>NZ_CP150341.1:5787500-10560000 GCF_051475585.1 Sorangium sp. So ce426 | reverse complement strand
CTCAGAGACGTCGCTGGGCCGCTTGCGACCGCCTCGTGCGAGAGCGCGTGCAAGAGGAGGCCCGCGACCGCGGAGAGCAGCCAGGGCTCGATCACCTCGAGGTGCTCCAGGTCGACAAGCCGCGTCGCGAAGGCGCCAACCACCGTGGCGAGCGCAATGCCCGCCAGCGCAGCGCTCATGGCGCGCTTGCCGCCGGCGTCGGCCTTCACCTCGAGGACCTGAATCGCCACCACCATGGCGAGCGGCACCGTGTGCGCGGCGATCACGAGCACGACAGGGAGCGAGAGCTGGCCAACCCGTGAGAGCGACGCCACCGCCGCGCCCTCGCCGAACTGATGCGCGAGCACCGCGGCGTACCCCATCGCGAGCGCCGTCGTCGGCGTCCGGTGAGCCCCAGCGTCCCCGAGCACGAGGCGCTCCAGCACCGCCGGCGCCACGAAGCCAGACGCCGCCGCGAGCAGCGCGAGCCAGCCGATCTCGCCGATCGCCTCCGGGAGCAGGTGAAGCAGCGCGATCGACGCCGCACCGACGAGGGCGAACGTCCGCAACGCAGACATCGCGTTCTCGCTCCGGTGACGGAACACCGCCGCAATGCCGCCCAGCATGACGGCCAACGCGAGGAGCGAGACGCCGAACGCCAGCGACACAGGCGCCCTCCTAGCACGGATCCGGGACGAACCGGTGATGAGCCGAACGCTATGTGGGGTGCGCTACGAACGCGGGTGGTCGTGCCGTTCCGTGCGCAGGATCAGGTCGCCCACGAGGGCAGTCCAGCCGGTCTGGTGCGAGGCGCCGAGCCCAGCGCCGGTGTCGCCGTGGAAGTACTCGAAGAAAAACAGGCGATCTCGGAACCGAGGATCACGCTGGAAGAGGGGGTGCTCGCCGTAGACAGGGCGGCGCCCCTCGCGGTCGCGCTCGAAGATCGCGATCAGCCGGCGCGCGATCTCGTGCGCCCCGTCGCGGAGCGTGCGAGGGCCGTGGCCGCCGAGCGACGGGATCGTGAGCACGTCGCCGAAGCCGTGGTCGAGCCGGAGGAGCGAGCGGTAGAGCAGGTAGCCGAGCGGGAACCAGATCGGGCCGCGCCAGTTGGAGTTGCCGCCCTTCATGCGCGTGATCGACTCACCCGGCTCGTAGCCGACCGTGTACTGCGCGTCGCAGGGCTCGAGCCCGAGCGAGACGGGCGCGGCCGCGTGCTCCTTGGAGAGCGAGCGCGGGCCGAACGGCGAGAGGAACTTGTCCTCGTCGAACAGGTGCGCGAGCACCCGCTCGAGGCGCCCCGGCGGCACCGCGGAGAGCACCTGGCGGCCATCGGGACGTACGGTGATCGCCTCGGCCAGCGCGGGGTTTTTGCGGAGGAACCACTCGGTCCGGCGCCGGAAATTCGCGAGCTTGCCGTAGATCTCCGGGGTGATCACGTGCACCGCGCAGAGCGGGATGAGGCCGACGGCCGATCGGATCTTCACGTGCCGCGGCTTCCCTCCGGCGATGAGGATGTCGAAGTAGAAGCCGTCCTCCTCGGACCAGAGCGGCAGCCGGCCGTCCGCCGTGTGGTGGAGCGCGTGCGCGATCCGCAAGAAGTGCTCGAAGAACTTGCTGGCGAGATCCTCGTACGCGGAGTTGTCGAGCGCGAGCTCCAGCGCGATGCGCATGAGGTCGAGGCAGTACATCGCCATCCACGCCGTGGCGTCCGCCTGCTCCAGGCGCATGCCGGGCGCGAGCCGCTCGCTGCGATCGAAGAGCGAGATGTTGTCGAGGCCGAGGAACCCGCCCTCGAAGACGTTGTGCCCCTCGGCGTCGCGCTTGTTGACCCACCAGGCGAAGTTGATGAGGAGCTTGTGGAACACCCGCTCCAGGAACACCCGATCGCCCTCGCCCCGCTGCTTCCGCTCGATCTTGTAGATCTGGTAGGTCGCCCAGGCGTGCACCGGGGGGTTCAGATCCGAGAACTCCCACTCGTAGGCAGGCAGCTGCCCGTTCGGGTGCTGGTACCACTCCTTGACCATCATCTTCAGCTGGGCCTTCGCGAGATCGATGTCGAGCGAGGCCAGCGCGACCGCATGGAAGGCGAGATCCCACGCCGCGAACCAGGGGTACTCCCACGCGTCGGGCATGGAGACGACGTCGGCGACGGAGACGTGCCGCCAGTGGGCGTTTCGGCCGCTCAGCCGCTCGGGCGGCGGCGCGTGCGCGTCGCCGCGGAGCCAGGTGTCGACGTCGTAGTGGTAGAACTGCATCGTCCAGAACAGCCCCGCCGCCGCCTGACGCTGGATGGCGCGGCGATCGTCGGACAGGGCAGGGCCCTGGACGGCGAGATAGTACTCGTCCGCTTCCCTGCGCCGCGCCCCGAGGAGCTCGTCCGCGCCGTCGAAGGGGCAGTCGACCGGCTCGGGCGCGAGCCGGAGCAGGATCCGCCGGCTCCCGCCTGCCGGCACCTCGAAGCGATGCCAGCTCGCGGCCTTCGTGCCGCGGCGCTCGGCGTTCACCCGCGCCTCGTCGCCGTGGACGACCCGGTGATGGAACGCGTCCTTGACGTACGGTGTCCGCGAAGGGACGCCATAGAGCCGCTCGCGGTTCGTCTCGTTGTTGGTGAAGAGCAGCTCCGGGCTGCCCTCGATGTACAGGTGATGCGCGCCGTGCTCGGGGTGCGCCGCGCGCAGCATCACATGACCGGCGTCGGTCTCCATGGCCCGGATCTCCGGGACCGGTCCCGGAGGCTCGGTCCAGGACCATGTGTTGCGGAACCAGAGGTGCGGGAGCACGTGGATCGGCGCGGCCTCCGGGCCGCGGTTCACCACGGTGATGACCATCAGGATGTCGCTCGGGCTCCGCTTCGCGTACTCGACGACGACGTCGAAGTAACGATCCCCGTCGAAGGCGCCGAGATCTGGCAGATCGGCCTCGCCCTCCGAGAGGCCGCGGTCGCGCGCGGCGGCGACGAGCGCCTCGTAGGGGAACGGCCGCTGCGGGTACCGGTAGAGATAGCGCAGGTAGCTGGAGGTCGGCGTCGCGTCCTCGTAGTAGTAGATCTCCTTGACGTCCTCGCCGTGGTTGCCTTCCGGCCCGGTCAGGCCGAAGGCCCGCTCCTTCAGGATCGGATCCCGCTCGTTCCAGACGGCGACGGCGAGACACAAGAGCTGGTGTCGGTCGCAGATGCCGCCGAGCCCGTCCTCGTTCCAGCGATAGGCGCGGCTCCGGGCATGGTCGTGAGGGAAGTGCGCCCACGCGTCCCCGTTCGCGCTGTAGTCCTCGCGCACCGTCCCCCAGGCCCGCTCGGAGAGGTAGGGGCCCCAGTGCTTCCAGCGCAGGAGGCGCTCGCGCTCTTCCTCGAGGCGGCGGTGCTCGGCGGTCGGCGCTGCGCGGACGTTCCTCGTCATGCGCGCCACGCTAGGCGACGAAGGCCGAGGCGTCGAGCCCGCGGCCGGCGGGCGACGATCGGGGGCGGGCGCTACTCGGTGCGCTGGATGATGTGGAAGCCGAACGGCGTCTCGATGATCTCGCTCACCTCGCCGATCTTCAAGGCGAAGGCGGCGTCGGAGAAGCCCTTCACCATCATGCCGCGCTCGAACACGCCGAGATCCCCGCCGCGCTCGGCGGCGCCCGGCTCGTCGCTGTACTCCGCGACCGCCTCCTCGAAGCTCGCCCCGCCGCGGATCTTGAGGAGCGCTTGCTGCGCACGCGCGCGGGCCTCGGCGCGCGTGCGGCGGAGGCCCTCGGGCTTGCTCTTCGAGCCCTCGTGCATGACGAGGAGATGCCGCGCGCCGATCTGCTTGGGCTGACTCGCGATCAGCGCGCGCTCCCGCTCGATCGCGGCGTCCTCCTCGGCCGCCCGGATCGGCGCGGAGACCGCGAGGCCGCCGCCGACCCACGACGGCGAGGTGGCGAGCGCCCCGCAGGCGGTCGCGCAGAGGAGCGCGAGGGGCGAGCACGCCGAGAGCGCGCGGACCAGCACGGCGCGGAGATGAGGGCTACGCATCGGCGCGGAGACTGCCGCGGGAGGAGTGCGCCCGCAACCCTCCCGTCCGCGCGCGCCGCTCAGCGGAGGACCATCACCGGGACGAAGGCCCACCCGCCCGCGGTGACGCTCACGCGGGCGCGCCTCGACTCGCCCCGGACGCCGACGACCACGTCGTGCGTGCCCGCGCGGACGCGGGTCCGCGCGATCGCGATGCGCGCGGGGAGCGTCGACCATCCGCGCGTGTCCGGCGTGTCGAGCGCGGTCAGCGTCGCGCTCGTCAGCAGGCCGACGAGCAGGCCCAGCGGCCCGGAGTCCTCCGCAGCCGCCTCGGTGGCGCCCTGCGCGGCCTCGCCGGCCGCGATGCGGGCGACGGTCCTCGTGATGGCCGACAGGATGACGGTGCCCTCGCTCTTCTTCCAGGCCGCGCGCACCTGCGCCTCGACGTCGAGCGCCTGCTCCATCGGCTGGGGGCGCCCGTCGAGCTTCAGCGTGGGAACCGAATAGCCGCCCTTGCCCCGGGCGAGCGTCGGGTAGTTGACCCAGGTAACGAGCCCCTTCGCCGCGAGCTCGCTCGCCCGCGCGCGATCCGTCGGGCTGATGTCGTTGGCCACGAGCGTGAGCGCGAGGCCGATCGGGAGGCGCTGCGGCACCTTCTGCGGGACGCGCCCGAACCCGACGACGACGATGAGCTCGGCCTCGCCGGCCTCGTCGAGGGGCGGCGGCGGGGCCTCACCCTCGATCAACGCGGCGATGCGGGGCGACCTGGGCTCGCCGCGCGTGAGCGCGCGGAGCGGGCGGCGGAGCGACGGATACGACCCGTGGCGGAGGGCGTCGTCGTAGTGGAGGAGCGCCTCGTCAGCCTGGCCGCTCTTCTCGAAGGCGAGGCCCGCGAGGTAGCTGCCGAGGCCGAGGAGCGCCGTCTCGCCCTCGTGATCGCGCAGGTATCTCTGCATGACCGCGAGGCGGCGCGCCTCGACCCTGGCCCCGCCGAGGTCGCGCTGGGCCAGGTAGTTCATCATGTTGATGGTGTTGATGAGCAGCTTCTCGTAGGCAGGCGCCTTGTACGGGCCCACGTCGTCCGAGAAGAGGTATTTGCCGAGATCGTGGGCGGCCCCGCGGGACATGTCGAGCAGGTCGATCGACTTGTCCGCGGCCCCGAGATCGCGCGCGGACAGCCGGTAGCTGTCCATGCTGAGGAGGACGTTGCCGCGGTCGAGCAGGAGGAGCGCGTTGTCGCCCCGGAGCGCCGGGAGCTGGGCCGCGGTCTCGACCTCGAGCTGCTCGTTCAGCGCGGCCACCGCCTCGGCGGGAGCGCCGCGATCGAGCGCCTGGAGCGCGGTGCGCACGCGATCTTCATGTCCGCCGCAGGCGGCCTGCGAGAGGCCGAGGAGCAGCGCGAGAGGAGCCAGGGCCGCACGCTCGCGCCCCGCGAGGCCCGCGTGCCGCCGGCGCATCACTCCTGGATGAGCGCCTTGGTGAAGGCCGCCCTGTTCTGCCAGGCCACCGCGCTCGTGGCGACCTCGATGAGCTGCATGAACATGAAGTACTGGACGCGGCGCTCGTCCTCGGTGCGCTCATCGGCGGTGAAGACCTTGCCGGTGAGGTAGTACTTCGCGCCGAGCTGGCGGTTGTACTCGGCGATGTGGTTCGGATCGAACCCGCCGCCGTGCTGCTTCTCGACCTCCGCGACCATCTGCTGCTGGCGCTCGACGCTCACCACGGTGACGAGGCTCGCCTGGGCCAGGTACGTCTCGATATCGGAAAGGAGCGCCTGGAGCTGGCTGTCGATGTGCTCGCTCGTCTGGTTCGACAGCGGATAGATGGCGAGCGTGGGCCGCGAGCCGTCGTGCGCCCACGCCTTGGCCACCGGAGAGGCCATCAGCGACGTCAGGTTCTCGTGGAGGAGCTGCTCGATGTCGCGCCTGTCGATCCCCGTGCTCATCGCCGCGTCGTCGAGCCCCTCGACCTGATTGCCGCGCACGTAGGTGGGGCCGCAGCCGATGGGGAGCGAGGCGAGCACGAGCGCCGCGAGCAGCGCGGCCGGACGGATGCTGGGCGACATGGGCATGGACACTCCGCAGGGCAGGACGCCCGCATCCTAGCAGGCGAGGTGTGCGCTGGAGCTTCGATCAGGCGGAAATCGTGCTCTGCGACGCGGCGCGCGCGTGGCGTGCGCGGTGAGCGCGGCACGTCAGCAGCGCGGACGCCCTGGCTCGCTTCAGCGCGAGCAGCGCGAGCAGCGCGAGCGCCGCCGCGGCCCCGCTGTCGTCGCCGACGAAGGGGCCGTGTGCGCACGAGAGCCAGCGCTCGTCGAGCGGCCTGCGCGAAGGCAAGCGCTCCGCGGGGGCCGACGCCGTGGCCCACCAGGGCGGGTCGTAGTCGCCGACGTCGGCGGCGCGCATCGCCTCGGTGACGAGCCAGTCGCGATGGGCGATGAGCCCACCATAGATGGGGTCGGCGCAGCCGGCCGGCCCGCGCGACGTCACGCCGATGATCCGCCCCGCGGCGTCGAGCGCCGGTCCGCCCGAGTCGCCGCTGCAGATGCCGTTCTCTCCGCGCCACTCGCCCCCTGTGACGCGCTCCTGCGTCCCGCACCCGTACCCGACGCACTCGACGTGGAGCCCATCGCGGCGCCTGCGGACGCCGCCGCCGCGCGATCTGCCCTCCGTGTCGCCGAAGCCCACCGCGGAGTAGACCTCGCTCTCCTCGGGCGGACGATCGAGGCGGGGCGCGAGCGGCGTGACCTCGCTGCCGCCGAGCGGGGAGGACAGCACGACGAGCGCGACGTCGCGCCCGCAGACGGCGTTGCCGTCGGGCGGGCTGAGCAGCGCGCGCGCGCCGATCCACGGCGTGTCCGCGGCCCACAGGGCCCCGCCGAGCGTGGCGTAGACCTGCGAGGCATCGACCGGCTCACCGAACGTCGCCGTCTTGCAGGCGATGAGCTTGGGAGCCTCCGCGATGCAGTGCTGCGCGGTGAGCACCAGGTTGGGCGCGATGACGGTACTCGAGCAGGTCCGCGCGACGCGCCCTCTGCGATCGGTGATGAGGAGTCCGGCGACCGCGCGGTCTCCAGCGTCTAGATACCCTCCCTTGATCTCCAGCGCGGCCTCGGCCGCGTCCTCCTCGTGCAGGTCCGCTTCGTCCGCGTCTCCAGCGCAGCCGGCCAGCGCGGCGGCGAGGAGGCAGCCTGCTCGGGTACACCGTGCGGTGCTGTTCCGGCACACGGCCAGCCGCCTTTGCACGGCACCTGCCAGCCTGGGCTGTGCACCGCCGCGCGCCCCGAGCGAGGAGAGGATTGCTTCCGGGGAAGCTCGCGCGCCGGGAGAGCCTCCCTCGCGCTGCTATCCCCCGCGTCCGTTCGCGACGTCGCCGCGCTGCGAGCGCTCGTTTTCTCCCGGCGGCGCCGGAGCTCTCCAGGCGGCGCCGGAGCGTCAGCCGACCACGATGTTCACGATCTTCCCCGCGACGTAGATGAACTTCTTCAGCTGCTTGCCCGCGGCGAGGGCGGCCACGGGCTCCAGGCCGAGCGCGGCGGCTCGCGCCTCCTCCTCCGATGCCGCCTTCGCCAGCATCACGCGACCGCGGACCTTGCCGTTCACCTGCACCGGGATCTCCAGGACGTCGTCGACGCAGAAGGCCTCGTCGTAGGTGGGCCACGGCTCGTAGCTGAGCGAACGCTCGTGGCCGGTGAGCCGCCACAGCTCCTCCGCGAGGTGCGGCGCGAAGGGAGAGACGAGGAGGATCAGCCGCAGGACCGCCTCGCGCGGCGGCGAAGGCAGCGAGCTCAGGTGATTCACGAAGACCATCATCGCGGAGATGGCGGTGTTGAACGCCATCCCCTCGATGTCGCCGGTCACCTTCTTGATCGTCCTGTGGAGCTGCCGGCTCGTCGCGTCGTCCATCGCGTCCGAGAGCGGTCGCGTGCACGTCGCGAACACGCGGTCCCGGAACCGGACCACCCCCTGGATCTGCCCTGATTGCCAGGGCTTCACCGCCTCGAGCGGGCCCATGAACATCTCGTACATCCGCAGCACGTCGGCGCCGTGGGCCCGCACGATGTCGTCGGGGTTGATCACGTTGCCCCGCGACTTCGACATCTTCTCGTTGTCCTCGCCCAGGATCATCCCCTGATGGACGAGCTTCGCGAAGGGCTCGGGGTGCTTCACATGGCCGAGGTCGTAGAGCACCTTGTGCCAGAAGCGCGCGTAGAGGAGGTGCAGCACGCCGTGCTCCGCGCCGCCGACGTAGAGGTCGACGGGCATCCACGCGTCGTACGCGGCCTCCGAGAACGGCTCCGCGTCGTTCTGCGGATCGAGGAAGCGGAGGTAGTACCAGCACGAGCCCGCCCACTGCGGCATCGTGTTCGTCTCGCGCGCGTACCACTTGCCGTCCCGCTGGAAGAAGCGCCAGTCGACGGCGCGCGCCAGCGGGCCCGCAGGGTCGTCGCCAGGGCGGAAGTCGGCGAGCGGCGGCAGCTCGATCGGGAGGCTGGCCTCGTCGACCGCGATCGGCTGATCGTAGCGGATCGTGTGCGCGGCGCCCTTCCTGGGATCACCCTGCGGATCGGCGAGCTCGACGGGGAAGTAGATCGGGATCGGCTCGCCCCAGTAGCGCTGGCGGGAGAAGACCCAGTCGCGCAGCTTGTAGTTCACCTCGCGCTTGCCTCGCCCGAGCGCCTCGAGGCGCGCGATGACCGCACGCTTGCACTCCTCCGTCGCGAGCCCGTCGAACTCGCCGCTCCGGACCGCGACGCCCGGGTCGACGTAGGCGGCCTCGAGCTGGTCGTGCAGGGTGCCGTCGGGGCTCACGACCTCGACGATGGGCAGCCCGTAGGTGCGGGCAAAGGCGAAGTCGCGCTCGTCGTGCCCTGGCACCGCCATCACGGCGCCGGTGCCGTAGCCGCCGAGCACGTAGTCGGCGACCCAGATCGGCACCTCCACGCCCGTGATGGGGTGGACGGCGACGAGGCCGGTGTCGACGCCGGTCTTCTCCCTCGCCGCCGCGGCGAGCCGCTCGCGATCGCTCTTGCCCGCCGCGGCCGCGACGTACGCGCGCACCGCCTCGCGGCGCGGCTCGGACGCGCCGCTCTCCGCGCTCGTGAGCCATGTCGTGAGCGGGTGCTCGGGCGCGAGCACGACGTAGGTGACGCCCATCAGCGTGTCGGGGCGGGTCGTGAACACGCTCAGCGCGCCCTTGCCCCATCCCTTGACCTCGAACGTGATGAGCGCCCCCTCCGAGCGGCCGATCCAGGAGCGCTGCATCGCCACCGTCCCTTCAGGCCAGTCGAGGAGGCGGAGATCCTCCGCCAGGCGGTCGGCGTAGGCGGTGATGCGGAGCATCCATTGCCTGAGCGGCGTCCGGTAGACCGGGTGCGAGCCGCGCTCGCTCTTGCCGTCGATCACCTCCTCGTTCGCAAGGACGGTCCCGAGCGCCGGGCACCAGTTGACGCTCACCTCGTCCTGGTACGCGAGCCCCTTCTTGAAGAGCTGGAGGAAGATCCACTGCGTCCAGCGCACGTAGCGCGGATCGGTCGTGGAGAGCTCCCGCGACCAGTCGTAGCTGAAGCCCAGCATCTTGAGCTGGCGCTTGAAGGTCGCGATGTTCCGCGCCGTCGTGTCGGCCGGGTGCGTGCCGGTCTCGAGGGCGTGCTGCTCCGCCGGCAGCCCGAAGGCGTCCCAGCCCATGACGTGCAGCACGTCGATCCCGCGCATGCGGAAGTAGCGGGACATGATGTCGGTCGCCGTGTACCCCTCGGGGTGGCCGACGTGCAGCCCCGAGCCCGACGGATAGGGGAACATGTCGAGCACGTAGCGCTTCCCGCGGGCGGGGTCCGCGCTGCGGACGGCGCGGAAGGTCTCGCCTTCCTCCCACGCGCGCTGCCAGCGCGGCTCGACGGCGGCATGATCGTAGCGCGCGGGCTCACGCGGCTCGTTGGGAGAAGGTTCGGTGGAGGCGCGGGGGTCCATCGTCTCGGCGGCCATATCGCGACGTGCCATAGCACTGTGCTGCCGCGGTCGACAGCCGCCCCGCGGCGGCAGACGCCCGCGCCCCGGCGGGAGCGCCGCGCCCGTCCACGGCGCGGCACGGCCATGTCGAGAGTTCCCGACAAGCGTGGACAGCGCCTCGGTCCGAGCTCTGCCGTCGGCGACGCCCGCGCCCGAGAGGGCTGACCTCGCGCGCCGCCTCGCGCTCTGGGGCCGCCCGCGCGCCGGAGCGTCGTGCGCGCGCCCTGCTCGCCGGTGGCGCTGGCGAAAGCGCGCGCCTCCTGAGCGCCTCGGTGGCGGGACGAGCTCGCTCCTCCTCGCGCCGACCCGAGGAGCGCACCCCTGGCGTCGCACTCCTGCGTCCGCGACGGGCGGTGTCGTCACGGCGCGGCGCTGCGTGGCGCCAGCGCCGACGAGCGGCAGCGCCTCGCGGGGCGGGGCGACGCGTCAGAAGGATGGCCGCACGCCGAGACTTGGGGGTAGATTGAGGGCGCTGTTCCGCTTCAGTGTGAGGCGGAGGGGTCGCGTGGGCGGTCCCTCCGAGGCGCGCGGATGACCGACAAACACGTTCCATGGGGAGCCCCCGAGAGTGAGAGGGCGGCGCAGCCAGGCCGGCCGCTCCCGTCGGCGCACGGCTCGGGGATCCCTTTCCGGCCGCTGCCCGTGCCGCCGCTGATGGCGCCCGGCGCCCTGCGCCCGCTCTCCGCGCAGTACGCGCTGAGCCCTCATCTTCAGCAGCAGATTCAGCAGCAGAGCCCGCCCGCGTTCTCAGGGCCGATGCCGTCGGCGCCCGCGTTTTCGGGGCCGGCGTCATCGGCGCCCGCGTTCTCGGGCGCCATGCCGGCGCCGGCGTTCTCAGGGCCAGCTCCCGCCGGGTACACCCAGCCGCCCACGGCGAGCGTCTCGGCGCGCGGAGGGACCCTTCCGCCCGGGATCGTCTCGCAGCAGGACGTGCTCTCGGCCAGCGGCGTCTTTTCTCCGAGCGCGCTCCCGTTCATCTCGGCGCCGCCGCAGTCGGATCCGGTGCCTCCGAGCCAGGCGGCCTTCCAGCCGGCGCCGATCACGGATCGGATGGGCGCGAGCGCGACGCAGCCGCCTGCGCCGGCAGCGCAGCCCGGGTTCGCGAGCCCTGGCCTCGGTGCGGCCGCGCCCGCTGCGCCAGAGGCCGCGCGCGCGCCGATGCCATCACCTCACGCCGGCCAGCCGCCTGCTCCGGCGGCGCCGCCCGGGTTCGCGAGCCCTGGCTTCGGCGCGGCCGCGCCCGCGGTATCAGAGGCCGCGCGCACGCCGATGCCCTCGCTGCATGCGGGGATGCCGGCTCAGGCCGGGCCGCCACCGGCCGCTGCGCCCGCGCCGGCGATGAGCGCAGCTCCCGGCGCGGCGGCGCACGGCGCGCCCCAGGCGGCCGGCGGGTGGGACGGAGCGGCCGAGAGCCCGTGGGCCACCACGTCGGCGCGCCTCGAGATGCCGGCGCTCCCGTCGACCTTCGTCCAGGAGCGCCCGGAACCGCAGAAGCCACCCGCCGCCGTCGCGCCGCGGCGGCGGGAGGGCGGCAGGACGCTCATCATCGTGCTCAGCGTGATCCTGGCGGTGGCCTTGCTGGCGCTCATCGGGATCACGCTGTGGCAGAGCATGGGCGGCGGAGGACCGATCGCGATCGACTACAAGGAGCCGCCGCCCACGGCCGCCGAGGCGTCGCCGGAGCCCACCGTGAGCGTGACGGCGGCCCCCAGCGCGCCCGCCGCGCCCCGCCCAGCCGCGCGCCCACGGCCGAAGAGCGACGACATCTACGACGAGGTCGAGAAGGAAAAGACCCGGCGCTGAGGCGGCGCGACGCCGCACGGACGGGGCGCGCCGCAGGCGATTCGTTGGCCCCGCGCCCGGTTCCGTGCTGGTGATCGCCCGCGATGGCGACGCCGATCCCGCACAACCTTGCCCCCTTCTCCCTCGACGAGCTGGCGCGCGCGACCGGCGGGCGCGTGCTGAGGAGCGGGCCGGACGCGCGGGGCGTCTCGACCGACAGCCGGACGATCGCGCCAGGAGCGGCGTTCGTCGCGCTCGCCGGCGAGAGCTTCGATGGCCACAGGTTCCTCGACGCCGCCGCGCAGCGCGGGGCGGCCGCGTTCATCGTCTCGCGGGAGGTCGCCCTGCCGCCCGGAGGAGGCGCGGTGCTCGTGAACGACGGCCTCGCCGCGCTCGGGGCGCTGGCCAGAGCGCACCGCGAGCGATGGCGGGCGGGCGCCCACCGCGACGGGCCGCGGGCGATCGTCGCGATCGGCGGCTCGGCCGGCAAGACGACGACGACGCGGACCATCGCCGCGCTGCTCGCGGGGGTGGGCCGCGGCGAGGTGCACGCGACGGCGGGCAACCTCAACAACGCCATCGGGCTGCCGATGACGCTGCTCGGGCTCGAGGACCGCCATCGCTTCGCGGTCGTCGAGATCGGCACGAACCAGCGCGGCGAGGTCGCGGCCCTCGCGCGGATCGCGGGGCCGGACCTCGCCGTGCTGACGTCCATCGGCGTCGAGCACACCGAGGGGCTCGGCACGCTGGAAGACGTCGCCGCCGAGGAAGGTGATCTGCTCGCCGCCTTGCCGGCCGAGGGCGTGGCCCTCGGCAACGGCGACGACGCGAAGGTGGTCGAGCAGCTCGAGCGCGCCGGCGCCGCGCGGCGGATCACCTACGGCTCCGGGGAGCGCGCGCGGATCCGGATCGTGGGGAGGCGGCCGGTCGGCGTGCGCGGCACCTCGGTGCGGCTCGAGCGCGGAGGCGAGGCGCTGGAGCTCGTCGTCCCGCTGCTCGGCGAGGCGGGGGCGCTGGCGGCGGCCGCGGCCGTCGCCGTCGTGGAAGAGGCGGTCGGCGAGCCGCTCTCGACCGAGCGAGCGGCACGCGCCGCCGCGGGGCTCGCGCCGCCGGGGGACGGGCGCCTGTCCGTCCGCGAGCTGCCGGACGGCACCGTGGTCATCGACGACAGCTACAACGCCAACCCGCTGTCGATGCGATCGTCCCTCAGGACGGCCGTCGAGGTCGCCGAGGCGCTCGGGAAGCGGCTGGTCCTGCTGCTCGGCGAGATGCGCGAGCTCGGCGCGCTCGCGGCGGCGGAGCACGACGCGCTCGGCGAGCAGGTCGGCGCCGCGCGCCCCGCCGCGCTCGTCGCCGTCGGCGGCGAGGCGGCGCGGATCGCGCGCGCCGCCGAGGCGGCTGGCGTGCGGGCGTGGTTCGCCGTAGACGCGGACGCCGCGGCGGCCCGAGCGCAGGAGATCGTCGAGCGCGGCGATCTGGTGCTCGTGAAGGGCTCGCGCGGGATCAGGATGGAGCGGATCGTCGAAGCCCTCGTCGCCAGCGCCGGGCGCGGCGCCGGCTCGTCGCCCTCGCCGTGAGCGCGCGTCCGCCGGTCGAGCGCGCTCGCCTCCCGGCGCGCTGGGCCGCGATCACGCGCCGAGCGCGGCCCGCGCCTCGGCGACGGACAGGCTGAGCAAGAGCTTCGCCTCCTCGTTGCTGCAGAAGGAGCGCGTGACCATGCGATCGATGTACAGCGTGCCGCGGAGGTGATCGACCTCGTGCTGGAGGATCCGCGCCGGCCAGCCCGTCGCTTCCCACCGGACCTCCTTGCCGTCCTCGTCCACGCCGCTCACCTCGACCGACAGCTCTCGCTCGACCAGCGCCATGTAACCCGGGACGCTCAGGCAGCCCTCGAAGAACGTCGCCCGCCCCGCGCCTGCCGCGTCCGGGAGCGACGGCGCGAGGACCCTCAGCGTCGGGTTGATGATCACCCGGAGCGGGAAGGGCACGCGTCCGCGCTCGGCGCGCTGGCCCGCTGTGAGGCGCGACATGAGCTCCTCGCTGTCTTCGAGCACGATCACCTGCTGGTCGACGCCGATCTGCGGCGCCGCGAGCCCCACGCCGGGCGCCTTGCGCATGACGGAGACCATCGTCGAGACGAGGCGCTTGAGCCGCTTCGTCCCGATCTCCTCGGGTGGGACGGGCGCGGCGGGCTTCCGCAGGACGGCTCTGCCTGCGAGGACGATCGGGGGGAGCTCCATGCTGCCGGGATGAATCGGCGCCCTCGCGAGCGCAAGCGTCGTGAGCTCGGGAGCATGGACCGTGTGGGGGGCCTCGCGGCGAGGCGGGCGTGAGGGTGGATGTCCTCGCGGCGAGGCGGGCGTGAGGGTAGAGGAGCGGCGCCGGGTACGGCCCGGCGCTTCCATGGCAGCACCTCTTCCGCCTCCGTCGGCTCGCGCGGACGCCCCCCGCCGGCCGCTCCGCCTCGTCGTCGTCGCCGCCCTCGCGGCGCTGACGCTCGCCGCGTTCGCCGCCGTGACGCTGCGGCTACAGCTCGAGCCGAACGTCGCCTCGCTCCTGCCGGAGCGCGGAGACGCCGCGGCGCTGCGCCGGTACGTGCGCGGGTTCGGGGGCGGTGACCTCGGCGTCGTGATGGTCAAGGGCGACGACCCCGACGAGAACGCGGCCGTGGCCGCGGAGATCGCGCGGGCCCTCGCGGCGCGCCCGACCGTGCAGCGCGCCGCCGATCGGATCGACGTCTCGCGCTCGCTCGATCCGTGGGTCGCGTTCCGGCACGCGGACGCGCGCGTGCGAGAGCGCCTCGCCGCCGCGCTCTCGCCCGAGGGGATGCGGGAGCGCCTCGCCGAGACGCGCGCCATGCTGCTCGCGCCGGGCGGCGGCGCCGCAGCCGAGACGATCGCGGCCGACCCGCTGCGCCTCTCGCAGCTCGTCTTCGAGTCCGCGGACATCGGATCCGGGGTGCGCACGCAGGCGGACGGCGCCTTCGCCACGGACGACGGCAAGGTGCACCTCGTCCTGGTGCAGCCGGCGGGGCAGGCGCTCCGCGGGGCCGACGCGCGGGCGTTCGTCGCGGACGCGAACGCCGTCCTCGGCCCGATCCGCGCGGCGCACCCGGGGCTCACGCTCGGGCTCACCGGCGGGCACGCCATCGCCGCGGCGACCGAGGCGATGCTCACGCGCGATCTCGCGATCTCGGGGTCGCTCTCGATGCTGCTCGCCTCCGTCGTCTTCGCGCTGCTCTTCCGCCGCCTGCGCGCCCTCGCCGCGGTGATGCCGCCGCTCGTGCTCGGGACCCTCTGGACCGCGGGGCTCGCCACGGCGCTCCCGGGAGGGCTCAGCGCGATCGCCGTCGCCTTCATGTCGGTGGTCGTCGGCGTCGGCGTCGACACCGGCGTCCACGTCTACGCCGCGCTGCTCGAGGCGCGGCGCGAGGGCCTCGATCCGGAGGCGGCCGCGCGCGCGGCGAGGGCGCGGACCTCCCGCGCGGTGCTCGTCGCTGCCGTCACGGCGGGGGCGGCGTTCGGGGCGCTCGCGCTGTCGGACATCAACGCGCTCCGGCAGCTCGGGCTCCTGTGCGCCGCGGGCGAGGTCCTGACGGCGATCGCCATCGTCCTCGTGACGCCGGCCGTGGGCGCGTGGCTCGAGCGGGGGACCCCGCCGATCGAGGCGCCGGCGCGCTGGCCCGACGTCCTTTACCGGCTCACCCGTACGCGGGGCCGCGCGCTCGCGCTCGCGGGGCTCGCCGCGCTCCCCATCGCGGCGGTCGCCCTCGGCGCCTCGCCGCCGCTCGCGGAGGCCATCGTCGCGATCAGGCCGGCCGAGCTCGAGCCCCTCAAGGTACAGCAGGAGATCTTCGAGGCGTTCGGCGGTCGGCGAGGGCAGTGGGTGGTGCTCGTCGCGGACGGCGACCAGGAGCGCGCCCGCGCGCGCGGCGACCGGATCGCGGAGCGCCTCGCCTCGATGAAGGCCGACGTGGAGGCCGTCGACGCGCTCACCGCGCTCGCCCCCGCCGCCCGGACGCAGGCCGAGCGCTTCGCCGCGCGCGACGCGCTCGACCTGCCCGCCAGGGCCGACGAGCTCGCGCGCGCGCTCCGCGACACGGGCTTCGCGCCCGAGCGCTTCTCGGCGGTGCTCGACGGGATGCGCGCGCCGCCCCGGCAGGAGGTGGCGCTCTCCGATCTCGAGCGCGGCCCCGCGTCCATCCTGCTCTCGCGCTACCTCGGGGCGGACGGGGGCGAGGCGCTCGTCGCGCTGTACGTGCGGCCCCGCGAGACCGGCTCGGTCGCGGGGATCGAGCGCGCGATCCGCGAGGAGGATCCGGGCGCCATGCTCACCGGCTACAGCCGGCTCGAGGCGTCGCTGCGCGAGACGCTCGCGCACGACATGCCGAGGATCGCGCTCGTCGCGGGCGCGCTCGTGCTGCTGGCGCTCTCCGCTTCCCTCCGCAGCGCGCGCGACATCGCGCTGGCCGCGCTCGTCGTCGCCTCGGAGATCTCCCTCGTCCTCCTGCTGATCCGGGCGCTCGGCATCCCCCTGCACGCGTACGACGCGCTCGTCATCCCGGTGCTGCTCGGGATCACGGTGGACGAGGGCATGTTCCTGCTCCACCGCGCCCGCGACATCGAGGCGGCGGGCGGCGGCGACGCCGTGATCCGCGAGACGCTGCGCCGCGAGGGGCCGGCGATCGCCGCCACGGCGCTGACCACGGCCGCGGGCTTCTCCGCGCTCGCGTTCTGCGGCTTCGACGGCCTCCGCGACCTGGGCCGGGTCGGCGCGCTGGGCAGCGCGGTCGGCCTCGTCGTCGCGCTCCTCGTGGTGCCTGCGGGGCTACGGCTCTGGCCCCGGGCCCATGGACGCGCATAACATGTCGCCGTTGTCGCCCCGGGGCCTCCTCCTCCTCGCTCTCCTCGCGCTCGCGCGTCCCGCCGCGGCGCAGCCGTCTCCTCCGCCCGCCGCGGCGCCGCCTCCCGCGGCGCCGGCGCCGAGGCCGCCGCGCTCGGCCGTGGCTCGCGCCGTCGACGCGCTCGTGCGCTCGCTCGACGCCGTGGACGGCCGCGCGCTCGTGGCCGCCGCGCCGCTGGTCTCCGACGCGCCCGCGCCGCGCGGCGCCCAGCTCGTGGCCACGCTCGCCGCCCACGTCGCCGGCAAGCTCGGCGCCGGCGTGCGCGCGCAGAAGGACCCGATCCCGCTGCCGCTCGCGCGCGAGGCGGCGCGCGACGACGCGGCGCTCGTCCACCTCGTCGTCGAGATCGCGGCGGGGAAGCTGCGCGTCACCGCGGACGTGTACCCGGTGCCGCGCACCGTCTGGGCGCGCATCCGCGACCCGGAGCCGGGGCCCATCGCCCACGCCTACGCCGAGGCGCCCATCGACGCGGAGATCCGCAGCTTCCTCGCGCCGATCCCGCTCGTCGCCGCCAGGGTCGACCGCGCGAAGAACTTCGAGGGCGACGTGGTCGCGCTCGCGTGCGGCGATCTCGACGCCGACGGGGCGCTCGAGCTCCTGAGCGTGAGCCGCCGGCGCGTGACGACGCTCCGCCTCCGCGGCGGCCGGGTCGTGCCGCTCGCGTCGCGCCCGTGGCCGGACGTCGTCGCCGTGCACCCGGCGCCGCTGCGCGAGCCGCTCGCGTTCGCCACGCTCGTCGAGCGCGCGAGGGACGGCGAGCGCCTGCCGCCGTTCGCCGACGTCGGGCTCACCGATCGCGCGCGCAGCATCCGCTTCGACGGCGAGCTGAAGGCGCTCGCCGAGCTGCCGGGGCTTTCGATCCCGGACGCGGGCGGCTCGGCCTGCACGACGGCGTGGGGGCCGCTCCTCACGGGCCCGCTCGGGCCGTGCGCCCCGGCCGATCCCCCGCCGGCGACCGCGTCGCTCTCCGGCCGGTACGACGCGCTCGCGTCCGCGCAGCTCCTGTCCGCGCAGGGCGAGCCCTTCGCCGTCTGGGCGACGCGCGAGCGCGGCGCGGTCGAGCTCCGGGACAGCGCGGGCCGCCGCAAGGTCGTGGGCAGCGCCGGGGCGCAGCTCGCGGTCGGCGATCTCGATCAGGATGGAGAGCCCGAGCTGCTCGCCAGCCTCGACGTCCTCGATCCGCTCGAGGATGCCGTCGTCGTCTGGTCGTGGCGGCGCCGGGAGGGCGGCCCGGCCCGCGCGGCGCCCGAGGAGATCCTGCGCTTGCCGGCGCCGGCGGGGGTGCGCGCCCTCGCGGTCTGTCCGCCCGACGGGGCCGGGCGCGCCCCGTTCGCCGTCGCGACGGCGGACGAGATCTGGGTGGTGCGGTGAGCCTCCCGCGCCGCGCCTTCCTCGGCGGCGTTGGCGCGCTGCTCGGCGCCGCCGCCCTCCCGGAGGCCGCGCGTGCGATGGGGCGCACCCCGCTCGGCGGCCGCCTCTCGATGCACCTCCCGTGGCCGACGAGCTCGCTCGATCCGCACGAGCTCAGCGATCCCGCCGCGGCGCTGTTCGCGCCGGCGATCGCCGACAGCCTCTACGGGCTCGATGCGTCCGGGAACCCGTACCCGACGCTCTCGTCCGCGCTGCCGTCACGCGAGGCGGAGGGCGCGGTCGTGCGCCTCCGCGAGGGGCTGCGCACCGCGCGCCTGCTCAAGCTCGACGGCCGCGACATCGTGAGCTCCGTCGAGCGCGCCCGCGCTCGCGGCGCCGCCGCGGCGCTCGCCGACATCCCGAGGCCCGAGCGGCACCCGAGGGATCCGCTCGCCGCGGTGTTCCCGCGCGCGGATCCCGCCCGCGTCGCCCGCGCGCTCGCGTCGCCGATGGTCGCGCTCCTGCCGCGCAGCTTCGACCCCGCGGCGCCGGATGGCACGGGCGCGTTCCGGGCCGACGTCGGCCCGGGGCAGATCACGCTGACGCGCAACGACGTCGCCGCGCGCGGCGCCGCCTTCCTCGACGCGATCGAGGTGATCCGCTCCGACGACCTGACGACCTCGCTGCGCGCGTTCGAGACCGAGCGCGACGACCTCGGCTGGCTCGGCGCCGGCCTGCACACGAACCGCCGCGGCGCCGTCCGCTTCGATCTGGGCGTCGCCGGGTGGATCGTGCTCACGACGGGCCCCGACGCCGGGCCCTTCGGTCAGCCTGGCGTCGCGCAGCGGCTGGTCGACGCGCTGCCGCCCGAGCGCCTCGCGCACCTCGGCCTCGTCGGTCTCCCGAGGGCGCACGGCGATCCCGCGTGGGGAGGGCCCGCGGCGTCGCTGCTCGTGGACGAGTCAGCCGCCCACCTCGTCGAGGTCGCCGAGGCGGTCGCGCCGATCCTCTCGCGGCCTGGGCACGAGGTCACCGCGGAGCCGGTGGCGCGGGCGGAGCTCGGGCGCCGCCGCGCCCGCGGGAAGGCGACGCTCGCGATCGCGCTGGTGCGCCCGCTCGGCCCCGGGCCCCTCGGCGCGCTGCTCGCCCTCGCGACCGCCGACGATCGCAGCCGCGCCCTCGACCTCGCCCGTCACCCGCCCCGCCTCGCGCCCGGCGCCGCCCCCCGCTCGCTCACCGCCACGCTCCGCCTCGGCGTGATCGCCGAGGTCCGGATCGCGGGCGGCGTGCTGCCGGACGTCGCGCTCGCGCGCGCCGCCAGCGGCGAGGGCTGGGATCTCGGCGCCACCTTCCGCCGCCCGGCGAGGCGCTGATGTGTGCCTACCCCCGCGTGGAGGCGAGCGCGACCGCGCGGCGGCTGTTCGGGACGTCCGGGCGAGGGTCGCGGTGATGGGGGCCGCTTCGAGCGCTTGCGCGGTGGGGACATTTGGTTACTATCGGCTGGTCACGAACGTCACTGGCACTCGACACGACGCTTCTCTTCTCGGGGATCGCGGATTGATCGCGGACTGGACGACGCAACGTGTGGCGCATCGGGGGCTCCTCCCCAGCGCCGCCCCCCCTCGATCCCCCACGGCTCCATCGGGGCGGCAGGGCACTGTTCGGCACCGAAGCTGACGCATCTCGCAGAGCCGTGAAGTGAATCAGTGTCATGGGTACTCGCCTCTACGTTGGTAATCTCCCCTTCTCCGCCACCAAGGCCTCCGTGCAGGCCGCCTTCGCCCAGAGCGGCGAGGTGACGGATGTACACATCGTGACCGACCGCGAGAGTGGGCAGTCGCGTGGCTTCGGGTTCGTCACGATGGGCACGCCTGAGCAGGCCCAGCAGGCGATCGAGAACATGAACGGCGCCATGATGGACGGCCGTCCGCTTCGCGTGAACGAGGCGGAGGAGCGCGTCCAGCGTGGTGGCGGCGGCGGCGGTGGCTACGGCGGCGGCGGCGGCGGCGGTTACGGCGGCGGCGGCGGCGGCGGTGGTGGCCGCGGCGGCCGTGGCGGTGGTGGCGGCGGCTACGGCGGCGGCGGTGGTGGCGGCCGCGGCGGCCGTGGCGGTCGCGGCGGCGATCGGTACTGAGCCGAGCTAGGCCGACGTTCCAGCGGCGGTGCCTCTCCCCAGAGGCGCCGCCGTTCTCGTTTGTGCGCTGCCCTGCGCGGCGACCGCCGTCACGCGCGCCGAGGCCCCGGTCGATCAGTACTCCGTCGATGCCTCCGCCTCATCGGCCGTCGCGGCGACCTGGCCTGCCTCCGCGGGGCGGAGCACGAGCTTGCCGACGGCCATCGCGACGAGGGCCGAGAGCAGCGACCCGAGCAGGACGGCGAGCTTCGCGACCCCGAGCCTTTGCCCCGTTCCGAACGCGAGCCCCGCGACGAAGATCGCCATCGTGAAGCCGATGCCCGCGACGCATCCCACGACGAGCACGCCTCGCCAGAGGACGCCGCGCGGGAGGGCGGCGAGGCCGAGCTTCACCGACAGGAAGCACGCGACCATGATCCCGAGCGGCTTGCCCATCATCAGGCCGAAGACGACCCCGAGCAGCAGCCGCGTCGAGCCCGCCGCGCCGAGGTGCACGTCGCCGAGGCGCACGCCCGCGTTGGCGAGCGCGAACGGCGGCATGATCCCGTAGGCGACCCACGGATGCAGCGCGGCCTCCAGGCGCACGACGGGCGGCAGCGCCTCGCGCCGCGCCTGCGAGAGCTGTGCGAGCGGCCCGGTGAGCTCGCGCGCGTCATGCCCGCCGGTCGCGCGCTCCTGGAAGTCCTGCAGCGCCCTCCGGGCCTCGGCGAGGAAGCCCTCCTCGCCGAACCAGGGATGCACCGGCGTGAGCAGGCCGAGCAGGACCCCCGTGATCGTGGGGTGCACGCCGGCGCTCAGCAGGCCGGCCCAGATGACGACGCCGGGCGCGGCGTAGACCGCCGGCGAGCGGACGCCGAAGCGCTGCAGCGCGAGCACGCCCGCGATGCCCAGGGCCACGAGCCCGAACCCCGCGGCCGAGATGCTCGACGAATAGAAGACGGCGATGACGAGGATCGCGCCGATGTCGTCGATGATCGCGAGCGCGAGGAGCAGCACGCGCAGCGCCGCCGGGACGCGGTTGCCGAGCAGCGCCAGCGCGCCGACCGCGAACGCGATGTCCGTCGCCATCGGCACGCCCCATCCGCTGCGCTCCGGCGGGCTCGGGTTCAGCGCGAGGTAGATGAGCGCCGGGAAGAGCATGCCCCCGAGCGCGGCCGCGACGGGCAGCACCGCCCGCTTCAGGACGGAGAGCTCGCCCTGATGGATCTCGCGCCGGATCTCGAGCCCGACGACGAAGAAGAAGATCGTCATCAGCCCGTCGTTGATCCAGAAATGGAGATCGCGCTCGACGAGGTAGGAGCCCACGCCGAGCCTCACCGGCGTGTGCCAGAGGCGCTCGTACGAAGCTGCCCAGGGAGAGTTCGCCCACGCGAGGGCCACCGCGGTGGCGATGAGCAGGACGATGCCGCTCGCCGCCTGGACGTGGAGGAACCGCTCGAGCGGCTGGAAGATCCAGAGCGCCAGGCGGCGCGCGGGCAACCAGGTTCCGGGCGGAGCGTTGCGGAGGTCCGAGGTGCCCATTCCGCGCGTACGGTAGGGCGCCCCACGGCGATCGAGAAGCGGCAATGACCCGAGCTCCGCGCTTCCGGGGCGCGGAGCTTGCTCCTTTGCCTGGCGGGCGTCAGAGAGCGGCACGCTGAACGCCCCTCGCGCTCGGGGCGGGCCGCTCACAGCCGATGCCTCCTTCCATCCCTTCAGAGCACAGGCCATCGCCGCGGGCGATCTCGCTTTACTACTTCGGTATCTTCGCCGTCCTCGGCGTGTACCTTCCGCTGTTCCCGAGCTGGCTGGAGGCGCGGGGGATGCAGGGGCTCGCGATGGGGGCGATCGCGGCGACGCTCCCGGCGATGGGCCTCGTCGCGCCGCCGGTGTTCGGCTTGATCGCCGACTCGCTCGGCGTGCGGGTGTGGCTGATCCGGGCGGCCTGCGCCGGCGCCTTCGTCGTGTTCGCGCTGCTCGCGCTGTCGTCGGCGCTCGGCGTGTCGCTCGGCTTCGCCGGCCTCTTCGTCGCGGCGCTCGCGTTCGCTTTCTTTCGATCGCCGATGTTCACGATGGCCGACGTCGTCGCGGTGGAGGCGTCGGCGAGCTCCGGCATCGCCTACGGCCGGCTCAGGCTCTGGGGCTCGATCAGCTTCGCGCTGATGGCGATCGCCAGCGGAGCCCTCGTCGATCCGGCGCGGCCGGCCGCGTTCCCCGCCACGATCGCTGCCTCCCTGCTGATCGCGTTCGCCATCTCGTGGGCCCTCCCGGCGCGCGGCGAGGCGCCCTTCCGTCGGTCCGGCGCGCGCGACGGAGCGGCCGACGCCGCCGGCGCTGCGCGCGCTCCGGCCACCGAAGGCGCCGCCGGCGCTGCGCGCTCTCCGGCCGCCGGAGGCTCCGTGCGGCAGCGCGCCCGTGCCCTCCTCCAGAGCCACGATTTCCGCCTGTTCCTCGCGGCGTCGTTCCTGGCCCAGAGCGCCACCTCTTCGTACGATCTCTGTTACACGCTGCACCTGCGCGACATCGGTTTCCCCGAGTCGCTGGTGGGGGTCGCGTGGGCCGTCGGCGTCGCCGGCGAGATCGCGCTCATGGCGTTCTCCGGCCCCTTGCTCAAGCGGTTCGCTCCGCCCACGGTGCTCGCGTTCGCCTTCGCGGGCGCCTCGCTCCGCTGGGCGCTGCTCTCGTATGTGCGCTTCTGGCCCGCCCTGCTGGCGATCCAGCCGCTCCACGCGGTCTCGTTCGGCATGATGTGGGTCGCCTCGCTCGCCTACACGCGGGATCGCTCCCCGCCTCAGATCCTCGCCACGGCGCAAGGGCTCTTCACTGCCAGCGCTGGCGCTGGATCCGTCGTCGGGATGCTCGTGTGGGGTGAGCTCTACAAGCGCGGGGGCGGCACCCTCACGTTTGGGGTCGCCTCGATCACGGCGTTGATAGCATTCGTCCTGGCTGTGACCTTCGCGCGATCCACGCGGCCAACGCGACCGACGCGGCGGTCACCGTCAGGGGGCTCGATTTTCTCTGTCAGCTCCCGGTGCCAGGAGTAACGTTCCATTTTCCGCCGCACGCGTAGGCGCGCGCGGGCACTACCTGAACGAGGCGAGCATGTGCGGGATCGTCGGATACGTTGGGTCAAAAAAGGCGGCGCCGATCATCGTCGAAGGGCTACGGAAGCTCGAGTATCGAGGCTACGACTCGGCCGGCATCGCCATTCATGACGGCAAGGGCATCGAGATCGTCCGGACGCTCGGCAAGCTGATCAAGCTCAGCGAGGCGCTCGAGAAGCGGACCCTCGACGGTACGACCGGCATCGGCCACACGCGGTGGGCGACGCACGGCCGCCCGAGCGAGGTGAACGCCCACCCGCACTCCGCGGGCCCGGTGGCCGTCGTGCACAACGGCATCATCGAGAACCACGTGGCCGTCCGGCAGCAGCTGGAGAGCCAGGGGGTCAAGTTCCTCTCCGACACGGACACCGAGATCGTCGCTCACCTCGTCCACCGCGAGCTCCAGAAGGGCGCGAAGTCGCTCTTCGAGGCCGTGCGCGGCGCGCTCCGGCAGGTCCACGGCGCCTACGCGATCGCGGTCCTCTCGCGCGACGAGCCCGACGTCATCGTCGCCGCCCGGTACGGCTCGCCGCTCGTCGTCGGCGCTGGCGAGAACGAGATGCTGTGCGGCAGCGACATCCCCGCGCTGCTCGCGCACACCCGCGACATGATCTTCCTCGAGGACGGCGACATCGTCGAGCTGCGCGCGAGCGGCGTCCGCATCGAGACCGTGGCCGGCGGCGAGAAGGTCGAGCGGCGCGTGAAGCGCATCGACTGGAGCCCCGTCCAGGCGGAGCGCGGCGGCTACAAGCACTTCATGCTGAAGGAGATCCACGAGCAGCCCGACGTCGTCGAGGCCACGCTGCGCGGCAGGATCGATCTCGCCGCCGGCGACGTGCACGCGACCGAGATGGGGGTCACGCCCGAGTTCGCGAAGGAGCTGCGCCGGGTCTACATCGTCGCGTGCGGCACGAGCCACCACGCCGGCATCGCCGGCCGCTACTGGATCGAGCAGCTCGCCAGGGTCCCCACGGTCGTCGAGCTCGCGAGCGAGGTCCGCTACCGCGAGCCGATCTTCTTCCCCGACGATCTCGTGATCGCCATCAGCCAGTCGGGCGAGACCGCCGACACGATCGCGGCGCTCAAGGCGGCGAAGGCGCAGGGCGCCAAGGTGCTGGCGCTCTGCAACGTGCTCGACAGCGCGATCCCGCGCCTCTCCGACGGCGCGCTCTACACGCACGCGGGCCCCGAGATCGGCGTCGCCTCGACCAAGGCCTTCACCACGCAGCTCGCCGCGCTGCTCCTGCTCGCCGTCTACCTCGGCCGCCGCCGCGACTCGCTGCCGGCGGAGCGCGGGCGCGAGATCCTCCAGGCCCTCTGGGAGATCCCGAGCCACATGCGTGAGGTGCTCGGCGACGCCGACTACGTGCACGCGATCGCGAAGCGCCTCGTCCACGCGAAGGACGTCCTGTTCCTCGGGCGCGGCCTCGGCTTCCCCATCGCGCTCGAGGGCGCGCTCAAGCTGAAGGAGATCTCGTACGCGCACGCCGAGGGCTACGCGGCCGGCGAGATGAAGCACGGGCCGATCGCCCTCATCGACGAGGCGCTCCCCGTCATCGTCGTCTGCCCGCGCGACGCGCACTACGACAAGACGTTCTCCAACCTGCAGGAGGTCCGGGCGCGCGAGGGACAGGTCGTCGCGATCGCCACGAAGGGCGACGAGTCGATCCTCGAGATCGCTCAGCACCACGTCTGGATCCCCAAGGTGCCGGACGAGGTCGGGCCGCTCCTTACCGTGCTCCCGCTCCAGCTCATCGCCTATTACGTCGCCAACCTGAAGGGCAACGACGTCGATCAGCCGCGCAACCTCGCGAAGACGGTCACCGTCGAGTAACGAGCAACGTCTCCCTCGCGGCGCGGCATCCCCGCCGCGGCGAGCGGCCTCCTCTGCCGCGCGCAGCGCTCCTCTGCGGTGCGCGCCCCTCCTTCTTCAGCGCCGGCGCCCCCGCGCCGCGCCCGCGCGGGGCCGCGGCTATGCTGCGCGCATGCGCATCCCCGGCAGGACGGAGCGGCGGGTCGTCGCGGCCATCCTCGTGACCGCCCTGATCCCGCTCGTCGCCAGCATCGTGGTCGCCCGGACGGTGATCGCGCGGGTGTCGGCGACGGCGTTCCAGCCCGAGTTCGGCGTCCACCTGGACAGGGCGCTCGGCGTGTACGCCGAGCTGGCCGCCGCCATCAAGCAGGGCATGCGCTCCGAGGCCGACGCGATCGTCGCGGCGGACCCGCTGCGCGAGGCCGCCTTCGCCGGCGGCGCGCAGCGCCTCGACGCCGAGCTCGCGCGCATCATCGCGGCTCACCCCGCGCTGGTCTCCCTCCGCGTCGAGCGCTGCGGCGGCGATCTCGTCGGGGCGCGCGAGCGCGGCCGCCCGGTGGATCCGGCGCACGAGAAGACGCTCACGGTCCGGAAGGCGATCGCGCGCGCGCCCGGCCACGCCGCCGAGCCCGGCGATCCAGCGCCGGGCGACGGCGGCTGCGACGGCGACGCGCGGACCCTCGTCGCGACGTTCGCCGCGCCGAGCGCGCGCTTCGACGAGCTCGACGCGGCGCAGGCGTTCGCGCAGGCGTACCACGCCCTCGAGCGGGAGCACCGGAAGGAGTACCTCGACGAGAGCTACGGCGACGCCTTCGCCGCCCTGCTCGGCGCGACGATCCTCCTCGCGATCCTCGCCGGCGTGCTCGTGGCGCGCCCCGTGGTCGACCGCATCGCGCGGCTCGCCGCGGCGACCCGGCCTGTCGCGGAGGGCGACCTCTCGGTGCGCGTGGGGCTGCAGGGCGACGACGAGGTCGCCGATCTCGGCCGCGCCTTCGACCGCATGCTCGAGGAGCTCGAGGGCAGCCGCGCGCGGATCGAGTTCCTCAAGCGCATGGGCGAGTGGCAGAAGATGGCGCGGCACCTCGCGCACGAGATCAAGAACCCGCTGACCCCGATCCAGCTCGCCGTCGAGGAGTGCCACCGGCGCTATGCGGGCAGCGACCCGGCGTACCAGCGCCTGCTCCAGACGACGCTGGAGGTCGTCGAGGAGGAGGTCGGCACGCTGCGCCGCCTCGTCGGCGAGTTCTCCAATTTCGCGCGGCTCCCGCGGGCGGAGCTCGAGCCCTCGGATCTCGCGGAGTTCCTGCGCGAGCAGGGCGAGCGCTTCGCCGCGGTCGAGGAGGCGGGGCGCGAGCACGCCTCGGACGAGGCGCTGCTCGGGCGCGTCGATCTCGAGTTCGACGTGCCGGATGTCCCGATGCCGGCCGCGCTCGATCGCGAGATGCTCCGGCGCGCCCTCGGCAACATCGTGCGCAACGCGGCGCAGGCGCTGCGCGACGCGCAGCGAGCGGCGCCCGGCGGAGGGGCCCGAGAGCGCCCGGGCGCCGCCGTGTGGGGCAGCGTTCGCGTCTCCGCGCGGAGCGAGGGGCAGAGCCACCTCATCGCGATCGACGACGACGGCCCGGGCATCGATCCCGCCGTGCGGGACTCGGTGTTCGATCCGTACGTCACGACGCGGTACGACGGCACGGGGCTCGGCCTGAGCATCGTGAAGAAGATCGTCGTCGATCACGGCGGCACCATCGACGTGCTCGAGTCCCCGCTCGGCGGCGCGCGCTTCGTCATCCGGCTCCCGCGCGCAGGCACGCCCGCGGCGCGCGCCGCGCTCGGGGCCGAGGCCTTCTCCGACGGCGATCGCGAGCCTGCGTCCGAGGGCGCCGCTCCGACGCCGCCAGCCGCTCGCGGAGGGCAGGCGCCGCGCGGGGCGGGGTAGGGCCGCGCCCGCGGGTGCGGCGCCGCGGATCCTGCAGCGCCAGAGCGCCGCTGGCCGGACGACGAGCGCAGCCCGGGAGCGCGCTCCGGGCTGCTGGCGGGGGTCTCGGCGCCGAAAGCGCACCTCCGGACCGGTCGGTGGTCAGGAGATGCTTGACCAGCCGGCCCCGCTTTGCCATGTTCGCCGGCGGAGAGGTGACCGAGAGGCCGAAGGTGCCTGATTCGAAATCAGGTGTACCCGCAAGGGTACCGCGGGTTCGAATCCCGCTCTCTCCGCTACGCTTGGCTGCTTGCCCCCGTTGAAGCAGGTGGGCTCTGACCGCCCGCTCTCTCTCGAGCGGCGCCGGTCCGGCAGAAGCGGACGCGTTGAAGTTGTATCGGGAGAGGTGACCGAGTGGTCGAAGGTGCACGACTGGAAATCGTGTGTACGGCAACGTACCGCGGGTTCGAATCCCGCCCTCTCCGCTGAGCTGAACCGTCGTCGATTCCTTGCCGTGATGAGCTCCTTCAAGCGAGCCAGCAGGACGCCGGCGAGCGATGTGACGTGAACGATGAGCGATGAGGCGGATCGGCCGGTCGCTCGACCGCCGCGTCCGCTCGCCGCAGTGTTGCCTGGCGCGGCGGTGCGCGCGGGACGAACGGAGCCGACGAACGGAACCGACGGAGCCGACGAACGGAACCGACGGAGCCGACGAACGGAACCGACGGAGCCGACGGAACCGACGTAACCGACGGCTTGTCGACAAACCCCGCTTGACCAACCCTCGTCCGACGACGACGATGCCCCCGCAGAAGCCTGAGACGCTTGACAGGCGAAGGGCCGCCTTGTAGAAGTGGCGCCCCTTTTTGGCAGGCGCCCTTCCGGAGTTTTTCGCCCAATGAATCCTCAGCCCAAGTCCTTTTCCGCCAAGCCTGCGGAGGCCCGCAACGAGCGTACGTGGTGGGTGATCGACGCGGAAGGCAAGCCCCTCGGCCGCCTTGCCAGCCGCATCGCCACGGTGCTCCGCGGCAAGAACAAGCCCACGTTCACGCCGCACGTCGACACCGGCGACTTCGTGATCGTCGTGAACGCCAAGAAGGTCCTTCTGACGGGCCGCAAGCTCCAGCAGAAGAACTACGTGCGGCACAGCGGCGAGCCGGGCGGCTTCCGTTCCGAGTCGTACGGTCACCTGCTCGAGCGCAAGCCGGAGCTCCCGATCCAGAAGGCCGTGAAGGGCATGCTCCCGAAGAACGTGCTCGGGCGCGAGCTCCTCACCAAGCTCAAGGTCTACGCCGGTCCCGATCACCCCCACGCGGCGCAGAAGCCGCAGCCCCTTAGCTACAGCTGAGCAAAGCCATGACGGAAACGAGAACGTACGCCACTGGTAAGCGTAAGACCGCCGTTGCGCGCGTCTTCCTCTCGCCGGGCACCGGCAACATCAAGGTGAACCAGAGGCCCGCTGACGATTACTTCGTCCGCGAGACCTCGCGCATGGTGATGCGTCAATCGCTCGAGCTGCTCGAGCTGCTCGATCAGTTCGACGTGAGCGCGACCGTGGTCGGTGGCGGCCACAGCGCGCAGGCCGAGGCGATGCGGCACGGCATCGCGCGCGCCCTCTGCGAGCTCGATCCGGAGCGCAGGCCGTCGCTCAAGCGCGCGGGCTTCCTCACGCGCGACGCGCGCAAGAAGGAGCGCAAGAAGTACGGCCAGCCCGGCGCTCGCAAGCGCTTCCAGTACTCGAAGCGGTAGCACGCCTGGGCCGCCGCCCATCGGGATGGACGGCACGGCAAGGACATCGAGGACGCGAGGGTTTCCCCCTCCGCGTCCTCGGTGCGTTTTGTCTGCCCGACGCCGCGAAGGCGTCGAGGACGGGACAGCTCGTCCCTCGGCGTCTGCTCTCCATCGAGCGGACCTCTCGGCCCGCTCGGCGTCCTCTGGTTTCATCGAGCGGACCTCTCGGCCCGCTCGGCGTCTGCTCTCATCGAGCGGACCTCTCGGCCCGCTCGGCGTCACATCGCTTCCGGCGGGCTCTTGAGATCGGCGCCTTCGATGAGCTCGCCCTCGTCGTCCCCGGCGCCTTCCGGCGGCTGCGCTTCTTGCTCGTTCGGTCCGCTCGGTCCGACGTCCGGCGCCGCGGCGGCCGAGGCCTCGCTGCCGGTGGCCGCGAGCGGCGGCGAGGGAGGCTCTGCCGCCTCCGGCTTCGCCGGTTCGGGCGGCGGCTCGGGCAGCGGGATGGCGTCGAGCCGCTTGTCGAGCGCTTCCTTTGCCGCGGCGAACGCCGCGCGATCGATGGCGGGCATCACGCGCTCTCCATCGAGCTGGAGGGTCTCGGCATCGAAGTACTTGCCGTCCCTCTTGGCGCTGAAGTGAAGGTGAGGGCCCGTCGAGCGGCCCGTCGACCCGACGTAGCCGACGAGCTGATGGGTACCCACCTTCATGCCGGCCTTGATGCCGGGGGCATACCTCGACAGGTGCGCATAGCCGGTGGTGACCCCGTTCGCGTGCGTCACCGTGACCAGGTTGCCGCTCGGACCCGCCGGGCCGACCCAGTCGACAACGCCGCGATACGCCGAGTACACCGGCGTTCCCATCGGCGCGCCGAAGTCCGTCCCGTTGTGGGGCATCTTCTTCTTCAGCACCGGGTGCATCCGCTGCGGGTTGAACTTCGACGTCACGGGCGCGCCCGGGACCGGCGCGCGCCAGCCGCCGGCGTGCGGCTGCCGGCCGCGCTCATCGAACGTGCCGCGGGCCTCTTGCCCCTTGAAATCGTAGATGCGCACCGGCTTCTCCGCGGGATCCGCGGGCCGGTACTCGAGCGCGATGACCTTCTTGTACCGGGAGAACATCCCGAGCGCCGTCTCTTCGACGGCGATCAGCCGGACCGTGCTCCCCTCCTCGAAGCTCTCCGTCGAGAGGCGCCCGTTCAGCGCGTCGTCGATCGCGTCGAGCACGCCGGGCTCCAGGCCCCCCGCCCGGATCGCGTTGGCGAGATCCTTCCCCACGTAGAAGGAGGCGACGACCTCCTCCTCGGCGATCTTCATGTCGAGCGCGGCGCCCTTGAGCAGCCCGGCCGCGTCGTCCCTCGCCTGGTAGATCTCGCTCGCCGAGACCTCGTATTCGAAGGCGCGGACGCGGCGCGTGGAGCGATCCATCGCGACCGTGAACCGGTCCTTGCGGCCGCACTTGTCGAACTTCCGCAGCCCGTCGAAGGCCTTCATGATCCGGTAGATCTGCGCCTTCGGTACGCCCTTCTCGTCGAGGGCCGTGATGAACGACCGGCGATCCATCACGTCGCTCACCAGGAGCATGGAAGGATCCTTCCCGAGCTCGGAGATCCGCCATGGGCCGGGCAGCGGGGTGCGCTGCTTGGTCTTCACCTCGGGCGCGGAGGACGGCCTGGCGGCCCCGTCCGTACCTGCTGCCGAGGCCGTCGGGCTCGCCGCGACCAGCGCGCGCTCGTCGCGCACCGGGACGCCCTGGATCAGCAGCGCGATGAGCGAGGTGAGCGTCGCGAGGCCGAAGATGCCGCCGAAGACCGCGGTCATGCGCGGCGACAGGTGCGGTCCTGGAGGGGGCCGGCTGAGGCCGGGAGGAAGCCGCGGACCGTCCGTCGAACCGGGGCCCGCGTGGGGACCGCCGTCCATGAGCGACGGCGATCGCAGGGGCTGCACGCGCGGATCGCTGCCGCGCGACCAGGGCGCCGATGCGCGCCCGCGAGAAGAAGGAGGAGGGAGCTGCGGCGGCCACGTCGACGCCGCGCGCGCGCGCAGCTCGCTGCTGCGCGACCAGGGAGCAGCCGGAGCGCCCTCGCCCCGGCGGCCGCCCTGCAGCGGCGCGGTCAGCGGCGGCGAGGGCGGTCTGCTGGGGGCGTCGAGCGCGTCGTCCGCGACGTCCTCGGCCGCGCCGGCGCGCACGATCTCCGCGCGCCGCGCGTCCTGCGGGACAGCAGCGCCGGGCTCCACGCGCGGCCCGTCTTGCGGGACAGCGGCGCCAGGCTCCGCCGCGCTGCCGGCCTCTCCGCTCCGCCCCCGGGCGCGGTCCTCGGCGTCCGGCGCTCCGGAGGCCTCGAGCGGGTTCTGGGGTACTGCACTCGGCACGCCGACGTGCGTACCAAGGCATCGACGGGGTTGCAACCGCGCGACTCCTTGCCCGACGCAAGGGTTGCGCGGAAGGCAGATCCCATCGTACGCCGGTCGCGTAAGCTGACGGGCCTGATGGACGACCGGCTGAAGCAACTCCTGGTTCTCGGCAGGGAGCACTACGAGCGGCGCGAGTACGATCTCGCGGAGCACGCCCTGCGGCAGATCATCGAGAAGACCGACCGCTTCGCGGACGTCTACAACATGCTCGGCGTCATTCTCCACGAACGCGGTGATTTCCTCGCGGCCGAGGCCCACTTCGAGCGCGCGGTGCAGCTCAACGAGCACTACACGGAAGCGCTGCTGAACCTCGCCGTCACCTACAACGACCTCGGCAAATACGAGGCCGCGCGGCATGTCTACTCTCGCATCCGCCGCGGCGAGGGGGGAGGCGGCGTCCTCGACCCGTTCGCGCGCGGCAAGATCGCCAACATGCACGCCGATCTCGCGCAGGCCTATGCCGACGCCGGTTGCGCGCAGGAAGCGATCGCCGAGCTCACGCGGGCTGTGGCGCTGTGTCCGACGTTCGTGGATCTTCAGCTGCGCCTCGGGACGATGTACCGCGACGCCGGGAATCTGGCGCTCGCTCGCGAGCATTACGCCGCCGCGCGCGACGCGAACCCGAAGTACGCACCAGCGCGCGTGCTGCTCGGCGTCGCGCTGCTCTCCCTCGGCGCGCCCGATCAGGCGAGCGCCGAGTGGCGCGAGGCGCTCGCCATCGATCCCGAGAGCAGGACGGCGAAGATGTACCTTCGCACGCTGGAGGCGCAGCGGAGCAAACGCGCTGCGGGCGCCGTGTCAGGCGAGCCGGCGGCGGGCGGTACGTGGGACGCGCTCGACGAGGCGACACCCACGACCGTGAGCGACATCCTCTCCAAGACGACGGCCGATGCAGCGGGTGAGACGGATCGTGCTGCACGGGAAAGCAAACCCTGAACGTTGGCGAAATACTCTCTCCTCCGAGAGGAGGCGCGCCGCGCGTGGCGTGAGCTCCGTGGCAGCGAGCTGTCCGCCGGCCGGACCGCCGTGGCGGTCGCGATCGGCCTGTTCATCGGGTCGCAGCCGATCTTCGGCTGCCACACGCCGCTCGTGCTCCTCCTCTGCCTGTGGTTCCGTCTGGATGCAGCGATTGCCTGGGTCGCTGCGAACATCTCCAACCCCTTGTTCGCGCCAGCGCTCCTCACGGCCGAGGTCCAGGTCGGAGCGTACCTCCGCACGGGTCGCTGGCTGCGCCTCTACGAAAAGATGAGCTGGGCGCAAGCGCTTTCGGACTTCCCCGAGTACATGTTCCTCGGCGCCCCGGTGGTCGGGCTCGCGCTCGCGGCGCTCGGCGGCGGCCTGATCTTCGTCCTCGTCACGCTGAAGCGGCGCCGCGCTCCCTCGCAGCAGAGCAGCAGGATGGAGCCGTATCGGCTCCCCGGCGATGCGCCGCCCTGGGTCCACGCGGTCGAGCGCGTCGCCGGGAGGTACAGCCCGCCTGAGGGCGCCACGCCGGCGCAGCGTACCCGCTTTCACTATGTCCGCTTCAAGCTGCTCGGCGACCCCATCGCCCGGTTGATTGCCGACATCGCAGGCGACCGCCCCGGCGCGCTCGGGGAGGTCCTCGATATCGGGACCGGGGCTGGCCAGCTGCCGATTCTCCTGCTCGAGCTGGGGAGGGCCGAGCGCACGCGTGGGTTCGACTGGGACCGAGCCAAGATAGAGGCCGCCCGGCGCGCGGCCGGCGAGGGCTCCGGCGCATCTCTCCCGCGCTCGTCCGAGTCGTCCGGCCCGCCCGGCCCGCAGCGCGCGGCCCACGCCCGCCCTCCGCTGGACGCCGAGTTCTGGTGCGCAGATGCGCGCGAGGCCGAGCTCGGAACTGCAGACACCGTGCTGCTCATCGACCTGCTCCACTACTTCCGCGTGGAAGAGCAGGACGCGATCCTGCGGCGCGCGGCGGCCGCGGTTCGTCCGGGCGGGCGCCTGCTCGTCCGCGAGGCGGACACCGAGCGCGGCTTGAGGAGCTCGATCACGCTCCTTGAGGAGCGTGTCTTCACCGCGCTTCGATTCAACCGGGGCGAGCGTGTGCGCTTCCGTCCCGCCCGAGAGATCGCGGCGCTCCTCGAGCAGCTCGGCTTCTCCTGCGAGACGGTGCCCGCCTGGGGGAAAACGCCCTTCTCGAATGTCCTCATCGTCGCGAGCCGAGCCCCGCGCTGAGCCCGAGTCGCCCTTCCCTGCGAGCTCTCATCCTCCCGCCGCCGTCATCGCGCCCCGAGCGTCAGCGGTCGTTGCCGGGGTGTCCGGTCCGGCGTGCGGCCTCTTGTGCATCGCCGAGTTGCTCGAACACCGCGGATGGTTAGAACCTGTCCAGTAAGTTGACGGGTCGCTCTCGCGGCTCCTTTCGGTGGACGAGCCGCGCTATCGGGTGGAGCGATTGCCCTGATGGCACAGACCATGCTTGTCCCATGGGCCTGGCGAAGGAGCCCTGCTGCCCATGTCCCTTCCTGTTCGCCAGAGGTCGATAGGCCTCCGGTGGCTCCCCCTTGCCAGGCGTCAGGCTCGCCCACGTTGCAAGCCCGCGATATCCGCCTGGGGCGTCCTGTCCAGGTGTCCGTGAAGGTGCGTTGAGCTCCGGGCCGGCCAGGTCCAGCGCGGCTCCGAGGGCGCCGCGTCATCGTCGAGAAGGGCGCCGGATGGGCGGAGCGGGTCGGGCGTTCACAGCAACGAGGCTTGCGCGGCGCCGATCGTGCTCTGCCATGTCGGCAGTTCCGGCCACGCTCACGGCTCCACGCAGCGAGCACCGCCCGGCGGGAGTCCGGCCCCGGATGACCGGACTCCTGCGCCGCGTCGCGCCGGTGACCCTCCCTTTCGTGTCCTTGGAGCTCCGCCCCGGCTCACGCCCCAGCGTCCGTTTCGAGGCCGCGTCAGCGCCGCGTGACAGAGACCCGAGGCGATCGCGGATGCACGAAACTAGATGTGGTGGTCCTTCGATGATGCCCCACGATATGTTGGGGCTCAGGGGGTCATGACGTGGTGGTCTCTCCCGATCCGACGTCGACAAGAGCACGGGCATGGCGGCTCGGTAACCCGGCGTCCTGGGCACCAGAGCGGACATGTGTGCACAGACGCGATCGCGGAGCGGCGCCGCCTGCGTCGTGTCACAAGGCGGCTCCGCTCAGCAGCGGTCGGGCGGCAGTTGACGCGCCTCACGCGCGGATTTCGCCGTCGTCCTACGGGTCGTCCTACGAGGAGACGACATGGCTTGGCGGGACTTCCTGAGGGGCATCCAGCGGCGTGTACGCCTGCGGAGCTTGCTCCGCGCCGAGGTGCGACGTCTCCGCGCCTGCCGGGACAGCTCCCGGCTCGCCGCGATTTCCCCTGCTGGGCTTGCGGGAAGGCGGGACGTCGACCTCGGTCGGTCTGGCCCGACCCCTCTGGAGAGCGTCGATGCCGGCTTCAGCGGGAAAAGTACTTGGTAGCCCGCTTCTCTCCTTTCGACGTGATCTTCTTCTCGACGAGCAGCTTCCGAATCGGGAGGGTCAGCTCCTTCGTGGTGGTGCCCAGATCCTTGGCGATCTGCTCGACGCCCTGGCCGCTGTTGCTCCGGATGTGCTCCAGGACCTTCTGCGTCATGGCGGCGAGCTCTTCCTTCGAGCGCTTCTCGCCCTTCTTGCGGGTGGGCTTCGCAGCGCGAGCGGGGCGACCGACCGCCTTCTTGACCTCCGCAGGCTGCTGGGGAGCGGCCTTGGCCCGACCCGCCTTGCGCGGCGCGGCGGCCGCAGCGGCCGGCTGGCCCTCGCCTCGCAGGGCGTTGGCGACGGCCTCGAGAGCCGCTTTGCGGACAAGTCCGCTCAGCTGAGAGACGAATGCATCAACGTGGCTTTTGATCTCGGTTTCGACGTTGTTCATTGGATCTCGCGTCCCATGAATAGCTAGAGTTGTCAACTGCTGAACAGCACCTTGCTTGAAAATAATTCGAGAGGTGTCCCCCTCTCCCCTCAACGCGCGTCAAGAACCCGCGCTCGCCACCTCCCCGTCGGTCATCGGGTGCTGGGGGCGACCGGTCGAGCCGGACTCCAGCCACCTCGTCTCCCTGCCGACGTCGCGCGACGTCGCGCCGCGAAGCCAGGCTCCGCCCCAACCCAAGAGGGTGCGATGGACAGCGCCGTGCTCCTCTCTGCACCGCGCTCCCGCTTTGGATGCCGCGGCGCGCGTGCCGTGGGCAGCCCCGTAACCGAGGGGAGCCAGCGACATTCCCATGAAGATCTGCTTTCCTGTGCTCCGGACACACGCGCCCCACCGCGCAGCGGCCGAAGCGGGCGCCTGACCGAGGGACCGTGGAGGAGCCCGACCCCCCGGGTGGAGCGCCCGCGACGAGGAAAGGTGTCATGGCCGAGGTCGCCGTTCCAGGCGACCCCGGTGAGCTGGAGCGGCAGCCTTTCACTTCTGCACTCCACCCTGCTCCGGCGGCGTAACCGTATGCCCGAGCTCTCGTCTCCCGACCGAGCCGCTCTCCGCGATCGACCGCAACGTGTCGGCCGCCGAGCCGCCCTCCGGCGGTGTCGACGTCATGAGGGCTACCCCACCCACCTGCCAGGACATCCCCCTGGCTGATCGGCGCGGCGGCCCGACGCGGTTGCTCCCACCCACGTTGCAGCCCCCAGGCCATGTCGCCTCCGGTCTGGCTGCGTCTTTTTGCGGCTGTGCTGGAGCTGCCCAGCCTCCGGCCGAGTCCCCCAAACCGCTCGCCGTGCCCGAGCTCCGACGGCCGCCCCGGCAAGCCGGAAGTCGCCCTGCGGGAGGCCACGAGGCCGCCGCTCCTGCTCAGCCGCTCATCCTGATTCAGGGGGTGACACTCGTGCTGGGCACCAGGGTGACGCTCGCCCGCGGCTCGCCCCCGTGCGAGGGGGCAAAGCTCACCGTCGCCGCCGAGGGCGACATCGATCCCCCGAGCGGGGCGGCGGTGATGGACGCTGGTGGACAGTTCGTCACTCCTCGGCTGTTCGACGCGCACTCCCACCTCGGGGGCCGCCCGACACCAGGCGCGGCGGCGCACCTGGACGGCAGCGAACGGGAACCAGACACGGGGCCGGTGGCGCCGCAGGCTCAGTTCGCCGATGCCTTCTGGCCCCAGGACCCGGGTATCGAACGGGCAGTCGCTGGTGGTGTTACGACCATACAAGTCCTTTCGGGTTCAGGCAACCTGATTAGAGGGTGCGCGGTAACGATGGAGCTCCGACCGGGCATCAGCCGTCCCATCGGCCCTCCGAGCTTCCTCCCAGGTTCCTCCCTGATTCCTGCCAGATGCTTCCCAGACGCTCGCCACCGTGGCGCCCGGCGGGCTGAAAGTGGCTTGCGGGGAGAGCCCGAAGCGCAGCTACGGCGGGGACAAGCGGGCACCGATGGCCGGTACGGGCAACCTCGCTCTCCAGCGGGCGACCTCTCTCAAGGCCAGGAAGCTCCAGACGGACTGGGCGCGATGGAGCGACCGGGAGTCGCGCCGGATTGCGACCGAGGCGAAGACGCCGTCGTCCGCCAGGCCACGAAGCAGGAGCGCTCGACACCCGAGACCTCCTCCCGCGAAGATCCTGCCGTCGAGCCTACTGCCTGCTCGAGGGCGTGTCTCGCGTCGACGTGGGCGCGGCGCGCCATCACCGCAGTCGCCAGCGCCGCCTCGTACACGGGCGATCGCGCGACGCTGACGGCGGCGCACCGTGATCGGGTGGCCTCACGAGAGCCGCGCGTCGACGCGCGGCGCGCCCGGCTCTCGTGATCAGGGCGCTCGCGCGCGCTGCGCGGCTCTCGTGATCAGGGCGCTCGCCGCCCGACATCTCGACCTGGGCGTTCTGCCCCGTCGCGCCGAGGCGAGCGGCGCCGCGTCTCATGACGGCGTTTTTCTAGATGTAAAGGAGAACCGGCGCGGGCCGCGTCGGCCGCTCTCCACGGGAGCAGCCGTGATCGCGGCGCTTGCTGCCGGCGCGCGCGACTTCTAGATCGTTCCGGCCGTGGTCAACCCGAGCGCCAAGCAGGATCCCGAAGCCCTCCTCGCCGCCAAGCTCGCGTCGCTCCCGACGACGCCGGGCTGCTATCTGTTCATCGACAAGGCCGGCGCCGTCGTCTACGTCGGCAAGGCGAAGAGCCTGCGCTCGCGCGTCCGCAGCTACTTTCAGGAGAGCGGGAGCGACGCCAGGTACTTCATCCCGATACTCCGGAAGATCGTGGCCGATCTGGAGACGGTGGTGACCGCCACCGAGAAGGAGGCGGCCGTACTGGAGAACGAGCTCGTCAAGCAGCACAAGCCGCGGTTCAACGTCAAGCTGCGTGACGACAAGGACTTCCTTTGCCTCAAGCTCGACACGCAGAAGGCGTGGCCGATGCTCGAGACGGTCCGCCGTCCCGCCCCGGACAAGGCGCGCTATTTCGGGCCCTACCACTCGGCGACGAGCGCGCGGCGGACGCTCCACCTGGTCAACAAGCACTTCCAGCTCCGCACCTGCTCCGATACCGAGATGGCGTCGCGCCGGCGCCCCTGCCTGCAGTACCAGATCAAGCGTTGCCTCGCGCCCTGCGTGATGGATGTCGACCGGGAGCTCTATACGGAGATGGTCCGCTCGGTCGCGCTCTTCCTCGAAGGGCGCCACGACGAGCTCACGGGGGAGCTCACCACGCGAATGCGGGACGCGTCGCGGGAGCTCGAGTTCGAGCGCGCCGCCATCTACCGCGATCAGCTCCGGGCGGTCGAGGCCGTGCGCGAGGCCCAGCGCGTCGTCTACGTGAAGGACGTCGATCAAGACGTGGTGGGCATCTACCGCGAGGGGACGCTCGTGGAGGTCGAAGTGATCTTGGTGCGGAGGGGGCGCGTGACAGACACGCTGTCCTTCTCGCTCCGCAACATGGAGCTGCCGGACGACGAGGTGCTCGGCGGCTTCTTGAACGAGTACTATGGCGTCGCGTCCACCACGATCCCCGATGAGGTCCTCGTGCCGGTGTTGCCCGACGGCGCGGAGGGCGTCGCGGAGTGGCTCGGCGATCGGCGCGGCCGCAAGGTGGCGCTCTTCGTGCCTCAGCGCGGGCCCCGCGTCGATCTGCTCAAGATGGCGAGCGAGAACGCGGCTCACGCGTTCCGGGAGAAGCAGCGGAGCTCCGACGATCTCGAGGCCCGGCTCGAGGAGATCAGGGAGCGCCTTCGTCTCCCGACGCTCCCGCGTCGCATCGAGTGCTGCGACATCTCGCATCTCGGCGGCGGCGACACGGTGGGATCGATCGTGGCGCTCCTCGATGGTCAGCCGGACAAGAAGCGCTACCGCAGCTTCAACGTGAAGAGCGTGGCCGACGGCGACGACTACGCCGCGATGTACGAGGTGCTCTCACGGCGCTTCCGCCGCGGAAAGGCCGCCCGGCAGGCGAGCCCCGCGTCCACCGCAGACAGCGAGGCCGCGCTCGGCGCCGAAGGCGCGCCCGAGAGCGACGTGATGGAGGGCGTCACCGAGAGCGACATGATGGAGAGCGATCCGGCGGAGAGCGGCGCGCTCGAGAGTGATGCGACGGAGGGCGACCTGGCTGATGAGGAGATCGGCTCGGCAACAGCGAGCGACGCTCCGCCGGAGACGGAAGGGACGCCGGTGTCCGCGGCCGCGGAGCGAGAGAGCGCCGGCGCGGGGGGTGATGTGTCGAAGCGCGCCGAGGCCGGCGGAGGTGAGTGGGATCTTCCGGATCTGTTCGTCGTCGATGGTGGGCGCGGCCAGCTTCAGGTGGCGCTGTCGGCGGCGCGCGATCTCGGCCTGCACGGCCTCCCGATCGTCGGTCTGGCGAAGGAGCGGGAGACGCAGACCGGAGAGAAGCTCGTCGACCGCGTCTACCTGCCTGGCCAGAAGAACGGTATCCCGCTCCGATCCACGAGCTCCGCCCTCTTCTTCCTGGCGCGCGCGCGCGACGAGGCGCACCGCTTCGCAAACCACGCACGCAAGCGGCTCGGCAAGGCGCGGCGCCTCCGGTCCGAGATCGAGGACATCCCCGGGCTTGGCGGCGCGGTGAGGACGGCGCTCCTCCGGGAGCTCGGTTCCATGGAAGGAGTGCGTCGCGCGACCGACGCTCAGATCCTGGCGGTGACAGGGGTCACCAAGCGACACCTGTCAGCGCTGCGCAAGGTCATCCCGTCTCCCGAGTCCTCGCAGCACGACGCGCCGGCCGAGGACACCGGCGATCTCTCCAAGGCACGGGGGCTCACGCGCTGAGCGCGACCGGCCCGTTCCGCGATGGATCGGTGAAAGATCACGCTGCGACCTGAACGGCGTTCCGGGTTGAGCGCCAAGGCGTTCTCTGCGACGATCCGAACACCAGGCGCCCGGTCGCATTCCGGGCGCACGCGGTCATTTTTCGATCAAGAGCACCACCTGGCACACCGAGCGCTTCTTGCGGACCCGACGTAGCGGGCGGGCCGCGGCGGGCCGCGCTCGGCGGGCTCGATTCCCGGCGGGCGCTGCCTCGCTCCGGGGTTACGCGGCACGTGAGCACCATGGGAGAAGTACGCGCTGGCCACACGCTCGGTCGCTATGAGCTCCTCGTCCCCATCGCGCTCGGGGGCATGGCCTCGGTGTGGGCCGCTCGAACGGGCGGCCAGCTCCCCAGGATCGTCGCCGTCAAGCTGCTGCGCGCCGAGCTGAGCGACGATCCCGACTTCGAGGCGATGTTCCTCGACGAGGCCACCCTGGTCTCGCAGATCCATCACCCGAACGTCGCGGAGACCATCGATGTGGGTGAGGAGGACGGCGTCCTCTACCAGGTGATGGAGCTCATCGACGGCGAGCCGCTCAACCTGGTTCTCCGCGAGAGCAAGGCGCGCGGCGGCCTGCCGCTCCCCTTCGCGCTCCGCATCGTGGCCGAGGCGGCCCTCGGCCTGCACGCCGCGCACGAGCTGCGCGGCGGCGACGGCAAGCCCGTTGGCCTCGTCCACCGCGACGTCTCGCCGCAAAACATCCTGGTCGGATACGACGGGTCGGTGAAGATCCTCGACTTCGGCGTCGCCAAGGCCGCCTCGAACCTGCAGCGAACCCAGGTCGGCCAGGTGAAGGGCAAGTACGCGTACATGTCGCCGGAGCAGGCGGGCAGCGAGCCCATCGATCGGCGCACCGACGTGTTCACGCTCGGGATCGTCTTCTATCAGCTCGTGACGGGCAAGCACCCCTTCCACGCCGAGAACGATCCTGCGACGGTGCGCCGCATCTGCGACAAGGCTGCAGCCGAGCCGCCGCGCACCCTCGTCCCGTCGCTCCCGGAGGACGTCGGGCGCATCCTCATGAGGATGCTCGCGAAGCCGAGGGACGAGCGCTTCGCCACGATGGCCGAGCTGCGCCAGTCCATCGAGCAGCTGTCGCCAGCGACGCCCATCGCCACCTCGGATGAGCTCGGCGCGCTGATGCAGCAGATGCTCGGCCCGCGCGGCGAGCGGCGGCGCGCCGCGATCCAGGAGGCCATGCAGATCGCGCGCGAGCGCGCGCTCGACTCCGACTATCCGCAGTCACAGCAGAGCTCGCCGCAAGCCGCCGCTCAGCCCGGGCGCGCGGGCGCGGAGCGCGGCGCCGGCCCACCGCAGGGCGCTCGGCCGGCGCCGCAGACGCCGCCGACGTCCGACGAGGGCCGCGCGCGGCGCTGGCTCGTCCCCGCGACCGTCGGCCTCGTGGTCCTCGTGGTGCTCGCGGGCGCGCTCCTCCTGCGCTCCTCGCCGCACGGCGGCCCGGCGCGGCAGCGGGGCTCTCTGCTCGTGCCCGGGGCGGGCTCGATCAAGGAGCCGCTCCTCAGGGCGGCGCGCGCCGCATCGAAGGCGCCGCGCGACGGCTCCGATGTGACGCGGGCCGCACCGTAGCCGCGCCGCGCGCCCGCGTTCGCTTGACGGTTCGGGCAACGCTTTTCAAGATGGCCGCCCTCGCATGGATCTTCGCCGCTCGCCGGAGCTCTGGCGGTTCGCCGCGCTGGTGGCGATCTTCGTCACGAGCGGCCTGGCCATCACCTACCTCGTGCTGCCGCCCCCGCCGGACGACGGCCCCAGGCCCCCGCCGGTCCTCCGTGTGGCGCAGGTGCCGGTGCCGACGGGCGGCGACGTGGTGGCGAACGCGCTCGACCTCGTGCGCCGCTACGCCACCGGGGAGATCCGGATCGTGCTCCCCGACGGCTCCGCGCGCGCGCTCCGCCGCAACGATCTCGGCGTCGAGATCAACCGGGTCCGCCTCGCCGAGTTCGTGCGCGAGGCGCTCCGCCCCGAGAGCGCGCTCCGCCGCGCGCACGAGCGGGCCGGCGGTGGCGACAAGCGCGACGAGGACGCGCCGCTCGACATCCCGATCCCGCTCCTCCTCGACTCCGAGCGGGCGATCAGCAAGCTGCTCGACCTGAAGGTCGAGCTCGACGCGCCCGCGGTCGACGCGTACGTCGACCTCGAGGCGAAGCAGCTCAAGCCCGAGAAGATCGGGTATCGGCTGGACGTCTACGGCACGCTCGCGCGCATCGACGCCGCCCTCCGGGCGGGCGAGGACACCGCGCAGGCCAGCGTCGAGACGATCGCGCCGAAGCTCGTCGCCGAGCAGCTCGGCAACGTCAAGTTCGATCAGGTGCTCGGCTACTTCGAGACGCGCTACGCGACCGGCGCGAAGTCCAAGGAGAGGACGTACAACCTCAGGCTCGCCGCGTCCAAGCTCGACGGCGTGGTCGTCATGCCGGGCGAGATCTTCGACTTCAACGAGACGGTCGGCCCGCGCGACGAGGCGCACGGGTACCGCGTCGCTCCGGTCATCGCCCAGGGAGAGCTCGTCGACGGGCTCGGCGGCGGGACCTGCCAGATCTCGGGCACGCTCCACGGCGCCGCGTTCTTCGCGGGGCTCGAGATCGTCGAGCGCTACCCGCACTCCCGCCCGAGCTACTACATCAAGCTCGGCCTCGACGCGACCGTCGTCTACCCGACGATCAACTACCGCTTCAGGAACCCGTTCGACTTCCCGATCGTGCTCCACGAGACGGTGGCCGGCGGCGTCGTGCGCGCCGAGATCCTCGGGCCCTCGCGCAAGCTCACGGTCACGTACTTCCGTCGCATCGACGAGGTCGTCCCGTTCGAGGAGCTGGAGCGCCCGACGCCGAAGCTGCCCGAAGGGAAGCGGGCGCTCTCTCAGCGCGGCATCCCCGGCTTCAAGACGACGAGCTCGCGGGTCGTCCGCGACGGCGCCTACGCCGTGCGGGAGAAGTGGAGCGACAGCTACCCGCCGACCGCGCAGATCGTCCATGTCGGGAGCGGCCCGCGCGACCCCGAGGCCAAGACGGCCGACGACAATCACCCCGAGTACGTGGCGGACGAGTACCTCGTCGTGACGCAGGGGCCGGACGTCCGCACGCCAGGCGTGACAGGCCCGGAGCCGGGCGGCGGCACCGTCGAGAGCCGCGAGCCCGGGCTCACGGGCGAGCGCGGCTGGACCGAGCGCGCGGGGTTCGGCACGTTCCGCGCGAAGGGGGAGGAGCGCGCCGAAGGGGAAGGCGGCCGCGCGCGCGGCGAGGACGCGCCGCCCGCAGAGGGGATCACCGTCGCGCACGCCCCGGGCGCGGCGGCGCCGGAAGCCCGTGGCCAGCGGGACCCCGCGGGGGACGAGGCGAAGAGCGGCAAGGGCAAGAAGCGACGCCAGAACCAGAACCAGAACCAGAAGAAGAAGACGACGACGAGCGACGGCGGCTGAGCGGGCGGCCTCGAACGACGCCGGCGGCGGCTGCTCGGCGGCGCTCGCCGCGCGCTGGCCTCGGCGAGCTCCGCTCGTCCTCCGCCGCCGCGGCCTTCAGCGAGCGCCGATCGCCCGGCGCACCTCGTGGAGCGTCGGGCCCGCGAGCGCCCGCGCGCGCTGGGCGCCTTCCGAGAGCAGGGCGTCGACGCGGGCCGGGTCGGCCATGAGATCGGCGAAGCGGCGCCGCGGCTCCTCGAGCGCGCGGTTCAGGACCTCGAACACGGCCTCTTTCGCCTCGCCCCAGCCGATGCCGCTCTGGTAGCGGCCGCGGAGCGCCTCCGCCTCTTCGGGCGTGGCGAACTCCCGGTAGAGGTGGAAGAGCGGCGAGGTGTTCGGATCCTTCGGCTCGCTCGGGGGCGACGAGTCCGTCTTGTACTTGAAGATCGTCTTGCGCAGCTTCTCCGGCGGCAGGAAGAGCGCGATGGTGTTGTCGTAGCTCTTGCTCATCTTGCGGCCGTCGAGGCCCGGGATCACCGCCGTCTCGGCGCTGATGCGCGCCTCGGGCAGGACGAGGGTCGGGCCGTAGATCGCGTTGAAGCGCTGCGCGATATCGCGGGCGATCTCGATGTGCTGGACCTGGTCCTTGCCCACCGGCACGACATTCGTCTTGAACAGGAGGATGTCGGCCGCCATCAGCACCGGATAGCCGTAGAGGCCCATGTTGATCCCGGCGTCGAGGTCGTCGCTGTCCTCGGCGCCCGCGGCGCTCGACGCCCCGGCCCGGGACTCCATGTTCTTGGCGACAGCGGCCTTGTAGGCGTGGGCGCGGTTCATGAGCCCCTTCGCCGTGAAGCACGAGAGGATCCAGCTGAGCTCGAAGATCTCCGGAACGTCGGATTGCCTGTAGAAGATGACCTTCTCGGGATCGAGGCCGAGCGCGAGCCACGTCGCGGCGACCTCGTGGACCAGGCTCCGGAGCTTCTGCGCGTCGTGGATGACGTTGAGCGCGTGATAGTCCGCGACGAAGTAGAGCGCGTTCGACGCGGTCCCTGCGAGCGCGAGCGCCGGCTTGATCGCCCCTACGAAGTTGCCGAGGTGCGGCGTTCCGGTGGGCTTGATGCCGGTGAGGACGGTGCTTGCCATCGTTGTCGTGTTCCTCTGAGGGAGCTCATCCCAATACGCGCTCCCGGCGGGTGATGCCACTGCCACGCCCCAAAAATCAGCCGGGTTTCTTGCTGCGCGGGCGCGTTGGCGCGTGTCGGCGCGCGTGTCGGCGTGCGCGCGCGCGTGCGCGCGCACGCGCGCCAGCGCGAGCGCTCTGCCCGCAGCGCGGCCCCGGAGCATCCGCCCGCGGTGCGGCGTGTACCGTGTCGTGGCCGTGTACGGTGTACGGTGTACGATTGGCGATTTTCGTGCCACGGTGGACGCCGGACCGACCCCACGACCCACGCTGGCACCTGCGCCATGTCTGGCCGAACGCCGTCATCTCCCGCACCTCGCCCCGAGGCCTCCGCCCCGCCGCCCGCTGGCCAAGCCCCCGAAGGCGCGCGGCCGACCGTCGCGCTCGCCGTCTCGGGCAGCATCGCTGCGTACAAGGCCGCCGAGGTGGCCCGGCTGTTGATCCAGGGCGGCGCGCGCGTGCTCCCGATCATGACGCGCGCGGCGCAGCAGTTCCTCGGGCCCATGACGCTGAGCGGGCTTTGCGGCGAGCCGGTGCGCGACACCATGTGGGATCCCGGCTTCGCGGGCGAGCTGCACGTCGCGCTCGCCGCCGAGGCCGATCTCGTGCTGCTCGCGCCCGCGACCGCCGACGTGATCGCCCGCCTCGCCGCGGGGCGCGCCGACGACCTCGTGACGGCGCTCGCCCTGTGCGCGCGGGGGCCGGTGCTCGCCGCGCCGGCGATGCACCCCCGCATGTGGGCTCACCCCGCGACGGCGCGGAACGTCGCCACGCTCGAGGCCGACGGGCGCGTGCAGCTCGTCGGCCCGGTCTTCGGCGAGGTCGCCTCGGGCGAGCGCGGCCTCGGGCGCATGGCCGAGCCGGCGGCGATCGCGGCCGCGGCGTTCTCGCGGCTCGCCCCGCGCGACCTCGCGGGCCTCCGCGTCGTCGTCACGGCGGGCCCCACGCTCGAGGACCTCGATCCCGTGCGCTTCCTCGGCAACCGCTCGACCGGCAAGATGGGCTTCGCCGTGGCGGAGCGGGCCGCGGCGCGGGGCGCGCAGGTCACGCTCATCGCCGGCCCCGTGTCGCTCTCCACGCCGCCGGGCGCGCGCCGGGTCGACGTGCGCGGCGCGCTCTCGATGCGCGGCGCGCTCTGGCAGGCGCTCGGCGAGGACCTGCGCGGCGCCGACGCGCTCATCATGACGGCCGCCGTGTCCGACTACCGCCCGGCCGAGCAGCACGCGACCAAGCTGAAGCGGACGCCCGACCTCGCGTCGCTCCCGCTCGTGCCGAACCCTGATTTGCTCGCGGAGATCGGCGCGGCGCGCGGCGGGCCAGCGGACGCTGCCGGCGCCGGCGGAGCGCGCTCGCCGGTGCTCGTCGGGTTCGCGGTCGAGACCGCCACGGACGAGGGGGTCATCGCCTATGCGCGGCACAAGCTCGCCAGCAAGCGCGTCGACATGATCGTCGCCAACCACGCGGCGGACTCGTTCGGCCGGGACGACAACCGCGCCACGATCGTGACCCGCGACGCCGCCGACGCGCTCGGCGTGTTGCCCAAGCCGGCGCTCGCGGACCGCATCCTCGACCGGGTGTTGCAATTGTGTCGGACGAGTCGGACGGGTCAGGCGAGCGCGCGATGAGCCCGGGCGAAGACCGCGCCGCGGCCCCTTCCGCCGCGGCTCCTCCGGCTGCCTCTGGCTCGACCGCCCCGGCCTCGTCGCGCGATCCGCGGGCGATCGATCCGCGCGAGCCGCCGCGCTCATCGCGCCGCGAGGCCGCGCTCATCGCCGCGTCCGTCACCGCCTGTGTCGCGCTCGCCGTCTCGTTCGCGTTCGATCCTGGTCGCGCGGGCGCGCCTGCCATGCTCGCGGCGCTCGGCGCGCTCTACGCCGTCCTCGCGGCGATCACCGTGATGTGGCTCCGCCGGCGCGGCGAGCTCCGCGCCGCGCTCCGCCCCCTGTCCGGCGATCTCGCGCGCGGCGCGCTGGTCGCGGCGGGGCTCTACGGGCTCGCCATGGCGGTGCAGCTGCTGCTCGCCCCGCGGGGCTCGCCGCGCGAGGCGTGGGTCCTTCGCCTGTACCTCCAGCTCGGCGACCCCTCGGCCGACGCGCGCGTGTTCGTCGGCGCGCTCGTCTTCGTCATCGCCGCGCTGGAGGAGATCGTCTGGCGCGGGCTCGTCCTGCGCGCCCTGGAGGGGCCGCTCGGCCGGGGCGCCGCGTGGCTGCTGTCGAGCGCGCTGTTCGCCGCCGCGCACGCCCCCACGCTCTTCCTGCTCGGTGATCCGGTGGCCGGGCCGAACCCGCTGCTCGTCGCGGCGGGCTTCGGCTGCTCGATCGTGTGGGGTCGCGTTGTGCACCGGACCGGGCGCCTGGCGCCGGCGGTCTTCGCCCACGCGTTCTTCTCGTGGGCGATCGTGAGCTTCCCGATCTGGCGGCCGTGACGGGCTCGCGCCTGCCGCGGGATCAGCCCTCGAGCTTCGCGAGCTCCTCGTCGGGGACGTCGAAGTCGGCGTAGACGTTCTGCACGTCGTCGTGGTCGTCGAGCGAGTCGACGAGGTTCAGGCAGACCTCGGCGTCGCGGCCCGCGACCTCTTTCTTGTTCTTGGGGACGTAGCCCGCGGAGTTCGACTTCACCGCGATCTTCGCGTCCTCGAGGGCCTTCACGACGGTGTCCATCACGTCGACGCTGGAGAGCACCTGCCACTCCTCTCCCTGGTCGCTGTAGTCGTCGGCGCCCGCGCCCACGGCGGTGTCCATCAGCTGATCCTCCGTCGCCGCGTCCTTCGCGAGGAGGATGATCCCCTTCCTCTCGAAGGCCCACTGCGCGGAGCCGCCGGCGCCGAGCTGCCCGTTGTTCTTCTCGAAGATCTTCCGGATCTCGGCGACGGTGCGGTTCCGGTTGTCGGTCATCGCCTCGCAGAGGAACAGCGTGCCGCCGGGCCCTGTCCCTTCGTAGAGGATCTCCTCGTAGTTCGCGCCCTCGATCTCGCCGGTGCCGCGCTGGATGGCGCGCTTGATCGTGTCGGCGGGCATCGCCTGGCCCTTGGCGTCGTTGATCGCCTTGCGGAGGCGCGGGTTGCCGTTCGGGTCTCCGCCGCCCATGCGCGAGGCGACGGTGATCTCCTTGATGAGCTTCGTGAAGAGCTTGCCGCGCTTCGCGTCGAGCGCGCCCTTCTTGCGCTTGATGGTGGCCCACTTCGAATGGCCGCTCATGCCTGTCTGCTCCGTGATGACGGGGCGCTCGCTCGCGGCGCGCGCCCAGGGGGAAGGTTCGGCGCAAGATGGAGCACCGTTCGGTTCGAGCATAGAAACCGTCAGGGCGCCGGGAGCGCCAGGAGATTGTCGAGCTCTCCCGGCGCTCTCGGCGCCTTTCGGTTCGAACCGTCCGTCGCTCTAGCGGTGCGCCCCGGGGGAGGCAACAGCGACGGCACCCCCGGCCGCGCGGTTCCCTCCCCACCGGGAGGACGAGCGCGGCCGAGAGCCCCTGCCGACCTGGGTCTGTGGCTGCCCCCCCCTCTGTGTCGCTACAGCGTCGCTACAGCGCGTAGCCGGTCTCGCCGTGCTCGGTGGCGTCGAGGCCCTCGCGCTCGTCGCTCTCGGGCACGCGCAGGCCGATCAGCTTGTCGACCAGCTTGAGCAGCACGAAGGTCACGATCGCGGCGTACAGGCCGACGGCCACGATGCCGGCCAGCTGCGGGACCAGCTGCCCCGGGTTGCCGGCGACCACGCCGTCGCGGCCGGCCTCGTTCAGGGCCTTCTCGGCGAAGACGCCGGTGAGGACCGCGCCGAGCAGGCCGCCCACGCCGTGGACGCCGAACGCGTCGAGCGAGTCGTCGTAGCGCAGGCGCTCCTTCGAGACGACCGCCGCGTAACACACGACGCCCGCGAGCAGGCCGATCACGACGGCGGCCCACGGCGCCACGAACCCGGCCGCGGGCGTGATCCCGACGAGCCCGGCCACGATGCCGGACGCCACGCCGAGCGCGGTCGGCTTGCCTCGCTGCGCCCACTCGACGAGGAGCCACGCCGCGCCGCCCGCCGCCGCCGCGAGGTGCGTGTCGAGCAGCGCCAGCGCGGCGAGCCCGCCCGACGTCAGCGCGCTGCCGGCGTTGAAGCCGAACCACCCGAACCACAGGATGCCCGTGCCCGTCAGGGTCATCGTCAGGTTGTGCGGCACGTGCCGCTCGTGCGGATATCCCGTGCGCTTGCCCAGCACGAGCGCACAGATCAGCGCCGAGACGCCCGCCGCGAGGTGAACCACGGTGCCGCCCGCGAAGTCGAGCGCGCCCATCTCGAAGAGCCAGCCCTTCTCCGCCCACACCCAGTGCGCCACCGGGTCATAGACGAGCGTGGACCAGAGCAGGATGAAGACCAGGTACGCCGAGAACCGCATCCGCTCGGCGAACGCCCCCGCGATGAGCGCGGGCGTGATCACCGCGAACATCATCTGGAACGCCGCGAACGCGATGTGCGGCACCGTGCCGCGCTCCACCGTCGCGATCCCGTGCAGACCGACAAAGTCGAACCCGCCGATGAGCCCACCGTGCGACGTCCCGAACGCGAGCGAGTACCCGATGGCCACCCACTGCACCGAGATCACCGCGAGCGCGGCGAACGAGTGCATGAGCGTCGCGAGCACGTTCTTGCGGCGCACCATGCCGCCGTAGAACAGGGCGAGGCCCGGCGTCATGAAAAGGACGAGGGCTGTCGATGCGAGGAGCCAGGCCGTATCCCCAGTGTCGATCTTCATGGCACGGGCGTAACGTGCCCAATGTTTCAACGAGGTTTCGTGGTCGCGGCAGGACGCATTTGACAGGAAGTCGGGAAATTTCTAACGCCCGATCTGGCGGCGCCGGACACCGGATCCGACCATTCCGTGATGTCACCTACATCAGGCCGGTTGTTGTCCCCGTATCGACAGGACCGGGACCTTTGCCGATCTCACCACCCGCTGCGCCACGCTGCCGAGCAGCGCCCGCGCGACCGCCCCGCGCGCGTGTGTCCCGATCACGATCATGTCGGCGCCGATCTCGTCCGCGAGGCGGCAGATCTCCTCGTCGGGGACGCCGGCGCGCAGCACGCCCGAGATCTCGACGCCGGGCGTGGCGCGCCGGCGCTCGAGCACCTGATCGAGGCTCCGCTGCGCCGCATCGCCGATGCGGGCGGCGTCCTCGGCCGAGGGGATCAGGGACGAGCCTTCCGGGAAGCTGTAGACGGGCACGCTGTACACGTGCGCGACGACGACCTTCGCGGACAGCTTGCGGGCGAGCTCGATCGCCGTGTCGAGGGCGATCTCGGAGGTCGCGTTGAAGTCATGGGCCAGGAGGAGGGTCTTCATCTTGCTCCGCGGTGGTGGAGGGCGCAGGCGGCGCGCCGCCGCCCTTTCGGTCCGGCTTTCGTAGCTCCGGGGGCGGGTCTCCGGTAGGGGGCTCGTCGGAGGCCGCCGGCGCCGGCGCCTGCTCCGCCGGGGCCGGCGGCTGCTTCTTCGTCGCCGGCTTCACCCGCTGGAACAGCGCCATCTTCTTCAGCCGGCTGAGCTCCTTGAGCTCGCCGCGCTTCACCGACGCGTTGTGGCGCTCCAGGTCCCTGCCCTTGAGCTCCCCCTCGTCGAGCAGCACGTACTGGACGATCGCGGCGCGGTCCCCCGGATAGAAATAGGCCTCCTTCCGGTTCGACACGTGCGGTCCCATCTTGTTCGTCGTCCCGACGATGGCGCCGGGCGGGATCGCCTCCACCTGCTTCCGGACCCAGGCGTAGGTCGCCTCGTGCTCGGGCGTGAGCTTGCGCGCCACGCGGGAGAAGCCGCCCCTGAACGACGCGTTGTCGACGAGGCCGCCGAACTTCCACGACACCAGCGCGCTCGCCACCAGCATGGCCGCGAGCAGCGCGCGAGAGAGGCGCCGCCCGTCGAGCCCGTAGTACGCGGCCGGCGCGGAGCTCTCGATCCGCTTGAGCGCGAGCGGCGTCAGGGCGAACGCGATGGGGAAGAGGATCGACGAGTATTGGAAATGGATCGAGAAGACCGCGTCGCGCGAGGCGAGCAGGCAGAACATGAGCCCGTAGACGAGCATCCAGCGCCCGGGCTTGGCGAGAAAGGGCAGGAAGGCGAGGGGGACGAAGATCTGGAGCAGGAAGAGGATCTTCGGCTCCTCCAGCACGACCTTGAGCGCGAAGACGGGGTTCGTGAGGAGGGAGACGAGCAGGCCGCCGAGCCCGCTCCGGTTCGGCATGAGCTCCTCGTAGTAATAGGCGAACGAATATGCGTCCTTGCCGGACATGATGATGCCCGCCGACGTCATGAAGAACAGCTTCACGATGACGAGGTAGACGAGGCTCGTCGCGATGGTCACCCAGCCGAGGCGCGCCTTGCTGACGCCGCGCCGGTCGAAGATGGCGTAGAGCCCGATGAAGCACATCAGCAGGGAGACGTCCTCCCGGCAGAGCAGCAGCGCGGCGAGGGTGACCCAGTACCACCTGTCCTTGCCGGTCTCGTAGAAGTAGAGGAGCCAGACGAGGAGCGGCGAGATCAGCGCGAGCGAGTGGAACTCGTACATGTTCACGCCGTGCAGGGCCGGGTAGATGGCCCACACGGCGGCGAGCAGGAGCGCCTTGCCGCGGTGCTCGAGCTTGTCGCGCGCGAGCAGGTACACGGGGACGACGCCGGCGCCGAGCCACACGGATTGGAGCACGAGGAGGAGCTCGGCCCTCGGGTAGAGGAGGTAGAGCGGCGAGAGCAGGACGAGGATGGGATCGAAGTGCGCGGAGCCGTGATAGCCGGCCTTGATGAAGGAGCAGCCGAGCGGCCGGCCGTGGATCGATTGGTAGAAGATGTTGTCGTAGTACCCGAGGTCCGTCGTCCGCGTGTGCAGCGCGCGGTGGTTGGTGATCGCGAGCCGGGAGAAGAAGGCGCCGTAACCCGCCCACAGCGCGAGGACGGCGAGCGGCGTGAGCCGCCGCCCCGCCTCGGCGAGCGCGCCGGCGTGCTCGGGCGCGCCGTCGAGCCCGAGCGAGGACCGCTCGCCGCGGCCCCAGCCGTCGCGGCCCCAGCCGTAGACGCCCGCGCCCACCGCCGCGGCGGCGAGGGCGGCGAAGAAGATCGCGGTCTTCGGACTTTCCTTCTCGATGTTCGGGACCTGGAGCGCGGCGACGAACGGGAGCGCGAGCAGGGGGACGAGGGCGCGGTTGAGGCGGCCCACGGTGCTCACGAAATCCCACGAGCGGGTGCGGGCCCGCCGCGCCAGCATCACGAGGAAGTAGGCGAGCCCGACCCCCACGATGGCGGCCCCGGCGCCGCCGGCCATCCAGCGGCGCTCCACCTCGGTCAGCTTGTTCGTGTCGAGCTGCGCGAGCCGGCTCGGGTGGGTGAAGGCCCAGGCCGTCACGGCGATGCTCATGCCGTAGAGGATCGGCCATGGCGCCAGGGTCAAGGTGGCGCGCGCGAGCCGCTCGAGGGCGCCGTCGAGCTTGGCGAGCGCGCTGTTCAGCCTGGTGCGATGGTTCTCTAGCATGGGTGAGGCGGGTCCTCGGCTACTTGACCCCACCCCCCGCTGTCAAGGAACGTGGAACAAGCGCGCAAAGACGCGGAAAGACGCGGAAGGACGTGGACCGCCGCGGGGACGCGGGAAGGGCAGGGCGCCGCGCGCGGCTCGCGGTAGAATGGCGCCATGTCGCACTACCGGGATCATCTCGATGCGGCTCGCGCGCGCATCGAAACCCTCGAAGCCAAGCTGAAGGAGCGGGATGCGGCGCTCGCCGCCCGGGACGCGGAGATCGCGGAGATCCGTGCGGAGGTCGAGCGGTTGCGTGACGGATCGGACGATGACGGGCCGCCCGACGGGCCGCTCGGCCGGGGCGGTGGGCAGCGGGCCCTGCTGGTGGCGCTCGCTGTGTGCAGCTTCGCCACCGCGACGGGCTACGCGATGGTGCGCCCCTCGCACTGCCTGCAGCGCGGCGGGGCGTACCCCGCCTCGGCCGAGGTGTTGCCGCGCTCGCACGACGGGTACGGCGCCTGGTCGGGCCGGGGCGACGGGGCGCGCGTCCGGGTGGGCAAGGCCGCGGGCGCGGCGCTCGAGCAGGGCCGTGTCCGCGCGAAGCGCTGCTGGCAGCCGGACGGGCCGAGCGGGGAGGGGAGCGTGACCGTGACCTTCGCTCCGAGCGGCGAGGCCCACGTCGAGCTGGAGGGGGCGCCCTTCGCCGGGACCGAGGCCGGCGCGTGCGTGATCGACGCCTTCCGGGCCGCCGCCGCGCGGGTGCCGGCCTTCGACGGGGAGTCCCTCGTCCTCACCACCCCGATCCGGCTCTAGCCAGATCCGGTGGAGCACGTCACGGCTCGGCCGGGGCGGCGGCGGTAGTGGGCGGGGGGGCCAGCTGCCAGCTCACGAAGCCCAGGGCGGCGATGACGAGATAGATGATGGCGAAGACCAGGAGGCCGAAGGTCACGCCGTGCTCGGCGGTGGCGCCGAGCGAGGGGAACACGAGGGAGAAGAAGAGCTCTCGGACGCCGACGCCGGCGATCGAGATCGGCAACAGGCCGAGCAGGTTCGCGATGGCGAGCAGGCAGGTGATGTCGAAGAGCGAGATCGAGAGCCCGAGCGCCCTCGCGATCAGGTAGCCCTGCAGGAAGTTGACGACGAACGTCGCCACGGTGACCGGGAGCGAGAAGAAGAGGCCCCGGCCGACGTGGGCCCGCAACGCGACGAGGAAGCGGCTCGTCGCGCTGGTCTCCGCGTCGGCCTCCTCGCCCGCCGCGGGCCCCTTCGCGAGCCTGCGGGACACGGCGAGCATCAGCCGTTCGGCCAGGCCAGGGATGAGCAGCACGAGCGGTCCGAGGATCGTGAGCGCCAGGCCGCCCCACGTCAGCCAGGCCAGCTGGCCGGCGATGACCGTGCTGTAGCGCGCGACGCCGACGGCGACGAACGCGACCAGCACGTAGAGATCGCACAGCCTGTCGATCACGACGGACGCCAGCCCCTCGGCGTAGGACACGCCGAGATCGTGGCGCAGGTAGCGGATCCGGAGGACATCGCCGACGCGCCCCGGCGTCAGCATGCCGACGTAGAGCGACGTCAGGAACGACGTCCAGGCGCGCCCGAGCGGGTAACGGATGCCCTGGGCGCGGAGCAGCGCGTCCCAGCGGACGACCTTGAGGTGGATGTTGAGGACGTTCAGCGCCGCCGCGAGCAGGAGCGGGCCGGGTGAGGCCGATGCGAACGCGGCGATCACCGCGTCGCGGTCCTCGATGCGCAGGATCACGACCGCGAGGAGGAGCGGACCTACCAGGCGGACGAGCGCGCGGACGACCGTGCGGCGCATGCTCAGCGCGGAGCTGCGAGGCAGAGGACCCAGGGGTAGGAGGTCGTCATCCGCAGGATGTCGAACCGCGGCTCGATGAGCCGGCGGAACGACGTCGGGTTCCAGTGGTTGATGTGATCGCTGTCGTTGCCGAGGCGGCGCACGTTGTTGCCTGCGAGCAGGTTGGAGAGCTTGAAGAACGGCTCGTGCGGCACGGAGAGGATGACGCGCCGGGGGGCGAGCCGCGCTATCTCGGCGAGCGCCCGATCGGGCGTGTCGAGGTGCTCGAGCACCTCGGCGCAGATCACGAGGTCGAACCCGGGCGAGAGATCGCGGAGATCGCCGAGATCATAGGCGCTCCCGACGCGCGCGGCGACGTTCGGGAAGAGCCGCTTCAGCCGCTCGATGTCGGCGGCGTCGAGGTCCAGGCCGGTGAACTGCTTCTCGGGGAATTTCTCGGAGAGGTAGCCGGAGAGGAACCCCTCCCCGACGCCGATCTCGAGCACGCGCTGGACCGGATTCGCTTCGATGAAGAGATCGTGTATCGCGGAAGCGAAGCGCTGGATGAGCTTGCGCTTCAGCGCACCAGCTCTCCGGTATTTCGCGGTCTCGAAGCGACTGAAGTAAGCGTCGGGGATCACTCGAACTCCTCGCGGACGGGCGGGTCGTCCGCCATGTGGCGCTGCTGCATCTGGAAGGTGAGGAACTCGCCGATGAAGCCCATCGAGAAGAACTGGATGCCGAGGAGGATCATCAGCACGCCGAGGAGGAGCAGCGGCCGGTCTCCGATCTTGTGACCGAGCAGCCAGAGGAACGTCAAATACACGTTGATGGTCACGCCGGTCGCAGCGAAGACCAGGCCGATGAGGCCGAAGAGGTGCATCGGCTTCTTCGAGTAGCGCGTCAGGAACATGACGCTGAGCAGGTCGAAGAAGCCGCGCAGGATGCGCTCCAGTCCGTAGCGCGAGGCGCCGTACTTGCGGGCGTGGTGGCGCACCGGGATCTCCGTGACGCGGAAGCCTTGCCAGGCGGCGAGCGCCGGGATGTACCGGAAGAGATCGCCGTAGATGGGGATGGTGCGCAGCACATCGCGACGGTAGGCCTTGAAGCCGCAGTTCATGTCATGGAGCTTCACGCCCGTGACCGCGCGGACGGTCCCGTTGAAGATCCGGGACAGGACGAGGCGATTGGCGGGGTCGAGGCGGTTGACCTTCCAGCCCACCACGACGTCGAGGCCCTCCTCGACCTTGGCGATGAAGCTCGGCAGATCGGCCGGGTCGTCCTGGAGATCGGCGTCCATCGTGACGACCACGGCGCCCCTCGCCTTGCGGAACCCGGCCGTGAGCGCCGTCGCCTTGCCGAAGTTCTTCCGCAGCCGGATCCCCTTCACGACCGGGTTCTCCGCGCGGATCCTGGAGATGACGCCCCAGCTGTCGTCCGTGCTGCCGTCGTCCACGAAGATGAGCTCGTAGGAGAAGCGCCCTTTCAAGGCCTGATCCACCCGCTGCGCGAGCTCCGTCAGGCTCTCCGCCTCGTTCAGCCCCGGGACGACCACCGAGACCTGCGGCGCCGCCGAGGCGGCCGGCGCGATGGAAGGCGCCATGAGGCTCGGGCGAGGATCGAAGGCGGAGAGCCCGAACGTGGCCCGGTCCTCCGGAGCCTCGTGAGGGGCAGGTGTGGGGGGCTGGTCCACAATCACGGCGGCGGAGGATAGCAGAACGTCACGAGAAGGCGCGGTTCCGTCCGAGGAACGCGCCGCAAGCGCGACGGCAACGAGGGCAGGACGTGCTGCCGGTCACCGGGAGGGGGGAGAGGGAAGGGTGGCGGAGAGCCGGCAGGGGCAGCATGGGGTTCCGCAAGTCCACAGAATCGTTGGTCCAAGAAGGCCGAAGTGCAGCACCGCCCGCTGCCGTGTGCTGGCAGGGGGAGGGGAAGCGCTGCCGGGCCGGTCCCGCTGGTCAGAGATCGTAGAGGCGCTTCATCCAGTCCACGAACGAACGTGCGAGGGGGGCCCGGGGATCGAGGGAATGGTTCCTCACCGCCTCGTGCAGACGGGCGCCGGGGGGCTCCTGCCATGCGAGCCACGTGTGGATCTCCGCCTTGTACGCGTGGACATCGAGCCAGGGTCTGAGCGGCGGATCGATCCCGGGGTTCGCGTTCGCGTGCTCGCGCATGAGCTCCTGAGCCCTCTGCATCGCCGAGCGGACATGCTCCCCCAGCGCGGTGGGCATCGAGGTCCGGAACTGCGCGAGGAAGCTCTCCATCGCGCCGAGGGACCGATTGTCCGGCATGATCCACACACCGAAGCGCCGCCCGCGGTCCGCGTCGAGGACGAGGCCGCCAGGAGGCAGATCGGCAGGGAGGCGGTCGCGCGTCTCGGCAGGCGCGTGGGCGCGCACCTGGGCCCAGCGGCTGCCGGTCAGATCGGCGTCGATCACAACCCCGACGATCCTCCGCCCGCTCTCCTTCCACCGGACGCCGAGCCGGCCGAGGACCTGATCGTCGCTGCCGCACCATTCGATCTCGACGAGGCGCTGCCCCTTTCTCGGTTCCCAGGGCGTCCCTGTGGCCTTCTCGAAGACCTCGGCCACGACCAGGAGATCGTCGATCCCCTCGACGAGGAGCAGCTTCGGACCCGGAGGCGAGGGGATCACCGCACCTCGGCGCCGATCTCGGCTGCGATCCGGATCTCGTCGTCGGTGAAGGCGATGGCGCGAGGGTTGCCCCGCTCGATGCGCTGGATGGTGACCTCGGGCCGCGGCGCCTCCCCGGCCTCGACGATCGCGGCGAGGCTCTGCGCGCAGTCGCGGCTGTGGGTGGCGGCGAAGACCTGCACATCGAGCCGCTTCGCCGCGTCGTGGACGAGGCGCCACATGTCCCCCATCACGCTGTAGTGCAGCCCGGTGTCGATCTCGTCGATGAGCAAGACGCCTCCAGCGGCGCGCACCACGCTCAGCGCGATGCCCAGCATGCGCCACATGCCGTCGCCCATGCTCCCGAGCGGGATCCGGTGCTTCGTGCCCGCGAGCTTCACGGCGATGCCGCCTCGCCCGTCGCGGGAACGGAGCGCGCTGCCCAGGGGCGCGATCCGCTCGATCCCGGGCTCGATCGAGCGGAGCGCACGAAGGAGGACCTCCTCGTTTTCGGTCAGGACGACCTCTTCCAGACGTGAGACCGTGGCCTGCGCGTCGAGCGCTCGCGTGGTGACGAGCTCGACCGGACGAGCTTCGTTCTCGGGGCTCCTGCGGTGCCGCTGCGGAAGCCAGCGGTCGAGAATAAGCCCGCCCGCCCGTGTCAGGGGGAAGGTCAGCACGTCACCGCGGTTCCACTGGAGCGCGATGGCGAAGGCGCCTGATGGCCCTGCCTGAGGCTCGGGCTCGGTCGGATCCACGGGCAGCGTGAGCTGCTGTGCGGGAAGGGCCTCGACGATTCGCACGTCGAGTGTGAGGAACTCGGGGTCGTTCCTGCCGGTCATGCGGAACGCGCTGCCCAGGTCGATCTCGTGCCCCTCGAAGAGGTGGGCAACCTCCATCGCCTGGACGTCCGGAATACCGCGCGGCGCCTGCACGTACTCGCCTCGCTGGTAGAGTACCGACCTGAGAGGCCCCGGGTCCCCGACCCGGAGCAGGATGTGCAGCGCTTCGAGGACGGTCGTCTTTCCGCAGTTGTTCGCGCCCACGAGGAGGTTGACGCGCCCCAGGCCGCTCATCGTGAAATCGCGGAGGCCGCGAAATTGTTGGACGGAGAGCTCGCGCAGCACAGCCGCCTCCAGGCGCCGGGGACGCTACCGGACGCCGGGAACAGGGGCAAGGACGCTGGGCGGTCCGCCGGCCGGCGCGACCCGGCCGACCGCTGCGGAGACCCGGCAGTGGGTCAGGGAAGGGCTGCGGAGACCCGGCAGCAGGTCAGGGAAGGGCTGCGGAGACCCGGCAGCGGGTCAGGGAAGGGCTGCGGAGACCCGGCAGCAGGTCAGGGAAGGGCTGCGAGACCCGGCAGTGGGTCAGGGAAGGGCTGCGGAGACCCGGCAGCGGGTCAGGGAAGGGTTGCGGAGGGGCGGCGAGGGAACGCTCGCCGGCCCCCTGCGCTCCTCCGCCGGCTCAGCCGGGCGTGCCCTCTTCTGCCTCGGGCTCCGCGGCGTCCTCCTCCTGCGCGGCGTCCTCCTCCTGCGCGGCGGCGGCCGGGGGGCGCTGCGGGCTGCGCTCCAGGAGCGCGAGGAACGGCGCGTGGAGCGCCTGGAGCATGTCGCGCTGCTTGCCGCTCGGCGTGTGCTCGATGAGCCAGCTGATGTCGTCGTGGATGGCGTTGAACGCCTGCGTGCAGCCGGCCACCGCCTCGCGGATGCGCTTCGAGCGCGCGACCGCGCGCTTCTGGCCGGAGGTGCGGCCGAGGCCTCTTGCGAGCGCCTCCGTCGCCTCCTCGACGCGCTTCAGGTACGCGCCGGCGCCGACCTTCTTCACGTCGGCGGCGAGCGGCGCCTTGCCCGCGACCGCGATCTGGTGCCAGCCATAGTCGACCTCGGCGTCGTACGCGTACAGGGTCTGCTCGGTGCCCGCCCCCGCGAGCAGGGCGCCGCGGAGCCGCACCGCCGCGTCGCGCTGCGCCGGATCCTTGCTCTCGGCCGCCGAGGCCAGGAACAGGTGCAGCGCCCGCTGGGCCGTGTCCCACTCCACGTCGAGCTCGCCGAGCACCGCGGCCGAGGCGACCCCGAGCGCCTCGTCGAGCGCCGCGATGCTCCAGCGCGCGCGCAGCTTCCAGACCACCGGCCTGGGCGCTTCGATGAGCAACGCCGCAGGGACGCGGTTCGGGACATCGTACTTGTCTACCGAGACGCCCTTCCACGCTCCCTGCTCGAGATCCCGCGCGAACGCGCTGAACGCCTTGTCCGTGACGAAGCTGTATCCATAGGCTGCCATCGTTCTCTTCTCCGATCCTCCCCCAGGAAACTGAGCATCTTAGCGGGAGCGACTCGCGCGTTCGCAACCGCTTTGCGCAAACGGTCCTGTCGGAACCGTGCTAGGCGCGGCCAGTGGCCGGAGGCCAGTGGGCCAGTGGCCATGGGCCAGCGGCCAGCGGCCAGCGGCCAGCGGCCAGCGGGCATGGGAGGGCCGCCGGGCCGTGGGCGCCCGGTGGTGGTCGGCGGTCGCGTCGTTTTCGAAGGGGGAGACGTCGATTGGGTGAGCACTCCGGCGGCGCCGTACCGACATGGGTAGGCGACGGCAGCGCCTCCAGAGGAGGGGCGCTCGCCCGAGAGGCACCCGCCCATGGACAACGCGATGCTCCCTCTCACGGAACCCACGAGACGCCCGGCCTTCATCACGGCGGCGCTGGCCGTCACGGCGGACCTGCCCACCGCCGCGCTGGCCGTCACCGAGGCGTTCCCGCCGCAGCAGCCGGCGAGTAGGGTGGACGCCGGGAAGGAGCGTGACAGCGCCGTGAGCGACGCCGAGGAACCGATCGAGCGGCAGGTGTTCCAGCCGGGTCAGGTCTTCCACCAGGTGGAGGTCGTGCGGTTCGTCGGCGCCGGGTACTCCGGCGAGGTGTACGAGGTCCGCCACCGGATCACCGGGGCGCGGTGCGCCCTCAAGATGATGCACCTGCGCGACCGGAAGGACGCCAGGAAGGCCGAGAGGAGCCTGGCCGAGGCCCACGGGACGTTCGGGATCCAGCACGCCAACGTGGTCGAGGTCTACGACATCGGCTGCGAGGCCGACGGCACGGCGTGGATGCTCATGGAGTTCCTCGACGGGCCGACGCTGGCCACCATCCTGGAGCGCCAGGGGCGGCTGTCGCCGCTCTACGCGCTGCACGTCGCGCTCGAGGCCGCGTGGGGGCTCGACGCGGCGCACGAGAACCAGATCATCCACCGCGACGTGAAGCCGGACAACATCGTCTTCACCGCGGACGGGATGGTGAAGGTCGTCGATTTCTCGATCGCGAAGGTCATCCCCTACGAGATGCGGACGACCCAGCGCAACGTGCGCCTCGGGACGGCCGCGTACATGGCGCCCGAGAACCTCGCAGGGAACGAGGCGGACGCGCGCTTCGACGTGTACTCGCTGGGGCTCGTGCTCTGGGAGATGATCGCCGGCCGCCACCCGTTCCGCGACGCGTTCGACGACCGGACGAAGCTCGTGAACTGGCAGTTCTTCGCGGATCCCGCGCCGCTGTCGGAGGTGGCGGGGCTGCCGGCGTACGTGGACGAGGTGATCCGGCGCGCGACGGCGAAGCAGCCGGCGGCGCGGTACCTGTCGATGGCCGAGATGGCGCAGGGCATGATCGCGCTGCGCAGGCGCCTCGAGCAGGACGAGGCGGAGGGCCGGATCTCGCTGGCGACGCCGCCCGGCGAGCCGCCGATCCCGGGCCGGCCGGGGCGGCGCGCGGTCTACCGGGCGCCGGTGACGGGGCCGACGCTCGAGGTGCCGCGGGGGGAGCCGTCGGCCAGGGTGGTGGTGGCGTCGCCGGCGCCGGCGGTGGGGCCCGGCGGGACGGCGCCGATGGATCTGGAGAGCGTCCGGGCGGCGGCGCTCGGGCCTGGACCGTGGCCGGCGGGCCGCGAGGGGGACGGGCGCGCGCCGGGCAGCCAAGGGAGGACGGCGCGGGGGACGGAGATCATGGAGGTGGCGGAGCGCCCGTCGCGCTCAGCGCCGCCGCCGGGGTCGTACCGGCCGCCCGCGGTGCGCACGACGAGCCCGATGCTCCGGCTGCTGGCGGCGGAGGGCGAGCACGGGGAGAGGGAGCGGGGAGAGGGAGCGCGCGCCGGGCGCGAGGTGCGCATGGCGCCGTGGATGCTGATCGCGCTGGTGCTCGCCTCCTCGGGGGCGAGCGCGCTGGCCGTGAGGTGGCTCGCGCCGCCGGGCGCGCCCGCGACCTCGGCGGAGGATGCCGGCGCGACGGCGGCTGCCAGTGCGACGGCGGCTGCTAGCGCCAGCGCCAGCTCCGCCAGCTCAACCTCGGTCGGGGCGGAGGGCGCAACGTCGGTCGGAGCGGAGGGCGCAACGTCGGTCGGGGTGGAGGGCGCAACGTCGGTCAGGTCGGCAACCCCGGTCAGGCCGGCGGAGGGCGCAACCTCGGAGGGCGCAACGTCGGTCGGAGCGGAGGGCGCAACCTCGGTCAGGCCGGCAACTCCGGCCAGACCGGCGGCGGCGGCGGGCGCAACCTCGGTCAGGTCGGCAACTCCGGTCGGGCCGGCAACGCCGATCAGGTCGGCAACCCCGGTCGGGTCGGCGCGCCGGCCAGCGGCGACGGCCAAGCCGGGGCGGCAGGGGGCCGCGATGCCCTTCGGAGACACACCAATTTTCTAGGGTTGTGCAGGGCAGAGCGCGGAAGCGTGCGAGCGCGGAGAGGAGGCCGGAATGTCACAGGACGATCGAAACGACGAGCAGCGGCTGCGCGCGGAGCGCGTGCTGGCGGAGACGATCGAGCGCAGCCTCGCGCCGTACCGCGGGCTCGTGCCCGAGGCGATGCTCGCGCAGCTGCGCGAGGCGATGGAGGACGAGCTCGTCAAGAACCCCACCTCCGTGGCGCTCTTGCGCCAGCTGATGGCGCGGCCGGTGCCGTCGTCGAGCGGGGAGGTGCCGTGCGAGGGTGCGCCGGCGGAGCGTGGCCACGACCGCAAGGGAGGCGTGGCGGGCGGCGGGAGGGAGGGCGCGTGACCGGCGAGGGCGAGGGCAAAGACGCCGAGGTGCTGCCGCTGCTCACGCCGAAGCAGCGGGCGATGGTCGAGCGCGCGTTGCCGATGGTCGAGGCCCAGGCCCGCTGGTACGCGCGCAGGTACGCGGGGCTGGTCGAGCGGGACGAGCTCGTCGCGGCGGGCTCGGCGGCCGTGGTGGACGCGGTGCGCCGGTACGACGAGGCGCATGGCGTCTCGTTCGAGGGGTACGCGCGGGCGCGGATGGACGGCAGCATGCTGGACCTGATCCGCGCGGAGACGCAGGCGCGGCGGCGCGACGTCGCGATGCGGCGCGCGATGGCGGCGCTGTCGGAGCACCACCAGGGCGAGTTCGACCTCTTGCGGGACGGCCCGGAGCAGATCCAGGGCCGGCTCCAGGAGTTCTGCGACGCGCTGGCGACGGTGGGGGTCGTGGCGGGGGTGGCGGCGATGCGGCGGCCGGTGTCTGACGAGGAGGCGGCCGAGCGCGTGGCGTACGTGGGCGCGATCCGTGCGCTGGGGGAGGCGTTCGCTGAGCTGCCCGAGGACGAGCAGCGGGCGCTCGGGGCGGTGTTCGTGGACGGCATGGACATGCACGAGGCGGAGGCGTTCCTCGGGGTGCCGTACATCACGGTGCGCCGGCGGCTGGAGCGGGGCCGGGAGCGGCTGCGCAAGGCGCTGTGGAAGCGGGGGGTGAAGGAGATGCCGCTGACGCGGGGCGAGCCGTGGGGCGCGCCGGTGCTGCGCGGGGTGCGGGGCGATGGGCCGGAGGGTGGAGGCGCAGGAGGCACGGAAGGCGCGGAGCGCGCGGGGAAGCGAGGACCCGGGTCGCGCGGGCGGTAGGCCGCGCGGGTGCAGGGAGCGAGGCGATGGTGAAGCAGCACGGCGAAGCGGCGGGCGTGCCCCGGGCGATCCAGAGCCAGGGCGAGGACGAGGCGAAGGCCTACGCGGTGGGCGAGGTCGCGCCGGCGCCGCTGCACCCGACGCTGGAGATGGAGCGGGTCCGCATCGAGGATCCGCGGCGCGTGCCGCCGCCGCGGGAGGGAGCGAGGAGGGGCGGCGGGCCGCGCAACCCGGAGCAGCGCGTGCCGCTTTCGGACGCGGGGGCGCCGAGCGTGTCGATGCCGGAGGGGCTGTCGGTGACGAAGCGGCAGCCGATCGTGATCGACAGCGAGATCCTCGCGGAGTGGCACGGGGGGCGAGGCGGAGGCGAGGAGAGAGGGAGCGAGGGGGCCGGGAGCGAGGCGGCGGAGGGAGACGAGGCGACGGGGAGCGCGGGAACGGGGCATCGGGCGCCGCGGCTCGCGGAGATCGCGGCGGCACGGCGCACGGAGCGGCGGGCGGGCCGGCAGCGCGCGGCGTGGGTGCTGGCGATGGGCGTCCTCTTGGCGATCGGGGTGACGGTGCTGCGATCCGTGTGGGGAGCGGGCGGCGGTGCGGGAGAGGAAGCGCGCGGCGCAGGCGAGGCCGCGGAGGGCGACGTGGCGCTGCCTGCCGAGACGGCGGGGGCGGCTGCCAAGAACGCAGGTGCCCCAGAGGCGAGCGCTGCGCGCGCAGCCGGTGCGCCGGCCGTGGAGACGGCGGGGGCGCCGGCTGCGGAGACGGCGGGGGCGCCGGCTGCGGAGGCTGCAGGCGCGCCGGCTGCGAGCACGTTTGGGCCGCGCGGGGCGGCAGGTGGGGCCGTGGTCCCATCGCAGGAGAGCGGCCCGAGCGGGCAGGCTGCGCCGAAGCCTGCGGCGCCGAGGCCGAGGGCGACCGCGCCCGCGGCGCCGAGGCCGAGGGCGACCGGCTCTGCGGCGCCAGTGCGCGGGGCGGAGAGCGCGCCGGCTCCGTCGCCGCCCAGCCCGGATGACAAGCAGATCTTCGATTGAGCCGCCGGAATGGATGAACGATGGGAGACGCCATGAGGAACCTGACGATGCGTTGGACGGCGGTCGCGTGCTGCGCGCTGTCCGCCTGTCTTGTCGCGCCGGCCGCTGCCCGCGCGCAGGGCAGCCCGCCGCCGACGGCCGCAGACGACGATGTGGCCGGCGACAACGCGCGCGCCGCGCAGCTCTACCGCGAGGGCAACCTCGCCTTCGACCAGAAGCGGTGGGCGGAGGCGGAGCTTCTGTACCTGAAGGCGTGGGCGCTGATGAGATCGTTCGACATCGCAGCGAACCTCGGGCACGCGCAGCTGAAGCTGAACAAGCCGCGGTCGGCCGCGACGTTCTTCGCGTTCGCGCTGAGGACGGCGCCGCCGTCGGTAAAGCCCGAGCAGATCGCGCGGATGCGGGATTTCCTCGAGCAGGCGAGGAAGCAGGTGGGGGCGGTGCGGCTTCAAGGAACGGACATGGCGGACGCGGAGGTGTTCGTGGACGGCGAGCGCGTGCCGGCGGAGGAGGTGAGGCACGAGATCTACGTGGAGCCCGGGGAGCATCGGATCGTGATCCGGCGGGCGGGGTACGAGGAGACGGCGATCCGGGTGGTGGCGGCGGCGGGGGTGCGGGAGACGGTGCCCGTGGCGATGAAGCCGCTGGAGGTGAAGGCGCCAGAGGCGAAGACGCCGGAGGCGAAGGCGCCGGTTGCGGGGGGCACGCCAGTCGCAGGGGGCGCGCCAGTGGTCGGGAAGGAGAAGGCGAAGGCGCCCGCGGCAGGGACGGGGGCGAGGGGGGAGGAGCCGCGGAGCTGGGTGCCGGTGATCGCGCTGGGGGCGGCGAGCGCGGTGGGGCTCGGGGTGGCAGTGGGGTTCACGGTGGCGTCGAACGGAGCTAGCGCGGACATGCGCACGCAGCGGGCATCGATCTATGCCGACGGCGGCGGCTGCTTGGAGACGTCGGACTCCTTCAACAGGCGTTGCCTCGAGCTCAACGAGACGGGAACTCGTGCTCAATCGTTCGGCAATGTCGCGATCGTGAGCTATGCGGCGTCTGGCGCGCTCGCCATCGGTGCGCTGGCTTGGGCGATCTGGCCTCGTGCGCGCGCGGCACCGTCCACTGGCGTCCGTCTGTTGCCAGAAATCCATGCGGGTGGTGGGCGTGTGACCCTGTCGGGGGCGTGGTGAGGAGAGTCATGGAGGGCGCTGTGCGGCGAACGCTCAACTTCTGGTTCGCGAGCATCGTGGTCGGAAGCGCGGTGACGACCTCGGCCTGTGACGCGATTTGGATCAACTACACGGGCGACTGCGAGCTGATGCTCACTTGCGAGCGTTACCGCGGTCGTGGACGCGATGACGTGCCGCCAGCTGGGTGCGTTCCGAGCGAGACCCCTGACGTGGTGGACGACGTGTGCGGCGTGTTCGTGTCAGCGTCCGGGGACGACGGGAACGTTGCGACGAAGGAAGCGCCGATGAAGACGCTGGGTGCGGCGCTTGCGCTTGCGGAGAAGAACGAGAAGCGGCGGGTGTACGCGTGCGCGGAGAGGTTCGACGAAGCAGTGGAGGTCACGCAGGGCGTGACGATCTACGGAGGGCTCGACTGCGCGAGCGGATGGATCTGGGCCGGGGCGCAGAGGAAGACGGTGCTGACGGCGGCCGCTGGGGAGATCCCGCTGGTGGTGCGCGGAGGCGGAGCTGAGGCGACCGTGCGCGTGGAAGATCTCCATGTGCTGGCGCGCGGGATCGCGCCGGACGATGCGACGCTCGCGGGAGCGTCGTCGATCGCGGCGGTGGCGGAAGAGGTGAGCGTGGAGCTCGCGCGGTGCGTGCTGGAGGCGGGGGACGCGGCGGCGGGCGCAGAGGGAGCCGCATACGAGACGAGCGCGATGGGGGGCGCGATGGGGAACGAAGGAACCGAAGCGTGCTCGGCACCTGCGTCGCTGGGTGGGTTGTCGGTGAAGAACGACTGCGGCACGCCGGAGGACGCAAGCGACGATTCTCGCGGAGGCTCAGGCGGAAACGGTGAAGCGGACGTCGGCGAGGCCGGGTCGAAAGGCACGCCAGGTGCGAAGCTGAACGGCGGCGCGGGAGAAGAGGAAGCGCCGACGGTGTGCACCGACGGGATCGCGGGAGACAACGGCGCCGAGGGCGGCCCTGGTGCGGGCGCCACCGGTCTCGGCGAGATCAGCGCCAGCGGTTTCTCCGGCGCTGCCGGCCGCGATGGCGAGAAGGGCGGCACGGCGCAAGGCGGCGGCGGAGGCGGCGGAGCGAAGGGCGGCGCGGGCGCAGACAAGTGCCCGAACGAAGCGTCGGCGGGCGGCGCGAGCGGCGGCTCAGGTGGCGCTGGCGGCTGCGGTGGTGCCGGTGGTCGAGGCGGCGGCGCGGGCGGGTCGAGCATCGCGCTGGTGAGCCTGAACGCGATGCTGAGCTTCGAGGACGTGACGCTGAAGACGGGGCGCGGCGGAGTGGGCGGCAAGGGTGGCGCTGGCCAGGAGGGCGGTGCAGGAGGCGCCGGAGGTCCCGGCGGAAAGAAGCTTGAGAGTGCGACCGGGCTGCACGACGCATGCGCCGGCGGGGCCGGTGGCAAGGGAGGCCTCGGTGGTCAAGGAGGCGGCGGTCGCGGCGGGCACGCCCTGGGGATCGCGTACAAGGGCACGGCGCCGCCAGTGCAAGGAGCGACGGTGGAGCTTGGCGAAGCGGGCACCGGCGGCCCTGGCGCGAAGGCGGAGAGCGAGGGCGCGGCGGGGGTGAAGGCCGAGGTGCAGGCGTTCTGATGTGACGCGGCTCGGTGCGGTGGCCGCGGCGAAGAGGACGCCGCCGCGCCGAGCGAGGCGACGAGGGTGAAGGACGGGACGGCGCGCCGTGGCAGGCGTGACGAACGGCGGACGTGTGCGCGGCGAGAGAACGAGCGCGGCGAGCGAGGAGCGAGCACGTGGATGGCGGACGTTGCACGGATGAGGAAGCGACCGTGAGGCGAGAGCTGCAAGCGGGGTGGCTGGCGATGTCGGTGCTGCTCGGGAGCACGGCAGCGACGGGGAACGCCCGAGGAGAGGAGCGAGCGAAGCCTCCGTCGGGTGAAGTCAACGCGCGCGACCTTGCGGTGCGTGACTTCGAAGAGGGCCGCCGGGCGCACGTGGAGGGACGGCTGGAGGAGGCGGAGCTCTCGTACCTGCGAGCGTGGTCGCGGCTGAAGTCGTTCGACATCGCGGTGAACCTCGGGCAGGTGCAGCTGCGGCTGAACAAGCCGGCGTCGGCGGCGAAGCACCTTGCGTACGGGGTGAGGACGGTGAGGCCGGAGATCGAGCCGGAGCGGCTGGGGCGAATGCTTGCGCTGCTCGACGAGGCGAAGGCGCAGGTGGGGGCGGTGCGGCTTCAGGGAACGGACGTGGCAGACGTGGAGGTGCTCGTGGACGGCGAGCGCGTGCCGGCGGAGGAGGTGAAGCACGAGATCTACGTGGAGCCCGGGGAGCATCGGATCGTGATCCGGCGGGCGGGGTACGAGGAGACGGCGATCCGGGTGGTGGCGGCGGCGGGGGTGCGAGAGACGGTGCCCGTGGCGATGAAGCCGCTGGAGGTGAAGGCGCCAGAGGCGAAGACGCCGGAGGCGAGCGAGGCGGGGCCGGCGAAGCTGCCGGAGGCACCCATGGTGGCGCCGCCGGCGGGCAGAGCGGAGGAGCGGGCCGGCGGGCCGAGAAGGGCGGTACTGATCGGCGGCGCGGTAACAGCGGGGGCGGCGGCGGTCGCGGGCGTGGTGTTCACGGTGCTGGCGGTGACGAAGGGCAGCGATGCCGAGGAGCTACGCGACTCCGTGGTCCGCAACCATGGGGATGCCGCGTGCTCGCGAACGAACGCACCAAGCGCAGCGTGCGCCGGCGTGAAAGGTGCATTCGACGTGCATCGACGGTGGACCAACGCAGCGTTCTGGAGCTTCGTGGGCGCCGGGGCGGCCGGTGCTGGGACGCTGATCTACGGGTTCTCGACGAAGCCATCGAGACCACACGGGCGCGTGCTGGTGACGCCACTGGTAGGGGCTGACAGCGTTGGGATTTCGGTGGCCGGTGTGCTCTGAGCGGACGCCGTGAAACGAGGAGACAGAATCATGCGTCGTCCTGCTCATCATGCATCGGTGCTCGTCGTGGGGCCGCTCATCGCGAGCATAGCCCTGGCGGGCTGCTTTCCCTTCCCTCTGTTCGACGATTGCGAGCATACGCTCACCCACTGCGCCCTTGGCGGCGCCGGAGGCGGTGGTGGCGACATAATCCCGGCGTGCAAGGCGAATCCAACGGAGGACGCGAGCACCGTGACAGAGGAGTGCGCGGTGTTCGCGAACGCGAGCGCGAAGCCTGGTGGTGACGGGACGAAGGCGAAGCCGTACGCGTCGCTGGGGGAGGCGATCGCCAACGCGAACGGTAAGCGGGTGCTGGCGTGCGCTAGCGAAGCGTTTCCGGAGAGCGTGACGATCGACGCGGGGGTCGAGGTGATCGGCGGCTTCGACTGCGCGGCGGATTGGACATGGAGCGCCGAGGCACGAAGCGCGATCGATGCGCCCGCGGATCGGATCGCTCTCACGCTGACAGAGGGGGCGAGCGGGGCGAAGGTGCGGAGCTTCGCGGTACGCGCGGCGAGCGCGATGGAGCCGGGCGGGTCGTCGATCGGCGTGGCGGTTGCGGACGTCGAGGCGGAGCTCGCGCACGTGGATGTGACGGCGGGCGATGGGATGGACGGTGCGAGGGGCGAGACGCCTGCGGAGGCGCCGCAGGCGGGCGCGAGCGCGGCGACGACGAGCGCGTCGAATGCGTGCGAGCTACCCGCGGACGTGCGAGGCGGTGAGGCTGGCGTGACGACGTGCGAGGACGGTGAGACACGCGGTGGCCGAGGAGGGCCCGGAGGATCCCCGGGGACGGAGGACGGCAACGGGCAGCGCGGGGAAGATGGCGCGCCCATGCCCGAGCCGAATCCGAACAACAAGGGGCTGGGCGGCATCGGTCAAACGGATGCCGCTGAGGAGTGCAGGCGTGGCGAGGACGGCAAGAACGGCGATCCCGGCGTCGCCGGCACGGCAGGCAGCGGCACGACGCTGACGCTGGCTGGCATCGCGGGCGGCGACGGCGGCACCGGCACACCGGGGAAGCGAGGTCAAGGGGGAGGTGGCGGCGGCGGAGCGAAGGCCGGCCTGTTCTGCACTGCAGGTGCGGACACCGTCGAGGGGCCAGGAGCGAGCGGAGGCGGCGGCGGAGCCGGCGGCTGCGGCGGTAAAGGCGGTGGGGGTGGAAAGGCCGGCGGCTCGAGCATCGGGATCCTCAGCCTGGGGACGAAGCTGGTGCTGACCGACGTGACTGTCGCGGTGGGCAAGGCGGGTAAGGGCGGAGACGGCGCTGGCGGAAGAGGCGGCGGACTTGGAGGCAGCGGCAGTGCCGGCGGTACACCGTCGTCTATTGGTGGATCCATCGGCTGCGATGGCGGTCGGGGCGGTCAAGGTGGAACGGGCGGCCCCGGCGCTGGCGGTCGAGGCGGCCACGCCGTAGGCATCGCCTATGCGGCGGCACCGGGCGCAGTGCCCGCGGTACAGTTCACCCCCGGCACGGCCGGTGACGGCGGCAAGGCCGCGCCCGGCGGTCCGCCCGAGAGCGCCGGGGCGCCGGGCAGTGCTAGGCTCTGCTGGGATTTCGCGGCTCAGTCGCCGTGTGAGGGCTCAACGCGATGAAGACCATGGAGGATATCCGCGCCCAGCTGCGGGCGGATCCGGCAGCCTCGCTCGAGCCGTGGATGGATCCGGTGTGGTGCGCGACGACGCCGGAGGCGGAGAAGAAGCGGCTCGCAGAGAAGCGTGCCCGACGGGTCATGGAGATCTACGGGGTCGAAGACGCCCGGATGGAGGCGCTGCTCGTGCAGCTGGCGAGCCAGGTAGAGAAGTGGGCCGCCGAGGAGCGAGCCGCCGAGCAGGAGGCGGACGACGACGCGTGGGTGAGCGTCGCATCGGACAAGGGCGAGATCGAGCAGCGCAGGTCGCGCCTGGCGCTGCTGGGCACGGTGCTCTTCGTGCTGGGGGTCTTGTGCGGCGTGGTGCTGGCATCGCTGCGGTTGCGCTGAGGTAGCGACGTAGCGAAGGCCGCGTACGGCGCGGCCTGATCACATCGAGGAGAACGCGCGTCGCTGGCTTCGGCGCGCCATGGCTCGGCTCGTCCTGAGGACGAGCGCGCGAGGAGGACGAAGGTGTATCCACAGCTCGCCATCGAGGCAGCAGCGCAGTCGGACGTGGGCCGGCGGCGTAGCCACAACGAGGACAGCTTCGCGGCCTTGCCGTGCGTGGGGCTCTTCATGGTCGCCGACGGGCTCGGCGGCAACGCGGCCGGAGAGGTGGCGTCCCGGATGGCCATCGAGGTGGTCAAGAGCTGCTTCGAAGAGGACGAGGATCTCGCGGACACCTGGCCCTACGGCACGAGGAGTCCGCGCGACCGCGACGAGGTGCGGCTGGTGCTGAGCGTGCGGAGGGCCAACCTGGCGATCTACGAGGCGAGCCAGCGGCAAGAGCAGACGCGCGGTATGGCGACGACGTTCGCGGGCGTGCTGCTCGGGGCGGGGATGGCGTACATCGCGCACGTGGGCGACACGCGGGTGTACCGGATGCGTGGCGGCAAGCTGGAACGGCTGACGCGAGACCACACACTGATCGAGGAACTGCTGAGCGAGGGCGACGGCGCACTCGCAGCGCTGGAGGCGCTGAACGGCCGTGCGGACGCGGTGACGCGGGCGCTGGGGTGCGACAAGAGCGTGGAGATCGAGTCGCGTGTGGAGGTGACGCAGCCAGGCGACGTGTTCCTCGTCTGCTCGGATGGGCTGTGGGGCCCGGTGCCGGAGGCGCGGATCGAGGGGGTGCTGGGGAGGCACCGGGACCTGAGCTTGGCGGCGAGCCTGCTGGTCGACATCGCCAACGAGCACGGCGGACCGGACAACGTGACATGCGTGCTGGCACGCCTAAGAGGCGGGTGACGTGCGCGGCGATGACGCGTTGCCGCCCCCCGTCACGGGCGCACCTGGATCCGCGCGCGGCGGGCGAACGAGGAGCGGGCACATGACGGCGGACGTTGCGTGGAAGAAGGAGCGACCGTGAGGCGAGGGCTGCAGGCGGGGTGGCTGGCGACTTTGTTGTTGCTTGCGAGCATGGCGGCGACGACGAGCGCCCGCGGAGACGAGGCGCGAACGGCGCCGGGGCCGAGCGCCGAGAGCGCACGCGACCGCGCGGTGCGCGACTTCGAGCAAGGCCGGAGGGCGCATCTGGAGGGCCGGCTGGAGGAAGCGGAGCTTTCGTACCTGCGGGCGTGGACCTGGATGAAGTCGTACGACATCGCAGTGAATCTCGGTCAGCTGCAGCTGCGGCTGAACAAACCCGCGTCGGCGGCAAGGCATCTGGCGTACGGCGTGCGCGCTGCGGGACCGGAGGTCGAGGAGGGGCGGCTTGCGCGGATGCTGGCGCTGCTTGAGGCGGCGAAGGCGCAGGTCGGGACGGTGCGCGTGCGGGTGTCGAACGCGCCGGACGCGGAGCTGTTCGTGGACGGCGAGCGCGTGCCGGTCGAGGTGACCGATGAGCTCTACGTGGAAGCTGGGCAGCACCTGCTGGTGATCCGGCGCGCGGGGTACGAGGACGCGGTGAGGCCGTTGGCGATGGTGCCGGGGGCGACAGAGGAGATCTCGGTCGAACTGAAACCAAAGGCGGCGACGGCGCGAGAGGCTGTGGGCGCGCCGGTGAACGGGGAGGCGACCACGAAGGCGCTCGCGGCGGGGGCGCGGGCCGAAGAGCCGCGGAGCTGGGCGCCGGTCATCGCGCTGGGGGCGGCGAGCGCGGTGGGGCTCGGCGTGGCGGCGGGGTTCACGCTGGCGTCGAGCTCAGCGAGCGCGGATGCTCGCGCGGAGCGCGAGGCCATCCTGAGGGTCGGTCCTGGATGCCTGGACGCACCGAGCGCGCTCGCCGATCGGTGCGCACAGCTCGCCCGCACCACGGCGCGCAGCGATCGGCTCGGTGACGTCGCCGGGGTGACGTACATCGCATCCGGCACCGTCGCGCTGGCGGCCTTGGCCGTCGCGCTGTGGCCACGCACGGGGTCTGCGCCGGGGAGCGCTGTTCGCGTGGTCCCCGATCTGCGCGCCAACACGGCCGGAGTGTTGCTCTCGGGGGCGTGGCAATGAGCTCGAACGAGGGGAAGATGGGGCACCATCCGATGTTCTGGGCTGTGGGTGCGGCGGGCGTCGCGCTCGTCGCTTTGGCGTGCGAAGCGCCGTGGGGACACCTGGGGGACGACTGCGAGGGCACGCTCACGTGCGTGCGCCATGACTGGCTGAGGTACGATGGACGTACGCCTCCCGCGTGCGTGCCGAGCGAGAACGCGAGCGCGGTGGACGACGCGTGCGGCGCGTTCGTGTCGGCGTCCGGGAGCGACGAGAATGCCGCGACGAAGGGGGCGCCGCTGAAGACGCTGCGGGCGGCGCTGGCGCTCGCGGAGGAGAACAGGACGCGGCGCGTGTACGCGTGCGCGGAGACGTTCGACGAAGCGGTGGAGGTGACGCAGGGCGTGACGATCTACGGCGGGCTGGACTGCGCGAACGGGTGGGCCTGGGCCGGGGAGCCGAGGAAGACGGTGCTGACGGCGGGGGCTGGAGAGATCCCGCTGGTGGTGCGCGGGGGCGGAGGTGAGGCGAGCGTGCGGCTGGAGGACGTGCACGTGCAGGCGCGCGGGATCGAGCCGGGTGACGTGGAGCTCGCGGGAGCGTCGTCGATCGCGGCGGTGGCGGAAGAGGTGCGCATGGAGCTGGCGCGATGCGTGCTGGAGGCGGGGGACGCGGCGCCGGGAGCGGACGGAGCCGCGTACGAGACGCGTGCCATGAAAGGCGAGGACGGGAAGCCCGGTGGCGATGCGTGCTCGGCCGACCGCGTAGCGCCTGGCTACCTCAAGACGAACGACTGCGGCACGAGCGACGACACGAGCGACGACACGAACGGGGGCATTGGCGGCATGGGCGATCCCAATAGGGGCGGCGTCGGCTCGCCGGGGCAGCCGAGCTATTCAGAGAACGGCGGTAGCGGCGAGCTCCCCGCGGCGTGCACGGACGGCACCCGAGGCTTGAGCACGACGGACGGCGAGCCTGGCGCGGGCGCGACGGGGCGCGGCGAGATCGGCGCCCGCGGTTACACCGGCACCGCCGGCAGCGACGGGGCGAGGGGGTATACCGCACAGGGCGGCGGTGGTGGTGGCGGAGCGAAGGGGGGCGCGGGTGCAGACAAGTGCCCGTCGGCGGAGTCGGCCGGCGGCGCGAGCGGCGGCTCCGGTGGAGCGGGCGGCTGCGGCGGAGCCGGCGGCCGAGGTGGCGGACCCGGCGGGTCGAGCATCGCGCTGATCAGCCTGAACGCGCAGCTGAGCTTCGAGCAGGTGATGCTGAAGACCGGGCGCGGCGGAGCCGGGGGCAAAGGCGGCGCCGGGCAGGAAGGCGGCGAAGGAGGCGCCGGAGGTCCCGGCGGCGAGGCGCCCGCAGGCGCCCCGCGGCTGCACGACGGATGCGCGGGCGGCCCCGGCGGCACGGGAGGGACGGGCGGCCCCGGCGGTGGAGGCAGGGGCGGGCACGCGATCGGGATCGCGTACAAGGGCAGGGCGCCCTCGACGCAAGGCGCGACGATCGAGGTGAGCGAAGCGGGGCCCGGCGGCACGGGGGCGAACGCGGAGGGCGAGGGAGCTGCGGGCGTGAAGGCCGAGGTGCAGGCGTTCTGACGTGAGCGCGTGAGCGCTGCTCCTGCTGCGGCGGAGCCAGGCCGCAGCGGCGGAGCGGCGTGGGACGGAGGCTACGCGACGTAGCGAAGGCCGCGCGCGGCGCGGCCTGAGGACATCGAGGGAACCGCGCGCCGCGGTCGACGGCGCGCCATGGCTCGGCTCGTCCTGACGACGAGCGCGCGAGGAGGACGAAGGTGGTTCCACAGCTCGCCATCGAGGCAGCAGCGCATTCGGACGTGGGCCGGCGGCGCAGTCACAACGAGGACAGCTTCGCGGTGCTGCCGTGCCTGGGGCTGTTCATGGTGGCCGACGGGCTGGGCGGGCATGCGGCCGGCGAGGTCGCGTCCCGCATGGCGATCGAGGTGGTCAAGAGCTGCTTCGAGGAAGAGGGAGATCTGGAGGATACCTGGCCCTACGGCACCGCGACGCCGCACGACCGGGACGAGGTGCGGCTGGTGCTGAGCGTGCGGCGCGCCAACCGGGCGCTCTACGAGGCGAGCCAGAAGCAAGAGGAGGTGCGCGGCATGGCGACGACCTTCGCGGGCGTGCTGCTGGCGCCGGGCATGGCGTACATCGCGCACGTCGGCGACACGCGCGTCTACCGGATGCGCGGCGGCAAGCTGGAGCGGCTGACGCGGGATCACACGCTGCTGGAAGAGCTGCTCGGGGACGGCGACGGAGCGCGGGAGGCGGTCGAGGCGCTGAGCAACCGGGCGAGGACGATCACCCGCGCGCTGGGCGCCGACGAGAACGTGGAGATCGAGTCGCGCGTGGAGGCAACCGCGCCGGGCGACGTCTTTCTCGTGTGCTCGGACGGGCTGTGGGGGCCGGTGCCCGAGCGGCGCATCGCCGGGATCCTCGAGGCCCACCGCGACCTGAGCTTTGCGGCGGAGCTGCTCATCGACCTCGCCAACGAGCACGGCGGGCCGGACAACGTGACGTGCGTGCTGGCGCGGCTGGGAGGCGGCGCGAGACGGCGCGCTGAGGCAGGCGCGACGAACGGCGGACTCGAGGGGATGCCTTAGGTCGGGCAGCACGAGGCCGGGCTCCGCTGTGCATCGGACAGGAGTGTTCACGGTTCAGGAGTCAGGAGGGAACATGGAAGACATGCTGGGTGCAATGTGGCTCGTCTCGCCGCTCGGGCTCGCGATGATCGCGTGCGTCGCGATCGGCTTCGCGGTCACCGCGCGCGAAGCGCTGGGACGAGAGCGCGGGCTTCGTGAGGCGCGCGAGCACGCGCACGATGAAGAGGAGGCAGCCCTCACCGGTGCGAAGGAGCAGGCAGCGGGGGAGCGGGACCGTTACCGGCGCCTGCTGGAGTGTCACGTCGATGCGGCGCTCGCCGAGCTGAGAGACACTCGAGGGCGCCCCGTCCCCTGGCCGGGAAGGGTCCTCGAGTCGTTCTGTGCGACGACACCTTCGTGGAGGAGAAAGCTGGGCGAGAGCACGGGGTTGGAACCGAGGGAGGTGGAGCGGCTGCTGAGGAGCGACCTGCCCATGACGCCCGGCCTCGCGCGGCAGCTGGAGGCCTTCACCGGCACGCCGGCGCGGTACTGGGAGCGCCTCTGGCGGCTGCACGACGACCGCCGGGCGGACGCGGAGGATACCGTGGCGATCCGGGTCGGGGCGCCCGTCACCGAGCGTGAGAGCTCGGCGCCGCCGCCGGTATCTCCCCGCGCGCTCGACACGCCTCCGCCCGCGGTGCCGTCTCCCGAGCTCGCGGCCAGGAGCCCGCGGGCGAAGCTCCCGCCGCCTCCCCTGCCGCAGCTCCGGCCACCGCGCCCTGCCCGCGCCGCCACGGGGGAAGAGCTCGCCCGTCGCGCTGCCCCCCTGACGAGCTTCCCGCTACAGCCCGACGGAGGGGGGACGAGCCCTGCCAGTGCGTCCGATTGGGAGGAAGCAGAGCGCTCTCCCCTGAACACGACACTTCCGGGAGTAGGGCGCCATGGGTGAGAAAGTCTCTCCCTCCGGGATCCCTGGCCGGACTCCTGGCGGGTGGACCACGAGGAGAAGCCGATCGCGGCGGACCGGACAACGTGACGTGCGTGCTGGCACGCCTGGGAGGCGGGTAGTGGCCAAATTTGAACATCAAGGCGGGAAGGCGGGAAGAAAAGATCAATGAACTTCCCGCCTTCATGTGGACTCTCTCCGGGCAACGTCGACCACGAGCTTCCAGGCGGGGCCGTCGCTCGCGTGCGGCGGGCGAGGCGGTGTGGCCGCACGCGCGGCGGTGTCATCGCGTTTCGCGGCCGAGACGAAGGCGGGATCGAGAGGAGGACCACGGCGAGGCGGTCTTCGGACCTTTCGATGACAACCGGGGTGTCGGGGATGGACGCGCCCGCCCCGTACCGCGCGGAGCGCGGGACATGGGGCGGGCGGACCGCCCGCAGGCCCGCAGGGCCGAGGACGGGCCGGGGTGGGGCATCTATCCTTCTGCTGCTCTTTCTTGTCGCTGTCGGATTGAAGCCAGTCGGTGACACGACCCGGGCGATCCAGAGCGAGGGCGAGGACGAGGCGAAGGCCTACGCGGTGGGCGAGGTCGCGCCGGCGCCGCTGCACCCGACGGTGGAGATGGAGCGGGTCCAGATCGAGGATCCGCGGCGCGTGCCGCCGCCGCGGGAGGGGGCGAGGCGGGGCGGGGGCACGGGACAGGAGGCACGCGGCGCAGGCGGGGCCGCGGAGGGCGAGGAGAAGGCTGGCGCGCCGGGTGCAGCGATGGCCAGCGCTCCGGCAGCGAGCGCGTCGGAGGGGCCGATCTCAGCGCCGGGTGGATCTGCGGCCTCGGTGCCGACGACGCCGCCCGTGGAAGGGTCGTCGGGAGCAGCGACCAGCTCCCAGCAGGACAGGTCGGGCAGGCCGGCGGCGCGGGCGGCGTTGGCGTCGGCGGCACCAAGGCAGCATGCGCCGGCGGCCAAGAACCCCGGCCAGGACGGCCTCGCCGCCGACACCCAGGAGCTGCCGTGAGCCGCCATCAGCCTGGCCGCACGGCTTCCCTCCCCGCCCCCTGCCATGGCTTCGCTGCACTGTTTAACGCATGGCGTCATCGGGGTCGCGGAGGAAAAAATGCAACCGGCGGACGATTGTGCAGCGAACCAGGGCCGCTCGCCGGAACTAGAAGGGTAGAGGAGACCGGAAACGGCTCGGCAGGGCGACCGGCGGACCACCACCGCAGCGCGGCGGTGGCCCATAACGCCGGAGGGTTGGCCGAGGGACAGCTGGATCGTCTTCAACCCCCGCGCTTGGCGCGCCGTCCAGGAACAGCGACTCCCTCCTCGCCTTTTTCTCATGAGCGCGGCGCCTGTGAAGGGCGAAATCGACCAGCGCAGGTCGCGCCTGGCGCTCGTCGGCACGGCGCTCTTCGTGCTGGGGGCTTGTGCGGTGTGGTGCTGGCAGCGCTGCGGCTGCGCTGAGGTAACGACGTAGCGACGCCGCGCGCGGCGCGCCTTGATCGGGTGCAGAAGAACGCGCGCCGCTGCCTGCGGCGCGCCATGGCCCGGCTCGTCCCGAAGACGAGCGCGCGAGGAGGACGAAGGTGGTTCCACAGCTCGCCATCGAGGCAGCAGCGCAGTCGGACGTGGGCCGGCGGCGTAGCCACAACGAGGACAGCTTCGCGGCCTTGCCGTGCGTGGGGCTCTTCATGGTCGCCGACGGTCTTGGCGGCAACGCGGCCGGCGAGGTCGCGTCCCGGATGGCCATCGAGGTGGTCAAGAGCTGCTTCGAGGTGGACGAGGATCTCGAGGAGACGTGGCCGTACGGCACGGGGAGTCCGCGCGACCGTGACGAGGTGCGGCTGGTGATGAGCGTGCGGCGCGCGAACCGGGCGATTTACGAGGCGCGCCAGAAGAAAGAGGAGGTGCGCGGCATGGCGACGACGTTCGCGGGCGTGCTGCTCGGAGCGGGGATGGCGTACATCGCGCACGTGGGCGACTCGCGGGTGTACCGGATGCGCGGCGGCAAGCTGGAGCGGCTGACGCGGGATCACACGCTGCTGGAGGAGCTGCTGAGCGAGGGCGACGGCGCGCTCGCAGCGCTGGAGGCGCTGAGCGGACGGGCGGACGCGGTGACGCGGGCGCTCGGGTGCGACAAGAGCGTGGAGATCGAGTCGCGCGTGGAGCCGACCCAGCCGGGCGACGTGCTCCTCGTCTGCTCGGATGGGCTGTGGGGCCCGGTGCCGGAGGCGCGGATCGAGGGGGTGCTGGGGAGGCACCGGGACCTGAGCCTGGCGGCGAGCCTGCTGGTCGACATCGCCAACGAGCACGGCGGACCGGACAACGTGACATGCGTGCTGGCACGCCTAAGAGGCGGGTGACGTGCGCGGCATGACGCGCTGCTGCCTCCCGTCACGGGCGCAGCTGGACCCGAGCGAGTGGAGTTTGCTGGCACGTCGAGACCGACGAGCCCTGGGAAAAATGAGATCGACCATGTCATTTCATGAGAATTTTACGCAGCCCAACGTAAGCCCGCGCGACCTCTCGGATCTCGGCGAGAGCGCGCTTGGCGAGCGGGTTTGTCGGCGGCAGAATGGGTGCCCTCGTCCCACCAAGAGGAGCGCTCGTGACCAAGCGTCGGCGGTTCAGCGGCAATGGCACGCGTCGTTCGGGCAACGTGATTCACGTGAGCCCGAGGCTGATGTGGGAGCTCGCGTGGCTGCGGAAGCTGGATCTCGAGGACGTCGACTGGGATCCGGAGCGCTGTTGCCCGCACTGCAGAGCAGAGCGCTCCGCTCGAGGGGAGCCGGTGGAGGATCTCACGCCGCCCTCCGGGACGTGGCCCAAACTCCCGCTGCACGAAGACGAGCGCGAATGATCGACGGGCGCCGCCGCAAGGGCGCCCTCGATCCGCGGGTGGAGGCGGCGCTGTCGGTCGGGCGATGTCTTCCTCGTGTGCTCCGACGGGCCAGCGCTGCTGCGAGCTCCGTGGATGGCGCTGGCAACCAGGGGAGCAAGAGCCCAGTACGCCGGGCGGGAGCGGAGCGTGCTCGGCCTGCCTGTGCGCTGCGGGCAGACGAGAAATGGTGGAGCTGGGTGAGAAATTCGGGGAGCTCAGAGGAATGCGATCGGCGGAAGATACCGACCACGGCGGGCCGTGATTCCCAAGGCGGAGGCGATGAAATGAGAAGACAAGGTTGCCGTGAACAGGGTAGCGATCGACCTGTCGCGCGGCACCGCGACAAGGAGGCGGGCTGCTTCGCGCTCACGGCATCACCCACTCCCAGGTGGGTTGTCTTGGGTTCGGGCGGAAGGGCCTCTGATCTGCTGACCCCCTTCTGCGTCGAGCGGCGAGCGCGGAGCTCATCCGACGGTTGCTCGAAGCAGCCCCTCAGCAGGTCGATCTATCCATCGAGGCGTGACAGCTGCCGGCGATGGGCTGTGGCGGCCGGACAACGTGACGGCGTGCTGGTGCGCCGCGGAGGCGGGTGACGTGGCGGGCGAGCACAGCGGCGCGCCGCGCGGCGGACACCCGGACGATGCACGGCTGTTCGGCCCCGATGCCGTCCGGACGCTGCGCGTGGCCTTCGAGGAGGTGACGTGGCTCCTCGGCCGCGGCTATCCGCTGCGCACCGCGATCCGTACCGCCGGCGATCACCACCAGCTGGCCACACGCCAGCGCCTCGCGCTGCAGCGGGCCGCTTGCTCGGACGCGCAGCGGGCGTCGCGCCTCGCGCGCTGCGCTCCGTCGTCGTCGCTCCAGGGCGCGGAGGCGAACATCGACGGCTTCAACCTGATCATCACCCTGGAGGTGGCGCTCGCGGGCGGGCTGCTCGTGCGCGGGCCGGAGAGGGCGCTGCGCGATCTCGCGGGGCTGCGCGGCAGCTACGCGCCGATCGCGGAGACCGACGCGGCCCTCGATCGGATCGGCGACGCGCTGTCCGGCGCCGGCGCGGCGCGCGCGCGCTTCCTCCTCGACGCGGCCATCCCCAGCTCCGGGCGGCTGCGCGCGCGGATCCTGGAGCGGCTCGGGGGCGCGCCGCTCTCGATCGAGGCGACGCTCGTCCCCGATCCCGACCGCCTCCTCGCGGGGGCGGCGGGCGTGATCTCGTCCGACAGCGTCGTCCTCGATCGCTGCGTGCGCTGGGTCAACCTCGCGGACGAGATCGTGGGCGCGCGCGTGCCGGCGGCGCGCGTGGTCGAGCTCGTCCCTCGCGGAGGTGATGCCGGCGCGTGAGGGCGCGGAGGACCCGTCACCGGCAGAGCCCGAGCCGCCTCGTTTGCCAGGCGACCTGCGCCGCCAGTCCCTCGCGCAGGGGCACCCGGGGCACGTACCGGAGCGCCGCCTGCGCGGCGGCGGTGTCCGCCCAGGTGCGCCGGACGTCGCCGGGCTGCGGCTCTCCCCGCTCGACGCGCACGGGTCCTGCGAGCTCCCCCAGCAGCCCGAGCGCGTCGTTGAGGCTCACCCGCGAGCCGCCGCCGATGTTGAACACGCCGACCGCGCCGCCCTCCATGGCGTCGACGTTGGCCTGCACCGCGTCGCTCACGTACGTGAAATCGCGCGTTTGCTCGCCGTCGCCGTAGACGCGGACGGGCTCGCCCTTCAGCACGGCGGCGATGAACCGGTGAAACGCCATGTCGGGGCGCTGCCTGGGGCCGTACACCGTGAAGTACCGGAGCGAGATCGTGGGCAGGCCGAAATTGCGCCGGTACAGCTCGCAGAGCTGCTCGGCGGCGAGCTTCGTCACCCCGTAGGGGGAGTGAGGGGCGGTTCGGCTGGATTCGCGCATGGGCATATCCCCCGTGTCGCCGAAGGGGTCGCCGTACACGGAGGAGGACGAGGCATAGACGAGCTTGCGCACCTGGCCGTGCGCCCTGGCTGCCTCCAGCAGCCGCTGCGTCGCGAGCACGTTGTCGCGGAGGTAGAGCTCGAAGCTCTGTCCCCAGCTCGGGCGCACGCCCGCCTGCGCCGCCTGGTGGAAGACGACCTCGCGGCCGGAGAGCAGCGGGCGGAGATCGTCTGTCGCGAGGTCGGCCGTCGAGAGAGAGAAGCGCGGTTCGCCGCGCAGCCGTGCCAGGTTCCCCTCCTTGAGCTCGCGGGCGTAGTAGTCGGTGAAGCGGTCTACCCCGAGCACCTCGTGCCCGAGCTCGATCAACCGCTCCGCCAGGTGGGAGCCGATGAATCCGGCCACCCCCGTCACCAGACAACGCATCCGCCTTCCATCCTGGTCCTGCCGCGTCGCGGCCTCGCGTCCTCGTCCAGCCGCGCCGCGGCCTCCGGCCCCGGGCCTGCCGCGTCGCGGCGCGGCGATGCTAGCACCTCGGGCCATCCGTTGAGTCGGGCAGCAGCCGGCCGCGCGAAGCCCGCCGCGCCGCTGAGCTCGCTCCGGGGCTCGGGAACCGACTGGGGACCGACCGAGGTTGAGGACAGCGGACTGGGGACCGACCGAGGTTGAGGACAGCGGGCCGACCGAGGTTGAGGACAGCGGACCGACCGAGGTTGAGGACAGCGGACCGACCGAGGTTGAGGACAGCGGGCCGACCGAGGTTGAGGACAGCGGACCGACCGAGGTTGAGGACAGCGGACCGACCGAGGTTGAGGACAGCGGACTGGGGACCGACCGAGGTTGGGGACCGGCGGGCCGACCGAGGTTGAGGACCGCGGACCGACCGAGGTTGAGGACAGACCGACCCCTGAGGGGGGACAGCCTGAGCATGAGCTCCGCGCTTCCTGCCTTCTGTCAGCCTCCTCGCATCAGCACGCCCCCACCCGTTCTTGCAAATACGCCCACCTTTCCGATGTGTATTTCTGAATCTGGTTGCGCCTACCCGCCCGGCGGGCGACGCTGGTGCGCGCTCGGGCCCCTCGCTTTTTCTGTCCGAGGCGCGATCGAGACGGGTCGGAAGGCGAGCTGTTGCTTATGGGAATTGTTGTCGAGCGGCTCACGAAGCGGTTCGGTCCGAACAAGGTGGTCGATGACGTCTCGTTCGAGATCGAGAGCGGCGCGCTGGTCGCGCTCCTCGGGCCGAGCGGAGGTGGCAAGAGCACCGTCCTGCGCATCATCGCCGGGCTCGAGAGCCCCGACTCCGGCGAGGTCATCCTGAACGGCAAGAACGCGACCACCACCCGCGTTCAGGACCGGAACATCGGCTTCGTCTTCCAGAACTACGCGCTGTTCAGGCACATGAGCGTGCGCGACAACATCGGCTTCGGCCTCAGCATCCGGAAGCGGCCACGGAAGGAGATCGCGACCACCGTCGACGAGCTCCTCAACCTCGTGCAGCTCGACGGGCTCGGCGGCAGATTCCCGCACGAGCTGTCCGGCGGCCAGCGGCAGCGCGTCGCGCTGGCGCGCGCGCTCGCGCCAGGCTCGTCGCTGCTCCTGCTCGACGAGCCGTTCGGGGCGCTCGACGCCAAGGTCCGCCTCGAGCTGCGCGAGTGGATCCGGAGGCTCCACAAGGAGCGCGGGATCACGAGCGTCTTCGTGACCCACGACCAGGAAGAGGCGATGGACCTCGCCGATCGGGTCATCGTGCTGCACAAGGGGCGGGTCGAGCAGATCGGCACCCCGGAGGAGATCTACGACCGGCCGGCGACCGAGTTCGTCGCGAGCTTCGTCGGGTCGATCAACGTGCTCAAGGGGGAGGTGCGCGACGGCCAGGCGGCGCTCGGTACCCTCGCGGTGCACGCTCCCCCCGGGACCGGCGACGGCGCGAGTGTGCACGCCTTCGTACGTCCGCACGACATCGAGGTCCACACCCGGATCGACTCCTCGAAGACGCCTGCCGCCGACGACGCCAGCGTCGCGCGCGTCGAGCGGCTGTCGCGGGTCGGGTGGATGGTCAAGGCAGAGCTCCGCCTCTCCGACGGCCAGCCGCTCTCCGTCGAGCTGACCAAGGATCGCGTCGCCGAGCTCGGCCTGTCCGAGGGGGACAGGGTGCTGGTAAATCTCCGAGACGCCAAGATCTTCGTGCAAGATTACTCCATCTAGCCCGCTGGCCGGCGCTCCCGTCTGCCAACGGCCATCACGGGAGGCGGCACGTGGCTTCAATCTTCGACGACATCGCGGCGACGATCGGGCGCACCCCCCTCGTCCGCCTGAGCTCTGCGGGCAAGGGGCTGCGCGCCGAGCTGATCGGCAAGGTCGAGAGCCGGAACCCCGGCGGCAGCGTCAAGGATCGCATCGGCCTCGCGATGGTCGAGGACGCGGAGCGGCAGGGCAAGCTGAAGACCGGGAGCGTCCTCGTCGAGCCGACGAGCGGCAACACGGGCCTCGCGCTCGCGATGATCGCCGCGGCCAAGGGCTACCGGCTGATCCTCACGATGCCCGAGTCGATGAGCCCCGAGCGGATCGCGCTGCTCCGGGCCTTCGGGGTCGAGGTGCTGCTGACGCCCGGGTCGCTCATGGTGCAGGCCGTCGCGCGGGCGCGCCAGATCGTGGAAGAGACGCCCGGCGCGGTGATGCTCCAGCAGTTCGAGAACCCGGCGAACCCCGCCGCGCACCGCGTGACGACCGCGCGCGAGATCTGGGAGGACACGGACGGGACGGTCGACGTCGTGATCGCCGGCGTGGGGACCGGCGGGACGATCACCGGCGTGGGCGAGGTGCTCAAGCAGAAGAAGCCGGGCGTGAAGATGATCGCGGTCGAGCCCAAAAACGCGGCCGTGCTGAGCGGCGGCCGCGTGGGCGCGCACCTCATCCAGGGCATCGGCGCGGGCTTCGTCCCGAAGATCCTCCGGCGCGAGCTCATCGACGAGGTGGTGCCCGTGTCCGAGGACGAGTCGTTCGACGCCGCGCGCCGGCTCGCCAAGACCGAGGGCATCCTCGTCGGCATCTCCGGCGGCGCGGCGATGGCGGCGGCGCTGTCGATTGCGGCACGCGACGAGATGCAGGGAAAGAGGATCGTCGTGATCCTTCCCGACGGCGGGGAGCGGTACGTCACCTCGCCGCTCTTCAAGGAGCTCGTCGGCTGCGCTCGCGCGGCCGTGCCCCGCTGAACCGCCAGGGAAGGCCGCCGCACGTCGGGTCGCCTTCCCTGCAGAAGCGCTCCGTCTTCCTGGGCGCCTGCGGCGCCGCCGTCCTCGCGGCCTCGATCACTCGATGCGGACGGCGACGAGGACCTTCATCCACACGCCTTCGGGCGGGATCGTCTTCGTCAGATCGACCTTGCCCTCCCAGTCGACGTGCACCGTGTAATCGCCGCTCTTGTCGTCCTTGTAGAAGAAGGGCCGGATGTCGTCGTGATAGACCCGATCGAGCGGGACGATGCGCTCCCCGGTGGGCATCGGCGCCTTCTTGGCGACGACGGTCGACTTGCCGTCGACGACGGCCGAGGCGGAGACGCTCTTGAGGAAGGTGAGATCCGGCACGTTGTCATCGCGTGCTTCCAGCCGGATGTACATGAGCTCGGCCCTGTCGACGGAGTTCGGGTCCTCCGAGACGGACAGCTCGCTCCATCCGGAGAAGGTCGACTGCGAGGTGGGCTTCACGAGGAACTTGGTCTCCACCTCATGCTCACCGACGACCGACGCGCAGGCGCTCGCGCCGAGCGACAGCACCACGGTGAGCGCCGCGCCGCTGCGCGCGGCGAGGTAGAGCGAGGCGAGCCCACGGCGACAGGTCAACATAAGCATCCTCATTCGCAAGACATAGCATGTGGCGAGGTCCGATCGACGCGCGGGGCGCGGCCGGCTATCGTCGTCGGCCGAGGGCGACCAGATGGCGGCGGAATCAGGCGCGGGTATTGACGGCGGGCAGGGCGCGGCCCCTGCGTCCTTCGAGGCGAGGCTCGAGCTCGCCCAGCGGACGAGCACGCGGCTGCGAGAGGCGATCGGGCAGGCCGTGGTCGGGCAGGACGACGTCATCGAGCAGACGCTGTGGGGGATCCTCGCGGGAGGGCACGTCCTCCTCGAGGGGGCGCCCGGGCTGGGCAAGACGCTCCTCGTCAGGACCATCGCCGGCTGCCTGGATCTCGCGTTCTCGCGCATCCAGTTCACCCCGGATCTCATGCCGAGCGACGTGACCGGCACGAACGTGCTCGTCGCGGCGGCGGACGGCTCGCGCCACTTCTCGCTGCACAAGGGGCCGATCTTCGGGCAGGTGATCCTGGCCGACGAGATCAACCGGGCGACGCCGAAGACGCAGAGCGCGCTGCTCGAGGCCATGCAGGAGCACGCGTGCACCATCGCGGGCACGCGGTACGCGATGGAGGAGCCGTTCTTCGTGCTGGCCACCGAGAACCCGATCGAGATGGAAGGGACCTACCCGCTGCCGGAGGCGCAGCTCGATCGGTTCCTGCTCAAGGTGCTCGTGCCGAGCCCGACCGAGGATGAAATGACCGAGATCCTCGCCCGGACCACGGGCCACGATCGCGGGCCGCCGCCGCGGGTGCTCACCCGCGACGACGTGCTCTCGCTGCGGTCGCTCTGCCGCGACATCGCGGCCGCCGAGCCCGTCATGCGGTACGCGTCGCGGCTCACCCGGGCGAGCGATCCGGCCGCCGAGGGGGCGCCCGAGATCGTGCGGAGGTCGCTCCGGTTCGGCGCCGGCGTGCGCGGCGCGCAGTCGCTGGTGCTGGCCGCGAAGGCCGCGGCGCTGCTCCAGGGAAGGGCGCACGTCGCCTTCGCCGACGTGCAGCGGGTCGCCAAGCCGGTGCTCCGCCACCGGATGATCCGGTCCTTCGAGGGCGAGGCGGAGGGGATCACGACGGATCAGGTGATCGCGGCGCTCCTCTCCGCGATCGAGGCGCGGCCCGAGCCCGTGGCGCAGGCGATCCGGCGATGAGGCGCGTGCAGGAGCCGCGGGGGCAGGCGATCCGGAGCGGGTCGCTGGCGAGAGGCGCGAAGGGCCTCGCGGGGGCGGCGTCGCTCGCGGCGCTCTTCTCGGCGGGGCCCGCGTCCGGGCAGGCGCCGTCCCCGTCGACCGCGACGGCGCTCGTCGTCGACGTGGCGCCCGTGCTCGGGACGAGCGGCGGGATGCCCTGGGGCTGGAACCAGGTCGTCGTGCGCGTCCAGAACAACGGCGGCCGGGCGGCCAGGGGCGAGGTCGAGGTCGAGTCGAAGCGCTACTCCGATGACCGCGTCTTCGTCGCGTCGGCGCCGTACGCCGTCGGGGCTGGCGCGTCGGTCGACGTGCGCGTGCCCGTGCACGTGTCGCCTTTCGGCGACGTGCAGGTGCGGGCGCTCGATGAGGGCGGAGCGCAGGTGTCGTCGCAGGGGCTCTCGTCGACCTCGCAACACGCGGTGGTGCTCTTCGACGTCAGCGAGAGGTCGCTGCTCCGCGGGGGCCTCAACGACGCGCCGATCGCGCCGCTGTACATATCGACCAGCCGCGCGCCCGGGGGGACGCCGAGCCCTGTCCTCTGGGTCGGGCAGCCTCGTTTCGACAGCGCCACCGGCGACCCGCTGCTGCCCGACCGAGCGGCCCTGTACAACGCGGCGGACGCCGTGCTCATGCGCACCGACACGCTGTCCAGGCTGGGCGGCTCCGAGCTCGAGGCGCTCGCCGGCTTCGTCCTCTCCGGCGGCACGCTGGCGCTGTCTGTCGCCCGCCCCGAGGATCTGCGGCACCCGACGCTCGCGGCGTTCGTCGGCGGTGAGGTCGCGAGGGCGACCGTCGCGCCGCCCACCCTCGCGGAGATCGCGCCGCCCGGCGGCTCCAGCGGCTTTGGCAAGCAGGGCAACGTGCTCCTGCCCGCGCCGAGCGCGACCCCCGCGGTGGCCGAGTCGCTCTCTGGCTGGTCGGGCGGCAACCTGCGCGGGAGCGCGTATGGCAGCTCGGCGTTCTACGGCCTCGGCGAGGTGCACCTGCTCGCGTTCGACCCCACGCGCGCGCCCGCGGCCAGCGACCCGTGGGTGAAGATCCGGGTGGCCGATCTCGCTCGCCGAGCCTACGACCGTCGCTCCACGGTCGCCTTCCGCCCGGGGGAGGACGCGATGGGCGTCGACCTCGATCCGGTGCGGCGGGAGCTCGATCCGAACGAGAGCTCCCGCTGGGCGATCGGGGTCTCCGCGCTGCTGCTCTGCATTTACGCGGTGCTCGCCGGTCCGATCAATTTCTCGCGCGCCGCGCGGCAGGGGAGGCCGCTCCGCGCGCTCTGGCACCTGCCGGTGCTCTCTGCGGTCACGTTCGCGGCGATCGTCGGCGTGGGCCTGCTCGCGAAGGGGGTGCGCGGCCGGGCGCGCCACCTCACGCTGATCGAGGCGGGGGCCGGCATGACGAAGGGGGCGGTGCGCCGGTTCCGGGGCTTCTTCGTCGCCAGCGCGGAGGAGCTCACGGTCCGCACGACCGACCCGAGCGGCGTGATCAGCACGGCGGTGGTCGCCGAGCTCTCGGAGCGGCGTGACCGGTTGCTCGTGGATCGCGACGGGGCCCGGCTGACGAAGGTCGCGGCGCTCCCCTGGCAGACGGTGATCGTGCGCGAGGACGGGGCCGCGTCGCTCGGCGACGGCATCGCGATCGTCGCCGATCCGAGCGGCGACGTCGTCGTGAGCAACCGGAGCGGCCGCGACCTCCGGGCCGGCGTCCTGTGGCTGCCGGAGGGCGCGGCCCGCTACTTCGCCCGCATCGGCGACGGGGAGAGGGTCTCGTCGCGCGCGGGGATCGATCTCGCGGCGCGGAGCGAGGGGCAGGGCTGGCTCTCGCACGCGGGCTTCGGGCGGCGGGTCGGCGGCATGGACGTCCACGACCTCGGCGGGAGGCTGCTGACGCCGCTCCTCGAGCCCGACGCGCCCGGGCTGGGCGCCGCGTGGCTGGCCATTGAGGAGGCGGCCGGCGGATCGGTCGACTGGTTCCCGGCCGGCGTGCCCGTGCTGTTCGGCCAGCTCGACGGCGGCGAGGGGCGCGCTAGCGACTCCGGGTTGCGGATCGACAGCGATCGCGTGCTCGTGCGGGTCGTGGGCTACGGAGGCCGGCCGTGAGCGCGGCGCTCGGCGGCGCTCCGCGCTCCACGGCCGCGGCGCAGATCGAGCGGCCTCGGCCGACGATCCGCGTCCGGCACCTCTCGCACCGCTTCGGCGCGCTCGACGTGCTGAAGGACGTCACCTTCGACGTGGGCCCCGGCGAGATCTTCGGCTTCATCGGGCCGAACGGCGCGGGCAAGACGACGACGATCCGGGTCATGGCGACCTTGCTGGAGCCCATGGCGGGGCGGGTCGAGATCGACGGCGTCGACGTGACGATCGACCCCGCGGCTGTCCGCCGCAGCATCGGGTACATGCCGGATCACGCCGGCGTCTACGACAGGATCACGGTGCGCGAGTACCTCGAGTTCTTCGCGGACGCCTTCCGGGTTCCGTCGCTCGACGTGGTCGACGCCGTCCTGGAGCTGACCGATCTCGGCAAGATCCAGGACCGGATCGTCGCCACGATGTCGAAGGGGATGAAGCAGCGCCTCCAGCTCGGGAGGATCCTGCTGCACGATCCGAAGGTCCTTATCCTGGACGAGCCGGCGAGCGATCTCGATCCGCGCGCGCGCATCGAGATCCGCGATCTCTTGCTCGAGCTCCGGAGCCTGGGGAAGACGATCTTCCTCTCGTCGCACATCCTCACGGAGCTCTCCGACGTGTGCACGTCGATCGGCATCCTCGAGAAGGGCCGCCTCGTCGTCGCCGGGCCGATCGGGGAGATCGCCGCGCGCCTCGAGGCGGTGCGCGCGGCGCAGGCGCACGGGCACGCGCCGCCGCGCCATGGCGCCGCGCCGGGCGCGTACGGGGCGCAGGCGCACGGGCACGCGCCGCCGCGGCACGGACTCGAGGCGGCCACGCCCGACGGCGCGCCGGTGGATCCGGCCGCCGTCGATCGCGCGCAGGCCGGCGCTCCGCCGCCCGGATACGGCCAGCACCCGCCGCACGCCGCTGCGCCGGCGAGCGCGGGGCAGGCGGCCCATCCGGCGCTCTCGCAGATCTCCCGGCGCAAGGTCAAGGTGCGAGTCCTCGGCGATCCCGAGGCGGCGGCCTTCCTGGTCAGGGGCGGGCCGGGGATCACCGACGTCGACATCGTCGCCGGAGCCGTGCACGTCGGTTACGTGGGCACCGACGTGAAGATCGCCGAGATCGTGCAGCACCTCGTGCGCAGCGGCGTCGGCGTGATCGGCGTCGAGCCGGAGCGCAATGAGCTCGAGAGGATCTTCCTGGAGGTCACGCAAGGAGAGGTGCAGTGAGCGTGCAGACTGGCACATTGCCGCCCGCCGGTCCGGCGTCGCAGCGGCTCGTCGATCGGGCGCGGCATCGCGTGGGGCGCATGCTGGGCGAGCCGAACCCGATCTGGATCCGCGAGCTCAAGCAGGCGGCGCGCCTCGCCCGCACGCCGATCATCCTGCTGGTGCTGGCCGTGCTGATGGCGCTGCTCGTGGCGACCATCGGCGGCATCGCGGCGAAGGAAATCGCGCCTGCGAAGACGGGCGTGATCCTGTTCCAGGTCTTCTTCTCGCTCGCGTACTTCGTGGTGGCGCTGGTCGGGCCGGCGGTCGCCGCGAACAGCATCGCTTCGGAGCGCGAGGGGCGCACCTGGGAGGCGGTGCTCCTGACGGGCATCCCGCCCGGCGAGATCGCGCGAGGCAAGTTCCTCGCCGCTTACACGGCGATCTCGATGTACGTGGTGATGCTCGCGCCGGTCGGGGCGCTGCCGTTCCTGTTCGGCGGGATCACCGCGATGGAGGTGGTGATCGCCTTCCTGTTCCTCTTCTTGATCGCGCTGCTCAGCGTGGCCTTCGGCCTGGCGATCAGCTCGAAGATGGGGAGCCTGCGCGCGGCGATCCTCGTCACGCTGCTGCTCGCGTTCCCGCTGTCGATCGGCCTGTTCTCGGCGGGCGGCTCGGGGCTCTCGTACGCGGCCCACCTGGCCTGGCCGGAGGTCCCCGAGGGGCCGCCCATCTGGCTCCCGATCGCCTACCAGCGCGCGCCGCTCGGCCTCGATTACGTGCTCTTCCTGATCCTCCTTCCGATCGCGGCGGTCGGCATGCCCGCGTGGTTCCTGTACCAGGTGACCGTCGCAAACCTCACGAGCGAGAGCGACGATCGCTCCTCCGGGCTGAAGACGTGGTTCGCGGTCTGCGCGCCCGTGACGACCGCCGCCGTCGCGGTGCCTGCGTTCTCGGTGGACGCCTCCGATCGCCTGCCCGCGATCGTCGCGGGCGTGTGCGCGGCGCTCTCGTTTCTGATCTTCTGCGTGTTCCTCTTTGCCGGAGAGCCGATCGGTCCCTCGCGCCGCGTCGAGGTTCACTGGGCTCGGAGCCGCGCCAGCCGGCTGCGTCGCTTCTTCGGCCCCGGCGTGATGCGCTCGGCGTACCTCCTCCTCGCGGTGGGGGTCCCTGCCATCGCCGCGCTCTGGGTCGTCGGGCACCGGCTGTGCCTCGGCGCGCCCGTCCCGACGCCGCAGATCCAGGCGCAGCAGGTCCAGCACGTCGCCGTCTACGCGCTCGCCGTCTACGTGTTCCTCGTCGGGCTCGGCGCGTTCCTTCGCGCGCGGATCGCCTCGCCCCTGGTCACGCGGGCGCTGCTCCTGACGCTGCTCTTCACGATCGCGGTCGGCCCATGGATCGTCGCCGCCATCGCCGGCCTCGTCGCGGAGCTCGACAGGAGCGAGAGCGCTCTCCTCGTCGCGGCCCCGTCGCCGTTCTATGCGTTCGTGATGCTCTCCAAGGCCGATCAGGGTGACGCGGGGTCTGTCCTCGCCGCCGGGTACACGGCCGCAGCTGGCTGGGTCGCCGTCGGGCTCGGCCTGCTCTCCTCGGCCCGCGCGCGCTGTGCTGCCGTCGTCGCGCAACGCGAGGCAGCCTTCGCCGAGACGGACGCGCTCCTCGCCCGGGAAGACGAGGCAGCGCTCGCGGCGGAGCAGGCAGCGCCGCCGCACGCGGCCACGCCCGAGCACGCGGAGCCAGGGAGCGCCGCCGGCACCGCCGCCTGATCACGGGGCGTGATCGCGGCGCGCTCCGAAATCGTACGTGCGCGTCTCTTTGTGTGGAAATTTGGAACGCGTCCGGGGAATGCAGCAGGATGCGCTGCGCGCAGATCTGTCGAAATCTTGGGCGTCCCGTGGCGAGCGTGTGAGAAGAGCGCTCGCGCGCTCGAGGTCCGGGAGCGAGAGGGGATCTCGATTCCTCGCGTCGTGTGACGACGGCGGCACCACCTCGACCCGCAGGGGATGGCCTTGCCTTCGCACGAAGACTGCCGATGCGCGGCGCCTGAGCTGAGCGATACCTTGCTGGATGGAACGCCGTACCGGCCCGTGCGCCGGCTCGGGCGAGGGGGAATGGGCGAGGTGATCGAGGCGGCGCACGTGGGCCTCGACAAGCGAGTGGTGGTGAAGCTCTTGCACCGCGACCTGAACCGCGAGCCGCGGCTCGTGGAGCGGATGCGCGTCGAGGCGCAGTCGCTGGCGCGGCTCGCCCACCCGAACCTGGTGACCGTCACCGATTTCGGGCGGACCGCCGAGGGGAGGACGTTCCTCGTCATGGAGCGGCTCTACGGCCGGACGATGCGCGAGGAGCTCGCGGCGCGCGGCGCGCTGCCCGCGATGGAGGCGCTCGATCTCGTGACGCAGACGCTGGCGGGCCTCGCCGCGGCGCACGGCGCGGGCATCGTTCACCGCGACGTGAAGCTCGAGAACCTCTTCGTGTGCGACGCGGATGCGCAGGGTCGGCGCGTGGTGAAGGTGCTCGACTTCGGGATCGCCAAGGTGGTGGCTCCGCGCGGCGATGGGCGCGCGCCGGCGCCGTCGCTCTATCAGACGGAGGAGGGCGTTCTCGTCGGTACGCCGCGCTATCTCTCGCCCGAGCAGGCTTGCGGGCTCGCCGTCGATGCGCGCACCGACGTGTATGCGGCCGGCGTGGTGCTCTACACGCTGGTCGCCGGTCGCGATCCGTTCGAGCATATGAGGCGCGTCCACGAGCTCGTGCGCGCCCATGCGAGCGAGGTCCCCGCGCCGCCGTCGAGCCACGCGCCACGACCGGTGCCGCCGGAGCTCGACCGCGCGATCATGAGGGCGCTGGAGAAGAGCCCGGAGCTCCGTTTTCCGGACGCAGTGGCGTTCGCGGCGGAGCTGTCGCGCATCGCCGCGGGGCTTTCGGGAGGGGTGGATGGTGGGTCGGTCATACCGTCCGGGGCGTACTGGCAGCGCACGGCGCCGCTGACGCTGCCGCCGGTCCGGGCGCCGGTGCTCCCACCGACGTTGAGCGCGACCGTGAAGGCGTTCGGCCTCACGGCGGCGTATATGGCAGCGCGGCCCGCCCCCGGGGCTGCGCTGCAGCGGGCCTCGGAGGCGCACAGAAGCAGGCCGCGGCGCGCGCGACGGCCCGCGCGCGCTCAGGCCAGCTGGGCGGCCATGGGATTGCTGGTGGTGAGCGTGGTGCTCTTCGGCTTCACCTTGGCGCTGCTGGTGAGCTTCCTGGGGTGACAGGCGGGTACGGCGTCGTCGCCGCGGATGCCAGGAACGTCACCCGGTGTGACGAACCCGCTACGATGCGGGCTGCGGAATGGGAGCGCCGGCGCTGAGAGGGCAACCTGGGTCGGAAGGGGCAACCTCGGAAGGGTCAACCTCGGAGGGGTCAACCTCGGAGGGGTCAACCTCGGAGGGGTCAACCTCGGAGGGGTCAACCTCAACCTAGGCGCGCGGTGGAGGTCAACCTGGGTGCGGGCCACGAGGCAGCTCAACCTGGGTGCGGGCCAGAAGGCAGCTCGGCAGCTCAACCTGGGTGCGGACCGTCGTGGACCTTGGATGCTGGATGGGTGCAAAAAATCGATGTCGTGGCACACGGGAATTTTGGCAGCGCAGTATTGTACAACACGCGCGTGGTTCGGTGTGGAGGCAAGAAGATGGCCAGGGTCAACTTTGCACGCCGGCGACCCGCGGAGCCGCGCCTCGCGCGACGTCATGGTCCGCGACACCGGCGCCTTCGGGCATCGGGAGCCGCCGCCGTCACGGACGTGACCGCGGCGGCTCCCGATGCCCGCGCCCTGCCATGGAGCGACCTTGGCATCGCTCCGGAGGGGGTGGTGACGCTTGGGTGCGTGGTGGTGGCGGCCGGGTGGAGTATCTTCGGGTCCATGCCGTGGCCCTGTCCCCGAGCGAGCTCCGAGGTACCATGCGCGGACCAGCGCACGTTCGACGCTGGTCTCCGGCGCTCCCGGGCTCGTCGGAGCGCTGCCGCGGCACCCGCCACGCCGTCTGCGGTGCAGCGGTCGAGGCAGATCACCTCGGGAGCGCGCCCATGACAGCGCGGCGTCTTGTACCGGGGGCTCGATGCGCTGCTGCTCACGTGGGGCAGCAGCGCGCCTTTTGCGCGTGGCGAGAGGGGCAGGCATGACCAACAGGAACGCGAACAAGAGCTCGCCAGGGCAGCCGGCGGCTCAGGGCGCTGCGGGCGACGCCGCGCCGCAGCAACCGACGCTGCCGCAGCAGCCGCCGCGCGGGTACGACACGCCGAATTTTGCATCGCAAGAGCACCCCTCACCCGCGCAACAGCGAGCGCTTACGCAGGAGCCGCGCCGCAGACCTGAAGAAGGGAACACCGGCCCCGCAGCGCCGCCCGCCGAGCGGATGGTGCAGTGGGGCGAGCCCAGGCCGCGGCGCCGCCAGGATCGCGAGGCGGGGCCGAGCGACAAGCAGGTGTATGTTCCTCCGGTCACGCTGCCTCCGAACCGAGAGCACCAGGCGATGGATCAGCAGAAGATCCAGGTCGCGCCGTCGCTGTTGAAGGGCGTCGACGAACGGAACCGGCCGACGATGCGCAGGATCCCTGTGCAGGGGTTGCCGGGTCCGCCGACGGGGGCTCCCGATGGGCAGGGCGGCGCGCGTCCCGGTGGCGTCCGCACGGCCCGCGTCGGTGTGGGCAGCGGCGTCTGGCCGCCGCCCGAAGACGAGTCGTCCGGCTCGCGCGGGCAGTCGTCCCGGAAGCAGCGGCCGATCGCAGCGGCCGCTCCCCCGCAAGCAGCTGGCGCGCCTCGAGCGGGGCTGCAGCCGACCGCGGCGCGGTCCGACGACACCGCGGTGACCGCAGCGGCCGCCGCGGCGGTGCTCGCGGCGCGCCGCCGGCGGGCCCCGCTGGCGCTCTTCGCGTTGCTCGTGTTTCTGGGGAGCGCGACGGTCGCAGGCTTCTGGGTGCTGTGGCGCGCCGCCAACCCGACGAGCGAGCAGGATCCGGCCTTGGCCGAGGGCGGCCGCGCTCCCACGCCCGATCCCGCTGGTCTCGCGACGTCCACCCCGAGCGCGCAGCCCGAACATCCGCCCCCGGTGGCGATCGAGCCGCCGCCCACCGCAGAGCGACCTGTTCCCGCCGCGCCCGAGGTTCCGACGGCGTCGCCCACGGCGGAGCCGAGCTCGCCGCCCGCTCATTCCGCGGCCACGGTCGCCGCCCGTCCGTCATCACCGCGCCCTGCCGTGCAGGTGAGGCGCCCCGTCAAGCCTTCGACGGCGGCGGACGACTTCTACGACTTGGCTGTGAGCCCTCCGATCCCACCCTCGGTCCCGCCGTCCGCGCCCTCTGCGTCGCCTACAACGCCCCCGGGAACGACCGCTCCCCCGCGTCCGTTCCCCTGAGGCGTCGCCTCTCCGGATTGCATTCCTCCCGCCAGCCATCATGCGAAAGCCATTCTTGAAATACCTGTCTCTGCTCCTCCCGTGCGCGGCGGTTCTTCTGGGGCCGAGCGTCGCGAGCGCGACCGGCGAGGCTCGGCTGATGCCGAACTCTCCGACCGACGCCCCGCCTGCGACGTCGCGCGCGGGCGAGCGCGCCGCGCAGCTCTACCGGGAGGGGAACAGGTTCTACGATGAAGCGCGATTCGCCGAGGCCGAGGCGCGTTATCAGGCGGCGTGGGATCTCCAGCAAAGCTTTGACGTGGCCGGCAACCTCGGGAACGTCGAGCTGGAGGTGAACCAGCCCCGCGAGGCGGCCGAGCACCTCCTGTACGCGCTCAATACCTTTCCGCTCGGCGAGAAGGCCGAGAAGAAGAGCTTCCTGCAGAAGCGCCTCGCCGTCGCCAGGTCGCAGGTCGGCGCGCTTCGCATCAGCGTGAACGTCGACGACGCCGAGGTGCTCGTCGACGGCAAGGTCGTCGGGCATTCGCCCCTCGACACCCAGGTGTTCGTCGATCCCGGCAAGCGCACGATCGAGGCACGCCGCGCTGGCGCCAGGACGTCGACGTCGCTGCTCGTGGCGAGGGGCTCGGACCAGAGCATCGCCCTCAGCCTCGATTCGGGCCCGAGCATTCCGCTGGTGGTCGCGGGCGGGGCCGTCGGGCTGCTCGGGCTCGCGTCGGGCGTGACCTTCGCGATCCTCTCCACGGCAAAGGGCGAGTCCGCAGCGACGGAGCCGTTCGGCAGCGCGAGGCGCACCGACCTGCGCGACGCCCAGACCACGCTCGCCAACGTCTCGTTCTGGAGCTTCCTCGGCGGCGGCGTGGTGCTCGCGGGGACGGCCTTGTACGCGTTCTCCACGTCGAGCCGCCCGCCGGTCACGAAGGCCGGGCTCCCCCGGCTGTATGCCGCGCCCTTGGTGAGCGCGGAGGCGAACGGCCTGCTGCTGGGCGCGAGCTTCTAAGGCCGGTGGGCGCTGCGCGCTCCACGTCTCGTCCCCGGACTCAGCGCGGCTGGAAGTAACGGCCCACCTGCTCGCGGTACTCCTCGGGGACATCGCTGCGCTCGACACCGCCGACCTCCTGGGGACCCACGACACCGAGCGCGCTCTCGCCGCGCACGTTGGCGGTGTCTCCGGAGCGCCCGGCTGCTCGGCCCGTCACGATCCCCGGCATCGGCCTACCCGGGTTGAGCCTTGCGCTGGCCCGTGAGCGCAGCTCACCCCCGGCGATCGCGTCGGTCTGCCCTTCGTGGCTGCCCGAGCCGCCGCCCTCCGAGTGACCTGGCTGCGCCGACCCCTGCTTGCCCGCCCCGCTCCCCGACGAGCCCTGCTGCCCGCCCTGTCCGCGCTCCTGGCCGCCCAACCCCGGTTGGCCTGACCCACCTGCGATCGGCATCGGGAGCGGCGTCCCCCCGAGCTGCCCCTCGGCCTCGCCCGCCCCGCGCTGTGCATCGTCGAGCGCTCGCTGGCGCTTCGATTCCTCGCTGCCCGGGCCCCCCTCCTGGGCCATCTGGCGCAGCTGTTCCTCGAGCTGCCGCTGTCCGTCCGGCGTCTCGAGCTGCCGTGCGAGCTCGCGCATCTGCTCCTTTGACATCGGCTCTCCGAGCGCGCTCTCGGGCGACTGCGCCATTCGCTGCTTCAAGCGGTCGGCGAGCCGCTTGCGCTCCTCGGGGCTCAATTTTTCGAGCGCCTCCTCGAGGCTGCCAGCAAGCCGCCGCGCGTCGCGGTCGCTGCCGGTCCGGGCGAACTCGCGGAGCGCGTCGCGCCCCTCGTCGCCGAGCCCGTCGCCGAGCGCCTCCGCCAGCTCCCTCAACGCGTCGGCCTGCTTGCCGCGCTGATCCAGCAGCTTGCGCTGTTCCTCGAGCGCCTTGGCCACGCCGGGGGCGCCGGCCCTCTTGGCGGCTTCGGCGGCCTCCTCGAGCACCTTCCTGGCCCGCTCGCGGTCGTCCCGCTCGAGCTTGTTCGCGAGCCGCGCCATCTCCTCGTCGAATGCCACGAGGTCGCGATCGCCGAGCGCCTTCGCAGCCCGCTTCAGCTGAGGGTCTTCTCCGAGCTTGCCGAGCGCCGACTCCATCCCATGACGCTGCTCGCCCTCGCCGAGCGATAGCCGCTCGGCCGTGATCGCGTCGCGGAGCCTGCCGAGCTCGGCCTGCGCTTCGCGGCGCTCGACGCCGCTCTTCAGCTTTTCGCGGAGCCTCTTCGCGTCGTCTGAGAGCTTTTTCAGCCGGTCGTGTTGCTCCGCGTCTCGAGCGTCGATCTCGGAAAGCTGGACCACCCGCCCGAGGCCGGCGATCTCGGCGAGGCGTACCTGATCGGCCCCGGGTGGGGGCGCTGCTGCCGCGGGCGCTGGTGGCAGGGGAAGCCAGCTGAGATAGCCAATGGCCGCTGCCGCGAGGGGCGCTCCGGCATGCCAGCGTCGCCCCAGGGGCGTGCGGACCTGCCGGGCGGTTGCGGCATCGAGGGCCGCGGTCGCGTGGGCGAACACCACCTCGCGGGCCGCGGCTGCGCTGGCACCGGGCGCGCCGTCCGCCGCGTCCTCGGCTGCTGCGAGCTCGACGGCCGTGGAGACCGACTCGGCGGAGCCGAGCTTGCCGTCGAGAAACAGCGCGACGTTCGGGTCAGTCCACCGGCGCCGGCGCGCCACCGCTGCGCCAGCGACGGCGCCGAGCAAGCCGCCCGCGGCCATCCAGGGGCGCAGCGCTCCTTGCCGCATGTGCCAGGCGACCGCCGCGCCTACCGCGCCGAGCATCATCCCAGCGGCGGCGCCGGTGAGGATCAGATCGAGCGCGAGCCGCCGCCGGACGCGGCGAGACCACCGAACGAACGCGGCGCTGAACCTCCGCCGGGGAGACGCATCGGCCATGGATCGAGGTGTACCTGCGGGTCGACGCGCCGGCCAGAGCTGCTTCGAGGCGCTCCTCCAAGCCTCATTGCGGCACGCCGTGCCCGACATCGCGCCCGGTGCGAGCGCCTCGCGCGCTGTCGGGACGCCCTGTGGAGCGGCGTCGGTCGTCTTGCGCCATGACGCGCCGCGGAGGAGCTGTCCTTGGACATATCGCGCTCCGCCCCCTCACGGGACGAAGCACCATTTCAAGTGGAATGACGCGAACTCGAGGCGCGCTGGGACAACGTCCTGGGCAGCGCCGAGCAAGTTCAGGCGACAGTCAGCGAAAGAGAACTTGCATTCGTGCGAGTCCTCGGACGATGTCCGGAGCGTCGCATGGCAAGAGCCATAGAAAAGCGCATCGTCGACGTACATTCGCATGTTCACGACAGCAGCGTCGCCGCCCTTGCGCTTGCTGCCGAGCAGATGGAGATTGAGGTAGTAGAAGCCCCTCCTGTCCTTCGAGTGATCCACCAGCTCCAGATTGGTTTCGCCATTGAGGCGGGAGCAGTCAACGTCCCAGCTGTCGTCGAATCCGGCGACAGGCAGCTTGCCGCTATCCCCCGTGTCAAGCACCAAGCTCTCCCCGTTCACGGTCATGACCGCCATGCCGTACGCTTCAGGAATTTCCGGGCTAGTAGAGCACCCGAACGGCGAGAGCGACAGCACGAGGCCTTGGGCGAGGAGGGGTCGGTGCATGGGAGTTCTCCAGCAGCATGGCGGGCGAGAGCATCGCACGAGGTCGACAACCATGAACGCGCGCAATGTGGTTGATCCATGCGCCGTGCCAGATGTCAACCGGAAACGGAGGCCGCTGTTGGGCCCGTGCCACCGGAAACGGAGGCCGCTGTTGGGCCCGTGCCGAGCTGACTGCCGGTCTGACCGACGTTGCCGTGGACTGTCGACCTGACCGACGTTGCCGGTCTGCCGGCCCGGCCGGTCGGGTCGGTCTGACCGACGTTGCCTTGGTGGTGAGACCCGATACGTGTTGTCTATGATGCGGTCCCGGGCATAGGCCATGGCGGGCGCCGGCGGAAAACAGCAACCGCCAGGATCTCGAAGATTCAAGTATGCGAAATCATTGGCCGTAGGCCGCGGCACGCATTTGGCATAATCAGCGGCGATGAGCCAGCCTCGCGCTATCGTTGCAGGTGCCACCTATCTCCTCACACGACGCGCGTTGCGGCGACACCTCCTCTTCCGACCGGATGCCGCGATTACTCAGCTGATCATCTATGCACTCGCGGTTTCGGCCAGGCGCTACGGCATTCGCCTGCATGCATTGTGTGCTATGTCCACGCACCTGCACATCGTCGTCACTGACGTCGAAGGGGTGCTTCCGCGGTTCCTGCAGCTGTTTCATCGCCTCGTGGCGCTGGGGACCAAGGTGCTCCGAACCTGGGAGGGGCCGGTGTGGGGCCACGAAGCAACCAGCGTCGTTCGCCTCTTGACGCGGGCGGCCGTGGTGGAAAAGATTTCATATTCACTGGCGAACCCGGTCGAGGCGGGGTTGGTGCGACGTGCGAAGGAATGGCCGGGAGCGAAGGTGCTCGTCAACGAAATCGGCCGCGGTGAGCTGCGGGCGAGGCGTCCTGACGTCTACTTTGCTCCGAACAATCCTGTATGGCCCGAGGACGCCGCCATTGCGATCTCGCTTCCGCCAGCTGTGGCGGATGATGACGCTGACGCCTTCCGGCGCGAGGTGGCGGCGGAGCTGGAGCGGAAGGAAGCCGAGGCGCACGCCGCGATGCATCGAGCTGACCGCGGTTTCCTCGGCCCCGAGCGCGCATGCACGGTGTCGCCCGACGCTCGCGCGACGAGCTTCGAGGCGCCTCGCGGCCTCAATCCGACGTTTGCGGTGGGGAGAGGACATGCGGACGCACGAAGGACCGCGGTCGCCGCTGTCCGGGCATTTCGCGCAGCGTACCGCGAGGCGCTTCAACGATGGCGTGCAGGGCTGCGCAGCGTGGTGTTTCCGGCACAAACGTGGTGGATGCGCGTATTCCATGGCGTGGCCGTGAACGATGAACCGCTCGTGTCGTAAAAGGGACGATCGGGATACCGACGCGGCACCTGGGCTGCTGAACGAGGGCGAGTGAGCGGCAGGCGCCCTCCGTTCGCGTGCATGAACGCGCACCTGGTTTTCGTGTGGAACTACACGTCAAGGGCGCCGGGATTGCGTGAGCCGGCCTGGTGGTCGAGGGGGCGCGGGCGGTCCGTGCGCGTCGCTACAGTGGTAGGGGGAGCTCGATATACGGCTCGGTGATCCGGCCGACGACGATATCGCGCACCTGCGTCCCATAGTAGGTCGATCCCGATTGCGTGCTCCAGGCGTGTCCCACGATCGTCCCGTTGCTGTTGGCATAGAGGCGCATGACGCCCCTGCCAACACCCGCGTGCCAGGAGCCGTCCGCGTTGCGCCGGGTGTCGGTTGTCCCGTGGCCCGTGGTGCTCGAGTCGAGGACGAGGAGCGAGTACTGGATTGTACCCGTGACGAACGGATAGGTCGCCACGCGTGGCACCGCAGGGCCTGCCGCGATGGCGACGTGCCCGCTCGCCGTGCTCCCCGCCGGATACTCGATCGCGACGATATCGCCGGCCTCGATCTCGCTCACCGTCACGATCTGCTCGAAGCCGACCTCCTCGATGATCCTGTCGTGGTAAAGCGCGGCGTTCGGGCTCGTGCTGCCGAACCATGTGTTGATGTCGTAGACGGACAGCTGATAGGCCTGCTTGAGGACGTTCGTGACGAACGACGCGCACAGGCTGCGGCTCCGGTAATCCGTGGCTCCTCCGACGCCGGCCCAATAAACATAGGTGGTTCCGTTTCCATATTCGTTGTTTGCCGGTGCGATGTGGGTCACGAGCGTGTCGGCCCAGTAGAAATGGCCCGGCTCTCCGGCCGTCTGGCCCTCTGCCGGGCGCGGCGCGAGCAGGCTCACCCCGGCCAGAACGGCGGCCGGGAGCGCGCGAACAGCGGCTCTCGAGCTCATGCGCTTCAATGCATTCATGATTTCCTCCCGTGTGGAATCGATGGCCCCGCGTAGGCTGGTCACACCGGTGTCGGCCTCATCGCGGGCATCGCCGCGGAGCGCCGGCAAAGCGAAGTTGCGCACCAAGCCACCGAACATACGCTGGACGAGCGAGCTCTTCAATCACCGGCACGAAGGCGGCACGCGGGCCGTGCGCGATCCTGCGCGGATAGTGTTCCCCTCATTTCCACAGGCTGTCTCCTCGGGGCGACGTCCGTGCACGTCTTCGTAGATCCGCGCGTCGATGCCCACCGCGGGGGCGGCGCTGCGGTGGCGCCGGGATCACGGCCGGTACGGGGAGGGCGCGGCCGTCGCGACCGCGGCCGTCGCGACCGACGTTGCGCCCGACGCCGACCGACCGAGGCGACCGACGTTGCTCCCGGACCGAGGCGACCGACGTTGCGCCCGACGCGACCGACGTTGCGCCCGACGCGACCGACGCCGACCGACGTTGCGCCCGACGTCGACTGGAGGGCGGCGATGTCGTACGGATGGGCCGATCCCGGGCGCTCGGGGCTCGCGCTCGGCGAGCGCCCGGCGCGCTGGCGAAGCGCGCCCCGCCCGCGCCGCGTGGCGCGCGGGTCCAGGCGGCTCGCGGGGGACGAGCTCCGCCGTTTTGTTGACAGATCCGCGCAGTTCGATTGGATGGCCGCGTGCCCCCCGTGAAGCGCGCATCGACCAACCTCCACCCCACCCTGACGCTCGGCGACGCGCTGGAGCACTACGCCTCCTGGCCGAGACCCACCGTGATTGTCTCCGACGGTGCTTATGGCGTCTCCGGTTTTCCCGGCGATCCCCCGACGCACGACGGGCTCGCCGCCTGGTACGCGCCCCACGTCGCCGTCTGGTCGGAGCGCGCCTTGCCGTCCGCCACCCTCTGGTTCTGGGGGACGGAGATCGGCTGGGCGACGGTGCACCCGCTGCTCGAGCAGCACGGCTGGGAGTACCGGACCTGCCACGTCTGGGACAAGGGGATCGCCCACATCGCGGGCAACGCGAACACCCGGACCCTGCGCAAGTTCCCCGTGGTGAGCGAGGTGTGCGTGCAGTACGTGCGCAAGGTCCTCCTGGAGAGCGCCGGCGTGCGGCTGCCCCTCAAGACCTGGCTGCGGCATGAATGGGAGCGCTCGGGCCTCCCCCTGCGCCAGACGAACGAGGCGTGCGGCGTGAAGAACGCGGCCACGAGGAAGTACTTCACCCGCTGCCACCTCTGGTATTACCCCCCGGCCTCGGCGTTCGAGCAGATCGCCGCCTTCGCGAACGCGCACGGCCGCCCCGAGGGGCGACCCTACTTCTCGGTCGATGGCAAGCGGCCGTTGACGGGCGAGGAATGGGCTACCCTGAGAGCCAAGTTCCATTGCGAGGTCGGCGTGACCAACGTCTGGCACGAGCCGGCCGTCCGCGGCCCCGAACGCTTCAAGGAGGACACCCGGTCGATCCACGGCAACCAGAAGCCCCTCAAGCTGCTCGATCGCATCATCCGCGCATCGTCCGATCCTGGCGATGTCGTCTGGGAGCCATTCGGGGGGCTCTGCTCCGTCGCGGTGGCGGCCTTCACCGCAGGGAGGCGCTGCTACAGCGCCGAGATCGCGCCCACGTACCACGCCGTCGCGTCGCGCCGCCTCGCGAAATGCGCGCCGCGGCCGCGCGTCGAGATCTCGGCGGCCTGACGGTCGGTATCGGCCCCGCTCGTCCGCATGGTAGCCTGCTCCCCCATGGCGACGCCGAAGATCGTGACCGTGGGAGGGGGGACGGGCCATTACGCGCTCCTCACCGGTCTGCGTGACCTGAGCGTCCGCATCACCGCGATCGTGACCATGATGGACTCGGGCGGGAGCTCCGGGAGGCTCCGGGACGAGTACGGCCTCCTGCCGCCAGGCGACTTCACGCGTTGCCTCGTCGCCCTGTCCGAGCACCCGGAAGCGCTGAAGGAGCTGCTCGGCCACCGCTTCCGCTCGGGGAGCCTCGGCGGGCACACCCTGCGCAACCTGATATTCACCGCGGTGCAGGAGATCACCGGCTCGCTCCCCCTCACCGTCGAGCGCCTGCACGAGATCTTCTCCGTCAAGAACCGCGTCCTCCCGGTCACGATGGATCACGTCGATCTCGTGATGCACCTCGAGAACGACCGGACCATCCGCGGCGAAGCGTCGATTGACAACCTCTCCGACATGCTCGATGCGCCGGTGCTCTCGGTCTACCTGGATCCCGAGGCCCAGGCGTATCCAGCGGCGCTCGACGCGATCGCGGAGGCCGATCTCATCATCCTCGGGCCGGGAGATCTTTACACGAGCCTCGTGCCGAACCTCCTGGTCAAGGGTGTGCGCGAGGCCATCGCGGCGAGCCGCGCCCGCGCGATGTTCGTGTGCAACCTGATGACGAAGCCCAACGAGACCCCCGGCTACACGGTCGAGGACTTCGTGGGGACCATCGCCATGTACCTCGGCGAGGCCCGGCTCGACGCGGTGCTCGTCAACGACGTCTGGCCCTCCGAAGGCCTCGAGGAGTACGCCTCCGCCGGCTCTGAGCCGGTCGTGACCTCGCCGGACAAACCGCTCGCCTCCGACCTCCTCGTCCCTGCCGACCTGCTGTTCGGCGGCAAGCTGATTCGCCACGACCCGCGCAAGCTCTCGGCCGCGATCGTGTCGCTCGCCCGCCAGCGCTCCTGGTGGTGAGGCCCCGGGCCCGGCTCCGCCGCGCCTGGCCCCACGCTCCACGCCCACCCGCGGCGCGCTTCCGGGACGCGGCGCTGCCGCGTCGTCCGGGCGGCCTCGGGCCGGCGCGGCCGCGCACGACGATCAGGCGGCCTCCGGTGCATCGGGCACATAAAAAGGCGTGTTGACGATCACGATGCCCTTCCCGCCCCGGAAGAGAAGGAGCCATTTGAGGACCGATGCCGTGTGGTTGTGGAGCAGGTAATGGTACCAGCGTGACTCGACCACCTCTGGCACGACGACCGCCACCTGCCGGTCCGGGTGGGCGCGCGCGAGGGTCGTGACGAAGCGGAGCAGCGGCCTGAAGAGCCGCCGGTAGCGGGACCGCACCACCGAGAGCCGCGGCGCCGGTACCCCCTTCTCCTTCGCGGGCTCCTCCACCAGATCGTGCCATTCGCCGCTCAGGTCCTCGACGCGAGGATCGTCGAGGAGCACCTGGAGCGCGTAGACCTCGGGCGAGAGGCGGAGCGCGAAGCGGAGCCCCTTCTGCGCCACGAGATCCCAGCGCCTGATCGGGACCACCACGATCGGCGGCGGAGGCGGGGTGAGGTCGAGCGGCGCGCGGGCGCGAACCACCTCGTCGATGTGCTTGTAGTGGCGTCGCACATGGCAGAAGATGAGAATGGCCCCGAGCACGAGCAGGGTCGAGATCCACGCCCCCTCGGTGAACTTCGAGAGGATGATGATGACGAGCGTGGCGGCCGTGGCCGTGGCGCCGGTCGCGTTGACGGTGAGGTGGAGCCGGGAGCGCTCGCCGCCGACCCTGCGCCAGTGCGCGGTCATCCCCGCCTGCGACATCGTGAAGGCGAGGAACGCGCCCACCGCGAAGAGCGGAATGAGGGCGTCGGTGATGCCCTGGAAGACGACGAGCAGGAGGGCCGAGAGCCCGGCGAGGACGCCGATGCCGTAGGAGAAGGCGAGGCGCCTGCCGCGGTGGATGAAGGGCTCGGGCAGGAAGCGATCGAGCGCGAGGAGCTGACAGAGGCGCGGGAAGTCGGCGAAGCTGGTGTTGGCCGAGAGCATGAGCACCGCCACCACGGCGGCCAGGGTCACGTAGTAGAACGGGCCGCGCCCCACGACCGCGCCCACGATCTGCGAGACGATGCTCTGATAGCCGCTCTTGCCGGGCTCGGTGGCGGTGATGCCGTATGCCCGCGCGAGGATCGCGATCCCGGCGAGCAGGATGCCGAGCGAGGCGACGATGTAGGACAGCGTCCGGCGCGCCTGCTCGCTGCTCGGCTTGCGAAAGGCAGGGACGCCGTTGCTCACCGCTTCCACGCCCGTCATCGCGGTGCACCCGCTCGCGAAAGAGTGGAAGAGGAGCGCCAGGCTCGCGGTCCCGAGCGCGACCGGCAGCGAGGGCGGCGCGACCACGGGCGGCGGGTGCCCTCCGTGGAGGATCGTCTTCCCGATCCCGATCCCGATCACCGCGAAGAGACAGCCGAGGAACGCGTATGTCGGCACCAGGAACACGAGGCCTGCGGTGCGGAGCCCGCGCAGGTTGGCCGCGGTGAGCACGACGAGGACCGCGATGCAGAGGCCCAGGGTGTGGGGCAGGAGCGAGGGCACCGCGGAGACCAGCGCGCCCACCCCCGCGGAGATGGCGACCGCCACGTTGAGCACCTAGTCGATGAGGAGCGCCGCCGCCGCGACGAGGCCGGCGCGCGTGCCGAGGTTCTCCTTCGCGACGATGTGCGAGCCGCCGCCGTTCGGGTACGCGGCGCTCGTCTGGCGGTACGGTACGTAGACGATCGCGAGCAGCCCGATGACCAAGGCGCTGAGCGGCACGATGTAGTGGACGCCGAGCGCGCCGAGGGGGAGGAGCACGGTGAGCGCGGCCTCGGGGCCGTACGACGCGGAAGCGAGCGCGTCGAGGCCCAGGACCGGGATCCCGGAGAGCGGGCCGATCTGTTCCTTCTCCTCTTCATCCGAGGCCAGCCGCCGGCCGAACAGCACCGTCATGAGCGACATGGGTGAGGCAGCTCACGCAAGGCGTGTGCCGGGAGCGAGCTTCGTCGCGCATGCGTCGGTCGGAGCCGCAGCGTGCAACCGGTGCTCCAAGCTCGCGCCGAGCGCTCGTCAGCGGTGCTGATCGAGCACGAGCGTCGCCTGCATGAGCGTGGGGGCAGCCCGCCGCATTCGAGGTTTGCACGGCCAGCCTCTCCTCCGATGCGAGCCGATATCGTGTGAGCCGATCCAGGTGGGATCATTTGCCACGCCAGGCCAACTTGCCTCATCGCAGGCGGGCGCCCTCGCGTGCGAGCGCGCTCGCCGCTGGAGCAAGCGGCTCGCCCGCTGCCGCGCGAGCCGCGCGGGCGTACGCATGGCTGCGCGTCGGCCGTCCGGCGCTCGCGGCTGGTATGTGCTTCGCATGGCGCCGGGAGATATCGCCACTTCCGTGGCTGATCATCTCAGGACGAGGTAGAGCGCTATGAGTATCGGTAACGACCAGTACACTTCGGGCGGGTACAAGAACGGGATTTACGAGGCCGGCTCGCAGGAGTCCGGCTCGCACGAGGCTGGCGCGCCGCAGACGCAGGGCGGCGAGGGCGCGGTGAGCCTCGACATGCTGCTGAAGTTCGCCAAGGACATCCAGACCAAGGTCAAGGACGTCCCGTACATCGTCCCGATCGCGATCGGCGGAGCGGCGTTTGCGATTGGCGTGCTCGCCAGCTCGAAGATCCTGCGCCAGCTCACCGTCCTCGCCGGCGGCTACGCGGTCAAGTACGCGATCCAGAACGTCCCCAGGGAGCCGATCATCGACTTCGCAAAGAAGGTCGTGTCCGACTCGTACCGGGCGTCGTCGAGGGCCTGAGCCGGAGACGCTCTCCTCCGTACGCCATGAAGATACGCCCGTTGGGCGTGGCTCGCCGCCGCGAGCGCCTGCTTGCACGCACCCGCGCTGGAAATGGCACCGCCGCGAGAGACGTTCCCTCGAGGGCATCGCGTGGGATACCTTCCTGCCATTCTGATATCCAGGGGAGAGGGGCCTGCGTGATGAGCGTTGCTTCGAATGGGTTATTTGCTGAATTTTTCTCCAGCTGTCCTGAGCTGCTCTTCGTCGCCTCGGCCGCAGGCGGACTGCTCCACGAGAATGAAGCCTTGCGGGAGATCCTTGGCCCCCTGAGCGAGGGGGGGACGACCCTTACAGAGGTCGCTCACCCCGAGGATCGCGCGGCGCTCCTGGACGCGTGGGCGAAGCTTGAGCAGACCGGCGAGCCCATCTCTCTCCGCCTCCGTGTCCGCGACGCGCGCGGGGCGTACCGGTCGCTGTCGTGCAACGCGAAGCGTTCGCCCGATCGCAGCGCGGTCTTCGGGTCGCTCCGGCCGACATCCGAGATCGATGACAAGGAGCTGACGACCCTCCGCAACAAGGCGCGCATCCTGGACAGCATGGTCGAGCACGTGGACAACATGGCGTTCTGGGCGCTCGACAGCGAAGGGACCTGTTTTTATCACGATGGCAAGGCGCTCGGGACCGCCGGGTTCAAGCGCGGGCAGCTCGTCGGGGTCAACTGGTTCGAGCTGTATGGGAACCAGGCAGACGCGGCCGTCGACGACGCGCCCGTCGACAGCGTGCGCGAATGGTTCGACGGGAAGGTGCGCCGCTTTCGCAGCGACATGCTTGGCGTCTACTGGGACAACTGGATCACCCCGCTCCGTGGGGAGGACGGTGAGCCCGGCGGCGGCTTGCTGGGGCTGTCGTTCGACATCTCGGAGTCCAGGAGCAGGGAGAAGGAGCTGCGCGCCCAGCTTCAGCAGATCGAGGCGCAGCAGAAGGTCATTCGCGATCTCTCCACGCCGATCATCGAGGTCTGGGACGGCGTGCTCACGCTGCCGATGGTGGGGACGGTCGATAGCATGCGCACGGCCGACGTGATGGACAGCCTGCTCTCGAAGGTCGTGGAGAAGCAGGCGCGCTTCGCGATCCTCGACCTGACGGGCGTCGAGGTGGTCGACACGAAGGTCGCGAGCCACCTGATCGAGCTCGTCACGGCGATCCGGCTGCTCGGGGCCGACGGGATCGTGGCGGGCATCAAGCCGAACGTCGCGCAGACGATGGTCGCGCTCGGGCTCGACCTCTCGCAGCTCAACACACAACGTAACCTCCGCGCGGCGCTCCAGCATGCGATCCGGAGCATGACCCGCCCGGAGAGCCCCCCGCGCAACGGCGCCGCGACGGCCGGCGCCGTGACGCCCGGCCTGCCGACGCCGGGCTGACCGCGGCGCGTTACGGGAGCTCGCCGCCGCAGCAGGGCAAACACCAGAGCTGGAATCGGCCGCAACGCAATGGGGCCCTTTCCGCGAGGGCTTCGCGTGCGATACCCTCGTGTCCTTCCGGATGCCGCAGAGGGAGGCTTGTGTCATGAGCGTTACTTCGAGCGCGCTGTTTGCGGAGTTCTTCGCCAGCTGTCCTGAGCTGCTCTTCGTCGCCTCGGCGGCCGGCGGACTGCTCCACGAAAACGATGCCTTGCGGGAGGTCATCGGTCCCGCGAGCGAGGGGGGGACGACGCTCGCAGAGCTCGCTCACCCGGACGATCGCGCAGCGCTCCTTGCGGCGTGGGCGAAGCTCGAGCAGACGGACGAGCCCGTCTCGTTCCGCGTCCGCCTCCGCGACGCGCGCGGGGCGTACCGGCCGCTGTCGTGCAAAGCGAGGCGATCGCCCGATCGCAGCGCTGTCTTCGGGTCGCTCCAGCCGACCTCCGAGCTCGATGACAAGGAGCTGGCGACCCTCCGCAACAAGGCGCGCATCCTGGACAGCATCGCCGAGCACGTGGACAACGTGGTGCTCTGGGCGATCGACAGGGATGGAGTCTGTTTCTATCACGACGGCAAGGGGCTCGGGGGCGCCGGGCTCAAGCCCGGGCAGCTCGTCGGGGCCAGCTGGTTCGACATCTATGCGGACAAGCCAGAAACGACTGGCATCACCCTCTCCGCCGCGGATCTGCGCCAATGGTTCGACGGGGAGGTGCGCGGCTTCCGCACCGACGCGTTCGGCGTCTACTGGGACAACTGGATCACCCCGCTCCAGGACGAGCGCGGAGGGCCCGTGTGCGGCGTGATGGGGCTGGCGCTCGACATCTCGGAGTCCAAGCGCACGGAGGAGGAGCTGCGCGCTCAGCTGCAGCAGATCGAGGCGCAGCAGAAGGTCATTCGCGATCTCTCCACGCCGATCATCGAGGTCTGGGACGGCGTGCTCACGCTGCCGATGGTGGGGACGGTCGACAGCATGCGCACCGCCGACGTGATGGACAGCCTGCTCTCGAAGATCGTGGAGAAGCAGGCGCGCTTCGCGATCCTCGACCTGACGGGCGTCGAGGTGGTCGACACGAAGGTCGCGAGCCACCTGATCGAGCTCGTCACGGCGATCCGGCTGCTCGGCGCCGACGGGATCGTGGCGGGCATCAAGCCGAACGTCGCCCAGACGATGGTCGCGCTCGGGCTCGACCTCTCGCAGCTCAACACGCAGCGCAACCTCCGCGCGGCGCTCCAGCATGCGATCCGGAGCATGAGCCGCCCGGAGAACCCCCCGCGCAACGGCGCTGCGACGCCCGGCGCCGGCGCCGCGACGCCCGGCCTGCTGGCGCGGGGCTGACCGCGGCGCGTCACGGGAGCTCGCCGCCGCCGCAGAGCAGCGCGGCGAGCTCCTCCGTCCGCTCTGGCGTCGCGAGGTCCCCGGCCGTGACGGTGATCGCGCGGATCCCCTCGGCTCTCCAGCCGCCGTGCTCGCGCTCCGGGGCCGCCGTGATCCGGACGCGCATGAGCTCGCCGGACGCCACGACCGCGAGCTCCACGCCTTCGCCCTCCGGCCCGTCACCGCGGCGGATGGTCACCGCCACCGCGCCGCGCGCCGCGAGCGCCCGCGCGAGCTGGGCCTCCGGCGCCGCCGCTCCCCCGAGCGGGTAGAGCGCCGTGGCGAGCTCCACGGACGCGATCGCCTCGGAGGCGCGCGTCCCCGCGTCGCGCACCGCCCGCCGCAGCCGCTCCGCGCGCTCGCCGTCGCGGTCGAGCGCCGCGCGATCCGCTGGATCGAGCCGCACCACGCAGCGCACCAGCGCGGCGCCCCCGCTCGCGACCTGCGCCGCCTCGAGCCGCGCGCGGCGGAGCATCGCCGCGCCCCGCGCGTCGCCCAACGCCTCGAGCAGGGCCGCCGCGCCGCCGAGCACCGCGTCCGGAGCCGGTCGCTCCTGCGCCGCCGGGAGGGCGGCCTCCCGGTAGATGTGGCTCCACCCGCGCCCGACGCCGGGCAGGCGCAGCACCAGCGACAGATCGGCGAGCTCCGTCTCCGGCGTGCGGACCGCGCTCGCGAACGCCTCCTTCACCGCCGCGAGGCGGCTCGGATCCGCGGTGAGCGCCGCGAACTCGGGCGCGTCGACGGCCAGCGAGAGGCGCGACGCGCTCACCTCGCGCGACCCCAGCGTCCACCGCTGGGGAGGGGCGGCGAGCGCGAGCTCCCCGCCGGCGACGAGGGCGGAGAGCCCGCGCTCGCCGCGCGCCTCGAGCAGCGCCGCGACCGCGGCCTTGAGCGCGGTCAGCGCCGGGATCACGCCCCGCCCATGCGCCCGCGCCGCGCCGTCCGCTGCTCCTCGAGCGCCGCCTCCTCCTCGAGGGCCGCCTCGGCCTCGCGCTGCGCCTCCGCGTCGACCGGGCGTTGCCCCTGCTGGACGCGCACGGGCTTCGCCTCGGTGGCCGCCGCCTCGGCCATCGCGACCGCCGCGTGCCGCACGTCGTCGTACGGCTTCGCGAGGTCGAAGATCACCTTGGTGTTGCCCTGGCTCAGGTTCGCCAGCGCCTCGAAGCGGCGCAGCTCCATCGCCCCGGGCGAGCGCGCGAGGATGCCCGCCGCCTCCGCGAAGTTCTTCGCGCTCTCCACGTCGGCCTCGCTCTTGATGACCACGTAACGCCTATCGCGCTCGGCGATCGCGCCCTTCGCGAGCACCTCCTGCATCTGGGGCGGCAGCGCGATGTCCTGGAGGCCGATCATCTCCACGTGCAGGCCCCACGCGGCCGCCACCGCCTCGACCTGCGCGCGCACCTTGGCGGCGACCTCCTCGCGGTGCGCGAGCAGCTCGTCGAGCCGCGTCTCGCCCACCACGTCGCGCAGCACGACCTTCGCGCGGTCCTTCATCGCCGTCTCGTAGTTCTCGACGGCCAGCGTGGCCTTCTCCGGATCGACGACGCGGTAATAGACGACCGCGTCGACCATCGTGGTCACGTTGTCGCGGGTGATCACCATCTGCTGGAGGAGATCGCGGTTCTTCATCCGCGTGTCGATGCGCCGCAGCTCCTGGATCCCCGGGAGGAACAGCGTCACCCCGGGGGATACGCGGCCGGTCAGCTTGCCGAGCGTGAAGCGCAGCGCGGCCTCCCACTGGTTGATCTGCCGCAGCCCCGACAGCAGGTAGAGCGCGGCGAACAGCCCGAGCACGGTGAGGATCAGCGACATCGCTCGCGACTCTAGCAGAGCGGATGGCGCGGGCCGCGCGAGCGGCCCGCGTCGGCGGGCGTTCGGACGTCCGGACGTTCGCGCCTGCTCGCGGGCGCCCAGGCGCGGCTTCGACCTGGTGTCGTTGCCCGGGCGGTGTACTCTCGCTCCCTCGATGGGTGCCGAGCCGAGCCAGGCGTTGCGCGACGGCCGCTACGCGATCACGCGCGCCCTCGGCGAAGGGGCTCAGGGACACACGCTCGAGGCGGTCGACAAGCGGCTCGGCAAGCTCGTCGCGATCAAGCGGTTCCAGATCCGCGGCGCCTCGAGCTGGAAGAGCGTCGAGCTCGCCGAGCGCGAGGCCCGGGTGCTCGCGTCGCTCTCGCACCCGAGCCTGCCAGGCTACCTCGATCATTTCGAGGAGGACGGAGCGCTCTTCCTGGTGATGGAGAAGATCGAGGGCGAGAGCCTGGGCGCGATGCGCCGCCGCCGCGCGGTGCTCGGGCGGGACGACATCCTCCGCTTCCTGCGGGACGCCTCGGGCGTGCTCGACTACCTGCACGGCCGCGCGCCGCCGGTCATCCACCGCGACATCAAGCCGAACAACGTGATCCGCCGGCCCGACGGCTCCTTCGCGATCGTCGACTTCGGCGCGGTCCGCGATCGCATGCGTCCCGAGGGCGGGAGCACCGTGGTCGGCACGTTCGGGTACATGGCGCCGGAGCAGTTCCAGGGCCGCGCGCTGCCCGCGTCGGACGTCTATGCGGTCGGCGCGACCGCGCTCTGCCTGCTCACCGGCGAGGAGCCGGAGAACCTGCCGCACCGAGGGCTCGCGATCGACGTGCCCGCTGCCCTCAGCGATCGCGCCGATCCGCGCCTCGTCCGGGCGCTCTCCGCGATGCTGGAGCCCGACCCGGACCGCCGCGCCGCGCGCATCGCTCCGCTCCTTTCGGGGCTCGAAGCGGGCGGCGCGTCCCCCCATCCGCCGCGCGCTGGCGAGCCCGCGGAGCGCGGGGCGCGCAAGGAGGAGCGGCGCACGCGCAAGGACGAGCGCAAGGAAGAGCGGCGCGCGCGCAAGGACGAGCGCAAGGAAGAGAAGCGCGCGCGCAAGGAGGAGCGGCGCGCGCGCCGGCACGAGGGGCGCCCGTCGCTCGATCGCGGCCTCGTGGGCCTGCCGCTCGTCGCCGCGCTGTTCGGCCTCACCGTCGCGCGCATCGCCGTCGGCCTCGCGCTCGGGGTGGTCGTCCCGACGGTGCTGACGCTGCTGTCCCTGGTGTTCGGCCGCGTGCTGCGCGAGAAGGCCGCGCCGAACGTGCGCAGGGCCGGGCGGGTCGCCGATCTCGCGCTGCGCCGCGCCACGCGCGTCGTCCGCGGGCACCCGGCGCCAGAGGACACGGCCCAGCGCGGCCAGGGCGCGGCGGCGCGCGTGCGCTTCGAGGAGCAGGAGGCCCCCGGTCGATCGCGCATCCACGACGGCGACGCCGCGCTGGACGAGGAGCTCGACGAGCTGGAGCTCGACGAGCCGGGCCGCACGCGCGCCGCCTCGCGGCCGCCTCGCGCGGGGGAGCGCTGAGCACCGCGCGCGCTCGCGCTCCGGCGGGGCCGCGCGATCAGATGCGACCGCGCGCGGCGTCGAGCTTCAGGCGGAAGACCTCGACGATCGCCTCGGCGAAGATCCGGCGGCTCATCTTCGAGCGGCCTGCGCGGCGGTCGACGAACACGATCGGCACCTCGACCACGCGCAGCCCTTTGCGCAGCGCGCGGTAGGTCGTCTCGATCTGGAAGGCGTAGCCGTTCGATCGCACGCTGCCGAGATCGAGCGAGAGGAGCGCGCGCCGCGTGAACGCCTTGTAGCCGGTCGTGAGGTCGCGGATGCCGACGCCCAGGATGGTCCGCGCATAGAGCGAGCCGCCCTTCGAGAGCACGTGCCGCCCGAGGCCCCAGCCCTCGACGCCGCCGCCCGGCATGTTGCGGGAGCCGAGCACGACGTCGGCGCCTCGCGCGATCGCGTCGAGGAACGCCGGCAGGTGGCGCGGGTCGTGCGAGAGGTCGGCGTCCATCTCGAACGCGACGTCGTAGCCGCCGTCCAGGGCGCGCTGGAAGCCCTCCAGGTAGGCCGTGCCGAGCCCGCGCTTCGCCGCCCGGTGGAGCACGCGGACGCGCCCGTCGCGCGCGGCGAGCTCGTCGCCGAGGGCGCCTGTCCCGTCGGGCGACGCGTCGTCGACGACGAGCACGTGCGCCTCAGGCGCCGCCGCGAGGACGGAGCTCACGAACTCGGCGAGGTTGTCTCGCTCGTTGTACGTCGGCGTGATGATGAGGGTTCGGGGGGCCATCCTGGCTCGGCGCCGCGCGAGCGGGCGCTCGCACGCGGGGTCGTGCGCGCCGCGCAGCGTCGCGCGCCAGGTCCGCGGGCGTCCGCTCGCGCTCAGGCCTCCGCTGCGTCGGCCAGCACGGGCGCTCCGGCGCCGGGCGATCTACCAAAACGACGGCGCAGGCGGAAGGTTCCGCGGGCGCGCCGCGAGCGCCTTGTGGGTTGCCGGAGGCGTGCGCGCCGGGTACTTTCCTTTCCCGACAGGGCGGTCCGCTCTGCATCGGGCCGACAGGCCGGCGCGGCCTCGGTCAACTCACGGGGCGCGCCCCGCGCACCACAGGCGCGGCCCCGAACATGAACAGCGCGGCACCGACGGAGACAATCATGGCAGGCGAGCACATCGTCACCTTCACCAACGAGAATTTCGAGTCCGAGGTCATCAACTCCCCGATCCCGGTGCTCGTGGACTTCACGGCCACCTGGTGCGGACCCTGCAAGCAGCTCGCGCCGATCGTCGAGACGATCGCCAAGGAGTCCCAGGGCACGCTGAAGGTCGGCAAGCTCGACATCGACGCGGCGCCCAAGCTCGCCCAGAAATACAACGTCCGCGCCGTTCCGACGTGCATCCTGTTCCGGGGCGGCGAGAAGGCGGGCTCGTACACCGGCGTCGCGAGCAAGGAGAAGCTCCTCCGGGAGCTCGGCGTCTGATCCGCCGCCGCGCGTGACGCCGGCGTGACAGATCCCGGCGCGGCAGCGCCCAAGCGCGCCGGCGCTCCCCTTCCCACAGGCCGAAACCTCCCCAAATACCGACCGAAAGCCCTCCCGGCGAGGCGCCGCTCCGGCCAGCCGGCCGCGGCCCCGCCGCCGCCGGCGCTCCACGTCGCCGGCGCCCCGCGGCTGAGGCTTTGCTTGACCGTCGCGCGCGAGGTGACTACGACTCGCGCCGGCCACTTTCCCAGGAGTTCGTGATGGCGACGAAGATCGCAATTAACGGTTTTGGGCGCATCGGACGCTGCATTGTCCGCGCGCTCTACGAGCGCGGCGTGAAGGATATCGAGCTGGTCGCCATCAACGACCTGACGGATCCGAAGACCCTCGCCCACCTCTTCCAGTACGACTCGATCCACCGCGAGTTCAAGGCGGCGAAGGTCGGCGCCGGCGACAAGTACATCAGCATCGGCGACCAGAAGATCGAGGTCCTCGCGCTGAAGGATCCGGCCGAGCTGCCGTGGAAGAGCCTCGGCGTCGACATCGTCCTCGAGTGCACCGGCCTCTTCACGGACAAGGCGAAGGCCGCCGGCCACATCAACGCGGGCGCCAAGCGCGTGATCATCAGCGCGCCGGCCAAGGGCCACGACCTCACGGTCGTGATGGGCGTGAACGACGAGCTCTACGACGCGCAGAAGCACACGGTCATCTCGTGCGGCTCCTGCACGACGAACTGCCTCGCCCCCATCGCCAAGGTGATGCTCGACAACTTCGGCATCGTCCGCGGCCTGATGACGACGGTCCACTCGTACACGAACGACCAGCACCTGCTCGACATCCCGCACCGCAAGGGCGACCTGCGCCGCGCGCGCGCCGCCGCGGTCAACATGATCCCCTCGAGCACCGGCGCCGCGAAGGCGCTGTCCGAGGTCATCCCGGCGCTCAAGGGCAAGTTCGACGGGCTCGCGATCCGCGTCCCCACGGTCGACGTCTCGCTCGTGGACCTCACCCTCGAGACCGAGAAGCCGATCACGAAGGAGAGCATCCACGCCGCGATGAAGCAGGCCGCCGAGCAGGGGCCGATGAAGGACGTCCTCAACTACACCGATCGGGAGCTCGTCTCGGGCGACTTCATCGGCTCGCCCGCGTCCAGCACCTTCGACTCGACCATGACGTCGGTCCTCGGCGATCGCTTCGCGAAGATCTTCTCGTGGTACGACAACGAGTGGGGCTTCTCGAACCGCATGATCGACCTCGCGCAGCTCGTGGCGAGGAAGGGCGTCTAGCGCCGTGAAGCTCACCGGAATCCGCTCCGTCGAAGACCTCGCCGCCGCCGGGGGCGCCGCTGGCCTCAGCGGCAAGCGCGTCTTCATCCGCGTCGACTTCAACGTCCCGCTCGACAAGAAGACGGGCAAGATCACGGACGACTCGCGCATCCGCGAGGCGATCCCGACGATCAAGCTCGTCATGGAGGCGGGCGCGAAGGTGATCCTCGCGTCGCACCTCGGCCGCCCGAAGCCGGGCAAGACCGAGGGGCTCTCGCTGGAGCCGTGCGGGGGGCGGCTCAGTGAGCTCACGGGCTACGAGGTCCACCTGCCGGACGACTGCGTCGGCGACTCGCCCAAGAAGGTCATCTACGACCTCCGGGCGGGCCAGATCTGCCTCCTCGAGAACCTCCGCTTCCACGAGGAGGAGGAGAAGGACGACGAGGGGTTCGCGCGCCAGCTCGCCGAGCTCTGCGACGTCTACGTCGACGACGCCTTCGGCGCCGTGCACCGCGCCCACGCGTCGGTGCACGCGCTGCCGCGCCTCATGCGCGAGCGCGCCGCCGGCCTCCTCCTCCAGAAGGAGCTCAAGGCGCTGACCCGGCTCGTCGATCGCCCGGAGAAGCCTTACGTCGCCGTCCTCGGCGGCGCCAAGGTCTCCGACAAGATCGACGTCGTCGAGGCGCTCCTCAACGTGGTCGACACCCTGTGCATCGGCGGCGCGATGGCGAACACCTTCCTCGCCGCGCAGGGCAAGAACCTGCAGAAGAGCCGGATCGAGGAGGACAAGCTCCCGCTGGCGCGCACGATCATGAGCAAGGCGCGCGATCGGGGCATCCAGCTCCTGCTGCCCGTCGACGCCGTCGTCGCCTCGAGCATCGACGCGACGCAGGGCGAGCCCGCGTCCGTCGACGCGATCCCCGAGGGCACGATGGCGCTCGACATCGGCCCCCGCTCGATCGAGCAGTTCGGCCAGGCGATCGAGCGGGCGAAGACGGTGTTCTGGAACGGCCCGATGGGCCTCTTCGAGACGCCGGCCTTCTCCAAGGGCACGTTCGACGTCGCGCGCATCATGAGCGGCGCCTCCGGCTTCACGGTGGTCGGCGGCGGCGACAGCGCGGCGGCGGTCAAGCAGGCCGGCGAGCAGATCGCCAAGGGCTTCGATCACATCTCGACCGGCGGCGGCGCTTCGCTCGAGCTCATCGAGGGCAAGCGTCTCCCGGGCGTCGAGGCGCTCCGGTCGGTCGAGGTGAGCGAGTGAAGCCCGTGAACGATGGGGGCACGTCCGCGGAGGCGGGCGCCGCCCCGCGGGCGGCCTCGCGTCGTCCGCTCATCGCCGGCAACTGGAAGATGAACGCCGGGGGCCAGGACGCATGTCCTCTCTCGGCGGCCGTCGCCAAGGCGACGCGCGAGCTCACCCGGGCCGATGTGGTGGTCGCTCCGCCGTTCACGGCGATCGCCGCCGTGGCCCACGAGCTCGCGGAGGCGAAGAGCGAGGTCGGCATCGCCGCGCAGAACATGAGCGCCGAGGTCTCCGGGGCGTTCACCGGCGAGGTCTCCTCGGGCATGCTCAAGGACGCGGGCGCGACGTGGGTGATCCTCGGGCACAGCGAGCGGCGGCAGCTGTTCGGCGAGACCGACGAGTCGGTCGCCCGGAAGGTCGCCTCGGCGATGGCCGCCGAGCTGCGCCCCATCGTCTGCGTCGGCGAGACGCTCGAGCAGCGCGAGGCGGGTGAGACGCTCGCCGTGGTCGAGCGGCAGGTCCGCGCCGTCCTCGACGAGCTCGCGAAGCAGCCCGGCTTCGGCGTCATCGCCTACGAGCCGGTCTGGGCGATCGGGACGGGCAAGGTAGCGCGCGCCGAGGACGCCCAGGAGGTGCACGCGTTCATCCGCGGCCTGCTCGCGAAGGCCTCGGAGGACCTCGCGGGCGTCACGCGCATCCTCTACGGCGGCAGCGTCAAGGCCGACAATGCGGAGGCCCTGCTCGCCCAGGACGATATCGACGGCGCGCTGGTCGGCGGGGCTTCGCTCGATGCCGCTGGCTTCGCCAAGATCGTCGACGCCGCTCACCGACTGGCGGAGCGCGCGGAACAGGGGTAGATCGCAGGCCGCTCCCGTCTCGCCACGGGAGCGCCGGCCTGTCCTCTCGCCCACTTGCCCCTTGGGCCCCTCGCGCGGTCCAGACTCACCCAGCTGAAAGACGCCGATGCTTCACACGTTCCTCAACATCGTGCACGTGTTCGTCTGTCTGTTCCTGATCCTCGTCGTGCTCCTCCAGCAGGGTCGCGGGGGCGGGATGGGCTCGGCCATGGGCGGCGCGACGGCGCAGGTGTTCGGCGGCCGCGGCGCGGGCAACTTCATGACCCGCCTCACGGCCGTCTGCGCCGTCGTCTTCATGGCGACGAGCGTGTCGCTCGCCTACCTCTCGTCGGCAGGCGACCGCGAGCTGCGCGAGTTCGAGAAATCCCAGGAAAAGTAGGCTCGCGTGCTAGGGCCCGCCCCCGCGCCGGGGAGGGAAGCGGGCAGGGCGCTCGACGCGAGGTCGTCCGTGGAGGCGGCGTCGGCCGTCTCCTTCCCTTTCGCGCGCGACCTTGCCCTCGTCGCCCTCGCCAAGGCGGTGGTCTCCGCCCTGGTCCTCGCGCTCGGCTTCCGGGCGGTGAGCGATGATGACTTCGCGCGCGTGGTCCTCGCGCAGGCGTGGGCCCACGCGCCCCGGCTCGACCCGACGGGGACGAGCTGGCTGCCTGTCCCTTTCTGGCTCATCGGCGCGCTCTTCCGTGTCTTCGCGCCGACCCTCGAGGTCGCGCGCGCCATCGCCTTCGCCCTCGGCCTCGCTTCGGCCGCGCTCGTCCACCTCGCCGCCCGCTGGATCACAGGTGACCGGCGCGCCGCGCTCGCCGGCGCGCTGCTCGCCGGCGCCTTCCCCTGGAGCGCTTGCCTCGGCGTGGCGACGGTCCCCGAGCTGCCGACCGCCGCCCTCTCGCTGTTCGCTGTGGCGTCGCTCGTCACGCCGCCGGCCGGGCCTGCGCCCCCGGCTGGGCGCGCCCTCCTCGGCGCGTTCGCGCTCGTGCTCGCGACGCTCTCCCGCTACGAACCCTGGTCCGTCGCCGTCGCCTTCGCGGCGATGGCGCTGCTCGCTGCCGCCCGCCTCGGCCAGGGCCGCGGCGCGCAGGCGAAGCTCGCGCTCGCCGCGCTCGTCGCGCTCGCCGGGCCCGCCGCGTGGATCGCGTGGAACCACGTCGCTCACGGCGACGCGCTGCAGTTCCTGGCCCGCGTCGCCTCCTACCGCAACGCGATCGGCCCGGGCGGCGACGGCTCGCTGCTGCGGCTCTTCGCGTACCCTGCCGCGATGGTCCGCGAGGAGCCGGAGCTCTTCGTGTGGCCCATCGCCATCGCCCTCGTCGCATGGCGTGCCCGCCGCGGCGCTGCGCCGGGGGCGGCCCGACCGCTCCCGCCGCTCCTTCGCGCGGCCCGTCCGTACGCGCTCCCTGGCGCCGTCGCCGCCTTCCAGATCGCGGCGCTCTCGCTCGCCCTCGTGCGCGACGGCGCGCCCACCCACCACCCCGAGCGAGCGACCCTCCTCGCGTTGCTCTTGCTCGCGCTCGCCGTCGGAGATCTCTCGGCGCGCGCCTTCCGGCGCGCCTCGGCAGGCGCGCGGCGCGCCCTCGGCGGCGCGCTGCTGGTGGTGCTGGCCCTCGGCGCCTTCTTCCGCCCGCACCTGCGCCGCGAGCACTTCAATCCGCGGAGGGACGAGGTCGCCATCGGCCGCGCCGCCGCGGAGCTCACGCCTCCTTCCGCGCCCCTCCTCCTCGAGGTCGTCGACTATGGCCACCTCGCGGCGCTCGCCGCCCTGGGGCGTCCCGAGGGGGTGCACCCCGATCGCTCGATCGACCCCCGTGATCCGCCTGTCCGCTCGAGCTTCGAGGACCCCGCCGCGCTCGCGCGCCGCGCCGCCGGCCTGGGCGCCGCCTACCTCATCGGGCGCGTCAGGCCGCCCGTCATCGATTTCGCCGGCCCGCCGCTCGCGACGCGCGGCGCCTGGGGGATCTGGCCGGTGCCTCCGGCAGGCGGCGCGCTCGGGGCCTTGCCGGAGGGTGGCTCCAGGGGCCCCGCGCACCCGGCGGACGGGGCGCCATGAGCGAGCCCGCAAAGCCCTTCTTCGCGCACCCGTCCGCGTGCATCGACGAGCCCTGCGACATCGGCGAGGGGACGAAGGTGTGGCACTTCTGCCATGTCTCGGCGGGGGCGCGGATCGGCCGCGCCTGCGTCCTAGGCCAGAACGTCTTCGTCGCGGGCACCGCCGTCGTCGGCGATGGCGTCCGGATCCAGAACAACGTGTCTCTTTATGACGGCACGCTGGTCGAGGACGACGTGTTCCTCGGCCCGTCCGCGGTGCTCACCAACGTCGTCAACCCGCGTGCCCCGATCGACCGACGCGCGTTCCTCGACACGACGCGCATCCGTCGCGGCGCCACCGTGGGCGCCAATGCCACCATCGTCTGCGGCGTCACGATAGGGCGCCATGCGTTCGTCGGCGCCGGCGCGGTCGTCACGCGCGACGTGCCCGACTATGCGCTCGTCACCGGCGTGCCGGCCCGGCGAACCGGCTGGATGAGCCGCCACGGTCACAAGCTCGTCGCCTCGCGCGACGGCCTCCTGCGCTGCCCCGAGAGCGGCTATCGCTACGAGCGCCGCGGCGACGTCGTCCGCTGTCTCGACCTCGACGAGGACGCGCCGCTCGCCCGGCCCCGCGCCGCGGCCACGCGCCATTACCGCGATCCCCTCTCCCCGGAGGACACCGACGGATGACCGCGCCTGTTCCCTTCTTCGATCGAGCCCGCGGCGATCTCGCCATGCAGGACGAGCTCTCCGCCGTGTTCCAGTCGGTCCTCCGGAGCGGCCACTACGTCCTCGGTCCGGAGGTCGAGGCCTTCGAGTCGGAGTGCGCCGCGTACCTCGGCGTCCGGCACGCGATCGGCGTCTCTTCCGGCACCGACGCGCTGCTCGTCGCGCTGATGGCGCTCGGCGTCGGCGCTGGCGACGAGGTCGTGTGCCCCGCCTACACGTTCTTCGCGACCGCGGGCGCCATCCATCGCACCGGCGCCACGCCGGTCTTCGCGGACGTGCTCCCTGGCTCGTTGAACCTCGACCCCGCCTCCACGGCGCGCGCCCTGACGGAGCGCACCCGGGCGATCCTCGCCGTCCACCTCTTCGGCGGCTGCGCGCCCATGGACGAGCTCCTCGCGATCGCGGGCGGCCGCGGCCTGCCGGTCATCGAGGACGCGGCCCAGGCGTTCGGCGCCGAGCGCGGTGGCCGCCGCGCCGGGGCGCTCGGGCTCATGGGGTGCTTCTCGTTCTTCCCGACCAAGAACCTCGGCGGCTTCGGCGATGGCGGGCTCGTGACCACCGATCACGACGAGCTCGCGGAGCGCGTCCGGACGCTCAGGGCGCAGGGCGCTCGGAAGAAGCACCATCACACCCGCGTCGGCGGCAACTTCCGGCTCGACGCGCTCCAGGCGGCGCTCCTCCGGCGCAAGCTCCCGCGGCTCGGCGCGCTCCTCGAGCGGCGGCGCGAGCACGCCGCGCGGTATGCCGCGCTGCTCGGCGGGCGCGATCTGCCCCTCGCGCTGCCGGACGCCGGCGCCGCGGGGCGCACGTTCAATCAGTATGTGATTCGCCTGAAGGATGCCTCTCTGCGCGATCCGCTGCGGAGCTCGCTCGCGGAGCGGGGCATCGGCACCGAGATCTATTATCCCGCGCCGCTCCACCTCCAGCCCTGCTTCGCGCGCCTTGGCCTGCCGGAGGGCTCCCTTCCGGTCGCCGAGGCGGCGGCGCGCGACTCGCTCGCGCTCCCCATCTTTCCCGAGCTCACGGGCGAGGAGGTCGCCCGCGTGGCGGCCGCTATCGCCTCGTTCTTCGGTTGAGCCGGGCGCCTCGGCGCGGCGGCGTCAAGGCACCTGAGCCGCACCTCGCGTCGAGCGCGGCGCGCGCGCCATGGCGCCGGGCTCCGGCTTGCCGGATCGCGCGAGCGGGTGCTAGCGTGCGCCGCGCTGACGATGTTGCCGGCTCGCGCCATCACCCCGACTCCTTCCAGCGATCACCTCGCGCTGGGGGTCTCTGTACGGGAGCGGGCTCCGGCGGTCTCGTCCGTGCACCACCTCGACGCCGACGGCACGGTCTGGGCGAGCCAGGGGCGCGTCGTGCTGCGCCGCGCCCGCGGCGTCGGCGCGTTCGAGCCGTTTTGCCGGTTTCCCGCGGCGATGCCGCGTGACGCGATGGCGTTTCAGCGCCTGCTCGTCCGGGCGGCGCGCGCCGACAAGTGCAATGTGTACCGCACGTCGCGCGGCGTCGTCATCGGGGTCCGCGCGGGGACGATCTACCGGCTCGAGGAGGGGCGCGATCCGGCGCCGCTGGGCACGATCGCTGGCGATTGCGTCCTGCACCGCGGGATCGCGGAGGACCCTCTCGGCGCCGCGTACCTCGGCGAGTACACGAGGAACGAGCGCCGTGGCCCGGTGCGCGTTCACCGGGTCGCCCCCGACGGCGACCGCGTCGATGTAGCCCACGAGTTCTCCGCGGGGTCGGTGCGGCATGTTCATGGCATCTTCGCCGACCCGTTCGACGTCGGCGCGGCGTGGGTGACCACCGGTGATCTCGACGGCGAGTGCTACCTGTGGCGAACGCGCGACTGGTTCCGCACGATCGAGAGGTTCGGGGACGGCACGCAGCGCTGGCGCGCCGTGCAGCTGTTCTTCACCGCGGACCACGTGTGCTGGTTGACCGACTCCGAGGTGACGCAGAACCATGCATGCCGCGCCGATCGACGCACGCTCGCCCTCGAGGTGGGCTGTGCGATCCCCGCCTCGGCGTGGCACGGGGCCCAGCTCCCAGGTCCGGTGCTCATCGCGCTCACGGTCGTCGAGCGCGGCGCCGGGGTCCACCGCGACACGGCGGCCGTCCTCGCGAGCCGCGACGGGATCACCTGGCGGGAGCTCGCCTGTTTCCGCAAGGATCGATGGAGTCCTTACTGGTTGTTCAAGAACGGTGTCCTCACGCTGCCGTCTGGACATCTGCGCCAGGACGATCTCTGGTTGAGCGGAGAGGCGCTCGTCGGGCTGGACGGGAGCAGCGTGCGTATCGCGATCGACGGGGGCTTGCCGTGACCCTGCGCGATCGCGTGCTGGCGGGCGTCCGCGCCGCCGCGGTGTGGCTCGATGATCCGGCCCGGGGGCGCGAGCGCCGGAGCCGCCTCGAGGCCGCGCTGCGACGGGCGGCGTCCGGGGTGACCCGCGCCGCGCCGGCGCGCGCCGAGGGCGCCCTCCGCCCGGCGCTGGAGCAGCGCCGGTGGCGCGCCGGCGCGTGCGCCGACATCGAGGCGGCGCTCGCCGCGGGCGACGCTCGGGGTGCCGAGGAGCTCGAGCGGCTGCTTCGTCATGTCGAGCTCCGTCGCGGCGACGCCTTGGCGGAGATCGAGCCGCCGCAGGATCGCGCCGGCGTCGCGCGTGAGCGCGCCGCGGTCTGCTCGCTGCTCGCGCGGCAGGCGCCAGCGCGCCGCGACTGGCGCCTGCTCAACGCCGCCCTCAAGCTCGCGGATCGGTTCGCGCCGGGGATGTCGTGGCGGGTCGGACCCGAGGTCGCCGCGGACTGGGCCGCGGCGCTCCGCGACGTCGAATCCGCCCTTGCGGAGCTGGAGGCGCAATGCGCATCGCGCTCCTAGCGCCCGTGCATACGAGCATGTACGCGCGGCTGCTCGCGTGGCGGCTCGGTCGCACCGACGGCATCGAGCTGACCGACGTCCTGCTGCGAGCGCCTTACCAGCTCGACCGGCTCCGCGACGAGCTTCGCCTCACCACGCCCGGCCGCGTGCTCGCCAAGGTCACCGGCAAGGTCCTGGTCGGCAGCCTCTCGTCCCCTCGCGAGGGGGAGCGATCGGTGCGGGACATCGCCGCCGAGGAGGGGCTCCCCGGGGCGTCCCTGCGAGACGTCGCCGCGGCGATCGGCGCGCGGTTCCACGTGGTCCAGAACCACAACGACGACCGGTCGCTCGCCGCGCTCCGGGCCGCCGCGCCCGACCTGATCGTGTTCGCGGGCGGCGGCCTGCTTCGCGCCCCGCTTCTGGCGATCCCCAGGATCGGCGTCCTCAACGCCCATGCGGGCGTCTTGCCCAGGTACCGTGGCATGGACGTCGCGCTGTGGCCCTTCCTCGAGGACGGCCCGCCCGAGCTCGGGGTCACCGTGCACCTCATCGACACGGGCGTCGACACCGGGCCCGTCCTGCTGGTCGAGCGGTTCGCGCTCGAGCCCGGAGACGATCACCCGGCCGTGATGAGGCGCGTCGAGCGCGTCGGGCTCGAGCTCATGTGCCGCGCGGTGCGCGGCCTGCGCGACGGGACCCTGACGCCTTCCCCGCAGGCCGCCGACGCGGGGCGCCAGCATTTCGTGCTGCACCCTGCGATCGCGGCGATCGCGGCGAGGCGGCTCCGGGCGCTCGCCCGCTGATCACGCCGCCGCATCACACGCGCGCCGCCGGCTCCTCGGCTGCGAGATCTCCCCTCGCTGGGGCCCCGGGTCGACGGCCCGCCGCGCGCCCTCCTCCGGCGGCTCCTTCGCGCGGCGCTCCGCGACCGGTGAATCTGAGCCCCGGAGCGTATAATCGACGCGTGAAGGCGAGGATTCATGAGCTCGGTTCATCAATCGACCCGTCCGAGGCCGCGCACGCGCTGCGGCTCCTTGTGGCGATCGCGGATCTGCGCTCGTTCTCCGCGGCGGCCGAGCGGCTCGGTCTCACGCCCTCGGCGGTGAGCAAGGCCGTCTCCCGCGCCGAGGCTCGGCTCGGCGTGCAGCTCGTGCAGCGCACGACGCGCCGGGTCTCGCTGACCGACCTCGGCGAAGCGTACGTCGCGCGCGGCCGGCAGCTCCTCGCCGACGTCGAGTCGCTCGAGCGCGACATCGCCGCGCGCGACCAGGCGGTGCGCGGTCCGCTGCGCGTCGCGGCGCCCGCGGTCTACGGCGCGTGCCGCGTCGCCCCGCTCTGCGCGCGCTTCCAGGCCGAGCACCCGGGCATCACCGTGGATCTCCGCTGCGGCGATCGGCTCGCCGATCTGGTCGAGGAGCGCATCGACGTCGCGGTGCGCATGCTCTCCGCGCTCCCGGCCGAGCTCGTCGCGCGGCCGCTCGAGGACGACCGGCGCGGGCTCTACGCGAGCCCGGGCTACCTCCGCCGCCACCGCGCGCCGCGCGGCGCGGCGGAGCTCGGATCACACGCCGGGCTCCGCTACGGCGCGGGCGGCGCGTCGCACGTGGCCTTCCGCCTCGTCGAGCCCGGCGGCGCCGCGGCGACGGCGCGCTTGCCCGCGGTCTTCTCGAGCGACAGCGTCCTCGCCGTGCTCGAGGCGACGCGCGCCGGCCTCGGCCTGGCCGAGCTGCCCGCGTACCTCGCCGCGCCCGACGTCGCCGCGGGCAGGCTGCGCGAGGTGCTCGCCGGGTGGCTCCCGGTGCGCCGCCAGGTCGTCGCGGTGTACCTCCCGTCGCGCTTCCTGCCCGCGCGGGTGCGCGCGTTCGTCGACCACCTCGCCGGCGCCCTCCGCGCGCCCGACCGCGCGCGGCGCTGACGGCGGACGGCGGCGCGGGCAAACCGGGAATCTCGCTAGGCGCTAGGCGCTAGGCGCCAGGTGCCAGGCGCCTGGCGCTTGGCGCTTGGCGCTCGGGCGGCGCTGCCCACGGGGCCGGGCCGCGCGACCCTGCCTGTGCTAGACGTGCGCGCCATGAGCGTCGAGGTTGGCATCGTCGGACTGCCCAACGTGGGCAAGAGCACCCTGTTCAACGCGCTGACGGCCGCCAAGGCCGAGGCGCAGAATTACCCCTTCTGCACGATCGAGCCCAACGTCGGTGCCGTCCCTGTCCCTGACGATCGGCTCACGACGCTCGCGAAGCTCATCAAGAGCGAGAAGATCATCCCCGCCATGGTGCAGGTGGTCGACATCGCCGGGCTCGTGCGCGGCGCGAGCACGGGCGAGGGGCTCGGAAACAAATTCCTGAGTCATATCCGAGAGGTAGACGCCATTCTCCACGTCGTCCGCTGCTTCACGCTCGCGGACGTCGTGCACGTCGACGGCGGGGTCGACCCGCTCCGCGACATCGACACGATCGAGACGGAGCTGATGCTGGCCGACCTCGGCTCCCTCGAGGGGATGCTGGAGCGCACGCGGAAGCAGGCCAAGGGCGACAAGGAGCTCCTCCCGAAGATCGCGCTCATGGAGAAGTGCCTCGAGGCGCTCCAGGCCGGCAAGCCCGTCCGCGGGCTCTCCTTCGACGACGAGCAGCGGAAGGTCGTGAAGACGTTCGGCCTGATCACGGCGAAGAAGGTCCTTTACGTGGCGAACGTCGACGAGTCCGACGTCTCCGGCACGGGCCCGCTCGCGACGAAGGTGCGCGAGCGCGCCGCCTCCGAGGGCAGCGGCGTCGTGCCGGTCTGCAGCAAGCTCGAGGCGGAGCTGAACGAGCTCGCGCCCGACGAGCGCAAGGAGATGCTCGAGAGCCTCGGCATGAAGGAGCCGGCGCTCTCGACGCTCGCGCGCGAGGCCTACCGGCTGCTCGGCCTCCAGAGCTACTACACGGCCGGTCCCAAGGAGATCCGCGCCTGGACGATCCCGATCGGGTGCACGGCGCCGCAGGCCGCGGGGGTCATCCACAGCGATTTCGAGAAGGGCTTCATCCGGGCGGAGGTCTACAAGGTGGACGACCTCGTCGAGCACAGGACCGAGGCCGCCATCCGCGCCGCAGGCAAGCTGCGCGTCGAGGGCAAGACGTACGTCTTCCAGGACGCCGACGTCGCGCACTTCCTCTTCAACGTCTGACCGTCCGTCCCACGAGCGCGCCCGCTGCCGTCGCTCTCCCCGAGGGCGCCCGGTGCGCCCCTGCTTCGCGGGCGGCGCGGCACCGCCGTTGCTCCTCCGGCGTTCGCGCAGGCGCGGTGTGCCGGCCACGACCGCCGGCGCTCCGCGGGCCTCGCGCTTCTCGGACGGAGGCAGGACGGTGCCCAGGGCGAGCGTCGGCGCGTTTCGTGTGCTGGTTCTCTTCTCCTCGTGGGGGAGCGTCGCGGCGGGCTGCGTCGCGGCTGCAACCGACGTCCCGCCCGAGGAGGCGGGCGCCCCGGACCCGGGCGGCGGCGCGGCGCGGGCGCCTGTTCCGCCCGCGTCGTGCGATGTGCCGCGCGGGTTCTCGGAGGGCGCGCCGCCTCGTTTTCCTGCGGTGCCCGCGCCGGCCATCGGCCACAGGCCATCCGCGGAGCCCGGCGGCGACGTCTTCGGCCGCTTCCTGCGAGCCACCGTCGTCTTCTGCGGGCCCGACGAGCAGCCGTATTTCCTTCACTATCGCTTTTACCTCACTGGCCCGTTCTCGGGCCGCTGGCTGCGCCCGCCGCTCGTCCAGCCGCTCTGACCGCGTCTCCCTGCCCAGCCCGCCTGGCCGCCGGGGCGATCGCCGTTCGTCGCCGTTCGTCGTCGTTCTCCGCCCGATGGCCGCGGCGCCCCGTCCGGTTTTTTGACCCCCTGGATCCGCTCGGCTACCTCCTGCGTCTTCACGAGACGAAAGGACGATCATTTGGGCGCACTCAAAGGATCCATCTCATTCTCGAAGTTCTATGTCCGCGGCGAGCTCCCCGAGGGGTTCCGCGACAAGTTCGTCGAGCGAATCCGCCTCCGCGCGTTCCGGCCGCTCACGGTCGAAGAGGACGCGGAGCAGCGCGCCGGGTGGTGCTCCATCGAGAATCCGCTCGACTGCGAGCTCGATCACGGCAAGATCTTCTTCAACTCGTACATCAACCTCGGGCTCAGGACCGATCGCTGGCAGGTGCCCTCGGCGCTCTTCAAGGCGCATTTCGCCGAGGCGGAGCGGGAGCACCTCGCGAAGCGCGGGCGCGAGAAGCTCGGGCGGCGCGAGAAGGAGGAGCTCCGGGCCGTCGTGTCGAGGAAGCTCCGCGCGCAGCTCATGCCGGTGATGAAGGTCGTGGATCTGTCCTGGAACCTGGAGGCCGGCGTCGTCCGGTTCTGGAACCAGTCGCCGCGCGCGCACGAGGGGCTCTCGGAGCTCTTCGAAGAGACCTTCGAGCTCGATCTCGTGCCGGAGAGCCCGTATACGGCCGCCCGTGAGCTCGGCTTGACGGCCGAGCAGCTGGCCGCGTTCGAGCTGCTCAAGCCCACGGTCTTCCACGCTGAATCGACCCTTGGAGGTGCCCTGTGAGCCTCGCTGAGCTGATCGAGCAGCGCCGGTTCGTCGGCCGCGAATTCCTTGTCTGGCTCTGGTTCGAGAGCGAGCTCTTCGAGGGCCGCTTCTCCCTGGACGCCCTCGGCGTCTGCGAGCTCTGGCTCGAGGGGCAGATCACGCTCGTCCAGGAGAAGGAGCAGAGCCGGCTCAAGGGCGCGGCGCCGAGCAGCGCCCCCGAGGCCCACGAGGCGCTGCGCCAGGGCAAGCTCCCGTCGCACGCGCGCGTCCGCGTCACGCGCGGAGAGCTCGAGTATGCCTTCCTGTTCAACGCCGACGCGTTCTCGCTCTCGGGCGTGAAGATCCCGAGCGTCGTCAAGGACGCCGCGGACGAGCAGTTCTACGAGCGCATGTACCTCATCGAGGAGCTCGAGACGCTCTTCACCGCGCTTTACGGCGAGTTCCTCGCGCTCCGACTCGGCGCCGCCTGGGAGTCCGGGGTGGCGCCGTTCATCCGCACCTGGGTCCGGGGCGAGCCCGTCGACACGGCCGCGTATCAGAAGCTCCGGGGCAAGCTCGCGCCCGTCCGCGGCGCGGCGAGGTCGAGGACGACCCCGCCGCCGGCGGAGAGGCCCGAGCGCGCGGCGCGCGTCGTCGCCTGAGCGCGCCGGCCGCCGTGCGCCGGCCGCGCCGCGCACGGCCGGCGCGCTCGCGCCGCTGCTTCTACTTCACCTTGTCATAGACCTGCCTCGCCATCGCGAGGTGCTCCCGGAGCAGCGGCAGCGCCGTGGTGGCGAAGCGCTTCACGTCGGCGTCCTTCGCATCCTTCGCGGCCTCCTCGAACTCCTCGACGTCGTCCTCGTGGTCGTCGACCATCTCGCTCATGTATTTCCGGTCGAACGCGGCCCCTGTCTTCCTGGACAGCTCGTCGACCTCCTCGCGGTGTTCCCGGGAGAGCTCCTGCTGCACGGGCACGCCCTTCTGCTGCGCGAGCGCCGCGAGCCGCTTGTTCATCGCCGAGTGGTCGTCGATCATCCGCTGCGCGAAGCGCTTCACGTCCGGGCTCGCGGCGCGCTGCTGCGCGAGCTGCCCGAGCCGCACCTCCAGCAGCCCTCCCTGGCCGGCCTCCTCGAGGAACTCCCGATCCGACTCGTCGAGCTTGGTCTGGTTGGCATGGGCTTGCTCCGCTGCCGGGCGCTGCCCCGCTGCAGCTGTGGAGGCCGGCAAGGACGCTGCCGCCGTCATGATGGTGAATAGAACAGGCTTGAGCATCTCCTTCCCTCCTTGTCCTGGCGGTCGCCCGCGGCCGCGCCGAGCGCTCCATCGTCCCGCGACGGCCGCGCTCCACGGCTCGGCGCCTCCGGTCGAGCCCCCCGCCGTTTGTCGTGAGGTCGGGGCGCTCTGGCAAGGGGCGCAGCGAGCATCGGCGAGCAGGTGATCGCCTCCGGCTGGAAGGGCAAAAGGCTCCCGAGAACTGGGCCCCGGCCGATCGCTCCATCTACGGTTGGCGCCTGTGGTCGGCGAGTTCTTCAAGCGCCTCACGAACGGCGTCGTCTTCCTCCTCGCCGCCCTGACCTTCTTCCTCGTCCCCATCGGCAGGAAGACGGCCGCGCAGCACCTCGTCGCGATCGTCTCGACGCCGCCGGCCAGGGAGGCCGCCTCGGCCTTCGCCCATATCGCTCGGCGCATCGCCACCGAGGCGCGCACCGAGCTGGACAAGCTTCGCCGCCCGCCGCCCGCGCAGCGCGAGCCGAAGCCGGCGACCGCGAAGGTGCGGCCGCCGCCGTAGCCGTCCCTGCGTCGTTGCGGGTTGATGGCGCTGGTCGGCCCGCGCCGGGCGGCGCGCGCTGCTCGCGCTGATCGGCCCGCGCCGGGGGCTCAGCCCTTGCGCGGATCCTTCACGTTCGGGTGCTCGTTGTAGAAAGCGTCGAGGCTCTCGCGGGAGATCTCCGCCTCGATATCGCCGTCTTTCAAGATCTTCGCCTGACAGCCGAGGCGGCTCGTCGACCGGACGTCGAAGGCCTTGTCGAGGATGTCCTCCTCGTCCTCCTCGGCCTCGCTGAGGAGCTCGCGCCCCTTCGTGACGTAGACGTGGCAGGTGGAGCACGCGCAGACGCCGCCGCACGCGTCGCCCTCGGGCGCGCCCACGGACTTCGACGCCTGGAGGACGGACGAGCCCACCGGGGCCTCGACCTCCCACGCGCGTCCGTGCGCCAGAAACCGGACCTTGGCCATCAGCTCCTCCTCGCATCGACGCCGGCCTTCGCCGGGCCAGCGCCGCCCGCCTCGACCGGCGCGTGGCTCGCGTCGCCCCCGCCGTGCTCGGCCAGGTGCGCGTCCACGCCCTTCGCCGCGGCGACCTTCGCCTCGACGTCCTCGACCTGCTTGCCCGCGATCGCCCTGGCCACGGCGCGGTCCATCCGCCGCCCCGCCCACCCGTGCGTCGCCTCGTCGAGCGCCTCCGTGCGCGCGAGGATCAGCCCTGGCTTGTCGCCGTGGATCGCCGCGTCGAGGCCCTTCAGCGCGCCCTCGATCGCCTCGCGCTCACCGGGCTCGAGCAGATCGGCGTCCGCGGAGAGCGCCTTGCGCGTCGCCATCGCCACGCGCTCGCCCTCGACCCGCGCCTCGACGAGCCGGCGCTTGAGCAGGTCCTCCTCGCCGTGGTCCAGCGCCGCGAGGAGCATGTCCTCGACCTCCTCGTCCGTCAGCCCGTAGCTCGGCTTCACCTCGACCTTCTGCTCGACCCCCGTCGTCAGCTCGCGCGCGGTCACGCCGAGCAGGCCGTCGGCGTCCACGCGGAACGTCACCTCGAGCCGCGCCATGCCCGCGGGCATCGGCGGGATCCCCTTCAGCACGAAGCGCGCAAGCGAACGGCAGTCGGCGGCCAGCTCCCGCTCGCCCTGCACGATGTGCAGATCGAACCCGGTCTGGTTGTCCGCGTAGGTCGTGAAGACCTGCCGCGCCCCCGCCGGGATCGTCGTGTTCCTGGGCAAGATCTTCTCGGCGACGCCGCCCATCGTCTCGATGCCGAGCGACAGCGGCAGCACGTCGAGCAGGAGCACCTCGTCCGCGCGATCCATCGAGCCGGCCAGGATGTCGGCCTGGATGGCCGCGCCCAGCGCGACGACCTCCTCCGGATCGATGTCCTTGAGCGGCTCCTTGCCGAAGAGGCGCGCCACGTAGTCGCGCACGTGGGGCACGCGCGTCGCGCCGCCCACGAGGATCACGCCGTCGATGTCCACGGCCTGGACGCCCGCGTCGCGGAGCGCGCGGCGGCACGCGACGCCCGTGCGCTCCAGGAGCGGCGTGATGAGCGCGTTCAGCTCGTCGCGGGTCACGGTGACCAGCTTCGACGCCGGGCTGCCCGTCGCCTCGGCCGCCTGCACGGGCAGCTCGATCTCGATCTGCGCCGCGTCGGTCAGCGCGTGCTTGATGCTGCGGGCGGTGTCGAGCGCGAGCCGCACCACCTCGGGCGTGCGCCGCGTCGCGCCCATCTCCTCGAGCAGCCGCTCCGCGAGCGCCCTGTCCATGTCGTCGCCGCCGAGCGAGCTGTCGCCCCCCGTGGACTTCACCTGGAAGACCCCGTTGTCGAGCAGGAGGACGGTGACGTCGAACGTCCCGCCGCCGAGGTCGTACACGGCGAACAGGCCGTTCTGCTGCTTGTCGAGCCCGTACGCGAGCGCCGCGGCGGTCGGCTCGTTGAGCAGCCGCAGCACCTCCAGCCCGGCCAGCCTGCCGGCGTCCTTGGTCGCCTGCCGCTGGGCGTCGTCGAAGTACGCCGGCACCGTGATCACCGCGCCGCCCACGGAGCGGAGCTCGCGCTCCGCCGAGGTGCGGAGCTCCCTCAAGATCTCCGCCGACACCTCGACGGGCGTCACGACCGCGTCCCGCACCTTGAAGCGCACGCTCTTCGCGTCCTCGGGGCCCTTCGGCTCCGCGAACTCGTACGGCCCGAGCCGCCGCGTCTCCGGATCGTCGGCGCCGCGGCCCATGAAGCGCTTCACGCTGACGATGGTCTCGCGGGGGTGGCTCTGCGCGAGCCGCCGCGCGCTGTCGCCCACGACCGCGCGGCCGCGCTCGTCGTAGTGCACGACCGACGGCACCAGCCGCGCTCCATTGCAGTCGTCGATGACCACCGGACGGCCGTCCCGCACGCGGGCGACGAGCGAGTTCGTCGTCCCGAGATCGATGCCGATCGGGCTGGGCCTTGCCTTGGGGTCGAAAATTTCGAGGAGGGTCATTTCAAATCTGCGAGCTCTTCTTCGATGGCGCTCACTTCTTCGAGGAACCGCCGGATGTAGCGGAGCTCGCTGAGCAAGGCGAGCACGCCCCGCAGCTGCTCCGCATCATTCCCTGCGGCGGCGAAGGCGCCCTGGATCGCCGTGAGGGTCGCCTGCTCGCGCGCGAGCATCGCCTCGCCGAGCCGCGCGACCCGCGCGGGATCGCGCCCCTTCGCCGCCTCGGCGAGCTCTTCGCGCGACTCCATCATCTCCATGAGCAGGGCGGGGGAGGCCTTCTGCTCGCCCTCCTCGCCCCGCGCGACCCCGGCGCGCTGGAGCAGCGCCTCGGCCCGGCGGATCGGATCCCTGAGGACGCGCAGGGCGTCGTTCGCCTCGATCGCGCGGCCGAGCGCGAGCCGGCGCTCGGCCGCGGGGGCGCCCGCGTAGCGATCGGGGTGGAGCGCGCGGGAGAGATCGCGGTGGCGCTGCTCCAGCGCGCCCAGGTCGAGGTCGAACCGCGGCTCGACGCCCAGGGTATCGAAGGGATCGGTCATGGCGTGCTCTGGGGAAGGCGCCTCGGCGACGGGCGGGCGCCCCCTGCGGCGGCTCAGGCCACCGTGAACGAGTGCCCGCAGCCGCAGCGCGTCGCCTCGTGCGGGTTCTTGAACTTGAAGCCCTGGTACATGAGCGTCTTCTCCCAGTCGAGCACCGAGCCGCCCAGGTAGAGGATGCTCTTCTTGTCGCAGAAGACGCGCACGGTCGCCTTGTCCGGCTCGGCGAACTCCAGGACGAGGTCGCCGGACCGGGGCGGCTTGTCCTCGAACTCGATGACGTAGGAGAACCCGGAGCAGCCGCCGCCGCGGATCCCGACCCGGATGGCGCCCTCGGGCGTGCCGCGCTTGGCGAGCTGCGCCCGGATGGCCTGCACCGCGGCGTCGCTCACCGAGAGCGTCCGCTTCGACTTGGCCTCCGCCTCGCCCGAGGCCCCGTCGCTGCGCGCGGGCGCGCCGTCCGCGGTCGCGGCGTGCGCGGCGTGCGGCCCGGTGTCCGCCGGCTTGGTCGTGGTCTGCTCACTGCTCTGCATGCGTCGTTCCTTCTCCGGTTCCGGTTCCGGTTCCGGTGCTGCGGGCCGCCTCCGCCCCGAAGCCCCGGCGCTGTTACTCCGCGCTCGCCGTCGCGGCGGCCGCGGCGGGGACCGAAGGCGCCGCGCCCGCGAGCTCCCTCTTCGCCTGCTGCTTGGCGCGGAAATCGGCGATGGCGCTCTTGATCGCGTCCTCGGCGAGGACCGAGCAATGGATCTTCACCGGGGGCAGGTGGAGCTCCTCGGCGATCATGCTGTTCTTGATCGTCTCGGCCTCGTCGATCGTCTTGCCCTTCAGCCACTCGGTGGCGAGCGACGACGACGCGATGGCCGACCCGCAGCCGAACGTCTTGAACTTCGCGTCCTCGATGACGCCGCCCTCGCCGACCTTGATCTGCAAGCGCATGACGTCGCCGCAGGCCGGAGCGCCGACGAGCCCGGTGCCGACGCGCTCGTCATTCTTGTCGAGCGTGCCGACGTTGTGGGGGTTCTCGTAGTGCTCGATGACCTTATCGCTGTATGCCATGGCTCTCTCCTCGACCGTTTCCTTTCGTCTCGAAATCTCGCTCTGTCGGGCCGGCGGCGCCCGCGCCGCTCGTCAGTGGGCCGCCCACTGCACGCTGTTCAGGTCGATCCCCTCTTTGTGCATCTCGTAGAGGGGCGACATGTCGCGCAGCTTGTTCACTTTCCGGATCACGAGGTCAGCCACGTAGTCGACCTCCTCCTCGGTGGTGAAGCGCCCGAGCCCGAACCGGATGGACGAGTGGGCGAGGTCGTCGCCGATGCCCATCGCGTGGAGGACGTAGGAGGGCTCCAGGCTGGCGCTCGTGCACGCCGAGCCGCTCGAGACCGCCACGTCCTTGATCGCCATCATCATGGCCTCACCCTCGACGAAGCTGAACGACACGTTGAGGTTGCCCGGCAGCCGCCGATCGGGCGAGCCGTTCAGCTGGATGGCGTCGAGCTCCTTCCAGAGCCGGCTCCTGAGCCGCTCGCGCAGCGACAGGATGCGCGCCGACTCCGCCTCGCCCTCCTCCATGAGGATCTCGGCTGCCCTGGCGAACCCGACGATGCCGGGCACGTTGAGCGTGCCGGACCGCATGCCGAACTCGTGGCCGCCGCCGTCCATCTGCGCGGTGATGCGGACGCGCGGCTTCGACCTGCGCACGTACAGGAAGCCGATGCCCTTCGGGCCGTAGATCTTGTGGGCCGTCACCGACGCGAGGTCGACCCCCATCTGCTCGACGTTGAACGGGACCTTCCCGACCCCCTGCACCGCGTCGGAGTGGAGGAGGACGCCCCTCGATTTCGTGATCTTCCCGATCTCGGCGATGGGCTGGACCGTGCCGACCTCGTTGTTGGCCAGCATGATCGAGACGAGGATCGTCTTGTCGGTGATCGCCCGGGCGACGTCGTCCGGGTCGACCATCCCGTACTTGTCGACCTTGAGGTAGGTGACCTCGTAGCCCTGCTTCTCGAGCCGCTTGCAGGTGTCGAGCACCGCCTTGTGCTCGATGACGCTCGTGATGATGTGGTTGCCCTTGTCCTTGTAGAACTCGGCGACCCCCTTGATGGCGATGTTGTCGCTCTCGGTCGCGCCGGAGGTGAAGACGATCTCCTTGGGGTTCGAGGCGCCGATGAACCTGGCGAGCGTCTCGCGAGCGTGGCCGACCGCCTCCTCGGCCGTCCAGCCGAAGACGTGGCTCCGGCTCGCGGCGTTGCCGAATTTGCCGTTGAAATACGGCAGCATGGCGTCGAGGACACGCTGATCGACGGGCGTCGTCGCGTGGTAGTCCATGTAGATCGGAAGCTGGATACCCATGATGTTTCTCGCTCAGCGGTGATTCGAGCCGTGGCGGCAATGCCCATTGCCGCGGATACCGGCGACGAGCTCGGGCTCAGCCGTGCTCTTGTCGTGGAGGTTACAGTTTGTGCAGGCGGCGACGAGCTCTGCCGGGTCGCACGTCTCGCAGGTGTCGAGGTAGGCGAGGCTCGCCACGAGCTCGTGCTCGAGGGTCTTGAGGTGCGCGACCTGCTCCCGCACCTCTTCGAGCTTCTGCTGGTAGACGTGGCGGATCTGCGCCATCGCGCCGGGGGCCGAGGGGGACGACTCCCAGGTCGAGACGATCTGCTGGATCTGGCTCAGCGACAGGCCGAGGTCGTGGAGCTTGCCGATCCACCGGACGCGGGTCAGGGCCGCGTGATCGTAGAGCCGGTAGCGCCCCTTGGAGCGGGCGTGCGGCGTGAGCAACCCCACCTCTTCGTAGTGGTGGATCGCCCGCACGGTTTTCCCGGTTGCCTTGGCGATGTCCCCCACCTGAAGGAGACGCTCCTCTTCTTCCTCGGCACCGCCGAGAGCCCGCATCAGCTCGTCCGTTCGGGACGTGCTGGACGTGATGGGCCCCGCGATGCTTTGCTCGTGGGCTAGCGGAAGGTGGTGGCGGGTGGTCATCGGGTGGTCATCGGCCCGTCGCGCTGGAAACCGTGCTCGGGTGGAACCATGACCCTTACGTGCGCGTGAGGGTTGGGGACCTTGTAGGTCGGAGCGCCAAGACTGTCAACCGGGTCGTACGGGGCCAGCGTGAAACAGCGGAAGGAGGCGGAATCGCCGGCCGCTCGAGGTGCCGCAGGAGCAACGTCGCGGGCCGCCGGCCACGGCCGCGAGAGGCGGCTGCTCGGGGCGGCAGGAGGGCGCGCCTGCAGAGCCCGCCTCCACCGCCCTGTGCCGAGGCAGGCTGACTGCTTTCCTGGGGTCGCGGGCCGTTCGGTGACGATCCGGCGCTGTCGGCGCGGCGCTCGGCGAGCGGGCGTTCCCGCCATCCATCGCCGTACAGGTATGGTATCACCTCCGAGACGATAGCGACGCGATGGCAGACAAGAAACGAATCCTGTTCGTTGGCTCGTTCAATCCCCCGGCCGACGGGAAGATGGGTGGGCAGTACTTTGCTTGTCGCTCTCTGATCGAGAGCGATCTGAAAGATGATTTCGATTTCCTCCTCGTCGACTCCACCCTCGACAGCATCCGGGTGCAATCGGCGCGCCGCAGGCTGCACAAGATCGCGCCGAGGGTGCTGAGGTGCGTCAGGGCGCTGCTCTTCTCGAGGGTGGATGCGGTCCTCCTGTTCTCGAGCTCGGGGCTGAGCTTCGTCGAGAAGGGGTCGATCGGGCTCCTCGGCAAGCTGCTCGGCAAGAAGGTCGCCATCTTCCCTCGCTCGGGGCCGATCGTCGACAACGTCGCCAGGAGCAGGCTGTACAGGTCGTACCTGAGCGCCGTCGTGAGATCCTGCGATGTCGTGATATGCCAGAGCGACCACTGGCGGAGCTTCTTCCAGAGCCTGGTCCCCGAGGCGCCCGGGGACAAACTCGTCGTCATCGAGAACTGGCTGCCCGACTCCAGCTTCGGCGACGTGGGACACAAGGCATATCCTCGATCCATGGACAGGCCCTTGAGGCTGCTCTATTTCAACCGGATCGAGAGGCAGAAGGGGATTTACGATTTCCTCGAGGCCATGCTCCTCTTGCAGCGCGCGAACGCCTCGGTCAGCGCCGAGATCTACGGAGACGGAAGCGAGCTGGACGGCGTGCGCAGGTTCATCTCCGAGAACCAGCTCGAGAACACCGAGTACGTGGGCTGGCTCTCGACGGACAAGAACGAGGTCATCTCGTCCTTCGATCTGTGCGTGTTCACCTCGCACAGCGAAGGGTTCCCGAACGCCTTGCTGGAGGTCATGGCCCTCGGGGTCCCCGTCGTGTCCAGCAGGGTGGGCGCCGTGCACGATCTCGTCGTGTCCGGGAGAAATGGGCTCCTCGTGGACGTCGGGAGCCCGGGCCAGATCGCCGAGGCGGTCCTGACCGTCCTCCGCGAGCCGGCGCTGCTGGAGGAGTTCTCGCGGCGCTCGCTCGAGAGGGTGAGGCAGACCAACAGGATGGGTCATGCCGTGACCAAGTTCAGAGACCTGCTGTCGACGCTATGAAGAACCCTTCTGTGCTGCTGTACCGGCTGGGAAACTTCTTTTATCGGAACAACCTGCCCCTCATCGCCACGCTCATCACGTGGTTGAACAGGTTCGTGTTCGCGGTCTTCGTCCCCTCCTCGGCCACGATCGGGGCGAATTTCAGGCTCGCTTACTGGGGGCTCGGGGTCGTGATCCACACGAGGACGGTCATCGGCGACAACTGCCTTATCTGCCAGAACGTCACGATAGGGAGAAACTTCGGCAGCCAGGGCGTCCCGCGCCTGGGCAACGACGTCTATGTCGGGGCGGGGAGCGCGATCTTCGGCGACATCACCATCGGGGATAACGTGATCATCGGGGCCAACAGCGTCGTGAACAAGGACGTGCCGTCCAACTCCGTCGTCGCCGGGAATCCGTTCAGGATCATCGCGTCCGACAGGAAGCTCAAGTACTACGAGCTGGATAACCCGAGCGCCTGATCCGCAGGATCGGGTCGGCCCGACCGCGTGATCGGGCGCATCTCCATGCGCGCCTTGTTCCATGGCGCGGGTGGCCCGCGCGGATCTGCATCACCACGGGCGCGCTGGCCTCGCCCGGCCGGGGAGCGCGCGGGGTGCCGCGCTGCGACAATTCGTCCAGAATTGTCCTGGACCGAGCTGGGAAACCGTGATTTCTTTCGCGAGGCATCCGCCCCGCCGGCGGCCCTGCCCTAGCGAGGACGTGATGAGCAACGCGGCGTCGTCGGCCGGAGACAAGGCAGGAAAAGCGCATTGGAATCAAGTGTGGTCGAACCGGTCGCTCCCAAAGCCGGTGGATCCGCATGCGCGTGGGTTTCGGCAATACGTGCGCCAGGCATTTCATCGGGAGTTCGTCCGCGCGTTCGAGGGCATGGACACGAAGGGGCAACGCCTGCTGGAGATCGGCTGTGGTCGTTCCGCCTGGCTCCCCTACCTCGCGCGTGAGTTTGGCTTTCAGGTCAGCGGGCTCGACTATACCGAGATTGGCTGCGCGCAGGAGCGGGACATCCTCGCGAGCGCCGGCATCCCTGGCGAGATCGTGTGCGCCGATCTGTTCGAGCCGCCGGAGCGCTTCGTGGGCGCCTTCGACGCGGTCGTGTCGCTCGGCGTTGTCGAGCACTTCGAGGACACGGCGGCCTGCCTCCGCGCATGCGCGCGCTACCTGCGCCCGGGCGGGCGCATCGTCACGGAGATCCCGAACATGCGCGGGCTCGTGGGGTGGGTGGCCAAGGTCACCGACAGGCCCACCTACGACGTTCATGTTCCGCTGGACCGCGAGGCGCTGGTGAAGGCGCACCGCGACGCGGGCCTCCAGGTGCTGCGGAGCGACTACATCCTTCCGCTGGACGTCAGCCTCTTCGGCGTGGGCAGCATCGGATCGCGCTGGCTCCGCCTGCCGGCGGTCGGCGCTGCCTCCGCCGTTGCTGAGCTCGTCTGGGCGCTCGACGCGCGCGGCCTGGCTCCTCGACCGAACGCCGTCACGTCTCCGTACATCTTCTGCGTCGCCGAAAAGAGCTGATGACCCGACTCCATCACACCATGGAGTCTCGGGCCAGAAAGCGCACACCAGGCGCGGGCTCCATCGCTGCTATGGAGCGCCACGCGCCTCGCGAGGGGCTCCACGCCCAGCGGAGACGAGGAGGGCCCGCCGAGGCCACGTCTCCGGTGAAGGCGTTTCCGCTTTCACGGCAAGCCCCGCCACGGCCGAGTCCGGCATAACGACATTGTCACCAGGCCGACGCACCATGGTAGACACTCACAGGTAAAATTGTTCGATGTAACTGTAAAATGTAAGCGACAGCAGAAAATTCCAGATGCTCACCGCATTCCAAAGCCTGCTCCTGGGTTGTTCCGTGTGCTGACTTGGGGTACGAAGTGCGCATCAACAACGGGCTGTTCGCCATGGTGATGAGCTATGAATGTCGCCCGCCGCGCCGCACCTTAGGGGTGCGGGATTTCCAGAGGAGCGAGCGATGGTAAGTACGCTCACGGCGGTCATTCTGGCGCTGGTGCTCTCGTGGGCAGCGACTCCGCTCGCGCGCCGCGTGGCGGTGATGGTGGGGGCCGTGGATGAACCGACCGCGCGGCGCGTACATACGCGGTGCGTCCCGCGCCTGGGCGGGCTCGCGATCGTCGCGGGTTTCGTGCTGCCGCTGTTCATCCTGGTCGCGCTGGGGACGCAGATCGGGCTGATGTGGTTCTCGCAGCGCTCGCTGGTGGTGGGGCTGCTGGCTGGAGGGCTGGCGATCGCCGCGGTCGGCGCCTGGGACGACACGAAGGGAATGCGCGCGCGGCACAAGCTGGCCGCGCAGGTCCTCGTCGCGTCGATCGCCTGGGCCTTCGGGCTCCGCCTCGAGTGCGTGACGCTGCCGTACTTCGGGCATGTATCGTTCTGGCCGCTCTCGTTCCTGGTGACGATTCCGTGGTTCGTCGCCATCATCAACGCGGTCAACCTGATCGACGGGCTCGACGGGCTCGCGGCGGGCGTCGGCTTCTTCGCCTGCGTCGCGAACTTCATCACCGCGTACCTCGGCGGCTACCCCGGCAACATGGTGATCTGCCTGCTCGCGGCGACGCTCGCGGGCGCGATCGTGGGGTTTTTGTTTCACAACTTTCACCCCGCGACGATCTTCATGGGGGACACCGGGAGCATGTTCCTCGGGTTCATGCTGGCCGCGATCCCTCTCTTCGGCGTGGGCACGCACAAGGGCGGCACCGCGCTCGCCGTCATGGTGCCGCTGCTCGCGCTGGGCCTGCCGATCTTCGACATGATCTCGGCGATGGTGCGGCGTTATGTCGCTCGCCGGCCGATCTTCGCCCCCGATCGTTCGCACATCCACCACAAGCTGCTCGACAAGGGCCACTCGCATCGCAGCGCGGTGCTGATCCTGTATGGGCTCAGCCTGCTGTTCACCGTGGTCGCGCTGGTGGCGTATGTCGGCCGCTCGCTCGAGATCGGGTTCGCCCTCGTCGCCTGCAGCGTGGTGCTCTTCATCGTGGTGCGCACGGCGGGCTCGCTCCCGCTCTTCGGGGCGCAGCCGCAGGACCCACGGCGCGCCCGCGAGGCCACCGTGGAGGCGCTGCGCCGCGCTGTGCCGTGGGCGCTGATGGAGATGGAGGCCGCGAGCGGCGTGGACAAGCTGCGCCCGGTGCTCGAGCGCTTCGCCGAGGAGGCGAAGCTCGTCGCGCTCGAGGTGAGCTCGGCCGGGGCCAACGGCAGCGCGCGCGTGAAGCCCTGGAGCTGGGCGCAGGACGCGGCGACGGCGCAGCAGCTCCGCGAGGCGGTGGTCGCGGTGTTCCCGATCCAGCTCGAGGGCGAGACCGTCGAGCTGCGCTTCCGCTGGGACAGCGAGGAGTGCGCGGTCAACCCGCAGGCCGACATGCTGCTGCAGCTCGTGGTGGACTCTGCGGAGCGCCTGCTGCTGCGCCGGCCGCCCCCACGCACGCGGGATTCGCGCCCGCATGGGCGCTTCTCGGTGGTGTGAGGGTCCGCTATCCCGCGCTGATGTGTTCGTGCCGGACTGACTGAGGAGATATCGTGGATATTGCCCGCAAGATCGTTGGTCTCAACAGCAAGACGAACGAGCTCTATTATCGTTTCAGCGATCGTGCGCATTACTGGAAGGTCTATCAGGGCATCGTGGACGAGGCGGTTGCGCCGGCGACGGACATCATCCACCTCGGCTGCGGGCCGCTGTGGTTCGGCAAGGTCGCGACGGTGCCTCTCGACGGCAAGACCATCTACGCGGTCGATCCGGACGAGGAGGCGCTCGCGCGCAACCCGGCGCAGCGGCATATCTGCGCGTTCGGCGAGTCGATCCCGCTGCCGGACGGCTGCGCGGACGTGATCGCCGCGGACCACCTGCTCGAGCACCTCGAGCGGCCCGAGGCGGTGCTGCGCGAGGCGCACCGCCTGCTGCGGCCGGGGGGGCGCTTCGTGTTCACGGCGCCGAACCTCCTCTCCTATTCGGGCCTCGCGACCCACCTCACGCCGCACTGGTTTCACACGCTCTACGTCGGGCTGCTGCGCGGGACGAGCGGCAGCGACAATGCCAAGCCGTACCCGACGTACTTCCGCATGAACACGGTCTGGGCCGTGAAGCGCCTCGCGAAGGCCGCGGGCTTCCGCGTCGACAAGCTCGCTACCGGGGTCGACCACCCGAGCTATACGGTGTTGATCCCCGGGCTCCACCAGGCCGCGCTGGCGCTGCACCTCGTGCTCGACAAGGTCGAGGCCCTCGCGCCTTTTCGCATCACGCTCACAGGCAGCCTCGTCCGCGAGTAGCGCACGGAGACGCGCCCCGGTCTAAAAGCGGATGCGAAAGCCGCCGCGCCAGGCGTCGCGCACGTCTCCGCGGCCGGAGAAGACCGTGGCCGCCTGGGGCCTCCGGAAGCAGGGGTGCCACACGTCCGAGCTGCGCTCGGGCGTGAGCTGGATGCCCTCGATCTCGATCGGCTGGCGTCGCAAGGCGGCCTCGTCGAACCTGAGCCGGGAGCAGGCGCTCGTCCTGCCGCCGAGGATGTCGTCGAGGACCACGAGCTCCCGAGCGGACAGCTCCACCGTCCGGCGATGCCGGGGGGCTCCGGGGAGCGCTCGGTACCCGTCGTGTTCGGCCTCCACGGCGACGTGCGCCGAGGCGCGCTCGAGCCTGCGCACCCCGGCGCGCGCCCGGCGGCCGACGCGGAAGGCGCTCCACACCTCGCTCGAATCCACGTCGCCGAGCTCCACCGTGTTGTGGGCGCGCGTGGAGCGGGTGGTCTGCCGGTCGCCGTCGGTCTTGTAGCTGGAGACCCCGTAGTCGACGACAGCGCGCTCTCCGCGGAGCCATAACTCGAAGGTGAGCGCGTCCGCGTGCACGTGCCCGGGCTGATAGGAGGCTCCATCCATCCCCGCGTCGAGCGCGAGCCAGGCCCGGTCGCCGAACCGCAGGATCACCCAGCCGGTGGCCGCGAGGTGGTCGAGCGACGGCGCGTCGTCCAGCGGCGCGCCGGGGGCTGCCCGCCCGCCACCGGAGGCGCTGCCCGGCGTGAAGAGGCCGAGGTCCTCGCCGAGGGCGAGGACGTTGTCGAGCTCCGGCGCGGCGTCGAGCGACGCATCGTTGAAGAGCGGGTACGAGCCGTCCGGCGCGCGCACGGCGGCGGTCCAATCGAGCGCCCTCTGCGCCGTGGTCCTCCAGCGCTCGGGCACCTCGCGGCCGGACGCCTGCGCGAGCTCGATGGCCTCGAGCAGCCCGGCCGTCAGCGCGAGGTGGTACGACGCGGAGAGCTCGAAATGGCCGCCGTCCGCGAGGAACTGCTCCGGCAGCTGCCACGCCAGGATCGCGGAGCCGAGCCGCCACCACGCCTCCGCCTCGGGTCCGCGGGCCACGGCGCCGCCGCACACGAGCCCGATCGCGTTCTCCAGGAGGTGATTGGCGAGCAGGTGAAGCTCGAGGCCGAGCGCGATGGCCCGACACGCGCGCGCCAGCTCGGCGGAGAGCCCGGGGCGGCCGAGGCGCGCCGCGGCCGCGAGCCGGCGGGCGCGCACCGACGCGGGAAACGGGTGCGACGCGATCGGGTCGTCCCACGCGCTCGGGGCGGGGAGGGTCGGCTCGGCCCCGAGCTCGTAGCCGTAGGCGCGCTCGTAGGCGTGCAGGAGCGACCCGCCGGGAATGGCGGCCAGCCGCGCGCGCCCGCGCTCCTTCTCCGCGTCGGCGAAGGCCGCGAACCGCGGGCTCGGCGGGGCAAAGCCCGGCCGGAGGCGAGGCGCCAGCGCCCCGCTCGGCCCCCCGCCGAGCGCGCGGTGGCCGAGGGCGATCGGGCGGGCGAGGACCTGCAGCGGATGGAGCTGGACGAGGGTGCGGGCGATCCGCGGGAGGTTCATCGCTTGCTCCTGCTCTGGCCTTCACGAGAGCGCGCGCGAGAGAGCACGCGCTCCAGCACATCGACATACTCGCGCGCGAGCATGTCGCGGTCGAACGAGCGCATCACGTAGGCCCGCCCTGCCGGCCCCATGCGCCTCCGCCGCTCGGGATCGGCGGCGAGCTCGACGATCGCCCGGGTCATGGCCTGTACGTCTTCCGGGGGAGCGAAGACGCCGGCGCTCGCCTCCTCGACGATGGACCGCGCTTCGCCGTCGACCGAGATGACGATGGGCCGCTCCATGGCGAGGATCTCGAAGATCTTGGACGGGATGACCGTCTGAAAGAGCTCGGTCTTGCGCAGCGGAACGAGGCAGATATCGGCGGTCGCATACACCTCCGTGACCGCATCGCGCGGGAGGGCGCCGAGGAACGTCACGCTGGAGAGCCCGAGCTCCCGGGCGCGCGCCTCCAGGCTGGCCCGCTCCGCCCCCTCGCCGACGAACAGGAAGCGAATGTCGTCGCGGGCGCGCAGGCCGCTCGCCACGTCGAGCACGGCGGAGAGGCCGTGCGCCATGCCGTGCGTCCCGACGTACGCCACGACGAGGCGGTCGCCGAAGCCGAGCTTCTCCCGGAGCGGCGTGTCGCGCGAGGCGGGGGTGAAGCGCCCGAGGTCCACGCCGTTCCTGATGACGTCGATCTTGTCGGCGGGGACGCCTCGCTGGATGAGCCGCTCCCGGAAGCTCTGCGTGACGACCACGATCCCGTCGGCCGCCTCGTAGAGGTGCTCCTCGACGCGCGTGAGCCCGCGCACGACCGCGTGCCCGGCCGACAGCGCGCCCACGGCCACGATCGACTCGGGCCAGAGGTCGCGCACCTCGAACACGAACGGCAGCCCGCGGAGCCTCGAGAGCCCGTAGCCGGCCACGGCCGCGAGGAACTGGGGGCTCGTCGCGATGAGGACGTCGGCCTGCGGTAAACCGATCTGCGCGAGCGAGAGCGCGGACAGGGCGAAGGACCCATACGCGAGCGAGCGGCGCACCTTGCCCCGGTTGGCGGCGGCGTAGATCCAGGTGCGGAGGACGCGGACCCCGTGGAAGTCCTCTTCCACGCGGAGCCGACCTCGATAGGCAGCCGGGATCACCCCTGTCGGGTGGTTCGGCATGCCCGTCAGGACCGTGACCTCGTGTCCGGCGCGCCGCCAGGCCCGGGCGAGCTCGGAGACACGCGCGGCGGGGGCCCCGGGCTCGGGGGGAAAGTAGGGAGAGACGTAGAGGATGCGCATGAGGGCTTCAGGGAGGTCCGTGCGTGGGAAGCGAGCTTCGCTGCCGGTGAGAGAGGGGCTTCAGCAGCTCAGGATGAGCTCCTTGATCTCGGTTCCGCCATGAATGCTGTCGATGTGCTCGAAGCCGCCCTCCGTTCGCGCGAACAGCGAGGCCTTCTCGGCGTCGCGGTTGTCGATCACGAGGAGCAGCCCGTCAGGCGCGAGCGCGCGCCAGAAATTGCGCGCGGCTCGGCGGAGCTGATCGTCGGAGAAATAGGCGCGGTTCAGGATGTTCGCTGCCTTGACGACCGTCGGCGCGGGGCCGTCCCACGGCTGGAAGATGTCGTGGGGCCTGAGGCGCACGCGCGCGTCGCGGCGCGCGATCTCGCGGAGCCGCGGCTGGACGAGCGACACCTCCGGATAGGCCGGGTCGAACGGCGGGATGGCGCCGCGCCACCCGGGGAGCACCCAGCGCGGCCAGCGGCGCGAGCCCGCCGCCGCGGGATAGAACAGCAAGCGCGGGGTGGCGGCGAGGACGCAGGCGCCGTCCGCGTCGTAGAAGAACGCGCGCCCGCGGTCGTCGGCGCGCACCCGGAGCGAGAGCGCCCTGTCCGTCACGTAGTACGCCTCGAAGGCGTCGCCGAGCGCGGTGATCAGATCGAGCGCCGTGCTCCCGTCGGAGGCACCGACATCGAGGACGACGGGGCTCTTCTGGCGGAGCGCTCCCACGAGGAGGGCGTCGCTCTGCCGGTGCCTGCCCGGCCGCGTCGTCTTGTAGGTGCCGCCCAGCAGGAGGACGGAGATCCGCTCCGAGAACACCTCGGGCGACGTGATCTCCTCGGGCCGGAGAAGGGCCCGCGGGTCCGGGAAGCAGACCCTGCGAGGCAGCATGCGCGCGGGCCAGCCTGAACGGTTCAAACGAAAGGGAAATCTCATGACGATAGGGACCTGGCTTCTCCGCTCTTCATGTTCCGACGCCGCGCGCCGCGCGGTCCATCCTGCGGCTTGCGGGCGCGCGGTCCCGCGTTGTGCTCGCGCCGGCCAACCCCGGTCGGCGCGGCTACCGCCCCAGCGCCGACGAGGGCCCGAGGCGCGGATCGCGCAGGCGCCGCCCGGATCTCCGGCGTGTCGGGCCGAGCGCCGCCAGCCCGCGCCGCAGGTGCGCGACCACCGAGGTGAGCACGACGGTCGCGAGCAGCGCGATCCCCAGCGACACCGTGATCTTGAGCAGCGCGGTCAGCTCGCCGCGAAACTGGTTGTACGCGAACGAGGCGAGGTTCACCGCCGCGGCGCGGGCGAGCAGGGGCGAGCCGCGCGCGCCGGCCACGAGGAGCGGCATCATGAAGAAGAGCGCGCTGAAGACCGCGATCTCGATGGTCGTGCCGGCGATCCCGAAGTTCAGGTACCCCTCGGCGGCCGCGCCCATCGCGAAGCCGGCGCCGCGGCGCGCGAGGTCGGGGGCCGCCCACATGGCATATCGCTGCGCGAGGCCGAGCGGTCGCTCGCTCCAGAGCGGCTTGGGCACCAGGATGAGGACCGCGTTCACCCAGCTCTCGCCCGGGTAGCTGATGATGGGCGGCTGCTCGTTCACGACGCTGACGAGGTTGGCGTAGACGCGCTGGAGCTCTCCGATCTCCAGCGGGTTATCTATCTGCTCGAGGTACGCGCTGGCCGACGATATCTGCGCGTCGAGCCCGCTGCCCTGCTCGGCGCGGGCGCCTTCCACGACGATGCCGTAGAAGAGGACGCCCACCATTCCGATGGCCAGCCATACGCGTCGGATCTGGATGCCGAAGGCATGCGCGGCGAGCGCGACGGAGAGGACCGTCCAGACGAGGGGGCCCCGCCGGCCCATGATCGTGTTGAGCAGGAAGCTCACGAAGAAGCAGAACCCCGCGAGCGAGACCACCCTCGGCACGGCCAGCCCCGCCTTGCGGAGCGATACGACCCGGAGAAAGAGGTAAACGACGGCCACCCCGATGAGATGCCAGCCGCCGGTGAGCAGCCCTTTGCCATCCGCCTCGAGGTGATTGGAGGCATAGTTCATCGAGAAGAACCGCCCCACGCCGATCGTGGCGATCCACGTGGCCACGAGCCCGAGGCCCACCATGCCGACGAGGATCGTGGCCCAGTCCTGGTCCAGCGTCGCCTTGGGCCTGTGCGCCGGGACCAGGCGCTGCAGGTCGGGGGCTTCCCTGGGGCGGCTCAGCGCGGTGCAGGCAAGGGCGCACCCGACCGCGCCGGCATAGGCCACCCGCATGGCTGCCGTCTCATGGCTCGACAGCGAGAACTCGCGGGAGATGAGGAGGCGCAGGATGGGTGAGTAGGCGACGCTGAGGAAATAGGCGGCTGGTATATAGGTCTCCGGATCCAGCGGATGGAACCGGGGGCCGCTGGCGCGGGCGAGCGACGGGGCGGCCAGCAAGATCAAGAGGCCGATCGTCCATCCGCGGCCGTCGCCGAGCGCTCCCTCGAGGATCGGGCCGAGGGCCGCCAGCGTCCCGACGAGGAGCGTCGCGGTGACCCGGCCGAGGGGCGTCTTCGTCCGCCGCGCGGGCGCCGCGCCGGCGGCGCGCGCAGCGCCGCGCGCGCGGGGGAGTCTCAGCGAGGGCAACGGCGGCGCTCCTCAGTTCGGCAAGGAGGGTGGAGAGGGGGGTGGGGAGGGGGGGGCAGGCGCGTCCGTCGGGGCCGGGGGCGACGGCTCGGAGGGCGCATGGTAATAGCCGTCCTTCCTGTCGCCATAGTAGTGGTAAACCCCGTACTCTTGGCGCTTCAGATCGACGGCGTTCAGCACGACGCCCACCGTCTTGCCGCCGACGTCGAGCAGCGCGCGGATCCCGTGGCGCGCGAAGTCGTGCCTCGTCGAGGAGGCGCGCACGACGAGCACCGTGCCGTCGACAAGCGTCGACAGCACGGCGCCGTCGGTGACCGCCACGATGGGAGGGCTGTCGATGATGACCCGGTCGAAGCGGCTCTGGAGCTTCTGGAGCAGCGCCTGGAAGCGATCGCTGTGCAAGAGCTCCGCCGGGTTCGGCGGGATCGGGCCTGCCGGGATGACGTAGAGGTTCTCCACCTCGGTCTTGAGCGCGCTCTCGTCGTCCACCACGGAGTCGTCGAGCAGCGCGCTGGTGACGCCGAGCTCCGGGCTCTTGCCGAAGATCTGGTGGATGCGCGGCTTGCGGAGGTCGCAATCGATGAGGACGACCTTCTGTCCGGCCTGCGCCATGGCGACCGCGATGCAGCAGCACACGGTCGTCTTGCCCTCGCTGGGGCCCGCGCTGGCGATGAGCAGCGTCTTGTAAGGCCGGTCGGGCGACATGAAGAGCAGGTTGGTCCGGATCGCGCGCGCCGCCTCGGCGATCCCGCTCGTCGGCTGATCGTGCACGACGAGCTCGCGCCGGCCGAGCTGCGGCGCGGCCTTGCCGCGGTGGCGCGCCCTGCGGCGCTGGGCTTCCTTCTGGTCCCGCTTGTCGAACTCCGGGAGGAGCCCGAGGAAGGGCAGCCCGAGCTCCCGCTCGACCTCATCCGGCGTCCGCAGCGTGCGATCGAGCATCGCCCGCGCCAGCGCAGCGCCGATCCCGAGGAGCAGCCCGGCGAGGATGCCTATCCCGATGTTGACGCCGACGCGCGGCCGCAGCGCGGTGAGCGGGAAGCTCGGCCGATCGAGGACGTGGATGTTGTTCACCCGCAGCATTCGCTGGAGATCGCTCTCCTTCGTGCGCTCCAGGACGAGCTGGTACAGCTTCTCTGTGTTGTCCTTCGTCCTGCGGAGCCGATCGTACTCGATCTTGAGGGAGTTCAGCTCGAACGCCTGCTTCTTCGCGTCCTCGAGCAGCCCCACGAGGCCCCCCTCCTGGCGCTTCACGATGGCGAGATCGCGGCTCACCGCGCCCTGAACGTTCTTGATCTCGGCGATCAGCGCGCTCCTGTTGGCGGCGACCCGCTCGGTCGCGGCGCGGACGTCGGGGTGGTTTTCGCCCTTGCCGGAGCCGATGAGCGCGTCGCGCTCACGGACGCACTCCTCCTGGCGCGCGCGCAGCATCTGGAGGACCGGGCTCTGGATGAGCTCGGAGGCGGGGAGATCGAGCGGGTTGTTCGGATCGAGCTTCGACAGCTCGTGGTTCCGGGCCGCGAACTCTTCACGCTTCGTGCGCACGGACGTGAGAGCGTCGTTGATCTGCTTCATCTCCTCGCGCAGCAGGTTCGTCTTGTCCTCGAAATCGACGTCGAGGATGTTCTTGCTGAGCTTGTATTCGTGGAGCGACGTCTCGCTCGTCTCGAGATCGTACTTCAGCTTGTCGAGCTGCGCCCGGAGCCAATCGACGGCTGAGTTCGTCGAGGCGAGCGCGTCATCGAGGTTCTGCTCGATGTAGATGTCCATCAGCGTGGTGAGGACGCGCTGAGCCCGCTCGCGATCCGCGTCGTTGTAGCGGATCACCGCGAGGCGGCTGTCCTTCACCGGCTCGACGACGAGCCGCTCGCGCAGGATCTCCGCGGCCTCCTCCGGGGTCACGGACATCGGCCCGGGCGAGGCCGCGTCCTTCGGGAGGTCCTTCAAAAAATAGGCATCGTTCTGCAGGTTGAGCTGGGCGACGACCGCCAGCGCCACCCGGATGGACCGGATGACCTTGTACTGGGTTTCATAGTACTCGCGGTTATTCCAGTACGAGCCGGCGCCCATGTCGACCACGGTGTCGACCCCGCGGCCGAGCGGCCGAGGAGGGTTCGGATCGAACTGCACCGTCGCCGCGGATTGATAGATCTTCTTCTGCCCGAGCGTATAGAACGTGACGCTGAGGGCGACAAGGAGCAGGGTGGTCAGCGCGATGGCCCAGTGCTTGCTGACCGTTCGCCAGGTGACGACGAGGTCGAACGCGCGCTCGCCTGTGATCTCGTCGCGGAGAGCGGTCGTGGAGGGGGCTCTGGATTCGTCGGCCATAAGTCATGCGCTCGAAGCGCCTTCGAAGCGCCTTCGTGGAGGGTAGAGGTCCGCGCGGAGGGGTAAGGTGCCCGCGGCGTCTCCAAAATTCAAGCTGGGGTTCTCAACAGGGGGACAATGTGGTTCAATGTGCGCATCGTGACAATGCGCGGCCTGGCGTTGGCTTGGCGTTGGCTTGGCGTCGGGCAGGCGAGGTGCGGCACATTCTCGCGCGGTGCGACGCTCGCTGATGGAGTACACTCCGGCCGCGCGTCCGGAAGCGGAAATGCGCTCGGGCAGTCAGAATGGAACGATCGTCCTTCATGGCGCGCGGCGCGGTCGCGAGCGCGGTTTGCTCTGCGCTCCTCCTCGAGGGAGCCTCGGCCTCCGCCGACTGGCCATCTGCCCGTCACGACGCGCAGCGCACGGGCGCCACGTCGTCCACGAGCAATATCGTGAAGCCGGCGCCCTACTGGCGGGCGTACCTCGGCGGTGTCCTCGGGACAGGCCGGGTGCTCGCAGGGGATACGAACCAGGACGGCGATATCGACCTGCTCTTTGTGTCCGGCGGCCGCGTCGTCCTCTCCGATCCGCTGGGATTCGTCCGCTGGAGCACCCCATCGCTGGGATTGCAGACGCTGCACTCCGTCGACGATCTCGACGGAGACGGGCGGCTCGAGATCGTCGCGCTGAGCGGCGCGGGCGCGGCGGTCATCGATGGATCGAGCGGAGCCATCCTGTGGCGCGAGGACGCCTCGGAGCTCGGAACGCTCGGGGCCGCGCGCCTCGCCGATTTCAACGGCGACGGTCATCTCGATCTCTTCCTGGACGAGTGTGGCTGTTGCACCGTGCGCACGGACAGCCCGGGTGTCATCTACAGCTTCGCGGGGGGGTTCGGCGCTGTCGAGCGGTTGCCTCCTCCTCCGCGGCGCGTGCATTGCAACGCGACGATCGACACGGTGGGCGACTGGAACGGAGACGGCGCGGACGATCTCCTCGTGTCCTCCTATGACCAGCTATTCCTCGTCTCGGGATCGGGGGATGTTTTTGCAGAGTCGGCCAGGATCGGCGTCCATCTCGGCGGGGCCGTCTGCGAGGCCGTGACCATGGGCGATCTGGCGAGCCCCGGTCAGCACGCGCTCTGCTTCCAGAATCGGGTCCGCGGCAACCAGGGCGCGCGCGAGGTCACCCTGCTCGCGTACAGGCCGGACGAGAGCCCGTCGCTCGCTGTGGTCTGGCGAAGGACCCTCAGCCCCAATGACGGCGGCGACGCCCGCGCCCCGACGCGCCTCGCGTGGGATCTCGACGGCGACGGCGCGCTCGAGGTGTTGGCGAGCGGCAAGGTGGGCGAAACCTGGACGTCCTTCGTGCTCGATGCCGCCACGGGCGCCGTGCTCGCCACCATTCCCGACGCGATAGCGCAGGGCGCGGTCCAGGGAGACGCGGGCTCCGAGCAATGGATCGTCACGTCGCGCGAAGAGCGCGTGTCGGCGCACCGGTTCAGCCGCGCCGCCGGAGGCTCGCTGGAGCGGCTCTGGTCGCTGGACGGCGAGCGGGTGCGCACGCGGCTCGACTGGGCGAGATCCCGCAGGACGAACCTCAGCTTCTCGCTGGTGACTCCGGATCTCACGGGCGACGGACGCGGCGAGCTCGTGCTCGAGTCGACGTCGGAGCCCGTGGCGCTCACCGCGGTGGACATGCAGGGGGGCGGGACGACGGTCGCGGCCGTCTACTCCGTCGGGCCTGGCAGCGGCATCGCGGCGCTCGAGCTGCCCGTCGCGAGCGCTCCGTCGTGGCCGCGGCTGGTGGTCTCGCGTGCCGATGGGTTCCTCACGCTGCTCGACGCGTCGTTCGAGCCCTCGAACCTCGTGCGGGAGGGGCGCGACGTCCTGCCCGGGATGCGCGTCGGCGGCTTCTACACAGGCCCGGGCGCCTTCGTCACGTTTGGCCGCGCCCCGCTCGCCGCGAGGTTCTCTCCGGAGGACGCCGCCGCCAGCGTCGTGGTCGTCGACAGCCGGGGCGACCTCGTCCGGGTCGCGTCCGACGGCGCGAGCAACGTGGCGCCGGCCAAGCCCGCCTGGCGTGTGAGGGACGCGTTCGGCGCGTCCATCGCCCCCGCCGAGGGGAGCTCGCCCGCGACGCTCGCGTGCTTCAGGCGGCTGCGCCCGCTCACCGACCCGGTGAAGTACGCCGTCGCGACGCTCGACGCGAACGGCAGGCAAACGAGCGAAACTCCGCTCGAGAAGCCCCCCGCGTGGGACGTGCTGCACGGGGATCTCGACGGAGACGGCGCGCGCGAGCTCGTGGCGGTCACGGTGGATCCGAACCTGCACACCGAGGTCGTCGCGATCGATGGGGGCGGCGGAGAGCGGTGGAAACACCGTATCGACGCCTCCGCCGGCACCCAGGCCGTCGCGATCGCCGACTGGAACGGCGACGGCGCGGAGGACGTGGCGGTCGCGATCAACAGGGCCAAGGTGCTCTCGGGTCGGAACGGCAGCCCCCTCGGCGAGAACCCGGAGACGCTGCTCTATTTCATGCCCATCCTCGCCGATGTGTCGGGAGATCATCGGCTCGAGATGACCCTGCAGGGGGGGTATGCCCCCGCGCGAGCGCTGCCGCACGACCTGAGCGCCGCGCTGTGGAGGGGCGCAGAGGACATCCGTCCCTACCCGCACGGCGCGATCGCCAGCTGCGACGGCAAGACCGTCCTCGTCGAGGGGTCGTTCATGAATCCGGCGCGGCTGACGTTCTCCGTGCTGGACGCCGCCAGCGGGGGGCAATCGAGCTTCATCGTCCTCGCGGGCGACCGCGCGTTCGACGCGGAGAGCGCCGCAGCACAGGCGGGCGCCCCGATGGGCCAGCTCGGAGACGTGGCGATCTCGCGGAACCTGACCGGGCGCGCGTCCGCCGGTCCGACCGCCCTCGTCGGCTCCACGAACGGCTTCCTTTATGCGGTCGACGCGTGCTCGGCGCGCCTCGTGTGGTCTTATGCTTTCGGCAGCCCCGTCGGCTCACCGAGCCTCGCGGACACCGACGGTGACGGCCACGACGACATCCTCGTGAGCGTGGCAGATGGCTACCTCTACAACATGCGGCACGAGATCCTGCCGGCGCCCGAGCTCGTCTGGGATGTCGATCCGGGCAGCGGCGAGCTGGACGAGGACATCGACGAGATCGAGACCAGGGACACGCTCCACATGAGGTGGTCGAAGGTCGACGGCGCGACGTCGTATCAGGTGACGGTCGTGGGCGGGCAAGGCGATTACCTGACCTCGCCTGCTTGGCAGGACGTGGGCGACGTCGTCGATGCCTCGGTCGGCGGGCTGCCGCTCGTCGACGGGGCGAAGTACTACGTCGGCGTGCGCGCGGTCTCTGCCGCCGGGCTCTCGCCGGACCGGGGGTCGGACGGCGTGATCGTCAGGATGCCGCAGGGCGAAGGGGGAGGCGGCGGTGGAGCAGGAGGCGCCGGCGGCGGCGGAGCAGGAGGCGCTGGCGGCGGAGCAGGGGGGGGCGGCGATGGCGGGGCAGGGGGCACCGGCAGCGCTGGTCCTGGCGGCGCCGGCGCGGCCGGATGGGACGACACGCTCCTGTACGGCCGTGGTTGCGTGTGCACCGAGGCGCCGGGGCAGCGTCCGGCCTCGTGGGCGGCCGGCCTCGGCGCCATCGCCCTGGCGCTCGTCGCCCTCGGCAGGGCCCGCGGGACGGCGAGCGCGCCGCCGAGCCGCCGCGCGACCCGGGCACCTCGCGGGCGCTGGCCGCACGACGCGCGGCCGGCGCGCTAGAAGCTCACGCCCCCGCCGAGCGCCAGCGTGAGCGCGAACGCCGCGATCAGCAGGAGCATCGCGCCGAGCGTGTACCGCCGCACAGGCGCGTCGGTCACGAAGGCGAGGCGCGCCACGCCGACGAGCACCGAGGGGCCGAACACACCGAAATGGCGGACCAGGGGCGCCGGCGCCAGCAGGAGCCATCCGGCCACGCACGCGCTGCTCAGCACGCTGCCCGCCGCGAGCACGCGGCGCGAACCCGGGCCGGAGAAGTAAATGCACATGGCGTCCGTGACGAGCGGGGCCACCGCAGAGACCAGCATCGTCATCGTCATGGCGTCGCGCGCGGCGCCCGAGTGCGGCAGGCCGGGGATCCGGACCGTGAAGATCCCATAGATGGCCGCGCCGAGGAGCGAGAGCAGGGCGGCCGGAGGCAGCCAGGCGCGCACGGCGCGCGCCTGCCAGGTCGCCTCGTCTCCCGACCTGCTCGCGCCCGCGACAGCGCGCGCGGCGAACGCCTGCGACGCCTGGGAGAGCACCGCGGCGAACGACCAGTAGAGCACCTGCTGCCCCACGCGATGGTCGCCGATGAGCTTCAGGTTGGCGCTGAGCGAGATCGGGTAAACGATGACGGTCGCGAAGTTCGCGACGGAGTACGGGACCGCGCGCCGGACGACGAGCATCGCGTAACGCGCGGCGCGCCGGAGCCGGGTCGGGCGCAGGAGGAGCAGCGCGGGCGAGGCGCCGGCGATCCCGATCGCGACGGCGACGGCATCGGGGCGCCCCGCGAGCGCGGCCAGCATGGACGCGCCCGGGGAGAAGACGAGGAGCACCGCGAGCGCGCGCAGGTACCGCCCCTGGAGCTGCCAGCTCGGCCAGATGCTCGGCGAGGCGGCGGCGAGCAGCGAGCACGCGCTGAAGAGCGCGGTGACCAGACCCGCCGTCCCGCCCAGCCCGGTGGTCAGCTCATGGGCGAGCGTGCAGCTGAAGGCGAACACGGCGACGAGCGCGAGGGCGCCGCCCACGAGCGCGCGGCCCCCCCTGGTCGCGAAGGCGCGCGCCCGGCGCGCGAGGGTCGGCGCGAGGCCGGCGGAGACCAGCGCGACGACGACCATCCCGCGCGACGTGTAGTTGGCGAGCGCGGCGAGCGCCGCGGGGTCGGCCGACAGCGCGAGCACCCACTGGGCCGCGAGCGAGACGGCGCGAGGCAGGATGACCGCGAAGGCGACCCCCGCGCCGCCGTGCATCCCAGCGCGCAGCAACGACGACAGCTTCACAGGGTGATTCGAAGGAGAGGGAGGAAGGCGAGGATGGCCACGATCGTGCGCAATCTACCTACGGGCTGAGCGAAGGCGCCAGCGCCTTCGCCTTCTCCTCGAGGACCCGCTTGCGCAGCGCAGGGTCCTGCCCCCCGCGCCGCTGCAGCAGGCGCTCCAGCGCCTTCGACGCCTCGATGTGCGCGCCCGCGCGGCTGGCGGCGTCGGCCAGCTTGAGGAGGCGCTCCTCGGTCGGCTCGTCCTGCGCTGCCCGCGCGTAGTAGGTCACGGCCGAAGGATGGTCTTGACGCGCCGCGAGCAGGTCGCCGGCCCAGGTCGCCGTCGCCGCGCACGCCGCGAGCGTCGTGCACGACGCGGAGAGCAGCTCGCGGAGCGCGGGGAGGAGCTTCTCGGACGAGGCCATCTGCGCCGCCGCGACGACCCGCAGGCGAAGACAGCCGGCCCGGTTGTCCAGCCGCTCGCAGCTCCCGGAGAGCAGCTGCTCCGCCTCCGCGCTCTTCTTGCCCAGGAGGAGGAGCCGCGCCCTCAGCTGGACCGCGAAGAACGAGTCGTCGTCGAGGCCCTGCACCGCCGCCGCGTGCGCCTCGATCTCCCGCTCGCAGGCGGCCCTCCGCCCGTCGTCACCGCTGCAGCGGGCGGAGCCCGGGGCCTCCAGCATCGCGAGCAGCGCATCGCCGGCGGCCCAGCGCGCGCCGACCCGCGCGGGGTCGCGCGCGATCGCCTCCTCCGCGCAGCGCAGGCGCAGGTCGACCTCTTGCCGGCGGTCGCCCGCGGTGGCCATGCGCTCGAGCACCTCGACCCCGGCCTTGCCTTCCGGCACGGCCCGCAGCAGCTCCTCCCACGTGTGGGTCCACTGCCGGGCGAGCACCGCGGCCGTGTCGGTCACGCCCGGGTCGTCCTCGACGGCGAGCCGCAGGCTCAGGAGCGCCTGCTCCTTGGCGCCGCGCGACGCGAGCACCTCCGCGAGCAGGAGGTGGGCGCGCCCGTGGCGGCGCGAGCGCTCGAGCGTGCGCTGGAGCCATGGGAGGGGGCTCTCGCCGCTGCCCCGGAGCGCCGCGACCGCGCCGAGCAGCGGGAAGTACGGCTCCGCGGGGTGGCGGAGGATCGCCGCGCGGAGCTCCTCGCGGAAGCGTGGCCAGCCGGCGCCGCTCGCCGCGCCGGCGTCGCTCTGCGCGCGCAGCGACCGGCGGTCGTGGTCGACGTCGCGCCAGCCGAAGCGCACCATCAGGGAGGCGAGCGCGAGCGCGGAGGCCGCGGCGCAGGCCGCCGCCTGCCACGACCGCCACCGCTCCGGGCCGGGCTCGCCTGCCGGCGCCAGGTGCCGCGGCCGCTCGCCATGGGCGTCACCCCAGAGCGAGCCCAGGGTCGCCGCGAGCGCGATGCTGACGCCTGGCACCTCGAGCCCGAGATCGAACAGGTTCTGGAGGACGAGCACCGCGCAGCCGACCCAGGCGCCCAGCGCCGCCGTGCTCGCGCGCAAGGCGATCTTGCCCGGGCGAAACGCGACGCCGAACGCGACGAGCGAGGCCGCCGCGACCGGAGCACCCCACTCCGCAGCCCACTGGATCACGACGTTCTCGGCGTGTGTGAACACGATGTTCCCCGGCGACTGTCGGTACGCCGGGAACACCGTCTCGAACGCGCCGCGCCCGATGCCGAGGAGCCAGTGATCCGCGAGCAGCGGGAGCGTCGAGCGAAAGAGCGACAGCTTGTCGAGGTTGTCGTCCGCCATCTCCGCGAGCGTGCGGTTCGTCGCGGCGAGCGCGGCCAGCAGCGCGCCGCCGCCGATGGCCACGCTCAACAGCCACGCCGCCGCGCCCCGGCCGCGGGGGCCGGAGCGGTGCCTGCCGCGCCGCCGCCGCGAGAGCAACGCGAAGAGGGCGAGGCCGAGCGGCAGCACGAGCAGCCCTCCGCGGGACGACGCGATGATGCCGACCCCGACGATCGTGGTGAGCCCGACGCCGGCGACCCAGGGCGGCAGGAGCGGCCTGCTCGTGAGCAGCAGCCCGACCCCCGAGAGGATGCCGAGGTTCAGGTAACCGGCGAGGTTGTTCGGGTTGAGCAGCGGCCCGACGTGCCATGAGGCCACCGAGAACCGCGGTTGATACAGGCCGAAGACGGTCGTCGCGCCCAGCAGCCCGTGGGCGATCGTCGTGAGCGCGGCGAGGAACGCGCTGCCGAAGACCAGGGTGATCCCGAGCTTCGCGCCGCGCCGCGCGCCGACGAACGCGGCCGTGATGAAGACGCCGGTATAGGTCAGCCATTTCACGGCCTCCACCAGCGTGGCCCCGGGGTCGAGCGAGACGCTGGCGTACCGCGGCGCCGCCTCGCCGAGCGGCATCAGGGAGCGCGACCAGATGTCGGCGCTCGCCGGCGAGAGCCGCTCGATCCAGGCGAGCGGCAGCGGCGCGGCCTGCAGCAGCGTATACGCGGTCAAGCCGAGCAGCGTGAGCGCCGGCAGCGTCTTCACGGGAGACGGCTCGCCGGTGAGCGCGCTGGCGCGGAGCGAGAGCGCGGCGGCGATCGCCACGACCGCGGACACGAGGGCCAGCGTCGGCGTATGGACAGCGCCGATCGCGAGCACGGACCCGGCGACGATGGCCCCGAGCAGCCACGGGATCACGCGCTCGGCGAGCGGTGGTGCGACGCCTCCTGGGCGGCTCCGCGCCGCGGCGCCCATCGAGCGCCGGAGCTCGGCGGGCGACCTCAGCTTCGGGCGTGTGGAGTCCGTCGTCACGGCCGGCCAGGGTAGTCGATCTGCGCCGCAGAGCGGGCACCATCGAGTCGACCTGCGCACTCCCGGGATCGACCGAGAGAGTGTGAGATGACGAGCATCCATCCAGGAGCGCTGTCGTCGTGTAGAGTGCGCCGCGTGCTCACGCTCTCGGCGCATCCTCTGCTCGAAGTCGCCGCCTTCGTCACGACGTTCCCCGCGCCGCTCGGCGAGCTGCAGGGGAGCGACGCGCTCCGCGGCCTCCTGTCCGGCGAGGCCTCGGCCCCGTTCCGCTCGGACGACGCCGTGCGGTCGGCGGTCCGCGATCTGCTCCGGCACGGCGGCTACAAGCCGACGGGCCGGGGCAAGCCGGCCTCCGAGTACCTCATCCGCGCCGCCGAGGGGGGATCGCTCGCGGCCATCAACGCGGCCGTGGACGCGTGCAACGCCGTGTCGCTGCACACGGGCCTGCCCATCAGCGTGATCGATCTCGATCGCGCCCGCCCGCCGCTCCGCATCGACGTCGCGCCCGCTGGCTCCCGCTACGTGTTCAACGCCTCGGGGCAGGAGATCGACCTCGAGGGGCTCCTCTGCGTCTTCGACGCGGAAGGCCCGTGCGCGAACGCCGTGAAGGACGCGCAGCGGACGAAGACGCACCCGGGGACGACGCGCACGCTCTCGGTCCTCTGGGGCAGCCGCGCGCTTGCGGGCCGCGCGGCGGGGGCGGCCGCCTGGTACAAGGAGCTGCTCGCCGGCATCGGCGCGGCGACCACGGACGCGCCGATCGCGGCCTGATCGCCCGGCGCGCGGGCCATCGCCTCCCACGCGCGCCGGCGCGCCGCCGCTGCAGCGACGCGCCCTACGGCTCGGGCGCAGGGGGATCGGGCAGCGTGATCACGCTCTCGTCCTTGTCGGTGAGCCACCGCCAGTTGTCGACGAGCCCGGTCGAATCGAGCTGGTGGTCTCCGGCGTCGTACGCGCCCCAGCGGATCTTGATCTCCGTGTTCGGCTCCACGGGCGCCGAGGTCACCAGCCAGCTCGTCCCCGCGCGGCTCTCGAACCCCGTCCCGAGCAGCTCCCGGGTCCCGCGGGTGCACGCGTACACCCTTTCGTCGAGATCGCAGGGCGGGCCGCTCGCGCAGGCGCAGACGTCGATGAAGGAGCTGTTGACGCTCATCGCGTTCCTCTCGCTGTCGAACAGGATGTGGCCGTCGATGAGGTTGGCCGGCCGCGGCGAGAGGAACGCGACGAAGTAATCGTTGAAGCTGTCGCAGACGACGGGCCAGTCGAACGTGACGTAATTGACGTTGAACGCGAAGCCGCGGACATTCGACGGGACCCGGAGGGTGATCTCGACGGCGGTCGGGTCGGACGGCTTCGCGAGCACCAGATCATCACAGTTGCGAGGGACCTTCGGAAAGCCCTCGGGGAAATCACCTTCGTACTTCTTGTCGAAGCCTTGCGGGCTCTCGAACCCCTCGTCGTCCGCCGTCCGCGCCGTGCCGCTCGAGAGGGCGAGCAGCCGCGTGCCCGCCCTCGGCGGGACGTTGGGCCCGAACTTGGGGAGGATGCCGTGCCCGAGGTGGAAGTTGGCGAGCAGCTGGGCTTCCTGCGGCGGCGGCGCGCCGTCGACCATGACCCAGGCGGCGGAGACCACGCCCCAGTCGTCGGGCCCGGACGACATCTTGCACAGCTCGACCGCCCTCGCGGCGTTGAGCGGATCCAGGTCGTCGATCGGGATCCCGTCGTCGCACGGCTCGGGCACGTTGTCGGCGGTGCCGTCGCAGTCGTCGTCCACGGGCTCCGGCGAGGCTCCCCCTTCTCCACCGACCGTCGGGAGCTCGAGCGCTCGCGGGTTGATCAGCGCGTTGCAATCGTCGCAGTCGCCGTCGAGCTCCGTGAAGCCGTCGCCGTCGTCGTCGGCGTCCGGCGAGCCGCTGCAGCCCGCGCCCCCCGTGCCCACCCCCGCGGACGTGGCGACGGTCGTCGCGTCGGCCGTCGTCTCGGCTGTCGTTGTCGGTACCTCGCCGGTGCTCGACGCGCTCGCGGCGCCGCCCTCCCCGACATCGAGGCCGCCTGCCGGTCCGATGTTCCCGGTGCAGGCCGCGCCCAGACACCCTGCCGCGGTGATGAGGCTCAAGACATTCAACCAAGGTTTCATCGGTGCTCCTCGAGGTCGCATGGAACCAGGGAGGTTCGGTCGATCCGGCGATACGGGAGTCGTCGATGATTTTATCAGCAGAAGCGGCCGCAGCAGTCAGCTCATCCCGGCAAAGGCCAGTGCTTTTTTGTGAGGTGAATGCCCACATCGTGGCACCCGTATCCGACCCAGGCGCCATGGCCACGAGCGTTCCAGGAGGCCGGGGCGTGGCGACAAAACGCAGAGCGCCGGCGCTTCCACAGCGCCGGCGCTCTCGGCCCCTCCGAGGGGCCGTCCACGGTTCGCCCCGCTCCCACGCAGCGGGCGGAGCGCTCTGAACGATCAGGCCTGGGCGCCCGCTTCCTTCTTGCCCTTGCGCTTCGGCTCCTTCTTGCTCCCGGCGCCGTTCGTGGCCGCGGGGACGGCGGCGAGCGTCGGGCGCAGCAGGTCCTCGGCCAGCTTGGCCGCGCGGTCCGTCTTCTCCCAGGCGAACTCGTCACGCCCGAAGTGGCCGTACGCGGCCGTCTTCCGGTAGATGGGCTTCAGCAGATCGAGCTGCTCGATGATCGCCTTCGGCCGCATGTCGAAGTTCTGCATGATGTACTTCTCGAGCACGTCCTCACCTACGCGGCCCGTGCCGAAGGTGTTCACGTGGACGCCGACCGGCTGGGCGACGCCGATGGCGTAGGCGATCTGCACCTCGCAGCGCGCCGCGAGCTTGGACGCGACGACGTTCTTCGCGACGTAGCGCGCGTAGTAGCAGGCGGAGCGGTCGACCTTGGTCGGGTCCTTGCCGCTGAAGGCGCCGCCGCCGTGCCGGCCCATGCCGCCGTAGGTGTCGACGATGATCTTGCGGCCGGTGAGGCCGGCGTCGCCGAAGGGGCCGCCGACCACGAAGCGGCCGGTGGGGTTCACGTAGATCTTCGTGCTCTTATCCATCAGCTTGGCCGGGATGCACTTCTCGATGATCAGGCTCCGCACCGCGTCGACGATCGTCTTGTGCTTGACCTCGGGGCCGTGCTGCGTCGACACGACGACGGCGCTCACGCGCACGGGCGTCTGATCTTCGTACTCGATCGTCACCTGGGTCTTGCCGTCGGGGCGCAGCCAGTCGAGCTTCTTGGATTTGCGGAGGTCGGCGAGCTTCCGGGCGAGGCGGTGGGCATAGCTGATGGGGGAGGGCATCAGCTCCGACGTCTCGTCCGTCGCATAACCGAACATGAGCCCCTGGTCGCCTGCCCCCTGCTCCTTGAAGAGGCCCTCGCCCTCGGTGACGCCGCGGGAGATGTCGGGCGACTGCTTCTCGATGGCCGTGAGCACCGCGCACGTCTCGTAGTCGAAGCCCATCGCGGCGTCGGTGTAGCCGATGTCCTTGATGGTGTTGCGCACGACGACCGGCATGTCGACCCACGCCGAGGTGGTGATCTCGCCGGCCACGACGGCCATCCCCGTCTTCACCAGGGTCTCGCACGCGACGCGGGCCGTCGGATCCTTCTCGAGGATCCCGTCGAGAATGGCGTCGGAGATCTGGTCGCACACCTTGTCGGGGTGTCCTTCGGTGACGGACTCGGATGTGAACTGGTAACGGCGCATGAATCGCTCCTTCGGCGGACTCGAAATCGGACCTCTACGCATAGTTCGAGCGCGGGGCACCGTCAACGCGAGCCACGGCCTTCCGCGGACAAAAGCGCCGGCCGGACGAGCTGCCTCCGGGCTGTCGGTGTGGGCTGTCCGCGTGGGCTGTCCGCGTGGACGGTTCCCGGCGGCTGTCGTTGTCGGGCTCGGGCTCGGGCTCGAGCTCGAGCTCGAGCTCGAGCTCGAGCCGCACCGAGGTTTCGCGCAGGCTGCTGCCTGGGCAGCACTCTCACTCGGCTTCCCTGCTTCCCTGCTTCCCTGCTTCCCTGCTTCCCTGCTTCCCGGTGCGTCCGCGCTCCCCACCCCGGCGGGATCGCCCGCGAGACCGGACGAGCGGGGGGCGTCGGGCCTTCGATCCGGCGCGCTCGCCCCGAGTGCGCCGCGCCGTCAGAGGTTATGATGCCGCGCATGACGTTCGACGAGATCAAGGCGTGCCTCGAGCGCGAGGGCTGGGCTGTGGAGGTCATATCCAACGACGCCATGCGCAGCGACTTCCAGGGGGCCGAGCGGCTCTTCCCGCTGTTCGTGCGGCTCTCGCCCCCCTTCGTCGTCTTCGCGGTGATCCCGTTCGTGCGGCTCCCGATGGAGCTCGAGGAGGGCGACGCGATCGTGCGGCGCCTGCTCCAGCTGAACCGCGAGATCAACATGGCCAAGCTCTCGGCCGACGAGGAGGGCGACGTGATTCTCAGCGTCGAGTACCGCCTCCAGGACCTCGATCCGAGCGAGGTGCGCGACGCCGTCGATGTGCTCTCCTTCTACGCGAACAAGCACTATGCCGAGCTCGTGGCGCTCGCCGCGCAATGAGCGGTCACCGGCCCCGCTTCAAGGCAGGATCTGCTCTTCTCTGGGCTTGAGCCCCTCGTGCGCCCTGAGCTCGGTGCGCACGACCCGGACGCGCCGCACGTCGCGCCCGCGGACGACGGTGAGCTCGACGGCGCTCCCGACGGCGCCGCGGAGCCGATCGCGCACCGCCGCCGACGAGAGATCCCGGACATACACGCCATCAATCATCATGATCTCGTCGCCCGGGATCAGCCCCGCTCGCTCGGCGGCGAGGCCCGGCGGCACGTCACGCACGTAGAGCGCCAGCGACTCGTTGTCTCGCCCAAGGACAGCCCCGATGGATCCCACGCTCGCGGTGCACCCTGCGGCCACGAGCAGGAGCGCCGCGCTCCAGGACCTGTTTGCCACCGCGCCACCATAGCGCCGAGGAGCCCCGGCGCGCCGCCATTCTCGCCGGGCGCCCCCCGGAGCGCCCGGCGGGACGCGGCCGCCACGTCAGACCGGCCCGAGCGGACGCGCGCGCTCGTCGAAGGCCGCAGCGCCGCAGGCGAGAGAATGGGATTTTACAGGAAGGGAGCGCACGAGTGTGCCTGTCGCGTCCGCACGCGAGGTGCGAAGCTCGGTTCTCGGTGGACCTTCAAGAGCGCAAACGACTACGCGGCTGGTCGCCGGAGGCGCGGGATACGCCCTGGAAAGCGCGGCGTGGCGCCGGGACGCGGGCTTGCAGCGATCTGTCACGCCATGTCCATCGAGAGGTCGCAATCCTGTTGGTCCCCGGGGGCGGCTGCCCTAGAGTCCGGCCCGGGATCGCCGATGTCTGAACCGCGCGCTGCTGCCGAGAGCTCGACACCTGCCGCCCAGTCCGGCGGTGTGCCCGGCGGCTGGAAGATGCGGATGGAGGACCCGCTCAATCGCTACTATCGGTACCCGATCGCGCGCTGGATCGTGCGGGCGCTGATGAGGACGCCGGTCACGCCGAACCAGGTGACGCTGGTTCAGCCGCTCTTCGCCGCGCTGGCCGGTTACCTGGTGACGTTCGATGATCCGGGGCACCTCATCGCCGGGGCGCTCGTGTTCGAGCTCCGCTCCATCCTGGACTGCGTGGACGGCGCGCTGGCGCGGGCGAAGAGGATGGTGAGCCCCGCCGGGCACGCCATTGACGGCCTGGCCGACTGGCTGGGCGTCGTCTTTCTTTATGCCGGCATCTTCTGGCACGTTCACCTTCACCCGCCGCCGGAGGGCCCGTGGAGCGCGACCGTGTCCACGAACGCGCTCCTGCTGATCGCGCTGCTCCAGGGGGCGCTGCGCTCTTTCTCCGCGGACTACTTCAAGCTCAAGTACTGCTCGATCTTCGAGACGGGCACCGACGAGACGGCGGACGTGCTGCGCCGGAAGATCCAGGCGCTCGGCCCCTCCTCCTCGTTCTTTGCCCATTTCGATGTCTTCATCGGGCGCATGGGGCACCTCGCGTTCGAGCACGAGTGGTTCGACCCGCGGCGGAGCCGGTCCTCGACCAGCGCGGATCAGGTAAAGCAGCTGATCCGGGAGGAGGCGTCGCCGCTCACGCGCCTCATCGGCGCGCTCTGGGCGATATCGAACGGCGACGCGTTCCTGTCGATGGTGGTGCTGACGCTCCTCGTGAACCAGCTCTGGCTGGGTCAGGTCTTCTTCGCGACGGGCGGGGTCGTCTGGATCGTCGCGGTCATCTGGCTGAACGGCTGGTTCCTCCGCGGCGCGTCCCGCCGCGCGAAGCTGGCCGTGGCCTGAGCTCGGCGCCCTGCGCCGCCGAGCCCAGGGGCCGCGCTGTCCCCCCTCAGGGCCCGCTCCTACAGAGCGCTCGCCAGGCGGCGGGCCTTCTCCACGTCTTCTTCGAAGTCGATCTCGGTCCAGGGCAGGTCGTCGACGCGCTCGATACCGAACGGCACCTCCTGGAAAGCGCGGTCCATCGCGGCCTCGTACTCCTGGTCGAGGCGGCCGGCGGAGACCTCCTCCTCGAGGAGGCGCTGCATCGTGCGACCGCCCTGCGGGCCGACCTTGGCGAAGCCGACGGTCTCGCCCGCGATGTCCCAGTCCTTGCCCACGCGGCGCGCGATCTTGAGCACGCGGCCGGCGCGGACGCCGACCATCATCTCTTCGCCGCTCTCCTCCGAGCTCGCGTCGACCAGCAGGCAGTTCTCGTGGGGCGAGCTCACGAGGCGCCGCAGCAGCGCGGCCGGGTACAGCACGTCGGCGTCCATCCACAGCCCGCCGCCTGACAGCCGGTCGGCCGCCACGTGGAGCGAGACGATGCTGCCGTGGGTGAACCGCGGGTTCTTGACGAGCTCGATCTTCAGCGAAGGGCGGAGCGAGGCGAGCGCCTCCTCGATCATCTCGTGCCGGAAGCCGACGACGATCGTCAGATCGGTGACGCCGCTCTCGGTGAGGTTCACGAGGTGGCGCTCGAGCAGCGTCTTGCCCTCGATGGAGATGAGGCACTTGGGCGCGTCCCGGCCGATGCGCCGGCCGCGGCCGGCGGCGAGCAGGATCGCCCTCATCGGCGCGCCTCGGCCGCGAAGCGGGAGGCGAGCTCCTGCGGGGTCTCCGCGACGCGGCCGATGCCCTTCACGGTGCCGCCGTCGACGAGGGCGAGGACCATGACCGGGCCCGGCTGCACGAGCGCGACGCGCAGCGACGCCTCGAACGACTCGACGGAGTCGGCGCGGTGCGTGGCGCGGTAGCCGACCGCGCTGGCGACCGACTCGAGCTTCACGTCGCCCGAGATCGTCCGCTGCCCGCCCGTCGAGGCGTGGGAGCGGTTGTCGAGGACGACGTGCACGAGGTTCGCCGGCCGCTCGCTGCCGACGCTGGCGAGGGCGTTCATGCCCATGAGGACGTTGCCGTCGCCGTCGAGCACGAAGATCCGCTTGCGCGGCTGCGCGATCGAGAGCCCGAGGCCGATCGACAGGCCGAGCCCCATCGAGCCGATCATGTAGAAGTTCGAGGGCCGGTCCTGCGTCGTGTAGAGCTCGCGGCCGATCATGCCGTTGCAGCAGACCACGAGGTCGTCCTTGCCGACCGCCGCCGTGAACACCTTCAGCGCTTCGAGCTTGTTCATTCGAGCACCCCCGCGGGCACGATGAGCGCCGCCGGCTGCCTGGTGGAGAGCATGACGTCCTTCGCCCACTGCACCTGGGGCCCCATCGGCTCGGCGGCGCGGAGGACGCGGTGCTGGATCTTCATCAGATCGAGGATCGGGAGCATGATCTCGCCCATCATGATGTGCTCCGGGGCGTCGTTGCCGCCCTCGCCGCGCCAGGAGATGACGAGCAGCGCGGGCACCTCGTACATCGTGCTGAGCGAGGCCAGCGCGTTCACGGAGACGCCGAGCCCGGAGTTCTGCATCAGGACCATCGGCAGCCTGCCGCCGAGCCAGGCGCCGAACGCCATGCCGATGGCGCTGTCCTCGCGGGTCGCCGAGATGTAACGGGCGCCCGCGTCGGCGTCGAGCAGCGAGACAAGGCCCTTCAAGAGCGAGCAGGGCACGCCCGCGAAGAAGTCGAACCCCGCCTCCTTGAGCGCGGCGACGAACTCGGGCGCATACGATTTGCCTGAACCGTGGGACATCACCTCACTCCTTGATGAGCGCCCAGGCGCGACGGTAGTCCTCGAACGTGTCGATCTCGAGCCACCCCTTGTAAACGTCGATCGCCTGCACGTCCGCGCCGCGGTCGATGAGCTCCTGGAGCAGGTCGGTGAAGGTCGCGTTGCGGAGCGACTCGGCCTCGTGGAAGCCGCCCTTCGCGCGGCTCTCCTGCAGCTGATGGTAGCAGTCGGTGAGCAGGCGCGCGCCCTTCGCCGTGAACATGGCCATGCCCACGAACTCGCCGTGCGCCTCGCCCGCCGGGATCGCGCGGCCGACGCGGGCCACCCGGTGCGGCGCCTCGGCGCCGACGAAGCGGTAGCCGGCCTCCTGCGCGTCCTTCAGGGCCACGAGGTCGGGCACGCCGCGCGCGTCCTTGGGCCGCTGGCCCTCGGCGTACGCGCGGTCGATGACGATCGAGATGTCCGCCGGGCTCTTGAGGAGCTTCTCGAGGTGGCCGCGCTCGAACACGATGTCGCCGTAGAGGAAGAGGAACGGCCCGCTCAGCTCCTTGGAGGCGCGGAAGAGCGAGACCACCTCGTTCGTCGTCGCGTACTCGTCGTTGTCGTAGAAGCGGGCGTTCGGGACCTTGATCGCCTCCTTCTTGTACCCGCGCACGACGGCGACGTCCTTGACGCCGCACGCGTTGAGCACGTCGATCTGCCGCTCGATGATGCTCTTGCCCTTCAGGTCGAGCATCGGCTTCGGCAGCTCCTCCGTGAGCGGCAGGAGCCCCTGGCTCTGGCCGGCGGCGAGGATGACGGCGGTGACGCCCGGGCTGCCGGAGGGCAGGAAGCTCGACTCCTCCTGCTTCATCTTGTCGACGCCCACGAGCTGGTAGACGCGCTCGAGCGGCACGACCTTGTCGTCGACGCTGCCGGTGTACATCTCGCGCTTCAGCGTCTGGAGCGTCTCCGTCATCGCCTTGATCGACGAGCGGATCGCGTGGTTCGCGAAGATGATCAGCTTGAAGCCGGCCTTGTGCAGCGTGTCGACGCTCGTCGTGCGGTAGATCGTCGGCACGCAGACGAGCGGCGTGTTCGGGCGGTCCCACGCGCGGGCGAAGGAGAGCACCTCGTCCGGGTCCTTGCTCTTCGAGTGGATGAGGACCATGTCGGCGCCCGCGTCCGCGTAGGCGCGGCCGCGGCGGAGCGCCTCCTCCATCCCCCAGCCGGCGATGAGCGCCTCGGTCCGCGCGATGACCACGAAGTCGCGATCCTTCTGCGTCGCCTTCGCCGCGCGGACCTTGAGCGCGTGCTCCTCGACGTCCGCGAGCTCGCGCTTCACGCCGGCGTAGAAGCTGCAGCGCTTCGGGAAGATGTTGTCTTCCATGCAGATCGCCGCGATGCCCGCCGCCTCGTACTCCTCGACGCAGCGGACGACGTTGACGGCGTTGCCGTAGCCGTTGTCGCAGTCCGCGACGACCGGGAGCGACGTGTTGTTCATCATCTTGGCGGCCTGGAGGTTCTCCGCCATCGTGAGGATGTTCGCGTCCGGCACCGCGTAGCTCGCGGAGATCTCGAAGCCGGAAGCCCAGAGCCCGTCGAACCCTGCCTCTTCGCCGATCTTTGCAGAGAGCCCGTTGTGCGCGCCGATGATGACGATCGGCCCGGGGCGGGCCATGAGTTCGCGCAGCTTCCTGGCTTTGGTCACGTCTCGTCCACTCCTCCGCGCGGTGTTGCCATCTCCACCCGACGGGCGACCGCGGCTGCGGGTGCCGCGGTGCGCGTCCCAGGCGAGCGGCGTCCCGTCGTCACCGCGCGCGGGCAGCTCCGGGGTGCGCCTGATCTCGCTCTCCTCCCCGAGGAGCCGGGCCTCAGAACGGGGCGTGCCTTAACACCGTTCGCCTGTGCCGCCAATGGCGGGGCACGACCGGAGCGGACGATCGCGAGGGCGGCGGCGCGCGCTCCGCCGCGTGGGGACGTGCGCGCTGCGGCGGTGCCCGATGGCGGGCGCGCGCGATGCTCGCCGCGGGCCCGCTGCCGCTCAGCTCTCGCGGCCGACGATCCCGCGCAAGCGGACCAGCCCGGGGCCCGCGCGGAGCACCGCCTGGCACGCGAGCCGGAGCCGCGGCGGGGCGCCGAGGCGCTCGAGCAGATCGCGCTCGCCGCGCGCGGGCGGCTCGAGGAGCTGCTCGCCTTCGACGACCTCGACGCGGCACGTGGCGCAGCGCGCGTCGCGGCACGAGAACACGATCGGAGCGCGCGCGTCGTCGCAGACATCGATGAGCCTGCCGGCTCCCGCCTCCGCGGTGACGGCGGGGCCGAGCGCGCCGTCCTCGAACACGACCGTGGGCACCGCCGATCCCTCCTCCTCGACCCGGCGCGTACCCGGCGCGCGGCGCCGAGAGCGCATTTTCTCGGGCGTCGGCACGCACTATACGACGAGCGATGACGGATCGCTGGGACGCAATCATCCTCGGCGGAGGGCCGGGTGGGTCGACGCTCGCCGCATCGCTGGCCCGCCTCGGCCGCCGGGCCCTCGTGCTCGAGCGCGAGCGGTTCCCTCGCTTTCACATCGGCGAGTCGCTGCTGCCGCTGTCCCGCGAGGTCTTCGAGCGGCTCGGGCTGGACGCGGAGCTGGACGCGCGCTTCCTCCGCAAATACGGCGCCCGGTTCCTGTGCTCGTCGACCGGGCGGACGCGGCGCTACAGCTTCGCCGACGCGTTCGATCCGAGGTTCGAGTTCGCCTACCAGGTGCAGCGCGACGCGTTCGACCAGCTGCTGCTCCGCCACGCCGCGGAGCTCGGGGCGGAGGTGCGCGAGTCATGGGAGGCCGTCGAGGTGGTGTTCGAGGGCCCCCGCGCCGTCGGGGTGCGCGCGCGGCCCAGCGCTCGACCCGACGGCGCCGGGCCGGAGGAGGCCGCGGCCGCGCGCGCCGGCTCGAGCGACGCCGTCGAGCTCCGGGCGCCGGTGATCGTGGACGCGACGGGGCGGGACACGCTGCTCGCGTCGAGGATGCGGCGGAAGGCGCAGCTGGCCGAGCTCGACAAGACCGCGCTGTTCACCCACTACGAGGGCGTGCCCCGCGAGGAGGGGATCCACCAGGGCGACATCCAGATCGTCCTCTTCGAGCACGGGTGGTTCTGGTTCATCCCGTTCCGCGGCGAGGTGACGAGCGTCGGCGCGGTGGTGTCGTCGAGCTGGATCCGGAGCCGGGCGAAGGGGGAGCGGCTCGACGAGCTCTTCGATCGCACCGTCGCGCAGAGCGGCTGGGCGCGGGAGTTCCTCGCGAGCGCGCGGCGCGTCAGGCCGGTGGGGGCGCTCGCCGATTTCTCGTACCGGATCGACCAGCTCGCCGGAGATGGATGGCTCTTCGTGGGCGACGCGGGCGGGTTCCTCGACCCGCTCTTCTCGACGGGCGCGCACCTCGCCATCAAGGGCGCCGATCTGGCCGCCACGGCGATCGACCGCGCGCTCGACGCCGGGGACACCTCGCGCGCCGCGTTCGCGGCCTACGAGGCGGAGATCCGCTACGCCGTCGATCTCTTCCTGGGGGTTGTTCAGGGCTTTTACAAAGGCCAGTTCCGGGAGACGCTGTTCGAGCCGAACCAGCGGCCCACGATGCGCAAGCTCATCACCAGCATGCTCGCGGGCGACGTGTTCCACGCGGAGCGGCGGCCGCCGTGGGCCTCGTTCCTCCGGCAGCACTATCCGGCGGAGGTGCCCGCCTTCGCATGAAGCGCGGCGGGCGGCCGCGCGTGCCTCGCAGCGTGAACGCTCGCCCGGGCGCTCAGCGGCCGCACGCCTCGCGGTCCAGGACCGCGTCGCTCATCTGCTTGCAGGCGGCCGCGAGCGCGACGCGCGCCTCCGCCCTCGCGTCGCCCTCCAGCGCGTCGTCGTCGGCGTCCGCCCGGGCCTCGAGCACGTCGCGCGCGATCCGGATCGCGGCCTCGTGGCTCTTCCTGCTCTCCGCGGGCAGCTTGCTGGCGCAGGTGGTCATCGTGGCCAGGTAGCTGTCGCAGGCGTCGACCCCCGTGCTGTCGAGGTCGGCCTTCCCCGGATCGCCGCCCGCCTTGCCGCAGCCGAGGGCGAAGGTGCCCCAGAGAAGAAGAAGTGCCAGGTGAGCTCTCGCCATCGTCGCGCGCGCCGGGGCGCTGCAGGAGGCCGTTGCTGGCCGCCTCGCGCGCTGCCCGACGCCGGTGCACCCTGCCATGAGCCCGCGCCGCGGGGCAATTTTCGGTGGCTCATGCGCGGCGGCGCGGCCTGCCATGCGCCTGCGCCGCGGGGAGCTCGGCGGGTCATGCGCGGATCAGCAGGATGGCGTGCTCGTGGCGCGGGCGGCGCTGGAAGGCGCGCGCCGTGGGGCGGTGGAAGTGGGGGCGCGGCTGCGACGCGACCGCGCGGACCGCGAAGCGCGCGCCGGACGCGGCGGCCCTGACCACGTCGACCGCGTAGACCGGCGCGCCGGCGACCACGCTGTCGGCGATGAGCAGCACGAGCGGCGCGCCGCTCCGGAGGACGCGCGCGAGCGCGGTGAGCACGCCGCCGAGCTCGTCGCGCCAGCGCGCGCGGCCGGCCTCGGGGCCGAGCGGGTCGAGGTGCCGGCGGGCCCCGATCTCGTCCTGCTCGAAGCGAGCGCTGCGGAGCCGGAGCCAGCGCAGCCTCGCCTCGTGGTGGGCGAGGTAGTCGTACACGCCCGGGTAGGGCGGCGACGTGATCGCGAGGTGGACGGAGCCGGCCTCGACGCCGCGGAGCACGCGCGCGTCTCCCTCCTCGACGAGCGCGGGGGGGCTCGCTTCGAGCGGCGCCGCGACCTCGGCGAGGCGCTGGGCGAGCTCCTCCGCCTTGCGGATGAAGAGCCGCGCCGGATAACCGGCGGCGATCCGCCGCGGCAGCTCGTGCTCCGACGTGTCGGACGTGCGGCGGCTGAGCTTCGTCAGGATGGCGGAGAGGACGAGCTCGAGATCGGCGCGGAGCGCGTCGGCGCCGTGGCCCGCGAGGCGGTCGAGGCCGACGCGGAGCCCGTCGAGCTCGAGGAGCACGTGCGGCTCGAACAGGGCGACGTCCTCGGGGCCGTACCGGCGGCTCGGACCTGCGCGCGCCTTGCGGCGCTCATCGGCCGCGGCCGCGACCTCGCGGGCGGCGGCGACGAGCCGCTCGCGCTCGCCGGGGGTGCTGCCCTGCACCTTGAGGCGGGCGAGGCGCACGGCCAGCGGGTTCGCGTCGACGCCGATCGCCGCCCGGCCCGCGAGCCGGGCCTCGACGAGGACGGTGCCGCTGCCGCAGAAGGGGTCGAGCACCCGCTCTCCCGGCCTCGAGAGGCCCTCGATCAGCCGGCGGGCGGTGTCCGGGTGCATCCGGGCCGGGTAGCTGTGGAACCCGTGCACGTGCGCGCGCGCCGCTTCCTCCGCCGTGCTCGAGCTGGCCACGTCGAGCGCGTGGGCGAGCTTCGCGGCGCTCTCGGGGTCGCCCTCGAGCACCGTCGCGCCGCCGATGTGGGTCAGGGCGCGGCGCTCCTGGGGCGCGGGCCGGCCCGCGCGGGCCTTCTGCTGCTGCGGGCCTGGCTTCGGCTTGGGATCAGCGCTTCGCGGGGTCGACATGGGCGGTCCGTTGCGTCAGGGGCTCGGCGGCGAAGGCTTCCTCTTCGGCGGCGAGGGCGTGCGCCGCGCTCTCGGCCCCGGCCTCGCCCTGGTCTTCGCCGCGCGCCGCGCCGACGCGCAGCTTCGGCGCATAGCCGAACTCGCCCGCGGGGCTCACCGCGCCGCGCACGACGTCGTTGACCTCCAGCAGGGCGAGGAGCTCCTCGGCCTGGGACTCGGCGATGCGGAGGGTCGAGGCGAGCCCGCCGGCGGTGAGCGGGCCCTCGGCCTGGCGGGCGACGTCGGAGGCGACGGAGACCCAGGCGGCGTCGAGCGCGGGCGCGATGTCGCGGCTCCGCGACTTCGCCCGCCGGAGCGCCCAGAGGGCGAAGGCGCCGACGGGCGCCATGGTGAGGAGGCCGGCGGTGAAGAGCCCGACGCTCGCGTTGAGGACGAGCAGCAGCACGGCGAACAGGAACAGCTCGAAGCCGAGCAGCGCGCTGGCCGCGACGCCCGCGGCGCGCCAGACCGAGCGCGCCGAGGCCGCCGCGCGCGCCTTCTGGAGCAGCGGCACCTCGCGGCCGGATCGCTCGACGCGGTCGTCGGCGACGGGGACGCGCGGGCCGCCGCAGGCGTCGCACGCGAAGCGCAGCTCGGGGTGCGCCGAGACGCCGGTCACGCCGCCGCAGTGCGGGCAGGCCTCGGCGCGCGCGGCCGCGCCGCACTGCGGGCAGCGATCGCCCTCCGGCGCGAGCGCCGCGTCGCACACGCGGCAGCGGGCGGCGCCGGGCGACGCGTCGCTCACGGCGCGCTCGCGGATGGGGCCGAGCGGGCGCCGCCCACGCTGCGCAGCACGGCGTCGAACAGGGCGCGCCCATCCGCGCTGCCGTGGCCCTGGAAGGGCTCGCTCATCCGTTCGGGGTGCGGAATCAGCCCGAGCACGTTCCGCCGGGGCCCGCCGTAGATGCCGGCGATGTCCATCGCCGATCCGTTGGGGTTCGCGTCGCCGCCGACCAGCCCCTCCCGGTCGCAGTACTGCAGCGCGATGGCGCGCTCATCGACGAGCTTGCGGAGCGTCTCCGGATCAGCCTGGTACCTCCCGTCGGCGTGGGCGATCGGCGTGCGGACCTGGAGCACGTCGCGGAGCGGTTGGATCATTTCGGCATCCGCGTCGGATCCCGGGAAGATGACCACGGTCGCGTGCATGGGCGTCGACGTACTCCGGTTGCCGGCGCTCGGCCAGGGGTCCTGACGGCGCGCGCGGCTTCACCGGCTTCTTTCGGCGTGCCATGATGGGACATGGCGTCGCGATGGGCGCGGACCGGTCGAACCGACGCGACGGTGCAGGCGGCGTCCGGCTATCTCATCCTCGCGGCGCTGGCGGTCTCGCTGGGCCTGGTGCTGCGGGATGGATGGCCGTGGATCCACCCGAGCCCGTGGCTCGCGCTGCCGCCGCTGGCCGCGCTGCTGATGAGCGCCGCGCTCGGCCTCACGCTGGCGGCCGGCGTCATCGTGACGACGCGCGTCGCCGTGGCCCGGTTCAGCTGGGCCCGGCGCCTGCACGCGGAGCTCCGCCCGGTCGCGCGCGACTTCTCGCTCGGCCAGATCCTGCTCCTCGCGGGCCTCTCGAGCCTGGGGGAGGAGCTGCTCTTCCGCGGGCTGCTGACGCCGCTCCTCGGCGTGCTGCTGAGCGCGATCCTCTTCGGTCTGATGCACCAGATGCGCGGCCCCAGCCGCTGGGTGTGGATCGGCTGGGCGGTGGGCGTGGGCGCGGGGCTCGGCGCCATCTTCGCGGCGACGGGGTCGCTCGTCGGGCCGGTCCTGGCGCACGCCGTCGTGAACGCGGTCAACCTGAGCTACCTGCGCGATCACGATCCGGGCGAGGTGGAGCAGCGGACGGCGCTCTAGATCGGCGCTTCCGCTTCTTCTTCTTGTACCCGTTGCCCGCCGTCAGCGCTTCTTCGTGTCGGGGCGGGGAGGCCTGGCCGGCGCCGGTCTCGGGGGGATCGGGGTCGCGCGCGGCGGGCCTTCGTCGCTTGCCGGCTGGGTCTCCGGCGGAGCGAGGGTCCCGCGGGAGAGCTCGCCCGTGTCCACGGCGCTCTGCCGCTCGCGGCCTGGCGAGGACGGTCGCGAGGGCGGCGTTCGGCTCCCGCTTCGCGGGAGCGTCGGAGGCTCGCTCTCCTCCACGCGCCTGCCGCGCTGGCTCGACGGCCTCGCCGTCCTGCGGGCCAGCGAGGGCAGCGTCGGCGCCGCCGCCGGGGTCGCCAGATCGAACTCGAAGTTCAGCTCGAGCGACGGCGGTCCATCGGAGATCGCCAGGCCGGGGTCGGAGCCCTTCGGCGGCGCAGGGGTGGGCCCGCGGCGCAGGCGCTCCTCGGACACGACGCGCGACGACGGCGGCGCGACGTCGTCCAGGATGGATGACGGCCCGCCGAGCGCCGTCGTCGCGCTCCGGGGCTCCGGACGGCGTCGCGATGGCGGGAGCGGCAGCTCGACGCGGGCGCTCTCGTCCTCGAGCCGGGTCGCCTCGAGCAGGTACGCAGCGATGGAGGTCCGCTCCGCGGGCAGGGGGCGGACGCCTGGCACGAACGCGAACCGTCCGACCTTCCAGCTGAGCATGGTGCGGAGCGCGGCGAGCGCCGATGCGCGCGTGCCTCCCACAGTCCCCTCGACGATGCACCCTTCGGCGATGTCCAGCTGAGCCCGACGTTTCTTGCTGCTCACCTCGAACACGCCCGACCGCCGCTCCATCTCGAGCACCGTGAGGACGGTCGCGATGGACATCTGGCTGAGATCGCCCTCGATCGCGGTCTGATCGACGGAGGCCGGGATGGACATGAGGCTGTCCCGCCGCTGGCGCAGGCGCGACGCCATCTGCACGAGCGCCCCGATCTGCGCGACGACCTCGTCGACCCGGAACGGCTTGGTCATGTAGACGTCGGCGCCCACGTGGAACCCTTCGAGGCGGGCCTCCTGGTCGTCGAGCGCGGAGAGGAACAGGAAGGGGGTGACCGATACCCGGGACGGCTGGGTGCGCACGTTGCGCGCGACCCAGTAGCCGTCGTGGTCGGGCAGCCCGATGTCGCAGACGATGCACTCGGGCTCCAGGGTGCAGGCGGTGGAGAGCCCGGCCTCCGCGGTGGAGCAGAAGATGACCTCGTAACCTGCCTCCCGGATCGCGGTGGCGAGCAGGTCCGCGATGTACTCCTCGTCCTCGATCACGAGCACGACCCCGCTCGGCATCTGGCAGACGGTACACGCGCCCTGCGGGGGTGGCCAAGGGTGAATGGCGGAGAGCCAGCCTGATCATTCATTCGCCGGCGCGCCGCCGTCCCGGCGCGTTGCGCGAGCCCTCGCCGCGGCATCCCGCGCGAGCTCGCCGCGGCATCCCGTGCGGGTTCGCCCGCGGCGTCCGGCCGCGGCGAGGAATCCACGCTATAAGAACGGAAATGGCAACTCTGGTCCGAGAGGCCGACGGTACGGCGCGGCCTGGCGAGCGGGCCTCGTCGGGGGCTCGCGTCTTCATCGCGATGAGCGGCGGAGTCGACTCGTCCGTCGCGGCGGCGCGCCTCTGCGACGCTGGATACGAGGTCGTCGGCGTGACGCTGCACCTCTGGGACTACCCCGACGACGGCAGCGTCAAGAGCCGCTGCTGCGCGCCCGAGGATCAGCACGACGCCCGCCGGGTCGCCGACCACCTCGGGATCCCGCACTACACGTTCGACCGCCGCGCCCTGTTCCGCGAGCACGTCGTCGACCCCTTCGTCGACGCCTACCTCGCGGGCGAGACGCCGAGCCCGTGCGTGGCCTGCAACCGCTCCGTCAAGCTCCGGGAGCTGTTCCCGCTGGCGGAGCGGCTGGGCGTCTCGTGGGTCGCGACGGGCCACTATGCGCGGGTCGTCCAGGAGGAGGGCGGCGCTCGCCTCTACCGCGGCCGCGATCGGCACAAGGATCAGAGCTATTTCCTGCACATGCTCCGGTCGGACGAGCTGTCGCGGCTCCTCTTCCCGCTTGGCGACTCGACCAAGGACGAGGTGCGCGCCGAGGCGATCGCCCGCGGGCTCCCGGGCGCCGAGAAGGGGGAGAGCCAGGAGCTCTGCTTCATCCCCTCCGGCCGTTACGCGCCGTTCGTGGCCGACCGCGCCGCGGACAGGCTCCGGCCCGGCCCCATCGTCGATCGGGACGGCCGCGTGGTCGGGTCGCACGGCGGAGTGCACGGCTTCACGGTGGGCCAGCGCAAGGGCATCGGCGTCTCGCTCGGCCGGCCCGCGTTCGTCGTGGGCCTCGACGCCGCGTCCGGCGCTGTGCACCTCGGCGACGAGGGCGATCTGTACGCCGCGGGCGCCGAGATCGCCGACGCTGTGTGGTGCGACGACGCGGTCTTCCCCCTGGAGGCCGAGGTGCGGGTGCGCGCGCGGCACGAGGCGGCGCCTGGCATCATCGAGCGGCGCCGCGACCCCGCGACGGGCGCGGAGAGCTTCGTTGCGCGGTTCGCGAGCCCGGTGCGGTCGGTCTCCCCCGGGCAGATGGCCGTGGTCTACCGGGGCGATCGCGTCCTCGGGGGAGGTCGCATCAAGGCGGCCCTTCGCTCGCAGGCGGCGTCATGAGGATCCGTGCGCTCGCGCCCCTCGCCTGCGCGCTCTCGCTCGGGTGCTCGCTCGGGCAGGGGGAAGGCGAGGTCGTCAGCGAACGGCTGCGCGCGGCCGGCTGCTGGGACGACAGCTACGACATGAACCCGGACTTCTTCGCTGCGGTCCCCTACCGCTCCACCTTGCAGGTCCGGGTGCAGCGGGGGAGCGACCTGCAGGAGATCTCGGACGGGCTCGCGGTCCTGATCGATGACGTCGACCTCATCCGCGGGGACGGGACCGTGAACAAGCTCGACGTCGACCTGAGCGTCGGGCTCCCGCCCGGCGTCGAGCTGCCGGGCTCGCCTCCACCGACGCCGAAGCCGGAGGGGCTCGCGCCGCTCGTGCACATGGCGCTTTACCTCCAGCGGTCCTGCCACAACCAGAACATCGTGCTCTACGCCGTCGATGGGACCATCAAGTTCCAGGCGCTGTTCAGCGGCGATCCCAACGAGACGGACGCGGTCGACAAGTACACGGACGCGACGTTCGACGTCTGGGTCGGCGATCCGCGCGACGCAGGGCTCGGTAATCCGGCCGACGCCATCCCTCGGGAGCTCCTCTCGCGGGTCACCGGGGGGTTCCGCTTCTACTTCGAGCGGGGTCAACCTGGGCAACCGTTCCCCTGAGCCCGTCACGACTCCGTCCTGGGTTTCAGGTGGTGTCCTACCTGTCGGGACAGGCGCCTTCAGCGCTCCGGTGGATTGAAGCTGACCATCTGGAAGGTGTCCTGGCCGAGACGACATGGCAAAGCGCCGCGAACTCGCGGTAAAGTAGTGACCGCTCATGCCCCAACCCCCGCCTCGACCCGCATCGCGAATGGGCGGACCTCCAAGCCCCGGGTCGACCCATTCATCGCTCGAAGCGCGCGCGAAGGAGTCCGAGAAGCAGCAGGGGACCTACTTCCTGGGCCGTTACCGTGTGGTCGACGAGATCGGGGTGGGCGGAATGGCGAGCGTTCACCTGGCTCGCATGGATGGCCCGGGCGGCTTCCAAAAGTGGGTCGCGATCAAGCGGATCCACCCTCATCTGGTCGAGGACGATCAGTTCGTCGACATGTTCCTGGATGAGGCGCGCATCGCGGCTGGCATCAACCACGCCAACGTCGCGCAGGTCTTCGATCTCGGGAAGGACGACAACACCTACTGGATCGCCATGGAGTACCTCCACGGCGAGCCGCTCCGGGAGGTGATGCGCCGCGCGGAGGAGCGCCGGCTGCGCATCTCGCCCGAGCTCGCTGCGCGCATCTGCTCCGATGCCGCAGAGGGGCTTCACGCCGCTCACGAGCTGCGCGGAAAGAACGGCCAGCTGCTCGGCCTGGTGCACCGAGATGTCACGCCGCACAACCTGTTCCTCACCTACGACGGCTACACCAAGGTCGTGGATTTCGGGATCGCCAAGGTGGCCGACAGGCTGTCGTCCACCCGCGCGGGAACGCTGAAAGGCAAGTTGGCCTACATGTCTCCCGAGCAGGTGCGCGGCAACGAGATCGATCGCACGACCGACGTGTTCGCGCTCGGGGTCGTCCTCTGGGAGCTCACGACGAACCAACGCCTCTTCCGGATGGATACGGATCTCGACACGCTCGAGAAGGTGCAGGCCTGCGTGGTCCCGCCGCCGTCCACGATCGTGCACGACTATCCGATCGAGCTGGAGAGCGTGGTCATGAAGGCGCTCGCCAAGCACAAGCAAGACCGCTTCCAGACCGCGCGTGAGTTCTCGCGAGCCCTGCAGAATTTCCTGATGAGGAGCGGGGTCTTCGTTGGCTCCGAAGAGGTCGCGCAGTTCGTGCAGCAGGTGTTCGTCGATCGCATCCAGAAGCGCGAGGCGCACCTCGCGTGGGCCGCCGAGGTGACGTCCACCATCAACGTCGAGCAGGTGCGCGCGCGCAGCTCGACGACGGCCACGGACAGCGTCGGGCTGCGCGGCCGCGGTCGAGAGCCCGAGCCGCAGCAGCGCCTCACGCCGCCGCAGATCCTGCGGCACAACGCTCCGCCGGCGAGCGGGATCGCGCCGGTCGGGCGCCCGCAGCCGAGGGACGCAGACGACAGGCAGATGGTCGCCTCATCGCTGATGGATGACGATGAGGATGTCCCGACGACGGTCGCGACGCGCGAGCAAGCCGAGCCGGTGCGCTCCCTTCCTCACGGGGAGCGCCCGATGGTGCGCCCGGCGGCAGGCATGGTGCCCGAGCCGGCGCCAGCGCAGCTTCGCCAGGCCGGCGTCCAGTCCGGCATTGCCACGGTGCGCCCTGGCATGCCGGCGGCGCGCCCCGGCGTTTCGCCGGCCTACCCGAGCCCACCGCGCGTGCCCGGCGGCCACGACCCTGCTCCGCCTCCGCTCTCCTCGATCCCGTACCCTCCGCGCGACTTCGACACGGGCGAGCTCGCGCCCCTCCCCAAGGGAGGCCTCCTCGACAGCGATCTGGGCAACCCGCTCGCGTCAACGCTCGCGCTCCCGTCGCAGGATCCACCGCCGGTTCTGCAGAGCGCGAGCGAGCCTGCGCGTCACGCCCGGATGACCAGGACCCCTGCCGTCGCCGCGCCGTCGCCGGCGCACGCTGCGGTCCCGTACGCGCTCCCCTTCAATGGCCAGGGCCATGCCCCGGCCCATGCGCCCGCTGTCGGCTCGCCGGTGCAGGCGGCGCCGCCGCCGATGACCGTGGGGCAGGCCCAGCTGTTCGCGTCCGCGGCGACAGCGCAGCCTCCACAGTCGCAGATCGAGACGGCGCTCTCCCTGCCGCGCCCGGATCCGGCGGCCATCTGGGCCGCCACGCAGGACGCGGCGTCCAAGGGGAACGGCAGGAACACGCTCGTGCTCGTCGCGGTCATCACCCTCACCGTGCTGTGCGTGCTCGGGATCGGCGCGCTGATCTACATGAAGACGAGCGCCGCGCAGTCCTCGCCTTCCAGGGGCGTGGACGCTGTCCCTGCGTCGCCCGCCTCGACGGACGCGACAACCACGGGCCAGTCGAGCTCCTGCGTGCCGGGGGGCTCCTCGGGGGACGGGGGCGCGCGCGGCCTCGCTGTCCGCGACCGAGCGTCCGTCGTCCACCCCGGCCCGATCCGCCTGCAGCGCCTTACGATGACGGGATGAAGTCTGTCCACCGCCGCTCGAACGGTGCCAGGGCGCGGCACCGCCCCGGCGAGCGAGCTCAGCTGCGTATCGAGGCGCTGGCCGCCGGAGGCGCGGGGGTCGGTCGGCTCGCGGGCGAGGTCGTCTTCGTACCTGGGACCGCGCCGGGTGATCTCGTCGAGGTCGAGCTCGACAGGAGCGCGCGCCCGGCGAGGGGCAGGCTCCTCGGTGTCGTCGAGCCGAGCGCCGACCGCGTCCCTCCGCCGTGCCGCTTCGCTGACGCCTGCGGCGGCTGCGACTGGATGCACGTCCGTATCGAGGCGCAGCAGGCCGCGCACGAGCAGATCGTCCGGCAAGCCATCGCGCGGGCGACGTCGCTTGCCGAGGCCGATCTGCCGCCGATCCGCGTCCATCCGGCCCCCCTTCCGCTCGGCTACCGGTCGCGGGCGAGGTTGTTCGCGCGCGCGGAGCGCGGCGAGGTGCGCGTGGGGTATCGCGCGCCGAGGACGCACGCCGTGGCGGCGGTCGATCGCTGCGTGGTGCTCGTCGACGCGATCGCGCCGCTCGCCGGCGAGCTGCCCGGCGTCCTCCATGGGGCCGTGGGGGAGGGCGATGTCCTGATCTCGCTGGGCGCCTCGAGCCGCCCGGTGGTCGAGGTCCTGTGGCGTGGCCAGCTGCCGCCGGCCGTGTGGCAGCGGCTGGACGAGCGCACGGCGCGCGGCGGGTGGGCCGGCGCCCGCGTCACGCTCGACGGCGCGCGCGAGGCCGCGTCGTTCGGCGATCCGCGGCCCGCGATCCTGGGAGCGGACGGCCTGCCGCTGTTCCTCGCGCCGGGCGGCTTTGGGCAGCCGTCCGAGGAGGGGGCAGCCGTCCTCGCCCGCCGCGCCGCCGAGCTCGCCCACCTCGACTCCACCCGCCCGCCGCACGTCCTGGAGCTGTTCGCCGGGAGCGGGACGCTCTCCGTGCTGCTCGCGCGCGGCGCGCAGCGACCCTCCCCGGCCGCCGAGCCCGCCGGGGCCGCGGCTTCCGGCGCGACCTCCGACCCCCCGGGGCCCGCGTCCTTCACGGCCGTCGAGCTCTCGTCCGCAGCGGTCGCTTGCCTGCGGCAGAACCTCGCCGCTCGGGGCCTCGCCGGCAAGGCGATCGAGGCGGACGCCGATCAGTACCCGATCCCGGCGCGCACCGACGTCGTGGTGCTGGATCCGCCGCGCAGCGGGGCTCCCGGCGCGGCGCGCGCGATCGCCGCCTCGAGCGCGCGCGTGGTCGTCTACGTCTCCTGCGATCCGGCCACCCTCGCGCGCGATCTCGGCGGGATCCTCCGCGGGGGCTTCGAGATCACGGACATCGAGGCGGTCGAGCTCTTTCCCCAGACGAGCCATATCGAGTCGATCGTGCGGCTCTCCCGCGCCCGCAGATCCGCGCGCTGATCCGCGCGGGCATGCCGGCTTGCTCGCCGCGCCGAGCGCTGCTCCGCCGAGCTCGGCCGGAGGGCCGCGCGCTGCCGCGCGGCGCCGTCGCCCGGCGGCTTGCGCTACGCTGCCAGGGATGATTCACCACCTCGACGATCGGCTCCGCGACGAGGCGCGGCGCTATCGTCTCGTGTTCGCCTGCCCCGATTGCGCCTCGTTCGAGCCGGTGGTCCCCGATCCCGACGACGGGGGCGCCGGGCCGCCTGGCCGCGGGCCTCGTTGCTCGCTTGGCTACCCGGTCGCGCCGCACCTGAGCACATCGCTCGAGGATCGCGACGAGATCATCTTCTGCAAAGCGTTCGAGCTGCGATGAGCCCTCCTGCTGGACCTCCCCCGCCGCCCAGGCGGGGCCGGTCGCATCCCCCGTCGCTGATCCGCCTCGCCGAGCGGCTGATCCGGGACGAGCGGCTGCTCGCTCGCGGCGACGTCGTGCTCTGCGCCTGCTCCGGAGGCCCCGACTCGACCGCCCTGCTGCACGTCCTTTCGCTGCTCCGGCGGCGGATCGGCCACGAGGTGGTCGCGCACGGCGTCGACCACGGCCTCCGCGCCGCGGCCGCGGCCGAGCTCGCGATCGTGCGCGACCTGTCCGGGCAGCTCGGGGTCCCTTACGCCGAGACCCGCGTGGACGTGGCGCCCGGCGCGAACCTCCAGGCCAGGGCGCGCGCCGCCCGGTTCGCCGCGCTGGCGGCCGCCGCGGCGGCCCACGGCGCCCGCGCGATCGCGACCGGCCACACCGCGGACGACCGGGCCGAGACGGTGCTCTTGCGCCTGCTGCGGGGCGCGGGGCCGCGTGGGCTCGCCGTCCTGCCGCCGCGCGCCCCGCTCCCGTCCGACGTCGCCGGCGCGGCGCGCGGCGGCGCGGAGCCGGGCTCGGCGGCGAACATCGAGCTCATCCGCCCCTTGCTCCAGGCCCGCCGCGCCGACGTCCTGGCCCACCTCGGCCGACATCGCCTGGCGTTCGCCGAGGATCCCAGCAACCGGGATCCCCGTTTCACCCGCGTCCGCGTCCGCCGCGAGCTCCTCCCGCTCCTCGAGGACCTGTCACCGGCGATCGTCGAGCACCTCTGCGCGCTCTCGGACATGCTCGTCGCCGGGCGAGAGCGGCCGCCTGGCGGCGATCCAGACGTCCTCGACGGCAGCGAGCCGCTGTCGATTCCGCTGTCGATTCCGCTGTCGATTCCGCTCGGTCGGGCGCAGCGATTCGCGATCGAGCGGGCTCGCAAGCTGGGGCGGCCGCTGCGCGTCCGGGTTCGCGGCGGCGAAGAGATCGCCGTGGGCTTTCCAGAGGAGTCCAGCGTGCTTATCGAGGACGGGTCTGCGCGTCGCGGGACCTGACCGCATGCACCCCACCCGCGGCCCCTGTCGAGTCCCTTTTTTCGCTGTGTCACCACGGTGGAGAGCCGCGGTCGACGACCGAGCTGACGGGTGGCATGCTGACTGGAACACGCGTACAATTTCAGTACACGCCGGCTCGCCGCGCGAGCTTAGAGGGTCCTCGTGAAGCAATCGCACAAGACGCTGCTGCTCTGGGTTCTGCTGATCATGATGTTCTTGGCGATCTGGCGTTTCTTGAGCCCGGATTCCCGGCCCGCCACACAAGTCGCGTTCAGCGAGTTCATGGCCCAGGTCCAGGTCGAGGCCAAGGACAAGGATCCGCACGTCGAGTCGGTCACGATCAAGGACCGCGAGTACACCTTCTGGGTCAAGGACCCGAAGAGCGGGACGAAGACGAAGAAGGTCACGATCGGGCCTGACAACGCCGACGAGATCACGAAGACGATCGTCGACAACAAGGTCGCGGTGTTCTTCGAGAAGGAGGACACGTCGCCGTTCTGGCCGGGGGCGATCATGTACCTCCTGCCGACGGTCTTCCTGCTCGTGATGTTCTATCTGTTCATGCGCCAGCTCCAGGCCGGCGGCGGCAAGGCGATGAGCTTCGGCAAGTCGCGCGCCCGGCTGCTCAGCGAGGCGCAGAACAAGGTGACGTTCGCCGACGTCGCGGGCATCGACGAGGCGAAGGACGAGCTCGAGGAGATCATCGCGTTCCTCAAGGACCCGAAGAAGTTCCAGAAGCTCGGCGGCCGGATCCCGAAGGGCGTGCTGATGATGGGCCCCCCCGGGACGGGCAAGACGCTGCTCGCGCGCGCGATCGCCGGCGAGGCGGGCGTGCCGTTCTTCTCGATCTCCGGGTCGGATTTCGTCGAGATGTTCGTCGGCGTCGGCGCGAGCCGGGTGCGCGACCTGTTCGAGCAGGGCAAGAAGCACGCGCCGTGCATCATCTTCATCGATGAGATCGACGCGGTCGGCCGCCACCGCGGCGCGGGGCTCGGCGGCGGTCATGACGAGCGCGAGCAGACGTTGAACCAGCTGCTCGTCGAGATGGACGGCTTCGAGTCGAACGAGGGCGTGATCATCGTCGCCGCGACGAACCGCCCCGACGTCCTCGACCCTGCGATCCTGCGGCCTGGCCGCTTCGACCGGCGCATCGTCGTGAACCGCCCCGACGTGCGCGGCCGCGAGGGCATCCTCCGGGTCCACACGAAGAAGGTCCCGCTCGGTCCGGACGTCGACATGGAGATCCTGGCGCGGGGAACGCCCGGGTTCGTCGGCGCCGACATCGAGAACCTGGTCAACGAGGCGGCCCTCCTCGCGGCGCGTCAGGACAAGGACGTCGTCTCGATGGTCGACTTCGAGATGGCCAAGGACAAGGTGCTGATGGGCGCCGAGCGCCGCAGCATGGTCATCAGCGACGAGGAGAAGCGGACCACGGCCTACCACGAGGCCGGGCACGCGCTCGTCGCGAAGCTCCTGGAGAAGTTCTCGGATCCGGTCCACAAGGTGACGATCATCCCGCGCGGCCCGGCGCTCGGCCTCACGCAGCAGCTGCCGAAGGAGGACCGGCTCAGCATGTCGCGCGACTTCGCCAAGGCGCGGCTGTCGGTGCTGATGGGCGGCCGCGTGGCGGAGGAGATCGTGTTCGGCCAGTTCACGACGGGCGCGGGCAACGACATCAAGCAGGCGTCGAACCTCGCGCGGCGCATGGTGACCGAGTTCGGCATGAGCGACGTGATCGGACCGATCTCGTACGGCGCGGACGAGGAGAGCGTGTTTCTCGGGCGCGATTTCACGAGCCGGCGCCGCGACTACTCGGAGACGATCGCCAACCAGATCGACGACGAGGTGCGGCGGTTCATCCTCGACGCCCACGCCGAGGCGCGGCAGCTCCTCACGGACAACCGCGAGATCCTCGAGCGGCTCGCCACGGCGCTCCTCGAGCGCGAGACGCTGGACGCCGAGGAGGTCGAAGCCATCGTCGGGGGCCGCGAGCTGCCGCAGCGCCAGCGCGTCGTGATCCCGAGCTACAGCGATCGCGATCGCGCCGCCAAGGAGAAGCGCCGCGCGGCCAGCATCTTCGGCACCCCGAAGCCCGCCCCGAGCACCTGATCCCGAAGCGCGGGGCGGCGCCCGATGCCTCGGGCGGCCCCCCGCGCACCTGCGGCGCCACGCGGGACGGCGCGGCGCCCCGGGCCCCCTCGATTCCCTTCCTCATCAGAAAAGCGGCGCGCGCAGCCGGCGCGCTCCCGGGATCGCCTCAGGGGGCGGTCAGCGTTGCCTGCAGGAACGCCCACTGCTGCAGATCCGCCGGGCGGCCGTCGTCGTGCGCGCGGTTCGCCTTCGTGAAGATCGCCTGGGCGCCGTCACCGAAGATGAACAGGCCGTAGCCGAGCGCGAGGCGCAGCGGCTCCCACGGCTGCAAGGTGAGCGAGACGTCGATCTCGTGGCCCAGCGTCCGGCTCTCGTTGTCGCTGGCGGCGCCGACAGGGAGGAGGCGCGCTGTCACCCACCTGCCTGCTGGAGAGGCGAGGCCGACGAACGTGTATCCGGCGGAGACGGTCAGCGGGTCGAACGGTGAGGCGCGGACGCTTCCGCCCCCCTCGATCACGTTGGACCACGCGTAGAGCCCCATGGGGCCGTGGTTGTTCTGTGCGTCGGGCAGGATCGGATCGAAGCGGCGCTGCGTCTCGCCCACCGCGAGCGCGCCATCGTCGCCCGTCGCGTAAGCGCCGCGGGCGCTGAAGGTGAGGTGGGCGGGGAGCGCTGTCTCGAGCTCTGCCCGCGCCGCGGCCGCGAACGCGCCGAGAGCGCGGTCGGCCGCGAACGTGGCCACACGACCGAGCTCGTACGCCCCCTCGATCGCGTAGCGAAAGCCCCGGCGGTCGCCGGAGACGCGCGCGTCGAGGACGACAGTGTCGCCGGGCGTGAGCCAGGTCGGGCGCGGCTCCCGGGTGATGCGCGCGAGCGCCGTGGCCTCGAGGTGGAGCAGGGGAGCGAGCCGCCAGATCGCGTTCAGGCCGTAGAGCTGGGACCCTGTCCCGGCGGCGATGGGCTTGCGCGTCCCCGCCACCTCGGGCGGAGCGCCTCCCGGCGCGGCGAGGAGCACGGCCATCGCCTCGAGGTCGACGTTGCCGAGCTGCAGCCCTGCGCGCACCGCATCGAGCGATCGCCCGGTGAGCGTCTCGTCGTCCGCTCCGACGAGGCGGCCGTCCCCCCACGTTACCCGCTGCCGGCCCAGCCGGAGGAAGGCGCGGCGTCCCGAGCGCGTGCGCAGATCGATGTACGCCTCGTAAGGCGCCGTCTCCGGGAGGGCCGGCTCGCCCGGCCCGACGAAGATCGCGTCGTCGTTCCCCCAGAGCCGCGCGTCCTGCAGCGTGACGACGCCCGTGACGGGGCCGCGCTCGACGGTCAGCCCGAGGCGCGCGCGCTGGGCGAAGAACCACTGCGTCTTGACGACGTTGCCCGTGTCGCTGAGCGGCGGCAGCGCGCCTCCGAAGCCTTCGGCGAGCACCGCGTTCGAGCTGTAGACGTCGCCGCCCGTGTCGACCGGGTACCGGCGGAACTCTCCGCGGAGCCGGAGCTCCACCGAGGGGCGGAACGTGAACCCGCCGACGGCCAGGCCCTCCGACTGCGGCGACGCCTGCGCCGCTGCCCTCCTGGGCGCGGACGTGAGCGCGAGGAGCGCCGATCCCAGAGCGATGGAGGCGAACGGCAGGGATCGGATCATCAGCGAGGAGGGCCGGAGCGCGGGGGCGTCGAACTGCAGATGTGCGGCCAGGACCGCGCCGTTCAGGCGGGCCGCGCTCCTGGAACGCTCGCGCGAGGATAGGCGTCCCGATGCGCGTCGGACAAGTGGGGAAGCGGCTCCGCTCCTCCCCGGCGGCCCAGGCGTCCGGCGGACCAGCTCGCGCGGCGTGCGGCGTGCGCCATGCCGACGTCAGGGATCGAAATCGTCCTCGCCGTGCGACGTCGGTGGCTTCGGCGGCTTCGGGGCGGCCCCCGTGCTGCTCCCGCGCCGCGGCGGCGCCTTCACGCTCGCGGCGGGTCGCCTCGTCGGCGGTCGGCTCGCCGCGCCCCGCCGCGCCGGAGCGTCGCCCGAATCGACGGCGAGCACCAGATCGAGCGCGAGCTTCGACGCCCTGCCGGCGTGTCGATCCGCGGACGCGCCCGCCTCCGCGATCACGCGCTCGGCCGCCTCGAGCTCGTGCTTCACCTCGCGGCGCTGCGGATCGTCCGCGAGCGCCTCTGCCCACGCGGCCGAGAGCGACGCCCGCTTCTTCTCCAGCTCCGCGGCGCGGCTCGACAGCTCGCCGAGCTGCTTCGACATCGCGAGGGAGCTCTTCAAGGACGCCTCGAACGCCGCGATGGTGTCCCTGTCCTCCGCGCCGAGCGAGCGTCCGCCTCGTGCGCTCACGATCCGCGCCTCTGGCACGAGCTCGACCTGGAGCAGCACGCCCGCCGCGCGGAGCTCCGCCGCGCGCGCGCGCGCCGCTTCGAGCGCCGCCTTGCCGTCCGATCTCGGATCGAGCCCGAGCGCGCGCGACAGCTCGGTGGCCGCCGCGTTCGAGAGCTCCTCGGCCTTCAGCGACTCGTCGCGGAGCGCCCGCGTGGCCTCGAAGAACTCGTCGTAGGGCTGCTTGCCCGTGCGCAGGGCCTGTCCCTGATCGAGCAGCGAGACCTGCGCGGTGCACGCGGCGAGCAAGGGGGCGTGCGGCGCGACGAGCAGCAGCGCGAGCGCCGCCATGCGGAGCCGGCTCGCGCGGTCCGGCGGCCTGGTCACCCACATTGGAGGATGACCCCCCAGAGCTCGTAGCTCGCGGCAGGCTTCGAGAGGAACACCACGCCCACGTAACCCGAGCGCGACGATACGCCGAGCACGCCTTGCCCGAAGTTCCCGGCCGGCGGCGAGAGCGCGATCGGGTCCCCGATCGGGGAGAAGTTGGCGGCCAGGGTCTGCGCGCGCATGGCGCGGCTCCCCGGAGGGCCCTCGGTCCACACGAGGAGCCAGCGTCCATCGCCGAGCCCCGCGATGTCCGGCGCGAAGGCGTCTCCCCCGGGGCCGCCGGAAGGGAGCGGGATCACCTGGGTCGACCCGGGGATGGACCCCGGAGCGGCCTGCCCGGCGCGGATCTCCCATCGCCCGTCCGCTGGCCGATCGGCAAAGACGACGGCGAGCGCGCGCTCGTTCCATCCGAGCGATGGCTTGCCGAGCGAGCCTCCGGAGCCGGTCACCCGGGTGAGCTCGCCGACGGGCTTCCGCTCGGCGTCGAGCCAGCCTGCCCACACGGCCTTCTCGCGGCGGAACGCGACGGCGTAGCCGCCGGCGCCGGCCGAGAGCGCGCGCGGCGCCTCGAGCGGCTCATCACCCTGCACCGGCCAGAGCGTGGAGGGGGCGGCGTCGGGAGCATCGGCCGCCACCAGGGCGCCGTCCGCCAGACCGACGACGAACGGCCTCGGCCCCGGCACGCTGACGGGAGAGCGGATGGCCTGCTGCGCCGCCGTGAGAATGGTGAAGCGCTCCTCGACCGGCGAGATGCTCACGATGTCGGCGGCCTCTCGGTTCGAGAACCGCTCGCGCCGCTCCCCGGTCGCGGGATCGATCTCGAGGCCAACGGCCTCCATGGGGCTCTTCGCGTACCCCACCACGAGCTTGCCGCCCTTCGTCGCCGTGACCTCGAAGGGGATGCTCTTCGCAACGAGCGGCGCCCATGGCTGGGGCTGACGCGCCACCCAGCAAGGCTTCGGCGGGACGGGGATCGCCGAGCGCGCGGCGTCCTGCGCTGCGCCGAGCGTCGTGCGCGCCGTCCCGACCGGCGACTGGCGCGCGGTCGTGACGGAGCGGCGGCCCGCGAAGAAGGCGACGACGCTCATGAGCAGCGCCGCCCCGCAGAGGCCGACGAGCGACGAGACCGGCACGGTCACCGCTGCAGAGAGCCCGTTGCCGTCGCCGCGTCGCGCCGCGAGCGCGCGCGGGTTGAGCGCTGGCGGGCCGTTGCCCGATCCGGGGACAGAGCCCCGATCCGAGCGCTGGCCCGAGGCCTGGAGCGCGTCGGCAGCCGTCGCGCTGCGCTGCGGGTTCGGCAGCCCCGGCCACGAGCGCATCGCCGGGTGCCCCGGCGACGCGCTCGATCCGACGCCGACCGACGGGATCGTCGCGTACTCGCGGCGCCCCATCGGCGCCTCGGCGGCCAGAGGAGAGCGCTTCGTCTCGCTGGGCACGGGCGGCGTGGGGAGCTCCGGGCTCTCGCGGCGCAGCACCGTGGTGGAGGGCTCCGGGGCGTCGCTGCGATCGCGGCTCGCCGCGGGATCGTGGCCGTCGGCGGCCGGCGTGTCCTCGGCGCTGCGGGGCGAGGGACCGTCGGTGGGCGTCGCTGGGCTCGCAGGGCGAGAGCCAGGCGAAGAGCCAGGCGACGCCGTCGCCGTGGGGGCGGCGCCCGTGACAGGCGCAGCTTCGGCCGGCGGGGTCGGCGCAGCGAGCGGCAAGGTCGGCGTCGCCAGCGGGGCCGATGGCGCGGGGGGCGCTGCCATCAAGGGCGTGGCGCGGGGCGCGTCCGCGGGGGGGCGCGGCGGCGGCGCGGGGAGCGCTCCGAGACGGACGAGCGCCTTTGCGCCGGCCGCCGTCTGATCCGGCGCGTCAGGCGCGCGCGGGCCTGCAGGCCGCTTCGCGGCGACCGCGGGGAACCGGACCGGAACTGGAGGTGGCGGCACGGAGCGCTTCCCCGCGGGCGCGAGGCGCCTCGTGGCGCGGCCGGGGCTCGACGGCGCCGGTGGCGTCGCCGCGAGCGGCTTGCCGGCGCCCTGATCCGCGCCGGTCGTCGCTCCGCCGCGCCCATCGTTCTGCGGTGCGGCGCCCGCCGGCGGTGCGTCGCGATCGGCGGGGAGAGGCGGCGGCCGGGGTGGTCTCGCCTCCGCGCGCGACGTCGTACCGCCCGCGGCTCTCGGCGCTGTTCCCGGGCTGCTGGGCGCGGCCGCGCCCGCCGCACGCCTCGGCGGCGCCGGCTCATCGCCGTCCGTCGTCGCGCCGGCGCCGCCCGCGGCGCTGCCTGCGTCTGCGGCGGGGCGCTGACCCGCGGAGGTCTCCTCGGGTTCCTCCGCCCCCGAGGGGAGCTTCGGCGCGCGCGGGATCTCGGTCGTCCCCTGGTCGCCCGGCGAGGGGCCGTCGTAACGGGGGAGCTGGGTGATCGCGCGGGCGACCCCCGCATCGAACGTTCCGCCCGCGGCTGGCACGACGATCGGCGCGTTCTGTCCGCTGGCCGGCGCGTCTGCCGGCGCCTCGACGCCCGTGAGCGTCCTCATGGACTCTCGCTTGCGCGGCGGCAGGGGAGGCGGCTTCGGTCGCGTGGTCGCCCGGCTCGCGTGCGGCGCCGCGGGCCTCCGCCCGTTCGAGGACCTCTCCGCGGGCGCCGGGCCGATGGGCTGACCGCCGCGGGCGGGCGCTGGACCCAGATCCTCGATGAGCTCGAGCTCCAGCGCCGCGCCGTCCTCGTGAGCGGCCTCTTCAACCCCGGCGGCCGACCCCTCGGGCGCAGCGGTGCGCGCCTCGGGCTTGCGCCGGAGCTGGGCGGCGTCGGCGAGCTCCGGCTGCCCGGACGCGGGCGCCCAGGCGTCCATGCCCTTGCGCCAGACGAGCGTGGAGCCTGGAATGATCCCGGCAGCCAGCGCGCTGCGCAGCTCGGCGGTGCTCAGGCTCCGCTGGACGCCACGCTCGTCCGTCCACCTCCACGCGCTCAACGGGGGCCCCTCCGCCAGCTGGTAGAGCGCCGGAATTTCAGGACGTGAACCACGACGATCGCGATCGTACCGCGCGTCGTTTGCAAAGAGATCTTCTTTCGTGCGCCCACGCAACCGCACGTCCACTCACGACGAAGATCGCGCTGGTAGCTCATGAGCCTTTCCAGCGCCCTCGCCGCCGCAGTCCGCTCCGTGGTCGCCGCCGCTGCGCGCACGCTCAGCCCGCCGGCCTGCGCGGGCTGTGACACCCCGATCGCCGATGCCTCGGTGTTCTGCGCCGATTGCGCGCGGACCTCCGTGCCGTACGCAGAGGGGGCGCCGCGGGGAGGAGCGGGCACGCGCGCCGCGGCGGGAGCACCTCTCGTCGCGTTCGCTCCGTTTGGAGGGGCGGTCGCGGAGGGTATCCGGCGCTTCAAGTACGGAGATCGTCCGGATCTCGCGCGCCCGCTCGGCCGGTTGATGCTCTGCGCGGCGCGCGATGCGGGGGTGCGCGCCGACCTCGTTGTCCCGGTGCCGCTGCATCCGCGCCGTCTCGCCGAGCGCGGGTACAACCAGGCCGCCCTGCTGGCCGCGCACGTCGCTGACGGACTCGCGGTGTCCTTCGCGCCACGGGCCCTCTGCCGTGTCCGTCCCACCGCGCAGCAGGCGCAGCTCCCGCGCGATCTCCGCCTGCAGAACGTGGCAGGTGCGTTTCGCGTGCACGCGCCCGAGCGCGTCCAGCGCCGGAGGGTCGCGCTCATCGATGACGTGGCGACCACGGGGGCCACGCTCGCGGCGTGCCGAGATGCGCTCCTCGGGGCGGGCGCAGCTTCGGTGACCTACCTCGTCCTCGCGGCCGCCGAGAGCGGGGCGGACGAGCTCAGAAGCTCACCTCCGTCAGCACACCGCACTTGACGCGGACGGTCCTGCCCTCGGTGAGCCATCGCGTGCCGTCGCGCGTCGGCTCGCCGAGCCGAACGAAGAAGCGCCCGCAACGCACCTCGACGGGTCGCTCGCTGGGCCCCACCGGCACGCCCGTCACGTAGACGGTCGCATTCCGGGAGGAGTTGAGCTTGAGCAGGCCGTGGCCCTTTCGCGGGGTCGGTAGAGTCGTCGCTGCAGCGTCGACGGATGTCTGTTGTTGAAGGGCTGCCGTCTCGGTGGCTGGTGGTGCTGGAGGTGCCGCGGCCTCGGTGGCTGGTGGTGCTGGAGGTGCCGCGGCCTCGGTGGCTGGTGGTGCTGGAGGTGCCGCGGCCTCGGTGCTTGGCAGTGCTGGCGGTGGCGCAACCTCAGCACGTGGCGTCGGGGATGCGGTCGGCGTCGGCTGTGCCGTGGCGTCGGTCGCGCTCGCCAGCTGCACGGGGGCGGCTGCTTGCTTTGAAGCCACAGCGGTGATGCTTGCAGGATCGCCGGTGGTCACGATCGCCGGTCGAGGCGCTCGGCTGCGCGTCGCCAGTTCGGGCAGGCTCGTCTCGACGGCGTACACCCCCAGCGCAAACAGGATGGTTGCTGTCGCCAGCGCAACTCCGGCCGTGCCGAGCGGCGAGAGCGGCTTCGACAGAGGCGCCGCGACTGACTCAGGTTGAGGCGAGGCCGAACCAGGTTGGGGCGAGGGCGGCTTCGACGGGGGGCCATCGTCCGACCCAGGTTGAGGTACGTTCGACCCAGGTTGAGGTACGTCCACGCCCGTCGACCCAGGTTGAGGTACGTCCGACCCAGGTTGGGGGGCGTCCGCAGGTTGGGGGGCGTCCGGGGGAGCGTCCGCGTCCGTCGAGAACATCGGGCGCCACTCTAGCGGGATCGCTGTCGCGCCGGATTCCCCGGTCGGCGGCCCACCCGCCGGAAGCGCAGGAGCTTCGCCGTCGGAGCCGGTCTCGAGAGCAAGCACGAACGTCGAATGTGTGCTGGAATACATTCGTGTACGTCGTCGCACATCCACTGACGTGGATCCGCAGGAGGTTGCCGCGCGGTCGTCGTGTGCTGGCTGCCGGGGTGCTCGACACCCTCGGGCTCCTGGATCGCTTCCTCTGGCTGCGCGCGAAGCTTCGGCTGCCCGTGCTCTCCGTGTTCACCTACCATCGCATCGCGGACGTCTCGGAGGTGGACGAGCTCGATCCGGGGGTCGCCGAGGTGAGCGCGCGCGAGTTCGAGGAGCAGCTCGCGGTCATCAAGACGCACGGCACCGTGGTGTCCCTCCGGGACGTGCGGCTGCTCGCGAAGGGGCGGAAGCTCCCGCCGAACCCCGTCATGGTCGCGTTCGACGACGGCTACCGTGACAACCACGACGTCGCGTTGCCCCTCCTCGAGCGCGCGGGGGTCACGGCCACGTTCTTCATCGCCACCGGGTACCCCGACAGGGGCCGCCTCTTCTGGTGGGATCGCGTCGCGCTCCTCATGCACCGGTGCCGGCGGGCGCGCGTCGAGATCGCCTACCCAGCGACGCTCGTGCTCGAGCCGCTGCGCGACCCGATCGCCGCGGCGACGCTCGTCTGCCAGACCATCAAGCATACCTCCGGGGTCGACATCGGGCGCCTCTGGGACGAGATCGAGCGCGCCACGGGGGTGTCGATCGACCTCGGCGAGGAGCGCGCGCTCGCGACCAGGACGATCATGGACTGGAAGCACATCGGGGCGCTGCGCCGGGCGGGCATGGACGTGCAGTCGCACTCGCACAGCCATCGTGTCCTCCAGACCCTCTCGCCCGAAGAGGCGACTCGCGATCTTGCGCGCTCCCGCCGCGTGCTCTCCGACGCCCTGAACGAGGCCGTGCACGCGGTCGCGTACCCCGTCGGATACAGCCTGTGCGGCGCCTTCCATCGCGCCGTGAAGGAGGCCGGCTTCGAGATCGGCTTCACCAACAACTCCGGCCTTTGCATGCTCTCGTCCTTCGACCCCCTGAATTTCCCGCGCATCGCCATGGACCGCGGGCAGATCGGCGCGCTCTTCAAGCTCAAGCTGCTCATCGGCCAGCGGCCCGGCTCTCGGTCCGGCCGCTGATCGAGCAAAGACCGCGCGCCGCTCCGCCGCCGCGCGCCCCGAGCGCCTCCGCTCGCCCGACGCCGCCTCGGCCGGCGCGCGTGTGGCCTGGGCTGTGCACGTGCACGTCGCTGGGCCGGTTCTGCACGCGCGTGGCCTCGATGGGCCAGCAAAGCTGCTGCGCAGCCTGTTCGACGAAGGGGGGCTCCCGTGAAAGGCACAATCCAAGAACGCAGCTTCCGCGCCGCCGTCTCCATGCTCGGCGCGGCCTCGCTGATCTCCGCGGCCCTCGCGTCGGGATGCGGCGGCGCGCCGGCGCCCGCCGCCTCCGCGAAGGCGCCCGCGCGGCCCGCGCAGGCGTCGCCCGACGGGCAGGGCGCGCGGGGGGCGGGCGTCGAGCAGCGCGAGCAGCGCGAGGCCCAGCGCGCCTGGTGCGTGTACCTCGAGGCGCTCTACCAGCGGGCCACCGAGCAGGCGAAGGGCTGGCCGAAGTTCGAGCAGTGCACGCAGATGACGACGATGGCCTCGCCGAAGATGCTCCGCGCGACCTCGGAGTGCTCGCTGGCAGCGCTGCGGCGCTTCGAGGGCGATCCCTTCACCGCCGCCTATGCGGAGGAGGTGAGCCGCTGCGGCTCCGAGGCCATGACGGCCACCACGCTCGCGCGCGCCGACCTGGCGCCGTACATGGCCGTCCTCTGCGGCCGCCTCGCGGGGTGCGGAGACCTCGACTACGACACCTGCCGGCACAGCCTGGAGGACGGCCTCGGCCCGCAGCTCGAGCGAGCGATCGGCGCGATGAACAGCCGCGGCCGGCACGAGGTCCGCGCCTGCTTCGGCAAGCTCGCGTGCGGCGGCGATCTCGGCCCCCAGATCTCCGCGTGCCTCGAGCCCATCATGGACGACCTGCTCTGGCTGCCGGGGTGAGCGGCCGCGGCGCCGCGCTCCGCCGCGCCCAGAGCGCGGCGGCGCCGCGCGGCGGTCAGCCGCCGGCGCCCGGCAGGCGGCAGCGCGCGATCAGGGGGACATGATCGGATAGCCCTGCGAACGCGCCCTTGTGCCCGAACGGGTGCGTGCCCGTGAAGTCCAGCCACTGGAGGCGCTCGGACGAGTAGACGTGGTCGAGGTGCATGCGGAGGTTCATGAAGCCGGCCGTCGGGAAGGCGCGCGCCTCGGTCTCGGAGAAGCAGCGGACCTTGGCGAACGCGTCCACGAAGCCGATCTCCTCGCGCAGGAAGCGATCGACCGGCGAGCCTGGCAGCGAGTTGAAGTCGCCGACCACCACGAAGTTGTCGCTCCGGCGCTCGCGGCGGACGAAATCGGCGAGCACCCTCGCCTCCTCGATCTGATTGGGCCCGAACCCCATCCGCGCCTCGCCTGTCCAGAACTCCCGCGAGAACACGCTCGGCAGGCTGAGGTGGGTGTTGAACACATCGAAGCTCTGCCCGCTCTCGTGCTCGAACGACACGTGCGCGCAGATGCGCGTCTGCTTCAGGCTCTTGACCCCCCGCCGATGGGTGATGTCGTGCGGGCGCTCCGCGTTGTGGTGTCCGATGTGGAATGTGTCGCGCGCGAGCACCGCGAGCCCGGTCGTGTAGATGTTCGTCCGCGAGGTAAGCCTGTAGGTGTGCGCGGGGAAGTAGTAGGCGACGTAGCGCTCGCGCCGCGCTGCCTGCGCCAGCGCCGCGTGCAGCTCGGTCATCAGGCGATCGAGCTGGGTCTCCTCCGGGTGCCAGCGCGGGTTCATCGTCGAGGACCTCAGCGACTGGGTCTCGACCTCCTGGAGGCACACGAGATCGGGCAGCGGGGACATCCGCGCGAGCGTCGTCGCGATCCGGGTGATGGCGGCGCTGGTCGAGGCGATGCCCCGCGTCCCGTGCCCGAAGTAGCGGACGTTATAGGAGACGATCCTGAGCGACGTGGCGTCGTCGCGCGGTGTCCCGGGGCCGAGGAGAGCGCCGGTCGGCGCGCGCGTCGAGGTCGGGTCCGGCACCCGCTCCGCCGGTGTTGGGCCGCTCGAACGAGGTGGGAGGCGTCGCTCGGTCATGTATCCTCTCGCCCATGGGCAAGAACATCATCGTTTCCGAGGATACCATTCGTGACCTGCTGGAAGCGCATGCCTCCCTCTCCGCCTGGTATTACGAGCTCTGGTCGGCGCTGCGGGTCGCGAAGGCCTCGGCGAGCGCCCCCGATGATGCGGCCCGTGCGGCGTTTGTCGAGCGGATGGCCACGAGCTTCCCGGAGGTCGCGTCGATCGCCCGCTCGATCCAGGTGCCGAGGATGTTCGTCCCGCCGCCGCCCGCGGTGAGCGTGCCCCCCGTCGCGGCGGGCGAGACGGGAGGAGATGAGGCCCCGACAGCGATCGAGCCCGCGCCCGCCCGGCTGCGGGAGCTCCACGGCCAGCCACCCAAGAGCCAGCCAGGCTCGGACCCCACCGATGAGCCTGCCCCGGCGCCGTCGCAACCCGCCATCGCTCCTCCACCGATGGTGGTCCCGTCGACCGTGAAATACGACACCTGAGGTCGAGTCCACGCCCGGCCGGACTCTCGAGCTCCCACCACCAAGGCACGCCTCGCGTGCTCACCCCCAGCGCGCCTCGCGCGCAGCTCCTCGCACAGGCCGTCAGCGCGGCGGGCCGCGGGGGGCCCTGCGACGCGCGAGGAGCTGCTCGGCCTCGGCGGCCCCTGTCATGTCGAACCTGGGGTTCAGATCGAGCGCCTCCCGCACGAGCCGCTCGCCTCCCGCCACGTCCCCCAGGGCGATCCGGATCGCCCCGGCGTGGTAGAGCAAGCGCGCGTCCCTCGTGCCGAGCGCCAGCGCCCTGTCGCTTGCCGCGCGCGCTTCGGCCAGCTTGCCCGCGCGGTACAGCGCCCAGGCGTGGGTGTCCTCCGTGTAGATGTCCGCGCGGACGGCGCGCTCCGCGGCGGCGAGGCGGAGCGCCTCGTCGCGCTCCAGGCCCTTGGTCGCGTAGTACAGCGCGAGGGCCTGGCGGTCCGACCGCTGCCCCGCGTCGACCGCGCCGGCGTAAGCCCGCGCCGCGCCGGCGTGGTCGCCTGCAGCCATCCTGGCGTCGCCGAGCAGCCACGCGGTCTCCGCGTCCGGGCCCTGCTGGTGGGCCCGCTCGAGGAGCTCGACGGCGCGGCCCCACGCGCCGCGGGCCAGCGCGACGCGCGCCCTGCCGGTGAGCGCCGGCGGATACCCGGCCTGCGCGGCGAGCGCCCGCTCGAAGCCCAGGTCTGCGCCCTCGTGGTCGCCCTCGTGCCAGAACATCATGGCCGCCTGGGTCAGGGTCCACGCGAGCGCCTCGGGTTCGCCCGGGTCGCCGGCGTCGATCGCGAGGCGGATGATCCGCTTCGCCGTCGCCGCGTCGCCCTGGAGCCACCGCAGGTGTGCGGCCCGCGCGTAGGACGGCAGGCCGGGCCGCAGGTCGACCATCCGCTGCGCCGCGTGCGCCGCGACCTGGAAGGCGCCGAGCGCGAGGGCGGCGTCGCTGAGCGTCCCGAGCGCGAGCGCGTCGCCCTCGTCCCGCGAGAGGACCCGCTCCGCCGCGTCGCGCGCCTCAATGAACCTGCGCTCGTGGATCAGCACGAGGCCGAGCAGGTTGAGCGACGCGCGATCCCCTGCGGCCAGCGCGAGCCCGACCTCCGCGCACGTGTGAGCCCGGCCGTAGAGCGACGGATCGCCCGATGCGCGCGCCTTTCGGAGCCACGCGTGGCCGAGCGCGCTCCAGAGAGCCGCGCCGCCGGGCGCCGTCGCGAGGCGTCGGGACAGCGCCTGGATCTCGCGATCGACGGCGCTCGCGCCCACTGGGGCCGCGAGCGCGAGCGCGCGCGCCGCGTCGAGGCTCGAGGGCGCCGGCGCCTCGGCGGCGCGCCCGGTCGATACCGTCGCGGCCGGGACGGCCTCTGCGCGCGGGCGCTCGGTGCAACCGAGGCTTCCGCTCAGGGCAGCGCAGGCGAAGAGGCAACCCGTTCGTCGCAGCATCGGAGCGCTGACCTCCCCTCGCGCTGGAGCTCCGCCCTGGGCGCGCCGCGGCTCACCTGGGGCGTCACAGGCGCGAGCCGATCGCGAAAGAGCTTGCCTCGCCGGCCTGCGCCGGCAAGCTCGCCGCTCCAGCGCATCGCTCGATCGACCAGCAGCGCGCAGCGCGAAGGAGATCGCATTGCCTGTCCAGACGGATGGCCGCCGCCTGCAGCGGCTCTGCGCCGCGGCGCTCATCGTGCACCTCTGCGCCGCGTGTGCTCGCCGCACCTCGCCGGAGGCGGGCACGACCGCGGCGCCCTCGCCGGAGGCGGGCGCGGCCGCGACGCCCTCGCCGGCAGGGCCCGCGGAGAACCTGCCGGGCGACGAGATCACGCCCGTCTACGGGAAGGCCGAGGGCGCGCCGGAGCCGCTCGCGGCCCGGCTGTGCGACGCGCTTCATGCGTTGCCCGCGCGGCGCAAGGCGGCGTGCTGCGGCGGCGCCGCGGGCTTCCAGGCCGCCGCCGAGTGCGCGCGCGCGCTGAGCGTCGCGGTGCGCGCGCGGGCGGTGACGCTATCGACCGACGAGGTGGGCCGCTGCGTCGAGGCGATGGAGCGGTCGCTCGATGGATGCGACTGGGTCTCTCCGCTCGCCGCCCCGGTCCCGCCCGCGTGCGAGGGGATCGTGCGGGGCGCGCTCGACGAGGGGGCCCGGTGCCGGTCGTCGCTCGAATGCGCGGGCGGGCTGCGCTGCGACGGCGCCGGCCCCACCGACGCGGGCACCTGCCGCGCCCCGCGCGCCGCGGGGCCCTGCGGCCTCTCGGTCGACGCGCTGGCCGCGGTCACCCGGCAGACGCGCTACGCCGAGGCGCACCCCGAGTGCCGCGGCCACTGCGCCGGGCGCGCGTGCGCGGACGACGTCCCGCTCGGCGGCCGGTGCGAGGCCCACGCGGCCTGCGGGAGGGGCCGCCGCTGCGTCGACGCGCGCTGCAGCGAGGCGGCGCTGCCCCCCGCCGGCGCCGCCTGCCTCGGCGGGCTCTGCGCGGCCGGCGCGCGCTGCGTGGACGGGCGCTGCGCGGCGCCGAAGGCCGAGGGCGAGGCCTGCGCGCGCGCCGGCGAGTGCCGCGCCGCGTGTGTTCGACGAGCGCGCGGGGGCGCCGCGGGCGGCGTGTGCGGGATGCGGTGCGCCGCGCCGTGACGGGCGAGCTGCGCGCGCTGCGCCACGCCGGGCGGCTCAGGGCCGGAAGTGGCCCTGGGTCGCGCCCTCCCAGGCCGTCGCGAGGTAAGGGAAGGCCGGGAGGAACCGCGCGTCGTTCGCGCCCACGCCGTCGCCCGCCGTCGCGCCGAGCGCGCCGGTCAGGACGAGCGTGAGCAGCGCGTCGGTGACGTCGGTCTGCTCGTGATCCGCGCCGGGGACCAGCGCGCGGCCGTTCGGGAAGCCCGACGGCATGCCCAGATCGATCCGGAGCACGTCGCCGACGGTCTCCAGGCTGTGCCCTCCGAGGTTCGCGGGCTTCAGGTTGAAGGCGTCGATGAGGTCGGTCCGGCTCTGCTTCAGCGCCTCGGGATCGAACGCCGCGAGCGGCTGGCCTGCCTGGTAGAGCCCGGCGAACTCGGCGTCCCGCACCAGGATCGGGTTCAGGAAGTAGGCTCCGAAGTTGGCGAGATCGTCGCGCGGGTGCGCGCGGTTGTACTTGTCCTTGTCCTGCAGGCCGATGATCCAGGTGTTGATCAGCGGCAGGCCGACGCGCGACACCTGGACCCAGGGACCGAGGCCATCTTCCTTGCCGTTCGCGCGCAGGATCCGCACCTTGCGGCGGCTCGCGGAGGCCCAGACGCCGAGCGTCTGCCGGTCGCTCGGCCCCGGCGTCGGCTCCGCGCCGCCGTTGACCGCGGCGAGCGGGAGCTCGAGGGCGAGCGTGTGGACGTTGAAGCCGGCGAGGTTGTCGCGCGGGGTGCACGACGGGTTCGGCGCCGCGAGGAGCGGGCACAGCCCCGCCAGATCGGACGCGCGGCCGAGATCCGCGTAGAACCCGTCGTCGCGCGGCCCGGCCCAGGCGCGCCCCGCGCCGCCCGCCATCTGCTTGAGGAACTTCGAGGACGTCGCGAAGGCCGGGTAGCCGCCGCCGGTGATCCGGTAGGCGAGCTGGTTCGTCCTCCTCCCGATGTTCGGCGGCGCGACAGGGGCGTCCCTCAGGAGCACGGTCGACGCGCCGCCCTCGATCCTCGTCACGGTGTACGTCTGCTCCCCGCCGGCGAGCTGCGAGAAGAACTCGTTGCCGCCGCTCGGCGCCGGCGTGAGCCCCGCCGGATCCGCCGCCACGTACGGCCTGGTCGAGAACCGGAACTGATAGGTCAGCGCGTCCTCGAGGCTCGACGGCCCGCGCGCGATGTGCACCTCGTAGAGCACGTCGTCCGAGAAGCCGTGGAAGTTCGGCCCGCTGGCGGGCTCCTCGAGCGGAATGTAGCTCGCGAGGATCACGAGGTTGCCGCCTTCCACCCACGCGTACAGGTCGGTGTTGTCGGCGGCCGGATCCCTCGCGATGGCCGGCGCCTCGCGGTGGCTCGACGCCGCGGCGAGGCTGGGCGCGCTGAGCGCGACGGACGCCGTGAAGACGGCGACGGCGCGCGACGGTCGGTGGATCATGCGTGCGGGTCCTTCCATCGCTCCTCTGCGGCTCATTGCCTGAGCAGGAACACCGAGCCTCGCTCCTGGGCCCTGTGATCGACGAACGCGAAGACGTCGGCGCCCCTCGCCCGGTGCAGCCCCCCGGGCTCGTCGTGGCCAGGCGCGCCAGCGGCCGTCGCCGAGCGCGCTCCGGACGCCACCTCGATCCACACGACCTCGTCGGCGCCTCGGGTCGGGTCGCGCGTGAGCACGAGCAGCGCCGCGTCGTCGCGCGTCAGCGCGATGCCGCACGGAGTACCGACGTGGAGCCCGGTCGCGAACGGGCTCACGAAGCCGTCCTCGATCCTGAAGATGGTCGCCGTCTTGTCGGGGCTCGCGAGGGCGTCGCACACGAAGACGTCGCCCCGCCCGGTGACCGCGATCCCGCTCGGGTCGACGAGCGGGCTCCCCTTGGCGAGCGCCGACACCTCGCCGCCGCGCGCCGGCAGCGAGAACACGCCGGGCTGGCCGTCGTCGCGATCGCGCCCCGAGAAGATGATCCGCTCCTCGTTGTCCGCGCCGCGGGCGACCTCGAGGCCGCGCGCGCGCAGCCCCTCGCCGCCGTCGATCGGGGCCACGGCGCCGCCGGGCAGGTCGATCGCGAAGAGGGCGCCCGCGTCGTCGAGCGCCGGGTCGCCCGCGCCTGGGTCGGCCACGAAGACGCGACCGCCGTCCGCGCTCGTCGCGATCCCGAGCGGCGCCACGAGCGGCGGACCGGCCGCGATCTCGGTAGCGCCCCCACCGCCTTGCGCGCCGATCCTGAAGACCCCGGCCCTGCCGTCCGCGCCAAGAGCGGTGAAGTACACGTAAGCCCCGGCGACATCCGGCGTCGCATCGAACGCGATCGCGGAGACGAGCGGCAATGCCGCATACGGAGCATCCCCCCCCGCGCCGCCCCCGCCTCCCGTTCCGCTCGCCGCGGTCGTGCCTGGCGCTCCGCCGGTGGAGCCCGCGCTGCTCCGTCCGGGCGGATCCTCCGCGCGGCTGCAGCCCGGGTTGCTCGCGGCGGCCGCGAGCGACGCGGCAGCGCACAGCACACCGGCGCTTCGCCGGAAGTCCCCCCTGGCTTCCGTCATGCCTGCTCCTCCCGAGGGCGCCGTTCGTGCGCTCGGCTCGCGCGGCGCGCGCTGGCGCACGCGACGCGAGCCGCACGGCGATCGCGCGGCGCTGGACGCTGCCCGTTCTGCCACGTGCCTCCCGGATCGAGTAGGCCGCGGCCGCGCCGCGCGCGACAAAGCCGCGCGCACCCTGCCTCTCGGGTCCGGGGTAGCCTGCTGGCGCTCAGGCCCATGAGCAGCGCCGCCCTGGGTGTCCGGACGGCGTTCCCCCGTCGACCGGCTGACAGCCGCGTTTTATAACGACGTCATGTTCGATGTCGCTCGGTCACTGTACGTACGGGCGTTGGAGGACATCCGTGCGGCGGGTCTCTACAAGGAAGAGCGGATCCTCGCGACGCCGCAAGGGCCGGTGATCCGGACCGAGGGCGGCGCCGGGGTCCTCAACTTCTGCGCGAACAACTACCTTGGCCTGTCGTCGCACCCGGCGGTCGTCGCGGCGGCGAAGGAGGCGATCGACACGCACGGCTTCGGCCTCTCCAGCGTGCGCTTCATCTGCGGCACGCAGGACCTCCACCGGCGGCTCGAGTCCAGGATCGCCCGCTTCTTCGGCGCCGAGGACGCCATCCTCTACTCGTCGTGCTTCGACGCGAACGGCGGCCTCTTCGAGACGCTCCTCGGCGAGGAGGACGCCGTCATCTCGGACGCGCTGAACCACGCGTCGATCATCGACGGTATCCGCCTCTGCAAGGCCGAGCGGCACCGCTACCCGAACGGGGACATGGCCGCCCTCGAGGACATCCTCCGCGCGACGGCCGGCAAGCGGCTCCGGCTCATCGCCACCGACGGCGTGTTCTCGATGGATGGGTACCTGGCGAAGCTCGATACCATCTGCGATCTCGCCGACAAGTACCGCGCGATGGTGATGGTCGACGACTCGCACGCGACCGGGTTCATCGGGCCGACGGGGCGCGGGACCGCGGAGCTCTGCGGCGTCATGCACCGCGTCGACGTGATCACCTCCACGCTGGGCAAGGCGCTGGGCGGGGCGAGCGGCGGCTTCACGACCGGCCGGCAGCCGATCGTCGACCTGCTCCGGCAGCGATCGCGCCCGTACCTGTTCTCCAACACGCTCGCCCCGGCGATCGCCGGCGCCTCGATCGCCGTGTTCGACCTCATCGACGCGGAGCCCTCGCTGCGCCTGCGGGTGATGGAGAACGCGCGCCGGTTCCGGCAGGGGATGACGCAGGCCGGCTTCACCATCAAGCCCGGCATCCACCCGATCGTGCCCATCATGCTGGGCGACGCGCAGCTCGCGAACGAGATGGCGAGGGCGCTGCTCGCCGAGGGCATCTATGTCATCGGCTTCTCGTACCCCGTCGTGCCGAAGGGCGAGGCCCGCATCCGGGTGCAGCTCTCCGCCGCGCACGAGCCCGAGCACGTCGATCAGGCGATCGACGCTTTCCTGCGGGTCGGCCGGCGCCTCGGCGTCGTCGCCTGAGCGGCTCAGTAGCGGAGGATCACCTTCGGGTGGCTCGAGATCGCCTCCTGGAAGGCCGCGGCGTCGTAGTCCTCGAAGTCGAACACCGTCCCCTCGCCCCGGTTCAGGATGACCTCCCAGATGAGGTCGTGGATGTTCGGATCGCGCGACTCGAGCAGGTGGCGCGTGATGTGCCACGTCTCGAAGATGCGCCGGCCGATCACGCTGTGGAGGCTGATGCCGTCCACGATGAGGCGGTCGAAGTTCTCGATCACAGCGTCGCCGCTCTTCAGGCCGAAGAGGATCACGTCGCCCCCGCGCCTCGCCGCGTGGATCGCGTTGTTGACGCTGCTGTTCACGCCGCTCATCTCGAGCACGACGTCGACGCCGACGCCGTCGGTGAGCTTCCGGACCCGCTCCGTCAGCTCGGGATCGCTCGCGTGGGGCCGCTCGGGGCTCGCGCGGTGCGGGCGCAGGACCGCGTCGGCGCCCAGGCGGCGGGCCATCTCGGCGTTCCGCTCCGCCGGCTCCACGCCGATGACGTAGATCGCCCCCATCGCGCGGGCGATCGCGATCGCGAACAGGCCGATGGTGCCGCAGCCGAAGATGGCCACGCGCTTGCCGCGGAGGTTCACCTTGGTGCACGCGTGCACGGCGTTGCCGAACGGCTCCTGCACCGCGGCGACCTCGGGCCGGATCCTCGCGATATCGGTGCGCCAGAGGTTCTTCGCGGGCAGCTTGACGAGCTCGGCGAAGCAGCCATCCTCGCTGATCCCGATGATCTTGTCGTCCGCGCACACGTGGGTGTCGCCGACGCGGCACTGGTAGCAAGCGCCGCAGGCGATGTGGCTCTCGGTCGACACGATGTCGCCGATCTGAAGCCCGAAGGACCGGCGCGCGTCGGTCCCGAGGTCGACCACGCGGCCGAGCAGCTCGTGGCCGATCGTGCGCGTCGCCTTCCGATCGCGATCGAGCGACGAGAGGATCATGTCCTTGAAGGCGCTGCGGAACCAGATGCCGCGATCCGAGCCGCAGAAGCCCGTCATGATCGGCTTGACGAGGACGCTCGCGCGGTCGTGGTAATCCCTGGCCTCGTCGATCGCCGGGCGCTCGACCTGATCCTTGGACAGCCCGACGGTGGACTCCCACGGCTGCTTCTCGCGGTTGTACGTCAGCGCCCACATCGCGTCGCTCATGCACCTGGCTCCTGTTCGGGGTTCGAGGCGCACGCAGCTGGCGCACGGGCGCCTCGGGCACGGGAAGCGTGGCGCGTGGACGACCGAGCGCCCATCAGAAAATTGCGCTCGGGCTGCTCCCGTCTCCGGCGTCTCCCCTCGGCCTCTTCGGCTCGATCCCGCGGCGCCCCGGGCGCACCGTCGGCTCCGTCGCCCTGGACCGGATGACTCGCCGCGTCGACCGCGAGCGCACAAAGACCGCCTGCGCGCTGTCGGGGAGACTGCGTTCGAACGCGCTGCCGGAGCGGCTTCAGCGGCGCTTCGACGGAGGGCGTGCGGACGGGGGCGGCGGGGTCGTCTCGGAGGCGGGGGGCCGCTCGCGGAGGCATTTCTCGAGGCCGTCGTGCAGGGTCGCCTCGTGGGCGCCGGGGAGCTTCGGGCGCCCCATGACGTTCACGAAGAGGCGATCCTGCGCGATGCCGCCGCCGGGGCCGAAGCTCATCCACACGAACATCGCGCGCCCCTTGATGTGATCGAAGGGCACGCCCGCGCCGAGCCCGCCGCGCCAGCTGCGCGAGTCGTGGCTGTTGTTGCGGTTGTCGCCCATCACCCACGCCTCTTCGGCGGCCACCTTGAAGGGGCCCTGGAGATCGCCGCAGATGCCGCCCCGGCACGTGGAGCCCGGCGTGCAGTCGTTGCTCTCCACGCACATCATGCCGTCGGGGTTCTTTTCGTAGAGCGTGAAGTACGACTTGTCTCCGAGGTACTCGACGAACAGCTCCGCTTGCCGGCCCTCGTAGTGGTAGGGGCCGACGTGACAGTGGGGGACGAGCCAGCCGTTGAGGACGGGGCGGCCGTTGATCGCCTCCAGCGTGTCGCCGGGGATGGCGATCGTCCGCTTGATGAAGTCCTGCTCCTTGTTCTCGGGGAACTTGAACACCATCACGTCGCCGCGCGACGGCGGCAGGCGAGGGAAGAGGCGCTGGTCGGTCCAGGGGATGAGCGGGCCGTAGGTGAACTTGTTGACGAAGATGTGGTCGCCGACCATGAGGGTCGGGATCATCGAGCCGCTCGGGATCTTGAACGCCTCGACGACGAAGGCGCGAAGGAGGAGCGCGACGGCGACGGCGATGCCGATCGACTCCGCGTACTCGCGCATCTCGCCCTTGCGCCAGCGGCCGAGGTGCTCGCCGACCGCGCGATCGGCGCGGCTGTGGGCGGCGTCGAACTCGTCGGCGTCGAACGTCTCGGCGCTCATCGCGCGCTCGAGGGCCGCGATCGCCTGCGCCACCTGCTCGCGCTCGCCGCTCGTCAGCTCGCGCTCGACGTCACGCTTGCGGCCGCGCAGGATCCGGTGGGCCTCCTCGAGGAGCGCCGCGGCGTCCTCGAAGCGAGCGCGCGCCTTCGGCGGGATGTCCCGGCGGCCGCCCACGCCGATCGCCGACGCGAACGGCAGCTCGTGGCGGAACCGCCAGAGGATCATCGCGAAGATCGTGAAGAGCACGATGCCCGCCGGGATCTGCTGCTCGCCGACGAAGACCCGCAGCGGCTGGGAGCTCCCTCCCTGGGCCGGCGGGGTGAGCAGCCAGACGTTCAGGACCGCCAGCGCGAAGGGGACGATGCAGATCCACACGAGGTGGAACAGGAAGCGCAGCGGCGCCCGGCCGTCCCTGCCCCCTGGCGGAGGAGAGCTGCCAGTCGAGCGCGGGTCTGCGCCGCCTGTCGCCTTGGCCGCGCTGGCGCGGGGCTCCGAGCTCGCGCTGCCCCTCATCGAGGGTCTGAACTCCGAGCTTGCGGGCCGGTTGGCCGCGACCGACGGGACGCTCTGGGGTTGATCATCGGGGCGCGGCGGCAAGAGAGAGCTTATGTATACGCCGCCCCTCGCCGCGGCAAGTGCGCAGGCGTGGCGGGCGACGCGCGGTCCGTCGGCGTCGTCGCCCGCGTGTCCTCGTTCGCTCTCGTCGCCCTCGTTCGCCCCTCGTTCGCCCCTCGTTCGCCCCTCGTTCGCCCCTCGTTCGCCCCCTGTCAGGGCGCGTCTCCGACCTCGACGGCGTAGCTCACGAGGGCCGCGCGGTCGTCGCGGGCGTACGTCGTTGGCTGCGTCCGCCCCGCGGCGCTCGTGTTGTCGATGACCAGGTAGTACTGCCCCTTGGGCAGCGGCACCGTTCGCCGCCAGGGGGCGCCGGAGTACACAGGCTCGTCGAGCAGGGCCGCCGCTGGCAGGGGCGTCGGCGCGGGCTGCGTCAGGTACGCCTGGAGCCACGGCTCCCCGGTGCCTCGAGGCACGAGGAGGACGTCCACGCCGGGCGCGCCCTCGACGGCGACCGTGAGCGTCAGGGCCTCGCCGCTGCCCGCGATCTCCAGCGGGCCGATGGTATCGCGCTGCTCCTGGTGCACCTCGGTGCGCTCGTTTGCCAGGAGCAGCTTGCCGTTGTCGCGGCGCTCGTACGGAGCGTCGGGCCGCTTTCCCTTCTCGATGATGCCGAGCCCGAACTGCACGGCGCCGTCGTCGTCGCGGATGACGGTGAACCCCCGGGCGATCTCGGTCTTCAGGAGCTGGGCGCCGAGCGCGTTCGCGTACGCGCTGCCCTGGGCGAGCGACACGCCGCCGAGCGAGATCGCGGCGGGCTGCTCGATGAGCTTGGTCGTGAAGCTCGCCGCCGTCGTCGAGCGCTGGCGGAAGTACACGTACATCGTGTCGCCATCCATCAGGAAGTCGTGGTCGTACTCGACGGCCGCGCTCGCATCGAAGCTCATGCGCTTGGTCAGGTTCGTCCAGACGACGCCGCTCCCCCCGAACTGGAGGAGCAGGTGCCCGTTCGCGAGCTCCTGGGCGACGCACGCGCCCGGGTAGAACCGGCCCGTCACCGGATCCTCGTCGCGGAGGCGCAGCGGCACGCTCCGCTTCCGCATCTCGGTGCAGAGCTGGCTCGTCGCGAAGGCGAGGATGGCCCTGCGGAGGGACAGGTTTCCCGGATCGTTCACGACGCCGGGCATCACGCCGAGCGCGCCTTGGCCGCACGAGACGCCCACCGTTCCGAGCAGCGAGAGGCAGAGCGCGAGGCCGAGCGCGCGCAGCGCGGCGGTGCGGAAGAGCATGGGCGCAGCATAGTCGAAACACCGGCGGGTCGAGCGGCGCGCCGCCGGCCCCAGCGCGCCGTGAGGCGCGTCGCCGTCGGCCCCCGCGCGCCGCGAGGCGCGTCGCCGTCGGTCCCCGCGCGCCGCGAGGCGCGCCGCCGTCCGCCTCGGCGCGCGGGTGGTGATAGGGTCACTGCCATGGCGAACGTCGCAGTCATCGGGGCCGGCGCGTGGGGGACGGCGCTGGCGAAGTTGCTGGCGGACAAGGGCAACCCCACCGCGCTCTGGGCGCACCACGGCGAGCTCGCCGAGCGCATCGGCCGCGAGCGCCAGAACGACAGGTACCTGCCGGGCGTGGCGCTGCCCGCGAGCCTGCGGGCGACGGGCGATCTCGAGGACGCGCTCCGCGGCGCGGAGCTCGCCGTCGTGGTCGTCCCGTCGCACGCGCTGCGCGAGGTCGTCCGGGAGGCAGGGCGCCACATCCCGCGGGACGCGCTCGTGTGCAGCGCGACGAAGGGCATCGAGAACGACTCGCTGATGCTGATGAGCGAGGTGCTGATCGACGAGCTCGGGCGCGAGGCCGAGCCGCGGCTCTCGTACCTGTCGGGCCCGAGCTTCGCGCGCGAGGTCGCGGCCGGCCAGCCGACCACGGTCGTGGTCGCCGGCAGGAGCGAGCGGGAGACGCACGCGGTGCAGCGCATGTTCGCGACCGACAGGTTCCGGGTCTACTCGTCCGATGACGTCGTGGGCGTCGAGGTCGGCGGCGCCCTCAAGAACGTCATCGCCATCGCCGCCGGCATCTGCGACGGCCTCGGCTTCGGCCACAACGCGCGCGCCGGCCTCGTCACGCGCGGCCTCGCGGAGATCGGCCGCGTGGCGGCGGCGAAGGGGGCGAACCCGCTCACCCTCGCGGGCCTCTCCGGGATGGGCGACCTGGTGCTCACGTGCACGGGCGAGCTGTCGCGCAACCGCACCGTCGGGATCGAGATGGGCAGGGGACGGAAGCTCGACGAGATCCTCGCCGGCCTCGGCCATGTCGCCGAGGGCGTGAAGACCGCAAAGAGCGCGCACGACCTCGCGGACAAGCTGGGCGTGAGCGCGCCGATTACGGTCGAGGTGTACCGGATGCTGTACGAGGGGAAGCCGCCGCAGCAGGCCGTCGTGGACCTCATGACCCGCGCCCTCACGAGAGAGTGAGACGCGGGGCCGGCTCGCGGGAAGGCGCTTTCTCGCGCCGCCGCGCGCCTCGCCTCTCGCGAGCGTGTAAAGTGGCGGCGCGATGCACACGCGACCTCTCGTGAGTCTCCTCTCCGCGCTCCTCCTGTCGAGCGTCAGCTCGACGGCCGCTGCCCAGTACGGCGCGCCGCCCTACGGTGGTCAGCAGGGCGGCGGGTACGGCGGTCAGTACGGCGGCCAGTACGGCGGCGGGTACGGAGGCCAGTACGGCGGCTACGGGTACGCCCCGCAGAAGAAGAGCGAGCCCAAGTCGACGCCGCTCGAGGTCGGCTACCTCTACGCCACCTCCGTGGCCTACGGCGTGGGGACCGGCATCTGGATCGACGCGCTCGCCGGCATCGACGATCCCGGCGCGCAGTTCATCGCGCCCGCGCTCCTCGGCGTCGCGGCGCCGGTCGGCGTCTACTTCCTCGACTCGCCGCCGATGCCGCGCGGCATGCCGTCCGCGATCGCCACGGGCATGGTGATCGGCGCGGGCGAGGGGCTCGGCATCGCCTCCTACCAGTACGTCAGCGCGCGCAAGGGCAAGGAGTGGGGCTTCCTCGGGCTCGCGACCGCCGAGGTGATCGGCTCGACCGTCGGCGGCGCGGCGGGCTGGGGCTTCTACTACCTCCTCCGGCCCAAGCCGCAGACCAACATGCTCGTCGCCTCGGGCGCGGTGTGGGGCTCGCTCATCGGCAGCGCGTTCGGGGCCGCCGCCAGCAACGGCGACTGGAGCGAGTCGAACGACAGCATCTCGCTCGGGGGCCTCATCGGGTTCAACGTCGCGACCGCGGGCGCCGTCGGCCTGTCCGTCGCGTGGACGCCCTCGTGGAATCAGCTCGCGTGGATGTGGGGCGGGCTCGGCATCGGCACGGTGGTGTCGTTGCCCATCTACCTCGCGTACATCGGGAGCGATCATGACCCCCGCCGCGGCCTCATCGCCCAGGGCGCGGCGGGCACCCTCGGCCTCGTCGCGGGCGCCTTGTTCCTCGGGAGGCCGGACTCGAGCGCCTCCGTCGCCCTGGACGACCAGGAAGATCGTGGCCGTCCCCCGTTCGCGCGCGTGCTCGGCGGCAGCCTCACGCCCTATCGGGGCGGGCTCGGCGCCGTCGTCGTCGGAGAGCTCTGGTAAGCCGCCGTGTGCCGTCCAACACGGCTGCATGAGGCCGCGGCACGCCTGCTATGCTGCCCTCGATGCCGACCCTGAAGTATTTCGCCGCCGAGGGCGCGCCACGCCTCTACAGCGTCCACAAACCGGTCACGACGATCGGCAAGGCGCTCGGAAACGACGTCGCGGTCGCGGGGGCGGGGGTGCTGGACCATCACGCGCAGATCGTGTTCGACGGACGCGACTTCGTGCTGGAGGAGTGCGAGCGCGACGGCGAGATCGCGATCAACGGCAAGAAGAAGCGGCGCGCCCGCCTGGTGCACGGCGACCGCCTCCAGCTCGGCACGGTCGAGGTCGGCTTCTCGATGTTCGCCGAGGCGCCGACCGTCCAGGAGCGGCTCCCGGCGTGCGACGGCGGGGCGGAGCGGCCCGCGCCGCTGCAGGGATCGTCGGAGCTCGCCGGCGTCCGCAAGCTGTTCGCCTTCAGCGAGAAGCTCATCAACCGGCGCAGCGTCGACGAGCTCCTCGAGGCGATGCTCGACGACGTCATCGAGCTGACGCACGCCGACAAGGGCTTCCTCCTGCTGCTCGAGGGGGCGGAGGCGGCGGCCGACACGGCGGTCAGCGGCGGCGCTCCGGCCGCGCCGGCCGCTGGCGGCGATCGCAAGCTGGCGGTGCGCGCGTCGCGCAACATCCGCAAGGAGGCCATCACCGACGCGGCCGGGGGGATCTCGGACAGCATCGTGCGTCAGGTCATCGTCTCGGGCCGCCCGGTGATCGTCTCCGACGCGCTCGCCGACACGCAGTTCGGCCGGAGCGACAGCGTCATCGCGATGAAGCTCTCCAGCGTCATGTGCGCGCCGCTCCTGTCGCAGGGCCAGATCATCGGCGCGCTCTACGTCGGCAACGACAAGATCAAGCACCTCTTCGACCGCGCCCAGCTCGACCTGCTCAGCATCTTCGCGTCCCAGGCCTCGCTCATCCTCCAGAACGCGATGCTCCTGAACGCCCTCAGGGCCGACAAGGCCAAGCTCGTCGCCGAGCTGCACGACAAGAAGTTCGGCGAGATCATCGGCGCCTGCCCGTCGATGCTCGAGGTGTTCCGCAAGCTGCAGAAGGTCGCGGCGACGGACATCAGCGTGCTCATCACGGGCGAGACGGGGACCGGGAAGGAGCTCATCGCGCGGGAGCTGCACCGGCGCAGCCCGCGCGACGGCGGCCCCTTCGTCACCATCAACTGCGGCGCGATCCCCGAGAACCTCATCGAGAGCGAGCTCTTCGGCCACGTGAAGGGCGCCTTCACCGGCGCCATCGCCAGCCGCCCGGGCAAGTTCCAGGTCGCCGACAAGGGCACGCTGTTCCTCGACGAGATCGGCGAGCTGCCGCTGAACCTCCAGGTGAAGCTCCTCCGCGCGCTCCAGGAGCGGGTCGTCTTCCGCGTCGGCGACTCGAAGCCCGAGAAGGTCGACATCCGCATCGTCGCCGCCACGAACAGGAACCTCGAGGAGGAGATCCGCGCCGGCAATTTCCGGGAGGATCTCTACTACCGGCTCAACGTCGTGAACCTGTGGCTCCCGCCGCTCCGCGAGCGCGGCGACGACGTGCTCATCATCGCCAAGGTCCTGCTCTCGAAGTACGCCGACGAGCTCGGCAGCGCCGTGCGAGGCTTCAGCCCGGCCGCGCTCTCCGCGATCAAGAAGTACCCCTGGCCGGGCAACATCCGGCAGCTCGAGAACCGCATCAAGAAGGCGCTCGTCCTCTGCGACCAGGCGCTCCTCGCCGTGGAGGATCTCGATCTCGGCCCGGGCGCCGAGACGGCCATCATGCCGCTGGAGAAGGCCAAGGAGGAGTTCCAGCGGCGGTACGTGCTGGAGGCGCTCGAGCGCAACAACGGCAACCGCACGCAGACGGCCCGCGACCTCGGCGTCGACCCGCGCACCATCTTCCGCTACCTCGAGAAGGAGCAGAACCCGATGCCGAGCGGGGCCGGCGGCGTGGCCCGCGATCCGACCGAAGCGTGATGGACTACAACCCCGAAGGGCCCTTCGCAGATCCCTGTCCCACCAAGACCCGCGCCGACCTGGAGTGGGATCGCGTCCTCGAGGCGCTCGCGGAGCGATGCGCGTCGCGGGGCGGGAAGCGGCTGGCCCGGGCCCTGCCGTTCGCGTCGACGCGCGCCGAGGCCCTCACCGCGCTCGCGGAGGTGCGCGAGGCGGTGGCGCTCGCCCGGGCCGGGGAGCCGGTGCCGGCGCGCGACGTCGCGGAGCTCGAGGGCGCGCTCGATCGGGCCCGCATCGGCGCGGCGCTCGCGAACGAGGAGCTGCGCGCCGTGCTCGGCCTCCTCGAGGCCGCGCGGACGTCGCGGCAGTACCTGCAGGGCCGGCGCCAGATCGCGCCCGCGCTCCACGCCGCGTGCGCGACCGACCCCGAGCTCGACGCCGTCGCGCGCGAGCTCGCGGCGGCGTTCGATCCGGACGGCACGCTCGCCGATCGCGCGTCGCCTCGCCTGGAGGCGCTGCGCGCGGAGCGGCGCGCGGTGCGCGAGCGGCTCGTCCGGCGCCTCGAGGACCTCATCCAGAAGCACGAGGACATCCTCCAGGACCGCTACTGGACGGAGCGCGACGGGCGCTACGTGCTGCCGGTGCGATCCGACGCGCACGAGCGCTTCCCCGGCATCGTCCACGCGACGAGCGCGAGCGGCGCCACCGTGTTCGTCGAGCCCCGGGTGCTCGTCGAGACGGGCAACCGGATGAAGATGGTCGACGCCGAGGTCGCGCGGGAGGAGCTGGCGATCTATGCGGCGCTCACCGCCCGCGTGGCCGAGGACGTCGAGAGCGTCGCGGCCGCCGCCCGCGCGCTGGCCCACGCCGACGTGCGGGCCGCTGCGGCGCGGCTCGCGGAGGACCTCGACCTCACCTTCCCGGACGTCCCGGAGGACGCCTTCGGGGCCGGGCGGGGCGCCTCGGAGGGCGGATCGAGTCCGACCTCCATCGAGCTCGTCGGGGGCCGCCACCCGCTCCTCGCGCTCGACGGCGTGAAGGTGGTCGCGAGCGACCTCGCGATGAGCGCGGGCCGCGCGATGATCGTCTCCGGACCGAACGCCGGCGGCAAGACCGTGGCCCTGAAGACGCTCGGGCTCGCGGCGCTGATGGTGCGCGCGGGCCTGCCGGTCGCGGCCAGGGAGGGCTCTCGCGTCGCGCTCTTCGACGTCGTGCTGACCGACGTCGGCGACGAGCAGAACCTCCACAAGAACCTGTCGACCTTCAGCGCCCACGTGAAGAACCTGGGGCTCATCCTCGGCGAGACGCGCCCCGGCGCGCTCGTCCTGCTCGACGAGCTCGCCGGCGGCACCGATCCGCGCGAGGGCGAGGCGCTCGCCGCGGCCGTGCTCGACGCGCTGTGCGCGCGCGGGGGCACCGTCGCCAGCACCACGCATTACGAGGGCCTCAAGGCGCTCGCGCTCGGCGATCAGCGCTTCGAGAACGCCTCGGTCGGCTTCGATCTCGCCACCATGAGCCCGACCTTCCGGCTCGTCGTCGGCGTGCCCGGCGCCTCGAGCGCGCTCGCTGTCGCGCGGCGGTTCGGCATCCCGGGCGCCGTGCTCGAGCGGGCCGAGCGCTTCCTCACGAAGGAGGCGGTCACCTTCGAGCAGATGGTCGAGAAGCTCTCCGCCGAGCGCCGCGCGCTCGAGCTCGCGCGCGAGGACGCCGCGCGGGAGGCGGCCGCCTCTCGCGCGAAGCGGCGGGAGCTCGAGGCGGAGATCGAGCGGCTCCGGGACAAGGAGCGCGGCGTGATCACGCGGGAGGGGGAGGCGCTGCTCGCCAGCCTGCGGCGCGCGCGCGAGGACCTCAAGGCGGCGCAGGCGCGCCTGCGCGGCAAGCCCACCGAGGACGACGTGCGCGCGGCCGCTCGCGCCATGGACGCGGTGGGGCAGAAGACGTCGATCGGCGGCGAGCTCGAGCTGCGCCCGAAGGACGAGCCGCAGGCGCGGCCGGCGATCGATCCGGCCGCCATCCGCGTCGGCGCCCGCGTCTACGTGCCTCGCTTGCGGGCCGAGGCCGAGGTGGTGGAGGTCCTCTCGGGCGGCCAGCTGCGGGTCACCGCCGGCTCGCTCAAGCTCACGACCTCGATCGCCGAGCTGCGCGGCACCGGCGCGCCGCCGGCCGCCGCGGCGCCCCCGCAGCGCCGCGTCGATCTGGACGCCGCCGCCGACCCCGACGTCCCGATCCAGACGGCGGACAACACCGTGGATCTCCGCGGCCTGCGGGCGCACGAGGCGGTCGCCATGGCCGAGCAGTTCCTCGACCGCTCGCTCGGCGCGGGCCGCAAGGTCACGTTCTTCGTCCACGGGCACGGCACGGGCGCCCTGCGCGACGCCGTCCGCGAGGCGCTGCGCGGGAGCCCTTACGTGGCGCGCCTCCGCCCGGGCGGCCCGAGCGAGGGCGGCGACGGCGTGACGGTCGCCTGGCTGAAGTGGTGAGCGAGGCGCGCGCCTGAGCGACGGCGCGCCGTGACGCTCAGCGATCCCGGTCGACGCGGCCGAGGTTCTCGGCGATCCGGTCGAGCACGCCGTTCACGAAGGCGCCGCTCTCCTCGCTGCCGTAGCGCTTGGCGAGCTCGACCGCCTCGTCGAGGATGACCGCGCGCGGCACCTCCGGGCGGTTCATGAGCTCCCACGCGCCGAGCCGGAGGACGTTCCGATCGACGCGCGCCATCCGCTCGAGGCGCCAGTTCGTGCTCGCCTTCCGGATCGCCTCGTCCACGGCCGCGAGATCCTCGGCGACCCCGACCACCACCTCGTCCGCGTAGGCGCGTCCCTCGGGATCGCCCGGCGTCTCGCGCCAGAAGGTCGCGACGACGCGGGGCGCCGAGCTCCCGCCGGCTTCCACCGCGAACAGCATCTGCAAGGCCGCTTCGCGGCCGGTAGAGCGCGCACCCATCTCTCAGAACCTTCGTTTACAGGCCAGCGGTGTCCAGCGCGGCGCCGAGCGCGAGCATCTCGATCGCGCTGACGGCGGCCTCCCACCCCTTATTGCCATGCTTCGTGCCGGCCCGCTCGACCGCTTGCTCGATCGAGTCGGTCGTGAGCACCCCGAACGTGACCGGCACCCCGGTCTGGAGCGACACGGTCGCGATCCCCTTCGTGACCTCGGCCGCCACGTAGTCGAAATGCGGCGTCGAGCCCCGGATCACCGCGCCCAGCGTGATGATCGCGTCGACGCCCTTCTTGTGCGCGAGCCTCCCCACGATGGTGGGCATCTCCCACGCGCCCGGGACGCGCACGATCGACGTCCGACCGAGCGCGCCGCCGTGCCGCGCGATGGCGTCGAGCGCGCCCTCGACCAGGCGGTCGACGATGAAGTGGTTGAAGCGGCTCGCCACGATCGCGAAGCGCGCCCCCGGCGGGACCACCAGGTTCCCTTCGATCACCCTCGCCTGTGCCTGCCCGACCGCTTGCTCTGCCATCCGCCGTTCCTCTCTCCTGCCGCGCGGGATGCGCGATCGCCCCGATCGCGATCCTGTCCGAGCGTCCTTTTACCAGCGAACGAGCGCGCCCGTCTGTCAGGCTTCGCCCTTCATCGAGACGAGCGGCACCCGCTCGATCACGGTGAGCCCGTACCCGGTGATCCCCGCGATCTTCGGCTGGCTGTTCGTGAGGAGCCGGATCTGGTGCACCCCGAGGTCCGCGAGGACCTGCGCGCCGAGGCCGAACTCCCGCAGCGTCCACGGCTGCTGCGTCTTCACGACGGGGAGCGCCTCGTCGGAGCCCGAGCCCTTCAGCAGCTCCAGCTCGCGGCCGAGGTCCCCGCGCGACGGGATGTAGACGACGACCCCGACGCCGGCGCCCTCGATCGCGAGGAGCGCCTCGCGCAGGTTCGAGCCGCCGTCGAGGGGCGTCGAGCTGAAGAGGTCCGCGATGGTCGACCCGGAGTGCACGCGGCACAGGATGGGGTCCGGCGTCGCCACCGCGCCCTTGGTCAGCGCGAGGAACTGCCGCTGCTCGTTGATCACCTCGTAGACGTACACGGTCCACTCCGTGCCCGTCAGATCGAGCCGCAGCGTCCGCTCGCCCACGCAGCGGACCAGCCGCTCGGTCTGGAGCCGGTACTGGATGAGATCCGCCACCGTCACGATCAGCAGGCCGTGCTTCGCGGCGAACCCCTCGAGATCCCGCATGCGGGCCATGCTGCCGTCGTCGTTCATGATCTCGCAGATCACGCCCGCCGGCCGGAGCCCGGCGAGGCGCGCGAGATCCACGGACCCCTCGGTCTGCCCCGTCCGCACGAGCACGCCCCCGCGGCGCGCCTTCAGCGGAAACACGTGCCCCGGCGTGACGAGGTCCTCGGGCGCGGCGTCGCGCGCGATCGCGACCCGGATCGTGTGCGCCCGATCGGCGGCGCTGATCCCCGTCGTCACCCCCGTGCGCGCCTCGATGCTGACCGTGAAGGCGGTGCCGAGCGGCGGTCCGCTCCGCCCTGGCGCGGACATCATCGGCAGCTCGAGGCGCGCGACCTGCTCCTCGTCGAGGGCGAGGCAGATGAGCCCGCGCCCGTGCATCGCCATGAAGTTGATCGCCTCGGGGGTGACCGCCTCCGCGGCCATGCAGAGATCCCCCTCGTTCTCGCGATCCTCGTCGTCGACGAGGATCACCATCTTGCCCGCGCGGATGTGATCGAGCGCGGTGTTCACCCGGTCGAGGACCGCTTTGTCGATGGTCAGCCGATGAGGCATCGGGCCCCCGGAGGTCATGTCCTGGTCGAGCCTGCCGCTCGAGGCGGCCGACACAGCCTCACCAGAATCCCCCCGCGCGCAGCTTTGCGAGGAGTCGTTCGTCGTGATCCGCATGCTCTCCCGTATTTCCACGCTCTTCGTCGCGCTCGGCGGAGGCATCGCCGCCGAGCGCGTCCTGGCTCGAGCGGCCCTTCACGCTGGCGAGCGACGCGACCGCGAGCGCCCGCGCCACGTAGCGCGCGAGCACGTCAACTTCAAGGTTGACGGCCGCGCCGGGGCGGAGCTCTCCGAGGAGAGTCCGGCCGATGGTGTGCGGCACCAGCATCACATCGAACCAGATCTCGGCGGCGCCCGGCGTGGACACGGCGTTGAGCGTGAGGCTCGCGCCGTCGACGGCGATCGAGCCCTTGGGCGCGAGGTACGGCGCGAGCTCGTGCGGGGCGCTCACCCGGAGGCGGATCGCGTCGCCGGCCCGCGCGTGCTCGACGACGCGGCCGAGCCCGTCGACGTGGCCCAGCACCACGTGCCCCCCCATCCGCGCGCCGAGCGGCGTCGCGCGCTCGAGGTGGACGCGCGCGCCCACCGGCAGCGCGCCGAGCGTGGTGCGGCCGAGGGTCTCGGCGGACATGTCGCACTCGAAGCCGCCGGGCGCGATGCGATCGACCGTGAGGCAGGCGCCGTTCACGCTCACGGACTCGCCGAGCGTCAGCGGCCCGAGGCTCGCCTCCACGAGCGCGCGGGCCACGGCGCCGCCGCTCCGGCGGCGGAGGACCCCGATCGTCTCGACAAGCCCGGTGAACATCGCCGACGCCCTCTGCCTAGCCCTTCGAGGTGCGGTGCCCCTGGCTGGTCAGGAGCTTGTCGATGAGCCCCTGCGAGTAGCCCGACAGCTCGGTGAAGACGACGCCCATCCCCTGCGGATCGTCGTGCACGCGCACGACCTCGCCGACGCCCTCGACCGTCTCGATGTCGTCCATGATCACGGTGAACCGCAGGTTCACCTTCGTCCCGACGGCGAGCGGCGTCTTCGAGCGCACGAACACGCCGGTCCGCGAGATGTTCGTCACGTACTCGTTGATGAACGCGTCGTAGGACTCGAACTCCTTGTTGATGGTGACGCGCTCTTCCTTGCGTCCCGTCTTCGCGTCGCTGCTCTCCGGAGAACCCTGATCGTCCACCATGACGCCTTACCTGCCTTGCAGATCGAACTGCTCGAGGTGGTACTCCTTCCGGGGCACGAGATCGATCCGGCGCTGGAACAGCCGCTCCGCCTCTTGCACGGCGATGCGCTCGTCGTTCTTCAGCAGGTCGATCACGGCCGGGTGCGCGTTGACCACGACCGAGTAGCCGGGCAGGTTCATCCGCTCGCGCCGTATCTGCCGCAGGATCTCGTAGGCGACGGTCTGCTTGGATTGCAGCTGGCCCGTCCCGTCGCAGTAGAAGCACGGCTCGAGGATCGTCCGCCCGAGGCTCTCGCGCGTCCGCTTCCGGGTCATCTCGATGAGGCCCAGATCGGAGATCCGGTTCAGCGTGGTCTTCGCCTTGTCCCTGGAGAGCAGCTCCTCGAGGCGGCGCCGCACCTTCTCCCGGTTCTGGGCGCGCTCCATGTCGATGAGGTCGAGGATGATGAGCCCGCCGATGTTGCGGAACCGGAGCTGGTAGGCGATCTCTTCGACCGCCTCCAGGTTCGTGGTCAGGATCGTCTCCTCGAGATCCTTCGACCCCTTGCCGACGAACCGCCCTGTGTTCACGTCGATCGCGGTGAGCGCCTCGGCCTGGTCGATGATCAGGTGCCCGCCCGAGGGCAGCGGGACCTTCCGCGACAGCGCGCGCTGGATCTCGTCCTCGATCCCGTACGCGTCGAAGATCGGCTCCGTCCCCTCGTAGAGCTCCACCGCGTCGGCGCGCTCGGGCATGAACATCTCGACGAAGCGCCGCAGCCGGATGTACTCCTCGCGGTCGTCGATCACGATCTTCTCGATGTCGTCGGTGAAGAGGTCGCGGGCGGTCTTCAGCACGAGGTCGAGCTCGGTGTAGAGCACCGCAGGCGCCCTCACGCCGCTCTCCCGCTTCTTCGCCACCTCGCCCCAGAGGCGCACGAGGTAGCCGACGTCGGCCTTGAGCTGCTTCTTCGTGAGGCCCTCGGCGAGCGTGCGCACGATGAGCCCGCCCTGCGGAGGCTTCATCGCCTCGATGGCGTCCCGCAGCCGGGATCGCTCCTTCTCCGAGCCGATGCGCTTGGAGATCCCGATGTGATCGACCGTCGGCAGGTACACGACATAGCGGCCGGGCAGCGAGATGTGGCTCGTGACCCGGGCGCCCTTCGTCCCGATCGGCTCCTTCGAGACCTGGACGATGACCTCCTGCCCTTCGCGGACGACCTCCCGGATCGGCGTCGACTTCGAGATCCGCGGCGGCTCGTTCTGCCAGCTGCGTGAGCTCTGCTGGCCCCGCGCCGCGCTCTTGCCCTTGCCGTCCCGCGACTGCTCGCGCCCGCGCTCTCGCGTCCGCTGCTCGCGCCCGCGTTGCTCGCGATCGCGCCCCTCGCGTCCGCCGCCCTGTCCTTTGCCGCCCCGGTCGCGCCCTTCGCGCGGCGCCTCGCGGCCCTCGCGCCCTTCGCGCGGCGCCTGGCGTCCCTCGCGCGGCGCCTCGCGGCCTTCGCGCGGGGCCTGGCGCCCCTCGCGCGGGGCCTCGCGGCCTTCGCGCCCCTCGCGCGGGGCCTCGCGGCCTTCGCGCCCCTCGCGCGCTTCCGCGGGGGCCGCCTCCGCGAGCGCGGCGCCGCCCTCGAGGTTGGCGCGCCGGTCGCGCGTCCGTCCCGATCGGCGCACGCGCGCCTCGCGCCGTCCGCGCGCGCGCCCGCTGCGCGCTCGCGCTGCCGGCGGGACGTCATCGTCCGAGGCCGCTGCCGCGGCCTCCGGGACCGGCGGCGCGCTCGCCTCCTGTCCGGCTGGCCAGTCGCCGGCGGCGCCGTGCGCGGCGGGCTCGTCCGACGCGCTCGCCTCCTGCGCTCCCGCCTCGCCGCTGTCCGCGGTGTTGCTCAGCGCTTCCGGATGCTCCTCGGCCGCGCTCCACGCGTCCGCGGCATCCTCCGGTGGCGGGGAGGCAGGCTCGACCTCGTAGCCGGGCGCGTCGAGCTCGTCGTCGTCCTCGATGCTCGCCTCGTCGGGGCCGGATTCCTCGTCGCTGGCCTCGTCGGCGTCGCTGCCTCCGCCTGGCGCGACCAGCTCCTCGTCGTCGTCGTCCGCGCCGTCGTGCTCGTGCCCGTCGTCGATCTCCGGCTCCGGGTCGTCGGCCTCGTCGAGCGCCACCATCGTCCCCACGCCGGCGAACGCCTGGCCGGAGGGGCTTCCGAGCACATCGAGCGCCGTGGGCAGCTCGATCGGCACGTCCCTCCCTTCGTCGAGCGAGCCGCCGGCATCGACGGAGCCGCCGGCCTCGAACCCTTCTTCCGCCCCGAAGTCCGCTCCTTCCCGGAGCTCGTCTGGCCCGGGCGTCAGGTCGGGGCTCTCGGGCGCGGCTTCTGCGCCCGATAGCTCATGCACCTCGCTTTCATCAGGTCTAGGCGCCTCGCTGCCACGCGCGGCGCGGCCTCGCGAGGAGGCGCGCTCTTCCTCGACAGTCCGGCGGTGCCCAGCCAGGTACGCCTCGAAATCGTCGGGCCGGATGAGGTCCTCGACGTGCAGGAAGGCTGCTCGCTCGAGCCCCACGTCGATGAACGCGGCCTGCATTCCGGGCAAAACACGGCTGACTTTGCCGAGGTAGATGTTTCCGAGCGTCCCCTTGGAGCTCTCCCGCTCGAGATGCAGCTCAGCGATGATCCCGTTTTCGATCAGCGCGACGCGTGTCTCGCGGATGTCCACATTGATGACGAGAAGGTTCTTTCCCATGTCGGATGCCGCACATCGGCGGCGCCGCCAAGCGTTACCACGGGTTGCCCGGCCCATGAAGGCGCAACCCGGAGTATGCTGCGCGATTGGGGGCCCGGGACCGGAGGTCGCCGAGTCAGGCCGGCCGCCTGCGCGTGAGCTACCTCGCGTCTCCGCCGCTCTGCCTCGGCGGCGCCCGGCGGCGCCCGGCGGCGCCTGCCGCCTGGCCCGCGGACCGGCGGCGCCTGCCGCCTGCTCGTGGACCGGCGGCGCCTGCCGCTGGGCCAAGGCCCTGGCCGGGAGCGCCGGGTCGAGGCGCCCGCACGGCGGCGAGGGCGCGCGCGCTGGGGCGACGTCCCTCGGGAGGCGCTCCCCGCCCTCGCTCGGGACCCGAACCGCCCCGCTCCCTCGCCCCGCTGGCACGCCGCCGCTTCCGTGCTGCTCCGGAGCCGCCGGTGTCGTGCCTCGCGCCCCCTGCGCCGGCTGCCGAGCCGCGACGGCTGGCGCGGGCGAGCCGTCCGCCGCGGCTCGGCCCGCATAAAGGCCGAAGGGGGCGGCCATCTGGCGCCCCCTTCGGAGATGCGCTGCTGTTGTCAGGAGCTCACAGGCCACATACCGGCTCTCCGCCGGCATCGCAGCTCTCGGCGCACTCCTCGCAAACAGTGCACGTGATGAGGGCGTCGTAGGCCTCGACCCCGGCCGCGTTGTCGGTGCGGCACGTCTCGATGCACGTGGCCGAGTCTTCCTCCGCGGCGCATTCAGCGATACACACCACCACGTCAATACAATCGTCGCTGTCCACGCAGCCCTGGTGGACCTCTTTGCACGGCCCATCGACGGCGCACTTGTAGCAGCCCGCATTCGTGTCGCGGCCGCACGTGTCCTCGGTGTCATCACAGGTCGGGGTACCCGTCGAGGAAGTGCTCGTGGCGCTCGCGCCTCCTTCTCCGCCGGCGCCGCCGCTGCCGCCATTGCCGCCGTTGCCGCCGTTGCCGCCGTTGCCGCCGTTGCCGCCGCCAGAGCTGCTGCTCCCGCTGCTGCTGGTGGTGCTGGAGCCCGACGACGTGTTGCCGTCGTCACCGCAAGCCACGAGGGCGCAGCCGGAGATCAAAATCGCAGCGAATACCCAAGATTTCATGCTCAATACCTCCACAGAACCCAACCGACCCTTCATTCGTGTACTCGGCGCCCCCCCAACGCTCGGCATGCCTGCCAAACCACCCGTTTCCTGCGACCGGCCCCCGGGTGCACCTGTGCAGATCGTCGGTCAGAGAGAAGCATCGCGCGTGGAGTTCAAAGAAAAACAGCCACGCAAGTCGTTTCTACACGCTCGGGATCGGCCGCGCAACGGCGTCGCTCGCCCCAGCACCCACCTGCCGTGGCGCTCTAAGCGGTTTGCTCGCCGATCTCTCCCGGAGCCCAGCTCTCGCGGGCTGCCAGCTGCCGCAAAATTCTGCTAAAGCGGGATGTTTCCGTGCTTCGTCGGTGGGTTCTTGTCCCGCTTGTCGCGCGGGAGGTCGAGGGCTCGAGCCAGTCGAGTGCGGAGCATGCGCGGGCAGATCACCTCGTCTATGAAGCCGAGCTCGGCCGCCTTGTACGGGGTGGCGAATTTCGCCTTGTCGTCGCCGACGATGCGTGCGCGGGCGGCGGCCGGGTCGGCTGCTCGCTGGATCTCGCTGCGATACACGATGCTCACCGCGCCTTCCGGGCCCATGATCGCGAGCTCGGCCGTCGGGAACGCGAGGTTGTCATCGACCCCGATGTGCTTGGAGGCGATGACGTCGTGAGCGCCGCCGCAGGCCTTGCGGTTGATCCCCGTCGCCTCGGGCGCGGTGGCTCCGGCGAACGCATAGAGGAGCTTCGCTCCGTGAGCGATGATCCCGCCCTGTCCCGCCGCGCGCGACCGCGCGAAGCCATGGCGGGGCGACGACCCCTCGCTGCCTGTACGACAAGGGAGCGAGGCCGGCGGAAACGTGCGAACCGTGCGAACCGTGCGAAACATGCGAAACATGCGAAACATGCGAAAGATGCGAAACGCGCGCGACCTGGAGACGTGGGGACGTGCGAGTCGCGCGGGACCTGCGACGAAAAATGACCGCGCTCCTCGAGCGGCTCCGCCCTACTCTCTTGCATGGCCGAGGGGACACCACGTACGCTGAACGGCGCCCAGCTGCCGATGGTAAATGCAGGAATTCCCGATACGTAGACCATCTGAAGACCGGGACGCGGGGGGCGCCATCGCCGCTGCGGACCCGCCGCGCCGCGACTTCGAACGGGGCAGCTCGGGCCGGCGTGGCAGCAGAGCGGTCGCCTGCCACGGCAACTGACGTGCGGCGCCTCGTGAGATGCGCACGGAACAGCGTCACCGGCAGCCCTCGATCGCTCGCGGGAGCGCCACGCGCTCCTGGCTCGCCGCGCCTTGCGCTCGACGGCCTCAGCGTGGCCTTCCGCCTCGCGTCGCGGGGTGAGATCGTTTCGGACGAGAGGTCGCTCGAGTGAAGCTCGCTCAGACTCGTGAGGCTCGTGCCCTGGCCGTCGCCGCCGTGGCGCGAGGGCTCATCGAGCCCAACGCCCTTTGGGATATGGCTTGCCGATGGACCCTCGGCGGCGCGTCGACGCCCCAGGAGCTCTTCGAGGGGATCCTCACGCCGGAGCAGCTGGCGGCGCTGCCGGAGCTGCTCGCGCAGGAGGGCCGCAGCCCGCCCGCCGCGCGCGCCCTCTCGCCGCAGAGCGAGGACCAGGACGCGCTGCGCTTCGACACGCAGCGGGAGATCGACCTGCCCGAAGAGGACGTCGGGGCCGATTTCCCGACGCTCGCGACCTCCGCCACGCGCGCCGTGAACTCCGGCGGCACCCGGTACGAGGTGGGCGAGGCGCTCGGGGCCGGCGGCGCCGGGAAGGTGGTGAAGGCGCGCGACCGGGAGATCGGGCGCGTCGTCGCGCTGAAGACCTTGAAGCCGGGGGCCGAGGAGGACTCCGCGGTAGGCAACCGCTTCCGGACCGAGGCGCGGATCACGGCCCAGCTCGAGCACCCGAACATCATCCCGGTCTATGACCTCGGCACGCTGCCGAACGGTCAGCCGTACTACTCCATGCGGGTCGTCAAGCGGCAGAGCCTGCAGAACGTGCTGACGAACCCCGAGCTCCGCAGGCAATGGCCGCTCGTCCGGCTCATCGGCGCGTTCGTGCAGATCTCCCGGGCGCTGGCCTACGCGCACCGGCGAGGCGTCGCCCACCGCGACATCAAGCCGGAGAACGTGCTGCTCGGCGACTACGGCGAGGTCTACCTGGGCGACTGGGGCAACGCGAAGCTGCTCGCGAGGGCGGAGGTGAGCGAGCCGATCTCCATCGATCCGAGCGGGCAGGACTTCGGCCGCAGGCGGCACGAGGCGATCGCGAGCGCGCTCTCGGGCACGCCCGGCTACATCGCGCCCGAGCAGATCCGAGGGGACCACGCGCGGATCGATCACCGCGCGGACATCTTCGCGCTCGGCGTGGTGCTCTACGAGATCCTCACCGGCGAGCACCCGTTCGACGCGCCGACCGTCCTCGCCGTGATCCTCGCGACGCAGACGCGCGATCCCAGGCCGCCGCGCTCGATCGCGCCGAGCTGCCCGCTGCTGCTCGAGGATCTCTGCCTGGCGATGCTCGCGAAGGATCCCGATCAGCGCCCGCCGACCGCCGACCGCGTCGCGGCGGAGGCGGAGGCGTTCCTCGAGGGCGCCAAGGAGCGGATGCGCCGCCGCGAGGAGGCCATCAAGCTCTGCGAGCTCGCCAAGGCCCCGCTCGAGCGTGACCGGCGGCTCGACGGCGAGCGCGAGCGGCTCGTCGAGGAGGCGCGGCGGCTGCTCAAGGACGTGAAGGAGTACGAGGCGATCGAGCGCAAGCGGGCCGGGTGGCAGCTCGAGGACAGGGCCGCCGGGGTCGAGCGCGAGCAGGCGCGCGCCGCGGCGGAGGCGATCGATCTCTACACGAAGGCGCTGGCGTACGATCCGGACCTGGTCGAGGCGCGCGCCGGGCTCGCGGATCTCTACTGGTCGCGCGCGGTGCGGGCGGACCAGGAGCACCAGCACGCGGCGCGCATCTACCACGAGGCGCTCGTGGCGGAGTTCGACGTGGGCCGCTACGCCGCGCTGCTCACCGCCGATTCCGTCCTCTCGTTCGACTCGTCGCCGCCCGGCGCGAGCGTCGTCGCGTACCGTTACGTCGAGAAGGATCGCATCCTCGTGGCGAGCGACGAGCGCTCGCTCGGCCGCACGCCGCTCCGCGAGGTGCACCTCAAGCCGGGCAGCTACCTCTTCATCCTGAAGCGCGCCGGCTGCCGGGACGTGCGCTACCCGCTGCTGCTCAAGCGCGGCACCCACCACCGCGTCGAGGTGAACCTCTACACCGACGCGGAGATCGGCGAGGGGTTCGTGTACATCCCGGGGGGGACCTTCATCGCCGGCGGCGACGCGCAGGCCGACGATCCGCTCCGCCGCGCCGAGCTCCACGTCCCCGACGTCGCGATCGCGAAGTTCCCCGTCACCTTCCGCGAGTACTGCGAGTTCCTGAACGAGCTCGAGACGCGCGATCTCGATCTCGCCCTCAAGCGCGCGCCGCACGGGACGCGCGGCTCCGAGGGCTACGTCGCGCGGCCCGCCAGCAGCGGCGGCTGGGAGCCGTTGCCCAGCGTGGTCGAGGGCGACGCGCAGAAGCGGTTCCCGGCGGAGGAGGGGCACCTCTGGAACCTGCCGGTCATCCTCATCGACTGGTTTGACGCCGTGGCCTACTGCCGTTTCCGGAGCGAGCGCGACGGGATCGAGATCCGGCTGCCCACCGAGCTGGAGTGGGAGAAGGCGGCGCGCGGGACCGACGGGCGGTTCTACCCGTGGGGAGATCACTTCGACCCGACGTTCTGCCTGATGCGCTCGTCGCGGCCGTTCCTGGCGCAGCCGGAGCCGGTAGGGACCTTTCCCATCGACACCTCGCCCTACGGCGTGCGCGACATGGCGGGCGGCGTGCGCGAGTGGGTCGCCGACGTGAACGGCGAGCGATCGTGGGCGGAGACGTCGGGTGAGCTCGAATCGGCGGCCGACGCTGGCGGGGACGCGCCGCCGTGGCGCATCGTCCGCTCCGGGAGCTGGGCCGCGGACTCGCAGCAGTGCAGGAGCGCGTCGCGCACCCGCTTCTTCGGGATCGCGCGGGCGCTGAACCTGTCGTTCCGGGTCGCGAAGCCGCTCTCGCGGGGCCTGGGTCGCTGAGCGGGCGGCTCAGCCAGAAGACCCCGCCGGGGGGTCGACGTACTCGACCTCGACGCCGCGGTGCGTGCGGAGGACGGTGCGCCCCGGCCGACGGTCGACGACGTACTCGGGCCCGACGGGCACCTTGCCCATCCCGCCGGGCGTATCCACGATCAGCTTCGGCAGCGCGATGCCGGTGAGCCGGCCCTGGAGCTGCTCCATGAGGGAGACGCCGGTCGCGAGCGGCGTGCGCAGGTGCGCCGTGCCGCGCACGGGGTCCATCTGGAGCAGGTAATAGGGGCGCACCCGCCAGCGCACGAGACCCCGGAAGAGCGTCGCGAGCGTCGTCGCGTCGTCGTTGATACCGCGCAGCAGCACGGTCTGGTTCATGACGGGGAAGCCGTGATCCGCGAGGCGCTTGCACGCGCGCTCGGCGGCGGGCGTGAGCTCCTTCGGGTGGTTGAAGTGCGTCATCACCCAGAGCGGGTGATACGGCTTGAGCGCGCGCACGAGCTCCGCGGTGATCCGCTGCGGCAGCGTGACCGGCACGCGCGTCGCGATCCGGATCGTCTCCACGCTCTGGATCTGCCGCAGCCGAGCGATGAGCCGCACGACGCGGTCCGTCGAGACGGCGAGGGGATCGCCGCCGCTCACGATGACATCGCGCACCTCCGGGTGCGCCTCGAGGTACGCCATCGCCGGCGCGAGGCGCTCGAGCGCCACCGCGCCGCCGCCGTCGCCGACCATGCGTGATCGGGTGCAGAAGCGGCAGTAGACGGCGCAGCGGTCGGTCGCGAGGAGCAGCGCGCGATCCGGGTACCGCTGCACGAGGTGGGGGGCGACCTCGTGCGCGACCTCGCCGAGGGGGTCGACCAGATCGCCGGGCACCTCGGCGGACTCGTCGGCGAGCGGCACGCACTGCCGGCGGATCGGGCACGCCGGATCGGCGTCGTCGCAGAGGCTCAGGTAATAGGGGGTGACGCGGATGGGCAGCCCCGCCTTTTCGGCGCGCCTGGCGCCAGCGAGCTCCTCCGGCGTCAGCGACAGCGCCCCGTGGAGCTCATCGGCGCTCGAGAGAGCGTGACGCAGCTGCCATGTCCAGTCGCTCTTCCGCGTCTTCACGCGGGCTGGTCGCGCTCCCTGCTGCGCGCTCGCGGCGAGCGGCCCCGGTCGCTCCGGCGGCGCGACGGCGCGGGTGTTCGCGCCTTCCTCGCCGGGTCCCCGGGCGAGCCGCGCGGCGGCGACGAGCTCGCTACTTGCCCGCATCGCTCGACGGCGCCGCGGCAGCGCCGGACCGCTCCGGCTGTGGCGTGCGGGGCTTCGCGGGATCGGGCTGCGCCGCGCTCCCGGTCTCCGTGAGCTGCTCCGGCAGCTTAACCGAGGAGAGCGCCGCCTCGTTGATCTCGACGGGGAACTTCTTCCGCAGCTCGTCCTCGAGAGCGCGCTCCTGCTCCTGCATCTTCTGCTGGAGGAGCGCGACCCGGATCGAGCGTTCGGCCTCCGCGAACTCGCGCCGGTGCCCGCTGGTGAGCCCGTTCAGGCGGACGACGAAGAACCGTCCGTCGGCCTCGACGAGCTCCTCGCCGACCGCACCCACGCCGCCGATGCGAAAGGCGGCCGCGCGGACCGGCTCTGGGACGCGGGGGTGGGCGCCGCGCGGATCGCCGGGCGGGCTGACGATGCCGAGCTCTCCGGCGAGATCGAGCGGCGGGGCCGCGCTCTTGTCCTTCGGCGCCGTGAGCGAGTGCTTGAAAAAGAGCTCACCCCACGCGCTGCTGCTCCCGGCCTTCTGCGCCTCCTTGAGGACCTTCTCCCCGAGGGCTCGGTCGCCGACGACGATGGCGGCCACGCGCCTGCGCTCGGGCTCGCTGAACTTGTCGGCGTTCGCCTCGTAGTACGCGCGCACCTCGGACGCGGGGATGTCGGCCGGCGCGGGCAGGCCCTTTCGCGCCCGGGCGATCATCGCCTCGCGGAGGATCTGCCGGATCGTGTCCTCGACCGCGGGGTCCTTGTCGAGGCCTCGGCGCCGGGCCTCCAGCGCGAGCAGCTCCGCGTCGATGAGCTCGCTGAGCAGCTCGCGGCGCCGCTCCTTCGTCTGGTAGCGGAGCCGATCGAACTGGTCCATTCGCTCCAGCGTCCTGCCGAAGTCGCCCAGCGTGATCACCCTGTCCCCGACCTTCGCGAGCACGCGCGCCGACTGCTCGGCGGTGAGGCCGAAGACCGGATCCCCCGCGTCCGAGGGGACCTGGAGGGCGGGCTCGTCGCAGCCCGCGACGAGCGCGACGAGCGAGATGGCGAGCAGGGGTCGGCGCACCGGAGCTCGGGTCATTGCTGGCTCGGGGTCTAGCATGGTTTCCGCGTGGCTCGAGGTCGCAGCGCCTCGTTCGGGCTGGCGTGCCGGCGAACGCCTCGGATCGTCGCGCGCGCTGAGCGCTCGAACGCGCGCTCAGTCGACGATCGTGCCGATCTCTTCGCCCCTGCAGACGCGGAGGATGTTGCCGCGGGTCATGAGCTTGAACACCCGGATGGGCATCTTGTTCTCGCGGCAGAGCGTGACCGCCGTCGAGTCCATGACCCCGATCCTGTCCGCGAGGAAGCGGTCGTAGCTCAGGTGCGCGAACATCTGCGCGCCTTCGTGGCGCACGGGATCGCGGTCGTAGATGCCTTCGACCTTGGTCGCCTTGAACAGCGCCTGCGCCTGGATCTCCATGGCCCGCAGCGCCGCCGCCGTGTCGGTCGAGAAGAACGGGTTGCCCGTGCCCGCGGCGAAGATGACGATGCTGCCCTTCTCCAGGTGCCGCATCGCCCTGCGGCGGATGTACGGCTCGGCGACCTGCCGGATCTCGATCGCGGTCATCACGCGCGTCGGCACGCCCGTCTTCTCGAGCGCGTCCTGGAGGGCGAGCGCGTTGATGACGGTGGCGAGCATGCCCATGTAGTCGCTCTGGGAGCGGTCCATCCCCGCGCTCGCGCCCTTCAGCCCGCGAAAGATGTTGCCGCCGCCCACGACGACCCCGATCTGCACCCCCATCCGCTGGAGCTCGGCGACCTCGCCGGCCACGTGGTGGAGCGTCTCGGGACGAATGCCGAACCCCCCTTCCTCGCCGCAGAGCGCTTCGCCGCTCAGCTTGAGCACGATGCGGCGGTACTTCAGCCCGGGGGCCGGACGAGGGGGAGGGGGAAGGAGAGAGTCCTGGTCAGCGGCCACGGTGCGACCTCGTAGCCGGGACCTGCGTGGAGGGCAACGAACAACGTGAACCACCGCTCGGGCGAAGCGGCAGCGCGCGCCGCAACCGCAAAAGGAGGAAGAGCGGGAGGCAGAACCAGAAGCGGCAGAGGAAGCAGAGGAAGCAGAGGAAGCAGAGGAAGCAGAGGAAGCAGAGGAAGCAGAGGAAGCAGAGGAAGCAGAGGAAGCGGAGGAAGCAGAGCAGGTAGACCCGCCGGGGCGGCATGTCCCTTGCGCTTGCCGGGGCGGGGAGCTACTCTCGGCCCCCCTATGGCGCGTGTGACTGTGGAAGACTGCCTCGAGCGCGAGGAAAACCGTTTCGCTCTCGTCGTGCTCGCGGCCAACCGGACGCGGCAGCTCATGAAGGGCTCGGACGCCCTCGTGAAGACGAAGAACAAGCCTGCCGTGACCAGCCTCCGAGAGATCGCCGCGGGCAAGGTGCACTTCCACCGGAGCTCCCACGAGGTCGTATCCGAGTGGCTCCAGCAGATGAACGCTGGCGGCCAGCGCTGATGCCGCATCGGAAGGGCGCGCGTCCGGTGATGCGCGCCTCCGTAGGGGCTCCGTTCCGCAGCTCGCTCCCGTCACCGTGCCAGCGCTGCGCTTGATCTGTTGCCTCGCATGAGCGGGATGGCCACGAGGCGGTCGGCGCGCGTTTCAGGCTCCGGCCAGCGTCGCGATCCGGAGCTCGAAGCAGGGACGTCGGCCCACTACGAGGATCCGGCGTACTACGCGAAGACGTACGCGCGCCGTAAGGATGACGTCCGCTACTACGTCGACCTCGCGCTCGCGTCTGCGGGGCCGGTGCTCGAGTACGGCTGCGGTAACGGACGGATCACGCTGCCTGTCGCGAGGGCGGGGGTCCAGATCACCGGCGTGGACCTGTCCGCGCCGATGCTCGGCGATCTGCGCGCTCAGCTGGGACGTGAGCCGCGCGCTGTCTCCTCTCGCGTGAGCCTCCGGCGGGGCGACATGCGGGCGCTGCGGCTGGGGCGCCGCTTTCCGCTCGTGATCTGCCCGTTCAACGCCTTCTTGCACCTGTACACGCGCGTGGATGTGGAGCGGTTCCTCGCGCGAGCGCGCGAGCATCTGACGCCGAAGGGCGAGCTCGTCTTCGATGTTTCCATGCCCGAGCCGGCAGAGCTCGCGCGAGATCCGGATCGCGCCTACGCCACGCCGCGGTTCCGGTACCCCACGAAGGATGGCCCCGGCGAGTTCGTCCGGTACACGGAGCGGTTCGACTACGACAAGGTCCGGCAGATCCTGTTCGTTTCCATGGAGTTCTCGCCCGTCGACGGCGGCCAGCGCTGGATGACGCCGCTCGCCCATCGTCAGTTCTACCCGCAGGAGCTCGAGGCCTTGCTCCACTACAACGGCTTCGAGCTCACGGAGCTCCGCAGCGATTTCTCCGCCGAGTCGCCGGACAACCAGACGAGCATGCTGCTCTATCAGTGCCGGCCACGCCGTTCTGCCAGGGCTCGCCGCCCTGGACATGACGCGAGCCGCTGAAGGGGCGCGGCACCGGCGCGCAAACGCCTGGCCCAGCTGCGCCTCGCGCCGCCCTGAGGCCTCAAGCCATGCGCGACGTGTCCGCGCACGAGCGCGCGCATGCCCTCGGTCCTGCCGCACCGAGCGTGCGCCAGGTGCCGCCGCTGTCTGGAGCCTCAGACCCCGATGTAGAGGCGGTGGGCGAAGTTGCGCTCGAGCTTGGCGCGCAGCACCTTCTCCGCCGCTGTCTCGATATCGTACTCGACGCGCTTGAACTCGAAGCGCTTCGTGTCGCTGTCGTAGACCGTGTAGCTCGCGCGGTTGTCGTAGTCCCGCGGCTGTCCCACCGAGCCGACGCTCACGATGTACTTGCGACCCTGCTCGAGCTGGAAGTCCACCGCAGGGAGCTCCTCGACGCTGTTCGGCGTGAGCGCGAACACCTTGCAGAGGTGGGAGTGGCCGATCAGCGTGATGTGACCGAGCTCGTTCCACATCGGGAGGCACTCGCGCGCCTGCTCGGGGGCGAAGATGTACTCGAACTCTTCGAGCCGGACGGGCGAGCCATGGCAGAGGTCGACGTTGATGTCCGTCAACTTCTCCTGGTACGTCAGGCTCCGGAGCCAGGCCGCGTTCTCGGAGGACAGCATCGCTGCGTGGGTGTCCAGCGCTTGCCGGGCGGCCTCGTAGTAATACGAGTAATCCATCCGGCCCGCGACGGCCGCGTCGTGGTTGCCGAGGATCGTCTTCTTGGCCACCTTGCGGACGAGATCGGCGCACTCGTTCGGCGAGCCGCCGTAGCCGACCGTATCCCCGAGGCAGTAGTAAACGTCGATACGTTCGTGGCGGTAGGACTCGAGCACAGCGCTGAGCGCCTCGTAGTTGGCGTGCGTATCGCTGAAAATCCCGAGTCTCATTTCGACGCGAGGGCGGAGCTTAGCACGAAGGCCTCGACTTCCGTTAGGAATTCAAACCTGGATCCACGGATGGCCCGGTACGACCGGCACCGAGCTTTGTCGGCCCGTTGGCGTTGTGTCGGCTGGCTCGTCGGTTCCGTTACCTCCGGCGGTTCCGTTACCTCCGGCGGTTCCGTTACCTCCGGCGGTTCCGTAAGCTCCGGCGGATCCATCGGGTCCGTCAGTTCCTTCAGTTCCGTCGGTCCCGTGAGTTCCGTCAGTCTCGTCAGCTTTGTCGGCTCCGACGGAGCGTGCTTCCGCTGCGCCCGGGGATCTGCAGAGGACGGTCGAGGGCCGGACACGGTCCTTGCGGAGCTTGCCGAGGCGCTCCAAGCACGACCACGTTGACGAGCGGCCACCCGCACCGGAGAAGAATAGCGTGGAGCCCATGAATACCAAACAGAACGGTGCAGGGACGTCTCCGATTTCTGCGGAGCGGCCGGCCGAGTCTGCGCTGTCCGCTGCAGCTGTCGAACCTGTCGCGCCGCCGCCGTCCACCGTGGAGGATCTCGCCGAGGGGTGCGTGCGGTTTGTGGAGCGCGCCCTCGGCGTACGGCTTGACTATCGGCCGGAGACCCTGCCCGTGCTCGACCACTACCTCGAGCAGGCGCGCGGCGCGACGTCGGAGCGGGTCGAAGCGTTGCCGGTGATCGCGCACATGGCAGGCGCTTACTTCGGCGAGGTGATCCGGCGCCGGCACGCGTCGTGGTGGCGCCTGGATGGCGAAGATCCGACCTACTGGCAGGTGCAGTTCGGCTCGGTTTACCTCGCGTTCAGCCCCGTCCTCTTCGTGCGCGAGGCGCTCACGCGCGGACATCGGGCCGACGCCGCGCCGGACCTTGCAGAGGACTCCCTGAGCGGCGATCCGGCGGCGCTGGAGCTGGAGGAAGACGATCGCGAGGCGGTCGCGGCCAGGCTCGCGGAGCTGCCGTCGGTCTCGGAAAACGAGTACTACGCCCCCTCGACGCGGCTCGAGGTGATCGACATCGCCGTGGACGCGATCCGTTCGCGCCGGCTCGAGGCCGGCGAGGATACCGACGCCGCGCTCGATCCGGGCGACTACGAGCGCGGCGGCGACTGACGCGCGTATCGCGGCGCGCGGTCGGCCCACGCTCGCCCGGCGGCGCCGCGTGGACGTGCTCCGGAAGCGGCGACCGGTGGTATCGTCGCTTCCGTGTTGTGGGTCCTCTTCGGGCTGTTGTTCCTCATCTCGTGGGCGGCGTTCTTCACGTTCGACCTGCCCACCGCGATCCCGATCGCGACGAGCGTCGTCATCGCGCTCGCCGCGATCGCGCTCTTCGTGTACCGCCGGATCAACGCGCGCCGCGCCGCGTCTGCGCTTGAGCGGGCCATCGTCCAGCAGGGAGCGCAGCAGGCGCTCAACGCGCGGCCCGAGCGCCGCGCCGAGATCCAGGAGCTCCAGCGGCAGGTCCAGGGCGGCATCAGCGCCCTGAAGAGCTCGAAGCTCGGCAAGGGGAAGGAGCACGGCAACGCCGCGCTCTACTCGCTGCCCTGGTACGTCATCATCGGCCCGCCCGGGGCGGGGAAGACGACGGCGTTGAAGCACTCCGGCCTCGTCTTCCCGTACGCGCACCCGAGCAACGGCGGCGGCGTGCGCGGCGTCGGCGGCACGCGCAACTGCGACTGGTGGTTCACCAACGAGGCGATCCTCCTCGACACCGCGGGGCGCTACACGACGGAGCAGGACGACCACGAGGAGTGGATCGCGTTCCTGCAGATGCTCCTCAAGCACCGCGCTCGCCGCCCGCTCAACGGCATCCTGGTCGCCGTGAGCGTGGCGGATCTCATCGACGCGAGCGAGCAGCAGGTCGAGCTGATGGGGAAGAAGCTCCGGGCGCGCATCGACGAGGTGATGACGCAGCTCCACATGGTGCTGCCCGTCTACCTCCTGTTCACGAAATGCGACCTCATCGCGGGCTTCTCGGAGTTCTTCGGCGACATGCGCAAGAGCGACCGCGCGCAGGCGTGGGGAGCGACGCTCAAGCTCAGCGCGGACAAGGCCGACCCAGGGAGGCTGTTCGACGCGGAGTTCGACGCCCTGGCGAAGCAGATCCACGGCCGCTCGCTGAAGCGGCTCGTGATGGAGCGCAGCCGCGAGGCGCGCGAGCGCGTCTACCAGTTCCCGCTCGAGTTCTCGGGTATCCGGCGGAACCTCTCCGATCTGGTCTCGACGGTCTTCATGGTCAACGCGTTCCAGGGGACGCCCATCTTTCGCGGCTTCTACTTCACGAGCGGCACGCAGGAGGGCAGGCCGCTCGACCGGGTCCTCCAGCGCATGGGCCAGGCGATGGGGATCCGCACGCACGAGGCCGCGGCGCAGCAGAACGTGGAGTCGAAGAGCTACTTCCTCCACGACGTCTTCATGAACGTCGTCTTCCCGGACGGGGACATCGCCGCGAGGAGCGCGAGCGAGATCCGGCGCCAGCGGCTCGTTCGCGGCGCGATCAGCGCGGCGGCCGCGGCGCTCGGGGTCATCCTCGCGATCCCCAGCGTGGTGTCGTTCGCCAACAACCGCGCGTTCCTGCGCGACGTGGAGGCGGACGCGCGCGCCGTCAGCGCGCTCCGGTGGGAGGACACGCGACCCCTCTCGGAGAAGCTCGCCGCGCTGCGGCCTGCGCTGGATCGGCTGAAGGAGATCGACAAGGCGCGCGAGGAGGGGCCGCCGGACGGGATGGGGTGGACGATGTTCCAGGGCGAGACGGTGTACCCGCCGCTCGTGCACGTCTACGTCGCCAGCCTCCAGAACGGCTTCGTGATCCCGTGCAAGCAGCGGCTCGAGGATCGCCTCAAGCTCGCGAAGGGCGACCACTACCTCCGCGAGCGGAACGACCTCAAGCTGTACCTGATGCTGAGCGACGTCGAGCACCTCGACGTTGCGTGGGCGAAGGACAGGTTCACCTCGCTCTGGGCCGAGGTGCTGCGGGCGACCTCGAACCTCACCGAGACCGAGCTGAAGAAGCAGCTCGAGCGGCACGTCGAGTACTACCTGACGCTCATCAAGGAGAAGCGGGTCACCCCGATCGCGCGCAAGGAGGATCTGGTCGCGAGCGTGCGCGCGACGCTCCAGGCCGTGCCGCCGCGGAAGCGGTACTACGACTTCTTCGTCAACGCGATCATCGAGGAGAAGTACGACGAGACGGGCGACAACAGCCGCGCCAACCGCAAGTACCCTCCGCACACGCTCGGCGACATGTTCGCCGACCGTCCCGCCGTGCTGAAGATCATCGGCAGCAAGCTGTACGCGAAGGAGAAGCGCTGGAAGGAGGTGGACGGTCCGTACACCGAGAGGGGGCACTTCGCGGTGCTCGAGAGGCTCGAGAGCGGCGCCGACAGCTTGATGGCTGAGCGGTGGGTCGTGGACCTCGCCCCCGGCGAGGAAGCCTCGATCAACAAGAACCTGGACGGCCTCGCGGCCGACTACGACGTCAGCTACATCGCGCAGTGGACCGACTGGATGGCGGACCTCACCGTGCGGGTCCCGGCCAACCTGAAGGAGGCGAAGGAGACGTACCAGGCGCTCACCCAGGCGGATTACCCCTACCTCCGCATCCTCCGCGCTCTCGAGGACAACACGCAGTGGAAGCGGGATCGCAGCGCGATCGAGGACTCGGCCTTGGCCAAGCGGGGGAAGGAGTACCTCGATCGAAAGATCGAGCAGAAGACGAGGCTGAAGGTCCCCGTCAACGTGAAGCTCATCAGAAACCGGCCGAGCTCGGTGCCGGATGAGTTCAAGCGGACCGTCGAGTTCGGCGTGCCGGCCGCGCCGAGCGGCTCGGCGCCGATCACGGACACGCCCCTGGCGAGGTACATCTCGTTGCTCAGCGCGCTTCGCGACGAGATCCAGCGCCTCGAGGATCTGAACCCCAACGTCGACGCGCGCCTCATGGCCGATCGGTTGGTCGAGGCGACGCGACAGGCCGACGCGCTCCTCCAGCCCTTCGACGAGCGGGCCAAGACGCTGCTCCGGCCGCTGTTGCTCACCCCGATGCAGGTGGTGGCGGCGCGGCTGCCGCCGCTCGCCGCGGTGTCTCGCTTTCCCGCGGCGCCTGCTGCGGGCCCGCGCTGAGCCGCGCGGCGCGGTTCAGATCTCGATGCGGATCTCGTCGCGGCCTGGTTGCACCGCGCCGGTCGCTGGATCGAGCGTGAGCACCATCTCGATCGCATCCTCGCCGTTGTCGCTGTAGTACCGAGGGCGCACCCCCATCGCGGTGAAGCCGAGCTTCCGGTAGAGCCGGATCGCCGCCCGGTTCGAGCGGCGCACCTCGAGCAGGATCAGCCGCACTTGCTGCTGCTGCGCATACTCGAGCGATCGATTCATCAACGCCGTCGCGAGCCCGCGCCGCCGCGCGGCCGGGCAGGTGGCCACGTTCAGCACGTGGAGCTCGTCGGCGACGTGCCACGCGATGAGGAAGGCGAGCGCGCGCCGCTCTTCGCGCGCGATCCAGCAACGCGTCCAGGGGCGGCGCAGCTCTTCTCGCGCGGAGAATTGCGGCACGTCGAAGGCCGCGGACGCGACGGCGTCGATCTCGTCGAGCGCAGCGTCGTCCGCGGCGTCGGCCGTCAGCTGGCTCAGCGAGGCCGAGGGCCTCGTCGCGTCGCGCTTCACCTCGCCACCTCCGTGGGACAGCCGGAGACGATCTGGACTTGCTCCACCCGCCCGCTCTTGAGCTTCGTGCAGGCTTCCCCGAGGAGCTCGACGACAGCGGGCGACCTCCAGCGCCAGCCGTTCTCCGGGTCGTAGGCGACCAGCTCGTCGTCCAGGTAGACGTTCGTCTGTCCCGCCTCGGGAGGCGGGTCGACCAGGTCGAACTCGCAGGAGACGACGATGCTGGCGATCTTCGAGAGGACGTTCCCCAGCGTGTCGAGGTTGTCCACCTTGAAGTAGAACGGGCTCACGAACTGCGCCGCGCCGCCGGCGAGCGCCATCTGGTCGAGGACATCGCCGTAGAACTCGCTCCCCGGGATGCCGACGACGTAGACCTCGATCCCGCTCGCCGCGAGCCGCTCGATCGCGGCGACCGTATCGTCGCGATCGAGGCACCCTTCGGGGCCCGAGAGGCCCAAGGGCGAGCAGCAGTTCTCGTCGGGGTCGGGGCACTGCTGTTCGATGTTGGCGATGCACCCGTCGGCCTCGCAGCTCGCCGAGCTGTTGCAGTTCGGGCCGCCGTCGGTCGCGAGCACGACGATGGTCTTGCCGGGGAGCTCGACGAGCTTCGGTGTCAGCGCTGCGAGGGTCGCCGCGGTAGGCGTGCCGCCGAGGGGCGCGGCCCGCGTCGCCGCGCGGAACCGCGATGTCGTCGTCGAGCCCACCTGTCCCTCTGCGAAGGGAGCCCCCGGCGTGACAGCGAAGACCTCGCCGCCCGGCCTGCACGGCGCCTCGTCGGTCGCGTCCAGGGGGAACACGGCGGCGCCGACGTTGATCAGCGGGCCCAGGTTGCGCACGAGGTCGACCGCGGCGTCATGGACCCGGTCGTATCGGGTCGCGTTCGAGCTCGAGGACGCGGGGCTGAGCATGCTGCCCGACGCATCGAGGACGAAGTAGATGTTCGGCGCTTCGGCGATCTCGACCTGGTGGATCCGGTTGCCGCAGAGCCCTCCCGCATCCGCGGCCGGTGGTCCGCTCGGGTCTTCGGTGTCCGGATCGAACCCCTCCTCCGGCTCCTGCGCCTCCTGACCGGTGCCGCTGCGCGGGCGCTGCTTCGTGACCTCGTCCTCGCATGCGGTCATCGCCGCGCCGCCGAGCGCGAGCGCGGATCCGACGCAGAGGAGCATGCCGCAGGCGCCGGCTCGCTGCTTCACGGCCGTCTTCATGGCGAGCAGCGTATCACGCCCGTTCGCGCCGGCAGCGCTGGCGCCGCCGCGCGCGCTCAGGGCTCGCGGTAGAACCTGGGCACGCGGCGCGAGATGCTGGTCAGCACCTCCCAGGCGATCGTCCCCGTGAGCCCCGCGATCTCTTCAGCGCTGATCGTGCCGCGCCCGAGCGGCCCGTCCTGCGTTCCGAGGAACACCACCTCATCCCCCAGGCGTGCTCCCGGTACATCCGTCACGTCGAGCATCGTGAGATCCATCGACACGGCGCCCGCGATCGGCGCGCGTTGACCGCGCACGAGGGCGGCCCCGCGGTTCGAGAGCTGGCGGCTCAGGCCGTCGGCGTACCCCATCGGCACGGTGGCCACGACGCTCTCCCGGGAAGCTTGCCAGGTGTGGCCGTAGCCGATCCTGTCGCCCTTCGCGATCGTGCGCAGCGCGACGATCTCGCTGCGCACCCGGATGACCGGCTTGAGGTCGGGCGCGAGCCCCGCGCACGGCGATATTCCGAAGAGCGCGACCCCCGGACGGACGATGTCGAGCAGCGCCGCAGGGAGTCGCAGCATCGCCGCGCTGTTCGAGGCGTGCCGCACCCGCGGCGTGAGGCCGAAGCTCTTCGCTCGCTGCTCGATCTCCCCGAAGAGGCGCATCTGCTCGATCGTCACGCCGAGATCGTCGGCGTCCGCGCAGGCGAGGTGGGTCATGAGCCCGTCGAGCTTCACCTCCGGGTGCTTGGCCAGCGTCGCCAGCACCGCCTCGATCTCCGAGCTCGCGGCCCCGAGCCGTCCCATGCCGGTGTCGACCTTGAGGTGGACGCCCACGCGACCGCGCTGCTCGAGCCGCACCACGCTCGCGAGGCGCTCGATCTGGCCAGCGTCGTAGACGACGGGCACGAGATCGCGCGCGATGATCTCCTCGAACCCGTCGCGCCGCGGGCCGTAGTAGCCGCCCATGACGAGGATGGGCAGCCGGATGCCGGCGTCTCGCAGCTCGATGGCCTCCTCGAGCAACGCGACGCACAGGCCGGGGATCCCTGCGCGCTCGAGCGTCCGTGCGACCGCTGGCGCGCCGTGGCCGTACGCGTCGGCCTTGAGCACGCCCCAGATCTGCGGCTTCGTCGCGCCGGTCAGCCCTCGCTCGAGGACGCGCAGGTTGTGCCGCAGGTGCGCGAGGTTCACCTCGGCGCGGGTCGGCCGCACGGCGTCCGCGGGCGCCGCTCGCCGTGGCCGCAGCACCCGCATGGGGCCTGCGCTCGCACCGAGCCCCTCGAGGGGCGACGCCGTGCCGTTGCGATCAGGAGTCGTGCTGCTGAGCTCTTTGGGCGCGTGCGAAGCGGACATCGTGTACGCCGATAGCTCTACGCTCGATCGCGGGTCAAGATTCCAGGCCATCTTGGTGTGACAAGGTGAGGCATCTGCGCGAGGAGCAGACGACGTCGATCAGAAGCAGCGACGCATGCACCGCGTGTACTTGCCGGAGCATCCTTTTTCGCAGGCGGCGGATTTGCAGTCGTCCTGGCATTCCTTCCAGTCCGTCTGGCACGACGCGCTGCACTTCGCTCCCGGCGGTGCAGCTTCCTCCGCGGTGTTCGACGCCGAGGCCGCAGCGCCGCCGTCATTCGCGGCTGGGTCTGCATGGGCCTCTTCCGTTGCCGCCGGCGCGGCCACGTCGGCGGTCAGGAGCCTGGGCGGTGGAGCGAGCGCGCTGGTCGGCTCAGGCACGGCGGGGGCTCGGCTGCTCGGCGGAGTCCACTCGCCTTCGTCGAAATCACTGGCGTGGCTGAGCTGCCTGGCCCGCAGCGTGGCGTACTCCACACGGTCGCGCGTCTGGCCGAACGTACAGAACTGAAGCCACTCGTCCCAGCACGCGCGCCGCAGGGTCGGCTTGACGTCGGCCAGCGAGTCAAGCGCCATGCAGTGCTCGAAGCGTACGTCCCCCTCGTAGACCGCGTTGATGCTCGCGCCGCATGCGGTCACCGAGGCGGCGGCTAGGCAGAGGAGGGTCCTGAACCGCACGTCGTAGAACACCGATAGCAGAAAAGCTCGGCCCCGGTGCCAGGGCCCGTCCTATCCGCCGCGGGAACCTGCCGGTCGCCCGGTCGAGGTGCTCTCCGGTTGAACTTTGGGCTGTGATGCCGTACGTTGCCGCCCCTTCGCACCGGCGGCGGCGGCACGACGCCTCCGCGCCGGGCGCCTCAACGGAGCCTGTTCATGTTCCTCATGCTGTCGAAAGGTCCTCGGAAGACCACGCGCTCCAAGTCGAAGCGCCACCGGTCCAAGCTGAAGGCGAAGAACCGCAACCGGCGCAACCGCATCTACCAGCGCACCTGATCGTTGCGCCGAGCGCGAGCGAGCCCACGGGCTCGCTCGCTGCGCGTTCTTCGATCCAATCTCTGGGGCCGGCCCTTGGAACCTAGGGGCCGCCCTTCTTCAGCTCGGTCAGCACCAGCTTGGCGACCGCCTTGAGCGTGTCGAACACCCCGACGCCGGTCCGCGCGACCCCCTCGAAATCGGGGACGTTCGTCGGGTTGAGCAGCGAGCGGAGCTCCTCGACGGTGCCGATCTCCGGCAGGTCCCGCTTGTTGTACTGGATGACGTACGGGATCTTGTCCAGCGAGTAGCCCTGCTCGGCCAGGTTCGTGCGGAGGTTCTCCACCGACTCCTGGTTCGCCTCGATGCGGCCGAGCTGCGAGTCTGCCACGAAGACCACGCCGTCGACGCCTTTCAGGATGAGCTTGCGGCTCGCGTCGTAGAAGACCTGCCCCGGCACCGTGTACAGGTGGAACCGCGTCTTGAAGCCGCGGATCTCGCCCAGCGCGAGCGGGAGGAAGTCGAAGAAGAGTGTCCGGTCGGTCTCCGTCGCGAGGGAGATCATCTTCCCCTTCGCGTCCGGGTTGGTGCGCTCATAGATGTACTGCAGGTTCGTCGTCTTGCCGCAGAGACCCGGGCCGTAATAGACGATCTTGCAGTTGATCTCGCGCGCCATGTAATTGATGAAGCTCATCGACCGCGCTCCTAGTCGTTGAAGAGGTTGTCGATGTCCTCGTCGGTGATCTCGGCGAACGGCGAGTCGGCGCCCGGCTCCTGCACCTTCTTGAGCAGCGCCTCGAAGATGTGGTTGAGCTCCTCGCTCGCCTTTCGCACCCGGAGCCTCACCAACCCGAGGCTCGACTTTGAGTCGAAGATCACCACGAGGATGACGCGGTTCCCGACCAGCTGGATGTGGATGTTCGCCTTTTCACCCTCGTGGAACTGAGTGGCGAACTCGTTCTCCTTGAGGAGCTTCGCCATCCCGCCCGTGGCGGCGATGTTCCCCGCCGTCAGCGAGGCGAGCGACGTGGTGTCGAGGTTGTCGACGTCTCCGCTCGCGGCGATCAGTTGCCCGTTCTTGTCAACGATGAAGACGACCTTCGCATTGGCGTCCTTGACGAGGCGATCCACCACGCTCTGGATCTGATTGAATTCCTCCTCGTACATCACCATCTGAGGGTTGACCATCGTTCCTCCGCCAGCGCTCTCGCGATGGGGCCCTGGGCATTGCGGGCTCTGTCGCCCTTGTCATCACCGGGCGCCGCACGTGCGGTCCCCGACCATCGTCATCCAACTGGCTTCCCGCTGCGCGGGCTTGCCTTACCACCGGTACCACGTTCGCGGCGTGACGCTCGCTGCCTTGGGGCTTGCACGGCTGGTTCGCTGCGCGCAGTGCGGCTGCTCCTCGACCGTGCACCCGTACATCTTGGGACGTTTCTATCCGAAGCAGGTGCGGCGGAGCAAGGCGGCCCTTTCTGGAAGTTGGAGGATCGCACGGCCGAACCTCGCCGGGCCTTGCCGGACCCCGACGGACCTCGCTCCCCCCTGCCCCCAGGGGAGGCTTGGTTCCGGACCTTTTCCAGGCGCCTGTCCGCCCCGGCCGCCCAGAAGGCCTGCATGATAAATATCGAAAATTGTTTATATTTTCTTCGTTGAATGCGGTCGGACGGCGCTCCGCCCTCCTTCGAGGGCGCTGGTGTGGGGCGCGCTGCGTGTCATCGCGCTGTACCCGGCCGAAGATCGACGAAATTCGCGGGATCGGCGCGCGCGGCGCGGCGAGTTCATGAAGCGGCCCGATGAACGCGGCCTGGGGGACGCCCTCCTGCCGGCGTGCGTTCCGCCGGCTCCTGGGCAGCACCCCCTTGACCTCGGCCGGTCCGACGCGTCTGCAGCCCTGGCTTGTGCTTGACCGATGGCTTCGGCCACGGGATAGCGCCTCGGATGCGTGACGTGCTCAGCCGGGCCGAGCCCCGTGAGATCGAGCTCAACCCGGGGACGACGAGGGGGCGCTCCTTCTGCGCGCTCACCGTGGGGACGGCGGCCCTGGCGTGCGCCATGTCGCTCGGCGCCGATGCGCGCGCGGAGCTCGGCGCGGTTCACCCTGAGGTGCTCTCCACGCACGCGGCTGTCCGCGCGGCGAGGGGCCCCGAGGTCTACGGCGCGTTACGTGAGCTCTGGCGCACGTGGGACCGCGCGGATCCCACCCAGGTCGAGGAGGCGATCGCGTCGATCGCTGAGGCCGGCGCGACCAGCGCGCCCACCCAGGTCTATGCGGAGCTCCTCTCGGCGTACGCGCGCAGGCGTCGAGGTGATCTCGACGGAGCGGTCGCGAGGATCCAGAAGCTCGGGTTCATCGGCCGCTGGGCGACGATCGGACCGTTCGACAACGAGAACAAGGGGGGCTTCGAGCGGGCGTTCGGGCCCGAGGAGGATCTCGAGCAGCCGGTGGCTGCGGGCAGGACGTACGACGGCAAGGCGCGCGTGGTCCGCTGGCGCGTGCCCCCCGAGGCGCCGCAGTACGGGTGGTTTGATTTCGGCGACTTCATCCGTCCGGTGGAGAGCGTCTGCGGCTACGCGACGACGTTCGTCCGCGCGAAGGCCGGGACGCGCGCTCCTCGGCCGATCTCGATCTGGGTCGGGGCAGACGGGGCGTTCAAGCTGTTCTGGAACGGCGCGAAGGTCCTGGCCGATCCGGGGTACCGCGAGCTCGACATCGATCGGTTCGCCGCGCCGGTGACGCTGCGGCCCGGCTACAACCGCTTGACGATCAAGGTCTGCGGAGGTGCGTCGGCGCCCAAGTTCGCGCTGCGCATCGGCAACGAGAAGGGGGCGCCGGATCTCGATCTGGATGTGACCTCGGACATCGCAACCCAGGTCACGGCGCCTCAGGGGGAAGCCGCTGACGCGAGGCGCGCGGGCGGGGCGCGGGCCGAGGGCCCAACCTCCGGCGCGAAGCTCGCCGCGCGCGCGGCTGCCATCGAGGGGCCGATGCAGGCGTTCGAGCGAGCCGCGAGCGCCGCTCGGCCTTCGCCCGCCGTGCTGGAGGCGTTCGCGCGGTACCTCATGCTCACCGGCGGCGACGCCGAGGGGGAGCACAGAGCGCGCGATCTCGCGCGGCGCTCCGCCGAGGCCGCGCCGAGCGTGCGTCGCTACCTGCTCGCGGGTCAGCTCTCCGAGGACAGGAACCAGCAGCGCGCTTGGATCGAGCGCGCCGCCGCGCTCGCGGGCGGTCGTGAGGACACCGACGTCCTGCTCTCGCAGGCTCGGCTCGCGCAGACGAGCCCGAACTGGCGCGAGGCGGCTCCGCTCTACGAGCGCATCCTGGCCTCCGATCCCGATCATGTCGCGGCCGTCCTCGGGCTCGTGGACCTCTACGTGGAGGCTGGGCTGAAGCGCACCGCGCTCGCCACGCTGGAGCGGGCGCTCGCGCGCCAGCCGAGCAGCGTCTCGCTCCTCCGCGCCTCGGCGGCGCAGCTGCGCGCGCTCGGGCGCGACACGGAGGCCGCCGAGATGGAGGCGCGCTACGCCGCGCTGCGGTTCGACGACTCGAGCTTCCTTCACCAGCAGGTCGAGCTCGCGGTGGCGCGCCGCGACCCTGCCGGCGCGGAGCGCTGGATCGAGCGCTTCCTCCGCAGCGAGCCTGACTCCGTCTGGGCTCGCACGGTCGCGGCGCGCACGTACCGCGCGCTCGGCCAGGGCGACCGCGCCCTCGCGGCCCATCAGCGCGCGCTCGCCATGGCGCCCGAAGACATCGGAACGCTGCGCGCTCTCTCGGACCTCTACGGCGAGGAGGGGAACCGAGAAGCGCAGCTCGAGATGCTGCAGCAGATCCTGGCGATCAGCCCTCAGGCGAAGGACGTGCGCGAGTACATCGAGCACATCGAGCCGCCGAAGCCGCGCGCCGACGAGGCGTACGCCTGGGCGCCCGACCGCTTCCTCCCGATGCGGCGCAACGCCGACCGGCAGTACCCCAAGCGCACCCTGCGCAACCTGACGGTCACCACCGTCTTCCCGAACGGCCTGGCGAGCCGGTTCCGGCAGGTCGTCTTCCAGCCCCTGACGGACGAGGCTGCGGCGAGCGCCCGGCAGTACGCGTTCGAGTACCAGGCCGATCGCCAGACCGTGAGCCTCCGTGCCGCGAAGGTCTACCGAGCAGACGGCAAGGTCGACGGGGCGATCGAGAGCGGGGAATCGGGGGCGAACAACCCGGCGCTCGCGATGTACACATCGGCGCGCACGTTCTACGTCAGCTTCCCGCGGCTCAACGCCGGCGACGTTGTCGAGCTGCGCTACCGCGTCGATGACGTCAGCCCTCGCAACGAGATCGCCGATCACTTCGGCGAGATCGAGTTCCTCCAGGGGGATGAGCCGATCGCCAGCAGCGAGTACGTGCTGATCACCCCGAAGACGAGGCAGTTCCACCTCTTCGCGTCCGACCTCCCTGGCCTCGTGCGCGAGACCAAGGAGGACGGCGAGCGGCGCATCTTCCGCTTCTCTGCCGCCTCGGTGCCGCCGGTGGCGCCCGAGCCGGCGATGCCCGCGTGGTCCGAGATCCTCGCGCACGTCCACGTCTCGACCTTCAGGACCTGGGACGAGGTCGGCTCCTGGTACTGGGGCCTCGCGCGTGAGCAGTTCGATGTCGATGATGAGGTGCGCAAGCGGGTGCGCGAGATCACGAAGAACCTTGCCGACGATCGGAGCAAGGTCCGCGCGATTTACAAGTACGCGACCGAGACGCGCTACGTGGCGCTCGAGTTCGGCATCGAGGGGATTCGCCCGAGGAGGTGTGCGCAGACGCTCGCGCGTGGGTGGGGTGACTGCAAGGACAAGGCGACGCTGATCGTCACGATGCTCCGCGAGATCGGCATCCCAGCGACGATCGTGCTCGTGCGCACCCGCATGCGAGGCGACATCGGGCCGGAGCCCGCGAGCCTTGCTCCGTTCGACCACGCGATCGCCTACGTGCCGTCGCTCGACCTTTACCTCGATGGAACGGCGGAGCACTCGGGCTCGACGGAGCTTCCGATCATGGATCGCGGAGCGATGGCGCTTCAGATCAACGAGGGCAAGCCGAAGCTCGTTCGCCTCCCGGAGCCTGCTCCCGAGGCCTCGGTCGTGCACCGGACCGTCGACATCGCGGTCGGCGCTGACGGATCAGCTCAGCTCGGGGTCGACATCCAGGTGGCCGGTGCGTCCGCGCCGGAGTGGCGGACCCGCTACATGGCGGAGGGGACGCGCCGCGACCGAGCAGCTCGTGACCTCGCCACGGATTTCGGCGCGGTCGAGCTGGCCCCTGGGAAGGCCGGGGTCGAGGTGAACGATCTCGAGGACATCGAGCAGCCGGCGAAGCTGCGGGCTCGAGGAAGAGCCGTCGCGCTCGCTCGAAGGGAGGGCGACAGCCTGTCGGTCCCGGCTGTCCCCACGCAGCGTCTCGCCACCGAGTTCGCCTCCCTGTCGACGCGCACCCGCGACGTGATCATCCCCGCGCTCACCACGCGCCGGGACGAATGGACCATCCGGATCCCTGCCGGGTGGCGTGTCACCAGGGCGCCGCTGCCCCAGGACGTGGACACCCCCTTCGGCAAGTTCTCGCTCTCGGTCGAGCAGTCCGCGGGGAAGATCGTCGTCCGCAGTCAGATCTCCCTCACGAAGTCCCGGATCAAGCCGTCCGAGTACATGGCCTTCCGAACGTTCTGCGAGACGGCGGACCGCGTCTTCGGTCAGCGGGTGGTGTTCGGAAAGTGAGCGAGTGAGCGACGGAGCGACGCCCGGACCCCGGCCCTTCGGGGCGCCGACCGACCCCTAGCCGCTGCCTGGACACTTGACAACCCCACGCCGGATCGCCATAAAGCGCCCCCTCTACGCATCCCTGCGGCGCAGAACAGCCTCTCCGGTGGTTCGGAGCGGTGGCCGCCGGGAGCGATAGGCATTCGGATCGAGGGCATCATGCCGAAGATGAAGACCAACCGCGCCGCGGCCAAGCGCTTCAAGGTGACCGGCTCCGGCCGCATTCGCCGCAGCAAGGGCGGGCTCAACCACTGCATGCAGGAGAAGAGCAAGAAGCGTCTGCGTCGTCTCCGCAAGAACGACATGGTCGATTCGGCGATGGAGAAGCGCGTCAAGCTGCTTCTTCCCTACGGCTGACCCTGGAGCAGTGAGGTAAATTACCGATGCCGCGTGTAAAGAGAGGCTTCAAGGCCCGTCGCCGTCGCAACCGTGTCCTCAACCAGACCGAGGGCTACTTCCTCGGCCGGAAGAACCGCTTCCGCCAGGCGGTCGAGGTGCTCCGTCACGCCTGGGAGTACGGCTACATCAGCCGTAAGCTCAAGAAGCGGGATTTCCGTCGCCTCTGGATCACCAGGATCAACGCCGCCGCGCGTCTCAACGGTACGACGTACTCCCGCCTCGTCAGCGGGCTCAAGAAGGCAGGCATCGCCCTGGATCGGAAGATCCTCTCGGAGATCGCGATCCACGATCCTGCGTCGTTCGGCGCTGTGGCGAAGCTCGCTTCGCCCGCAGCGGCGAAGTGATGGCCCCGCGGGGTGGTCTTGAGCCCGCCGCTCGACCACCCCGATGCGGAACAGTCGGAATTGGCCAAGGTCGCTTCCCTTTCCTCGGCAGTTCCCGATTGTCCTAGTATTTCATATATTTGAATCGCTTCCGCTGCGAACAATCCCTTGGGTTGCATCGCAGACGTAGCGTTCGGGTGCATCCCTCGGGCGGGGACGTGCGGCTGACGTCGCTGACGCTGATCAGCGTCAGCGGTGTGAGGCAATTAGGCACCGAGCAAATGCGCAGCGTGCATTTCGTGCGCACCTGCTATGCACCACCGATGGCACCCTATGATCGCGCGATCAGGGTAAAATCCGACCCAGCTCGTCCGTTGGCGACTGGCCGACCGTTCGTTGTTTCTACAAGGAGCTCCGCATCCCCAGCCGAGGGTTGATCGACCTAAGGCGTGCTCCAGGTCCCCTCCCCGGGGACAGACCTAGCGATAAATTCCGTTGAAGCTAAACAATTGGCCGGAATTTCTAACTTTCCAGGCGGTCTGTCGCGAAAAATAACCTTCTCCGCCTTCGTCCGTCGGGTGAGGGCTCGACATTGCCATCGGGAGGCCCAGGTTCAGGAAACATCGAAGCTCACTGAGAGGACGACCTCAGCGGCTAGGCGCGGGTTCCTACACGCTGGAAAAGACAGCGAAATTCCCTTGCCTGGGCCGTGAGGGCGGATCCACCGAACCGCGTAACGCTGGCGAGCTCGAGGTGTCCCCAAGGAGAACAGGTTGCCGATGTTGTTGCGTCCCCGAAAGCGTACCCAGCCATGCAGTTCGGCTCGGTCGCAGCGAAACGCCTCGCTCGACAGGACATGGACAGCGCCTTCCGCTCTACATAGCGCACCCCGGCCGAGCTCTCAAACAGGAGAAGCGGGAACGCACGCTAAAAAAGGCACTGTTTTTGCTTCTGGAGCTGGGCTGCTACCGGGGAGTGGCGCAGGAGCATCATTCTGCAAGAGCAGACCTGCCTCAGGTGAGAAGAGTTCGACCGGAATCAAAAGAAAGCACCAGCGGTTGCCAGTTTCAACAGGGGCTCCTTCGGTCAGCTCCTCCCCTCTGTTTGGCACGAAATCGTCTCGCCTGCCGCCAAAAGGTGGCGAGACATTTCAATCTCGCAAGGTCAGCCGTTTAGAAGTGAACGCCGACACAAAGACCAAGATGAGCACGTCGACCGCCCGCCGTCCAGAAACTGCGCGGAGAAACGCCAAGTCCTCTGCTGTAGGTGCCTCTGCGCGGCTCGCGGCATCCAAGAGCTCGCAGGGGGCCGAGACCGCATCGGCTCCCCGGCGGGAGGCATCGCAGACCACCGAGTTGGAGGTCTCCGAGGTCGAAGATTTCGGGGACAACCAGTCGCCGCGCTCGCACTTTCAAGGAGCTACCACCGTGGAGGGAGCCGCCATGAGGTCGACCAAGAGCAACGCCACTGTAGTGAAGGGCGACCCGCTCGCTCAGGGTGGGACGGCCACGCCGGAAATCGCAGCGCTCGGCCTTCTGGAAGACGACCAGACGGAGGAGACGGCTGTGCGACCCCGCCCGGCCGAGATCCTCGATGAGGAGCGGGCGCCCGACTTCATCGATCTGGACCTTGGGCCGCTCGATCGGCTGCCTCAGCCCGAGCGCGCGAGGAACCAGGATCGGGAGCTGAAGGATGTCGAGGACGGGGGCGGCGACTCGATGCTCGCCCGCTATTTCCGCGACATGGCGCTCCACCCTGTCATGGGGCCGGACGAGGAGCTCGACACCGCGCGGGCGGTCGAGCGCACGGAGGTGGAGCACTGGGTGGCTCTCCTCTCCTACCTGCCTGCGGCCGAGTACATCCTCACCGCGCTCGAGGAGGATGTCGCCAAGGCGGGTGAGGACGAGGTGAAGGCTCCGCAGATCGCGGAGATGCAGAAGCTCGTTCGCCTGGCGAAGAAGCAGAAGGGAAAGCTGCTCGCCGAGCAGGAGAAGCCGTGGACCCAGCTCTCCGAGGAGCTCGCTGCGGCTGTCCGCCTGCCTGACTCGGATCGCCTCTGGATGGCGCGTGCCTTCACCATCGCGCGCGATCTCGTGCGCGAGCCGGACTTCGAGGACGACGTGAGCGATCCCGAGGAGACCCGCCCCGCGCGGCCGAGGCTCCCGATGTCTGGCTCCTACCGCCGTTACCTCGATCGGGTCGAGCGATCCTTCCAGGCGCAGCACGACGCGAAGAACCGCTTCGTGAAGGCCAACCTGCGGCTCGTCGTGTCGATCGCGCGGCGCTACAACCGCGGGCGCCTGCCGCTCATCGATCTGATCCAGGAAGGCAACATCGGCCTGATGAAGGCGGTGGAGCGCTTCGACCACAGCCGTGGCTACCGCTTCTCGACGTACGCATCGTGGTGGATCAGGCACGCGATCAGCCGCGCCTTGGCCGACAAGGGCCGCGCGGTCCGCATCCCGGTCCACATGCTCGATACGTACAACCGCGTGGCGCGGGCGACGCAGGCGATCATCGCGCGCACGGGGCATGAGCCGACCATCGAGGAGCTCGAGAAGGAGACGGGGGTTCCGCGCGAGAAGCTCGACAAGGTGAAGGACTTCTACGCGGAGACGCCCTTCTCGCTCGATCGTCCGGTCGGTGACGAGGATGGACGCAAGTTCATCGACTTCCTCCAGGAGGAGAACGCGCTGTCGCCGTTCGATCACCTGGCCAACAGGAAGTGGAGCGACGAGGTCCGGCGTCTCCTGACCACGCTCACGCCGATCGAGTCGCGGATCATCCGCTGGCGCTTCGGCCTCGACGACGAGGACGAGCTCACGCTCAAGGAGATCGGCGACAAGTACAACCTGTCGCGCGAGCGCATCCGTCAGCTCCAGGAGCAGGCGCTCGGGAAGATCCGCAAGCAGATGCGCGACTACTGAGCGACGAGCTCAGCACGAGTCGGTGAAGCGGCCGCGCGGCGTCATGCTGCGCGGCCGCTTTGCGTGAGCCGCCCGAACACGCGGCTGCGTGGGGGCGCGCAGAGGTGAGCGGGGGCCGGAGCTCACCGCGGCCCAGCGGGCCGACACGAGACAACCCGCGCTCTCACGGCGTGCGTGCGTCCTTCCAGAGCTCGTCGGTGAGCGACTCGACGAAGTGGTCGATGGCCCTTCGTGCGGGGTCGATCTTCCCTGGGACGTCGGAGGCGAGCACGGCGAAGGCGATCGGGGAACGACCAGGGGGCGCGAGGATGTAGCCAGACAAGGCCACAACCGAGGCGAGCGTCCCCGTCTTGGCGCGGATGGCGCGCTCCTTCGACCACCCGCGGAAGCGGCTGCGCAAGGTGCCGTCGACGCCGCCGATGGCGAGCTGCGCGGTGAAATCTGCGCCGAGCGCGGGATCGAGGAGCGCGGCGCGCAGCAGCCGGACGATGGCCTCCGGCGATGCGCGAGCGGCGTCGAACAAGCCCGAGCCGTTCCTCAAGACGACGTCTTGTCCGAACGCATCGAGCTCCGTGAGGGTCTCGCCGACCACCTCCGCGGCGCCCTCGGCTGTGCCGGGGCGCCCGCGCTTCTCTGCGGCGAGCGTCTTGAAGATCGTCTCCGCGTAGAAGTTGTCGCTGTCCTTCCCGAGGGCGGAGAGGAGCTCGCCGAGCGGCGCCGAGCGGTGAGCCACGAGGAGCCGCTTCTGGCGCTCACCGCCGAGCCGCACCTCGCCGGAGACGTCGACGCCCACCTCCAGCAGCATCTCCTTGAGCGCGTACGCTACGACCAGGCGGGGATCGTCGACGCGCCTCGCCAGGCTCACCGCGCGGCCGCCCTCCGGGATGTGCCCGCTGAGGTGCGCGACGAGGCGCTGGCCGTTCGGCTCGAGCCGGACCCCGAGCTTCTCTGGTGTGCCGCGCTTCGCGGTGGTCACCGTGCCCTGGAGCACCGTGAAGCCCGGGGGATCGATGGCGACGGAGGCAGCCTGCCCTGCCTTCGATGGGCGCACCGTGAAGAGCAAGGCGTTCGCGTTCAGCGAGGCTGCCGCGACCGGGGCGCGGAAGGCCGCCCACTCCTCCGGCTGCTGTTCGAAGGCCGGAGGCACGTAGCGCGTGTCAAAGTAGCCCTGGTCGATCGCGATCGCCGCGACCTTCCGGACGCCGGACGCCCTCAGAGCGCGCGCCATCTCCCAGAGATCACGCGTCCTGAGGGAGGGATCGCCCGAACCCCGGAGCACGAGCTCGGCGACGGTCCCGTTCGACGCATCCCCGTAGAGGCCGGTCAGGTAGCGGTAGCTCGGCCCGAGCAGGCGAAGCGCGGCGGCCGCCGTGAAGAGCTTCGCGTTGGATGCGGGGTTGTACAGGCCGCGCTGATCGAAGGCCGCGAGCGTCGCGCCGCTGGCGACGTCGAGGGCGAGCACGCCGACCCGTCCCCCCAGGCGGCGCACGTCGGTAACGAGCGTCTCGACCTGCGCTCGAGCGCGCTCAGGGTCGATTTTTCGAGGTCCGTGCGACGCGAGGCGCGCTGGGGGCGCGCTCGGCGAGACTGGGGCTCCCTGGGTCGGCCTCGCTGTGGGGGTCGAGCGATCAGCGGGAGCGGCGCCGCTGTCGAGCGGCTGGGAGCCGCCGGGGCGGGCGAGGAGCGACGAGAGCACGAGCGCGACCGCGGAGACTGTACGGCGGGGATGTCGAGGCATGAGGCGTCTCCGCCTCTACACCGCCTCCACCGCGGACGCCTCCTCCGGTCGACCGGTCGTCGTAGCCCGGCGTCGCTCATCGGTGCGCGCGTGTGCGCTCGGGGTTGTCCTCGGAAAGGAGAGCTTGCTAGGGTGCGCGCAGACGCTCCTTCACGCTCTGTTCGAAGGGAGGACACCGTGTCCCAGCAGCATTCGACCCGCGCGCTCTTGCCGCTCCTCATCCTCGCGGCTGCAGCATGCTCCGGCGCCAAGCCCAAGCAGGCAGGGGAAGACTACAACTTCGATCAGGCACCGTCCGATGTTGCCGCGCCCGCCGAGACGGGGAGCTCGGGCGCCGAGGCGGGGAGCTCCGGCGCCGAGGCGGGCGCGTCGGCGGACAGCGGGGGCGGGCTCAACCCCGATCAGAAGAAGCAGATGGAGATCGCCCTGCGACGCGGAGGGGACAAGGCGGCGAACTGCGCCGAGGTCGTGTCCAACGCGCCGACGGGCGAGGGAGAGGTCAAGGTCGTGTTCGACGGCCAGAAGGGACGCGTGACCGACGTGCTGGTCGGGCCGCCCTTCGCAGGGACGCCCGCCGAATCCTGCGTGAAGCGCGCCTTCGTCGGAGAGATCGTGCTGCCGTTCGAGGGTGATCCGCTCGAGGTCCCGTACACCGTGAAGCTGCCGTCCAAGAAGTCGGGCGCGGGAGCCTCCGGAACGAAGACGCCATGAAGTTCGCCTCGATCGCCGTCGTCGCCGCGCTGGGGTTGGCCGCTGCCTCCGCCGGCGCGGAGGAGCCGGCGGCGCCTCCGCGGTACCCGCCGTCCTCGACACGCGTGAAGGTCATCGTCGGCGGGGTGGCCGTGACGGCGCTCGCCTACGGCGCCGCGTTCCTCGCCGCATCGTCATGGCCAGAGGTCCCCGGGGCGAGCGAGCTGAAGATCCCGATCGCCGGCCCATGGCTCGCGCTCGCCAAGAACGGCTGCGCCGCGGACGATCCGGACTGCGGAGCGACGCTGTACGTTCGCGGGGCGCTCACCGCCATCGGTGGGCTCGCGCAGCTCGCCGGTCTGGGCCTCGTCGGCGAAGGGATCTTCATGACCACGGAGGCGCGCTCGGCGCAGCCTTCGACCCCTGCGGCGCTGACGGTGCGGCCGGCCCCGGTGATCACCGCGACCGGCATGGGCATCGGCGTCGTCGGCACGTTCTGAGCTACCGAGAACCGAGAACCGAGAACCGAGAACCGAGAACCGAGAACCGAGAACCGCGCGGTGAGGCGCCGACGCCGGCTCACCGGCGGCGCCAGGGCAACAGCGCGGGGCCGCAGACGGGCTTGCCGGTCATCCGTCCGATGCGCTCGATCATCAGCTCGACGCTGGCGCCGTACGGTACGCGCTGATCAGCGCTCCCACCGAGGACGCGGCCCGCGCCGATCACGTCGCCCGCGCGCAGCTCGACGTGGTTGCTGATGTACGCGACGGACTCCGCCAGCGAGAAGGTCCACTCGCCAACGCGCGAACAGGAACGCGCCTCGGCGTCGACGCGGACCTGGGTCCGCAGCGCCTCGACCGAGCTGAGCTCGTCGGGCGTGACGAGCACCGGGCCGAGCTGCGTTGCAAAGTCCTTCGCCTCCGACGGGGGGAGCCCGCGCACCAGCGACCGCGCCTCCAGGCCGCGCGCGGTCCAGTCGTTCAGCACGGTGTAGCCAGCGATCGCGCGCTCCACCTCCTCCGGGGTGGCGCGCCGCAGATCGTCGCCGAGGACCACCGCGAGGTTCAGCTCGTAGTCGGGCCTGTCCTCGAGCGGGGGGAAGGGGATCTCGGCAGCATGTCCAAGCAGCGCGCGGCTGTTGCCGAACCGGTACCAGGGGCGCTCGGCGCCGGGCGCGTAGGGGCCGAGCTGGATGTACGCCGCGCGGTCGGTGGCGCAGGGAGGCAACCACAAGATCGTGGCTGGGTGCAGATGCGCCGACGCGGGACGATCTCCGCTGAGCAGCCGATCATCCAGCGCGTGAAGGCCGGCGCAACGGAGCGCCACCACGCGCGTGTGAAAGTCCGATACGCCGCGGATGTCCGCGAGCCTCGTCCCGAAGTCGCGCTCCAGCTCCGCGACGTCGTAGAGCGCTCCGTCCCGTTCGAGCGCTACGATCGGGGTGGAGGTCGCGAGGTGGAGCACGTGCGCGATTCTCATGGCGTGACCAGGCCCGCCGGGAGCCGGCGGAGCGTACCATCCCGGTCCGCCGACGCTCTCAGGCCGGCGGAGCCCCCAGCGCGTACGCCTGCGGCCGGCGGTCGGCGTCCGATCCCGAGGGACTCGACCCTTCTTGGGACATCGGATTGTCCTTTGCATTGACGCGCTGGGAGAGCGGCCTAGAATGCCGGCGGATTCAGAGCGGCATCACGTCGCGCAGGCTTGCCGTGGGTCCCTGCCGGTTGCAGATGGGCTCGTACGGTGGGTCAGGTTCTGTTGCCGGCGCGGGGTTCCCCGTCGCGGGGTTTCCTCCGGCTTCGGTCCTGCTGACGGGGCCGTGCGGCTTGTAAGCCGGGCAAGGTATTTGCCGTGGACAGCCGACCCTTGGCGGCGCTCACCTTGGAGCGCCGCTCGAGGGACTGGTTACAGGCGCGCACACGGCGCAGCGGAGCGATGGGTCATGAGCAAGCGGACCAAATTCGTCTTCGTCACAGGCGGAGTCGTATCGTCGATCGGCAAGGGACTGGCTGCGGCCTCGATCGGGGCGCTGATGGAGTCCCGTGGGTTGAAGGTCACCCACCTCAAGCTGGACCCGTACATCAATGTCGATCCCGGCACGATGTCCCCCTACCAGCACGGCGAGGTCTTCGTCACAGACGATGGAGCGGAGACCGATCTCGATCTCGGGCACTACGAGCGCTTCACGCTCGCCCGGATGAGCCGCCAGAACAACTTCACCACCGGCCGCGTCTACGAGGCGGTCATCTCAAAGGAGCGCCGCGGCGAGTACCTCGGGGCGACGGTGCAGGTGATCCCGCACGTCACGGACGAGATCAAGCTGCGCATCCGTTCTGCTGCGGATGGGGCCGACGTCGCGATTGTCGAGGTCGGCGGCACCGTGGGTGACATCGAGTCGCTTCCCTTCATCGAGGCGATCCGCCAGCTCAAGGTGGAGTCGGGCGCGCAGAACGCGATCTCGGTGCACGTCACGCTGGTGCCGTTCATCGCGACGGCGGGCGAGCTGAAGACGAAGCCCACCCAGCACTCGGTGAAGGAGATGCGCGAGATCGGCATTCAGCCGGACATCCTCCTCTGTCGCTGCGATCGGCCGCTCCCGCGCAGCATGAAGGAGAAGATCTCCCTCTTCTCGAACGTCGCCGTCGACTGCGTGATCGCGGCCGTCGACGTCGACTGCATCTACGAGCTCCCCCTCGTGCTCCACGCCGAGGGGATCGACGAGAAGATCACGGAGCTGCTCAACATCTGGGCGAGGCAGCCGGACCTGTCGCCGTGGCAGCGCATCGTCGAGCGATTCAAGAAGCCGTCCCGCGGCATCGTGAAGATCGGCGTCGTCGGCAAGTACGTGCACCTGCGCGACTCCTACAAGTCGCTGCACGAGGCGCTCGTCCACGGCGGGCTCCACAACGACGTGCGGGTCGAGCTCGAGTACATCGACTCCGAGCAGATCGAGGCGCGCGGCGCGGCCGAGCTGCTGTCGAACCTGGACGCCATCCTCGTGCCCGGCGGCTTCGGCGATCGCGGGACCGAGGGGAAGATCGAAGCCATCCGCTACGCGCGCGAGGAGAAGATCCCGTTCTTCGGGATCTGTCTCGGCATGCAGCTCGCGGTCGTCGAGTACGCGCGCCACGTCTGCGGCATGACGGGGGCCAACTCCGTGGAGTTCGATCGCAACGCGGCCGACCCGGTGATCGATCTGATGCCCGACCAGAAGGGGGTCGTCGAGAAGGGCGGGACGATGCGCCTCGGCGCGTACCCGTGCGTCCTGGACAAGGGCTCGATCGCCGCGGAGGCGTACGGGCAGACGAGCATCAGCGAGCGGCACCGGCATCGGTACGAGGTGTCGAACAAGTACCGCGAGGCGATGGTGCAGAAGGGGCTCGTGCTCTCCGGGACGTCGCCCGACCAGCGCCTCGTCGAGATGATCGAGCTGCGCGAGCACCCGTACTTCGTGGGCTGTCAGTTCCATCCCGAGTTCAAGAGCCGCCCCCATAGCGCGCACCCGCTCTTCGCGCGCTTCGTGCGCGCCGGTCTGGAGCGCCAACGCGAGCGCAACAAGGCCGAGAAGCCGAAGCCCGGCGATTCTGCCGCGGCCCACACCCAGCAAGCTGCCTCGTCCGTCAACTAGAGCGGGGTGCCCAGGTTCGTGCGCCACGGGCTCCGTCGAGGGGCTCTGGCCGCCGCATCGACGGCGAGACGGGCGGCGCTGCGATGGTCGTCGAGGGTTCTGTCGCGAGCTCTCGCGGACGAAGGCGGCCCTGCAGCCTCCGTCCGCAGATCATCGATGACGAACGCCGCGCGCGATCAGACGTCGCCGAGGCTCGGCCGGCCCAGCGGCGGGGGGTCAAGGGGCTCGGCGTTCGTGGCCCGAGGGGCGAGGAGCGGCGAACGCTCGCCGACCTCCTTGATCAGGTTCCGCTGCAGCACGTGCGCCGGCGCGGTCCTGAGCTCCCAGATCAGGCCGAGCTTCTCCATCGCGCGCAGGACGTAGAAGCTGACGTCGATCTCCCACCAGAAGAAGCCCTGGTTCGCGCTGCTCATGTAGTGGTGGTGGTTGTTGTGCCAGCCCTCGCCGAGGGTGATCAGCGCGAGCCAGAAGTTGTTGCGGCTCGTGTCGGTCGTCGCGTAGCGCCGCGAGCCGAACACGTGCGCGAGGGAGTTGATCGTGAACGTGCCGTGCATGAGCGCGCACGTCGACACGACATAGCCCCACAGGAACGCGTCGTAGCCGCCCACCGTGAGGAGCAGCGCCATCATGCCGATCGGCCCGATCGCGTGGTAGCGGTCCAGCCAGCGGAGCTCAGGGAAACCCGCGAAGTCGGGGATGCGCTTCAGGTCCAGCTCCTCGTGCTCGCGGCCGAGCCACCAACCCATGTGCGCGTACCAGAACCCCTTGCGGAGCGGGCTGTGGACGTCGCGCTCGGTGTCCGAGTACTTGTGGTGGACGCGGTGCGTCCCCCCCCACCACAGCGGGCCCTTCTGCGTGGCCGTGGTGCCGAGCAGCGCGAGCAGGAACTGCAGGCCGCGGCTGGTCTTGTAGCTGCGGTGCGAGAAGTACCGGTGGTAGACCGCCGTGATCGCGAACATCCGGACGAGGTAGGTCGCCGCGGCGAGCGCCGCGAGCTTCCATGTCGCACCTCGGACGATGGCGACAACGGTGCCGATGTGGATCGCAGCGATCCCCAGCACGTTGAAGATCTGGCCGAGGCTGGGGCCAGGTTTCGGTACGACGACCCGTGTAGGGCTCGATGCAGGCGCTTGCGTCATGGGTTCCAAGGTGGATGGAGCATCGAGCACGCCCGTCACTGGGGCTCACGACGCCGGTCATGATTCCGTCATGCGATGCAGCAGCCGGCTCGCCGACCGATCGGCGCAGGGCGTCGGCGAGCGCGCGATCTCAGCGGCGCGCGGAGAGGACGTCGATGGCTGGCCCGGCGGAGACCCGGATCTCGCTGGCTCGAAGGGGATCGCCGTCGAGGATGTAGGGGCCGTCCCCGAGCGAGGTCGCGCTGGCCTCGGCGCCGAACCGGACCGTGAAGTCTTGGACGAGGTCGTCGAAGTGGTCCGTGCCGCCGATCCGGCGGCCCGCGAGGACGAGCGGAGCGCGCGGCCCGAGCTCTCGAGGAGGCAGGGCGCTGGCGACGAGGTGAGGGCGATCGAGATCCTCCCCTGCCCGGTAGGTGACCAGCATGTGGATCCCGAGGTCACGCACTGCAGACGAGCAGATGAGCGACCAGGCGCGCGGGGCGAGCCGCCGCCCCCCCACGTCGATCGTGCAGGGCAGCGGGTCGAGGACGCGGCGCGCGTAGGCGCCGCCGTAGAAGGACTCGACGAACACCCGCGCCACGATGCGCGCAGCGGCGCCGTAGCCGTCGCCTCCGCGCTCGTAGTAGACATCGAAGAAGCTGGCCACGAGCCCGGTGCCGAAGATGAAGCCGATGCGCTCCTCGACGCCGCTGCGCGTCGTCGCGCGCACGCGCAGGGTGGGCCGGCGGACGGCGCTCGGGATGGCCGCGCCGCTCGGGAGGCCGCGAACCTCGCTGACCGTCCGCGCGAGGAGCACGGCCGGATCGCCGGTCATGCCCCAGTTCCGCGCGACGGTCGCCACGGTGCCGCCTGGCAGCAGGACAAGAGGCGGCAGCGAGCGCTCGCCGAAGGCGCGCGCGAGGGCCGTGACGCCGGCCATGAAGCTGCCGTCGCCGCCCGAGAGCGCGACGAGATCCGTGCCTCGCTGGGCGAGCCGCTCGCAGGCCTCCGCGAGCTCCGCGACGTTCGAGGTCGGGTGGAGCTCAGCCGCGCCAGCGCACGCGGCCGCCATGCGGTCGATGAGCGACGGCCTCGCCCGGTACCGGCGCGCCGTGGTGTTGACGATGACGTCGATACGCATGGTGCCGGAGCGTGACCGCCCTATAAAACGGATTCCCCGGGTGGTCGAGCCGAAGGGGCTTCGAACGCGAACTTCGGCGCGGTAAGAGGCGCGTCATGCGCCGCGTGCTCTCCCGGTCGATCCTCGCCGGCCTCCTCTCGTTCGCCGCCGTCACCGGCTGCGCGAGCTCGGCCTCCCTACGCGCAGCCGAGGCGGGCAGGTTCGACGAGCTGCGCCGCACGTTGAGCGACGAGCTCCGCCGCGGCACGCTGGACAGCGACGACGCACGAGCGATCGCCCGCGCGGTCGCGCAGGGGGAGATCGCGCGCGCGACGCCGCCATCGGGGGCCGATCGGCTGCGCGAGCTCCGGACGTGCGCGCGCGCGCTGGAGGACGCGCTCGCCGAGCGCGCCGCGGGCTCGGACGCGATCGCCACCACAGCGGCGATGATCCTCCTCGAGGCGGGGCTCACCGACCCGGAGCGCGTGAAGCGGTACGCGGGCGACGCGGCGGCGGGGCGGTACCCCGGCAAGGACACGGCGCTCCGCGCGCTGGAGACGCGGGCGCTCGTCACAGCCGAGGACGGCGCGCTGCGCCGCTCGCGGATGCTCGACGGAGATCAGGAGGTTCGCGTCTCGGCGCTTCGCGCCGCCGCCGCCGCCGCGGACCCGAGCGATCGGGAAGCGCTGCTCGAGGCGGCGCGGCTCGATCCTTACCCGCTCGCGCGGACGCTGGCGATCCGCGCCGCCGGGGCGCTCGGCGGTCAGGACATCGTGCTGGCGCTGCGCGATGTCTGGACCCTCTCGGATGAAGCCGGGCGCGAGGCGATCGCCGAGGCGTGGGCGACGCCGCGCGCGCTGGAGGGCGGCGGGCGCGCGCAGCTGCGCTGGGTGATCTCCACCCAGCGCGGCGCGCCCGCGATCGCCGCCGCGCGCGCGCTGGTCCGCGCCGGAGGCGAGGGCGCCGGCGAAGCGATCTCCGTCCTCATCGGCTCCATCCGCTCCAGCCAGAGCCGGGATCGCGTCTACGCCATCCTCTCCGCGCCGCTCCAGGACCCGGCGGTGCGGTCTGCGCTCATCGAGGCGCAGGGCGATCCGGATGAGGCCGTGGTCTTCGCCGTCCATAGCCGCCACGTCGACGCCGCGGCGCGCGAGCGCTCCGCGGCCGTCGCCTGGCTGATGAAGCTCGCCGCGGGGACGTCGACGCGCGCGGTGCTCGCGCGGGGAGTCCTCGCACGTGCAGGGATCCGCGCGGTCGTGCCGCTGCTGGAGCGCGACGTCCGATCCCGCGAGATCCCGGTGCGCGAGGCGGCGGGGGCGGGCCTGGTCGCGCTCGGCGAGATCCCGCGCGCCGCATCGCTCCTCGCCGACGCAGAGCCCCGGGTCAGGACGTCGGTGGCCTGCGCCATCCTCGAGGCGTTCTGAGCGTTGCTGAGGTGGTCCGGTCGCTCAGAACCTGGAGACGAGCTCGAGCCGCGCCCCCTCGAACGGTGGGAAGAACCGGCACACGCCCGAAACGCAACGCAGGCCCCCGCGCCGCTGGCCCACGAAGAGCTGTACGGTATCGACGATACGGTCGAGCGTCGTCCTCCTCGACCCGGCCTTCCACTGCAGCCCCCCGTTGAAGAAATGGCAGAGCTCGGTGTCCTTGCCAGGTTCACACCCAGGCTGTGAGGTGTACTCGTAGCCGAACATCGCCGCGAGGTGGGGCGACCACTGGAGCGCGAGGTAGTTGTCCCCTTCGACCCAGGAAGATTCGAAGTTCTCTGGCCTGTAACGGCGACGGCTGTTGCCTTGCGCCTGGATCGAGAACGCGCCGGCGAGGTGCTTCACGACATCGTAGCGGACGTAGCCCTCGCTGTAGAAGACGTGGCCAGTGTCGGCTTCATCGGATTGCCGGACTCCAGCCCACGCGCGCACGTGCGAGCGGCTGCCGTCGAAATCGATCTCGGTGCCTGCCGCAGTGTCCCAGGTGTCGGTCCTGTTCGTGTCGTCCGTCTTGCAATCATCGTTCGCCTGGCGCTCGGAGAAGCTCACGTAGCGACCGAGCCAGGCATAGATGGCGGCGCTCCGGGTGAAGCGGTAGTCGACGCGCCCGCGCCCGCCGGTCACGCAGACGTTGGGCGCTCCGATCGGCTCGACGTAGATGGGCTCCGCCGTCGGAGGCTGGTTGTACGCCACACCCTCGAACTCCGGCGCATTGAACCCCGGGTTCGACAGCGACGAGACGTCGATGTTGGCCGAGAGCGGGAAGAATCGCCGGTAATGCTTCCCTTCGATGGCGACGGCGAGCGGACCGCCACGCCCGTTCGCCGCCAGATAGACCGCATAGCCGGACACGTCTTTTGCCGGTATGTCATCACGGTCGAGATGACCGCCACGGAGCTGCTGACCGGCAACCTCGACGTAGACGTCCCCGCGCTCCGCGACGGACGGAATGCTCACCGAGCCGCTGAAGGTGCGGATCGTGTTGTGCTGCCGCGCAGGGGAGGCGCTGACGACATTGAACTCCGGGAATTTCCCGCCGCACAGGCGCAGCGCGACCTGAAGATCCGCGCCGCCTTCGTCCAGGCATCGATTGAACTCTTCGGTGTATGTCTTGCGCAGCAGCAGCGCGCCGTTCGCCGCGAGCTCCACGCCCTTCAGGCTTGCCTCCAGGCGTCCGCCGAGCACGGTGTCCTCCAGGTAGTTCGGCCGTGCCCCTTCGGTGACATCGCGGGTACGAGGGTTTCCCGCCGCATCCACGGTCGTCTCGCGCGTGACAAGGTCGTCGGCGCCAGGGAAGCCGAAGAAGAGCGGCGACCCGTCGCCATGGAGCCGCCTGCCGCTCGCATCATCGACGCGCAGCGGGTTCATCTGCCCGGCGAAGGCGGTGGCTTCGAGCCTGAATAGCTGGAAATCCTTGTCGAGCACGAGCCTGCCGCCCCTCACGGTCGTATCGATGGCGAGCTCGTCCATCTTCCGCACGCTGAAAACGAGGCCGCGTCCGAGTTGGGCGTAAAAGTCGCCTGCTGTCGCCTCGATGCCCGGCTGCGTGTAGGTGAGCCAGAGCTTCGCTGGATAGACCGTCGTCAAATAGCGGGAGTGAACCTCCCGCGCGGCGTCGTTCAGATCGAACGAGACCTCGTCGTTCAGGACCTTCTGTTGCAGCTCGAAGCTGGTCGCCGAGGGCCTGGCCAGGTAGAAAGAGGCGTTGAGCCGCGTTCCGAGCTGGAGGCGCCACCAGTTGAGCTGGGCGTCGAGCCGATCGACGATCTCACCGTAGTTGTCGTCGAGATGGCGGGAGGGATAGCGGCGATCGTCGTTGCGGTTGTCGAAGTGGTAGCTGACGGCCGCGGTGTTCACGACATCGAGCGAGATCGGTTCGCCGCCGACGTTCGGGAGATCGACCGCCGCCGCCGGCGAGGCCGCGAGGAAGAGCGTCGCTGTCAGGCAGGAACGGACGAGGCGGAGCGGGCTGCGCACCGCCCGATCTCTACCATGGACCTCGCCGCCGTGGAGCGAGCGAGCCGCCGATCGCGCCGACAAGGCGCGCCGGACGGCCGCCCCGGCGCTACAGGCCAAGCGCCTTCTCGACCTGCTCGGTGAGCGCCGCCTCGTCGCCGGGCTGGTACCCGCCGCGCTTGTGAAGAATCGAGCCGTCTCGGCCGATGAGCACGGAGAACGGAAGCTCGCGCTTCGGATTGTACCGGGCGGCCACGGTCGTCTCCTCGTCGAGGAGCACAGGGAAGATCATCTCCCTGTCGTGGACCGTGCTGCTCACCTGCGCCCGCGACTCCGGTCCGTCGAGCGACACGGCGAGCACGACGAACCCCTTGTCCCTGTGCTTCTTGTAGAGCTCGACGAGGTGGGGCATCTCCGCCAGGCACGGATCGCAGGTGGTCGACCAGAAGTCGATGAGCACCACGCTCTTGCCGGCATAGTCCGAGAGCCTGACCGTCTTGCCGTCGAGGGCGGGGAGCGAGAAATCCGGGGCCGGGCTCGCCGATGAGCCGCCGGAGGCAGCTCCGCACGAGGCGGCGGCGAGGCCGAGGACAATGAACGCCAGCGAGAGCGCGCAGCGGGTTTTTCGGTTCATTGGGTTTCCGTCGCGAAGGGGCCGGCCTGAGCGGCCGACCGGCATGAGGGCTCAACGTCGCGGGCGCCCTCTGCGGCGCCCTGGCAAATTCTCCCTACACGCGCGCGCCGACCGGTGGTTCGACGACGCGCCCACGGCGAAGCCCGTTCAGAGCTCGCCGTTCATGATCTTCTCAAAGGTCCGCCAGAAATTGCTGTTCTCCTCGGGCACGCCAGCGACGATCTCCATGATCGTCATGTCCTGCGTCCTGACGATCATGTTCGCCGGGAATGCGTCGGCCTGGAAAAGCGCGCCGAGCTTGTACGAAGGGTCGATCGCCGACGGGTACTGCACGTCGTACCGGGTCGTCCAGCGGTACAGGTCGTTCGGGACCGCCGCCTCGCCTGGGGTCCTTCCGTCTGCGAGCTGAACAAGGAACTCGCCGCCCTGGGGTTGATACTTCTTGTAGAGCCCGGGCAGGACGGACTCTGCCTCGATTTTGCAGGGGCCGCACCATACGGACGAGACGTCGATCAGCAGCACCTTCGGCTTCGGCTCTCCCGCGCCGTAAAGCGAGCCTTCCGGAAAGACCTCCGTCCCGGTCGGGTTGTAGAAATCGGCGAGCTGAATCGGCTGCATCGTGTCGTTGTGTTCGGCGGCGTTGGCGTACCCGACGAACTGATAGTTCGCGATCACCCGGTGGAGGCTCACCCCATACGGCCCAGCCGGATATCGAGCGTTCGCAGCTTGACCCGTCCCCTCGGGAAAAGGAGGAGCAGGAATGGGATCCTCTTCTGCGCAGCCGACGAGCCCTAGAGCCGCCACGACGAAAAGGCCCATCCCACCGAGAACCGCGTCGATTCGCATGATGCCACCGCCTGAAGTATGGTGTAGGAGTGCTCATTCTTCTGGGCGGCACGGGGGGCGTCAAGGGCAACCTTGGCGTCGCCGCTTCGCTCGGGAGCGCGTTTCCGCAATCTCCGGCCAGGCCCGCCGTGCCTGCCCCGATCCGCGGGTGTTTCCCGCGCTGAGGTCCTATGCAGCAGGTTGTCGCTTCTCACAGCGCCCGTCGGCCCCGTCTCCGTAGTATCCACGCCTTCCTGATGCTGTGCTGCCTGGCGAGCGGGGCGGCCATCGCGAGCGGCGCATGCTCGTCGGGTACGCCACAGGACAAATGCTTCGGGGGGGTCATCGTCGACGGCGTCTGCGAGGGCAAATGCAAGCCAGAGCTCTGCCTGGAGGGCAACACCTGCGTCGGCAACCGCTGCGTGCTCAGGTGCAGCAGCCACCGCGAATGTATTCCAGGCATCCAGGACTGCGCGCCGGCCGCGGAGGACGACACGAAGGCCGAGATCCTGGTCTGCACGCAGAAGGAGAAGATGGTGGGCTTCGGTGCGCCCTGTCCATTCGGCACCGAGTGCGGCCAGTTCGGGCGCTGCCCCGACGAGACGCCGTGCAACCCGACCCAATGCAACGGGAACCCAGGCGAGTGCCAGCGCGACACGGAGCGGTGCGGCGGCGACCCCGCCTGCTCCGCCGGCAAGTGCAGCGACGGCAGCGCCTGCGTCGTCCCGGCCTGCTCTCCCGACCAGTGCACCTCGCTCGGCCTGGAGTGCCTTGGCAAGGGGCAGGGCGACGCCGAGGCCTACTGCACGATGCCGCACTGCATGGGCGACGCGGACTGCCCCGGCGGCTTCGAGTGCGCCGTGTCCCGCGATCCTCACGCGATCTGCGGCACGGACAAGGGGGATGACGGCTTCTGCGGTGAGACCGACGAGGAGTGCATCGACCCGTCCACGTTCGGGGACGGCAACACCTATGTCGAGGGCCCGGTGTGCCTGCTGCGCAGCACCTGCGTCAAGCGCGCCCAGTGCGCGCCGTGCAGCACCGATTTCGACTGCTCGTTCGCCGCGGAGCAGCGCTGCGTCGCGATCGACGGCGAGCGCCGGTGCGCCAGGTCCTGCAGCGCGGACTCCGACTGCGACCTGGACTTCCGGTGCGACGAGGGCGCGTGCATCCCGCGGTTCGGCGCCTGCACCGGCAAGGGCAACTTCTGCGAGCCGTGCCGCAACGACACCGACTGCGGCGACGCGGACTCCACGATGGAGTGCACCACCACGCTGCGCGGCGAGCGGGCGTGCCTGGACGCGGCGCTCCCCATCCGGTGCACCGCGGAGAACGCGGCCGAGGTCTGCCCGAAGTCGCCCAGCGGGCTCGTCGGCGCGTGCGTGTGCGTCGAGCAGAACTCGAGCGGGGACTGCGTGGACTCGCGGTGCTACCTGCCGTCGCGCCAGCTCGATCGCGGCGACCCCGATTCCAAGGTCGCCACCTGCTGGTAACGGCGCCGGCCGGGCGCAGGAACGGCCTGTGTCGCGCCGCGCCCGGCCAGGCCAGAGCGAGCGCCCGCGGCGACGCCGCGCTCGCCGGTTGACGGGAATCCCGAGCAGTCCTAACTCCTTCGCCCCATGCCCATCACGAAGGACGCCGCGCTCGCCGCGCTGGCAAAGGTCATCGCGCCGGACCTCCAGCGCCCCATCACCGACCTCGGTCGCGTCCGGGAGCTCTCGGTCGAGGGCGAGGCCGTCTCGCTCACCGTCGAGCTGACCAGCTACTTCAAGCAGCGGCTCGCGACGGACATCGAGGCGGCTCTGAAGGGCGCCGGCGCGAAGGGCGTCCGGATCGCGTGGGACGTCGGCATCCCCACGCGCACCATCCTTCAGGACGACCCGTCCCCGGGCGTGCGGAACATCATCCTCGTGATGAGCGGCAAGGGCGGCGTCGGCAAGAGCACGGTCGCCGCGAACCTCACCCTGGCGCTCAGCCGCGAGGGGGCCAAGGTCGGCCTCCTCGACGCGGACATGTACGGGCCGAGCGTCCCGACCATGCTCGGCGTGATGGGCCGCCCGACGTCGGCCGATGGGCAGAAGTTCCTGCCGCTCGAGCGCTTCGGCGTGAAGCTCATGTCGATCGGCTTCCTGCTGGAAGATCCGAGATCGGCGGTCGTCTGGCGCGGGCCGATGCTCCAGAACGCCCTGATCCAGTTCATGCGCGACGTGGAATGGGGTGAGCTCGACTACCTCGTGCTGGATCTTCCGCCTGGTACCGGCGACATCGCGCTGACGATTTCCCAGAAGATGAGGACAACGGGCGCGATCGTCGTGACGACGCCGCAGGAGGTGGCCCTCCAGGACGTGTACAAATCGGTCTCGATGGCCCAGAAAGTCGGGATCGCCCTGCTCGGCGTGGTCGAGAACGAGAGCTACTTCGTGTGCGACGGGTGCAGCAAGCGGCACGAGCTCTTCGGGGCCGGCGGCGGGCAGAAGATCGCGGAGTTCGCCGAGGCGCCGCTGCTCGGCCAGATCCCGATGGATCCGGCCATCCGGGAGTGGGGCGACGCCGGCACGCCGGTCGTACAGGCTGCCCCGAGCAGCCCGATTGCGCGCGCTTTCGTGGATGTGGCGGAGCGGCTGGCCGGCCAGGTCAGCGCCCACAACCTCGCGAGCGGGGGCGGCCTCCGCATCGATCGGAGCGGGGGGACCAACAAGCACCTGCCCATCATGCGGTAGGCTCTCGCGTAAACGTCCCGGGTACGATATGGTTCCGGCCCCTTCCCCCATTCAACCGAGGGGGCCGCTGGAGAGAACGCGAGCACGTTTCGCCCCCATCGGCATGCGTTGTCGCGCGAGGCGCGGATGAATACCCACGAAAATACCACCACGCCGGCGGACGCGCCGGGAGCTCCGGCCGACCAGGGCGGCCCGCTCGAGTCGTCGAACGCTGCGCCCGAGCAAGCAGCCCAAGCCCATGAAGGGGGGTCCACCCCCCCGACCGAAGCGAGCCACGAGCCCGGCGAAGAAACGTCGCCGCAGGCGAGCTCGGCCCAGTCCGAGGCGACACCGGCCGCGGCGGCGAGCGCCGCCCCGGCGAGTGATGCCGACGACGAGTGGGAAGAGCAGCCGGGCGACGACATCGGCAACCGCGTTCCAGGCCTGCCGCGGGACGATATCGGCAACCGCAAGCCGGGGTTCTCGCCCGGCAGGCGGACCCCTCCGGCGGCCGCGAAGCCCGCGCCGGCCGCGAGGCCCGCGCCTGCCGCGAAGCCCGCGCCGGCCGGAGAGGCCGGTGCGGCCGCGCAGACCGAGGGTGGCGCTGGAAAGAAGCGCCGTCGCCGCCGTCGCCGCAAGGGCGCGGAGGAGGCCGGCCAGCCCGAGGGCGAGGCGGCCGACGCGGCCGAGGCCAGCGGCGCGGAGGCGGCCGACGCGGCAGAAGAAGAGGAAGGCGAGGAGGAGCAGGCGGCCGACGAGGCGGGCGGGCAGCCGCAGCCTGGTGGCGAGAAGCGCAAGCGGCGCAAGGGGCAGGGCGCGCCGCCGCCGCGCGAGCGCCCGGCCTTCAGCATCGGCGAGGAAGTGTTCGGCAAGGTCAGCAAGATCACCGACCACGCCATCTGGATCGACATCGCCGGGAAGGCGACGGGGCTGTTCGACCGCCGTGAGATCCTCGAGGAAGAGCCGCCCGTCGAGGGGGATCAGTTCATCGCGACGGTGGCGAGCACCGGCGTGCGCGGAGGCATGCTCCTCCTGTCGAGGGCGCCTGTGCAGCTCGATCAGGCGCGCGCGCGCGCCGAGGCTGCGCTCCAGAGCGGCGAGTCGATCGAGGGGTTCGTGACCGGGGCGGTGAAGGGCGGGCTCGAGGTCGATCTCGGCGGCCTCCGCGCCTTCGCGCCGGCGTCGCACGTCGATCTGCGCCACGGCGCCGACCTCAACTACCTCGTGGGCCAGCGGCTCGACTTCGGCGTGACCCAGTTCGCGAAGAAGGGGCGCGACATCGTCGTGTCCCGCCGCAAGATGCTCGAAGAGGAGAGCCGGAAGGCGCGCACCGAGGCGCTCACGTCGATCGAGCCCGGCTCGCTGCACAAGGGCATCGTGCGCAAGGTCGTCGCGTGGGGCGTGTTCGTCGCGCTCCCCGACGCCGGCGGGGTCGAGGGGCTGGTGCACATGAGCGAGGCGAGCCACGACCGCGGCGCCAAGCTGGCCGACCTGTTCAAGCCGGGCGCGGAGATCGACGTGAAGGTCCTCCGCGTCGACGACAAGGGCAAGCTCTGGCTGAGCCGCAAGGCCGCCACGGTCGACCCGTGGGACGCGGTGAAGGAGAAGTACGCGGTCGGCACGCGCCACAAGGGCAAGGTCGCTCGCCTGCAGCCGTTCGGCGCGTTCATCGAGCTCGAGCCGGGCATCGATGGGCTCATCCACACGGCCGACCTCTCGATGAAGCCGATCCAGCACCCGAACGAGGTCGTGAAGGTCGGCGACGATGTCGACGTCGTCGTCGCGACCTGCGACGCCGCGGGCCGGCGCATCGGGCTCCACCCTGCTCCGCCCGAGGGCGAGGAGAGCGAGCCGCGCCAGCGTGTTCAGCAGGGCAAGGCGGTGAAGGTGGCTGTCACGCAGGTGACCGAAGGGGGGCTCGTCGTCCGGGTGCTCGGCACCACGGGGCGAGCGGCTCGCGGCTTCATCCCGGCCGGCCACACCGGTACGCAGCGCGGCACCGACCTCCGGAAGGAGTTCCCCATCGGGACCCAGCTCGACGCGAAGATCATCGAGGTGGATCCGCGCCGGGGCGAGGCCAAGCTGTCGATCCGCGCCCTCAAGGAGGACGCCGAGAAGCAGGCGTACCAGCAGTACCGCGCGGGCGTCGCGCGCGAGGCCAAGTTCGGCACGTTCGCCGACCTGATGAAGAAGAGCTGATCCCGGGGAGGCGGCGCCGCCCGTGCGGCGGCGCCTCCGCCTCCCTCCTCCGCCAGCCACCGCCCGCGGTCCGGCGCGCTTCGCGCTACTCGCGCCCCAGCGCGTTCACGGGATCCATGCGCGCGGCCCGCCGCGCCGGGAAGAACCCGAAGACGATCCCGATCGCCGTGCTCACCCCGAGCGCGACCGCGAGCGCGGCCGGCTCGAGCCTCATCGGCCAGCCGAACGCGCGCGAGAACCCGAGGATGACGCCGTACCCGAGCGCGCTGCCGACGACGCCGCCCAGCGTGGCGAGCACGAGCGCCTCGAGCAGGAACTGCAGCAGGATGTCGATCTCCCGGGCGCCGATGGCCATCCGGATGCCGATCTCCCGGGTGCGCTCGGTGACGCTGACCAGCATGATGTTCATGACGCCGATGCCGCCCACGACGAGCGACACCGCCGCGATGCTGATGAGCAACGCCGAGAGCGCCGCGAAGATCGCGTCCTGCATGGCCTGGAACTCCGCCTGGCTCCGGACGGCGAAGTCGTCCTCGTCGTTCTCGCCGATGCGGTGCCGCTGGCGGAGGATCGCCTCGGCCTGCTGCCTGGCGCGCTCCGACGTCTCGGCCGACGTCGAGCTCAGCAAGATGGCGTGAACCTCCCCGGGCCGCGTGGCCATGACGTGCGACCGCATCGTGGTGATGGGCATCAGCACGATCTCGTCCTGGCTCTGCCCGAAGGGCGACGCCCCCTTCTCCTCCAGCACGCCGAGCACGCGGTACATCTGGCGGCCGATCCGCACCATCCGGCCGACCGGATCGAGCGATCCGAACAGATCGCGCGCGGTCTGGGCCCCGATCACGACGACCTTCTCGGAGAGGTTCTCCGAGGCGGGGCTCCACGGCTCTCCCTGCGCGACCTTCCAGCTCCGGATCTCGAAGTAGTTCAGGCGCGTCCCGACGAGCGTCGGGCTCGCGTTCTGGCCCTCGTGGATGACCTGGGCGCTCGACCTGAGGAACGGCGCCACGAGCCGGATGCTCGTCGACTCGCGCGCGAGCGCCTGGCCGTCGAGCTCCGAGAGCCTGGCGCCCGCGGTGCTGCGGACGCCCGAGGCGCGGGCGGAGCGGGCGAAGACGATGAGCGAGTTGGAGCCGAGGTTCGAGATCTGCGCGTTGACGTTGGCGCGCGCGCCGCTCGCCAGCGCCGTGACGGTGACGACGGCCGCGACGCCGATCGTGATCCCCAGGATCGTGAGCCCGGCGCGGAGCTTGTTCCGGCGGACGGCGCGCAGCGCGATCACGACCGCGGAGAACACCCGGGTGAGCGTGGCGCTCATTCGTGCCTCAGGGCGGCGATGGGATCCTGACGGGCCGCGCGGCGGGCCGGGAAGAACCCGAAGACGATCCCGATCGTCGCGCTCGTCCCCACCGCGACGACGACCGCGCTGGCCGGCAACGTCATGTTCCAGCCGAGCGTCGCGGCGAGGGCCTTGATGACGCCGAGCCCCGCGCCGAGCCCGAGCACGCCCCCGATGAGCGACAGGGTGATGGCCTCGACGAGGAACTGGACGAGGATGTCTCCCTCGGAGGCGCCGATGGCCATGCGGATGCCGATCTCGCGCGTCCGCTCGGTGACGCTGACCAGCATGATGTTCATGACGCCGATCCCGCCGACGAGGAGCGACACCGCGGCGATCGAGGAGAGGAGCATCGTCAAGGTGTCCAGGATCCGCTCCTGGGACGCGCGGAACTCCGCCTGCGTGCGGATCACGAAGTTCGGCTCGCCGTCCGGCGCGATCTCGTGGCGCTGCCGGAGGATCCTGTCGATCTGCTCCACCGCGCGATCGACGGTCCGCTCGCTCGTGGCGGCGGCGACGAGCATCTGCACCCGGCCCGGCGCGCTCGGCACGATCCGCGATCGGAAGCTGCCGATCGGCATGAGCAGCCGGTCATCCTGGTCCTCGCCGAAGGGCGATTGCCCCTTCTTCGCGAGCACCCCGATCACCCGGAACGGGTGCTTGCCGATCCGGATGTACCGGCCCACGGCCTCGCCCGAGCCGAACAGGTTCTCCCGGACGGTCTCGCCGATCAGGCAGACCTTCGCCTTGAGCTGCTCGTCGGCCTCGGTCCAGCCCTCGCCCACCCCGACGCTGTACGAGAGGATCGAGAGGTAGCTCCGGGTCACGCCCATGACCTGGGTCGCGACGTTGGCCTCTCCGGCCACGACCTGCGTCGACGTCGAGCTGAACGGGCTCAGCGCGACCACGCTCGTCGACTCCTTCAGGATCGCGATCCCGTCGGCCTCCGACATCCTCGCGTTCTCGCGGCGCTTCAGCCCCGACGCCTGCGTCGACTGCGGGAAGATGTAGATCGAGCTCGCCCCCATGCCCGAGATCTCGCCCAGGACGCGGTTGCGCACGCCCGTCCCGAGCGCCACGACGATCACAACGGCCGAGACCCCGATCAGGATGCCGAGCACCGTCAGGGCGGCGCGGAGCTTCGAGCGGACGATGGCGCGCAGCGCGATCCGGACGGCGGCGAGGTAGCCGCTCATGGCGAGAGCTCGTCGCGCTCCGCCGCGGAGAGCGGCAGCGCGGCCAGCGCCGCGGCCGCGTCGACGGGGCGATCGTTCCTGAGATCGCTGCGGATCTCGCCGTCGCGCATCGTGATCACGCGGCTCGCGCACGCGGCGATGTCCGGCTCGTGCGTCACGAGGACGATCGTGATCCCGCCCCGGTTGAGCCGCTGCAGCAGCCCGAGCACCTCGTAGCTCGTGCGCGTGTCGAGGTTGCCCGTGGGCTCGTCGGCGAGGAGCAGCGGCGGTGAGGTGACGAGCGCCCGCGCGATGGCGACGCGCTGCTGCTGCCCGCCCGAGAGCTGGTTCGGCGTGTGGTGCAGGCGCTCTGCCAGCCCCACCGCGCCGAGCGCGTCGAGCGCCCGCTTGCGCCGCTCCGCCGCGCCGACGCCCCGGTAGACCAGCGGCAGCTCGACGTTCTCGAGCGCCGTGGTGCGCGGCAGCAGGTTGAAGCCCTGGAAGACGAACCCGATCAGGCGGTTCCTGACGATCGCGCGCGCGTCGTTGCTGCGCCGGGTGACGTCGAGGCCGTCGAGCCGGTACGTGCCATGCGTCGGCCGGTCCAGGCACCCGATGATGTTCATCAGGGTGCTCTTGCCCGAGCCGCTCTGCCCGACGATCGCGACGAAATCACCGTGCTGGATGGTCAGATCCACGTGCCGGAGCGCCCTCACGACGACGGCCTCGGTCGTGTAGTCCTTGCCGACGCTCGAGAGCTCGATGAGCGGCTCGTCCCGGGGCGCCGCGGCGACGTCTTGGCTCTGGGGCAGCATCACGCCTCAGAACAGCCGAGGGCCGCGCCCCCTGCCGCTCGCTGACGGATCGTCGTTCTCGTCGGTGACGACCTTGAGCGGCCCGAGATCGGACCCGAGCGCGGTGAAGATGCCGTCGGTGATCCCGACGTCGACGACGCGCGGCTCGATCTTCTCCGCCCCGGGCGTCGCGTCGGTCAGCACGTAGATCCGGCCCTTCTTCGGCGGGAGCGGCTCGAGGGGCGGCGCCTTGATCGCCTTGCCGTCCTTGTCCCGCGCGGGGGCGGGCTTGAACCGGAGCGCCGCGTTCGGCAGCCGCCGCACCCCCCTGGCCTCGGCGGACCGGACGCTCACCGTCGCCGTCATCCCCGGCCGGAGCTTGACGTCGGGGTTGTCGACCTCGACGACCGCCGCGTACGTCACGACGCCGGACTGGCTCAGCGGGCTGTAGCGCACCTGGCTCACCGTCCCTCGGAACGTCTCGCCCGGGAACGCATCGACGCTCACGTCCGCCGTCATGCCCTCGCGGAGCCGCCCGACGTCCGCCTCGTCGATGTCGGCGAGCACGCGCATCTTGCGGAGATCCTGGGCGATCACGAAGAGGGTCGGCGCCTGGAAGCTCGCCGCCACCGTCTGCCCGGGGTCGATCGCGCGGCTGATGACGACCCCGTCGATGGGCGAGAAGATGCGCGTGTACTGGAGGTTCGTCGTGGAGGAGCGGAGCACCGCCCTGAGCTGCGCCACCTGCGCCTTCGAGGCCGCGAGGTCGGCGAGCGCGACGTCGTAGGCGCCCTGCGCCGTGTCCAGATCGGCCTGCGAGCCCACCCCCTCCGCGACCATCTTCCTCGCGCGCTCGAGCCGCTGCTTGGCGGTCCCGAGCGACGCCTCCGAGCGCACGACGCTCGCGCTCGCCGCCGCGATCTGCGCCTGGTTCGAGTCGATCTGCGCCCCGAAGAGCGTCGGATCGATCTCGGCCAGCACGTCGCCGGCCTTCACGATGCTGTTGAAGTCCACGTAGACCTTGGTGATTCGCCCCGAGACCTGGGCGCCGATCTGCACCTCGGTGAGCGGCTTGACCTGCCCCGTCGACTGGACCACTTCGAGCACGTCGCCCGTGGTGATGTCGCCCGTGACGTAGCGCGGCGGCGGCGGGGGCCTCGTCCGGATCCGCCAGACGACGATCCCCGCGACGAGCGCCGCGATCGTCGCGAGGACGCCGAGGCGAGCGAGCCAGCGCTTCGTGCCTACCCGGGAGAGCTCTTGCTCCAGGCTCTCTCCTCCACGTCGAGGACGCGGTCCGCCCTCGCGCAGGCCCCGGGCTGCCGCGCCGCCGGGGGGCGCCGGCGCGGTCGAGGCCGGTCGCGTCTCGCCCGGCGCCGCCTCTCCGGGACGGAGGCGCTCCGTTTCCGTGGTGGCCTGCGCAGCAGGGGGCGACGCGTCGAGGGGGTCGCGGCCGGTCGCCCGAGCCATGGAGTCGGCCATCGGACGTCCTCATAGCATGCTGCCGCGCGAGCGCGCCTCGCTTGAAACCGCGGAACCGCCGTGGCAGACCAACCGCCGCCCCATGGAGTCGCTGCCCATCGCAACGGATACGGTCGTCACGCTGTCCTACGTCCTCTTCAATGAAAGCGGAGAGACGGTGGATGAAGCATCGACCGCGGAGCCGCTCGTCTACACGCACGGCTATGCTCAGATCGTGCCCGGGCTGGAGCGCGCGCTGGAAGGGCTGCGCGCCGGCGAGCAGCGCGAGATCACCGTCGAGGCGGAAGATGCGTTCGGCGAGCGCGATGACGCTGGCGTCTTCGAGGTGGACAAGGCGGATTTCCCCGATGGGGGCGCTGTCGAGGTCGGCGACGAGTTCGTCGCCCAGGGCCCGGACGGTTCGCCGATCGCGCTCCGGGTCATCGAGATCCTCCCCGAGGGCTTCCGGGTGGACACGAATCACCCTCTGGCAGGCCAGAAGGTGCGCTTTCAGGTTCAGGTCAAGGACGTGCGCGCCGCCAGCGAGGAGGAGATCGCGCAGGCTCAGGCCGAGCTGGAGGAGCGCATCGAGGATTCCGATGGCGAGGGCTGCTGCGGTCACGACCACGACCACGACCACGATCACAGCCACCATCACGAGCACGGCGATGGCGGGGTGCTCGTGACGCTCTCGAAGAAGTCGTCATAAGCCCACCGCGAACTGGTGGGTTGTCCGAGGAGATCACATCATGACCGTAGGTGAGAAGGGCAAGCTGACGGAGCTGCAGCTCGACCGCCGGGTGCGCGAGCGCCTCCTGGCGAGCGGGACGCTCAGCGCCGGGACCATCGAGGCGCACCTCGCGGGCTTGCCGGACCTGGAGGAGCACGCCGAGGGGATCGCCGTCGATCAGCCGGCGCTCGGCGCGTCGGCGCAGGGGTCGCGGATCGAGCCCGAGCTCGACGACGAAGGCGCAGAGTGAGCGACGCGAAGAATCGGGAAGAGCTCCCTCCGCCGGGGAGCCCCCCGGAGCTGCCGACGCTCGACTTCTCGACCTTCGTGCTGTCGATCATCGGCTCCGCGTACGTGCACCTCGGCGACGCGCCCAGCCCCGACGGCAGGGAAGAGCAGAACCTGATCCTCGCGCATCAGGACATCGATTTGCTGTCGCTCCTCCAGGAGAAGACGAAGGGGAACCTCTCGGGCGACGAGGAGAGGTTGCTCGAGCAGGCGCTCTACGATCTGCGGATGCGCTACCTCGAGGTCTCGAAACGATCGTGACCGCTGGCGCCAGGGCTCTCCTGTGGGTCCTCCTCGCCTCGCTGGTCGCCTCGTGCAGCAAGGCCTCTCCTGGCCACTCTTCCAGCGCAAGCAGCTCCACCGTCCCCTCGGGCGCCGTGCCGGTGACGACCGCGCCGCCGCCTCCGTCCGCGCCGCCTCCTCCTCCGATCGTCCGCTCCGAGGGCATGCCCGGCTCCTTCGCGCCGCTCGCGCGCAGGGCCGATCCAGCGGTCGCGACGGTCAAGGCGCGCGTCGAGCGGCAGCAGCAGCCGGGCGGCCGCCGCCGCACGGTCGCCGAGGGGCTCGGGACCGCCTTCGTCTATGATCCAGAGGGCTTCCTGCTGACGAACAACCACGTGATCGAGGGGGCGACCGACATCCTCGTGAGCTTCGTCGACGGCCGCGACATCAAGGCGACCGTCATCGGTCGCGACAAGCACACGGACGTCGCCGTGCTGAAGGTCGACGAGAAGGGGCTCCCGTCGCTCCCCCTGGGCGACTCGGACACCACCGAGGTCGGCGACTGGGTGGTCGCGATCGGCAACCCCTTCGGCCTCTCCCACACGGTCTCGGCGGGCATCCTCTCCGCCAAGGGCCGCACCCGGGACGACGTGAAGGGGCTCGACCCGAGCGGCTACTTCAACTTCCTCCAGACGGACGCGAGCATCAACCCCGGCAACTCCGGCGGCCCGCTCCTGAACCTCAAGGGCGAGGTGGTCGGCATCAACGCGGCCGTGCGCGCCAACGCGAACAACATCGGGTTTGCGATCCCGATCAACATGGTCCGGCAGTTGCTCCCGATGCTGCTGCGCGACGGCAAGATCCGGCGGAGCCAGGTCGGGGTGATCGTCGACGTCCTCAACTCGATCGAGGCGGGGCGGCTCAAGCGCCCCGATCGAAAGGGGGCGTGGGTGAAGACCGTGGTGGCGGGGGGACCCGCGGACCGGGCTGGCATCGCGCCGGACGATGTGATCCTCGGCTTCGAAGGAAAGACGATTTCCGACCCGAACGAGCTCCGGTGGATGGCGAGCATCGCCGGGGTGAACAAGGTCGTTACGCTCCGCGTCGCGCGGCTGGAGCGGGTCTTCGATGTCCGCCTCACGCTGGGCGAGCTGCCCGAGCTCAGCGACGAGGCCGATGAGCCGTGAGCCGGACGGCCGCCGTCTGCCGCCCGGCACGTTCGCCTGCTGCCGCGCGCCGTGCGTGGCCGCCTGCTCCGCGACCTCCCTCGTCCCCCAGCCTCCTCAGGTAAGCTGACCCCGTGGCCATTGCACCTTCTCACCCGGACGAGCTCGAGCCGGTCGCACCTCCCGGTGATCCCGGCGAGGGCGACGCGGAAGGCGACGACCTGTCCGCGGAGGGCGACCACCCCGAAGCGAAGCAGATCCACCCGCGCCTGAATAGCGCTTCCGCCCGTGCGTCCAATCGCGAGGCGCGACGGCGGGAAGCGGAGGAAGATCGTGAGCTCATCGAGCGAGCGCAGAAGGGGGACCAGGCGGCTTTCCGCTCGCTCGTGGAACGGCACCAGCGCAGGGCGTTCGCGATCGCGATGGGGCTCGTCCGCGACGAGAACGACGCGCGCGAGCTCGTGCAGGACGCCTTCCTCCGGGTCTACAAGGGCCTCGGCTCCTTTCAGGGGGGCTCCTCGTTCTTCACCTGGCTCTACAGGATCGTCACGAACCTGGCGATCGACCTCATGCGGAAGCCGGGGCGCCGCGACCTCGAGCTCCAGGAGAACCAGGCGGCGGACGAGCAGTCCGACTTCCCGCTCGTCGCTCGGATCGACGGCGCGGACCCCCTCAACGTCGTCCGGCGCCGGGAGATCGCCGGGCGCATCCAGGCCGCGCTCGACGCGCTGCCGCCCTACCACCGAGGCGTGATCCTGATGCGGGAGGTGGAGGGCATGTCGTACGAGGAGATGGCTCAGGCCATGGGGGTCTCGAAGGGGACGATCATGAGCCGCCTGTTCCACGCCCGTCAGAAGCTTCAGCGCGCCCTCGCCGACTGTTACGCGGAGGAAGAGGGCAAGGCCGCAGCAGAGGACCCGGAGGAGATCGCGTGAGCACCGCCAACAGCAGCAAGGCGAATCACGGGGAAGCGAGCGCCCCGCCGACGGATCTGGAGCTGATGCTCTATGTCGACGGTGAGCTCGATGAGGCGCGCCACCGGCAGGTGGAGGAGTACGTGCTCCACGACCCGCGCTGCCGGGCGAAGGTCGCAGCGCTCGTCACCGCGGCCGACATGGTCCGGGACAGCGCGCTGGCCTCGAGCGCGGCCGACGGCATCGCCGACGGGGTGATGGCGAAGATCCTCGAAGGGCAGGCGGGCGCCGCGCGGGTCGACGGGGGCGGCGCCGCGCGGCCGCTCGCGGCGCCTCCGTCGGGCGAGCCGCCCCGCGCCCGGGCGCGGCTCCAGGGATCGCCGGCGAACGACAACGCGCGCGGCATCTTCGCGCTGACGGCGCTCGCCGTGGCGGCGGCCGCCGCCTTGATGGTCTGGGGCAAGATGGGCGTGGAGACGCCCACTGCGGAGCTGACGACGTCGGCGCCCTCCGCGCTGCTCGCCCCGCCGCCCGCGGCGCCCTCCGCGTCGCTCGCGGCGCCGGCGAAGGAGCCGGACGCCGCGCCGAGCTTCGAGGGGGAGGCCGAGCCCGGCGTCGAGATCGCCGCGGTCGACTTCGGGGCACGCATGGGCACCATCTTTTACGTCCCGCAGGAGGCCGTGGCTTCAGGCCCGACGACCACGGTGGTCTGGCTCTCCGATGACGGTCCGGGAGGACAGTGATGAGATTTCTTGCGAGTGCGATCACCGCGACCATGGTCCTTTCGCTCGGCGTGAGCCCTTCCCCTGCCGTCGCGCAAGAGCAGGCGCCGGCCCCCCCGCAGGCCGCGCCGTCGGACGCCGAGGTCACGTCCGAGATCGTGATCCTCCACGCGACGAACGATGGGAAAGGCATCGACCCGAAGATCGGCAAGATGCCCGAGCTCGGGAAGCCGCCGTTCTCGTCGTACAACAGCTACAAGCTCCTCGAGCGGCTGAAGGTCACCCTGCAGAAGGGGAAGCCGACCACGACGAACCTGCCGAACGGCAGCGTCCTCATGGTGTCGCTGAAGGACGTGGTCGCCGCGAAGAAGAAGGACGAGCCGAGGCGGTTCGTCGTCAGCGCGAGCATCCAGAAGCCCGGCGGCAACTCGTTCCTGCCCCTGCTCGAGGTGAACGCCAAGGCCGGAGAGAGCTTCTTCGTCGCGGGTCAGCAGCACATGGGCGGCGTGCTCGTGCTCGGCATCAAGGTCGCGCCCTGAGCCGAGGGAGCTCGCCCCTGCTCAGCGGCGGGCCGAGGACGGCAGCGCGATCGGCAGATCCAGAGAGAAGACCGTCCCGCGCGGGGCGCGCGCATCCGCGCGGATGCTGCCGCCGTGCGAGGCAACGATGTTCCTTACGATGCTCAGGCCGAGCCCGGTGCCGGTCCCGTCGGTCTTCGTCGTGAAGAAGGGGTCGAAGATCCTCGGCAGGTGCTCGGGCTCGATCCCGTGCCCGTCGTCGCGGATCGTCACCGTGATGTAGCCGTCCTCCGGCGACATCGCGGTGGAGATGCCGAGGCAGCCGCCGCGCTCGTTCATCGCGTGCGCGGCGTTCGTGAACAGGTTCACGAACACCTGCGTCAGCGGATCGATGACGCCGCAAACCGGAGGGATCTCGTCGAAGCGCCGCTCGACGGTGACGCCCGTCTGGTCGAGGAGGTGCTCGCAGAAGACGAGCGCGCGCTCGATGATGTCGTGGAGCGAGACGGCGCCCGGCTTCTCCGTGGACGGCCGCGCGTAGGCGATCAGGTCGCGCGAGAACCGGCGGATGCGATCCGCCGCGTCGTTGATCCTCGCGAGCCGCTCGATGTCCGAGGGGTCGAAGCCGCCGCGCTCGCCCTTGCGGCGCAGGTACTCGGAGTAGGCGAGGATCGAGGTGAGCGGGTTGTTGAGCTCGTGCACGACGCCTGCGGCCATCTTCCCGAGCGAGGCCAGCTTCTCGGCCTGCATGACCTGGGCGCGCAGCGACTCGTGCGCGCGCGCCTCGCGGAGCGACGCGCCCAGGGTGAGCACGAGCCGGTCGACCAGCGCCTGTACAGGCGCGCTGTCGAGGTACGCGGCGTCGTCGGCCGCGATGTGCATCGTCGAGCGACCCCCGGGCTCGATCGCCACGACGCGCTCGAAGGCGAACTCCGGGAGGAGCCGCGCCGGATCGCGGCCGTCGTCGCGGCGAGCGCGCGGCGAGACCCGGACGGCCACCTGCGCCCCCGTCGCGCCGGGGATGTAGATGCCGAGCCCGCAGGCCGTGAGCACCTTCGCGGCCGCGCCGAGCAGCGCCGAGGCGCGCTGCTCGATGGAGGCCGACGGATCCAGCTCGCTCGACGCGATCAGCAGGCTGTCCACCCACTCGAGCGGGATGTCCCGGGTGAGGGGCTTCCGGAGCGTGACGGGAGCGTCGGACAATGGCTGCTCCCCCAGGCGCTCCGCTGTCTTTCCGCTCACCCGATCACCCTGTTCGGGTCGTCGCCGCTCGATCGGTCGAGATCGATGATCTTCGCGGCGCCGACATAAGATTTCGTCTCATAGCGGGTGATCTTGCCGATCTTGCGGACGATCTCCGCCATCCGCTCGGCTTCGCTGCGGATCGTGCTCGCGGCCCCCTTGATGGGGGACGCGTCGTCGATCCGGCGGCAGATCAGCTCGGCGTAGCCGAGCACGCTGGTGAGCGGCTGGTTCAGCTCGTGCGCGGCCGCGCCCGCGAGCTCGGCGATGATGGCCTGCTTCTCGCGAGCGCGGAGCTCCTCCTGCGCCTCGGTGAGGCGGGCCTCCATCCGCATCCGCTCCCGCAGGTCCGTGAAGATGCCGACCGAGCCGACCGGGACGCCGTTCTCGAAGATCAGCGCCGCGGAGAGGTGCACCGGGATCCGCGACCCGTCCCTGGCCAGGACCTCGGTCCGGTAGCCCTCGAGCCGGCCGGGGCCGCCGTGCTCCTTCGCGTGGATGAGCCTCATGATGTGCTCGGCGTTGTGGTCGGGGTAGAGCGCGCGGGCGTTCATCGCGCCGACGACCTCCTTCGCGTCATACCCGTAGATCCGCTCGGCGGCGCGGTTGAAGAGCAGGACGACGCCCTCCATGTTGGCCGAGACGATCGCGTCGACCGAGCTGTCGATGACGCGCTCCAGGAACTCCTTCGTCTTGGTGAGCTCCGCCTCGGTGGCGCGCTCCGTGGTGACGTCGCGGAAGCTGACCAGGACGGCGCCGCTCTCCTCGCGAAGGACGCTGCTGAAGCTGAAGCTGAGGATGAGCCGCTCGTGCTCGCCCCGCCGCACGGTGAAATCCACCATGTGCGGGAACGATCCCTTGGCGAAGCCGGCCCGGATCTCCTCGAGGAGCGGGTGCTCGCGCGCGTCGACGAGATCGGCCAGGTTCGCCCTCTCGAGGTCCTCCGCCGTGCGCCCCGTGATCGCCTGCGCGCGCGGGTTGGAGAAGAGGATGTGGCCGTCGGGATCGACGACGACGATGCCGTCCGCCGTCGAATAGAAGAAGTCGGCGTAGCGCTGGAGCGCCTTCAGCCGGCGCTCCGCCTCGAACCGCGCGAAGGTGCTCTGCTGCGTCTGGTCGCGGAGCGACTGCAGGATGCGCGCGTTGCGCAGGGCGATCGCGGTGGCGCTCGCGACCGTGCGGGCCAGCGAGAGCTCGTGCGCGTGGGGCGCCACCGGCTGCCGGCCGCGCAAGAAGAGCACGCCGAGCGGCTTGTCCTCGAACAAGATCGGCAGGAGCGCCAGCGAGCGGAACGCGTTCTCCGGGAGCTCCGCGCGCACGATGTCGAACAGCGGGTGCGCCTTCGCGTCGTCGATCACGAGCACGTCGCCCGTGCGCATGACGCGCTGGATCTCCGGGTACTTGCCGAGATCGATCGGGAGATCCCGCAGCTCCTTGTCGTCGCTCGCGGCGACCACGTAGCCGACGTCGCCCGCGTCGCGCACGAGGACGATGCTGCAGCGGTCGACGCGCGCCACCTCGGCGATGCGCCGCACGACCGTGAAGAGGATGTTCCGGAAGTCGAGCGTCGAGGAGAGCGCCTGCGTGAGCTCGAGGACCACCTTCGCGTCGTGCTCTTTGCGCGCGAGCGCGTCGACGTAGTCCCGGATCCGGAGCTGACCGCGGATGCGTGCGATGAGCTCGGCAGGGCGGAACGGCTTGCGGATGAAATCGTCGGCGCCGAGCTCGAAGGCGCGGGCGACGTCCTCGTCCGCGTCGAGCGCGGTCAGCACGACGACGGGGACGTCCTGCGTCCGGGGGGCGTCCCGCACGGCGCTGAGGACCACGTAGCCGTCAGGGGGCGGCATCACGAGGTCGAGCAGCACGAGCGCGGGCACGCTCGCCTTGAGCCATGCGAGCGCGTCCGCGCCCGAGGTGACCGCGACGGCCTCGATGCCCGCGTCGGCCAGCGCGTGCAGCAGCATCTGCCGGCTGACGGCGTCGTCGTCCACGACGAGCACAGGATCACGGCGAGGCACACGCCAAGCTTAGCGACTCCAGGCTGGGGCGATGAGAGAATTCCGGGCCTCGGCGCGGCGCTGGCGCGGCGTTGCGCTGCCCGTGCGGCGCTGGGATCAGGAGAAGAGATCTCCCTGCTTCGTCGCAGGAGCCGCGAGGCCCAGGTGCTCGTAGGCGCGGCGGGTCGCGACCCTGCCGCGCGGCGTGCGGCCGACGAAGCCCTGCTGGAGCAGGAACGGCTCGTACACGTCCTCGATCGTGTCGCGCGGCTCACTGAGCGCCGCGGCCAGGGTGTCGATGCCCACAGGGCCGCCGTCGTAGTGATCGACGATGACGCGCAGCAGCCGGCGATCCATCTCGTCGAGGCCGGCCGCGTCGATCTCGAGCCGCTCCGCGGTCTTCCGCGCGATCTCCATCGTGATCGCGCCGTCGCCCAGCACCTCGGCGAAGTCGCGGACGCGGCGCAGGAGGCGGTTGGCGACGCGCGGCGTCCCTCGCGCGCGCGCTGCGATCTCGCGCGCTCCGCCGGCGTCGATCGGCACGTCGAGCAGGCCGGCGCTGCGCTGCACGATGCGCTGGAGCTCCTCGACGGGGTAGAAGTCGAGGCGGACGACGTGGCCGAAGCGCGACAGAAGCGGCGCGGTGAGCAGCCCGGTGCGGGTCGTCGCGCCCACGAGCGTGAAGGGCTTCAGCGCGAGCTGGATCGTCGTCGCGTAGGGGCCGTCACCGGTCATGATGTCGATGTTGAACGACTCGATCGCGGGATAGAGGCTCTCCTCGACCGCCGGCGTGAGCCGGTGGATCTCGTCGATGAACAGCACGTCGTTGCGCTCCAGCTTCGTCAGCAAGCCGGCCAGCGCGCCCTTGTGCTCGATCGCCGGTCCGCTCGTGACATGGAGCGCGACGCCCATCTCGCGGGCGATGATGTGGGCGAGCGTGGTCTTGCCCAGGCCGGGCGGGCCACAGAACAGCATGTGGTCGAGCGGCTCGCGCCGCCGGCGCGCGGCTTCGACGAAGACCTTGAGGTTCTCCGTGTGCTTGGCCTGGCCGACGTACTCGGCGAGCGAGGCAGGCCGGAAGAGGCGGTCGAAGCGATCGTCGTCGCCTGTCTCGGCAGGAGAGAGCGCCCGTTCAGGCATGCCACGGGCGTACCGCGTGCAAGCAGCGAAGGGAAGCGATCCGCGCTGCGGCGTGGGTCGCCGCGGGGCCCTGGTCGAGGTCAGCCGAGCGCAGGGGTCGAGGTCAGCCGAGCGCAGGGACAGAGGACAGGCGGGGACGGCGGGGGGGCGGGATGCGCGGCAGACGAGCGCGGCAGAGCGGCCGGCCGTCGGGGGCGCCGTCCACCTCGAGAGAGCCGCCGTGGAGCTCGATCACCGATCGCGCGTGGCTGAGGCCCAGCGTCAGGCCGCGCCCCCGGGCCGTGGTCTGCCGGCTGAACAGGGCCTCGAGCTCGTCCGGCGGCACGTCGCGGCTGCCGTACTCGATGTCGATGCGGACCTCGTTGTTGAACTCGCCGGCCATCGTCGCCGTGAGGCGCACGAGGCGCGCCGACGGGTCGGCCGCGCCCGTCCGGAGCGCGTGCGCGACGATGACCGCGATCGCGCGCGTCGCGTAGGCTTGATCGACGGGGATCAGCGGCAGGGTGTCGCCGACCTCGATGACGACCTCGCCGCCGGCGTCGCTCGCGAGCTCGCGCGCCTTGCGGAGCGCGCCCGCGATGAGCCAGCCGACGGACGTCGGCTGAGGCTCGAGCGTGAGCTGCCCGGCCTCGACGCGGGCGGCGTCGAGGATCGACTCGATGAGGCCAAGGAGCTCCCGGCCGCGCGTCGCGATGAGCTCCAGGCTCTCGCGCTGCGCGGGGGTCAGATCCTCCTGGCCCACGAGCTCGGCGAACCCGAGGATGGCGTTCAGCGGGCTCTTGAGGTCGTGGCTCACGCTCGCGAACAGGAGGCCGCGCATGCGCTGCGCCGCCTCGCGGGCCTCGAGCGCGCGCTCCTGCGCCGCGGCGAAGACGCGGAAGCGCTCGGCGAGGTCCTCGATGGCGTGCCCGAGCCGGGCGACGACGGCGAACCGGGCGGGGCGCGCGATCTGGGTGGCGCCGCGCAGCACGCTGTCCGTGCCGAGCAGGCGCACCTGCTTCGTGGCGTGCACGAGATCGGCCGCCAGGACGCGGCCGAACAGGTTGCCGAGCGCGCCGGCGACCAGCACCGCGAGCAGCGCGACGAGCGCGCCCCAGATCGCGGCGGAGGGCTCGAGGTCGGCGGAGAACCGGGTGTTGACGCAGCCGTAGTCGAGCGGCGTGATCACGGCGATCTGCCCGTCGGCTTCGCGGCCGAAGGAGGGCTCCGAGCCCACGCAGTCGTGCTCCACGCGCGCGAGGAACCCGAACTCCGCCGCCGAGGCCACGACGTCGTTGCGGCCGGCCGCGTCGATGGCCCCGAGCGACGGGTCGAGCGCCGTGCGCGCGATGAGCCCCGCGGTCGAGCGCCGGCTGCGCTCGATGAACGTCTGGAGGTGCGCGTTCGCGATGAGCACCGCCCCGACGCCGACGAGCAGCACCGGCGTGGCGACGGCCAGGAGCAGCTTGGAGGTGACCCGCCGGCGCGGCGTCTGGTAGAGCTCGGCGGTCTCGAGCAAGGCGCCGATCGCCTCGGCCGGGCTGATCTCGAAGAGGCTGAACGCCGCGGCGCGCGTCAGCACGTAGTGCGGGATCGCGGACGCGCTGAGGATCGTGATCGCGAGGATGAGCAGGCTGACCGCGCGGCCGTCGTCGAGCTTCTCCGGCCTGATCCCGGGGATCATCATGAGGCCGGAGATCGTCGAGCTCGCCAGCACGAAGCGCAGCGCCAGCGAGGTCGGGAGCCCGGCGAACCGCTCGAGCTCCTCGTGATCGATGTCGCGCGAGCCGATCACGAGCGAGCGCAGCAGGTCCTCGTGGGTGCGCAGCCGGAGCAGCGTCAGCAGCGTGGTCGCGCAGATCGCGGCGAGCGCGATCTTGGCGCCGACCGAGAGCACGCTGGCGGCGACGCGCTGCTCGAGGATGAGCAGCTTCGGCGCGAGCGCCGCGATCGCCCCGAACGCGGCGACGCCGACCAGCGCCTGGCGGACGAGCACGCGCCTCGCGAAGTGGATCGCGTCGTCCCTCATGCGCTCCTCGGTCATACGATCCTCCCCTGGGGGCCGCCGGCGCCGGGGTCGTTCCCCGGCGGCGCCGCCACGTCGGGCGCGGGCGGGGTCGGCGCGAACAGGGGCTGCTGCACGATCCACATCGGCAGGGTGATCGTGAAGGTCGAGCCCCGCCCGAGCTCGCTCTCCAGCTGGATCGTCCCGCCGTGCATCAGCACGAGGCGCCGCGCGATCGAGAGCCCGAGCCCCGTCCCGGCCCGGCGCGAGCGCACGTCGCCGGTCTGCCGGTACTCCTCGAAGACCGCCGACGTCTCCTCCGGCGGGATGCCGGGGCCGGTGTCCTGGACGACGATCGCCGCGTAGCGGCCGCGCCCCGTGATGTTGACCGTCACCGAGCCGCGCGCCGTGAACTTGACGGCGTTCGAGACGAGGTTGGTGAGGATCTGCCGCACCCTCCGCGGATCGGCGTGCGCGACGAGGGCGTGATCCCCGGTGACGCGCAGCTGGAGGGGCTTGTCGCGCGCCGCCGCGGACGCCTCCCGCATCACCTGATCGACGAGGGCGCGCAGGTTGACGGCGCGGCGGGAGAGCTGGAGCTTGCCCGTCTCGAGCGCCGACAGGTCGAGGATGTCGTCGATGAGCGTGCGCAGGTGCTCGCCGCTCTGCCGGATGACCGACAGCGCCTCGCGCGCGTCCTGGCTGAGCGGGCCGTCGACCTCGCTCTCCAGGACGTGCGCGAACCCGAGGATGGCGTTGAGCGGCGTGCGCAGCTCGTGGCTCAGCCCCGCGAGGAACGCCGAGCGCTCGCGGTCCATCGCGGAGGCCTGCTGGAGGTCCGCCCGGTAGGTGCGCTCCGCCGCGGCGAAGCGGGTGATCAGCAGGTTGAAGGCCGCCGTCAGGAGGCCGACCTGGTCGAGCGATCGGATCGGAACAGGCTCGGCCTGGATCACGTCCGTGGGCAGCGCGCTCTGGCCCTGTCCGCGCGCCATCGCCGTGATGCGCTCGCGCAGGTAGTCGACATCGTCGCGCGCCGACTTGGTGAACGAGAGCGCGACCGCGACAGCCACGCCGAGCAGCAGCACCGTGAGCGCCGCGACGGCGTTGCCGAGCGCGATCGAGTCGGGCGGCGGGCTCGGCGCCGAGACGAAGGTGAGCACCGAGAGGTGAGAGAGCGGCGGGTGCAGCGGGCGCGCCGCGAACCGGACGCGGCCGAGCGAGGTCGTCGTCTCGCCCTTGCCCAGGGTGAGCATCTGGACGATGCCGGCCCTGGCCGGCGCGCTGAAGCTCTCGTTGATCAGCACGTGGCCGCCCTGATCGACGAGCAGGATCTCCGACCCAGCCCGCCGCGCCGCCTCCCGCAGGAACGCCGCCCGCTCCCCCTCGATGGTCCCGCGGAGCCGCGCCGAGAGCGTCGCGGCCAGCACCTCGGCGCGCAGGCTCGCGGCCTGATCGCTCATCCTCGCGAGCTGGCCGATGCCGATCAGCGCGATCGCCACCGCCGTGGCGATCCCCACGACGATCACGATCGCGGGCGCGAGCGGCACGAGCGGCGTCGTGCCGCGGGGCCAGCGGATGAGGCGACGACGGCGGGCCACGGCGGAGTCAGGATGCTAGCGCGCTTCGGGCGGCGCACGGGCTACCTCGGGCGCGCGGAGGGAACTAGCGAGCGAGCGCCCTCGTGGGCGGCTTTACCTGGGATCGGTCGCCAGGAGCGCGAAGACGGAGTGGTCGAGCCAGCGGCCGTCGCACCACTCGGCCTGCCGGGCGATGCCCTCGAAGCGGAAGCCGAGCCGGCCGATGACCGCGAGGGAGGGATGGTTGTCCGTCGCGGCCGCAACCCGCACGCGGTGCGCGCCCATGTGGCCGAACGCGAACCCGAGCGCGGCCCTCGCGGCCTCGGTCATGAGCCCGCGCCCGGTCGCCTCCTTGCGGAGCCAGTAGCCGAGCTCGCAAGAGCGGTGCAGGTGGACGCACGCCTCGAGCCCGACCACCCCGGCGAGCGAGCGGTGCGCGCGCTCGCGGATGACGAAGCGCAGCGCCCTGCCGTGATCCCAGTCGGCGGCGCACGCCTCGGCGAAGCGCACGCTCGCGGCCGGATCCGTGTGGAACTGCACCCAGGGAAGCCAGCGCTGGAGGGTCGCGCGCGAGCCGTTGACCGCGAGCCAGAGCTCGGGCCCGTCGGACGGGTCGATCGGCACGAGGATCAGCCGCTCGGTCTCGATGGGACGGGCGCGGACCTCGCTTCGAGGTGGGAGGATGAGCATGGGGTCACCGGCACTGGATGCGGGCGGCGTAGGGCTCGAGATGACCCGCCTCGTAGTCAAGCCAGGCGACATACCACTCTCCGGGCTTCGCGCCGGGGCTGATCGAGGGCGCCGGCTGATCCCCGCTGACGCGGGCGAATTTCGTGGGCGCGCCGATGCCGTCGCGGTTGATCGATGCCGTGAGCATGCGGCCCCCCTCGAACCAGACGAGCTGGGCCTGCCCGCTCGGCGCGATCGCGATCGACGGGCGCGCGCCCGACTTCGAGAACCGCTTGCGCCAGAGCGGCTGGCCCTTGGCCGGATCGATGTAAGCGGCCGACGCGCCCCCGAGCGGCGCCTCGCCGTGCCAGACGACGAAGCAGCCGCCCGCGCCGCAGGCGAGCGAGGGGCTGTCGCTCCGGACCCGATCGCTGTTCACGAGCGACAGGTCGCCGAGCGCGCGGTCGGCGCGCTTGCCGGGGCTGGCCGGCGGGAGCCCCTTGCCGGCGTTCGCGAGCGGGAGGCGCATGTACTGGATGACCCGCGTCGGCTCGCGATCGAAGCGGAAGGCGAGGTGCATCACGTCGTTCGTCACCGCCACCGAGGGGAAGCGGGCGCGCGGCTTCGAGGGGCCCGTCGGGGTGACGTCGGTCAGCCGGATGATCTCGCTCGCCGGATCGAGGTTCGGCGAGAGGCGTCGCATGAAGAGGTCCTCGGAGGCGGTGTCGCCGTCGTCCGACCACGTGATCAGGAACCCCTCGGCGGCGCGCGCGAGCGAGGGCCACGAGTTCCCTCCGCGGGGGAAGGGCGCGACCATCACGGCGGGGCCGTCGATCCGCCCGTTGGCGTCGAGCCAGCGCACGTGCACGCCGGCCTCCGGCCCCTTGCCGTCCCAGTACGTGAGCACCAGCCGATCGCCCGCGGAGGTCAGCTCGGGGCGCCCGATCGCGCGGCCCTCGGGCGTCACGTCGAGCGCCGGCGACGACGGCCGCATCGCGCCGTCCAGCGTCGTCGTGTAGGCGTGCTCGGTGCCCTCGTGCGAGTCCGTCCAGGTGACCACCGCGCCGCGCGGCCCGAGCGCGATCGAGGGCCGGCTGGCCCCGACGACGCGCCCGCCCTCGCGCACCAGATCGTGCGTGCGCGGCCTCGCGAGGCCGGTGAGCGCGCAAGGCGCCTTGCCGCTCGCGTCTTTCAGGGCGACCTGCACGTGCTCGATCAGGGTCCGCGGCACGGGGTGGTTGCCCTTGTCCTGAGCGTCTTTCAGCAGCCTGAGCGCGGCCTTGAGATCGCCGGCGGCGACGGCCTCCTGCGCCTGCGCGACGAGCGGCGGCCACGCCAGGGGGGGCGGCTCGACGCGGGCGTCGGTGCGCGCCGGCACGTTGGCCTTGGCGGACGCCGACGCCGAGGGGGCGCTGGTGGCCACCGACGGCGCCGCGCTGCTCGACGAGACGGGCGGCAGGGCCGTCGGCTTGAGGAACTGGCGGTAACCCGCGTAGGCGCCGCCCGCGGCGAGCGCGAGCACGCCGAACACGACGAGCGCGCGCCCCGCGCCGCCTCGCTTCGGCGTTGATGCGTGCGCCAGCGGATCGGGGACCGAGGTCTCGCCCGAGCCCCCGGAGAACGTGATCTGCTGCCCCGCGCCCTGGCTCATGCGCCCGGCCATCGCGGCGCCGGGCGCGCCCGAGATGTCCAGCCCGGCGAACGGATCTCCCCCGCGCTCCGCCGGACCCGACGGGACGGTCCGCCGCGTTTCGTTGGGGGTCACACGGACGACGCCCGGCGGGTCGAACGACAGGTCGGCCGGCGCGTCGCCGCCCGGCATGACGAGCCCCGCCTGCGACGGCTCCGCGCCGCGCGGCGGCGTCGGCTGCGCGACGCCGAGCGCGACCGACAGCTCGTCGGCGAACTCCTTCGCGGTCTGGAACCGGCGATCGATGGAGCGGTCGAGCGCCTTCTCGAACCACGTGGTGAAGCTCGCCGGGAGGTCGGGGCGGAGCGCCGCCGGCTGCGGCAGGGGCGCGTTGGCGATCTGCGCGAACGTCATCGCGACGCCCTGCTCGGTCTGCCAGACGGTGCGGCCGGTGAGGCACTCGTAGGTGATGCAGCCGAGCGCCCAGAGATCCGCGCGGTGGTCGACCGCTCCCTGGCCGCGCACCTGCTCCGGGCTCATGTACGCCGGCGTTCCGAAGACCGCGCCCTCGCGGGTGAGGCGCGCCTGCGCGTCGCCGCCGTCGACCGGCGCGTAGAACTTCGCGAGGCCGAAATCGAGGATCTTCGCGCAGAGCCGGCCCTCCTCGTCCTTCGTGAGGAAGATGTTCTCCGGCTTGAGGTCGCGGTGGACGATGGAGGCGGCGTGCGCCTTGGTGAGCCCTCGACACACCTGGGAGACCACCGTCACGGTGGTCTCGGGGTCGAGGTACCTGATGACGGTCATCCGCTCGTACAGCGACTCGCCTTCGAGGAGCTCGAGCACCAGGAAGGGCCGCCCGTCGTCGAGCTTGCCCGAGTCGTAGACGTCGCAGATGAAGGGGCTGCGGATCGACGCGGCGGCCCGGGCCTCTCGGAGAAAGCGCTCGACCACGACGGCTGAGGTCGTCAGCTCCTGGGCGAGCACCTTGATCGCCACGCGTTTGCCGATGTCGATGTGCTCGGCCTCGTACACGGCAGCCATGCCGCCGCGCCCGATCTCGCGTGTGATGCGGTATTTTCCGGCGAGGACCGTGCCTACCGGGATCTTCGCTTTGTTCGGCAAAGCCATCAGGCAGGGCTGTCCCGCGACTGGATTCGCCAGCGCAGCCTATTCGAGCCGCGTCACAAGAACAATGGCGAGCGCAGCGTGACCCGTCGGGGAGGGGCGGATCCTCGCCCTGGAGCCGCGCGAGCGGGCTCAGCGGTTCCACGAGAGCACCGTGAAAGTGGATTCCACCCGGGGCCGGTCATGGACCAGGGCATGGCCACCGCTCCGGTGGCGCGGTGCGTAGGCAGGTTCTCACCCCCCGGCGCCGCCGCCGCGCAAGCGAGCTCTGCCTTGCACAGGTAGAGCTGTGAAAAAAGTAAGCGGGCTCTGATTTTCGGACGTCCGATGCACTTTTCTCACGCTCGCACGGTGCGCGAAACATTCCGGAAACATGAGCTTGGGTACACCAGCCTGGACCTTCGGTCGCGCGCCAGCGTCCGGGGTGAAGGGTCGCCGATCCGGCTCTGCTGGATGGGTCCCTGAGTCGTTGACAGTGTCGGGCAAGGCTCGGTGGACCGGGCCCCCCGTCACGGATCGGAAGCCGGGCGGCGCCCGGCACATCGATGGGAGGCCGCCGGCGGAGGTGTCCCCCCTTTACCAGCTCTGCTCCGGCGGGGCCTTTCGGGTGAGCGCCCGGGTCTTTTACCCTGGCGGGCACCCGGTCACCACAGGCGTGCGCAATGAAAAAGGTCGAGGCGATCATCAAGCCGTTCAAGCTCGACGAGGTCAAGGACGCCCTCGCCGAGGTCGGGATTCAGGGCATGACGGTGACCGAGGTAAAGGGCTTCGGTCGGACCGGCGGCAAGAAAGAGGTCTATCGAGGGTCGGCGTATGTCGTCGACTTCGTGCCGAAGGTGAAGGTCGACATCGTCGTGCCGGACAGCATGGTCAGCGACGTGATCGACGCCATCGAGAAGAGCGCCAAGACGGGGCGGATCGGCGACGGCAAGATCTTCGTCGTCCCCGTCGAGGAGGCCGTGCGGATCCGCACGGGGGAGCGCGGCGAGGACGCCATCTAGGAGGCGCGCCGCCGGCAGAGCGTCACAGGGCATTCGCGGCGGGTCACAGGCTCGAGGATCGATAGAACGACAGATCGATTGATCGATAGATCGACAGATCGACAGATCGACAGATCGACGACCGAGAAGCGAGCACGAGCCCGCGCACCGTCGAGTCACATACAGCGAGAGCAGCGAGTCAGCGAGGTAGAGAAGATCATGAAGGCGAAAGATGTCGTCGCGTTTGCGAAGGAAAACGACGTAAAATTTGTCGATCTCAAGTTCATCGATCTGCCCGGCATCTGGCAGCACACGACCATCCCGGCGTCCCGCCTGAACGAGGATCTCTTCGAGGAGGGGATCGGCTTCGACGGCTCGTCGGTGCGCGGATGGCAGCCGATCAACGCGAGCGACATGCTGATGACGCCCGATCCGTCGACGGCGAAGCTCGACCCGTTCCATGCCCAGAAGACGCTGAGCATGATCTGTAAGATCAGCGATCCGGTGACCGGCCAGCCCTACGGCCGCGACCCGCGCTACATCGCGCAGAAGGCCGAGAACCACCTCCGCGCGAGCGGCATCGCCGACACGTCCTACTTCGGGCCCGAGGCCGAGTTCTTCGTCTTCGACTCGGTCCGCTACGAGAGCTCGCAGCGCGGAGCCTTCTACGAGATCGACAGCGAGGAAGCGGTCTGGAACTCCGGCAAGGCCGGCCCGAACCTCGGGCACAAGATCCGGTCGAAGGAGGGCTACTTCCCCGTCGCGCCGACCGACACGCTCGGCGATCTGCGCGGGCAGATGATGTCGACGCTGATCGAGACCGGCATCGGGGTCGAGGTCGGCCACCACGAGGTGGCGTCGGCCGGCCAGTGCGAGATCGGCATCAAGTTCTCGACGCTGACGGCGATGGCCGACAACCTCATGTGGTTCAAGTACGTCATCAAGAACGTCGGCCGCAAGAACGGCAAGTCGGTGACGTTCATGCCGAAGCCGCTCTTCGGCGACAACGGCAGCGGCATGCACTGCCACCAGTCGCTCTGGAAGGAGGGCAAGCCGCTCTTCGCCGGCGACGGCTATGCCGGGATGTCCGACACGGGCCTCTGGTACATCGGCGGCATCCTGAAGCACGCGAAGGCGCTCGCCGCGCTCACCAACCCGACGACGAACAGCTACCGCCGGCTCGTCCCGGGCTACGAGGCGCCCGTGAACCTCGCGTACTCGAGCCGCAACCGCTCGGCGTCGATCCGCATCCCGCTGCCCCCCGGCAACAGCCCGAAGGGCCGCCGCATCGAGGTCCGCTTCCCGGACGCGAGCTGCAATCCGTACCTCGCCTTCGCCGCCATGATGATGGCCGGCCTCGACGGCGTCCAGAACCGGATCGATCCGGGCGACCCGCTCGACAAGGACATCTACGCGCTCTCGCCCGAGGAGCTCAAGGAAGTGCCGCACATGCCGGGCTCGCTCGACGAGGCCCTCGGCGCCCTGGAGCGCGACCACGAGTTCCTGCTCCGCGGCGACGTCTTCACCCGCGACATCATCAAGACCTGGCTCGACTACAAGCGCGAGCGCGAGGTCGACGCGATCCGGCTCCGCCCGGTCCCGCACGAGTTCTTCCTTTACTACGACGTCTGATCGCCCCCACCTCCGAGGGCAGCGCAGGGGCCGGCGCACAAGAAAATTGCGCTGCGCCCCTCGCTGCCTGGTCTCTTCCTCGCTCGCCGTCGTGTCCGGCGAGCGCCGGTGACGCCGAGTCGAAGCGTCGCGGCACCGCAAAATCGACGGATCTCTGCGCCCGCGGAGGCGACGAGACGGGCTATCGCCCCCTCGCACCGCGAACTTTTACTTCCTGCTGGAGCGCGCCGCACCGCGGTACCGCTCGTCCATGGCTCGGGTTATCCTCCGGTCCGGCTCCGATGGGGGCGGCGTCAAGCCAGCTCCTCCTCGGTTCCCTGGTCCCGCGGTCCTCCGGCCCGCCTGTTTCCTCGGTTCCTTCGGTTCCTTCAGTTCCCTCGGCTCCCCAGCGACACCTCGGCGCAGCAGTGAACCCCGGCGATCTCATCCAGTCTCGCTACCGGCTCGTGAAGCTCCTGGGCCAAGGCGCCAGCGGGTCGGTGTGGGCCGCGAAGAACGTGCTCATCGACCGCGACGTGGCGCTCAAGGTGATGAGCCCCGAGGTGGCCGGGGACGCCGTCGCGCTCCAGCGCTTCTTCAACGAGGCGAAGGCGAGCGGGCGCCTGCGGAGCCCGAGCATCGTCGAGATCCTCGACCTCGGCCAGGCCGAGGACGGCTCTCCGTTCCTCGTGTTCGAGCTGCTCGTCGGCGAGGGGCTCGACGAGTGGCTGCGGCGCGAGGGCACCATCGAGCCGGAGGTGCTGGTCGAGCTCTTCCTCGGCCTCGCGCGGGCGCTCGACATGGCCCATCAGCAAGGGATCGTCCACCGCGATCTGAAGCCCGCGAACATCTATGTGCATCGCAACCACCTGGGCGAGCTCGTGGGGAAGATCCTTGACTTCGGGATCAGCAAGGTCCTGGAGAAGGAGCACAACTTCTCGCTGACCCGCACGGGCTGCGTCGTCGGCTCGCCGGCGTACATGTCGCCCGAGCAGGCCGCGGGGCGCGAGGACGTGGACGCCCGCGCCGACATCTGGTCGCTGGGCGTCGTCATGTACGAGGCGCTGACCGGGACGACCCCGCATCAGGCGCCGAACTACAACGCGCTGATGGTCCGGATCCTGAGCAAGGACTGCGATCCGATCGCGGCGCGCAGGCCAGGGCTCCCGCCGCGCCTCTGCCAGCTCGTCGAAGCGTGCCTCCGCCGCGAGCGCGACGAGCGGATCGCCTCGGCGGACGCGCTGGCGAAGGAGCTCGAGGCCGTTCTCCGCGAGCTGCGCGCCGAGCGCTTCCGGGGACAGAAGGGGCGGCGCGCCTCGGACGTCGGCCTGAGCGGCGACGTCGGCCTCGCGCCGGAGAGCGCGGCGGCGCGAGGCGGAGACGCCGCCGGGACGCTGGGGCGGCTCGTGCAGCACGGCAGGCGCCTGCCAAAGGCCATGCTCGTTGCGGCGGGCATCGGGGTGGTGCTCTGGGCAATGGCGCTCGTGCTCATCGGCAGGTACTTGATCCGCTGAGCGTAGCGGCGCCGCAGGGCGAGCGAGCGTGGTCGGCTCGCCCACGGCATGCGCGCCAGGTTGCTCCTTGCGGCGGTGCGCGTCGGGGCCCCATGTTGGCCCCACGTCGAGCCGTCACCCGAGCTCGAAGCGAGCATTGATGGAAAGGATGCAAGTCGATGGACGACCACCAGACGCATGAAGCGCACGCCCATGTTCATGGGCAGGGATGTGGACATCAGGCGTTGCGGCATGAAGACCACGTCGATTACCTGCACGACGGACACCTGCATCACCCGCACGGCGATCACTTCGATGAGCACGTGCTCTCGGTCGGCAAGGAGAACCCCGACGCGTGCACGCCGAGCCACGTGTGCGCCGATCACGAGAAGGCGCACTCGCACGGGGCAGGATGCGGCCATCAGGCCGTGCCCCACGGCGATCATTTCGATTACCTCGTCGGGGCGCACCTGCATCATCCGCACGGCGATCACTGCGATCACCACGGCTCGGTCCAGCTAGGGTGAGCTCCTGAAACGACGTTCCGGGGAGCCGGGCGTCACGCGGGCGGCGCGCCGTTGTCGTGAGGTGCGTCGCTCGCGCTTCTGCGATGTGCGTGCGCGCAGGGCGCATGCGGCTCCTCTGGCCCGGACGCACCGGCGCCGCGCATGCCGCCGAGCCACGCGCGAGGGCCGAGCCTCATGAAGCTCGAGAGCAGGAGCGCGCCGAGCGCGGCCGCGCAGATCCACGCGATGGTGGAGTGCTCCTGCGGCGCGAGGTCGTGGAGGTCCGGGATCGCCGAGAGGGGGACGAGGGCGTTCGCGACGAGGCCGAGCGCGACGGCGAAGGCGACGCTGAAGAGCGCGGCGGCGGCGGCGGCGCGCGCTCCGAACGCCCGACGCAGGGCGCCCAGCGCCGCGATGTGGGTCGCGGGCCCCGCCACGAGGAACGCGAGCGCCGCGCCGACCGGGAGCCCCTTGTGGATCATCACCGCGGCGAGCGGCGCCGCGCCTTGCGCGCACACGTGCGCGGGCACCGCGAGGAGCGCGCTCACGAGGACGTCGTCCGGCGCGCCGAGCGCGCGCGCCGCGGCCGGCGCGATGGCCGCCTCGAGGACGGCGGCGAGCAGAAGGCCCGCGACGTACCAGGCGGCCATGTGATCGAGCGCTGGACCGACGGCCTCGGCGACGGCGGCGCGGAGCCGCGCGCCCGGCGACGCCACGGTCCCGGCGTCGACGGGCGGCGCGCCGCCGGAGGGCGCGGTGATCGAGCCTTTCGTCCTGGCCACCCTGGCGACGAGGAGCGCGACAAGCGCGGCGAGGAGCGCGCCGCCCGCGACGCGCGCCGCGGTGAACGGCAGGCCGAGCATCCGCAGCGAGAGCAGCGCGCCGGCGGGATCGAGCGCCGGCGCGCAGAGGACGACGGCGACGGCCGAGGCGACCGGCGCGCTCGCGCGCGGGAGCCGCTGCATGCGCGGCGCAACGCCGCAGGCGCAGAGGGGCAGCGGCGGCCCGGACGTCACGCCGCGGGCGGCCCGGGGCAGCGCCGCGCCGCCGCGCAACGAGCCGGTCGAGCGATGCAGGGCGCTCGGAGAGAGCGCGCGCAGGAGCCCGGCCACGGCGAGCCCGGCGAGCACGGCGGGCGCCGTCTGGATGAACAGCGGGCCGAGCGACTCGGCGATCGACAGCTCGGACGCGTGCGCGCTCGTGAAGGAGCTCTCCGGGTTGGGGAGCGCGAGCGCGACGCAGAGCCCCGAGGCAAAGGCGATCGCGCTCGCCGTCCGCGCGCGCGCGCCCCGAGGCGGCGCCTCGTGCGTGTGGACCACGAGCCGCAGGAGGACGCCGAGGCCGAACGCGATGAACACCTCGAAGGACTCGTGGGGGAGGCGCTCCACGGCGCCCTGGCCGAGGAGGGCGCCGAGGACGGTGAGCAGCCCGAGGAGCCCGAGGCGCGCGGCGAGCTGCCGCCAGCCCCAGGCGGGCAGGAAGCGCGCCGCGAGCGACAGTCCCTCGGGCAGCCGGTGCACGAGGACGGCGCTCGCGAAGAGCACCCCGTCGGCGCTGCTGTCGGCCGCGGCCACGGCCAGCGCGAGCCCGGCGCCGTCGAGCAGCCCGTGCACGGCGAGCGCCGAGAACGCGATCTCCCGCCCCAGCACCTCGCCGGTGTCACGCCGCCGGTGCTCTGTGAGCCCGAGCGCCGCGTACCCGAGCGCCGCCCAGAGGAGCGCCTGCGCCCCGATCTCCTCGACGACGTGCGGCAGGTGGCGCGTGAGGACGAGCGCGGGCACGAGGCCGAGCGTCAGCCCGTCGAGCGCCGACGTCGGCAGCGCCTGGCGCCGGCCGAGCGCCACGAGGAGCGGCCCCGCGGCGAGGCCGGCGATCGACAGGACAACGACGAGCGCGAGCATGGGCGCGGTGGGCTATGCCCGAGCCCCGTAGCCCAATCAACATCAAATTGGTGTTGCAACCAGGATACGGACAAGCCGCCTGTGGTCGCTGAGCGCCGCGAAGCGCCGCGTCATCCACGCGGCCCGGGGCCGCCGGTGGCCGGGGGCGGCCGATGATCGGGGGCTGCTCCGCCGCTCAGGCCTGCACGCACCGATCGCAGCGGCCCTTGATCTGGATCTGGAGTCCCTTGCGCCGCAGCGCGCGCGGCGCGCCGCGCGCCGCCTTGATTTCGATGCTCTCGTCAGGGAGGCAGAGCACATCGCCGCATGTGTCGCACATGAAGTGCGGGTGCTCGTCCGCCGCGTGGGCTCCGGTGGACTCCCGCAGCTCGAACCGCCAGAGGTGGTCGCCCATGTCGGTGCGGCGCACGAGCCCGGCGTTGGTCAAGTCGATCAGGTTCCGGTAGATGGTGGCGCGATCCCACCCTTTCGGGGCGAGCTCAGCGGCGAGCTCCGCGTGGCTGACGGGCGTCCGCGAGCGGCCGAGGCTATGCAGCACCGCGATGCGCGGCGAGGTGGCCCGCAGGCCGGCCGCCCGGATCTGCTCTCGGAGCTCCTCCGCGGACTGACCTGCTTTCGTACGCGCCATGCCAGACATCTACCGTCGCCAGGAGAGTGCCGCAATCACGATGCATCGCGCCCGTCGGCCGCGCAGCGCCCGGGTCGGCCGCGTGCCAGTGTGAGCGAGATCGCAGGATCGCCGCCGAGCCCGCCGCGCCACCGCCCGCGAGAACGCAGCGTCTGCCCCCGTGCGGACCGCGTGTGCGCGAGCCCGGCGCGGCCCCGACGACAGGGCCGGCGGCGGCGAGCGCCGACCCGGCTCCGAGAGGAGGTGGCAGGCGGAGAGCTTGGATAACGTCGTGCGCCTGGCTTCGAGCGTCGCTCGAGCTGCACTGATCAGGCGGATGGGCGCGCGGCGCGGCGCTCCTCGGGGAAGCGCCGCGAAATCGGGGTGAGCTCCGCGGGCCCCGATCCCGAAGGCGCGGAGGACATGGAACAGGCGGAACAGCCAGGTCCCCGTCGTCGTCTGATCTCGAGTCGAGGGGCGCTCTCTCGGTCCGCGCCGCGCTCGACGTGTGCTCCCTCCTAAAGCGATCGATCCACGTTGGAGCAATCGGCGTGTCCGTTCCACACGGGCCGCTGCGCCCCGTCATCGCTCTGCGTGTCCGGGGGCCTGTCGGCGTTCGGCGAGAGAGCGCAAGACTCGTAAGACGACCAGAACGGCCAGAACGACCAAGACATGGAATCTTCCTTTGTCGTCGCGAGTGGAATCGGCCCTTTTGGAATTGAACCGATTGTGATCGCGGATATATATTCATGCTTCCTTTGCGGGGAAATGAACCAAGGAGAGTGTCCATGCGAGCTCGGACGTGCGCGGAAGTATTTGCCTTAGTCTTGATCGCCGCCTTGGGCGTCGCGTGCGGCGCCGACCCCTCGACCCCCGTGGAGGATGCGCCGGCCGTCGCTGACGTCGAGCCCGAGCAGGTCGAGGCGGAGCCGGCGCCCCTGCGGCGCGGCTGCGCGACCGTCGAGCTGAGCGACGTCGAGAAGGAAGCCGTCGAGCAGTTCGTCCGCAGCCGGATGGCGCTCGGGTTCTCGGTGGGCGCGGCGGTCGAGATCCCCGTGCACGTCCACGTCATCAACAAGGGCATCGGCGTGTCGAACGGCGACGTGACGGACGGGATGATCGCGGAGCAGATCGATGTGCTCAACGAGGCGTACGCGAACACCCGCTTCAGCTTCACGCTGGCCTCCGTCGATCGGACGAGGAACGCGACCTGGTACACCATGGCGTCGGGCTCCTCGGCCGAGCGGCAGGCCAAGGCCGCGCTCCGTATTGGTGGGCCAGACCACCTCAATATCTACACGGCCAATCCGGGCGGCGGTCTGCTGGGCTGGGCGACGTTCCCCTCGAGCTACGCGGCCCGTCCGACCGACGACGGCGTCGTCCTGCTCCATTCCACGTTACCCGGCGGCAAAGCGGCGCCATACAACGAGGGAGATACGGGTACGCATGAGGTCGGCCACTGGCTCGGCCTCTTCCACACGTTCGAAGGCGGCTGCAACAAGAGCGGTGATGGCGTCGCGGACACGGCGTCCGAGCGCAGCGCCGCGTATGGCTGCCCGCTGAACAGGGACAGCTGCCGGGGCGGTGGGCTCGACCCGGTCCAGAACTTCATGGATTACACCGACGACTCCTGCATGGATGGGTTCACTGCAGGGCAGGCCGATCGCATGTCGGCTCACTGGAATACGTATCGTTGATCGGTGGGTGATGGGACGGCGGGCGGCGGGCGACTCCGCCGCTCGCCGGCTGGACAGGCGTCCGGCAGAGATCACATCGACTTGATTTGGGCCCGGCGCTCGAAGCTCCGGCTCTCGGCGAGGACGCGCGGCGCGGGATCGGCAGGCGCCGGCCCCGCGCTCGAGTCCCTGTCTCCCTGCGCCAGGCGCTGCTGGCGGCGGGTGCCGGCCTGGACGCCGAAGTACACGCCGAGGAACGTCACGACGCCCCAGCCGAGCAGGCCGATGGCGATGAGGCCGGTCTGGCGCGACGCATCGCCCCCGAGCTGGCTGATCTCCTCCATCGGCGCCGACAGCTTGCTCACCTCCTTCATCGGCTCGCGCAGCGTCGCGACCTGCTCCATCGGCTGCTTCAGCCCGGCGACGTCGCGCATCGGCGCGTCCAGGGCGGCGACGTCGCGCATCGGCGCGTTCAGGGCGGCGACGTCCGTGAGCGGGCCGCGGATGCCCACGAGGCTCTCGTTCATCGCGGCGATGGTGGCCTCCATCTCGCTCAGCCGGTCCATCGACTCCTTGAGGCGCGCGGTCTCCCGCATGCTCTGCTGCATTGCGTCCATCGACCCCTTGAGCTCGGCCAGCCGCTCCATCGCCGCCTGCATCTCGGCGAGCTTCTCCATCGGCTGACGCAGCTCGGCGAGCTGATCGATGCTCTCCTGCGAGCTCCGCAGCGTCTGATTCGAATCCTCGATCGTCGCGCGCGTCCGCCGCATCTCCTCCGTCGTTGCCTGGATGGAGCGCGTGTTCGTGTCGATCATCGTCGCCATGCCGCAGCCCGTCGACACGAGCGCGAGCAGCATCATCGGCGCAATCCGAAGGATCCTTTCGCAGTGCATACCTGATCGTTGGTTCCTCGAAGGCGGCGCGTCAATGTGTGCTTGACGCGGTGCGCTGAAATATGACATAGCCGTGTCCGAGGGGTGAGGCGCTGTGGGACATCGCGCGCGTTCGCCCGCGATCCGCTTGCGCGGCACGTGCTCTCACGGCGCTGTGAAATGTCGGTGTCGGTCCGGTGGATGTGACGCGCCGAGCGCTGGAAACCGGACGCCGGCGGTGGAAGGGGAGAGGCCGAGTGCGCAGCTGCGATGGACGCGGCGCCGCCAGCGCCGATGTCCGGAGCTACAACGCGGGTGCGGCGCGCTTCATGCCGGCGCGGCGGCGAGAGCTCCGTGGCGGCCGCGCGGAGCAGGGACGCTTTACCGTGCTGGACGGTCAGGCTGCAGGGCGCCGGCGCCGGAGGGTGAGCGCGGCGAGGATGGCGAGCACGGCCGCGCCGAGCCAGGCAGGCGGGCCGGAGGCCTGCGTCCCCGCGGCGAGGGCGCCGTCGATCCACGTGGCGTCGAGCAGGGCGCCGCGCAGGCCTGCGCCCGCGAGCGCGGTGAAGCTCGCGTGGACGGCGACCGCCGCGAACACGCCGCGGCCGCGCAGGAAGAGCGCCGCGGCGAGCGCGCCGAGCGCGGTCGCGAGGGCGAAGCTCGACGGGGACGCGCCCGGCGCGAGCCCGAGCGCGGCGCCGTGCGCGAGGGCGGAGAAGACGAGCGCGGGGCGGGGCGAGAGGCCGGCGCGCGCCGCGGCGGCGAACGGGATGCCGGTGAGCAGGAGCTCGTCGCGGACAGCGAGGGCGATCGCGCGCGCCAGGGCGAAGCCGAAGCTCGCCGAGGGCGCCCCGGCCTCGACGGTCACCCACCCCAGCGCCGCGGAGACGCCGAGCGTGATCAGCACGGCGAGCGCGCCCAGCGCAGCGCCGAGCCCGACGCGACGGGCGAGGCGCGCGCGGCGGCCTGGGCCCTCCGGCTCCAGAGGGTCGGTCCACTGCACGCCGGCCCGCGCCGCGACGACGTCGGCGACGACAGCGCCGGCGAGCGCCGCCGCGAGCGGGCTCGACGACAGGATCACGGACACGATCTGCAGGGCCGCGGCGAGGCCGATGAGCCAGGCCGCGCCGAGCGCGAGCTCCGTCAGGCGGCGCCGCGGTCCGGGGGGATCGGGCCGAGGAGGGGCCTCCTCCGTGGCGTTCAGTGGAGCGTGTGCCACTGGCCGTTGTGCTCCACCTTCGGGACGTCCGCGTCGCCGTCGACCTCGTTGCGGTGACGCGCGCCCAGGGTGGCGACGAGCTGGACCGTGGACGGGCGCGCGGGCCGGTGGCGTACCTCCGACGCCGCGCGGAGCCGGCGGCGCGGCGCGGGAGGCGGCGGCGATCTCCGGCGGCGGAGCCGCTGCACGGCCAGCCGGCCGGAGACCAGCAGCGCGATCGCCATCAGCGAGCCGGCCAGCACCGGGACGAAGCCGTAGCGGCGCGCGACGCTGGTGCGCCACGCGAGCTCGATCTCGCGGCCCGTCGAGACATAGGCGGCCCCGAGCGCGGCCTCGAGCGGCACGCCGCCGCGCACCTGAGCCAGCGCGCGCACGAAGCTCTGCCGCCGCTCGTCCTCGACGAGGAAACGGACGACGTCGGCCGCTTGCGCGTGGGGCAGCGAGCCGGCCGTGTCCTCGGCGCCCGTCAGGCTCGCCTCGAGCTCGTCGAGCGGGAGGAGGCGCCCCCGGAGCGCGGCGACCGAGAGCACCTGCGCGCGACGAGCGCTGCGGTCCCCGGCCACGTGGGCGGCGAACCCCTCGTGGAACCAGCGCGGGAGCGCGGCGCCGCCCGTCACCTCGTCCAGGGCGAGGTGCGCGAGCGCGTGACGGAAGGCGCCCTCGAGATCGGGCGCCTCGGCGCCGAGCCGCGGAGAGGCGCTCAGGACCGCGAGCCGCAGCGCGCCGAACGAGATCGCCGTCACGGGGCCAGCGAGGCCCCCGGGGACGAGATCGTCGAGCTCGGCGGGCACATCCGCGATCCGGACCTTCACGGGGGCGGCCAGCACGTCGCGGCCGAGCAGGGCGCCGAGCTCGGCGCGCAGGTCGCCAGCGCGGGCGATCAGCGGGCGGACACGGTCGCGGGTGGACGGGTGATAGGCGAGCTCGATCCAGCCGAGATCCTCGGTGTGGTACGCCGGCGGCGGCGGCGGCACGGGGAGATCGGCGCTGCCGTCGCGCGTCGCGGCGGGCGCGTCGTAGACGCGGGGCGCGGCGCCGGCGAGCCGCGCGGGCGCGGCGACGATCGCGACGCAGAGGAGCGCGGCGAGCCTCAGCCCGAGCCCCGCCGGGTTGCGCCGGGAGGAGCGCGTCATGGCGCGATCCGGCCCCGGAGGTGCACGGTGTCGCCGTCATCGCCGCCCGTCTGGGCCAGCACCAGCACGACGATCCCTGTCGCGACGACGCCGGCGAGCGGCCCCCAGAACCAGGGGGAGCTCCACGTCGAGCGCCGCTCCGACGGCCCCGACGAGCTGGCGTCGCCGCCCGCGAACCTCGGCGCCGCCTGGACGACGTCGGCGCGAGGTCCGCGAGGTCCCGAGGAGCCCTGGGGCGATGAGGCGGGCGCGGGCGGCGTCGCGGCGCGACCCGCCGCGCCTCCGCTCCGCTCGTCTCCAGCGAGCAGCGCGCGCACGGCCGCGCCCGCGCCCGGCCAGCCGAAGGTCGCCCCGGCGGGGGCGGCCGCGCCGTCGGCGGTCCGCTGGACCGTCGCGCCGAGCTCGAGCGGCGCGTAACTCGCGCCCGCGACCCGGAGCACGCGCGCCACGGGGTGGCCGTGCGCGGTGCTCACCGCGACGACGAGCGCCGCGCCTGCGCCCGCGCCGAGCGACGCGAGCAGCCCGCGCGCGACCGGCTCGGACTCGGCGCGCCCGGCGGAGCGGCGCACCTCCGCGAGCTCCTTCACGGCGGCCGGCGCGTCCGGGCGCGGCGGATCGCCGGCGAGCACCTGCGCCGTCGCCTCGTCGATGGGCGGGCGGAGCGCGGGGTCGCCGTAGATCGCGCGGGCGAGCGAGCGAGCCGCCTCGGCGCTCGCGTCGTCCACCGCCACCACGACGGCGCCGCGCAGGGCCGACCGCGCGGCAGGCGCGTCCGGCGCGCTGCCCGCGTCCGGAGCCGCCGCGGCGGCGCCGTCTCGAGGCGGCTCCTGTGCCTGCGCGGGCGCCGCCGTCAGGCCGAGCGCCATCGCGACGAGGCCCGGGGCAACCGGCGGACAGCGGGACATACGTTTACGGTACGGAGGCCGCGGGCGAGCGTCAAACGGCGCGCGGCGCGGCGTCACGTCACAGCCAGCCATGCTCGCGGTACCAGGCGACCGCGCGGCGCGTCCCCTCCGCCCAGCTCACCTCGGGCGCCCAGCCGAGCTCCCGGCGGGCGTCGCTCGAGTCGCAGACCCAGTGCGACGCGGAGAGCTCGTTCAGCTTGTCGCGCGTGAGCATCACGGCCTTGCCGGTGAGGCGGCCGAGCCCCTCGCTCGCGAGCGCGGCGCCGCGCACGAGCGAGAACGGGACGCCGAGACGGACGAGCGCCCGCGCGCCGAGCGCCGCCTCCACGTCCGCCAGCATGTCGCGCCACACATACACGCTTCCGTCGTCGATGAAGTAGGCGCGGCCGCTCGGCACGTCGCTCTCGATCGCACGGATGCACGCGGCGGCCGCGTCGGAGGCGTAGATGACGCTGAGCGTGTTCCTGCCGTCGCCGAGCATCGGGAGGAAGCGGCGCGCGACGCTCTGGAAGAACGCGAACGACTCCTGGTCGCGCGGGCCGTAGATCATCGGGGGGCGCAGGACGACCACGGGCAACGCGCCCTTCTCGGCGAGGACCAGCCGCTCGGCCTCGAGCTTCGAGCGCCCGTAGCGCGTCACCGGGGCCGGGCGCGCATCGGCGGCGATGGGGCGCCCGTCCAGGCTGGGGCCGATGGCGGCGAGGCTCGAGACGAACACGAACCGCCGAATCGCCCCCGCCGCCTTCGCCGCGTCGAGCAGGTTCCGCGTGCCGTCGACGTTGATCCGGAAGAACTCCGCCTCGTCGCGCGCCTTGACCAGCCCGGCCGAGTGCACGATCGCGTCGACGCCCGGCGGCCCGACGACCGCGCGGCGGACGCTCTCGGCGTCCTCGACGGCGCCGTACGCGAGCTCGACCCCGCGCAGCGACGACAGGAACCTCGTGTCCGACGAGCGCCGCACCAGGGCGACGACGCTGTGCCCCTGCTCCACGAGCTGCTCGGCGACGTGCGAGCCGAGGAACCCGCTCGCGCCCGTGACCAGCACCCTCATCGATCCGCTCCTCCTCTCCGGTCCCGGCGCCCGCGTCGAGCCGCCCGCGCCGATCGCCCGGCGGCGCGCGTGTCCATCACAGCGCCCGCTCGTAGACGCGGTACTTCTTGTGGATCCGGCCGCCCATCAGCCGGATGCCCGCGTTGATGGCGGCGTTGTCCTCCAGCGTCCACCCCAGCTCGCCGCCCTCCATGCCGAGCAGGTGCGCCGCGCGGTTCATCTCGACGTAGAGGAAGGCGCTGAGCCCGGCGTAGCGCCGCACGTGGCGCCACTTCTTGCGGATGCCGAGCACGACGAGGCGCCCGCGCTTCGGGCCGCGCACGCGCAGCCGCCACAGCAGCTTGAAGATGCCGCCAGGGAGGAGCTTGCCGTGGAAGTCCTTGATCAGCTGGTTGAGGTCGGGCAGCCCGAGCGACACGGCGGCCGGCTCGCCGTCGATGAACGTGATCTTGGTGAGCTCGGGCATCAGGATGAGCCGCACGTCCTTCGCCCACTTGACGAGCTCCTTCTCGGTCATCGGGACGAAGCCCCAGTTGTCGCTCCAGGCGTCGTTGTAGACGTCCATGAGGATCCGGATGTCGCGGAGCAGGTTCTTCGGATCGCCGCAGCGCGTGTGCACCTCCGGCATCGCCAGGACCTCGGCGTGGGCCTTCTGCGCCCGGGCGGGGACGTTGCCGACCTCGTAGCCCCACGCGTAGAGGTCCTTCACCTTCTCGAGCCCCGCCTGCTCGATGAGCCGGCCCTGGTGCGGCCGGTGGTAGGGCATCATCATCACCGGCGGGAGCTCGAAGCCCTCGATGAGGCAGCCGATCTCCTCGTTGGTCGAGAGCGAGTAGGGGCCCCGCATGCGCTTCATCCCGCGCGCGCGCAGCCAGCCCGCGGCCTCGGCGAGCAGCGCCCCGGCCGCCTCGGCGTCGTCGATCGTATCGATGAACCCGAACGAGCCGGTCTCGTCGCGGTGGACCCGGAGGTGCTCGTGATCGACCTGCGCGGTGATCCGGCCCGCTGGCCGGCCGTCCTTGTACGCCACCCACGCCGTCCCCTCGGCGTGCTCGAAGAACGGGTTCTTCTTCTTGTCGAGCCGATCGGAGATGTCCAAGTCGAGCGGGCGGATATAGTTGGGCTCTCCCTCGTAGACGGTGTCGACCACGTTCAGGAAGTCCTTCAGGACCTTCTTGTCGCCCTTCCGGAGCTCGCGGATCTCGATAGCCATAGGGCTTGAGCCCGTACCTTCCGAGACGCGGCGCTGCAAGGGGCTCGCACCGACGTGGTCTCGGCCCGATCGCGGAGCGCCGCGCGCCGCGCCGAGCCCCCGGCGGCGCGCGCCGCGCTGACCGCCGGACGCCACGCGCCGCGCTGATCGCACGACGCCGCGCGCGCGAAGCCGGTAAGCTCTCGCGGAGGGCCTGTCTGGCCCCCGGCAACTCAGGTGGACGCAGCATGATGACCCCGAAGGAGTTCCAGAGGCAGTTCAAGCGGCTGCTGATGAGCCGTGTGGAGGGCATGGACTGGGAAGACAAGCTCGCCCGGGTCCGGCAGTACCTGCGCCAGCTCGAGGCACGCCAGAGCCCGGAGGAGGAGTCGGCCGAGCTCTCGCCGTCGCTGGAGCTCATCCCGTTCGAGCCCGGCAAGCGGCCTGTCGACGAGGCGCTCTATCCGGGGCACGGGTGCAGCGAGCGCGTCGGCTGCATCAACACCTCCGGCGACCCGTCGGAGCTCGGCGACGAGGTGTGGCTGCTCTATCGGCTGCGCGATATCTACGCGTTCGTCGCCCCCTTCGAGCGCCCGTTCGAGGTGACCCTGTCGGCGTGGTTCCTCCCCGCGAGCCCCGACGGCGGCGAGCCGTGCCCGGTGCCCGGCCTCATGGACGTGCCGCTCAGCCCGCAGATCGTCTCGACCTCGTCCTACCCCGTCCCGAAGCTCGAGCCCGCCCCGTGGAACTCGTTCCACCAGACGGTCTACGTGGCCACCATCGTGCCGGCGCGGCAGCTCGTGCCGCACCCCCCCGGCGAGGAGACCGGCGGCGGCTATTTCTGGGGCGACCTGCCCGAGTCGTTCCGGCGGCGCGTCACCGACGGCTTCGAGCCGTTCACGTTCGCGAGCCTGTTCCGGCAGCAGCTCCGCGTCGAGCTCAAGCTCAGCGAGGCGGGCAGGACGGTGGCCTCCGAGTCGACGGACATCGAGATCTTCGACACCGGCCGCTTCGGCTCGCTCTACGCGCGCCTGCTCGACCGGCTCGTCAAGGCGGACACGGAGATCCAGCAGCGGGCGCTCGGGATCGACGAGCTCCACGTCGGCTATCACCCGTGGTTCCCCGTGCTGACCATCGGCATGGACAAGGCGCTCCTGTACCTCCGGGCCATCCACCAGGACCTCGAGCAGCACCGGCGCAACCTCCCCGACCCCCGCTGGCTGCTCCGGGTGGGCCTCTACCTCGAGCTGCTCACGTGCCTCGGCATCTTCGAGGCCGTGAAGCACGACTACCCGGACATGCTCTCGCCGGGGGAGCGCGAGGCCTTCGAGGAGGGCGCTGCGTTCGCGCCGATCCGCGCGTCGATCGACGTCGCGGCGTGGGCGCAGGTCTGGGACATGCGGCACATCGCGCCGCGCGCGGCCGGCTTCTTCGCGGCCGGGCCCGTGAGCCTGACGAACCTGATGCGCAAGCAGAAGGCCACGCTCGCGTTCCTGCACGCCCACCACGCGGACCTGCAGAAGGCGATCGAGCTCGCCGGCCCCAACCTGTGGAACGCGCAGGAGACGTGGCACCGGGTGTTCCGCGACGCGGAGCGGGCCGTGCTCAAGAACAACGTGCTCGCGTTCCCGGAGCTCGCGCACATCGATCCGCGGTGGCGCGACTTCGCGCTCTGGCACCAGCGGGGGGACATGCGGTTGTTCGGGCTCAGCCTGATGCCCGAGGCGCTGACGGGGCTCTTCGGCGACCAGGACGGCATCTTCCCCGCGGCGTGCCGGCAGTACCGGAAGTCGATGAACGACGTCGCCCGGTGGGCCGCCGAGCGGAACCTCATGGATTACACGGGCGACGAGTGCATCCCGCGGAACGCGAGCCTGCTCGAGGCGTACATGGAGAAGAACCCGTCGCACCTCGCCGCGCTGCAGCGGCGCGACGGCCACGGGGCCGCGCCGTCGATCGAGCTCGAGGAGCCGAGCAAGGCGGCGCGGGAGGCGAGCGCCGAGGACCTCATGATGCTGCTCCGGCGGACGCCGGTCTTCAAGCCGCTGCTCGATCGCGAGCTCCGCAAGCTCGCCACGAAGGCGCGCCGGATCGAGTACGGGCCGCTCGACCGGATCGTGCTGCAGGGGCAGCGGGACTCGTCGATGTTCGTCGTCGCGTCCGGCGCCGTCGAGGTCCTGGTGCGGCACCCCGACGGGCAGGACTCGACGGTCGCCGCGCTCGAGAAGGGCGCCGTCTTCGGGGAGTTCGCGCTGCTCACGGGCGAGGAGCGCACCGCGACGGTGCGCGCCGTCGACGAGGTGGTGCTCTACCAGATCACGAAGGAGGCCCTGCAGCCGATCATCGAGGCGCGCCCGCAGCTCGTGATCGAGCTGAGCTTGCTCATGGCGTCGCGCCAGGCCCACCTGCGCGACGCGGCCGAGCGCTACCTCGAGGCCGAGGAGAAGGTGCGGAGCCTCGCCGGGCGCATCCGGCGGTTCGTCCTCGGCTGAGCGCGCGCGGCTCTTCGTGGCCGGCCTCGCGCTCAGCCCCTCGTGGCCGGCTTCGCGCTCGGCCTCGGCCCCCTCGCGCTCAGCCCTTCAGGAGCCACGCGACGGCGTCGGCCTCCGCGGTGAAGAACGAGTACTCGGGCAGCCCCATGGCGGCCGACAGGCGGGAGATCTGCATCTTCGAGAGCGCGCTGTTCACGAGGTTCGCCGCCTTGCGCATGCCGTGCTCGACGGCGTAGGCCATGGTCTGCTCGACGTACGGGCTCACCTCGGGCTTCTGCGGGGGGAAGTCCGCGATGTCGGCGAGCACGTACCAGGGCTTTCCGAGGTTGAGCAGCGTCGAGGCCTTCTGGCGGAACTCGTCGAGGTACGCCTTGCCCTCGTCGATGTCCCAGAACCCCCACACCTTCACGTGGAGGACCCCCGTCGACGTGTCGGGCCTGACGGTGAAGCGCCGCTGCGGGGCGCGCTCGCGCCTCGAGGTGACATCCGTCCTCCTCGGCGGTTCGCTCCCGGAGAGGCCCGTCCGGCCCGGCGGGTCGAGGGGTGGCGGCGTCCGGGGTCGGGTCTCCGCGAACTTCGAGGCGGCCGACGGCGCGGGCGGCGCGGAAGAGAACGAGGGAGGGACGGAGCGCGAGGGCGGATGGGGCGCCGACGGCGTGACGGAGCGCGAGGGCGGGCTGGGGTAGGAGGCCGGACCGGGGCGTGAGGGAGGCGTCTTCGACGACAGCTCCGGCACGGTGACGGTCGGCACCTCGGCGAAGCCCTTCGCCGTGCCGGGCTTCGAGGGTAGCGTCGGGTCGGTCGGGCTCGGGTTCGCGCTCGGCGCGGGCGCCGCCGGCTCCGGCAGGAGGATGACGCGCGAGGCCCGCGGGATGGCGACGTCGAGCGCGGCGGCGAGCGCGCCGACCGCGACGGAGGCGCGCTCGAAGCGGTCCTCGGCCTTGAGCGCCGTCGCCTTGAGGAACCAGCCGTCGAACTCCTTCGGCAGCGCCGCCGAGGACCGCCGCGCCGCGCGCTCGCTGGGCGCCTCCATCGCGCCGCGCAGGAGCTCCCCCGCGAGCATGTACGGGGACGCGGTCGCCTCGGCCTCCTGGGCCCAGTACGACTCGCCGACGAGGAGCGCGTACGCGACGTGCCCGAGCGCGTAGATGTCGGCGCGCGGGCCGACGTTGCGCTCGGCGCGGATCTGCTCCGGCGCCATGTACACGGGCGTGCCGAGCATCTGCCGCGTCAGCGTGGAGGCGTGGTGCTGCTCGATGACCTTGGCGATCCCGAAGTCGAGGATCTTCACGCACGGCGAGCCGTCGTCGCGGACGGTGACGAACAGGTTGTCCGGCTTGAGGTCGCGGTGGACGATGCTCGCCGCGTGCGTCTTGTCGAGCGCGAGCGCGGCCTGGAACAGGTAGAGCGCGACGTCCTCGGCGGGGAGGGCGCCGCGCTTCTTGACGAGGCTGCCGAGCTCCTCGCCGCGGAGCAGCTCCATGACCAGGAACGGGGTGCCGGTCTCCTCGTCGACCCCGGCGTCCGAGGTCCTGACGATGTGGTCGCTCTCGATGACGCCGGTGATGCGGGCCTCGAGGGCGAAGCGGGCGCGCAGCTCCTCGCTGTCGAGCAGGCTCGGCAGCATCACCTTGAGCGCGCGGCGCGCCGCGGTGACGTCGTCCATCACCTCGTAGACGGCGCCCATGCCGCCCGCCTTGATGACGCGCAGCACCTGGTAACGGTTGCGAAACCGCGTATTCGGCTGCAACAGGCCGGGCGAGGAGCTCATCCTGCGGCCCTCGGTTCAGGCATGGTTTGCACCACGCTACCAGCGCCGCTTCCCGCGTCGCAAGGCGGTCGGGTGAGGAACGTGCTCAGCGCAGGATCGCGCCTCCGCCGGCAGGCTCGCCCCCGGATCGATCGGCGCGGTCGAGGTGCGGCTCCAGCGCGCTCCAGAGCGAGCGGACGTCCTGGAAGCGCTCCTCGGGGGCCACGGCGAGCGCCCGCGCGACCCACGCGTCGACCTCGGGGAGCAGGTCGGGACGGAAGGCGTGCAAGCTCGGCCGCGGGCCGCGGGCGGCGGCGAGCAGGATGTCGACCCGGCTCGCGCCGGCGAACGGCAGGCGCCCCGCGAGCGCGCGGAAGAGCACCGCGCCGAGCGAATAGACGTCGATCCGGTGGTCGATCTCCTGGGGCCGGCCCTTCCATACCTCGGGCGCGATGTAGCTGGGCGAGCCGGGGATCGCGCCCTCGCGGGTGAGGGGGTCGGCCTGCATGACCTTGACAAGGCCGAAATCGAGCAAGCGCACGCGCCCCCGCGCCGCCGTGCCGGCGCGGGCCGGCGCGCTCCCGCGGTGAGGGGAGGTGGAGGAAGGAACGCCCGTGTCGTGGTCGAGGACGAAGATGTTCGCGGGCTTCAGATCGCGGTGGACGATGCCGCGCGCGTGCGCGGCGTCGAGGGTGTCGACGATCGGGCGGAACAGCTCGCGGATCTCGTCGAGCGGGAGCCGCTGGTTCCGCGCCTCCAGCTGGCGCAGCGCGGTCTCGAGATCGCTGCCCTTCAGGAACTCCATGACGATGTAGAGGGTGCCGTCGGGCGCCTCGCTGAACGCGAAGACGTGCGTCGCGCTGGTGCCGGCCAGCTCGCCCATGGCGCGGGCCTCGCGCCGCAGGCGGGCCTTCAGGGCGGGATCGCTGGCGAACTCGGGCCGCAGGTACTTGACGGCGACGTGCGCGCCGGTTTCCTGGTCCAGGGCGCGGTAGACCACGCCGTGGCCTCCCTGACCCACCACCTCGATCAGCGTGTACCGGCCGTCGATCACGTCGTCGATGTCGTGGTCCATCGGCAAGCCCTCGGTGCTTGAGCGCGCTGCGTCAGCGTGCCGCACAGCGAGCCCAGGTTGTAGCCGCTTCGGCGCGCTGGCGGTAGGGACGGTTGGACGCGGACCTGACTCGTCGGCCGGGGGCGGACCGGAGGCGGAGAGGGGCGGGGAAGCGCGAGCGTCCTGGGACGCGGTCCGCGGGAAGGCGCCTGCGGGGGGAAGAGGCCTGTGGCGAGCGAGCCTGCGGGGGAGCGAGCGTGGCGAAGCGCGCTGGGAGGAAGCGCGACCCTGCGCGGAAGGCGAACGCGCCGAGGGGAAAGCGAATGTGACAGGGACGTCACGGATCGGGTTCAGGCGATATCCTAGGAGCGACGGAAATTGCCTGATGATCGATCCCACTCATCATGACGCAGCCACGAATTTGGTTGGTTTGCCGACCCTGAGATCCCGTGTAGAGTGGCGCCCATCCTCCCATGAGATCCGTCCGACAGAACAGCGACCTTCCCCGGGTGAACGGCGCGCTGCCGGTCGCGCTCGACGTGCAGCCGGCCAGGCCCGGCGCGCAGGAGCTGGAGGAGGAGTGGACCTATGAGGTCGCTCACCACGACTCGCCGCCGGATCTCACGCATGTTGTCGGGGAGAACCTTCGGCGGTTGAGGACGCGGCGCGGCCTCTCGCTGGAGCGGCTCTCGAAGATCTCCGGCGTGAGCCGCGCGATGCTCGGCCAGGTCGAGCTCGGCCGCAGCGCGCCCACGATCAACGTCGTCTGGAAGATCGCCCGCGCGCTCGGCGTGCCGTTCTCGGCGCTCGTCAGCGCCCGCTCGGCGAGCGGCCCCATGCTGCTGCGCGGGGATCGCGCGAAGCGGCTGACATCGCACGACGGCAAGTTCACCTCGCGCGCGCTCTTCCCGTTCGATGCGCCGCGAACGGTCGAGTTTTACGAGCTCTGCCTGGCCCCGCTCGGCGTCGAGAATGCCGATCCCCACCCGCCCGGGACGACCGAGAACATCGTGGTCTGTCAGGGGACCGTTGAAATCAGCGTCGACGGACAGCGGTTTCTGCTCGCGACGGGCGACGCGCTCGTGTTTCAGGCGGATGTCCCGCACGTCTACCGCAACCCGGCGAACGTCGACTCGCTGATGTACCTGGTGATGACGTATTCGCTGCCGGCGCCCTGAGGCGGGCGCGCTCCTCGTCGAGGAACGGGGGAGGGGGGAGGGGAAGGGGCGGAGGAGGGGCGCCGCCGCGCGAGGACGCCGGTGAGCGCCGACGCTCCGCTGCTCCGAGGAGGGATTGCGGCCGCGCTACTTGGTCGTTGCGGGGGTGCACATCATCATGGGCATCCCGCCGCACATCATCATCATGGGCATCCCGGACGACATCATCTTCGTCATGGCCTCGCAGCGCTCCTTCAGCACGTCCATCGACATGCCCTCGGGCGGCATCATCTTGCAGATCATTCCGTCCTTGGTCATCTCACACGACATCTTGCACATCATCGGCATGCCCATACCCGTCATACCTGGCATCATGCCCATCATGGGCATCATCGGCATGCCCATGCCCATCATGCCGGGCATCATCGGCATGCTCATGCCCATCATGCCCGGCATCATGCCCATCATGGGCATCATCGGCATGCCCATGCCCATCATGCCGGGCATCATTGGCATGCCCATCATGCCGGGCATCATGGATGCGCCAGCGGCCATCTCCGGCGTCGCCATCATGGGGGACATCGTCTGCGGCATCATGGGCATCTGCATTGCAGTGGTCATGGGGGCTCCTGTCGTCAGCGCTCGTTGCTTCCGGGGAGCCGTTCTAGCCGGTCGGCGTGCCGTCGCAACGCGTTAACATGGGCGCCTGTCGCTTTGCTCCAGTCTAGCGGAGGCGCCTCCACGGCGTTGGAGGCGCCGGCGCCCTGGGCGGACGAGCATCCACGATAGCGACGGCCGCTCCGCCGGGGGCGCGCGCTGGAGTGGCGTCCGGGCGAGGCCGTGTGTGCAGCGGTCACGAGGATCGAGGTGGCGACAAGCGGGGTCGTGCGAGCGTCAGAACAAAGGGCCCGGCGCTGCTCCGGTACCGATGACGCTGTCTCGTGCGCCGACTCGCCTTTGATTTGAATGCAATCCAGCGGACGGGCGGAGTCACGACGGCGCATAAGCGCCACGGTGACAGGACTAGAGCGACAAATGGGTTGAAGCCGCACGCAAACAGCGAGAAGTTGAGACGCCAGAAGACGCCAGAAGACGTCAGAAGACGTCAGAAGACGCCAGAAGACGCCAGAAGACGCCAGAAGACGCCAGAAGACGCCAGAAGACGCCAAGATTTATTGTTTTCTTGGCGTCTCTTGGCGTTTCTTGGCGTCTTCTGGCGTCCTAACGTCTCATTTCTCAAATTTCCAAGCTGTTCGGTGTTCTAGCAGGCTGCGCCATCGACTTCGGAGCACACGTGTGGGAGATAGCTCCTCGAACTCAGCAGCGTTGATCAGTTGATCTGCAGGTTCGGGGCCGCCTTGCCGTCCTGTCCCGCGCCCGCGGCGCCGCCGCTCGGGGTCGTGCCGCCGGCGCCGCCGTACCCGGGGGCGCCGGTCGAGCAGCTGTTGTCTCCGAAACTGAAGGTGGCGCTCCCGGATCGCGCCAGGCAGGCGCTCGGGCCACCCCCGCCGCCCGCGCCCGGGCCGCCGTCGCCGCCATTGCCACCCCTGCCGCCAACGCCGCCGTTTCCAGCGTCATCGGGACCGGGGCCGCCAGGGCCGCCGTTCCCCCCGAGCTGCGGCGCTCCACCGTTGCCGCCGTTGCCGCCGTTGCCGCCCTTTCCGGTCGTGATCTCGTTGCGGGAGACGACCACCCGTCCGGCCGCCGCGAAGACGCCAAAGCTCCCGCCTCCACCGTGGCCAGCAGTGCCGTTGCGGCCGCCGAGCCCGCCGCATCCGCCGCTGCCGCCGCCACCGCCGCGATCATCAGGGCCTACCTCGCACGAGCCGCCGCCGCCGCCGCCCGCGCCTCCACCGCCGCCGCCGTTGGTTCCCGGTCGCCCGTTGGTGCCGTTCGCGGGCTGATAGACGCCCGAGGCGATGCTGCCGAGATTCGCGCCCCCCGTCCCCGGCATCCCCTGCGACCCCGCCATGCCTGGCGTGCCATTTTGTCCTGGCGACCGGGTTCTGAAGCAGCGCAACGGGGCGCCCCCCGCGCCGCCCGCCGCGCCCTGGCTGCCCAGATGGCCCGCCGCTCCGGTGTTCGGGCCATGTCCGCCATATCCACCTCTCCCACCAGGCTCGTCACAGGTGGGCGCCGGGCCGGCATTGCCGAGGCCGCTGCAGTCGTTGCAGCCCTGCTCTCCCGCCTTCCCCGCCGTCGCCGTCCCCACCATGTGCGCCGCCCCGCTCGTCCCCGCGGCGCCGGCCCGGCCCTCCTCCACGTTGATCTGGTTGAACCGCACGAAGAGATCCGCCGTCCCCCCGCCGAGGCGCACTCCATAGGTGCTCGCGCCGGCCGACGACGGGCTCAGCGCTTCTATCGAGAGACCCTCGATGTGCGTCGGCTGCGTGATCGACGGCGCGTGGAACACCGTGCCTGTCGCGCGCACGGTGGTCGTCACCGAGGGCGTCCTCCGGAACTTGAAGTCAGCGTTGGCGTGATCGAACCCACCGTAGATGCTGATGCCGGACACGACAGTGACCGCCTCCTGGTACAGCTCGCCCGACAGGCAGATCGCCGGCACCGCGCCCGCCTCCGCCACCTGGAGGGCCCTGGCGATCGTCTCCACCGGCGCGTTGCGCGTCCCGCTGCTGGCGTCGTCCCCCGTGCTCGCCGAGACGTAGATGCATCGCTCGACGAGCCCGTCGCCGCCGTCGCAGTTGTCGTCGATGAACTCGGCGTCGATCGGATCCTCGCCCGCCTCTCCCGCAGCGGTCGGCGTACACGCGTATTCACAGCCGCACTCGTCCCCCGTGAGGGGATTGCCGTCCACGTCGTGTGTGCCTGGCAAGCATCCCAGCGCGCATCGATCCGCGCCCCCAGCGCCGCCGCCGCCCGCCTCTTCGCTGCCCCCCTCTCCACCCGAGCCGCCCTCACCCCCCCCGCCCGAGCTGCCCTCACTTCCGCCCGAGCCGCTCGCGGCGGCGGCGCTGCTCGATGACGCTGTCGTGGCGCTGCTGCTCGCGGAGGGCTCGCCGCCCGCGCCCGAGCCGCCTCCCGTGCCCGCGACTGGCCCGATGAGGCCGTCGCTCGAGCTGCTCGCCGCGCAGCCGATCACCGAGAGAAATGCGAGCAGAGATGCCGTCTCGAGGAAGAATTGTGCGCGCATGCTTAATTCTGCACCTTCGCGCGCTTCTCGAAAAGACTTTGTCTTGCTCGTTTCCAATCACCATGGGGCTGTGCGCCACATTGCGGCTGGCATCAACAACGCGTCCGCCCACGTCATGATGTGCTGCGCCGGCGCGAGCCAGCTCACGATTCCGTGATTCGCCCCTCGCGCCTGTCACCGTCTCCGGTACTCTGTGTCTGCGCACCCGCTTCCGCGCCGTCCTCGCTGTCCTCTGTTGATCTCATGCGCCTCGAATCGCTCCACCTCACCTCGCTCGCTTCCATGGTTGGGCTCGCCGTCGCCATGGGGCTCCATGGCGCGTGTGCAGCGGACTCAGGAGCTGGCCTTGTCTCGTCCTCGTCCTCTTCCTCCTCGGACGGAGCTGGCTCGGGCGGGACCTTTGATCCGGATGGAGGGCTGTCGACCGACGCGCCTGTCGAAGCCCTCGATCCGGACGCAGCGTGTGGCCTTGTCACCGAGGAGGCGATCGCGGTCCCGCTCAATCTCTACATCATGATGGACAAGTCGTCCTCGATGGCGGGCGACAAGTGGACCAGCGCGAAGGCCGGCCTGACGGCGTTCGTCAACAGCGCGAGGTTCGCCGGCGCGCGCGTGGCGCTGCGCTTCTTTCCGCGGGTCGCGGACGACGTGCCGGCCTGTGACCACGAGGCGTACAGGGAGCCGCTGGTCCCGTTCGGTCCGCTCCCCGACAACGCGGGCGCCATCGTCGCGGCCATCGAGGCCGAGTCGCCGAACGGAGCGAGCACGCCCGTCTATCCGGCGCTGGGCGGCGCGCTGCTCCAGGGCATCGACGTGGCGAAGAACCACCCCGGCGAGGCCTCGGCGGTGCTGCTCGTCACCGATGGGCAGCCCCAGGGGCCGGCGGCCCAGTGCGCCGGGGTGGACCCGGAAGATCCGGACGCCATCGCGGATCTCGCGGCGGCGGGCGCGCGCTACGGCACCCCCGTGCGCACCTTCGTGATCGGGCTCCCGGGCGTGAACCAGCGCTTCGCCAACCAGGTCGCGGCCGCGGGAGGCACCGACGCGGCCGTCCTCGTCGGGGCGACCAACATCGCCGTCGAGTTCCAGAACGCGCTCGCGAAGGTCACGGGGCAGGCGCTCCCGTGCGAGTTCGAGGTCCCTTCCCAGGTGGCCGGCGGACAGGTCGCGTTCGACGACGTCAACGTCCTCTTCGGGCTCGACGGCGCATCGCAGCAGCTCCTGCCGCAGCGCCCCGGCTGCGACGGTCCAGGCTGGCGCTACGACGACCCGGCCTCTCCCGCGGCCCTCGTGCTGTGCCCCGACACCTGCGAGGCCGCCAGGGGCGCTTCCATCGCGAAGATCCAGATCCTCCTCGGCTGCGAGACCGTGATCCTCTGAATGGGTGAGGCGGCTCACCGCGCTGGTGGCGTGGGGGGCGCGGATCCTGGGGCCGGCGCGAAGGCGTCGGACCGGCGCGCGCGGGCGGCGCCCAGCGTGGTGAGCGCGCCGCCTTGCAACTCTGCACTGCGCTTTGTGGACTCCGGGCCCCCAGAGCCGTAAGAGGACGGAACCATGACGAAGGAGTCCTCCCTCGCCGCCGCAGGCTCGCCGCGGCACGCCGCCCCCGCCGCGCTCCATCCCGCCCTGGTGCTGAGCGCCTACCTCGAGCCGCTCGTGCGCGGCCGGCGGGTCGCGGTGGTGGGTGACGCCACCATCGGCCTCGCCGACCGGCTGCTCCAGCGCGGAGCCCGCCTCGTCCATGCCTACGATCCGGACGCCGCGCGCGTCGCCGAGAAGCTCGCGCGGACGGCGCCCACCCGGCAGCCGCACCCGAACGTCGCCGTGTTCGAAGGCGATCTCGGCGTGCGCGACGGCGCCTTCGACACCCTCGTCATCCCCGATCTCTCCCTCTTCGGCGATCCCGCCGAGGTCGTCCGGCGCGCCCGACGCCTCACCGCCGCGAGCGGCGTCGCCGTCATCGCGTCGCCGAACCCGGAGGCCGCGCGGGGCCTGCTCCCCGCGGGCGCGCGCCGGGGCGCGGCGCCCGGCTACTACGCGCTCTACGACCTCGTGGCGCTCCAGTTCAAGCAGGTGCGGATGGTCGGCCAGGCGCCGTTCGTCGGCTACACGGTCGCGGAGTTCGCGCCGAAGGGCGAGCCCGAGGTCAGCGTGGACACGTCGATCCTCGACGCGTCCGAGGAGCCCGAGTGGTTCATCGCCGTGGCCGGCGAGCGCCTGCCCAGGCTCGACGCGTTCGCCGTGATCGAGCTGCCGTTCGCCGACTTCCCGGGCGCGAGCGCCGGCGCGTCGCCCGAGGCGCTCACCGAGGCCGAGGGCCGCGCGCAGCGGCTCGGGGGCGAGCTCGCGGAGCTGCGCACCCGGCACCAGCGCGATCGCGAGGACGCCGGGGTCCGCGCCGAGAGCGCGGTCGCCACGGCCGCGCGCCTCGCGGAGGCGGAGGCGGAGCTCGGGGCCAGGGCGGCGCGCCTCCGCGACGTCGAGGCCAGGGCGGGCGACGCCCACGTCCGGGCCGAGCGCCTGTCCCACCAGATCCGCGACATGGAGGAGGAGCTCCGCAGCCAGCGCGATCGCGCGACCCGGCTCGCCAAGCAGCTCGACGACGAGAAGCGGGTGCGGACCAAGGTCGAGCTCGAGCTCGGCATGATCCGCAACAAGCCGGAGATCGCCGGCGCCCGCGACCGCCTCGACGCCGCGACGTCCGACCTCGAGGCCGCGCGCGCCCGGATCGCCGAGCTCGAGGCGCGGCCCGCCGTGGCGGCGCCCGACCCGGCGCTCGCGGCGCGCGTGGAGGAGCTCGAGGCCGCCGCCGCGGGGGCGCGGCGGGAGCTCTCGAAGCTCATGTCGGAGCGGGACACGGCGCGCAGGCGCGCGCAGGAGAGCGAGCGCGCGCTGGAGGAGGCGCGGCGCGCGGCGGGGAGGGTCGAGGAGCTGGAGGTCGCCCGCGCCGAGCTCGCGCGCGACCGCGACCGGCAGAAGGAGCGGGCGGACCGGAACGAGCGCGAGAGCCGCGCGCTGGAGGACCAGCGGAGCGCCCTCGACGCGCGCAGGCTGCTGCTCGAGGCGCGGATCGTGGAGCTCGAGCAGACCGTCGTCGCGCTGGAGCAGCGGGCGTCGGAGCTCGAGAAGCGCGACGCAGGCGAGGCGGCGGCCGCGGAGATCGCGGGCCTCGAGGAGGCGCTGCGCGACCGGGGCCACGTCATCGCGTCGCTCATGGCGCAGCTGCGCGAGAGCGAGCGGGTGGGCAAGGAGCTCGTCGACGAGCTCGGGACGGTCTTCGCGTCGGCGCCGGCCGACGACGGCGGGCCGGGCCAGGCGGCGGACGGCGGGCAGGGCGGAGCGCTCACGGGGCAGGGCGGGCCGGGCGGCGCGGTGGAGGCGCTGCGGCAGCAGCTCGACGCGCTGGCGCGGAGCGCCGCCTCGAGCGAGGCCGACCTGCGCGCCGCGGGATGGAAGATCGCGCAGCTCGAGCGCGAGCTGACCGAGGCGCGCGCCACGGCCGGCTCTCCGCCGGCGCTCCACGAGGAGCTCGAGCAGGCGCTCGTCGCCGCGCAGGCGGAGATCGCGGCGCTGCGCCGGGCGGCGGAGCGGGACGACGTGGCGGCGGCGCGCGAGGACGTGGCCGTCGTGCGCGAGGACGTGGCGGTGGCGCGCGAGGACGTGGCGGTGGCGCGCGAGGACGTGGCCGTCGTGCGCGAGGACGTGGCCGTCGTGCGCGACGATGTCGGCGTGCCGCCCGAGGTGATCGAACAGACGGTGCTCCTCCAGCAGGTCGCCAGCGCTGTCGAAGCGAGCGTGTGAGCCGCGGTCTGGACCGGGGCGGGCGGCGGCCCCGGTCCACATCCGACTGCGCGGCCTGCGCGCCGCATCGACCCGCGCGTCAGCCGTGACGCCGACGCGGGGTCCCGGGCGCAGCCCGGCGCGCGGCGCGCGACGTCACGCCGGGCCGGACAGGGTCGTGCTCTCGGCCGGCGACGCGCTGGCGAGCGGGGAGCGCTTCTCGCCCGCGAAGGCCTTCTCCACGAGGTAGTCGCCCGGCTCGCCGCTGTTGCCCTCCTCGAAGCCGCGCGACTCCAGGAGCGCGGCGGTGTCGGCGAGCATCTCCGAGCTGCCGCAGAGCATCAGCCGGTCGTGCGCGGGGTCGAGCGCGGGCAGCGCCAGATCGGCGAAGATGCGGCCGGACTCGAGGAGCGCGGTGATCCGGCCCTCGGTCTTGAACGCCTCGCGGGTGACGGACGGGTAGTAGCGGAGCTTGGGCCGCACGATCTCGCCGAGCAGCTCGTCCGCCGCGAGCTCGTGCTCGAGGTAGCGCCCATAGGCGAGGTCCTGCACCCGGCGGCACGTGTGCGTGATGACCACGCGCTCGAAGCGCTCGTACGTCTCGGGATCCTTCACGACGCTGAGGAACGGCGCGAGGCCGGTCCCGGTCGCCAGGAGCCACAGGGTCCGGCCCGGCCGCAGGTTGCCGATCGTGAGCGTGCCCGTCGCGCGCTTGCCGACGAGGATCGTCTCGCCGACGGCGATGTGCTGCAGGCGCGAGGTCAGCGGGCCGTTCGGCACCTTGATCGAGAAGAACTCGAGCGTCTCCTCGTGGTTCGCGCTCGCGAGGGAGTACGCGCGGACGAGCGGCTTGCCCGCGACAACGAGCCCCATCATGCAGAACTGCCCGTTCGCGAAGCGGAAGCTCGGCGAGCGGGTGGTCTTGAGCGTGAAGAGCTTGTCCGTCCAGTGGTGGACCTCAAGCACCGTCTCTTCTGTGTAACCGGGTACCATGTCGTTCATCCTTGTCGGTGCGAAAGCATCGCGGCGAGGTGGTTCGAAAGAGCGCGCTCCCCGATCAGGAAAGCGGGGCGGCGCCGCGGTGCGCGAGCGCGCCGAGCTCTACCGCAAGGTCGTCTTCCATGAGTTCGCCGCTTCACATAGCAATGATGCAAATGATAATCAAGATCGCCATCGACCCGTGGGGCCGTCCTCGGTGGCTCCGCGGAGCGTCGCCACGTTGTTGCGCACGACCTCGTGGCGCGTCGTTCTCTAGGGGCGGCGGCGCTCCTTGACGATGCCCCTGGAGCCGCTGGCCACACGCCGCGGAGACCGCGTGCCGCGGGTCGGGCGGCGACGGCGGGCCGGGCGGGGCGCTCATGGGCCGGGCGGGGCGCTCACGGGCCGAGCGCTGCGCCGCGCGGCGTCTCTGTGCGCACGCGGTCGCTCGCGCTAAGGACCGGGCCGATGCGCGCTCCTCGCCCCCTCTCCACGCTCGCCCGGCTCGCCGGCGCCGCCGCCCTGGCCCTCGCGCTCGGCGCCTGCGGCGCGGTCACCGCGCCCGGCGCGAAAGACCCCATCGCCTCGCTCCGCGACGCCGGCGCGCATTCGGCCGACGGCGAGGTCGTCGGCCGCTGGCTCCTCGGAGAGCTCCTGGTCCCGGGCGGCACGCCCGCCGGCGCCAGGGAGGCGCGCAAGCGCCTGGAGGGGATCGGCGCGAAATCGATGCTCGCGTCGCTCGGGCGCGCGATCGACGACCAGGGGCACGGCCGCAACGCGCGCGCGGCGGCGGCCTACCTCGATGCGCTGGACGCCGCCCGGGTGAGCGCGCACCCCGACGCCCCGCTCGTGGGCTGGTTCGCCGCGAACCGCCTGCTCGGCCTGCGCTCCAGCGTCGCGGGCCTCTGGAAGAAGTCCCGCGAGGTCGTCCTGCGCGCCATCGACCACCCGGGCAAGCTGGGCTGGCGCGCGCGCGGAGAGCTCGTCGAGTGGTGGAGCCTCGACGGGCTGCCCGACGAGGCCGCCGCGGCGCGCCCGGACGGCGCCGCCGGCACCGCCGACGACGCCGCCGACGTCAGCCGCGCGGCGCCCGCCGTGCCGCTCATCGACCGCGCGGCGCGCCGCTACGGGTGCATCGAGAACGCCCGCTTCGCCGGCCCGTTCGGCCGCCTGGCGGCGAGCGATCACCGCGTCCACTACGAGGCGGAGCGCGCCGGCCCCTGGCCGCCCGTGTTCCCGCGCGATCCCCACCGCAGAGGCCCGCCGCGCGTGCTCGGCGCCGAGCGCCGCGGCTGCCAGCTCTCGGCCGTCGCGCCGGAGGGGCCCGGCGAGGGCGGGGCCAGCGGAGGCATCTTCTACGTCGAGACCTTCATCGACCTGCCCGCCGAGCGCGAGATGCTCATCGCCGTCCAGGGGGCCTACGCCATCCTCGTCGACGACGTCGAGGTGCTGACGCGCGACACGAAGCAGTGGGGGATCTGGCCCCGCTTCGGCGTGCGCCTGCGCCTCGGCCCCGGCCGGCACCGCATCCTCGCGCGTGTCGGGGGCCGCGACACCTCCATCCGCCTGCTCGCGCCCGACGGCACGCCCCTCGGCGTGGCCACGTTCGCCGATCCGACGCCGCCCTATTCGCTCGTCGCACCCGAGGTCCTGCCGGATCCCAACCCCATCGAGCCGTTCCTCACGGCGCTCGGCGTGCCGCCGCAGCCCGCGCCGAAGGTGGCGCGCGCGCTCGGCCTGCGCGGCGCGCCCCCCGCCGAGCGCGACGTGGGCGATCCGATCGCCCGCTACCTCGCGGCGACCATCGCGCACCTCGAGGGCCAGGACGACGTGAGCGCCGTGCTGATCGAGCCGCTCGTGGCCGATCCTGCGCGCGCCACCGGCCCCGCGCTCGCGGCCCAGGCGGTCTTCCTCGAGAAGGACCCGATCTTCCCGGCGTCCGACGGGCGAGACCTCGTGAAGGACGTGCGCGCGCGCGCCGCGGAGAAGGACCCGGAGCTCTGGTACCCCCGCCTCTGGCTCGCGCTCGAGGAGGCCGACAAGGTCGGCCTGTCCGAGATGACCCGCACGATCGAGGCCCTCGCCGGCCGCTTCCGGGAGGTGCCCGACCTCCTGAAGACGCTCGCCGCGATGTACTCGCGGCTCGGCTGGCGCGTCGAGCACGTGCGCACCGTGAAGGAGGCCGCCGCGCGCTTCCCGGACGACATCGAGGTGCTGGGCGCGCTCCTCCGGATCCACGACGGCGACGGGCACATCGCGCAGGCCGACGCCCTCGCCGCGCGCATCCGGGAGCTCGATCCCGACGCGGAGATCGAGCTGGAGAGGGCGATCGATCGCCGCGATTACCCGGCGGCGATCAAGGAGCTCCAGCGCCTCGGCTCCGCCCGCAAGGATCGCAAGGACATCGCCGCGCGCATCGCCGACCTCCTGACCCGCGCCGGCAAGCGCGCCGAGTCGTTCGAGCAGCTCGAGCGCGCGCTCGCGAAGTCGCCGGACGACGCCGACGCGCGCCTCGCGCTCGCGGACGCGCGCTTCGCGCGTGGCGAGCGCGACGCGCTCCAGAGGGCGCTCATCGAGGCGATCCGCACCGGCGCCGACACCTCGGGCCTGCGCGACGCGATCGAGCTGCTCGACGGTACGACGGAGCTCAGCCCGTACCGGCTGGACTCGAAGAAGGTGATCGCCGAGCACGAGGCCTCGGGCGAGGTCATGCCGGGCACGGCGGCGCGCGTGCTCGACTATGCGGCCATGTGGGTCCACGAGGACGGCTCGGCGCGGATGCTCCAGCACGAGATCATCCGGATCCAGTCGCGGGAGGCCATCCAGGAGCACGCCGAGCAGCGCATGCCCGAGGGGCTCGTGCTCAAGCTCCGCACGGTCAAGCGCGACGGGTCGATCCACGAGCCGGAGTTCATCGAGGACAAGCCGACCGTGACGATGCCGCACCTCGAGGTGGGCGACTACATCGAGGTGGAGAACCTGTTCGTGCTGCGCGGCGACGGGCAGGGGGGCCTCACGTTCCAGGGCCCACGCTGGTTCTTCCGCGAGGAGAAGGTCCCCTACTGGCGGAGCGAGTTCATCGTCGTGTCGCCGAAGAGCCGGCCGCTCGACGTGGAGGCCTCCGGCCCCGTCCCGGCGCCGGAGATCGTCGAGTCCGGCGCGCTCGTCACGCGCCGCTACCGGGTCGACAAGAGCCCCGCGCTCCCGGAGGAGCCGGCGAGCGCGCCGATCTCGGAGTTCCTTCCGAACATCCGCATCGGCTGGGGCATCCGCCTGGACAGCACCATCGCGCGCATGGTCGACGCGGCCGCCGACGAGACGCCGCGCGATCCGCGGCTCGTGCGCATCGCGCGGGCGATCGCACGTTCGCCGCGTACGCCGGCGGCGGGCGGCGGCGAGCAGGGGAAGGCCGCCGGCGCCGCGCAGGGCGCGCGCGGCGAGGACGGGGGAGCGGCGCCGTCGAAGGACGAGCAGGCGCGCCGGATCTACCGGTGGGTGCTCGCCAACGTGGAGCCGGGGCGCGAGGACGACGGCCGCCGCGTCGTCATCGGCAAGAGCGGCAACCGGACCGAGGCGTTCCTCTACCTGTGCCGCCTGGTCGGCATCGACGCCGGCTACGGCGTCGTGAGCGACCGGCTCACCGCGCCGCCGCGCGGGCCCATGAGCGAGGCCGAGACGTTCAACGCGCTCGCCGTCCGCCTCGACACAGGGGACAAGCCCGGCGCGGGCGGGGTGCGCTGGATGTTCGTGCGCGACAAGTTCGCGCCGTACGGCTACCTGCCGAGCTCCCTCCGCGGGCAGCCGGCGATCGTGCTGAAGCCGGGGACGCCGCGCGAGGTGACGCCCTCGTCCGGCGCGCACGACGGCGTGGTCACGGAGGGCGTCGCCGAGGTGGCGAGGGACGGCTCGGCCTCGCTGGCGATCGAGCAGCGCTACGAGGGCAAGCTCGCGATCACGCTGCGCTCGGCGCTGGAGTCGCTCCCGGACGCCCAGCTCAGGGACGCCGTCGAGTCGCGCCTCCTGCCGCAGATGGTGCCGGGGGCGCGGCTCCAGGCGATCGAGATCAAGGAGCTGAGCGAGATCGACCGGCCGCTCACGCTGAAGATGAAGATCGCCGCCGCGAGCTTCGCGCGCGCGCAGGGAGGGGAGCTGGTCATCACGCCGCCCTTCGGCGTGCGCGTGGCCAGCCTCGCCAGCCTGCCGGTCCGCGAGACGCCGCTCTACCTGTCGGAGCAGATCGCGACGCGCTCGGAGGTGCGGCTCCGCGTCAAGCTCCCCGCGGGCGCGCGCGTGGTCACGAAGCTCGCTCCGTCGACGGCGGACGACGCGGGGCGCGCCGTGCGGGTGAACGATCGCATGGAGGGCGGCGCGCTGGTCCTCGATCGCTTCCTCGAGCTGCCCGCGGGCCGCGTGCAGCCCGATGCCTATACGAAGTTCCAGCAGTTCGCCCGCGCGGCGGACGGCGCGCTCGACCGGGACATCGTCGTGCAGCTCGACCGCGACGGACGCTGAGCGAGGCGCTCCGCTCGCCCCGCGCCGGGCCTCGGTCGCAGGGATTCCTGTGTGTCAACCCACGCGGGATGGATTACTCTTTTGTTCCCTACGGTGAGCGATCTGGATTCCCAGTACGCGCAGGATGCTGGCCGCCAGCCCACGGATCCCGTGAAGGCCCGGGTGGCGCGCGCCTTCCGGCTCTCCTCGCTGTTCGCGCAGGTGGATCGCGAGGTGCGGGAGGCGGTCACGGACGCCGCGGTGCTCGAGGTGGTGGCGTCCGACGCGGCGATCTTCGAGCAGGGGGCCCCCGCGGACACGCTGGTGGTGCTCGGCCGGGGGCGCGCGCGCGTCGAGCGCGTCAACGAGGCGGGGGCGGCGTTCCCGCTCAGCTACCGCGGCACGGGCGACGTGCTCGGCGAGTCGTGCCTCGGCGGGCTGGAGACGCGGACGGAGCGGGCGATCGCGATGGATGAGGCCGAGGTGGTCCGGGTGCCGCTCGCGCTCGTCCGCGAGCTCTGCGCCCAGCACCCGGGGCTCGGGGGCGCGGTGTTCGCGCTGCTCGTCGCGCGGCAGCGGGAGACCGAGGACCGGATCGAGTCGATGCTCTTCAAGAACGTGGGAGGGCGCCTCGCCGAGTTCCTCCTGCACGCGGCGGAGCGGTGGGGCGTGCCGACGCCGCGTGGGACGCTGATCTCGGCGCCGATCACGCACGCGGAGATCGCCCAGGTGATCGGGTCGACGCGCGAGACGGTGACGCTGACGCTCGGGGCGTTCCGGAAGGAGGGGGTGCTCGACGCGGCGGGGCGGCGCCTCATCGTCAAGGACCGCGAGGCGCTCGCCCGCAAACGCTAGGGCCGGTGACGGCCGGGGAGCCGGCCCGCTCCGCGCCGGCGCGCGCGCCGTTCCCAGTTGACGTGGCGCACGAAGCGTCGATACGCCTTCGCGGGTCGACCCCGCAGGAAAGGACCGCTCATGCCGAAGCTCAGCTCCGGGACAGCCATCGCCGTCGCATTTCTTTTCGGTTGCTCCGCGTCGTACGTCGCGCCGCGCTTCCTGGTGCCGCCGGTGCAGGCGGGGACCGATCCGCCCCGGTGGGAGATTCGGTGCGTGGACGTGGAGACCGCGCGCGTCAGCGACAGTCAGGTGATCGAGGTGACCACCACGTCCGGATGGAACCCGGTCCTCAAGCGGTTCGGGCAGGAAGGCTGGGAGCCGGTGCAGTTCCTGCGCAGCGAGATGACCGCGAAGATCGACGCCGTGTGCTTCAAGCGGCCTCTCCTCTGACATTGCGCACGTTGCGCACGCGGCGCGCGTGGCGCGCGGCCGCCGCGCGCCTGGAGGGCGGTCGCGCCGGGAAGGCCGCCCGCGCCGGGGCACGCCGAGACGGCCGCCGCGCGCCGGGAAGACCGCGGCGAGCGGGCGAGCCCGCCGCCTGGCATTCTTGCGGCGGAAGCCGGCCGGAAGGCGTGCTAGGGGGCGCCGATGGAGTCCGCGATCAAGACGTACCGGATCCGCCTTGACGGCATCCGCTTTCGCGCCAAGCACGGCGTGTCTCGCGCCGAGCGCGACCTGCCCCAGGATTTCGTCGTGAGCCTGGAGGTGGAGCTCCCTGTCTCGCTGTTGCCTCGAGCGGACACGCGCGCGCGCGTCTTCGATTACGACAGGCTCGCGAGCCTCGTCGTCGAATCGGGCACGAGCGCGTCGTACAAGCTGCTCGAGACGCTCGCCGAGCGCATCATCGAGCGCGTGCTCGACGACACGCCGGCCCTCCTCGTGACCGTTCAGGTCAAGAAGTTCGGCCCGCCGACGTCGGTGTCGGTGGATGCCGCATCCGTGGAGCTCTCGGGCCGCAAGGTCGGATGAGCTCGCTCTTGCAGGCGTCTGGAGCTCTCGCCATGGTCACGTCATGGGGGACGACGCGGGGCGGCGGGCGAGGTCGTTGATCGAGCGCAAGCAGGCGTTCGCGGCGCGGCAGGCGGCGCGCGGCAAGGGCATCTTCGACGGGCTCGCGCCGATGGGCAGCGGGCCGCCGAACCGGCACGGGATGCCGAGGCTGCCGGTCGGGCAGCGCGAGGTGAAGAGCTGGCCGGTGCTCGATCTCGGCGATACGCCGGACATCCCGGCCGAGCGCTGGCAGCTCGAGGTCGACGGGCTCTGCGAGGCGCCGCGGACCTACTCCTGGGAAGAGTTCATGGCCCTGCCGCAGACGCTCGACGTGTCCGACTTCCACTGCGTGACCACCTGGAGCCGCCTGGACAACCACTGGATCGGCGTCCGGTTCGCCGCCCTCGCGGAGCGCGCGCGCCCGCTCGCGGACGCGCGCTTCGTGCTGATCGAGGCGAGCGACATCGCGCCCGGCACGCAGACCCCCTACACGACGAACCTGCCGCTCGAGGAGGCCATGCTGCCCGACGTGCTGCTCGTCCACACCTGGGAGGGCAAGCCGCTGCCGCGCGAGCACGGGGGCCCGGTGCGGATGATCACGCCGCAGCTCTACTCCTGGAAGGGCGCGAAGTGGATCCGGCGGATCACGTTCACCGCGGCGGATCAGCCGGGGTTCTGGGAGGTCCGCGGCTACTCGAACACGGCGTACCCGTGGTTCGACGATCGGTACGGCCGCCGCTAGGGCGGGGCGCCTCGCGACGAGGAGGGCGAGCCACCATGCCCGGCGAGGAGAGCGAGGAGAGCGCGAAGCGCACGGAGGCCTACGCGAGGGAGCACCTGGCCAACGAGCGGACGCACCTCGCCTACGTGCGCACGGCGATCGCGCTGCTCAGCTTCGGCATCACGCTCAACCGGGTCAGCCTCTACTTCCTGGAGGCGGGGCCGCCGGCCGCGCCGGGAGGGCCGCGGTCGTTGCTGCGCGAGGTCGTGGGCCTCGGCGCGGGGATGGTCGTGCTCGGGATGGCGCTCATCGCGTGGGCGGCGGTGCGTTACCTGCGCGTCGCCCGCGCCATCGATCGTGGGGAGTACCGCCCCGACCGGACGGCGATCCTGATCTTCACAGCGGCGCTCTTCCTGGCCGGCGCGGCGAGCATCGCCTGGCTGTTCGCCTCGTGAGCCGGAGGCGACGCGTCCCGGTGCGACGCGGCGCGACCCGGTGAGCAGGGGCGCGCGGCCGCGGACGTCCCCTCCTCGCGGCCCGGCGGAGAACACGGTGTCCCTCAGCGGCTTTCCGTGGACGAGCACCGTTTTTCCTCCCTTCGACAGCGCGCCTGCCCTGCTGGGAGGCCGCCTCGCGAGCGGCGCATTCTGGCGAAAACTTGCGTGACGGCGGCGGGCCCGACGCGGCATAGTGCGCGCCTCGGATGACAGGCAAACGACACCCCGGCGGATTGGGGCCGCCAGGGTGCCGGCGCCTCAGCCTCGTGCCGGAGGACTGGAGCATGGGTAGGCCCATCGCGCCTTGGTTTGTTGGTTTCATTCTTCTCATCGGCCCAGCGACGTTCTTTGCATGTGGTGACGTGCCCTATATGGGCGGAGACTGCGCGGTCACGGATGACTGCGAGTCGGACCACCAGTACGTGCCGGGCACGGTTTGCGTCGACGAGCGCTGCGTGTGCGGCGAGCCGGGCAAGGTCATCTGTTGCGCGCGCGGCGAGGAGGGCTCGCGTGGCGAGCCGGACTCGGAATGTTTCAAGGAGTGCCTCACCTGCGACGAGTGCGCGGAGGGCACCGAGGAGGGCACCGAGAAGTGCTCCGGGGTGCCCGCGCCGCCCCTCGGTTGCGAGAGCGACGTGGAGTGCCCTGGCCCGCCCGACCCGCGGTGCGGCGCGGGGCGGTGCGTGGACGGCGCGTGCGCGGTGGAGATCCACGAAGGTCCGCTCGAGTCGCAGATCCGGGGCGACTGCAAGATCGAGGAGTGTACAGCCGACGGCCGCGTGGTCAGGGTGGCGGCCCAGGACATCTACGATGATGGCAACCAGTGCACCCTCGATTTCTGCGAGGTCGATGAGCCGCAGCACCTCCTGTTGAGCGAGGTCACCTGCCCCGCCTCGGGCGAGGGGCGGTGCCATGAGGGCGCCTGCGTGCAGTGTGTCGCCACGGACGCCTCGCTGCGCTGTCCCGGCGGGCGCGCGTGTGATGGCGTCTGGTGCGTGCCGGAGCACTGCGTGAACGATGCGCAGGACGCCGGTCTCGGGGAGACCGGCTTCAACTGCGGTGGCCCGTGCCGGCCCTGCCAGGCGGGGGACCGCTGCCGCGCGGCCACGGACTGCATGAGCGGCGTGTGCACGAACGAGACCTGCATGATCCCGACCTGCAGCGACGGGGTGAAGAACGGCCGCGAGTCCGGCGTCGACTGTGGCAAGCAGTATTGCCCGCGCTGCGAGCCGGGCCGGGGCTGCAAGACCGGCGCGGACTGCAAGAGCGGCGTGTGCTGGGCCGGCGTCTGCCAGGCCCCCACCTGCACGGACGGGGTGAAGAACGGCGACGAGGCCGGCGTCGACTGCGGCGGCGAGGGGTGCGCCGGGCCGTGTCCGGAGTGAGGGTGTCGCCGGCGGCCACCTCGGAGACGGCGATGCCGGGGCTCCCCGGATCACTCCCTGAACCGTGAGCGTTCACCCGCGGGAATCCCGGTTGACGTCCAATTTCACCGTCAGTAAAACGGCTCACGTCGCGCGTCCGCTGGGGGAAAGGGGAGGTACCATGGGCACAAGAGGCTGGCAGAAGATCCCATGGGCGGTCGTGGTCGTCCTCCCGCTCCTCGCCGCACCGGCGCGCGCAGGAGCTCCCGAGATCAGCGCCGGGGCGAGCATCGGGTGGATTGAGATCGGCGACGATTATCGCCCCTCGGTGGGTCCACAAGCGGCGATATCGTGGCGCTTCGAGCGAGACTTCGTGTTCACGGTCCACGACCTGTGCACCATCCACCAGGGGCCCCAGCACGGCGGGCTCGGTGTCTACAATCAGACGTCACTCGATGTCGGCGTCGCGTGGGACGAAGGCAATTTCAGTCTGGGGCCATCGGTCGCGCTCTACGACATGCCGTCGTGCGGCGCCGCCTTGTGCGGGCGCGTCGCCGGGGTGGCGATAGGCGGGCATGCGCAGGTCAACTCGTACTTCGTAGGGCCGCTGGGCTGGTCGACGAGCGCCCATCTGCAGTGGCTCGGCGGGGATAGTCCTGTGCTTCCGGGCCACGTGGCCTTCGTCGTCGTCGCTGGTCCCGTGTTTCGATGGATCATCGAATGAACACGAGGAGACCCCTGTCGTTGATGGCGGACGTCATTCGTCCTCCGTCGCGCCGCTCGCCAGCACCGTCTCTCCACCCTTCTTGCGAAGCTCGATGAGCCGGCAGGGCGTCGCCTTCCGGATCCGCTCCGCCAGCGGGCGGGAGTGCGTCGTGATCCATAGCTGGCTCCGGGATGCCGCGTGCACAAGGAGATCCCCGAGCGGCCCGAGCAGATCCGGGTGCAGGCTCGTCTCCGGTTCGTTCAGCGCCATCAGCAGCGGAGGCCTCGGGCTCAGGAGCGCAGCCAGGAGGCAGAGATAGCGCGCCGTGCCGTCCGAGAACTCGCGGGCGTCGAGCGGCCGCGACATCCCGGGCAACCCGAGCTCGACGCGGAACCGCCCCTGCGTCGAGGAGACCTCGAGCGACGCGCCAGGGAACGCGCTGGAGACGGCTTCCTTCAAGGCGACCCTGTCGCCGATATCGAGGATCGTCGCGAGCGCCGCGGCCAGATCGTGGCCATCGGTGCTGAGCACAGGCGTCCGCACCCCGACCTGCTCGACCCGCAACGGCGCGCCGGAGTCGGTGCGGAAGTGGTGATAGAACCGGAAGTTCATCAGCTGTTGCCGCACCACCGAGAGCAACGGAAAGCGGTGCGGCTCCACCACCTGCGCCAGCACCGACTCCGAGCCCCAGAGCGAGAAGGGAAAGGTCACGCGGTGGCCGTCCGCGTCGCGCGCGAAGGCCGAGCCCGCGGCCCGCTCCAGCATCGGCAGGCGGCGGCGCCTGTCGAGCAGCCAGAGGTTCTCTTCCTTGATGTCCGGGTCCAGCTCGAACGGCCCTCCAGGCGGCGGCGTCAGCCCGCACTGGAGCTCGTAGACGAGCTGATCCAGCCGCACCCGCAGCGTCATCCGCACCGGGCCTTTGCTGCGCTGGCCCGCCCAGAGCACCGAGGGCATCCCCCCCTCCTCGGCCAGCGTGCGCGCAAATGTCCCGCTCGCCGCGGAGCCGAGCAGCACCATGGTGCGATAGAGGTTGGTCTTGCCGACGCCGTTCGGTCCGACGATGACGTTGACCTGGGCGAGGGGGAGGGTCAGCTCGCGGATCGAGCGGTATCCCGCGACGTGGAGCTCCTGGACCGTCATCCCGCCCAGGATAGCCCATCGCGGTGACCGGCCTTGCTACCGCAGGCGGTGCTCGCGGAGCACGTCGGCCGGCACCGCCTCGCGCGCGAGCTCGCAGAGCCGCGCGTGGTGCGTGAAGAACAGCACCTGCGTCGTCCCCGCGAGCTCGCCGAGCACCGCGAGGGCAGCCCGGGCGCGGTCGTCGTCGAAGTGGATCAGGATGTCGTCCAGGATGAGCGGCATCGGCTCGCCCGTCCGCGCGTGGTGCTCGAGGCTCGCGAGGCGCAGCGCGAGGTAGAGCTGGTCGCGCGTGCCGTCGCTCAGGCCCGTCACGTCCACCTCGCGCTGCACCGGCGCCCTCGCGGGCTCCGCCGCTGGGTCCGCGGGCGCCTTCGCGGGCTCCGCCGCGGCGTCCGCGGGCGCCTTCGCGGGCTCTGGCGCCGGGTCCGCCGGAGCCTTCGCGGGCTCCGCCGCTGGGTCCGCGGGCGCCTTCGCGGGCACCGCCGCGCCGTCCGGCGCGGGCGCCCTCGCGGCCGCTGCCCCGCCGGCCGCCGCGCCGGACGCCGCCGCGCGGACGCAGCGGAGGATCGCCTGCTCGCTCTCGTCGTAGCCCACCCGGAGGCCGGCGAAGGCGCCCAGCGTCAGGCGGTGGAAGAGCGCGCTCGCGCGCGCCAGGATCGGGCCCTGGTTGCGCTCGCGGTAGCGCTCGATCTCGCGCTCGAGCAGCACCGCGGCGAGGCGCGCCCGCACGTAGCGGCGCACCTCGCCGCGCAGGTGCGAGAGGCAGATCTGCGCCTCTGCGGCGGCCTCCGCGGCGCCCACCGTCGCCCGGAGGTGCTCGCGCTCCTGCTCCAGGCTCCCGAGCGCCCTGTCGATCCGGCGCCGCTCGTCCTCGAGCGCCGCGAGGCGCTCCTCCGCCCGGTCGAGCTCGAGCGCGAGCGCGTCCCGCTCCACTCCCGCGGTCTCCTGCTCGAGCGCCGCGATGCCCGCGCCCTCGCCCGCCTCGAGGAGCTTGCCCTCGTTCTCGACGAGCTCGCGGTCGAGCCGGCGCGCCTCGCGCGAGCGCTCCTCCGCCAGGGAGAGCGCGGCGACGTCGTCGGCGTCGTCACCGCCGCGCGGGACGCCCGCCGCCTCGAAGAGCTTGGCGAGGCGCGCCTCGGCGGCCGCGCGGCGCGCCTCCTGCTGATCCAGCTCGCGGCGCTTGTCGGCCAGGCTCCGCGCGATCTCGCCGCGCTCGCGCAGGTCGGCGCGCGCCTTGTGGTGGCGCTTGATCAGCTGATCGGCGGCCTGATCCGCCGGCAGCGGGGCGAGATCCGGCGCGTGCCGGGACGCGAGCTCCGCGACGTCGGCCGCGAACGCCCGGGCGTCGCGCTCCATGCCGCGCACCCGGCGGCGCTCGTGGGCGGCGCTGTCCGCCTTGCGGAACAGCGCGCCGAGCTCGTCGAGGATCGCCGTGGCCTCGTCCGCGGAGGCGTCGCCGGGCAGGCCGAGCGGCCGCACGCCCTCGGCCCACTCGGCCCGCCACGCCTCGAGCGCGCGCGCGTGCTGCGCCTGCTCGCGCTCGAGGTCCTCGATCTCGCGCTCGAGCTCCTTGCGCTCCCGCAGGAGCTCCTTGCGCTCCCGGGCCGCGCCCTCGATGGCCGCGAGCTCCTGCTCCGCGGCCTCGACGAGCGCCGGGAGGCGCGCCGGCGCGTCCTCCGGCGCTCCGGCAGCGTCGCCGCGCGGGCTCACGCTCGCCGCGTCGCCGCGCGGGCCCGCGCCGGCCGCGTCGCCGTGCGAGGCGCGGGCGCCCTGGAGCGCCGCGTGGAGCTCGGCGGCGTGCGCCTGCATCCGGGCCCGCAGCGCCTCGGCCTCGGCCTCCGCGGCGCGCAGCCGGTCGACCGTGGCGGTCAAGGCCGCGTAGCGGCCGAGCCAGCCGCGCATCTCCTCGGGGGAGCGCGGGGCGACGCCCGCGGGCCGCCACAGCTCGAGCCACGCGGCCTCGGCCTCCTCGGCCCTGCGCGCCAGCGCGGCGCGCTCCGCGGCGAGCTGCGCCTGGTCCGCCTGGGCCCGCGCCTCGTCCGCGAGCAGCCGCGCCAGGCGGGCGACCCGGTCGGCCTCGCGGCGCAGCCGATCGGCGAGGACGTCGGCGGCGCGGACCAGGTCGGCGTAGTCGTCGGGCTTCCCCCGGGCGGCCGGCGGCTCGTCGCGCGCGGCGAGCGACGGCCTGCGCCGCGCCCCGGGCGAGGCGGGCGCGTCCGCGCCGAGGTCGAAGAGCGAGGCGGTGTGGATCGACGCGGCCGCCGCGCGGGCGCCCGCCTTCGCCTGGAGGGCGCGCACCAGCGCCTTGAAGGCGGCGTCCCGGCGCTCGCGCGCCTCCGCGAGGTCGGCCTCCGTGGGGACGGCGCCGGCGCGCTGGAGCGCGTCGATCTCGCGGGCGCTCTCGCGGAGGCGCGCCTCGATCTCGGCGGCGCGCTCGCCGAGCCGCTCGCGCTCCCGGGCGAGCGCGCCCCACAGCGCGGCCGCCTTGTCGACCGTCTCGGGGAGCGGGACGGGCAGGGCGCTCGCCTCGGCCGCGGAGAGCGGCCGGCCTTCGGGCGCGCCGCCCGCGTCGAGGCGCGCCGGCCGCGCTGCATCGTCGACGTCGAGGCGCGTCCGCTTCGCGGCCACGCCGAGCCCGAGCCGATCGCGCTGCGCGTCGGCCTCGCGGGCGAGCTGCGCCGCCGCGGCGGCGGCCTCGCGGAGGCGGTGCTCGAGGTCGCCCTGCTTCTGCGCGCGAGAGAGCGCGCCGCGGAGCGGGGCGGGGTCCTCGCCCGGCGGCAGCTCGGCCAGCCTGCGCGCGCAGGCGTCGCGCCGCGCGCGGTGCGCCGAGAGCAGCCGCTCCACCTCGCGCGGCTTGGCCTCGGCGGCGCCGCGCTCGCGGGCGAGCTTCTTGATGCGCGCCTCGGTCGCGACGTCGACGCGCATCGCCTCCAGCCGCGCGGGGTCGTCGCCGCCGGCGAGCGAGGCGTCCCGCCCGAGCCTGCGGAGGATCGCGCGCGCGTCCTCCTCGACGCCGTGGAGCTCCGCCCGGACGCGCGGCAGATCGACGGCGGCCTTGCGGTGGCTGCCGAGCCGGGTCACGAGGCCGTCGATCGCGCCCGCGTCGAGGTCGGCGAGCGACGCGGGGACCTCCAGCGCGGCGTGGCGGGCCTCGAGCTCCGCGATGTCGGCGCGGAGCCGCGAGGCCTGGGCGCTCGCGTCGGCGGCGCGGTCCTGGGCGTCCTCGCGGTCGCGCTGCGCGCCCTCGGGCAGCAGGACGACGTGGCCGAGGGCGGCGCGCCGGCCGAGGATCGCGCGCCGCGCCTCGAGCAGCGGGAGCACCCGGAGCGCGCGCCGGAGCCGCTTGTCGGTCGACCGGAGCGCGCGCAGCTCCGCGTCGACGCGCTCCTGCTCGGCCCGCTGCTCGTCGATCTCCTGCCGCTTGCGCGTCCAGTCCGCGGGCGGGTGAGCGGCGCTCCTGGCTCCGTTGCGGGCCGCCTCGAAGGCCTTGATCGCCTCGTTGAGGGGGCGGGTCCTCGCCTGGGGTGTGAAGATCTCGTCCGCCTCCTGGCGCAGCGTGGCGAGCAGCTGCTGCAGCCCCGGCCCGCCGAGCCCCGCGCCGAACAGGCTCTGACCGACGTCGCCCTTGCCCTGGAGCAGGGCCTCGGCGCCCTGGCGGAGCGTCTCGTGGGTGAGCCCGAACGAGGTCCGGAAGAGCTCCTCCGTCACGCCGCCGAGCACCGGCGCGAGCGCGGCGTCGTCGAGGGGGTTGTCGTCCGGGTCGCGGAGCGTCTTCACGCGCCCCTTGCGGCGGACGAGCGCGAGCGCGGCGTCGCCCCTGCCCGCGAGCCGGCCGCCGACGCGGAGATCGGTGTTGTGGTGCAGGTGGGCGTCGGGCGTGATGTGCGGGATGCCGTAGAGCAGGCCGCGGATCGCCCGGAGCGCGGTGCTCTTCCCGGCCTCGTTGGGGCCGTAGACGACGTGGAGGCCCGGCGACGGCGAGGAGAAGTCGAGCCGGAGATCCGTGAAGGGGCCGAACGCGAGGAGGTGGAGCTCTAGGATCTTCACGAGATCGCTTGCCGGGCGCAGGGGGCGGTGCCCTCCCCTGAACGGATAGCAAGTGCGGAACCTCCGGGCGTTGTCAAGCCGCACCGCGCGGCGCCGGGGCGCGTTGCGCGGTGCCCGTCCGTCCGATGACGGAGCGGCAGGTCGTGTCGTCCTGGAAACGGCAGGCGGGCGGAGCCGAGCGTCCGCTCAGCGGGGCTGCGTCGCCGGCGTGTGGAGGAAGGCGCTCCACGAGCCGCGCCGGGGCGCCTTGCCGAGCAGCACCTCGGCGAGCGCCTCGCTGATGGGGAGCCCGGGGTTGCGCTCCAGCCAGAAGAACTCGCCGGACGGGTTGACCTCGAGGAAGACGTGCCGGCCGTCCGGCGTGCGGAGGATGTCGATCGCGCCGTAGTTGAGGCCGAGCTGATCCATCAGCCGGAGCACGCCCGTCTCGACGTCGGGCGGGAGCGTGTCCTTGCGCCAGGCGTCGATGAGCTCGATCCCCTGCCGGCGCCAGTCGACCTCGGCGCCGGGCGCCGCCTGCGAGTCGACCGAGGCCGTGAAGACGCGCTCGCCAACGACCGTGACCCGCAGCTCGCGCGCCTTCGGGATGTTCTCCTGGAACGTCATCGGGCAGAGCGAGAGCCCCCGCATGTCCGCGAGGTCCTCGGCCCCGAGGGCGTTCGTGAAGACCACGTGCTCCTCGCCGTCGCGGTAGACGGCGAACGACGAGAGCATCTTGGCGATCACCCCGCCCGGGCAGGTCGCGGCGAAGGCCCGCGCCGCGTCCGCGTCGTTGGTCGTGAGCGTGCGCGGCGTGTCGAGGCCGACCTCGCGCGCGATGTCGAGCTGCACCTGCTTGTTCGACGCGAAGCGCACCGCCGGCAGCGGGTCGACCTGCGGGACGCGGAACGCCGCGAGCATGCCCTCCGCGGTCTGCTTCGCCTCGTTGACCGACGCGCTCCGGAGCTGCGGATCCATCGACGCGGGCAGCCTGGCGCCGTAGGCGACCCGGCGATACCAGACGGCGGTCACCTCGCCGAGGTCGAGCGCGCCGTCCCGGGTTGTCAGCGTGGAGCGGCCCGCCCCGGCCCCCGACGAGAGCGAGAGCCGCGCCCCCGCAGGGAACGCGTCGGTGTCGAAGCGGAAGGCCCGGCCGCCCAGCCTGGCGATCGCAGCGGCGACGCGGTCGATGCACTCGTTGTCTTCGCTGTGCGTGATGATGAGGACTGTCACCGGTTCTCCGTCGGAGCGAGCAGCGCCTCCGCCAGCGCGTCGGCGATCGGCAGGCCGAGATCCCGCTCCAGCATGCCCCACTCGCCGGCGGGGTTCACTTCGAGAAAGACGTGCTCTCCGTCCGGCGTCCGGATGAGGTCGACGGCCCCGAAGACCAGCCCGAGGGCGCGGAGGAGCGCGCCGAGCCGCGCTTCGACGTCGCGCGGGAGGGCGTCCGGCTCCCACCCGATGCCGGCGTCGATGACGTCCGGGTGGCGCCAGTCGACCGCGATCGACTCGTAGCGGGTCGCGTCGAGCGCGCCCGGGAAGCACCGGCCGTCGACGCAGGCGACGCGGAGCTCGCGCGCCTTGGGGATGCGCTCCTGGAAGATCATGGGGCTCTGGCGCAGCCCCGCGAGGCCGTCGAGGTCGGCCTCCGCGACGGCGTGCGTGAAGACGAAGGGCGCGCCGCCGGCGAGGCTGGTCGAGAACGGCGTGAGCATCTTGGCGACCACGTTCCCCCCGAGGCGCGCGAAGAGGCCGCGGACCTCGGCCGGGTCGTTCGTCACCACCGTCTCGGGGACGCGAAGGCCGACCGACGCGGCCGCCGCGAGCTGGCGCAGCTTGTCCTGGGCGCGCTCCTCGGCCGCGGGCTCGTTGATCCAGCGCCGCGCGGGGAGCCCGCGCAGCCAGCCGGTCAGCGCCGCCATCGACTCGCGCACACACGCGCCGCGGTACGCCTCGGGGATGCCCTCGCCGAGGTTCGGCGCCCAGAGGCGCCGGAGCCAGACCGCGGAGATCTCGTCTCCGCCGATCTCGGCCCCGGCGTCCTCCAGGCGGCGGCGCACGCCGCCCGGCCCGAGCGCCGTCGAGAGCGTGATGTCGCGAGGGAACCGGTCGACGTCCAGGCGGACGGGGCGAGCGCCGCGCCTTCGCAGCGCCTCCGCCACGCGCCCGATCCCGAAGTCGTCCTGGGAGTGCGAGACCAGGAGGACGCCCGCGCTCGCCATCGTCACGTCAGGGTACCTCTCTCGCACGGGCGCGGGCGGTCCATGCGGCGCTCAGATCTCGTCGCTGTCCGAGGGGGCCTTCATCGTGGTGAAGATGGGGTCTTTCCCGCCGCCCCCGCCGTCCTCCTGGTCCGACGGGTACTTCAGCGTCTGGAAGGGCGGCCTGCCGGCCTTGACGCCGGTACGGACGCGCTTCTGATCCTCCAGGAAGCGAGCGAAGAACGGCACCGCCTCGGCGTCGTCCTTCTGCTCCTGCTGCTCGGGCTCACGGTTGTCGATATCGGCCATGGGATACCTCCGGATGGTTGCGTTGCCGCGGCGACGGAGCCGCCGAGGGCAAGAGGGCTAACATAGCGAGCAGCCATGCGGGGGCGCAAGCCCGAGGCGTGATCTTTGACGCTTTTCAGCACGATTGCTGCGACTCGACGTCGCAATTCCGCGATCCCGTGATGCTGCGATTCCGCTGTTGCGGCGATCTTTCAATCTCGGGCGCTCAAAGGTGTTGAATCGTGTTGAGCTTGGTTACGCGTGGTCGCGTGGTCGCGTGGTCGCGTGGTCGCGTGGTCGCGTGGTCGCGTGGTCGCGTGGTCGCGTGTTGTTACGGGGTTACGGGATGTTGCGGGCGATTTCGGTGGGTTCCGCTCGGCCGCGGGCGGTTACCCGCCGCGCGGCGTTCGCGGTTCACTTCAGGGCCAGATCTTCGTCGCCGTCGGAGGGGTACTTCATGGTGACGTTCTCATCCCTGTCCGACGGGTACTTGAGGGTCTGGTAGATGCCGCCGGCTTTGACGCCGGTCCGGATGCGCTTCTGATCTTCCAGGTAGCGAGCGAAGAAGGGCACCGTTTCCGCCTGCTCCGTTTGCTCGTTCTGCTCGCCATCACGATCGATATCAGCCATGGGGGACCTCCAATCCAAATGGAATGACTGCCTTGCGGCGGAGCCGCGGAGGAGAGCATTCATTCGATCGGCCCGCGCTGCACGTGAAGTTTTGCCAGGCTCATCGCCTTCCCCGTCGATGGGTGCGACTTCCTGCGCATCCTTCGCTCGTGTACCTTGGCGCGACCCCTCATGCCCGCCGGGTTCTCACGCTCGATCCACGCGATCGCGACCGACGGCCATCGCGGCTCGATCGTCGGCGCCGCGCTCGGCGCGCTCCTGCTCGGAGGCTGGCTCGCGTGGTTCTTCCTCGCGCGCGTCGGGCAGTACGAGGCGAGCGTGAGCGCGCGCCTCGAGGTGGGGCAGGCGGCCCACCGCGTCGAGGCGCCCCTCGGCGGGAGGGTCGCCGCGGTCCGCCTCGACCTCCTCGGGGCCGAGGTCGCCGCGGGCGACGTCCTCGTCGAGCTCGACGTGGAGCCGCTCCGCCGCGACATGGACGACAAGCAGGCCCGGATCTCGGCCATCGCGGGGCAGATGGGGCCGCTCCGGGCCGAGATCGCGGCCCGCTCGCGGGCGCTGCGCGACGGGGCGGAGGCGGCGCGCGCGCGCATCGACGAGGCGAAGGCGCGGCTCAAGGAGGCGGAGGCGGGCGCGCGCTTCCAGGAGCTCGAGGCGGCGCGGGCCGTGCGCCTGCGGCAGGACGGGCTCGTTTCCGAGGCCGAGGCGGCGCGCCTCGCGGCCGAGGCGCTGTCGCGGCGCTCGGCGACCGAGGCGCTCGACCGCGCCGCCGCGCGGGCCGACGTCGAGCGACGCACCGGGCAGAGCGAGCAGCAGGCCGAGCTCGCGCGGCTCGACCGCGAGGCGGCCTCGCTCGAGGGGGAGCGGCTCGTGCTGGAGGCGACGATCGCGGGGCTGCTCGCCGAGATCGAGCGGCGCAAGATCCGCTCGCCCATCGCCGGGCGCGTCGGTGAGATCACGGTGCTGCGCGCCGGCTCCTTCGTGCGCGAAGGGGACGTCGTGGCCGCCGTCGTGCCGCCCGGCGAGCTCAGGGTGATCGCGGAGTTCCCGCCCTCCTCCGTCGGGCGGATCCGCGCGGGGCAGGCGGGGCGCCTGCGCCTCGACGCGTTCCCCTGGACCGAATACGGCACGCTGGCCACCACCGTCGAGCGCGTCGCCAGCGAGGCGCAGGAGGGCCGCATCCGCGTGGAGCTCGGCGTGCGCCCCGATCCCGCGTCGCCGATCCCGATGCAGCACGGGCTGCCCGGCAACGTCGTCATCGAGATGGAGCGCGTCTCGCCGGCGTCGCTCGTGCTGCGGGCGGCAGGGCAGATCGTGAGGGTCCGCGGCGGAGCGGACGGGTGAGCCAGGGGACGGCGGGCGCCGATCGACGATCTTCGCCACGATCCGCGCCGGAGCGAGCCGCGAGCGCCGATCCCCGCCGCCGGCCGCCGAGCCCGCGGCGGAGGCTCCTCGCGCCGGAGGTCGTGCAGACGTCGGCGATGGATTGCGGGCCCGCCACGCTCAAGTGCGTGCTCGAGGGCTTCGGCGTCGGCGTGAGCTACGGGCGCCTGCGCGAGGCCTGCCAGACCGACGTCGACGGCACCTCCATCGACACCCTCGAGGACCTCGCGGAGCAGCTCGGGCTCGTGGCCCAGCAGATCCTCGTGCCGCCGGAGCACGTGCTCCTCGACGAGGCGCAGGCGCTGCCCGCCCTGGCAATCGTGCGGCAGTCGACCGGGCCGCTCCACATCGTCGTGATCTGGCGCCGGCACGGCGGCCTCGCGCAGATCATGGACCCGGGCACGGGGCGGCGCTGGGTCACGCGACGGCAGCTCGAAGCCGAGCTCTACCAGCACGAGCTGCCCCTGTCCGCGGCGGACTTCCGCGCGTGGGCCGCGAGCGACGGGTTCACGCGGCCGCTCGGGCGCCGGCTCGCCTGGCTCGGCGCTGGGGCGCGGCCGATCGAGGCGGCGCTGTCGGACCGGGACTGGCGAGCGATCGCCGCGCTCGACGCCGGCGCGCGCCTGGTCACGTCGCTCGTGCGCTCCGGCGGCCTCGAGCGCGGACGCGAGGCCGCGCGCGTGCTGGGCGCGCTGCTCGACCGAGACGGCGAGGCCGCCCGGGAGGAGATGATCCCGCCCGGCTTCTGGACGGCGCGTCCGGGGCCGGCCGATCCGTCCGGGGAGGCGATGGTCCTCACGCGGGGCGCCGTGCTCGTGCGGATCCGCGGGCGGCGGCCGCTCGGCTTCGCCCGCGCGCCGGCAGGCCGCGACGGCGCGCCGGGCGCCTCCGCCCCCGAGCCTCCGGCGCACGCCGAGGCGGTCGCTCGTGGTGAGGTGGCTGCTCGCGGTGAGGTGACCGCTGGCGGCGAGGCGGCTGCTCGCGGCGAGGCGCGCCTCCCCCCCGACCTCGCGGCCGCCCTCGCGGAGCGCGAGGTCCCGCCTGCGCGCGCGCTCCTCCGGATGATCCGCGAGGACGGCCTGCTGACGCCCGCCGTGCTCGCCGGCGCGCTCCTGCTCAGCGTCGCGACGGTGGTGCTGGAGAGCCTCCTCTTCCGGGGCCTGCTCCAGATCTCGAGCGATCTCGCGCTGTTCGAGCAGCGCCTCGCCGCCCTCATCGCCCTCGCGGCGTTCCTCGCGGTGGAGCTCGCCCTCGATCTCTCGCTGACCACGGGGATGATCCGGCTCGGGCGCCACCTCGAGGTCCGGCTGCGGATGGCGTTCCTCGCGAAGATCCCGCGCATCGGCGATCGCTACTTCCAGAGCCGCCCGGCCTCGGACATGGCGCAGCGCGGCCACAGCTTGCACGTGCTGCGCGGCCTGCCCGCGTTCGGCGGCCAGATCGCGCGCTCGGCGCTCGACCTCGCGGTGACCACGGCCGCGATCGTCTGGATCGATCCCGGGAGCGCGCGCCTCGCCGTGCCGGGCGCCGCGCTCGCGCTGGCGCTGCCGTTCGCGGGGAACCGCGTCCTCGTCGAGCGAGACCTGCGCGTCCGCACCCACGCCGGCGCGCTCACGAGCTTCTACCTCGACGCGCTCCTCGGCCTCGTGCCGATCCGGGCGCACGCGGCGGAGCGGGCCGTGCGGCGCGAGCACGCGGGCCTGCTCGGGGAGTGGGCGCTCGCCGGCCGCGCGCTCCTCCGCGCCGCCCTCGCCGTCGACGGGGCGCAGGCGCTGATCGGCTTCGCGCTCGCCGCGTGGATCCTCGGCGATTTCCTCGCCCGCGGGGGCGCCCTCTCGCGGGCGCTCCTGCTCTTTTACTGGGCGCTCGCGCTGCCCGCCATCGGGCAGGCGCTCGCGAGCACGCTGCTCCAGTACCCGGGGCACCGCAACACGGCGCTGCGCTTGCTCGAGCCGCTCGGCGCGCCGGAGGAGCTGCGCGCCGGCGCCCCCTCGCGCGCCCCCGTCGCAGCGGCGCCGCTCGCGCAAGGGAGCGCCGGCGGCGCGGGCTGCGCGATCACCTTCGAGCGCGTCCGCATCCAGGCGGCCGGCCACGTGATCCTCGACGGGGTGGATCTGAAGATCGCGGCGGGCAGCCACGTGGCGATCGTGGGCTCCTCGGGCGCGGGGAAGTCGAGCCTCGTCGGGGTCCTGCTTGGCTGGCACCGGGCGAGCGAGGGCAGGGTGCTCGTCGACGGCCGCCCCCTCGACGGCGAGCGGGTGCGCGCGCTGCGCGAGGAGACAGCGTGGGTCGACCCGGCGGTCCAGATCTGGAACCGATCGTTCCTCGACAACCTCCGCTACGGCGCGCCCGACGACGCGGCCGACTTCGGCGCCGTCGTCGAGGAGGCCGAGCTGCGCGAGGTGCTGGAGCGGCTGCCGGAGGGGCAGAAGACCCTGCTCGGCGAGGGCGGGGGGCTCGTCTCCGGCGGCGAGGGTCAGCGGCTGCGCCTGGGCCGGGCGATGCTGCGGAGCGAGGCGCGGCTCGCGATCCTCGACGAGCCGTTCCGCGGCCTTGACCGGGAGCGCCGCCGGGCGTTGCTCGCCCGGGCGCGGCGGCGCTTCCGGCGCGCGACGCTCCTGTGCGTCACCCACGACGTCGGCGAGACGCGATCGTTCGAGCGGGTGCTCGTCGTGGACGGCGGGCGCGTTGTCGAGGACGGGGCGCCGTCCGAGCTCGCGGCGCGCCCCGGCTCGCGCTACCGCGCGCTGCTCGAGGCCGAGGCAGCGGTGCAGCGAGGGCTCTGGTCGAGCGGCGGGTGGCGCCGGCTGAAGGTCGCGCGCGGGCGCATCGCCGAGGCGGCGGGGGAGGACGCCGGAGCGACGGGGGAGGGTGGCGGAGCGCCAGCGGAGGGTGGCGGAGCGCCAGCGGAGGGTGGCGGAGCGCCAGCGGAGGGCCAGCGGAGGTGACCGCCGAGGCGCAACCCGGGTGGGAAGCCCGGCCGGACGGGGCGGAGGCGCAACCTGGGTGGGGAGCGCGGCCAGACCACGCGGTCGATCCGCTCGGCGCCCTCGAGTGGCCGGCGGAGCGCCTCGGCGACGCGCTCGAGGCGCTCGCGACGCAGGGCGGCCTCGGCCCGCGCGCGGTCGCGGCGCCCATCCCGGCCGCCGGGCACCTCCGCAGCGCGGACGCGCTCGGGGCGTGGATCGATCAGGCCGCGGCGTACCTCGGCGTCGAGGCGGAGCCGATCGCGGCGCGCTACGACGAGATCGGCGAGGCGCTCCTCCGCGTCGCGCCCGCGCTCGTGTGGCTGCGCGACGGCGGCGCGCCCCGCTTCCTCGCCGTCGTGGGGCGCAGGGGGCGCGACCTCGCCGCGCTCCGCGCCGACCGCTCCGCGGCGCGCGTCCCGGTCGAGGCGATCGCCGGCCGCATCTGCCGCCCGATCGAGGCGCAGGTGCTCCCGGAGATCGAGCGCGTCCTCGCGCGCGCGGCCGTGCGGCCGCGGCGGCGCGGGCGCGCGCGGCGGGCCCTGCTCGACGAGCGCCTCGGGCCCGTGATCATCGACGGCATCTGGAGCCTGCGCCTGCCGCCGGGCGCGCCGCTCGCGCGGCAGGCGCAGGCCGCGCGGATCCCGCGCCGCCTCCTCGGCCTGCTCGCGGCCCACGCGGCGGCCTACACGCTCTGGATCCTTGTGTGGATGACCGTGGGGCGCAGCATCCTCGACGACCACCTCGACGAGGGGTGGCTCGTCGCCGGCGCGCTGCTGCTCGCGACGGTCGTGCCGCTGCGCCAGCTCATGGCGTGGCTGTCCGGCCTCGTCGCGATCGACTCGAGCGCGCTGGTCAAGCAGCGCCTGCTCTCGGGCGCGCTCGCGCTCGACGCCGAGGAGGTGCGCAGCGAGGGCGCGGGGCGCTTCCTCGGCCGCGTGATCGAGTCCGAGGCGATCGAGGGGCTCGCGATGGGCGGCGGCGTCGCGGCGGTCGCGTCGGCGTTCGAGCTCGCGGCGGCGGCGGCCGTGCTCGCCCAGGGCGCGGCGGGCGCGATCCACGCGCTGCTGCTCGTCGCCTGGGCGGCGCTGGTCCTCGCGCTCTGCGTGCGGTTCTACCGGCGGCGCGCGCGCTGGACCGCCGCGCGGCTCGCGATGACGCACGACCTCATCGAGCGCCTCGTCGGCCACCGGACCCGCCTCGCCCAGGAGCGCCACGGCCGCTGGCACCACGGCGAGGACGAGGCGCTCGCCCAGTACCTGCTGCGGTCGCGCGACATCGACCGGAGCCAGATCGAGATCGGCGCGCTGATGCCGCGCGGCTGGCTCATCGCGGGCATCGCCGGCCTCCTGCCGCCGTTCCTCGCGGGCACCGGCTCCGCCGGGGCGTACGCGGTGGCGCTGGGGGGCGTCCTGCTCGCGAGCCGCGCGCTCCAGGGCCTCTCGGGCGGCCTGTCGAGCCTCGCCAGCGCGGCGATCGCGTGGGAGCAGGTCTCCACGCTGTTCCAGGCGGCCGCCCGCGGCGGGCCGCCGCCGCCGCCGCTGCCCCCCGACGCGGGGCGATCGCCGGCCCGCGCGCGGGGGGGCGACGCCGAGGCCCGCGCCGTGGTCCTGGAGGGGCACGAGCTCTCGTTCCGGCACAAGGGACGGGCGCGCCCCGCGGTCGTCGACGTGTCGGTGCGGATCGCGGCGGGCGACCGCCTCCTGCTCGAGGGGCCCTCGGGCGGCGGGAAGTCGACGCTGAGCGCGCTGCTCTCGGGGCTTCGCGCGCCCGACGCGGGGCTGCTGCTGCTCAACGGGCTCGACCGCCACATGCTGGGCGCCGCCGCGTGGAGGCGCCGCGTGGCCGCGGCGCCGCAGTTCCACGAGAACCACGTCCTCGCCGGGACGTTCGCGTACAACCTGCTGATGGGCAGGCGCTGGCCGCCGAGGCCCGACGACCTCGCGGAGGCCGAGGAGATCTGCCACGAGCTCGGCCTCGGCGAGCTGCTCGGCCGGATGCCGGGGGGGCTGGAGCAGGTGGTGGGCGAGACGGGCTGGCAGCTCTCGCACGGCGAGCGCAGCCGGCTCTACATGGCGCGCGCGCTGCTGCAGGGCGCCGAGGTCGTCGTGCTCGACGAGAGCTTCGCCGCGCTCGACCCGGAGACGCTGGAGCGAGCGTTGCGCTGCGTGCTCCGGCGCGCGCGCACCCTCGTCGTCATCGCCCACCCGTAGCCGCGGAGAGCGCGCTTCATCGCCTTCCATCGCAAGGCCGTCAAGCCCACTTCATCGCCTCTCCCCATCTCGATGGGTCGACTCCTGTCTCGCTTTATCTCTTTCGTGTCCTCGAACACGCGCCTTGCGCACGGAGGAAGCCCAGCGGCGCGCGCGCTTCAGAGCGAGCTCACGTCGCGCAATTTCGCCACACAGACAGCGCTGGCCTCGATGTCGGTTTGCTCCTGATCGCTCTCAGGCAGCTCCGTAAGGCACGTTGCGCTCGACAGCTGAGCAGTGATGTCGGTAGCGTCGTCATGTGCATATAGGCGCTGGACGTCATCTGTGTTGCGCCTAGAATTCATTTCAATGCTGGAGCTCAAGACGGAGAGGCGGTTGCCCATCGGCGCAGAGGTGCTCGTCGGGAAAGGAGTCCACTTCCGTGTCTGGGCGCCAGCCAGGCGCAAGGTCGAGGTCGTCCTGGAGGCCGGGCCGGGGAGCGGCGGGGCCGCCCCGCTGCGGCCCGAGGAGGGCGGTTATTTCGCGGGGCTCGTCGCGTCCGCCGCGAGCGGCACCCGCTACCGGTTCCGGCTCGACGACGGCGAGGCGCTCACTCCCGATCCCGCCTCGCGGTCGCAGCCGGAGGGGCCGCACGGGCCCTCCGAGGTGATCGATCCCGGCGCGTTCTCATGGAGCGACGCGGCATTCCGGGGCGCCCCGCTGAAGGGGCAAGTCGTCTACGAGATGCACATCGCGACCTTCACCCGGGAGGGCACATGGGAGTCCGCCGCCCGCGAGCTGCCGGAGCTCGCGCGGATCGGCATCTCCGTGATCGAGCTGCTGCCCATCGCCGAGGTCCCCGGCCGCTTCAACTGGGGGTACGACGGCGTGAACCTCTTCGCGCCGACGCGCCTCTACGGCAGCCCGGACGATCTCCGCCGCTTCGTGGACGCGGCGCACCGCGCCGGGATCGCGGTGATCCTCGATGTCGTCTACAACCACCTCGGCCCGGACGGCAACTACCTCGGCCAGTTCTCCGGGGACTACTTCACCGATCGTCACAGGACGGACTGGGGAGCGGCGATCAACTTCGACGGCCCGCGATCCGAGGCGGTGAGGGAGTACTTCATCACCAACGCCGGCTACTGGATCGACGAGTTCCACCTCGACGGGCTCCGGCTCGACGCGACGCAGAACATCTACGATGGCTCGAAGGACCACATCCTCGCCGCCGTCGCGCGCCGCGTGCGGGAGGCGGCGAAGGGCAAGGAGACGTTCCTCGTGGCCGAGAACGAGTCGCAGGAAGAGTGGCTGATCCGCGCCGCCGAGCGGGGCGGCTACGGGCTCGACGCGATCTGGAACGACGATTTTCACCACAGCGCCAAGGTGGCGCTCACCGGCCGGAGCGAGGCCTATTACAGCGATCACGAGGGCTCGCCCCAGGAGCTCCTCTCCGCCCTGAAGCACGGGTTCCTCTTCCAGGGGCAGCGCTATCAATGGCAGAAGCAGCGGCGAGGGACGCCGGCGCTCGGCGTCGAGCCGGCCCGCTTCGTCCTCTTCCTGGAGAACCACGATCAGGTCGCCAACACAGCGCGAGGCGAGCGGCTCTGTCACATCGTGAGCCCGGGCAGGCTCCGGGCGATGTCGGCGGCCCTGCTCCTCGCCCCGGGGACACCCATGCTCTTTCAAGGGCAGGAGTTCGGGTCCTCCGCGCCGTTCCTCTTCTTCGCCGACCATAGCCCCGAGCTCGCCCCGCTCGTGCGCAAGGGCAGGGCGGAGTTCCTCGAGCAGTTCCCGTCCTGCTCGGCGCCGGAGGTCCGCGCGCAGCTCGACGATCCGAGCGACCCGCGGACGTTCGAGCGCTGCAAGCTCGATTTCTCCGAGCGCGAGCGGAACGCCGCCCTCTACGCCCTCCACGAGGACCTCATCGCGCTCCGCCGGCGCGACCCGGTGATCCGGGCCCAGCGCCCGCGCGGCGTCGACGGGGCCGTCCTCTCGGCCCACGCCTTCCTCCTGCGCTACTTCGGCGACGACGGCGACGACCGGCTGCTCCTCGTCAACCTCGGGCGGGACATCCATCGAGGGTCGTTGCCGGAGCCGCTCTTCGCCCCGCCGCCCGGGCGCCGCTGGGAGACGTCGTGGTCCAGCGAGTCCCCCCGCTACGGGGGCCAAGGCAGCCCACCTGTCATCACCGAGGAGGGCGTCCACATCCCGGGCGAGGCGGCGATCCTCCTCCACCCCGTGGTCGGGACGCCGGTGCCCGAGAAGACGAGCGCGAGTCCGCGCCCAGAGGAGCCCAGGAAGCATGTACGCTGACGAGATCTGCCGGAGGATGGTCTGGTCCCGGGGCGCCGCCCCCACCTCGCAGGACGACGCCGAGCGCGGCTCGGACCCGCTCACGCGGGAATGGCTCGTCACGAACGGACTCGGCGGTTACGCGTCGGGCACCGTCTCCGGCGCGGTGACCCGCCGCTTCCATGGACTGCTGATCTCCGCGCTGCCGGCCCCCCTCGGCCGCACCATGATGCTCAGCGATCTCTCCACCCGGATCTTCACCGCGGAGGACGGGGTGTACCAGGTGGGCGGTCAGGAGCCCTGGCTCGACGACGGCGCCGCGCAGGTCATCGATCTCGCCGAGTTCCGCCTCGAGGCCGGGCTCCCCGTCTGGCGCTACGAGGGCGCGGGGGTGGCGATCGAGCGGCGCCTCCTCCTGCCCCACGCGCAGAACACGGTCCATGTCACGTACACGCTCGTCGAGGGGACGGGCCCTGTGCGGATCGAGCTCCAGCCGTGGGTGAATTTCCGGCCGCACGAGGGCGCGCTCGATCGGCCGGTGGCGGGCCCCTATGCGCTCACCGTGGTCGAGGATCGCTACGAGCTCGCGTCGCCGGGTGACCTGCCGCCGCTCCGGCTGAAGGTCCAGGGCGCTCGGGCCGAGTTCAGGATCGAGAGCGCCCGCCTGCGCAACGTCCGCTACCGGATCGAGCAGAGCCGCGGATACGACGCCGTCGGCGAGTTCTACAGCCCTGGCCTCTTCAGCCTCGAGCTCCCGGTCTCCGGCAGCGCGACCTTGATCGCGTCCACGGAGGCCTGGGAGACGCTCAACGCCCTCTCCACGGACGAGGTGCAGCGCGCGGAGCGCAAGCGCCGGACGCGGCTCCTGCTCGCCGCGGCGCCCGAGGTCCGCACCGGGCCGGCGGCGGAGCTCGTCCTCGGCGCCGATCAGTTCCTCATCAGCCCCGCGGGCCGCGTCGAGGACGCCGCCCGCGCCCGGGCCGCGGGCGACGAGGTGCGCACCGTCATCGCGGGCTATCACTGGTTCACCGACTGGGGCCGCGACACCATGATCAGCCTCGAGGGGCTGACGCTCGTCACCGGGCGCCACACCGAGGCGGGCTACATCCTCCGCACGTTCGCCCATTACGTGAAGGACGGGCTCATCCCCAACATGTTCCCGGAGGGCAAGAACGACGGGCTCTACCACACAGCCGACGCCACCCTCTGGTTCTTCCACGCGCTCGATCGCTACCTGGCGACCACCGGGGATCGCGAGACGCTCCGGCTCATCCTCCCCACGCTGATCGATATCGTCGAGCACCACACCCGCGGGACGCGCTTCGGCATCCGCGCCGACCCGCAGGACGGCCTGATCCGCCAGGGGGAAGAGGGATTTCAGCTGACCTGGATGGACGCGAAGGTCGGCGACTACGTGGTCACGCCACGCCGGGGGAAGCCCGTGGAGATCAACGCGCTCTGGTACAACGCCTTGCGCCTCATCGAGCGCTGGGCGCGCGAGTCCGACGGCGACGGCGCGGCGAGGCGCTACGGCGCGGCCGCCGAGCAGGTCAAGGCCTCCTTCAACCGGCGCTTCTGGTCCGAGGAGCACGGCTATCTCTACGACGTGATCGACGGCGAGCAGGGCGCCGACGACGCCTTCCGTCCGAACCAGCTCCTCGCGATCTCGCTGCCTCACCCCGTCCTCGATCCCGCGCGCTGGAAGGGGATCGTCGATCAGGTGAAGGAGCGGCTCTGGACGCCCGTGGGCCTCAGGTCGCTCGCGCCGGGGCACCCGGACTACAAACCGAAGTACTTCGGCGACCTCCGCGCGCGGGACATGGCCTATCACCAGGGCACCGTGTGGGGGTGGCTCATGGGCCCGTTCATCGACGCCTGGCTGAAGGTGTATCCCACCGATCTCGCCGGGGCGCGGCGCCTGCTCGAGGGCTTCGCGCCGCACCTCGACGAGGCCTGCGCCGGCTCGATCAGCGAGATCTTCGACGCCGAGCCGCCGTTCACGCCCCGCGGGTGCGTCGCCCAGGCGTGGAGCGTGGCGGAGGTGCTGCGCGCCTACGCCAGGACGGCCCCCTCGGGGGGCTGAGCGCTCGCCCGCTCAGAACGCCACAGGCACCGCCGCCGGGCCGCGGATCGTGGGCCATTCGCTCCATACGATGTCGCGGGGCGGGACGGCGAGCTCGATGCGCGGCAGCCTCCGGAGGAGCGTCGAGAAGGCGATCGCCGCCTCGATCCGCGCGAGCATCGCGCCGAGGCAGAAGTGGATGCCGCCCCCGAAGCCGATGTGCCGGTTCGGCGAGCGGCCGATATCGAAGCGATCCGGATCCGGAAAGTGCTTTGGATCCCGGTTCGCGGCCATGAGCCCCGCCGCGACCCCTTCTCCCGCCGGCACGCGGGCGCCGAACAGCTCGATGTCCTCGAGCGACCAGCGGATCATCGAGAGCTCCGCCGGCCCCTCGCAGCGCAGCACCTCCTCCACCGCGGAGCCGACGAGCCCGGGGTCCTCGTCGAGCCGGCGCCGCTCCGCGGGGTGCGAGAGCAGGAGGAACATGCCGCTCGCGATGAGGTGCACGGTGGTCTCGTGGCCCGCGACGAGCAGCAGGAACACCATGCTCGAGAGCTCCGCCGGGCTCAGCTTGTGCTCCTGCTCCTCGGCGAGCAGGAGGCCGCTGATCAGGTCGTCGCGCGGGGCCTTCCGGCGCGCGTCGGCGAGCGCCCGGAAGTACGCCGCGAACTCCTCCACCACGGGCTGGGCGCGCTCCACGAACTCGCGATCTTTCGCTGGCGCGAGGAGGATCTTGGTCCACCGGCGGAACCGGCCGCGATCCTCGACGGGGAGGCCGAGCAGCTCGGCGATCACCGCGGTGGGGAGCGGAAACGCGAAGTCTGCCACGAGCTCCATCCGGCGCCGGTCGATCACCGCGTCGATGAGCCCGTCCGCGATCTCCTGGATGCGCGGGCGCAGCCCTTCCATCATCCGCGGCGAGAACGCCCGCTGGACGATGGCCCTGAGCCGCGTGTGATCCGGCGGATCGGCGTCGAGCATGTGCTGATCCATGAAGGTCGTGCGGTCGCTGAGCGGGAAATAACGCCGGCGCACCTCGTCGGGGAGCTTGCGGAAGTCGCGGAACAGGCGCGGATCCTTGAGGAGGTCCACGCAGTCGTCGTAACGCACGGCCACCCAGATGGGCACGTCGAGGCGGGGGTGAATGAGGCGATGCATGCGCCCCGCGGCCCGCATGCGCGCGTAGATCGCATGCGGCTCGGCGCGGCTGCTCGGATGGAACAGCTCCGGAAAAGCGTCCTGGTCGACCATGATTCCCCCGTTTCATGGCGTCCGGACGTTCGAGGTGATCTCGCGTCACGCCGGATCGCGAGGTGTGCATGGTGGAGAACCGCGCGCCGTCAAGCCGCGGCCGGAGGGCTGCGCGCCGTCGACCGTCGAGCCGCGGCGTCGGAGCTCGAGCGGGCCGCGCCCGACCTTCAGGGCGCGTCGCTCGCGCCGAGCAGCCGCGAGATCAGCGTGTGCTCCACGTCGTCGAGCGCCTCGCGCAGGAACGCCGGGTCGTCGAGGCGGATCGCGTCGTCCCCCTCGCGCGCCTCGACGGGCAGCTTGCTCCTGAGGCTCGCGAACTCGCGCAGCAGCGAGGACAGGCCCGCCTCGTCGTCGCGCAGCGCGCGCAGCGACCGCGTGAGCTGGCCGATCGCGTCGTCCCGCTCCTCGAGCGCGCCCACCTGGAGCGGCGAGATCGTCCGGGAGAGCACGCGCTCGATCCAGAGCGCGCCGCCGAGATCGTTGGCGATCGCGCGGATCTGCCCCGTCCAGCGCTCGAAATCGGCGCGGAGCGCGGCGTGCGCCTTCGTCGCGCCGCACAGGAAGACCCGCGCGGCCAGCGTGCGCCCGTCCGCCTCGGCGAGGCGCCGCTCGAGCTCCTCCCGCGTCAGATCCACGATGTCGTCCGCGCTCGCGGCCGGGGAGAGATCGACCTCGCAGGCGCTCCAGCGCACGACGTCGAGGGGGCGGTGCTCGACCGAGGTGATGCGGCCGTCGTCCACCGCGACGAGGAGGGCGCCCTTCTCGCCGGTCTCGCGGGCGTGGCGGCCCTGGAGGTTGCCGGGGAACGCGATGTACGGATCGCGCGAGAGCACCTCCCGGGTGTGCACGTGGCCGAGCGCCCAGTAATCGTATCGCTTCCCGACGAGGGTGTTCAGGCTGCAAGGAGCGTAGTTGTCGTGGCCCTCGCGGCCGCCCAGGCAGGTGTGGAGCATGCCGATGTTGAAGAGGCCCGCCCGCGCGTCCGGATAACCTGCGGCGAGATCGTCGGTGACGGCCTTGGTCGCGAAGCTCTGTCCGTGGACGGCGACCCCGAGCCGATCGAAGACGATGGATTCCGGGCGGCGGGGATCGAGCCGCCGGGCGTTCTCGGGGAGCTCCAGGTGACGCGTGATGTTGCTCTCGGCGTCGTGATTGCCATAGAGGAGCACGACGTCCACCCGGGCGGCGCGCAGGCGGGAGAGCTGCGCGGCGAAGAACAGGCCCGTGCTGTAGTCCTTCCAGTCGCCGTCATAGATGTCACCCGCGAGGAGCAGGAGATCGACCTCCTCGGCGAGGCAGAGGTCCACGAGGTTCTCGAGCGCGCGGCGGGTCGCCCCGCGGATCTGCTCGACGGGGGCGCCCGGGTAACGGTCGAGCCCGCGGAGGGGGCTGTCGATGTGGAGGTCGGCGGCGTGGACGAACTTCATGGGCAGACGCGGCCCGAGCTTAGCCGCTCGGCGCCGGGAGCGCTGCTCATCCGATGAGGATCGCGCTCGCCTGAAGCGGCCGAGCCGCGCCCTGGCGAGGAGGCAGGCGGAGCGCGCCCGCGGAGGGCGGCTGACGCGGGCGCTGGCCTAACGGACGCACGTGCAGGCGGAGTGCTCGGAATCAGGCGTGTCCTTGCCCTGCTCGCCCGCCCTGTCGACGACCCGGGCGTCCATGCCGAGCTGTTGCAGGAGCTCGGTCACGAGCGCGATGGCCTCCTGCTTGTCCGCCTGCGTGCGCGGAGACGACCACGCGCCGCTCTTCGCCACGAGCGTCTTCACCAGGGCGTCGATCGGCGCGGGGATGGTCCCCGCGTCGAGAGCAGCCGGCGCGCCGGTCGCTTGCGTGTCCGGCGCCTCGCGGATCGTGCCGTCTTCCCGCGAGCCCTCGCCGCTCATCGTGGGAGCGGTGGTCGCGGTCTGCGGGCCGTCGCTCCTGCCGCTCGCGGCGTCCTGGGGCCGGTACCCTGCGCCCACGTCCGCCGGGTTCGTGCCTTCAGCCGTGGGCCCCTCCGCGCCAGGGCTCACCGGGGACGGCGGACCCGAGAAGAGCTCTTCTCGGCCGAACTCTCTCCGGATCTGCTCGGCCGACAGGACCTTGCCGCCGATGCTCTGGAAGCCGCCGGGGACCTTCGCGAGCTTGTTCACCTCGCTGGGCAGCGGGAAGATGAACTCCACGCCCTCGTCGACCTGGATCTTCGTCGTCTTGCGGACCGTCCGCTCGCGCGGGTTGACGGGCGTCATCCTGTCGCGATTGAGCTCGAGGAAGAGGTTCATCAACGCCGGCGTGAAGGTGAAATTGAACCGCTTGCAGTAGCCGTCGAAGACGAGCGTATAAGGCGTTGTGTGCTGCCCCGCGTGCCTGCTGGAAGACGGCCGCGTCCAGCGCAGCACGGCGCGCGACGGCCCTGGGCTCCCGGCCTGCGCGCCGTGCGAGGCGGCCGCGTCCGCCGCGCTGGGCACCGCGCGCACTCCCCACGTCCCGAGCGATCTCTCCGCCGGACCGGGGTCCCACGACTGGAAAGCCCTCCCGTCGAGCTCCGACAGGTTGAGGGTGGCGACGAGATCCGAGGGCGAAAGCGGCTGCTGGAGCGGCTGGCCTTCGAGCGTCTCCCTGAACAGGCGGCGCGCCACGTCCTCGGGTCCGCGCTCGCCGGCTTGCCTGGGCGCTGCGCCGATGTCGGGGTGATCGTGCAGCCTGGCGATGTGGTCCATGCTCGCAGGGGTCAGCGGCATGGCGGCGATCGAATCGAGATCTCCCAGCGTCGGCAGCGCCAGGCTCAGGTCGCGGCGTGAGCCGAGGATCTTCTCGACCTCGGTCGCGGTCGGCGCGTGGTTGAACTCGCTGGCCAGGGATTCTGCAAGCTGCTCCTCGGTCGTCGGGGGCACGCCGAACCCGCTGAACATCTGCTCGCCGGACCCGCCGCGGCGCCCCAGGTACATCGCGTTCTCTCCGCTCCAGAAGCCCTCCGGGTGGCGCCTGACATAGAGCTCGTGGTTCTTGATGTAGTACCAGCCGCCGCGCTTCGCGGGGCGGGAGCCCGGCGCGTTGCGCATGTCCGCCTCGCCGTCGCCGGTCATCTCCGCCCGCTCCTCGTCATCCAGCGTCGCGGCCTCGGGCGCGAAGAAGCGCTGCAGGGGGTTCTGGGCGCTGAAGTCGCGCTGCAGCATCAGGCGGTCCTCGCTCGGGACGCTGGAGCCCTCGCCGCCGAACCTCCTGTCGAAGTCCTCGTCTCCGACCGCGCGCAGGAGGGTGCGGTAATTGATCGCCTGCATCGTCGTCCCGCACTCGGCGATGGTGAGGTGCTCCTCGGGGTCGAAGAACTCCCGCAGCGCCTTGCTCGCGCTCACGCCGGGCTTCAGGCGCCAGGTGAAGCTGCTCTGCTTCTCGAAATGGTCCGGGTTGAGGAAGCCGGTCCGGGCGTCCGCGAGCTCCTCCTGGACGCCGGCGTTCCGCGCGACCGCCGTGAGCGCGTTCAGGCGCGCGCTCGGCACGTTGAACGAGTAGTGGACCTTGCCCGCATGGTGGAGCTGGTCCATCCCCTGGACGTTGGCGCGCGCCAGCCGCGCCGGCTCGGACATCTCCGCGTCGGCGTCCCCGGACTCCGATCGTCCGGGCACGGCGTCCTCGGGCTCTGACGGATCGCCGTCGAGCTGCGCGCGCGCCCACTGGTCGAACTCGTCCTGCGCGCTCTCCCACGCGTCGAGCTGGTCATGGAGGCCGTGGAGCCGATCCAGGTCGAGCGATCCAGCGTCGGACGCCTCGCCCTCGCTCCGGGCCTGCTCGACCGCCTCGAGCTCGGACAGGAGCTCGACCTCCATCAGCTCGGTATCGGACGGCTCGGATTCCGAGAGCCTCTCCAGCACCTCGTTCAGCCTGCGCGTGTCGTTCATGCGGAAGCGGCCGAGCCGGCGCAGCTCGACGCGCGCTGTCTGTGGATGGTCGTCGTAGAGCCGGAGCAAGAGCCTCGCGGCCTCGGGGGAGAGCACGTCGATTGCCCCGCGCAGATCGTGGGGCTGCCGGATGCGGTGGATCTCGCCGAGCCAGGGGCGCACACCCTCGTTGAAGCGGCGCCAGTCCGCCCGGCTGTCGAAGTCCTGCACGCGGGGGGCCATGCCGGTCAACGCGTCATCCGCGCCGCCTGGGGCCTGCGAAATCACCTCGGCGGAGGCGCCCGTCTGCGGTGTTCGCGCCGGGGGATACGTGCCATAGGCGAACGCCGCGAAGAGCTTCGGCATGTCCTGCGTGGACACCCGCACGGGGAACGCTCGCCCCCAGGACTGGATCGGCACGATGAAGGAATCGCCGTGGATCGTGATCGGCCCGTCGATCGCGACCAGGTGGGGGCTCGAGGTATCAACCTCGGCGAGCCGCGGGATCGTCTCGGGATCCCGGGGCGCCGAGGCGCTGGCCTCGTGCTTCGCCGCTTGCTCCCACAGCGCCTTGCCGTTCATCACGGTCGCGAGCGCGAACCCCGCCTGGTCGGTCTTCCCGAGGGCCTCGTTGATGCGCGCGACGTCGTAGCCCCCGGGGGAGTCGGTGGTCATGAGCTTCGCGTTCGCCCCGAGGGCATCGTTCATGAGGGCCGCGGTCGATCTCGCCGAGACCAGCAGATCGCCTTGCGCCGCGGCGACGCCAGGCTCCTTGGCGCCGTCGGTCTGCTTCTCGAGCGCCGCGACGGCCGTCTCCCCGAGCAGCTCGACGAGCCCGCGGGCGAGCAGGTGGTCGAGGAGGTGGCCGTCCAGCTCCTGGGTGGCTGCGCCTTGCCCCTTCAGGCGGTCGCGCTTGGCCTTGGCGGTCTTGAGGCCGTTGAGGAGCGGTCTGTTCGGAGTCGGCCCGTGCGCTGGCAGGACGTCTCCCTTCATCTGGCTCAGGAGGAGCTCCAGGCCGTGGCTGAGCGCCCGAGAGCGCGAGCCTTGCTGTCCGAAGGTGCCAGCGCCGGGCGCGCCCGCGAGCCGGCCGAGCGGCCTGCCGGCGAAGAGCGCGACGACCAGGTGCGATGCCGTGGCGAGGTCGTTCTTGAGCGTCGTGTAAAGGACGCTGTGCAGCGCGCAGTTGGTGAAGGCCGATTGCGACAGCGAGGCAGGGTCCTTGATGAGCGTGCTCAACCGTTCGACGACGGAGCTCCTCACGCCCTGCGCCTGGAGCAGCTGGCTCAGGAGCTGCGCGGCCTCCTCCCTGTGCTCGCCGTCCGCCGGGCGCGGCCATGTGCTGCTCTGCTCCTCGATCGTGCGGATCAGATCCTCGAGGGGGCTCCCCTGGGGCTGCGCGGCTTGCTCGGCGCTGGATGGGCTGCCGGACGTCGTGGCGGCGGTCGGGGCGGCTTCATGATCGCGGCTGTTCGAGGCGCTGTACCCTGCCAGCATGTCCTCCGGGGCATTCCGTGAGGCGCTCGCGGCGGGGTTGAAGCCGGTGGTGATGGCGCTCGGGCTCGCTGCGCTCGCAGCTGTCGGGGTGCCGGTCCCCGCGGTCGCCGTATCGGCGCTGCCAGCGGCGTTTGCCGGCGTAGCCTTCTTCTCCTGGAGGTCGATACCGAACCCGCTGTCCGCGGAGACGATCCGCCAGGGGGTACCCGCCTTGTCGCGAACCACGATCTCCTCGGAGTAGGGGAGATTGTCGACGTAACCAAGGATCTCGTCGGCCGCGGCTTCGCCGAATTGATCGACGATTTTCGATCGTTTGTCGGCTTGGAAGGACACCTCTTTCGGCTTCGCGTTCAGCTTCTCCTTGATGCGCTCGGAGGCTCTTTCGAACGCGGCGTCGAGCTCGTGCGGCGGAAGCGCTGTGGGCGTCACCTCGATCTCGCGGAAGCGCTTGCCGTTGTGCTCCCGGTCGGTGACCCTGGTGATGCGCATGCGCGAAGGCACCAGGAGGACCTCTTTCTGCGCCTGATTGTAGGCGATCGGGTCCCCGTCCCGCTGCTGGTCGGGGTAGGCGAACATGACCGTCGGGTAGTGGCTCGTGGTGTTGATCTTCATCACGAGCCCGCCGTCCTTGACCCATTGATCCAAGGCCAGATCGGGGGTCCATGAGGTCGAGCTCGGGAGGATCTCGTCGAGCGTACCGCCCTCGCTCAACGCGCTGGTGTCGAGACCGTTGATGACCCTGTAGAGGGTGATGTCCTCTTCGTTCAGGTCCTGGGTCGCTGTGAGCAGGTCCTGAGCGACGCGGGAGAAGTCGCCGATCTTCTGGCGAAGGGTGGTAAGCTCGTCCGGGCGCAGATCGGTGCTCAGCTCACCGTCTTCGCCGCGCTTGCTGGTGAACGCCCCTCCGCCGGGGATCCCCCGCATCGTCTGCGCTTTCGGGGTCGTGTTCGACATGTTGCGCATCAGGTCGTGGAGCGCGTCGATGTGCCGGGACGCCAGGAGACCGGTGCCGCTCCTCTCGGGCGGGGGCTGAGCCGCCTGCGACGAAGACGAAGACGAAGCGGAGGGCTGCCCCGAATTCTTGGCTCTCTTGGAGCTCGCCGGGGCGTCTTGCTCGTCGTCGCCGAGCGCCTGCGCGGCTTTCCGCTTCGTCGCGCTGTCGGGCGCGGGGGTCTCGTCGGGCAGCATTCCGGTGACGCTCGCGGCCTGGTCCTGGGCTGAACCGGACGCGGCGGGCGCCGTCGTCTGCCCTTGCGCCGTGGCGAACGAGCCGTAGGTAACGACGGTGAAGAGCTTCGGCATGACCTCCTTCTTCACGTCGATGGAGAAGGTCTGCCCCCAGGAATAGATGGGCACGGTGTAGTGCGTGCCGCTGTCCGTGATCTTGCCGTTGATGACGACCTGGTGCGTGCTCGACGCGTCGAACGTGCCCGCGTCCTCGAACGGCCTGGACTTCGTTGGATCCTTCGCGAACTCCTTCGCACGTTCGGCGAGCGCCTTGCCGTCGAGGACCGTGGCCAGGGCGAACGGGGCCTGGTCGGGCCGCGAGAGCACGTCGTTGATTCGGTCAACGTCGTAGCCGTCACCGGCGACCATGGTCCGGGCGTCGCCGCCCAGGATGTCGCTGAAGAGCGTCACCAGCGAGTTTGCCGACAGCAGGAGATCGCCGCGCTTCTTGGACGGACCGGTGGCGTCCTTGGGCCTCGTGGCTGCCTTGTCGAGGTAGCCGGGGATGGCGCTGGCGGTGGTCTCGGCGTCGGCCTTGTATTGCTCCGGGGCGAGCTTGCTGAGCATCTTGCCCATGCCCCGGGCGAGGAGGTAATCGAGGACGTGCTTGTCGGAGAGGGCGCCGCCCTTGCGCTCGACGTCAGCGCGCTTGGCCCCGGCCTTCTTGATGCCGTTCTGGAGCAGCTTGTTGCCGATGGGGGCCTGGTCCAGCGGGATCTCTCCGCGGATGACACGCTGGATGGGATCGGCGATCTTCGGGCTCGTGGCAGCGCCGTCTTCGCCCTGCGCAGGCAGCGAGAAGTCGGCGCGCAGCTTGCCTTTGCGATCGAAGAGCTTGCCCGAGAACTCGGCCGCGACCACGCGCGCGAACCCGCCCAGATCGGAGGTGAGCAGCGCGTGGAGCACGCCGTTCAGCGCGCAGATGGCGAACTGGGACTGGGAGAGGGAGCCGGGGTTTTCAATGAGCTCCGCGAGCCGCTCGATGAGCGACTCATCCACGCCCTGAGCTCGCATGAGCTCGCCGAGCAGCGCCGCGGCCTCCTGCTTGTTGTCGTCGGTGGCCGGATGGGACCATTGAGCGCTCTTCTCGTTCAGCGCCTTGAGCTGCGCGTCGATCGACGTCTTGCCGTCGGTCGCGGGGGTGCTGCCTGTCGCGGCGAGGCCGTCGGCGGCCGCGGAAGCGGCGGTTTTGCCTGGAGCTGCGCCTCCGGTGAGAGCGGCACCCTGATTCGCCGTGCTCGGAGCGCCTCCGAGCTGCTTGGTGGTGGCGGCGCTGTCGACCTGGGGGGGCGCGTCGGTCCAGCTGGGCCCCGGGGCCCCGGTCACCGTATCGGCGCTGCCCGCGGCGGCGTCCGCCTTCTTCTCCTGGAGGTCGATACCGAACCCGCTGTCCGCGGAGACGATCCGCCACGGGGTACCCGCCTTGTCGCGAACCACGATCTCCTCGGAGTAGGGGAGATTGTCGACGTGACCAAGGATCTCGTCGGCCGCGGTTTCGCCGAATTGCTCGACGATCTTCGGTCGTTGGTCGACCTCGAAGGACACCTCTTTCGGCTTGGAGTTCTGCTTCTCCTTGATGCGCTCGGAGGCTCTCTCGAACGCGGCGTCGAGCTCGTGCTTCGGGAGCCGTGTGGGCGTCACCTCGATCTCGCGGAAGCGCTTGCCCTTGTGCTCCCGGTCGGTGACCCTGGTGATGATCATGCGCGAAGGCACCAGGAGGACCTCTTTCTGCGCCTGATTGTAGGCGATCGGGTCCTCCTCCCGCTGCTGGTCGGGGTAGGAGAACATCACCGTCGGGTAATGGCTCGTGGTCTTGATCTTCATCACGAGCCCGCCGTCCTTGACCCATTGATCCAAGGCGAGCTCGGAGGTCCATGACGTCGAGCTCGGGAGGATCTCGTCGATCGTGCCGCCCTCGCTCAACGAGCTGGTGTCGAGATCGTTGATGACCCTGTAGAGGGTCAGATCCTCTCGGGGCAGGTCCTGGGTCCTTGTGAGCAGGTCCTGCGCAACGCGGGAGAAGTCGTCGACCTTTGGGCGAAGGGTGGTAAGCTCGTCCAGCCGCAGGTCGGCGCGCAGCTCGCCGTCTTCGCCGCGCTTGCTCGTGAACGCCCCTCCGCCGGTGATCCCGCGCATCGTCAGCCCTTCAGGGCTCGTGTCCGACATCTGCATCAAGTCGTGGAGCGCCTTGATGTGCCGGGACGCCAGGAGGCCGGTGCCGCTCCTCTCGGGCGGGGACTGAGCCGCCTGCGACGAAGACGAAGAGGAGGGCTGCCCCGAATTCTTGGCTCTCTTGGAGCTCGCAGGGGCGTCTTGCTCGTCGTCGCTGTGCGCCTGCGCGGCTGTCCGCTTCCTCGCGCTGGAGGGCGCGGGGGGCTGCAGGTCGCCCGCATCGTCCTCGCCGTCCAGAGCTGGATTGTACCCTGTCGGTACGTCCGCCGGCGTCGCCTTCTTCTCCTGAAGGTCGATACCGAACATGCTGTCCGCGGAGACGATCCGCCAGCGGGTACCGTCCTTGTCGCGAACCACGATCTCCCGCTCGCTGGGGTCGGGGAGCTTGTCGACGTGACGAAGGATCTCGTCGGTCACGGTATCGCCGAATTGCGCGGCGATGTCCGGTTGTTCGTCGAGCTCGAAGTGCTTCTCCTTCGGCTTGGTGTTCTGCTTCTCCTTGATGCGCTCGGAGGCTCTTTCGAACACGGCGTCGAGCTCGCGCGGCGGGAGCTGTGTGGGCGTCACCTCGACCTCGCGGAAGCGCTTGCCGTTGTGCTCCCGGTCGGTGACCCTGGTGATGGTCATGCGCGAAGGCACCAGGAGGACCTCTTTCTGGTCCTGGTTGTAGGCGATCGGCTCTCCGTCCCGCTGCTGGTCGGGGTAGGAGAACATGACCGTCGGGTAATGGCTCGTGGTGTTGATCTTCATGACGAGCCCGCCGTCCCTGACCCATTGATCCAGGGCCAGATCGGGGGTCCACGAGGTCGAGCTCGGGAGGAACTCGTCGATCGTGCCGCCCTCGCTCAACGCGCTGGTGTCGAGATCGTTGATGACCCTGTAGAGGGTCAGATCCTCTCGGGGCAGGTCCTGGGTCGCTGTGAGCAGGTCCTGAGCGACGCGGGAGAAGTCGCCGATCTTCTGGCGAAGGGTGGTAAGCTCGTCCAGGCGCAGATCGGCGCTCAGCTGGCCGTCCGTGCCGCGCTTGCTGGTGAACGCCCCTCCGCCGGGGATCCCGCGCATCGTCTGCGCTTTCGGGGTCGTATTCGACATGTCGCGCATCAAGCCCTGGAGCGCGTCGATGTGCCGGGACGCCAGGAGGCCGGCGCCGCTCCTCTCGGGCGCGGGCTGAGCCGCCTGCGACGACGAGGAGGGCTGCCCCGCAGGCTTCGCTCTCTTGGAGCTCGCCGGGGCGTCTTGCTCGTCTTCGCTCTGCGCCTGCGCGGCTGTCCGCTTCCTCGCGCTGGAGGGCGCGGGGGTCTCATGGGGCGGCATTCCGGTGGCGCTCGCGGTCTGGTCCTGGGCTGAACCGGACGCGGCGGGCGCTGGCGCCTGCATCCCCGTGGTGATGGCCGCGGGGTCCACGGGGCGCCCCGCGGGCGTCGCCTTCTTCTCCTCCAGGTCGATACCGAACCTGCTGTCCGCGGAGGCGATCCGCCAGGGGGTGCCGTCCTTGTCGCGAACCACGATCTCCCGCTCGCTGCGGTCGGGGAGCTTGTCGACGTGACGAAGGATCTCGCCAGCCACGGTATCGCCGAATTGCTTGGCGATGGCCGCTCGATCATCGGCGTCGAAGCTCTTCACCTGCGGCTTCGCGTTCAGCCTCTCCTCGATGCCCTGGGACGCTCTCTGGAACACGTCGTCGAGCTCGCTCGACTCAAGCTCTCTCGGCGTCACCTCGACCTCGAGGAAGTCCTTGCCGTTGTGCTCCCGCCGGGTGACCTTGGTGATGGTCATGCGCGAGGGCACGAGGAGGACCTCCTTCTGGGCCTGATTGTAGGCGATCGCGTCCCCGGGCCGCTGCGCGTCGGGGTAGGAGAACATGACGGTCGGGTATTTGCTCGTGGTGTTGATCTTCATCACGAGCCCGCCGTCCTGGACCCATTGATTCAGGGCCAGGTCGGAGGTCCATGAGGTCGAGCTTGGGAGGAGCTCGTCGATCGTGCCGCCCTCGACCAGCGAGCTGGTGTTGAGACCGTTGATGACCCTGTAGAAGGTCAGATCCTCTTGAGGCAGGTCCTGTGTACGTGTGAGCAGGCGCTGAGCGACGCTGGAGAAGTCGTCGACCTTCTGGCGAAGGGTGGTAAGCTCGTCCGGGCGCAGATCGGTGCTCAGCTTGCCGTCCGTGCCGCGCTTGCTGGTAAACGCGCCGCCTCCGGGGATGCCCCGCATCGTCTGGGCTTCAGAGCTGGTGTTGGACATGTCGCGCATCAGGCCATGGAGCGCGTCCATGTGCCGCGACGCCAGGGCCCTCCCCGGCGCGGGCGGCGCCGGCTGCGACGAGGACGAAGAGGATGGCTCCCCCGCATTTTTCGCTCTCTTGGAGCTCGCCGGGGCGTCTTGCTCGTCGTCGCTCTGCGCCTGCGCGGCTGTCCGCTTCCTCGCGCTGGAGGGCGTGGGGGTCGCATCGGGCAGCATTCCGGCGACGTTCGCGGCCGGGTCCTGGGCTGTACCGGAAGCGTCGGGCACCGGCGCCTGGCTCTGGGCGGGGTCGTTCGCGGCCGGCGCTTGCGATGGGAGATAGGTCCCATACGTGAAGACCGGCAAGAGCGACGGCAAGACGTCCTTCTTCACCTTGATGGAGAAGCTCTGCTGCCAGGTGTGAAGGGGCACGACATAATGATCGCCGTCCTCGGTGATCTTGCCGTTGATGACGACCTGGTGCGTGCTCGACGTGTCGATCGCGCGCGCATCCTCGAACGGCCTGGGCTTCGTTGGGTCCTTCGCGAACTCCTTGGCACGCTCGGCGAGCGCCTTGCCGTCGAGGATGGTGGCCAGGGCAAACGGCCCCTGGTCGGGCCTCGCGAGGGCGTCATTGATGCGGCCCACGTCGTAGCCGGTCCCGGCGACCATGGTCTTGGCGTCGCCGCCGAGTATCTTGTTGAAGAGCGTCACCAGCGAATTGGGTGACAGCAGCAGATCGCCGTGCTTCTTGGACGGACCGGTGGCGTCCTTGGGCCTCGGCGTCGTCTTGTCGAGGTAACCGGGGATGGCGCCGGCGGCATTCTCGGCATCGTCCTTGTATTGCTCCGGGGCGAGCTTGCCGAGCATCTTGCCCATGCCCCGGGCGAGGAGGTAATCGAGGATGTGCTCGTCGGAGAAGGCGTTGCCTTTGCGCTCGCGGTCGGCGGATCCGGCCTTCGCCTTCTTGATTCCGTTGAGGAGCAGCTTGTTGCCGAACCCGGCGTTCTGCGCCGGGAGCTCGCCCCGGAGGACACGGTGGATGGGATCGGCGACCTGCGCGCTGACGGCGGCGCCGTTTTCGCCCTGCGCGGGCAGCGAGAAGTCCGCGAGCAGGCCCCCCTGGCGATCGAAGAGCTTGCCCGTGAACTCGGCCGCGACCACGCGCGCGAACCCGCCCAGGTCGGAGGTGAGCAGCGTGTGGAGGGCGCTGTTCAGCGCGCAGATGGCGAACTGGGACTGGGAGAGGGAGCTCGGGTCGTCGATGAGCTCCGCGAGCCGCTCGACGAGCGCCTCATCCACGCCCTGAGAGCGCATGAGGTCGCCAAGGAGCCTCTTGGCCTCCTGCTTGTTTGCGCCCGTGGCTGGATGAGACCACTGGGCGCTCTTCTCGTTCAACGCCTTGATCGTCGCGTCGATCGAGGCGTTGCCGCCGGCCGCCGGCGGGCTCTGGGTCGCGGCGAGGCCGTCTTTGGTGGTGGAAGCGCGGGGTTCACCTGGAGCGGGACCGTTCGGCGTCTGGCCTGTCGCCTGCCTGCCGAGCTCTGTCGCTGGGCGCCCGGGCGAGGCTCCGGTCACCGCCTCGGCGCTGCTCTCGGCGACGTCAGCGGGCGTCGCCTTCTTCTCCTGAAGGTCGATACCGAACCGCTTGTCCGCGGAGACGATCCGCCAGGGGGTGCCGTCCTTGTCGCGAACCACGATCTCCCCCTTGCTGGGGTCGGGGAGATTGCCGACGTAACCAAGGATCTCGTCGGCCACGGTTTCGCCGAATTGCTCGACGATCTCCGGTCGTTGGTCGACCTCGAAGGACACCTCTTTCGGCTTTGCGTTCAGCCTCTCCTCGATGCGCTGGGACGCTCTTTCGAACACGTCGTCGAGCTCGTCGGACTCGAGCTCTCTCGGCGTCACCTCGACCTCGAGGAAGTTCTTGCCGTTGTGCTCCCGCGGGGTGACCTTGGTGATGGTCATGCGCGAGGGCACCAGGAGGACCTCTTTCTGGGCCTGGTTGTAGGCGATCGGCTCTCCGTCCCGCTGCGCGTCGGGGTAGGAGAACATGACGGTCGGGTATTTGCTCGTGGTGTTGATCTTCATCAGGAGCCCGCCGTCCTGGACCCATTGATTCAGGGCCAGATCGGAGGTCCATGAGGTCGAGCTCGGGAGGAGCTCGTCGAGCGTGCCGCCCTCGACCAGCGAGCTGGTGTCGAGATCGTTGATGACCCTGTAGAAGGTCAGATCCTCTTGAGGCAGGTCCTGGGTACGAGTGAGCAGGCGCTGAGCGACGCTGGAGAAGTCGTCGACCTTCTGGCGAAGGGTGGTAAGCTCGTCCGGGCGCAGATCGGTGCTCAGCTCGCCGTCGGTGCCGCGCTTGCTGGTGAACGCGCCGCCTCCGGGGATCCCGCGCATCGTCTGCGCTTGAGGGCTGGTGTTGGACATGTCGCGCATCAAGCCATGGAGCGCGTCCATGTGCCGGGACGCCAGGGCCCTCCCCGGCGCGGGCGGCGCCTGCTGCGACGAAGACGAAGAGGATGGCTCCCCCGCATTCCTCGCTCTCTTGGAGCTCGCCGGGGCGTCTTGCTCGTCGTCGCTCTGCGCCTGCGCGGCTGTCCGCTTCCTCGCGCTGGCGGGCGCGGGGTCCTGGATGGGCGCCATTCCGGTGACGTTCGCCAGCGCGCCTGCATGGTCCGTGGAGGCGCCGTCGACCTGGGCGTCCGCGTGGACCGGGTTGTGCGCCAGGGCCCCGGTTACCGCCTCGGCGCTGCTCCCGGCGGCGTCAGCGGGCGTCGTCTTCTTCTCCTGAAGGTCGATACCGAACCGCTCGTCCGCGTCGACGATCCGCCAGGGGGTACCGTCCTTGTCGCGAACCACGATCTCCCGCTCGCTTGGGTCGGGGAGCTTGCCGACGTAACCCAGGATCTCGTCGGCTATAATTTCTCCGAATTGCTCGACGATCTCCGGTCGTTGGTCGACCTCGAAGGACACCTCTTTCGGCTTCGCGTTCAGCCTCTCCTCGATGCGCTGGGACGCTCTTTCGAACACGTCGTCGAGCTCGTCGGACTCGAGCTCTCTCGGCGTCACCTCGACCTCGAGGAAGTTCTTGCCGTTGTGCTCCCGCCGGGTGACCTTGGTGATGGTCATGCGCGAGGGCACCAGGAGGACCTCCTTCTGGGCCTGATTGTAGGCGATCGCGTCCCCGGGCCGCTGCGCGTCGGGGTAGGAGAACATGACGGTCGGGTATTTGCTCGTGGTGTTGATCTTCATCACGAGCCCGCCGTCCTGGACCCATTGATTCAGGGCCAGGTCGGAGGTCCATGAGGTCGAGCTCGGGAGGAGCTCGTCGAGCGTGCCGCCCTCGACCAGCGAGCTGGTGTCGAGATCGTTGATGACCCTGTAGAAGGTCAGATCCTCTTGAGGCAGGTCCTGGGTACGAGTGAGCAGGCGCTGAGCGACGCTGGAGAAGTCGTCGACCTTCTGGCGAAGGGTGGTAAGCTCGTCCGGGCGCAGATCGGTGCTCAGCTCGCCGTCGGTGCCGCGCTTGCTTGTAAACGCGCCGCCTCCGGGGATCCCCCGCATCGTCTGCGCTTGGGGGCTGGTGTTGGACATGTCGCGCATCAGGCCATGGAGCGCGTCCATGTGCCGGGACGCCAGGGCCCTGCCCGGCGCGGGCAGCGCCTGCTGTGACGAAGACGAAGAGGATGGCTCCCCCGCATTCCTCGCTCTCTTGGAGCTCGCCGGGGCGTCTTGCTCGTCGTCGCTCTGCGCCTGCGCGGCTGTCCGCTTCCTCGCGCTGGCGGGCGCGGGGTCCTGGATGGGCGCCATTCCGGTGACGGTCGCCAGCGCGCCTGCATGGTCCGTGGAGGCGCCGTCGCCTTGGGCGGACGGGCGGGCCGGGCTGGGCGCCGGGGCCCCGGTCACCGTAGCGGCGCTGCTCCCGGCGGCGTCAGCGGGCGTCGCCTTCTTCTCTTGAAGGTCGATACCGAACCGCTCGTCCGCCGAGACGATCCGCCAGGGGGTGTCCTCCTTGTCGCGAACCACGATCTCCCGCTCGCTGGGGTCGGGAAGATTGCCGACGTAACCAAGGATCTCGTCGGCTATAATTTCGCCGAACTGCGCGGCGATTTCCGGTCGTTGGTCGACCTCGAAGGACACCTCTTTCGGCTTCGCGTTCAGCTTCTCCTCGATGCGCTGGGACGCTCTCTGGAACACGTCGTCGAGCTCGTCGGACTCGAGCTCTCTGGGCGTCACCTCGACCTCGAGGAAGCGCTTGCCGTTGTGCTCCCGCCGGGTGACCTTGGTGATGGTCATGCGCGAGGGCACAAGGAGGACCTCTTTCTGGTCCTGATTGTAGGCGATCGCGTCCCCGGGCCGCTGCGCGTCGGGGTAGGAGAACATGACGGTCGGGTATTTGCTCGTGGTGTTGATCTTCATCAGGAGCCCGCCGTCCTGGACCCATTGATTCAGGGCCAGATCGGAGGTCCATGAGGTCGAGCTCGGGAGGAGCTCGTCGAGCGTGCCGCCCTCGACCAGCGAGCTGGTGTCGAGATCGTTGATGACCCTGTAGAAGGTCAGATCCTCTTGAGGCAGGTCCTGGGTGCGTGCGAGCAGGTCCCGAGCGACGCTGGAGAAGTCGTCGACCTTCTGGCGAAGGGTGTCCAGCTCGTCCGGGCGCAGATCGGTGCTGAGCTCGCCGTCCGTGCCGCGCTTGCTTGTAAACGCCCCTCCGCCGGGGATCCCGCGCATCGTCTGCGCTTGAGGGCTGGTGTTGGACATGTCGCGCATCAAGCCCTGGAGCGCGTCCATGTGCCGTGACGCCAGGGCCCTCCCCGGCGCGGGCGGCGCCTGCTGCGACGAAGAGGAAGAGGATGGCTCCCCCGCATTCTTCGCTCTCTTGGAGCTCGCCGGAGCGTCTTGCTCGTCGTCGCTGTGCGTCTGCTTGGCTGTCCGCTTCCTCGCGCTGGAGGGCGCGGGGGTCTCATCGGGCGGCATTCCGGTGGCGCTCGCTGCCTGGTCCCGGGCTGAACCGGACGTGGCGGGCGCTGGCGCCTGCATGCCGGTGGTGATGGCCGTGGGGTCCACGGGGCGCCCCGCGGGCGTCGCCTTCTTCTCCTCCAGGTCGATACCGAACCTGCTGTCCGCGGAGGCGATCCGCCAGCGGGTACCGTCCTTGTCGCGAACCACGATCTCCCGCTCGCTGCGGTCGGGGAGCTTGTCGACGTAGCCAAAGATCTCGTCGGCCACGGTATCGCCGAATTGCGCGGCGATGGCCGATTGTTCTTCGATCTCGAAGTGCTTCTCCTTCGGCTTGGCGTTCTGCTTCTCCTTGATGCGCTCGGAGGCTCTCTCGAACACGGCGTCGAGCTCGCGCGGCGGGAGCTGTGCGGGCGTCACCTCGACCTCGTGGAAACGCTTGCCGTCGTGCTCCCGCGGGGTGACCTTGGTGATGGTCATGCGCGAGGGCACCAGGAGGACCTCTTTCTGGTCCTGATTGTAGGCGATCGGCTCTCTGCCCCGCTGCTGGTCGGGGTAGGAGAACATGACCGTCGGGTAATGGCTCGTGGTGTTGATCTTCATCAGGAGCCCGCCGTCTTTGACCCATTGATCCAGGGCCAGATCGGAGGTCCATGAGGTCGAGCTCGGGAGGTTCTCGTCGATCGTGTCGCCCTCGCTCAGCGAGCTGGTGTCGAGATCGTTGATGACCCTGTAGAGGGTCAGGTCCTGCTGGGGCAGGTCCTGGGTACGTGTGAGCAGGTCCTGAGCGACGCGGGAGAAGTCGTCGACCTTCTGGCGAAGGGTGGTAAGCTCGTCCGGACGCAGATCGGCGCGCAGCTCGCCGTCTTCGCCGCGCTTGCTGGTGAACGCCCCTCCGCCCGGGATCCCCCGCATCGTCTGCGCTTCAGGGGTCGTATTCGACATCTTCATCAAGCCCTGGAGCGCGTCGATGTGCCGGAACGCCAGCAGGCCGGTGCCGCTCCTCGGCGCCGGCTGCGCCGCTTGCGACGAAGACGAAGAGGAGGGCTGCCCCGCATTCTTCGCTCTCTTGGAGCTCGCCGGGGCGTCTTGCTCGTCGTCGCTCTGTGTCTGCTGGGCTGTCCGCTTCCTCGCGCTGGAGGGCGCGGGGGTCTCGTCGGGCAGCATCCCGGTGACGCTCGCGGCCTGGTCCTGGGCTGAGCCGGACGCGGCGGGCGCCGTCGTCTGCCCTTGCGCCGTGCTGAACGAGCCGTAGGTAACGACGGTGAAGAGCTCCGGCATGACCTCCTTCTTCACGTCGATGGAGAAGGTCTGCCCCCAGGAATAGATGGGCACGGTGTAGTGCGTGCCGCTGTCCGTGATCTTGCCGTTGATGACGACCTGGTGCGTGCTCGACGCGTCGAACGTGCCCGCGTCCTCGAACGGCCTGGACTTCGTTGGATCCTTCGCGAACTCCGCCGCACGTTCGGCGAGCGCCTTGCCGTCGAGGACCGTGGCCAGGGCGAACGGGGCCTGGTCGGGCCGCGAGAGCACGTCGTTGATGCGGCTCACGTCGTAGCCGTCACCGGCGACCATGGTCCGGGCGTCGCCGCCAAGGATGTCGTTGAAGAGCGTGACCAGCGAGTTGGCCGACAGCAGCAGATCGCCGCGCTTCTTGGACGGACCGGTGGCGTCCTTGGGCCTCGTGGCTGCCTTGTCGAGGTAGCCGGGGATGGCCTGGGCGGTGTTCTCGGCGTCGGCCTTGTACTGCTCCGGGGCGAGCTTGCTGAGCATCTTGCCCATGCCGCGGGCGAGGAGGTAATCGAGGACGTGCTTGTCGGAGAAGGCGCCCCCCTTGCGCTCGACGTCAGCACGCTTGGCCCCGGCCTTCTTGATGCCGTTCTGGAGCAGCTTGTTGCCGATGGGGACCTGATCCAGCGGGATCTCTCCGCGGAGGACACGCTGGATGGGATCGGCGATCTTCGGGCTCGTGGCAGCGCCGTCTTCGCCCTGCGCGGGCAGCGAGAAGTCGGCGCGCAGCTTGCCTTCGCGATCGAAGAGCTTGCCGGAGAACTCGGCCGCGACAACGCGCGCGAACCCGCCCAGATCGGAGGTGAGCAGCGCGTGGAGCACGCCGTTCAGCGCGCAGATGGCGAACTGGGACTGGGAGAGGGAGCCGGGGTTTTCGATGAGCTCCGCGAGCCGCTCGATGAGCGACTCATCCACGCCCTGAGCGCGCATGAGCTCGCCGAGCAGCGCCGCGGCCTCTTGCTTGTTGTCGTCGGTGGCCGGATGAGACCACTGGGCGCTCTTCTCGTTCAGCGCCCTGAGCGTCGCGTCGATCGAAGCCTTGGCATCGGTCGTGGGGGTGCTCTGGGTCGCGACGCCGTCGGTGGTGGTGGTGGTGGTGGAAGAGCCGGTGTCCCATGGAGCGGGGCTTCCGGTGACGGTTGCACCCTGGTTCGTGGCGCTCGGATCGACCCCGAGCTCCATGGGTGCCCCGGACCGCTGTTCGACACCCCTGCCGTCCCCCTCGGAGTCGTCCTCGGAATCGTCCTCGGAGTCGCCCTCGGAGTCCTCCTCGGAGTCGCCCTCGGAGTCCTCCTCGGAGTCCTCCTCGGAGTCGCCATCGAAGTCGTCCTCGGAGTCGCCATCGAAGTCGTCCTCGGAGTCGCCGTCGTCACTGCTCTGGTCCTCGTTGCCCGAGTCCTGCGCGTCTGCGTTCTGCGCATTGTTACCGAAGAACTTCGCGTCGACGCCACGCTGGATGTCATCGAGGACGGCCTGGATTCCATCCTCGATGAACATCGCTTGCTGCTCCGGAGTGAGCTGCTCGAAGTGCTCTTCCCGCCGGGTCCTCGCCTGGTCCTCCATGGCCTGCAGCCCATCGTGGTAGGCACGGGCTTTGTCTTGATTGAGCGTCTGCCTGAAGCGCTCCAGGTTGACGAGCTCTGACTGGTAGCCCAGCACCTCGAGCGCCGCCTTCTGCTGCGCGAACGCGGTCTCATGCCGATCTCGCTTGCTCGGTGGCAGGCGATTGAAATCGGCCTCTTTGCCTTCGAGGTTGATGAGCTTGAAGGAGTCGTACTGGTTGGCATGAGAGAGCTCATGGGCGATGGTGAGCACGACGCGCAGCTCGACGAGCTCCGGCGGCAAGGTGACGGGCACTCCAAGGCCGGCCGGGACGACGGTGCTCTCGAAGGGCCCTCGGCCGATGTCCGGGTCCTCGCCCGGTTTCGTGAGCCCATCGGTGGGGAGATCGTCCTTGAAGGAGACGAAATAGTCGAAGTTCCAGCGTTCGAGGATGCTGTCGATGCCGTCTTGCGATGGCCTGGGGCTCACGAGGGAGCGTGGCACGTTCTCCAGGGCGAGCGTCACCATCGAGCCATGCACGTACTCGTCGGGGAGCGCGGTCACGACCAGATCGGAGGTGCTCTCGATGTCCTCCTCGTCGCTTCCGTCATCGAGCGACGACAGTGTCCCCGGGTTCGGGGTCGCGGAGGCTGCCGCGGAGCCCTGCGCGCTGGCCGCGGGCGAGCCGGCCTGCGCGATCATCCCGGTGGTGATGGCCGTCGGGTCCACGGGGCGCCCTGCGGGCAGCTGCGGGGCCGCCTCCGGCCGGGGCTGGCCGGGTCTCTCCGGCGCCTTTTCTTGGGCGCCCTGCGTCGGCGAAGCGCCCGGCTGAGGACTCGAGGCCTCCGGCGCCTTGGCTGTCATCTGCGTCGGGGCAGCACCGGGCCGCTCGCGCGGCTCGTTGTCCTTGGGGGCTGGCTCTGCCCCTCGCTTCGGCTGCTCGGGGGCGCGCCGCTCGGGGTCCTCGGCATCTTCCTTCGGTGACGACGCGCGATCCCCGGGCGGATCGCGGGGCTCGCCGTCCCGCGGCTCCTGATCGGGCCCTCCCGACCGCCGCTCGGAGGCACGCTGATCGGTGTCCTGGATGTCGTCCGGCGGCAGGGTGCGCGGGCCGACGAGCTCGTCGATCGCGTCTTTGCCCCTCTCCGCCAGGTCACGCTCGAACCTCTCCGCTCGGTCCTTGAGCACCCCGGCCCAGTCGTCGCCGAGCTTGCCCAGGTCGACGGTGCGAGCATTCTTGATCTGGTCGTCGCCGATCTTGTCCTGCTTGAGGCCGCCGACGCTGGAGATGGGGTTGGCGGTCTTCTCGGTGGAGCGCCAGTTGTGGATGTAGCCGACGGTGCTGGGCGCGCCCGGCCCTGTCGTCTCGATGCCGATCTGGAGGGCGCCCGGCTTGTCCGACCTGGGCGGCCGGTGGCCGATGAAGATGTGGCCGTGAGCGCCGTCTGGCAGGATGACGTCGCCGTTGAAGTCCTTGAGGCCGAGGCCGCCGATGGCGAGGTTCATGCCGTAGAGCTCGGTGTCGTCGAGCTTGGACTTGATGGCGGCGACGTGTCCTCCTTCCTCCTTGAATTTGCCCTTGCTGAGCGCGATGTGGTGCGTCCCGAAGGCGCGCGGGAACACGCCGGCCTTCGGGTTGCCGTGCCCGTCGGTGATGCCGAGGAGCTCGGTCACCGCGTACGGAGGCGTGCCCGCGGGGATCTGGATGTTGACCCGGCCGCCGTGCGACAGGAGCTTGGCGACGGGGACGTCGCGGAGCGGGACATGGCTCTTTGCGCTGTCGTCGTAGATCTCGGCGCCTTCCTGGAGCAGGTGAAAGATGTTCGTGAGCACCTCGATCGACTGGTTGTACCTGTCGAGGACATCGTCGTTCGAGAGGGTGCCGCTTCCCGTCGGGTTCGGCACGGCGCCTTGCGTGATGGCCTTGGTCGCGTCGTCGTTGGGCGTGGTGTGCTCGAGCGTCTTGGCCCATTCTGCCGCGATGCCCTGATCGATCTCCTGCTCGAGCTCCTTCTTCCTCGCCGGGTCGGTCGTGTGCCTCGCCTCCATCGACAGGGCCACCGCGGCCGGAGGCGTGCCCTCGAAGCGCTGCCCGCCCTCGCCGCTGTTCCTCTGTCGCGAGACGTAGCTCGCGAGGACGACCTTGCTCGGCTTGTGGAGCTGGTGGAAGCCGCGAAATTTCTCGGGATTGTCGTCCTTGTCGTCCGACAGGTACTGCTTGACCTGGTCGAGCGTGAGCATGCCGGAGGCGTTGAGCCAGCGCTGTCCCTGAGGGGTCGAGGAGAGCTGCTCGAAGGCGTTCCACTCGGCTTCGTTGAACAGCGGTCCTTTGGGGAAGCGCTTCCCGAGCTCCTTCTTCGCCTGCGCGGGATGGGCGGGGAAGCCGCCGCTGGTCAGCTGGTCGGCGATGCTCGGGAGGCCTCGCTTCGCCTTCTTGCGGCTGCCTCTACTCGTCGGAGTCCGCCATTTGGACTTCTTGACGGCCTTGTCCGCGATCCATGTCACCTTGCCGTCCTGCGCCGGGTCGGCCGTGGTGGACGAGCTTCCCGGCCCTGGTCCCGAGCCGCCGGGCCCCGGCTGCTGGGAGCCCTGCCCCGCGGGCTGTGACGTCGAGGCGGAGGGCTTGGCGGGCGCGGGCTCCGCGGTGGAAGCGGGTTTACCGGTGGGGGCGCTCTTCGCGCCGGTCTCGCCCGTCTTGGGGGAGGTCTGAGCTGACGTGCTGTCCTTTGCGACGGTCTCCTTCGGGGGCGTCCCTCCGGGCACCTCGCCCCCCTTGGGAGCCGTGCTTCCTGGCGCTGTTGCCTTGGTGTTCCCTTGGGGACCCTTGCCGAGGCCCGGAGATGGCTGGTCGGCAGGCTGTGTGGAGCCCTTGGGAAGGCCGCCATCGGCGGAGCGAGGCCTGACGATGGGCTCGGTGGCCTGAGGCTGTGTGGAGCCCTTCGGGGGGCCGCCATCGGCGGAGCGAGGCCTGACGATGGGCTCGGTGGTCTGAGGCTGTGTGGGGGCCTTGGGAAGGCCGCCATCGGCGGAGCGAGGCCTGACGATGGGCTCGGTGGTCTGAGGCTGTGTGGGGGCCTTGGGAAGGCCGCCATCGGCGGAGCGAGGCCTGACGATGGGCTCGGTGGTCTGAGGCTGTGTGGGGGCCTTGGGAAGGCCGCCATCGGCGGAGCGAGGCCTGACGATGGGCTCGGTGGTCTGAGGCTGTGTGGGGGCCTTGGGAAGGCCGCCATCGGCGGAGCGAGGCCTGACGGTGGGCTCGGTGGTCTGAGGCTGTGTGGGGGCCTTGGGAAGGCCGCCATCGGCGGAGCGAGGCCTGACGGTGGGCTCGGTGGTCTGAGGCTGTGTGGGGGCCTTGGGAAGGCCGCCATCGGCGGAGCGAGGCCTGGCGGTGGGCTCGGTGGTCTGAGGCTGTGTGGGGCTCTTGGGGAGGCCGCCATCGGCGGAGCGAGGCCTGACGGTGGGCTCGGTGGTCTGAGGCTGGGTGGGGAGGCCGCCATCGGCGGAGCGAGGCCTGACGGTGGGCTCGGTGGTCTGAGGCTGGGTGGGGCTCTTGGGGAGGCCGCCATCGGCGGAGCGAGGCCTGATGGTGGGCTCGGTGGTCTGAGGCTGGGTGGGGAGGCCGCCATCGGCGGAGCGAGGCCTGACGGTGGGCTCGGTGGTCTGAGGCTGTGTGGAGCCCCTGGGGAGGCCGCCATCGGCGGATCGAGGCCTGACCGGATCCTGCAGGTTCCCGGCGCTGGAGAGCGGCGGCCTCGGCGTCGCGGTCGGGGAGCTTGGCGCGCTGGTGGGTGCTCGGCCGACATTGGGGCTGTTGTTGCCGGTCGTCGTGCTCCCGAACTGGCTCCCTGATGGACTTTGCGGCGCGGCCGTCGTCGTGGTCGTCGGGCCGGGCGAGCTCGGTTTGCTTGTGCTCTTCCGCGTGACCGGATCCCAGCCGGAGAAGGGGTCTGGCTTCGGGGTCGGGCTGGGCGCCGCGGCCTGGTTCACGGCGCTGGGCGCGGCCGCGCTGCTCGACGTGCTGCCGGCGTCGGTCAGGGGATGCGCGAAATTGCCCGAGCTCTTCACCTGGGCGCGCAGCCCGGAGCGGACCCCTGTGGCTTTCGACGGCGAAGGCGAACGGCTGCGCGAGGAGCTGCGCGAGGAGGGCATGCGCCATGAATGACGCGAAATTCATGCGCTGCCAAGCGCCTCGATCCTCGCTTTCAGGCGGGATATGCCGTGCCATGTCGCTCAGCTCGGGGCCAACCGCGAATCTCTCCGGATCCGCCCTGTGGACCGGGAGATCCCGCACGTTCGCGCCATTGTGGCGCTCCCCGCCGGGGCCGAATCCGCGCATGCATCCAGGGCGACGCGGCGACAAGCATCGCGATTGCCGTCGGTCCGCCGAGCAGGTAACCTGGCGCTCTCATTGCACGCACGGATGTGTCAGTTTTACTGGAATGTTCCGCTGTGGGTGAGCGCTTGCTGCCCCTCCGCTCCCGCGTCCGGCGCGCGGCCTTGCGTCGGCGCGCCCGACGAGGTCGAGGTGCTGCCGAGGCGATTCCAGCGTTGAGCCCGCTCGCTGCGCGGCTGCCGCCGGCGCGAGTTGTCTCGCGCGGCGCGCTTGTGTACGAGGTTCCATCTACGGCAGCGCTGGCCCATGAAGCCGTCGCGCAGGGCCAGGAGGACGAGGAGCCATGAGCGTCACGACGATCGACGTTGCCGAGGTCGCGCCTTCGACGGCGCCGCTGCCCGCGTTCGACGAAGAAGCTTCGGTGCAGAGCCTGCTCGTCTCGCCCGTCGAGGCCGCCTACCGCCATCGCCTGCCCCTCGTCGGACGCACCGATGTGCACCCGCTCGTCCAGGCGGCCTATATGGCCTTTACGCAGCGTTATCCACTCGTGCTCTCGCCCGACGTGATCTGGTTCTGCCTTGCCCGGGGGTTCACGCTCCACGTTGCCGCGAACGAGGAGCAGCGGCGTCAGTTCCTCGTCGAGGACAGCGACTTCGAGCTGAAGATCGATGGGCCGGATTTCACGCTGGGTCACGTCAACCCGTGGCCCGTCGTGTTCCCGGATCTCTCCACCCAGATCGCCGCGCGGGTCGGCCGCCTGCGAGAGCTCGTGACCGCCAATTTCTCGACCACGGGACCGGTGGAGCGCGTGGCGTCGGAGCTCACGGTGATGACGCCGTTCGCGCCGCACTTCGCGTGGCAGCCGCCCTTCCCCGCGGACATGAGCTTTCCGGATCGTGGGATCCCGCGCATCTACCTGTTCGGCACGGCGGACGACTGGCGCTGGGTGCGCCACCGCGCGGCGGCGTTCGGCCCCTTCGGGGCGGAGCGCTGGGCTCACGCCCTCCTGCCGGTGCTCGACCAGATCGTCGCTTCGGCGGAGGGCCGCCAGGATCCAGCGTTCTGGCGCGCCTTTTTCCGGTACGAGAACGCCGCGGATGAGCTCACCGGGTGGATCCACGTGCTCTTTCCCTACCTGCGCGCTTGGCCCGCCGACCACTTCGTTCCGAGCTCCTTCCTCGACGGCTGGCTCGAACGGTGGCGGGCCGCGGAGGCCCGGCGCAACCCGCTCTCCGCGCTGGCGGCGCCGGAGGGGCCTGGGCTCGCTCGGATCCCGCCGGGGCTGACCAGCGCGCCCTTGCGGTTCATCGATGCGCAGCGCCGGGAACACCCCCTGGAGTTCATCAGCGGCCTCATCGGCGTCACGCAGGACCAGCACTCGCTCGCGCTCATCCCGGAGTTCGCGTGGGCCGTCGTGCATGGAGAGGAAGAGCCCGGCACCACGGCCGAGCAGCGCGCCGAAGCGCGCTGAGGGGCGGCAGGGCGCTCGGCGAGGGCCGCGCCGGCCCCTCGCAGCCGGGCGAGCCGGCCCATCGAGCTACCCGAACCGCACCTCGAGCCCCGCGCCCCCGCCCGCCACAACGACCTCCCGATCCCTGCACCCCGGATCCTCCGCCATGCGCGCCGCGATCGGCGTGATCACCCGCTCCTCGATCACCCGCTTCAGGGGCCGCGCCCCGCGCCTCGGATCGAACCCCGCCTCGGCCAGGAAGGATCGCGCCTCGGGCAGCACGCGGAGCCTCAGGTTGCGCCGCACGAGCCCGGTGCGCGCCTCGGCCTTGGCGAGCTCGAGATCGACGATCCTGAGCACGCTGTCCCGCCCGAGGCCCCGGAACTGCACGACGTGGTCGATGCGGTTCACGAACTCCGGCCGGAAGTGCTCGCGCACGCCCGCCGGCGCCCCGCGCCGCGCGCCCAGGGGCAGGGCGCGCTCGTCGTCGCCGCCGAAGCCGACCGGCGCCCGGTCGGCGACGCCGATGTTCGAGGTCATCACGATGAGCACCATCCGGAAATCGACGTGGCGCCCGTCCTCGTCCGTCAGCCGCCCCTCGCCGAGGATCGCGAGCAGGAGGTCGAACACCTCGCGGTGCGCCTTCTCGATCTCGTCGAGGAGCACGAGCGACAGCGGCTCCTGCCGCACGCGCTGCGCCAGTGTCGTCGCGTCCGGCCCCGCCGCGAGCAGGCGCGCCGACGAGCCCGGGAGCCTGTACTCGCTCATGTCGAGCCGGATCATCCGCCCCTCGTCGCCGAACATCGACCGCGTGAGCTCCTTCGCGAGCTCCGTCTTGCCCACGCCGGTCGGGCCGACGAACAGCAGCGTGCCGCAGGGGCGCTCGGGGTCGTTCATCCCGGCCTTGAAGCGCGCCAGCACCCGCGCCGCCGTGTCGCACGCCTCGTCCTGCCCGATCACGCGCCGCTTCAGCCCGCGCGCGATCGTCTCGGCGCTCGCGGGGATCTCGTCGGCGATGAGCTCGATCGGCAACCCCGAGTGGCGCGCGTAGGCCTCGGACACGTCCCGCGGGTACAGCACGCGCGAAGGCGCCCCGCCGGCCGCCTCCGCCTCCGCGCCGGCCCGCGTACCGGCCTCCTGCGCGAGCCAGTCGAAGAAGCGGAACGCCTTGCCGGGGAAGAGCACGTCGCGCCGGAACATCGCGAGGTGCTGCACCAGCCGCTTCTTGCCCGCCGGGTGCAGCCGGACGCGCGTGTCCTTCCGCGCCTCGTACTCCGCGAGCAGCGCCGGCACCGCGGCCGCGTCCGGCTCGCGCAGCCGGACGATCTGGAAGCACGCCACGAGCGAGGCCGCGCGGCGCTGGCACGCCTCGAGCTCCGGCTCGGTGCACTCCGCGATGAGGCTCACCTCCCCGGTCCGGAGCGCCGGCAGGAACACGTCGCCGATCGACGCGCCGTCCGGCTGCGGCCGGAGCAGCGGCAGGAGCGCGCCGACGTGGAGCAGATCCCCCTCGTGCGACAGCTCGCTCACGAGCCTCAGGCACCTCGCCTGCCACATGCCGAGGTACTTCATCCCGGCGAGCAGCCTGTCGGCCGACGTGCTGAACAGCCCCGGCGAGCTCGCGCGCGCCTTGTCCCTGCGCCACGCCGCGAACCGCCGCGCCAGCCGGTGGACCCAGGTCGTCTTGCCGACGCCCGGGCCGCCCACGAGCAGGATCGACGGCATCGACGTGGCGTGCGCGGCGCGCGCCGCGTCGAACAGCGGCAGCGCCCGCTCCAGCTCCTCGGACTCACCCACCGCGAGCGGCAGCCGCTGGCGCGCGGCCTTCTCGACGAGATCCTCGGAGACGGCGTGCAGCGTGGGGCGCTCGTCCTCCGGGCGCCGGGCGCTCCGGCCGGCGCGCTCCATCCGGCGCGGCGACCACGGGCGCACGTACTCGTCTCCCTCCCGGCGAAAATCGAAGAGCGACCGCGGGGACTCGCCGAGCAGCGCGCTCGTGACGAGCTGGCGGAGCACGTCGGGCGCGATCGAGAGATCCTCGAGGACCACGGACCAGCCGAAGCGGGGGAGCATCACGCGGACGCCGCCCTCGGCGAGCTTGCTCGCGAGGTACGTGAGCCGCAGCGGGATCTGGCGCCGGCCGACGACGGCCGTCCGCTTGACCGTGGTCTGCGGGTGGACGTCGACGTCCAGCGAGCGGACCTCGAACGACTCGTCCCACAGGTAGCGATCGAGATCGTCCTCGTCCGTGGCGAGCCTCGCGTGGAGCTCGACCTCGATCGCGCGCAGCACCTCGTCCTCGGAGGCGCCATAGGCGGACGGCGCCGGCCGATCGAAGAGGAAAGCCCACGTGCGCAGCAGGATGCCGGTGAAGCGGCCGTCGTGGTGGGCGATGAAATAGACGCGGAGCGATTTCTTGGTCATACGGTGGCGGTGGAAACGCGCAGCCTGACCGCGCGAGCCTACCACACCCGGGCAACACCCCGCGCCGGGAGCGTCGCTGCGTTGATCGGCCGCGCGGTGGGTTGTTTCGTTGCGCGCGCCGTCGTTTCATTGCTCCCCTCTTCCATTGTGCCATTGTGCCGATTCCGCCGCAGTCGTCCGCGCAGCGCCCCGAGGAGGCCTGTCCCGGCGCGAGGTGGAGCGGCGCCGGAATACGCTGGCGGTCAACTCAACGTCAGATCAACTCCATGCGTCGTGGTGACGGCGTGCGTCAAAGCGGCCGCGCGCCGCGACGCAGGAACAACCGTGCTGCATAATTCTCGCCGTGCGGAGATGTGTAATCTCATCCACCCTGGTCTCCTCGGGAGGTGTAGAGTGGTGTTCATGCCGCAAACGCCTTACTTCACGACGCCTCGCCGCCGCGCGGCTCGAGCCGCCGTTTCCTTGTTCCTGTCGCTTGCCCCGCTCGCGGGGGCCGTGCCCGCGAGCGCTGCTGTGGAGCAGCTGGATGGCACGCGCCTGCCCACGGCGGTCAGCGCCAACGAGATTAACCTCGTGACGGGCCGGGGTTTCCCGAGGGACGCCGTCACGCTCGATGGGCTCTTCGGGTACCGGGGAGAGGACATCGATCCCGTGGCCGACGCGAGCACGGAGCCAGGTGTCTTCTCGCCGCTCTGCGGGTTCTCGGGAGAGCTCGTGCTGCGCGGGGGCGGGTGCAAGGTCGCGTTCGGCTGGTACAACGCGAACGCGAGCGGCACGCGCCCGCCGGACAACCAGATCTACGAGCTGATCCCCGCGGACACCTCGACGGCGTTCAATTGCGAGGACAACGACTTCTGCCCGCTGGCCACGATGGAGACCACCCAGGCGGGGCAGCACGACTGGACGCCGCGGCAGTTCTCGGCGGCGGACATCCGGAACGATGCGCGGTACCAGGGTGGCCTGGTCGGCTTCGCGCTGATCGGCAAGGCGGGCACCTACTGCACCCAGACGAAGTTCTCGCAGCGCGAGCTGAACACCGTCTGCACGAGCTGCACGCCGAACGAGCCGTGGGTGACCACGCTGATCTACACGTCGACCGCCGAGCCCGACGCGTTCTATGTCGCCTTCGAGGACCTGCCCGTGACCGCGACGAGCTGGAAGGGGAACCAGGGCGGGTACGAGAACGACGGCGATTTCAACGACTTCGTCTACTACATCACGGGCGTGACCTGCAAAGGCGGCGGCGAGATCTGCGACACGGGCCTGCAGGGCGCGTGCGCCGTGGGCAGGACGGGCTGCGCGACCGAGGGCGAGGTCCAGTGCCTGCCCGTGCTCGAGCCCGGCGAGCAGAAAGAGACCTGCGACAACATCGACAACGACTGCGACGGCGAGGTCGACAACGGCCAGGGGCTCTGCGACGAGGGCTACGTGTGCAACCGCGGGGCGTGCGTGCCGTACTGCGGGCGCGGCGAGGTGGTCTGCGACCCCGGCCTCGTCTGCAACGACGACGGCTTCTGCGTGGAGCAGGCGTGCATCGACAAGGAGTGCACCGGCGGCCAGATCTGCATCGGCGGCAACTGCGTGGGCGGGTGCGACGGCGTCGTCTGCCCCGCGAACCAGGAGTGCCAGCTCGGGCGGTGCGTGGATCTCTGCGCCCACATCGAGTGCGAGGACGGCGCGGTCTGCGAGCGAGGCATCTGCCAGTCCAACTGCGGCTGCCGCACCTGCCCGACCGGCAAGGTGTGCGGGGGCGACGGCCGTTGCGTCGACACCGGCTGCGACGGCAAGACGTGCGCTGCCGGGCAGGTCTGCGTCGCCGGGAGCTGCGCCGACGCGTGCGCGGGCGCCGTCTGCCCCGGCAACGCGCCGTGCGTCAACGGGGTCTGCGGCGAGCCGGTGGTCCACGGCGGCGCCGCCTCCGCCGCGAGCGGAGGGCCGATCGGACCCGACGTGGGGCTCGACGATCCGGTGGATCTGACCACCGGCTCCGGCTCCGGCTCCGGGTCCGGCTCCGGCTCCGGCGGCGCGAGCGGCGGCACGGGCGGCAACAAGCCCGACGCGTCCTGCGCTTGCCGCGCGGGCGCGACCTCGGAGGCCTCGCCGGCCAGGGTCGGCCTGCTCGGGCTCGGTCTCCTGCTGCTCGCCGGCCGCAGGCGCCGCGCGCGCCGCGCCGCGAGCCGCCCGTAGCCGCGCCGTGGCCCGCCGCGCGCCCGCGTCACCCCGCGGAGCGCGCGGCCATCGCCGCGACGAGGCCCCCCACGACGGCCGCCAGGACCCACGCGAGGCGCGCGCCGTACGGTGACGCGGCCGCGGCGCCGGCGGGCAGCGGGAACACCACCGACCGCACCCGCCGGGACTCCGCGTCGACGAGGAGCACGCCGTCGACGTCGAACGCGACGCGGTACTCGAGCAGCTGCCGCCGCGTCGCGGGCGTGTCGATGCGCGGCGCGAGCCGGCCCGTCTTCACCTCGGCGACATACCGCCTGGGGCCGTGCGCCACGAGGTAGTCGGCGCGGAGCCCGACGCTGACCGGCTCGCCGTCGATCTGGACTCCGTACGAGACCGCGACCTGCCGGCCGACGATGGTGTAGCCGAGCTCGCGGAGGAGCGCCTCGGCGCGGGCCTCTCCCGCGGCGCCCTGCTCCCGGCACCGCGAGAGCCGGCGCCGCTGCCATGCGCGCCTCCACGTGAGCCGGAGCGTCTGGACCAACCCGAAGGAGAGCGCCGCGCTGGCCACGGCCAGGAGGAGCTCGGGCGGCATGTCGCGGAAATCCACGCTGCGCGGGTTTGCTCAGGAATCGGGATACCGGGCCAAGTTTTCTGCGCCGGATCGCCTGCGGCTCGGCTGGCGCGCATGTCCACGTGCTCCTATGACAGGGCCGCAAGAGGCATACCGCCTGCTCGTGCTCTTGTGGGGTGGCGCCGTGTTCCAAGAGCGTGCCCGGCTGATCTGGTCAGGGATGCACACCCATCGTCCGCGAGAGTACCCTCATGCTGGAGCCGAGGGTCGTCTGCCTGTGATCGAACACGAGGAGAGGCACCGTTCGCAGATCCGCGCGCTGACCGAGGCCAGCCGCGCGCTCGCGTCGGCGTGTTCGGCGCTCGCGGTTCAAGAGATCGTCCTCTCCGCGGCGGCGCGCCTGAGCGGCTCCGGCAGGGCCGTCCTGATCCTGAACGACGAGGACGGGCGCCCGGTCGTGCGAGCGGCGCTGGGGCTCGATCCGGCGCTGCTCGCCGAGCTCTCTGGCCGCCCGCTCCCGAGCGCCGACGACGGGATAGCGCGAGCGCTGGACGGCGCGGCCCACGTCGCCGCCGCGCCGCTGATCGTCAGCGGCCGTGTCTCTGGCGTGCTCGCGGTCGAGCGCGCCGCCCCGGCCTCCGGCGAGGATGCCTGGCTGATCGAGGCGCTCGCCGACCAGGCCGCGGTCGCGCTCGCAGGCCCCGCCGGCGGCGCCGCGCACGCAGGGGCCAGCGAGCCGCCCGCGCGCCTGGAGGCGGACGTACAGGACGAGCGCTATCGCCTCCTCGGTCGAGCGATCAAGGACCCGATCTGGGACTGGGATGTCCGGACGGACCGGGTCGAGCGCAACGCGACATTTCACGATGTCTTCCGCTACACGCCCGAGCAGACGGCCCCGACCGGCGCGTGGTGGGTGGACCGCGTGCTGCCGGAGGATCGCGACCGCATGGTGCGCGCGCTCGAGGAGCTCCTCCACGGGGACGCCGACACCTGGTCGGCGCAGTACCGCGTCTACCGCGGCGACGGCTCCGTCGCCCGCGTGTTCGATCGCGGCACGGTGCTCCGGGACGCGGGAGGCAAGGCGATCCGCATGGTCGGCGCCTCGGTCGACCTGACCGAGCGGTTCCGGATCGAGAGCGCGCTCCAGGACCGGGAGGATCGGCTCCGGCTGGCCACGTGGGCGGCGGACGTGGGCACGTGGCGAGTCGACCTGGAGACGCGGTACGACACGAGGGACGCGAGCCTGAACCGCATCCTGGGCCTGGACGAGCGCGAGACGACGCAGCCCATCGGCGACTGGCTGACCCGCGTCCACCCGGAAGATCTCGACGCGGTGATCGCCATGCACGAGCGGAGCGTCCGCGAGCGCTGCATCTACGACATCATCCACCGCGTCGTCCGCGCCGACGGGTCGATCCGGTGGGTCCACGATCGCGGGCGCATCGTCGCCGATCGGGACGGCTCCCCGCTGTTCCTGACGGGCGCCGTCGTCGACATCACCGAGCTGAAGCAGCTCGAGCACGAGCGCACGGAGCTGCTCCGCCGCGAGCAGCAGGCGCTCGCCCAGTCGGAGAAGGACCGCCTCCGGGCCGAGGACGCGAACCGCATGAAGGACGAGTTCCTCGCGACGGTCTCCCACGAGCTGCGGACGCCGCTCACGGCAATCCTCGGCTGGGCGCGGCTGATCAAGGACAAGGCCCTCGCCCCGGAGCGCGTCAAGCAGGGCATGGCGTCGATCGAGCGCAACGCCCACGCGCAGGCGCAGATCGTCGACGATATCCTGACGGTCTCCCGGATCATCACGGGCAAGCTGCGGCTCCGCACGATCGCCGTGGATCTCGCCGCGGTCATCGAGGCCGCCGTGGACACCATCACGCCGACGGCGAAGGCGAAGGAGATCGAGATCCGCGTCGAGCCGGGCGAGGGGCTCAGCCACGTGTGCGGCGACCCGGATCGCCTCCAGCAGGTCATGTGGAACCTGCTCTCCAACGCGGTGAAATTCACCCCGAAGCGAGGGCTGGTCGCCGTCCGGGTGGGGAGGAGCGACTCCCAGGTCGCGATCTCGGTCATGGACAACGGCAAGGGCATCGCCACGTCGTTCCTGCCGTATGTGTTCGACCGCTTCCGCCAGGGCGACTCCTCGCCGACGAGGGCTCACGGCGGGCTCGGCCTGGGGCTCGCGATCGTCCGCCACCTCGTCGAGCTGCACGGCGGCACGGTGGAGGCGGAAAGCCCGGGCGAGGGGGCAGGAGCGACGTTCACGGTGACGCTCCCCCTGCCCGCGGCGCCCTCCGCCGCGCACGAGGGGCCGCCGTCCGCGCCGGGGCGCGCCCCGCTGCGGAGCGGGGAGCCGTCGCCGCTCTTCGGCGTTCACGTCCTCGTCGTCGAGGATGAGCCGGACGCCCGGGAGATGCTCGCGTTCTTGCTGGAGGGAGCGGGCGCGCGGGTCACCACGGCCGGCTCTGCGAGCGAGGCCATGAGCATCCTGGAGCGGCTGAGGCCCGATGTCCTGCTCAGCGACATCGGCATGCCGGGGGAGAGCGGCTATGCGCTGATCCACCAGCTCCGCGCGGCGGGCCGGGACGAGATCCGGCGTATCCCCGCCGTGGCCCTGACCGCCTATGCCCGGATCGAGGACCGGAGGAGGGCGCTTTCGGCCGGCTTCCAGAAGCACGTCGCCAAGCCGATCGACCCGGCCGACCTGGTGCAGGTCGTCGCGGACCTCACGGGCCGCTCGAGCGGCGACGGGACCCCCGCCCGCTCCCGGCGCGGCGCCCTCCTCGGTTGACCCCGCGCGCCCGCTCTAGGCCAGCTCGACGCCGAGCAGCCACAGCATGAGCGCCTTCTGCACGTGCAGCCGGTTCTCGGCCTGATCCCACACGCGCGAGCGCGGCCCTTCGAGCGTCTCGTCGTCGATCTCCTCGCCGCGGTGCGCCGGCAGGCAGTGCAGCACGATGGAGTGCTGGGCGGCCTTCGCCATCACCTTGGCGTCCACGGTCCAGCCGGCGAACGCGGCGCGGCGCTTCTCCGCCTCGGCCTCGTGTCCCATGCTCGCCCACACGTCCGTGTTCACCACGTCCGCGCCCGCTGCGCCCTCGAGCCGGTCGTGGGTGATCGTGACGTGGCCCGTCTTCCGCGCGCGCTCGACCTCGTCCGCGGGCGGCATGTACCCCTCGGGCCCCGTGAGCACGAGGTGGAAATCGAAGAGCGGCGCCGCCTCGAGCCACGAGCGCGCCATGTTGCTCGCGCAGTCGCCGAGGAACGCGACGCGCCGGCCGGCGATGCCGGTCCTGTCCCCGCTCGCCGCGAGCGCCTCCTGGATCGTGAAGATGTCGCTGAGCACCTGCACCGGGTGGCCGTCGTCCGAGAGCGCGTTGATCACCGGAACGCTCGCCTCCGCCATCTCGAGCAGGCGCGCGGTCGACGAGGTGCGGAACGCGATCGCGTCGCAGTACCGGGCGAGCACGCGCGCCGTGTCGCGGATCGGCTCGCCGCGGGCGAGCTGGCTGCCCTGGGTGCTCAGCACGACCGGCTGGGCGCCGAGCTGCGCGATGCCGACCTCGAACGACACGCGCGTGCGCGTGCTCGCCTTCTCCAGGACGACCGCGACGGCCCGGCCGGCGAGCATCGTCGTGCGCCGCCCTTTCGGCTCCTCCTTCAGGCGAGCGGCGAGCCTGAGCACGCGGTGCGCTTCGGCCAGGGTCGTGTCCGTGATCTTGAGGTAATCGCGCTTCGCCATTGTCCCGCCTTCCGCGTCGCCGCCGTCCGGGCGCGCCGTCGTGCCGCGGGCAGCCCGCGACGCGGGGCGCGCCGTACGCCCGTCGTGATGTGGCACAACCGGGACGTCGCCGTCAATCGGCGGCGGATCCGCCGTGGACCGCGCTCAGCGCCAGATCTCGATCTGCCACGCCGCGTCCGAGATCTGCGCGACCGACGCGCGGATCCCGAGGAGATCTCGGAGCAGCCCGAGGTGGGTCGTCGTGTGGGACGACGGGCGCACGGTCCGGAAGGCGCCGCGGCCCGCGAGGGCGATCGGCAAGAGCAGCTGATCGGCCAGGTGCTCGCCCACGGGGACGCCCGCCGCGAGGTAGTCGCGCGCCTCCTCGGCCGCCTTCGTGGCGATGGACTCCGCGCGCACGCCCTTCGCGCCGAACCCGGTGAAGACCTCGGTCACGTGCTCGCTCTCGACGGCGATGGTGAGCACGTTGCCCGGGCCGTTCCCGCCCCTCAGCACGCTGGGCTTGAAGCAGCCCGGCTCCCAGCCGAGCACCGCCGCCGCCGCGTCGAGCTCGCGCACCGCGATGGCGCCCGGGAGGTTCGACACCGTCGCGACCGCCCGCCGGGCGCGGATCTCCCCGCGCTCGAGGAGCTCGAGCGGCGCGAGCGCGGGCGCCGGCGCGATCGAGACGCGGGCCAGCCCGCCGCCGGCCGGGTAGAAGCCGGGCGTCACGAGCGTCGCGGTGACGTCCGGCCCCATCCTCCGCACGAGCGGCAGGTAGGCGAGGTCCAGGAAGTCGAACGGCGGCGCCAGCGGGTTGTGCGTGCCGCCCTCGAGCGTGAGCGCCGACGGCGCGGGCGCGCGGAGCAGCGCTGGCAGGACGGTCTGCAGCACGAGCGTCGTGCTCCCCGCGCTCCCGACCTGGAACGTGTGCTCGCCGGGGACGATCGCGGTCGGTCGAAACACGATCTCCTGCGAGCCGAGCGCGGCGCCCGACACCTCGGCGCGGCCGATCTGGGCCGCGGCCCGGACCGAGGTCAGGTGTTGCCGCATCAGGCCCGGGCGCGCGCGGCCCTTGCGGATCGAGGTGATGCGGACGGGCGTCTGGGTGATCAGCGAGAGGCCGAGCGTCGTGCGGAGGATCTGGCCCCCTCCCTCTCCGATGGATCCGTCGATGGTCAGCATGGCGGTCGGCTCTCCCCTGGATCAGCGATATCACGGCGCCGGGGCGCGCGGCTCACCCCTTCACGCAGACGACCTGCCGCAGGGTGTGGACGATCTCGACGAGATCCTTCTGCGCCCGCATCACGTCGTCGATCGGCTTGTAGGCCGCCGGCGTCTCGTCGATCACGTCCTCGTCCTTGCGGCACTCGACGCCCGCGGTCGCCGCCTCGTGGTCCGCGACGGAGAAGCGGCGGCGCGCCTCGCCCCGCGACATGACGCGGCCCGCGCCGTGGCTCGAGCTGCAGAAGCTCTCCGGGTTGCCGAGCCCGCGGACGATGAACGAGCGCGCGCCCATGCTGCCCGGGATGATCCCGAGATCACCCGCCTGCGCGCGGACGGCGCCCTTGCGGGTCACGAGCACGTCCTTCCCGTAGTGGTGCTCGCGCGCCACGTAGTTGTGGTGGCAGTTCACCGCCTCCACGGTCGCGTCGAAGGGCGGCAGCTCGCCCGAGCCGCGGAGCGCCTCGACCACCTGCGCCATCATCAGCTCGCGGTTCACCGCCGCGAAGTCCTGCGCCCACGACACCGCCTGCATGTAGTCGTGGAAGTGCCTCGTCCCGTCCGGCAGGTACGCGAGGTCGGCGTCGGGCAGGTTGATGAAGAAGCGCCTCATCTCCTGCTTGGCGAGCTCGATGAAGTAGCTCCCGACCCGGTTGCCGACGCCGCGCGACCCGCTGTGCAGCATGACCCAGACGCGGTCCTCCTCGTCGAGGCAGAGCTCGATGAAGTGGTTGCCGGTCCCGAGCGTGCCGAGGTGCTCGACGGCGTAGCCGCGCCCGATGCGCGGGTGCTTCTCGACGATCTGCCGGTACCGCGGCTCGAGCTCGGCCCACGCCGCGACCTGGGCCGGGGGCGGCGAGCGCCACGCGCCGCGGTCGTTCTTCCCGCCGTTGTCGGTGCGGCCGTGCGGCACCGCGCCCTCGATGGCCGCCCGGAGCCCGCGCAGCGCGTCCGGCAGCTGCGACGCGGAGAGGCTCGTCCGCGCCGCCATCATCCCGCAGCCGATGTCGACGCCCACCGCCGCCGGGATGACCGCGCCGCTCGTCGCGACAACGCTCCCCACGGTCGCGCCGATGCCCTGGTGCGCGTCGGGCATCACGGCGATCCACTTGTGGATGAACGGCAGCGCGGCGAGGTTCTTGAGCTGCGCCTCCGCGGCGGTCTCGAACGGCACGCCGACCGTCCACGCCTTGATGGGCACGCCCGAGTCCGTGGGGATGACGTTGTAGCTTCGCTCCATGGCAAGATCTCCGGTGAGGGGTCGAGCCCTCCGGCGCGCGCCGCGGCTCGCGTCCGCGGCGGGGTCCGTCGGTCTCTGTCGTTCCGTCGCTCTGTCGTTCCTGTGTCTGCGTATCGCACGGCGCGTGCCACTCGAAATCCAGGCGATCACGGGCCGCTGGTCCTGCGGATTAGATGTATGTATAAGATGGTTAGAGAACATTCTATGGCGCGCAAGACGACCGTGGTCCTCGGCATGCTGGGCCCGACGCTGGACACCGGGAAGACGGCGGAGCGCTGGTCGCGCTGGCGCCCGAGCGTGGCGCTGTGCCAGCACGAGGACCTGATCGTCGACCGGTTCGAGCTGCTCTACCAGCGCCGCTTCGAGGGCCTGGCCGAGACGGTGATGGGCGACGTGCGGCGCGCCTCGCCGGAGACGGACATCCGCGGTCACGTGGTCGATGTGGACGATCCGTGGGACTTCGAGGCGGTGTACGGCGCGCTCCTCGACTTCGCGCGGGCGTACCCGTTCGCGCCGGACCGGGAGGACTACCTCGTCCACATCACGACGGGCACGCACGTCGCGCAGATCTGCCTGTTCTTGCTCACGGAGTCGCGGTACTTCCCGGGTCGGCTCATCCAGACGTCGCCGCCGAAGCGCGACCGTGAGGAGCTCGCGGCCGGGTCGTTCACGATCATCGATCTCGACCTCTCGAAGTACGACCGCATCGCGTCGCGGTTCCAGAAGGAGCAGCGCGAGGGGGTGTCGTTCCTGAAGAGCGGCATCGACACGCGCAACGCGGCGTACAACCGGCTGATCGAGCGGATCGAGCACGTGGCGATCGCGTCGCGCGCGCCCATCCTGCTGATGGGCCCGACGGGGGCGGGGAAATCGCAGCTCGCGCGGAAGATCTACGATCTCAAGAAGGGCCGCCGGCAGGTCAGCGGCGACTTCGTGGATCTGAACTGCGCGACGATCCGCGGCGACGGGGCGATGTCGGCGCTGTTCGGGCACACGAAGGGGTCGTTCACGGGGGCGCTCCAGGACCGCCCGGGGCTCCTGCGCAAGGCGCACGGGGGGGTGCTCTTCCTCGACGAGATCGGCGAGCTCGGCGCGGACGAGCAGGCGATGCTGCTGCGGGCGATCGAGGAGAAGGCGTTCTTGCCTGTCGGCTCGGACAGGGAGGTGAGGAGCGAGTTCCAGCTGCTCGCCGGCACGAACCGGGATCTCGCGCTGGAGGTTGTGGCGGGGCGCTTCCGGGAGGACCTCCTGGCGAGGATCAACCTGTGGACCTTCCGGCTCCCGGGCCTGAGGGAGCGGGTCGAGGACATCGCGCCGAACCTCGATTACGAGCTCGACGCCTCGGCGCGGCTGCTCGGCGTGCGGATCACGATGAGCCGCGACGCGCGCGCGCGGTTCCTCGAGTTCGCGACGTCGCGAGAGGCGGTGTGGCCGGGCAACTTCCGCGACTTCAACGCGGCCGTGACGCGGATGGCGACGCTCGCGCCCGGGGGGAGGATCGGGGTGCCGATCGTGGAGGAGGAGATAGGGCGGCTGGTGGAGGCCTGGCGGCGAGCGCCGGCGGCGGGCGGGCGAACGTTCGCCGGGGGCGGCGCGGCGGGGGAGGGGACCGACGGGGACGATCTCGTGGTCGCGGCGCTCGGCGCGCGCCGGGCGGCGGCGCTCGACCCGTTCGACCGGGTGCAGCTCGCCGAGGTGCTGCGGGTGCTGAAGGGCGCGCGGTCGCTGTCGGAGGCGGGACGGGTGCTGTTCGCCGCGTCGCGCGCGAAGAAGAAGAGCGTCAACGACGCGGACCGGCTGCGGAAATACCTGGCGCGGTTCGACATCGACTGGAGCGAGGTGGCAGGGGGCGCGTAGAGAGGGCTCTCCCTATCACGGGGCCAGGACCGAGCCCCGGACAACGATGTTGCGGCGACGAACCGTCGAGCCCCGCACGCGCCCGATGCGCGACGCTCCCGTGGGCCGCGCCGCGCCGCGGGCCGTGACATGTCACGCCGCGAGCCGTGACATGTCACGCCGCAGCCCGTGACATGTCATGGAGAATGGGCCTCACGGCGCGGCGGGCGGCCCGTCGTCCAGCGCGTGGAGCGCGACGGATCGAGGCCTCTCGCGCTCTCTGCGCCTGGCACATGGAGTGCTACGTGCCAGTCCGAGCGGCCGAAAAACAGCGTTTTTCACAGCGGCCTGTGCTCACGGGATGACAATGGCAAACCACGAGAACATCAATCTACCGGAGCGCATCAGGTTGTGTCCTTCTGCCGCTGGCAGAGGGAGAAGCACGACGAATGACGGTTCAAGGATCCAGGCGCGGCTCTCACGGGCTCTGGCGCTGGCGGCGAGCGTGAGCGTCGTAGCCTGTGGTACGCCGGAGGGGGAGGCCCCCGAGCAGGCCGAGATCTCCACGGCCAAGCAGGCGCTCTTGAACCAGTTCGAGATTGCGCTCGGGTTCCCAGCAGGCTTTTCACAGAGCAACGTCGCCCTCCATGCATCGCAGTCGCTGCGCATCGCCGGCGGGGTCACGCTGCGCGACGTGAACGGCGCGCCAGCGCCGGCGGTGAACGTCGGCACCGGCCTCCTCGAGGTCAACGCCGCGACGAGGACCGGGTCGCTCGTCAGCGGAGGCAATGTCTGGCTCGGGAGTCAGACGGAGGCCACCGGCACGGTCCAGGCGGCAGGCACCATCACCAAGCAAGCCGGCGCAGCGATCGTCGGGACCGAGCTGGCAGCCACGCCCCTCGGCCCGCTCGGGAACCTGCGCTTCACGATCGACTACCCGTCGCTCGTCAGCGTACCGCCCGTCGGACCGGACACGACCTCGTCGCTGGCCCCGGGAGGTTACGCGAGCGTTTCCGTCGGCTCTCGGAGCACCCTGGATCTCAGCTCGGGCACGTACTACCTCGATCAGCTCCAGATGCAGCCTCAGTCGATCGCCCGCCTCGACACGTCGGCCGGCCCGGTGATCGTCTACGTGCGCCAGCTGCTCGACTTCAAAGGGGGCGTTCAGATCGTCGGCCCGGACAGCAGCTTCTTCCTGGCCTACCTCGGGACCGGGACGGTCTCGCTCGAGTCCGCGTTCAACGGGACCATCGTGGCGCCCAGCGCGACCCTGCGCCTCGCGCCCGTCGGGTCGCCCGGACATCGAGGGTCGTTCTTCGGGCAAACGGTCGAGGCCGCCGAGGCGGGCTCCACCATCACGTTCGACCCCTTCGACCACTGGCACGATGTCCTGAACATCCACCCGGTGGTCAAGTGCGTGCGACGCTTCAAGCACCCTGCGGGGGCCGCGCTCTTCGGCTACGAGAACGAGAGCGACTTCCCGGTCACGGTGCCGCTCGGCCCCCAGAACCAGCTCGTCCCCGCGGGAGACGTGGCGCCGCCCACGACGCTCTTGCCCGGGGTGCACGACAAGGTGTTCTTTGCGCCCTTCGACCTGAGCGGCAGCCTCTCGTGGCAGCTCGCCGGAGAGACGGCGACCGCGAGCTCGTCCAGCCCCGCATGCGATCTGGGAGACGCCCCCCCGGAGCCGGAGCCCGCCTCGCCGCCCGCCCTCGTCCCGATCGAGCGCCCGGGCGTGTCGCTCGCGTCCTTGAGCGTGCAGCTCGCGCCGGAGGTGACGACGTCCGCCACGTCCCACCTGGCTTCGGAGGTGTACGGCGACTTCGTGGGCCCGCAGGTGGGCAACACGAGCAACGAGGAGGCTGGCCCCGCCGCCTTCACGTTCACGGTCACCTCGCTCAACTTCGATGAGAGCGAGGTGCTGTGTGGTACGGTCGATCCGTTCGTCGCCAAGCTCGTCATCGACGGCCAGGACATGGGGCAGACGAGCAGCGGCACGGTGCAGGTCGCCCGCGACCGGGCCACGGTCCACGTCTCGGTCGACGTGGACGACGACGATGCATGGTTCTGCCTGGGGGACGACGACCTCCGGGACTACGGGTTCGACGTCGACCTGTACACCGGCGCCACCGGCGCGAACGAGACGTGCATCGACGGCGGCCGCATGTGCTTCACCGCGACGCCGATCGCGAGCCCGGACATCTGCTTCGACTGGAACGCGCAGTTCATCGACTCTGGACCCTGGACCGGCATCGGCAGCGAGGACTACCTTCCCGGCAAGGCGATGCAGCCGGTCCCGGCGAGCTTTGCGCGCTACCAGATCACGATGACGAACTCGACCGGCGTGCTGTTCGACCGCGGCGGCGTGCTCGACGTCAACGGCTGCGTTCCGAGGTCCAAGCTCCCCGTTCGCTCGCACTGGCAGCTGGGCACCGACCTCCAGATCGCGACCCGCGTCATCAGCCAGCACTGCCTGGACCCGTCGGAGACCAACTGCGCCACGAACGGCTCGACGTTCACCGGGGCCAACGTCGTCGTGCGGCAGACCGGGCAGAGCGGCCCGGCCTCCATGTGCGCGATCTACGCGGAGGACGTCGGGAGCGTCACCGACGCGACATGCTCGGCCCGTCCGATCGATTGGCCCACGATGCCCCCGGCGCCCCTCCGCCCGGTCTTCGTCGAGCACAACTCGATCACCCGAGCCGGCGCGGCGATCAGCCAGATGCTCAAACGTGAACACGAGAGCGATGGCGAGCTCGGCATCAAACGCGCCATGATCTTGAATCGCTACGAGGGTAATGGTCGAGTCGAGATCGTCGTCGACGAATATTGCGAGATCGACGACCCCTGCACGGGGGAGCCCCTCCTGACGAGCTGCAGGAGCCAGGACACGTTGTTCCTCGAGCCAGATGGACTGGCCGCTTCGTCGACCCGCTTCAAGTACGTCGTCGCGCACGAGTTCGGTCACTTCATTCAGGGCAGCGGTCAAGGGCTGATGAGGCCGGAGTACGGCTGCGCGGGCGACGCCGACCAGCCCCCGCTCTGCCGCTGCGATGGCGTCCCCCCCGATCAGCGGCTCCATTGCCTGCAATCGCTGGAGGAGCCGAACGCCGCGCAGGTCGAGGGGTTTGCTCAGTACTTCGCGGCCAAGGCCTTCAACGCCGACATGGAATCGGACTGCACGTTCGTTTACTACAAGCCGATATCGAACACGGCGTGCATGCCGGGCGTGACCGATTGCGAGCAGGACCCGGACACCGGGCTCTACATCAATCAGCCGCCGATCCCGGTGAGCTGCAAGCAGGCCGTCCGGTGGCGCAACACGCACTGCATTGATCAGAGCTCGTCCCCCGACCTCCTCTCGTTCGGCACTGAGTACGACTGGCTGGAGTTCCTCTACGGGGTCGACAACCATCCGACGCCGGAGCTGCGCTGGAGGATGAAGGATCTCTTCGACGCCTACGTCGCCGCGTGCAGTGAATCGGTAGAGAACATCGAATCTTGCAAGGGAAAGCGCGTCAGCTGGAATGGCGGACTGGGCCACGAGAGCCTGCTCGGCGGCGTCGCCTTGCTCGTGACGGAGGGGTTCAAGACTCAGCCCGCAGCGGATCGATTCGAAGTCGTGGGTGCGGACCTCGGGGTCAGCGACGAGCCATGAATACAAGCGGTTCGATGACGTGCGCGATCGGTGTCGCTCTCTGGGCTCTCCTGATCGTCCCCCTCGGCTGCCAGCCCGAGGCGGAGCGCCAGGAGCCCTCTGTCGTCCCGGCCAGCAACGTGGATCCGGCCGGTCCGGAGGTGGCTGGCTGGGAAGCCGCCTCCGCCGATGGATCCGTGTGTCGCCATCCGGCGGTGGTGGCCGAGTGCGCGGATGGTTGGTGTCGCATTCCGCCGGGCTGCTTCATCATGGGCTCGCCAGAGAGCGAGCTCTGGCGTGGTGAGAGCTCCGAGATCCCAAGGGCGGTCACGCTCGAGCGCGGGTTCGAGATCGGGCAGTTCGAGCTGACGCGCAAGCAGTGGTCGGAGCTCGTCAGCGTCATGCCGGAGAAGCCGGAGAAGGTGCAGGAAGGTCCGGTGACCTGCAAGGACGACGCGTGCCCGCTCCGCTATGCGACGTGGTTCGAAGCCCTGCTCTTCGCGAACCTGCTCTCCGCACGTCACGAACCGCCGCTCGCGCCCTGCTTCGAGCTCTCCGAATGTCAAGGCGAGCTGGGCCGCGGCGTGATCTGCGGTCGCGTGGAGCTCACGGGCGACGCGACGAGCGTCTACGAGTGCGAGGGCTACCGCCTGCCAACGGAGGCAGAATGGGAGTACGCCGCGCGCGCGGGGACGAGGACGGCATACTACGGAGGTGACATCACCGGAGCGAATCCGGATGCGCGCTACGACCCCGAGCCGAGCCTCGAGCCCATCGCATGGTATGACGTGAATTCGGGAGGGCGTACGCACCCCGTGGGGACGAAGCGGCCCAACCGCTGGCTCCTGTTCGACATGCTCGGCAACGTCTTCGAATGGACCAGCGATCGACCCGTCTTTCACGACGCCGAGGGGCCCGTGACGAACCCTGCCACGGAGATCGCGCTGAGGACCGACGCGGCCGATCTCCGCGTGGCTCGGGGTGGCAACGCCGCGGGCTCGCGGGATATGCTGCGAGTGGCCGGCCAGAATTACCCCGCCTCGGACGCGGTGTCCCGAGGCGTCGGCTTCCGTCTCGTCCGAACCATCAAGTGAGGCTCAGCCCGCCGGGCGCCTCGTGGCGGAGGGCCTCGTCGGGCTGGGCGTCGGCGGCCGCGAGCCGCCGCCGGTACAGCGCGACTCGCGCTGCGGGCACCTGCCCGAACGGTTGATCCCGACCGTGGGCACCGCCCGTCGCGAGGACCTGCCGTGCCCCCGTCGCGACGGGCAACATCTCTGAATATTTACCGTTTCAGTTGACAGTTTCGCTCGCCGAGGCACTTTCCTTAGCTGCCGCGTTTCGTGGCGCATCGAGCTTGACTTTACCGGTTCATTTGTCGGCATGGTTCGATGACGGAGGTGGTTGATCGTGGCGCCGAACTGCCCCAGAGTGCCCGGCGCTGGAGGTCAGTTGCGATGGCTTTGCGTTCATTTCACCGGTCACCTTTCCTGGTTCTCGCGCTGGGGGCGGCTCTGCTCCTGCCGGCCTGCGCGGACGACGACGGCGGCGGCTCGTCGGCGAGCTCCGGGGGCACGGGCGGCTCGTCGGCGAGCTCCGGGGGCTCCGGGAGCACCACCGCGCAGGGCTCGGGCGGCGCGGGCGGTGGTACGGGCGGCGCCGGGGACACGGGGGGCGGCGGCACCGGGGGCGGCGGCGGCGGCGGCGGCGGCACGGGCGGCGGCGGCGGCACCGGCGGCGGCGCGGGCGCGCAGGGGATCGTGCCCAATCCCATCATCTCTCGCGGCAAGCCGGCCTTCGCCTCGGCGGGGACGGCGTCGGTGATCAACGACGGCAAGTACAGGTCGGCAGGGACCTGGATCGCGGGCAAGCCCACCTCGGCCGCGCCCGCCTGGGTCGCCATCCAGGTCGGCACCGGGTACGAGCGGCTGCTCCTGAGCTGGACGGCCTCGTACAACTACAACTACACGGACGTGCAATACGGGGCGCCGGGCGCCTACCGCGTGGAGACGTCGAGCGACTCGACGAACGGCTCGGACGGCACCTGGACCCAGGTCGCGGAGGTGACCGACAACCCGGTCCGCACGCGCGCCCACAGCTTCGATTTCGGCGGCAAGAGCTGGGTCCGGCTCGTCGTGACCGCGGCCCCCGCGACGACCGACGACACCGGCGTGCAGCTCGACGAGATCGACGTGCACGACATCTCGAAGGGCGCGGAGGACACGTGGTTCTTCCTCGGCGACAGCATCACGGCGTACGCCTACGACCGCGACACCCCGGCCACGCAGCCGAGCTTCGCCGAGAACGTGCACGCGGCGCACCCGGCCCACTATCCGGCGATGATCAACGGCGGCATCGGGAGCGAGCTCACGAAGAGCAGCGACAAGCCCAGCGCGCTCGATCGCATCGATGACGTGCTGGAGCTGAACCCCGACTTCCACTACTTCGCCATCGGTTACGGCACCAACGACTCCTGGGGCCAGACCGACCCGAGCACCTTCAAGGCGAACCTGCAGCAGATCATCGACAAGATCGAGGCAGCGGGCCGCGTCCCGGTGCTCGCGCACATCCCGTTCTCGCCGGACGGCAACCACGACGCGGTCCCTGTGTTCAACGAGGCGATCGACGCCCTGACGCAGGAGAACGGCCTCCCTCCTGGGCCGGATCTGTATACGTGGTTCAAGGACCACCCCGACCGGTTCACCGACAAGGTGCACCCGGATCCCGCCGGGCGGGTGGCCATGAACAAGCTCTGGGCCGACGCCGTGGACGGCCTCTACCCGGCCCAGCGGTAGCGCGACAAGACGCCGGACGACACGCGACCACGCGTGACCGAGCGCGCCCGCGGCGCCGGCGCGAGCCTTGACGCCACGCGGCCGCGGGGGCTAGCTCGATCGGGCGCACGAACGGCGGCCCGGGGAGCAGCGCCCTCGGGAGGGCTCGGCCGGCCCGCGCCCTCCAGGGTGGAGCATCTGGTTCGGGATGAACGATCAGCCCAAGCTGGGCGATCGGCTCATCGGCCGGCTGAAGAAGTAGCGGGCGCCGGAGCGGAGCCGTGATGGACGACGATCGGGACGAGCGAGAAGAGGAGGACACGAAGCGGGACATCGCTCCCTACGTGCCGCGCCGCCCCGTGATGGCGGTGATCGGCAACGGCCTCGCGGTGGACGCGGCGACCGAGGTTGTGTGCGTCGAGCTCGGGCGGCGCGCCGTGGAGGCGGGGTTCCGGCTGGTCACCGGGGGGCTGGGGGGCGTCATGGCCGCCGTGTCGCGCGGCGGGCGCGCGGCGACGACGTGGCGCGACGGCGATATCCTGGGGATCCTGCCAGGGTACGAGGCGTCCACGGCCAACCCGTACGTGGACATCGTCGTCCCGACCGGCATGCAGATCGGGCGCAATATCCTGGTCGTCGCCATGGCCGACGTGGTCGTTGTCGTCGGCGGCGGCGCGGGCACGCTGAGCGAGATCGCCGTCGCCTGGCAGCTCGGCAAGCCGGTGCTCGCGCTCGCGGCGAGCGGGGGCTGGGCGAGGCAGCTCGCCGGGGGGCGCGTGGACGACCGGCGCTCGGATCGGATCCTGTCGGTCGCGAGCGCGGAAGAGGCGGTGGCGACGGCGTGGGAGACGGCGGGCCGCGGCCGCGGCCGGGGGGCGTGACAGGGCGCCGCGCGCGCGGCGCGGCCTCCGCGCGGGCCGGCCGCGCGGCAGCCCGTGCTAGCCTCCGCGCCGATGTCGGAAGCGGAAGAGGATGAGATCCAGCGGCTGAGAGCCCGCGTCGGGACGATCCTCCACGGAAAATGGCGGATTGACGCGCTGATCGGGGCGGGGGGGATGGCGGCCGTCTACGCGGCCACCCACCACGTGGGGCACCGCGTGGCCATCAAGATCCTGCACCCGGAGGGCGCCGTGTCCCGGGAGCTCCGCGCCCGCTTCGAGCAGGAGGCGCTCGCCGCGGCGCGGCTCGGGCACCCGGCCGCGGTGCAGGTCCACGACATCGACGTGACCGAGCGCGGAGAGCCGTTCCTTGTCATGGAGCTGCTCGAAGGCGAGAGCCTCCGCGAGCGCGTGTTGCGGCTCGGTGCGATCGATTCGATCGAGCTCCTCGCCCACATGGACACGCTCCTCGAGGTCATCAAGGCGGCGCACGACGCCGGGATCGTCCATCGGGACATCAAGCCCGACAACCTCTTCGTGACCCGCGATGGGCGGCTCAAGGTGCTCGATTTCGGGATCGCGCGCATGAAGCAGGGCGGCTCGGGGCTGAAGACGCGGACGGGGGCGGTGCTGGGCACGACGAGCTACATGGCGCCCGAGCAGATCCTGGGGAGGAACGTGGACGGGCGGGCCGACCTCTACGCGGTGGGCGCGACGATGTTCACCGTCCTCGCGAACCGTCGAGTCCACGACGACGATGGGCTCACCGAGGGAGAGCTCCTCGTGAAGCGGGGCACGACGCCGGCTCCTCCGCTGTCGACGGTGGCGCCGGGCGTGGATCCGCGGGTCGCGCGCGTCGTGGACCGCGCGCTCGCCTTCCAGGTCGAGCGGCGCTACCCGGACGCGCAAACGATGCTCGCCGACGTGCGCGCGCTGCGACGGGGCGAGGAGCCGCCCTTCGCGACGGGGGAGCTGGCCAGGATGGACGAGCGCACGCGCGCGTACGGCCGGGCCATCCCCGACGGGCCGCCGGTGGGGGCGCAGTTCCCGAGCGCGAGCCCGCCGGGGGGGGTGATGCCGGCGGCGGTGGCCGCCTCGACGGGGGCTCCTCCGGGGCAGCCTTATCCGTGGGCGGCGGGGGCGGGGGCCGCGCTCCGGGGGCGGGGGCCGCGCGCGCCGGGAGCGACGCAGATGGCCGTCGTCGGCGGGGTGGGGGTGCTCCTCTTCTGCGTGGGAGTCGGCATGGTGCTGCTGCTCTGGCCCTCCCGCGACCAGGGCGCCGGCGACGCTGGCGACAGCGGCGCGCCGGTGTCCCTCCCAGATGTCGCGCGGGCCCGGAGCGCTGCGGCGCTCGCGGTCGACCCCGCCGGCTGCCCGCCGGGCGTGCCTTGCACCTGCCCGGGCGGCAGTCCTGGAAACGTGCCGGCGAGCTGCCTGCTGACGTGCGGCGACGCGCCCGGCTGCAAGCCGAGCTGCTCCGATCGAGAGAGCTGCGCGAGCCACTGCGCCGGTGACTGCCAGTCTTCCTGCGCGAGGAGCACGGGGTGCAGCACGACGTGCGCCGACGGCTGCTCCACCGAGTGCCGCAACGCGGAGACGTGCCAGGTCACCTGCGGCGCGGGGTGCTCGATCACCTGCGAGGACGTGAACAAGTGCGCCCACGTCGTGGGCGACAGGAGCGTCGTGAGGTGCAATCGGGTCGGAGGGTGCCAGGTGATGTGCATGGGCTCGTGCGCGGTGACGTGCTCCAATGCCGGGGGAGGATGCCCGGTGACCTGCGTGGGGCAGGGGCCCGCGGTGAAGTGCGGCGACGGCCGCAAGGCGTGCGGGGACGGCTGCTCGCTGCCGCGGTGAGACCGGGCTGGCCGGGCATGCGAGCCCTCGCCGCGCCTCAGAGCCGCGCCTTGCGCAGCGCGAGCAGCCAGTCGTTGAGCTCTCCCTGGTTGGGCGGCTCCTCCGGCAGCACGGCGTGGTCGCGGGCCGCCTCGAGGGTCGTGAAGGCGCGGGCGATCTGCTCGGCCCAGCGCTCGGCGACGTCGGGCGCGAGCGGCGCCTGCTCCCCGGCCCGCTTGGCCTCGACCAGCTCGCGCGCGGCGCTGAAACCGTAGAGATCGAGGAGCGAGGTGACGTCGGTTACGATCTCGCCCGTCCGGAGGGCGTGGGCGCCGGTCAACGTGGTCCGGAGGACGTAGAGGAGCTTCTTCGCCGACGCGCGGCCTCCCGCTTCCCAGGCCCGGAGCTGGCTCGTGGCGAAGCCGACGTAGTGGCGGAAGATCCGGCGCGAGAGCGCGGCGGCGACGAGCGGGCGAAGCGAGGCGAGGTCGGGATCGACGTGGAGCTGGAGGGGGCCGAGGATCCGCTCGATGTAGTTGCCGTTGCCCTGGAGGACGCCGATGAGGACGGGGTGGAGCTCGTTCGACGTGTAGTCGATCTCGACGCCGTCGATGACCTGCATCCGCTCGGGGCTCGCGTTGCTGCGGTGGAGGCCGAGCAGCTTCTCGGTCGGCTCGACGTGGACCGCCTTGAGGTCGAGGTCGCTGTCCGGCGAGGGGAACCCGTACGCGTGGGCGCCGCTGAGGGCGATGACGAGGTGCGAACGCTTGGCCTCCTCCTCGGCGATGACGCGCGCCGCCACCTCCTGCTGCTTTGCTTCGAGCACCTGGAAGTTCATCGGTCGTCCTTTCTCTCCTCGTTGCCGGGCGTGGGGTCGTTGCCGGGCGTGGGGGCCGCGTCTCCGTCGTCCCAGGTTGCGACAGGCGCGGGGGGAGCGTCCTTGCCGAGGGGGCCGGGCTCCGCCGCGAGGTGCCGGCGGGCGATCTCCTGGCGGACCCGCCGGAGGAGCACGTCGGCGCGGGGCACGTCGGGGTGCGGCGGCAACCTGGTTGCGAGCCGCGCGGCCTCCAGCTCGGGCGTCATCGCCTCGGCGAGCTCGATCGTGCGATCGAGCGGCCAGGCGCCGCTCTTGATGGCGAGGAGCGTCTCGCGGAGATCGCCCTGCACGACCAGGTCGACCTCGCCGTCGCGCAGCCAGCGGATGGCGGTCGCGATCAGGCGAACCAGGTTGTAGGCGTTCTTGGGGCGGAGGTCGCGGGAGAGGTCGAGCGACGTCCTGTCCGCCCGGGCGAAGGCCGCGAGCGAGGCGAAGTCGCGCGCGGGCAGCAGGCCCTGGTCGTGGAGGGAGCGGTAGAGCTGCTTGATGTACTCCTTCGCCTGGAGCTCCCTGTCGGCCTCGGTCGGCGCGGCGCGCGGGCTGACGGCGGCGAGCTTCCGGGCGACGTCGTCGAGCGACATCGCGGGGTCGTTCGCGAGCCAGTCGAGCACGCGCTCCCGGTGCTCGGCCAGCCGGTGCGCCTGCGAGAGCCGCTTGAGCTGCGAGAGCGCGTAGCGGCCGAAGCTGCCGTAGATGGCCGAGGAGACGAACGCGCCGCGCGCCTCGAGGATCCAGGCGCCGATCTCGTCGCGCGCCTCGGCGGTGCGGACGAAGAGCAGCTCGAGGGTGTTCGGGTCGGCGCGCAGGGCCTGCCGGATGGCCTTTTCGACCTCCCAGTACGAGGCGCTGCCGTCGGCGCTCACGAGGTCCCGCGGCGGCTCGGCGAGACCCGTGGTCCAGGGGAAGGGGAGGGCGAAGACGCCGCGCCGATCGGTGTCGGACCCCTCGTTCGCGAGCCCCCACGCGCGCGACCCCACGACGGCCTCGAGGACGACGGCGGGGAGGAGCGCGTCCCAGGCGGCGCTGCGCCGCTCCGCGTGCCGCACCTGGCCGGTCTTGCGCGGGACGAGCTCGTCCCGGCGGTAGCGGACGACGCCCACGCCGACGAGCATCACGTCGAGCTCGGCGCCCGCCGAGCCGACGACGCGCCCGATGGCGCCCTGCGGGACGCGGCGCTCCCCGAGGACGCGGTCGACCCGGGTTGTCACCTCGGTGCCGTGGGGCAGAGGGACGGCGAGCGGATCGAGGTGGGTGAGGCCGCGCAGGCGGAGCTCCATGCGAGGACGCTACCATGACGTTGACGACCCGACCCAGGTTGGGAGCGACCGACCGACCCGGATCCGACCCAGGTTGGTGACGCGCCGGGTCCGACCCAGGTTGGCGGTGGGCCAGGTTGGCAGACCGAGGTTGGCGTCCCGATCTGGGTCGGACTAACCGCAACCCAGGTCGGGCTAGGAGTAGTCGCAACAGCTCCAGCTCGGGTGGCGGACCGCCAGGCGGCCGCCACCCACGAAGCTTGGTCGAGCCGCGAAATGATTGATGGAAATCCCTGGCACGGCGCTTGTCTTATTGCGCCTGTCATGAGCCAGCCCCGCGAGATCGTTGCCGGAGCCACCTACCTCATCACCCGTCGCGTCCTGCGCCGGCACCTGCTCTTCCGCCCGGATGCGGCAATCACCCAGCTCTTGGTCTACGTCCTCGCGGTGTCGACTCGCCGTTACGACATCGAGGTCCATGCGCTCTGCGCCATGTCAACGCATCTGCACCTGGTCGTGACCGACTCGAGGGGCGTCCTGCCGCGGTTCTTGCAATTCTTCCATCGCATCGTCGCGCTCGGCACGAAGGTGCTTCGCGGGTGGGAAGGCCCGGTATGGGACCACGAGGCCACGAGCGTGGTGCGGCTGCTGACGCGCGCAGCGGTGGTGGAGAAGATTGCTTATGTCATGGCGAATCCTGTTGCCGCTGGTCTGGTGCAGCATGCGCGCGAGTGGCCGGGCGCCAAGGTGGATGTGGACGAGCTCGGTCGCGGCGTGCTGCGCGCGGCACGCCCTTCGGTGTATCTCGACCCGGAAAACCCCCAGTGGCCCGAGGAAGCGACGGTCTCGCTCGCGCTGCCCCCGGCCATCGAGCAGGACAGCGCGGAGGGCTTTCGCCAGGACGTCTCTGCCGAGCTCGAGCGACACGAAGCGCGGGCCCACGCGGAGGTGCAGCGGCGAGGGCATCGTTTCTTGGGCGCCGAGGGGGCCGGCAAGGTGTCCCCTTACGAGCGCGTGACGAGCTTCGAGCCGCTGCGCGACGGCAATCCGACGTTTGCGGTGGGTCGCGAGCAGGGAGATGCGTGGCGAATCGCTGGTGCCGCTGTGCGTGCGTTTCGAGCGTCGTACCGTGCGGCACTGGAGCGATGGCGTGCCGGCGTACGCAGCGCTGTATTCCCCGCGGGGACGTGGTGGATGCGCACGTTTCACGGCGCCAGCGTGGCCGGCGTCGTGCTCACAGTGTAGAGCCACAGCGGTGGGGCGCCGCAGGGAGGTGGGCAGCACGGGCGAGGGCACCAGTGCCTTGTCGTGGGGCGCCTCCGTATGGGGACGGTGTGTGGGCGGCAGATCGTTGTGCGGCGTTGTGCGCAATAGGATGTGCTGAGACGATGCCGCTCCGAATGCGTATGAGTGGGTCCGGAGGGGTTGCGGTCGGCTCTGCGTGATCGAACGGGGAGCTTCGTACCGGAAAACGAACATAGCGATTAGCCCAGCTTGGCTTTAAGCTCGCCTAGCCGGGGTTCGATCGTGCCACGAATAGAATTCAGCTCGGCCGAAATTGCTGCGTTGCCGGCCGCAGATCAACCCGGGTCCGGCGGGTAGGCTCGCAACCTGGGTCGGGTCGCCCGCAACCTGGGTCGGGTCGCCCGCAACCTGGGTCGGAGTGGGTTGCCGCAACCTGGGTCAGGTCGCCGGCGCACCGGTCGGGTCTACCCGATCTGGCCATCACCGTTCGATCAGCAGCACCGGGCTGCCCGAGAGGGCGAGCGTCGCCTTGCCGCCGCTCGCGTCGGCGGAGGTCTTCGCGCCGTCCCACGCGTGGACCTCGAACCCCGTTGCCGTCGCGAGCTCGACGCTCGCGGACGCGTCCTCCGTGCTGCTCGCCGTCACGGCCCAGAGGGCGATCCGGCGCTTGCCGTCCTTCGTGAACACGGCGCCCCGAGCGCCCCCCGGCAGCGCGAGCGCCCTGGTCGCGCTGTCATCGTAGGACGCGCCGAAAAGGACCTCGTTGAGAGTGGTATACGCCTTGCCGAGGTCGGTCTTCGTCGCCTCATCCACGCTGGCGAGGGCGCCGACGTCGTTGTAGAGACCCATGTGCGCGAACACGTCGTCGCTCCCGTCCTCGCCGTTCGATAGAATGAACCAGTCGACGCCGCCGACGCCGTGCGCCTGCGCCATGGTCATCATCTTGATGAGGTAGTTCCGCGCGTACTCCGGGCTCCCCACCTCCGGGTACTCCGGCGTCGGCGCGAGCGGCGCGCCATTCTCCGAGACATTCCACCCCTGCACCTCCGCCGCGGCGTCGGCGAGCGTCGCGGCGAAAGCGTCCTTCGACGCGAGGAAATCGTCGACGGACGCATCCGAGCTCTTCGGGCTGAAGATCGGGTAATAGTGAAAATCGAGCACGTCGATGTAGGCGCCGCCCTTCTCCGGGTAATCTGGCGTGACCGCCCCCCCGTCGGGGTTGTCGGTGTAGCGCAGGATCGCCGAGAGGAACGAGGGGTATCCGATGCCCCCCGTCGCGATCCGCGCGTCCGGATCCGCCTTGCGCGCGGCCTCCTTCGTGACGCGTAGCATTCGTATATAATCGAATATCGATCCATTGAACCGGGGGAGATCGGCGGCCTTCGGCGGTTCGGTCCTCCAGGTCTCCGTGACGCGCCAGTCAGCCACCCAATCGGGCTCGTTCCACACGTGCCACAGCTTGACCCAGGGCTTGTAGGTGTCGACGGTCCGGTACACGTAAGAGGCCCACGCATTGCCCGGATTCACCGTTCCATCGGCCGAGAAGATCGGCTCGTAAAGGCTCTTCGGGATATAGTACTCGTTCTGCCAGTCCTCCGCGTCGGCCGGCGCCACCGTCAGATCGACCGACTCGGAGCCGATGAGAAACCCGATATGGTCCGCCATGCCCAGGGATGCGTACGATTGAATGTCCCCGACTTCGATCTCGTATCCCCACCTCGCGAAATGGGCCGCTGGCAGCTTGATGCGGAGGCTGCGGACGCCTGCTCGCGCCGCGAGCGTGGCCTCCTTGTCGTCGCCCCAGTCCGCGTTGCGGTGGCCGAGGTTGGCGCCATAGCGAAACGCGTGAGGGAGCCAGCCGCTCCCGCCGTTTCCCCCGTCCCCCCCGCTTCCCCCGTCTCCCGCGCTTCCGCCTCCCCCGGAGCTGATGTCGCCGCCGCCCGACTCCTCGTACCCCGGCGAGTCGTCCCCCGAACCACACGCAACGACAGCTGAAGCGCACAGCAGAACGGACCATCGATGCATGAACATTCCTCCTCCAGGTAGATCCCGGGAGGCCAGCGTAAGGGAGTTTCGCGTCCAATATCAGGAAATCTGCGAAGCAGATTGCACTGTGCTCGCCCAGAGGGCCGTTCGCCCGCTCTACAGCGGCGGGCACGGCGAGGCCGAGGAGAGCGCTCTCGCTGCCGGTGTCCGTGGGCGAGGTGCAGGAGCGCGAGGTGCTCGCCTGTCTGGCTCGCGCCGTGGCGCAGGTTGGCGATCCTGGCTGACGCAAGCGCGTCTCCCACCGGGCGCGCAGCGCGCCGGTGGGGCTTTGCTCGATCGCGCAGGAAATTGCGCGTGCGTGTCTTCCAGCCCGCTCGGCCGGTCCTGCGGTGGCCGAGCGAGAATGCCCGCTCTGCTCAGCGGTTCATGGGCCTCGAGGCGAGACAGGGCACACCTTCGCGGCTGGCACATCGCTTGCCATGGTGTCCAGACAGATGTGACCGACGGCAGAGAGGAATCGAACATGGCCGACGACTGATCGAACGATTCCAGGACCTCACGTCGGGAGAGGGCCTCGCCGAGATCCAGCTCGGCGCAGGCGTCCTCGATGTCGAGGCTGTCGGCCGAGCCGTCGTTGACGAAGGTGTGTCGAGCGATCGGCGGCTGAAATCTGGCGAAGCGGGAGACGAGCGCAAATGTTTGAATGGTTGGTCGACGACCTGATGGACCTCACAGTCGATGAGCACGGCGCCGCGAAGTCCGTCGTCTTTGTCGGCATCGCTGCGTGCAGCAGCAGTAGCAGCATCCTCTGTATCGGTTGATGCGGGCGACGCTGTCCGGCCGGACAGGGCTCCTCGTCAGATGAGGAGCCTCGTCCGGCGCTCCATTGACTCCTGACGGGCTCTGCCCCAGTCATCGTTCTGCGTGCCAGCGCTGGCGGCGCGGTGAGGCCTCGCCGCCAGCTCCGCAGCGCGAAGAAGCTGATGAGCGAGTATGAACAAGCTAGACGACGTCCCCGAGTTCCCCTGTGTCAAGACCTGGTATCGGGTCGCGATCACGGATGATGCGGTGATCTTCCAGCACGGAGAGAGGGCGCTCTGCTTTCAAGGCAAAGCCGCGAGCAAGCTGCTGCCGGTGCTGCTTCCGATCCTCGATGGAACGCGTACCGTCGAGCAAGTGATCGAGTACATGGGAAAGTCCATCGAGCCTGCCACGGCGAACGCCTTGCGGTTGCTGGCCGAGAGAGGGGTGCTCACGAGCGGTGCTCCCGTCGGGGCCTCGGCGCCGCGGCCCGTCCGGGAATCGGCCCGCTTCCACGCGGCATACCGCGATGACGAGCCGGAGTCCCTCGCGCAGCAAAGGTTGAGCGACGCCAGCGTGGCGGTCGTCGGTGCCGGCGTTCTCGCCGACGAGATCGCGCGCCAGGTGAGCCTCTCCGGGGTCACCGCCGTGCAGCGGAGGCCGTTCGATGCCGGGGCGGGCGACCTGGCCTCGGCGGACCTCGTCGTGGTCGCTCCGGATCGAGGCGAGCTCGATTGGATGGCGCACTGGAACGCGGAAGCGCTGCGCCGGCGTATCCCCTGGATGCAGGTGCTCGCGTACGACAGCAGGTTCTCCGCGGTAGGCCCGCTCTACCTTCCGCACGCAACCTGCTGCTACGAGTGCTACCGGCTGCGCCTCGCTTCGAACGTCGCGTATCGCGGACACTACTGGGCCCTGGAGCGCAGCACGCCCAGCTTCCCGCTGCCGAGCGCCGTGCTGGCGATCGTGAGCGGCCTCGCCGCATTGCTCGTGGCCCGCTGGATCGTCTCGCGCGACCCGCTCTTGCCAGGGCGGTTTTACGCGGTCAACCCAGGTCCAACCGTCCGCAGCGACACGCACATGGCGTACCGCGTGCCCCGGTGCTCGGCGTGCAGCGCCGCCGTCGCCGCGAGCGCCCCCAGCCCCTGGTACACCCTGCAAGCAGGAACGGAGCCATGAACATGTTTGCTCCGCTCCGCTTCCCAGGCGACGCGCCGGCGCGTTGTCACGGCACGCCGAGGCGTGTGCAACGCACGCCGCTCGCCGAGGTCGCCCGCAGGCTGCGCACCCTCGTGTCTCCCTATACGGGCGTCGTGCGCGACACCGTGGAGCTGCTCCGCGCTCCGGATGACTGCCGCTTCTTCAATTTTGGCGCCCACACGGGCGACCTTTCGGATCTGGTCGGCGCGCCGACCGAGGTCATGTCCAGCGCCGTGCATCCCGATCGCGAGGCGGCCTGGGTGGCGGCGGTCGCCGAGGCCGTCGAGCGGTATTCGTCGTTTTACGCGCCTGCGGAGGATCTCGTGTTGTCTTCGTATGAGGAGCTGGACGGGGCAGCGCCGGAGCCCGAAAGCTTCGCCCTGTTTCATCCATCGCAGCACGCGTCGAGCGACTTCCCCTATGTGCCCTTCACCTCCCGCACCCGGGTGCGGTGGGTGCGTGGCTGGTCCATCCAGGATGGGATGCCCGCGTGGCTGCCGGCCCAGCTGACGTTCATGGGATCACACCTCGCGCGCGGCGAGCCGCAGATCGCCTACTCGACGAGCAGCGGGACCGCGCTGGGCGGTACGCTGGAAGAGGCTGCGTTCAGCGCGCTGATGGAGGTCATCGAGCGCGACGCGTTCATGCTCGCATGGAACAACCGATTGGAGCTGCCGCTCCTGGATTGGCAGGGAGACGGCTCGCCTCGTCATGACGAGCGCATGGTTCCGGCCCCAGCGGGCATTCACCATGCCGCGCTCGACGCGAGCGTCTTCTTCCGCGTGCCGACCGCCATCGGCGTGACGCGATGCGCCCTGGCCGGGCAACCCGCCCTGACCGTCGGCGCTGCCAGCGCGGCGACCGGTCAGGAGGCTGCACGGAAGGCGCTGCGCGAGGCCTTCCAGACCAGGGTGCTGGCGAAGCAGCTCCTGAGCGCTCTGCCCAGGGGACGGCGCGCGCTGGAGGCGCATCAAGTCCGCACGTTCGACGATCATGTGCTCTACCATGCGCTGCGAGAGAGCGCCGCGTCTTCCGCCTTCCTCGATGCAAGCAGAGAGCGGCGCCACCTCGGCGAGGTGCCCCCCCTGGAGGGCACGGACGTGCTCGGTCAGACCGCTTCGGCCGTGCGAGCGCTCGCGCGGCGAGGCGTCGGTGCGTACCTCGTCGACATCACCTCGCCGGATGTGCGCGACGCCGGGCTGTGGGTGGTGCGCGTGATCTGCCCGGAGCTCTGCCGGCTCGACGCGCCCCACACCGCGCGGTTCCTCGGCGGCAAGCGGCTCTATCATGCGGCGTACGAGGCGGGGCTCCGCTCCAGGCCTCTCTCGTTCGCAGACATCAACGTCCATCCGCACCCGTTCCCGTGAGCTCCTGCGAGAGAGGGACGAGCGGGCGTCATCCACGGCGTCCGTCGTCGAACGAGCTGAAGGGGCGGATCGCGCTGGACGGCGGCACGGCGCCGTGCCGCGCTGACGGGGGCAACAGGGGGACATGATGAAATCGAGTCAAGCCGATGTGGCCACGGTCAATGTCGCGGAGCTGGTCTATGGAGACCAGGTGGAGCTCGATGATCCGGCGGAGACATACCATGAGGCTTCCAAGCTCCATCCGGGCATGCTCGGCGAGGAGGCCGCTGGCAGGGCGCTCCTGGAGACGAGCGCGCAGCTCCAGCGCTCGACGGCGAGGTCGACCAAGCGGTATGTGCTCGGCGAGGCGATTCGACTGCCAGGACCGGCGCTGCCCGATGTGGGCCTGACGGCGCTCCTGCGGGAGCGCAGATCGATCCGTCAGTTCAGCGGCGCGCGGATCGACGCGCAGGCGCTCTCGAGCCTCGTGTACGCCGGGTACGGCGTCACCCACACGGTCCCCGCGAGCCCGATGACGATGCGGACCGTCCCCTCCGGAGGCGCGCTTTACCCCCTGGATCTCTACTGCGCCGTCCTCGGGGTCGACGGTGTTGCCTCCGGCGTGTACCACTACGACCCCTTCGAGCACGCCCTGGAGCAGGTGCGGGCTGGCGACTGCCGGGAGGAGATAGGCGGCTCCATGGTCGCTCCCGGGATCGTGATGGGCGCGTGCGTGGTCCTGCTGATCGCGGCGATGTTCAGGCGAAACCGGTTCAAATACGGCCTCCGAGGGTACCGGTTCGCGCTGATCGAGGCCGGGCATCTGGCGCAGAACGTGCTGCTGGCCTCCCAGTCGCTTCAGGTCGGCGGCGTTCCGCTGGGCGGCTACTATGACCGCGGCATCGACGATCTCCTCGGCATGGATGGGGTGAACGAGTCCGTCGTCTACACGCTCGCCATCGGTGTTCCCGCCTGATCAGGCCTCGACCGGCGCGAGCAGCGCTGCCCGGTGGCGCGCAAGGTAGCTCCGCACGTCCTCCGCGGGCTTGCCGGTCAGCTCCTCCACCGCCCTCGTCGCCACATCGAGCGTTCCGCGGGCGATCGCCTCGTCGAAGGAGGCGAGCAGCCCGGCGATCGCGGCGGGCATCCCGGCCTTCTGCATGCCTTGCTCCAGCGCATCACGCGGCACGGGGACGTACTCGATCGACTTGCCTGTGACGGACGAGGCGATCTGCGCGAGCTCGCGCTGGGACACGGCCGCCGGCCCGGTGATATCGAGCACGCGCTTGCCGTCGAAATCGGACGCCAGCGCCGCGGCCGCGGCGCGGGCGCAGTCCTCGCGCGTGACATACCCGGCCTTGCCGTCTCCGGCCGCTGCGACCAGCTGGCCCGTCGCCAGCGCGCGCCGCAGCGATGGCACGAGGAAGTCCGTATAGAGGTTGTTGCGCAGGACGGTCGCGCCGAGCCCGCTCTCCGCGAGGGCGTCCTCGGTGACCTGGTGGTCGGGCGCGATCGTGATCGGCGAGCCGGGCCCGGGGTTGGTCAGCGACGTGTAGACCACGTGCCGCACGCCCGCCTTCGCCGCGGCCTCGAGCGCGCTCCGGTGCTGCGCGATGCGCCTGCCCGGGCGGTCCAGCGCGTCGGTGCTGATGAGCAAGAGGCGCGCCGCGCCGGCGAACGCCTCCGCGAGCGAGGCGGGAGCATCGAAGTCTGCGCGCCGCACCTCGACGCCGCGGGCGCGGAGCTCGCCGAGCTTCTCCGGGTGCCGGGTCGTGACGAGGAGCGGCCCTGCGCCCTGCGCGAGCAAGAGATCGACGACGCGCCGCCCGAGCTGGCCGTTCGCGCCGGTGACGAGGAGAGGCTGAGACATGGTGAGAGCTCCTGGTGAAGAGGTTGGGTGGATACTTGCCGCTGTCTCTAATCTGGTGCAATACGCATAAATTGGCTACTGTGTGCCGAAATGGGAACAATGGATCTGAACCACCTCTCCGTCTTCGCGGCGGTCGCCGAGACGGCGAGCTTCACCGAGGCGGCGCGCCGGCTGGGTGTGCCCAAGTCGACGGTCAGCCGGGGCGTCGCGTCGCTGGAGGCGTCGCTCGGCGTGCGGCTCTTGCAGCGGACGACGCGCACCGTGGCGCTGACGACGGCCGGGCACGCGCTGGTCGACCGGCTCGGCTCGCGGCTCAAGGCGCTGACGGAGGCCATCGAGGGGATCCCGGAGCTCGAGGACGAGCCGTCGGGCACGCTGCGCCTCACCGCGACGGCGGACTTCGCCACCGAGGTGCTGGCGGAGATCCTCGCCGCCTTCTGCCGCCGCTACCCGCGCATCACGGTCGAGATGCACCTGTCGACGCAGCCCGTGGATCTGGTGAAAGAGGGGTACGACGCTGCGTTCCGGTTCCTCACGAAGCAGCCGCGGGACTCGACGCTGGTCGCGCGCAAGGTGGGCGAGCTGCACCTCCAGTTCTACGCCTCGCCCGCGTACCTGGCCGCGCGGGGGACGCCGAGGACGCTGGAGGATCTCGCGGGGCACGATGGCGTGTCGCTCATCAAGACGAGCCCGCTCGGGCGAGACGAGGTGTCGCGGGCCCGCGCGCGGCTCCGCGTCCGGTGGCTCGTGAACGACGGGTTCTTCGCGCGCGAGGTGGTGCGCAACGGCGGTGGGATCGGCCTGCTCCCGACCTTCCTCGTCCAGCAGGACGTGCTCGCCGGGGCGCTCGTGCGCGTGCTGCCGCGCTGGACGGCGCCGACGGGCGGCGTCTTCCTCGTGTTCCCGAGCGGCCAGCACTTGCCGAGGAAGACCGTCGCGCTGCGCGATCACGTGGTCGAGGCGCTGCGGATGCAGCTCACGGCGCGCGCGGGCCGCGCAGGTGAGGGCTAGCGCCCCATCCGGTTGTCGCGAACGTTACACACGTGGTGGACCCACGGCCGCGCCGCGACGAGATGTGATCCGCGCCTCCACGCGGGCGCCCTTAAGGCTTGATTTGCCGGCAGGTCGTGAGGTTAGGCTGCACAGCCGAGGCCGCCGGCGCATCGCGGGCGGGGCACATGAACATGAGCGCACACGTGGACACTCTCGCGCGATCGCCGCTCGCGGTGGTCGAATACGGGCTGGATCTGGCGATCACGGCGTGGAACGAGAGCGCCGCGCGGCAGCTCGGGTTCTCGAGGCAGGAGGCGATGGGTCGATCCATCGCCGAGCTGCTCCCTGTCCCCGAGGGCGCGGCGTTGTGGCGGCGGCTGCTCGACGAGGACAGCGGGGAGCAGCGCCTGCGTCACGCCCGGAGGGGCGGGGGCGACGTGGCCGTCGTGTGGGTTCATCACCGCGTGCTCGATGCGTGGGGCGAGGCGGCGGGCGTGGTGTGCATCGGCCGCGATGTGACGGCCGAGATCGAGGCGTCGAGGCGTCAGGCGGAGCACCAGCACATCCTCCGTGCCCTCGTCGAGAACCTCGATGTCGTCGTCTGGGCCTGCGATGCCAGCGGCGTGTTCACCTACTACGACGGCAAGGCGCTCGCGGCGGCCGGCATGAAGCCAGGACAGCTCGTGGGGCTGAACAATTTCGACCTCTACAAGGAGCACGAGACCGGGGGGTTGCGCAGGGCGCTTCGAGGGGAGCCGATGCACAACGTCATGGAAGCGGACGGAAAGCCCATCGAGAACTGGTTCGTCCCGGTCCGAGGGGAGGGGGGCGAGGTGGACTCGGTGGTCGGCATCACTCTCGATCTCACCGAGGCACGGCGCGCGGAGAGGGAGCTCCGGGAGCGGCTGGCGATCATCGAGCGGCAGCAGCAGGTCATCCGCCAGCTCTCGACACCCATCCTGCAGGTCTGGAAGGGCGTGCTGGCGCTCCCGATGATCGGCGTGGTCGACAGCGCGAGGACGGCGGAGGTGATGGACAGCCTGCTCCAGGCGGTGGTGCGCACCGGGGCCCGCTATGCGCTGCTGGACCTGACCGGGGTCGAGGCCGTGGACACGAAGACCGCGAGCTACCTCGTCGATCTCGTCCGCGCGATCCGGCTCCTCGGCGCGGAGGGCATCATCACCGGGATCCGGCCGAGCGTCGCCCAGACGATCGTCTCGCTCGGGATCGATCTCGCCGAGATCACGACGCTTTCCGACCTCCAGGCGGGCCTGAGGCATTGCATCGGGCTCACGCTGCGCGAGGCGGCCAGAGGCGGGCGCCCCGACCCCGGGCGCCCCGACCCAGGTTGAGGTTGCCGACCCAGGCGGGCGCCCCGACCCAGGTTGAGGTTGCCGACCCAGGTTGGCGTTGAGGTCGCCAACCGAGGTCGCCGGCCCAGGTTGGGGAGACCCGACCCAGGTTGTGGACGACCCGACCCAGGTTGAGGTTGTCGGCCGATCCAGGTTGAGGTTGTCAGGGGTTGGACGACCCGACCCAGGTTGAGGTTGCCGCCGGGCGGGTTGAGGTTGCCGCCGGGCGACCCGACCCAGGTTGAGGTTGTCGGTTGAGGTTGCCGCCGGGCGGGTTGAGGTTGCCGCCGGGCGCCCCGACCCAGGTTGAGGTTGTCGCGCCCGACCCGACCCAGGTTGAGGCCGGACGCAGGTTGAGGCCGGACGACCCGACCCAGGTTGGGGTCGCCGGGGCATGCGCCTGGCATGGGCCTCGCAAGGCTCCTCTCCCGAAGGAGGCCCCTCATGGATTACGACCGCTTCATCGAGGAGGTGCAGCGCCGCGCCGGCTTCGAGGGCCGCGACGAGGCCGAGCGTGCGATCACGGTGACAGCACGGACGCTCGGCGAGCGGCTGCTCGTGGAGGAGGCGGCCGCGGTCGCCGGTGGGCTACTGGGTCCGGTCGCCGCCGCGGTGCGCGGCGCCACGTACCAGGGCGACTTCGATCGCGACGAGCTCTACGACCGCATCGCCCGCCGCGAGGGCGCGCCGCGCGGCTTTGGCATGGAGCACGCCCAGGCCGTGTGCCAGGTCATCGGCGAGGCGCTGCCCGAGGCCGAGCGCGTGCGGCTCCAGCGGCACCTGCCGGACTGGGCGGACCTCTTCGCGCCGCGCTCGGCCGGAGCTCCCCCGCCGCGGCCGGCGCACGCCGCGTCACCGCCCGAGACCGGCCAGGGCTCGACGCTGGCCACGGGGCGGCCTGGCAGCCGCCACCCCTTGAGCGAGGCGCGCCCCGAGGCGGCCCATGCGCAGTCGGTCGCCCGATCAGACGATCCCCACGCGGATACCAAACTGTCGAGCAGCCCGGGGCTGACGCAGGAGCGCCTCCGAGAGACGCTGGCTGACGGGCGCCCCGGCCCCGCGCACCCCGTCAGCGAAACGCAGCGCTGACCTGCTGGACGACGCAGCGCGGACGCCCCACCCGGCGCGGGGGCCTCCGGCGCCTGCTTGACAGCGGCCGTGCTCCCGCGAACACTTCGTCCCACGGGCTGCTCCGGGCCCGGCTCCTCGCTCGCCGCCGGCACGGCTCCGCGAGGGGCGAAGAGGGCGCTGCCCTTCGGCGGTCTTCGCTCGTGATGCTGCCGCTCTTCCGTCGGTGCCGGCCGACAAGGACCGATCTCGGCAGATCACCTGGACAGGGCCGATGGGGAACCGCCACCACCACAAGAAGCTGCGCGCCGACGTCCGCGCCAGGATGGCCCGGACCGGCGAGAGCTACCAGAAGGCGCTCGCGCAGATCCTCGACGAGCGTTCCGCGCCGAAGGCGGCGCGAAACATCGATCTCGTGCCGATCGATTACTTCGGCGCGCCGGCCGCGCTCGCGACCTTCGAGATCGCTGGAAGGCTCGCGTGTCTCGTCGTCTCGAGCCGCCATCGCGCGCGGCCGTTCCCTCAAAACCCCCTCGTCGCCCTGGCGATGCGTGGGCCTCGGGCCATCCATTGAGTGATCTCCGCGATCCCGGGTGTCGCGGGGTCATGATGAGCACGTCAAACAGAGATCGAATCGACGCCTTTCGCGCGCAAGGCTTCTTCATCATGCGCGCTTTCCTCGACATCGCCGAGCGCGCCGAGCTCCGCCGCGCGTGCGACGCCGCGCTCCTCCGCACGCGAGCGCTCTGCCGGGAGACGGGTCACTCGACCCCCAGGATCTCGCTCCTCACGGACGGCGCGACCTGCTTTCAGGACGATCCCTGCGCGCTGGAGCTGATCTCCGCGTTCGTCGGCTCCCGGCGCGTCTGCGAGCTGCTCGCCGGCCTCTCGCGCGCGGGAGCGGCAAATGGAGAGGAAGACGCCCCGCGCCTGAAGGACGCGCATTACTACCACGAGCAGACAAGGCGCGACTGGGACGGGGACTGGCACCGAGACAGCCAGTTCGGCCAATCCGATCCAGAAATCGAGCGAGCGATCGTCGCAACGACGACATCGGTCCACTTCAGGGTGGCGCTGGAAGACGACGATCGGCTCGAGATCGTCCCCGGATCCCACGCCCGCTGGGACACGCCGGACGAGCTCCGGATCCGCAGGGGCGCCGATCGGACCACGCCGCACATGCCGAACGCCGCGCGCGTCGCCTTGCGCGCCGGAGACGCGTGTATCTTCCACGCGTGGTCGATTCACCGCGCAACGTACCTTCGGGCTCCGCCGCGTCGCACGATCGACGCCCTTTACACCTTCGCTCGTCCGACCGTACGTCGGTGGACGCTGCCGGCGATCTGAGGTGCGGCCACCCGGCGCCCGGACACCGTGGCGCCCGCCCCCTCGCGCATGCGGGTGCCGGCGCCGCCGTCGCGGCGGCCCTCTTCTCGCGCGAGGTCGCCTATCCTTGCCGCCCATGGCGCCCCGCCCGCCCCTGCTCCACCGCCTCGCCGACGGGCTGGAGACCCGCCCCGTCAAGGCCGCGATCTCGCTCCTGATCCTCGTCTCGGTCCTGCCCATCGAGGGCCTCGACGACCAGTTCCGCCCGTATTTCCTGGCGATCTTCGGCGTCGAGCTCCTCTTCCGGGCCGTCCTCCTCCACCAGCGCGGGGACGGGCGGTCGCGCCTCGACGTGCTCCTCTTCGCCTTCGACATCATCGCCTGGGTCAGCTTCCTGCCGCTCGAGCGGATCCTCGACGCGCACGCCGCCCACGCCCTCCCCATGCTGCGGCTCTCGCGGCTCTTCCTGCTCCTGCGCTTCACGCGCGAGATCGCGATCGACCTCTACGCGATCCTGACGCGGCGCGAGCTGCTCGAGCAGTTCGGGCTCGTCACGCTCGCCGTCTGGGGGCTCGCGTTCGGCTCCTCCGTGCTGCTCAGCCACCTCGCGATCACGCACGACTACGATGGCCGCGGCCCGACCCCGGACACCGACTTCATCGACCGGATCTGGTGGTCTTTCCGGCAGATCGAGAGCGCCGACAACCTCGTCGAGAACCTCCGGGTCCACCCCGTCGTGGCCGTCGTCTCGCTCGGCCTCACCATGGTGGGCGTCTTCATCACGTCGTTCATCATCGGCATCGGCGCCAACGTGGTCGACCAGGTCGTGCGCGCGGCGCGGCGGCGGCCGGTCCGCTACGCGGGGCACGCGCTCGTGATCGGCCCGGTGCATGAGGCCGAGATGCTGGTGCAGGAGTTCGTCCGGCTGTACGAGCGCCACCGCGCGCTCCGGAGCATCCGGCTCGCGGAGCTCTGGCAGTGGCTCATCCGCCGCGGGCCCCCGCCGACCCGCCACGCGCTCCCGCGGATGGCGCTCCTCGGCACCGAGGACGACCCGCCCGCCTACCTCTACGCGCCCGGGATGCGCTGGGTGACCTACCGCAGAGGGGACAGCGCGCAGCCGGAGGCGCTCGAGCTCGTGGGCGCCGCCGAGGCGAAGCGGGCGCTGATCCTCGCGCGGCCCGACGCGGGGCCCGACGCCGACGCCCTGACGGCGATGACGCTCTCCTCGTTCCGGACGCAGAACCCGCACGGCCACGTGTTCGTCGAGGTGCAGGAGAGCAAGAACCGCGATCTCATCCAGGAGGTGGGCGGACCCGGGACACACCCGCTCGACATGCAGCGGTTCCTCGGCTTCTTCCTCTGCCAGCACCTGCTCACCCCAGGCGTGGAGTCCCTCTACACCGACCTCATGACCGCGGACGGCTCCGAGTTCTACACGCACATCTTCCTGGGCGAGGAGGCGGTCGGCGCCGTCGGCAAGCTCGGCAAGGCGCCGGAGCACGAGCTCTCGTTCTCGGACATGGCGCGCGCCGCCTGCGAGAAGCAGGTGATCCTCGCTGGGGTGTTCCTCGGGGACGAGGCGGCGGTGCCGAAGCGCGAGGAGGGCAAGCTCGTGTCGGTCGAGGGGCTCGTGCCGTGGCTGAATCCGCTGCTCGATCCGCCCGAGGGGTCGCCGGCGTGGGCGCTCGGCGCGCGGGCAGGCCGGGTGCCGGCGCAGCGGCTCAGGGGGCTCATCGGCGTATCGGCGACCTACGCGCCGCTCCTGGACTACGGACGAGAGCTCTACAGGGGGCGGGGGATCGAGCGCGCCGCGGCGTCGGACGGCGCGACGGCGGCGCACGCGTGGGCGGCGAAGCTCTCGCTGCACCTCGGCGAGATCGAGCGGGTGCTGATCGTCGGGTACAGCCCCGCGCTGCCCTCGCTGCTGCACGCGCTCGCGCGGTTCGTGCCGGGCATCGAGGTGACGCTGGTCCTCGGGGAGCGCGGGGACGAGCGGATGCCGCTCCCCGATCGGCTCGCCTCGCTCGGCGTGACGCCCGGCCCTGGCGGCGCGCCGCCGGGCTCGGACGGGGCGATGCTCTCGCTCCCGCGCGGGGGCAGCGCGACGGTGTACACGCAGCACGGGCACGACCTCGCCTCGCTCGCGGTGCGCTGCGTGGCGCGCGGCGCGCCGCTCTCCGCGGCGGTGTTCCTGAGCGAGCCCGAGGGGCTCGATCGCGACGCGCGCACGGCGATGCGGGTCATCCGCTTCGCGCGGGCGCTGGCGAGCCGGGAGCTCGCGCACGGCGGGGCGCTGCACGTGCTCGCCGAGTTCTCCTCGGTGGCGAAGGGCGAGCACGTCCGGAGCCTCCTTGCCCCCGACAAGTGCGGCCTGGCCGTGCGGGTCAGCCTCGTCAGCACCGAGCGCATCAAGAACTATTTCATGGTCCACAGCGCCTTCGTCCCGGGAGTAACGGCTCTTTACGATGAGCTCCTCGGCGAGGGCGGGCAGGACCTCGTCCGCATCGAGGCGCCGCCGCCCGACGGGGCGGGGCAGGCGGGCGGCGAGCTCCGCTTCGACGACATCCGCAGGGCGCTCGAGCCCCGGGGCGCCATCCCCATCGCGCTGGAGGTCGAGGAGCCGAAGGACGAGCAGCCCGGGGGCGCGAGCCCCGTCGCGCGGCGGGGCGAGCCCCGGGGCGCGAGCCATGTCGCGCCGCCGGGCGAGCGCCGGGTCGTGCACCTGAACCCGCCGCCGGAGAAGGCCTTCGAGACGTCGCTCATCCGCGTCGTGTACGCGCTCGCCCGGCGCCAGGATCTCGTGATCCAGGGGGCGCAGCGGCCGAGGCGGGGCGACGCCGGTGAGGCCGCGCTCGGCGAGGAGTCCCCGCGGATCAGCGCGTGAACAGCGCGTAACAGCGCGTAACAGCGCGTAACAGCGCGTAACAGCGCGCCGCCGCGCCTCTTTTTCGCGCCTCGCCCGAAGTCGCGCGATCTTCGCGGCGAGATCTGTATCCTGGAGGCGTGCCCGAGCGCCCGGACCTGGAGTACGTCGTTCCGATCCTCGCGCGCGAGCTCGCGGGCGCCGCCGTGGCCGCGGCGCGGGCCGAGAACTCGGTGGTGCTGCACGTCCTGCTCCCGGAGCGCCTCGACGCGCTCTTGCCGGGCGCGGAGATCCGGCGCGTGGCGCGGCGGGCGCACGCCGTCGTCTTCGAGCTCGGCGGGGCGCGCGCGCTCGATCTCGTGATCTCCCCGATGCTGGCAGGGCGGTTCTCGATCACGCGGCCAGGAGAGACGCGGATTCCAACCGATCTCGCCTTCTCGCTGACCCTCGGGGACGGCCGCGAGCTCAGGGTCCGAGACGACGTGCAGATGAGCAAGGTCTACGTGCTCGCGCGGGGCGATTTCGACAGGATCCCCGGGCTCCAGCGCGTCGGCCTCGACGTCCTCGATCCTCGGGTGTTCACGCAGGAGGCGTTCCGCGCCGCGGCGCGCGGGCGGCGCGACCTCGCCAAGGATTTCCTGATGGACGGGACGGCGCTCGACTCCATGGGAGACTCGTACGCCGACGAGGTGCTCTTCGAGGCAAAGATCCACCCGAAGGCGACGGTCCAGAGCCTCTCCGAGGAGGAGACCGACCGCCTGCACGTGGCGATCGCCCGTGTCCTCGGCGACGCGACCCGGACGATCGCCCGGCGCGCGCCGGCGCTGGACGAGCGGCTGCGCGACTTCCTCAAGGTCCGCGGGCGCCCGGGCCAGCCGTGCCCGCGCTGCGGCGACAAGCTCCGTCGCGCGAGCGTCCACGGGCACGACGCGATCTTCTGCCCGGCCTGCCAGCCGGAGGCGCGGCGGAGCGCAGCGGGGGATCCGCGCCGCGCCAGGCGGGAGCCGGGCTGAGGCGAGGCCGGCGTCACAGCCCTTCCGGCAGCGGCTCCGGCGGCGCGAGCCCCGCGCTCTTCGCCCTGCACGGGATGCTCACGCCCTGACAGCCGCACTGGTTCTGGCCGCCGTCGGTGATCTTGCCCGCCGTGCCGCTCTCCGTCTCGACGTTGAGATCGATGAAGTTGCACTCGATGGTGCTGCGCGCGAGCGCCACCGAGGCGCCGAAGCTCGCGACGGCGGCGCCGTCGCTCGCCTCGATGCGCACGCCGGTCAACGTGGCCTCCGAGTCGCCGGGGTCCTTGACGATCGTGACGCCGTTTCCCTGGAGCCCGCCGGCTGAGCTCCGCGTGCCGCGGACCGTTGTCTCCTCCAGGGCGGCCGCAGATCCGAAGAGGGCGAGCCCCGAATCGACGCTCTCCTCGACGAGCGACGACCGGAGCACGAGGCCGCTCCGCCCGTCCGGCGTGTCGAGCGCGTGGACCTCGATCCCCCGGCCGAAACGCCCGTCCGACGCCTGCGGGAGCGTGCGGCGGACCGCGACCCGCTCCAGCGTCGCGTCGGCGCCCTCGATGAAGACACCCGCCGTGCGGCTCCCCTCGACCACGGAGCCGCGCGCCGTGACCTCGCCGCGCAGCGGGCCGCGGGAGGCCACCGCGAGCCCGACGCCGTGCTTGCCGTCCCCGTCGCGCGGCAGGGTGTCGCGCACGAGCACGCCGTCGAGCGAGGCGCCGGAGCTCAGGATCGCGACGCCCACGTAGCGGCTCTGCTCGACGACCACGCGCTGCAGGGTCGCCTCGGAGCGCAGGCCCTCCTCGAGGTCGGCGGCGATATAGATGCCCCACCCCGTCGCCAGTTTGTCCGGGTAAGGCCGCGTGTCCCGCACGACCGTGTCCTCGACGACGGCGGACGAGCCCTGGACCCAGATCCCCGCCTCCTCGTTGGCCTCGAGGACGCTGCGCTTCAAGGTCACCTGGCTCGGCTGGCCCCGGCTGTTACGGATGGCCAGCACGCCCATCCCGGCGGCGTTGGTGTCGATTCCGGTGCTGTAGCGGATCACGCTGTCCTCGACGAGCGCCTCGGAGGCGATGAGGTACACGCCGGTTCCGTGGCTCTGCTCGATGATGGATGCGCGCACCGTGATCGAGGCCGGCGTGTTGCCCTCTCCCCTGTTCGCGCCGACGCCCGTCCCCTCGACCTCGCCGGACTCGAGGGTCCCTCGCACGACGGACGACTCGAGGGCGAGCTCGGCGCCCGCGCTGTGCACGCCGACCCGGTGGGCACCTTCGACGAGCGAGCCACGGACGGTGAGCGCCGCCGGGCCTCGCTCGTTGTCCACCTTGATGCCCTGGGCGCCCGCGCCGGCCACCCAGACCTCGTCGATCACGACGCCGCTCGCGCCCGAGACCAGGATACCTTGCCCCGCGCTGCGGATCGCGACGCCCCGTATCTCGGCCGCGTCGGCGCCCGCGCCGACGTCGATGGCCGCGGCCGTGTCCGGCCCCGCCCCGGCGATCGCGACGAGCGCCGGGCACCTCCCCCACAGCCGTACTGGCCTGTCGACGATCACGTCCTCTGGATACGTACCCGCGGCGATCGCGACAACCGCGCCGGGCGCGGCCGCGCGGAGGCCCTCGCCGACGGTCGTCCACGGCCTCTCCGGCGTGCCATCGGAGTCGCCCCCTGCATAGGCGCCGTCGACGTGCTGTGTCTCCTCGTCCAGGGCGATGTCGCCCCAGGGCGCCTCACCGCACGGCGCGACCTCGCGACAGGCGGTCTCCCCCGGCACGGCCATCGTCCCCGCAGGGCAGGGGGCATCCGGCAGGACAGGCGCGCACGCTCGGTCGCCCGGCGTGAAGCCGGCGCCGCAGGCCTCGGGCGGGATGCCCGCGGGCTCGCACCCAGAATCGGTCGTGCGCTCGCCGGCCGCGCACCCCGGCGCGGCCGCCCCTCCTCCGCCGCCGTCAGGCGTCGCGTCCGGCCGAGGTGGGGGGGCCTCCCTGTCGCAGCCAGCCAGGAGCCACGTCGCCGTGAGCAGCAGGAGCGGAGCCCCGTGTCGGTCCATGAATCCGTCCATGAACCGGACCACGACGTCGAGCAACAGTCGACTTGTCGTCCTTCACCGTAAAAAAACGCCGACCCGCCTGCGCTCACGGTCTTCTCTTTGCTCGAACGCGACCCAGGAGACGCGGAAGCTTCACAGGAAGGAGAGAGCAGCGAGCGACGGCCATGCACTCCGCGCCTCTTCTTCTGCGCCTCTGTGGTGCATTTTTCTTCTCACTGCATCGGCGCGCCGGCGCGAGTCGAGCCTTCGTGCGAGGCACGGTGACAGGGAGCGGCATTCTGAGCTACGCTGAGCGCCCCGCAGGAAACGCAGCATGCTTTGCAAATTCCATCACTCTGCACATCGCCTGGCCGGCGTCGCCGTCTTTCTTCTGTCGTTGCCGGGCTGCGTCCTCGACACGAAAGGCACAGGCGGGTCAGGTGAATCCGAAGCTCAACCCGGAGGACCTGGCGGCGCTCCGGCGGAAGAACCCGGCGGAGCCATCGCCGGACAGCCTGGCGGCGCTCCCATCGAAGAGCCTGGCGGCGCTCCGGCGGAAGAACCCGGCGGCGCTCCCGTCGAAGAGCCCGGCGGAGATCCGGTCGAAGAGCCCGGCGGGGATCCGGTCGAAGAGCCCGGCGGGGATCCGGTCGAAGAGCCCGATGGCGCTCCAAAGCCGCTGTGCGGGGCGGCGGCTCCATCGCTGATCGCGTGCTTCGCGTTCGAGGGCAACCCCGACGACGCCTCGCAGCATCACTTCACGCCCGAGCGGGTGCGCAGCCTGCACTACGCGCCTGGCCGCGCCGGCCAGGCGCTCTCGGTGACGATGGGGAGCAAACTCTACTTCCGCCACGACGCCGCATGGACCGCCTCCGCGATGACCATCGATGTCTGGATCAACCCCGCCTCTCTCCCCGAGAAGCGGCGATACACCGTGATCGACAGCGGCGGGAAGCCTTCGCTCTTCCTGATGCCGGGCGGACAGATCCGCTGCACCATGGGCGTCGAGCGGAACGTGACTTACCCCATCGTTCCCGGGCAGTGGACGCACGTCGCCTGTCTCTCCGACGGCCAGACGCAGAGCCTCTACGTGAACGGCGTCGAGGTCGACCGGAGCCCCTCTGGCCCGGTGATCGCCTCCGGCGAACAGCCCGTCCACATCGGCTCGGACGAACCCTCGGGGGAAGACGAGTTCAACGGGATGCTCGACAGCCTCCGCATCTTCGGCCGGACGCTCACGCCCCAGGAGATCTGCGCGGCTGCCGGCGGCGGCTGCTGAGCTGCGCCGTCCGGCGCGCACCCAGCGGGGGGCTCTGGCCCGCGGGGCGGCTCATGCCCGTCACCGCAGGCCGACTGGCGAGCCCCGGCGCGACCGGCCAGGGCTGCCCGACGAAGGCGCGCTCTCGGCGCGCTGAAGGAAGAACGGAGGGAGGGAAGAGCGCGAGAGAGGAGAGAAGCCCCTCAGAAGGGGGCGTCGCGGAGCTTCTCCTTGTACTCCGCCTTGTACAGATCGTGGCAGGCCTTGCAGCTCGCCTTGGCACCGTCGATGTCGCCCTTCTTGGCCTTCTCGATGCCGTCGTTCGAGATCGCGACCCACTTGTCCATGCCCTTCGGCGGCCTCGCCGCCACGTACTTCAGCGCTTCCGCGATCTTCGCGCCGTCGCCGCTCGTGGTCGCCGACTGCATCACCGACTTCATCCAGCCCTGCATCGGACAGGCTTTCTGTCCTTTTGCACCGCAGCCGAAATCCTTCTTCTCGGCGACGGATGCGGGGAGGTCCGTGGTCCCGCCAGCGGCCCACGCGGCTCCAGCAAAGCCAATGCCGACGGTCATCAACACGGCACTCATCAGCTTCTTGCTCATCGACATCCGACGTCTCCTGTGGGTAAGGGCAAGCGCAGCGAGAGACATTGCAGTTCCGCGGGTGGAAGTCAACAGCCACCTTGGTCGCCGAGCCGGCTCGCGAACGCCGCCGAGGCGAGACGGCGTCGGGGGACAAGATCTTCATCACAAACGCCGCCGAGGCGAAGATAACGTCAGGAGAGAAAAACTTCATTCATGATGTCCGCCCAGCGCCGTCTCCGTCCTCGCTCGCGCCGCGCGGACGTCCTGACGCCACGCGGCGGGCGGAGGTGCCGGCCCGCCGGCGAGCGCGCCTCAGGGCCGCCCTCCGGGCGCGTGCCGTCTCCGCGCCGCTCCAGCGCTCCCACCCCGGGCGCCCTCGGCGGGGTCTCGCGTTCGGCGATGGCGCAGGCACGTCCCTTCGCCGGCGCGATGGCGAGGTCCGCGATGCGCCAGACCGACCCATCGACATGACGCGACTACGTGGCTTATCGACATGGCGAGATGCGCTCCTCGATGGCTTTTCAGATGCCTTGAAGCGAGCCCGCAGAACATGGCACCCGGCGGCGCCCTCCCGGCGCCGGCGCCGTCCCCCCATCACAGGCGCCCTCGTCGTCGATGATTTACCCGCGCTCGGCGCGCCACCCGGACGGCCTGCGCACACGCACGTATCCGTCGAGGACCCCCGTTCGCGCCGGCGAGCGGCCAGCGCGTGCGCGGCGCCGGTCCTCCCCGAGCGCCCCGGCGTGCTCTTCGTGAGACTCCAGCCCTGACGCGTCGCATCGCGCGTTCGATCCGGTCGCGGTCGCGCTGGAGGTGAGTCGCCCTACCATCCCGGACCTGTATCCAGACCGGGAGGGCGGCGCGCGTGATATCGCTGGATTCACGGCCGTTGATGCGCGTCGGAGAGATCGTCGACGAGCGGTTCCAGATCGAGGGCCTCGCGGGCTCGGGCGGGATGGGGCACGTCTACCGGGCGCGCGACCGGCGAAGCGGCGACACGGTGGCTCTCAAGGTGCTTCGCCGCGCCGAGAAGGGTGAGCTCAGCCGCTTCTCCTGCGAGGTGGAGGCGCTCTCGGCGCTGCGCGTCCCCGGCGTCGTCCGGTACATCGCCCACGGCGTCGCGGCGGCCGGCAAGCCGTACCTGGTGATGGAGTGGCTCGCCGGGGAGACGCTCGCCGAGCGCATCGCGCGGCGAGGGCTCACCCCCGCCGAGAGCGTCGACGTCGTCGCGCGGATCGCCGAGACGCTCGGCGCCCTCCACGGGCAGGGCGTCGTGCACCGCGACCTCAAGCCGAGCAACCTGCTCCTCGTCGAGGGGCGGCTCGATCGCGCGATGGTGCTCGACTTCGGGATCGCGCGCTTCCGGATCGACCAGCAGCTCACCCTGCCGGGCACCGTCCTCGGGACCCCGGAGTACATGGCGCCCGAGCAGGCGCGCGGCGAGCGGCGCGTCGACGCCCGCGCCGACGTGTTCGCGCTCGGCTGCGTGCTCTTCAAGTGCCTCACCGGGCGCGCCGCCTTCCAGGGCGCCGGGGCGCTCGCCGTGATGGTCAAGGTGCTGCTCGACGAGCCGCCGCGCCTCCGCGAGGTCCGCCCGGACCTGCCGGACGAGCTCGACGCCCTGGTCACCAGGATGCTCGCGAAGCAGCCAGACGGGCGGCCCCGCGACGGCGCGGCCGTCGCCGAGGAGCTCCGCGCGATCGACCTCAGCCGCGCCGGCGCGGCGGACGGCGCCTACCCTGCCGCGCTGGCGCCCGTCCTGGAGCTCACGAGCAGCGAGCGGCGCGTCACGTGCCTCGTGCTCGCCCACGAGCGCTCGGCGCCCGAGGAGGTGACGCGCTCGCAGGAGGAGGAGCAGGCGCGGGCGACGGGCCGCGCCGACGAGCTCTACGCGCTCGCCGAGCGCTACCAGGGCCAGATCGAGCTCATCGACGCGAGATCGCCGCTGCTCGTGCTGACGAGCGCCGAGGCGGCCACCGATCTCGCCGCGCAGGCCGCGCGCTGCGCGCTCTCGCTGCGCGCGTTGCTCGGCGGCGCGCAGGTCTCGCTCGTGACCGGCCGGGCCGAGCTGACGTCGCGCATCCCGATGGGCGAGCTCATCGACCGGGCGGTCCAGCTCCTGCCGTCGCGCGGCGAGCCGGGCGCAATCGCCGCGGTCCGCATCGACGAGGTGACGGCGGGGCTCCTGGGCGGCCGGTTCGAGACGAGCTGCGAGGGCGGCGCGCGCTTCCTCCACGGGGCGCGGGACGACCTCCGGGTGACGTCGGCGCCGGCGCTGCTCGGCAAGCCGGTGGCGTGCTTCGGGCGGGAGCGGGAGCTCGGCGTGCTCAGCGCCGAGCTCGATCGGAGCACCGAGGAGTCGACCTCCGGCGCGCTGCTGGTGGTCGCGGCGGCCGGCATGGGCAAATCGCGGCTGCGGCAGGAGTTCCTCGAGACGGTGTCGGCGCGCAACGCGCGAGCGGCCGATCGCGCGCGCGGCGGGGGCGGCGCCGACCTGGCGGACGGCGCCCCCGTGGAGGTGTGGATCGGCCAGGGGGACCCGATGAGCTCGGGCTCGGCGTTCGGCCTGCTGTCGCGCGCGCTGCGGAGCGCGATGGGCATCGTCGACGGCGAGCCGCTGGAGGAGCGGCGGCGCAAGGTGAGGGCGCGGGTCGAGCGCCACCCGGAGCTCGACGTCGGGCGCGTCAGCGCCTTCCTTGGCGAGCTCCTGGGCGCGCCGTTCCCGGACGACGACATCCGGGTCGGCGCGGCGCGGCGCAACCGGCAGCTGATGGGCGATCAGCTGCGGCTGTCGTGGGAAGAGTTCATCCGGGCCGAGTGCGCGAGGCAGCCCGTGCTGCTGATCCTCGAGGACCTGCAGTGGGGCGACCTGCCCACCCTGACCATGGTGGAGGCGGCGCTCCGGAGCCTGCGGGATCTGCCGTTCCTGGTGCTGGGGCTGGCCCGACCCGAGGTGCACGAGGCCTTTCCGGGGCTGTCGCAGGGGCGCTTCGGCAACCAGATGATGCTGCCGCCGCTCACGCGCCGGGCGAGCGAGCGGCTGGTGCGGGCCGCGCTGGGGGACGAGGCGAGCGCGGAGCTCGTGGCCACGCTGGTGGACCGGGCGGACGGCAACCCGTTCTACCTGGAGGAGCAGGTCCGCGCGGTGGCGGCCGGCCACGGCGCGGACCTGCCGGAGACGGTGCTGGCGATGGTGCAGGCGCGCATCGAGGCGCTCGACGCCGAGGCGCGGCGCGTGCTGCGGGCCGCGAGCGTGTTCGGCCAGGCGTTCTGGCCGAGCGCGGTGAGCGCGCTGCTCGGGGGCGCCGAGGTGACGCGCTGGCTCTCGGAGCTGGAGCGCCGCGAGGTGGTCCACCGGCGCGGCCCCGGGCGGCTGCGCGGAGAGGTCGAGTACCGCTTCCGGCACGCGCTGGTGCGCGAGGCGGCGTACGGGATGCTGACGGAGGCCGACCGGCGGCTGGGCCACGCGCTGGCGGGCGCCTGGCTGGAGGGCGCGGGCGAGCCCGACGCGATGGCGCTCGCGGAGCACTTCGAGCGCGGCGCCGTGCCCGCGCGGGCCGCGGCGGCGTACCTGCGCGCGGCGCAGCACGCCCTGGAGGGCAACGATCTCGGCGCCGCGATCGCGCGGGCCGAGCGCGGGCTCGAGTGCGCGCCGGAGCCCGCGGTGGTGGGGGCGCTCCGGCTGGTCCAGGCCGAGGCGCACGTGTGGCGGGGCGACCTCGCGCTGGCCGAGCAGCGGGGGACGGACGCGGCGCGGCACCTCGCGCCCGGCTCGGCGCCGTGGTTCGCGGCCGTCACGCAGGCCGTCGCGGCCGCGAGCAAGCTGGGCGGCTTCGACCGCGTGGAGCGGTGGATGGGCGCGGCGGTCGTCGTCACCGCCTCGCAGGGCGCCGAGAGCGCGAGGAGCACCTGTCTCTGCATGGGCGCCTCGACGCTGGCCTTCGCCGGACGGCCTGCGATCGTCGACGGGCTCATCGCGGAGGTGGAGCGCGCCATGGGCGACGGGGCGTCGACCGGCGCCGGCGCCGGCGCCGAGGTCGCCGCGGGGCTGCACCAGGCGCGCGCTTTCCGCGCGATGAGCGGGGGTGATCCCGGCGCCTGCGTCACCGGCCTGGAGGCCGCGCTCGTGGCGTTCGAGCAGGTCGGCGACCGGCGCAACGCGTGCATCACCCGCGCGAACCTGGGCTATTCCTACGGCGAGCTCGGCGACTTCGGCGGCGCCGAGGCGGCGCTCCGCTCCGTGCTGGAGGCCACGGAGCGGATGGGTCTGCACGAGGTGGCGGCGGCGGCGCAGGCCAGCCTCGGGCAGGTCCTCGCCTACCGCGGCAGGCTCGCCGAGGCGCGGGCCGTCGAGGAGGCGGCCCTCGCCTCGAGCCAGCGGCTGGGCGACCCGCGCGCCGAGGTGGTGTCGCGCTCGTACCTCGCGAAGATCGCCCTGCTCGCCGGCGATCTCGCGGGCGCGGAGCGCGAGGCGCGCCTCGCCGAGGCGCTGGAGAGCGCGTCGCCGTTCCGCGTCACGGCCATGGCGATCCGCGCCCGGGCGCTGATCGGGCTGGGGCGCGCCGCCGAGGCGCTCGCGGCCGCCGGCGAGGCCCTGGCAGCGCTCGAGTCGCTCGGCGGGATCGAAGAGGGCGAGTCGATGATCCGGCTGGTCCACGCGGAGGCGTTCTCCGCGGTCGGCGACGCGGCCAGCGCGGCGGTCGCCATCTCCTCGGCGCGCGACAAGCTGCTCGACCGGGCCGCCGGCGTCCGCGATCCCGAGTGGCGCGGGCGCTTTCTCTCACACGTTCCGGACAACGCCCGCACCCTGGAGCTCGCATCGCAGTGGGTCGGAGCTGTCGGAGCCGGGCGGAACCGCCGGAACTGAATGTGGCCGAACGTCACGGAACGTGGCCGAACGTGACGAATCGTTGCTGTCCCACGGAGGAATCCGCGGAGGACGTGCAATTTAATGGCTGACAGTCGAAGTGGTTTGCCGTACCCTGATCGTTGACGTGGAGAGTTCCCGGCTGTCGTTGTGTTGAGCGACGCGCCGGAGGGCGTGCTGTGATCGGGGAGCGTGGGCGCTCCCCTTGGCTCGCTACCTGAGGTCTCATCACGTGAAAACCAGGGCTGTACTTGGGTGCGCAGGCATCCTTTTCGTGGCTACCGGCTGCGTCGCGCCCGAGCAGGCGCTCGAAGCGGGGGATGAAACAGAGGAGCTCGGCTCGAGCGCTGACGAGCTCGCGACCGGCAATGCGCTGAGCGCGAATGCGCTGAGCGTGAATGCGCTGAGCGCGAATGCGCTGAGCGTCAACGCGCTCAGCGTGAACGCGCTGAGCCCGGTGGCGGCCTCCGCTCTCAGGGATCCTGGCGCGAGGGGCGATCTCTTCCGGTCGCTCGTGAAGTACACGGTCAGCTGCGCGCTCAAGGAGTCCCAGTCGTTCCGTTTCTCCTGGACCGACCGCGCGGGCGCGACCCACAAGGAGGTCTATCCCGGACACCTCGGCCTCGCGCCCCGGTGGGACCGCCGCCCGCTCGACGACGAGGGCAAGCGGATGGTCTCCGCGTGCCTCGCCGCCCACACGAACCGTTATGGCGTCTCGGTCAGCATCTCGATGCGCTCCCGACAGAACCCGCTGCATCACGAGGTCGGGTGCGGCGAGCTCGACGAGTACCCTCATGTCGAAGGGGCCTTCTGGGGGAACCTCTTCACGGAGACGCCGTACCTGCGCGCCTGTTACAACCCGGCGAACGTCGACGTCGCGCGCGCGGCGAAGCGCGACTGCGCCGCGGGCCAGCTCGGCGCGGACGGCGATCTCGAGGGCTGCGGGATGATCGAGATCGTCGGGCGTTGCAAGGAGTACTGCGGCAAGCTCAACCGCTCCGGGGAGTATTACAAGGAGTGCAATGATCCGGAGTTCGGCGAGACGCGTTATGTGATCACCACCGCGCTGCGGTGACCCCCCACGAGGCGCGCGACGTCGCGCTGCCGCGGCCGCGAGCGGGTGTACGAGCGCGCCTGTCGGCGCCGTCCCGAGCGCTGGTTGGGCCGAGGCGCGCGACCGGCTGCCGGTCGGCCCGCGGTACGCCTCGGGCCGCGGAAACGCGGAACAGGGCAGGGCCTGAGGTGTGCTAGGCTCGTCGGCGTTCCAACCATGGTTGTGCACCTCGGCAGCTCGGGCAGCGGAGCGGACCCAGCTCTTGAAGAGCTGCGCCAGGCCTACCGCGGCGGGGACCTCGTGGCCTTCGCGGGCGCCGGTGTCTCGGTCGCCGCGGGACTGCCCTCGCGCGAAGAGCTCATCGAGCGGCTCGCCGCGCGCTGTCGCGCGCGCGGCGCGGCGGTGGCGAGCCTCCTCGAGATCGCGACGCTCGCCGAGCAGCAGCGGTTCATCGACGCCCTCTCCGCCATCAAGGAGTGCCTGGGTCCGGTCGAGTTCGGCGCTGCCGTCGCGCGTGACCTCGACGATCGGGCCATAGAGCGTCTGCCTGACATCGCCTTGGCGATCGGGGCCCTTCGACCGCTCCTCCGCGCCCTGCTCACGACCAACCTCGATGGCCTCCTCGAGCGCGCCTTCGCCGGCGCTTGGCCAGCGGTCGCCCGCGCCACCGCGGATCTCGCCCAGCGGCGGCAGTATATCCTCAAGCTCCATGGCACGCTCGTGGATCGGTCGACCTGGGTCCTGACCCGGCAGGACTACGACCACGCCATGAACGCCGATGAGAACCTCAAGCAGGTGTTCCGAGCGCTCTTCAACACCTGCACGCTCCTCTTCGTGGGCTACCGGCTGTCCGACGATGACTTCGACGCCGTCCTCGCCCGGGTGCGCGCCTTCGCCGGCGATCAGCCGCCGAGGCACTTTGCGCTCGTCCCCTCCGACGCTGCGACACCTTACCGAAGGAGGCAGCTCGAGAAGGCCGGCGTGCGGCTCGTCCTGTATGACAATGTCGATGGACAGCACCGCGAGGTGGTGCGCATCCTCCGGGAGCTCGCGGGCGGCGAGGGCGCTGGGGCCGATCGCGCCGAGCCCCCCTTCCGCGAGGCCGAGGCAGCCGGGGCGGAGGATACGCCGGTCGAGCGGCTGCGGCAGTGTTTTCTCCTCGGGTTCAGGCTCTCGCTGGCGGCGAGGATCAAGGCGTCCAACCTGGCATCGCCGGAGCGGGCCGATGACTTTGTCGGCAGGCAGTTGAAGCGCGCCAACCAGAACGGGAGACGTCTCGGCTTCACGCAGCCCATCGCGTTGGAGTCGCCGAAGCCGGGCGAGGACAAATCTGCTTATCTGAAACGATGCTTCAAGGACGCAGCGCTGCTCCATGGGGAGCTGGGCCGGCGGCATGGAGTGGGGCCGAAGACGGCGTTCATCCTGGCGTTCGACGTCGGCATGACGCCGGAGTTCGTCGAGCACCTCGACGAGCCGTCGCGGCTCGACGTGATCGCGCGCTATCAGCAACAGCTGCGCACGCTCGGGATCTCCGATGCGAGCCTTCGCTCGCTCGAGCAGGACCTGAAGGCTGGTGACAGCGCCCGGGCGACGGACGCCGTCTTCGAGTTCAAACGTCAGGTGACGGACGCGCTGCACGAGCGGCTATCGGGCAGCGCGCCGAAGGCGCGAGAGCTCGACGTGTGGCTCTATGCGAGCAACGCCGCGGCGATCGCGGCGGCGTACAGCACGGGAAAGCTGGGCCCGGCGGACATGCCGGACCTGGTGCGAACGTCGAACGACGCGGCGGAGCGGCTCGGGCTGACCGTACCGGAGCTCCCGCCACGAAAGGGGGAGAAGATCAGCGACACGGCGGATGTCTGGTTTTACCTGCTCTCGACGCTGTGCCGTGAGAACGCCGATGAGGTCCGCGAGCGCTTCGGCCCGGACGCACTGGCGATCCTCGTACTGGCCGCCAAGCTGCACATGCTGCTCATCGTGTACGCCCCGGAGGACGACATCTCCACGGCGTTGGTGGCCGCGCTCACGCGCGCCTGCCGCGCGCTCGAGGTACCCGACGACGTGTGGATGCCGCTCGTCCGGCGGATCGAGCGAAAGGAGGACTATGAGATGATAAAATCGCAGATATTCGCGTTCAAAAGGCGATTCGAGCAGCACCTCGAGTGGCGTGTCGAAGAGGCGAAACAGCGCGCTGCTCGGCACGGATAGGGCGACCTTCCCGTTCAGATCGGCGCAAACCGCAGCACCACCCCGCGCGTCGTCCCCGCCAGGAGCGCCCGCCCGTCCGGCAGGAAGGCGGCGCAGGTCACGGTATCGGAGCTCGACGCCAGATCGAACGTGTCCAGGAGCGAGGCGCCCGGGATGTCCCAGAGCTGCAACGTTCCACGCGCCGTCGCGGTGACCGCGAGGCGCTCATGAGGACAGACCGCGAGGACGCCGTCGGCGAGCTGCGATCCCGGGAAGCGTCGCTGCTCCGCTCCCGAAGGGAGGTCGCGCAGCGCGAGGCATTGCTCGGTCTGGATCGCGAGCACGGTGCGCCCGTCGCGGAGGAGCACCTGAGGCTGCGTCTTGAGCCGGTCCGGCACGGGGTTTTGCGAGAGCGTCGCGCCGCTCTCCGCGTCCCAGATCTCGAGCGTGCGGTGCGCCGTCGTGACGACCAGACGCGAACCATCGGTCGAGAAGGTCGCCCGTCTCGCGCCCGCCTTGGTCCTCCGCCACACCTCCCTCGACGCCTGGAGGTCCCATCGGAGCACCGACCCGTCCGCGTCGCAGAACACCACGCCCGTGGCGTCGGGCGTCGGCGCGACGACGACGAATGCTGCCATCTTGAGCGCCACCCACGACCACTGGACCAGCCGCTGCCGGGTGGACACGTCGTACGCGCTGCCGCCTGCTTCATCGCCCACGAACACGCGGCGCCCGTCGGCCGAGAAGGCCACCGCGTTCACCGACATTGTGGAGAGTACTCCCATCGGTCCGCCGGTCGCGACGTCCCAGAGGCGCGCCGTCCTGTCCCGGCTCCCCGTGACCGCGAGCCTTCCGTCGGGCGAGATCGCCAGGCACGTGATCGTCTCCTCGTGCTCGTAGGGAGGCCGCACCTCGCCGCGGCGGATCATGTCGAAATGGCAGATCCGCTTGTGGTGCAGCTCTATCCCGAACGCGCGCGACGCGTCGGGGGCGTACGTGACCCGCCATGTGCCGTGGAAGCCCGAGCTGCTCACCCTCAGCCCGTTCGCCAGCGCCCAGTGCTGGTGGCTTAGCGTGCTCACCGTGAAGACCCAGCTCCCGTCGTGGGAGATCGCGGCGTGGTCGATGGGACTCTTCTCTCCCCAGGCATTGGTATTCTGCCCTTTCCACTTGGGCGCTGGCGGCGCCGCGGCGGCGAGCTTTGCCGTCTCCCAGCACCAGAGGTTGCCGTCGTGATCGCCGATCACGATATGCGCGCCGTCAGACGAGCACGCCGCGGCGGTAACCCGGCTCGGCCCAGGGATTTCGTACGCCACGGCGCTCGTCGCGGCGTCGATCACTCGCTTGCCGTCCACGAGCAGCTGCTCGCTGGGCAGGAACGCGACGGTCGCCGCCGCGCCTTCGACACGCTGTATCTCCACCCCCCGCGCAACGTCCCAGACGCGGACTGCAGGGGCCAGCTCACCCGCCGCGGCCGTGGCCGCGAGCCTTCCGGACCGCGAGACAGCGATGCAGCGGATGACAGGGACCGTGCGCTGCCCCTGGTCGACAGCGCTCACCTTCCAGAGGCGCGCACCCTGACCGAGGTCGTAGAGGGCGAGGCTGCCGTCGTAGCGGCCCACGAGCAGGCGCGCGCCGTCGGGCGTGATCGCGCCGACGGCCGGGACCGCGTGCTCCTCGGCGCCAGGCGCATCGAGCGGAAAGCGCCGGAGCGGCTCGCCGCTCACGGCGTCCCAGAGGGTACTATGGAGATCGTGCCCGAGCGTCCATACGCCGCTGCCGTCGGGTGTACAGAGGACATCGGTCAGCGTCGACCAGCCCTTCCACGCATAACTGCCCCACACGCTCAGGAGGCGCATCGCTCTGGTCGTGGGGCTCGCTGCAGGCGCCGGCGCGGGCCGTTCGTCCTCCGCTCGCGGAGGTGGGGGCTCGGCGGTCACCTCCGTCTGACGCTCTGTACGTTCGGGAGGCCTCGGGGCGTCGGTGCCGACCTCGATCTTCCCGTCGGCGACGTACACGACGAGCGAGCGCTGCCGCCCGTCCGGGCGTCCGAGGTGCGGCAAGATGACGGGCGTCAGCTCGCCGTCGATCAACCGCTCCCAGCCCTGCGGGCTCGCCTGCGCGCCGGCCTGGGCGATGAGCCAGTCAACGAGCGTCACGTCCCACGCGAGCGAGAGGCCGTGCTCGCTCCAGCGCTCGGCCAGACCGGCGAGCAGCACCGACTGCACATAGCCCCTCTGCTTCTCGCCAGCGCTGGGCAACTCCGAGCACACGAGATCGCACTGCTCCATGAACGCGGCGCCCAGCGCCTGCTCACCCGCGCGCAGATCGGCGAACCTCGCGGCCACGGAGCCGCTGTTCGCAGCGGCGAGCCTCACCCCCCGCACCGGCGGCGCGGTCGCGATGACGACCACGTCGCTCAGGTAGATGCGCTTGCCTCGCGAATCGGTGATGGATCCCTCCGCGAGCATCTGCACGAGCATCTCGCGCACCCGGTCGTGGCAGCCGTGCACGTTGTCCAACCGCAGCACGCACCACGGCATCTCCGCGACCCGGTGGAGCGCCACCGTGTCCGAGTAGCCGATGTAGCCTGGACGCGCGCCGATGAGGGACGCGGTGTCGGCGGGGTGGACGTAGCTCGCGAAGTCGATCGCAACCACACGGTCGCTGGCGCCGAACAACGCCTCGGCGATGACGTCGCTCAACGCTCTTGCGGACTGGGTGGCGTCACCCAGGAGCAGAACGACGGCGTTCGGCCGCGCGGGGCGGAGATCGAGCCCCCGCATCGTGACATCGAGCCGCTCCACGAGCCTGGTGGCGTCCTCCTCGGCGAGCAGCCCGCGCGACAGGAGCGCCTTGTGCAGCTTTCCGGTGCGCGCCGACAGCGCGACGGGCATGCCGATCATGCGCTGGGCGACGGCCTCGGCGTCGTCCAGCTCGACCACCTTCTTCCCCTTGGACACCGTGTATGCGACGCACTGTTCGAGCAGGTCGACGCCTTTGTCGGGGAAGTGCCTGTTGCGGAGGAACTGCTTTGCGAAGCCGACGAGCCATCGTACGACGTCGTCGCCCGCGCTCACGCCGCGGAGCTTCGCGAGCTCATCGCGCGTCGCGAACATCACGTCGAGCGTCTGCTCTGGCGTCATCTCCCTCACGCGAATCGGCTGGAAGCGACGCTCCAGGGCGGGATCTGGCTCGATGAAGCGCCGGTACTCGTCGTCCGTCGTCGCGGCGATGCACGCGATCTCTCCGCGGGCGAGCGCCGGCTTGAGCTGGCTCGCGACGTCATTGCGGCCGGCCGCGCCGCCTGCGCCGACGATCGCGTGCACCTCATCGATGAAGAGCAGGATGCCATCCTGGCTTGCCTCCGCGAGGACGGCCATCACCCGCTTCTCGAGCTCTCCATGCGCCCGGCCCGCCTCGGCGACGAGCGCGCCCAGCGACAGCGCGAACAGCCGCACACCGCGCAGGAGCTCGGGCACGTCGCCGCGCACGATGCGCACGGCCAGGCCCTCGACGATGGCCGTCTTGCCCACGCCCGCGGGCCCGAGGAGCATGGGGTTTCGCTTGGTGCGCCGGCACAGCGTCTCGAGGACGAGCGCGGTCTCCTCCTTCCGGCCGACGACGGGCGGCAGGGTGCCCGCCGCGGCCTCGTGCGTGAGATCGCGCGCGAACGCGTTCAGGACCGGCGTCGGCGATTTCGCGCGAGGACGCCACGCAGGCGTCGCACTGCGCTTCGCCGTGAGGCCGGCGGGCGCCGCCGGCGCGGAGTCGTCTTCAAACCGAGCCTTGGTGTCGCCCAGGGTGATCTCGTCGCCGTGCCTGAGCGCCGCTCCTTTCTGCACCCGCTCGCCATTGACGAACGTCCCGTTCGCGCTGCCCAGATCCCGGATCGTCCAGCCGCCAGCGCTGAATTCGATGACGCAGTGATCCTTGGAGACCTTGCTATCGTTGACGGGAACGGCGTGGGTCTCGTTCCGCCCGATCGAGGTCACCGGGCGCAGCTCGATCGTCCTCTGGCCGTCGGCCCGGTGCAGGATCAGGCGAGCCTTCGGCTGGCGCTGATCGGCGCCGATACCTCCTGGACGGACCGTGTAGCCGGCCGCCCTCAGAATGACGACGACGATGTCGTGCTCGGTCACGACCTCGGCGCATCGCTCCTCCATTCGCGCTGCTGCGCGCTGCGCGACCGCGGCCCTGCTGAGGGGCAGTCCGGTCTCGCCGCGGCGCAGCCAGCCGCGCAGGTGGGACATCGCGGTTGCGGCGACGAGCCCTTCAGCGCTCGACTCGGCCATCCCGCCGTATCGGTCGAGCACGGCGAAGAGCCAGTGAAAGACGCCGAGGACCGTGCCCGCGCGCTCGGCCTCTTCGTTGGCGAGGGTGACGAGGCCCTGCGCGGCGGCGCTCAACGCGGGTTCGGGAGCGTTGCCCATGACGTACAGGAAGCCGCAGAACCATTGCCGGTGTCAAGCGCGCGTGGAGCGCTTCCGCTCGCCCGAGCGGTGGGTATGAACAGCCCGAACCCCGCCGGCGTCGGGCGCCCTGCGCGCTCGTATTTGACCTTGGAGAGCCCTGGATTCTCCGCGCTCGGCGCGTGGTGAGGCGCGACGCCGCCACGCCGACCTCCTCGCCGGAGAGCACGTCGGCGCCGTCGGTTTGCTCGGCGCCAGTGCGGGCGCCGAGCATGATTGCAGACACAAGGAGCGCGCGCGGCGGGATCACCCTATCGGTCTCGTTCATCTCGTCCTCCTTTCTCGATGGCTCGTGACAATCCGCGTCGGTGCTCGGCCGAGGCCCTGGCGCCCATCGCCTCGACGTCGATGATGCGTTTGTGCCACGGAGGCGCGCGCGTGGATGCCATCGCTGCGAGCGATCGCGCCGCCCTCCTTGGCGCGGGCGGCGTCGCCGGGCGAAGATGCGCGGCCATGGAGATGCATCAGGTCCGGTATTTCCTTGCGGTGACCGAGACCCGCAGCTTCACGCGCGCGGCCGAGCGGTGCGCGGTCTCGCAGCCCGCGCTCACGGCCGCCATCAAGAAGCTCGAGGAGGAGCTGGGCGGGCCGCTCGTCCTGCGCGAGCGCGGCGGCGCCAAGCTCACGGCGCTGGGGCAGCGCGTGCTGCCGCGGCTCCAGCGGCTGCGGGACGAGATGCAGGCCGTCCAGGTGATCGCGGACAACCACCGGCGCCTCAAGCAGGTGCCGCTCCGGGTGGGCATCCTCTGCACCATCGGGCCCGCGCGGCTCGCGGGCTCGCTGGCGGCGTTCCGCGCGGAGGCGCCGGGGGTGGAGCTGGAGATCGCGGTGGCCGTGCAGGGGGAGCTCCTGCGGCGGCTGGAGGAGGCCGAGGTCGACGTCATCGTTTCGAACCTCGGTGACGCCGTGCCGGACTGGTGCGTGGTGGCGCCCCTCTACGAGGAGCGCTACGTCGTGGTCCTCCCGCCCGGCCACCACCTGGCCGCGCGCGAGGGCCTGCGGCTCGAGGATCTGGACGGCGAGCCCTACCTCGATCGGCTCGCCTGCGAGATGCGCGAGCAGGTGACGGGCGTGTGCGCCGCGCGGCGCGTGGACCTGTACGCGGCGTACCGCACCGACCGGGAGGACTGGGTCCAGAGCCTGGTGCAGGCGGGGCTGGGGTTTGCCTTCATGCCCGAGCACTCGGTGCTCCTGACGGGCGCGTCGCAGCGCCCGCTCGTCGATCCGGCCCTCCGTCGCACCGTCGCGCTGGTGCGCTCGGGCGATCGCACGCCGGCGCCGGGCTTGCAGCTCTTCTGGGACGCGCTGCTCTCACGCGCTGCGCGGGCGCGGCCGGTCACCCCTTCGCGGCGATGATGTCCACGTGCTCGATGACGGGCGGCGCGGCGAGCAGCTCCGGCGCCTTGGCCATGAGCGCTGCGGCGATGCGGCCCGCGAGGTGCTCCTTGCGCCCCACCTCGTCCGCGAAGGTGTCGAAGATGCCGAACGTCGACGGCCCGATGCGCAGCGCGAACCAGTGAACCGTCCGCGGCTCCTCGGCGGCGAGGCCGACGGCGGAGCGGAGGAGCGCCTCGACCTCGGCCTCCTTGCCGGGCTTGGCCTCGATGCGGGCCAGGAGGGAGAGCGTCACGGCGGTCGGGAAAGCAGCGGTCATGGGATCCTCCTCTTCGGCGGCGCACGGCGCGCCGCGCTTCGGTGAAGAGAGTTGTAATGACGCGCATCCGGCCGACCATTCGATGTTCTGGATGGATCCATCAGCGCCGTGGATGGGCGCTTCACCGGAGGGATGCCGGCGGCCCTCCGCCATGGCGGCGCCACCCCCTGAGCAGGAGCTCTCCTCGGGTTCTCCCGTGTTTTCGCGCCGGCATGGGGTGTGCTCGAGGTCGAGCGTCATGCCGACGCTCGAGCACAACGCCCTCGTCGAGATGTTCCGTGAGCACCCCGAGCTCGCGCCCCACTGGCTCGCGACGCTCTTCCGCCTCGAGGTGCCGCCACACACCTCGGTCGGAGTCGTCGAATCGTCGCTCGACCAGCTCCTCCCGGTGGAGTTCCGCGCTGATCTGGTGCTCGAGCTTCGAGACGCGAGCGGCGCGCTGGTGCTTGCGATCGTCATCGAGGTCCAGCGCGACATGGATCCGGACAAGAAGTTCTCGTGGCCGACGTACGTCACGGTCGTGCGTGCCAGGAAGCGCTGCGGCACGGTCATCCTCGTGATCGCACCGGACGCCGGCGTGGCCGCCTGGGCGGCGGAGAACATCGACCTCGGCCTGGGCCTCGGCCACGTCGAGCCGCTGGTGCTCGGTCCGGCCGTCGTCCCCGAGATCACCGACCCTGCCGAGGCGGAGAAGGACGCCGAGCTGGCCGTGCTCTCGGCGGTGGCGCACGGCAATGGGCCGAGCGGGCTCACCGTGGTCAAGGCCGCGCTCGTTGCGCTTGGGCGGCTCGACCAGGAGCACGCGATGGTCTACTTTCAGGTCATCTGGAGCGGGTTGCGTGAGCCCATGCGGCGGGCTCTGGAGGCGTTGGTCATGGAACGGCAGATCGAAGACGAGGCGAGGTTTCCGTTCGTGCGGGAGCTGATGGATCGCATCAAGCTCGCGAGCCTACGTGAGGGCGAGCTCAAGGGTCTACGTGAGGGCAAGCTCGAGGGCATGCGTGAGGGCAAGCTCGAGGGGCTACGCGAGGGCAAGAGGGACACGCTGCTGCGGCTGCTTGCGCGTGCAGGGATCGCGCTGACCGTGAACGAGAGCGCGCGTATTCACGCATGCACGGACATCGCGACCCTCGACCGCTGGATCGATAACGTCCTCGGGGCGAAGACTGCGACCGACGTGCTCACCTGACTGGAGCGCGCTGACCGCGAAGACAGGCGAGGAGATCTTCTCTCTCCAGCGCGCCGCCGTCGAGGCGGGCACGCGCTACCTGCTCGCCGTGGACCCGAAGAAGGCGAGCCCGTTCGAGCGCGGGCAGCTCGTCCTCGACGAGATCACCGCGACGCTCGAGTGGCTGTTCGACGATGGCGTCGAGGACGAGAACGACGCGAGGCTCGCCAAGCTCGGACAGGCCCACGCGGGCGACCCGTCCACCGCCGACGCGCTCGCGCTGGCCCTGGACGACTACGCCGCCCTCGCGGCGCCCCAGCGCGAGGCGATGGATGGCCTCGGCGGGTTCGACGCGGCCATGCTCGACGAGGCCGCGGAGCTCGCGGCCGCGCTCCGGGAGCACCCCACCCAGAGCGCCGCGCTCGGTGAGAAGGCGCGCGAGGCGCTTGTCCTCCGCAACAAGGTGATCGGGCTGTTGAGCGCGCGGATATCGACGGTGCGCGCGGCGGCGCGGTTCGTGTTCCGGGACCGGCCGGAGATCGTGCGCGAGGCGACAAGCACCTACGAGCGGCGGCGCCGGGCCGAGGCCAAGCGCCGCGCGAAGAAGGTCGACGCGCCGGCGCCCCTGTGAGCTCGCCTTGACGGGGCGCTGTCCAGTGGCCTCGTCCCGCGTTGAGGGCCCGCGGCGTCAGGCGTCGAACCATGGGGGAGCGGATCCATGGGCCATCGGTCTCGCTGGCGTGATCTCGTGATACGGGCATCGATCCCGGCATGATGCCGTCTCGGGCGGAGATGGCCTGATCCTGCGATCCGTGCTCGGAGATTCCGGCTCGACGGCGCGGGGACCGAGGTTATGGTGCGACCCCGCAGCGCAATCGGGCCGACCCGCGGAGGGGAAGATGAACCAGGAAGAGCGGCAGGACGCAGCCACCTATCGCGTCGTCGTCGATCACGAGAAGCAGTACACCGTCTGCCCTGTCGAGCGCGCGATCCCGAGCGGGTCGCGGGAGGCCGGCAAGCAGGGATCCATCATGGAGTGCCTCGCTTATATCGAGCAAGCATGGGAGCGCCTGCGCGCCCCGGAGGAGGGATGCGCCCCGGCGGAGGTCGCCCGTGCGCGCGCGGAGTGGCTCTCCTGATGCCGGCATGAGGCGCGGGGGGCGGCGATGACAGGGGCGACGTGGCCATGCAAGCGGAGTCCGCGCCGTCCGCCCGGCAGCCTGGTCAGGCTGGACCTGGAGCACGCTGGCTGGGCGGAGAGCCTTGCGCCATGGGGGCCTGCCAAAGCGTGCCAACATGGGCCAGCGGGGAACTCCCGCGCTCGAGTAGCCGCATGAAACAAGGCAAGGATGGCCGCGGAACGGCGATTGCTGAGGGCAGGCCCGGAGGAGCGGATGCGTCACCTCTCTCGCGTCGGTGTTGCCCTCGTTGTGCCCCTGTTCATCGGCTGTTCCTCGCACGTGGACCTCGACGCTGAGAGCGCTTCAGCGGGTGGGTCCGGCGGCGCGCCGACCGGGGAAGGCGGCGCGCCGACCGGGGAAGGCGGCGCGCCGAGCGGGGAAGGCGGCGCGCCGAGCGGGGAAGGCGGCGCGCCGAGCGGGGAAGGCGGCGCGCCGAGCGGGGAAGGCGGCGCGCCGAGCGGGGAGACGACGGTTTCGCCCGGGTGCCCGAGCGAGGTGCTTGTCGAGTCGACTGCGTGTCCTGAGATCGGGAAGATCTGCACGTACACGACGGGCGATTGCGCCCTCGTGTTCGAATGCAAAGCCAATGAGGGTGATCCCGACGATACTCAGAGCAGCTGCGCAGCGCGGCCGGCAGCCTGGCTCAAGACGGAGCAATCGGCGTGCGGCGGATGCTCCGGGGCCAACGCGAGCTGCGTTCCGTGCGAGGGCGCCAGCCCAGGCGAACCGTGCGATGCTGTCGGCTATGCTTGCGAGAACGACTCCGGGGGCGGCAACTGTGGTGGGGCGATGCGCTGCAAGCACGACAAGACATGGGTTGTATCAACGCTCTACCCCTGGTGTTGCATCTAGAACACCAATCAATCATGTTGAAACCCGGAGAATTTCACGGGGAGGCGGGGAGGCGGGGAGGAAGAAAAAATGAATTTCTCCCTCTTGCCGTCTCTCGCTCCCCGCCTCCCCGCCTCCCTGTGAAATTCCTGCTTTTCTCGTGGTTTCAGCCCGTTTGTCGCTCTAGGTAACGAGCGCCGCGATCCCGCCCCGCAGAGGTGGATCCGAGTCACGGCGCGATAAGCCCCATCTGCATCTCGAGCGGATCGATCCCGCGCAGCACGGCGGCGCCGTGCGGTCCGGCGCGGCGACAGGCTTCCTCGACGGGGAGGCCGTGGGCGAGATAGTAGGTGAGGGCGCCGGCGAAGCTGTCGCCGGCGCCGTACTCGCCGAGGACGCGGTCCGGCGCGGGCGGTGCGTCGACCAGCGCGGCGCTCCCCGGGCGGAGGACGCGGACGGGCCGCGGCCCGTCGGTGAGCACCAGCGCGCCGGGACAGGGGTCGTACGCGGTGAGCGGGGCGTTCTCGCGCGGATCGGAGGCGCTGCCGATGACCACGTCGGGGGCGATCGCCGCCGCCCGGAGCGCCGCGCCCCTGCGGGCGGTCACGACGAGGCGACGCGCGGCGCGCGCGAGGCGCAGGCTCTCGGGGTCGGCGCCGGTGAAGTACACGGCGTCGCAGCCCGCGAGGATCGACCACGGGAGCGGGTCGGTCGCGGCGGGCTGGAGCGGGGCCCCGGTGACGACGATGGTGCGACGGCCCTCGGCGTCCACGACGACGACCACGCGCGGGTGATCCACGGCGCGCGCCGCCGCGTGGACGTGCACGCGCCCCGGCGCGACGCGGATGCGCTCCCCGACGGCGCGCGCCGCCGCGTCGTGCCCGAGCGCGGTGAAGAGGTGGATCTCGGCGTCGCTCCGGCAGAGCTGCGCGAAGGCGAGGCCGCCGCCCCCGCCGGGCAGGAAGCGCGCGTCGAGCAGGTGAACGATGTCGCCCGGCTGGGGGACGCCCTCGGTGCGGCCGAGCGTCACGTGCTCGACGTGACCCACGACGGCGATGCGCAGCGCTGCCATGCCGCTCGACATAACACGGCGGCGCCGCGCCGCGCGGGCGCCTCTTGGCCGCCGCCCGGCCGGAGCACGCCCACCTCCCCAGCCCCCCGCGCTCCCCGCCATGCCCGGCGACGCCCCTCGCCGGGTAGGGCCGGCGGCGCGCGCGGGAAAAGAGGATCGGTGCCTGTCAGAAGCCGGACGGCCGCGGCGTAGGAACGGGGGTGGCCGTCGAGCCACGCCCGAGCCGCGCCCCCGCGCCCTCCCGCGCGCCAGGGCCAGCCGCCGTCGCGCGCTGGTGAACGGAGACGCACGCGCGACGGCCGCGCGACGCGCGACCCGCGGCGGAGCGCTGGCCGAAGGGCTTTGTCTGCGCGGCTTCTCATCCTCATCAACGATCCATGTCCAGAGGATATCGACACCGTGCTTCATCACGCATTCGACAGATCCATCCGGTACCCTGCGCCATACCTCGCCGCCGCGCTCGTCGCGGGCCGCGGGAGGACGGGCGCATCATGAGGAGGCTCTGCAAAGGCGCGCTCCTCGCGGCGCTCGCCGCCGGGAGCACCATCGCGAGCGCGAGAGACGCGCGGGCTGCAGAGGGCGCCACCGCCTTCTGGAGCAACGCCGTCGAGGTCCATGTGTCGGGCGGCGCCCTCACCCGCGGCCCGGGCTGGGGCTGGAGCGCCGGCGCCTCGTCGGTCCAGCAGATCGAGGCCGGCGACGGGTTCGTGGAGTTCTCCACGAACGAGGCGGACCGGACCAAGATCGCTGGGTTGAGCCACGGCGATGAGAGCCAATCGTTCTGGGACATCGATCACGGGGTGCTCCTTCGCGCCGACGGGGGCGTGGAGATCCTCGAGCAGGGATACGGGAAGGGCTACTTCGGGACGTACCAGGCCGGCGACGTCTTCCGCGTCGAGGTGCAGAGCGGCCAGGTCCGCTACCTGAAGAACGGGGCCGTGTTCCACACGAGCAGCGCGGCGCCCACGTACCCGCTCGAGCTGGATACAAGCCTGTACGACGACGGCGCGACCATCACGAACGCGTCGGTCTCGGGCGCAGGCGGCGGGGGGGACCCGACCACCGGCTGCGGCGAGGTGGGGCCCGGCGACGAGCTCAGCGGCACGAAGGTGCCCACGTTCTGCAATCACCCCACCACGATGCCGAACGGGGATGCGCCGCCCATGGGGCAGTACTTCGGCCATACGTGCACTTCGGTCGTGCTCCAGACCGTCTATTACACGCACACCTCCGGCAACCACAGCGGGCTCGACTTCTCCGTCCCGGCGCGCAGCCCCTTGTACTCGGTCGGTTATGGAAAGGTCATGTGCGCCGGGCCAGACGCCTGCACGGGCAGGTACCCCACCGCCCGGGGCGCGCCCTCCCAGATCGATCTCACGATCCGCTATGGCTCGGTGTACGTCATCTACGGGCACGCCGCGTCGAGCCTTGTCGCCGAGGGTGATCTCGTCGTCCCGGGGCAGGAGATCGGCGAATCGTCGGACTGGCCAGACAACGATCACCTGCACTTCGAGGTCCGCCGCGTCGCCGACAACAAGGCGCCGAACCCGGTGCCCTTCTTCTCGCCGGACATCCGGAGCTATCTCGAGGGCACCGTCACCGACGCGCACTTCTGCACGGGGCACCTGGATGATCAGGCGGACGTGGGTTTCACGTCGACCACCCAGCTCGACGAGCGGCCGTGCACGGACGCGAACGACGGCACGACCGGACCGATCCGCTGCCAGGAGGTGTGCGACTACAGCCCTGCGGACTGCGAGGTAAAAACCTACTCCAACGGGTACAGGGAGGTGCACGAGTACTGCAGCGTCTTCAGCTGCGGCGGCGGCGCCTTCGCCTGCGGGCTCCGCCGGAACACGGCCGCCCAGGCGTGCCAGTGACGCCCGCGCCGTGACGCCGCCCATCCTCGGCCAGCGCTGTTGAGCCGAGCTCGCCGGCGCCGCCGCCGGGCCCGACATCGACGGCCTCCACCCTCCGCGCCCGCGGGCGAGCGCGGAGGGCCGCGCCGCTCGGGGGGCGGCGGTGCGTCCGAGTTGCCTCGGACGCGAAATCGGATCAATCGACGCCATGGACTCCGCAGCGGCGCGGCGCGCGCCAGAGCTCGGCTCCTCGAGGCGGCCGAGCCTGAGCGCGCTCCTCGGGATCGCGACATTTCTCCTCACGGGCGCGGCGATCGCCGTGGTCGCCGCGCTCATGGCCGCCTCGGCGACCATGCAGCAGGCCACCGGGATCCTCGGCGACGCGATCGAGAGCGTCCGCCTGGTGCACAGCCTGCAGATCGACCTCCTCCGCGATGCACATCAGATCCACCGCGGCGCCGGGTCCGCCAGCGGCGGGCCGAGCTCCACCTTCCACGAGTGGGAGATCGAGCTAAGGGAGGGCCTTGCGGAGGCTCACCGTTACGTGAGCAGCCAGGAAGAGAGCGGCGTGCTCGTCGACGCAGAGCGGCGCGTCGACGAATACCTCGTCGGGCGTCGAGCCGGCGATGCCGGCGGCTCACCCCCCTCGCCGGACGCGCCGGCGCTGGCCACCGATTTGCTCGCTTTCGACGAGGCGTTCGATGCCCTCGACCGCCTGGTCGAGATCAACCTCCATCAGGCCCATGCGTCCCAGGCGCTCATCGAGCGCCTGGGACGGCGCGCGACCACCGCCGGCTTCGCGGCCGTGCTCTTCTTCATGGCGGGCGCGTCCCTGGTCCTCATCAGCGCGCGGCGGCTCGTCTACGGCCCCGTCGTCGCGATCCAGGAGGCGATCGGCCGGTACGGCGCGGGGGACCGCGCCGCGCGCGCGCCGCTCGTCGGGCCGCGCGAGCTCGGGGACATCGCGCGGGCCTTCAACGGCACGGCGGAGTCGCTGGAGCGCCAGCGCGAGGCGCAGTTCGCGTTCCTCGGCGGCGTGGCGCACGACCTCAGGAACCCGCTCTCGGCGCTCCGGCTGTCGGTCGGCTTCCTCAACGACGGAGGCCCCCCGTCGGAGCCGCGCGTGCAGCGGACCATGGCGCTCGTCGGACGGCAGGTCGATCGCCTCGAGCGCATGGTCGGGGACCTCCTTGACGCGTCGCAGATCGAGGCGTGCAAGCTCGACCTCCGGGTCGAGGAGCGCGACCTGCGCGAGCTCGTGCAGGACGCAGCCGAGCTCTACCGCCCGGTGTCGCCGGAGCACCCGATCGAGCTCTCGCTCCCCGAGGCGCCGGTCCTCGCCCGCTGCGACGCGACGCGGATCCAGCAGGTGCTCAACAACCTCCTGTCGAACGCGCTCAAGTACTCTCCCGCCGGCGGTCAGGTCGATGTGGCGGTCCACGGCGGCGGCGGCCGCGCCGAGATCGCGGTTCGCGATCGCGGGGTCGGGATCGATCCGGCGGATCTGGCGCACCTCTTCGAGCCGTTCCAGCGCCTCAAGGCGTCGGCGGGCGCGATCCCGGGGACGGGCCTCGGGCTCGCCGTGGCGAAGCGCATCGTCGAGGCGCACGGCGGCCGCCTCCTCGTCGAGAGCGAGCCGGGCGCTGGCTCGGTGTTCCGGGTCGAGCTGCCGCGCGCGTCCTGAGCGGAGAGGCGGTGCTCGAGGCCGCGACGCGCGGCGCGCCAAGGACGACGCCTCCACGACGTGACCCCGCTCCGCCCGGCCGTGCGCTCAGGCGCCCGTCCCCGCCGCGCGCCGCCATCGGTCCTCGCGGCGCGCCACCCGCCCTTCGCGCTCCAGCTTGATCAGGTGAGCCTCGAGGCTCAGCCGCGCGAGCGGCCAGACGAGCGGCGCTGTGTCTGCATAGACGACCGGCAAGAGCGCCTCGATCGACGTGCCGCCTGCCGACGTGCCGCCTGCGCCGGCCGAGCCGGCCTCGCCGGCCGCCTCGAGCGCCGCGACCACCAGCCGCTCCCTTCCCAGCCGGTGCGCGATGTAGCGCCGGAACAGCGCCTCCGGCGCGCCGATCGGCCCGCCGTGCGCCGGCAGCGCGACCCGCGCCCCGAGCCCCGCGAGCCGATCGAGCTGCGCGAGGTACTCCGCCATGTCCCCCTCCCGGGGATCGATCAGGATGGTCCCCTCGCCGGCCACCATGTCGCCGCAGACCAGGGCGCCCTGCGCCTCGTCGAGGAAGCAGAGGTGGTCGGGCGCGTGCCCGGGCGTGTGCAGCACCCGCAGCGCCGTCGGCTCCGGCCCGCCGAGCCGCACCACCTCCCCGTCCGCGAGGCGGCGCGCGAGCGGGACGCCCGGGAGGCGCGGGGCCGCCTCGGCGTGCCCCCAGACCGGCAAGCCGAGCTCGGCCGCGAGGAAGCGCGCGCCCCCGACGTGGTCGGCGTGGTGGTGGGTCACCGCGATCGCCACGAGCGACCGCCCCTGGGAGGCGAAGCCGCGCGCCCAGGCGAGCCACTCGCGGCGCTCGTCCTCGTACGGCGTGGCCGGCTCGACGAGCAGCACCTCGCCGCCGCCGAGCGCGTAGCTGTTCGTGTGGGTCGCGGGCGGCAGGGTCGGCGTGCGCGCGGGGAAGGCCTCCACGCCGCGCACGCCGGGCCCCACGGGCTGCGGGCGGATCACCGCTCCACGACGACCGCGAGCGCCTCGCCGCCGCCGATGCAGAGCGTGGCCAGGCCGCGCTTCGCGTTCCGGTCCTTCATGGCGAAGAGCAGCGTCGTCAGGATGCGCGCCCCGCTCGCGCCGATCGGGTGGCCGAGCGCGACCGCGCCGCCGCGGACGTTGACCTTCTGGGCGTCGAGCCCGGAGAGCTTGTTCACCGCGAGCGCCACCACCGCGAACGCCTCGTTCACCTCGAAGAGGTCGATCTGGTCCGTCGGGATGCCGAGCTTCTTCGTTGTGTTCGCGATGGCCGCGGCCGGCGCCGTCGTGAACCACTCGGGCGCCTGCGCGGCGCCGCCATAACCGACGATCCGCGCGAGCGGCGTGAGCTTGTGCTCCTTGACGGCCCGCTCGCTCGCCAGCACGAGCGCGCTCGCGCCGTCGTTGATCGACGACGCGTTGGCCGCGGTGATCGTCCCGTCCTTCTGGAACGCGGGCTTCAGGGAGGCGAACTTCTCGGGCTTGCCGGCGGGCGGGCCCTCGTCCTCCTTCACGATCACGGCGTCGCCCCTCTTCTGCGGGACGGAGACGGGCGCGATCTCCGCGGCGAAGAGCCCCTCGCGCTGGGCCGCGACAGCGCGGCGGAAGCTCTCCTTCGCGTACTCGTCCTGCGCCTCCCGCGAGAAGCCGTGCTCCCTGGCGCACGCGTCGCCCGCGGTGCCCATGTGGAAGTTGCCGTACGGATCCCACAGGCCATCGTGGATCATGCCGTCCACGAGCTTGCCGTCGCCCATGCGGTAGCCGGAGCGCGCCTGCGGGAGGTAGTAGGGCACGTTCGACATCGACTCCATGCCGCCGGCGACGACGACGTCCGCGTCGCCGAGCGCCACCGTCTTCGCGCCGAAGATCACGGCCTGGAGGCCCGAGCCGCAGACCTTGCTCACGGTGGTGGCCGGCACCTTGCTCGGGATGCCGGCGAAGATGGCGGCCTGCCGGGCCGGAGCCTGCCCGATACCGGCGGACAGGACATTGCCGAGGAACACCTCCTCGACGGCCTCCGGAGACAGCTTTGCCCGCTCGAGCGCCGCCCGGATGGCGACCTCACCCAGGCGGGGGGCGGGCAAGGGCGAGAGTGCGCCCTGGAACGCGCCGATCGGCGTCCGGGCCGCTGCGACGATGTACACGGGGACGGGCAGGGTCATGATCTCCTCCAGCAGCGCTGATGCCATTTCATTCGATGACGCCAGCCATGCGCCTTGCGAATGTGCCTTGGGTACCTCGGTTGGCCTGGGGGGGCAAGCCGGCCCCGGGGACGCTCCGCTGCCTGCGCGGTCGCCTGCGCGGTTCGTTCGGTTCGCGGGTTCACATCGATCCTCGATCGCCCCCCTGCCTCGCTCCGCCGGCCGGGCTCTTCGCGACCGGGCTCCTCGCGTTTCCCTCGAGATCGTGTGTTCCCACCCAGCCGCCGCGCGCCGCGCCTCGCGGGGCGGGCGCCGCGGCTGTGCGCGGGCGCGCGAAACCGGGAGAGGGACGCAGTCGTCGTGCGGGCGCTCTCGGACGGAATCAAGCTCCGCCCGAGCCGGATCCGGGCTGGCCCTGAGCGCCCGCGCCGTCCGGGCCGAGGCCCCGCCGACTCGTCGCCTGGGCGCGGCGCGCGGCGACGCTGGCGCGGGCCGGGGGGCGCTATGTGGTACGCCGGGGACGTCGCGTGATATCGTGCGCGCCGATGGGGAAGGGGGGCTGTGCTCCCTGCGCCCGGGCGGACAAGGAGCGAACGAGCGATGGTGAATGCAGGCGATCGTGCCCCCGATTTCTCTCTCGAAAGCGACAGCGGTAAGACGGTGGGCCTCGCGGATTTCCCGGGCAAGACGGTCGTCCTCTACTTCTATCCAAAGGACGACACCCCCGGCTGCACGCGCGAGGCCCAGGCCTTCTCCGCGGCCCTGCGCGCCTTCGCCGAGGCCGGCGCCGTCGTGCTCGGCGTCTCCCGCGACTCCGTCGAACGCCACCGGAAGTTCAGGGACAAGTACGATCTCGGGGTGACGCTCCTCAGCGATCCGGATCTCGCCGCGCACAACGCCTACGGCGTCTACGGCGAGAAGTCGATGTACGGCAAGAAGGTGATGGGCACCATCCGGAGCACCTTCATCATCGGCCCCGACCGCGCGGTGAAGCACGCCTTCAGCGCCGTGAAGGTCGACGGACACGCGGACGAGGTGCTCGCGCTCGTGCGCGGAGGCGGCAGAGGCGAGGCGCCGCCCGCGCCCGGAGCACGGGCGCCCGCGAAGAGCGCGGCCAAGGCGCCTGCGAAGAGCGCCGCGAAGAGCGCGGCCAAGGCGCCTGCGAAGAGCGCCGCCAAGGCGCCCGCGAAGAGCGCCGCCAAGGCGCCCGCGAAGACGCGATAAAGGACCAGGAACCGTCGGACAACGACATAGCCGACTCGCGGCGTGCGGGCTGTCGATCGCCTGATGGATGGCATCGCGAGGGCCTCCGGCGCGGGGACGGCGGGCTCGCCAAGCTGGACGGGCCCGGCGCTTCATGAAAGAATCTGTACCGTTGCTTGCAAATCGATGAAACTACCACGACACCAGGGCTCATCTCTCGATCCGCTTCGGGGCAGGTGGAGCGATGAGCGCTGGAGCGAGGGAGCGAGGGAGCTGGATCATGATGTTGAAGCATCCGATGCTACGGACTTTTGCTTTGCTGAGCTGCCTCTCAGCGATCGCCGCGTGCGGCGATGACGCGCCGCCGCCCAAGGTGACCGACGGCGACGGCGGCGGAGGCAGCGGGGGGGAAGGCGGCGGCGGCGGCACCGGCGGCACCGGCGGCGTGCCGGTCGAGACGTGGGATCTCGACCGCAGCAAGCCGCTTTCGGACGTCGAGCCGGAGTTCACGGAGGCGGAGCACCCGCTCGCGCCGGGCGCCGTGCTGGCCGATCTCAAGGCCCCGCTCCCCACGAACGCCACCTGGATGAACTTCGCGCTCGGCGAGGGTGATCAGCGGATCAACGCCGCGCCGTACGACCTCAAGGCGGTCCGACAGGCGCTGTCGATCTCCCGGCCCGGCGTCGTGGTGGAGAACACGACCGTCACCTCGGCGGACCTGACGCAGCTCGCGCTCAGCGCGCGCCAGGCCTTCTCCGGCCACACCGTCAAGTCGGCCGATCTCCTCTCGGTCACCGTGGAGTGGGCGGCGCAGGGCGGCACGATGACGGCGCCCATCGTGTACGGGATGCCGTACGTGACGGCCACGTACGACGGGCTCGCCCCCTCCGTCCGCGCCGGCGACGGCGTGGCGATCACCGAGGTCAACGGCGGGTCGACGAGCCCCACCACGGTCACGGGCGACCGATTCGAGATCTCGCTCAACAACGGCCAGAAGTGGGTGCTCTATGCGTTCCCCGAGATCAGCCTCGAGTGGGACGCCCTCTCCATGACGGCGGACGAGCCGTATGAGGGCTCGCTCCGCCTCGCGCTCGTCCCCGGGCCGAACGCCGCGGCCGTGCTCGACGCCCACGCCGCCGTCATCCCGGTCGGCGGCGACATCGAGGCCTCGGTCACCGAGGACACCGCCACGGTGCGCCTCGTCTGGAAGACCGAGGGCGGGGGCGAGGGCGAGGAGGGCGAGGGCGATCTCCTGACCATGGCGCTGCCGCACCATCTGGATCACCTCGATATGTTCAAGGCGGCGGACGTCTCGTACCCGACCGTGATCGGCCAGATGAAGGGCATCTCCGGCGCGAGCTGGCAGCTCGAGTACCCGCTCAGCACGATCGGCTGGGACGCGCCGCGCCGCGTCTCGGACGAGTGGGGCGCGGACATCATCGCGGCCCTCGAGGAGGACAAGGGCTTCATGCCCGACGAGGCGGTCGCCGGGACAGACCCCTATTTCGGGGGCAAGCAGATCGCGAAGCTCGCGCGCCTCGCGCAGATCGCCGAGGTGGTCGGCAAGGCCGATCTCGCGGAGGAGCTCAGGGCGCGGCTCAAGTCGCGCATCAACCCGTGGCTCAACGGCCAGAACGAAAACCCCCTCGTCTACGACACGACCTGGGGCGGCCTCGTGACGACCAAGGGCCTGACGGACCAGGGCGCCGACTTCGGCCAGGGCTATTACAACGATCACCACTTCCACTACGGCTACTTCCTCTACGCGGCGGCGGTGCTCGCCAAGAACGATGAGGCGTGGCGCGAGGAGTACGGGGACAAGGCGCTCTGGCTCGTCCGGGACATCGCGAACCCGAGCGCCAAGGACAAGTTCTTCACGCCGTTCCGCAACATGGATTGGTTCAGGGGCCACTCGTGGGCGTCAGGGCTGTTCCCGTTCGCGGACGGCCGCAACCAGGAGTCGACCTCCGAGGCCGTCAACGCCTGGTACAGCATGCAGCTCCTCGGCGAGGCGCTCGAGAACGAGGACGTGAAGAACCTCGGCCGGGTGCTGCTCGCCATGGAGACGGCCTCGGCGCAGACGTACTGGCAGGTGACCGCGGACAGCACCGTCTACCCCGAGCCGTTCAAGAACAACGGCGCCGTCGGCGTGCTCTGGTCCACGAAGGCGGACTTCGGGACGTGGTTCGGTCCCAACCCCGAGTACGTCTATGGGATCCAGCTGCTCCCGATCACGCCGATCTCGGAGTCGCTCATCTCCAAGGACTGGGTCCAGGACGCGTGGCCCGTGATCTCGGAGACCACCGCGGAGGCGGAGGACCCCTGGAAAGCGTTCCTGATCGCGGCGCACGCGACCGTCGACAAGGAGGCGGCCTGGGAGGACGCGCAGGCGCTCACCGAGCTCGACGACGGCCTCAGCCGGACCGCGCTCCTCTACTGGATCGCCACGCGGCCCTGAGCCCGCCGCCCTCTCCCTGAGGCATCCCCTCAAGCTCTTCGGGAGATTCACAAGGAGGCGGGGAGGCGGGGAGGGACATCTTCAAGACACTCCCTGTCTCCCCGCCTCCCTGTTCAATTTTTCTCGCTGGAAAGGGCTGCACAATGAGGGAGTCTCAGGCCCTCTCCATCGCAGCGCCCCGTCATCAATCGATCGGCTCGACCCGAACGTCGACCGCGAGGCGCTCCGCCCCGCCACCCACGTAGATCGTGCCCGAGGTCGGCGTCGCGTCCACGTAGTTGCGCCCGACCGCGACGCGGATGTGATCGGTCTGCGTCAGGATCCCGTTCGTCGGGTCGAAGCCCTTCCACCCGATCTCCGGCAGGTACACCTGGACCCAGGCGTGCGACGCCTCGCTCTGCCGCTGGTTCTCGTGCTTCGGCCCCGTGTAGATGTACCCGCACACGTAGCGCGACGGCACGCCGAGCAGCCGCGTCAGGCAGATGAACAGGTTCGTGAAGTCCTGGCACACGCCGCGGCGGTTCGCGTACACGTCGAACGCCGTCGTGAACAGGTTGGTCGACCCCTGCTTGTACTCGTACTCCTCGAAGATCGACGCGTTCAGGTCGAGCAGCGTGTCGAGCAGATCGTAGCCGTTCCGCTCCACGAAGGTCATCGCGTACTCGCTGAGCTCCGCGAGCTCGCTCTCGGCCAGCTCCGGCGGCAGGAGGAACGGCTGCAGGATCTGGCGCTGCCACGGCATCCACACGAGCGGGATCGTCGACCGCGCGCGCAGCGGGCGGAAGCTCAGCGGATCGGTGTCGAGCATCTCCACCCGCGACCTCGACTCGATGACGAGATCATGGAACGGCGTGTCGAGCAGCACCCGCCGCGCGCGGTTGCCGAAGACGTCGTCGTACTCGCGCTGCTGGCCCTCGACCGACACGTCGATCTCGTTGTGCAGCAGCGTCTGCAGCCGGTCGTGCGCAGGCGTCAGCCGCAGGAGGTGCGTGCTGCGCTCCACCGCGGTCGCGTAGTGGTACGACGTGCGGTGCACCACCTGGAAGCGGCGGATCGCCGCGTGCACGGGGCGCCGCACCGGGCGCGACGAGAGCGGCGGCGTGGACGACGACGGCTTGCGCCGGTCGGTGCGCGGGGACGCCGTGGCCCGGAGCGCCCCCTGCCGCAGCACAACGAGGTGCCCCGGCGGCACGCGCTTCCAGGACGCCGCCCGCCCGCCCGCGTGGACCTTGAGCTCCTCCGACGAGACGATGACGCCCTTGCGGCTCTTGACCCCCCGGCGCGTCAGATCGACCTCCAGATCGCCGTCCCCGAACGCGAGGCGCTCGTACGGCGGCAGCACCTCCCACAGGAACGCGTCCCCCTCGCGATCGCGATCCGCGTAGACCACCAGATCGCGGCCGTCGGCCAGGACCGTCGTGAGGGGACCGTGCTCGTTCATCTCGTCGAACCAGTCGCGCAGCACCGCCGGATCGATGTCGCCGATGCTCCGGAGGTTCTCCGACGCCATCCAGCGCATGAGCTCGCACAGGATGAGCTCCGTGTCCGTCGAGCCGACCGGCTGGAAGAGCGACTTCGGATCGACCTCGATCCGGTCGACGAGGCTGCCGCTGTGCGCGAACAGCCAGTCGCGCCCGCCCCAGCTCCGGCTGAACGGCTGCGTGTTGGCGTCGTTGACGCTGCCCCACGTCGCCGTGCGGATGTGCAGCACGAGCAGCGACGACTCGAGGTGCTCCCACGCCTTCACGAGCTCGCTGCGGATGCTCCCCTGCGGCGGCGCCGGCTCCTTGAGCACCGAGGCGCTCGGCTCGCCGCCGGGGTAGTAACCGATGCCCCAGCCGTCAGGCAGTTTGCGTCCGGGCTGCAGGCAGGTGAGATCGAAACACGGGGCGAGCTCGCCCTCGAACGACATCGCGAGGAGATTCGGCATGGGTGCGTCGGCGACTCTGGCGGCTACTGGCTCGTGACCGTGGGGCTACTGTCGGGCGGCCCGTAACCGAGCAGCTCGCGACCGATACCGTCGCAGATCATCGCCGTCTCGTCGACCACATGGGTGAGCGCCGCGTGGACCGCCATCGGGTCGAACGCCTCGGTGGCCCTGTCGGCCACCCACTGGTGCAGGAGCTGGAGCCGCTCGAGGCTCTCGCCGCCGGGGAGCGCCACGCTGTCCGGCGGCCGGATCTCGCAGAGGCGCGCGAACGCCGCGTGGATGCAGTGCCGGATCGAGCGCGGGAAGCGCGGCTCGTACAGGAGGAACTGGGCGACAGCCTGCTCGCTCACGTGACCCTGGTTGAGCTTCATGAACGGCTCGAACCCGGAGCAGGCGCGGAGGAGCGAGAGCCAGAGCGCCGTCTCCACGACGCGGTGCTGCCTGCGCAGCGCGCCCTGCGCCTGGGCGCTCATCTCCGACGGCGGCGGCGGCGGCAGGTGGGTCAGGGCGTGGTGGTGCACGTCGAGCGTGCGCGCGGTCTGCCCGACCCGCTCGAGCAGCACGCCGAGCCAGATGAAATCGAGCGGCGTGTCGTTGAGCATCGTGCTCTGCGTGAGCCCGAGGCAGAGCTGTGTGAGCTGGCGTACGCGCCGGTAGAAGGCGTAGCGGCTCGACCTGAACTCCTCCCGCGCCTCGTCGCTGTTCACCCAGAGGTGGAGCTCGTTGACGGTCTCCCACACCTCGAGGCTGACGACCTCCCGGATCGACCGCGCGTTCCAGCGCGCGGCCGAGATCGAGCGGCGGAGGCTCGTCGGGTTGTCCTCGTCGAAGCTCATGTAGCGCTGCACGAGCTCGCCGTCGGCCGCGGCCTCCTCGCCGTGCTCGGCCCCGAAGTGCGCCTTCTGCCCGGCCACGATGATGACCGGAAGCCAGCACTGGTGCGCCGGGATCTCGGCGTCGAGCGCGAGGTTCTGCGTGACGGCGAGGATGCGGGCCATGTTCTCGGTCCGCTCGAGGTAGCGGCCGAACCAGAAGCAGTGATCGGCGACGCGGGAGATCACGGGGCCTCCGGGGGGGCAGGTCCCGGCGCGGCGCCGGGAGGGTCGTTGTTCGCGGCGGCGGGGCTCGCGTCGGAGCCGCCGATCGAGGGCGTGCGCTGCGCGCCCTCGCCTGGGCCCTTCAGGACCCAGGTGTCCTTCGAGCCCCCGCCCTGGCTCGAGTTGACGACATAGGAGCCCGCCACCAGGGCGACGCGCGTGAGCCCGCCGGGCAGCACCCACGCGCCTTCGCGGCCCGTCAGCACGTAGGGGCGCAGGTCGAGCCTCCTCGGGACCGCGGTCTTCGCGGTCGGGTCCCAGGTGGGGCTCGTCGAGAGCTCGACCCGGTGCTGGGCGATGTAGCGGCGCGGCGTCGCCTGGACGCGCGCCCGGAACTCGTCCCGCTGCGCGGCGGTCGACTGCGGCCCCATCAGCATGCCGTAGCCGCCGGCCTCGTCGACCGCCTTGACGACCAGCTGGTCGAGGTGGTCGAGCACGTAGCGCCGGTCGTCGTCGCGCATGCAGAGGTAGGTGGGGACCTGCTCGAGGACCGGCTCCTCGCCGAGGTAGTAGCGGATCATCTCCGGCACGAACGGGTACACGGCCTTGTCGTCCGCCACGCCGTTGCCGGGCGCGTTCGCGAGCGCGACGTTGCCGGCGGCGTAGGCGCGCATCAGGCCGCGCACGCCGAGCAGGCTGTCGGGGCGGAAGGCCTCGGGGTCGAGGAACGCCTCGTCGATGCGGCGGTAGATGACGTGGACCCGGCGGGGGCCGCGCGTCGTCCGGACGAAGACCTGGTCCTGATCGACGAACAGGTCGGGGGCCTGCACGAGCTCGAGCCCCATCGTGCGCGCGAGGAAGCTGTGCTCGAAATAGGCCGAGTTGTAGGGCCCCGGCGTGAGCACGACGGCGCTCGTGCCGCTCGGGCTCGCGGGCGACACCGAGCGCAGCGTCTCGGCGAGCCGGGCCGGGTAGTGGTCGACCCGCTGCACGCGCGCCTTGTCCAAGAGGTGCGGCAGGACGCGCTTGCTGATGAGCCGGTTCTCCAGGACGTAGGAGACGCCGGACGGCGTGCGGAGGTTGTCCTCGAGGACCCGGAAGGTCCCGGCCGGATCGCGGATGAGGTCGACGCCCGCGATGTGGATGCGCACGCCGCCCGGGGGCCGCAGGCCGTGGACCTGCTTCAGGTACTGCCCGGAGCCGAGCACGAGGTCCCGGGGGACGCGCTCCTCCTTGAGGATGCGCTGGTCCCCGTAGACGTCGTCGAGGAAGAGGCCGAGCGCGCGGACGCGCTGCTCGAGGCCCCGCTCCATGTGGGCCCAGTCCGCCGCGGAGAGCATCCGTGGGATGAGGCAGAGCGGGAAGATCTTCTCCGCGCCGCGCTGATCCGCGTAGACCGAGAAGGTGACGCCCTGGTTGAGCAGGGCGAGCTCCGCGAGCTGCTGCGCGCGCGCGAACTCGTTCGGCGCGAGCGCGCCGAGGAGCGTGGCAGTGCGCAGGAACTCGGGGCGAGGAGCGCCGTCTCGACCAAACAGCTCGTCGTAGGCGCCGGGGAGGGGAGTGTAGCCGGCGAAGAGGCCGGCACCCGGGTTCTCTAACAACACTGGAGTGAAGCTACCGCTGGACGGCCCTGGAGGTCCATGGGCCATTTGCGGTTTCTGCCGCGATGGAGGCAGTGGCGCGGGCGGCGCGGGCGGCGCGGGCGGCGCGGGCGGCGCGGGCGGCCGATCGACTCGGCCTACTCGGCGTCGAGGATTTGCCGCTCTCTGGAGCGCGTGAGCTCGTCGACCGCGGCGAGGAAGGCGTCGTAGTCGATCGGCTTGGGCAGCACCCGAGCGACACCGAGGCTCGTCGCGTCATGTTTTGAAGACGCGGATGAAACAATGACTGGTATACGGGCCGTCTTCTCGTTGTGCCGGAGCGCCGTGAGCAGGCCCCAGCCGTCCATCACCGGCATCATGATGTCGACGACGAGCAGATCCGGCGGCGCGATCTGGTCGAGCAACGCCAGCGCCTCCTCGCCGTTCGAGGCGCAGCGCACCTCGTAGCCGCCCTCGCTCTCCAGGATCATGCTCACGACCTCCTGGATGTTCGGCTCGTCGTCCACGACGACCACGAGCTTGGCGCGGCTGTTCGGCGCGCTCGATCGTGTTCGTACTTCTGCGTTGCGCCGCACCGTCCGACCTCCGAGCGTATCGACCAGCATGCCGTTCTCCCCTGCGCTCTCCGGACCCCGAATTCTCCGGATGAACGAGAGTATTCCCCACGCGCTCCGTTCCGTCGCTGCGTGGAATCCAAGATTGAAAGCTCGGGAGACTCCCGAAAGCGGTGGGGGCCGCACGCTTGCGTCATTACGCCCGAACCACGATCGGGCGCGCGGCGCGACCGGGACATCCGCGCGCGCACGCCCATGACACGCGCGCGTCGCGCCGCGTGTCATGGGCGTGCGCGGAAAGCTGGCCATTCCCGAATTTCCAGGGCGAGCGCGCCGAGCGTCCGCCAAGCGTCGTCGTTGGTCGCCTGTTCCGGAGTTCCTACTTGCCCGCGCTCTCCAGCTCCGCCGTCGCGTCGTGGTAGGCGCGCGTGACGTCGGATTCGTCCAGGATGCCGACGATCTTGCCCTCGGCGTCGGTGACCAGGAGCTCTCGCACCCGCAGCTCCAGCAGCACCTGGAGCGCGTGGTGCAGGTCCTCCGCTTCGCTGACCGAGGCGGGGCTCGCCATCATGTCGTGCGCGATCGCGAGCCCCGAGAGCTCGGGGCTCGTCGCGGTGGCGCGGAGGATCTCGGCGTCGATGGTGCCGACGACCTTGCCGTCCTCGGCGAGCACGGGGAAGGTGTCCTGCCACTCGCACGCCGCGATGCGCTCGACGACGATCGAGGCGGGGGTCCGCGCCTCGAACGACACGAACGGGCGGCTGCGGATGACGATGTCGGCGACGCGGATGCTGCGGAGCACGTCGACGATGAGCTCACCCCGGTGCGCCGGGGACTCGCGCTTGGTCGCGACCTGCGCGCGGTACAGGGTGCTGTGCCGGAGCGCCACGAAGGCGATGCCCTCGCAGAGCATGAGCGGCACGAGCAGGTCGTAGCTGCCGGCGAGCTCGCAGACCATGACGAGCGAGGCGATCGGCACGTGCGCGATCCCGCCGTAGAACGTGCCCATCCCGACGAGCGCGAACGCGCCGGGGTCGATGCGCGGGTCGCCGAGGAGGAGCTCCGCCGCGCGCCCGAAGGCCCCGCCCGTGAGCGCGCCGAGCACGAGCGACGGGCCGAAGTCCCCCGCGCTGCCGCCCGAGCCGACGGTGAGCGAGGTCGCGACGATCTTCGTGGCGAGCAGCACGAGCAGGAGCTGCACCGCGGTCCACCCGCCCGGCAGCCACGCGGCCCCCGTGATCGCGATCTGGGCCGCGCCATACCCCGCGCCGAGCATCCCGAACCCCTGCCCCGGCCTGTCGAAGCGCGGCCCGAGGAGCATGAGCAGCGGGGTCACGAGCGCGCCGAGCGCGAGGCCGCCGAGCGCGGGCTTCGCCCAGGGCGGCAGGTTGATCCGGTGCACCGTGTGCTCCACGGCGTGCAGCGTCCGGAGGAAGACCGTGGCCACGAGCGAGACGACGAGCGCGAGCGCGGCGTAGAGGGGGAGGTGGCTCGGGATGAACGGGTAGCGGGGCGCGTGCGCGAAGAGCGTCGACTCGCCGAAGAAGTAAATGAAGACGGAGTACGAGACGACGCTCGCGAGGATGGAGGGGATGAGCGCGTCGGCCTCGAAGTCGTCGCGGTGCAGCACCTCGACGGCGAGGAGCGCGGCCCCGAGCGGCGTCCGGAACACGGCCGCCATGCCCGCGGCCGCGCCGGCGATGAGCAGGATCCGCCGCTCGCGCGTGTCCACCCGGAGGGCGCGCCCGATGATCGAGCCGATCGCGCCGCCGATCTGCATCGTCGGCCCCTCGCGCCCGCCGGCGCCGCCGCAGCCGAGCGTGAAGATGGAGGCGAGCGCCTTCACCACGGGGACGCGGCGGCGGAATTTGCCGTCCAGGTGGTGGAACGCCCGGATGAAGGCGTCGCCGCCGCCTCCGCGGGTCTCGGGCGCGAGCGCCGTCGTGAGCACCCCGCCGACGAGGGCGCCGAACGCCGGCAGGACAAGGACGAGCCAGGGCCGGAACGCCCCGACGCGCGCGCTCGAGAGCACCGCCTCGCCCTTGGCGCGGAGCGGCTCGTAGCCGGTGACCGCGATGAAGAGCTCGTGCTCGGCGAGCTCGAGGGCGGCGAAGAACAGCGAGCCGGCGATGCCGGCCGTGACGCCGACGAGGATCGCGTGGAGCAGCACCCGACCGACGAGCTGGAACGGGATCAGCCCCCGCGCGCGGGGCATCGGCGTGCGCGCCGCCCCCGTGCGGCTGGGGCGTGATGGGGAGTACTCGCGGGACGACATCATGATCTCGTGGCCCAGGGCCTCCCCCTCGAGCGATGGGCCTGGCAGGAGCGGTAGCTTCCCTGATCTTCGGCGGGTTGCCGCCTGAAATCGCCGCCAGGATCGCCGTCCCGGGAGGCGTCCTCGCGGTGCCGGCCTCCGCTCGGTCTTCGCCCGGTCTCCGCTCGGTCTTCGCGCGGTCTTCGCGCGGTCTCCGCTCGGTTTCCGCTCGGTTTCCGCTCGGTCTCCGCCTCCGCTCGGCTTCCGCTCGGGCCTCCCGCGCTCCATGAGCGAGGAAGGAAGCCTGGCGCGGGCGCGGCATCCGGACCCGCCCGAGCCCGGACGAGGTGGAGTCATGACGACCGATCGGAGCACCGTCGAGTACGGCACCCTCATCACCGGAGACGCGAGCGTCACGATGGGCGACGCGGCCGTCCAGACGACGGACGAGAGCGTCCGCACGACCGCCGAGACCGTTGTCACGCCCGTCGTGGCGCTCGAGCTGGCCGCCGAGATCCTGGCGAGCTCGCTCGGTCCGCTGATCGACGAGGATTACGTGCAGGGCAAGACCCGGTTCCGGGACGTGCTCTGCGACCGGATCGACATCTCGCAGCTCGAGGCGGAGGAGCTTGTCGACGACATGGAGCGGTCGGGGCGGATCCGTTTCATCGGCGTGGCAGAGGGGCGGGGGTGGCACATCCAGCAGGGAGCGGGGTTGCGTTGATCGCCGCTGTCTCGCGCGGAAAGAAAGACGGGCTCGCCGGTGGTGCCTGACGAAACAATTCCCTTGCCGGCGTACTCGACTCGTGGCCTACGCTGAGGCGTCTATGGAGGACGGTACGAAGCCGCGCAAGGCCGTGGTCCCGAGCGCTCCGCCCGCTCCGCTCGTGATCGTGGCCGGTTGTCCTGCCGAGCTCGTCGCCGTGTGCCGGGAGGCGGGGGCCCGGCTCGGGGTGACGGTGCGCGAGTGCGATCTGCGCTCGCTCCGGGCGACGAGCGCGGCGTCGCAGCTGTACGCCGTGATCGTGGGGGAGGAGCTGTACCGGTTCGATCGGGAGGTGTTCGACGCGATCACCCGTCAGGCGCCGGCGTCGCTGGTGCGCGTCGATCGCCGGGAAGCGGACGACGAGTCGGCGCGGCGGCTGCTCGTCGATGCCGTCTTCGAGTCGGCGGCGACCGAGCCGAGCAGCGGGATCCGGTCCATCCTGACGTGAAGCGGCGCGGCGCGGCGGCGCACGGCCGCCGCCAGCGGCCGCGTCAGGGCTTGCGCTTCATGCCGGGGAGGGTGGCCTTCTCGGGCGGCGGCTCGAGGTACTCGATCTGCTCCGCGGACAGGATGCCGTACTTGGGGTTGGCCGCCGCGCCGCCGGTCGACTTCGTGAACGTCACGCCGTAGGTGCCGGTGACCTTGACCTTCGCGCCGACGGCCGGGATCGGGTTCGGCAGCTCCTGGCCCCAGAACTCGTCCGTGAGCTTCGCCTCGCCCTCCTTGCCGCGCGGCGCTTTGTCGATCGCCTCGATCATGCTGTAGATCTGCGCGAAGTTCGAGGCCCAGCCCATGACCTCGACCATGTCCTTCGTCTCGCCCTTCTCGTCGGCGATCGCGAAGCTGGGGACCGGCGCCTTGCAGTCCGGCGGGTCACCCTTGCCCGTCTTGTGCACGGCACAGGTGGGGGCCTCCGCGAGGTTCGTCTTGACGATGTAGCCGACGATCGAGAGCTTCTTGCCGTTCACGTCCTCGAAGTGGACGCGGCTCCGGAGGTCGTGCGTGACGCCCCAGACCGTGTAAGCGTCGCCCTGCTTCTTGTTCTTCGCGGGCAGCGTCGGCACCGCGGGCAGGGTCGCTTTGCGGCCGCTGAAGGCGGGCTTTGCCTGGTAGGGCTGCTCGTCCGTTCCGCACCCTGAAGTGCACGCGACGAGGAGGATGGCGGCGAGGAGGGTTCGACCGAATCGGGCGTTCATGGCATCTCCAAGGTCAGCGTGACGGGCACCTCCAGCAGGAAAGATCCAGCGCTGGAATAGCCCTCGGACAGCGGTGCGCCGCGTGCGGGTCAGGCGCCTCTCGCATGCGCGCGCGACGGCGGAAACGGCTAACACGGCCGCGAGTCGATCGTAAAGAGAAACGGAGACGTCCCCCTCTCTTCATCGAGCCTCGTCGCGCATCGGCGCGCGGCGGAGGGCGGGCGGAGGGCGGTAGAGCGCGACGGGCCGCTGCCGGCGCCGCCCGATCGCGGGGGCGGGAGGGCGCGAGAGGCGGGCTCGGCGAGGCGCGCGGCGCGACCCGCCCGGGCTCCGCCCGGCGCCGCCAGGCCGGGTTGCGCGGGTCTCCGCGGCGTTCTCCCGGTCCCGGGGTTGCCTCGAATACGCGAAGGACGTGTTTCCGCTCTTCGCGATGGCAACATCGATCGAGTACCCTCTCCGTCCCATGCGCGAGACGACCCTGCGCACCGCTTTCGAAGCCTCGAAGGTTTTGGTGATGATCCTTGCTGGCGGCGAGGGCCGCCGGCTCGGCCCGTTGACGCACGATCGGGCGAAGCCGGCCGTGCCGTTCGGCGGCCGGTACCGGATCATCGACATCGTCCTCTCGAACTTCGTCAACTCCGGGCTGCACCGCATCAAGATCCTGACGCAGTACAAGAGCGCGTCGCTAGACGAGCACATCGCCCGAGCTTGGCGCCTGTCGCCGATGCTCGACAGCTTCATCGAGACCGTCCCTGCGCAGCAGCGCACGGGCAAGAGCTGGTTCAAGGGGTCGGCGGACGCCGTCTACCAGACCCAGCACGTCATCACGGACGAGTCGCCCGAGCACCTCTGCATCTTCGGCGGCGACCACGTCTACAAGATGGACGTGCGCCAGATGCTGCACGATCACCTGACGCGCGACGCGGAGGTGACCGTCGCCGCCATCCCGGTGACGAAGGAGGAGGCTCGGGCCTTCGGCGTCATCGAGTGCGACGAGTCGGGGCGCATCCTCGCCTTCCACGAGAAGGTGCAGGATCCGCCGAGCATGCCCGGCAGGCCGGGCATGTGCCTCGCGTCGATGGGCAACTACATCTTCAAGACGAAGGCGCTGCTCGACGTCCTCGAGCACGACGCGGCGACCGAGGACAGCGCGCACGACTTCGGGCGCGACATCATCCCGCGCATGGTCCAGAGCGGCAGCCGCGTCTACGTCTACGATTTCCACGAGAACCGCGTCCCCGGCGAGGACGAGGGCGCGGGCTACTGGCGCGACATCGGGACGATCGACGCGTACTGGGCGGCCCAGATGGATCTCGTGAGCATCCAGCCGGCGTTCAACTTCTACAACCCGCGCTGGCCGATCCGGACCGGGATCAGCCACGACCCGCCCGCCAAGTTCGTCTTTCGCGACGAGGCGAACGCGCGCGTCGGCATCGCAACGGACAGCCTGGTCTCGCTCGGGTGCATCATCTCCGGCGGCAGGATCCACCGGAGCGTGCTCTCGAACCGGGTCCGCGTGAACTCCTTCAGCCACATCGAGGAGTGCGTGCTGTTCGAGGACGTCAAGATCGGGCGCCACGTCAAGCTCCGCCGCTGCATCATCGACAAGGACGTCGAGATCCCCGCCGGCGCCGAGATCGGCTTCAACCTCGAGGAGGACCGCAAGAAGTGGTTCGTCAGCGAGGGCGGGATCGTCGTGATCCCGAAGCGCGCCAAGATCGACTCCCCGTAATGCGCCTGACCAGGGCCCCGCGCGGCGCCGTCCGGGTGGCCGGCGCGTAACTCTCCTGAATTGCTTGTAAAATTCCGATCACGGCGCGCGGCGGCGCGTGGCGCTCGCCGGCGGGGCCGCGCGGCCCTGCCGCGTCCGCCGGGACGGGCCAGGGCGCCCCCCATGGAACGGGCGTCCCTGCTACGTTGGGTGTGCGATGCCGCGCACGATCATCATCGGTGACGTTCACGGCTGCCGGGACGAGCTGGCGCGGCTGATCGAGCACGTGGGCCTCGTATCGGGCGATCGGGTCGTCATGGTCGGCGATCTGATCGTGCGCGGGCCTGATCCGTGCGGAACGCTCGATCTGCTCCGGGAGGTCGGCGCGATCTCGGTGCGGGGCAACCACGAGGATCGGCTGCTCCGCTGGCGTGCTGGGCGGAGCGATCCTCGCGGCGAGCCGCTGGGGGAGCTCTCGAAGGAGACCGCGCAGCAGCTGCGCAAGCGGGACTGGGCGTGGCTCGAGACGCTGCCGTACTGGCTGGATCTGCCGGAGCACGGGCTCCGTGTGGTCCATGCAGGGTTGATCCCCGGGCTGCCGATCGAGCGACAGGATCCGCACACGTTGATGTACGTGCGCTGCCTCGGCCGCTACGGCGAGCCGGTCGAGCGCCGCGGGGGCAAGACGCTGTGGGGCCAGACGTACCAGGGCCCGCCGCACGTGGTGTTCGGCCACAACGCGCGGAGCGAGCCGCAGATGCACGCGTGGGCGACCGGGATCGACACGGGCGCGGTCTACGGGGGGCGCTTGACCGCGATGGTGCTCCACGACGGCGAGCGCGTCCCGCCGCCGGCGTCGCGCTCCGAGGTGCTCGTCTCGGTCCCGGCGCGGCGCCGCTACGTGGGGCGTTAAAAATGCTCCGCGTCTTCCAGCGGTTCCGCGCGATCGGCCGCGCCTCTCTGCGGGAATTTCGTTAGGCTCCCGTCCGCGCCGCGGCCGCTCTCCAGGCCGGCGGCCCGTCACGGAGCAAGCCAGGTGGAGCCTCGATACCCGTTCGTTGCAGTCGATGTCCCCGAGCCGGAGGCCGACGAGATCGGCGCCCTGCTCTTCGAGCTGGGCGCCAGCGGCGTCGAGCAGCGCGACGAGCAGACCCTCGTCCGCGGCGCGCGCTCGGGCCAGGTGACGCTCGTCGCCAGCTTCGAGGATCACGGCGAGGCGATGGAGGCCATCGCGGCGCTCGGGGAGCAGTCGCCGCCGCTCGCCGCGCGGCTCGAGGAGGTGGTGGGCGACGCCTGGCGCGACGCGTGGAAGGAGCACTTCGCGCCGTTCGCGCTGACGCCCACGATCACGGTCGTGCCGCCGTGGGCGGAGCGCGCGCCCGAGCGCGAGGGCGAGCGGGTGCTCCTGCTCGAGCCGGGCAGGGCGTTCGGCACGGGGCTCCACGCGACGACGGCGCTCGTGGCGGAGCTGCTCGACGAGCACGCGGCGGAGCTCCGCGGCCGCGAGATCCTCGACGTGGGCACGGGCAGCGGCATCCTCGCGCTCGTCGCGCTGCTGCTCGGCGCGGAGCGGGCGGTCGCGATCGACAACGACGAGGACGTGATCGAGGTGGTGCTCGAGAACGCGGCGCGCAACGGCCTCGAGGGCCGCATCGAGGCGAGCGCCGGCGTGGTCGAGGGGGTGACGCGGCGGTTCCCGTGGGTCGTCGCGAACATCGAGGCGCGGGTGCTGCGGCCGCTGGCGCCGGAGCTCGCGCGCGTGCTCGAGCCGGGCGGCTGGCTGATCCTGTCGGGCATCCTCGAGAGCGAGCGCGACGATCTGATCGCGCGGTACACGTCGCTGCCGCGCCCGCTCGAGCACGTCGCGACCCGGCCGGATCCCGCGTCGCCGGGCGGCGATCGCAGGGCGGGGCGGGGCGACGCGGGCGGCGAGGGCTGGGTGGCGATCCTGTTCCGCGCGCCGGGCGGCGCGGCGTCCTCGCCGGGATGAGCGGCCCGGGGCTCTTGCGGGTGCCGCTCGGCGCGATCGCGGCCGGCGTGATCGCGCTGCCGCCCGAGGCGGCGAGCTACGTCGTGCGGGTGCATCGCCTCCGCGAGGGGGATCGGTTCGTCGTGTTCGATCCGGAGCTCGGGGTCGAGGCGGAGGCGACGCTCGAGTCGATCGGCCGCCGCGGGGCGGAGGCGCGCATCGACGCGCCCCGCCCGGCCGCGCTGCGGCCTGGCCGGCGCGTGACGTGGATCCAGGCCGTGGGCAAGGGCGACAAGATGGACGCGGTGGTGCGCGACGCGACCGAGCTCGGTGCGACGCGGATCATCCCGGCGATCTCGGCGCGGAGCGTGGCGCGGCCCGCGGAGGAAAAGAGCCAGCGCTGGCGCCGGATCGCGATCGAGGCGGCGCGGCAGTGCGGCCGCGGGGACGCGCCCCGGGTGGAGGCGCCGATGAGCCTCGCGGCGGCGCTCGCCGAGGCGGGGGCGGCGCCGTCGACCGAGGGCGGCGCGCTGGGGATGTGCCTGGATCCGTACGCGGAGACGCCGCTCGGCGCGCGGCTGGCCGCGCTGTCGCCGGGCATGGAGGCGGCGTTCGCGGTCGGGCCGGAGGGCGGGTTCACGCCGGAGGAGCTCGGCATGTGCGCGGCGCTCGGGTTCGAGCGGGTGCGCCTCGGCGCGCTGACGCTGCGCACGGAGACGGTATGCGCGGCGGCGCTCGGAGCGCTGATCGCGGTGAGCGACGCGCGCGCGGGGTGATGGGGCGGCGATCGGCGAGCGGCGCGCTGGCCGGCGCTGGTCGCAGCGCCAGCGGCGCGTCGTCGCGAGGCGCGGCGCGGTGGATCGCGGCGTTGCTCGGCGCGCTCGCGGTCGCGGTCTGCGCGTGCGGCAACGCGGCAGACGCGCCGAGGAGCGCGCACGCGCCAGTGGGCGACGGGGCCGCGCTCGGTCCAGCGGAGCCCGACCCTGTGCCGGCAGCGCCGGCCCCGGCCGTCACCGCCGCGACCGCGCCGCCTGAGCCGGCGCCGTGGCCCCGAGCGCGCCCGCCGCGCGTCGAGACGGACTGGTGCATCGACGGCGTCGACGCGCTCGACGAGGAGACCTGCTACGTCCTGCCCGACGCGCCGACCCGGACGCTGTTGCTCTACCTCCACGGCATCGTCCCGCCGGGGAAGGAGAGCCAGCAGAAGACCAACTTCGAGACGGTCGTGTCCCGCGCCGCACGGCGCGCGGGCGTCGCCGCGCTGATGCCGCGCGGCAAGGTCGGCCTCGCGCCGAAGGGCTACGCGAGCTGGCGGGGCTGGCCGACGGGCGGGCGGGCGTACGACGAGCACGCAGCTTCGTTCGTCGCGGTGTTCGCGGAGAAGCGGAGGAGGCTCGAGGAGCTCGCCGGCGCGTCGTTCTCGCGCGTGTACGTCGCCGGCTCGTCGTCGGGCGCGTACTTCGCCGCGGCGCTCGCGCTGCGCGGCGGGATCGCCGCCGACGGGTTCGGCGCGATGTCCGGCGGGGGAGGCCGCGCGACGCCCGAGCTCGCGACGCTCGCGCCGAGGCCGTTCTACATCGGCTTCGGCGCCCACGACACGGTGGGCGGCTCGGCCCGCGCCCTCGCGGGCGTCCTGCGCGGCGCGGGCTGGCCCGTGCGCGTCGCCGAGCACCCGGTCGGCCACGGCGCGAAGGAGGTGTACCTGGACGAGGCGTTCGCCTTCTGGCGCGAGCACGAGGCGCGCTGATCCCGCGCGTCAGAAGTAGATCCCGAGCGCGTCCTCGCCTCACGGCAGCGCGCCATCGAGGTGCTCCGGCGACGCCGTCTCTCACCCCGAGACGTAGGTCACGGTCGTGCGCGCCAAGGAGCGCCACGGCACGGTCGTGCGAGGGAGATCACTCGCGGCGATCGAGGAAGTCCATCAGCCAGGTCATTGCCGGCCGCATCGTGCCGTCCGGGTACAGGAGGCCCGTGCTGTCCCTCCAGGTGGAGCCGACGACGTAGCCCCAGAGGGTGATGCCCTTCACGGCGCTGTGGTTGTAGAACATCGGGAACTGCTCCTCCATCACCCTGCGTTGCTCGTCGTCGTCCGCGAGGTTGATGTCGTACTCGGTGATGTACACGGGCAGGCCCGTGGCGGCGAGCCTGTCGATGTAGCCCTTCACGGTGCTGGTGTCGATCTTGTACGCCTCGTGGGCCTCCGCGCCGAGGGCGTCGATCGGGGCGCCCGCCTCCAGCGCCGCCTTCACGATCTCGACGAAGTGGTTGTGATCGCTCTCGTACTCGATGTTGTTGTAGTCGTTGAGGATCAAGGTCGCGTCCGGGCAGAACTCGCGAGCCCACTTGAAGGAGTTGACGATCCAGTCATAGCCGCTCTCGCCGGCGCCTCCGATGGCGTTCATGAAGGGAGGCACGGTGTGGGGCGGCGGCTCGTTGACGACGACGATGTACTTCGTGTCGGGGTACCGCTCGCAGAACGCCTGCATCCAGTCCCTCACGGCCTGCCGCTGCTCCTCCGCCGGGAGACTCACGAGCCAGGCCGCGTGCGCGGCACCTTGCACGAAGCTGTGCTGCATGAAGGGGATGTCGTTGTCCTGCGCGTACTCGTAGATCGCGTCGAGCCTGCTCCAGTCTCGAACGCCGCGGCTCCTCTCGACAGCGGGCCACTTGCCCTCGACCTCGGGCGCGATCTGGTTCCAGTGCTGGATGAAGCCGTCGCGCACCTGGCCGTTCGTCGTGAGGTTGCCGACGAACTTGCCGGTGCTGCCGCTCGATCCACCCGACCCGTCGCTGGAACCGCCAGCCCCGGAGCTGCTCGGTCCAGCGGCTCCGGCGCCTCCGTTGCCGCCGTCGCCGGAGCCGCCCGTACCAGAGCCCAGAGCGCCCGTGCTGCCCGTGCCGGCGCCGCCGGCGCCCGTTGCGCCGGCGCTGGCGCCATCGCCCCCCGCTCCCGCCGTGCCGCCCGCGCTCGACGAGCCGCTCGGGCCATCGTCAGCCTTGTTCACCTTGCCAGAGCAGCCGGAGAGGGCCGCGATCCAGAGTGCGATCGAGGTCGTGCCGCACAGCCATCGAGAAGAACGGTTCTTGTTCATGCCAACCACCCGCAAGCTGAAGGATCGTGACCGGTGACTCCCGGAGCGGGAAAGCCAAGGGGAGCAGCGCGAGGTAGACCGCCTGCGCCTAGCGCCACGCACGCCAGACAGACCGGCCCCCTCGAGTTCCCCTTGCCTCTCGGATCTATCACGACCCGTGCGGTGGAGCGATCCTCCACGGTCACGAGCGCGGGCGAACAGCGTGAGGAGCGACGCGCCGCGCCGCACCCTCCGGGGGAGCGTCGCGCGGGTGCGGCGCGCCACGCCCGTCGGCGTTCCATCGGGCGTGTGGCTCGGCGCCCGCCTCGTCCGGGGCTCGGCGCACGCCTCGACCTGGCTCGGGGCGAGCGGCATCGCGGTCCTGGCCGCGAGCCTGGGCTGCACGGGCCTCGGCATCTCGGGTCTCCTCGGCGCAGGCGCCGGCCTGGTCCTCGGCGCTGCGTCTGCGAAAGTGCTCTTGCGCGCTCCGACGTAGCGTCCACGGGGGCTTCCATGGGATGGCGCGCTCGGCGTTCTTACATTCGCTCGGGGCTCGCGGTAGAACGCGAGGCCCGTCAGGTAAGACAGCATGATCTACAGCTTCCCAAGCTATGTGCCCGGCATTGCCATTGCCATCGCGGTGATTGCCGCGTCGATCGGCGTGCTCCTCCTGTGGCGGCGTCAGCCGCTGGTGGTCACCTTGATCGCATTCGGGGTCTCTGCGGTAGCGGGAGGCCTCTTCGCGCCGATGCTGGCGATTGATCGGGTCGTCCTCGACGACGAGAAGCTGGAGCAGACCACGGGATTCTGGTTCGCGCCGACCGTGAAGGGATTTCGTCTCGCCGAGGTCGAGTCCGTCGCGATTGGCACCGCCAGGGATAGAAAGAATCGCGAGTACGAGGTGTGGATCGTGAAGGGGAGGGACGGCGAGACGCGAGAGATCGACCCGGGTGACCTCTGGGAGATGAACGGTCAGGACATCCTCCGGCGCCTGAGAGAAAAAGGGATCGACGTCAGGCGATGAGGAGAGGCGTGCTCGCCTCACGCTCGGTGTCGGCGATCGTCGCGGAGGCGCCGAGGTTGCGCGGCGCCTGATGCCTCAGCCGAGCCACGCTTTTGCGAGCGCCAGCAGCCGAGCGTTCCCGGGGACGTTCGATGACGTCGGCCGCGGGGTACGGATCCGAGGTGAGCGCCTCCACGCCGGGCCTGGGCGGTGTCATGCGTGTAGGCGCGACAAGACGATTCGCACCCTCACCTCGCACCACCCGCGGGGCATCCCGCGCTGACCACGCGCACATCATCCGATGACGATGACCGTCAAGTGTCAACGGATGGGAGCGTTGTCGACGTGGTCGATCCGCTCCCAGCGGCTGCCCTCGAGGCGCACGATGTCCTTCGAGCCGACGACCCAGAGCGCGCCGCCGACGCTGTCGACCGTGTGCGCGTCCTCGATCTCGGGCACGAGCCCGGTCGAGACTCGCCGGAGGCTGCCGCGCTCGTAGGTGAAGAGGCCGCGCGGATTGGCGCCGCTTGCCAGGTAGATCCGGCCGTCGTGCCTGGTGATCGACGTGAACATCTGGCGCCGGCCCGAGACCGCGACCGCGCGGAAGCCTTCGCGCCGGTTGCCGCGGAGGAGCGTGCCTTCGCGCCCGCAGATCCAGATGCGCTTCTCGTCCTCGACGAAGATGCTCACCAGCGCCGCGGCCGTGACGGGCGGGAGAGCGGTGAACGTGGCGCCGTCCCAGACGAGGATCGTGCCGCGCGTCCCGGTGACGTAGATCTCGTCCTCGCGTGGACCGTCGACGCAGTAAAAGACCTTGTGCTCCGCGGCCGGCGAGCTCGGCGCGCGCAGGAGCGCCCGGGCCCGCTCCTCGGGATCTTGCAAGAGCGAGCGATCGAGGTGCTCCCAGCGGCCGGCGCCGAAGTCTCCGCCGACACGGCGATAGACCTGCCCGCCGTCGCCGCAGGCGTAGAGGTGGTCGCCGACAGGGCGGAGGCGCGCGAGGCGCCCCCAGCGCTCGGCGTCGGGCGAGGTGATGCCGGCGCCGGGGATCTTCTCGCGCGGGAACGGTGGCCGCACGAGCACGACGTCTCCCTCGGCGGAGAGCACGCAGAACGAGGTCGGCGCGCCGGGCGCGGGGGTGAAGCGGGCGATCGAGGTGACCGCGACCTGGAGGTCGTCGTAGAACCACTTCACCGGCCCCGCATCGCCGGCATCGTAACGGCAGAGCCGGGTGAACGGCGTGAAGGGCTCCTGGCCGTCTGGCACGCCGGCGACACAGAGGAAGTCCGCGGCAGCGGCCTTGGCGCGGGTAAAGGTGAGCGGCGTCGTCATGGTGATGTCTCCCTCGACCTCAGTAGCGACCGCCCGGGCGCATGCCGGTGCTGAGCGCCTCGTACTGCGGGCTCCCGGCCACGCTCGGCATGAGGGTGGTGCGGCCGAGCTGCGCGCGGTCAACCCCGGCGAAGCCCGCCTGCACCGCGGCGCGGATCTGCGCCTCGCACTCCCGGCGGAGGTTGACGACCTGATTCTCCGAGAGGTCGATGATGCTGCCGATGGCGGTCGTCCCCGGCGGCGTGCCGTTCACGCCCAGCTGGGCGATGCTCGCGTCCACGCCGTGCGCCTCCCAGTGCTCCGAGCCGTCGTCGGCGGCGTTGCCCTGGAGGCAGATGGCGGGCCCGTCGCCGAATGACGGGAAGTTGGGGATGCGCTTCATCCCCGCCTCGCCCTCGGCCCTCGTGCCATAACGAAGGGTGTAGTCGGGCACGATGTGGTGCGCCTGGTAGCCGGGTTCGCACGTGCCGCGGATAGCCCTGTATGGGCCGACGTTGCAAGGCCGGTCTCGCTCGCGCGTCACGCGCACGTTGCCCGCTGCGGCGGCGAGCCGCGCATTTTCCTCCTGTCGCGCGCGCTGCGCCCGCAGGCGCTCGGCGTTCTGCCGGATCTTCTCGGCCGAGGGCCACGGCTGCCTCACGAGCTGCTCGAGCTGCTCGGGCGTCATCTGGCGGAAGTCGACGAGGGTGCCCGCCTTGAGCGAGAGCTGATTGTTGGTGCTATCTACCTGGTTCCAGTACCAGCCGCTCGATCCATACGCGGCGCTCCGCTGGTCGGCGCTCATCTGGCCATAAAGGTGCTGATCGATGCTCCGGGCGAACATGCCTTCATCGCCGATGTAATACTGACCGGCCATCTCCCCGAGGCCTGCTCCCAGCGCACCGAGGCCGAGCAGCGTGTTGAGCCTGGCGGCCGCCCCCATGGGCCCCGCGGCGGGCGCGCTCCCCGGCGTCGTGGCCGTGCCCGTGCCCGTGTAGGCCCCCGTCGTGTCGAGAAAGGCGACCTGGACCGGGCGGTCGCTGGCGCTCATCACCCGCGTGTCCCGCACGAAGATGAGCTTCCCCTCGGTGTTGCGGTCGTTCATCCACCAGGCGTCGTCGTGGCGGATCGCGTTCCTGCCCTCGATGCGCACGGTGGGCGAGTAGGTCTTGGGCTCGCAGACGCTGCCCACCGTGCCCGATTTGACCCCGAGCCCGCTGCCCGGCTCGTCACCCTGGCACGTCGTCACCTTCGATCCCATGTTGTGCGACCGATCGCCGGTCTGCAGCACGGTGGTCGCGGTGTCCACGGCCGCCTGGTTCTGCCTTGCGTAGATCGAATAAGGGATGGGGACGAGCGCCGGGCCGACCGGCGTCTTGCAGACATCCGGGCAGGTCGAGACGATGATGCCTTCGCCTATGTCGCGGCTGCCCTCGCGCGGGATGCTCATGCGTCGCTCCCCGGGCTCACGAGCCCTCGCTCGTCGCACCACGGCAGCGCCGCGGCCTCTTCGAGGCTCGCGGCAGCGAGATCGATACGATCGAAGCCCTGCGACATGGCCGCCCAGGCGCGCCAGGTGAGCTGGACAGACCAAGGCGGCTCGCCGCGGACATCGATGTGCATGCCATCGAGGTGGAGGCGCACCGGGACGCGGCGCCCCCGCTCCCACTTGAACCAGGCCCAGAGCGAGCGGCCGGGCAGCGTGAACGCGAGCGGGCCGCCCCCCGGCGTGAGGCCCTGGAGCTCGACGCGCTCGTCGCCGCGGAGATGGCCGGGCAAGACCAGGCCGGGGTGCGCGGTCTGGTAGAAGCGATAGTCGAAATCGGCGGGGAGCTGAGGGTGGCGAGTCGCCAGCCAGGCGTCGTCGTAGGTGCCGGCGAAGCGGCTGCGAAACTGCCACCAGGGCGGCACGGGCCCGAAGCCCTGCGGTTCTGGCCGCGCCGCCGGGTCGCCCACAGGCTCGGCCTCGCTGTCGATGGTGGGCGCGGGGTAGGCGCGATCGGCCGGCGTGTGGCGGCGATCGAGGACGCCCCGGCCGATGGGGTTGCGCGCGTCGACGTTGCCCTCGGGATCGCCGATGACGACGCCGCCGGCGGCCGATCGGTAGTCGATGGACGCGCGGGCCGCCGGCTCTCCCGTGGAAAGCCGAAACCCGCCGGCGTCCGGCTCGAACGCGCGCGGCGCATACGCCCTCAGGAAGCGCGTGTATTCCCCGACGCGCGCGCCCACCTGCCAGACGTGCGCGGCCACGCCCCCGGGGGCGTGGCCATCAGCGAGGAGGGTGACGTCGGCCGCGGGCTTGAACGGGATGAGCAGGCCGACCCGGAGCATCGGTGTCGCATGCGGATCACCCTCGTACTCGTCGGCGAGGATCAAGGGTTGATCGGGGGCGATCGACAGCCGGCCTTCGGGCGAGAGTAGAAGCGTGCCCCTCGCCGCGACGACGGCCATGGCTGCGCCGTCACGGTGCTTCTGCTCGAACCCTAGCGCGGCGAAGGGGGTCGCGTTGGCGGCCAACATGGCTAGCGGCGGTGGACGGCGACGCGGGTGCCGTCGATGAGGTGCGTCGCAGCAAAGGCGGTTCGATTCACGGCCAGCATGGCACTGCTCAGGTAGGATCGATGACGAGCTCGATCTTGGTCCCTGCACGGACACCAAGAAGGACGACACCGGACGGGACGCCGCGGGGTGTGGCTCGGCATGAAGCTCCGGGCTCGAACCGCTCTCTGCGACCGCATTCAGGGCTAGTTGAGATCGATCGGATCGCCGAAGACCTGGACATGCTCGCTCCCATCGACCAGGATCCTAACGCCCTTGAGCGTGATGTTGCCGTCCTTGTCCATCACGAACTTCGATTTGCCGCACGTGATTTCGATCTTCTCCCCGACGTCGATGGTCTGATTCCGGCCAATCTGCACTACCTCGTCGACACCCACGGCGCGGGCGCGGATCATCCCCACCGCTTCGCGCAGGCTGTTCAGCACGCTCTTCGTGGCGTTGTTGCCGACCGTGACGTCCTCGTTGTGGCCGATCCCCGTCGTCCGGTCGCGGCCGATCGTCGTCTCCTGATCGTTCTTGACCAGCTTGTGGAGGTCCTTCTCGGCTTGCATCCTGACGAGCTCGCTACCGGCCTTGTCCTCGAACATGATCTCGTTGTAGCCGTACGTGGACGGGCTCGAGTTGCTCTTCCAGCCGCTCTGCGTCTTGTTCATGGGCAGCGAGTAGGGCGTCTTCTGGAGGTTGGTGTACACGCGGCCGACGATGATGGGCCGGTCGGGATCGCCGCCGAGGAAGTCCACGATGACCTCCTGTCCGATGCGCGGCAGGTTGGTCCCGCCGAAGCCGGCGCCGCCCCAGGGCTGGCTGACGTGGATCCAGCACGACGAGTCGTTGTTCATCTTGCTCTCGCGGTCCCAGTGGAAGTGGGCGCGCACGCGGCCGAACTCGTCGACGTGGATCTCCTCGCCGGGCGGACCGACCACCGTGGCGCTCTCGACGCCCTGCGCGCGGGGCTTGCGCGTGCGCAGCGGCGGTCGGTAGGGCGCGTCGGCGCTCACGGCGACGCAGGAGTGCTCCCACTCGGCCGGTACCTCGCCGGAGAGCCGGGACTCGAGGACGAGCAGCTTCTTGTCGGGACCGAGCTCGCTCTTCGGGTGCTCGAGGAACGAGAGGACGGCGCCCGGTGCGGGATCGATGACGTTGGTCTTGAACACGATCTCCCGTGCCGAGGCGCGCTTCGCCTCCAGCCGACGCTGAGCGAGCGCCTCGCCCTCGGACTCGTCCGCGCGGTACTTGCCCTGATCGTCGGCTGTCGGCGAGCTCTCGCCCTTTTGACTTTCGAACAGGAACGCGCCAGGCACATAATGGAAGCGCTCCAGCTGATCTTCCACGGGGCCCGCGCCGGAGGCGGTGGCCAGGAGCTTGTAGTTCGCGGGCCTCCGGTGGTCGTGGTCGCGCACCGTGTACTTGCCGGGTCGCAGGCGGCGGCCGACGACGACCTTGGTGACGTGCTCGCGGTCGGCGTCGGTCGGGTGATCGCGGTAAGTGATGGGCACGCGGGCGACGTTCGCCTGGGGGCGGTCGTCGAGGACGAGCCGGCTCTCTCCGCCGTTGTCGAAGTAGAAGCTCACCCCGGCGTCCTCCAGCATGCGGCTGATGAAGGTGTAGTCGCTCTCGCCGTACTGGACGCGGTACTTGCGCTTCTTGTACTCGCCGGCAAGCCGCCGCGTGGGGGAGATGCCCCACTCGCCGAGGAGCTGCAGCACGATGTCGACCTCCGACTTGTGCTGGAACATGCGGTAGTTGCGGCGCTGGGTGGCGAGCCAGAGCCGCGGGACCAGGGTCAGCTCGTAGGTGGAGAGGTCGCGCTCCTCGACGGCCACCTGCTGGAGGTGACTGCACAGTCCGGACCAGACGCGGGTCTGATTCGCGTGCGCGGTGAAGGTCATGGGCTGGCCGATGACGGCTTCGAAGTCGATATCCGGGTTGTCCGATACGGCGACGATCTGGACCTCGAAGAGCGAGGACATCCGCTCGGTGACCTGGAAGCGACGCACATCGAGCATGTCGCCCGACGCGATCTGCGCCTCGACTCGGTAGACCCCCGAGCTCAGTCCGGTTCCCTCGTTTCGCATGCTCGGGTGCGTGTCGGCCATGGGCATTCCTAGCCCGGTCTACCCTGCGCTTGTAGAGCGGACAGCCGATGCTATCCGGCAGCCATCCCTGTCCGCAAGAGGGGCCCGCGCGCATCGTACGCTCAGGGCTCCGCCGGTGCGGCCGTTCAGACGGTCGAACGCCCACACATTGACGCCTCGTGTTGATGGTTGCAGTATCGCCGGCGGAGTGAAGGTCGTCTCCCTTTCGCAGCTCCCCGTTGGCCTGGTCGTGTGGCAACCTCATCCAGGCGCCTGGATGCAGACGTTCGTCTGTAAAAGCACGTTCAAGCTGTACCCCGGTGTGTGTGCCCTCGCGGCCGAGCAGGAGCCGCTCCACCTATCCGACCGCCACTGGCGCGACGACGCGTGCTGGAGTCTCTATGCGGTCTCCGACTTCGTCCCCCACCGCGCCCGGGCGGACGTCGTCCTCGTTGGCCACGCCTTCTCGCCCAACGGCACGGCAGTCCGATCCCTCACTGCCCGCGTGATCGTGAATGACATCGACAAGGCCATCGAGGTGTACGGAGCTCGCAGCTTCACGCAGCACGGCGTCCTCGATCAGAGCTCGCGCTTCACCAGGATGCCGCTGCTCTGGGAGTACGCGGGCGGCGGCCCCGGCACCTCCAACCCCGTCGGCATGCCCCCCCATGCTCGCGACATCCACGGGCGACGCAACCTCCCCAACCTCCAGCGTCCAGGCGTTGTCGTCATCGGGCCGGACGACGTCATCGAGCCCGTGGGATTTGGACCCGTTGCCTCCGGATGGCCCGCCCGCCGGCAGAAGCTGGGGCGCTACGCGGCCACGTTCCCCGGCAACGACTGGCACCGCCAGCCCCTGCCCCCGGACCTCGACGTCAGCTACTTCAACGCCGCGCCGGTCGACCAGCAGACCACCGCGCTCCGCAATGACGAGCGGCTCATCCTCGAGCATCTCCACCCCGAGCACCCGCACCTCGTCACGAGCCTCCCGGGGCTCCACCCCCGCGCCTACGTCGACCGCCCCGGCGAGCCCTTGCAGGGCGTCGCCATGTGGCCCGATCTGCTCTGGATCAACACCGACCGCTGCATCTGCACGGTGACCTGGCGCGGCCAGGTCCCGCTCCGAGAGCCGCAAGAGGCCGGGCTGATCCTGGTCGCGCTGGAGGAGCCTTATCAGACCCTCGTAAGTAACGACAGCGAGGGCGTGGCCAGCAGTTCTGGAGTGGGGCTCGCGAGCGGCCGGGCCGGCGGCGGCGCGATGAGCGAGATCGGGCTCCACGCGCCCTACGACCAGGCGCACGATGGCGATAGCGCCGTGCACAACGAGGATGACCCTGAGGCCTGCACCCTGCCGTTGGACGTGAATCATGATCTCGCCGTCTCCCGGCCGGCCCTACCGTTCCCCACAGTGCCCGCGGGCCAACCTGCTCCCCCGTCGAGCCCGGCGCAGCGCCTCGCAGTCCCCCCCTTCGTGCAGTCCGCGCCGCCGGCGGCCGCGGTACCCCCGTCGAGTCGGGCACAGCACCTCGAGGCCGCGGCCGCTGCGTTCGTTCAGGCCGCGCCACGAGCAGCCGCGGTACCCACTCCGGCGGCGGCGGCGCAGCCGCCCGCCGATGCGCCCACTGCCACCAGCGCGGCTTCACTGGTCGCCGCGAAACCCGCGTTGCCATTCGTGCAGGGCGAGCGAGCTGAGCCTGCGCTACGTCATCAAGCAGAGTCTTCGCCGCGAGGGGCGGAGCCGGCAGAGGCTCCTGACAAGGTGCTGCGTCCGCCGCTTGTCGCGATCCCTCCAGCGCTGTCGCCTGCGCTGCACGCGCCGCCTGCGCCTGAGCGCGATGCGAGGTCTCCCCCCCTGATGGCAAAGGAGCCCGCACCTCCTGCCATGCTCGGCCCACTGGCGAGGCCAGACATGGGGGCGATGGAGCCCTCGGCAGAGGAGGCGCCCGGGCCTGACACCCAGGCGGAAAAGCCTGCTCCGCTCCCCGCGCCGGAGGAGCCCGCACCGCCTCTCGCGGCCTACCCCATCGAGCGTTGCGCAGCCATTGCGGCCAAGCTCGCGCAGCGGCCGGCGGACTGCGACACCATCCTCAAAGCGGAGAAGCTCACGCCGAAGAATTGGCAGTCGCTGCACGAACAGCGGCTTGACGAGATCCAGGACGAGATCGCGCGCCGGAAGAAGAAGCTCCTGTCAGCGTACGACGCGGCCTACGTGGCGGCGCTCGAGAAGGAGCGCGGGCCGATCACAGCGGGCGAGTACGCACAGCTTGTGATCTCGGCCGAGCAGGGGCAGGGCCAGGCGGCACTGGCCGAGCTGGGCCTGCCGGATGAGTCGATGATGCGGATCCGGCGGGTGTGGCTGGAGAGGATCGTGAAAGACAAGAAGGCGGCGGCAGCGGTGCGGGCTGCAATGCGGAAGGCGGACGAAGCTTGAAGGCAGAAGGACGCCGAGCTGGCCGTGCTCTCGGCGGTGGCGCACGGCAATGGGCCGAACGGGCTCACCGTCGTCAAGGCCGCGCTCGTTGCGCTTGGCCGGCTCGACCAGGAGCACGCGATGGTCTACTTTCAGGTCATCTGGAGCGGGTTGCGTGAGCCCATGCGGCGGGCTCTGGAGGCGTTCGTCATAAGGGCAAGCTCATGACAGACGAATGCTGCCAAGCTCCCTGGGCAGCTCGATGTCGCCTCAGCGCCAGCGCGCCAGCTCTTTGACGTCGATGCGATAGACAGGGCTGATCCGCCCCCGCTGCTCGGGATTCGGGCAACGCAGACCGGGGACGTGGTCAACCGAAGCCAGCTGGGGGAAGCTGGTCGCCAGCTGTTGGCTGTCCCGGCCGCCCGGCTTGCGGTTGTATTCCCGCAGCAGGAATGTCACGAACTTGGCTTCGGTCCACTCCGGGTCTTGCGAGTCGAACGTGGTGAAGCGCGGTTCGCCGCCGACGTTGCCGAGATAGACGGCATTGGCACCCTGCCAGGTGGCGAAGGAGCTGTCGCGGTGGCGCTTGACGTAGTCCGGATGATTGTAGAAATACACCCAATCGCCGGGGCGCAGCTGGTCGACGGAGTCCACGGCCAGCGCCACCCGCAGCTTGCTCACGCTGCCCTCGTCTCCCGGCGCGACCTGCACGATGTCCTCGGTGACCGTGTCGAGCGCCGCCGTGCCGACCGTCTTCATGAAGGCGCGCAAGAAGCAGATGTGCAGCGCGCTCATGCACTCGATGGCGATGGGATGGTCGTTCCAGGTGAACAGATCCTCGAGGGCGGCGGACGGGCTGAAGTCGTCGGTGTTGGCGAAGTTCATGGTGACGGAGTGGGCGGGGTGGTCGTCGTCGACGGGCGCGTCCGCCATCCATGACCGGTCCGGGAAGCGATAGACACCGCGATCCCATTCGTTGGCGTAGATGAAGCGTCGATCCTGGCCCGGACGTAGCGCGGTGTTGAGCTCGCGGAGGCTGGCGATCATCCATTGGCCGAACAGAGCCTCTCGGTGCTCGACCACGCAGGTGCGGACGATGTCGACAAGGTCGCGTGCCCGGCCTTGCATGGGCTTCGAGCGGGCGTGGTTTCTGGCCAAGCCCACGAGCAACGAGTGGCGATAGAGCCTGGGCCGGCCTGCGTACTGGGGCGGGATTTGACCTTGCTCCACCTTGGCCAGGCGCCGGAGCAGGATGCGCCGTTCTTTCTGGAGCTTTCGCGCCTTGTTGAGCACACGGCGGATGTGCTGGCGCTCGGCGGGCCAGTCGGTGTTGCCGGGCGGGGCCGTGGTGTGGTCGAGACGGACGAGCTCCTCGTCGATCCGGTCGATGCGCCGCTGGCAGCGCGCGGCTGCCCGCAACAACGCCGCCACGCTCACCGGCACGCGCGCACCCGAACCGCAGCGACACTTGCCCACGCAGCCGCGACCGGGCGCCGTCGCATCGCTTACCCGATCACCAGCTCGTCCGCGATGGCCTGCGCCTTGGCCTCGCTGGTCACATTCCGGGCGCGGAGCGTGGCGACGAGCGCCGCGTACTCCGGCTCTTCCTCGAACGAGTCGCCGAGCTCGAAGCACAGATCCACATAGCTGGTCACGTGGGCCTCGAGGTGAAGCCCGTGGCCCGCCGCCCGCTGGAGCTGCGCCTTCAGGCGCTCAATCAGCGTCTCGTCGTTCGTGCTCCAGACCTGCTCCGGATACATCACCCGCACGCGTTCGAGCAGACGCGGCATGAGCTCGGCGTCCGAGCGCCGGGCCAGGAGCCTCATTTGCTCGCGCCGGATGGTCAGCACGGCGCAATTACGACGGCTTCGTCAACCCGTGTCAAGGACGATAAGGCGAGCAAGGCCGATCCTGCAAGCCCGACCCCGCCGAGCGCGCCTCCCTCGCGCCAACGACGGAAGGACCACACCGCCGAGCCCTCCACGTCCGCGCGAGATCGCCCCCGCGGCGCACTTCGTCCCTCGCGCCCTCGCGGGCGACGCCGACACGCGTACCTCGCGCCCGAGGGAAGCCCGGAAGCCGCTTGTCGGCCGGGAGGGCTGGCACGCCGGTTGCTTATCTGTGGCGTTGGCACACATGGGGTGGATGAAACCCGCGATTCGAGCGTCCTTCGGCCTGGGGCCGCGGCACAACGATCCGGGTTTGGCACACCGGCACACCAGCCCCCGTGCCGCCAAAGGAGAAGGAAAATCCGTGCACACCCAACGAATTCTCTCCACCCTGGTCAGCGTTGGCTTGCTGGCGGCGTGTTCTGGTTCCACCGAACCGGGTGGGCCGGGCCCCGCCGGTCCCGGCGACGAGCGTCCCGCGGAGGTCGGAACCCAGGTGCAGCTCGAGCTCAGCTCGGTCGCAGCGACCGAAGTCGAAGCCCAGGTGGCCACCGCCAAACAACACAACGCGGCATCCCTCCAGGAGGCCTACGCGGTCTCGTTCTCGAACGATCTGGGCTACGGGCTCGCGGACGTTCAGAACCTCGATCTGATCCAGCGATCGGAGCTGGGTCTGAATGACGCGGAGCTCGAGGTCCTGGCCGCGAACGGCTTCGTCGTTTCCAGTCGACTTGCCTATCCCAGCTTTCCCTACGCCTACGCTGCCATCTACGTGCACGATCTGCCGGTCTTCGTGAGCGGCGACATGGTGCTCGAAGCCATGCACCGCTCGTACGACGACATCCTGCAGGCCCTGGAACAGGCCGTCTTGATCCCGCGTGTCACCCGCTTGCTCGACGCGATGCGTTCTCGCCTGGCGTCCGGAAATTCCGGGCTCTCGCAGCAGGCGGCAGCCGACGCGGACTTCTACCTGACCGTCGCGCGCAGCCTGCTGATGGGAGCGCCGAGCGAGCCCGTGGCGGGAGCCAGCAAAGCCGACGTCGCGTCCTTCCTGACTCACGCCGAAGCGGCCGACGGAGAACAGATAAAGTCCATGTTCGGCGTTTCGCGCCGCTTCGACTTCTCGCAGTTCAAGCCGCGGGGCCACTACACGGACACGGTGGCGCTCGAGCGCTATTTCCGCGCCATGATGTGGATGGGGCGCATCGATTTTCGGCTCATCGAGACCATGCCCGATGGTTCGCGTGTCTTCTGGCGCCGCCAGCTCGAGGCGGCGCTGGCGTTGCGTGACTTGATGGATGCCGCGGCGCTGGAAGACTGGTCGGGCATCGATCGAACCGTCACCGCGTTCGTGGGCGAGCACGACTACATGATCGTGCCCGAGCTGGACGAGCTGTTGAGAGGCCTGGGCGTGTCCGATGCGAGCGGGCTCGCTGCCATCGACGACTCGACGATCGCTCAGGCGATCATCAACGGGCGCTACGGCGAGCAGCGCATCGCGAGTCACATCATGCGAAAGGACGGCAGCGATTCCACGTTCCCGCTCAACGCGAGCTTTGCGTTCTTCGGGCAGCGCTACGTGATCGACAGCCACGTGTTCTCCAACGTGGTGTACGACCGCACCGCGAAGCGCGTGGTCCCGAACCCGCTCGACGCCGCGTTCGCCGCCCTGAGGAACGACCACGCGGTGAGCCTGCTCGCGAGTGAGCTCGAAGAGTGGAACTACGCCGGCGATCTGGCGGCCGTCCGCGTCATCGCGGACGCCCACCCGCCGTCGTACTGGGAAGGCAGCCTGTACACGTCCTGGCTCGGGGCGCTGCAGACGCTCTCGGCGAACGCCACGACCCTGGGGCCAGCCGCGGAAGGTCTACCCAGCGTGGCGCGCAGCGAGGCGTGGGGGCGCCGTTTGCTGAACACGCAGCTCGGATCGTGGGCGCAGCTCAGGCACGACACGATCCTGTATGCCAAGCAGTCGTACACCGGCAGCAATGGCTGCGACTTTCCGGATGCGTACGTCGAGCCCTACCCCGAGCTGTTTCAGAGGATCGCCAAGTTCGCCGGCCAGGGCCAGGCCTTGGTCGATACCCTCGACTTCAGCTTGAACGGGAACAACGCGTTGGGGGAGCACGTGAGCGCCTACTTCGGCACCCTGTCGCGCATCGCGACCACCTTGAGTGAAATGGCGGAAGCGCAGCGGACGGGCATGCCGCACTCGGAGGAGCATCTGACCTTCATCAAGCAGGCAATTCACATCGAGGGCGGTGGCAGCGGCGACCCCTGGCAAACGGGCTGGTACAAAGATCTGTTCTTCGATCCCGTCGACGGCCTGAAGAGCGACCCGACCATCGCCGACGTGCACACGGACATCGGAGGTGACCTGCCGGTCCCGCGATCGCCGTCGGTGTTGCACGTGGGCACCGGCAATCCACGCATGATGGTCATGACGGTCGATACCTGTCAGGGGCCTCGCGCGTACGCGGGCGCGGTGTTCGCCTACCACGAGCACCTGGCGGAGGGCTTCACCCGACTCACCGACCAGGAATGGGCTCGGAAGCTGCATCAGGATCCGCCGGCCGACGTGCCGTGGATGGCGCCGGTGCTGGCGGAGTAGAGACCTGCGCGGCCAGGCCTCGGCGCGCTCGAACGCCGGCACCCTTCACGACCGCTCTCGCTCCAGGTTCTCGCGCAGCTTGCGCAGCCCGTCGCGCGCTCGGCCGCGCATCACGCGGCGCAGGAGGGGGAGCGCAAGCCAGCGAAACCACCACCGCTGATTGCGGCTGACCATGCGCCACGCGACGCGCGTCTCGGCGTCGGAGAGCGCCGTGAAGTCCACGCTCATGCGGGGCAAGAGGAAGCCCTCTCCTTCGGTCACCAGACGCTCTCCGACCCGCGCCTCCTTCACCTCGATGTCGATCGTGCCGGTGCGCCCGAAGGGCATGCGCACGGTCTCCTGGTAGCGCTTGCCGACCTGCCCGTGCTCCAGCGTGTCGAGCTCGCGCATGGCTGCGACGCCCGGGAACCAGGTCGGGAAGTTCTCCATGTTGGACACGTACGCGAACGTCTCGTGCAGGGGCCGGCCGATCTCCACCGAGCCCTGCGCCAGGAGCTCCGGCTGCGCGCCGCTCACGAGCGCCTCCTCGGTGCCGTCTTGATCACCATCGGCCTGAGCAGGCTCTGCTCCACGATCCGACGCATCGCGCGGACGTAGCGCGGCCGGGACCAGCCCCGCTCCTCGATGAGCTCCTGCCAGTTCCCGATCGACAGGAGGGTGGCCAGGAAGTCCGCCGCATCCGACGCCGACCACTCCTCGGCCAGCGCGCCTTCGGCCTGGAGCCGCGCCACGAAGCCCGCGCAGACGCCCGTGAAGCCGCGCATGCGGTCGCGCCACGCGAGCTCCGCGTCCTCGTCCGTGGCCCGCGCCGCGCGCATGGCCCGCGCCACGTCGGTGATGTGGGCGACGTAGCCCGCCCACGCACCGATGAACTCGGAGAGGATCGCGCGCGCGTCGGGGGCGCGCTCGCACTTTCGGACCAGGTCGGCGAACCCATGCACCTCGTCGACGTGACGCACCAGCGCGACCAGGAGCTGGGTCCTGGTCTCGAAGTGCAGATAGACCGCCTGGCGCGACACCCCGGCCGCCGACGCGATCTCCGCCATCGAGACGCCGCGGCGCCCCGGCTCGGTCACCAGCCGGCGCGCGGCCTCGAGGATCGCAGCGCGGGTTTCCCCGTCCTTGCTTGACATGGTGTCAACATGGGGCATAGTTTACACTGTGTCAAGTTCGACGGGCGCGCCGGCGTCACGGACCCGGTCGCACGATACCGACCCGTGAACGGTCACCGGCGTTTTGGCCTGCTTTTGCGGGCGGGCGCAGGGCGGTCGTCGCATGACATTTCATGCGCGACGTCGCCGTGGCCATTCCAAGCCTCTGGACCTGCTAGAACACCGATCAGCTTGGAAACCCGAGAAATGAGACGCCAAGACGCCAGAAGACGCCAGAAGACGCCAAGAAAACAATAAATCTTGGCGTCTTCTGGCGTCTCTTGGCGTCTTCTGGCGTCTCAACTTCTCGCTGTTTGCGTGCGGCTTCAACCCGTTTGTCGCTCTACTTTGCTTTCGGGTCCGCGCTGGTACGCCCCCGGGGTGCCGCCGGTCACGCGCCGGAAGGCGCGCGTGAACGAGATGGCCGAGTCGTAGCCGACGCGATGGGCGACCTCGGCGATGGGGACGCCCTCCCGCAGGAGCCCGCGCGCGCGGTCCATCCGGATCCGCGTCAGGTACTCGAGCGGCGTCTGGCCCACCGTGCTCCGGAACCTCTCCGCGAAAGCGGAGCGAGACATCCGCGCGCTGCGCGCGAGGTCCTCGATCGTCCAGCCGCGCGCGAGGTCCTCGTGCATGTCGCCGAGCGGGCGCGCGAGCTGCGTGTCCGCGATCGCCGCGAGGACGCCCCTCCTCGGCCCCTCGCCCGTCTGGAGGTAGGCCCGGACCGCGGAGATGAAGAGCGCCTCGGCGAGGCGGCGGATGATCGGGATCGATCCGATCTCCGACGAGCAGACCTCGAGGCGCAACAGCTCGATGAGCGACTGGAGGCCGTGGCTCCGGTTCTGATCGATGCGCAGGTGGATGAAGCGCGGGAGCGCGACGAGGAGAGGCTCGCCCTCCGTCGGATCCACGTCGAAGGCCACGCTCACCAGCGTGGAGCGCGCGCCTCCGCCTCCGTAGCGGATCAGATAGCCGTCCCGGCGATCCTCGAGATCGGCGCAGTCCACGGTCGCGGAGTCCAGCGAATCGGACAGCACGTAAGGTTCGCCATCCAGAACGAGGAAGAGATCGTGTGCGCCGAGCAGCCTCGGCTCCGGGAGCGCGCGCGTGCGCAGCCAGCACGATCCCGCGATGATGAGCACGAACTTGATGGGGCCGCGGTGCGCGACGCGGTGTCCCCAAGGCGCCGACACCTCGAAGCGCGTGCACAGGGCGCTCTCGACGTGCAGCGAATGAAAAAGTCGGCTGAGGGCGTCCATCGCCTCCTCGCGCAATCCTTCCAGAGGTCGCCGATCGACGTCTCCTTCAACACCTTCCTGATCCACAGGAACGGCAGGACGATCCTCGTCGACACCGGGTGCGCAGAGCTCATGGGCCCCACGACCGGCAAGCTCCCCGCGTCGCTCTCTGCTGTGGGCGTGAGCGCCGAGAGCGTCACCGACGTCTTCCTCACGCACGTTCACCCGGATCACTCCGGCGGGCTCGTGATCGGCGGGAAGAGGGCCTTCCCGAACGCCACCGTCCACCTGAACCAGAAGGATCTCGACTACTGGATGGACAAGGCGCTCGCCGCGAAGTCCTCGGGGATGCAAGCCCAGTTCTTCGCCGCGGCGCAAGCCACGTTGCAGCCGTACCTCGACGCCGGGCGAGTGAAGCCTTTCACCGGAGCGGCCGAGTTCTTTCCGGGCTTCCGCGCGGAGCCGGCGTACGGCCACACGCCCGGCCACACGCTGTACGCTCTCGAGAGCGGCGGCCAGAGGCTCCTCCTGTGGGGCGACCTCGTGCACATCATGGCCGTTCAGTTCGACGATCCCTCGGTGGCGGTGGCCTTCGACGTGAACGCGCCGATGGCCGTGGAAACGCGCAAGAAGGCGCTCGCCGACGCTGCCGACAAGGGCTACCTCATCGCGCACGCCCACGCCCCGTTTCCCGGGCTGGGCCACGTCCGGAGAGACGGAGCGTCCTACCGCTGGGTGCCCGCCCCGTACGTCGACGACGCGAAGAGGAAGTAGCGCGACGCCGCGAGGACGCACGGACGGGCTCACCCCCGCGGATGGCTAACGCGCATGGCCCCCTCTCCCGCGGTGACGTCGCTGGCGAGCGCTTCGAGCGCGCTCGCCAGCGACGTCACCGGCTTCGTGCCCCAAGCGGAAGGCATCCTACCGTAGAGCCGTGCCCTACTGAGCTACCGCCGGGAGCCGAAGCTGGTGCGGACGAGGAGCTGCGAGAAGCTCTCGAGGAACTCCTGCTTCGAGAGCACGTCGTCCCGGCTGGTGTCGCTCGTGCGCAGGAATTCGTGGATCTCCGCGTCGCCGTAGCCCATCGCCCTGAACTTCGCCTCGATCTCCGCCCGGTCGAGGAGCCCGTCGTTGTTCGCGTCGATCTCCTCAAAGACCTGGGCCATGGAGTCGCGGAACATCGCCCGCGAGATGGCTCTGCGGAACTCCCGCTCGACCATGTCGAGGAACGTGTCGTCGCCGAAGTCGGTCAACCATGGGTTCATGACCGTCGACCGCAGGACGGTGACCGCGTGCCCCGGCCCTTCGACGCCGAGGCGGCTCTTGTAGCTCTCCATGAACACCGCGCCGTAATGGACATCCTCGAAGTCCGTGGTCGTCACGATCAGCGGGTGCCCGGACGGGTCCTCGCCGGGCTTGAGGCTGAGGACCTCGTAGACGGCCTTGTTCAGGCGGTTCGCCAGCGCGAGGCTCCGGTTCATGCGTCCGTCAGGATGCTTGAAGTTGAAGGCATACGTGAGGATGTTGAGGTCCGGGCCCAGCTCGGTGAGCAGCCGCATCGCCTCGTCGTCGGCGAGCAGCGCGTCGGTGTCGCGTCGATCGATCCGCTCGCGGATGAACTGGATCTGCGCCGCGACGTCGCCTCCGGTGATCTCGGACGGGAGGCGGGGTACGGGGACCACCACGAAGTTGTCCTCCGGGCGCGCCATGCAGAGCAGGCGGGCGTAGACCCGCCGGCAGTTGAACAGCGCCTTGCGGTGGATGCTGCCGTAGCCGGTCTCGTTCGGGCGGATGACCTTGTGGGCCAGGAACACCGCGGCGACCGCGGCGCCGGGCTTCGAGCCCTCCACGCCGTAAATGCCGACGGACGGCTCGTCGTGGGCGTGCAGGATGTACGGCGCCTTGAAGGTGACCAGATCGCGCATCGCGGCGTTGCGGTAACAGAGCGCGCCGGCGGGGTACGGGATGTACCCCGATTTGTGGGGGTCGACGGTGACAGAGTCCACCTCCTGCAGGACGGCGTATTGTTGCGCCGTGTAGCGGCTGAAGCCGACCTCGGCGCGGCGCGTGGCGCCGGCGGTCCGCCCGGCGCTCGAGTCGTCCTCGTCCTCGCGGAGGATGCTGGCGTGATAGCCGCCCCAGGCCGCGTCGGCGTGAACGGTGAAGTCGAGCCCCTTGTGGCGGAGCTGCTCGCGGAGGGCGAGGATCTCCCGCAGGGGATCGACGGCGCTCTCCTCGGTGCTGCCGACCACGCCGACGACGGTGTAGACCGGCCTCCGCTCGGCGAGGCAGGCCCGCAGGACCCGCTCGAGCTCGGGGACGCTCATCCGGGCGTCCTCGTCGAGCGGGACGTCGAGCACGTTCACCGCGCCGATCCCGAGGATCGCGGCCGCCTTGGGGAAGGAGTAGTGCTTCGTCGCCGGGACCACGATCACCGGCGGGCCGCCGAGCTCGCCGGCGTAGCGCCTGAAGAATTCGTGCATGCCCAGGCTCTGCGGCGAGACCCGAGCCAGCGCCCGGGTCAAGACCTCGGGCGAGACGCCGTGTTCGGCGGTGAGCCGCGCCGGGAGGGCGAGGATGTCGTCGCTCCGCAGGTTGCACAGCGACCAGACGTCGAGCTTGCGGAGGGGGACCGCCTCGCCGATGGGCGAGCGCACGCGCAGATCTCTCGCCGCGGCCAGCGACGGGTCTTCCTCCAGCGCCGCCTGCATGGCGATCGGATAGAGCTTGAGGTTGCGCGCCGACCAGATCGCCTCGATGTTCGCGACCGTGCCGCCGGAGGTGATGTGACCCCAGGGGCGGATGGCGCCGGCCTGGCACGCGGCCCTGTCGGGGAGCGGGTAGCCGAGCATGCGGCACAGATCGTCGCCGACGAGCAGCTCGAGGATCGTCGTGGCGGTCGAGGCCTCGAACGCCACGTTGTTGGGGTTGTACAGCATGGCCGCGAAGTAGCCGAGGACGGCCGGTATCGCGGTGTCCCAGTTCATGTGCCCTTGGTAGCGCGTGCTGAAGAACGGCATCGACTTCTTCAGGAAGCCGAGGAGCGAGCGGTAGCTGTCGGTGAGGACGCCCATCGCCTGCACGTATTCGGGCTGGCGCTTGACCGCCTCGGTGACGAGGGCCGGGTCGCCGGGGTGGAAGTTCCGCCGCCAGAACGCCTGATCGCGGATCGCCTCGACGATCAGGCGCTCGAACTCGTCCGCGTTCTCCGCCTTGGATCCCAGGAACCACGCCTCGGGCGAACGCGTGCCCGGCCCGTCCAGGTAGGGGATCTCCACGTGCCGAAGGAATTGATCGACGGCGCCGGTGGAGACCTGGGGCTCGCGGCGACGAGTGGGTCGTTTGGTCATGACTCGCTCTCCTGTCATCGGTTCTGCCCGCCGACGGCATGTTGTTGAAGACCGCTGCGCCTGCGTCGACGGTGTGGGGCCAGGAAACCCAAACGCGATCCGATGATCAAGCTCCTCGTAGCGGCCGTCCCATCGTACAGCCAGGATGCGCGCACTGCTTGACATGTAGCGTTATATGCGATCTTCCTTTCGCCTGAAGAAAGCGACGCCATGTCAATAACTGATCCACGCATCGAGGGGGCCGCCGGCTGGGACGCCCAGCCGGCGGCCCATGTGGTTCAATCCTTGTGCCGAAGCGCTGGGTCAGCACGCCACGTCCATCTCGACCGGCGCTTCGTTCGAGCGCTCTTCGTTCGGACGCTCCTCGAGCAGGCCGCGCTTTCGCAGCCAGCGGGGCGTGCGCTCTCGGATGCGCTGCACGATGTCCTCGAGCTCCTCGTGCGATGGTGCGCCGATCTCGCGGAAGGCCTGACGCCCGCTACGGGCCGCCGCGAAGACACCCACCAGCGCGATCGCGTGAAAATGGAGCGTCAACCTGACCAGCAAGAGCAAGCGCGTCGTCGTCTATCTCGAGGGCGGCGGCGCCTGCTGGGACGAGGGCACCTGTTATACGCCGAGCCATCCTACCGTAGTGCTGTACCCTACTGGCTCTACCTGCCCGGCCCCCGTTTTCTGCACACCCCTTGAGTACGCCCGCGCTGCCCGGGTTTCACCGAGCATCGTCCACGGCGGCACGCCGGGGATCCATGCTTGACGTCCGCCGCTCTCTTCCCAATGGACACGCTGCCCAGCGCTCCCCCAAGGAGGTCCTGTTGAGCTCCACATTCGCGGAGGACGCGTACCCTTCACCCGATGAGCGCGCTCGGTTGCGCGAGAGCCTCACACGATCGCTGCCCGAGATCCCGCCCGTCTACTTCTACGACGATCTCGGGAGCGAGCTGTTCGAGCAGATCACCCGCCTCGGGGTCTACTACCCGACGCGCACGGAGATCGGCATCCTCGAGCAGCGCGCCGGAGACATCCTGCGCGCCGTCCGGCCGCGGCGCCTCGTCGAGCTGGGCAGCGGCGCGGGCCGCAAGATCCGCATCCTGCTCGACGCCTGGCGGTGGGTGGGCGGCGGCGAGACGTGCACGATGCTGGACGTGAACGGGCTCTTCCTGGAGACGTCGATCAGCCGTCTCCGCGCCGACTACCCGGAGTACACGTTCCGCGGCGTGCTCGGTGATTTCACCACCGACCTGCCGCGGCTCGGCCGGGGCGGGGGGCGCCTCGTGGTCTTCCTCGCGGGCACCATCGGCAACCTCTACCCCGACGAGCGGCGCGCCTTCTTCCGCGAGATCGCGCGCGTCATGGAGCCGTCGGACGCGCTCCTCGTCGGCGCCGATCTGGTGAAGGACACGGCCCGGCTGGAGGCCGCGTACGACGATCCGGAGGGCGTGACGGCGGCCTTCAACCGCAACGCGCTCCGCGTGATCAACCGGCGCTTCGGGGCGAATTTCGCGCCCGACGCGTTCGCGCACCGCGCCTTCTACGACGCGGCGCGGGCGTGGATCGAGATGCGCCTCGTGGCCTCGCGGCGGATGCGCGTGCAGATCCCGGCGCTCGATCTGCGGCTCGATCTCGAGCGCGGCGCCGAGATCCGCACCGAGGTGAGCTGCAAGTTCACGCGCGACTCGCTCCAGGCCTCGGCCCGGGCCGGAGGGCTCGTTGTGTCTTCGTGGCACACCGATCCCGACCAGCTCTTCGCGCTGGCCCTGCTCCGGCGGAGCGACGCGTGACGGAGGCCTCGTTCGAGGCGCTGCTCGCCGCCGCGTGGCGCCGCAGCGACGAGCTGTTCGCGCTCGTCCCGGAGGCGTCGATGGGGCGTCGGCCCATCGCGCTGCGACACCCCTTCTCGTTCTACCTGGGGCACCTCCCGGCCTTCGCGTGGAACCAGATCGGCCGGGGCGTCCTCGGGCTCGGGCCCATGCGGGGCGATTTCGACGTGCTGTTCGAGCGCGGCATCGATCCGGCCGACGAGGACGGCGCCCGCGCCGCGTCGAGGGACGCGTGGCCGGCGATCGCCGAGGTGATCGCGTACCGCGACGAGGTCCGCCGCGCCGTGCTGGCGCGCATCCCCGACGTGCTGGCGCGCGCCGAGGACGTGCTCGGCGCGCGGGGGCGGATCCTCCAGCTCGTGCTCGAGCACGAGCGGATGCACCACGAGACCCTGATGTACATGCTCCAGGAGCACGGCGCCGCGCGGCGCCCCGGCGGCGCGCCCGCGTTCGTGGGCGGCGGGGGGCGCGTGGCCGAGCCGCGGCACGTCCCGGCGGGCCGCGTGGTGATCGGCGCGGACTTCGAGGCGATCCCGTTCGGCTGGGACAACGAGTTCGGGCGCGCGGAGATCGATGTCCCGGGCTTCACCATCGACTCGTTGCCGGTGCGGAACGGCGATTACCTGGCCTTCCTCGAGGTGATGGAAGACGGCGCGCGGGCCGCGCTCACGCCCCGTACGTTCGTGCGCCGGGGAGGTGGGCTTTCGGTGAAGACGATCTTCGGGCCGGTCTCCTTCGAGGTCGCGTCGGGCTGGCCGGCGCAGGTCTCGGGCGAGCAGGCGCGCGCCTATGCAGCCTGGCGCGGTGGGCGCCTGGCGACCGAGGCCGAGCTGCGCCGCGCCGCGTTCGGCGAGCCGAGCGGCGGTGTGCGCGCGCGTCCGTGGGGGCACGCGCCGGGCGAGCCGCGTCATGGCCGGTTCGGCTTTCGCGGATGGTCGCCCGTGCCGGCGGGCAGCCACCCGGACGGCGCCAGCGCGTTCGGCGTCGAGGAGCTGGTGGGCAATGGCTGGGAGTGGACGTCCACGCCCTTCGCGCCCTTGCCCGGCTTCGTCGCGTACGCCCGCACGTACCCCGGGTACTCGGCGGATTTCTTCGACGGGGAGCACGACGTCGTCTTCGGCGCCTCGTGGGCGACCGACGAGGGGTTCCTCCGGCCGAGCTTTCGCAACTGGTATCGCCGGGACTATCCCTATGTCTTTTCGAGCTTCCGGGTCGTACGCGAGGCGCCACGCTCTCGGCGGCGATGATCGAGCTCGAGCAGGTGACCAAGCGCTACGATGGAATCGCCGCTGTCGACGGCGTCTCCCTGCGCGTCGAGCCGGGCGAGCTGGTGGTCCTGCTGGGCGGGTCGGGCTCGGGGAAGACCACGACGCTGAAGATGACGAACCGGCTCATCGAGCCGAGCTCGGGTCGCATCCGCGTCGAGGGCGAGGACGTGACCGCCGTGCCGCCGCACGCGCTCCGGCGCCGCATCGGCTACGTGTTCCAGCGGCTCGGGCTCTTCCCGCACCTGACGGTCGCCGAGAACGTGGGCATCACGCCGGCGCTCCTCGGCTGGGACGCGAGGCGCATCCGTGGTCGGGTGGACACGCTGCTGGAGCTGGTCGAGCTGGATCCGGCCGAGGTCCGCGATCGGCGGCCCGACGCGCTCTCCGGCGGCCAGGCGCAGCGCGTGGCCGTGGCGCGGGCGCTGGCGGCCGAGCCGGGCGTGCTGCTGCTCGACGAGCCGTTCGGCGCGCTCGATCCGATCACGCGCGAGCGCCTCCAGCGATCGTTCGCGCGGGTGCGCCGGAGCCTGGGGTTCTCGGCGATCTTCGTCACGCACGACGTCGTCGAGGCGCTGCTCCTCGGCGATCGCGTGGGCGTCATGCGCGGCGGGCGCCTCCTGCAGCTCGCGCCCGGCCGCGACCTGGTGCGCGCGCCGGCCGACGACTACGTGGCCGATCTGGTGCGCGGCCCGCTCGAGCAGGCGCGCGCCGTCGAGGCGCTGATCGCGGGCGCGCCCGCGCGAACGATCGCGGGAGGCGACGCTTCGTGAAGGAGCAGCTCGCCCTCCTGCCGCGCTACCTCGCCGCCCACCTCGGGCTCACGCTGGTCGCCCTGGCGCTGGGCGTGGCCGTGAGCGTCCCGCTGGGCGTGCTGGTCACGCGATCGCGCCGCCTGGAGGGGCCGGTGCTGGGCGTGGCGAGCGTCGTCCAGACCATCCCGAGCCTGGCGCTCCTGGCCTTCATGGTGCCCGTGCTCGCGGCCCTGGGCGCGCGCAGCATCGGTTACCTGCCGGCGCTGATAGGCCTCTTCCTCTACAGCCTCTTGCCGGTCCTCAGGAACACGGCGGCCGGCCTCTCGGGCCTCGATCCGGCGGTGATCGAGGCCGCGCGCGGCGTGGGGATGACGCCCCGCGAGCAGCTCCGCCGCGTCGAGCTGCCGCTGGCGCTCCCGGTGATCGTGGCCGGCGTGCGCACGGCGGCGGTGCTGACGGTGGGCACCGCCACGCTCTCCACGCCGGTCGGGGCGCCGAGCCTCGGTGACTACATCTTCAGCGGGCTGCAGACGCGCAACACCACGGCCGTGCTGATCGGCTGTGTGGCCTCGGCCGGGCTCGCGCTGGTGCTGGACGGCCTTGTGCGTGGCCTGCTCGCCGGCGTCACGCGCCGCAGCCGCCGCCTCGTGCTGCTGTGTCTCGGCGGCTTCGCCGGGCTCGCTGTCTTCGCGGCCACCCCGGTCGTGCGGGCCCTCCTCGCGCGCGATCAGGGGTCCATCACCGTCGGCGCCAAGACCTTCACCGAGCAGTACATCCTCGCCAGTATCGTCGCCGGGAGGATCGAGCGCGTCGCCGGTGTGCCGGCGCGGACGCTGGGATCGCTCGGATCGACGGTGGCGTTCGACGCGCTGAAGAGCGGCGAGATCGACGTCTACGTCGACTACTCGGGCACCCTCTGGGCGAACGTCCTGCGACGGAGCGCGGAGCGCGCGGACCGCGCGTCGGTGCTGGCCACGGTGGAGAGGGAGCTGCGCGATCGGTACAACGTCCACGTGGCCGCCGCGCTCGGGTTCGAGAACACCTACGCGCTCGCCATGCGGCGGGCCGAGGCCGAGCGGCTGGGGATCCGGCGCATCAGCGATCTCGGGGCGCGCGCGCGATCGCTGCGGGTGGGGGGCGATTACGAGATCTTCCAGCGGCCGGAGTGGCGCGCCATCGAGCGCGTGTACGGCCTCGCGTTCCGCGAGGCGCGGAGCATGGATCCGTCGCTGCTCTACGAGGCGCTGCGAGCGGAGCAGGTGGACGTGATCACCGCCTTCTCGACCGACGGGCGGATCATTGCCGACGATCTGGTGCTGCTGGAGGACGATCGCCAGGCCATCCCGCCGTACGACGCGCTCGTGCTGGCGAGCGATTGGCTCGCGCGCACCCGCCCGGAGGTGCTGGAGGCGCTGCGCGGGCTGTCGGGGACGATCGACGCGCGGAAGATGCGCCAGATGAACGCGGCCGTGGACGAGAAGAAGGGCTCGCCGGCCGCGGTGGCCGCCCGTTTCCTCGATGAACTGCGGCGCTGAATTCTCCTGCGCTGGGCCCCCCGCGGGCCGGCCGTCGGGGCTCGCTCGTTTGGCGCGGCGGGCCGGTTGAGTCGAGGCCGCGATGACGCGGGTTCGTCGGCAGCTAGATCGTGACCTCGTCATCCCTCAGAAGCCCGTCAATCTTGCTTAGCAAATCTCGCTTGACCCGCTGCCGGTTCAGTTCGTCTTCGTAACCGGCCTTGACAGATGCCACCTTGACGACGCCCTTGATCATCATCAGAGCGTCGATCGTTCGCTGCGCCTCATCGTCATCCAGGTCGCGCCGAAAGTGGACAACCAGGCCTTTGATGCTCATTGCAATCCTACTCCCCGCACAGAGATCTCGCTGGCTTCCCGAAGAATTATAAGATTACGCAATTCACCCATGGGTCCCTACCCCCGGAGGTGTCGTGTTCAGGGGAGAGCGCTCTATGTCCTTCTCATCGGCAGGCGTTGCGGAACCCGGCCCGCCTTCCTTCGCCTTGTGCTGTCCGAAGACACCACCAAGATCACCGCCTGGGAGCTGCCGAAGGACAGCTGACGATTCAGCGAAGCTGCCGGAGGAGTGCTTCGCGCTCGGCGACGAACCGCCCACGGGGAAACTCCTGCGCGTGGGTGTTCAGCAGCCGGAGAGCCTCGACGTTCGCCGTGACATTGCGGGCCTCGATGGCCCTCTGGGCCTGGTTGATCAGGCTCCGCTCGCGCTCGCTGTCGGGCGGTCGAACGGCGCTCGCCGGAGACGCGGGCCGGCGATCGGTCGTCGTTGAGGGAACGGGCGTGCTGCTCGCAATCGCCTGAACGCGCGCGCTTCCTTGCGCGTTCGGCGACGACATCCCGCGCGCGATCGGCGCGGCCGGTGCTGGGGCGCTGTGCGCGCCTTCTCCGCCGGCGGGCGCTGCGGCGCTGTGCGCACCGTCTCGCGCAGGCGACGCGGCCGCCTCCTGCGCGGCGGGCGGGGTGGCAGGGACCGCCGCCGCCCCGTACCACGATTGCAGGTCGGGCAGGGACGACACCGAGGAGACGAGCACGCCGGTCAGCACGGCGAGCGCTCCCTGAACGACGATCCTCACGGCCAGGCGGCGCAGCCAGGCCACCCACGACGCACGACGGCCGAAGCCCAGTGCGAGCGGCACGCAGAGGCGATCGTCCCTTCCCTGCGAGCGTTGCTGCGCCTGCCACCGCTCCCGCCGCGCCCGGAGCTCCTGGTGCGCCCGAAAGTGTCGCGTCCTCACCGTGTCCAGCGGAAGTCCCTGCTCGGCCGCGATCTCGGCGAGCGGCACCTCCTGGAGATCGTGCTTGATCACGAGCTCCCGGTACTTGGGATCGAGCTGGTCTATCAGCTCCCGCATGAACTTTTCCCGCTGCCGTCTCCGGAGCAGCTCTTCCGGCGTGGGGCACTCGTCCCGGATCTCGCACTCATCGAACGACGTCAGCACCTCGCCGCGGCAGCGTGCGTCACGGACGTGATTGCGCGCCTGGTTGATGGCGATCGTGACGCGGTACGGGGCCGGGTCTCCCCCCGGGTCGATCCGCTTGTCGGCCTCCAGCCCGCGCAGCAGCGCTTCCTGAGCGATATCCTCGACGTTTCGCTCCGGCACGCCGTGGCGCCTGGCGAGGCGCCGGAACAGCTCGAAGCCGGGGAAGACGGTCGGTGGCTTGCCCACGGTAAGCAGCACACTTGAGCGGGCCCAAACGCTTCAAAAAAAAGAACCCACGAGCAACATTGGTCGGATAATGTAGGTCAAGGTGTCATCTTCGGCCACGCGAAGGCGGGTCGAGAGGACGACTGAGCACATTCCGTCATACGACCGCCAATTCTCGCTCAAACGGCCGTGGCGTCGCGATTCCTGGCGGTTGACGCCGAACGGCCGGCGTCAGTACCGTCCCTGGATGCGTTGCATTGCGCATTCGCTCGCGATTCTCCTCACGCTCGGGGCCGCGACAGGCTTCCCGACCTCGGCAAGCGCCGATGATGCCCCCCCGAAGGCGCAACAGACTTCACGAAGTCTGCCAGCGCCGCCGATGTCCCCTCCGAAGGCGGGACCGAGCGACAGCGCATCGGTGAAGGACCATGTTCGCCGTGGTCAGAGAGCGCGCAATGCCGGGCGGTGGAGCGAGGCATACGCTGCCTACAAGGCTGCTTTCGACGCCGCGGACCCGGCGACCAGCACCGAGCGAGAGCGGGCGGAGATCGCCGGCGAGCTCGGCCTTTGCGAGGTCGCGTTGCACAGGTACCGCGATGCGGCCGAGCACCTTGCCAAGAGCCTCGAACAGCGCGAAGCGCTGCCGGACGCGCTCGAGCGGCGATTCCAGGCAGGCCAGCGCGAGGCAGTGAAGCGCGTCGCTACGCTCGTGCTCTCGGTCGATCCGCCGGACGCCGAGGTGCTCATCGACGGCGAGCGCGTCGGACGGACCGCGCGCACCTATACGCTCTTCTTCGAGCCCGGCAAACACGTCATGGTGCGGGGTCGGGCACCGGGCCACGCAGACGCCTTTCAGGGTTTCCTCGGCGTGGTGGGCGCGGAGCACCAGATGACGATGGAGCTATCCCGCGCGGCGGCGGCGAGCGCCACGGAGGCGAGAAGCAGGAGGGACACCGCGCCAGCGACGCCGCCCGCCTTGCGCACGTTGCCCGCTGAGCGCGCGCTGTCCGCTGCGAGCGCGAAGGCGCCCAGCCCGTGGGCCTCCTGGCCGGGGACGCTGCGCATCACGGGGATCGCGGTCACGACGGCTGGCGTGGCGGTGGGCACCATCCTCATGAGCCACGCCGGCAAGCTCGATGACGACCTGAGCGCCCGGCGTGACTGGCTCCAAAGCGAGCCGTCGTCGAGCACGTCGATGTGCTGGCAAGCGCCTCGGAGCTCGCCATGTGGCGAGCTGGCGCGCCTGCAGGACGCGCGAAACACGTTCGGCCGCGCCGGTCTGGCCACGGTGATCACGGGCGGTGTCGTCGGTGCCGTGACCGCCGCGTCCTTCTTCACGGACTTCTCTTTCCTGAGATTCAAGCCGGCTCAGGATCGGGTCAACGTATCGCCCGTGGCGAATGGAAACGAAATCGGCGCGCGACTCGAGGGTGTATGGTGAGCACGCGAGGGGCCGAGAGAATGGGTCCGCTGGCAGACCGAGGCGCCGTGACGTCGGCCGTCGCTCTCGCTGTCTGCGTGTGGGGAGCTAGCACGCTGACAGCTTGTGCTGCCTATCCCGAGGATTGCTCGGAGAAGCTGGCGTGTGCTCCCGATCCGGAACCTCCGCCCGACCTGTGCGCGGGAGAGCCCGGCAACGCGCCAGCGCTCGACAAGTGCGGCGTGTTCGTCAGCGAGCAGGGCAACGACGACAGCCCCGGAACGAAGGGAGCGCCGGTCAAGACGCTCCAGCACGCGATCGGGCTCGCCGCGCACGGGCGAGGGCACGGCGAGGCGCCGACCCGGCGCGTGTACGCGTGCGGCGGGGTGTTCGAGGAGGCGATCTCGCTCCCCCAGGGTGTCGACCTCTGGGGCGGCCGTCTGTGTGCCGGCGGCGACTGGTCCTACGGAGGGCCGCTCGACGGGCAGAGCGCGTTGACCGTCATCGCTCCGCCCGTGGGGATCCCGGTTCGGGTCCTCGGGGGGGAGGATGCGGTCATCGCGACGGACGATACGACGTCCGTGATCTTCGGCGTGCGCGCGGTGGCGGCCGACGCCTCCGCGAGCGACGGCAAGTCGTCGATCGCGATGCTCCTGAGCCCTGGGGCCAGGGCAATCGTGCGGGCGAGCGAGATCTTCGCAGGCGACGGAAAGGATGGGGAGCCTGGCGAGGACGCGCCGAGCTTCCGCGCGAGCGCCGGCGTGGTGGGGAACAACGGCGTAGACGCCTGCACCGCGGACGTGGCGCTGGGCGCCCTTCCGGTCGTGACCGTGTGCGACGACGGCATCGAGTCGACGGGTGGCCAGGGGGGCGATGGAGGCCTCGAGACGGGCGGCGACGGGACGTCAGGATTGCCGGAGCCGATCGGGACTCCGGACAATCGCGGCCTGGCTGGCGGTGGCGCGTCCAGCATGCCGTGCAAGGATGGCGAGAGGGGAGCAGACGGCGCCGATGCGGAGCGCGCTGCCGGAGCGGTTGACCCTGGTCGTCTGGGCCTCGACGGATGGGTCGGCGTCCGCGGGAAGGACGGGGCGAGGGGCGGTGCCGGTCAGGGCGGCGGCGGGGGTGGCGGCGGCAAGGGGCGCGACGACATGAACGCGTGTCCGGCAGGTCGACCCCAGGGCGGTGCGGCCGGCGGATCGGGCGGCAGCGGCGGCTGCGGGGGCAAGGGGGGCCAGGGGGGCGGCTACGGCGGCGCGAGCATTGCGATCGTGGCGTTGCAAGGGAGCGACCTCACGGTCGATGACGACAGCACGGTCCTCGGGGCCAAGGGCGGCAACGGCGGGGTCGGCGGAACGGGCCAGTGGGGAGGCATTGGCGCCGGCGGCGGCCTCGGCGGAAACAAGCTTCTGACCGACACGTCGCGAGGGTGCGCCGGCGGCGATGGCGGCGACGGCGGTCGCGGGGGCGATGCCGGCGGCGGTCTCGGTGGCCACTCGCTCGGCATCGCTTCCGTGGGCGCCGCCGTGACCATCTTGCCGCATGCGACGGTCTCGCCCGGCCAAGCCGGCACCGGGGGGCTCGGCGGCAATGCAACCCCGGAAAGCCACTCCGGCCAGGCGCATGACGGGACTAAGGTGTTCTGGTACCGGTTCGATGCGCCGGCCCCGGAACCGCCTCAGTGAACCGCCCTGTGCCGGTCGGCGCACGTCAGGAGATGCACATGAAAAAGAGCACCGCGGCGACCTTGGTCCTTCTGCTGTCCCCGTGGGCGATCGGCTGCGGAACTGCGCCCGGCGTGAACGACCCTGGCGTGACGCCTTGTGAAGGCTCCTCATGCGTGGGCGAGCCGCCTCCGGAGTCGGTCTGCGTCGAGCACGTCGCTGCCGATATCATCGACGACGGTTGCGGCGTGTTCGTCGCCGGAGCCTTGGGTGGGGGCGACGACAAGAACCCCGGCACGAAGGCGAAGCCGGTGTTCACCGTCGAGCGCGCCGTCGAGCTCGCGCGCACTGGACGAGGGCGCGTGTTCATCTGCAACGACGGATTCGGGGTGAATCAGATCAGGATGCCCTCCGGCGTGGATCTGCTGGGGGGCTTCGACTGCCGGCGATGGAATCGCGACCCCCGAATCCCGCTGTCCTCGTTTACTCACACGACGGTCTTCGGCCCCATGGTGATCGTCGAGCCCGCAGGCCCCGAGGACAGGGGGGCCGCGGACGGGGTGTCGACGCTCGCCGATCTCTACGTCCGCTCGGCGGGCGAGGTCGGCGTGATCATTCAGTCCAACACGGCAGTGGAGATCGTGCGGAGCGAGATCTCCACCCGCGGAGGAAATGGAGGCAGTCCTGGCGCGAAGTGGCAGCAGTACAGCCAACCGGACGGACCGGATGGCATGTTCGGTGGGGACGCGTGCTCGGCGGTCGTCGTCGCCGGCGGGCCTGCGGTCGTGAACGAATGCGAGAGCGGGCTCACGAGCGTTGGCGGCAAGGGAGGGGATGGGCTGCCCGACGGCGCCGACGATGGAGGCGACGGGGAGCCCGCCGACGCTTCGCCCTCGGGACGCGGTGGTACCGCAGAGCAGGACGACGCCAGCTGCTACGTCGGATCCAAGGGGGGCCCGGGGGCTCCGGGGAAGCAGGGCGCGCCCGGCAAGGGTATCGGACGCCTCACCGAGACCGGATGGGAGGGCGACACAGGGGGCGCAGGGACCTGGGGCACGCCGGGCCAGGGCGGCGGCGGCGGCGGCGGCCGTCGGGGCGGGCTCGCCCTGTGCGACGTGGCCTCCAAGGGAGGCCCGGGAGGAGGCTCGGGAGGGGCCGGGGGTTGCGGAGGCCGAGGAGGCCGCGGGGGAGCGAACGGACAGCCGTCCATCGCCGTCCTCGCGCTTCATGCCCGGGTGACCGTGCGCGACACCAAGATCACGGCGGACTTTGGCGGCAGCGGTGGCGACGGCGGGGAACCCCAGCGAGGCGGCCGAGGCGGCCGAGGCGTACGGGGCGGAGCGCTGGGGGACGGGTTTTACTCCTGTCTCGGCGGCCGTGGAGGCGACGGTGGGCCCGGCGGCTACGGCGGCCCAGGGCGCGGAGGCGACTCCATCGGCATCGCCTACCTCGACGAGGATCAGCTCACGCTCGAGGGCGTGACCATCGAGACCGGACAGCCGGGTAAGGGCGGCATGAGCTGGAACCACGATGGCAGCACGACGGTGGGAGAGAGCGGCCAGGCCCACCCGACGCTTCCCTTTCCCGAATAGCCGAAGTCACGCCCTGGCGAGGACGGCGCAGAGCTCCACGACGGCTACGAGGGAGCTTCGGAATCCGAGTCCACGAGCCAGCTATCCAGGAAGCTGGAGGCCCAAGCGACCATGGAGGCCGGCGGCTCGCCTTCACCGTCCCACGAAGCGACCAGCGCTTCGAGCTCACGCTTGGCAGCCATGGCGGGGAGAGTCTCCGGCGATTCGTCGTGCGGGCGCATGCGCGCAAGCTCCTCCAGCATCTTTTCCTTGTGCAGAAAGCCATCCGTCGACGCTGACAAAAAAAACGCCGCCGACTGTCGTTCTGACTCCGGCAATCTTCTAACCATCGCAGGCCACCTGAGAGTCCATCCAATCTGGTGATGCGCCCGGAGCACAGTAAGCACCGCAACAAACCGATCTGTAAGGCTGCTCTCATCGACCTTTGCGCGAGGTGCCGGCACTTCGGACGGCGATGGCTTCACCCATGTGTAGCGATCCGAAAACAGGCAGTCGTATAGCCTGACTTTCCCTGGAATCCGCAGGTTCGTCGCCACCTCCGGCACGAGTACGGTTCCGACCTCTGGCGGCATGCGCTCGCAACCAAACGTTGCTTCGATCTCGTGGGCGATCCAGTCCGCGTACGGCTGCTCGTCAGGCGACAGATCGAAGGTGACGTATCGCCGGGTTATGGTGACGGTCCTTGGGCTTTCATGGTCCGGGTTCGAGATGAGCCAGGGATCGAGCGGGCTTCGAGACACAATGAATAGCATACCCCGAAAGGAGACCGTGAAAGAGTCCCTTAGCTCCTTCACTATTTCGATCGTGCGCGGACTGTGGATGATGTAGTAAGGAGCCAGAAAGCTCACTTCAAACGAGAGCGTTCGGCCGGCAGACTGTGGCAGATTGATCGTGAAGGAATAGCAACCATCGCAGCCGCCGCTGTGGAGATGTAGCGACTGATCCGTGAGCATGCCGGGGAAGCATTCTCCGATCCGACGCCGCATGGCGTGCCAGCGCTCGTCCTTTGAAGCCTGGATCCGCGCGGCCACTAGCCGGGCGTGCTCTTCGGTCTTGTTGCGGAGCTGTTCGTCGACATCGTCGGTGATTCCAACCCCACGGGGGTAGTATCGGTAGACAATATCCAGTAGTTCGGCAAGGCTGTGTTTCATGGATTCTGGAGTCTGGCACCGAGGGGCTTGTAAAAATCGCTCTCAAATTGCTCTGTTATTCTAGCCTTGAACGTCCTACAGAATATGCCAGGAGGGAGGTTCTCGCCGTCATCCTTATTGTATACTTCATCCGCTGACCAATTCGCCACATCAGCGCTGATGGTGGCCGCCCTCTCCGCCGAGATCTTCCCCCAAACCACGCTTTTTAATGGCATCCCAATGTGAACCATGCACGCATCGTCGCCCTCTTGATTGTGGCCGAAGAACAGATATGCCTTTGCCTCCTGCCAACCACCCGCGACTGCCCCATCGTAGGCAACGATGGTAACAAAATCGAAAGCCCGCGGGTCGATCAGTTTTTTGCCTGTGCACCCCATGGTCGGAGTGCCGCTCTGCTGGCAGGGATCTGGCGGGCTCGTCGGGCTAGCTGTCGGCGTCTCCGAGCTGTCGCTCGGGCGTTCGTCCTCGTCCTCGTCCTCGTCCTCGTCCTCGTCCTCGTCGTCCGTTCTGTTGCACTGGAGCTTGCGCTCGCTGCCGTACTCCGGCCCGCTCGGCGGCTCCGCCCCGAAGTCCCCCGACGCGACGGAGGTATAGACAGGAACGGACGGCCCGACCGGTCCACCTGCACCTTCGCCCTTCACCCACTCCTCGCGGGGATAGCAGTCTCCTACCGTCAAGTTGCAGGCCGCCAGCGTGTAGATGGCGACAGCCAGAATCGGAAACAGTATTAACTTCGCGTTCATTTTATACTCCATCGAAGCACGGGACCGACGACGACAAGCACGGACACGTAACCTGGGAGCACGAGGCTGTTCCCGCCGACCCAGTCCACATTGGCGCTCACCGACACGCCGAGGGGTCCTGCAACGTACGCGTTGGTCTGCGCATGCGCGCCTACCCCCATCCCGGCGACGTGCCCACACAATGTGCTTCCGCAAGCCGGCATGAAGTAGATCGCAACGGATGGTCCAGCGCTGAAATTGCCATTCTTCCAACCATATCCGAGAGCGGCAATGGTGCTATTGTAGGCACCGGCCCCGCCTATCTGGACTGGGGGAATAATGCTGAGCAGATCGTGGACGTTTAAAATGATGTCGCCGTTGATGCGCCACGATATTCCCGCGTGCGGACTCACCGCCAGGCGCGTCACGGTGCCGGCCTGGATCCCCCCGAAGCTGATTCCGGCGCTCAGCTCGGATGCGTCTGCCTGCGTCGGAACGACGACACTGAGCAGGAGACCGAACACTGCCGACGCTGAGATCTGCCGGTCTGTCGTCCTCATCGTCTCCCTCACGGCCGTCCGAAACACGCGGGCAGCGTGGCGACGCGAGCCATTCTTCTCATCACAGGATCGGCGTCAAAGGGAATCTAGACGAGGACACCGCCACGGACGTGGGTCGTACCGTCCAGGGCGTGCGCCAGCGCGCAGCGACCTGCGCGGCTCCAGCGCGTGTCGGCCTACTGGCGCCGGCTGCCCGCCCGCGCCGCCGCGAGAGGGCGCTACCGGCCACGCGCCCCGGGCCGCCCACACACACACTTTAAATCACATCCCATTCTTTTGCTGCCATTCGATGAACGCCGCCTCATCAGGCTCATGCTTCAAGCCTTCATAAAAATGAACTCTATCAGCCATCCCTCTCGATTCTATGTGGCCAAAGAAATCCATCGTTTGAGCCGTGATATCGTATTTGTTACAATAGTTTTGGTCTGTAAATTTTTCGTAGTATCCGCTTACCAGACGCTCTGCATCTTCGAGTGAATATCCATAAGACGATTGTAAATGTTTCACTACACGATCAAACAAGAAAATTCCGTCTTCGTCGGCTGAGATTTTCAACGCCATAAAACTTATCCTTTAGCGGATAGGACAATCAAACGCGTTTCGCAAAGTCAAGATTCTCGGAGCCCTTCCTGACTGGCTCGTCCGCGCACCGGTGGCGCCCACCTCGTTCGGTGGGCGCCGACGTGCGGCTGTAGTACTGGACTGGCACCGTGGATCTCGACCTCTCCGCCGGCCGCTGGACGTGGGCGCTCGCCGGCGCGCTTTCGCTCGCCGGGTGCGCGGCCGCGCTCTCGCCCGGCCCTCAGCGCTCGCCGTCGCCTCCGCCCTCGGCGTCGCCCCAGCCCTCGGCGCAGGCGAGCAACCTGCTGCGGCGAGACTACGCAGGCTCCGCGGCGTGCGCGGCGTGCCACGCGGAAATCCACGAGGCGTGGCGCCGGTCGCCGATGCACCGGATGACGCGGAGCGCGGGCCCGCAGGAAATCCAGGCGCCCTTCGACGGTGCGACCTTCTCGTTCAAGGGCGACACGGCCACCATGGAGACGCACGGCGGCCAGCGGTACATCCGGCTCGCCAGGGCGTCGCGCGGGGAGCAGATCTTTCGCATCACCAAGGTCATCGGCGGGCGCTACCGGGAGGATTACGTCGGCGTCGAGGTGACCGGCGTGGGCCCTCACGATCGCCCAGCGGGCGATCCGCGCGCCGAGCCGGTCATGCCGGTGTCGTGGCTGATCTCCGAGAAGACGTGGCGGTACAAGGGCTACTCCGTCATGGTCCCGGAGCGGAGCGAGCTCCGGCCGGGCACATCGTGGCGGCAGACGTGCATCTACTGCCACAACACCGCGCCGTACCTCGCCAGCCTCTACGACGACCTCCTCGACCGGCGCGCGCCCTACCAGGGGGCGGTGCCGGACCGGCTCCTGCCGGCCTCGCGCCGGTGGACGCTGGACGTGACCGATCCGGACGGGCTGCGGAGGGCGCTGGAGGACGAGATCGGGCACGTCCAGGGCGCGGCCCCGCGGCGCGGGACCCCGGACGACGAGCCGCTGCCCGCGCTCATCGAGGCGGCGCGCAAGGCGTCGCTGCGGCACGTGGACGAGGGCGATCTGATCGAGATCGGGATCGGGTGCGAGTCGTGCCACAACGGCTGCGCCGAGCACGCCCGCGACTGGACCCGCCGGCCGAGCTTCGAGGTACAAAGCCAGCTCGTCGCGGTGCGGGAGCCCGAGGGCCGGGCATCGACGCGCGCGGCCGCGCTGAACCGCGCCTGCGCGCGCTGCCACAGCGTGCTCCTCTCGGTGTACCCGTACACCTGGGAGGGCGGCCGCCGCAACGGAGATGCCGGGGGGAGCTCGATCAACTCGGGCGAGGCGCGCGATTTCCTGCTGGGCGGCTGCGCTAACGCGATGAGCTGCGCGGACTGCCACGACCCGCACGCCGAGGACGACCGCGGCGCGCTCCAGCGGATGGGGACCGTGGCGGGCAACGCGACGTGCGTCCGCTGCCACGCCGCCTACCAGGGCGGGGCGGCGCTGCAGGCGCACACGCACCACCCGCCGGACAGCGCCGGCAGCGCGTGCCTCGCGTGCCACATGCCCCGCAAGAACCTCGGCCTCGCCTACGAGCTCACGCGCTACCACCGCGTCGGCTCGCCGACCGATCGCGCGCGCGTCGAGGGCGACCGCCCGATCGAGTGCGCGCTGTGCCACGCGGACCGGAGCGTCGCGAGCCTGATCGGCGACATGGAGCGGTGGTGGGGCAAGCGCTACCGCGCGGAGGCGCTGCGGGCGCTCTACGGGCCCGACCTCCAGGTGAACGCCCTCGAGGCCACGATCGCGCGCGGCCACCCGCACGAGCAGGTGGTCGCCGCGGTGACCCTGCTGGAGCGCATCGGCGCGCCGGCCCTCCCCAAGGTCGCGGGCATGCTCACCCACGACTACCCGCTGGCGCGCTACGTCGTCGGGCACGGGATGGCCGCGGCCGCGGGGCGGCCGCTCGCGATCGACCTCGACGGGGAGCGCGACGCCATCGCCGCGGCGGCCGCGCTCTGGCTGAAGGCCGCGCCGGCCCCTCGGGGCCGCCCCTCGCCCTGAGTAAGCGGTAGCCCCTACGCCAGCGACGACTACCGCGGAGCGCTCGGGTCGCATGGGCTCATCCCGAGCATGAGCCGCGCTGGCGACTGCTGGGACAACGCCGTGGCCGAAAGCTTCTTCGCGACGCTGAATCGATGTCGAGGTGCGACTCTAGTACTAGAGGACCGAACAGGCGGTGGCGATTCAGATCCTGGAGCGGCAGGTCTCGTTCACCTGTCCGGCAGGACAGGTCGAGGTATTCGGACGACTTACGCCGCGGCGGCGAGGCGCGCCACATTGAAATCGCCGCGATCTTCGTGGGTGAGGACGATCGAGCGTACACGATCATTGTCAGGGTATGACCTTGAGGCAGATTTCGGAGAGGAATCATAGATAGCGCGTCGCTCTACAGGACGACGATCGCGGGGCAGGGGGTGACCTTGACGCGCACGCACGAAGCTGATAGGGCTCGGTGTGTGCATGGGGCAGATCTGGCAGCTCGCGTGCGTTCGGGTGAGTTCTGCGATGGGCTGGACCTCGCAGACCAGGATTACTCGGGCGTCGATCTCTCGGGCGGCCTCTTCTCGAAGTGCAACCTGGCTCGTGCCCGCCTGAACGGGGCAAGGCTCAAGGAGGCCGTGTTCATCGAGTGCGACCTCCGCGATGCCGTCCTCGCGGGCGCCGATTGTCACCATACCGCCTTCCACAAGTGCGATCTGTCGGGTGCCTCGTTCGTCGGGGCCAACGTCCAGCTCACCAAGCTCACGGAGAGCCTGGCGCGGGGGGCCCGCTTCGACGAGACGCCTATCCTCATGCTGACGGTCTTCAGGAGCGACCTGTCCGGCGCCTCGTTCGCGCGGTCGGCCATCGATCGGACGATCATCTCCGAGGCTCCGATGGACGGGATGGACCTCCGGGGAGCCGTCCTGAAGCGCACCTTCGTCTCCGACGTCGACTTCCGGACGATTGCCATCGATGGCCTGCGCCTCGAGATGGCTGTCCTCAACAAGTGCGGGTTTCATGGGATGAACCTCGCAGGGTTCGTCTTCGAGCTCTGCCAGCTCCAGGAGTCGGACTTCTCCGGAGCGATCCTGGAGCGGGCGCAGCTCGTCCAGGCGAACTTCAAGGGGGCCAACCTCTCCGGTGCCAGGCTGGACGAGGCGAGTTGCGCGCGCGCCATGTTCATCGAAGCCAACGCCGAGGGTGCGAGCTTTCGCGGCACCTCCCTCGAACAGGCGCTCTTCGACGGCGCGAACGTCTCGCGGGCCGACTTCTCGGGGGCCCGGCTCCGTGAAGCGGCGCTCCGGGGCATCAATGCGCGCGGCGGCTCCTTCGCGGGCGCTGACGTGACCTACGCCGATCTCTCGGGGTCGAACCTCGAGAACGCGAATTTCATGCGAGCGAAGATGTTTCGCGCCATCCTGCACGGCGTCAAGGATGCCGGCGCCACCATCCCCACGCGCGCCGTGGCGCTCGGAACCGACGAAGAGCGCGCGCGGGCCGAGAACTTCACCCCTTCGCTTTAGGCTTCTCGCAAGCAAGAGGAACGACCATGGTCATCGCAGCCGGAACTGTGGAGAGCTCCCCCGTGCATGTCTTGCCCACCGCGCGATCCGCGCGGGCGCTCTTCCCCACCGAGCCGGACGTGACCACGGATCTCGGCACCGTGCTGGCCCGCGCCGGGCAGAGGGTGCGGGTGGCGACGTCGACGGGCGAGCGAGACACCGAGATCGCCCCTTCCTGCATCGTCTCCCCGGCGCCCGGGGATCGCGTGCTCGTCGTGGGCTCGCGGGACGAGGCGTACGTGCTCGCCGTCCTCCGGCGCGGTCACGCCGGCGAGACCAAGCTGGTCTTCGACCGGGACGTGTCCCTGAGCGTGCCCAACGGCCGGCTCCGCGTCCTCGCCAAGGAGGGCGTCGACCTCGCATCGCCCGAGGCGCTCGGGGTGCACGTCGGCGCGGTTGAGGTCGACGCGGCGGAGGTGAGAGTGGCCTTCTCCTCGCTCCTCGATCTGGTCGGGCACTCCATCACGACGAAGACGAAGAAGGTGCGGGTGGTCGCCGAGACGTTCGACACGATCGCCGGGAGGATCTACCAGCGGGCCGTCAACTTCCTGCGCCGGACCGACGAGCTCGACCGGGTGGAGGCGAAGAACATCGACCGTCGGGCCGAGAACCTCGTCCACATCCACGGGGAGAACGCCGTCACCACGGCGGAGCAGCTCGTGAAGTTCGACGCCGCGCAGGTCCACGTCGGGTAACGACCATGTGTTTCGCCAACACGCAGATGATGGGAGTAGACATGGGCTTTCCCGACGTGTGCCTGACGCCCGCGCCCCCGGCGCCTGCGCCCGTGCCCATCCCCTATCCCAACGTTGGCATGGGGCCCACGGTGACGAAGCCCGTGCCCAACGTGCTCTTCATGTACGCCCCCGCGCACAACATGTCGAGCTCCACCGCGATGTCGAACGGCGACAACGCGGGCGTTGCCACCGGCGTCGCGTCGGGCACCGTCATGGGGCCCAACCGGCACGTCACCGCCGCGTTCACGGTCCTCGTGGGCGGCCAGCCGGCGACCCGGCTCACGAGCGTTGGTATCCAGAACAACACCAACTGCCCGGGCATGCGAGCGGTCCCCAGCCAGGTGATGGTCCTCTTGCTCGCCCCGTAGGCTCCCTGCCCTGGAGGCACCGTCATGCCCCGACTCTATGAGATCTCGGCAGGGTTCCTCCCCGGGAGCGCGATGGTGGTCGCGTTCGACGGCCACGAGGCGCTGAACCGACCTTACCGGTTCCAGATCCGGATCTCCGTACCCCTGGCCGATGGCCTCGAGCTCGGACTCGACGCTGCCACGGGCCAGAGGGCCAAGCTCACCATCCATCACGACCGCCCGGGCGCTCCCCACGGCACCTACTCGGGCACGGTGGCCGCCTTCGAGCTCGTCGAGGATCTGGCGCAGCACTCGATTTTCCGGCTCGACCTCGTGCCGAAGCTGTGGGGCCTCTCGCTGGGCGAGCACAGCCGGGTGTTCATCGACATGGCGCTCCCCGACATCCTCGAGAAGACGCTCCAGGATGGCGGGCTCTCCTCCAGCGACTTCGAGCTGCGCCTGACCGGCAAGTACCCGGCGCTCCCGCACGTGTGCCAGATCCGCGAGAGCCGTCTCGTCTTCCTGACCCGGTGGCTCGAGCGCGTGGGCGCGTACTACTTCTTCGAGCAGGGCGACGGCGGAGAGAAGCTGATCCTCACCGACAGCAAGTCGAGCCACTCGGAGGCTCGCACGGAGCCGGTGAGGTTCGTGCCGCAGAGCGAGGACGACGTCAGTGCGGGGGAGGCGCTGCGGACCTTCCGGTGGCGCCACGAGGTGACGCCCCGGAGGGTCACCGTCACCGATTACGATCCGCTCCACCCCCAGCTCGCGGTCACGGGGTCTGCGGACGCCACCCCGGCGAGCGTGGGAGGGGACGTCCACTTCTTCAAGGTCAACGAAGACCGGCCCGAGCGGTCGGAGAGCCACGCCAAGACGCGCGCGCTAGAATACCTTGCCGGGCGCACCACTTGCCAGGCCAGGGGGCGCGTGTTCGGGCTCATGCCCGGGTTCGTATTCGACCTCGTGGAGCACCCGCGCGGCGAGCTCAACAAGGCTTATCTGGTGACGGAGATCGTCCACAGGGGCAGCGAGGCCCGCGTGGCTGGCGGCCCCGTTCGTGCCGGCGGAGGCGAGACCATCTCCTCCGATCGCCCGCCGTACGAGTGCGAGGTCAAGCTGGTCGACGCGAGCCAGCACTGGACCCCGCCGTCGCTGACGCCCTGGCCTCGGATCTCCGGCACGGTGCGGGCGCGCATCGACGGGAGCGCCGAGTCGGAGTTCGCCCAGCTCGACGGGCACGGGCGCTACCTCGTGCGGCTCCTGCTCGACGAGAGCGGGTTGCCCGACGGCGCCGCCTCCACACGCCTGCGCATGCTCCAGCCGCACGCGGGCAATCCCGAGGGCATGCACCTGCCGCTGCGCAAGGCCACCGAGGTGCAGGTCGGCTTCCTGCGAGGCGATCCAGACCAGCCCGTGATCGTCGGGGTGACGCCGAACAAGACGACGCCGAGCCCGGTGGTCCAGGCCAACCACTCGCAGAACGTGATGCAGACCGGCGGCCTGAGCCGCATCGAGATCGAGGACAAGCAAGGCTCCGAGTACGTCGACATCTCCACGCCGCCGGAGAAGACCTTCCTCCACCTGGGCGCGCACGCCGGCCTGGGCTCGCACAACTACGTCCTCTCGACGAGCGGCGATACCTCGATGCACACCGGCGGCACGCGTGACATCACGGTCGGCGGCAAGCAGAACGAGTCCGTGAAGGGCAACGTCAACGAGAGCTACCACGCCGATCAGGAGACGACGGTCGACGGCTCGCTCACGGAGACCATCGACGGCGGCGCGACGCAGACCATCCACGCCGGCTCCACGCAGACCATCGACGGCGGCGTCCAGCAGACGATCTCCGGCGGCGAGCTGCGCACCGTCGACGGGGGTCAGCAGGAGACGCTCTCGGGCGGCCGGACCCAGACGATCACGGGATCGTCGGTGGAGACGATCTCCGGCGACCTGACCCAGACGATCTCGGGGGGCGCCACCATCTCGACCCCCGCGGGTTACTTCATCACCGCCGCCGGGGGCTTCGAGGTCTCGACGCCCGCGAGCATGACCATGATCGCGACCGGCGGCTTCAACCTCCTCGCCCCGGGTGGGCAGCGGCGCCTCGACAGCGAATTCCAGCTCGCCGGAGGCGAGTACAGGGTCTTCTTCGAGAAGCAGCTCACCATCACCGGGCACAAGATCGACGCCATGGGGCTGTACGTCGAGCTCATCGGCGTCAAGGCCGATGTGTTCGCTCTCAAGCACACCATCTCCAACCACATCAGGTCGACGGCCCTCGCCATGCTGACCACGGACGGGATCGGCGTGTCGAGCCACGCGTTCTCCCAGCACAAGGGCGGGTTCCACGCGTGGGGCGGCTAGGGCGGAGGCTGTGAATGGATCTCTTTACCCTCTCCTGTGATGCCATCCCCGGCCGACCCCGCGTGCTCGCGCTGCGCGGCGACGAGGAACTCGGGCGCTGCTTCGAGTACGACGTCTGCTTCCACCTGGAGGCCGACGACAGCCTCGACCTGAGCCCGGAGGGCCTGCTCGGCGAGCCCTGCACGCTCGCGCTCGGCTCGGACGGGACGGGGGGCGTCGCGGACGCCGGCGTGACGGAGATCGCCGGGCAGATCGCGGAGGTCGAGCTGCTCGAGGACGCCCCGAGCCCCGTCTTCCGGCTCCGCCTCGTCCCCGCGCTGTGGTTCCTGCGGCGCTCGGCCCACAACCGCGTCTTCGTCGACAAGGCCTTCCCGGACATCCTCGGGGAGGTGCTGGAGAAGGCGGGCATCGCGGCGAGCACCTACGCGCTCAAGCTCCGCAAGTCGTACCCGAAGCGTGAGCACGTCTGCCAGTACCAGGAGAGCGATCTCGATTTCATCCAGCGATGGCTGGAGCGCGAGGGGATCTACTACTTCTTCGATCACAAGCACCAGGGGAGCAAGCTCACGTTCTGCGACTCGGCCGCGGACCACGAGCCGAGCAGCGATCACCCGATCCCCTACCATCCGACGATCGGGGCCGACGTCTCGGCGACGCGGCACCTCGGCTTCTTCTGCGCCTCGCAGCGGGCGCTGCCCGCCGAGGTGGGGGAGGCCGACTACAACTACCTCACGCCCGACGCGACGATCGGCGCCTCCGAGCCCGTCGCGCCGGGGCTCTCGGCGAAGGTCCGGAGGTGGGCGCCGAACGAGCTGGATCAGGGCGGGGCCGCCCGCGTCGCCGGTCTGCGCGCCGAGCTGGAGAAGAGCCGGCGCCGGCGCTACCTGGGCGCGGGCCGGGTGCTGCTCCTCCACGCGGGCTTCACGTTCGAGATCGACCGTCACCCGACCTTCGCGCTCAATCGAGCGTACCTCGCCGTGCGCCTCCGGCGCCTCGGTCAGATCGGCGAACGGGATGGTCGGCTGATCTCCTTCTTCCAGCCGGAAGAGACGGCGGCGCTCGCGGGGGAAGCTCTCCGGATCGAGGTCGAGGCGATCGAATCGGACGTGCAGTTCCGCCTGCCGCGTATCACCCCTTGGCCTCGGGCCGGCCTCGAGCTCGGCATGGTCGACGGGCCGGGCAGCGACCGCTATGCGCAGATCGACGAGCACGGCCGCTACCTCGTCAAGCTGATGATGGACGAGAACGCGTCGCCCGCGGGCAAGGCCTCGACGCGCATCCGGATGATCCAGCCGCACGGGGGCAAACAGGAGGGTTGGCACCTGCCCCTCCGCAAGGGGACGGAGGTGCTCGTGACGTTCATCGGCGGCGATCCGGATCGCCCGGTGATCGCCGGCGCCGTCCCCAACAGGCTCACGCCCTCCCCCGTGACGCGCGCCAACAACACCCAGAACGTCATCGAGACCGGCGGCAAAAGCCGCCTCGAGATCGAGGATCGCGACGGACAGCAGTACATCGACGTCTCGACCCCTCCCGAGGAGACGTTCCTCCACCTCGGCGCGCACGCGGGCCTCGGCGACCACAACGTCGTGCTCTCCACGAGCGGCGACGGCCTGATCCACACCGGGGGCAACCGCGACATCACCATCGGCGGCGATCAGAACGAGGACGTGAAGGGGAAGCTGACCGAGGCGTACCACGCAAACCAGTCCACCCACGTCTCCGCCGCGTTCCAGGAGACCATCGACGCCGGCGCCACGCAGACCATCCACGCCGGGCTGAACCAGACCATCACCGGCGGGCTCAAGCAGTCAATCCAGGGGGGAGAGAAGCGCACAGCGTCCGGCGGCGTCACCGAGACCATCAACGGCGGGCGCACGCAGACCATCAACGGCGGGACGACCGAGTCGATCAACGGGGCTCAGTCCCAGACCATCACCGGCGGCGCCGTGGTCATGAGCGGCGGGATGTACACGGTGAAGGCCGACGGCGGCTTCACCCTGAAGACGGACGGGCCCATGAACATGCTGGCGAACTCCTGGCTCATGAACGCCCCCGGAGGCCAGACGAACATCGACAACTTCTTCTTCGCGGTCGCGAACAAAGACACCAAGACCTACAACATCCTGTTCCGGCCGAACGCCATCAACATCAACATCGCCGCCATCGCGGCCGCCGCCACCGGCGCGCGGCTCGACAGGGTGTGGAGGAAGTTCGAGGGCGCAGGGCTCGTGCTCCAGAACAACGGCATTCAGTTGAAGTCGGGGGCGAAGATCGGCACGGTCTTTGGGGCCACCTTCGTGCTCGGGTTCGTGACCTTCCTCTGAGGCGATGGAGGGGAGGGGACCATGAAAACCGACTTCCGCTTCGTCTGTGACGCCCTCCCGGGCGGGCCGTATCGCGTCCTCTGGTTCTCGTGCGAGGAGGAGCTCGGCCGCCCCTACAGCCTTTGCGTGATGGTCGAGCCTGCTCCGGAGCAGACGGTCGAGCCCTCCGACCTCGACGGAGCCCTGGGCGAGCCCGGCAAGCTCATGTACGGCGACGGTGTGCTCCATGGGCTCTTGTTCGAGGTCGCACTGCTGCTCGCCCGCGATGATCACCGGGTCTACCGCCTCACCCTGGCCCCGAAGCTCCACGCGCTCTCCTTCGGGCACCACAGCCGTGTCTTCGTCGACAAGTCGGTGCCCGACATCATCGAGGCCATCCTCCGGGAGAACGAGATCTCGTCGTACGAGCTTCGGCTCGGCGCGGCCTACGCCCCGCGGAAGCACGTCTGCCAGTACCAGGAGAGCGATCTCGACTTCTTGCACCGCTGGATGGAGCGGGAGGGAATCTATTACTATTTCCTGCAGGAGGACGGGGGCGACAAGCTCGTCATCTGCGACGGATCCCGCCGGCACGACGACGCGCCCGCGGGGAGAGTCCGCTATTACCCGAGCGGTTTCGATGACGTCTCGGCCGGCGAGCGCATGATCACGTGGCGCCGCGTGCACGCCGGCGTGACCGCGGACGTCGAGTTCGGCGACTACGACTACCTCAAGCCGGCGCTCGACATCCGCGCCACGCAGTCGAACGTCGCCGTCGGGTTCGAGCGGCTGGTCCGGTTCGAGGACAACCTGTACGATCAGGAGGAGGCCGACCGCCTCGCCTCCGTACGCGCGGAGGCGCAGCGCACGGCCCAGGTCCGCTTCCACGGGCGCGGCCGGGTGGGCGGGCTCCACGCGGGGCTCTGCTTCGATCTCGTGGATCATCCGCGCGACAACCTCAACCAGAAGTACCAGATCTGCCGGATCGTCCACGTGGGCAGGGAGTACGGGGCCGATCCCGCGCTGTCTCGCTACCTGGGCCTCCCGGCCGACGACGACGGCTACCACGTCACCGTGGAGACGCAGCCCGGCGACGTGCGGTACAGGCCCGAGCGGCGCACGCCGTGGCCGGCGGTGCGCGGGGTCGAGAGCGCGGTGGTGGACGGGGAAGCCGAGAGCCCTTACGCGCAGATCGACGCCGAGGGGCGCTACCGCGTGCGCCTCCTGTTCGACGAGGCCAAGAACCCGGCCGGGAAGGCGTCGGCCTGGCTGCGGATGGCGCAGCCCCACGGCGGCGCGCCTGAAGGGTACCACTTCCCCCTCCGGAAGGGCACCGAGGTGCTCGTGGCCTTCGTCCACGGCGACCCCGACCGGCCCTACATCGTGGGCGCCGCGCCCGCGCTGACGACCCCGAGCACGGTCACCTCGCGAAACCCTACGCGGAACGTCGTGCAGACCGGCAGCCTGAGCCGGATCGAGATCGAGGATCGCGAGGGCGAGCAGTATATCGACGTCTCGACGCCGCCCGAGAGCACGTTCTTCCACCTCGGCGCCCACAAGGGGCTCGGCGATCACAACATCGTGCTCTCCACCGGCGGAGACGGGCTGCACAACGCCGGCGGCAAGCGGGACCTCTCCGTGGACGGCACCCAGAACGAGGACGTCACGGGCGACCTGACCGAGACCTACAGCTCGAACCAGACCACCCACGTCTTCGGGTCGTTCACCGAGACGATCAACTCGGGGATGAAACAGACCATCTCGGCCGGCTCGACGCAGAGCATCGACGGCGGCCTCGAGCAGACGATCTCCGGCGGCGAGACGCGCACCGTGAACACTGGCCTGACCGAGACGATCAACGGCGGCCGCACCCAGACCATTTCGGGCGGCACGACGGAGAAGATCGGCGGCTCGCTGGTCCAGAGCGTCTCCGGCGCCATCAACGTCTCCACCCCCGCGACCTATATGAAGAGCGCGTCGGCGGGGATCACGATGGTGACCCCCGCGTCAGGGACCGTGACGGGCCTCGGCGGCGTGAAGCTGATCGCGACGGGCGGTCAGATGACCGTGGACGATTGGTGGGAGGGCATCGGCGGGCAGAACGGGTGGGCTTACCTCTGCAAGGTCGGCATCGGCGTGATGTCGCAATCCCTCACGATCAACTGGATCCGGGGCGTGGCCGTGCACGCCGCCGTCTATGGTGTGAAGATCGATGGCAAGGTCTTCGATGCACGAAACGCCGACGCCGACGAGAAGCTTTACGGGGTGCTCTTCGCGCGTCGGACCGCGCTGAAGGCCAAGCAGTCCGGGCAGACGCAGGTGGGTGGTGGTCCGGGCCCCGGCGGCGGTCCGGGCCCCGGAGGGGGCGGCCCCGGCCCTGGTCCGGGTGGTCCCGGCCCCGGCCCCGGTGCGCCGGGTCCTGGCCCCGGCGGTCCCGGCCCAGGCCCCGGCGGTCCCGGCCCAGGCCCCGGCGGTCCCGGCCCAGGCCCCGGCGGTCCCGGCCCAGGCCCTGGCGGTCCCGGCCCAGGCCCTGGCGGTCCCGGCCCAGGCCCTGGCGGTCCCGGCCCAGGCCCTGGCGGTCCCGGCCCCGGTCCCGGCGGTCCCGGCCCAGGCCCCGGCGGTCCCGGCCCAGGCCCCGGCGGTCCCGGCCCAGGCCCTGGCGGTCCCGGCCCAGGCCCCGGCGGTCCCGGCCCAGGCCCCGGCGGTCCCGGCCCAGGCCCCGGCGGTCCCGGCCCAGGCCCCGGCGGTCCGGGCCCAGGTCCCGGCGGTCCGGGTCCTGGTCCCGGCGGTCCGGGCCCAGGCCCCGGCGGTCCCGGCCCTGGCCCCGGCGGTCCGGGTCCCGGCCCCGGCGGTCCCGGCCCAGGTCCCGGCGGCCCTGGTCCTGGTCCCTCATGAAGTCCCCAGCGCTCGATGCGCCTCCAGACAAGGTGACGACGTGCGTGTCGTAAAGCCCAACCAGATCGGCATCCTCTCCCGACCCTTCGACTACAACAATCGTTACAAGCTCGGCGTGACGGGGCTCATCCTGTTTCCGTTCGCCGAGCCCCGGTATCCCTTGACCGAGTCGGCGTTGTGGCTCCTCGTCGGCAAGATCCTCAAGGAGACACCGCTCGACGCCTCCATGCCCAAGCGCAACGGCGAGATCCTGATACGCGCCACCGCCCATGCGCCGCAGGGCAAGCCGCAGCACGTGGTGCGCGCGGCGTTGGAGCTCGACGGGAGGCTCCTCAAGGAGATCGCTGTCGTGGGCGATCGGGTCTGGAAGCGAGGCGTCCCCACCGAGCCCGAGCCCTTCGTGGCCAAGAGCATCCGGTGGGAAGACGCGTTCGGCGGCGAGGAGTTCAAGCCGAACCCCGTGGGGAAGGGGTACCGGCCCAAGGAAGGTACGCCGCTGCCCAACATCGAGAACCCCAAGAGGCTCATCACGTCGATGTCGCAGACGCCCGACCCGGTCGGCTTCGAGCCCTACGACATCACGTGGCCGCAGCGCATGCAGAAGGCGGGCACGTACGACAAGGAGTGGCTCGACAATTACTACCCGGGGCTCGCGAGACACCTCGACTGGAGCTTCTTCAACGTCGCCCCTCCCGATCAGCAGATCCAGGGCTTCTTCCGCGGCGACGAGGAGCTGGTGCTCAGGAACCTCCACCCCGAGAAATCGGAGCTCAAGTTCAAGCTCCCGGAGGTCCAGCTCCGCTGCATGATGCGGCGGAAGCGGCGGAGCGGCGACGAGGTCGACGCCGACGTCCCCATGTCGCTCGACACGCTCTGGCTCTTCCCGGAAGCCGCGCACGGTGTCCTCGTCTTCCACGGCAGCGCGCCCATCCGCGAGGACGACGCCGCCGACGTGTCGCTGCTCTACATGGCGTGCGAGGATCTGGGCCGGCCCAAGCCGGCGGAGCACTACGCCCGCGTCCTCGAGCGGCGGCTCAGCAAGGAGCACGGCACCATCGCCTCGCTCGACGACCGGCCGCTCATGCCCGATCTGCGGGGCGGCATGAAGCGGCCGCCCTCGCCGCGCGACGAGGTGGAGGATCTCGTGGCGCACGAGAACATCACCTACAAGAACATGATGAAGAAGGGTGAGCGGCACGTGGAGGCCGCGCGCGCCCTGCTCGTCGCGTACGGGCTCGATCCGGACCAGCACGGGCCCGTCCCGACCCCTCCCATCGACACCGACGGCCCGATCGAGGAGCTTCTGGAGCGGGTCGAGCAGATCGAGAAGGATCTCCGCGAGAAGCAGAGGCAGGCCGAGGAGGCCCAGCTGGAGATGGAGGCGACGCTCGCGCAGATCTGCGCGGATAACGGTATCGACTTCAAGGAGATCAAGAAGGAGTGGCGCGGGCCGTTCAAGGGGGGGCCGCCCGAGCCGACCGCCGAGAACGACCTCGCCAGGATGCGCAAGCTGGCGGAGGACGGCCGCGCCGCCGGCTTCGACGCCAGCGAAATTGACGGGTACCTGGCCGATCCAGCGTTCGTGGAGAGGATCCGGGAACAGGACCGTGGCCGGCTCGAAGCCTACCGGATGAACGCCCAGGATCGCTCCGAGCCCGATCTGCGCAGCCCCGGGGAGAGCCGCCGCCTGTGGGAGGAGCTCCGCGCCGCGCACGCCCGCGGGGAGAGCCTGGCCGGCCGGGATCTCACCGGCGCGGATCTCGCCGGCATCGATCTCCCGGGGGCCGACCTCCGCGAGGCGCTCATGGAGCGCTGCAACCTCACGGGGGCCAACCTCTCCGGGGCCAACCTGGAGCGCGCGGTGCTGGTGCGCGCGGTCCTCGTGGATACCCGCCTCGACGGGGCCAACCTCACGGGGGCGAACCTCTCCAAGGCGGAGTGCTCCCGGACGAGCCTCGCCGGCTGCCAGCTCAAGGAAGCCCAGCTCATCGCCACTCGGCTCGCGCGTGTGAGCTTCGACGGGGCGAACCTGGAGCACGTGGTCCTGATCGAGGCTACGATCGACGCGTGCTCGTTCCGCGGCGTCCGGGGCGAGGGGCTGATGCTCGACGGCCTCGATCTCGCCGGGACCAGCTTCCGCGAGGCGTTCCTCCTCGACGCGGTGTTCATGAAGTGCGGGCTCGACCGGGTCGACTTCACCGGCGCCGAGCTCGCCGGCGTCACCCTCTTCGGCTGCCGCGCCTCCGAGGCGGTATTCGCGAAGAGCCACGCCAGGAGTTTGCGGGTGGTGGAGGGCACCGATCTCCGCGCGTGCGACTTCCGCGATGCCGCGCTGGAGGAGGCCTGTCTCCGGGGCACGAGCCTTGTCGGCTGCGACTTCAGCGGCGCGCGCGCGCCGCTGGCCGATTTCAGCGATTGCAACCTGGAGGACGCCCGCCTCTACCACCTCTCCGCGCCACAGTCGCGGTTCATCCGCGCCAACCTCACCCGGGCGAACCTGGTCGGGGCCAATCTCTTCGAGGCCATGCTCTCGAAGGCGGACCTCTCCGGCGCCGACGTCCGCGGCGCGAACCTCTACCAGGCCGATATGGCGCTGGCGCACGCGCACGAGCGGGTCCAGTTCGATCAGGCCATCGTCACGCGCATGCGCACGAAGCCGCTCTACGCGACCAAGGTCCAGGACCTCGACTGAAGCGGGCTAACGGGCGAACAAAGCCAACGCGATGCCACCCGCGAGGAGGGAAGCGAGGATGATCGCCGCCAGGCGGATCGCGGCGCGCCTGCGCTGCGTATGTCGCTTTGCCATCCGGAGCCTGAACTGCTGGAGCTCCTCCTCGTCCCGCTCTCGCGTCCCCGGCGGGAGCGCGCCGCGGAAGCCGGAGATGTCCAGGCGGCCCACGTCGGCCCGCTGGCGCCGGGCTATCTCCGACGTGAGCGCGCCGATCCGCGCCGCCAGCCGCACCATGATGGCGGCCTCGGCGGGATCCTCGACCCAGTGGTACAGGTGGACCATCCAGGCGGTCGGGGTGGTGAGCACGTTGTCAGGCTTGAGCGCCAGGAGGTCACGCCGGACCTCCTCGTCGTCGACGATCTCGCGGATCAGCCGCTCCGGCGCGCCTTCCACCACGAAGGCGTCGTCGAACGACGCGTCGCCGGTCCGGTGCGTCACCGTGAGCCCGCGCTGGATCTCCCGCCGGTCCTGGGACGTGAGCGGCCGGATCGAGAAGTTGATGAGGATCCCCTCCTCGACGGGAACAGTCGCCTCGGTCGACTTGAGGTCCAGGTCCCCGTGCTCCTTCTGCGTCAGCACGACCGTGACTTGCTGATCGCCGATGTAGCCCCGGACCGCCGTGTCCGGATCGAGGATCTCGGCGCGCTCGAGGAAGCCGGCGATGTCCTTCACAGCCCTGCGCACGGGTCCGATCGTATCCGAGCGGCGCCGCATCGCCAGGTCGACGCGGCGCGCACCCTGTGGTATCATCGGCGCTCGAGCATGCACCGCGAGACCATCCTCAGCGGACGCCGGCTCTGGCAGCGAGCGCGCCCTTTCCCCCATATCGTCGGGGAGGGCGTGCTCGCACCGGACGTTTACCGCGACGTGGAGGAGGCGTTCCGCAGCGAGCTCTGCCGCGGTCTCGGCGAGGCGGCCGCCACGTCTCCCCCTACCCACCGCTTCGCGAGGACCGTCCCCGGCTACGGCGCCCACGTGAAGGCGCTGACACGGGAGACGACGGGGGCGCTCGCGCTCTTCGTTTCACGAGGCTGGCACGACATGATCGCGGGCCTCTGGGGCATCGAGGCCACGGGCGACGTCGACGCTGCGCTCCATCATCACCCCGTGGGCAGCGGAGACGGCTGGGTCCACAACGATCTCAACCCGGGGTGGTTCGTCGATCAACCGAAGGCCGACGGGGTGAACCTCTCGGATTCCGCGCTCTGCAACTACCAGCATGGGCCTGCGGATCCCCTCGGCTCGTCGTCGCTCGTCCCGCGCGAGACGGTCCGGGCGGCGGCGCTGCTCTTCTATCTGGCCAACGACCCCTGGTCCCCGGGCGACGGCGGGGAGACGGGCCTCTACTCCAGCCTTCACAGCCCGGTGTCGCGCCCCGCGGCGGTGGTGCCTCCTCTCAACAACTCGCTCCTCTGCTTCGCCTGCACCCCTTTCTCCTGCCACGCGTTCCTGAGCAACCGCCGGAGCCCGCGGAACAGCGTCATCCTCTGGCTGCACGTCCCCCGGGCGCAGGCCGAAGCGCGCCACGGCGCGCGGAGCATCGAGCCATGGCGGAGCCGATGAAGCCGGTCTGCCTCCTCACCGGCGCCGGCGGGGTGCTCGGCTCCGCGTTCTGCCGCACGCTGGCGGCCCGCTTCGACATCGCTGCGGTCTATCGCGCGAGGCACCCCGACACGCCCTCGCAGCTCGAGTGGTTGCGCGACCCGCTCGACCCCTCTCTGCGGGTGCCGGAGAACGATCACCCTGTCTTCGCGATCCAGCAGGATCTCTCGCACGAGGACGGCCCGAGCCGGGTCGTGGATCTCGCGCTCGCCCATTTCGGGCGTGTCGACGTGCTCGTCAACGCCGCGGCGGACGTGACGTTCTGGGGCCCGCTACTCGACGCGGAGCGGCAGAAGGACCGGCTGCGATCGCAGCTCGAGATGAACGTGATGGTCCCCATCCGCCTCGCCGCGCTCGTGGCCGAGCGATTCTGGCGCGACCGCCGGGACGAGAACCTTGCCCGGTCGCGGAGCGTGGTGAACGTGTCGAGCATCTCTGGAGTCCAGATCTTCAAGGGGTGCAACCAGAGCATGTACAGCGCGTCCAAGGCCGCCTTGAACTACCTCACGTGCCACATGGCGGAGGAGTTCTCGTTGTTCGGGGTGCGCGCCAACGCCGTCGCGCCTGGCAGCTTTCCGGGCCAGATCGCGACAGCGCGCGTGGTCTCTGCGATCCTCCGGCTCGCAGAGGAAGACATCGCGGGGAAGGTGCTCGTGATCGACGAGCACGGAGAGCGCCTCACGCCCTGACCTCAGCGGCGGGCGTTCTGCTCGCACCAGGCCCGGTAGACGGAGCACGCCTGCCGGAAGGCGTCGATCTGTGCGGGCTGGACAGCGAACAGCCAGCGAAACTGGACGTCGAGGTGAGCATGCTGCTCGGGCGTCAGCCCATAGCGCCGGGCGACGGCGGCGCGGCCCGCGGGATCGAGCTCGCAGTCGACGCACAGCGAAGCGTACTGCTTGAGGGTCAGGGCCATGGGTGCGTGCGGCGCGGAGGGCGCAGCAGGCGCGCCGTCCGGCGGGGGCGTGGGGGGCAGCGCGCTTGCGCCAGGGCTCCTGAACGGCAAGGCGGTCTCCATGCGGCCCTCGTGGGCTCTCGAAGGAGCGGGCCGGGCTGCGCTCGTCCAGGCGGCGGGGAGGGCCTGCGCGAAGGGAGACATCACGCTCCCGGGCAACGTGCCGTTGCCGTTGATATCGTCCGGCCCGGGAGAACGGGGCGCTCCCGTCGCGCGCTCCTCGACCGCGGGCGACAGGGGCCCCGGCGTACCGGAGCCCATGGCAAAGCGCGGCTCGTCCGCGCGTACCGCTGGAGGTGGACCAGGGTCCGGCACGGTGGGCGAGCCCTCGCTGGAGGCTGCGCTCGTCGAGGCGACAGGGGGAGCCTGTGCGGAGGTTGACGTGTCGTACTTCTTCGACGTTTCGTCGTCGTGCAGCTCAAGATGACGGGACCACTGCCCGATGGACGCGAGGTCGGGGCGCTCTGCGTCGAGGCGCTCCTTCGTCCGCCGGTACGCCTTTGCCATGACGAGCGCGAGCGACGTCTCCTCGCGCTCCACGTCGCGGCCGAGGACGTCCGTCCACTTCTTCCGGGCGGAGAGCAGGTCCTCGGGGCGCACGGCGAGCCGGTCGAGGATCACCGCCTGATCGACGCCCTTGAAATGAATCAGGTAGGCCGACACCTCGCCGAAGCGTTCGAGGGAGAGGGGCGGGTCGTTCGTCGTGTCCGGCATGATGGGGCCCTCAGCGACCAGTTCAGGTAGCGGTGGTCACCCTGACCGCGACCACCCCGATCGGCATCCTAGGCCTTTCCAAAGAGCCCGCGGAAGAGCGCGTCGAGCGCCGCCCGGGTTGTCTGCCGACCTGGCGACGTGCCCGTCGGGCTCGCGACGATCGAGAGCGCGAGCCCTTGGATGACGGCCCAGACGTGCTCCGCGGCCTGTTCGACCGGCACACGCAGCGCATCGCTCTTCGCGCAGCGCTCGACGCGGTGCCGCATCAGCGCGTACGCCTGCGAGAACATCGAAGGGAGCTCGACCGCACGCGCCATGACGGCCGCCGTAACTGCTGGATGCGCGACGACAAATTCGAGCACCTGCTCGCAGCTCGCGCGGAGGTCCGCGACGGGATCGGACGTCTGCGCGAGCGCGCGCTTCTTCGCCATGAACTTCTCGAGCGCGACGGCATGGACCGCCGACAGGAGCCCGTCACGGTTGCCGAAGTGATGGTAGAGGGTCGGCATCGTGACGCCCGCTTCCTCGCAGACCCGCCGTGTCGTGAGCGCGGACGCTCCCTCCTCTTCGAGCACGCGGTACGCGACGTCCAGCAGCGTATTCTTCACATCGGCCATCGATGGAGGGTAGCACAGCTACCCTGGCGCCCCATCGGCTATCAACTCCGACATAGCGCCGTCGCGTCCGAGCAGGCGATCGTGGATCGGATGCCCGGTCTTCGATCGCACCGTCGGGCAAGGGCGCCGCACGATGGGCGTGCCCCTTGATTCCGCCTGAATTGGAAATTTGCGCTCGACAGTCTCTTCGCGGCGCTCCCGAGGCGCCCTCGGCAAATAGTATAGCGACGCTATAGACGCGTCGTATAGCTGTGATATATTAACTCTCGCCGGCCGACACCGGCAGGGAGAGTGCAGAGATGGCCGAGCTCATTTTCGTCACTGGAGGTAGCGGCTTCGTAGGCGCCGCCATCATTCGGGCAATGGTCTCCGCGGGGCACCGCGTGCGTGCGCTCGCGCGCAGCGAGGAGAGCGCCCGAACCGTTTCATCGCTCGGCGCCGAGCCGGTCCGAGGCGATCTCGACGACGAGCGGTCGCTCGCGGCGGGGATGCGCGGTTCGACCGTCGTCGTGCACGCCGCCGCATCGCTGACCAGCGGCGTACGCTATCGCGACCACGAACGGACGAACGTGGAAGGCACGCGAAGGGTACTGACCTGCGCGCGCCAGGCCAAGGCTCGGCGGTTCATCTACGTCAGCGCGGCGTCCATCGTCATCGAGCCGGGCCGCCCTACCCACGGCGACGAGACGCTCCCCGTCGTGCATCACCGGTCGATGCCGTACAGCGCGACCAAGGGCCTCGCGGAGAGGATCGTGCTGGAGGCGAACGGCAGCGAAATGTCGACCCTCGCCGTCCGCCCTCCGTTCATCTGGGGCGAGGGCGCACCGTCGATCGGGCACATCGCCCACGCGTTCCACGAAGGACGCTTCATGTGGATCGGTGGCGGCGAGTATGCCTACAGCGTTTGCCACGTCGACAACCTCGCAAGCGCGGTCGCCCGCGCCGTGGACCATGGCGTGGGCGGAAAGGCCTACTTCGTGACCGACGACGACGTGACGAGCATGCGTCAGTTCTTCACGGACGTGATCGAGGCGACGGGCCAACCGGCCAACGCGCGGGCCGTCCCGTACTGGTTCGGAGCCCTGCTGGCGCGGATGATGGGCCTCGTCTTCGCGCTGTTCAGACCCGGCAAGCAACCGCCTCTCAGCCTCGAGACCGTTCGGCTGATCGGCAAGCGCCTCGAGCTCTCGAACGCGCTCGCGAAGCGCGAGCTGGGCTACGTGCCCGAAGTCTCGCGCGAGGTCGGCGTCTCGCGATTGCGAGCAACGGCGTCGAACAAGCTCGTCCGACACGGCTCGACGCACGCCGCGGCACCCAGACGGCTCGGCGAGCCATACGGGGACATCGTCGACGGGACGGCAAAGGGCTAATGTTCACCGCTCGGGTTCGAGTCCGCCAGCCCACGATCGCGATCGCAGCGGCATTTGTGATCGCCTCGATCTTGAATCCTCGAGCGGCCGGCGCGGTCGAGGCGCCATCGGCGCAGCAGCCTTCCCCGCGCGTCCTTCCAGCTTCCGAGATTCTGTGGCCGCTGCTGCAACTGGTGCCCAGTCCTGAGATCACCTTCGGCGACGGGAGAGTGTCCGGAGGCCTTCGGTGGGAGCTCAGTCCATTTCTCTACTCCTTCGGACTTCGCGAGCCGAGGACGCGCGTTCGGGCGTTCTTCGTCCCGCCTTCGGCTCGGTTCACGGGCTCATTCGAGCTCGTGGGATCGGCCGAATACGCACCCGGGCCGCCTGAAACCAGCGACTGGGGCGGCCGACTGGGCGTGCGCGTCAACGTGCCGCTCGTCGATCGAGGCGAGGCGCTGGCCTTGTCCGTGGGCACCGCGGCATTTCTGAACGATGGCCACGTACGCCCGTCGTTCGACGTGGCCTTGTTGACGTTGTTCGGAACGTGCGGAGTGCGCGCCACATTCTCGCCGGAGCTGGCGGGACGCCAGGTGATCGTGACCCTCGCGCTGAGGTTCTTTTGAAGTCGCTGCGCGCCCTGCCGGCCGTCCTCCTGCTCGGTTGCGGCTTCCCTTTCACGTCGACAGCCCGAAACCTCTCGGCGTTGACGGCCACCTCATCGCCAGCGCCCGTGCGCTCGTTGCCCGAAACATCGGCGGCGGGCGTTTCGGTGCTCTGGGTGGGCCATGCGACCGTCCTCATACGAATGGGCGAGCGCTATGTTCTCACCGATCCGGTGTTCTCACACACCGTCGGGATGCTCTCTCCGCGCCTCGTCGAGCCGGGCATGCCAGTGAATGAAGTCCCGAAGCTGACGGCGACCCTTGTTTCGCACCCGCACTTCGACCACCTCTCGTTTTCGTCGCTCGACGCGCTCGGTGAGCGGACGGGCACCCTTCTTGTGCCTCCTGGGATCCTGGACTACCTGCCCAGGTTTCCTTTTCAGGAGCGTGGCCTCGGCACCTGGTCATCCATCGTCCTCGATGCAGTGAAAATTACGGCGGTACCCGTGCTGCATCCGGGCGGGCGATACGGTCTTGACGAATCCTCGTGCGACGACTGCGCGACGGGATTCGTGCTCGAACACAACGGATGGACGATCTACTTCGGCGGCGATACTGCTTACGCCCCGACCCACTTCGAGGAGACACACCAGAGGTTCCCTCGAATCGACCTCGCGATCCTCCCCATCTGCCCCATCGCTCCTCGCGACTTCATGCGCAAGACGCACATGGATCCGGGCGAAGCGCTTCGCGCCTACCGAATCCTTGGCGCCAGGTGGATGATGCCGATCCACTTCGACACCTTCATCAACTCCGACGACGTCAGGGGCGACTGCTTGAACGAGCTTCACGCGAGCATGGACCAGCTGGGCATCTCCTCGGACGCCGTCGTCGAGCTGAAAATCGGAGAGCGGCGCGTTCTTCTGGAGCGGATCGTACCTCGCGACAAGTAGCCTGGAATTATCTGCGCCCGTCGACTTCGCGTGGGTGCACATGGAGCTGCGCCGGCCCGGCGTGCGGGTCGGCCGGAATACGCACTCCGGCACGCCGTGGCGCCTGGCGAGGCGCTGGAACAGCTCGAAGCCGGGGAAGGCGGTCGGTGGCTTGCCCACGGTAAGCAGCACACTTGAGCCGGCCCAACTGCTTCACAAAAGAGAGCCGAGGAGCAACTTTGGTCGGACAATGTAAGCCAAGGTATCATCCCGAGCCGCGCGGAAGCGGGTCGAGAGGACGACTGAGCACATTCCGTCATACGACCGTCAATTCTCGCCCAAACGGCCGAGGCGTCGCGATTTCTGGCGGTTGACGCCGAACGGCCGGCGTCAGTACCGTCCCTGGATGCGTTGCATTGCGCATTCGCTCGCGATTCTCCTCACGCTCGGGGCCGCGACAGGCTCCCCGACCTCGGCAAGCGCCGATGATGCCCCCCCGAAGGCGGAACCGAACGACAGCGCATCGGTGAAGGACCATGTTCGCCGTGGTCAGAGAGCAGGCAAGCTCGATGACGACCTGAGCGCCCGGCGTGACTGGCTTCAAAGCGAGCCGTCGTCGAGCACGTCGATGTGCTGGCAAGCGCCTCGGAGCTCGCCATGTGGCGAGCTGGCGCGCCTGCAGGACGCGCGAAACACGTTCGGCCGCGCCGGCCTGGCGACGGTGATCACGGGTGGTGTCATCGGTGCCGTGACCGCCGCGTCCTTCTTCACGGACTTCTCTTTCCTGAGGTTCAAGCCGGCTCAGGATCGGGTCAACGTATCGCCCGTGGCGAATGGGAACGAAATCGGCGCGCGACTCGAGGGGGTATGGTGAGCACGCGCGGGGCCGAGAGAATGGGTCCGCTGGCAGGCCGAGGCGCCGTGACGTCGGTCGTCGCTCTCGCAGTCTGCGTGTGGGGAGCTGGCACGCTGACAGCTTGCGCTGCCTATCCCGAGGATTGCTCGGAAAAGCTGGCGTGTGCCCCCGATCCGGAACCTCCGCCCGACCTGTGCGCGGGAGAGCCCGGCTCAGCGCCAGCGCTCGACAAATGCGGCGTGTTCGTCAGCGAGCAGGGCGACGACAACAGCCCCGGAACGAAGGGAGCGCCGGTCAAGACGCTCCAGCACGCGATCGGGCTCGCCGCGTACGGGCGAGGCCATGGAGAGGCAGCGACCCGGCGCGTGTACGCGTGCGGCGGGGTGTTCGAGGAGAAGATCACGCTGCCCTCGGGGGTCGACCTCTGGGGCGGGCGCCTGTGTGACGGCGGTGATTGGTCGTATGACGGGTCGTTCGGCGGACCGAATCACCCGACGATCATCGCTCCGCAGGTGGGTATCCCGCTGAGGGTGATCGCGGATGACAAAGAGCACGCGACGTCGACGGTCTTCGGCGTGCGTGTCGAGGCGGCGGATGCGTCTGCGGACGACGGCAAGTCGTCGATCGCGATGATCTTGAGCCCCGGGGCCAGGGCGATCGTGCGGCAGAGCAAAATCCTCGCGGGCGATGGCAAGGATGGAGAGCCGGGCGAGGACGCGCCGAGCGTTCGCGCGAGCTCCGGCGTGGTGGGGAACGACGGCGCGGACGCCTGCACCGCGGATGCGGCGCCGGGCGCGCTTCCGGTCGTGACCGTGTGCGGCGATGGGATCGAGTCGACGGGTGGCCAGGGGGGCGATGGAGGCCTCGAGACGGGCAGCGACGGAGCTTCAGGGCTGCCGGAACCACTCGGGGATCCGGCCGAGCGCGGCCTGGGCGGATCCGGCGCGGTCAGCATGGCATGCAAGGAGGGGGAGAACGGCGCCGACGGCGCTCCTGCGGAGCGCGCTGCCGGAGCGAATGGCGCTGGCCTCCTGGACGAGTACGGATGGGTCGGCGTCCGCGGGAAGGATGGAGCGAAGGGCGGCGCCGGTCAGGGCGGGGGCGGGGGCGGGGGCGGCAAGGGGCGCGAGCCCGTCCCCGTGAACGCGTGTCCGGCCGGTCGGCCCCAGGGCGGTGCGGCCGGCGGATCAGGCGGCAGCGGTGGGTGCGGGGGCGACGGGGGCCAGGGGGGCGACTACGGCGGCGCGAGCATTGCGATCGTGGCGTTGCAGGGGAGCGACCTCACAGTCGATGCCAGCACCGTCCTCGGGGCCAAGGGCGGCGATGGCGGCGTTGGCGGAACGGGCCAGTGGGGAGGCTTTGGCGCCGACGGCGGACACGGCGGGCACGGTGTTGTGATCGACGCGTCGCGAGGATGCCGCGGCGGCTTTGGCGGCCACGGCGGCCGCGGGGGCGACGCCGGCGGCGGTCTCGGGGGCCACTCGCTCGGCATCGGCTCCGTGGGCGCCTCCGTGACCATCACGAAGCTTGCGAAGGTCGAGCCCGGACGAGCCGGCATCGGGGGGCCCGGCGGCAACGCAACCCCTGGAAGCAGGCTCGGCCGGGCGGACGACGGGATTATGCGGTTCTGGTACCGGTTCGATGCACCGGACCTGGAGCCGCCTCGATGAACCGCCCTGTGCTGGCGGCACACGCAAGAACACGCCCATGAGGAAAACCACCGCTGCAACCTGCGTCCTCCTGTTGTCGCCGTGGGCGACTGGCTGCGGAACTGTGCCCGACGTGCTCGATGCCGGCGCGCCTTGTGAAGGCACCTCGTGCGAAAACGAGCCGCCCCCGGAGTCGGTCTGCGTCGAGCACGTCGCCGCCGACATCCTCGACGACGGCTGTGGCGTGTTCGTCGCCGCAGAATACGGTGGGGGCGACGACGGAAACCCCGGCACGAAGGCGAAGCCGGTGTTCACCGTCGAGCGCGGCGTCGAGCTCGCGCGCGCTGGACGAGGACGCGTGTTCATCTGCAACGACGGATTCTTGGTGAATCAGATCAGGCTGCCCTCCGGCGTGGATCTCCTCGGGGGCTTCGACTGCCGGGAATGGGTCCGCAGCGATCGACCCAAGCGGTCCTCATTGCTTCACCGGCAGATATTCGGCCCCCTGGTGCTCGTCGAGCCCGCGGGCCCCGAGGACAGGGGGGCCGCGGACAAGGTGTCGACGCTCGCCGATCTCTACGTCAGCGCGACGGGCCCGGTCGGCGTGCTCGTTCAGTCGAGCACGGTGGTCGAGATCCTGCGGAGCGAGATCTCCACCCGCGGAGGAATAGCAGGCAGCCCTGGCGAGCGGTGGTCGGCCAGGCAACCGGACGGACCGGATGGCATGTTCGGTGGGGACGCGTGCTCGGCGCCCCTCGTCGCCGGCGGGCCTGCGGTCGTGAACCAGTGCGAGAGCGGTCTCACGAGCGTTGGCGGCAAGGGAGGGGATGGGCTGCCCGACAGCGCCGAGGATGGAGGCGACGGGGAGCCCGTCTACACCTCGCCCTCGCGCGGTGGTATCGGCGAGCGGGACAACCGCAGTTGCTCCGTCGGCTCCACTGGGGGTCCGGGGGCTACGGGAACACAGGGCGCACCGGGCAACGGCATCGGGCGCCTCACCGAGACAGGATGGGAGGGCGACACGGGGGGCGAGGGCACCTGGGGCACCCCGGGCCAGGGCGGCGGCGGGGGCGGCGGTCGTCGGGGCGGGCTCGCCCTGTGCGGCGTGGCCTCCAAGGGAGGCCCAGGAGGAGGCTCGGGAGGGGCCGGTGGTTGCGGAGGCCGAGGAGGCCGCGGGGGAGCGAACGGAGAGCCGTCCATCGGCGTCCTCGCCCTTCACGCCCGGGTGACCGTGCGCGACACCAAGATCACGGCGGACTTTGGCGGCAGTGGCGGCGACGGAGGGGAACCCCAGGACGCCGGCCGAGGCGGTCGAGGCGCACCGGCCGGAAAGCTGGGGGATGAGTTCACCGCCTGTTACGGCGGCCGGGGCGGCAATGGAGGGCTCGGCGGATACGGCGGCCCGGGGCGCGGCGGCGACTCGATCGGCATCGCCTACCTCGACGAGGACCAGCTCACGCTCGAGGGGGTGACCATCGAGACCGGTCAGCCGGGCGTGGGCGGCACCAGCTGGAACCACGATGGCAGCACGACGGTGGGAGAGAGCGGCGAGGCCCACAAGACGCTCAGGTTTCCCGAATAGCAGCGGTCACGGGAGGACGGCGCCGATCTCGGCGACGGCTACGAAGAGGCTTTGGGGGCCGAGTCCACGAGCCAACTTGCCAGGAAGCCAGAGGCCCAAGCGACCATGGCGGCTGGCGGCTCGCCTTCACCATCCCACCCGGCGACCAGCGCTTCGATCTCGCGGATGGCAGCTCCGAGCTCGCGCTTGGAAGCGATGCCGCGGGGAGTCTTCGGTGGATCCATGAGCACCCGAATTTCTGCAAGCACTCTCAGTATTTCTTCTTTGCGCAGGACCCCATCTGTCGTCACGCCTCCGAAGAAAGCGCCCCGCGCCTCTGGCATCAGGCTCCACAAGATGTTGTAGAGCGCTGCCAGCACCTTGAGGGCTGCGACGAATCGTCCTGTCAGGCTGTTCGCATCGATCTCTACCCCTGGCGTCCGCACTTCAGACGGCGAAGGGGGCACCCATTCATGACCGGCCGTAAACAGGCAGTCGCACAGTCTAGCTTTCCCGAGAGCCCGTGGGTTCACCGCGACATCCGGCACGAGCACGGTACCGACCTCAGGCGGCATGCGTTCACAACCGAAGGTCGCTTCGATGTCGCGGGCGATCCACTCTGCGTATGTAGTAAGGGACCAGGAAGCCGATGTGGAACCACAGCCCCCGCGCGCGGAGCGCTCGCGGACCTCGATCCTGCGGCCTGTCTGCTCGAGCGCCATCTACGCCGCCCAGAACGGGCGCCAGCTGGCCGACGCGCGCCGTGCCGACTTCGCGCGCGAGGTCATCCAGGTGAACCTCCACCCGGCGACGGCTCCGCGCGCGGCGGCATCCACCTCGACCCCGCGGCTGCTGTCCACTCCGGCGCCAAGCAGCGCGACGCCGGCGCGATCCCGAGCTCCGTGCACCACACGGCGGCTCTGGCCCTCCGCGGCACCAGCCCTCGGCGGCACCACGGTACGGCCGCAGCCCCGGCGGCACCGTTGGCGGAGGCAGCGGTGGGCTCCCCGTCGGGGTCGCCTTCACCGAGACGTCGGTGTCTGACGAAGGGGACCGGGGGGAGGGGGACCGGGGGGAGATCGATGTTCGCCCCGACGCCGGCCGCACCGAGCTCGCGGCACATGCGAGAGCCGAGCCGCTCGGTCGCACCGTCCGACCGCTCCTCTGGTACACTCGCAGGGTGCGTCCCGCTTGCTATCCCTTCTCAGCTGCCGAGATCCTCCGATCCGTCCCGCAGCGCGACCGCGCCCTGCTGCTCCGGCTCGGCCTCGACCTGGACAACCCCGCCGACGCGGAGCTCTTCGTCGAGGGTGTGCGCGCCGCGGACGACGCCATCGCGGCCCAGGTGCGGTGGGAGCGGGAGCGGCTGGGCTGAGGGCCGCCCGTTCCGTTGACTGCGGGAGCCCATCGATCGCCGGCTCGGCCCAGACCTCGCATCCTGACCCGCGGAGCCCCGGACCCGGCGCCGAGGGCGACCTTCGCAGCTCCGGCCGGCACCCAGCCAATCGGGGCCCGATCCTGGGTCCGAACCGGCGTGCTGGCGCGCTGGCACAGCCTGGAACCAAGCGAGCTGACACAACGACGCGGGAAGGCAGGCGGTGGTCGCGCTCCTGATCTGCGGGCCGGCCTACCCTGGGGGGCCCCTGCCGGCCCTGCCGGGAACGCGCTCCACGGAGCGGCTACCTCGGAGTTGGCCGTGTTCCCGGCCGTCTTGGCAGATACCTGTCACTCCTCCGGCCAAGCCCTGCAGTTACCACGCTCTGATTTCAGCGACCCCACCTCATCAGGATCGTTGGAATACCCGAAGGAACATCTGGCCCTCGAAGAGGGGCGCTCCCTATCCGTGATCTCCAGAGAGAAACGATAGTTTCCGGCGGGCTGAGGGATGTCAGCTCCCTGGGAATTTATTGTCACGAACTCCTTGAGCACATCAGCGAAGAGCTGGGGAATGTCATCGGCAGCTCCGCCCTGCACGAAGCTTCCATGCCCGTAGCTGGCTAGATACTCCAGCTCGCTCTCGTCGACCTCGCTGCCGAGCCCGATGACGTGCACCTCCAGGCTGGGATGCCCTAGAAACGCATCCGCGACAGCGGATCGATCGACGCATGGATATCCAACGGAAGTGTACGGCGCTTCTAGTTTGGCCGTGTGACAGAGGCCGTCGGACTCGTTCGGGCAATTCGGAACCAAGGAGCCGTCCTGGCAACGCGGCCTCGTCGGCGGCGAGCAAAACCCAGGACAGGTCGTCGGGTCAGGGCTCTCCGTGTTGTCCAGCGTGCTTATGTTGTCCTGACCATCCGTGAAGGCGATCATCACATGTTTGTCTCGCTCGCCCGAGGCAACCATTGAATCATGCTGCGCCTTCATCCTGGTGGCGGCAAAATGGGTTGCCCCGAGGAGCTTGGTCTCCGTGCCTGCTCCAGGCGGCGGAAAGTCCATGATCTGCGCGTCCGTCCACTCGCCGTCCGCGTGATAGATCCACTTGTCGAAGAGCGTGAGCTCGACGTTCACTGTCGCGTCTTCGGACTTGTTTCTCCAGATCGTGCGTACTTTATCTCGGCTTTCCGCGGCGGTGGACAGCATGAGCTCGAAGGCATTGCTGGCGGTGTTCGTTTTGTTCTTTAGCGGCTGGCTAAGCATCGAAAAGCTGGCGTCGAGCACCAGGTGTAGATTCAGATTTGCCTTGAGTCGTTTGTCGGCCTTGGTGAGCAGGGATTCGACGTCGAGCTTCTTTGAGTCGACAGATAGCACGACGTCCACGTCAGCGGGTTCGAGCGGCGTCCGATCGGCGCGGCGCACGACAAAGTCAACGAGTACGACTGTCCGGCCGTTGGCAGACTGGACCAAAGGCGTCCGCTGGAATTCTACGGTCAGGGACGGGGTCGAGGGCGGCACGGGGTCGTCCGAGCCGCATGCGAGAGCCGAATGTGCGAATGCCGTGAGCGTAATGGAGTAGAGGATGTTTCTTGCGCATCTCATGCTAATACTCCACGCTTGGAGTGTACGGAGCGGATGGTAGATCATTTAACACATCAATTGGGACAACTTGCATCGCGTACAGGACCTGTTCGAAGTCAACGGTTTCCTGGAGAAGCGCGTCACCACCCGATTCAGCACCGTTGGCTCTCCCACACCTCCGTATATATAGCATACCCGACGGATCCCTCGGTTTGTCAAGAGGGCCCATGGGAGCGTGTCGCCGGGCCTGACGAGCCGCGGGAACTGGACTGGCTCCGATTTTGCCTCTCCCCGCGCTCTTGTCACTCGATCACCGGATCATGCCCGAAGAGGGGCGGACGATCGTCGATTTTCACGACAGGAACCCGCTCGATGGCTGCCAGCGCTTCGCGTCCACGATGCGCGACCAGAATCTCATGGTCGTGAGCCCATCCAGGAACGACATGCGGCGCCCTGTCGACGGCCGGGCGACTGGACCGACGCGCTCCCCGCGTCCCACGAGGGCCTCCGCGGTGACGGGAGGCGGCGGTGATCGCCAAAGACAAGGAGGCTCGGGCCGGCCAGCTCCCGAAGCAGGCCCAGCGGCTCCGCGTGGAGAACGGCGCGGCGCACCCACGAGGACCCGAGGTGGTGCGAGACCTTCCGCCACGCGATCCCGTGAAGCCAGCCGCGGGGCGCCCGGCGCGGGTCCTCCCGCGGATCCGGCCAGTACATCCCTCGCCTCACCGAATCCCAGGCGCCGATGAGCACCTGTTGCTCGACGTCGGCGCGGTGGCGAGCCGGCACACCGCTGGCGATGAGCACGGCCCGGATGAGGAGCCGCTCCGCGAAGATCGCCTCCATCGGCGGGCGCCCTGCGTCGCAACTGACTGCGACGTTGGCCGACGGACGCACATCCGAGACGAATATGTCCGAGCCTCTCTTCAGCGACGCTCTCTGGTTCACAATGGGCACGCACTGTCCAGGAAGGCACTACGTGCTGGGAAACCCGCACACATTTCCGGGCCGGATGATGGCGTGGTGCCCAGCGAAGCGGAAGAGCTTTTTCTTTTCTCTGAGCGATGTCGACGAAGCAGCGAGCGCGGCTAGAGCATGGATGTCGGGGTTCCTCGCAGGCAACGAACCGCCCCCGCCATGTGGCCGTGATGGACAGGTCGACTTCGGCAGTGACGAGTACAGGCGATGGCGCCGGCGAGCGGACGATTTTAGGCGCACCGGCCACTGGTCCCCAGAGGAATGACCAACGAGGCCATACCTTGAGAGCAACCATGGTCACCCTTCACGAAGCTCAGGACGTCGTTCAGCGGTATGCGGAGCAGAGGAAAGCGGTCTGGCTCAACAATTCCGTCATTGACAGAGCCACATATTGGTTCTTTGCTGTTGGACATATTGGGTCGCAGGGCGTCATCGTCGACAAGGCGGATGGTCGTCTCCACATCCTAGGATCCGCCTTGTCACTGGAGGACTGCTTTTGGGCACATGAGCACGGGTTCTCGCCCGAGTTCGTCGCGCTGCGCATCACCCGCGTGCACGACCGCGAGCACACCATCGAGCTGCTCCTCCACATCATGGAGGAGGGGCCGCCACGACTTCCCAATCCAAACCCAAAGCGCGCTTGGCTTGCGGAGCGTATTGACCAGCTGCCGTGCGAGTTCCTCCCGCAGCGCCTGGGGCTCTCAGTTCCGGCGCTACGACGCGCGGCTGAGCTGGGCTGGTTCGAGTATCAGGCGGTAGATCCAGCCACGGAGGCAACTCCGCTTCCCCTTTCTGGCGGAGTCGGCTAAATCGCGACGGTTCGGCACCGCAAATTCGTTCCTCCAAGAAAAGACGAGTGCACTCGTCTCCCGGTGGACGCGGCTCCAAGAAAAGACAAGTGGCACCCGTCTCCCGGTGGACGTGGCTCCAAGAAAAGACGAGTGGCACCCGTCTCCCGGTGGACGCGGCTACAAGAAAAGACGAGTGGCACCCGTCTCCTGGTGGACGTGGCTCCAAGAAAAGACGAGTGGCACCCGTCTCCTGGTGGACGTGGCTCCAAGAAAAGACGAGTGGCACCCGTCTCCTGGTGGACGTGGCTCCAAGAAAAGACGAGAGGCACCCGTCTCCGCGCTGGAGGCGGCAGCAAGACGAGAGGGCCGGTACCCGTCTCGTGGTGGACGTGGCCCCGAGAAAAGACGAGCGGCACCCGTCTCCGCGCTGGAGACGCCGCCCTTCGACCCCGCGATCCCTGGCCGGTCCTTCTCGCCCGCGCTCCGGCGTCGGCCTCCCCCCTCAATGCGGCGTGTCCCATTCCCGTCGAGAGATCCAGATCGCCCTTCGCGAGGTGCGCGCAGCGTTCGCTTCGCCCCCGTCGCTTTTGTGAGCCACCGGGACCCGCTCGCGACCACCTAGTCCAGTTCCCGTGGTCTTGCCCAGCGCAGCCCTCGCCCCCCGGCTCACCCTCGTCCGCCCGAGCTCCCTGGCCGGCCTGGACGACGCCGGCCTCGCCCGCGCGGCAGCCGAGGGCCAGCCAGGCGCCGCCGGCGCCGTCTGGGACCGCTACGGCGCCGTGGTGCACGGCCTGCTCCGCCGTGTGCTCGGGCCGGGCGGCGACGTCGAGGATCACGCCCAGGAGACGTTCCTGCAGTTCTTCCGGGAGGTGAAGAACCTGCGGGATCCCGCGGCGCTGCGGCCGTTCCTCCTCGGCATCGCCGTGCGCGTGGCGCGGTCGGCGCTGCGGCGCCGGCGGCTCCGGCGCTGGTTCTCGCTCACCGACAGCGGCGCGCTGCCGGACGAGCCGGCCGAGGGCGTCGACGAGGGCGCGCGCGAGGCGGTCGCGCGGCTCTACGCGCTGCTCGACAGGCTGGACGACAGGGCGCGGCTCCTCTTCGTGCTGCGCCACATCGAGGGGCTGGAGCTCGCGGAGACCGCGCAGGCGAGCGGGATGTCCCTCGCCACGGCCAAGCGCCACCTGGCCAAGGTGACCGCGCGGGTCCACGCCATGGCCGAGCGGGATCCGCTCCTCGCGGCGTACGTCGAGCCCGCGGAGGAGGCGAGCGATGGCTGATCCGAAGCCCGGGGTTCCGCCGGAGGTCGCCCTGCGGCGGCTCGCGGCGCTGGCGCGCGAGGCGGGGGCGCCCTCGCCGGCGGACCGCGCGCTCGCCCGCGGCCGCGCGCGGCTGATCGACGAGGTCGAGCGCCCCGTGCTGCCGCTCGCGCCGCGGCGGCGCTGGCTCCTGCCGGCGGCGCTGGCGCCGCTGCTCGTGATTCTGGGCCTCTGGGCGCTGCGGCCGGCGGCGCGCCTGTCGTACCAGGTCGACGGCGTCGCGCCGGGAGACCGCGCCGAGGGCGCGGCGCTCGCGGACACCTACGTGCGCGGGGGGACCAGCGGGGCGACGGCGCGCTTCAGCGAGGGGACAACCGTCCGCTTCGCGCCGGGGGCGCGCGGGCGCATCGCCGCCGTGACGGCGCGCGGCGCGCAGATCCACATCGAGGGCGGCGCCGCCCACTTCCGGGTCGCGCACCTGGCCGAGGCCGAGTGGGTCGCGGCGGCAGGGCCGTTCACCGTCAGGGTGACGGGCACGGAGTTCGACCTGAGCTGGGAGCGCGAGCGGCTCGAGCTGACCATGCAGAGCGGCTCGGTCGTGGTCCGCGGCCCGCTCGTCGCGGGTGGCGTCGCGCTCCAGGGCGGCCAGCGCCTGGTCGCGGACGTGGTCCGCGGCGAGCTCACGATCGCGGACCTGAGCGCCGCCGGCGCGCGCGCGCCAGGAGGCGGCGCGCTGCGCGAAGCCGGCGCGCCGGCGAGCACCGACATGCTGGAGGACGCCGGGGCGCCGGCCGAGATGGGCATGCTGGAGGACGCCGGGGCGCCGGAAGAGACGGGCGGGGCAGCCGCGGCGGGAGCAATGGCCGCAGCGGGAGCAACGGCCAGTGCGGGGGCGCGGGCCGCGGCGGGAGCGCCGGCTGCGGCGGGAGCGCCGGCCGCGGCGGGAGCACCGGCCGCGGCGGGAGCACCGGTCACGACCGATCCGATGGCGGCGCTCGCGCCAGCTTCGGCTGCGGTCCCTGCGCCCGCGGCGCCCGCGCCCGCCTCGGGGAGCTGCAGCGAGCATGTCGCCCGCGGCGACTTCGCCGGGGCGATCGCGGTGGCGGAGGCGCGGGGCATCGACGCGACGATCGCCGCGAGCCCGCTCCCCGAGATCGCCGCGCTGGCCGACGCCGCGCGCTACACGGGGCGGAACGACCTCGCGCGGCGCGCGCTGCTCGCCGAGCGCTCGCGCTTCCCAGGCTCGCCCGAGGCGCGCTCGGCCGCGTTTCTCCTCGGTCGCATGGCGGAGGCGGGCTCGCCCGCGGCGGCCATCGACTGGTACGATCGGTACCTCGCCGAGTCGCCGGCCGGCTCGCTGGCCGCCGAGGCGCTCGGGCGGAAGATGGTCGTGCTGCGCGCCTCCCAGGGCGACGGCGCGGCCCGGCCGATCGCCGAGCAGTACCTCGCGCGCCACCCCCACGGGGCGTTCGCGGCCGCCGCGGCGGAGATCCTCCGCCGCCCATGAGGCGCAGCGGGTTCGGGGTCGCTCTTGCGCTGTGCGCCGCGCTCTCCGTGTCCCGGGAGGCGAGCGCCGCCGAGGCGATCGGCGTGATCGTGGTCCGCGCGCCGCACGCCGGGAAGGTCGTCGAGGAGGCCACGGTGCGCCTCGAGGGCGAGCTGCGCGCCGTGGGCTTCTCGGTCCGCTCCCTGGAGGGCGCGCCGGGCGTCGACGGGCGCGCGCAGGTCGAGGGCGCGGGCGGCGTGTTCGCGGCCATCGCCATCCTCGAGACCGACGGCGGCGCCGTCGCCGACGCGTGGATCGCGGATCATGCGACGAAGGAGACGCTGGTCCGCCGCGTGGAGCTCGGCGTTCCGGGCGCCAGCAACGCGGCGAGCGATCTCGCCGTGCGGTCGGCGGAGCTGCTCCGGGCCAGCCTGCTCGAGCTGAGCGGCGAGCAGCGGCGCGAGCTGCCCGAGCGGGTGGCGCGATGGATCGCCGATGCGGCCGCGCCGGCGGGGCGCGAGGAGGCCACCGCGCTCGACGCGGCGCTTCTGCAGCCGCGAGCGGCGGTCGCGTCCGCGGATCGAGCCACGGCGGCGAGCGGGCCAGCCGCACCCGCGGGCGGATCCCGGGCGGCGGCGCGCGGGCCGGTCGCGCCCGCGGGCGGATCCCGGGCGGCGCGCGGGCCGTCCGCGCCCGGGCGACCCGACCCCGGGAGCGCCGCGCCCCGGGCGCCCACGGCGCCCAGGTCCGACGAACGCCGGCTGATCGTCGAGGCGGGGCTCGCGGTGCTCGCCGGCGACGTCGGTGTCGTCCCCGGGCCCTACTTCCGCGTCGGGCGCGATCTGACGGCGAGCGTCTCGCTGCGCGGGACCCTCGTGCCGGCCGTCGTGGCCAGGAACCTCGACGCTCCCGGCGGGCGCGTGGCGCTGCGGCAGACCGCGGCCATGCTCGGCCTGGCGTACGCCGCAGGCCCCGAGGCGTGGCGGATCCATCCGGTGATCTCGCTCGGCGCGGGCGTCTACCATGTGACGGTCGCCGGCCGGGCGAACCCTCCTTACCGCGACCGGCGTCAGAGCTGGCTCACCGCCGGCGTCTCCGCAGGGGGCGGCGTCGGCGTCCGCGTCTTACCGTACCTCGCCGTCCACGCGGCGCTCGACGTCTTCGTGCTCGCAAGAGCGCCTGTCTTCACCATCGCCGGTGTGGAGGTGGGCCGCACGGGGCGCCCGGCGCTGCTCCCGAGCCTCGGCCTGCGGGTGAGCTTCTGAGTCGCCGGATCCTTGTGGATCGTTGATTTTGGTGAGCCACGGAGAGGAGCTCGCGCCCACTTACCAGAGCGAGGCACATCCCGGCTTCGCTTCGAGAGGGAGAGTCATGCGTCATCATCTTCTTTCGCGCCGTCCGCTGCTCGCCGTCGCAGGGCTGTTCTTGATGCAGGCCGCGTGCGAGGTGCGCTTCATCGAAGGGGTCGACTCGCCAGAGGAGAGCACGGGCACGGGGGCGTGTGTCGAATGTTGTTCCTCCTCGACGGACTGCACGACCGGAGGTAGCGCCGTTGGCGGGTCGAGCGCCGTGGGCGGGGCGAGCGCCGTGGGCGGGGCGAGCGCCGTGGGCGGGGCGAGCGCCGGCGCGGTGTGCGGAGACGGCATTGTGGACCCGGAGTGGGAGCAGTGCGACGACGGCAACACGGCTGACGGAGACGTCTGCTCGAGCGACTGCCAGCTCCGCGCAGCGGGCGCGGGCGGGGCGAGCGCCGGCGCGGTGTGCGGAGACGGCGTTGTGGACCCTGAGTGGGAGCAGTGCGACGACGGCAACACGGCTGACGGAGACGCCTGCTCGAGCGACTGCCAGCTCCGCGCAGCGGGGAGCGCGGGCGCGGTGTGCGGAGACGGCGTGGCGGAGCCGCCGCGGGAGCAATGCGACGACGGCAACACGGCGGATGGAGACGGGTGTACGAGCGACTGTCAGATCGGCCCGGCATAGCGCCGTGAGCGTCGTGGGGCGGCGCGGCCCGCCGCCTTCACCCGATCACGGCAGCACCACGCGCCTCGGGCACTCGCCGTCGCCCTGGAAGTCGCCGAGCGTGCGCGCCTGCGCGACCACGTAGTCGTACGCCGTCTCGATCGGGCCGCCGGGCGCGCCGGCGAGGTTGTACTCGTCGCCGAACACGTCGGCGGCGTTCACCTGCTTGAGCTCGTCGATCGTCGTCTCGCCGTCGGCGTCGAGATCGCTGTCCGCGATGTACTGCGCGTAGCGCTTGGTCAGCTCCACGCCCGCGGTGATGTTGTCGAAGAACCAGTGGTCGCCGTGAATGGTCGGCTTCACCGCGACCGTGCCGCTGGTCGGCACGCTGAACCCGTTGAGCCCGTCCTCGGTCGCGCAATCGTCGAACGACGTCCCGGCCGAGAGGCCCCAGCTGAAGCGCACCCGGGCCGCGGGGACGCACGCGCCGCCGGGCGGCGGGCACGACTCGCCGCCCTCCTTCTCGATGAAGCCCTCGAAGAACAGCGAGTAGCCGCCCTCGACCATGAGATCGACGTCGGCCGCCGTGGTGGGCGGCAGCGTCTTCACCCCCGCCTTCGCGTTCGGGAGGTCGAACCCGAAGCGGTCCCAGCGCACCGCGCTCACGCCCTGGAACTCCGCGATCACGTACCTCGTCGCCGGGGCGTTCTTGAGGTCGAGCACGAACACCGATTCATCAGCCAGCGTCTCCTTGGCATTGGAGCGCGCCGCGCGCACGTTGCCGATCGTCACGAGGAACCGCTCGTACGTGACCTTCCAGCCGTCCGCGATGTTCTCCTCCCCCGTGCCCGGCTCGAGGCCCTCGGGGATTGTGTCCTCCGGCTCCACGAAGATCTGCACGGCGCCGGTCTCGGACGTCGCGCCGCTGTCATCGCCGCACCCGGCAACGAGCCCGAGCGCGAGCGCGCACGCCGTCACCATGAACCCTGTCACGTTCAGTCTCTGCATGATCAAGCTCCTGAGTCGTCTCGAAGTCCCGACGAGCGCGCACGGGCGCGCCCGGTGAGCGCAGGCCCGCGCTCCTCGCGCGCCCAGCGCCCGCATCACCCTCTGGCCTCGTGAGATGCTCAGACCGCCGGCGGGGAGCTCTTCGGCGCCAGGATCAGCAAGGGGATGGGCCGGACCTCGGGCGAGGGCCGGATCGAGGCGAGGCGGACGACCTCGAGCAGCGTGGCCTCCGCCACGCGGTGCAACGGCGCGCCGAGCTGGCCGCGCAGCGCGAACGCGTCGCAGTGCTCGTCGCCTTCGTGGCGCGGCGCGAGCGCGCCGCACAGGTCGTCTCCCCCGCCGGGCCGCGCCCCGGGCGCGCCGGGCTGGTCGCCGGGAGGACGGCGCTCGGCGTGCAGCGCCGACGCGGCGACGGCGACCGTCGCGGCGTGGACGAGCTCGCCGTGCTCGCAGCGGGCGTGCCGGACGAGCAACGCGTGCGTCAGGCCGCACAGCTGCGCCGCGAGCGCGAGCGCCACGAGCCAGCGCGCTCGCCACCGGCAGGCGGGGCTCCGGCCAGGCCGCCGCCGCGCTGCGGCCATCGCGCGGGCCGGACGGGGGCTCACCGAGACCGCCTCATGGCGGCGCCGACCAGAGGAACTGCGGCCGGTGCACCGCGATCATGTCGTAGCGCAGCCGCTGGTGCGCGGGCGACCCCGGCGCGATGGCCACGCTGGTCGCGCCTCCCTCGGCCAGGGCGTCGAAATCGACGCTCGCGAGCCACTCGTCCACGACGTCGAAGCGGACCGCGAGGCGGACCGGCGCCGCGCCGACGTTCGCGGCGACCGCGAGGCTCGGGACCGCGAGCAGCCCCTGGCGCTGCGGCACGACGTCGACGTCGGCCTCGAAGTCGAGCGCCTCCGCGCCCCGCGTCGCGCGCCCGCGCAGGTGGACGGAGCTGACGCCGGGAGCCTCCGGCGCCGGCGCGGGCGACGACTCCGTCGAGAACCAGTGGATGCCGTAGTTGAACGACACGCTCCGGATCTCACCCTCGAAGCCGTGCACCTGGCCGAGCGGCTGCGGCGCGGGATCGAGCAGGTTCACGCGCGTGATCGTGGTCAGCTCGGCGATCGCGGTCTCGCAGAGCGTCGACGCGCCGGAGTCCGCGGCGCAGAAGTAGGCCGGGCCAAAGGCGACCGTCGCCTCGTCGAGCGCGATCGTCCACGCGCCCGCGGCGATCTCCCCGGGGACGTCGGCCTCGGCGTGCGCGGCGTACGTGACCTCGGGCTGGCCGGTGCCGGCGCAGGCGATCACGGAGGACGCGGGCGACCCGAGGAGGACGGCGGCGAGGAGGCGGCGCGCGGCCGGGGCGAGGTTCGGGGCGTTCATAGCGAGAGCGTCACGTTCGCGAGGAGGGAGCGCGGCGACCCGGCGCTGATGTGCCGGGCCGGCAGCTCCGAGGGGATCGACGGCCGCGACGCGCCCGCGGCGCCCGGCCAAGTCGACTTGAACGAGTACTCGGCGTCGGCGTACTCGGCGTCGAGCAGGTTCTGCGCCTCGACCCCGACCTCGATCCAGGGGCCGCCCTGCTCGGCGTCTCGGCCGACGCGCAGGCTCCGCCGGAGCGAGAGGGACGCGTCCACCACGAAGACCGGCGCGGCGGTCTGCGCGTACGGCAGCGGGCGCGGCGAGAGGAACGTCGCGCCGTAGCCGAGCCGCCCCTCGACGGGCGCGCCGGCGATCGTGAAGAGCGGCCGCTTCAGCGCGAGGTCGGCGCGCACAACGACGGGCGGCACGAACGGGAGCTGCTGCCCCTTCACGTACGGCGGCGACGGGTTCTCGGGCGTCGGCGGGGGCGGCTCGTCCAGCGTGGCGTGGACGAACGTCGCGCTCACGCCCGCCGTGAGCGCGGGGCTCGGCGCGGCCTGCAGGTAGGCGACGAGCCCGCGGCGGGTCGTCCGGCCGATGCGCACGAGCGCGCCCTCCGCCGCGTCGAACGCGAGGTCGTAGGAGAGGCGCGTCTCGTAGGCGGCCGCGGTCACGCTGAGGCCGCCGCCGGGGCGCAGCGTGGCGCCCGCCTCGTAGCTCTTCACGGTCGCGAACGGCGCGTTGTCCCCGTCCTCGAGCAGCCGCGCCTGCGGCGAGCGGTAGCCGTGCCCGTACGAGGCGGAGACGCGCAGCGCGGGCAGCGGGTCGATCTCCAGCGTCACCCGCGGCCCGGCGGCCAGGCCCGCCGCCGTGCGACGGAACCCCTCGATGTGCGTCTCCTTCTGCGCCGCCGGGATGAAGTTGCCGATGCGATCGTCCACGTCGAAGACGAGCAGGTCGGCGCGCAGGCCGCCGCGGAGGCGCGCGTGGCGCGACAGCTCGAGCAGCGCGTCGGCGTGGGCGCCGACCCCGGTCACCTGGATCGACGCGTCGACGCGCTGATCCCACGTCTCGTTCTGCGGCGGCTGGAGGAGGTTCTGCGCCTGGTCGACGCCGCTCGTCTGCACCTCGGCGCCGACGGCGACCTGGCCGGTGAGCCAGGGCGCGATCGGGATCCGCGGCGTGCGGTAGGCGAGGCCGCCGCCGATCGCGGCGTCCTGGTTCGACTGCTCGACGAGGTCGCCCCTGCCGACCCACTCGGGCCGCCGGCGCGAGCGCTGCGTGTAGCCGGTGAAGTTCATCCGGCTCCGGTACCCGGACGTCGCCGCCCAGAGCCAGGCGCTCTTCTGCGAGCCGTCGTCGTCCGATCGTTCGACGCCCAGCGCGAGCTGTAGCCGGGTCGACGCGGCCGACTGCGCGCGGGCCGCGAGATCCGGGTAGGCGTCGTGGAAGCCGACGCGCCCCGCCTCGATGTCGTCGCGCCGGAGCACGCCCGCGAGGTTCGCGCGGCCGCCGTGGGCCGCGACGTGCAGCAGCGCCGAGTACTCGTCCGGCAGCGGCACCCGGTACTGGCCGACGGCGCCCCCGGAGATCGCCCCGCGCGTGCCGTCGCCGAAGCCGTCGGTCGCGCGCACCACGGCGGCCCCGAACGTGTCCTCCGACTGCGCCTCGGGCGCCCAGACCGCGAGCAGCCGCCGCGCGCCGAACGAGCCGAGCGCGCCCTTGAGCTGGAGCCCGCGCTCCTCGACGCCGAGGTCGAAATACGCGCTGCCCGCGACCGCGAAGTCGCCCTGCTGCGGGTCGTAGACGCCCTCGACGACGCGGAGCGACCGCACCACCTCCGGGATGATCACGCCGAGGTCCGCGTAGCCCTGGCCGTGAACGTGCGAGCGCTGGTTCAGCGGGATCGGCCCGACCCGGAGCTCGACGTCCTGGCCGTGCTCCGCGTCGAAGCCGCGGAGGAAGATGCGCTGCGCGACCGCCTCGCCCTCGGGGTGCGCGACGTGGACGCCGGGCGCCGTGCGGAGCAGATCCGCGGCGGTGGTGTGCGGCGCGGCGGCGAGCGCCGCGCGGCCGATCCGGAAGTCGCTCGCGGCGCGGCGCGGCGGGTTCGGGCGGCCCTGCACGTGGATCTCGATCGGCTTGCCGGGCTCGGCCACCGCGTGCGGGCCCGCGACGCCCCCGGCGAACTCCACCGGCTTCGGCGCCGCCGGCCGGGGCGGCGGGGGCGCCGCCGGGTGATCCGCCGCCTCCGCCTCCGGCGCCTCGGCCGGCGCCGGCGCGGGCTCCTGCTCGTGGGGGCCGGGCGCGAAGTGGAACGGCACGCGGATCCGCGCCCGCAGCGGCGCGCCGCCGCGCATCGCCGGCGAGAAACGCCACCGCCGCACGGCCTTCATGGCCGCGTCATCGAACGCCGCGCCCCCGGACTCGGCCACGACCGCGTCGCTGACCGTGCCGTCCTTCTCGACCGTGACGAACAGCGTGACCGTCGTGTCGATGCCCTCCGCGAGCCGCTCGGGCGGGTACTCCGGATCCACGTGCTCGAGGATCTGCGGCGCCACGGGCGCTTCGGGCCGCGCCTCAGGCTGCCCGAGCGCCGGAGGCGCGGCGAGGGTGGCCGCCGAGAGGCAACAGAGGAAGGACAGCCAGCGCATGAGCAACCGAGCTGAACGCGACTACCACGCCGCACAGCGGCGCCGCAAGCGCCGCACCGCCGCGCTGCGCGCGCAAACGACGGTGACGGAAGCGCGCGACGTCGCGCGACGTCCGCGCGCCTCCTTGGCTCCTCGGGTCCTCGGCGACACGTCACGGCGGTGCAGCGGCGGTCTCGCCGCGGGGCGCGGGGCCGTGTATCGTCTCGTCATGCCGAATGAGACGCTCGTCCAGGCGGTCAAGACCATCGTCGCCCTCGCGCGCGGTGGCGACCTCGACGCGGCCTACAAGGGATACCGCGACCTCTTCCAGAAGCCGGAGTTCCTCAAGCAGCGCCCCGAGGATCAGCGCCAGGTGCTGCGGCTCATGATCCTCGCCAAGGGCGTCCCGTCGACGCCGACCGAGGCGATGATCGACGCCCACCGCGCCGCGGTCCCCGCGCTGACCGAGCTCGTGTCGATCCACGGCGATCCCGGCGACCACGAGCTGCTCGGGCTCTGCCACGTCGTGCTCGGCAACGTCGAGAGCGCCGACAAGATCTTCCGCGCCGGCCTCAAGATCGAGCGCGAGCGCAACCCCCAGAGCGATCTGTGCGGCACGCTGATGAAGCGGATCTCGCTGCTCTAGTTCGCGCTCGTCAGGGACGGGACTAGTTCTCAGCAGCACCCGTCCTGGTAGGATGGCCCCGGGCGCCATGACAGCGCGCCGTCAGGGAGTCCATGCACGTCATCGCGGTCGCGAGCCAGAAGGGCGGCGTCGGAAAGACCACGATTTCCCTCAACCTCGGGCTCGCCCTCGGGCGCGCGGGCAACCGCGCGTTGATCCTGGAGCTCGACGCGCAGGGGAGCCTCGGGCTGTCGCTGGGCCTCGCCGACCGCGCGCGGCCGGGCGTCGCGGAGCTGCTCACGGGCGCCGAGCGGCTCGAGTCGGTGCTGCTCCGGACGCGCGAGCCAGAGCTCCAGGTGCTCACCGTCGGCCGGGTCGATCCCACGACCGTCGCGGGCTTCGAGGACGCGCTCGCCCGCGGGCCCGTGCTCCCGAGCGTGCTCGCGCGGCTCTCGCCGGACTTCGACATCGTGGTCGTCGATTGCCCCGCGGGGCTCGGCAAGGTCACGACGCGGGCGCTCGAGGTGGCGACGCACGCGCTCCTGCCGCTCCAGGCCGAGCCGCTCGCGCTCCGATCGGTCGGCCAGCTGCTCGCGGTGATCGACCGCGTCCGCGCCGAGAAGAACCCGCACCTGTCGCTGCTCGGCATGGTGCTGTCGATGTTCGACCGGCAGGCGTCCGCGTCGCTCGACGTCGCCGAGACGCTCTGGACGAAGTTCCCCGACGGGATCATCCTCGACACGGTCATCCCGCGCGACGAGGCGTTCCTCGAGGCGTCTCTCCGCGGGGCGCCGCTCCTGCTCATGCAGAAGCGCCCTCCGCCGCTCGCGCGCGTCTTCGATCAGCTCGCGAACGACGTGCTGGTTCGCCTGGACCCCACCTCGCCGGACGATGACGATGGCCCGATCTCGCTCCTCCTTTGATGTCGACGGCGCCGTCGTCACCGCGGCGGCGCTGGTCAAGCGGTCGAGGTCGCGGAGGCCGCGGGCGGCGTCGGTCGCGCCCGCGGCCGAGCCGCTCGTGTCGTTCGAGTCCCGGCCGCCGTCCTCGCGGGCGGAGCCGGAGCCGATGTCCTCGTCGCCGCTCTCGCCGTCGTTCGAGGAGCTCGCGCCCTCGAGCGACCTCCTGCCCCTGTCGAGCCCCCTCTCGGGCGCGGGCGCGGGCGGCGAGCTCGGGCTCCGGGGCGCGCTGCCCTCGTCGGCCGACGACGTCGACTCGCGGCGCGGCGGGCCGCTCGACCTGCGGCCCCTGGGCTCGCCGCCCTCGTTCGCGGCGGCGCGCGAGCCCCTCGAGGAGCGGCTCGACGGCGCCATCGAGGCGCTCTCGTCGGGCCGCGCGCCGCGCTTCCCGGACCTCGCCGCCGCGGGCGGGCCGGTCGCGCGCTGCGAGCGGGTGATCGAGTGGATCGCCGAGGCGACGGGCGCCACGGACGTGTTCCTCGCGGACGCGGCCGGGCTCCCGTTCGCCGGCGCGATCCGCGACACGGAGGCGAGGCTCGCCGCCTCGGGCCTCATCGCGTCGGCGATCGGCTCGCTCGTCGCGGCGCTGCCCGGCGCCCCGTCGCAGCGCTTCGAGCTCTGCGTCGGCGACGGGCCGTTCTTCCAGCTCATCGGGTTCCAGGTGCGCTCCGCCGCGTACATCGTCGGCCTGATGCGCCCGGGCCCGCTCACGCCGCGCGAGGCGCACGCCGTCCGGATCGCGTGCCGGCACGCGATCGACGCCGCTGTCGGGGTCATCGGGTGAGCGCGGAGCACGGCGAGCCCTCGTTCGGTCGTGGCGTCGCGGCCGGCGCGGGCGCGCTGGACGACGACGACCCGCTCGCGCCGATCGCGCTCGACGGCATCGGCTACGGCGTCGGCGGCCTCGACGCCATCGTCGTGTTCCACCTCGGCGACGCGCGCGTCCACGCCGTGTTCGTCCGCGAGGGCGCGGCCCTCTCCCCGAGCGACGTGGCCGCGGGGCTGCGCGACGCGTACCTCGGGAGCCAGCTCGCCGCGCAGCGGCTCGTCCCGGAGCGGGAGGGCTCGATCCGCCCCGCCCGCAGCCGCGGCGCGCGGTCGTCGAGCAAGCCGCCGCGCTCGCAGGGCCGCGCGGAGGAGCTCCCGGACCCCGTGGTCACGCTGGAGCTGAGCGGCCGGACCGTCCTCCTGCGCCGCGTCCGCGCGTGCGTCGTCGCGAGCCTGTTCGACGGCACGATGCCGCTCGGCATGGCGCGGCTCGTGGCGCAGCAGCTCGCCGCGACGCTCGCGCCCGAGCTGCCGCTCGAGGAGCCGCCCGAGGAGATGCTGAGCGACCCGTCGGGGCTCTTCGAGGAGCCGCTCAGCGCGGACACGGTGGACGATCTCGTGCGGGGCGTCGCGCGATCGGCGCCGCCGAGGGGCTCGTCCAGCATCCCGTCGCGCCGGACGGGCGGGACGCCGCCGCCCGTCGATCCGCCGTCGGCCGAGGCCGCGCGGATCCAGCGGCTGCTCGCGCTGCTCGAGGCGCGCGCGCCGGAGCCTCACGTGGCGCGGCTCCGGCTCGCCCTGCGCACCGGGCTGACGCCGCTCGCGCTCGAGCACCCCGACGGGCTCGGCGCGGAGGCGATGGTGCTCGTCGAGACGGCGGTCGTGGACATCCTCGGCCTGGAGCGCGCCGCGCTGCGGAGGCTCCTGTGACGGCGCTCCGGCACGGCCTGCGGGGCCGCATCGACGGCCCGCTCGGCGATCTGGTCGGCCCGATCGTCCCGCACGGGCTGCTCCACGTGGCCGATCAGCTGGTTGTCGCGCACTCCCACCACTTCGCGCTCTTCCTGGAGCAGACGATCTTCGACGCGCTCGGCGGGGAGAGCCGCGGCGTGCGCCGGCAGGCGGCGTTCGAGGCGGCGCACGCGCTGCTCGGGCCGCTGTACGAGGACCGCCATGGGGCGTCGCCGCGGGAGAAGCTCGAGCTCGCGGGCGAGCTGTTCGCCGCGATGGGGCACGGGCGTCTGCGGTTCGAGGTGAGCGCGGAGGGCGGCGCGGTGCACGCGGCCTCGCTCTTCCACGGGACGAGCTTCCTCGCGAAGTACGGCGGTCGGATCCAGAACCGGCTGGCGGTGGACGCGTTCGCCTCGGGCTACTGCGCGGCCGCGGCGAGCCTCGCGTTCCCGTCCGACTGGGGGCGGCTCGACGCCGACGAGGTGACGTGCGTCGCGCGGGGCGACGCGACCTGCACCTTCCTGCTGACGCGGCGGTCGGAGCGGCCGCGCTTCGGCGAGGCGCTGACGCGCAAGCAGATCGAGGCGGCGCGGGTGCGCTGGGAGACGGACGGCGGGCCGCTCTCGCGGGCGCAGCGCGTCGAGGGCGCGATGCTCGAGGAGCTCGGGGCGCTGCGGTCCGACGAGCGCGGGCTCATCTCGGCGTACGGGGTGAACCTGGCGCTCTTGCCGGTGGGGTACATCGATCAGAAGACGTTCGACACGGTGCACCTCATCGAGCGGCGGACTCCCGAGCTGGTCCCTGTGTTCGAGGCGCTCGTGCGGGAGGCGGCGCAGACGGGCGCGTTCCACCTGCTCGGGGGGATGCTCTCGTCCTCGTCGTTCGAGGCGGCGTGCGGTCCGGTGGGCAGGGATCAGCACGAGCGCCTGGAGCAGCTGCTCGGGCTCACCCGCGCGCTCGGCTGGGGGGCGCTCTCCGCGCCGGAGTTCCAGCCGGGCCGGGCGCTCGTGCTGCGGGCGCCGATCACGCACGAGAGCGCGTATTACGCCATGAAGCACGGGCCCACGGCGCGGGGGCGGCTCCTGTTTCAACAGGGGACGGCGCTCGCGATCATGCAGCTCCTGCACCGCGTCGATTTCGGGACGGTGCGGCCGATCGACGCCGAGACGTACGGTGGGCTGTTCAAGATGGGGACGCGGTTTCGCGCGCAAGAGACGAAGTCGCCGCTCAGGGGGGATGGCGCGTGCGAGGTGCGGGTGGAGGCGGTCGAGGACAGGTGGTGAAGGCGGCCGCTCCCTCCGCTGTCGCTGGCGCATCGACGTCCGAGCCGGCGGGAAGGGCGGCTCGCGCGCCGCGTGACAGCGCGTTAGATTACGAGGAAGGAGGTCGACCATGGCCGAGCCCGCGCGAAAGCTGACGTTCACGTTCGCCGAGTACCTCGCCCGCGAGCAGGCGAGCGAGGCGAAGCACGAACATGTGAACGGCGAGATCTTCGCGATGGCCGGGGGCACGCCGGAGCATGGGCTCATGGCGGTCAACGTGGCCAGCGTGCTCCGCAGCCAGCTGCTCGAGCGACGCTGCCGTGTGTACAACTCCGATGTACGGGTGCGTATCCCGGCGACAGGGCTCGCGACGTACCCGGACGTCAGCGTGGTGTGCGGGGGGCTGGAGCGCGATCCTCAGGACGAGAACAGCATTCTGAACCCAGTCGTGTTGGTGGAAGTGTTATCGCCGAACACCGAGGCCTACGACCGTGGCGATAAGTTCGCTCATTACCAGGCCGTCCCCTCGCTGCGCGAGTACGTGCTCGTCTCGTACCAGAGGAGGCGCGTCGAGGTGTTGCGCCGCAATGACGATGGCACCTGGACGCTCCATGACGTGCGGGAGAGCGGCGTCGCGGAGCTGTCGTCGATCGGGTGCCGTCTTCCGCTCGACGAGGTGTATCGGGGCGTCTTCGAGGAATCAGCGGGAGAGGCGGGGTGAGCGGGAGCCCGGCGACTCGCCCGGCGAGGCTCGTTTTCGGCTGGCTCGGCGCCGAGCTCACGGCAATGCGAATACGATAGAGATGATTGCCGCTCTTGATCACGCAAAGCCCGAGGCGGTCTTCGCCCGCGGGCAAAGCGAAGCATGAGGTTTTGAGCCGCGAGCTCTCCGGGATGGCCGGAGCACCGGCGGGAGGCATGCCGATGTGCTACGAGGTGCGGCCCATGACAGGACTCGTATTCCCCTCAGGCTCGTTTGTCGCTTACCTCTTTGATTGCGACGGGACGATCGCGGACTCCATGCCGCTCCATTACGAGGCGTGGCTCGAGGCGCTCGCCCCGCATGGGTGCGAGTTCTCCGGCGAAGATTTCTACGGCTGGGCGGGGATGCCGACCGACCGGATCGTCGAGCGCCTGAACGCGAAGTACGGGCTGCGGATGCCGGTGGCCGAGGTCTTCGCGGCGAAGGAGGCGGCGTACCACCGCCTGATACCGACGGTGCGAGGCGTGCCTGAGGTCGTCGCCGCGCTGCGCGACGCTCCTCCGGGCGTGAAGCGCGCCGTCGTCTCGGGGAGCCCGCGGGCGTCGGTGGAACGGACGCTCGAGTTCCTTGGCCTCCGCGGGTACATCGACGTTGTCGTCGCGGCGGAGGATTACGCGCGGCCCAAGCCGGCGCCCGACCCGTTCCTCGAGGCGGCGAGGCGCCTGGGCGTCGAGCCCGCGCGGTGCCTTGTCTTCGAGGACGCCACGCTGGGGATCCAGTCCGCGCAGGCGGCGGGCATGCCGTGGGTCTTCGTCGATCCCCGGGCGCTCGCCGCCGAGCGCGGGTGAGCGGGGCGGAGCGGGCCGGCGGGGGATACCTCGCCTGGCTCGCGTGGAGGCCGCGCGTCAGTGGGCCGCCGCGCGCCGCTCGGGCCGCGCGTTCCACACCCGCGTCGCCAGCGCGAAGCCGACGAGCGCGACCGGGAGCATGGCCGCGGGCCATGGCATCCAGTTCCCCGGGTGCTTCGCCGCGTCGCCCGAGGGCAGGATGCTCGCGTAAAGGAACGATTGCGCCGCGGTGCCCAGGTAGACGAAGCCGTCGATGATGCCGGTCGCGACGCCGGCGTTCTTCCTCCCGCCGAAATCCATGCTCGCGGTCCCGGACAGCATGCCGTGGACGCCGATCACGCAGAGGGACATGAACACGACGGTCCACCCGGCGATGGGGAAGCTCAGCGTGAAGAGGACGATGACCGCGCCGAGCACGAGGCCTGCATACAGCACCGAGGCCACCGGGCCCCGGCGCGAATCGAAGACGTGATCGGAGATGAAGCCGGCGAACACGCCGCCCAGGATGCCGGCGATGCAGAGGAGCACGCCCCAGTGCGCCGACACGAAGCCCTGGAGCCCGGTCTTGTCGGCGAAGATGAGGTACCACTTCATGACGGCGTTGCGGAGGAAGCCGCTGCAGAACTCGATGGCGACGATGAACAAGATGACCCGCTGCGAGAACATGCGCCGCGCGACCTGGATTGCCCCCAGGCGCTCGCCGGTGTCGCCCGAGGACGCGTCAGCGGTGTCGAAGTCCTGAAACCCCGCCTGGCCCGGCGTGTCGCGGATGAGGAGGACGTCGAGCGCCAGAAAAACGAGCAGCAGCAGGGCGGGGACGTGGAACACCCACGGCATCGGCAGGTGTTTGGCGACGAATCGACTCCAGTCGTAGGCGAAGTAGAGCCCGAGCGAGATCAGGATACCGAAGACGCCGCCGAGCATCCCGCGCTCGCGGACGTGGAACCAGGGCGCGTTGACCTTGACGATGGATACGGCGCCGAAGCTCTGGAAGTACATGTTGGCCGAGAAGAGCGCCGTCATCGCGGTGATGGCGGCGCCGTGGTCGAGCCGTCCTTCCAGGGCGAGGCGGACGGCCACGCCCATCAGGACGTTCATGAGCGCGGATCCGCCCGCGGCGATCAGGATGGTGGCGCGCCCGCCCCACCGGTCGGTGAGCGGCCCGTTCAGCAGGAAGGCGACCCCATAAACGGCCGAGCCCCAGCCGTCGATGTTCCCGAACTCGTGCTTGCTGACGAGGTGCAGCGCGTCGAGCTCCGGCGCGTTGGCGGAGAGGTTGTACCGCCCCATGTAGAGGAAGGCGTACGTGAGCCCGAGCGGAAACCAGTTGAAGAACCGCCGGCGCCGGAACTCCTCCGAGTGCCCGAGATCGATCTTCGGCAGCCGCCGCATGACGACCGCGATGGCCGCGAGCAGGAGCACGATCGGCAGCAGCTGATTGAGCCACGCAGGCATCGACGCCCTTCGACGATAACGGCCCTCCGCACGAGCGGCCATGCCTTCGCGCTTCCCGCGCGCGCCCGCTCGCTCGAACTCCGTCCGTGAGGTCCCAGCGCATGCAGTGACGTGTCGCTGTCCCGAGATCTGCCTGAGCCGCCGTCAGCTGCCGTGGAGCCATCGGCCCGCTGTCCCGCGAGCTGCCGGAGGGGGCAGGGAGCGCGTGCGGCGCGCGTGGGGACGGGCCGTGTCTGAGCATGGCCGGTGAATCGCCCCTCAGGGGCGATTCACCGGCCATGCGAGTTCGGCGGGGCCCCGCGCGCGCCGCACGCGCTCCCTGCCCCCTCCGGCAGCCCCTGCAGTCTCCAGGGGCCTCTCCCGAGGCCCCTCCAGGATCACCCCCCCCGCCCGCGGAAGATCGCGTGGCGGAAGAAGTTGATCTGGCTCTTGGCGAACTCCTTCGCCGCGTCCAGCCGGTCCCCTTCGCGCGACGAGCTGCGGATCAAGAGCTCCCCGTTCTCGTAGAGCTCCCGCGTCTTGCTCCGCTGGAGCTTCCCGCTCGAGGTCTTCGGCAGGATGCCCGACCCGACCGCCACCACGTCATCGACGGTGAGCCCCATGGCCTGCTGGACGACGCGGCGCACCTCGCCCTTCAGCGCTTGCTTCTCCTGCTCGTCCGACGCCGGGGTCTCGAAGACGATGACCACGCGCTCGCGGTCGTTGTGCGGCTTCATCGTCCCGAACGCGATCACGTTGCCCTTGCGGACCCCGGAGACGCGGCTCGCCTCCCACTCGAGATCCTGCGGGTAGTAGTTGCGCCCGTTGACGATGATGACCTCCTTCGAGCGCCCGCAGATATAGACCTTGCCCTCCGCGAGGTACCCGAGGTCGCCGGTCCGCAGCCAGCCGCCCGCGAACGCCTCCTTCGTGAGATCCGGGTCGTTGAAATAGCCGGGCATCACGCTCGGGCCCCGCAGCCGGAGCTCCCCGACCTCGCGATCGCCGAGCGGGCGGGCGCTCTCCGCGTCGTCCGACGCGAAGACCGCGATCTCGTGCCCCTCGAACGCCGACCCGCACTGCACGAGCGACGACGCGCCCTCGCTGTCGGCCGGGACGGGCGTCGCCTTGCCCTCCTTCCAGAGCGTCTCGCCGTCCACCGGGTCGGTCTGCAGCCCGGCCCCGAGCGCGCTGAACGACACCGCCAGCGTGCTCTCGGCCATCCCGTACGAGCAGACGAACGCCTTCTCGTCGAAGCCGACCGGCGCGAACTTCTCGGCGAACGCGCGCAGGTTGTCGGCCCGGATCGGCTCGGCGCCGCACCCGGCGACCCGCCACGTCGAGAGATCCAGCCCCGCCATCTCCTGCTCTCGGATCCGCTTCACGCAGAGCGCATAGGCGAAGTTCGGGCCGAACGACACGTTGCCCCGGTGGCGCGTGATCGTCTCCAGCCAGCGCACCGGGCGCTTCAGGAACAGGAGCGGCGGCAGGAACGTGATCGTGTTGACGTAGTAGAGCGGCGCGATCACGAAGCCGATGAGCCCCATGTCGTGGTAGAGCGGCAGCCACGACACGCCCGTGTCGACCGACTCGCGCACCCCCAGGCCGAGATCCACGATCGCCCGGACGTTCGCCGCCAGGTTCGCGTGCGTGAGCACCACGCCCTTCGGGCGCGACGTCGAGCCGCTCGTGAACTGGAGGAAGCACACGTCGTCGAGCTCGACCTTGACGGGCTTGAGCTCCTCGCGGGCGCCCCGGAGGCCCTCCACCGCCACGATCTGCTCGAGCCCCGGCGCCTGCGCCTGGATCGTGCCGAGCATCCGCTTGATCTCGGCGCTCGTGAGCAGCACCTTGGCGCCGCTCTTCGCGACGATGTGCAGCGTGTTCTCGAGGTAGCCGGTCAGCTTGCCGAGGCCGGTCGGCGGGTAGATGGGCACCGGGATGACGCCCGCGCGGATCGCGCCCAGGAAGGCGAAGATGAAATCGGCGTTGTCCGGCAGGATCAACGCGACGCGATCGCCCTTCTGGAGCCCGAGCGCCTGGAGCGCGCCGCCGAAGCGCGCGCTGGCCCGCTCGATGCCCCCGTGCGTGAAGAACGGCTCGTTCTCGCTGGACTCCTCGATGAAGCGATAGCCCGTCTTCGTGCTCGCCGCTGCGTCCTCGATCGCCTGCGCGACCGTCCGCGGTTTCCAAACAGCCGTCATCCCGAGAGCCTTCCTTCGTTCTTGAGCCGGAGCTCGATGGCCTTGACGACGTCGGCGACCGTGTCGACCTCGCGCAACATGTCGTCGGGGATCGAGAGGTCGAACTTATCCTCCATATCCGCGACGATCTCCATCACTCCCAGCGAGTCGAGGCTGAGGTCGGCGACGAGGTGGCTCGACTCCTCGATCTTTACCTCGCCGGCCGTGTGTCCTTCCAGGAGCTGGATGATCTCTGCCCGCAACGTCTCCCGTGTCCACGTCATCCTACGCTCCTACCCCAACTGCGGCGTGGCGAGGAGGGGCTTGCTCGGCCGCAAGGCCGCGGAAATTCGGCGTCGCACCCCCTGACCCGACGCTGGCGCGTGCATCAGGGACGGGCGGCGTCGACGATCTCGCGCAGCCGACTGAGCCCCTCGAGCGCCCGCGCGCCGTACCACATGAGGTCCTTGCCGTCGCACCTGATCACGTGGCCACGGCGGGCAGCGGGGATGTCGAGGGAGCGAAATATTGCCGCGTCGGCGTCGCTGAAGGCGTGCGGCTCATCGGGCAGCAGGACGAGCTCCGGGGCGCGGGCGATCACCTCGTCGAGGGTCACGCGGGGGTAGCGGAGGTCGCGGCCCTCGACGCGCTCGGGGGGCAGCGGCGGCGCCTTGCCCAGGTCGGCCGCGAGCGGGTAGCGCCGGGGCCGATCCTCGAAGACGTTCTGCGCGCCCACGAGATCGAGCATGTCGGAGAGGAACGTCTCGCCGTGGACGGTCATCAGCGGGTCCATCCAGATCGGGACGAAGGCGCGGACCGGCGGGCGCTCGCGGCGCCGCGCCTCGGCCGCGGCGTGGGCGCGGTAGGCGGCCGCGACCAGCTCGCGCGCGGCGGCCGGCGGCGGCTGGCCCGGGGCGCCGTGCTCCACGTCCGCTGAGGGGGCGGGCGCGCCGGGCCTCGCCGCGGCGTGCCCGAGCAGGCGCGCCAGCCGGGCGAGGTGCGCCACGCCGTCGGCGACCCGCTTCGGGAACGAGACGAGCACCCGGAGCCCCGCGGCGTCGAGGCGCTCGATGTCGCGCTTGCTGTTCTCCTCCTGGTTCGCGACGACGACGTCGGGGTCGAGCGCGGCGATGCGGTCGACGTCGGCGTCCTTCGTGCCGCCGACGAGCTCGATGCCCTCGACGTCCTCGGCGGGCGCGACGCAGTAGCGGGTGCGGCCGACGAGCCGATCCCGGGCGCCGAGCCGGAGGAGCGAGTACGTGTCGCTCGGCACGAGCGAGACGATGCGCCGCGGAGGGGAGCGCCACTCGTGCTTGCGCCCCCGGTCGTCGACGATGCGGATGAACGACCCGGCAAAGGCCGGTCCCCAGCCTGCGCTGAACGCCATGCGCCGGATGTAGCCCGCCGCCGCGCGCGCTGCACGCGAACTGACGTGAACTGACGTGAACTGACGGTGAACTGACGTGAACTGACGTGAACTGACGGTGAACTGACGTGGACTGCGCCGCGCCTGAGCAGCGCGCCCCAGGGCCTGAACAGCGCCGCGTCCACTTAGTTGGCCCGCCCGGGCGAAGTCTGCGACGACGGCTCGTGCAGATCGATCGCCTCGATGTGCGTCGCGGAGGCACGCTCCCGTACCCGCCTTCCGGCCTGCCTGCTCTCCCCCTCGGCGCCGCGCGCGAGGAGACCCCCCGCCGCCGGGCGGCGCCCCGCGGGGGGCGGCTGCTGCCGTGCCAGATCGGCCGCTACACGCTGTTCGATCACATCGGCCAGGGAGGGATGGCCGATCTCTACCTGGCCCGGGTGCGCACGGACCTCGGCGCCGCGCGCCTCGTCGCCATCAAGGAGGTCGCCCCGAGGTTCGCGCACGACCCGCGCTTCGTCGAGATGCTCGCGAGCGAGGCCAGGCTCGCTGCGGGGCTGCGCCACGCGTCCATCGTGCAGGTCGAGGACCTCTGCCGCGAGGACGGCTCGCTCTTCATCGCGATGGAGTACGTCGAGGGCCTCGACCTGCGCGAGCTGCTCCGCCGCTGCGCGCGCCAGAAGGTGAAGTTCCCGGTCGCGTTCTCGCTGCTCATCATCGCCGAGGCGCTCCAGGCGCTCGCGTACGCCCACCGGAAGGGCGTCGTGCACCGCGACGTCTCGCCGTCGAACGTGCTCCTGAGCTTCGAGGGCGAGATCAAGCTCTGCGACTTCGGCATCGCCCGCGCGCACGAGCGCTGCGGCGCCATGGACGAGGCGCTGCAGGGCAAGGCCGGCTACATGAGCCCCGAGCAGGCCCGGGGCGAGGCGCTCGACGCGCGATCCGACGTCTTCGCGGCGGGCATCCTGCTCTGGGAGCTGCTCGCCGGCCGGCGGATGTACAGCGCGGGCCCCGGCGCCGCGCTCTCCAAGGAAGCGGCGCGGGGCGATCTGCTCGAGCTCGCGCGGCGCGCGTCGATCCCGCCGCTCGTGGAGCGCGGGCTCCCCGACGAGGCGGCGCTCCACGCGATCGTGGCGCGGGCGCTCGCGGTCGCGCCCGACGAGCGCTACCCGAGCGCGGCGGCGATGCTCCAGGACATCGCCGCCTACGCGGCGGCGGCCGAGCTGACGGCGAGCCCGCTGCGCTTCGGGGCGTGGCTGCGCGACAACTTCGGCGCGGAGCTGGTCGCGCCCCGCCGGGCGCGCGAGCGCGCGGTGCGCGCGCTGGAGCTCGGTCCGCCTGCGGTGATCGAGCCGATCGCGACCGCGGCCATCGCGCCGAGCGCGATGGACATCGGCGCGCAGGGCGCGATGGCGATGGCAGCGCCGCCGGTGATGGAGGCCGCCGCGCCGCCCGCGAGGGCGGCCGGCGCGCAGGGCGCAGAGCCCGCCGCGCCGGCCCTGGCCGAGCCCCCGCCCTGGGCCAGGGCGCAGCCTCCGCTCGCTCGCCCGCGGCAGCGCTGGCTCGTGCACAACGCGCTGCTGTTCGCCCTCGCCGCGCTCGTCATCGCGGGCTGCTATCTCGCGGCGCGCTAGAGCGACAAACGGGTCGAAGCCGCACGCAAACAGCGAGAAGTTGAGACGCCAAGAGACGCCAGAAGACGCCAGAAGACGCCAAGATTTATTGTTTTTTTGGCGTCTTCTGGCGTCTCTTGGCGTCTTCTGGCGTCCATTTCTCGGGTTTCCAAGCTGAACGGTGTTCTAGCGCCCGCTCGGGCGAGGAGGACGTCGCATCTCGCTCCCGTCCGGCGCGCCGGCGCCCCTCGCCGTCAGACCGCGTCGGCGATCGGCGCTTCGGGCACGGGCACCTGCATCTCCGGCCTCCGCTCGCACGCGTCGCTGCCGATGCCGACGCCGTAGCGGTAGATGAGCTCTCCGCCGAGCCAGCCGCTCGCCCCCGCGAGGCCGAACCCCGCGGTCGACAGCGCGATCCCGAGCGGCCGCAGCCCGATCGCCCGGGAGGCGAGCGAGGCGCCGTACAGGCCGGCGATCGCGAGGTTCACGGCGCCGTGGACGAAGCCGATCCGCTTCGCGGGGCCGAGGGTGGTGCTCCAGTCGGCGAGCCCGGCGAAGGTGGCCACGAGCGCCCCGCCGAGGCCGATGGCCGCTGTCGCGTCCGCTCCCCGATGGAGACGACGCCGCCTGCGGCCGACGCCGGCGAGATCGAGCACCAGCGCGCAGGACCAGGCGCCGATGGGGATGGTCACGAGCACCGGGTGCAAGGGGTGCCCGAGGAACTTGCCATGCAGCACCTTGGCGACCGTGGGCGCTCGCCTCAGGGCGGACTGGATGCCGCGCTGAAGCGGGTCGGCCATCCGGTCGATCCAGTCCTGCTCCTCGATTCCCCCCAAGACTGCGCTTCCGATCATGTTCCCCTCCTCCGAGGCGCGTGGCTTCGCGGATTTCCAGCGCATGGCGCCCGCCCCGCCGACCGTCCAGCGGTGAACCCCTGACCGGATCCCGAGCAATCGGCGGACCCGCGGGAGCGGGTCGGGCGTTCCCATCCCCTCCCGCGGCGCGTGCCTCTGCGGCGCTCGAGCAGGCCGCGCAGTTCGCTTCTGCAATGATGTTTTGCCGAAATTTCAGGTTCGAAATCAGCGAGCGCCCCATCTGAAGTGAAATACGTTCGAATCGCGGATCCCGCGGATGGCATGGACGGTGCTCTATGTCCGGCCAGCGCTGCCGGCGCGGCCTTCCCCCCCCCGAGGCCCCGGCGGCGCTTTTTTTTGGAGTCTTTCCTTTCCGGGCGCGGCGCCCGCGCGCACGCCCTGCGTTCCTCGTCCCGGGCGGCGTTCTCTGGTATCTCGCCCGTGCCGCGCCGCGCGCGGCCTCCCGGAGCGATGCCCCTCCTCGCCGACGTCGCGGTGCCCGTCCCGCTCTCGCAGGCCTTCACCTACGAGGTCCCCGCCGCGCTCGCCGGCGAGGTCCGACCGGGGGCGCGCGTCCTCTGCGAGTTCCATCGGCGCAAGCTGCTCGGCGTGGTGCTCGCCGTCAGCGAGCGCAGCGCGGCCATCGATCCGTCCAAGATCAAGCCGCTCGCGGCGCTCGTCGACGCGCGCCCGGCGCTGCCGGCGGAGCTGCTCGCCTTCCTGCAGGAGCTCGCCGCCTACTACTTCGCGCCGATCGGCGAGGTGCTCCGCCTCGCGCTGCCGGCGATCGAGCGCGAGCAGGTGCGCGCGCTCAAGGCCCAGGGGGAGCTCGACGGCGTCCTCGACCTCGGCCGCGCCAAGCAGGTCGGCGGCCGCAAGGTCGCGTACGCGAGCGCGACCGACGTCGTCGAGGAGCCCGGCACGCTCCGCGGGCAGGCCGCGGCGGTGCTCGCGCTGCTCCGGGCGAACGGCGAGCAGCCGGTCGCGCGGATCGAGGAGCGCTTCGGCAACGCGCGCAGCGCCCTGAAGAAGCTCGCCGAGCGCAACCTCGTCACCCTGGACGAGCGCGAGCCGCCGCGCGACCCGTTCTTCCGCCGCGCCGAGGAGCGCGACGTGCCCCCCGAGCTCAACGCGGCGCAGGCCGAGGCCGCGGCGCGCATCGACGCCGCGCTCGCGGCGCTCGCGCCGTCCGGGGGAGGGGAGCACCCCGCGATCGCCCAGCAGGAGCCGCGGCCCGCCGGGCAGGAGCCGCGGCCCGCCGGGCAGGAGCCGCGGCCGAGCGCGTTCCTCCTCTTCGGCGTGACCGGCTCCGGCAAGACCGAGGTGTACCTGCGCGCCATCAAGAGCTGCCTCGAGCGGGGCCGCGGCGCGCTCGTCATGGTGCCGGAGATCGCCCTCACCCCGCAGCTCGTCGCGCGCTTCCGCGCCCGCTTCGGCGACGAGCTCGCCGTGCTGCACAGCGGGCTGAGCGACGCCGACCGCCACGCGATGTGGGCGAGCCTCCACGGCGGCAAGGTGCGCGTCGCCATCGGGGCGCGCTCCGCGCTGTTCGCGCCGGTGCCGGACCTCGGCCTCATCCTCGTCGACGAGGAGCACGACGGCTCGTTCAAGCAGGAGGAGGGCGTGCGTTACCACGCGCGCGACATGGCGCTGCTCCGCGCCCACCGCGCGGGGGCGGTGTGCGTGCTCGGCTCCGCGACCCCTTCCATCGAGTCCGTCGCGCTGGTGCGCCGCGGCAAGCTCGCCGAGCTGCGCCTGCCGGACCGCGCGCACCGCGAGGCCAGCCTCCCCGAGGTCTCGCTCGTCGATCTCCGCCGCTTCCGCGCCGGCCCCTCGGGCGATCCGCTGATCTCCTTGCCGCTGCACCGCGCGCTCGAGAAGACGCTCGCGGCGAAGGAGCAGGCGATCCTCTTCCTGAACCGCCGCGGCTTCGCGCCGAGCGTCGTCTGCGGCTCGTGCGGGACGCTGACCACGTGCGACGCCTGCTCGGTCGCGCTGACGTACCACCGCGGGCGGCGCCGCGACGCGCGCGCACCTTCGCCGGGCGACGCGCGCGCGCCTTCGCCGGGCGGCGCGCCCGCGCCCGCGGCGCCGCTCGACGAGCGGCCGGAGGGCGGGCGGCTGCGCTGCCACTACTGCGACTATGCGGGGCCGCTGCCGGACCGCTGCGGCGCGTGCGGCGCGCGGAACCTGCTGCTCGAGGGGCTCGGCACCGAGCGGCTCGAGGCCACGATCGCCGGCTCGTTCCCGGAGGCGCGCGTGGCGCGCCTCGATCGCGACGTCGCCGGCAAGGATCGCTCGCAGGCGATCCTCGCGAGGATGCGCGAGGGCAAGATCGACATCCTGGTCGGCACGCAGATGGTCACGAAGGGCCATGACCTGCCCAACGTGACGCTGGTCGGCGTGGTGAACGCCGACGCCGCGCTCGGGCTGCCCGACTTCCGCGCGGCCGAGCGCGGCTTCCAGCTGCTCGTGCAGGTGGCCGGGCGCGCGGGGCGGCGCGACCGCCCCGGCCGCGTGCTCATCCAGACGCGCAACCCCGAGCACCCGGCCATCGCGTTCGCCGCGGCGCACGACGTGCCCGGCTTTCTCGAGCGGGAGATCCGCGACCGCGAGGAGGTGGGTTATCCGCCGGCCACGCGCCTGGCGCTGCTCCGCATCGACGCGGTCGACGAGAGCGTGGGGCGCGGCGCCGCGGCGAAGCTCGCGGCCCACGCCCGCACCTGCCCCGAGGGGGTCGCCCGGCGCGTCGAGGTGCTCGGCCCGTCGGCGGCGCCGATCGCGCGGCTGCGCGGGCGCTACCGGTTCCGGGTGCTCCTCCGGGCGCGCGATCGCGGTCCGCTCCGTGGGGCGCTCGCGGCGCTGGCCGGGCTGATAAGGGATGGCCTTGACCGGAACGCCCGGGTGATCATCGACGTGGATCCGGTCGCCATGCTGTGACGGGCGATCTCCCTGGGAGACGGGCGCGCTCGCCGCGCCGGCGGCGCTCTCTACCCGGATCCACGCGCGGTGAGCTCGCCGAGCGCGTCGCGCGACGCGCGCGAGAGCCGCTCGAACTCCGCGCCCAGCCAGTCGAGGAACGCCGCGTCCCACGTCGGCCCTTCCGGGCGGGACGCGACCGCCTCGGCGAGCTCACGGTCCCAGCGGCCGTAGACGTCCCGGAGGAGCGCGTGCGCCCGGCGGCCCTCGGCGGACGCAGGATCCGCCTGGCCGTCCGCGCGCTCGGCGAAGGCGTCCTCGCAGAGGAAGTAATTGCATGTCGCGGCCCGCCGCTCGGCGGGGACGGAGCAGCCGCGCGCGCCGTGATAGACGCACTTCGATTGCCGCGGGGCCGTGCGCTCCTCCCGCTTCCGCACGCGCCGGAGCTCGAGTCCGCGGCTCACGGGGAGCAGGTTGCCTGCGGCGATCTGCTCGAGCAGCCAGCCACGGCCGTCGAGGGAGACGATGCGCCCGATGTCCGTCCAGTCGAGCTCGGGCGGGCTGACGCAGCACCCCGCGGGGCCCTGCGGGCACTGGGCGCACAGCGTCGAGTGCAGCCGGGTGTGCTCTCCTGAAAGCTCCAGACGGATCATCGAACCCCTTGCCGTCCCCCGAAGGGGCCGAGACACGCGCTCGCTACAGCGCACATCCTGCCAGCGAACGCGCCAGGAATGGCAGAAGCGCCCCGCGGCTGCAACCGGCGCAACCGACGCAACCGACGCAACCGGCGCAACCGGCGCAGACCCCGCGTCGACCCGAGCGGCGGCCAAGCGCCCCTCCTCACAGGCATAAGCGATCGAGGAGCGCGAGAACTCGCACTCCCGGGCGCTCTTGGAGGAGCTGAATCAGTTATAGTAAGTAACGGACATCGACGTGCGCCCCGCGCGAATGCAGGGAGAAGCGTGCGATCATGCTTTTCCGGTCGCGGCGGGAGTTGATAGGCTGCGCCGGCCATGAGCGATGCGCTTCCCAAGGAGGTCGGTCGGGCCATTCGCGTGCTCCGGCAGCTGCACGGGCTCACTTACGCCGAGTTCGCCGAGAAAGCGCGCCTCTCGGCGACCTACCTGCGGCAGGTCGAGCGCGGCGAGCGCGATCTCGGGCTCGGCGCGCTGGCGCTCATCGCACAGGGGCTCAACTGCGATGCTCGGCTCCTCCTGCCCGGCGACGGGAGGAGCCCGGTCTCCGCGGTCGTCGCCGATCGCTTCGATCGCGCGCCCGAGGCGCTCCAGGAGGCGCTCCTCTTCCTGTTGATCGAGCCCGACGACTCGCCCAAGAAGCAGGCCATCCTCGCGCTCATCAACGAGGATCCGGAGCGCGCGCGGCTCCGCTCGCGGCCTCGGCCCGAGGAGCGCGGGTCGCGCGGCTCGGCCCCCTCGTCATCGAGCCGGCGCGGACGATGAGCCCCTGAGCCGTCACGTCCGCGCGGGCCAGCCCGCGACGCGAGGTGGCCCGGCGCCGGGCTCCGACGAGCCGCCGCCCCGCGCCTCTTCGCCCGGCATCGACGCGAGGCGCCGCGTGGCCAGCTGCTGAAACGCGGCGAGCGCCCGGCTCCGCCGCTTGTACGCCGTCGAGAGGGGGATTCCCGCCCGGCTCGCGAAGGCCGCCATGGGGACGCCCTCGATGTCGTGGGCCATGAGGATCGCGCCGAGCTCGGCGTCGAGCTCGCGCAGGACCGCGCGCGCGAACAGGCGATCGCACGCCGAGATGAGCTGCTCCTCGGCCGAGGGCTCGTCGAGCTCTGCGTCGAAGTCGTCAGGCAACGGATCCTCCTTCCGGCGCCGCTCGCGCAGCCCGTAGTGGGACGCGGCGTGGACAGCGATCTTGTTCAGCCAGCGGTCGGACGGCCCGAGGTCCGGATCGTAGTTCCCGAAGCTCTCGTGCGCCGCGAGCATCACGTTCTGGGCGATGTCCCAGCGATCCCGGCGCGGAACCCCCAGGAGGCGAAGCCATCGCCGCACGAGCACGATCGTTTTCTTGTTGAAGATCCGCCAGTAGGCCCCTTCTCTGTCGTTCGGCGGCCCTGAACCATGGCCTCCACGCCCCGTTCCCGACATCGCGTAACGATCGTTATCACAAGAAACGGAACTTGCAAAAACTGGTCGTGGCGATCACAGGCGAAATTTGATCGAAAAAGTGGTCAGATGTATGTATATGTGGTCATCTCCTGCGCCGGCCTCCGCCTGGCCAACTGCGCGCATGCAGGCCGAATCGCTCGGGAAAGCGCCGAACGACGATGGTTCTCGCGATGTAACGATCGTTCCTCGCCCGAACCTGGGTCAGGGGACCTCCCGGCGACGTCGGCAACGATGGTGCTCCCTCCCGGCTGATGAAGCGCGATCGCCGGGCGGGCGGGCGGGCGGACTCGGCGGCCGCGGCCTGGTGCGCCGCGGGGGGCGGGCGCCTCCTTGCGCGGGTAGGCAGGCAGGCGAGACGCCCCCGCTTTCCTCGCTGGACTCCGCCGCATCGCGCCGGTAGACAGGCGGCGCTCGATGCACAGCTTCCATCGAAGGATGCCGGCCCCACGGCGGAGCGGCGCGCCCTGTGGGGGGCGTGTCGCGACCGTCCGCGCGGGCGCTGGCGAGGCGCCCATCGCTCATGTCGGCTGACGCGGGGAAGCCAGGGACGGCGCGCGGCGACGACGCGGCGCCCGCGGCGAGCGACGCGGCAGGGGCCCCGGCGGCGCGCCAGCGGGTCGCCTACTTCGGGCGGCCCGGGACGTTCAGCCACGAGGTCGCGTCCCGGCGCTTCGGCGCGAGCGCGGACCTCACGCCCCGGCGCACCATCTCGGAGGTGTTCGACGCCGTGGCCGGCGGCGCGGCGACCTACGGCGTCGTGCCGATCGAGAACGCGGTGGGCGGACCGATCTACGACACCGTCGATCAGCTGATCCGCCGCGAGGGCACGGGCGCGGCGCTCGTCGTGTGCGAGGAGCTCTCGCTGCACGTCACGCTGTCGCTCCTCGGCAGGGCGGGCGTGGCGCCGAAGCGCATCTATTCGCACTTCGTCCCGCTCAAGCACTGCGGCGACTGGCTGCGCGAGACCTACCCTGACGCGCAGATCCTCGAGGCCGAGAGCACCGCCGAGGCGGTCGAGCGCGCCGCGCAGGACGGCGAGGCCTGCGCGATCGGCAACAGGGGCGCGGCGGCCATCTACAAGCTGGAGATCCTCGTGCCGAAGCTCGGCGCGAAGGGCGAGAACATCACGCGCTTCTTCATCGTCGGGAAGGCCGCGGAGCCGCCGGCCTCGGGGGGGCGGACGCTGCTCCTGTTCGGGCTGGACCACCGCCCGGGCGCCCTGGTCGCGGCGCTCTCCGCGCTCGGGAGACACCACATCAACCTCACGCGCATCGTCTCTCGCGCGCTGCCGGACAGCCCTGAAGAGTACCTCTTCCTCGTCGAGTGCGAGGGCAGCACGGAGGAGCCCGCGTTCAAGGAAGCCCTCGCGCTGCTCGAGCAGCACGCGACGGGCGTACGCTCGCTCGGCTCGTTCCGCGTCAGCCAGAAGTACGAGTAGGCGCCCCGGGCCGACCCGGTGACGATCGCCGACCCGCGCGGGCCCTGTCCGCGCGGCGCGGCCGGAACGTCGGATGACCGAGAGTCCACCGCGGCGGACGCGCGCCAGCCGCTCGTCGCGTGGGCGCCCCCACGCGCGGGGAGGACAACGCCGCTGCGAAGATGGGAATATCTTTGCGCGGGGTATCCCGCGTGACTCACGCGCTCTTTTCAATAACCAGTTACCCCTCGCCTGTGACTAGAACGCTCGACAGGTGCGCTCTCGCACTCCTCACTAGGCAAGGTGGCATGGATCTACATTGGCGATGGCTCTTCGTGGTGGTGCCGGCGCTCATGGGTTCTCTGGAAGCGTGTGATGTGGGCCCATGGGAATCGGAGTCGACGGTCGACAGCGAGATGCAGAGCGGCGGGGCGAGCCAGAAGCGCCTCCCCGCCGGCGCGAGCTGCAGCTGCGATGCGGACTGCGACGGCGAGGCGGCCGTCTGCATGCTCGGCATCTGCATGCAGCGCGCGGAGGGGCTGTGTACGGCGCCGAACAGCGAGCAGGGCTGCGCGCCCGGCGCGCGCTGCTTCAACACGGACATCCTGACCGACTCGGGGGTGTGTTATCCCCTCTATGATCCAGAGACCTGCGATGGCGTGCAGAGCCGTCATGGCCTGTGCTCTCCCCGGCGCGGCGGCGGGTGCAACGCGGCCTGCGGCGCGGCGTGCGCGGAGGACACGGTCGGCGCCGGGGAGATCGGCGCGGCCTGCGGCGCCGACGAGGCGTGCTCGCTGCGCGGCGCGACCTGCTATCGTGACGAGGATCCCTCGGCGCCGAACGGCTGGGTGGAGGGGTACTGCCTCGCCTTCGACTGCGAGAGCGATGACGAGTGCGGGCCAGGCGCGGGCTGCTTCCCCGCGGCGGAGGGCGGCTCGCCGGTGTGCATGAACACCTGCGGCAGCGATCTCGACTGCCGGCCTGGCTACGTGTGTCACACCGTCGACGGCGACGGCAGGTCGGCCTGCTACGCCGGCTGCGACGGCGCGTCGACCTGCCCGGAGGGCACGACCTGCCTCGGGGAGCTCTGCGTATCGGACGATGTCGCGTGCTCACCCGACGTCCCGTCCGGCTGGTGTCCGGAGGGCAGCTCCTGCGACGGCGGCGCGTGCCGCAAGGGCCCCTCCGCCTGCGGCGCCGAGGGCGACGTCCTCGAGCCCAACGACGACCTGGGAGCAGCTGTGATCGCGCCCATGGGCGTCACGGGGGACCTCACCCTCTGCGAGGGGGACGAGGACTGGTTCAAGATCGTGGTGCCGGAGCGGACCCTCGTCCGCGTGGGCATCCGGTTCCGTCAGGCCGCCGGGGACATCGATCTGGTGGTCTATGACGGCGTGGGCCGCCTGCTCGGCGCGCGCGACGGCGCGCAGTACCCGTACGCGTACCGCGATCAGGAGACGGACACCGAGTTCTACGGGTTCTACTCCGAGCGGGGTGGCGCCGAGTACTTCGTCCGGGTCGTCGGCCACGACGGCGCGCAGAACGTCTATGGCCTGGACGTGACGTCGACTCCGTATGTCGACGGCCCGAGCTGCGTGGACGCCGGCTTCTCGTTCGACGAGTGCGCCGGCTTCGGCGAGCGCGGCGGCGGGCTCTTGCCGTTCCCGTTCCCCGACCTCGACGACTCGGCGGTCGGCGGCGGTTACATCTGGGAGACGTTCAGCAATTACCGCTTTGCTCGGCGCGAGCTCATCATGCTCGTCCGGGACGCCCTCGCGGAGACGCTGCACGCGTTCCCGGGCACGACGCCGCTCTCGCTGATCGACGTCTGCCAGATCAACGGCGTCACGCCCGGCTACGACGTCGACAGCCCGCGTCACCCCGAGTCGACGCACGACCAGGGGGGCAACATCGACATCGCCTATTTCCAGACGGACGGATCGAACGATGGGGAGATCATCTGCGGAGACGGGTCGAAGCACGAGGACGGGTACTGCTCTTCGGCGGCGAAGCGGAAGCACATCGTCGACCTCGAGCGGGAGGCGTTCTTCATGGCCAGGCTGTTCCGCTCGCCCCGCACGCGCGTCATCGGCGTGGACAAGGTCATCGCGCCGTTCCTGTCGAGGACCGCGGCCAAGCTGAACGCCCTCCCGGCGCGGGATCGGCGGAAGATCACCGACGACGAGCTCGCGAGCTTCTCGGACCGGATGGCGTACGGCGCGGGGTGGCCGTATCACCACCACCACATCCACCTCAGCATGGACTGGTGGCCGAAGAAGACCGCGGCCGGCGGCGGCACGCCGGAGGCGTCGTTCGCGGCGCCGCCCGCCATCCATCGTTCGCCCGCGCTCGCGGCCGAGCAGCGGATGGTGTGGCCCCCGCGGCCCGCGATCGTGCGGTGAAAGGTCGCTTGCGCGACTCGCCTCCCTCCTGGAAAAGTGCGCTGTATCCACAACGCACTCATGCATCGAAGGATGCCTCGTCTTGCTCCACAGCCGCTGCCTGCGGGGCCTTCCACCAGGCGACGTGCAACAAGCGACCGATGCCGGCCTGAGCCATGGGATTCCCGGCGTTGATCGAGGTTCTTCGCACGTGGATCCGGGGTGGCGTGCAGGCCCCTGTCACCCTCGATGCCTGACGCGCCGATGCGCGTGAAACAGCAAAGGATAACTACATGAGGGTAGGAATGTGGGATCAGCTCGGGTCCCATCTTCCACGCCCCGCGCCGCCATGCTTTACTGTCGCCGTTCTTGGGAAGATGTTGCCGCCTTTTCGGCGCCTTGTCCGCCGGACGGACAGGTCATCGACCACCTGAGGAGAGCTGCTTTATGAGCAAGGAACGAGATACCGAGACCCAGGGCCCGTTGTTCAAGGTCGTTGACCGGCGGCAGGCGCTCCTGGGGCTGGGAGTGATTGCCGTCACCGTGTCGTGCGGAGATGGCGGCGAGTCGGGTGACCCCAGCGGCGCCGGCGGAGGAGCTGCGAGCTCCGGGGGCAACGGGACCACGGGTCCGGGCTCGGGCTCGGGCTCGGGCTCGGGCTCGGGAGGCGGGGGGGCCGACCCTGCCACCACCACGGCGGGCTCGGGCGGCGCGGGACCGGGCAGCACCAGCTCCACGGCGGGCTCGGGTGGCTCAGGCGAGGGAGGCTCCGAGCCGGGCACGGGAGGTGGTGGTGGCGCCGGCGGCGGCGACAGCATCATTGCGCCGCCGTTCGACGATGTGCCGATGTGCAGGGCGATCAACAAGACGGACGGCGCCGGTCAGGGCCCCTTCTTCATTCACGAGCTCGAGAAGAACGACGACATCTCCCTGATCCGACAGGACATTCGTGGTCGCTACAACGAGAGCGCGCCGGAGGGCGTGGAGATGCACCTCCACCTGCGCGTTGTCGACCTGAGCGCGCCCGGCTGCGATGGCAAGGGCGTCGGCCTGCCCGATGTGGACGTTTACATCTGGCACACGGACGGGCAGGGGTTCTACAGCGGCTTCGGGACGAGGGGTGCTGCCAGCGAACAGAAGCCCGACTCGCCCTATGCGGGCAGGCCGGGTCAGAACGATCTCAACAACACGGACCGCTTCTGTCGCGGCGTGCAAACCACGGACGCGAACGGCGTCGTCTCGTTCCGGAGCATCTTCCCCGGCTGGTACAACGGCCGCGACGTTCACATCCACTTCGTCTGCTTCAAGAAGGGGTCGATGTCGAAGGGGCGCACCACGTACCAGGGTGGAGACCACATCTTCACGACGCAGTTCTACTTCGATCCCGCCTTCACCGACTCCGTTCATACCAAGTACGAGCCGTACAAGGCGCGCACCACCGGCAACCTGGCGACCTACTACCAGGGCGCCATCAAGGCCGACGAGGCGGGCAACAGCGGCCTTCGTGCCAAGGCCGTGATGGACGGGGACATCGTGATCGCCCAGATGCAGATCGCGGTGAATCCGGGCTAGGCAGGGCGGGCTCGCTCCCTTCCCACAGCTGCGTCGACCGACCGGCGGGCGCTCCTCGCCGGTCCACGCCTTCGGCGACGGCGCTCTCACCCGCGAGAACGTGACGTGGCCTGGCAACGCCGGCGACGGCTATGCACGCTTCCTCTATGCACGAAGGCCGCGCAGCTGAAGGGCGAGCTTGCGCATCTCCAGGAGGCCCGATCAGGGCACGACCGTGATCCGGTCGAGCGCGGGCGGGGAGACGGGTGAGCTCGCCGCGAAGTAGTCCCGCAGCGCGTCCAGATCCAGCGCGCCGCCGAGCCGATCGGTGCCGTCGTTGAGCACGGTGAAGCCGTCGCCGCCCGTCGCCAGGAAGCTGTTCACCGTCACCCGGTAGGTCCGCGCCGCCTCGATCGGGACGCCGTTGATCCGGATCGAGGCGATGTCGACCTTCGCGCCGATGGGCGCGCTCTGGCTGTACGTGTACGTGAAGCCGTCCGAGACCTGCAGGATCAGGCTCTGCTGCACGCCCCCCGCGTCCAGCCGGAACTGCTGCTCCAGCAGCGTGTCGATCTGCGCCCCCGTGAGGGTCATCACGACAAGGCTGTTGCCGAAGGGCTGCGCCGTGAACACCTCACCGAACGTGACCACCCCGTCGATGACCTCGGTGGACGAGGCCGCGTAGGTGAGGTCCGCGCGGATGCCGCCCGGGTTCATGAACGCGATCTCGGCACCGCCGGTCCTCGCGTCGCGCGTGGCGGCGAGCTGGGCGTCGGCGATCACCGCGCCCATCGTGAACAGCCCGGCGCCCATGGCAGGGACCGCGCGGTCGAGCGTCGCGGTGATGGTGCCGACCTGCACGTTGGCCAGCGGCGCCGCGAGGTCCTTGTAGCGTGTCACCAGGGTGCTCACGCCCGCGTCGGGCGCTTCGCGCGTCACGATGACGTTGTTCGCCGCCTTCGCCGTCACGTCGCCCGTGCTCTTGCTGATCTCCAGATCGATGTCCGTCACCAGGCGGCCGAACGACGCCGCGCTCGTCACGATCTTGTCGCCGAGGATGCAGTTGTACGCCTGATGGGTGTGCCCTGAGACGATCACGTCCACGGCAGGGTCGATGTTCGTGGCGATGTCGACGATGGGGCCAGAGAGGCCCGGGCACTCGTTGTAGAGGCCGGTGGGGAGCCCTCCCTCGTGGAGCAACACGACGATCGCCTCGATGCCCTGCGCCTGGAGCTCCGGGACGATGTCGTTCACTGTATCGACCTCGTCCATGAACGTCAGCCCCGCGACGCCGATGGGCGTCACGATGGTCGGCGTGTCCTCGAGCGTCATGCCGATGAAGGCGACCTTCACGCCGTCGAACTCGCGGACGTCGTAGCGCGGAAAGAGCGTCTTCCCGGTCGACGGATCCACGACGACGTTGGCGGCGAGGAACTTGAATGTCGCGCCAACGAAGGGGGTGCCGTCGCTGCAGCCGTCGACCGGGCTGCACCCGCCGTGCTGCATCCGGAGGAGCTCGGAGGTGCCCTTGTCGAACTCGTGGTTGCCGACGCCGTTGATGTCGAGGCCGAGCAGGTTCATGGCCTCGATCGTGGGCTCATCGTGGAACAGCGCCGACACGAGCGGGCTCGCGCCGATGAGATCGCCGGCCGAGACCACCACGGTGTTCGGGTTCGTGGCGCGGAGCGCGGCGACGCGGGACGCCAGGTAAGTGACGCCGCCGGCGTCCACGGTGGTGCTGGTGGGTGTGGCAGATACGGTGATCCTGCCGCTGCTGCCCGTGGGGGGCTCCAGGTTGCCGTGGAAGTCGTTGAGGGCGATGATCTGCACGCTCACGGTGTCGCCGCCGGAGCCGCCGGAGCCGCCAGCGCCGCCGGTGCCGTCCGAGCCGCCGGTGCCGCCGGAACCACCGGAGCCGGCAGCGCCGCCGGAGCCGCCGGAGCCAGCCGCGCCGGAGCCGCCCGAGCCGCCGGCACCGGAGCCGCCGGAGCCGGCATCGCCGCCGGAGCCACCCGAGCCGGCAGCGCCGCCGCCCGAGCTGGTACCCGTCGCGCCGCCGCTGCCGCTGGACACCGAGGCGGTGTTCGTCGCCTCGTCATCGCCGCAGCCCGCGCTGGCGACGGGTGGCACGCACAGCGCGGCTCCGAGGAGCGTGACCCGCCACGCTCGTGCGCATCGCCCGAGGACCCACGAAGCTCCGCTCGATCTCATCTCTGCTCCTCCACGCCGCTGCGCTCGCCGTTCCATGGTGCCACATGCTGGATTCCCCTGGAAACGGCCATGTGAACGCCGCGCGGCGGGCTCATGGCCGGCCGCGGCCGCGGCTCCAGAACGCTACGACGTCCTCTGGCAACTCGCGCTCGCGCAGGACCCGGAGGTCGTCCGCGTCGACGCCGAGCACAGCAGGGATGCCGCGGCTGCAATGGCGGGACCACATGCTCAGCGTGTAAGCCCCCGTGTCGCGGATGAGCACGAGATCGCCGGGCGACAGCTCCGGAAACGCGAGCTCGCGGGCCAGCACGTCGCCGCCGAAACAGAGCGGGCCGCCGAGGGTGCACGGCGAGAGCGGTCCCCCCTTGGGTTCGGCCTCGGGATCGAGCGCCATGAAGTCATGGTGCCAGTCGTCCGGGTGATACGCGCGGCGCAGCAGGAAGTCGGCGCCGAGGTGAAGGATCGCGGTGCGCCCGGCCGAGTCCTTCTTCACGTACTCCACCCGCGAGACCGCGAAGCCGCAGCCCGCCTGGATCCAGCGCCCGAACTCGGTGATCAGCGCGGTCCCCTCCTCGAAGAGCGTCGGCACCTCGCGCCGCAGCGCGGCCGCGTAGTCCTCGAGCGCCGGGGGGCGATCCGTGCTCCTGTAGGCGACCGGCAGACCGCCGCCGATATCCATGGTTCCGGCGGCGAGCGGGCCCATCGCGCGCCGGAGCTCCTGGCGCAGCGCCTCGACGCGGCCGATCCCGTCGATGAGCTGCGAGAGCGCGCACCCCTGCGAGCCGACGTGCACGTGCAGCCCGGCGAGCCACGGGTACCGTGCGAAGGCGGCGCGCACCGCGTCGGCCTGTTCGAGGGGGACCCCGAACTTGGAGCGCCGATCCGCGACGCTGGTCAGGGCGATGCTGGAGGCCCCGACCTGCGGGTTGATGCGCAGCCCGATGCGGCTGGCCGCCCCCCCGTGACCGACGAGCTCGTCGATGCGCCCGAGCTCGTCGAGGTTGTCGGCGTTGAGCCGCACGCCCAGGCGGAGGGCCTCCGCGATGTCGGCGCGGGACTTCGCGGGAGAGTCGTAGACGATGCGGTCGGGAGGGCAGCCGGCGGCCAGCGCGAGCTTCACCTCCTCGAGCGAGGCCGCCTCGAGCCCAGCGCCGCAGTCGACCGCCGCCCGCAGGACCTCGACGAGGGGGTTCGCCTTGATCGCGACGGTGTGGAGGGCGCCCGGCGGAAACGCCGCGCCGATCCGTCCGATGCGCGCCCGCATGCGCCCCAGGTCGTGGAACAGGACCGCCGGCTCCACATCCATCCCGCGGCGCCGCGCCTCCCGGAACGCGCGCGCCATGCTCCCGGGATCCAGCCGATCCGTGTCGCTCATGGAACCTCCCTGCCGCAGTCTGGCGCCCCCGAGGGTGATTGTCCGCCCCGCGCCGGCGCGGCGAACGGCAGAGGTGCCCTGTTTCCTCGAAATTTCGTGACGCTCGGCGAGCAGCGGGCAGGCGCGGTCCCGGCTCGCCGAGGGGTGGCCCGGGTCGAGCCGGGGGCGTGACGCACGGCCCCCGGGCGGGACACCCGTGCGCTCAGGCCTCGACGATGATGTCGAGAATGCTGGTGATCAGCCCCGAGGTGTACGTGGCCGGCATGACCACGCCGCCTGGCGGCGGATTGAGGCTGGATGCCGCGAGGTTCGCCGAGCGAGCCGCGTAGGCTGGCTCCTTCTGGAAGACCTCCGCGCTGAGGTCCGCGTCGAAATAGAGCTGCGTCGTGATCAGCCTGGTCGTGGCTCCGTTGATGCGAGCGACCATGTGGACGTGGACCGGCCGCCCCGCGTCCGACCCGGGATAGATCGACTTGAAGCCCACGATCCCGTTGCGGTCCGAGAGCTGCACGCCGCGGCAGAACCGATCCTGGCTCTCCGGGGTGTGATCGGCCGCGCCCGTGGGCGGCGTGGAGGGGCTCGGATGCTCGAAGCCGCTGGTTCGCCCATCCGCGTCACAGTGCCAGATGTAGACCTCGGCGTCGGGGAGGGGCTCGTTGTTGTTCCGGGCGTCGAGCAGGCGGACATAGAGCCGGAGCTCGCAGCCGGGGTGGTCGTCCCGGATGTCGCTGCGAAACAGGCTGATGTCGTTCGGGATCTCGCTGTCGTCGATGAAGAACGGACCCCCGATGTCCGTGGCGGTCAATCGGCAGCTGCCGGCGCCCTTGAAGATCGACGGATCCAGCGCGTCGGCGCCGCCCGCGCCCACGCCGCCGACGGCGCTGCTCGAGCTGGTGGCGATGGGGCCGGCGGTGCAGCTGCCCGAGCTATCAGGGCCGCTCCACGTGCCCCCCCTGCCGCCGGTGCCGCTCCCGCTCAGGTCGCCGCCCCTCTCGTCGTCCTCCCTGCAGGACACGAGTACGGGCCTGGTGATGGCGAACGCCCCGAGCTTGACGAGGGGCTGCCGACGGTTGAAGACCCAGTCGAGCAGCTCTCGCGGCACGGCTCCTTGGCTATTGCGCATACAACGGTCTCCTTCGATGAGTCGCTGATCTGACCCGTGCAATCACCCTGGCTCGACCGGACAGGGAGCGGCGTCCCGCCCCGGCGCTGCCCATGCTGGCGCCGTGGCTGACGGTGGGGCCGTGGTCGACGCCGCCAGCGCCGCCGGTCGCCGGGGAGGCGCTCGTCGACGCCGCGTCATCGTCATCGGGCGCGTCATCGCCGTTCCCGGTCTCGGACTGGCACGCCACCATGACGAGCGGCGGGATGAGCGCGCCGAGGAGGGGTCGGGGAGCACGGGTACCGAAGCTGCCCGAGGACAGGCTGCCCCATCCGCTGTTCACGGTGAGACAGTGCTTCAAGGACATACGGGCTTGGCCCTCCTAAGTAAGAACCGGGCGACGCGCCGAGGTGCGCGGTAGCGGAGCGGCGTACCGCAAATCGTCTCTTTCTCGCCCCGTCCGGCGCTGCCGTCGCAGAACCAGGGCTCTCATCGAAGCAGCCCTGGTGAAGAAATACAGTGCGCACGGTGCGCACAAGGTTTCCTGGGTGACTCAGACGAATTCCCGGAACGCGCCGATGTGATCACGGCACGGGCTCGAGGAGGGGCCAGGCCGGTCCTTGGAGGCCGCCCCGGGGCACCTGACCAGCGCGCAGCCGGGCCTGGAGGGCTCGGGGGCGCCGCCGGGGACGCGCTCTCCTGTCGGAAGACCGACAAACACTTCTGATTTTGCCGTTTGTGGTGTACTAGGCGCCCCCTCGAGAGCTCGATCCGGACCCCCTGCATGACCCGCATCCTCCTCATCGACGACTCCGCCGCGATGCGGACCTACATGCGCGCGGCGCTCGAGGGGGCGCCAGAGCTCGGGCCGGCGGTCGAGGTCGCCGAGACGGCGAGCGGGTTCGAGGCGCTCCGGCGGATGCACGGGGGCGCCTACGACGCGGTGATCCTCGACATCCACCTGCCGGACATCGACGGCCTGGAGCTCATCCGTTTCATCCGGCAGAGCCGGCACCATCGCGACGTCGCGGTCGTCATCGTCTCGTCGATGTCCTCGCCCCGCGAGCGGGAGCGGGCGTTCCGGCTCGGCGCCAATGCGTTCGTCGCCAAGCCGTTCGCCCCGGATACGCTGGTGGCCGCCGTCCGGCGGGGGGTCGCGTCGAGCCAGCTGGGCCTGCGCGTCGCGACGTAGGCGGGCGCGACGCCTCGCGGCGAGGCTTCCGGCGCGCCGCTCCGAGCTGGTAGGGTGCGCGCCATGACGCTCCTGTCCCACCTACGCCGCTTCCGCGTGGCTGCGCCGCTGGCGCTGCTCGTCGCGACCGCCTGCTCTGCCTCGTCTCCCGCGCCCCGCGTCGAGCCGCCGCCCGCGGCCGCGGCGCCGGCGTCGTCCGGCGCGCCCGGTGAAGTCGGCCCGACCGGGCTGCTCTCGGAGGAGGACTTCAAGGCCCTCCACCAGCTCAGGGCGGACAAGGCCCCGCCCGCGCGAGGACAGACGGTCGAGGTGGCTGGCACGAAGGCGTACCTGAGCCTGCCGCGGGACGCGAAGCCGCCGATCGCGGGCGTCGTCGTCATCCACGAGTGGTGGGGCCTGAACGAGCACATCAAGCACTGGACCGATCGCCTCGCGGAGGACGGGTACGCGGCGCTCGCCGTGGATCTCTACGGCGGCAAGGTCGCGACCACGCCGGACGACGCGATGGCGGCGATGAAGGCGGTCGACGAGGCGAAGGGGATCGAGGTCGTGCGCGCGGCGCACCGCTTCCTCACGACGGACGCGCGCGTCCTCGCGCCGCGCACGGCCTCGATCGGGTGGTGCTTCGGCGGCGCGTGGTCGCTCAAGCTCGCGCTGAACGAGCCCGAGCTCGACGCGGCCGTGATCTACTACGGCCGGCTCGTCACCGACCCCGCGCAGCTCAAGGCGATCAAGGCGCCCGTGCTCGGCATCTTCGGCAACCAGGACAAGGGCATCCCGCCCGAGGTCGTCAACGACTTCGACAAGGCGCTCCACGACGCGGGCATCGAGCACGAGGTGCTCCGGTACGACGCCGACCACGCCTTCGCGAACCCGTCGGGAGAGCGGTACGACACGAAGGCCGCGGCGGACGCGTGGGAGAAGGCGCGGCGGTTCCTGGCGGCGAAGCTGAAGGGGGGATGAGCGGCGAGGCTGGCGAGGAGGGCTCAGGCGGCCATCCCCCTCGCCGGCCAGGCGCTCAGCGGGACCTGAGCCGCTCGATCTCCGCGCGCGCCTGCGCCAGCTCCTTCTCTGTCTCCTCGCGCAGGCGCTGCTCCTCCTCGCGCAGGTGCTGCTCCTCCTCGCGCAGGCGCCGCTCCCTGTCGAGCTCCGCGGCCAGCTCCTCGGTGATGCGCTGCGCGTCCTCCTGGTGGGAGATGACCTGATCGAGCATCCCGCCGAGGCGGGCGATCATCTCGTCCGCGTCCTCGAGAGGGGCGTTGCCCGCGAAGAAGCGGAGGCGAGGGCCGTCGAGCAGCAGATCGAGGCCGAGCACCTCGGAGGCGAACCGGCCAGCCTGAGGTACGATGCGCTGGTAGGCGCGCGGGCGTGAGGGATCGCTCTCCTGGGCCGCGGGCAGCCTGTAGGCGTGCAGGCGCAGGCGGGCGCGGTCGAAGAGGAAGTACTCGTGGATGCCGAGCCGGGCGTAGCGGTCGACGTTGAGCTTGTGATCCTTCGTGCGGCTGCCGGCGACGTGGACCTCGATCACGAGATCGAGCCCCTTGCCCTCGTGGTCGACCACCCACCGCATGCGCTCGTGGGGCTCGACGTCGACCACGGCGAGCAGGTCGGGCGCGAACCGCGGCTCGCCGGGGTAGAAGACGGCGAGCTCGGAAGAGAGGTAGATCTTGCGGGCGGTGCGGCGGAAGAAGCCGTCCAGGGCGTCGAGCGCGTCGCGCTTCGCCTTGCGGTGCGCGTCTCCCTCGGGAGGCATGAGCTCCAGCGGGACCTCGGCGGGGAGCATGTCGACGACGCGCGCGCGCTCGGACGGGGTCATCCGCGCCCACTGCTCGCTCGTCGGCGCGCGCGGATCGGCAGGGTCGAAGAGATAACCGGCAGGGAGGGCCTGAACCACACGCAAAGCCTAGCTCAACCGACCTCGCTCGGGGAGGCTCCCAGGGCGCCGCGCGCCAAGGGCACCCCGTACGGCCAGGCATCGTTTTCCGTTCGATTTTCAGGGGCGGTCGTCGCTCATCGCCTCAGCGGAGCTCGCGCAGCGCTGCGATGAGCTCCGCCAGCGACGTCGCGTCGCTCCGATCGAGCGCCACCGAGCCGGCGGCGAGCGCCTCGGCGAGCGCGCGCGAGCCCCCGGCCTCCGGCGCGGCGGCGGCGACGGCCGACTCGGCGCGCGCTATCTCCGTCACGAGCGCGCCGATCGCCGCCGGGTCGATCGCCGCCGCCCTCGCCGTCGCGGAGAGCGCGCCCGCGGCGCTCTCGACCTGCTCGACAGAGGCGCGCGCCGAAGCGTGGAGCTCCGCCAGGCGCAGCCGCTCGAGCAGCGCGCCGTAGGCCGACTCCATCGCGGCGAGCTCGCGCAACGCGAGCGCCGCCGGGCCCTCCGCTCTTTCTGGACCGGTGGCGCCGTCTTCGCCGGGCGCACCGTCTTCATCGGCCGCGCCCGGCGCGCGCCGCTCCGCGATCTCCACGACCTCGGCGCGCGCCGCCCGCACCTCGCCGAGGAACGCCTCGATCGACGCCGCCGCCGGCGCGAGCGCGCCCGCGCCCAGGGTCGCGAGCGCCTGCGCCGCCTCGCGCGGCCGCCGCCGCAGCAGCCGCCGGAGCGGCGCGTTGCACGCGATCCGCAGCGCCGCGGCCTCCGCGGCGGCGAGCACCCGCTGGCCCATCGACAGCTTCAGCGCGGCCTCGTCGCACGCGCGCGCGAGGTCGTCGGCGAGCGCGCTCGCCTCCGGTCGCCGCTCCGACCGCGGCGCGTCCCGCGCGCCGGCGCGCTTCGCCTCGAGCGCGGCGCGCGCGCCGGCCAGCGCGCCCACCGCGGCGCGCAGCCGCGCGACGGCGTCGTCGGCCGCCGCCGTCTCGGCGGCGAGGTCGTCTCCCTCGGCGTACGCGCGCTGGCTCGCCGCGAGCAGCCGGCGCCGCTCGTCGCCCGCCCGCAGCGCCGCGGCGCTCCGGCGGGCCCGCGCCGCCCCGAGCGCGGCCGCGGCGCGCGCGCCGAAGGTCCACGCGCACGCCGCGGTCGCCCCGAGCGCGGCCGCGGCGGCGATCCCCACGGCGGCCGTCGGGACGGCCGCGCCCGCGCCCGCGCCCACGCGCAGCCCGACCATCCCGGCCGCGAGCGCGCAGGCCGCCGCGCCCGTGCCGACCGCGCGCGCGCCGCGCTGGCGCGGCGCGGCCTCGAGCGCCGTCACGCCGAGGTAGGCCACCGAGCCGAGCGCCACGAGCAGCAGGACGAGCGACAGGGGCGACGTCAGCGTGACGAGGAGCCAGCCGAGCAGCGAGACGTCGATCATGGCAGCGCGCCGCTCGCCAGCGCGACCTCCCGGTCCTTCGCGCCGATCGACCCCGGCGCGCTCGTCACCTGGAACGACGCCCCGTCCCACACGATCGTCGTCACCACGAAGCGCACGTCCCTCCCCGGCGGATCGCTGCGGAACCGGACGCGCCACTCGAGGCGCGCGAGCTCCGGGGCGGGCAGCTGCACCGCCGCGAGCCCGACCGCCGGCGCGAAGGTGCCGTCGCCGAGCGCCGCGTCCACCTGGCCGTCCCGCGCCGCGAGGGCGAGCTCCGCGGCGTAGTCCTCCCAGAGCACGACGCGCAGCGCCCCGGGGCCGCTGAAGAGCTGGAGCTCCTTCAGCTTGCGGGCGAGGCTCTCGGCCTCGGCGCCGGCCGCGGGGGCCGCGCCGCCGCCCCCGGCGAGCAGCCGGCCGATGCGCGCCGCCGACAGGAGCCGCGCCCACGCGCGCGGATCGTCGGGCCCCGGCGTGCCCTCCGCGGCGGCGACCTTGCGCTGGATGCGGAGCGCCTCGTCGACGCGCCCGCTGCCCGCGGCCGCCGCGGCGAGCCGCAGCCAGCCCTGGGGCTCGGCCGGCGCGAGGTCCGTCAGCGTCGTGTACTGGCGGTACGCCGCCGCGTACCAGCCGTGCCGGAGGTAGACGTCGCCGAGCATCGCGCGCGACGCGGGGCTCGTCGGATCGAACTCGACGACCTCCGAGTACGTGCGCAGCGCGTCCGCCTCGAAGCCGCTCGACGCGAGCACGTCGCCGAGATCGAGCGCGAGCGCCGGGCTCATGAAGCCGCGGTCGCGCAGCCGCCGCCCGTAGGCGAGCGCCTCGTCCTTCCGGCCCGCCTCCGCGAGCAGGCGCACCCGCCGGATCTCCCCCTCCGGATCGTCGGGCCGCTCGGTGAGCGCCTGCCGCACCAGCGCGAGCCGCTGGTCCACCGCCGGGAGCGCCGCGAGCCGCTCGTCGAGGAGCGCCCAGCTCACCCTGGGATCGACGCCCCCGAACAGCGTGCGCCGCACCGCCGCGGAGATCGCCGGGTCCACGCTCCGCCTGAGGAGCGCGTGCGCGATGAACCGCTGCGCCTCGGGCTCGCCTTCGAACCGGGCGAGCAGCGCCTCGGCGCCGCCCTCGGTGGACACCTTCGCCTGGAGGAGCGAGAGGAGCGCGGCCCTCGATCGCCAGTCCGGCAGCTCGCAGGTCGTGAGCGCGCCCTCGTAGCGCGCGATGAGCTGCTCCGCCGTCGTGGCGCGGGCGAGGCGCTTCGACCAGACGACGATGCGCTCGGCGAGCGGCCGCCGCGCTGTGTCGCTGCACGGCGCCATCGCGACCTGCGGGCGCCTCGGCGGCGGGGAGGTCCGTGAGGCGGGGCGCACCGCCGCCGGCGCTGCCTTGCGGGCCTTGTCCAGGCGCAGGAAGGCGTCGGGCGGCGTGATCGCACCGCCGCCGCCCGCCGCGCGCTTGAGGCCGGTCGCGCCGATCGTTGCGAGCTCGGACGGCTCGCCGGCCGCCGGCGCGCTCATGGGCGCAGCCGGCGGGCGGGGGGCGACCGGCCGGTTCGCCGCGGCCTCCAGCTTCTGCCGCAGGGGCTCTTGCTTCGCCTCCTCGGCCGGGCGCGCCGCCTCGGGCGCGGGGGGCGGGGCCGCCAGCGTGGCGCCGGGCGAGGCGACATCTCCCTTGGGGCTCTGGTCCCGCTCGTTGCCCTGCTCGGCGATCGCCGGCGCCATCGCTGGCGCTGGCGCCGCGGCCTGCGCCCTCGCGCCGTGGCCGCCTTCCTTCGCCGGGCTCTCCTCGTAGCTCGCGCTCGGCTCGCTCCTCGAGCACCCGGCGGCGACGGCCGCGGAGGGCGGCGCGAGCAGCGCCGCGAGCTCGCGCTCTCGCTGGGGCGTGAGCGCCGTCAGCCGCTCGCCCCGGAGCGGCGAGCGCCGCCGCCGGATCCCCTGGTTCACGTAGGCCTGCTCGCTCTCGAGCGCCAGCGTGCTCGTGAACGGCGTGATCAGCCCGTAGTCGAGCCCGAGCTCGACCACCTTGCCCCGGTGCGCCTCGATGTCGTCGCCGTCCGCGAGCAGCCGCCGCACCTTCTCGGCCGCCCAGAAGCGCGGCACCAGCGCCGCGCCGACGCCCCGATCGAGCTCGATGGGGTGCTCGCGGGTGTACTCCTTCCCCGCGAGCCGCCCCTTCACGATCGCCTTCGTGGGCAGCGCGTGGTGCGTGCGCGCGAGCAGCACCACCTCCTCGCCGCGCGACACCTTGCCGCTCGCGGTGAGCATCGGCTCGTCGAGCCCCGCGCCGAGGTCGATCGCGAGATCGGTGATGGTCGGCGTCTTGATGGCGCCGGCGAGGCGCAGCACCTCGGACGTCGAGCCCTCGGCCTCGTCGATCCGGAACGCCTGTCCTCCCCCGGCGCGCGCGAGCTCGCGGAGCAGCGCGTGGTTCGAGTTCTCGCCGACGCCCACGGTGAAGAAGCGCGCGCGCGAGCCCGTGAGCGAGCGCCGGAGCCGCTCCGCGAGGCGCGCGCCCGTCACCTCGCCGCTCGTCGCGAGCCCGTCGCCGATGTAGATGACCGCCGGCTGCTCCTTGCCGTGCACCCGCCCGAGCGCCGACTCGAACAGCGCGCCGAGGTCGGTCGCGCCCCCGGTCGCGTGCTCGGCCAGCCGCGTGAGCGCGGCGGAGATCTCCTTGTCCGACGCCTCGGCCAGCCCGTCCTTCGGGTGCAGGACCGCCGGCGCCGAGTCGAGCGCGATCAGCGCGAAGTGGTCCGACGGCGACATCGCCCGCAGGATCGCCTCGGCGGCCGCCGCCTTCTGCTGCCGCGCCGACTCGTCGGCCGACGCCGACGTGTCCACCACGACGACCAGGTCGGCGGGCAGCTCCTTGAGCTCGGCCCAGTCCACGTCGGGCACGTACCTGGCCATCACGTAGTCCGCGCGGTCCTCGCCCGCAGCGAAGCGCGACACCCGCAGCGGCGACGGCTTCACCTTGACGGAGGCCTCGAGCTGGAAGTCCGCGCGCGGCTCGTAGCCGCTCCGCCGCATGCTCACCCGCCGTCCGCCGTCCTCGACCACCGCGTCGGCCAGCGTCGCGATCTGCAGCCCCTGGCCGGCCTGGCCGAGATCCACGGACAGGGAGAACTCGCCGATCTGCACGGGATCGCTCGCGCGCATCGGATAAACGTAAGCAAGCTTACCTGATGGCGCGCTGAGCATCTCCACGTAGCGCAGCACGACGCGCCGGGAGCCGCTGGCGGGCACGGGGAAGATGCGGGCGCGGTAGCTGTGTCCGTCGACCCACTCGAGCAGGGCCGGCTCGTGGCCGGTCTGCACGGCGGTCTGGTACCGCTGCGCCGCTTCCTTCCGCTCGATGACCTCGCCCTCGACGAGCACGCCGTTGGTTTCCACGGCGAACGAGCTCACGATCGCCCGCTCGGGCACGGTGAACCAGTACCAGCCCTCGACCTGTCGTCCGCCCGGGTTCGAGAAGGTCTGGTCGACCTCGGTCTCGGCGATGCCGTCGCGCAGGACGGCCCGCACGGCCTGCCGGCTGATCTCGAGCGTGCGCGCCTGCGTCCCGGGGGCGCCCTGCAGGTCGACGCCGTAGATCCGGCCCGATCCGCTGCCTTCGCCTGCGAGCGGCCGGTGGTCGCCCATGCCGCCGGTCCAGTCCTCCCAGTAGGCGAGCGGCGCGACCTTGGGCGCGCCGCTGCCGGCGACCGTCGCCTGCTCCCCTGCGTGCACCTCGACGCGCCCGCCGGGGGCCGCGACGACGGCGAGCCCGCGCGCCACGTACACGCTCACGGCGTCGCCCGAGCGCCTCATCGACAGGCCGGCGTCGGCCGCCGAGACGTTGACGTCCCCGAGCGCGTGCGAGAGCCCGCTGCGCCCTTCGGGCGGCGCGTCGAGCCAGACCTCGCCCTGGGTGATCGAGAGCCCCTCGGCGCGGAGCGCGATCTCCGAGTCTGCGCGGAGGAACACCGCCGAGCCGTCGGCGAGCCGGACGAGCGCCCGCGCGCCCTTTCCGGTCGCGAGCTTCGCCCCGACCGGGACCGGGATCCCGGACACCACCGTCGACTTCCTTTCGCCCTGACCGCTCGCCGCGAGCGTCACCTCCCCCGAGGACAGCTCGAGCCGCGCGCCGATGGCGCTGGTCTTCTCGGGCTTCGTCTCGTGGGTCAGGACGAGCGCGGTCACGCTGGCGGCGAGCGCGAGCGCCCCGAGCGCGAGCCGGAAGCGCAGGCCGCGCCTGCGGCGCGCAAGCTCGGCCCCCGCCCTTGCTGCGCCCTCTTCTGCCGGCGTATCGGCCGGCTCTACCTGTTCGTGCGACGACATCCAAGACCTCCTCGCCGCGGTGGCCCTCGCCCCCGGGAGCCCTGCGCGGGGCCGCATGCAGACGTCCCATGCCCCCCGGCGATCTGCCGAAGCGATCGCGCTGGTCATCGTAACGGGAAAGCGCGGAGGAAGCGTAGCCCCAAGCCGGAGCGGGATGGCGAGCGGCGCGCATCCGGCTGCCGCCTGGTGTGGGGACGAACTGCGAGCCGCACAGACGCCAAGAGAAGAAGACTTAAACGCAAAGGCGCAAAGGCGCAAAGGCGCAAAGGCGCAAAGAGAAGAGAGAAAAGCTCGTGAAAACGCCAGGAGGAGATTGCAGCGCCCGCGCTCCAAGGGAACGATGGAGAAAATATTCTCTCTTGTCTTTTGGCGTCTTTGCGTCTTTGCGTTCAACTCTTCCTCTCCATCCGACCGAGGGCCTCACGCCCTGCGCAGAGCGCCCGGTGTTCCGCGAAGCTGGAGGCACCTCCGAAGACGTTGCGGCGGAGCGCCTGCTGGAGATCGGCGAGGATTGCGTCATCGCCACGAACTTTCCGTGCGGCGCTGGGATCGCGGTCAAGTTCGATGAGATGGGCTGCGCCGTCGGGACACAGGATCCTGACATCGACGCGAGAGCGGCGTCCTGCGTCATCGAGGCCATCACGCCTGCGCGAGATAGACCGCATGGCCACCGCCGCGCTGCGCGCGGCGGCACGACGGAAGAAGAAACTCGTCGAGCGTGACGTGATGGCGCGCATCGTCGGCGACCTGGGACGGACGGCAGCTGACGCTGACCGAGACGATGGCCGCCCCTCGGCGCCGGCGGAGGAACACCTCGTCGGCGCCGGTGGCCACGAACGATGGTGGCCATCGCGAGGCGGCCTGCGGCTCGCGCTCGAGCGATGCCGTCAGGAGTCCTGCATGCAACTGAGCACGTCCGCGATGGCCATCAGTGAGCCTGCTCGGCGGACCACAAGCCAGCCTGAGCGTCAACAGTGCTCTACCGCGGAGTACACCTCCCCCTCCGCGGCGGTTTCCCGTGGAGAGTCGCTGTGCTATCGTTGCCTCTCCTTATGAAGGGCCGTCGCGACAAAATGTACTCTACGGCAGCTGCCTGGGTACGGTCCAATCCCCGCGCACGCGCCCCGCTCAGCCGCTCTCTCAGGAGCGACTACAGGTGGATCGCTGCTCTCGGCGACACCTGGGGCGGCACTCTCGATGCCCTCGGCGCCCCGTGCTACCTGGTCCGGTGCGTCGCCGGACCTTGGCTGAGGGACGTCGAGGAGCGCGAGCGCCGCTACCGCGCTGCGTGCGAGGCGCTCCGCCGTGAGGCCCCGTGGACCGGCGCCTGGCGCGCGCTCCAGGCCACCGGGCGGCCGGTACGGGCGGCGGCGCCGCGGCACAAACTGCGGGCGCTCCCAGTGACGCACGAACTCGGCTCTTCTGACTGTCCGCATCGCAACTTTAGCATTTAGGGTGCACATAATGACTCGAGACAAAGCAGCAACAAGACAACACATTGCAACCGACTGGAGGTGTCACATGCCGAGCGCTCGAAGAATGTCGTCCCTGGCTTGGAAGCTTATGCTCTGCACCGTTGGCTCCGGCTGCGAGTCGTTCATCGGCGCAGATTGGGACAGATACCAAAGAGCAGAAGGGGGAAGCGCTGCAACGCCTGGGGAAGGTGGAGGCGTAGCGTCCGGCAGTCAAACATCCGGCAGCGCCGGCGCTGCGGGGTCCGGGGAAGGTGGAGGCGCGGCGTCCGGCAGTCAAACATCCGGCAGTGCCGGTGCTGCGGAGTCCGGGGCCGGCGGAGTCGACGTGCCTGCCTGTCCGGATGGCCTGACAGACTGCTCCGGCACTTGTACTAACCTGGCGTACGATGAACAAAATTGCGGCCACTGCGGGAGCAACTGTCTAGGTCAACCGTGCGTAGACTCGCTCTGCGCACCAATTACGATTGCAACTGACCAGAGTAAGCCAGCGTACATAGCCGTCGACTCCACCCATGTTTTTTGGACCACCGAGGGAACCGGCGCGGACGGCACGGTAATGAAGGCTAGCTTGCTCGAGGGCCCCGCCGTCGTCCTCGCCGATATGCTGCACATCCCGACGGGCATTGCCGTCGATTCCATCAACGTTTACTGGGCTGCGCGTTACGCGACCGCAGTGACAATGGTCCCAAAGGCCGGTGGCCTCCCCGCATCTCTTGACAACCTCGACGAGCCTGGGTCGATACGAGTGGCCGTTCACTCCTCAACCGCATATTACACGACGCCATTTCGCGTGGGATCAATTCTAATAGGCGGAATCCCCTCCGATATGAATGTCATTTACAGTGGCTTCGATATATACGGCATGGCCGTCGACTCCACTTTTGTCTACTGGACGATTCGCAGGGACACCGATCCGGGAACGGGGATGGTAATGAGAAGCTTCAAAGACGGGAGCGCCCTTTTTCCACTCGCCGTCGGGCAGAATTATCCGATTAACGTCACCGTAGACTCTGCCAGCGTTTACTGGGCGAACAGCGGTGAACGGGGCACATCTTTGGGCTCAGTAATGAAGGTGCCGATTACTGGAGGCACTCCCACTGCCCTCGCCACAAATCAGGCTGAGCCGCATGACATTGCCGTCGACTCCAGCGATGTCTACTGGACAAACTCCGGCGATGGTACGGTCATGAAAGTTCCAGTGGACGGCGGTACTCCCACAGCTATCGCTAGGGGGCAAAGTGGACCACGCGGCATCGCCGTTGACAGCACGAGCGTGTACTGGACGAATTACAGTGGCGGTACGGTCATGAAAATCCGGAAGTAGTCGGGTTCGGGTCGCCCCAACCTGGGTTGGGGTGGGGGCGGGGGGACGCTACGCGGCGGGTCGCGTTGTGCTCCGCATGGAAGCTCTCTATGCTCGGTCCATGCAATGGACACATCGATTGCTTGTAGCTTCCGTCGCGAGCTGTCTCGGCTGTGAAGCGAGCCACCCCGAGGGAGGCGTCAGCGCCGGCGGCGCGGGTGTTCCGGACGTCTCGAGCGGCACTGGAGGCTGGGATGACGCCCGGGACCCGGACTTCGGTAGGATCATCGCTTCGGAGGGAGAGTTCGATCCCATCCCGCTCGAGGGCCTCACGCCCTGCGCAGAGCGCCCGGTGTTCTGCGAAGCTGGAGGCACCTCCGAAGACGTTGCGACGGAGCGCCTGCTGGAGATCGGCGAGGATTGCGTCATCGCCACGAACTTTCCGTGCGGCGCTGGGTTAGCGGCCAAGTTCGATGAGATGGGCTGCGCCGTCGGGATACAGGATCCTGACATCGACGCGAGAGCAATGTCCTGCGTCATCGAGGCCGTCACGGCGGAGCGATGGGCTTGCGCCACGGGCATGATCGTGCGCGCGGGCGCCTGGACTTGTGAATGACCGGCGCTCGCCTCGACACGCCATCCAGCGCCGCCAACGCCCAGGAGTGGGGTCAAGCAAGTCGATCCGCCACGGGGTTCCGGGCGCATGATCCGGGATGGCTCACCCGCGACGTGGACATCTTGCTGCGCCACGCCGCTCCGAACGCCGATCGGGCACGCTGCCGCAATGATCACATCCTGGCGATGCGGCCGCAGCGATGAGCGAGGACGCTCCCGGCGCGGCGTTGCCCGAGGGACTCTGCAAGGTCGAGGTGCAGGACGCCCGCCGCGACAAGCGCCGCCTCGGGTCCGTGGTGAACAAGGCGGTCTTCCCACCTCGGCGTGAGCTCCTCCCGACGAACGCGGCCGCCGCCCGCCACGGCGGAGCGGTGAGGCGACGAGGGGCGCCGGCATGATGAGGGACAGCGTGCAATGCAGCACTCGAGCCCGGGAGCGCCGCGCAATGGCGCGGAAGCAGGCACGGCCTGTGCCGGCGCTGGCCGGCGGCGCGCCTGCCCGACGGCGGCCGGCGCGCAGCGCCAGGAGGGCCACGCTGGTCGTGGTGCGACACCAGGGCAACAGCGCTGCTCGTCCAGGAGCAGCGATGCTCGCGAGCCGCTGAGCGGCTCGCCTGCCCGGCACATCGGCGGTATCACCGCCGCGATCCCTGCCGCCGCGGCGGTGACGCGATATCAACCCCGAGCTCGGTGGGCTGGCGTCGCGCTCACGACGCCGGCGCGACAGCCGCGGACGCGACAGCCGCGCACTCACCACGACCTCGTGGTCTGATGTGGTGTGCCTTGCGTCCATCGCGCGGCGCGCTGCGGGGCGCCTGGCCGAGGGGGGTCGACGGCCCGCGGCGGAGGTGATAGGCATGCTCTTCATCATGCCTGAAGCCTCTCGGGTGGACGACCTCGACCGCTTCTTAGAGCTCTCTGTCGACATGGTGGGAATCGCCGGATTCGACGGTTACTTCAAGCGCATCGGCCGGGCGTGGGAGCAGACGCTCGGCTTCTCGCGCGAAGAGCTCATGGCCACGCCCTTCCTCGACTTCGTTCATCCCGACGATCGCGAGCCCACCGTGGCCGCGTCGGCGAAGCTGCTGTCCGGCGACTTCACCGCGACGTTCGTGAATCGATATCGATGCCGTGACGGCTCGTATCTGTGGATCGAGTGGAACTCGGCGATCTACCCGGACGCTGAGCTCGTCTATTTCGTCGCGCGCAACATCACCGAGCGCAGGCGCGCCGAGGAGGCGCTGGTCGCGGCCGAGTCGCGGTACCGGGCGGCGATCGACGGGAGCCTCGACGGGTTCAGCGTGCTTCGTCGCACGTTCGGCGAGCCGGGCGAGACCGTTGATTTCGTGTTCACCGAGGCCAACCTGCTGGTGAGCCAGGTGACGTCGAGGCCGCGCGAGGAGATCATCGGCCGGCGGCTGGTCGAGGTCTTTCCCACGGTCCGCGATTCCGGGCTCTTCGAGAAATACGAGCGCGTCTTTCGGACGCGCGAGCGGCTCCTCGAGGAGACGGAGAGCGTGCTGCCCGGGGGCGAGAGCCTGTGGCTGCAATACCAGATCGTCCCGCTCGACGATGGCGTCGCGGTGACGGTCAGGGACATCACCGCGTCCAGGCGGCTGGAAGCGGAGCTCCGGGAGGCGCTCCAGCGCCGGGAGAGCGACGCCGAGGAGCTCCAGCGGAAGAACCGCCAGCTCGCCGAGGAGAACGCCGAGCGCAAGCGCGCCGAGGCGCTGCTGCGGCAGCAGCAGGAGACGATGCTCGCGATGTCCACGCCGATCATCCAGGCGTGGGAGGGCGTGCTCGTGCTGCCGGTCATCGGCACCGTGGACACCGCGAGGGCGGCGCAGATCATGGAGCGGCTGCTCCCCGAGATCGTCCGGACACACGCGCGCTTCGCGATCCTTGACCTGACCGGCGTCAGCGCGGTGGACGCCGCGACCGTGTCGCACCTGCTCGCCGTGGTGCGCGCGGCGAGCCTCCTCGGCAGCCGGTGCCTCGTCTCCGGGATCTCGCCGGCGATCGCGCGGACCATGACCGAGATCGGCGGCGCGGAGGGGGCGTTCCTGACCTTCGGGCTGCTCCAGAGCGCTCTCCGTCACGCGCTCTCCCGCTGCAGCGCCTAGCGGCGCCTCCGTCGCTTCTGCTGGACCGGGTGGGGTGGGGTCGAGCGCCCTGTTCGCCTCGGCCATGGAGAGGAGATCCCGCGATGGAGAGCTACCAGGCGCCCAGTGTCCGTCGTCGACCCATGAATCAGCTGCTCAGCGCGCTCCTCGTCGCTCTCGGAGTACTGGCTTGGCCGCGTCTCGCTCAGGCGACGTACAGCATTCATTGTTCGAATACGCGCGTCACGCTGATCGTCAACTACGGCGGCGAGGGCGAGCTCGTCGCGATCACCTACTCGGCGCAGGACGCGCCAGCCCCAGCCTACCTGGAGCCGACCTTCTGGCGCATGGCCGGACAGCAAGTGCTTGCACTTCGCAAGCGCGCGGACGCTGACAGGCGGCAGTTTCATCTCGGCATTCGCGGCAGGCACGCGGTATTGATCTTCCGGCAGCAGCGCCATTTCCTGCGCTGCGACTGGGATACCGAATGACGTCGGGGGCGCCGCGGCGGCGTTCCGCGAGCAGCGTCTGATCGCGCTGCGGCTGATTCATGAGCGCGACCAGATCGATCATGGCTCCGTGGAGCTCGCCTCGACACGCCACCGCGGGCTGCCAACGCCCAGGAGTGGGGTCAAGCTAGTCGATCTGCCACGGTGATCCGGGCGCCTGTTCCGGGATGGCTCACCCGCAACGTGGAAATTTTGCTGCGCCACGCCGCTCCGCACGCCGATCGGGCACGCTGCCGTCACGATGGCCGACCGGACGATTCAGAACAGCAGTGCGGCCTTCTTGATATCGCTCGCGCTGGCGGCCGTCGCCGCCTGCGGAGACGACGGCAGCGGAGAGGCGAGCGCCTCGACGACATCTTCCGCGAGCTCGAGCACAAGCGCGAGCGCCGGGACCGGCGGCGGCTCGATCGGCGAGGGCGGTGCCAGCGGCGGCGCGACAGGGGGCGGCGGCGCGACGGGCGGCGGCGCTGGCGGCGTGGGCGGCGCTGGCGGGTCGGCCGGCGGCGGCGGGTCGGCCGGCGGCGGCGGCGCCGCGGTGGACATCCTGGATCAGCTGCGCGCGCTCGACGTCGCCGACGTCACGGAAGAGGCGTCCAGGATCCCCGGCTATCGGTTCTTCGTCATCGAGCTCGAACAGCCTGTCGATCACGATGCCCCGGGGGGCGAGCGCTTCCGGCAGCGGCTCGCGCTGCACCACCGCGACTCGAGCGCGCCGCTCGTGCTCGCCGCGACCGGCTACTCGCTGTTTCTCCCCGAGCAGTACATCGAAGAGCCCACCGCGCTCTTGAACGCAAACCAGATCTACATCGAGCACCGGTTCTTCACGCCGTCACGCCCGGAGCCGGCGGATTGGACCAAGATGACGATCGAAGCGGCGGCCGCCGATCACCACCGCGTCGTCGAAGCGTTCCGCACGATCTACACCGGGAGATGGATCTCCACGGGTGCGAGCAAGGGGGGAATGACCTCCGTCTACCATCGTCGTTTCTACCCCGATGACGTCGACGGCACGGTGGCCTACGTGACTCCGCTCAGCTACGGTGTGGAGGATCCACGCTACATCGATTTCCTGAACGAGGTCAGCGAGGCCGACTGCCGCGAGCGCATCGCCGCGTTCCGGCGCGAGGTGCTGCTCCGGCGCCCGGCCATGCTCGAGCGCGCGGAGACGGAGGCGGGCGCGCTGGGCTTGACGTACGACCTGTTCGGCGTGGAGGCGCAGCTCGAGAGCGCTGTGATATGGCTCCCATTCTACTTCTGGCTCTACTCGCTCGAGGCCACCTGCGGCCAGATCCCGGATGAGTCGGCGTCCGACGACGACCTGTGGCTGGCCCTCGGCCTGATCTCTCCCGTGAGCGCCGGCGCCGATGCTGCGTATCTCGCCTTCGAGCCGTACTACTGGCAATGCTATACAGAGCTCGGCGCCCCCAAGCCCGACACCGCGGATATCGCTGACCTGCTCACGTTCGACTGGGGGTCGGTCGACCGCCTCCCGAGCATCCCCGTCGAGCCGGAGTTCTTGCCTGCCGCGATGGAGGACGTCGCGCGCTGGGTCGCCAGCGAAGGCAGCGAGCTCCTGTTCATCTACGGCGAGAACGACCCCTGGTCTGCCGGGGCCTTCGAGCTCGGCGCGGCGGTGGACTCGTATCGCTATTTCGCGCCGGGCGCCAACCACGGCGCGCACATCGGCGGCCTCGACCCGGTCGACAGGGACGCCGCGGTGGCGACGCTCGCCCGGTGGGCGGGTGTGCCACGCTCGCTCGTGACGGCGCAGCCCTTGCGCGCTGCCGTCCCCCGCGCTCCGCGCATGCTGCGCCCGCGATTCGCTCCCTGATCTCTTGTCTTTTTCGATCGCGACGCTGCTCGCGGACCCGCCGCCCAGCACCGTGATGTCCTCGCCCTCGAAGAGCTTGCTCCGGCGCAGGGCGCCGGCTCGGCCGTGCTTCTTCACCACGACGGCTTGGGAGCAGGGGTATCCGGGGCCCTGGCCCTCACGCTTCCAGGCGACCACGACGATGTTGCCGGCGATCGCCGAGGGCGCTGGTGCGGCTGGATGACCCCGGGTTATCCTCGACCGATGACCACCATCCTGGCGATGCGGCCGCAGCAATGAGCGAGGGCGCTCCCGGCGCGGCTTCGCCCGAGCGACGCTGCAAGGTCGAGGTGCAGGACGCCCGCCGCGACAAGCGCCTCCTCGGATCCGTGGTCATCGCGTCGCTCGTCGGCACGTTCGCCGCGCCGTGGGGGCTAGCCGCGCTCGGGATGGAGAAGGCCTCGCTCGTCGCCGCGCTGATCGGCCTTGGCAGCTACTTCGTCAGCGCTTTGTCGTTCGCCGGCGCGGACCGCGGACCGGGCGAGCGCCGCCTCCGCGACGGCAGGGTGAAGATCGAGGGCGAGCGGCTGCTGATCGCGGAGGGAGCGAAGGAGAGCAGTCTGCCGCTCGCGCGCCTCGCCGGCGGCTGGACGGAGCGGACGCCGAACGGCCACGCCGCGGTGCTGTCGTTCTCGGATGGGCGCGTCGCCGCCGTCGAGCAAGCCTCGGAGGAGGAGGCGATCGACCTCTTGTCGCGGGCCGGGGCGGGGGCGCAGGCGCGCGCGGTGCGGATGCGCACGTACCGCGAGGACTCCAGCGGTCGCAAGATCGCGGGCTGTCTCCTGGCCGTCTTCGTCCTGATCCTCGCCCCGGGTGCGCTGGTGCTGCTGATCCTGCTGTTCACGGCCATCGAAAGGTGGTCTTTCGCGCCCCTCGCTCCGATGGTGGTGGCAATGGGCGGGCTCGCGCCGCTCCTGGGCGTCGCGGCCTGGCTCTGGTCCAAGGTGACGCCGAGCTGGGTGCATATCGGCACCGACGGCGTGATGCTCAAGAGCGCGTTCCGGCGGCGGTTCCTCCCGCACAGGGCCATCGTCCAGGTCGCTCACACCCAGGGGGGAGTTGGCGGCGCCTATCATTTCGTGAAGATCGCCCTGCGGCACGGCGAGTCGATCGCCGTCCCGGCGGCCAGCTCCGCCGAGGCCACGGCGCTGATCGAGCGTATTCAGGCCGCTCAGGCCGCCGTCGCGATGCAGGATCGGGCGCGGCTGCTGGAGGTCATCGCGCGCAATGGCCGGCCGCTGGCCGAGTGGAAGAGAGCGCTGGGGTCGCTGGTGGCCAGGACCGGGTACCGGACGGCGGGGAACGACCTCGAAGAGGTGCTGCGCATCGTCGAGGACGGTTCTGCGCCGCCGGAGCAGCGCGTCGCTGCGGCGCTCGCGGCGCGCCCGCACGGGGGTGCAGCGGTGGAGAGACGGATCCGCGTCGCCGCCGAGGCGAGCGCCGAGCCGACGCTGAGGCTGGCGCTGGAGAAGGTGTCCGCGGGCGAGGACGAGGATGATCTGCTGGAGGAGATCGGCGCCGGCGACGCCCGGAAGGCGGCGGGATGAGCGGTGCTATGAAGAAGAGAAGAATTGAACCCAAAGGCGCCAAGGCGCAAAGACGCCAAGAGAAGAGAGAAAAGCTCGTGATGGCGCCAGGAGAAGATTGCAGCGTCGGCGCTCCAAAGGAGCGAAGGCGGAAATATTCCTTCTTGCCTTTTGGCGTCTTTGCGCCTTTGCGTCTTTGCGTTCGATTCTCCCTCCCCATCCGACCGGCGCCTCAGGCCACCTCGCGCCCCGCGGGTCAGGCGCGGCGAGCGCTTTCCTAGGGTCAGGGCCCTCTCTATATCTTCATGGAACAGGCCGCCTGGGCAGGGCGAAAGTCCCTGCGATGCGCGAACGGCGGTTTCTGTGGGGCTATCCATCATAGGAGGGGGCGATGGCAGGATTGCTTCCGGAGTTCCGGAGGTTCATCGACTACGTGTCTCTTGTCTCCCGGAGGCGGGGGCCGCGCCGGGAGCTGCCGGGCGACAGGTTCCTCGCCGAGGTGGTGAGGACGGTCGACGGCGACACGCTCCGCGTGCGCGACGAGCGCGGCGTGATCCATCCTGTCCGTATGCTCTCCATCGATACGCCGGAGACGCACTTCCTCGGCGCCTCGCAAGGTTACTGGGCCGAGCTGGCCGCCGAGCGGCTCTCCGAGCTGGTCCCCGACGGCGCCGAGGTCGAGATCCAGGCGGACGAACAGCCGTTCGACGCCTACGGTCGCGTCCTCGGATATGTCCTGTCGCGCGGTCGGCTCATCAACCGGCAGATGCTGGAGGAGGGCCTTGCGACGACCTACATCGTCGCCCCGAACCTCCGTCATGCCCGGGAGCTCTCCGAGGCCGCGCGGCGGAGCTTCGCCGAGCGCCGCGGCATGTTCGGCGACGCCAGCATTCTGCTCCCGTACGAGTTCCGGTGGAGGATGCGAGGCCAGTCGAGCGCGAAGCTCGTCGGCAGCCTGTCCCGAGGCGAGGTGTACGATCTGACGGAGCGGGAGCGGGTCCCCGTCTGGGATCGGGTGTTCTTCTTCGAAGCGAAGGACGTCAGGGCGCCGTTCTTCCGCGTCAAGCCGGATCCGGGCGAACAGGGCGGCTGAACGGACCGCCGTGAGGCGTGCACGCCCCGGTCGCGCACACGGCGCGACGCGGGCCATGATGCCACGGATCGTGGCAGTTTGCCTCGCGCCGCCCGCACATCGGCTGGACGGAGCGCGCTCGTGAGCTCCGTGGGCACGGTGATCCGCGATGGCGCGAGGCGTGCTCGTTCGCCGATCCGAGCTGACGACGTACCCCTCGTGAAGGAGCCGCTCGTATGCCTGTGAAGAGAATGGATATCACGTGCGTGGTCGCGTGCACTGCCGCGCTCTCGCTCGGCCTCGTGAACTGCGCCTCGACGCCGGGGGCGGTACCTCTGGCGCCTGACAGCACGCGTGGCACGCCGCCGGGGACGGCCGAGACGGTCGCGCCGACGGGCCCGAGGGCGCCCATGAACGCGTATCCGCCGCCCGGCCCCGCCACGCCGCGCACGAGCTACCTGCCGGTCGACGACAAGGAGCCGTTCGCCGCGCTGATGGCCCGGATGAAGGCCGACAAACCCGCGGTGATGAAGCGCCAGAAGACGCTGCTCGAGGCGCGGTACGACCTCTCGGACCGCCCTGCGCCTGGGGTCACCATGTCGCGCGGAAAGCCCGTCCAGGGCGGCGTCCGTGTGAAGCTCGAGAAGGGGACGACGTGGGAATCGCTGGCCGCGCTCACGCCCGACGCCATCCGGGACCAGGGCCTCTGGCCGCAGGGCTTCCTGCCGCTGCCCCACCCGAACCACCCGGAGGGAGGGATGGTCTTTCCAAAGTTCCAGATCGACGAGGTCAAGCGTCAGGAAGGGCGCGATCTCACGCGCTTCGATCTCGACTTCGACCTGCCGGATCACATCGTCTCCGAGTTCCCGGCGCCGATCTACCTCACCACGCGGCCTGACCTGGGCGACGTCTCCAGGGGGCAGCTCGTCACCATCGCCAATTTCTACGAGCTCTTCAACGGCATCTTGACGCCGAAGCAGCTCGAGGGGCTCCGGCTCCTCGTGACGCCGTTTCCGCAGCAGCAGTTCAACGCGACCTCGGATCGGCGCTCGGAGAGGGCGAGCCTCGGGGTCGCCTGCTTCGACTGCCACGCGAACGGGCACACGAACAACGCGACCCACCCCGTGGGCGACACCCGCCCGCAGGAGTTCCGCCACCGGGTCGACACCCCGACCCTGCGCGGCGTGAACATCCAGCGCCTCTTCGGCTCGCAGCGCGCGCTCAAGACCGTCGAGGACTTCACCGAGTTCGAGCAGCGAGGGGCGTACTTCGACGGCGACATCGTCATCGCCGTGAAGAAGGGGATCAACATCCTCGACCGCGGGCACCAGGTCCACGCGATGTCCGAGTTCCAGGAGATCCTCGACTTCCCCCCGGCGCCGAAGCTCACGTTGAACGGGCGCCTCGACCCCGCGAAGGCCACGCCGGAGGAGCTCCGCGGAGAGCAGATCTTCAACGGCAAGGGCCAGTGCGCGACGTGCCATGCAGCGCCGTACTACACGGACAACCTGATGCACAACCTGCGGGCGGAGCGCTTCTTCAAGCCCGTGCTCATCAACGGACGGATGGCGACCGCGGACGGCCCCATCAAGACGTTCCCGCTGCGCGGCATCAAGGACAGCCCTCCCTACCTGCACGACGGGCGCCTGCTCACGCTGGAGGACACCGTGGAGTTCTTCAACCTCGTGCTCGGCACGAAGCTGACGGCGCAGGAGAAGGCCGATCTCACGGCGTTCCTTCGGGTGCTCTAGAGCGACGGTCACCCGCTTCGGAGACGGGCCCGCCTCGACGTTTTCGGTGCTCAGCGCATAGGAGCGCGCTTGCGCGCCGAAAACGCCGATCTGGGCCCGTGTCCTGTGCGGGAGACCGTCGCTCTGCTCGGCATGGTGCCGAGGTGGGAGCCAGCGCGACCGACGATGAGGCTCGCGAGCGATGGATCCGGAGGACCGGGAACGCCGACGGCCAACCGCTCACTTCACATAGAAGGCGCGCACCGGCGCTGCTACGGGCTGGCGCCCCGATCACCTCAGGTAGTCGGAGATCGCGTCGTACCAGCGGCCCGCCATCCGGGCGTAGCCAGCCTTGTTGGGATGGACCCCGTCGCCGAGCTCGGACGTGGGGAAGTCCTTGAACTGATCGACGAACACGACGTGCGCGCCCTTGCTGGCGCGCGCCTCGACCAGCGCGGGGATCTTCGCGTTGTACGTGCTCACCGCGTTTGCGCCGCTCGGGAAAGGAATGATGTTGCTCACGACGATCAGCGCGTCGGGCGCCTCGGCGATCAGCTCGTCGATGAGCGCGCCCAGGCGGGCGTCGGCGCCGTTCGGCTCTCGATACATGTCGTTGGTGCCGGCGTGGAGCAGCACGATGTGCGGCATCTCCCGGAGCCCCGGGGTCGGGATACGATTGGCGATCTGCTGGATGGTCTCTCCGCTGATGCCCTCGTGATTGCGGGGGAACGGCTTGCCATCGACCATCGCGGGGCCGTTCGCCTGCTGCGTGCCCGTGAAGGTGACCTCGTGGCCGTCCTGCGTGGCAAGGTGGAAGAGCTCGACCCGGTACCCGCCGTCGAAGCCGAGACCGAAGGTGATCGAGTCCCCGAGGGGCAGGATCTTGCAGGCGCCCGTCGCAGGGCAAGGCTGGAACCCTGTATCCGGAGAGCCCCCGCTCCCGCTCGTTCCCTCCGCCGCGCTGCTGCTGCTGCTGCTCGCGCCCCCGGCCCCTCCGGCGCTGCTCGAGCTGCTGGAAGAAGCCCCGCCGCCCGAGCCGCTGGTCGCCGTCGTGCTGCTCGCTCCGCTCGTTGTCGAGGAGACTCCCGAGCCCTCACCCGCGCTCGTCGTCTGGGCGCTGCTCGAGCTGCTGGAAGAAGCCCCTCCTCCGGTGCCGCCCGAGCCGTCGGACGACCCATCGGAAGCGCTGGAGCAGGCCATGGAACCGACCAACAGAAGGCCCACGAGCGGAATCCCGCGGGCAAAGGTGCCGAATGCGCCACGGCGGACGAGCAGCGAAGAGGTCGAGGTAGACATGTGAGCCCCGCTCCCGGTCAGCGACCGAAGAAAATTGTGTTGTAAGCAGAGGGGGCGGGAGCTCGGCGCAATGCCACCACCCGCACAGCCTCTGCGAGGAAGTGAAGGGAACGGTACGTGGCGCTCGCAGAGAGGTCGTTCAAATTCCCGGCGAAGGTTTTCAGGATCCCGACGCGCGGGACCCGATCCACCCGGCGCCAGCGATCCGAGGTGTGTGTGCGCTCACATGCCCGGCGCACGAGGGGCTTGACCCCCGTGTTCCTCGACGCTGACGATGCTCCGGGACGACCCCAGGCATGACCGCGGAGTTCTCAGCAAAGTACGGCGCGGCGCTCACCGGATCGGACTGGGTGGGGGTGCCCCTCCGGATCGGGTATGTGCCCGAGAGCGGCCGGCTCGAGGGGCTCGAGGCGGCGAGCGACGCGGTCCTGGTGTGGACGGGAGGCCCCTCGCAGGTCGACATTCGCTTCGCCGAGCCGACCTCGGGCGAGGTCCGGGAGCATTCCTTCGAGCGGCTCTCGGGGATGATGGACCTCTTGCCGCGGAGGACCAGGCTGTACAGCGTCGAGTGGCGGGGGCGGCCCTCCGTGTGCACGTCGGTGAACTTCCCCGAAGCATCCATGCTGGCTCTCTGTGCGTCTCCGTCCGGCGTGCTGGTGCCGGAGCGGGAGCCGCGGTTCGGTCTTGTCGACGCCCATGTCGTCGACCTGGTCCGTCGCCTGCAGGCGCAGGCCGAGGGGCAGGAGTACTTCGGGGCCGTCTACGTGCAGTCGCTCTGCCTGGCGCTGGCCTCCTACCTGTCGGCGCGGTACGGAGCGGGATCAGGGGCGGAGATCTCGCTGCGCAACGCGAGCCTCTCGAGGAGCCAGCGAACTCAGATTGAAAAATTCGTGGACAGCGAGCTCTCCTCGAACTTCGGGCTCGTCGACCTGGCGGGGCTGGTGGGCTACTCGCCGGACCATTTCTCGCGCCTGTTCAAGAGCGCCTTTCACCAGACTCCCCACCAGTACGTCATCTCGCGCCGCATCGAGAAGGCGATGACCATGCTCCAGGACGAGCGGCTGTCCATCGCGGAGATCGCGCTGGAGTGTGGCTTCTCCAATCAGGGGCACCTCACGACGGCGTTCAAGCGCCGCACGGGGACGACGCCGGGCGCCTACCGAAAGAAGTGAGCGCCCGGCCGCGCCGTCCGCGGCCTGCATGAGCGGCCGCGCGCGGGTCCCGCGATCACTGGATCAGCGGGGCCGGCGGGCCCTCGGCTTCATCCTGAGAGCCATCGAGCATCATGCCCGGATCGACCGGCGCCACCGCGCTTCGCAGGGCGAGCTGCCGCTGCAGCAGCTGCTTGGTCCGCAGGACGCCCGACACCGAGCGGATGAGGCTCCGGTGATCCGCGCCGAAGTCGATCCGCGGCACCGAGAACGGCGCGTCCGCGGAGCTATGGAATCCGCTGGCCGTCGCATGGTCGCCAGGCCAGTTGGTCACGGCGCCCAGGAAGCCGAGCCGGCGAAGCGTCGCGCACTCGCGCGGACCGAAGTCCGTCCCCACGTGCCCGTTCGGATAACAGAAGATGGGGACCGGGCGCCTGGCCTCGGCGCGCAGGCGCGCCCAGGACACGTGGATCTCGTGCCTCGATTGCGCGTCGCTCGTCCTGGAGAGCACCGGATGGGTGACCGTGTGCGGTCCGAACGTGATGCCGCGCGCCTCGCACGCGCGGACGTCATCCCACGACATGGGCGCGTACCGCGCGGGAGGGCGCGCCGGGAGATCGACCTCGGCCGCGGCGGCGAGCCGCTGGATGGCGCGGAGCTTCTCGGTCTCGGGCACGCGCTTGCAGCGCTCCATGAAGCGCCGCGCGAGCTGCGCCCGCGGGACGCCGTCGTCCAGGCGGATGACGTGGCGGAGGCCGCCCAGCATCACGCTGAGCTCGCGGCGCCGCGTCGTCCCGAACACGTGCTCCACGCGGTGCCACCAGCACCACAGATGGCCGTCCAGATAGCCGCTCACCACGAAGATGGTGGCCGGGCAATCGAACTCCGCGAAGATCGGCGCGGCGACCGTCGCCTGGTCGATCGTGCCGTCATCCATCGTGAAGGCGACGGCCCGGTCGATGAGCGGCTCCTCGCCCGCGAGGCCTCGGAACACCCGCTCGAGCGACACGAGCGGATACCGCTCGCTCCTCAGGAACTGCAGCGCGCGCCGGAGGGCGCGCGGATCCAGGCCCTCGATCCCGCGATCCGGGTCGGAGAAGCGATGCATCACGATGATGGTCGAGTGGCCGTGCATCATCGGTGTGAATGGCCGCGTTGCCCACGGCGTGGCCAGGAGATCGGAGAGCCATCGCATTGCGTTCGACATGAGTCGTCCCCCCTCGAGAGCGTTTGAAAGCAGCAGCGTTCGGCGACGGCGGCGCTCCGCCGCCCGATCAGGTCGGGAGCGGCGCCGGCGAGCGCGACGGCGGGTGATCGCCGAGAGCTCGCCCGCCGTGGCGGTGTGGGGCGGCCGCGGTTGCGCGCGGCGTCTGGTCCGCGCCCCAGATCCGGGCGAGCAGGGTGCTCGGGCGGACAGCGGCGACACGCCGCGAATGCCGCAGGAGCAGCAGCGCGTACAGCTCCATGTAGCGCTCGGCCATCCGGATGGCGGAGTAGCGCCGGAGCGCGAGCATCCGGCCGCTCCGGCCCATGTGCGCGGCGCGGGCCGGATTGGCGTGGAGCTCCGAGAGCCTCGCGGCGAGCGGCGTTACCTCGTCGGACGGCACGAGGAAGCCCGTCTCCCCGTGGACGAGCACGGTGGACACGCCGCCCACGTCGGTCGCAACGACCGGAAGCCCCGCGGCCATCGCCTCGAGGAGCGCGAGCGGCAGGCCCTCGGAGAGGGACGGCAGCGCGAACACGTCGAGCGCGGCGAGGAGCGCCGGCACGTCGTGGCGCTCCCCTGTGAACAGCACGCGCTCGGACACCCCGAGCTCTCGCGCGAGGGCGTCGAGCCGCCCGCGCTCGGCGCCCTCGCCGACGAGGAGCACCCGCCCGTTCCGGGGCAGCGACGCCGCGGCGGCGCGCACGAGCAGCGCGTGGTTTTTCACGGGAGAGAGGCGCCCCACGCTCCCGACGACCCAGGCGTCCCGTGGAATCGCGAGCTCGGCCCGCACCCGCGCCCTCGCCGCCGGATCCGGCGCGAACCGCGACAGATCGATGCCGTTCACGACGACATGCAGCTTCGGCGGGTCGACCTCGCGCCGGCCGAGGACGACCGCGGCGGTCGGCTGCGACACCGCGACATGAGCATCGACGAACGCGGACGCGGCGCGGCGCAGCCAGCTCCGTCCTTGCATGTCCTGGGACACGCCGTGCTTCGTGTGGATGACGGGGACCCGGTGCAGCCATCCGGCGGGCGCCGCGTAGACGAGCGAAAGGTGGTTGTGCGCGTGGACGAGCGTGACGCCCTTCGCCGCGAACAGCGCGGCGAGGCGGGCGGTGAGCGCCGCGTCGAACCCCGGGCATTTCGGCGCGAGGTGCACCTCGACCCCGCGCCGCCGGAGCTGCTCGGCGCGCGGGCCGTCGGGATCCTCGGCGATCGCGACCGCCAGCACGTCATGGCCCGCGGCGCGCTGGGACGCGGCGAGATCGACGACCACCTGCTCGGCGCCGCCGGTCTGGAAGCTGCTCACCACGTGCGCGATGGCGAGCCGCCGGGAGGTCCGTCGATCCTTGAGATCACGAGCCTCGATACCGCAATCGGTCTGTACGACCATACCCCTCTCCCCCCATCGAGCAGACTGTCGATCTCTCGACTCGACCGCTCATCGAGCGCCAGGCATGCCTCGCTGTCCTCCCGCCGCGCCGTGGCTCTCCGGTACGGAACACACCGTCCAGGGCATCGCAAGAGCGAAACCGGGACGGATGGGGCCTCGACCTGGCAGATCGACACGAGCGCTGCAACACGCCGCATGATTGCATTGCGGACGGCAGGGGCGCGACTCGAATACACTATACGTCGAATTCGCGAGCTGACAAGCACATCGCACAACAAACGAGAAGACCGGAGTAGGGGGCTGCAAAGCTCAATAAGAACATGGACAGCGGCCCAGGAGTGGTGATCCGTCCCAGTCTTCGACTGGCCACGTCCCCCGCGGGCTCTCGCCGGCCCAGGTGCTCGCCGAGAGCCCGCGTGGGCGGCGCGGTCGCTGGCCCATAAATTCTTTTATTTCGCCAGGTTACAAAAATCGTCGCCGGCCGGTCACGAAAGGTGAGCCGCGCCTGGCTCGCCCGAGCACTGTAGAGGGCGCGCCGCGGCCCGGGCCGGGGGGCGACCTGGGATGGAGCGTGGTTGGCAGCCGTTCGCCCTGCGGCGGCGCCGGGGGTGACTTCGGATCATCGTCTCCTCACGGAGCATGGGAGACCGCGATGGATATTGCCGTACGGAGGACACCTCGATGCAGACCGCGGACGGCGCAGCAGCGCGCGTCTGGGGGGGGCTGCGCCGATCGCGGCCCGCGTCAACGGACGCGCGCCGGTGCTTCTCGGAGGTAGTCGAGCAGCCGCGCCTCGTCGCTGCCGATCATCCGATCGATGCCGTCCTCGCGGAAGTGGCGCTGGATCTGCAGCGCCCCCGCGGTCGTCCGCACGAGGATGGCGACGCGCCGGAAGCGGCCCATCACGGGCGGCCGGATCCGCTGCATCGCCGCCTCGAACTGCGGCTCGTTCCGCCCCACCGCGGCGCGCAGATCGATGAGCAGACACAGCCGATGGCGGTCGACCCGGTCGAGCGCGCGGCTCACCTCCATCCACAGCTCCTCGAACTGCGCGACAGACTCGGACGGCAGCGCGCTCCGCGTCACCCGGGCTATCTGCGAAGCCGGGTCGATCGTCACCGTGTGGTGCGGGTTGCGGAGGAGCTCGAGCATGGCCAACGACCATTCTATCAGACCCAGAGCAGCGGAGCGAGCGAGCCGAGCACCCCGGGCGGAGCTGCCGAGTCCGCCGGCGTGGCCTGGTTGTTCCTTCGGCGCCGCCGGAGGCGCCGCCGGAAGAGACGCCTCGGACACGTACTGGAAACCTGCTCGGCGAGCCCCACCGCGTGAATCGCGCTGACGCGCAGTGGCAAACCCTGGACAGGAGCGGCGAGGGATGCGCTCGGCCGGCGGAATGGTCCAGGGGCCCCAACGCTTCGCCGGGTGACGCGGGCGCGCGCGGCGCCGGCGCGCCGATCCGCTCACCGGATCGCGAGCGGGATGCCCGGTGATCCGGACGCGCCCCGGAGGGGCAGCGGGCTGTAAACGTAGAAGAACTCGTAGGGGCTCTTGTGGCCGTGGGGCCGCTCCTGGAGCTCCGCGGCCAGATCCGCGGCCAGCTCCGAGAGCACCATCACCTCGTGCATGAAGATTCCGCTCTTCACCAGCAGGTGATGGTGCACCGGGAAGACCACCCCCGGCGCCACCGGAGGCTTCGGCGGGGTGACCTCGATGCCGAAATTGTCCGACCCGACGCAGGCGATCCCCTTCGACGCGAGCCACTTCGCGACCTCGATCCCGATCCCCGGCTGGGCCAGCCCCACGCCTGGCTGCGTGTAATAGCCCTCGGTGCCGAGCTCCCAGTTCTCCTCCCAGCCCGTGAAGATCAGCACGACGTCGCCGACGCCGATGTCGCGCTCGTCCATCTTCTGCGCGCGCAGCGTCTTCTTCACCATGGCCAGCGTGATCTCCTGGCCGAACGCGAGCGTCTGCCCGCCGTTCGCGTAGCGCTTGACGTCGAGGAGCACGCCGCGCGTGACGAGCGGCTTCACGTGCTCGACGCCGAGGTGCGCGAGCCCGTCCTCCGTGAGGATCTCGGCGCCGGTGAACTGGTTGTAGAAGAGCGCGTCGGCGGGGTCCGTGCTCCCGGGCGGGATGTAGCCGAAATGGCCCAGCGCGTCGAACTCCGTCCCCATCTGGCCGAACTCCCCGTGCATCACCTCGGAGTTCGTGACCTGCTGCTGGATGACCGAGATCGGCCCGGCCTCCACGGAGAGCCCCTGGTTGCCCGGGAACGTCGGCATCCCCGGCTCGTAGACGTGACCCAGGCGATAGACCTTGCCCTCCTTGATCAGGCGCTTGCCCTCGAGGACCTTGTCCGGCGTCTGCGTGTTGGAGGCGCCCGCCTCGTCGTCAGGGCCCCAGGGCGAGGGACCGGGCATCGGATCGTAACTCTGCAGCATCGGCACGCCGCGGGCCAGCGCTGCCCCCGCGACCAGGCTGACGGCCATGGTCACCACGATCGCGCCACGCAACGGCATCACTCCAGGCTTCATAGGCAACCTCCTGGGTCACATCGCACGTTGTACCGACAGCGCTTCGCGCTCTGTTATGGGCGCGGGCGCATGTCATCACTAGAATACACCGTCAGGGGCGCGAGAAACCTGCTCTTCCGAGGTCCTCCCGGATTCCGCCGATGCCGTGAAGGCCCTGTGCGTATCCGCGTACACCCGGTCGCTCGGTGGGAGCGCGCTCGGTCACCAGCGGAGCCGGCGCCCCAGCGCGTAGGCGATGCCGCTCTCCAGGGTCCCTTTGGTCACGATGCCGCTCAGATCGGCGCCCATCGTCGTGAGCGTCTGCGCGATCTGCGGCTTGATCCCGGTGAGCACGACCCGGGTGCCGAGCAATCTCGCGGCCCGGGCCGCGTCGACGAAGGATTGCGCCACCCGCTCGTCGACGACCTTCACCCCGGTGATGTCGAGGATGGCGATCTTGGCCTGCCGGTCGGCGATCCCTTCGAGCAACGTCGTCAGGATCTGCTCGGCGCGCGCGGGGTCGACGCTCCCGACGATCGGCATCGCGACGACGCCAGGCGCCAGCGGCAGGAGCGGCGTGATGAGCTCCTGGATCGTCGCCTGCTGCATCTCGATGAGCCGCCGCTGCATCTCCGCGCGCTCGGCCTCGGCCTGCTTGGCTCGGCTGATGTCGACCGAGATCGTCCCGACCGCGTAGATCTTCCCCTCGGCGTCGCGGATGGGGAACTTGGTCGACAGGTAGGTGCGCGGACCGTTCGGGTAGACGAGCACCTGCTCGGATGCGCCCGGACGCCCGGCGGCCGCCACCTCTTCATTGGCCTTTCGTATCGAGGCGGCCGCCGGCGCCGGGAGAAGGTCGTAGACGACCCGCCCCAGCAATTCCTCGCGGCTCATCTTGTAAAACGACTCGATTTCGCGGTTCACGAGGAGGAGCCGGCCCGCGGCGTCCACGGCGACCACCATGGACGGCGTGTATTCGAGGAACGCATGGAGCAGGCTCTCACTCCGCTCGAGCATCCGCTCCGTATGCTTGCGCGCGGTGATGTCGTGCGCCGACCCGAGCATCCGCCGCCCCGGTGCCTCCGGATCGCGGCCGAGCGCGACGCCTCGCTCGAGGAACCATCGCCAGCCGCCGTCGCGACCGCGCACGCGGTACTCCACCGTGGCCTGCTCCCCGCTCTCCGAGGCGGCCATGCGAGCCCGGTACTCCTCGATGCGACCGATATCGTCCGGATGGACTACCGGGGACAGGCCGTCGCCGTCGGGCGAGCCTGCCGCGGCTCCGCCGCCCTCTCCGAGGAGATCGGCGAGCTCCCGGTTCCGGTAGACGTACCGCCCCTCATCGAGATCGAGCACGTAAACGAGGCTGGGCAGCGCGTCGAGCAAGCGCTCCGGGGAGCCGCGGCCGGTCGCCTCCAGCTCGGCGACGCGGGAGCGCAGGCGCTGCACTTCCTTCTGCAACGCGTCCAGCTCCGCCTCGAGCGTCACGGTCTTCTGCGCGTCCATCGACCTTCCAGGGCGAGGTTATCTCAGTCTGGGGCTGAGGTGGATCACAATTTTCCTGGGTATCCTGGCTCCAGCACGATCGCGCGCGACGCCTCGTCGAGCGCGATGTCGGCGCGGGGGATCTCGCCCGTCAGGCGGTCGAGCCAGCGGGTGATCAGGTGCACCTCCTTGTCGGAGAGCTCCTTCCCGAGCTGGTGTCTCGCCATCATCCTCACGGCCTCCTCCAGCGAGGAGACCCATCCGTCATGGAAATAGGGGCCTGTCTGGGCGACGTTGCGCAGGCTGGGCACCCGGAAGACCATCCAGTCGACGTCCCGCCGCGTGATCTCGTAGCGGCCCCTGTCCTTCGTGTCGGGCCACGGCAAGGGCCAGCGGCGGGCGAGCTGCGGTGTCAGGTCGGGAGGGCCGTATCCCGGGCCGCCAGCCGCCGGCGGCGCGCGTCGCGGAGGCGCCTTGCCGGCAAGACGGCCAGCGCGAGCGCGAAGGCCATGAGCGTGGAAGCGCTGCGCGTCGGCTGACCTGGACCGCCGATACGGCAGCCGCCACCCCCGCTGGCGTCGGGCCCAGGATTGCCCGTACCAGCGGACGTCGTGCTACTGCCCGCGTTCCCGCCGCCGCCCGCAACACTGCTGCTCGCGCCGCCGCTGCCCGGATCGCCGCCAGCGCCGCCGCTGCCCGCCTCACCGCCAGCGCCGCCGCCGCCCGCAACACTGCTGCTTGCACCGCCGCCGCCGGCCTCACCGCCAGCGCCGCTGCTGCCCCCGGGCGCGCACTGGCCGGCCTCGCAGGAGCCGCTCAGGCAATCGGTGTCGGCCACGCACGCCGCGCCGTCCAGGGACGGCAGCGCGTACACATAGGCCGCGCCGCTTCGGTTCAGAGGGACGCTGTGGTACGGCGCCCCGACGATCACGCTCCCGCCGGCGTATCCCGTGCTCCACCCGAAAAAGTCCAGCGTTTGCCCATCCGACGGCGCGAGCGTTCGCGCCTCCGTCCATGTTCCTTCTCCTCCGTGAAACACGGACACGATCCCCTTGTTGTCAGCCACGCCGACGAACCCGGCGACCACGGCGTTGCCCAGGAGCTGCACCCCTGTCGCCTCGCTCCCTCTCAAGGCGGGCACGAGCTTCGCCTGCTCGGTCCAGGCGCCGCCGCTCCGCGTGTAGATGTACACCGCGCTCTTGGCTCCGATCGCCGCGGTGTCCCCCGCGAGATCGACCGAGAAGCCGAAGGACGCGCGGGCGCTCATGTCATGCGGCAGGAGCTTCGCCTGTTGCGTCCAGCTCTCCCCATCACGCACGAACACGTAGGCCGAGCCGGCGAACTCGCTGCCTTCGGGCGAATCCGCCGCCGCGCCCACGATCGCCGTGTCGCCCGACACAGCGACCGACCAGCCGAATCCCCGAGGGCTGTCCTGAGGCACGAGCTCCACCCGCGGCGACCACGCGCCGCCCGTCCTCGTGAAAGCAAATGCCTTGCCCAGCACGATGTCGATGTCCTCTCCCACCGTGCTCGCGACGACCGTGTCCCCACCGACGTCGACCGCCATCCTCGAGAAGCTCAACGCCGGATCCTCGGGGACGGTCAGCTTCGCTTGCTCCGACCAGGCGCCGTCGCTCCGGACAAACACATAGACGCGCTCTTCGTACGGCCGCGCCTCATAGTTGGCGCTGGCCATGACGGCAGCGGTATCGCCGTCGAGGGCCACCTGACGGCCGAACGCCATGCCGTTCTCGCCGTCGCTGGGCACGAGCGTGGCGTCGAGCGTCGCGGCCCCGCCGGTCACTGTGTAGACGTGCGCAGCGCCGCGGGTCAGGTTGTTCTCGTCGGGCGTTCCGATCAGCGCCGTGTCGCCGCTGCCCGCGACAGCGAACCCGAACACGCGCTGGAGGGCCGGCGCCTCCTCGGTCAGCTTCTGGTCCTCGGTGACGGTGAGCGCCGTGCGCGCGGCCGCGAGCGGTCCTTCGTCGGGGCCTGGTGCGGCGCACGCCGCAGCGCAGAACGCTGTTGGAATCATGAGCATGCGTTCGATTCGCCAAACCTTCATCGGGTGCACCTCGAAGCGCGGAGCGTAGCCGGAGCGCTGCCTCGTGGGAATCGGGGCGGAATCGCAGCGGTCCCGTGCCGGGCGCTGGCGCCGGCGCCTCCTGTGGTCAGCTGGAGGCGAAGACTCGCAGGGTGGGGGGCTCTGCTCCACGTCAGGTGGACGCCTCTCGCGACATGAGAGGCGACCTTCCGCGCCCGACTCCGCCGATGAACCGATGCCGGCAGGGGGGAGCGAGGAGCCCCATGCGGTGGACCTGACGCTTCTCTCCGGGCCGGCGCTGCGCTAGAACAGCGATCAGCTTGGAAACGCGAGAAATGAGACGCCAGGACGCCAGAAGACGCCCAAAGACGCCAGAAGACGCCAAAAAACAATAAATATTGGCGTCTTCTGGCGTCTCTTGGCGTCTTCTGGCGTCCCAACGTCTCGCTGTTTGCGTGCGGCTTCAACCCGTTTGTCACTCTAGTGAGGCAGTATGCAGAGCGTGTTGGAAGCGTTCACTGCGTGCGGGTGGGCGGCGTGGCTCGCCCTCCTGGCCGGGATATCCGGCCTCGCGATCGGCCTCGCGGGGGCGGCGATGCTGGCGACGAAGGCGCGGAGCATGGCATGGATCCCGGGGGCCATCGCCGTGCTGCTGGGGCTCAGCGCCGTCTCGGTGGGGCTGCTCGGCCGTTCCATTGCAATCGCCCGCGTGGAAGCGGCGCTTGGTTATCAAGGCGTCGAGATCGACGCCACGCAGCGCGAGCTGATCCGGCGCGTCGGCACGGAGGAGGCCAATCAGTGCGTGAACATCGGCGCCTCGCTGGGCGCCCTGCCGTTCGTGATCGGCGCGGCCGCGGTCGGGATCGGGCTCGCGCTGCGCAACAGGCCGGCTTGATGGATCCAGGCTACCGAGTACACGCGTGACAGCTCACGCAAGGTGAATACTGCCTGAATGGCCATGACGCCGACGACCGGCACTTGCTGGGACTCGGCACTTCCGGCGCGCTCTGAAGGCCCAGAGCATGAGGTTGAGGAGCGCGAAGCCCGCTCCATCCGGCCGGTGGCCGCCAGGCGTGCTGCACGCGCAGCCGGCCGAGTCGTCGGCGCTGCTCGTGCTCGGATCGGCGCCATCGCCGCCCGTGCCCGAGGTTCCGCCGCTACCGGCGCTCGTCGTGCCGCCGCTGGTTGCGCCGCCGCTGGCCGCTCCTCCGCTTGCGCTCGCGCCGCCCGATCCCGTATCCGCGGTACCGCCGCCGCCCGAGCCAGCGCTCCCCGCGCCGCCGGTGCCGGAAGCCCCGGCGGTCTCGGTCTCGGCCAACCCCGCCTCGAAGCAGCCGAAATCCGGAGCGGAGCCTGCGTAGGGCAGCCCGACGTCGACGCCCTTGTCGATGGCGTCGCTGTCCGGCGCGAGGCGGAAATTCGTGAGCACGGGCAAGCTGCCGTCCGCCTGTCGCGGAGCGTCCAGCCCCATTTCGGACGGATTCTGAAAGTCCGCATCCGAGACCGTGACACCCCCCGCCGTCCAGGAGTTGTTCGCGTCGTCGGCGCCGTTGCGGTTCGAGAACAGCGTCCCGCCGAACGCCAGGTTGTTCCGGTAAACCCCGACGGTGATGTCGTTCCCGTTCGAATCCATCCCCAGCATGTTGAAGTCGGGGCGATTGCCGTACGACGTGTTGTTGTAGAAGTAGAGCGTGCTCGGGTGGTGGTTCGCGTAAAACCCCGCCGCCCTGTTGAAGGCGGCGAGGCAGTTTTGCACCGTGTGCGCGGCGGGCTCGGCCGGGAATCTCGCCGGATCGGCGCCGTAGCCGCCGCCCTTGAAGCCGTTGCCGTTGCCGATGCCGGTCTGCGTCCCCGGCTTGTAGCCGTTGTACCAGGCCCACGAATGCTCGACGAGGCAGGCGGCGCCGGAGTTGATGAAATCGTAGCCGTCGTCCGCGTTCCACCAGGCGCGGCAGCCTCGGAATACATTGCCGGTCTCCCGTGCGCCGACGTGACAGCCGAAGCCGTCCGCGCTCTCGCCCGCGCCGTTCGACGTGAGCTCGTCGAAGTTGTCGTGCGAGTCGCAGTTGAGCACGAGGTTGTTGCTGCCGCGCTGGATGAAGATGCCGGCGCCCATGATGTGGTGGACGTCGAGCGCCTCGAAGATGTTGTTGCTGCCCTGATTCCACACGCCCCAGGACTCGTGGTTCAGGTTGTTGTTCTGGCGAACGCCCTTGATCTCGAGCCCCTTGAGGTGAATGTAATTGCCGGAGACGAGGATGCCCTTGATACGGCAAGAATCCCGGATGCCGTCGAAATCGAAGACGGGCTTCTCGCCGGGCGCCGCCCAGTACTTGATCGGATTGCCGGCGCTCCCGCTCTTGTTCAGCACCACGCCGCTGATGATCGCCGTGCCGCTCGAGCAGGTGGTGGTGCCCTTCGTGTACGTGTACGTGCCGCCCTTGAAGTAGAAGACGTCGCCGGCCTGGGCAACGCTCTGCGCCTTGGCCATCGACGCGAACGGCGCGGCTTCGGTGCCGGCGTTCGCGTCGTCGCCGGCGGGCGCCGGGGCCACGTAGTAGTCCTTGGCCCAGCCGCTCGTCGCGACGAGCAGCGGAGCGCCCAGCGCGGACAGCGAGAGAAGGAGTCGCACGTTCATTTTTCCACCAGCCCGAGGTCGTCGAGGTCGAAGCCCGACGAGGCCGGGGGAAAGCACACCCAAACGTCCTGGAGACGTCAAGCCCAAACTGCAGGACCTCCGGGTTGACAGGTCCAGCGTCTCCGCGATATCGGCTAGCGGTGCGCCGCCGGAGCACACGGGGAGTGGATCCATGCGACGATTCGCGATCTCTCGTTGGCTGATAGCGTGCTTGGCGAGCTGTACGTCGGCGCCGCCGTCCACGCCGGGGGACGGGGTCGTCGAGGGGCCTCCGCCGCCTGCGCCGTCGTGCCCGACCCAGAAGCTCGCGTTCACCCGGGAAACAGGGTGCGTGAACGATGGATCTCTGGAGTTTTGCCTGCCGTCGGACGACGCGGCGCTCCTCGCGCGCGTGCGGGGCATCGCGCCCGCGATCCGGGCCGGCTCGTCGAGGGGGCGCGCCAGGTGCGATGTGCCCGCAGAGACCCTGTACTTCTTCCCCACGGGAGACGCCGAGTGCACCGCGCGCCATGGCGCGCTCGAGGACGCGGCCTGGGACCAGGTCTGTCGTATCGCCGCGCTGCCCGAGGTGCGGGAGATCGTGCCGACGTGGTACGAGTGAGCGCTGGCATGCACTCCTGCGCTGGCTCGCCGGCTGAGCGGCCCGGCCGCGCGGATCGCTGGTAGAACCGCGCCGCGGAGAGGGCCGCCCGCCATCCCCCGGGCGTGAGGGGGTGAGCAACCCGATCACGGACGCGCGAGGCCGGCCGCTCTGGGGTCACTTGACACCGCTCGGGGGCGGCACCTTGTTCGCCGTGCCCCGCCCGGCTCATGCGCTCTCGGCGGAGCGCGTGGCGCTCGTCGCGGCGAGCGGGCACGCCGGTGAGGCGCTGGGCTTCCATTGGCGGTTGCGGTTACGGCGAAACTCCAGCTCCGGGAAGAGGAGGGTGCACACATGGCTGATCGCTGGGAGGACCCTGTTCATACGACGAGCTTCGGATTGCAGCTGGTCGAGCCTCATACCTTGCGGGAGAACCGCGGCTCGTTCATCGGGCTCGGCATCGCCCTCCTGGTGCTCGGCGCGCTCGCGATCCTCATGCCCGTGATCGCCTCGCTGGTCACGGCGGTCGCCATCGGGGCCGTGCTTGTGGCGAGCGGCCTCTTCCAGGGCCTCCACGCCATCCAGCACCGACAATGGGCCAACGCCGGCTGGTCGCTCGCGAGCGCCCTGCTCCAGATCGCCGCGGGTGTCCTGATCGTGGCCTTCCCGGTGACGGGCACGGTCACGCTGACCTTGATCCTCGCGGCCTTCTTCTTCGCGGAAGGCTTCCTCAAGATCGTCCGCGCGCTCCAGCATCGCGAGATGCCCGCCTGGGGCTGGCTCCTGTTCGACGGGCTGCTCGCGCTGGCGCTCGGGGTCCTGATCTGGTGGCGCTGGCCGAGCACCGCGGCGTGGGCGATCGGGCTGCTCGTCGGCGTCAACGTCCTCGTCAGCGGCACGTCGATGTTGCTGATCGGGACCAGCGCGCGACAGCGGCCGGTGGCCAGCATGTGACAGGCGCGCCGGGCCGGAGGCCGCGCCAACGCTCGTCCCTCACTGGCCACCACCGCCCGTGGCGAGCAGCCAGGTCTCCACGGCGTGCGCGAAGCCCTCGTCGGCGTTCGACAGCGTGATGAAGTGGGCTTGCCGCTGCACGACGGCGCGCGCCTGCCCCATGGCGATGCTGAGCCCGCTCTCCCGGAACATGAGCACATGATCGGGCAGCTCGCCGATCGCGGCCATGGCCGCGCCGGAGAGGCCGAGGCGCGCCGAGAGGGTCCTCGCGACCTCTCCGGAGTTGGCCCGCGGGTGCATCACCTCGATGCAATGGGGCACGGCGCATGACGCCGAGAAGAACGCGCAGGCCCCCTGGAGGTCCGACTCGCAGCGCTCCAGCACCCCGGCGTCGTCGCTGACGCCGACGATCTTGACCGCGCTGTTCACGACGCCTTCCCAGCGCTCGACGACCCTGGGGACACACTGCGCGACCGCCTGCTCGCGCGCGACGTGCGGCGCGTCGGCGCGGCGCACAAGCCAGTCGTCGCCCTGGTAGACCCAGACCGCGGCGCCGTGCCGCTCCAGGGTCGCGATGACGACCGCGGCCGCGCCGTTGTCGAGCGGGTGCTGCTCGATCACGGAGAGATCCGGCCGCACCAGCAGGGCGCCGCCGAACGCGGCGACCGGCGTCGCGATCCCCAGCCGCCCGAGCAGGCCGCGCAGGCCGCGCGGCGAGCGCCTGCTCATCAGCGCGAGGTCGATCCCGGCGTCGCGGAGCCGACTCACCGCCTGCTCCGCCCTGCGGGTGAGCACGCCGTCGGGCGTGAGGAGCGCGCCGTCCACGTCGGCGAGCAGCACGCGAATCCCGGTCATGCGGCCTTCCTCGCCACCGGGGTGGCCAGGGCGGGCGTCCGCCACCCGCCGAGGTCGGCGGCGAGGCGGTCGGCTTCCGCTGGACCCCAGCTGCCCGGCTCATAGGGCGAGAGCGGCGTCGCGTGATCGAGCACCGGATCGACAACGGCCCATTGCGCCTCCACTTCGGCCTGGCTCGCGAAAAGGGTCGGATCGCCGGCGAGCGCGTCGCCGAGGAGCCGCTCGTAGGGCCCCAGCGCCTCGGACAGGTCGTTCATCACGAGCAGCTCGGTCGGCTGTCCGGCCATCATCTCGCCGGGCGCCTTGATCCGCACGCCGACGGCGAGCTCCGGCGCCGGGGCGAGCCGGATGCGCACGTAGTCTGGATCCCCGCGCCCGACATCGTCGAACACCGCGTGCGGAGGCCGCCGCAGCAGGACGAGCACCTCGGTCGCCGTGACAGCGAGGCGCTTGCCGGCGCGGATGCAGAACGGCACACCCGCCCAGCGCCAGGTGTGGATGCGCAGCCGCGCGGCGCAGAACGTCTCGACCTGCGACCCTGGCGCGACGCCCGGCTCGCCGCGATACCCCTGGTATTGACCGCGGACGACGTGCGCCGGATCGAGCGGCGCGATGGCCCGCAGCAGCCGGACGCGCTCCGCGCGCACGGCGTCCGCGTCCCCGGACGGGGGTGGATCCATGGCGAGGCACGCGACCACCTGCAAAAGGTGGTTTTGCAGGACGTCGCGGATGCACCCCGTGGCGTCGTAGAACCGGCCTCGGCCCTCGATGCCGAACCGCTCGGCCATGGTGATCTGGACGCTCTCGACATGGTGGGAGTTCCAGACCGGCTCGAGCAGCGCGTTCGCGAAGCGGAAGTAAACGATGTTCTGGACCGGCTCTTTGCCGAGGAAATGGTCGATCCGGAAGATCTCCTCTTCCGGAAAGACGCTCGCGAGCGTGCGGTAGAGCGCCCGAGCGGACTCCAGATCGTGGCCGAACGGCTTCTCGACGACGAGCCGCCCGTGCCGCACGCACCCGGAGCGGTCGAGCGCCTTGACGACCTCTTCGAACAGGTCGGGCGGCACGGCCATGTAGTGGAGCGGCCGCTGCGCGGTGCCGAGCCGCTCGCGGAGGCGGTGGAACGTCGCCGGATCGGCGTAATCCCCGCTCACGTACGAGAGCCGCGCGCACAGCTCGCGATACACGCCGGCCTCGAACACGCCCGCCCGCTCGAGGCTCTCGCGGACGCGGGCGTAGACCTGATCGAGGCTCCACGGGCTCTTGGCCACGCCGACGATCGGCACCTCCAGCTTGCGGCGGCGGATCAGCCCGGCCAGCGCCGGGAAGATCTTCTTGAAGGCCAGGTCGCCTGTCGCTCCGAAGAGCACGAGCGCGTCGGCGGCGTTCATGCCGCCTGCTCGGCGGCGCCGGACATCACGCGCCGCGTGCCCGAGCTCTCCTCACCTTCCATCCATCCAGTGCGCATGCGCTCGGCTCCTCGCGTCTCGCCATGGCCCCGGGGGGCCATGGTCCCGATCCGGCATCGCGTGTGCCACGCTGGATCGGCGCGAGCACGCCTTTCGTCACGCGCGCTGTGACGCCGCGCGCCTGGCCCTGCCTGCCCTGACGGCCCGCCTCTTCAACAGGAGCGGGAGGCTCTCGATCACGTCGACCCGATCCGCGATGAACAGCGCGACCCAGTGGGAGAGCCGGTGATCCGGGACGTTGTAGGCGATGCGGCGCAGCGCGCCGCTCGCTCCTCTCGGCGGCAATGCCGTGCTGAACACCGGCGTCGGGCGGGCGCGCCCGGGGTGCCTGAGCAGCGGCCCCTCGATCGGCTGCTGCTCGGGCTCGAGCCAGTGCGCGCTCTCCAGGAGGCGCGGCGGCACCTCCCTCGGGACGCCGGGCCTGTCCTCGAGGCAAAGATCGACTCCCCAGTACGGCAGCTCCCTCGGCAGCACGATCTCGGCTTCCATGATCGCCCCCTCCTCGATGGCGGAGCTCACTTGGCCCCCCGCGGAATGAGCACGCATTTGAGGATCCCGTCGGTCCTCGCCGCGAACACCCGGTACATCTCCGCGGCCGCCTCGAGCGGGGCGCGGTGGGTGATGAGCGCCCTCGGGTCGATGTTCCCGCTGCGGATGTGCTCGAGCAGGCGGGGCATGTACCGCTTCACGTCGCACTGTCCGGCCTTGATCGTCAGGCCCTTGTTCATGGCCGCGCCCACGTCGAGGAGGTTCCACGGCGGCCCGTAGACGCCGACGATCGAGACCCTCCCGCCGCGGCGGACCGACTGGAGCGCCCAGTTGAGGGCGACGGGCGACCCGGCCTCGAGCTTGAGCGCCTTGCCCAGCACGTCGTGCAGCGCCGAGCCGTTCGCCTCGAGGCCGACCGCCTCGATGCAGACGTCCGGCCCGCGGCCGTCGGTCATGTCCCGGAGCGCGGACACGACATCCGGGGTCTCGCTGAAATCGAGCGTCTCTGCCTTGTTGTGCCGGCGCGCGAAATCGAGGCGGTAACCGACCGAGTCGACGGCGATGACCCGGCGCGCGCCGAGGATCCATGCGCACCGCTGGGCCACGAGGCCGACGGGCCCGCAGCCGAAGACGGCCACGGTGTCCGCGGGGCCGATGTCGCCCATCTCCGCGGCCTGGTACCCCGTGGGGAGGATATCCGAGAGAAAGAGCGCGTCCTCGTCCGAGAGGTCGTCGGGGATCTTCATGGGGCCGACGTCGGCGAACGGGACGCGGACGCGCTCGGCCTGGCCGCCCTGGTAGCCGCCGGTCGTGTGTGAATAACCGAAGATCCCGCTGGCGAGCGTGGTGAGCGGGTTCGTGTTCTCGCACGCGGAGGTGCGCTCTCGCTGGCAGAAGAAGCACGTCCCGCAGGCGATGTTGAAGGGCACCACGACGCGGTCGCCGCGCTTCAGCGTTTGCACCGAGGCCCCGAGCTCCTCCACGACGCCGGTGAACTCGTGGCCGAAGATGGTCCCCACGCGCGTGTCAGGCACGTAGCCATGATAGAGGTGCAGATCCGAGCCGCAGATCGTGGCGCGACTCACGCGCAGGACCACGTCGTTCGGGTGTTGAACCGGAGGCTCCGGGTTTTCCTCGACGCGGACGTTCTTCGGCCCATGGTATGTGAGCGCCAGCATTCGCACGACCTCCCACGCTGCTCGACGGGGCAATGCAAGGGCTGAACCAGGCGCGCGCGCTCGTGGGTGCACCTGGCGTAGGCATCGGCTCTCCGGGCTTCGAGCGCCTTCGGGCGCCCGGCCTCGGGACATCGAGGACATCGCTGCTGGCGCCGGCGGCCCGGGCGCCGCTCGCGCCATCCGCGGTCGTTCGTCCTCTTCTTCTCTTTCTTCGGCAGCGGCGGCAGCTTCAGCCTCTTCGGATCGCCGAGCGCGCAGGCGCGTCCTTGCCGAGGTGATACGCCGCCATCTTGCGCTTCAGGGTGTTCCTGTCGATGGCGAGCGCGCGCGCCGCGCGCGAGAGGTTGCCCTCGTGCACCTCGAGCGCGCGCCCGATCGCGGCGCGCTCGGCCGACGCCACGACCTCCGCGAGCGGCGCGACCTCCTCGCCGCCTGCCTCCGGCGCCGTCGCTCGGGCGATCCCGCCTGCGCCGCCGCTCGCCGGCCGCGCCGCCGGCGACGCGATCTCCGGCGCGAGATCGCCCACGTCGACCGTGTGCTCGCAGAACACGCCCCACCGCTGCACCTCCGCGCGCAGCTCGCGCACGTTGCCCGGCCAGGCGTGATGGTAAAGGCGCCTCAGCGCCTCGCGCGTCACCTCGAGCCCGCGCCCCTTGCGCCGCGACCGCACCTCGTCGAGGAACGCGCCGACGAGCACCTCGATGTCTCCACCCCGCGCACGGAGCGGGGGAACCTCGATGATCGCGCCGCGGAGCCGGTAATACAGATCCTCGCGGAACGTCCCTTCCTCGACCATCGCCGCGAGATCGCGGTGGGTGGCCGCGAGGACGCGGACGTCCAGCTCGATCTTCGCCTCGCCGCCCACCCGCCGCAGCGTCCCGTCCTGGAGCACGCGCAGCAGCGACGCCTGCACCCGCGGGGACAGCTCGCCGATCTCGTCGAGGAACAGCGTCCCGCCGTGCGCCTGCTCGAAGACGCCGCGCCGCCGCCCCGCGGCCCCGGTGAAGGCCCCCGCCTCGTGGCCGAACAGCTCGCTCGCGAGCACGCCCTCGGCGAAGACGCTGCAGTTCTCCGCGATGAACGGCCCTCGCGCGCGCGGGCTGTGCTCGTGGATCGCCCTGGCCGCGAGCTCCTTTCCGGTCCCTGTCTCGCCGACGATCAGCACGGGCACGTCGGTCGCGGCGACCCGGGTGATGCGGGCGCGGAGGAAGCGCATCGGCTCACTCTCGCCGACGAGCACCGTGTCGCGCGCGCGCGCCTCGGCCCGCAGGCGCACGACCTCCTCGCGCAGCGCGCGGATCTCGGGGAAGCCCTCGATATCGAGCCGGACCTCGCGCACCGGCCGCGGGTGCGGGTGCGGCACGAACGCCGCCGGGATCACCTGGAGCATGCGCGCCGGCAGGATCCCCGCCTGCACAAGGATGACCCAGAGCGTCTGCGCCTGCGGCGTGCCGGCCGAGAGCAGGACGTCCGTCGCCCACGCCGCCGGCGGGAAGGCGCGCTTGAGCTGCGCCGAGAGCTTGCCGAGCGCCCGGAAGAGCTTCGCGTGGTCCGACGGATCGTCGACGTCCACGACCCGGAGCTCGATCCGCGGCGCGCGCGCCCGCGCCCGCTCGACGAGCGCCCGCGACGGCGCCTCGCCCGCCGGGATGGTGAGGACCACGATCGCGTCGTAGCGGCTCTCTTCCTGGTCGAGCAGCCGCAGCACCGGCCCGCGATCGCCCTCGGGCCGGCGGCCCTGGTGCGCCGGCGCCGGCCCGAGCGTGCCCGCGTCCGACCACGTGAGGAGGAGGCGATTCACTGGTGCACCGTACACCAGGTGTGGTGCACGATGTACCACTTTATCTGGTGCGTGGCGCACCACATTGAGGCGTTCTGCCGGCGTCGCCGCGGGCCGCGCGATGGCATGGAAGCCGCAAGTCTCCTCCGCATTCCCATGGGCATTCCCGTTCCCCTCCGCGTTTGCGTCCGCCTTTCCCACCTGCCCCGGAGATCTCGATGAAAGCCCCCGCCGACAGCGCAGCCCTTCCCGCCCACGCCCGCCTGGTCGCCCGCGACGACGTCTGGCTCGAGGGCAACGCCGTCCAGCAGCTCGCGCGCGTCGCCGCGCTGCCGGGCTGCGTCCGCGCCGTGGGCATGCCGGATCTGCACGCCGGGCGGGGCATCCCCATCGGCGCGGCCTTCGCCTTCGCGGACCGGGTGGTCCCGGAGCTCATCGGCGGCGACGCCGGCTGCGGCGTGCGGCTCGTGGCGACGTCGATCGGCCGCATGGCGCCGGACGTCCTCGAGCGGCGCGCGCGGCAGGCGATGGACGACGAGCCGCTCGCCGAGTGCGACCCGCGGGCGGTGTTCGAGCGGGTCTGGGAGCGCGGCGCGCGCGGCTTTGCCGAGGTCGACGGCGTGCCCGAGGCGCTCGCGCGGCTCGCGGCGGCGGAGCCGGAGGACGGCCTTCGCCCGAGCGGGGACGCCTCGCCGTACCGCGCGGGCTACGAGGGCGCGCTCGGCTCGGTCGGCGGCGGGAACCACTTCCTCGAGGTCGCCCGGGTCGGCGCGCTGCGGGACCCTGCGTCGGCGAGGGCCCTCGGCCTCTCCGCGGGGGAGCTCGTCGTCGTGGCGCACTCCGGCTCGCGCGGGCTCGGCGGCGCGCTCGGGCAGCGCTGGGGCGGCGCGGTGCTCGAGGGGGACGCGGCCGAGCCGTACCTCGGCGAGCTCGCCGGCGCGTGCCGCTTCGCGCGGGCGAACCGGCTCCTGCTCGCGTACCGGATGCTGCGCGCGCTCGGCGCCTCGCGGGCGTCGACGATCACGGGCGGGCTCGACCTCACCCACAACGACGTCGCGCGTGAGGCCGTTGGCGGCGAGCTGGCCTGGGTGCACCGCAAGGGCGCGGCGCCCGCCCGGGGCAGCGACTTCACCGTGGTGCTCGGGTCGCGCGGCGCGCCGTCGTGGGTGATGCGCTCGTGCGACGCCGAGGCGGGGCTGCGCTCGGTCGCGCACGGCGCGGGCCGCAAGATGGGGCGCAGCGAGGCGCGCGAGAAGATCGCGGCCAGGTACCGGCGGCGCGAGCTCGCCCGCACGGAGCTCGGCGGCCGCGTCGTGTGCGACGACCCGGCGCTGCTGCTCGAGGAGCACCCGGACGCGTACAAGCCGATCGAGCCGGTGATCGAGAGCCTCGTCGAGGCCGGCCTGGCGACGGCGGTCGCGCCGCTCGTGCCGGTGCTCACGGTGAAGCGATGAGCCGCTGGTGGGTGCAGATCAGCGCGGGGAGGGGGCCGGTCGAGGTGCGGCGCTTCGTGGCGCGGCTCGCCGAGCGCATGGAGGCGCTCTGCCAGGAGCGCGGGCTGGCGGTGGTCGACGTCACGCTGCACGGCGACGAGGACGCGCCGGCCTCGGTCGAGATCCTGGTGGAGGGCGACGCGCGGCGCTGCCTCACGGGCGAGCTCGGGACACACGCGCTGGTCGAGCGGAGCGCGGCGCGGGGGAAGGCGGCGCGCAAGCGGTGGTTCGCGGGGGTGGCGGTCCACGCTGCGGGGGCGGACGCCGTGGCGGGCGCGGGCGCGGGCGCGGGCGCGGGCGAGGGCGGGGGCGTGGGCGTCGACCTGCGCGAGCTCGAGATCTCGGCCTGCCGCGCGAGCGGGCCGGGCGGGCAGCACGTGAACAAGACCCTGTCGGCGGTCCGGATCCACCACCGGCCGAGCGGGATCACGGTGCGCGTCGCCGATGAGCGCTCGCAGCGCGCGAACGTCCGCCGCGGGGTGGAGCGCATCGCCGAGCGGCTCGCCGAGCGCGCCGCCCGGCGCGTCGCGGAAGGGGAGGCCGCGCGCTGGAGCGAGCACGACCGGATCGTCCGGGGAGAGCCGGTGAGGACGTACCGGGTAGGGCGGAAGAGCGCGCTCGTGGTGGCGGAGGCGCGGTGAGGGGAGCAGCCTCGCGTCTTGTTGGACAGGCGTAGTCTGTCCCGCTCAGACAACCGTCATTGGCGGGTCGTGCGGAGACGTGTGGCGAGCCGTTCCCGAACAACGTCCCAGGGCTCGACGTTACCCGTGCCACGGTCGACGTCTTGTAGACGTCGCTCGACCTCGGCGAGCCAGGCCGCCTCGACGTCCTCGTCCGCAGGTCCGTCGAGGCTCGCGATCAAGCGCTTCGCGACGTCTGCTCGCTCCTCCGGCGGAAGTTGCAGCGCCTCGGCAAGCACGGCATTCCTGGACGACATCTCAGGATGATAGCAGGATTTTCGCCCACGGGCCTCCCCGACGACCGGACTGCGCAGCATGGGGTGCCGATGGCATCCATGGGATGTGCCGTGCACTGGCAACCAGGAAACCATGAGCCGGTGCAGATTGTCGAGCATGACCCACGTGCGCTGTATCATTCGACCGGCTCCAAACAAGAGAGTCACCTCGGTTGCGGAACCGCGCCGCCCGTGCCCCTCCGCGCCCAATGCACCCAAGCTGCCTCGGGGCGAGGGCGGACCGTCGCCATTGCCAAAAGTGAAGCTATGCAGCGCAAGTTCCGGAAGTTGCAGCAGACCGGGCCAGGATGCGCCGTCGACAAGCGCGACATCGTGTCGCAGGACCTTGGCGGCGGGTCACGCTAGCCTGTTTCGTGATGATGCAGCGAGACCAGGGGTCTGCCAATGACCGGGCCCGTTTTCCTCAGGGCGCGCGAAAGGGAAGCGGACCAGTGGGTTTCCGGTCCCTGCAGAGCTCCCACTGGCGCCGCGTGGCAGCGCTGGCCGTCGCCCTCGCTGGCGTGGCGCTCACCGGCAGCGCCGAACCCGCGCCGCCCAGCCAGGCCGCCTCCGAGCTCGTCGACTCGACCCCGGCGCCCGGCGAGAGGGCGCTCGCGGCGCGCCTGCTCGCGCCTTGTTGCTGGGATCAGACGCTCGATGTCCACGAATCCGAGCTGGCGCGCGATCTTCGCCGCGAGATCCACGCACGTCTCCGTCGGGGCGAGGTGGCCGACGCCATCGAGCAGGACCTCGTGGCGCGTTACGGCGAGCGCCTCCGCGCGGCGCCCTCGTCAGGCGCGCTCGGCCAGGTCGCGCTGGGATTGATGCTGGGCATCGCGGCGACCTTCCTCGGCATCTTCGCCCTGCTGCGATCGTGGCGGAGCAACGCTGCGCAGGCCGCTCCGTCCGGAGGCACCCTCGCGGCTGCTCGCGACGAGTACGACGAGCGCCTCGACGACGAGCTCCGGGAGCGCGACGCATGAGCGCACCCGTCTTTCCGGTTGATTGGAGAGGAGGCTCAGCAGGGACATCTCGTTATGACCGCGGCGCAGCGGCGGCGGAAAACTCTTCACCCGGATACCGCCGGCGCCCCTTGAAAGACGGTCACGAGGTGCGACAAATTGCTGCACCCAGGAGAGCCGAGCTTCGAGTAGGCTCCGCTCCGGTGCGGTGGTGACGACGTTGTGGCTTCGTAGCTTGAAAGGTTGCCTGATGATTTGTTCAATGGCTCGTGTCACGTGCCTCGGCGTGGCCTGTCTCGCGGCTCTGAGCGGGTGCGGCGGGAGCGATGAGGCCGTCATCTCGAAGACGTTCGCGCTGAGCTTCGCCGCCAAGGTCGGCGACAGGCCGTTCTCCTGCACCGACACGTTCGATGGAGTCGGCACGACCGCATCGTCGGTCAACGCGCTCGATTTTCGCATGTACGTCTATGACGTGCGGCTCGTTCGCGGCGACGGGTCCGAGGAGCCCCTCGCGCTCGAGCAGGATGGCCAGTGGCAGCGCGACAAGATCGCGTTCCTCGACTTCGAGGACGGCACGGGCTCCTGTGAGACCGGCAGCCCGGAGACGAGGACCGAGGTTGTGGGCACCGCGCCCGCCGGCGATTACGCCGGTGTCAGGTTCAACGTGGGTTTGCCCCCGGAGATGAACCACCTGGACGCGGCGACGGCCCCGGCGCCCCTGAACATTCCCGGCATGTGGTGGTCGTGGAAGGGCGGCTACAAGTTCGTGCGCCTCGACCTCGTCTCGACGATGAACCCGACCTATTTCTTCCACCTCGGGAGCACGAAGTGCGAGGGGACCGTGAGCGAGGGGTACTCGTGCGCCGCTGACAACCTCGCCGATATACGCATCGACGGGGTCGACCCGGAGTCGAGCACCATCGTCTTCGATCTCGCCAGGTTCTATGCCGGGTCCGACCTCGACCACCAGGTCGACGGCGAGACGGATCGCACCTCCGGTTGCATGTCCTTCGAGGGCGATCCAGAGTGCCCGCCCGTCTTCAGCGCGCTTGGCATGGGCTTCGATGGCGTGAACCCGTCGGCTGCGCAGACCGCTTTCCGGGTGGAGTGAGATGTACATCCTCAGAACGGCGACCTGTCTGCTCGCGCCGCTATGGGTCTGTGCGCTTGCCGGCTGCGGTGCCGCCGACGAGGACATGGACGAGCCGAGCGACGCGGAGATCCTCCCGGGCGACCCTCGCTTCGAGCGCGATCCGGCGCTCGACGTGGAGAACATCAGCGCCGCTGTCGAGAAGCGCAGCCACAACATGGGGCAGAACTGCATCGGCTGCCATCAGCCCCACGGCCCCGGCAAAGGGCTCTTCACCGCGGCCGGCACGGTGTATGCGCCGTCGGGCACGCCGGTGACGGGCGGGACGGTCGAGCTCCGCACGGCCGGCGGAGGCGAGGGAGATCTCGTGCTCTCCGTCGCCATCGACGGGAACGGGAACTTCTTCACGACCGAGCCGCTGCCCTTCCCGGACCAAGCGCTGTTCTTCTTCGTGCGGTCCCAGGACGGCGAGGGGACGAACGAGATGCCGTTTCCATCCATCTCAGGAGCGTGTAATCTGTGTCACAACGAACAGCGCCGCATTCTGCTGGAGTGATCCGCGCAATCGCGTCGGCGGGGCTCGTCGCGCTCGCGGTGGCGTCGTGCGGGGGCGAGACGGAAGCGACCCAGCCGGTCGACGGCTACGAGCTCGCCTTGCCCGTCGGCTTCCCGAGGCCGTGGGTGCCGCCCGACAACCCGATGACCGAGGCGAAGGTCGCGCTCGGGCGCGCCCTGTTCTTCGACGAGCGCCTGTCGGGCAACGGGACCATGGCGTGCGCCTCGTGTCACGAGCGCGACAGGGGGTTTGCCGACGGCAAGCCCACCCCGACCGGCTCGACAGGGGACACGATCCCGCGCAACGCGATGGGGCTGGCCAATGTCGCCTATTTCCCGCTGCTCACGTGGGGCAACCCCACGCTGTCGTCGCTCGAGGAGCAGGCGCTCGTCCCGATGTTCGGCGAGAGCCCGGTCGAGCTCGGGATTACCGGGGCCGAGGACGTCGTGCTCGGCCGGCTCCGCGACGACGAGGCGTACAAGGCCGCGTTCGCCGCCGCCTTCCCCGGCGAGCGCGAGCCGATCACGTTCGATACCGTCGTGAAGGCGATCGCGACGTTCGAGAGGACGCTCATCTCCGGGCGCTCCGCGTACGATCGCTATACCTACGGCGGAGAGGCGGGCGCGATGTCCGAGGCGGCGGTGCGCGGCATGGATCTCTTCTTCTCCGAGCGGCTCGAGTGTTATCACTGCCACAGCGGGATCAACTTCACGACCGCCTTCCGGAGCGCCGAGACGAAGCAGGCGGAGATGGATTTCCACAACACCGGCCTCTACAACCTCGGCCCGGACGGGGGCTATCCCTCCGGCGGAGAGGGGCTGTTCGAGTTCACCGGCGATCCGGCGGACAAGGGGAAATTCCGCGTTCCTTCGCTGCGCAACGTCGAGCTGACGGCGCCGTACATGCACGACGGGAGCGTGGCCACCCTGGAGGAGGTCGTCGATCACTACGCCGCGGGAGGCAGGACCATCGACGACGGGCCGTTCGCGGGCGTGGGCAGCGAGAACCCGAACAAGAGCACGCTCGTCAGGGCGTTCACCATCACGCCGGAGGAGAAGGCGGATGTCGTGGCCTTCATGAAGAGCTTGACCGATCCGGAGTTCGCAGCCGTGGTGGACGGCGCGCAGGCGCCGTAGCCAGGCGGGTGGCAGTTACATCGGTCACATCGGCCGGCCCCCGCTCGCGCGGACGATCTCCCCCGTGACCGCGGTGTTCGCCCGGCGCTCGTGGCCGCGCTGCTGGAGCGGACCTTCGAGCGGCTGGTGGGGCACGTGACCGCGCGCGTGCTCGCCGCGAGGACGGCGCGCTCGGCGGTGAGGGCGCTGGTGGAGGCGCACTTGACCTGGGTGTTCGACCACGAGGCCGAGGCGCGCTTCATGTACCAGGCGCTGGCGCTGGAGCTCGACGGGCATCACCGCGCCGCGCTCCGGGAGACCAAGGCGCGGCTCAAGGCGGAGACGATCGCGCACCTCTCGGAGCTCGGCGTCTTCTCCGGGGCGCGCTCGTCCGAGGTGATGGTCGACGTCGTGCTGCTCGGGCCGGCGCACCAGGCCTGCCGCGCCTACCTCTCCGCGTCCGGCGCCGTGGACCCCGCGTGGATGAAGGCGACCCTGCCCGAGCTCGCATGCGCAGCGATGGGCAAGGTCGACCCGGCGCGACGGGCGGCGCGGACAGGGAAGCGCGCCGCTGGCGTGGAGCCGCGCCAGCAGGCCGGCGGGAGAAGGAAAGGCAAACCAGGTTGAGGAGGTGTCCGCCCTCGAGCCCGAGGCGGGTCGCACCGCTGGTGCGCGCCCTCCAGAGCGGCGATCGTTCGCTCCGCCTCATGGTCATCCACGTCGCGCCGGAAGTGGACAACCTGGCCTTTGATGCCCATTGCGACCCCGCTCTCCGGGCGAAGCCTCCATGGTTGCCCGAAGCCCGAGGATGTCGCGCAGCGCATCGATGGCCTTCGCGCGTCGCTTGTAGAGCGTGGAGAGAGGCAGCCCCGCGTCTTCCGCCACCTGGGCCATCGGGATCCCATTCAGATCGTGTGCCACGAGAACGAAGCGCAGCTTCGGATCGAGCTCGTTCACCGCGTCGATCGTGCCCGCTCGGATGCTGTCGGATTCCAGCGTAGCGGCGGCGTCCGGCGCGGGATCGGCAAACTCGATCAAATCGACGAGCTCCTCCCTGCGGTGCTTCCTGCGCTCGTGATAGTGCCAGGCGACGTGTACGGTGATAGCGTTCAACCAGCGTTCCGGCCTGCCGCGCTTCGGATCGAACCTGGGCCAGCTCTCCCAGGCGGTGAGCCAGACCTGCCCTGCCACGTCGGTACGATGGCACGGTGGGACCCCCAGCCTCCCCAGCAAGCTCGGCACGGCACGAACGAGCGCCGGGCAAAACAGGCGCGCGTGCGCGGCGGCTCGCTCGTCGTCATTCGACGGACGACCCATGGTTTCACCCTCCCCCGACCGCGATGGAGAGCCCGAGCGGTGAGACGAGCCACATCGCACCCAGCATGTCCTCCATGTTCCCTCCTGAACCGTGAGCATTCCTGTCCGACGCACGGCGGACCTCGGCCTCGTGCTGCACGACGACAGCACCGACTCCGCCGCTGGCCTAGGTGTTGATGGACAGCCGACCCGTCAGCGAAGCTGCCTGAGCATCTCTTCGCGCTCCACGGCGAGCCGACCGCGCGGGAACTCCTCCGCATGGGCCTCGAGCAACCGGTGCGCCTCGAGATCCGCCTCTGGGCTGCGAGCCTCGATGGCCGTCCGGGCCCGGCTGATCAGGCTCCTCTCGCGCGCGCTGATCGCCGGCTTCGCGTGCGTCGTCGAGGACGAGGCGCGAGGAGCAGCCGTTACCGGCGGAGGAGGCGTCTTGGTCGCACCGGCGCCATCCTGTCCGGCGCCGCGCTCCACGAGCGCAGCGGCCTGCGCTGCGGGTGATGCGGAGGACGTCCCCGCCTGCTCGGCGCGGCGCTCCGCGGGGAGCGGCGCGGAGCCCTGCCCAGTCAGCTCGGGCCAACCGTCATCGAGAGCTGATCGAACCCACGACTGCAGCGTGGACGAGGAGGTCACGGCAGCGACCATGGCGCTCATGAGCACGACGCTCGCCCCCTGCGCCAGGAGCCTCCAAGTCCAGCGGAGCAGGGAGCCGATCCACCCCTGGCGTGGAGTGAGCCCGAACGGAACGACGCAGGGGGTCTCGTCCCATCCGCGCGAGCGTTGCTTCGCCCTGCGGCGTTGCGCCGCCTCCTCCAGCTGCTCGAGGGCTCGACGGTGCAGCGTCTTCACGGCGTCGGGGTGAAGCCCGAGCTCCGCGGCGATCTGGGTCAGCGGGATCTCCTCGAGGTCATGCTTGATCAAGATGTCCCGGTACTTCGGCTCGACACCGTCGATGAGCTCCCACAACACGGCTTCCCGCTCGCGCCACCTGAGCAGCTCTTCCGGCGTGGGGTGCTCGTCGTGAAGCTCGGCGTCGTGAGACGGCGTCAGCACCTCTCGCCGGCGGTGCGCGCTTCGAAGATAGTCGCGCGCCTGGTTGGCCGCGATCGCGACGCGGTACGGCGCCGGGTCCCCGCCTGCCTCGATCCGTCCCTCCGCGTCGAGCCCCCGCAGCAGCGCGTCCTGCGCGACGTCCTCGGCATCGCGCGCCGGGACCCCGAAGCGCCTCGCCAGGCGCCGGAAGAGCTCGAAGCTGCTGAAGGCCCCCGCTGGCTTGCCCATGCCGGTAGCACGTCTGAGCGGCCCTCCCGGGGTCAGAAAAGTGAACGGCCTGGTCCATTTTGGTAGGACAATACGATCCCGGTATCTCACATACTCGTTAGTTCAGTATCAGGCACCTGGTAAAGATGACGACATTGCTGGTTCGCGCTGAAATTTCTCGCGGTAAATGCACGCGCAGGGCGATTTCACCCCGTCATTGACGCCGAGCAGTTGACGCAACTACCGTCGTGACATGCGTTGCGCTCCACGGTTGTTCTCGATTCTCCTTGCGGTCGGGGCATCGACATGCCTTACGAGCGCGGCGCGCGCCCAGGGCGGCCCATCGACGACAAGGTCGGGAGAGCGCTCGACGGTGAAGGACCATGTTCGCCGTGGCCAGAGGGCGCGCGCGGCGGGTCAATGGTCCGAGGCACACGCCGCCTACAAGGCGGCCTTCGAGGCCGCAGACTCAGCGTCGAGCACGGAGCGTGAGCGCGCGGAGATCGCCGGGGAGCTCGGCCTCTGCGAGGTCGTGTTGGGCAAATACCGCGACGCGGCCGAACACCTCGCCTGGAGCCTCGAGCAGCGCGAGGCGCTGCCGGCCGCGCTGCAGAAGCGATTCGAGGAAGGGCAGCGCAAGGCAACACCGCACGTCGCGAAGCTCCGTGTCTCCGTCGACCCGCCGGACGCCGAGGTGTTCGTCGATGGCAAAGCCGTCGGCCGCATCGCGCGCGTCTATACGCTGTTCGTCGAGCCGGGGCTGCACATGGTGCGGGCCCGAGCACCGGGCGGCGAAGATGCGTTTCAGTCCGTGCGCGCTGTGGCGAAGGCGGAGCACGAGCTCTCTCTTCATGTGTCGCGCGCGCCGGTGAGCAGCGCCGAGGAGGGCGCTCCGGTGTCAACGAACGAAACGCCGCGCGCCCCGCGCTCTCCGGCAGCTGCGCAGGCGCGGCCTCCCAGCCCATGGGCTTCCTGGCCGGGGACGGCGCGGATCGGCGGCATCGTGGTGACGACGGCAACGGCGGCGGCCGGCGCGGTCTTTCTCCTGCGCGCTCACGTCATCCATGGCGATCTGCGCGAGCGAGACGTCACGCGTCGCGCGCTGGGGTGGACGTCCCATACGTGCCGGGATGCCAATGCACCGGCGTCGTGTGCCGGCATTCGTGACCAGGTGAACGAGCGGGATCTGTTCGCGACCCTCGGCACGGTGTCGCTGGCGACGAGCGCCGTGTTCGGCGTGGCGACGGCGGCCTCGTTCTTCACGGAGGTTGCCCTTTTCGGTGGTGCGCCAAAGGCCGCTGGCGTCCGCCTCGTGCCGGTGACGACGAGCGACCGGGCGGGTGTGCTCCTCGAAGGAACCTGGTGAGGGGGAGGCAGGGGTATGCGTTCTAGATCGATGGGTCGCCGTCGAGAGGTCCTCCGCTCGCTGGCGTCGGTCGCGCTCGGTCTGGCTGGAGCGGCCACCAATACGGGGTGCTACTCGGACAGCTGTGCGGACAGCTACTGGTGCGAGGTTCCGGCGCCGGAGCCGTCTCCTTGTGACGGGGATCCGAAGACGGCGACGGCGCTCGACATGTGCGGCGTGTTCGTCAGCGAGCTGGGCGACGACAATAGCCCCGGCACGAAGGACGCGCCGGTGAGGACGTTGCAGCACGCGATCGGCCTCGCCGCGCACGGGCGAAGCCACGGCGAGAAGGCGACCCGGCGCGTGTACGCGTGCGGCGGGTCGTTCGAGGAGGCCGTATCGCTCCCCCAGGGTGTCGATATCTGGGGCGGCCGTCTGTGTGCCGGCGGCGACTGGTCCTACGGAGGGCCGCTCGACGAGCAGAGCGCGTTGACCGTCATCGCGCCGCCCGTGGGGATCCCGGTGCGCGTCCTCGGGGGAGACGATGCGGTCATCGCGGAGGAGGATGCGACGTCGGTGATCTTCGGCGTGCGCGTCGAGGCGGCGGACGCCTCCGCGAGCGACGGCAAGTCGTCGATCGCGATGATCCTGGAGCATGGGGCCAGGGTGATCGTGCAGGGGAGTGAGATCCTCGCAGGGGACGGCAAGAACGGCGAGCCTGGCGAGGACGCGCCGAGCTTCCGCGCGAAGGCCGGCGTTTTGGGGAACGATGGCGTGGACGCCTGCATCGCGAACGTGTCGCTGGGCGCCCTTCCGGTCGTGACCGCGTGCGGCGACGGGATCGAGTCGACGGGTGGCCAGGGGGGCGATGGAGGCCTCGAGACGGGCGGCGGTGGAACGTCAGGACTGCCGGAGCCGGACGGGAATCCGGATAACATCGGCCTGGGTGGTTTCGGCGCGTCGTCCAGCATGGCGTGCAAGGCAGGGGAAGAGGGAGCAGACGGCGCCCCTGCAGACCGCGCTGCGGGAGCGGTTGGCGATGGCCTCTTGGGCTTCGATGGATGGGTCGGCGTCCGTGGGGACGACGGGAAGCCGGGCGGCGTCGGCCAGGGCGGCGGCGGAGGTGGCGGCGGCGCGGGGCGCGGCCCCATGAACGCGTGTCCGGCAGGTCGGCCCCAGGGCGGGGCGGCCGGCGGATCAGGCGGCAGCGGCGGGTGCGGGGGCAAGGGGGGCAAGGGAGGCGACTACGGCGGCGCGAGCATCGCAATCGTGGCCTTGCAGGGGAGCCATCTCACGATCGATGCCAGCACGGTCCTCGGGGCCAAGGGCGGCAACGGTGGGGTCGGCGGAACGGGCCAGCCTGGCGGCGGCGGGTCATTCGGCGGTTACGGTGGAAAGCCCCTTGCGGGTCTAAGTGACATGTTGCCCGCGTGCCGCGGCGGAACCGGAGGCAACGGCGGCCGCGGGGGCGATGCGGGCGGTGGCGCCGGGGGCCACTCGCTCGGCATCGGCTCCGTGGGCGCCTCCGTGGCCATCTTGGAGACGGCGACGGTCTTGCCCGGACAAGCCGGCACCGGGGGGCTCGGCGCCAATGCACCCCTGGAGAGCAGGCTCGGCCTGGGGCAAGGCGGGATTGCGCAGTTCTGGTATCGGTTCGATGCACCAGACCCGGGACCGCCTCAATGAACCGCTCTGTGCTGACGGCGCACATCAGGAGACGCCCATGAGGAAGACCACCGCTGCTGCCTTCATCCTTCTTTTGTCGCCGTGGGCGGCCGGCTGCGGAACCGCGCCCGGCGTGAACGACCCTGGCGTGATGCCTTGTGAAGGCACCTCGTGCGAGGACGAGCCGCCTCCGGAGTCGGTCTGCGTCGAGCACGTCGCCGCCGATATCCTCGACGACGGCTGCGGCGTGTTCCTCGCCGGAAACTACGGTTTTGGCGACGACAGGAACCCCGGCACGAAGGCGAAGCCGGTGTTCACCGTCGCGCGCGCCATCGAGCTCGCGCGCGCTGGACGAGGGCGCGTGTTCCTCTGCAACGACGGATTCATCGTGGAGCATATCAGGGTACCCTCCGGCGTGGATCTCCTCGGGGGCTTCCACTGCCGAAAATGGGTGCGCGACCCCCTGCGCCCGCGGACCACGTTTTCTCACGCCACGGTCTTCGGCCCCATGGTGATTGTCGAGCCCGCGGGCCCCGAGGACACGGGGGCCGCGGACGGGGTGTCGACGCTCGCCGATCTCGAGGTCGCCTCGGCGGGCCCGGTCAGCGTGCTCGTGCAGTCGAGCACGGCAGTGGAGATCCTGCGGAGCGAGATCTCCGCCCGCCAAGGAGATGGAGGCATTCCCGGCGAGAAGTGGCAGTACAGGCAACCGGACGGACTGGATGGCAATTTCGGTGGGCACGCGTGCTCGGCGACCGTCGTCGCCGGTGCGCCTGCGGCCGTCAACCAGTGCGAGAGCGGGCACACGAGCATCGGCGGCAAGGGAGGGGACGGGCACCCCGACAGCGCCGAGGATGGAGGCGATGGGGAGCCCGCCGACCTGTTGCCGCCCGCACGCGGTGGTATCGGGGAGCAGGACAACCGCAGTTGCAGCAACGGATCCGAGGGGGGCCCTGGGGCTTCGGGAACGCAGGGCGTGCCGGGCAAGGGCATCGGGCGCCTCACCGATACAGGGTGGGAGGGCGACACGGGGGGCGAGGGGACCTGGGGCACGCCGGGCCAGGGCGGCGGCGGCGGCGGCGGTCGTCGGGGCGGGCTCGCCGTGTGCGGCGTGGCCTCGAAGGGGGGCCCAGGAGGAGGCTCGGGAGGGGCCGGCGGGTGCGGAGGCCGAGGAGGCCGCGGGGGAGCGAACGGACAGCCGTCCATCGGCATCCTCGCGGTTCACGCCCGGCTGACCGTGCGCGACACCAAGATCACGGCGGACTACGGCGGCGACGGCGGCGACGGCGGGGAACCCCAGGACGGCGCCATAGGCGGCCGAGGCGCAGGGGGCGGAACGCTGGGAGATGAGCTCGTCGCCTGCTTCGGCGGCCAGGGCGGCGACGGAGGGCCCGGCGGCTACGGCGGTCCCGGGCGCGGCGGCGACTCGATCGGCGTCGCCTACCTCGACGAGGACCAGCTCACGCTCGAGGGCGTCACCATCGAGATCGGACAGCCGGGCAAGGGCGGCACCAGCTGGAACTACGATGGCAGCACGACGGTGGGAGAGAGCGGCGAGGCTCACAAGACGCTGCGGTTTCCCGAATAGCCGAAGTCACGTCATGGGAGCTCAGCACGGCCTCCACGACGGCTGCCACGATTGCAGGGAGGCAGGCAGCCAAGCGATCTGCCGTGACGCCAAGAAACCATGGGAGCAGGAGGGGACATGCCGGGATGGCCTTCCCGCTCTCCTCTTGGCGATCTCAGCGGCTTTCCCGCTGATGGGGACACCTTCCAGCAGTCGTGCTACGACGAAGCTACGGGCTCCGAGTTCACGGGCCAATTCGCCAGGAAGCTCGAGGCCCAAGCGACCATGGCGGCGGGCGGCTCGCCGTCACCGTCCCACGACGCGACCAGCGCTTCGAGCTCGCGCTTGGCAGCCATGGCGCGGAGAGTCTCCGGCGACTCGTCGTGCGGACGCATGCGCGCAAGCTGCTCGAGCATCTTATCCTTGTGTAGGAAGCCATCCGTCGATACTGACGCAAAAACCCCCACGGACTGTCGATACGATTCTGGCAGTCGTAGAACCGCTTCGGGCAACGTGAGAGTCAATCCAATCTGGTGATGCGCCCGGAGCACGGTAAGCACCGCGATAAACCGTTCCGTGAGGTTGGTCACGTCGACACTTACGCCGGGTGCCGGCACGTCGGACGGCGAGGGCTTCACCCATTCGTGTTCTGAGAAGAAACAATCGTATACCCTGACCGCCCCAGGAATCCGCAGATCCGTCGCCACCTCTGGCACGAACGCGATTCCAACCTCTGGCGGCATGCGCTCGCAATCGAAGATCGCTTCGATCTCATGGGCAACCCAGTCCGCGTATGGCTGCTCGGCGAGCGACAGCTCGAACGTGACGTAGTTCCGCTTGATGGGGACCGTCCTTGGGCTTTCGTGGTCCGGGTTCGAGATGAGCCTCGGATCGAGTGTACTTCCTGAAACGCGGAAGTGCATGCCCTGAAAATCGACTATGAAAAGGTTCCTTATCTGCTTTACTATTTCGATTGTCTGCGAACGGTGAACAATGTAGTACGGAGCCAGGAAGCTCACTTGGAACCACAGCGTTCGGCCGTTGGACTCTGCCAGATCGAGCGTGAATGAGTAACATCCGTCGCAGCCACCGGAGGGAAGATGAAGCGACTCGTTCATGACCATGCCTGGGAAGCACTCTTTGATGCGACGCAGCAGGGTGTGCCAGCGATCGTCCTTTGATGCTCGGATTCGCGCGGCCACGAGCCGGGCGTGCTCTTCGGTCGCATTGCGTAGCTGAACATCGATATCGTCGGTGATTCCAACCCCGCGTGGATAGTATCGATAAATGACATCTAATAGCTCGTTGAGGCTGTGTTTCATGGGGCCATCATCTTGGCGCCGAGCCCTTTGTACTGGTACCGGCCTGGAGCCATCCGAGGCTCACACCGGCGCTGAGCTCGGATGCCTCTCCTTGCGTCGGTACGACGACGAGCGGGGGGACGACCAGGACCACCCATGGGATCCGCAGGCTCCGTGCGCCCATCGCCCCTTCTCCCCTCTTCGCAACGGACGAGCAACGTGACGACGCGGGCGATTCTTCCGATAATAGGGATCCGGCGTCAAACGGAATCGGGAAGAGAGGACGACAATGGCCGCGGTTCGTTCCGTCCAAAGCGTGCAGCGTTCTCAGCTGCCTGCGCGGATCGAGCGCTCGTCCACCTGCTGGCGCCGGCCGCCGGTCCAGGTCGCTGTGAGAGCGCGCTGGCCGGCACGCGGTCTGGGCTGCACGACGTCGCGTGAGAGCGCAGACAAGGTGGACCGCCCGCCGCGACGGGCTTGACACGATCCGCGTGATTCATGCTACGGTGCTCCCGAAGCCACCCGACGCTGCGATGGCGGCCCGGCCTGCGCCGGTCCGTAGCGCGTCCCTGGTGGCCTGCGCGACCCGAGGCCACCGGGACGACCTTCGTGGTCGCTGAGGCTCGGCGAAACATGGTTGAGACGAAGTCCGGGGCCACGACGCTGCCCCTCCTCACGTTCGTTCTTCGCAATTACAAGAATTTCAACGCCCGCGCGACGCGCGACGCGCTCCTCGCGTACTGGGAGCACATCGAGCGCGGGGGGAAGATGTTCTGGGCCGTGGCCGGGGCGATGTCCTCGGCCCAGCTCGGCATCACGCTGGCGCCGGCCATCCGCGCCGGCCTGATCCACGGCATGTCCGTGACAGGCGCCAACCTGGAAGAGTCGCTGTTTCGCCTCGTGGCGCATGACGGCTACCGTGACTTCCCCGACTACCGTTACTTCACCAAGCAGGACGACACGCGCATCCTCGAGAACCGGATGCGGCGCGTGACCGACACAAGCATCCCCGAGGACGAGGCCTTCCGCGCGGTGGAAAAGCACATCGTCCCCAGGTGGGAGCGGGCGACGGCGAGCGGCGAGCGCCGCTTCTGGCACGAGTACTTCTACGAGCTGGTCCAGGCGGTCGAGCCCGCGCTCCACCGCGGACCGGCCGAGGAGTGCTGGTTGCTCGCCGCCGCGGAGGCCGGGCTGCCGCTGGTCGTCCCGGGCCACGAGGACTCGACCTTCGGCAACATCTTCGCGTCCTACGTGAAGCGGGGCGAGTGCAGCGCGAGCATCGTGAAGTCAGGCATCGAGTACATGGCCGAGCTCTACGACCAGTACCGTGCGCTCAGCGCGGGCGCGGGCGTGGGGTTCTTCCAGATCGGCGGGGGCATCGCGGGGGACTTCCCCATCTGCGTGGTGCCGTCGCTCAAGTACGATCTCGACGAGCCGGCCCGGCCCTGGGCCTACTTCTGCCAGATCTCCGACTCGACGACGTCCTACGGCTCGTACTCCGGCGCCACGCCCAACGAGAAGATCACCTGGGACAAGCTGACCGAGGACACGCCCATGTTCGTGATCGAGTCGGACGCGACCATCGTGGCGCCGCTCCTCCTCGGAGCGCTGCTCGAGTGCAAGCGCCACCCGGCCGAGGCTCGGGCCATCATCGAGGCGCGCGGCGCGTGAGCGCCGGCGGCTCTCCTGATTCCTGATTCCTGTCCCTGAAGCGAGGTTGTGAGACGATGAGCAAGAAGAAGGTCCTGATCACGGGCGGCGCGGGCTTCCTCGGGATCAATCTGGTGCGGCACCTGCTCGAGCGCGGCTATGACGTCACGTCGCTCGACCTCCTGGACTTCGACTACCCCGAGCGGTCGCGCATCCGCGAGGTGCGTGGCGATATCCGTGACGCGGCGGTCGTCGACGCGGCGGTGAAGGGGCACGACTTCGTCGTGCACACGGCGGCCGCGCTGCCCCTGTACACGGCGGAGGAGATCTACACGACCGACGTGATCGGCACGCGCCTGGTCATGAGCGCCGCGCGCCGCCACGGCGTCGAGCGCGCCGTGCACATCTCCTCCACGGCCGTGTACGGCATCCCCGACCACCACCCGCTCTGCGAGGACGACCGGCTCGACGGCGTGGGCCCGTACGGGCAGGCCAAGATCCAGGCCGAGGTCGTGTGCCTCGAGGAGCGCGGCCGGGGGCTCGTGGTGCCCATCATCCGGCCCAAGTCCTTCATCGGCCCGGAGCGGCTCGGGGTCTTCGCCCTGCTCTATGACTGGGCGCTCGACGGCAAGGGCTTCCCCATGATCGGCGACGGCAAGAACCGCTACCAGCTCCTCGACGTGGCCGATCTCTGCGAGGCGATCACCCTGTGCATGACGAAGGAGGCGTCGGTCGCCAACGACACCTTCAACATCGGCGCGAAGGAATTCACCACCATGGGCGAGGACTACCAGGCGGTGCTCGACGCGGTGGGCAAGGGCAAGAAAATCGTGCCCTTCCCGGCGGCGCCGGCGGTGCTCGGCCTGCGCGCGCTCGAGGCGATGGGCGTGTCGCCGCTCTACAAGTGGGTGTACGAGACGGCGTCCAAGGACTCGTTCGTGTCGATCGAGAAGGCCGAGCGGGTGCTCGGCTTCACGCCGAGGTACTCGAACAAGGACGCGCTGGTGCGCAACCTCGAGTGGTACCGGGCGCACAGGAGCGAGTTCGAGAGCCGCTCGGGCGTGACCCACCGCGTGCCCTGGAAGCAGGGCGCGATAGGCCTGTTGAAAGCCTTCTTCTGAGGGCGCGCGGCGCCGGGGCGAACGACATCATGATCACGAGTCGCCCGCAGCGGACCTCGGGATGAGCATCGACGACGACGCCCCTCTGCTGCAGGTGATGAGCCATCTCGGCCTGACCCGGGATGCGCTGCTCGGCATCGGCGGTGAAGCCTGCGTGTTCGCGCTGGGCGGCGAGCGGGTCGCGCGCGTCCACCATCCCGGGACCGTCCGGGAGACGGTCGTTCGGCGAGCCCAGCTGCTCGAGGACTTCCACCATCCCGCGAGCGCGGTGCCGTTCTCGATCCCGCGTGTCCTGGAGATGACCGAGCTGCACGGCCGCCTCATCACCTTCGAGCCGCGGTTGCCCGGGCGGCCCCTCTTGCAGGTGCTCGGCGAGGCGGCCGGCGCCGAGCGGGAACAGCTCATCCTTCGCTTTCTCGAGGCCTCGACGCGCCTGCGAGCCCTGCGCGTGAGCGCTGCGTGGTACGGCGACCTCTGCGAAGCCGAGCCGATCCGGACGCCCTCTTACCGCGCTTACCTCGAGCTGCGCGCAAGGAAGAGCCTGACCTGCGCCGGGAGCGCGTTCGACGGCATCGATCCGGCGCCTCTGGCCGCCGCGCTGCCCGAGCCGGAGCGACCGAGCTTCGTGCACATGGACTTCTATCCAGGCAATGTGCTGGTCGAAGGCCAGGAGGTGAGCGCCGTGATCGACTTCGGGGGCCTACCCATCGTGGGAGACGCTCGGCTCGATCCGCTGTCGGCCGTCATCTACCTCACGCCGTTCATCACCACGACCGCCACGGATCGCGACCGGCGCCTCGCCCGGGAGTGGCTGCTGGCCCAGCACCTCGACGCGCTGTTCGAGCCTGCGGAGCGATGGCTCGCCGCCCGCTGGTCGTTCGCGACCGACGACGTGCGCCTGCATCGATGGTGTCGGCGCGTGTTGCTCGGACACCAGGGAGATCCGTGAAGCGGACCCTTGGACCCACGCGGCGGGCAGTGCTTCCGGCCCTATGCACGGGCCTGCCCGCCTGCTTTGCCGATCGTCCAGACGGGTTGGAATACACCTGGCGAGTCAGGGTGACAGCCTTGCACATGAGGCCGACGCGAAGCCCGGTACGCTCCGGCAGTCGCCGCGTCGCTAGAAAGATACGGCGGAGCGCTTCGCTGACGCGGCCCTTGCTACCTTTGGTAACGTGTGAGGGCCGCTCGCTACTTTTGGTAACATGTGAGCCGCTCGCTACTTTTGGTAACATATGAGCCCTTCGTGCGATGCGTCGACCCGCGTGCGTCGCGCATAATCCTTTGAGCGCCTTCCGGGAATTTGTATCCTCACCCCATGCTGAAATCTGCGCGATTCCTCCACTTCGAGAATTTTCCTGCGTCATCGTCCTTGGCGCTCGGTGCGATGTTGTTGCTGGGCACGCTGCACGTCAGCGGCTGCGGCGGCGATGACGACGGGGGGGAGACCTCCGGCGGCACCACCGGTGGCCAGCAGACGACGAGCAGCAGCGGCGGCAGCAGCAGCGGCGGCACGCCGGGAAGCTCCTCCTCCAGCAGCGGGGATCCCGGTACGACCTCGGCGTCCGGGGGGGGCAACGGTGGCTCGGACCCGGCCGGCACCGGCGGCTCGGACCCGGCCGGCACCGGCGGCTCGGACCCCGCCGGCACCGGCGGAACGGGTGGAGCAGGAACGGGCGGTGGCGGTGATGGAGGAGAGGCGCCCGAATCCGGCCTTCCGCCGGCGCCCGGCGCTGGCAACGTGCCGAAGCCGGCCGGCGCGGCCGGCGGGTTCAAGGTCATCGACTGGGCCGGCTTCGCGGGCGCCGTGACGTACAGCTTCGACGACGTGAACCAGACCCAGATCCAGAACTACGACGCGATGAACGCGCTCGGCGTGCCGTTCACGTTCTACGTCTGGACCGGCAGGCAAGAAGCGAACAATCCGGTGTGGCAAAAGGCGCTGATGGACGGGCACGAGCTCGCCAACCACACGAGGAGCCACTCGAGCATGGACAACAACGGCGCCGATACGGACGCCGCGACGAAGGACCTCAAGGACAAGTTCGGCGTCACGCCGTACACGATGGCGGCCCCGAACGGCGCGGATGTGTACGAGGGCATCGCCCGGACGCGCTTCATGATCAATCGCGGCGTGTCCAACGCCCTGATCGGCCCGAACGACAACAGCAATCCGTTCAAGCTGCCCACCTACATTCCCCCGACCAACGCCTCCAAGGCGCAGATGGACGCGGAGGTCGCGAGCGCGCGAAGCGGCAAGAAGTGGCGCACCTTCTGCATTCACGGCTTCACCGGCGGCAACGACAGCGCCTATCAGCCCATCCCGTTCCAGGCCTGGTCCGATCACGTCAAGGCCGTCAAGGCGTACGGCGACGTGTGGATCGGCACCATGGAGACCATCGGCGCGTACTGGCGCGGTCAGAAGGCGATCACCGACGGCACCAACACCAAGAACGGGAACGACACGACCTACAGCTGGACGCTCCCCCAGAACTTCCCGCCCGGGAAGTACGTGCGCGTGACGGTCACCGGCGGCACGCTCAAGCAGAACGGCACCGCGCTCAAGTGGCATCCGCAGGGCTACTACGAAGTGGCGCTCGACGCGAAGTCCGTCACGCTCTCGCCCTGACGCGAGCCGCCCGAAGCCCCGCGCCGCTGCCGGCGCGGCTTCGGGCGGATCCGTCCCCCCCTTCATGCCAGGATGGCGGCGGAGCCGGGTCACTCGACATGACGCGCCTTCTGCGCGTCGGCCCTCATGCTCCTGCCCCGCCATGGGCGCGGGCGCTTTCAGCGGCGGCGGTGATGCTCGGCGCGCGTGGGATCGTGCGCCGGCGTGGGGAGGGCGCCTGAGCGGCCGGGGGCGCGCGGAAGCGCCGCCCGGCCGCCTCTAACCGCCCTCAGGCGCGTCGAGCGTAGCTTCACGCTCGGCGCTGGCCCGGGCCTCCTCCACGATGATGCGCTTGATGCATTCGGATAGCTCGTCCATGACCGCCTTGACGACCCGGGCCTCCTCCGGGGTCTTCGGATGTGTGCGACCGCTCTTGCCCTTGTAGATCGCGGCGGTGCGATACCAGCACTCCCGGGTCTCGCACCGGCAAATGTCGTCACGCATGCGCTGCGCCAGGGCGACCCCCCGCTCCACCACGGGCTCCGTGGACGGCGCGGAGGACGTCGCCTCGATCTCCGTCGCTTCGACCTCGCCGGCCGGGCGAGGCCGGGGCGCCGCCGCCGTGCTTCGCCTGGCGGCGGTGCCTCCGCCGGTGGTCGGCGGAGCGAAAGACACTGTGTGCGTCTGCCGCGGGGGTGGAGCACCACCTCGCCCGGCGAGGGCCAGGATCAAGGCCACCGCAGCGCCCACACCCACGCTCACGCCCGTGATCATCCGCCTTCGCGTCATGGTCGTCTCCTAGGGATTGCAGACGCCCTCGAAATCGAAGAATCCGAAGAGGTAGGCCCGCGCGGGGCTCTTCCAGAACCGGTCCAGTGTGACCTCGGCGTGGGGCATCTGATGGCTCACGCAGAGGTCGTACATGATGTTACCTTCCTGGCCGCGGAAGGCAGAGGCCGACTCCATTGCGTTAAGGCTCTGGGAGGCGTGACAAGCACGGCAGTACGGCGCGTAGACATCTCGGTAGATCTTCGCGTCCGCCCTCTTGATCCCGTTGACCGTGAAATCCGGGCTGTTCGGGTCGTTCTCCCACGAGGCCGGGATGTACTTGCTGTTCTGCTTCCTGTTCGGCGCGTTCACGTTGCCGCCGTACCAGCCCATGATGAGCTCCTTGGTCCGATCGGAGGCCCCTGCCCCGTAAACCATCGCGTTCAGCTTGCGGAAGTTCTCCTCCTGATCGTCGCGCGTGAAGCTCCCCGTGTCCGGGAACTCGAAGGCGTTGAGGTCGAACGGCAAGAACCGCGCGCCGTTCTGGGTCGCGCTGGCTCCGAGCACGCGGTGGTTCGTGTCATCGTAGTCGGCGCCGCCATGGCAAGCAATGCAGTTGTGCGGGATGGTCTTGTTGAATCCCGTGGTATCGAGCGGCGCCTCATAGAGGAGCCCCTCGGTATGGAGAGGCGGCTCATTCCGGTCATAAACGACGAACCGGACGCTGTTGTTCGCCGTGATCGGCGAGGTGTACCACATGGCGACCGTGGCGAACGCGCCGGAGTGGCCATGACTGAACCCGTACGCCGTATTCGCGAGGATGGTATCCCTGTCCGTCGCGCTCCGGACTCCTGTGAAGAAGGGGGCAGCAGTGTCTACGTCGTAGTTGCTCACGAAGCAGGCCACGCCGGGATCCGTGCCGGTCGTCACTGGGTCGTTCGCGAACGTTTTGCAGTGCATTTCTCGACCGACGGCGAGATCGCCCGCGTTGTAGTAGACGGCGGACACCTCATCCGAGCCCACCGTGCCGAACCCGAATCGCTGCTTGAAGCCAGGGTTGGCTGGGTTCGGGTCGCTGAGCTTGGGCGGCGCGCCTATCGCGGTGTAGTAGGCAGTCGTCTCCCCCACGCTGCCGACCCCTTTCCTCCGGATGTACTCCGGCGGGTTGTTCTGCGTTGGCGACAGAGAAGAGCTGACGAACGAGGCGTTGTTCCACGGGCTCGCGCAATTATCCCTCATCGTAGCCCAGTCATTCACCCCGTTCAGCACCTCCTCGTTGTAGCATTCATTATAGTCCTGACCGGCGGTCGCCAGCGGGCTGCCCGGCGCGATGTTCACACCGTCACCGTCGAGCACACGCCAGCGCAGGATGCCACCCGCGGGCCAGCGGGGGGCGAGATCGGTGCTCGGCACGGTGGCTGACCACGCGTAGGAAGTAGTCCCGAAATCGTCAACACTGGGGGTAGTCCCGGTGGTGATGGAGGAGGGGCCGACGTTCACCCAGTTCGCGCTGAAGCGGTCGATGGGCCCATCAGGGTCGGCCAGCATCTGGATGCGGATCGGATAGTTGGGCTCCGAATGGCTTCCGGAGAAGGTAATGTTAAAGGTTCCGGGGGTGGCGCTGTAGACTTCGCCGTCTTTGTTCTCCACGCACGCCACGGAGGCTGTGCAAAGCGCCGCCAGGAGAACGGAACGCGTGAGGAAGGAAGATCTGCGGTTCAGCTTCATAGACACCTCTTGCTCTGGCTCGTGTACGCGTTTGCCCTTCGGCCTGGGTTCCAGGCGCGGAAGGCGCGGGGGCGCCGGCGCCACTCATGAGGACGATGAGGAGGGGCGGGCGCGCCGGCTCACGCCGTCGCGTGTTCCGGAAGCTCGACGCTGCTGGGCCCGCTCGGAGCCGTTAATGCACGCAACGTGCCGGACGCAGCGGCCGCTCGATGTCTCGAGCGGTCGCGTTCCACGGGCCGGAAAATAAGCCGCCCGCCGCGAAATGCGGCCCCATTCCGTGACGTGTCACGGTGCGCCGTGACATGTCACACCTCGCAGCGTGACATGTCACGGCGCAGCGTGACATGTCACGCGTCCATCGCGCATCGGTCGATGCGCGACGGCGGCTCATCCGTCTCGTCCTCATCTCGCCCGAGCCAAGGCAGCGCCGAGCACCGACCCGAGCGCCGCGCCCAGCGGCAGGCCGAGCCGGCCCGTCGCCTCGCACCCCCGAAGCCCGCAGCCTGTGGAGTGAACGCGGCCCCCTAGATGGGATGAGGCATCATCGGAAGGTGGCGTCCGCAACGTTGCCCCTGCTGGTTCCCGCAGGATTGACCTTGCGGACGCCACGCTTCCATGATGCCTTCGCCTCCAACGAGAGCGCGTCCCATGCCTGACACCAGAGAGAGAACCACGGGGAGCTTCGCTCGGTTGCTCCGCGAACCGGTCCTTCATTTCCTCTTCATCGGCGCGCTGTTGTTCCTCGGCCACCGGCTCGTCGCCGGCGATCCCAGGGAGATCGTCGTCAGCACGGGGCTGAAGGCGGATCTGGAGCGGCAGTTCCGCGACAACATGGGGCGGGCGCCGACGGAGGCCGAGCTGGCGGCGGCGCTCGACGGGTGGAAGCGGGACGAGGTGCTCTACCGTGAGGCGCTGCGGGAGGGGCTCGATCGGCAGGATGCGACGGTGCGGGTCGCGCTGGCCGAGAGGCTGCGGACACGGGCGGCTCAGCCGATGGCGGCGCGGGAGCCGACGGACGCAGAGCTGGACGCGTGGCTGGCTTCTCACCGGAGCAAGTACGAGACGCCGCTGCGGTACGATTTCGAGGTCGTCACCTTTCCCAGGAGCGATCCGGCTGCAGAGGAGCAGCGGTCGACGTATCGACGGGGGCTGGCCGACGGTGCGGACCCGAGGACGCTCGGTCGTCCGATCGTGGGTGGCAACCTCACCCGCGATTCACTCGCAGCCAAGTTCGGTCCCGCGGTCTCCGAGAGCATCTGCAGCTCGCCGCTCGCCGCGTGGCAGGCCGTGGAGACCCAGGACAGCCTGCTGCTCGTGCGGGTCAACCAGACAAGCGGGGGGCTGCCCAGCCGCGAGGCGATCCGCGCGACCCTCACCAGCGACTGGGTCGCCGCAAGGAAGAAGGAAGCCGTCGACGAGCTCGTCGAGAGCCTCCTCGCGCAGTACAGGTTCAAGGAGAGCCCTTGAATCGTTCTCGTCTGCTCCGGCTGGCTCGGTCCCTGCCGTTCTTGCTGGCCCTGCTCCTGGCGCCCGTCCCCGCGGCCGGCCACGCGCTCAACTCTGCGCTCCTTTCGCTGACGGAGGTGGAAGGCCACGACGGGCGGTTCGCCGTACGCTGGGAGGCGAGCTCGTCCGCGCTCCGCTCCGAGCTCGCGACGCCCGCCGTGTTCCCCCCGGCCTGCAAGCTCGACGGTGCAACTCTCGACTGCGGTCCATCCGGCCTCGTCGGCGCCATCGAGCTCCCCTGGCTCGAGGGGACCGAGACCAACGTGATGGTGGTTGTCGAGTGGCGGAACGGAAGCCGGCTTGTCCGGGTGTTGACCGGCGACGACCCGAGCCTTCTGGTCTACGGTATTCCCGCCTCCGCCGGGCTCGGCGCGCTCCGGCCGATCATGGTCGATTACACGTGGCTCGGCGTCGAGCACATCCTGACCGGGTTCGACCATCTCCTCTTCGTCATCGCGCTCACGCTCCTCGTGCGCGGCGGCCGGAAGCTGCTCGGCGCCGTCACGGCCTTCACGGTCGCGCACAGCCTGACGCTGGCCTGCGCCGTGTTCGGCTGGTTGACGCTGCCTGCCCCGCCGGTCGAAGCGGCCATCGCGCTCTCGATCGTGCTGCTCTGCGGCGAGTGCATCCGGTCGACCGACTCGCTCACCCGCCGGGCCCCCTGGGCCGTCACGTTCGCCTTCGGGCTGCTCCACGGGCTCGGGTTCGCGTCGTCGCTGCTCGACATCGGGCTGCCGGAGAGGCATGTGCCGATTGCGCTCCTGTTCTTCAACGTGGGCGTGGAGCTCGGTCAGCTCGGCGTGATCGCGCTGGTGATCGCGCTGCGCCTCCTTGCCGCGCGCGTCCCCACGCAACCAGCGACGGTGAGGCGCGGCGTGGTGTATGCGATGGGCGCAATGGCAGGCTACTGGTCGATCGAGCGCGTCGTGGCGATGCTGACGGACGCCAGCATGTAGCGGAGCCCGCGGGCGGCGGCGTGGAGGTGGCCCCTTCGCGCTGCGCCGCGGGCCCGGCGGGCGCCTCGCCGCTCACCGCTTCTTCTCACCGCTCCCTGGCGCCGCCGGCGCGCCGCCCCCGGGCGTCGCGTCCACGGCGCCCGGCCCGAGCAGCGTGCCGCACATCGTCTTGCACCGGATGTCGGTCGGCTTGCACTCGCACTTGCCCTGCTCCTTGAGCTCGAGCTTCCCGCGCATCTCGTCGACCGTGAACTGCGCCATCCGCTCGACGCGAGCCATGTCCCACCCCTCCTGGACCTGCCGGGGCGTCCGCGGCTCGGTGGCCTTGCCGTCGGGCTCGGCGCAGCAGCGGAAGCTCAGGAAGTAATAATAGAACCCCTCGTCGTGGGTGTAGATCTTCGGCCGGCACTGGTTGCGCACGCCCTTGTACCAGGGGCCGCCGGTGTGGACGCTGTCGAACTTGCCGCGCCAGCCGCCGCTCGTCTCGCTCGCCACCACCTCGTCGGTGTTCGCGGGCAGGTCGGCGACGCCATAGTCGCTGATGCATTCGGGCTGCGACCCGCTCCGCACCCCTTTCCAGAGGCGGGCCAGCTCGCCCGGGTCGCGCTTCGCGACCTTCTTCATGTCGGGATCGTCCCAGAGGTGGTCGCCGTTGCACTTCGTCGCGTCGCGCGAGTACCCGTACGGGAACGGCTTCATCTCGGGGCCTTCGCACGCGAGCGTCCACTCCGACTCGGTGCAGAGGCGCTTGCCGACGGCGGCGCACTTGACCTGCGCCTGGTGGAAGCGGTTCATCACCTCGGGCCGCTCCCCCTTCTTGTTCGGCCACTCGTACGTGTCGATGCAATAGCGCTTCTTCGTCTTGTCGCCCGTGCAGCGGGCCGGGGTGGGGGCGAACTCCTCGCAGACCGTCTTCTTGTTCGACTTGTCGTACCAGCTGCGGAGGCAGCTGTGCTCGACCTCGCTGCAGTACTCGCCTTCCACGAGCTTCATGTCGGCCGGGCACGCCTGCTCCTCGGCGGCGGCGGTCTCCCCGCCGGCCGTCCCCGCCTGGGCGGCGGGCGCGCCGGCCTCCGGGGCGGCGGGCGCCGCGGCCCCGGCCTCGGCGGGGGACGGCGCGGCCGCGGGCGGGCCGCCGTCGTGCGCGCGCGGGGACGGCGCCGTCTGGGCGGGCTCCGGGGGCGCGCCGGAGCAGGCGGCGGCGAGCGTCAGGGCGGGGAGGGAGAGGGGGAGCAGGAGGCGTCGCATGCCCGGCGTCATAGTCGAGATCGCGGCGAGGGGAACCAGGCTCGCGCCGTTGGATCGGCTCCGCGCGCCCCGGCCGAGCCGGAGGCGGTCCGGCGGGGGCCGTGCGCGCTCCGGGCGGCGGCGCGCGGGGCGCGCTCCGGGAGCCCCGGCTCTCCGACTCGACGCTGCTGGATCTCGCCCTCTGCTCCGGCAGGCCATCGACGCGCACAGCTCGCCGTTCCCGCCGGAGGCGCGTGATATCGTGCGCCCGAAGGCAGAAGGAGTATCGCTGATGATGCGTACGGCTCGTTTCGGTTCGCTGGTCCTCGCGTTCGTCTTTGCCGCTTCGGCGTCCGCCGTCTCGTGCGGCGACGACGGCGAAGCCCCGTCCAGCGCGGCAAGTGGCAGTGGCGGTGAAGGCGGCGCGGGAGCGACGGGGGGCGGGGGAGCCGCGGGCGGCGGCGCAGGGGGATCGGACCCCGGCGGCGTGGCGATTCCCGATCTCGACGGGGATGTCCGGGCGGTGACCGACGAGCTCGGGGTCCTTCACCTCGAGTGCGCGTCCGACGACGATTGCTTCGCCGCGCTCGGTTACTTCCACGCTCAGAACCGCTTCTTCTTCATGGATTTCATCCGCAACCTCGTCGAGGGGTCGCTCGGCGGGCTGGTGAAGGCGGGCGCGCGGGTGCTCGAGCAGGACTATCAGAACCGCCATTTCTTCACGACGCGCGACGGCGAGCCGCTCGAGAGGGCGCTCTACGAGCAGGCGAGCCCGAAGGTGAAAGGGCATTTCGACGCGTATGCGCGCGGCGTGAACGCCTGGCTCGCCGACATGCGGAACAAGAGGAACGGCGCGACGCTGACCGTCGAGTACAACCTCGCGCTCATGGTGAAGGACCCGATCCGCGACTGGAGTCCGGAAGACAGCGCCGCCGTCGGCCTCTACGTGCTCAACGACCTCTCGAACAACAGCGGGGAAGAGCTCGAGCTCGCGGCGCAGGTCCCGCTGTTCGACGCGGCGCTCGCCGTCGATCTGTTCTCGCCCGCGCCCGTGTTCGACGCGTCCACCGTGCCCGCCGCGCAGACGGCGGACCTCGTGCGGCCGTTCGCGCCGGTGGCGGTGTCGCGGCTCTCGCCGCGCCGGGCGCTCCTCACGGGCGCCGCGAAGCGCGCGGCGAAGGTCGGCGACGGCCGGCGCAAGATGGCGGGCGACGCCGGGTCGAACAACTGGGCTGTCGGCCCGGGCCGCACCGAGAGCGGCCACGCCATCCTGGCGAACGATCCTCACCTGTTGCTCGGCAATCCCAGCATCTGGTTCCCCGTCGAGCTCGACGCCAAGAGCAGGGGCGACGGCGAATACCACGTCGCCGGCGGCACGTTTCCGGGCATGCCGAGCGTGATGATCGGACAGAACGAGTCCATCGGCTGGGGCGTGACCACCGCGTACTACGACCTGGCCGACGTCTACCTGGAGACGCTCACCGGGGACGGCGCGTCGGTCGATTTCAAGGGGGAAGACGTGGCGATCGTCGAGAAGAAGTTCTCGTTCAAGGACGCGGCCTCCGGCGAGACGATCGAGAAGACCTTCCGCTGGGTCCCGCACCACGGGCCCATCGTGAGCGAGGACGCGGACGCCGGCACCGCCGTGACCATCCGGTGGCGCGGGCACGACGGCGGGACGGACCTCGACGCGTTCTTCGCCCTCGGGCGCGCTGGGAGCGTCGCCGAAGCCAGGAGAGGGCTCGAGGCGGCCAGCTCCGCCAGCCAGAATTTCGTCGTCGTCGACACCGAGGGCAACATCGGCTGGTTCCCGTACAGCAAGGTGCCGGCGCGGCCCTGGGCGTCGCCCGAGGTGCCCGCGTGGCTGCCGCTCCCGGGTGACGGGAGCGCCGAGTGGGGCGACCCGATCCCGTTCGCCGAGCTGCCGCAGCTCCTCAACCCGCCTCGGGCCGCGATCGCGACGGCGAACGGCGACATGACGGGCGCGACCGCCGACGGCGATCCCACGAACGACGGGCAAGGCGCGCTCCAGGCGTGGGGCAAGGCCGACGGGACGCGCGAGCAGCGGATCCTCGATCTGCTCGATGAAGGCGGCGACGCGCATTCGCCGGACACCATGACGGCGATGCAAGGCGACACGTACTCGCTCTATGGCAGCTTCGTCGTGCCCGCCGTGCTCTCGGCGGCGGAGCTGGCGACGTTGACGGACGAGGAGCAGGCGGTCGTCGACGCGCTCGCCGCCTGGGACCACACGTGTCCGACAGGGCTCGACGGGCACGATCCGGTGGACGCGGGCAAGGTGGACGACGCGACGCTCGCCGCCGAGTCGATCGGCTGCACGGCGTTCCACGCGACGTTCTATGCGATCGTGAGCGAGGCGCTGGGTGACGAGGCGGCGGCCGCGGGCCTCGATGAGCCCGGGTTCGGGCTGACCGTCGTGGCGCGCGCGCTGCGCGATCCGGCGCGCCTGAGCTCGGGCCCTCTGCTCTGGGACGACGTGACCACCGAGGGTGTGGCGGAGACGCAGGACGACATCTTGCTCCGGGCGCTCACGAAGGCGGCCGCCTCGCTCGCGGTCATCGGCCCGGCGGACGACTGGCGCTGGGGCCGCGTCCACACGCTCACGCTCCGCAGCATCTTCGATAACTTCAACCTCGCCGTGTACAATGACGGGCCTTACGCCGCGCCGGGCGGGCTCTTCACCGTCAACGTCGCCAACCCGAGATCGCGCGCGCTCCCGCCGGACGGCGGAAAGCCCAGCTTCGCCTTCGCCAACGGGCCGTCGATCCGCCTGGTCATCGACGCGGATCCAGCGGGCCCGAAGATGCGCTTCGGGCTCCCCGGCGGGTCGGACCTCCACCGCGACAGCGCGTTCTACAACAACCTCCTTCCGCAATGGCTCGACAACGAGCCGCTCGAGTTCCACTTCGGGCCGGGCGCGGTGACCGATCCGGCGAGCGTGGTGGACGTCTCGCCGGCGCGCTGACCCCGCGCGATCGCGCGGCGGGCCCCGGCGGCGCCATGTCGCCGGGCGCATCCGGCGCGAGCGCGCGAGCGCGCGAGTCATCGCGGCCGCCGCCCGCGCCGGCGCGTGACCCAGACTCCCAGGATCCCTCGGCTCCGCAGGTTCCTGGGACACCGATGATTCCATCCGAACGCGCAGAGAAGACCGTTGCGCCCAGGGCTATCCCCTGCTCGTATCCGGCCGCGCCTGGCGCCCTTCTCCTGCGCTGCGATGAGGCGCGAATGAGCATTGGCCGTGAAGCGATCCCTGATCCGTGACCTGCGCCGGAGTCTGAATTACTTATCTCCCCATCGCGCGAGACTCTCCGTGTGCCTCGCGCTCACGCTCGTCTCGGGCGGCCTGCCCGCGCTCGAGCCGCTCGCGCACCGCGCGATCTTCGACCAGATCTCGGCGAGCGCTGGTGTCTTCGGCCCCGGGAGCGGGCCGGCCGCGCCCGGGGAGCAGAGCGTCCGGGCCCTCGCCTGCCTGACGCTCGCCCTGTGCGCGCTCGTCGTCCTCCGGCAGATCGCGGAGGGCCTGGGGGCGCTCGCCGTGTGGCGGGTGCGGCTCCGCATCAACCGCGACCTGCTCGACGAGACCACCGCGCGGCTGCACGCGCTGCCGCTCTCGTACCATCAGGAGAGGGGCGTCGGAGAGACGATGACGCGGGTCGATCGCGGCATCACGTCGCTCATGGACTGCCTTGCTTCGGTCGCGTTCCAGCTCTTCCCCGCGCTCGTCTACCTCGTCGTCTCGCTCGGGATCATGCTCCGTCTGAGCCCGCTGCTCGCGCTTGTCGCGGTCGGGTTCATCGTGCCTCCGCTGCTCTTCGGCAGGGCGACGACCGCGCGCCTCGTGGAGCGCGAGCGCGAGGTGCTCGACCGCTGGTGCGGGATCTACAACCGCTTTCAGCAGGTGCTCTCGGGCATCAAGACGGTCAAGGCGTTCGCGCGCGAGGCGGACGAGCACGCCCGGTTCATCCGCTCCGTCGAGGAGGCGCAGGGCGAGGTGCTCCGGAGCATCCGCCTCCAGACGCGGCTCTCCGCGGGCCGGAGCGTCTGCGTCAACATCGGCCGTGTGGCGCTGCTCGGCGTCGGGGGCCTCCTTGTCCTCCGCGGCGAGCTCGGGGTGGGCACGCTCGTCGCGTTCCTCGGTTATGTCGGCGGCCTCTATGGCCCCGCGCAGACGCTCCTCGGCGTCTACGAGACGGCGCGCCGCGCCGAGGTCGGCCTGGCGGCGATCTTCGGCGTGCTCGACGCCGAGGTCGCGGTCGCCGATCCGGAGCGCGCCGTGAGCCCGGAGCACATCCGCGGCGACCTCGAGCTCGACCAGGTGAGCTTCCGCTACCAGGACGCCGCCGGGCGGGCGGTCATCGACGGGGTCTCGCTCTCGATCCAGGCCGGCGAGTTCGTTGCGGTCGTGGGCCCGAGCGGCGCCGGGAAGAGCACGCTCGCCGATCTGCTCCTGCGGCTCCACGATCCGACCTCCGGGGCGATCCGCATCGACGGGCTCGACCTCCGGGCGCTATCGCAGCGCGCGCTCCGGCGGAAGCTCGGCATCGTCACGCAGGAGCCGTTCCTGTTCGAGGACACCATCGAGGCGAACCTCCGCTATGGCTCGCCCGACGCGACGGACGAGGCGCTCCGCGCCGCGGCGCGCGCCGCCTGCGCGGAGGAGTTCATCGAGCGGCTCCCCCTCGGGTACCAGACCCTCGTCGGCCGCGGCGGCGTGGCGCTCTCCGGCGGGGAGCGGCAGCGCCTCGCGATCGCGCGCACGCTGCTCAAGGACCCGTCGGTCGTGATCCTCGACGAGCCCACGAGCAGCCTCGATATCGAGAGCGAGACAGCGGTGCAGCGGGCCATCGAGGGGCTCTCGCGGGGCCGCACGACGCTGCTCATCGCGCACCGGCTCTCCACGACGATGCGCGCCGACCGCGTCGTCGTCATCGAGGGCGGGCGCGTCGTCGAGCAGGGCCCGCCCGCGGCGCTCCTCCGCCGCGGCGGGGCGTACCGCCGGATGATGGATCTCTGGCGGGCGCACGAGCCCTCCGGGGCGAGAGGCCTGGGCCGGGCAGGAGCGCTGGAGCCAGCGCTTCTCGAGGCCGCGGCGGCGTCCGGCGCGGTCGCGTGAGCGAAGCCCGGCGCGATCGGGCGGGCGGAGCCCGAGGCGCCGGGTCAACGCATGATCCAGGAGCCGGGGCGCGGGGCGGCGCCGCGCGCCCGCCCTGAGCCGTCGCGGCGGGGGCCGGCCATCTTAGAGGCTACCCGATGTCCGTGCACCTCCGCGTCGTTCGAAAGCCCCGTCCACCCGACGGCCCTGCCGGCGCGCAGATCACCTCACCCGACTCACCCGACATCCTGCGCGGCCTGCACGCTCGGAACCCCGCGGCGGAGCGCCGCCTGCTCGACACCTACGCGGGCCTGGTCGAGCGGATGCTGTTTCGCATCCTGGGCGACGTCCGGAGCTTGGAGGACCTGGTCCAGGACGTGTTCGCCCGGGTGTTCTCCCGCATCGACGACGTGCGCGAGCCCGAGGCGCTCAAGCCCTTCATCACCAGCGTCACCGTGTTCGTCGCGCGCGAGGCGCTCCGCAAGCGGCGCAGGCACCGCTGGCTCGCGTTCTTCGCGAGCGACGAGCTGCCGGAGGTCGCGGCCAGCGCCGATCCGGAGGCCCGGCAGGGCGTGCGTGCCTTCTACCGCGCCCTGGAGACGCTCGACGCCGACGATCGGCTGGCCTTCACGCTGCGCATCGTCGAGGGCCAGGAGCTCACGGAGGTGGCCGCTGCGTGCAAGGTGTCGCTCGCCACCGTCAAGCGCCGGATCCAGCGCGCGGAGCTCGCGTTCGTCGAGCGCTGCAAGAAGGATGAAGTTCTTTCTTCCTGGCTCGCGGAGGGCGACCGATGGACCTGAGGACCAAAGACGTCGCGGCCGTGGGGCGCCGGGTCGCCGCGCACCAGGATGCCGCGCTCGAGCGGCTGGTGCGGCCGTCGACCGCGGATCGACTCGAGGCGATCTACCGCAAGGAGGCCGCGCTCTCGCTGCGCGCCAGGGCGGCCCCCCGCTCGCGGCGGCTCGGCGTCGCGCTCGCCGCGGCGTGCGTCGCCGCCTCGGTCCTCTGGTTCGTGCTGCTCCGGCCGGGCGACCCGTTGACGTACCGGGTCGCGGAGGCGCCGGGCGCCGTCGGCCGGTGGGTGGCGGCGGATGCGTCGCAGGTCGGGCTCGACTTCTCGGACGGGTCGCGCGTGGACCTCGCGCCCGGGACGCGCGCCCGCGTGACCGAGGTCGGCCCCCGGGGCGCGAGCGTCCTCCTCGAGCGCGGCTCGCTGCGCGTGCGTGTCGTGCATCGCGACGACACCCGGTGGGTGGTGGCCGGGGGCCCTTTCGAGGTCCACGTGATCGGCACCGAGTTCGACATCACGTGGAACACGGAAGCCGAGGAGCTCACGGTCGCGATGATCACCGGCCGCGTGCGCATCCTGGGCCCGTGCGTCGACCCCTCGGGGCGCGCCCTCGCCGCCCCCGAAGCGACGCGGCTTTCGTGCGCGGCGCCTCGGTCCGTCGCGCCGCGGGCGTCGTCGCCGGCGCCTGATCCGGAGGCCACCCCCGCCGCGCAGCCTCCCGCGCTCCTCCCGGGCGCGAGCGCCGCCGCATCCGCCCCCGCATCCGCGCCCGCCCCCGCGCCCGCCCCCGCGCCACCCTCCCTCGGCGCGCCGCGGCCCCGCGCGGGCGAGCCTCTGGCCGAGGCCCCCGTCGAGCGCTGGCGCGCGCACCTCGCCGCGGGCAAGCTCGGCGAGGCGCTCGCGGACGTGGAGCTCCTGGGCATCGACACGGTGCTCGGGCGCGCCGGCGGCGCGGAGCTCGTCGATCTCGGCTCCGCGGCGCGGCTTTCCCGCAAGCCGGACGTCGCGGCCAGGTTCTACGAGGCGGCGCGGCAGCGGTTTGCCGGGAGCGACGCCGCGGCCGCAGCGGCGTACCACCTCGGCCGCATGGCGTTCGACGGGCGCGGCGCCTGGGCGGAGGCCGAGCGCTGGTTCGCCGTGTACCTCGCGGAGCGGCCGCGCGGCGCGCTCGCGCCGGAGGCGCTCGGCCGCTCGATAGAGTGCGCGAGGAACCTCCAGCTCCGCGCGCGCGCCCGCGAGCTCGCCGCGCGCTACCTCGCGGCGTACCCGAACGGCGCCCACGCCGGGCTCGCGGCGACGCTCGCCGACGGGGCCGATTGAGGGTTCCGCTCGGCAGCCTGCGCGCTGGATCGAGCCTCCTCCCGCGGAGGTCGCGGCCGCGGCGCCGGCGCCGCCTCCGCTCGCCGGGGGCGCGCGCCGTGGCGAGCTCGATCGGCTGCGCGCTCGTCGCTTTGCTGGCGTTCGCGGCGTTCGCGGCGTTCGCGGCGCCGTGCTCCGCCGAGGAGGCGCCGCCGATCACGGTCGTCGCCGGCGCGCGCGGGGCGCTGGCGTACCGGCTCTCGCAGGAGCTCGAAGCGGCGGGCCTGCAGGTACACGTCCAGGCGGGCCCGGTGGCGGCTGGTTCCGGCGGGCTGCTCATCGTCATCCCCGAAGGCGAGGACGGAGCCATCGAGATCTGGTCGGACTCGAGCGGGCGCGCGGACCTTGTCGCGAGCGTGGCGCCCGACGGCCCGCTCGACACCCGGGTGCTCCGCGCGGCGGAGCTGGTGCGGGCGCTCCGATCGACGGCGTCGGCGGCCGGGGCCCCCGCCGGAGCCGTCGCACCGGAGCCGGCGGCCGTCGCGCCGGCCCCGGTCCAGCCCTCTCCCGCCGCGCCTCCAGCCGCGTCGCCCGGTGAGGCGTGGCGGAGCCCGCCGCTCCGCGCCTGGGCGCCGCCCTCGCCCCCGTTCGCGGTGCCTGCGGCGCCCAGGGCCCCGCTCGTCGAGGTCGGCGTCGCGATCGCCGTGGGATGGCAGGCGCCTGGCGCCTCGCTGGCGCTCGATGCCTCGCTCCGGATCTGGCCCTCGGCCCGGATCGGCGCCGGCCTCCTGGCGGACCTGCCGATCCTGGGTCCCGAGATCGAGGCGTCCGAAGGCAAGGTGCGCTTTCGTCGCTCGCTCTTCGGCGCCGAGCTCGCCCTCGCGCCCATCGAGAGGAGCCGCCGGTTCGGACTCGTCCTCTCCCCCGGCGTGGGTCTCGGTTACGTGAGCGCGTCCGGCGATGCGAGACCGCCCTATATCGACAGCGATGAGTCCACGTTCACCGCCTTCGTGTACGGGCGAGGCGAGGCGCGTTTCCGGCTCGTCGACTCCGTGGTTCTCACGGCGGGCGCGCTCGGCGGCGCGGCGATCCCGCCTGTCGACATCCGGTTTGCAGGACGGGTGATCTCGACATTCAGCCCGCTCGCGTCGTTCTCGCTCGGTGTCGTCGTCCAGCGGTGAGCCGCCGCCACGACAGGCGGCCATTCATAGGAGCAAGCCACGCGCACTTCTTCAATCGAGATAGGAGAGGCCTCCTTGAAACAGCTCCTCGTACCTGGATGCACCGTGCTCATGACGCTTGTCGCCGCATGCGACAGAATCCCGCTCGATCCCATACGCGATGAGGGCGCCGGGGGTGGCGCGACCGGAGCGGGCGGGGCCGGCAGCGGCGGCGCAGGCGGCGCAGGCGGCAGCGACGCCGCCGTCGGCAGCGGCGGCGCAGGCGGCAGCGGCGGCGCAGGCGGCAGCGACGCCGTCGTCGGCAGCGGCGGCGCGGGCGCCGGCGGCGCCGTCGGCAATGGCGATCCTCTGTGGAGCCGGCACTTCGCCTCGAACCCACGCCAACCCCAGGTGTGGGTGGGCAGCCGCATCGCCGTGGACGAACCGGGCAACCTCGTCGTCGCGACGACGGTCGCCGATGGCGTCGACTTCGGCGACGGTCCGCTCTCGACCGGGGGCGCCCTGGCCTTCTCCCTCGCGAGATTCGACGGCGAAGGAGAGCCCCTCTGGCACAAGGAATTCTCCGGTTCCGCCTACCCGCAGGACGTCGCGGTCAACCAGGCGGGGCTCATTGCCACGACGGGGGTGGTTTACGGGACCGGCGTCGACTTCGGAGGTGGTTTGCTCGTGGGGCAGGAGTCGGGGGGCGACGCCTTCGTGGCCGTCTTCACGGCAGGCGGAGATCACGTCTGGTCGGCTCGGATCGGCGTCGATGGTGATCAATGGGCGGACAGCATCGCCATGGATGCAGCCGGGAACGTCGTCGTGGCAGGGACGTTCATGGGCCAGATCAGCCTCTGCGGCGCCTCGCTGACGAGCGCCGGTGACATGGACTCGTTCATCGCGAAGCTCGACCCTGCGGGGAATTGCCTCTGGAGCAAGCAGCTCGGCTACACGGAGATCCACAACGTCGCGCTCGACGCGTCGGGCAGCGTCGTCCTCGCCGGCAGCTTCGGCGCCTATTTCGCCGAGGCGATCGACCTCGGCGGCGGGCCGCTGACCACCGCGGGCAGCGAGGATATCTTCGTGGCGAAGCTCGACGCGGCCGGTGAGCACGTCTGGAGCAAGCGGTTTGGCGACGAGGCGCTCCAGAGGGCGTACGGCGTCGCGGTCGACGGCGCTGGAAACGTCGTCATCAGCGGGACGTTCCTCGGGAGCGTGGATTTCGGCGCAGGTCCGCTGGTGAGCGAGGGAGGGTACGGTCCTCTCGAGCCCGGCTCTGTCACGTGGGGCGGCAACGCCTTCGTGACCAAGCTGAACCCGGCAGGCGAGCTCCTCTGGGCCAAGCGCCTCGGGCAGTATGGGCCGCAGACGGCGCTGGACGTCGCGGCGACCGCGGACGGCGAGCTCGCGATCACCGGCTTGATCTACGGCGACGTCGACTTCGGCACGGGCCTGATGGACTGCACCTACGGCGACGCCTTCGTCGCGAAGCTCGATGCGGCCGGCACGGTCCGCTGGGTGAAGCACACCGGCGGCAGGGAGCAACAGTACGGCTATTCCACGGCCATGGACGCGACCGGCGACGTGTACGCCGCCGGGCCGTTCCTTGGCACCATCGACTTCGGCACGGGGCCGCTGTCGGCTCCGACGTCGACTACCCGGGCGATCTTCCTCGCGAAGTTCGGCCCCTGAGGCCGCGGGCGGCGGTCCGCGAGGTGGCCCTCAGCGCAGGCAGGCGCCGAGCCATCGCGCGGCGTTCTGTCCGAGGGCGGGGCCGAGGAGCTCGGGGGGCAGGTGAAGGCCTTGATAGGTGCCGATGGTGCGGGCCGGTTGATCGGCGGTTTGACGAAAGAAGCGAAACTTGTCCTCTTTCAAGAGACCCATGTTCGACTCCACCTGCAGGTCCCACAGCTCCATGGACATGGGGTCGAGCCCGCTGGTCACGAGATCGGTCCCGAACAGGAAGCGCTCGGGCCAGCGAGAGAACAGCCCGAGGAGCCGGGCGCGCTCCCGCTCGAGGCTCGCGAACCCCTCCGTCGCCGGGCCGGCGGAGCCATGGCTCGTATCGACGAGGAGGCGCGGAAACGCCTCCATCAGGGACTCCATGCGCGCGAGGTCGGTGCGGCTGCCGCAGAGGTGCGCGCACACGAGCCGCAGGTCGGGGAAGGCGCGCAGGACCGCCTCGAGCTCGCTCCTGTAACGGACGGTGTTGGCATGAAGCAGAACCGGAACCGCCTGATCCGCGAGCGCCTGCCACATCGCGTGGTGCGAGGGGTCGTCGAGGGGACGCTCGTGAAAGAGGTTGTGTCCCTGGTAGAGCTTCACGCCGCAGGCGCCTCGGCTGCGCAGCTCGGCGAGGTACGCGAGGTCGTCGTGACCCAGATCCAGGGTGACGAACGGAATGAGCTTCCCACGGTGAGCCGCCGCGGCGTCGAGGACGATGTCGTTGCCCGCGCGGTAGCCGGAGAGGCCAGCGCCGCCGCGGCCGCTCGTCAGGTCCGGGCTCGCCAGGATGACGGCGCGGTCGACGTGATGCTTGGCCATGTGCGCGAGCAATGGTGCCACCGCGTTGGCCTCGGTCAGGTGCACATGGATGTCGATGACCTCCTTTGGGGCCGGCGGAGGCGGCGGCGAGCGGCACCCCAGGACGGCGGCGAGCGCGGCGCCCCACGCGATGCTCCGGAAGCGAGCGCCGCGATCGGCGCGCGAGCTCATCGAAGGAGGGCAATGAGGGCGGCGGCGACCACGAGAGCGATGAGGGGCAATTGAGCGATGCGGATCCATCGCCGGCAAGGATACGCCTGGGCAGGGATGGCGCCATGAGAAAGGAGGGAGGCATGAAATATGAAATATGAAAACTGATGTGAGCTGATGATTCGCTTCTGAGCCTGCTTTGCGCGAACGCTCGATGTTCGCGCCTCGAGGGCGAGGTTTCGCCCTGGAGGTCGTTGTTCATTTGTGCCCAGTGGAGTTATCTATGTCGCTCATTCGTAGCTCGGTTCGTCTCATGGGGGTCGCAGCGCTCTACGCGTCTTTGTTTGGAACGACGGCTTGCTCGCGCTGGCTGGACGATGGCGCGGGCTCAGGCGCCGAAGGAGGCGGCGGCAGCGATGCCAGCGGCAGCGGTGCCAGCGCCAGCGGCAGCGGTGCCAGCGCCAGCGGCAGCGCCGTCAGCGGCAGCGGTGGTAGCGGTAGCGCCGTCAGCGGCAGCGGCGGCAGCGGCGGCAGCGGCGTTGGTGGCGGCAGCGGCGGCAGCGGCGTTGGCGGGGCTGGTGCAGGCGGGGCTGGTGCAGGCGGGGCCGCGACCGGGGGCGGCGGAGCGTCTGTTTGCGCGGACGACGCCTACGAGGCGAACGACGCGTCCACCTCTGCGGCTCCGCTCGCCTATGACCATACCGACGACAGCCTCGGTCCCAGCGCGTGGTTTTCGAAGATCGACTTCGTCCTCTGCCAGGGCGACGAGGACTGGTACCTGCTCGACACCACCTCTCTCGGGATCGAGGAGGTCAACTGGAGTCTTCGCGTCCTGGCCTCCGGGGCAGGGCTGTGCGGCTCGGGTTGTGAGCAGTACACTCCGCCCCCCGGTCCAGAGAACACGTTGATCGTGGAGGTCTACAGCGCTGCCACGATGGAGCTCCTCGGGGCCGAGGAGAGCGATCATGGACGGGTGTGGCTCGATGGAGGGGGCGCGGGCTCGGCGAACGATCTGCTGCTCCGCGTTTACGGGCCGCCCGAGGCGAACTACCCGTACGACATGAGCTTCGTCGCCAAGTCCTACGAAGGGGAGGACGAGTGCGAGTGCTGATCTTCACCTAGAGCGACAAACGGGTCGAGACCACGAGAAAAGCAGGAATCTCACAGGGAGGCAGGGAGGCGGGGAGCGACAGACAGCAAGAGGGAGAAATTCATTTCTTCTTCCTCCCCGCCTCCCCGCCTCCCTGTGAAAATTCTCCGAGTTTTGACGTGATAGGTGCTCGTGCGCCGCGGCGCCCGCTCAGCCCTGCTTCGGCGCCTTCATCCGCGCCGGATCCACGCTCACGTCCCGCGCCACCTTGCCGAACGCGATGACGCTCCGGTCGCCGTTCCGCTCCTCGATGACCACGCGCCGCACCGACCACAGCTCCGGCCCCGAGGTCATCTCGAGGCTGCGCACGTGCTTCGCGACCTCCTCGGCCCGCGGCCGCGCCGCCAGCGTGATCCCGTCCGCGCGGCTCGGGATCGACAGATCGTAGCGCGCCCGCAGCTTCCCGAGGTCGCCGCCGAGCAGCACCAGGAGGTCCGACAGCACCGCTCCGAAGCGCCCCGCCGCGCCGCGCCCCGCGCCCGCCGCGCCCTTCGGCGTCGCGAAGCCGAACCCCTCGGGCGTGATCCAGTAGGTGATCGCGTCCGGCGGCTTCAGCTCCCACCGGAGCCGGTCGGGCAGCACCAGCGTCATCTCGCCGTCGCTCTTCACCGCCGTCGCCAGCAGGCCGATGCTCCGCTCCTGCGTGAACGGCGCGACCAGCGTCTTCACCGACGCGCGCGCCCGCGTGATCTCGGCGAGCGCGTCGCCCACCTCGTCCGCGCGCGCGCGGCGCGCGTGGCTGCCGATCGACAGCGCCCCGCCGCACGCCGCGAGCCCCATCAAGAAAGATCGTCGCTGCATCCTCGCCTCGTCCTCTGACATGGTCATGTCAGACGAGCGGGCCGCGCTCAATCCGCAATGGGCTTCGGCGTGTTGGGCCCGCTCTCCGGCAGCTCGGGCTTCGCGATGTACTCCTTCGGGAGCTCGCCCGTCAGGCTCTTCAGCCAGACCACGATCTGGTCGACCTGGACCTGGGACAGGTCCTTGCCGAGCTGGTGCTTGCCCATGAGCCGCACCGCCTCCTGCAGCGACGAGACGGACCCGTCGTGGAAGTACGGCGCCGTCATGGCCACGTTGCGGAGCGTCGGCACCCGGAAGACCATGAAATCGGCCTGCTTCTTCGTGATCTCGAAGACGCCGCGGTCCATCGTGTCGGGCCACGACCGCACGAGGCCGAGCTTCTGGAACATCGTCGCCCCGACGTGCGGGCCGAAGTGGCACGTCACGCAGCCGACCTCGACGAACGTGTTGAACCCTTCCTTCTCCGCGTTGGTCAGGGCCTCGGGCTCCCCTTCCAGGAACAGGTCCCACCGCCCGCGCGTGATCAGCTTGCGCTCGAACGCGCCGATCGCCTTCGCTGTGTTGTTGGCGTTGACGGGCCACGGATCGTTCGGGAACGCCCTGCCGAACGCCTTCACGTACTCGGGGATGGAGCGCAGCGTCGCCTCCAGCCGCACCGGCGTCATCGCCATCTCGCTCGGGTTCATCATCGGCCCGTTGGCCTGGGCCTCGACGTTGTCGAAGCGCCCGTCCCACATGAGCGAGAAGAACCCCGCGGAGTTGTACACGCTCGGCGTGTTGCGGCGGCCGCTCTGGTGCGCGTGCCCGATCGACACCTTGGCGCCGTCCGCGCCGTAGCGATCGAGCGGGTGGCACGAGTTGCACGAGAGGTCGTGGTTCTTCGAGATCCGCGTCTCGTAGTAGAGCATCCGGCCGAGGTTGATCTTCTCGTCCGTGAGCGGGTTGCTCGAGGACGTGATGACCGCCGGCAGCGGGTTGAAGCTCCCGAGCCGCTCCGGATCGATCTGCACGGCCGGCTCGACCGGGGCCGCGGCGGCCGCGCCCGGCGCCGCGGTGGCCGCGGCCGGGGCGGCGGCCGCCGGCGCGGGCTGCGTCCCGCCGGTCGCCGGGGCGGACGCGGACGCCGTCGTCTTCTGCACCAGCCAGGCGCCGACGCCGGCGCCCGTCGCCGCGACAAGCGCCGCCGCCACCACGAGCGGGGCCGCCTTGCTGCGGGGGCGCACGTGGGCGGTGGGCTGGTCGCCCGCCACGATGATCGTCTTGTGGAAGGGCACGGAGGTGCCCGAGACCGTCCTCGAGGGCGGCGGGCCGTCCGGGAGCCCGCGGATGAGGAGGCCGTGCGGGGTCGCGTGGTGGCCGCTCTGGGTCGCGTGGTGGCCGCTCTGGGTCGCGTGGTGGTGACCGCTCTGGCCGAGGGCCCCGCTGTGCGTGACGTGCTCGGGCCAGCTGCGGGGCGTGCCCACGGGCGTGGGCGGGCGCCGCGTCGAGATCTCGCCGGGGTCCGGCCAGCTGCGCGACGTGCTCCCGGGCGTCGGCGTGCGGCTGCGGGGCGTGCCCACGGGCGTGGGCGGGCGCCGCGTCGGGGCGTCGGGGTTCGGCGGCCCCTGCGAGGGCGGCGGGATGTCGGCCTGCACCGAGTCGGGGAGGGGCCGCAGCATGCTCTCGTGGATCGAGATGCCGTGCGGCAGGAGCATCCGGCACTCGTCGAGCATCTCCGCCGCGCTCTGGAAGCGCAGGTTCCTGTCGATCTGGAGCGCGCGCGCGACGATCTCGGAGACCTCGTAGGGCACCCAGGGCGCCAGCGTCTGGATGGGCGGCGCCGGGGTCGAGCAGATCGCGACGATGAGCTCGCCGAGCCCCCGCGAGTTCCTGTAGGGGGTGCGCCCGGCGAGCATCTTGAAGAGGACGATGCCGAGCGACCAGACGTCGGTCCGGCCGTCCACGTCCCGCATGTTGCGCGCCTGCTCCGGCGACATGTAGATGGGCGAGCCGATCAGGTTGCTCGTGGCCGTGAGCTCCTGGTGGTGCTCGAACGAGTCGTCGGCCTGGATCTTGGCGACGCCGAAGTCGAGCAGCTTGACCGCGTACTCGCCCCCGTCGCGCCGCGCCAGGAACAGGTTGGCGGGCTTGATGTCGCGGTGGAGGACGCGCGCGTCGTGCGCCTTGATGAGGCCCATGCACGCCTGGGCCACGATGCAGAGCGCGAGCTCGGGCGGCAGGGGGCCGAGCCGCCGGAGCATCTGGTCGACGTCCTCGCCGTTGAGCAGCTCCATCACGAGGAAGGGCAGGCCTGTCGCGCGGTCCCTGCCGCTGTCGAGCACGCTCGCGATGTGCTCGCTGTCGATCGCGCCGGCCGCCCTGGCCTCGCGCTCGAAGCGGGCCATCACCGCCTCGTCCTGCGCGAGCTTGCTCGTGATCACCTTGACGGCGACGCGGCGGCCGGTGCCCAGGTGCCGTGCCTCGTAGACCGCCCCCATCCCGCCTTCCCCGAGCAGCCCGAGGATGACGTACCGTTGATCGAGGGTCGTGTTGATCAGGTTGATGTCCGTCATGGTCTGGTCGACCCGGTCGCCGCTCCGATGCCGCGACCTTGGCGCCCCGAATCGCATTGTCGGACGGAAGGTCGCGCTAGGCAATCTTGCGGTAAGGCCACGCCGGATGAGAGGTGTCCCACCTCCGGTGTATGGGCGTGGGAGAGAGGGGACCCCGAAACCACGCTGAAAACTTGCGATTGCGCGCCGGGTATGTCGCGGCTGCGCTGGCGGGGAGGGCCTTCGTACGCGCGGCGGCGCGGCGTTTTCGTGCTCGCCGTGGCATGAGGCGCGTCCCGGGCGCGGGCTGTCGCGCTCGCTCGCCACGCTCGCCACGTCCGCGTCACGGCATGGAGACGGCGCCGCCGCGCTTGCGCGAGGGACGGAGCGGTTATTAAGTTGCGTCTGTTTATTTAAGGATTGTCGTTGCCGCGCTCCCCGCCTTTGTGGGGTGAGCCGGCGCGCTCCCAGGCGGCGTAGTCGCCGCTCGTGAGCAGCGGGTCCTCGGGCAGGGCGTCGGGCTCGGGGGTGTCGAGCGCCGGGTCGAACGCGGGGTCGAGCAGCCGGGTGAGGTCGAAGCGGAGGAAGCGGCCGGCGAGGTGGGGGCCTTCGCTGACCCAGAGGACGCGCGCCGTGGCGTCCATGACGACCGCGTGGGTGGCGATGAGCGCGTCGATCGCGCGCCGGTCGCCGAGCGGCAGGGGCGCGCCGCCGCGCCCGCGCCGGTCGCGCAGCACGTCGATCGCCGCCTCGACCGTCGCGCCTTCGGGCAGCGCCGCGAGCCGCTCGTCGAGGCGCTCGCGCCGCGGGCGGGTCGAGGTCTCGGCCTGGACGCGGAGGTTGCGCGGATCGCCCGCGAGCGGCCCCTCGAAGTGGTTGGTGAGCGGGACCTTGCCGCGGCCCCGGCGCGCGTGCAGCGGCGCGCCGGGCGCGCGCTCGGCGATCGCCGCCTCGCCGCCCGCGTCGACGAGCATCACGAGGTGGGAGACCATCGGCGCGCGCGCCTCGAGGATCGCGAGCGCCTCGTCGACGCCCCGCGCGCGGCCGAGCACCTCGCGCATCGTGTGGACGACCGGCTCGCCCGCCGCCCGCGGCTCGCCGGCCCGCCCGCCGTGGACGACGAGCGCGAGGCCCGCGGCGTTCATCCCCGTCACCGCGCCGATCAGGCCGGGCCAGGCCACCGAGGCGTACGGGATCTTCCCCTGCTCGTGGACGAGGAACACCGCCTTGCCCTCGTCGAAGACGGGCCCGGCCTCGAAGTCGAAGTTGCGGGCGAGCACCGCGTGCCCGTCCGCCGACGCCGTCCCGGTGAGCGCGAAGCTCGTGCAGCCGATGAGCGGCGAGTGCTCGAACGAGAGCGCGATGTCGTAGAGCGACTGGAGGAAGACGAAGCGGTGGTACGTCGGGAGGACGCCGTCGAACGGGTCGGGCGAGAAGGCGCGCGCCTGCGCGGCGATCTCGCGCCGGACGCCGTCGGTCATGCCCTCGTCGACGCCGCGGAACTCGAGGCGCGACAGGTCCATGATGAGCCACCGGAGCGGGGCGACCGGCACGTGGTGGTGGAACTGCTCGTAGAGGGTCCCCTCGTTCTGGACCATCTCCGGGTAGAAGAGCCGCCCGTGCTGGTGCCCGATCTCCTCCGGCGACCCGGAGAGGCGCGCCTCGAGGATCCGCCCGCGGCGGCGCACGTAGGCCGGGCCGAGCACGCGCAGCCCCCCCGGCCTCGTCTCGGGCTCGCCGGCGGCCGCGCGGATCGGGGGCGGCTCGATCCGCGTCGCGGCGGCGATGCCGAGGTGCGCGAGGACCGGCGCGGCGAGGAGCGCGGCGGCCGCGAGGAGCTTGCGGCGGTGGCGTGCGAGGCGCGGCGGCCGCAAATCAGGGAGGCGCCGTCGCCGGCTGCCGCGGGTGGGGGTCGAGCTCCGTGGCGAGCGCGCTCGCCGCGGCCGGGCGGACCGGGTCGGGGGCCAGCACCGGCTCGGCAGGCACGTGGCGGAGCCCGCGTGTGAGCGCGAGCGTCGCCACCACCCGGCGGATGATCCGCGCCGGATCGCGCACGCTGTCGAAGTGGGTGAGCCGCTCGCCCTCGGGCGGGTAGATGACCCGGATCGGCGCCTCGACCAGGCGGACGCCGGCGGCCACCGCGCGCAGGAGGATCTCCGCCTCGAAGGCGTACCCCTCGTCGCGGGCGCCGAGCGACAGCGTCGTCCGGAGCGGGTAGCGGCGCAGGCCGCACTGGGTGTCCGCGAAGGGGCGGCCGGCGAAGAGGGAGAGGAAGAAGTTCGAGATCCGGTTCGAGATCTGGTTCGCGCGCGGCGCGCCCGCGCCCGCGAGATCCCGGATGCCGAGCACCAGCGCCTCGGGGTCGGCGTCGGCCTCGATGAGGCGCCGCGCCTCCTCCGGCGGGTGCTGTCCGTCCGCGTCGATGGTGACCGCGACGTCGAAGCCTGCGGCGAGGGCGAACTCCATCCCGGTGCGCAGGGCGGCGCCCTTGCCCAGGTTCTCCGGGTGGCCCAGCACCGTGGCGCCGGCCGCGCGCGCCCGCTCGGCCGTCCTGTCGCTCGACCCGTCGTCCACCACGATCACGGTGCCGGCCAGGCCGTGGACCCGGAGCGCCTCTCGTGTGACGTCCCCCACGTTGCGCTCGGCCTGGTAGGCGGGAATGATGGCGCAGATCCGCATGAGACAGAGCGCGATTACCATGGTGTGCCCTGGATGAACAGCGGCAGGCGCCCGGAGCGCCGTCCTGGCCTGCTCCTGCTCCGTTGCCGTCCTGCGTTCCGTCGCGTCTGGATGAGCGAGGTCGTCTCGCTGCTCGGCGACTGGATGAGCTTCGTCGCTGTGAGCCTGCTCGCGCTCGGGGGCGAGGGGGGCGGGGTCGTGGCGCTCGCGCTGGTGATGGTGGGGCATCACCTGCCGATCGCGCTGTTCGCGCCGGTGGCGGGGGTGCTCGCGGACCGGCTGGATCGGCGGTGGCTGCTCGTCGCGACGAGCGTGGTGCAGAGCGCGCTCACGGTCGGGATGCTGGGGGCCGCGGTCGTGGGCAGCGTGGTCGGGGTGCAGGTCCTCGTCTTCGTGCGCGCGTCGGTGGGGGCGCTGCGCTTGCCGGCGCAGACCGCGGTGCTGCGCCATGTCGTCGAGGAGGACGAGCTGCTCGAGGCGAACGCGATCACGTCGGCGACGTGGAGCGTCATGTTCGCGGTCGGGATGGCGTTCGGGGGCCTGATCGCGGGGCTCGGCCCTGCGGCGGCGCTCGCCCTGGACGCGGTGTCGTTCGGCCTGGCGGCGCTGTTCCTCCGGGGGCTCCCCCCGATGGTGGCGGAGGGGCGGCCGGTGGAGGGCGGCATGCTGTCGGCGCTCGCGTCGGTGCGCCGCGACATGGTCCACGCGTGGCGGCACGCGTGGGAGCGGCCGCCGCTGCTCGCCGCGGTGCTCGCGAAGACGCCGGTCCACATGGCGAACGGCGGGGCGCTCCTCTTGCTCAACCTCGTCGCGACGCAGCTCCCCTTCGCGGGCACGGGCGCGCTCACGCTGGGCGTCCTCCAGTGCGTGCGCGGCGCGGGCACCGGGGTCGGCCCGCTCGCCGGCGTCGCGCTGGTCCGCCGCGGCCTGCGGGGCGAGCTCGCGGCGACCGGGGCCGTCTGGGTGACGTTCGGGGCGATCGCGGTGTTCGCGGTGACCCGCCACCCTGCGGCGCTGCTCGCGGTCGTGCTCGTGTGGGGCCTGGGCAGCGGGGCGAACTGGGTGCTGTCGAGCACGGAGATCCAGCGGCTCTCGCCGGATCGCTTCGTCGGCCGGCTCTCGGCCGTCGACAACCTGGCCCTCACGGTGGGCCTGTGCGGGACGTTGCTCGGCGGGGCGTTCCTGGTGGAGCGCGCCGGCGTGCCCGCGGCTTCCGCCTGGCTCGGCCTCGGCGCCGGCGTCGTCACGTGGCTCGGCGCGCAGTGGATGCTGCGCCGGCGGGCCGCGGCGGTCTCGGCGGTTGCGGCGGTCGCGGCGGTTGCGGCGGTCGCGGCGCCGCCTCCCTTGCCCTCCGAGACCGAGCGCAGCTAGCTTCTCGCTCCGATGATCCCGGACGTGTGGGCGCCCCTGAGTGGCCTCTCCGTGCGCCGCTGCGAGGACGAGGGCCTCATCAACGGCACCTGGCTCGCGGGCGACCCTCCGCGGTACGTCGTCCAGCGGGTGAGCCCGATCTTCGCCCCGGAGGTCCACGACGACATCGAGGCGGTGACGGCGCACCTGGCGGCCCGCGGTCTCGCGACGCCGCGGTTGCTGCGCGCAGGCGATGGCGCCCTGTGCGCGCGCGATGCCGAGGGTGCGGTGTGGCGGGTGATGGACTTCGTCCCTGGCCGCACGCACCACCGGGTCGGCTCTCCTGTGCTGGCGCGCGCCGCGGGGGAGCTCGCGGCCCGGTTCCACCGGGCGGTGGACGATCTCGAGCACGTGTACCGCCACGTCCGCGCGGGCGCGCACGACACGGCGCTCCACATGGAGCGGCTGGACGGCGCGGCCACCGGGGGTGAGGGGCGGCGGCTGGCGGACGCCATCCTCGACGCGTTTCGCACGTGGCGGGGGCGGCTCGACCTGCCGGTCCGGCACTGCCACGGCGACCTCAAGATCTCGAACCTGCGCTTCTCGGAGGCGGGGGAGGGGATCTGCCTGCTCGATCTCGACACGCTGGCGCTGCAGTCGATCGACGTGGAGCTCGGCGACGCGTGGCGGTCGTGGTGCAACCCGGTCGGGGAGGACTCGACCGAGACGCGCTTCGATCTCGAGGTCTTCGCCGCCGCCGTGGCGGGCTACCGCGAGGCGAGGCCGTTCGGGGCGGAGGAGCAGGAGGCGCTCGTCGACGCGGCGGAGCGGATCGCGCTGGAGCTCGCGGCGAGGTTCTGCCGGGACGCGTTCGAGGACCGGTACTTCGGCTGGGACCCGTCGCGCTTCCCGACGCGCGTCTCGCACAACCTGTACCGGGCGGCGGGGCAGCTCTCGCTGGCGCGCTCGGCGCGGCGCCAGCGCGCGGAAATCGCGCGGCTGCTCGCGGGGGGGTGAGCGGATCTGTGCGCGGCCACCAACGTGGTCGTGAACGTTTACGTGGTCGTCTGAGGATCCCGCACATTTCTTGATCCGTTTCGGACCCGCCAAGCGTCTGAAATGTCATGGGAAATCCCGATGTGTCGGAAGCGATGCCGTCGATCGTGCGCGAGTTCGAGACGGTGCAGCTGGGCGATGCGCGGCTGCATCAGCGGGTCCGGGCTGTGGTGGCACGGCTGAGCGTCGCGCCGGGCGAGAGCTTCCTGAAGACGGAGGCAGAGCTGGAGGGCTTCTACCGGCTCCTTGGCAACAAGCGCGTGTCGTATGGTGCGCTGGTGCAAGCCCACAGCGAGCAGACCCTCGAGCGGATGGCCGGTCACGACACGGTTCGCGCGGTGCATGACACCACCGCGGTCGCCTTCGACGGCGACGGAGCACGCACAGGGCTCGGTCCGCTCAACGGCAAGGACACCCAGGGCTTTTTGGCGCACGCCACGCTCGCCGTGGTCACCGACGCGCTCAACCAGCCGTGGGCCTTGCTTGCTGGGCCCGCAAAGCCTCCGCCCTCTCCAAGAGCGCACGCAAGAAGAACAGGACGGGCAGCGACTATGCGCGCGTGACCGACAAGGAGTCGACGCGCTGGCTGCGGCAGGTAGAAGCGGCTGAGCAGGCCGTGGGCGACCGCACGTCGCTGCTGCACATCATGGACCGCGAGGCAGACGCCTACCCGCTTCTGTGCGCCATGGTCGAGCAGGGCCACCGCTTCGTCGTGCGCATGGCGCGCGATCGGAATGTGTCGGAGCTGGCCGAGGACGAGGAAGAAACGCTCGACGACAGCGCACGGCTGCGGCTGAGCGAAGCGCTGGTCGAGCTGCCGAGCCGGCTCAGTCGCGAGGTCGTGCTCACCTAACGCCGCGCCGGCCCTGTCCCGGCGAGCAAGCGCGCGCACCCCGAGCGCTCGGAGCGGAGCGCCACGCTGGGCGTCGGCGCCCGGCGCGTGGCGCTGCGCCGTCCGCACTACCTGCCCGAGCTGGCCGAAGAGCTCGCGGTCAACGTCGTGGTTGTGCAGGAGATCGACACGCCAGCGGGCGAGGAGCCGGTCGCGTGGGTGCTGGCGACCAACGAGCCCGTCGACACGCCCGACCAGATCGCAGCGATCGTCGACCATTACCGGGCACGGTGGCTCATCGAGGAGTTCTTCAAGGCCCTGAAGACCGGCTGCGCCCTCGAGACGCGCCAGCTCGAGAGCTTCCGGAGCCTGACCAACGCGCTGGCGCTGTTCGCCCCGATCGCGTGGCAGATGCTGCTGCTGCGCTCGCTGTCACGCCTTGAGCCCAACGCGCCCGCGGAACGAGCCCTCAACCCGACGCAGCTGAAGCTGCTGCACCAGCACCAGCCCAAGAAGTTGCCGGCTCAGGGGGCGACCGTAGTCGATGCGCTCTACGCCGTTGCCGGTCTTGGTGGACACCTCAAGCGCAACGGCGCCCCCGGCTGGCTGACGCTTGCGCGCGGAATGCAGACCTTGCTCATGCTGGAGACGGGCTGGAACGCCGCCCTTGCCAACTCAGCGAAAACTAAGGGGGAAATGTGATCAATCCTCAGTCGTGGTCGTGAACGTGGTCGTGGTCATGGTCGTCGACGACACGAGCGTGGACGTGAACGTTCTGCCGAGCCCTTGGTCGACCATTGTCGCCGCTTCCGTTCGATTCGGCACGACCGGGTTCCGGGTCGCGTCGAAATCCCTGCCATCTTCGGATTCCAACGACTTGACGCCTATCGTTGCGCCATCTCGTTTCTCGCTCTCAGCCGTCCGCTGGCAGCTCGATCCCCTCGCGGGCATGGGGAGCTGGCTGATCAGCTGCGTCGAGCGGCGAGGTGAATCGTGGGAAACGAGAGAGGCGACTTACGGGGGACGTTCACGTTCACGACCGAGCCGTTGACGACTATGACCACGACTACGACCACCACCAGGCCGCGAGGCTCTCCATCATTTACCGTCAATCCGACCTCCTGGACCGCAGGCTCACGCTCCCCTGTCTTCGCGCTACCGTAGAGCCAGCACCTGAGTCATGGCTGAATGCCGGTGGTGGCCGGCGTTGGCAAACGACAAGCGCGCCGTTGTGGCGGTTGACGCGCCGGATCCGACGCCCCAGGGACTACCTTGAAGTGGCAGACAGCGTTGCGATATCCGTGGTCCCTTGATGGGGAGGAGTGGGTATGAAAAATCTCGGATTGTTCACTGTGCTGGTTGCTCTCGCGACGGCGTCCGCAGGATGCGCGATGAGCGCGGTTGACAACGAGGATGCTGCTCCTTCCGTCGGTGAGCCGTCGGACCGGAAGGGAACGAGTGAGGTCGGCGAAGTCGCGCTCGCGGTCGCCAGGAGAACGCTGTGGCAGACTGAGCGCATAGGTTTCTTCAAGCAGGTTCGGGGGAGGACTTGGTTGGAGGAAGGTGCGGGTGGAACGACATACTTCAATGAGACTCAGCGGACGCCGGAGTATATAGAGCTTCACGACCCGAGGCGGAACCTGTACATGCGCCTTTACGACGATCATGCAAAGTACCGCAAGGGCGATCGCGGCCCCTGGCGACTCTTCCAGTATCGGGGCCGCTGGGTCCGATAGACCGGGATGCCCATCGTCTGATTGAACTTCCAGTTGGTCTGGCCAGGCATCGAGACGCGTCCGCGTGCATGCAGACGCGCTCTCGGACCGCACACGTCAGCAAGCGGAGTCTCGCCAGGCAGCACTGCCGACGTTCAGTCGACGCGCCCGGAGAATAGGGTCTCCCGGCCCCCGCCGTACAAGAACCTACGTAGCGCTCCGGGCGACTTCGCCTCCATGCGTTTAGACGCCGCGGGGAGGACCACAACGAGTTCGGCATCGAGTTTCCTCGCCAGCGACGACGACCGCGAGCTCGTCCGTGTGCGCCCGCGGCCGCAACCACCCTGCAGCGCTCGGTACTCAACACGGGCGCATCCTAGGATGCTGGGGCATCCAGGAGAAAGGTGGGATGCGGATCGAAGGCGGCTGCTGTCGTCAGGACACCACCCGACCGAGCGAGCGGGGACTTGTCGGGACATCGGTAGGCGCCTCTCCGGGCAGGCGGCAGGCATGCAGGACATGGGCGGGAGCCCGCTCGAACGCGCCCCGGGGATGTTGGACATGGCCGGGCGCCTGCTGGGCGATGCCCCCGGGGATGTCAGACATGGGCGGGGGCCTTCTGGGCGACGCCCCCCGACATGCCCTCGGCGGCCCGGGAGAACGCTGCCCGAGCGGACGTGCCGATCCGATTTGTTCACGGCAGCTCGTATGAGCTCGGGCCGCACCTCCTGTCGTTCGCGGCCACATGGCACGGCCGGCCGGGGTCTCGCGAGGAAGACTTGGCCGTCGCCCCTCGGCGTTCGTCAGAGCTCCGCCACCGCGTAGGTCATCACCGGCTGCACTCGGCCTTTGACCGTGATCTCGCTGATGGGACGTGTGTTGAAGACGTCCTTCACGAGGAGGTGCGTGTCCTCGCTGAGGAGCACGCTCACGCCGAGCTCCTTGGTCGCGCTCTCCAGGCGCGAGGCGAGGTTCACGGCGTCGCCGATGACGGTGTACTCCATCCGCGCCTCACTGCCGATGTTGCCCGCGACGACCTCGCCGGTGTGGATCCCGACGCCGGTCTTCAGCGCCGGGACTCCCCGTTTGGCGAGCCGCTCGTTGAAGCGCTCGAGCGCGGCGCGCATGCGGACGGCGGCGCGCACGGCGCGCACGGCGTCGTTCGGCCTGGGGACGGGCGCGCCGAACACCGCCATGATCGCGTCGCCGATGTACTTGTCGACGACCCCGCCCTCGTCGAGGATGATGGCCACCATCTCGGTGAAATACTCGTTGAGGAGCCCCACGAGCTCATGGGCGTTCATCTTCTCGCTGATGGTCGTGAAGCTCCGGATATCGCAGAAGAGGATGGAGACGGTGAGCGTCTCGCCGCCGAGCTGCACCTTGCCGGCGAGCAGGTGCTCGAGCACGGATTCGGTCATGTACTTGCCGAAGGTGCTGCGGAGCTTGTCGCGCTCCTTGAGGCCGTCCACCATCGAGTTGAAGCCGGTCGCGAGGTCCTCCAGCTCGTCGCCGGTCTTCACCGCGTCCACATGCACATACCGCTGTTGCTCGAGGTGCTTGAGGGCGACGTTCACGCGGGAGAGCGCGCGCGACATCGTGCTTGCGAGGCGCGCGCCGAGGACCAGCGAGAAGAGCGCCGCGAGGGTGAGCACGCCCGCCGCGAACATCAGGTTCTGGCGCACGATGTTCCGGACGTCGCTCACGTCGAGCGCCATGACGATCGAGAAATCGCCTGCCTTGCCCCGGAGCGATCGGGGCGCGAAGCGGGAGAGGGCCCACAGCGAGCTCGCCTCCTCGACGATCGTGGGGTGGGTCTCGTCGCCGATGACGGCGCCCTGGAGCAGCTCGGTCGGGAAGCGCGCCGTGCCCGTGACCCTCTTGCCCGACGGATCGACGAGCGCGATCTCCACGCCGAGCCTCGTCGCCGCTTCGTCGAAGTAGGTGTGATCGATGGGGATGCAGGCGAGCAGCGACCCGGCGTCGCTCCTCGCGTGCTGGGCGATCATGTACGCGGGCGGCGAGCCTTGCTGTCCATCACACCCATGGACGAGCACGTCCCGCAGGTCGTCCATCTCGGCGAGGCCCGAGAGGCCCTCGGTGAGCCCGGGGACCTCGTCTGTACTGAGGGGCGGCGCATCGAGCCCCCTCGCCGCGACCAGCTCGCCGAGCTCGTCGAAGGCGACGATGGCGACGTTGGGGTGAGCGTCGGTGACGGCCTCGAGCGCCGTCCCCACGGCCGACTCGCTCCGCAGCCGGAGCCCCTCGACCAGCTCGCGCGCACGAGACGCCTGGCGTGAGCTCGCCGAGATGGCGCGCTGCTGCTGCCTGAGCTCCAGCCGGAAGTTGCGGATCGCCTGCGGGACGCGCTCGCTGATCTGCGCGAGGAGCTGCCGGTGCATCACCCAGGAGAGCACGGGGAGGGCCGCGAGGGTCGCGAGCGAGGAGAGCGCGACGAGGACGGTGAGCTTGGCGCGCACGGTGCTGAGGCGGAACATGAAGACCTTCATCAAAGCAAAGTCCGCTGCCGGTGGACAGCGCTTCGTCCGGGTAACGAAGGGGTCGGGACATGGGCGGAGCCTCGCCGGGTGGATTTCCGGGGATGTCGCGAGTTGAGCAGGTGCCTGGCCGGGCAGGCGGCGGGCATATCGCGACATGGCCAGGTGCCTGGCCGAGGGGGGCGCTGTGCCGCGTCGCCTCCTTCCGGGAGAAAGGTGCAGGGGCCGGCGACGAACACCAGCCCCTGCTGGTCAGTTGACGCGACGATCCCTGTCAGAACGACGACAGTACCCCGACGATCGGGGACACGAGATCGAGGGCGAACTTCGTGAGCTTCGTGGCCACCGTGGTGCCGCCGAGTGCTCCGATCCACTTGGATTGGCCCCACGTGATCAGCGCCAGGCCGGCACTCCCGGCGGAGGCGGTGAACTGGCTGCTAGTGAACCCGTACTCGATGCCAGAGAAAAGGGCGCTGAGGCCGGCGGTCCCGATGGATGTGTACGCGGCGCCCACCGCGGCCGGGGCCGCAACGGGAAAGACCGGGGTGAAGAGGCCGAAGACGGCGGAGGCGAACCCGGTGGCGATGCTGGCTGTGTTGAACGCGTCCGCCCACCAGCCGGCGTCCTCCCACCAGTCCTCGTCGCCGTCGTTGCTTCCCTTCGGATTGACCTTGTCGTGGAGGGGGTTGTTGGCCGGGTTGGTCCCGCTCTCCCGGTTCTTCCTCGCCTCCTCGGCTGCCTGCCGCGCGGCCGCCGCCACCTCGGCCTTCCGCTTCTCGGTGGCGATGCGGCGGGCGTCGCTGGCTGCTGCCGCTGCCGCCTTCGCGTCCTGGCCCGCCGCGACCGCGGCCTGACGCGCGCTCGACGCCGACGCCTGGGCGCTGTAGGAGGAGCTCAGGGCGCGGCGCGCCGCGTCGATCGCCTTGTTCGCCGAGTAGTTCGCCGAGCGGGCGGCGCCGCGCGCGGTCGCTGCCGCGTTTGCGGCTTGGTTCGCCGACGCCTGGGCGGCGGCGGCGGACCTGTCCGCCTCCTCGGCGTTCTGTCGCGCCTGCGAGGCGTACTCGGCGGCTTTGTCCGCCGAGGCCTGCGCCCTGGATGCCCACTCCGCAGCCTCCGCCGCCGCGTCGCGAGCCTCCGCTGCCGCCTTCGACGCGAGCGCCGCGTCCTGCTGCGCCTTGTAGGCGATCTTCGCTGCTGCGGCGATCGCCCCACGGATCGCCGCGATGTGGGTCGCAGCGTCGTGGTCGAGCTGTGCCGTCCTGTACTGCACGACCTCGACGAAGTTCCTGCGCATCCACGTCGGGCCCTCCAGGGCGACCACGGCGTGCGCCTTGGTGTAGGGGCCGCCCTTGTCGAGGAGCGTCGCCGTGGTGACGGCGTCGTCCTCCCGTACCGCGTCGGGGTAGGCGTGCTCGAAGAAGTCTTGCAGCGCCTTCGCGGTGCGCGCATCGAGCGCGGCCACAGCGGCTGCCTTGACGGCGTCTCCGGGGTTCTCGTGCAGGATGCGAGCGATCTGGACGCGGTTGTCCTCCGCGGCGGCCTCGATCACCCCTTCGGTGAGGAAACGCGGCACCGCCTGAGGCTCATCGCTCTCCAGCGCTAGCGCGTTCTGTGCCGCCTCCGCGATCGCGGGGGCGGACACCTGGGCGAGGTAGAGGGCGGTTTCCCGGTCGTCCTGACCCTGTGCGATGGCCCGGTCGGCGTCGATCCAGGCGTGTACGTCGGCGTCCGAGCCGGAGAGGGCGAACTGGGCGGCCTCCCGCGTCCAGGCGCCCCTCGCGTTCAGGAGACCTGCAGCGGCCTTGCGGCCCAGCGTGGCGGCCAGCGCCGGGTCGTTGCTCGCCAGCGCCTGCTCGGCCTGGGCGATCAGGTCCCGGATGGCCCGCTCGGTCTGCTCGGCCTGCGTGCGCTTGTTCTGGTATTCCGCCCGCTCGTCCGCTTCGATCTCGGCGAGCTGCCTGGCCTCGTCCCGGCCCCGCTGCATGTCCTCTTCCAGGCGCGCCATCTCCGCGTCCCGCGCCGCCTGCTCCACCGCGATGGCGTCCTCGACGGCCCTGGTGGCGGTGTTGGCGGCCCTCACCGCCGCGGCCGCGTGGGCCGTGGACTTCTTCGCGTGGTCGAGCGCCTCGCCGGCGTGCTCCACCGCCTCCTCGGCCGCGTCCGCCGCCCTGTCCGCATGGTCCGCGGCGGAGTTGGCGGCATCGCGCGCCGCGCGCGCGGCCCTCGCGGCCGAGCTGGCCAGGGCCCGTGCGGTGGATGCGGCGCTGGTGGCCCGGCTCGCGGCGGTGTTCGCGATCGCCGCCTGACGCTTCGCCTCCGCAGCCTCCCGCTGCGCCACGCCCGCGGCTGCTGCGGCCTGGGCGGAGGCGCTGGCGGCGGCGGCGGCGTTGCGGGCGGCGGAGGCGGCTGCGGAGCCGGCGTTGGCGGCCTGCGCGGAGGCGCTCGCGGCGTGGCCGGCGGCCCTGGCGGCCGATCGTGCCTTGGCGGCGGCGTCGCGGGCCGCGATCGCGGCGTTCTTCGCCGACCTGGCCTGGGAGGCGTCCTTGGAGGCGGCGATCGCGGCGTTGTACGCGCGGGAGGCGGCGTATCCGGCGGTCGCGGCGGCCTGGGAGGCAGCGGTGGCGGCCCAGGCGGCGCGGCGCGAGGCGGCCACGGCGGCGTGGGAGGCGTTGATGGCGTTCCGGGCGGCGTCTGCCGCGCCCTTGGCAGCCCTGCCTGCCTTGCGGGCGGCTGCCCCGGACTTCTGTACGTCCTCCTTGGCCGCCTCCGCCTCCGCCGCCGCCGCCTCGGCGGCCTCCTTGGCCTTCGCTGCGGCGGTCTTGGCCCGCTCGGAGGCCTCGACGGCCAGGTCGCTCTCGGCCTGCGCGCGCCTCCCCTCCCGCTCGACCACCGCGACGAGCTCCTCGATCGTCGCCGACTCCTGGTCACGGGCGCGGGCGATGTGCTGGCCGGTGTCGAGGAACCACTGGACGTCCGCCGCGGTGCCGCTGAGGGCGCGGCCCGCGTACTTCTTCACCTCCTGCCCGGCGTTGACGAGCATGCTGGCGACCTGCACCCGCATGTCCTCCTGGCGGGCGGTGTGCTGGCCGTCGGTGAGGAAGTCCTCCAGAGCCTCTTGTGTACCGATGTCCAGGGCGGCGGAGCCCGCCCGCCTGACCGCCGTGCTGCCGGTGTGGATGACGGTGGCGGTGGCCACGCGCAGGTCTTCCAGGAGGGCGGGCTTGAAGCCGTCCTCGAGGAAGGCTGCGATGGCACCATCGCCCTGGCTGAGGGCTTTGACGGCCTCCCGGCGCAGTCCCTTACCGGCGCGCGCGAGGTAGGTGACGATGGCGACACGGTTGTCTTCCACGGTCGCCATCGGCAGCTGTTCGGCGAGGAAGGTGTCGATGTCGGCGTCTGTGCCGTCGAGCGCATCGGATGCGGCTGCCCTGACGGCCCTGCCGCCCGTCATCCACGCCTTGACCGCCTTCGCCCGCCGGGTGTCCGGCAGCGCGAACGGATCGATCACATCGGTGTTGCTCCTCATCATTGGATGCCCCCTGGAAACATGACACTCGCCTGCCCGACGGCGATGGCGTCGGTCACCGAAGAAGCATCACACGAGCCAGCCCCGCGAATTCAGGCAGATCCAAGGCGCGTCTACTTTGCCTGATATACGCGGCGGCGAGGCTGCCTGAAAGCGCGGAGAAGCCGCAAAGAGAGGCAGCCTCACCAGCGGGGCAACCCGGGACATTGCCCCTTTGCCGCTCCTTGCTTGCCATTCGATCGCACGGGTGCCACATCAACCCCGCATCGACGCCGCGCGCGCCACACGACGCCCATGTGGATGTCTGCCTCTCACACGATTTGCACAGGCGAACAAAGCTCGAACAATGAGATTCCAGGACGCAGGCAAAGGGGTCGTCTTGGGCGCTAGGCAAGCGCTCCCACGGTCCTCGTCACCGCTGGGCTCCGCGCTCACTCTCCCCTGTCCCCATCGCGCGTAGCGGGACGCACGACGACCCCTGAGGAACAGCAATTTCATGCGGGTCGTCGAGGATCGCCGACCCGGGGGGATAAGCTCATGAACAAGCCGCTGCGGACCGTCTCCTCACCGTGCATGGCGCCAGTCTTTCATGCTTTCGAATATGCTGCGGAGGCGAAGAGGCCCCCCGTCACTCCGCTCGCTTCAGCTGCCGCGCTCCGCGGCCTTCACACCCGCGCTGTCCCGACGTTCCGGGCAGCCGACCGGGAACGACGAGCAGGACTGTGATGAAGACGACCACCGCGACTCCGCCGCGACCGGAGCAAAGGAGACTCGCGCGGTGCGCTCTGGGCGCCGCAGCGGCCGCCGCCCTGGGTTGGCCCGTGATGACGAGCAGTCCGTCGGACGCCCCCTCACAGCGAGGCGCGTCCGCCGAGGCGGTCGACCCCGTTGCCGACGCAGCCCCCGGCTATGCCGTCGAGGATTTCAACTACCCGCAGGCCGGCAAGATCCTCGCGGAACAGGGCATCACCCTCGAGCGCGGGGACGGCCGCGTCGTCCTCGCCGACTGCGCGAGCCAGACCGGCCTGCTGGAGGTCTTCGCCAGGAAGAGGAAGCACAGCATATGCTTCCGCGTCACCGGCAACTCCGGCTACCTGAGCCTGGAGATCCCCGCGGTCTACGCCATCAGGGGCAACGATTACACGATTCAGGTCGACATAGCCGTCGACAACGAGGTGCGGTCGTACGAGATCCAAAAAAACGAGTGGCTGCCTGTGGGCGAGAGCACGGGCGAGACGAAAGAGGTCACGCTCGTCGAGATCAGGACCTCCAAGTAGCACCTGGCCAACGTCCCTCATCAGCTGCTCGGCCGTCCGGGCCTGCCGGACCCAACCACCTCGCATCGAGGAAGCCATGGTCATCCAACGCACCAGCCCCGTCCGCCTCGTCGCGCTGGCCACTGTCCTGATCGCGGCCCTGCTGGTGCTGAGTGCTGCGCCCGCGCACGCCGTCACCGGCGCCGCCGCGTCCGACACCACCTATGGCTACACCGCGCGCCTGGACATCGGCGACGGCACCCGTGCCTGCTCTGGCGCCCTGGTCGATGCCGAGTGGCTGCTCACGGCAGCCAGCTGCTTCGCCGATGACCCGACGTCCAGCCTCGACGTGCCCGCCGGCACGCCGAAGCTGAGGACGACGGCGATCATCGGGCGCACCGACCTGACCACGAGCAACGGCGAAGTGCGCCGGGTCGTGGCGCTGGTCCCGCGCACCGACCGCGACCTGATCCTGGCCCGCCTCTCCCGCCCGGTCACCACCGTCGCCCCCGTCGCCCTGGCCACCACCGCGGCCACGGCCGGGGAGGAGCTACGCGTCGCCGGATACGGCCGCACGAAGGACGAGTGGGCGCCGCTTTTGCTGCACACCGGTGCATTCTCGGTGGACGCCGCCGACGCCACCACGGCCGCGGTTACCGGCAAGGACGGCGCGGCCATCTGCATGGGCGACACCGGTGGACCTGCGGTCCGCGTGACGAACGGCCAGGCCGAGCTTGTCGCCGTCAACAGCCGTTCTTGGCAGGGCCGTTGTTTCGGTACGGACACGACCGAGACCCGCACCGGTGGCATCGCCACCCGGGTCGACGACCTTGGCGACTGGGTGGCCGCCAAGATCGCCGCGCCGCGCGTGAACGACTTCGACTGTGACGGCGTCGAGGACATCGCGGTTTCCGACCCCGAGGCGACCGTGGGCGGCGACGCCCGAGCGGGCCTGGTCCGGATCGTGTACGGGGGCGGCAAGGGCACCGCCGAGATCCACCAGGACCTGGACTGGGTGCCGGGCGGCGCCGAGGCCGGGGACCGGTTCGGGGAGACCCTCGCGACCGTCGACTACAACGAGGACGGCTGCACCGACCTGGTGGTCGGCACCCCCGCCGAGGACCTCGGCACCGCGAAGGGCGCCGGTTTCGTCGACGTGCTCTATGGCGCGAGCGGCGGTATCGGCACGGGGCAGGCGACCCTGCACCTGCAACAGGGCACCGGTTCGGGGGCAATCGCCGCGTCGTCCCCCGAGGCAGGCGACCGCATGGGCCATTCGCTCGCGGCCGGCCGCACCGCCGCCGGGGAGCCGTGGCTGCTGATCGGCGTGCCCGGTGAATCGCTCGGCACCGTCGCCAGGGCGGGCGCGGTCTTCTACCTGCGCGGCACCACCGTCGTCTCCATCCACCAGGACAAGACGGGTGTCCCGGGCGCCGTGGAAGCGAACGATGGCTTCGGCACCTCGGTCGCGGGCGACGCCAACCACATCGCCGTCGGCATCCCCAACGAGGTCATCGGCAACAGGGCGGCCTCCGGCGCCGTGGTGATCTTCGCCCACAGCTTGAACGCTGGCGGCATCCCCACCCCGGTGGCGGGACTCGACCAGAGCCTCGACATGATCAGCGGCTCGGCGGAGGCCGGCGACGAGTTCGGCGCGTCGCTGTCCATGACCGAGTACCGCCCGGCCGGAGCCACGGCCGCCGCCGACTCCATTCTCGCGATCGGTTCGCCCGGTGAATCCCTGACCGTGAACGGCGCTGACAGAGCCGACGCAGGACGCGTCGTCATCGTCCGCGTCAGTGCGGCCGGCACCTGGAGCCAGCTCGGCGACATCCACCAGGAGATCGACGGCGTCTCCGGCGGCGCCGAGGCCGGCGACCGGTTCGGCGAGAAGGTGACCACCGTGAACACCGCACCGCGCGCCGAGAGCACCGCGTCGACGATGCTGCTCGCGGTCGGCATCCCCGGCGAGGCCATCGGCACGGCCACCAAGGCCGGAGGGATCCAGACCTTCTCGCTGCTCGGCGTGCCCGGCGACTCCGACTTCTGGATCGAGCCGGGCAACGCCTCCAGCCTGCCGGGCACCCCGGGCAAGAACCAGTACGTCGGAGTCAGCATCACCGCCACCGCGACGAGCCTGTATGTCGGCATGCCCTACGGCCCGTCCACGTACGGCGCCGTGCATGTCCTGCCCTGGTCGAACGCGACCGGCGGCCAGGCCGCGGCGGTGACCACGTACGCCCCCGGCACGGGCGGCCTTCCGGCGGCCGGCGTGCGGTTCGGTTACGTGGTAAAATAAGTTCCTGGACACGTACGCACAACAGCGGAGGGGCCCTGCCCGCAGTTGCCTGGAGTACCTCGTCCGGGTCGACGATCCGCGGCGGGATTCCGCTTCGGGTAGTGCGGCATTTTGAGCAAAAGGCTGCACCACCGCTCGGCGAGGCCCCCGGGCATGTCGGACATGGGCGGGTGCCTCGCCGAGCAGGCCGATGGGCATGTCGGACATGGGCGGGCGCCTGCTCCGCCACGGCTCCCGGGATGTCGGACATGGGCGGGTGCCCTGCCGAGCAGGCCGCCGGGCATGTCGGACATGGGCGAGTGCCTGCCAGGCGGGTGGTGCTGCACTTTGGCCCGAAGTGCAGCACTCGCGCTCAAAGTGCAGCACCCTGCGCGGGCAAAGTGCAGCACTCACGGCTCCTCCGGGGGATCGAACAGGGACAGCTGGACCGGACCGCGTGGAGGCGGAGGGGGAGCAGGCTGGACCGGAGGCGATGCCGGGGGGTCGGGATGGCGCGGCGGACGCTTCAGCGCGGGCGTCGGCTCGGTCACGAGGCGCAGGAAGCCCCGGTTGTTCGGGAGCGCCCTCGCTGGCGCGGAGGGCTCGCGATGAGTGAGCGGCTGCGCTTCGGGGGCGGTCCCCTCCTCCTCGGTCGTGAGCGTCTCCAGGAGCTCGTCAAGCGACCACACGTGGTCGGTGATGCCGGCCTGCATCGCGGGCGTGACGCGCAGCGTGCGCACGACGCGGACCAGATTGTAGGCCACGTAGTTCAAGGCGACCGCCGCGGCGTGGTGATTGGCCTTCTTACTGAAGGCCAGACAGAGCCTTCTCATGCGGCCGTTGGTGTGGCGCGTGGAGCCGTTCTGGCGTTCGACGTACGACGTCGAGGCCTTGGCCGGGTCGGGCGCGCCGTAGACCACGGACTTCGTGATGAAGGGGTCGCGCGGCGGCTCGTAGCGGTGGTCGTCATCCCGGCGTCCGCGGCTGCCAGAGCGGTAGTTCTTCACCGTCTGCATGTAGTCAATCGACTTGCCGAACGACGTGCCCACGGCGGAAATGTAAGGCGCGAAACCGTCGCTGGTCAGCTGGGGCATCACCAGCATGCGCGCGCGAAGGTCCTTGATGAAGGCGTCTGTCGTCGCCTGGTCGCGCTTGCCGACACGCCAGCAGATGACCATGCGGCTCGTCGCGTCGATGGCAACGAACGTGTACGCCTCGCCCACGTCGGGCGGGTCGGCCTCGGTCACGCGGGACTGCTTCTTCTGGACGAAGGACCAGACCTCATCGACCTGCACGAGGCTGCACTGCACGTCTCGCACGAGGCGGTCATGCAGGCGCACCGCACCGGCCCCCAGCGCCAGCAGGAGGCGCGTGATGGTGCGGTGGTTGACCTCGGTCATGCGCTCGGCCGCCCGGATGCTGTTGCCGTCCAGGAGCGCTGCGAGCACGCGCAGGCGCTTCTCCGCCGGGAGCACGTTCGCCACGGGACCCTTGCCTTTCCCCGGCGGAGGGCCCACGATCCGGTCTGCCAGGACGTCGGACGGGTCGCACCGCTCGGCTTCTGCCGCCCTGCTCCCAGTTCGCAGCTGAGGGCGGGGCGTTTTCGTCTAAGGTCCTCTGATTATAGCGCTTTTGCCGAGGAAAACCGCTCGGAAGGGCGCGGCAGATGCCGACAGGACGGGGTATGTCACAGCGGCGGCCCGTCGCGTTGGGGATGCCGCGATCATCTGGCCGCGGTTCGCCTGGCCTCCGGACGCTCCCGTTTCTCGCCCTGCCAGATTCCGGGCAAAGGGGCGGGCATGAACGCGCACACGTGCACCGCCACCATCAAGGCCGGCCCGCGCGCAGGCTCCGTACCCGACAGTCCGAGAACTTGGCCCGCTCGCTCACCTTGGCGATCCTTCCGTCCAGATGAAGCGCACATAGCGTGCGAGCGCCAAGCGGTCATGACACCAATCGCCAAGCCACCGTACTGGACCTTCTCCGAGAAGCGTGTTCAGGAAGAGCTTAGTTACGCCTACGTTCACGCCGTCGCATACATGGCAGGATGCAAGTGTGAACGCATGCGAGACGATATCGGCTGGGACGCAAAGCTGTCATACGTACAGAAAATCCGTGGCAAAGAGGACGAGGGGGCGGAGCTGCACCTGCAACTCAAAGCCACGTACAGAGCCAAGTTTCTGAGCGACAGCATCGTCTACGAGCTCGACGCTGGTGCATACAATAGGCTTGTACAGAGGATGCCTTCGGTGAGGCTACTCGTTGTTCTCGCCATGCATCCAGATGTGAGAAAGTGGATGTCATCTACAGAAGACTCGATGTCTCTGTATCGATGCGCGTACTGGATAGACCTGCGCGGCAAAGACGAGACAGACAACGACAGGTCTGTAACAATTACTATTCCACGAGCACAGGTATTCGGTGTTGACGCCATCATTGGCGAGCTTAAGCGCAAGGCCATGCGACTGAGGGAGCTTGCCGCCAAATGATCCCGCAGGACATTCATGCCGTCGACCTTGCCAGATACCTCGCCGATCACGGATGGACGGTAATCCCCGGCTTGTCCGATGAGGATGGGTACGACATCTACGAAGCTCCTATCCAAGACGACAGCGGGGAGCCGATTCAGATTGCGATCCCTACGTTCGACGATCCAGGCGCGGTCGCCGAAGCCATTCCGCGCCTATCCAGGCTTGCTGCCGCCATAGAGCAACGTCCCAGCAACGAAGTCATCGCTGACTTGTCAGCGTCTCGATCGGACACTCTGTCGATTCGCATCATGCCACGGCACAGGCACAGCAAGATTCACCTGAAATCAGCACCAGTAGTATACACGGCAATGTATGGGCTCTTTGCGTTCGCAGCATCTGCCGAGGCACAGGTGGCATCGCGATGGGAGGCACACAGGGCAGCGTTCATGAGGCGACTCAATCGCGTCGGGATCGAGTTCGCGGCAAACCTGTGGCTGATGCCGGCCGAGCAGAAGAGTTTCTCGTTTGATGTCGAGTCCGTACTTCCGGACGATCTTGCACTAGGTGGCCCGGGCTTACTTGGGAGCAGGGAAGTGGCCGCGCGTTTTCGTAGGCAAGTGATGGTACGAATCGTGCGCGGGCTTGTTCGATGCAGGCGCGCCTATGACAACAAGCGCTGGGAGAACCCGTACGAGGAATACATCGAGGGTCTAAATGCGAACATGGCCGACGCATTGGTTGACATGTACAATGGCATTGGACTTGCGGACGTAGATTTTTCGGTTCGTTGGTCTTCGATGCTTCGAGAAGAACTCCCTGACGACGTTCGCGGCGTTGGTGTTATTCACTACACGAACGATGTGGTTAAGTTAGCGTACGGCCTGTCCCGTCTGTTGACCAAAAGCCAAGTCAACGATGAGCCTAGGAATGTCAACATATACGGCCCCATTGTTAGCCTCAAGGACAAGAAGGAGAGTGAATCAGAGGCTGACCGTGGCGACTGGAAGAATGATGTGATTGAGCCGAACCATGAAGCAGAGTTCGATGCCGATCGCGTTGTTACCATCGAGACGCGAGACAAGGGGGCCCCGGCGACCGTGCACTTTTCGCTTGGGGAGAGCGATTACAGGTCGGCCTGCAATGCGCACAGAGACAAGCGAGATGTTTGGGCCCGTGGCCTTCTGCAAAGGAAACGTGGCAAATGGGTCCTCGATCCGTGCGAGGCTTTTGGTCTGATTGGTGGATCTCAGACGTTGTTTGCGTTTTCTTCTCAACCCGAGCCGGCTGAGTTGCCACCTCACAGCCCCGAAGTTGGAGCGGCAGACGCGGGGCCAGAATCCGAGAAGTCCGACGCGGACGAGAATCTCGAAGGGTACGAGATCGCCGTGCCCGATCCGGGGTATACGCCTGATCCGGATGAAGAGTAGGGCGCCACGCGTCTTACTGTTAATGTCGGAGGTCGACGTCCAACCCAACAAGTCAGGCCATGACGACGTTCGGTGCCCTCCGATGCTTCGGCGGCACTGGGTGAGACGGTGTACCGCCGCCGCCTGAGCCTGCGGAGCGAGGCGAGCCCGCGCGAGCCGCAGGCGAGTGCCCGCCGTGCCGAGGGGGATGCGGAGGATGCCGGCGATCTCGGTCGGCCCGTGTCCCAGGAGGGCAACCGTCAAGACGGCGGCTAGCCGGGCCCGGGCCGGGTATGCTGCCCGCGGCATCGATGCCAGAGGAGGATGGATGAACCTCGACGTGAACCGCCCGCGGGATGGCGATGTGGTGGAGTACGTCGCTGTGCCAGGGCTTACCGGCGTTGTCGAGTCAACGCCGGACGAGCGCAGCGGCGGGCTACTGGTCATATGGACCAGCAAGGGAGACCCCTGGTGCAGCTGGGTTCCATACTGCCACGTTCGCCGCCTTCAGCGAGAGCCGTCCGAGGAGGAATACGCAGCCGAGGCTTCGTGGCGGCTTTCTGGCTCAGGTCGGTAGGCCACGGGGCTGACCGATGTGGCCGTCAAGGCGGACCGAGCCCCATTGCTCAAAATTGAGCACTATCGAGGCTTTGGCGTTTCTCCCCTGCTCCGGGCCGATGTACTAGGCAGGCCGAAGTGGCGGTAACTGGATGTCTAAGGCAGTTTGCCCAGCCTTGCCCCCATGCACTTGAGATATGCTTCGTTTTCGCCTGTTGCCGCGTTGTCTAGCTCGGCCCTGGCACTCGAAACGACGTAGTGTAGTTGTTTCTTTTTGTCTAGGTCCAGCTCATCAAGTGCAGTGCGGACTGCAGCGTTATATTTTTCGCGGGCGGCCTCCAGATAAGCCGAGGCCTCGTCGTATTGTTGGCGGAGCTTTTCGTGATTATAGTCACCCATGTAGCCAGGCGTATCACAAGCCGAAGGCCGCCTCACTAACAATGCGCAGGCGTCGCCGTGGCGAACTGGGCGGGTTAGCCTCAACGGCGCCACCTCCGCAGCTTCAAGCCTAGCGCCTCCCGAGCGATCCGGAGCCTGGACGCCGCCGTGTGCGGGTTCATCCGGCGGCGCCTAGCGTACGCGACGAGGCTCTCCGGGTCGTCCACGGAGAGGAGCGCGTCGACCTGCCAGCCCGGCAGGCTGGCCATGGCGTCCAGCACCTCCCGCGCTTCGATCTGGGCGTGCATGTCGATGCCGACGGGCTCGCGCAGCAACCCGAGCGGCGACGGATGAAGCACGGCGCGGCGCACGTACGCGCTGTGGGTGTAGTGCGAGGCGAGGCGCCACGCGATGCCGTGGAGCCACTTCCGGAGCGCGTCCCTGGGCTTGTCCTTCGGGTCGGGACGATAGAGCCCGCGTCGGACGGCGTTCCAGGCGTTGAGCAACACCTCGGCCTCCACGTCGCGGCGGTCGCGCTTCGGGATGCCGGCGAGCGTCGCCATGACGATGCCGCGCTCGGCAAGGATCTCCGCCATCGAGGGGCGCTTCCGGGGATGTCGTGCGGCAGGCGGGCGTCCGGCCCCCTTCCGCGGGCGCTTCACCCGGTTCTCCCGCAGGTTGGGCAGCGGTGGACCGGAGCGAGGTCACCGAGCAGCTGCTCGACGGTGACGCCGGCCGCCTTGGCGGCACGCAGGGCGGTCGCGGGCGAGCCGTTGTACCGCCCGTTGGCGATGCCCTCGATGCTCACCTCGGCCATGCCCATCACCGCGGCGAGGCAGGACCACGAACCGTATGCGGCGCGAAGGTGGCGCAAGGCTGCGCGTAGGCGCTTGCGCTGGGCAGGGGTCAGCGAAATGCACGGGGAAGTACGGCGGCGGCGTGTAGGCACACCTCCGCCTTGCCCGCCGTCGGGTGGGATCAGGTATAGCTGCACTGTCGGACTCCGGGTGGAACGGGGTTCGGCCACGCAGCCCGGGCGACGCCAATCGCCGCGGGCTGCACTACTTCCGGCCGAACTTAGCCCGTCAGCACGAGGCCGGAGTCAAAGTGCAGCACTCAGATCCAAAGTGCAGCACTACCGCCAGGCGAGGCCGCCGGGCATGTCGGACATGGGCGGGTGCCTCGCCGCTCACGCCCCTGGCATGTCGCGGCGAGCGGTCCGGCTACAGCTCGGGCTCGGCGCTCACCACCGGCGCGGCCGGCGCCACCTCGCCGGGCACCGCCGGCGGGCTGGGGGCCGTGGGCGGGGCCTGCTCGGGCGTCGCGCGCCCGCGCAGGGCCCGCTCGCGATCGCTGTTGAGCTTGTCGACGTAGGCGAACAGCCGCGCCTCGTGGTCGGCCGGCAGCTTGCTGCCCTCTTCCTGGATCTCGTCCCGGAGCGCCTCCCGGAACCGCCCGAGCAGCCCGACGGCGGCGCCACGGAGCGGGCCGGTGGCCGAGGCGTTCTCGCCCGTCGCGAGGAGCGTGGCGCGCCTGCGCAGCAGGCCGTCGATATCGTCGCCGGCGGCGACGAACGCCTTCACCCAGTCGTGCAGGGTCCCTCCGCCGGGGGTCGCGGCGGCCTTCAGCTCCGCCTTGAGCCGGGTCAGCTCGGGCCGGTTGTCGAGCGCCGCCGACGCCTCGTCCGCGTACGGCGCGCGGAGCACGTCGAGCTTCGGGACGAACGCCTGCTGCGCGGTCGCCGCCGCTTCCTTGAGCGCCGCCGGCAAGGCGGGGTGCGCCTCGACGGCCTTGCACAGGAAGAAGACGGCCGCCCCGAGGCCGTCGTGCCGGACGTCCGCCTCCGCGAGCTCTCTGGCGAGCGGCGCGTGCGTGCCCGCGGCCTCGGGGATCGCGTCGATCTCCTTCTGCTTCGCCCTGAGCCGCGGCTCATACAGCTTGCCTGTCGCCGACAGGCGCAGCTCATCGGCCTTGTCGGTCAAGAGATCGCGCAAGGCGAGCTTCAGGTCCCCGATCGTGAGATTGCGCAAGGTCACCTCCGTGAATGGCGTGATCGGCCACCCCCACGCCGCACGGGCGGCCGAGAGGGAGAGCCAGGGATTGTTGCTTGAGCGTCACAGGATAATGAACTTCTCCGCATCCGGTAGTCCGAATTCGATGGCTCGGAGACGGAGCGCCCACGGGTGCGCTGAAATCGTGCTGGGAATCGGTCGATTTTGGCGCCTTTCCCAGCGAGAACGCCCCGTCTGTTATCGCTTGTAATTGCTATTTACGATCGCTTTTGCTCCCTTCGCGCCCGCGGAGGCAAGCGATGACGTCCGGGTGGATGAGACGGGTGTGGCGGCGGTGCGCCGGTTGCGTTCTGTTGCTCATGGTGGTGAGCGCGCCCCTCGGCGCGTGGGCTCAAGCGTTGACGTTGCGCCGGATAGGCGATCCCCTGCGCGCGCGGCTCACCGGCGCTCGCGGCGGCGCCGAGCCCGCGGCGGCGCTCGCCGGGGACGCCGCCGTGCTCGCGAGCGCGGGAGACCCCGACGGCGGTCCCGACGGCCTCGCCGTGGTCCCGATGGTGGCCTTGCCAGTGGACGTTCGCGCCGATGGTGCCGGCCCGGGGGCGGACCCGTGGGTCCTGTTCGACGGCCGCGGCGATACGGGGCTTCGCAGCGAGACCGGGGAGAAGGTGCGGATCCGGGTCTCGTTTCCGCAGCCCACCGCGCTCGAGGCGCTCGCGCTGTACGGGCGCAGCGAGGGCGCGCTCACGGTCCGTGCGGAGGACGGCGCCGAGCTTCAGGCCGCCTCCGGCCTCGTCGACGTGCCGCTCCACGACACGGGCGAGCGCTGGACGCGCCTTCCCATGGCGGTCACGGCCCAGCACGTCGTCATCGAGTGGCTTCCTTCGGGCGAGCGCGGGCCGCAGGAGATCCTGTTCTGGACCGCCGGCGCGCCCACGCGCGGCCTCTCCGAGGTGGAGCTCGCCGATCGCGTGCTCGCGGGGCGGCTCGCCGGGGCTTACCAGTTCGCTGCGACGTCCGAGCGGGCCACCGTGACGCGCACGGGCGGCGAGCAATCGCTGTCGCTCCACGTGGATACCGATCCACGGGCGCTCGCGCGCGCGTTCCTCGTCTACCAGCTGGAGGGCCGCGGGCACTGGTCGAGCGTGAACCGGCAGATCAACGGCACAGCGCCGCGCGGCGGCTCCCCGGCGGCAGCGCCGGCGACCGGAGGTCTGCAAGTCGAGGAGATCGCGCCCGCGTGGCTGAGGCGCGGCGATAACGTGGTGCGGTTCCGGCCCTCCGCGGAGCAGGAGCACGGATTCACCGTGAGCGCGCTCCGGGTGGTCGGGATCCCGCACGCCGGTGTGATCGAGGCGCGCTCCGCTGCCGAGGCGCACGCCCGGCCGGCCGGCGGTGAGCGCGCGCCTCGCACGGAGGCGCTGCGCCTCGATTTCGGCGCGCGCGTGGCGCCGCACGCGCTCCTCTTCCAGCTGACCAGCGCGGGCGCCGGGGAGCTCCAGATCGCGCCCAGCGAAGGCGCGAAGGGGCTTCGCTTCGACCTCAAGGACCTGCCGCCGGGCTGGCACCGGTTCGATCTCCCGGAGTCGGCGACATGGCCGGGGGCGGCCTCCGTGCAGATCGCGCGGGCGAAGGGCAGCCACGTCGAGGTGTCGGACGTCGCCGTGGTGGCGAGCCCCGTCCCGTCCCGCGCGCGGCGGATCGCGCTGAGCACGGCGCTGCATGGCGAGTGCGCCGAGGGGAGGGCCCATGTGCGCGGGTTCCTCGATCTGGCCGGCGAGGACGCGTCGAGAGCGCGGCTGTTCGCCGGCCCGGAGCCGGTGGCGCTGGGCGACGACGGCAGCTTCGAGCTCACGCTCCCGGAGCCCGAGGGGGCGAGTCACCGGACGTGGACGGCGCGCCTCGAGGCGCGGCTCGAGGACGGCACGCGCCTCGGTCGCGCGCTCGAGCTCGGTCCGTGCGCCGCGGGCGCCGCCCCGAGCGGGCTCGTCGTGGACCACGGCGCGCCCTATGGCGCGGTGGTGAGCCCGGACAAGGGCGCGGTGCTCTCGTTCGCGGGCGCCACGCTCGATATCCCGCCTGGCGCGCTGGAAGAGACGACGCGCATCACGATCCGCCCGCTGACGCCCGTCCAGGTGCAGCCGATGGGGCGCGCGATGCGCAATGTGACGCCCGAGGGGCGCGCGTTCCGCTTCGGCCCGCACGGGCTCAAGTTCAAGAAGCCGGTGAAGCTGACGTTGCCTGTCGACTCTGCGGCGATCCCGAGCGGCGCCAGGGCCAGGGAGATCTTCGGTTTCTACTTCGACGAGACGGTCCAGCGATGGACGAAGCTCGGGCGCGTCGAGGAGGGCGGGGCCCGGGAGCTCACGAGCTTGACCGATCACTTCACCGATTTCGTCAACGCGGCGATCTCCATGCCGGATCAGCCGGGAGCGCAGTCGTTCGATCCCAACGCGATGAAGGGGTTCCAGCTCGCGAGCCCGTCCGCGGGCGTGTCGTTCATCGAGCCGCCGGAGGCGAACGGCCAGGGCACGGCGCAGCTGTCGTTCCCGATCGAGGTGCCGCCGGGCCGGCACGGCATCGCGCCGGACCTGGCCGTCACGTACGAGAGCGAGCTGGGCAATGGCTGGCTCGGCGTGGGGTGGGATCTGCGCTTCTCGGCGATCGAGATCGACACGCGGTTCGGCGTGCCGCGGTACTCGGGTGACGAGCTCTACACGCTCGACGGCCAGATGCTGCGGGCCATCCCCGATCAGCCGGGCAGGTACGAGCGGCGCGTCGAGGGCGCGTTCGATCGCATCGAGCGCCTCGGGGCCGATCCCGGGAGCTTTCACTGGGTGGTCACCGACAAGGACGGCACCCGGTATACCTACGGCGAGAGCGCGGGCGCGCGCCTTGCGGACCGGTCCGGCGAGGCCGGGATCTTCCGCTGGAACCTGGAGCGGGTGGAAGACACGTTCGGCAACCGGATGCGGATCTCGTACTTCGAGGACGCGCCCGAGGGCGAGGACTGGGTGCAGCTCTATCCGCAGCGGATCGACTACACGGAGCACGAGAGCGGCTTCCCTGGAGCGCACTATCACGTGGTCTTCTCCGTGGACGACGGAGCGCAGCGGAGAGACGTCGTGAGCTCGGCGCGCGCCGGCTTCGAGGTGCGGACGACGCGGAGGCTCACGCGCGTCGACGTGACCATGGGCCAGGCGCCCGACGCCGAGGAGATCATCCGGAGCTATCATTTCGCGTACGACACGCCGGACCCGCGGCACCATCACAAGTCGCTGTTGAAGAGCATCGCTGTCCACGGAAACGGCGGTGAGGAGCCGCTCTACGAGCACAGCTTCGAGTACTTCGGCCTCCAGCAAGAGGGCGGCGAGCTCCAGGTGTTCTCGGCGCCGACGGAGTGGAGCCGCCCCGCGGAAGGGCGCGATGGCCTCGGGGCCACGAGCTCGGTCGAAGGGGGGCTCAGCGCGTTCGTCGGCGTGGGGCCGACGGTGTGTGATCCGCACGTTGGGCTGGGGGTCTCCGTCTCGTTCGGGGCGGACGACGAGGACGTCGCGTTCACGGACATCAATGGCGACGGGCTCCCGGATTTCGTGGGCAGCAACGGCGTCTGGCTGAACTCGCTCCCGGATCGGTCGAGCGGAAACGCGTTCTCGCCGGAGAGCGCGGGCAGCACGCACCAGATCACGGTCGGTCTGCAGGGGGCGATGCACCTGTTCCAGGAGCTCGGAGGTCTCGGTCTCAACCGCGCCTGGAGCACCGCGACCGCGCAGAGCCTGCTGCTCGACATCAACGGGGATGGCTTCCCGGAGCTGCTGGATGGGAGCGGGGCGACGCTGAACCCGAACAACGCGCGGCTGGGGCCGGGCGCCCGCGGCGCCGGGTTCACGATCGACGAGGATTTCAGCGATGGCGAGCAGGTCGAGGCGCTCCGCGACGCGTTCTACCGGACCAGCGCGCTGGTGAAATGGGTGCCGCCGTATGACGGTGTCGTCATCATCGACGGCGGCGTGTCGCTGGCCGGGGGCGGCGCGGGAGACGGGGTGACGGCGTCGATCACGAAGACGACGCGGGCGCCGCGGCCGGACAGCCTGGGGCACCGCGAGCACCAGCTGCTCTGGAAAAAGGACATCGGGCCGAGCGATCCTGCGTGTGTCCCCGAGGGCCAGGCGGGTTGCGGGAGCGGTATCCGCATCCAGGTCCGCCGGGCGGACGCGCTCTTTTTCCGGGTGGACCCGAAGGAGGACATCGAGGGCGACATCACGCGCTGGAACCCGCGCATCCGCTACACGGAGCTCTGCTCGTCGGAGCGTTGCGTACCGCTGTTCCCGGGCGAGACGACGCGCGTCAACGCGCTCGGGCGTCCGGTCTTCATCTTCACCTTCGCGGACGACTTCTCCGTGCTCGATCGGAGCGTGCCGGGCTGGGCCGCGGGGGCGGACGGGCAGGTCACGGTGCAGGCGAGCTTCGTCCGGACCGACGCGGATGACGCGTTCGATGTGCGGCTCGTGCGCCAGGACGTCGACTCGGGGCAGAGCGTCGAGCTCCATCGGACCACGGTGTCGGGCGCGCAGCTCAGCACCGAGATCGCGTGGCCGGTGGCCGTGCTCCAGGGCGATCTCCTGTTCTTGTACGCCGAGCTCGGCGAGAACGTGGTCGACCCGTCGCGCGTGCAGTACCAGGGGTTCGCCCGGTACACCGAGGTGTGTGGCCACGACGCGGATCCTGGGAGCTGCCGCGCTGTGGGCGAGTGCGCGCCCAGGTCCGGTGCTCCGTCCGGAAAGAGGGTTTGCGGGCTCGAAGCGTCGCCCGGCGACGGCGGGCCGATCTCGGTGCCCGAGGAGTCGATCGTGGCGCCCGTGCAGCTGAGCGACAGCACGATCGGCGGGACGGCGCTTCCGCTGTCGCAGCTGGAACAGGTGGACGCCCGCATGGTGGGCGGCTTCCGCGGCTTCAGCTATGGCGAGTGGACGACGGAGTACCCGTTCGACGAGAACCAGCTCCGCCGGAGGCCGGAGGAGAACAGGCCGCCTTATTTCACGCGCGTCGAGCCGCACTGGGAGGGGTACCACGCGGGCTGGTCGCCGGGCGAGGCCGGGTTTCCTCTCGTGGGCAGCGTCAGCGGCCCTGTGTTCCGGGGCTCGGGCGCGGACATGTACATCCGGGCCGGGGAGCTCAAGCCGTCGCGCATCGGCGGCGTCCGGCCGGAGGACGTGGCCAACGTCCCCGGCCTGAGGAAGAGCCACAACGGCTCGTCCTCGGGGGAGCTCGCGCTCATCGGGTCGTTCCAGGTGACGACCGGGACCACCGAGTCGAAGCTGGAGCTCGTCGACGTCAACGGCGATAGGCGGCCTGATGCCGTCACGCAGGGCGGCATGCGCATCCAGACGTGCGGCAGCGGCGGCCGGTGCGACGGGCAGCAGCCGGGGCAGTATGGCGCCCTGACCGTCGACGGGCCGGGGGACATCCGGGTCATCGAGACCATGAGCGCGCGGTTCGGGTTCGGCTTCGGATCCGCGGCGTCCGCGATCGCGGAGAAGATCGAGGCGAGCGCCGAGACCAAGGAGGTGCTCAGCGTGCTGCCCTCTCTCGGCAAGAGCTGGGGCACGTCGCAGACGACGCGCGACCTGCTCGACGTGAACGGCGACGGGCTTCCGGACAAGGTGAGGAGCGCGGGCGGTGTTCTCCATGTGCAGCTGAACCTCGGCTACCGCTTCGGGGACGAGCGCCTCTGGGCGGCGCTCGATCCGAGCGGCGATCCGTTCGAGCCGCTGCCGGAGGTCGGCGGGGATCCGCTGACCGCGCTGAGCCGGGTCTGGTCTCCGGAGCAGCTCGAGTCGGTGCGGGTGCAGGACAACACGACGAACAGCCTGCAGGTGGGTTATGCGGGGATCGGCGGCGGCATCGCGCACACGGTGAGCCGGACGCTCGTCGACTTCGTGGACCTGAACGGCGACAGGCTGCCCGACCGGGTGAGCAAGCAGCCTGGACAGGGTTATTACCGGGTGCGGCTCAACCTCGGCGACCGCTTCGGGCCCGAGGAGAGGTGGAGCGCGCCGGCGGTGAGCGGCGGGCTGCCGTGGGGGGTCGCGCTGGAGAAGGAGTTCACGAAGGAGATCAACGGCAGCAACGACGCGCTGTCGTTCTCGGAGACGACGGCGTTCAACGCCGGGTATGGCGTGCCGATCAAGATTCCGACGCCGTACGTGTGCATCGTGCTCGAGATCGCGGCGCAGCTCGGCTTGAGCGACGGGCGGAGCGAGCTCGGATGGGAGGATGTGGACGGCGACGGGACGGCGGATCACGTGCTGAAGCTGAGCGAGGGGATGCTGCGCGAGAGCGACCCGGCGCTGCGGGCGCGGCTGAACCTGACGGGCAAGACCAACCGGCTGTCGCGGGTGGTCCGTCCGCTTGGCGGCAGCATCCGGCTGGACTATGCGCGTGAGGGGAACAAGGTGGCGTATGCGAGCAGCCCGGACGAGCTGAGCGTGGACATGCCCGGCAGCAAGTGGGTGCTGTCGCGGGTGGAGGTGGACGACGGCATGGGCACGCCGGCCTACGTGCACACGTTCGATTACCACCAGAGCGGTTTTTACGACCGGGCGGAGCGGGAGGACTACGGCTTTGCGCAGGTGACGGCGACGCGCGAGGACGGCTCGCAGATCGTGACGCGTTACCACAACCAGGACTATTACCGGCGCGGGCTCGTGGCCGAGGTGGTCGAGCAGGACGCGGAGGGGCGGCTGTTCAGCCGGCAGCAGGTGGCCTATCGGGTGCCCGGGGCGCAGCCGATGCTGACAGGCTCGTTCTTCCCCAGGGAAGAGCAGCGGACGATGTCGTGGTACGAGGGCAAGACGGCGGACCCGAGCGCGCCTGGCAAACAGACGAGCGAGGAGCGGGACTGGGACGACCGCGGCAACCTCATCGGGGTGATCGAGCACGGCGAGCCAGGCACGCTGGAGGACGACGTCACGACCACGATCCACTACGTGGCGTACGACGGGCCGCACGTGGTGCGAGCGGACAGCGTGGAGGCGCGCGACAGCGCGGGGAGGCTGCTGCGGGAGCGCACCGCCGGGTACGACGAGGTGACCGGGGCGGTCGAGTGGATCACGAACACGGTGATCGGCGGCAAGGATCCGGCGACGGGCGCGCCGTACACGGGAGACGCATCGACGAATCCAACATGGGAGTTTGCCCACGACGCGTACGGCAACCTGGAGCAGGTGATCGAGCCGCGGGCCTTCACGCTGACGTACGAGTACGACGATGTGGCGGAGACGTACCTCTCCCGGGTGGACGACTCGTTTGGTTACTTCTCGGAGACGTGGTCGGACTACCGCTACGGCGCGGTGAGCGCGGTGCGGGACGTCAACGGTCATGAGGTCCACTACGACTTCGACGCGTTCGGACGGCTGCGGACTGTGTTCGGTCCGGACGACCCGCTGACGGCGGCGGAGGCGACGATCACGTTCGAGTATTCGCTCCAGCCGGGGGAGAGCGTCGCCATGCCGGCATGGGCGCGGACGCGGCACAAGGACGTGCAGCACCCGGGGGATCCGATCGACACGGTGACGTTCATCGACGGGCTGGACCGGGTGATCCAGACGAAGAAGGACGTGGAGAAGGATCCAGGGACGGGGGCCGCCCCGACCGTGGGCATGAGCGTGAGCGGCCGGGTGGTGCTGGACGAGCGGGGGCGCGTCTGGCAGCAGGGGCAGCCGGTGTTCGCGACGGGGGAGGCGACGGCGTTTGTGGACGTGGCGCTGAAGCACCCGACGACGTTCGAGTACGACGTGCTCTCGCGCATCATCGAGCGGAGGGAGCCGGACGAGGCGGCCGAGGGCGGCGAGGCGGTGACGACGACGAGCTACGATATCGAGCAGCTCGATGGCGTGGCGATGTTCGTGGCGACGGAGGTCGACCCGAAGGGGAAGGTGCGCAAGGCGTACCAGGACGTGGAGAACGCGATCGTGGCGGTCGAGGAGCGCAATCGGCTGCGCGGGTCGGAGGCGTGGACGACGCTGATGACGCGGTACGGGTACAGCGCGGTCGACGAGCTCGTGCGGGTGATGGACGCGCGCGGGAACGTGACGACGGCGGCGTACGACACGCTGGGACGGATGGTGACGCTGACGAGCCCGGACATGGGGCGTACGGAGTGGCGTTACGACCGGTCGGGCAACGTCGGGGCGCGGCAGACGGCGAAGCTGGCTGCGGAAGGCGCGGGCAAGCTGATCCGGTACGAGTACGACTTCAACCGGCTCAGGCGGGTGAACTACCCGGACTCGACGGACGTGACGTATGTGTACGGCGCGCCGGACGAGGCGGGCGACGAGCACGGCAACCGGGCCGGGCGGCTGGTGGAGGAGCAGAGCGAGGCGGGCAAGAGGACGTTCTGGTATGACCGGCAGGGGAACGTGGCGAAGCTGGCGACGGAGTTCCCCCGGCTGCGGGAGCCGCACCGAGGGCCGTACCAGGCGACGATGGAGTACGACTTCGACGGGTTCGGGCGGCTGCTGTCGCTGAAGTTCCCTGGCTCCGGTGCGGAGGTGGTGACGTACGGCTACGACCGAGGGGGCCTGGTCCGGTCGGCGGTGGGAACGAACACGCAGATCAACCCGCAGCACCCGGACGAGCCGGCGGTGACGCAGTACCTGCAGCACATCGGGTACGAGGAGCTCGAGCAGCGGGTGCGGGTGGTGCACGGCAACGGGATCGCGACGTCGTATCGGTATTACGAGAAGTCGCGGCGGCTTCAGGAGATCAACGCGGACCACCGCGACAGGTACCTCGTGGAGCGCGGGCGGCCGGCGAGGGCGTTCCAGCGGATGCGGTACGAGTACGACGTGGCGGGCAACCTGGAGCGCGTGCGGAACGAGGTGCCGTACGAGCAGGACATGCCGGGCTCGGTGCTTGTGGGGCCGACGACGCAGGAGTACGGGTACGACGATCTGTACCAGCTGCTCTCGGCGCGGGGGACGTACCAGGACCGGAGAGACTGGCAGTACCGGTACCGGCTGTCGTTCGCGTACGACGAGATTGGCAACATCCTGACGAAGGACCAGGCGAGCTCCCGGTACGTGCCGCAGGCGTGCCCCACGCCGGTTCCGGCTGGGTGCGACGGATGGCGCGAGGATCATGCAATCCGGGAGCAGACGTACCGGTCGGAGTACCAGTACCCGGGCCCGCAGCCGCACGCGCCGAAGCGCATCGAGGAGCAGCGCGTGGCGGAGTCGGCCCCGTGGTCGCGGGTGATCAGCTACGACGCGAGCGGCAACCAGACCGGCTGGACGTACCCTGGCTCGGGCACGCGTGCGACGGAGTGGAACGAGGAGAACCGGGTCGCGCGGGTGACGCAGAACGGTCAGGTGCTGTCGCGGATGCTGTACGACGGTGACGGGGAGCGGCGGGTGCACCTGCACCACGTGAGCGGCGAGGAGGAGACGGCGTACCACGACCAGCACCTGACGCTGCGGGACGGGCGGTTCGTCACGAAGCACATCTATGCGGGGCAGACGCGGATAGCGAGCAAGATGGATCCGGACTGGTTCCGTGACCCGCCGACGCTGTACTACCACCCGGACCACCTGGGCAGCACGAGCTTCGCGTCGAACAACGAGCAGACGCTGACGCAGCGGGACGAGTACTTTCCGAGCGGGGAGCTGTGGATCGACGCGTCGGACTCGCGGTACGAGCTGAGGCGAGCGTACGTGTTCACGGGGAAGGAGCTCGATCAGGCGACAGGGCTGTACTACTTCGGGGCGCGGTACTACGACCCGAGGAGCAGTGTGTGGCTGAGCCCGGATCCGATCCTGGACGAGTACATGGAGGGGGGGACGAGCGGCGGGGTATTCAACCCGGGGAACCTCGGGCTGTACAGCTACACGCTGAACAACCCGGTGAACCTGGTCGACCCGGATGGGAGAAGTGCGCAAGGGGCGCATCGGAACTTCCCTCCCGGGGCCAATGGGTGCAGGCACCCGAGCTGCTTCAACGGGCCGGCGGGGCAAAAGTTCCACCAGGAGCAGATGCTGCAGCGGATGAACGCTGGCGCTGCGGCGGCGGGTCGCACGTCTCGCGGCATCGGGGACGGGATGCGCCGGCTGCTGTTCAGGTTCGTGATGCAGCAGCAGGCTGCGCGGCCCGCGGCGCAGCCTGCAGCCGCGCCCGCGCAAGCGGCGCAGCCAGCGGCTGCGCCAGCGCAGCCGCCCCCGGCCGCACAGCCGGCGCCGGCCGCACAGCCGGCGAAGGGCCCGCAACCGGCGCCGCCGGCAAAGCCCTCCCAGGGGGCGGAGGCGGGGAAGCAGGCACCACCATCTACAGGATCTGCTGGGGGCGGCACGAGGACCGCCTCGAAGATCGACCGGGCTGCGTTCAAGGCCGAGCGCAGGGAATTTTGGAAAGCGGAAGCGAAGAACAATCCCCGAAAGTACAGCCCAGAGGATATCGCAAAAATGGAGAAGGGACAGGCTCCCATCGGTTCCGATGGACATCCGATGGAACTACATCATGTGGACAGGACGCCCGAGGGGGGCGTGAAGCCAATGACCAGGACAGAACATCGACTCGGTGAGAACTACAAGAAGAACCACTCGGAGTAATGTGATGGACGAGATCTTTGACAGCGCGGTGCGCCCCGCAGGAGACCTTGCAGGTGTCTTCGAGTACGACGGCGATACAGGCTACTTTTACCTATACGCGACTGGTGAAGGTACGGGACAGAAGGTTCTCGATGCGATACACGTCCTCTCGGGGATGCCAGATTTTGGTGAGACAGATATATCTATACGTTGGGATTCGGAAGAGCAGAAGGTTGGCTTGTTTATCAAAGGAATACTTTGGGCGGTTTACGATTGTGCTCGTCGCGCTAAGTACGGCGGGGCCTACAAGTCCGGAGGCAAACCGTCGCTGCCATCGGGGGCCGACGTTGGGTTCTGACTGACGTTGTCGATCGATCTGAGCCGACAGCGGTCGTCACAGTGGCAGCCTGGCGTTCCTATCCGCATCGCGCGTCACGTGCTTCAATTCTGAAGACGCGCCCCGGCTCATCTCAACTAAGTAAGCTGTGTAGAGGTTGAGATGTTTGCAAGTGATATTGTATCAATTCAGAATAAATGTTCTGGACTTAGGTTTCTCGAGAGAATTTGTATGTTCGGGACTTGGGGCGTGAATTGCTCGAGGTGCTTAAGTCCGAGGTTGCCTTCTAGAGGTGTTGGGATGCATAGGTTAACCCAAAATACGGAGATCCTGAGAGGTGCCTGATAGTGCAGCTAGCGCTGGATGTGGCGAACGACCTACTGCAGCAGGATGAGGGTGTCGATAGCGCGGTATGTAATGATTTGGTTAGTGTCATTTATGTGATGTCTGAACCTTCGTCGAGATCGAGTTGAGTGCTGAGCAGTGGTAGGGGAGCCTCTGGAGGATGCTTTGTATTGACGCGCTTGGTTCGTGGTCTTTGGTGTGAGACCTGCGATTGTGCAGGCGATCGGCGTTTCTCGTGGAGCTTGTGTTGTGGTTCGGTGTGTTGAGTCCCATGTTTCATGGGTACAGCGTCGAGGTGAGCTGCTGCGGGAGCGCACCGCCGGGTACGACGAGGTGACCGGGGCGGTCGAGTGGATCACGAACACGGTGATCGGCGGCAAGTAGCCGCTCCGCAGACCGCGTCTTTCCCCTGGCCAGATTCGGTTACACGCTACGCGACGCCAGATGAGGGCCGTGCCCTCGCCGAGCGAAGAGGAGCGAGCGATGCCAGGAAGCAGGGAGCTGGTACAGCTGCGTGCAGAGCTGTCGAGGTATCGAGAGCAGAAGAGCCGTGGGAAATTCCCGAGCGAGCTGCGGGAGCGAGCCGAGGCGTACGCCAAGGCGCGCTCCCGCTCGGGGGCAACACCGACCGAGATCGCCACGGAGCTCGGTGTCCACAAGATGACTGCCGACCGATGGGTGGCTGACGGTGAGCGCGCACACGAGGGTGCGTTGCCAAGAGCCCCCAAGGCGGCCCAGCATGTTCCGTTCCTACCCGTCGTGGTGCGCCCGGAGCGCCGCGAGGCACCGCCTTTGCGGCTCAACGTCGCGTTTGCCGATGGGACGCGGATGCAGGTATGTGGGATAGGCGCGCGCGAGCTCGTGGAAGCGATCGAAGCGTTGCGGAGGGGACGGTGACCCCCGCGACGATAGCCGTGTATCTGGCGGTCGGTCCAGTGGACTTGCGTGGCGCTTTCGACCGGCTCGCCGCGATCACCCGGCAGGTGCTGTGCTTGGACCCGGCCAGCGGCGCGCTGTTCTTGTTCCTCAACAGGAGGCGTAACCGGCTCAAAGCCCTTTGGTGGGATCGCAATGGATACACGATCTTGTATAAGCGTCTCTCGAAGGGCGCATTTGCTCTGCCTTCGTTCACCGAGGCCGACGGCAGGTGTATCGAGCTGTCAGCACAGGACTTCGCGCAGCTGCTCGCCGGTCTGCCTGTAGAAGAGCTGGCAAGCCGCCGCCGGCTGGTCCACTGAGGCGTCTGCGCCGGCGCTCGTTCACCGCGCTGCCGGCGCCAGCGCGGCCCGATGGCGGCCGGCGCAGCCCGATGCGGAGATGGAGCAGGGCGCGCGCTGCATCGCGCCCGAAGACCTCGCGAGAGCGCGCCGCCGATGGCGCACCATGGCGGTCCTGCATTCCCGTCTTCGACGAGAAATTCTCATCAAAACCAGCGAATTTTTCTCTGCACAAGGTACTTGTCAAGAGCAAGCGCAGGGGGCATCCATGGCGCGCCTTGACCTCGACGACACGCCCCGGTGAGACCGCGCTGCCGCAGTCGACGGAGACAGAGCGCCTTGACGGCGCGGCGCTCGTGCTCGGCTATCTCCAGGCCAGGGGACAAGGACAGGGGAGCCCCGCCGGCCCCGCGTCGGTGGTCGACGCGCTGCTCCGGCGGGTGCAGGAGCTCGAGGCGAGGCTGGGTGAGCTTTCGACGGCGGAGCAGCAGGCCCAAGAGCTCGCTCGCACCGTCGCGTCGCTCAAGGCGTACAATCAACAGCTGCAGGAGACGATTCGGACCCTGGAGATCGGGTTCCGGCGCCACGTCTCCGAGCAGATCTCGCCTGACCAGCTGCGGCTTTCGCTGGCCGGGGAGCCAGATGCCTGTCCGCCTCCGACTTCGTCGCAGGTCGAGAGCGTCGACGCCGCGCCCGAAGTGGACCCGGGCGAGGCCAGCGGCCCGCCGCCGGGCTCCGCGGGACCACCGGAGCACGCGGGGACGGTAGAATCCTCCTCCGGCTCCGATCCCGGAGGTGGCAAGCCAGTCAAGCGCCACGAGCACGGGCGCCGCCGCATCGGTGTCATTCCGAGGGTGATCATCGAGTCGCTGCCGCAGGAGGTGCTGCTCAAAGGCCTCGAGCGCTTCGAGCGTGTGGGCGCCGAAGACAGCTCGAGCATCGGCTACCGGCGTGGCGGCCTCCTCGAGCTCGTCACGCGTCGCCTCAAGTACGTGGCCAAGGCGGAGGCACCGGCGGCGAGCAGCGCAGCTGAAGAGGAGCCGGCTCCTTCGCCAGCCGCCGGGCCGGCCTTGAATCACGAGCGCGGCGAGCCGCTCGTCGTGCGGGAGCACGAGCTCTCGGGGATCCCCGCGGACACGTCCTTCAAGCAAAGCCCCTTCGTCGACGGCGTCCTTGTACGCTACACGCCCGAGTCGGACGCTGCGGAGGACAGCGGACCGGTGAAGATCGCCTCGCTGCCGGAGCGCCCGATCGACAGGTGCCTTGCCGATCCGAGCCTCTTGGCCCATCTGTTCGTCCACAAGCTCGACTACCACACGCCCTACTACCGGCAAGAGGTGGAGTCGGATCGCCACGGCTTCCGCATCGGCCGCGGTAACATGACACGCTGGCAGTACGATTGTGGCGGCATCGCGATGCGCATCGCCGATGCCATCTGGAGCGACGCGCTCTCGAGGTCGTGGTTCGCCATGGATGCGACGGGCACCGCCATCCGGGCCAAGGACAAGCACCGCTATGGGCATGTCTTCGTCCTGGTCGCGCCGGGCGATGGGGTGCTGTTCCGCTATACACCGACGTACGACGGCCTCACCGTCGCGAAGCTCTTCGGCGGCTACCAGGGGACGCTCGTCGCCGATGCCTCGGCCAACCACAACGTGCTGTTCGGGCCGGGCAAGGCGCGTGAGGCCGGCTGCTGGAGCCATGCACGAAGGCGCTTCTTCAAGGCGTTCAAGGCCGGGGCGGGCAAGGAGGCGGCGTTCGCGCTCCAGACCCTCCAGGCGCTCTTCCACGTCGAGGAAGAATGCGCCCTGTGCAGCCCGGACGAGCGCCTCGAGATCCGGCAGCGCGAGTCCGCACCGATAATCGAGAAGCTCTTCGCCTGGGCCGAGGCGCAGCGGCAGGTCGTCCCGGAGCATTCGCCGTTGCGCGAGGGGCTGGTCTATCTGCACAACCAGAGGGAGGCGCTCTGCGAGTTCCTCTCCAACGGCGAGATCCCCATCCACAACAATGCCTCCGAGAGGGCTCTGCGCCGCGTCGTCAAGGGACGGCGCAACTGGCTCTTCCACGGCAGCGACGAGCACGCTGTCCGGTCTTGTGCCATCTCGTCGCTCATCGCGACCTGCCAGATGCACGGGCTCGACCCCGAGCTCTACTTGCAGGAGATCCTGACCGTGGCTCCGAGCTATCCGCTCAGTCGCATCCTCGACCTGAGTCCCAAGAACTGGGTCGCGACGCGACAACGCCTCATTGCCGAAGGGCGGCTCAAGTACCTGGACATGGCTCGGATCACCGGCTCGCGGCTCGCCTTCCGCGACCGCTGATCGCACCGCGTCGCCCGCTTCCGTCGCGCTCACAGCGCTCGTCGCGTCCGGAGCGGCCGAGACCGGCGCGCGTCCTTTCCGCGCCGAGGTGCGTCGGCTCGTCGAGCCGGTGCTGTCGTCGCTTCGCCCGGCCGCCGTCGACCTCGTCGTGGCGGGGCGCCTTCGGGTCGCATCGCTTCGGCGCTGCTTGTCCGCGCCTCGCGTCGGCCGCCGTCCGCCCACTTCCTCCGCGGACGGCTGGGCGGCGCTCTTGCGGCGTCGCACGTCGGCGGCCTCCGCCGCTCCCGAGCGCTCCTGCTGCCCGGCGGCGCGACGCGGGCGCCCCTTCGCGCGGGCGGGGACGTCCTCGCGGCCTTGCCACGCGACATGCGGCGCGGACAGCTTCAGCACCGCCGTCGTCAGGCTCGGGACTTCGACGCCTGCGTCCCCGCTCCGTCGCTCCGTCATCGCACCGCGACTCTACGTACGGGGCCGCCTTCCACAAGCACGCTTCGGAACGCGCTCGGCGGAGCGGCTACACGGCAACGGGATCGCGACGTCGTATCGGTATTACGAGAAGTCGCGGCGGCTTCAGGAGATCAACGCGGACCACCGCGACAGGTACCTCGTGGAGCGCGGGCGGCCGGCAAGGGCGTTCCAGCGGATGCGGTACGAGTACGACGTGGCGGGCAATCTGGAGCGCGTGAGGAACGAGGTGCCGTACGAGCAGGACATGCCGGGCTCGGTGCTGGTGGGGCCGACGACGCAGGAGTACGGGTACGACGATCTGTACCAGCTGCTCTCGGCGCGCGGGACGTACCAGGACCGGAGAGACTGGCAGTACCGGTACCGGCTGTCGTTCGCGTACGACGAGATTGGCAACATCCTGACGAAGGACCAGGCGAGCTACCGGTACGAGGCGCGAACGTGCCCCACTTCGGATCCGTGCGACCCATGGAAGGAGGGCTACGCGATCGGGGAGCAGACGTACCGGTCGGAGTACCAGTACACGGGCCCGCAGCCGCACGCGCCGAAACGCATCGAGGAGCAGCGCGTGGCGGAGTCGGCCCCGTGGCTGCGTGAGATCCGGTATGACGAGGGCGCGCCGCGGGCCCTCCGCCGCTCAGGGCGACGGCTGTGCCGGCACGAAGCGCTCGATGACCGCCCCGCGAAGCAGCTTCGGCGGCAGGATGCCCTGGGCGAGCACGAAGTCGTGGAACCGCTGCGCGTCGAAGCGCGGGCCCATCATGGACTCGGTCTCTCGCCGCAGCTCCATCAGCCGGGTGAACCCGTAGAAGTACGAGGTCGCCTGCCCCGGTGCGCGGAAGGTGTAACGCTCCACCTCGGATTGCGCGAGGGGCGGCGAGAGGATCACCTCTTTCTCCAGGAAGGCCCGCGCGGCGGCCGGCGTGATCTTGCCCGCCTGGAGCTCCGGGTCCAGGAAGCCGCGGGCGGCACGGACCAGGCGGTGTTGCAGGGAGACGAGCTGGCCCTCGGGCGGCATGAACGGGAGCAGGATGGCCTCCGAGTAAAGCGCCCACCCCTCCATGTTGGCGCTGTTCTCCGCGAAGACGGCGCGGGCGAGCGAGACGCCCCGCTCGACGAGCGCGGCGAACTGGAGCTCGTGCCCGGGGCGCGCCTCGTGGGCGGTGAGCGTCCATGACGCCGGGGCATGGGTGAAATCGTCGATCCTCCGCAGCTGGTCAGAGGGCCCTGGCAGGCTGAGCGGAAGCACGAACTCCCCCGCTTCTCCCTGGTTGTCGAGCAGCCGCGGCGGCCGCATGCGCGGCGCCGGCATCTCGGCGCTCTCGGCGGCGGTGCCGAGCCGGACGCGCGCCGGCCGCTCCGGCAGCGTGACGAGGCGCTCCTTCCGGATGATCTCTTCGATCTGGGCGAGCCGCTCCTTGTAATGCGGCAAGATCGCCTCGCCCACGAGCTGCTCTTTCTTCAGGGCGCGGATCACGTCCCGGTAGTCCGCGCTCGGCAAGTTGCGCGCTTTCGCGATGGGCAGAGAGAGCTTCTGCATCTGCGCCTTCAGATCGTCGAAGGCGGCGTGGGCCAGCCGGGCGAGCTCGGCGGGCGGAATGTCGACGCCATGCAGCTCGAGCATGTACGCGTAGAGCGGCGGCGGCAGCGCGAAGTCGGTCCGCGCCTTCGGGAGGACGTCCTTGCGCAGCGCCGCGTCGTACGCCTCGAGCTGACGATTCAGCGCCGCCAGCGGCTCTTCGTGGCCGCTGATGCCGTATTTCCGGAAGAGCTCACCGAGTCCCTCCCGCACGCGGGCGTTGGTGGCGAGGTGCCGCTCGATCTCCATCCTGGAGGGCGCCAGCAAGCCGGGCTTCCCGAGCTCCTGGTCGAGCCTCTTCCTCGCCTGCTCGGCGATGGGCGCGTGGCCCGCCACCAGCCCGGCGTACCGCCGGAGCCGCGCGAGGGCCGTGGCTCGGCGCGGCGGCGGGATGCGGTCGTCGAGCAGGGTCGAGATGCCCTCGAACACGAGCCCCGTGGCGTGCACGTAGGTGACCCGGGTTCTCTCCTCGAGCTCGGACCCGCGGACGGCCCGGTCCGCGGCGTCCAGCAAGATCTGAAGATCCTCGGCGACCGCCGGATCCTTCTCGGCCGCTCGGCGCTTCTCCAGCTCCGCGATGGCCTCGCGGTACGCCGCGCGCAGCCGCGCCTCGACGCCGGGCGACAGATCGGAGACCTCCTGGTCGGCGCGCTCGACCCCCAGCGCGCTGGCGCGCTCCGGCGAGAACCTGGCGAGCACGTCGAGGAGGATCTTCGCATGCTCGTTGCTGCGCTCGACCCACGCCGGCAGCCGCGGCGCCGCGGCTGCCGCGCTCTGGCCCGGCGCCGCGGCCGCGCTCTGGCCCGGCATGGCGGCCGCGGTCTGGCCCGGCGCGGCGGAGGGCGAGGGAAGGGGAGCCGGCGCGGCGGGCGGCGGCGCCCTGACGGTGCACGCGGCGACGAGCAGGGGCGCGAGGGCGCGGAGCGGGCGCAAGGTCATGAGGCACCTCTCGCACAGGCGCCCTGGAGCGCCAACCGGAAGCAGAGGAGCAACGTACCCGCGCACCGAAGATGTTTCAGATGTTTCCCGCAGCCTGCGGCGTGAGCGCGGACCCTTCGGCGCATGGACAAATTGTTGAATTGGCACCGCTTTTCAGGGGACGTCGGAGCGCATGGAAAAGTTTCAGTCAACCCGGGTCAGGTCCCCGCAGCTGGGGCTTGACGTCTTCGGAGACCTTGGATCTCCTTACTCCGCTGGCAGATTTCGGTAGATGAATTCAGGATAGTGAAACTGGCCCCGCGCGGCCGCGTCGGCCGGCACAGCGCTGAGCCGCATGGGAAAGCGAGCGGTGGAACATGGCAGACATTCGTCATCTGGTCATCGTGATGCTCGAGAACCGCTCCTTCGATCACATGCTGGGTTACCTGCGCGGCACGGGCATGGACGTCGATGGGGTGATCGGCGCGACGAACTCGGACGATAACGGCACGCCGATCACTGGATATCATCTCGAGAGCACGAGAGTCCGGATCCGCCCGCATCACCACCGGACGGAGGTCGTGAGGCAAATCAACGGCGGCGCGATGGACGGCTTCGTGAAAGGCTACAGCACGAACAGCCACGTCGCAGAGATCATGAGCTGGTACGACCAGCGCGATCTGCTGACGTACGATAGCCTGGCGCGGCAGTTCGTCGTTTGCGACCGGTGGTTCGCTTCGTTCGCGGGCCCGACGTGGCCGAACCGGTTCTTCGCGCTCTGCGGGACCAGCGGCGGGCGCACGGGCAACCTGCAATGGATCGACCACGCGACGTTCTTCGACCTGTTGCCGGTCGACTCGTGGCGCTACTACTCGCACGACGTCGCGTTCTTGCGGACCGTCGAGAAATACAAGGGCCACCGCGGGCTGCCGATCGCGAAGATATCCTCGTTCTACAGGGCCTGCCGTGAAGGCACGCTGCCCAGCGTCTCGTGGATCGACCCGAACTTCACGCTGGTCGACGTGGACGCGCTGCTGAACTGGGCGAACGACGACCATCCCCCGGCCGACGTGGCGCGCGGTCAGAACCTGATCGCGCGCATCTACAACCACCTGATCGCGAGCCCGTCCTGGCCGCACGTGGCGCTGGTCGTGACCTACGACGAGCATGGCGGGTTCTACGACCACGTGCGCCCGCCGCCGTCGCCCGCGAACGAGGCGGCGCCGTTCGATACGCTCGGCGTTCGCGTGCCGGCCCTCGTCGTCTCGCCGTGGGCTCCGCGCGGCGTGCCGTTCCACGGAACACTCGATCATGCGTGCATCGCGCGCACCGCGCTCGAGCTGTTCGCGCCCGATCGCGTGAACGCGCTGAGCCCTCGGGTCACCGCGTCTCCGAGCCTGCTCTCCGTGCTCAGCGAGCCGAGGCCACGCACCGACCAGCGCAGGCTCGATGGGATCCCGATCCTGGAGACGGCGGTCGCCCCGATCCACATGGGCTCGACCGCCCCGCCCGGCTTTCACTCGATGGAGCTCACCGACGCCCAGCAGGAAATTCTGACGCTGAAGAAGGCCGTGCTCGAGGCCGGCGTGCCCGTCGAGAACCATTGAGCCAGAGCGCGGCCATCCGCGGCCGCGCGCCCCTCCGAGCGACACCGGCGTCGACGCGCCCGGCCTCGACGGGGAGCCCGCTCGCCGGCGAGCCGCGCCAGCTGCGCCGCCCGCGCGGCGACCTCTCCGTTTCGCGTCACGCGCCCTTCAGCGCCGCCGTGCAGTGCCCGCAGCGCACCGCCTTGATGGGGATGCTCATCGCGCACTCGGGGCACTCCTTCGTCGTCACCTCCTCCGCGTGCTGCCTGTGAAGCTTCCCCATGAGCCGCACCAGGAGGAAGACGCAGAGCGCGACGATGAAGAAGCTCACCAGGCTGTTGATGACGACCCCGTACTGGAGGAGCACCGCGCCGGCCTTCACCATCTCCTCGGGGGTCGCGTACGGACCGGGCCCGCTCGGCGACTTCAGGACGATGTAGTGCCGGCTGAAATCGATGCCGCCCGTCAGGAGGCCTATCGGCGGCATGATCAGGTGATCCACGAGCGTCTTGACGATGTTGCCGAACGCCGCGCCGATCACGACGCCCACGGCCATGTCGACGACATTGCCACGAATCGCGAACTTCTTGAAATCCTCCCAGAACATCGCTTCCTCCGGCGTCGGGGGCTCCTGCACCCGCGATCGCACCGCTCCGGTATCGTCTCTCCGCGATCAGGACACTACCAGCCGCCTGTGCGGACCGCGCGGCAGCGGCGGTCGCCGCCATCCGCGCAGCCGCCGCCAGCAGCACGAACGGTGCCACCGGGCTCGTCCGTGGGCTCTCCCTGGCCAGCCGCTCGCGGCCGCCGCCCCGCCCTCCGTGCAAGGGCGCCACACCTGGGGCCAACTGCGCCACCTCACACCGATTTCGCACATGGCGGTTCCCCGGCCCGGGGCGGCTCTCTAGGATGCGCGCCGGAGGAACCACCGAGCCATGGACCCCGACGCCGAGGCCGCCCTGCGCTACCGCGCCAAAGCCGAGCTGCGGAAGCGCGCTCGGGCCGTCCGCAGCTCCATCCCCCTCGACGCCATCCTCGAGCGATCGCGCCGGATCCAGCGCGCGCTCGCGGAGCTGCCGGCCCTCGCCGCGGCCCGGCGGGTCGCGCTCTTTTACCCGATCGAGGGGCGCAACGAGGTCGACCTCCGGGAGCTCGATCCGCTGCTGCGCGCCCGCGGCGCCCGGGTCGCGTACCCCTCCATCGACCCCGAGTCGCGCGCCATGACCTTCCGCTTCGTCGAGGACCCCGAGGCCATGGAGGAGCGCGGCCTCGGCTTCCGCGAGCCCGACGCGACCGACGAGGAGGCCGCCGCGCTCGACGTCATCGTCGTGCCCGCGCTGCAGATCGACGCCCGAGGGCACCGGATCGGCTATGGCGCCGGCTACTACGACAGCACCCTGCCGCGCTTCTGCCCCCCGGCGCATGCGGTGGGCGTCGTGTTCGACTTCCAGCTCGTCGCCGAGGTGCCGGCGACCCCGGGCGACGTCCCGCTCGGGACCATCGTCACCGACGTCCGCGTGCTCGCCGCCGAACCCGCCTAGGATGCCCAGGGCGCAGGTGGGAGAGGACAGCGCGAGCGACAGGCCCGTCCTCCTCGCGGCCATCGCCTCGGGCGCGATGATCGCCCAGCAGGTCGCCGGGCGGGCGACCCGGGACGCCCTCTTCCTCGCCAGCTTCGGCGCGGCCGACGTCCCCAAGGTCATGGCCGCCGGCGCGGCCCTGTCGTTCGGCGCCGTCGTCCTGCTCTCGCGCGCGCTCCTCCAGCTCTCCCCCGCGCGCGTCGTCCCGGCCACGTTCGCTGCGAGCTCCGTGCTCCTCGCCCTGGAGTGGGCCCTCGCCCGGCGCGCGCCCGGCGCCGCCGCCCTCGTCTTCTACCTGCACATCGCCGTCTTCGGCGCGACGCTCATCTCCGCCTTCTGGTCGCTCGTCAACGAGCGCTTCGACCCCCACACCGCCCGCCACTCCATCGGGCGCATCGCGGGCGGCGGGACCGTCGGCGGCGTGATCGGCGGCCTGTTCGCCTGGCGCGCCAGCCGCCTCATCGACGCCCCGACGATGCTCCTCGCCCTCTCCGCGGTGAGCGCGCTCACCGCCTGGGCCACCCACCACCTGGGCGCCGTCCTCGCGCGCGCGGCCGGCGCCACCGGCGGGGCGGGGCGCACCCAGGTTGAGGCAGGGCGCACCGAGGTTGAGGCAGGGCGCACCGAGGTTGAGGCAGGGCGCACCGAGGTTGAGGCGGGGCGCAAGGCGGGGCGCACCGAGGTTGATGCAGGGCGCACCCAGGTTGAGGCGGGGCGCACCCAGGTTGGCGCCGGCGGGTCGGGGCTCGCCGCACTGCGCAACAACAGCCACCTGCGCGACCTCGGCCTGCTCGTCGGGCTCGGTGCCGTGAGCGGCGCGCTGTTCGACGTGGCCCTCAGCGCCGAGGCGGCCGCCGCGATGACCGACCGCAACGCGCTGCTCTCGTTCTTCGCGCTCTTCCACCTCTCGGTGAGCGTGCTCTCGTTCCTCGTGCAGTCGCTCGCCGCCACGTTCTCGCTCGACCGGCTCGGGCTCGCCGCCACCATCGGCATCCTCCCGGCCGCGGTCGTCGCGAGCACCCTCTCTCTCGTGGTCGCGCCGCGGCTCTGGGCCGCCTCCATCGTCCGCGCGACCGAGGCGGTGCTCCGGAACTCGCTGTTCCGGTCGGGCTACGAGCTGCTCTACACGCCCCTTCCCCCGGACCAGAAGCGCTCGATCAAGACGCTCATCGACGTCGGCTTCGACCGCATCGGCACCGCGGCGGGCAGCGGTCTCGCGATGGCCCTTCTCGTGCTCGCCCCGGGCGCGTCGCTCCCGCTGCTGCTCGGCCTCGGCGCGGCGGCCGCGGGCGTCACGCTGCTCTTCACGCCTCGGCTGCACCGGGGCTACGTCGCCGCGCTCGAGGGCAGCCTGCGCTCCGGCGCCGTCTCGCTCGACCCGACGAACGTCGTCGACGCGACCACCCGCCGCACCCTGAGCGGCACCGTCGACGCGCTCAGCCGCGACAGGGTCCTCGCCGAGCTCGCCGCGCTCCGGAACGCCGCGGCGGCGCGGCACGACGCCGGGCGCGCCTCCGTCGACGGCGAGCGCACGTCGCACCCCGGCCCGCCGCTCTCCGGCCGCGCGTCGCTCTCCGGCCCCGCCCCCGGGGACTCGCCGCGGCCTCTGGCGGGTGATCGCAGGGGCGTCGACGGGCCGCTGTCCGCGCGCGCCGCGTCGGCCGCGCTGGCGTCCGATCCGGTGCTCGCCGCCACGGCCGACCTGCGCTCCGGCGATCCCGAGCGGGTCCGCCGGGCGCTCGTCCGGGAGCCGGACCCGGCGCTCGTGCCGCACCTCCTCCCGCTCCTCGAGCGCGAGGGGCTCACCTCCGAGGCGATCCGGGCGCTCCGCGCCGTCGCCCCCCGCGCGACCGGCCAGCTCACCGACGCGCTCCTCGATCCGTCCGTGAGCGTCGCCCTCCGGCGCCGCATCCCGCGGGTGCTCCAGGCCTGTCCCACCCAGCGCGCCGCCGACGGCCTGATCCTGGGCCTCGCCGACGAGCGCTTCGAGGTGCGTTTCCAGTGCGGCGTCGCGCTCGCGCGGCTCCTTCAGCAGCGCGCGCCGATCCACCTGCGGCGCGACGACGTGATCGAGGCGGCGATGCGGGAGATCGCGATCGGTCGCCGGGTGTGGGACGCCCAGCCCCCCAACGTTGCGCCCCCGGTCGAGGCGCCGCTGGCCGAGCGATTGCTCGTCGAGCGGACGAGCCGCAGCCTGGAGCACGTGTTCCGCGTCCTCTCGCTCTGCCTGGAGCGCGAGCCGCTCGAGATCGCCTACAGGGCGCTCCACGCCGACGACGCCCATCTCCGCGGGACCGCGCTCGAGTACCTGGAAAACGTCCTGCCGGCGCCCATCCGCGAGAGCCTCTGGCCGTACCTGGGCGCCCGCGCGCCCGCCCCTCCCGAGCCAGGTGCTGCCGAGCCGCGCGCGCCGCGCCTGCCCGAGCACGCGCTCGACGAGCTTCGCCGCTCTGCCGCCAGCATTCCGCGCGCGTCGATCTCCGCTGCGCGCCGGCGGCGAGAGCCCCGCACGTAGCGCGTGCACCACCGCTCGTCGCTCCAGCGAGCGACAAAAAGAAAAAAGCGTCGCCGGGGCCCAGGGGGGGAGAGGCCGCACCAGCAACGCTCGTCCGTGAATTAGCAGCTCACATGCCACCGCGAGAAGACGGAAATAGATTTAAAATTCGCATAGATGTCCCGGGCACATCCTCCCGGTGTTGCAATCCTGCGATTTCATCCTTGCAGCCAAGCATGGTGCCGTGGACGTCCCCCCATCCGTCTCAAGGCGTTCCCCCCGCCCGTCGTCCCCATCTCCATCGCCCCCTCTCTGCCCCATCCCGAGCCGCCGCTCTAATGGAGGGGTTGGTGGCGGTGGGCGCGCTGGTCGAGGTGCTCGGCGATGGTGAGCCGGTCGGCGTCGCTCATGACCACGAAGCGGACGGCGAGCAGGTTGTCGCGGTCCCAGACCGGGCGGGCGCGCAGCCGGATGGGGCGCCCGACCCCGAGGTCGAGCTCGAACGGGGTCACGGCGGGCAGCGCCCGGCCTGCCAGCGCGGGCGCGCGCTCGACGACCATACCCGTGGGGGAGAGATCGATCGCGCGACACCGGTGCCGGTGGCCATCGACGAGCGCCGAGACGGGGAAGTCGACCTGAGCGCGCGCGCCCTGCCTCCGATCCATGGGAGCCTCCTTGGTGTCCTCGTGACGCGGCGAGCCTAGGTCGCGGGGCTCGTCCGGGCCAAACATCGGGCGGGCGAGCCCCGCGGTCCGCTCGCGGCGCCGGGGCGCGGTCTCCGCGCGGTCCGCTCGCGGCGCCGGGGCGCGATCTCGGCGCGCGCGGGATCGGTGCGATATGCTGGCCCGGCGAAAGGAAGGTGTGGCGATGCCCACGTGCCGGGAATGCGATAACGAGGTCGACGAGCTCAAGACGATCAAGGTCGGAAGCAAGAAGAAGAAGGTCTGTGAGGACTGCGCCGACCGCGCGGCGCAGGAGGGCGCGATCGCCGAGGAGAGCGAGGCGGTGGTGCAGCAGATGATGGGCTTCAAGGGGAGGCGCTGACCGCTCGCCCGCTCGCGCGACCGCCCATTCCCGCCCATTCCCGCCCATCTCCCCCGCGCGGCGAGCAGCGCGATGCCGCGCGGACGCCGCCGATCCCGCCGCCGAACGCCGGCCCGTCGTCCCTCTCCACGATCTCCCGCGAGCCCGCGTCGCGCGCGTCGACCGCGGCAGGCCAGCCGCGACGCGCATGGCTGATCCTCCGACAAGCGATCGAGCAGGGCTGTTAGCTGGCTTCTTGCTTGCGGTGCAGCGGTGTCGCCGAGGAAGCGCGCGACCTCCTCGGGTCACAGGCGCCGCGGCCGAGATAGCGAATGCGGGGGTAAGGTAGGTAAAGGTCGTTGGTCGACATGGAGAACGCTGTCGCATTGGGAGTTCACCCACATTTCCCGGGGATTTCGTCTGCATTCAAGCGAGCGAACGACCACTTCTCTATACCTTCCTTACATCAGCGGACGGACTGCGCATTGCAGTTTTGCATCGAAAATTTGCAACCTTGATGTGAAAAGCGGCCGAGGTGTGCGACCTAATTGGGTGTTCGTTTCGTTTTCGAAAGCATTTCATCTTGACCCGTCGTGTTAATCCGGGAATAAGTTGTTTCACGAGAGCGCCGGTATCCGCCCCTCTGGTGCTGAGTGGTCTGCACCGATGGTTCGCGGCGCGAAGGCACGCAGCGGGAGGCTCCTCTTCTGCCCCCTGATGCTTTCGCCCGTTACGGTCCTGTTCACCACAGGGGTTCGACGACGCCGGGGGAGATAAAGCCATGCATTCAATTTCTCAAGGCTTTGGGTCGCTGTCGATTGCCGCCGGTAAGGTCATCGCTTCCCTGTTGGCGATGTCGATCGTCGGCTTCGGCTGCGCGCCGCTCGACGAGGACGTGACCGCAGAGGAGCTGGACGCGGAGGAGCAGGCAGCCGGCACGAAGTATCAAGTCGGTCCCACGCGCACCTACAAGACCATCGGTGAGGTAGCCAGCAGACTGCAGCCGGGCGACGTGGTGGAGGTCGACGGCAACGCGACGTACTCGGGCAACATCAGGCTCACGAAATGGGGCACGCCCACCTCGAAGATCACGATCCGCGGCGTTCGCGTCGGCGGGAAGCGCCCCGTCCTGAAGGGCGGCACCAACACGATCGAGATCAACGCGAACCACATCGTCTTCGAGGGGTTCGATGTGACGGGCGGCACCTCGAGGTGCATCTTCCAGCACGGGCACGATGTCACGATCCGTGACTCCGTGATCCACGATTGCCCATCGCACGGGATCCTGGGCGCCGACAGCGATTCGGGTACGCTGTTGGTGGAATACGTGGAAGTCTATAAGTGCGGTGCCGGTACGACGAAGCACCCGATCTACATCGCAACGGATGAGACCGCTTACCCGGGCTCCGTGTTCCGGATGCAGCACAGCTATGTCCACGATGCAATCGGCGGCAACGCGGTGAAGACCCGCGCGGAGCGGAACGAGATCTATTACAACTGGATCGAGGGCGGGCTCTACAAGGACCTCGAGCTCATCGGCCCCGACGGGCAGGATCCGAAGCTCGCGCGGGAGGACTCCGATGTGGTCGGCAACGTCTTCCGCAAGACGCATACGCAGTTCGTGGTGCGCGTCGGCGGCGATGGCACGGGCGACACCAACGGGCGGTATCGGTTCGTGAACAACACGTTCCTGCTGATGGCGGGGTCGAGCGCGGCGATTCACCTGTTCGATGGCATCGAGAGCATCGAGCTCCACAACAACATCTTCCATCGCGTCGGGGGCGGGAGCGTTCAGGTCTTCCGTGACGACGCGAGCTGGACGACCGGCAGCCCGCTCATCAAGGGCGTCAACAACGCCGTGCCCGCGGGCACGGCGGTGCCTTCCGGCTTCACGGGGACGCTGATCGTGAGTGATCCCGGCTTCGCGAGCATCGGCAACCGCGACGTGACGCTGCTCTCGACGAGCCCGCTGCGGAACGCGGGCGTCAGCTCGACGACGGGGATCTCGGGGCGCACGTTCCCGTCGCCGCTCGCGATGCCGCTGTTCCACCCGCCGAAGGGGGCGCTCGCGGCCGTCGGCTCCGCGCAGCGGCGGACGGCCGTGGGCGCGGTCGACATCGGCGCGTTCGAGTTCGGGACGACGACCACGACGCCGACGCCCACGCCGACGACGCCCACGCCGACCACGCCGACGCCCACGCCGACGGCGCCGGTGTGCTCGGTCGTCAACGCTGGCAAGTGGTTCAATTCGCAGCTGCCTTCGACCCAGCGGGGCACCTTCACGGCGACCTGGGACGTGACGCCGAGCGCGTCGAAGATCGACGCTGTGGTCGGCCTCTCGAGCGGCTCCGCGAGCCAGTGGACCCAGCTCGCCGCGATCGTCATCTTCGACGAGGAAGGCAATGTCCGCGTCCGGAACGGCGCGAGGTACCAGGCGCTCCGGGTGTTCCCGTACACCGGCGGGACGACGTATACCGTCCGGATGGTGGTCGACGTGGCGGCGAAGCGGTACTCGGTGTACATCCGGCCGAAGAACGGCACCGAGGTGCAGCTCGCGAGCAACTACGCGTTCAGGTCCGAGCAGGCCAGCGTCGCCTCGCTCGCGAACTGGGCGATGACGCAGACGATCGGAACGGCCACGCTGTCGGCCTGCAACTTCAAGATACAGTGATCCCACGGGGGGCCGGCGCGAGGAGCGCCGGCGCTTCCTCGGGGCGGTCGTCCGAGGGGGCCCGGCGCGGGGACCCCGCCGGATTCACCTGAGAAAAAGCTCCTCCGGCTTCGCCGGAGGAGCTTTTTCATTTGGGCTCAGACATCGGCGCCTCCCGGCGCCGCGCGAAGAACACCGTCTCCTCGCGCCCACGGAGGTCGATGGGGCGCAGGCGATAACCACGCTTCGCGCCCTGAGCCTGACCGAACGAGCCTGGGTAACGCCTCACAAAAGCGCCGCTCGGTCACATGGCGAGAGAGGGAGTTGAGGGTGTAGCCGTGATGGAGGCGGCGCCGGGCCGCCCCCGAGGCTCAGGCGAGGCCGCTGCGCTGGAGCAGGGCGTCGAGGGTGGGCTCGCGGCCGCGGAAGCTCCTGTAGAGATCCATCGGGTCCTGCGTGTCGCCGAGCGCGAGGATCTGGCTCCGGAACGCGTCGCCCACCTTCCGGCTGAACAGCCCCTCTTCCTGGAAGCGGGAGAACGCGTCGGCGTCCAGCACCTCGGCCCATTTGTACGAGTAATAGCCCGCTGCGTAGCCCACCGGGCTCGAGAAGAGGTGCGAGAAGCCGGCGATCATGGCGTAGCCCTCGGGCAGCGGGACAGGCGAGTAACGCCCGAGGACCTCGCGCGCGAACTCGACGACATCGCCCTGCTCTCCGGTCCAGTCCATGTGGAGCGCGAGGTCGATCTCGGCGAAGCCGAGCTGGCGCATCGTCGCGGCGCCCGCGCGGAACGTGCGGGCCGCGCGCATCCGCTGGAGCAGGTCGTCGGGGACGGGCGCGCCCGTCTCGTGGTGGCGCGCGAAGAGATCGAGCGCGTCCCGCTCCCAGCACCAGTTCTCCATGATCTGCGAGGGGAGCTCGACGAAGTCCCAGGCGACGTTGGTGCCGGCGAGGCTCCGGATCGGCACCCGGCTCGAGGCGTGGTGCATCATGTGGCCGAACTCGTGGAACAGCGTCTCGACCTCGCGGTGGTTGAGCAGCGCGGGGCGGCCGCCGACCGGCGGGGTGAAGCTGCCCGCGAGGACCTCGAGGTGGCGCACATCCTCGCCGGCCGCGCGCCCGTCCTCGCTCGGCGCGCCCGTCACGAGCCCGTGCATCCAGGCGCCGTCGCGCTTCTGCTCGCGCGGCACGAAGTCGAGATAGAAAGCGGCGCTCTGGGCGCCGTCCGGCTCGACGAGCTGGTAGGCGCGGACGCTCGGGTGCCACGTGGGGGCGGCCTGCCAGGGCGCGATGCGCACGCCGTAGAGGCGGTGGGCGACCTCGAACAGGCCGGAGACGACGCGATCCAGCGGGAAATACGGGCGGAGCGCCTCGTCGTCGAAATCGTAGCGGGCGCGGCGGAGCTTCTCGGCGTAGTAGGCGACGTCCCACGGCGCGAGCGGCGGCGCGTCCGGGCCCTCGATCTCGCGGCGGAAGGCGGCGAGCTCCTCCTTCTCGCGGGCGAAGACCGGCTCGGTGCGCGCCCGCAGCGTGTCGACGAAGCGCCGCGCCGCGGCGCCCGTCTTCGCCATCCGGTCCTCGAGCACGAGATCGGCGAAGCTCGCGTAGCCGAGCAGCCTCGCCTTCTCCCCGCGGAGCTCGAGGATGCGGCGGATGAGCGGCCGGTTGTCGTGGTCGCCCTCCGTCGCCCGCGTGTTGAAGGCGCGGTAGAAGCGCTCGCGGATAGCGCCGTCGTCGAGATGCGTGAGCACGGGGATGTAGCTCGGCGCCTGCAGCGTGAAGCGGTACCCCTCGATGCCCCTGTCCTTCGCGCCCTGACGGGCCGCCTCGACCGCGCTCGGCGGCAGGCCGGCGAGGCGGGCGGCGTCCTCGACCACGAACTCGAAGGCGTTCGTCGCGTCGAGCACGTTCTGCGAGAAGCGCAGGGTGAGCGTGGCGAGCTCGACGTCGATCTCGGAGAGGCGCTTCTTGCCGGCCGGGTCGAGCTCGGCGCCGCTCCTCCGGAAATCGTCGAGGGTCTTCTTCAGGAAGCGATGCCGCGGGCCCGTCAGCGCCGCGGCCTCGGGCGTGGCCGCGTACGCCTTGAGCGCGCCGTAGACGCCCTCGTTGAGGGCGATGCCGCTCAGGAACTCGCTGACCTCCGGCTGGACGGCGTTGTACGCGGCGCGCAGCGCGGGGGTGGTGGACGTCGATTCGAGGTGGGAGACGACGTTCATGGCGCGGTCGAGCCGCTCGGTGACGGCCTCGAGCGCGGCGAGGGTGTTGTCGTAGGTGCGGGGGCCGGGCGCCGCGACGAGCGCGTCGAGCCGGGCGCGGGCGTCCTGGAGCAGCGCGCGCACCGCGGGCTCCACGTGCTCGCTCCGGATGCGATCGAACGGGATCTCGAAGCCGAGAGTGAGCAGGGGATTGTCGGTCGCTTCGGTCATATCGTTCCTGGTTGGGCTGGATGGGGCCGGCGGACGGGCGCGGGCCGGCGACCCTCGGCCGGTCCGCGCAGCCCTACCTTGGTAAAGGCGCCGGCGAGGGTTGGCCAGTAGTTCGTCGTCCAAGTTCGGCTAAGCGCCCAGCCACCGCGCGACGATCGTGGCGAGCACGTCGGACGTCCCCGAATGGATGCTGCCGCCCAGGGCGTCGTCGACGGCGGAGGGGAGGCCGCTCTCCTCGAGGTAGCCAGCGCCGCCGCGGAGCCGGAGGTCGTCGAGCGCGGACGCCACGGCCGAGTCCGCCGTGTGCCACTTCGCGAGCGCGGCCTCGGCCTGGCCGCGCTCGCCCTGGTCCAGCGCCCACGCGGCGCGGTAGGTGAGCAGCCGCGATGTCTCCAGCCGCAGCTTCATCTGCGCGAGGCGGTGCGCGACGGCCTGGTGGCGGGCGATCGCCTGGCCGCCGATCTCGCGCTCGCGGGCGAAACGGACGGCCTCGCCGAGGGCGCGCTCCATGGCGCCGAGGCGGAAGGCGAGGATGAGCGCGCGCTCGAAGGTCATCGCGATCTGGAAGACGGCGAGGCCGGCGCCGGCGCGGCCGAGGAGCGCGTCGTGGCCGACCTCGCAGCCGGCGAACGAGACGGGCGCGAGCCGCGCGCCGCGGAGGCCCGCTGTCGCGAGCGGCGCGCCGGGGAGGACGCGCGCGGCGCCCTCGCCCCCGGCGCGGGGGACGAGCAGCGCGGTGAGGCCGCGCGCCGGGGCCCCTCCGGCGCGGCCGCCGTCGCGCGCGATCGCGAGGTACACGTCGGCCCGGTCGGCCCAGGTCACGTACCGCTTGTCGCCGGTGAGCCGGTAGCCGGCGTCCGTGCGGTCGGCCCTGGCCTGCACCGAAGCGACGTCCGAGCCCGCGCCGGCCTCGGTCGCGGCGACCGTCGCCATGCACGCGCCGCTCGCCATCCGCGGCAGCCACGCGCGCTGCTGCGCGGGCGTGCCCACCCGCGCGAGCAGGAGCGCCACGCCGAAGAGGTGCGCCCCCGCGGCGAGCAGGACGCCGCCGTCGCGCAGCGTCGCGCCGAGGCCCTCGTAGGCGAGCGCCGTCGTGACGAGGTCGAGGCCCTCGCCGCCGAGATCGCGGGCGATCGGCAGGCCGAGGGCGCCGCCCCGGGCGAGGACGCGCATGCGATCGTCCGGGGCCGCGGCGTCGGCCTCGGCGCCGAGGGCGCGCATGCGGTCGTGGACGGCGCGCTGGGAAGGGGTCCACCCGAAGTCCATCGCCGCTGGGATACCAGAGCCGGCGAGGGGCGGGGAGGAGACGAGGACGGCGCGCCGTCCACGACCGCATGCGCGCGCGCGAGCTCAGTAGGGGCGCTCTCCGGCGAAATTGCCGGGAGGATCGTAGTTGCACACCCAGATCTGCCAGGTGCCACCGCCGAACGGCGAGCCGGTCGTGCAATCGGCGACCCCGCAGCCGAGCCGCAGGGAGTCGGCCCATACCACCTGCGTGTAATGGCCGCAGGTGGAGCTGCAGGCATTGCTCGCAAGGTCGTAGTTGGCCGCCTCGTCGACCCACGAGGCGACGACATCCTCCGGTGTGGGTGACGAGCCGGTCGACGCGAAGATGTTCTCTCCATAATCGCTCGCGCTATGGCCGAACATGCACTGGGCAGCATAGGCCTGAGCCACCGCGGCGATCTCGGGCGACCACGAGAGAGGGGGCACCGGCTGATCGGCGGGCGGGTCGACGGCGGCGCGCGCGGCATTGTGGGCCGCCGTCATCCCGGTCATCCTGGGCGGCTCGCCGGCGGCCTGGCCGCTCGTCGGGCCCTCGTCGTCGGACGAGGCGCCGCAACCGGCCGTCAGGGCGAGCAGGAGAGAGAGCTGCACGAACCGGGGGAGCCGTGGGCCGAGCGTCATCACGGGGCCATTGTCCTACGGCTCGGCCGAGCTCTGCAACGGCGATTCGATGAAGGCTGGTTGAACCGACGACGTGCCGTGTCATGGCGCGCCCGCGGCCTCCCCTGGACGGCCGCGACCGGGCGTTCTTCCTACCTCTGCCGTCGGCATGAACATCAACGGATCTCGTCGTGGATGGCTCCCGTGCTGACGGGCTTCGCCCTAGGGTGACGTCGAGACGAGCAACAATTCCGCAGCATGGGCCTTGTCATGTGGGTCGATCTATGAGCTATTGTCGCCCTGCTTCGGAGGCGGCTGCATGCCGAGCTCGGAGGCGAGCGTGCTCCCTCATGGGGTTTCGCCGCTCTCCGTGGCAGTCCCGCACCAGCGGCACGCCCGACAAAGAACCAAGGAGTTTCCCGATGAATATCCGTGTGACGTGGCGAATCGCGGCATTCCCGCTGGCGCTGGCGGGGCTCTCCGTCATCCCGGCGATGGGGTGTGACAAGGTCTCGGAGCTGCAGAATGAGGTCTGCTGTCGCGACTTCACGCCGGGCGCCGATCTCGCCACGGTGAAATGGGGTCTCGAGGGCGAAGCAGAGCTCAATTATGGTGCCTTCATGCAGTCCGTGTCGGACTTCACGGGCGCCGCGGGCGCCATCGTGGCGGACGTGACGAGCGCCTGCCAGGCGATTGCGCTGGACCTCGGCGCGGACGTCGCGACGATCACGGCGACGAAGCCGAACGAACGGGCGGAGCAATGGTGTGAGCTCGCCGTCGACGCGCTCGGGGACGCGACGGCCGGCCTGTCGATCACCTTCCAGCCGCCGAGCTGCACGGTCGATGCGAGCGTGCAGGCGAACTGCGAGGCGAGGTGCAGCGCCAACGTCGAGTGCCAGCTGACCCCGGCGGAGATCGTCGCGCGCTGCGATCCCGGTCAGCTCTCGGGGCGGTGTGAGGGGAAGTGCACCGGCTCGTGCGAGGGCTCGGCCAACCTGGCGGTCCACTGCGAGGGGACGTGCCAGGGGACGTGCGAGGGCACGTGCGACGGCGAGTGCTCCGCGACGACCGCCGGCGGCGACTGCCGCGGCGAGTGCCAGGGCACCTGCACGGGCGAGTGCCGTGGCTCGTGCTCGTTCGCGGCCGAGGCAGAGGTGCAGTGCAACGCCGATTGCTCGGGCTCGTGCGACGTCCAGTTCAAGGCGCCGAAGTGCAGGGCCGAGCTCAAGCCGCCGAGCGCCGAGTGCCAGGGGTCCGCGGAGTGCAGCGGCTCCTGCGAGGCGAGCGCGAGCGCGAAGGCCAGCTGCAAGGAGCCCGCGGTCAACATCGAGGGTGGGGCCGAGGTCGAGGCGGCGATCGCGACGCTCAAGGCGAACCTGCCGCGGCTGCTCGTCGTCGCGCACGCGCGCGGCGAGCTGCTCCTCGCCAGCGCCGAGGCGGTGGTCCAGGCGGGCGGCAACCTCGAGGGCGCGGCCACCGGCAGCGTGAAGGCCGGGGCGTGCCTCATCCCGGCCACCAACGCGATCACGCAGGCGGTCGAGAACATCCAGGCGAGCCTCACGGGCAGCGCCAGCGTGATGGCGAAGCTGGAGATCGCCCCCCCGAGCCCGTGAGCGCAGGGCCCGTGAGCGCAGGCCCGGCAGCGGCGCAGGCCGCGGCCGGGCGCGCGTGAAGGAGCCCGTCAGGCCAGCTGCTGGCGCAGGCCGCTCACGGCGGCGCTGCGCCCCTGGTCCGGGCGCGGAACGCCTCCGGCGTCACGCCGGTCCAGCGCCGGAACGCCCGGTGGAACGCGCTCGGCTCGGAATAGCCGAGCAGATACGCCACCTCCCCGATCGCCATGTCCGCGTCGAGGAGCGCCGCAGCGCGGCCGCGCCGGACCTCGTCGAGCAGGGTGTGGACCGACGTCCCCTCGTCGCCGAGGCGGCGCTGGAGCGTGCGCGGGCTCATCCGCAGGCGCGCCGCGAGCGCGCCCAGGTCGGCCCCCTCGCGCAGTCGCTCGCCGAGGAGCGCGCGCACGCGGTCGGACAGCGCGGGCGGCGCCGCGCCCGGCAGGCGCGCCGCGGCGGCGCTCATGTGGCGCTCGAGGAACGCGGCGAGCGCCTCGTTCGCGTGCGGCAGCGGCCGATCGAGCTCTTCGACCGGCAGGACCAGCTCGGTCGCCGGCGCCCCGAACAGCACCGGCGAGCCGAGCCGCCGCGCCTTCTCCTCCGGATCACCCGCCGGCGCGTGGCGAAAGCGCACCGCGTGCGCCTGGATCGGCGCGCCGCACATGCGCCCGGCGTTCACGAGCGCGTCGAACGCGAACATCTCCGCGAGCTGGCCGTGGGCCGGCCGGTCGGGCCCGAAGGGCACGAACCCGAGGTGCGCGCGGCGCCCGTGGATCTCCAGCGTGTGGCGCTCGCCCTCGTTCCATATCTGCTGGTAGCGGAGCATCCTGCGGAACGACTCGCCGAGGGTCGGGCTGCTCATGGCCAGGAAGCCGAGCGCGTCGAAGTGCTCGGGCTCGAAGCGCGCCGCGAAGTCGAGGCCGAGGTGCGGATCGGCGGTCGCCGCCACGGCCGCCTCGATGAGCGCGTAGAACGCCGCGAGCGGCACGCGGGCGTCCGGATCGGCGAGCGCCGCGCCGGCGAGCCCCGCGGCCTCGAGCAGCGCCCGCCGATCCGCCCCGCGCTCCGCGGCGTGGTCCGCGAGCTGCGCGGCGGTGCGGGCCCAGATCGTCGGGGCGGGCGCCCGCGGGGCCTGGCGCCGCATGTCAGCCCTTGTGGCGCGCGCTGTCACTGCTCCCCGGCCGGGCCGGCCCCAGGCTTCCGGGCGATCGGAGGAGCATCATGCGAAAGCACGGTATCGAGGAAGGGCGCGGCGCGTTCGTCGAGGGCGCCTGGTACATCATCGCGGACGCGGCCTGCGTGGGCAAGCGGCCGGTCGCCGTCGAGCGCTTCGGGACGCGGCTCGTGCTGTTCAGGGACGAGCGCGGCGCCCTGGTCGCGGCGCGGGCGCGCTGCCCGCACCGCGGCGCGGACCTCAGCCTCGGGCGGGTCGTGGACGGGGCGATCGAGTGCCCGTACCACGGCTTCCGGTTCGCCTCGGACGGGCGCTGCGTCGCGATCCCGTGCGAGGGGCGCGGCGCGAGCGCGCGCGGCGCGGGGGATGCGCTCGCGCTGACCCGGTACGAGGCGCGGGAGCACCGGGGCTTCGTGTGGCTCTTCTGGGGCGAGCGGCCGGCCGAGCTGCCGCCGGTGCCCTGGTTCGATGGCCTGCCGCCGGACGAGCGGCACGCCCACACGGCGTCGATGGACTGGGACGTTCCGTTCGCGCGCGCGATGGAGGGCATGCTCGACGTCCACCACCTGCCGTTCGCGCACCGCCCCTGGGTCCCCGGCGTCGGCGCGATGCTCGACCCCTGCGAGGTCCGCGTGGAGGGCGACGTCATCCACGTCGAGGCGGTGCTGCGCCACGACGACGGGGAGCCCTGGGACGGCCGTCGGGGGTGGAGGTTCGAGCTGGAGGTGCGCTTCCCGGGCGTGCTGCGCCTCTCGTTCGGGAAGCGCGTGGTGGGCATGGCGGGGTGCGCGCCGATCGACGCGGAGCGGACGGCGATCGTGGGGCGGTATTACGTGCCGATCCCGGTGATCGGGCGGCTTCTCGCGTGGCTCGGGTTGCGGGCGGAGTTCTGGCTGATCCAGCCGGGCGACGAGCGGATGCTCGCGTCCTCGGAGCCGCGCGACGCGGATCTCGACGCGTGCCGCTTCGTGCGCGCGGACGCGGGGATCCTCGCGTGGCACAAGATACGGCGGGCGCGGCTGAAGGCGCAGCGCGCGAGGGAGCCGCGCCGGCTGCCGGTCGAGGCGGGGTGAGGCGGCGCCGGGCGACTCACGATCGCACGGATCTGCTCCACGACGATGTTGAAAGCCTATCCAACGGTCAACTGGCGCGCTCCTGACAAGGGTCGTGTGTGGGCCAGCTGCTCGTCGATGGGCTCCCACCTGCGCGCCATCTCGTGATGTCCGTGATCGCGAGATGCTCCCCAGCGGCGTGGTGCGTCAGCCGCGCATCGATACGAGGGTCTGGACCACGATCCGCAGATCGTCCACGTCGAGCGGCTTGTCGAGCACGGCGTCGGCGCCCAGGCGGTAGGCTTCCGCGTGCGTCTCCGGGTCGCCGAACGCGGTGATGAGGACCACCGGCGTCGTCCAGTCGTCGCGGCGCAGCCCGGCCAGCAGATCGAGCCCGCTCGCGCCTGGCATCCGGATGTCGCTCACCACGACATCGACCGGGGCGCCGTTCCCGGAGACGAGCGCTTCGCCCATCAACTCGAGGAGGTGCTTGGCGTCGTGCGCCTCCAGGACCTCGTAGCCGTCGCGGCGGAGGGCGGTGGCGAGGAGCAGCCGCAGCTCCCTGTCGTCTTCGGCGAGCAGCACGCGGATGGGGGGCGCGCCGGGGTGGACGCGCGGCACCGGCTCAGGGGGCGTATTCAGGATCGAGGCAAGACCGCGCATCGAGTCGGGGGGCATCGGGCTCTCTCCTTGGTGAGAGGCCTGCATTGCAGGCCGCGTGCCGCCCACCGGCGGCCGCCCCGAACCGACCGGGGTTGGGGTGGCGGGAACCGACCCAGGTTGAGGTGGCGGGAACCGACCCAGGTTGAGGTGGCGGGAACCGACCCAGGTTGGGGTGGCGGGAACCGACCCAGGTTGGGGTGGCGGGAACCGACCCAGGTTGGGGTGGCGGGAACCGACCCAGGTTGGGGGGCTGGCCGGAACCGACCCAGGTTGGGGTGGCGGGAACCGACCGGGGTTGGGGGGCTGGCCGGAACCGACCCAGGTTGGGGTGGCGGGAACCGACCGGGGTTGGGGGGCTGGCCGGAACCGACCCAGGTTGGGGTGGCGGGAACCGACCGGGGTTGGGGGGCTGGCCGGAACCGACCCAGGTTGGGGTGGCGGGAACCGACCGGGGTTGGGGGGCTGGCCGGAACCGACCGAGGTTGGGGTGGCCGGAACCGACCCAGGTTGGGGTGGCCGGAACCGACCCAGGTTGGGGTGGCGGGAACCGACCCAGGTTGGGGGGGCTGGCCGGAACCGACCCAGGTTGGGGGGCCGGGTTGGGGTGGCCGGAACCGACCGAGGTTGGGGTGGCCGGGACTGGCGGCGACCCCCCGTGGGCCATCCAGGGTGGGGCGCCGTTCCCCGCCCGGGGTATTCCTCCGCGCCTCGGCGCGCCTCGGCGTGGGCTTCGAGCTTCAGGTCGCCCGACTCACCCCGCCCACCCTCTCAGCTCCCCTTCGTCCCCCCGGCGCCCGGCTCCCACCGCTCCAGCTTCCGGTGCAGCGTCTTCCGGTCCAGCCCCAGGATCCTCGCCGCCAGCGTCTTGTTCCCGCCCGCCGCCTCGAGCACCCGCAGGATGTACCGCCGCTCCACCTCCTCGAGCGGCACCAGCTCGGACGGGTCGTCCCCCGCCACGAGCACGTGCGACGGCCGGTGCTCCCGGATCTTGGCCGGCAGGTCCTCCACCGTGATCTCCGGGTACCCCGTGAGCGCCACCGCCCGCTCCATGCAGTTCTGGATCTCCCGCACATTGCCCGGCCACGTGTACGCAAGCAGCCGCTCGGCGGCCGCCGGTGACAGGCCGACCACCTCCTTGCCCCAGCGCGTGGCGAAGTCCTCGATGAAGCGCTGCGCGAGCAGCAGCACGTCGCTGCCCCGCGCCCGCACGGGCGGCAGCTCCACGTGGAGCACGTTGATCCGGTAGTACAGGTCCTCCCGGAAGCGGCGCGCCTCGACGGCCTCGTCCAGGTCGCGGTTCGTCGCGGCCACGATGCGCGCGTCGAACGGCACCTCCGCGCTCCCGCCCACCGGGCGCACCCGGCGCTCCTGGAGGGCGCGGAGCAGCTTCGGCTGCACCGCGAGCGGCAGCTCCCCGATCTCGTCGAGCAGCAGCGTCCCGCCGTTCGCCTCGACGAATAGCCCGGAGCGCGCCGCGCGCGCGTCGGTGAACGCCCCCTTCACGTGCCCGAAGAGCTCGCTCTCGATCAGCGACTCCGGCACCGCCGCGCAGTTGATCGCCACGAACGGCCCCTCCTTGCGGCGGCTCCGCGCGTGCATCGCCTTCGCGACGACCTCCTTCCCCGTCCCGCTCTCGCCCGTGATGAGCACCGTCGCGTCCGCGTCGGCGATGCGCTCGATCAGGTCCTGCACGCCCCGCATCGCGGCGCTCCGGCCGATGAGGTCCGGGAACCCCCCGGGCCCGGCCACGGCGCGGCGCAGCCGCCGCACCTCGGCCTTGAGCGCGTGGTGCGCGATCGCCCGCTCCAGCGCCAGCGCCAGCGCCTCGATGTCGACCGGCTTGGTCACGTAGTCGTACGCGCCCGCGCGGATCGCCTGCACCGCGGTCTCGATGCTGCCGAACGCGGTGATCACCACGACCGGCACGTCCGGCCGGATCTCGGCCGCCCGTCCGCAGACCGCGATCCCGTCCATCCCGCGCATGTTCAGATCGGTCAGGATGACGTCGAAGCCCTCGTCCGCCTCGAGCAGCGCGAGCGCATCCGCCGGTGAGGTCCGGGTCGTCGCCTCGACGCCGCGCGACCGCAGGTCCGCCGAGAGCCACGCGCACATCGCCTCGTCGTCGTCGATGATCAGCGCTCGCCTGCCCATCGTCACCTCGATGGCTCGCCCGCCATCTCTCCTCGATAACTCGCGTAGTACAGCGCCCCGCCCGCGGCCAGCCGCGGCGCGGCGGCCGCCCCGCCGAGCGCGCCCTCGCCCTCAACCCGCGGCCGCCTGGCTCGCGTCATCCTGCGTCATCCTGGCCGCTCGGCGGGAGGTACACCGTGAACGTCGAGCCCTTGCCGAGCTCGCTCTCCACGCCGATCCAGCCCCCGTGCTCGCGCACGATCCCGTAGGACACGCTCAGCCCGAGGCCCGTGCCCTCGCCGACGTCCTTCGTGGTGAAGAACGGCTCGAAGATGCGGAGGATGTTCTCGGGCGCGACCCCCTCCCCGCCGTCGGTCACCCGGACGGCGACGTGCTCGCCCTCGGCGCCGCCGTGATCGGCCGGCGGGCGCGCGCGGGCGCGCTCCACCCGCACGGTGAGCTCGCCGCCCCGCTTCATCGACTGCATGCCGTTCATGATGAGGTTCGTGAGCACCTGCTGCATCTGCCCCGCGTCCACCTCGGCGCGCGCCGCCCCGCCGCTCGCCTCGTCGAGGTGGAGCGTCACGCTCCGCTTCCGGGCGAGGGGCTCCAGCAGCGCCAGCGTCTGGCGCGCGATGTGCGCGAGATCGGCCGGCGCCTTCTGCGCGACCCGGCGGCGCGCGAAATCCAGCAGCTGCCGGATGATCTTCGTCATCCGGTCCGCCTGCTCGGCGATGATGCGCGCGCTCTCCGCCGCCTCGTCCTGCGGCAGGCCGCGCGCGATCATCTTGGCGCGGCCGCCCACCACGTTGAGCGGCGTGCCGAGCTCGTGCGCGAGCCCCGACGCCAGCTTGCCCACGGTGGTGAGCCGATCCGCGTGCCGGAGCTGCTCCAGCGCCGCGATGCGCGCGGTCGTCTCGCGGCCCGCGCGCTCGCGCGCCTCGGCCAGGTGCTCGCACATCGCGTTGATCTCGTGGGCGATCCGCCCGAGCTCGTCGCGCTGCGGCAGCAGCAGCGGCCCGCCGAGGTCGCCCTCCCCGATCCGCCGCGCCTTGTCGACGAGCCGCCGCGTCGGGCGCCCGACGAGCACCTGCCCGAAGGTCATCGCCAGGAGCCCGCTCAGCGCCGCCAGGGCGATGATGGTGGCCACGGTGTTGACCACGCTCGCCTGGACGTACGCTTCTTCCTCCTCGAGCGACTCGGAGATCTCGATGGCGCCGACGCGCTCGGGCTCCACCCCGACGGGCGCGTACGTGTAGAAGCGCCCGCTCCTGTCGCCCTTGCGCTCGATCCGGAACACCTCGGTGCCCCGCGAGAGCTCCTCGATCTCGGCGGCGGGCAGCGCGGGCGCGAAGCGATCCCCGGCCGGCGCGTCGAGCCACACCCAGCGGAAGCGCACGCCGTCCTCGCGCTCGCTCATCTCGTCGAGCAGCTGGAGCGCCTGCCCCATCCCGTCCCGGCGCCACGTCTCGACCACCGCCGCGCGGAGCGCGATGCCGATGAGGTGCTCGTCGCGCCGCATGTCCGCCTCGAAGAGCGCCCGCTCGCGCCGGACGGAGAGGTAGCCGTACAGGCCGAGCGCCGCGCACATCACGAGCACGAGGGCGAGGGTGAGCTTGCTGGCGAGTCGCATGAGGTCGCCGGTAGGATGCAGGACGCGTACGCGTTCTCAAGGTGCCCGTCCGCACGTTGACCCGCCCGGGCCCGCCCCGGATCGCCCCGATGGGGCAAAACTCCCCTGGACGGGCCCCGCGGGCCGCGGCGTCACCCGCGCGCCACGTCCTCCCACGAGCCGGTCGCCGCGAGCTGCGGCGCGGGCACCGGCGCCGACCAGCGCAGCGGCAGCGCGTCCTCCCGAAAGGCGCCCTCGGCCACGCGGAACCGCAGGAGCCGCTGGGCGCCGGCGAAGGCCGAGAGCTCCGGCCCGTCCCAGAGCACCTCGGCCTCGCCGGTGAGCGACAGCACCCCGCCGGAGGCGAAGTCGACGAAGAGCACCCCGGCGCGCGGGCAGAGCGCCAGGTTGCCGAGCGTGTTGAACGCGAAATTGCCCGTGAAATCCGGCGAGGTCAGGACGGTGTGGCCGTCCTCCTCGGTCACGCGCACGAAGCCCGGCTTGCCGCCCCGGTGGGACACGTCGGCGCCCTCGATCGCGTCGCCTCCCCGCGCGGCCGGCGCCGCGGTCGCGATGAAGAACGTGTCCGCGCGGCGGATCAGCGCCGCCGCGCCGGCGGACAGCGCCGGCCCTTCCGCCCGCGCCGGGGGCGCGGCGGCCGCCTCCGGCCCCCTGACGAGCTCGGGCTCTCGCGCCTGGATGTACTGCGCGCAGTTGCCGAAGCTCTGCCCGACCTCGACCACGAAGCCTCGCTCGTCGGCCGCGGTGATCGTCCCGTTCATCCGGTTCCGGCGGCGGGTCTCCAGCTGGATGCCGAGGAGGCCGACGGGCGCGCCGGCCACGAGGTGCGGGCCGAGCGCATCGCCGGCTCCCGGGCGAGCGTTCACCGCGAGCGTCCGCGGATCCGGGGACGAGATGAACCCCGGCGGCCCCACGACGATCGAGGCCCACGGCCGGCGCTCGGCGTCGAGGGCCCCGACGAGCAGGAACGGCAGCTGCGCGAACAGCGCGCGGTGCTGGTCGGGCATGAAGTCCCGGATGATCCGGCGCCCGGCCTTCTCGGCGCGCTCGCGCGCCCCGGCCCGCGCCTGCACGGCCATCTCGCCCGGGTGATAGGGCGAGCCCTCCCTGGTCCACCCGGGCAGGGAGGTCACGACAGCGCCTTCTTCATCGGCACGAAGCCGGGCAGCCCCTCCACGCGGGCGAGCCACGCGCGCAGGTTCGCGTACGGATCGAGCGACACGCCGCCCTCCGGCGCGTGCGCCGTGTAGGTGTAGATCGCGATGTCCGCGAGGGTCGGCTCGTCGCCGGCCAGGAACCGCTGGTCCGCGAGGTGCTGGTCGATCACCGCGAAGAGCTGGGCGGCGATCCCCTTGGCCGGCTCGACGTCCAGCTTGCGGCCGAACACGCTCGCGGCGCGCGCCGTCGCGGGCCCCGCCACGAGCTGCCCGGCGGCCACGGAGAGCCACCGCTGCACGTGCGCCGCCGCCACCGGATCGCGCGGGAGCCAGCGCCCCGACGGGTCGTACCGCGCGGCCAGGTACACGAGGATCGCGTTGCTGTCGGCCAGCGTCACGTCGCCGTCCTCGATCACGGGCACCTGACCGAACGCGTTCTTGCTCAGGAACTCGGGCGTCTTGTGAGCGCCGCCCTTCAGGTCGACGTCGATCCTCTCGAACGGCAGCCTCAGCAGCGACAGGAACAGCTCCACGCGGTGCGCGTGTCCCGAGAGCGGATAGCGGTAGAGGCGGATGGGGCTGGCAGGGAGGGTCATCGAGGTGTCCTTTCGGCTGTGGATGTCAGCAGGAGCGGCGCAGTCCGCGTGGGGCTCCCGCGCTCGCCGAGCCAGGATGCCCATTCCCGTGGCCAAGGGTAATGCTCGTCCTTGACAAGGGACCATTCCGGAAACTGGAATAGTCCGATGGACCGCCTCGACTCCATGCGCGTGTTCGTCGCCGTCGCCGAGGAGGAGGGCTTCGCGCCGGCCGCGCGGCGGCTGTCCATGTCGCCGCCGGCGGTGACCCGGGCCATCTCTGCGCTCGAGGAGCGCATCGGCACGCGGCTCCTGCACCGCACCACGCGCGTCGTCCGCCTGACCGAGGCGGGCGCCCGGTACCTCGCGGACTGCAAGCGGATCCTCGGCGAGATCGAGGAGGCCGAGGCGTCGGCGGCCGGGTCCCATACCGCGCTCCGAGGGCAGATCGGCGTCACGGCGCCGGTCCTGTTCGGGCGGATGTTCGTCGCGCCCGCCCTCTTCGATTTCCTGGCTCTCCATCCGCGCGTGTCGGCGTGGACGCTGCTCGTCGACCGCGTTGTCGACATGGTCGACGAGGGGCTCGACGTCGCCGTCCGGATTGCCCATCTGCCGGACTCGTCGCTCAGCGCGATCCGCGTCGGCTCCGTGCGGCGGGTCGTCTGCGCTTCGGCGGAGTACCTCGCCGCGCGGGGCGAGCCTGTGACGCCGGCCGATCTGGCGCGTCACGACACCATTGCTTTCTCCTGGACGGGCTCCCCGGTGGAATGGTCGTTCGGGTCGGGCGCGCGGGTCGAGCGGGTCTCTCCGTCATCGCAGCTCCTCGCCAATACGGCCGACGTCGCCATTGCAGCGGCCGTGGCCGGGCGAGGGCTGGCGCGGGTGCTCTCGTATCAGATCGACCCGGAGCTGCGCGCCGGGCGCCTCTCGATCGTGCTCGCTGCGCACGAGCCCCCGCCGGTCCCCATCCATGTCGTCCACCCGGAGGGCCGGCGGGCGGCGGCCAGGGTGCGCGCGTTCGTGGATTTCCTTGTCGATCGGCTCCGGTCCGAGGCCTGGCTGAGCTCGTGATCGCGGGCGGGCTCGCGCGTCGAACCTCGGCCGGAGGGCGCTCACTCCGCCGGCGCGGTGGCGCGGATGAGGTGCTCGAAGGCCCCGAGGGCGGCCTTCGCGCCGTCGCCGAGGGCGACGACGATCTGCTTGAACGGCGTTGTCGTCATGTCGCCGGCGGCGAAGAGGCCGGGCACCGACGTCTGACCGCGGTCGTTGACGACGACCTCGCCGAGGCCGTTGAGCTCCACCGTCCCCTTGATGAACCCGGTGTTGGGGAGCAGGCCGATCTGCACGAACACGCCCTCGAGCTCGATCTGGTGCTGCTCCTTCGTCTCGGTGTGCTCCCAGCGGAGCCCGACGACCTTCTGCCCGTCGCCCACCACCTCGGTCGTGCGCGCGCGCGTGACGATCTCGACGTTGGGCATGCTCTTGAGCTTGCGAACGAGGACCGCGTCGGCGCGGAGGGCGGGGGCGAGCTCGAGCAGGGTGACGTGGCCGACCACGCCCGCGAGATCGATCGCCGCCTCGACGCCGGAGTTGCCGCCGCCGATGACGGCCACTCGCTTGCCCTTGAACAGCGGCCCGTCGCAGTGCGGGCAGTACGTCACGCCCTTGGTCCGGTACTCGGCCTCGCCGGGGACGTTCATGTCGCGCCACCGGGCGCCCGTCGCCAGGACGACGCTCTTCGCGCGGAGCGTGGCGCCGCTCGCCAGGCGCAGCTCGAACGGTGAGCCGGGGGTGATCGACTCGACGCGCTCGTGCTTGAGGAGCTCCACGGGGTACGCGCGCACGTGTTGCTCGAGGGCCGCCGCGAGCTTGGGCCCGTCGGTCTCCACGACCGAGATGAGGTTCTCGATGGCGAGGGTGTCCATCACCTGCCCGCCGAAGCGCTCGGCGACGATGCCGGTGTCGAGGCCCTTGCGCGCCGCGTAGATGGCCGCCGAAGCGCCGGCGGGCCCGCCGCCGACGATGAGCATGTCGAACGGCTTGCGCTGGTCGAGCGCCTCGGCGCGCTTCTTCACGGCGGAGCCGTCGTCGAGCTTGGCGAGGATCTGCTCGATCTCCATCCGACCCTGGCCGAAGGGCTCGCCGTTCAGAAAGACGGTCGGCACGGCCATGATCTTCCGCTGCTCGACCTCGCCCTGGAAGAGGGCGCCATCGACGGCGACGTGGCGAACCCGCGGGTTCCTGGCCGCCATCAGGTTCAGCGCCTGCACGACGTCGGGGCAGTTCTGGCACGATTGAGAGAAGTAGGTCTCGAACCGGAGCTCGCCGTCGATCCGCGCGATCTGCTCGAGCGCCTCCGCGCTCACCCGCGGCGGATGGCCGCCGACGTGCAGGAGCGCGAGGATCAGCGAGGTGAGCTCGTGACCGAGCGGGAGCCCCGCGAAGATGACGCGCGGCTCCTCGCCGGGGGAGTGGATGCCGAACGACGGCGTGCGCCCTTCGCCCTCGCGCCGCTCGTGGAGCTCGACGAGGGACGAGGCGCTCGCGACGTCGCGCAGGAGCGCGCGCATCTCCTCCGACCCCTGCGAGTCGTCGACGAAGGCGGTGACCGCGACGGGACGGGTCAGCCGTCCGAGGACGTCGCGGAGCTGGGTCTTGATGGAGTCTTCGAGCATGGCTGCTTTCCTTCCGTCGAATACGAGCGGGTCACGAGGCGCGTGACGAGAGATGACGGGCGTCGCCGCGGCACGCGCGGCGACGCCCGAACGCCTCAGATCTTGCCGACGAGATCGAGCGACGGCTTGAGGGTCTTCGCGCCCTCGTCCCACTTCGCCGGGCAGACCTCGCCCGGGTGCGTGGCGACGTACTGGGCCGCCTTGACCTTGCGGAGCATCTCCGCCGCGCTGCGGCCGATGCCGAGGTCGTGGATCTCGTAGACCTTGATGACGCCGTCGGGGTTCACGAGGAACGAGCCGCGGAGCGCGAGGCCCTCCTCCTCAATGAGCACGCCGAAGTTGCGCGAGAGGGTGGCGGTCGGATCGCCGACGAGCGGGTACTTGACCTTCTTGATCGCCGCGGACGTGTCGTGCCACGCCTTGTGCGCGAAGTGCGTGTCGGTGGAGACGCCGTAGATCTCGACGCCCAGCTTCTGGAACTCGCCGTGGAGATCCGCGAGGTCCTCGAGCTCGGTCGGGCACACGAAGGTGAAGTCCGCCGGGTAGAACACGAAGAGCGACCACTTGCCGAGGACCGACTCGTGCGAGACGTCCACGAACTTCCCCTGGTGGAACGCGGTGGCCTTGAACGGTTTGATGCGGGTGTTGATGAGCGACATTCTCTTTTCCTCGTTTCGGGGCGGGGGCGTCTCGTGCCCCCGCGCCGGCGAGAGGCAACGTGGTCGTTCTGCGCCCGCGGTGCAAATCGAACGATTTTATGAAACGTTCACTTTTTGTGATACTCCTCGGCCATGGACCTCGAGCAGGTGACGCTCACGCAGCTCCGCTACGCCGTGGCGGTGGAGCAGACCCGCAGCTTCCGCACCGCGGCCGAGCGCTGCCACGTCTCGCAGTCCGGGCTCAGCATGCAGGTCCAGAAGCTCGAGGAGCTCCTGGGCGCCGTGCTGTTCGACCGCAGCAAGAAGCCCGTCCTCGTGACCGAGGAGGGGGCGCGCGCCATCGCTCAGATGCGCGAGATCCTCCGGGAGACGGAGCGGCTCGGTCAGATCGTCGCCGGCGACGACGCTCCGGCGGGGCGCTACCGGCTGGGGATCATCCCGACCCTCGCTCCCACCGTGCTGCCCCTGTTCCTCGATCCCTTCGTGAAGGCACACCCGCGCGTCGAGCTGTTCATCGAGGAGCTGAAGACCGAGGAGATCATCGAGCGGCTCGCCGCCGACACCCTCGACGCGGGGCTCGCCGCGACGCCGCTCCACGCTCCGGGGCTGAGCGAGACGCCCCTCGGGCACGAGGCGATGGTCGCCTATCTCCCCGAGGGCGACCCGCTGCTCGACCGCAAGACGGTCACGCAGGCGAACCTCAGCGATCGCGAGCTGTGGGTGCTCCCGGAGGGGCACTGCTTCCGGAGCCAGGTGCTCTCGTATTGCAGGAGCGGTCAGGCGAGGCCCCCGCGCGGCGTTCAGCTCGAGAGCGGCAGCTTCGAGACGTTGATCGGCCTCGTCGACACCGGGCTCGGGGCGACGGTGCTGCCCGCGCTCGTGGCGCAAGGGCTGCCCCCGGACAAGCGCCGCGCCCGCGTGCGGCCCCTCTCCCGGCCGATCCCGCTCCGGGAGATCGGGCTCGTCACGTCGCGGACCCAGCTGCGCAGGCGCGTCACCGAGTCGCTCGCGGCCGCGATCCGCGAGCACCTCGGCCGCGCCCTCGGGCCCTCGCCCCCGGGCGGGAGCGTGCTCGATCCGCTGCTCCCCGAGGGCTGACGAGGCAGGCTCGGAGGTCATCGACGCATCGACGATGAAGCTGCCTTCGCCGCACAGCCGGCGGGAGCTCGTCCAGCGGCGGACGCCGGCGCGCGGAAGGTGTTGACCGGACGCACGACCGCTGGGACGTTCGTGGCCGGATGATCCTCCCCGATGCTCCCCGCGGCTCTCCCACGGCGCTCGCGCAGCGCCCGACCGCGGGGCTCGTGCCGCTCGAACGCCCCGGCTTCGGCGCGGGCCTCAAGGCCCTGCTGGGCGGCTACGGTTACCTCTTTCGCACGCCGGACCTCTGGCCGCTCGCGCTCGTCCCCACGGGCATCGCGCTGGTGCTCATGGTCGTGCTCTCCATCGCCGGCGTGGAGCTCGCGCCTTCGCTCGTCGAGCTGATCGTGAGGGAGCCGGGGACGGGGTGGCCCTGGACCGTGCTCATGGCCGTGCTGCGGATCCTCTCGCTCGCGGTGGTGCTCGTGGCCGCCCTCGTCGTCTCGTTCGGGCTCGCGAAGCCGCTCTCGGGGACCGCGCTGGAGCGGATGGTGCGCAGGGCCGAGGCCGATCTCGGGGCGCCCCCGTGGCCGGAGGTCGGGTTCTTCGCGGACATGTGGCGCGCGCTGCAGTCGTCGCTCGTGGCGCTCGCCGTCACGCTCCCGATCCTCCTCGTCCTCGGCCTGGTGGGTCTCCTCTTCGCGCCGGCGAGCGTCGTCGTCGTCCCGCTCCAGCTCGCGGTGACGGCGCTCGCGGGGGCGTGGGACCTCTGCGACTGCCCGCTGTCGATCCGCGGCGTGCCGGTGGCAGAGCGGATCGATTTCGTGCGCCGGAACCTCGCCGCGGTGATGGGCTTCGGCTTCGGCCTCGCGCTGCTCTCGTTCCTGCCTTGCGCGCTGCTCATCGTGCTCCCGGCCGGCGTCCTCGGGGCGGCGCGGCTCGTCGTCACGCTGGAGCGCTGGGAGGCCGCCAAGCGAGCAGCGCGCTGAGCTCGGGCTGCCCGCTGCCCGGGCCGCGGCGCCGGGAACTGGACGGCACGGCGGTCTGCTACGTCGCCCAGAGCACCGAAAGATCCAGCTCGACGGCCTCGAAGGGCGCGACGCGCACGCGCGCAGTGTCGTGGTGGACGGCGGCGGCCCCAAAGCCCCGGCCCGAGACGAGCGAGAAGACCTCCAACGTCCGTGCGATCGGGTCGACCAGCCAGGCGTGACGCACGCCCTCGCGCGCGTAGATCGGCATCTTCTCGTCACGGTCGACAGACGCCGTCGACGGGCTCAGGACCTCGCAGATCCAGTCCGGAGCGAGGGCGAAGTAGGCCGTCTGGGGCAGCTCGGGCATGCGCTCGCGGCGCCAGCCGGCAAGGTCGGGCACGAGCGCGTCGATCTCGCCCGGCGCGTCCGGGTCGGGGAAGTGCAGCTCCGGCTCGTCCAGGATCCACCAGCCGCCTGGCCCACCATCGCCGAGGCCGAAGGGGCCGCCGATCTTGATCCCCAGGACCGAGCTCGTGTTCGCGTGGCGCGGCGCCGGGCGGGGCAGGACGTGGAGCACACCCCTGATGAGCTCCGCCACTTTGTTGGGCGGGACGGCCTCGAGCTCGGCGTACGTGGCGCGGCGCTGCTTCGCGGCGGGCTGACCCATGGGCGAAGCCTGCACGGCGGTGGGCGGCGGGGCAAGGCAGCGAGGAGCAGGGCCAGGTCGGCGCGCCGGTCCAGGCGCTCCTCGGCGCAGGGCCACGCCGGCGACCGCCACGACGAGCCCGAGCGCGACGCCGCGCTTCCGATCACCCGTCGCGCGGGGCGCGCGTCCCCTCCGCGTCGTCCGCGCGCTCGCGCCCCGCCCTGCGCTTGCGCCGCCGCTTGACCGACACCCCGCTCGACTGCATCGCGAAGAGGAGCGCCTCCCGGAGGTTCGAGAGCGTCTTGATGTTCGACAGATCGAGCCCCAGCGACACCACCGTCTGCGCCACCTCGGGCCGGATGCCGACGACGATGCCCTGCGCCCCGAGCAGCGCCACGGCGTCGATGAGCCTCAGCACGTGATCGGCCGTGGCCGCGTCCACCGCGCTCACCCCGGTCAGATCGATGATCGCGTGACGGCAGCGGGTCCGCGCCACGGCCTCGAGCAGCACCTCCATCATCTGCTGGGCGCGCTCCTCGTCGAGGACGCCGAGCACCGGCATCGTCAGCACCCCCCTCCAGACCTCGATGATCGGCGTCGACAGCGCCCGGATCGCCTCCTGCTGCTGCTCGATGATCGCGAGCCGCTCGTTCAGCACGGCCTGCTGGCGCTTCTTCTCGGTGATGTCCGTCGCGCCGCCCGCCATCTGGAACGGCACGCCCTTGTCGTCCCACTCGGCCATGCCGCGGGCGAACACGTCGCGGTACTCGCCGTCCTCGCGCCGCAGCCGGTACTCCGCCTCGAACGGCCGCCGCTCCTCGAGGTGAGCCCTCAGCGCGGCCTGCACCGCCCCCTTGTCGTCGGGGTGCACGCGCTCGAAGAAGCTCGCGAACGTCCCGCCCCACGCCTCGCGGCGGACGCCGAGCATCTGGAGCATGCGATCGCTCCACTCCACCGTGTCCTCGCGGATGTTCCAGAACCAGACGCCCTCGTTCGACGCCTCCGCGCAGAGCCGGTAGCGCGCCTCGCTCCTCCGGAGGGCGGCCTCGGCGCGGCGCAGCTCGGCCACGTCGGTGGTGCCGCCGATCCACCGGAAGATGTTCCCCGCGGCGTCGCGCTGCGGCAGCGCGCTGACCACGTGCTCGCGGTACGTCTGATCGCTCGCCCGCTTCAGGCGGAACTCCGTGTTGTACGGCTCGCCCGTCGTGAGGCTCCGCGTCCACGCCGCCACCGTCTTCGGGACGTCGTCCGGGTGCAGCACCGCGAGCCAGCCCTCGCCGATCATCTGCTCCTCCGTGCGGTCGAAATAGTCGAGGACCGCCCGGTTCACGAAGTTCAGCTGGCCGTCCGGGCGCGCGGTCCACACCTGGAGGGGCATCGCGTTCCCGAAGAACCGGAGCTGCGCGTCCAGGTCGCTGAGCGGCGCGTCCAGCAGCCCAGCCCCGCTCGCCGGGCCGCCGGCCCCGCGCACCCGGCTCGGCGGCGGCGCGTCCCGCCCGTCCGGCTCCTCCGCCTCCTCCTGCCCGGCCCAGGAGGCGTCCCCGAGCGCGCGGAGGAGCGGCTCCTCCAGGTCGAGCGTGCGCTCCGCGCGGCTCTCCGCGATCCGCGCGCGCACGAGGCGGAGCAGCTCCCTCCGCACCTCCTCCTCGATCCGGCCGCGCAGGTAGTCCTTCGCGGAGGCCCGCGACTCGGCGAACCGCACCGACTCCGCCGGCAGCTCCGCGACGTCCAGGAAGATCCCGAGCGGCGCGCAGGGCCTCGGCGTGATGCGCAGCGCGAGGGTCGCGTCGAGCCGGTGCTCCTTCGCCTCTCCCTCCGCGTCGACCCGCACCGTCACGGCGTGCGGGATCGCGACATCGAACGCGCCGCTCATGCTCCGCGTCGCCGCCGGCTCGCCGACCTCGAAGTCCATCGTGAGCCGCGACGGCCTGCCGAGGACCTCGAGCTCCCGCTCCGCGCGGCGCCCGACCGGGAGGAGGGCGATCACCTGGCGGCGTATCACGTCCTCGGTCATCGCGAGATCGACGATGCTCCGACCCAACTCCTCGAGCGTCAGCCCTCCGTCCTTCACCGCGTCTCCTTCCCGATCCTTCCCGATTCCGCTCTCCCCCCGTGTCCGTTAGCCCTCCTCGCGCCCGGAGGGCAATCGTGTGACGTTAACGCACCGCGCCGCTCGCCGGAAGCCCTCGCGAGGCTCAGCTCGACGCCGACGTATACCGGCCGATCGCCCGCTTCCACACGCCGCGCGCGACGGCGCCGAACGCGAGCGCGCCGAGCGCCGCGGCGGCGGCCGTGCGCGGGGCGATGGTGCCGAGCATCGCCTCCGCCGGGTACGTGGTCATCAGCCCGAGCGGGACGATCACGGTGAAGACGACGCGCCAGAAGCCGCTGAAGATCGTGACCGGCCAGCGCGCGAAATCGAAGATGGAGTTGAAGAGGTAGGCCAGGTTGTCGAGGCGCACGACCCAGAACGCGGCCGAGATGACCAGGATGCAGATGGAGTAGAGCACCAGCGTCGCCGTCACGAGCAGGCAGAGCGCGAGCGCGACGTGGGCAGGCGCGGGGGCGCGCCCCATCTGGGCGAACGCGTAGGCGAAGATCGCCACCGCGGCCGCGGCGTCCACGACCTTGCGGATCTCGAACCGGGCCGTGGAGACGAGGAACTGCGCGTCGGCCGGCTTGAGCAGCGTGAAGTCGAGCGTGCCCTTCCGGATCTGGTCGACAACGCTGATGAGCGACGGGTTCACGGCCCCCTCGAGGATGCCCTTCAGCAGCGTGAACCACCCGACGACGACGAGCGCCCGCTCGTACGTCCAGCCCTGCACCGGCGGCCGGGCCGCGAGCGCGATGTGGAGCGGGACCAGCCCGACCACCGTCCACACGACGGTCATCACCGCGCCGAGGAGGAACTCCCACCGGTACTGCATCCCGAGCGCGATCGACACGCGCAGCTGCGTCGCGAGCAACCGGAGGTAACGCACGCCGCTCACCCGCCGAACGCCGAGAACCGCCGGACCCCCGCGCGCCACGCGACGAGCGCGGCGGCGGCGGACGCGGCGGCGAAGGCCCACTGCACAGCGAGCTCGGTGAGCGCGCGGCCCGGGTCGAGCAGGCCGGTGATGAGCTCGACAGGGAACGCGAGGCTGTAACGGAACGGCAGCACCCGCGCGAGATCGGCGAGCCACGAGGGGAACAGCTCGATCGGGACGAGGTAGCCGGCGAGGACCATGAAGGCCGCGAGGTAGACCTCGAACACAGCGGTCGAGCTGTCGATGACGAACGCCAGCGAGCCGATCAGCGCCATGGTGAAGAAGTTGATCGCCCAGGCGCCGACGAGGGAGAGGACCCAGAGCCCGAGCTCGATGGCCGTCGGCTGGAACCGCTCTCCCGACGTCGTGACGAGCGCGACGACCGCGATGGGCAGGCAGAGCGCCGCCCGGAGCGGCAGCGCGGCGAGGTTCTCGGCGGCGTACGAGAAGAGCGGGTGGATCGGCCGGAGCAGGCGCTGCGAGAGGGCGCCGCTCTTGATGTCCATGTTCATCTCCCAGACGAGCCACGAGCCGGTCAGCTGCCGGACGATGAGGATGGCCAGGAAGTACGCGGAGAAATCGCTCGCCCCGAAGCGGCCGACCGGCGCGCTCGCGGCCACCGCCGACCAGAGCGCGAGGCTCACGAGCGGCATCGTCGTCGTGAGCATCCAGATCAGCATCTCGGCCCGGTACGCGAGCGCGGCCGCGATCCCGACGCGGAGCAGCGTCGGGAACGCCCGGGCGGCCCGAGCGAGCCCGCTCACGACGCGGCCCCGCCCGTCGAGCCGGGCGGCCCGCCCTCCGGCGCGCTTTCCGGCTCCGCCGAGGGCTCCGCGCCCGAAAAGAGCTCGCGCATCACCTCCTCCAGGGGAGGATCCTCGACCGTGAGATCCGAGATGTCGGTGTGGCCGAGCAGCCAGGACATGGCCTCGCGCAGCTCCGCCTGCGGCACCTGCAGCACCGCGTGGCCGGGATCGAGCGAGAGGACGGCGCCCACCCGCTCGAGGAGCGCCTGGTCGACCGGATTCTTGAAGTGCAGCGCGATCCGCTTGTGGGGCCGCATGCTGCGGACGAGCGCCGCGAGGTCGCCGTCGTAGCGCAGCCTGCCCTTGTCGATGACGATGACCCGCGGACAGAGCGCCGCCACGTCGTCCATGTAATGAGACGTGAGCACGATCGTCGCCCGCCGCCGCTCGTTGTAGCGGCGGATGAACTCGCGGACGCCGAGCTGCATGGCCACGTCGAGCCCGATCGTCGGCTCGTCGAGGAACAGGATCTCCGGCCGGTGCAGCAGGGCCGCGGCCAGCTCGCACTTCATGCGCTCGCCGAGCGAGAGCTGCCGCGTCGGCTTCGTCGCGATCTCGGCGATGCCGAGGAGGTCTTCCAGCTCACCGAGGGTCTCCTTGAAATCCGCGTCGCCGATCCCATAGATCGCTCGGTTCACCGCGAAGGTCTCGGCGGGCGGGAGGTCCCAGAGCAGCTGCTGCTTTTGCCCCATCACGAGGGTGATCCGCTTGAGGAAATCGGGCTCACGGTGCCGCGGGACGAAGCCGGCGACCTCGACCTTGCCGCCCGACGGGTGGAGGAGCCCGGAGAGCACCTTGAGCGTCGTCGTCTTCCCGGCGCCGTTCGGGCCGAGGAAGCCGACCCGCTCGCCGGGCGCGATCGAGAACGAGAGGTCCTCGACGGCGTGGACGACCTTGGTGCGGCGCCGGAAGAGCGAGCGCACGGTGGCCGAGAAGCCGGCGGCGCGCTCGTGGACCTGGTACGTCTTGGAGAGCGACTCCACCACGATGGAGCTCGACGCCTCGGCCATGGGCGGCGGAGACTAGCACCTCCGTGCTGGGGCTCCCGTGACGGTCGGCGCTCGACCGGCCGATCCCGTGGGCTAATCTCGTGACGCGGGGGGCAACGGCCGCCGGAATTCCCCTATGCCGCAGAGCTTCAAGGACGACACGATCCACGATCTTCCGCTCGCGGCGAGCGGCGCGCGGCAAGCGGCCGACCCCGCGGACGCCGTCGCGACCGGCCCGCGGCAGGTCCTCGCAGGCCGGTACGAGCTCCTCGGGCTGGTCGGCATCGGCGGGATGGGCAGCGTGTACCGCGCCCGCGACCTGGAGCTCGAGGAGCTCGTCGCGGTCAAGGTGCTGCGCCGGGAGCTCAGCGTCGCGCCCGAGGTGACCGAACGGTTCCGGCGCGAGGTGCGGCTCTCGCGCAAGGTCACGCACCCGAACGTGGCGCGGGTCTTCGACATCGGCGAGCACGACGGCGACCGGTTCCTGACGATGGAGTTCGTCGACGGCGAGCCGCTCGCCGCGCTGCTCGCGCGCGAGCGGCGGCTCGGCGTGACCCGCGCGCTGGACGTCGTGGAGGGCGTCTGCGCGGGCCTCCACGCCGCGCACCGGGCCGGCGTCATCCACCGGGACCTCAAGCCGGACAACGTGCTGCTCGGGCGCGACGGGCGCGTCGTGCTGACCGACTTCGGGATCGCGCGCGCGGTCGCGAGCGGCGAGGCGGGCAAGACGCTGGGCGCGGTCATGGGGACGCCGGCGTACATGGCGCCCGAGCAGGTGCAGGGCGCCGACGACGTCGACGCGCGCGCCGACCTCTACGCCCTCGGGGCGATGCTCTTCGAGATGCTCACGGGCGAGCGCGCGTGGCAGGGCGACGCGCCGCTCGCCGTCGCCGCGGCGCGGCTCTTCGCCGACCCGCCGGATCCGCGGCTCCGGCGCCCTGACCTGCCCGACGCGCTCGCGCGCGTGGTGCTCCGCTGCATGGCGCGCGAGCGCGGCGACCGGTATCCGTCCGTCGAGAGCGTCGTGCACGACCTCTCCTCGCTCACCCGCCCGGCCACGGTGACGCCGCCGGCGTTCACGCCGCCGCAGGAGCGGACGGCGGTCTCCGGGGTGACCCCGGGGGCGGGGGCCGAGCACGGCGGCAAGAGCGTCGTGGTCCTGCCGTTCGCGAACCAGGGACCTGCGTCGGACGCGTACCTGGCCGAGGAGCTGACGGACGATCTCGTCGACACGCTCTCCATGACGCCGGGCCTCCGGGTGAGGCCGCGCGGGGCGCTCGGGCGGCGCCCGTCCTCCGAGCTCGATCCGCGCGAGGTCGGGCGTGAGCTCGGGGTGCAGGTGGTCGTCGGGGGCTCGGTGCGGCGGCGCGACGGCACGGTGCGGATCAGCGCGCGGCTCATCAGCGTCGCCGACGGGTTCCAGCTGTGGGCGAAGCGCTTCGATCGCCCCGAGGCGGAGGTGCTGCGGATCAACGACGAGGTGGCCGAGGCGGTCGCGGGGGCGCTGACGCTCGACGGGGCCGCGCCGAGCCGCACGTCGCCGAGCGATCCCGTCGCGCTCGACCTGTTCCTGCGCGGGCGCCACGAGTACCGCAGGTTCTGGCCGGAGCACCAGGAGCGGGCGATCGCGCTGTTCGAGCAGGCGCTCTCGCGCGCGCCCGAGGATCCGATGATCCTGTCGGCCTACGCGCTCGCGCGCTCCCGCTTCTGGTTCTTCACGGACCGCGGCGGGGAGCTGGCCACGGAGGCGGCGTCGCGCGCCGTCGCGGCGGCGCCCGGGCTGCCGGACGCGCGGCTCGCGATGGCGTCGGTGCGGTTCCAGCGCCTCGACGTGGTCGGCGCGATGCGGGAGCTCAAGGCGGCGCTCGCGTGCCGCTCGGGCAACGCCGAGGCGGAGGGCCTCATCGGCCACATCCTGCTCGAGTGCGGCGCCTTCGAGGAGGGCGCGCGGCGCGCGCGGTCCGCGCTGGCGCGCGATCCCGAGGTGGTGCTGGCGGCGCAGGCGCTGGCGCGCGCGTACACGCTGCTGGACAGGTGGTCGGAGGCCGACGACATGATCCAGGCGCATCCGATGGTGGGGAGCGGATCGGGCTACACCGTCCTGCGGATGCGCCGCGTGCTCTGGCAGCGCGACCCGGAGGTGGTCGAGAAGCTCTCTCAGAGGCGGGTGAGCGAGGCCTTCCCGGACCTCCCCACGCCGTTCGCGCAGGTGATCGATGACCTCATGGAGGGGCGGCTCTCGGACGTCCGGCCCGTGCAGGTCGAGGGGGAGCGCCCGCCCGTCACGGCGCTGCGGCGCACGTCGTTCATCCGGCAGCTCCAGGCGGAGTTCGCGGCCTTCCTCGGCAAGCGAGAGCTCGCGCTGGACGCGCTCGAGCTCTCGCTGGCCGACGGCCTGTTCGACCTGATCTGGCTCGAGCGCTGTCCCGTCCTCGAGCCCCTGCGCGACGAGCCGCGGTATGCGGCCGTCCACGCGGCGGTGCAGCGGCGGGCCTCCGCGGTGGTCGCGGTCTACCGCGAGCGCTGAGGCGAGGCGCTCGGCTCGGCGCGCGGAAGAGCGCTCGGCTCGGCTCGGCGCGCGGAAGAGCGCTCGGCTCGGCTCGGCGCGGGAAGAAGCGCTCAGCTCGGCGCGCGGAAGAGCGCGAGCACGCCGGTGTAGAGGGCGAGCCTTGCCTGGCCCCGGGCCCAGGGGGCGATCTCGAAGCTCGAGTGCATGCCGGCGATCGGGAGGTCGGCGAAGCGCTGGCGCAGGATGCGCGCCTCGACGTCGGGCGTCCCGTACAGGCCCTGGCCGCGCCCGGCGCAGGTCAGGTAGAGCGCGAAGCGGGGGGCCGACCCGAGCGCGCTCCGGGACACCTGCCGGGCGATCCCCTCGAGCCCGGCGCGGCCGATGGCGGCGTCGCGCACCGCGAAGGCGAGGCGCGCGCCGGGCCTCGCTTCGTCGCCGAGCAGGAGCCCCCGCCGCGACGGATCGATGCCGCGGACCGGCCGCAGCACGTAACGCACGGAATCCGGCGCCTCCGCCTCGGCGTCGCCGCGGTCGGCGCCCGGCGCGCCCGGTGGATCGAGCGGCGGGTCGGCCAGCGCGGCGAGGATGAGCTGCTGCGCGCTGGGCGGCTCGCCGAGCGTGGCGGTCGCGGCGGAGAGCAGGTCGAGCGCCGGCCGCCCGCCGGCGCGGAGCACGACGCCGCCGCTCGCCTCGTCGATGCGGTGGAAGCCGGAGAGCAGCCTGGCGGCGGGCGAGGCGTCGACGAGCGGCGGGGCGAACCCGGTGATGGCGAGGCCCGTCGCCGGGCCCTCGATGAGCTCGCCCTGCGACGTCACGCCGATGGCGGAGCCGGAGGCCGTCCCGGCGCCGAAGAGGCACGCGTTCGGCGCGGACAAGGCGAGCGCCTCGAGCCGCTCGGGCGCGAACGCCCCGGGCCGGGCGAAGAGGATGGCCGTCGCGGAGCGCTGGCCGACGGTGCGGGCGAGCGCCTCGCGCAGGAGGCGGCTCGGCTCCTCGGCGCGCTCCGGCAGCGCGAAGGGGGTGACCTGCCCGCCGGACCACAGCACGCCGCTCGCGCCGGTGTCCCCCTCGATCTCGCCGCGCTCGCTGAGCACGCCCGCGGCCGGCACGACGCAGGCGGGGACGCCGCGCCAGGCGCCGCGGACGAGCTCGGCGATGCCCGACGCGCGCTGGGCGAGCTGTCCGGAGACGAAGACGACCCCGCCCGACGGCGACGGGACCGCGCTGCGCAGGTCCGCCAGGTGCTGGAGAAGGCCGTCCGGCCCACAGGTCGCGGAGAAGCTTCGTGCCATGGCTGGCTCGCCCATCCTAACCGAGCCTCCGCCCACTCGACAGGCCCCACCCAAGAAGTTTATCGTGCGACAGTCGCGCCGGCGCCTCGGGGATTTCCTCACGGGACGGCGAGCGAAGGACCGGGCAAGCTCGATGAGGATCCAATCATTTGGCCGCACCGATGTCGGGCGCCACCGGCGCGCCAATGAGGATGCGTTCTTCCGGGACGACGAGCTGCGCCTCTACATCGTCGCGGACGGCATGGGCGGGCACGCGGCCGGCGAGGTCGCGAGCGCCGAGGCGGTCGAGACGATCTACGGCATGGTGAAGCGGGGCCTGCCCGCCATCGGCGATCCGAACGAGCCGCTGACGCAGCCCAAGGCGCGCGCCGTGCTGCGCATCCTCGAGGGCGCGATCCAGGCGGCGACGTACATGGTCTTCGCGATCGCCGAGCTCGATCGCGACAAGAGCGGCATGGGCACGACGATCAGCGCGGCGCTCATCGTCGGCGGCGCGCTCGTGACCGGCCAGGTGGGCGACAGCCGCATCTACCAGGTCCGCAACGGGACCGCGGTGCAGATGACCGAGGATCACACGCTGATCGCGTGGCAGATCAAGAACGGCCTCATCTCCGTGGACGAGGCCAAGAGCTCGCCCCACCGCAACGTGATCACGCGCGCGGTCGGCAACCGGGACTACGTCGAGGTCGACACCTCGATCGTCGCCGTGGAGGAGGGCGATCGCTACCTGCTCTGCTCCGACGGGCTGCACGGGTACCTCCACGCCGAGGAGGAGGTCGCGAGCATCGCCTCGAAGGGCGGCGACGTGGCGGTCGACCTCTTCATCGACCTCGCGAATCGGCGCGGGGGGCGGGACAACATCACCGCGGTGCTGGTCGAGGTGGGCTGACGCGCCCGCGCCAAAGTCGGCTACGCTGCCCGCATGGCGCTGAAGGACAGACTGGTCACCGAGGGCATGAGGCTCGCCGCGAACCCGAACGTGGCGAAGCTGATGCAGGACGAGCGGTTCATGCGGCTGTTCATGACGGCGATGAGCGTGCCCGGCCGGGTCTCCTCGTTCACCGCGGAGCAGAAGGAGACGTTCGCCAAGGCGATGGGCCTCGCGTCTGTCGAGGAGGTCCGCGACCTCAAGCGCACGGTGGCCTCGCTGGAGCGCGAGGTAGCGACGCTCGAGCGCGAGATCGCGAAGCTCCGGCGGGACGGGGAGCGCGAGCTCGCGAAGGTCAGGCGCGAAGGCTGAGCTTGTAGGGCGAGGGCGAGCGGCGCGGCGCGCGCTGCAGAAGCGCCGCCGCGCCCCCGCGACGGGTCACTTCGTGTCGCCGCGCGCGTAGATGCTGGCGACGTAGTCGAGCACGTCGCGCGCCGAGACCTCGTTGTACCCGAAGTACTTGATCATCCGGGTCTTGATGATGTCGATCTTCTCCTGCGTCTCCTTGTCGATGACGCTCGACACGAGGGTCTGGAGCTTGATCGCGTCCTTCTGATCCTCGAACAGCTTGAGCTCGAGGGCGCGGCGCAGCCGGTCGTTCGTGTGCCACTCGAACTTCTTGCCGTCGACCGCGAGCGCGCCGATGTAGTTCATGATCTCGCGGCGGAAGTCGTCCTTGCGGTTCTCGGGGATGTCGATCTTCTCCTCGATCGAGCGCATCAGCCGCTCGTCGGGCTCGACGTCCTCGCGGGTGAAGCGGTCCTTCACCTTCTCCTTCAGGGTGTAGGCCTTGATCGAGTCGATGTAGTTCGCCGCGAGCTTCTGGATCGCGTCCTCGTCGGCGCTGATCGCCCGCTGCACCTCGTTCTTGACGATCTCCTCGTACTCGCGCTTCACCATGCCGATGCACTCGGTGTAGCGCTTGCGCTGCTCGTCGTTCGTGATGAGCGAGTGGTGCCGGAGGCCCTTCTCGAGCTCGCTCATGACCATGAAGGGGTTGATCGTCCCCTCGCCGAGGTCGTTGACGAGCGCGTTCGAGATCTTGTCCTGCACGTAGCGGGGGCTGATGCCCTCCATGCCCTCGCGCGACGCCTCCTTGCGGAGCTCCTTCACGGTGTCCTGCGTGTAGCCGGGCAGGACCTTGCCGTCGTAGAGCTTCATCTTCTGGACGAGCGACAGGTTGTGCTTCTTCGGGTCCTCGAGCCGGGTGAGCGCGGCCCACATCGCGGCGACCTCGAGCGTGTGCGGGGCGATGTGCTTGCCGCGGATCTTCTCCTTGTTGAAGTCCTTCTCGTAGATCCGGATCTCCTCCGACACCTTCGTGATGTACGGGATGTCGATCTTGATCGTGCGGTCGCGGAGGGCCTCCATGAACTCGTTGTTCAGGAGCTTCTTGTACTCGGCCTCGTTGGTGTGGCCGATGATGACCTCGTCGACGTCCGTCTGGGCGAACTTCTTCGGCTTGATCTTGTGCTCCTGCGACGCGCCGAGCAGGTCGTAGAGGAACGCGACGTCGAGCTTCAGCACCTCGATGAACTCGACGATGCCGCGGTTCGCGATGTTGAACTCGCCGTCGAAGTTGAAGGCGCGCGGGTCCGAGTCCGAGCCGTACTCGGCGATCTTGCGGTAGTTGATGTCGCCGGTGAGCTCGGTCGAGTCCTGGTTCTTCTCGTCCTTCGGCTGGAAGGTGCCGATGCCGACGCGGTCCTTCTCGCTGAGCACGAGGCGGCGCACGCGCACGTGCTGCATCACCTTCGACCAGTCGCCGCCGTACTTGTCCATCAGGCGGTTGAAGATGAAGCGGCACGCGGGGTCGAGGTCGCCCTCGGTGCGGACGTGGTGCTGCGCGCTCGAGAGGCCGAGCTCGCGGAACGCGCGGTCGCGCCACGCCGGCGGGACGAGGCGCAGCGGCTCCTCGTGCATCGGGCACTTGAAGCGGGCGCTCTCCGTCCCGGCCATGCCGACGTCGTCGAGGTTCACCCAGTCGAACGTGTAGAGCGCGCCGTCGGGGGTCGTCGAGTAGTGCTCGATGCCCTTCTTGAGGAGCCGGGCGATCGTCGACTTCGACGAGCCGACCGGGCCGTGCAGCAGGATGACGCGCTTCTCCGGGCCGTACCCCTCGGAGGCCGCCCGGAGCACGTGGACGAGCCGCATGAGCGGGATGTCGAGCCCGTACACGGCGTCGGCGCCGCCGTGCATCTCGTCCTTGAAGAAGTTGTACCGGATGAGCTTCTTCTTGTTGTCCGTGTACTCCTCGATGCCGTAGCGGATGATCATGTCGTACGCCCGCTGGAACGCGTTGCGCGTCACCTGCGGGTTCTGGCGCACGATCTGGAGGTACTCTTCGAACGTGCCCTCCCACGCGAGATCGCGGTAGAGCGCGAAGTCCTGCATCGCCGCGATCTTCTCAACCATCCCTGTCCGCAACTCGCCCATTTCGCACCCTTTTTCTCCAGGGCGACCGCGGGGCGGCCTTGGCCGCCGGAGGTGCGGGGGACAGATCTCGGCTCGCCGAGCTCCGCCCCCGTCTCGCGTCGCGCGCCCAGGGGGAAGACGCCAAGCTTAACACCGATCTCGGGGAGGCAAGTCACCGCGCCCCGAGGCGCGCCGCATCATCCGGAACGGGAGCGCGCATCCGGAACGAGAGCGCGCGGCGGAGCAGCCGGTCGCGCCGGTGGACGTGCGAGGTGCGAGGGCGACCGCGGGGAGGCGACGTCAGCGAGGCGTGGCCCCGCCGGAGCGCGCGCCCTGCGCGCTTCCCCAGGAGAGCCCGCCGCTCTCGACGACGCCGGGCCAGGAGTCGACGTATTCCGACGGCTCGCCGGGGCCGGAGATGTCGATCCAGAAGACGCGCCCGGCGCCTGGGCGGCGCACGTCGACATGGACGAACTTGCTGTTCGGGTAGAACCCGCAGCCCACGTCGTCGAGCGTGCGGCAGAACTGAAACAGCGCGGTGTTCGGGACGCCCCTCACGAGGATGTCCATGGCGCGCCCTTCGGCGTGCTGGCTGTGGTGGGTGCCGGAGCTCGGCTTGCGCGCGGCCGGCGCGTCGCGCGTCGTCGGCGCCCGCGGCCTGTACCCGCTGAAGATGTAGAGCCCGCGGCGCGGGAAGGCGTCGGCGATCTGCTGGAGCAGCCAGAGCAGGCGTGGGTGGACGAGGCGGACCTGGGGCACCCACTCGAGCGCCCGCTGCCATGTGTCGGCGTCGGGCTCGTCGGGGAGCTCTGCGCCCGGGTCGGGCGCGTCGGGAGGACGGGCCATGATCGACAGCCGATCCAGCGCGCCGGGCGCGACGGAGCCGTCGCAGCGCACGAGCTCGAAGGCGTCGTGCTGGCCGCCGTACCGGGCGAACTGGACCGGGCCTCTGCGGCAACGCCAGTCGACCGGCTGCTTCTTCGGCGGATCCCAGAGCAGATCGAAGCCGTTCGACGAGAGGCTCGGCCCCGTTGTCGCGAGCACCGGCGGGCCGAGGATCGGATCGAGCTGGCGGAACCACGCCGGCGCGACCGGATCGAGGTGGAGGGTGCCGGGCGGCTCGAAGGGGGTGAAGGGGGACCAGGCGCTCGCGAACGCCGTGGAGCCGAGGGCGGGGGAGGCGAGCGCGTGCTCGCCGAGCGCGTGCTCGCCGAGCGCGTCCGGCCGCGCGCTGCCCCAGGCGAGCTGCCACCACGGCTGCTGCCGCCATTTCCCGTAGGCGCTGCTCAGGTAGAGCCGGAACGGCCCGGGGCGCTCGACGGCGGCGTTGTGGAAGGCGCGGAGGAGCGGCAGCTCCGGCGCGACCGTCTCGTTCAGGTTGAAGCTTGCGCGCTTCGGCGGCTCGTCGAGCAGGCTGGCGCCGGCGCGCTGGGGGGCGGCGACGAGCGATGCAGCGAGGCCGAGGGTGGTCGCGAGGCTGAGGACGGCGGCGCGGGACGTTGCCGGCATGGGATCGATGAGGGGCGCGGGTCGAGCGAGGAAGGTAGCTCACCCAGCGGGCGGGCGACCCTGATTTGCCACAAACCGCCAGCTTGGGGGATGAAAACACACCCGCCGGGGGGAACCTTGGGCGTTAACCAAGCCTCGCGCCGCGTTCTCCTACATCCGAACGTTTACGTGGTCGTGGTCGTGGTCGTGGTCGTGGTCGTCAACGATAGGCCGTGAACGACCACGACCACGTAAACGTTCACGACCATGTTCACGTCCACGTTGACGTTGGTGACCCGATGGGCGGGCTTCGTGCCCTGAGCGTGCTGGCGCTCGTTCAGGGCGCCGCGGAGGCGCGCGTCAGCCTGTCGCGCACCGCGTCCCACGCGGGATCCTCGGGCACGGCGGCGATGACGATCACGTCGCAGCCGGCGTCCTCGAGCCGGTGCAGCGCGGCGTAGAGCGCCGCGGCATAGCCGGCGGGATCGCCGGGGAGGAGCTCGGCGTGCGGCCCGGTCGCGGTTCGGCGGCCGTGCTCGACGGCGCCGGCGCGCGACCCGGCCTGCGCGGCGCGAGCGAGCTCGCCGCGGACGGCCTGCGCGGGGACCAGCGCGACCTGCGCGCGGGGGGCGTAATGGCGCGCGTGGGTCCCCGGGGACGGGGCGCGCTCGGCCGGGGCGGTGATCAGCCCGGCGGTCATCTGGAGCGGCGCGAGCGGCACGAGCGCGGCGATGGCCTCGGCCGTGACGTGCCCCGGGCGGAGCACCCGCGCCGGCGAGCGCGTGACGTCGACGATGGTGGACTCGATGCCGACGGCGGTCGGCCCGCCGTCGAGGATCGCGTCGATGCGCCCGCCGAGGCTCTTCTCGACGTGCTCGGCGGTGGTCGGCGAGATCTCGGTGGAGCGGTTGGCGCTCGGCGCGGCGATCGGCAGCCCGACCGCGTCGAGCAGGGCGCGCGCGACCGGGTGGACGGGGACGCGGATCGCGACCGTCGGCCCGCCGGCGGCGACAACGTCGGCGACGCGGTCGGGCCGGCGCGCGACGATCAGGGTGAGGGGCCCCGGCCACATGGCCTGCGCGAGCCGCTCCGCGTCCGGCGGCCAGCCGTCCGCGAGGGCGCGGGCGGACGCGACATCGGGGACGTGGACGATCAGCGGGTTGCCGGGCGGCCTCCCCTTCGCCTCGAAGATGCCCTGCGCCGCGCGCGCGTCGTCGGCGCGCGCGCCGAGGCCGTACACGGTCTCCGTGGGGAAGGCGACGAGCCCCCCGCGGCGGAGGATCTCGGCGGCCCGTGCGATGGATGCCGCGTCAGCGGCGAGCCGCTCGGTTCGCATGCGCCGCGGTCCATGTTGCCCGGGCGCGCGGGAGGCAAACGAAAACCGACGCGCGCTGTGCAGGCCGCTGGGCGCGCGGTGCGGGCGCCGTCGCGCTCACGGCTCGGCCGTGCGGCCGGCCGCCGGGACCGTGCTCGCGGCGGCGATGAGCTTCTTCACCAGCTCGGGGACGCCGGCCAGCCAGTCGTAACCCACGGTCAGCGTCGCGTCGGTCTCGCACGCCTCAGGCGCGCTTCCGGCGCCCTGCTGTCGGCGGGAAGAGCGACGAGAGCTCCAGAATCGGAATCACTCGCTCTCGTCCGTTCACCTCATGGACAATCTCATGCGTGTCGAGCGGGGGCACGAGCGCGCTCTTTGCCCGCTTCCGTAGCCTGCCGATCCCTGCGGAGCTCTCCTCGTAGATGTCTCCGACCCGTCCGACCGACCAGCAGATGATGACGTCGATCGCTTCGAAGAAGTGATGTATGGGGTTGTTCGCTGATACGTCCAGCTTGAACTCCACCCGGACATGCGCTTTCTTGTCGCTCAGCAGCCTCGGCTCCCTGAGCTTGCCGATCGCGTCGACGCCCTCTGTCGCGTCGTACTCGATGATGTGGATCGGCATCTCGAAGCGCCCGGAGATCAGCCCGTACACATAGAAGAGCTCCTGCTCCGAGCGTGGAGCCTTGAGGAGGAGGGAGTGATCCTCGCCGAGCTCGGGCAGCCCTCTGACCTCCATCGGATCGATGCCATCCTTCTTCGAGCTCAGGCCGATCCATTGCTCCACATCGTCGAGCCGCTTCGCCATCTGGGCGATCTCTCGGTCCTTGCGCCGCTCGAGGGGCGCGCTCTTCAGTCGCTCCACCCACTCCCGGAAGCTCGCCTGCCGCAGCGCCTGCTCGAGCACGGCCACGAGCGCATCCTCGATCTTCGCCTCGAGGCTCGCCTTGTTGGAGACGTCGTTCCGGTTGGCGGTCAGGCGGAAGCTCTGGTGGTTGATGAACACCTTCCAATTTCGCAGGTTGGTGATCTCGAACCGTAGCCTGGAGGACGCGGCTCGATCGAGCGCCTTGCGCAGCAGATCGTTCCGCTGGGTGATGGGGATGAAGTCTCGGCACAGCCAGAGGCCGAAGCGCTGCTCGAAGCCGTAGATGCCGGGATGCCCCGACCACATCGCCTCCATATAGGTCTGGAGCTGGCGGCGATGCCCCTCGACGCGCGCCACGATGGCGATCCCGTCCTCGGTCGTCCAGTTGGCGGGCGAGGTGAGCCGGATGGCGCTCGTGTCGTCGCGCACCCGGGTCGCGCCGACGGTGCTCTCGTAGGTGTCTGCGAAGCGGTGGCCATAGGCGAGCAGCCCGGGCTGGCTCCTGAACTCGTCGATGTCGTCCTTCCAGGCCAGCAAGAACTCCTTGTCCCGGTTCGTCGGTCCCAGGCCGATGGGGTAGTATGCCTTTTCCCCGTTGGTCCGGAGTCGGACCTCGATCGGACGGATCTCGCTGTCCTGCGGCCGCAGGTCGTCGAGCATCGGATCCTGCGTGGCGATAGCCCGGTGGAAATCAACTCGCCTATCGTAGAGCCCGGAGCGGATGTCTCCCACGGCGGTGAACCAGTCACAGTAGGATTCCACCCTCGTCCGGTTGAGCAGCTCGGCCCGATCCTCGAAACGAACTTGCTCGATGAGGATGATCGTGCCGGTCGCCTCCTGGAGCCCGATCTCCTCGATCTCCTGGTAAAGGAGATCTTCGGGCCCCAGCGCGTGCTCGGGAATATCAGCTTCGGCCCTCTCGAATGGCATGTCGAGCGTGGTTGCGCACCAGGCATCGGAAGGGCTGGTGCGAGTGGCGACCGAGAGCCGTCGGCAGTCGAAGAAGAGCTTGGTTCCATGCCCTTTGTACCCGATCGGCTGCGTCGACGTCGGTTTCGCCGACGCTCCAACGCCCCAGAACGCCTCCAGGCGCTCTCTGTCCATGCCCTCGCCGTCGTCGGCGATGGTGACCGTCACCTCGTTGCGCTGGTCCTTGGCCGTCTTCACCCAGACCCGCTCCGCGCCGTGATCTTTCGCGTTCGAGAGCGCTTCGCGAAGGATCTCCAGCGCGCTCACCTTGTTCTCGGCGAGCTCGCGAACGAGGTTCCGGATGTCGAAGTTGCGGCGGATGGCCATGCGAGCTCCTCGTGAGCGCCCGATCCTCGGGCGATGTGCACACGACTCCATCCACAAGTCCCCGGCTATGGACGCCAGGCGGAGCGCCTGAGCAGGTCGAACGTCCCAGACCTTCGCTCGTCGACCATCTCGGGCGTGCCGAAGCGCAGCGGCTATCGCGCCTTCGACAAACCGCGCCGAGCTGTTTCGCTGCACCTCTGCCGTCGACGTGCCCGGCGTGCAAAGGCTGGATGAAGCTCGTCACCATGATCACCGAGGCAAGGAGCATCGCCCGCTTCGTCGCCGCGCTCCGCGAGCCGGTCGGCGTACCAGGCACGCGCTGCTCATTGGATCAACCGATGTGCTGCCGAGGCGTCTCGACCCCTCCGGCCGCTCGTTCGGAGGCCCCCCGCGTGGTCTCGACCCATCGCGAGGCTCCTCTTGAGCCGATGGCCTGGTCGAGACCACGCCGTTTGTATGAAAAGATCCATTTCTTTCGATCGGGACCTGTTCCCGGGCCGAAAAGATCCTCCGCGCTCGATCGCGACCTGTCCGCGGCCTCGCGACGAGCGCCAGCGCTGGTCGTGACCTCCGGGACAGCATCTTTTTGACCGGCCGGGTCGGTCCTGCGCCGTCGCGAACCGGCGGGTCGCTTGACGGGCTCTGCAGCTCCGCGATCTCCTGGCCGGACGCTGTACCCCGGTCAAGGAGGTCTTACGCGATGTTGAAGCACCTGATGATCGAAGAGATGGTCGCGCTCGTGTCCCCGTGGGTCGAGAACGCGCAGCGGAAGCGGCTGTTCCTCTCGATCCCCGAGATCGCCGGCCTGCACCCGAAGGCGGTCGCGGCCCACGACGCCGTGCTCGCGGTGCGCCCGACCAAGGCGGGGCCGTCGGGCGAGATGAACGCCTTGAACGATGAGCTCGCGCGGATCGACGAGCGCCACGATCACCTCGCCAAGGCCGTCTGCTGGGGCATCGACGCGCACCGCGAGCACTGCCTCGGAGAGGACCCTCCGGACAGGGAGCGCGCCGCGACCTGCGACCAGGTGCAGCCGAAGCTGTTCCCGAAGGGGCTCACCATCATCAAGGCCTCGCCGACCGCGGAGGCGGGCAACACCGCGCGTGTCGCCCGGCTCCTCGACGAGGAGCCGTCGATCGGCGAGTTCCTGAAGGGGATCCCGGCGCCCGGGAAGACGACGCTGCTCCACACGGCGCAGCGGTGGATTACGACGGGCAAGGAGCTCGAGGCGATCGAGCACCGGCGGGACGAGCTCGCCGCGAAGGAGAAGACGGCGCCGGTGACCAAGGCGACGATCGCGGCGGCGCGCAGCCAGTGGTTCCGGGTCGTGTCCGCGGTGCTCTCCAACCTGGAGCTCTCCGACGCGCCCATCGAGGCGATCGAGACGATCCGCGGGCCCGTGCTGAAGGCCTCGGAGCGGGCCGGCAAGCGGTACGGCGGGGCGCCCGCGGGCCAGGGGTCGAGCGGGCGGGAGACGGAGGAACCGGCGGTGGGTGAAGAAGAGGGACAGGAGGCGGCGCGAGGGGCGGCGAGCTCGTGAGCTGAGCCGACCCCGGCGAGCGCCGCGCGAGGTCAGCTGCCGGCCGGCTCGCAGCAACGCGTGCTGCCCTCCTTCCCACGGGGCTGCGCTGCCGTGCCCGGCGCGCCACGGAGCTCGCCGCGCTCACGGCGCCGCGGCGCGGCCGAGGGAGCGGCCGTCGCCGTCGGCGTCGATCCAGAGCGGCGCCGTCATCGCGAACGGGAGGATCTCGCCCGGGTCCCCGGCGAGCACCGGCTCGAGCGGGCGACGCCCCCGGACGATCGCGACGACGAAGGTGTCCTCGGCGACGGAGATCGCGCCGCGCGCGCCCTGCGCGGGCCCGCGGTCGCCGCGCGCCGCGCCGGCGCGCGCGTCGGGCCGCGGCGGTCGTCGCCCGCCGCCGGCCCCGAGGACGATGGGGATCGCGATCTCGTCGAGGAGCGCGCCCGCGGGCGTCGTGCGCGCGCCCTCCAGCGGGATCGGCGCGCCGCTCGCGACGCCGCCGACGAGCACGTGGAGCTCGCGCGCGTCGACCCACGGGGCGCGCTCGACGCGGATCGAGAGCGACAGCGGCCCGCCGCGGGACCCGCGCCGCACCGAGGCGACGCCGCCCTGGCGGGTGTCGCCGAGGCGCATCGTCACGAACGGGCCGTTCGTGATCACGACGTCGCGACGGCGCCGCAAGCCCGCGACGAGATCGGCCACGTCGAGCCGGCCCGGATCATCGTCGGCCACGGCGACGTACGTGCGCGGATAACCCGCCTCCGCGCCGCGCAGCCCGTGGCTGTCGCTCGTCGCCGTCGGCGTGACCGGGCGGGACGCGCGGAGCAACACCCAGAGCTCCTCGAGCGCGCGGTCCCGCGCGGCCGCGTCACGCCCGGTCCAGACCTCGACGGCATCGGCGCCGTCTCCGACGATCTGCGCGAGCAGGCTCGGGCCCTGATCCGGCGCGGCCTGCGGCGCCCCGGATCCGTGCAGCGGTGAGCCGCCGCCGTGCTGCCGGCTCACCTGGACGACGCGCTCGCCGGGCAGCGCGCGCACCTCGCGGAGGATCTCGCTCGCTGTCTCGTCGACCCACCGCAGCGCGCCCTCGCGGGGCGCGGCCGCCTCCCCGCCGAGCGGGAACACGCCGAGGCTCCCGAGCCCGGCGCCGCTCCGGCCGCTCGTGAGCTCCACGCCCGGGAGCATGCGCAGCCGCGCCTCGAGGCGCAGGGCGGCGACGTCCCGCTGGAGATCCGAGGCGAGGTTGTGCTCGCTCGCCACCGCGCACTCCACGCCTTCCGCCGCGTTCCAGACGAGCCGCGCGGCCGAGGAGACGCCCGCGTCGGCGCTCCGCGCCGTGTGCTGCCGGAGGTCGCAGGCGATGTAGCCCGACGTGTCGACCACCCGCTCCAGCGTGAGATCGAGCCGCGACGTTCCGCCGTCCGCGATGTCGACCGTCGCCTCGGCGAGCGCGTACTCGGGCCCGCGCGAGGCGACGACCCGGACTCGCCCAGGGGGAAGGGCGGCATCGAGCTCGCCCAGGAGCGCGAGCCGGGGCGGCGAGAGGGCCTTGCCGGTCGCGGCGTCGAAGAGGCTGACCTTCGCCGGCGCGAGCGGACCGAGGGGATCGGGGTCCGCGGCGGGCGCGGAGGCGCCGCCCTCGTGCACCCCGAGGTAGAGCCGGCCGGCGCCGGAGAGCGTGAGCCGCACGGGGGCGATCTCGCCAGCGCGGATCCGGATCCGCGCGCCCCCCAGCGCGCGGCGGCCGCTCCCTTCGAAGCCGACGAGGTAGAGGCCGGGCGGCGCCTCGGCGGCGAGCGGCGCGCCATCGCTGGTTCGCAGCCACAGATCGAGCGCGGCGGCGGGCGGCGCGGCGCCGTCCTCGGCCTCGGCGATCGGCGTCAACGTCGCCTTGCCGGCGAGGGGCGGGAGCGGCGCGCCGCGGCCGTCCACGAGCTCGAGCGCGACGCCGCCGGGCGCGCCGCCGCCGAGAAAGAAGAGCTCCGTCGCGACGGCGAGCGCGTCGCCGCGCGGCGCGATCGCGAGGATCCGCTGGTACGCGGCGCGCCCGCCGGGCGGCAGCGCGGCCTGCCGAGCGAACGTCACGTCGCTGAAGCCTTCGCCGCTCCGCGCGCGGACCGCCGCGCCGTCCACCGGGGCGAGCGCGTACGCGACGCCGGCCCCGACGCCGGCCAGGTACGGCGCCTCGTGCTCGCCGCGGAGCCCCGGCGCCATGCCGGGCGCGACGTGCTCCGCCGCGCCCCAGTGGACGACGTCGCCGAGGTCGAGCGCCTCGACCGGGCGGTCGCCGTCGTTCCGGAGCGACGTCGTGATCATGACCGCCCGGTCGCGCGGCCGGAGCGTGTAGCGGGTGGTGACGGAGAGCGCGCCGCCGGCGAGATCGCGCCTGCGCACCTCGCCGCGCGCCTCGATCCAGGCGGCGCCGTCCTCGCCGCCGCCCGTCGTGATGTCGCGGTAGATCACCTGCCGCGGCGGCGCGCCGAGCCGCGTGACGATCTGCCCGAGCTCGTCGCGGCGCGCCCGCGCGTCCGCCGCGTCGACGAGGTTGCCGCCGCTCTCGGCGAGGCCAGCCCCGGGGCCGGGCTGATCGACGACCACGGCGATCTCGTCGTTCTCGAGCACGTAGTCGCCGGGCCGCCCCGCCGCGAGCGGACCGGAGAGCGCGTCCGCGGGCCCCGCGATCCGCCGGACGCGCGCCGGCCGCGCGGCGCCGCCGTCCGTCGGGCAGAGATCACCCTGCTCCGCGCCGCCGCGGCCCCACCGGCAGAGCATGCCGAGGCGCTCGACAGCGCCGGAGGACACGACGACGCTGCCGCCCTGCACGGGCGGCGCGCAGGTCGCGGAAGCGAGCGCGAGCGCGAAGAGGCGCGCCGCGCGGAGGGCGCGGCGCGCCGCGCGCCCCGCGGGGCTTCTGGGGGTGCGGGGGCACTCGGGCGAGCGGGTCATCGATCCTCTTCCGACTCCGATGCGCGGCCGCGGCGCGCCTTGGGTCAGGAGCGCTCGGTGGCGAGGACGAAGAGGGCGGCGAGCCCCAGGCCGACGCCGAGCGCGCGGCGCGCGGTGAACACCTCGCCGAAGAGCAGCGGCGCGAAGAGCGCGGCGATCGCGATGCCGCCGGCGAACACGATCGGCCCCGTCGCGGTCACCGGACCGCCGATGCGGAGCGCCATGAAGGTGAGCGTCGCGACGCCGCTGATGCACAGGCCGGCGGCGCAGGCCCAGAGCACCCCCTGGGCCGTCGGAGGCGTCTCCGCGCCAGGGCGGATGAGGAGGAAGACGAGGATCCCGACGGCCGCCGTGCCCTCGAGGCACAGCGCGCCAAGGACGTCTCCGATCCGGCCTGCCGCCGCGCGCAGCATCAGGTAGTGACCGGCCATGCAGAGCGCGGCGAGGAGGGCAGGGACGTACCAGGCGGTCATGTCGTGCGTCGCAGCCTACTCGTCGTCGACCATCTCCGGGTAGTCGCCCGGCGCGAGGTTGTCGAACCGGGTGCACGACGAGGTGAACCGCGTGAGCACCTTGCCCGTCGGCCCGTTGCGCTGCTTGGCGACGATGATCTCGGCGATGCCTTTGTGGTTGGTCGTCTCCGGGTTGTAGTACTCGTCGCGGTAAATGAAGATGATGTTGTCGGCGTCCTGCTCGATGGCGCCCGACTCGCGGAGGTCCGACAGCTGAGGGCGCTTGTCCTTGGTGGTCCGGGTCTCGACGGCGCGGTTCAGCTGGGAGAGCGCGATGACCGCCACCTTGAGCTCCTTCGCGAGCTGCTTGAGCCCGCGGGAGATCTCGCTGATCTCCTGCTCGCGGCTGGCCACGCCGTCCCGGCCCTTCATGAGCTGCAGGTAGTCGATGACGACGAGCCCGATGCGCCGCCCCGAGCTGCCGTCGCTGGGCGGCCGGTCGTACTCGGCCTGGATGCGCCGCACCTTGGCGCGCAGCTCGAGGAGCGTGATGGCCGGCGTGTCGTCGATCCAGATGGGCAGCGTGGACAGGAACGAGGCGGCCTCGGTCAGGCGGCGCCAGTCGTCGGGCTGGAGGAAGCCCTGGCGGAGCTTGCCGACGTCGACGCGCCCCTCGCTGCAGACCATACGTGTCGCGAGCTGCTCGCGGGGCATCTCGAGCGAGAAGACGGCGGCGCCGAAGCCGGGGTCGTGCCGCTCGACGCCGTGCCCCGACTGGTCCGGCCCGGGGGAGCTCACCGTGCGCGGCGACGCCACGTTCACGGCGAGGTTGAGGACGAACGACGTCTTGCCCATGCCGGGGCGGGCGGCGATGATCGAGAGGTCGCCGTCGTGCAGGCCCGCCGTCTTGGCGTCGAGCTTCTCGTACCCGGTCGAGATGCCGGTGATCCGGTCGCCGCGCTCGGCGGCGGCGGTGATCTGCTCGAACGCGGCCTTGAGCACCTGGGCGATCGGCTGGGTCGCCGTCCCCTGGGGCGTGCGCGCGAGCTGGTAGACCGCCTGCTCGGCGCCGTCGATGAACTCCTGCACCACCCCGACGTCGCCGTACCCCTCGGCCGCGACGCGCTGGCACGTGGCGATGAGCTGCCGCACGCGCCATTTCTCGTAGACGACCCGCGCGTGCGCCGCGACGTGCGCGACCGCGGGCGTCGCGTCCGCGAGCTGGGCGAGGTACGCCGCGCCGCCCACCTGGGCGAGGCGCTCCCGGTCGCGCAGCCACGACGCGACCGAGACGATGTCGATGGGCGTGCCGGCGGCCGCGAGCTCCTGCGCGGCCTCATAGACGCGGCTGTTCGCCTCGCTGTAGAAGTGGTCCGCCTTCAGGATCTCGAGCACCCGATCGAGCGCGTCGCGGTGCAGCAGGATGGCGGAGAGCACCGCCGCCTCGGCGTCGAGGTCGTGCGGCGGCACGCGTCCGGCGACGATGGGAGGCTCGATCCTCTGAGGCCGCTGGCCCCGGCGCTCCATCATTCTCATCATCCGTGCTTCTCCTCCCCACCGATTCCCCCCATCCCGCCCCGAGCTTTTCCACAGGTGCCGAAATGGGCGACGCCCCGGAGGGGAAACGTTCCTCCGGGGCGTCGGGTGCAGGGTCGGTTTCCGTCTACCAGAACATGGGCAGCCCTGAGAAGGGTTTCTGTTTGCATTGCAGTGAGCGTTCGTGCGGTCGGCATCCCAATGCAGGTTCCACGTCGAGGGGGCGCTCTTCCATGATCGGAGGCATCTTCGGAGGCTTGCTCGGAAGCAGGCTCGAAGGCTCGCTCGGACGCTTTCGCGGAGGCCTCCTCGGCGGTCGTTGCCGTGGGGCCTCGCGGCGAGGCGCTGCCGCCGGCGAGGTATGGAAATTGAGCAACCCCGGTCTCATCGCCATTTCTTTTCGCGCTTGACTCAGCTGCGATGACGCTTCGCGCCTCGGCGTGAGCCATCGCGGGGAGCCGCCATTGTGGATCACAAAACACGCCATACAAGGATTGAGCCCGCCGAGGTGGTCTGCGTCGGTGAAGCGCTGTGGGATCTCTATGCGCCCGAAGGCATTCCGCTCGAGCAAGCGAAATTGCTGCGCCGTGTGCCGGGGGGCGGGGCGGTGAACACCGCGACGGCGCTCGTCCGGCTCGGGATACGCTCGGGGCTGTGCGCCGCGCTGGGCGATGACGCGATGGGGCGCGGGCTGAGGGACGAGGTCGCGGCGGCCGGCGTCGACGTGGGACGGCTCTCGCTGAGCGCGGCGCGCACAGGCCTCATGCTCGTGGCGATCGAGCGCGGCGAGGCGCGCTTCGCCGGGTACAGGCAGGGCGAGAGCGAGGCGCAGGCGCTCGCTCTAGCGCTGCCGGAACGATGGCAGACCCGGGTCGTGCACTTCACCGGGATCGCGCCGGTGCGCGGGGCGAGCGGCGCGCTCGCGCGGGCGGCCGCGAGCGCTCGCCGCGAAGGGTGCGCCGTCGCGGTCGACGTCAACGCGCGCCCGCGGATGTGGCCGCGCGCCGAGCGCGCCGCGTCCGTTCCCGGCGCGGAGGCCGGCGCCGCGCCGGTTTCCGGCGCAGGCGTGCGCGGCTGCTTCCGCCTGTTCGGGCAGGCGGACCTCGTGAAGTGCAGCGCCGGCGATCTCGACGTGCTGGGGACGACGGCGCGCGCGCTCCGCGAGCGCCTCCGCCCCGAGGCGACGCTGGTCGTCACCGATGGCGCGCGGGAGACGCTCCTGCTCGGCCCCGGGGGCGAGCGCGCCGTCGCGCCGCGCCCGGTGCGCCCGCACGATCCGACGGGCGCGGGCGACGCCTTCTGCGCCGGGATGCTGGCGAGCCTCGTCTGGGAGGAGCGAGCGCGGTGGGGGGACGGGGCGCTCATGCTGCGCGCGGTGGCGCGGGGGCACGACGTCGCGCGGGCGTGGGTGAGGCGGAAGCGCGGCTGAAGGGGCGCGGGGGCGCGGCCGAACGAGGCGCGGGGGCGCGGCCGAACGAGGCGCGGGGGCGCGGCCGAACGAGGTGCGGGGGCGCGGCCGAAGGAGGCGCGCGGGGGCGGCTGGAGAGGGGAGGGGAAGCGCGGGAGCGCCGCGGGAGCGCGGGCCCTGCCGCGCTCCCTGGCGCCGCGCTACTTGGCGGCGACCGTGACCTCGACCGACGCCGTGATGGACGGGGCGAGGCGGATCACGACGGGGTGGGCGCCGAGCGACTTGATCGCGTCGGTCTCGATGCGGCGCCGGTCGACGCTGAAGCCCTGCGCGGCGAGCGCCTCTTCGATGTCGCGCGCCGTGACCGAGCCGTACAGCTTGTCGCCCTCGCCGACCGGGCGGCTGATCGTGAGCTTGACCTGGTTGAGCTTGGACGCGAGCTGCTCCGCCTCGGAGCGCGTCTTGGCGGCGCGCGACTCGGCGACCCGCTTCTCGTGCTCGATGCGGGACACGTTCTCGGCGGTGGCGCCCACCGCGAGGCCGCGCGGGATGAGGTAGTTGCGCGCGAAGCCGGGGCGAACCTTCACGAGCTCGCCGCTCTTGCCGACGTTGTGGAGGTCCTCCGTGAGGACCACATGGATGTGGGTTGCCATGATCGACCTCCTACGCCGTGACGGTGAACGGCAAGAGCGCGATGTTGCGCGCGCGCTTGATCGAGAGGGTCACCTTGCGCTGGTGGCGCGCGCAGTTGCCGCTGATGCGGCGCGGGACGACCTTGCCGCGCTCCGAGATGAAGTACTTGAGCGCCTGCGGGTCCTTGTAGTCGATGACCAGCGCCTTGTCCGCGCAGTAGCGGCAGACGCGCTTCCGGCCCGTGCGGCGGCGCCCGGGGGCGTCGGCGTTCAGGTCGGGCGTGCGCCCGAAGTCGCGATCGTCGTAGTCAGCGCCGCCGTTGCGGCCCATGTCACTGTTGCGGCCGTTCATAGCTCAGCTCTCCTCCTCGTCGGCGGCGCCTTCCGCCTCAGCCTCTTCGGCATCGTCGAGATCGCCCGCCGGGGCCTGCTCGGAGCTCCGGTCGATGCGGCGCTCCGGCTCGATCAGGCCGAGCTGGCGCTCGCGCGAATCGTCGCGGTCGTCCTCCAGCGGCGTGAGCTCGAGGCGCTCGAACTTCACGTCCTCGTCGGCGATCGTGACGCCCTCGACCTCGACGTCGTTGCGCACGAGCACCGTCTGGTACTTCAGCACGCCGTCGGAGAGGCGCAGGTTGCGCTCGACCTCGGAGACGACCTTCCCGCCCCCGAGGTACTTCAGGTACACGTAAACGCCGCGGCGGTGCTTGGCGATGTCGTACGCGAGGCGGCGGCGCCCCCACGTCTCGACCTTGGTCAGCCGGCCCGACTCGCGCCCGACGACCTCGGCGAGGCGCGACCCGATCCGCTCGGCGCCGTCGGCGTCGATGTCAGGTCGCAGGATGTAGATCGTTTCGTATTCTCTGGCGCGCCCGGGCGCCGTTACCTGTCGGCTCATTCAGTCTTCCCTCTCGGCCAATGGCCCCGGGGCGGCGCCCCGGAGCGAGGAAAGGAACAGCCTGTCGAGCGACGCACCGGCGAGCTCGGCAGGCTGTCCCGTAGAGGATCAGGGCTTCTGCGTCGGGGGGAGGGGACCCTTCCCTTCCTTCGCGGCGGGGGCTGGATCCGTCGACCCATCCCCCTCGCCCTTCTGCCTCTTGCCCGGCTTGGGCCGGGTGTTTCGGACGTTCATCGCGGCCTCGAAGCCGCGGGCGGCGACTTCTAGCACACTTTGGACAGCTTGCTTCAAGCAGTCGGGCAGGCTCGCGCGCTCGACGGCGTCGAACCCCGACAGGACGTAATCCGCGACCTCGCCCCGGAAACCCGCAGGCGGCCGTCCCACCCCGAGGCGGACGCGCCCGAAGTCGCCCGTCCCGCCGTGCGAGATGATCGAGCGAAGCCCGTTGTGCCCCGCGTGCCCGCCGCCGACCTTGAGGCGAACCGTGCCGAACGGCAGGTCGAGCTCGTCGTGGAGCACGATCAGCTCGGAGGGCGCGACCTTGAAGAAGGCCATCGCCGGCTGCACGCTGCGCCCCGACTCGTTCATGTAGGTCATCGGCTTGAGCAGGATCGCCTGCTGCCCGGCGATCTCTGCCCGCGCGTGGACGCCCGAGAACTTCTCGCGGAACGGATCCGCCCGGACCTCGTCGGCCAGCGCGTCGATGGCCATGAAGCCGACGTTGTGCCGGTGAGCAGCGTATTCCTTGCCCGGGTTCCCCAGGCCGACCACGAGCAGCATGACGAGCTGGTTCTGCTGAGTCCCTGGAATGGGGGAGGTGAGGCAGGCGAAGCAGGTGAGGCGGCGGGCAGGGCGGGCCGCGCGCGCCTCGCTGTGCGGAGGCGCGAGGCGGCCCGCTCCCGGATTACTTCTTGTCCTTCTTGTCGGCCGCGGGGGCCGCGCCCTTCGCGGGGGCAGCCGCGCCGGCGGCCGGCGCAGCGGCCGCGGCAGGCGCGCCGGCGGCGGGCTTCGCCTCTTCCTCGGGGCCAGCCTTCTCGGGCGCGTTGACGACGGCGATCGTCTGGTCGTCCGCGAGGAGCGTCTTCACGCCCTCCGGCAGCTTCAGCCCGCTGGCCTTGTACGAGTCGCCCAGGTCGAGCTCGGTCACGTCGATCTCGATGAACGACGGGATCTTCTCCGGCAGGCAGCGCACGGGGATCGTGCGGAAGATCTGCTGGAGCACGCCGCCGGTGACCACGCCCTTCGGCTTGCCCACGCAGCGGAAGGGGATCTGCACGTCGACGGGCTGGTCGAGCTTCACCTGGATGAAGTCGGCGTGGACGAGCTCCCGCGAGATGGGGTGGTAGTCGTAGTCGCGCACCATGACGGTGAGCGTCTGGCCGTTCTCGATGGCCAGCTCGACCACGGAGTTCTTGCCGTGGTCGGAGCCGAGCACCTGAAGGAGCGCCTTCGGCGAGATGGCGACCGACTGCGGCGCGAGCTCGCGCCCGTAGGCGATGGCGGGAATCTGTCCGGCGCGGCGCAGGCGGCTCGACGCGCTCTTGCCGCTATCCTCGCGCCTCGTGGCGTTGAGCTTGATGATGTCCATGACGACGGCTCCAGAAGTGATCCAGGGGTCCGCGGTGCGCGGCTCCACCCCGGCGTAGGGTGCGGCGCTATAGCAGAACGGAGAAGAGGAAGTCGAGCCTTCGTCGCCGGAGGGCGCGTTTTGTGTCTTTTGTGAGTTCTTTGGTGTGTCCTGGCGAGGGGGCGCGGGCGACCTGCGTCGCCGTGCGTCCCGCCGCCGAACGCGCGCGGCCGGTCAGACGAAGAGCGAGCTCACCGAGTCCGAGTGATGGATGCGGCGGATCGCCTCGGCGAGCAGCCGCGCCACCGAGACGACCTTGAATTTACCGGAGGCCCTCGCCTCGTCCGAGAGCGGGATCGAGTTCGTCACAACGACCTCGGTGAGGGGCGAGTCCTTGATGCGCTCGACCGCCGGCCCGGACAGGACCGGGTGCGTGGCGCAGGCGGCGACGCTCCTGGCGCCCTGCTTCATCAGGGCGTTGGCGGCGTTCACCAGGGTGCCGGCGGTGTCGATGAGGTCGTCGAGGATGAGGCAGTCCTTGCCGGCCACCTCGCCGATGATGTTCATGACCTCGCTCTCGTTCGCCCGCTCGCGGCGCTTGTCGATGATCGCGAGCGTGCCCTGGAGGCGCTTCGAGTAGGCGCGGGCCCGCTCCACGCCGCCCGCGTCCGGGGAGACGATGACCACGTCCTTGCCGTAGTGCTCGCGGAGGTGGTGCTCCAGCAGCGCCGGCATCGCGAACAGGTGGTCGAACGGGATGTTGAAGAACCCCTGGATCTGACCGGCGTGCAGGTCGAGCGCGACGATCCGGTTCACCCCGGCGGCGACGATGAGGTCGGCGACGAGCTTCGAGGTGATCGGCGTCCGCGGCGCGACCTTCCGGTCCTGCCTGGCATAGCCGTAGTAGGGGATGACCGCCGTGATGGAGCCGGCCGAGGCGCGGCGGAGCGCGTCGACCATGATCAGGAGCTCCATCACGCTGTCGTTGACCGGCGAGCAGGTGGGCTGCACGACGTAGGTGTCGACGCCTCGGACGTTCTCCTGGATGACGCAGAACGTCTCGCCGTCCGAGAAGCGCGACACGCGCGACTTCCCCATCGGTTGCTCCAGGACCTGACAGATTTCCTGGGTAAGGGGGAAATTGGCGTTGCCGGAGAAGATACTGACTCTCTTGAACACGGCGCGCCTCCAGCCCATTTCGGGGAGCGCGGCTCTATCAGTCGGACATGGGCACGTCAAGCGACTCTGTACAGCGATCGCTTGGCTGTACGTGCGTATCGTGACGGGCGGCGCTGCTCTCGCCTGCGTCCACCCGCATTTCGTTCGGCGCTGCTTCGGGTTAGGTAGCGGCCGTGGAGTCTTTCGCTGCCGCCGCTTCCGGGCAGGGCGGGCGCGCCGCGGCCGGGCCGCGGGGCAGCCTGGTGATCATCGGCAATTTCGACGGCGTTCATCTGGGGCACCAGGCGCTGCTCGCCGACGCGGCGCTGGACGCGGAGCGGCGGGGGCTCGAGCCGGTGGCGCTCACGTTCGCCCCGCACCCCGCGAGCGTCCTCGGCCGGACCCCACCGGCGACGCTGACGGCGCTGCCGCGCAAGATCGAGCTCATCCAGCGCGTGCAGCCGGCGATACGGGTCGACGCGGTGACGTTCGACCGCGCGTTCGCGGCCCAGACGCCGGAGGAGTTCGTGCGGCGCGTGCTGCTCGATCGGCTCGCGGCGCGCGTGGTGCTGGTCGGCGCGAACTTCCGGTTCGGCCGCGGGCGCGCCGGGGACTTCACGACGCTCGGGCGCCTCGGCGAGGATCTCGGCTTCGAGACGCGATCGCACCCGCTCGTCGGCGACGCCGAGGGGGCGTGGTCGAGCACCCGCGTCCGAGCGGCCATCGCGCGCGGGGATCTCGAGTCGGCCGAGCGGATGCTGTCGCGCCCGCACATGCTGTCCGGCGTCGTCGCGCAGGGGGCGAGGCGGGGCAGGACGATCGGCTTCCCCACCTGCAACATCGACGAGATCGAGGAGGCGCTCCCGCCGTTCGGCGTGTACGCGACGCTCGTCGATCGGGTGACCCCGTCGGGGCGCGCGGTCGCGCTCGCGCGCGGCGTGGCCAACCTGGGCGTCCGCCCGACGGTCGAGGCGTCGAGGCAGGCGCGCCCGAACCTCGAGGTGCACCTCTTCGACGTCGATGAGGATCTCTACGGCGCGGCGCTGCGCGTGCACCTGATCGCCCGGCTGCGCGAGGAGCGGCGGTTCTCCGGGCTGCCGGAGCTCAAGGCGCAGATCGCGCGAGACGCCGAGGCGGCGCGCGCGCGGCTCGCGTCGAGCAGCGCGGATCCGGCGGCGGAGGGGGCGTTTCGCTGAGCGGTCCGGCGAGGGTGAGCGAGCGTCGGATGTGGTAGCGTCGGCGGCGATGGAGCGCCGGGAGCTCGACGGGCTGACGCGGGAGGAGCTGATAGCGCGCGCCGAGGGGCTCGGGGTGCCGCGGCCGCGCCTGCTCACGAAGGTCGAGCTCATCGACGAGATCGTGGCGCGCACCGCGCAGAGCGAGCCGGAGCGGGCCCGCCTCCGCGGCTTCCTCGGGCGGGCGCGCGATCTGCTCTCGCGCGTGGTCGAGCGGGGCCTGCACATGCCGGAGACCGCGCGCGCGCTGCGCGGCGAGGCGCCGCCGGAGCAGTGGCCGCCGCCCCCGCCCCCGCCGCCGCCGCGGTCCACCACGACGCTCGCCGAGATCTATGCGTCCCAGGGGCACACGGACCGCGCCATCGCGATGCTCGACGAGATCCTCGCGCGAGCGCCGGAGGACGAGGACGCGCGGCGGCTCCGGGAGAGGCTGATCGAGAGCGCGGCACGCGGGCAGGGGGCAGGCGTGGAAGCGCGGGACGCGGACGCGGAGGATGCGGACGCGGAGGACGCAGCCGCGGAGAATGCGGACGCGGAGGATGCGGGCGCGGAGGAGGCAGCCGCGGAGGATGCGGGTGCAGCCGCGGAGGATGCGGGCGCGGAGGATGCGGGTGCAGCCGCGGAGGATGCGGGCGCGGAGGGCGCGGACGCGGAGGACGCGGACGCAGCCGCCGCGGAGGCTTCCCCTGCTCCGATCGCACGAGACGATGGCGCGACCGAGCCAAGCGGGGCCGCCATCGCGAGCGAGCACCAGGGGGAGCCCGGACCCGTCGCCGGAGCGCCTGGCGGCGTTCCGGTGCAGCCTCCGCGAGATCCTTCGCCTGCAGGTGCCGGAGCGACGGCGTCGCCCGTCGCCGCAGGGGAGGTGCTGGGTCTTGCGGCGGCCTTGCGCGACGAGCGGGCGGAGCTCCCGGCGCGGTACGACGTCGACGAGATCGTCGGCATCGCGGTCGATCACGAGACGATCTACCTCTACTGGGAAGTGCGCCCCAGGACGCTCGCGCGAGCGCGGGCGCGTCGCCCGGAAGGGCAGCTCGCGATCCGCGTCGTCGCGGTGCTCCCGAGCTGGGAGCGGCCCGTGGTCGAGCAGCGGGATCTCGCCATCGACGCGCTCTTCGGGGACATGTTCGTGCGCGACATCCCGTCCGGCGCGAACCTCCGCATGTGCACGGGCTGGCTCGCCGGCGAGGTGTTCGAGCCTTTCGCGGTCGGCCTCGAGGTCGCTGTGCCACGCGCGTTGCCGGCCTCGCCGAGATCGCCCTCGGAGGAGTCGCCGGTCTCTGCGCCAGCGCTGACGGGTGAGACCTCGGGTGAGCCACCGGCCTCTGCGCCAGCGCTGGCGGGCGAGACCTCGGAGGAGCCGCCGGCCTCTGCGCCGGAGCTGACGAGCGAGATCACGCAGGGCAGCCCTACCGCGGCGATGAACGTCGCGGAGCGGCACCTCGAGGGCGGCGTCGGCGATGCGGCATCCCCGGCGCTGATTGCCGCGGGGACGCCGTCCCTGTCGATCCCCGGCACCAGCGGAGAGCACGGCGAGCCTGTCGTCGTGGTCGGCGCGAGCGGAGGCCCGGTGACCACGGCTCTGCTGGCGCCGAGCGCGCCGGTCGCCAGCGGTGACGCAGAGGTCGAGGCGGCTGCGGCGGCGATGGTCACGAGCAGCGACGTGGAGCCTGCTGCGCCGGCCGCGATCGGCGGCGTGGCCGCCGAGGCTGTCCGAGCAGCCGCGCCCCACGACCTCGAGGCGGCCGCGGCTGGGCGCAGCGCGACGCCCGTCGCGGAGCCGACGCTCGCGTTGCCCGATCAGGCGCCGGCGCGCTTCTCCTCGGGAACGGCGCCGACGCCGGAGGCGATCGCGCAGGCGGTCGCGGCGACCCGCGGCGGGGCGAGCGAGGGACCAGCCCGCTTCCCGTCAGGAACGGCGCCGACGCCGGAGGCGATCGCGCAGGCGGTCGCGGCGACCCGCGGCGGTTCGAGCGAGCTGCTCCGAGGAGGCGGCGGGAGCGCGGGACCTCACGCCAGCGAGGCGCTCCGGCGCACGAGCGCGGAGCGGGGCCTCTCCCCGGGCGGCGGGCCGCGCCCTGGCGCGGATCGGGTCCGATCCCTCGGCGGTGGAGCGGAGCTCTGGCGGAGCTTCGCCACCCGGGCGCGCCCGCCTTCCCGGGGCCGCTGAGCGACCTGGTCGACCCGCCGCACGCAACTCGGGACGCGCGGCGGTCGACCCACCTCGCGTGCACCCGAACCACCGATCCATCGCAAGCTCCGCTCTCTTCCTCCTCGGCGCGCTCGCCTGCGCCCTGTTCACCCGGCAGGCGCGCGCCGAGCTCCCCCTCGACGACGAGCCCACGGCGCTCGACCCGCGCGTCGACCGCATCGACACCGCGCCCCACGAGCTCTGGGCTGCGTCCCCGGGCAGCGCGCGGCCGCTCTGGCTCGCGGTGGAGCTCGGGATCGCTCGGCTCGAAGGGGGCGAGCGCTCCCTCACCGGCATGCTGCTCGCGAGCATCCCCCTCGAGCGGCTGTCGGCCCGCCCTGGCGCGCCGTCTCCACCGCCCGCCGTCGCCGAACCCGCGGCGCCTCGGCTGAAGCCTGCCCCGGCGACCCCGAGCCCGCCGCGCGCGGCGCCGGAGATCGAGCTCCCCGAGCCGTCTCCTCCCGCGCAGCCAGCCGAGGCCGAGCCGCCGCTCCCGCTGCCGGTCCGGGTCACGCCGGCGATGGCCCGCGCGATCGTCGAGGCGGCGCTGCGGCGATCCCGCCTCCTCGATCCCGAGGCGCGCATCGACGCGATCGCGTCGCGCGCGCGGACGTCGTCGCTCTTCCCGGAGCTCCGGCTCCGCGTCTCTCGGCTCGTCGATGAGGCGGAGAGCCTGGCCCCCACGGAGTACGATCCGGCGCGAAAGACGGCGTCCGGCGGCGCGAGCCTGTGGCTCGAGGCGCGCGCGACGTGGCGGCTCGACCGGATCGTCTTCGCCGACGAGGAGATCGCGCTGGAGCGCCTCCGCCGCGAGCGCGCCGAGCTGCAAACGAAGCTCACGGCGCGCGTCCTCGAGCTGCTCTTCGCGTGGCAGCGCGCCGTCGCGCTCGCGGCCGATCCGGGCCAGAGCCCCGAGGAGCACCGCGCCGCGACGCTCGCGGCGCTCGAAGCGGAGGCGTCCCTCGACCTGCTCACCGGTGGCTGGATGACGCGGTGGCGCGCTGCGCGCGAGTGAGCCCGCGCGCCTCCGCCTGCGCAGGGCGCCCGCGCGCGGCAGGGCTACAGGATGGTCTGCGAGAGCGTCACCGCGCGCCTGCCGGTGCCGGCGTCTCCGTCGGGATCGGTCACCGTCACCTCGACCTCCACGACCTTCCCGAGCAGCTCCTCGATCTTCCGCTCGCCATCCAGCCGGAACCGCAGCCCGGCGAGCGTGCAGAAGCCGCCTTCGTCGGGATCCAGGGTGAAGATGACCTCGAGCGGCTCGATCGCATAGCCGAGCTCGGGCACGACGCCGTTCACCACGGTGAGCGAGCCGGATCGGCGCAGGTTCTTGAGGCGGATGGCGACGAAGATGTGGTAGCCGCCTTGAGGTCCAGCCTCCACCTGGACCTCGTCGAGGTCATCGAGCGGGAAGTAGTCGGCCTGCCCCTCCCCGACGATGACGACCGGCTCGCCCCCGGCGGCCGGCTTGCAGAGGTCCGGCTCCGCGCCCGCGTTCCACGAGGTGCTGTAGGGATCGAGCTGCCGGGGATCCACGTCGGGGGCGCTGCAGCCGCCGGCCACGCAGGTCTGCGGCGCCGGGCAAGTGGCCGCCCCGGGCGCGACGACGCACTCCCGCTCGAGGCGCACCCGGAGCAGCAGCGTGCGGCCGCCGATCACCCGGGTCGACGCGGTGCGGGTGAGCAGCGGCCTCTCGGCGTCCTCCGCTCCGAACGCCTCCAGGGAGATCTCCACGGCCGTGCCGTCCTCGAGATCGCTGAAGAAGAACTCCCGCGGGAAGAACAGCTGCCCGTTCTTCTGCGCCAGCGCGTCCTCGTGGACCACGTCTCCGCCGGCCCGCAGGACGACGCGCAGCAGGTCGATGTCGGCGCCTGCGCGGAGCTCGCTCGTCACCCCGAACACCACGGTCCCGGTGGTGGGCCCCGCCGCGCCGCAGCCTGCGACGAGCAGGGCGCAGAGCGCGACGGCGGCGAGCAGGAAGGTGCGGGCGTTCGTGGCGGCCTGGCAGCGATGGGCGCGGCGCCCGTCGCTCCCTCCTCGCGGCGTTCGATCCTCTTGAGCCATGCCGGCGGCGTGTGCGGCGCGCTGCTGCCAGGCGCGGCGCGCTACTGGATGCCTTCGAGCGCGGCCAGGAACACGTCCGGGCCGACGAAGTCGTTGAAGCGCTTCCGCTCGGCGCCGGTGGAGTCGTACAGCACCACCGTGGGCAGGCCGACGACCTTGTACTTGCCCTTCACCGCGTCGATCTGCGGATCCTCGTCGTCCGTCGCGTCGACCTTCACCGCGACGAAGTGCGCCGCCTTGGCCATGACGCGGGGATCCGAGAAGGTCTCCTTCGCGAGCTGCTTGCAGGCGCCGCACCACTCCGCGGTGAAGTCCACGAGCAGCGGGCGCCCTTCCGCCTTCGCCTTGGAGACGGCCACCGGCTCCTCGTGCAGCCACGTGAGCTGCGGCGACACGGCCTCGCCGGCCACGGCCGACGGGACGGGCGAGGCGAGCTTCGGCAGATCCAGGCTCGCGACGAGCAGGAAGCTGCTGGCCACCGTGAGCGCGATGCCGACCCCCTTGCGGGCCTTCACGCCGGCGCCGCCGTCGTCCCAGGAGAGGTGCACCGCGCCGAGCGCGAGGCCGACGGCGACGAGGCCCGCCATGATGGCCATGAACTGCGGCGTGGGCTGCGCGAGCGACGACAGCGCCGGGAAGGTCGTCTTCAGGAAATAGAGCGCGACGACCATCATCACGATCCCGAAGAACGACTTCACCCCCAGCATCCACTTGCCGCCCTTCGGCAGCGCGAACGCGAACGCGCCGACGAGCCAGAACGGCAGGCCGAGCCCGAGGGAGAAGGTGGCGCCGACCAGCGCGCCGAGGCCGACATTCTGGGTCTTCCCGATCCAGAGGATGATGCCCGTGAGGACGGGCCCGGTGCACGGCGCGGCGACGAGGCCGCTCACGAGGCCGAGCAGGAAGGCGCCGCCGTAGCCGATGCCCCCGACCTGCGAGAGCCGCTGCATCAGGGTGTCCGGCAGCGTCATCTCGAACGCGCCGAACATCGACAGCGAGAGCGCGATGAACACCGCCGCGATGCCGACGATGACCCACCTGTTGGAGAGCACGCCGCCGAACAGGCTGCCCGTGAGCGCCGCGGCCACGAGCATCGTCGTGAAGAGCACGACGATCCCGAGCACGAAGCTCGTCGAGAGCAGCATCGCCTCGCGCCGGGACTTCGCCTCCCGCGCCCCGAAGATGCTCACCGTGATGGCGATCATCGGGTACACGCAGGGGGTGAGGCACGTGAGCAGCCCGCCCCCGAGCGCGGCGAGCGCGGCGAAGAGCGGGCCAGCCTCCAGACCGCGGGTGAAGAGATCGCGCTCATCGCCGGCCAGCGCGATCGCCGGGGACGCGAGCGCGGAGAGCGCGGCCAGCGCCGGGAGCGCGCGTCCGAGCGCGCCGCGTCGGACACCCGCCGGCGCGGCGCCGGCGCTTGCCTTGAAACGAGTCGAAGCGGTCATCACCAAGGTTCTATAGCAAAGCGATCGGGGTCGTGCGGCAGGCCGCCGTCCGTTCAGGCCGGCATCAGCGTTCCGCGAGGGACGCGAGCGTCCGGCGCGCCGCCTCGATCTCCGCGCCGAGCGCGATCGCGACCGCGGCCCTCCCCGAGGTGCTCCGCTGGACGAAGGCTTCCAGGTATTTCCTGGCCTCGTCCCAGCGCTGGTCGAAGTAGGCCATCTGCCCGAGCACGAACCGGCCGTACCCCTGGCCCGCCGGCACCTCCGAGAGCCGATCGATCAGCGCGCCGAGCCCCTCCACCGCCTTGCCGCTCTCGCACTGCACGACGGCGAGGTGCCCCTGATAGAGCGGCTTGTCCCGCGTGCCCCAGCGCGCCGCGCGTGTGAGCGCGCCGATCGCCTCGTCGTACCGGCGCGCCAGGTGATACACGCTGCCCAGGGTCCACCAGTGGAACGCCCTCCGGCTCGCCGGCCCCGTGCGCGCCGCCAGCCGGAGGTGCCCGACGGCCCCATCGATGTCCCCGAGGGCCTGCTTCGCGCGCGCCGCGTCCTGGTGGGCGACGTCGCTCAGCACGCCGAGCGCCAGGATCTGCTCCGCCACCTCGGCCGCCCGCTCGAAGCGGCGTGTCTCGAAATACGCGAGGTAGAGCTGCCGCAGCAGCATGGCCTGCGTCGTCCTGTCGAGCGGCCCCCGGAGCGACAGGCCCCGCCGCGCCCAGAGCGCGCGCGATCGCGGGGTCGCCGCGCCCAGCGCGCGCCGCAACATCTCCTCCGCGGTCAGCGCCGCCGCGGGGGCGCGCCGTCGCGGCGCCTTGCTGGGCCGTTTCTCTCGTGGAGCCTTGGGGCCAGCGTCATTCCCGCTGCCCGCAACGGACGGCGCCGTCGCTTTCGTGCGTCGCCGCGTACCCCCGGAGCCCGTAGGGACGGATCGAGCGCCGCCCACGCTGTCACCGTGCTCGCTCGCCTTGCGCACAGAAAGCAATCCTAACAGACCTGCACACGCGTTCCAGCAATACGCGACGTTTCCATCTTGACTCGGGCCACATGGCTGGCAGGTGGCCGGTCGTGGACGACGGCGGGGTGCCGGCTGGGGTTGGCCGTGCGCCAGTACGGGCTGTCGGCTTCGGCTGGACCTTGTTGCGCCCCATCGAGCGTGGCGCCATCGTCGCGGCCATGCGTCGCCGTCCTGGCTCAACTTCCCTTCAAAGGAGGCGGTATTCCGTCTCCACGGTTTCCGGCAACCTGGGTCGGGTTCTCAACCTGGGTCGGGTCCTCAACCTGGGTCGGGTCCTCAACCTGGGTCGGGTCCTCAACCTGGGTCGGGTCCTCAACCTGGGTCGGGTCCTCAACCTGGGTCGGGTCCTCAACCTGGGTCGGGTCCTGGTCCTCAACCTGGGTCGGGTCCTGGTCCTCAACCTGGGTCGGGTCCTCAGGCTCGCGCCATGCTTGGCCTTGCTCGCCGGCCTGCCGCTCCTGGCCGGGTGCGGGCACCCGGCCAGCCGCGACGAGTGCGAGGCCATCTTCCGGAGGAGTGCCGAGATCGAGCTCCGGGCGCAGAACGTCGTCGACCCGAAGATCGTTGAGGAGCGCACGGCGGCGGTGCGGGATGCCCGCGGCAAGGAGCTCATCGACAGGTGCGTCGGGCGCCGCATCACCGATGCGGCGATGGTGTGCGTCCGGCAGGCAACGACCCCGGAGCAGGTCGATACGTGTCTGGAGTGACGCGCCCCGCGACCCGCGCCGACGTCCTGGCAACCCTGGCGATCGTCCTGCTGGTGCTCGGTATCCTTGTGGGGCGCGCCGCGCTCCGCCGCGCCGCTCCACGTCCGTCCGCCGAGGCGTGCGCCGCGCTCCTCGATCGGTACGTCGAGCTCGTCCTGCGCGCGGCCAACCCCGAGCCCGCTGCGTCCCAGGTCGCCGAGAGGACCGCGATGGCGCGCGCGGCCGCCGGGGAGCGCGGCTTCGTCCGCTGCGAGGCCGACCTCACGCAGGCGGAGGTGGCGTGCGCCCTCCAGGCGGGAACTGCGGACGACCTGGAGCGCTGTCTGCCCTGACGCGACCAGCGCGCGGTCCGCGGAGGACCAGCCCCGACATGCTCCCCTGCCGAGAAGACGGTGAAGGAGCGGCGGAGGACGGGCGGAGGACAGCGGAAGCGCGGCGGAGGAACGTGAAGGGACGCCGGCGCGCTGCGAATCGTTCCGGGCGCGCCGCGCTGTGATAGTCTCGGCCGTGGCGAGCGCTCCCCGCTGGCGCGATCTCCTCACCTCCCCACCCTCGGATTGCCTGTCGTGAAAGCCCCGTCGCCCTTGCTCGGCTTCAACAACAACGTCCGGCACAAGGGGCGGTTGTTCCACATACAGACTGAGGACTCGGGCATTCGCCATCCTCACATCATCACGCACCTCTTCGCCGACGGCGGGCGCATCCTCAAGACCACGAAGACCTCGTACGCGGAGCACGTCGGTCAGGCCTCGCTCGCGGAGACGGTCCGCGGTCTCATGAAGGAGCAGCACAAGGCGATGTTCATCGCCCTGCGCGACGGTCACTTCGACTACCTCTTCGACGACACCGCCGCCCCGCCCGTGTCCGCAGGCGCCGTGTCCGCAGGCGCCGCCCCCGCCCCGTCGCATCCGGAGGCGAGCAAGCCCGCGCGGGCGTCGTCGCCGTCGTCGCCCGAGGTGACGGGCGCGCCGAAGGCGCCCCCGCCGTCCCGGCCCCTCACGCCGCCTGTCGTGCCGCCTGTCGTGCCGGATGCGTCGCCGCGCCCGAAGCCGGCAGCCGCGCCGACGCCGGCGCCCAGGCCCGCCGCGCCGCCCGCGAGGCCAGCGGCCGCGCCCCTCGCCGCGGCGCCGCGCGCCCCGGCGGCCGAGCCGGCGCCCGCTTCGGCCGGCGGGCGCCCCCGGCTCGAGCTCGATCCCGTCGCGCTCCAGGCGCTCGGCGGCGGGCGCGCGGCCAGCCCGCTCGCCGGCAGGGCCGTACGCCCGGCGTCGCCCGCCGAGATCAAGCCCGAACAACCGTCCATCGATCTCGATCTCGACGCGCTGGAGCGCGCTGCAGCCGAGGCACAGACGCCTTTCTTTCAGCAGATCCAGGACCTCCCGCCGCCGCCTGCGTCGGTGATCGGGCGGCGGGCGGAGTCCGCGGCCTCTGGCGCCGGGGTCTACAGCAATGTCCACCCCGAGCAGGCCGTCGCGCCGCCCGCGCCCCAGGTCGCGGTCGAGCATTTCTCGGGCGGTCCTGGCTCCGGCCGCTACGCAGCCTCGCGCCCGGCCAGCATCTTCGCGACGAACCGGCCGGCGGAGGGCGCCTCGATCTTCGGTGAGGACCTGATCAGCGAGAAATCGCTCGACGAGGTGATCCTCAGCTACCTCGCGGAAGATCTCGACAGCCCCCCGGAGAAGAAATAGCCGGGCTGCCGCCTGGCGTGGCGGACGCGTGGAGCAGGTGCGTGGGGGGCAGCGTGGAGCGGGAGGGCAGGCAGGTCGGCAAGCAGGTCGACCGAGCGGCGGTCACCTGATGAGACCCGATCGGACCGCAGACGACGCCGAACGACAGCGTCGCAGGGGCGCGACCATGGCCCGCATCTGGCTGCGGCCGATGTCGTATCTCCTGGGCGTCAGCGTCGCGACCCTCGCCGTCGTCCACCTGCTCGACGTCGCGCGGCACGAGAACGCGCACCTCTCGCTCTGGGAGGTGTTCGCGCGCATGTCGCCGAGCGACGCCGAGCACATCATGGGCGGCATCGGCGAGGTCATCGCCGCCATCCTCGGTATCGTCATCACGGTCGCGTCCATCATCGTGCAGCTCGCCGCGAACCGTTACACCCCGCGGATCACCGAGATGTTCTTCCGCGACCGGACGAACATGCTCGTGATGGGCTTCTTCGTCGTCAGCGCGGTGTTCTCGCTGTGGGTCAACTTCTCGATCCGCGTCGGCGGGGGCGGCTCGACCGAGGACGCCTTCGTCCCCACGTACGGCGTCGTCGTCACGATGGGGCTGCTCACCGCGAGCCTGCTCATGATGGCGCCCTACTTCGGGTACGTGTTCGACTTCGTCGAGCCCGACAACGTGGTCCGGCGGATCAAGACGAGCGGCGTCGAGCAGGCGCTGCGCCCCGCGGGGGGAGAGAGCGAAGCCGAGGTCGACGAGCGGCGGGTGACGGCGCTCTCGTCGCTGGAGCAGCTCGCCGACGTGGCGCTCAACGCGCTCGACCAGAAGGACAAGGGGATCGCGTCGAAGACGATCGACTCGCTGTCGGAGCTCGTCGTCGCGTACCTGCCCCACAAGGCGACGCTCGATCCGCGCTGGTTCCAGATCCGCGATCGCCTCGCGAAGGACACCGACTTCGTGAGCATGAACGCCGAGGCGCTCGGCAAGCTGTCGACCGCGCGGACATGGCTCGAGTACAAGGCGCTCCGCCAGTTCTTGATGGTCTATCGCGAGGCGCTCACGGCGATGCCCGATCTCATCACGCGCATCGCCATCGACACGCGCTACATCGGGCAGACCGCCATCGCCGCTGGAGATCGGGCGGCCGTCGCGGTCGTCGTGAAGTTCTTCAACACCTACATGCGCAGGTCGCTCAACGCGAAGGACATCGCCGCGGCCTACAACAACCTGAACCAGTACCGCTACCTCGCGGAGGAGCTGCTCAAGGCGGGGTGGGGGGATCAGGTCCTCGAGATCGCGCGTCATTTCAAGTACTACGCGCAGACGGCGCACGCGATGGGGCTCGCGTTCCTCACCGAGACCGTCGCGTTCGATCTCTGCGTGGTCAACGAGCGCGCGTACGACCTGCACGCACCTGCCCGGGACGAGCTGCTCCAGCTCTTCCTCGAGGTGGACAAGGAAGCGGAGCTCGACCAGCAGGAGCCGTCGCTCCGCGGCGTCCGCAAGGCGCAGGTCAAGCTCGCCACGTACTACCTGCAGAAGGGGGAGGAGGCGCTCGCGCGGAAGATCTACCGCGACATGCGCGACGAGCGGCCCGACAGGCTGCGATCCATCCGCGCGGAGCTCCTGGCCGTGACGAGCAACGAGTTCTGGGAGATCAACGACCGGGGCGCCGTGTTCGAGTACATCGAGCCCGAGCGGCGCCAGCTCATCCACCGCTTCTTCGAGTGGTTCCCGGCGACGACCATGCGCGAGCCGATCCGCGAGGAGCACACGCAGGAGTGAGCGAGGCGTGAGCGGCGCCCTCTCGGTGAGGCGGAACCCAGTGCACGCAGGCTGGATCTGCGCCGGGCATCGACGCGGTGATTCCTGCGGCGCGCGGGCGGCGGTAGGATCGGGCATGCCTTGCTTGCACCCTCTCCACCCCGAGCAGGAGGGCTAGCCTCGACGGAGTCGAGATCGAGCGCTGCACACAACGAGATGCCCGCCTCCCGCCCGCGTCGCAAGAACGCCGAGTCCGATCCGCCGCCGGAGCTGTTCGCCGGCAAGTACCGGCTCATCCGGATGCTGGGCAAGGGCGGTATGGGGGAGGTGTGGCTCGCCGAGGAGGGGCCTCCCGACCTCCGGCGCCACGTCGCGCTGAAGCGGCTGGTCGCGAGGCCAGGGCTCGGCGAGAGCGCGAGGGAGTCGTTCTTCGCCGAGGCCCTGGTGATCGCGCGGCTCGATCACCCGAACGTCGTCCGGCTGGTCGAGTTCGGGGAATTCGAGGGCTCGGTGTACCTCGCGCTCGACTACATCGACGGCCCCGCCCTCGATCGCGTGCTCAGGAAGGTGGGCGCGTTCTCGCCGCGCGCCGTGGCCTACATCGGCCGGGAGATGGCGAGGGCGCTCGAGGCGGTGCACGGCCTGTGCGAGGACGAAGGGCAGAGCTACGCGGTCGTCCACCGCGACGTCTCGCCGTCCAACATCCTGATCGGGCGGGACGGCCGCGTCTGCCTGACCGACTTCGGCGTCGCGCGGATACCGGGCCTCGCGGACGAGCAGTCCGAGAGCAGCGTGTTCAAGGGGAAGCTCCCGTACATGCCTCCGGAGCAGGCGCGCGGGGAGCCGTTCGACGGGCGCGCGGACGTGTTCTCCCTGGGGATCACGCTCCTGGAGGCGCTGCTCGGCAGCCGCGTGCGCAAGGCCGAGACGCAGAGGCAGCTGATCATGGGCGTCGCGTCGCTGCCGATCCCTCGCGCGCGCGAGCTCCTGCCCGACCTGAGCGCGCGGCTCTCGGCTGCGCTCGACGCGGCGACCGAGTTCTCCATCGAGAAGCGGACCGCCAGCGCGGGCAAGCTGGCCGGCGATCTGGAGCAAGTGCTCCGCGACATGGGCCACGGCGCCGAGGAAGAGGCCCGGAGCGAGCTGAAGGAGCACGTCGAGGCCTGCATCGCGAAGACGGGCTCGCTGAGCGGCGCCGGTTACCGCGCCTCACCGTCGCTCCCTCCGGAGAGCGCGCCGAGACAGAGCTCGCCGGGCCTCGGGCGAAAGGCGCCGGCGGTCGGGAGCACGTCCGCTGACCGCAGGTCGGTCCGCCCCTCATCGCCCGATGGACGGCACGGCGCTCCTGCGGCGGGCCGCAGCGACGCGCCGCTCCCCCTCGGCGCCGCGACGGGCTCGCTCTCGGTGCAGTACCTCGATTTCGACGGCCCGGACGAGGTTCCGCAGCGCCCGCGCCTGCACGCGATGTCGACCACGCCGGAGGGGGAGCTCCAGCGAGGGCTGGCCGCGCCCCAGGCTGCGAACGGCGTCGCTTCCACGGCGAGCACGCCGCCCGTCGCGCGCAGGCCATCCGGAGCGAGCACGCCGCCCGTCGCGCGCAGGCCATCCGGAGCGAGCACGCCGCCCGTCGCGGGCAGGCCGCCCGGAGCGAGCAGGCCGCCGCCAGGCAGCGAGCCGACCGCGGTGCCGGCGGTGCACGCAGGCGGGGAGGCGGCGCCTGGTGAGGAGCCCGCGTCTACCGGGCTCAGCGCCGAGCAGCTGCGGCGCAAGCGGACGATCTTCTATGCAGGGCTGTTCGTGCTCGGGACGCTGGCGACGCTCCGCCTGATCTTCGTTTCCTCCTGCTAGCGCGGCTCGGGCGGCGCCTGCGCGCCGCGCGCGTCCGGGCGCCCCCGCGAGGGCTCGGCTCGGAGCTGCCTCTCGTCAGCCGCTCTGGATCGCGCGGAGCACGGCCGCCTCGTTGAGCGCGTGGCGGCCGCCCTGGAGCGAGGCGAAGCCCGCGCGGGCGAGCGCGGCGAGCGCGTGCGCGGCGCGCCGGATCTCGACCTGGCTGCGCGAGCCGCCGCGGGCGGCGAGCTCCTCCGCGGTCAGCGCCGCGCCGCGGGCGAGCAGCTTCGCGGCCAGCGCGACGTGCGCCACGGACCGGGGGGATCGGCGCCGCGCGTGGCTCCTCGCCGCGCTCACCATCTGCTTGACGCCGCGCACCTCGAGCATCGTGGCGGCCGGCATCGCGAGATCCCGGAGCGACGGAGAGGCCGGCTTCGCGGTGATCTTCACGGCCGCGCCGCCCGGCGCCGTGGCGGGCGTGAGCGCGGGCGCCCCCGGGACGCGGTCCATGGGCGCGCCGAGCGCGGCAGCCGCGGGGGCGCGCGGAGCGGCAGCCGCCGGCGCCTGCGCGACCTCGCCATGGCCAACGCGCGCCACGATCTCGCTCTGGATCACCACCTTGACGACGCCGGCCACCTGAAGCGCGGTGCGCAGCCGCTCGGCCTCGGCCTCGGCGGCCCTGCGCGCCTCGTCGGCCCGGGCGAGCTGCTGCTGGAGCCGGCGGATCTCGGCCCGCAGCGCGGCGCTCGGATCCGGGCCTTGCTGGCTCGCGCTCTCGGCCGCGAGCGCCTCGCGCAGCTCGTCGAGGAGCGTGCTCAGCGTGGCGTCCGCGACGCGCGGCACGCCGCCGGGCTCACCGGTCCAGCTCGGCGCCTCGCCGCCGTGGGCGGTGTGGCGGGCGCGCCAGCGCTCGAATCGCCCGGCGGCGGGCAGGAAGAACTCGCCGGCCGGGAGCGCGCGGAACTCCTCGAACGTGTGCCCGTCGACGAGCGCCCTCACCGCGTCGTAATCGCGCTCGATCTCGAAGCCGCCGATGGCGGGGAAGTTGAGCTGGCTCATGAGCTCCTTGGAGACCGCCTGCGTGCGCTGGCTGGCGACGACGAGGAGGACGCCGCGCTTGCGGCCCTGCTTCGCGAACCGGTGCAGGATGTCGGAGGTGAGCGACGCGCCCGATTGCGGCGCGAAGATGTGCACCTCCTCGATCACGACGGCCGCCGGGGCGCGGCGCTCCGAGAGGAGGACCCAGAGCCGCTCGAGGAACGGGAGCGCGGCCTCTTGCTGGGAGCGGCTCGTCGGCTGATCCGACAGATCGACGATGAGGCCGAGCCCTTCGTCGAGCACCCTCGCGAGCGCGATCTCCGCCGCGCGCTCGCCGGAGGGCAGCGGCAGGTCCGCGTGGGCGCCGCCGAGGACGAGGACGCGGAACCGCTCGCGCAGCGTGTAGAGCTCCCCCTCGGGATCGATCGCGACGACAGGGATGCCGGCGGCGAGCAGCTCCTCGCAGAGGACCCCGACGCCGAAGCTCTTGCCCCGGCCGGAGGAGGCCCAGATGCCGACCCGCAGCCCGGTGCGCGCGTAGTCGGAGAGGTCGAGCTGGTAGCCGTCGCAGAGGGAGAGGATGGGGCTCACTGGTTCGCTTCGGGCCGGGGGTCGGGTCGGCACGCTCGTGGTGAACTGTAGGCGAGCGCGCGGACGCGCGGGAGGCGGGGGCAGCATCGCGGCGGCGTCCAAGGCCACAGGGCATGTCGCGCCTCGCTGCGATCGGGCGCGACCCGCGCCACGGGCTCATCCGCGCTGTTCGGCTCGCTGCGGCGTACTCTCCTGCGCCTCATTGGCCTGCCCCCGGCCGAATCCGTATCACGCGAGCCGGCACCCCGCTTCACGGAGGAACCGAAACCGTCGGATAGGCGACGTGACCAGCGCCGACATCGCCCACGGTGGTCGTCTCGAAGGTCCAGACCCCGCCGGGCGGAATGTCGGCGGCCGCGCTGCTCGTCGCCATGCCGAGCGGCCGTCCGGCTCGATTCACCGGGAAGACCGTTATCCTGGGATCGCTCACCGCCACATCGAGTCGGTTCTCGAGCGTGCCCGTGTAGGCGCTCCCGGCGCCCCTGCCGACGGTCTTCACCTCGCTGACGGCGACGGCATCGACAGGGACCACGTCCACGGTGAAGGCCGGAAACCTGTGCTTCAGATACCCGAGCTCCTCGATCACGAGCTCACCAGGGAGATCCGCTGAGCCGGTCATCGCGATCTCGCCCGGCGCGATGCAGGGGATCATCACGCCAGAGCCGTCGTCCAGCCGATAGAGCCGACCGCTGAGCAAGCTGCCGCCCCAGGTCGTCACGAGCTGTTCGGCCTTGTCGATGAAGTAAAACATCAGGCCGGCGTCGCAGGACGGGGTCTCCCCGTCATTCCTGACCGCGGCGTAGAGCTCGGGGCCCGTCGCCCCCTGCACCAGGGTGAAGGCAACCAGCTCGAGCCCAGCCCCGTCCTCGTCCATGTCGGTGCTGGACAAGCCCTCCGGCACGAAACGCAGGTCCCCGCCGCTGCCGCGTCCGCTCCCGCCGTTGCCCGCCCCATCCTCGGGGGGGCTCCCCGAGCATGCCAGAGGGAGGGTAAGAGCGGCAGCCCCGATGACGGCCAAGGACTTCGATTGCATCGTTGTGCAGAGGGCGAGGGGCCGGGAAGCTGGCTTCCGAGGGCTCACGCTAGCGTCACACCGCCTCACGGGCAAGCGCCGACCTTCTGAAGCTTGGAGATCGAGTGTTCAAGTCCACGAACCCACGACTCCACGGCGACGACACCGCGTCTTCATCCGCGGCATCCCCCGCGTCCTCGGCGGCCGCCGGGCGAATCTCCTCGACGAGCGCCTCGACGCGCCCGGTCGACACCCGCGCAACATCGACCCAACGCCTGGTCGAGCGGGGCCGCGCGCCCGCTCTCGCGAAGGCGCCCGAAAAAAGAGAGGCCGCGCCCCTCCCATGAACCGCGTCGACGACATCGCGAGCAAGCCCGGCTTTTCGCGCCAGAAGTGACCGCCCTGACCGCAAATGACCCGATTGGCGTGATGGTCCTCACGTTGGGTGATGCGGCGCGTTGCCCACGAATGACACGAGGCTTGGAATGCCATGGTTGCACATTTGGGGACCTGCTGGATTCGTGAGACCCGTGCGCCCGTGCAAGAAGCGCCGGCCTCTCGCGGCCGAGCGAGCTCTCGTCGAGCACTCCTTACCTGTTGGCGATGGGCCGCTCGATCCCGGCGGCAGATGCTCCGTTCCCGTTGGCGCTATGCAGCATGGTTGCATCTCGCGGACGAACTTTTTTTTGTTTGAGATATCGCGTGGATGGAGCTCTATCTGGAGGAAGGTTAAATCGCCCGCGCGCCGCTGGTGCGCGCAGGGCTCGACGTCAACGGCGAGCTGCGGCGTAACCCATGGGCACGGCGAGGCACATCCCCCGACCGTCGACGGCGCCTCGTGCGATGTCGTGGTCCACGCGTTCTCTCCGCTCCCCGGCGCTCGCGCTCGATGAGGCGGCCGAGGAGAGCGTGCTTATGGCTCCGATCGCGCCGCCGCGCCGCGTCGCAATGACGCGCTTGGCGGCCCCTGCAGTGGCCCGCGCGCGCCGCTGTTCCGCGACGAACTCGGCGTCCGCGCGCCAATCGGGCAGCTTCTCGAGGTCGAAGAGGGCATCAGGGCGCCGCTCGTACGCCGGCGTTTCACTATCACGTCTCCAGAGGAAGCGGTCGGCCAGACGCGCGTGATCTCGCGGTTGGCGACCCTCGGGCTGATCCATAACTTTTGATCCGCTCCCATGATCACTTCGGCGCGGACCGGGAATAGTGAGGTCATGCGAACGTTACGGCAACTATCGTACATTGGTACGACAACATTTTTCACCTCATTGACCTTCCTCGCCGGGTGCACCGGCGAGATAGCGCCCGGCGGTGGTGAGATCGCCGGCGGCGGGGAGACGTCGGGCAGCGGCAGCGGCAGCGGCAGCACCGGTTCGGGGGGCACGGACGACCCCGACAACGGTCCCCCCGAGGTCTGCATCCCGGGCATCCCGATCACGAGCCAGATCCCGCGGATGCTCAACCGGCAGTACGACAACACGGTGCGGGACCTCCTCGGCGTGACCAGCGTCGAGGGCGAGCTGCCGTCCGAGAAGCTCGGGGACGACTTCGACGGCGCGATGACCTCTGACGCATGGCGCCTCTATCAAGAGGTTGCCGAGAAGATCGCCAAAGCAGTGATGGCAGGGCCGAACAAGTCCAAGTTCATCAGCTGCGACCCTGCGGCGGCCGGCTGCCTGGAGCAGACCATCAAGACCTTCGGCCGCAAGGCGTTCCGTCGCCCGCTGACCGATCTGGAGGTGGCGCGATTCCAGAAGCTGGGCCAGATTACGCCGGCAGGAACGCCCGCCGAGGTCGCCGAGGCAACGCTGATCGGCTTCCTCGTCTCGCCCTCGTTCCTCATGCTCCCCGAGCTGGCGACCGACCCGGATTCGGCGACTCAGGCCCTCAAGCTCTCCAGCTACGAAGTGGCGACGAAGCTTTCGTACTTGCTCTGGGGCTCCGCTCCGGATGACGTGCTGAGCGCGGCGGCCGACAACGACGAGCTCCAGACCAAGGAGCAGATTCTGGCCCAGGCGCAGCGAATGATCGCCGTGCGCGAGAAGACCGGGCCGCTCGTGACGGCGTTCCACCGCAACTGGGCGCAGATGAACAACGGAAACGCCCACTGGTGGACGATGGATCACGACGTCGAGACGTATCCGTTGTACTCAGCGGCCGCCAAGCCCAGCTGGCAGGCTGAGCTCGACGCCTTCTTCGAAGACGTGGCGTTCGAGGGCGGTTCGTTCAAGGACCTCCTCCTCAGCAACGTCGCCTTCGTCAACAAGGACAACGCGGCGATCTACGGGCTCGATCCTGCGAGCTACGGCACCGAGCTGACCAAGGTGGAGCTCGACGCTACACAGCGGCCGGGCTTCCTGACGCGCGTCGGGTTCTTGAGCTCCTACGCGGGCTACGACGCAACGAGCCCGATCCTGCGAGGCGCGTTCATCTCGGTGTACCTGCTCGGCGTCAACCCGGGTCCGCCCATCCCCGGCGCCACCATGCAGACCGTTACCGGCGACTTCGAAACGCAACGCGCGAAGGTCGAGAAGCTGACGGAGCCGGCCAGCTGCAAAGGCTGCCACTCGGTCATCAATCCTCCGGGCTTCGTGATGGAGAACTTCGACGGCATCGGAAAGTGGCAGACGACCGACCCGCTCGGCGGCGCGATCGACGCGAGCGTCACGACGAACACCATCGACTTCGGCGACGGCAACGTGAAGGAGATCTCCTCTCCGCTGGCGCTCATGCAGGAGATCGCTGAGCTCCAGAAGGCCAAGCAGCTCTACGCTGAGTCGTGGGTCTCCTATGCCTTTGGGCGGGATCCGAACGGGAAAGACAAGTGCGTCGTCGATCAGATCGACACCAAGCTGGCTGAGGGCGGCTACAGCATTCTCAATCTTCTGGCCGATCTCACTCAAGCGGATTCGTTCCGCGTGCGCGTCCGCGAAACGCCGTGAAAGCTGAGGAAACTTGACCATGAGCAAGCAACTGAACCGCAGAATCTTCCTTCGTGGCCTGGGCGGAGCCGCCCTGGCCGCGCCGTTCCTCAGCTCCGTGTGGGAGCGCGACGCAAAGGCCCAGACCGCTTCCGGTGGGAAAGCGTTCATCGTGATGTTCACCCACTACGGGTGCGTCACGAACAAGTGGTTCCCCACGAAGACCCAGGGTGAGCTCACGGCTGCCGACCTCGAGGCGACGAGCCTCGCGGCCCTCGCTCCGTATGCGAAGAAGCTCCTCATGCCGCGCGGCATCCGCTCGATGAACGAGTGGACCGCCAACATGAAGCGTGGACAGGGGAACGACTCCCACACGCAGATCGTGGGGTCGTTCTTCACCTGCCAGCCGGTCACGCCGAACAGCAACGACCCGTTCAGCTTCAACCAGGCGACGAAGTTCAACGCGAAGCCTGTCGGTCCCTCGCTGGATCACATCATGGCCCAGCAGCTCAGCCCGAATGGCACTCCCCTGCTCATCGCCACGGCCGGCCAGAATGACAACGCTCAGTCGGCGATCTCCTACTCCGCCGCCGAGACCATCCACAAGGGCCTCAACGCGTCGCAGGCCTTCAGCAGCCTCACGGGCCTCTTCCAGGCGGGGCAGCCGATGTCCCCGGACACCTACGCGGCGCTCCGCGGCAAGAGCATCCTCGACCTCGTGAAGGACGATCTGCAGACGCTCGAGCGGTTCGACATGAGCCAGGCCGACAAGCGCAAGCTCGCGGCCTGGAAGGAGCTCCTCAACCAGACAGGAACCGTGGTGGCCTCCGCGCAGTGCAACGAGGAGCTCGGCGTGATGCTCGGTGCGACGTCCGCGAACGCCCAGAAGGCGTCGTCGGGTGGCCTGGGCGTCGACGTCCTCACGACCAAGGTCTCCGGCGATCTGGACGGCGCGGATATCAGCTCGGCGATCGCGGCGCTTGCGGCCGCCTGCAATGCCAACCCCGTCATTTTCCTGAAGTACCCGGGAAATTACGGTTTCAAGGGGCTCGGCATCACCATGGAGTCGCACTCCCTCTCGCACCGCCTGGACAATGCAGGCATGCAGGGCAGCTGCCTGCCCAACGCGCTCGAGTGGCTCGTCAAGGTGGACACCTATTACGCGCAGAAGTTCGCGAAGCTCGTCGGAATGCTCGACAGCATCCCCCAGGGGAACGGGCAGACGGTCCTCGACACCAGCGTCGCTATCTGGTTCAACGAGATGTCGGACGGCAACGCGCACAACCTCAACAACGCTCCGATCCTTCAGGCCGGCAGCGGCGGCGGTTACTTCAAGACCGGCCAGATCATCAACGTCGACCCCGCGTCGACCCCGACGGTCGGCAACAGCATGTCGCAGTGCGCCAACGGCACCGGCCAGGTCGACGGTACGAGACAAGGCACCGGGACCGATCCGAAGGTTGGCAACGCGCCGATCAACAAGTACTTCTGCAACATCATGAACGCCATGGGCGTGAAGGCGGGTTCGGACGGCTTCCCCGCGAAGAACGGCTCCTCGGAGGTGACCCACTTCGGCTATTCCGACAAGACGGAAGAGTTCATCGGTGGCAAGGGCGCAGTCTCCGGCGCCAAGATCAGCAATCCGGGCGGGTTCACGGAGCTCAAGGCCTGAGCACTCTCGGGCCCAGGTCCTGAACACCCCGACGAGCTCGGGTCCAAAGACCCCTTCTTACCGAAGGGGTCTTTGCGTTTGTGCGCCGTCGGTGACCACCGGCGCCCCGAGATTGCCGTTCCTTGTGGTGCGCCTTACTTCATGGCTCCGTGCTGTCCAACGATGGCGGGCAGCGATAGGCTGGGCATCTCTTCTCATGTTCATGCTGGCGAAGCGCTTCCTCCTCCCTGCCGCTGTGCTCCTCCCGCTGGCCTGCTCGAGCGAGGCGAGCGACGGTGGCGCGGCGGGCGGGGACACGGGTGACGACGCGCTCGTCGTCCCGGAAGACCTCACCATCATGGCGCTCCCCGGCGGGAATGGCGTGCTCAACGTGATCGCGCTGACTCTCCGCAAAGGTCCGACCAACACCGAGCTCTACGCCGCCCTGAGGAACGACGGGGATACCCCGGCCTGCAGCGCCGCCCTCTCCGTCGAGCTCTACAACAAGGCCCAGCAGTCCGTGGCATCCGGGATCAACGGGCTGCTGACTCAGCATTTCTATCGCGTCACGGATGGCTCGGACGCGATCGCTGCGTGTGTGGGTCCAGGCGACGTGACCATGACCGCGGTGACGGATCTACCCTCGGATATCGTGATCGAAGATGTGGGGTACGTCGTCTACCGGTGCCCCTACTTCGCTCTCGACGTCGTTCCCATCGATGGCCTCACCGCCAGCGAGGTGAAGGCCGTGACGGGCGGCGCCGGCACGATGTACACGGGCACGCTCTTCAACGGGCTCGACGTGGCGGTGAGCGATCCCTCCGTCACGGTCTTCTCGGTCAATCGCGTCGGGCGTCCGCTCGGCGTGGCGATCGCCAGCGGCACGGTCCAGATTCCGCCGGGTGGCAGCTGGGCCTTCGAGACGAGCACCGTGGACACGCCCGGCGCTGATCAAGCCGCATATCCGGCAGGCGCGATGGCAAAGCAGTAGACCATCCGACGGGTCGCTCGGCTATCCCCTGACACGATGCGCCCGTGGGGCGCCGCGACCCGTCGGCGGCTACCCGCCAAGCCCGGCTATTCCTGCGCGCCGTCCGCGATCCACTGCGTGAGCGCTTCGAGGTAGTCGGCGGGTATGCACGCGGCATCCCCATCGCTGACGCATTCAAGGGGCATTCGCGGAGTTGCGCCGCACGGCCCCTTCAGGATCTTGATGAGCCCGCTCTCTTCCGGATTATCGATATTGATGAGATCGCCGCAGTTCTTGGTGATGTGGGAGCTCACCCTCGTGTGAAGCTCTTCGTCGATCATCAAGTCCAGGGGGTTCATCTCGTCGTTATGGCAACCCGCCCCCCAACAAGCGTTTTGTACAACGTACTGGAACGTCTCGAACGTCGGTGCTTGCTCGCTGCCGCTGCCGGTCGAGCCGCCGTCGCCACCGGTGCTCGCGCTGCTCGAGCTAGCTCCGCCCGCACCGCCGGACCCGACCGCGCTTGACGTAGACACACTGGCGCTCGTGCTTCCGGCATCCGTGCCGCCGGCGCCTCCAGCGCCGGTATCGTCAGGGTCGTCGGAGCAGCCTGGGAGCGGTGACAGGATGGCGACGAATGCTGCCGCGATGAAGCTTGAGAATCGAAGGTTCATGGTTCACGACGAGGATGGTGAGAGAGAAGGTTGAGCTCTCGTTCCCGTGGATCGAAGCAAAAGGCTTCGAGCTTCGGATTGCGGAGGCGACGCGCGATCCACGTCGCCCGCAGGCAAGAGCAGTGCGAGACGTGGAACGTCCTCTTGTGCGGGTAGAATGAGCAAACGCCATCCGAAAATCAAGCGGTTCGTGGAGGCCATCCTGGCGTACAGCCGTGCTGTACGCGTCGATTGGCACTCGTGCCTTGTGCGCTCAAGCCGGTCTCACGTGCCCTGAGCGCCTCTAAAAACCTCCCGTCACCAGGCAGACGAGGGCGGGCGCTTCGCGTCGTTGCGCCTCGTCGTACCATGTCAGCAGGGCTCTTCGCCGCGCCAGGCGTCGCGCCCGAGCTCGGCTGCTTGGCTTGGTCCGGCTCGATCGACGTCGGGAGCGGCGAGGAGCTCCAAGCGCGATCCGAAAGTCAAGGTCCTCGAAGTGGCCCTTCCATCGTACAGCCATGCTGGACGCGCCGGTCGACGTGAGAACCGGCTTGCGCTCAGCGCCCGGGCGCAGCCATCCTGCTCGGCGAGATCCCGCACTCTTTTGACAAGGAACTCCCCGTGACCGCCGCTTCGCTCTTCGAATTGGCAGTGCAGTTTCATCGGGCCGGGCAGGTCGATCGCGCAGAGCTCCTCTATCGCGGCGCGCTCGAGCAAGCGCCCGGGCATGGCGATGCGCTGCTTCTTCTCAGCGTGATCACCGTCCAATCCGGTCGGCTCGCGGAGGCCGCCGCGCTCCTCGAGCGAGCCGTCCGCGTCGCCCCGAACAACGCCCTCTACCTGTCGCATCTCGGCGACGTGTATCGCTGCCTCGGCCGGAGGCCCCAGGCGGTCGCCGTGCTGCTCATGGCCGTCGCGCGGAAGCCCGACTTCGCCGAAGCGGTGTTCAACCTCGCTCTCACGTTCGAGGAGCAAGGGGACCTGGACGCGGCTGCGGCGTGCTACGAGCGCGCCCGCGATCTCGAGCCTGGGTTATTGCAGGCTGGCGAGCGCCTCGCGAGCCTGAGGGACGGACGGGGTGCTGCCGCCGGAATCGGTCCGGCGGCGGCGCGCGGCCCCGAGTCGAGCTTGAGCGCATCCGATGCCCTGGCGGCCCTCGGCGAGACATTGCGCCTCGGCGGCCGGTCGGACGACGCCGCGGTCTGGTACCGCGTGGCGCTGAAGCTCAATCCGCGGATGGCCAACGCGTACACTGCGCTCGGCGCGATTCACGCGGACGCCGGCCGCTTCGACGAAGCGATCGACGATCTGCGTCGAGCGCTCGAGATCGACCGAAGCTTCCATGTCGCTCGGGATTATCTCGCCGCGGCGCTCGGCGAGTCGGGGCTCCTCGACGAGTCCCAGGCGATGTACCGCGAAGCGGTCGCCCTGTGCCCCGACGACCCTGCTGCGCACAGCGCTCTTCTCTTCAACATGCCGTTCTGGCCGAACGTCACCGACAGCGACATCCTCGCCGAGGCGCGCGCGTGGAATGCCCGGCATGCCCGCCCCCTCGCCGCGCAGGCTCCCCCTCACAAGACCGATCGCTCGGCCGACCGGCGGCTCCGCATCGGTTACGTGTCACCCGATTTCCGGACGCACGTCCAGTCGCTCTTCACGATCCCGCTGTTCCAGAACCATGACCACCGGCAGTTCGAGATCTTCTGCTACTCGAGCACGGACAAGCCGGACAACCTGACGGATCGCATCCGCGGTCACGCCGACGTCTTTCGCGAGGTCGCGGCGCTGGACGACGCTGCCTTGGCCGAGGTCATTCGACGGGATCAGATCGACATCCTGGTCGATCTCACCATGCATATGACCGACCGCCGCGTCCTGGTCTTTGCCCGCCGGCCCGCTCCCCTTCAGGTGTGCTGGCTGGCGTACCCCGGGACGACGGGCCTCGAATCGATGGACTATCGCCTGTCCGATCCCTTCCTCGATCCCCCCGGCGCAAACACGGGCGTCTACACCGAGGAGACCCTTCGGCTCCCCGACTCCTTCTGGTGCTACGACCCGCTCACCGACGTGCCCGACGTGCCCGACGTGAGCGCTCTCCCCGCGCTCGCGGAGGGGAGGGTCAACTTCGGCTGCTTGAACCATTTCAGGAAGGTGAATGAAGGGGTGCTTCATGTCTGGACGAGGGTGCTGGCCGCGGTGCCCAGGTCGCGGCTCATGCTGATGGCGCCTCAGGGAAGGGCGCGGGACCGGGTGCGCTCGATCTTCGAGGCAGGGGGCGTCCAGCGCGATCGGATCGAGCTCGTCGATCGGTGCGGGCGGCTCGACTATCTGCGAAGGTACCGCGAGATCGACATCTGTCTCGATACGTTCCCTTCCAACGGCCACACCACGAGCCTCGACGCGCTGTGGATGGGCGTCCCGGTGGTGACCCTCGCAGGTGAAACCGTGGTCGGCCGCGCCGGCGTCTGCCAGGCGATGAACCTGGGTCTGCCGGAGCTCATCGCGACGACGCCGGAGCACTACGTTCGGGTCGCCAGCTCGCTCGCCGAGGACCTCGAGCACCTGGGCGAGCTTCGCCGAACGCTGCGCGATCGCATGAAGCAGTCGCCGCTCATGGACGGCCCGCGCTTCGCCCGCAATCTCGAGTCGATCTACCGCGACATCTGGCGCCGTTTCTGCGCTCGAGCCTGAGCGAAGGCCGCTCGACGAGCGCGCCCGGCCGAGCGAAATACAAATACGTTCGCGGGTCTGCGGGCATTGTAGGGTGATGGAGACGCGGCAAACGCGGGCATTCGGAGGGCGTTCCGAGGGGCAGCCGGGCGTTTGTACTCACTGAGGTAGGAAAAATTCGACCATGGCAAAGCGCGTGAACCGAAGAATTTTCCTCCGGGGGCTGGGCGGGGCTTGCGTCGCGGCGCCGTTCCTCGGCTCGCTCGCCGACCGCACCGTGATGGCGCAGCCGGTCACGCCGCCGAAGCGGCTTATCGTGATGTACACGCACTTTGGTTGCATCACGACGCGGTGGTTCCCGAAGAAGTCGCACGGCCCGCTCACCGCTGCGGACCTCGAGTCGACGACGCTCAAGCACCTGGCGCCTTACGTCGACAAGCTCCTCATGCCCCGAGGCATCCGCGCGATGAACGAGTGGACGGTGCGCATGGATCGGGGGCAGGGGAACGATCGCCACTTGCAGGTGAACGGGTCGTTCTTCACGTGCCATCCGGTCACTCCCAACAGCAACGACCCGTTCAGCTTCGACCAAGCGACGAAGTACAACGCCAGATCGACCGGTCCCTCGCTGGACCACGTCATCGCACGACAGCTCAGCCCGGACGGCGAGCCCCTGTTCCTTCGCGTGGGGAATTCCAGCGACATCCCTATCTCGGCGATCTCGTACTCGGCGCCCGAGACCTTGTATGCGGGTCTGGGCGCGCCGACGGAGATCCTGGCCAAGCTCACGGGCCTGTTCACGGACCCCCTCCCGTCTCCGGACACGTACAAGGCCATGCGGGGCAAGAGCATCATCGACATCGTGCGGGACGATCTCGACACGCTCGCGCGCTTCGACATGAGCCGGGCGGACAAGAACAAGCTGGAGGCCTGGAAGGCGCTCCTCGACGAGTCCGTGAAGACCGTCGCTTCCGCGCAGTGCACCACGTCCCTCGCCACGGCGCTCGGCGCGACGCAAGGGAACGTCGACCTGGTGAGCAACACCCCGAGGCGCGACGACGTGCTGACGCAGCGAATCTCCGACGGTCTGGACGGCGCGGACCTCTGGTCGAACCTCGCCGTGCTCGCGGCGGCGTGCAACGCGAACCCCGTCATCTTCCTGAAGTATCCCATGAACTACGCTTTCACGGGGCTCGGCCTGACGATGGAGAGCGGCAGCCTCTCGTATCGCGTGGGCAGCGCCAGCATGCAGGGCACCTGCGTCCCGGGTGTGATCGACATGCTCCTCAAGATCGACGACTACTACGCGAGGAAGTTCGCCCACCTCGTCGAACAGCTGAACCGTATCGACGAGGGCGACGGGACGCTCCTCGACAACAGCGCGGCCGTCTGGTTCCAGGACGCGTCGGACGGCTGCGCCCGCAACCTCAACAACCTGCCGATCGTCCAGGTCGGCAGCGCCGGCGGCTATTTCAAGACCGGCTGGGCCGTGAACGTCGAGGATGGCTCGCCCGATCTCACGACAGGCAACAGCGAGATCCTCTGTGCCGACGGCGCTCTGGACGAGGTGGACGCGACCACCCAGTCCACGGGGACCGATCCGTCGCTCGCCAACGCGCCGATCAACAAGTACTTCTGCAGCTTGATGAACGCCCTCGGCGTCAAGGCAGATACGGATGGCTTCCCGGCACCGGGCGGTTCGGAGCCGGTGACCCACTTCGGCAGGTACGACCGGACGGAAGACTTCATCGGCGGCGGGACCATGCCCCCCGCCATCCACGATCCAGGGGAGTTCGCCGCGCTCAAGGCGAACCCCTGAGCGGCCTCGTTCCCGAGCCTGTCGCGCGCTCGAGTGATGAATGCGCCGCGTGGGCCCGGTGCTCCGGCGCTCCGCGCTCATGACACGTTCTCATAAAGCCATGCGCGAAGATTCCACCGCGCGAGCGGCCTCCGCGGCGCTTGCGGGCGCCAGCTCCCCGAGCGGGGGCTCGCCGGTTGGACCCGCGTTGGAATCATGCGCTGGGGGATCAGCTCGGCGCAGGTCGGGGATAGTCACATTATGCGAACGCTGCGGCAACTAGCGTACATCGGTACGGCAACATTTTTGACGTCATTACCTCTTCTCGCTGGTTGCACTGGCGAGATAGCACCCGGTGAACCTGGGGTCTCCTCCAGCGGTGGGGAGTCCTCTGGCACCGGTACGGGGGGCGGGCCGGAGGAGCAGGACCCCGGCAACCCAGGTATCTGTACTCCCGGGATCTGGGCCACGTCCCAGAGCCCGCGGCTCTTGAACCGGGAGTACGACGCGGTGGTGAGGGATCTGCTCGGTGTGACGAGCGTGCCGAACGCTCCCACGGGCAACCCGTCCTCGCTCCTCGTGTCCGACTTCGAGGGCAGCATGACGGACATCGCCTGGAACTCCTACCTCGTGGCCGCCGAGAGCATCGCCGCCGAGGTGATGGCCGGGCCGAACAAGTCCAAGTTCATCGCCTGCGATCCGGCGGCGGCCGGGTGCCTCGAGTCGACGATCCGCGATTTCGGCCGCAGGGCCTTCCGGCGCCCTGTGACGGACGAAGAGGTGCAGCGCTACATGCGGTTCAACGCGCTGGAGCCCAAGGGCACGCCCGCGGAGGTCGCCGAGGCCATCCTCTTCGCCATGCTCGCTTCGCCCTCGTTCATCACGGTCCCCGAGCTGACGGACGACACGGAGAACGGCGCGATCAAGCTCTCCAGCCACGAGGTGGCGACGCGGCTCGCGTTCCTGCTCTGGGGATCCATTCCGGATGACGCCTTGAACACCGCCGCTGACGCGGGTCAGCTCACCACCAGGGAGCAGATCCTCGCGCAGGCGGAGCGGATGGTTCAGGACCGCGCCAAGACGGCGCCGATCGTGGCCCTGTTCCATCGTGCTTACGCGGACATCCGCCAGGGATCGCACTGGGGACAGGTCGAGCACGACACGACCAAGTTCCCCGACTACTCCCCGGCCATCGTCGCTCCGATGCTGGCCGAGATCGACGCCTTCTTCGAGGAGGTGGCGTTCGAGGGGGGGTCGTTCAAGGACATCTTCCTCAGCAACGTCGGTTACGTGAACAAGGACACCGCTCCGATCTACGGGCTCGACGCCGCCGACTATGGCGCGGAGCTGACGCGGGTGGAGCTCGACCCGAACGAGCGGCCGGGGTTCTTGACCCGCGTCGGGTTCCTGAGCTCCTACTCGTCCTTCGGCGCCACGAGCCCGATCCTCCGGGGCGCGTTCGTCGCCAACAGGCTGCTCGGGCTCACCCTGAAGCCGACGCCCGGCGCGGACCAGACGCCGCGGCCCCCGGGCCCGTTCTCCACGGAGCGTGAGGCCATCGAGGCGCTGACCTCCCCTGCGGGGTGCGTCGACTGCCACAGCAAGCTCGTCAACCCGCCGGGCTTCGTGCTCGAGAGGTTCGACTCCGTTGGCAAGGTGCAGACGAAGGATCCGCTCGGCGGCGACATCAACGCGACGGGCGACGTCTACTTCAGCGACACCAACACGAAGACGATCACGACACCCCTCGAGATGATGACCGAGCTTGGCGCTGGTGCGATCGCCAAGCGTCATTATGCCGAGCAGTGGGTCTCCTGGGCCCGCCGGAGGGTGCCGAACACGAACGACGCCTGCACCGTCAACGAGCTCAGCGACAAGCTGTCGAGCGACGGCTATACCATCATCAATTTGCTCACGGATCTTACCCAGGCCGATTCGTTCCGCCTGCGCACCGTCCTCGGGGATTGAGAAGGAATACGACCATGATGAAGAACCTCAACCGAAGAGTATTCCTCCGAGGCCTGGGTGGAGCCGTCGTCGCTGCACCTTTCCTGGGCTCCGTCGCCGAGCGTGACGCCGAGGCGCAGTCGGCCGGCGGCGGCGCGCCGAAGCGGCTGATCGTGCTCTTCACGCACTATGGCTGCCTGACGAACCGGTGGTTCCCGAAGAAGTCCCATGGCGAATTGACCGCCGCCGATTACGAGGCGACGACGCTCAAGCACCTCGCTCCCTTTGCAAGGAAGCTCCTGATGCCGCGTGGCATCCGGGCGATGAACGAGTGGAGCTTCGGGCGGACCCACGGCCAGAACAACGACCCCCACGGTCAGGTCATGGGGTCGTATTTCACCTGCTACCCGGTGACGCCCGAGAGCGACAAGTTCAACGCGAAGTCGACCGGGCGGTCGCTCGATCACATCGCCGCGGAGCAGGTCAACCCCAACGGCGCCGCTCCCCTCGTCATGCAGATCGGCGGGGTGCGGCAGGACTCGTTCTCCAATTTCTCGTACGACAAGCCCAAGCAGATCTTCCCCGGCATCGGCTCTCCGACGACGATCTACAACAACCTCACGGGCCTCTTCGGCCAGGGCCCCGTGTCGCAGGATACGTACAAGGTGGCCCGCGGCAAGAGCGTGATCGACGTTGTGCGGGAGGACATTGACAGCCTCGCGAGGGTCAGGATGAGCCAGGCGGACAAGCAGCGGCTCTCCGACTGGAAGGACCTCCTCCACCAGACCACGAACACGGTCAGAGCCCAGTGCAGCGCCGACCAGGCAGAGGCGCTCGGCTTGACGGCCCAGTCCGTGCAGGCGGCCTCGCAGGGGGGGGGCCTCGGCGTCGACCTGTCGAAGTCGACGAACGTCATGATGGACCTCGCGGTGCTTTCGGCCATCTGTGACCAGAACCGCGTCATCTTCATGAAGTTCCCCGGGGGCATCACGTTCAAGTGGGACGGCATCAATCATTCGAAGGATTCCCATGGCATCTCCCACCGCGTCGGCGACGCCAACATGGGTGGTGATTGCGTTCCTGGTGTCATCGAGATGATTCAGCAGATCGACGACTGGTACGCGAAGAAGTTCGCCTACCTCGTCGGTCGGCTCGACAGCATCGAAGAGGGCGACCGGAAGCTCCTCGACAACACCGCGACCGTCTGGTTCCAGGAAGACTCCGACGGCAACAGCCACAACCTCAACAACCTGCCGATCCTCCAGGCAGGGAGCTGCGGCGGCTACTTCAAGGTGGGTCAGGCCGTGAACGTCGAAGGTGGCAAGGCTGACCTGGCCGGCGGTAGCAGCGAGGCTGCCTGCGGGCCGGGCCAGACGAAGCTCGAGTTCGGCGAGATCGATGGCACGGGGACTCCGCCGGATGTCGCCACGCAGCCGATCAACAAGTACTTCTGCAACCTGCTGAACGCCATCGGGGTGAAGGCCGGCGCGGACGGCTTCCCGGCGATCGGCGGCTCGGCAGAGGTGACCCACTTCGGCAAGCACGACGACACAAAGCTCTTCGCCAGCGAGAACAATCCAGTGTCCATCAAGGACGCTGGCGAGTTCAAGGCGCTTCGCGCGAACGGCTGATCGTCGCTCGCGCCGGGGCTGCCGGATCGAGCGAAATGAAAAAAAAGGCCCCTCCACTCAGGAGGGGCCTCTTGCCTGGCGCTGGGCTGCAGCGACCGCGATGACCTCGTGTCATCAGCACAACGACGCGGAGCTCCGGGGCGGAGCCCGCGTCGTTGTCATCGGCCGCTCACCGCTGCTGCTGCGCGCCGTCGGCGACCCACTGCTCGATCGCGTCGATGTATTCCGGGAACAGGCACGTATATTCCGGGCCGGGAGTGCTGACGCATCCATTGGGCATGCGGGCGATATCCCCGCAGGGGCCTTTGAGGATCTTGACGAGGGCGCTCTGCTCTGGATCGCCGGGAGTGACGAGCGGAATGTCTCCGCACGCCTCGGAGATGTGCGTCGTCAGGGTCGTGTAAAGGGTGTCGTCGTCCACCAGCGTCGGTCTCGCCTCGCCGTTGTGGCAGCTCGCGGTGGAGCAGCCAGCTTGCGCGACGACCGCCCGGACCGTTTCAAAGGTTGGCTCGACCGCTGAGCCGCTACCACCGGTTCCAGCCGAGCTCGAGCTCGAGGACGTGGCCCCTCCGCCGCCATCCCCGCCCGAGCCCTGCCCGCCGGACCCGGATGCACTCGAGGTAGACCCTCCACCGGTCGTGCCGGCTTCCGAGCTGCCGGTGCTTCCATCATCGGAGCAGCCTGAAAGAGGTGACAGGAGGGCGACGAACGCTGCGGCGGCGAAGTTCGAGAGTCGAAGTTTCATGGATCATAATTAAAATGGTTGGAGAGAAAAGTATAGCTCTCTCGCCGGTCGCGACAAAGGGAAAGGCTTCGATCCGTCGGACGTTCGAGGTGAGGCGTGATCGATGAATGGATCTTGTGAAGCCGAACTTTTGTGAGCACGTCGCCAGGGGTGTCCTCCGGGGTGGGTAGGTGCTGCGGCGGGTCGGACGAGCCAATGCGTTTCAAAATCAAGCGGTTTGAGGCGGCCATCCTCGCATGCAGGGATGCTGTACGCGCCGATTGGCATTCATGCCTGATGCCCTCGAGCCCGATCTCGACTGTCAAAAGTGCTTGCAAATGCCGTCACTCTGGGGTGCTCCGTCGAGCGCCGGAGTCGCGTGCGGCTCCACAGCGCCATCGGGTACAGCCGAGCACGTCGAGCATGGCGAGGACGCGATGTGGCCGGGCGCGAGCAGGGTGGGTACCCTTCGCCCATGAGCGATCCCTTCCTCGTGCCCCCCGGTCCGCTCGTCGATGTCGCCTGGCTCGCGGCGCACGCGGGTGATCCCCGCGTCCGCGTCGTCGATTGCCGCTGGTACCTCGGCGGTCGCCGCGGCGCCGACGAGTACGCCCGCGGGCACATCCCGGGCGCTGTCCACCTCGACGTCGATGCCGATCTCTCCAGCCCGGCGCACGGCGGACCTGGCCGCCACCCGCTGCCCGACGCGGCGGCGTTCGCGCGTGTCCTCGCCCGCATCGGGGTCACCCCAGGCTCGGTGGTCGTCGGCTACGACGACGCCGGGGGCGCCATCGCCGCCCGTCTCTGGTGGCTGCTGCGCTACTTCGGTCATCCAGGCGGGCGCGTGCTCGACGGGGGACTCCAGGCGTGGACCTCCGCGGAACACCCGCTCTCGATCGAGGCACCCACGATCGCGGAAGCGCCCGCCATGGATCTCGCCCCCGGCGGCGCCCCGGTCGCGGACAAGGCGGCTGTCGACAGGCTGCGCCGCGATCCGGCGGCGGTGATCCTCGATGCGCGCGCCCGCGAGCGCTACGAGGGGCAGAGCGAGCCCGTCGATGCCCGCCCGGGCCACATCCCCGGCGCCCGCTCCGCCCCCTTTGTCGAGAACCTCGGCGCCCCCGGGGGCGCCTTCCGCGAGCGCGCGGAGCTCGAGCGGCGCTACCGCGACCTCGGCGCGCTCGATGCGGCCACCGTGGTCTGCTACTGCGGCTCCGGCGTCACCGCCTGCCACGACCTGCTCGCCCTGATGACGCTCGGCCGCGAGGACGCGATCCTCTACGAGGGGTCCTGGAGCGATTGGGCCCGCGACGCCGCCCTGCCCGCGGCCAGAGGCCCCGAGCCCTGAGCGGCGTCAGGCGAGCGCGCGGCCGACCGTGGCCTCGATCGTCTCGCGCAGGTAGCGCGCCGCCAGCGCGACCGTGCGCGCCGCGCTCTCCGGCGTCGGCTGGAGCGCCGGCGCGACCTCCATGACGTCGCCGCCGATCAGGCCGACCTCGCGCCCGAGCCGGCGGATGAGCGCCACGACGAACTCGGGCGACAGGCCGTCCGGCTCCGGCGTCCCCGTGGCGTCGGCGTACGCGGCGTCCGTGCCGTCGATGTCGTTCGAGAAATACACGCCCTCGACGCCGGTGCTCTTCACGTGGGCCACGATGGCGTCGAGCGCCGCCGCCGGATCGGCGCGGCACTCGGCCGCCCAGAACTGCCGCACGCCGTAGCGGCTCTCCCAGTGCTCGCGCGGCTTCTGCGACGCGCGGACCCCCACCTGCGTCAGCCGGCCGCCCCGCCCGACCAGCTCGTTCGCGTGGTACGACCACGTGGCGAAGCAGTACGCGATCCCGAGCCGCTCCTCGAGCAGATCGGTGTGCGCGTCCGGCTGGACGATGCCCCACGGCCGCTTCCGCGCGCGGGCGAGCGCGCGCGCCACCGGCAAGGCCGTGGAGTGATCGCCGCCGAGCACGATGGGGGCGACGCCCGGGTTGATCGAGAAGACGAGATCGAGCGCGCGCTCCGCGATGGAGAGCGGCGAGACCGGCAGCCGCGACGCCGCGGGCTCGGGCACGCCAGGGTAGAGCGCGCGGCGCGACGCGGCCCTCTGCGCCTCCGAGAGCATGTCGTCGTGCAGGAGCTGCGGCACGACGAAGACGTCGCCGATGTCGACGAGCCCGACCTCGCGCGCGCGCTCCGGGAAGTCCGGGAAGGCGTCGAGCAGCGCGGTCCGGATCGCCTGCGGGCCCATGTTGGAGCCGCGGAGGAACCCCGCGCCGACGTCGGACGGGATGCCGAGCAGGACGGCGCGCGCGCCGGCGATGCGGTCGAGCGACGCGCGGAACCGCGCGAGGACCTCCTCCTCGGTCGCGGCGCCGTAGAGCCGCCGCTGGACCTCGAGCTGCTGCGCGCGGCCGGTCGAGACGAGGTAGAGGCCTCCGGCCGCCGGGCGCAGCAGGAGCGCGAGCTCTTCTTGCGGGGTCATGCCCGACGAGGGTACGCGCCCCTCAAAGGTCCGCCAGCGAAAGGGCGGACGCAGGGAGAGGGAAGCGCTCGGCCGTGAGGTGAGGGACCGGCGCGCTCATCGCCGCGGGCCAGCTGGCGCCGCACGCGACGACCCGGAGCGCGCGCAGTACCCCGGCGTGCGCGACAAGGAGGTGCGGGCGCGCGCGGGACGCGACGTCCGCGACGTCAGCGACGTCAGCGACGTCAGCGACGTCAGCGACGTCCACGCCGGCCGCGCCGGCCGCGCCGCCGAGCTCGCGCCAGAACGACCGCACCCTGGACTCGACCTCGAGCGCCGACTCGCCCCCGGGCGGCCCGACGCGCTCCCAGCCGTCGAGCCACGCGGCGTACGCGGCCGGGTCGTCGCGCTCGATGTCCGCAAAGGCGCGCCCCTCCCACGCGCCGTAGGAGATCTCGAGGAGGCGATCGTCGATCGCGCGCGGCACCCCGAGGCGCGCCGCGAGCTCGGCGGCCGGGAGCGCGCAGCGGGAGAGCGGCGACGAAAAGACCACGCCGGGGCGGACGCGGAGCTCGCGGAGCGCGCGCTCGATCGCGGCCGCTGCAGCCTCCGGGGGGAGCTGCGCGGCGACGTCGAGGCGGCCGTAGCAGACGCCGGAGAGCGCGACGGGGGCGTGGCGGAAGGCGATGAGGCCGTGGGCGAGGGGATCCACGCGCGGGCCCGCGGCTCAGCCGCCCCGCACGAGCGCGAGGGCGAGCAGCGCGGCGCACTCGGCGATCTGCTGCGCCGCGCCCAGGAAGTCGCCCGTGAGCCCGCCGGCGCGGGCGCGGAAGCGGAGGCCGCAGATCGCCGCGGCGGCGGCGGCGGCGACGAGCATGCCCGCCGCCTCGGCCGCCGTGAGGGCTCCGGCGGCGTGCGCCGCGGCGAGCGCGAGCGCCGGCCAGAGCGAGCCGAGCAGCGCCTGCGGGAGCGCCGCCTGCGCCACCGGGCGGCTGCGCGAGCCGCTCTGGGTCACGTAGGGCAGCGCGACCATCAGCCAGATCGGCGGGGTGCGCGAGAGGCACTGCGTCAGCACGAGGGCGACGGGCGCCGCGGCGTCGAGCCGCGCGAGCAGGGCGACGCGCAGCACGAGGACCACGATCAGCGCCGCCGCGCCGAACGCGCCGATGCGGCTGTCCTTGAGGATCTCGAAGATCCGCGCGCGGTCGAAGGCGCCGCCGAGCGCGTCGGCCGTGTCCGCGAGGCCGTCCTCGTGGAACGCCCCGGTCAGCAGCAGCCCGAGGGCCACGGTGACGCTCGCCGCGACGAGCGCGCCGCTCCGATCGACGAGCAGCCACACCGCGGCCTGGACGGCGCCGAGCGCGGCGCCCACGAACGGGAACCAGGCAGAGGCCCAGCGCCAGTCCGCCTCGGCGTAGGGGAAGCCGCCGACCGGGACGCGCGTGAGGAAGGTCGCCGCTGCGCGGGCGCCGCGCAGCACCGGCGGCGCCGTCATGGAGTCCCGGGCCGCGCGCGATCCGGCACGCTCGCGCTCGCGAACGTCGCCATGCCGGCGTGGAGGGCGCAGGCCGCGTCGAGGAGGGGCAGCGCGGCCAGCGCCGCGCTCGCCTCGCCGAGCCGCATCCCGAGGTCCAGCAAGGGGCGCGCGTCGAGCGCCGCGAGGACGTGGGCGTGGCCGCGCTCGGCCGAGCGGTGGGCGAAGAGCATGCCCGACCGCGCCTCCGCGCACATCCGGACGAGCGCGAGCGCCGCAGTCGAGACGATGAAGCCGTCGACGAGCACCGCCATGCGCAGCTCGATCGCCCGCGCCATGGCGCCCACAAGCGCGGCGATCTCCTTCCCGCCGACCGCCTGCACGACGCGGTGCGGATCGGTGCGCTGGACGCCCGAGACCTCCTGCGCGCGTCGCGTCGCGTCGCGCACGACCTCGATCTTGCGCGACAGCGCGTCGCCGGAGACGCCGGTCCCCGCCCCGACGACATCCTCCGGCGCGATCCCGAGGAGCAGCGCCGTGATGGCCGCCGCCGCCGTTGTGTTGCCGATGCCCATGTCGCCGAGCAGGACGACGCGCGTGTCGCCCCCGAGCGCGTCGATCTCCGCGGCGCCCGCGCGGAGCGCGCGCTCGTAGACGGCCTCCGAGAGCGCGTCCTCGATCCGCAGGTCGCCGATGGGATCGTCGGCGACCGGATCGCGCCGCAGCCGCGCGCCATCGCCGCCGTCGACGCGCTCGTACGGGTGGGCGACCCCGACGTCCACGACCCGCAGATCGACGCCGAGGTTCCGGCAGAGGACGCTGGCGGCGGCGCCGCCGCGCACGAAGTTCGCCACCATCGCCGCCGTGACCTCTGGCGGGTACGCCGACACGCCGTGCCGGGCGACGGGGTGATCGGCGGCGAAGAGCACCGCCGCCGCGGGTCGGCTCGCGGGCGCCCCGCCCTGGATGCCGGCGAGCGCCACGGCGAGATCCTCGAGCACGCCGAGGCTGCCGCGCGGCTTGGTCAGCGTGTCTTGCCGCGCACGCGCCGCGCCCACCGCGCTCGCGTCGAGCTCCGGGAAGACCCAGTGAGGCAAGAGAGCCATGTCCGGGTTCTCTACTCCGACACGCCGGCGAGCGGGCACGGCGATGCGGACTCCTTACGGGAACTTACAGGAACAGGAGTCCTTCGGTCCTATCGGTGGAGCTGAGGGGGATCGAACCCCTGACCTCATGACTGCCAGTCATGCGCTCTCCCAGCTGAGCTACAGCCCCGGTCGTTGGGAGCGGCATATCTACAGCCTCTCGCGCCGCTTGTCTCTACTTTTTTTCGACCGGCGCGCTTTTGTGTCCGAGGGCGTCGGTTCGCGGCTGAGCCGCCGGGCCGCGGGGGCGCTCAGAAGTTCATCAGCTTTGCCAGGTAGTACTTCATCGTCTCGGTCGTCCCGCCGCCGATGCGGAGGAGCCGCTGATCGCGCCAGGCGCGCGCGATCGGGAAGTCCTCGATGTAGCCCCAGCCGCCGTGGAACTGCAGGCACGTGTCCACGACGTCGTTCGCCACGTCGCCGGCCAGGATCTTCGCCATCGAGATGAGCTTCACGGTGTCGAAGCTGATCGGCACCTTCCGCACGTACCGCTCGTCGTTGTAGTGGTCGACGCACTTGTAGGCGAACGCGCGCGCCGCCTCGCAGCGCGTGTACAGGTCCACGAGCTTGTGCTGCCACGACTCGCGCTTGATGATCGGCTTGCCGAACGCCACCCGCTCGCGCCCGTACTCGACCGTGCCGTCGAGCGTCATGAACGAGCTCGCGATCGCGCTCACCGCGGCGACCAGCCGCTCGGTCTGGAAGTTCTGCATCAGGTACGCGAAGCCCTGATCGGGCTCGCCGAGCAGGTAGCGCCCCGGCACCCGCACGTCCTCCAGGAAGAGCTCCGCGGTGTCCGAGGACTTGTTGCCGATCTTCTTCAGCTTCTTCGCGACGTTGAAGCCGCGGAGCGCCGTCGGCACGAGGAAGAACGAGCAGCCGTGGGCGCCCCTGTCCGGCGACGTCTTGGCGAGCAGCGTGACGAAATCGGCGCGCGTCCCGTTCGTGATGAACGTCTTCTGCCCGTTCAGCACGTAGTCATCGCCCTCCTTGCGCGCGATCGTCCGGATCCCGGCCACGTCGCTGCCGGCCGCCGGCTCGGAGACGCCGAGCGCGGCGATCTTGTCGCCCGCGAGCGCCGGCTTGAGGAACTCCTCGATCTGCTCCTTCGTGCCGATGTCGCTGATCACCGGGGTCGCCATGTCGCTCTGCACGAGCAGCCCCATCGAGACGCCCGCCATCGTGCAGCGCACGAGCTCCTCGGCCTTGGCCGCCGAGAACCAGTAGTCGAGCCCGGCGCCGCCGTGCTCCTCCGGGAAGTGCGCGCCCAGGATCCCGAGCTCGCCGGCGCGCTTGAACACCCAGCTGGGAAAGCACTCCGACGACTCCCACTCCTCCACATGAGGAGCGAGCTCCTTCTCTGCGAAGGCCCGCACCGTCTTTCTGAACTGCTGATGTTCTTCCGTGAACGGCTGCCACATCGCGAACCCCTCCTCGCCGGCACGACCGAGATGATTCGTACACGAAACATTTTTCAGCGCAAGCGCCGCACCTCGGCGTCTCTGCCGCGCCTGGTCCGCCGCACGGCCGCGCGGGGAACCCCGCGGAGCGCGCGGCGTCCCGCGGGGCGGGGGACGCGCGGAAATGCGCGGCGTCCCACGGAGACCGCGCAGGGCCTCATGGAAAACGAGGGCCGATGGCGCGGCGCGCGACCGTGCGGGGCGCGGCGCGAGCGGCGCGAGCGTCAGAAGAACCGCCGAAGAGCGAAAAATGAATCGGCACGCGCATCCATCCACGCAGTCTGCGGGCTCTGCTAGCCTCCGGGCCACATGCGACTCCTCGTCCTGTCCCGCAACGCGTCCCTCTATTCGACGAGCCGGATCGTGCTCGCGGGGCGCGCGCGTGGTCACGACGTCAGCGTCATCGATCCGCTCGATTTCCAGATCGTCGTGTCGCGCGGCCGCCCGTCGTTGCTCGTCGGTGGTTCGGCGGTGCCCCGCTTCGACATCGTGATCCCGCGCATCGGCGCCAGCATCACGAACTACGGCCTCGCCGTCGTCCGTCAGTTCGATCTCATGGGCGTCCCCGTCCTGAACGGCGCCGTCTCGATCGCGAGGAGCCGCGACAAGCTGCGCGCGCTCCAGCTGCTCACGCGCCGCAAGCTCAACGTGCCGATCACCGTGTGCGCCCGGAGCCCGGCCGGCGTCGAGGCGGCGCTGTCGCTCGTCGGCGGCTGCCCCGCGATCGTGAAGCTCCAGCAGGGGACCCAGGGCATCGGCACGATGCTCGCCGAGACGCCCCACGCCGTGCACGCGCTGCTCGAGACGTTCTGGGCCATGGGCCAGGACATCGTGCTCCAGGAATACGTGCGCGAGTCGAAGGGGCGCGACATCCGGGTCATCGTCGTCGGCGGCCGCGTGGTCGCCTCGATGCGCCGCGTCGCCAAGCCGGGGGAGTTCCGCTCGAACCTCCACCGCGGCGGCAAGGGCGATCGGGTGAAGCTGCCGCGCGCCTACCGGAGCGTCGCGATCCGCGCCGCGAAGGCGATGGGCCTCGAGGTCGCCGGCGTCGACATGCTCGAGGCGCGCTCCGGGCCCAAGATCCTCGAGATCAACAGCTCGCCCGGCCTGGAGGGGATCGAGCGCGCGAGCGGCGTCGACGTCGCGGGCGCGATCATCAGCTACGCCGAGCGGTACGCGGCGGAGCAGCGCGGCCTCAGCCGCCGCACGCTCGAGGCGCGGATCGCCGAGGTGATCCACGACGAGCGCATGCCGGCGCCGCGGCGGCTCAGCCGCGCGGCGGCCGAGAACGGGGCGGGCGCGAGCCGCCGGAAGGCCGCGGCGCTCACCGGCGGGAGGGGCGCGCGGAGGGCGCTCTCGTGACCCTGCGGGTCGAGGCGGCCGGCGATGCGGTCGTCCTGACCATCGATCGTCCCGAGCGCAGGAACGCCATCGACAGCGGCTTCGCGGGCCGCCTCGGCGAGGCGATCCGCCGCGCCAGCGCCGACCCGCGCGTTCGCGGCGTCGTGCTCACCGCGGCGAGCAGCGACGTCTTCGTGGCGGGCGGCGACATCCGCGAGCTCCACGCGCTCGCCGCCGGCGGCGCGGAGGGGGGCGAGGTCCTCCGGCTGTTCGAGGGCCTCGCGGCCTTCGAGGAGAGCGAGGTGCCGATCGTCGCCGCCGTGCAGGGCGACGCGCTGGGCGGCGGCTGCGAGCTCTTGCTGCTCTGCGATTTCGTCGTCGTCGAGGAGCACGCCGCGCTCTCGTTCCGGCACGTCAAGATGGGCCTGTCCCCGGCCTGGGGCGGGCTCACGCGGCTCTGCGAGCGGGTGGGGCCGCTCGCGGCGGCGCGGCTGCTCCTGACGGCGGAGAGGATCGACGCCGCCGAGGCGCTCCGCGTCGGCCTCGTGAGCGAGGTCGTCCCCACCGGCGCGGCGCGGAGCCGGGCGATCGCGCAGGTCGGCCGCATCGCCGAGGGCCCACGCGCGTCGGTCGCGGCCATGAAGCGGTCCCTGCACAAGGTGCGCGAGGCGCTGCGCGCCTCCGCCGCCGAGGTCGAGCGACGGGCGTTTGCCGAGCAGTGGAACGGCCCGGAGCACCGGCGTGCGATGGATGCGTTCCTGAGCAAGAAGTGACGGTGGCGCGGCGTGGAGAGCGCGGAGCGGCAGGACCCTGAGGGCGCCGAGCCCCCGCTGCAGGGCGCGGAGCCCCCGCTGCAGGACGCGGAGCCCGCGCCTGCGAGCGCCGAGGCCGCGCCTGCGAGCGCCGAGGCCGCGCCTGCGAGCGCGCTGCTCCCGCCCGCGCCGCCGACGATCGAGCACTTCATCGGCCGCCGCCCCCACCTGCGGGCGCTCCAGCGCGCCGCCGAGGCCCTCGTGCTGGAGCGGCCCGTCGCCGTGCTCGTTCACGGCGCCGCGGGCATGGGCAAGAGCGCGCTCATCCACCACTTCTTGATGGGGCTCCGCCGCGACAAGGGGCCGATCGTCCTGCGGGGGCGCTGCGCGCTCGCGGCGACCGAGTCCTACAAGGCGTTCGGGGGCGTGATGGAGGCGCTGAGCCGCTTCCTCCGGCGGGTGTCGGACGACGAGGCGGAGCGCCTCCTGCCGCGCGACGTCCGCGCGCTCGCCCGGGTGTTCCCGGTGCTCTCGCGCGTGCCGGCCGTCGCGTCGGCGCCGCGCCCGAGCGAGTCGCCCGACGCGCAGGAGCTGCGTCAGCGCAGCTTCGCCGCGCTCCGCCAGCTGCTCTTTCGCATCGCCGAGCGCAGCCCGCTCGTCGTGGCGATCGAGGACCTGCAGTGGAGCGACATCGACAGCGTGGCGCTCCTGCTCGAGCTCACGCGGCCTCCCGACGCGCCCGCGATGATGTTCCTCGGCAGCTTCCGGGACGAGGACGTCGCCACGAGCGCGCCGCTCCGCGCGCTGCTCGACGGGATGGGCCTCGAGCGCCGGGACGCCGAGGCCGAGGCCGCCGCCGCGCGGGGGCGGATCGAGCCGGCGCGCCGGGACGGCGAGCTGCGCGAGCTCGAGGTCGGCCCGCTCTCGCCGCTCGAGGCCGAGGAGCTCTCGCTCGCGCTCCTGTTCGCGCGCGACGACGTCACCCGCGCGCGGGCGGACGCGATCGCCCGCGCCTCGCGGGGCAACCCGCGGCTGCTCGGCGAGCTCGCCCGCGACGCGCAGGAGCTCTCGGGCGAGGACGGCGCCCGGGGCGACGCCGCGTGGGGCAGGGCGCTCGACGCGCGTCTGCGCCGCCTGCCGGCGCAGGCGCTCCGGCTGCTGGAGGTGATCGCGGTCGCCGGGGAGCCGATGGACGCGGCGGTCGTGGCGCGCGCGGCGAAGCTCCGCGACGACGAGCGCGCCCCGGCGATGACGCTGCTGCTCCTGGAGGACCTGATCTCCGCGCGGCGCGCCGGCGAGGGCGAGCTCGTCGAGGCGTCGCACGACAGGGTGCGCGCGGCCGTTGTCGGCCGGCTCGGCCCGGAGCAGCTCGCGGCGCGGCACCGGAGGCTAGGGCGGGCGCTCGAGGCGCTGGGGACGGCGGACGCGGAGGCGCTCTCGCGGCACTGGCTCGGCGCGGGGGACGCGGCGCGGGCGGGGCGGCTCGCCGAGCGCGCGGCCGAGGAGGCGGCGGAGGCCCTCGCGTTCGAGCGCGCGGCGCGGCTCTACGAGCTCGCGCTCGGCCTGCGCTCGCGCGAGGCGGATGTCCCCGAGGCCGAGCGGCGCGCGCTCGGCGTGCGGTGCGCCGACGCCCTGGTCAACGCGGGCAAGAGCGCCGAGGCGGCGAGGATCTACGCGGCGGCGGCGGAGGGGGCGGACGGCGCGCGCTCGCTCGAGCTCCGCCGGCGGGCCGCGGAGCAGTACCTGCGGAGCGGGCACATCGACGAGGGGATCGAGCTCGTCCGCGCCGTCCTCCGGGCGGTTGGCCTTTCGTTCCCGGAGACGCCGCGGCGCGCGCTGGTGGCGCTGCTCCTGCACCGGGCGGAGCTGCGCCTCAGGGGCCTCCGGTTCCGCGAGCGGTCCGAGGCGGAGGTGCGGCCGGAGGACCTCGCGCGCATCGACGCCTGCTGGACGGTGACGGTGGGGCTGTCCGGCGTCGACATGGTCCGGTCCGCCGAGTTCTCGGCGCGCGCCCTGCTGCTCGCGCTGCGGGCCGGCGAGCCGTACCGCGTCGGCCGCGCGCTCGCGTTCGAGGCCTCGTCCGCGTGCATGATGGGGGCGCCGGGCCGGGCGCGCGCGGAGGAGCTCGTCGCCGCGGTGCGGGCGCTCTCGGAGCGGCTCGACAGCCCGCACCTCCTCGGCCTGTCGATGATGGTGTCGGGCATGCTCGAGGCGTTCACGGCCGGGCGCTGGAAGGCGGCGTCCGCGTGGTACGAGGTCGCCGACGAGCTCCTGCGCGACCGCTGCGCCGGCGTGTCCTGGGAGCTCGCGACGACGCAGCTGATGGCGTCGTGGGCGCGGTACTACCGCGGGCAGATCGACGCGCTCGCGCGGACGACGCCGGCGGTGCTCCGCGCCGCCGAGCAGCGGGGGGATCTCTACGCGGCGGCGATCTTCAGCGTGCAGGCGACGTGGGTGGCGCTCGCGTCGGACGACGTGGCGGGCGCGCGCGGCGCGATCGCGGGGGCGCTGTCGAGGTGGACGACGTCGGGGTTCCACCTCGAGCATTTCGTCGGGCTGCTCGGCGAGACCTACGTCGACCGGTACGCGGGCCGCGCCGGCGCCGCGATGAAGCGCCTCACGGACGCCTGGCCGAGGATCGAGGGCTCGATGCTGCTGATGATGCAGAACAGCCGGGTGATGGCCCACGTCGAGCGCGCGTGCACGGCGCTCGCCGTGGCCGAGGCGGCGCCCGAGCCGGAGCCGCTGATCCAGGCGGCGCTCCGGGACGCCGCGGCGCTCGCCCGGGAGAAGACGGCGTGGTCGGACCCGTTCGTGCCGCTGATCCGCGCGGGCGCGGCCGAGCTGCGCGGCGACAGGGAGGCGGCGATCGCGCAGCTGGAGGCGGCGGCGGCCGGGTTCGACGCGGCGGACATGCCGCTCTATGCGGCGGCGGCGCGGCGCCAGGCGGGCGAGCTGCTCGGCGGGGAGAAGGGGCTCCAGCGGCTCCTCGTGGCGGACGCGGTGATGGCGCGGGAGCGGATCAAGAGCCCGGCGCGGTGGGCGGCGATGCTGGCGCCGGGGTTCGGAAGGGGCGAGCGGGTCGGCTGGGGATGACCGTGGCGGCCGGCGGCCGCGTGGTCGCTAGCCCGAGCTGCCGCCGGGCAGCGGACCGAACTGCTTCTCGTACGCCGCGAGCCGGGCGGCGAGCTGCTTCGCCTCATCGCTGGCGGCGCGAGCCTGCTCCTCGGCGGCGCGGGCCTGCTCTTCGGCGGCGCGGGCCTGCTCCTCGGCGGCGCGGGCCTGCTCTTCGGCGGCGCGAGCCCGCTCTTCGCCGGTCTGCAGCACCCGTCCATGGGCATCGATCCAGCGCAGCCAGTCGACGGCGAGGCCGCGGTACGTGCCGCGGCGCACCCCGAGGCGCAGGCCGAGGCACGCGCTCACGACGTCGCCGTTCGCCTCGGGCGGCATCGGCAGGTAGGACCGCGTGGCTCGATCGAGCACATACGCCTCGAGCACGCCCGAGAACGGATCGAACAGGTAGTACTCCGGCACGTGCAGGAGCTTCGCGTAGATCCGCATCTTGTCGCCGCGATCGACGGCCTGGGTGCTCTCGGAGAGCAGCTCGATCACCACGTCGGGCGTCCTCCCGTCCTCCTGCCAGACGACCCAGGATTTGCGCTCGCGCGTGTTGGTGTCGAGCACCACGAACACGTCGGGGCCTCGGAAGTCGTTCTTCTTCGCTTGCAGCTCGCTGAAATAGATGGCCATGTTGCCGCCGACGTACACGTCGTCGCGGTCGCGCCAGGACAGCTTCAGCACCTCGATGAGCAGGCCCATCTGCGCGCGGTGGCGCTCGGATTCCATCGGCTCTCCGTCGTCGTACGGGAGCTCGTCCTCGCCGGGCGGGGGAATCGGGATGAAAGAATTCTCGCTCTGGAAGGGCATACGTCGCTCCAGGCGCAGCGTACCCCATGCCGCGCGCGGGCGCAGCCGGGCGGCTCGTGCCGCTCCATCCGGCGGCTCCGGCACGAGGGCAGGCGACGTCAGGCGTCAGCGCACCGCCAGCACCACCTCGTGGGCCTCGGTCCTCGCCGGGATCTCCCAGCGCTCGATCATCCGGCGGATGACGGCCTCGGGCACCGCCGCCTCCCGCGCCCGGTTCTGCGCGAACAGCGTCGATGCAGGCACCTCCACGTAAACGACGCGGATCCTCGCCCCGTAGTCGGCCGCCATCTGCAGCAGCGGGCCGCGCCGCTGCCGCGAGAGGTTCGTCGCGTTCCACACGAACCGCTCGCCGCGCCGCAGGTATTCCTTCGCCCGCTCGCGCGCGGCCTGGACCACCTGTCCCTGCGTGTCCGCCGGATCGATCTCCAGCTCGCTCCGCAGCGCGTCCAGGGAGACGACCGGCCAGTCGGCGAGGTGGTGGCGAACATAGGTATCCTTCCCGGCGCCCGGGAGCCCGCTCATCACCACGACCTCGGAGCGCGTGTCGTCGTAGACCTCGACGTCCGGGTGGCGCCCGCCGGCGGGATCGGAGCGGAAGTACACGAAGCGCGTGTGAGCCGAGGCGAAGGACCGCGGCGCGGTGTAACACCCCTCCTCGCGGCAGAACTCGCGGAAGAGCTCGATGTTGTCGACGACGCGCCCCATGTCCGCGCAGACGCGCCCTCGGATGTCGGCCTCGGCCACGAGCGCGAGCAGGTCGCAGCGCGCGTGGAGGCTGATCTCGGCGGCGACGCGCCGCGCGTCGTCGCGCTCGATGAGATAGAACGGGATCTGGTGGTAGCGCACGAGCGCGCACACATGCTCGCGCAGCGCGAACGGCGCGCCGAGCTCCCAGAGCAGGCGGCGCGCGAGGAGCTCCCCCGCGCGTGAGTGGCCCTTCGCCGTGATCCGCCCGTCCTCCTCGCGGGTGGTCGCCGGCTTCGCCACGTCGTGGAGGAGGCACGCGAGGTACACGACGCGCTGCTCCTCGGCCGGCAGCGCCTGCCACTCGGGCAGCCCGAGGAGCGTCTCCAGCACCATGCGGGTGTGGATCCAGACGTTGCCCTCGGCGTGGTGGATCGGGTCCTGCGGGCACGCCTCGAGCGCGCGGACCCAGTCGAAGACCTGGAGCTCGTCCCAGGGGACACGCCCCGGATCGGGCGTGAGCAGGTCGAGGAGCGAGGACGCGGAGGACATGACGGAGGACCCCTGGCGAGCGCGCAGTCAACGCCGCGCGACGCGCAGCGCGCGTGAGGGCCGTAGCATGTCCGCGAAACGACGCCGGTGCTACCCTGGCGCCGCCATGTCCGCCAAATACCCTCGCTCGTTCCACCTGCCGTGGTCCCCCGGCGGGACGTCCGACGACAAGAGGATGGCAGACGTGTCGGGGCTGCTCGGCGTCGAGATCGTCATCACCGAGAAGTGCGACGGGAGCAACCTCACGTACACGCGGGCGAGCGTCTTCTCCCGCTCGCACTCGGGCCCTCCGTCCCACCCGAGCTTCGACCTCGCGAAGGCCACGCACGCGAGCATCGCGCACCTGCTCTCGGAGGGCATGTCGCTCTTCTGCGAGTACTGCTATGCGATCCACTCGATCGAGTACGAGGCGCTCCCGGGGTATTCGCTGGTCTTCGGCGTGCGGGACGACGTGCGGGGCCTCTTCTGGGAGTGGGACATGGTCGTGGCCCAGGCGAACGATCTGGGGCTCCCCACGGTGCCCGTCCTGTTCCGGGGCACCGTCGAGGGCGAGCGCGAGCTCGAGGCGCTGACGACCGCGCTCGCGCGCGAGCCCTCCGCGTTCGGCGGCCCGCGCGAGGGCGTCGTGGTGCGGGCCGCCGGCGAGTTCCCGGACGCGGCGTTCCAGCGGCGGCTCGCCAAGTGGGTGCGGCGCGGGCACGTGCAGACGGACGAGCACTGGATGCACCAGGAGATCCGGCCCCAGCGGCTCGCGCCGGCGCCGGCGCCGGCCGACGCGTCACCGCCGTGAGGCCAGCGCCGCGAGCCGATCGCAGAGGCCCTCGCGGATCGGGCCGTAGGCCCTGCGGTACTCCTCCCAGTCGAGGCGCTCGTCCGCGGCGATCTCGCGCCAGTACGGGTTCGCGGCGCCGTAATCGTGGAGGACGCCGGACTCGGCGATCTGCACGGCGAAGAGCGGCACCCGGAGGGCGTGGAAGAGCTTCTTCTTCGAGGCCTCCGGCTCGTCGTCGAAGCGGGCGCCGGCCTTCTTGAAGTCGGACGCGGAGCGGCTCGCGGCCGACGCGGCGAGCTTCTTCCTGTCGAGCTTGAACGGGAAGGGCGGCCTTCCTTCCTTGAGCCGGTGCTCGGGCGGCAGGAACAGGCACTCGAGCGCGAAGACGCTGTGCTCGGCGATGGCGTCGCGGAAGGTGTCGAGGCCGTGGACGACGACGTTGACGCCCGGCGCAAAGGCGAGGTCCCGCCGCGCGTCGCGCCGCGCGAGGACGGCGACGAAATCCTCGTCCGACGTCGCGGACGCGGTGCCGTACACGCGCGATCCGGCGCGGAACACGCTGTGGACCTCGCCGTCTTTGCGGCCGAGGACGCGGAGCACGGTGGAGAGGCTCATGGCAGCGGCCTCGCTCGAGGGACGGCGAGCATCGCGCCGTTCCCACCCCCGCGCAACGGGCGGCGCGCCCTCGACCACCGCGACGCCCGCCCGCCCGCTCGCGAGCGCGAGCTCTCGGCGACCGTGACTCTCCTGTGAACCTGGTGTTTCCTCGACCATGGTTGTCCCGTGCGCGGCGCCGCCTCGCCGGCGCCTCCGCGCTTCCAGGAGGGTTCATGGCCGTCGCTGACTCGCGCTCCGCTCGCCCCCAGAAGACCGATCTCCTGCCCGAGGCCGTCGAACGGCGGGTGGCGGACGCCCTCGCCGCGCTGTCGCTCGAGCAGAAGGTCCGCCTGCTCACGGGCGCCGACTTCTGGAGCACACACCCCGAGCCCGCGATCGGCCTGCGCCGCATGGTCGTCTCGGATGGCCCGGTCGGCGTGCGCGGCGAGCGCTGGGACGAGCGCGACCCCTCGGTGTGCCTCCCTTCCTCCACCGCCCTCGCGGCCACGTGGGACGAGGCCTTGCTGGAGCGCGTCGGCGCCGCGCTGGCGTCGGAGGCGCGGCGCAAGGGCGTCGACGTCGTCCTGGGGCCGACCGTCAACCTGCACCGCAGCCCGCTCGGCGGCAGGCACTTCGAGTGCTTCTCGGAAGATCCGCTGCTGACCGGCCGGATCGGCGCCGCCTACGTCCGAGGGCTGCAGGCCCACGGCGTCGGCGCCACGCCCAAGCACTACGTCGCCAACGACTCGGAGACCGAGCGGTTCACGGTCGACGTCCGGGTCGATGAGCGCACGCTGCGCGAGCTCTACCTCGCGCCCTTCGAGCGGATGATCACCGGCGCGGGCGCGTGGCTCGTGATGGCCTCGTACAACGCCGTGAACGGGGTGACCCTGACGGAGAGCGCGCTGCTCGCGTCGCCGCTCGGGGACGAGTGGGGCTTCGACGGCGTCGTGGTCTCCGACTGGACCGCGACCCGCTCCACCGAGGCCGCGGCGCGCGCGGCGCTGGACCTCGCCATGCCGGGCCCGGGAGGGCCGTGGGGCGCGGCGCTCGTCGCCGCCGTCCGCCGCGGCGCGGTGCCCGAAAAGGCCATCGACGACAAGGTCCGCCGCCTGCTGCGCCTCGCCGCCCGGGTCGGCGCCCTCGAGGGCGTCACGCCGGCCGCGCCCGCCCCGACCCCGCTCTCCAGCGCCGAGGCCGGGACGCTCGCCCGCGAGGCCGCCGCGGCCGGCATGGTGCTCGTGCGCAACCAGGGCGACGCGCTCCCGCTCGACGCGGCCAGCCTGCGGCGCATCGCCGTGATCGGCCCGAGCGCCGCGGCGGGGCGGATCCAGGGCGGCGGCAGCGCCAGCGTCCACCCGCACTACGCGGTCTCGCCGCTGGACGGGCTGCGCGCCGCGCTCGGCCGGCGCGCCGAGGTGCTCCACGCCGTCGGCGCCCGCATCCACGAAGGGCTCGTACCGGTGGCCGGCGACCAGGTCGTCGACCCCGTGAGCGGCCAGCACGGCGTCCACGTGCGGCTCCTCGACGCGAAGGGCGGCGTCCTGCACGAAGAGCACCGCGACGTCGGACGCCTCACGTTCATCGGGGATCAGCGCGCGAACGAGGCCGCGACGATCGAGGTGACGGCGCGGTTCCGCGCCGCCGGGGCCGGGCTCTACCGGATCGGCGTGGCCGGCGTGGGCGTCTACCGCCTCGCCGCCGGCGGACAGGTCCTCTTCGACGAGGCGATCTTGCCGGACAAGGACGACATGGCCGCGGCCCTGCTCGCCCCGCCGCAGCGGGCGGCCGAGCTGTCCCTGGCCGCCGGCCAGGAGATCGATCTCGCCCTGACGCACACCGTCCCCGTGGGCACGCTCGCGGTGGCGTTCTCCCTGGGCGCCGAGGTTCCGGCGCTGTCCGACGAGGAGGAGCTGGCGCGCGCCGTGGAGCTCGCGCGCTCCGCCGACGTCGCGATCGTGGTCGTCGGCACCACCGAGGCGATCGAGAGCGAGGGCTTCGACCGGAGCACGCTCGGGCTCCCCGGCCGCCAGGACGAGCTGATCCGCGCCGTCGCGGCCGTGAGCCCCCGGACGATCGTGCTTGTGAACTCCGGCGGGCCGGTGACCATGCCGTGGCGCGACGAGGTGGCCGCGGTGCTCCTCACGTGGTTCCCGGGCCAGGAGTTCGGCGCCGCCGCCGCCGACGTGCTGCTCGGCGCCGTGGAGCCCGGCGGCCGCCTGCCCACGACCTGGCCCGCGCGCGCGGAGGACGTGCCCGTGCTCTCGACGAAGCCCGAGAACGGCAAGCTGGTCTATGCCGAGGGCCTGCACATCGGGTACCGGGCCTGGGCGCGCGCAGGCGTCACCCCGGCCTACCCGTTCGGGCACGGCCTGGGCTACACGCGGTGGGAGATCCTCGACGTCGAAGCGCCCAGCGTCGCCGCCGGCGCGGCGCTCGAGGCGCGGGTGCGCGTGCGCAACGTCGGGACGCGCCGCGGGCGCCACGTGGTCCAGCTCTACCTGTCGCGGCCGGTCTCCGAGGTCGAGCGCCCCGCGCTCTGGCTGGCCGGCTTCGCGTCCGTCGAGGCCGAGCCCGAGCAGACGGTCGACGTCGCCGTCACCGTCGAGCCGCGGGCCTTCGCGCACTGGGCGGCAGGCCGATGGCAGGTGGAGCCCGGCGTGTACACGCTGCATGCTGGACACTCGGCCGCCGTCCTGACGAGACAGATCGCGGTGCACCTGCACGGGTGAGAGCGCGGCCGCGCGGCCCCGTGGTGCAAATTGCCCCAGCGTGACCGATGCGCGCGGCCGATTCCCGGCCGGAAAGGGGAATCCGTGCTCGTCGTGTCGTCTCGCCCCGAGGGCGCGCGGGTGAGCGTCGAGCTCGCCGGACGCTGCGCGCGGCGGACGTGGTCTGGGTGTTTCGCCGCGCAGGCGCCGGCGGAGGTGAGGAGACGGCTCCTGGTTCGCCGCTTGCTTTCCAGGAGGGCGACCCATGATGGACGAGCACCATGTCCCCGGCCAGAGCGGATGGCTCGCGCTCGCCGGGAGAGGCGATGAGAGCACGGGCGGCGTCTCGTCGAGCGTCCGTGGATCGCCGCAGCGGGAGCGCGCCGTGGGCGAGGTCCTCGCGGGCAAGTACCAGATCGTGGGCCGGCTGGGCGCGGGGGGCATGGGCACGGTGTGGCGCGCGCGCAGCCTCTGGCTCGACGTCGACGTGGCGATCAAGGTGCTCCACGAGGAGCAGCTCGACGGCCACGCCGCCGAGCGGTTGCTCCGCGAGGCGCGCGCGACGGCGAAGCTCGGCCATCCGGCGATCGTGCGCGTGTTCGATTTCGGCGAGACCGACGCGGGCGAGCCGTTCCTGGTGATGGAGCTGCTCGAGGGCACGCCGCTCTCGAGCTGGCTGGAGGCGAGGGGCCGGGTGCCGGCGGAGCAGGCGGTCCAGATGCTCTTGCCGGTCGCGTGTGCGCTCGCGACGGCCCACGCGCAGCGCATCGTCCATCGCGACATCAAGCCTGCCAACATCCTCATCGTGCCCGACGGCGCGGGCGGCCACGTCCCGAAGGTCGTCGACTTCGGCATCGCCAAGCTCGCCAACGCGGCGAGCCCTGCGATCACGCAGCGAGGGATGATCGTCGGCAGCCCGGAGTACATGTCGCCGGAGCAGGCCGACGGCCAGCTGGACGTCGGGGAGCAGACCGACGTCTGGGCGTTCAGCGTGGTGATGTACGAGCTGATCACCGGGCGGCGGCCGTTCAGCGGGGAGACGCTGAGCGCGGTGATCGTGGCGATCTTCAGCAAGGAGCCGGTGCCGACGACGGAGCTCGGCGCCGGCGACGAGGCGCTGTGGGCGATCCTCCAGCGCGGGCTGGCCAAATCGCCGGCCGATCGATGGCCCAGCATGCGCGCGCTCGGCCGCGCGCTCGCTGCCTGGGCCGTCGAGCGCGGGGTGACGGCGGACGTGGCGGGCACGTCGCTCGCACACCAGTGGCTCGCGCGAGGGGCCGAGCCGCCGCTCGCGGCGGAGAAGGCGGCTCCGATCGCCGCGCCTGCGGGAGCGGCCTCCGGGGCGGAGGTGGCGGCGCAGCGCCCGGCCGGCGCGCGGGAGGCGCCGGGCGCGCTGCCGGCGCTGCCGGCGCCGGTGGCCACGCCCGTCGCGCGCCGGGGCGGCACCATCAAGATGGCCGAGGCATGGCGCGGAGCTCGGCTCGGGCTCACCGCCTCGCCGTGGCTCCAGAAGGCGCTCGTGGCCGGGGTCCTCGCCTTCGCCGCGCCTCTGGTGGTCGTCCTGGGGCTGGGCGCGCGGGGTGGGAGCGCGAGCGCGGGCACCGCTCGGCCGGCGGTCATGGCGGCTGCTCCTGCCGTCGCCCTGGGTGCGTCGGAAGCGCTGCGGGGGACGGCGTCCGCTGCGTCCTCCATCGGCGTCGCGCCCCCCGATGCCGGCGCGCGGCGCGCGGCTGCTTCCGAGGCGGCCATGAGGGGTGCGGCGGCGGACAGCGCGCCTGTCGAGCGGGACGAGCCGAGCGATCCGTGGGAGGAGCCGAGTGATCCATGGGATGAGCTCGTGCCGGCGCCTGCGGAGCCGCGCGCTCAGGTGGCCGAGCCGGCCGTGCAACGGATCGCGCCGCGCGCTCAGGTGGCCGAGCCGCGCGCTCAGCGGGTCGAGCCGCGCGCTCCGCGAGCGCGCCCGCGGCCTGATTCCACGTCCATGCCGCTGCCGGCGGCGCCCGACTTCTGAGGTGGTCATGCGCACTCCCGGGGTGAAGCACCGCTCCCTTCGTGGTTCTGGCGATCTGATGCTCCTCCTGGTCACGCTCGCTGCAGCGGCGCTCGGGCCGGGAGGCTGCTCCGCTCTGATCAGCGAGGAGCTGTCCGACAAGGCCGACGAAACAGAGGGCGCTGGAGGGCTCGAGGACCAGGTCGGCGACGGGCGTGGCGGGGGCGACCTCATCGGGAGCAGCGGCGCGAGCACGAGCAGGACCACCGTGGGCAGCGGTGGCGACGAGAGCGCGACAAGCAGCGGAGGCAGCGGAAGCGCAGGCAGCGGGAGCGGCGCTGTCCCGAGCAGCGGGAGCGGCGCTGTCCCGAGCAGCGGGAGCGGCGCTGGCCCGAGCAGCGGAAGCGGCGCTGTCCCGAGCAGCGGGAGCGGCGCTGTCCCGAGCAGCGGGAGCGGCGCTGTCCCGAGCAGCGGGAGCGGCGCTGGCCCGAGCAGCGGAAGCGGCGCTGGCCCGAGCAATGGGAGCGGCCCTGGCCCGAGCAGCAGTGCAGGCGAGGGCAGCGGAAGCGGCGCTGGTACGAGCGATGGGAGCGGCGCTGGCGCCGGGGGCGGTAGCGGTCCTGGCGCGAGCGTCGGCGTAGGCGAGGGCAGCGGAAGCGGCGCTGGTGGGAGCGGCGCGGGAAGCGACGGCAGCGGAAGCGGCGCTGGCGGGAGCGGCGCGGGAGGCGACGGCAGCGGAGGCGGCGCTGGCGGGAGCGGCGCTGGCGGGAGCGGCGCGGGAGGCGAGGGCGCGAGCAGCTGGAGCGGCGCGGGAGGCGCTGCAGCGAGCAGCGGTGCAGGCACCGAGACGACCTGCAATGGCCATTACGCCGATTGCGACGGGGACCCGGCGCGTCATTGCGAGACCAACCTGTGGAACAACGACGATCATTGCGGCGCCTGTGGCAACCGATGCCCCGCCGGTACGAAGTGCCGGCGAGGAGACTGCTCATGAGCGCGCGCCCCGCACAGCGCTCCCCGCGCCTCGGCCTCGCGCTCGCCGCGGCCTTGCTCATGGCCGCGGCCCCGCTCGCCGCGTCGGCGCAGGGCGCGGGCGATGTGGAGTCCGCGCGCGTGCTGTTCGTCCAGGGGGCCAAGCTGGCGAAGCAGGGGCGCTGGGAGGAGGCGCGCGCGCTGTACGCCCGATCGCTCCAGATCAAGGCGGCTCCCCTCACGCGCTACAGCCTCGGCGTCGCGCAGAAGGAGACCGGGCACCTCGTCGAGGCGCTCGGCAGCTTTCGCGCATTCCTGGCCGAGCCGCCGACGCCGACGACCTCTCCTTACGTCGGGCCGGCGCGCGAGGCGGTCGCGGCGCTCGAAGGGCGCATCGGCCGAGCGACGATCTCCGTCAGGCCCGCCGAGATCGGCGGGCTGACGCTGACCATGGACGGGAGGCCGCTGAGCGCGGCCCCTGGTCAGGTCATCGAGCTGGATCCGGGCGCTCACGAGATCGCGGCGAGCGCTCCGGGGTTCCGCGCCGCGGTCGCCCGGTTCAGCGTCGGCGCGGGCAGCTCGGTCGAGGTCCCGATCGCCCTGGCGCGAGCCACGACCGAGACGAAGCAAGCCTCGGCTGCTGAAGGCGCTCTGCCTCCCGTGGCCGGCGCTGCCGAAGCATCATCGAGCCGGACGCTCCCGCTCGTCGTCCTGGGCGCGGGCGGCGCGCTCTTCGCCGGCGGAGCCATCCTCGGGCTCTCGGGCCTGAAGCAGGCAGGCGACGCGCGCTCGAGCACGGGCGCGGACGCGGGCGCCGCGCGGGCCAAGGGGATCGCCGGCGACGTCCTCGGCGTCGCCGGCGTCGCGACGGTGGGCGTCGGGCTCTACCTGCTGCTGAAGGAGCCCGCGCCGAGCACGACCAAGGCGGGCTCCGTGACGCCGTGGCTGAGCGCGTCCGGCGCGGGCATCGAGGTGCGGCTCTGACGCCGCGCGGCTTGCGCTGACCCACCGCCGGCGGCGAGCGCTCGACGCCAGGACGCGGGGCAAAGACGCAGAAGAGAGGCGGCGAGGGGTATTCCCGGCGGAAGCGCGGACATGGTACTGCGCGCCCATGCGCTCGCTCGTGACGGTGCTGTCCCTGGCCGCGCTCCTGGCCGCGGGCGCATCCGCCTCGGCCAACGGCGACGGGACCAGCTCGCCGCCTCCCGCGGCCGCGCCCGTGGCGAGCGCTCCTTCCACAGCAGCACCCACGGCGAGCGCGCCCCCTGCGGCCGCACCCGCGGCGAGCGCGGCCGCGTCCCCGCAGGATCCGGCGGCGGCCCGCTGGTGTGCGCCCGAGCTCGCGTCGCTGCCCGGTGAGGTGTGCGCCTTCCTGCCGGCCAGGCCGGCGCCTGGCCCGCGGGTGCTCGTGATCTTCCTGCACGGCGTCGTCCAGCCCGATTCCGGGTGGCAGTGGGCGCAGCAGCGGGGCGCGGCGCGGGCCGGCGCCCGGCACGGGGCCGCCGTGATGATGCCGCGCGGCCGGCGCGGGATCGGTCCAAGAACGATGCCAAATTCGATGGAAGACTGGTGGTGCTGGCCCACCGCCTCCGCCGCGCAGGCGGCCCACGAGGACGCCCTGCTCGCCGAGTGGGACGCGGCGCGCGCGGAGCTCGAGCGGCGCGCGGGCGCGCGCTTCGAGCGGGTGCTCGTGTTCGGCTTCTCGAACGGGGCGTACTACGCGACGTCGCTGGCGATGCGCGGGCGGCTGCCGGTCGACGGCTACGCGGCGTTCGCAGGCGGATCGGCTGCGCGCTACCTGCAGCGGGCGGCCGCGCAGACGAAGCTGCGCGCGCCGGTGTTCGTCGGCTGGGGCGGGAAGGACCCGGCGCACAAGGACCAGGTGGCGCTCGCGAAGATGCTCCGCAGGCTGAAATGGCCATCGAGATCGCTCGGCAAGCCGCGCGCCGGGCACGCGATGACCGACGAGCAGGTCGACGAGGCGTTCGCGTTCCTGAGCGGCAGGCGACGCGGCGACAAGGCGCCCGGCAGAGGGCGAGGAGCGCGGGCGCGATGAAGGACCCGCTGACGACCGCGCTCTCCCCCGATTTCCTCGAGCGCGAGGCGGCCCGCCTGGGCGCGCTGCTCGCGGATCACGTGCGCAGGGCGCAGCGCCGGGAAGGGCCGGTGCTCGTGCAGCGATCGATCGAGGAGATCCTCGCCGCGCTCGACTTCGATCGCACGGTCGCGCACGGCGGCGCGGATCTCGCCGCCCTCGTCGCCACCGTCCTCGACAACAGCAACCGGCTGCACCACCCCCGCTACTTCGGCCACCAGGTGGCCGTGCCCATGCTGTCGTCGTCGCTCGCCGACCTCGTGCACGGCGTCCTGAACAACGGCATGGCCGTCTATGAAATGGGGCCTGCCGGCACCGCGATCGAGCGCGGGCTCCTCCGCTGGATGCGGGGCAAGATCGGCTGGGGCGCCGAGGGCGACGGCGTCATCACCCACGGCGGGAGCCTGGGCAACCTGAGCGCGCTGCTCGCGTGCAGGGAGCGCGTCGCCCCGGGGAGCTTCAAGGCGGGCGTCCCGCCCGGCCTCGTCCTGCTCGCCTCGGAGGCGGCGCATTATTCGGTCGCGCGCGCCGCCGCCATCCTGGGCCTCGGCGTCGATGCCGTCGTGAAGGTCGCCGTGGACGACGCGCTCCGGATCGTCCCGCGGGCGCTCTCGCGGGCGTACGAGGACGTGAAGCGGGCGGGCAAGCGGGTGCTCGCCGTGGTGGCCAACGCGGGCGCGACGCCGAACGGGGCCTTCGACCCGCTGCGGGAGATCGGCGCCTTCTGCCGGCGGGAGGGGCTCTGGCTCCACGTCGACGGCGCCCACGGCGCGGCGGCGCGCTTCACCGAGCGCTACCGGGACCTCCTCGACGGCGTCGAGCTCGCCGACTCGCTGGTCTGCGACATGCACAAGATGCTCGGCACATCCACGCTGGCCTGCGCGGTCCTCGTCAAAGATCCCGCCGCGCTCGCCGGCACCTACGAGCAGTACGCGCCGTACCTGCACGGCGACGACGAGCGGCAGGGCGTCGATCTCTCCAAGCTCACGTTCGAGTGCACGAAGGCGCAGCTGTCGCTCAAGCTGTTCTTCAACCTCGCCCTCGTCGGCGAGGCCGGCCTGTCCGCGCACGTCGAGCGCCTCTTCGACGCCGCCCGGCGCTTCCACGGCCTGCTCGCGCGCCGGCCGGCGTTCGAGTGCTTCGGCGCCCCGCAGGCCAACATCCTCTGCTTCCGGATCGGCCGCGACTCGGCGACGCAGGATCGCGTCCGGCGGCAGATCGTGGAGGAGGGGAGCTTCTACATCACGCGAACCACGCTGCGCGGCGAGTCGTGGCTGCGCCTCGTCATCATGAACCCGCAGACGACGGACGGGGACATCGAGGCGCTCGCGGCGCGCATCGAGGCGCTCGTCGCCGAGCGCGCGCCGCCGCCCTGACGAACGCGCGCCGGGCCGGGGCCGCGGGCGGACGCGAGGCGGTCAGCCGCCGCCTCTGGACCTGGTCGCCGCGGCTGACGGGGGCGCCGGAGCGTCGCCGGTCGGCACCTGGAGCATCGCATAGTTGATCGTGGTCTCGTTGCGGAGCACGGTGAGCACCACCATGTCGCCGGGCACGCGGGCGCGCAGGTAGCCCTCGAGGCCTGCCAGCGAGTGGACCGGCTGCCCGTCGACAGCGAGGATGACGTCGCCCGGCTCCAGGAGCGGGGACGTGAAGCTGCGGATATCCATGCTCGCGATCCTCGCGCCCTCCCCCGTCGTCGGCTGGATGGTGAGCAGCCAGGGCGCCGGGACGGAGGTGGCTGTCGTCGCGCGGCTCGACCGGTTGTCGCGTTTCTCTGGCCTTGCGGCCGCCGCCGGGCTCGCCGGCGCGCCGGCGGGTTGCTGCGTGTCCTCGACGCGCTGCTGCGAGGCCTCGACGCGCGGGCAGTCGCCGCGGCACGCGCTGACCGCCAGCGGGACGAGCGGCGTGAGCACCCCGGAGAGGCGTCGAGCCCACCCGTACGCGCCTCGCGCACGGAGGGGCTGATCCCGCTGTCGACTGCCATGCATGGCCCCGGCGTCCTCCGCGTGTTCGCCACGCGTCCGCACGCGTGCTCACATCGCTCACGTCAGCTCACGTCGCTCATGTCGAGAGCTGCAAGATCCCAACCACCGATTCCCCGCTGCTGTCCGGGCCGTTGTTCGGCGCGCGGCGAAGACCGGGGCGAGGCGGGCGCGAAGAGCGTTCTTCTCTCTCTCTCTCTGCGCCCTCGCTGTTCCGTCTCTCGTCAGCCCGAGCGGCGTCCTCGCGCCTTGAACTCACCGGAAAGCAGGGAGGGTGTCCGTCCCTCGGCGCGCCGTGCTCACGGGCTGGCGGGCCGTGGCGCCGCGCCGAAGTGCGCGGGGAACACCCGCTCGAGGAACTCGTTGCGCAGGAGCCCGTCGGGATCGACGAGCCGCTTCAGGCGGACGAACTCCGGGAGCGCGTGCGCGTACATCGCCTGGAGGTCCTCCGCTGTCGCGTGGACGTTCTTCACCAGGTAGACGCGGCCGCCGAGCTCGAGCGCGCGCGCGCTGAGCTCGCTGAGGCGGAGGCCGATCCGGTGGGCGCTCTCTTCCTCCGAGGCCTCGAACGCGAGCGTCACCGCGAACCCGTCGGTCCCGTGGTTCGCCGAGAGGAGGAACTGATCGCCCTGGATGTGGAGCACGTCGAGCAGGAGCGGCGGTATGCCGTCTCGGCTCGCGATCTCATCCACCTTGCCCAGGAAATCGACGAGCCGGCGCAGGCTGTCCTCCTGGTCGCCCGGGTCGTAGGGGATCATGAACGCTTGCTGCACCGTGAGCATGGGCATCCCGAGGGTCTGCGCGATGCGCTTCGCGCGGACGTTGCCGTCCATGAAGAACAGGTAGCCCATGAGCTCATCGACGTAGGGGCGTGAGACATCGAAGAGGAAGCGGTCGATGAGCGTCCAGAGGCCCCGGCTCACCACGGAGGCGCGCATCAGCCACTCGATCGGGACGCGGAGCGCGTGCCGGGGGCGATGGATCAGCAGCGGGCGGAGCTCGTGCGAGGTCCCCGGGACGTACCGCGACCGGAGGACCATGCTCCTGCTCCCCTCCAGGGTGTGGAAGGCGATGGAGAAGAGCGCCTCCGGGATCCACCCGTCCTCGTCCGCGGTGCCGCCCTCGGACTGCAGGAGCTGCTCCGCGCGCGGGAGGAGCGCCGTCGCGAGCTCCTCGAGCGAGGCGCAGCGCGTCGCCTCGGTGACGACCCGGATCGGCGTCCCTGCCGGGGCGACGCGCGCGACGCGGTAGGTGACATCGATCACCGCGCCGAGGTAGCCGAGCCCGCCGATCACCGCGTGGAACAGCGCGCTCGTCGCCTCATCGCGGCTGAGGGAGAGCAGCTGTCCGTCGAGGGAGAGGAGGGAGAGCCGCTCGACGTAGTGTCCCTCTTTGCTGGCGATGCCCGAGAAGCGCGAGAGGCAGTCCCCCGAGACCGTGCCTCCCGCGGTGGCGTGGCTCGTCGAGACGACCGTGTAGGGCACGAAGCCGCGGGCGGCGAGCGCGCGGGCGATGGCTCCCCAGGTCGCGCCGGCGCCCACGGTAATCCGCGCTCCTTGCGTGTCGATCTCGATGGATCGGAAGTGGTGCATTGAGATCACGATGTCGTCGTTCAGCGCCTGACCGTCGAACGACTGCCCTCCGGCGCGGAACGTGATCCTGCGCCCTGTCCGCCTCGCCATGCGGAACAGCACCCTCAGCTCCTCGATCGACGCCGGGAAGTACACGTCTCCGCACGATCGGTGGAGCCCGCTGTAGCCCTGGAGCCCGAAGAGCGGTCTCCGCCGGATCTCGTCGAGCCGTGGCGTAAGAATCTCGCCCGTCGTCCTGGCCCGATCGAGAGCAGCGCGCATCCGACCAGCTTCGCTCGAGGCGGCTCGGCGGTCCAAATTAGCCGCTGTTTTCGCGCGCCCCCGGGGAGGGGGCTCGTCGCGCGGGGCGGGGACGTGCAGGTGTCTGGGTGTCTCTAAAAGCCGCGGAGCTCGACGTGGATATTTCGCCGATGCGCCGATTGCTGGAAGCGCCGGATCAGCTCCGCGACGTCATGGTCGATGTAGGAAACCCCCTGGGCGTCCACGACCACGTGGGTGTCGCTCGGCAGGCGCTCGAGCAGCGTGACGAGGTTGCCCTGGGTGAAGAAGTAGGCCGCCTTGTTGAACCGGATGGTCACGCGAGCGCCCTCGTGGATCACGTCGAAGACGCGGGACATCTGGGTCCTCAGCACGAAGAGGACGCCGACCGCGAGGCCGATGGCGATGCCCTTCAGGAGATCGGTCAGCACGATGGCCACGATCGTCACCACGAACGGGATGAAGTGGTTCCAGCCGAGCTGGCGCATCTCGGCGAAGATCTTGGGCTTGGCCAGCTTGTAGCCGGTCACGAGCAGGATCGTCGCGAGGCACGCGAGCGGGATGCGCGAGAGCAGCCCCGCCGCGAAGACCACCGCGAGCAGCAGGAGCGCGCCGTGCGCGAAGGCGGAGACCCGCGTCCGCGCGCCGGCGTTCGTGTTGGCGCTGCTGCGGACGATGACCGACGTCACCGGGAGACCGCCGGCGAACCCGGAGAGCATGTTGGCGAGGCCCTGCGCGACGAGCTCCCGGTTCGGCGGCGACTTGCGGTGCCACGGATCGATCCGATCCACGGCCTCCAGGTTGAGCAGCGTCTCGAGGCTGGCCACGATCGCGAGCGTCACGCCCAGCACCCACACCTCGGGCCGCAGGATCGCCGACCAGTCCGGGAACTGGAGCGCGCTGATCAGGTCGCCCGTGGGCAGCGTCACGAGGTGCTTCTGCTCGAGGGCGAGCGACGGGATCGCCACCTTGAACAGCTCGTTGCCGAGCGTCGCGACGACCACGGCGATGAGGGGCGCGGGGAGCCAGGAGATCTTCGCGAAGCGCGACTTCTCCCACCCGACCAGGATGGCGAGGCAGACGGCGCTGAGGAGGAACGCGCCCCACTCGATGGCCTGCGTCGCCTGGCCGAGCATCGTGAAGGTGTTGCCGCCCTCGGCCTGGAACGACTCGGAGGCGAAGTTGTCCTTGTCGAAGCCGACGGCGTGGGGGAGCTGCTTCAGGATGAGCAGGACGCCGATGGCCGCGAGCATCCCCTTGATGACCGAGGAGGGGAAGAAATGGCTGATCGCGCCGGCCCTCAGCACGCCGAGCCCGAGCTGAAGGACGCCGCCGATCACCACGGCCATCGCGAAGGCCTGGAAGCTCTGCAGGCTGGTGATGCCCGCGAGCACGATGGCGGCGAGCCCCGCCGCCGGGCCGCTCACGCTGAGCTGAGCGCGGCTCACGAACGGGATGACGAGCCCGCCCACGATGCCGGCCACGATGCCGGAGAGGAGCGGGGCCCCCGACGCGAGCGCGATGCCCAGGCAGAGCGGCAGGGCGACGAGGAAGACGACGAGGCCGGCGGGGATGTCGTACTTGAGGTTCGCGGTGAGGCGCGGGTCGAGCGGCGGCGCGCTCTCCGCGGGCGGCGACTCCGGGCTCGCACCCGGGCTCTCGGAACTAAGCGTCACGGCGCCGGCGGGACTCACCCCGGCGCCTGCATGGATGGTATTCGGAAGCTGCATCGAACGGGCCCTCTCGATTCGAGTTAAGACGTGGATCGGCGACGAACCGGCGCTCAGACGGCCCGCCGGTAGACCGTCGACTCCGGCAGCGCCGACGGGGGCGCCGCCTCACAGATCAGCCCGAACTGGCCGGTCGAAGCCTCGAATTGAAAGACCTGTCCGGTCTCGATCTTGAAGACCCAGGCGTAGAGAGAGAGCTCGCCGCGCGCGAGCCGCGCGCGGATCGTCGGGTGCGTCCGGAGGTTCTCGATCTGGGCGAGCACGTTCTCCTCCACCGTGATCGTCAGCCGATCCTCCCCCTCGATGTGCGGGTAGTTCTCCTGCACCAGGCGGCGCGTCAGCTCCGCGTGCTGGAGCCACCCTTTGACCGCCGGCAGCTCGTCGAGGCCCCCGGGATTGAGCAGCCCGCGCATCGCGCCGCAGTGCGTGTGGCCGCAGACGATGATGTGCTTGATCCCGAGGTGCGCGACCGCGAACTCGATCGCGGCGGACTCGCTGCCGTTGCTGGCGCCGTACGGCGGCACGATGTTGCCGACGTTGCGCACGATGAAGATATCGCCCGGCTGGGTCTGCGTGATGAGGTTCGGGTTGATGCGGCTGTCCGAGCACGTGATGAACAGCGCCTCGGGCCGCTGACCCCTCGCCAGGCTGCGAAAGAGGTCTTGATGTGTACCGCACACCTCGGCATGGAACTTGTGCAACCCGTCCGCGAGCTTCTGCATGGAATAAACCCTCTCGTTGACCGCGCCGTTCCGGCGCGGTGATCGTCGTGAACACCTCCGATTCCAGCGACTCCGAGCCGGACCGCGAGCGGCCTCAGCCACGGAGCTAGCCTGTCAGTTCAGGAAGCGTGGTGGAGGACGACGGAGGGGAGGGTGGGGGACGGGGGAGGGGACGCGGACGGGCCGGAGATCGGCGACGAGGACGGCGCGCGGCCGCGCCGCGCCGGCGCGCGGCGCCGGTCGCGAGGCGACCGAACGATGGGCCCCGTCGCGGAGCGGCGGCTGCAAGGCCTCGAGGCCCCCCGCCTCGTTCTCGCTGGCCCCGGTACGAAACGATCCCGAAACATCGGAGTTGCCGCCTTCGATGATGCTGATATTCGCCCGTCCCAGCGCAGCCGGGGCGAGGATCAGCATGAAGAGCAGCGCGATCCGAGGGAAAAATGACCGGAGAGCCAGCATCGTTCGAGGAGTGAGAGGCTGTCGGCCCCGGGAACCAGGGAGGCGCCCTGTCTATTCCCTAACCTGGCAGCGGTCTCGGTTCGTCGCAAGACACAACGAGGTGCAGACCGTGTGTGGCAGAATGTCCCGATCTGGGACGGACGTCTCGCGCCTGAGCCAGCACGGCCCCACGTCCAGATACCCGTACCAGCGACAGAATTCAACCTGCCGTCAATGCCGTCACGATGGCGTCGCGGAAGCCGCGCATCTCGTGCTCACCCGCATATTTATAACGAGGCCAGAAGAAGCCCTTGAGACCGTCCCTCCGACGGCGCGGGACCACGTGGATGTGCACGTGGGGGACGCTCTGACTGACGCGGTTGTTGATGGCGACGAAGAAGCCCTCAGCAGAGCATGCGGACTCAACAGCGCGCGCGAGGCGCTGCGCGGCCGCGAAGAGCGGACCGACGAGCGACGCCGGAACGTCGGTGAGCACCTCGTGATGGGCGCGCGGGACGAGCAGGCAGTGGCCGGGGAAGAGCGGATGGTGATCCAGGAACGCCATGACCTCCGGCTCGTCGAGCACGACGTGGGCCGGCGTTTCGCCCCGGGCGATGCTGCAGAACACGCAGGGGCGGGGCGGCATGGCGGGCCTCGCGCTCTTCGATGACGCGCCACCTGCCTGTCGTCAATGCCGGGGCGCGGGGAAGCGCGGGGAAGCGCGGGGAAGCGCGGGGAACGGAGCGCGTCCGCGGTCACGCCGGGAGCGCGCGACCGCGGTCACACAGGACGGGCACGGGTGCGCAGGGGGCGCGCGATCAGTGATCAGCGGTGATCAGTGGCTAGCGAGGATGTCGTCGATCGAGCCGTGGGCGGCAGGCTCGCGCGTCCAGTAGTCGAGGAGAAGGCCGCCGGCCGTCATCCACGCTCGGTCGAAGCGGCCGTCCTGCGACGTGACGCGCACGACGTGGTCGCCGCCGTGGAAGGCCCAGTGGCGGCCCGTGTGGTCGAAGTGGTCGATGAGGGCGCCCTGCCGCGTCTTGACGTGGAGCGCGTCGGAGGGATCGTCCCACGAGGTGTCGATGATGAGCTCGTAGACCTGCCAGATGTTGCCGGACGGGAGCACTCCCCAGTCCACCTGGACCCCGGAGTCGTTCGGGAGCCCGAAGACGAAGCAGCGGGGCATGCGCCGCGCCGCGTGCCAGAGATCGCCGTTGCGGCTCGGCTCGTGGTGGAGCGTGACCAGCGTGTCGCGCGCGAGGCCGAACGCGTCGTTGTCGCCGGGGCTGTCCCACACCCGGCGGAAGAGGTGCTGGCAGAGCTGGTCGGCCCCGGCGGAGAACCCGACGGTGAGCAGGCCCCGCTGCCGGCGCTCGTGCAGGAGGCGCCCGAACTTGCCGGGCTCTCCGTCGAACATCGCGCCGAGCTGCTTGTAGCGCCAGAGCCCTGTCGTGCTGTAGCCGCCGCCGAGGATCACCACCTCGGACGACGCGAGGTAGCGCCAGAGGACATCGACGTCCTCCCTGCGCAGGTCGCTGCTCCAGTAGAACGGCACGTGCTCGAGGCCGAACCGCTCGTAAAACCGGAAGAACCAGCTGAAGTTGCCGTACGCGAACTCCTGCCGCTCGCGCTCGTTGCCGTCGCGGGGCGCCTCGGACATCGGCAGGAACAGGATGCGCTTGTTGTCCCGCCCCGACAGCGCCCGCTGCGCGATGTAGTGATCGTGGATGAAGTTGCAGCGGTTATGGGAGCTGTAGAGCAGCGCGGTTCCTCTCATGAGGGCGCGCATCTGAGCCGCTCGCCGCGCCCCGCGTCAAGGGGCCGCTCTCGGCGGGCGGGCTCGGCGCGCCGACGGCGAGGCGCGGCGCTGGTCGGCCTCGGCCGCTCGTCGATCGACCACGCACCACGCACCACGCACCACGCACCACGCACCACGCGCGGCGCACCGCGCGCCGCGCGTCAGCCGCGCCGCACCTGCTGCATCTTGCGAGGGATGGCGCCCGAGCGCATCAGCATCTCGAACGCCTCCTTCTCGAGCATCGGGTGGACGCCGCGCGGCGGGACGCCCATGGGGCTCTTCTTCTTCGTGACGAAGCCGCTCAGGTACTGCGGGTTGAGCGCGCTCAGGCTCCGCAGCGTGGTCTTCATCTGCTTCGTGTTGTTCGCCCACGCATAGGCGAACGCGCGCGAGCGGAGCAGCTGCGGCTTGAGCTCGGCGAACGCCTCGTCGTTCGGATCGAAGGTCTCGAGCAGCTCGACCGCCTTGCCGGCCTGGCCGGTCCGGGCCCACGCCTCGCCGACGATGGCGGCCATCATGGCGCGGATCCTCGGCTCCTTGTGGCGGGTCATGTCGATCTTGTCGACGAGCGCCCGCGCCTCGTCCGTCTCGCTCAGGATGAGGTGGATCATGCCGCGCTGGGCGCGCGCCTCGTCGGCCATCGGGGCCATCACCTTGTCGAGGTTGATGGTCTCCAGCGTCCGGAGCGCGGCCCGCGGGTCCTCCTGCATCTGGAGCTGCGCCTTCGCGAACGTCGCGGCCGTGTCGTCCTTCTTGAAATCCGTGTCGAGCTTGGCGATCGCGTCCTTGCGGGCCTCGGCCGAGTCGGCGGTCTGCACGATCTTCGCGACGGCGCGCGTCCGGGTCGCGAAGCGCAGCGCCCACACGATGACGCCGCCGACGATGACCGTCAGGACGCCGGCGACCGCCTTCGGCCAGATCCCCGGGATGGCCAGGGCGATGGCCCAGACGATGAGCGCCGGGATGCCGACGCGGATGGCGAGCGAGCGCGGGTTCAGCTGGGAGAGCGGGTCGGCGGGGGGCTTTCCGCCGCTGCGGAGGGCGGCGATGGCCTGCTCGCGCTGCTGCTTGGGGCTCTGCTTCTTCGGGGTGGGTTTGCCGGGGGTCTTCATCGAGGTCGTGGAGCTGATTTCCTGCGCGGGGCGCGGGGTCTCATAGCCGGCTTGCGGGGGAGCGGCCAGCGGAGGCGGACGGACGGGCCGATCGGCCCCGGGGAGGGGGCACGGGCGGCGGAGGAGGGTGATGAAGGGCTAGCTCGCGGCCGTGTCGGGGTCGCTGCTGCGGGCGCTGGGCTCGCCTTCGGGCTCGGGGGCGGGGACGGGCGTGGAGGCCGGGCGGGCGGGCTCGAAGCCGCGCAGCGGCGGGAGCGGCTCGATCGCGGGGGCGATGATCGGGACGCCGCGCTGCGGCGGGATCGTGGCCGTCGGATCGGCGAGGCCCAGCGTCGACTCGCGGAAGTGGAGGAAGATCGTCTGCGCGAGCGAGAGGCAGGGCACCGCGAAGAGCGCGCCGGTGATCTGGAAGAAGTGCTCGCCGACGAGCAGCGCGAGCACCACGAGGACCGGGTGGATCTTCGCCGCGTCGCCGATGATCTTCGGGTTCAGGAAGTTCGCCTCGAGCTGGTGGATGCCCACGATCCACGCGAGCACGCCGACCGCCGTGCCGAACGACTGCGTGAGGCCGATGAGGACCGCGGGGATCGAGCTCAGGATCGAGCCGAAGATCGGGATGAGCGACATCACCGCCGCGAGGACGGAGAGGATCGGCCAGTACTTGAGGTCGAAGAGCCAGAAGCCGATCGCGGAGAGGACGCCGTTGACGAGGCAGATCAGGAGCTGCCCGCGGACGACGCCGGAGAGCCCCCGGTCGAGCCGGCGCAGGAACCGATCGAACGAGTCGCGCGAGGTCGGGTGCCAGAGCTCGCGGAAGAAGCGCAGGATCTTCTCGTGCGTCAGGATGATGTAGCCGGCGAGCATCAACGTCATGAAGAGGTTGAAGATGCCGCGCGAGATGGCCGTCGCGATGGCCTGCCCGATCCGGAGGACCGCGAGCGAGTTCTCCTTCAGGTAGGCGGCCCCCTTCTCGTAGCCCTCCTGGAGCATGTTCGCGCTGGAGAGCCCGCGGCGCCTCGGGCGCGCCTGCGCGATCTGCCAGACGCCGTCGCGCGTCTCGCGGACCTCGACGTCGTCGGCGATCTGCACGTCGAACGAGCCGTCCGGCCCGGGCAAGATGCGGATCGGCGGGCGATCGACGCCGTCGTCTCCTCCAGGGGCCTCGATGGATCCAGGCGGCCGCGCGGCCTGCTCGGGCTCCTGGTCGGGCGCGATCGCCGGCGGCGCCTCGGGCTCGCGGCCCGACCAGCGGTTGAGCCGCGCGTCGAGCGCGGGCAGGTACTCCTCGCGCAGGCGCGCGGCGAGGCGCGGGGCCTCGGCGGTGAGCGCCTTCCCCTCGGCGATGAGGCGCGGGACGCTGAGGGCGAAGAAGCCCGCGATCCCGGAGAGCACGAGCGCGTAGACGACGAGGATCGCCGCCCACCGCGGGACGCGCGCGCGCTCGAGCCGGAGGACCGCCGGCGTGAGCACGTAGGCGACCACGAGCGCGAGCACGAACGGGAGCAGCACCGCGTGGGACACGATGAGCAGCGCCGCCGTGAGGACGGCGCTGACCGTCAGGAACACGGTGCGCTGCGTGGGGCCTTCGCTCACAGCGCCTCGCCGCGCGCGGCCCGGCCGTGGGTGCCCTCGTCGACGAGCGACGCGGGGAGGTCGGCGAAGAAGCCGAGCAGGTGGTCCCGCGTCGCCTCGAGCGCCTGCGGGACGACGCGGGCGTCGGCGATCACCGGCATGAAGTTGGTGTCGCCTGGCCAGCGCGGGACGACGTGGACGTGCAGGTGCTCGGCGATGCCGGCGCCCGCCGCAGTGCCAAGGTTGATCCCGACGTTCATGCCCTCGCACTTGAGCGCGGCGCGCAGGCGGGTCGTCGACTCGCGCACGAGGCGGAAGAGGGCCTCGTGATCGGCCGGATCGAGCGCGTCGAGCGAGGCGACGTGCGCGTGCGGGACGATGAGGAGGTGGCCCGACGCGAACGGGTAGCGGTTGAGCATGACGAACGCGCGGCGGGTCGTCGCAACGACCAGCCGGTCGCGCTGTTCTTGCTCGGATGCGCGGGGGATGCCGCAGAAGATGCAGTCGGCCTGGCCCTTCGGCGCAAGGATGTACTCGATGCGCCAGGGCGCCCACAGGGGGTTGCCCATGTCGCGGAGACGCTAGCACGGCGGCAACGCGCGCGGGACCACCGCTCGCTCGTCGCCGCGCCGCGCTCTCACCGCACAGGCGCCGCTCCGTCGCAGTGCCGCCGATGCGGGCTCAGAACTGGATCGGCGTGGCCGCGAGGTCGAACCAGAGCGAGAGGCCAAGCCCGGCGGAGGTGCCGAGCGCATCCCAGACGACGTCGCGGACCGAGGGGGTGCCGTGCCCGGCGGCATCGTAGACCTCCTTCGCCAGCCCGGCGCCGAGCGCGAGCGCGGCCCCCAGCGCGATCCGCTGCCGAACGTCGTTCGTCGCGAGCGAGCCGAGCGCGTACCCGCCGCCGGCAAGGGCCATTGACGCGCAGAAATGGCGCGCCTTGTCATCGCCGAACCACGGGTCGGCGGCCGCGGCGCGGGGGCCGTCGGCGCGGGCAGGGAGCGCGCTGAGCACCAGGGCGGCGAGGATGGGCGCCCCGAGGGCGGAGCGCGCGAGGAGGCCTCTCATCGCGGCATCGTCCGCGGCCTCGCGGAAAAAGCAAGAGGCGAGGCCCTGGGGGAGGGCCTCGCCTCTCGTCGACATCGGGTCCACACGGCGAGCCGGGGGCACCGGGGCGCCCTCGGCCCGCCGCACCTGACGTGCGGCGGGTGAGCGCCTGGCGCGCGGCCGCCTCAGCGACGCCGCGCGCCGATCCGCGTCACTTCAGGTCCAGCTTGGCGCCGAACTTCTCCTTGATGAGATCACCGATCGTCCCGGCCACCGGCTTGTCGTCGTCGTCCTTGCGCTTCTGCTGCTGGCGCTGGACGGGCGCGGGGCGCTCCATGCCGATGTTCTTCATCGTCAGGAAGAGCCTGCGGTCGACCGTGTCGAGCGAGGAGATCTCGGCCTTCACCTTGTCGCCGACCTTCAGCTTGCCCTCCTCGGGCTCCTGCACGTCGCTCTGCGAGATCAGGCCCTCGACGCCCTCGCGCAGCCGCACGAACACGCCGTAGTCGACGATGCTCACCACCTGGGCGTCGTCGAGGACGCGGCCGGGCGGGTACTCCGTCAGCATGCTCGGCCACGGGTCGTCCCAGAGCTGCTTGATGCCGAGGGAGACCTTCTTCTCGTCGTGGTTGATCGAGAGGATGATCGCCTCGACGTCATCGCCCTTGTGGTAGAGGTCGCTCGGGTTGTTGACGCGCACCGACCACGAGAGATCGCTCTTGTGGACCATGCCGTCGACGCCCTCCTCGATCCCGACGAAGACGCCGTAGTCGGTGAGCGACCGGACCTTGCCCGCGATCTTGTCGCCGGGGTGGTACTTGTCCGTGAACAGCATCCACGGATCGGGCTCCAGCTGCTTGAGGCCGAGGCTGATGCGCTTCGCACGCGCGTCCACCTCGAGCACCTGGCACTCGAGCTCCTGGCCCACCTCGAGCAGCTTCGACGGGTGCTTGACCTTCTTGGTCCAGCTCATCTCGCTGACGTGGATGAGGCCCTCGACGCCCGGCTCCAGCTCGACGAACGCGCCGTAGTCGGTGATCGACATGACCTTGCCGCGGACCTTCTTGCCCGCCGGGTACGCCTCCTCGGCGTGGTTCCAGGGGTCCTCCTGGGTCTGCTTGAGGCCCAGGGAGACGCGCTCGGTGTCGGCGTTGTACTTGAGGACCTTCACGAGGACCTCGTCGCCGACCTGGAACACCTCGCTCGGGTGGTTCACGCGGCCCCACGACATGTCCGTGATGTGCAGGAGGCCATCGATCCCGCCGAGGTCGACGAACGCGCCGTACTCGGTGATGTTCTTGATGGTCCCCTTGACGGTCATCCCTTCCGTCAACGTCTCGAGCGTCTTGGCCTTCATCTCGTCGCGCTCGCGCTCCAGGAGCACGCGCCGCGAGAGCACGATGTTGCCGCGCTTCTTGTTGAACTTGATGACCTTGAACTTGTAGGTCTGGCCGATCAGCTTGTCCAAGTTGCGGATCGGGCGGAGATCGACCTGAGAGCCCGGGAGGAAGGCCTTCACGCCGCCGCGGATGGTGACCGAGAGGCCGCCCTTCACGCGCTGGCTGATCGTGCCCTCGATGAGCTCGTCCGCCTCGCAGGCGTTCGAGATCTCATCCCAGACCTTCATCTTGTCGGCCTTCTCCTTCGACAAGGTCACGAGGCCGTCGTCGTTCTCGCGGCTCTCGATGTAGACGTCGACCTTGTCGCCCGCCTTGACGGCGCTCTGGCCCGCGGCGTCCGCGAACTCGCGGAGCGCGATCACGCCCTCGCTCTTGCCGCCGATGTCGACCACGACGGAGTCGCGGTTCACTGCGACCACGGTGCCGGAGATGATCTCTCCTTCACGCGCGAAATCGCCCCCTTCCACGCTCTGTTCGAAGAGCGCGGCAAAGCTCTCCATGCTCGCCCCGGACGAGCCTGCCTCCATATGGATGTTACTAGTCATGTTGTTCGTTCTTGTTTCCTTTCCTTCCCTGGGATTCGCCGCGCGGGCGCAGGCGTGGACCCTAGGTGCCACGCACGAGCGGCGGAGGGGCAGGCACACGCGTACCGATGCACCCGGGCCCCTCGGGAGAGGCGAGCCTGTAGTCTGAGGAGGGGCCTCTGTCAATGCAACGACCGAGCCACTGGAGGTTTTTGTAGGTCCGGTCCGTTTTGGTGGGAAGGATGTGCCCGCCCGCCCAAAGCAGCGTGATCTCAGGGCGCGCCGCCCGGCGCGCGCGTTCCGGCGTCGAGCGCGTCGAGCGCGTCGCGCGCGGCGCGGGCGCGGTGTGCGAGCTCTGCGCAGGCGCGATCGAGGCCCTCGTGGGGCCATTTCGTCCGGATCTCGACGCGATCTCCCTGCGCGAGCGCCTGGGATCCATCGAGCGCGGCGCGAGCGCCGGCGATGTCGGGGAGCAACGCGAGGGCGAGCTTGAGGCTGCCGAGCAGCGCCTGGGTGTCCGGGACGAGCGCGGCGGCGGCCTCGCCCGACGCCGGCGCAAGGAGCATCGAGAGCGCGGGCTCCGCGCCGAGCGTGAGGGCGCCCGAGGCGTGGTCGATGCGGCGGAACAGCGCTCCGGCCCGCGGCAGCACGCCGGAGACCGCGGTGGCGGCGCCGGACCACGCGGCGCTGGTGAGCGCGAAGGTGACGGCGCCCTGCTCGGGCAGATCGAGGCGCCGCCACTCGTCTGCGTCGGGCGACGCGGGCAGCGCGGCCTTCACGATCTCGACGTCCGTGCCGAGGACGATCGTGCCGTCGTCGGCCTGGCCGAGCACGGCGCGCGGCCCGACGAGGAGGAGCTCGCCCTCGCGGCGGACGCCGGTCCAGCCCTCGTCGCGGGCGACCTTCTCCATGCCGGCGACGAAGCGGCCCTTCGAGATGCGCCCGCCCGCGAGCGCGACCCAGCTCGCGGCGTCGGTCGACGCGACGACGATCTCGCGCAGATCCGACGGGAAATCGAGGCCGGTGGCCGCCTCGATGCGCGCCTTGCGCGACGCGGTCCGGGGCGCGTCGTCGAGCAGCGGGAGGAAGTGCTGGCGCACGGGGCCGAAGAGCGCGAGGTCGGCGGTCTCGAGGCGGACCACGATGTTCGCGTCGCCCGGGATGTGCTGCCGGGCCGTCGGCACATAGCGCCAGAACAAGAAGTAGACGCCGAGCGCCGCGCCGGCGAGCAGCGCGGCGAGCGCGATCGCTGCCACGAGGCACGCGGCCCCGCGGGGGCGGCCAGGGCGCTGCGGGGCGGCTTCGCCGGGCGGCGCGGGGCGCGCGTCCGCGGGGGCGGCGTCGCCCTCGGGCGCCGGCGCGGGCGCGGCGAGGTCGTCGGTCACGGTCGGTCGGATCGGTTCTTCGATCAGGGTGTCAGGCATCGGCTAGAGCGACAAACGGGTTGAAACCACGAGAAAAAGCAGGAATTTCACAGGGAGGCGAGGAGGCGGGGAGCGAGAGACGACAAGAAGGAGAAAATCATTTTTTCTTCCTCCCCGCCTCCTCGCCTCCCTGTGAAAATTCTCCGGGTTTCAACGTGATCGTTGTTCTAGCCCGGGGAGCGCCCGGACAGCAGGGCGAGCACGAGGGGCGCGGGGAAGAGCCAGCGGAGGCGCACGGAGCTCTCCACCTGCTCGATCGAGAGCTCCTTCATCAGATCTGCGTAACGACCCTCCTCGACGTTGTCGCGGAGCACCTCGAGGAACCGGCGGGCGCGCGCCGCGCCGGCCGCGTCGACGCCGACGAGCTCCACGTCGAGGCGCACCCCTTCGTCGTGGAGGGACGCCACGGCGCGGACGCGCGCGACGCCCGCGACGAGCGCGCCGATCGACGGGAAGCGCCGCGCGAGGTAGGGGGGGAGCCGGCGCGCGCGCAGGTCGAGGCTCACGAGCCCCTCGGCGGCCGGGTCGCCGCGGCGCGCGTCGGGGCCGTCGCGGAGGAGGCGCGCGACGCTGCTCACCTCGACCGCCGACACGAGCGCGACCGCGCGATCGCCGAGCGCGATGATCCGCGCCGTGTCGGCGCGCGATCCCGCGACGCCGCCGCGGCGGTCGAAGACGGCGACGCGGTTGACGGCGCCGCCCTCCTGCGCCGCCGGCGCCGGCTCCCAGCGGCCGGGATCGGGCGTGAGCCCGGCCATCCTGCCCTCGAGGACGACCACGCGATCACCCTCCTCGAGATCGGCGAGCCGCAGGCCGAGCCAGACGACGTCGGCGCGCTGGAGGGCGCTCTCCAGCGCCTCGTCGGGCACCTCGTCGAGCGCGCGCCGGGCGAGCTCGTCCGAGGCCGCCTGGCCCAGCCCTTCGCGCATGCGGGCGACGTCGACGCGCACGACGAGATCGAGATCGGCCGGGAGCAGATCGGCCGGCTCGATGCGCCGGACGACGCGCGGGCCTGCAGGGCTCGCGGCGCGCGTGGGGTGGCCGCCGCCCGCGAGCCCCGGCGCGGCGTCCCCGCAGGCCGGGAGCCCGAGCGCCATCAGGGCGGCAGCGGCGGCGACGGCGGCGCGGACCTCAGCCGCCGCGCGCACGGAGCTCCACGAGGGTCGCCATCTCGTCGATGATCTCCTGCGGGCTCCTGTGCCCGGAGTCGACGAGGATCGCGTCGTCGGCCTTGCGGAGCGGCGCGACGGCGCGCTCGCTGTCGGCCTTGTCGCGGCGGAGCACGTCGGAGAGCGTCGCCTCGAAGCTGACGGGCATGCCGCGCGCGACGAGCTCGTCGTACCGCCGCTTCGCGCGGATCTCGGCCGGCGCCGTCAGGAAGAACTTCACCTCGGCGTCCGGGAACACCACGGTGCCGATGTCGCGCCCCTCGAGCACCACGCCGCCGCCCGCGCCGGCCTGCCGCTGCATCGCGAGCAGCGCCTTGCGCACCGCGGGGATGGCCGAGACCCGGCTCGCCCCGAGGCTGATCTCGGGCGCGCGGATCGCGCTGGAGACGTCCTCGCCGTCGAGCAGCACGCGCATGCCGCTGCCCCCCAGGCTCGACTGGGCCGGGGCGTCCGCGGGCGGGGGGGCGGAGGAGTCGGGCGGCATGCCGTGCGGGCTGCGCTCCAGCGCGATGCGCCCGCCGCGCGCGAGATCCTCGGCGAGCGCGCCGATCTCGCCCTCCTCTTCCCACGTGAGGCTCGCGCGGCGGGCCGCGAGCGCGACGGCGCGGTAGATCGCGCCGGTGTCGACGAGCAGGTAGCCGAGCCGCTCGGCGAGCCCGCGCGCGACAGTGCCCTTGCCGGCGCCGGCCGGTCCGTCGATCGCGACGCGCAGCCGCCGGGGCTCGCCCCGGGTCGGGAGGTGGTGCGCGTCGTCCTGTCGTTGTCGTTCGGTCACCTGCGCTCCTCCTCTCGACTCGCTTCTACTCGCTCACCGATCCGCGGGCGCCCTCGACCTCGATGCGCGCGCCCAGGGCGCGCAGCGTCCCGACGAAGAGGGGAAAGCTGGTCGCGATGCAGCCCGCGTCGCGGACGCGCGTGGGCCCGCTGGCGGCGAGCCCGAGCACGGCGGCCGTCATCGCGATGCGGTGATCGCCGCGGCTGTCGACGTCGGCCGCGTCGAGCGGCCGGTCGGGCCTGCCCTCGACGAGCAGCCCGTCGGTGCGCTCCTCGCAGCGCAGGCCGAAGGCGCCGAGCACGGACGCCATGGCCGCGATGCGGTCGGTCTCCTGCGAGCGCAGCTCCCGCGCGTCGAACACCTCGGTGAGGCCGCGCGCCCGCGCGCCGAGGCCGAGCAGGATCGGCAGCTCGTCGATGGCGCGCGACGCGAGCTCGCCGCCCGCGCGCCCGGCGCGGAGGCCGGCGCCGGAGGAGGCGGGCGCGACGTGGACGTCGCCGGTGGGCTCGCCGAGGGCCTCTCCCTTGATCTCGACGGCGACGCCGCCGTCCATGTCGCGCAGCACCTCGAGCAGCCCGGTGCGCGTCGGGTTGAGGCCCACGCGCCGCGCTGTCACGCGGCTCCCCGGCACGATCTGCGCGGCGGCGACGAGGAACGCGGCCGCGGAGAGGTCGCCGGGCACGTCGAGCTCGAACGCCGGGAGCGCGCCGGAGAAGCGGGCCGCGTCGAGGCAGACCATCGCGCCGACCGAGTCGATCGGCACGCCGAGCGCGGTGAGCATGCGCTCGGTGTGATCGCGCGAGACGATCGGCTCGCGCACGAACGTGGGGCCGTCGGCGTAGAGGCCGGAGAGGAGGAGGGCGCTCTTCACCTGGTCGCACGGGACGGGGATCTCGTGCTCGATCGACGAGAGCACGTGCGGCTCGGGGAGCGGCCCTATGTCGAGCGGCGCCGTGATCTCGCCGATCTTGCGCGGATCGAGCTGCCCCTCGATGCGCCCGCCGCGGAGCCGGAGCGGCTTCGCGACGCGCTCCATGGGGCGGCGCGAGAGCGACGGGTCGCCGACGAGCCGCGCGGCGAAGCGCTGGGCGACGAGGATGCCCGCGAGGAGGCGCATCGTGGTGCCGGAGTTTCCGCAGTCGATGGGGCCGTCGGGGGCGCGGAGGCCGGAGAGCCCGGCGCCGTGGACGACGAGGTCGCCCGGCGACGGCTCCTCGACGCGGACGCCCATGGCGCGCAGCGCGCCCACGGTCGAGAGGACGTCGCCGCCGAGCGTCCCGCCCCGGATGCGGCTCTGCCCGGTGGCGAGCGCGGCGAGGAGGAGCGCCCGGTGGGCGATGCTCTTGTCCGCAGGGACCGGCACGCTCCCGATGAGCGGCCGCTCCGCCGGGTGGACGATGAGGTCGGGCACGGGTTGCCGTGTAGCAGAACGGCGGCCGCAGGCACAGCGGGCGGGGCGCCGAGGGCGGGGCGCGCGGGGTGGGACGACGCGGGGTGGGACGACGCGGGCGCCTCGATGTTAGCGTCGCCGCGTCGCGGTGGGGATCGACAGGAGGAAGCGGCATGGACGAGGCAGTGGACGTGGCGGCGCGCGTGGCGGCTCGGCTCGGCGCGATCCCGGGCGTTGTGGCGGTCGTGCTGGGCGGATCGCGCGCTCGCGGCGCGGGCCACCCGGACTCGGACGTCGATCTGGGCATCTATTACGAGCCCGAGAGCCCGCCCGACCTCGCGGCGCTGCGCGCGCTCGCGCGGGAGCTCTGCGCGGGCGGCGCCGAGGGCGACGTGGCGCCGCTCGCGCGGGAGCTCCACGGGGGCGCCGCCGAGGACGTCGTCACGCCGCCCGGCGCGTGGGGGCCCTGGATCAACGGCGGCGCGTGGCTGGAGATCGAGGGGCACCGGGTCGACTGGCTCTACCGGGATCTCGCGCGCGTGCGGCGCGTGATCGAGGAGTGCCGGGCGGGGCAGGTGACGTGCGACTACCAGCCCGGTCATCCGCACGGCTTCCTCAGCGCCAACTACCTGGCCGATGTCCACGACTGCCGGCCGCTCTTCGATCCGGAGGGCGCGTTCGCTCCGCTGAAGGCGCTCGTGACGCCGTATCCGCCGGCGCTGCGGAGGGCGCTCCTCGAGAGGTTCCTGTGGGAGGCCGGCTTCGCCATCGACACCGCGAGGAAGGCCGGGCGGCGCGGCGACGTGTTCTACGTGAGCGGCTGCCTGTTCCGCGCCGCGGCCTGCCTGGTGCAGGCGCTGTTCGCGCTGAACGAGCGCTACCTCTCGAACGAGAAGGGCGCCCTGCCGAGGACGCGTGCGCTCTCGCGGTGCCCCGAGGGCTTCGCCGACAGGGTGGAGGCGACGCTCGCCGCGCCCGGCGAGGGCGCGGACGCGCTGCTCGCGCGCCTCGGGCGCATGGCGGCGATCGCGCGCGAGGTGCGCGAGCTGTGCCGCGGCGGCGAGCCGAGCTGGTAGCATCCGCCGCGACGATCGCCGAGGGCGCCGCGGGGGCGGGCCCGGCGGCGGCCGCGCATGAAGCGAGGACGAGGAGCCATGGAGTCGATCAAGCTGGAGCACGGTCCGTCGGAGGAGCAGCTGGCGAAGCTCGGGGCGCGCGGCTGGCCCATCTGGACGAAGGAGGTGTCGACCTTCTCGTGGCACTACGACGAGCGGGAGATCTGCTACCTGCTTGAGGGCGACGTGATCGTGACGCCCGCGGAGGGCGGCGGCGCGCCGGTGCGGATCCAGGCGGGGGATCTGGTGACGTTCCCCGCGGGGCTGAGCTGCACCTGGGAGGTGCGCTCGCCGGTGCGCAAGCACTACCGGTTCGGCTGAGCGGCGGTTTCACGGCGCCGGGGCGCCCCCGCGATCGCGCTCCTGTGCGCACGGCCGAGGGAGGCCGGGGAGGGGCCGGGGATGAGCTGGGAGCGAGGAGCGCAAGCGGACTGCGGGCGAGCGCTGCCGGGTGGCATGCCGCTCGGATCCATGTAGTTGAGCGCGTTGTCGAGGACGAAGCTGTACGGATTCCAGCTCTGCACGGGCAGCATCGGCCCGTCTCCAACCCCGCGCGAGCTGCTGTCGAGTCGCGACGCCGGCATTACCCGCCGCCTGCGGCCGGCGGGGCCGCCTCGTCGTCGCCGAAGAGCACCCCTACCTGCAGATCCAGCTCGGGAAAAGGCTCCGCGTGCCCGCGCTCCCCGCGCTGGGCGACCAGGATCTCCAGATACCCCCGGGCAGTCCATTGCAGCACTGTCAGGCTCTCATCACGAGGATCGATGAGCCAGTAATAAGGCACCTGGTGCGCGTGATAGATTCGCTTCTTGCGGATCCGATCGTGGGCGGCATGGCGAGGCGAGATGATCTCGCAGACCCAATCGGGCCGCACCCGCACCACCGCATCGTCGTCCTCCGGCGGCTCGGACAGCCGCTCCCTGTGCCAGCCGGCCAAGTCGGGGCGGAGAATCTGGCTGGGCGAGAAGCCGACGAGCTGCTCGGTCAGGAACCACCAGCCCCCGGAGCCAGCGCCGCCGCCTCCACGGCGATACGGCGAGAGCAGGCCCGCCAGATTGAACTGGGCGCGACCGTGGCGGAAACCGGCCTGTTTCTCGACCAGCTCGCCGTCGACCAGCTCGAACCCCCGCCCCTGCTCGGGCAAGCCCAGCAGGTCGGCCTCGGTGGCAGGCGCCGGCTCGTGCTTGCGGGCCGTGGTGCTCATGCGGCATCTTATCACGACGCCGGTGCGGTGTTGCGAGTACCTCGCCGCCCGCGCTCGCCTTGTGCCCCGCACCTGGGTGGTGCGGTCACTTGCCCCGACAGGGGACCTACGAAGACGGGAAGATCATTCAGGTTTCTTCCGGCCTTCCCGCCTTCATGTTCAAAGGAGCGCACTGCCCGACCGCCCAGAAGGGCGATTTGGTGAGAATTTGGGGCGCAATTTGCAATGCGTTCGTGAGGGCAAATTCGACGTGTGGGGGATTCAAAGCGTGGAAGAACTTGAACCACGGAGGCCCCGAGGAGGGAGCGGGTTCTGACCCGCGAGGCCGTCATCGGAGTGGCTGCGGAGAGCCTGACGGCTGAAGACGCACCCTCTTCGAGGTGCCTACCGGTGCCCTGCCGACGAACGATATCGCCCCTCCGGCGTCCACAGCCCGTCCTTGGGGAAGTGGAGCTCATCGACGCTCTTCACGATGCCGGCGCGCTCATAGCGGACGAACGGCGGGTCCTCGAAGGAGCCGTCCTCGCCCATACCCGCGCGGAGCTTGCCACCGAGCTTCCGGTCCTCCTCGATGGTGACGAGCACTGGCGGACAGCGATCGAGCACCTCGGCGCTCTCCGCGACGGCCTCATCCTCGGCGACGTCGCTCCATCGGGCGTGGCGCGACGTCAGGTGCTTTCGCACTATTTTCCGCGGGACGGCGTGCTCATGACGGAGCTCGCTCGGGCTCTTTGCCCTGGCCGCGGCCTCGGTGTGCGGGAGTGCGCTCAATTCGCGTTTTACCGCATCACGGACGTACTCGCCCTTCACCAGCGCGTCCGCCGTCCAGAACCAGAGCGTTCGATCGAGCAGAAAATGACCGAGCCTCCGGAGGTGCGGCGTGTCGGCGAGGCGAAGGCCGCGAAGCGCGAGCAGACAGATCTCCCGTCGTGCGACTAAGTCCAGCGGTTCAAACGCAGCGGGACCGTTCTCCGCGAGGGCCGTCGCGGCGTTCGGTATGCCGGCCTGTTCGACGATGCGCTCGCCGGCCTTGAGGCGGAACTTCTCCACGAGGTTCGTGGCGGTGGGAACGGCGCCCGCGGCACGCGCGTGCGACCAGGCGATCCGGCACGCCTCAGTGAAGTCGTTCGCTTGAAAACGATGGATGACCGTGTCGGTCGGGGTCTTCAGACGGGTGAAGTACTCGGGCATTCGCGGCGTCCTTGCACTGCTGAGTGAGCTCGTGGGGCCGTTCGAGGAGGCGTCGTGAGCTCAAATCGCCGCTCCCCCTCCATGTCGCCGGACGGCAACGCTCCGACAGCGGGGCGGTACGTCGCTCTCGCGAAGGATCCGCCACGCACGGGAGGAGCACATCCTATGCCTGTACCCTTTCGCGGGCTTCGCCGCGCAAACAAACTCGCCACACTCGCTGCCAGGTGGCGGTTCGATGTAAGGCAACTTGCCAAGGGTCGCTGGTCAGTGGCAGCGTAATGTAATTGTTATTACTTTTTATGGCAGATCGGCCGCGGTCGATAGTAATAAATCTTACGATAGATCGCCGCCTGCCACCGGTTCGACGCAAATGAACTATCGCGCAGCGCCAGAAGGCGGCGGATCAAGTAACGTATATTACTTTCTGGGGGGTGGAGGGCGACGGATCGAGCAAGTTGCCTTGCTCCGCCGCCGCGCGGTCCGGTGCGGGAGGTGGATCGTGGAATGGGGGGCAGGAGCGCCCGGCTCAGGCGCCGTCGAAGGAATCGTCGTCTTCGCCGGCAGCGAGCGGCGCGGCGTCGTCGACTGGCGCGGGCTCGGCCGCGCCGACGGCGCCGCCCTTGCGACCGCGCCGGTCGGCCCGGGCGGACTCGCGGCGGAGCCGGCCGAGGAGGCGCTCGGCGATCTCCCCGGTCGCCGCCTTCTCGAGGGCGAGGTTCGTCTCGACGGCCCGGACCACGCGGATCCACGCATTGCGGGCGTTCAGCACCTCGCGGGGCGAGGCGCCGTCGGTGCTCGATGACGCGTTCAGCGCGAGTTGCTCGCGCTGCGCCTCCACCTTCTCGATCTCGAGCGCGGCAGCGACCCAGGCGTCCACCACCTGCGCGAGCGGCCCCTCGGGCGTCTTCAGCTTCTTGAGCAGCTTCTCCGACGCGTCGTCGAGCCGTGACGGGAGCAGCTTGGCGTCGCCCGCCTGGTCGCCGTAGCTGCGCGAGACGGCCCTGAGCCCCGCCGGCGCGAGCCGGTCGCGCAGATCGAGGACCGCCGCCGCGAACGCGGGGTCGTCCGTCATCTCGGCGAGCGCGCCCAGGTAGTTGTACGCCCCGCGGAGTTTGCGATCGTGCGTGGCGTCGAGCGTGAGCGCCTTCTCCATGAGCGCCTTCGCCTGCTGCTGAAGGCTGGAGCCGAGCCGCTGCGTGGTGAGGATCCGGCCGTGCGCTTCCTCGACCGCGGGCAGGAGCGGCGCGAGCAGCGGCAGCGACGTGAAGATCCTCCGATCCTGCTCCGGATCGAGCCAGGGGCCCGAGATGTTGACCATCGCTTGCGGGGTGAGATTGCGATAACCCATGAGATACCCTCCTTCGTCAGGGGCGTCCCGAATCTCGATCCGGGTTGGCTGGATGCAACCTCCCGCGCGCTCGGGCAGCCGTCGCGTTCGTGCTCCGCGGCCGGAGGATCGCCGGTGGCGCTCGGCCCGCTCCGGGAAGCCAGGATGGGCGGCCTGGACACGTGCTCAGCTCCTGAGAGAGGCCCTCTCCTTCCAAGAGAAGCCCTCTCCCTCATCAGAGAGGCGCGCTCCGTCTCACCAGATGCGCCCCGTCCCATCAGATGCGCGCTCCGTCTCGCCAGATGCGCCCCGTCTCGCCAGAGGCGCGCTCCGTGCCGGTGCACTCCGACGGGCCAGAAGGACGATTTGATGAGAAATTTGGGGCGCGATCTGCAATGCGTTCGTGAGGGGAAATTCGGCGTGTGGGGGATTCAAAGCGCAGGCAGACCTGTGTTAAGGCATGTCTGCCCGAGGGATGGACGCCGCTCCGGCCGAGGCCGAGGCTGAGCTGAAAGGCGGTACCGCGCCGGATTGGGCCGGCGCGGCACCGGTCCCCTTGGTAGGGCTGAGGTGCGCTTTGCTGCGTTCTGCGCTGGTCATCTGTTGGTCGCACGTGGCGGCCGTCGCGATGTTCCTCCTCGCGCTCGAGCCAGCGTTCGCCGCGCAGCCGCCGCCACGGTCACCGCGCGTGACAGCTATGATCAAGGAGGCAGAGGCCGCCCTGGACCGACTCGACATCGCGCGCGCACGCGACCTGTGGGCGCAGATCTACGATATCGAGCGTTCCACGGTGGGGATCTGCCAGCTCGGGCAGCTCGACCGCCGGCTCGGGCGCTGGGTGGACGCCGTGGTGGAGCTCACGCGGTGTGTGCAGGAGATGCGCCCGCCGTCCACGCTCAGGGAGCGGCGGCTCCACGACACGCGGCATGCGGACCTGGCGGCGGCGCGGCTCGAGGTCGCGCAGCTCCACGTGTTCGCGCCCGCCGGGGCGGCGCCCGTGATCGTGGACGGGCGCCTCGTGGACGAGAGCGGCCAGATCTACGTCGCGCCAGGGCAGCATGAGGTCACGGCGATGTTGCCGGACGGGCGCAAGCTACGCTCCACGGTGCACGTCACCGCGAGAGAATCGCGCGTCGTCCTCCTGAGCGTCGAACCGGCGAGCGTGCGCTCGGTCGCTCCGTTGAAGGCGACGCCGGCGGGCGCGCCGGCACCACCGGCAAGCCCACCGGCGCCGTGGCTTCTTTATACGGGCTCCGCTGCGTCTGGCGCGCTCCTGGTGTCTGGGATTGTGCTGCACATCGTGGCATCGATCGAGGATACCGCCTTGAGGGACGAGATGTGCAAGCCCAACTCGGTTGAGAATCAGAAGTGGACCGAGGACTTGCATGCTATCGAGGCACGACAGCACATCAGCACGGCAGCGCTCGTTGCCGGGACCGCGCTGGGCGCCGCGACGCTCGCGGTTGCGGTGCTGCCGAACGGCGCCCAGATCCGCGCGCGCAGGGCTGGTGCGGAGGTGAGTTTCTCGTGGTAGAGCCCGGTACCGTCTGGGAAGGCCACCGGATCCTCCGCGAGGTTCACGACGGCATGGTCCGCACATTCCTCGCCCAACAGGTCGGCGGTGAGGGCGCGACCGTTTGGCTGTACGTGCGCGAGGGCCAGCAGATCGACCGGACGGCCTTCGCATCCGAGCTCCAGCGCTTGCAGGACATCGCACAAGCGGTCCCGCAGGTTGAGCCCGTGCTCTACGGAGATGCGGGTGGCCTCTCTGCCTGGGTCGCGTGCAGGCGAAGCCACGGGATCAGCATCAGAGATGCGACGCGCGGTGCCGATCTCGGCGTCACCGCGCTGCACTTGGCGATCGAGATTGCCCGGGCGATCGAGCGATGTCACGCGCTGGGCGGGTGCCATGGAGCGCTCGGGTCCGACCGCGTGTTCATCACGTCGAAGCGGGATTACAGCATCAGCCAGTTCGGCCTGGTCCGGCTGTTCCGGATCGAGCCGCACGAGGCCGCGCGGGAGTCGCTGGTGGTGTCTCCTGAACTGCTGCGCGGCGACCGGTTGGGGCCAAGGACGGACGTTTATGGTCTCGGGACGCTGTTGTACGAGCTGGTCTGCCGCCGCTCGCTCGACGTCGGCCAGCCAGGTGCGCTGGGAGCGCGGAGGGGTAGGCCTGCGATCCCCATCGACACACCGCCCGCTGTGGCTGCCGCGATCGAGATGGCGCTGGAAGAGGATCCGCGCCGCAGATACAGGAATGTGGACCACTTCATCACGGTGCTCGAGTGCCTCGTGGACGCCTGGGACACGCTGGAGCGGGCACCGAGCCGGCGCGATAACCACGCTTTCGTCGTCGGCGTGGCGCCGTCGACCTTGCGCAGCTCCCAGATTCAGAGTCGGCGTTTGCCCGCGCCAGTAACGGAAGGTCCGGATACCCGGCCGTCCGAGCTGGCGCCGGTGGTTGCGCCGTCGAGCGACGATAAGCTTCCGCTGCCGCAGATTCCTCCCCTCGGCGAGCCATTGCGGACTGCTTCCGCGCGGAGGGAGCCGAGCTTCCCACCGCCGCCGTCCCTCCGTCGAGAACCTGAGCTAAAGTCGATGGCGGTCCGGAGCACCCCTGTCGGCATGCCGCCTCGGAAGCTCACGAACAGCGTCGCCGTTTGGCTCGCTGCGACGGTCGCGCTGTGCCTCGGCGTTCTCTGCCTGACGCGTCCAGCTGCGATCGTTCTTCGCGCGGAGAAAGCTGGGGCGGTGCTGGTGGAGCAGGTGTCGTCGCGGCGTGAGCAGCAGCGTTTGCCGTCGCCGGCGGGTCTGGTGACGATCGCCTCGAAAGAAGCGGGCAGCCGATCGCTTGCTGCGCTCTCGCAGCGAACGCGCGTGACGGTAAGAGCCGAGCCGCGTCGGCCGTATTGCGATGGCGGCGATTTCAGCTGTGGTCCTGCGATGTACTAGGAGGGCTTCTGTAGATGCGATACGTTCTGCTGCTCGTGGGCGCGAGCGTCGGGCTAGGTTGTGTCTCCGATCGCGGCTGCCCCGCCCCAGGCCCCCACAAGGGAAACCCGGCGGTCTGGCTCTGGGAGGGCACGCAGAGCGAGGCGCCTGGCTGCGCGGAAGACACGGATCTTCTTTGGGACGGCTGGAGGAAAGGAGCCTCCACGACCCCAGAGTCGCCGGCGTTCGCGCGTGCTTGCGCCGGCGTTGTGCGAGATGATATCCCCGAGGGGTATACCCTTTGCGTGATCCCGAGCTTGGTGGATGATCTCTGCTGGGAGGGGTACGAGGACAGCACGACGTATGTTGAAGAGGATGGAGAAGAGCACGTGATGTGCTGCACGCCCGCGGGTAACCCGCCGACGGTGATCCCTCAGAGCTACGGTGCATGCACGACATGAGCGAGGCAATGGCAAATGCGATAGCACGTGTGTTCTCATCTCTGTGCTGGGCCGCCGTGTGCGTCTCGTGGGGTGGATGCATCGCCCATCCCGAGATCTCGGGCAAGGCGACTGTGACGCGGGATGGAGAAGAACTGGCGATCGACACCGGCGGCAACGGAACCAAGGTCGTGGATGCAAGCGGCGAGGTTGCAGGCGGGTGCATCGTACCCAAGCAGGGGGAACTCGCCGTTGCGGTGCAGAAGAAGGGCGCCGTCTTCTCGTCTTTCGATATGATGGACGAGGCCGGGTGGCCCTATGCGTCCGTGACCATCGAAGGATCGCGGTACCAGGGTGCATGCGAGATCATCATCCAGGAGCAGCCAACCGACCCGTACGAGGCCGATGTATCGGCGGGGCCGTGTGATCTCGTCCGGCTCTTCGATGGTGCCAAGGTGCGCCTCGAGACGGCGGTCTTTCACGTCTCGGACTGCAGCGGGGCCGACTAGCCGGGCGGCCTCTCCTGGCGCACTCCCCATCGAGGACGTCACACATCATCTCCTCTGGGTTGAGCACGCGGCGTGCCTACGCTCCGGACGGTACGACCCTATGTCCATTGCGAGGCTCTCCTCTAGGTTGCGTTTGACATCCAATCCTGACATCAGAAGAATCGGTTGCATCGCCATATTCTCCCAGCGGTGCCGAAGGGGGAAGGAGCCGATGAGAACGGAATGCCGAGGTGGCGAACAAACTTCCGCGTGAGGTAATGAGGGCAGGCCACCCCTGTTCTACAAGGGGCTTCTGCGCTAGGTAAAAGATGGGGTGGGCATCAGCCGCCGCAAGAGCGTGGATGGATCCAGAGTCACATGGCCATGAAGCATGCGGTCGAGGAATTGCTCGACGTCGTACATCGCTACTACCCTCGACGGGTTCCATACGAGGATCTTGGCCGTGTCCGAACAGAAGAGGATCGACGGCTGGTGGAGGCTCGTCGCCGAGCCGGTGCCGATTGCGAACGGTGGCTTCGTATGTTGCGGCGCCTGCGTGAGCAGTTTCCCGAGAACGAGATCGACAATTTCTCTGCTCATTTTGCGACGGGGACTCACGATGCCTGTTATTCTGGTTCCCTCTGTATGGCGAAGGTTGCCGGGGGATGTCGGCATGCAATTGAATTGAGGGTGAGCTTCCTTGTTCCGTATTGTATCGTCTACAGCTCGCGCCTCGTTGATGATCTAGAGCGGTTTTCAGCTGGGTCTGGTACAAAAGCTGCTGCTCGGGCTCACTGATTCCCTATGCTGCAGGGCATCCCCGCTGGCGGAGCGCGAGAGCGCTCGCCGGGCGGCGCCATCCTCCGGGTTGCGCCGGCACGCGAGGGAGGCGGGCGACGCGGTGGACGGATGTAGCCGGCGTGCTGAAACCAACCTTTGGCGTCGCGATCAGTTACCAGACCGATGGCTCGGCCCATGGCTCGGTATACCTGCGGAACCGAGCGCGGGGCGGCGGCGCGGGTGAGCTCCTTGACTTTGCTGCCGCAGCCTTCCACCGGCGACAGGTCAGGCGAATAAGGCGGCAAAATCCAGAACTTTGCCCCGCGCTCCTCGACGGCAGCGCGAGCACCGGGAGCACGGTGTGCACCCAGCCCGTCGACAACGATCACATCGCCGGGCTGCACTCGAGGAGCGATCCGGTCGCGGATGTACGCCTCGAAGATGGCGCCGTTCATGGACCCCTCGAAGGCCATCGGTTCTACAGCGCCGCCGAGATTCAGCCCGACGATGAGCGTGATCTTCGGGTCGGTGTTACACGGCACCCTGCCGTGCGCCCGACGCCCGCGACGCGCACGACCGTACCGCCGCGCCATCCCGCGATGCAGACCGAACTCGTCGAAGAAGGTGATGTGGCGTGCGCCTACTCTTCGTGCTCGCCGCCGGAACTGAGCGCGGCGCTTGCGGACGGCGGGCCGATACTGCTCGCTCGCTCGAAGCGTTTTTTTTTCTCGTGATGCCCAGCCGCTGCAGCGCCCGATGCATCGTCGGGATGCTGACACGCACCTCCTGCCGCTGCTCGAACTGCTCAGCCAACTCGGCCAGCGTCCGGTCGTTCTTTTCCTCGACCAGCTTGCGCACCTCATCCAGCCCCGCCCGGTCGATCTTCGGCCCCACTCCACCACCGTGCGGCAAGGGCGCAAGGCTGCCTGTCGCGCGCACCTGGGTGAGGTAATTCTGCACAGTGTTCGGCGCGACCGAGAAACGCTCCGCTATTTCCCGAATGCTCCCCTCGCCGTTGACGTAGGCATCGACGATTCGCCGGCGCAGATCGAGACTGTACGGGCTCATGGGGCAGACCTTGGGCAGGTCCTGTGCCACGATCCGGTGCGGTCGAGCTCGGGCTGTAGCAGACTCGGCTGAAAGCCGCTCTAGAGGAGATCGAGAAAGAGAGAGCGCTCTGCGCGACGCGGTCTCCCGCCGTCACGATCTTCGTCCATGACACGGTGTACATCCTGCCCGCCTGGGTTGGCAAGCTGCTCAGGCTGTTCGGTTCCGAGCTCGTTGAGGCACCTTCGATGGAAGATAAACCTACGCAGCGGGTCGTCTCCTTCGATCTGTCGCCCGATGAGCAGCCGTACGCTGCGGTGATCGCGCAAGAGATTGAAGCGACGTGGGGATACGAGCGCATGCCGCCAGAGGTCGGCAACGTGGTTGTACCGGACGTGGCGACGAATCTGCGCCGCTTGGGAGAGGCCAGGCTATACGATTGCCTTTTTTCAGACGCATGGTAGGCGGGGGATGCTCTCGACGTGGGCGCTCACCGGCACCCTGAGCGTTCTGGCAGAGCATGAAGCACAGCGGATCGGGCTCGAACCATCCAGAGCGAGCCGAACCCGCCGACGTGACCTTCGGCCTTCGCCCGCAGCCGGTGCTCTCTCTTCCGCCAGCGCCCGTGGGCGCGAGCGGCGGCGCGGCGATTCCGGCGCACGAACCCGTCCGAGCGCCACCCGCGCATCGCCAGCGGATCCTACCAGAAGATTCGGCCCGCCGCTGCGGGCTCCACGCTGACACCAGACCACGCGAGCGTCCTGATGAAGCGGACACCGCACGTCGCCACGATCGCGACATGCTGCGTCGATAGATAGGCCGCGCCGGCCTCCATGGCCGGGAAGAATCCAAGATACCTCAGGCACAACCCCCATGCGTTGCACACAGGGATGCGCCCGAAGTCGAGCCGCGCCGCGAGCTCGAACGACAGGGGCACACGGAACGGCCTGCCCCGGACGGCCGCCGTGGGGCCGGTCAGCACGCCGAGCCAGCGCGCGTCGCCGCCCAGACCGAAGAGGCCCACGTCGGCACCGATGCCGATGTCCACGGCGTCGCGGACGGGCCATCGGCGCAAGCCGGTGACCGACGGCATGATGCCGCCCGTCGCGCGCGTGGCACGCGACCCCAGCACGACGTAGGCCGCCTTGACGTCGATCTCCCAGCGCGACGGCGCGCTCTCTTCCGCCCGCGCGACCGCGGGCAGGATCGACAGCGCGACGAGCCCGGCGCACGACGCCGTCAGCGCGCTATCTGCCCATTTCTGGCGGACCATCGTCGGCCTGCGCCTTCCTTCGAGCGGCGCGGACCGCCGCGAGCCAGTGCGACTGGGCCGGGTCGCTGTCCCACGGCGGGGCCGCCTGGTAGAGCGTGTCCCAGTATTCCCAAACTGCTGCCTCGGCCGTTGCCGGCTCGCTCTCGCCTTCGGGGGCGTCCTCGATGCGGTCCACGAAGGAACACCATGGCTCCACGGCGCGAACGCTCAGCTCCCGCCACGGCCGAGCGGGCTCGCCGTCAAAAAGGCCATCGCTGCTCTGGAGATAGCCCTCGTAGGCGCACTGCGCGATGGCACTCCGCCGGCGGTCGTTGACCGACAGCGTGCATATGTCGCGGTACGCCGCTGCCCATTCGCGGTCCTCCGCCGGCACGTCCTCGCGCCATGCGCTTGCATACAGCGCGCGCAGCTCCTCCTCACGGGCCGCCAACTCCTCTCGATTGGCCGGAGGCGGCAGCGCCTTGATTGCTCGCTCACGCGCGGCGCTCGGTCCGGGGTACTCAGGAGACCCTGCTCCGCCCCAGTAATAGGGCGGCTTCAGCACCGGGGGGATGGGCCTCGTCAGCGTTCTCGGCTTTCCGCGGCGCCCGAGCCGAAACCCCCTCCGGAAGGCGCAGAGCGCCGCTGCCCGGTGTTTCTCGGCTGTCTCGTCAGACGTTAGCGTCCGCCAGAGATAGGTCCTGTGGAGGCGCGACGTAGAGTCAGCCGAAGCGCGCTCGTTCGTGCCGGTACGCTCCTTCTCGAAACCCTCGATCATGGCAAAGAACGCGCTCTGCACGGCCTCCAGAAGCATCGGCCAGGGTGGCGCTGGCTCCCGGTCGAGGCGCAGATGTCGGGTATGAAGAGCTCCAGCGTTCGCCTTAGAGCCGACGACAGGGCACCCCGAATCGTCAACCCACTTATGAAATTTCTTGCGGTACGGCTCGGCCCATCCGCGGTCCTGGTCGGGCAGGCCATCGTCCCATGCCTCTGCGCACAGCTGGCCGAGATTCTCGAGGTGCCATTTCCACGTATCGGGATTTTTGGTGGTAAACAGGCCGTGCCCGAACGCTGCCTCGCGCAGTTTGAGTGTTCCGGGGGGAAATCTTGCCCACTGCTTCATGGCCAGTCTCCCGGTTGACCGCCCGTCGGGTCGGTTGGTTGACCGCCCGTGGGGTCGTTGGGCCTAGGCGGGCATCCCCAGCCCTCTCCAGCACCGAGCGGACAGAGGAGCGGGACGAGTCTAGGAAAGGCCCATCCAGGGGGCGGCGCGGGTAACGCGATCAATGCATTGATGACGTCGTTCGTGTCGACTTTATCGGGGTCCGTCAGCTCGGCTGGTATCTTGTCCGGTTCGTAGCGGAAATCCCATACGAACCGGCACTCGACGGTCGCCCCGCCCGGGATCGGTAGGCTGTTCATGAGGTCGGTTTCTCTGATTTGACGCTGCAGGGATTCCCATTGATCCTTGCACATTAGGTAGGTTACTTCGAAAGGGTCCTCGAGGAGACAGTAGCGCATGTCTTGGACAATGTACGACGGCTCCTGGTCGGCCCACTCGGTCCACACACCGCCAGCCTGGTAGCGGCACTGGAGCTTGCCCATTTGATCGCCCGGTGGCCTTCCCTTAAGCCAGTCGAGGGCGCCGGCGTTCATGGTCAACCTCTTGAGCCTCGATATGTCATCGAGAGGCATCGACGCGATCTGGTGTCTCAGCTCGTCGCGATCGCTGGGATCCACGATGGAGCAGCCGCAGGCAAACACGACGAGCAGAACGCCGCGCCGATGGTTCATCGGTTCCCCCCTGATTTACCGATCCACGTATCCGTAGACGGTGGCCGACCTTACCAGCGATCGCCGCCGCCGGTCAAGCCGCGACGAACCACCTGGAGGACGGTGACCGGCGCCCAGGCGCCGCCACTGGCCGGGGCTTCGCCTTTGAAGAAGTGGCAGTGACGGTGCCGAACGATTTGCCGAACATCGCCGGGTCGAGGAAGCCCGCCCGAACCGCCCTTCACCAGCAGCGCAGAGTTGCGCCGTTCTTTCGAGCGGGGCTCTGCGAACGTTCGAGCGGCTCGACCCGGGTTGAGAGGGCACGAGCCCGGGGCCGTCCACCGCGGAACTCCGGCTCCCTCCGCCCCGGGTCTCGATTAAAATGTGACCCCATGGACATTTTTCATCGATTCGGCCTCTGGCGATATCGTCCCAGGCGTAAGTGTCGGGTTTGGGGCGGTGGCGCCTCTCTGGCGCGGCGGTGAAGCGCGGTCCTCTCGCGCACGTGTGAGCTCGTTCAGGAACAGCGGCGCCCGCAGGCGCGCATCGGGAAGGCACGGCGCGGGGACCGGGCGCGCGGATGGCTTGATGCTCACCGCGTGTCCATGGGATTCTGCGGGCGAGCAACCCACCGACCCGACGGGCGGTGAGCCAGGGGATCATCCATGAAGCTGAAAACCTCGCGCGTATGGTTTCTCATGCGGCGCATCGATGTCGAGGCGGGCACGGCGAGTTGCCTTTTTGCGCCCCAGGAACTTTGGGGTCGGAACATGGACCTCGAGACCCTGGGCAGGCTGTGCGCCGAAGCATGGCACGACGACCTGCCCGAGGCGGACCGCGCATGGGCCGAGGCGCATCGTGAGAAATTCGGGAGGTGGGTCGACGGTTCGCGGCTCGAGGCCATCCGCCCGAGGGTGGACGCGGGCTCTCCCGAGAGCCTCACGGGCAGGTTCGGCAAGGAGCCCGCTCCGCCGTGGCCGATGCTGCTCGAAGCCGTCAAGAGCGCGTTTTTTACCTTCGTCGTCGACTTCGGGCAGACGGTCGCGGGCGAGGGCGAGGGCGCGACGGGCGATCCGACAGCGCGCCTCCACCGGACGTCCGTCTGGCGGGCGCTGGCGGTCGACGACGCCCCCGAGGTGGACCGGCCCTCGGCGCTCCGCGCCTTTCAGAGGGGGTTTCGGCGCGGGCGCCGCGGGCTCCCGAACTCCATGACGAGGCCCATCCGCCCGGTGGTGGAGGTTGCGCGGTCCTGGACGTTTAGGGCGCATCCTCTCCCCGGACCGAGCGCGGCGCGCAACCGAGCCCTCGCGGACGCGTTGCGTCACACAACGGTTCTCAAGGAGTCGGCGGTGCTGCTGCAGGAACTGCGCGATCTCTATGCGAGCGCCTGGCGAGACGACGTGCCGGAGGAGGACCGCGAATGGGCCGAGTCCTACCGCCACTCCTGCGTGAACGAGGTCAACCGTCGCCGGCGAGACGCCGTGGCCCAGAGCGCGTACGAGGGCTATCTCCAGAGCAGCGACGGGCTCTTCGACGGAGAGCCCGCAAGGCCGTGGCCGAACCTGAGAGGCTACGACTCGGACCCATGGCGCGCTCTCGTGGATGCCGTCGAGGACGCGCCCGAAGGCGAGAGCGAGCTCGCGACCGCCGAGGCGGCAGCGCGCGAATTCTGGGACTCGCTCTACCGGGAGGCCCCGCCGTGGGACAGCGACCCGGCCAAGGAGCACTGGCTCGCGGCGGTCCGCGCCGCGCGACGAAAGGGGCTGTCCAGCGATGCTCCGCCGGACGGAGGGGCGTAGCGCTCACGGGCTCCCGTTTGCCTTTGGCACGGAACTGCCGCTCCCTCCGCCCCGGGTCTCGACTAAAATAAGACCCCATGCGCTTTTTTCATCGCTCCGGTGGGATCGTTTTCTTCATGAAGAGCGCTCGCACGCTCGCGCGCGCCGCCGGGGTGCTCGGCGCCGTGCTCTGCGCGGCGTGTGCTGCAGACCCCGAGGCCCCGCCGCCCGAGATCTCGGTCGGCACGGTCGACGGCACGGACGCCGTGCTCGCCCTCGTGCGCGGCGAGGGCACGGTCACGCTCTACGTCTGCGGCGGCGTGAGCAGCTACGCGACCATGACCCGGTGGTTCGAGGGACCCGAGGACCCGAGCGGCGCGTTCTCGCTCGCGAGCGACGGGTGGACGGCGACCGCCGATCCAGGCGGCGAATCCGGCCGGCTGCGCACGCCCGGCGGCGCGGAGCTCGCCTTCCGCGCGCGCCCCGCGGCGCTCGACCGCATCGAGGGCCTCTACGCGGCGGTCGACGGCGGATGCCGCACCGGCGCCGTCGTCTTCACGCCCGACGACGCCGAAGCGCCAGCGCTCCAGGGCACCTGGTGCGGCGCCGGCGATCTCTATGCCCAGGTGACGCCGATCCGCCCGCTGTCGGTGCTCGATCGGCGCGGGATCGAGGTGCAGGTCGAGCTCAGCGGCGCACGGAAGAAGCTGCTCGTGACCCCGCTCGTGCGACCCTGAGCCCCGCCACGCCTCCGCCGTCCCGCCGCAGCTCCGCCGTCCGCCCGCTCTGGCGTTGAATCCAGCCCCCGTCCGATCGAAGGTCGGCCCATGGCGGACGCAGCCCGGTCGCGGAGGCGGCACCTTGCCCTGCCCGCGTCGCGCTTCATCGGCCGGGAGGGCGAGCTCGTCGCGATCGCCGAGCTGTTCCGGCGCGGCGAACGGCTCGTCACCCTCTGGGGCCCGGCCGGCATGGGCAAGACGCGGCTCGCCCTGGAGCTCGCCAGCCGCTGGGCCGAGGCGCACGCCGGCGAGGCCGTGTGGCTCTGCGAGCTCACCGCGTGCCGCGACCTGCGCGCCGTCTGCGGCGCTGTCGCGCGCGCGATCGGGGCGCAGGTCGCGGCAGGGCGCCGGGAAGCGACGCTCGTCGAGCGGATCGGCCGCGCCCTCGCGACCGAGGGGCCGGCGCTGCTCGTGCTCGACAACCTGGAGCACGTGCTCGAGCAGGCCGCGCCGGCCCTCGACGCGTGGGTGCGCGCGGCGCCCGAGCTCCGCTTCCTCGCGACGTCGCGCGAGCGCACCCGCCTGGCGGGGGAGATCAGCTACGAGCTCGGCCCCCTCGGCCTCCCCGCGGAGGGCTCGACCGAGCGCACCGCGGCCGTGGCGCTCTTCCTCGATCGCGCGGCGGCCCACCGCGCTTCCGCGCCGCCGCCGCCGCCCGGCGGCGAGCACCTCGCCGATGTCGCCGCGCTGGTGCGGCGGCTCGAGGGCATCCCGCTCGCGATCGAGCTCGCGGCGGCGCGCGAGGGCGTGCTCGGCGTGCGCGGCCTGCTCGCGCGGCTCGGGAGCCGGCTCGACCTGCTCGCGGGCGCGGCGCGCGGCAGGGAGGCGCGGCAGGCGACGCTGCGCGGCGCGATCGAGTGGTCGTGGGACCTCCTCGACGACCGCGAGCGACGGGCGCTCGCCTGCTGCTCCGCCTTCCACGGGCCGTTCACGCTCGCGGCGGCCGCCGCCGTCCTCGTGGAGCCCGACGCGGCCGCGATCGATCGGATCGAGGCGCTGCGCGACAAGTCGCTGCTCCGCGCGGCGCCCCCGAGGAGCGACGGGGCGACGCGCTTCGCGCTCTACGAGGTGGTGCGAGAGCTCGCCGCCGAGAAGCTCGCCGAGCGCGGGGAGCGCGAGGCCGCGATCGAGCGGCACGCGGCGTTCTACCTGGCCGCCGGCGAGGCCGCGGCCGCGGACTTCGAGCGGCGCGGCGCGCTCGACGCGCTCAACCGCATCGCCGGCGATCTGGAGGAGCTGCTCGCCGTCGCCGAGGGCGCGCTCGCCCTGGCGACGGCGCCCCGCGCCGGCGCCGAGGCGGCGGCCGAGCGCGCGCTGCGGGCGCTCTGCGCCGTCGAGCCGGTGCTCAGCACCCGGGGGCCGTTCGGGGCGCAGCTCGAGCTGCTCGACCGCGCGCTCGCGGCGGCCGAGGCGCTCGCGGCCGATCCGCGCGTCGTGGCCCGCGCGCTCGCGGCGCGGGGGCGCGCGCGGCGGCTCCGAGGGCAGGCGGAGGCCGCGCTCGAGGACCTCGAGCGCGCCCGCGCGCAGGCGGCGGCGCTCGGCGCAGAGGCGCTCCTCTCGGGGATCCTCGCGGATCTCGGCGTGCTCCACCACGGCCGGCGCGACATGGAGCGCGCGCGCGACCACTACACGCAGGCGCTCGCGCTCCACCGCGCCCTCGGCGACCGCCGCGCCGAGGGGCGGGTGCTCGGCAACCTCGGGGCGCTCCACCACGACGAGCGCCGCGAGGGCGAGGCCGCCGCCTGCTACGCGCAGGCGATCGCGATGGCGGCGGAGATCGGCGACGGCCGGATGGAGGGCATCTTCTCGACGAACGCCGGCCTGCTCGAGCAGGAGCGCGGGGCGCCCGCGCAGGCGCGGCGGCGCTACGAGCGCGCCGCCGCGATCCTCGGCGAGGTGGGCGACCTCCGGCTGCTCGCGATCACGCTCGGCAACCTCGGCGCGCTCCACCACGAGGAGGGGCGCCTCCCCGACGCGCGCGCGTGCCACGGCCGCGCGGTGGGGCTGCTCCGCGAGGTGGGGGACCGCCGCTCCGAGGGGATCGCCCTCTGCCGCCTCGGGGCGGCGCTCGCGTCGGTCGGCGAGGTGGAGGAGGCGCGGCGCGCGATCGAGCCCGCGGAGCGGCTGCTCGCGCAGCTCGGGGACGAGCCCGACGTGGAGCTCGCGCGGGTGGCGTCCGGCTTCGTCGACCTCGCGCTCGCCCAGGCGGCGCGCCGCGCGGGGCGGGGGGAGGAAGCGGCGGCGCACGCGGGCGCGGCGCGGCGCAGGATCGGGCGCGCCCGGGAGGGATCGCCGTCGAGCGCGAGCCGATCCGACGACGTGCGGCTGCTGCTCCGGATCCTGGAGCGCAGCCTGGCGGCGCTGGGCGGCCTGCCCGAGGCGCGGGCGGAGGGCGAGCTCCTCCTGACCGAGGGGGCGCGCTTCGTCCGCCCGCCGGGCGGCGGCTGGCACGACCTGCGCGAGCGCCACGCGGCGCGGCGCCTGCTGCACGCGCTGGCCGAGCAGCAGCGGTCTGCGCCCGGCCGAGGGCTCTCCCTGGCCGCGCTGAAGGAGGCGGGGTGGCCCGGCGAGCGGATCTTGCCGGACGCGGCGGCGAACCGGATCTACGTGGCGATGAACCAGCTGCGGAAGCTCGGGATGAAGCCGTGGCTCCGGAGAGACGCAGACGGGTACTCGCTGGATCCAGCGCTGCCGGTCCACTACGTCGCGGTGGAGCCGGCCGCGGGGGGAGGGGGCGAGTCGCGCGGGGGGGAGACGGGCGAGGGCGGGGGGGAGCGGCGGTAGGGGGCCTGCAGAATGGATGGGAGAGCAAGGGCGGGGGAGCCGCGGGAGGGCGCGCGAGTCGGTTTAAGGGGGGATTAAGGGGTGGTCCTGCGGCGGGGACGTAGCCTGTTCGGCGGAGGTCGCGCCATGCGTATCATCGCTTCTGCTCTGCTGCTCTTTGCCCCTGCCATCACCCTCGCCGCGTGCGGTGAGATCCGTGTGCTCGATCCGGAGGTCGATTCGAGCAGCGCCCCAGGCGCGGGATCGGGAGGATCCAGCGGCGATGGCGTGGGGGCCGCAGGCGCGGGTGGCGGCGGGAGCGCGGGTGGCGGCGGGAGCGCGGGTGGCGGCGGGAGCGCGGGTGGCGGCGGGAGCGCGGGTGGCGGCGGGAGCGCGGGTGGCGGCGGGGGCGCGGGTGGCGGCGGGGGCGCGGGTGGCGGCGGGGGCGCGGGTGGCGGCGGGGGATCGCCGCTAGCGGAGGCCTGGCACCAGCAGATTTCGGGACCCGGGACGGAGGAGGCCACGGCCCTCGCGATCGATAGCGAGGCAAACGTCGTCCTGGCCGGCTGGTCGGGGGGAGCAGCCGATTTCGGCGCCGGCGCCACGCCGCTCGTCGGCGACGCGGACATCTTCGTCGCCACGTATGCAGACGACGGCGCCTTGCGCTGGGTCCGGCGCTTCGGCGGCGGCAGCCGCGTGATGGCCACGGGGGTCGCGGTCGACGGAAACGACGGCATCGCCGTCATCGGCCACTACGCGAACGGTCCGCTCCAGGCCGGCGACCTCGTCCTGGAAGAGCTGGAACGAGACGACCCGAGGACCTCCTCGAGCGACATCTTCGTGCTCGCGCTCGATCGGGACGGCGCCCCGCGCTGGATGCACCGCCTGGGCGGCGGCGGCTTCGACTTCGGAGGCCGCGTGGCCGTCGGTCCCGGAAACAACGTCAGTGTCGCCGCTCAAGCCGGGGGCCGCCTTACCCTCGCCAGGTTCGCCGCCGACGGGACGACCCGCTTCGCGACGGACGTGGGAAACCTGAGCGGATCCATCACGTACGCGATCAGCGGGATGGCCGTGGATCTCCACGGCGACATCCTCGTCGCAGGGACTTTCTCTGGTGACGCCGACCTCGGCGGGGGCTCCACCACCGGGCTGAGAGGCGCTCAGGCCTGGGTGGCGAAGTACTCGGGGGAGGACGGCGCCCACCTCTGGTCGAGGCACTTCGGCGCCCCCCAAGACAGTAGTGAAATCAGCGGCGACGTGGCGAAGGCGCTGATCGTGGACGAGCACGGCGACGTGCTGATCGCCGGTCAGTTCGCGCGGGGCGCCGATCTCGGGGAGGGGCGAATCGACGGTATACGGGGCAATTTCCTCATGAAGCTCGCCGGCGAGGACGGCGCGATCCGCTGGGTGAACGCGCTCCCGGGCGCACAGTACTTCGGCTCGACCAGCCTCTCGTTCGCGCCCGACGGCAGGGTCGCGCTCATCATCTCGCTCGCGCCACCCTTCGACTCCTTCGACCTCGGCGGCGCCTCGGTGAACACGCGGGGAACCTACATCGCCACCTACGAGCCAGGCACCGGGGCGTTCGTCGCGCAGCGTCGGATCGTCGAGCTCGGCGAGGAGTTCGGGAACATCAGCCTCGCCGCCTCCGTGCTCGACGCGAAAGGACACCTGTCGTTCGTGACGAGCTTCAGTTTCTCCGGGCCGACCGGCTTCGGCGTCCTTGAGAGCGAGGGCTGGGCGACCGACATCCTCCTCGCGCACGTGCCCCTCTGAGACGACATATCCTGCTGCGCGGCGCTGGCGCTCCGCTGCGCGGTTCAGGCGCCGCTGCGGCCCGGCACTGGCGCTCTGCTGCGCGGGCCCGGCGTTCTCCTGCGCGGCCTCCGCACCCCTCCTGCGCGCCCCTGGCGCCCTTGCTGCGCGGGCCCGGCGTTCTCCTGCGCGGCCTCCGCACCCCTCCTGCGCGCCCCTGGCGCCCTTGCTGCGCGGGCCCGACGCTCTGCTGTGCGGCCTCCGCACCCCTCCTGCGCACCCTCTTGTGTGTCCTCTGTTACGATCGCGCGGGTCCTGCGCGGCTCCGCCGCCCCTCCCGCGCGCCCTCTTATGTGTCCTCTGTTACGATCGCGCGGGTTCTGCGCGGCCCCGCCGCCCCTCCTGCGCCGCCTCAGCGCCCTCCTGCGCGTCCGACGTGCCCTCCTGCGCACCCCCATCCCGCCCGGCGAACACGCTCTCCGCGGGCCTGCGGAATGGATGAGAGAGCAAGGGCGATGGCGCCGCGGGAGGGGCGCGCGAATCGCTTTAAGATGGGATTAAGGGGCGATCCTCGAGCGGGGACGTAGCCTGCTGCGCGGAGGTCACGCCATGCGCATTATCGCTTCTGTTCTGTTGATCCTTGTCCCTGCCATCCTCCTCGCCGGATGCGGTGAGGGGGAGGGCCGTGACGCCGATCCAGCCGTCAATTCGAGCGGCGCTTATAGCGCTGGATCGGGAGGATCCGGCGGTGACGGTGTGGGGGGTTGGGGCGGCGGTCCGGGGCAGGGCGGTGGTCCGGGTGAGGGCGGCGGTCCGGGTGAGGGCGGTGGCCCGAGTGAGGGCGGTGGCCCGAGTGAGGGCGGCGGTCCGAGTGAGGGCGGCGGTGGAGCAGAGCCGTCCGGCGAGCCGGTGGAATGCGCGAAACCACCCCACTTCGCGGCTGGCAAGCAGCCGGTGGTGTTCCTCCACGTGGCTCCCGGAGGGACGGACGCCGCGGGCTGCGGGACGGAGGAGGCGCCGTGCTCGACCGTCGCCGCGGCCGTGAGCGCGGCGACTCCGGGGACGGCGGTGCGGATCCACGCCGGCACGTACGAGCCCGAACAGATCAGCGACGTCGCCGGCACCGCCGAGGCGCCGATCTGGATCGGCGGTGCGCCGGGGGAGGAGCGGCCGGTATTCGCCGGTGGGACCCCGATCCTGCACTTCTCGCGGCTGCGCCACGTGGTGGTGCACGACCTCGAGATCGCTCATATCGCACCTTCGGGAGAGGATATCCCCGCGTTCATCGTCGATGACGGCGAGGTGTACGCCGATCCGACGGCGACGCAATTCGTCGCCGTCGAGCGCGTGTCAGTGCGCGACGTCGACACATATAACGCCGCGGCTGTGCGCTTGGCCGGGGTCCACGACTTCTGGCTGCTGGACAGCGAGATCGTCGCCCTGGACACGTCTGACGGGCTCGAGATCATCGGCTCGCACCGCGGCGTGGTCGCCGGCAACGCGGTCAACGGGACGAGCGGCGCCGCCGTCGTGCTCGGGGGCGGAAGCTCGGACGTCGAGATCCGCAACAATCGCATCTTCGATACCATCGGGGGCTACGGGGTCAGGCTCGGCACGATCGTGTCGCCCGAGGAGTTTCGCCCGCCGCTCGTGCCGGGGGTCGACAACATCGAGGTGCAGGACGTACGCGTGCTCGGAAACCTGATCGTGGCGCCCGGCGTGGGGGTCTCTTTCAACGGCTGTGTGGGGTGCCTGGTCGCCAACAACACCATCGTGTTCCCGAACCACAGCCTGCTGTCGTACTTCCGCGGGATGGCGGACGAGCTCGGAGGGTACGTGTTCCGGACGACGGAGGACAATCGCTTCGTCAACAACATCACGTACTATCGCCGCAGCGACGTCGGGGCGGTGGAATTTATCCCGTCCTCCACGCCGTTCCCGACGCTGATGACGAATTCATTGCAAACGAACCTATGGTACGCCGTCGACGATCCGAAGGCGTCGAGTCCGGTCGGGTCGCCGCTGACGGAGGAAGGCTCGATCGCGGGGATCGATCCGGGGTTCGTCGACGTCGCCGGCGGGGATGTTCACCTCAAGCCGGACAGCCCCGCCGTGAGCAGCGGGACGCCGCTCGCGGCGCTGTCGACCGATCTCGACGGAGCTTGCTTCGACGACCCACCTTCGCGCGGCGCGCTTCAATAGCAGCAAGGGCGAACCTCGCCCGCAGACGATCGAGAGCCCTCAGAAACGATGGGAGGCGCGGTTCCCCGGAGGCGCCGGGTACGGACGCGAAAGGACACCTGATGACCGTGATGAGCCTCACCGAGGCACAGGAGCGTGAGGGCTGGCTCGGCTTCCTCCTCGCGCGCCTGCCGCTCTGAGACGGACGGCTCGCCTCGAGCGTCACCCGTCCTCCTCCAGCTCCTCTCCTCCACCCTCCGCCTGCCCCTTCTCGGCAGCCTCTCGCGCGAGCGCACCCGCATGAATCGCCCGCACCTCGTCGATCGTGCTGGCCTCCCCTGCAGCCTTGTCAGGCCGGTATCTCCTCACCCGCGCAGACCGCAGCGCGACCCCCCCAGGGTACCGCGGACTCGCCTGCACGCCGTCGAAGGCGACCTCGACGACGATCTCCGGCCGCACGTACACCGTGTCTGCGTCGCGGCCGATCTCGAGCTCCAGCAGCCGCTGCGTCTGCCACGCGAGCACCTCGTCGCTCATGCCCTTGAACGTCTTGCCGAGCAGGACGAAGCCCCCGGCCGCGGGATCGCGCGCCCCGAGGTGGAGGTTGCTGAGCAGCCCCCGGCGCCGGCCGGTCCCCCAGTCGGCCGCGAGCACCACCAGGTCGAGGGTGCGCGCCCGCTTCACCTTGAGCCACGAGCCGCGGCGCCGCCCCGCCTCGTAGGGCGCGGCGAGCGACTTGGCGATCACGCCCTCATGGCCGCGGGCGAGCGCGTCGGCGAAGAACGCCTCGGCCTCGGCCGCCGTCGGCAGCTCGATGCGCGGGACCCGCAGCGACCGGTCGAGCACCTGCCGGAGCGCGGCCGTGCGCTCGCTGCCGGGCCGGTCGAGCAGATCCTCGCCGTCGAGGTGCAGCACGTCGAAGAACAGGGCGCGCAGCGGCAGCTCGGCGCGCAGCGCGGCCGCGTCGTGCGCGCGGCCGAAGCGGCGCATCGTGACCTGGAACGGATGCGGCCCGCCGTCCGCACGAAAGGTGAGCGCCTCGCCGTCGAGCACGACCGAGCGGACCGGGAGCGCCCGGACGATCTCGACAATCTCGGGGACCGCCTTCGTCACCGGGCCGAGGCCGCGGCTGAAGACGCGCACCTCGTCGCCGGCCTTGTGCGCCTGCACGCGCACGCCGTCGAGCTTCCACTCCAGCGCCATCGCGCGGAGCTCGCTCAGCGCCGTCGCGACGTCCTCGGCCGACTGCGCCAGCATCGGCTGCACGGGGCGGAGCAGCTGCAGCGAGAAGCGCTGGAGGCCGAGCGCCCCCTCGAGGAGCGCGGTCTTGGCCACCTCCGCCGCGTCGCCGGCCAGCATCACCGCGCGCCGCAGCGAGGCCGGCGGCACCCGCGCCGCGCGCGCCACCGCGTCGACCATGACCGGCTCGAGCCTCTCCTGGCGGAGCTCGCCGGCGAGGAGCCGCGCGAAGAAGTCGCGCTCGCGATCGGTGGCGCGCGCGAACAGCCCCGCCAGCGCCGCGCGGCGCTCCCCTCCGGCCCCCGGCCCCGAGGCGCGCGCGATCTCCGTGAAGACCGCGTCGGCGTCCCCCAGGGTGAGCGCAGGCTGCGCGACGGAGGGAGAGGCCCGGCGGGCCTCGGCGAACACCGAAGGCCCGAGGCCGAGCCGCCCCTGGCGCAGCCGACCGGTGAGCCAGTCGACGCCGATCTGCACCTCCGCGGGCGAGAGGCGGCGCAGGAGCGCGGCGAACGCGCCGATCTTCTCGACACGGCGAGAGAGCGCGGCGACACGCTCGGTGGTGGCGACAAGGTCGGAAACGAGCACGCGGGCAACCCTACCCTGGCACCTCGAGAGCTCACGCTCGACGGGTCTTTTGACGAGGCCGCTGCAGGTGTCCTCCGCAACCGAGCCGGGGAACTCCGCAGGATCGAACCTGGCCCATGGGCGCCAAGTGTTCTCCGCATGGGCCGAGACAGCCTACCAAAGGGTGTAACGCGCCGGAGCAGAAAAGCGCTCTCCCGCGCCGGAATGACGGTCACTCCCGCTTGCAACCACTTGCGGGGAGGGGCGAAGAATTATCATGTCATCTGCAGGCGAGTGCCTCGCTCGGTCGCCGCCGGCGCCGCGAGCAGGCGAGAGCGCGATCGCCTTTCATGAGGATCTCGCGCGCCGGATCTCGGGTGCTGCGCGCCGTCGATTCGCCAGGTGCGAAGCGCCCGACGCGCCTGCGCCGCCGCGCGGGGGGGAGAGCGCGCGCGGGGCTGCCCCGCCGTGGCCGCGGACTGCCGAATACGCCGCGAGATGGCCCCAGCCGCGCCCGTCTCCCTCGACGGCGCGATCGCTCCGTTTAGTTGACCTCCGCCGCGGGCCTTGATACCGGGTTGGCGGTCGGCACGCCGTGGGCAGGTGAACACGGCGGGCGGGCGCGGTTTTCCTCAACCACAGCTCAGGAATAGCGCCCTCCACTGACAAGGCCGCGGATTTTGGCCTTGGGAGCAGCTGGCTTGGTTTTTGCGCAGCACCTCTCCGGCAGCTGGACTGTACTGGAAGGAGCTGACGTGGTGTTGGTGTCCGCACGGGAAGGCGACGGAGGTTCTTCGATGGTGGAGCGGCAAGTCCGGAAGCGGGTGGGCGTCGTGATGGGCGGCTCGTCGGGTGAGCGCGACGTGTCCCTGCGCTCGGGCGCGGCCGTCGCCGAGGCGCTCGAGGCCCGCGGGTACGATGTCGTGCGGATCACACTCGGGGACAGGTTCGGCGCGGAGCTCTGCGCGACGCTGCAGCGCGCGCGGCTCGACGCGGCCTTCCTGGCACTGCACGGACGTCTCGGTGAGGACGGGTGCGTGCAAGGCGTCCTGGAGCTGGCCCAGGTCCCGTACACCGGGTCGAGCGTGCTCGGGAGCGCCCTTGCGATGGACAAGCTGAAGGCCAAGGAGATGTTCCGGCTGCACAACGTGCCGACGCCTCCCTACTACACTGTGGGTGCGAATCAGGACCTCGAGGAGCTCGATGCCGTCCATGGCTCGTTCGGGTTCCCCGTCATCGTCAAGCCGCGCGGCGAGGGGTCGAGCCTCGGCGTGACCAAGGTCGGGTCGCTCGAGGAGCTGAAGTCGGCGCTCGCGCTGGCGTTCGAGTTCGACGACGCCGCCATCGTGGAGCGGTTCGTGGCGGGGACCGAGGTCAACGTGGGGATCCTGGACGGGAAGGTCCTTGGCGCGATCGAGATCGTCCCGAAGAAGGGGCTCTATGACTACGAGGCCAAGTACACGCCGGGCATGACCGAGTACCACATGCCGGCGCGCCTCCCGCCGACCCGCTACCGCGGCGTCCTGAACCTTGCGGAGCGGGCGGCGCAGGCGCTCGGGTGCACGGGGGCGGTGCGGGTGGATCTGCTCGTGACCGGCGGAGAGAACGAGTACGTGCTCGAGGTGAACACCCTGCCGGGCATGACCCAGACAAGCCTCCTGCCGAAGATCGCGGAGGCCGCAGGCTACGAGTTCGGCGATCTGTGCGAGGCCATCCTGGCGAGCGCCAGGCTGCACCAGCCGGTGCGGCGCCGCGCGCCCGCCGCCTCGGAGCTGCGGCTCAGCGAGCGGGGACAGGCCGAGAAGCGGCTGCGCCTCGTGAAGTCGGCGATCTGAAGCGCCCGCTCGAATTTTTTCGGGAAAATTCACAGGGAGGCGAGGAGACGGGGAGTAAAATCCCACCGATCTCCCCGTCTCCCTGTTCAATTTCCGCAATTACAGCGAGGACTCCTCGCCGCGTCTGGCGCTGCACCCGACCTCGGCCGCCTGGCTCGGTCCGCCCTGCCCCGGGACAGGCGCTAAGGCACGCGCTTCATCGTGATGAAGTCGGTCGCCATGCCCTCGACGATGGGCTTGAGCTTGAACACGTCGCCTTCACAGCGGTACTCGAAGAGGGTTCCGGGGCGGTCCATGCCTGAAAAGGCGTTGGTCGCGGGCACGGGCATGTCGCGGCCGCCGAGCGTGGCCTTGGTCTCGACGCGCAGCCCGCTCATGTCGGCGCGCGTCGTCTTCCAGCGACCGGGGCCCGCGGGCTCGTAATCCGCGCTGGAGCGGCCGTTCATCTTGAGCGTGATCCTCAGGGCCATCCCGGCCGTGGGCGCCTCGAATACGTTCTCGACGCCGCCCTCGCTCGTCTCGCACACGTAGCTGCCACGCTCGTTGCCGTTGAACGTGCAGATGTACTTCCCGCGCTCGCTGACGACGCGCGCGCCCGACGAGCTGCGCGCCAGCGTCTCGAGGAACATATCGGCATAGTCGTATTCCCACTTGCCTGTCGGGCAGCTCGCCGCCGGCGCCGCGGCGGACGCGCCGCTCGGGGCAGGCGCAGCCGCGGCGGTCGCGGCGGTCGCGCCCGCGGACGCAGGCGCGCTCGCGGACTCGGAGCGGTCACAGGCTGCGAGCGCAGCGATCGACACCAAGGTGAACGGGAGCAGGTGCGGACGTGCCATGCGCCGAGGGTACGCGTCCAGGCGCTCAGTTGCACGCATCCTCCCCGGCGGGGCCCGATAGCGCGCGCATAGACGATGGCGTGAAGCTCGCTCTTGCCCTCGGGGCTCACGCCGCGGCTCGTGCCGTCCATGAGGCGATCGGCTGATTGCTCGGGCTCCACCGCCCGTCAACTCCGCTACCCAACATGATAAAAATCGCGCCGATGACATCGACTTGTTTCCGCTCCACCGCCCCGTCACTGCGACGCACCGCCCTGGCCCTCGCCGCCGCCCTGACCCTGGCCGGTTGCTCGTCGGGCGGCGACTCGGGCGGCGACTCGCCGGCGCCCGCCGATCCCGTGCCCCTGACCGCGTTCTGCGCCGAATGGTCCGCCGCCCGCTGCGCCGGGGTGCAGCGCTGCTGCACCCAGACGACCGGCAAGTACGCCGACGACGCCGCCTGCGCCGCCGGCGAGACCGCTCTGTGCGAGGCGACGATGCTGCCCGCCCTCGGCAACCCCCAGTACATCTACGACGAACAGGCCGGCGGCGACCTCATCGCCCGCCTGCGCCGATCCGGCGACGGCTGCCGCGAGCCCGACGGCGGCCTGGCCATCACCGGCCTGCTGAAGCCGGCCCTGGAGCCGGGCAGCGCCTGCGACCTGGCCGGCGCCGCCGCGCTGGGCGGGAACCCCTGCAAGGGGACCATCTGCCAACCGGCCAGCTCCGAATCGACCGCCGGGACCTGCCTGGTGCTGCCCGCCGAGGGGGAGCTCTGCCCCGACCTGCTCTGCGCCGCCGGGCTGGCCTGCACCAGCGAGACGGACGGCCGCCGTTGTCGCCCCGCTCCGCCCTTGCCAGCCGAGGGGAGCCCTTGCGACAGCACCACGGACCTGTGCGCGCCCGGGCTCCGCTGCATGCCGACCGCGGCCGCCCTGCGCGCCTACTTCGCCGGCGGGGACTATCCCGAGGAGCGCACCTGCCAGCCCCTCCACAAGAACGGCGAGCTGGCCCTGGACCCTGGCGACTGCGCCAGCGGCCTCATGAAGATCACCTCCCAGGCCAGCCTGGCCGCCACATGCACCGCCTGCCGCAGCCACCAGGACTGCTCCAGCGTGAACACCGATACGTTCGACGGTCTGGTCAGCGTCGACACGTACAGCGGTTACTGCGACCAGGGCGTCTGTCACGACGGCCTGAACGACGTCGCCCCCGGCAGCAAGTCCGAAGGCGCCATCTGCTTCGACGTTGCGGAGTGCCGGTCCCTCAGCTGCGACCGCACTCCCAGCGCCTATGGCCACTGCCAGAAGGCGAATGTCGAGGCGCTGTTCTGCACGGCGCCGTTCACGGGCGGGGGCGCCGCCGCCGACGGGGGGACGGCGCTCACCAACGCCAGCTCGGGGTCCCGACCCGCAGCTCGCCCGTGAGGCCGGCGGCGCGGGGGCGGTGACCCGGCGGGGTTTGCGGGACTGCGCCGGGACCTCGCCGCCGCTGCTGATCGGGTGTGGCCCGCGAACGCCTCTTCGTTGGGGCCGCGTTGGGCCACGCGGGAAGAGGAGCCTGCCGCCCGTGTCCCGTGAAGCGACTGAGGTTGTCGACCATTCGGTCGTCCGCTCCTCCGCACGAGGGACGATGCCCAAGGACGAATTTGCGGTGGCGAACCGGTGCGATCGGTCGTTATCGACGGCATTTCGGCGGGGCATGGCGACGGATCGCAGCCCCTCGGAAGGTGTGGGCCCAACGCGGGCCCAATCACCGAGCTTGGCGCCTGGCGAACCCGGGATGACCGAGATGTCGCCTCGGGCCGCCGTCGTCGCCTCGCTCGCCAGCACCCTGAGCCGCGCCGTCGCCCTCGGGGACGTCGCGGCAGCCCGGGTCGTTCACGAGGCGATCGCTCGGCTGCTCGGGCTGCCGGTGGTCGAGCTCCGCAGGGTCTGAACTGCTGGCTTGTCTCCGGGGGGACGTTCAAGCGAACCTCAGAGTATGGCGCGCACGGCTCCGGTCCCGAACATCCCGGCCATTCCCGGCATGAACCCCGGCGTCTTCGTGATGGGCGGCGGCGGCGGCGGCGCCGGAGCGGGAGGACCCGGCGGCGGCGCCGGAGCGGGCCGGCAGGGCGCTGGGGGCGGGAGCGGCGGGAACCAGGCGCAGGGCGGCGGCAAGGGCGCCCCGGATCCGCAGCGCTTTCCGCTCTGCGGCACGAAGTCGCACCCGGTCGACGTCGCCACGGGGCGCGCGTTCACCCATCCCATCCTCATCGTCGAGCTGCCCGGACCCTTGCCGCTCCAACTGACGCGTAGCTACAGCGCCCAGGCGCACTGCCGCGACGTCGGCCTCGGGTGGGGATGGGCCCACAGCCTCGGCTGGCGCGTCGAGGAGCGCCGCCGCTCCATCGACGTCTGGACGGACCAGGGCACGCGCGTCTCCTTCCCGAAGTCGCTGCGCACGGGCGATGACGTGGTCTCCTCATTCGGCTTCCGCCTCCGCCGTGAGCCGTGGGGCTATGTCGTCGACCCGAACGACGGGCGACTCTACGCCTTCTCGGAGAAGCTCGGCGAGCACCTCTACCTGCTCACGGCGATCGAGGACAGGAACAAGAACCGCATCGCGCTCGTGTACGAGGATGGCCAGCTCGTCGAGGTGACGGACAGCGCCGGCCGGAAGCTCCGCGTGCGCAGGGACGGCGCTGGGCACATCGCCTCGATCGAGGTGAAGAACGCGCTGGAGCAGGGGCGGTGGATCGCCCTGGAGAGATACGATTACGACGCGCGCGGACGGCTCGTCACGGCGACCGACGCCGACGGCTTCTCCGCGCGCTACGAGTATGACGACGAGGCCCGGCTCACCGCCGACGTCGATCGGACCGGCCTCTGCTTCCATTTCGTGTACGACGCCCAGGGGCGGTGCATCGAGTCCTGGGGCGACTACCTATGCCGCCCCGATCCGAGCCTGGACCCGGACGTGCCCTCGGTGCTCGCCTCGGGCCGCCACCCCGCCAGGGGAGTCCACCACTGCGTCTTCGAGTACCTCGACGAGGACTACACGCACGTCATCGACTCGACGCACGTCGGGCATTTCGCGCACAACGCGTTCGGCCTGCTCACCATGGCGCACGACGCCGGGCCGTCGCCCGTGCGCGCCGTGTACGACGCGCGCGGGTTCCTCGCCGTCCTCGAGTATCCGGACGGCGGCTTCGAGCGCTTCGAGCGCGACGGGCGCGGGAACCTGGTTGGCTACACGAACCAGCTCGGCGCCTGTACGTCGATCATCCGGGATGAGGCGGGCTCCCCCGTCAAGATCACCGATCCGCATGGAGGGGTGACTCAGATCTTTCGCGACGCGCGGGGGAACCCGGAGCACATTGCGAATCCGCTGGGGCAAACCACCACCTACCGCCCCGACCAGCGGGGCCTGCTGCGCGAGCGGATTGATCCGAACGGGGCGAGGACATCGTACCAGGTTGACGCGCAGGGGAACCTGATCACGGTCGCGTCGCCGAACGGCGCGGTATGGCGCTTCCGGTACGACGCGCTCGGCCGGGTCACAGGGCGCACCGATCCGGCGGGCGCCGAGACGCGCTTCGTCTACTCCGATCGCGGCGACCTCATCGCGGTGATCGACCCCCAGGGAGGCGTCTCGCGGTATCAGTACGACGGGGAGCGGCACCTCGTGCGGGCCCAGAACCCGAGCGGGCATGTCACCGAGTGGGGGTGGGGCGGGTATCACCGGCTCTGCTGGCGCAAGGACGCGAACGGCCACGTGTCCCGCCTGCTCTACAACCGCGAGGGCGAGCTCACCACGGTCGTGAACGAGATCGGGGAGAAGCACCAGCTCCTTTACGATATCTATGGTCGGTTGATCGAGGAGCGCACGTTCGATGGGCGCGTACTGCGCTATCGCCTCGACGCGGCGGGGCGCCCGACGCGGGTCACGACGGGCGAGTCGATGGCGGCCGAGGCGGCGGGGCCGGCCGTGCATACCGATCTCGCGTACGATCTGGCGGGGCGCCTCGTCCAGCGGACGACCCCGGCGGGCGACGAGCATTTCGAGTACGACATGCTCGGCAACCTGGTCGAGACGCGCTGGCCCGGCGGGCGCATCGAGCTCGAGAGGGATCCGCTCGGCCAGATCGTCAAGGAGATCCAGGTCCTGGGGAGCGAGGCGCACGCAGTCGAGGCGCGGTACGACGCGCTGGGCAACCGGATCTCGCGACGCACAACGCTCGGGCACAGCGAGGCGATCGCGCGCGACGCGATGGGCTCGCGCGTGCGCACAGTGCTGGACGATGCGGCGTTGATCGAGCACGGGCTGGATCCCTTCGGTCGCGAGGTCTTCCGGCGTCTCCCGGGCGGCGGCGCGATCGGGACCTCGTACGACCCGCTGGGCCGCCTCTCGCAGCAGCGCCTCACGCGCCCTGGGGAGCGCCCGCCGACCGCGCCGGGCCATCCGGCGTGGGTGGGTGAGCCGCCCGACGCCGTCGTGGCGCTGATGAGCTACCGCCATGATCCGACCGGCGAGCTCGTGGCGCGGAGCGGCGGCGCGCGCGGGGTGACGGAGCTCCGCTACGATCCCGTGGGCCAGTTGCTCGCGATGACGCCCGAGGTGGGGCGGCGCGAGGTGTTCCGTTACGATCCCGCGGGCAACCTGCACGAGGGAGACGGCGCTCCGGAGCGCAGGTACGGCAGGGGCGGGAAGCTCCTCCGGAAGGGGAACGCGGAGTACCGCTGGGACGCCGAGGGGCGGCTCGTCGAGCGGCGCGAGGACGCAGGAGGGGACGAGCCGCGCGTCTACCGCTACGGCTGGAGCGGCGCAGGGCTGCTCGAGCGCGTCGATGCGCCGGACGGCGCCCGCGTCGAGTTCGAGTACGATCCGCTGGCGAGGCGTGTCCGGAAGCGAGTCCTCGCGTGGGACGAGGCGGCAGGCGCGCTGCGGCTCGCGCGCGAGACCCGGTTCGTGTGGGATGGAGACGTCCTGGTGCACGAGATCACGCGCTCTCCGGGCCAGAGCGCGGCCGCGCCTGGGGGCGCTGCGGCCTCGGTGCGGACCTATTGCTTCATGGACGACTCGTTCGTCCCGGCGGCGCACCGCGAGGCAGACGGGCGATGGATTCATTACGTTAACGATCCTGTCGGTACGCCGGAGCACCTCCTCGACGACGCGGGCGAGATCGTGGGCTCGCTGGATCGGCAGGCCTTCGGGCTCGAGGCACCGCGCGACGGCGACGCCAGCACCCCGCTGCGGTTCCCGGGGCAGTACGAGGACGCCGAGACCGGCCTCTACTACAATCGCTATCGCTATTACGACCCGGCCGATGGCATGTTCGTCTCCCCGGATCCGCTCGGCGTGGCCGGGGGGTCGGGTTACTACGGTTATGCGGTCAACCCGTTTGCATGGATCGATCCTTTCGGCCTCGCGTCGCTGCGCGAGGCCGAGCGGCTGCTGGAAGACTCCGAGAATCGCAGCTTCGGGAACAACGTGGGGCACGCGCGCGCGCACGTGCCGGGCCCGGGACAGGATCCGTCCGCGCTCGCGACCTCGCGGCCGACAAAGCAGACGAACACGGTCTTCCGCTCGCGCAACCAGGCGCTGCGCTCGCTGCGGGACATCATGACCCGCGACGACGCGGCCCTCCGCTCCCTCGCGCCGGGGCAGGTGCACTCGGGCTCCTACACGCCCAGGGAGACGCTAGAAGGGCTGGAGTCCCAGTCAGGGCAGCCTGCGCAGCGCGCGTGCGTGAATCGCGTCACCTACTCGATCGGGCGCCTTCCGAACGGTCAGCTCCACCTGCTACATTTCGCTCCTCGCCAATCATGAGCTCATCCAGCCAGCGAACCCTCGTCATTCTCGACGAGCGCGGCGCCGCCGCGCGCCTCCCGTCGCAGATCGCGTCGCTCGTGCAGGGGTACCGGATCATCTACCTCTCCGACACGCGCCACGCCCCCTACGGCACGCTTTCGCGGGTGTCGGCGGCCCGCCTCGTGCTCCTGTGCCTCGACCTGGTGCGGGGATACGGCATCTCCGCGGTGCTGCTGGCCAGCGCGGCGGCGTCCCGCGCGGCGCTCCCGGCCGTGCGGATAGCGTGCGCGCGGGCAGGAATCGCGCTCCACGAGGGCGCCTCGCTGGCCGCCAGGGAGGTGGTCCGCCGGCACCGCTTTGGCGACGTCGCCGTGCTCGGAGGCGAGATCGTGGATGAGCGCGCCGTCGCCAAGGCGCTCGCCGAGGCAGGGCTCTCGGCCCGCGCGCGGGCGGTGCCGCTCGATCTCGCCTCGCTGGGCGAGGCGGGCAAGGACGTGCTGGGCCGGCTCGTGGAAGCGCAGCGCGCGCAGGTGGGGACGTACGTGCTCGGCTCGTCGGGAGCCGCGAGCGTAGCGGATCTGATCCGCCGGTCCGATCCAGACGCCGTGATCGTCGAGACGGACACGGCGCTCGCGACGGAGGTCGCCGTGGAGCTGGAGGCCGAGCCGGCGGCGGGGAAGACGGCGTCCTCGGTGATTCGCTGCGCGACCGAGGCGTCCGAGCACTGGCAGGAGCGCATCGCGGAGCTCGCCGGTGTCGCGCCCGACGCCGTGGCCGGCCGGTGGGTCATGCCGGCGGGACCGGGCGAGGGGCCCTTCGCCGTCGCCATGGATGAGGACGGGGATCCGCTCGACTGAGGCGGCCGCGCGACACTGCCCGGTCTCAATGAGCTGGGGAGTCGGGACCTGGCCCGGGTCGCGCACCTCATCCCAGCAGCTTGTCCGTGAACGCGCCGGAGAACCGCGCTTCGCTCTTCCCCTCGCCTCGGCAACGCCCCGTCTGGCGCCGTCCCCGAGCGACCCGAACCGCCCGGGAGCCTGCCGGACGCGCACGACCCGCGAGAACTCGGTGCGCGGTGGTGGATCAGGCTGCCTTGCGGAACCCCCTGGAGCGCGCGGCGAGCAGCGCGGCGAGGAGGAGCCAGGGCGCGGACGAGCCGCCCGGGTCAGAATCGGCGCTGCGGGCCACGGCGCAGCCGTTGCCGTGCGCGCGCGGCGGGGCGCTCCCCTCCGGAGCAGGCGCCGGAGGCGCGCCGCCGGCGTTGCCGCCGGTGCCGCCGGACCCGCCAGAGCCGCTCGCGGCGTCGTCGCCGCCCTGGCCTCCGCCGCCGTCACCCTTGCCGCCCTGGCCCTCGCCCCCCGCGCCGCCTCCGGAGCCGCTGGCGGCCTCCGCGAGCAAGCAGCCCCCGGCGATGCACTCGCCGCCTGGACAGGGCGCGCCGTCGAGCTTGTAGCGCCTCTCGCAGGCGCCGGTGGCCGGCGCGCAGACGGCGCGCCTGCAGGTGGAGGTGTCGGGCTGCGGGCACACGAAGCGATCGCCGCCGACACAGGCGCCGTTCTGGCAGGTATCGGTCTGCGTGCAGGCGTTGCCGTCGTCGCAGGGGCTGCCGTCGGGCTTGCGCGGGCTGTCGCAATCGCAGGCGTCGCCGACCCCATCGCCGTTGACGTCGGCCTGGTCGGGGTTCGCGACGAGGGGGCAGTTGTCCACCGTATCGGCGACGCCGTCGGCGTCGTCGTCGTCGTCGCAGGCGTCGCCGAGGAGATCGCCCGCCGGCAGGCCACTATCGGTGTTGGCCTGGAGCGTGTTCGGGACCAGAGGGCAGTTGTCCTCGCTGTCGGCGATGCCGTCCTCGTCGGTGTCGAGCTCGCAGGCGCCGGCCCTGCACTGCCCGCTGAGGCACTCCTTCGGGAGCGAGCACGCGGCGCCGACGGGCTTCTTCGGCAGGCAGTCGCCGCCGGTCGCGGCGCAGTAGGCCGAGTCGGCGCACTGGGTGTCGAAGGTGCAGCCCGTGAGGCAGGCGCCGGCGACGCAGCGGTACTCGGCGCAAGAACGCGTGTCGCCCTCGGCGCAGACCCCGCGGCCGTCGCAGAGGGGGGCCTCGACGAGCTCGGAGGCGTCCCTGCACGAGGCCGCGCCGCAGGGGGCGCCTTGCGCCTGCAGCTGGCAGCCGCCGCGGCCGTCGCAGAAGCCGGTGGTGCCGCAGGAGGAGACGGGCTCCGCGGCGCACTCGTCGTCCGGATCGGCGCCGGCCTGGATGGGCCCGCATGCGCCGTCGGGGCCGGCGCCCTTCTTCGCGGCGGAGCAGGCCATGCACGCGCCCGCGCAAGGGGTGTCGCAGCAGACGCCGTCGACGCAGGAAGCGCCGGCGCAGTCCTTGTCGGTGTCGCAGGGAGCGCCGGGGAGGGCAGGGACGAAGAGCTCGCCGCCGGCGAGGATGCCGCCGGGCCCGTCGCCGCCGGTGACCAGGACCCTGCCATCGCTCAGCAGCGTCGACGCGTGGCTGGATCGCTGGAAGTACATCGTCTCTGCCGGAGACCAGCTGTCGGTGGTCTGGTCGTACACCTCCGCCGTCGCGCTACCCTCATAGCCGTAAGTGCCGGCGATGCCCGCCACGATGAGAACCCGCCCGTCCTGGAGCCGCGTCGCCGTGTGGTTCTGGCGCGCGGTGCCCATGGGAGCCCGCGCCGTCCAGCGATCGGTCGCCGGATCATACGTTTCCGCGGCCGCGATGTTGACGTAGTCGGCCCCATAACCGCCTGCGACGAGGACCTGGCCGTCATCGAGCAGCGTGGCCGTGTGGCTCTGGCGCGCGTCGTTCATCGGCTCCGTCGCCGACCAGGTGCCCGCGTCGGGGTCGAAGATCTCCGCGCTCGAGAGGTTGGAATAGTCGGCGCCGACGCCGCCTGTGACAAGGACCCGCCCGTCGCGGAGCAGCGTGGCCGTGTGGCTCTGGCGCGCGGTGCGTAGCGGCTCTGTCTTCGACCAGGTGCCCGTGTCGGGGTCGAAGATCTCCGCGTTTGAGATGTTGGTATAGTCGGCCCCATAACCGCCCGCGACGAGGACCCGCCCGTCGCTCAGCAACGTCGCCGTGTGAAGCTGGCGCGCCGTGATCATCGGCTCTACCGCTCTCCAGCCGCGCGTGTCGGGGTCGAAGATCTCCGCGCTCGAGAGGCTGACATAGTCGATCCCTTGGCCGCCCGCGACGAGGACCCGCCCATCGTTCAGCCGCGTCGCCGTGTGCGCGCTGCGCGGGTCGCTCATCGCCTCCGCCCCGCCCCAAGCTTCCCGCGCCGGGTCGAAGAGCTCCGCGCCCGAGAGGCTGACATAGGAAGTTCCGTAGCCGCCCGCGACGAGGACCCGCCCGTCGCTCAGCAACGTCGCCGTGTGGTCGTAGCGCGCGTCGAACATCGGCGCTGCTTCCGACCACGGGCTCACGCCCGTCAGGTCGTAGAGCTCTGCGCTCACCTCGGACTCCTGGTTGCCGCCCGTCACGAGCACCTCGCCGCCCGGGAGCAGCGTCGCGGTGTGAGCGCTGCGGCCCGCGACCATCGCCGGCACGTTCTTCCACGAGCCTGCCGCCGGATCGTAGATCTCCGCGCCCGCCAGGGGCCCGGACTCGGACGACGCGGACCCGCCCGTGACGAGGACCGATCCGCCGTCCAGCAGCGTCGCGGCGTGGCGAGTGCGCCCGACGCTCATCGGCGGCGTGAGCGCCCAGCTGTCGCTCGCCGGGTCGTAGATCTCCGCGCTCGAGCGCTCTCCCTCTTCCTCCTCCTCCTCCTCGCCCTCGCCGTACCGGCCGTTCGTTGAGCGACCCGTGACGAGGACGCGTCCGTCGTTCAGACGCGTCGCCGCGTGCTCCTGGCGCGCGACGCGCATCGGCGCCGCGGCGGTCCAGATGTCCTCGGCCGGGTCGTAGATCTCGGCGCTGGCCAGCGCGCCCTCCCACTCGGCTCCGCCTGTGACGAGGACCCGCCCGTCGCCGAGCAGCGTCGCCGTGTGCTGGTAACGGCCAACGCTCATCGGCGCCGCGGCGGTCCAGATGTTCTCGGCCGGGTCGTAGATCTCGGCGCTGGCCAGCGCGAGCTCCCCGTCGAGGCCGCCCGTGACGAGGACCCGCCCGTCGCGGAGCCGCGTCGCCGTGGGCCCTTCGCGCGGGGCGCTCATCGGCCGCGTCGGCGTCCAGCGGTCCTCCGCCGGGTCGTACAGCTCTGCGCTCATCAACACGCCGTCGCTGCCCCAGCCACCCACGACCAGCACCTGCCCGCTGGCCAGCAGCAGGGCGGCGTGCCGGCTGCGCGCCTCGCTCATCGGCTGCGCCGGCGCCCAGCTGTCGTCCGCCGGGTAGTACAGCTCCGCGCTCGCGAGATAGCTCTCGCCGCCATAGCCGCCGGCGACCAGGACCCGCCCGTCGTCGCCGCCCAGCAGCGTGGCCGTGTGCCCGGCGTCCCGCCTCGTGCCCATCGCGCCGATGGGGCGCCACAGCGGATCCACGAGCAGGAGCTCATCCGACGCCTCGACAAGCAGCGCGATCGCCGCCCCGCGCGCCTCGAGGCGCGCCGCGATCGGCCGCCCGCTTTCCGCGAACGCTCGCGGCGCCGTGACGCGCAGCCGCGGCGTGCCTGCGGCGTCCAGCACCTCGACGGCCTCGCCGCGCTGCCGCAGCGCCGCGCCGTCGACCTCCCAGACGGCCGCGGGCTCACCCGCCGGCACGTCGCCCGGCGCCACGGTGAGCCATTCCTCGATGCCCCCGGCGGCCGCCCGCCAGAACGACGCGCCGCCCGCGCGGCCGTAGATCACCGCGCCGTCGACCACCGCCCCCGGGCCGGACGCGCCGGCCTCGCGCACCCGCACCTCGAAGCCAGCGGCGACCGAGAGCCGCATCCAGCCGCCGCCGTCGCGCGGCAGCTCGGCCTGGAGCCGCGGCGCGCGCCCCGAGAGGCCAGGCGCGCCCAGCGCGAAGCCGCCGCCGGTCGCCACAGGCGCGCCGGGAGCGCCGCTGCCCAGCACCTCGGCGGCCTGCGCCGGGAACCGGCGCTGCACGAGCGCCGCTGCCGCCGCGCCGTCGTGCCCTGCCGCGCACCCGAGCGCGCCAATCCACCCCACAACGGCCAGCACCAGGACGGCCATGACCAGCACGCGAAGACCCACGCGAAGACCCGACCCAGCTCGCATGCTGGTGAATGTCTCACGCGGGTACGCCCGCAACAACAGCGCCGCGAGCGCGGCTCACACGAGCGACGTGCAGATCCCGAACCGGGGATGATAGACCCCGATTCGGCGCTTGCCGCTCCGCGTCTCGGGCGTCACGAGGACCACAACGCTCTTGTCGAGCGGCGCGTTCGCGCGAATCCGCACGTGCTGGCCGGCGACGACGACGTGCCAGATGTTCACCGTCCCGTACCTCGTCACGACGGCTCCCTCGTAGATGTGCGCCGCCGACGGCGCGCCGCGGAGCGCCAGGCGGCACGCGGCATAGCTGCCCAGCGCCTGATACAGGAGCACGACCGGCATGACGGCGTACGAGAAGCCGAGGAGCATCGCGACGAGATCGATGTGCCGGAAGAACGAGCCGATCCCGACGAACCCCGCCCAGAAGAGCAGCGAGTACCCCACGCCAGCCAGCTGATGCCGGACGTGCCGCAAGGCCGCCCAGGGGCGCGGGGGCGGCGCGCGGAGCTCCTCGGGCAACTGGCTCGCGTCGGGCGGCTGCATGTCGTACCGCTCCGACATACCCGGGGCGGCCGCGGAGCTCAATCGGACAGCGCGGGAGTCGCCGCGTCCTCCCGCGCTCGTCCAGGCGCCTGGCCGCTCCCGCTGCGCCCGCGCTCGCCGCCGCAGCCCGCTCCCGCCGGCCTGCCAGCGATCACGGCGCGAAGATCACCGCCCCGCCCGGCGGGACGCTCATCGAGAGCACGCCGGTCGCGGAGACGACCTCGCTCGCGCCGCCGAGCGCGTCCCTGAGCTCGGTGCCGGGCGGGAGCCCGAGCGCCTGAGCGACCTCGACCGAGATGAGCTGCTCCGTCCCCGCGCGCGTCAGCGCCACCACGGCGGACTCCCCCCGGCCGTGCCGGCGGCCGAAGACCAGCGTGTCCTCCGTGGCGGTGAGGTTCACGTAGGCGCCGCGGCGGAGCGCGGGGATGTCCCGGCGCGCGGTCCCGAGCGCGCGCACGAAATCGAGCGTCTCCAGCTCGTCCGCCGTGAGATCCTCCTCCGGACGCCACAGGCTGCGGTTGTTCGGGTCGGCGCCGCCCCACTCGCCGTACTCGTCACCATAATAGAGCAGCGGCGCGCCCGGGAGGCCCAGGAGCCACGCCATCGCGAGGCGCGCCCGCGCGTACACCTCGGGCGACTCGGGCGCTCCCGCGGTGTCCGACCACTGGCGGCCCGGGACCTCCCGGCCGCGAGGCCCCGCCTCGTCGCGGTAGTCGGCGATCGTCGCGAACCGGGCCGTGTCGTGGCTGCCGAGGTACGGCGTCATGATCGCGCCCTCCGGCCACCGCCGCTGCCCGTGCTCGACCCAGTACGCGGCGTGCAGCATGCCCTCCTCGCCCCAGCCGAACGTCCGGTACGAGACCCCGTGATAGAGGACGAAATCGAGCTGGCCGTCGAGCCCATGAGGGCCGATGTACCTCGCGATCGTCCCATAGTTCTCGTCGTTGCACGGGTCGGCGCAGTCGCTCCAGCCCATCGCCGTCTCGCCCATCAGGAAATAACGTGTGCCGGCCGGCTCGAACGCCTCGCGGACCTCCGCGGCGAGGTTGCGCGTCGCGATCTCCTCCACGTGTTTCACGGCGTCCACGCGGAGCCCGTCGAGATCGAACGCGTCGAGCCAGTGGATCGCGTCCGCCACGAACGCGGCGTTGGCCTCGGGGACCGTGTGGTCCACGTCGGGGAGGTAGCTCGCGAACATGCAATCGAGCGCGTGCGACGTCCAGTCGCACCCGTCCGTCCCGCAGACACACCCCGTCCTGAACCAATCCGGGTGAGACGAGACGTACTCGTGATCTTCGTGGACGTGGTTCACCACGAAGTCCTGGAGGACGCGGATCCCGTGGCGGTGCGCCTCGGCCACCACCGCGCGGAGCGCCCCGGCGCCGCCGAGCCGCGGATCCACCTCGCGCGCCTTGATGGGCCAGTAACCGTGATATCCGGTGACCTTGTGGACTCCATCGCTCGCCAGGTAGGCCCCGGCGGGGTTCTCCTGGAACGGCGTGAGCCAGATGGCCCGCACGCCCAGCGCGTCGAGCGTGCCGTCCTCGATCGCCTGCCGCAGCCCCTCGAGATCTCCGCCGGCCCAGTCGCCCCGCGGATCGGCGCCCGGCGTGGCGGGCGGGTTCAAGGCCGGATCGCCGTCGCGGTAACGATCGGTGACGACCATGTAGATGAGTGCGTCCTCCCAGGAGAACGGCTCGGCCTCGACCCAGAACACAAGCCGGAGCGGCTCACCGGCGCGGCCGCTCCGGGTCGCCCCGCGGAGGGTGACGCGGTATTTGCCGTCGCCGAGGCCTCCCAGCTGGATCCGCACGTCGCCGCGCGCGTCGACCGAGAGCTCCTGATCCGTGAGCGGGCGCGCCTCGCCGTCCTGGTCCTGCAGCACCGCCTCGAACGCGGCCGCCTCGGGGCCCGCGCCCTCGATGCCGTCCCGGTAGACGAGCCGGGCCTCGAAGGCGCCCTGTCCGGCGGCAGGCCGCGTCGCCTGGCTGGACGCGACCGAGAACGACGGGAGGCGGCAGTCAGGGACCTTGACGGCCGAGTTCTCGACCCCGTCGACGTACTTGCGGCGCCCCTCCGCCGGGTCGAGCACCCACGAGATCTCGCCGCCGGACCGATAGACGATCTTGTAGCCGTGGAGCCCCGGCGGCAGGTCGACGGTGGCCGTGAGCCGGCCCTGCGTACCGCCCTGCAGCTGCGGGGCAGCGCCGAGATCGAAGCCGCTCCACTCGCCGGCGACGCGGACATCCGTGGCCCCGGGAGGCGCGTTGAACGTGAACGAGGTCGGACAGAGCACGTTCACGTACTGCGCACCGCCGCCCGCCCCGCCAGCGCCTGCCCCGCCAGCGCCTGCGGCCTCGCCGCCAGCGCCTGCGGTATCGCCGCCAGCAGCACCGGCGCCTGCCGTCCCGGCGCCGCTCGTGCCCTTCCCCTGGCCCGCGTCGAGCGCGCGATCGCCCCCACACGCGAGCGGGACGGCAGGGAGCATGACGGCGGAGACAGCGGCGATCATGACGGCAGAACGGCGGCGCGACATGGCCTCGAGCAGTATCCGATCGCGAGAGGCATGTCAGCGCGCGCGTCGCCCTGAACCACCGCAGCCGCTGCGGAGAACAGCGATGCTCCGCCCATGTTGTCGCGTCGCTAACAGGCGCGCGCAGGTTCCGTCGGGGCTCCGCCCCGCACCCAGGCGTTCGCTTCGCGCCTTCTCGGGTCGAACCGCGTGAGCTCACGCGCTCGGAGCGGCCTGGTCTCGCGACCCGATCAAGGCGTGTACCGATAGAGCTCGATCCAATCGTAGGTCGCGCTCGCCGTGCCCGTCTCGGCCGTCACGGCGCCGGCCCAGGCCGCGCTCGACGACGCCCAGATCGTCATGAGCACGTTCTGCGGCAGCACCATGAGGTCGATGCGCTCCGTCCACTCGTGTCGGAGCACGTCGTCGACCGAAAAGCGGGCGCCGGACGGTGTCCATTCGATCTGGTACGTGTGAAAGTCCTCGCTCGGATCGAAGCCGAGGTCCACCTTCTGCGGATGCTGGGTCGGACTGACGGATTGCGTCACCGGGGGCCGTACCGGAGCGCCGGTGTACACCATGGCGTTGAACTGCACGTCATTCGGATCGGCCCCTAGGCACTCGACGTCGAGCTCGTTCCAGTTGTCCGCTGGCCAGGGGGTGTAGATCGTGACCAGGGACGAGATGACCGCCGACCCTCGGGCCAGCTTGACGCGAGCGCGCACGCGCCCGTACGTGAGCGAGTCGACGGAGCGAACCTCGGCGCCCAGGAAGGACTTGGTGGCTCCGGAGCTGTCGGTGGTGCCCTGAGGGGCCGGCGTGAGCCGGAGCACCAGCTGACCACGTTCGATGGTCGCGGCGGATCGCGAGAACAGCGCCAGATTCTCCGTCCAGGAATGTGTCATCAGCTGCCAGCGCGCTGCGTCCAGCCGATCGAAATCGTCGCGGAAGAGCAGCGTGAAGGCCTCTTCGGCCGGGGGAGGGCCGCCCGCTGAGCCGCCGTTCCCCGTGGCGCCTGCCGCTGCTGTGCCACCCGCCGTTCCGCCTGCGCCACCCGCGCCGCTTGCGCCACCCGCGCCGCTTGCGCCACCCGCGCCGCTTGCGCCACCCGCGCCGCTTGCGCCACCCGCGCCGCTTGCGCCACCCGCGCCGCTTGCGCCACCCGCGCCGGCTCCGGCGCTGGAGGCGCCATCCGCAGCCCCAGCCCCCGCCACGGAGCTACCCGTTCCGGCGCTGGAACCACCGCCAGCCCCCGCGCCGGTGCCGTCCCCACCAGCCCCCGTCGCCGAGCCCGAAGGCTGGCTGGAGTCGTCACAGGCCAGCGCGGTGAATGCGGAGAACAGAAGCAAAGCGACCGTGCAGCGCGTCGAAGACATCATGAGCTCCACGTGGCGCACCGGGTGCGAGAGCGCTTCGCATTTTTTGCTTCCTGTCCGCGTCCCCGCTGCCGCACACTGACCTGGCCTTGAGCGCTCGGCCCGCGTTGTTCCAGCCCTTTCCGATGCTCGCCGGCCGGCGCGCCCAGGTCTTCCGTCACCAGCCGCAGTACCGTCGGCCCCGACATTTTCACGAGGAGCCGGAGATCAACCTCGTCGCTCGCGGCACGGGCATCATGGGCGTGGGAAAGCGCGTGGTGCCGCTCGTGGCGGGCACGCTGCTCTATTTCGCGCCGGGGCAAGATCACGCGCTCCTCGAGGAGAGCAGCGATTTCGTTCTGTACGTCGCGGCGCTCCGCCCCGAGCTGGGGGCTCGCGTCGCGGGGGCCGCGTCGAAGGTCGCGCTCGACGCTGTGCAGCTCGCGCCGGCCGTGCTCGCCGGCGAGCTCGCGCTCCTCGGCGCGCTCGACCGAGCGCGCGACATCTCGGTCGTGGAGCATCGCCTCGCGGAGCTCTTCGAGCGGTCGCTGTCGAACGTGCCGCTCCCCCACGTGGTAAGCCGCCGTATCTTCGAGCTCTTGCGGCTCGATCCGAATCTCCCCGGGGCGGCCCTCGCGGCGCGCCTGCGCACGGGCGAGAGCGGGATCAGCCGGCGTTTTCGCAAGGACGTGGGCGTGAACGTCGTCGAGTACCGCGCGCGGCTCAAGCTGATGCAGTTCATCGCCGAGGTGGATCGCGGCGCGAGCTTCGCGCGCGCGGCGTACGCCGTCGGGTTCGGGAGTTATGCGCAATGCCACCGCGTCTTCACGCGCGCCCTCGGCTGCGCGCCCCAGGACTATTTCGGCGGCCAGCGCGCGGTGCTGACCGAAATGACCGTGTAGATGCACGGAGGGTAACGGTGATATGCCAGGTGACCTGGCGGACTCCATCGCTCGCCAGGGTTGCGCCGGCAGGTTCTCCTGGAACGACGTGCGCCCGATAGCCCGCACGCCCGGGGCGTCGAGCGTGCCGGCCTCGATCGCCTGAGGCGCGTTGAACGCAGCGGCTCTCGGCCGAGGCGGCCTGGCGGCGGCGCCTCGGGCCCGCGCGCGGCCGAGCCCGCCGGCTGACGCGGATCCGCGCCGGATCGTCCGCGACGCTAGCCATGATGCGGGGGCGGGGAATGGTATACGTTGTCCGGGAGAGGGCTTCTGCCGCCGCTGCCGAGGCTGCCTTGCCCATCGCCCGCATGACGAGCCCGTCCCCTCCCTTTCCGTACACGATCTCCGAGACCATTCACGAGGGCCGCGGCACCGCCGTGTACCGCGCTGTTCGAAACGCCGATGGCCATCCGGTGGTCCTCAAGGTGCTCGACCCGAGGAGCTGCCGGCCGAAGGACCTCGCCCGGCTCAAGAGGGAGTACGAGACGGGCAAGATGCTCGACGTGGCCGCCCTCGTCAGGCCCCTCGCCCTCGAGATGTACGACGGGGCGCTCGCCCTCATCATGGATGACCCAGGCGCTGAGCCGCTCGATCGCCTGCTCGGCGCGCCGATGGCGATCGGCAGGTTCCTCGAGCTCGCGGTCCGCATCGCGGATGCCGTCTTCGACATCCACCAGCGAGGCGTCGTCCACAGAGACCTCAAGCCCGCGAACATCCTGGTCATCCCTGCCACCGGCGAGGTGAAGATCGCCGATCTCGCGCTCGCCTCGTGGCTCTCACGCGAACAGCACGCCGTGGGGCCGGCGCGCCTCATCGAAGGGTCCCTCCCTTACATGTCGCCCGAGCAGACAGGGCGGATGAACCGTGGGATCGACAGCCGCAGCGATCTTTATTCCCTGGGGGTCACGTTCTACCAGATGCTCACGGGGAAGCTGCCCTTCGACGCCCGCGACCCGCTCGAATGGATCCACTGCCACGTCGCCCGCGCGTTCGCGGCGCCGTCCGAGGTGGTCCCCGACGTGCCGGAGGCGGTCGAGCGCATCGTGATCAAGCTCCTCGCGAAGATGCCCGAGGAGCGCTACCAGACGGCCCGCGGCCTCGGCCATGACCTGAAACGGTGCTTCGACGCATGGCGCCGCGACGGCAACGTCGCGCCCTTCCCGCTGGGCGAGCAGGACGCGTCGGGCCGCCTGCGCATCCCGCAGAAGCTCTATGGGCGCGACGAGGCGATCGCGGCGCTGCTGCGCGACTTCGAGCGCGTGGTCGACGCCGGATCCCCGCAGCTCGTGCTCCTCTCGGGCTACTCCGGTATCGGCAAGTCGACGCTGGTCCACGAGCTGGACAAGGTTGTCGCCGGCGAGCGTGGGTTCTCCGCCTCGGGGAAATTCGATCAGCACAAGCGCGATATCCCTTACTCCACCATCGTGCAGGCCGTTCAGGAGATCGTGCTCGAGCTCCTCGCCGACAGCGAGCGGATCGCGGCCTGGAAGCAGCGGTTGCTCGAGGTCCTCACGGTCAACGGGCAGCTCATCGTGGACTTGATCCCGCAGCTCGAGCTGGTCATCGGCCCGCAGCCGCCGGCTCCCGAGGTGCCGCCGGTCGAGGCGCAGAACCGGTTCCGCACCGTCTTCCGGCACTTCATCGGCGTGTTCGCCCGGAAGGAGCACCCCCTCGTCCTCTTCCTCGACGATCTCCAGTGGGCCGACTCGGCGAGCCTCGCGCTCTTGCAGGATCTGGTGACGCACCTCGACACGGGCCACCTCCTCGTCGTCGGCGCGTACCGCGACAACGAGGTGACCCCCTCGCACCCGCTCATGACGGCGCTGCACGAGGCGAGGAGGGAGGGCGCGCACGTCCAGGAGCTCGTGCTCGGCCCGCTCTCCCGCGAGCACCTGTCCATGCTCGTCAGCGATATGCTCCAATGCCGCCCCGAGGACGCCGCGCCGCTCTCGGCCCTGGTCCACGAGAAGACGGCCGGCAACCCCTTCTTTGCGATCCAGTTTCTCCTCGCCCTCCACGAAGAGCAGCTGATCGAGCTCGACCCGCGCGCGGGCGCCTTCCGGTGGGACATGGCGAAGATCCGCGCCAAGGGCTTCACCGACAACGTGGTCGAGCTGATGGTCGACAAGCTCGCGCGGCTCCCCGCTGGCACCCAGGAGGCGCTGAAGCAGCTCGCCTGCCTCGGGAGCGCCGCGGAGGTCGGCGTCTTGACGATAGCGTGCGACCGCTCGGAGGAGGCGCTGCACGCGGAGGTCTGGCAGGCCATCCTCGCGGGGCTCGTCCTCCACCACGAAGGCACCTACAAGTTCCTCCACGACCGCGTCGAGGAGGCGGCCTATTCGCTCATCCCGGAGGCCCGGCGGGCCGCCGTGCACCTCGAGATAGGCCGGCGCCTCGTGTCTCGTCTGCCCGGCGGCGCGGTCGAGGAGCGAGCCTTCGACGTCGCGACCCAGCTCAATCACGGCGCCCACCTCATCACCGATCCACGCGAGAGGGAGGCGCTCTGCCGGCTCAACCTCCTGGCAGGGATCAAGGCGAAGGCCTCGGTCGCCTACGCCTCCGCGCGCAGCTACCTGGCGCAGGCGACGTCCCTCTTGCCGCAGGACGCCTGGAGCGCGCGGTACGAGGACACGCTCAAGCTCCACCTGGAGCTCGCCGAATGCGAGTCCATCGCCGGCAATTTCCAGCCGGCCGACGAGCTGTTCGATCTGATCCTCCAGAACGCCCGCTCCAGGCCCGACCGGGTCAGGGCCCACCGGCTGCGCATGCGGCTCTACCAGATCGCCGGACGGCACCGCGACGCCATGACGATCATGATCGAGGCCCTGCGGCTCTACGGGGCGACGCTCCCGGACGCTGACGAGGAGATCCAGGCGGCCATGGAGGCCGAGATCCGGCAGGTCCCGATCTCCCTGCGCGGGCGGCGCATCTCCGATCTCGTCGACGCGCCCGTGGCGACCGACGAGGACGTGCGGGCGTTCATCGCGCTTGTCGCCGAATCGAGCCCCCTCGTCTACGGTGTGCGACCGGCGCTCTGGCCGCTGCTCACCGCCAAGGGGGTGAACGCCTCTCTGCTGCACGGGCACGCCGAGGAGTCCTCGTTCGTCTACAGTTGTTACGCCGGGGTCATGGTGTCCATCCTCGGGGACGCCCCGTGTGCGTTCCAGTTCTCCGAGATGGCGCTCAGGCTGAATGAGAGATTCAAGAGCGTCACCGCCGTGCTGAAGGGGAGGCTGCTCTTCCACCACGCGGGCGTCATCAGCATCTGGCACAGGCACTACGCGACGAGCCTGCCGCTCATGGACAGGGCGTTCCTCGATTGCCTTGAGGTCGGAGACTTCATCTTTGCCGGCTACCTGACGTACAACATGGTGTGGGTCGTCCTCGAGAACGGCGATCCGCTCGACCGCGTCATCGAGGTCGCGCGGAAATACACCGCCTTCGCCCGCCAGACCCACAACGACGTGGTGTACAACGTGGTCCGGCTCGAAGAGCAGCTCGCCGCGAGCCTGAAGGGAGCGACGCGGGCGCCCACGAGCTTCGACGGCGGCGACTTCGACGAGGCGAGCTCCCTCGCGGTCCTCCAGAAGGCGGGCTTCGGCCTCGGGATCGCGATGGTTCATATCATGAAGCAGGTCGCCGCGTTCACGCATGAGCGTCACGCCGAAGCGCTGGAGTCCGCGGCCACCGCCGCGCTGATGCAGGGGCAGGCGGCGTCTCTGGTCATGGAAGCGACGCACTGCTTCTACCACGCGCTCACGGTGACGGCGCTCCACGCGGAGGCGCCGGCCGAGCAGCGGCAGCGGTTCGCCGAGACGCTCGAGCAGGCGCTCCGGAAGCTGAGGCGCTGGGCCGAAAGCTGCCCCGAGAACTTCCGGAGCCGCTATGTCCTGGTGTCCGCCGAGGCCGCCCGCATCGAGGGCCGGGACCTCGACGCGATGCGCCTCTATGAAGAGGCCATCCGCGCGGCGCGCGAGAGCGGCTTCGTCCACGTCGAGGCGCTCGCCTACGAGCTCGCGTCTCGGTTCTATCGAGCGCGAGGGTTCGAGCGCTTCTCCGATGCGTACCTGCGCGAGGCCCGCTCGTGCTACGTGCGCTGGGGGGCCGACGGCAAGGTGAAGCAGCTCGAGCAGCGGTATTCGCAGCTCCTCGAGCGGCGGCCGCTCGAGCCGACCGCCACCTTCGCGGCCCGCACGGAGCTGCTCGACGTGCTCGCGGTCGTCAAGGCGTCGCAGACGATCTCGGGCGAGATCCTCTTCGAGAAGCTCCTGCGAACCCTGCTCGAGTTCGTCCTCGAGCAGGGAGGCGCCCAGAAGGGCTGCCTCATCCTGGTGCGGGACGGCGACCTGACGATCGAGGCGGAGGCCGCGATCGAGGAGCGACAGGGCACCGTGACCAGGGTCCTCCAGTCGTTGCCGGTGTCGTCCTCTCCGCTCCTCCCTGCCTCGCTCCTCCATTATGTGCGGCTCACCAAGGAGCGCGTGCTCCTCGATGACGCCGCCGCGAAGGCGGGCAGGTTCTCGGGGGACGAGTACATCGTCCGGCACACTCCGAGATCGGTCCTCTGCGTCCCCATCTTGCGGCAGGCCGAGGTGCTCGGTCTGCTGTATCTCGAGAACAACGTCACAACACACGCGTTCACGCCCGAGCGGCTCCTCGCCCTCGAGCTGCTCGCCACGCAAGCGGCCATCTCCCTCGAGAACGCGCTCTTGCTCGCCAGGGAGCGCGAGGCGCGGGCGGCGGCGGAGGCCGCGGAGCGGCGCACGGCGTTCCTCGCCCACGAGCTGAAGACGCCGCTGACAGGCCTCCATCTGAAGCTCGACGCGCTCGCGCGATCGATCAAGCAGCAAGAGACGGTCTCCTCGTCCTGGCTGTCGTCGTCCCTCACGTCGTTCAAGCGCCAGCTCGGCCGGCTCAACCTGCTGATCGACAGCCTGCTCGACCTCTCGCGCGTCCAGAAGGGGCGGCTCGCCCTCACGCGTGAGCCGGTGGACCTGGCGGCCCTCGTGCGGGACGTCGTCGGGCGGCTGACCGAGCAGGCCGAGCTGGCTGGGTGTGCGCTCCACGTGCAGGCGGAGCGCGCCGTCGTGGGCCAGTGGGATCGGCTGCGGCTCGAGCAGGTCGCGACGAACCTGCTCACGAACGCCATGAAGTACGGCGCCGGAAAGCCGGTCCTGATCGTCGCCGACGGGGACGGGGCCGTCGCTCGCCTCTCGGTCTCCGATCAGGGCATCGGGATCTCCGAGGCCGACCAGCGGCGCGTGTTCGAGGCGTTCGAGCGCGCGACGGGGCTTCATCAGGCGCAGAGCCTCGGTCTCGGGCTGTACCTCGTCCGGGAGATCGTGCGAGCGCACGGAGGGCGCGTGGATCTGCGCAGTCAGCTGGGCTCAGGGACCACGTTCATCGTGGAGCTGCCCGTCGATCCGGAGGGAGAGCTCGGCCCCGCGCAGCCGTCCTGAGGAGGGAGGCGCGCGGGACGAGGGATAGCTGTCGCGCATGAAGATCGACTCGCTTACAGGCACGCTCGAGCTGGAAAGTGGTCTGGTGTTGTCGCCGGCGCTGAGTCGCTCCCAGTTCCTTGCGTCATGCTCGGCGCCCACGCGTGTCCAGAACACCGATCCGCTTGGCAACCATGAGAATGGGACGCCAGAAGACGCCAAGACACGCCAGAAGACGCCAAGAAAACAATAAAATTCTGGCGTCTTCTGGCGCATTTTTGGCGTCTTCTGGCGTCCCAACTTCTCGCTGTTTGCGCGCGGCTTCAGCCCGTCCGTCGCTCTAGCGATCGCTCAGCGGCTCCTTGTCGCGCGCGTCCGCGGCGAGGTACTGGCGCAGGTGCCGGCGGAGGGAGACCCGCGTGATCCCGAGCGCGCTCGCCGTGCGGGTCACGTTGCCGTTCTGAGCCGCGTAGACCGCGAGGATGTGGCGGCGCACGGCCTCCCCGAGCGACGCGCTGCCGCGCGCGGGCGGCGACGGCCGCGGCGCGCCCGGCGGGCCCGAGCGCGGCGGAGCGCTCGCCGGCCGCGGCGCCGCGATCTCCGGCGGCAGGTGCTCCAGATCGAGCGGCGCGCCGTGGGCCCGGAGGAACGCGCGCTCGACGACGCCCCGGAGCTCGCGGACGTTCCCCGGCCAGGGGTACGCCTCGAGCTGCGCGAGCGCGCGCGGGGCGACCCCGGCGCTCGCGAGCCCCGTCGCGCCGCTCTGGCGCTGGAGGAAGTGCTCGACCAGCCTGCGCACGTCGCCGTCGCGCTCGCGCAGCGGGGGGAGCGAGAGCGCGAGCCCGCCGACGCGCCGGTGGAGCGCCTCGTGGAACGTTTGCCCGAGGACGCGCGCGGCGAGATCCTGGCTCGTCGCGGCGATGACCCGCACGTCCGCGACAAGCGCCTCCCCGCCGCCGATCCGGCAGAGCGGCTCCCCGTCGAGCACGGCCAGGAGCCGCGGCTGGAGCTCGAGCGGGAGCGCGCCGATCTCGTCGAGGAACAGCGTGCCCCCCCGCGCCAGCTCGAGCAGCCCGGGGCGCGCCGCAGGCCGCCCGTCCGCCCCGGCCGCCACGCCGAAGAGCTCCTCCCGGAGGCGCTCGGCCGGCAGCCGCGCCGCGCTCACCGCGACGAAGGGGCCGCCCGCGCGCGGGCTCGAAGCGTGGAGGCGCCGCGCGCAGAGCTCCTTGCCCGTGCCAGGCTCGCCCGTGATGAGCAGCGGCGCGCGCTCGTGCTCCGAGAGCCGGCGCAGCTGCTCCATCGCGCGCGCCCAGCGCTCCGAGGCGCCGATGAGCCGCACCTCGCTGTCGTCCTCGACCCAGACGACGCGCGTCATCCCGCCGCCGGACGAGCAGAGGTGTTCCGTGCGCCGGGAAGGGGCCGCGCTTTCTTCCACATCGCATCTCCTCGATTCATGGGCAGACGGCGAGCGACGCGCCTGCCGTTGTCTGGATTACCGAGCTTTCCTCGGCGCAGGCGGCGACCGGGGATGGGCCGCCATGAGCGAAAATGGGAACGACGGTGGGAACGACAGATGGACGATGGATGGACGATGGCGGATGAACGTCGGCCACGAGGTGGCGACGAACAACGAGGGATGATGGCTGACACATGCCGGGTGATCTCACCCGGTCAGCGACATCGACTCTACCGCGAATCACGGTCTCTTGGAAGGGAGATCCCGACCGGCGGCGGGGAGGGCGCCGAGGAACTACGTGCTCAAAATTTGTGCGTACGCGCGGACCTGGGTTAGTCGACCCGTGTACCCGAAAGGAGAGACGACGAGATGAGCTCGAAGCGCAAGACCCCGGCCCGCACGAAGACCACCCGGGCCACGAGCCCGGTCGCCTCGGCGCAGCCCGAGAGCGCGGTCTCTGCCCCCGTCGCCGTCGAGATGCCCTCTGCGGCCGTGGAGCGCGCCGCAGAGCGCGCGAGCGCCGGCGCCCCGAAGGCCGCGCCTCCGCGCCCGCGGCTGTCGCGCGAGGAGCGCCACGGCCTGATCGCCAAGGTGGCCTATGGATATGCCGAGAGGGCCGGCTTCCGGAACAACCCCGTTGAAGACTGGCTGAACGCCGAGCGCGAGGTCGACGCGCGGCTCGAGCGCCTCGCCAGCTGAGGTCTCCGCCGCGGCGGCGCGGGCGGCGCGAGGCCGCGTGCCCCTGCGAGCGCGCCCCTGCGGGCGCGACAGGCGCGCTCGCGCGGGCGTGAGCGGCCCCGCCGGCCGGCGAGGGCGGGCCGCGGCCGCGCTCCCGCCGCTCCCGCCGGCCCGGCGGCTGCGCCCGCGGGCCTTCGAGGCTCGTAGCCGCGCCGCGGGATGAGTATCCTCGCGCTCCGCGTGGGCGGTGGGCCCACGGTTCGCGGTCCACGCGCGCCCCGGCCGCCTGGACCGCGGAGGTCTGCACACCGATACTTGCGCCATGCATTCAGGTCACGTCCTCGCCAACCGCTTCCAGCTGGAACGCCTCGCGGGCTCCGGCGGGATGGGCGCGGTGTGGCGGGCGCTCGACCGGCAGAGCGGCCACGTGGTCGCGCTCAAGGTGATCTTCAACCAGGGCAGGGAGCACGTCGTGCGCTTCCAGCGGGAGGCGCGCCTGCTCGCCGAGCTCGAGCACCCCGTCGTCGCTCGCTACATCGACCACGGCGTCACGGCGGACGGGCTCTACTACCTCGCCATGGAGTGGCTCGAGGGCGAGGACCTCGGCGCGCGGCTGTCGCGCGGGCCGCTCGGGATCGAGCACAGCCTGATGCTCGTCGGCCGCGTCGCCGAGGCGCTCGCCGCCGTCCACGCGCGCGGCATCGTGCACCGCGACCTCAAGCCGACCAACGTGTTCCTGCCCGGCGGCGACATCGGGAGCGCGAAGCTCATCGACTTCGGCATCGCGCGCCAGGCCGACGCGACGTACGAGCTCACCCTCACCGGATCGGCGATCGGCACGCCGGCTTACATGGCGCCGGAGCGCGTCCGCGGCGACGTCGACGTCGACGCGCGCGCCGACCTCTACTCGATCGGGTGCCTCCTGTTCGAGTGCCTCACCGGGCGCTCGCCGTTCGTCGCCCAGCACCCGCTGTCCGTCCTCGCCAAGGTGCTCTTCGAGGCCGCGCCGCGCCCGAGCACCTTCTGCCCGAACATCCCGCCGCCGCTCGACCTGCTCGTGGCCCGGCTGCTCGCGAAGAACCCCGCGGAGCGCCCCGCGGACGCGGGCGAGGTCGCCGCCGAGCTCCGGATGCTGAGCGTCGTGGAGGGCAACATGTCCACGGGCAACGGCCTGCCGACGCCCGCGCTGACGAAGAGCGAGCGGCGGCTCGTCAGCGTCGTGCTCGCCGCCGAGATGAGCGCCGGCAGGCGCGGCCCACCGTCGGCCCGCCCGCAGGCGATCGCGGGCCCTGAGCGGGCGAGCGACACGATGCTGTCGGGGCACCACGCGACCGTCGTCTCCGGCAGCAAGGACGCGCTGCCCGAGGGCCTGCTCGCGCCGGCGCCGCCGGCGAGGCCCCGGCCCGCGCCGCCGCCGACCACGCCGTTCCACGAGGTCCGGCAGGCCGCGCAGGCGCACGGCGCGGTCCTGGAGGTGCTCGCCGACGGCTCGGTCGCCGCGGTCGTCGCCGGCGCGGGCTCGCCGACCGATCTCGCCGGCAAGGCCGCCCGCTGCGCGCTCTCGATCCACGCGCTGCTGCCCGGGGCGTGGGTGGCGCTGGCGACGGGCTGGGACGTCATCGCCGGGACGCAGGCGGTGGGGCAGGTCATCGACCGCACGGGCGCGCTGCTCGACGCGCGGGTCCGCCACGCCGCGGAGGATCCGTCGTCGGGCCGGCCGGTGCTCATCGATCAGATGACGGCCGCGCTGCTCGGCGATCGCTTCGAGATCGCGGCGGGCAGCCAGGGCCCCACGCTGCTCGGCGCGCGCGAGCCGCAGGACGGCGGGCGCAAGGTGCTCGGGAAGCTCACGACCTGCGTGGGGCGCGAGCGGGAGCTCCGGGCGCTGGAGGACGTGCTCGACGAGTGCGCGACCGAGGGGGTGGCGCGCGTGGTGCTGGTCACGGCCGGGGCGGGCGTCGGCAAGTCGCGCCTCGCGCACGAGCTGCTCCGGCGGGTCGAGGCGCGCAGCGAGCCGGTCACCGTGTGGCGCGCGCACGGCGATCCGATGTGCGGCGCGGCGCCGCTCGGGCTGCTCGCGCAGACGGTGCGGCGCGCGGCGGGCCTGCTCGACGACGAGCCCGCGGAGGCGCGGCGGGAGAAGCTCGCGGCGCGGGTCGCGCGGCACGTCGGCGAGGCCGCGCGGGAGCGGGTGACGGAGCTGCTCGGCGAGCTCATCGGCGCGCCGTTCCCGGAGAGCCCGGCGCTGCGCGCGGCGCGGCAGGATCGCGCGGTGATGGAGGAGCAGGCGCGGCGGGCGTGGCTCGATTTCCTGCGGGCCGAGTGCGACGCGCGGCCGGTGCTGATCGTGCTGGACGACCTGCACTTCTGCGATCGCGCGACGGTGGACACGCTCGACGCGGCGCTCCGGTTACTGCGGCACCAGCCGCTCATGGTGCTGGCGCTGGCGCGCCCCGGGGTGCGCGAGGCGTTCCCGGGCCTGTGGGAGGATCGCGAGGCGACGGAGATGCGGCTCGGGGAGCTGTCGCGCCGCGCGTGCGAGCGGATCGTGCGGGAGGTCCTCGGCGACGCGCCGCCGGAGGCCGAGCTCGCGGCGCTCGTCGACCGGTCGGCGGGCAACGCGTTCTTCCTCGAGGAGCTCGTGCGCGCGACGGCGGACAGGCGGGCGGGGGAGGTGCCGGAGACGGTGCTCGCGATGATGCAGTCGCGGATCGCGGCGCTCGAGCCCGAGGCGCGCCGGGTGCTCCGGGCCGGGGCGGTGATGGGCGAGGTGTTCTGGCGGGGCGGTCTGGAGGCGATGCTCGGCGGGGGCGCGCAGGTGCCGCAGCTCGAGTCGTGGCTCTTGACGCTCGAGAAGCGGGAGCTCCTCGAGCCGCGGCCGGAGTCGATGTTCCGCGGGGAGCCGGAGTTCGCGTTCCGCCACGCGCTCGTGCGGGACGCGGCCTACGAGATGCTGACGGACGCGGATCGGGCGCTCGGCCACTGGCTCGCGGCCGAGTGGCTGGAGCGCGTGGGCGGGGACGATCCGGCGGTGCTCGCGCTGGTCGACTGCCACCTCGGCCGCGCCGTGGACGGGGCGCTCTCGCTCGGGAACGCGGACGGCGCGGCGGGGCACCTGGCGCGCGCGGCGGGGGTCCGCGTGCGCCGCGGCGAGTTCGACGCGGCGATCGCCGCGATGACGCGGGCGTTCGAGCTCGCGGACGTCGCGCGGCGCAATCCCGACGAGCTCGCCCGGTGGGTGGAGATCCTCTCGAAGGCGGTCGGCCACGCGCGCCGCGCGCCGTCGCTGCCGGCGGCGTCGGACCGCATCCTCGCGCGCGTCGATGCGGTCGGCTCGCTGGAGCTCCGGGTGAAGTTGCGCATCGAGCTCGCGCGCGCGCTCGGGGCGACCAACCTGTTCCGGCTGTCGCACGACCTGCTCGACGACGTTGTCGACATGGCGGTGGGGCGCCGCGAGCTCCTGCAGGAGGCGCTGACGGTGGACGTGGAGGTCTCGTGCCTCCAGGGGCAGCTCGCGCGCGCGCGGCGGGCCGCGCTCGACCTCGCCGCGCTCGGGCCGCTGGACGATCCGCGGGCGCTCCAGTCGGTCGTGCTGGCGCGGGCGACCTCGGGGGATCGGGCCGGGGCGCTGGAGGCGCTGTCGCGCTGGGAGGCGGCCGCCCCGGGCGATCGGGTCGCGGAGGCGGTGCGGGCGAAGCTGCTCGTGACGATCGAGCTCTACGCGGGGGATTTCCGGGCCGCGGCGGCGGCGTGCGAGCGCGCGATCGCGCTGGACCGGGCGCTAGGGCTGCGGTTTGACGGGGTTGTGAACCTTCACAACCTGGCGTACGCGTGTGTGCGGCTGGGCGAGCACGAGCGGGCGCGGTCGCTCTTCGCCGAGTCGCTGGAGCGGGCGGACGAGGCGGGGTACGATCGGGTGGCCGCCTCGAACCGGATGTACCTGGCGTACCTGGACGGGGTGGCGGGGGCGGGGGACGCGCGGGAGCGGCTGCAGGCGCTCATCGCGCGGGCGGAGGAGCAGGGCTACTGGCACGACGTGCTGCAGGGCCGCTGGGCGGCGGCGATGCTGCTGAAGAACGCGCGCAATGACGCGCTGGCGCGGCGGGAGTTCGAGGACCTTCTGGAGCTGTCGGTGCGGCTCGGGGATCCGCTGCTGGAGAACGACGCGCGGGCGTGGCTCGACCGCGTGGAGCGGTGAGGGGAGGGGGCGCGGCATTGGTGTTAACCAAGCGCGTTCAGGCCCCCAAGCCGCGCCCCCAGCAGTCACCAACGCCGTCGTGGTCGTGAACGTGGTCGTGGTCGTGGTCGTGGTCGTCAACGGCTAGGTCGTGAACGTGAACGTCTCGCTCCGGCGTTCCTCCGCCTTCCGCGATGTCGAGCAGAATGGAAAGCGCTGCTCGACGCAGCTGAGCAGCCAAATCCGTCAGCACGCGAGGAGCTCGATGTTGCGACAATCGTCGACCACGGTACCGGACGGAACGTCCACGTCTACGATCGTGTCGTCGACGACCACGACCACGACCACGTTCACGTTCACGTTCACGTTCACGTTCACGTTCACGTTCACGTTCACGTTCACGTTCACGTTCACGTTCACGTTCACGTTGGTTACCGTCTTCAGTGCGACATCGGGAGAACCGGACAGTCTCCTATCTCTCTCCTCCCCGTCTCCCTGTGTACTCTCGCTCTGTGGTGCTAGCCTCCACTCCCGCCGCACGCGTCGCCGGTGGCGACCCACTGCCCCTGTACGCAGTCATAGAACTGGTAGTCGGCGCCGCAGACGCTCTGTCCGCACGAGGCCGACACGGGGTTGCCGAGGTAGTCCGTGCCGCCCGTACACTGGCACGAGCCTGCGCACGCGATGCCGGCGGCGACCCACTGTCCCTGTACGCAGTCATAGAACTGGTAGTCGGCGCCGCAGACGCTCTGGCCGCACGAGGCCGATCATGATGGCAGGTGCACGGATGGGGCCGCGCTTCGAGCCTCCCCCTGTCACGTCCAGCGGGCCCACGCGCACCACCAGCCAGGAGTGCCGACGCGCCCGCGCCCGCCCGCGAGCAGCGGCAAGGCGACGGTGAGCCCCGCGGCCCCCTGGCCGCGAAGGCCGAGCTCCGCCTCAGGATTCGACGAGGATCGCGGTCCGGGAGCGTCCCGGCGATTTGTGACGGCTGGCGGGGGCGCCGCGCAACCTGAGGGAAAGAAGCTTGGCTTCCATCACCCGCAGAGGAACCATGCCCCACGCGTATCGACTCGCCTCCTTCTCGATTCTCGGCTTGCTGATCGCTTGCAGCTCGACGGATCCCGACGTCACGCCCGGCGCAGGCGCGAGCTCTGGAGGAACCTCCGGCGCGGGGGCGACGACCAGCGGCGGCGGGGCGACGGCGACGGGCGGTTCCGGTACCACAACGGGTGGAGCAGGCGGCGCCGGAGCCACCACCGGCGCAACGGGCGGCGTCACCGGGGGCGCGGCCGGCTGGGGTGACGCGGGCGCTGGCGGCGGGGATACGGGTGGAGCGGGCGCTGGTGGAGGGGACACGGGTGGAGCGGGCGCCGGTGGTGAGGGTACCGGCGGGTCGACCCCGGTTGGGGACCTCCACATCACGGATCCCGTTCCGGGCTTCGCGAGCGTCGCTGGCGGCACGACCGGCGGCGGCACGGATCTGAGCTCGGCCATCACGGTGGCCTCGATGAGCGAGCTCCAGGACGCGGCGAAGGGCTCGACCCCGGCGATCATCCTCGTGAAGCCCGGGAACTACAGCGGGACGCTCGCGCCGGGCGCCAACAAGACGATCATCGGCATCGGCCCCGGCGTGACCATCACCGGCAACATCCGGATGAGCGGCGCCGGCGTGAACAACATCATTATCCGCAACCTCGCCGTGCGGGGCGCGCGTTGCGCCAGCTACGACGAGTGCAAGGCCGGAGCAGACGCCGTCTACACGGGGAACGGCGCGCACCACGTCTGGCTGGACCATCTGGACATCTCCGACGGCCAGGACGGCAACTGCGACATCACCCAGGGAGCCGACTACGTCACCGTCTCCTGGTCGCGCTTCTACTATACATACGACAAGGAGCACCGGTTCTCGAACCTGATCGCCGGCAGCGACGACGAACCGGCGAGCCAGGGCAAGCTGCGCATCACGTACATGAACAGCCACTGGGGCGAGCGCGTCGATTCACGCCAGCCTCGCGGGCGGTACGGCAACGTCCACATGCTCAACAACTACCACAAGACCGGCGGCGGGCAGATCCACGGCGTGGGCAAGGACATGGCGCTCATCGCCGAGAACTGCGTCTATGATGAGAACAGGTCGATCTGGACGGACATGGGCAGCCCAAGAGGCTGGAAGGGGATCGGCAACCAGGGGACCGGCGACGACTTGAACGACTCGAGGGGCACCGTCTTCGAGATCCCGTACCGCTACACGCCGATGCCGGCGTCCCAGGTCGTCGCGGCGGTCACCTCCAAGGAGTGCGGAGCCGGCAACACCTGCACGTTTGCTTACTGAGAGCTCCCCCCGGCGGGTAGGCCGGAGAGGGCCTCTTCGATTTCGGTTCGATTCCGGTTGGTCGAAAAGAGCGATGTCCTCGGTCTGAAATATCCATGCAACAAGGGGCGTCCGCCTCAGCCCGGCCGCGCTCTCCACGCCAAGGCGAGCCCGGCCGTGAAGCGCGGGAAGCGAGGCGTCCAGGTGAAAAGAAGCCAAAAAATCGCGCATGAGCACGCTGCACGCGCGATTTTTTTGTCATCATTCCCTCAGGAAGGGGATGACCATGGATAGCATTGGCGAAATCCTCAACAGGAAGGGTCGGAACGTCTACACCATCTCGCCGGACGCAACCGTCTTCGAGGCCGTGCAGTCGATGTGCGTGCGGCGCGTGGGCGCGCTGCTCGTGAGCAGCGACGGATCGCCGAGCGGGATCATCAGCGAGCGGGACGTGATGACGCGGGTGATCCTGGCCCGGCGCGATCCGGCGGACACGCCCGTCGCGGAGGTGATGACGTGCGGCGTCGTCTGCGTCGAGCCGAGCACGCCGGCGCGGCAGGCCATGGCGGTCATGACCGAGCGACGCTGCCGCCACCTTCCCGTGGTCCAGGACGGGCGGGTGATCGGGATGATCTCGATCGGCGACCTCGTGCACTGGGTGAGCCGCGAGCAAGAGGCCGAGATCAAGATGCTGACCGAGTACGTGCAGGGGGTCTACAGCTGAGCGCCCGGCAAGCGGCTGCCTCCCCTCCGGGCTGCCTGTGCCATCGTCCCGCTGGATGGCCCCGGACGGAAAAAAAGATACGCTGTCCGCATGCGCCAGCTTGCTTCGTCCCTTGCCGCCCTCTCCCTCCTGCTCTCGTTCACCCCGCCAGCCCTCGCCGAGGAAACCGTCACGGAAGCGCAGTGGGCGAAGTCCTACGGCTTCCGTCTCGGCGTGGAGGCGGACGTGCTCACCAGCACCATCGAGGCGAACCTCCCCGACTGGGAGACCGTGAGCAGCGACGGGGCGAGCGGCGCGTGGGAGGGGAACTCCTTCGTGGCGTCCTTCGCGGCGGTCGCCCAGATCAAGCTCATCGGGGGGCTCCACCTCGACGCCGAGCTGCCGTTTGCGTACGGGAGCAGCCAGGCGAGCACGTCCGGCCCGGCGGAGGGCGACGCCGCGACCGTCGCGCCGGAGCTCGAGGGGTTCTTCTTCGGCAATCCCTCGATAGGACTTCACTACGCCGGGAACATTTCTACCATGCTGATGCTCGTCGGCGGGCTCTCGGCCTCCATCCCCATCACGCAGGATCCGTCCGACGACACGAAGGCGGCCGCGGCGGCGGCGCTGGCCGTGCGGGGGTACTTCGACACGCAGCGGGCGCTCCTGGAGCACGTCCCGCTGCGGGCCCGCGGCGGCATCGAGCTGCGCCCGATCGAGGCGCTCTATGTGCGGAGCGATCTCGTGGCGATGTTCGCCATCCCCACGGGCGGCGGCGAGACCGAGTTCTTCATCGAGCAGAGCAACGAGGCGGAGCTGCGCAGCGTGGGCGGGTTCGGGGTCGGCGCGCGGCTCCAGGCCGCGTTCCCGCTCACACAGACCGACAAGATGCAGCTCGCGGCCGAGCCCTTCGTCGGGGTGGAGCCACCCGCGTCGGGCCTGTACTTCCGGGCCGGGCTGCTCGTGGCGCTGGACGAGCCGCTCGGGTTCGGCCTGGAGCAGGGCAAGCTCGCGACGCTCCGTCTCGCCGTGGGGGCCAGATTCTGAGTTGGCTTCGGCCGCGTGGCGCGAAGGGACAGGGCCTGCGGGACGGACCTGTGCTGGCGCGGGGGGTCTGCTAGATATCCCTGTGAATGAAGCGACGGACAGCAGAGCTCAGCGCCGAGGATCTGCAAGCGCTTGCGCGCTCCCCCAGCGAAAGTCTGCGCATCAAGGCGGGGCTGCACCCGCGCACGCCGCTCGCGACGCTGCTCTCACTCGCCACCGACCAGGCCATCAACGTTCGTCGCGCCCTCGCCCGCCGCACGGGCGCTCCTCGCGAGGTCCTCGCGCAGCTCGCGCGTGACGCCTCGCGCGCCGTCCGGTGCGCTGTCGCCGCCCATCCAGGCTGTGACGAGCCGCTCCGCCGCTTGCTCTGGACCGACGGCGACGGCAACGTGCGCGCGATCGCGAGACACGCCGCGGCGATTCCGCGTCACTTTGGCGAAGACCTCGCGCGAATCTCGCGCAACGAGCCGGTGGCCGCTTCCGTGCTCGCCGAGTTCGCCGAGCTCGGAGGCCAGGCACGCCGCGCCGTCGCTTCGCATCGCGAGTGTCCGCGCGACTGGCTCGAACGCTTCCGTCACGACGCCGACGCAGCCGTGCGGCTCGTCGCCGAGACGCGCATGGGTCTCTCGCTCGACACACTGCGTGCCTTCGCGCAGCACCGACTGGCTTCTTATCGCGCCATCGCCGCCGCGTCGCTGCCTTGGGACGACGCGAGGATGCCCGAGCTGCTCGCTGATCGGAATGAACGCGTCTTGCTCGCGCTCTTGCGACGGCCGGACTTCCCCGCCGCGTTTTACCCCCAGATCACAGACAGTCCGCCGCCCGCCGTGCGTCTGCTGCTCGCAACCCACGAAGCGCTCGATGCCGCGCACCTGCAGGGCCTGCTGCGCGACCCGCTCTCGGGTGTTCGTCGACGTCTGGCGCGGCGCCGCGCGCTGAGCGCCGAGCAGTTCGAAGTGCTTGCGAGCGACGACGACACCTGGGTGAAGCTCGAGCTCGTGAAGCGCCCCGATTGTCCCGAAGCGTGCCTGCGCCAATGGAGCCGTGCCTCGAGCGAGCTGTTGCGTCGCGCCGTGTTCGCGCATCCAGGCGTGACGCCCGACATCCTTGTCACCGCGAGCGCCCTGCGCGACAACCACTGCGAGATCGGAAAGCACCCGCTCACACCGGAGCATATCCTCGTCCAGCTGGCCGACTCCGCCGACCTCTTCGTCCGTGGCGCCGTCGCGCAGAATCCGAGCACGACCGAGCGCATGCTGTCGCAGCTCGCGCGCGACCCCGACTCGTATGTGCGCTTGCTCGTTGGCAGAAACGAGGCCTGTCCACTGTCCCTGCTGCTCGATCTCGAACACGACCCAGACTTCGTCGTGCGCCGTCACATCGTATGGCGCGCGGACTGTCCGCTCGATACCCTGGAGCGGCGCGCCACCGACGAGAACGCGCATGTCCGCTACGCCGTCGCGGACCACCCGCGAGCCACCGCCGCGGTGCTGTCGGTGCTGGCGCGTGACGGAGCGATGTTCGTGAGTTCGCGCGCCAAGGAGCGTCTCAGCGGCTCCTGACGACGCGGCTGGAGCGGGGGTAGGACGATTCGGAGGGGGCGCGTGCTGATTCGATCGGGGCGAGCGGGACGGGGGGAGCGCGCCTCGGGGAGGGGGCGGGGGCGCGGACGGGCTCGGATGCCGGTGCCCGCCCCCCTTGAACCCGGCGAGGTTCGCCTCCACGCTCGTGCCCACACCGCGCGGCCGCTGAGCGCGGCCGCTTTGCTCGGAGATGATCATGCCCCTCGAACGCCCTGCCCTGAACCCCAGCGATCTCGAGCCCCGCACCGGCTCGACGTACCCCGAGCCGTTTCCCGCGCGCGTCACGCCGCGCGAGAAGCGCGCGCTCGGCGACGCGCTCGGCCTGACGAAGATCGGCGTCAACCTCACCACGCTCTTCCCGGGCAAGGAGTCGGCGCTGCGGCACTACCACTCTGACGAGGACGAGCTCGTCTTCGTGCTGGAGGGCGAGGTGGTGCTGCGCACGGACGACGGCGAGCAGGTGCTCACGGCGGGTCAATGCGCGGGCTTTCCGGCCGGCGCGCGCAACGGGCATCACTTCGTCAACCGCAGCGCCGCGCCAGCGCGTTACCTCGAGATCAGCAACCGCGATCCCGAAGACGGTGTCGAGTATCCCGACGAGGATCTCGCCTTCCGCAAGGTGGGCGGCGAGTACGTCTACACGCACAAGGACGGAACACCTTACTGAGTGGATGAGGTGAGCACGCCTCCGAAAAGCGCGCTTTACACAGGGCTTGTCTAGAGCGACAAACGGGTTGAAACCCCGAGAAAAAGCAGGAATTTCACAGGGAGGCGGGGAGGCGGGGAGGGAGAGACGGCAAGAGGGAGAACTTCATTTTTTTTTTTTCTTCCTCCCCGCCTCCTCGCCTCCCTGTGAAAATTCTCCGGGTTTCAACATGATCGCTGTTCTAGATCTCCAGCTGCGGTCCGTCGTCGAGGACCAACAGGTCGAGATCGCGGAGCTGCTCGCGGTCGCCCACGACGTCGATCCGGGCGATCTTGCCCTGCGCGAGGGTGAAGCGGAGCACCCGGAAGAGCCGCCCCTGCGGGGCGACGACGATGCCCACCGTGCCGTCCACGAGGGCGGGGCGGGCGAACCTGGCGCCGCGCGCGGCGGGGATCGCCTGCTTGGCCCAGGCGCGCGCGCCGCGGACCTCGCTCCCGGCCGGGGGCTCGGCCGTGGCGTCGGTGTGGATCACGACGTCCGGATCGAGGATCGCCACGAGCGCGTCGAAGTCGCCGCCGCGCATGGCCGCGATGAAGGCGTCGACGACCTCGCGCTGGCGGCCGACGTCGGCGTCCGGGGACGGGGGCGCTCCTTGCACGCGGCGGCGGGCGCGGCTCGCGAGCTGCCTCGCCGCGGCCGGGGAGCGGCCCACGATGGCGGCGATCTCCTCGAAGGGCACCGCGAACAGGTCGTGCAGCACGAAGGCGAGCCGCTCGGCGGGGGTCAGCGTGTCGAGCACCACGAGCAGCGCGAGGCCGACGGAGTCGGCCAGCACCGCCTCGCGCTCGGGGTCGGTCCCGGCCTCGCGGTCCGCGGCGGGGTCGGGCGCGGCTATCGGGTCCTCGCGCCGCGCCTTGCGCGAGCGCAGCATGTCGAGGCACACCCGCGCCACGACCGTCGTCAGCCACCCGCCCAGGTTCTCGACGCCGCTCGTGTCGGCGCGGCTCAGGTGGAGCCAGGACTCCTGCACGGCGTCCTCCGCCTCGCTCAGGGAGCCGAGCATCCGGTACGCCACGGCCTGCAGATGGGCCCGGTGGGCCTCGAACCGCCCGGCCAGCCAACTATTTTCATCCATCGGTCACACTCCCTCGTCGTGCTTCGTCATGGCTGTGACGGACGAACTCTAGCCGATGTGACGACGCGAACGGACGTTCAGCGCCTCGTCACGGTTGGCGAGCACACCCGAACGCCTCGGAAGGAGCACGAACATGCTGAAAGCACGGATGAAGAACCCCGCGATGGTCATCCCCGACGTCATGCAGCCGATCTACGCCCTGATCGGCGCGGTGAAGAAGAGCGGCGTGCCGGCGCGGACGCTCGAGCTCGTCCACCTGCGGGTGAGCCAGATCAACGGGTGCGGCTTCTGCGTCGACATAGGCGCGCGCGAGATGAAGAAGACGGGCGAGACCGACGAGCGCATGTTCGCCGTGGCGGCGTGGCGCGAGACGCCCTATTTCACCGAGGCGGAGCGCGCCGCGCTCGCGCTCGCCGAGGCCGCGACGAGGCTCAGCGACCGCGCGGATCCGGTGCCCGACGCCGTCTGGGAGGAGGCCGCGCGGCATTACGACGAGCCGGCGCTCGCGGCGCTGACCCTGCACATCGGGCTGATCAACCTCTTCAATCGGTTCAACGTGACAACGAGGCAGATCGCCGGCTCGATGAAGTTGGATACGCGCGCGGACAACCGCTGACGGGGAGAAGCCGTGGGATTAGCGTCCTAGGAGCGACCAGAAAGGGCGCTCATGTCCCGGCGCGCGGTGAGCCATGCGGTCCCGGCGGCGGCCAGAAGCGCGGCGGCGCCGAGGACATAGAGCCGGCGCAGGGCGACCCTCGTCTCGTCCGGATCGAAATCGGTGAGCGAGCTCCGCGCGCCGCGCGGCAATACCCAGGCGTCGCTCCCGCCGCCGATCGCGCGCACCGCGCGCCCGAGCGTCTTCTCGGGCGCCATCCGGCTCTGAACGTACAGGATCCAGCGGCCCAGCGGCGTATGCCCCTTCGGCTTCTGCTCCATCGACGTGATGACGCGGCGGAGCTCGGCGGCCGTCTCGGCCGCGCTCCCCTCGCCCGGCAGGCGGGCCCACTCCCCGTGACCCGGCAACACCCACGCGAACCTCAGCCAGCCGGCCTCGGCCGCCGCGAGCAGATACCGCACCGAGCGGATCTGGCGCTCCCAGTCCTCCCAGCATTGCAATCGATGCGCCACGAGCTGACCCAGGAAGCGCGAGTAGCTCAGGTGATCGCCGGTGAACAGGAAGCGGCGTCGGTACAGGAGGCATAACGAGCCCGGCGTGTGCCCGGGCTGCGGCAACAGCATGATCTCGGCCTCTTTGGCCGCCTCTCTCGAGAGCGACTCCCCCTCGAGCGAGAGCGGGCCGAGCTCGTTCCCGGGCTTGATCTCCACGTCGCCGGTCGAGGGCATGTACTTGTTCTCACGGAGGTTCACGTCCGCGGCGCCGAGGATGCGGCGGCAACCCGGGAAGCGGCTGGCGAGCTCGGCGTGGTGGTTCGTATGGTCCCGGTGCGTCAGAAAGAGCCATCGCACGCCGCCGTGCTTCGCGAGCCAGCGGTAGTCGGCGGCGGCTCCGGGCCTGAGGCCCCCGAGGTACCGCGCCTCCCGGCCGTTCCGGCTGGCGATGGCCGAGAAGCCGCTGGTCTCGATGCTCCCGCAGGTTCCGGCCAAGACGGGCGCGAGCGCGAGCGAGAGCGCGAGGACGCGACCGACATGATCTGATGAATCCTTGGCGGCCCCCTTTCATACCAAGGATGGCGAGGGATGCGGGATGCGCCCGCGACGAAATCACCTCAGCGCGCCTGGGCGCTGCGAGGTGCCGCGGGCCGCGATTGTGGACAGGCGAAAACCGGGCCAGCGTCCGGCGGGCGAAGCCGGCGGTCGGCGAGACGCGACATGGTTATGCCTCGGCCCGGCGAGGGCGACTAAGGTAGTATTGATGGCCGCCGTGACGAGCTCCAAGCCCATGTCTGCCACGGAGAGGGATCATGGATCGTTCCGTCTACATCACCAGCACTGGCGCCTTTTTGCCTGGCAAACCGGTCCCCACCGAGGAGATGGAGCAATACATCGGCAAGATCAACGACAGACGCTCCAGGCTCGGGCGCCTCGTCCTTCGGCAGAACGGCATCAAGACACGTCATTATGCGTTGACACCGGAAGGCGTGCACCTTCACAGCAGCGCAGACATGGCGGCTCGCGCGATCCGGGACGCGCTTTCGCGCAGCGAGATCGCCGCGGAGAGGCTCTCCTTCCTGGCGGCGGCCACCACCCAGGGCGACCTCCTCGTCCCCGGTTTTGCCAGCGCGGTCCACGGCGAGCTCGGCCTGAGGCCCATGGAGATCGCGAGCTTTCAGAGCGTCTGTGCCAGCAGCATGATGGCGTTCAAGTCCGTCTACCTCCAGCTGAAGGCGGGCGAGCACGACTGCGGTGTGGCCTGCGCCGCCGAGTTCTCCAGCCGCTTCTTCCGCCCTGGCTTCTATGCCGGTCGGGAGCAGGAAGGCGAGGACTCCTCCGCCTTGATGGAGACCGAGTTCCTCCGCTGGACCCTCTCCGACGGGGCCGGTGCCTGGCTCCTGGAGTCCCGGCCGAACGAGGGGCGCCGCTCCCTGAGGGTGGAATGGATCGATCTCTGCTCCTACGCCGACCGCTTCGACCCCTGCATGTACGCGGGCACCTCCAGGAACCGGGCGGGTGAGAGGAAGCCCTGGAGTCACTACGACAGCCCTGCGCTCGCGGCGCAGCAGGGCGCCGTCGTCCTCAGGCAGGACTTCGATCTGCTTTACCGCATGTTCCCCGTGTGGGCGAAGCACTACCTCGAGCTCGTGGATCGGCGATGTCTTAGGCCCGAAGCCATCGACCACTTCCTCGCGCACTACTCGTCCCACTCTCTCCGCGGAGAGATGGTCAAGCTGCTCGCCAAGACCGGGGCGATGGTGCCCGAGGCTCGCTGGTTCACGAACCTCTATTCCCAGGGGAACACGGGGGCCGCATCCATTCTCCTCATGCTGCACCAGCTGATCGAGGAGCGGGATCTTCAGCCGGGCCAGCAGATCCTCGGCTTCATCCCGGAGAGCGGCCGCTGCGTCATCGCCTTCATGCTGCTCACGGTCGTCTGATCCGCCGTCATCACCAGGGAGGTTCAGGATGCTTCCAGAACGTACATCGCCTCGAGACGAAGATTCACCGCAGGCCGTCCTGCGCGGGCTGTCGTCCATCTGGCTGGATTTCGAGTCCCAGGTGCATCACATCCCGATCGTGCGGCGCGTGATCGATCGTCGCGTTCGCCTGGCCGATTACCACGAGCTCCTGCTGAACCACCGGGCGCAGGTCATGAACGGGGCGCTCTGGATCGCGCGCGCCGCCTCCAACGTCGGCCACGAGTTCGCCGAGCTGCGCTCGCGCTTCATCCGCCACGCGGCCGCGGAGCATCGCGATTACCTCATGCTGGAGCAGGATTACCTGAAGAGCGGCGGCGACCCGGCCGGGCTCGCGCGGCACGAGCTGAACATCGGCAGCGAGGCCCTGTCTGCCTGGATCTTCCATCGAGCCGATCAGCCGAACCCCTTCGATCTCCTCGGCGCCATGTACATCATCGAAGGCCTCGGCAAGCGGGTCGCGGCCCAGTGGGCCGAGCATGTGCAGTCCGCCCTTCGCCTGGAGGCGCAGGCGGTCAGCTTCTATCTCTATCACGCGAAGGCCGACGAAGATCACCTGGGCCAGCTGGAAGAGGCGCTCCGCTGTGGCATCTTGAACCTCCCGCGGATGGCGCCGAGAATCCTCAAGACCGCCCGGATCACCGCGCGACTCTACCGCCTCCAGCTCGAAGAGATCGGGAGCTACTGACATGGATTTTCAGGGCTTTTTCAGGAAGATGAAGCACGACCCCAGGGATCCCGATCCGTGGCTGGCCTTGTACCTGGACCGGTCCTTGCTGATCGACGAGAGGGCCAAGGCCGCCTTGCTGAAGAGCCAGCGCAGCTACGCGCGCAGGGTCGTGATGCCGATCGTCAGGCCGTTCGCCCGCCTGTCGATCTCCGGCATCAAGCTCATGAAGATTCTTGTCCCGACGAGCTGGCAGTCTCCGTGGTTGTTGCACCGGTCCATTTACTGGGGTCTGAGGCTCTTCGTCGCCCCGGAGGCCAATTATCTTATCCTACGTCACTTCACCATCGGTACGGAGATCTTGAAATTCATCGAGGACAACGTCCCGGGCATCGATATCGAGACGACCACGCCGCTGAGGACCAGGAGGCTGGAGGACCTCTTGAACAACACGTTCACGGTCCACGATCTGACCTTCTACAACTTCATCATCGAGCTGAACGAGAAGCTTCGCGCAGAGGGGCGTGAGATCGAGCCCCGGAAGGAGGTCGACCTCTCTGCCATCACGGACGACGACGCGAGCATCGACGACCTCCCGAACACCTGGCTGAACGTCGTCGACCTGCAGACCGCCATCGAGATCTACACGCCGCTCTATGCGCTGTTCCTGTCTGACCACCATTTCTGGCGGGCGAGCAACTCGCTGCAGCTGGACGAGATCATCGCGCTCTACATCGGCAAGATCCTGAACGACCCGCTGCCTGTCGCCCTGGTGCACAACCATCATCCCATGGTGCCCAGATCGACGCTCGACGCCGGTTTCCGGTTGACGCTACACGGCCTCGACTCCGAGACCCTGCACGGACACCTGAGGAAGCTGAAGGCAGAAGCGAAGAGAGCGGCGGCCCAGGGAACCCTCGCGCCGTGACGATCTCCTGAATCCTCCTCCTCGAACCGAGGCTTCTTCGGTCGGCGCGAGCTCTCGATGCACATGACGCTCGGCCCGGGTGCAGCAGGAACCCGCTCGGTCGCCGGGAAGCGCTGAGGCGACCACGGCCTCGTCGTGCAGCAGAGGTCGTCCGAAATAAATTCCAGAGGCAGGATCGCTGGTCGCATTCCGTCCTGCTCGACACTACGATGAGGCTCCGACAGCAGCGCCCCTGCGAGGGGGGCAACGATGGAGCTGCGGGATTACACGCTGGAAAAGGTAATCTACGACGGCAACGAGACGCGGGTATGGCGCGCGGTTCATGCCCCCTCGGGGGCGCGCGTGGCAATCAAGATCCCGGTGGCCGAGGTGGCCAGTCCGCGCGTGATGGGGCGGCTGATCCACGAGCACCAGGTGCTCATGCAGCTCGCCGAGGTGCCCGGGGTGGCGCGCGCGCGGGCGCTGGAGCAGCGGGGCGGCACGGCGGCGCTGGTGCTCGAGGATCCCGGCCTCGGGTCGCTCGATCGCCTGCTCGCCAGTCAGGGGCGCGTGCCGGTCGGGGCGGCGCTGCGGCTCGGCCGGCTCCTGTCACGGGTGCTCGAGGGCGTGCACGCCGCCGGCGTGATGCACAAGGACATCAAGCCGCAAAACGTGCTGGTGGACGAGGCGTGCGAGAGGGTCACGCTGCTCGACTTCGGCATCGCCTCGCTGCTGTCCCAGGAGGCGACCGAGGCGAGCATCCCCGAGGCCCTGGAGGGGACGCTGGTCTATATTTCCCCGGAGCAGACGGGGCGCACGGCGCGCGCGCTCGATACGCGCACGGACCTTTACTCGCTGGGGGTGACGCTCTTCGAGGTGACGTCGGGGCGGCTGCCGTTCACGGAGCGTGATCCGCTCTCGCTGGTGCACGCGCACCTGGCCAAGGACCCGCCTCCGCTCGATGCCGTCGCCCCGGAGGTGCCGAGGGCCGTGGCGGCCATCGTGGCGAAGCTCCTGGCCAAGGATCCCGAGCGGCGCTACCAGACGGCCCGCGGCGCGGCGGAGGATCTGGAGGAGGCCCTCCGTCAATGGGACGAGCGGGGCACGGTGGAGCCGTTCGGCCTGGGAAGAAAGGACTTCTCGCGCAAGCTCCGGTTGCCGCAGGTGCTCGTGGGGCGGGAGCGCGACGTCGAGCGGGTGGGTGAGTCGTTTGCGCGCGCCGCGCAGGGCATGACGGAGCTCCTGCTCGTCGGCGGCCCCTCGGGCATCGGCAAGACGGCGCTCGTGCGCACCGTCTACAGGGATATCGCGCAGGCGGGGCGCGGGCTCCTGATAGCGGGAAAGCACGATCAGCTCGCGCGGTCGACGCCCTATGCGGCGCTGGCGCAAGCGTTCGGGGCGCTGATGCGCCAATGGCTCTCCAGCTCGGAGGCGGTGCTCGAGGCCTGGCAGGAGCGGATCCGGCGCGAGGTCGGGGACAACGCGCGGCTCATCGCCGACGTCGTGCCGGAGCTCGATCTGGTCATGGGCAAGCTGCCGCCGGTGCCGCCGGTGGAGGGCGAGCAGGTGCTCAACCGGCAGAAGCTCACGTGGCTGAATTTCGTGCGAGCCGTCACGGCGCCGAACCCGCCGCTCGTGATGTTCCTGGACGACATGCAATGGGCCGACAGCGCCACGCTGATCATCCTGCAGACCTTGCTGACGGACGTGGAGCGCAAATCGCTGCTGGTGATCGCGGCGTACCGCGATAACGAGACGCCGCCCGAGCACCCGCTGTGGAAGCTCGTGGAGGCGGTGGAAAAGAGCGAGGCCAACGTCTCGCGGATGACGGTGGGCCCCCTGTCGGCAGAGCAGGTGCAAAAGTGGTGCTCGCGGACGCTGGAGAGCGAGCCCGCGCGGGTGGAGCCGCTGGCGCGCGTGCTCTCGCGCAAGACCCGTGGAAACCCCTTCTTCCTGGAGCAGCTGCTGCTCTCCCTGCACCGGCAGAAGCAGGTGGTGAGGGACCCGGAGACCGGGGCGTGGCGGTGGGAGCAATCGTCGCTGGAGAAGGCGAGCGTCACCGACAACGTGGTGGCGCTCCTGACGAACAAGGTGCGTGAGATGCCCGAGCCGACGCAGCAGCTCCTGGGGCTCGCGGCCTGCGCAGGCCACACGTTCCACCTGCACGACCTGGAGCGGCTCAGCGGGTGGGAGCGCGCCCGCGTGACAGGGGCGTTATGGCCGGCGCTGGACACAGAGCTGGTGGTGCCGGTCGATGGGGCCTACCGCCCCGCGCAGGCGCTCGGGGTCATCGGCGCGGCGGCGATGGACGCCGCCTACCGGTTCCTGCACGACCGCGTGCAGCAGGCGAGTTACGAGCGGATCTCGCCGGAGCAGCGGGTGCTCGCGCACCTCGAGATCGGCCGCCGGCTAGAGGCGCGCCATCACGCCGAGGGGGGGACGGCCCAGCAATTCCTGGAGCTCGTGCGGCACCTGAACCTGGGCGCGGCGCGGCTCGAGTCCGTGGAGGAGCGCAAGGAGCTCGCGCGGCTGAACCTGGAAGCAGCGCGCGCCGCGATGGCGGCGAGCTCGTACCGGTTGATGACCAACCTGCTGGACAGCGCCCAGGCGCTCCTCGGCGAGCGGGCCTGGGAGCAGGAGCGCGCGCTGTCGGTGGAGATCGGGCTCGAGCGCCTGGAGGCCGCCTATCTGCTGCGGGAGTTCGACGACGTCGAGGCGCGGGCGCTCGCCTTGCTGGAAAGGCCTCTGCCGGAGGTCGCCTGGCTCTCGGCGCAGGAGATCCGCACGCGCTGCTGCGTCGCCACGGGCCAGTACACGCGGGGAATCGGGCTCGGGATGGCCGCCCTCGCGAAGCAGGGCATCACGTTCCCCGACACGGACGAGGCGTGCCAGGTCGCGCTCCTGCGCGAGTCCACCGCGCTGGATCGATGGCTCGATCGCGAGCCGGACGGGTTCGATCGAATGCAGGTCGATCCGTCGCTGGAGCACCGGCTCATCGATGCCCTGATGACGCAGGCGCAGCTCTGCGCGATCTACGGTGGCCGGCCGATGCTGTATTCGCTCGTCATCGCCCGCATCGTGTCCGAGGCGATACGGCGGGACGCGCTCACGCCCGCCGCCACCCTCATGATCTGCAGCTTCGCCAACGCGTGGTCGGTGGCGACGGGCATGTACCGCCGCACCATGCGCTGGCTCACGCCCGGGGTGCGCGCCGCAGAGCGCGTGGGCTCCGCGATGCTGCCCGAGTGCCTCGCGCTCAAGGGGATCTACCTCGGCCACTCGAGGCCCATCGATGAAGCGTCCCCCGTCTATGAGCAAGCCATCGCGGCCGGCCTGAAGATCGGGTCGTTTCAAGGCACGAGCTGGGGGCTCCTGTGCGACTTGCTCTACTACCGGCTGTGGCGCGGCCTGCCGCTCGGCCAGGTCGACGCGCAGCACAAGGCGCGCTGGGAGCTGGTGCAGCGCGCGGGGGACGCCGTGGGGCGACACCACTTCGAGCTTGTCGCGTCCTTTTGCGAGGTCTTGATGTCCCCTGACGGCGAAGGGCGCCTCCTGGAGGAGGAGCCGTTGCCGCGAGGTTCTCGCTCTCTCCTTGCCGACGGGGACAGGTACACCGGAGGGTTCGCTCGTACCCTGGAAGGGTATCTGTTCTGCGCCGTCGGGAAGTGGGAGCGGGCGCTGTCGAGGATGCGGGAGGCGGAGCAATTCCAGGCGGACCTCCTCGGCATCCCGATGGTGACGGACATCGCGCTCTTTCTCGCGCTCGCGGCGGCGAAGCGCTGGCCCGACGCCGTCACGGACGAGGAACGGGCGCGGCTGCGGCAGCACATCGAGCGCAGCCTCGCGCGATTGCGCTACTTCACCGAAGGCTGCGAGGCCAATTTCCTCCACAAGCTGCGCCTCGGCGAGGCGGAATACGCCCGCGTCCTGGGCAAGCGCGACGAGGCAGCGGCCAGATACGACGAGGCCATCGAGCTGGCCCGCGAGCACCGCTTCCTGCACATCGAGGCCCTGGCAGCCCAGCTCGCCGCCGAGTCTCGGCTGGAGGAGGGCAAGGGCCACGTCGGGGCGATGTACCTGCGCGAGGCGCGCGAGGCCTACGCGCGCTGGGGTGCTGACGCGGTGGTCGCCCATCTGGGCGCGAGGTATCCCGCCGTGCTCAAGGCGTCCATGCACGAGTCGGCCTCCGAGCGCACGACCGTGACGGCGACCACCACGACCACGGGCGGGTCCACGGGCGCGCATTTCGACGTGAAGACCGCGGTGCGCGCGGCGCAGGCGCTCTCGGGCGAGCTCGACCCGGGGCGCGTGGTCGGACGGCTGATGGAGCTCACGCTGGAGAACGCGGGGGCGCAGCGCGGCGCCCTGGTGCTCAGCGAAGGGGAGGCGCTCTCGGTCGTCGCTCGTTTATGGGTGGAGGGGACCCGCATCGAGGCGGGCCTGTCGGAGCCCCTCGGGCAGAGCCACGACGTGCCGGTGGCGGTGGTGCAATATGCGGCCCGCACGGGCGAGCCGGTGGTGACGGGCGACGCGCGGTCCGACGCGCGCTTCGCCGGCGACCCGTACCTGGCATTGCACGCGGTGCTCTCGCTGCTGGCGCTGCCCTTGACGCATCGGGGCCACGTGGTGGGCGTGCTGTACCTGGAGCACCGCGACGTGCCGTCGGCGTTCCCTCCGGCGCGCGTGGAGCTCCTGTCGGTGCTCGCCTCGCAGGCGGCGATCGCCGTCGAGAACGCCGTGCTGTACCGGGACCAGGAGGTCAAGATCCAGGAGCGGACGGCGGAGCTGCGGATCGCCAAGGAGGCGGCCGACCGCGCCAATCGCGCGAAGAGCGATTTCCTCTCGAGCATGAGCCACGAGCTGCGCACGCCCCTCAATGGCATCCTGGGATACGCCCAGTTCCTCATGCGAGCGCCCGAGCTCTCGCCGAAGAGCCGCGAAGGGGTGCAGATCGTGAAGAGATCGGGCGAGCACCTGCTGGCGTTGCTCAACGACCTCCTGGACCTGGCGAAGATCGAGGCGGGCAAGATGGAGCTCGTCCCCCGGAGGTTCGACTTTCCCTCCTTCGTGCGCAACGTGGTGGATCTCTGCGGCGTGCGCGCCGAGCAGAGGGGCATCGCCTTCACCCACGAGGTGCGGGGCCCGGCGCTCGCCGCCGTGCACGCGGACGAGAAGCGCTTGACGCAGGTGCTCCTGAACCTGCTCGGCAACGCCATCAAATTCACCGAGCGCGGCGCGGTCACCCTGCTCGTCGACGTTCTTGATGAGGGAGGAGCTGGTCCGCGCGACGTGCGCTTCCGGATCGAGGACACGGGCACCGGCATCGCCCCGGAGCACCTCGCGCGCATCTTCGAGCCCTTCGAGCAGGTGGGAGACCAGCGGGTGAAGAGCGAGGGCACGGGGCTCGGCCTCGCCATCAGCAAGAGGATCATCGAGCAGCTGGGCGGGACCATCCATGTCGAGAGCGAGCTCGGCAAAGGCAGCGCGTTCACGGTGACGCTCGCGCTCGCCGAGGCGCCCTCTCCCGCGGCCGCCGACGAGGCCCCGGCGTGGGCCACGATCACCGGGTATCGCGGCGAGCGCCGCAAGGTCCTCGTCGTGGACGACAACCCTCGCAACCGCGCCTTGTTCTGCGATCTGCTGGTCCCCATCGGCTTCGACCTCGTCGAGGCCGACAGCGGCGAATCCGCGCTGCGGCTCGCCCTGGAGCACAGGCCGGCGCTGATCCTGATGGACCTGGCCATGCCAGGCCTGGACGGCTATGAGACCACGCGCCGCCTGCGGCAGATGCCCGAGCTCGACGGGGTGGTGATCCTGGCCTCGTCGGCGAACGTCACCGCCGCCGAACAGCCGAAGGGGGCCCACGCCGGCTGGGACGATTTCTTGCCGAAGCCGGTGCATGCCAGCCTGCTCTTCGAGAAGATCGCGCGTTTTCTGCGCGTGGAATGGACGCATGAACCGGTGAACGCCGCCGCCCCCGCGGTGGTGAAGGGGGATGACGCGCTGGCGCCGCCCTCGGCCGAACAGCTCTCGCTGCTGTCGCGGCTGGTGGCGTCGGGCCGTATCCGGAAGGTGCTGGCGGAGGCGGAGCGGATGCAGCAAGTCGAGCCGCGGCTCGGCCCCTGGCTCGATCAGCTCCAGACGCTGGCGCGGACGTACCAGATGCGGAAGCTGCAGGAGTTCGTCGAGGAGCACGCCGCGGCAGGCCAGGTGGCGGCCGACGGTCGGCGATCATGAGCAGAGCCTCCGCGCCCGGCGCTCGTGAGCCCACGATCCTCATCGTGGACGACATGCCCACGAACCTGGCCCTGCTGGTGGATCATCTGGAATCCGCGGGTCATCAGGCGCTCGCCGCCGAGGACGCGGAGGCGGCCCTGAAGCGAGCCAGCCTCATGAAACCCGACCTGATCCTGCTGGACGTGGTGATGCCCGGGATCGACGGGTTCGAGACCTGCCGGCGCCTGAAGGCGGCCGAGGGCACCCGAGACATCCCGGTCATCTTCATGACCTGCCTCGGAGAGGTGGCGGACAAGCTCGTGGGGTTCGAGGCGGGCGGCGTCGATTACATCACCAAACCGTTCGAGATCGAGGAGGTGCTCGCGCGGATCAGGACGCATTTGAGCTTGCGCGAGGCGCAGAAGGAGCTCGAGGCGAAGAACGCGCAGCTCCTGCGTGCTCACCAGGAGCTCGAGCAACGGGTGCGAGAGCGCACGGCCGAGCTGGCGAGCTCGAACGCCGCCCTCGAGGCGGAGAACGCCGAGCGCCGGCGCGCGGAGGTCGCTTTGCGCGAGAGCCAGCGCCTGCTTCAGGCCATCATCGACAATTCCACGGCGGTCATCTTCGTCAAGGACCTCGAAGGACGGTATTTGATGATCAACCGCCGCTACGAAGAGCTGTTCCATGTGACCGCGCGGTGGATCGCCGGCAAGACCGACTATGATTTGTTCCCCGCGGAGTGCGCCGACGCGCTCCGCGCCTTCGACCGGCAGGTGGTGGCGGCCGGGGGGCCGCTGGAGATGGAAGAGATCGTGCCCCACGACGATGGGCTCCACACGTACATCGCGATCAAGTGTCCGCTCTTCGACGAGTCGGGCCGGGCGTATGCGGTCTGCGGGATCTCCACGGACATCAGCGATCGAAAGCGGACCGAGGCGGAGCGGGAGGTGCTCCTCTCTCGGGAGCAGGCGGCGCGGGCGGATCTCGAGCGTACGGGGAGGCTGAAGGATGAGTTCCTGGCGCTCTTGAGCCACGAGCTGCGGACGCCGCTCACCGCGATCCTCGGCTGGTCGCAGCTGCTCCGCCTGCGCGGCCCATCGGACGAGATCCTGGGCCGGGCGCTCGGGACGATCGAGCGGAACGCGCGGGCGCAATCCAAGCTCATCGACGATCTCCTCGACATGTCGCGCATCATCGGCGGGCGGCTGAGCCTCGACGTGGAGGTGGTCGATCTGGGCGAGATGCTCGAAACGCTGCTGGAATCGGCGGAGCCGGCGGCGAAGGCGAAGGGGATCCGCCTCGAGCTCAGCGTCGAGTCGGCCGGAGAACAGGTCATGGGGGACCCGAACCGCCTCCAGCAGATCGTGTGGAATCTGGTCAGCAACGCGATGAAGTTCACGCGGCAAGGCGGGCAGGTGAAGGTGTCGCTGCGCCGCGAGGGGTCGTATGCGCGCCTCGCGGTGAGCGACACGGGGATCGGCATCGCGCCGGAGTTCTTGCCGTACGTATTCGAGCAATTCCGGCAAGCAGACGCCTCGACCACGCGCGAGTACGGCGGGCTGGGTCTGGGTCTCTCGATCGTGCAGCACCTGGTGGGGCTGCACGGGGGGACCGTGGAGGCGGCCAGCGCAGGGAAGGACCTGGGGGCGAGCTTCACGGTGACGCTGCCGCTTTCGGCCAAGAACGCCGAGGCGCTGGCCAGAGGAGAGCCGCCGTCGATGCCGCAGCGCCGGCCGTCATGGCACCGCGCCGGGGAGCTCTTGAGCCTGAAGGGGGTGCGGGTGCTCGTGGTGGACGACGAGCCGGACACGCGAGAGCTGCTCCTGCGGATACTGACGGAGTGCCAGGCGGAGGTGCGGACGGCGGGTTCGGTCGTGGAGGCGCTGGCGGAGCTGGAGCGGGACCAGCCGACGGTCCTGGTGAGCGACATCGGTATGCCGCACGAGGGCGGGTATGAGCTGATCCAGAAGGTGCGGCAGTTGCCGGAGGAGCGTGGGGGGAGCGTGCCGGCGCTGGCGTTGACCGCCTTCGCGCGCGCCGAGGACCGCGCGCGGGCGCTCATGGCCGGATACCAGATGCACCTGGCCAAGCCGGTGAAGCCACCGGATCTGGTGGCGCACGTGGCGACCCTGGCCGGGCGAATCCATGGCGGGGCCAGATGAGGATCGACGCCGCCTGCTCCGATCCGTTCGCCGCGCACGCCGGGCACGGCGCGCTCCGAGATCAGCTTCACGCCCGCACATTGTGGACGGGCTGCACCCGGGTTGGAGAGCACGGCGGCGCCGCGGCGGATTTCCCTCGAATGGCCGTGCGGACCGCTTGATACAGCGCACAGAAGGGCTCTACAACTGGTCCATGATCGGTATCCCCGGGTATACCCTGACAGGCATCATCCACGAATCCGCTGCGTCGACCGTGTACCGAGGATACCGCAACGAGGACCGGGCCCCTGTCGCGGTCAAGCGCCTCAGGAACGAGCGCCCAGCGCCGGCCGAGGTCGCGAGGCTTCGCTACGAGTACGCCATCGCCAAGGAGCTCGCGCTGCCCGGCGTGGTTCACGTCCTGGGCATCGTGAAGATCGGGGCGAGCCTGGCGCTCATCATGGAAGACGCCGGGGGCTGCACGCTCCATGAGCTCATCACGGCACGCTCCCTCACCCTCGAAGACGCGCTCCGGATCGCGGTATCCATCGCGAGCACGCTCGAATCCATTCATCGGGGCGGGGCCGTTCACATGGACATCAAGCCGCAGAACATCATCGTCGAACCGTCCACGTGGAACGCCAAGATCATGGACTTCGGCAGCGCCACCCGCCTCTCCCAGGAGGCGCAGCGGCCGAGGAGCCCCGCCGCCTTCGAGGGCACCCTGGCGTATATGTCGCCGGAGCAGACCGGGCGGATGAACCGCGTTATCGACCTGCGCACGGACCTCTACTCCCTGGGGGTCACCCTGTACGAGATGGTGACGGGCAAGCTCCCTTTCCCGACGAAGGACCTCCTGGAGCTCGTGCATTGCCACATCGCCAGGCTCCCGCCGCCGCCGGCGCGGGTCTCGCCCGACGTACCGCGCTCCGTCTCTGACATCATCATGAAGCTCCTGGCGAAGAGCCCCGATGATCGGTACCAGGGCGCCTACGGGCTCCGGATGGATCTCGCCGATTGCCTCACGCAGCTCGAGGCGGCGTCGGCGATCGAGCCGTTCGTGCTCGGGCGCCACGATTACGTGGACGCGCTCCGGATCCCGCAGAAGGCCTACGGCCGCGAGGCGGAGCTCGCGGTCCTCGAAGGCGCGTGGCGGCGCGTCAGCCAGGGCGCGAGCGAGCTGCTCCTCGTGTCCGGCCACGCCGGTATCGGCAAGTCGCTCCTCGTCGGCGAGATCCAGAAATCGATCGCGCAGGGCAAGGGGTACATCGTCGCTGGCAAGTTCGACCAGATCAACCGGACCGTCCCCTACGCGGCCGTGGCGCATGTCTTCCGGGAGCTCGTCCGAGCCCTCTTGACCGAGCCCGCCGAGGCGCTCGCGCTGTGGAAGGAGCGCATCGCGAACGCCGTCGGGCAGAACGGCCAGCACCTCGTCGACCTCATCCCCGAGCTCGAGCTCCTCCTCGGCCCCCAGCCCGGCGTCGAGCCGCTCGGACCGACCGAGGCGCAGGCTCGCTTCCACCTCGCGTTCCGGAAGTTCTGCAGCGCCATCCCCGCCCAGGAGCACCCCCTCGTCGTCTTCCTCGATGACCTGCAATGGGCGGATCCGGCCTCGCTCAAGCTGCTCGAGCAGCTCCTGATCGAGCCGGAGATCAAGCATTTCCTCGTGATCGGCGCGTATCGCCACAACGAGGTCGACGAGAGCCACCTGTTTTCGATCACCCTGGGGGAGCTGCGCAAGGCCGGGGTCGCCGTCGGCGACATCGACCTCAAGCCGCTCGAGCTCCCCGTCGTGACGCGGCTCCTCGCCGACACGCTCTCCTGCGATCCCGAGCGGGCCGAGCCGCTCGCGCGCCATGTGATGAGCAAGACGCACGGCAACCCGTTCTTCATGAACCAGTTCATGAGGGCGCTGCACGCCGAGAAGCTCGTCTCCTTCGATCCGGCCCGGCGCGAGTGGACCTGGGATCTGCCGCGCATCCAGCGGATGAAGGTCACGGACAACGTCGTCGACTTCATGGCGGGCAGGCTCCTGGAGCTCGACGGACGCGCGCAGCGCACCCTCACGCTCGCCGCGTGCATCGGCTATCGCTTCGACCTGAAGACGCTGGCGAGGGTGGCCGACAGGCCGCGCCGCGAGGTGGCAGGCGAGCTGTCGGCGGCGCTCCGCGAGGGGCTGATCCTCGCCGTCGGCGCCGACTCCAGGTTCTTCGACGCGGCCCTGGGCGGCGCGATGACCGGCGAGGCGGACGAGCCGGAGCTCGCGCTCGACGCCGCCTACCGGTTCTTGCACGACCGGGTCCAGCAAGCGGCCTATCGGCTCCTCGACGAGCCCCGCAAGCAGGAGATCCACCTCCAGATCGGGCGGCTCCTGCTCGCGGACAGCGACCCCGGCGGCATGGAGGGTGAGGTCTTCGAGGTCGCGACCCACATGAACCTCGGTATGCCGCGGATCACCGATCCGGAAGAGCGCGTCGCGCTGGCGCGCCTGAACCTCGAGGCGGGCAGGAGGGCGAAGGCCGGCGCGGCGTACGAGGCGGCCGCGAGCTACTTCGAGGCCGGCACGAGCGCGCTCGGCCCGGAGCGCTGGGACGAGCGGCACGAGCTCACCTTCGCGCTGACCACCGGGCTCGCGGAGTGCCTTTGCCTGACAGGCCGGTTCGACGCCGGCGAGCGGCTGTTCGACGTGCTCCTCGAACACGCGAGATCCCCGCTGGACGGCGCGCAGGTCCGCAACCTGCGCATGTCGTTCCACCTGATGCGCGGCGACCTCTCCGAGGTCGTGCGGTGCGGCCTCGAGGCGCTCGCGCTGCTCGGGGTCGACATCCCCGCGGCGGCCGAGGAGCAGCGCGCGCTGCTCGGCAGAGAGCTCGAGGCGATGCAGGCCCACCTCGCGAGCCGCCCGATCTCCGCTCTCCTGGGGCTGCCCACCGTCGCCGATAAAGAGAAGCTGACCATCCTCCGTCTCCTCGCCGACCTGACGCAGCCCGCCTCCGCGCTCGGGCTGCCGGTGCTCGGTCCGCTCACGCTCATCATGCAGATCAACCTCGCGGTGGAGTGCGGCACCTCGAGCACCACGGCGTACGCGTGCGTGCTCTATGCGGCGCTCCTGATCGACGGCGTCTTCGAGCCGAGGACCACCGGCGACCGGTACAAGGAAGCCTACCAGTTCGCCAGGGTCGGTATCGAGCTGAACGAGCGCATCCCCAACCAGCGCATCACGTGCATGCTCCTCATGACCTTCGCGTGCATTCTCCATTTCTTCGAGCCGCTCCGGGACACGGTGAAGCTCCTGGCCCGCTCCCGGCAGGCCGGCCTCGAGTCGGGCGATCTGGCGTACGCGTCGTACTGCTGCATTCACATGATCTCGGCGAGCCTGAGCCTCGGCGACGATCTCGGCGCGGTGGCCGGCGAGATCGAGCAGGATCTCGCGCTCATGCGGAAGACGAACGACAAGCTCACGACGCTCATCCTCACGTGCGCAAGGCAGGTCGTCGCGAACCTCACGGGGGGCACCGCCGGGACGCACACCCTGAGCGACGACACCTTCGACGAGGCCGCCTTCGCCAGCACGGTCTCGGTCCCGGAGCTCAGCTATGTGGCTGCGTGGTACCACACGCAAAAGGTCCAGCTGGCCTATCTCCACGGCGACCACGGCGCCGCGCGATCGCTCATGGCCGCCGCGGAGAAGATGACCGCCGGCTGCGTGAACAACTTCTGGGCGACCGAGCTCGTCTTCTATTCGTGCCTGATCCTCGCCGCCTCGTGCGACGGCGCGCCGGCCTCCGAGAAGGAGCGGCTCGTGGCGGCGCTGTCGGCGCACCGGGAGAAGCTCGCCCGCTGGGCCGAGCTCTGCCCCCGGAGCTACGCGCACAAGCATCTCCTCGCCGAGGCGGAGATCGCGCGCATCTCGGGCGGCGACCGGCACGCCGTGGCGCAGCTCTACGACAGGGCGATCGAGGGCGCCGAGGAGGCCGGGTTCACGCGCGACCAGGCGCTGGCGAGCGAGCTCGCCGGGAAGTTCCACCATGCGAACGGCCTCACCCGGAGCGCGCGCGCCCACCTGACCGACGCCCACCACGGTTACATGCAGTGGGGGGCGATCGCCAAGGCGGAGCGCCTGGCGGCCGAGGCGCCGCAGCTCGTGCAGAAGGTCGCGCTCACGTCGGCGCCGCCTGGCATGCTGGAGCACGCCCGGGCCGCGGTCCAGACCACCTCGACGACGAGGCTCAGCACCAGCGTGCTCGACGTCGAGGCGGTCATCCGGGCCGCTCAGGCGATCGCCGGCGAGGTCGTCCTCGAGAGCGTTGTCAGCCGGCTGCTCGACATCGCGATCCAGAACGCCGGCGCGAAGAAGGGGGTCCTCGTCCTGGAGCGCGATCATCAGCTGATGATCGAGGCGTCGATCACCGTGGATCCGAGCGCTGTGCGGGTCGGCCTGCTGCTCCCCGTCGAGGGCAGCGACGAGGTCCCCGCCTCGATCGTGCAGTACGTCGCGAGGACGATGCAGCCGGTGGTCCTCGCGGACGCGAGCCATGAGCCTCGCTTCGCCGCGGATGCGTACGTCGCCGCGCACAACCCGAGATCGATCCTCTGCCTGGCGATGGTGCACCAGGGGCGCGCGAACGGCGTTCTTTACCTGGAGAACGACACGGCGACCAACGTGTTCACGCCGGCCCGGCTGGAGCTCTCGAAGCTCCTCCTGGCGCAGGCGGCGACCGCGGTGGAGAACGCCGTGCTCTACGCGAACCTGCACAGGCGCACGGAGTCGCTGCGCCTCGCCGAGGAGCAGCTCAGGGTCGAGTTCTCGGCGCGGGAGCGGAGCGAGCACGCGCGCGCCGAGCTCCAGGAGGAGATCATCCGCGTGCAGAGCGCCCGCCTGGCGGAGCTCTCCACGCCCATCATCCCGATCACCGACCGGATCATGGTCATGCCGCTCATCGGGATGATGGACCGGCAGCGGGCGGAGCAGGTCCTCTTCACGGCGCTCCAGGGGGTCGAATCGAGCGGCGCCGAGGTCGTGATCATCGATATCACCGGCGTGAGGACGGTCGACGGCGACGTCGCGTGCACCCTGATGAACGCCGCCGTCGCCCTCCGGCTGCTCGGGGCGCAGGCGGTGATCACGGGCATCCGCCCGGACGTCGCCCAGACGCTCATTCGCTTGCAGATCGACCTCGGCGCGGTGGTCACGCAGGGGACGCTCCAGAGCGGCATCGCCTACGCCCTGCAGCGGGTGGGGGGCCGCGGCGCGCCCCTCGGAGCGCGCGCGCGGTGAGGAGCGGCCGGGGGGCGTGATAGCGCGTTGCCCCATCCAGGATCGATTTGGTGCCAAACCGGCGCGCTCGTGCGGATCCCCGGGATTTGGAGGGGCGTGACGGCGTATCGCATCGCCTCAGAAGGCATCGCCCCAACGTGCGCCCAACCGGCGAACCCGGGTGCCGGGGAGCTCGCGCCGGCCGACCCATCGCCTCGCCGTTGTTGGGCCGCCTTTGCGCGACTTCAACCTCCTACAAACTGCTTCTGCGCTTCCGCGATAAGTGCAGAGATATGCGCAGCATCCGTCGCTACACCTTTTGGATCCGGAGACGTTGGAACGCGACCACCGGACGTCGCATAGCGGTAGGTCGTCGCATAAGGCGTATACTTATGCAAAGGTGCCAGTTTGGTCTTCCGGGGCTCGGTCTCCGGGAGCTTGGCGACGAGGACATCGAGGTGATGATCGAGGCCAGGCTCAATGTTGTGGAAGAGGAGGAGCACGCGGATAAGTTTCTCGGCCGCCTGCTGGCAGTGGTAGGCCGCATAATGGTTGTCATGCGCGGCGAGGAGCTTCGCGGCCTTCGTATCCTCCTCCGTGAGGTGGAGGAGTGCCTTGAGCCTCTCCTTCTTCCGGTCCGTGCCGCGACTACGCTCGCCGCTCATAGATGCGCCTACCTCGATGATATGCTGCACGTGCGAGCGTGCCGACCTCGTCCTTATCCGCCTCGAAGTCTGATCTGGTGCAGGGGACGAGATCAGCCGGGACCCCCAGCCCGCACGTAAGCTCCCATGCCTTCATGAGATCCAGGGCCGAATCGGGCGCGTCATCGGAGAGCACCGCGAGCAGATCGTAGTCGCTGTCGGGGCGCGCACGCCCCTCGGCCCGGCTGCCAAAGAGCCAGATTTCTTCGGGCGCCAAGCGGGCGATGATCCGCTCAACCAAGGGCACGATCGGGCGGAGGTCGGTCGCGGCAGCAGGCTCACCGGCGCGAGGCAACGAACCCGTCGCCCCGGCGCGGCGTTTCTTGCTCTGCAACGTCCTCGGTGCCATCGGATTCCCCTCAGATGTGAGGCTCCTACCAGCTCGCCGCGCGCCACGCAACCGCCTGACAGCACAATGCGGGCCACGGCGCCGGTTCAGGGTCACTCGTCATCGGCGGCGTCGTCATCAGGACCAACGTTGGCCGGGATGGTCTCGCCCGCCTTCTTCAGCGCGGCGTACGTAGGCGGACTCTCGATGGCCGCGCCGAGCCTGCTCATGTCCTTCTCGAAGTAGGGGACATAGTGCTTCCGGATCGCATGGTAGCTCGATGGCGGCAACGGACGTTCGTTGACCTCGCGCAGTAGTTGGTTGACGCGCTCGTTGCTCATGCCACCCAGGATGCCGCCGTAGATGATGGCGCGATGGGCGGGTTGTCGTCGTTTTCCAGGCATGGTCTACCTTCCGGGTCTACGTGACATGACAGATGAGGCGCCACCGCGCATCGTGCGGTGATGCCTCGTCCGCCCAACGGCTGGGGGCTGTGCCGCCCGTGGGTGCGTGAAGCGCACCCACGGGTCGGTCACCAGCCCCTTGTTGGGCAGAGATGCCTCCCGTTTCATGGTAAATGGCCGGTCGGGGTGAACCCGCATTGCGAGTATGCGCGCAGAAGGCGAATGGTGTCATACCCATCCACCACGCAGTGTCGTCGCAGGCGGGCAATTTGGTTCGCGAGAACGCGCAGAAATTCACGCACCGGCAGGGTTACCTCGTCGCAGTGCTGTAGTACGAGCAGTTCTGCCGGCTCGGTGGAAAGTCGAAGAAGTTGATCGCCGTTCTTGCCGAGGTGGGCGAGCGTCATAGGTCCAGGCTTAGACGGGCCCTTGAACATGAATGCCGCACTTCGGCGCGCTCCACGTATGATGACGTGCGCAGAGTACAGGTCACTCTTTTTCCCACCCCAGTCCTTCGGAACCGTCGGCTCGTCGAGGATCTTCCCAAAGGCGGCCTTTACTTCAGCTTCTGGAACGGCAGCCAGCGCGCTCAAGGCAGTTTGTGGCGGCCGGGGTTCACGCCGCACAAGACTGAACGAATCAATCGTATCCACGTGCTCTTCGAGGATTACAGGCAAGATGTCGAGCCCGAGAGGAGAGGTGCACGCATCGATCGCGGATGCGACCACGCACGGGAGAATAGTTACAGTAGTATCATTGACCGATCCGACGAAGCCGGCAACAAAAAGATACGTATCGCGTCGATGGAAATGTGAATATGCAGAGTCCGCAGTAAAGCGCGCGGGGTCGATCGGTACCTCGACGACGTATTCGCCCGTGCCGCGAAGGCGGAGCGAGGTATAGAGAATGGGAGGTCTCGTGGTATGTCGCCGCCGCATTGCCGCCTGGTTCAGCCCACGGGAGCGGAAGCGCTGATAAATGGTACAGGCCGCGCCCGCGGTTACAGACCTGCTCAACTATCAGTCGATTGGCCAACCGAAGCCGCCGGACAAGGTCTGTCTAGCCCGCCGCCCACCGTGATCCACCCCACGAAACCTCTCACGGATCGGCTCTGCGCCGCAAGGCCCAAAGGCTGTCCAGCGCCATAAGGTAGATCCGTCCAACACCGGCGGCAGTCGCCGCTTTCCGGGGGGCCGGGGGGCGGCGGACGCGCAGCCGGAGGCGTCGCGCATGGGTGACGCGGCGTGGGCCGCCTCATCGGAAGGTTGCCGGACACATACCGAGCCGGGCGGCTCGGCAAGACCTCCTGCCGAACTCGGGACGAGCCCAGGCAACGCGGTACAGCTCAGTGCGACGGCGGCCCGCTCTCGGGCCCGCTCTCCGCGCCGAGCGGCCTGGCCCTCGACCTCCGGAGCGCCCGCCCCTCCAGCGGGTCGGCGAGCGCGGGCCTCACCGTGGCCGCGATGCGCTGCTGGATCGCGCGGGCGACGTGCGCGACGTGGGGCGGATCCATCATCGTGAAATGGTTGCCAGGCACCACCTGGAGCGCAAACTCCCCTCGCGCGAGGTCCATCCAGGCATGGACGGCGACCGCGTCTTCCGGGCTGATCTGCTCCCGCGCGCGCAGGAACAGGACGCTGGCGTCCGTCGGCTGCGGCGCGTAGCTCGTGAGCGCCTGCCACGTGCCCGTGACCTCGGCGCGGAGCCGCGCGTCGTCCTCCATGGCCGCCATGAAGCCGCGGTATCTCGGCGACGCGATCGCCTGGATCTTCGCCATCTCGTGGGCCAGGGCGCTCGCCGGAGAGCGGTCGCTCGCTCCCTGCACGCCGCCCGTGTCCAGCAGCAGCAGCAAAGGCACCTTGCGCCCCTGCGCGAGCAGCTGCTGCGCCATCTCGTACGCGACGACGCCGCCCGCCGAATGCCCGCCCAGGAGATACGGCCCCTCGGGGCGAACGCTCAGGATCTCCTCCACGTACCGGGCGGCGATCGCGGGGACGGACATTGCGCTCGCGAAACCCGGCTCGCTCGGATCCGCCCCGGTGGGTTGAATCCCGTGGACGGGCTGCTCGCTGCCCAGGCGCTGCACCAGGGGGCGATAGAGGTGGACCGTGCCGCCGAGCGGCGGGATCAGGAACAGCGGCGTGGCGTCCGGCGCCCCCGCCTGCAGCGAGACGAGGAGCTGTCCGGCAGCGCGCCTCGCCGTGAGGACCGCCGCGCTCCCGCTCCGCTGCGTCATCGCGGGGCTCAGGGGCGCCTGCGAGCTCGGAGGCAGCGCTTCCCGGACGCGCTCGGTGAGCACCGCGACCGAGGGAGGACCGGAGGACGCCGGCGGATTCCAGATCTTCGGCGGCAGGGATCGCACCGTGGCCGGGCCCACGGTGCAGCGGGTGTCGAGCACGTGAGCGACGCGCTCGAACGGGTACGTGGGGAGCGGCACGCGCCTCCGGCGCTCGTCCCGGGAGAACGCGGCCCAGTCCACGTCGACGCCGGCGCACCAGAGCCGGCCCACCGCGGCGAGCAACACCTCGAGGTCGCCGGCGCCCTCGCCAGGGCCCGCCAGGGTGGTCGCCACCCGTCGCTCCGCGTCCGGGTGCCGCGACGCCACGGAGGCCAGGGTGGAGCCGGGCCCGACCTCGAGGAGGGCGCGGTCGGCCGACGCGAGCAGCGCGGTGATGCGATCGTCGAGTTCAGCGGAGCTCGTGGCCTCCTCCTCCGCGCGCCCGCGCAGCGCGACCCGCGCGACCGCGTCGTCGAGCGAGAGCGCGCCGCCGACGCACGCGGCGGCGACCTCGCCCACGCCATGCCCGAACAGCGCGGCCGGGCGGATCCCCCACGACATCAGGAGCTGCGCCAGGGCGACCTCGGTCGAGAAGAGGGCGGCCGCGGCCGCGCTGAAGCGCGGAGCGCCGATCTCCGCGTCGCGGCGGGCGCGCCCCTGCGCCTCGGGAAAGAGCCAGTCGCGGAGGTCCACCGACAGCTCGCGGCGGAAGAGCTCGGCGCATTCGTCGATGCTCTCGCGGTAGGCGCGCTCGTGCAGGTAGAGCTCGCGCCCCATGCCGGCATGCGCCGCGCCCGCGCCGGGGAACATGAAGACGACCTCCGGCGGCCGCTTGCCGGCGACCTGCGTGAAGACGCGGGCGGGGTCGCGTCGATCGAGGCAGGCCGCGCCCGAGGCCGGATCCGCGCACACCACCGCGCGGCGGTGCGCGAAGGGCACCCTGCCGCGCTGCAGCGTGAACGCGACGTCGGCGAGCGAGCTCTCCGGCGCGCGCCGCAGGTGCTCGGCCAGCCGATCGGTGCTCCTCTCGAGCGCGGCGTGCGTCTTCGCGGAGACGACGAGCAGCTGGCAGCGCCTGGACGGGCCGGACGGCGCCCTCTCCGGCGCCTCCTCGAGAACGGCGTGCGCGTTCGTGCCGCCGATGCCGAAGGCGCTCACCGCGGCGCGGCGCGGGGCTCCGCCGCGCTTCCACGCGCGCGGCGCGGCGTTGACGAAGAACGGGCTGCTCGCGAGCTCGATCTCGGGGCTCGGCCGGCGGAAATGGAGCGTCCCGGGGATGAGCTCGCGCTCCAGCGAGAGCGCCGCCTTGATGAGGCCGGTCACCCCGTTCGCCGCGCGGAGGTGGCCGAGGTTGCTCTTCACCGAGCCGAGCGCGCAGAAGCCGACCTTATCGGTCGCCTTCCGGAACACCCGCGCCAGCGCGGCCACCTCGATCGAATCGCCGAGCCGCGTGCCCGCGCCGTGCGCCTCCACGTACGTGATGCTCTCCGGGCTCACGCCGGCGGCGGCGTGGGCCCGCGCGAGGGTCTCGATCTGCCCCTCCAGGCTCGGCGCCGTGTAACCCACCTTGAGCGCGCCGTCGTTGGTGACGGCGGAGCCGCGGATCACGGCGTGGATCGTGTCGCCGTCGTCCAGCGCGTCCTTCAGCCGCTTGAGGACGACGAGGCCGACACCGCTGCTCGCCACGATGCCGCTCGGCTCGGCGTCGAAGGGCCGGCAATGGCCGTCGGGCGAGGTGACCCGGCCTTCCTCGTAGAGATAGCCGATCCGTTTCGGCGTGAGGATGCCGACGCCTCCCGCGAGGACCATGTCGCTCTCCCTGGTGAGGAGGCTCTGGCAGCCGAGGTGCACGGCGACGAGCGACGTCGAACAGGCCGTCATGACGCTCACCGCGGGCCCCCGGAGCCCCAGCTTGTAGGCCACGCGCGTGGTCAGGGAGTCGGTCACGTTCCCGGTATAGATCCGGTGGTGCTCCGAGTTCGGCGCGGCCGGAAGCGGCCCGACCTGCTCGATCCAGTAGCTCGGCGCGTCGCTCCCGGCGAACACGCCGATCGGCTTCGGGTAGGCGAGCGGGTCGTAGCCGGCGCTCTCCATCGCTTCCCAGGCGCATTCGAGGAAGACGCGCTGCTGCGGGTCCATGAGCACGGCGTCCTGCGCGCTGTAGCCGAAGAACGCGGCGTCGAAGCACATGGCGTCCTCGACCACGCCGGCCGCAGGGATGAACCCGGGCGACCGGTAGAGCTCCGACTCCACGCCGAGCGCCTTCAGCTCCTCGGGTGAAAGGAAGGAGATCCCCTCGCCCCCGCCCTCGAGCATCGACCACAGCGCGTCGACGCTGCGCGCCTTCGGGAAGCGACCCGCCATTCCGATGATGGCGATGGCGTTCTCGGGGAGCGCCTCCCGCGCGGGCGCTTCGGTCGCGGAAGCCGCGGCGCCGCGCCCGCGCCCGGAGGCCGCGCTCTCTCCCGGGGCGGCCGCCCGAGAGCCCCTCTTCAGACGTGCAGAGAGGCTGCGGATCGTCGGGTACTGGAACAGCTCCATGAGGGGCACGTCCTCGCCGAGCCGCGCCCGGATCCCCGCGCGGACCCGGGCGAGGAGCAGCGAGTGACCGCCGATCTCGAAGAAAGGATCGTCGAGGCCGACCTCGTCGGCGCCGAGCACCTGGCGCCAGATCTCGGAGACGATCACCTCGATGTTCGAGGCGGGCGCGGGCGGCTCCGCCCGCGGCTCGGGTCTCGCGCGATCGTCGGCCGGGAGGGCCGCGATATCGACCTTCCCGTTCGCCGTGAGCGGCAGCCCGTCGAGCTTCACGAAGGCGGCCGGAACCATGTAATCGGGGAGCTTCGCCGCGGCGAGCTCGCGCAGGCCTTCAGGCATGACGCGCGCCTTCTGCCTCCGGAGAGGGCTGTTCGCGAGCGACAGGGTCGGCGAGATCTCCCCGGGCCGCGCCTGGACCCAGACGCGCGGCCGCGGCGCGCCGCCGCCGCCCTCCGAGCGTTCGACCGAGCGTTCGACCGTACGCTCGAAGAGCACGTCCATGCAGCCTGGGCCCGAGGTCCTCGACGCGGTGATCCGGACCGAGCAGCCGAGGCGCGCGCCGAGCGCCCACAGCGCCTCCGGCTCGATCGCGGCCGCCGCGCTCCGAGCAGCGATAGCGGCGCGGTCCAGCTCGGCGTCGCCCCCTTCCCGCAGCCGGCTCGCGGCGACCACGTCGGCGACCACGCGCGCGTTCGGGATCCCCAGGACCAAGAGCGCGCCGGAGCCCGCCTCGCGCAGCGCTCGCTCGACGCCCGCGAGGCCCTCCGAGGGCGCCCAGTCCAGGGATCGGCCGATGGCGATGGGCTCGGGCGCCACGCCCACGTGCAGGACCACGTCATAGCGAAAGCGCGTCATCTCGTCGGCGCCCGAACCCCGCTTGAGCCAGCACTCCACGTGCTCCACGCCCGGGACCTGGCCGGGCAGCGCGTGAAAGAACTCGGGCGCGAGGACGAGCTCTTCCTCGCCGAGGGCCGCCCGCCGCACCCGGGCAACGAGCTCGGCCGAGGTCACGCTCGCGGGCGCGCGGTGAAGCTGCACCGAGGTGTGAAACGCCTCGAGCAGGGGAAGGCTCCTGATGTCGCCAAGGAACACGACGCCGCCGGGCGCCGCCGCGCGCACGGCGCCCTCGATCACCGCGCGCAGGTAATCGGCGCTGGGGAAATACTGGACGATCGAGTTCAGGACGATCACGTCGAAGCTGCCCGGCTCGACACCGCCGAAGTCGTTCGCCTCCCGGCGCTGCAGCGACACATGCGAGAGCGTGCCGCGCGTGAGCTCGGGGCGGAGCAGCGAGATCGCCTTCTCCGAGAAATCGGTCCCCAGGTACGCGGCGCACTGCGGGGCCAGCTGCAGGAGCAGGAGCCCCGTCCCACAGCCGATCTCCCATGCCCGGCGCGGCTGGAACGAGAGGATCCGCTCGACCGTGTGATCCCGCCATGCGCGCATCGCTCCGGCGTCGATGGGCTCTCCGGTGTAGCTGCTGTTCCAGCCCGTGATGTTGAAGTCCGGATCCACGCCGGCGCCGGCCTTCCCGTAGGTGCCGTCGTACAGCGCCTGCCACGCCGAGACGTGCTCCTCTTGCAGGGCCGGGGCCTGATCCGCGGCGCCGCCCTCATCGAGGCGAGGGATGACGTAGGCGACGAGCCGCTTGTTGCCCGGCGCATCTTCCCGCGCCACAACGACGGCCTCTTCCACGGCGGGGTGCTCTCGCAGCACGGCCTCGATCTCGCCGAGCTCGATACGGTAGCCGCGGATCTTCACCTGGTTGTCGACCCGCCCCAGGAACTCGATGTTTCCGTCAGCGAGCCACCGGGCGCGATCGCCGGTGCGGTACATGCGCGCGCCCGGCTCGTCCGCGAATCGGTCGGGGAGGAACCTCGCTTCGTCGAGCTCGGGCCGGTTCAGGTACCCGCGGGCGACGCCGGCGCCTCCCAGGTAAAGCTCGCCGGGGACGCCCACCGGCACGAGCTCGCCGCGCGGATCGAGGAGGTAAACCCGCATGTTGTCGATGGGGCGGCCGATCGACGGGTCGAGGGTCGCAGCCCCGCCGCTCGGCCGCGCCCTCGGCACGACACAGGCGGTCGCGACGACGGTCCCCTCGGTCGGACCGTAGTTGTTCACGACCTCGAAGGGGAGCCCCGCGCCTGGCCAGACGCGGAGCTTGTCTCCTCCGGTGAGCAGGCACCGGAGCGCGGCGGAAGCAGGCCAGTCGAGGCGCAGGAGCTCCTCGGCCACCGGCGTCGGCAAGAACGAGACGGTGATCCCTCGCGCGAGGAGCCACGCCTTCAGCTCGTCCGGGGAGCGGCGGAGCGGCTCCCCGGGGATGAACAGGCACGCTCCCGCGCACAGGTACGGCCAGAGCTCCCATACCGACGCGTCGAAGCCAGGGCTCGCGACGAGGGTCGCGCGATCCGCGGAGGTGACGGCGAAGCGCCGCACGTGCCACGCGACCAGGTTCATGAGGCTCCGGTGCTCCACGAGCACGCCCTTCGGGCGGCCGGTCGAGCCCGACGTGTAGATGGCATAGGCCAGATCCCGGGGGCCCGCGCACACCGGAGGGGGCGAGTCGTCGCGCGCCGCCATCTCCGGCCAGTCGGCGTCGACGCGGATCACCGCGCCCGCGAACGGCGGGAGGCGATCGGCGATGTGCTCCTGCGTGAGGAGCACCGGCGCCCCGGAGTCCTCGAGGAGGAACGCCAGCCGCTCTCTCGCGATCTCCGCGTCCACAGGGAGATACGCCGCGCCCGCCTTGAGGACCCCGAGGATCCCGACCACCATCTCCAGCGAGCGCTCCGCGCAGATCGCGACCAGGGTATCGGGCGCGACGCCCAGCTCGAGAAGGCGGCGCGCGAGCTGGTTCGCCCGGCGATCGAGCTCCCCGTACGTGAGCGAGCCGCGATCGGAAACGACAGCGGCGGCGTGCGGCGCGCGCGCCGCCTGCTCCTCGAACAGACCCAGGACGCAAAGGTCGCGAGGGAAATCGGCGCCGGTGTCGTTCCAGTCGACCAGCAGCCGGCGCCGTTCGCGCTCCGGGAGCAGCGGCATCGACGAGACGGAGCGCGCGGGGTCCGAGGTCGCGGCGGCGATGAGCGTGAAGAGGTGGCTCAACATCCGCTCCATCGTCGCCCGCTCGAAGAGGTCGGTGCTGTACTCCAGCATCCCGGCGACGCCGCCGGCGCTCTCCCAGGCATAGAGCGAGACGTCGAAGATCGTCTTCCTCGTGTCCGTGGCGATGGCGCGCGCCTCGATCCCGCCGAGGTGGAGCTCGCGCTCCGCGGGCGGCTGCGGCGCGAACACGATCTGCACGAGCGGGCTGTAGCTCGGGTCGCGCTCCGGCTGGAGCTCCTGGACGAGCCGCTCGAACGGGAGCCCGTCGTGCGCGTAGGCGTCCAGGCACACGCCCCTCACGCGGCGGAGCAGCTCCTCGAACGACGGCCCGCCGGAGACGTCGATCCGGATGGGGACCACGTTGACGAAGAAGCCGATCGCCGCCTCCAGATCGGCGTGATCCCGGCCCGCGCTCGGCAGGCCGACAAGGAGGTCGTCGCGTTGCGTGGTGCGGTGGAGCAGGACGGCGAACACGGCCAGGAGGACCATGTTCACGGTCACGTCGTATCGCGCGCCGAGGTCCCGGACCGCCCTTCCGACCTCCGGATCGAGCTGGAACGGGAGGGTCGCGCCGCGGAAGGTCTGGACCGCCGGCCGGACGTGATCGCTCGGCAGCTCGAGCAAGGGCGGCACGTCGAGGAGCCTCTTCTTCCAGCCGGCGAGCAGCTCCGACAGGACCTCTTCGGTCATCTGCTCGCGCTGCCACGAGGCGAAATCGGCGTACTGGAGCGGCGCGTCCGGCAGCGCCGCCGGAGCCCCCCGGCAGAAGGCATCGTAGAGCGCCGCGATCTCACGGTAAGCGACCTCGAGCGACCAACCGTCGACGGCGATGTGGTGAATGTGCAACCAGAGCACGTGATCCCGGGGCCCGAGCCGGAGCAGCCCTGCGCGGAAGACGGGGCCGCGCTTCAGATCGAAGATCCTCTGGGCTTCCGACGAGAGGTGCTGCTCCGCCTGGGCCTCGCGCTCCTCCCCGGAGAGGTGCTGGAGATCCGCGACCTCGAGCCGGAAGGCGGCGTCCTCGGCGACGATCTGGACGGGCTGGCCGTCGAGCTCCGTATAGACCGTGCGCAGGATCTCGTGTCTGCGGACGAGCTCACGGAGGCTCCTGTCGAGCGCAGGGACGTGGAGGTCTCCGGCGAGGCGGAAGGGACAGAAGCAATTGTAGGCCCTGCTCTCCGGCGCGAGCCGGTGGAGGAACCACATGCGCTCCTGCGCGAACGACAGGGGGATCGCTCCCGTTCGGGCGCCTCTCGGAATGGCCTGATCGCCCCGAGCCGCGGCGCCCTCCTCTCCGCTGATCAGCGCCGCGAGCGCGGCGATGGTCGGGTGGGCGAAGAGCTGCTGGAAGGTGACGTCGATCCCGAAGGCACCGCGCAAGCGGGAAAACAGCCGGAGCGCGTGCAGCGAGTCGCCGCCGAGCGCGAAGAAGCTGTCGTGCACGCCGGCGTGATCGACGCGCAGGAGCTCCTTCCAGAGCTGCGCCAGCTCCTCTTCCAGCTCGGAGCGCGGCCCGAGGAGCGCGCGGCGGAGCTCCGGACGAGCGCCGCTCGGCGCGGGCAGCGCCTTGCGGTCGAGCTTCCCGTTCGGCGTGGTGGGGAACGACGCGAGCAGCACGATCGCGGAAGGGACCATGTAGCTCGGCAAATGGCTCTCGAGAAAGGCGAGGAGCGCCGGAGCCAGCGCGCGCTCGTCGCTCGCCGGGTCGCCCTGGCTCGTCCGGTGAGGGACCGCATAGGCGACGAGCGTCGTTTCCCCGGGCGTGTCTTCGCGCGGCACAACGACGGCCTCGCGTACCTCGGGGTGCTGGGCCAGCACCGACGCGATCTCGCCCACCTCGACGCGGTGGCCGCGGATCTTCGCCTGGTCGTCGACCCGACCGAGGTACTCGAGGTCTCCCGACGGGAGGTAGCTCGCGAGATCACCTGTCCTGTACAGGCGAGCGCCTGGGTCGTCGCTGAACGGGTGCTCGATGAACCGCTCCTGCGTGAGCTCGGGCCGGTGGAGGTAGCCGCGCGCGAGGCCCGCGCCGCCGACGTAGATCTCTCCGGGGACGCCGACCGGGACGAGCGCGCGGTTGCGATCGAGGAGGAGCACCTGCGTATCGGGGACCGCGCGGCCGATCCTGCTCGACCAGGGCCGCTCGAGATCGGACAGGCCGACAGGGCGGTAGGTGACGAACATGGTTGTCTCGGTGGGTCCGTAGAGGTTGAGGATCGCGGGCACCCTGTCGCCGTGGCGCTCCCACCACGGCTTCAGCGCGGTCACGTCGAGGGCCTCGCCGCCGCAGATCACGAGCCGGAGCGCGAGTCGCTCTCTGGCCTCCGGCTCGATCGTCTCCTCGGCGTGGACGAGCAGGCGGAACGCCGACGGCGTCTGGGTGAGCACCGTCACCCCCTCCTCGCCGAGGAGCCTGTAGAACAGCTGCGGCGCGTGGATCACCGGCCGCGGCACGACGACGAGGCGGCTGCCGTGGAGGAGCGCGCCCCAGATCTCGAAGACGGAGATGTCGAAGGCGAACGAATGGAACGTCGTCCACACGTCCTGATCGCCGAAGCGGAACCATCCGGCGGTGGTGTCGAACAGGCGAAGGACGTTGGCGTGGCTGACCATCACGCCCTTGGGCTTCCCGGTCGATCCCGAGGTGTAAATGATGTACGCGAGGTTCTCCGGACCCTCGTTCGGCGCGGGCGCTACCTTGTTTACCGGCTGCCGGTCGATCATGGCCTGATCCGCGTCGAGGCACACGACCCTCGCGCTCCCGCTCCGGAGCCGGGAGGTGAAGCGCTCCTCGGTGAGGATCACGGGGACGCCGGCATCTTCGAGCAGGAAGGCGAGCCGGTCCGCCGGATAAGAGGGATCGAGCGGGACGTAGGCGCCGCCGGACTTGAGGACGCCGAGCAGCGCCACGATCATCTCGAGCGATCGTTCCAGGCAGATGCCGATCGGGACCTCGGGCCCCGCGCCGCTCTCCCGGAGGAGGTGGGCTATCTGGTTGCTCCTTCGATCCAGCTCGGCATAGGTGAGACGCTGCCGCTCGAACACCACCGCCACCGCGGACGGGATGCGCCGGGCGTGCGCCTCGACCCGCTCGTGCACCCGATCGCGCGGCGCATCGAACACCTCGCCGCGGTTCCACGCGAGCAGCGTGCGGCGCTCCTCCTCGGTCAGGACCGGCAACTCCGAGACGCGCAGCTCCGGGTCGCCCGCCGCCCCGCGGAGCAGCACCGCCCAGTGCCCGAGCAGCCGCTCGACCGTCGCGCGCTCGAAGAGGTCCCGATTGTAATCGACGCGCGCGAAGAGGCCCGCGTCGTTCTCGTCGACACGGACGGCGAGCTCGAAGGCGACCTCGGTCGCCTCGAGCGGCACCTCCGTCAGTGTGAGCAGCGCGCCTCGCTTCGGCTCCAGCGTGCTCGGCGCGCTGGAGAAGATGACCTGGACGAGCGGTGCGCGGCTTGGATCCCGCGGCAGCGAGCGCTGCTCGACCAGAGACGTGAAGGAGAGATCCCCGTTCTCGCTCCCCTCCTGCAGCGAGCAGCGCACCTGGCGCAGGAGCGCGCGAAAGCTCGGATCCGCGCCCAGCCTGCCCCGTACGGTCACGAGATTGCCGAATGCCCCGATGAGGCCCTGGGTCTGCTCGCCTCGTCCGGACAGCGGAACGCCGATGAGGATGTCGTCCTGGCCGGTATGGCGGTGGAGCACGGCGTGCATTCCCGCGAGCAGGACCGCGGACAGCGCCACGTCCTCCTCCCGGGCCAGCGCGCGGAGCTCTCGCACGAGCTCCCGATCGAGCGCGCGCTCCACCGAACCTCCGGCGAAGGTCCGCACCGCGGGCCGCGGCCGATCCGTCCGGATCTCCAGCGCTTCGGGGGCTCCCGAGAGCTCGCGGCGCCAGCGCGCGAGCTGCTTGTCGAGGAGCTCGGCGGTCCTGTGCTCCCGCTGCCGCCGTGCGTGGTCCTGGTAGCTTATCGGCGGCGCCGGCAGCTCGACGCCATGATAGCCGTCGAATAGCTCTGAAAAGAACAGCGCCACGCTCGGTTTGCCATCCGAGAGGAGGGGATGCATGGCGAGCGCGATGAGGTGGCGCCCTGGATGCACCCGGATGAGGCTCACGCGCCAGAGGGGGCCGCGCTCAAGATCGAGGGGCCGAGCGATCTCCCGCCGAGCCATCGCAAGCGCGGCTCCATCCGAGGCCGGCTGCCCTTCGGCGCCGAGATCCACCTCGAGGAAGGTGATGTCCGCCCGCGGCGAGACGACCTGCACCGGCTGCCCCTCGTGCTCTGCAAAGGATGTCCTCAGGATCGCCTGACGCCTCGTGAGCTTCTCGATGGCATGGACCAGCCTGGGCACATCCAGCTCGCCGTCCAGCCACGCCGCGCCCCCTTCGTTCAAGCTCGGCGTGGCGTCTCGGCCCCGGGCGAGCACCCACGCACGTTCTTGCTCGAGAGAGAGCGGGGAACAGGAAATTTCGTTCATCGCGGATGACCTCCTTGTTGCTGATAGGGGTCGATTGCATCGATGCGCGTGGAGCAACCGCGCGCCGCGTCGGACGTTCGACGCGTGCACACCTGCGCGCACACCGTGCTTGCTGATCTGTCGTACGCTCTTCAGACATCAGGGCCGCCTGGTCACCTGGGCACGAGGAGCAGGCGCCAGGCTGGGCCAAAGCTTGTAAAATGCAGAAAAACGCTAAATCGATGTCGGCCGCATCGCGAGGGGCGCGGTGCACGCGCTACGCAGTATGAAGTATGGACACCACCACGCCAGTTTGTATTTGGGAGGATGCGGGTGCTGGCGATTGATGGACCTTGTCTGGATTCCGGGATCCCGACCTCGCGCCTGCTCTTGTGGGCCGATAGACAAATCCGGCTTCCGTCTCACGCTGAGTTGGTCCTCTTCCCCACCTTCGGGGTAGCTTCCAGCGCATCACGTCAGAATCGTGCTCGCGGCAGCCGTCGACAGGCTCGGTCCTCTGCTGCACCGCTGCCTCTCAGGGAGCCAGGGACGGACATGACTGGACGACGCGCGTGGGACAGGCAGGGCGCAATCCAGTCATCCCGCACCGTGAAGGCCTGTCATGCCTCCGACCCGCCGATGCTCGCAGCCTGGCGGGAGCGCCCCCGTCAAGGGTAGCGGAACGCCTTGCCGGGCTTGAACAGGTTCACGCTCCACGCTCCGATGCCCGTGAAGCCGTAGCTCGTGGCCGTGTTCCACTCCGTGGTTGCCCACGGATCGAAGGCGCTGAAATTCGCCCAGCCCAGCGGATCGATCGAGTTGTGGCCGCCCGTGTTGGTGCCGGTATCGTCGTTGTTCGCCTGGAAGTTCACGTGATAACCGAGCTCGGGCGCTGCGGCCGTGTGCGCGTTCGTGTTGCTCAGGCGAAATACGCCGGTGTGCAGGTGGCCGAACCCGCCGGTGCAGCCGCCCGCCCCGACATAGCCGAGGATCTGGCCCGATTTCACCGTCTGCCCGTCGACGACGAGCCGCTTGCGCACGTGCGCGTAATACACGACGAACGATTCGCGGTACGTCGCGCTCGAGCCGACGCTGTATTTCACGTAGAGCTCGCCCTGGTTCGGCGTGCCTCCGCAGCCAAACTGGCTGACGTCGCGCACGCGCGAGCCGTTCGTGATCACGACGCCATTCGCGGGCGCGTACAGCGGGCGGCCCTCGTCGAGCGGGTTATCGTACGCGGGCTCGCGCGGTCCGCCCATCTTGGCGCCGAAGCGGTCGACGAACCCCGTGCCGGTGTCCCCATTGCCGAACTGCGCGAGCGGCACCGCCGTGCGGTTGTGCACAAACGGATTCGCCAGGCGCGGCAGCGGCAGCTCGTGGATGAACATCCTGTCGAACAACGGCAGCGCGCCGGCCGACACCTGGAAGATGCACGCGTTCGTGGTCTTGCCGACCGCGCTGTACACCGCCTGGAGCGGCGCCACGCCCGCCGAGCCCGACGGACCGACCCACCCGTCGTTGCACGCCGCGAACACGTGGTTTGCCGCGTTCGTCGAGTACAGGCCCGCGCGCACGATCTTGCCGTTCGGCTTCTGGTTCAGGAGCGTCGTGCACGGCGTCGAGCCGGTCCAGTTGAAGCCCCACGAGCCATCTGGCCAGTGCACGTTGCAGTAACGGCCGGTGTTCGGCGGGTCCGCAGGTGTAAGCGACGCGAGCGACGGCAGGCTGTCCGCGTTGGTGATGGACGTGTTGGGATTGCGCCTGCACACGCCCGGCGTGATCGACGTGGCGACGCCGCCCGAGCAGTGGACGAGCGACGCGTTCTGGTTCGACTGATCGAGGAAGAAGCTCGGCTGGAAGCGGTCGGCGCAGTAGTCGCCGGCGGAGCGCGTCGAGCAGAAGGTGTTCGCCACGGTCTGCACGCACGCCGGATCCTCGCCGTCCGTGAGCCCGTTCCGATCGTTGTCCACGCCGTCGGAGCAGCTCGTCTCGTCGATGCGGATCCGGTTGATCTGCTTCACGCCGTTCCTGTCCTGGATGCCGAACAGGATGTTCGGCGCCGCGGCCGTCAGCGTCAGGTAGCGCTCCGACCCGGTGTTCATCCCGGTCCACAGGTTCTGGCCGTCGAGCAGCGTCGGGTTGGTGCTGATCGTGCCGTTCGTCTCGAGCGCGAACGCGCGCCGCGACCACGCGAGCGTGTTCCCGATCGCCCAGTCATCGGTCCCCGTGCGCGTCAGGCCGGTTCCCGTCACCTGCGTCGCGCCGATGTTCGCGATCGGCGACCCCCAATCGAGGGGCGCGTTGATCGACCTCGCCGACGCCACATAAACATCCTTGCCCGACGCCACGACCTTCACTCCATAGATCGAGCCGTCGCCGCCCTGGATGCGATCGACCTTCACGCTGGTCAGCGCCTGCGACCATGCGCCGATCACCCCGTTCGCCTGCAGCGGCGCGACCCACAGGTTCTTGCTCGCGTCGAGCGTCGCGATCTGCGCGTGGTCGCACGCGATCTCCTTGCTCTTGCCCGCCGTCGCTTGCTTCTTCCAGCTCTGGCCGCTGTCGTTGCTGAACCACAGCGCGTACGTCGGGCCGGCGTTCTGCTCCACGGCGTAGAGCGCCTTCGGGTCGCACGCGGTCAACCCGACGATCTTCGTCATGTCGATGCCGGTGATGTTCGTGATGTTCTCGAACGAGACCAGCGTGCCGTTCTGAAAGATGTTGCCGAGCAACACGACCGAGCGCTGCGTCGCCTCCGACGTGGTCTCCTCGCCCGCCTCGCCGCTCTCGGCCGCGCAGCCGCTCGCCGCGATCGTCCCCAGGGCGAGAGTCATCAGCAGGCCACCACGGCCTTGTCTTCGCGTCGTCATCGATGTTCTCCTTGACCATTGCGCTCCGGCGACCTCGCGGCCTGCGCGTCGCCAGCGCGCTGCGGTGACGGGCGCCACAGCAACGCGTGTGCCGGAGCAATGGGTCGCGAGAGCAGCGCTCCTTCAACGCTCGTCGCAGGATTGCTCGTTTTTTCGAGGAGATTTCGTTGTTTGCTCAGGGGGCCTGGCGCGGCCGGCACGCATATCTCTTCTACCGGAAGCAAATTGGTATCGTCCAACGCGAATCAGGTAGGGTCAAGCTGTATCCGGCACGGGAGAGGTCGCGAACCTCGCCGAGGATCGAGCCCGCCGTTCGCTCCGATCTGCCGGGCTGTCGTGTCCGGTTCCTACCGCGCAATCCCATGGAAGCGGCGACCGCCGGCAGGTGGAGGCTGCAACCGCCGGCAGGTGGAGGCTGCAACCTCCGGCAGGTGGAGGCTGCAGCCTCCATCACGCACTGCCGTGGAGCTGGATTCGTTGCCGTCCCATGGAAGGGCTCGCTGGCGGCACGGAGCGCTTCTGTGAAATGTCGCTTCAAATCAGCACGGCCCTGTCCACCGCGGCGGACAGGATGCCCGCATTGATGAAGTGACGTGCTCCCGTGCCATCCCTCTTCGACAGATGGCCGCCGGCGTGGTGAATCGCGGCCACCTCCCAGCGGTCGTCGAGCACCGGCGAGCCGCTGGAGCCCGGGAGCGTGTCCGTCGTGTACTGGGCGATCTCCTCCTGGACATCCACGACCTGGTTCTCGCTCAGTGCTCCAGCTCGTTGCCCCCGATCAGATCCCTGAGTTCGTCGAAGAATGTATTATCCATGGGTCTCATCCTTCCTCGAAGGGAAGATCGCGATACCGGCCCGCGAGCCATCGATGCGCGATGGTGACCGCGGCGAGCCATCCGCCGATCACCGCGTAGACGATGCTCATGTGCGACGAAGAATCATCTGCGTTTCTAGATCGATGCGGGTTCCATCCAGAGTTTTATCTCTCTGATCTGGTTAAATGAAAGCTCCATCCAGAGTTTTTCCTCTCTGATCTGGCCAAACAAGGACTATGTCGAGAGAATCATCTCAAAGAACCAGATAATCGCACCCTGAATCCAGAGAATCAGCTCAGAAATCAAGCGAAACGGGCGGGGCGGCGTGCCCGCTCGGTGGCGCGCACGGTCCGCCTCGACTTCCGGTGGCCGGCGTCCCACCACGCGCCTGTCGACGCGCCGCAGCGGCGGTGCTCGAAATCCTCGCGCGCGGCTCTTCGGTCACGGTGAGGCTGGATGGCGCCAGGGAGAGGGCGTACCCGGGCGATTCGGGGCAGGTCGGGGTCGCCATGAACACCGAGCCGGGGCAACGTGTGCTCTCGGCCGATCGACGCACCGCGTCTCGCGCGCTGCGCCGCCTCCGAATGCGCTCCAGCGCCTTCACGACCTCGCCATCCGACGCCCGCGACGCCGCCCGATCCGCGCGCCGCGCACACCTCATCGCGCAGCGAGCCGGCTCCTTCTACTTACGCGCTGCGCCGCGCTCCGGCCGCGGCTCGGCCACGGCCCGCCGCGCGTGCATCCGGCGGGCCAGGTTGGCGGCGCCTCGGCCCGGAGCCAGGGGCTTGCGCAAATTTCGGTGCCAGGCATTGTGCCGGTGCGACGGGCCCTTGGCACCGGGCGAAACCTTCCCGACAATCCCGACCCGTTCAACCCTCGAGAAAACAGTGGAAACGCAAAATTCTACCCTCATCTACACGAAGACGGACGAGGCGCCGGCCTTGGCCACCTATTCGCTCCTCCCGATCGTCGAGGCGTTCACGAAGGCCGCCGGGGTCCGGGTCGAGACGCGCGACATCTCCCTGGCGGGCCGCATCCTCGCCAACTTCCCCGAGCGCCTGACGGACAGCCAGAAGCTAGGCGACCACCTGGCGGAGCTCGGCGAGCTGGCCAAGACGCCGAACGCCAACATCATCAAGCTACCCAACATCAGCGCCTCCATCCCGCAGCTCGTGGCCGCCATCAAGGAGCTGCAGCAGCAGGGCTACGCCGTGCCGGACTATCCCTCCGAGCCGAAGACGGAGGAGGAGAAGGCGATCAAGGCGCGTTACGCCAAGGTGCTCGGCAGCGCCGTGAACCCCGTCCTGCGCGAGGGCAACAGCGATCGTCGCGCCTCGCCCGCCGTCAAGGACTACGCCAAGAAGCACCCGCACTCGATGGGCGCGTGGAGCCGCGACTCGAAGAGCCACGTCGCTCATATGTCGAGCGGCGACTTCTACGGCAGCGAGAAGTCGGTCGTGGTGGACAAGGCGCAGGAGCTGAAGATCGAGCTCGTGGCCGGCGGCAAGACGACCGTGCTCAAGCCGAGCGTCAAGGTCCAGGCGGGCGAGGTCGTCGACGCCAGCGTGATGAGCGCCAGGGCCCTGCGCGCGTTCTACGCCGAGCAGGTGGCGGACGCGAAGAAGCAGGGAGTGCTGTTCTCCCTGCACCTCAAGGCCACGATGATGAAGGTCAGCGACCCGATCCTCTTCGGGCACGCCGTCAGCGTGTTTTACGCCGATGCGCTCGAGAAGCACGCGGCCACGCTGGCCAAGGTCGGCTTCGACCCGAACAACGGCATCGGCGACCTGTACACGAAGATCCAGGGCTTGCCGGCCGACGAGAAGGCGGCGATCGAGGCGGACATCAAGGCCGTCTACGAGCAACGCCCGACGCTGGCCATGGTCGACTCCGACCGCGGCATCACCAACCTGCACGTGCCCTCGGACGTGATCATCGACGCCTCGATGCCGGCGGCCATCCGCTCCAGCGGCAAGATGTACGGCACGGATGGCAAGCTCTACGACGCCAAGTTCACGATCCCCGATCGCTGCTATGCCGGCATCTACCAGGCGACGATCGAGTTCCACAAGCAGCACGGGGCGTTCGACCCGCGCACGATGGGCACCTCGCCGAACGTGGGGCTCATGGCGCAGGCCGCGGAGGAGTACGGCTCACACGACAAGACCTTCAAGATCGCCGAGAGCGGCACGGTGCGTATCGTCGACGCCTCCGGCAACGCCCTGCTGGAGCAGCAGGTCGAGGCCGGCGACGTCTTCCGCGCGTGCCAGACGAAGGACATCGCGATCAAGGACTGGGTCAAGCTGGCCGTCTCCCGCGCGCGCGCCACGGGCGCCCCGGCGGTGTTCTGGCTCGACGAGAACCGCGCTCACGACAAGAACCTGATCGCCAAGGTCAAGGTCTACCTGTCCGAGCACGACACCAAGGGCCTGGAGCTCCCGATCAAGAGCCCTGTGGAAGCGATCGAGTTCACGCTCGGCCGCATGAAGGAGGGCAAGGACACCATCAGCGTCACCGGCAACGTGCTGCGCGACTACCTGACGGACCTGTTCCCGATCCTGGAGCTGGGCACCAGCGCCAAGATGCTCTCCATCGTGCCGCTGCTGGCCGGCGGCGGCCTGTACGAGACCGGCGCCGGCGGCTCGGCGCCGAAGCACGTCCAGCAGCTGCAGAAGGAGAACTACCTGCGCTGGGACTCGCTCGGTGAGTTCCTGGCGCTGCAGGTGTCGATCGAGGACCTCGCCACCAAGACCAACAACGGAAAGGCCAAGGTGCTCGCCAAGGCGCTGGACACGGCGATCGGCCTGTTCCTCGAGAACAACAAGAGCCCGGCGCGCAAGGTCGGCGAGATCGACAACCGCGGCAGCCACTTCTACCTCGCGCTCTACTGGGCGCAGTCGCTCGCCAAGCAGACCGAGGACAAGGAGCTGGCGGCCAAGTTCGGCAAGCTCGCCCAGACCCTGACGGACAACGGGTCCACGATCGACGCCGAGCTGATCGGCGCGCAGGGCAAGCCCGTCGACCTCGGCGGGTACTACCATTTCGACGACAAGAAGACGTTCGCCGCGATGCGGCCCAGCGCCACGCTGAACGCGGCCATCGACGGCTTCTCCTGAACCCTTCACGGCTTCGCGGCGCTCCCCAGCTCGGCCGGGAGCGCCGCGTCGAGCCAGGCCTCGAACGTGCTCGACAGCGCGCAGGTCGCCGCGCCGCCGCAGAGGTCCGCGCGCTTGGCCGTGAGCTCGCCCTCGAGCGCCTCCCGCGTGGCTCCGAGCGCGCGCGCGCAGACGAGGTTCTTCGCCGTCTGAGCGACGTTCACGCCGCTGCCGGCCGTCACGACGATCGCCGCGGGCTTCTTGCCGCACGCGCGGCCGAGCGCCCCGGTCGCGCTGGCGTCGGTCGCTGAAAACGAACCGTCCTGCACCGAGTGAAAGTAGAACTTCGGCCCGGTCACGCGCGGCGGGCAGCTCTTCACGCCGCAGTCCGCGCCGAGCCACGCGACGAAGGGGCCGTAGCTCCCGATGTCCGGCCGCATGTCGTGATCGAGGTGCTCGATGCCGAGGCCGCCGGAGACGCTCGGGGCCTTCGCATAGGCGGACACCGCGCCGTTCGAGAACGTCCAGACAGGGGTCGGCGCCGCCGGCTTCGCGCCCGCGGCAAGCGCGTTGAGCTCGTAGGGGACGATGAGCTCGTCGTTGCCGTCGTCGTCGAAGTCATAGACGCTCAACGCGGAGATCGCGAGTCCGCCGGGCGCGACCTCGATCGTTCCGAGCGGCGCCGCGGAGCGCTTGCCTTCGAGGTCGATCCGCACGACATCGATGTCGAAGGCGAGCGCCCGCGCCGCGCCCTCGCCGGCGCCCGCGAAGCGCGTCAGCGACAGCGCCCAGGAGCCGAGCCCCGCGGGCTGGCAGACCCCGAACTTCGGCAGGCGCGTCGCCTCGGCCGCCGTGACCTTCTCGGGGCCTTCGAGCTTCTGCGCGCCGGAGATGCGCGCTCGGTTCTGATCGAGGAGCTCCTGGCAGGCGCGCCGGTGCGACACAACGGAGCCGGCCCAGTCGAGCCTCGCGCTCGTCCCGTCGATCTGGAGCTCGTAGCGCGTGTCGGTCCACTCCAGCGTGACGCGCTGCTTGGCCTCGGCCCGGAACGGCGCGACGAGCCGGAGCTCGCCGCGCTCGTCGGCGAGGACCTCGTTCGACGGGCCCGCGTCGGGCCCCTCGCCGGCGCCGTCGGCCACCGCCGGCTCGCTCGGCTTCTCGGCCGCGGCCTCCGCGCTCGGATCGTGGATCACCGCGCGAACAGGGTGCCCTCCGGTCCCGTTCTTCTTCCGGCAAAGCAGCTCGAGCCAGCCGTCGAGGCTCTTCGCCTCGCAACCGAGGCCGACGGCCGCCGCGATCGACTCGCTCCGGCCGTCCTTGAAGGACGCCGGCGCACCAGGAGACGCCGGCGCGGTCGGCGGCGGAGCCGGCTCGGTGGGCGCCGCGGTCGCGGGCGCGGGGGCCGACGAGGCCGTCTCCGCCGAGGCCGGCGACGCTGCCTCCGCGGCGGCCGCCGCCGGTGCGCTCGATCCGGCGCTCGGCCCCGAGCTCGCCGCCGGCAGGCCGGCCTCCTCGGATTTCTGACAGCCAACGAGGATCCCCAGCAGAAAGCAAGCGCTCAATGTCTTCATGGTCCGGTCCCTGGATCCAGCAGCCTGCGTACCAGCTCGGAGGCACGGGCGAAATGTCGCGGCCCGTCGCTGCCCGTCGCTGCGCCCGTCCAACGAGCGGCCGCGGCGCGTGTCGGGGCGGCCACGGCGTCGTGTTCCGGGCGCGCCGGGCGGACCGAGCTCGATCCTCGCCGGCCAGATCGGATAGGCTAGCATCCCATTCCATCGCGGCGTCAGGCGCCTGGAGAGAGCAGATGAGCGAGTCCAGCATTCACGGGGGTTGCCTTTGCGGGGCGGTGACATTCGAGGTCGAACCGCCGTTCATGTTGATGGCCCATTGCCATTGCTCGCGGTGCCGCAAAGGCACGGGCACGGGCCACGCCACGAATCTGGCCGTCGATCCCGGCCAGCTCCGATGGCTGTCAGGGGAAGAGGCCATCACACGCTATGAGCTGCCCACGGCGAAGCGCTTCGGGAAGTGGTTTTGCAGTCACTGCGGGTGTCCCGTGCCGCGTCTGAGGCGCGACGGCAACATCGTGGTCGTCCCTGCCGGTTCGCTGGATACAGCGCCGCCCATCTCTCCGACGGATCACATCTTCTGGGGATCGAGAGCGCCGTGGGGGTGCGCCAGCGGAGGGCTTCCAACCCACGACGAGCTTCCAGCGTCGTGGTAGGACGACCGGGCGTGTCGTCCCCTCGAGCGCGGCGCACGGTCAGCGGGTCACGCTGCTGTCCGGCCCGGCGCCCTTGGGGGGCTCGTAAGGCTCGGGGCTCTTTCCGACGGTCCTGAGGTTCACGAGCTTGTTGAGCAGGTCGAACCAGAACGGCGCGCCGAGGGAGGCGGCGACCGCGGTGATGAGGATGCCCGGGGTCAGGAGCCTGTCGAGCACCCCGCGGATCCAGCCGACGATGCCCTGACCGAGGATCGCCGCGATCGCGCTCCAGAGCTTCGGGACGCTCGTGTGCTCGGGGGCCTTCACGCCCCAGGTGATCTCGACGTCGAGCCCGGTGAGCCGGGAGCGAGCGCCGCTTCCTTCGGCGATCGCGGCCATGATGTCCTCGTTCTGGTCGACGCCGCCGGCCTGGGGCGCGGGGCGGGGCGGGGACTTCGCGATCTCCTGCGCCGCCGCGATCAGCCGGGCGCGCACCACCGCGTCGCGCGAGAGGGCGCCCGCGAGGCGGATGCTGTCGACGTTGAACCCGACGCAGAGGACGAGCGCCGTCGCGCTGATGATCAGCTGCGCGCGGCGCTTGTACCGGCCGGCGGCCCGGTCCATGGCGTCATTGAACCAGCGCTCCAGCCGGATGTTGGCCTCGCGCATGTCCTTGACCGTGGAGTCGACGATCGTGGTGAGGGCGCGCCGGAGGTCGCTCTTCGGCGGCATGCTCCGGATGATCTGCTTCAGCTCGTCGAGCGGGTCCTCGTCGCGGCTCGGCGCCGCCGCGATCTCGCCCGGCGCAGGCGCGGCGGCGCTCGCCTGCGCCGGAGGGACGCCGTCGCTCGCCTGCTGCAGGGGCGCGGAAGCGGCGTCGCCCGCCGGCGCAGGCGCGGCGCCGGTCTGCGCAGGTGCGGCGCCGGCCTGCGCGGGCAGCGCCGCGGCGCTGTCGGGCCACGGGACCTGCCGCAGGGTGTCGATGAGCGCGGCCACGAACGCGTGCGACGGGATGTAGGACGGCCCTACCCAGCCGTACTTGAGATCCTTGATCAGCGGGTGCTCGCGGAGCTTCGCCGCGAGCGGGCTCGGGAGCGGCCCCGGCATCACCCGGGTGCGCACGAGCTCGACAGCGCGCCGCGCCGCGCGCCTCATGACCTGCTCCGGCGGAGAGCTCTTGGGGGCGGCGGTGTCGGCGGCGCCGGGCGATTGCTTCACGTGCGCGTCGAGCTCGCTGTCGGCCAGCATGATCTCGATGCTTTGCGCCAGGTTGAGCGCGCGCAGCCGGAGCACGCCAGCGAGCGCCTCGTGGATGGCCGAGCAGAGGACGCTGAGCAGGAAGAAGACGCTGACGAGGCCGATCGCGATGTCGAGGGTCGTTCCCATGGGCATCCGGAAGGGCAGGGCGCGCGGCGGCGCGAGGCGCAGGCCGGCGCGCGCCGCGCGCTCCCCCGGCCAGCAGGGACAGGGAGGAAGAGGCGGCCCTGCGAGCGCCCGCTCCCCGCCGCGGCCCGACCAGCATCTCCCCTCCGCGGCCCGATAAGCATACGCCACCCGGCGCCGCGGAGCGAGCGCGAGCGCGCTCGATCCATCGCGTCATCCCGTGCTCGATACCGCGGGATCTTGATCTACCATCACGCCCCCGTGACGAGCTCCACGCTACCCCCCGAGTCGCGGCGCAGCAGCGCGCCGCAGCAGCGCGCCTCCTGGGTCCAGGAGAAGGCCGACCTCGACCGGCCGACGCTGCGGCCCAGGCGCGACAGGCTCGGGCACGAGCCGCCGCCGGCGTCGCCGCCCGGGACGCTCGTCATCGAGGACACGCGGCGGCCGAAGATCTTCGTCATCGACTACGACGCCGAGGTCGTGTCCGAGAAGGAGATCCAGAGCGTCGACGGGTGCATCCCCTACCTCACGGACGACCGGCCCTCCATCACGTGGGTCGATGTCCGGGGGCTCGGGCACAAGGCGACGTTCGAGCGGCTGGGCGAGATCTTCCATGTCCACCCGCTCGCGCTGGAGGACATGGTCAACGTGCCCCAGCGGCCGAAGGCGGACGTCTACGGCGGCGAGCACGTCCTCATCATCGCGCGGATGGCGCAGGTCGACGAGCGCTGCGTGCTGCGCACCGAGCAGCTGGCCATCCTGGTCGGCAAGAGCTTCGTCCTGACGGTGCAGGAAGAGGCCGACTGGGACGTCATGGAGGCCGTGCGGGAGCGAATCCGCACCGGCCGGGGCTCGATCCGGGAGCGGGGCGCCGATTACCTGGCGTACGCGCTGCTCGACGCGGTGGTCGACGGCTTCTTCCCGGTGCTCGAGCGGCTCGGCGAGCACATCGAGGACCTGGAGGTCGAGGTGATCGACGCGAAGCGCCGGATGTCGAAGCCGATCCACGATCTGAAGCGGGATCTGCTCACGCTCCGGCGCGCCATCTGGCCGCAGCGCGATCTCGTCAACGCGCTGCTCCGCGAGGACAACCCGCTCATCTCCAAGGACACGCGGCTCTACCTGCGCGACACGTACGATCACGCGGTGCAGCTGATGGACATGGTCGAGACCTACCGCGAGCTGAGCTCGGGCCTCATGGATCTCCACCTCTCCGGGATGTCGAACCGGATGAACGAGATCATGAAGGTGCTCACGATCATCTCGACGATCTTCCTCCCGGTCACCGCCATTGCGGGCATCTACGGGATGAACTTCCACCACGAGAGCTCGCCGTACAACATGCCGGAGCTCGACTGGTATTACGGCTATCCGTTCGTATGGTGCCTGATGCTGGCGAGCGTCGTCGGGCTGCTCACGTACTATCGCCGCAAGGGCTGGATCAGGAAGGACGACGACGGCGCCTGAGCGGCGGCGAGCGCGGCGCGTCAGCGCTCCTTCGCGGGCGCGTAGAACGCGAGGTTCCCGAGCAGGCGCGGATCGCCGGGGCGGCGCGCGAGGGCCTTGCGCAGCGCCGCCTCGCCGGCGGCGAGCTCGCCGACGTGGAACGCGCTGGTGGCGACGAGGTCGAGCAGCTTGTGCTCGTAGACCTCGGCGTCCACGAAGAGGGTGGCCTGGGCGGGGAAGGGGAGGGCGGCGCCGCGGGAGGCGAAGAGGTAGGTGAGCGGCCAGCACCGCTGTCCGTACCAGTGCCAGGCGACGGCGAAGAGCGGCTCGGCGCGGTGCGGGCTGTGGGCGTGGGCGTCGAGGTAGCGCTGCTGCACCTCGGGCCAGGGGCGCCCGAGCGCGGCGGCGGTGCGCGCCATGCGGAACAGCGATTCGTAGACTTCCTCGTGCCAGCCGCCGAGCGCGGCGCGCCGCTCGTAGGCCTCGAACGCCTCCGCGTGCCGGCCGAGGCACTCCAGCGTCTGCGCGAGGTAGAAGGCGGCGCGGCCGTCGCGGGGGGATCGGGCCAGCGCGGCGGAGAGCAGCTCCAGGTCGCGCTGCCACCTCCGGGTCTGGGCGGCGGCGTCGCGGCGAGAGAGGTCGTGGACGATGTGGGCGTCGGGGACGCGGATCGAGGGGGGCGGCTCGCCCTCCTTGGAGAGCACCTCGTGGGTGGCGCCGACGTAGCGCCACCCGGCCGAGGCGCGGGCGAGCCGGGCGGAGTCGTAGACGGAATCGCCGTAGCGAACGCGGACGTGGTAGGCGCCGTGCCCCGGGCCCGACGCGTCGCGGCGCTCCTCGCAGAAGCGACGGAGCGCGCCGCCGGCGACGAGGCGCTCGTCGCCGCTCAGCATGAGGGTGAACACGGCCGCGTCGCCCGCGAGGTCGAGGGCGCGGCTGCGCGTCGCGCCGAAGTCGACGAAGGGCTCCTCGACGAGATCGCCGGGGACGCCCGCCATGGCGGAGCGCGCGAGGGCCTGTGTGCCGTCGGTGGAGCCGGTGTCGAGGAGGGTGAACCGGTCGACGTGGGGCCTGGCCGAGGCGAGGGTCTCGCGGATGGAGGAGGCCTCGTCCTTGACGATCATGACGAGCGCGAGGAGGGAGGGCGTCACGGGAGCAGTATGCTGCCGGACACCGGTGCACCGGGGTAATCAAAAAGTGAAGAAGAGGCGGCGCGCGCATGCGTGCGCCACCTCGCGCGCGCCGGAGAGCGCGAGAGGTGACGCGCGGCGGCAGAGGTGTGGCGCTCTTTGCGAATTGGTCGCGGCCCTTTCGTTCTGTATACTCTGCTTGTCGTCTCAATGAGCATGCGCGGACGCTGGAGTGCTCTCCTTTTCATCGGCTTCATCGGCGCTGCGGCGGTCCTCGCGCTCGCCGGGAGCGCGGAGCGCGCCTCGCCCGCTTCGGGCTCTGCTCCCGGAGGGCACGGATCGCCGGGCCGCCCGCGCTTCGAGAGGGCGCTCGACGTGGAGGTGTTCCAGCGGGGGAACATCCACACCCACACGTCCCTGAGCGACGGGGACAGCGAGCCGCGCGACGTCGTCCGCTGGTACCGCGAGAACGGGTATTCCTTCGTGGCGCTGACAGACCACAACCAGCGCGTCGATCCTGCGGTGTTCCAGGACCCGTCGTCGGCGTCGAATTTCGCCGTGATCCCCGGCGAAGAGGTCACGATGTGGGCCGAGGGGAAGGCCGTGCACGTGAACGCGCTCTGCACGCGGGCGACGATCGGCGGGGGCGCCTTCCTGACCAAGGGGGAGGCGCTGAAGTGGGCGATCGGGCGTGTGCGGGCGGAGGGGGGCGTGGCGCTCATCAACCATCCGAATTTCGACTGGTCGTTATCCGCCGGTGACCTCCTGGCGGCGCCTGCGGCGGAGCTCCTGGAGATCCACAGCGGGCACCCGTACGTGTACACGGACGGCGACGCGACGCGCCCGTCGCACGAGGCGTTATGGGATGCGGTGCTGACGGTGCGCGGCGCCGCGGGAGGGGGGATCGTCGGCGTCGCGGTGGACGATCTGCACCAGCTCACGGCCGGGTCGGGCGCGCCGCCCGCGGGGCCCGGCCGCGGGTTCATCGAGGTGTTCTCGCGGGAGGCGTCGCGCGCCGCGATCTGCAGCGCGCTCGCCGGGGGACGGCTCTACGCGTCGTCCGGGGCGAGGCTGCGGAGGATCGCGCTCGCCGGGGACGCGTTCTCGGTCTGGCCGACGGCGGCGGGCGCGGTCGTCGAGTTCGTCGGGCGCGGCGGGCGCGTGCTGGAGCGGCAGCAGCCCACGGCGGGGCGGGCGACCTACCGGCTCCGCGGCGGGGAGCGGTACGTGCGGGCGCGGATCACGCGGCCGGACGGGAAGCGGGCGTGGACGCCGGCGTACGCGACCGTGGAGCCGTGAGCGCCGCGGGCGCAGTGGACGCCGTGGACGCCAGATTGCCCTCCGCAGCGGCTCACGCCCCCCCGCGCTTCCCGTCCAGCCGCGCCAGCACCGCCCGCGGCGACATCGTCGCCCGGTAGACATAGATCTCCCCGGCCTCGTCGTCGCCCAGCACCTCCTCGCTCACGCGGAGCTGCTTGCCGACCGCGAGCAGGATCCTCGCCGGAAACCCCTTCCGGATCAGCTCGACGCGCCGCCACACCGCGTCCCGGCTCCAGAACCCGAACGCCTCGAGGTACACCTCCTCCCCGGTCTCCGCGTTCAGGAACACCAGGTCGGGGACGCACACCACCTCTCCGGGCAGCGCGAACAGCCGCTCGTTCGGCGACACGGTCCAGGGCGATCCGAGCTTCCTGAACCCCTCGCAGAACGCGTCCAGCTCGGGCGTCGTCTCCGCGAGCTCGCGCCCGTGGTACAGCAGGCCGTCCGCCGGGCCGATCTCGACGGCGAGCGGCTCCTTGTCGCGCCCCCAGCGCAGATCGGCGCGCAGCCGGAACGAGGCGCACGAGAGCACCGACGGCAGGAACATCGCGAGCCGCAAGCCATACCGCTGCACCGCGTCGAACAGGCTGAACGGGCCGTCGAGCGCGATCGTGTAGCCGGAGACCGGATCGCCCTGGACCACGTGGATGAGCCCGTGAAAGCGCGCCGCCCGGAAGATCCGCCGGTAGCGCTGGGCGCTCTCCCCCTCGACGCGGATCGTCACCTGCGTCGCCCGGAGGAGGATCGACTGCGCCAGCGCCAGGTTGTACCGATCCAGCAGGATCTCGGGCGCGTCCGCGGCCGCGCGCCGGAGGATCTCGGCGCCGCGCAGGTCGGCATAGAGGCCCGCCTCGATCGCGGCGGGCGTCGTGCCGAGCCGGGCGGCCACCTCGTCGAGCACGGCGGCCCGGTCGAAGCGGGCGCGGACGTCGAGGGCGCGGTGCGCCGCCGCCGCCGCGTGGAACAGCTCGCGCCGGAGCGCCTCGGGATCGACGCCCTCCTGCACCTCGTACTCGCAGCCGTCCTCGAGCACCTTCCTCAGGCCGAGCGAGGCCACGCGATCCCGCGCGGGCACCTCGATGGCGTCGAGCGCGGCCTCGACGTCGTCGCGGCGCTCGCCGACGCGCTGCGCGAGGATGTCGATGTACGCCCGCGCGACCGGCAGCAGGCGCTCGGCGGCCGCCCCGCGGAGGTACTGCGGGACGACGAGCCCGCCCCGGCGGCGGACGCGGACGAGGTCACTGGTAAGCAATGTGCTCCCGGCGCTTGTCGCTCACCCGCTGCTCGCTCGTGCCGAGGGCCACGAGCTCGTAGAGGATCGCCGTCTTGTTCTCGCTCCGGCGCAGGATGCGGCCGAGCCGCTGGACGTGCTCCCGCACCGAGCCGCTGCCCGACAGGACGATCGCCACGTTGGCCTCGGGCACGTTGACCCCCTCGTTCAGCACCTTCGAGGTGACCACCGCCGACAGCGCGCCGCGGTTGAAGGCGTCGAGGATGGCGCTGCGCTCCTTCACCTTGGTCTGATGGGTGATGGCCGGCAGCAGGAACTGCCGCGAGATCTGGTAGACCGTGGCGTTGTCCTCGGTGAAGACCAGGGTCCGATCGGCGCGGTGGGCGTGGAGCAGCCGGGCGAGGACGTCGATCTTGCCGGGCGCGCACAGCGCGAGGCTGCGCTGGCGGCGGTACGCCTCGAAGGCGCGGCGGCCGGCGTCGGACTGCGAGCTCAGCAGGATGAACTGGCCCCACCCCTCGGGCATGCGGATGCCGTTCGCGCGCAGAAAGCCGATGTACACGGCGCGCGCCGCCTCGTACGCGGCGCGCTCGTCGTCCGAGAGCGGCACATCGAGCCGGACGACGTCGTAGGCCGCGAGGTACTGCCCGGAGAGCTCGGTGATCTCCCGGCGGAAGACGATCGGGCCGATGAGGTCGTCGTAGCCCCGGCCGTCGGCGCGCTCGGGCGTGGCCGTGAGGCCGAGGCGGAAGGGCGCGAGGCACATCTTCGCGGCGAGCGCGTACGACGGGCTCGGCAGGTGGTGGCACTCGTCGAAGATCACGAGGCCGAACCGGGCGCCGAGCCTGTCCATGTGGGCGTGCGCGGAGTCGTACGTGGTCACCGTCAGGTCGAGGACGTCGTGGTAACCGCCGCCGAGCAGGCCGATCGGGACGCCGAACGCGGCGGAGAGCCCGTCGTACCACTGGTTCAGGAGATCCAGGGTGGGGACGACGACGAGCGCGCTGCGCTGCCGCGCGGCGATGGCGAGCGTCGCGACGAACGTCTTGCCCGCGCCCGTCGGGAGCACGACGACGCCCCGGCTGCGCCGCCCGGCCCAGGCGTCGAGCGCCTCGCGCTGGTAGGGGAACGGGTCGTGCTTGGCGAGCGGCGCGAGCGGGAGCGCCTCGTACTTGCGGGCGGCGTCGGTGAACGGGACGCCGCGGGCGCGGAGCCTCAGGACGAGCTCGGCGTAGTCGATCGCCGGCACGCGGTAGACGCGCTCCCGCGCGTCCCAGCGGCAGGACGCGGGCAGGCACGCGGGGTCGAGCGGCGCGCCCTCGGCGGGGTCGCCGGCGTCGCCGCCGTCGGGCTCGCCCGCGCGCTCGTCTGCGTTCGATGGCAGCGCGCTGCTGTCGAGCGCGGGCGCCGCAGCGAGCGCCGGGCGCGGGGCGAGGCCTTCGATGCGGAGGGTGCCGCCCTGGAAGCTCAGGACGATCGGCGCTGTGCGGACCGGCTCGGTCATCGGCGCGCTCTTTTGCCGCGGGCAGGGCCGCGTGCCAAGCGGAGACGGCCGGCGATCAGGCCAGCTCGGTCGGCATGACCGAGGCGCCCCGGAGCGGCGCGCGGTAGCGCACCCAGACGAGGGGGGACTCGTTCAGCGTGATCGTGAGGGCGCTGCCGGCGCTCACCGGGAGCTTGCGGCCGAGCTCGCGGTGGATGTAGCGCGCGATGAGCTCCGGCGTCGAGCGCTTGCCCTCGAACGCGGGGTGCTCGTCGAGGTTCCGGTAGTCGATCTCGGCGAGCACGGCGCGCAGGCTGTCCCGCAGCGCGCTCGTCTCGACCACCTGGCCGAGGGGCGAGAGCTCCTCGCGCTCCACCTCCACGCTGACCGTGTACGTCGCGCCGTGCAGGCGCTGCGCAGGGCCGAACTGCACGCCCTTGAGGCTGTGGGCCACCATGATGTGATCGCGGACGCCGACGGTGTACATGGCTCCACTATACCCGCCGCGCCGGCGCTGGAGGGAGATCCCAATCGCCTGTCACGGCCCACCGGAGTAAGGTGGGGGCGACCCCCCGTCCGGCTCCCGCCGCGGCGGACGGGTTCGTGCGGGACGCAGTGACCGGTTGACCGTTGCGAGGGAGGATCGCCGATGAACAGCGAAGCGAGCGTGCTGGCCCCAGGGTTCCTCATCGCGTCGCCGCCGCTCGGCGATCCGAACTTCGACCGGACGGTCGTGCTGCTCGCGGTGCACAGCGAGGGCGGGGCGCTGGGGTTCGTGGTGAACAGGCCGGCGCCGATGACGCTGGGGGAGCTCCTGTCGTTCGCGGGTTATGGCAACGACCTGAAGGACCCGGCGCCGGTTTACCTCGGCGGGCCGGTCCAGCCGAGCTCGGGGTGGATCCTGTGCCTCGATCCGGCGCTCGGGGCCGAGGAGACGGGGGTGATCCCGGTGGGCTCCCGGGTGCGTGTCACGTCGTCCCGGAGCGCGTTCGACACGCTCGCGGCCGACGCGGTGCGCGGCACGGCCGCCGCCGACCCGCGGCGCAGGACGGTGCTCCTCGGCTACAGCGGCTGGGGGCCCGGCCAGCTCGAGCGAGAGATCGCCGCGGGGGCGTGGCTGCCCGTGGCCCTCGACGAGGGGATCCTGTTCGACGTGGCGGCGGACCAGCGCTGGGAGCAGGCCTATGCGCTGCTCGGCCTGCGCCCCATCGAAGTGATGTCGATGCGCAGCATCGGCGAAGCCTGAGAGCACACGACACGAGAGGAGTCCTATGGAGATCAATATCGGAATCGACGCCAAGAACCGCGAGCTGATCGGCGCGGGGCTGGGACGCGTCCTCGCTGACACGTACACGCTCTATCTGAAGACCCACAACTTCCACTGGAACGTCACGGGGCCCATGTTCCAGACGCTCCACCTCATGTTCGAGCAGCAGTACAACGAGCTGGCGCTCGCCGTGGACCTGGTCGCCGAGCGTATCCGGGCCCTCGGCCTCCCCGCGCCGGGGACCTACAAGCAGTTCGTCGCGCTCTCGACCATCAAGGAGGACGACGGCGTCCCCAAGGCCACGGACATGATCAAGCGCCTCGTCGAGGGCCACGAGACGGTCGCGCGCACGGCGCGTGAGCTCTTCCCCGTGGCCGAGAACGCCAACGATCAGCCCACCTGCGATCTGATCACCCAGCGCCTGCAGGTCCACGAGAAGACCGCCTGGATGCTGCGCAGCCTGCTCGAGTAACCCCCGCGTCGCGGCCGCCGAGCTGCGGAGAGGCGAGGCCTCGATGCAGCCGGCCGGCCGGGAGCGGCTTGACAGCGGTGATCGAAGAGGGAGACGCTGTCGGGTCATGGGTGGAACCTGGGCGAAAGCTGGTTGGATCGGCGGGGTGGGAGCGCTCGTCGCCGCCGGATGCTCGGACCTCATCGGCGCGGACTGGGGACGATACTCGCGCGGCGGCGGAGAGGGCGCGGCGGCCGGGGGCGGCGGCGGCGTGGCGGCCGGGAGCGGCGGAGAGGGCGCGTCGGCCGGGAGCGGCGGCGGCGTGGCGGCCGGGAGCGGCGGTGAGGGCGCGTCGGCCGGGAGCGGCGGCGGCGTGGCGGCCGGGAGCGGCGGTGAGGGCGCGGCGGCCGGGAGCAGCGGTGAGGGCGCGACGGCCGGTAGCGGCGGAGAGGGCGCGGCGGCCGGGAGCGGCGGTGAGGCGGGGGGATGCGGGCTGAACGGCGACGGCGGCGGCGGCGCGGGCGCAGGGGGCGGTCCAATCTCGTCGATGACCCCGAGCTGCCTGACCCTGGCGACGCGGTGCGGACCCGACGGGATCAGCTGCTGCGACAGCAGGCCGGTGGACGGCGGCGCGTATACGAGGAGCTATGAAGACGCGACGGGCTCCGCCGAGCAGAGGCGGGCGATCGTGAACGACTTCTGGCTGGATACCTACGAGATCACGGTCGGCCGGTTCCGCGAGTTCCTCGAGGCGGGGAAAGGAACGCGGAAGAGCCCTCCCGAGGCGGACGCCGGCGGGCACCCGGCGCTGCCTGGCAGCGGGTGGAAAGACAGCTTCGTGCGGTACCTCGAGCCGGACGCGGACACGCTGATAGAGGAGCTGTGGAAGTGCACTCCTCCCGATCGCGACACGTGCAGCGCTCTCGGGGAGCGCTGCTCGACGTGGACCGACGTGGTCGTATCGGATTACGACGAGCGCCTCCCCATGAACTGCATCACCTGGTACGAGGCGATGGCCTTCTGCGCGTGGGACGGCGGGCGATTGCCGACGGAGGCCGAGTGGAACTACGCAGCGGCGGGCGGCGACGAGGAGCGAACGTTTCCTTGGGGCAATACGGACGACGAGGACCGTGCGGTCTTCGGCTGCCATGGGTACACCGAAGCGTCAGGCAGCCCCCCCTGCACGATCGCCGATCTCCTGCCGGTCGGATCGAGATCGAGCGGTGATGAGGCGACCTCCGGGGATGGAAAGTGGGGCCAGGCGGACCTGGCAGGGAGCCTGTGGGAGTGGACGCTGGACGGGTACAGCGACGAGTACCCGATCTCATCGCAGCGCTGCGAACTCTGCGACAACTGCGCGAACCTGACCGCCGGCTCCGAGCGCGTCATGCGCGGCGGGTGCTTCGACGACGATATCAAGAACCTCACGACATCCCATCGCCTCCCCGGCAAACCCGCCGAGCGCTACTACGGCCTTGGCGCCCGGTGCGCGAGGGACAGGTAGCGTCGCCCGCGCGGCGCTCCGGACACCGCGCCCGCGGCGGGCGTGGCGCCTTCATTCCGCTTCCGCCTTCGGACCGGCTCAGCGCGCGCTCTTGACGAGAAACCCCTCGCCGTCGATCGCCACCGCGCGCTCCTTCAGCAGGCGGCCGACGGCCCGCTTGAACGCCTTCTTGCTCAGGCCGAAGAGGGCCCGGATCTCCTCGGGGCTCGAGCGATCGCCGACCCTCGGCGCGCCCGGGCGCGAGAGCCGCGCGAGGATCTCCTGCGCGTCGCTCTCGACCTCCTCGTGCGCGTGACCGCGGAGCGAGAGATCGATCCTCCCGTCGGGCAGCACGCTCGCCACGCGGAACCGCGCCGCCTGGCCGCGGGAGAGCGCGTGCGGCTCGTCGGCGGGGAGCAGGCCGACGAACCTGCGCTCGACGATGACGAAGAGGCCGATCCCCGGCTCGTTGCGCCACGCCTCCCCCTCGACCCACTCGTCGAGATCGAACTCGCCCTGGTCGCGCAGCATCTCGCTCACGCGCATCGTCCCCGCGAGGCGCCCGGTCCTGTCCACGAGCAGCCCCACCGGGTGCCGCTGGCCGACCTGCGGGTCGCGGGTCTGCTCCGCGCGGGGGACGAGCAGCTCCTTGGGCAGGCCCCAGTCGACGAAAGCGCCGAAGGGCGCGACGTCGGTGACCGCCAGGAAGGCGACCTCGCCGAGCGTGACCTTCGGCCGGCGCGTGGTGGCGATGGGGCGATCCTCCGAGTCGAGGTACACGAAGACCTCGAGCTCGTCCCCCTCCCTGGCGCCCTCGGGCACCTCGCTGCGCGGCAAGAGGAGCACCGGCGCGTCCGGGCGCAGGTCGTCTGGATCGGCCGAGAGGAAGGCGCCCGGCGGGCCGAAGCGCCGCACCGGCAGGGTCACCACGCGCCCGAGGAGATGGTCGTACGGCATCGGCGCGCAGTCTTGCACAGGGCGGGGGCGCGCGGTCGGCCGGTCGCGTCTCTTTGGGCGCGATGACCTCCGATCCCACAAATCGGTTGAAGCTGCCTGAAAGACGCTGAATGGTGAGATGCCGAGGCGCCAGAACGCCAGGAGTTGGAACTCCTCCTGGCGCGCTCGATGGTTCGTTTCTCGCTTGAACGACGTGATCGATCGTCCAGGAAGCCGAACGGGGTGAAGCTCCTCCAGGTCCTTCGGCGCGCGCCGCCCGCCGTGGCTCCGCGAGCGACGAACGCGCCCCGCCGGGCGTGGAAGCGACTCGCGGCCGCCGCAGGTCTCCTGCTCGTCGCGCCCCTCGTCGTGGCGCACGGCCGCGTCTGGCTCGACGGCGAGGCGCCGTCCGAGAGCGTCGGCAGCCCCGCGCGCGGCCGGCTGCTGCACGGCCGCCCGCTCCGCCCCTCGGGGCCCGGTCATGTGACCTACTCCTACCTGGGCGCCAGCCTCGGACGCCAGTACGTGCACGGCGCGGTTCGCGACGCGCTGGAAGAGGCGTTCGCCGCGTGCGCGGCCGCCAGGCCAGGGCGGCGCTTCGTCGTGGGGGAGACGGGCCACCGCGATGGCGGCCCGTTCTGGCCTCACCGCACGCACCAGAACGGGCTCAGCGTCGATATCTTCGTCCCGCTGCGCGACGGCGCGGGGCGGCCCGCGGAGGTGTCGGCCTATCCCTGGAACAAGCTCGGTTATGGCCTCGAGTTCGACGCGCAGGGCCGGTCGGGCGAGCTGACGATCGATTTCGACGATCTCGCGCGGCTCCTGTCGGCGCTGGAAGAGAAGGCCAGGTTAAGGAAGCTCCGGATCCAGCGGATCATCCTCGTGCCGGAGTACGTGCCGCTGCTGCTCGCGAGCCCCGCGGGCCGCAAGCTGGGCTCGCTCGCAGGGGCGATCTCCCGCGGCCCGGTGTGGTGGCGGCACGACGAGCACGTGCACATCGATTTTGCGTTCGCGGCCGGCGGCCCGCGCTGAGCGAAGGTATCGACGGCGATGGCGCCGGCGCCGCTCGCGCTGCCGCCCCCAGCCACGACCGAGTCAGGCCCGTCGCTCCCCTCCACGCACGAGGCCGATGGCTTGACGAGCCGGTTCCATGACGTTACCGCTGGGGAGGCCCGCGAGCGGCGCGGGTCGCGCGTCGCGCAGCGGTGAGGCGCGGAGCCCGCCATGGACGACAGCTCCGGATACCGCATGTACGTGTTCCGCAGCGGCCGCCGCGACGTCCCGGGGCGGCGGCTCGTCGACGAGCTGGCGGCCGACCTCCGGGCGATCGCCGGCCCCGGAGGCGCGGAGCGCCCTCGCGACCTCGTGCTCGGCGCCTTGATCCGCGCAGGCGAGCTCGAGTCCCTCCTCGCCGACACCGGCGCGGAGAGCGCCTCGGCGCTGGCGCAGCTCACCGACGATCTCGCCGCCGCGCTGATCCGCGGCGACGGCGCGGGCGCGCTCGCGGTCGCGGGCGGCCAGCCAGCTGGCCACGGACAGCCAGACGTCGGGCCACGGGCGGCCAGACGCCTGGCCACGCCCGAGGCCCTCACGGCCGTCGAGGTCCCGGCGATCGTCTCGACGTCGCCGCCCGAGGGGTTCTCGTTCTACGCGCTCCACCCGCTCGATTTCGCCCGGCTGGCCGAGCGGCTCGCGTCCCCGCCGGCGCCGGTCCGGGTCGTCGGTATCCGCAGCATCGGCACGACGCTGAGCGCGGTGACGGCCGCGGCGCTCCGCGAACAAGGGATCCGGGCCGGCCGCACCACCGTGCGCCCATCAGGTCACCCCTACGACCGCCGCGTCGAGCTCGACGCCGGGCAGATCCGCTGGGTCGAGGACGGCATCGCCGAGGGAGCGCGGTTCTGGGTCGCCGACGAGGGGCCGGGCCTCAGCGGCTCCTCGTTCCTCGCCGCCGGAGACGCCCTGGTCCGCGCGGGCGTCCCGCGCGCCAGCATCGTTTTCCTCGGCTCCCGCGCGCCCGATCCCGACGCGCTCGTCGCGCCGGACGGTGCCCGCCGCTGGCGGTCCTTCCGCTCGGAGCGCGCCGAGGGCGCGGCGCGGCTCCCCGGCGGCGCGGGCGAGCCCATCGGCGCCGGGGCGTGGCGCCGCCGCTGCTATGAGGACGAATCGCGCTGGCCGCCCTCCTGGACGTCCATGGAGCGCCTCAAATACCTCTCCCGCGACGAGCGCCGGATCCTCAAGTTCGAAGGGATGGGCCGCTACGGGGCGGAGTGTCTGGAGCGGGCACACGGCGTCTTCCGGGCCGGCTTCGGGCCGGAGCCGCGCGACGAGGGCGAGGGCTTTCTCTCGTATCCATGGCTCCCTGGGCGGCCGCTCCAGGCCGATGACCTGTCCGCCGCGGAGCTCGAGCGCCTCGCCGACTACTGCGCCTTTCGCGCCTCGGCCTTCCCTGAGCCGAGCCCTGCGGCCGACGAGCTCATTGCGATGGCACGCACCAATTTCTCGCTGGAGATGCGGAGAGAGCTCCCGGGTGAGCTCCACCTGGAGCTCGCGCATCCGGTGATCGTCGATGGCAGGATGGATCCCCACGAGTGGCGCAGGTCCGCCGCGGGCGAGCTGGTCAAGGTGGACGCCTGCGGGCACGGCGACGATCACTTCCTCCCTGGCCCCACGGACATCGCCTGGGATCTCGCCGGCGCCATCGTCGAGTGGCGGATGTCGCGAGGCGCCCGGCGCGCCTTCCTGGAGCGGTATCGGCGCCGCTCCGGCGATGATCCCGAGCGGCGCCTGCCTGCGTATCTCCTCGCCTACACGCTCCTGCGTCTGGGTCACGCCGCGATGGCCGCGGCGTCGCTCGCGGACGAGGGCGAGGCGCTGCGCCTCTCCGCGGCGCGACACCGCTATCGCGCGGCCCTGATCGAGGGCCTCCGCCCCGCGGCCGCCCCGGGGGCGTTTGGCTAGCGCCGCGTGCCGGAGATCGCGCCACGATTCCTGCGACGGCGAGGCGGGCGCCGATGACGTCTCAATGAATCCCATGCTGTTCCGAGTGAGTCACAGCCGAGCGGCTCTCCGGCGTGGCCCAACGCGTCGCCGGCAGCCGTCCGGTTAGCCGCCGCTCTCTCTCGAAGTCATCTTTGCGCCTTGATCGGCTCTCCGGGAGCGGAGCGCGGTGCCGGAGAGCGTCGGCACCGCGACGGTGAGCGCCGGGGAGCTGTGCTTTGCGGTCAGCTCGCCTTAAGAAAAAAGTAGCCACGCAGGGTCATGTGGGAGGGTCGCCATGAGAAATACGCTCGCAAGTCAGGTGCCGGTCTGCATTCCCAAGCTGCCGCCGCCGGAAAAATGGAAGGAGCTGGCCGCGCAGGCGAAGGCCATTCGCCCGGACAACCTGCCGCCGGGCTTCGATCCCGAAGACATCGATCTCACCGAGCAAGGCAAGCTCGCGCTCGTCATCAGGCTGCGGTGGCCGAAGAGGGGGGTGAGGCTCACCGTCGGGTTCCTCGACAATCCGGAGCCCGCGCTGCGGCGCAAAATCCTCGCGTACGCGAACATGTGGAACAAGACTGGCAATATCGAGTTCGTCGAGACGCAGTCCTTCGCGGAGAGCGCGAACGTCCGCATCGCGCGTGGCGCAGGCGGCTACTGGTCGTGGCTCGGCATCGATATCCTCAACCACCCGGGTCAGCCGACGATGAACCTCCAAGGGTTCACGCTGCGCACGCCGGAGTCCGAGTTCAGACGCGTCGTTCCTCATGAGTTCGGCCACACGCTGGGGTTTCCGCACGAGCACCTCCGCGCGCAGCTCGTCGAGCTCCTCGATTTCGAGAAGACGGTCGACTACTTCATGCGGACCCAGGGCTGGAGCCGAGAAGACGTGATCTTCCAGGTGCTGACGCCGCTCGAGGAGAGCTCGTTCTTCGGCACGACCATGCCCGACCAGGAATCGATCATGGCCTACCAGATCCCTGGCGAGTGCACGAAGAGCGGCATACCGATCCTCGGCGGAGAGACGATCAGCGAGACAGACTACGCCTTCGTCGCGCGCGAATACCCGAAGCCCTAGCGCTGAGCCGCGCCGAGCGCTAGGGCCACAGGCGTCCGCCGCGCGCGACCGTCGCGCGCGGCGGATTGATGCTCAGCAGTCTCCGACCGTGAAGGCTCGCCATGAAATCCAGGAAGACCAAGCCAGCTGCTCCCCGCGCTCCCAGGGGAACGAGGCAGCCTGAGATCCCGTCCTCTTCGCCCGTGGAACGCGCCGCGGCGAGCTACCACGTCGTGCTGATCGGTATCGACGTTTACTCCGGCGGAGTCTACCCGCTCCGCGGCTGCGTCAATGACATCGACGAGATCCAGGAGTTGCTGCTGAATCGGCTGGGCGTTCCGGCGGACCGGATAAAGCGGTTCGCCGCCCCTCTGCGCGGCGGCCCGCCACGGCCGACGACGGTGCCGACGCAGAGGCCGACCCGGGCGAACCTGATCGCGGCGCTCACCGCGCTCGGCGATGAGGTGAAGCCGGGCGACCGGGTGTTCATCTATCACTCCGGTCACGGCACGCGGAGCGAGGTGATCGATCCGAGGGACAACGGTCGCTACTATCGCGAGGCGCTGCTGGCGACGGACAGCAATGTGGCGGAGGGGGAGAGGCTCGTCTTCGATTGGGAGCTGAACAGGCTGCTCGGGAAGATCGCGGAGCGAACGCCGGCCGTGACGGTGGTGCTCGATTGCTGCTTCTCCGCGGGGGCGACGCGCGCCGCGCCGGAGAAGGGGGCACGCCCGCGGTACGTGAAGTCGCCGCGGCCGATCGTGCTTCGGCCCGAGATCGCGCCGCCTCCGGCGACGGGGGAGCGAGGTGCAGCGAGGAGGCTGGGCGTCGGTTCGGGTGATTTCATGGTGGTAGCGGCCTGCCTCGACGACGAGCGGGCCCGCGAGTCGGACGGCAGCGGCGGTGGGCCTCCCGCGCCGGGCCGGCAGCAAAAGACGCATGGCCTGCTCACGCGGGCGCTCGTCGAGCAGCTGAGCGCGCTCGAGGATACCACGCTGTCGGAGCTGCGCTGGGGCCAGATCTGGCGCACGGTGGCCGCCAGGGTGGAGGCGATGAACGCGTACCAGCACCCGTGGCTCTCGAGCAACCCGGTGAGACGGGTGTTCGGCGGGCCGCCGGAGGCGGGCGACATCGGCTATTCCGTGACCTTCGACGCGGCGAGCGCGACCTATCGACTCAACGCGGGATCCCTGGTGGGCGTGACCGAGGGCGCGGTCGTGGCGCTCTATCCAGAGCTGGGGTCGCCAGGGGCGGCGGCCGTATTCCCGCCGGTCGGCACGCCGGAGGATCTGAGAGAGCGAATCGGCCTCGTTCGCGTGATTTCGACCGGCCGCGCGACGTCGGATGCGAAGGCCGATCCTGCGATGCCACCGCCTTCGTCGCCTCCGAGCGCGGTCTTGCGCGGTCGATTGATCCGGCCCGGAGTGGGAGCGAAGCTCGTGGTGGCGCTCGCACCATACGACGAAGCGATGGCGAACCGGCTCGCCGCCTCGCCGTTCCTGGAGATCGCGAAGGCGGGGGACAAGGGCCAGATCACGCTGGTGCAGCGCTCCGACAAGGCGTGGGCGATCACCGACGACATCTACGGGACCGGGGAGGAGCCCGGGCCGCCCGTGCCCACGCTGCCCTTCCTGGCGAACACCGCGCCGGCGGCCGGCGCCGCGGACATCGCGGTCGCTCTGGTGGAGCACTATTACCTGTACGCCGCGCCCCTGCGAATCGCGCGCAACTGCACCGATCTGGCCGATTGCCTCGAGATGAGGCTCCTCGATTGCAACGAGCAGCGCGGAGTGCTGCCACCGGAGCTGGTCCACAATCCGCCGCTGCCGGAGCTGCAGCCGGCCAAACAGCCCAATTACGAGGTGAAGGCGGGGCGCTTCGACGCGGTGAACGACAGGTGGATCGCGCTCGGGGACTGCTACTGTATCCAGATCGAGAATACATCGGACATTGACCTGTGGCTCACGCTCGTCAATTGCGACAGCGAGGGGCGGGTGAACATCCACGCGAGTCGCTACCCCATCGCGAGGAAGAGCCGGAAGACCTTCTGGTCTTCCTCCGGCGTCCTCGGGGATCCGATGTGCGCGACGCTCTCGGCGGGACAATCGCTCGGGGTGGATCGCTTCGTGGCGATCGCGACGACGAACAACACAGCGTCGCTCGATTATCTCAAGCGTGATACGTCCTTCGCCGAGATAGCGAGCGGCGTCGGGGAAAGGGGCGAGCACCCGCGCGGCGCATCGGAGCGCTGGACCGCGGCCGTCGTGGTGGTGCGAATGACAGCGACATAGAGCCACTTCGGATCGGGGGTCGAGCGGTGAAGATGGCAGGATGGATCCCCACGAGCAGCGCAGGTCCGCCTCGGGCGAGCTCGTCTCGCCTACGCGCTCCTGCGGCTGGGTCACGCCGCTATGGCTGCGGCGTCGCTCGCGGACGAGGGCGAGGCGCTGCGCCTGTCCGCGGCGCGCCACGCCATCGCGCGGCCCTGATCGAGGGCCTCCGCCCGGCGGCCGCCTCGGGGGCGCTCGGCTAGAACAACGATCACGTTGAAACCCGGAGAATTTTCACAGGGAGGCGGGGAGGCGGGGAGGAAGAAAAGAATGATTTTCTCCCTCTTGCCGTCTCTCGCTCCCCGCCTCCCCGCCTCCCTGTGAAATTCCTGCTTTTTCTCGTGGTTTCAACCCGTTTGTCGCTCTAGCGTCGCGTGGCAGAAATCCCGCCAGGGATCGGGGACGCCGGGAGGACGCCCGGAACCAAGGCGCGCGCGAAGCCCCGCACGCCTGTCATGGGCGCGGCGTTTCGGCACCGGACGGAGTGACACGACGTGTGCCCGGATGTTTACAGGGGAGCATCCGAAATGACACTGCGTGTGCCCGGACGTTTACAGGAGGGCATCCGAAATGACACGACGTGTGCCCGGACGTTTACAGGAGAGCATCCGAATCCTTGGCGGCGTGGCCGAGCACGAGGCGGAAGGCGCGCGCCGGTGGACAGGGGGAGCGGTGCGGCAGTAGGACTGAGCATGGCGAAGCGGAAGGGCGCGAGATGGCTGTGGGCCGGGTGGGCGCTCACGGCGGGCGGGTGCGGGTGGTTGGCGGGGCTGGAGCCCAGCTACTCCGTGGTGGCGGCGGGCAGCGGCGGGAGCGGAGGAGCCGCAGGCGCAGGCGGCGAGGCAGGCGGCGCGGGAGCGGCGGAGACGGCGGGAGCGGCGGAGACGGCGGGAGCGGCGGAGACGGCGGGAGCGGCGGAGACGGCGGGAGCGGCGGAGACGGCGGCAGCGGCGGAAGCGGCGGAGTCGGCGGGAGCGGCGGAAGCGGCGGCAGCGGCGGAGGCGGCGGCAGCGGCGGAGTCGACGGGAGCGGCGGGAGCGGCGGAGACGGCGGCAGCGGCGGAGACGGCGGAGACGGCGGAGACGGCGGGGGCGTGGAGGTGGAGTGTACGCCCGGGGGAAAGGAGTGCGTGGACCAGGCGTGCGTGGAGGGGAAGTGCCGCGGGGAGTGCGGGCCGGAGCAGGTGCGGTGTACGGCGACCGACAACCGGCCGCAGCGCTGCGATGAGCGCGGGGAATGGGAGGATGCGGCGCCGTGTGGAGCGGCAGCGCCAGCGTGCGACCGAGGGATGTGCGTGCCGCGGAGCTGTGTCGGGCTGACGGAGACGTGCGGTCCTGGGCGCAACGAGAGCTGCTGCGCGACGGGTGCGGCGATACCTGCGGGAACGTTCAACCGGAGCAACGACCCGGCGTATCCGGCGACGGTGAGCGGCTTCCTGCTGGACAGGTACGAGGTGACCGTGGGACGGTTCCGGAAGTTCGTGGAGGCCTATCCCGGGAGCAAGCCCAGGGCAGGAGCAGGAGCGCACCCGAAGATCCCGGGGAGCGGGTGGAACGCGGCGTGGGACAGCAGCCTGCCCGCCGGCGCAGCGGCATTGAAGACCGCGGTGAAGTGCGAGTCGACCTACCAGACATGGACGGATGGCTCCGGCGCGAACGAGCACCTTCCGATGAACTGCCTGGACTGGTACGTCGCGTTCGCGTTCTGCGCGTGGGACGGAGGCCGGCTGCCGACGGAGGCGGAGTGGAACTACGCGGCGGCGGGAGGCGGCGGAGCGGACGGGCAGCGGGTATATCCGTGGTCGATGCCGCCGAGCTCGACGACGATCGACAGCTCGTACGCGGTGTATGGCTGCGGGCCCGACGTTTCGTGCGCGTTCAGCGATGTTCTGGCGGTCGGGTCGAAGTCGCCGAAGGGCGATGGAAAGTGGGGTCAGGCGGACCTGGGCGGGAGCCTGTGGGAGTGGGTCCTGGATTGGTACGAGAACCCGTACGACCCATCGTGCAATGATTGTGCAAATCTAACCCCCTCCTCGGACCGGGTGATCCGGGGCGGGGGCTTCTACGTCGGTGCGTCGGAGCTGGTCTCGTCCTTCCGCGTCGACTTCGACCCGGCGTTCCGCGCCCGCGGCGTCGTGGCCCGGTGCGCGAGGACGCCGTAGATCCGCGAGCCGCGCGCCCCGGCGCCGCCGCTCGACATCGACGGCTGGTACTCCGTCGAGGAGCTCCTGGCGACGGGCGTGACGGGCTCGGGCTGGTAGGAGCGAGCGCGCGGAGCGGCCAGCGCTCTCGCGTCGCGCGGCTCACCCTTCCGGTGTCACCGGTGGCCCGCGCAGGCGACCGATCGTCTCGTGGACGACCCGGGCCGCCACCTCGTCCACCTCATCCCCTTGGAGCGACGGCGTTCGTGCCGGCACGGGGTGCTCAGAGCCGCTGGGGTCGCGACAGAAATCCCCGCCAATCGGATCGAAACCCCCGCCCTGTCGAGGCCGCAAGAGGGGTGATACTCCTCTGCTGAAGGCGGCCCGGGCGACCCGTCCGCCGAGGAGAAGGCGTGATGAAGACGGACGAGCACGGGAAACACGCAGCGAACTTCGGGCGCGAGCGAGCGTTGAGCTACGACGACCAGGTGCGCCGCTTCTGGCCGGCTTATGGCGTCATGCAGCAGGTCATCGCCGAGGTGATCGCCGCTGCGCTCCCCGACGAGGAGGCCGCGTCGCTGCTGATCGTCGGCGTCGGGACCGGGAGCGAGGTGAAGCCGCTCGCGCGTTATGCGGGGGCCGGCGTTCGTTTCACGGGCGTCGACCCCGCGCCGGAGATGGTCGCCGTCGCGAGAGAGAAGCTCGCGGCGGAAGGCCTCCTCGAGCGGACGAGCCTGCATGCCTGCGAGCTGCGCGATCTCGCGCGCGGGCCCTTGTTCGACGGCGCCCAGATGATCGGCGTCCTGCACCACGTCCCGGGCGACGAGGCGCGCCTCGAGCTCCTGCGGGAGGTCGCCGGGCGCCTGAAGCCGGGGGCGCCGTTCGTGATCGGCTGTCGGACTGGAGACGATCCGCTGCTGAGCGCCGTCGAGGACCGGCGGGCCCTCGCGGAGGGGCGGCCGCCCGAGGCGGCGGAGCAACGACGGAAGGCCATGGCGTCGTTGAAGATGCCGGCCTCGGACGCCGAGGTCTTCGCGCTCCTCACCCAGGCAGGCTTCATTGCGCCTCGCCTGATCTTCTGCGAGCTGCAAATCAAGACCTGGGTGACGCGCTACGAGCCATCCACGCTCGGCGCGTGACGCGGCGACACGCGGGGCATGCTGCTCTGGCGGGCTTCGGGCGCCGGTCCGACCGTACGGCCACGCTGCGCGCGCTGGTTGACATAGAGAACCTTACATGACCGCCTCTGCCGGCGGGATCACACCGGCCCAGCACGGACGGACGCGCGCGGCCGAGGCGCAGGCCGTGGGTGGCTCGGCCGCGGCGGGATCCAGCCCCGTGGAATCAACCGTTCTCTGGCCACCAAGCGCCCCGGCGCGCCGCCGCACGGCGCCGTTGCGCTCCACGAACCCGCTCGGTACCCTCGGAGGGAAAAATGACGTCCACCGCGCCGCGGGGCTGCTGCGAGAGGAGCCGTGTCGACCGTTCGGCTCCCCCTTTGACCGGAGCCCTGCCTCCCGCCGCCGCTCCCTCCGGCCCGATGAACAAACGGCGCGGCGCCCCGTCCGCCCTCCGAGGCATGTCGCGCTCAGCGGCGCGCACCGACATGCGAATCAAGCACCACGCCAGGGCCGAACGCCGTGGCTTCGCCGACCGATGAAAGGAGTTGTGACGACATGAAGAGGTTCTTGGGTCTTTTTGCCGCCCTGGGCTGCTCCCTCGCCACCTCGCTCGCGCTCGCGGATCCTCTCCCTGTGACCGGCCAGTGGCGGACGATCGATGAGCAGGGGGTCGAGCAGTCGGTGGTCGAGATTTACGAGAGGGGCGGGAAGATCTTCGGCAAGATCGTGAGCCTGAAGCAGCCGCTCGACGAGAAGGGGAAGCCGAAGATCTGCACCGCCTGTGAGGGGGCCGACAAGAACAAGCCCATCGTGGGGCTCGTCATCATCAGGAACATGGTCCGCGATGACGACGAGTACGACGACGGTACGATCCTGGATCCGAACAACGGCGAGACCTATAGCTGCAAGCTCGAGGCGATCGAGGGCGGCAAGAAGCTCAAGGTGCGCGGCTTCCTGGGCATCTCCCTCCTCGGCAGGACCCAGACCTGGCTGAAGAAGTAAGATTTTTCATCGACCAGCCGTCGGCCGCGCGCGGGCGGCGTGGGGGCGGCGGCCGCCGCGCGACGTGCTACACCGCGGGCTCACGCTGGACCTCCGGGGCGATCGCCCCCCGAGCATCGGTATGACTCAGCCCCAGCCCGGCAATCCTCTTCACGGTGTCACGCTCCAGATGATCCTCGAGCACCTGGTCGCGCAGCATGGCTGGGAGCAGCTCGGGCGCATGATCGACATTCGCTGCTTCAAGTACGATCCCAGCATCAAATCGAGCCTTCACTTCCTGCGACGGACCCCGTGGGCCCGGCAGCAGGTGGAGGCCCTCTACCTGCGGGACAAAGCCAAGCCCATCCCGTGACCGGCCCGCTCGATCGCACGCCGAGCACCGGGATCCGGGAGCGGCGCTGTGTCGTCAGGCGCCCGGGGCGCGCACGAACTGCTCGTAGACCACGAGCGTGACCGGCTTGTCGGTGGCGACCTTGACGAGGATGCTCTTGACGCGCAGCCATTCGAGGCCGGTCTTGCCGGCGCCCACGCGCGGCACGCCGATCCGCGCGATCCCCGCTCCGGCGGCGTGCGTCACCATCGCGGCGAGCGAGCGCTCGAGCGCGGCGAGCGAGGGCCTCTTCGTCGCGTTCTCCTGGATCGCGAGGGTGTACACCGTGTCGCCGCCCTCGCTCCAGACGAAGGCCTCCCCGAGCTGGAGCTTCCGCTCGGCGCTCCGCTGCTCGAACGCCGGGAGCAGGCCCGGCCAGCGCTTCTTGAAGGTCACGGAGATCCCCGTGTCCATCGTGCCCACGCAGCTCACGCCGTGCGCGTACGCGTGGAGATCCGGGGTGTTGAGGAGATCGCCCTTGGTGAAGATCGTCGGCACGCGGCGCACCCTAGCACCGCCGCGGTCGGCTTCGTGAGATCCCGACGGGCCCGCGAACGCGAGGCGAGCAGCCGCCTGTGCCCCCGCCACCTCGAGCGCGCCGTCCCGGCCCGCCCGGTACGTCCGCACCGGCATCCCCCGTGCCACGGCGAGCTCCCCAGGCGCGGCCCTTGACCGCTGGGCCCGGGTCAGGGCCATGCCTTCCGACGGGGTGCGATCCGAGCTCGGCTGCCGGGGCAACTCTACCGGGATCGCGAGCGCCGGCGCCGCACGCCGAGCGCGGCCGCCGCGATCGTGAAGAGCGAAGCGTACGACGCGCCCCGCGGCGACTCGCCGCCGGTCACGCGGCAGCCGCAGCCGCCGTCATCCTCGCTGCCGCCCGCGCCGCCGGTACCGGTCGTGGCGGCCGTTGTCGCGGATGTCGTGTCGCCGCCAGTGCCCATACCGCCGGTGCCATCGCCGCCGGTGCCGCCGGTGCCATTGCCGCCGGTGCCATTGCCGCCGGCGCCGCCGCTGCCATTGCCGACGGTGCCGCCGCTACCATTGTCGCCGGTGCCGCCGGTGCCATCGCCGCCTGCGCCGCCGGTGCCATCGCCGCCTGCGCCGCCGGTGCCATCGCCGCCTGCGCCGTTGCCGCCGGCGCCACCCATGCCACCCCCGCCGCCCGCGCCGGACGCGTCGCAGGCATCGCCCATGCCATTGCCATTGGAGTCCGCCTGGCCGGGGTTCGGTGCGGTCGAGCAGTTGTCGCAGGCGTCGCCGACGCCGTCCGCATCCACATCCGACTGCGCCATATTGGCCACGATCGGGCAGTTGTCGCAGGCGTCGCCGACGCCGTCGGCGTCGGCGTCGATCTGCGCGGTGTTGGACACCGTGAGGCAGTTATCCATGCTGTTGAGGACCGTGTCGAGGTCGATGTCGGCGGCGCTCGGCACGGCGCACGCGGTCCAGGTCGTCGCCCAGGGCTCGCTGGTCTCGTCGCGGCCGTTGACGCCATTGCTGTCCATCATGACCTGGCCGGTCTCCGCGAGGTCCACGCGACACGTGTTGACCGTTGTCGCATTCATCGACAGGGGCGCGTGCAGCGCGGGAATGTCCGCCGTATCCGGCAGATACGTCGAGTCGTTGACCGTGACGCCCGTCTTGTTCACCGGTGCCTGGGTCCCCGCCGTTCCATAAAACACGTAATCGACGTCGGTCACGAGGTTCGTCATGCCATCCCAGTAAAACAGAATGACCGGCTCGCCCCCGTTGGTGAACCCCCACGCGGTGCCGACCCCGTTCATGACCGGTACGAGCATGTCAGGGACAGCGGGGCTCGTCGTGGTCGCGTCGCCCGTTGCGATCTCGTACGTGGGATAGACCCCGTACCCGGTGAACGCGCTCGTCGCGCCGCACGAGGTCCGGAAGCACTCGCCGCCGGCGATCGACACGTACTGGGTCTCACCCGGCTGGATGACAGCACCGGCGGGGAATCGCACGATGAAGTCGCTGGTGCCGGCGGGTGCCCCGGCGATGACCACGTTGTGGTAAGTATTGTAATCGGCGAGATAGTAATCGGTCAGGACGATCGGCGTGTCTCCGGGGTTCCGGATGGCGACGGACTCGGCCTGTGTCGGAGAGACGACGACCTCCATCAGAAGGAGCTTCTCCGCCGCGGCGTACGCCGCCGCTGGAAGCAAGACCATCGTGGAGAAGGAGAGAATCGATGCGAGGCGCTTCATGGGGCGTACCCTAGACCAAACCCGGAGAGAGTGAAAGGCCCAGGGGCCGCCCCGATGCGGGTTAACCCGGCGGATCTGCTGAATTATCCAGGGCGTTTGGGGGGCCCGACGGAGATCCCGTATCCAGCCGCGGTCCGGGTCGGACGCGACGAGAAGACGGCAGTGGGTGGACCGTCATCTAGACGACGTTGTCGAGCAGCCGCTTCGCAGCTGTCTCGATGACGTCACACAGATTCAAGACCAGGACCTGGGAACAGCCGACTCGACCTCCGGCGCGCTGCAGCGATGTCCGACGCGCAGGAGGTCGTCGTGCAGTAGCCGCTACCTGCCTGCACGATCGCGGGCGCAAGCTGGAGAACCGCGTACCCTTTGGCCGGGTCAACGTGTCACTGGATCGCCTCCAGTGCGTGCAATCTGTGTTCGGGGCTCACCATGGCGGGTTCGCCCGTTAGCTCGATCTCCGCCCAGTGCACCTTGCCGGGGAAGCGGTTGTTCCCGCTACCCGCAAAGTCGGGGCACAACGGGCCGCCGGTCTTCTTGCCGACCATCAGGAAGGCGTCCACGTTGAAGATGATCGGATTGGTCTTGAGGATATGGCCCGGCGGCATATCCTTCGGTGTATAGTTGAGCGGGTCCTCACCGATGGCCGGGAACGGGACGAGCGTGAGCGTCTTGAAGTCGTTCTCCCTGGGCCACTTGATGAGGAGCTCCACCCTGCCGCCCTCGCCAGTATCCGTGCCTGTGTAGGTAAACTTCATGCGGACCTCGTACGCTTCGGACAGAGGCAGCAGCAGAGATTCGGCTTGGACGTAGTACCGTTCGAGCCCAAGGTAGTTGTAGACGTAAGTAAGCCTTGCGTTTTTGACATAGAGGCCAAAGCCGCCGAAATCGTTGCCCCGGGCGAGGATCACGCCGTTCGGCGCTTCCCCGTGGGGGCCCTCGATCTTTGCCGTGATCATGAATGAGCGGTTGAAGTTGTTGATCACGCACGGGTCGGAGACGAAACTGCCGTCGACGTACCTCTGCTTCGCGTCGACCGGAGGGGGCGACTGTTCTAGGCGCTCTGTCTTTTCGTCGTTGAGGGGAAAGACGTTATATCGGGCCGCGGTGATCTCAAAAAGGTTCTTCAGCTGCGCTAGCCTTTCGGGCTCCCTTTGGGCGAGGTTGTTTGCCTGGGTCCAGTCCACCTTACGCGGCGACTTCTCGCCCCACGGGTACGTGTAGTAGAGCTCCCACGTATCCTTCTCGTAGTCCGGGTTGGATTCCCAGTCCCAGGGTTTCGAGTGGAGGGTGACGGCGGTCCAGCCGTTATGGTAGATGCCACGGTTGCCAAACATCTCGAAGTACTGGGTCGTGCGGAACTCGGGCGCATTCTGCTCCCTGAACGTCCGGAGGAAGCTCGTACCCTCGATGGGCATCTGCAGCACTCCGTCGACGCTCAACGGCTCCGGCAATCCGGCCGCTTCGAGGATCGTCGGAAGTACATCGATCACGTAAGTGAATTGGTGGCGCAGCCCCCTGTCGCCCCGGTCGATGTGGCCTGGCCAATGGACGATCATGCCGTTGCGCGTGCCGCCGAAGAAGCTGGCGACTTGCTTGGTCCACTTGTACGGCGTGCACATGGCCTGGGCCCAGCCGATGGCATAGTGATTGTACGCTTCCTTGGTGCCGAACTTGTCTATGTTGTCCTTGATGATCGTCTTTTGCTCGTCGAGCGATTTCTGGATGCCATTGAAGCCGATCATCTCGTTGAAGGTGCCCATGAAGGTGCCTTCGGCGGAAGCGCCGTTGTCGCCGAGGATGTAGATGATCAGCGTGTTATCCATGAGGTGGAGGTCCTCGAGCGTCTTGATCACCCTGCCGACCTCCTCGTCGGTCTGTTGGAGGAAAGAGGCGTAGAGCTCCATCTCGCGGCGCAGGGAATCCCTCATGCCGTCGAACATTTCATCGTCCCACTTTGGAACGTCTTCGTTGACCGCCGCCTCCGCGTCCTCTGGAATGACGCCAAGGGATTTTTGTTTCTTGCAAATCGTCTCGCGCAGCTCGTCCCAGCCCTTGGCGAAGTCCTCGTTGTCCTTGTACTCGTCAAGCCAGTCGTCCGGGATCTGGTGGGGCGCATGGGTCGCGCCGGGCGCGAAATAGATGAAGAAGGGCTTGTCCGGCGCCATGGCCGTCTGCTGCTCGATCCACTTGATGGTCTGGTTTGTCAGATCCGTGGTCAGGTGGTAGTCCCCGTCGTGAGGCGTTTCGATGTAGGTCGTTCCATCGTAGAGGGTAGGGTAGAACTGGTTGGTTTCGCCTGCCACGAAGCCATAGAACTTCTCGAAGCCCATGTAGGTGGGCCAGTGGTCGAAGGGCCCCGATGGGCCGGTCTCCCAGACGGGCACCTCGTGGCACTTGCCGAAGTGAGCCGTCGAGTAGCCGTTGTACCTGAGGATCTTGGCGATCGAGGCGGCGGTGTTGGGGATCATCGAGGTGTAGCCAGGCGCGCCGGTATACAGCTCGGTGATGCAACCCATGCCCACGGAGTGGGGGTTGCGGCCAGTCAGCAAGGCGGCGCGCGTCGGGCTGCACAGGGCTGTCGTGTGGAAACGGGTGAATCTGAGTCCGCCTTCGGCGAGCCGCTTGGCTGTCGGGGTATGAATGACCCCCCCGAAGGGCTCCGCGGCGCCGAAGCCGACATCGTCGAGCAGGATGAGGAGCACGTTGGGGGCTTTCGAGGGCGGTCTGATCGGCTCGATGGGAGGGAAGTGGGAAGCTGGGTCCTGGGCGTTGTACATCACCGGGCCGACATAGGGACGATCCGGAATCGGCAGGATTTCGCGCTTCAGAAGGTCTCGATCCAACGGCATGGGTGACTCCTTTCGATGGGAAGTTGCCAAGGAATATATGAAATGATTGAAGGTATGGAAAATGGTACTGGATGAAGCTCTCGGAGCGCTCAGGAAGAATAGCTCGCTGATTTCAGGAACACGATACGTCCGAGACGTCCATCAAAGGCGGCGCATCAGGGCCTTCAGCGGCGTCCTCCCTCTGATCCACCCCTCTAACCTCATCCCGATCCACGGCGCTATATCGTGAGGACGTATTCCTGGCCGACATGACGGCCGATTCCGAGCGCACGTGACGGCTCGTCCCGAGGGGACGTGACGGCCGTTCCGACGGGGGTGACGGCCCGCCGGCGGCGCTCGCGGTCGCGGCCTCATCGCGACCATGAGCGCGATATCGGAGCGGCTATCGATGCGGCGCGCGCTTTTTATTGCGTGGTGGAGACGGATGGAGTCCTCCGCAACGAGGGGTTGATGGACGCGCTCGCGACGATCCGCGTGCTCCTTGAGCCGCCGATGACTCCATGGGGCATCGCTGCTCATTCAGCAGGGGAACGTGAGGCATTGCCACAAGGCCGTTCCCGTCTCCGGATTCAGCGCGCACGTGCAGCGCACGGAGGTGCAGCCGGGCGCCTTGGGGCGCTCGAGGCCGACGTGCTCCGGACACGCCGCGCCGTCCAGCATGAGCAGCGCCTCGCTGTCCGTGGGGCACACGGGGGGCTGACATGCGGCCGGCGTCGTGCAGGACCACACGCCGCCCTGGCAATGACAGACCGGCCCGCAGTGGCGTACACGCGCCGCCCGCGCTGCCGGAACCGTCCGCCGCGCCCGCGCCGCCCGGCCCGCCGGCGCCGCCGGAGCTGGCCGTCATGCCCGCGCCGCTGGAACCGCCCGCCGCGCCCGCAGCGCTTGTCGCTTCACCGCTGAGATTCGAGGATCCGCAGGCCGCTGAAACGCTCAACGCAAGGAGGAGCCAGGTGCCCATGCCCCTGGCACAACAAGCGGAGCGCTCCGCTCCGAACGCAACATGCGTTGCTACCCAGAGGACCCACGATTGCGTCGCTAGGGCGCGCTTGCTTTCCTGACAGCGCTGACGTTTCATGCCGTCCGATCCGCGATCGATCCTGGAGGCGAACCCCCCATGCCCCGCGCGACTCACGAGGACGTGCCCCGCCGGTTCGAGATCCACACCCGCGACCACCACACCGCCGTATCCATATGGGAGGGGCTTTACGGGGAAGTTGACCCCACGCTCCCGCGCGGTTTCGAGTGGCGCGCCCACGCCGTGGACTTCGGCCCCATCCTCTTCGTCCAGGACCATACCAGCGACGCGATCTACCTGGACGCCCAAGTGGACGCGCCGATGCTCGTCATTCCCGTCCGCGGCAGCGGACGCGCGGCGCTGGGACGCGACAGCGCGACCCTGGGACACGGCGGCGGCCCAGCCATCTTCTCGGCTCATGGCCGCTCGAAGGTGAACTACGACAGCGCGATGGACGTCATCACGGTGCGCTTCGACCGAGGCTATCTCTGCGCTCAGCTCGAGTCGATCACCGGCGAGGTCGTCCGCGAGGACTTCCAGTTCCAGCTCTCGCTGGACTCCCGCGCCGGAAGCGGATCCTACGTTGAGCGATTCTGCCGCTTCATGGCCGCCGAGATCAACGCGGGCACGGACATCGATCACCCCCAGCTGTTCGCCGGGCTGACCGAGTCGCTCTCGCGCGCCCTGCTGATGGGGCAGCCTCACAACCTCGCTCACCTGCTGGAGCGGCCCGCGCCGCCGTCGAGCCGGACGGTGCTCCGGCGGGTCGAAGAGTACGTGGACGCGCACGCCGCCGGGCCGATCAGCGCGATCGATCTCGCCGCCGTTGCCGGGACGAGCGCCCGCTCGGTCGAGGCGGCGTTCCGCGCGCACCGCGGGACCTCGCTCGGGACGTTCCTTCGCGATCGGCGCCTTGTCCGCGCGCAGCGGATGCTGCTCGCCGAACCGCACCTCGCCGTGCTGCATGTCGCGCGCGCCGCCGGCTTCGCCCGGCGCGAGGTCTTCGAGTCGGCGTACGTGCGCGCGTTCAGAGAGCGCCCGGAAGAGACTCGCCGGCGCGGTCTCCTCGCCGCCGGAACGGCGCCCGGCGAGGCCGAGCCGAGCCGGTGCACGGCGCCATCCGCGGCCATCGAGCCTGCCACCCTCGCGGCGCGGATGGCGCTCCTCTCCGCGCGAGAGCGCGAGGTCTGCGAGGCCGTCGCGCGGGGGCTGCTCAACAAGCAGATCGCGGGGGCGCTCGGGATCACCGAGCGGACGGTCAAGGAGCACCGGGCGCGCGTGATGGCCAAGCTGGGGGCGAGGTCCGCGGTGGAGCTGGGGATCCTGCTGCAAAAGGCACATGGATAGCCTCACACCTACGTCTCCTCGGCGCGACGACCCGTGACGCTGCCCAGAGGCTGAGGTCGCCACCGAGCCCGTTCAGCGTCTCGACGGCCGCCGCGCGCAGCTCGCCGAGCGTCTCGCGCGCCTCGCCGGAGACGGCGCCGCCCCCGGGAGCGCGATGCCGCCCTCGATGGCGGCGGGCCATTTCCAGTCGCCTGTCCTCCGTGGCAGGTCGCGCCCTTCTGCTGTGCCCAGCTCAGGATCTCCGCCTGGCAGGCCGAGTTCTCCGCCGGGGTCACCGGGAGGGATATTTCAAGATGCCCGTAATAGGAGCAGTAGGTGTTGGTCAGAATGTCGTAGATGCCGCAGAAGGAGGAGCTGCCGCCGTGAGGACACCCACTGTAGAGCGTCCAGGCCGCCGACCCGTCCCCGGCGTTCAGGTAGGCCAGGTTCGACCCCGGCTCGACGTTGGCGACGCTGCCACAGGGACCCGGCCAAGAACTGGCGCTCCCCAGGTGGTCATCCTCTGCCGGTGTGGGGGTACACCCGTTGAGCGTGGTCACGGACTTCGCGCCCAGGAGCGTGAAGCGGGACATGAGGACGAGCGGCGTCTTGCGCTTCATCGGCGATACTCCTTTCCGGTGGAAGGTGCCGCGCGCAAGCTAGCGGTACGAAGTGGGATCGACCATCCGTACCTTGGTACGACTTGTGGACCCCGGCGAGATGTGGTTCAATCGCGAAGGCGCCGACTTCGTCTTTTCGTCGCTCGCTGCCCGGGTGAACACCGCGCAGCGCTCATCGACGAGACATGTACACGTCGATCACCGTCCCCCGGCGCCCCGTGCCCGCGGCGTCCGTGAAGGCAAAAGCGCTCCGCTCGCCCTCGCAATTGCCCCGCGCGTCGCAGCGCATGTCGCGGAAGTCGCGGAGATCGATCGACGTCACGCCGAGCGCCTCGAGGGGCGTGATCTCGCTCGGCGCGCTGTTCCGGTCGAGGTTCTTATCCGACCAGACGACCACCCTGGCGAACGCCGGATCCTGCCTGTCGAAGACGCCGTTGTTGTCCGCGTCGAGCTCCCGCAGCGCCTCGAAGCCGTTCTTCGCGAACCCCCCGCTCCCCAGCCGCGTGGCCGAGCCGAACAGCTCGCCTCCATCCTGGATGACGCCGTCGCCGTCGCGATCCGACCCCAGCCGCTCGCTTTGCCACGCCTGGCCGGAGCGCGACGGTGGTTCCAGCTCAGCGCTTCCTTGAACGCGAGAGGCCCTGGGCGATGGAGCCCACCAGGGTGATGCCCGTCCCGTCAAAGCCCGATGCCACCAGGGCGCGGGCCAGCGCGGGCTGGATGCCCGTGATCATGGCGGACGCGCCGAGCAGCCGGATGGCGCGCACCATCTCGATCAGGTGCCTGGCGCCGGCGTCGTCGAGCGCCGCGGCGCCGGTCATGTCGAGTATCACGCGGTCGACCCCGCCGCCGGCGATCGCAGGCAGGAGCCGCGCCGCGAGCTCCGCGCTCCGCTCTCGGTCGAGCGCCCCGATGATCGGCAGCGCCAGCGCGCGCTCGCCCACGTCCAGGATGGGCGCGGAGAGGGCGAGGATCTCACCGCGCTGCTGCTCGACGAGCGCCAGCGTCGCGTTCAGCTCGTCCAGCAGGCGGCCGCGCTCCTCGGCGGAGCGCTCGGCGCCTATCCGCGCCGTCTCGTCCGTGTGGTGGAACAAGACCCCCAGGGCGCCCGTCACGGGATCACGCACCGCTCTCCCCTCGATCGCGTGCAGGCGCTCCCCATCCACGGTGCGGACGAGCATCTCTCGCGTCACGATGTCGCCGTCGAGCGCCGCCCTGAGCATCGCGACCGCCTCGCCGGGCTCACCCAGCCAGGCGCTCCACGTCCCGGTGCGGCCGAACGCCCGCAGCGCCGCTGGGTTCTGCATCAGGAGGTCTCCGCTCGGGTCGACGAACGCGATCATCACGGAGGTGTGGCGCAGCGCCTCGATGCCTCGGACGAGCTCCGGCTCAGGCGCTCCCGCCATGGGAAGCGCCTGGCTCAGGATCGCGAATCGCCCATCGTCGAGCGCGACGCTCGAGGAGTGGAGCGTCACCGTCACCGGCACCCCGCTCGGGTAGAACGTCCAGCTCTCGCGCACGACGCCCCCCTCGCGCACCTGCGCGGCGAGGGCCTGGAAGCGCGTCCGGATCGGCGCCGGCACCGTCGAGAAATCGCGCGCGAACAGCTCGTCCCGATCCTGCGCCCGCCACAGGTCCAGGCCGGCCTCGTTCACCCAGCAGACCCGCGAGCTGTCCACGTCGAGGACCCACACCGGGATGGCCGACAGCTCAAGCCCGGCCAGGCGCTGCGCAAGCTGCATCGGCACCACACTCGCTTATCGGGCTGCGGCACGCAATAAAAGCCGGTGAGCCGCGTGATGCTCCTCGTAAATTCGGCGTACGTGTTCGTGCTCAAGAGGGGGGCAGACGGCAGTGAGCGGGAGATGGGGTATCGGGGGCGGTGGGCCACGCCCGGGCGACCCCGGCCGGCGCGCGCGTAGCCCCGGCGGACCAGGTACGGCCGTCGTGGCAGGGCGGCCGCGGAGCGGACGCCGGGGCTCGCGGCGGAGCATCGAGGGGAGATGGCCGCGGCTGGCGCGGCTACGGCGATCCCACGTCTCGCGCTCATTTCTTTCCCGACGTTGCTCTACGGAATTTCCGCGATGGTGCGGTGAGGACCGCGGCGATAGGTTCCCCACCTGCGATCCCGGTTCGTCCGCGGCAGCCGCGCGCGGCAGCCGTGTCGAGCTCCATCCCGGTGGCCGGAGAGCGCACGCTCATGCTCAAGCGCCTCATCCTCATCGACGGCCCCTCTTCGAGCACCGATGGACGCTCGATCCGCGGGACGCCGCTCCTCTCCCGGTCCGACAGGGCGGCGCTCTCCAGGGAGTTCCCCGGCGTGGAGGTGGAGAGCGGCGCGCCCGGCCCGTCCGGGGGGGCGCTCCACGCCGTCGTCGACGCCCGCGCGTGGCGCGCGTCGGCGCTCGACCTGTGGGCGCTCGACACCCGCCTGCACGCGCTCGACGCCGGCGGCCTCTTCGACCTCCGGATCGAGGGGCTCGAGCGAGCGGGCGCCGCGCGCGCCGCCTACGAGGTCCTCACACGGTGCCAGCGCTTCCTCCGCAGGAGGAATCTCGCCTCCGCGACCGAGGTGTTCGACCGGATCCTCGGGCGGCACCGGGAGCTCCACGATCTCGACAGGCCGCTCGTCCGCGCCGACCACGATCATGCGATCGACGTCTGGCAATGGATGCTCCGCCTCGAGCCGCGCGCCGGCGTCGCCGTCCAGGTGGCGGCGCTCTTCCACGACGTGGAGCGGCTCGTGTCCGAGGCGGACGTCCGGAGGGAGCACCGCGCCCCGGACTACCAGGCGTTCAAGGACGAGCACGCGCGGCGCGGGGCCGCCCTGACGCGCGCCGCGCTCGCCGGCGTCGGGCTCGCGCCGGAGGTCCTCGACCGGATCGGCGCCCTGGTGGCGTCGCACGAGCGGCCGGGGGACGACGCCGAGCTCGCCTTGCTCAACGACGCCGACGCGCTCTCGTTCTTCTCGCTGAACAGCGCTGGGTTCCTCGACTGCTACGGGCCCGAGCACACCCGCGCCAAGGTGGCGTACACGCTCCGCCGCCTCCGGCCCGAGGCAAGGGCGCTCTTGCCGCGGATCCGCTGCCGCCCCGAGGTGGAAGCGATGATCCCCGGCGAGCCGGGCAGGCCGCCGGAGACGCAGGCATCGAGGAGGTCCGCTTCGCCATGAGGCTCGTCATCTTCGGTCTGACGATCAGCTCGTCCTGGGGCAACGGCCACGCCACGCTGTGGCGCGGCGTCGTCTCCGCGCTCGGGCGGGCCGGGCACCGCGTCACCTTCTTCGAGCGCGACGTCCCGTATTACGCCGCGCACCGGGATCTGACCGCGCTCTCGCACGGCAACACGCTCCGGCTCTACACCTCGTTCGAGGACGTCCTCCCCGAGGCCAGGCGCGCCGTCCGCGAGGCCGACGCGGCGATGGTCACGTCGTACTGCCCCGACGGCGGCCCCGCGACCGACGTTGTCCTCGAGTCCGGCGCGCTCAAGGTCTTCTACGATCTCGACACGCCGGTGACGCTGGATCGCATCCAGGCCGGACAGCCGGTCGGCTACATCGGCCCTCGAGGCCTCGTCGATTTCGACTGCGTGCTCAGCTACACCGGCGGCGCGGCGCTCGATCGGCTCCAGGCGCAGCTCGGCGCCCGGCGGGTGTTCCCGCTCTACGGCAGCGCGGACCCGGCGGTGCACCGCCCGGTCCCGCCGCGGGACGGCTTCCGCGGGGATCTCTCGTACCTCGGCACGTACGCCGCCGACCGGCAGGCGGCGCTCTCCCGCCTCTTCCTCGAGGTGGCGAGGAGGCTGCCCGAGCGGCGGTTCGTCCTCGGGGGCTCGCTCTATCCCGAGGACTTCCCGTGGGCGCAGAACGGCGACAACATCCATTACCTGCGCCACGTGGCGCCGCCGGATCACCCGGCGTTCTATTGCTCCTCGCGGCTGACGCTCAACGTGACGCGGGGGGCGATGGCGGCGATGGGCTATTGCCCTTCCGGGAGGCTCTTCGAGGCCGCCGCCTGCGGGACGCCGATCCTGAGCGACGGGTGGGAGGGGCTCGACCGGTTCTTCACGCCGGGGAGGGAGATCCTCGTGGCGGCGACGACGGACGAGGCGGTCGCGGCGCTCTCGCTGCCGGAGGGCGAGATCGCGGCCATCGCCCGCGCGGCGCGGGAGCGGGCGCTCGCGGAGCACAGCGCCGCGCGCCGCGCGGCGGAGCTCGTGGCCATTCTCGAGTCGGTCTCGGCTCATTGAACGGAGCCGAGGTCGGCTCATCGAACGGAGGGACGGCGCGATGTGGGGAGTGATTCCGGCGGCGGGCCTGGGCAGCAGGATCCAGCCGCTCGCGTTCTCGAAGGAGCTGCTCCCGGTGGGGACGCGCAGGGACGGCGACGTGGAGCGGCCGCGCGCGGTCAGCGAGTACCTCATCGACCGGATGGTGCTCGCCGGCGCGACCCGGCTCTGCATGGTGATCTCGCCGGGCAAGTCGGATATCGTCGAGTACTACGGCGCGAGCGTCGGCCCGGCGCACATCTGTTATGTGGTGCAGCCGGCCGCCGCCGGGCTCTGCGACGCCATCTTCCGGTCGCTCCCCTGGATCCGGCCCGAGGAGGACGTGCTCGTGGGGCTCCCCGACACGGTGTGGTTCCCGGAGCACGGGCTCTGCTCGCTCGGCGGCGGGGGGCTCTCGTTCCTGCTCTTTCCGGTCGAGCATCCGGAGCTCTTCGACGCGGTCGTCACCGACGAGGAGGGCCGGGTTCTCGAGATCCAGGTCAAGCAGCGCGCCGCGCGCTCGCGGTGGGTCTGGGGCGCCTTCAGGCTCACGGGGGCGGTGATGCAGGAGCTCCACGACCTCTGGCGCGAGCGCGGGCGGGAGGACCCGTACATCGGGACGCTCGTGAACGAGTACCTCGCGCGCGGCGGCACCGCGCGCGCCGTGCGGGCCGGAGAGGCCTATGTCGACGTGGGGACGCTGCACGGCTACCACGAGGCCATCCAGCTCCTCAGCCGCGCCGCCGCGTGAAGGGAGGAGCCATGGAGAGGTGCGTCGAGGGAGCGGCGAAATGGACGCGGGAGCAGATCCAGGAGCGCGTGCGCGGGCTCGGGCCGTGGTTCCACAACCTCGATCTCCGCGGGGTGAAGACGGCGCCCGACCATTTCCTGGGGGATTACCCCGCGTTCAAATGGAGGGGCTTCGCCGACGCCGTCCCGGCGGATCTCACGGGCAAGACGGTCCTCGACATCGGCTGCAACGCCGGCTTCTACTCGCTCGAGATGAAGCGGCGCGGGGCGGCGCGCGTCCTCGGGATCGACAGCGACGACGACTACCTGGCGCAGGCGCGCTTCGCCGCGGAGGTCTCCGGGGCGGACATCGAGCTCCGGAACCTCTCCGTGTACGACGTCGGCAGCCTCGGAGAGCGCTTCGATCTCGTGCTCTTCCTGGGCGTCCTGTACCACCTCCGCCACCCGCTCCTGGCGCTCGATCTGCTCCACGAGCACGTGGTCGGACACACGCTGATCTTCCAGAGCATGCAGCGCGGCAGCGCGGAGGTGGCGCCGCTGGAGGAAGATTTCCCCTTCTCCGAGGAGGCGATCTTCGACGAGGCCGGTTATCCCCGGCTCCATTTCGTGGAGCACAGCTATGCGCACGACCCGACCAACTGGTGGGTGCCCAACCGCGCTTGCGCCGAGGCGATGCTGCGGAGCGCCGGCTTCGAGATCGTGAACCACCCCGAGCCCGAGGTCTACCTCTGCCGCCGGCGCGAGAGGGCCGCCGGTCGCCCGCCGGGCGCCGTCTACCCGGCGAGGCGCGCTTTCGTGAAGGGAGAGCAGGCGTGATCGAGGCGGTGATGCTCTGGAACGAGCCCAACAACAGGTCGCACTGGGATTTCGAGATCGATCCCGAGTGGACGACGTACGGAACCATGGTGAAGCTCGCCGCGGACGCGATCCGGAGCGAGCGCCACTGGCTGCTGCGCGTTCTGGGCGGCATCTCGCCGATCGATCCGGGGTTCATCGCCAACATGGGGCGGCAGGGCGTGCTCGAGCACGTCGACGTTGTCGCGGTGCACGGCTTCCCTCTCGACTGGAATCACTGGCAGATCCACGAGTGGCCCGCCAGGCTCGAGGAGATCCGCGTGGTGACCGACAGGCCGCTCTGGATCACCGAGATCGGCGTCTCCACGTTCGGCGCCGAGGAGGTGCAGGAGTTCGGTCTCCGGCGGAGCGCCGAGCTGCTCCGCGGCAAGGTCGAGCGGATCCACTGGTACAGCCTCTACGATCTGCCGCGCGCGTGGCCGGCGACGACCCGGCACCGGGAGGCCGAGGGCTCGTCGTATTACCGGCATTTCTACATGGGCCTGCTCCGCGAGGACGGGACGCCCAAGCGCGCGCTCCGGCTCTTCCCGGAGTACACCCCTGAATTCGGTCTATGCCAGTGGTTCCACTTCGAGGACCACCGGCTCGACGACGCGGTGACGTGGCTGAAGGAGCTCGGGGTGCGCCACCTCCGCACGGGCCTCAGCTGGGCCGACAGCTTCCGCCCCGGCGCGGAGGCCTGGTTCGACCGGCAGATGAGGGCGCTCGAGCCGTTCGAGGTGACCCTGACCTACTGCTTCACCCCGGAGCACGCCGGCGTCCGGCCCCACCACACGAGCCCTCCGCAGCGGATCGAGGAGTTCGCCGACTTCTGCGCCCGGATGACGCGGCGCTACGCATGAGACGACGCCGTGCGTAACGTGCGTGACGCGCACAAAGAGGCGAGGAGCGGGTACGCGTCGGCTCGTCTGTCCGCGCTTCACGCGCCGTCTGGCGCGCCGCGTCGCCGTTTGGTAGTGTGGAGATCGCTGCGTTTTGCGCCAGGACGACCTGACCGCATGCGCTCCAGGTGGCTCATGTCCCACATCGCGAGCACGCCGAAGCGAAAGAGGAGACCCGAGGAGCACCGCGGCATCCCGGTGGGGCGACCGGGGCCGCGGGTCGAGCTGCGCCGCGGGCGCGCGGAGGTGCCGTCGTGAACCTCGCCGTGCTTCGCCGTCAGGGGCCCTCCGCCCAGGAGCTCGCGTGGCCGCCGTTCTCGTGGCTCTCGTCGGGCCGGGCGCCGCGCTGTCTCGTCGTGCTCGCCCATCCGGACGACGAGACCATCGGGCTCGGCGCGCGGATCGGCCGGCTCAGCCCGATCGAGGTGGTCCACGTGACCGACGGGGCGCCGCGCGACGAGCGCTTCGTGCCGGCGGGCCTCGCCGGCATCGGGCGCGAGCGCTACGCCGCGCTCCGGCGCGAGGAGGTGACCCGCGCGATGGCGGCCGGCAACGTGCCCGCGGGGCGCCTCAGGTGCCTCGGCGCGGTCGACCAGGAGGCGATCGAGGAGGCGCCGAGCCTCACCCGGCGGCTCGTCGAGCTGTTCGCCCGGACGCGGCCCGAGGTGGTGTTCACCCACCCCTACGAGGGCGGCCACCCCGATCACGACGCGGCGGCGCTCGCCGTCCACGCGGCGGCGGTGCTCGCCCTCTGGAACGGCGTCACCGCGCCGCTGATCTTCGAGGCGGCGTCGTACCACGCCGCGCGCGGCCGCCTCCTCACCGGCGAGTTCATCGCGCACCCCGGCGTCCCCGAGATCGCGCTCCGGCTCTCGGACATCGAGGCGTCGCGGAAGCGCGCCATGCTGGCCTGCTTCGCCAGCCAGCGGGAGGTGCTCGCCCCGTTCGGCGCGGAGGTCGAGCGCTTCCGGCCTGCGCCCGCGTACGATTTCCGCAGGCCGCCGCACGATGGCCCGCTCCACTACGAGCGCCTCGGCTTCCCGATCGACGGCGCGCGCTGGCGGCGGCTCGCCGCGAAGACGCTCACGCTGCTCGGCCTCGAGCGCGAGCTGTGCCTCTGACGGTCCTGCTCGTCGGTTATCCGCTCGCGCCCGTGGGTCCGGACGCCGTCGGCGGCGCCGAGCTCGCCGTGCTGGAGGATGCAGGGCGACGCTCGCGGCCTGCGGCCGCGCCGCGGGCATCACAAAGGCCCCTCAGCGAGCGTTGCAGGCGAAGACGTGCTCGATGGCGTCCACGCACATCTGCTCCGCGACCTCCCGGGTGACCCGAGCCAGCACCCGGAACCGCGTGAGCTCGGTCAGGGTCTGGTAGACGTTGACCTCGGCGATCACCTCTCCGTCGCCCGCGGCCTCGGCGCTGTAGAAGAGGCGGATCAGGTTGTTCGCCTTCGCCGGCACGCCCCGGAGCAGGAGGTGAAGCTCGATGCTGGGCGTCTTCTCGCCCACGTCCTGCTCGATCCGGTAAGCGTGGCCTGACGAGGCGAGCTCACGGCCGATGGCCTCGAACGTGGGAACGAAGATATCGGCCAAGATCCGCCGGAATTCATCGATGAACAGCTGGCGCCGGTCCGGCGGGCTATCGCCGTTCGTGCTCCGGGCCAGGCGATCGCCGTATTTCTTTTGAATGATCCCCAGGCGGATGCGGGTAGTTTCATCGATGGCCACGTGGGTGTCCCTCGGCGGTCAGAACGGGGCGGGATCTCGGGGCGCTCTCGCGGGCGGCTCTCGCGGGCGACCGAGCGGATGTCATTTGAGGAGCAGAACCTTGAACTGGCTCGGGACAATGGTCGTCCCGTTCGTATTGATCTGATTCTGAAGGCCGGTGCAGCTGAGCCGCACCGCCGGTTTTCCCTGAAGAATCACCCCGCGAACGGGGACGAGGTGCCTCCGGGGGCCCATGTTGCGACGGGAGACCACGCCACCGAGGATCCCGGGGTTATCGCCGGAGGATAGGGGAATGCTGGTTGTCAAGGTGTGGGCGAAGCCGCGCCCCAAAATCACCTTGTACGCGACGCCCGTCGCCATGTTATTGGATGCAAAGTTTGGATAGGGGACGGGGATGTTCGGCGGATTGAGGCAGACATCCGGCATGCCAAAGTTGAGCCCACCGCCCGACGTCGTGGCAAACATGTCCGGTCACCCTACCTGGATCTGGTCGCCATCGATTTTCACGAGGTGCGACGCGGTGATCTTGGCGTTCTCGCCGTGGATGGCGAGGTTGCCCTTCGCCGCATAGTCGATGCGCTCGGCGCGCACATGGTCGGCCTCCTCCACGATGCGGTAGGAGCGCTTCACCCTCTGCGACAGCCGGTCGAGCGCCGAGTCGAGGCTCCGGCCGATCAGCTTGGCCCGGTCGACCTCCCCGCGCGCCATCTTGCTGAGGAACGAGAACACCTCCAGCGCGACATGCCCCTCCTTGGCCTCGACGCGGAAGGTCGACGCGGCCATCGAGAGGTCCTTGCCGGCTACCACGTGTACACCGTCAGGCGCCGCGAGGCCCAGCGAGCCGCTCCGCAAACGGATCTGGAGATCCCCTTCGGCGACGAGGCGCGAGGGAGCGCCTTCCTCCCGCTCGAGAACGGCGAGGATGTACTGCGCGCCATTCACGGCGGTGAGGAGCACCAGATCTCCGATCGCAGGCTCCAGCAGGCAGCTCGTCGCGCGCCTCGCGCGGACCTCGCCATGCTCGGTCTCGACGATGTACGCGGGGCTGTCGATCCGGAGCACGGCGCCGTGTTCACCGTAGGACTCGCGCTGGTATTGTCTCGTTCTTGCTGCGCTCTGCATGGTTTCCTCATCCGTGAGGGGTGCGGTGACTGCCGGCAGGCCTCCCAAGCACGTTGGCCTGCCAGTCTTCTGCTTCCTTGAGCTCCTGGTCGTCGCCGTATGCTAGCGCCTTGTCCGCCGGCCAGATCGTGTCCTTGTCCGTCACACGATGGAGCCGCGCGCGCGCCAGCGTCGCACCGGAAAAATCGGCGAGAGATACGTCGGCGTGGGAGAGGTCCGCATGGCGCAGGTCTGCCTGGCAGAAGCGTGCCCCCGCGCAGAACGCCCGGTGCCAGACGCTCATCTCGAGCCGCGCGCCTGAGAGGTTCGCGGCGCCAGCGCGCGCGTCGACGAAGATCGACTGGCTCAGGTCGGCCTGGGTGAGGCTCGCGTTCATCAGGATCGCTTCGACGAAGTCGGCCTGCTGGGCGATGGCTCCATCCAATCGAGCCCCGGTCAGGTCGGCGCCCTTGAAGCTGCAGTTCGTCAGCGTGGCCCCTGAGAAGTCGCAACCGTGCAGGTCGGCGTTGGTGAAGAGCGTCCTGCTGAGGTCCATCCGCCGGAAGTCCTTGGGGCCCAGCCGCGCCTGGACGAGGATCGCCTCCACGAGGGTGATCCCCGTGAGGATGGCCTGGGACAGGTCCTGACGGAACAAGACAGCCTTGGTCAGGTTGGCCTGGGAGAAGTCGGCGCCTTCGACCTCGGCCTCAAACAGGCTCGCGTCGGTCAGGTTGGCACGGACCAATCGGGCGTTCTTGAGCGTGGCATGGTCGACGGTGGCCGACGAGAGGTCAGCTCCCGTCAGATCGGCCGATTCAAGGTCCACGCCCGCGAAGCTCGCTCCGACCAGCGAGGCGTCGGCGAGCACGGCCCCAGCGAGCGTACAGTCCATGGTGGTGCCAAGGTGAAGATCCAATCCCTTCAGGTTGGCTCCCGTGAGATCACAGCGGTGAAAGATCGCCTCGCGCACCTTGACGCCCGCGAGGTTGGCGCTCTTGAAGCGGACGTCCTCGAAGATCCCGCCGGAGAGGTCGAGGCCCGAGAGGTCGAGGCCCGACAGGTCCAGCTCCGAGACGACCTCTCCTTGTTCAATCAGCTTGCACAGCGCTTCCCTATCCATGCTGCCTCTCGGCCGGTACCACCCTGAGTCGCTTGAGGTTGGCGCCGGCAAAGCTCGTGTCGTCATCTCCGACCATCCGGTCGGCGCACACGCCGAACAGGTTGGCCTTCACGAATCTGGCCCCCCGGACGCATGCATGGTTCATGATGCTCAGCCTCAGGTCGGCGGCGTAGAGCGACGCCTTGGTGAGGTTGGCTCGGGTCAGCATGGCTTCGGCGAGGTTCGCGCGATCCAGGCTCGCCTCCGTCAAGTCAGCCTCATCGAGCAGCGCGCCGCGCATGTCGGCGTCGGAGAAGTCGCTGCCGACGAGGTTCGTCCCCATCAGGTTCGCGCCGGTGAGCGTCGCGCCGGCGAAGTCTGCGCCCGCGAAGGACGAGCCCTTCACGCTGACAATGTCCTTCGCGATCGCGTTTCGGAAGACGGCGCGGTCGCCCTGGGCGGCGATGAAGGTGGCGGCGCTCAGATCGACGCCGGTGAAATCGACCTCGGTCACGTTCACCTCGTTGAAGGTGCACTCCGAGAGCCGCGCGCCCGCGAGGCGCGTCCCCGTGAGGTCCACGTTCTGGAACGTCGCCTTTTCTGCGACGACGTTCTCCAGGTTGGTGTCGCAGAGATTGGCCTCGGAGAGGTCAGCGCCCGAGAGGTTGGCGCCGGAGCAATCCGCGCCCCAGAGGTCGGCCTTGACGAGCACGGCCTCGCCGAAATTGACGCCTCCCGTGGCCTTCACGTCCCGCAGGCACGCCGAACCAAAATTGGCTCCGTCGAGCTTGGCCTCCGAGAGATCCGCCGCCTCCAGGTTTGCGTGCGCCAGGATGGCTCTTGTGAGCTTCGCCTTTCGCAAGATGCTCCCGGTGAGGAAGGCGGACTCGAGATTGGCGCCCTCGAGGTCGATCCCCTCGAGGTCGAGGTGAGAGAGGTCGGCGCCCGCGAGATCGCACCCCGCAAAGCTCCGCCCCTCCTTGTGCCCGGCCTCAACTTCGCGGCGAAGCCGCAGGGATTCTTCGCTGTCGAGGGGCGCGGAGGCCGCCAGGAGGTGCGCGAGCCGCGGCCCGTCTTCGCCCCACTCGTCGAAACGCGAAGCCTTCTCGTCCAGCTCCTCCGCAAACGCGAGGTCATCGTCGTCCGCAGGCTCACCGCCCCAGGCCTCGTCCTCTGGCAGGGGGTCCCCGGCTGGCTCGTCGGGCAGCGCGTCGGCGACCTCGGGCGCCTCGTCGGGGATATCGGATGTGTCGTCGAGGTCCGCGTCAGCGGCGGCCTGGGTCTCGTCCTCGAATGCTTGCCAATCGAGCGACGACACCAGCTCTTCGGTCTTCTCCGGCGTGAAGCCCTCGCTCGCCAGCGACTGCCGCACGCGCTCGCGGACCTCCGATATCCCGATCTCGCTCGGATGCTCGGCGGGGTTCTGACGCGCCTTCGAGAGCAGCGCACCGACGTCGACCCCGTGCGCCGTCAGCGCGCTGCTGAGCTTGCTCTCGACCAGGCTGACCAGGGCCTCGTCGGACTCGTCCGATTCGGCGAGGGACGCGAGATCGTCGGCGGGTTCTTCCTGGCCGAGGTGCGCCGCTGGGTCGATGCCATGGTCCCGCAGCTGCTTCCTGCCCCACTCCATCAGGGCATCCTGCTGGCGAAGCGCTCCGGCCTGCTCGGTGTCGTCTTCCAGGGTGGGGGTCGCCGCCGAGGCCGCAAACGCGATGCCCTCCGGGTCCTCCTCGTGGCTCACCCCCGTGTCCGCCTGGGACCACGCGGGGCTCTCCTCTTCCTCCGTGCCCTCTGGGACGTCGTCCGCGGCTTCCTCGTCCTCGTCGGCCGGGGCGGCGAGGCGCTCGGGGCCGATCCCCATCTCGGCGAGCTCGGCTTCGGTGGCCTCGACGTCGAGGTCCCCCTCGAGCTCGGCCTCGAGCGCTTCGACGTCGAGGTCCCCCTCGAAGTCGGCCTCGGTCGGTTCGGCGTCGAGGTCCGCCATGGCTTCGGCTTCGTGGACGCCCGTAGCGACGACGCCGGCGCCGGCCGCAACGGCGGCCGCGCGCTTGACGGATCGAGCCGGGGTACCTCCCAGAAACCCTTGCCGCCTTAGCCTTGACGCAAGCCCGGAGAGCTGGTCATCGGGCAGCGGCGGCGCGTCCGGATCCTCGGGCTCGGGCATGAGCACGTCATCTTCGTCATCCGGGAGGTCCGGGTTCCGGGGGCCGAGCCGGGGGGCCAGGTAGTCATGGTAATACGCGACGGGCCTGGGAGCGCCCATGGCTTCGCAGGCGACCAGCACGGCCACCACGTCCTTTGCGTCGTCCTCGGAGATCTCGATGCCGCCGCGAAAGAGAACGACCCCCCGTTCGCGGTGCGGGAACAGGCGCACCGTATCGAGCTTCATCGCGGGCTCGCGGACTTCCACGCCGTCGTTCGTCTTGAGGCAGACGAAGCATCGGGTGGCGACCCCGGGAAGGGAGCTCTCGATCCGAGGCTCGTCGGGGTGCATGTTCTCGACCACGAAGGCCTCGTCGCCCCGGAAGAAGCCGTCGATCTGCTGGTCGTCCGGAGCCATGCTGAAGAACGTTGGGTCCAGATCCCGCGCGAAGCCAGGGAAGCACTCGTTACGCCACGCTGCATCGTGGGTGCCGATCTTGGAGAACCTCTGGGGCCAGGTCAGGTCGTAGCTGTCGAGACCGGCGGGCACCGGGCAGTCGCTGCGTGCGTGGATGAGGTGCTTGGGCGACTCGATGTTGGGGAGCGCTGCGCTCTTGTCGCCGTGGCCCTTGCCCAGCGGGTTCCTGGCAAAACCGCTCCCGCCAAAGGCGTTCTTCCAGGTGACGGGCATCTCGGTGAAAGGCGCCGGATCCGACATTCCGAGCAGACCCCACGTTCGGTCGCCGATGACATAGAGGCTCTTGTCGATGGGTCCGAGCTGGACGCGGACCGAGCTCGCGGGGCGAGCGATGCGCCCCGGCGGATAGCAACGGCCCGTGACGAGGAGCTCGCCCCGGGTCTTGGGATTGAACTCGTCGAGGAGGCCATCGTCGCCGAGGTCCTCCGTGACCATCTTCCAGACCGACGGCTCGTAGAGCAAGCGGGCCGGTCGGTCATAGGAGAAGCCGACGAAGGTGGTGACCAGGAGGTGCGGGGTGCGCTGGTTCATGAAGACCCTCGGCACCACCCCGAGGCGCATGGGTTTGACAATTTTCATCCGGCGGGCTCCAGGGTAGCGGGCTCAATGGATCCATGACTCGGCGGCGAGCGCGAGCCTGTTCCACGCTCGATGGGTGGACTACTTCAGGATGTGCAAGTCCGCGTTCGAGAGGCCGAGCCGAGTCTTGATCGTCATTATCTCGGCTGAGGCCTTGTAGCCCTTTGCCGAGATTTCCGCTGCGTTCAATTTCTTTATCTCCAAGGGGGCGCGTTTGAACGCTAGCCCCTTGATGTTCTCGTATTTTGTTCCGTTGATGATCTCGACGCGCGACCCGATCTTGGTCGTGTAGAGGCCTGTTATCTTGCTCTCGGCGGGGCCATGGATGGCGCTCGAGCTCGGTCCATAGACCGTGGTTTTTCTGGGGCCATAGATCTTGGCGGTGTTACCGCCTCTGATCGTCTTCGAGCTCCCCCCCGCGTGCACGGTGGTCGTTCGCCCTGCGTAAAAGTTGCCGGTGGCATGGCCGCGGACGTCTGTGCGTCGGGTCCCGGTGACATCGGTCTCGCTGGTGCCGTTGATCGTCGTTTTGTTCGATACGAAGACCGTCGTCTCTCGCCCGTTGAAGAAGGTGCTGTCGTCCTTGCCTCTGATCTGGGTGTTGCGCTTCCCCATGATGCGCAAACTGCTGTTGCCCCTGATGGTGGCGACGCGATCGCCCACGAGCGTGAACGTGTCGTCGCCCCCGATCTTCGTGCTCCGATTCCTCGTGATGGCGGTCTTTCGGTTGCCGCGGAGGGTCGTCTTTTCATTGCCGAGGATGGTCGTGTGGCGATAGCCCAAGATCACGTTCTGTGAGTATCCAGCGATGAAGCTCCCGGCGTATCCTCCGACGGCGCTCAAGCTGAAGCCCCCGATCACGCTCTCGGAGATGCCCACGGTGATCGCCGTTCGGTTGCCAGTCACGATGTTCTCGGAGCTGCCTCCGATCCACACATAAGCGTGGCCTTGCGACTTGACCTCGTACGAGGCGCCGCCGTTGGGCGCCCCCATCCGGAGGTAGGTGTTGTCATAAGGCGTCGACAGCGTGATCCGCTCTTGCCCGGCCTGGTCTTCGAGCTCGAGCCGGTTCCGCCCGCCCGTCTGGATCACGTTCCGCGTGTTGTTCCCCGACGTGACCGGGCTCGGCGTCAGCGCGTTGGGCGCGACGCCGACGATGGCCGGCCGGTCGGGATCGCCCCCCTCGAAGGCGCACATGACCTCGACGCCGGCGCGCAGCGGGAAGTGGAAGCCCTCGATGCCGCCGCCGTGGGGCTGCAGCATCCGGACCCAGGTCGACGCCTTCCCCCCGCTCAGGTCGCTCTCGTCGAAGTGGAACTTGATCCGGTAGCGACCATGGGTGTCGATCTGCGCGTACTCGCTGACCGCCGCGCCCTCGACGATCGCGATCTCGGTGCCGTAGATGCGCGGCCACGCGGTGGCCTGCGGCGCGCGGAACTGCGTCGTCACGGGGATGGCCCTGGCCTCCATGCGGTAGTTCTCGGTCCACGTCGCGAAGTCGCGGAGCTCGGGCATGTCCGGGGCCTGGTTGGACCAGTGCTCGACCTCGATGGTCAGGTACTTCGTGTTGAACGCGGCCCGCGGGTGGTCCTCGATCTCGAAGGTGAACCCGGGGACCACCGTCGCCGCCTTGCCCATCGCCTGGTAGACGACGCCGGTCGCGGAGAGGCTCTCGGCCTTGATCCGCGCCAGCCGCGCCCCGTCGCCCGACGAGAAGAACCGCGCGCCGTACAGGCTGACCTCGCCGAAGCCGCTGGGGCTGACCGACGCCTGCCCGGTGACCGGTACGGCCGGCGTGGCGTAGTTGTAGTCCTTGAGGCGGACCGTGCCGGGCATGGCGTCATGCCGGCAGGTGAAGGCGTGGAACGTGTCCTTCGCTGTGTTGGCGCCGCCTGGCTGCGGATAATAACGAATGGGCTTGCCGCCATGGGGCTGATGGGCCGACTTGTCATCGACGAGCACCAGCGTCTCCCCGCCCTCCCCGTGCTCGAAGTGATAATAGATGCCTTCGCGCTCCATCCACCGGGCGACGAAGGCATAGTCGGTCTCGCGGTACTGACAGACATGCTCTTCGACGGTGTAGGAGCCCTGGAGCTGGAGGGAGCAGTCCGTGACGCCGCCCTTCTGAAGGACGGCTCGAAGGATCGCCGGGATGGCCTGCGCGGTGAAGATCCGGCTGTGGAACGACATGGCGAGCAAGGCGAGGCGCGGGACCATGGTGGCCCGGAAGACGGACCGGCCGGCGAACTCGTTGATGAGCTCGATGCTGCCGAGGACGCCGCTCCGCAGGAATGGCTCGCCGCCGTCGCTCCGCTCCAGGGAGATGCTCACCGGCTGCCCCACGGCCGCCGCCATATCGAAGCTCTGGCCGACGTCGTTCGTCATCACCAGGTAGAGCTCGAAGCGATAGGGCCTCGAGATGCCCTCGGTGCCATGAAAAGCTACGAGCTTGGTGGAAGAGGGCAGGGCGCTGGATTGGACGACAAAATTGTCGGGCATGGCGAGCCTCACGGGTGGGAAACAGCGGCAGGCGCAGACGCGCTGGAGAGCCTAGACGGAATTTGTGTCAATTGTGTGGCGGGCTACCTGCTTGTTGTTGTCTATCGATGACGATGAAGTGACGGACTCGTCGCAGGCGACGTCGTCCGCTTGACGACATCCTGCTCGCGCCCATCGTCACGCGGCAGTGGTCGGCGATCTGCGCCGGCTCGCCTCTTTAGCTTCCAGCGGCGCAGGACCGCCGTCCTCTCGGCGCGCTACATCCGGATCAGCGGTCGCCCTGCGAGGGCCGTCAGGAAGAGCGCCAGCGCGACGGCGCCGTAGCCGATGGCGAACGCGATCACCCATCGCGTTGCCCGCCGCATGCGCGGCCCTGAGCCCGACGCCCTCGCCGACAGCCAGTAGCCGACCAGCGGGACGGCTTGCAGCGCGTGCATCCCGAAGAAGTGGGCGATGCGCAGGTCGCCTCCGCGCGTGCTCCAGTTGACGACGGGGAGCCCTGGCCCGCCGTCGGCGACGCCCACGCTGTGCGCGGGCTCAGCGAGCGGGCGCTCATGTCAGGCCTCCCCGGCGGGGCGCGGCGCCGCGGTCGCGACGACGGCGCGCGGCGATCGAGCGGCGATCGCGCGGACGGCGAGGTAGAGCGAGAACCCCAGCGGCCCGAGCATCAGCGTCAGATAGAGCACCGGGGCCATGAGCCACGGCGAGATGTCGCGATCGCGGCTGTCGAGGTACACCCACCGGCCCACGAAGAGATCGAAGGCGAGGAAATGAACCCAGCCGATCGTGGCGCCCGCGGGCGAGCCGAGCAGCTGGGCGACCGCCGCGAGGCTCGGCTGGTTGACGATCGGGAACACCTCGCGGATGACCGGGAGGACGAGCGCCGTGTAGAGCAGCGCGGGCGCGACGATCACGAGCGGCGACTCCATGATCCGCCGCGTCCATCGAGCGCGGGGCAGAAAAATCATCAGGAACCAGAACGGCATCACGAGGAAGCCGCTCAGTCCAAAGACCCTATCCATCATACCCTCCACCGGCTGCTGGTTGTAACGATGAAACTATTCGTAACAGTGTTAACTTTGAGGGAAAAAAAGAGAGCGATCAGGGGCGCACCCCCGCCGGCCCTCACGCCTCGCGCCTCGCGCCTCGCCGACACGCGGCGGATGCTTGCGCGCGCCTGGTGGGAGCAGCGGGCGGGCCGCCCTCGCGGTACACCCCTTGCGGCAGGCGTGATAGGCTCGGTTCATGGTCCAGGCTGCGGCTCGTTCACCCGCACCCGCGTCAGGCCGGCGGATGTCGCTCGTCGAGTGGGCGGCCCTGCCCGAGGATGAGCCGGGCGAGCTCGTGGACGGGTTGCTCGTGGAGGAAGAGGTGTCCGGCTACGTTCACGAGGTCGTGGTCGGCTGGTTGATCCACATGCTCCGCGCCTGGATCACCCCCCGCGGCGGGCTGGTGGGCGGCTCGGACGCAAAATTCGCGGTGAAGCCGCAGCGGGGCCGGAAGCCCGACGTGACCGTCTTTTTCCCCGGAAGCCGGAGGCCACCAGCGCGGGGGCTGGTGCGTATCCCGCCCGATATCGCCGTCGAGGTCGTCTCCCCCACGCCGAGCGACGGGCGCCGCGATCGTGTCGAGAAGCTCCGCGAATATGCCGCCTTCGGGGTGCGCTGGTACTGGATCGTCGATCCGCAGCTCCGGAGCATCGAGCTCCTCGAGCTCGGGGCGGATGGGCGCTACGCGCACGCGCTCGACGCGACCGATGGGAGCATCGATGTGCCTGGATGCGAAGGGCTCCGGCTGGAACTCGATGCGTTGTGGGGGGAAGTCGAGCAGCTCGGCGCCGACGAGGGCGAAGCGCCGGAGGAAGACCAGGAGAGCTTGCCGCGGTAGCCTGCCGGCGGCGCCTCACGGCGCCGCCCTTCGTCAGTTCATCGTCAGTTCACGGTGGGCACGAACTCCACACACGCCTCTTCGATCGCCGCGAGGGCGCTCGTGAGGCCGTCCTCGAGGTGCCCTTCGCAGAGATCCCAGAAGAACCCACGGCCATCGGCGGCGAACAGGTCCACGAGCCTCTGCATGTCCTCGGCCTCCTCCGCGTCCCCATAAGCGCCCTCGCACTGCCGCCTTCCGCCGATGCCGAGGAACACCACGTTCTTCGCGTCGCCCTTCGCGGCGACCAGCCGATCGTGGATCTGCTGCGGCGTCTGGCGCGGGGCGGGCTGCTCGTCCTCGTCGGTGATCGCCACGACCACCAGCAACGCGTCGTTGCGGAGGAACCCCGCGTTCTCGCCGGTCGAGAACGGCGGCTCCAGCGCGGCGGCGATCGAGGACACGGGCTGCTCGTCGTCATTGGTTTCGGTGCACTCGATGTCGTCCACATAGAGATCTGCAGCGCACTGAAACTCGCCCGTGAGGTCGGTGCTCGAGCTCTCCATCCACGCCTTGCCGCTCTGGAACGAGCACTCACCCGCGGCGCCGCGCGTGTGGAAGGTGGCGGGGAGGGGGCAGGCGTCCATCACGGCCGCGCGGAAGTCGCGGATGCCGTCGATATCGAGCAACGCCTGCGCGAACGCCGGGAACACGACGTCGCGCATCGACGCCTTCTCCTCATCCATGCTCGAGGAGTTGTCGAGCGCGAACACGACATCGACGTGCTCGCACCCCGAGGAGCCCGCGCCGCTGCCGCCTCCCCCGGTCGTCCCGCTGCCGGATCCGGACCCGATCCCGGAGCCGACCCCCTCGCCGAAGGAACCCCCTTGGCCGCTGGAACCACTCCCCTGCCCGATGCCCGAGCCCGAGCCGTCCGACGAACCGCCGGTATTGCTCGTTCCCGAGTCCCCGCCGCAGCCCACGAGACCCACCGTCGCCGCGCAGAGCGCCGCGCACCATGCCCTGAGATCCATGCCGCTCTCCTTCGCTCTAAGTTAAGGGCGCAGTGCCCCTGCCGTTCGCCGCACGGCCCTGTGCGACAATCGGGCGTCAGAGAGCTGACGGTATCATGGGCGCCGCAGCGACTCTACGGTCGGCTCGGCTCAGCCGTTCGCCGCACGGGGCAACGGTGCGTCATCGTCCGACATCGGGAGCCCAGGTGCGCGATGGCCCAGCCCGAGCGCGCTCCGGAATCCCTCGATCGTGCGGCGCAGGCCCGTGCGCAACGGCACCTTCGGCTCGAAGCCGAGCACCCGCCGCGCGCGGTCGATCACCGGCTGCCGCTGCCTCGGATCGTCCTCGGGCAGCGGACGGAACACCACCCGACCCCGGCTCCCGGTCAGGTGAAGCACCTCCTCGGCGAGCTCAAGTACGGTGAACTCCTCGGGATTGCCCAGGTTCACCGGGCCCGTCTCGGCCGGGTGCTCCATCAGCCGGACGATCCCGTCGATGAGGTCCTCCACGTAGCAGAAGCTCCGTGTCTGGGAGCCGTCGCCGTACACGGTGAGGTCCTCACCCCGGAGCGCCTGTACGATGAAGTTCGACACCACCCGACCGTCATCGAGCGCCATGCGCGGACCGTACGTGTTGAAGATCCGCGCCAGGCGCACCTCGACGCCGCGGCGGTGGAAGTCCATCATCAGCGACTCGGCGCACCGCTTCCCCTCGTCATAACAGGAGCGGATCCCGATCGGGTTCACCGCGCCCCGGTAGCCCTCCGGCTGCGGGTGGACCTCGGGATCGCCGTAGACCTCGCTGGTCGACGCCTGGAAGACGCGCGCCCCGCAGCCCTCGGCGAGCTTCAGCGCGTGGAGCGCGCCGAGCACGTTGACCAGCGTGGTACGGACCGGATCGCGCTGGTAATGCGGCGGGCTCGCCGGCGAGGCGAGGTTGTAGATGCGGTCGACCTCCCGCTCGTACGGCTGCATGACGTCGTGCTCCACCAGCCGGAAGCGCCGGTGAGAGAGGAGATGGGCGACGTTGTCCCGGGAGCCCGTCGAGAGATCGTCGAGCGCGACGACCTCGTGGCCCTCCCGGATCAGCCGATCACACAGGTGGGAGCCGACGAATCCGGCGCCCCCGGTCACCAGGATGCGGAGCGCTGCGCTCATGTCTCTCTGACCTCCTCTCCAGGTCGACTCCCCACGTCGACGTCATCGTCCCCGGCCCCCCGGGCGCTCCGGCGCTCCGGCGCGCCCTGCTCGTCGAGCAGCTCCCGGGTGTACCTCTCCAGCGCCTCGGCGCGGTGCGCCGCCGTGTGTCGGGCGAGCACGCGCTCGCGCGCCCGCTGGCCGATCGCGATCCGCTCCCGCTCGGGGAGCTCGCGGATCAGGTGGAGCACCTCCTCCGGGGAGCGGGCGACCAGGATCTCCTTGCCCGGCTCGAAGAGCTCGTCGAGGCCCGGCCAGTCGTCGCTGATCACCGGCACCCCGCAGGCCGCGGCCTCGAAGAGGCGCACGCTCGGCGAGTACCCCGCCTCGATCATGTCCCGGCGGGTGACGTTGAGCGTGAAGCGCTGCGCGCCGTAAAAGCCGCGGTGCGCGCCCGGCGGGACGTGATCCGTGCGCTCGACGTTGGTGGGCCAGCCGATGTCCGCCGGGTACTGCGGGCCGGCGACAACGAAGCGGCCGCGCCCCCAGCGGCGCGCCGGCGCGACGAGGAGCCGGTCCAGCGTGGGCTGGCGATCGGCGCTGTACGTGCCGAGGTAGCCGAGATCCCACCGGGGCGGCGCGCGCTCCGGGAAATACTCGTCCGGATCCACCGCGCAGTAGAGCGGCCGCGCCCGCTTCGCCCCGTGGCGGCGCTCGAGCCGCTCGAGCGTCGGGCCGCCGGTGAACGAGAGGTACAGGTCGTACCGCGGGATGAGCGCCGGAGACAGGTACCCGGCGCCGCCCCGCTCGATCTGCTTGAGCGTCACCGGCGTGTCGATGTCGTAGAACGCGGTCTTCCCGCGCGCCGTCTCCGTCACCCAGGCGCCGACCTCGGCGCCGTCGGGCACGTAGGACCCGACGACCACCAGGTCCGCGTCGCGCACCGCGCCCCCGAAGCGCGCGCGGAGATCGTCGAGCCCCCGGTAGAGCTCGGTCCGGCCGTAGGGCGGGCTCGGGAGGTCGCGGTTCTCGGCGTAGAACGAGAGGTCCCGCTCCAGGAACAGCACGCCGTGCCCCCGCTGGGCCAGCCGCCGGAGCAGCCCGCGGTACGTCGTCGCGTGGCCGTTGCCCCACGACGAGGTGATCGACAGGCCCAGGAAGACGAAGGAGATGGGCTTCACGGCGGCGCGATCGCGGTGAGGGTTGCGCCGTCGGGGCGGGCCAGCAGGGCCTCGACCTGCCTGGCGCGCTCGGCGTAGGTGTGCCCCGCCAGCACGCGCTGCTTCGCCGCCCTGCCGACGGCGCGGGCTCGCTCGGGCGTGAGCGCCCGGAGGATCTCCACGACGTCGTCGCCGCTCCTCGCGACAAGCACCTCGCGCCCGGGCTCGAGGAAGAGCTCGATCCCCTCCCACGCGTCCGTGACGAGGCACGCGGCCGCGCCCGCGGCCTCGAAGACCCGGGTCGCCGGGGAGAAGCCGACCGACGCCATGCTGTCGCGGGCCACGTTCAGCACCGCGCGGGCGCTGGCGTTGAAGGCGTTGTGGTCCGCCGTGTAGACGTGCCCGACGTACCGGACGTTCGGGGGCATCGCCTTGTCCTGCCAGCCGCTGCCGCCAAGGAGGAACCGGAGCCCGGGGAGCGCGGCCGCGGGCCGCAGGAAGAACTCCTCCACGCGCCGTTCCCGGTCCGGCAGGCGGTTGGCGAGCAGCGCAAAATCGCAATGAAATCGAGGGTCTGGCTGGACCTCGAGGTGGGTCTCGGGGTCGAGCGCGTTGTAGATCGGCGCGCAGCGCCGCGCGCCGAGCGCCTCGTAGCCGCGCACCACCGGGTCGCCGCCGCCGTAGGTGAAGACCAGGTTGAAGCGCGGGATCTGCGCGCGGAAGGGGTCCGACGGCGCGGCGCGGACCCGCTCGAGCGTGGCCGGGGCGTCGACGTCCCAGAAGATCGTGGTGAGCCCCGGCCGATCGAGCGCGGCGACCTCGGCCTCGAGCAGCTCGTCGAAGACGCCGACGCCGCTGGCCTTGACGACGACGTCGGCGCTCCGGGCCTGCTCGACGAGCCGCCTGGGCTCCGCGGGGTCGGCGCCGGAGTAGACGACGACGCGGGCCCACGGCGGGTCGTCGATGTCGCGGTGCTTCTGGCGATCGTAGGCGTCCGGCTCGTGGAAGGTGATGCGGTGCCCTCGCGCCGCGAGGGCGCGGAGGATGCCGCGGTAGTAGGTGGCGGCTCCGTTCCAGTAGGCGGAGACGAGGCTCGATCCGAAGAAGGCGATGTCGAGCGATCGGCTCGCGGTCGGGCGTGGGCTGGGTCGGTTCATGACGTGGCTCGCTGGGGTGGGGCGGCGGGCGCGGGGCGGTCGACCTCGACGCCGAGCTCGGCGGCGATGGCGAGGAGCTCGTCGACCCGGTGGGCGCACGTGTGGCGCGCGAGGATCGTCGCGCGCCCCCGCTCCGCCAGCTCGGCGGCCAGGGCGGGCTCGGCGAGCAGGGCCGCGAGGCGCCGCTTCATCTCGTCGCCGTCCCGGGCGACGAGGTAGTCGCGGCCGGGCGAGAACAGCCCCTCCGCGTCGCTCCACGGCGAGCAGACGAGCGGGATGGCGCAGGCCATGGCCTCGAACGGCCGGATGGTCGGGATCCCCGGGAGCGAGGCGACGTAGGGCCTCCTCGGGACGTGGACGGTCACCCTGGCCCGCGCGAACGCCTCGGGAGCGCGGTAGTTGGGGAGCCAGCCCCGGTGCTCGATGCCGGCCGCGTCGAGCGCGGCGCGGGCGTGGTCGGGGTAACGCACCCCGTGCACGCGGGCGGAGAGGCCGAGATCGCGCGCCGGGCCGATCAGGAACGCGTCGAGCTCGCGGGTGCGCTCCTCGTCGCCCCAGTTGCCGATCCACACGAGATCGCGCTCGGGCCGGGCCCCGCGGCGCGGGCGGAACACGCGGACGTCCGCGGCCTCGTGCCAGACGAAGGCCCGGCGGGCCCAGCGGCGCGCGAGGTAGAGGTCGCGGATCACCCGGCCGAAGGCGAGGACGCCGTCGTAGCGGGTGAGGTCGTAGCGGGCCATGGCCCCGGGATCCGTGACCGACCGGTGGTGTGTGTCGTGGAAGAGCAGCCGGTACGACGCGCGCGACGCGTGTGCCCGGTGCGCGCCGATGCGGGCGACCAGCTCGGGCTCGCTCCACTCGTGGACGAGGACGAGCGAGGTGCCCTCGAGCGCCTCGTCGAGGTCGAGCGAGGCAAGGTCGTACCGGATGGGATCGACGCGCGGGTAGACCTCCCTCACCTCGCGCAGCGGCGCCTCGCCGTGATCGGCGACGAGGTTCTGGAGGCTCCAGGCGTCCCTCGGCTCGAAGGCGCGGACCTCGTGCCCGCGCTCGGCGAGCTCGGTGACCACGCCGCGGAGGAAGTGCGCGTTCCCGTGGTTCCAGTCGGAGAGCAGGGAGTGGCAGAACAGGGCTATGCGCATGGCGCGTGCTCCCCTCTCCTCCACGGCGAGCGCTCTTCTTCGCCAGGCCCGCGCTCGAGGAGCTCGCCGTAGAGGCGCAGGTAGCCCCGGGCCATCCGCCGCGGCGAGAAGCCGAGGGCGCGGGCGCGGGCGCGCGTGGCCATCTCGCGCCGCGCGCCGGGCGCGTCGATGAGCGCCCGGAGCGCGCGCCGGAGGGCCTCCGTGTCGCCGGGATCCACGTAGAGGGCCGCGTCCCCCCAGACCTCGCGCAGGCTGGGGATGTCGCCCAGGACGAGGGCGCACCCGGAGAGCGCAGCCTCCAGGACCGACAGGCCGAACGGCTCGTAGCGGGCCGGGTGAGCGTAGATCGACGCGCGGCCGAGCGCGGCGGCGACGGCGGACGGCGAGAGCACGCCGAGGTGCTCGAGCGAGGGGAGGTGCGAAGGGAGGGGTGTCGCGCCCGCGCCCGCGCCCGGGCGGACGTCGCTCCCTGCCACCTGGATCGGCCAGGGCAGGTGAGGGGCCACCTCGCCGAGCGCCTCGATGTTCTTGGCCTGGTCCCAGAGCCGCCCGACCGCGAGGACGAGCTCCTCCTTGGGGCGCGGGGCGAACCGCGCGGGGTCGGCGGCGTTGGGGATCACCTCCGCCCGCGTGCCCCCGGGGAGCGGGCCGTGGTGGCGCAGGAGCGCGTCGAGCATCGCCCGGGTCGGGGCCACCACCGCCGACGCGGCGGCGAGCCCCCGGGCCACCTCGCGCCGGTAGCGATCGTACCGCGGCGGCGCCTCCCCGCCGAGGACCGCGGCCCACCAGGAGAGGACGCACGAGTGGGCCACAACGAGCTTCGGGGCGCGGAAGCCGAGCGCGCCGTGCGCATAGCCGTTCAGGTGGATGAGCGCCGGCCGGACGCGCTCCTCGAGCTCGAGGAGCCAGTCCCCGGCGCGCGCGACGTCGTCCCAGGGATCCTCCATCCACTCGAGCCGGAAGGAGCTCTCGAAGACGGCGAGCCCGGGCACGCGGCCCGCGGCCTCGCGCTGGGGCGCGGAGAGCGGCCCGCCGAGGGTGGCGAGCGACGTCCGGACCCCGCGCGCCGCGAGCGCGCGCGCGAGCGCGAGCGCGTAGGAGAAGACGCCCCCCACCGTGTCGGCGGTCATCAGGACCGAGCCGGGGGCGCGCGCTGCGTCAGCCATGGCCGGGGGGCGCGATCTCCAGCGCGGAGAGCGGGAGAGGGCGGCTGTCCTGGAGGTCGCTGAAGCGCTCGAACTGATCGAGGTAGTGCGCGACCGAGCGCTCCCACGCTTCATCGTCGGGGGCGCCCCAGCGCATCGTGTACTCGGGCGAGCCCGGGTAAGGGAACATCGGCACCGGCTCGTTCGCCCACACGCCGTGCTGCCGGAGCCGCTCCCGGAAGGCGGCGACGTCCGCTGGATCGTCGGTCGGCGACTGGATCAGGTTCGCCTGGACGAAGGGGACGCTCTTCTTGGCGTGGATCAGGAGATCGCCGAGCTGCTCGGTCGAGAGCCTGCAGCGCTTGGCCAGGAGGCTCCTGCCCTCCCGGGTGACGCTCTCCACCCCTGCCTCGATCGAGACGCACCCCGCTCTCCCGAGCAGGTCGAGCATCTCCCGGCTCCAGTTATCGACGCGCATCTGGACGCCGAACGACACCGGGCGATCGACGAGCGCCTCGAGCAGCGGGCGATCCGGCAGGAAGATCTCGTCGATGAAATAGACGTAACGAACCCCCTGGGCGACGAGCCCGTCGATCTCGTCGAGGAGCACGCCGAGGGGGCGCTTGCGGTAGCCCTCGCGGAAGTTGTCCTTCGCGCAGAAGGTGCAGTGGTACGGGCACCCTCTCGACGCCTCGACCTCGGCGCCGGGGCCGATCGGCGTGGTGTCGAAGCGGTGGTGGTGGTGGGCGTGGCGCGCCACCGTGGCGTCGTCCCAGCGCAGGGCCGGCAGCCGGGCCATGTCCGACGCGCGCGGGCCGCCCTGCACGCGCGCCTCGTCGCCGTCCAGCCAGGCGATCGCGTCGATCTCGCCCCAGCGCGATCGCGGGCGATCGGCGAGCTCCACCAGCACGTCCTCGCACTCGCCCATCACCACGGCGTCGACCCCGAGCTTGCGCAGGGTGGCGCGGGGGGTGGTGGAGGCGTGGGGGCCCACCGCGAGCCGGAGCCCTGGCAGCCCGTGGAGCGCGCGGAGCGCCTGCTGCGGGACGCGGAGCTCGGGCGGGGCGCAGCGCCAGAAGAGGTAGCTCGGCGCGGTGGTCACCACGATGGCGTCGGCGCGGAGCGCGGCCACCTCGTCGCGGAGGGCGCCGTCGGCGAGGCCCCGGGCCTGGGCGTCGACGAGGGTCGCCTCGTGGCCCGCGGCCTCGAGCAGCGCCCTGGCGTAGCCGTATTCGAGGGGCAGGTGAGGCTCGCGGCAGCCGAAATAGATGCTCCCCTCGAAGCTCCAGGCCGGGTTGACGAGCGCGAACCTCACCGGACGCCCCCCGCGCACGGCTCCTTCGCGGGCTGGCCGGCGCCGGCGGCGGCCTTCGCGGCGCCGGTCGCCTCCGTCATCTCCCGCAGCCAGCCGTGCAGCCTGCGCACCCCCTCGCGGACCCGGACGCGCGGCCACCACCCCGTGGCCGCGGAGAGCCGGCGGCAGTCGGAGACGTAGTACCGCTGATCGCCCGGCCGCCACCCCTCGAAGCCGATCAGGGGGCGCTTGCCGTCGAGCTCCTCGATGAGATCGAGCAGCTCGAGCAGGCTGAGCGTGTTCTCCGGGCCCCCGCCGACGTTGAACGCCGACGCCGAGATCTGCCGGATGTCCCTGCGGGCGAGGAGGAGCGCGTCGACGAGGTCGTCGATGAAGAGCACGTCACGCACCTGCATCCCGTCGCCGTAAAGGGTGATCGGCTCCCGCCGGAGCGCCTGGAGGAGGAAATGCGCGACCCACCCCTGGTCCTCGGTCCCGAACTGCCGAGGACCGTAGATACAGCTCATCCGGAACACCGCCGCGGGGAGCCCGAAGGTGCGGGCATAATCGATGACGTACTGGTCCGCCGCGCCCTTGGAGCAGCCGTAGGGGCTGTGGAAATCGAGCGGGCGGGCCTCGGAGACGCCGGAGGCCCGGAGCTCCGGATCCGCGGGCTCGTAGCGCCGGCCGCCGCACGAGAGCGGGACGTCGGGGAGGCCGCCGTACACCTTGTTGGTGGACGTGAGGAGGAGCGGCGGCGGGGCGCTCTCGGCGCGGATCGCCTCGAGCACATTGAGCGTCCCGCGGGCGTTGATCTCGAAGTCTTCCACCGGCTGGACGAGGCTCGTCGTCACGGCCACCTGGGCGGCGAAGTGGAAGACGCTCGAGGCGCGCCGGACCGCGGCCGCGACAGCGCGGGCGTCCCTCACGTCGCCGGTGATCAGCGTGACGCGGTCGCCGTGGGTGCGCCTCAACCACTCGACGTTGCGCGCCACCGAGGGGCGGGAGAGGTTGTCGAAGAGGATCACCGCCTCTCCCGCCTGGAGCAGGCGGTGGGCCAGGTTGGCCCCGATGAAGCCGGCGCCGCCGGTGATCAGCGCCGGGCGCCCCGGCGCTGCGGTCGCGCCGCCCGGGCCATCCGCCGCGGCGCTCATACCGTGAGCCCCCTGGACTCGAGCTCGGCGCGGGCCTGGGCGACAGCGTCCTTCGCCACCTGCCCCTCGAGCCAGCCGGCGAGATCGCGGAGCCCCTCCTCGAGCGAGACCCGGGGCGCATACCCGATCTTCTGCTGCGCCGCGCCGATGTCGGCGAAGCAGTGCCGGACGTCGCCCAGCCGGGATTTTCCGACGATCTCGGGCTCGATACCGCTCTTCCCCATCACCTCGCGGACGCGCTCGGCGACCTCACGCACGGTGTACGACCGCCCGCTGCCGATGTTGAGCACCTGGCCCACCGCGGCGTCGGCGCCGAGGGCCCGGACGCAGGCGCGGGCGACGTCGGTGACGCTCACGAGATCGCGCCGCTGCAGCCCGTCCTCGAAGATCACGGGCGGACGGTCGTTGAGGAGCCTCGCGGCGAAGATGGCGAGGACGCCGGTGTACGGGTTGGAGAGGGCCTGACGGCGGCCGTAGACGTTGAAGAAGCGGAGGGCGACGGTCGGGATCTGGTACGCGCGCCCGATCATCAGGCAGAGCCGCTCCTGGTCGTACTTGGAGAGCGCATAGACCGACTCGAGCGACGGGGGCTTGGACTCGGGCGTCGGGATGGGCACGAGCGCCTCGCCCGCCTCGCTCCGGACCTCCCAGTCGCCGCGCTTGAGCTGCTCGAGCGGCCGGCTCGCGCCGGGGACCACCGCGCCGGAGGCCGCCCGGTAGAGCCCCTCGCCATACACGCTCATGCTCGAGGCGACGAGCAGCCTCGAGACAGGCTTCGCGGCGAGCTCCTCGAGCAGCACGGCGGTGCCGAGGTTGTTGATCGAGGTGTACTCCGCGATCTTGTACATGCTCTGTCCGACCCCGACCGCGGACGCGAAGTGGACGACCGCGTCCACGCCGCGGAGCGCCGATTTCACCGCGTCCCGGTCGCGGACATCACCCACGATGAGCTCGACCTCCGGGTCGAGGTACGCCGGGCGGTTGCGGTCGGGGCCGTGCACCTGAGGGACCAGGCTGTCGAGCGCCCGGACGCGGACCCCCTGGCGCAGGAGCTCGTCGGCCACGTGAGAGCCGATGAACCCCGCTCCACCGGTGATGAGGACGTGACTCGTCATATCCCTCTGGTTCGATGATCAGCGCGCGGCGGAGGCGCCGCGAGCCCGGGCAGAACAGGCGAGGCGAGCGAGGCTGGATGAGTCCGGAGACCGAGGTTCCCTTGCGATGACATCGTGCTCCGGCGGATCGCTGCGCGTCGTGTTCGGCTCCGTTCGTTGCAAACAGGGCATGATCGTTGCCCCGGACGCCATCCGAGTATCATGCGACTCACGATCACGCAACACGGTTTGTGAGGTATTCAACAAGGGGCCGCTCCGTGCGATTTTCCGTGCTCCGCTGGGGAATGCTCGAGTCTGGCGAGCCCATAGGGGCTTTCCCGTCTGTCTACCGGGCCAGTCTGTACCGTTCGAGTGCGCGAGATCCGCTGACGTCGGAGCGGTTCGGGTGAATCCGTAGCGATGCTCCTGATCGCTTGCGTGTCGCCAGCGGCATTGCGTTGAGCTCCGGGGGATTCCCAGGCATTCTGCCGGCGCGCGAGCGGCGCCAGCGCGGGAGCGCGCGGGCGGCGCCAGCGCCGCGCGGCCCCGGCCGGGCACGGGCGCTGCTAAGCTTGCCGCCGCCCGCAGCGCGGGCCTCCCGCACGAGCAAGAAGCAAGAAGGAGAGGAGCGATGATCGTCGTCACCAACCGCATTCCCGTCGCCGAGGGCCACGAGGCCGATTTCGAGGATCGCTTCAAGAACAGGGTCCACCTGGTCGATCAGGCGCCCGGCTTCATCCGGAACGAGGTCCACAGGCCGAAGCCGATGAAGCTGGACCACGCGACCGGCGCGTGGAGCCCGGACCCGGACGCGCAGGGGTTCTACGAGGTGAAGACCTGGTGGCGGTCCATGGACGATTTCATCGCCTGGACGAGGAGCCCCGCGTTCGCGGAGGCGCACCGGAACCGCGCGCCGAAGGAGATGTTCGCGGGCCCGAGCAAGCTCGATATCCACGAGGTGTTCCTCAGCACCGATCTGAAGGGGTAGGGAGCGCGCCGGCGATCGAGCGCGCCGCCTGCCGGGACGGTAGACCCGGTCCGGGGCCTCTGTTATAACGGATCCACGTCGACGGTCTGATTGAACCCGGCCCGACGCGCGGAGCCGCCCGGGGAGGAGGCGCATCGGCCAGGTCGCCTGCCGCCCTTCACGGCCTCGCGCCGCGGGCAGCGCGCGCCGTCCTCGCCGGCGGCGCCTGGAACGACACGCGAACGCCCAGAACCAAGGAGACGCAGCGCATGCGGTTTCGTCCGGATCCCACCTTTTACCCGTCGCCGCGCCTGGCGATGGAGGCGCCGCCCGAGCGGCTGGCCTACGTGACCGCGCTCGACGCGGGCGCCGCGCTGAAGCGCCCGGGCGAACTGCGCCATGACGCGCTCACGGTCGTCGATCTCGATCCGCGGTCGCCGGCCTACGGCACCCTGGTCTCGGTCAACGAGCTGCCGACCTACGGCGACGAGCTGCACCATTCCGGCTGGAACGCGTGCAGCGCCGCCCTGTGCCCCTACGCGCCGCACCCCCACGTCGAGCGCCGCTTTCTCCTGCTCCCGGCGCTCCGCTCGTCGAACATCTTCGTCTTCGACGTCAAGCCGGACCCGCGCCGCCCCGAGCTCGTCCACACGGTGCGCGCCGAGGAGATCGCGAAGCGGGCCGGTTACTCTCGCCCGCACACGCTGCACTGCGGCCCCGACGGCATCTACGTGAGCGCGCTCGGCGGCCCGGACGGCGACGGGCCCGGGGGCATCTTCGTGCTCGACTGCGAGAGCTTCGATGTGCTCGGCCGATGGGAGATCGATCGCGGGCCGCAGTTCCTCCACTACGACTTCTGGTGGCACCTCGGCCACGACACCCTCCTCACGAGCGAGTGGGGGACGCCGAAGATGATCGAGGACGGCGTGAATCCGGAGCTCCTGCTCGGCAAGAAGTACGGTCACCGCGTTCATGTGTGGGACCTGCGGAAGCGCAAGCACCTCCAGGCGCTGGATCTCGGCGATGAGCACCAGATGGCGCTGGAGCTCCGCCCCGCCCACGACCCGACCAAGGCCTATGGCTTCGTCGGCGTCGTCGTGAGCGTCAAGGACCTCTCCGCCTCGATCTGGCTCTGGCATCGCGACGGCGACCGATGGGCGATCCGCAAGGTGATCGAGGTGCCGGCCGAGCCCGCGGATCCCGACCTCTTGCCGCCGCTGCTCAAGGGCTTCAAGGCGGTGCCGCCGCTGATCACCGACATCAACCTCTCCCTCGACGACCGGTTCCTCTACGTGTCGTGCTGGGGCACGGGTGAGCTCCGCCAGTACGATGTCTCCGACCCGTTCCACCCGAAGCTGGCCGGCTCGGTGCACCTCGGCGGCCTCACGCGACGGGCGGCGCACCCCCGCTCCGGGCCGCTGCGGGGCGCGCCGCAGATGGCCGAGGTGAGCCGCGACGGCCGGCGCGTCTACTTCACCAACTCGCTGTATGCGTCGTGGGACGAGCAGTTCTATCCCGAGGGCGTGGGCGGCTGGATGGCCAAGGTCGATGTGGCGGCGGGCGGGGGCCTCGCGGTCGATCCCGAGTTCTTCGTCGATTTCGGCGCGCTGCGCCCGCACCAGGTGCGGCTCGAGGGGGGCGACGCGTCGTCCGACTCGTTCTGCTACCCCTAGCCGGCCATGACGCCCTGGCTCACGCTGGCGCTGCTCGGCGCCTATCACGGCATCAGCCCGGGTATGGGCTGGCTGTTCGCTGTCGCCCTGGGCCTGCAGGAGAAGAGCAGCGGCGCGGTGCGGCGGGCGCTCGTCCCGATCGCGCTCGGCCACGCGGCGTCGATCGGCCTCACGGTCGCGCTGCTCGGGGTCGGGCTCGCGAGCGTCCCCGCCGCGGCGCTGCGGTGGCTCACGGCGGCCGCGCTCGTCGCGTTCGGCGTGCTCAAGCTGGTGAGGCCGCGCCACCCGAGGTGGGTCGGGATGCGCGTCGGCTTCCTCGACCTGACCTGGTGGTCCTTCCTGATGGCCACCGCGCACGGCGCGGGGCTCATGCTGCTCCCGGTCTTCCTGCTCGGCGAAGGCAGCCCCGCTCCGTGCCACGGCGGCGGGTGCCACAACGCGGCTGGCCTGTCGCTCGCGAGCCCGCTGGGCTACCTCGCCGCGGTCCTCGTCCACACGGCCGCCATGATGGCGGCGGCGGCCGCTGTCGCGCTCGTCGTCTATCACAAGCTCGGCGTCGCCATCCTTCGCACCGCCTGGTTCAACCTCGATCGGGCCTGGGCCGTCGCGCTCATCGGGGCCGGCGTCATCGCGGCGCTGCTCTGACGTCGTGACGGGCGACCGGGCGACAGCCTAACTCCCGAGCTCGCCCGCACCCACCTCGACACCCCGACAGTCGACGGCGGCCCGCCTGCGCACCTCTGCGCGATGTGCAACCGTGCCCGACAACTCTATAGATTGGGCGCCCATCGCGCTGACCCAGTCCGATCGTCGTCAGAGGCTCTCGCATGGCCAGGGATTCACATTATGTCAAGCTCGAGCTTCTCCACGAAGGGGCAGATACCCTCGTCTTTCGAGCGCGTCGGGAAGAAGACGACCGGCCGGTGGTGCTCAAGGTCTTGCGACGCGACCACGCCGACCCCCGCGCTCTCGGTCGGCTGCTCCACGAGTACGAGATCGCCGGTGCGATCGACGCTCCGGCCGTCGTCAAGCCTTACGCGATCGACGCGTTCAACGGCCAGTCTGCGCTGATCCTGGAGGACTTCGGGGGCCGCCCGCTCGATCTCCCCCTCCATGAGCCGATGCCGCTCGAGCGCTTCTTCCCCCTCGCCCTCCGCATCGCCGCGGCGCTCGCCGAGCTGCATCGACATCACCTCATCCACAAGGACATCAAGCCTCACAACCTGGTCTACAACCCGGACACCGGCGAGGTCAAGATCACCGACCTTGGCATCGCCTCCCGGGCGCCTCGCGAGTCCCAGAACCTCACCCACGCCGGTCTCATCGAGGGGACGCTGGCCTATATGGCGCCGGAGCAAACGGGCCGGATGAACCGCTGGATTGACCAGCGGACCGACCTGTACTCCCTCGGGGTCACATTCTACCAGATGCTCACGGGCCGCCTGCCCTTCGAGGCGCGCGATCCCCTGGAATGGGTGCATTGCCATATCGCCCGAACGCCCCTCTCGCCCCACGCGATCGTGCCCTCCGTTCCCCCGCCGCTGTCCGCCGTCGTGCTCAAGCTGCTGGCCAAGGCCGCCGAGGAGCGTTACCAGAGCGCGCTCGGCCTGCGGCGCGACCTGGAGGCGTGCTTCGCGGCGTGGCGGGCCACCGGCACCATAGAAGCCTTTGCGCTCGGGCGGCGTGACCTCTCCGACCGCTTCCAGGTCCCGCAGCGGCTCTATGGACGCGAGCGCGAGGTCGAGGCGCTGCGCGCCGCCTTCGAGCGGGTGGTGGCGCAGGGCCGGACGGAGCTCGTGCTCGTGTCGGGGTACTCGGGCATCGGCAAGACGTCGCTCGTCGCCGAGCTGCACAGCCCGGTGGTGCGAGAGCGGGGGTTTTTCCTCTCCGGCAAGTGCGATCAATACAACAGGGATATCCCCTACCGCCCCTTCCTCCAGGCGTTCCGCTGCCTTTTGCAGGAGATCCTCTCCGCGAGCGACGACCAGGTCGCGCGCTTCCGGCAGCGTCTGCGGGAGGCCCTCGGCCCGAACGGCCGGCTGCTCGCCGACGTGCTGCCCGAGATCGAGCAGCTCGTGGGCCCGCAAGAGCCCATGCCCGAGCTTCCGGCCACCGAGGCGCAGGGCCGGCTGCTCGCGACGGTCCAGCGCTTGGTCGCGGCGACGGCCCAGAAGGAGCACCCCGTGGTGCTCTTCCTCGACGATCTGCAATGGGCCGACGCGGCGAGCCTGGAGCTCGTCGAGCGGCTCGTGACGTACACCGAGACCGCGCACCTGCTCCTGCTCGGCGCCTATCGCGACAACGAGGTCGGCCCCGCGCACCCGCTTCCGCGCATGCTGGCCGGGGCGAAGAAGGGCGGCGCCGCCGTCGCCGACATCGTCCTCGCGCCGCTCTCGGCCGCTGACGTCGGGGCGCTCGTGGCCGAGGCGGTGCACGCCAGCGCGGAGCAGGCCGAGCCCCTCGCGCGGCTGGTCTACGAGAAGACCGGCGGCAATCCGTTCTTCGTGCTGCAGTTCTTGATCGCGCTGCATCGAGAGGGGCTCATCGTCCTCGACGCGGAGGCCGGCGCGTTGCGGTGGGACATCGCCGCGATCCGCGGCAAGGGCTTCACCGATAACGTCGTCGAGCTGATGACGGGGAAGCTGAAGCGGCTCTCGCCCCCGGCGCTCGACGCGCTCAAGCTCGCCGCGTGCCTCGGCAGCCGCCTGGATCTCGACACCCTCGCGGTGGTCGCGAAGCGGCCGGCGGCAGAGCTCCGCGAGGCGCTCGAGGAGGCCATCCAGGAGGGGTTGATCGTCGGTCACGGCGGGACCTACAGGTTCCTCCACGATCGGGTGCAGCAAGCCGCCCACGCGTTGATTCCGGCGGAACGGCTCGCCGAGGTGCACCTGGGGATCGGCCGGCTGCTCTTGGAGCGACAGCGCGCGGAAGCGCGTGACGACATGATCTTCGACGTCGTCGGTCACCTCAACCGCGGCGCGGCGCTCGTCCGTTCCCGGGCGGAGAGGGAAGAGCTCGCCGCGTTGAACCTCCGCGCCGGCAGGAAGGCCAAGGCCGCGGCGGCGTTCCACGGCGCGGCTGCCCTCTTCTCCGCGGGCATGGCGCTGCTCGCGGCGGACCGCTGGGAGACGCAGTACGAGCTGACCTACAATCTGACCTTCGAGCGCGCGTACGCCGCGTACGTCACCGGCAGCTTCGAAGAGGCTGAGCCGCTCTTCGAAGAGCTGATGTCTCGAGCGCGGACCGAGCTCGAGAAGGCCGCGGTCGTCGAGCTCGCGGTCGGCTTCCATGTGACCCGCAGGCAGAGCGCCCGCGCGCTCGAGCTCGGGCTCCGGTGCCTCCGCGCCCTCGGCATCGATTTACCGGTCCATCCCACCGACGCCCAGGTCGAAGAAGAGACCGAGCGCGTGTGGCAGATGCTGGGGGACCGGGCGATCGAAGATCTGATCCGCCTGCCCCCGATGACAGACCCGGAGATCAACGTCGCGATGGGGGTCCTGCGAGGCGTGGCCCTCGCCGCCTATTTCGTGGACGCGAACCTGATGTATCTCGTCGCTGTGCAAAGCATCGAGCTCAGCCTGCGCCACGGCAACGCCGAGAGCTCCGCCCACGCGTACAGCAGCTTCGCAGTGGAGATCGGCCGGAGGTACTGGAGATACGAGGATGCCTTCCGCTTCGGCGAGCTCGCCTGCGGCTTGACGGACGGGAGCAGCCTCCTCACGAAATCCTTTGTGTTTACCATCTTCGGAAATCACCTCAGCTTCTGGCGGCGGCACTACCGAGAGGCTTCCTCCTATTCGCGTGTTGGCTTCAATGCCGCGATCGAGTCCGGTGATCTGCATCTGGCATGCAGCAATTGCCAGTTCTCTCCGGTGTTCCCGCTCGCCTGCGGTGAGCCTCTGGGGGACGTCCTTCATGAGGTCGAGGATCGACTTGGCTTCGTGCGCAGAGCCCGTCACGCGTTCTCTCATGATATCCTCCTCGGTATTCATTGCCTGATCCAGACACTGCGAGGGAGGCCGGTCCGCCTCTCGATGCTGGATGGATCGGCGCTGGATCAGGCGGGCTTCGAGGCGCGGCTGGATCCGAAGGATCTGGAGGGGGCTCATTGCTTCTACTACATATTGAAAGCACAGGCGTTGTTCGTGCTCGGCTACCCGAGGGAAGCGGTCGCGGCGACGACCGCCGCGAGCGCCGGGCAAGCCTGGCGGTTCGGGGGGGGCCCATTGCTCGTCGAGTTCGTCTTCTATCGCACGCTCGCGCTCGCCGCCTGCTGCGATGAGTCGCCGTCGCCGCCTCGGGAGCTCCCGGACGGCCTTCTGGCGGGCGAGAGGCAGCTCGGCGTGTGGGCGGACAACTGCCCCGCGAACTTCCTCCACAAGCACGCCCTGGTGCGCGGCGAGATCGCCCGGCTCCTGGGGCACGACGTCGAGGCGAGCCGGCTCTACGAGCAAGCCATCTCGTCGGCGCGGGAGCACGGCTTCGTCCAGCACGAGGCCATCGCGTGCGAGCTCGCCGCGGGGTTCTCCCGCGCGCGCGGCCTCCCCATCGCCGCCGACGCCTACCTGCAGATGGCCCGCGCCGGCTACTTCCGCTGGGGCGCCCATGCCAAGGTGGAGCAGCTCGACCAGCGCTACCCCCACCTCGTGGAGCGCAAGCCCATCGCCCCCACCGTCACCTTCGCGCTGCGAGCCGAGCAGTTCGACGTCCTTTCGGTGGTCAAGGCCTCCCAGAGCATCTCCGGGGAGCTGAAGCTGCCGCGCCTGCTCGAGACATTGCTGCGCGTCGTGGTCGAGCACGCAGGCGCCGATGACGGGCATGTGCTCCTCGTCCGCGGCGAGCGCCTTTCGACGGCGGCCGCCATCGAGGCGAGCGGGGGGACGGCGCGATCGCTCGATCTGGGCGAGGCGTCGACGGCGGCGCTCCCGCGATCGATCCTCAACTATGTTCGCCGGAGCCGCGAGCGCGTGCTGCTCGACGACGCCACCGCCCCTCACCCGTTCCTGGAGGACGAGTACTTCACGCGCAGGAGGCCGAGGTCGTTGCTATGCCTCCCCATCGCGCGCCAGACCCGGCTGCTCGGCGTCCTCTACCTGGAGAACAGCCTCGTCACCGGGGCGTTCACCCCCGGGCGGCTCAACGTGCTCGAGCTGCTCGCCTCGCAGACGGCGATCTCGCTGGAGAATGCCATGCTCTACTCCGATCTCGAGGAGGAGAACTCCGAGCGGCGGAGGGCGGAGGAGGAGCTCAAGGCCAATCAAGAGATCCTCCAGGGCATCGTCGACAACTCGGCGGCGGCCATCTACCTCAAGGACCGCGAGGGCCGCTTCCTCCTCGCCAATCAGCGCGTGTGCGACCTGTTTCGCGTGCCGAGAGAGCAGCTCCTCGGGAAGACCGACGCAGAGTTCGTCCCCGGTCCGATCGCGGAGGCCCTTCGCGACCACGACCTGAAGGTGCTCGAGACGGGAACGCCCATGGAATGGGAGGAGGAGCTGCCGCTCTCCGATGGGCCGCGCACCTTCCTGTCGGTCAAATTTCCTCTCGGCGGGGGCGCCGCGCCGCGCGCGCTCTGCGGCATCTCCACCGACATCACCGAGCGCAAGCAGGCCGAGCGGGCCCAGCGCTTTCTGGCCGAGGCGAGCCGCAAGCTGATGGCGCTGGGCTACGACGCCACGCTGGCCAGCGTGGCCGATCTCGCGGTGCCCGAGCTCTCCGACCGGTGCCTCGTCAGCGTCCTCTCCGAGGACGACGCGGTCTCCGGCGCCGCCGCCTCGGGGGTGTGCCTCGAAGGGGGAGAGATCCAGGCGCTGCGCAAGGCGCTGACGCCCCCCGCGGCGGCGATGTCGACCGAGGCCGAGATCGGGGACGCCCGCGCCCTGCCCTTGATGCAGCAGATCGGCGTCCACGCCTACCTTCGCGTTCCGCTCAGCGCGCGCGACCGATGCCTCGGGGTCATGTTCCTGCTCGCGACCGCGCCGCAGCGTCGTTATGGGCCCGCCGACCTGGCGCTGGCCGAGGAGCTGGGGCGCCGTGCCGGCCTCGCGCTCGACAACGCCCGGCTGTACGCGCTGGCCCGGGAGGCGATCGGGCGGCGGGACGAATTCCTCACGATCGCCTCTCATGAGCTCAAGACCCCGCTCACGTCGCTGCAAATTCAGATTCAGAGGATCGAGCGGCTCGTGCGCCGCGACCCGTCCGCGCACCTCAACCCTGCGCGGATCGAGGCCATGCTCCACGTCCTCCATCGGCAGAGCGCGCGGCTCGGGAACCTGGTGAACGAGCTGCTCGACGTCTCGAGGCTGAACGCCGGACGACTGACGCTGGCGTGCGAGCCAATCGAGCTCACCCGCCTGACCTGCGATATCGTCGACCGGGTGGCGCCGCAGCTCGCGGCGGCCGGCTGCCGGGCAGAGCTCGACATGGACGAGCCGGTGGTCGGGTTCTGGGACAGGGCCCGCCTGGAGCAGGTCCTGCAGAACCTCCTGTCGAACGCGATGAAGTACGGCATGCATCAGCCCATTCACGTGGGCGTGCGCAGGCAGGGGGGCTCGGCGTTGATCACCGTCCGAGATCAGGGGATCGGGATAGCCGAGGAGGATCAGGCCAGGATCTTCGATCACTTCGAGCGCGCGGTGTCGGTGCGGAATTTCGGCGGCCTCGGCCTCGGCCTGTATCTGGTGCGCTGGATCGTGACGTCGCATGGCGGGACCGTCCGGGTGGAGAGCAAACCGAACGCTGGAGCGACATTCGTCGTGGAGCTCCCCTTGCGTTCCCCGGCGGTGGGCAACCAGGACGAAACGTCATGCCACAGGGCTGACGACGACGGCGTGGAACGCATCCCAGGAAACGCTTGAACGCGAGCTGCCTCGTGTATTACGAGGCCGGCCGGGCGCGCTCATCGGGCAGCGGCCTTCCGCCGCGGCGCCCCTGTCCCGCGGGATCGCCACCATGTCAGAACATCCTCGAGCAGCGTGGGACACCGGCGTCGGGCCGTTGTGTCCCGCGGGCCCGGGGCAGGCGGCGAGCGCGCGCCCCGAGCGCCCTCGCGGCGAGGTGTCGCTGGAGCGGCCGCGGCCCGCGCCAAGGCGGGCCCTGTACCTCCTCCCCAACCTGATCACGTTGTCCTCGGTCTTCTGCGGCTTCGACGCGATACGGCGCTCGGCCTCCGCGCGGTCCGACGACGACCTCCAGCGCGCCGCGCTCCTCATCCTCGTCGCGATGCTCGCCGACACGCTCGACGGCCGCGTCGCGCGGATGACCCGGACCGAGAGCGCGTTCGGGGTCCAGCTCGACTCGCTGGCCGATCTCGTCTCCTTCGGCGTGGCCCCGGCGCTGCTCGTGTATCAGGGGTCGCTCCACCGCCTCGGTCTCGCCGGCGTGCTCGGTGGGTCCGTGTTCGCCGCGTGCGGCGCGATCCGGCTCGCCCGCTTCAACGTCCTCTCCATGGGCGAGGCGGGCGGGCCGCCGTCGCCCGCGAGGTACATCGTGGGCCTCCCTGTCACGGGCGCCGCGGGGATCCTGATAGCGATCGTCATGACCCGCCACGGCGCGGGCGGGCAACTGGGCGGCGCCGGCGTCGCGCCGGCGGTCCTCGCGATGACGCTGCTCCTCTCGATGCTGATGGTGTCGACCCTCCGGTTCCGCTCATTCAAGGATCTCCGGCCGGGCCCCCGCACGCTGCTGGCCATCGCGCTCGCGCTCGGATCGAGCGCGCTCCTCTCCGTCCGCTGGGGGCTCGCGCTCGTCCTCGCCTGGGGGCTCGGCGTCTATGTCCTGCTCGGCGTCGTCGAGTCGCTCTGGCGGCTCCCGGCGCTGCGGCGCGGCGCTCCGGCTGCGCTCGAGGCGCGCGCCGGGGGAGGCGAGGAGCGGCCGTAGCCGGCTCGCCGATCACGGCCTCCCCGACTGCCAGTACCCGTTCCCCTGCTGCTTCCACCACTTCACCTCGGCGCTCGGGGCCCCCGGCCACGCGCGATAGGTGTAGATCCCGTCGTCCAGGAGGCAGATCGGGGCCTGGTGCTCGTGGCTCAAGCAGACCTTCCCGGGCCCTCTGTCGTACTCGAGGTAATAATCCACCTGTTCGGGGTCCTGTAGCCCATCATTCCAGACATTTTTCGTTCGTGCTTCCCATTTGCCCATCGACACATAGGTAAACGTTCGATGGGTGGTCCCGGTGACCCCTCCGTCCCTGGTGATCGGCCCGGAATACGCATAGATCATCATCTGCGCATAGGCGGCCGCCGACGTGAGCGACACGACGGCCAGGGTAGCGAGACCGCGGCGTAGCCTGCTCATGGATCACCCCTCCTGCCATTGAGAGAACGATGCTTGTCCCGGACGACCGGCTGTACGTCAGGCCTCTCTCCGGCCTTGACGCGCTCCACCATCTAGAGCCCTGGTGGTTCCCGTCAACCCTGGGTGCCGGCCTCTGGCGTGGCCCTCGCGCGGCCGCGAGCAGGCTCGTGCTGGTGGCGCACTTGGCACTTCAGCGCTCGGCCTCGACCTCGATGGGTTGTGTCCGGGCGGCGCCTCAGAACGCCGAGCCGTCCGCGCGACGGCTTGGAGAGGCGCTCGCGCCAAGGGTGCTGTGCAGGACGAAGGGCGCTCCCGGGGAGGCGTCGGGGCTGCGGTTCATCGAGACGCCGTCCTGCGACGCGAGCCCGCTCGCGTAGGTGACCTTGTCCACGGTCGCGCCCGAGGCGTTTCGCAGCGTGACCGTGTCCCCGCTGTTGCCGAGGTTCAACGACCCCGTGGACGCCGCGACGGCCCCGCTGCCGCTCGGCACGGCGGAGGCGCCGCCATACACCACGATGGCCGTCGAGGGCGCGAGCGACGCGCCTGTCGGGAAGGTGTGCCGCGTCGACGTGCCGTCAGAGAGCGTCCAGCCGGCGAGGGCCGCCGCTGCCGTGCCGACATTGACGATCTCCACGAGCTCGCCGGCCGTGTTGCTGCCCGCCTCGTTCGCGAGGACCTCGTTGATGATCACGACGGCGGTGCCCGTGCCCCCGCCGCTGCCGCCGGCCCCGCCGCTGCCGCCGGTCCCGCCGCTGCCGCCGGTCCCGCCGCTGCCGCCGGCCCCGCCGCTGCCGCCGGCCCCGCCGCTGCCGCCGGCCCCGCCGCCGCCGTCGGGGACCAGGAAGTCGCGCACGACGCCCATGTGCTGCATGTTCGAGGCGCCGCTGTCCGGCGAGAGCGCGGGGCTGATCTCGGAGAGCGGCGAGTAGACGCGCGTGTCCGCCACCAGGCCGTTCGCGAAGCTGCTCCCGCCGATCACGACGGCCGTCTCGTACGCCTCCAGGTCGCCGTCGACGAGCACCCAGTCATAGGGCTTCGTCCTGCCGGCGTTGGTGTTCGCGTTCCCGTTCCGGTCGGCGGGATAGGGCCCGGCCGTGACGACGACGTCCGAGAGGCTCGAGACGCACGCCTCGGTCCGGCTCCCCGTGTTGAAGTCGCCGCCGATCACCAGGTAATCGCCCTGGGCCACGTTCGCCTCGATGAACGACACGAGGTTCTGCGCCTCCGTGTTGCGCGCCGCCGCGCTGGACGTCAGGAGGTGGACGCTGATCGCGAACACGTGGCCAGGGCCGGGGATATCGATGCGCGCCCACGCGAAGTCCCTGTTGCTCACCGACGTGTCGTCCCACTCGCCGGACGCCACGATCGGCCACCGGCTCACGATCCCGTTCGGGATCTGCGCCCCGCTCTCGCGGTAGTAGCTGAACCCGGCGCCGAACGTCGCGTCGACGAAGGCGCGGATCTCGGAGGTGGTGTTGCTGCCGTAGTTGAACTCTTGCAGCAGGGCGATATCTGGCTTGATTCCCTGCAGGATGCGCTTGCCGTGCCCGGGATCGTAGCTCTGGTAGTTGCCGCTCGTGATGTTGGCGGCCATGAGCCGGACGCGCGTCGACAGCGCGTCGCTGTGCTCGCCGAGGAGCTCCGCCTCCGCGCCCTCGTCCACGTCGAGCGGCGGATCGGCCGCGCACGCGGCCATGGCGAGCGCCGAGGCGAGCAGAGGCAGCCGAACCCATAAGGATCGCTTCAAGAGGGAAGACGTCGATCGCATAGCGCTGCACCGGACCTTTCTGGGGATCGTCTCCTGAAGCATCCCCTCGAATTTTTCGAGAGAATTCACAGGGAGGCGGGGAGACGGGGAGGACAATGAATTTCTTTTCTCCCCGACTCCCCGCCTCCCTGTTGAATTTTTTTCTCTGAAGATGCCAGCAAAACGAGGGGTTTGTCAGGAGCGTCTCATTACAGCATGGAAGGAGGGCGCGACGGTGTCGCATTCGTCCCTGTTCCATGCAGTGATGATGCCGTTCCGGTCACGGACGGACGACACCCGACGTCGGGCGCGCTGGTCGGCTCAGCGGCTCGCCATCGCGAACGCGATCCCGCTCTGGAGGGAGCTCTTCACAGCGCAGCGGCCCATGTCCGCGCCGCGCTCGGCGAGGCGCTGGGCGACCTCGGGGCGGATCCCCGTGAGGACCACCCGCGCGCCGAGGAGCCCCGCGACCCGCACCGCCTCGAGCAGCGCCTGCATCGCCGGCGGATCCATCTCGTCCACGCCGGTCAGGTCGATGATGGCGATCCGCGTGCGGCGGTCCGCGATGCCGCGCGACAGCGCCTCGATCATGCGGCGCACCCGCCCGGCCTCGAGCGGGCCGATGAGCGGCACGACCACCACGTCGTCGCAAATGGGGATGAGCGGCACGGACAGCTTCGCCAGCGCGGCGTCCTGGGCCTTGATCACCTCCTCCTGCAGCCGCGCGCGCTCCTCCTCGGCGCGCTTGCGCTCCGTCAGATCGATGCCGGTCATGATGACGAACCGGAGCCTCTCGTCCCTGCCACGCAGGACGGCGCCCGACCACGCCGTCACCCGGCGGGCGCCGTCTGCAGCCGTCCACGGCACCTCCACCTGCTTCTTCGACCCGCCCGCGCCGAGCTGCTCGAAGAGGCCTTTGAGCTGCGCCGACGCGCGCGGATCGGGCGTGAGATCCCAGAGGAACCGGGCCTCCCGGAGCCCCCGCGCGCTCCCCAGCGCCTGCTCGGCGGCGCTGTTCATGCGGACGATGCGGCCCCGCGCGTCGAGCACCACGATGAGGCCGTCGACGAGATCCATGACGGCCGCCATGAAGTCCCGCTCCCTGCTCAGCATCTCCTGCCCGTGCTTGCGCTCGAAGATGCGGCCGAGCTGCCGCGCGATGCGGCCGATGGTCGCCGTGAACTTCCCGTCGTCCGCGTGCTCGGCGTCGGAGAAGAACTCCAGCACGGCCACGACGTCCGCGCCGACCACCACGGGGAACGCGAACCCCGCCTTCACCCCCAGGTTCCTCGCGAGCCTGGCGCGCGGGAAATTGGCGTCCACCGTGACGTTGCGCACCCACGCCGGCTGCTTCGAGGCGAGCACCCTCCCGGGGAGACCGAGCCCCGCGGTGAACTGCGTCGCTTCCGTGACCGCCTTGAAGGTCGCGAACTTTGCTTCATCGTTCAGGTGCCAGAGCGCCGTGGGAAGGAGCAGAGACGGATCGTCCGCGGCCGGCACGTACGCATGCCCGACCGGCCAGCCGAGGTGATTGCAGATGTGCGTGATGGTGCGATGCAGCGCCTCTTCGACGCTCGCTGCCTCGTGGACGTCGACGGTGACCACCCGGAGCAGGTCCACGAGCGACCGCTCATCCGTCAGGACATTGTCGAGCCTCAATCGAGCTCGCGCCGCCAGTTCATCCGAGCGTTTGAGGGGGCAAGTCATGCATGACGCCGTACCATGCGCCATGTATCGAATCCGTTTCGACGCGGCGTCGTCGGCGGTCCCTTCGTTTCGCTCGTTCGCCATGGACCGGCGCGGCGCGCGCGGTCGCCGGCCAGCGCCGCGGCGCCGCGGTGACCTCGCCGGGCGGGCGGCGGGCGCGCCGGGGATCCTGGGAGATCACGGCGCTCGCCATCCGAGTCGTCCGAGTCGTCGGAGTCGTCGCTGGACGGTGGTGCGCTCTTCCCCTTAAGGTGTCGGCCGCCGCGGCGAGGCGGCGCGCGCGGGGCCGTGACGCAGGCGACGGCCGCGGCGCCCTGTCCGGCTTCTGCTCCAGTCTCTCACCGCTTCTGACCGCTTCTGACCGCTCTGACGGCTTCTGACGGCTTCTGACGGACAAGGATGATGATGCTCTCGAACTGTCTTCGCCGGTGTGCGTTCGCTGTGACGTTGCTGGCTGCCGTGCCGGCGCTCGGGGCGCCTCCGCCGGACGGCGCCGTCGCCGAGGCGCAGCAGGCCGCCCGGACCAAGGCGCACGAGGGGCTCAAGCTGTACGGCGCGGACCGCTGGCAGGAGGCGTTCGACGTCTTCCAGGAGGCGGATCGCCTCTTTCATGCGCCGACGCTGGTGCTCTACATGGCGCGGTGCCAGCGCAAGCTCGGCCGCCTGGAGGCCGCGCGCGACCTGTACGAGCAGGTCCTCGGCGAGCCGCTCCCGGAGGATCCGCCGACCGCGTTCCTCGAGGCGCGGAAGGACGCCGAGACCGAGCTCGCGGCCGTGCGCGCCGCGCTGGACGCGGCCGCGGTGAAGGCGCCCCCTCGCGCCGAGCCCGCGGCGCCGGCCGGGGTGGAGGGCGGCGGCTCGCTGGTCCCCGCCGGCGTCGCGTTCGGGCTCGGGGCGGTGGGCATCGGCGTCGGCGCCGTGACCGGCCTCATGTCGCTGTCGCAGGTCTCGGACATCAGGTCGCGCTGCGAGGGCCGGCGCTGCCCGGCCGAGCTGCAAGGCGACGCGGACGCAGCGGCCACGCTGGGCCATGTGTCCACCGTGAGCTTCGTCGTGGGCGCGGCGGCGGCCGCGGCGGGCGTCGTGCTGCTCGTTGTCCGGCCCGGCGGCGGCAGCGCGTCCGAGGCCGCTGGCGCGCCTGCGGCTGCGGGCGCGCCGCCGCGAGCGCCGCGCGGCGTGGTCTGGAGCGCCGGGGTGGGCCTCGGGCGGATCGAGCTCCAGGGGAAGTTCTGATGCGAGCGCCGGCGCCACGCGCGCCGCCCCGCGGCGCCTGTCATCGCGACGTCAGTCGCACGTCGCGGTCTGGCAGGCCTCCATCTCCGCGGCGCACGCCTCGCCCACGCACGTGTTGCAGGCCTCCGCGTCCTCGCCGCTGCACGCCTCGATGCAGGCGCCGTTCCCTGCCGTCATCTGGCAGCCGAGCGCCGCCGAGAGCTGGGGCCCGACGCTCTCGCAGCTGTTCACCACGCAGCCGAAGACCTCGGCTTCCCCGTTGCCGTTGTTGATGCATTCGAACGTCTCGGCGCACGTGGCCGTCCCGTCGCCGTACCACGTCGCCGCGTTCAGACCTTCCTCGGTGGCGCAGTTCTCGTAGGCCGGCGAGCGCGGGAAGTACGGTCCGATCAGCATGCACATCTCGTCGCGGCTGGTCAGGCCCTGCGCGATGGTGCGATCCTCGACGTTGTTGTACGCGCAGCGGTAGTCCAGGGACTCTCCCGCCTTGAGCTCGAGGAACGGCGTGAACTCCTGGGACGGGACCCCCTCCCACCGGTCGTGGGCATAGAGCTCCGTCATCTCGCCGTCGAGACCGACCTTGTGTGCGACGTAGCCGACGCCGCGGCGGTGCATGTGCGACTGGATCCTCACGACCGAGATGTCGTTCTCGGTGACACAGCGCATGCGCGCCGTGGACTTGCCGCGCGCCGGCACGTTGATGAAGGGGTTGTAATGGAAGAGCATGCCCGCCTCGACCTTCACCTCGTCGTCCGCGATCGTGTAGAGGTTGATGCGCGCGTCGGTCTCGATGGCCTCGGGCGACGCGTTCACGTAATGGGTGTTCATGAGGAGCACCGTGCCCGGCGCGACCTTGAGCGCCACGCCCTCCGGGAGCCCGTCGAGGAAGGAGTTGCCGTCGGGCGACTGGGAGCCGGCGACCACGCCGGTGACGTCCCAGTCGGCCTGGGGGCCGTCGTTGCAGTCGTGGACCTGGGCCGCGTCCAGGGCGACGCCCCGGCGCGTCTCGGTCGGGATCGACGTGTACGGCGTTGCGTAGAGGAGCACATGGTGGCTCCCGCCGGAGTACCGCACCAGCTCCCGGTTGACGTTGAGCCCCTCCGGCGGCGCGACGAAGAGCTGGCAGCGCTCGATCTCCTGCCCCGGCTCGAGCGTGGAGACCATCCGATACTGCACTCCGGTGCCCTCGGCCGGCGGCGCCAGCAGCTCGTCCTCGGAGGGTTGAGGGCCGGAGTCCGAGGAAGAACAGCCGAAGAGCGCGGCTGCGCCGAGGAGAGCAATGAGTGAGGTCGTTGTTCGCATGCGTTGATCCCTGCCGTGTGTTGGTATCGCATCTCGCGCGCGCCGGTCGTGTCGCGCGCACATGGCTCCCGGGGGCACGCGGAGGGGTGCGCACCCGGGGAAATCGATCGAAGTCGGCCGGTCCGCGCCGGCATGTCCGCGGCCGACCTCATCCCATCGAGGGCGGAGGCGGACGGACGATGAAGTCATCTCCAGGATCGAGGGCGGCCGCGCCAGCTCGGCCGGTCCCGCGAGCCCCATCTCGGGGGCGGCCGAGCAGCGTGTCCATGGCGAGCCGCGCCTCGAGGCGAGCCAGCGTCGCCCCGATGCAATAGTGATCGCCGCCGCCAAAAGCAATGTCCTCGTCGGCGCCTCGCTGCAGATCAAACGCGGACGCGCCGGGGACGATGATCGTACCGCTCACCATGTCGACACGTACGCTCGGCGCCGCGCCGAACTCCCCACTGTCGTCGCTGCCGCCCGCCGCGGCGAGGGGTGCATGTGGCGACTTGGCGGTTCCCTCATGCCGGCGGGATGGGGGAATCCCCCTGCCACCCACACGTGACTCTGTCGCGAGAGCGAGGACAGGCTGTGCTCGTGCAGCCGCTCGCGGCGCGCGGTTCAAGGCGCGCTGCGGGTCGTTCGCCGTGAGCGCCCACGCTGAACGATCGGTCGTCAGGCGGCCATCGCGCAGCAAGGATACGACGTCCTCTGCGCCGCAGGACGAGCCACGCGCCCCGCCCTCGTCCGCGTGCCATGGCATATCGAAGGCCTCGGCCGACAGTGCGTACATCCTTTCGCTTCGCTGTGAGTTGTGACCAGGGCGCTCGACCGCGGTTGATTCCGGCGTCGAGCATCGCTGGATGCCATGCGGACGAGCGCCTGTCGAGCCTCGATCCCGGCGCCGATGGGTCACCCGGAGCGGCATTGGCGGGCTGTTTTGCAGCTGTTTTCGCGCTGGTGCCGGTCAGATCATGTGTTGAGTGAAGAACTGTAAAGACGTTTTCATAAGCGTGATGTCGCGAGCGTGGCGCAAGGCAGCGAGGTGGTGGCGCGCGCCGGCGCACCCGCTCTTCCGGCGGGGCGAGGGCGATCCGGGCGCCCACCGCCGCTCGGTCGGCTGCGCCGCTCGGGTCGCCGCGAGCGCACCTCGGCCGCGCTCTCTGGTAGCGTGGGCCCGTGCAGCCTCGCGCCACCGCCTGCCGCGTCCTTCCTGCGATCGTCCTCGGGGCCGCTGTCGCCCTCCTCGCCCCGGCCTCGGCGCAGGCCGCGGATCCGGCGCCCGCCGTCGCGATCGACCTCGGGGGGGTGCAGCTCGATCTCGTGCTGGTGAAGGCGGGGCGCTTCCGCCAGGGCACGCCGCCCGCGGAGGCCGGGCGCGGCGACGACGAGGCGGTCCGGGACGTGACCCTCGGCCGCGACTTCTACCTGGGGAAGTTCCCGGTCACGGTCGGGCAGTTCGCGCGCTTCGCCGCGGAGACCGGCTACCGCACGGAGGCCGAGGTCGGCGCCTCCGGCGGGTTCGGGTTCGACGGCAAGGGCCTCTCGCAGCGCAAGGAGTTCACCTGGAGGACTCCCGGCTTCCCGCAGACCGACGTGCACCCGGTGACGCTGGTGACCTTCAAGGACGCGGGCGAGTTCACCCGCTGGCTGACGCAGAAGACCGGCCGCGCCTTCGACCTGCCGACGGAGGCGCAATGGGAGTACGCCGACCGCGCGGGGACCCGGACGCGGTTCTACGCGGGTGACGCCGACAGCGCCGCGGCCGGCATCGGGTGGTTCAAGGGCAACGCGGGGAGCGGGACGAGGCCTGTCGGGCAGAAGCAGCCGAACGCCTTCGGCCTGCACGACATGAGCGGCAATGTCTACGAGTGGTGTCGCGACTGGTACGGCCCCTATGCGCCCGGCCCGGCGGTCGACCCCGAGCAGACGGCGCCCCCGGCCGGCGACAAGCCCCGCCGCGTGCTGCGCGGCGGGTCGTGGCTCAAGGACGCGAAGCACCTGCGCGCCGCGGCGCGGTACCGCAACGATCCCGGCAGCCGCAACGCGGACAACGGCTTCCGCGTGGTCGCCGCGCTCTCGGCGAGCGCCCCCGCCGCGGCGCCTGCGCCGACCCCGCCGCCGGCGGCGACCGCGCAGGCGCCTCGCTCGAGCTCCTGGTCGACCGCGGCGACGGTGGGGTTCGTCGGCGGCGGCGTCGTCCTGGCCAGCGCCGTCATCGGCCTCATCGGCCTGCTCGTGCACCGCGCTGTCGGCCGCAGGCCCCTGCGCGGGGCGCCGCCCGGCGTGACGTTCCGGCCGCAGGGCGACGGCTTCTGGCTGCACGCGCCCCCGCACCTGCACGGGTCGATGCTCCACTACCGCTGCCTCGTGAAGGGCGCGATCCGGCGCGCGTCGGTCCCGATCGAGCCGGGCCCGCGCGGGCAGTTCGTCTACACGGGCGGCGTCCCGTCCGCCGTGGAGGTGGAGCAGATCGGCGCGGCCGCGTGGGCCGCTCCGCGCGCGGCCGGGTGGGCCGCGGCGCCGTCCGCCGCGCCGCGCGCGGCCGCCGGGGGGTACCGGTCGAGGGACCGGATCTCGAGCGCGCCGGACGTGGCCACCGCCGCGCCGTTCCGCGGCTATCCGTCGGCCTACTGAGCCGCGCCGCTCGCTCTCGCATGTCTCGCATGTTCCGCAGCTCCCGCATGCGCCGCCCGCTCTGCGCCGTCTTTGCCGAAGCGCCCGCGCACCGCGCCCGCGCCGGCCGCACGCTGCGCGCGCTCCGGCTCGCCGGGCTCGCGCCGGTCGACCTCACGGCGGCGCCGCTCGCTGCCGCGGCGGAGGCGCTCGCGGCGGGGCCTGTGTGGCTCGTGCGCGGGGGCGCCTGGCCTGCGCCCTCCGCGGCGCTCGAGCCGGACCCGTTCCCGCCGCCGAGCGACACCGGGCTGCCGCTCTGCGCGCTCGGCGCCGTCCTTGCGCCGATCGACCTCGCCGCGCCCTCTGTGGCCGAGCCGGACGCCGCGGCGTGGGCCGAGCTGCTGCGCGCCACGGGCGGCGAGCTGAGCCGCGCCGCGCGCGCCCGCCGCGCTCCGGGGCTGCCCCGCGCGGCGAGCGTGTACCTCGACGGGGCGCTCGCCGCGGGCGTCGCGGCGCGGCTCGGCGCGGGCGAGCCGCTCGACGCCGCGCTCCAGGGCGAGCTCGGGGCGCGGCGGGCGCGCGTGGTGCGGCACGCGCCGCTCGACGTGTGCGACGACGCGGCGCCGCGGGTCGCGCAGGTGGTCACCAGTCTGCAGCAGGGGGGCGCCGAGCGGATCGCGATCGACCTCGCGAGGGAGCTGCCGCGGCGCGGCGTGCGCTCGCTCGTCTGCGCGGTGTACCGGCCGACCCGCGCCACGTTCGCCGCGCCGCCGGGGGCGCTCGATCTGTCCGATGCGCGCGGCGATCGGGAGGCGCGCTTCGACGCGCTCGCCCGCGGGCTCGCCGCGTGGGGCGCGGATCTCGCGCACGCGCATCTGTTCGACGCCGAGGATCTCGCGCGGCTGTCCGCGCGCGGGTACCGCCCGCTCGTCACAGTGCACAACGTGGCTGCAGGCTGGCCGGCGGGGCTCGATCGCCTCGCGCCGGACGACGCGGCGCTGCTCGTTGCGTGCGCGCGCGCGGTCGAGGCGGAGCTCGCGGAGCGCGCGCTGCCGATCCCGGCGCGCACGGTCTGGAACGGCATCGACCTGGCACCTGCGGAGGCGGCGCGCCGGGCCGAGGCGGCGGAGGCGCATCGGTCCGGCGGGGCGGAGGCGGTGCGCCGAGCCGGGGGGGCGGAGGCGGTGTGTCGGTCCGGCGGGGCAGAGGCGGTGCGCCGAGCCCGGTCGGCGGAGGCCGCGGCGTGGCGGAGGCGCCTCGAGATCGGGCCGGACGACCTCGTCCTGCTCGCCGTGGCGAACCCGCGGCCGCAGAAGCGGCTGCACCTGCTGCCTGGAATCCTCGCGGCCACGCGGGCCGCGCTGGCGGTGGCCGGCGATCCGCGGGCGGCTCGGCTCGTCATCGCCGGGAGCGCATCGCCGGGCAGCGAGCAGGCGCTGGCCGCGGAGGCGGAGATCCGCCGCGAGGTCGACCGGCTCGGCCTGCGCGCCGAGGTGCGCTTCGCGGGCGCGGTCGGCGACGTCGCCGGGCTACTCGCGGCGGCCGACGTCCTCGTGTCGCCGAGCGCCCACGAGGGGCTGAGCCTCGCGCACCTGGAGGCGCTTGCGGCGGGCCTCCCGGTCGTCGCGACCGGTGCCGGCGGCACCGCGGAGATCGCGGCCGAGACGCCGGCGATGGTCCACCTGCCGCTCGACGCCGCGCCCGAGCGGTTCGCCGGGGCGATCGTGGCGGCGGCGCGCGCCGGCGCCGCGGGCGGCACGCGCGACGCGTCGACGAGCGGCCAGGAGGTCGTGGCGGAGGCGCGTGCCGACGCAGGGCCGCCGAGCGGCCGGGAGGTCGTGGCGGAGGCGCACGCCGGCGTAGGGTCGCCGAGCGGCCGGGAGGTCGTAGCGCGGCACTTCAGCCTCGCGCGGATGGCCGAGGGGTATGCGCGGCTCTATCCGCGGGCGATCGCGCGGAACCGCGGCCTGCGCCGGCGAGACGGGCTGCTCCTCGTCACGAACAACTTCTCGATGGGCGGGGCCCAGTCGAGCGCGCGCCGGCTGCTGCTCGGCCTCGCGGCGGCGGGCGTGCGCGGCCGGGCGGCCGTGATCGAGGAGCAGCCGGAGTACCCGACGCCGGGGCGGCGCGCGCTCGTGGCCGCGGGCATCCCGGTGCTGGCGGTGCCGCCGCCGGCCGACATTGAGCCGGCCGAGGCGGTGGAGCGCCTGCTGCGCGCGATCGAGGAGGACCCGCCCGAGGCCGTGCTGATGTGGAACCTGATCGCCGAGCACAAGGTGCTCCTGGCCGACGGGCTGCTCGACGTCCCGCTCTTCGACATCAGCCCGGGCGAGATGTACTTCGCCTCGCTGCGCCGCTATTTCGCGTCGCCGCGCCGGGGGCTGCCGTACCGCGCGCCGCGCGACTATGGCGCTCGCCTCGCGGGGGTGATCGTCAAGTACGGGGCCGAGGCGGCGCTCGCCGCCGAGGTGCTCGGGGCGCCGGCGCACGTGGTGCCGAACGGCGTGGCGCTCGGCCCGCGCCCGATTGCGGCGCCGCGCTCGACGCAGCCCGAGCCGCGCGCGTCCGGCGGCGGGCGCGCGTTGCTCGCGATCGGGACGGCGGCGCGCATCCACCCGCACAAGAAGCTCGACGAGCTCCTCGCCGCGCTGCGCCTCGCGGCGCCGCGCCTGCCGCCGCACGTGCTGCGCATCGCGGGCGGCGTGGAGCGCGGCGCCGAGGCGCACGCCGAGGAGCTGCGGCGGATGGCGGCGGGGCTGTCGGTCGAGTGGGTCGGCGAGCTCGCCGACACGCGCGCGTTCCTGCGCGAGCTCGACGTGTTCGCGCTGATCGCCGAGCCCGCCGGGTGCCCGAACGCGTCCCTGGAGGCGATGGCCGAGGGGCTGCCGGTGGTAGCCACGGCGGTCGGCGGCATGTCCGAGCAGGTGGACGACGGCGTGACAGGCCGGCTGGTGCCGCCGGGCGACGCGGAGGCGCTCGCCGCGGCGCTCGTGGAGCTTGGCGCGGATCCGGCGCGACGGGCGCGCATGGGGGCGGCGGGGTGGGAACGCGCGCGGGAGCGGTTCTCGCTGGAGAGGATGGTCACCGACTACGTGGGCGTGTGCTTGGGCGGGCGGAAGGTGCGGGGGAGGTGAGGTGAGGCGCTAGCCCCGTGGAACGTTCTTCGTGTCGATGCTCTGGGCAGGCTGGCACGCGCTATGATTCCTCACGAACGAGGGCGAACGGCAGATATTTACGACGATGATCCTCGGCGCTTTCCTGTTCGGCCTGGCGTGCGGCGAGATCGTGCGCTCGTTTGTCACGTGCCGATCGGTGAGAGCATCGCCGCCGCCCTCATGTCTCTGGATGCGCTCCGGAACAGGGCGGCGTTAGCTGTTCTCGGCGCATTTACGCGGACTCAACAGCATGACCCGCATGTCGCGCGCGAGCTGCATAGTATAAGTCGCGTTCTCGCGCACGAAGTCGTCGAGCCCGCGAACCGGCGCCGTCAAGGGTCGCAGCCGCAACTTCCCTTTCACGACGGCGAGGCGCCGGACGCTTGTGGGAGGCGCGCCCACGAACTCGAGCAGGGACTCCGCAAGATGATGCCGGGCAAGGTCTACCTGATATTCCATCTCCCGCGGAGCGAAGACGTTGATGATCCCCGGCTCACGAAACGCCTCAGCAGGGGCGACGGTCATCGGCGCGCCGCTCCATTCGAGAATGCCATGGACGCTCGCGACATACGACCCATCAACGACGAAGAGCTCGAGGAAAGGCGGGTCCGCGCCATTCTCACGCAACACCGGATGGATCGCCGGGATGATGTTCAGCGGATTGAAGATGTAGAGCGAGATCGTCGCGTTGTGGCGCTTCGACGCAACAGCGCCAAGGTACTGCAGCAACGGCTCGGTCCAGGCAGAGCGCCTCCCGAGAAAGCACCTCAGGGAATCGATGGCGTGCTCCCACGACCGAGCATGCCGCGGGCTCCCGGAGAACTGGAACGAGAACCGGTTGTCTCCGTCGATGTCCATGATGCGGCGATGGATGTCGACATCGGTGAAGACGACGTCGTTCGCGACCCGTCTTCCGACGCGGATCGTCCTGCTTACCTGCCACTCGTTCAGTATCTCGATGGACTTGCTCGGGGTGCCCCGCTCCCAGTCGGCATACTTCCCGCGCAGGTGCCTGCGGATCTCTTCGGCGAGCGCGTCGGCCAGCCGCCACGGACCATCGGCGTACGCGTCGGGAGCGTGGATGGGATGATCAGGATCGAGGCTCTCGAGGACCTGCTCCTCCATCTCGTCCGAGAGCGCCGTCATCACCAGGTAGAGCCCGAAGGGGAAGATGCCGTGCCGTCGCTGATTGTGATCGACGACGAGCGCCACAAACTCCACAAATTCGTATGTCTCGAGCTTCGGCAGCAGGGCTGAGATGAACTCCGTCCGGTGGCGCTCGCTCTCGAAGAGGAAGAGCTCGTGCTCACTATCGAACTCAAGCTCGGCCGGCTCCTCCGACAAGGGCGGGACTTGCTTCGCCTTCAGCACCTGGCCATCGGGGCTCACGTCGATCTCGAACCCACAGATTTCGTAATCTCCGATCCGAGCAAGCTCGGAGAAAGGGACGAGCAGTTCGTGCCAGACCGTCGAGACCAGAAAGCAGCGGATGCGGTGCTGTGGAACCCCGAGGCTGACACGGAGCAGGTAAGTGTACTTGATGAGTTCGTGAACCGCCTGCCGTGCGGACTGGTCGCTGCGCTTGACCTCGATCACGACGAGGTTGTTCGATGAATCGCGCGCGAGGATATCGAGGCGCCCGCCAGCGCCATGGGGGCTGGAGAGCTGCACTTCCCTATCGCGCTCGCTCACCGTCAGCCCAGGCTCGAGCAGATCGAGCCTGGTTGCCAAGCTGTCGCGGATGTGCTCTTCTCGCATCGTGCTCCTGGATGACACTCAGGTCATGCGCGTGGAGGGGTAGCCTACTCTCCAGCGGCCCTGCCCTGTCAAGCGCCCTCAGGTGAAGCTTACGTTCTGCACGGAGGGCGCTTGCCCCCACCGAGCTGGGCTGGTGCCGGCTTCCCTTCAGCTCTCGAGCAGCAGTGAATTTGCCTATGTGTGCGCGAAGTACGTACCGTGCTCGAGGTCGGCGAGCCTGCGTTCTCGGGCTTCCAGCCGAACCGCGCCTGCGTGAGCGCGCTCGCCGCTGGGCTGTCGAGCGCGAAGAACCCGCCGAGCCAGCCGAAGCGCTCCTCGGGGACCGATTCGACCGGCAGCTCGAGCTTGCGGCCGATCACGCCGGCAATGTCGCGGATCGGGATCCCCTTGTCGCCGATCGCGTGGAGTCGCGCGCCGGCCGGCGTCTTCTCGGGCGCGAGGACGAACAACCGCGCGGCGTCGAGCTGATGCACCGCGGGCCACGGGGTCTCGCCGCCACCGATGTACCGAATGAGGCCTCGGAAGGCGGATCGCCGCCCAGCCGGCGTCACTTCAGGCGCAGGTAGAACTCCGCCACGTCGAGGCGGTTCATCGAGCCGGCCGGGCCGGCGGTGATCGCATGTTGACCGGCGACCAGCAGACCGGGCGCGGACAGCGCCTTCATGCCGCCTTCGATCTGCGTCGCCGTGGCCCCGGACGCGGACAGATCGAGGCCGTCGAGTGAACCGCTCAGGTTGGTGTTCAGGCTGTGCTCGGAGAAGGAGGGACAGGGATACGTCACGCACACGATCCCGCTGCTGTCGACCCGAGAAAAGTGGCCCTTCGGCGCATTGCCCGTCGCCCCGAGCCAGATCTCGCTGGCGATGAGGACGTCGGCCGGCCGCGACCGCAGGTCGCCGAGCTGGACCTGCTTCAGGCCGCCGCGGACCAGCGCCTGCCCGGCACCGAACGCCTCTCTGGCTTTGGCCTCGGTCGAGCGATCGAGCCCGAGCCCGGATAGATCCAGCTCGAACATGTGGCATTCTTCTTGCCAAGTTCCATCGGCGCAGCGGGTCACGCTTGTGTTGACGCGGGCGACGAAATGGCCGCCGCACATCGGCGCGGCGCATCTGCGGTAGTCAGGATGGGTCGCGATGAAATAGTCCGCCACGGCGACCTCGGCCGCGGCCAGCGCGCCGACATCGTCCTCGACGTCGAGCTCGGCCTGGGCGAGGTCCCCTGCGACGCCGCCCTCGCGCGGGGCTTCGCAGGCGAGCGCTGGCGCGGCCAGCACGCCGAGCAGGGAGAGCAGCGAGAGGCGATGATGGGTGAGATTGAACATCGGTGTTCTCCAGGAGCGGACACGGGTCAACGTGGATGCGAGCGCCTCGGCCGGTCCGCTAGCTCGGGGCGCCTTCATGGGCTTCCACGCGTCGAGGGGGGCGAGCTGTCGCGAGCACGGTTCGCCCCTGCCGCCCTGCCATCTGCTCGTCGTGCTTCGCCCGGAGACGATCGCTTCCAACGAATGAATGTAGTGTGCTAGCAGGCCTGCCGAGTGAAAAGCTGGTCGGAGCAAGAATTCGACGAGCGGCGAGGCGTCGCGAAGTTGGCCTGACTTTAATTCTTCAGAATAAATTCACAGGGAGGCGGGGAGGCGGGGAGGGAAATCTTTGAAGTTACTCCCTGTCTCTCGGCTTCTTCGCCACGACGAACGCAACCATCTTCCCGCCACCAACCTCCCGCTCCTCGATCTCGACGAACCCTGCCTCGCGCATCTCGCGGAGGATCGTCTCGCGATCGTAGCTGTGGACGGCCGGCGCTTTCCCGAACCAGCGCATTACCGTGATGATCGCGCTGTAAGGTACCCAGGTGCCGCCGAGGCAGACGTTGGACGAGATGAACGAGCCGCCGGGCTTGAGGAGCTCGAAGATTGTCTTGAGGGTGCGCCGCCGATCGGGGACGAGGTGGAGGATGGAGTAGGCCCAGGCGCTGTCGAAGTGCTCGGGCTCGTACGGCGTAGGTCCGTCCAGCGTGCCCTGGCGAAAGGTGACGTTGGTCACGTTTTGGGCCTGCTTCTTCTGGTTGGCGATGCGGATCATCTCGCCCGAGACGTCCATCGCGTGGATGTGGCCGGCGAACGGCGACATCTCCAGGGCGAGCGAGCCGGTGCCGCAGCCGATCTCGAGGACCGTCGAGCCCGGGCGCAGGTGCTCGCGGGTGATGGCCTTCTTGCGCTCGAAGGCGGTGACGTTCTCCACCGGCTTGGCGGCGTACTTCTCGGCGATGTCGTCCCAGAATTTGGCGTCGGCGGTCGTGGTCGTCATGGTCGACGAATCTACGCACGCGGCGCGCCTGCGCCCGGTGCAAGTTCGTGACGCAGGGGCGCAGTTTCGCGCCACCCCTCGGCCTCGCCGCGAAACAGCGCCGCGCGCTCCGTCATCGCCGCGGTGATGCCCTCGCGCGCGGCCCGCAGGCGCGCGTTGTCCCGGAGATCGCGGTGGCTGAGGAGCCAGAAATCGGCGACGTGGCGGAGGTCCGGCCTCGCGAGGCGCTGCAGCCCGGGCTCCGGATCACCGGCGTACGTGGGTAACATCACCCAGCCGAGGCCCGCGTGTGCGGCCTCGATCATGATCGCCATCGACTCGAACGTGCCCCAGAGGGGAACCTCGGGATAGCTCGACGAGGCGACGAGCTCCCTGGCGAGCCTGTTCACGGTGGATCCGAGCCAGCGCGCGGGGCGCGCGCCGCGCTCGGGATCGAGCTGGGCAGCGTGCGCGGTCGCGACGTAGTTGCAGAGGGTGATGGGGACGAGCCGCCGCCCGATCAGGTGCTCGGGCGGGGACGCGCTGGGCAAGAGCGCGCGCACCGCGACGTCGGCCTCGCGCTTCGACAGATCCAGGTTCTTGGCGTCGGCATCCAGCTCGAGCTCGATGCCGGGATGCTGCTCGCAGAGGCCGGCCAGGGCGCGGAGGAGGATCTTCGCGATGAACGGGTCGGTGCACGTCACCCGCACGGACCCCTCGAGCCGCGCGTCTTGCCCGGCGAGGCCGCGCTCCAGCGCGGCCATCTCCCGCTCGACGCGCTCCGCCCCCGAGACCATCTCGTTGCCCGCGTCCGTCAGCTGGTACCCGTCGCGGTGCCGGTCGAACAGCTTCACGCAGAGCCGTGCCTCGAGGGCCTCGACCCGCCGCGCCACGGTCGAGTGGCTCACGCCGAGCATCGAGCCCGCCGCGCGGACGGAGCCCGTCCGAGCGAGCGCGAGGAAATGGCGCACGTCATCCCAGTCCACGACGCCGCTAGAAGCCCTGGTAGTCGACCTTCATCTGATCATACGGAGCGATCATGCTCTCGATGATATCGCCGTTCGGCGAGAAGATGCGCTCATGCCACTCGGTCGGCTCCCAGATGAAGGTGCCGAGCCCGCGCTTGTCGGGGATGTTGAACATCAGGTCGTTGGCCGCGCGCTTCTCCCACGAATACTCCGCCACAACGAACTTCAGGTCGGGATAGCGCTTCACGAGATCATCGAAGTTCGCCTTCCACCCCGAGGGCGGCCCCTGGTACTCCGTGTAACAGGACTGGCCGAGCACGTCGAACTTGACGCCCTGCCCGAGCACCCCGTCGACCCACCAGCGCGTCGCCGCGTTGTCGTCGCAGCGGTCGAGGTGCAGCATGACGGTGATCGTGTCGTCGGCGTCCTTCACGCCCTGGATCCCGGCCTTCAGGAGCGAGCCGAGCCCCTGGAACGCCTGCCCGGTGACGAACCCGTCAGGCCACAGCAGCCCCTGCGGGATCTCGTTGCCGATCTGGACCATGTCCGGGCGCGCGCCGGCGGCGCTCAGCTGCTCGATCGCGTCCCGCGTGAACTCCCGCATGGCGGTCGCCAGCGCGCCGCCCTCGAGATCGGTCCAGGCGACGGGCTTGTGTTGATCGTCGGGGTCGGCCCATACGTCGCTGTAGTGAAAGTCGAGCAGGAACCCCATGTTCGCTCGCTTCACGCGCCGCGCCATCTCGATCGTGTGCTCGAGATCGCAGAAGCCCTCGCGCGAGTAGGGGTCGTCGTCGACGGCCGCGTCGGCGTATACCGCTGTCGGGTCGTTGAACAGGCGCAAGCGGATCCAGTTGAACCCGTGCGCCTTCAAGATCTCGAGGATGTCCTTCTCGACGAGCTCACCCGTCCGCGGATCGATGTCGCGGAACACCTTGCCTCCGGCCTCGCGCTCCTGCACCCAGGAGATGTCCGCGCCGAGGATGAAGCCCTGGGGCGCGCCCGGCGTCCCGTCGCCACCGCTCCCGCCCGTGCCCGCGCTGCCCGCGCCCGCGCCGCCCGCGCTCGCGGAGGTTCCACCCGCGCCGCCGGTGCTCGCGGACGTTCCACCCGCCCCGGCTCCGCTGCCGCTCGTGCTGCCGCTCGCGCCGCCCGCTCCGCTCCCCGTGGACGCCTCGGCGCCCGTCGACGCGGCCTGACCGGCGCCGCCCCCGCCGGCCGCCCCGGCCCCCGAGCTCTCACCGCACGCGGCGAGCGCCGGAAGCAGCGTCACCACACCCATCCTTCTCAGCTTCTGTCGCAGCATCCCTGACCCCGGCCAGGATCCTACCATTGGCCATGCGCGCGATCACGACGCACGAAGAGGGCGCGCCCACGATCGCGGCGCTGCCGGTAGAAAGATCCGCTGTCGATAGGTGCCAGGGCGCAGAGCGCCAGGGCGCAGAAATGACGAGAGCCCGCCGCACAGCGTGTGCGCAGCGGGCCCTCGGACTGCTCACAGACGATGGTTGATTGCTATTCCGGTCCCTTGCCCATCCAGTAGCTCTCGGGCGGGCCCAGGAGGCTCTCCTTCACGCCACCGGCGTCCACCACGATCTTCTGGACGATCACGCCCGGATGGACCATCCACACCTTCAGCGTGTGGTCACCCGCCGCGGCGATCGTGTGCTTGGTGCGCATGATGTTGGCGTTGTCCGAGGTGTGCCGCTCCCAGATCTTGTTGCCGTTGCCGTTGAGCTCGACGGCGTGGCTCGTGTTGACCTTCTGGACCGGGCCGTTGTCGAACGACACGGCGTACTGCAGGCCCTCGGCCCAGTTCTGGAAGTTGTTCCTGGGCGACACGTAGACATAGACATCCACCGGGCCGCTGCTCGTGAGGTGCATGTCATACTCGAGGCGAGGCGACGCGCCGCCCGGCTCCTGGGGCTCGGCCGTCACAGGGAACGGCGTCACGCCCGACCCGGTGCGCCCGATGTCCGGGAGCAGCTTCCACTCGACGTCATCCGTGCCGATCGCGCGGCTGAAGTGGTCCGCTTCCATCGAGACATAGCCGTTCGCCTCGATGAAGCGGTTCGGCTTCCAACCGACCTGCCGCGGGTCCTCGACGCGGGCCGTGACCACCACCGAGCTGCCGTCCGAGCCGGTGACCGTGATCGGGACCTCGACCGGGAACGTCTGGTTCGTGGGGATCATGACCCAGTCCACCCGCACCGTCGCGCGCACCTCCTTGTCGACGACACCCTGGCTCGGGTAGACGTTCAGCCACGGCGGGCACGGCGTGTTCGCGGCCCAGCCGGTGGGGCACTCGACCGGGAGAGCGACGTCGATCGTGTACTCGAGCGGCGCGCTGCCGCGGTTGAACACCTCGATGTACTGCTCGGGCTGCGTCTGATACCGGCTGAACGCGGGCAGCACGGGGGCCGTGGTGCTCCCGTCGCCTGCGCCCGTCCAGAAGTCGCTCGATCCGTCGATCGCCACGCCGAGCTCCGCCGCTTCGGGGACATCGATCGAGACGAGCTCAGGCCAGATGAACTCCTGGATGTTGTTGTACTGGTGCTCGGGCTGCTGCCAGGACGGGTTCCCCGGCGCGCCGTAGCCGATGTGCGGCTGCGTCTGGAAGCCTTCCCACTTCCCGTCGGCGAGATCGTGATTGTAGTAGTAGGAGAGCGCCAGATCGTCCTGGAGCCGCGCCTCCGCGACGGCCGCCATGTCGTTCGTGGCCGCGCGCCCCTGCGCCGCGTAGAGCTTGTTCTTGAACCCTGCCAGGCGCAGCGCGTACAGGTTGGCGGTCGCCTTCACCTGGTAGAGCACGAGCTGGAAGTAGGCGTCGTGCGCCTCCTCCGGCAGGAGCCTCTCCACGAACTCCGCCTGCGACGCCAGCGCCTCCCACTCCTCCGTGACGCTCTCGAGCTCACGGTAGTTCGTGAGGCTGAACGGGCTCGCGCCGTCGTCGTACGTGATCGCGGCCGTGTCAGGATCCGGAACGTCGGTCGTGGGCGCGCTGACCATGAGATCGTAATCGACCGTGATCTTCCGGTTGGTCAGCTCCGGTTTCCGATCCGACTGCAGCAGCGAGTAGCCGTGCAGGATGTCGGCGATGATGTCCGCGTGCTCGGAGCCGAACTGCTGCTCGGTCCACCGCCGCTCCCAGTCGCCGATGCGCTCGACCGGCCAGCGGTCCGGGTTCCACGCGTAGTCGAGGAAGAACTGGAGCGGGAGCTCCTCGTTCTTGAAGTCTCCGACGTTGACGACCCAGAGCCGATCCACGCCGTAGTTGTAGGCGAGGTGGAGCTGCTCCCAGACGTTGGGCAGGAGGATCGTGTCGACCCACTTGTAGTTACGGCCGCCGCCGACGTAATCGAAGTGGTAGTAGAGGCCGTAGCCGCCGGCCCGCTCCTTGCCGAGCTCCGGCAGGCGCTTCATGTTGGACCAGTTGTCGTCGCAATAGACCACCGTGACGTCGTCCGGCACGGTGATGCCTTCGTCCCAGTAGCCCTGGATCTCCTTGTACAGCGTCCAGACCTGGGGGATGGTCGTCACGTCCTTCCCCGTCACGTCGGCGAGGATCTTCCGCTGGGACTCGACGATGTTCTTCATGAGCGGGATGCCGTCCGCCGGGGGCAGGCTGACGTCGCCAGGGCCGCGCATGCCGAGCGTGACGACGCCCTCGATCTTCTCGTCGACCATCCGCTGGATGCCCTTGGTCCAGTGCTTCTTCAGCGCATCGGAGTTCACCGAGAAGCGCCACTCGCCGGTGCCGCCGTACGGATCGCTCCCTGCCTTGGTGATGGTGCCTGCCGCATCCCTCTGCGCCGCGACCACGTGGCGATTCCACTCCTCGATACCCTGCATCATCGGGGCCTCGTGCGAGGTCCCCATCACGATGCCGTACCGCGTGGCCGTCGCGTGGTTCTCCGGGTCGTCCTCGCCGAACGCACGGCCCCAGACGGCGGGCCAGATGTAGTTCGCCTTCATGCGGAGCGCGACCTCGAAGATCTTCTCCCAGTAAAGGTGGTTGAGCCCTCCGGGGAAGCCCTCCGCCTTGCCCGGCCCGAACATCTTGGCCGCCCAGTTGCCCGTCGCCGGGTTCTCGTCGTTGATGAAGAACCCGCGGTACTTCACCTTCGGCTCGCCCTGGGTGTGCTGCCCGGGGAGCACGAAGAGCGCCTGCTTCTTCTGGGCCGGGACGTCGTCCCACCAGTACAGGGGCGACACGCCGATCTGCGAGGAGAGGTCGTACGCGCCGAAGATGGTGCCGCGCTGGTCGCTGCCCGCGATGACGAGCGCTCGGTCCACGCCCTCCACCGGTTGCTCGACGATCTGCGTGACGAACGTCTCCCACTTCCCCGTCAGGCCGGAGACGTCGAGCCGATCGTCCGCCACCAGCTGATCGATGATCGGGCTGTTGCCCACCGTCCCGACCAGGACCACTTCCTTCGCCGACGCCGGGATCTCGTTGCTGACGGCCGCGGCAGCGCCGGTCACCCGCTGGATGTCCGTCGCGAGGTCGTCCACGACGCGGTTCACGCCCGCATAATCGCTCTCGCTGACGACCAGCGGAGCGACCTTGCCGCCCACGGCGAGGGGGAAGCGACCCGCTCCATCTTCGGTTGAAACGTACTTCTCCAGGGAGCCCGTCACCGGGTCGACCGGCGACACGGGCGTCTCGCCGGGCGGGCCCTCGGGCCCCGGCGCTCCGGGCGTGCCGGGCGCGCCCGGCTCCCCCGGATCGCCCTTCGCTCCATCCGACCCGCAGGCGGTCAACGAAGCGAGCGACATGGGGAGCAGCAAGCAGAGTAGCGAGGATCCGATTCGACCCTTCCTGATGACCATGCGTGCGTAACTCATAACGGTGTTTCCCTCGTTGATGCGGCTGACCGGCGTCGTCGACGCGCCCGCGCTGGACACGGGCCGTGACCTCCGGCGCTGAGGCCGGGCGCTCCTATGCAATCGTCCAAATCCCTGCGGCGATCCGCGCGATCGTGATCGCGATCCCGGTGATCACGAGGCGCTGTTCCGAGCGAACACGCGGTGGCGATCCGGGTGATCACCAGAGCGTGACATGCACACCGACGGTCCCGAGGCCCGCAGCGAGGCGCCCTTGACGCGCGGACACGGTCCGGCGCGGAAGGCCCCTCGCTGCACGCCGCGTCGCCTGCGGTCGGGCTGGGTTCCGTGGTCGATAAGTTGTTGACAGATGAAGCTCGGAGGCAGAGTACGCCTTCTCTGCACAAGTTGGCTGGGTGTCACCCAGGTTGCACCTCGCTGGTGTGGCCCGGGAGAATTCCCGCAGCACGCCGATCTGATCACGCAATCGCCTCGATTTTTAGGGTCGGCATCCGTTTTCGTGATCGTGGCGCACGGGGGACGCTGCCGTGCGTCGCGGTGGCTGTGGCCCGGTGCGCGCGTTTCCTGGCGTACCGCAGCGGTGATGAGTGACAGTGTTTATGAAGTTCCGCTCGTCGGTGGGGAAGAAGGCGTTGTCCTGGTAAACGATGTTTCCCTGAGCATCTGCAACCGTCGAGAGCGACGGCGCAACGACATTTAAAACGCCAAGATGCCGGGTCAGCCACGCTGCCTCGAAGTGAACAGAGATAAGTAGGACTCGTTACAAATAAACGAAGAGAGGGGTAAAGCCAGGTTGGCCCGTTCCGCCGCGATACTGCTTCGAGAACAGCGCCATTGCAAGAGGAGGCTTTGGGGCGCTCCAGCAGAGCTTCGAGGCACGGGATTGCGTCATTGTGTGCCGGGTGGTGGGTACGATGGCCCGTTTGTGCCATGGTGGGTCAGCGGCAAGCGCTGAAGGCGCCGCGTCAATTTCGTGGCGCTTCGGGTTGCGACGTCGCTTCCGCGCTGTCCGCCTGCGGATGGAGGCTGGAGCCGCGGAGCGCAACGGCGCCGCCGCGATGCGAGGACGGTGTGGCGCGCCGCTTGCTTTGCGCCATGCATGGCACGGTCTCCACAGGCTCGTTGGGAAAGGGCAATACCATGAGAGCGCATCGCGTCATCCAGGGAGCGCTCCTGCTGGCAGCGGCACAGCTTCCTTTCATCGTCGCTTGCGCGCGCGTCGAGGGCTCGGACCGCGCCGAGGCCGAGGCGGAGCCGGACAGGGGCGACGACACGGATCCCAGGCCGGAGTCGTCCGACACCACGTCGGGCGGCGGCGCGGACGCGCCCGATCCGGCTCTCGATCTGTTCGCTTGCGGCTTCGAGCCGAGCTGTGAGCCGGTCACGATGCACGCCTATCCGATCCCGCCAGAGGCGCTCCCGTGCGCGGCCAAGCTGGTGACCGGAGGCGGCACGGGCGTCCTCAGCTCGCTGCTCGCGCCTGGCCCGTACATCGACGAGACCGAATCGCTGATCTTCGTGCTGGGCGACGGCTCCGCGCTGGTGCAGACGCGCGAGAGGCACTGCGGGCGCGAAGGGATGGAGTGCGGGCCGACACCGGTGTGGGAGGCGCCGTCGCCGCATCGGATCTGCGACCTCGTCGTCTCTCCGGACGTCGAAGCGGCGTGCGAGGAGGACGCCGAGGGGTGCGGCTGGCGGCCGTGGGCCGACGTGGCGAACTGCCGGGCCGTCGAGGAGCACTCCTGCGAGGACGTCACCGCCCTGCTCGCGGCCAGGTGACCGCGGCGGGGCGCGCCGGCCGCGAGCCGCGCTCGCCGGCAGTGACCGGTAGATCGTGCTTCAGAACGGCCAGATCGTCTGTTCCAGCTCGGGCAGCGAGGAGACGCGGGACTCCCATCCTTCGAGCCTGAGCTGGAACCTGAGATGGCTGTACCGGTGCAGCAGCGCGAGGGCCATCAGCTTGCGGCTCAGCGCTGGGCCCAGGTCGGCAGGCGCGTATCCGTAGGCGCCGAGAAAGCCGCGCTGGAGGTCCGCGCTGCCGGCCGACAGGAAGAGGCACGGGCCCAGGAGATCGTACTCGGGTGCTCCGAGGCACGCGTCCGCGAAGTCGATCATGCCGGTGACGCTCCACCTCCCGCCCGCTCGGGTCACGAGGAGGTTCTCCGGCGTGTATTCGCCGGTCAGCAGGACCGGGACCACGGACGTCGGCAGGAGAGCGCGGGCGGACTCGAGGTAAGCCGGGATCTGCGAGACGAGGCGCTCGGGCAAGCCCATCCGCCGGTGCCGGCCCTCGCATCCGGCGATCTGGCGCTCCAGGAACGCGTCCCAGCCGAGATCGATGCGCTCCAGTCCAGAGGTGGGCAGCGCGTGGGCGGCCCTCATGATCTCGGCGACGCGGGCGAGCGCCTCGGCGCGCTCCGCGCCGCTCATCGCGGGCCAGGCCTCTTCGAGCGTGCGCCCCGGGAGGCGCGAGATCACGAGATAGGGCCAGCCTTCGAGCTCCGCTTGCCAGAGGAGCTCCGGCGTGGCCACGGGGACGTTCCCGTGGAAGCGCCCCAGCGAGAGGCGCTCGGCCTCGAACTGGTGCCGGAGGAAGGGCGGGAACAGCTTGATGATCTGGCCTGCGTCGTTCGAGACGACCACGTTGGTCCCGCGCGCGAAGGCGGAGAGCCCGCCCGACGAGAGCCCGTGGCGCTCGCACACCGCGCGGATCGCCCGGAGAAAGGCCGGGAGGTCGGCGCGGATCCGGTCGAAGCCGCCGGGGCCGTCGAACGATGGGAACAGGGAGCGATCGCCGGGGGGCGCGCTGGGATCGGGCGGCATCGCGGTGGCAGGCACCGTAACCCGCGCGCGCCGGCGCGGCCATCGCGGAACCGGGGCGCGCGCTCCTGGTGAGCGTGCGACCTGGCCGCCCGACCGAGGTCCAGTATGCTCCCGGGCCGCCCGTGAGACCCTGGCCGCCACCATGCCGCTGATCGTCGTCGAGGATCTGCGCAAGGCGTACCGGGTGGCCGAGCGCCGGCCGGGCGCCCTGGGCGCGCTCGCCGGGCTCGTGCGCCCGCGCTACCGCGCCGTCGACGCGCTGGCGGGCGTCTCGTTCTCGCTCGATCGGGGCGAGCTCGTCGGGTACATCGGGCCGAACGGCGCAGGCAAGTCGACGACGGTCAAGATCCTGGCGGGCATCCTCGTGCCGGACTCGGGGCGATGCGAGGTGGCCGGCCGCGTCCCGTGGCGCGAGCGCATTGCGCACGTGGGGCGCCTCGGCGTCGTGTTCGGCCAGCGCACCCAGCTCCTGTGGGATCTGCCGGTGATCGACTCGTTCGAGCTGCTCCGGGACATCTACCGCGTCGGCGCGGCCGATCACGCCCGCGCGCGCGACGAGCTCGTCGCGATGCTCGACCTCGGGCCGCTGCTCGACACGCCGGTGCGGCAGCTCAGCCTCGGCCAGCGCATGCGGTGCGATCTCGCGGCCGCGCTGCTCCACGCGCCCGACCTGCTCTTCCTCGACGAGCCCACGATAGGTCTCGACGCCGTCTCGAAGCTCGCGGTGCGGCGCTTCGTGCAGCGGCTCAACCGCGAGCGCGGCGTCACGGTGATCCTGACGACGCACGACATGGACGACATCGAGGCCCTCTGCTCGCGGGTCATCCTCATCGCCGGGGGGCGGGTGCTCTCGGACGGCTCGCTCGAGGCGCTGCGCGCGCAGGTCACCGCGGAGCGCTGGCTCATCGTGGACCTGGCGGACCCGGCGGCGGAGATCGCCGAGCCGCGCGCCGAGGTGATCCGCCGCGAGGGCGCCCGCGTGACGCTGCGCTTCGACCCCGCCGCGATCTCGACGGCGGAGCTGGTCGGGCGCGTCACCGCCCGCGCCCCGGTGCGCGACCTCCTGGTGCAGAACCCGCCCATCGACGAGATCGTGGCGCGGCTCTACGGCGAGGGCGGCGAGGGCGGCGAGGGGAGCGCGCCGCCGTGAGCGCGCCGTTCGAGGGCTTTGCGGCCAATTTCGCCGCCTGTGTCGCCGTGTTCCGGGCGCGCTGCCGCGCGCTCCTGCAGTACCGCGCCGCGGCCGCGGCCGGGTTCGGCACGCAGCTGTTCTGGGGGTTCATCAAGGTGATGGTGCTCGAGGCGTTCTACGGGAACGCCGTCTCGGGCGCGCCGCCGCCGATGGCGCTCGGACAGGCGATCACGTACACGTGGCTCGGACAGGCGTTCTTCCAGCTGCTGCCGTTCTCGACGAACCCCGACCCCGAGGTGCGCGAGCTGATCCGCACCGGCGCGGTGGGCTATGAGCTGGCGCGCCCGCTCGATCTTCACGCGCTCTGGCTCGCCCGCGCGCTCGCCGCGCGCGTCGCGCCGACGCTGCTGCGCGCGATCCCGATGTTCGCTGTCGCGGTGCCGCTCCTCGGGATGGGGTTGCCGCCGTCGCTGGCCGCGGCGGGCGCGTGGGCGGCGGCGATGGTCGGCGCGGCGGCGCTCGTGGGCGCGTTCGCGACGGCGGTGACGTCGACGATGCTGTGGACGACGTCCGGCGACGGCATCGCGCGCATCGTGCCGTCGCTCGTGCTCGTCGCCTCCGGCATGATCGTGCCGCTGCCGCTGTTTCCGGCGTGGATGCTGCCGTGGCTCGACGCGCTGCCGTTCCGGGGCATGGTCGACGCGCCGTTCCGGCTCTACCTCGGGCACCTGCCGGCGGGGGCGCTCCCCGGCGTGCTGCTGCACCAGGCGCTGTGGACCGCCGTGTTCGTGGCGCTCGGCAGGGCGATGGTCGCGCGCGGCCTGCGCCGGCTCGTGGTGCAGGGCGGCTGAGGGACGAGGGCGAGGCGAGGAACAGACGAGATGTCGCTCGATGCAACGAGGCTTTACCTCCGGCTGGCCGCCGCGTCGCTGCGGGCGCAGATGCAGTATCGCGCGTCGTTCGTGATGTGGTCTGTCGGGCAGTTCATCACGGTGGGCATCGAGCTGCTCGGGGCGTGGGCGCTGTTCGACCGGTTCGGCGCGGTCCGGGGGTGGCGCTTCGCGGAGGTGGCGCTGCTGTTCGGCCTCGTCAACGTCTCGTTCGCGCTCGCCGAGTCGTTCGGCCGCGGGTTCGACACCTTCTCCGCGATGGTGAAATCGGGCGATTTCGACCGGCTCCTCCTGCGCCCGCGCTCCACGGCGTTCCAGGTCGCCACCGGGGAGTTCCAGTTCCTGCGCGCAGGGCGGCTCGCCGTCGGCCTCGTGATGCTCCTGTGGGCCGGTAGCGCGCTGGGCGTGGCGTGGACGGCGGCCAGGCTAGCGCTGCTCGCCGGCGCGATCGTCGGCGGCGCCTGCGTGTTCTACGGGCTCCTCGTGCTCCAGGCCACGCTGTGCTTCTGGACGGTCGAGTCGCTGGAGATCATGAACGCGTTGACCTATGGCGGCACGGAGGCGGCGCAGTACCCGCTGACCCTGTACCGCGACTGGTTCCGGCGCTTCTTCACGTTCGTCGTGCCGCTCGCGTTCGTGAGCTACATCCCCGCGGGCGCGCTGCTCGATCGCCCCACGGTCCCGGCGCTGCCCGAGGCCGCGCGCTGGGCGTCGCCGCTCGTGGGCGTGGCGTTCCTGCTCGTGTCGCTGCGCATCTGGCGGTTCGGGGAGCGGCGGTACCAGTCCACCGGATCCTGAAATACCGGTCACGTCGTTCAAGCGAGAATGAACCGTCAAGGCACCATAAGACGCCATGAGAATAACAAAATGTCTTGGCGTCTTGTGGCGGTTCGGTAGCAAAAAAACGAGCTGCCGCGGGACGTTCGCCGCTTGCTGAACCAGCGAATATCACAGATCGTGCTCTGTGGGCGCCCGTTCTCTGCGCAATAAATACAGGACGGTGGCGCCCTCGTCCCGGGTGTCCACCTGGATCTCCATCGTCGCGAGCGATCCGCGGCTCAATGTAAACTGGATGAACTTGTCGCTGGGAATGCGTGGCCATCGGGGGTGGGCCAGCTTCGCGCGGCAAAGGCTGGAGGAACAGACGACGTCGTCGACGCTGACCTGTGGACCCAGCTGCTCGGAGATCACCCGCGTGAGCACCGGCTCTGTCTCACGACGCCATGCTGGGTCGGGCGGCTCGGTGTCGACTCGAGCGCTCAAGCCGTCCCAGAACGCGATTCGCGCCTCGTGCACCGAGCGCTCCTCTTCCTCGGGATCGAGCGGCTCGCGCACGTCCGCACCGTCGAGCTCTTCGCCGTCCTCCGCGCCGGCCGAGCCATGCCGCGAAGGGATGGTAGCCTTCCATGTCGGAGCTCGCGGCCGACGAGCTCCGCGTTCCAAGGCCGCGAGCCGCTGACCGTCCTTCGCGCTCGGGACGCCCGCGCGTTCGCTTGCCGAGGGGGCCGAAACGCGCCCCAGAACGTATGCACCCGCCAGCGCTGCAATGCCGGCTAGCAGGATGAACAGCCGGTGCGGTCGTCGTTCAATCACTGGTCACCACGTGGACGCCCCGAGCTCGTGGCCTGCATGGCTCGACTCGGACCATTCGACTCAAGCTAGAAGACGCGCGCGGTAAATAGGCCAGACGAACCGCCTCCTGGGATCGCGCAGCTGACGGAGTACATGTGTGAGGCGCTCTGCGGCGAAACGGTGAGTGTGGCCGTCCTTGTTACGGTCCCGGTGAAGGTCCCCGTCCCTGACACCATGGCTGACGTCGAGCCGAGATCGTTGCCGTCCTGGTCGTGCGCCAATCCAACGCACGTCGTGTTCATGCCGTCCAAGTCGTTGCCATCAGACATCCGGACCCGAAAGGTCACCGTGCCTCCGAGTTGGTGGTCTATCGGAATCGCGCAGTGGATGGTGATCGGATTGCTCGATTGGTTCAATATGGCGTTGGATGCGCGCAGCACATCGATGCCGTTGACCAGGTGACACGCGGCGCCGTTCATCGTCGCCCCGGCCGACACGTCGCCCGGGCTCAATACAAGACCCAATGCGGGGAGGATTGCAAACGTTGCGAGCTTCTTCATGTGTCCGTCCCACTCTCCCAAGATTGACCAACGATCGGCTTTTCCAAACGATTGGTGTGTATGCTCCAGTGCGGCGCGCTCACGGTTATCGCTCTGCGAGGCGGCTTCGGCCCGTGGATCTGTTGATCCTGCAAAGCTCGGCGCATACGCGGCGTTGCTCCGCGTCGTCGCCTGTGCGCTTCATGTTCGCTCGTCTGGGCGCAATTGCGTGTCGATTGCATTCAGTGGCGTTCAATCGCATTCGATTGAGTTCAGTTGCATGTCGCGTGCCACATTCGGGGATCGCCAGAATTCTCTGCAAGCCGCGCCCGGCACGCCAGTCATGAGACTCCTGGCGCGACATGGGGCCCGATCTTGTGTGACATGTCACGGTTCACGGCGTGACATGTCACGGTCCTCGGCGTGACATGTCACGGTTCACGGCGTGACAGAGATGAAAATGGCAATGGATGCGAGATCGCGGTACCCAGAGTCGGGTCCGCTTGACGCTCGTGCCCGGTGCCTCTATAGCCGCCAAACCCTCGCCGCCCAAGGATCTCAGCGTGTCGATCAAGGACTATCTCTCCATCTCGCCCGAGGTCAGGAAAGCGCTCGCTGACGGCCGGCCGGTGGTCGCGCTGGAGTCGACCATCATCACGCACGGCATGCCGTATCCGCAGAACCTCGAGATGGTGCGGCGCGTGGAGGCGGTAGTCCGCCGGAACGGCGCCGTGCCGGCGACGATCGCCATCATGGACGGCAAGCTCAGCGTGGGCGTGAAGGGGGAAGATCTCGAGCGGCTGGCCAGGGGGGGCGGCAAGGCGGCCAAGGCCTCGCGGCGCGACGTGGCGGCGCTCCTGGTCCTGGGCGGGATGGCCGGGACGACCGTGGCGACCACGATGATGGCGGCGGCCTGGGCCGGTATCCAGGTCTTCGCCACCGGGGGCATCGGCGGCGTGCATCGCGGGGCGGAGACGACCTTCGACATCTCCGCCGACCTCGAGGAGCTGAGTCGGACGCAGGTGGCGGTGGTCTGCGCCGGGGCCAAATCGATCCTCGACATTCCCAAGACGCTGGAGACGCTGGAGACCCATGGCGTGCCGGTTTTGGGCTACAAGACCGAGGATTTCCCGGCCTTCTGGGCGCGGCAGAGCGGGCAGAAGGTGGACCACAGGATCGAGAGCGCCGAGCAGGCGGCCAGGGTCATCGCGCTGCAGTTCGAGCTCGGCATGGGCGGGGTCCTTGTGGCCAACCCGATCCCCGAGAGCCATGCGATGGACGCCAGGGCGATCGAGGCGCGGATCGAGGAGGCGATCCGGTGCGCCGAGGCAGAGGGGGTGAGCCGCAAGGACCTGACGCCGTTCCTCCTGAAGCGCATCTTCGAGCTCACCGAGGGCAAGAGCCTCATCGCGAACATCGCGCTGGTCGAGAACAACGCGGCGGTGGCGGCGGAGATCGCGGCGGCGATGAGCGAGCTCGGGGCCAGGCCGAAGTCGAAGTCGAAAGCGAAGTCGAAGTCGAAGTCGAAGGCCAAGGCATGAGCGCGGCCGACCGCGTGCTCGTGGTGGGCGACGTGATGACGAACGTGATCGTCCGCCCCGAGGGGCCGCTGGTGCGCGGCTCGGACCGGCGCGCCAAGATCGAGAGCCGCCCCGGCGGCTCGGGGGCCAACGAGGCGGTGTGGCTCGGCGCGATGGGAGCGAAGGTGTCGTTCGTCGCCCGGGAGCAGGCGGCAGCCTGGGCGGCGATCAGCTCGCCTGCGCCTCCGCTGCGGCCGCGGCCTCGTGCGCCGCGGCGAGCTCTGCGTCCTTCGCCGCGATCCGCGCGAACGCCGGCCGGCTGCACACCCGCGCGACGTAGTCGGTCACCTCCGGCAGCTCGGGCACGAGCTTGAACTTCACCATCCACTCGAGCGCCTTGCCCCAGAGGACGTCGGCCGCCGAGAATCGATCGCCGAGCAGATACGGCCCCTTCCGGAGCGCCTCCGCGACCACGCCGAACATCGTATCGAAATCTCCGTACGGAGACGTCGCGGCCGGGGCCGGATCGCGCTTCATCGCCCGATCGACGACGGCCGGCTCGAAGCACGACCCGTAGTACGCGATCCACCGGAGGTACGGCCCGCGCAGCGGATCCCCGATGGCCGGGGTCAGGCCGGCCTCCGGGAACAGATCGGCGAGGTAGATGACGATCGCGACCTGCTCGGTGACGAGCGCGCCGTCGTGCAGGATCGCGGGCACCTTGCCGAGCGGGTTCACGGCGAGGTAAGGGGCCTTGCGCTGCTCGCCGGCCTTCATGTTCAGCACGCGGAGCTCGTGGGGCGCGCCCAGCTCCTCGAGCAGGATGCGCGTGCCCACCGAGCGCGAGTTCGGGGAATGGAACAAGACGAGGTTGCCCCTCGGGGTCGTGGTCGAATCTGCCATGTTGCTGCCTCCGGGGCGGACGTTACTGCCGCGGCCAGGCCCGGTATTGTAAAAGAGCGCCACGCGCGATCATGAGCCCGACCATCACCCCCGAGGACCCCACCCGCGGCATCCTGAACCCCGCCGCGGGTCTCCAGCGCTTCGAGCTGCACCGCCACGCGCCCGCGCCGGACCTGGCCAGGCTCGTCGACTGGCACTGGGTCGTCCGCTGGTCGCTCACCGCGCCGTTCGAGCAGGAGGTCTTGCCGCACCCCTGCGTCAACCTGGCCGTCGAGGCGCCGGGCTCGGCGGTGCACGGCATCGGAACCCGGCGCGAGGTCGTCCGGCTCGAGGGCGCGGGGCGCGTCGTCGCGACGAAGTTCAAGCCAGGCGGCTTCTTCCCGTTCGCGCCCCTCCCCATGCGCCGGCTGGTCGACCGTGTGGTCCCCCTCGCCGAGATCTTCGGCAGCGCGGCCGGGCCGCTCGAGCGCGCCGTGCTCGACCAGCCGGACGACGCCGTCGCGATCCGCGCCGTGGAGGCGCTCCTGCGCGCGCGCAAGGGCCCGGAGGACGCCGGGCTCGGCGAGGCGATGGCGCTCGCCGTCCGCGCGCAGGAAGACCGCGAGATCCACCGCGCCGAGCATCTCGCCCGGGTCGCGGGCGTCTCGGTGCGCACGCTGCACCGCGCGTTCGAGCGGTACATCGGCGTCGGGCCCAAGTGGATCATCCGGCGGTCACGCGTGCAGGAGGCCGCGGAGCGCGTGGCCACGGGCGCGCCCGTCGCGTGGGCGGCGCTCGCGCAGGAGCTCGGATATCATGATCAGGCGCACCTGATCCGGGAATTCAAGGCCCAGGTCGGCTTCACACCGGCCGTCTATGCAGAGCGGTGCGCGGCAGCGAGGTCGAGAGGCGGCCCGCCCGGCGTGAACGGGTGAGCTGCGGGTTTACGGCCATTCACAGCGCGAGAAGGCTCTATGACGCGCGAGGTCGTGGTTCAATTTTCGCGGACTGGAAGAACCCATAGCGGCCTGCGTCAAAGTTCCTCGCTTGCGTCAAAGTTCCTGTATCGATAGCATCCACGCGCCAATCGCGCGCCGTCGTCGGCGACGCCAGCTTTAGAGGTAATCGAACATGCGTCGATTTCAGAATCGTGTTTTCGTGGTCGCGTCGTTCTCTTTGGGGCTGTTCGCGGCCATGCCCGTGTACGCGGCGTCGGTGCAGGCGGTGAGCCAGGCGACGTGGGGAGCGAACGGCGTCCCGAGCTACGTCAACATGAACATCTACGTCCCGGACAAGCTGGCCGAGAATCCGCCCATCGTGGTGGGCTGCCACTCGTGCAGCACGCCGGTGAGCTCGTTCTTCAACAGCATCTCGGGTATCAAGGCGGGCGCCGACAAGAACGGCTTCATCATCATCCTTCCGGAGGCCACCGGCCGGAACTGCTGGGACGTGGGCACGGCGAAATCGCTGACCCACGACGGCGGCGGCGACACGCAGGCCGTCGCTCAGATGGTGAAGTACACGCTCGAGAAGTACAAAGGCGACCCGAAGCGCGTCTACGTGATGGGCGGCTCGTCCGGAGCGATGATGACGCAAGCCATGCTGGCGGTGTACCCGGACATCTTCCGGGCCGGCGCGGCGCGGGCGGGGGTGGCGGCCGGGTGCTGGGCGGACGGCTTCGACGCGGGCCAGCAATGGAGCAACAACTGCGCGGGGGGCAGGACGAGCAAGTCGGCGCAGCAATGGGGAGATCAGGTTCGGGGGATGTTCCCCGGGTACACGGGGCATCGCCCGCGCCTCCAGATCTTCCACGGCACGGCGGACGCGACGATCAACTACAAGAACCAGGCCGAGGCGATCAAGGAATGGACGAACGTGCTCGAGCTGAGCGAGACCCCGACCTCGACCGACATGATCACATCGGGCGGGACCACCTATGATCGCCAGTTCTGGAAGAACGAGTGCGGCTACACGGTGTTCGAGGCCTGGTCGGGAAGAAACGGCGCGCACTCGATGCCGTACGACAGCGACGCCATCCTCGCGTTCTTCGGGCTCGACAAGGCCGGTGGTGCCGATCCGGAGACCGACTGTTCCGAGGCTGCCGGCAGCGGCGGCACCGGTGGCTCGGGCGACGGCTCCGGGGGTGATCAGAACGTCGGCGGCGCCGGGCCTGCTGCGGGGAGCGGCGGCGCCTCGGGGGACGGCGGAAGCACCGGCGAGGGCGTGACCGTCGGCTCTGGCGGGCAGCCCGCTGGCGGCGGCGAGGTCACCACGACGGGCGGCAGCGACCCGAGCGGGGCGAGCGGCACGAGCGGTACGAGCGGCGCTGCGGACAGCGCCACCACCGGCGCGGGCTCGGAGTCTGCAGGTGAATCGGGCGAAACGGGCGGGTGCGCCGTCGTCGCCGGCGATGCCAGGCCGAAGAGCTCGTGCGCAGCGGTCGTCGCCATGGGCCTTGCGCTGTTGGCGCTCCGTCGCCGGCAGCGAAACGCCCGGAGCTGACACGTGTCTTGTCGATGAACTGAAGCAACCCCCCGGCACTTTCGAGAGAATTCACAGGGAGTCGGGGAGACGGGGAGCGAAATCCCATCACTCTCCCCGTCTCCCCGCCTCCCTGTTCAATTATTCTTTTAATAATGCCAACAAGGGGTCTCCGCGCTAGAAGGGCACCTCCGGAATGGGCGCGCGGTCGTGCCCCGGCGCCGTCGTCGGCGGGATCGGCGGCCTCCTCGAAGGAGCGGGGACACCCGTGTGCGGTGTCCTGGGTGTGGCGCTCGACGGCGGCCGTGCTGCCTTGGTGGACGTCGGGGGCGCCGGCGGCGCCGCGGTCTCGCCGGCCGCGTCCGCTGCAGAGCCCGTCGCCTCTGCAATGGGCGCCGCGGGCGTCACGCTCTCCAGCGGCTCCGAGGAGCGCTCGACCTCTGCCGACGCGCTGGCGGCGACCTCCTCCGACGCAGGCGCGCCGGCCGAGGCGACCTTCGCGCCCGCCTCGCCCCCGGCGCTCGATCCGCCCCGACGCAGCGCGATGGTGACGCTGGCGCCGACGAGCATCGCCATCGCGATGCCGATCGCCTGCCTCGCGCGCTGAGGCTTCTGAAGTCGGGCCTCCTGCGCCGTCGATCCGGCGCCGGTCAGGGTGCCTGGCCTCGCCGAGCGGGGCGAGGCCGCCGGCTCGTCGAGCTTGGCGACGTCGAGCGCTATCGTCCCGCTGAGCCTCGGCCGAGCGGTGCTCGGCACGCCGGAGCACGGGGATTGCAGATCCGGAATCGACGGCGACGCCATGCCCGCGACACGGCGGAGCTCGGCTATCATCTCTCCGACCGACTGGAAGCGCTCCGCCCGCTCGCGGGCCAGCGCCCGCGCGAAGAAGGCATCGATCTCCGGCGGCAGGTCGGGCGCGATCAGGGACGCGCTGGGCACCGGACCGACCAGGATGTTGGCGAGCACCGCGCCGAGCTGGGCCCCCTGAAAGGGCAGCTCGCCGGTGACGCCATAGAAGAGGATGACCCCGAGCGACCAGAGATCGCTGCGCTGATCGATGTCCTTTTCGCCCCGGACCTGCTCCGGGCTCATGTAGTGAGGCGAGCCGAGCAGCTCCCCGGTGCGGGTCACCTCTTCCGTCAGCGCCGCGCCGGTGTCCTTGACGATGCCGAAGTCGAGGATCTTGACGACCTCGTCCTGCTCTCCCTCCACGCGCACGAGGAACAGGTTGGCAGGCTTGAGATCGCGATGGACGAGGCCGGCGTCGTGCGCGCGACGGATGGCCTTGCCGGCCTGCACCAGGATCAGGGTGGCGTCCACGAGAGAGAGCCGGCCGACACGCAAGAGGCGCGTGCCCAGGTCCTCGCCCTGAAGCAGCTCCATCACGAGGTACGGAGTGTCGTCGTCGACGCCAAAGTCCTGGACGTAGACGACGTGTGGGCTCTGGAGGCTCGCCGCGATCCTGGCTTCACGCTCGAAGCGGGCGAGGAACGTCGATGACGCCGCATAGGTCGGGTCCATGAACTTGACCGCGACGAGAGAGCCCAAGTTGACGTGTCGCGCCACCCACACCGAGCCCATCCCGCCGTGCGAGAGAGGTCGTTCGAGACGATACTTCCCACCTACGACGGAATCCGGAGCGAACTGCATGGCGATGGCTTCCTCCTGATAGCCGAGGGAGGCGAGGGGAGCGTACAGGATAGGAAAGGCGCCGGCCACGACGAGGCGGGAGATGTCAGATGGATTATCCTTCTGTGCGCCACGTTCCGGGCGCCTCGGGCTCGACACGGCCGCGAGATGGCTCCCCGGATCGCCGTGGCTGGTCCGGGTCCGGCGCGGGCGTCGAGAGCGCCATCGGTGCGTGACGTTCCTGACAGCGGCGGTGTTCGGCGAGGGGATGCGCTCGGGACGACGGCGAGCGCGGACGCCGCGCGCGCCGGCGCTGCGCGTTCGCGCGCGGGGCACCGGGGGCCTTGCTTGCGCAGCGCAGCGCACCGGGCCTCCGCGGCGGTCCGCCGGAGCCCGCGCCGGCGCCGGCGCCGCGAGAGAAGACCACGACGCCCCCACCTCCGAACCCCCGCGCCGCAGCACGAGACCGCCCGCGAGAGCTATTGCGATCCCCTTGCCTCCGTCTAGAATCCACACTGCAATGAACAAATTATTTTGCAATTCAACTATCATCGCATCTGGTCTCTCCCTCGCGCTCGGCGTGCTGGCCTGCGGAGAAGACGACAGCCCGGCAGACCAGAGTGGAACGGGCGGCGGGGCGACCACCGGATCGGGCGGCGGGGTGACCACCGGGTCGGGAGGCGGGGCGACCACCGGGTCGGGCGGCGCGTCGACGTCGACGTCGACGTCGGCGTCGAGCGGCGGGGTGACGACGGCGTCCGGCGGCGATCCCAATCCCGATCCCGCGAACGCGCGGACCTTCGACCACCGGCACGCGAGCCTGGACGGTATCCCGGCGAGCTGCGCCGAGGCGCTCAAGTCGGGGGACTTCGTCTTCCACTACGCCCACCGCTCGCACGGCTTCCAGATCATCGTCGGCGCCGAGAGCATCGAGGCGAAGACCCCTACCTACGCCTTCGCGAAGGAGTATTGCGACGTCCCGCAGCAGGAAGGCGCCTTCCTGATGTGGGACGGGATGATCGGCACCGACCTCATCCCGGGCGAGCAGTACTGGGCGACCGAGGCCGGGATCAACGACGTGCGCACCATCCTCGGAGGGCACCCGGAGATCCGGTACTCGATGTGGGCGTGGTCCTCGGAGATCTCCGAGCAGACCGAGGAGGACGTGCAGCGGTACCTGGACGTGCTCGACGCGCTCGGGCAGGAGTTCCCGGAGGTGACCTTCATCTACATGACGGGGCCCGGTGACGAGGAGCACAACGGCGTGAACCGCGCGGAGCGCAACCAGCAGATCCGCGATTTCTGCCGGGATCATGGGAAGATCCTCTATGACTTCGAGGACCTCGACGTCCACGCGGACGGCGAGCGGCACACCACGACGGTGGGCGACGTCGAGATCCCGATGCAGCACCCGCGTTACGACGTGGAGACGTCCGGCAACACGGAATACGAGTACACCCACACGACCCAGGGCGCCTGCGAGAACAAGGCCATGGCGTTCTGGCGCATGATGGCCGAGCTCGAGGGGTGCGCGCAGTAGCCCCCGAGGCCGGCGGGCGCGCGGGCTGGCGCTCGGCCGCGGCGCGCCGCGCCGGCCGGCGCGCGGCCCCACGAGCCGCTGTCTTTCCTGTCGGTTAAGTCCCGGTTTCCGGCGGAGGACTCCGCCGGATCGCGTCGCTCACGTCTTGCGGGCCTCCTTGCGCCCATGCTACTCGGCTGTCGCACGGGCATGCTCCCCCGCGCGCCTCCCGCGCAGGGGCGCCGCCTGGCAGCCGATCGGAGGCGGGCTATGGAAAGCGCGATACCGCTCGGGAAGAAGCAGATCATCGACGGCCAGCTGCGGGTCTACTACTACGGTTACTGGATCAAGGCCTACGAGGCGCCGGCCGACACGCTGCTCGCGAAAAGGCGCCTCATCGAGGCGCTGACGCGGCGCCTGTTCAACCACGTCGAGCACGGCATCAACGTCCCAGGGAAGCGGCTGGACGAGGCGCGGCTCGCCTTCGCGTCGGAGACCGATCCGCAGCGGAAGCGCGTCAAGGCCGCCATGCTCGCGGGCGCGATCTTCAATCGAGCGGCGGATATCTTCACCAAGCTCGTCGAGATCCAGGAGCTCGGCGTCACCATCGAGCCCGACAACGCCCTGATGCGCGAGTGCGGAGAGCACCTCCTCGAGGCGCTGACGCTCGGGAAGATGGTGCTCCACCGCAGCGGCGAGGAGGGGCTCGACGAGCTCTGGGGCGAGCCCTTCAAGGCGTTCTCGTTCCCGATCGAGGCGTTCTACAACAGCCGGTATGTCAAGATCGCCCAGAGCATGAGGGCGATCGACGGCATTCGCGACGCGATGATCGCCACCTTCGCGGGCTCGCCGACGTTCGCGGGGCTCGACCGCCTGGCCCGCGAGTTCGCGCACGCGGCCAAGATCAAGTGCGAGACGCTGCGCACCGACGACGACATCTTCGAGGTCTGGACGTCGTTCGTCGTATCGGCGGAGAAGCTCGCCGGCTTCCAGCCGCTGCTCGGCGCGGACGCCTCGCCTCACGAGCGGGAGCAGGCCGCCCGGGGCGTCGAGCTGATCGTCCGCGGCAAGAACGTGATCTCGTACATCACGCGCGCGCGCGTGCCGATGCCCAAGACCACGGGCGAGCTCCTCGAGCGGTACGAGCGCTATCGCGCCACGTACGGCGCCGCGCCCGCGTCCGGGCCCGCGCGCAGCGTCGCCTGAGCGCCCGGGTCGCGGCCGCGCTCACCGATCCGGCCGGCAGCGGCGCCACGGGGGGCGGTGGCGGCGGCGGCTCCGCGGAGGGCAAGGCGCCTCGGGGATGGGCAGGGCCATGACAGCGCCGTGGCCGCTCCTCTCCGGCGAGCGGTCATGGCATAGTCCGTTCATGAGACATGCACTCCTTGGCTCCGTGCTGTGCGGACTGCTCCTCGCCGCCTGCGGCTCTGATGAAACCGTGTCCCCGATCGGAGCGGGCGGCAGCACGAGCAGCAGCGCTGGCGGCGGCACGACCGGCGACGGCGGAGGCGGAAGCGGAGGCGCAGCGCCGGTCGTCTGCGGAGGGGACGCGGGAGCGACCTGCGGCGAGGCGGAGTACTGCGCGACGCCCGACCTGGCGTGCTCCGCAGAGGCGCAGGGCGAATGCACGCAGAGGCCGCGGGTCGGGGAATGTCCGGACGAATGTCAGGGGGTCTGCGGATGCGATCAGCGCACCTATTGCAATGAGTGCATGGCGCACGCGGCCGGGGTGAACGCGTCGAGGGATACGGCCTGCGCAAGCGCAGATTACGTGATCGCCGATCACGACCGTGTCTACGTGCACCACGCGGACCTGCGAGAGGATCGGTGTCTGGTGATCTCGATCGCGGCGTTCGCCGACAGCGATCCGCTCTATGCCGGTGTCGAGCTGGAGGACTTCTGGGGCGTGCTGGACGTGGCGCTCACCGACCAGATGGGCGATTGCACCGACACGGGCATGCCGCCCGCCGACGAGCGCACGTACACCGTGACCGGGGCCACCGGGACGATGTCGTGGGAGGCTGAGCCGAACACCGGCATCCCGTGCATCATCGACATGGATATCACCGTCACGCTCGACGGGGAGCCCGGGACCGTGCGCTTCCGGGAGACCGGCGTGGTCGTCGACAACACGTGCCTGTAGCGTCTAACGCGCCTCCAACGCTAGCTCCGCTCGTCGTTCCTCACCGGGGTCATTGACCATCGATCGGTCAACGAGCGACTTCTGGCGCTGCTCGCGTCGGTTGCGGGTGAGCCTGCGAGCCGTCCACAGGCCGCCGTGTCCCGGAACTACGCCGCGGATGGCAAAGACACTTTTTTACCCGCTCTCCTTGCCTCGATGATGTGAGCGGTGTTGACGAGCCCGATGTGAGAGAACGCCTGGGGAAAATTGCCGAGCTGCCGGCGCAGCTCGGGGCTGTATTCCTCGGCGAGCAGCCCGACATCATTGCAGAGGGAGACCAGGCGATCGAGGAGCGCCTCCGCCTCGTCGAGGCGACCGACCATCGCGTAGTTGTCGGCGAGCCAGAAGCTGCAAATAAGGAACGTCGCCTCGTGCCCCGGCAGGCCGTCCACCCCCGTCTCGGTCGCGTAGCGCAGGACGAGGCCATCCCGGGTGAGGCCCTTCTCGATCGCCGCGACGGTGGACAGCATGCGGGGATCATCGGCGGCCAGGAAGCCCATGTGCGGGATCAGGAGCACGCTGGCGTCGAGGGCCTCCGAGCCGTACGATTGAGTGAAGGCCCCGACGCGCGTGTTGAATCCGCGCTCGAGCAGGTCGATGCGGATCTCCTCCCGCAGCGCGCGCCAGCGCTGGAGCCGCTTCTCCAGTCGATGCTGTCCGCCAAGACCGAACTCCTCGACCATGCGCACGGCGCGATCCACGGCCACCCAGGTCATCAGCTTCGAGTGCGTGAAGTGCAGCAGCTTCGCCCCGCGTATCTCCCAGATGCCTTCGTCCGGCCTCTGCCAGGACCTCTCGACGAAGTCCACGATCTCCACGATAGGGTCCCAGGTGTGCGGCAGATCCGGCAGGCCGTGCGCGTGGGCATCGTAGAGCGTGTTGAGCACCTCGCCGTAGACGTCGAGTTGAAATTGATCGTATGCGCCGTTGCCGATCCGCACCGGCCTCGATTCCTCGTATCCCGGGAGCCACGGCAGCTCGATCTCGGTGAGCCGATGCTCCCCGGCCACGCCGTACATGATCTGCAGCTGCGCCGGAGCGCCGGCGACCGCGCGCATGAGCCAGTCGCGCCAGGCCTGCGCTTCCTCGAGGTACCCGCCGCGCATCAGGGCGTCGAGCGTGAGCGTGGAGTCACGCAGCCAGCAGTAGCGATAGTCCCAGTTGCGAACGCCGCCGAGCTCCTCCGGCAAGGACGTTGTCGGCGCCGCCACGATCCCGCCCGTGGGCGCATAGGTGAGCGCCTTCAGCGTAAGGAGCGACCGCACGACGGCGTCACGCCAGCGGCCCTGATAGCGGCAACGACCCGCCCACTCTCGCCAGTGACGCTCGGTCCGCGCGAGCTCCTGCTCCGCGTCGACGGGGTGCGCCGGCGCGTGTTCATGCGACGGGTAGAACGTGAGGGTGAACGGCAGGCGCTGGCCCGCGCGGACGACGAAGTTCGTCTCCAGTCGGGCGGCGTGCCAGTCGGGGTCGAGCGACGCTGGGCTGCTGAACGCAAGCGCGGCGGGCCCGGACGTGAGCGTGGCTCGGCCTCCGTCACACTGGATCCACGGGATCACGCAGCCGTAGCCGAACCGCGCCCTCAGGTCGGAGTGCATCGGGACTTCGCCCTCGATTCCCTCGACGATCCGGATGACGTCGTGGGCTCCGTCGACGAGCCGGGTGGCGTCGTGCGGGGCGACGCCCGGGGGCATGAAGTCGATCAGGCGCACGCGGCCGCTCTCACAGGCGAACTCGGTCTCGAGGACCAGCGTGTCGCGCCGATAGCGCCGCTCCAAGCTTCGTATCGCCGTGGCTGGCCGGATGGTCCAGTAGCCGTGGTCGTCGCGCCCGAGCAGCTTCGCGAAACACGCGTCGGAGTCGATGCGTGGCAGGCAGAGCCAGTCGAGCGAGCCGTAACGCGAGACCAGACCGACCGTGGTCGTGTCACCGATGAGACCGTAGTGTTCGAGCGGAGCTGACATCGCTACACTATGCGTGTCCATGCCTGGACCGCAATCCTGGAGCTGATCGTTCTCCGCCCAGACTGGCTGATCCGATCCGCGCCCGCAGCGCCGTGCCCCGACGCGCTCGCTCGCTCATGCCGCAAGCAAGAAAGCTCATCAAGGCCCTCGTGGCGGGCGGCACGACGCTCGTCTGCGAGGAACATCCAGCGGCGAGAGGTGATTGACCTTCAGGTTGAGCCGCGTCGTGGGTTGCCCCTGTTCTGGACCACGGCATCTCGCGGGCATCCTCGCGCCCCTTCCCACGTGCGTATCAATCTACAGCACGCGGGTGGTCCTGGCCGACGAATGAATTGTGCCTGCCCGCCGCGTCACGACGGAGGCTTTCGGCCGCCCGCCGGCGGTGCAGGGGCCTCGGTCACGGCAGCCACGCCGGCCGCGGCGGCCACGCCGGCGACGATGCCGTCCCAGTGGCTGCCCTTCCACAGGACCTTGCCGCATCGATCGCACCGCCAGAACTCGTCGTGGCGATCCGCCACCACCGCCGGCACCGCATCGCGGACGCTGTCCTTCGGGGCGGCCGTGAGCGCGCCGCCGCACGCCATGCAGCGGGGGTCCCGCACGGGCAGCCCGAGCTCCCGCAGCACGAAGCCGGCCTGCTCCGTCGGCCGCAGCCCGCGCGGCACGTAGAGCCCGCGCACGGCCGCGGTGCGCAGGGAGCGCCGCTCGAATACGCCGGCGTCGGAGCTCAGCAGCACCCGGCCGGTCTGCTGCGCGAGGCGCACGAGATCGCCGTCGTCGATGCCATGCTCGAACTTGGCGTCGTAGCCCGCGCCGCGCAGCCAGCGCGACAGGCCGCCCAGCATCGCGTCGCACAGGAAGCTCGGCGCCGCCGCGCCGCCCTGCGCCGGGGCCACGCTGTCCTGCGCCTGGGCCGCGCTGTCCTGCACCGCTGCGCCGCCCTGCGCCGGAGCCGCGCCGCCCTGCGCCGGATCGGCTCCGCCGCCCGCCTCACCCACGAGCATGCCCCATCACACTCAGGATGGCGGAAGGCCAGCGGGCGGCAAGGGCGCCGCCTGCGAAATCCCCACGCGCCCGGCGCGCGCTGCTACCGTCGCTGCAGGGTCAACCGATCGTGGAGGAGTCGATGTCGATGAAGCGTGCCAGGTGCTCCTGCGTGGCGGCCGCCCTCGCCGTGCTGGCGAGCGCGCAGCAGGCGTCGGCCTACTGCCGCTCGAACACCTGCAAGAGGTCGGAGCTCTGTCTGCAGGACGACCAGCCCGTCGGCGATTGCAAGCCGCTCCGCTGGCCGGGCGATTGCATTGGCTTCAGCATCCAGGAGGACGCGTCCAGCGAGATCTCCTACCAGGAGATCTCCGACGTGCTCGAGGCCGCGTTCGACACGTGGATGCAGGCGCCCTGCGACGGGGGAACGCCGGGGCTCCGCGTCCAGAACCTCGGGCCCGTCGCCTGCGGAGCGGTGGAGCTCAACGCGAGGGACGGCAAGACCAGGATCGTCGATGGCCTCGTGCCGGGCAACACCAACGTGGTCGTCTTCCGCGATCTGGAGTGGCTCGCGGCCGCGGGACACAACACCGAGATGCTCGCGCTCACGACGGTGCAGTTCGACAGGAAGACCGGTAATCTCTGGGGGGCCGACATGGAGATCAACACCGATCTCTACGATTTCACCGTCGGGGACGACTCCGCCGCGCCGAGGGAAGATCTGCTCGCCATCGTCACGCACGAGGCCGGCCATTTCCTGGGCCTCGATCACACCATGGCCGGGCCCGAGGTGACCATGCACTCCAGGTACGACAGGGCGGACCCGATGAACTTCCGGACGCTGCACGAGGACGACATCGCGGGCATCTGCCAGATCTACCCCCCTCGGGATCTCTCCACGTCGACCTGCAACCCCATCCCGCCGCACGGGTTCTCGCCCGAGTGCGCCGACGACCAGCTGGTCCGCTGCAGCGCGGCGCCGCCGGCCGCCGGGGGCCCAGGGTGGAGCGCCCCGCTGGCCGCCGCCGCGATTGGCGCGATCGCCTGGCTCCGCGCCGCCGCGCGCCTCCGCGCCGGCGAGCGCGGCCGGCCGAACCTCGGTCGGGATCGTCCCACGAACGGGAGAGCGAGGTCGTAGGCCAGCTACTGGTATGCCCTTCTCAATACATCGACCAGACCTTCGATCAGCGCCGCGGCGTCGATTGCACCAGCATTACTTGCGTATCGCGAGCGAATTCGCTGGGCCTCATCCACCAATTCCATGATGCGGCGGAACGCATGCTTCCGATCCTCCACGTCGCGGAGCATGTCATACAGGGTCTTTTGCCACGCATCCAGACGCTCGGCGTCTGAACGGCGGTGCATCCTTGCGCTATCCGCGAGCGCAATATCACCGCTGGCCTCGTCAACCTCGGCATCCCGATCCCACTGCGCAATTTCATCGGTCAGAAGACCAATCGCGGCTTGCATCCGGTGTGAGCGTGCCAGGCGGATGGCAACATCTTCCTTGTAGTCTTCGGCGAACTTCTCGATAGCGACGACACACCGAGCCAAGATTTCTGCGTTCAAATTTGCCTTGTCGCTCTGATCCATCAGGCCCTCGCGAGTCTGGTCGTACCACCGCTCCACGTTCACGTCTGCTCGATGGGGACGAAGCGGTCAAAAAATCCTTCCTCGGCGAGATGCTTTATCGCGTTCTCCATGTTGGTGCGGGTCACCTCGTCGAGGACAATCATCCCGGGCTCGGCGACGTGAAGTTTATCCACGGGCATCGGCTTCGCCGGGAGGATCTCGACGTGAGCCGGGCGCTCGTCACGCTGGATAATTCCAGCCCCGGAGGGCGATGCTCGGCCTGGTACGCGCCCCCGGCTCTCTACCTCCGCCGCCGCTCCAGCACGACATCGAGCCGGCGATCTGATAAATTCGACGAATGAACCTGCGTCGCGCGATCCCATACCTCTGTCCGCTGGCCCTGCTCGCCGCGTGCACGGATGAACAGCGCTCTGACGCGGGCACCGGCGGAGGCGCCGCGACCTCCGAGAGCAACGGGAGCACGAGCGCAGCGACCGGGACCAGCGCAGGCAGCGGCGGCACGGGCGGCGGTGGCGTTGCGGCCAGCGGCAGCGGCAGCGGCAGCGGTGGTGGCAGCGGCGGCAGCGGCGACGAGCCGTCCGGGGAGCCCGAGGAGGTCCCGGTGCTGGAGGACATCACGTTCTACGACGGCTACGCCGAGACCGTCGACGAGCCGATCCCGGCCGGCGTGATCCGCCACAACAACTCGCTGGTTGCGACCAGGTTGACCGACGAGCTGCTCGCCAAGATCCAGACCACCCTGAAGGTCCGCGTGATCGTGGGAGCGCTGTGCGACAACTACGACCGGCTCGGCTCGGTCAACCTGGCGCTGGTCCCCAAGGGCGCTCAGACCTACGTTCCCGGCCAGGTCGACCGGATCGAGGTCGCACGGTTCGTCACGCCGTTCATGGACATGAACAAGCAGCCGAAGGCGGTCCCCTACGAATGGGAGGCCAGCAACCTCGTGCCGATCTTGAAGGACCCCGACCTCCTGGCCGAACACGATCTCTGGTTCGAACTGGGCATCTTCGGCGTGCCTTACGCCGCGAACGACGAGGTCCCCGGGTGCGCTGGTCGCAACGACACGCAGCTCGGATCGCTGCTGCTATACACCGACAGCACGCGGGAGGCCCAGGACTTCAACGTCCTGTTGCCGCTGGCGATCGGCGAAGAGTTCAACAACTATGCGACGGGCGCCAGCGACAAGGTCGGCACGACCCGCAAGACCGTCAGCTTCGAATTGCCCGCGGATACACAGGACGCACAGCTCGTCTTGATCACGTCGAATCACGGCGCCAACCAGGGCGGCGAGGAGTATGTTCGCCGCGAGCATTACGTGTACGTCGACGGCGAGCTGGCATTGCAATACAAGCCAGGGCGTACGTCGTGCGAGCCATTTCGCAAGTACAACACCCAGGGCAACGGCATCTACGGGGCGTCCCCGCGGTCGGACAAAGAGTGGCAGTCGTTCAGCAACTGGTGCCCTGGCGACGTGATCGACACCCGGATCGTCCCGTGGGGCGCCGCGAGCGCCGGCATGCACGAGTTCGTGATCGACGTCCCCGACGCGGCCTTCGCCGGCGGGGAAGGCAATATCCCGTTCTCGCTCTACGTGCAGGCGCGTTAGGGGCTCCAAACGCCAGCACCCGACGCGGGAACGGCCCGGGCCGTCACCGCGCTCCCGGCGCCTGAGCGCGGCGGCGTCCGTGTCGCCGCGCTCGCAGGAGCGCGCCGCCGGCCGCGGCGAGGCAGCTCAGCAGCGCCCCGGCGCGCCCCCCGCCCGACGCCCCGCAGGAGCAGCCGCCGCCGGCGCTCGGCTCGGCTGCGCCCGCCCCGGCCTCGCCCCCGCCTGCCTCGCCCCCGCCGGCGCTCGCCGCGCCCCCGCCCGCGCCCGCGGCGCCGCCCGGGCCGGCGCCGGCCTCGCACGAGGCCCCGGCGCCGACGAAGCGCGCTGTCGCCCGCCAGAGCCCGGGGCAGGTCCGGCCGGTCGAGCTGTCGCCCCCGCAGGCCTCCGGCGGGCCGCACAGCCGGTCGAGCGTCATGAGCGGCGAGAACGTCCTGCCCCCGTCCGTGGAAACGCCGGCGGAGAAGCCGTCCACGGGCTCGTCGGCGCAGGCGAAGAGGCCCCGCGCCGTCCAGGTCAGGCAGCGGACGCCGAGCTGCGCAACCTGGGTGAACTCCAGCGTATCCGTCGGCGCCACCCACAGGCCGTCCAGATCGCTGCCGGCCGCGATCTCGGTCCCGTCGGGCGAGAGGGCGAGGCCGAGCAGGCTCGCCGCCTGGAACACCTCGCGCCACGTGGCGCCCCCGTCCCGCGAGACAAGCAGGGCGTCCGCGCCGTCGCCGTCGCGGCGCACGTACACAACGTCAGGGTCTTCCGGGTCCACGGCGCCGAGGTACGGCAGGTTGCGATCGTCGCTGCCGGGGACGTCGAGCTCCTCCCACGTCGCGCCGCGATCGTCCGAGCGCCACACGATCCCCTCGAACGTGGGGCCGTTGCGCCGCCCGCTCACGTAGATGCGCCGCGGATCGCTCGGCGCGCTGTCCAGGGTCACGCCGAGGAACGTGCTCGGGAAGTCGACCCCGGCCTGCGTCCAGGTCCGTCCGTCGTCCTTCGATTCCCAGACCTGCGTCAAGATCGCGTCGCCGGCCATGACGCTGGAGCCGAGCAGGAGGACGCTCGCGGGATCCGCGCGATCGATCGACAGATCGACGATGTTGCGCTCGGCGAGCGCGCCCTCGGCGATATGCCAGTCGCAGCCGCGGTCGTGCGTCGCGCTGAGCCCGTCGAAGAGCCCGGCGAGGATCGAGCCGTCGGCGGTGACGACGAGCATCGGGTCCTCGAAGCCGCTGTAGCCGATGGCCGCTTCACAGATCCACGACCAGCGCTCGCCGCCGTCGTGGGTGGTGAGGACGCCGTAGGTCGCGCGGACGACGATGTGCTCGGGATCGGCGGGATCGACGAGGATCTGGCCGGCGGTGGGGTATCGGCCGTTGGCGCGCGCGGGCGTGGCGGCGGAGAGGGCGAGGCCCGCGGCGGCGGCCGCGAGCCCGAGGGTGATGCGGTTCATCGAAGCGAGGTTCGCTACTGCCGCCGGAACTGCTGGTTCGTCCCGTTGTTGCACGTGTACTGGGCGAGCCTGGCGCCGTCCGCGGTGCTGGCGCTGTAGACGTCCACGCACTTTCCGCTGTTGACCGAGCGCAGCGAGACGACGCCGTTGCCGCGATCGATGAGATCCCACTTCTGGCTGTTCTTGCCGCTGTTGCAGTCCGCCTGCGTGATGTTCGCCCCGTTGTACCGGCTGGACCCCTGCACGTCGAGGCACTTTCCGCTGTTCACGTTCTTCACGGTCGCCGTGCTGCCGCTGATGATCTCGACTTGCCACTGCTGGTCGCCCGCCCCGGTGCACGGCCGCTGGACGACGCTGGCGCCGCTGTTCAGGCTCGCCGCGTTGACGCTCATGCATTTGCCGGAATGGAGGGCCGAAAGGCTCTGGCCAGTAGTTCCGCCGGGGTCGCCGCCCGGATCGCCGCCGGGGTCGGTCGTGCCGCCCCCCAGGCCGGAGATCTGGATCTGCGCGCCCGTGGCCGACACGGAGAGGAGCTTCAGCGTCGCGTTCGTCCCGAAGAGCTGATGAGAAGCGCCGACGGCGAGCGGCGCGTCCCTGAAGTTCCCGCCGGGGATCATGTCGAGCAGGTGCGCCCGGCCGCTCTCCCGCGACTGCGTGAAGAACGCATGGATGAGCACGCCCTTCGTGGAGAGGTTGCGCGAGTCGACGACGTTCGTCGCCGCCGGCTGGCGGAACTCGATCTGGTACATGATGTCGTTCGGGCCCTTGACGCGGAGGAGCTGGGTCCCGGTGCTCGCCTCGGTCATCGGGGCGAGCGTATACGTCCCGTCGGCGGTGACCGTCTGGGCCTGCGACGACGGGATCCACCCGAGGTTCACCTTGTAGTTGGCGTTGAAGTGCTGCTTCCCGCCGTTGCCCATCGGGTCGAACGGATCGCCGTACTCGTCGAAGGTGCAGTCGTTGCTCATCGTCACCGTCGCCCCGGCGTTGCGGCACGTCCGCGACGAGGCGTGCCACAGGCCGAAGTTGTGGCCGAGCTCGTGCACGACGACCTCGGGCCAGAGGCCGGCGATCCAGGTTGCGTTGCCGGGCTGCGCGCCCATGCCGGCGTACCCGCAATCCATCTTCCCCCAGATCATGTAGTGCTGGTACGCGTTCAGATCGAAGCCGGCGTTCCGCGCCGCGGTCCTGGCCTCGTTCTGCCATCGGTTGTAGTCGTCGCACTTGCCGAAGGTGATGTTGAACGGGCCGGCGACGTCGTACTCGAGCTGCATCTTGCCGAACGACGAGCCCGCCAGGTGGGTCGCCGCGCCGGCCATGGTGTTGCGCACGTCCTGCTCCGTGCCCAGCGTCTGGCCGCCGTCGAACTGCACGCGCAGCACCAGGACGCGCTTGGTCCCGGTCGTGACGAGCGCGTTCGTCAGCTCGCCGATGCCCTCGGCAGGCCGCATCGTGGCGACCACGATCGTGCCGTCGCCGCTCTCGGTGCCGAACACGTCCACGGGGGAGCCGCTCGCCGTGCGCCAGTCGATCGACGGCTCGGCGCCCGGCGCCGCGTCCGCCATCGAGCCCAGGTCGAGGCGCACGAACACCCCATCTTCCCGCTCCAGCATGTACCGCGCTTCGCCATTGGCGACGGCGACGGTCAGCGTCCCCGAGGCGGTCGGGGCCGGCCCCGCGCCCTCGTCACCGGCGTCGAGGATCAGACAGCCGGGCGCGAACGCGCACGCTGCGGTGAGGGCAGCCGTGGTGAGGTGTGACTTGAAGCGCTTCATTGGATCTTCCTTTCCTGGCTCGGTCCGATGCGCCCATCTCCCCCGATGTCGGAGAGCGCCGCACCATCCCCCCTCAGGAGCCAGGGCGCGGCGCGACGGAGCGCTGCCAAGGAGAGGCCGCAAGCGCCGCCAGCCTCTCCGCTGCTGATGTAACTTGACGGCCAATCCGCGCGCGGATCCGGGCGACGATCGCTCGCGATCGCCGCGCCGTGCTGCCGTCCTCGCACCCTCGCGAGTGTCTTTGCCTTCAGAGCAAATCCGCGGCCACAGTCGTGCTACCGGCTTGACACGGGCAGCGCGCCTCTCCGGGTGAAACAATCACGTGAGGACGGCCCGTGATCCAATCCGATATGATGTTTGCGCGACTGGCGTGGATCGCGAGGGATCCTGAATGGACATGAAAACACCACCCCAGTGAGACCACGTGAGTTGGTGGATGAGCTCTTGTGCTCGGCGGATCGAGCGAACTCGGCCAACGTTCTGCACGATCTGCTGCGAGGGTGGCAATTCGTGGTCGCGGGTGAGCGCGTGAGTTCTCCAGTGAGGGCGCGGGCGGCGATGTGGGTAGATTGGCGCGCTCGCGGCGCTCTCTGCCGGCCGTCGCTTCGTCCGGAGCTCCGCGGGGCGGGCTTCACGCGGGGACGATCAGCTCGGCGAGCGGGAGCAGAGCGTAATCGGCGGCCGCGGTAACCCGCATCTCCCCGTCGATCAGGTAGAGGTCGGTCGCTCCGGGTCGGTCGTCCAGGATCCCGAGGTCGTACACGACGACGTCGCCGTCGACGCGCAGCGTGCGAATTCCTCCGATCTCCTTCTGGTGCGCTGCCGCCGTGAGCCAGTCATGACCGAGCTCCGCCTTGCACTTCCTGTGACCGGTGTGACCGGCGACCTGCCGCAGGTCGCGCGGGAGCGAGCGCGGCTCGAAGCGCCGCGGCCGCGCCGGATCGAGCTCCCATGCCGGATCGCCACCCGCGCGATCGACGCACGCAGGTCGATGGTAGAGGAGGCCGCCACCTTCGTTGCCTGCGGCGCCCGCGACGTGGAGAGGCTCGAGCGAGAGCGGCGTGCGCGCGCCGCTCTGCCATTCCGTGCGCCGCGCGTCGACCGCGGCGCGCAACTGTCGATCGAGGGCCGCCGCCAGCCGGTGCGGGTCGCGCTCGTCCGGCATGCCCAGCATCGCGAGCTCGCGCGTGGTCACGCCCGCGTGGGTCAGGAGCACAGCGCGGCCGTCGGGCAGCACGCCTGAGAGCGCGAGATGAAAGCGGCCGCGGAGCAGCAGCTCGATGACGAGCTCGCGCTGGGACTCGCTGAACGACGCGTAATCGCGCGCCGCGAGCCCCGGGGTCGCCACATCGGGAAACCGCGCTGCGAACTCGTCGCGCTGGCGCCGGGCGGCGGCCTCGGCGCCTTCACGCCGCCTGGTCTCCTTGATCGAGCGCCCGAGCGCGCGCGCCGCAGCGAACCGGACGTCGTCGAGGCCGGCGAGCTCCATGACCCGCGCCGCGTCATGGTTGCCGAACAGGAGCCGCACCTGCGCGGGATCGTGGCTGGCCAGCCAGCGCAGCGTGCGGAGCCCCTCCGCGCCCGCGCCCACCGGATCATCGAGGTCATAGTCGAAGTGATCACCGATCGACACGAGCACGACGTCGTCGGCGAGCCGGCCGCCCGCGCCGAGCAACGCGTGCGACGCGAGCACGGCCATCACCTTGGCCATCGGCGCCTGCGGGTCGCCCATCACGAAGATGCGCCGGGGCGTCACCATTTGCTGAGGCGCGGCCATGGCGCGAATTTTAGCATGTTTTCAAGTTCGGGCAAACGCTCGTTGATTGTCACGCTGTACGGCCGCCTCCCGCTGCTGGCCTTGAGCATCCGGAGCTCAGCCGCCTCGGCCATGGCCTGGGTGAGGAGCCGCTCGTGCAGCGTCAGGCGCTCGGGCGTCGGCTCTCTCACCCGTCTGGTGCAGCGGGCGAAGGAGGGGAGAGCAGTGACCATCGGGTCAACGGATCTCTTGTGCGTCATCGGCTTAAACGCCATTGCGCGCCGCTTTCGTCACGCATGAGGACACCTTGGCCGTCGCGGGGCGGCGCGTCACCGGATTCTCTGCTCGGCGTGGACAACGGACTCCTTCACGCCTTCGCCGTCAGTCCCTGGCCTCGACGCGAAGATCCTATTCGTCCGCCTCGGCTCGGCCCAGCAGCTGGCAGTCACGGCAGAAGTGTCGTTCCACCTTGAGGAGGGTCGCAAAGAATTCATGGCGGAAGCTCATCGGGCCGATGGCGATATGAAGCGGCACCTCGCGGCCTTCGGAGGGCTCGGCTCGCGTCCCGAGGAGATCGAGCAACGTTGCGAACGAGAGCGCATCGCCGGCGATGAGATGCGCCGGCTCGCAAACTAACACGAGATGACCACGTTGGAGTTGGCTCGGCGACCGCGGCCGATGCGGCCGACGCATGTTCATGATATAATCTGCGGTGCCATCCCAGTTTCGCTTGAAGCCCGGGTCGTCATGGTGAGGCAACTCGAACGCTCGAGCGATCTCTGTCAATGCTTCCGCTTCATTCGTCATTCGATCGCCGCGAAGTGCGATGAAATGATACGCTAGATCGCGCGCGATCTGCCGCAGCGCTGTCTCCACGTGCTCGAGCCGTGTGCCATCGCGGAATATATGAATGTCCCGCTCAGCGGAACCTTGAAAATGGGTGAGATCCATGGGCGTCGAATCGTCTCTCTACGCTGATGTTCATCAGTCGCCTGGAAACGTCGTTCACCGCAGCCTCGTCCATGCCAGCCACACGCACCCAGGCTGTCTCGCCGGCGATCTGACGGAAGGCGAGCGTCGCTGAAGAAGATTCCGCGCAGATCGTCACGGAGTCAGAGAAATCGAGCTCGAGGAGCCCGGCCGAGCGCACCACCGCGCGAACATCCTCTGACAGGTTCGTTTGATCGGTGCTGTTGTGCATGATCGCGTGAGGTAGCCAGCGCTGGCGATGCGCCATGTAGGCGTTTTGATAAAGGAGGTTCCTGAAGGATTTTGCCCAGAGCGAGGACTTCTCGCCCTCGCCCCCTTCGAAGACGCGGCCGAGCCCGTCATGCTCGAGATAGACCTGTTCAATGACGGCGCAGCCTACCGCGATGACGATGCAGTCCTCCGGTACTGAGTTCTCTCCAGTCGCCACGCTCTCTCGATAGAAGGAGAGGAGACTCGGGACGTCCGTGCTGATGCCCTCCTGGCCGAAGAGTTGACCGTCGTCGTGGCCCATGACGGAGAGAAAATACCTGTAATCGGGAGGCAGCGGATGGCCGGCGGTCTGCTCAAGGGAATCGATCTCGTCTGGCGTCGCGCCACGGATGCGTCGAGCAAATCCGGGGTTGTGCTGCTCGATGTAGGAAATGATCTTTTCCATCGGCGCGCGCAGCCTGAGCTAGGCCGCCCTGGAGCGATCCACGCGGAGCTCGATCCACGGAGAGGTCTGCTCGGCCAGGGTGCGGTAGGTGAGCGCCGCAGCGCCGACGAAGAAGAGCGCGAGCGCGGCCGGCCCGATGTCGATGCTCCCGGCCGAGTCGGCGGCGCCGAGCATGCTCGCGTGGAACGCGCGGAACAGGCCGAGGTGAAGCGCCGCGAGCGCCCCGCCGAGCGCGAGCGCCCAGGAGCGGTGGAACCGCGCGCGCTGGGCGTGGTGGGCGATGACCGTCTCGGAAGCGACGCAGAGGCTGCCGTGCGCGGGCGCCCGGAGCACCCAGGCCCGCGCGGCGTCGCGGTAGCCCGTGCCGGCGGCGCTCGCGTCGATCTCGCGGCGCACCGAGCCCGCGATGTAGATCGTGTCGCCGGGGCGGACCTCGGACACGTAGGCGGGCGCGCCGCCACGTCTCGTCGGGACGAAGGTGGTGTCCAGGGTCAGCCTGCTGCTCGCCGGCTCGACCCGCACGGTGGCGCCCGAGGCGAGCCGGAGCGAGAACGCGCGCGCCCGCGTCTGCCACGCGCTCGGCGCGGCGCCCGCCTGGCCGCCGCACGGGATCTCGACCGCGATCACCGCGTCTCCCGGCGCGGCGTCCTCCGCGCTCACCTCGCCGCGCAGGAGCGCAAACCCCTCGCGTATCGCGCCGGGTGACGCCGAAGGGCTCCGCGCATACGCGGCGATCTGCGAGCGCCGCCGGTGGTGGAGGCAGCGCCCGATCGCGATGGCGACCGCGACACCCAGCACCACCCCGGCGACCCCGTAGACGATGAAAAGGCTCGCGACAAAACCCATCGTGACAGCGTAGACGTGCGGCGTCGGGGCGTCGAGACAGGGTGTTGGTCCCGGGAGCCCCTGGAGCGCAAGGCGCGCATCTCGCACCCTGGCCGCGGCCCCGCGCCCCGCGCCCCGCGCCCCGCGCCGACACAGACAGCGCCGCACAGCGCCGCAGGCACCCATCCCACCCCGTGTGTGGCGCGGAGCCCACCTTCCGCCTGCTCCATCGCGCGGATCGGTGATTGGCACTTCCGCCGTCGCGCGGCGCCGTCGTTCGGGATCGCTAGTTCGATAAATGCTTATACTTTCGATATCTTGTGGCGGTTTCCCTCTGCTCGCTCCGCTCCGGGGCCATCGCTGGAGCGATGCGCCGGTGCGCCAGCCAACGGACGTGAGGCCCGCCGCGCGCTTCGAAGGCCCGAGCGCCGCTGCACGCCAGGGAGCGCACAGCCACGGGTGAGGCGCAGGGGGCACAGCCGCGCGGTGCATTGCGGTCTGGACGGGCAGATTGCCACGGCGGGAGGCGATTTCGATACGAAGCAAGCGCCGCTCCAGGGCCGGGCGCGAGGCCGCATCCTGCATGTCGGGCGCGGGTGGCGCCGCGCGTCAGAAATAGGCGATAGAACTTCAACGCGACGCCGGAAGCGTGTTAAGGAGACGCCGTGTCCGACCAGCTCAGCTCGGATCTCGCCTCGCTGCGGATCCAGCGGGACGTCGATCCCGATCGGCGGAGCCCGCTCCGCACCGTCCTCGTCGCCGTGGTCGTGCTCGCGGCGGTCGGCGGCGCCGCCGCGTTCGCCGTGCCGAAGGCGCAGAGCGCGCTCTTCAAGACCGAGGTCACCACCACGGAGGTCGCGCTGGTCTCGCCGGCGCAGGCGTCGATCTCCGTGACGTCGACCGGGTACGTGGTCCCGCAGGTGGTGTCCAAGGTCGGGGCCAAGTTCCCCGGCCGGATCGCGCGGGTGCACGTCAAGGAAGGCGATGTGGTGAAGCAGGGCGACCTGCTCGTGGAGCTCGACGACGCCGACCAGAAGAGCCTCGTGGCCGCGGCCCAGGCCAAGGTCGCGGCGGCGCGGGCGCGCGCCTCGGCCTCCCGGGCGAGCATCGGCGAGGTGGAGCAGCAGCTCGCGCGGGAGCGGCTGCTCGTCGAGCGCCAGGTGACCGGCCGCGCGTCGATGGATGACCTCACCGCGCGCATGCACTCGCTCACCCAGTCGGCGGCGGCGGCCGACGCCGAGGTCAAGGCCGCCGCGGCCGACGTCGAGAGCCTCCGGGTCACGCTGGCCGACCGGAAGATCGTCGCGCCGATCGGCGGCACGATCATGTCGAAGCCGCCGGAGGTGGGCGAGGTCGTCGGCCTCGAGCTGCCGCACCTCGTCGAGATCGCCGACTTCTCGTCGCTCGTCGTCGAGACCGATGTCCCGGAGACGCGCCTCTACCTCGTCGAGCCCGGCAAGCCGTGCGAGGTGGTCCTCGACGCGTACCCCTCGAAGCGGCACCGCTGCACGACGCTCGAGATCGGCAAGCGGGTGAACCGCGCCAAGGCGACCGTCCCGGTGAAGGTGAAGTTCGTCGGAGAGCCGAAGGAGGCGCTGCCGGAGATGAGCGCGCGGGTCAGCTTCCTCGCCGAGGCGCTGTCCGAGGAGGCGATGAAGGAGCCGCCGAAGCGGGTCGTCCCGGAGGCCGCGGTGGTCGAGCGGGGCGGCGCCAAGGTGGTGTTCGTGGTCAACGAGGGCCAGGTGAAGATGGTGCCCATCAAGGTGGGCGGCCCCGCGCCCGGCGGGCTGGAGCTGCTCGACGGCCCGACCCCGGGGGCGCGCCTCGTGGCGAGGCCGTCCCCCGAGCTCGCGGACGGTCAGAAGATCAAAGAGAAGGAAAAGGGGAGCGAATGACCGAGGGGTATCGCGACGGGAAGCCGAAGCCCATTGTCGAGCTGCAGGGGGTCGGCAAGAGCTATTTCCGCGACAAGGAGCCGATCGTGGTGCTCGACAACATCACGCTCGACATCCCGGAGGGGTCGTACGAGGCGCTGATGGGGCCCTCGGGCTCGGGCAAGTCGACGCTGCTGAACCTGATCGCCGGGCTCGATCGCCCGACGCGCGGCTCGGCGCGCGTGGCGGGGCAGGACCTCACGCGGATGAGCGACGGCGAGCTGGCGCGCTTCCGCTCCAGGACGATGGGCTTCATCTTCCAGGCCTACAACCTGATGCCGGTGCTCACCGCGGTCGAGAACGTCGAGCTGCCGCTCCTGCTCACGAACCTGTCCTCGTCCGAGCGGCGGAAGCGCGCGCAGACGGCCCTGCGCGTCGTCGGGCTCGAGGAGCGGATGGGCCACTATCCCCGGCAGCTCTCCGGCGGCCAGGAGCAGCGGGTCGCGATCGCGCGGGCGATCGTGAACGACCCGACGATCATCGTGGCGGACGAGCCGACCGGCGATCTCGATCGCAAGAGCGCCGACGAGATCCTGGCGCTCCTGGAGAGGCTCAACAAGGAGTTCAAGAAGACCATCCTGATGGTCACGCACGATCCGCAGGCCGCCGAGCGCGCGACGGTGACGCGCCGGCTCGACAAGGGGAACCTGTCATGAACCTCGTCTCCGTCGCCGCCAGGAACGTCCTTCGCAACAAGTTCAGGACGCTGCTGACCGTGATCGGCGCGGTGGTGGCGGTGCTCGCGTTCGTGCTCCTCCGGACGGTGCTCTCGGCGTGGAACGTCGCCGCCGACCACGCCGCGAAGGACCGGATCGCGACGCGGCACAAGATCTCGTTCATCCTCCCCTTGCCGAAGCGCTACATGGACACGGTCCGCGAGGTCCCCGGCGTGACGGAGGGGTCCTTCATGAGCTGGTTCGGCGCCAAGGACCCGCGCGACGCCAACAACTTCTTCGCCTCGATGGCCGTCGAGTCGAAGACCTTCTTCAAGGTCTACGACGAGATGGTCGTCTCGCCCGAGGACATGGAGCGGTGGCTGGGCGACAGGAAGGGCGCCATCGTGGGCGACGTCCTCGCGACCCGGCTCAAGGTGAAGCCGGGCGACACGGTGACGCTGGAGGGGACGATCTACCCCGGAAACTGGCAGTTCACCGTCTCGGGGATCTACACGGCGACGCGCAAGTCGATCGACAGGTCGCAGTTCATCTTTCACTACGACTACCTGAACGAGTCGCTCCCCGAGCGGCAGCGTGACCAGATCGGCTGGATGACCGCCCGGATCGACGACCCGTCGCGGAGCGCGGACATCAGCGCGGCGATCGACAAGATCTTCGACGAGAAGGACGTCCAGACGGCGACGATGAGCGAGCGGGCGATGAACCTGTCGTTCATGGCGATGATGTCGGCCGTGCTGACGGCGCTCAACGTCGTGTCCATCATCATCCTTCTCATCATGATGATGATCCTCGGCAACACGATCGCCATGGGCGTCCGGGAGCGGACGCGGGAGTACGGCGTGCTGCGCGCGCTCGGGTTCGAGCCGAAGCACGTGAGGATCTTCATCATCGGGGAGGCGGCGACCATCGGGCTCCTGGCCGGGTTCCTCGGGCTCGTTGTCTCGTATCCGATCGTCGAGCTCGGGCTGGGCCGGTGGCTGGAGGAGGACATGGGCGCCTGGTTCCCTTACTTCCGGATCGAGCCTTCGACGATGGTCATGGCGGTGCTGCTCTCGATGGGGCTGTCGCTCGTCGCGTCGCTCATCCCGGCGTACAACGCATCGAAACTCTCGGTCACCGACGCGCTCCGGCGCGTGGCGTGAGCGACCCACGCAGCCTGTCTTCGACACCCTGAAAGCGGGAGAGAGCGCTCATGATCCCCGTCGCCTACAACGTTCGAAATCTGGTGGTGCGCAAGACGACGACCCTCGCGACGGCGTCCGGTCTCGGCCTCGTGGTGTTCGTGTTCGCTTCGGTGCTGATGCTCGCGAACAGCGTGGAGCGCACCCTGGGGCGCACCGCGCGGGACGACGTCGCGATCGTGATGCGGAAGGGCTCCGACGCCGAGATGGTGAGCAGCATCGAGGAGCAGCAGATCGGCGTGATCCTCGCGAGCGCCGAGGTGGCGAAGCGGCAGGACGGCAAGCCGGACGGGGTGGGGGAGGTGGTGGCGGTCATCCTCCTCGAGAAGCTCGGCACGGACGGCATCTCCAACGTGCAGGTGCGCGGGGTGCCCGACGACGTGCTCGCGTTCCGCTCGCAGGTGAAGATCATCGAGGGCCGGCCGGCGCAGCCGGGCACGGACGAGGTGATCGTGGGCAAGGCGATCAGCGGCCGCTTCAAGGGCCTGTCGATCGGCCAGTCGTTCGAGCTGCGAAAGAACCGGCCGGTGAAGGTCGTGGGGGTGTTCGAGGACGGCGGCTCCTCGTCGGAGTCCGAGGTCTGGGCCGACCTGCACACGACGCGCTCGGCGTTCGGCCGCGAGGGGGGCGTCTCCGCGGTGCGGGCGCGGCTCGCCTCGGCCAGCAAGTTCGACGCGTTCGAGGCGTCGATCGAGCAGAACCGGAACCTCGGGCTCGAGGTGATGCGCGAGAGCGTCTATTACGAGAAGCAGTCCGAGGGGACGAGCATGTTCATCAAGGTGATGGGCGTGCTCATCGCGGTGTTCTTCTCGATCGGCGCGATGATCGGCGCGATGATCACGATGCACTCGTCGATCGCCAACCGGCAGCGCGAGATAGGCACGCTGCGGGCGCTCGGCTTCTCGCGGTTCAGCATCCTCGTGTCGTTCCTCATCGAGTCGGTCCTCCTCGCGCTGGCGGGCGGGGCGCTCGGCGTGCTCGCCGCGCTCGGGATGAGGTTCGTGCGCTTCTCGACCGTCAATTTCGCGAGCTGGTCGGAGGTCGTGTTCACGTTCGAGCCGACGCCCGGGATCCTGCTGACGTCGGTGGCGATCGCGGCGGTGATGGGCCTGCTCGGCGGGTTTTTCCCGGCGCTCCGCGCTGCGCGGATCAGCCCGATCCAGGCGATGCGGGGGTGACCCGGGGCGCGGGGGGCGAGGCATCTCCCGCAAATTCTTCGGAAAGTTCACAGGGAGGCGGGGAGACGGGGAGGTAAATCCTCAAATACTCCCTGTCTCCCCGCCTCCCTGTTCAATTTCCCCGCTGAAAAGGGCTGCGAAGGGTGTTCCGGCGCTCCCTTGGCCGGGGACGTGCTCTCCCCTCGCCGGGGGGAACAGCATGCCCATGGTCACCAAGGCGATTTACGTGAACTTCGCGGCCGGGAGGAACGTGGAGCGGCTGAATCGGCTCTCCTCCCTGGTCCAGCGGACAGAGCTGAACTCCCTGGTGATCGACATCCGGTCGGAGGGGGGCGCGCTCCTCTTCGAGCGTGACGAGGTGACCAGGGCCCAGCTGGGCGCCCTCCGCGACGCCGGCATCTACCTCATCGCCCGGCTCGTCGCGTTCAAGGGCGGCCCGCGGGGCTGGTACGACCCGGGCTCGCAGCCGCGATGGCACGAGATCGCGGAGATCTCGCTCCGGGCGTACGACGCCGGCTTCGACGAGGTGAACTACGATTATGTGCGTTATGGCGCCGCGCGCGAGCCGCGGTCGCGGACGCCGATCGAGGAGAGGGCGCCGACGATCCGCGCTTTCTTCGAGTTCCTCCGCGCGGAGGTCGGCAATGCCGCGTCTCGCCCGATCTCCGCGGATGTCTTCGGGTTCACGCTGCTCGGGCCGCAGGACGGGATAGGCCAGCGGCTGGAGGACGCCGTGGAGCTCTTCGACTACGTGATGCCGATGCCGTACCCGTCGCACTGGGGCCCTGGCAGCTTCGGCTTCGCGAACCCCGCGCATCACCCCTACGAGACCCTGTATGCCTCGCTCTCGGCCGGCTGGCGCAGGGTGGCAGCGCTCCCCGGGCGCATCGGGCTGCTGCGCAGCTGGATCCAGGCGTTCGATCTGGACAGCTCGCGCCCCATGCAGCGGTACGAGTACACGCCGTGGCACATCCGGGAGCAGATCCGCGCGAACGACGACACCGGCTGCGCGGGCTACGCGGCGTGGAACCCCCGCAGCCACTACGACGAGAGCGCGTTCGTCGGCGCGCCGCGGGACACTGTGTGAGAGCGCGGCCGCGACCGCCCTCGCCACGCCCGCAGCGGGGCCATCCGGCGGCTTTGCCGCGGCTGGTCACGCGAACGGCTGGACGAGCTGCTGCCCGACGCGTGGGCGAGAGCGTCGCTCGCGGCTCCGGCCGCCGGCGACGCCGACGCGCCCTGAACGACGCGGACCTCAATCCTCGCCGCCGGGGTTCCGGGGGAGAGCACCTCGCCGGCCCTCTCGTGTCCGCCCGCGTCTGCCCGGACCATCGGTAGGCGCCGCCCCGCGCCCAGCATCGTCGACCCCGGTGAGAGCCGCAAGGGGTCGTGCCCATGGCGATGGCTGGGCGCTTACGGCGTGGCAGCGGCGGTGCCGGACCTCCACCGCGCCTTCGAGCGCGCTGTGCGTAGGCAAATCAAGCCGGATCGCAGCGCGAGGAAGTGTAGCGCAGCAAACCGAAAGGGTGGGACCGCGAGCGTCGTGATGGCTCGGTCCTGGGTCGAAAGAGCGTGGTCCGGGCGGCACCGAGCGTGCTACGGGGGCGCATCGGCGTGCTAACCCGATTGATATTCTAGAAGAAAATGCTAGCAAGTTCAAAGCAACTGATTCCATTGAGGATCAATTGACAAAATCGGACTTAATTGACAAAAACGAAGGCAGAGGCATCGAGATGTAGAATCATAAAAATCCGCTAATATACGTACCCAAGCTGGACGCTCCGAAAGTTGTCCCTACATGTAGATCATTAAATTATGAGAATTTTCAGCGCAGCACCTGATGGCAATGAGTCGGCAGACTTGGAGCCCGCACGTTATTTTAATTTAGCAATTGAACAAATCAAGCAGATCACGGAGTGGATGAAAACGGCTGACAGGGCAGCTCAGCCGCTGTTAGTGCACCTGGACATATTCCTCTACCTTGCCAAGAAATACCCAGACATGGCAGAGCACCGTGTACTTAGCCTAAATATGCCCGATATCAAAACCACTTTTTACGATTGGTATGAACGCTGCCATAAAAAGATTCCAAAGCAATTCAGGGAAGAAATCAAGCTTTCCGCAGACGATCTTTTCAAAAGCATTGAAAGTCTCGCGGCCTAACGATGTGGGACACTAATCCCTGGGATAACGACAGGGCAGCAGATTGGTTCGCCAATCTAATGCATCTCACGCGCTTCCCCGACCAAATAAGAGCAACCCTGCTTCTTTGTGAACAGGAAGATGCTTGTGGCGAAAACACTGCATTGCTAAGGGCTGCGGTCTATTGTGTTTTGCAGTTTTGCCGCGTCTACATTTGGCCCATTGAACATCTTGATAATGATTTAGAGTTAGCTATAAAGGCTACTCATAAAATACTATCAGACGAAAGATATTGTTATTCTGAAAAGATTACTGTCCAGATCCAAGCAGAGCTCAAAGAGTTGGAGCTTCGAAGAAAAGTATAGCAGCTTTGCAGGGCGGGCTACGCTTCAAGCCAACCCGCACTATAATTACGATCTCGCGTGGTCCGGGCGGCGCCGAGCGCGCTAAGGGGCGCATCGGCGTGCCGTGCGCACACGTGTCCGTCCGGGCATTGGTCTGGCCCGGGAGGCGCGTCGCGAGACGCTATGCGGCGTCACCGGGCGCCTTGCGGCGCAGAACGGTGCTCTTCCAGTACGGCGGTCCTCGGTTGGGAGAGCGTGCTGGAACATCGGTCGGCTCGCCGAGCGCGGAGAGAAAGCGGGCGATCTTCCTTGGCTCGGTCACCACGGCGGTAGCCGCTCCGCAGACCGTGTCTTTCCCCTGGCCAGATTCGGTTACACGCTACGCGACGCCAGATGAGGGCCGTGCCCTCGCCGAGCGAAGAGGAGCGAGCGATGCCAGGAAGCAGGGAGCTGGTACAGCTGCGTGCAGAGCTGTATTGCCGCGCACTCTCGTTGATGCCGAAGCTCCTCTCATCGAGCATGCTTCTTGATGGCGAGGAGCCCTGCCCGGCGAAGCTGGCCATCATGGATCGTGCTCGCTCCGCACGGGCAACGGGGGCGATGGCGTCCGGCGAGTCGCGGCGCCGTGCATTACGTTCAGCTGCTCAAAATTCTCACCATGGACCCCTCCCAGCACATTTGCGTCGGCCGAAGACGCCATTGATGCCCGATCGCAGCCCCTTCCGTTCAGCCATCGAAGATTTCCAGCTATCGTTGCTCGCACGCCCGACTCACGACGGGGTAGGTCCACCCGAGGAGCGGAGCAGCGGCGCGGGGCCGGCCACAAAATAGGCGACGAGGAGACCTGATCTTGGCCGACAGTCTCCTCGTCGTGCTCCGGTTCCCGTGCCCAGGAATCGAAGCGGTCGCAGTGTCGTCCAGAGCGCCATCGACATCAAGCGCTGGCAGCAGCAAACGCCCACGGTCGTCGAAGCGCGACCTGCGCGGTGCCCAGCCTGCGGCGTCGCCAGCTGCCCCCTCGGCGGCGCCATCCGGCTCCAGGGCCACGGCAAGCGCGAGCGGCAGGTCTGGGGCCCGTCAGGGCCGGACCAGCGGCCCGAGATGCTCACGGTGACCGCCCGCCGCTATCGCTGCGTCTCGTGCGGCGCCGTGCTCCTCGTCGTTCCTCGCGGCGTGCTCGGCCGGCGCCTGTACAGCGCCTCCGCCATCGGCTTCGCCCTCGCGCTCTGGGGCCTTGTACTCGCGACCGCGGCCGAGGTCCGGCGCCGCGTGGCCCCCGCGGGGATCGTCGGCGACAGCGCGGTCACCGGCTGGACCACGCTGCGCAGATGGGTGCGCGATGTCGCGCAACGACGCCTCTTTGCTGAAGCCCCCGACCCCGTTCCACGCGCTTCGCTCCGCCAGCGCGCAGCCAGCGCCGCGGTAGCGCTCGCGGCGAGCGCGGACCCGACGACCCGGGCGCTGCCGATCGAGCACCGCGCCTTCCTCGGCGCCGCGCACGCGGCGTGACGGCATCTGCCCCTTCGGAGCCCGAATCGTAGCGCCCACCTGAGAGGATCGCTGCCGAAAGCGCGGCGGATCCCGGACAAGGACCGCGCGCCGGCAAGGCGCAGAAAGGACCCCTTGCAATGGCCCTCGGCCCCACCGATCACGCCGAGACCGTGGCGATCTATCGCGCCACGGTCATCGGCCCTCTCATGCACCGCGTGCTCACCCACGGCCAGCTCGCCGTCGAGCTGCGCGCGCTGAGCGAGCAGCGGTTTCGACCGCCGGGCGCGCACAGCACGCGCACCTACGCCGTGCCCACGCTCGAGCGCTGGCTGTACGCGTATCGCTCCGCTGGCCTCGACGGGTTGCGCCCGCAGCCACGCAGCGATCGCGGCTTCGCGCAGGAGCTGTCGGAGGAGCTTCGCTGTCTGCTGCTCGACATCCGGCGCGAGCACCCCGACGCCTCGGTGCCGCTCATCCTCAAGACACTCGTCGACGAGGGGCGGCTTGAAGCGGGCAAGGTCTCCGAGCCCACCGTGCGGCGATTGTATGCGGCGTACGGCCTTCGTCGCCGCGCCGCGCGCGCCGAGGGGGAGCCCAAGACGCGGCTTCGCTGGCAGGCCGAGCGTCCCGGCGCGCTCTGGCACGGCGACGTCTGCCACGTGACGGGCTGCACTGTTGGAGGCAAAGCGATGCCGATCCGCATCCATGGGCTGCTCGACGACGCCTCTCGCTACGTCATCGCCCTCGAGGCGCACACGACCGAGAAGGAGGTCGACATGCTCGGCATGACCGTCGACGCCCTGCGCCGCCACGGCAAGCCCGACGCGCTCTACCTCGATAACGGCTCCACCTACCGCGGCGATGTCCTCAAGACCGCATGCGCGAGGCTCGGCATCGCGCTGCTGCATGCAAAGCCCTACGACCCGCAGGCGCGCGGCAAGATGGAGCGTTTCTGGCGCACGCTGCGCGAAGGGTGTCTCAACTATCTCGGCGCCGTGGCGTCGCTCGTCGACATCAACACGACGCTCCGCGCCTTCCTCGACAGGCGCTATCACCCGGCGCCGCACGCGGGCCTGCTCGGCAAGACCCCGGCCAAGGTCTACGCGGCCCGCCCCGCCGCAGAGGGCGTCGTCGACGAAAAGGCGCTGCGCGTCGCGCTCACCGAGCGGAGCCGGCGCCGCGTCTCAGGTGACAACATCGTCTCCGTCGACGGCGTCGCCTGGCAGCTCGACCAAGGCTACCTCGCCGGCCAGATCGTCTCCGTCGCCCGGTGCTTCGTCGCGCCCGGCGAGCCGCCGTGGGTCGAGCACGAGGGCAAGCGCCTGGTACTGCATCCGGTCGACCCGCAGCGCAACGCGCGGCGCAAGCGGCTGCCGTGCGGCGGGCCTGCGCTGGACAAGCCGACACGCCCGGTGGACTTCAACCCCGCGCGGACGCTCGGCCTGTCCACGGGCTCTGGCGAGGACACGAGCGAGCGCGGAGGTGCAACGTGAGCGAGTCCTACGTCCGCTTCTTCACCCTCTCCGCCGCCCCCTTCTCCAAGGAGATCCAGGACGGCGACCTGTGGCTGCCGCCCTCCAAGGAGCAGCTCGTCGAGGAGGTGTGCGAGGCCGTGCACGAGCACGCCCAAGTGCTGCTGGTAGGCGAGCCCGGCGCCGGCAAGACGTGTGTGCTGCGGGCCGTGCGTCATCGGCTGCCTCAGGCAGGCTTCCGGCTGACCTACTGCCACAACGCTACGCTCGGCCGCCGCGACTTCTATCGCCAGCTCTGCCACGCCCTCGGCCTCAACCCCGCTGCGACCGCAGCGGCCGTCTTCTACGCGGTCAGCGCCCATATCGAGACTCTCGGTCGCGAGCGCATCCATCCGGTTTTCCTGCTGGATGAAGCGCACCTGCTCCACCAAGACACGCTCGATTATCTCCATATCTTGTTAAATTATGAATGGGACAGCCGCGCTCTATTGTCGCTGATCCTGGTAGGACTCTCTGACCTTCAAGACCGGCTCGAGCTGCGCAAAAATCGCTCGCTGTACTCGCGTATCGAGCGGCGTCTCTCGATCGGCGCGATGGTCCCCGACGATACCGGCGAGTACGTCCGGCTACGGATGAGCCGTGCCGGCGCCGACCGCGACGTCTTCACCGCGGACGCTCTGACGCTGCTCCACGAGGCGGCTGGCTCGAGCCTGCGCGAGATCGACCGCATGGCCACCGCCGCGCTGCGCGAGGCGGCGCGACGGAAGAAGAGACTCGTCGAGCGTGACGTGATGGCGCGCATCGTCGGCGACCTGGGGACGGACGGCAGCTGACGCTGACCGACACGACGGGCGCCCCCCTCGGCGCTGGCGAAGAAACACCTCGCCGTAACCGCCCGACCAACGCCATCGTGATCAGCCCGTCGGGGCCGGTTACCAGTTCCCATCGCGACGAAGGAGGAAGCGATGGCGACGAGGGTGGAGTGGGCCGAGCGGGTGGAGCGATGGGAGCGCAGCGGGCTGAGCGCCGAGAAGTTCGCGCGGCGCGAAGGGTACAAGCCGAAGCAGCTGTACTGGTGGCGCTGGAAGCTGCGAGCTGACCAGCCCTCGCCGTCGTCGTTGACCGAAGCGCCGCGCTTTCTGCCGGTCCACGTGGTGACGGACGCATCGGTCGTCGCGCCGGAGCCGATCGAGATTGCGCTGCCCAACGGGCGGGTGGTGCGGGTCCGGCCGGGCTTCGACCCGGCCACGCTCGAGCGGGTCCTGGCGCTCGCGGCCGAGGAGACGCCGTGCTGACGCTGCCGCCGTCGGTGCGCGTGTACATCGCAGCCGAGCCCACGGACCTGCGCAAGAGCTTTGATGGGCTGTCAGCCTTGGTCTCTCAGCGCTTCGGAGCCGATCCGATCTGTGGGCATCTGTTCGTGTTCAGGAATCGGCGAGGTGACCAGATGCGCGTCTTGTTCTGGGACCGCACTGGCTACATGATCGTGGCGAAGAAATTGGCCCGCGGGCGATTCCATCTCGCCCGCGACCTGCCCAAGGGGACCACCCACGTTGAGGTCGATGCGGCCGAGCTGTCGCTGATGCTCGAAGGGTTCGACCTGTCCGAGGCCGTGCGGCGCAAGCGCTGGAGGCCCAGCGTGAGAAAAATTGCTCCGTCGAAGCAAAGCTTGATGGATGCGCGGGGGATAGCTATCCCCCGCGCCACGTGACCAGTCCTCTTCAGTCCCAGGCACAACTGCCCGCCGATCTGGCGGATGTGCGGCGCAAGCTCGAGCAGCTGGCGGCCGCCGGGCAGCTTCCGGAGCTCATCGACCTGGTGCTCGGGCTGCTGGTCCAGCTACGCGACAAGAACACCGCGCTCTCGGCGAGGCTCGCGAGCGCGCTGCGCGAGCTGTACGGCCGCAAGAGCCAGCAGGTCTCGACCGAGCAGCTGATGCTGATGTTCGCCGAGCTCGGGGCGGAAGCGCCGCCGGGGGCGGCGGGCTCGGAGCCCGGCGCGGACGCTCCGCCGCAGCCGGAGCAGGGGCTGGTGCCGCAACCCCCTGAGCCGCCGAAGCCGCCGCGAGGACGGGGCGGGCGCGCGCCACTTCCCGAGCACCTGCCGCGTGAGACGCGCGTGGTGCCCGTCCCCGAGGCGGAGCGGACGTGCCCGCAGTGCGGCGCGGACAAGAAGTGCATTGGCCATCGCACGAGCGAAGTGCTCGAGTTCGTGCCGGCGCAGTTCAAGATCATCGAGGAGAAGCGGGAGAAGCTCGCCTGCCCGCGTTGCCCCGAGCAGGGCGTAACGACGGCGGACAGCGAGAAGGTGATGGACCGAGGGCGCCCAGGACCGGGGCTGCTCGCCAGCATCCTTGTCGAGAAGTTCGAGGACTCGATGCCGCTGTACCGGCAGACGCAGCAGTACGCGCGCTTCGGCGTGTCGCTGTCGCCGTCGACGCTGGGAGACTGGTCCGCGTTCGCGCTCGATGTGCTCGCTCCCGTGGCCGAGAGGCTCGGGGAGCGGGTGCTGGACTCGTTCTATCTGCGCGCCGACGACACGGGGATGCGGGTGCTGGATCGAGATCATCCGTCGGGGGTGAAGCGAGGCCATATCTGGGCCTTTGTCGGCGCGGATCTCGTCGCGTTCCTGTACGCACCGGACTGGAAGGCGAAGCATCCAGCCGCGCTGCTGCAGGGCTTCACCGGCTACTTGCAGGGCGATGGATACGCGGGCTATGGCGCGATGCTCCGCGGAGGCGACGACGGCGAGATGATCGTGCCCGAGGAGCGTCGGCTCGGCTGCGGGATGCACATCCGCGCCAAGTTCGAGAAGGCGGCCAAGGGCGGCGACGCGCGAGCGGCGGTAGCGCTCTCGTACTTCAAGGCCATCTACCGAATCGAGGCGACCTGCAAAGATGAGGCGCTGTCCACGGAGGCGCGCCTGGCGCACCGGCAGGAGCGGTCGCTCCTCGTTGTGGACGAGCTGTATCAGTGGATTCACGAGCTGCACCTGCGGCTCGTGCCAGGCACATCGCTCTACATGGCTACCCAGTATGCCATCAACCAGGAGGCAGCGTGGCGGCGCTGCTTCACGGATGGACGCTTTGAGATAGACAACGGCGAGGTCGAGCGGCAGCTAAGACGTGTAGCCCTCGGAAGAAAGAACTATCTATTCGCGGGCTCCGACAAGGGCGCTCAGCGCCTGGCCATCGGCTACACGATCTTCGGCTCGTGTCGGATGCACGGAGTCAACCCGCTCGCCTGGGCGACAGACGTCATCGGCAAGCTGCAGGCGGGCTGGCCGCGCGACCGGCTGGACGAGTTGCTGCCCGACGCATGGGCGAGATCGTCGCGTGCCGCTCCGAGCGCCGGCGACGCCGACGTGACCTGAACAACGCCAGCTTCGGCCGGCCACGCAAGCGGATGCCGCCTCGCTGGGCCTTCTTTCAGGACCGCCTGTGCCCGCTCCGAGTCGTGGGCCGACGCCGCCCCGCGCCCAGCATCGTCGACCCCAGCGAGCGCCGCAAGGGGCCGTGCCCATGGCGATGGCCGGGCGCTTACACCTCGCCGGCGCCGACGGCCACCAACCATGATGGCCATTGCGAGCTGCCCTGCGGCGCGCGTCCGAACGATGGCCATCGCTCTCCTTGACCGCAACCGCGCACGCCCTCGATGGCCATCAAGCTGCCTGCTCGGCGGACCATCGGCCAGCCTGAGCGTCAACAGCTGTCAGCTTCCGAAGTCGGCTGCATGGGTGTCCGTGGTCCCCCGCGCACCGATGTGTAGCTGATTATCCGGATGTCTGACCTCAATTCAGCGGGGTACTGGGATCAGGGCCCCACTGAGGCATGGGATCGGTCTTCGCAGCTTCGGGCCGCCGGTTAGACGCGGCATTGGCTCTAGGGTTAGTCGGGGGCGCCGACTCGCTTCCACCGCTGGTTGGCGGTGTCCTTGCAGGTGTTCTGGATGGCCTTCGGGCCCTCGGTGGCCGGATCGTAGGCCATGGTCAGGCACTTGCCGCTGTGCCGGGCGGTGAGCCGGAAGTAGCCTCCGGGGAACTCGGTGATCTTCCACTGCTGGTTATCGCCGGTGCCGCAGGGCGCCTGTGTCACCCGTACGTCGTTGGCGGTGGACGACGACGGCACGGTGAGGCACTTGTGGCTGTGCCGGGCGACGATCCGGTGGTAGCCGGCTCCCAGGTGGAGCACTTGCCAGTGCTGGTTCGAGGCCGCGGCGGTGCCGCAGGCTCGCTGGATCACCCCTACCCCGTCGTCCCTCGAGCGGTCGTCCTTGAGTATGGGGCCATCGGTAAAGCGCCGCACAGCCAGGCACTGGTCGTTGTGCTGGGCTCGCAGCTGCTCGTACGCGTGTCCGGAGCCGACGCCGCTCACCTCGCCGGTTGTGGTGTTGATGGAGACCCGCGGGTGCCAGCGCATCGACAGCGACCTGTCGGTCGGGAACTGGAGCGGCAGCCAGACGTGCTCGCTGTCTTTGATGCTGCCGTCCCAGGCGTCCCCATGCCGGTCGCCCATGTAGAGATAGGAGGTCGTGTTGCTGCCCTGGATCGGCAGGATGTACGTGGGCTGCGAGCCGTAGGTGATGCTGTCGCCGAGGTTCGCCATGTCGCTCCAAGGGCCTTTGATGCTGGTCGCGGTGGCGTACTTGGCCTGGTTGGGCTGCCAGGCGGTGATGCCCGAGGTCACCAGGAAGTAGACATCGTTGCGCTTGAACATCGTCTGCGCTTCCCGTCTGACGTTGGGAAGAGTGAGCTCCCTGGCGTCGACATAGAGGTAGTCGGGTTTCAGGCGGTAGATGGTGAGGTCCTGCTGCTCTTTACCGGTCGTCGAGATCAGGTACGCCGTGCGGTCGCGATCATTGTCCTGGAACACGCTCACGTCGAAGGATCTCTCCCCGAGGGGTCGGAAGTGGCGCCGGTATGAGTAGTCCCCGTCCACCGTGGGCGACGTGGCGATCGCGACCTGGTTGTCGGTCAAGGGCGCTGGGTGGTTCTCCTTGCGCATGAAGAGTACGTATTGCCTGGTGCGGGGGTTGTATATGACCTTGGGCCGCTGGAGATTCTCCACTCCGGGGGCCGAGGTCTCGGTCAGCACGTGCCTGCGAAACTCCCAGCTATGCAGGTCAGTCGAGCGGTACACCGAGATGTACTTGAAGCGGTTCTTGGGGTAGGGGTTCGCGCCGAACCAGTAGTAGTAGCTGCCCACCTTGATCATGCCGCCGTCGTGCCCACGCACCACGTTGCCGGCCAGGTCGGTGAACTGCACGCCGTTGGTGACCGTGACCGGGGCGGCGACGGCCTCGCGGCCAGCGGCCTTTAAGAGAAATAACAGGCCGACGCAAGCTGCAACGGCCAATCGGACCATCATGTGCGGTGCTCTACGCATAGGTACGTCCCTTCATTAAGTCTCTTTGACAAGCGCGTGGCGCAGGGTTCCTTCGCATAGGATCTTCTTTTCTCCTTGCATGAGACGATAACCCGAACAGGTGACGTCCCGCCCGGGGGGAGTGGATGTGTCGGCTCGTCATCGAGGGGGTTCCGAGGGAGCGGCGCCGTCGCGTCATCGGAGTCGACGCCGTGCAAGCGCTGGGCCCGCCAGAGGAGGATGAGCGGGCTCAGGGCTGAACGCGCCGGACCCGCTCTGCGCGATCGGGGCCCTGCGTCCCCAGGAGACCCAGCGCTTGCTGGAGAGACCCACCTGTGGGCTCCGGAAAGGCGCTGGGTACCTGTACCCTGTTACAGCGCCCCGGGGCCTCGGCGCCTCGCGCGCCCTCTCCGCCGGGCGCCTTTGCGGAACGCAGGCATGCGCGATCCCGGGCCGCTGCGCCCCGCGGCTTGGCGAGGCAGGTCGCCCCTGCTTCGGCCTTCAAGGGGGGCCCGGTGCATGCCGAGGCGCAGGATCCGGCAGCGAACGATGGGCGTCCGGTGATGCCTCCACGCCTCATCCTGTTGCCCTCGACGACGACTTTAGTCCTCATCTGTGCGCCTCGAGACGTAGCTATCTCCCTGGTATGACCCCTCCGCAGCGTGCCCCGAGGCGACGGGGCGGCTGGAGGACGTCCCGACCACCAACGAGGGGACAAATGAGCTTCTTGAACAGGATCAGGCTGGCATTCTCCGGCACATTCCAGGCAGATGTATCGACGGTCAACAACGACGTCGGCCACTTCGACGACGCGAAGTTCAAGTCGTCCTACCAGAGCCAGCGGATCGTGAACCTGTCGGACCCGCAGGACGTGAAGCTCCACGCCAAGGTCCTGAAGCTCGCCTTCTCGCTCCCCGTCACGGACCCGAACTACATGCCGGTGACACAGGGTCATGGGGCCACCCAGGCCCCCTGGTAGGCTCTGGCGGAGAGGAGGGGCCACGACGTTCACGAACAGGTCCCGCGGCACCGGCGGTTACCTCGACGAGGGCGGGCCAGGCGCGCCGCGGGGAGCGAGGGGGTCAGAGGCGGCGCGGCCCCGGGTGCGACGTCTTCGCCGGGACCGCAGCGGTCATCGACGCTTGGTGCGTGGATGGGTGGGCGGCTTGCCGTAGGCGACGTGGTTCTCGACACGCGCCTTGTCTTTGGGCGACCTGACGCGTGCGGCATCGACGAACAGCCCGCGCGTCTGTGTGTAGTCGAGGAAGGCCGGCACGAGCACGACGGCGAGCTCGTCGGCGCGCAGCACGATGGCCTTCATGTTGTCCGGCAGGATCACTCGTGCCATCGCACCGAAGAACTTCCACGCCGTGTCCAGGCCCGCGCACACCGCCGTGGTGGTCTGCTCGAACGACGGCCACACGAACTGGTAGCGGCTGTACGCGAGCGTCACCACGAGCACCCACAGATTGCGAACCCGCTGCGTTGCTGGGTCGAACAGTCCACCCATCAGGCCGAAGTCGACCTGCGCGATCCCGCCGGACTCGGTGTCCGCGACGCGAACCGTCGGCGTCTTCTTGCGCCACGCGAGCTCCTCCATGGCAAAGCGCCGGAGCGTGCCGTAGCTCGCGCTGACGCCGTGATCGCGCTTGAGCAGCACGTGGATCTTCGTCAGCTTCAGCGGCCGGGGCTGGGCGAGCCAGGCCTCGATACGTGCGCGATGCGTGCCGTTCTCTTTCCACTCCTCGCTCGTGTCGGGCACGGGGCGCGCCTGCACGCGCTGGGCGATCGCGTGGATCTCCTCGTCCGTCGGCTCGCGGTCACACGGCAGTGGCAACGTCGTTGCAGCCTCGAAGTACCTGCCGACCGTCTTGCGATCGAACCCTGTCGCGCGCGCCACATGACGCGCGCTCTGCCCCGCCGCACGACGGCGGAACATTTCCTTGATGTCAACCATGATCAGCTCTCGGTAGGGCATCGGCCTCCTTCCGACGGCGACCCGCGCCGTCATCGGAAGGAGCCCGTCTCAGATCCCGACCTCGGCGTCCCGAGCTGGCCCCATGAGGCTGCAAAAAACCTCGGAAGCTGGCCCCATGACCCTGAAAAAAACTGGGTCACGCCCCCGCGCGGGTGGCCCCATCCTCCTGGATTTGGGGTGGCCCCATGACCCTGAAAAAAACGCCGGCAGGTGGCCCCATGAGGCTGAAAACTGGCAGGCTGAGGGTGATCATCGAGCAGGGCGAGGGAACGAGCACGTCGCCCGACGAGCCGGACAGGGGCCTCGCGCACTACTACCGTTCGAGGAGATCGTCTATGCGCGCAAGCTCGTGGCCGACCCTTCCGAGCCCGCCGGCTACTCGTACTCGGGCGCCCCCGTGCCGCTGGATCCGGCCGGAATCTGGGACATCTACCCCAGCTCACCCGTCCGGTGCGGCCGGCACCCCGAGCAGCAGTCCGATCGCCTCGTGAACGACCCGAGCCGCCACGTCATCCCCGAGGGTGACGGCACGGCTCAGGGTGCTGGCGAGCGAGGCGATCACCGCAGCCCGCCGCGACGACTCGGTCACGGCGAGCTCCCCATGCCCGGGGCTTGACACTTGGGCCCGGGTTGGGCCCACGCCTTCCGAGGGGCTGCGATCCGTCGTCACGCCCTCCCCAAATCCCGGGGCATCCGACGGATCGCGACGGTTCGCCCCCGCGGAATCGTCCCGCCAGAGAAACCGGTCGATGACGAGCGGTCGCCGGAAACCTCCGGCGGCAGGCGCACAGGGGCGGCGATCACCGCCCGTCGGACGCGTTGCGCGCCCGGTAAGCGCGCTGCTGGCACGCCCGCGAGCAGTAAGCCCGCGGCCGCCCCGTGGCAGGCTGGGCGATCTCGCGGCCGCACTGCGCGCACGTCGGCCCCTCGTCACGCCGGGGGGCGTCGCCGGGAGTTTCGTCACCAGCGCGCGCCGGGGGTCGTGACGTTTCGGGACTTTCGTCACACCGACCGGAGCGCGACCGGACGAGCGCCTCGATGCCGTCGAGCACGCGCTGGAGGCCGAACAGGAACACGTCCTCCGTGAACGGGTGGTCGTCGAACGCGCCCGAGCGCATCAGCTTCGCCATCGTCGGGTGGCGCCCCGGGTCGAAGAGCTTGTCCCAGAAGTACGCGCGCTCGGACCACCACTGCTCGTCGGTGACGCCGGTCTCCTGCTCGGCCTCGACCGCGTCCACCGAGAGCCTCGCCGCGCCTCGGACGTACCCGTCGACGAGGTGGACGGCGGCGAGCACCTCGCGGGGGGTGAGGCCGATCCCGCAGACCGCGCGGAGCTCCGCGTCGTACGCCGCCATCCCGTTCGGCCCCATCACGGGGCGCACCGGCGTCACGTGCAAGAACCACGGGTGGCGGTGGTAGAGCGCCCAGTCGGCGAGCGCCGCCGCCTCGAGCTTGGCCCGCCATCCCCCGGGGACGCTGTCCACGAGGGGCAGCTCCCCCGCCACGGTGTCCAGCATGAGATCCAGGAGCTCGGCCTTGCCCGGCACGTACCGGTACAGCGACATCGTGGTGAACCCGAGCTTCCCGGCGACCCGCTGCATCGACAGCGCCGAGAGCCCCTCGCCGTCGGCGAGCTCGACCGCGGCCCGCACGATCTGATCGAGGCTCAGGCCGGGCCTGGGCCCCCGGCTCGGCCGCTTCCTGACCCCCCAGAGGAGCTTGAGGCTGCGCACGGCGTCGCCGCCCCCGCTGTACTCCGTCGCAGTTTTTCGCCGTCTCTTTGGTTTGACAGCCATCCTTCAACTGCGTATACCACACACAGTACAGTGTACGACGTAAACAGTTGCTGGAGGTCCGCTTGAAGCAGCACGACGAGAGGCCATCGAGGCGAACGACGCGAACGACGCGAACGACGACCCTGCTCCTCCACGCGCGTGGCCTCGCGGCCTCCGTGCCGCTCCTCGCGCTTTCCCTCGGATGCGCGGCGCAGGAAGCGGAGACGGCGCAGGAGCCGACGTTCTGGCAGGACGTCGCGCCGATAACGGCGTCCAAGTGCACCGCGTGTCACCAGGAGGGCGGGCTCGCGCCCTTCCGCCTCGACGACTACATCTCGGCGAAGGCGCGCGCCGGCGCGATCGACGACGCGGTGCGGGGCGGCCATATGCCCCCTTTCCTTGTGAAGCACGACGGCTCGTGCGGCGACTTCAAGGACGACGAGACGCTCACCGACGAGGAGCTCGACGTCATCCATCGCTGGGCGACCGGGGCGCGCGCCGAGGGCGATCGCGCGGGCGCGCCGCCCACCCCGCCCGTGCCCACGCTCGAGGGCGGGGTCGACTACATGACGCCGCCGATCACCCCCGTGGTCGACCCCGCCGATCCCCTCGCGGCCCACGACGAGTGGAGGTGCTTCCCCGTGGACCCGAGCCTCGACGCGGACCGCTTCATCACCGGATATCAGGTGACGCCCGGGGTCCGGTCCATCGTTCATCACGTCACGGTCTATCGGGTGACCCCCTCGGAGGCGTCGCTGGCGGAGGGCAAGACGAACCAGGACGTGATGACGGAGCTCGACGAGGCCTCGCCGGACCGGCCCGGCTGGGAGTGCTTTGGCGGACCGGCCGACGAGTTGCCGTTCCAGCCGCTGTTCGCCTGGGCGCCCGGGCAGGACGTGGTCGAGTTCCCCGGCGGCACCGGGGCGCCGGTCTCCGCGAAGGACGTCTTCGTCGTCCAGGTGCATTACAACATCCATGACCACGCGGGCGCCTCCGCCGAGGACTCGACGCGCCTCCGGCTCCGCTACGAGGACACCGTGGAGCGGCGCGCCGTGTTCGTCGGGGACGACGGCTTCATGACGACCCTCTTCGAGCCGGACGGCCCGGACACGCTGCCGCCCGGCCAGCAGGACGCCGCCTACACATGGCGCAGGACGCGGGCGGAGCTCGCGCTCGACCCGGCGCTGCCCTCGATCGAGGTTCTCGGCGTGATGCCGCACATGCACGAGCGCGGGCGCACCTTCGACCTGCGCGTGGGGTCGGGGACGCAGGAAAGCTGCATCGCGCGCGTGGACGACTGGGACGTCCACTGGCAGAGCGTCTATTGGTATCGCAAGCGGCCGCTGCTCGACCCGAGCTCCTCGCTCGAGGTGACATGCACCTTCGACACGCGCGACGCCGAGGCCCCGGTGCTGCCGGGGTGGGGCACGCAGAACGAGATGTGCAACCTGAACCTCCTGGTCGCGCTGCCGATGACACCGTGACGTCTTTCTGCGGCTTTGCGTCTTTGCGTTGAAATCTCTCCCCGGATCCCTGGCAGGACTCCTGGTGGGTGAAACTAGACCCCGTAGACTTGCTCCACGATCGACGCGATCAGCGCCACGGAGAGCGTCACGCCGCGCTGCTGGCGCCACGCGACATGCCCGTCCGGCCGGATCAGGAGCGCGCCGTCCTGCTCGATCTGCGCGAGCGCGTGCACCGCGGCCTGGTGACAGGCAGGGATGTCGGCCGCGCCGAGCCTGAACAGCCGGACGCCGTGGCGCGCCTCGACCTCCTCCAGCGCTTCGAGGTCCGCGGGCAGCGCCTCGACGGCCGCGCCGAGCAGCAGGATCGAAGCGCCGTAGTCGATCATGGAGCGGCTGCCGCGCTGTCTCCTGTTGCCGTCCAGCCAGAAATGGGGGAATCGCGCGCCCGGCCGCGTCGACGGGAGGTACGAGGACACCCGATCGTCGACCTCCGGCGGCCTCGTGCCGTCGCCGAGGAGCGCGCCCTCTTCGTACGTGTAGCCGAGGTCGAGCCCGATCCGGTCGAAATGGGACCGCTGCTGCGCGATGGCCGCGAGGACGCGCTCTCGCACCGAGGGATCGCGATGGTACCGCGAGAGGATGCTCTCGCCGTAGTGCTGGACCTGCCGCTCGGTCCAGGCGCGGAGCGGGGCAGGCAGCGCGCGCATCGTGGAGCTCGCCAGCTTCTCGTTGACCCACTGAGCTTCCTCGACCTCGATCCCGAACGCCTCCGCGACCTCGCTCATCCTCTCGAAGTTGAGCCGGCTCTCGTCGCAGTTCGTCTCGATGACCGGGCGGCGCTCGGCCTCGTAGCTGTCGAGCAGGCCGGGCGCGGCCCGCCGCTCGATCACCATGGCGAGCTTCCAGGCCAGGTTGTGCGCGTCGCCGATGCCGGAGTTCATGCCGAGCCCGCCCGTGGGCGGGAAGCGATGGGCGGCGTCGCCGACCAGGAAGACGCGCCCGCTGCGGAAGCGCTCCGCCACCTGCGCTGTCATGCGCCAGTGGCTCATCGAGGTGATCTCGATATCGACGTCGTCCCGCCCGAGCGCCGCCTTGATCTTCTTCTGCATCACCTCGGGCGTGTACTCCTCGATCTTCTCGTGCGGCGTCGCCACGGGGAGGTGAAAGACCCAGCGCTTCTCGACGTGGTGGGCGATGAACACGCTGCCCGGCGCCTTGGGGGAGAAGATGAAGTAGAGCTTGCCCCGGGTGCGGACCACGCGGCGCAGATCCGCCTGAAAATAGGCGTTGACGACGTCGAGCAGCTTGTCCGGGCCCTTCATCTCGATCCCGAGGGCCTTGCGGCTCCGGCTCCCCGCGCCGTCGGAGCAGATGACGTACTGGCTCCGGACAGCGAAGGTCTCGCCCGTCGTCCGGTCGGTGATCCGGCTCGTGACGCCGTCCGCGTCCTGCTCGAAGGACTCCCACTGGTGGTGATGGAGCGCCTGGATCCGCGGCGAGGCCGCGACGCGCTCGCGGAGGAGCTTCTCCAGCTCGACCTGCGAGAGGTTGAGGTAGGGCATGGGCGCCTCGAGGTGCTCTCGGTACTTGCGCCCGACGCCGTTGGCTCGCAGATCGATGCAGCCGAACTCCTCGCCGATCGTGCCGCAGAACAGGATCTTGGCGGCGTCCTCCTCCGGCGACGCCTCCGCGGACAGCTCGCCATGACCGAGCCCCAGCTCGTGGAGGATCTCGATCGAGCGCGCCGAGAGCTCGTGGGCCTTGGGGTGATTCTCGAGGCCCGGCCGGCGCTCGATGAGCACACAGTCGACGCCGCGCCTGGCGAGGCACAGGGCGCTCACCATCCCCGAGGGGCCAGCGCCGATGATGAGGACGGGAGCAGAGACGGTGCGATGGCTCATGTGGCGGCCCCTTTCTTGTGACACAGCGAGACCCCGGCGAAGAGCAGGGCTGCGGACGTGCCCAGGTGCAGCAGGTTCGGCGGGAGGAAGCCGAGCAGGACCCGGCCACCGGCGTCGAACTCGGCGTCGGCGGCGCTCGTGAAGGCGGCGGCCAGGATGAATCCGCCAATATGGAGGGCACCCAGGAAGGCGCCTGTCCGGACACGCTCCACGGTGCGCGGCGTGGCCGTCCAGAAGAGGTAGATGGAGGCGAGCGCGCCGAGGGCGCCGGCGCTGATCTGCCAGAGCAGGTGGAACCTCGCGTGTCCGGGCCAGTCAGGGTTCCCGAGGTGATGCGGGTCGAGGATGTCGATCAGCCCGGTCAACAGGCCGTAAGCGACGGCCGACACGATGCAGAGGGCCTTGCCCACGGCCCACGCCGTGGAGGATGGCGCGTGTTCGGAGCTCATGGCAGAGGGATAAAGCACGGGAATCACGTGCACAATGGCCATGAGTGGCCATGGGGTGGCCGGAAGTGGCCACGCCCGTAGAGCGACGGTCACCCGCTTCGGATACGGGCCCACCTCGGCGTTTTCGGTGCTCAGCGCACCGGAGTGCGCTTGCGCGCCGAAAACGCCGATCTGGGCCCGTCTCCTGTGCGGGTGACCGCCGCTCTGCTCGGCATTGTGCAGAGGGGGGGAAACCGCTGGAGGAGGGGGGAAGCTCAGGTCATCGTCGGCTGTGCGGGCGCGCCAGGGCGAGCCGTGAGAGGCCGGCTCGTCTGGCTTTCATGACCCCTCAGAAGCGCACCACGGCGTCGTAGGCGGGCTTGGGGTTGTGGTTGACGTCGAAGAGCAGGGGGAAGTCCTTGCGCCCCGAGCTGAACTCGGAAAGCCATGTGTTGTCGTCCGCGATGCCCCAGAAGGTGACGCCCGTGATGACGGACTTGTACTTCCGGAACAGCTCGAAGAACTCCCGGTAGCGCGCGGCCTGCTTGGCCTTCAGCGCGTCGGTGAAGGTCGCGGTCGTGTAGAACGTGCTCTGGTTGTACGTCACGCCGGGGATGTACAGCGAGAGGTCGAGCTCCGTGACCTGCACGTCCAGGCCGAGCGACGAATAGAGCTTGATCGCCTCCTCCATGTTGGCCACGTTCTGGTGATACGCCTGGTTCGTGGTCACCGTGGAGGGCTCGATGTTGAGGTGGGCTTGCAGCCCGACGCCGTGGACCGGCACGCCCTGATCGAGCAGGCCCTTGAGCATGTTGTAGATGCCCTGCTGCTTCGCGGGGATGTAGTTGTAAAAGTCGTTGTAGAACAGCTTGGCGTCTGGATCGGCCTCGTGCGCGGCCTTGAAGGCCTCCGCGATGTAACTCTCGCCGAGGATCTCGTGCCAGCGGCTCCTCTGGCCATCGGCCAGGTTGCCCGTGCGGTACGAGCCGTCCTCCATCATGGCCTCGTTCACGACGTCCCACGCGTAGACCTTGCCCCGGAAGTGACGCACGACGTTGCTGATGTGGTTTTTCATGCGTGTCAGCAGGGTCTGCCTCGACACGGTGCCGCCAGAGCCGTTCGAGAACAGCCATGCCGGGTTCTGGCTGTGCCAGACCAGGGCGTGCCCGCGGACCTTCATCTTGTTCGTGACCGCGAAGTTCACGATGCGATCCGCCGCGTCGTAGGTGAAGCTGTTCTCGTTCCTCTGGAGCGACTCGAACTTCATCTCGTTCTCGGCGGTGATGCTGTTGAAGTGCGTCTTCAGCAGCGCGGCGTGCGTCATGTACGACTGCGAATCCACCGCTGCCCCGATCGGGAAGAGGCTCGCGTACTTCTCCGCGAGGTTCTTGGGGGGGCCTTCATCGGGCATGCCGCCCGTGCCCTCGCCGCCTGTCCCCGCGCCGCCCGTGCCTCCGGACGTAGCGCTGTCCGTGCCGCCGCCTCCACCCTCGTTCGTCTCACCCCCACCGGCCGACGTGCCGCCGCTGCCTCCAGCGTTGCTGCCGCCCGCGCCACCCCCGGCGCTCGCCGATGTTCCGCCCGTTTGAGCCGTGCTCGCGGTGCTGCTGGTGGTGGTGGCGCCCGTGGTCGCATCGTCGTCCGGAGCCGACGTGGACGAGGTGCAGGACCAGAGCAGGCAGCTGAGCAAACCAATCGAAATCAGATTCTTGCGCATCGGTGCGATCCCTCGGACGCGCACCTTACCCGATTGATGCCGGCGACAGCGAGTCAGGGCGTCCAGTACCGTTTGTTTGGTAATTCTAATTACAAAGTGTCTTGGTGTAGGTGTTCTTTTCTCCTTCCGCGCGCGGGTGAACCCGGACGGGATCCAGCGTTCTCGTGAATGTGCTGTCGCGCTGGCACAACAGAGCGGGCTGGGTGGAGGAGGCATGCGCGCGAGGGATGAGTTGCGAGGACGATGGCGATCGGTCCGCGGCTCGCGCCTGCTGACAACGGCAGCCGTCGGCGGCCTGAAGCATCCCCTCGAATTTCGGGAGAGCTCACAGGGAGGCGGGGAGAAGGGGAGTGAAATCCCACAAATCTCCCCGTCTCCCCGCCTCCCTGTTCAATTTTTCGCAAAGTGCCAATAAAGTGAGGGATTTGTCAGCTGGCGACCTCATCTCCTGGCCTTCGCCCGCGCCGCAGGCGCCTTCGCGGCTCCACCGCTCTTCGCCTTCGCCCGCGCCGCAGGCGCCTTCGCGGCGCCCGCCTTCCCGAAGCGCACCTCGAACGTGCTGGCGTCCTCCTCCATGAATCGGAGGAGCGCCTCACCTTCCTCGGCGAGCTGCTCGCGCGCCGCCTTGCCGAGCGCCTCGAACGGCTCGAGCACGAGCGCGGCCGTGGCCTTCTTCCGCTCGATCGTCCATGTGCCGGCCACGAACCCGTCCACGAGGAACGTCGGCAGGATGCGCAGGTTGGCGGACAGGACGATCCGCGGGCGATGCTCGTCCGCGATGACCCGCGTGCGGTCGTCGTGCGCCAGCAGGAGGTTGTCGTAATCGGGGAGAAACCGGGCCGGCGCGGCGGTGTCCGCGGGCGGCCGCGGCGCGTCGGGCAGGTCGAAGAGCTCCCGGCCGCGCTCGTCGCGGAACACGCAGAGCTGCTCTCGCAGGGCGTGGAGCACCTCCTTGACGCGGGTCAGGCCGGACCACGTTTGCACGTCGGCCGCTGTCGCCGGGCCGAACGACGCGAGGTAACGGAGCACGAGCGCCTGCGGCGCGCCGCTGTCGCGGAGCGGTTTGCCGAGCCAGGACACCGCCGGGGCGAAGTCCGCCGTTCCCGGATATCCCCACGGGGTCTCGCCGGGCACCTGGACGACCGGCAGGTGCATGCGAACCGCGAGCGCCATGGCCCGCACGTCGCCGCCGGCGTGGAGCTCGGCCAGGTGATCGCGCAGCTCGTCCATGGTCCGCGGCTCCGCGTCGAAGTACGCGCGCGCCTCGGCGACCAGCCCGGCGATGTCGAGGGCGTCCGCGCGCTCGCGGAGGACCGACCGCATCCCGGCGTGGAGCACCGGCGCGATGACCGGGTGCAGAGCCAGGTAGTCCCTTGCGCTCACGAGGTGCAGCGTGCCGCGCAGGAACGGCGCCCGGACGACCTCGCGGCGCACGACGAGCTGGACGAGCTGCTCGCGCCGGAACGCCGCGATCCGGGACCAGAGCCCGATGAACGGCGGCCGAGCCAGCTGGGCCTGGAGGGCGATCAGCCGCTCGATCCCGTGGACGGTCGAGGTCTGCTCCCGCGCGAGCAGCATCTGTCGCGTGAGCGTGGCCCGGTTGAGGTCTCTTCGTGTCAGCGTCGGGGCGGGCATGCAGCCCGCGAGCTTACTCGAAACGAGGTTCGCGCTCCACGGGCCGCATGGGGCTATCCGCCACCTGGAGGACCTGGCCCGTGATGGAACGGTGTCGTCAGGGATTGAACGTGGCGACGAAGATATCGTCACGCCCCGCGTAAGGGATCGGGCCCGTGCCGAAGTCCACTGGCGTGTCCGTCGAGCCGACGATCGCGACCGTGCCGTTCGGAGACAGGACGATGTCCTCCACTGTAATGTGGGAGATACTGCCCGAAAGCGGCTCGAAGTCGACCGACCAGAGCTCTGTCCCGCTCTCGTCGAGCTTCGCGAGCCCGCCGGCCCCTGCGACGAACATTCCGCCGGAAGGATCGAGCAATATCCTTTCGTAGAAGGGAACCGAGCGGCTGAAGACAACCTCCCCGGCAGCGTCCAGCTTGAGCAGCACGGTTGTCAAACTCTCGCCGTCGCCAAAGTCGACGGTTCCATCCGTGATACCTGTCACGAGGACTTCGTCCGCCGCATTGACCGCCAGTGAGTAGGCCCACCGCACTGGGTCAAGCGAACTGGAAGCGAACTCCCGTCGCCACAGCAGAGCGCCCGTCGGATCAAGCTTGGACACGGTAAAATCCCCCCAGCCGAGGTTCATGCCGTTGTGGAATGTTCCGGTCGACACGAGCACATTGCCGGCGCTGTCGACCGCGAGGCCGCCCCCTCCCCGCCCGGTGTCGTAGTATCCTGGCAAGCCTGTTGTCCATAGGAGGGCGGCACCTCCGGCGCTCACCTTTGCCAGATGGTAGAACTCCTCGATGAGGTAGAGCATGTACACATTGCCCGCGCCATCGACGGCCGTCCGCTGCACTCTCCAAGGAGTGAATACGGGGACTCCGACAAAAAAGCCGTTGCTCCACACGTGATTGCCTTCGGGATCGAATTGGGCCGCGAACAGCGCGGAGCCTTCGGCTGGCGGAATCCGGCCCCCGCCGAAATCCGGGCCTGGCTTGAAGGGCATTAGATCGCCGCCGTAGACGCCGGTAAGAAAGATGTTTCCGCTTCCGTCGACGGTCATGGTTGCGCTTCCATCGAAAAACTCGGTCCCGAAGCGCCTGCTCCAGAGCGCCGCGCCAGCGGGATCGAGCTTGAGGAGGAAGATGTCCGATCCCCCTGCGCTCGTGAGAGGTCCGGCGCCGAAGTCGACCGTTCCTGCGAAGTCACCCGAAACGTGGTAGTTGCCCGAGGCGTCGCTCACGATGGACCTGCCATGATCGTAGCCAGGGCCGCCGTATCCCCGTGCCCACGGCGGGAGCCGAGGGCAATGAGGCACACCGTCGCAGCTCTCGTCCACGGGCGTGGCGCAGCGCTCTGCAGCGGGAGTCATGTCACCTGTGCAGGGGCCGTACCCGAGACCATCGGAGCGACAGGCCTGCGTCCCGGTAGCGCACTGGCCGATGCCAACGGTCCCGGCGGGGCCGGTGTAGCAGACGAGGACCGAGCCCGGCGTGCACGAGCCTGGCATGCCGCCGCCGCCGCCCTCACCGGAGCTGCCACCCGCGCCGCTGCCGCCCGCGCCGCCGCCGCCGCCCGCAGCTTCGCAATCGCCCTCGCCTTCGTCGCAGACATGGTTGAACGTGGCGACGAAGACATCGCGACCCGCCGTATAGGGGATCGGGCCGGTCCCGAGGTCCGCCGGTCCGAGCATGCTTCCGGTGATCGCGACCGTGCCATTCGGTGAGATCGCGACATCCTCCACGAGAGGATCGAAGTCGACCGACCACAGCTCCGTTCCGCTCGCGTCGAGCTTGGCAAGGCCGTGCCCGGCGGCGAACAATCCACCCGCGTGATCCAGGCTGATCTTGTCGCCGAAGCGAACCGAGCGGCTGAGGAGATGCTGGCCTGCAGCATCCAGCTTCACGAGCACGGGCCCTTCGGGAAGCACGCCGCCGCCGAAGTCGATGGTCCCGTCCGTGAAGGCCGTCACGACGACCTCGTCCGCCGCGTCGACCACCACCGAGGCGGCCGCTGCCACCGCGGATCCGCCGGTCGAGCTGGACGCGAACGATCGTCGCCACAACAGGACACCTGCCGGCGCGAACTTGGAGACGGTGAGCTCGAGCGGACCGGGGTGCAGCTCGGTCGTTGGGCTCTCGTTCGCCACGAGCACGTTGCCGGCGCTGTCGATCGCGAGGCTCGCTGCTCCATTGACGACGTCTCCTGACAGAGTCTCTCGCCAGGAGAGCGCGACACCTCCGGCGCTCACCTTCGCTAGATAGGTGGTATCGTGGAGAGTGTAGGTGTGATCGGTGAGGCTGTAGAGCACGTATGCATCGCCGGCGACATCGACGGCGACCTGCGCTACCTTCCCGGGGAAGGCGCCAAGTACGCCGGCCTGGAACCCGTTGCTCCAGATGTGGTTGCCTTCGGGATCGAATTGAACGATGAAGAGCGCGACGCCCTCAGCGGCCGTGATGGGATTCCCTCCGAAGTCTGGGCCTGGTTCCCAAGGATATACATAGCCGCCGTAGAGGCCAGCGAGGAAGATGTTTCCGCTTGCATCGATGGTCATGGCGGCGCTCTCGTCTTCGAACTCGGTCCCGAAGCGCCTGCTCCAGATCACCGAGCCAGAGGGATCGAGCTTGAGCAGGAAGATGTCCGACTCCCCTGCGCTGGTCAGAGGTCCGGCGCCGAAGTCGATGGTTCCTTCGAAGTCGCCCGAGACGTAATAGTTGCCCGAGGCGTCGCTCACGATGGACAGGCCGTTGTCCTGACCTGGACCGCCGTATCCCCGCGCCCACGGCGGGAGCCGAGGGCAATGGGGCACGCCGTCGCAGCTCTCGTCCACCGGCGTGACGCAACGCTCTGCGACGGGCGTCACGTCACCTGTACAGGGGCCGTAGCCGAGGCCATCGGAGCGACAGGTCTGCGTTCCGGTTTCACATGCCCCGATGCCAACGGTCCCGGTGGGGCCGGAGTAGCATGCGAGGACCGAGCCGGGGACGCACGTGCCTGGCACGCCGCCGCTGCCGCCGTCACCGATGCTACCGCCCGCGCCGCCGCCGCCTACGCTGCCACCGCTCTCACCGGTGCTACCGCCCGCGCCGCCGCTGCCCGCCACGCTGCCGCCGCCGCCCGTACCGTCGCTTCCGCTGCCGCTCACGGAGTCGCAGCCGCCTGCGCTACCATCGCGGAGCGCGCCATGAGCGCTTTCCGCTCCAGCGCCGCCGTCGTCCACCGCGCCTCCACGCACAGCCGGCTCGCACGCCGTGGAGGCCATGACGGCCGCGATGATCGAGGCGGTCGAAGCGCCTCGGTTGGGCTTGAATGACACTGAAGCCATTCCCTCAAAGTCTCTTGTCATGCCCTCTTCGTTGCTCGGCGGAGGCCGCTCGTTCATGCTGGACGAGCGGCTCGCGCCGGAACGCCGCGAGCCGCGATCAGAGCCCGATGAAAGGCGGCCGCGCCACGTCAGAATCGATAAAGGACGTTGTCCTTGTCGCCAGCGACATAGATCGTCCCGGACGGGCCCACGGCGACGCCGCTCAACGCATAGGTCGGCACCGTCCCCGTGATCGCCTCGAGCCCCACCTTGAGGTGCTTCTTCACGATCCAGGTGTCCCCCGTCGACGGGTCGACGCGCAGCAGGCGGCGCTTCCCGACCTCCACGACGAGCAGGGTGCCGTCCAGATCGACCGCCATCCCCTCCGGCTGATCGAGGCCGTCGGCCACCACGAGCGGCGGAGAGAGCGTCACGCCCCCTGCCGCCACCTGGAGGATCTGGCCCGTGGCCCAGTCGGCGGCCCAGAGGTCGCCTCCCGACACCGCGAGCCCCGAGGGCACGGTCATCGGCGCGAGCGTCACGGGGCCGCCAGCCGTCTGGCGGGCGACGCGCGCCGCGCCCGGCCCCGCGCCGAGCTCGGCCACCACGAGATCTCCCTGGAACCGGACCGCGTTGAGCGGCGAGACGAAGTTGCTGTACGTCTCGAGGACCGTCGCCGTCGCCGGGTCGTAGGTCTGAACCACGCTGCTGAACCACGCTGTCAGGATCAAGTTCGAGCCGTCCGCCGACACCGTGGCAGGCGCGTGAAACTCCGACTGTCCGAGGAACGACCGCTCGACGCTCAGCAGAGCGCCCGTGTCTCCATCGAACTTCCGCAGCGACGCCAGATCGCCCACATAGACCGACTCGACTCCTCCTTCGGTCGTCACGGCCACGCCGCCGGGCATGATCATGCCGCCCGGCATGATCGTGCGCTCCTGGCCGTTCGGCCTGATCCGGACGATGAAGCCGTCGCTGGCGCTCGACACGTAAAGATTGCCCTGCGGGTCGAAGGCGAGGTTGTCGAGCCCGGGCGTGAGCTCCGCGATGACCTCCGTCTCGCCCGTCTCGATGTCGACCCGCACCACCTCGCCGTTCTGATCGACCACGTGGAGCCGGCCGAGGCCGTCGAACTTGGCCGCCGCGGGGATGAAGAAGCCGTCCGCGACCGTCTGGAGGTCGCACTCCACCTCCGGGTCGACAGCGCCGGTGCAGGAGTCCACATCGATGCTGATCACCCTGCCTTGCGTCCAGATCGGCCCGTACAGCCTGCCGTCGGGCCCCCAGTCCATGCCGTTCAGGAAGCCGAGGTTGCTCGCGATGTGGCGCGGCGGATCCGACAGCTCCGGATCGACCTCGTAGAGCCCGTCACCGAAGAAGTCGAGCGCCACGAAGAGCCGCCCCGTATCGGAGAACGTGATGGGGTTGACGCCCGGCGCGACGAACTGCTGGGTGATCTGGCCGGACGGCGCGTGGCGCACGACATTGCCAGGGATGAGCGACGTCCAGTAGAGCGAGCCATCCGGGCCGAACGTGAGGTCGTCCGGGCCATCGATCCCGTCCGACGCGTCGAGCCGATCCACGATGGCTCCGCTCTTGCGGTTCACGATGGCGATCTCATTGCCAAGGAAGCTCGCGACGTACAGCCGACCATCCGGCCCCACATTCATCCCATTGGTGCCGTGCATCGGCGACCCCTCGGCGAGGACCGGCCGCTTCGCATGCGCCGGCGGCGAGGCTCCCAGAAGCACCGTGCCAGCGAGCACGAACGCAAAAAGCCTGTGCATAAGCTCTCCCTTCAGCGCCGCACCTGGACCGGCACACCCAAGGATCACGATGACGTCGGGCGCGAACCCAGCGCGACGGCGCGAACCTCCGGCGGACTTTGTAGTCACGCGGGGCTGTTCTGACGCTAACATAATCAAGAGACTTCCCCAAGCATAAAATTCGAGCAATGGATGCGGGCGCGCCGGCATCGTCAGCGTCGTTGGCGTCGCCGGCGTCGCCGGCGTCGCCGGCATCGTCGGCATCGTCGGCATCGTCGGTTCCCGGGCGGCCATCCCGCGCGGCGCGCGCCGCGTGACACCCGAGCCGGCGTGGTGGTATGCGTCGGAGTCGATGGCTGCCAGCATCTGCCTGCCGGCGTACAACGAAGTCCGCACCATCGAGGCGACCCTCACCGAGCTGTCGCGGCTCGGCCCCGAGGTGGACGAGATCCTCGTCTGTCTCAACGGGTGCACGGACGGCACCGAGCGCGTCGTCGAGGCGTTCCGGGGGCGGGAGCCACGGCTCGCCGTCATCGAGAGCGAGCTCGGAAAGAACAACGCATGGAACGCCCTCGTGGCCCGGGCGCGCAACCGTCGCCTCGTGTTCACGGACGCGGACGTGCGCCCCGCCGAGGGCTCCATCTCGGCCCTGCTGCGCGCCCTCGGGCGCTCGCCACACGCCGCCGTCGCCGCGGCCTTCGAGCAGCCGCGCGGGGCGCCGCCGCCGCCGCTCGGCACCGTCCTGCGCCTGCTGACGACCAGCCTCGGTCAGGACTACATCTCCGGTCGCCTCTATGCCATCGATCGCGATCGGCTGGGCGCGGTGATGGCCGATCGTGGGCTCCTGCCCGCCGGGGCGCTCCCTCGGCTGCCCGTCGACCTCGTGACCGAGGACTCGTGGCTCACGGCGCTCGTCGCCGGCGACGCGCTGGTCGTGGTCCCCGAGGCGCCCATCCACTTCGAGGTGGACAGCATGGCCGACGTGGTCCGCGCGCTGGCGCGCAATGCCGCGGCGAGAGAGCAGCTCCGCTCGAGCTACCCGGAGCTCTACCGGCGCGACGGCGCCCGCCTGCTCTCGGCGCAGTCGGCGCCAAGGATCCTCCTGGACCGGCTGAGAGCGGCGCCGGGGCCTTTCGCTGTCACGCGCGGGCTCGGAGGGATGGCCCTCAGGGCCGCGATCCACCGCGTGCTCGGAGAGCGGATCCGGGCGCAGCGCGATCGCATCCTGGCGGACGTCAGCGCCGGCCGCGGCGGGCGCGTCATGGCCACCTCCGGCCGCCTCCCGTCGAAGGGCGGCTGAGCGCCCGCCCCGGCAGGGCGCCCCACCGGGCGTCAGACGCGCGGGCGGAACCAGTCGATCGTGCGATCGAGGCCCGAGTCGAGATCCACCACAGGACGCCAGCCGAGCAGCTCGGTGGCCCGGGAGATGTCGGGCCTGCGCCGATGGGGATCGTCGATGAGGGCATCCGTCATCGTCAGCTTCGCGCGCCCGCCGGTCTTGCGGATGATGAGCTCGGCGAGGTCCTGCATCCTCGTCTCGGCGGGATTCCCGAGGTTGACCGGCCCGGTCAGGTCCTTGGCGTTCATCACGCGGACCAGGCCCTCGATGAGGTCGCTGACGAAGCAGAACGAGCGCGTGCGGTGGCCTCCGCCGTACAGCTCCAGCGCCTCGCCGCGCAGCGCCTTCACCACGAAGTTGGCGATGACCCGGCCGTCGTTCCGGTCCATGTTCGGACCATAGGTATTGAAAATGCGCACGATGACGGTATCGACGTTGCGGGTCTGGCGGTACTCCCAGAAGTACGTCTCCGCGACCCGCTTGCTCTCGTCGTAACAGGCCCGAGGCCCGATGGGGTTGACGTTCCCCCAGTAGTCCTCGTGCTGCGGGTGGACGAGCGCGTCGCCATAGACCTCGGAGGTGGAGGCCTGCAGGACCCGGGCCCCCAGCTCCTGCGCCAGGCGGAGGACGTTGATCGCGCCGAACACGTTCGTGTTGAGCGTGTGCACCGGATCAGCCCGGTACTTCACGGGCGACGCCGCGCAGGCCATGTTGTAGATCTGGTCGACCTCGAAGCGGAGCGGCTCGCTCACGTCGCAGCGGTGCAGCTCGAACCGCGGGTTCTTCTGCAGCGGCCCGAGGTTCTCGTCACGCCCCGTCACCATGCTGTCGACGCAGATCACGTGGTGCCCGTCCGCCAGGAGCCGCGCGCAGAGGTGCGACCCGAGGAAACCAGCCCCACCCGTGACCAGGATTCGCTTGCTCGCACTCATCGGAAAAATACCTCCTTGACGCGCTGTTCGGTAAAGCTCTGGGCCGTGGCGCCGTGATTGGTCGAATTCCTCTTACCATAGGAAATAGGTATTACAAAGACCGGATGACATCTGGAGGCGAGTTCCTTATCATGCAGCCCGTGCACCGCTCACCTCGTTACCTGGGCTCGCTCGTCCGCGCAAAGCTCGCCCGCGAAGCGCGTCCCATCTGGGTGGATGTGTGCGTCACCAACCGATGCCACCTGAGCTGCGAGTACTGCTACGGCGACTACCACCACCGGCACGACGACATCGGACAGCTCAAGGTCGAGCAGCTGTTCGCGATCGTGGACGAGGCGGCGGCGCTGGGGACGGCGGTCCTGACGCTCACGGGCGGCGAGCCGATGCTGCACAAATCCATCGGCCGCATCGTCGAGCGGGCGGTGAGCCGGGGGATCTCGGTGGGAATGGTCACCAGCGGATTCCGCGTCAAGGAGCGCGTGGATGAGCTCGCCAGCCTGAGCTCGATCGTCGTGAGCGTCGACGGTCCGGAGCCGATCAACGATCTGAACCGCGGTCAGGGGACCTTCGCCGTGGCCATGGGCGCGCTCGAGGCGTGCCAGGCGCGCGGCATTCCGCGCATCGTGAAGGCGGTGCTGAACCGCCGGAACAAGGACCAGGTGCCCTGGCTCCTCGATCTGGCGGGCCGCTTCGGCGCGCGGCTCGAGGTCGTCATGACCTACGCCCCGCAGTCCGATCGGCAGCTGCGCATGCACGGCGACAACTCCCTCGACGCGGGCGAGCGGCAGGCCCTGGCGGACGCGCTGCTCGAGCACAAGCGCCGGGGGGCGCCGATGGTCTTCCGCGAGCGCGTCTGGGAGAACATGGCGCGCTGGTGGCAGCACCACGGCGGGGATCGCGTCACCCCGGAGGAGCGGCGGGAGCGCTTCGAGTACCTGCCGTGCAGCGCGGGCCGGTACTACGCCTTCATCGACGGCGACGGCCGCATGTACCCGTGCAACCAGCGGCTCGCGGACTTCCCCGCCAGGAGCGTGCTCGAGGTCGGCGTCCGGGCCGCGTGGGAGCACCTGCGCGATCACGGCTGCTTCGCCTGCGCGGCGCCGTGGCTCAACCAGCAGCACCTCGTGAGCAGCGAGCGGCTCCTCGCGCGCAGCCTGGGGCGCGATCTGCTGGCGCGGGTCGCGCGTGCCTGAGCGGACGCTCGCCATCGTCGTGCTCGGCGGCTCGCGCGGGATCGGGCGGGCCATCGTCGCGCGCGCGCTCGCGGAGGGGCACCGGGTGTTCGCCGGCGCGCGGGACGAGCGCGCGCTGCTCGCGCTAGAGCAGAGCGCCGCGCCCGAGGACGCCGGCCGGCTCGGCACGGGCGCGGTGGACGTCGGCGACGACGCCTCCCAGCGCGCCTTCTTCGGCGCGGCGCGCGCGTTCCTCGGCGGGATCGACGTCGTCGTCAACAACGCCGCCCGGGAGGGCTACGGGCGCCTCGACGAGATGGCGCTCGAGGAGGTCGAGGCGATCGTCCGCACCAACCTCCTCGGCGTCATCCTGGGATGCCGGCACGCGGCGCAGGTGATGGGGGGCGGCGGCGGCCACATCATCAACGTCGGCTCCGAGGTCTCGTTCCGCGCCGTGCCCATGAAGAGCGTCTACTGCGCCACGAAGTTCGCCGTCCGCGGGCTGAGCGACGCGCTCGAGCTCGAGCTCGCGCCCCGGGGGATCCGGGTCTCCCAGGTGCACCCCGGGTGGGTGGACACGGGCCTGCACGAGGACGAGCGGCGGCGCCGGGGCTCGGTGTCCCGGCCGCACGACGGCGGCGTCCCGGTGGAGCGGGTCGCCGAGAGCGTGGCCGCGCTCTGGCGCGCGCCGCGGGCGCAGGGCGGCGCTCCGCTGCGGCTCCGCCTCCGCAGCGTGGTGGGAGAGCTCTTTCCGGCGTGGGCGCGGTGGCGGACGCGCCGGGCGTTCGGGGAGCAGCTGAGAGAGGGCTGAGGCGAGACGGCAGGGCGGGGGAGCCGCCGCGACGCCGGACCGGAGACCACCAGGAGGTTTTCTTGACCTGTGCAACGACGTCCTTCCCTCGAGGTGCAACCGCGCCGCCTGCTCCGCTCGATCCGGGCGCGCCCGTCGTCGTCGAGGGCCTCGACGCGGTGGGGGAGGTGCTGCGGCAGGCGCGCGGGCGGGCGCAGGCGGTCGCGATCGCCTCGCGGGACCTCGAGTGGCTCGCGGCGCGCCTCGGCCTGTCGGAGCGGACGGCGGAGGGGCTCCCGGTGGTCCGGTTCGGCTCGGGCGAGCGGGGCGGCCTCGACGCCGCGGCCACCCGGGCCGTCGAGCGGCTCGTGGCCCTGTCGGTGCTGCTCGGGGGCGCGCCGCTGTGGCTGACGATCGCGCTGCTGATCCACCTCGAGTCCCCGGGCGGGCCGTTCCACATCGCCCCGCGCGCAGGGCTGCGCGGGAAGCCGTTCCGGTTCTTCAAGTACCGGACGATGCGGACGCAGCGCCGGGACGGCGAGGACCGGGGCGACGCCGCGCGGCTCTCGGTCATCCGCGGCGAGATCCCCGGCTTCGTGCGCGACGACGGGGTCGTCATCCCCAAGGACCCGAGGGATCCGCGCGTCACGCGGCTCGGCGGCGTCCTGCGCTGGCTGTGCCTCGACGAGATCCCCCAGCTCCTGCACGTCCTCACGGGCGACATGGCCCTCGTGGGGCCGAGGCCCTACCCGACGGCGGAGTTCGACGCGCTCAAGCCGTGGCACCGCCTCCGGACCGAGGGCCGGCCCGGGATCACCGGCCTGTGGCAGGTCGTGGCGCGCAACCAGGTGACCTTCGACCAGAGCGTCATCCTCGACATCTACTACCTGACCAACGCCAGCTTCTGGGGCGACCTGAAGATCATGGCGATCACGCCGCTGCGCATGCTCTTCGGCGTGGGGAGCTACTGACGCCGTGCGCCGGGCGATCGACGACGCCGTGGCCGTGAGAGGACCGCTCCCCGGCCGCTCAGGAGGCCCCGAGGTGGTCCCTGACGCGAAAGAGGACGATCACCTCGCCGGCCACGAGGCCGAGCGTGACGACGAGCTTCACCGCGGCCGCGCCGGCGGCGCCGTGCGCGGGCACCGCCCACAGGTCCCCGGCCGCGATGAGGAGCACGGTGGCCGTCCAGAGGGCCGCGTAGGGGCGCTGCTGGCCCGCGGCGAAGAGCATCGGGCCGATGGCGAGCTCCGGCACCATCCACACGAGCGCCGTGGTCAGGAGCTGCAGCGGCAGCACGGCGCTCGCGTAGTCGGGGCCGAACACGAGCCGGACGAGCGGCCCGCCCATCCACCACACAACGGCGCTCATGAGCGCGCCCGCGGCCATGAGCCCGACGAAGGTGAGCGTGGCGAGGCGCCTGCGGGCGCTCGCGGAGCGGCTGGCGACGAAGGCGGGGAAGACCGCCGCGCGCACGACGCCCGGCAGGATCATGGCGCCGCCGATCATGCGCTGGACCGCGCTCATGTCGCCGACCGCGTGGGGGGTGCTCATCCAGCCCAGCATCAGGAGATCGAGCTGGAAGTAGAGGGGGCTGGCGAGCATCACCACCGCGAGCGGCCCGGCCTCGCGGAGGAAGCCCTGCGGCAGCGCCGCGCCCTCGCTGGACCACTGCCGGCGCTCGAGGAGCTGGGCGGCGAGGGCCAGGGCCAGCGCGAGGGCGACCAGGTGGCCCGCGACGAGGGCCCACGCCAGGCCGAGCGCGCCGAGCCCCGAGAGCAGCGCGCCCGTCCCCAGCCCGAAGGACGTGACCGCCATGGTGATCGCCACCAGCACCTCGCGCTCCATCCGCTGGTGCCCGCGGAACACCTGGTTGAGCATCTCGACGAACGAGGCCATGAGCCACGCGGCCGTCAGCAGCCACACGAGCGTCCGGCGCGGCGAGGCCGCGCCCGCGACGAGGCCGACCACGAGGCCGACGGCGCCGGCGGCCAGCGTCACGGCGAGCTTGAGGCGCACGAGCGGGCCGATGGGAGCGCCGGGATCGCGGGCGACCTCCCGCGCGATGAACAGGTGAAGGCCGAGGTCCGCGAGCTCGCCGAGCAGGAAGCCCACGGCGAAGGCGTAGCTGTAGTCGCCGAAGCCCGCGGGCCCCAGGTGCCGCGCGGCGACGACGGCGAGGAGCATGCGGACGCCGCGCGAGACGAGATCGCTCGCGGTCTTCAGCGCCATGCTGCCCGAGACGCTTCGCCTCGCCGGCGGCGGGGCGTCCTCGCGGAGCGCCGACGACGTCATGGATGGAGGAGATCCTTCACCGGAGGTCGCCGCGCGCGCATGCCGCTCCCCTATCGCCCCGATCGCGGTGCGGTTCAACTTCCCGTCGGCGGTCACGTGGAGCGGCGGGGCGCCGCGCCGCGCGTGAAGGATCCAAGTCAGGAGAGGACCACGTGAAGACCAGCACGGATGGCAACGTTTCGTTGGTGCAGCTCAGGCGGAAGGAGTCGCTGATCTCGGCGGACATCGAGCCGCCGGAGATCCTGCTCGAGCGAGCCCGCGCCCTTTCGGTGCCGGCCGAGCGCCCGGCCGCCGCGCCGCGGCCCCACGGCCGGACCCGGGAGCTCACGCGCCGCGGCGTGCTGTGGCTCGGGCAGACGTGCAACCTGCGCTGCCACTTCTGCTACTTCCTCGACCGGATCGAGGACAAGGAGCACCCCGAGCACCCGTTCATGTCGCTGGAGAAGGCGCAGGAGATCTGCCGGACCCTCGTCGAGTTCTACGGGAACGACGCGATCGACATCCAGGGCGGCGAGCCGACCATCTGGCGCGACATCCACGCGCTGATCCGGTACTGCGCCGGGATCGGCCTCGCGCCGACGCTCATCACGAACGCGCTGGTGCTCGACAAGCGCGACAAGGCGCAGCAGTTCAAGGACTCCGGCGTCGCCGACTTCCTTGTCAGCGTCCAGGGGCTCGGCAAGGCGCACGACGTGGCCGTGGGCGTGAGCGGCGCGCACGTGCGCCAGATGCGCGCGCTGAACCACCTCATCGCGCTCGACGTGCCGTTCCGCGTGAACTGCGTGATGTCGAAGCTCGCGGTGCCGCAGCTCCCGGCGATCGCGAAGCTCTCGGTGGAGCTGGGGGCGCGCGCCGTCAACTTCCTCGCCTTCAACCCGTTCGCGGATCAGCGCAAGGAGGGCGCCCGCACCGCGGAGAACGTGCCTCGTTATGGCGATCTGCGGGGCCCGCTCGACGAGGCCCTGGACGTGCTCGCGCAGGCGGGCGTGGAGGCGAACGTCCGGTACCTGCCCCACTGCATCGTCCCCGAGCGCCACTGGCCGTCGGTGTACAACTACCAGCAGCTCTCGTACGACCCGCACGAGTGGGATTTCGCGAGCTGGACCTGGACCAACAAGGGCCCGCAGCGGATGCGGGCCGGCGCGGTGTCGCCGCCCGTCCCGCTCGGCGCGCGGCCGCGCCTCGGCCGGCTCCGGCAGCCCCTCCTCCGTCTGGCGGACGCGATCGACCTGCGGGGCCGGATGCTGCGCGCCGACACGGACCCGCGGCTCGGCCCCGTGATGAGGAAGCTGGAAGGGCTGTCCTACCAGCTCTTCCGCCGCCGCGGGGATCGCGACGCGGCCTACCGCCACGACGCGCTGAACCGCGTCGAGCACAACGGCTACCAGAAGGGCGCGGGGTGCCAGCGCTGCGCGCTCCGCGACATCTGCGACGGGTTCCACGGCGACTACGTCGCGATGTTCGGCACCGACGAGGCGCGGCCCGTCCTCGATCGCGAGCCGGTCAGCGATCCTCGCGCGTTCATCAGCGCGCAGGACAAGGTGGCGCCGGCCAGGGGCGACGCATGACCGTCGCTCCGCCCTCGATCGCGCCCCGGGTCGACGTCCTCGGCGTCCCCGTCACGCGGCTCTCCTTCGAGCAGCTGCTGCGCCGCCTGGACGAGGCCTTGCGGGCGGAGCGCGAAAGGCCCGACTACTACACCTACGTCAACGCGTACTGCGCCACGCTGGCGGCGCGCGAGTCGCCGTACCGCGCCTCGGTCTCGCAGGCCGACGTCGTGTACGCCGACGGCATCGGGGTGGTCTGGGCGGCGCACCTGCTGGGCGGGCCGTGCCCGGAGCGGATCAACGTGGGCCCGATCGAGCTGGGCCGGATCGTCGACCTCTGCGCCGAGCGCGGGGCCTCGGTCTTCCTGCTCGGCGGCGCGCCCGGGATCGCCGACGAGGTCGCGCGCCGCCTCGTCGCGGAGCGCCCGGGGCTCCGGATCGCCGGCGTTCACCACGGGTACTTCGCCCCCGACGAGGAGGCGGCGGTGGTCCGGCAGATCAACGGGTCGGGCGCCGCGTTGCTCATCGTCGGCCTCGGCCCGCCCAAGCAGGAGCTCTGGGTGAGCCAGCACCTCGCGGCGCTCCAGGTGCGCGCCACCTGGTGTATGGGGGGGCTGCTGGATCAGGTGGCGGGCGCCGTCGCGTACCCGCCCGAGTGGGTGCGCCGGAGCCACGTCCAGTGGCTCTACCGCCTGGCGGTCGAGCCGCGGCGGCTCTGGCGGCGGTACCTGCTCGGCATCCCGGAGTTCATCGGCCGCGTCGTCCACCAGCGCCTTCGCCCGGAGAGACAAGCATGAGCGACCAGCGACCCTTCATCCCCATGGTCTCGCCGCAGGTGGACGAGCCGGACGCGATCGCGGCGCAGATCGCCGACGTCCTGCGCTCGGGGCGGCTGAGCAACACCGGCCCGCTCGCCGAGGGCTTCGAGCGGGCGATCGCGGCGTTCCTCGGCGTCGAGGAGGCCGTGGCCGTCTCGAACGGCGCCGTCGCGATCAGCCTCGCCATCGAGGCCGCGGCGGTGCGGCGGGGCAAGGCGATCCTGCCGGCCTTCACCTTCATCGCGACGCTCAACGCCGCGGTGCACGCCGGCTTCGAGCCGGTCTTCTGCGACATCGACCCGGAGACCTGGACGCTGGATCCGGGGCACCTGCGCCGCCTGCTCGCGGAGCACGGCGCGACGCTGGTCCTCCCGGTCAACGTGTTCGGCGTCCCGCCCGATCTGGCCGCCATCGCGCGCGAGGCCCGCGGCGCGGGCGCGGCCGTGATCTACGACAACGCGCACGGCATGGGCACCGAGACCGCGAGCCGGGAGGCCGAGGCGCTCCTCACCGCGACGACGTACTCGCTGCACGCCACCAAGGTCCTCGTGGCCGCGGAGGGCGGCGTTGTCGTCTCCCCGGACCGCGAGGTGAGCGCGGCGATGCGCCGGCTGCGCAACCACGGGCTCGCGCAGCCGCTCTCGGCGTCGGTCCCGGGGATGAACGCCAAGCTGGACGAGCTGCGCGCCGCCCTGGCGCTCTCGTCGCTCCGCCGGCTCCCGGAGGCGCTGGCCCGCAGGCGGACGTACCTCGAGCGGCTGCGCGCGGCCCTGTCCCGGCACCCGCAGCTGTACCGCACCCAGCGCATCCCGCCGGGCGTGAACCCCAACGGGCAGAACCTCGGCGTCGGGTTGATCGACGCCCCGATCGACGACGTCATCGCGGCCTTCGCGCGGCGCGGCGTCGAGGCGCGCCGGTACTTCTACCCGCCGCTGCACGCGCTGGACTGCTTCCCCGCGGGCGCCGCCCTCCCGAACACGGACCGGCTCTGCGCGGGCCAGGTCTGCTTGCCCCTGCACGGCCGGATGAGCGAGGAGACGCTCGAGCGCGTCGAGGCCGCCATCCACGGCGTCGCGGAGGAGCTGGAGGCGCGGCGGCTGTCCGCGCGCTCCTCGAGGCCCGCGCTCCTGGGCGCCACGTAGGGGCTCTTCCAGGGATCCGACGCCATGCGCAGGGAAGGAGCGTGGGACCGCGTGAGCACCGCGGCCGGCGTGATCGGGCTCATGGCCTTCGCCGTCGCCGCGTTCACCCCGGCCGCCGCGCCGCTCGATCGCTGGATGGCGTCGGCGGCCGACGCTGGGCAGGCCGACGCCGTGGTCGCCCTCGGCGCGGACGTCGATCCGGACGGGCGGCTCCCGGAGGATTCGCTCCGGCGCGCCGTCGAGGCCGTCGCGCTGTACCGTGAGGGGCGAGCGCCGCTCGTGCTGATGCTCGGCAGCCGCAACGGGCCGGCCAGCGAGGCCGAGTCGCGCGCCCGCCTCGCGCAGGGCCTCGGCGTCCCCGCGTCGGCCCTGCTCACGGAGCCGCGCGGGCTGACGACCGCGGTGGAAGCCCAGCGCAGCGCGGAGCTCCTGCTGCCGAGGGGCGCAAGGAGGATCCTGCTCGTCACCGGCGCGCACCGCATCGCGCGCGCGCGCCGGCTCTTCGAGCGCGCGGGCTTCGAGGTCCTCGCCGCGCCCGTCCCGGAGGGGTCGCCGACGTCGAACACCCCGGGGGAGCGCCTCTCGGCGATCGGCCGGCTGCTCCAGGAGCTCGCGGCGCGCGCGCTGTCGCGGCTCCGCGGGGAGGTGTAGCGGTGCCCGACACGCTCTACATCCTGGGCGTCGTCGCCGCCACGTCCTGCGCTGTCTATGCGGCGGGGCGCCGCCGGGGGATGCGCGCCGGGCTCCTCCCGCCCGCGCTCCGGCGCGCGATCCGCTGCGTGGGCGTGTGCCTCCTTTTCTGGGGCGGCAACGTCGCCGTCGGGGCGGCGGTGGCCCTGCTCGTGCGCGGCCTCGGGCTCGGGTTCATCTGGCTCTACGTCAACACCGACGTCTCCGTCCTCGTCCTCTCCGCGCTCCAGGCGCTGGCCTTCGAGTCGTGGCGCATCGAGCACGAGCGGGAGCGCGCGGCCAGCGCCTCGCGCGCAGACGATCTCCCCGGATCCCCTGCCGCGCCGGGGCCGGCACATGAGTCCCCGCATCGGGTAAAAGGAGCGAAGTGATGAGCACTGCAGCCGTGGAGGAGCGTCCGGTCTCGAGCCGGTGGAGCGACAGGGCGCTGCGCCAGACGGCCGGCTACTACGGGCTCTTCATCTGCCTGGGCCTCATCACGGCGATCACCGGGCCGACCCTGCCGGACCTGGCGCGGCAGACGGGCTCCAGCGTCGGGGACATGGGCTCGCTGTTCCTCGGCGGGGGGGTCGGTTACACGCTCGGCACGCTCTGGGGAGGCAAGCTGTTCGATCGCGTGCACGGGCACACCCTGCTCGGGGGAGCGCACCTGATCGCCGCGGCGTGCCTCGCTGTCATCCCGGCCGTCCCGTGGTTATGGCTGCTCGTTGTCGTGGCGTTCTGCCGGGGGCTCGCGGAGGGGCTCGTCAACACGGGCGCGAACGCGCTGCTCCTCTGGACGCACGGGGAGAAGGTCAGCCCTTACATGAACGGGCTTCACTTCTGCTTCGGGCTGGGCGCGTTCGTGTCGCCGCTCCTTGTCGCGCGCGTCCCGGGCGCCTGGGGCGGTTACCACGCGGCGTACTGGGCCGTGGCCGCCTTCTCGGCGCTCGTCGCCCTGGGCGTGCTCTCGATGCGACACTGTCCCGAGCCTCAGGAAAAGGCCGGGAAGGACGCCGCGGCGAAGGGCGCGGATCGCGCGTTGCCCCTCCTTCCGGTGCTCGTCGCGGTGCTGTACCTGTTCGCCTACGTCGGCGGGGAGATCTCGTTCGGGAGCTGGATCTACACCTATGCCCTCACGCTGGGCGTCGTCTCGGCGACCGGGGCCGCGTACCTCACCTCGGGGTTCTGGCTCTCGTTCACGATCGGGAGGCTGCTCTCGATCCCTGTGGCGATCCGCTTCACGCCGCGCCAGGTCATCCCTGTGGGGCTGGGCGGCTGTCTCGTGCTGTCCGCGATGATGCTGCTCCTGCCGCCCTCGAGCGCGCTCCTGTGGGTTGTCGCGCTCGGGCTCGGGCTCTTCATGGCGCCGCTCTGGCCCAGCGGCTTCACGCTCACGGGGCAGATCGTGCCCATGACGGCGCTCGTGACAGGGCTCGTGCTGGTCGGCGACAGCCTCGGCGGCATGGTCCTCCCGGCCCTCACCGGCAAGCTGATCGAGGGGGTGGGCCTGGAGCAACTGGCGTACTCGCTGCCGATGCTCGTGTTCGGGAGCCTCGTCGTCTGTGCCTTTTCTTATCTCGTGCTGCTCGCCCTCGACAACAAGCGAGGAGCGGAGGCGGCGAGCGCCGCGCGCGACGGCGCTTTGCCCTGAAGCCTGCGGCGCGGCTCATGGCGCGCGGTATCCCTGCGCGGGGTCGCGCAGGGCGCCGCAGATGCCTCCGAGCGCCTCTCCGACCTCCGGCGACCAGCCCAGGCCGCGCAGCCTCGTCGCGTCGAGGGCGGCGTCCATGGCCAGGAACCCGGCGATGGGGCCGTGTGCAGCGAGGGCTTCCGTGAGGCTCCACGAGCCCACGGGGACGCCGGCGGCGTCGCCTATCGCGGCGAAGAGCGCCGCCATGGGCTCGGGCGACGCCTCGGCGGCGTGGAACACGCCCCTCGCGTCCGACTCCAGCAGCATCGCGTAGGCCACCGCCAGATCCCGCACGTGGACGGTGGACCAGCGGTTCTCGCCATCGTCGATATAACGTGCGACCCCCGCGGCGCGCGCGCCCTGCACCAGGCCCGCCACAGGACCTCCGCCGTCGCCATAGACGATGGGCGGCCGCACGACCAGGCCGCGGACGCCCTTCGCGCCGAGCACGCGCGACTCGGCCGCCACGAGCCACTCGAGCGCTCCGCCGGGGTTGACGCTCTCCTCTTCCGGCACGGGCACCCGCGAGGAGCGCGCGCGCGGCGCCCCGGTCGTCGTGATGAAGACGCCGCCGCTCATGGCCGAGAGCATGGCCGTGACCGCCGCCTCGTCGGTGGCCGGGCGATCCTCTCCTGTCGTCGCCGCGGTGTGCACAACCCCGTCGCCGGCCGCCGCCGCGCGCGCGAGCACGTCGACCTGCGACAGATTCCCCCGGATCGGCTCCGCGCCAGCGGCCCGCACCTTCGCCGCCGACGCGTCGCTGCGCGCGAGCCCGCGCACCCGGTGGCCGCGCGCGACAAGGGCGCGGGCGACCGCAGATCCGATGAAGCCGCTCGCGCCGGTGATGAAAACGTCCATGGTTGCCTCCTCGTGACTCGGTGGCGGAACCATGGCGACGGACCGGGGGACCCTCCATGTGATAGCGTCCAGCGCTCTTTTGTGATCGTCCAATGCCCGATGTCCTGACAGCGCTGCTCCGCCACGTGCGCATCGAGACCAGCCTCTTCGGCCGCGTCGAGCTCGGCGCGCCGTGGGGGGCCCGCATCGGCCCCCGAGAGATCGTGCTGCTCCACCACCTCCTCGAAGGCGAGATGTGGCTGGAGCTCGGCGGCCGAGAGATCCGCGTCGGCCAGGGCGATCTGCTGCTCATGCCGCACGGCGTCCCCCACTGCCTGAGGCACCGGCCGGGGGCGGCCGTCGTCGACGAGGAGCGCTGGCTCTCGCCGCCTCGGCCGGGCGCGCAGACGGTGCGGCGCCGGCTGGGCGGCGACGGCGCGAGGACGGTGGTGCTCTGCGCCGCCATGCACGTCGCGGGCGCCGGGCGGTCGCTGCTGCTCCGCGCGCTGCCCTCCGTGGTGCTCCTCGACGGCGGGGCCGGTGAGCCGGTGCCCGGCCTCGGCCGGCTCCTGGACGGCATCCGCGACGAGGTGAGCGGCCGGCGGCCGGGCGCGCCGGTCATGGCCGCTCGCTTCGCGGAGCTGCTCCTCCTGCAGGCCATCCGCGCGGAGCTCGAGCGCCCCGCGCCTCCTGGCTCCTTCCGCGCGGCGCTCGCGGACGAGCGCGTCGCCCGCGCCCTGGACGTGCTCTACAAGGCCCCGGCCCGCGCGTGGACCGTGGCCTCGCTCGCGCGGGAGGCCGGCATGAGCCGCTCGGGCTTCGCCCTCGCCTTCCGCGAGCACGTGGGAGAGGGCCCCCTCCGTCACCTGACGCGCTGGCGCATGGAGCTGGCGAAGGAGACGCTGCGAGAGCGCCCCGGGCTCGCGCTCGCCGAGGTGGCGTCGTCCGTGGGGTACCAGGACGAGGCGGCCTTCAACGTCGCGTTTCGCCGGGAGGTCGGGGTCCCGCCGGGGGCGTACCGATCCGGAGGCGGAGAGCCGGGATACTGAGCTTCAGAGAGCGCTGCGTCTCTTTGGTCGACCGCGCTATCTGGTGAGCCGATGTCCTTGGAGCCACGGCGTCATGGCTCGGCAGCCGTGGAGCGAGCGGATGGATCGGGACGCACACGCGATGAGCTGTGGAGAGACTGAGAATTTCCCTCACTTGCAGCCCTCTTCAGCGGGCAAATTGAACGAGAAAACGAGAAGGGCGGGGGCGATTTGCCGTCGAGCGCATTGTGGTGCTGTTCGCTGCCCAGAGATATTTGCAGGGATGTGAAAAGATTCTTGCACTTGCAAACGTGTCCTCGCTTTACCGCCTTCCTGTCGAGCGGACAGCACGTCGGGCGCGATCGTTTCCGATCTGGACAGGGGGGGCCGGTCGGGTAGTGTAGGGTGTCGTGCGTATCGCATCGAGAGCGGACCTGACGCAGGGCCTCGAGGCGACCCAACCCGCTGCGGGAAAAGACGCTCCGCCGGGTGAGGGCGACGAGCGCGGCGAGGGCGACGAGTGCGCACGGCCTACGTGGCGTCCAGGCGCCGTCGTCGCCGGCCGGTACCGGCTCGATCGGCTGCTCGGTGAAGGGGGCATGGGCGTGATCTGGGCCGCGAGCCACACGCTGACTGGCAAGCCGTTCGCGCTCAAGTTCGTGAAGGGCGGGGCCGTGCGCGGCGCGGTTGGCATGCGCCTGATGCGCGAGGCGAAGCTCGCGAGCAGCGTCCGCCACCCCAACGTCGTCGAGGTTCACGATCTCGAGATCGAGAGCGGGGCGCCCGTGATGGTCATGGAGCTCCTGTCCGGCGAGTCGCTCGCGAGCAGGCTGCGTCGCGAGCCGAGGCTGCCCCTCGGCGAGGTAGCCTCCATCTTCCTGCCGGTCATCTCCGCCGTCGGGACGGCGCACGCGCTGGGCATCGTCCACCGCGACCTGAAGCCGGAGAACATCTTCCTTGTCGACGGATCGAGCGAGCGGGTCAAGGTCCTCGACTTCGGCATCGCGAAGCTGACGGCCACGAGCGGACAGGACGCCCAGACAACGGGGCTCACCGAGAGCGGGACGAGGCTTGGCACGCCCTGCTACATGTCCCCGGAGCAGACGTTCGGAGACCGACAGATCGATCACCGTACCGACAACTGGTCGCTCGGCCTCATTCTTTACGAATGCCTCTCGGGCGTGCTCCCGACCCGGGCCGACAACGCCGGCCAGGTGTTCAAGATCATCGTGACAGGCGCGATTCCCCCGCTGGAGAAGGTCGCGCCCGACGTGCCCCGGGAGCTCGCCAGGGTGGTCGGCCGGTTGCTGTCGACGGACCGCCAGGCTCGGCTCTCCGACCTGGGCGAGGTCGCTCGCGCGCTCGCGCCGTTCGCGCAGGGCGCGGCGCCGAGCTTCGGCGCGCTGGAGCCGCCCGCATTAAGCATCTCCGAGCCGCCCAGGGCGCCGGGCGGCGAGGCGGCGGATGGGGACGTGGTGGACCCCCTGGCCGCGACCGAGCGCCTCGGCGCCGCGGCGCGCCGCGATGAACTCCGCTCGACCGGAAGACGCCTCGGCCTGCGGGCGGCCTGGAAGATCGGCCTCGCCATGGCGCTCGCGGCCGTCATCGCTGGGGCGCTCGCGCTGCGCGGAGGGCCTCGTCCGGTCGCGGCGACCACCGTTCCCGGGCCGCGCTCCAGCTCTACTTCGGCGCTCGCCCTGTACAGCGCGGCGCTCCAGGCCGCTCGCGATGCCAACGAGGGCAAGGCGGTGGACGGCCTGCGGCAGGCGATCTCCATCGATGACTCCTTTGCCGATGCGCACCTTCGCCTCGCGATCTACGCGCCGGAGCTCACCGAAGCTCGGGATCACTATCGGCGCGCAGAGGAGCTGAGCGCCGCGCTCGACCCCCGCGATCGAGCGCTCCTTGCGGCCATGGAGCCCGCGCTCGGCCGCGACCCCGCGGATACGGCGCGCTGCGCGGAGCGGCTGACCGCGCTCACGGCGCAGCACCCGTATGATCGCGACGCGGAGCTGCTGGCCCTCCTCGCGCGCTGCGCGCTGCGATCGGACGTCCATACGAGCGTCGCTGCGGCGAGGCGGGTCATCGGGATCGACCCCGAGTACGCGCAGGGATGGGCCACGCTGGCGCAGTCGTTGTGGCAGCTCGGGAGCTTCAACGACTCCGCTGCCGCCATCGACCGGTGCCTCGCGATCTCGCCCACGGCGGCCAGCTGTTACGAGATCCGGAGCGAGCACCACAGCGCGCTCGGCCGCTGCGCGGACGTCGAGGAGGACCTGTGGCTCACGCGGCCCATGACGAGCGGAAGGAGCCGGCTGATCTTTCGCAGGCTTGCGTGGTCGAGCTATGCGCAGGGGCGCTCTCTCGACGCGGTCCGCGAGGCGATGCGGCAGAGCCGGGTCTCGCTGCCGCACAAGGAGCGGCGCTTCACCGCGCTGCTCGACGAGTCGAACCTGAACGCGATCCTGGGCAATTTCTCGCAGGCCGAGGGACAGCTACGGCAGGCGCGCATGTACATCAGCGCGGAGTCCACGGGGCACGCCGATGTCGTCCGCGCGCTCATCGATGTCTGCCTCGAGACCGATCGCAGGCGCGAGGCGGCGGACATCGCCAAGACGTGTCTTGACAATTATAGCGCCTGCGCCGGCGGCTCGCCGGACCTCTTGCGGGTCATGCTGCATGCCGGCCTCATCACCAGGGCCGAGTTCCAGGAGAAGGTGGCCGAGCTCCTGTCGCGGCCCCGCGTGCAGGGGGCGGCCGACCCTGCGCGCTCCGCCGTGGTGCAGGCCTACGCGCGGTGGATCGAGCACCCCGAGGAGGCGGCGGAGGCCGTCCCGGTGCTGCCGCTGACCGCGCTGATGAGCAATCAAGTCGGGCAAGAGGTCCAGGCGGACGTCGGCGCGGTCTTTTACCTCGCGGGCATGCCTCTCCATGCGATCCCCACGCTTCGCAAGGCGGTCACGACGTGCGATATGCTGGGCTGGCCCGTGAGGTACGTCCGCTCGTTCTGGTTTCTCGGCCAGGCCCTCGAGCAGATGGGCGAGATCTCCGGCGCGTGCGACGCCTACGCGAGCGTGATCGCGCGCTGGGGGAACGCCAGCCCGCGCTCGGTGACCGCCGAGCAGGCGCGGGCGAGGATGAAGGCGATCGCCTGCGGACCGGTCGAGTGACCGGGCGCCATTGTTCTGAATTTCGGTTCAATGGTGTGCGGAAAATGCAGATTCTCTTCGCTGTGCCGCGCGCCTACACTGGTCCACATGGGCCGAGTGCTCGGCCCGCGCCGCGCCCTGCGGCAAACAGCCTATTTAACTGGAGGAGAGCTTATGCGTGAGGAGACGAGACGGGCAGCATTGCGTGCAGCAGCGAGGGTCGCGCTGGGAGCGCTGGCCTGTGGCGCCCTGGCGGGCTGCAGCGGACGTTACGTCTCTGGCGGGCAGTCGTCACCGCTGGATCCCGACGAGGAGATCCCGGCGGAGGAGCCGGACGCCCCGGCTCCGGCCGGCGGCGGGGCGACGGCCGGAGTCGGCGTGACGGCCGGAGTCGGCGCGACGACCGGAGTCGGCGCGACGACCGGCGGCGGTGGGGAACCTTCGACGGGGAGTGGGGTCATTCCGACGCCCGATGAGGGCGGCGCGGGCGGCGCGGGTGGCGCGGGCGGCGCCGCCGGCGCGGGCGGCGCGCCGCCCACGCCGACCGGGCTCGCGTGCGCCGAGCAGGTGAGCCTCGACGACACGGAGGCTCGCCCTCGCGCGGAGCTCGACTGCTGCGTCGACTACACGGCGCAGCGCATGCCTGCCCCCGGGACGGGGATCTCCGAGGAGCAGTGGGCGGCCCTCGCTGGAGACGCCTCCTTCGTGAACTGCTGCACGGCGCTGATCGTGGGCGTGGACGCCGACGCGATCTCCTACAGAGAGGCCGAGCCCGTCCGGCACGGCTGCTGTTTCGGCGACGTCGTCGCTCCCGAGGCGGAGCTCTATACGCGGACGCTCTGCACGCCCTGGGGCCCCCCTGTCCCGCCGGCGCTCGACGCCTATGATGCCCCGTCGGAGGTCGCATGAACGCCGCGACGCTCGATCTCCGCGGCGAGGCGCGCGCGCGCGCCTTCGACGTGAGCGGGTATCCCGCGGCGCTGTTCCCGTCGGCGATCGGCACCTGGCACGCGCGCATGGTGAACGAACACACGTCGTCGGCCGTGTTCGAGGCGCTCGCGAGCCAGCTCGCCTCGGCGAGCTTCCCGCCGGAGCTCGCCGAGGCGTGCCGGGGCTTCGCCGACGAGGAGCGCCGCCACGGGATCCTCTGCGGCGCCGTGGTCGAGGCCCTCGGCGGGACGGCGACCGCGAGCGTCCCGGAGCGTCCGGAGTTCCCCCTGCACCGCGACGCGCCCCCCCGCGCGGCCGCGCTCCGCAACGTGATCCACATCTGCTGCATGAGCGAGACGGTGGCCGTGGCCCTCATCGGCGCGGAGCGGCTGGAGATGCCGCCCGGGCCGCTGCTCGATCTGCTGACGCGCATCTACGCCGACGAGGTCGGGCACGCCCGCTTCGGCTGGCGCCTCCTCGAGCAGGTCGCGCCGGAGCTCTCCTCGGCGGAGCGGCAAGCGATCGAGCGCTACCTGCCCGTCGCGTTCCGGCACCTCGTGGAGCACGAGCACGCGCACCTGCCGGCTCACGACGCCCCGCCGCACGGGGAGCAGCTCGGGCTGTGCAGCGGCCTGAAAGCCCGGGTGTTGCTCGATGAGACCATCGAGGAGGTCATCCGCCCCGGGCTTCGCCGTTTCTTCGATTGCTGATCTCCCGCGTGCCCGCCCGCGCCGCCGGGACACCCCCACCGCCGACGGCCCGCCCCTCCAGCGGGTCCCCGCGACCCTCCGCGGGTCACCCGCGCTTCTGCGGCCTGCCGCGGGGCGCGGGCGCCGCCGGCTCCGGGACAGCGGCGGGCGCCAGCGTCTGCCGCGCCAGCTCTCGCGTGTAGGCGAGGCGGTCGGCCGGCGAGCCGAGCGCGCTCAGCCCCTCGTAAAGCCCCGCGAAGAACGTCGGGAAGAAGACCGCCGAGAGCGCCGCCACCACCCGGCGCGCCGCCGCCCGCTCCTCGAGCCCGGGCACCGCCGCCCGGACGAGATCGCGCAGGCGCTCCATCACCGGCGCGAAGAGCTTCGGGAAAGGACCGCTGTAGTCGTCCGCGTGAAACGCGTCGTGCAGGAGCGCCCTGCCCACGTTCGGGTACCGCATCCCGCCCTCGAGGTAGTAGCCGAGCAGCCCGCTCAGCGCCTCCAGGGGATCGCCCGGCATCCGGGCGAGGAAGTCCTCGGTGTCCGACAGCATGTTCCCGATCGACCCCTCGAGCGCCGCCGCGACGAGCGCCTCCTTCGACCGGAAATAGTAGTTCACCGCGGCGATGTTGACGCCGGCCGCCGCCGCGAGCCTCCGCACCGTCAGCTGCCCGATGCCGTGCTTCTCGATCTGATCGATCGCCGCGACGACGAGCCGCTGCCGTGGATCGAGATCGTCCGCAGGGGCGAGGGGGTCACGGTCGTTCATACGATTGTTTGAAACACACCTTGACGACGCGCCTACCAGGCGTCAACTGTTAAAACATATGTTTCAATCACTTGTTTCATCAAGCGCTGGAGGTGCACCGATGCTCGATCGGCGGAGGTTTCTCACCCACACGGCGGTCGCGGGGGGCGCGGCGGCGCTCGGGTTCGCGTCGGGCCGCCGCGGGGTCGATCAGGAGGTCGCGTCCGCCCGGTTCCACGGCGACGACACGCTCGGGCAGGGCCAGGCGGCGCCCGTCTGGCACCGGTTCAAGTTCATCGGCCAGCCGGTGATGGACGCGCAGATCGTGTTCTGGCTCGGCCTCGCGTCGATGGGGCTGACCGACGTCGGCGAGGTGCTCGACACAGCGATCCGCATCCGCCCGGGCGACGAGCGCTCGTGGTTCGAGCAGTGGCTGGCCACCGCGAAGCGGGTGCAGGGCTACGGCGAGGAGGCGGAGGCCCGCGGCCACGCGCGCAGCGCCGCGTCGCACTTCCTGCGCGCGGGCGCCTACTACCGGGCCGGGCTGATGCGCTACGCGGATCGCTCCGACCCGCGCCTCGTCGAGGCGACGATCGCGGGGCTCGACCTGCATGACCGGGCGCTCCGCATGCGGGGCTACGACTCCCGGCAGGTCGAGATCCCCTACGAGAGCGGCGTGCTCCACGGCCGCGTCCACTACGCGCCCGGGGCGGCGCGCGCGCCCGCGATCGTGCTGCAGCAGGGCCTCCACGCGTGGCCCGAGGACACCATGTGGGTCATCGACGGCGCGCTCGAGCGGGGCTACCACGTCCTCTCGTTCCACGGCCCGGGCCAGGGCGCCTCGCTGCGCCTCCACGGGCACCCCTTCCGGCCCGACTGGGAGGTCCCCGTGGGGCGCGTGCTCGACTTCGCCGAGCGCGACGAGCGGCTCGACGCTGGCAACTTCGTCCTGATGGGGCTCTCGTTCGGCGGCTACCTCGCGCCGCGGGCGGCCTCGCGCGAGCGCCGCCTGCGCGCCCTCGTCGCCAACCCGGGCGTCGTCAGCTGGCGGGACGCGATGCTGCGCCACTTCGCGTCGATGCCCGGCCTGCTCGAGCTGCACGCGCGCGGCCCCGCGGCCTTCGACCGCGCCATCGACGCCGCTTCGGTTGTGCTGCCCGACGCGCGCTGGTACTTCGACGACGTGACATGGAAGCACGGCGTCTCGACGCCGCACGAGGTGATCGACGAGCTCCGCAAGTACGACAACGCTTCTGGCGTCGCGAGCATCCGCTGCGAGACGCTGATCATGGAGGGCAGCGCCGAGGACGCGTCTCCAGGCGAGTCGGAGCGCCTCTACGGCGCGCTCACGTGCCCGAAGCACATGATGGTGTTCGACGCGGGCACGGCGTCGCAGGTCCACTGCCAGGGCGGCAACCAGCTCCTCGCCCAGGCGCGGCTGTTCGACTGGCTCGACGAGCGGGTGGCGCGATGAGGCCCGCCGATCGCGCCGCCGCGCGCGCCACGGACGAGCGCCGCGGCGGGGGCCGCTCCCGCCGCCGCGCGCGCCCCCCGCGGCTCCTCGCCCTGGCGCCGCTGCTCGCGGTCGTCGCGGTCGTCGCGGCCCTCGCGCCGGGCGCGGCGTGGGCCCAGCTCCCCGATCTCGTGGACCTGAGCGCGCAGTACATGCCGGGCGCGGCGATCGAGGACCCGCGCCCCGTGCGGGCGCAGATCTCGTCGTACGAGCTCAACGCCAACGCGCCGATCCCCCTCGGGGAGAGGACGTTCCTCATCCCGGGGGCGACGTACCACGTCGAGGCGATCTCGTACGCCGGCGCCCCGCCCGGCTTCGACGAGCTCCGGGCCTTCCACGCCGTCGACGTCCCGGTGCTGTTCGTCCAGCTGCTGCCCAACGACTGGTCGCTCTCGCTGCGCGTCGCGCCGGGGCTCGCGGGCGACTTCGAGGCCTTCGACGGCGGGCTCGTCCGCGTCAGCGCGCTCGGGCTCGTGACCCGCACGCTCTCGGAGAAGCTCGTCCTCGGCGGCGGCGCGCTCGCGTCGTACAGCTTCGGCTCGTTCCTCCCGCTGCCGGCCGCGTACGTCGAGTGGACGCCGAGCCCCCACTTCCGCGTCGAGGCCTTCCTGCCGGGCTTCGCGTCGGCGAAGCTCCTGTTCTCGGATCGCGTCGAGGTCGGCCTGCGCGCGGACGTCGCGGGGAACGCCTACGCCGTGCGCGACCCGCGCGTCACCGGGGTGTGGCCGTGCGCGGCCCAGCCGGCCGACGACCCGGCGACCGAGCAGGACGAGCGGGCGGCGCGGCCCGAGCAGTGCCTCGATCACGTCGCCTACTCGGTCGTGACCGCGGGCGTGACGCTCGGCGTGCGCGCCTTCTCGTCGGTGTGGGTGACCGCCCAGGCGGGACACAGCCTGTTCCGTCGCTACGAGCCGATGAACGACGAGGACGATGCCATCCCCGGAGGCGGGCAGAGCATCCCGAACGTGCTCTTCTTCCGCGCCGGCGTGACATGGCGCATCCCGAAGAGCTGAAGCGCGACTCACCGCCTGGCGCGCCGCGCGAGCGTATAGCCCCACACCGACGGGCGGGTGCCCGCCGGACCGTTGAAGACGGCTCGACGCCGGTGCATCCTCCGCCTTATGCGCCCGGGAGAGGTCATCGACAGCCGCTTCCAGCTCGAGCGCGTCGCGGCCTCCGGTGGGATGGGGACGGTCTACCGCGCCGTCGATCGGGCCACGGGGGCGCAGGTCGCGCTCAAGCTCCTCGGCCAGCCCGACCGGAGCGCCGCGCACCGCTTCGAGCACGAGGCGCGGATCCTCGCCGAGCTCGATCACCCGCGGATCGTCCGGCACGTGGCTCACGGCATCACCCCCGACGGGGTGCCCTACCTCGCCATGGAATGGCTCGAAGGGGAGAGCCTGGCGCAGCGCCTCGCCCGGCAGAAGCTCGACCTCGAGGAGAGCCTCGCCCTGCTCCGCGCGGCCGCCGAGGCGCTCGGGGCGGCGCACGCGCGGGGCATCGTCCACCGCGACGTCAAGCCGAGCAACCTGCTGCTCGTCGGCGGCGAGGTCACCGGCCTCAAGGTGCTCGATTTCGGCATCGCCCGGATGAAGCGCACCATCGGCGCGCTCACGCAGACCGGCTCGGTGATGGGGACCCCGGGCTACATGGCCCCGGAGCAGGCCACCGGCGAGCGTGACCGCCTCGACGCGCGGGCCGACATCTTCTCGCTCGGCGCCGTGCTCTTCGAGTGCCTCACGGGCAGGCCCGCGTTCCAGGGCCAGCACGTGATGGCCCTGCTCGCGAAGCTCCTCATGGAAGACCCGCCGCGCGTGCGGAACCTCCGGCCCGAGCTGCCGCAGGAGCTCGACGAGTTCGTCGCCCGCATGCTCGCGAAGGATCCGGAGCAGCGGCCGCGCGACGGCTCGGCCGTCGTCGAGGCGCTCGACGCCCTCGAGCGCGATCCGACGAGCGGCCTGGCCGCGCCCCCCGTCCTGTACGAGGCGATCACGGCGTGCGAGCTCCGGCTGCTCTCGCTGGTGGCCGCGCGGGAGCCCCGCTTCTCGGCCTGCGACAGCGCGGCCAGCACGCTCGTCGCCGCGGAGCCGAGCGACCTCACGAGGAAGCTCTACACGAGCGCGCAGCCGTTCGGGGCGCGCGTGGACGCGCTCGCCGACGGGACGATCGTGCTCTCGATCGCCGGCGTGGGCGACGCCGCCCTGCAGGCCGCGCGCGCGGCGCGGTGCGCCCTCACGCTCGTCGAGCTCGTGCCGGAGGCCTCCGTCGTGCTCACGACCGGCCGCGCCGAGCACACAGGCAGCCTCCCGGTCGGCCCGGTCATGGACCGCGCGGCCGCGCTCCTCGCCTTCGCGGAGCGCGACGCGCGCCCGGAGCGGAGGCCCGCGCCCGTGTGGATCGACGACGTGACGCGGGCGCTGCTCGACGCGCGGTTCGAGATCGAGCCGGCGCGGCCCGGCACGTTCTTCCTGCTGCAGGAGCGCGAGGTCGGCCGGTCGGCGCGGACGCTCCTCGGCAAGCCGAGCCCCTACGTCGGCCGCGACAGGGAGCTCCGGAACCTGCGCGAGCTCCTCGAAGACAGCTTCGGCGGGCCCGAGCCCCGCGCCATCCTGATCACCGGGCCGCCCGGGATCGGCAAATCCCGCCTGCGGTACGAGCTCATCGAGATCCTGCGGGAGCGGCACCCCGAGCTCACCGTCGCGGTCGGCCGCGGCGACTCGCTGAGCGCGGGCTCGCCGTTCTCGCTCCTCGGCTCCGCGCTCCGGGGCGCGGCCGGCATCACCGGCGGCGAGCCCGCCCCGGCGCAGCGGGAGCGGCTCCTCTCGCTGGTCGCCCGCGCCCAGGCGCTGACGCCGGGCGAGAGGACGCGGATCGCCGCGTTCCTCGGCGAGATCGTCGGCACGCCGTTCCCGGGCGAGGCGGATCCGAGGTTCCTCGAGGCGCGGCAGAGCCCGGCCCTGATGGCCGACCAGATCCCGCTCGCCTACCTCGATTTCATGGAGGCGGCGTGCGCGGCGGGGCCCTACCTGCTCGTGCTCGAGGACATCCAGTGGGGCGACGCGGCGTCGCTCAAGCTCATCGCGCGGGCCCTCCGGGAGCTCCACGACAGGCCCTTCGCGGTGCTCTACCTGGCGCGGGTCGAGGTGCGGAAGGTCTTCCCCGTCCTCTGGGAGGGCAGCGAGGTCCACGAGATCACGCTCGGCGCGCTGCCGCGCCGCGCGGCCGAGGAGCTCGTGCGGCAGATGCTCGGCGACGGGCTGCCGCCCTCCGAGGTCGCGCGCCTCGTCGAGCGCGCGAGCGGCAACGCCTTCTACCTGGAGGAGCTCATCCGGGCGGTCGCGGAGGGGCGCGCGGACAGGCTGCCGGAGACGATCCTGGGCATGGTCGAGGCGCGGCTCGAGGCCATCCCCGCGGAGGCGCGGCGGCTGCTGCGGGCGGCGAGCATCTTCGGCGAGGCGTTCTGGAAGACCGGGGCGCTCGCCCTGCTCGGCGACGCCGGCGGGTCGACGCTCGCGGTGGACTGGCTGCCCTGGATGCTCCAGCGCGAGCTGCTCGAGCGCCGCGAGCAGAGCCGCTTCTCGGACGAGGAGGAGTACGCGTTCCGGCACGCGCTCATCCGCGACGGCTGCTACGCGATGCTGCCGGACCACGATCGCGCGCTCGGGCACCGGCTCGCCGCCGAGTGGCTGCTGCAGGCGGGAGAGCACGACGCCAAGGTGCTGGCCGAGCACTTCGAGCGGGGCGGCGAGCCGCGGCTCGCCGTGGAGTTCTACCTGCACGCGGCGGAGCAGGCGCTCGCCGGGAGCGACCCGGCCGCCGCGCGCGCGCTCGCGGACCGGGGGCTCGCCCTCGGCGCGGAGCGGGACGTCGAGGCGGTGCTCCGCGGGATCCGGGAAGGGGCGTCCCGCGCGCTGGACGCGGCGGACGAGCGCGCCGCGCGCTCGTGAGCGCTCGTGAGCGCTCAGGGAGGCCGCTTGATCTCGGGGGCAGCCCCCTCGAGCGCCGCGATGCGGAACGGATGGAACTCCAGCGAGCTTAAGGCTTGACGCAGCCCGCGGACGGGCGCTCAGGGATCGAGCGCGCCGCGGCCGCCTCCCCGCCCTGGCTCCGGAGAGGCACTCTGCCACAGCCCGTGAACGAGCTGCCCGGGATCGAAGGAGGCGACCGCGCCACCCCGTATCCACGGCCGCAGGCCACGGCACGTGCGCGAGGTTGAATGCGAGCAGACCTGCAAGCATCTCAGTCCCCGTAAGGACTTACGTTTCGGTAGGGCTCCTGTCCATGCAGGGAACGACGACGATGAAGGCGACTCACGCGCTGACATCGCCGGAATGACGTGCACGAACGGCGAAATCCTCGAGCGACCTCGATCTCCGGATCGCCGGCGCTCGAGCGTCGAGACCACACCACCCAAGAGAAGAACCCAGGAAGGTGATAGGATGACAAGGGGACGAAGAGACTTCGCGCAAGGATCGACGGCCATCGCGCTCGCGCTCGCGTTGCCGGCGTGCGGCCAACAGGGGATCGACGGCGGTGACGCCGCGGAGACCGGGGTTATCCGTGCCGCCCTCGCGATCCGGGGCGATCGGCACGACGTGACGGCGGTTCACTACAAGATCGTCGGCGCCAGCAGCACCTGCAGGGACACGGCGATCGCGGAGGCGACGAGCGCCCTCGACATCGACGTGCCCCTCGCCGGCGACGTGCCCTACGACGACCACCTCGTCACGGGCTCCGGGACGCACGCGGCCGCGGAGGGCACGTTCGTGCTGCCTCGCGGCAATTACCGCGTCTGCGCGACGCCGATGCACGACGCTTCGCCGTCGGAAGAGTGCGCTCCCGCCGAGACGGTGGTGGATGTCCCTGGGCAGTGGACGAGGGAAGTCATGCTCGTGTCCCAGTGCCGCGGGGACACCGACGGCCTCCTCGACGCGGTGGTCGCTCTGAACTCCCCGCCAAAGATCAAGAGCCTCGACATCGCGCCCAGCAAGTTCATCACCCTGTGCGAGACGGCCACGATCACCGTGGACGCAGACGATCCCGATGGCGACGCGATCTCGGTCACCTGGCAGATCGGCTCGAAGGTGAGCGGGTCCTCCCCGGTCCTCGGCCTTCCTGGGCCCGTCGGCACGTTCTCGACGGACACGCCGGGCGTCTACACCCTTCAGGTCAAGGCCACCGACGTGCACGGCGCGTCGACATGGCTGTACTTTTACATCCACGTATCGGCCGAGCGCTGCGACTGCACCTGCCCTGACGGCTCCATCCAGCTCCCCGACGGGGAATGCGCGACGAGCTACGACATCGATGCGGACCGCCTCATCAACCAGGAGGAGCGCTGCGATGACACGGACACCCACCGCTACGGGTGCGGCGACCACGGGTTCCAGTGGCACGATCTCGGGCGCGGGCTCTCCTCCGTGCGCCGGGTCGACGTCGCGCTCGAGAGCGGCATCGACTGCTCCTTCGAGGCCGGCGTCCGCGCCGTGTCGCTCAATGGCGCCGCGATTGGCAACTTCGACCCGATCGGATCGTGCACCTGTGACTCGGAACACGGGCTCGCCTCGTTCCCCGACGTGAACTTCAGCTCGTACGTGCTCGGCGGGGTGAACTCCGTGACTATTTCCGCGCCGAGCTGCGACGGGCTGAGCCGGAGCGCGGAGCTCGGCGGGGCGTTCGCGCGCGTCACGGTCGTCTACAGCTGCGAGCCGAGCCTCTGCGCCGGCGTGACCTGCGCGCCGCCGGACGCGTGCCACGTCGCGGGCGCGTGCGACCCGAGGACGGGGCTCTGCACGAACCCGAACGCGCCCGACGACACGGCGTGCGACGACGGCGACCCGACCACCGCGGAGTCGATATGCGTCAGCGGCGCGTGCGTCCCCGAGTCCCCCTGCGGCAACGGCAGGGTCGGTCCGGGCGAGGAGTGCGACGATGGCGGCCATGTCAACGGCGACGGCTGCTCGGCGAGCTGCCAGATCGAGGGCACGCGCCGGTTCCTCTACACCGTGCGCGAGGAGGACGACGTGCTTCGCCGGTTCGACCTGCGGACGCGGAAATTCGAGGACGTCGGTCCGCTCGGCGTGAGCTTCGATATCGGCGAGCTCGCCTGGGAGGAGGCGACCGGCACCCTGTGGATGATCGACGGGCGCGCCAGCAATGGACTCTACACGGTCGATATCGCCACCGGGGCCGCCAGCCTGGTGGGCATCCACGGCGTCGACAAGATGTTCGGGCTCGGCCTCGATCCGAGGACTGGCAACCTGTATGGCAGCGCGCGCGGGAGCCAACCCGGGTTCTACCAGCTGGACAGGGCGACCGGAGCCGCGACCCTCCTCGGGACGCCCCCCAGAAACTACGACGGCATGGCCTACGACACCACCCGCGACCAGCTGGTCGGGTTCGTCGCCGGTTATGGAGCCCTCCTCGCCGTCGACGTCGCGAACGGCGCCGCGTCGTTGCTGGCATACCAGGAGCCCACCAACGCCGGCGGCTTCGCGTACGATCCGATCGCCGACCAGTTCTGGGAGATCGATCAGGACGGGTTCCTGTACACCTACGACCCGACGTATGACTATATGCAGACCATCATCACGTCGCAGCTCGGCGCGCACGATGGGCTGACCCTGGTCATGCCCGCGCCGTGACGTTCGAGCGTCCGAGGGAGACGCATGGGGCCTCCGGGGCCAGCACGCGGCTCTGATGTCGCCGCGGTTCGCCCCATTCGACCGGCGGGCCCGCGACGTGGCGGAAGCGGCCGGGGTCAGGAGGCGGTCAGTGGAAGCACACCTCGAGCGAGGGGCGGTCGGTGAGAATGCCGTGCTCGCTCGAACGGTAGCTGGTGAGCGCCGTCAGGTCCTCCTCCAGGAGGAAACCGTGGTTCGGGTGCACGCCGTCGACCCACGCCTGGACGAGCGCGGTCAGGTCGACGGTCGTGACGCCGTACGACGTCCCGAGGAACGTCGCCTCGACGGCCGGCTCGAAGCTGTCGGCGAAGCTGCTCCAGGTCACCGTGGACTCCGCCCAGGAGGCGTTGATTCGGTGCACCCGGATCTCGCCCGCGCCGGAGCTGTAGAGCGCGGTGCTGAACGTGGCCGACGCGACGGTGGCCCCGTACGGGATGGAGTCGAGCTCGAAGCGGTACAGCGCGTTCTTCTCCGCGCCGTTGCTCAGGCCCGTGTGGACATAGGAAGAGCTGCCCTCGTTGTAGCTCGGGTACAGCGCCCAGATCGCCGTGTCCGCCACCTGGCCGAAGGTGCCCCGCTGGATCGTCACGCAGGGGTCGCATGCGTCGCCGGCGCCGTCACCGTCGCTGTCGGCCTGGCCGGGGTTCGGGGCGGCCGCGCAGTTGTCGCAGGCGTCTCCGACGCCATCACCGTCGCTGTCGGCCTGGCTGGGGTTCGGCGTGGCCGCGCAGTTGTCGCAGGCGTCGCCCGCACGGTCACCGTCGCTGTCGGCCTGGCTGGGGCTCGGCGTGGCCGCGCAGTTGTCGCAGGCGTCGCCCCGGCCGTCGCCATCGGCGTCGGCCTGGTCGTAGTTCCGCGTGGCCATGCAGTTGTCCGCTCCGTCGCAAACCCCATCATAGTCGTAGTCGTACCACCCTGGGCCTCTGCATTCGTCGCAGAAATCGCCGTACCCGTCGCCGTCGCTGTCGTCCTGCCTGGGGTTGGGGAGGCCCGGGCAGTTGTCCACCGAGTCGCAGGCCCAGTCGGCGTCGAAGTCGGTGTCCCCGGACGCGTAGCAGGGGTCGCACGCGTCGCCGAGGCCGTTCGGGTCGTAGTCTTCCTGGCCGGGGTTCGGCGTGTCCACGCAGTTGTCGCAGGCGTCGCCCACGCCGTCGCCGTCTGCGTCGCGCTGATCCGGGTTGTAGGCGTAGTCGCAGTTGTCCGCCCCTTCGCAGAGCCCATCCCAGTCGAAGTCGTCCGATCCTGGGCCTGCGCAGTACTCGCATGCGTCGCCGAGCCCGTCACCGTCGCTGTCTTCCTGGCCGGAGTTCGGCGCGGCCGCGCAGTTGTCGCAGGCGTTGCCGAACCCGTCGCCGTCGACGTCGCTTTGGTCCGGGTTGGCGGTCGCGATGCAGTTGTCCGCCCCATCGCAGAGGCCATCACCGTCGCTGTCGGCGTCGCCTTGGTCCGGGTTGACGGTCGCGATGCAGTTGTCCGCCCCATCGCAGAGGCCATCACCGTCGCTGTCGTCCGACCCCGGGCCCACGCAGCGATCGCAGGCATCACCAATCCCGTCGCCGTCGGCGTCGCTCTGGTCCGGGTTGTAGGCGACAAAGCAGTTGTCGCACCCCGAGCCCGCTCCCGCCGCGACGCCGTCGCCATCTCGGTCCCCGCTCCCCATGACGGGGGTGTAGGACACGGAGCCGTCGCAACTATTCCGGTCGCCGCAGCTCACGCCGGTGCGGGTCGGGTTGGCGTCGAACAGACACGCTGACGCCGCCCCCTCGTCCGACGCGACGTCGACGCGCACGTAGCCCCACGAAACGAGCTTATCACCGACCAACGCGACCTGGAAGTCGTTACAGCTCGCGGGGTTGTAGAGCTCGAGCAATGCCGGATCGGTGATGCTCACCCGGAGCGGCGAGGCGTTGCACTTGCAGCCGTTCGAGCTTGGCACGGTGTCGAGCAGCGTGCCGTTCATGTACAGCGCGAAGCTGCTCTTCGCGCCGCAATCGGCGTGGCCGATGGTGTACGTGATCGCGGTGGTGGCCGCGTGCGCCGCATCGGGCAGCAGCGCGAAGCCGAACAACAAGCCAAGCGTACGGAATAGCAAAAAGCCGATTTTGCCTGGAAGGCGCATCGTTCCTCCTCGGTTTCGGGGCGCTCGCACCGGAGTGCACGGGGCAGGGAGCACATCCGATCTGCCCGGAGACCCGCCGGGCCGCGCTGCGCCCGTCGCGCTGCACGGTCCAGAGCTCGTCGCTTCCCCCCTAGATGCGACAGCGCTTGCCAAAATTCACCGTCCGGTGAGGATCGCCGCGGCGGGGTCGCTGGAGGCTCGAGCGCCACCGTCATGACGATGGCGGCCTCGACTCCTTCCGCTGCCGCGCGCGGACAGACGACGGTGTCGCCCCGGTCTCGCGCCGAAACGCGCGCTGAAACGCCTGCACCGTGGCGAACCCGACGGCATGGACGATCTGCTGGTTCGACAGCGTCGTCTCGTGGAGCAGGCGGCGCGCGTGCTGGGTGCGCCGCGTCGCCCGGTACGTCGGTCGCCCACGCTGCTCACCGGCCTCACGCTGTGCTTCATCGGCGGCCGGCGGGCCTCGCCAGGCACAACGATCGAGCGCCGATGGGCCTGTGGTACGCTACGGTCAGGCCCTTGTGTCGAAGCGCAGCGTACAACCGGAGGCCCGCGGCACCCGTGTGATCGAGGTGGCAGGCGGTCCGCGGCTCGTCGTCCCCCGCGGCCGCCTCACGGCCGTGGACGGGCCGAGCGCGGGCCACACGATCGCCGTCGAGGCTGCTCCGGTGGTCGTCGGCGCGGGCGATGACGTCGATTTCACGCTCGCGGATCCTGCGGTGAGCGCGCGCCACCTCGAGATCGCTGCCACGCCCCTCGGCTTCCGCTTGCGCGATCTCGGGAGCACGAACGGGACGTTCGTCGACGGCCGGCGCACCGGCGAAGTCTGGATCGACGAGGCCACGGAGATCCGCGCCGGAGAGACGCGCCTTTCCTTCACCCTCGAGGAGGGGGCGCGGGAGCTCCCGCTCTCGCGTGCCATGAACTTCGGCGCTCTCCTCGGCCACAGCCCGCCGATGCGCGCCGCCTTCGCGATCCTCGAGGGCGCGGCCCGCAGCGACGCGACGGTGCTCGTGCTCGGCGATTCGGGCACGGGCAAGGAGCTCGCCGCGCGCGCCATCCACGAGCGTTCTCCGCGGCGCGATGGGCCGTTCGTGATCCTCGACTGCGGCGCGGCCAGCCCGACGCTGCTGGAGGCGCAGCTCTTCGGCCACGCGCGCGGGGCGTTCACCGGCGCCACCGAGGCCCGTGAGGGCCTCTTCGAGGCGGCGCACGGCGGCACGCTCGTCCTCGACGAGATCGGCGAGCTCCCGCTCGAGCTCCAGCCGAAGCTGCTCCGCGCGCTCGAGGGGCGCACCGTCTGCCGCCTCGGCGAGCCGAGGCCGCGGCACATCGACGTCCGGTACATCGCCTGCACGCACCGGCTCCTCGAGGCCGAGGTCCGCGCCGGGCGCTTCCGGCAAGATCTCTATTTCCGGCTCTCTGTCGTGACGGTCCGCCTCCCGCCGCTCCGAGAGCGAAAGGAAGAGATCCCGCGGCTCGTCAGCCACTTCCTCGGCAAGCTCGCGCCGGGCGCCCCGATCGATCTGCCCAGGGCCATGCTCGAGCTGCTCGCGAGCCACACATGGCCGGGCAACGTGCGCGAGCTGCGCAACGTCGTCGAGCGGTTCCTGACGCTCCCAGGGGTCCCGGCGGCGTCGTTGCTCGGCACCTCGAGCGGGGCTCCGGGCGGCGCCGAGCTCGGCGGCCTGCCGATCCCCGTCGGCGAGCCGTTCCACGAGGCGAAGCGCACATGGACCGAGCGCTTCGAGCAAGCTTACCTCGAGCACCTCCTCGCGCGGGCGCAGGGCAATGTCTCCGAGGCCGCGCGGCTCGCCGGGCTCTCCCGCCAGTCGTGTTATCGGCTGATGCAGAAGCATGGCCTCCGGGTCGAGTGAGCCGGCCGCCGAGGGCGACCTCCATGTCCCCGCCGCCCCCGGCTGGCTCGTCGTGCGCCGCATCGCCGTGGGCGGGATGGCCGAGGTGTTCCTCGTGCGCGGCGAGCGGGCCCCCCGCGCGGTGCTGAAGCGGATGCTGCCGCAGCACCGGGGCGATCCCGAGCTCGTCCGCGCCTTCGTGCACGAGGCAGAGCTCGGGCGCGCGCTCGCGACGCCGGTCCATCCGGCCCTCGTCCGTACGCTGGAGCACGGCGAGGACGCGATGGGCGGATGGATCGTCCTCGAGCACGTCGAAGGGGCAACGCTCGCCGAGATCCTCGCCGCCGCCCGCCGCGCCGGGGAGGCCGTGCCGCTCGGCGTCGCGCTGCATGTCACCGCGACGCTCCTCGACGTGCTCGCGTTCGTGCACGGCGCCACGGACGCCTCGGGCCGCCCGCTCGGGATCGTGCACCGCGACGTCACGCCGGAGAACCTCCTCGTCTCGCGCGGTGGGGCCGTCAAGCTCGGCGACTTCGGCATCGCGCGCTCGCGCCTCCGGGACGCGCGCACGCGGACCGGTGTCATCAAGGGCAAGCTCGCGTATCTCGCGCCCGAGCAGGTGACCGGATCGAGCGTGGACGCGCGCGCGGATCTGTATGCCGCTGGGATCCTCCTCTGGGAGCTCGTGACCGGCCGGCCCTGGCTCGACGCAGCCGACGAGCTCTCGCTGCTGCGCGCAGCGGAGGATCCGCCGCGCCGGTCGCCCTCGTCGCTCGGCGGCGACCCGCGCCTCGACCCTGTGCTCGCCCGCGCGCTGGCGCGCTTCCCCGAGGAGCGATTCCCAACCGCCGCCGCCTTCCGCGGCGCGCTCGCCCCGCTGCTCGAGACCGAGCTCCGGGGCGACGAGCGGGCCTGGCTGGCCCGCGGCGCGCAGGCCCTTGCCCTGCCCGGACCGGCGCCCTGCGCGCCCGACCCTGCCCCGGCGCCGCCGCCGGAGCCGCCGCGCGCCGCGCCCTCCTCCGAGACGGGGCAGCCCCGCGCCGGGAGCCCGCAGCCCGCCCGCGCGGCGTGGTCCGCCGTCGCCGCGCTCGCCGCGACGCTGCTCGCCGGCGCGCTGGCTGGAGAGCGCATGCTGCGCGCAGGCGGAGCGGCGTCGCGTGCGATCCCGATGCGGGTCGCGCCGGTCGCGACGGCGGCGAGCGGAGGCACGGCCGCCGAGGTCCCGTCCGCGCCCGCGGCAGGGACCGCTCCGGTCGCCACGGCGGCGAGCGGGGGCAGCGTTGCCGGCGTCCCGTCTGCGCCCGCGGCCGGGGAGGTCGCGGCGAAAGCGTCCTTTCCGAGCGCGTCATGGCCCCTCGGCGGCGTCCCGCCGGCCCGAGGGGCAGCCGCCTCCGCGCCTTCCGGCGGCGCCTCCGCGCCGTCTGCCGCCGACGGTGGCTTGCCCGCCCGCGCTGAAGCCGGCGAAGCCCTCGCTGCGCCACCGGCCAGGCTGGAGGGCACGCCGGTCGACGAGCGCGCGGCCGCGCTGCGCGCTCGGCTCGACGCCGCCCGCGCCTCGCTCGCGAAGCGCGGGATCGAGGCCGCGGACCTCCCTCCCGGCCTGCGCGCCGCCGCGGCGCGCGCCGAGGCTGCCCTCGCCGAGGGGGACGTCGCCGCGGCGGCCTCCGAGGTCGACACGTTCGTCGCGACCACCGCCGGGCTGCGGCTCGACCAGGAGATCCTGCGCCGAAAGCTCGATCGGGTGGGGGCCCTGCTTCGCGCCGCGCGCGCGCGCGGCGCCGACACGCGCGCCGCCGAGGGCCGCGCCGCCGCGGCGCTGCAGTCGTTCCTCGACAGGCGCTACGAGGCGACGAACGCCGAGCTCGACGCCCTCCTCGCGGAGCTCGCGCGATGAGGGTGCGCCGTCAGCGGCAGAGCCCGCTCGTGGCGTCGCAGCGGTGCTCCGGAGCGCACGGCGAGAAGAGCGCGTCGGCGCGACAGTCGTCGACGCACAGGGCGCGCAGCCGATCGCACACGCGCCCTCCCGGGCACGGCACGGGGCAGTCTCTGGGGAGGCAGACCCCGCCGACGCACGCGGCGCCCAGGGGACACGCGTAGTCCAGCGCGCACGGGGGCTCGGTCGGCTCCATCGGGGGCGGCTCGCAGGACAGGGAGAAGTCGCCGAGATACCCCTGCGCGCCCGCTTCTGCCGCGACCTGATCGAGCGGCTGCCCTGCCAGATCGCGTACCGCGCTGGCGATGGCGACGCGATACGCGAGCCCGCCGACCCCCACGAGCCTCGGCGTGGCGACGTTTGCGACGAGCCCTGACGGATCCATGGCCACCGAGATCGGCCCTGGATCTGGCGTGATCGCGACGGCGCCCGGCGCGCGCAGGCTCGCCTCGTCGATGGGGCGCGAGAAGGAGATGACGAGCGAAGGCACGGCACATCGGAGCGCGACGCCTCCATCGTCGGGCAAGACGCGCTCGACGCGAGGCGGCCTCACCTCCGGCCGCAGGTTGAAGGGCACCGTCATCCTCGGCGGCGGCGCCGCGAGGCGCGCCCCCATCAGCTCGCCGCGCGCGACGAAGCTGCCCGGCGCCGGGCTCGCCTGCAGGCCGAGCACCCGGATAGTGAGCGAGACGTCGGGTAGACCGCCCTGCTCGATGCGGATGATCGGGAGCCGCTCCCGCTCGATCGAGAGGGTGAATACGAGCTCGAGCGCCGCATCCACGTCGGCGTTCTTCACCTGCACGCCGCCCTGCGACCGCTCCTCGCCCGGGGCGTAAAGGCCCTCCTCGGCGTCGACGACGAGCACGGCCTGCTGGACGTGCGCGAGGAGCTGCTCGGTCGTGTTCACGTTCGGATCGGGCACGAGCATCAGGTCGAGCGCGGGCGGCTCCGCGCACCCTGCCGCGCCGAGCGCGAGCCCGGCGGCGCCGAGCGCGAGCGCGCGCCGGGGGGCGGGAGAGGCTCCCCTCGCGGCGTCCTGCCCAGGCTCGCGCGCCGGAGGATCGCGCCGGCGCCGGCTCATGGCGGGGTGAGCACCACGTCGGGGTCGCCCTCGCCGCTGCTCAGCGCGACGCCGATCCCGGCCGCGGCGCCGGCCGTCGCCGCGGCGGCTACGCCGACCCAGAGCCACGGCTCCTCGTACCAGGCGCGGCGCGGCCCCGGCGGGAGGGGCGCCCAGGGCTTGGCGAGCCGCTCGCCCAGCCGCTCGATCGCGGCGCGGACCCGCGCCGGATCCGCGTCGTGCACGACCTCCTGCATGAGCTGCTCCCTCATCTGAGTCTCCACGTCGACGATCGCGCCGCGCACGAGCACGGTCGCGCCGAGCCCCGCGAGCTCGGTCCGGACGATCTTCGAGGCGCCGAGCGCGCGGGCCGCCTCCCGCACGCACGCGGCGTCGTCGGCGCAGCCGGGGCTGCGCGACAGCCGCGCCGAGAGCAGCGAGACCCGCGCGCCCCCGCGCCGCGCGAGCGCAGACGCCATCGCGCTGTCGCCGTCGACGCCCTCGACGCTCGCCTCGGTGGCCCATGCGGCGGGCATGAGCGCGACGTGGACGCCGGGCCGCGGCGTGCGGGGCGCCTCGCCGGTCGCCCCGGCGCACCCCGCGACGAGCGCTGGAGCGCCGGCGAGCAGCGCGATCAGCGCGAGCTCACGTCCGGAGGGCACGCCGGGAAAACCCAGCTGCAGGAGTCCCCGTCCGTCGGCGTGCATGCAGGGTAGATGCGGGTTCCGTCCGGGCATGTCCAGTATTCCGCGGGCGGCGGCTCACCACACGCGTCGACGCCGCAGACGTCGCTCACGTCCGGAGGGCACGCCGGGAAAACCCAGCTGCAGGAGTCCCCGTCCGTCGGCGTGCATGCAGGGTAGATGCGGGTTCCGTCCGGGCATGTCCAGTATTCCGCGGGCGGCGGCTCACCACACGCGTCGACGCCGCAGACGGGCTGCCGGCACTCGCGGACTTCCCAGCCGCAGGTGCCATCCGGGTGAGGGATGCACCGGCCCGTGTTCCCGCCGATCGAGCCGTCGGCGCACTCCCAGGACGGCGTCCCGAGCGCGGGCCCGCACGCGTCGACATCGCACGTGAGGGCGCCGTCCGCGCACCTGACGAACGTGGTGTCCGAGCCCGCGCCGTAGAGCGGAGCGCAGTCGTCGCGCAGGAGACAGGCGGCTTCGTCGAGCCCATCGCACGCGATCCACGATGGGGTTGGGCCTGTCGCGGAGCCGCCGTTGACAGAGGTGCAGTTCACCATCGCAGCGAGCGCGGTGAGCGAGAGGAATGCGGTGGCGAGTCGATTTCTCATGATCGTGTTCTCCTCGTCCTTTTAGGGTTGCTGGTCCCTGTACGCTTTACGCTTTGCCTTGTAGCAATGGCCATTCCACCCCTTCCGACGCGCATTCCTCGGGCGATCGCGCCGCTGGATCCGGCGCCGATCGTCACGCGCCGTTGACACCTGTCCACCGCCCGTGACAGGGGGCCCGTTGCGGCGTGCGCGAACAGGGGCTCCCGGACGGGCCATGTCCACTTCTCCACCATGGATGGCAACTGCACTGGTGTCGGGATCGGGCTCGACCTCGGTCAAGTCACGGTCTCGGAGGCGACGCTCTCTCGTTCCAGCACGCTCTCCCAGCGTCCACGCGGCGAGGAGCGGCGTGACGAAGATCTGCGTGAGCAGCGCCCCGCCGGCCCTCCTGGACAAGCCCCGGCGCTCCTGCGCAGCGCCTCGGCCGTCCTGCGCAGCGCCGCCGGCCGTCCTGCGCAGCCCATTGGCTCTCCTGGACAAGCCCGGGCGCCCTTCTGCGCAGCGCCGCCGGCCGTCCTGCGCAGCCCATTGGCCCTCCTGGACAAGCCCCGGCGCCCTCCTGCGCAGCGCCGCCGGCCGTCCTGCGCAGCCCATTGGCCCTCCTGGACAAGCCCCGGCGCGCTCCTGCGCGGCCCCGGTGGGTCTCCTGCGCAGCCCCGCAGGCCCTCCTGCGCGGCCTGGGCGCTCTCCTGTGCACCCACGTTGGTGTCCTGCATTGCACTTGTCCTCGTCCTGAGGGGCCCTGGCGCCCCTCCTGCGCGCCCACGTTGGTGTCCTTCGTCACCATCGTCTGGCTCCTGCGCAGGCCCGATGGGTCTCCTGTGCAGCCCCGGCGTCGTCTCGCGCGCCACTCGTGGTTGCAGCGCGCTTCTTTTTCTTTCGCTCACCTCTTCCGGGCCCGCTGCCCGCGGCGCCGGGGCTCCCCGCGCCGTAGGGCCGGCCCGCCGCCCCCTCGATTCGATGCGCGGCACACCGCCTCTCCCCGCCCCCCGCCCGAGCGCTTCTTCGCGGCGCGACCGACTCGCGCTCTCCTCTGGCCAAACCCTTGTTCGCCGATACCCTCGTCGATCCTCCGGCCCCTCATTCCGAGGGGCGCTGGCCCCGACAAGGAGGCGTATCTTTGCCATGGCGAAGGCGTCCACCACCACGTCGTCCAGGACCTACGAGGCCGCAACGAGGCGCGCGTCGCGCGAGACACGGGGCGCGCCTCGCTCCTCGTCTTCGAGAACGACCCCCGCATCACCTTTCCGCCAGCCGCCCATGCGAGCTCGCATCTTCGCCGTGCGCGCGGCTCGCGACCCCGCACGTGCTCGCAGCTTGCCGCGCCGCCCCCCCGCTGATAGCTCGCTGGGCGCAATCAGGAAGCGAGGGGACGTATGAGCGAATACCGAACAATCGCGGCGGCGCCGGTGCTGGTGGCGGCGTTCCGGGATCAGATCTTCGGCGTCGACCCGGCCACCGGGCGCGTGCTCTGGGAGTACAAGCAGGCCGGGGTCGGTTTCTCTTCCACGGCGCTCCTGATCACGCCTGCGGCGATCTACGCGGCGAGCTTCAGCCACGTCGCCTGTCTGCATTACCCGACGGGCGAGCTGCTCTGGGAGGTGAAGGCCGCCACGCAGGGCCGCGCCACGCTCCTCCTGGAGGGAGACCGGCTCTTCGTCGCCAAGCAGGGCGAGGTGGAGTGTTTCTCGCTCACCGGCAAGAGCCTCTGGCACAACCAGTTCAAGAGCAAGGGGATGGGCCCGGTCGCCCTGGGCGTGCCGGACAATGTGGCGCAGCCGGACGACAAGGACTGACGCCCCCCCGGCGCTACGCCGCCCGCGCCTCCCAGTCGATCCGGTACGCGTGCACGCGCGCCTGCGCCGCCGCGCCGAGCCGCAGGAACAGCGGCAGCGCCCGGTCGCGGAACCACTCGGCCACCGGACCGGCGAGCGCCTTGCGGCTGCCGTGCCGCCGCGCCTGGCGGACGATCGCCTCGACGCGCGGCCGCCGCCTGAGACACCGCGCGATCCCCGGCGTCCGTCGAACAACGGCATTGTCCGGGGGCATCGGCCGGGGCATCATCCGCCCCCGGACACCCTCCGGCCGCGTGGGCGCCCCCTGCGCTCCATGCGAGCGCGGGGCCGTGCCCGGACGGGGATCTCCGGCCGATCCGCTCATGATCAGGCTCCTCTTCCGCCGCAGGATCGCCGAAGGCTACCGCAGGGAGCTCCTGCGCGTCTGGACCCCGTTCCTGCTCGTCGGCCTCACCGCCCTCGTCGCGACGTACCTGCTGTTCGTCGAGCCCCCGCCTCCCCGCCGGCTGACGATCGCCACCGGCCAGCCCACGGGCCGCTATCACGCCTTCGCCGAGCGGTACCGCGCGTACCTGGCCGGGTTCGACATCGCGCTCGAGATCCGCGAGACGGCGGGCTCGGCCGAGAACGTCGCGCTCCTGCTCGATCCGGCGAGCGGGGTCTCGGTCGCCTTCGTGCAGGGCGGCGCCATGCCGCCCGACGCGCGCGACCGCCTGAGCAGCCTCGCCAGCGTTTACCGCGAGCCGCTCTGGATCTTCCACCGCGGCGACCGGCCCTACGACCGCCTCACGGATCTGGCGGGCAAGCGGCTCTCGATCGGCCCCGAGGGGAGCGGCACGCGCGTGGTCGCGCAGCGGCTGCTCGCGGACAGCGGCGTCACCGCGGCCGGTCAGGCCGCGGCCGGCGCGCCCTTCGAGGGGCTGCCGGACCGGCAGGCGGCCGAGGCGCTCCAGGCCGGCCGCATCGACGCGGCCTTCTTCATCGTCGGCCCCGGCTCCGAGCAGGTGCAGCAGCTGATCCGCGCCGATGGCGTGCGCCTCATGACGCTGCGCCAGCACCAGAGCTACGCGCGCCGCTACCCCTATCTGACGAGCGTCGTGCTCAGCGAGGGGCTGCTCGACCTCGAGCGCAACATCCCGCCCGCGCCGAGCCCGTTGCTCGCCCCGCCGGCCGCGCTGGTCGCCAACGCGACGCTCCACCCCGCGCTGGTCCCGCTCCTGATCGAGGCGGCGCGCGCCGCGCACGAGCCGGGCAACCTCCTCGACGCGCCCGGCGAGTTCCCGTCCGCGCGGTTCGTGGAGGCGCCGCTCCGCCCCGAGGCGCGGCGTTACCTCGAGGAGGGGCCCTCGCTCCTGCAGCGCGTCCTGCCGTTCTGGCCTGCGTCGATGGTGAGCCGGCTGAAGCTCATGCTGCTGCCGCTGGCGACGGTGATCTTCTCCATCTTCAAGATCGCGCAGCCCCTGTACAACTGGCGGATCAGCGCGCGGATCTACCGCCATTACGAGATCTTGCGCCGCGCGCAGCGGGAGCTCGCCGGCCCGCCGGATCCGGCGCGGCGCGCGGAGATGATCGCGACGCTCCGTCAGCTGGAGGAGAAGCTCGCCACCGTATCGGTCCCGCTCGGGGCGATGGCGGCTCTCTACCAGCTTTACCTGCACCTCGGGTACGTGCGCCGGCGCCTCGAGGGCGAACAGCCCTCGCTACCGCCGCCGCCGCCGCCGCCCGTCGCGTGATGTGTGACGCGTCACGCCGACGTTCCTGCGCGGTGATTCAGCCGTGCGCGGCGCGCAGCTTCGCGCGGACAGCCGACGGTGTCGCCCCGGTCTCTCGCCGAAACGCGCGCTGAAACGCCTGCACCGTGGCGAACCCGACCGCGTGGGCGATCTGCTGGTTCGACAGCGCCGTCTCGCGGAGCAGGCGGCGCGCGTGCTCGGTGCGCAGCGTCGCCCGGTACGCCATGGGCGGCGCGCCGGTGGCCTCGAGGAACCGCCGGGCGAGCGTGGCGCGCGAGACGCCCACCGTTCGCGCCAGGGTGTCGACGTCCCAGGCGCGCGCCGGGTCGTGCACGAGCTCGGCGATCGCGCGGGCGACGACGGCGTCCTGCGTGGCGCCGAGCGCGGCGAGCTTCGCGGGCTCGCGGTCGGCGAGCAGCCGCACGAGCTCGATGAGGATGAGCTCGAGCCAGCGACAGCGAGCCAGCCCCGCTCCCGGGCGCGCCTCGCGCAGCTCGCTCCGGAGGCGCGCCAGCGCGCCGGCAAACGAGGGCCGCGCCTCGATGGCCCGCGCGCCGGCGTGGATCCCCGTCGGCAGGACCTGCAGCAAGGGGGCGAGCGCGTCGTGCTCGAACCGGAACACGCCGCACAGCGCACGCGCCGTGGCGGCGCCGCGGCCGAGCACGCGCTCGCCGTCCTCCTCTCGCGCGACCTCGAGCCACCGGTCGAGGAGCACGGGCTTCGCCCTCGCGTCGCCGTGGTCGACGCGGTGCCCCACGTTCGGTAAAGGGGTTGAAGCCGCACGCAAACAGCGAGAAGTTGAGACGCCAAAAGACGCCAAGAGACACCAAAAGACGCCAAATTTTATTCTTTCTTGGCGTCTCCTGGCGCCTCTTGGCGTCTTTTGGCGTCTCATTTCTCTGGTTTCCAAGCTGATCGGTGCGCTAGGAGCGCCGATGGCGGACGCGTCCTCTGCGCCTCGCGGGCGAGTCCGGCCGCGCCCCATCGTCGTCCTCGTCCTCGTCCTCGTCTGCGTCAGCCGACTCGCGCTGCTTGGGCTGCTTGCGGATCACCTTCGTCCCGGCGATCATGTCGTGCAGGCAGCGGCGATCGCCCCGGAAGATAAAAAGAGCATCGATGATGGCGACAAGCCCAGCCAGCTGCCTCAGGCCCGGCACGTAGCCGAGCAGCCCGACCAGCCAGGTGCGCAGGAGGACCCCGTCGGCGAAGCCAGGCAGGCTGCCATTCTTCTTCACGATCTGGATGCCCGTCAGCCGCTTGCCGATGGACTGACCGCTGGTGCAGATAAGATAGGCCTGCACCGCCATGAGCGAGATCCATGCCGCTGTCGAGACGAGCTGCGCGGGGCTCGTGCCGAACATCCAGTACGGCGAGATCTCTTTGCCCTGCTTTGCCTGCTGCAGGAGGCCGCTGCTCGCAGCCTCCACGAGCGCCGGGAGAATCGCAATCATGGCGAGCACGCCGTCCACCATCGCGGATGCGAATCGCGTGCTTCGATTCGCCAGCTGCTCTGTGACCTCCGCCTCTCCTCCCGCTCGGATATCGGCGCTCGCGGTGGGAGGAGCGTAGGGATTGAGCGCCCTTCCGGGGACGTTCCTGCTGGCCATAGAGCATGGGAGCACGCGCCAGACGCGCATGTCAACTCCGCGCGGCGCGAGCCATACGTGCGGAGCAGGGGCACCGATCACGTTGACCTGGCGTGAATAAGCCGTCTCGGACGTCCCAATTCGTGTCCGCTGCTTGGCGTCCGCGGCGCGCTTGGCGGTCCGAAATTCTGCTCGTGTCAGGTGGGGTCAACGCGTCTGTCGCTCTGGCTGCTTGATTCGTCCCCAGGAGTCGTCCGGCACCAGCATCGTCTCGCGGCCAGCGTCCCGCCGCTCAGGGCGACCGCTTCCGCGGCCGCGGGATGCCGTACTCGTCGATTCGGTTGATCAGCGTGCGCAGCGAGACGCCGAGGAGCTTGGCGGCGCGCGTCTGGTTGCCCGCGGACCGCTCGAGGGCCTCGACGACGCGCTGCCGGTCGGCGGCCTTCATCTCGAGCCGGAGCCTCGCCAGGGCGTCACCGCTCGGCGGCGGCGCGTCGGCCGGCGGCAGCCCGGCGCCGCTGGGCGGAGGCGGCGGCAGCGCGGCGCGGCCCGACGGGGGGGCGTCGCCGCTCGACGGGGGCGCGGCGCCGGCGGGCGGCAACGCGGCGCCGCTCGGCGGCAACGCGGCGCCGCTCGGCGGCAATGGCGGCGGCGGCGGCATGGTGCCGCTCGGCCGCGACGCGGCGCCGCTCGACGGGGGCGTGGCGCCGTTCATCAGGTGCGGCGGCAGATCGGCGGGCAGGACCGACTCCCCCGCGCACAGGACCGCCGCGCGCTCGATCACGTTGCGCAGCTCGCGCACGTTCCCCGGCCAGGCGTACGCCTCGAGGGCGGCGAGCGCCTCCGGCGAGATGCGCGGCGCGCCGCGCTGGTCGAGCTGCCGGCACGCCTCCTCGAGGAACCTGCCGGCGAGCGGGCCGATCTCGGCGACCCGCTCGCGGAGCGGCGGGACGACGAGGGAGATGCCGTTCAGCCGGAAGTAGAGGTCCTGGCGGAAGGCGCCGCGCGCGATCTCCGCCTCGATATCGCGGTTGGTCGCCGCCACGAAGCGGAGATCGAGCCGGCGGGGGGTGCGGCCCCCGATGCGGAGCACCTTCCGGTCCTCGAGGACGCGGAGCAGCTTCGCCTGGAAGGCCAGGGGCAGCTCGCCGATCTCGTCGAGGAACAGCGTGCCGCCGTGGGCCGCCTCGAGCAGGCCGGGGCGCGCGTGGCTGGCGCCCGTGAAGGCGCTCTTCTCGTGGCCGAAGAGCTCGCCCTCGAGGAGCGACGGCGGCAGCGCGGCGCAGTTCAGCTCGACGTAAGGCCCGCTCGACCGCGGCGAACGCGCGTGGAGCGTCCGGGCGAGCACCTCCTTGCCCACCCCCGTCTCGCCCAGGATGAGCACGCTGATGGGGCTCCGCGCGGCGCGGGCGGCCTGCTCGTAGAGCGCCAGCATCGCCGGGGCCAGCAGCACGATGTCCGCGGGCGGCTTTCCGCGGTCGGGCTCCTCGGCCGCCCCCGCGGGCGCGCGGCCGACGACGACGGTCGTCGCGCCGAGGTTGAAGCGCTCGCCGACGCCGATCTCGGCGCTCTCCCGCGAGAGGCGCCGCAGGCGGTGCGTGCGCGCCGTCAGGGCGCGGGCCTGCGGCTCGCCGACGAAGGTGCCGTTGGCGCTCCCGAGGTCCTCGATCCGGAGCGGCGGGCCGACGTGGAGGGCCGCGTGCCGGCGCGACACCGAGCGATCGTCGATCCGCACGTCGCACCCCTCGTCGCGCCCGAGGACGACGCGGCCGTGGGGCGGCAGCGGGGCGAAGGTGATCGCGCTGCCGGCCACGATCGCGAGCCGGAGCGTCGTCGCGCAGGAGCCCCGCACATCGCTGCCGGGAAAGCCTTCGTCCACGAGCACATCCTACGCGGCGCCGCGCGCCGCCGTGCGCTGGTTTGGCGTTGATCTGCACGAAGATTTGCACGAATCGTGCAAGACCGTGCAGAGCGCCGGGACCGCGCGGGCGATCGCGCGGCCGATCGTGCAGGCGGGTGCACGATCGGCGCACCGGTGCGCCGGCGCTCTCGCGCGGCGGCGCCGCGAATCGCTGGGTCCGCTGCCCGGCACGCCTCCTGCTGTCCAGGAATTCGGGCGCTCGCGAGCGTCGATGGCGACCCCGGCGACGGCGCGCGAAAGCGCGCACGAGCGGGCTCTGCAGCGGCGCGACCCGGCCCCCCACGGATCACGGATCAGGAGCGAGCATGTGCACCGAGCATGGATTTTTTAATCGCAGGCGCCTTCTCCAGGGGCTGGGCCATACGGCGGCGGTGGCCGCGTTGGCGCCGGCGGTCCTGTCGGCCAGGGTGGCTGAGGCGCACGTCCAGACGACGTACGAGCAGCTCGTCCCTGGGCTGCCCGAGCGCGTCGGCCTGTGCTCGGAGCGCCTCGAGGACGTCTTTGCGCGCATCCAGCGACGGGTGACCGACGGCCTGTTCCCGGGCGCGGTCGCCCTGGTGGCGCGGCGGGGGAGGATCGTCGGGCACCGGGCGTTCGGCTCCCGGGTCCGCGGCGCGGACGAGCCGATGACGCTCGACACGCTGTTCGATCTGCTCTCCATCACCAAGGTCCTCGCGACGTCGACGTCGGCGGTGATCCTCGTGGAGGACGGCGTGCTTCGGCTGAACGATCGGGTGGCCGATTTCATCCCGGAGTTCGCGGCCAACGGCAAGCAGGCCATCACGGTGCGCGACATGCTCCGGTACACGGCCGGCTTGCCGCTGGACACCCCGTTCCTGGACGACCCGGACGCCGAGAGCGTCTGGCAGCGCATGGCGGAGGCGCCGCTCGAGTACGTCCCTGGCGCGCAGGTGCTCTACAGCGATCTCACCTACCGCCTCCTCGGGCGGGTGATCGAGGTCGCCTCGGGCATGGATCTCGACGCCTTCGCGAAGGCGCGCATCTGGGGCCCGCTCGGCATGAGCGACACGACCTTCAACCCGTCGGCGGCGCTCATCTCGCGGACCGCGGCCACGGGCTACTCCGAGCTCCGGGGGAGGGAGCTGCGCGGGGAGGTGCAGGACGAGCAGGATCACGCGCTCGGCGGGATCGTCGGCTGTGACGGCGTCTTCTCGACGGCGCGGGACATCGCGGTGTTCTGCCAGATGATCCTGAACGGCGGCAGGTACGGCGGCGCCCGCGTCCTGAGCCGCCAGGCCGCCGCCGCGATGGTGAGCAACCAGACGCCCCACGTGAAGGCGTCGGAGACCGACGTATCGCCGATAACGAACCTGCTGATGACGCCCAAGGGCTATGGCTGGGAGCTCGCGACCCACCGCTTCTCCAACGGCGGGTCGCGCCTCTCGAGCGGCTCTTACGGCAAGGCGGGCGGCACCGGGTGCTTCCTGTGGATCGATCGCCGCCGCGAGCTGATCGGGGTGATCTTGACGAACCACGGCCTGCCGACGCCGTTCGACGAGATCGGCTGGAACCGGATGCTCGACGCGGTCGGGAACGGGGAGTTCTTCGACGGGATCGTCAACGCCGTCATCGACGACTGATCCCGGCGCCGGTCGGTACGGGGGGCGCCGTCACACGGTGATGACGATCTTCCCGCGCGCTCTCCCCTCGCCGAAGTAGCGGAACGCGTCGGGGACCTCGTCGAGCCGAAAACAGCGATCGATGACGGGGCTCAGCTTGCCCGCCTGGAACAGCTCCCCCAGGGCGGCGAGGTCGTGGTTCGCCTTCGCTGCCAGGAGGCGCATCTTCTTTTGCTCGCTCCTCGATATCCACGGCCCGACGAGCAAGAGCTGAAAGATTCGACCGATGGAGCCCCCGAGCATCACGTAGGTCCCCCCTCGGTTCAGCGCGCGCGCGTAATCGAACATCGAGCGGTGCGCCGCGGCGTCGAGGATCAGATCGTAGGTCTTCCCGCCGGCCGTGAAGTCCTCTCTCGTGTAGTCGATGACCTCGGCCGCGCCGGCCGAGCGCATCGTCTCCAGCTTCTCCGTCCGGTCCACGCCGGTGACCTCGGCGCCGAGCGACGTGGCGATCTGGATGGCGAAGGTGCCGACGCCGCCGCCTGCGCCGTTGATCAAGACCTTCTGCGCGGGCCGGAGCCCTCCCTCGTCGCGGAGCCCCTGGAGGGCCATCGCGCCTGCCTGAGGGAGGGCCGCGGCTTGCTCGAACGTCATCCCGGCCGGCTTGGGCGCCAGCGCGCTCTCGCGGGCGCGCGCGTACTCGGCGAAGCCGCCCCAGCCACACTGGCAGAGATCCCCGAACACCTCGTCGCCGGGCCGGAGCCGGGTCACGTTCTTGCCGACCGCCTCCACCCGACCCGCGATGTCCGCGCCCGGGACCTGGTGCCTGGGCCTGAGCAGCCCCCAGAAGCGAAACAGCACCGGCGTCCCGGTCACGAGATCCCAGTCCCACGAGTTCACGGAGGCCGCGTGGACCCTCACGAGGACGTCGTCGTCGCCGAGCTCGGGTTTCGGGATCTCCTCGAGCCGCAGGACGTCGGGTGAGCCGTATCGGTCGTAGACAATCGCCTTCATCTCGTCTCCGCGGCGTCCCCGCGGCCCCTCAGGCTCACCCGAGCGCCGCGCGGCGCGGCCTCACTTGCCGCAGCCGACGCGCTCGGAGTGGAGCGCGAGGTCGTCGTACCACATCGTCTTGGCTCCGCCGTGGTACTTCTCGAACCCGAACTTGAAGAGCTTGTAGTCGTACGGGCCCCAGTCCGTGACGTGCAGCGCGTTGACCTCGGCGCCGTCCACGAACACGCTCACCGAGCGGCCCGGCCCGTCGTAGTGGAACTCGAGGCAGTACCAGGTGTTCGCGACGAGCTTCACGCCGCCGCTGCACATGTACATTCCGCCGTTCGAGAGCATCTCCTTGTCGTCGCTCCTGCGGTTCAGCTCGAGCTGACACTGGTGCTCGCCGATGCGGATCTGCTCCCCGTTGTTGGGATCCCCGTTGCCTTCCGCGGCCGCGACATACGTGTTGTGGCCCATCTGGATGTCGGTGGCGCTCTTGAGGTAGATCCTGCCCCAGAAGTTGCTCGGCACGGCCACGCCGAGCATCTGGCTGAAGTCCGTGCCCGTGACCTTGACGGAGCGCGTGCCGCTGTGACCGGTGCTGTCCAGCGTCACGAACTCGCCCATCCTCTCGCGCAGGTACTCCGGGAAGAACTGGACCTCGGAGGGCAGCGAGCCGCCCTCGAAGTCGGAGCAGAAGATGCTGCACCCGCCGGGATCCGTGCCGCCGGTCGCCGCCGTGCTGGTCGTCGTGTCGCCGGCCCCGGTGCTCGTGGCGGTCGTGGTGACGTCGCCTGAGCCGCTGCTCGTGGCGCTGCTGCTGGCGGCGCCGCCCGAGCCGTTGCTCGTCGTCGCGCTGCCGCTGCCGCTCGTGGCGCCGCCGCCGCTCGTGGCGCCGCCGCTTGTCGCGCCGGGGCCGGCGGAGGTGCTCCCGGGGCCCGGGCCCGCGGCGTCGTCGCTCGACCCGCCGGCGCCGCCGGCCCCGGAGCTGGATTCGCCGCCGCACGCGGCCACGGACGCGAGCGTGTACATGGCAAAGAAGGCAAAGGAACGAGCCGAGAAGGACATACGGGGAGATCTCCTCAAGAAACGGGCGCAGAACGGCCCAAGCGATGCGCGCGATTCTATCAGTGAACGCCGCGCGTGTCAGGCAGAACCGGAGGAGTGCGCCGAGGCCAGCTCAGGCCTGCCGGAGCCCCATGGCGCGCGCGACTCCATCCCGGTACGAAAGCCAGGCCGCGTGCGCCGCGGCCACCGCCGACGCGACAGCGTCCGCCGTCGGGCCCTCGTCCGGCGCGTGCCCCAGCACCATCTCCCACGCGTCCCGCCGGTGCCCTCCTTCGACCGCTCGGTGCGCCCTCGCGAGGCGCATGCGCTCGGGCGGACACCCGTAGTGCCGCACCATCGGGTGCGCGCGCAGCGCCTCCTCGATCGGCGGCGCCTCGCGCTGCCCGAGGAGCTCCGCGCGCTCGTGCACGCTGCCCTCCACGAAGATCGTCAGCACCGCCGCGCCCACGACCCACGGCGGCGCCGCGCTCGCGCGGTCGAGCAGCGCCCGGTAGGCGTGGGCCTCGGGCTCGAGCGGGATCGACTCGTCCTCGATGGCCGCGCGCGGGATGCCCAGGCCGTCGATCATCTCCAGGAAGAGCGCCGGGTGCGACACGCCCAGCGAGAGCTTGCCCGTCTGCTCTTCGAAGAGGTTCTCGGCGAGGGCGCTGCGCACCGCGGCCGGCGGCGACTGGCCGAGCACGCGCGCGAGCAGCACCGGGAAGTCGCGCACGTAGACCCGGAATTCGTGCCTGAAGTGAACCGCGAGCTGGTCTCGCGTGAGGCCGGGGCCGGTGAGGTGCGCCCAGGCCCAGTGGTTCTTGCGGTCCATGATCGCGAGCAGGCGTTCCTGAAGACGACGCGTCATGCGGCAGCTCCTCGGCAAGGGGTGAGCCTTGGTTGTACAGCACCGACGGCGTCTGCCCAGCGCCGTCGTCGCAGGTCGCGCGGAGGGCGGCGCGCCGCCAGGGCGGGGCGGGGAGGGGAGGGGAGGGAGAGATCGAGAGCCTGGCGCGCTCGTGCGCCGTCCTTGTCACAGATCGCCGGCTCCGGCCGATGACGCGCCATGAGCTCACGTTCCTGGGGATTCGTCGCCGCGGTCACCCTCCTGGCCTGTGGCTCGCAAGGGCCTGCTCCGCGCGAGAGCCGCCACGCGTCGGCCGCTGGGCCTGGACGCGCGGAGTCGCCCGCGCCGCTCCCCGCGCCCGCGCCTGAGCCTGCTCCGGCGCCTCCTGCCGAGCCCGCCATCGCACCCGCGTCCGCCGATTCGATCGTTGCCCGCGCGCGCCTCGAGGTCGCCCGTGGCGTCACCTACGATCCCGCGTGGGTCGCGATCGGCTACCCCAACGGCGATCCGGCCCCCGATCGCGGCGTCTGCACCGATGTCGTCGTCCGCGCCGTGCGCGCCGCGGGCGTCGATCTCCAGGAGAAGATCCACCAAGACATCCTCGCGCGCCGGGCGGTTTACACGACGGTCGAGCGTCCCGATCGCAACATCGATCATCGCCGCGTCGGTCCGATGCTTACCTACCTGCGCGCCCACGCCACGTCGCTCCCCAGGACGTTCGACAAGGCCGCGATGAGCACCTGGGAGCCTGGCGATATCGTGGTCTGGGCCCTCAAGCCGTGCCCTTCGTGCGCGCCGGATCACGTGGGCATCGTCAGCGATCGCAAGGGGCCGCGCGGCCTCCCGCTCGTCCTCCACAACATCGGGCCGACGCCGAGCGAGGATGATGTGCTCGACGCCTGGACCGTGCTCGGCCACTTCCGGATCCGCGGGGCGGCGACGCGGGAGGGGGTCGAGCAAGCTCGTCTCGGCTCCGGCCCGTGAGCGGTGCACGGCGGGCCGAACCTGGGTTGGCTAGCTCAACATGGGGTCGGGTCGCTCCGCCGTTGTGTACGCCTGTGCCGGATGCGTTGGCTTCTCCGGGTACAGCTGCCGCATCTTTCCGCCCGCTACTAGCCTTGTTAAGTAGTGGATCCGGAGCGTATCCGCCGTTCGTCCCGCGAGGTCTGCTAGTTCTTCCAGGGTCAGTGATCGTCCACGGCAGAGTTCAAGCAGTACGGCCTCCATCTGGGAAGGCTCGACGCGCCGCTTCGTACGTATTGGCATGGCAATTTTCTGTAGGTCCTGGAATTCAGTGGCGCTACGTTCGGAGCTCGTGGCGCTATGTACGGAGCTGGCGTCGCTATGTACAGAGCTAGCGTCGCTATGTACGGAGCTGGCTTTGCGGAGCGATCCGAACCTGGGTCCGGTCGCCCCGCCCAACCTGGGTCGGGTCACCTGACACATCGAGCCTCGTCCCTGCCGACGATCCCGAGGCGTGAGTTCACGTTGTTATCGGTGAAGGGGGGCGGATTCGATGGATTGCCGCTCGAGGGCTTCGCTCCGTACCCCCGGCGAGGCATCCTCACCTGGAGCAACAGCGATTGTCCGTGCGGCGTGACGCTGCCTGACGGGAGTATCGTTGGGCGGGCGCGCCATGGATCGGGGCATGGCAGCGGCCGCCGTCCGCCATGGCGCCGCCACCCCCTGAGGTGGATCTCTCCTCGCGTTTTCCCGTCGTTTCGTGTCGGCACGGGGTGTGCTCGAGACCGAGCGTCATGCCGACGCTCGAGCACAACGCCCTCGTCGAGATGTTCCGTGAGCACCCCGAGCTCGCGCCCCACTGGCTCGCGACGCTCTTCCGCCTCGAGGTGCCGCCACACACCTCGGTCGGAGTCGTCGAATCGTCGCTCGACCAGCTCCTCCCGGTGGAGTTCCGCGCTGATCTGGTGCTCGAGCTTCGAGACGCGAGCGGCGCGCTCGCGCTGGCGATCGTCATCGAGGTCCAGCGCGACATGGATCCGGACAAGAAGTTCTCGTGGCCGACGTACGTCACGGTCGTGCGTGCCAGGAAGCGCTGCGGCACGGTCGTCCTCGTGATCGCACCGGACGCCGGCGTGGCCGCCTGGGCGGCGGAGGACATCGACCTCGGCCTGGGCCTCGGCCACGTCCAGCCGCTGGTGCTCGGTCCGGCCGTCGTCCCCGAGATCACCGACCCGGCCGAGGCGGAGAAGGACGCCGAGCTGGCCGTGCTCTCGGCGGTGGCGCACGGCAATGGGCCGAGCGGGCTCACCGTGGTCAAGGCCGCGCTCGTTGCGCTTGGGCGGCTCGACCAGGAGCACGCGATGGTCTACTTTCAGGTCATCTGGAGCGGGTTGCGTGAGCCCATGCGGCGGGCTCTGGAGGCGTTGGTCATGGAACGGCAGATCGAAGACGAGGCGAGGTTTCCGTTCGTGCGGGAGCTGATGGATCGCATCAAGCTCGCGAGCCTACGTGAGGGCGAGCTCAAGGGCAAGCTCGAGGGCAAGAGGGACACGCTGCTGCGGCTGCTGGCGCGTGCAGACATCGCGCTCACCGAGAGCGAGAGCGCTCGCATCCAGGCGTGTACGGACATTGCGACCCTCGACCGCTGGATTGATAACGTCCTCGGGGCGAAGACTGCCACCGAAGTGCTCTCCTGACCGTTGACGGATGCGGCCCAAACAAGGCGATGCGTCCGACGGGCTCTGCACGCTGACGATTGCCAGGCTGTGAGGGGCCTATCGTACCGGGCGCGGCTCTCCTCGATGGGATGGCGCACCCGCGAGGTCATGCCCGTTCGGGTCGGGTCGCCCCGGGTCGGGTCGACTCGGGTCGGCGCGATCATTTTCGCCGTCCCCCGTATCCTTCCGGCCGCGCCGTTCGTCGGTGGGCCATGACGACGACAACCCCGACCGAACGACGCCTCTACGTCTCCATGATCACGTCCCTCGACGGCTACATCGAGGGCCCGGGCCGCGAGCTCGACTGGTTCCAGGACGGCAACCCGCAGTTCGAGCGGTACTGCGACGAGATGATCGACTCCGTCGGCCTCGCGGTCTACGGGCGCACCTCCTACGAGCTCATGCTCCAGTACTGGCCCGACGCCGAGGCCCACCCGCGCTCGCCCCAGGACCTCGCGTTCGCGCGCAAGATGAACGCCCTGCCCAAGGTGGTGCTGTCCCGGACCCTGACGCACGCCGCGTGGGCCAACACCCGCGTGGCCCGGGATCCCGAGGAGATCGCCGCGCTCAAGCGGCAGCCCGGCAAGCCGATCGTCGCCTGGGCCGGCGCCGCGCTCGTGTCGACGCTGATCGAGCACCGCCTCGTCGACGAATTCCGCCTGATCGTGCACCCCGTGGTGCTCGGCGGCGGTACGCCGCTGTTCGCGCGCCGCGACACGCGCCTTTCGCTGCGGCAGATCCGGACCCAGAACCTGGGCGGCGGGCTGTCGGTCCTGTGCTACGAGCCGGTCTGGTCATGAGCGACGAGCCGCGCGACCTCGGCGAGCTGAGCAATGACGTGAAGGCGTCATGGCAGCGGTTCCTCGACGTGTTCGAGCCGCTCCGGCCCGAGCTGTACCGCTACTGCCGCTACCTGACCCGGAGCCCGTGGGACGCCGAGGACCTGGTGCAGGACACCATGGCCCGCGGCTTCGTCACGCTCGGCACCCTGTTCCACGAGCTGCCCAACCCGCGCGCGTGGCTGTTCCGGGTGGCGTCGAACCTCTGGATCGACCGCGCCCGGCGGCAGCGGCTCGAGCGCGACGCGCTCGGCGAGCCCGCGGCAGCACACCCAGCGCCAGGGCACGCGCCCGACGAGCGGGCGTCGCGCGAGGCCGCCGGCACCCTCGTCGCGCACCTGTCGCCCCAGGAGCGCGCGGCGGTGGTGCTCAAGGACGTGTTCGATTTCTCGCTCGAAGAGGTCGCCGCGTCGCTCTCGACCTCGGTCGGCGCCGTCAAGGCGGCGCTGCACCGCGGCCGCGGCAAGCTCGTGGCGCCCGAGGCCGACGAGCCCCGGGCGCCCGCGCCGGGTGTGCTCGACGCCTTCTGCGCCGCCTTCAACGCCCGCGACCTGCCGGCCCTGACGTCGCTGCTCCTCGACAGCTCGATCACCGAGATCGTCGGCGTGGTGACCGAGTACGGACGCGAGCCCCCGGCCGATCCGCGCACCGGGTCGTTCGTCGGCAGCCTCTCGCCGATCACGACCACCGACGCCGGCGGGGTCGATGCCCGTCACCTGGTCGGCTACCTCGGCGGCCCGCCGCGCTGCGAGGTGCGCGCGCACCGCGGCGAGCTCTTGCTGCTCTTCTGGTTCGATCACGACACAGGACCGGCGGTGCGCACCGTCTGGACCGTCGAGACCGACGGCGAGCACCTCGCCCGCATCCGCAACTACTTCTTCACCCCCGATGTGATCGCCGAGATCTGCCGCGAGCTCGACGTGCCTTTCCGCACGAACGGCTACCGCTACTGGATCCACGGTTAGCGACCTCGCCGTAACGTGCTGGAGATCGCCCCGACAAAGGGCGCAGAATGGCCCTGGCGATGGGGGCGACCTCCGGACCTGCTTTCGAGTTCACGAGCTGCCGGCTCGCGGCGCGCCACGAGGGCCTCGGCCGCATCTTCGCGGGCCTCGCGCTGCTCGCGGTCGCGGGGCCTTTCCTGGCCAGCGTGCTCGCCGTGATCCTCGCAAGCGCGCTGGGCGAGCCGAGCCTCCGCGGGTTCGCGCTCAGCGCCCTCGCCATGACCGTGCCCGGCGTGGTCGCCGCGCTGGGCCTCTCCCTCGCGAGCGCCCTGGCCCTCACCACCGGCATCCGCTGGAAGCGGCCGGTCCGCGTGACCGCGGACGCGGCCGGGCTGCGCTTCGCCTTCGGCTCCGTGGAGCGCTCGATCCCGCGCGCCGAGATCCGCTCCGGCATGGTCCTGTCGGATCTGCGCGTCCGCGTCGAGCTCCGCCTGAGCCGCGGGCGGGTGATCGATGTGCAGGTCGCGCGGGAGGAGGAGGGCGCGCGCCTGCTCGCGGCCCTCGGGATGGGCCCGACGGAGCGGCGCGTCGCTGTCTCGCTCGGCAGCGTCCACCGCGAGCTCGCGGCCGGCTGCGTCGGTCTGCCGGTCTTCATGATCCTCTGGCTCATCGTGATCGCGGCGATCGCCCTGCCGCTGCAGGCCTCTCGCAGCGCCGGGCCGATCGTGGCGTGGTTTGCCCTCGCCCTGGCGTCGACGTGGCTCCTCCGTCGCGCAGCGCGCCGCACCCAGGTCGTGGTGGGCACCGACGGCGTGCGCATCGATCGGCCCTTCTCGTCCGTCTGGGTCCCTTACGCCGAGCTCAACTCGGTCGGGATGCGCGGTGATCGGCTCGTTCTCTCTCGCCGAGGCGGCGGCATCCCGCTCGTGCTCCGGACGGGGGAAGCCCTGACCGAGGCGCTCGCGCAGCGCATCCGCGATGCGCACGAGGGGGCCGCCGCCGCCGGCGCGGCGCCGCGCGGCGCCGAGGCGCTGGAGCGGCGCGGCCGCGACCTCGCGGCCTGGCGCGAGGACCTCCGCAAGCTGCTCGCCGCCGGCGACTACCGCGCCGCCAGCCTGACCCCCGAGGACGCGCTCCTCGCCCTCGACGACGTGAGCGCCCCGCGGGATCGCCGGGTGGGCGCCGCCCTGCTCCTTCGCGTCGCCGGGCACCCCGAGGCGCAGGAGCGCATCCGCGTCGCCGCCGGGGCCACCGCGGACGATGCGCTGCGCGCGGCGCTCGAGCGCGCCGCCGAGGACGAGGTCGACGAGGCGGCGCTCGCGCGGGCCTTGCGGTGAGCCGCGCGCTGCTGAGCCACTCTGGGCCACGCGCGACGGGTGCGTCGGTGGGCGCTGTAGAAGGCGAGATCTTCAGGGAGTTCCGGCGGTAGTGAGATGGCACATGTCCTGCACGCTGCGCTGAGCGGAGGTGTTCATGTCACGTGACTTTCTTTCGGACGATGCAGCCTTGTTATCGCCGCTGCCCACGCCGCCGCCTCGGACGGCGGCCCTGGTGCAGCGGGTGTCTCGAGCGGCTGTAGCGGCGGCTGCCGTCTTCGTTGTCGCCTGTGGTCCTCCGGGCGTCGACGAGGGACACGACCCGGGCGATCAAGGCGAGATCATCCCGCCGATGCCGCCGCCGCCTCCGGACGAGGAGATCATCCCGCCGATGCCGCCGCCTCCGGACGAGGAGATCATCCCGCCGATGCCGCCGCCGCCTCCGGACTGCGAGGGCGGCGAGATTGTCCCGCCGATGCCGCCGCCGGACGGGGAAGAGGGGGAGATCATCCCGCCGATGCCGCCGCCGCCGGACGGGGAAGAGGGGGAGATCATCCCGCCGATGCCGCCGCCGCCGCCGCCTCCGGGCGAGGAGATCATCCCGCCGATGCCGCCGCCGCCGCCTCCGGGCGAGGAGATCATCCCGCCGATGCCGCCGCCTCCTCCGCCGTGCAAGTGAGGCGTTCGATCGTCGCACCGTTGCGCTCCCCAACATCGTGAGGTCGAAGATGGGCGAACAGGAACGTGAGCTGGAGGTTGCGCCCGAGTGGTGGCGCTGGGCCACGGAGAACCTGCTGCGCGGCGTGCCCGAGGGCCAGATCTCGGAGCAGCTCCAGGCGGCCGGCGTCAGCCGCGCGCAGGCCGGAGAGCTGCTCTCGGCCATCGTCCGTTCGCCCATCTTCGTCGCCGCTCGGCCCTTCGCCAGGTCGGCGCGGCGGCACGAGATGCTGGCGCGGCTCCAGCAGAGAATGGCGTCGGTCGCCTGCGATCCGACGGGGATCCCGCGGCGCTCCGGCGTGTCTGGCGAGGAGCTCCGCGACGTCTATGTCGCCGGCAACATCCCGGTCGTCCTGACCGACATCGTGACCCGCTGGCCCGCCTTCGGCCGGTGGACCCCGGCGTACCTCTCCCAGCGCTTCGGCGATGTCGTCGTCGACGTCACGACAGGACGCCAGAGCGATCCCGACTACGACATGCACGCGGCGCGGCACACCGAGAGCACGCCGCTGCGCGACTTCGTCGCGCGCATCGCCGGCGCCGCGCGCGAGGAGACGAACGACTTTTACATGGTCGCCAACAACCGCGTCCTCGAGCGGACGAGGCTCGGCGCGCTGCTGGACGACGTGGTGCTCCCGGACGGGTACTGCGCCGCGCAGCGGCTGCTGGGCGCCTCGGCGCTGTGGCTCGGCCCTGCCGGGACCGTCACGCCGCTGCACTACGACACGTCCAACATCCTGTTCGGGCAGGTGTACGGCAGGAAGCGTTACCGCATGATCGCGCCGTTCGAGACGTCGCTGTTCGACGGCGCACGCGCGATGTACGCCGATCGGGATCCGGAGAAGGACCCGATGGCCCCGGTGCTCGTGAAGGACGTCGTGCTCGAGCCGGGCGACGCGCTCTTCATCCCGGTGGGCTGGTGGCACCACGTCCGCGCGCTCGACGCCAGCATCAGCCTGGGGATCAACAGCTTTCCGTTCCACAACAACTTCGACTGGTACCGGCCGAGCAACATCGGTTAGCGAAACGCTCGGAAATTCTGCGAAATGTGGATGCTCGAGCTCGGCGAGCGTCGCCGTGGCGCCGTGCCTGCCGAGCAGTACACTGCACGGTGAAGGCAAAGGGGGGTGGCTCGAGGAAGCCCTCGGCGCCGCCGATGGGTACACGTGCCGCCCAACGCGAAATTCGCTCTTGCGGCCGAGACGCCCGGGCAGGCGCGAGCCGGACACGCGCACCTGAGGATCCTGGCAAAAGCCGCGAGTCGGCTCGTCCTCTGCGACGAGCCTTCGGCGCTCCTCGGATCCCTCTTCGAGGAGCTGGCGAGCGACCTCGGCGTCGAGCTCTACTTCAATTACATGATCGGCGACGAGCCGAACACCCTCGTCCTCGAGTCGGCCGCGGGCATCTCGCCCGAGGACGAGCAGCGATATCGGACGATCAGGTTCGGCCAGTTCATGTGCGGGACCGTGGCGGCGACCCGGATGCCCCTCATCGCCTTCGATCTCCAGCGCTCGACCCTCGAATGCGGGTCGGAGCTGAAGAAGGCGGGCGTGCAGGCCTATGCGGGATATCCGCTCATCTCGCACGACCGGCTGCTCGGGACCCTGGCCTTCGCCACCAGCAAGCGCTCGCACATGAACGCCGACGAGCTCTCGCTCATGCAGACGCTGAGCGTGCAGGTGGCGGCCGTCCTCGAACGCAATCGCCTCTGCCGGAGCTTGCGGGCGAGCGAGCAGGCCGCGCAGCGCCACCTCGCGCTCCTGCAGAACGTGTACTCGACGGCCCCCGTCGGCCTCTGCTTCCTCGACCGGGATCTCCGGTACGTCAGCGTCAACGAGACGCTCGCGCGCATCACCGGCCGGCCCATCTCCGAGCACCTCGGCCGCGCGCTCGGCGAGTTCATCCCCGAGGCGACGCCTTTCAAGGACCTCTGCGAGCGTGCCCTCGAGACGGGGCAGGAGGTGACGAACTGCGAGCTCCGGGTCGCGCGGCCCGAGGGGGACCACGATTGGCTGGTCAGCGTCCACCCCGTGCGCGACGAGGCGGGTACGATGCTCGGCATCAACGTCGTGGTGCAGGAGGTGACCGAACGGAAGCGGGCCGAGCAGGCGCTGCTCGAGAGCGAGCGGGCCCTCCGGGAGGCCGATCGCCGCAAGGACGAGTTCCTGGTGATGCTCGCCCACGAGCTGCGCAATCCGCTCGCGCCCATTCGCACGGCCATTCAGGTCCTCGACATCACCGGCAGCGACGCGCCCGAGGCCGCCCGGACGCGCGAGATGATCGCGCGCCAGGTGGCGCACATGGCCCGGATGATCGACGATCTGCTCGACGTGTCGCGGGTCGCCCAGGGCAAGATCGAGCTGCGAAGAGAGCCCTGTGATCTCGCGCGGATCGTCCGTCAGGTCACGGACGACTATGCGCCGGTCTTCGGGGGCAACGGCATCGAGCTTCTGGTCTCCCTGCCGGACGAGCCGGTCTGGACGTCAGGCGATCAAACGCGCCTCGCGCAGGTCATCGGCAACCTCCTGCACAACGCGCTCAAATTCACGGACGCGGGGGGCCGCGTGGTCGCCTCCCTGGAGACGGATCCGGCGACGAACATCGCGGTGATCGTGGTGGACGATTCGGGGATCGGCATGGATCCATCGATGATCCCGCGCGTCTTCGAGACCTTCAGCCAGGCCGACAGCAGCCTCGATCGACGGCGCGGCGGCCTCGGCCTCGGGCTCTCGCTCGTGCACAGCCTGATCGCGATGCACGGCGGATCCGTCGAGGCCCACAGCGAGGGCCCAGGGCGCGGATCGACCTTCCGCGTCCGGTTGCCGCTCTGCACCGCGCCAGCTCGTTCCACCCGGCGGCAGGAGCCCGTCCGGCCCGCGACCGCGTCGCGGGAGGGGTCGCTCCGGGTGCTCGTGGTCGAGGACAACCACGACACGGCGGACATCCTCAAGCAGTTGCTGGCCCTCCTCGGGTATCAGGCCGAGGTCGCGTACACGGGCCCCGCGGGGCTCGCCATGGGGCGCACGCTCGCGCCCGACGTGGTGCTCTGCGACCTCGGATTGCCGGGGATGGATGGGTATGCCCTCGCGCGGGCGCTGCGCGCCGATCCCGCCACGGCGCGGGCCTACCTCATCGCGCAGACCGGGTACGGCCACGCGGACGATCGCCGCCGCGCCCGGGAGGCGGGGTTCGATCTGCACATGACGAAGCCGATCGATCCCATCGAGCTCGAGCGGGTCCTGTCCTCCGTCGGCGCCCGCGCTTAGCCAAGACGTCTGCAAGCCAGTCGTGACGCCGGGCGCTGTTCCTACTCCGGAAACCGAAGCGTCTTGACGGAGTTCCCGTCCTCCCCCGTGATCTCGTCGCCAGACCAATCCCAGCTCACGCCGCCCTTTCCCGGCGGTCCGAGGGCGTACGTGACCCCCTCGAGTGTGAGCTGGTCCTCGTCGAGGTAGGCGATGCCGATCGAGTCGCCGCCGCGCCCGGGGCCGCCGTAGCCGCCGTCGCCTCCTCGGCCGCCGTTGCCCCCTTCACAGGACCACGTGCCGTCCCCCACGGCGCCGCCCGGCGCTCCTCGACCGCCTTCGCCTCCTTGCTCGGGCGGCCCACCGTCGCCGCCAGGCCCCCCGGCCTCCGTCGTGATCATGCTGTCGCGCACCGTCAGCTTGGCGTGGAGCGCAACGATCCCGATCGTCGGGTAACCGTTCTCGCCCCCTCGGCCGCCTCGACCGCCACACCCGCCGGCGGCTCCAGAGCCGCCGGCGGCGCCTCCCTTGGAGGCCTTGCCGCACGCGGAGAGCCCCCCTCGACGGCCGCCCCCTCCGCCGCCGCCTTGGCCCGGCATGCCCCTGCTGCCGTCGCCTGCCCAATCGCCCTCCCATCCCGTCTCGCCTATGCGCCCGATGCCCTCGCCGGCTGCTCCGACCGTACCCGAGGCGCCGTAGATCCCGTAGAACCCCGGCTCGCAGTTGATCCCTGGGACATCCCCGTCGCCTCCACGTCCGTCGATCGGGTCTGATGTCGCGTTCGGTTGCCCGTCGTCCCCGTCGCCAGCGCCGTCGGGAAGCCCGTCCCCTCCCTTCCCGCCGATGCTCGGGATTCCGCCGTCGCACGGATTCACCACCGCCGGGCCGCCGGCGACGGTGGTCGCCGAGCAGGCGTCTCGCCCATACTGCCCATCAGGTCCTGCCGCTGCCTCATTCAGCCCGGACCATTGCTTGCCATCTTGGCCTTCCCCTCCACCAGACGAGCTAAGCTCGCTCCGGAGGAGCTCCACGGCCGTGTTGGAGCGGAGAAGCATCCCGATCCGCCTGCTCGCCCACAGACGCATGTCGATGATCGTCGATACCCCGTCCGCGGCGCCCGTGTCTCCGTCGCTCGCCGGTACGACGGTCAGGAGGATGTCGCTCTCACCCGAACGCTGAAGGACGGAGCGCGTGTCGGGCTGACGCCTCCAGCTCACGCAACCGAACCCACCGATGAGATCCACGCCGGAAGGCAGCGTCAGGGGCCCGAAGAACCCATCGGCGCATGCGAACACACGCCCTCGGCCGGTACGCGCGAGCTCAACGCCGCGCTGCAGCGTGCGGACCGGCTTGTCTTTCGTCGTTCCGGGGTTCGCGTCGTCGCCGCTGCCCCAGACACCGCCCACGAACACGCCGCAGCCATCTTCCCAGACATCGGCGGCGAGACGCTCGAGACAGAACGACTCTGACGGCGGTTCGTCTTGACACGATGAGCTGCCGTCGCACGCCGTTCCGCCAGGCTCGTTGGGGCCCGGTGCGGTGCCGCAGCCGGCCACGACGAGCAGCAGCGCAGGGGACAGATAGGTCACTCGTGTGGTTCGCATCGTTCTTCCTCGATGGTTTGTCGGACGTGGGGCGGCCATTCAACGGGGCGGTTCGGGATTGGGCACATCGAATTGACGATAAGGCATGGAGTCGCCGTTCTCGCCCTTCCCCACGTCGAAACCAGGTACTGCATTGCCTGCGAGGCCACCCTTGCCGTAGCCTCCGAACTGTACAGGGACGTCCGGCCCGAAGGCCACGTAGGCGCTGTGAGCTGCGATGCCATAGGAGGACCCCCCGAGGCCGCCGCCGGCATCACCGCCGCGTCCGCCGTCGCCTCCTGCTCCCCCGTCGCACGCGGGCCACATCTCACTGTCACCCGGAGGGCGCTTTCCACCATTGCCACCCGCTCCACCGCCGCCGCCAGGTTGGCCCGTTCCGCCGACCCCGCCGTTGCCGCCGTTGCCGGTAGTCACCCGAGTCGCCCCGAGCGTCACCGCGCTCCCCTGCAGCGCAACAACGCCGATGCTCGACCCGCCGTAGCCGCCGCCTTTGCCCCCAAGGCCACCGCAGCCGCCACTGCCCCCTGAGCCGCCAGCCGCACCGGCCTGAGGGCGGTCAGCTGGACACGCCGCCATCGGGCCGAGCGAGCTACTGCCGCCGCCACCGCCACCTCCTTGACCTATGCCGCCCTTCTTCCCGTCCTCTCCGCGAATGCCAATCCAACCGTCTTCGGTGAGGTACCCTATGCCAGCCGCTCCGCCAGCGCGACCACCGTCAGCACCCGTTGCGCCACGTTTCCCTTCGCTGCATCTCGTCATGTCCGCGCCGAGCCCTGCGCGGCCCCAATCGTCATCATTCCCCATGGGCGCCGGCTGCCCCGGAGCGCCATCGGCCCCCGACTCTAGCCCACCGTCGCCCCCGTAGCCTCCAGTGGACTCGATGCCGTCGTCGCACGCGGTCACGACTGGCAGCGCCCCCGTCGCGGAGTCCGCAGTGCAGGCGGACGCGCCGTCGTTCCCCTCCAGGCCGTCCTTTGCCCGGACGCTAAGAGCGTCATCTCCTGGCTCCCCGTCCTTGCCGTTGCCTGCGACGAGCGCGCTCGCCCGCACTGTCGCCCTAGCCCCAGGGCTCACGATCATCGCGATCGACGACTTGCCATCGTCCGCGGACGCATCCGCTGCCTCGACGTGCACGCCGAAGACCGTTGACGTCGCGCCCTGTGCTTCTCCCGTGATCACCCGCAGCGGGATCCCCATCGGCGGAGCGATGATCGTCGGGTGATTCGGTCCGCCGAACGATCCATCATACGACCAATCGTCGCCAAGTTCGCAGAGACGCCCGCCCCACAGGTCGACACCCGAGGGCAGCGTGATCGCCTCCTCGAACGCGCCACCGCACGCGTATACGCGTCGGGTCGGCGGCTCGCCGTGGCCTCGTCCGTGTGTGGCGAGGCCGATCGCATGTTGCAAGGTCTTCACCGGCGCGCCCTTCGTACCGGCGCTGTTGTCGTCGCCCTGCTCGCTGACGAACACCCCGCATTCCTCGAGCGCCATCGCCGTGGCTGGGTCGCCGTCACAGAGAGACTTCGGTGGTGTGAGGCAGAGGCGTTCGTCGTAGCAGCTATCGTCGTAAGCGCACCCGGAGAGGGCGCCCGCGCCGACGGTGGAGAGGATGCCTACGGTGAGAAGCAGCCGCATTCGTCGCGGACCGTCGCCGTGCTTGAACATCGTCCGCGCTGGCCGGGCGCGTGGGTGCTGTCGCGACCCCGAGCGCAAGAACAATCGAGAGTGAATCGCGATGCGACGCATCCAGTCACGCTAGTGATGCCGTCCGCTTGGCGTCAACCGACAGAAATCGCCAGATTCGATTCGTTTTGGTGAGAATTTTCGGTCGGTCGATTGAATGTGCTCAGCCGTTTGGTAGGCCTGGCCAAATGTGGCCAATAGTCCTACTTTTGGTTATGGTATCCGACCGAAATTGCGCGTCGGCTCATTTCTGTGAAGCGTTTCGACCCGCTCAAGTGTGCTGCGTACCGTGGACAAGTCAGCGACCGTCTCCCCCGGCTTCGAGCTCTTCTGGCGCCTCGATCAGCGCCGCGGGGTGCCGGCGCGAAACGCCGAGGATGTCGCGATCCGATGCCCAATGAGCGCGGATATCGCCGGGCAGAGCGGCAGCTCGGTCCCGCGGGGATCGTGGAGACGGGTCGAGTCCGCCCGCTTCAGGCTGCGGGGAAGCGAACGCGCAGCGAGCTCGGCCCGCGGTCCTGCAGGTTCGAGCCGGCGTAGCTCAACGTCGGTTCGGCGAGCTCCCAGCGCGGCAGCGAGAGCAGGGCGCGCACCGACTCCTCCACTTCCATCCGGATGAGCGGGGCCCCGGGGCAGTAATGAGCGCCGCTCCCGAAGGTCAGGTGCCGGCTCTGCTGCCGGGTGATATCGAAGCGGTCCGGCTCGGCGAACAGCCCGGGATCGCGGTTCGCCGCGGCGATCATCGCGAAGACGAACTGCCCCTCGGAGACCCTGGTGCCCCGGATCTCCGTGTCCCTCGCGCACATGCGGCTGAGGGAGAGCACGGACGGCTCGAAGCGCAGGCTCTCCTCGACCGCGCCGCGGACGAGGCCTGGCGCCTCCCGGAGCTTCGCGAGCTCGGCGGGGTGGTTGAGGAGCGCGAGCACGGTGTTCGCGATCTGGTTCACGGAGGTCACGAACCCCGCGGCGACCATCTGGAAGCATTGCAGGGCCGCCTCGCCCGCGAGCTCGGTGTCTCCGCCTTCTGCCTCGATGAACCTGCTCGCGACGTCTTCGCCCGGCGCCTTCCGGCGCTCCTCGACGAGCCGCATCATGTAGTCGACCATGTCGCAGCAGCTCTGCTTCACCGCCCGCTTCTGCTCCTCCGAGGTGACCCCGCCGCCGGCGAGCTTCAGGAGGTCCGTCGACCATCTCATGAACTGCGGCCGATCGGCCTCGGGTATCACGAACATCTCGGCGAGCGTGTTGAGCGCGACCGCCTCGGAGAACGCCGAGACGACATCCATCTCGCCGTCGCGCCGCGCCTTCTCGGCGGCGCGCTGCACGAGCCCCACGACCCGCGGGCGCATCCACTCGACGGCCGACGGCGAGAACCCCTTCATGATGAGCTGTCGAAGCTTCGTGTGGCGCGGCGGGTCCTGAAAGAAGGCGAGCCGCGACAAGGAGTCGAATGTTTTCTTCGAGAGATCGTCCTCGCCGAGCATGCCGAGGCTGCCGAGGATCGCCGTCGCCCGCCGCGCGGTGAAGCTCGGGTCCTTCACGAGCCCCTCGATATCGGCAGGAGCGGTGATGAGGAAGCACTGGAGCGGCTCGAAGAAGTAGACCGGCGCCTCGGTGCGGAGGCGATCGAGCGTCGGGAAGGGATCGGCGAAGAAGCGCTCGCTCGTGAGGTCGAAGCCAGAGGTGACGGCCATGGTCCTTCTTTCCTTAGTGGCGCTCGTGGCGCGGCGGAGATCCACGGCCAGGCTAGGGTATCGCCACGCCGCCGTGAAGCGCCCCGCCCGCGCGTCGATCGCCGCGCGGCGGCGGCCGAGGTGGGCGCGCGAGGCTCCGTGTAGAGCGCCCTGCCAGGCGTTACCGGTGGCAACGCTGCCGACACGGCGCGCAGAGCCATCGCCGAGCTGAGCAGGGAGCTCGGCGCGGATCACCCGACCACGGTGGACGCCACTTTCAAGCTCCAGGCCCTCCTCGAGCGGCCGAGCTGACGCAGAGCGGCCGAGCCTCGACGAGGACCAGCACACGTTGGCGGGCCTCCCGTTCGACGTTTGGCGCGCTGGGGATCAGGCGCAGAATAGGCCTGAAGCGGTCGAGGACGCGCCCGCGCGCAGCGCCGGGAACGGAACGGCGGCCGCGCTCACCAGTACGGCCACACCTCCACCGGGACCCCCACGGACGACCCGGTGTGGTGGTCGCCGAGCTGCCCGCTGTCGTTGTCGCCCCAGGCCCAGCGGGTCCCGTCCGCGCGCAGCGCCAGCGCGTGCGCGTCGCCCGCGGCGATGGCGGTGATCTGGTCGAGGAGCACGGGCACGGGGGCGGCCTGCGGCTGCGACCACGGAGGATACGTCGGGTTGCCGAGCTGCCCGCTCGCGTTGCTCCCCCAGGCCCGGGCGGTGCCGTCCGAGCGCAGCGCCAGCGAGTGCCACCTCCCCGCGGCGATCGCGGTCACGCCGTCGAGGCTCGCGACGGGCACCGGCACCGGGCTGCTGGCCTTGGCGCCCTGGCCGAGCTGCCCCTCGGAGCCCTCGCCCCAGGCCCGCACGGTGCCGTCCGACCGCAGCGCCAGCGAGTGCCAGGTCCCCGCGGCCACCGCGATCGCCCCGTCGAGCCCGGAGACGGGCACCGGGACCGCGCTGTCGGCCGACGCGCCATCGGCCGAGCTGCCCCTCGGAGCCCTCGCCCCAGGCCCACACCGTGCCGTCGGCGAGCACGGCCAGCGAGTGGAGGTCGCCCGCCGCAATGGCGACCACGCCGCTCAGGCCGGGCACGGGCGCCGGGGTCGCGCGCCAGCCCAGCAAGCCGTCCCCGAGCTGGCCGACGGAGCTATCGCCCCAGGCCCACACGGTGCCGTCCGACCGCAGCGCCAGCGAGTGATATTGCCCCGCCGCCACGTCGATCACCTGGTCGAGGCCGGGCACCACGACGAGATCGGGAAGGGTCGTCATGGTCCCGAGCTGGCCGCTGGTGTTGGTGCCCCAGGCCAGGACGGTGCCGTCCGCGACCAGGGCCAGCGAGTGCGCCAGGCCCGCAGCCACGTCGGTCACGCCGCTCAGCCCGTCGACGAAGAACGGATCCGGATACAGCCCGGCGCTCTGGTAGGCGCTGATCTGGTAATCGGCGTTGTCGCCCCAGCCCCAGACCGTGCCGTCGGAGCGCAGGGCCAGCGAGTGCGCGCTCCCCGCCGCCAGCGTCACCGGCGCGCAGGCGGGGTTGACCAGCCCGTCGCAGTTCTCGTCCTGGGGGCTCGTGCACCACTCCACCTCGTCAGGCACCTTCTGGCCGGTGCACCAGCCATAGCTCGTGCCTTGCGCGTTGCAGGTTGTTGAAAGTCAAACTGGTTGATGCTTTCTCGCTCGGGCTGGCTGATGGCCATCGCGACGGTGAGCGGGTGTCGGTCACGGGCGTGATGGTCGGCTCATCGCGTCCTGAGCGCGAGCTTCACGGGCCTCCTGGAGCTCGTTCGCGAGGCCGACCCCGAGAAGGTGATCGCGAAGGTGACCGCCCCCAGGGCTGTCGCCGACGCCGTCGAGACGAGCCCGCTGTTCGAACGGGCCGAGCGGGACCCCGCGCTCCAGGCCGTCCTCGAAAGCTTCCACGATCCCAAACGTCTTGGGGGCCTCGGTGCCAAGGTTCAGACCCCGCCCGACCTGGTGGAGCGCATCCCCGAGCTGTCGCGCTACGCCACCGTGGGAGAGGTTCGCGACGCCATCGAGCAGGAGAAGGTCTGGGCCAAGCGGTCGGCGCTGCGGAAGCAGGACCCCCTTGAAAGCGGCGTTGGGCTCGTGCGGCTCGGCGTCAGGATCCATCCGGGCGAGTGGACCAAACTTGAGCTGATGCATGGCCGGAAGAGGTGCCGTCACCAGATCCGTGTCCTGAGCATCCGCGTACCGCGTGCTGCGCTGGAGGAGGCGCTCAAGTCCACGGAGGACAAGGGTGACGACGAGGGGGCCAGCCACGGATATCTCCAGGTGCTCGATGGGATTGTCTACTTCATGATCCAGTGATCCCGGCCCTCATCCGAGACCCGACGATCGACATCCGCGGTCACACCGACCGCACCGAGCACTGGCTCTCCCATGGGACCCGTCAGTGAGCTCAGTCGCCAGCGTACTGGGCGCAATAGTCGTGTTTGCCGGGTCCGGCATTTACACACCCCAGAAGACATACCTGCTCGGAAATGACCTTACAGCCACCATTTGTTTTCTGCTGCCACGTCAGAAGAACCTTGCCGACACAGTAATATCCGGAACCATGTTCGCATAGCGCCTGCGCCGTCTCCTCGTACATTTCGACGTCACCGTTCACGTTGGTGTCATCCACAGGTGCACCAACGCACGCTGCGAACGTAAGGAAGGTGCCCAGACTGAGCGCAACGATTGACGTCAGCTTCATAGCTATCTCCCGGCTGTTTCGGAGAGCGTAGCTCCCCCTTGTGCACGTGGAGCTGCAAGCGGGCGTGAGCAATCAGGGGATCCCGGGGCCGTTCGAGCAGGCCGTCAGCCCGCAGGTCCCTGCCCCCCGCTCGCCTTCTTCTCATCCACAAGCGTCTGGATCTCCTCGTCGATGAGCTGCTCCATCCTCTGGGAGAACGCGAACCCGAAAGCGTAGTGCATCAGCTTCGGGAAGCCCGTATCCCCCGGCTCCCCTCCCTCCCAAGAAACGCGAACCCCAGAAGCTTCGAGCGCATGCCGGATGGCATGGAGGGCGTTGAGCACGGCTGAAACGCCATCGACGCCGAGACCTCGATCCGACCGAGGCTCGGGGATGCCGACGATGGTGAACGGGCACGCCCATTCTCCGGGCTGCGCCTCCACAGGCCGGCCGATCGTCACAGTTACGGAGCGGCCGGGGTCGTCAACGACGGTGAGGCGACGTTCCGCGATGGGGTCATCTATGGGGACCATGGGACGCAGCTTGCCGCTGGTTCCTGGGACTGGTCAAGCGGCAGCCCTCCGCTAATCCCCGAAATGCCAGTTGCACCAGTTGATGCAGGCGATCATGCCCCCTTTTGCAGCCAACCAGCATGTCGCTCTCATGCGTGGGTCAGGTAACCCCCGGCAAAACTGCTCCATCGCGAGCTGGCCGTTCCTACAGGCAGCAACGCACTCGCTGTAGGACGCGGCCATCTCAGCTTCCTCAACCGGCTCTCCAGGCTCATCCACCTCTGGCGATGCTCCACATCCCATCGTCGTCGCCATCCCCGCAACTCCCAGCAGACCCAGCACGCACAGCAGCCGCCTCATGTGCTCCGCCCGAGGAGCACGTGGAGTCCGGCCCCTGGCCACGTCAAGGACGAGCCTGCCAGGCTGTTCAACGCCCTTCTTCTCGTCTCTTCTGCGTGAAATCTTGACGCAGGTACGCTGTAATTGCCTGGTTGTTCGATTTCATACGTCATACTTCTTGACGTACATGGCTTGTGCTATTTGCAGTCACCCCGATCGCCTTGAGATCGAGCGGACGATTCGCAACGGGCTTTCCTACCGGCGTACTGCCCGGAAGTATGGCTTTCGGACCATAACATCGTCGGCAAGCACAAGCATGTCTGCATGCCGGGTGCCCCCGTCGTCCCCATCTCCCAGTACGAGGGCGAGGAGGACGAGACGCCCATCGTACGGAAGAAGCGTGCTCCCCTGACGTCCACGCCTATCAACCTTGAGGGCCTGACAGCCAAGCAGCGTCTTGAGGTGCTCCTGGGGGCCACCGTCGCGGTGATCAACGAGGGCCCGACGTTCGTCCGCCTCCAGGCCATCAAGGACGCCAAGGCCCTCATCTCGGACATCGACCAGTTGGACAAGGTCGAGCAGCCTGCGGCCCAAAAGGGTCCTGACGCCTCGGCCCTAACCGCTTCGATCCTGGACAAGCTCGACAAGCTTCAAGGTTCGGCGTCCCAGACCGACGCCGAACCGACTTCACTTCCTTCAGAGAGCGCCGCCCCCGCGGTTCATTGAGGTCCTTGGCCTATGTCGTTCATGTAACTACCCCAGCGGCACGAGCAACCTGGTCGACAGCCAGGGGCGGCAGCAGGTGATGCCAGCCGTCGCGGCTGACCGGTCCCTTCGAATCACGGTCCAGCAGCCGACCGCATCCCCGAAGCCCGCTCGGATCGCTAAATAGCCGATCCTGATTCGGGAACGCCAGCAATTCCAAGTACTTGAACGTAAAGCTTGCAGGTCGGCCTCTCCGTGCGCTCGTGGGCGTTGTGAACGAACCCACTACGAGGAGGAGAGGCCGATGGGGAGAATGTTCGTAAGCGCTGCACGAAGCGCCGTCTCCCCCTGGCCGCGCTGTCCAGTTCATGATGGCGTGCATGACAAGGACGAAGGCGACCGAAGTGATGTGGTCCGAGCGCGTTCGGGCGTGGCGCGAGAGCGGTGAAACGGCGGAGGCGTTCGCACGGAGCCGCGGATTTGCGGCCTCGACGCTGCACGGCTGGTCGAGCCGGCTGTCGCGGACCGAGCGGCCGCGCTTTCTGCGGCTGGTGCCGAAGGCGCCCGCCGTGACGAGCAGCGCTTCGGAGCTCGTCGTCGAGGTCGGTGGCGCGCGCGTGCGCGTGGCAGCGGGCTTCGACGCCGCGCTGCTGGCCGACGTGGTCCGGGCCCTCGGCGGAGGCGCGCGATGATCCCGGCCGGCGTGCAGGTGTTCGTCGCGCTGGAGCCGGTGGACATGCGCTACGGCTTCGAGCGGCTCTCGGGGCTGATTCGCGAGCGTGTGGGGTATGAGGCGCGCTGCGGAGCGCTGTTCGCGTTCATCGGCAAGCGGCGGACCAGCATCAAGATTCTCTTCTTCGACGGCAGCGGACTCTGCCTGTTTTCAAACCTGCACAAGCGCGGCGTAGCACTCGAGCAGCGCGACGGCGGCCGAGGTGGGCGCGCGGTGCGGCCTGCCAGGCGCTGGCCCGGGGTGACGCGTGGGTGACGAGCCGCTACACATCCGGAGCTCGTCTTGGGTTAGGGTAGCGATCGCTGGACCGAGGCGACGCCCCGCGCACCCCCGCCCAGCGCCGCGAAGGAGCCCCCGATGAGCCGTTACGCCGACCATGAACCCGCCTGCGTGGACTCGCCCGCGAACGCGATCGAGCTCGTCATCGACGCGCGCGCCCGCGATCTGGGCGGCTTCTCCGTGCGGCGCGTGCTGCCGTCGGTCCGCCGCCGGCTCGTCGGCCCGTTCGTCTTCTTCGACCACATGGGCCCTGCGCGCTTCGCCGTGGGACAGGGCATCTCGGTGCGCCCGCACCCGCACATCGGGCTCGCGACGCTGACGTACCTGTTCGAGGGGGAGATCCACCACCGCGACAGCCTTGGCACGGCGCAGCCGATCCGGCCGGGCGACGTCAACTGGATGGTCGCCGGGCGCGGCATCGTCCACTCCGAGCGCGGCGACCTGGCGCGCGAGACGCACCTCCACGGCGTCCAGTGCTGGCTCGCGCTGCCGATCGAGCACGAGGAGGACGCGCCCCGCTTCGAGCACCACCCGGCGGCGACGATCCCCGTCGTCACCCGGGAAGGCGCCGTGCTGCGTGTGATCGCGGGGGAGGCCTACGGCGCGCGCTCGCCGGTCGGCGTCCTGTCGCCGACGCTCTACGTCCACGCGGAGCTCGACCCGGGCGCGACGCTCCCGCTGCCCGAGGAGCACGCGGCGCGCGCGGCCTACGTGATCGATGGGTCGGTCGGCTGCGAGGGCCAGCGCTTCGGCGAGGGGACGATGCTCGTGTTCCGCGCCGGAGCGCAGCCGGAGCTCCGCGCGCTCTCGCAGAGCCGCGTGATGCTCCTCGGCGGCGCCCCGCTCGAAGGCGACCGCCACATCCTGTGGAACTTCGTCTCGAGCTCGCCGGAGCGCATCGAGCGCGCGAAGCAGGACTGGAAGGCAGGGCTCTTTCCGAAGGTGCCGGGCGACGACATCGAGTTCATCCCGTTCCCCGACGGGTGAGGGGGCGCGAGCGCCGGAGCGGCGCGCTCAGGCGCCGCGTTCGAGGGAGCCGGAGCGGCGCTCCCAGGCGCCGCGTTCGAGGAAGGTAGTTGGGCCATGCTGAACGGAGCTTGTTACTGCGGTGCCGTGCGCTTCGAGGTCGACGACGCGTTCGGCTACGCCTTTTACTGCCATTGCTCGAGGTGCCGGAGGCGCACCGGCGCCGCCTGCGCCGCCATCGGCGGGATCGAGATCGACAGGCTCCGCGTCACCGCGGGGCGGGAGCACCTGCTCCGGGTCGGCGAGTCCGAGGACGGGTACCGCTGCGTCTGCAAACAATGCTTCTCGCCCGTGTACGACGTCGTCCGCGAGCAGCGGTTCGCGCACGTGCAGCTCGGCACGCTCGACGGCGCGCCGGCGAAGGGGCCCGATCACCACATCTACGTCGGCTCGAAGGCGCCCTGGCATCAGATCACCGACGCCCTCCCTCAGTTCGAGGAGCTGCCGGCGTAGCCCGCGGCCCGACCCGGCCCCGGGATCCCGCCGGCCGCCGCCCCGGAGCTCACGCGACTACATTTGTAGTTGACGGGCGGCCGCTCATGAACGACACTTGTCGTCGTGGGAACCGAAGCGCTGACCGATCTGCAGCTCGCGGTGATGAAGGCCCTCTGGGCCGTCGGGGAAGGCTCCGTCGGGGACGTCGTCTCGGCGATGGCGGAGGACGGGCGGGAGCTCGCTCCCACGACGGTGGCGACCTTGCTGCAGCGGCTCAGCCAGCAGGGGTGGGTGGAGCGCAAGCGGTCTGGCAGGCAGTTCGTGTACCGCGCGTCGGTCGATCAGAAGGAGGCGGCCAGGGGCGTTCTCCACCGCGTGCTGCGCTCGTTCTTCGGCGGCAGGGCCTCGGCCCTCACCGCGCAGCTCCTGGAGTCGGAGCAGCTCAGCCCTGAAGAGCTCGAGGAGATGCAGCGGCTGATCAAGGAGAAAGGCGCGTGATCCTGGCGCTCCACCTGCTCGCGGGGCCGGGCGCCTGGCCCGGCATGGCGGCCCTCTGGCTGGCGCTGCTGCTCACCTGTTCGGTCCATGTCGCGGTGTGGACCGGGGCGGCGGCGCTCGTGGCTCGACGGAGAGCCCTCTCGTCCTCCACGCGACACCTGCTCTGGAAGATGGCGCTGTTCGGTCCGCTCGCGACACTGCTGCTCGCGGCGGTGATGTCATGGGCCTTCGAGCGCGCGCCCGGAGACACGGCATCTCCTGGAGAGATCGCCGTCCTGTCGCTCGAGGACGCCCCCGCGCCGGCGGTCCTCGATGCCGCACGAGAGATCAGCGGCTCAACCAGGGAGAGCGCCGGCGCCGGCTCACCGGCGTGGCGCGCCGGGGGAAGCCAGGCGTGGAGCCTGCTCGCCGCGTGCACGGCCGGAGCGGCCGCGCTGGGGCTGCTGCGGTTCGCCTCGTCGGCGCTGCTGCTGTGGCGTGGGCTCCGCGGGCGCAGGTCGGTGCAGGACGCGCGGCTGCTCCAGCGGCTCGATCGGCTGCGCGCCCGGATCGGAATGCGCCCGGTCGCGCTGACCGAGAGCGCCGGTGTCGGCAGCCCGCTCGTCATCGGAGCCTCCGAGATCTGCATTCCGCTGGCGAGGCTCGCCGCCCTCACCGACGCCGAGGTCGACGCCGTATTCGCGCACGAGCTGGCGCATATCGAGCGCCGCGACGGGCTGTGGTTTCCGGCCGCTGGCCTCGTGCAGTCGGTCCTGTGGGTGCATCCGCTCGTCCACTTGGCGTCGTCCCGCTTCCGCCAGACAGCGGAGCTCGCCTGCGACGATCGCGCCGTCGAGCTCACGGGGGATCCCCTCGGTCTGGCGCGCGCGCTGGTCCAGGTCGCGTCGGGCGCGTCGCTCGCCCCGCGGCGCGCGCTGGTCCCGGCCATGGCGCGCTCGGCGGGCGCGCTCCTTCCGCGCGTCAGGCGCCTCCTGGATGCGGGGAGCCGGGCGCGCTCCACGCCGAGCCCTCGGGGCCGGCGGCGGGCCATCGCCAGCCTCGCCGCGGCCGGCATTGCGGCTGCAAGCCTGAGCGTCCAGGTGGCGCGCGCGCGGCCGCCGCTGCTCGCGTCAGGCGCGGGCGGCGTGCTCGCCCGGGATCGCGGCGCTGCCCTCGACGCGACAACATCGCCGCCCGACGCAGCCGCGGCGAGCGAGCAGATGGCCGAGCTCGCGCGCCGTGAGCGGGAGATCGAGGCGCGGCTCGAGGAAGCGCTGCTCCTCCCCGACGCGCAGCGCGCGGACACCCAGGCTGCCGTGCGGGTGCTCGAGCTGCGCCAGGAGCTGAGGCACGCGCGCGCCGCGAAGGCCTGGATCGAAGAGCGATTCGTCGACGATTGGACAACGTGGGAGAGGCGCCCGCGGGCGTCCGGCAGCGCGCCTCGGTAGCGCGCTCCGCACACCGCACGGGCCTGTCCAGAACAGGCCGAGGAATCCCCCTCATTTTGCCGCCGTTTTTCAGCGGAAATATTGAACAGGGAGGCGGGGAGACAGGGAGTATTTGAGAATTTTTCCTCCCCGTCTCCCCGCCTCCCTGTGAATTTCCCGAAATAAACTGAGGCGATGCCTCGGCAGAACAGGAGCTGACATGTCGATCATGAACAGGACGCCTCGCGCGCGGCGCACGGCTGCGCGCGCGGCGCGTGCGGGGTTGACCGCCCGGGCTCTGTGCGCGGTTGCGACGATCGGGTTGACGGCCGCCGGCTGCGCGCGCGCGGAGGTCGTCACCCTGGAGCGCACGGGACAGCCCATCACCGTCCACAGGCCAGCGCTGTATCCGGAGACGATCGAATACGACGGCAGCCGAGGCAAATTCCTTGTGAGCTCGTTCAGGGAGGGCGCGATCTACGCGGTGGACGCCGATGGCGGCGTCTCCCGTGTCGTCGACGACCCGCGCCTCTGCTCGGTGCTCGGCATCGCCGTGGACGTCGAGCGGGGGCGGCTCTGGGCGGTGAGCTCCGATCTCGGCGCGAGCATCAAGCCGTCTGCCGCGGGGCCGAAGAACCTGGCCGCCGTGGGCGTCTACGATCTCTCCACGGGCAAGGCCATCCACTACGTGGATCTCGCGCCGCTGTCCCCCGGCGCTCATCTCGTGAACGGAATCGCCCTGGACTCGGCCGGCAACGCCTACGTGACCGACAGCTTCTCGCCGACCATCTACAAGGTCGATCCGCAGGGGAACGCGGCCGTCTTCCTGCGGGACGAGCAATTCACCGGCGATGGGATCAACCTCAACGGGGTGGTCGTCCACCCCGATGGCTATCTGCTGGTCGTCAAGAAGAGCGATGGCACCTTGTTCAAGGTGCCCCTCGCGAACCCGTCGCGGTTCACCAGGGTCGATGTCGCCGAGCGGTTCGTGGGCGGCGACGGGCTGACCCTGGTGGGGAAAAAAGATCTCGTGGTCGTCGCGAACCAGGCCGCCGGCGTCGCGTCGAACGCCGCGTTCTCGCTGTCGAGCGAGGACGGCTGGAGCACCGCGAGGTTGCGCGCGGTAGAGCGGCTCGGCGACGTCTATCCGACGACCGGCGTGCTCCGGGACGGAAAGCTCTATGTCATCCACAGCAAGCTGAACGAGCTCATCCAGTCGTCACCGGAGCAGCGAGAGCGGCTGCGGGTGGAGGCGACGATCCAGCAGATCGGGAGCGCAGCGCTGTAGCCGCGGCGCGCCTCGCGGCCGGATCGAGGCGGGCGGGTCCTGCGGGGCGCGCCTTGCGGCGGCGTCAGGGCTGGTCTTCGCCCTGGCCCTGGCCGTCGTCGGTGTTGCCGAGGTCGGGGCATTTCTGCGCGATGACGTCACACGCCGCGACGGGGGCCTCGAGCGCGCTCATCGCGGAATCGCAGCTGAGCGCCCGGACCTTCTCGGCGTTTGCCAGCATGCACGCCTCGTACTCGGCCACCGTCGCGGTGCAGCCGACGCGCGACTCGGCCGGCGGCAGACAGCTCGGCGTGGCCGTCTCGTCCGCTCGCGCCGCCGGCTGCTGGCCATCGGCCAGGCATTTGTCCCTCACGACGGTGCACGCCTGCCCGACCGTGGACCACAGGAGCCCGACGAACTCGCAGGTATCCTGCCTGGTGAGCACGAGGTTCGGCGTGAGCGATTGACACGTGGTGTCTTCGTCCGCGGTCGTCAGGTCCTTGAGCTGCTTGCTGCTCAGCGCGGCGGGGATCGGAGCGGCCGCCACATCCTTGCCGCCCCAGAGGACGAGCGACAGGAAGGCCGAGAGTGCTCCGAGTCGAATCAGTCGATTCATTCGTTCTCTCCCTTGTACGAGCGGCCGGCTCCGGCCGCGGACCGGCTCGGAGCAACCGACGTACCCGGGGCCGCGTTGTGCACGACGGGGCCGCGCGGGCCTCCGCCGCCGCCCGCGGCGCGACGAACAAGGACCAAGCGCTCATGGGTCTTCCAGGCTTCCCTCCTTCACGACCGCGCGCTCTGGCGAGATCCCATCCAATCCACCCTGGCCGCCCGCCCTTCGGTGTGTGTGCGCGCGCGCTCGCCGGCGCGGGCAGGATGGGTACAGGGCCGCTCGCCCCACCATGGCGTCGGTGGGCTCACAGGGGACGGCGCTCTGGCGCTCGGACGAAGCGGATCGGACGACGTGAAGTCGAGCCATCCGGCGCAAGGACGAAAGGGAGAGAAAATCCTGGCTCTCCTGGCGGCCTTGGCGTCCCGGTGAACCCCCGGCACGCGCCGGCCGCGGCGGGCGCCGCGCCGGCGCGAAGGGCGGCCGGGGGCGGGGCCGTCAGAAGAGGTCCCGCTCTCCGCCCGGATACACGAAGGAGCTGCGGGGCGAGTACCACGAGGCGCTCTTCACCACCTGGATCGGGCTCCCGGGCCGGAGCGCGTACACCGGGTGATCCTTCGCGAGGAACTCGACGGCGAGGAGCTCGTACGGGTCGGCCATGTCCGCGATATAGGGGTAGTTGCCGGCGACGAGCCGCCCGTCGACCTTCGTCACGTAGGCGAGGTGGCCGCGCGCGACCACGCCGATCTTGTTGCCGACGAGCGCCCTCGTCCGGATGATGGGCACGCCGTCGACCGAGGTGGTCGCCACGAGCTCTCTGCCGTGCAGCTCGAGCGTCGTCGCCCCGGGCGACGCCGGCACGCCGCGCTCGCGCACGTACCGGCGCACCGTCTCGGAGGAGTTGACGTAGTGCGTGAAGAACCGGGCCGGGCTCGCGCCGTCGGGCGTCGTGTGATCCGCGAGATCCAGCCCCAGGTAGGTGAGCGAATAGGCGCCGAAGCCGGAGGTCTGCTCCGGTTTGTCGACCACGTACTGGTTCATGTAAATGGCCTTGTTCTCCGCCGGCCTGATCCCGTCCGGCAAGAGCGCCGCGGCGGCGGCCGGATCCGCTGGGACCCAGCTCGAATAGAGCATACGGCTGTCGACGACCATCTGCGGCGCGGCGAGCTTCGACTCCGACATGGTGCTTTCCTTCTCCCCCCGGGGAGACGAGCAGTATCACAACTCGACGCCCCGCGACGCACGAGCCGCCGGGCCGACCCCGCGGCGAGCGCCGCGGCGCCCGGGCCGCTACTGGACGAGCGAGCAGACGTAGAACCGCTTGTTGTCGCAGTAGTCGCCGCTGCACTCCACCGCCGTGATGAACCGGTTCGTGCCGAAGTGTACGTACCACTCCTCCTCCGACAGCCAGTCCGACCAGGAGCAGCCCGTGAGGCGCCCGACCGCGGGTTTGGTGCACTCGAGCGAGATCTCGTCGCAGTAGCTGTCCGCGCAGTCGATGCCCGTCACGATGCCCTTGCTCCCGCGGCCGCCGAAGCAGTAGCGCACGTTGTCGCCGAGCTCGAACGCCTCGCAGCTGCCGCCGCTCGGGCCGTCCGAGCACACCACCTCGCCGAGATCGCTGTCCCCCTCCTCGGAGAAGTAGCTCGTCCAGTACCTGCTGTAGATGTCCAGAGAGCTCCAGGAGGGCAATCCGTTGCAGTGCAGCGCGACCTCGTCGCAGTAATCCCCCCAGCACGCGAAGCCGGTGGCGGCCTCGGGGCCGGGACAGTACGCGGGGACGTCTTCTTCCGAAACATAGCTGGTCCAGCCAGCCTGAGCGGGAGAGGCCGCCGCGATCGACGCAAGCGCAACACAGCCTCCGAACAGCAGGGCGATCTTGTTCATGACAGCAAGGCTCCTTTCTCAGTCGTGTCGGCAGGGCGTCGTCGGGCGGGCATCGGCCGGAGGATTCCGGCCAGGCGTGCGTAGGTCGGGGACCTCCACGCGGCCTCGCCGTCTGCGTTCGAGCGCCTGCTGGAGACGTGAGTTAGCAACCGACGCGCCACACGCCGCGAGCGCGCCGGGCGCCGGCGTTCACGGGGGTGCAGGAGGAGATGCGCGCGGCGCGCGGCGAGCGGCTTGAGCCAGCTTCGCGCAACTCGAGCGGCGTCGGCCCGAGCTGGTTTGGTTGGATGGTGGAGGAAGAAAAGTTTGTTTGTACTGTAAAAATGAACAATCGACATCGACCGTGCCCAAACCGCGACCCCTGCGGTCTCTCCAGGTCGAAGGGGCCAGCGAAGGCGGGTCTTCCTCCGGGGCGCCGCGCTGCACGGAACGGCAGGCGCCAGGCCACGCATCCAGGAGAGCTCCGTGGGCGGCGCGACCGCACCACGGCGGCGAGGGCGCGCGCTGCGCCCTCTCGCGGATGGCTGGTTTGCTCGTTCACCGTTGCTTGTTGTTCTTTTTTCAAGGAGAAGTGTCATGAAGCATCGTTCGATCGTCTCTTTTGTGCTCCCGCTCCTGCTCGCCGCGTGCGGCGACCCCCACGTGGGCTCCGACTACCCCGGCGAGGCTCTGCTGACGGTGCGAGGCACGATCGCCAATGAGCTCGACGAGGCGCCGGCGGGGCCGGTCGACGCCGTGCTGGTCTGGAACATCGAGCAGGTCGGCAGCGGCAGCGAGAACTTTCCCGTCCGGGCGACGGCGGTCGGGAGCTTCCCTGCGAGCTTCACGCTGTCGATCCATGAGCCCCCTCCGGAGAGCGGGCTCAACGATCTCAGCGAGGTCGGCCTCGAGGACACCAGGGTCGGCATCGGCATCATCGTGGCCGCGCCGAGCGAGGTTTATGCCGACTCGGAGAGCAGCTGGCTCGGCGTCGATGAGCACCACGTGATCGTGTACGTCGAGAGCGAGATGGACGAAGACGGCGCCTGGTCGAACCTCTTCGGCGGGCCGCTCGCCCCCGGGTACCACGTCATGGATGCGGTCCCCCGCACGCCCGGGAGCGACGTGGATGCAGAGATGCAAGCGGCCTTCGACGCCTGCGACGCCGCGGCGACGACGGAAGCGGAGCACCTGGCCTGCGGGGGGTATGACGTGAAGCTCAAGATCCGCCCCGCTGCGGGCGGCGCGAGCTCGGCGCTCACGGTCCGCATGGCGCCGCAGGAAGATTTGGAGTTCCCGGACTGGCACTGATCGTGGTACACGCTCGGACGTGGAGGATCGCGAGGCGCTGGTGTCGCTGATCGAGGCGGCCTACCGGCAGCATGGGCACCTCGTGCTGCGCCGGGCGCGGCGGCTCCTCGGGAACGAGCAGGAGGCGCGGGAGATCCTCCAGGATGTCTTCGCCTCCCTGCTCGGCGAGCCCGGGCAGCTCGACGGCAAGGGCCCGATGGTGGGCTGGCTCTACGGCGCCACCACGCACGCATGCCTGAACCGCATCCGCGATCACAAGAACCGGCTGCGGCTCCTCGACACCCACGTCGCACCCCTGCAGCAGGAGAGCGCGGCGGCGTCCGCCGAGAACGCCCTCCTCACGCGGGAGCTCCTCGCGCAGCTCCCGGGCGACCTCGCGCAGGTCGCCGTCCACTATTACTCCGATGAGATGACCCACGAGGAGATCGCGCGCGTGATGGGCTGTTCCCGCCGGCACGTCGGCAATCTGCTGGAGCGGCTGAAGGCCACGCTCTCCGACCGGATGAGAGAAGGGAGTTCGAGTCCATGACGCCAGCGCGACCCGAAGGGTGCCTCTCGGAGCTGAAGCTCGACGAGCTCATGGCGGGCCAGCTCGACGCGGCCGCGGCGCAGGAGGCGAGCGCGCACGTGGCTGGCTGTTCGCGGTGCTCGGCGCGGCGCTCCGAGATGGAGGCGGCGCGCGCCTCGTTCGCGGCGTCGGCGCCGCCCCTGCGGCTCGCCCGCGGCGCCTCCATCCCGGAGCGCCGCGCCAGGGAGAAGATCCGCCCGCCGCGCCGGTGGCTGGCGCCCGCGGCGGCGAGCGCGCTCGCGGCGGCGGCGGCGGCGCTCTTCTTCTTCCGCTTCCATGCCGGGCCGGAGGGACGAGACGCGGAGATCCCCGGAGAGCGCATCAAGGGCGCGGAGCACATCGGCTTCTACGTCAAGCGCGGCGGGAGCGTCCTGCCCGGCGGGGCGGGCGAGAGGCTGCATCCAGGCGACGCGATCCAGTTCACGTACTCCAGCGCGGAGGCGCGGTATCTCGTGATCCTGAGCGTCGACGGGGCCTCCCAGGCGAGCGTCTATTACCCGAGCGGTCCTGTCGCGGCGCGGATCGAGCCTGGCCGGGAGGTCCTCCTCCCCCAGAGCACGGTGCTCGACGAGACGCTCGGCACCGAGCGGATCTTCGGGCTGTTCTGCTCGGAGGCGATCGCGGTCGAGCCGCTCCGGGCCGCGCTCGCGGCGCACCCCGGCGCGCCGCCCGCCCCGCCGGGCTGCGACGTCGACGCGCTCACGGCGGAGAAGGTCGCGGCGTCGCCGTGATCCGCCGTCGCAGAGCGGCGCTCGCCGCCGCGGCGTGCGGGCTGGCCGCGGCCGCCGCTGCGGCCCCGGCCGAGGCGCGCATCGAGCGCTTCGCGGTGCTCATCGGCAACAACGCCGGAGAGAAGGGCGAGGTCGAGCTCCGGTACGCGGAGGACGACGCGTCGAAGATGTACGACGTGCTCAAGGACCTCGGCGGCTTTCCCCCGGCGAACCTGGTGCTCCTGCGGAGCGAGGGCGCGGAGACGGTCCGGCGCACGCTCATCACGATGAACGACCGTGTCCGCGCGGCCATCTCGAGCCCGGACACCGATGTCCTTTACCTCGTTTATTACTCCGGCCACGCCGACGCGAACGCGCTTCACCTCGGGCCGACGCCCCTCTCGCTGACGGAGTTCGAGCAGCTCGTCCGCGGCTCGGCGGCCTCGGCGCGGCTCTTGATCGTGGACTCGTGCCGCTCCGGGGCGCTGACGCGCGTCAAGGGCGGCACGAGCGCGCCCCCCTTCGTCATCAAGCTCGATCAGCGGCTCGCCGGGCAAGGGATGGTGACGCTCACGTCGAGCTCTGGAAACGAGGACGCTCAGGAGTCCGATGAGCTCAAAGGGTCGTTCTTCACCCACGCGCTCGTCTCGGGGCTGCTCGGGACGGCCGACGCGGATCGAGACGGCGCCGTCTCGCTCGAGGAGGCGTACCGCCATGCGTACGAGAGCACCTTGCGCGCGACGAGCCGCACGTGGGCCGGGGCGCAACACCCCACCTTCCGTTACGACCTCCGCGGCCAGGGCAAGCTCGTCCTGACCGAGCTGCCTGTCCATGCGTCGCTCCGGGGTGTGCTCCGCTTTCCTGCCGGCAGGGCCTACCTCGTGATGCGAGACTCCAGCGAGGGCGCGGTGGTGGCCGAGGTGGGCGCGAGCGACGCGACGCGGACCGTCAGCCTGCGCCCTGGCCGTTACTTCGTGCGGGGGCGAGGCCCCGACTTTCTCCTGGAGGGGAGCGTCGACGCCGGGGCAGGGCAGACGATGGATGTCGGCGACGAGCGATTGAGCCGCGTCATGTTCGCCCGGCTCGTGCGCAAGGGCGGCGGCGTCCGCGAGGTCGCGCACGGGCCGGTGGCGGGTTATCAGCTCAGGACGCCTCTTGTCCCGGGGGATTCGCTCTGTCACGGCGGCTTCGTCGGCTATGGGATCGAGCTCCAGCACCTCGGCGTCGCGCCCCGGCTCAGCGCGTGCCGCAGCGCCTTCCAGAACGAGCACCTCACGGCGAGCAATGATGAGCTCGGCCTGGACGTGCGCCTGTCCCGCTCCCTGGATCTGCCCGTGATCAGCCTCGGCGTCGGGGTGGACGTCGGCCTCGCCGTCATGAGGCAGCGGTTCGAGACCGCCGGGCGCGCGCCCGACCGCCATGGCCTGGCAGGGGCGTTCGGCGTCGATGCAGGGGTGAACATCGATCTGGCGGAGCGCTTCTACCTCGGCGTCGAGGCGGCGGCGCAGACGTACGTCTTCAATCAGCGACGCGCGGGAAGCGACGAGGGCGAGGTCGGCGCCGCGGTGGCCATGCGGCTCCGCGTGGGCGTGGGCATGAGCCTTTGACGCGGGCCGCGCTCCTGCAAAATTGCCGCGTCGCGATTGCGCACTTTCGGCGTTGCCCCGGGGTCTTGACGCAGGATCGGAGTGAGCTCAACGTCGTGGCATGGGGAAGCCGTGGCGGATGGGCGTGCTTGCGCTGATGGCGCTCGCGCCGGCTTGTGATGGCCGGATTGTGCGTGACGTCGAAGAACCGCCGGCGGGAGGAGGCGAGGTCGGATCGACGGCAGGAACTGGCGGTGCCGGCGCCACGTCATCCAGCTCGGGCGACCCCGCGGTCGTCGCGAGCGCCAGTTCAGGCGGTCAATCCTCGGGAGGTGGGCCGAGCGAGCCGGACGCAGGCGCAGGCGGGGACGGAGGCGCAGGCGGGGACGCAGGCGCGGGGGGCGCTGCGCAGGGGTGCGAGCCGGGCCGTTCACTCGGCGGCGTCTTGAATGCCAATGGCCAGGAGGATCTCGAGAAGCTGCGCGGTGTTTCCGTGCTCAATGGCAGCCTCACCATCGGCGGGGAAGTCTCCGATCTGTCCCCGCTCGCGTGCCTGACGACCATCACGGGCCGCCTCGATATCAACGACACATTTCAGCTGTCTACCCTGGACGGTCTCGACGCCCTTTCCTCCATCGGGATGCGGCTGGAGGTGATGCGGAACCTATCGCTGCTCAGCCTCAGCGGACTTTCGAGCCTGCGACAGGTCACGGGAACCATCGACATCCGTGAAAACCCGCTCCTCGAGAGCATCGCCGGCGTCGGGGTGAACGTACGTGAGCTGCACGTGATCGACAACGATTCGCTCGAGTCCTTGGCAGGCCTCGAAACCATGGAGGAGGGGGAGCTCTGGATCGAGGGCAATGACCGGCTCGCGACGCTGGACGGGCTGGGGAACCTCCGCCGAGGGAGCCTCACCGTCATCGACAGCGACGCGCTGACCAGCCTCGAGGGCCTCGGAGCCGTCGAGGAGCTCGATGAGCTCGCCATCTCCGAGAGCGACGGGCTCGCCAGCCTGGAAGGTATCGAGCGGCTCACGAGCGTCGAGCACCTCTTTTTGTGGAAGAATCGGCAGCTGAGCTCGCTGCGCGGCCTCGACGGCCTCGTCCAAGCGGGGTTCATCGAGATCGGGTTGAACGAGCGTCTCGTGGACCTGACCGGGCTCGCGGCGCTCGAGACCGTCAACTCTCTCGAGGTCAGCGGCAATCCCTCGATGGTCAGCCTCGACGGCATGCTATCGCTCCGCGGTATCCAGTATCTCACCGTCAGTGGGAATCCCGAGCTCGTGAGCGCCGGCGCTCTCGCGCATGTTCCCTCGGGCGAGGACCTCATGCCGGCGCTTTACTTCTCGGGCAACCCCAAGCTCACGCGCATCGATCTCGGCGGTGTAACGCACCTGCAAATGTTCTCCGTCTCCGGCTGTGACTCCCTGTCGGATCTGTCCGATCTCGCCGGCGTCACCCAGCTGGCGGCTCTCGGCGTAAGCGATAACGCCGGACTCATGAGCCTCACGGGAGTCGAGCAGCTCTCGGAGCTCGATCAGCTGTCGATCAGCCACAATCCTCGGCTCACGGATCTCCGACCCCTGCGCGGCCTCCGCAACATATACGGGATCGGAATCACCGGTAATCCTGCGCTCACCACCCTCGACGGGCTCGGTTCGCTCAGCGAGGGCAACGGCGTGACCGACAGCGTGACGCTCGAGGACAACGATGCGCTCGTGGACATCGACGCTCTGCGTGGCCTGGTCCACGTGCGCCAGCTCACCATCCAGGACAATGACGCATTGCCTGCGCTGACCGGGCTCGAAGACCTGGCCGAGCTCTCCTGGCTCTTCGTCGAGGGGAACCGGTCGCTCGCGACGCTTCGCGGCCTGGGAGCTCGAACGATCGCTGCTTGGATGCGGATCGCGCACAACGACAGCTTGCCGAGCTGCGAAGTCGAGGCATTCATGGATGGCCTCTACTGGCTGCCCGAGAGCACGATCGAGGAGAACAACGGTACCGGGACCTGCTCGCCCTGAGCCGCGGGGAGGTCAACGCCGCTGTTGACGCTCGACACCGACGCGCACCCATCTCTGTGTCAGGATGTGCCGGCTGTTCTGGCACAGAAGCGCTGAATCCCCAGGGATCTCGTGTCTGGCATGCTTGCTGCTCACAGGCGGCGCCATGACAATGACATCCTTCTCTTCGGCTCAATTTCGGATCGCGCTCGCTCACCAGCTGACCCGCGCGATACTCACCTCGGCGACGCTCGGCATGGTGGCTGGAGGCGCCGCGTGCAGCGGCGATGTCGTCCGGGACCGCACGTCGGGCGAAGGTGGCGGCGGCCTCGCCGCGGGAAGCGGCGGCCGCGCCTCGGACGACGCGAGCTCGGGATCGCGTGGAGAGGACGACGCGAGCTCGGGATCGCGTGGTGAGATGGACGGGCAAGGCGGCGGCATCGACGGTGGCCCCGTGTCGACGAGCTCGGGTGGTGTCTACTATGACACCGTCGAAGGCAGCCATTGCATTCCGCGGGAGGAGGTCAGCGGGCAGGGCGGTGCCGGGGGGGTTGGCGGCGCGGGGGGCCAGGGCGGCGCGCCCGCGAGCCCGTGCCCGCCTGTCGATCCTTTTGATAGTAAATATCATTTCCCGCGCAGCGGCTGCGGAGCCTACGAGATTGGCGAGGGCGTCCTTCGAGATGGCCAGTGCTGCTACGAGTACATTGCGGAATGCGCCTCCGTGGGCCGGCCGTTCGTCGTGGGCGAGCGCGCCCGCACCGCGCGGGCAGCGCGGCGCGAGGCGGGCGCGTGGGGCGCAGCGGCGCGCCCGGACGTCGCGCAGCTGACGCCGGCAGACCGCGCCGCGCTGGCCGATGCGTGGCTCCGCGACGCCTTGCTCGAGCACGCATCCATCGCCTCGTTCTCGCGATTCGCCCTGGAGATGATGGCCGTCGGCGCCCCCGCCGCGATGCTCGCCGCCGCGCACGAGGCTGCTCTCGACGAGGTGCGCCATGCGGCGCTCTGCTTCGGGCTGGCGAGCGCGTACGCGGGAGCGGCGCTAGAGCCCGCGCCGTTCGACTTCGGCGGCCTCGTCGAGGTCAGCTCGGATCTCCCCGAGATGGCGGCGCGCGCCGTCCGTGAAGGCTGCGTCGGCGAGACGCTCGCCGCCGTGCAGGCCAGCGAGCAGCTCGCGCACGCGAGCGACGCCGCGGTCCAGAGCGTCCTCGCGATGATCGCCGAGGATGAGGCCAGGCACGCCGAGCTCGCGTGGCGCTTCGTGGCCTGGGCGCTCCAGGCGGGCGGCGATGCGGTGCGCCGGGCGGTCGCTGCGGCGTTCGATGCCGCCCTCGCCGCGCCTCCGCCGGCCGCCCCGGCACAGGCCGCTCCAGCCCTGGCCGCGCACGGGCGGCTCGAAGGCGCCGCCCTGGCCACCACGTGGCGCCGCGCGATCGCGGACGTCATCACGCCGGCCATGCGCACGCTGCTTTCGGCCCAGCACCGCGGGTGAGAAATCCTGCGAGAAAAGCCGATTGAGAATGAGCCGTCGCCGGAAATTCAGGCGCCACGGGCCGGGAGAGTTGCGCCGCTGGAGACGCTCAGCGTAGTCCCGGCGGCCCGTCGGGCGGACGGCCCAGGGTCATTCGGCGGGCACGTGCAGGACGAATGGGTCCGACGTGGTAAAGAACACGCCGGTGTACCCGGCGACGTACAGATCGCCGTCGGCGTCTGCGGCCGCGGCGAGCGCCGTGTCGCTGCGCGGCGTCCCGATCTCCTTGGTCCATTGCGCTGCGCCGCTCGCGTCGAGCTTGCGCACGTAGACGTCCTCTTCGCCGCTGCTCGTGGATCCCACGAGGTAGACGTCGTTCTTGCCGTCGATGGCCAGGGCAAAGCCGTAGTCGTAGGACGCATTGCCGGCGTGGTGAGTCCATGACGTCGCGCCGTCTGCGTCGAACTTGCGCACGAAGGCCTCCGGGGAGCCCTCGCTCGGGCCGCCGACCTCGCCGGCGGTGCTGCCCGCAACATAGAGGTTCCCGCTGCCGTCCACGCGCGCGGCGAAGACGAAGTCGTTCTCCGTCGAGCCGAACTGCCGAGTCCATGACGTCGCTCCGCTCGAGTCGAGCTTGCGGACGAAGGCGTCCCGCTGTCCTCGGTCCGAGTCTGCGACGACGCCACCGGAGGTGTATCCGCCGACGTAGGCGTTGCCGCTGCCGTCGACCGCCACGGCCATGGCTTCGTCCTCGTCTGGCCCACCAAACAGCTGAGTCCACGCTGGCGCGCCGTTCGTGTCGATCTTGGTCACGAACGCCTCACCCGTGCTCTGGTCGCCGCCGTAGCTGGTTCCGGCAACATAGGCATTTCCTTGGCCATCGACCGCCAAGGCGTTTGCCGACTCCGAACGCCACGTGGCAAGTTGCCGCGTCCACAGCGTCGCGCCGCTCGAGTCGAGCTTCCGCACGAACGCGTCGCCGAGGCCTCCGCTGGCACCTTCGAGCCCGCCCCCCGTGGTTCCAGCCACGTAGACGTTGCCGCTGCCGTCGACCGCCACGCCCTTGGCGTGGTCGTCGCTCGATGTCCCAAAATGCTGAGTCCACACAACGGATCCATGCGCATCGAGCTTGCGGACGAAGGCGTCCGACTCACCGCCGTCCGCGAGCGCGCCGTAGGCGTTTCCCGCGACGTAAACGTTGCCGCCGCCGTCGACCGCCATGGCAAAGGCCACGTACCAGCCCTCCGAACCGAATCTGTAATAAGGGTCGGCGCATACGGCATCGGCGGTTGCTGTTCCGGGGGTCGCCACACCGCCCTGTGGCCATGAGCTCGAAGCCGGCGCGCAATCCGTGAAGGGCGTGCACGCGCGCACGTTTTGCATCGTCGAAAAGGTACCATCGCCGCAGATCACGCACTGGCGGTCGCTGGTGTCGGTGCCTTCCTTCGCGATGTACTGACCCGGGGGGCATCGCGACCACGCCTTGCAGCTGTTGCTGGGGTCCCCGTCATGATCGAACGAACCATCAGGACAGATCTTGGGTCTGTCGTCCGGCGCGCCACCTGCTCCTCCGTCGCCGGGCGTTCCGCCTTCACCCGTGGCTCCGCCCGGCCCCACGCCGCCTTCGCCGGTTGCTCCGCCCGACGCCCCTCCGCCTTCGCCGGTTGCTCCGCCCGGCGCCCCTCCGCTGCCGACCGAGCTACCCGCGGCGGCGGTCGTGTTCCCTGCGTCGTTCCCGAGGCCGTCGCTCCCGCCCGTTCCTCCGCTCGATGTTCCGCCGCCTGTCGCTCCGGTGCCTTCCGAGTGGCCTGTGCCTCCGGAAGAAGGGTGGGTGTCCTCGTCGTGGACGATGCTTCCGCAGCCGGAAAGGACGATTCCGCCGAGGAGCAAGCCGCTGACCTGGCGGTACGCTGGCCGCTGGCGATTGCGCATTGAATGCATACTGACCCCACTGCCCCCGCGCAGCGCGAGCGCTGAAGTATCGTACGCCACTCTGCTGAGGAAGTCGGCGAGTTCTTCGAGCAGGATCGCGCTTTCAGTGTGATTGACAGGTTGTGGCACTGCTGCTCGCGGCGATCTGCGGGTGTCATGGGGCGAGCGCCCCTGCCTTCCGCGATCCAATGCGAGGGTGGGAGGCGGCTGCCGCCGCCTGACGCCTTCACGCTGAGCGCAGCGCTCGGGCTCTCGGGGAAACCCTCCCCCCTCGAGTACACCTGCGACGGGAAGGACTTTCCTTTCAGCGGCATGCCACGACCTCCGACGCTCAGCCGGCGGCGTTCGCCGTGCCGCCCGCGGCGCCCTGAGCCGCCCCACGCTTCGCGGTGGGGCGCGGCGCCCTTCACGCCCACCGCGAGCACCCGAAAGAGCTACGAGACACGCTCTGGTCGTCCGCGCGGGGGCACGCCGGCCCTCCTGGAACAACGGCGCTGGTTCAACAACCAATCCGCGTCGCCACCCGAGGCGGCGCCGTGCCGCTGGACGGCGCGCGCGGATACGGTTAGCTCCAGACCATGAACCTCACCGACGTCCTGCGGGAGCTCGCCGCGCTGAGCAACGAGAAGATGCGCGAGGTCAACGCCCGCGCCGGAGACGCCCACGGCGTGAACCTCACCCAGCTCCGCGCGCTCGCGAAGCAGCTGAAGACGGACCACGCCCTGGCCGGCGAGCTCTGGCGCACCGGGGACCCCGACGCCCGCCTCCTGGCGACGCTCGTGTTCAAGCCAAAGACCTTCTCGGTGGACGAGCTGGACGCGATGGTCCGGGAGATCGACTATCCCAAGCTCCTCGACTGGTTCATCGTCAACGTCGTCAAGGCGTCGCGGCACGTCGAGGAGCTGCGTGTCCGCTGGAAGGACTCCGCGAGCGAGCTGGTCGGGCGCGCCGGCTGGAGCCTGACGACGGACCGCGTCGTGAAGAGCCCAGCCGGGCTCGATCTCTCCGCGCTGCTCGACCAGATCGAGGCGGAGATGAAGGCGGCGCCAGGCCCGAAGCAGTGGTCGATGAACCACTGCCTCGCCGAGATCGGCATCCACAACCCCGGGTCGCGCGCCCGCGCGGTGGCCATCGGCGAGCGGCTCGAGGTGCTCAAGGACTACCCGGCGTCGCCGGGCTGCACGCCGCCGTTCGCGCCGCTCTGGATTGCGGAGATGGTGCGGCGGCAGAAGGCGGCGAAGACGCGGGGCAAATGAAGGGGGGCGGCGCGCCCCGCTCCCGATGGCGTGAAATCGGCATGCTCGCGCGCCTGCGCTCGGCCCGCCGCGAGGCGAGGCGCGACGCGACGGGGGACAGCAGAACAATCCAATTGCAACAGGAGCAGACTGCGCCGGGGGTAAGGTCAAGCGCGCACTCCCGTGCTGGATGATTTCATGATGGTCTGTCAGACCATCGCGCGCCGGCATCGGGTGCACCGAATTGGCGCGGACAGATCTTGCGCATTGCGATGCAGCACACTAGACTCCGATCAACGAGATGCAGTCACGGGATAGGTGACTTGAAGCGCCGTCTGTGACGAGCTGATCGCGTGCTCATCGTGACTGGTGCGACGCTCGCGCTGGCGTTCGCGGCCGGGCTCGCTGCCGGAAGGATCGGACGAGGCACGCGAATGGGCGGCCAGCTCGATGTCCAGGCACGACAGCTCGACATCCATACAAGGGAATTCAACTTCTACACGTGAGGGGCCGAGCGAGCGCTCGCGCCGCTGCAGCGGTGCATGGCGCCATCCGACTTGGTATCAACCGGCGCGCGTCGCGGCGTGCCGTTACAGGCGAGTCGACATTCCCCGATCGGTTCACCCTCCCTTCTCCCTCGACGCGGACAAGCCGCATCCATCGAAGCGGACGGGCCGCTGGCAGGCATCACACCCACAACAGCAAGAGGATGTAGACTATGCGAACACGGTCATTAGCAACAGCTTTCCTCGCGTGCGTCGCCCTCGCCACTGCGAGCTGCGCGATGGACGCGTCGGACGGAGATGAGTCGGACGGCACCGAGGAGACCGGTGACGCGACGTTGGCCTCGACGGTGTCGGGCTGGACGGGGTGGTCGTCGGGGAGCTGCGGAATCCATGGATGCACCCCCTTCGTCGAGCCCGCGTGCGCGAACGGCAGCTTCGCGACCCGCTGGGAGAGCAATTCGGCTCGCACCAGTTTCCGGATCTACTGTACGCCCGGTCCATCGTCCACGTCGAACCACGGCTGGACGACCGATTGCCCGAGCAACAAGGTCGCGACGGCGGTCCGGTGCATCACGACGAGTGCCGGGCTATACTGCACGCCGGAGGTCCGGTGCAGCACGCCCGGGGGGGATTGGGGTACCGGCTCGCCGTCGCCCCTGAGCCCGACCACGATAGGCACGAATCGATACCAGTGTCCCGACACCCCAATCACGGGGTATGGATACGTGGACCGCATCAACTCCACGGGTGGGGTTTGCGGCACGCTGTGGGGGCCGCTCCCCTGATGCGGCCTCCGGCCGTTCCCGTCGAGCAGGTGCCGGCCGCGTTCACGGCTGACCGGCGCGCCCGCCGGTAAACGCTGCTGGGGCGCAGCGCAACCAGCCCTCGACCTCCGGCAACGACGGCGGGCCTCTCCTGGCCGAGCCGATCCGCCGCTCGACCCGTCTCTTCCCGCTCGATACCGGCGCACGTTCCCGCCGCTCGGTGAGCGCCTCGCCGGCTGATAGGATCGCGGGCCTCACCGTGAACGATCGCCGCGAGAGCTTCCAGGCCATTCCCCACGACGAGATCCAGCGCGCCGAGGACCGGTCGTGGACCGAGCGGCTCCTCGGCTGGCTGGTGCTGCCCGAGCTCCCCGAGGCCGAGCGGGACGAGATCGCGACGACCCTGGCGCGCGTCGAGGACCCCCGCGCGGCGGCGCGGCTCATGCGCATCGTGGAGGCGCGTGAGCTGCCCGAGGCGGCGCGCGAGGCCGCGGGCGCGATCCTGAGGAGCGCCGGGAATCCGCCGAGCGGCGCCTGGCTCAGGGCCGCATGGGCGGAGGGCGACATCGTGCTTCGCCGTCACGCGCTGCTCTTCATGGAGCGCGCCGAGGCGGACCTCGTCGAGCCGGTCGCGCGGGATTTCGCGCACCCGCTTCACAAGGAAGCGATAGAGGCCATCGCGCTCGGCTTCTCGGAGCCGCGCTTCCAGGCGCTGAAGATCGCCGCGCTCGGGCACCCCGACGCGGGTATCCGCAAGGTCGCCGCCGACGCGCTGCTATGGGACGAGCCCGTCGCGGCGGAGGCGCCGCTCCTGCGCGCCGCTGCGGATCCCGCGGTCGACGTCGCCGTCGCTGCGCTGGAGACGCTCCACTATTACCCGAGCCGGCGCTGCCTCGATGCGGTCGCCGCGCTCCGCGGGCACCCTGACGAGCGGGTGCGCGCCGCAGCGGCCGCCTGCGCTTTCGAGATCCGCGAGGGGAGGTTCCGGTGGGCGCTCGAGCGCGCCGAGCCGGCCGAGCGACGGTATCTCCTCGCGTGGATGGATCCGGTCCGGCATCTCCTTGGCGTTCTGGGAGACGAAGACGCGTCGGAGGCGGACGATCCCGCCGCGCGCGGCCGGATCTCCTCGCCTGGCGGCGATCGCGGGTCGGGGGCAGATCTCGAGATGACCGAGCTCCTTGCGCTCTATGCCGATCTCGACGGCTGCTGGGCGGAGAGGAAGCATCGGTTCGCGGACCGCTTCCGAGCAGCGGGAGTCGCGGCGGATCGCGGCGCAGCGGCGGCGTTCCTGGCGGGGCATCCGGATCCCTGGATCCGCGAGCAATCCGGGTCGCTCCTCGCCGCGTGGGACGAGCAGGAGGCCCTGCTCGGGCTCACCCGCGATCCTGCCTTTTACGTCAGGAAGAGCGCGATGTACTGGCTCGGCCAGCTCCCTGCGAACCGGGCCCTCGCGGGGCCCGCGTGGGAGCACCTCGGCGAGCTCGGGACGACTGGCACGCATGCGCTCGAGACCCTGAACACGTACGCGACCCATGCGCTCAAGGAGGAAGCCATCCCCCGGCTCCTCGCGCTGGCGCGCGGCGACGCGCGCGAGCCGGTCCGGTGCGGCGCCGTCGACGCGCTCGCGAAGCTCGGCGCGCATGCCGAGGTCGTGGCGCTCCTCCCCTTGCTCGCCGAGCCGCCGCAGATTACCTGGGCGGTTCACGTCGCGCTCCTCTCCGCGTGCGAGCGCCTCGGTCTCCACCCGGGACGGTGCGACGCGCTCAGCGAGGTCGACAACATCGATGTTCAGCTCGCGCTCGCGCCCTGGGCGGCGGGGTCATCCGTCGCCGATTGGCTTCCAAGGAGAGCGCTGGACCGTCGAGCCACGAAGTGATTCCACCACAGACTGCGAGGCGGCGGGGCGCTCGGCGACTGGCGCGCTCAGGAGCGCGAGCGACGGCCCTCGTGCGCCGAGCGCTGCGCGTTCATGCCGGCAGAAAGGCCTGCTTCGAGGAGAGGAGCGCGTCCATCAGGGCCTCCCGCTCCGCGGGCGGCTGCGCCGCGACCCGCTCCCACGCGTCCCTGCGGAGGCTCGCCTTGGCGAGGCGGAACGCCGCGGCGGGGCGGCCGCACGCCGTGGCGAGGAAGCGGCGCGCGTCCTCGAGCGGCTCGGCAGAGAGCGCGTCGCCGACGCCCATGTCGAAGAGGCTCGCGGGGGAATGGAGCTCCGCGCCGAAGACGAGCCTCCGGAGCGCGCGGGCGGGAGAGGCGGTCCGGGCGATCTCGAAGGCGACGCGCGGGAAGGCGATGCCCACGGCGAGCTCGGGGAGACCGACCTTGTAGTCGCCGGCGCCCAGGGCGAGGAAGTCAGCGCACATCGCGAGCAGGAGGCCGCCCGCGATCGCATGGCCGTGAACGGCGGCGGCAAGCGGCTTCGGAAAACGGAAAGCGGCGCCGAAGGCGGCGTCGAAGTCGTCGAGGAAGCTTCCGAGCCCCTCTCGATCGAGCGACGCGACCTCGCGGAGATCGAGACCCGCAGACAGGCAGTTGCCTGCGCCGCGGACGAGCACGCCGCGCGCGGCGTCGTCCTCCGCGAGCCGCTGGAAGACGTCGGCCAGCTGGCGGAGCACCGCCTGGTTCATGGCGTTGACCTTCGGTCGGCTCAACGTGACCTCGGCGATGCCGTCTCTGGTGAGCACCTCGACGAATTGCATGGCGAGACGATCGCGCAGAGACGAGCGCGGCGCAAGCTCGCGCGCCCTGGTTTCCGGGCCGCGCCCCGCGGTGATCAGGCTGCGTGTGCGAGATCGCAAGCGACCCCTCCTGCAAACGCGGCGCTCTATCAACAGATGATCCATGCGCCGAACGAACAGCTCTCACGCCACAGCCACCCTGAGCGGACCTGTCAGAGGTCCCAGACGAGCGAGACGGGCACGACGCGCTCCGCATCTCCTGCAAAATTTCCGTGCTGTAACGGCACAGTTCCAGCGCCCGGTCGTTCTTGACGCGGGATCGCGGTGAGCCCAACCTCGCGGCATGCGGAACCCGTGGTGGGTGGGCGTGTTTGCGACGATTGCGCTCGCGTCGGCCTGTGGGGCCCGGGATGCGCTCGACATCGAGGGACCGCAGCCGGAGGAAGGCGAGGTCGGATCGACGGCAGGGGCTGGCGGTGCCGGCGCCACGTCATCGAGCTCGGGCGACCCAGCGAGCGGCGCGAGTGCCAGTTCAGGCGGTCCATCCTCGGGCGCTGGGCCGGGCGTCGGGGGCGCGGGGGTCGGGGGTGCGGGTGCGGGGGGCGCGGGCGCCGGCGGCGCGGGTGCCGGTGGCGCGGGGGGCGCCGAGCCGGGGTGCGACCCGACCCGCGTGGAGAGCGGCACCTGGAATGTCAATCGCCAGGAGGCTCTCGAGAAGCTGCGCGGCGTCACCGTGCTCAATGGCAGGCTCAACATCGGCGGCGAGGTCTCCGATCTGTCCCCGCTCGCGTGTCTGACGCGCATCTCGGGCCACCTCGTGATCAGCGACACCTGGCTGTTGTCGAGCCTCGACGGCCTCGACTCCCTCTCCGTCGTCGGGGCGCAGCTGGAGGTGGCGCGGAACGCGTCGCTGCTCCGCCTCGGCAAGCTTCCGAACCTCCAACAGGTCAAGGGGCTCATCGAGATCCGTGAGAACCCGATCCTCGAGAGCGTCGCCGGCGTCGGGCTGAACGCACATGAAGTGCACGTGATCGACAACAATCAACTCGATGCGTTGTCAGGCTTCGAAAGGTTCGAGGAAGGGGTGCTCTTGATCGAGGGCAATGACAACCTCGTGTCGCTGGACGGGCTGCAGGGCCTCCGCCGGGGGACGCTCCGCCTGGTCGACAACGATGCGCTCCAGTTCTTGCCAGGCGTCGAGAATTTCGAGGAGGGGGAGCTCTGGATCGAGGGCAACGACGGGCTTTGGTCGCTGCGCGGGCTGGTGAGCCTGCGCCACGGGCAGATCAGCGTGATCGACAACGACGCGCTGATCAGCCTCGACGGCCTCGAGGCCGTCGAGGAGCTCGATGTGCTCGACATCTCCGGGAACGACGGGCTCCGCGAGCTGAACAGTGTCTCGCGGCTCTCGACCGTCCAGAACCTCGTGTTGGCGGAGAACCCGCAGCTGACCTCGCTGTACGGCCTCGACCAGCTCCGTCACGCGGGATCCATCTCCATCGCGCGGAACGAGCGTCTCCGGCACCTGGTCGGGCTCGGGGGGCTCGAGACCGTCGACGGTCTCGTCATCACCGGCAATTCATCGATGGGCACGCTCACGGGCATGTTCTCGCTCCGTGGTGTCCAGTATGCGGTTATCGAATCGAATCCCGAGCTGGTGATCGCCGACGCTCTCGCGCACCTCGGCTCGGACTCGAGCGAAGTGCAGTCGATTTATTTCACCTCCAACCCCAAGCTCACCGAGATCGATCTCGGCGGCCTGACGCGCCTGCGAGAGCTGGTCATCACCGATTGTGGCTCCCTGGCGGACCTGTCCGACCTCGCCGGCGTGACCGAGCTGTCGGTGCTCTCCCTGGGCCATAACGCCGGACTCATGAGCCTTGCAGGCGTGGAGCAGATCTCGGACCTCTTTCTGCTCGCGATCGCGAACAATCCCCGGCTCACGGATCTCCGGCACCTGAGTGGCCTCCGCAACGTCCGAAACGGGATCGAGATCGCCGCTAACCCCGCGCTCACCAGCCTCGACGGGCTCGGCTCGTTGAGCGAGGGCGACGGCGTGACCGATGTCGTGAGGCTCGAAGGCAACGAATCGCTCGTGGACATCGACGCGCTGCGTGGCCTGGTCCGCGTGAGCCAGCTCGTCATCCAGGACAACGACGCGCTGCTCGGGCTGACCGGACTCGAGGGCCTGGCTGATCTCGATAGCCTCATCGTCGAGGGGAACCGCTCGCTCGCGACGCTCCGCGGCCTGGGCGCCCGAACGGTCAATGGTTGGATCGAGATCATGGGCAACGAGAGCTTGCCGAGCTGCGAGGTCGAGGCGTTCGTGGAGCGCCTCGACTGGGTGCCCGACAGCGTGCGCGCGGAGGACAACGGCACCGGGACCTGCTCGCCCTGAGCCCGCGGTGGGCCCGCCGCCGCGCGCGAACGACGCGAGCGCGCGCCGGGCTCGGGCGCGCGCAGCGGCGCTTCGCTGCGGCGCTGGGCCGGCGGGCTCAGCGGGGCGCGAGGCTCCGCATGCAGAGCTTGAGGGCGTCGCGCAGGGTGGCGTGCGTGCCGAGGGAGCGCAGATCGACGTCGAGAGAGGTCATGGTGCGCGCGACCGCGGGGCGGATGCCGGTGACGATCGGCCGGACGCCCAGGAGCTCGACGGCGCGCATGATGCGGACGAGGTGGTCGGCGACCGCCTCGTCGATGGTCTCGACGCCGGTGATGTCGAGGAGGGCGAAGCGCACGTCGCCGCGCGAGACCGCGTCGAGAAGGCTCTGCATCAGCTCGCTGGCGCGCTCGCCGTCCAGGGCGCCGATGAGCGGCACGGCCAGGACGCCATCCCAGACCTGGAGGATAGGGGCGGAGAGGGCGTGGATGACCTCGCGCTGCTGCTCGATGAGGGCGCGCTGCTCCAGCATCCGCTCCTCCTGCTCGCGCTCCCGCGTCGCGTAGAGCGCGCGGAGCTCGGCGTGCGCCGCGCGGAGCTCGGCCGTGCGCGCCTCCACCTTCTCCTCGAGCTGGGCGAAGAGGCGGGCGTTCTCCAGCGAGACCGCGATCTGGGCGGAGAGAAGACGGATGAGCTCGACGCGATCGCGCGTGAACGCAGCGCTGGCAAGCGCGTTCTCCAGGTAGACGATGCCGATGACCCGCCCCTGGTGCGAGATGGGCGAGGCGAGCAGCGATCGCGGCCTGGCGGCCCTGACATAAGGGTCCTGGGCGAAGGACGGATCGCTCGGCGCATCGTCGATGACGACGCTCTCCTCGGTGCGCGCGACATACTGGATCACGCTGGCGGCCAGATCGGAGCGGGAGCCCAGCGGGACCGAGGCCACCCGCTCGATGCGCTCGCCCGCGACATCGCCGGCGGCCTCGATGGTGAGGCCGCCGTCGGTCTTCAGGATCAGGAAGCCGCGGCGCGCGCCCGCGTTCTCGAGCATGATGCGCATCAGCGCCTCGAGCAGCCGCGGCAGGACGATCTCGCCGGAGAGCGCCTGTGAGGCCTTGAGCACGCTCCGCACGTCGAGGTCGTCCCGGGCGACGACCGGGGGAATCGTGCCGGGCGCGGCAGGCATGGCGGGCGCGGCGGGTATGGCGGGCGCGGCGGGCATGGCGGGCGCGACGGGCAGCTCGCGGCGCAGGAGCTCGGGATAGGCGCGCTCGAGGCGGACCATGGCGCTCGCGGCGCCCCAGCGCGCATAGGCGGCGTGGGCCTCCATCATGTAGGCGCGCGCGAGCGTGGCCCGCCCGAGCTCCAGCGTGCAGCGCGCGCAGAGCTCGTTGCCGAGGGCGGTGTCGTGCAGATACCCGCCCTCCTCGGCCGCGCGGATCCCCTCGTCGTAGAGGTCCAGGGCGACGCGAGAGTCGCCGCGCACGCGCGCGAGCTCGGCCGAGAGCAGGAGGTGGCGGTGCCTCAGGTTGTCGGGAGCGTGGCTCGCCCAGAAGGCGACCTTCTCGCCGAAGGCATGGGCCTTGTCGAGGTACCTCTCCCGCGTCTCCGGATCTGCGCTGTCGGCCGCCAGGATCAGGGCGACGCCGCCGTAGAAGTGAAACGCAGGGTTCCCCTGCCAGCCCGCGATGCCCATGATGCGCGGGTTCGCCTCGAACGCAAGCGCCGCCGCCGCCGCGTGGTCGCCCTGGAACAGGCGCAGGAGCAGGCGATAGAAGATGGTGAAGAACAGCGAGGCCTGGTTGTTGACCTGGATCGCGCCGTCGACGAGCTCCTGGATCTGGACCCACTCGCCCGCCAGCTCCGTCGGCCCAGGATCCGGGCTCATGAGGTTCTCGCAGATCTGGCCGACGCAGCAGACCATCCAGGTGATGAAATTCCACCTGTCGAACTTCCTGATGGGCAGCAGCGACCGCGACTCGGCCTCGATCTCGGCGAGGGGGCGGCCGAGGAGGAGGGTCGCCGTGTTCGCGTTGGTCATGCAGTAGAAGGTCCAGACGTACTGTCCTGTCTCCAGGCCGGCATGGATGCCGGAGAACAGGAGCTCTCGTCCCTTCTCGTAGCTCACCCTCCAGTGCATGACGAAGGCGCCCCACATGCAGGCGAGGATCGGATCGTTCCGCTTGTCGTTGTAACGCCGGTGCAGCTCGACAGCGGTCTCGCCGAAGGCGTAGCCGAGCTCGATACGGCCGCTGACGCAGAGCATCTGGCCGAAGAGGACATACGCGAAGACCGAGCTCTGCGAGACGCCGTATTGCACGGTGTCCCGCAGGATCTTCATCACGCAGAACCCGAAGTTGTTGCTCGCGAGGAAGTAGCAGGACGAGATCATCTCCTCCAGCACGCCGTGGAGGACCGCGAGCTCCGGGTCGGCGAGCCGAGGCAGATCGCAGAGCGACTCCATCGGGCGGCCCTCGAGGAACCGGAGGGTCGCGTCGAGGTCGCCGGCGACCGCCTCGTCGGAGGGGAAGGGCGGGAGATCGATCCCGAAGGCGCGCAGGGCCACGAGCCCCTGTTCGAGGGCGGCGTGCAGGTCGGCCTTGAGGATATGCACCCTCACCTTGAGCCCGTGGGCCCGCGTCCTGTCGATGCGGCTCCTCCCGCGCGCGAGGGGCTCGTCCAGCGTGGCGAGGGCGTCGTCGGGCCGGCCGCAGAGCGCCTGAAGGAGGCCCATCTTGGTGGTGAGCGCGAACGTGAGCTCGTACTCGGACTCCCACGGATCGGCGGGGAGCCGCGCGATCCCCTCGGCCAGGTACTTGAGCGCGGCGTCGAAGGCCGAGCTCTCCTCGGCCCGCTCGGCGGCGCGGAGGTTCATCCGCGCGAGATCGAGGCGCGCGCCGGGGTCGCTGAGCAGATCGCCCGCGCGGTTCAGGTGGTTCACGACGTCGAAGAGCCCTCGCGCGTCGGGCCCGAGCGCCTCCTTCAGCAGCGTCCCGATGCGGTGATGGAGCGAAGGCCGCTCCTCGACAGGGATCATCGAGTAGGCGGCCTCCTGGATCTTGTCGTGGACGAAGCGGTGGAGCGCGCCGTCGCTCGTGATGAGCTCCTCCTTGAGCGCCGGCTCGACGCGCGCGTAGAACGCGTCGACGGAGCACGCGCTGACGGTCGCGAGCGTGCCCAGATCGAAGCGGTTGCCGATGGCCGCCGCGAGCTTCAGCGCGTCCTGCGCGGGCGCGGGCAGGCGGCGGATGTTGCTCGCCATGAGGTCGAGCACGTTGTCCGTGTACTCGAGGGCGCCTATCGCCGCGAGGTCCCACGAGAAGCGGCCCGCCTGATCGAACGACATCGCGCCGCTGTCGTGGATCGTCTTGAGGAAACGCTTGATGAAGAACGGGTTTCCCCCGGTCTTCTTCAGCACGAGCGCCGCGAGCTGCCCGACGTCGGAGCGCCCGAGGCTGTCGCCGAGGAGCGCGGTGACGTGCGGGAGCTCGAGCGGGGTGAGCACGATGGGCTCGATCTCGACGCCGCCCTTCCGGAGGTCCTCCACGGCGCGGATGAACGGGTGCGCGGAGCTCACCTCGTTGTCGCGGTAGGCGCCGCAGAAGAAGAAGGCCCCGAGGCCGTCCGCCTCGAGCAGCGCGTTGACGAGGCTCAGGCTCGCGGCGTCGATCCACTGGAGATCGTCGAGGAAGAGGACGATGGGGCGCTTTTGCGACGTGAAGACCGAGACGAAGCGCTGGAAGGTGAGGTTCAGGCGGTTCTGCGCCTCGACCGGGCCCAGCGAGGGCAGGGGCGGCTGCGCGCCGACGAGGTGATCGAGCGCGGGGAGGACCTCGCAGATGACCTGCGCGTTGCTCCCGAGCCCCTCGATCATCGCCGCCCGCCAGCGCGCGATGCGCTCCTCGCTCTCCGAGAGGATCTGCCGGAGCAGCGCGTCGAACGCCTGGAGCACCGGGCCGAGCGGTCTATCGCGGTTGTACTGGTCGTATTTGCCGCTGATGTAATAGCCCTTCTCGCGCGCCAGGGGCTTCAGGATCTCCTGCACGAGCGACGACTTGCCGATCCCCGAGTAGCCCGAGACGAGGACGACCTTGCGCGCGCCGCAGAGGACCGCGTGGAACGCCTCGGTCAGGCGCCGGATGCCCTCCTCGCGGCCATAGAGCTTCTGGTGGATCTGGAGCCCGTACGCGGCGTCGCGCTGGCCGAGATCGAACCGCTCGATGCGCCCCCGCTCGATGCGCCGATGGCACTCGCGGAGATCGGCGACGAGGCCGCTCGCCGACTGATAGCGGTCCTCCGCGTTCTTGGAGAGCAGCTTCATGACCACATCGCCGAGCGTGGCGGGCACATCGGCGCGGTGCGCCGCGGGGTGCTCGGGGACGAGGGCGATGTGGGCGTGGATGAGCTCGAGGGGGTCGCTCGCCTCGAACGGGAGGGCGCCGGTGAGCATCCGGTAGAAGAGAACGCCGAGCGAGTACAGATCCGAGCGGTGATCGACGCCGCGGTTCATGCGGCCGGTCTGCTCGGGCGAGAGGTAGGGGAGCACGTCGGACAGGACGGCTTCGCTGTAGAGCGACTCGCCCTCGTGGGTGATCGCGGCGTCGACTCCGTAGTTGAGGATGCGGGCCTGTCCGCCGCCGGCGACGAGGAAGCTCTTCGGCCTGACGGCGCCGTGCACGATCCCGTGCCCGTGAAGCACGCGAACGGCCTCGGCCATGGAGATGGCGAGATCGAGGCACGCACCGACATCGAGCCTGCCGCGCGCCGCGAGGTAGCTGCCGAGCTCATCGCCGGCGGTGTCCTCGAGGACGAGGACGAGCTCGCCGTCGTGCTCCTCCACGCCGTAGACCTTGACGACGCGCTCGGACTCGATCTGCGCGATGTGCTTGTATTCGTGCTTGACGCGGGCGCGGTCCACGACGCGCGACCCGCCCGAGCCGAGGACCTTGAGCACCACGGGGGCGCCGTCGCTCGCGCGGATGGCGCGGTATCGGGCCGAGTCGCCCCCTGGATCGAAATGGCTGACGGAGTGGTAGCTGGGTAGAGTGAGCATCACCGGGTTCGAAGAGGCGCCGTGCTGGCCGGGAGGTGCTCGGAGGAGACTGCGGCCCTCCCTCTCCGTGATGGCTCCGTGCTGGCCGACGCCGGGGCAGTGGCGGTCGTGCGACGACGTGAGCCGAAGGTGGCTGACGGGTCGGAGCCACGAACGAGCCATACCTGCCTCGGCGTGCACCGGAGCCCGTCGACCCCCCCGAACTCCGGGTCATCGAAAAAATTACCATGGCGTCGTCGAGCCGGGCAAGGGGGACGGAGCGATGGAGGAGGTGCGCGCGAGCTCGCCTGCTCCGGTCACCCTCGTGGGGCAGCGTGCGCAGCGGGCAGCTCGGGGTGGGGCTGAGCCAGCTGACGGCCTGCCGGCAATCCAGGTTCTCCCCACCTTGCAGCGTCTCGGGGAGTGAGGAAGCGGCGGCGCGGAGCCCACGTGACGCGGGCGACCGCCGCTCTAGGGAACGGCGCAGGACGGATCGCCCGCGAGCACCTTGGCGAGCAGACCGCGCACCTCGAAGCGCTCGCGGCACAGGTCGAAGGGGAAGTTGAGATCGCCGGCGCGGCAGACCGGGATGCCGATCGCGGCGTCGGCTTCGGGGCCGAGGAGCTCGATCAGGGAGGCCAAGCCCGGTGTGTGTAGGCGTAGGAAGCGTCGCGGTGCGAGACGGCTCGGAGGAAGAGCAAAGGGGCGCCGGCAGACCAGAATCGAATGAACCCGTCCTCCGAGGAGGAGGCGAGCGCCTTGCCGTGCGGCGAGAACGCGACGGCCGTGACGGCGCCCGTGTGCCCCTCGAGTAAGCTCATCTGCGCGCCTGTCGCGATGGTCCAGAGGCGCACGGTCTGGTCGTCGGAGCTCGAGGCAAGGGTCTTTCCATCGGGCGAGAACGCGAGAGAGGCGACCGTGTCGGTGTGCCGGCGAGCTGCGCCGTCTCTCGAAGGTTCAGGGCCTGATCCCTGATCGACACGAACGTGCCGGTCGCGATGGGGAGCCAGCGCCCATCCCTGCTCCACGCGACCGCCAGGGTGCCGTCCAGAGATCCGATCGGCAGGTACGGGACGACCATCTTTCCAGCCACCTCCTCCAGCTCCACGAGCGCCCTGTCGAACAATCGCTGTGCCCCCGCCGCATCCCCGGTCTCCTTCGTCACGAGCCCCGCGGACCAAAGCGCTCGCCCGTTCGGCCTGTACAGCGACCAGGCCTCCGGGAATCCCGCCCTCGCCGCCTCATACTCCTTGCTTTCCCACGCCGTCGTTGCCGTGGAGTAGGACTTGCGCATCGCCTCTTTCGCCTTGTCATCGAAGGTCTTGCCCTCCTCCTCGGCGATCGGCCTGCGCGCATGCTGCGCCGGGCGGCCGCGAGACACGCCAGGACGGTGGGCGCCAGCGCGCGAGTCGGGCGAACCACGCTGGCCAGCGTAGACCCCCCGGGGCACACGCCGTCGAACAAGCTGCCAGCGCGGGAGCCCCATGCAAGGGCCGAGCACCCCGCTGTCGACCTGGCCACCCTCCCTCGATGCGATCATCGCGCCGCGCAACCGACCCCAGCAGTTCCGTGAGCCCGTCCCTCCCGCAACGGGCGCAGCAGCGCGGCCGTGCAGCCCGCCGCGGTCCGCCACCAGGACGAACGCGCGTGACACCGCTGTCGCATCTCCTCCTCTCTTCTGCTCCGCCAGTGCTCGACTCCACCCTCCCTCACGATCACGCGCCTCCCGCGCCGCGCAGGGCCGCCGCCCGCGACGATCTGGCCTCCCGCACGCGCCACGGCCCCGTCCCCGAGCCCATTTACCCAATTTGGGAAACGCTCCTGTTACCTTGGGCAGCGCTCCGCAGCGCACTGCGGGCGCAGGTTCGACGGAAGCGCCGGCACGCCGGCCCCTTGCTCCACCGCCAGCCGAGGTCCGGATCCACATGCAGCAGGACACGAAGAGCGCGCGCGTCTCGTTCCGTATCGACAACCTCGAAGCCGCGCTCGAGCAGGGGATCGACAACGAGGCGGCCGCGCTCGACGTGCTCGTGGCCGCGGCGGCCAAGGGGAGCCTGCACCCCGAGCTCTGGGCGAAGCTCCACGAGGCCTCCGCCCGCCACGACCGGTTCTCCGAGCTCGCGTTCGCCTACGAGCGCCTCGTCGGCGAGCGGCGGTTCGGGATGCTCCCGCAGGCCGCACAGGCCGAGGTCCTCGTGCGCGCCGCCGAGTTCCTCGCCGACTCCTTCGGCGACCCCGGCGGCGCTCGCCCCTACATCGAGCGGGCGCTCTCCGTGCTGCCCTCGCACCAGGAGGCGTTCTTCCGGCTCGAGCGCATCCTCCAGGAGGCGAACGAGCCGGCGAAGCTCGCGGACCTCTACGCCCTCGCGGCGGGCCACCGCGCGGACCGCGCCGAGCAGCTGTCGCTGCTCCGCCGCGCGTTCGAGCTCGTCGACGTCACCGGAAGCGGCGCGAGCGACGAGGAGCGCGCGATCAAGCTGCTCCAGCAGATCCTCAAGGTCGACCCGGGCGACGCCTCGGCGCGCCGGGAGCTCGAGGCGCGCTACGCGCGCGCCGGGCGGCACCAGGAGATCGCGAGGATGCTCGAGCAGGCGCTCACCGCGGAGGGGCCGCCGGACGGAGCGCTCGAGATCCGCGGGCGGCTCATCGACCTCTACAGCGGCCCGCTCAAGGAGCTCGAGCGGGCGCTGCCGCACGTCGAAGAGGTGCTCGCGCAGAGCCCGGGCCACGAGGCCGCCCTCCGCGCCGGCGAGGCCCTGCTCGCGCGCAAGACCGTGCTCGTGCGCGCGGCCGCGGCGCTCGAGGCGGCCAACGCGCGCCGCGGGGACGACCCGGAGGCGGCGCGGATGATGGCCCTCCAGATCGAGAACCTGCGCGGGCCGCGCCGCGTGGAGGTGCAGAAGCGGCTGGTCGAGCTGCAGTTCCAGCGGCTCGGCGATCTCGCGTCGGCGTTCTCGCTGTCGGAGCAGATCCTCGCGGTCGACCCGTCCGACGAGGCGGTGCGCGAGCGCTTCGTCGCGCTCGCGTCGGCGCTCGACCGCCAGGCCGACGCGGCGCGCGTGCTCGTGCGCGCGTCGGCCGGCGCCAAGGACAAGCCGCTCAAGGCCCGCATCGCCGCCGAGCTCGGCGAGCTGTACGAGGGCCTCGGGGACGGCAGGAAGGCGCGCGCGTCGTTCCAGCAGGCGCTCGACGGCGAGCCCGACGACGCGGCCGCGCGGCGCGCGGCCCGCGGGCTCGCGAAGCTCTGCGAGCGCGAGCGCGACGCGCGCGGGCTCGCGGGCGCGCTCGAGCGGCTCGCCGAGGCCGAGCCGGAGGCCGAGGCGCGCGAGGCCGCGGCGGAGCGGCTCGCGCGGCTCTACGAGGAGGAGCTCGGCGACGCCGCGGGCGCGATCGCGGCCTACCGCAAGCTCGCGGAGTCGGGCTCCTCGCGCGAGCCGGGCGCGCTCGCCGCGCTCGAGCGGCTGTACGAGGCCACCTCGGCGCACGAGGGCCTCGCGTGGGTCCTCGAGCGGCGCGCCGAGGCGGAGCCGGACCGCCGCGCGGCGCGGGAGCTCGCCTTCCGCGCGGCCGAGCTGCGCACCCGGCTCGCGGATCTGCCCGCCGCCGTCGCCGCCTGGCGCCGCTACCTCGCGGCGTTCGGGGCGTCGCGCGAGGCGCACGCGCGGCTCATCCCGCTGCTCGAGCAGGAGCGGCGCTGGGCCGAGCTCGAGGCGCTCCTCGAGGCCGAGGCCGAGCTCGCGGCCGGGCAGGACCGCGCCTCGGTGCTCGCCCGGATCGGCGCGATCCGCATGGCGCGGCTCGACGATCCGGCCGGCGCGATCGCCGCGTACCGCCAGGCGCTCGCGCTCGATCCGGCCGACCGAGCGAGCCGGCTCGCGGTCGAGAAGATGCTGGGCGCGCCCCCGGGCAACGGCGCCGCCGGCGCGGAGTCGTCGCGGCAGAGCTCCCACCTGCTGCTGACCGACGATCAGCGGCTCGCGGCCTGCGCGGTGCTGGAGCCGATCGCGCGGGCGGAGAAGGCGGCGCCGCTGCTCGTGCGCGTGCTCGAGACGAAGGCGGAGCTCGGGCCCGTGGTGTGGGCCCCCGGCGCGCCCGCGCCGGCGCCGGCCGACGTGTCGGGCAGGCTCGCGGCGCTGGAGGAGGCGGCCTCCGTGGCCGAGCGCGAGCTCAGGGACCCGAAGAAGGCGCTCGATCTCTCGGCGCGCGGGCTCTCGCTCGCGACCGCGTGCGCGCCGGAGCGGCTCGCGCGGTGGGTCGCCGAGGTCGAGCGGCTGACGGAGCACGGCAGCGAGTCCGCGCGCCGCGCGCCGGCGCTCGCGGGGGCGCTCGGGGATCGCGCGGTGGACAGCCCGGCGCTTTCGCACCTCGCGCGGCGCGCGGGCGAGGCGCTGCTCGCGAGCGGCGACGTGACGCAGGCGCTCGCCCTCTACCGCCGCGCGCTCGCCTTCGAGCCCTCGTCGCTCGATCTCATCGCGCGCGTGGACGCGCTCCTGCGCGAGCAGGGCAGCCCCGAGGAGCGGCTCGCGCTCTACCGCGAGGCGCTCGCGCAGCCGTGCGCGCCCGCGCGGCGGCGCGAGCTCCTGCACGCGATCGGCACCATCCAGCGCCGCGACGTCGGCGACCTCGCCGGCGCGGCCGCGACGTACCGCGCGGCCATCGAGGACGACCCGGGCGACGACGCGGCGTACGAGGCGCTGCTCGAGACGTACGCGGCGGGTAGCGCGTGGGGCGCGCTCTACGGCGCGCTGGCCGAGCGGCTCCCGGGCGTGGCGCCCGACGCGCGCGTCGCCCACGAGCTGCGCATGGCGGACGCCGCCGCGAGGGGCGGGGAGGTCCCGAGCGCGGTCGCGCACTACCGCGCGATCCTCTCGAGCGGCGCGGCGCTCGACGGCGCCGCGCTCTCCGCGATGGAGGCGCTCGCGCTGTCCGCGGGCGACCCGGCGCTGCTCCGCGAGGTGCTCGAGCGGCGCGTCGCCGCCGCGGGCGATCCCCAGGACGAGGCGCTCTGGCTGGAGCGCCTCGGCGAGCTGGCGGCGTTCGGAATCCACGCGGCGGACGCGGCCGACGCGCCCGACGCCGCGCGCGCGGCGGACGCCCCGGCGGCGCAGGCCGCCCCGGGCGACCTCGACGCCGCGGTGACGGCCTGGCAGCGCGCCGCCGGGCTCGCCGAGGGGCCGCTCGCGGATCCGGAGCGGGCGCAGAAGCTCTACGAGCGCGTGCTCTCCGTCGCGCCGAAGCACCGCGACGCCGCCGCCCGCCTCGCGGCGCTCTACCGCGGGCAGGGGGCCTGGGCCCAGCTCGCGGCCGTCTGCGAGGTCCTGCTCGACACCGCGGCGTCCGACGACGATGCGCTCGCGGCGCTCGCGGCGCTCGAGGACGCGGCGATCCGGGCGCGCGCGACGTCGCGCTTCGTCGACGCCGCGCTCGATCTCCGCGATCGCATGAGCGCCGAGGGGGAGGGGGGCGCGGCCGCCGGCAGGGCGGCGGCGCGGGTCCGGGCGATCGAGGCGGCGCTCGCGCGCGTGCTCGCCGCCGATCCCGAGCGGCAGGACGACGCCGCGTCCGTCTACCGGCGCCTGCTCTCGCCGCAGGACGACGGCGACGCCGCGCCGGGCGCGCTCGACGCCGCCGCGCTGGAGGCGTTCCGCGCGTTCCTCGCGCAGAGCCCCGACACGCTCGCGCGCCGCGTGGACCGGCGCTGGCTCTTCACGCTCCTCGTGGAGCGCGGGCACGAGGGCGAGCGCCCGAGGGCGCTCTCCGCGTGGGCCGCGTGGGAAGAGGAGATCGGCAACCGCGCGGCGGCCGCGGCGCTCTACGCCCGGCTGCTCGAGGCGGATCCCGAGAACGACGACGCGCTCGCGGCGCGGGGGCGCCTCCTCGCCGAGGTGGGCGATCACGAGGGCGCGGCGGAGGTGCTCGCGGCGCGCCGCGACCGGAGCCAGGGCAGCGCGCGCGTCGCGCTCGACGTCGAGCTCGCGACGCTCCTCTTCGAACGGCTGGATCGGCCGGCGGACGCGCTCGACGCGGTCGCGCCCGCGATCGAGGCCGGGACGATCGAGCCCGCGGTGGTCGAGATCGTGCAGCGCGCGCTCGGGCGCCCCGAGACGCAGGCGCGCGCGGCGCTCCTCCTCGAGCGCGCGTGCGACGCGCTCGACGACCCCGAGGCGCGCGTCGCGCTGCTGGAGGCGCTCCTCGCGAGCTCGCCGGCGGACGCCGCGCCGGGCGCCCTGCGCGACGCGGGCAGCCTCGCGGCCGCGCAGCGCGCCGCCGTCCGCCGCGGCTGGTTCGAGCGCCTGCTCGATCACCACGACCACGACGCGCCGCGCGGCCTCGGCGTCGCCCTGCGCGCGGTCTCCGAGATGCCGGGCGAGCTCGCCCTCTGGGATCGCCTCGAGGAGCTCGGCCGCCGGGCGAAGCAGCCCGAGCGCGTCGCGGCCGCGCACGCCGCGGCGCTCGACGCGGGCGCGGCGCTCCCGCCCGACATCGTCGAGGAGATCGGCCGGCGGGCCGTCGAGCACCACGAGGAGTGGTTCGACGCGCCGGAGGCCGCCCTCGCGCTGCTCCGCCGGCTCGTCGAGCTCGTGCCCGGCTCGCTCTGGGGCTTCGAGCGGCTGAAGCTCGCCTACAACGCGGCCGAGCGCTGGGAGGACCTCTTCGCGCTCTACGACGCGATGCTCGAGCGCACCTCGGCGGCCGACGAGCGCGTCTTCCTCCTGGAGGACGCCGCGGCCGTCGCGCGCGATCTCGCCGGCGACGGCGAGCGCACGATGCGCTACCTCGAGCAGCTCCTGCCGCTCCAGGACGACGCGCGCACCCGCGCCGCGCTCGAGCGGCTCTACGAGCGGCACGGCAGGCACCGCCCGCTCATCGATCTCCTGTCGGCCGAGCTGCCGAGGCTCTCCGGCGACGCCGCGGATCGGCTCCGCGAGCGCGTCGCGCTCCTCTGGATCGAGGGCGTCGGCGACGCCGCGTCGGCGCTCCCCGTGGTCGAGCGGCTCCTCGACGCGCCCCCGGAGCCGCGCGCCGCCCGCGCGGCGCCGCGCCCCGTCGATGCCTTCGCGCTGCTCGAGCGGATCCTCGGGGCGCTGCCGCCCGAGCAGGCGCCCGCCGGCGAGGCCGGCGCGCTCGCCGCGCGGCAGCGGTCGGCCGCGCTGCTCGCGGAGCACTACCGCGAGGAGGCGAGGCCCACGGACCTCGTGCGCGTGCTCGAGATCCAGCTCGCGGGCGCCGACGACGGCGGCCGCCCGGCGCTGCTGCGCGAGATCGTGCGGCTCCGCCGCGACGCCCTCGGCGACGAGCCGGGCGCGTTCGCGCGGCTCGCCGAGCTCGTCGAGCTCAGGCCGTCGGAGGCCGGCGATCGCGCGGAGCTCGCCGAGCTCGCCGAGCGCCTCGGCCGGCACGACCGCCTCGCCGAGGTCCTCGCCGCGGCCGAGCCGCGCGCCGGCGACGCGCGGCAGGCGCTCTCGCTCGTGCGCGACGCCGCGCTCCTCCGCCGCGACCGGCTCGGCGACGCCGACGGGGCGATCGCGCTCTTCCGCCGGCTCTTCTCGCTCGCCGAGGCGAGCGGCGACGCGGAGGCCGCGCGGGACGCCGCCCGCGCGCTCGATCGGCTCTTCGCGGAGGCCGACCGCGTCGCCGAGCGGTGCGACGTGCTCGACACGCTCGCCGCCATCGAGACGGACCCGGCGGCGCGGCGCGAGGCCCTCGGCGAGCTCGCGCGGCTCGCCTCCTCGCGGCTCGGCGACGAGGCGCGGGCGATCGCGGCGTACTCGGCGCGCCTCGTCGACGACCGCCAGGATCTCGCGGCGCTCGACGGCCTCGCGGCGCTGCTCGAGGAGGGCGGGCGGTACCGCGAGCTCGCGGCCGTGCTGGAGCGCCGCGCGGCCGTGCGCGGCGGCGCGGGCGGCCGGCGCGATCTCGGGCGCGTCGCGCGGCTCTTCGAGCGCGAGCTCGGCGACGCCGACGAGGCCATCGCCACCTGGCGCCGCATCCGCGAGGAGCTCGCGCCCGACCCGGAGAGCGGGGACGCGCTCGCCGCGCTCTACACGCGCGCGGAGCGCTGGGGCGACCTCGTCGCGCTGCTCGAGGTCGAGGCGTCCGCGGCCGGCGCGCTCCCCGGCGGGGCGGGCGCGGCGCGCAGCGTGGAGCTCTTCCAGCGCCTCGGCGACACGCACCGCGATCGCACGCTCGCGTGGGAGCTCGCCGTGAAGGGCTACCGCCGCGCGCACGAGGCCGAGCGGGACGCGCGCCGCGCGGGCGTCGAGGGCTCTGGCGGGGAGGGCGAGTGGGGGGCGGCCGAAGGGGGCGAGCGGGACGCGCGCTCGCCCGCGCCGCGCGCGGGGCTCGAGGAGCTGCTCCGCCGCATCGACCCGGCGTCGGCCGAGCACCGCGGCGCGCTGGTCGCCGCCGTCGGCGCGTTGCTCGAGATCTGCGCCGACGCGGACGACTGGCGCGGCCAGATCGCGCTGCTCGAGCCGCGGCTCGCCGCGGCCGGGACGGACGCCGAGCGGGTCGCCATCCTGAAGGCCTCCGCGGCGCTGCTCGAGGAGCGAGGCGACGACCGGGAGGGCGCCTTCGAGCTCGCCTTCCGCGCGTTCCTCCTGTCGCCCGGCGCCGAGCCGCCCGAGGGCCTCCTTCGGCTCACGGACCTCGCGGGCCGCTGGCACACCATCGCCGACGCGCTTCCCGACCTCGAGCGCCGCGGCGACGTCCCTGCCGCCACGCTCCGCGACCTCACGGCCCGCGTGGGCCGCTGGCACCGCGACGCGCGCGCCGACGAGGACGCCGCCGAGCGCGCGTTCGAGCGCGCGCTCCTCCACGATCCGGCGAACCGCGCGATCCTGCTCGATCTCGCGGAGCTCCTGCGGCGGCGGCGCGGGCCCTCGCTCGTCCCGACGCTGCTCCGGCTCGCCGCGGCGACCGGGCACGACCTCGCCCTCTACCGCGAGGCCGTGGAGGCGGCGCGCGACGCGGGCGACGCGGCGCGGGCCCGCGAGATCGCGGCCGAGCTCCTCGAGATCGCCGTGCAGCGCCTCGCCGACGAGGAGGAGCAGCCCCCTCGGCCCGGCGCGTGGCCGGCCTCGCGCGCCGCCCTCTGGGCGATCGACGCGCTCGTCGGCATGCTCGCGGGCGCGGGCGACAGGCCGCAGATCGTCGCGCTGTGCCGGCGCGGCGCGGCGCTCCCGTTCGCGCCGAGCGAGCGGCGCCGGCTGCTGCGCGTCGCCGCCGAGGCGGCGGAGCCCGGCGAGGCGATCGCCCTCTACGGCGGGCTGTTCGCGGACGATCCGACGGACGAGCCGGTCGGCGAGAGCCTCGCCGCGCTGCTCCGGGCGGCCGGGCGGCGCGAGGAGCTCGTGCGCCTGCGCGAGCTGCAGATCGAGGTCTCCGGCGATGTCGATCGCCGCGTCGCGCTCCGCTACGACGCCGCGGAGCTCCTCGCGGACGCCACGCGCGCGTCCGAGGCGATCGCGCTGCTCCGCCGGAACCTCGCGGAGAGCCCGGGGCACGGCCCGTCGATCGACAGGCTCGCCTCGCTCCTCGAGGCGGGCGGGCTGCACCGGGAGCTCATGCTGCTCCGCGAGGAGCAGGCGGCGGCGCGCGGGTCGGCGGACGCCGGCGCGGCGGCCGCCGATCTCTGGCTCCAGGCGGCGTCCCTCGCCGAGCACGAGCTCAACGAGCCCGAGCGCGCGATCGCCAGCTACCGCCGCGCCGCGGACATCGGGTCCATCGAGGCGCTCGACGCCCTCGCCCGGCTGCTCGCGCGCCGTGGCGAGCACGCGGCCGCCGCCGAGGCGCTCGAGCGGCTCTGCGCCGGCGCGGCGCCCGAGGAGCTGCACCAGGCGGCGCTCCGCCTCGCGGATGCGTACCTCGCCGCCAGCGAGCCCGATCGGGCCCGCGCCGCCCTCGAGCGAGCGCTGCCCCGCGCCGCGCAGCCCGCGCCGCTGCGCGAGCGGCTCGCGTACCTCTACCGCGCGTCGGGCGCGTGGAGCGCCCTGGCCGCGCTCATCGCGGGCGACGCCGCGCGCGCCGACGAGGCGCCGGCCCGGCTCTCGCTCCTCCGCGAGGCAGCGGACCTCTACCTCACGCGCGGCGGCTCGCCCGCCGCCGCGATCCCGCTGTTCGACGAGGCCATCGCGCTCGCGCCGGACGACCTCTCGCTGCGCCTCGCGCGGAGCCGCGCCCTCTCCGCCGCCGGCAGGACCGACGACGCGACCGCGGCCCTGCGCGGGATCATCGCTGACTTCGGCACCCGCCGCCCCAAGGAGCGCGCGCTCGTCCACTACGAGCTCGCCCGCGTCGCGCTCGCGACGGGTGATCGCGCCCGCGCGATGGCGGAGTTCGACCTCGCGCTGCGCGTCGACCCCGCGCACCCCGACGCGCTCCACGGCCTCGCCGGCCTCGCCCTCGAGGACGGCCAGCTCGAGCGCGCGCACCGCGCCTACCGCGCGCTGCTGCTCGTCGCGCGCCGGCCCCGCGACGAGGGCGATGGGCTCGTCGGCGTGCGGCGCAGCACGATGCCGCCGATGCGCTCCAGCGTGGGCCTCCCGCCTTCCACCTCGTTCAGCCGGGCCGAGGTACTGCTCGCGCTCGGCGAGATCGCGCGCCGGCAGGGGGCGCCCGACCGCGAGGCGGAGTACGTCGAGTCCGCCTTCGAGGCGGCGCGCGAGAGCGACGCCGAGCACGAGAAGCTCCTCGCCGCGCTGCGCGCCCGCGGGCGCCACGACCTGCTCGCGCGCGCCCTCGAGGCGCGGCTCGCCGGCCCTGCCCTCGAACCCGCAGAGGACGCCGCCGCGGCGCTCGGCGAGCTCGCGTCGCTCTACGAGGGCCCGCTCGATCGCCCGGAGCTCGCGCTCTCGGCCCGCCTGCGCGCCCTCGATCTCACGCCGGGCGCCGGCGCCGCGCACGACGCCGCCCTCGAGCTCGCGCGCCGCTCCGGCCAGACGCAGCGGTATGTCGACCTCGTCGAGCGGCTCGTCGCCCGGGCGGCCTCCGAGCCGTACGAGGTCGCGCTCCTGCTCCGCTTCGGCCGCGCCCTCGAGCTCTCGCCGGCCGATCAGGAGCGCGCCGCGGCCGTCTACCGCCGCGCAGAGGCGAAGATCGCGGCCGGCGCGCCCTTCCACGCCCGCGCGGGCCGCGACGCGGGCGCCGACATCGAGCAGCTGTGGAGCTCGCTCGAGGCCATCTACGCGCGCCTCGGCGACCGCGCCGCGCAGGCGGACGTCCTCCGCAAGCGCATCGGCCTCGCCGACGCGCCGGCCGCTTCCACGGGCGGCGCGGATCGCGCCGGGCCGCGGTACCGCCTGGCCGCGCTGCTCGCCGCGGATCCGGCGGACGTCGATCAGGCGATCTCGCTCCTCGAAGAGGCGCTCGACCTCCACGCCGATCCGGACCGGGCCGAGGCGATCCTGCGCGACGCGCTCCGCACCGATCCGAGGAACCCGCGCGCGATCCGCCTCTTCGAGCGCCTCGCCCGCCAGAGCGGGCGGCCGCGCGCCCTCGTGGACGCGCTGCTGCTCCTCGCCGAGATCGAGGGCCCCGGGGTCCTCGAGGAGGCCGTCCGCACCGCCCGCGCGCTCGGCGATCGCGGGCTGGCCGAGTCGATCCTGCTGCGCATCGTCGGCTCGGGCGCGCGATCTTCGTCCGATTCGTCCGATTCGTCCGATTCGTCCGACCCGTCCGGCTCCGCGTGGGCCCTCGTCGCGCTCGCGGAGCTCCGCGAGGAGGCCGGCGATCTCGCGGCCGCCGCGTCGCTCTGCGAGCGCGCCGCGCGCGCCTCGGCGCCCGAGGAGGAGCGCGCGCTGCTCCTGCACGCCGCGGAGCTCGCCGCCGGCCCGCTCGCCGACCTCTCCCGCGCGGCGCGCCTCTACGAGGAGCTCCGCGCCCGCGAGCCCGCCGAGCGCGAGATCTGGACGCCCCTCGCCGGCGTGTACCGGCGGAGCGGCGACGCCGCGCGCCTCTCCGCGCTGCTCGAGGAGACGGCGCCCCTCGTCGACGATCTCTCCGAGCGCTGCGCGCTGCGCCTCGAGCGCGCGCGCCTCCTCGCGCGGGAGTCGCCGGAGGAGGCGGCGGCCCTGCTCCGCGACATCCTCGACGAGGATCCGACCCAGGTGGAGGCCGCCATCCTCCTCGCCACCATGCTCGAGGAGGCCGGCCGTACCGACGAGCTCGGCGAGCTCTTCGCGCTGCAGCTCGACGCCGCCAAGGATCGCGCGGACGTCGCGTCGATCGCGTCGATCTCGATGCGCCTCGGCGCCCTCCTCGAGCAGCGCGGCGACGATCGCGGCGCGCGCGACGTCTACCTCGGGGCCGCGGACTGGGACGGCGCGAACCGCGACGTGCTCCGCGCGCTCGTGCGCCTCAGCCGGAAGCGCGACAACGCGGACGACCTCATCGACGCGCTAGAGAAGCTCCTGCGCACCGAGCAGGGCGGGGAGGCGGCCCAGCTCGCCCTGGAGCTCTCCGAGCTGCACGGCGCGCGCGGCGACGACGCCGCGGCGGAGGCCGCCCTCAAGGCCGGGTACGCCGTCTACCCCGCGAACGACCGGCTCCGCGAGGAGCTCGCGTCGCGCTACGCGGCCCGCGAGGCCTGGCACGCCCTCGCCGAGCTCCACGTGCTCACGGCGCACGGCGCTGACGGCGACGAGGCGCGCGTCGCGTCGCTCTGCCGCGCCGCCGAGATCCTCCGCGATCGCGCGGGCGACGCCGCGGCGGCGGCCGAGCTCCTCGAGCGCGCCCTCCGTGTCGCGCCCGGGGATCGCGACGTCTTGATCGCGCTCATCGACGCGTGCGGCGCGGTCTCCGACCACGCCCGCGCGGCCCGCGCGCTCACGGCGACGCTCGAGGCGAGCCCGGACGACCCGTGGCTTTACCGCGCGCGGGCCGAGGTCCACGGCGCGCTCGGCCAGGGCGACCGCGCCCTCGCCGATCTCGAGCGCGCCTACGCGCTCGGCGGCGCCGAGTACGGAAGCGAGCTCGTCGCCGGGCTCGAGCGGGCGCTCGCGCGCGCGGACCACGCGGGCGCGCGGTCCGCCGAGGCCGCGGGCGCGCCCGGCGAGGCCGCGGCGGAGGCGGCGGGCGCCGCCTCGCCGCGCGCGCTCCGGCTGCGCCTCGCCGAGATCCTGGCGCGCTCGGGCGACGTCGAGCGCGCGCGCGCCCACCTCGGCGATCTGCTCCACGCCGACTCCAAGGACCGCGCCGCGCTCAAGGCGCTCGCCGGCCTCGAGGAGTCCGCCGCGCGGTGGGACGCCGCGAGCGCCGTCTACCGCAGGCTCATCGCGCTCGAGGAGGGCGACGCCCTCGTCGCCACGGCGCTCCTCCTGGCCGGCACGTGCGCGCGCGCGGGCCACCTGGGCGACGCCCGCGGCGGGCTCGAGCGCGCGCTCCGCGCCGCGCCGGGCAATACCGAGATCCGCGACCGCCTGCGCGCCCTCTACGCGGAGATCGGCGCGAACCGCGAGCTCGCCGCCATCGCGCTCGAGGACGCCGCCGCGGCGTCCGACGTGGCCGGCCGCTTCACGCTCCTCGTCGCCGCCGGCCGCCTGCTGCTCGACGTCGGCGACGCCGCGCAAGCGGCCGCGGCGCTCCGGGAGGCGCGCTCCCTGCGCCCTGAAGATAACGAGGTCGCCCTCCTGCTCGTGGACGCGCTGATCGCCGCGGGCGACTCGAGGGAGGCGCGCGCGGTCACCGCCGAGCTCATCGTGGCTGCCAAGGGGCGCCGCTCGCGGCACCTCGGCGCCGTCTACCACCGCGTCGCGCGGATCGAGGACGCCGAGGGCAATCTGCACGAGTCGCTCACGGCGCTCACGAGGGCGCTCGAGAACGATCCTCAGAACGGCGAGATCGCCATGGAGCTCGGCGAGAGCGCGCTCGGGCTGGGGGAAGAGGACATCGCCGCGCGCGCTTACCGCGCGGTCACCCTGATGAAGATTTCCCCCGAGCCCGGCGAGGGAGGCACGACGCCCGCCGCGCGGGCGCTCGCCTATTACCACCTCGGGGCGATGGCGCTCGCGGCCGGCGACCGCCGGAAAGCGCGCCTGATGCTCGACAAGTCCGTCTCGGAGGACGGCTCGCTCGAGGCGGCCCGGGCGCTCCTCGACGAGCTACGCGCCGGCTGAGGGCCTGTCCCGCGCGTCTCCGCGGGTATGCCCAGGTCGCGGCGGCCGCCTCCGCGGCCGCCCCAGGCGGCGCGCGCAGGGGCGTGGAGCGCGCAAAACCGCGCGACTCCAGGTGTTTTTTGACGCTCTCTGGCCCGCGACGGCGCCGCGCCGCCGCCCTTCCCGGCGGCTGGTTGCCCCTCTGGCGCGCCGCTCCGGCGCGGTCTTTCAGGGGTCCGCGCGATGCCCCGTCTCAGAAATCGCTATTTCTCCCCGCAGTTTTGTCTTTTTTTGTCCTGAGTCGTGTGTAAGGTTCACTGAGGCTGTGCGCGGCGAGGTGTCGCGCGCGAGCTCATGTCCGAGGAGAGTGCCATGGCAAGTAAGAAGACGGCCGGGGGCGGCGCGAAGAAGACGTTGAGCAAGAGCGGCCTGATCCAGGCCATCACCGAAGCTGCCGGTGATGAGCTGAGCCGCAAGCAGGTCAAGAACGTTCTCGAGTCCCTCATCACGATCGGTCATCGCGAGCTGAAGAAGTCCGGCGTGTTCACGCTGCCCGGCTTCGCGAAGTTCCGGGTGGTCAAGCGCCCTGCGACGAAGGCGCGCCAGGGGATCAACCCGTTTACCAAGCAGCCGATGACCTTCGCCGCGAAGCCGGCGAGCAAGTCGGTCCGGGCTCGGCCGATCAAGGCCATCAAGGACGCGCTCCTGTAGTCTTACGGGATCTCCCAGCGGAGCGCAGGGCGGCCACGGCGACGTGGCCGTTCTTGCTCCATGGCCTCGGCTTGCCGTCGCCGGGGCGGCGGAAGGGCGGCCAGCGCGCGCGCCGCGGAGCGGAGCGGCCCGCGCGGGGCCGGCGAGGCGCGCCGCCTCCGGGGGGGCCGGGCGGCTCGGGGCCGCCGCCGCCCCCGCGGCGAGGTCAGCTCACTTCTTGCGGCTGTAGGCCTGCGCCGCCACCGGTCCCGAGCCGGTGCGCGCCTTGACAACCAGCTTGGCCGTCGCCGCGATGGGGAACGGCCATTGGTAGCAGCTCTGCTTGGCTCCGATGGCGGCAGTCGGGCCGGTGTCCGAGTCGACTGCGAGCACCGGTTTCAGGTTGAACGCAGCGAGCCCTGGCTGTCCTCCGGCGTTCAGGTCGAGCTCCAGCTGGACGTCCACCTCGGTGACGGTGGGGAGCGCCTGCGCCAGGAACGTGTAGCAATTGCCCGGCTGGAGCATGAAGGTCTGCCCAGAGGCCGTCTGTCCCTCGGGCACCACGCTGCAGACGGGCGCCCCTTCCGGCTGCATCTTCGGCGCCTCGCCGGCGGCGCGGCCCTGGAACATGGTGGTCATCGCGAGCGACTGGACTCCATCGCAGGGCGCCACCGTGGGTACCGCGACCGGGGGCAGGCCGGCGTCCGGTGGCGGCACGGACGCTGTCGGCTGCGGGGGCGGCGGCGTCCCCGCGTCCGGGGCGTCGTCCGCGAACTCCGACTCCTTGCTGCTGCCGCCGCAGCCCAGCGCTGCCACCGACAGCGCCAGGAGCACTGCTGAACCCAACGACCTACCCGTCACCGTCATCTGCGGCCTCCTCGCGCACAGCCCTGCCGCACGCCGCGGCCCCTCGTTGGGACAGCTGTGCTCGCGGCGCTCATACACCCGCCAGGGGGCGGGGGCTATGTGCGAGCGTCTTGCGCGGCTGCGCCGCCGGCGCAAGCCTGCAGGCAAGCCGGCGCGGGCGTTCGGGGGTTCGCGCCGTCGCGCCGCTCAGCCGCCGGACTCGCCCACGAACTCGCGCAGGATGCACATGCGCGCAATGAGCAGCGCCTCGGGTCGGATCGCCTGATCGAGGTACGCGGCGGAGTTCGCCTCCACCAGCGACTCGCGCAGCATCCCCTGCTCCAGGAACGTGACCGCGCGTCCGAGGTGCAGCCGCGCCCTGTCGGCCGCGAGCCCCATGCCGGCGCTCGCCAGCATTTCTCGTTCCAGGAACCACTGAGCAAACTCTCCGGGACGATCGAGCTTCGCTCGGGAGCCGTGATCAGTCATGCCGTAGGCTACCTCACTTTTTGGCCCCGGCCAGCCGCGCCTGGCCGCAATAACCCGGGAAATCATGGCAGAAGCAGCATCAATCCGTCGGATGGGCGCGATGAAAGCGAGGGCGTACCACGTCCAAAGCGACATCCGGCGGATGGACCTGGAGCTCGGTTGAGCGGGCTTCGGGGGCGCGTCGGGGAGCTCCCGCGAGCGACCCGTTGCGTCGCGAGCCCGTCAGTGAGATTGAACGCGGCGTTCTGCCGGAAATTCGAGGAGGTTCTTTTGCTCCGTACGATTGGCGTCCTGTCCGCCCTGGTCCTCACCGCCGCCCTCGCTGCTGGTTGTCAACAGCGGGAGGCGTCCACGCCGCCGAGCTACGCGAACCAGCCCCCGCCCGGCTACTACCAGCAGCCCGGTTACCAGCAGCCGGGGTATCAGCAGCCCGGTTACCAGCAGCCGGGGTATCAGCAGCCCGGCTACCAGCAGCCCGGCTACCAGCAGCCGGGGTACCAGCCTGCTCCGACGCAGCCTGCCCCCACGCAGCCCGCCCCCACGCAGCCTGCCCCGACGACGACGCAGCCTGCCCCGACGGCGCAGCCTGGCGGCTTTCCCTGGCCGTTCCCGCTCCCTGGCCAGCAGACCGGCGGGCAGCAGCCGGCCCCGAGCGGCGGGAGCAGCTCCGGCAGCGCGTCGGCGATCGATCCGAACCTCGCCTCCGCCGCGACGATCCCGCTGAACAACCTCGCCGCGACCGAGGCGCCCGGCATGACGAAGGAGGGAGGGCCGATCGCGGGGCAGTTCAGCGCCGGACAGACCCTCGAGCAGCAGATCCAGCTGATGCCCGGCAAGTGCTACACGATCGTCGGTGTCGGCGCGGGGATCACCGAGCTCGACATCAGCCTGGTCGCGCTGACCCCGATCCCGATGGGCTCATCGGTGCTGGCGCAGGACAACTCGAGCGGCGCGAACGCCGCGCTCGGCGGTCGGGGCAACTGCTACCGCTGGTCGCTCCCCGTCGGCATCAACGCCAAGTACATCGTGAAGGCCACGTCCGGATCGGGCGTCGCCGCCGCGCAGCTCTACGTGAAGTGACGCCGCCAGGACGCCGGGGACGCCAGGAGATCGCTCTCCCCGGCGTCCTCGGGTACCGGCCACAAAAGCGCCGAAGACGCCAGGAGATCGCTCTCCATGGCGTCCTCGGTCGCGGCGCTGCGGCTCGCCGCAGCGCTGGCTAGAGCCGGATGCCGGGCGCCGGGAAGCCGCGGCAGAGCTCCGCGACCTCGGCGGCGATGCGCGCGATGCGCGCCTCGTCGTTCACGTTCTGCGCCACCTCATCCATCCACGCCGCGAGGCGCTCCATCTCGGCGACGCCCATCCCGCGCGACGTCACCGCCGGCGTGCCGATGCGGAGCCCCGACGGGTCGAACGGCTTGCGCGGATCGAACGGGATCGAGTTGTAGTTCGCCACGATGCCCGCGCGATCGAGCGCCTGCGCGTACGGCTTGCCCGCGATCCCCTTCGGCGTCATGTCGATCAGCAAGAGGTGGTTGTCGGTCCCGCCGGTGATGAGCCGGAAGCCGCGCGACTCCAGCGCGCGCCCGAGCGCCTGCGCGTTCACCACGATCTGCTTCGCGTAGGCCCGGAACCCTTCCTCCGAGGCCTCCTTCGCCGCGACCGCGATGGCCGCGGTCGTGTGGTTGTGCGGACCGCCCTGGAGGCCGGGGAACACCGCCTTGTCGATCGCGCCCGCGTGCTCCTTCTTGCAGAGGATCATCGCGCCGCGCGGGCCCCGGAAGGTCTTGTGCGTCGTCGACGTCACCACGTCGGCGATGCCCACCGGCGACGGGTGCACCCCCGCGGCCACGAGCCCCGCGATGTGCGCGATGTCCGCCGCCAGGATCGCCCCCACCTCGTCGGCGATCGCCCGGAACGCGGCGAAGTCGAGCGTGCGCGGGTACGCCGTCGTCCCGCACCAGATGAGCTTCGGCCGGTGGGCGCGCGCCAGGTCGCGGACCTGATCCAGGTCGATGCGGTGATCGCTCTCGCGAACCCCGTACGGCACGCTCTTGAAGTACTTCCCGGTGATGCTCACCGACCAGCCGTGGGTCAGGTGACCGCCCGCGGGCAGGCCGAGGCCCATGATCGTGTCGTTCGCCTGCGCGAACGCGAGGTAGACGGCCAGGTTGGCCGGGCTGCCGGAGTAGGGCTGCACGTTCACGTGGTCGGCCCCGAACAGCTTGGCCACCCGCGTCCGCGCGAGCTCCTCGACCACGTCGACCTGCTGCTGACCCTCGTAGTACCGCTTGTGCGGGTACCCCTCGGAGTACTTGTTCGTCAGCACCGAGCCCGTCGCCTCGAGCACCGCCCGAGACACGTAGTTCTCGCTCGCGATGAGCCGGAGCGTGTCCGCTTCCCGCCGCTCTTCCAGGCGGATCAGCTCGGCGATCTCCGGATCGACCTCGTCGAGCGCCCGCAGGCCCTGCACTTCGCTCGTCGCGCTCATACCTCGAACTCCCCGCGTGTGAGGATGTCGGTGACGCGCCAGAGGAACGAGTTCGCCAGCACCCCGTCGATGATGCGGTGGTCGTACGACAGCGCGAGGAACATGACCGGATGGATCGCGATCGAGTCCTCCTTGTCCTTCGTGACCACCACGACGCGCTTCTTGATCTCCCCCATCCGGAGGATGCCCACGTTCGGCTGCGAGATGATCGCGCCGCCGAAGAGGTTCCCCTTGAGGCCGGGGTTCGAGACCGTGAAGGTCGTGTTCGCGAGATCGTCGGCCGTGATCTTGCCGGACTTCGCGCGCCCGGCCAGCTCGTCGATGCTCCTCGCGATGCCCCGCAGCGACAGCTCGTCCGCGTGCTTGATGCTCGGGACGATGAGGCCGCCGGGCGTGTCCACCGCCACGCCGAGGTTGACGTCGCGCAGCACCACGTACGAGTTCTCGAGCACTCGAGCGTTGAACTCCGGGTGCTCGCGCAGCGCGCGGACGGCCGCGGCGCAGATGAAGGACAGGAACGTCAGCGACACGCCCGCCCGCTTGAACTCGTCCTTGTGGAGGTCGCGCAGCTTCGACGTCTCGTGCAGGTCGACCTCGGCGACCGTCACCACGTGCGGCGACGTCACCTTGGAATAGACCATGTGGTCGGCGGTGATGCGGCGGCGCCGGCTGAAGGGCACCACCTTGTCGCCGGGCTTCGGGGCGTAGGGCGGCACCTTGTACGCGCCGTACCCGACGCCGGGCACCGGCGGCACGAACCCGCCGCTCGCCTGGATGAGCTGCGAGAGCTCCGCGGCCGCGCTCGCCGGCTGGGCCGGCGCGCTCGGCTGGGGCGCCGGCTCGGCCGGCGCGCCGTGCGCCGCGCGCATCACGTCGTCGCGGGTGATCCGGCCGTGATCGCCTGTCCCGTGCACGTCGCGCAGGTCGACGCCCGACTCGCGCGCGAGCTTCTTCGTCGACGGGCTCGTCAGGGGGCGGGCGCTCTCGTCGTGTCCGTTGCTGCCGGGCGCCGGCGCGGCGGGCCGCGCTTCGGACGGCGCCGGCGCCGGCGGCGCGCTCGCGCGCTGGGCCGTCGCCTGGGCCTCGCCCTGCGCCGTCTCGTCGATCCGACAGAGCAGACCTTCCTTGGCGACGACGGTGCCCTCGGCCACCGCGATCTGCGAGACACGACCCGCGACGGGCGCCGGGATCTCCGTGTCGGCCTTGTCGGTCGCGACCTCGAGCAGCGGCTGCTCGCGCTTGACGAAATCGCCCTCGCGCACGAGCCATCTCGAGACGGTTCCCTCGACCACGCTCTCACCGAGCTGTGGCATGCGGACTTCGACCATCGCTTCTCGCGCCTCCAACGCGCGCCGCCGTGAGCGCCCGTTTCACCTCTCCGGGCAAGGCGGCACGGTCGTATACGCCGCCCGCCCTGCGAGAGCAACGACACAGTGTTCGTCCGGTGTGTATCCTTTTTGGGCCCCAGCCGGTACAAGGGCCCCGTGCGTGACGCCGCGCCGGATGCGACCGCAGCCCCCGCCCCCCTGGCTCCCTCGAGCGAGAGCGCGCGCGAGATCCTCGCCGCCGGGCCGCCGCGCGTCGTGGGGGCGCGGGCGATCCGGGCGGCCTCGCTCGGCGCCATCGCGTTCCTGCTGCTGCAGGTGCTGACCTACGGCTACGGCCGCGATCAGGGCATCTACGCCATGGTCGCGCGCGCGGTGCTCGACGGCGGCATGCCGTACCGCGACGCGTTCGACTTCAAGCCGCCCGGCATCTTCCTCATCTACGCGCTCGCCCGCGCCCTCTTCGGCCCCGCGCAGTGGGGCATCCGCGTCCTCGAGGTCCTCGGCCTCGCCGGCATGTGCCTCGCGATGGCGTCGCTCGCCGCCCGCCTCTTCGGCGACCGGCGGATCGGGGTCGTCGCCGCGGCGCTCGCCGTGCTGGTGCACGCCCAGCTCGATTTCTGGCACACGGCGCAGCCCGAGTCGTTCGGCGGCATGCTCACCATCGCCGCGCTGCTCGTGGCCACGCCGCGCGGCCGCGACGGCGCGCCCCGCCCGGCGCAGCGCGGCGCCGCGCTGGTCCTGTCGGGCGCGCTCTTCGGCGCCGCCGGCCTCCTCAAGCCGCCCCTCGCCGGGGGCGGCGTCGTGCTCGCCGTCGCGCTGGCCGCGCCCGCCCTCGCGGAGCTCGCGCGGCGCGGCGCGGCGCGGGCCGCCGTCCAGCGCTGGAGCGACGCCGGTCCGAGCGCGCCCCAGGGCGAGCCGGCGCGCCCTGCGCCGCCTGCGTCCGGGCCGGTCCGTTCGACGGCGGCCGCGCTCCTCTGGGCGGCGCTCCGGCCCGCCTTGCTCATCGCGCTGGGCGGCGTGCTCCCCGTGCTCGCCTGCGCCGCCTGGTTCGCCCTGAGGGGCGCGCTCGGCGATCTGTGGGAGGTCCTCTTCGTCTTCACGCCGCACTACACCGCGCTCGGGTGGCGCGGCGCGAGCGTGCTCGGCATGGCGTGGTACGGCGCCTGCGAGTGGCTCGTCCACTACTCCGGCCCGCTCGCGTTCGGCCTCGCCTGCCTGGTCGCGCTGCACCCCGAACGCCACGAGCGGGCGGGCGTGGCGCTGCTCTCGGGCGTGATCGCCATGCACCTCGTCGGCGTCGTGATGCAGGCGAAGTTCTTCCCCTACCATTACGGCGCGACGTGGCCGCTCACCGCGATGCTCGCCGCGCTCGGCCTCTGGAAGGCGTGGCAGCGGTGCACCCGGTCCGGCGTGAAGGCGGCCGCGGCGGCGCTCCTCGCGGCGCTCGTCGCGACCGCCTTCGCCCGCTCCGCGACCAAGGACGTGGCCGACGACTACATCGAGCGCTGCGCCAAGCGGATCGCGGTGCTCGCCACCGGCGCGAGGGACCAGGCGCGCCTCGATCGCCTCGCGTCGGTCGCCGACGTCAACGCCGCGGCGAACCGGGAGGTCGCCATGTGGCTGCGCGAGCGCGTCGCGCCGGGGCGCCCCGTGTTCGTGTGGGGCTTCGAGCCGGTGATCTACGACCTCGCCGATCGACCGCCGGCGACGCGCTACCTCTACAACGTCCCGCAGCGCGCGGCGTGGGCCCGGCAGGAGGCGCGCGACGCGCTGATGCGCGACCTCGCCGCGAGCCCGCCGGCCGCGATCGTGGTCGAGCGCCGCGACGTCTTCCCCTCGGTGACCGGCGACGTGATCGACTCGCGCGACACGCTGAACGGGTTCCCTGAGCTCGCGGGGCTCATCGAGGAGCGCTACGAGCTCGCCGTGAGCATCGAGGATTTCGAGATCCACCTCGAGCGCTGAGCCCCGGAGCCCAGCGCCGGGCGGCGGCGGCGGCGCGGCGCGCTGCCAGCTGCGCCGCGTCTTCTTCTTCAGTTCAGGGGCAGGGGAGGGTGTTGGGCCTGCGCGGGGTGGGCGCCGCCGCCCCGAAGCGGCGGCCGTCGCGGAGGCCGTTGGCGCAGCGCTGGATCGACTGCGCCTGCGACAGCGCGGAGGTCGCGCCCTCGCTGACCTGGACGCGCCCCGGAGCGCTGGAGATCAGGGCGTTCAAGAGCTGCGTGTCCGGCTCGGCCGCCGGTCCGTAGACAAGCGCGTCGATGAGGCGCGCCGCCGTGGCCGGCGTGGACGAGGGGAACGCCGCGGGCAGCCCCTGGTACAAGGCGACCGCGGCCGGGCCGTTCTGCAGGGTGTTGGTCGGGAAGACGAGCGCGGGCGTCGGTTCGACGCCGCTGGTGCCGACGAGCAGGAGCCCGCCCACGTCCGCCGTGCCGTCGAGCTCGATCGCGTGGTAGGAGCCGTCGGTGGCCCCGTCGTAGAGCACGAGCGTGTACCCGGCGAGGCTCGCGTACCGCCAGCCCGTGCTGATCTCGATGAACTCGAGCAGGTCACCGCTGTCCGGCGTGTCGGCGTCGACCTCGTTGATCTGGAGCCGGATCACCGTCACCGGGAACGACGTCCACCGCGCCCCCGGCCGGTTCACGACGATGTCCGCCGGGCCGATCGGCGTCGAGCCCGAGAGCGCGGGGATCGTGATCTGCGTGTCGGAGTCGATCGTGAAGGGCTGCGGCACGAAGTCCACCGTCACCTCCGTCGCCCCGGTGAAGCCGGAGCCGGTGAGCACGAGCGCGCCGCCGACGGCGATGACCGGATAGTCGACGGAGGTCACCCTGGCCGGCGCTCCGCACGCAGGGCAGGCGCTGCCGCCGCAGTCGATGCCGCCCTCGTTGCCGTTGTGCAGGCCGTCCTCGCACGAGGCGACCTGGCAGACGTAGTCGACGCAGAGCTCGGTCGGGCAGTCCCAGTCGACAAGGCACTCCACGCAGACCCCGGCGGGGTTGCACAGCCCGCCGTCGGCCAGGGAGCACCAGGTGCCGGCCTCGACCGGGTCGTTGATCGGCGAGCCATCGCGGCAGGAGTCGACCGTGCACTGGCTGTGGTCGTCGCGCACATCGTCGTCGTCGGCGACCTCCGTGACCGCGCCCTCACCGTCGCAGACGCGCTCGCGACAGTCGCCGGCCATCTGGTCCTTCACGGGCGTCCCCGAGGCCACGGGCTCGGTCGTGCATCCACCGTCGACGCACCTCGCGGTCGCGCACTCGCTGTCGGGCGCGGGGCAGTCGGTGTCGCCGGTGCACGGGACGTCGCCGCCGCCGCCGGAGCCGTCGATGCCGCCCGCTCCGCCGTCCCCTCCGCCGCCGCCCGCTCCGCCGCCGGCTCCAGCGTCGCCTCCATTGCCGCCGTTGCCATCGACTCCGCCGGCGCCTCCGTCGCTCCCGCCGTTGCCACCGCCGGAGCCACCATCGCCACCGCCGGAGCCGCCATCGCCACCGCCGGAGCCGCCATCGCCACCGCCGGAGCCGCCATCGCCACCGCCGGAGCCGCCATCGCCACCGCCGGAGCCACCTCCGCCGTCGCTGCTCCCGCCGCCGCCATCGCTGCTCCCGCCGCCGCCGTCATTGCCGCCGGAGCCCCCTCCGCCCGTTCCTCCCTGTCCGCCGCTCCCTCCCGTGTCCTCATTGATGAGGCTGCGATCGGGCATCGTGACCATCTGGCAGCCCGCCGTGGCCGCCAGCGAAATGCTCAACGCGAGCGCGGATCCGTAACGATTCGATCTCCAAGTCATTGACCACCTGTGTGCAGATTGGCCGGGGCGCTCGGGCTCGCGACGCTTCCCGCGCTGCCCCGCGCGCAGGAGCGAGCGGGAGGGCGCATCCTAGACGCATGAGACGCTTGAAGAAAGCGCCGCACCGCCGCGCGCCGGTCCGGCTCGCGCTGGCCTGGCGGGCGCCGCGCCGCGCTGCGCTGCGTCTGCTGCGCAGCGGCTGTCCTCGCGCGCTCCCTCGGCCGGGCAGGTGGGGAGCAGTCCGCTGGCATGCTCGTTGATGGGTCCCGGGCGCGGGGTTGCGCTCCGCTGCGAGCGGGGGCGAGCATGGCCCCGGTCGCGGCGCGGCGACCGAGGAGCAAAGAGCATGCGGATCGCGATCGTTTCCACCCCGTTCATCCGGGTGCCTCCCTCCGGGTACGGCGGGACCGAGCTGTTCTGTCACGAGCTGGCCGAGGGGCTGTCGGCGCGGGGACACGAGGTCACGCTCTTCGCGACGGGAGATTCGGTGGTCAGCTGCCGTCGCCGGTCCCTTTACGGGAGCCCGAGCTGGCCTCCGGTGCCGGAAGACGAGGTCAACCACGTCGCCTGGGCCTTCTCGGAGATCGCGCGCGAGGACGGGTTCGACGTGATCCACGTGAACAGCCCGATCGCCGTCCCGTTCACCCGCTTCGTCCGCGTCCCGGCGGTGCACACCCTGCACCACGCGCCCTGCGGCGAGAGCTCGCGCATCTACGCGCGCCACCCGGAGGTCGCGTACGTGGCGATCAGCGCGCGGCAGCGCGCCCTGGAGATCCCGCTGCCGCGCTCGTGCGTCATCCATCACGGCGTCACGCCGGCGCGTTATCCGCCGAGCCTGAGCGACGAGGGCTACCTCGCCCACCTGGGCCGCTACGCCGAGGAGAAGGGGACCCACCTGGCGCTCGACATCGCGAGGGCCGCGGGCCTGCCGATCAAGCTCGCGGGCCGCGCGCACCCCAAGGACCAGATCTATTATCTCCAGGAGGTCGCCCCGCGCCTCCGGGAGAGCGGGATATCGGACCTCGGGGAGATGGGCCACGACCGCAAGGTCGCGCTCCTGCGCGGGGCCCGCGCCGTCCTCTGCCCGCTCCAGTGGGAGGAGCCGTTCGGGCTGATCGCCATCGAGGCCATGCTCTGCGGCACCCCGGTGCTCGGCTTTCGCCGCGGCTCCTTCCCCGAGATCGTCGACGAGGGCGTCACCGGCTACCTGGCGCCGCCGGGCGACCTGTCGCGCCTCGCCGCGCTCGCGGCGGGCCTGGCCCGCTTCGACCGCGCCGCCTGCGCGCGCCGCGCGCGCGAGCGCTGGAGCAGCGCCGTGATGGTGGGCAAATACGAGGAGCTCTACCGGACCGTGACCGGCCCGCGGCGCGCCGAGGGCTCCCGGGCGGCGTGATCGCCGCGCGGGAGGTCGAGGGGCTCAGTTGACCTGGGGAGGGATGGCCACCTGGCACTCGTTGGCTGGCGTCATCCATTTGATGGCGTTCAGCCAGAAGCGCTCGACCTGATACTCGGGATGATCGACCCACTCGCTGTTGTAGGTGATCCACTCGTCGCCCCAGACCAGGACCCGGCCATCGCCGACCTCCAGCGCCTTCAGCACGTCGTGGCCGTCGCCGGTCGCCAGCGTGGTGCCCTCGCCGACCACCGGGTAGCCGGTGTCCACGCCGACAGCCTCGATCCCGTCGAGCACCGGATGCTCTCCGCTCCACTCCGTGATGGGGACCGTGGCGCCGCCTCGCCTCGGGAGGATCTGCGCTGCGTCGTAGCTGACGCCGAGCGGAGCGAGCAGCGTGTTGACGTTCTCGCGCTCCCGGGTCTGGCCGTACCCGATCAACGTCATGAGGCCGCCGCCCTTCGAGATCCAGTCGCGGAGCGCCTCGACCTCGGCTTCCGAGTACGTGCGCCCGATGTCGCTCACGTCCTGGATGACGATGACCTGGTGCTTCGCGAGCTCCTCCGCGGTGAGCTCGGCGCCGCTCAGGCCGAAGGCGCCGTTGATGCTGCGCTCGTTCAACCAGGACTCGAAGACGTCGCCGTCGCCCCACTGGCCCGGCTCGCCCAGCGTGGCGATGCGGAGGCAGTCGCAGACGCCGTCGCCGGCGACGTCGACGTCGTCGACGATGCCATTGCCGTCGTTGTCCAGGCCATCGCAGGCGTCCTCGCTGCTGGGCGCGCCGCTCCCCGAGCTGCTGTTGCCGCTGCCGGCGCCCGTGGTCAGGCTGCCGAAGTCGTCTCCGCCGCTGCTCGCGGCCACGCCGCCGAGGTCGTCGCCGCCGCTGCCCGTGCTGCCCGCGCTGCCCGCGCTGCCCGAGCTCCCCGTCGTGCCGCCGCTGTTCCCGGCGTTGCTGGGGCCGCCAACGCTGGAGCACGCGGCCGCTTGCAGCGCCGCAGCGATGCACGCGACCCGCAGCAGATGTCCGACCGGAACCCGACCGAAGGACGACAGGCGAGATCTCGAGTTCATGGCTCTCTCCAAGAAGTCAGGCGTTGATGGCGGCGGACCCCTGGCGAGCCGCCGAAAGCACCAGAGCGAGGCGCCATGGTGTCTTCCGGGCGGGGCTTTTCGCAACGCGAAATAGCGGTTCTCATGACAGACATCGGGGTCGACCGTGCATGCCATGGCCTCGTGGTGTGACGTCGCACCGTGAGGCGCTGTAAATTTCGAGCCTGACGCGACCTTCCTCAGGGCTGCACGAGCTCGACGCCGCTGAACTCGATGGGAAAGGTGATGACGGTCGTCACCCCGCCTTGCGGCGAGGGGAACTGCATCTTCTCGAAGGCATCGGCCACGCAGCGATCGACCTGCTGATTCTTCGCCGTCGACCTCACCACGTCGGCCCTGTTCACCCTGCCGGTCGGACCGATGGTCGCCTTGACGGTCACCTTCCCCGTGAACTTCGGCGAGCTCTTGACGCCGATCTTGTAGCACTCGTCGAACAGCTCGCCGTGCTTCTCCACGACGTCGCGGACCTGCATCTCGGAGATGTTGCCCCCCAGCGTGCCGGTCGCGGTGGCCGCGCCGGGCCTCACGTTGCCGTCCGGTCTCGCGGTGGCCCGCGGCGGCGGGGGCGCCTCGACCGGCGTCGCCGCCGCGGGGGCCTGCGCGTCCGGCGGGGGCGCCGCGGGCTTCGGCTCCGGGGGGGCCGAGGTCGTCGAGGTCGTCGGTTCCGGGGACGCCGAGCCGGTCGGCCCCTCCGACGCGGGCTGCGCCGGCGACTGGGCGGCTGGCGGCGGGGCGCCGCAGCCCGCCGCGAGCGCGAGGATCAGAACCAACCCTGTTCGGCGAGAGCTCATGCCCGAAGGTAAAACCCGAACGCGGGGCCGTGTCCACGGGGATAGCGGCGCTCGCTCAGCGCAGCCGCAGGACCTCGACCTCCGACGCGCCGCCGCGATCCACGAGCTTCGGCGCGCGGCCGCGCTCGCGCGCCGTCATGGACGCCCAGAACACCTCCGTCCCTGGCCGCTTCCGGATCGGCACCGGATCGGCATAGAGGAAGCCCGTCCTCCAGCGCTGCGGCGAGATCGCCGTCGGCAGGCCGACCTCGCGGACGACCGGGTCCGCCATCGTCGTGGACAGCGGGGCGCGCTCGACGACCCGGGAGCGCACCGCGAGCACAACGTCGCTCGCCGCCGGGCCCCCCGCGCGCACGAAGATCGTGAGGAGCGAGCGGGCGCCTTCGTGAAATGTCGTCCCGAGCAGCTCCGTGCCGTCGTCGAACCGCGCCCCGATCGGCGCGAGCGCGGCGCTGATCTCGGCGAAGAGCGCCGCCGCGCGCGCGCCGTCGCCCGCGCCGAGCGCCATGTTGTGCGCGATCCGCTTCTGATCCAGCGTCTCCGGCGGCGTGGCCGGCGGCTCCGCCGGCTGTCCGAAGTGCGCGCGGAGCTCCCACGTGAGGAACGGATCCGGCACGATCTCGCGCTCGGGCTCGGTGCCCGAGACGAAATACCAGGCGAGGAGCCCCGGCTCTCGCTCGCGGAACGAGAACGCCTCGATGCCGCTCGCGCCGCTTGCCGAGAGCGTGCGCGCCCCGGCGCCCGCGCCGAGCGCCCAGAACGGGCCCACCGCCGTCACGTCGAAGCGCTGCGCGAGGCTCGCCTGATCCCGGTCGAGCAGGAACCGCGTGTCCACGAGGTAGGCGCCGCGCGGCGGCGCTTCCTTCGGCGGGGGTCGGTTGGGCGTCACGACGCGCCCGCCGAGCGCCCAGACCTGGGCCCAGGTGGCCTTCATGCTCTCGTGCATCGCGACGGGCGCGCCGGTCGGCGTCCCCGGCAGCCTCGGCGCGAGCCATCGCAGGAACGCCGTCTTCGCCCCGTCGGAGTCGATGAGGTGCCCCCGCTCGTTGAAGCGCCCGCCTGTCTCGCGCGCATAACGCAGCGCCGGGAGCCCGTCGCGCAGGATGGCGGCGAGCGGCACGAGCCACAGCGCGAGCGCCGCGAGCGCCGGCCCGCCCGACGGCGCGTCGAGCGCCCGCCCGCCCGACGGCGTCGCGACCCGGGCGGCTCGCCGCGCGGCGGCGGCGCGCTCCACGAGCGCCGCGCCGGTGTCGACAAGGGCGGCGGCGGCGAGGGCGAAGTAGGCCGCGAAGTAGTGCGGCCAGAAGATGTGGATGTCGGCGCCTTGCCGGAAGACGACGTACTGCACCGCCGCGGTCGCGAGGTAGAGCAGCGGCAGCGCGTCGTGCTCGCGCCGGAGCAGGACGAGCCGCGCCGCGCAGACGATCGCGGCGAGCTTTCCGGCGGCGATGGCGATCGGCGTGAACGAGAGCTCGAGCCAGTACCGCCGGCTCTCGAGCACCTTGCCGAGCGGCTCGGCGTTCCCCGAGGAGCGGAGCCCGTAGCTCGTCAGCAGGTCGCCGAGCTTGCCGGCATGGTGGAAGAGGGCCAGGTAGAGCGCGGCCGTCAGCGCGGCGATCGAGGCCGTGAGCACCCACCACGCGGCGTAGCGCCGCTCGGGGAGCGGGCCGAAGACGCGCCTCGGGAGCAGGTAGGCCCGGATCGCGCCGAACGCGAGCAGCCCGCCCGTGAGCACGAACGCGGGCCAGTCGGCGTGCATGCCGAGCGCGAGCCCGAGCGCGCTCACCGCGAGGTAACGGCGCCTGGATGTCTGTAACAGGCGGACGTAGCCGAAGAGCCCGAGCAGCGTCCAGGCCATGACCGGGACCTCGAGCGCGTTGAAGTTCGCGAACGAGAGCGTGATCGGCAGGACGACGAACGACGCCGCCGCGGCGGCCCCTGCGGCGGGGCGGTAGACGCTCCGGCCGAGGGCGTAGAGCAGGGGCGGCGTCGCGGCGCTCAGCAGGACGGCGGGCAGGCGGCAGATGACGTCGTGCCGCCCGAAGACCTTCATGAACGCGGCCGTCGTCCAGAAGATCCCCCACGGGTGGTGGCAGTAGTACATCCCGGGCGCCGGCCGGCTCGCTGTGTACTCCCACACGGGTCCGGGGATCTTCCAGCGGAGCATGTTCTCCGCGATGATCCCGACGCTCGCCGACGACGCGTAATGTCCGGCGAGGACGGGTCCGAACATCTCCCACGCCGCCGCGAGCGCGAACCACGCCGTGGCGAGCGCGGTGACGGCGAGCGCCGCGCGGGTCTCGCGGCGGGACGCGGCGGGGAGGCCGCGCAGGTCGGTCGGATGGGGGGCGAGGCGCGGGGGCAGCAACGTGGGCGCAGCCTATCTCGTCGGCGGCGTCGCGCGGCCAGGAGGCGCGCCGAGGAGCGGGCGCCGCGCGCCGCTGCGGCGCGGGTCGATGCGCGCGCCCCCGTCGGGTAGGATGGGGGCATGTCGACCGAGGCGCACAGGCAGGTCCATCGGCGGGCGCACCGTGACGGCAAGGAGCGTGATCCGACGTTCTATCCCGTGGAGAAGAAGATGGGGGAGGACTCCCTTCAGACGTGGATCGTGGAGCTCCTCCGTCCTCTCATCGAGCGCTGGTACGAGGCGCTCGGTCGGCCGAGGTTCGTGGGGGCGGACCAGTTCATCTATTATCGGCAGTTCAATCCTTCCAAGGTCGTGGCCCCGGACGTGTACGTGCTCCCTGGCGTGCCGCCAGGCCGGCGCGTGCGGAGCTGGAAGGTGTGGGAGACGGGCATCGCCCCGAGCTTCGCGCTCGAGGTCGTCTCGTCCGACGAGCCTTACAAGGACTACGTGGACGCGCCCGAGCGCTACCGGGAGCTCGGGGTGAAGGAGCTCGTGATCTTCGATCCCGACTGGGAGCGGGGCCGCGATCGGGTGCGGTGGCAGCGCTACCGGAGGCTGAAGACGCGCGGCTTCGTCCGGGTGGAGACGACGAACGTCGACCGGATCCACGCGCGCGTGCTCGGCTGCTGGCTGCGGGTGATCGGCGCGGGCGAGGAGGCGCGCCTCCGGCTGGCCACGGGGCCCGACGGCGAGGAGCTCTTCCCGACCGCCGCGGAGGCGGAGCGCGCGGCGAAGGAGGCCGAGCGCGCGGCGAAGGAGGCGGAGCGCGCGGCGAAGGAGGCGGAGCGCGCGGCGAAGGAGGCGGCGCTGGAGCGCGTGGCGGCGCTGGAGGCCCAGATCGCGAGCGCCGCGGGGGCGAGGGGCAAGGGACCCGGGGCGCCGTGAGCCTCGCGCGGCCCGCGGCCGTTCAGGCCCGGAGCAGCGTCACCCGCCGCCCCGACGGCGTCCGGGCCTCCTCGATCCGCGTGCGCGCCTCGACGTCCCCGGCCGCGGCGCGGCGGTCGAACAGCACGAGCACGCCCTCGTCGAGGCCGAGCTGGGCGAGGTAGCCGTCGAGCTGCGCGAGCCCCTTCGGCGTGGGATCCTTCTCTCCCTCGCGCCAGACCTTGAGCTCCAGCGCCGCGCGCTGCACGGCGCGTGACCCGTCCGGCGCGCGGCAGGGCCACCGGATCAGGAGGTCGATCCTCCCCCGGCCGAGGCCGTACTCCCGCTCGATCAGCCCGCCTCCGTTCACCACCCGCTGCAGGAAGGCCATCAGCACGAGCTGCGGCGCGACCTCGTGGTAGCCGAGGTTGCCGGAGAGCGCCTCGCCGTGCTCCCTCCAGAAGGCGGCGAACTCCCGGAGCAGGCGCGCGACGTCGAGCTGGCCGTCGGGCAGCACGAAGCTCCTCGGCTCGGCCAGGATGACGGGCTCCACGTCGCCGGCGAGCACGCGGGCGATGACCTCGCGGTAGATCGGGTTCGCGATGCGCGCGGGGTTGTCCGGCGCGATCAGCCCGAGATCGCGGGCGTACTGGAGATCGTCCTGGTAGGCGTCGCCGACGATCGCGAGCGTGCCCGAGAGGATCGGCTCGAGCACGCGCCGGACGCGCGGCTCGTGCAGGCGGGCGACGAGCGAGTCGAGGTGGGTGGCGCGCGCCAGGATGAGGCGCTCCTTGGCCGTCTCGACGTGCGCCGCGGTGATCGGCTCGCTCGCGGGCACCGCGAGCTTATCCACGATCTCGCGGGCGAGCGCGTTGACCAGCCACGGCTGCCCGGCCGTGAGCGCGATGGCCCGCTCGACTGCTCCTTCAGCAAAGACCTGGCCGGTGTCGGCCGTGTGCTGGGCGTAGAGCTCGCGCACCTCGTCAGGGTCGAAATCGCCGAGCTTGAGGGACTCGAGCTTGACGTTGAACGGGCTGGCCGTGCCGAGGCGGCTCGGGTCGCCGCCGCTCGCCGCCTTGTACTCGCGCACGTCGCGCAGCCCGCAGAGCACCACCGCGGCGGGAAAGTCGGCGGGTCGATCGGGAAAGCCGGCGCGCAGCTGGCGCAGCACGCTGAGGAGGCTCTGGCCTCGCAGGGCGTCGATCTCGTCGAAGAGCAGCGCCAGCGGCCGCGGGCAGGCGCGGGCCCAGGCGCGCAGCGCGATCTCGACGCGGTGGCCCTCCGGGGCGTCGGGGAAGGCAGGCGGATGCAGCGCGGGGGGGAGGGTGAGCTCGGCGCGCGCCCGGAGCGAGCTGAGCAGGATGCGCTCGGCCGCGCCGTAGTCGTCGCCCGCCGCCTCACCCGCCTCGCAGGAGAAGTGCAGCGCCGCCCAGCGGCCGGCGGCGGTGAGCTGATCGGCGAGCGCGCGGAGCGCCGTGGTCTTCCCCGTTTGCCGTGGCGCGTGGACCACGAAATAGGCGCCTTGCTCCACGAGGCCACGCGCCTCCGGCAGGCGCCGTTCGGCCGGGATCATGTAGTGCAAATCGGGGCGGCAGGGGCCGGCCGTGTTGAAGCGGCGTGCCATGCGCGCAGCTTGCGTCCCGGAGCCGGGGGGCCGCAAGGGCCGCGTGCGGGGCGCCTGCTCCTCTCTGCTCCTCTCCGCCTGGGCCCTCTCAGGCCGAAACTTCCTGGGTCGGCGCCTCCATCCTCGCCAGCTGCGTGACGTGATCGCGCCAGAACCGCTCCGCGTCCCGCGCGCTCCACCCGGCGTCGTCGGCGAGCTCCCGCACGGCGCTGGCGAGCTCTTGCATCGACTGGAAGCGCGCCGTCGGATCCTTCTCGAGGCAGCGGAGGACGACGGCCTCGAGCTGCGCAGGGAGCGGCTCCTTGCGGCGGGCTGACGGCCGCGTCGGCCGCTGCGAGAGCTGCGCCGCGATCACCTGCGCCAGCGAGCTGCCTTCGAACGGCGGACCACCTGTGAGCAGCGTGTAGAACGTCACGCCGAGCCCGTAGATGTCGCTGCGCGCGTCCGCCTGCTCACCGCAGAACAGCTCGGGCGCCATGTACTCGGGGGTCCCGCGGAGCACGCCCGTGCTGGTGCCGGAGACGGGCTCCCCCCTCGGGACGACCCGCGCGATCCCGAAGTCGAGCAGCTTGACGAAGTCGTGATCGTCGCCGACGCGCGTCACGAACAGGTTCTGCGGCTTGATGTCCCGATGGATGACCCCTGCGTCGTGCGCCTCGATGAGCGACTCGCACGCCTGCGCGATGAAGCGCACCGCGCGCTGCGCCGGCATCGGGCCGTACGCGGCGAGCAATGCGCCGAGATCCGCGCCCGGGAGATACTCCATGGCGATGTAATAGATCCCATCGTCGCTCGCGCCGAAGTCGAAGATGCGAATGGTGTGAGGATTGCTCAGCACGCTGGCGGCGTGAGCTTCGCGCTGGAACCGCCTCAGATCGGCGGGCTCCGGCGCTTCTTGCGTGCGGAGCAGCTTGAGCGCCACCTTGCGGCCCAGCGTCTCGTCCCACGCGAGCCAGACCTCGCCCATGCCTCCCTGGCCAATCCGCGCCTCCAGCCGGTACCGGCCGAGCTTGCGGGCCTGGTAGACCTGCTGCTGCGCTGACCAGACAAGGTGGCCCGAGAGCGCTCCCACGAGGGCCGATGCGAGCACGAAGACGTAATGTCCGGCGACGCCCGCCAGCTCCGGCACGTCGAGCAGCGACGCGCGGATCGACACGGAGAACACGGCGGCGATGCCCATCACCAGCGGGTACGTGAGCGCGAGGAGCGCCAGAGACCGCAGCGCCGACCACCAGGGGGCCGGCACGATGACGCAGCGGACCAGCATGAGGACGGAGAGCCCATCCATGTAAATGCTGCGGATCCCGCCCAGGTCGAGCGCCATCGCCGAGATGAACAGGGCGGCTCCCAGAAAGAGCAGGTCCCCGGCGCCGGCGATGCGCCGGAGCGAGACGTCTCTCCTGAGCGACATCCGGTAGACGGCGACGATGGCGGCCTGCTCCGCGAGCCGGAGCGCGGCGAAATGCCAGAGGGGCGCGCTGGGATAAACCCACGTCGCCATGTACAGATCCAACAGGAAGAAGCCAGGCCATACCCACAGGCCGATGTACGCCGCGCGCTGGACCGCGCGGCGCTGGCTCTCGCCGTGCACGGCGCGCTCCGGACGCATGGCGCGGCGTATGGCGTTCCTGTCCAGCACCGCCCTGTGAGCCGCTGACGTCGGCGTGCCGTCGAGAGCCTTCACGGTCGGTGCGGTCCCTATGCCCATCGTCGTCCCCTGTCTCGCGGCGCGCTGGAGGCTCCTCGATTACTCTCCCGGGTGGAGGCGGGGGGCAAGACGCCGCGCGCGGCGCGCAGACTCCGTACCAGGGCGCTTCATCCCGTCAGGGCTGTGCCATTCGAGGAAGCCTCCAGAGGTTTACCGGGAGGACGGCGCGACATGCGGGGCAGCCCGCGATCGTCGCTTGCCTTCGCGATCGTCGCCGTGCTCGACGACGAGGACGAGCCGCCGCTCCGGAGGCCCGCGCGGTCCGTGGCGATGCCCGGTGGTAGGCTCGCCGCACCTTGGACACCCGGTCTTCCACGACGGCGCCCGCTCCCGCGCGCCGCGCGCTCTCCGGCCTGCTCCGCCGCGGCGTGGGCGCCGCGCGCCGCGCGCCCCTCAGCGCGGCGCTCGCCCTCGTCGTCGTCGCCGCGTCCGTCTATGTGATCGCCGTCCCGCTCGCGGTCGTCCGCTATCCGCCGATGACCGATCTCCCGTTCCACGCGGCCGAGACGGCGGCGTTCAGGCACTACCTCGACCCGGCGTGGCACTTCCGCGAGCAGTTCACGCTCCAGCCGCTCGCCGTCCCGTACATGTCCATGTACGCGCTCGGCGCCCTGCTGATGCTCGTCCTCCCGCCCGTGGCCGCGGTGAAGGTCGCGGCGGCGGCGATGCTCGCGCTCCTGCCCGCGGGCCTCGCCGTCCTCTTCCACGGCCTGAAGCGGAGCCCGCTCCTCGGCGTCCTCGGCCTGCACCTCGTCTGGTGCAACCTCACCCACTGGGGCTTCCTCAACCACATGGGCGCGCTCGGCCTCTTCGCGATGGTCGTCGGCCTGACGCTCCTGCTCCTCGAACGCCCCTCGCGCGGCCGGCAGATCGCGCTCGCGCTCGCGCTCGTCGCGCTGTTCTTCACGCACATCTTCCGCTTCCCGTTCGCGCTCGCCGCCGTCGTCGGCACGGCGATCGTCGTCTTCCCGGCGACGCGGCGGCTCCGCCCCATCGCGCTCCCGCTGGCGCCCTCGCTGGCCCTCTTCGCGGCGTGGCTCGTGGTCCGGACCGACACGCTGCACGCAGCGCCCATCGCGCCCGCGCTCCACTGGGAGCGGCTCCGCGAGGTCCCGTCGCTCCTCTTCACGAGCTTCACCGACCCCGCCGAGGCGGCGGCGGCCGGCAGGGCAGCGCGCTTCGTGCTCGCCGCGCTGCTCGTCTGCGCCGCCGGCGCCGCCGCACGGCTCGCCGGCGCCGGCGGCGATGCGGCGCGCTCACCCGAAGGCGCCGGCGGCGATGCGGCGCGCTCACCCGAAGGCGCCGGCGCCGATGCTGCGTGCTCAGCCGAAGGCGCCGGCGCCGGCGCGGCGCCCTCGCCCGCGGCGGGCGCGCCGCGGTGGTCCTTCGCGCGCCTCGCCGCCCTCGTCCCGGTCGCCTGCGCGATCGTGTTCCTGGGCCTGTTCCTGAGCCTGCCGCTGCAGATCGGCCTCTGGTGGTACGTCTACCCGCGCGAGATCGTCGCCGCGCTGTTCCTGGCCCTCGGCGCCTTCCCGGACCTGCCGCGATCGCCCTGGCTCAAGGTGCCGGCCGTGCTCGCGCTGTCGGCCGCCGCGGTCTTCCTCGGCGCCGTGGCCCGCGACAACTACCGCCGGTTCGACCAGAGCACGCGGGACTTCGACGCCATCATCGCCCGCATCCCGCGGGCGCCGAGGCTGCTCTACCTCGTCTTCGATCACGGCGGATCGACCCGGACGACGACGCCGTTCATCCATCTCCCCGCCTGGGTGCAGGCCACGCGAGGCGGCTGGCTCAGCTTCCACTTCGCCGTCTGGGATGCCTCGCCCGTCGCCTACAGGCCCCGCGAGGAGCCGGGCGCCGTCGTCCCGCCGCCCACGCCGCTCCGGTGGGAGTGGACGCCTTCGGTATTCGACGTGCGCCGCCACGGCGCCTTCTTCGACTGGTTCCTCGTCCGCCGGCGGGCAGGGGCGAATCACCTCTTCGCGAAGGATCCGAGCATCGTCGCCGTCGACCACGTCGGAGACTGGTGGCTCTACCGGCGCAGCGGCGCGCCCTAGCGGGCACGTCGGCTCCGACTTTTTGTTACCATGTCGCCCATGCGCACCTCGCCTGCGTCTCCCCTCGTCGCCGCCGGCTTCGCCCTCCTCGCCGTGTGCGCCTGCGGCTCCGAGGACCCCGTGGACCCTGGCGGCGCGCTCCCCGCCGGGCCCGTCTGCACGGAGCCCACGCCGGTGCCCTGCGAGGACGAGGTCTTCCAGCAGATGAACCTCCAGGACACCGTGGCGCCCGGGGAGATCGTCAACGAGCAGGACGGCGCTGGCATCCGCTCCCTCGTCGACGCCACCGCGGGCGGCCCCTTCGCCGCCGAGCCCGACGCCTACGTCTATGCCCGGTTCACGGACGCCGGCCTCGAGAAGGTCGAGATCTCCGACGAGGCATCGCTCCAGTCCATGGACTGGGACATCGCCTTCCGGCGCTACATCGTGCGCATCAACAGCGGCCACTCCGGTCCGTCCTGCGTCACGGCGGCGCGGCTCCCGGGCACCCCGGACTACGATGGGATCACCGAGGCGCCCGCCGAGCCGAGGCTCCGCAGCGACGAGTATTTCACCGAGAGCTGCAAGCTCATCCCCGACGGCTCCGGGCTGGACTCCCCGGCGACGGCGCTCTCCGGCTACTGGACCTACCCCGGGTGCGTGAAGATGACCGGCCTCGTCTACGTGCTCCAGCTCGCCGACGGCCGGCGCCTCAAGCTGACCGTCACGCACTTCTACAACGAGCAGACGCAGGCGCAGTGCCAGGAGGCAGGGACGGTCCCGATGGAGGACACCGGCTCCGCCAACTTCCAGATCCGGTGGGCGTTCCTGCCGTGACGCGGACCGCCGGCGCGGTGCCCGCGTGGCGCGGCGGCCTGGCCCGCGCCGCGGCCCCGTGGCGCCGCCTGGGCCGCGCGGCGGCCTGGCTCGCGCCGACGCTCGCGGCCTCGCTCGCGACGGCGCTCGCCGGCTGCGGCGCGGACGACACGGCCGCGCCGCCGCTCGACGGGCCCGCCGCGGCGCCGCTCGAGCGGCCCGATTCGCGCGGCACGAGCCTCCAGTTCCGGTTCGATCCGGACGACGTCGTCGAGACCTTCGCGTCGGCGTCCGGGAGCTTCCTCGTCCATTTCGCGCGCGAGGGGCGCTGCGCGGTGCCCGCCGAGGACGGCGACGCGACGGGCGTCCCCGACTTCGTCGAGGAGGTCGCCGCCGTCTACGACGAGGTCATCGTCCACTACCGAGACGTCCTCGGCTTCCGGCCGCCGAGGAGCGACGAGGACCTGCCCGACAACGGCGGCGACGGCCGCTTCGACGTCTACCTCGTCGACTTCGCCGGCGTCGGCGACGGGGCGTTCCGCGTCGACGCCTGCGCCGAGGACGCCGGGGACCGCTGCGCCGGCTTCATGACCCAGGAGAACGACTACAGCGGCTACGGCTATCCGTCGACGCTGACGGCGAACCGGATCCTCGGGAGCCACGAGCTCTTTCACGCGGTGCAGGCGGGCTACGACCACGGCCAGGACACGCTGATCACGGAGGGGACCGCGGTCTGGGCGACCGAGTCGTTCGACCCCTCGCTGAAGGACTTCGAGGGTTTCGTCGACGGCTACCTCGCGAACACGGATCGGTCGCTCGACGTGCCCTTCACCGGCCCCGTGGACCCCTTCAGCTACGGGAGCGCGCTCTTCTTCCAGTTCCTCGAGGAGCGCTTCGGAGACGGCACGGTCCGCGCGCTCTGGGAGCGCCTCGAGGACGGCGCGAACGGCGAGGCGGATCCGGTGTGGTTCGAGCAGCTCGACCCCTTGCTCTCGTCGCGGGCGCAGACGACGTTCGCCGAGGCGTTCGTGGAGTTCGCCGCCTGGAACCTGCTCACCGGATCGGCCGCGGATCCCGGGCGCTCCTACGCCGCCGGGGCCGGCTACCGCGGGCTCGCCCCGGAGGAGGTCGCCGCGCCCTACGCGGACGGGCTGCGCGTCTTCCACGCGTCGGCGCAGTACTTCAGCGTCTCCCCCGCCGGGCGCGCGACCATGACGGCCGCGCTCGCGGCGCCCTCGGGCGATCCGGCGCAGCTCTCCGGCCTCGCGCTGCTGCTCGCGCCGCGGCGCGGCCGCGTGTACGGCGAGGTGGTGCGCGCCGGCGACGTCGCCTCCGGCGCGGCGCTGATCGATACGGCGGGCGCCGACGACCTCGCCGTGATCGTGGTGAACGGCCTGCAAGAAGGCGAATCGCGCAAGCCGACGCTGTGCATCGGCGCGCCGGACGAGGTCGCCGCGTGCCGGGCCGCCGCGGAGGCCACCGGTGGAGGCGGCGGCGGCGGCGAGGCGCCCGCCGAGGGCGCAGCGGGCGGCGTCGACGACGACGGGTGCGGCTGCCGCGTCGTGGCGCCGGCCGCCGCGGCCGCGCGCTCCGCCGCGTCCTTCGGCTGCGCGCTGGGCGCCTCGCTGCTCGCGCTGGCCGCGCGCCGGCGCCGGCGCTGAGCGGGGGCTCACGCGCCGCGCCACGCGCCGCCGCTCGGCGGCGGCGCGTGGCGCGGCGCTCGGTGAGGTGCGTCACCCGCCAAGCGCTCTCCCGCGTCGGCCCCGCGAGCGCTCGTCGTGCCGTGAGCCGGATGCGCTAGCCTGCGGGAGATGAGCGAGCCCCGTTCCGAGGACGCATGCCCTTTCCTCCGCGAGGACGCCGACGGCATTCTTTGCTTCGCCATCGAGGGCGATATCTCGGAAGAGATCGCGCGCTCTCTCTGCGCCGTGTTCCGGCGCGTGTCGGAGAGTGGTCGCGAGGTCTTCGTGCTCTCCGACTCCCGCCGCGTCGGGACCCTGACGCCGGCGGCGCGCAGCGCGCTCGCGGAAGAGCTGCGCGGCGTGCGCTTCGGCGGGGTCGCGGTCTTCGGGGCGAGCTTCTCCCTGCGCGTCGTGACAACGCTCGCCTCGAGGAGCGTGCAATTCTTCACGGGCGAGGTCTATCCGCTGGCGTTCTTCGACACGGAGGGCGAGGCGCGCGCGTGGCTGCTCGCCCAGCCAGACGCGCTCCGGACCACGCCGCGGCAGGGCGCATGACGCCCGCCGCCCTCCGGGGCGCGCGCCATCGGCGCAGCGCCGGGGCGCAGAACGCGCGTCGCGGGGACGCGCTACCATGCCTGCCATGAGCGATCCCCGTCCGGCGGGCGCGCGCTTTGAGCTCCGCGAAGAGCCCGATGGCCTCCTGGTCATCGCGACCGACGGCGATGTCCTGGAGGACAACGCGCGCGCGCTCGTGGACGCCTTCCAGCGCCTGACGGACAGCGGCCGCGAGGTCCTGGTGCTCGCCGACGCGCGTCGCTGCGGGGCGGTCGCGCCGGCGGCGCGGAAGGTGTACCTGGACGGGCTGCGCTCGGCGCGCCTCGACGGGATCGCGGTCTTCGGAGCGAGCTTCTCCATCCGCGTCATGGCGACGCTCATCGTGAAGAGCATCAACCTCCTCACGAAGCGGCTCCCCTTGCTCGTGTTCTTCGAGACGGAAGCCGAAGCGCGCGCGTGGCTCCTCAAGCAGCGGGGAGCGCTCCGGGCCGGGCGGCGGATCCAGGCGTGACGTCACCCTCGGCGGCGAGCGGGCGACCCGGCGCATGCGCGGCCCCGGGCCGCGACCCACGCGCTCGATCGGCCGCTTCGCCGTTCATCGCGCGGGTGGCGTCCGTGATCGAGCGAACGTCGTACCGCCGCGCAAACGAGCTACCGTGCAACGCCATGAGCGACCCCCGCATCGACGACGCAAGCATGGCCCTCCGCGAGGACGCCGAGGGGATCCTGTGCACCGCCATCGAGGGCGATATCTCGGACGACACGGCGCGCGCGATCGCCGCCGCGTGCAGGCGCCTGTCGGAGAGCGGCCGCGCGGTCCTCGTGCTCTCCGACGCGCGCCGCACCGGCACCATCTCGGCGTCGGCGCGCAAAGTGATGGCGGAGGAGCTCCGCGGCGTGCGCTTCGACGCGATCGCGCTGTTCGGCGCGAGCTTCGCCGTGCGCGTCGTCTCCACGCTCGCCGCGAAGAGCGTGCAGCTCCTGACGAGGCAATCCTACCCGGTCGAGTTCTTCGAGACGGAGGGCGAGGCGCGCGCGTGGCTGCTCGCCCGGCGGGACGCGCTCCGGGCCGGGCGGCGGCCTGGAGCGTGACGTCCCCTCAGCGGCGCGCGCGGGCCGCCCCGCGCCGGCGCGCCGCAGCGGCCAGGCCGAGGAGCGCCGCCGCCGCGAGGCCTCGCCGCTCGCCTGAGCCCGCGCCGGCCGAAGCGCACGCGCAGCCGGCGCGCTGGTCGCCGGCGCCCTCGCCGCCTCCCGAAAGCGGCGGCGGCTCGTCCCCGAGCACCTCCGTGAGCGCCGCGACAGGGTCGATGATCCCGTGCCCGAAGATGGGATCGTGCCCGCTCTCGTCGGGGACCGCGTAGGGCGCCAGCCGCGCCGTCCGGATCATGACGTCGTAGAGCTCGCCCGCCGTCCGCTCGGGGGCGGCGCTCACCAGCAGCCCCGCGACGCCGGCGGCGACAGGGCACGCCGACGAGGTGCCGCCGAACCGGTCGGTGTAGTCGCTCGCGTCGTCCCCCTCGCTCCCGGCGATGTCGGTGCTCAGCGTCCCCGTGGGCGCGACGAGGTCGATGGATCTCCCGCGGTTCGTGAACGACGTCGCGTCTTCCAGGTGGTTGACGGCGCCCACGGTAAGGACGCCCCGCACGGCCTGGAGCTCGTCGTCGAGGATCTCCCTGTCGTCGTTGCCGGCGGCGAACAGGACGAGCGCCCCCTTGCCGTTGCGCCCGGCGTCGAACAGGCGGTTGATCGCGGCCTCGACCACCCTGGGGACGGGCATCGGGTCGGCGTACCCCCAGCTGTTCGACACGACGGCGGCGTTCACCTGCAGGGCGAACTCGAAGGCATCGACCGAGGCGGAGATAGGCCTCGGCTCGTCGTCGATCAGCCGCACGCACCGCAGCCTGCAGGCGGGGCAGCCGCCCGCGATGCCCACGCCGTTGTTGGTGTCGGCGGCGATCAGGCCCGCGCAAGCCGTCCCGTGGTTCACGCTCCGCTCGCCCGGCTGGTAGGTGGGGTCGTCGTCGTCGTCGATGACGTCCAGGCCTGGATCCATCTTCGCGGCGAGGTCGGGGTGATCGAGGTCGCAGCCGGTGTCGATGACGACGATGGACGTGGCCGCGTCGCCCTGCGTGCGCCCCCAGGCCTCTTGCATCCGGAGGTCGTCGAAGTACCACTGGTCGGGCAGGCGCGGGTCGTCCGGCGCGAACGGCGCGCCGTGCGCCTTGAGGCGCACGTGGAGGTCCGGGATCGCCTCGCGCACGGAGGCCGGCCGCGCCGCGCCCTGGAGGCGCTGGGCGAGGTCGAGGCCGTCGCCGCCGCCGGCGTCCCTGACGAGCCACAGCCCGATCGAGGGCATCAGCGGCCTCACCACCTTCACGCCCGCGGCGCCGAGCGCGTCGAACGCGTCCAGCGCTCCAGGCTCGACCTCCACGATCGCGGTCTCGCCGACGCTCGCCTCGACCGTCCGGCCGCCTGGATAGCGGAGCCGCACCGGCGCGAGCGCGCGCGGCGTCGAGGACGCGCCCAGCGCGGCCGGACCGAGCCGCTCGACCGCGACGCGGCGCCCGCCGTCCATGAACCACGCGTCGCGCGCCTCCTCCGCTTCCTCGCGCACGGCCGCGCGCGGGCTGGCGAGGCCGTCGCCCGCCATGGCGGCGAGGAGGAGCGCCGCCCGGGAGAGCACGATCGAGGGCTTGTGTCGCATCGCTCTCCTGGATCTACCGGAGCGCGCGGCGTCCTACCAGGGCCGCCCCGGAGCGGCGCTCGGGCGAGGAAGATGCAGGCCGTCAACCGGCGCTCGGACAAGGAGGATACAGACCGCCAAGACGCCAGAAGACGCCAGGAAGAGAGGTGTTTCCGGGGTCTCTTCGTGTCCTTGCCGACTCGGCAGTCTCTCGCTTCGAGCGCCGGGGACTCGATCCCTCATTCAGGTCCGCAGCGCGTACGGGGTCGCTCCGGTCGTCGCGAACGTGCCGCTGTATTCTCCAGAACGGCGGCCGTCTGATAGGCATGATTTCATGCGGATCAGGCTTCATCGATTGATGTTCGGTACGGTGCTCGGCGTCTCGCTCGGATGCGGCGGGGGCAACGGCGAGCCCGCTGGAGATAGCGGCGGCGCACCGCTCGGCGAGTTCGAGTGTCGGGTCGGGGCGGATTGCAACAACAACACGTGCAACCGGCTCAGCGATGCCGCCTGTTATGAGGTGCGAGGCGCCGGCTGCGCATCCGACGAGGACTGCGCCGGCATCGACGGCCAAAGCGGCGGCGGGGGAGCGGGAGGCGGGGGAGCGGGAGGCGGCGGCGCAGGCGCGCCGATCATCTGCGAGACGCTGCATTTCACGTGCCCCCTGGCTATCCAGCGGCGGCTGATGCCCACCTGCGTCCGCGGCTGCGAGACGGACGCCGACTGCCCTTCGACGCTGGCGTGCGCGCCGGATCATCGGTGTCGGGCGAGGGCGTGCGCCGCTGAAGCGGACTGTCCGAAGAACCACGTGTGCGACACGACGGGCGGCGCGTGTACCCGCACGGCGTGCTCGAGTGACGCCGATTGCGAGGGCTTCTGCGTGCTCGGGAGGTGTGAAGAGAAGCCGGGGATGTGCTTCCTGTTCTGACCCGCTTCGACATGGGCCCGCGGCGGCGGAGCTCCCGCAGGTCCGTCCCTGGCTCCGCGCCCGCGGCGGGCCCCGGGGAGAGCGCTCGTCGCGCGGGGCAGGGACCGGCGGATGGTTGAACGGACCTGGGCGGCGAGGGACTACCCCTTCCCTGCGCCCCGGATCACCATCGACACGAGCAAGTCCCTCATCTTCGAGAGCTCGTCCCGCACCGCTCCGTCGTCGGGGAGCGACGCGAGGCGCAGCGTGACGCGCTCCAGGAACTGCTGCCTCGCCCTCTCGAAGCCCGGCACCTGCTGGTCGTGCAGCGCGCAGGTCACAAGCTCGTGGTCGAGCAGCCGCCAGAAGAACTTGCCGTCCACGGTCGTGGCGCCGAGCCTCCCCGTGAAGCCGACAACGGCCCGCGCTCCCGCGTCGAGGAGCCTGTCGAACAGCGGACCGCTCGCGGTCTCGCCACAGCAGAAATAGAGAACGCGACCGCGCGCCCAGAGCTCGATCTCCTGCGCCGGGCTCTCGTGCGACAGCAGGATGCCGTCGGGCGACTCGTCGTCCACAACGCAGCTCGTCTTGCCGTGGGACGACACGACGATCGCCCGGAAGGGATTGCCGGCGCTCTCGGCGCGCGCGATCTGGCGGAGTATCCTCCTCCGCTCCGCGCTGGCGCGTCCGAACGGTACGACGGAGAACTGCTCTCCCATACGCCCGTAGAGCTGCGTGCGTCCGGCCGCGAACCAGGCGCTCTCCGGGTCGAAGGATGTGTCAATCGAGAGTACAGGTCGAGCCGTCATCCTACCTCCGTCAACGATCGCCGGTGAGCGCTGGCCATCGCTGTCCCGCGCGCGGGATGGATGAGCGCCCGCTGCGCCGACTGGCCGGCGTGCGGATCAGGCCCTGCCCCTCGGCTTCTTCGCAGCATGCCCTCTTCCCGCGGCCATTCCGTACTCCTGCCACGAGACTCGCAGCAGTCTAGAATAACAACCGTAGGGAAACTCCTACTAGAAAAATCGCGTCCGCTCGGACGAATTTCTCAGGTCTCGCTGCCTTGTATCGTGGCGCTTGCGCCTGCGTGCGGCTCAGGTTTTTACGTCCGCGCCTGGTTCGCGTTCGCGGGTGTCGCAGGAGGGTATCGTTTCTAACAGTTCCAACGGTTCCAACGGTTCCAACGGTCTTCGCCTCGGAGCTGCGTGTGCGGGCGCCGTGTCCGGGCGCTCACGGCGCCGGGGGCCATCGCCGGGGACAGGGCGCTGGAGAGGCGGCGCACGGCTCAGGGGAGGGACGCCGCTGCGTCGGTCTGGCCCAGGACGAGCCTGCGGGGCTCCCCCTGCTGCAGCGCGCGCATCCTCGCGTGCATCTCCTGCCCGAGCGCCTCGCGCGCGCCGTCGTCAAGGAGCTTCCTGACCCTGGGGAACAGGTGCTCTTCCTCCTCCTTGTGGTGATGCTCGAGCTGCTCGGCGAGCACATGGAGCTTGGGCCCGAACGTCTCGTCCGCGGCGTCGAGGGCCACGAGATCGGCCAGCACGCGCTTGATGGACAGGTGCTCCTCCAGCGACTCGAGGAGGAACTCCTCGGTGCGGCGAGCCCGGACCGCCGGGTAAAAGTGCTGCTCCTCGATCGTGATGTGGGTGGCGAGGAGATCGGCGGCCGCGGAGAACTGCGCTGCGGTGACGGAAGATGCCTCCTTCAGGTCGGAGAATCGCTGCTCGAGCTCGCGGTGGTGGTGTTCGAGGAGATCAATCGCGTCCATGAGATCTCTATGGAGCAGAGTCCGCCTCCCAGCAAGCGGGAGAGGCGCGCTGAGCCTGCCAGATCGGCAATCGCAGCTCCAGCTGCCTCCCGGCGTGGAGCCGCGGCGCGGCGGCGACATGGTGGGTCCGAGGACGCCGGGCGGAGAGGGATGATGAGCATGAGGGTGTGTCGGGTCGCCGCTCGCAAGGTGCCTGTTTGCCACAGGGGGTTTCCTTGCAGGCGGCAGGCCCCTCCTGACGCCGGCGATCATGACCTCGATTTCCCGCCGCGCCGTCGGGGAGCCGGCGAGCGGAGGGCGCGAGCGCCGCCGATCAGGCGAGGTCGAACAGCAGCACCTCGCCCGCGCCCTTCCCGACGAGGTGGAGCGACTGACCAGCTCCTCCCGCGCCGGGCGCGCCGATGGCCGCCGCGTCGCCGGCCTCGAGCAGCGTCCTGTTCAGCTCGACGCTCCCGCGCGCGACGTGGACCCAGGCGTTTCGACCGGCCGCGAGCTCGTAGCGCGCCTCTTCGCCTTGCCCGAAGAGCCCCGCGAACAGGCTCACGTCCTGGTGGACCGTGACCGAGCCCTCGCGCCCGTCCTGCGAGGCGACGAGCCGCAGCTTGCCCTGGCGCTCTTCCTTCGAGAACGCCTTCTGCTCGTAGCTCGGCGTAATCCCGCGCCGATCGGGCACGATCCAGATCTGCAGCAGGTGAGTCACGCCCGCCTTCGAGGTGTTGTGCTCGCTGTGGTACACGCCCGTCCCCGCCGACATGCGCTGGACCTCGCCAGGGCGGATGATCGACCCGTTCCCCATGCTGTCCTTGTGCGAGAGCTCCCCCTCCAGGACATAGGTGACGATCTCCATGTTCTGGTGCGGGTGCATGCCGAACCCCCGCGACGGGGCGACGCGGTCGTCGTTGATGACCCGCAGCGCACGGAAGCCCATGTGCTCCGGATCCTGGTAGTCGGCGAACGAGAACGTGTGGAACGACTGCAGCCACCCGTGGTCGGCATAGCCCCGCTCGCCAGAGCGCCGGATCACCATCGAAGAAGTGTTGTTGGCCATGACCTCACCATGCGCCCGCCAACCCATCTTGTGAATCGGCATTGTTCTGATGGAAACCATCTGCAACGTAGATGGTTTCCCCTGGGACACGGTGGTGTCAGACGACCTCGAGGTTGGTCGTCTCGGCGTCCAGCCAGGGCCCGCCCTTCGGGTGGATGACGAACGCGTCGAAGGTCGCGGCCGTCGCGCGCACGCCGGCCGGCCTGAGCTGGTCCTGGGGGACGATCGCCAGGTTCGGCGCGCTCACCGTCGGTGCGGTCGCCTTTCCGCCGAAAGCCTCCGACGCCGCGCGCATCACCGCCGCGAGCCGATCGGCGGTCGGCTCCGGCAGGAAGAGCGTGCCGAGCGTCGCCACGCGGTCGATCCCCCGGGCGGTCGCGATCTCGGACAGGAACACCGCCGCGGCGCCGACGGCCTGGCCCGCCTCCTCGACGAGCAGCAGCCGGCGCGGCCGTGGATCGCGGAGGGCGTGCTCGAGGTGCGCCGCGTCGGGCGCCGCCCACAGCACGCGCTCGCCGCTGCACGCCGCCATCACGGCGAGCACGTCCTGCACGGTCGATGCCGGCGCGGCCACGGCCCGCGGCGGCGCGGCGCTCGCCCGGGGGAGAAAGCCGTGGTTCCGGCACGCGGTGAGCCGCTTCAGCTCGAGGCCCACCGCCGCCACCGCCTTGAAGAGCACGCGCTGCGCGGGCGCGGACCGCGCCTCCACGAACACCGCGATGGGCAGGTCGGTCGTCCGGAGGCCGGCGAGGAGCTCCGTGTACAGCCGGCTCGCCAGCCCTTGCCCCTGGAACTTCGGCCGCACGCTCACGAACGAGAGGACATATCCCTCCGACGTGGCGCCCCGGAACCGGAACCGGCGCGGCGCGACGCCGATGAAGCCGGCCGGCTCGCCGCCCTTTCGCGCGAGCACGGCCTGCGGCGCCGGGCCGGGGAAGCCGAACTGCCATCTCAGGTAGCCGGCCGTGTAATGGAGGGTCGGCGGAGGCCACGCCTCGCGCAGCACGAAGCTGGCCTCCTCCGCCGCCGCGATCGGATCGACGCGCTCGAACTGCATGGACGCGAAGCCTCTCAGATCCCCCGGGAAACGGAACTGCGAGCGAGCGGCGAAGCGGCGATGCGCCGCTCTACAGGGTCGCCATTTCGGGCGCGCGCCGCACGACATCGGGCCAGCCGGCCGGATCGCCGCCGTGCTGGGCCAGGAACGCGTAGACCCACCGCTCCAGGCCGAACGCGATGCACACGCTGTGCATCGGGCCCGCGCCCTCGACATCGCAGCTGAACGCGCGGCCGAAGAAGTCGGTATGGTAGTTCAGCGAGCCGGCCGCCACGCGCTCGCCCTCCGGGAGCATCAACGAGATCTCGTATTTCGTCTCGCTGCTGATCTGGAAGTACGTCTTGGCGGCCGCGTCCGGCGCGATGAAGAACGGGTCGCTCGCCGTCCGGATCTCGCCGGCGAGCCGGTGCTCGTCGAGGTAGCGCGCCACGATCTCGTTCCCCTGCTCGCGCAGCGCGAGGACGTCCTCCCGCGACCCGAGGAAGACGATCTCCCGCATCGTGAACTCCCAGAGCCGCCGCAGGTCGACCATCTTGCTCGACTCGTAGCGGAAGCAGCGGCCCGCGAGGGCGTAGCGCGCGCCGCCGGCCGGCAGCACCCGGCCCCGGTTCGCCGCGTACACGTGGTAACAGACCGCCGGCGAGAGGCACACCTCCGGCGGCGCCATGTCGCTCAGCGCGCGCTCGTCGAGCGTGTCCCGGTCCTGATGCCGCGCCCGGAAATCCTCGATGAGCGGCATGTCCTCCGGCAGGTGGCACGTGAACGTGACGATGTGCGGGAACGAGCGGAAGTAGTCGCACTTCGCCAGCGTCGCCGCCGGGATCAACGTCGGCACCAGGATCGGGCTCGGCGAGAACGGCGCGCCGAGCGCCTCCAGCGAGCGATCGAAGTAGCGGTAGAGCCGCAGCGGGATGCCCTCGAGGGCGACCTGGCCCTGGCCCATCTGCGTGATCCCGCCGGGGAGCGCGCCGCCCCGGAACTCCACCCGATCGCACGCCGGGCTGCGGTACACGAGCTTGCGCGTGAGCTGGCGCAGGCTGCGCTGCATGGTGCGCGCGAGGCCCTCCGCCGCCTTCGCGAGGTCGGCCGCGCGCTCCTCGGGGGCCTCGAACTCCAGCGCGGCGCCCTCGCGGACGAAGCGGATGTTCGCGATCTCCTTCGAGAGGAAGGCGATCTGCTTGGGGATCTCCTCCTGCGCCATCTCGGTCGCAGGCGCCGCGAGCTCGACGGTGACGACCCTCCTCACGGCGCGAGCTCCTGGATGAGGGAGCTCAGCGCGCGCGGCGTGCGGGCCACGCTGAACCGGTCGTCGGGGAGCGCCACGTTGAACCGGTCCTCCAGCTCGGTGAGCAGCTGGAGCGCTCGAACCGAGGAGAACCCCGCGTCGTAGATGTCGTCATCGGGCTTGATCTCGGCGGGCAAGCGGCCGACCGTGACGATGACATCGATCACCTTCTCCACCTCGATCATCATGAAAGAACTCCAGGGTTAAGATGCGCTGTCGGAGCCCGAGCGACGCGCAGCGTCGTCCGCGCCGTGCCTTCTCGCACTGGGATCGGCGCGGTCCGCCGCGGGCCCGATGGGCGGCGGCGGCTCGGTCGTCCGGAGTGATGCCACCCGTCGGGCCGGATTGCCAGCGACGACGGTGTACGGAGGGACATCGGCCATCACGATGGAGCCCGCCGACACGACGCTGCCCTCGCCCACCGTGACCCCCGGGAAGATCGTGGACCGGGTCCCGAGCCAGACGTTGTCCTCGATGACGACCGGCCGCACCTCGGCGTCCGAGGGAGGCAGGCCCCGCCTCCGGGCCTCCGGATCGCTCGGGTGGCCGCTCGAGTCGAGGATGAAGACGCCCGCCGCGATCATGCAGTGCTTGCCGATGGTGACCGACTTGCCGACGACGATCCGGCAGCCGTGCCCGATCCCGGTGTTGTCGCCGATCCGCAGCGTGGGGCGGTCGCAGAACCGCGCGGCGAAGATGAAGTCGGTCTTGCCGTCGAGCACCACGTTATCACCGAGGATGATGTCGCCGCGCCCATTGATGAAGTGGATGAAGGTCCCCGTCCGGACACCCTTGCCGTACTGCACGCAGTGCGACTTGAAATGCGGCTCGCAGACGAGCACACGCGCACCGAAATAGTACACCTCGCGCGCGGCCTCGAACGCCATGCGCATCGGGACCACGATCGGCCGCGGCGCGGGCAGGGTGAAGCTGCGGACCTGCCGGCGCACATGGCGCAGGGCGCGGGCGACGTCGTGATCGGAGGAGGCGAGGAAACGAACCAGATTCTTCATAGAGGGTCGCTCGGCGCGGACTGGTCCAGTCTGCGATGTTCACCGGGTCGCACGCGGCCAGAAGGACGAAACGAACGGAGGCCGGAGACTATAACCCGAAACTCGCCACGCCGAACCTGCTCTTGGCCGACCTCTCTCTCTTCGGCCTCCGCAGGGCCTCTTTGGTCTCTGCTGGGTCTCTGCTGGGTCTCTGCCGGGTCTCTGCCGGGCCTCTTTGGTCTCTGCCGGGCCGCTCTTCCGCCTCTCTCTGCCGCTCTCTGCCCCCATGGCAAACGATGCGCCAATCGACGTTGGCGAGTAGCCTGGTTGCAAGATTTCGTAATAACGTGACGGCGAGCCGCGTTACGCCGCGTCATGGCCGGGCGGGGGAGCGTCCGCGGGGCGCTTTGCCTCCATACGGGGCAAAACGCCCCGGAGCAGGGCCAGGCCGAGCGCGGCCTCGACGAGGGTGAGCGCGACGGCCCACGTCGTCGTCGAGGCGGCGATGGCGGCCAGGCGTGCGTCGCGCGTCGCGCCGGCCGCGAAGCCCTCGAAGAGCGCGGCGGCGAGCACGTCGCGCGTGCCGAAGCCTTGCGGCGTGATGGGGAGCGTCACCGCCACCATCAGGATCGGGATGTACGTGAGGGCGGCTCCGAGGGGAACGCGCACGTCGAAGAACCAGAAGGGGAGCCAGGTGCCGGCGAACAGGACGAGGAGATGCGGGATGCGCGCGGCGAGCGCGACGAGGTGGCCGCGCACGCCCGCCTCGAAGAGCGGGGCGAGGAGCTTCGCGCGGGCGAGCCGGGCGGGGCGCAGCGCGAGGATCGCGAGGTAGAGCGCGCCCGCCGCGAGGAGCAGGGCGGACCCGGCGAGCGGCCCGCCGTTCGCGGGCACGGCGACGGCGCCGAGGAGGAGCAGGCAGCCGAGCCACGACGCGTACACGACGAGCGTCGCGCCGGCGACGCGCGCGAGCGGCACGGCGTGCACGCGCGCGAGGAAGACCGTGATGAAGGCCTGACCCACGTGGTGGTTGAGCAGCGACGGGAGGTAGGAGGCGCCGCGGAGCACGAGGAAATCGCGGAAGGCGACGGGCGCGATCAGGCGGCGGTAGACGAGGACGGTCGCGAACGTGTCGGCGCCGAGGAGCGCGAGGACGAAGAGGGCGGCGAAGGCGACGAAGAGCGGGGCATCGACGCGCGACAGGGCGGCGCGGAAGGCGTCGAAGTCGAGCCGGCCGAGGACGAACGCGACGAGCGCTGCCGCCAGCGCGAAGGGCAGGGCGCGGCGCGCGCGCCCCGCGAGGCGCGGCGCGGGACGCTCCTGCAGGTCGCCGTCGCGCGGGCGCGGGCGTGGTGACGGAGCGTCGGCGAAGGTTCCCGTGTGGGTCGAGGAGCGCAACGGCGGGACCGTAGCAGAATCCCCGCGCCGGTGGCCGAGCCGAAGCCGGAGGGAGCGGAGCCCGTCGCGCGCGACCGCACGGCGCGCGGCGACCGCGCCCCACATGGGGCATAGTCGTCCGCCATGTCCAAGTACGATTACGATCTGTTCGTCATCGGCGCCGGCTCCGGCGGCGTGCGCGCAGCCCGCATGGCCGCTTCCTACGGCGCCCGGGTCGCCGTCGCCGAGTCGCGCCACCTCGGCGGCACCTGCGTCAACCTGGGGTGCATCCCGAAGAAGCTCCTCGTCTACGCCTCGCACTACGCCGAGGACTTCGAGGACGCCGCCGGCTACGGCTGGACGGTGCCCGGCCACGGCCCGAGCGGGAACGGGCACGCCGGCCCGTCGTTCGACTGGTCGACGCTCCTCCGCAACAAGGACAAGGAGATCGAGCGCCTGAACGGCGTCTACGAGCGGCTCCTGAAGAACTCGGGCGCCGATGTCCGGCGGGGGCACGCCCGGGTCGTCGATCCCCACGCCGTCGAGATCGACGGCGCCAGGATCACCGCCGAGCGGATCCTCGTCGCGACCGGCAGCTACCCCTGGATCCCCGATCTCCCCGGGCGCGAGCTCGCCGTCACCTCCGACGACCTGTTCCACTTCCAGGCGATGCCGCGGCGGGCGGTCATCGTCGGGGGCGGCTACATCGCGGTCGAGCTCGCCGGCATCCTGCACGGCCTCGGGGCCAAGGTGTCGCTGATCCACCGCGGCCTGCACCTCCTGCGCGGCTTCGACGACGACATCCGCGCGTTCCTGGCCGCCGAGATCCAGAAGAAGGGGCTCGACCTCCGCCTGGGCGCGAGCGTCGAGAGCCTCGCGCGGCAGGGCGACGCGCTCGTCGCGACGCTCGCCGACGGCACCGAGCTCTCGGCCGACTGCGTGCTGTACGCGACGGGGCGCCTGCCGAAGACCAAGGGGCTCGGCCTCGAGGAGGTCGGGGTGAAGCTCGACGAGGAGGGCGCGGTCGTGGTGGACGACGCGTTCCAGACGTCGGTCCCGTCCATCTATGCGCTCGGCGACGTGATCGCGCGCGTGCAGCTCACGCCCGTGGCCATCGCCGAGGCGATGGCGCTCGTGAAGACGCTCTTCCGCGGCGAGCGCGCGCGCGTGGACTACGCCGGCATCCCGACCGCCGTCTTCAGCCAGCCGAGCGTCGGCACCGTCGGCCTGTCCGAGGCGCAGGCGCGAGAGCGCCACGACGTCGCCATCTACCTCTCGACCTTCCGCGCGCTCAAGCACACCCTCTCCGGGCGCGAGGAGAAGACGATGATGAAGCTCGTCGTCGACCGCGCGACCGACCGGGTGCTCGGCGTCCACATGGTCGGGCCCGACGCCGGCGAGATCGTCCAGGGGTTCGCCGTCGCGCTGAAGTGCGGCGCGACCAAGGCGCAGTTCGACGCGACGATCGGCGTCCACCCGACCGCTGCCGAGGAGTTCGTGACCATGCGCGAGCCGCTGCGGAACGCGGATCGCAGCCCCCCGATGGGGATCGCGCCGAGCTCCGCGTAGCCCGGGGTCCCACGGGGCGGCGCCGTCCGCGCCCGTCCGCTTCGGTCCGTCTGCGAGCGCTGGCGGTCGTCCCCGTCCGCTTCCGTCCGCTTCCGACCGCTTCCGACCGCTTCCATTCGCTGATCCGAGCTCGCTCGCTCGCGTTCGCGCTCGGCGCGCTCCTCTGGTATGGACCGCGCGATGTCGTCCCACGCCTCGAGCCACTTGAAGCCGGTCGGCCTGCTCGCCCGCACCAGCGACCGATCGTTCTACGCCTTCAATGCCGTGCTCTCCGCGGCCGCGCTGGCGTTCCTCGCCTACATCCTCATCATCCGGCGGGGCGCGGGCGGCGCGGATCTCCGCTTCATGCCGCCGCTGAACGCCGCCTTGAACGCGACGGCCGCCACGCTCCTCGTCGCGGGCTGGATCGCGATCAAGCGCCGCGCGATGGTCGTGCACAAGTACCTGATGGTCTCGGCGTTCGCCGCCTCGTCGCTGTTCCTCGTCGGCTACCTCGCCTACCACTTCGTCCACGGCGACACGAAGTACCAGGGCACCGGGCCGCTGCGCGCCGTCTACTTCGCCGTCCTCATCTCGCACATCGTGCTCTCGGCGGGCATCGTGCCGCTCGCGCTGACGTCGTTCTACTTCGCCTACAAGGCGAACTTCGCGAAGCACGCCAAGGTCGCTCGGGTGACGCTGCCCCTCTGGCTCTACGTCTCCGTCACCGGGGTGCTCATCTTTTTCATGCTGCGCGGAAGCACCCCAGCCGTGCCGTGACCGCCGCGCTGCGGCGCTTGTACCAGGGGCGCTCTAGAAGTCCTTGATGCTGCCGCGGCGCCCCTGGAACCCTCCGAAGACGTACCGGTAGGCCGAGAGCACGGCGTACGAGAGCTCCTCGTACTGGTAGATCTCCTCCATCAGCGGGATCGGGTCCTGGTAGAGCGTGTCGCTCGCCACGGTCCTGGGCCACGGCAGGCGGTCCGGGTCGGCGCCAGGGACGCCGGCCTCCCTCATGACCTTGAGGAACTCGTGGGCGAGGAGGCCCTGGCCGATGACGCTCGGGTGAACGCCGTCGAGGCTGACGATGCCGCCGGCCTTGCGGCGCCCGGCGCGATCGACGTGGTAGAAGCGGGTGTCCATCGGCGGCGCGACGTTGGCCGCGAAGTACGCGGGGAACTCGTACGACGGCTCGCCGCCGGTGCGCCGGTACGCGAGCCGGTCCAGGCCGCCGGAGACGTCGACGAGGTGATACCGGGGCGCGCGGTGGCGAGCGTTCCTCTCCTCGATGAGCCGGACGAGCTGCGCGTTGCAGGCGTCGACCGTCTCGTCGATGCGCCGCGCGTCCGCCGCGGTGAGGTGCGGCGCGCCCGCCTCGATCAGGCGGGTGCCTCGAGCGAGCGGGGGATAGGTGTAATAGGGGTAGTAGCGCGGGAGCCCGGGCAGCGGGTCGCCGACGCCCGTGGCGATCGGCACGATCGTCACGTGAGGCACGTTGGCCACGAACACCCGCCAGCCCGGGCTCTCGTTGCGCCGCATCAGGGTGTCGACCCGGTCGAGCAGCTCGCGGTACTCGGCGACGAAGTCGTCGGGCATCCAGAGGTTCCACTGCGCCCGGGTCCGCTCGTCGAAGCTGAGCGAGGCCGGCCGCCGCTCGGGCCTGTCCTCGGTCGCCGCGACGCTGAGGAGGATCGCCGAGCCGACCGCGTTGTTGGGGCCGAGCCAGAGGAGGAGGTTCTCGACGCCCCATGGTATCCGAACGCGCGGCGCGGCGCGGCAGGTTCGCCGCGCGGCGGCGGCGCGACGCTCTCGCTCAGCGCGGCGCCGCGCGTCTGTGCCGGACGGCGCTCACGATGCGCACGGCGAAGAGGAGCGCGAGCAGCGCCGCGTAGATCATCGGCTCTGTCGTGTCCTTCTTCACGCGGAGGAAGAAGTGCACGATCCCGAGCACGGCGGCGGCGTAGGCGAGGCGGTGCAGGCGCTTCCAGCGCGCGGCGCCGAGGCGCTTCAGCATGCGCGCGGTCGACGTCGCCGCGAGCGGGACGAGCACGAGGAGCGCAACGAAGCCGGCGAGGAGGAAGGGGCGCTCGGTGATGTCCTCGACGATCGCGCGCACGTCGAGGCCCTGATCGACGATCGCATACGTCAGGAAGTGGGCGCACGCGTAGAAGAACGCGAGCAGCCCGAGCGCCTTGCGGATACGCAGCGGAAAGGTCCAGCCCGACACGAGCTTGAGCGGCGTCGCCGCCAGCGAGGCGACGAGCAGCACGAGCGCGAGCAGGCCGAGCTGGTTCAGCGCCTCGGCGACGGGGTCCGGGCCGAGCGCCCCGGCCCCGGCGCGCAGGCCGAGCACGACCAGCGGGATCAGCCCGCCGGCGACGACAGCGGGCGGGAACCAGCCGAGCTTCCGGCCAGACGGCACGCCGGCGCCGACAGCGCGCGGCGGCGACATCGTCCTCGCTGGCGCGCGCATCATCAGAAGCTCTCCCGCAGGTCCATCCCGCTGTAGAGGCCGGCGACCTCCTCCGCATAACCGTTGAATGGCAGCGTGGGACGGCGACGCAGCTCACCGATCCTCCGCTCCGTCGCCTGGCTCCAGCGCGGGTGATCCACCGCGGGGTTCACGTTCGCATAGAACCCATACTCGTCCGGCGCGGCCCGGCTCCAGCTCGTCGCCGGCTGCCGCTCGGTGAGCTTGATGCTGACGATCGATTTGCACCCCTTGAACCCGTACTTCCACGGCACCACAAGGCGAATGGGCGCTCCGTTCTGGCCGAGCAGCGATTTGCCGTAGAGGCCCACGGCCAGCATCGTGAGAGGGTGCATGGCCTCGTCGATCCGGAGCCCCTCGACGTAAGGCCACTCGAGCACGTCGCTCCGCTGGCCGGGCAGCTGCTCTCGATCGAGCAGCGTGGTGAACTGGACGTACCGGGCGCGAGAGGTCGGATCGAGGCGCCTGAGCAGCGCGCCCAGCGGGAACCCGAGCCAGGGGATCACCATCGACCACGCCTCGACGCAGCGCATTCGATAGACGCGCTCCTCCAAAGGAAACCACCGGAGGAGGGTGTCGAGGTCGATGACCTCGGGCTTCTTCACCTCTCCCTCGCACGCGATGGACCAGGGGCGGAGCCTGAGCCGGCCGGCGTTCTGGGCCGGCTCCGACTTGCTCAGGCCGAGCTCGTAGAAATTGTTGTACGAAACGATGTCCTCGTAGGAGGTCCGCGCTTCGTCGGTGACGAACGGGTCTCTCGAGCCCGTCCCGGAGGGCGACGCGCCGGCGGCCGGCGGCCCCGGCAGCGCGGCCGCGCTGCCGAGCGGCGTGGCCGCGCTGCCGAGCGGCGTGGCCTCGCCGCCGGGGGCGCCGGCCGCCGAGAGGCGCGCCGCTCCGCCCGTGAGCCAGACGAGGCCGCCGCCGATGGCCGACGCGGTGCCGGCGAAGAGCGCCGCGTTCTTGAGGAGCTCGCGCCGCCGCAGGTAGAGCGCTGGAGGGGTGATCTCGCCGGCGGGCGGTTCCTTGGGCAGCTTGCTCATGCCCCCATTCTACGATCGGGCGGGGCTCCGGTTGCGGTCGGCCGCGATCACGCGGCCCTTGACAGGAGGCGGAGCGCCGTGTGCGGCGCCTGGTGGAGCGAGGGCAGCGCGAGCATCTGGGCGATGCGCGTGGAGCGCCGCTCGATCCCGCGGGAGAGCGCCGCCCGCTCGCTCCCGCCGCGCGCGGCGAGCAGCGCCAGGACGTCGTCCCAGACCCGCTCGCGCCACCGCGAGAGCATCTCCATCGACACCCAGACCGCGACCTCCGGCGCGGTGTCCAGGAAGAACGCGCTGAGGGGGCAGCCATGCCGCGCGGTGAGGCGCGCGAGCGCCTCGATGACCGAGGCGCGGAGCAGCGAATTGATCTGATCGTGATCGTGCTTGAGCCGCGCGAGCATCGCCCGGTCGGCGCCGTGCCCGAACTCGACGATGGTCGCGTGGATCCCGAAGATCAGGTCGTAGTTGATGTGGGCGCTGAAGCCGAGCAGCGCGTTCTGCACGGGGGGCGTGAACCGCGACGCCGTGCTCGCGTACGCGATGTGCCAGGCGCTGCAGTCCTGCGTCGCGCCCCGATCGTACCAGCCGAGCGTCTCGAGGTACCGCTCGCAGAACCGGCCCGCGAGGCGCGAGATCCACGCCGGCTCGAGGAACATGCCATCGCGTCGCCCGACCTGCGCCGCGACCGCGCGCGTGACGATACCGTAGACGTCGGTGAAGGCCGCTCGCCGATCCCCCGCGGCGAGGAGCCGATCCGTCACGGTGTCGAGAACAACGGCAGCATCGTGGACGCTCGTCGGATGCAGATTAAGGCCGTCGATGCAGCACCTCATGAAGTTCCCCTCCTACTTCTTCGCTCGTGCAAGAGACCTGTCTGATGTTCGAACTCCCGCATCCGACCAGCCTCGCAGACCCCGGTGCGCGCCGGCGGCGCGCAGCACGAACGGTGCAGCAGGGCGCCGTCAGGCGATCTGCCCGGCCCCGGTCGGTCTGGTTTGCGGTCCCGGTGCGCGTCGTTCCCATGTGGAAAGCGGATCTCCTGACCCGCCGGGAGAAAGGTCGCCGCGGCCGTTGCCTCTGGCTTCTCCTCCTGCCGGCCCTCCCCTCGAACCGGCTTCCGCAGAAGAGCGATACTCGATGCGATCCTCGACGCGCTCGCCGCGGGATGCCCCCCCTCGCTGCGGCGCTCTAAGTTCGACCTAGTCTACGACATGGTGTGGGGTGACCACAATTGTCTTATGACGTCTGATCCCGTTCAGGACAATTTCGAGGTTATTCCAACTCGTGGCCTCGAACAAGTGCCTGTTGACCCTGACACGTTTCATTGCGGCGCGGGAGAGCGCCACGGCATCTTCGCGGTTGCGCTGCTACTGGAGCGACGGCTCGTCACACTCGAAAAGCCCCCACTGGCATGGGCGCGAGTCGCGACGAGATGTTCTCGAAACATGCCGAGTGCTTATCCCACGTTGACTGTACGGTTGGAGCGCGCGATGTGAAGATTGTTTAGGAAGTGCCTGAGTCGATGATCAGGAAATTCCCGGTCTGTTTTCCACAGGTGGCCTGCAAAATCTTGTGTTTTTGGTGAAAAATTGTACGAAAACGGGGTATGACGGCGGTCTCGTGCCACACCTGCGGCGGCCGTCGGGATCGTGCTGGCGCACCCGCGGCACCAGGGCTCGCCTGTCATGCCGCGGGGCCCTGTTCGGGTGGGCCTCGCGCCGAGGCGCTGCAGCCTGCGCCTGCAGGCACCGGGGGCTGGCCGTACGGGCGGTGATGGGCCGAAGGGCCGGCCTGACCCCGCGAACCCCAGGCGCACCCCTGGGCGCGGGGCATCGGGCGGCGAGCCGGTGGTCAATCCGGGGCGTGCCCGCCTTGGCGGCGGGTTGACGGCGACGGAGCGCCGCCGTTCATGACGTGCGGGAGGAGAGCGTTCGCTGTCGAGGAGAGGGGAGGCGCCGCCGGCTTCGGGCGAGGCCGGCGGTGCGGCGCCTCAGCCGGTGCCGCCCTTGGCCTGCACGTCGCGGTGGACGAGCGTCGCGCGCAGGTAGTCGCGGTTCATCTGCGCGATCATGTCGAGCGGGATCTCCTTCGGGCAGACCGCCTCGCACTCGCCGACGTTCGTGCAGTGACCGAAGCCCTCGACGCGCATCTGGGCGACCATGTTGAGGCTCCGCTGATCGCGCTCCGGCTGGCCCTGCGGCAGGAGGTTCAGGTGCGTGAGCTTCGCCGCGGTGAAGAGAGAGGCGGACGCGTTCGGACAAGATGCGACACAGGCGCCGCAGCCGATGCACGCCGCCGCGTCCATGGCGCGCTCGGCGACCACCTTCGGCACCGGGATCGCGTTCGCGTCCGGCGCGCTGCCCGTCGACACCGAGACGAAGCCGCCCGACGCGATGATCCGGTCGAACGCGCTGCGGTCCACCGCGAGGTCGCTTACCACCGGGAACGCCTGCGCCCGCCACGGCTCGAGCCACAGCACGTCGCCGTCCTTGTAGTGACGCATGTGCAGCTGACACACCGTCGTCCCACGGAGGGGGCCGTGCGCCTGGCCGTTGATCATGAAGCCGCACATGCCGCAGATGCCCTCGCGACAGTCGTGATCGAACGCGATTGGCTCCTCACCCTTGAGGATGAGCCGCTGATTGAGCACGTCGAGCATCTCGAGGAAGGACATGTGCTCGCTGACGTCGGGCACCTCGTACGTGACGAACCGGCCCGCTTCGTACTTGCCCTTCTGCCGCCAGACATGGAGGGTGAGGCGCATTATTTGTAACTCCGCTGCGTGGGGTGAACCTCGTTGAACTGGAGCGGCTCCTTGTGGAGCTCCTGGGCCTGACCTTCACCTCGCCATGCCCAGGCGGCGACATAGGAGAAGCGCTCGTCGTCGCGCTTCGCCTCGCCCTCGGGCGTCTGGTGCTCTTCGCGGAAGTGACCGCCGCACGACTCCTCCCTGTCGAGCGCGTCACGACACATGAGCTCCGCCAGCTCGAAGAAGTCGGCGACGCGCGCCGCCTTCTCGAGCTCCTGGTTCAGGCCGGTGCCCGTCCCCGAGACGCGGACGTCGCGGTGGAACTGCTCGCGGAGCTCCGGGATCCGCGCGAGCGCGCCCTTGAGCCCGGCCGCGTTGCGCGCCATCCCGCACGCCTCCCACATGATCTTGCCGACCTCGCGGTGGAACGAGTCGGCCGTGCGCGAGCCGTTCGCGCCGAGCAGCTTGTTCAGCCGCGCGCTCGCGTCGCGCTCGGCGTCCCTCACGGCGGGGTGGAGGTCGTCGATCCGCTCGAGCTTCGTCGACGCGAGGTAATCACCGATGGTGTAGGGGATGATGAAGTACCCGTCCGCCAGGCCCTGCATCAGCGCGCTCGCCCCGAGCCGGTTCGCGCCGTGGTCGGAGAAGTTCGCCTCGCCGAGCACGTACAGGCCGGGGATCGTGCTCATCAGGTTGTAGTCCACCCAGAGCCCGCCCATCGTGTAGTGGATGGCCGGGTAGATGCGCATCGGGACGCTGTACGGGTCGTCGCCCGTGATGCGCTCGTACATGTCGAAGAGGTTGCCATAACGCTCGGCGATGGCCGGCTTGCCGAGGCGCCGGATGGCGTCCGAGAAGTCGAGGTACACGCCGAGCCGCGTCGGCCCCACGCCGCGGCCCTCGTCGCATACCGCCTTCGCCGCGCGCGACGCGACGTCGCGCGGCACGAGGTTGCCGAAGCTAGGATAGCGGCGCTCGAGGTAATAATCGCGCTCGCCGTCGGGGATTTGCTCCGGCGGGCGCGTGTCGCCCGGGTTCGCGGGCACCCAGATGCGGCCGTCGTTGCGGAGCGACTCGCTCATGAGCGTGAGCTTCGACTGGTAGTCGCCCGAGACCGGGATGCACGTCGGGTGGATCTGCGTGAAGCAGGGGTTGCCGAAGAGCGCGCCGCGCTTGTGGGCCCGCCAGATGGCCGTGGTGTTCGACCCCTTCGCGTTCGTCGAGAGGAAGAAGACGTTGCCGTAGCCGCCCGACGCGAGGACGACCGCGTCGCCGAGGTGCGTCTCGAGCGCGCCGGTGATCAGGTTGCGGGTGATGAGGCCGCGCGCCTTGCCGTCGATGACGATGAGGTCGAGCATCTCGGTGCGCGGGTACATCTTCACCTTGCCGAGGCCGATCTGCCGCTCGAGGGCCTGGTAGGCGCCGAGGAGGAGCTGCTGCCCCGTCTGGCCTCGCGCGTAGAACGTGCGCGACACCTGCGCCCCGCCGAAGGAGCGGTTCGCGAGCACGCCGCCGTACTCGCGCGCGAACGGCACGCCCTGCGCGGCGCACTGGTCGATGATGTTCACGCTGATCTGCGCGAGCCGGTACACGTTGGCCTCGCGCGCGCGGTAGTCGCCGCCCTTCACGGTGTCGTAGAAGAGGCGGTAGATGCTGTCGCCGTCGTTCTGGTAGTTCTTCGCGGCGTTGATGCCGCCCTGCGCGGCGATGCTGTGGGCGCGGCGCGGAGAGTCCTGGAAACAGAAGCTCTTCACGTTGTAGCCGAGCTCGGCCAGCGTCGCGCTCGCCGCGCCCCCGGCGAGGCCGGTGCCGACGACGAGGACCGTGTACTTCCGCTTGTTCGCCGGGTTGACGAGCTTCAGGTTGAAGCGGTGCTGGTCCCACTTCTTCTCGATGGGACCTTCGGGGATCTTCGCATTGAGCTGCATGATGACGGAGGCTCCGGGCTCAGCGGACGATGCCGAACAGGACGGCCAGCGGGACGGATGAGAAGCCGACGAAGAGCAGGATCGACGACGCGGCCGCGAGCTTCTTGAGCGCCGGCGTGTAGCGCGGATGGCTGAAGCCCACCGACTGGAACATGCTCCACGCGCCGTGGTAGAGGTGCAGCGCGAGCAGGCCCATGGCCACGACGTAGGCAATCGCCGCGGGCGCCGAGCCGAAGCCCTTCACGACGTTGTCGTAGGCGTCGAGCGGCACGAAGTCGGGGTGCACGGTGCCCGTCGTCAGGTGGAGCAGGTGATAGACGATGAAGGCGGCGAGCACGCCGCCGCTCAGCAGCATCGTCCGCGCGGCGACGTTCGGGCGCCGCTGCCCCTTCACCTGGTAGGGGACCGGCCGGGCAGCGCGGCTGTGCTGCGCGAGCGTCACGCCCGTGTAGACGTGGACGATGAGGGAGGCGAGGAGGACGATCCGCGTCCCCCAGAGCAGGGAGGGCGTCCCGTGGAGGAAGGCGGCATAGTCGTTGATCTTCTCCCGGCCGAGGAAGACCTGCAGGTTGCCGGTCATGTGGCCGATCACGAAGCCGAAGAAGATGACGCCGCTCAGCGCCATCGCGATCTTCTTGCCGACGAGGTCCCGGTAGAAGGTCGCGGCGCGCTGGGCCCTGGCGGGGAGAGTCGATGGTGCAGCGGTGGGGCTCATCGCTCCCCTCCTTTAGTGGGGTGCGAACGCGTTCGCCAGAGGGAATCTTGAGCTCGATCGCCGAAGAATTTGCGGGCGCTCGCCGCGGATCTCGGCGCGCTCGCCCCATCATCATCCATCCCGCGCGCCCGCGCGGGCGTCAGGCGGCGCAGGGGCCGAGCGAGCGCCGTACCTTGTGGCCGTAAAAGGCGAGCGCGAGCTCAATCGCGAAGATGCCGATGGCCTGCTCCTCCTGGCTGGTGAACGCCGGCAGGCGCTCGTCGCGGAGCACGACGAGGCCGCCAAACGAGCTCTCGCCCAGGCGGAGCGGCGCGACGATGGCGGCGCCGAAGCGATCGCCCTCTGCGGTGCAGAGCAGATCGGGCGCGTCGTCCGCGGACAGGCGGACGGGCGCGAGCGCGCCCTCGATGCGCCCGGCGAGCCGAGCGATGAACGCCGCGGACACCTCGGCGCCGGAGGCCGCCTGGTAGATGGCGGCCCCTTGATCGAGCGCCAGCGAGAGCGCCGCGCCGGTCGTATAGACGACCTTCGCCGCGAGATCCACGGCGCGCTCGGGGAAGTCGTCCCGCGAGAGGGACGCGACGAGGGCGGCGCTCGCCTGGTGGACGGCCGCCACGGCGTCGAGGTGGGTGCGCAGCATCGCCGCCTCGAGCATCCGCTTCAGGTCCTCGATGTCGTAGGGCTTCTCCAGCATGTCGTAGGCGCCGCGCTCGATGCATTCCACGGCGGCCTGCGCGCTCGAGTACGGGGCGCCGACGATGATCTCGAGGTCCGGGCCGAGCGCCTTGAGCGCGGCGATGGTCCCGGGGCTCTCCATGCCGAGCGCCCCCACATCGGCGACCACGAGGTCGAAGCGGCGCGCCTTGACGAGCTCGAGCGCCGCGAGCCCGCTCTCGGCGCAGGTGACGTCGAAGCCGCCCTGGCCGAGCTCGAGCGCGAGCCTGTCGAGGACCCTCTTCTCGGCGTCTACCACCAGCACATGGGGTCGGGCCTGGCTCACTGATGCCTCCTCCTCTGGTCTACGACGGGTGCGCCGCGCCGCCTCGCCATCCGGCGCTGCCGTGATCGCGCGGCGACCGCGGCGGTCGTGGTGGAAGCCGCTCCGCCCGGCGGAGCCCTCTCCGCCCTCTACCACCCGTCCGAAGTCCGCCTACGGTCCAATAGAACCGGTATTCCAGCGAAACGGAAGTCGAAGCGGCGTTGCCGCTCTCCTCCTTTAACAGGGCGCGACGCCGCGCGCCCGGCGCAGATGTGCTCCGGTATGCCGACTCCTGTGGAGCGTGAGCGCTTCTCGCAGCGGGAGGCGCGCGATAGGGGCCTATTTCGCGGGAGGCGCCGTGGTGGTCGCGCGGCGCATGGCGGAGAGGATGTGGTCAATGATCTCGGGGACTCCCTCGCTCCGGTTGCACTGCGCGAACAGGAACGGCCCGTCGCCCCGCATCCTCCGGGCGTCTCGCTCCATGACGCCGAGGTCGGCGCCGACGTGCGGAGCGAGATCGGTCTTGTTGATGACGAGCAGATCCGACTGCGTGATCCCCGGTCCGCCCTTGCGCGGCACCTTGTCGCCGCCGGCGACGTCGATCACGTAGATCGTGTAGTCGACGAGCTCCCGGCTGTACTGGGCGGCGAGGTTGTCGCCGCCGCTCTCGACGATGAGGAGCGCGGGCGCGACGTGATCCATGAGGTCGTCGAGCGCGACGAGGTTGTGGCTGATGTCCTCGCGGATCGCCGCGTGCGGGCAGCCTCCGGTCTCCACCGCGCGGATGCGCTCCGGCGGAAGCGCCTTGTTGCGGTGCAGGAACTCGGCGTCCTCCTGGGTGAAGATGTCGTTCGTGACGACGCCGAGCGGCATCCTGTCGCGCAGCGCGCGGCAGAGCGCGAGCACGAGCGCCGTCTTGCCGCTGCCGACGGGCCCCCCGATCCCCACCGTGAACGCGCGCGCCGAAAAATCGCGGTCCTTCGGCGCCTCCCGCTCGCTGAAGAGCCCCGGATGCGCCCAGTGCTCGTGCGTGTGCCCGTGCGCGTGCGCGTGCGCGTCTCCGTGCGCGTGCGCGTGCGCGTCTCCGTGCGCGTGCGCGTGCGCGTCTCCGTGAACGTGGTCGTGAACGTGGTCGTGGTCGTGGTCGTGGTCGTGGTCGTGGCCGTTGTGCCCGTGCCCGTGCTCCCCGGGGTCGTGCATGCTGTCACCTCACGATTGAAAGAGACGCGAGTAGAGCCGATCCTGCGTGGCCCCGAAGAGATCGAGGAGCGGCGCCGGCTGCGCGAGCTCGTCGACGCCGTGATCTTCACACTCATGGAGCACCGCGTCGAGGAGCGGCGCGCTCTCGAGTTGCAGTCGTTGTGCCTCCAGCGGCCCGATGAGCCCGAGGCGCACCGCCGCCGAGACGACGCCGCGGAGCGAGGCGTGCAGGTAGACGGCCTGCGCGTCCTCGCGCGGGACGCCGAGCGCCGCGAGGGTCGCGCCGAACGCCGGCGCGTGGTGGCCGAGCGCCTCCCGCGCCCGCACGGCGGCGTCGAGGCGGCGGATCTCGGCGGAGGGGAAGACGCGCGCGCTCGTCGCGAGGAACGCGCGGCCCTGCGTCCGGCTCGCCCGGTTCGCGACGTGGTTCACGAGGAAGGCGTCGCAGGCGTCGTCGACGGCCGCGATGTCGAGCGGGCGCTCGTGCGCGGCCCGCACGAGCGGCAGCGCGCCGAGGCCCACCTGCCAGAGCGCGCTCGCGACGAACGACGAGAGCGCGCTCCCGGGTCCGACCTCACCGAGCTGCACCGCCGCCTCCAGGCCTGCGGAGTGCGCGAACCCTCCGACCGGGAACGCGGAGTCGGAGAGCTGGAGGAGGAGCCACCTGTTCATGCGCGCGGATGGAAGCAGACGGAAGCAGACGGAAGCAGACGGAAGCAGACGGAAGCAGACGGAAGCAGACGGAGCGAAGGGTGAACCCGCAGGCGCGGAGCGGCCGAGCGCGGGCTCCCCGCCTCAGAAGAGGCAGTACCTCTGCGCGAGGGGCAGGATCTTCGCGGGGTCGCAGCGGAGGAGCTCGCCGCCGGCCCTCACCTCGTACGTCTCTGGATCGACCGTGATCGGCAGGAGCGTGTTGTTGAGGCGCATGTCGGCCTTGCCGATCTTGCGGCACCGGCGGACCGCCGAGAGGCGCTTCTTCAGGTCGAGCCGGCGGATGCTCCCCTCGTCCATGGCGCGGCTCGACACGAACGCGATGCTCGTCTCGCCGACCGCCGCGCCGAGCGAGCCGAACATCGGGCGCATGTAGTACGGCTGAGGCGTCGGGATCGACGCGTTCGGATCGCCCATCTGCGCCCAGGCGATGAGGCCGCCCTTGATGACGAGCTCCGGGCGCACGCCGAACATCTGGGGCCGCCACAGCACGAGGTCCGCGAGCTTGCCCGGCTCGACCGACCCGATCTCGTGGGACATGCCGTGCGCGATGGCCGGGTTGATCGTGTACTTGGCCACGTAGCGGCGGATCCGGAGGTTGTCGTTGTCGCCCTGCTCCTCGGGCAACCGGCCGCGCTGATCCCGCATCTTGTGCGCGGTCTGCCACGTCCTCGTGATCACCTCGCCGACGCGGCCCATCGCCTGGCTGTCGCTCGAGATGATGCTGATCGCGCCGAGGTCGTGCAGGATGTCCTCGGCCGCGATGGTCTCGCCGCGGATGCGGCTCTCGGCGAACGCCACGTCCTCCGGGATGTTCCGGTCGAGGTGGTGGCAGACCATGAGCATGTCGAGGTGCTCGTCGAGCGTGTTGACGGTGTACGGGCGCGTCGGGTTCGTCGAGCTCGGGATGACGTTCGGCTCGCCGCAGATGCGCAGGATGTCGGGCGCGTGCCCGCCGCCCGCGCCCTCGGAGTGGTAGGAGTGGATCGTCCTGCCCTTGAACGCCGCGATGGAGTCGTCGACGTAGCCCGACTCGTTCAGCGTGTCGGTGTGGAGCGTGACCTGGATGTCCTCGTGCTCGGCGAAGCCGAGGCAGCAGTCGATGGCGGGCGGGGTCGTCCCCCAGTCCTCGTGCAGCTTCAGCCCGACGGCCCCGGCGCGCACCTGCTCGAGCAGCCCCTCGGGCGACGAGGTGTTGCCCTTGCCCGTGAGGCCGATGTTGAGCGGCAGGACGTCCGTCGCCTGCAGCATCAGCGAGATGTGGCGGGCGCCCGGGGTGCACGTCGTCGCGTTCGTGCCCGTCGCCGGGCCCGTGCCGCCGCCGACGAACGTGGTGACGCCCGACGCGAGCGCCTCGTACCCCTGCTGCGGGCAGATGAAATGGATGTGCGCGTCGACGCCCCCGGCCGTGACGATGTGGCCCTCGCCCGCGATGACCTCCGTCGTCACGCCGACGATCATGCCCGGCGTGACGCCGGCCATCACCTTCGGGTTGCCGGCCTTGCCGATCGCCGCGATGCGGCGGCGCTTGATGCCGATGTCGGCCTTGTAGACGCCGGTCCAGTCGACGATGAGCGCGTTCGTGATGACGCAGTCGAGCGCCTCGTCGTTCGAGGCGCCGGCCATCTGCCCCATGCGATCGCGCAGCACCTTGCCGCCGCCGAACTTGCACTCGTCGCCGTACGACGTGTGATCCCGCTCGACCTCGGCGATGAGGCCGGTGTCGCCGAGCCGCACCCGGTCGCCGACCGTCGGCCCGTAGATATCGACATAGTGCCGCCGCTGCATCCTGTGGCTCATGCCTGCTGCTCCTCCCGCGCGGCGTGCGCCGCCCCGTGCGGGCCGACCTGCACCAGCGTGATCGTCTTCTCGTCGCCCGGCTCGAAGCGGACCGCGGTGCCCGCGGGGATGTCGAGCCGCATCCCCGCCGCCGCCGCCCGGTCGAACTCGAGCGCGCGGTTCGTCTCCGAGAACGGGTAGTGGCTGCCCACCTGGATCGGCCGGTCGCCCAGGTTCTTCACGGGGAGGGCGAGCCGCCGCCGGCCGGGGGAGAGCTCGATCTCGCCGGGCTTCACGAGCACCTCGCCGGGCGCCGGCTCGGCCGTCACCTCTGCCTGGCCTGCCGGCTGGAAGAGCGACACGTCGGGCACGGGGAGGAAGCTGCCGTACAGCGCGAGCGCGAGATCGCCGTGCTCGAGCGCGATCGGGTGGTGGACGGTGACGAGCTTCGTCCCGTCGGGGAAGGTCCCCTCCACCTGGACCTCGGCGATCATCTCGGGGACGCCGGCCATCACCTGCGCGCGTCCGAGAAGGCGGCGGCCGACGTCCATGAGCTCGGCGACGCTGCGGCCGTCGCGGATCAGCTCGAGGATCTGCGTCGCGATGAGCGCGACGGCCTCCGGGTAGTTGAGCCTGACCCCGCGCGCGAGGCGCTTCTGGGCGAGGACGCCCGCGCCGTGCAGCACGAGCTTGTCGAGATCACGAGGCGCAAGGTGCATGTTCGCCCTCTCTCCGGCGCGGCGACGCCGCGGCTTTGCCGGCGCGGCGCGACGCTACCACTTTCGTGCGAACGGATCATCACCGAGCTCACCCGCGAGGAAGCCGAGCGCGCCGCGGAGGAAGCCGGCCACGCGCTCGACGCTCGTGCCCGCGACGCGCACGACGGCGCCGCCGCCCCGGAGCGGGCTCGCCGACGCGACGAGCTCGGCGCGCCGCTCGGGCGGCGGCCGCGGCGCGAGCAGCGCCTCCGCCGCGCTCGCGGCGCGCGGGCCGAGCGCGACGAGCGTCGCGAGCGCGTCGAAGCGCCCCATGCGCTCGGGCAGCGCGCCGTGCGCGGGATCGAGCCGCGTCGCGTCGAGCAGCACGGCCCGCCCGCCGCGGCTCACCCGGACGCGCGACGCGTACCGGTCGAACGCCCAGCGCTCGCCTCGCGCGCTCCGGCCCGAGGACAGCGCGTCGACGAGCACGAGCGACGCGTCGTCGGCGAGCGCGACGTCGATGTCCTGCTCGTACCGCGAGCCCGCGAAGCAGACGACCGGATCGGGGATCGCGACGAGGAGCCCGCCTGCTTGAACCTCGGCCTCGAGGCGCTGGCGGCTGACGAGGGGCGAGCGGTAGACCTTGGTCGAGGCCTGGGTGCTGAGCAGCGCGGCGGCCCCGCGACCGACGCGCGCGTGGAGGTGGAGCTCGTCGCCGCCGACGAGGCCGCCGCCGAAGCTCGCGACGAACACCCACGCTGCCTGCCCGTGGTTCTTCGGAGCGAGCAGCTTGAGCGGGCTCCTGGCGAGCGCCTTCTCGAGCACGGTGCGCGCTCCGACTCGCGCGAACACGAGCTCACCGCTGCCGGCCTTCCCCGCGCGCCGCGCGGGCGGCGGCGGGTCTCGCAGGGCGGCGGCAGGATCGCTGGGCGTGCTCACGGGCCGGCGTGCGTACCACGGACCGCGCCCCGGGCGCGAGGGAGCACAGGCGCGTACCGGGCGCCAGGGGGCGCGGCGCACACAGGGGATGCGCACGTCACGCGACCAGGAACACGACCAGGAAGGTAGGGAGAAATTCGAGTCATCTTCCCGATTTCCCTCCTTCGCCGGGAACATGAAACATCCCGGACATGTGAGCATGCTGTCAGGGCTCTCCCGAACACCACTACGGTGCTACCAGCGAGCCAGCCACTGCGTTCCTCCTGTCCCTGACGACAGCGCGTGTCCTGGGTGTCCGCCGGCCGCCGTGGGCGTTACGTGACTCGTTGTGATGTCGTTTGCATGGATGACATGTTGCTTGACGGGAAAGCCCAGCTCGGGTCAGCTCGTCGGGCGGCCGGGGGGCCGCGGAGGGGGTCCGATGTTCATCGTCAGGAAGGGCGAAATGCCGCCGTGGTCTCGTCGGTTCAAGGAAGCGGCGTCGCGCCTGCTGGAGCGCCACGGCGGGACCCCGTTCGAGCTGCGCTTCTGGGGCGGCGAGCGGCTGCGCTTCGGCGCGGGCGCGCCCGAGTTCGCCGTGACGTTCAGGACGCGTCGGTCGCTCTGCGAGGCGGCGCTCCGGGGCACGCTCGGCCTCGGTGAGGCGTATGTCCGGCGCGAGGTCACGTTCGAGGGAGATCTCGAGGACTCGCTCGCCGGGCTGTTCCAGCTCGCGCGGTCCGTGGAGGCGCGCCTGCCGCGCCTCGTGCCCGCGTCGTCGTCGTTCGACCGCGGCCTCTCGGGCGTGCTCGACGCGCTCCGGCTCGGGCTGCTCTCCGGGGCGGCGAAGCGCGAGAGGCTCGCCGTCGAGCGTCACTATGGGCTGGGCAACGACTTTTACCCTCTTTACCTGGACAGGCGCCTCCAGACGTCGTGCGGCTACTTCAGCGCTCCGGGCGAGACGCTCGACGACGCGCAGGCGCACAAGATCTCCCTCGTCGCGCGGAAGCTCGCGCTCCGGCGCGGGCAGCGGCTCGTGGATCTCGGCTGCGGATGGGGGCACCTCATGTTCCACGCCGCGGAGGCGTACGGGGTGCAGTGCCTCGGTATCACCCTCTGCGAGAACCAGGCGAGGTACATCCGCGAGCAGGCGGCGGCGCGGCGGCTCCCGGTCGAGGTCCGCGTGATGAGCTGCGACGAGCTCGAGGACGAGCCGCGGTGGGATCGGCTCGTCTCCCTGGGCTCGATGTGCCACGCCGGCGAGCGCCGGATCGAGGTGTTCTATGACAGGGTGAAGGCGCTGCTCGCCCCGGGCGGCGTGTGCCTGCTCGAGAGCGTCACGAGAGAGCAGGAGTCGTCGCGGACTGACCCCTTCCTGCAAAAGCACATCTTCCCGGGGTACTGGCCTCCTTCGCTCCAGGGGATGGCGACGCGCGCCTCGGCGCGCGGCCTCGACGTGCTCGACGCGGAGAACCTGCGGCGCCACTCCGCGCTCACGGCGCGCTGCTGGCGCCGTAACTTCCTGGAGAACAGGGAGAAGATCGAGCGGGTCACCGGCTTCGACGGCGCCTTCATGAGGACGTGGGAGTTCTATCTCGCGTGCGCGGCCGCCGCGTTCCGCAGCGGGCACCTCGGCGCCATCCAGATGGTGCTGGCGAACGGGGCTCCACGCGACTACCCCCTCGCACGCGAGCCCCTGTATGCCACGGAGGAGCACTCGTTGCGGGAACGCGCGCCGATCGTCCCGACCGTGCAGCTCAGTTCGTGGGGGGCGGCGCTGCCGTCCTGATCTGTCGGGCGCGCCCGCGCGCCCCACGCGCGCCGGTGGGGCGCGCGTCCATCGCGCGGAAGAGCTTGTTAAGCCCGCGCGGCCAGCTATCAGCTAAGGATGAGCGAAAGGCTTGCGGCCAGCGCCCGTCGCGGCGCCGCGCCCTCGTGGTCCGTGTCGCGCCCTCGCTCCGCGGCGCGCCTGGTCTGCGCCGCCGCGGGGCTCGTCGCGCTCTGTCTCCTGCTCGCGTCGTGTACCCAGGTCCGCTACATCGCGCAGGCGAGCGTCGGCCAGCTCTCGATGGCCTGGCGCGCCGAGTCGCTCGAGGACGCCGCCTTCGACGCCCGCAAGCCGTGGCGGACGCGCGCGCTGCTGCGCGAGGTCCCGCACATCAAGCGCTTCGGGGAGCGCCACGGGCTGACCCCGACCGGCAATTACAGGACGTATGTCGAGCTCGATCGCCCAGCCGCTGTCTGGGTGGTGAGCGCGTGTGAGCCGCTGCGGTTCCGCTCGAAGACGTGGAGTTTTCCTATCGTGGGTACGGTCCCCTACATGGGGTGGTTCGATCTCAAGGATGCCAAGGCGTTCGCGGCGCCGCTGAAGGCGGCCGGCTGGGACGTCGACGTGCGTCCGGCGGGCGCCTACTCGACGCTCGGCTGGCTCGAGGATCCGGTCCTGTCCACGATGATCTCGGACGGGGACGAGGCGCTCGGCGATCTCGCCAACGTGGTGCTCCACGAGTCGCTGCACGCGACGCTGTACGTGAAGGGGCAGACGCGGTTGAACGAGAGCCTCGCGAGCTTCGTCGGGGACGAGCTCACCAAGCATTACCTGGACGAGCGGGTGGGCCCCTTCTCCGCGGAGAAGACGGCCTACATGAGGGAGCTGGAGAGGAGCGAGGTGCGGACGCGCGCGCTGCACGCGGCCTACGTCCACCTCAATCGGCTGTATGCGTCCCCGGCGCCCGACGCCGAGAAGCGGGCGGAGAAGGACGCGGTGCTCGCCCGGCTCAAGGCCGACATCGGGGCGCGGCGTCCGATCAACAACGCGTCGCTCGTGCAGTTCCGCGTCTACAACTCGGGGACTCCGGAGCTCCGGGCGCTGCTCGCGACCTGCGGTGGCAGCTGGCCGAGGTTCCTGGGCGCGTTGCGGAGGCTTGAACGCCACAAGTTCTCCGCGCCCCAAGAGAACATCGCCCGGGTGGTCGAGCCGCTCATCGAGGCCGGCTGCAGGTAGTCCAGCGAGCTGCGCTGTGCGCCGCGAGCTGCGCTATGTGCCGTGCGCTGCGCCATGTGCCGTGCGCTGCGCCGATGTGCGGTGAGCTGCGCGCCGCGCTGCGTATTGCGGGCTGCACCGCGTAGCGCGCTGCGCCTTTGGCGGGGAGTACGCCGTCGAGATACGACGCAAAGCGTCGATGGCAGTCGTCCTGTCCTGGTGCACTTCTTCGCTTCCACGGTGCAACGCGGGGCGTCCAGCGGCTCGGTGATGAACATATTCATGTCCAGGTAGTATTTGCGTTCTGGATCTGAACCCATCCCTGGATCGGACCAGTCCCTGCGGAAATGTATGACCGGCCCTGGCCTCCTGGGTCGCGCGCTCGCCTCGTGAGGGAGGGTTTCAGCGGCAATTTTGGCTGCTGGGCGCCAGGACCGCGGCTCCTTCGCCGTTGGCCCGCCGGTTGCTCTATGTATCCACCAGATGTCGCCCCTGCTCGTCGTCCTGTTTCAATGGACACTCGAAGGGGGGGACCCCTGGCATGACCTTCGCAATGCTGCCCCGGTCTTCGGGGGAGACGCCAAGCGAGGTGATCGGCGGCGCTAGCCGAGCGATCGCGACCCCGCCGTCACCCGGATGCCATGGCCCTTGCGGTATCGGGCTCCTTGATTGACTTGTCGCCGGGTGCCGGCGGAGAGCTTCGGTTCACGTGACGACAGACGCCTTACGAGGCGATTAAGGAGGGATGGCGCGAGGCACGCGCGACGCGCGTCGCCAATTGAGTTGGCTTAGCATGACCAGCTTGTCAGACCTCGGTCTGAGCTTTTCTTATCTGTTGTGCCGCTCTCGATGTTGACCCTGCTTCCCGCTTCGCTTCAGCTTCTCCCCTGCTTTGCTTGAGCTTGCTCGTTCGGTTCCGGTTTCCGCTTTGCACTTCGCTTCAGCTTCATCTTTCGGATTGACTGGCTTCTCGGATTATCTTAATCTTCCGCCCGTCTTCGCTTTGTCTTCGCTCTTTACTTGATTGCGCTTCGTATTGCTTTCCTGACTTCTCTCTTCTGACTTCTGATCTCTTCTGATCGTGGGCCTCTCCAGGACTCCGGTGGACTCCCCTCCACCGGCGCTCCTGTGCGGTCCCGGTGGGTCCGCGAAAGCGGGCCTCAGGCCGGCGGGTTCTTCCCGACCGGCCTTTCTTTTTTTGTGCGCACGAGCGCTTCCCTGGCGCGCCCTCGACGCCGTGAAGCTCGCTGTTGGCTGCGTCTCGGGCCTGAGCGCGGTTGTCCGCGGCCGACGTCAGAGTCTGAGCGCGGTCAGCGGCCGTCGTCGCCGGGTGTGTGCCTGGGGTGGACGGTGGCAGAGACGATCTTCCACTCGCCGTCGATCTTCTCGAGCCGCAGCACCACGGGCAGCTCGTCGCGCCGGACCTCGTGCCCATGCCGGGCGCCCGTGACCGTCGCGGTGGCGGTCACCTCCGCCGTCATGCCGGCCGGGTCGACCTGGATCTCCGTGCCACCCAGGCTCACCTCCGCGGTCTGATAGACGACCGCCGCCTGGGTCGCCGCATTCGCGAGCTCGTCGCGGCCGCGGAGGCTGTCGCCGATCTCGGCGATGCGGGCGCTCGCCTCCTTCGCGAAGATCTCGGCGAACTCACCGCGAATGCGGCCGTGGCGCACCAGCGGATTCCGCTCGCCGTCGTCGATGCGCACCGCGTTCTCGAGCTGGGTGAGCCGGTCGCGGATCCGCTCCTCCTCGGAGGGCGACAGCAGCAGCGCCGCCGCGCCGAGGACGGCGCCGGCGGCGATGAGCCCGAGCGGGATCCAGCGTTTCATCCTGCAAGTATAGGCGAAGGCGCCGCGCGAGCGCGCGAAACCGCAGCGGCCGGTGTCGGTCACCTTGCCGATGATCGCCGCGTCGAGCTCCCACTTCGTGCAGATCTCGATGACGCGCGCCTCGCACCCGGGCTTCGCGACGAGCAGCATGCGCTCCTGCGACTCGCTCAGCAGCATCTCGTACGGCGTGAGCCGGGCGCGCCCATCGTGAAGACGCCGCGCAGGATGCCGCCGACGCCGGTGGCCGCGCCCTGGTAGGGCTCGATGTACGACGGGTGGGCCCCGCTCGGGTTCGCTCTAGGCGTCGCGCTTCACGAGCAGCGCCGTCAGGTCGTCGATCTGCTTGGCCGAGCCGGCGAAGCGGCGCACCTCGGCGAGGAGCGCGCCCAGGATGTCGGACGTGGGGCGCGCGTGCAGGCGGTGGATGAGGTCGCCGACGCGCTCCTTGCCGAACACCTGCCCGGCGGCGTCCTGGTACTCGTAGAAGCCGTCCGTCAGCAGCACGAGGAGATCACCCGGGGCCATCACGAGGGGCGGCATCGGGGGCAGGTCGAGATCCTTGAACATGCCGAGCGGGACGGTCGACGGATCGCGCCACACGACCTGGCCTTCGGCCGCCCGGTAGTGGAGCAGCGGCCCCTGCCCGGCCGCGTGGAAGCGGAGCTGGTGCGTCGTCGGGTCGAGGATGCCGAGGAACGCCGTGATGAAGCGGTCGTTCGGCAGGTCCTCGATGAGCTGCTGGTTCACGTGGTGCATGAGCGCGTCCATGTCGGCCGAGAGGCGCAGGCCGATGCGGAGCATCGCGCGGAACTGGGTCACGCTGAGGGCGGGGCCGATGCCGTGGCCGGCCGCGTCGGCGAGCAGCAGGAGCATCGGCGACATGTCCACGCGCTCGTCGAGCCGGATGACGTCGTAGATGTCGCCGCCCGTGTCGTCCGCCGGCTTGCTGAACGCCGACAGCGAGTAGCCGGGGCAGCGCGGCAGCCGCCGCAGCAGGATGTTCTGCTGGATGTCGCGCGCGATGGTGAGATCGTGCTCGAGCTTCAGCTTGATCATGCGCTCCTCGAGCAGGAGCGTGCGCTGCACGGCGACGGCCGCCTGCGCCGCGAGCAGCTCCGCCACGTCGCGCTCGTCCGGGCCGAAGTGGTCCGCCTTCGAATTCAGCATCTGGAGCACGCCGACGAGCTTGTCGTCGAGCCCGATGAGCGGCACCGTGATGAGGGATTTGGTGTGATACCCCGTCCGGCGGTCGATCTCCTGATTGAACCGCGGGTCGGAATAGCAGTCGTCGACGAGGATGGTCTGGCGCTTGCGCGCGCACTCCCCGGCGATGCCCTTGTCGATGCTGACGCGGATCTGGGCCTCGCCCGTGGCGACACGGGAGTAAAGCTCCTTGGCCTCCTCGTCGTAGAGGAAGACGCTCCCGCGGTCGGCGCCTATCACCTCCCGCCCCGTCTTGATGATGAGCTCGAGCAGCTCCGTGAGATCACACGGCGCCGCGAGCTTGCGCGAGACGTCCAGGATCAGGATGAGCGACGACGCATCGATCAGGGAGGGAGTGCCGGCGCGCATGCGGCCGGAGAGTTTGGGCTACGTGGAAATAGGGGTCAAGACATGGTCTCGCCCCGGGTGCTCGAGACGCCGTCGTCGCCAGCGCGTGCCCCGGCGCGCGCCGGCGTTCCTGGCCGTTCCTGGCCTCGGCGCGGCCCAATTTTCGAGCGACGACGGCCGCGAGCGCCCCGGCGACGCTGCGAGATCGCCGTCGATGCCGCCGGCGCGGGGCTCGGGGCGGTGGTGGAGGTCGGCGCTACCACCTCGGCCCTACCTGTCCTAGAACACGCGACGCACTCTCCTTGAAAGCGAGCTCTTCGATGAACCGCCTCCGCCTCGTCGCCCTCGTCCCGGCCGCTGCCCTGGTCGTGGCGGCCTGCGACGCGCCGCCCGCGCCCGCCGGCGCGGCGCCCGACGCCTCGCCCTCCGCCGCGCCGGCCCAGCCGCAGCCGGTCGACGCGACGCCGCAGCCGGCCGACGCGCCGCCGCAGGCGAGCGCCCCCGCGGCGGCCGCCGGCCCGGGCGCTCCGACGACGGACGCGGGGGCGCCGGCCGACGCGGGCGTGCCGGCGGAGGACGCGGGCCGGAAGCGCGAGGACGCGGGCGCCGCGGCGGCGGCGCGCGACGCGGGGACGCCCGCCGGCGACGCGGCGGCGCGCGACGCGGGCGGAGGGCGCGCCGAGGCGCCGGCGGCGACCTCCGCGCCCGCGCCCGGCACGGCGGCGCCGCCCGCGGTGCCGCCCGCCGAGGTGGGATCCGCGGATGCCGTCGCGGCCGAGGTCGACGCGATCTTCGTGGGCAAGAATACATATTCCGCCCGCTTCAAGCAGGAGCACACGCAGAAGGTCTCGGGGGCCGTCAAGAAGCAGAGCGGTACGCTGTCGGTCCAGAAGCCGGACAGGATCTCGTTTCGCTACGATCCGCCGAACCAGAACCGCATCGTCTCCGACGGCGTGTCGCTCAAGGTCTACGTCGCCGAGGACCGGCAGATGTTCGTCACGCCGGTGCAGAACTCGGAGTATCCGGGCGCCCTCTCGTTCCTCATGGGCCACGGGCTCCGCCCGTCGTTCACGTTCACCTTCAACGACAAGGCGAAGTTCGAGGGCGGCCCCGTGCTCGTCGGCAAGCCGCGGGCGCCGACTCCCCACTACGACTTCGTGATGTTCTATATCGACAAGGCGCTCCTCGCGAAGAAGGACCCTGGCGTCGTGCGCCGCGTCCTCATCGTCGACGCGCAGGGCAACCGGAACCGGTTCGACTTCGAGAACGCGTCGCAGCCCGCGTCGATCGATCCGGCGGAGTTCCAGTTCACGGCGCCGCCCGGCACCGACGTCAAGCAGAACTGACAGAACTGATGACCCCGCGCCTCTCGCTCTCGGAGCTCTTTCCCGACATCCATCCGGAATGGATCCTCGCCGAGGATGGCGATCTCATCGTCGTCGACAAGCCGGCTGGCCTGTCGACGCACGCGCCGGAGGCGGAGCGGATCGACGACATGGTGACGCGCCTCCGCGCCTTCCTCCGCGGCCGGGGCGACGCGGAGGCGTACCTCGGGATCCACCAGCGGCTCGATCGCGACACGTCGGGCGTCCTCCTGTTCACGCGGCGGCGTGAGGCGAACGCGGCCGTCGCGCGGCAGTTCGAGGGGCGCACGGTGCAGAAGACGTACGTCGCCGCGGTCTCCGGCTTCGGCGATCGCCCGCCGCGCGGCACCCTGCGGCACCGCCTCGTCCCGGCGCCGGGAGGTGCGATGCGCGCGCTCGCCGAGACCGGCGGGGCGCGAGAGGAACGGGCCGCGAGGCGGGAGGAGCGGGCCGCGAAGCGAGAGGATCGGGCCGCGGGGCGAGAGGATCGGGCCGCGAAGCGAGAGGATCGGCCCGCAGGGAGAGAGGATCGGGCCGCGAGCGGCGTGCTGGCGATCACCCGCTACCGCCTCCTCGAGCGCCGCGGCGACCGCGCCCTGCTCGAGCTCCGGCCCGAGACAGGCCGCACGCATCAGCTGCGGGTGCAGCTCGCGGCGATCGGCCTCCCCATCGCCGGCGATCCGCTCTACGGCGGCCCCGAGGCCCCGCGCCTGCTCCTGCACGCCGTCGAGCTCCGCCTCGATCACCCGGCCACGGGCGCGGCCGCGGCCTTCCGCTCGCGGCTGCCCGCAGTCTTCGAGGCGTGGCTCGCGGCCGCGCCGGCGGACCCGTACGCGGGCGGCGTCGCGGCCGTCGAGCGCGCCATGCGCGAGGCCGCCGAGCGGCGGTACGGGATCGCGCGCGCCGGCGACACCACGGCGCTCCGGCTCGTCCATGGCGCGGGCGACGGCCTCCCCTCCGTCTCCGTCGACCTGTACCGCGAGCACCTCGTCGTGTCGCTGTTCGGCGCGGGCGACGGCGAGCCGGGCGCGCCGCCGCGGGACCTCGTGCTCGACGCGGCCCACCGGCTCGGGGCGAAGGGCGTCTACCTCAAGGCGCGCCCGAAGCACGCGAGCGTCATCGTCGACGCGCGGCGCGAGGAGTTCGCGCCGCGGCACGCCGTCCGGGGGGAGGACGCCCCGGAGGAGTTCACCGTCCTCGAGCACGGCTTGCCGTTCAAGGTGCGGCTCGGCGACGGGCTCTCGACCGGCATCTTCCTCGACCAGCGCGAGAACCGGCGGCGGGTGCGGGAGCTGGCCCGGGGGGCCCGGGTGCTGAACCTGTTCGCCTACACGGGGGCGTTCACCGTGGCGGCCGTGGCGGGCGGCGCGCGCGAGAGCGTGACGGTCGACGTGTCCCGGGGCGTGGTCGCCTGGGCGCGCGACAACCTCGCCGCGATCGGCGCGGACCCGGCGGCGCACGTCGTTGTCGAGGCCGACGTGTTCCCGTGGCTGAAGGCCGCCGCCCAGTCCGACCGGCGCTTCGACCTCGTCGTGCTCGATCCGCCGAGCTTCGCGACAACGAAGAAGAGCCGCTTCAGCGCTGCGAGCGATTTCGGCGCGCTCGCAGCGCTCGCCTTCCGCGTGCTCGCCCCGGGCGGCAGGCTGCTCGCCTGCACCAACCACCGCGGCATCGCGCGCGCCAGGTTCCGGCGCCATTTGCACGAGGCCGCGCGTGAAGCAGGATGCGACGTCGTGCAGATGAAAGATCTCCCCGATCCCGTCGATTTTCCCAGCGAACCAGGCGCGGAGTCCCACCTGAAGAGCGTCCTCGCCAGCGTGGCCGCGCCGCCCGCGCGGGCCCGAGAGGGCGCGCCGTCCGTCAAGGCCACGCCGCCCGCGAAGGCAGCGAAGGCCTCGCCGTTCGCGAAGGCAGGCAAGGCCTCGCCGTTCGCGAAGGCAGGCAAGGCCGCGCCCGCCCGGGGCGCGCGCCGAGGGCCCGCCGCGCCGGCCCGGACGACCCGCCGAGGTGCGCGATGAGCCAGCGGCGCCTGCTCATCACGATCAGCTCGTACAGCTACCTCGAGCCTGCCTTCCTGGCCGCGGGCGACTTCGAGCGCGGCCTCGTCGAGCGCAAGAGCTTCCCCGACGGCGAGCGCTACCTGCGCGTCGCGGTCGACTGCTGGGGGCGCGACGTGGTCCTGCTCGGCGGCGCCCCTCGGGACCTCGACTGGCTGGAGATCTACGACCTCGGCTGCGCCATCTCGCGCGCGGGCGCGCGGTCGCTCTCCATCGTGATGCCTTATTTCGGCTACGCGACCATGGAGAGGGCCGTGAAGCCGGGCGAGGTGGTGACCGCGAAGACGCGGGCGCGGCTCATCTCGGCGATCCCCTCGTGCGACGCGGGCACGCGCATCTTCCTCTTCGATCTGCACACCGATGGCATCGAGTTCTACTTCAGCGACTCGCACGTGACGCGCCACCTCTACGGCGCTCCGCTCATCACGCAGGCGATCCGCGAGCTGATGGGCGATCGCCCGTACGTGCTGGCGGCGACGGACGCCGGTCGGGCCAAATGGGTGCAGAGCCTCGCCCGCGGCCTCGGCGTCGAGCCGGCGTTCGTGTACAAGGAGCGGAGAGGCGATGGCGTCGGCGTGACCGGCATCAACGCCGATGTCTCGGGCCGCGAGGTCGTCATCTACGATGACATGGTCCGCACCGGCTCATCGCTCGTCCAGGCGGGGCGCGCCTACCTCGCCGCCGGCGCATCCAAGGTCCACGCCGTCGCGAGCCACCTCGTCTTGCCGGGCGACTCGCTCGAGAAGATCAGGGCGGCTTCCGTGTTCACGACGCTGCTCGGGACCGACTCGCACCCTGGCAGCCAGCAGCTCGCCGACGCGCCCGGCGCCCTGCGCTCGGTGGCGCCGCTGCTGGTGCGCGCGCTCGAGCGGGAGACATAGGGCACCTCCGGCGAGGCCTCTGACGATGCCTCTGACGATGCCTCTGACGATGCCTCTGACGATGCCTCTGACGATGCCTCTGACGATGGACGATCCGAGCTGCCGAGGATGTTCGGACGACGACCGGAGAGAGGGAGAGCGCCGAGCCCGGCGCCGAATTCCCTTGCCGGCGCCGATCGGCGCGTGGATGCTCTCGCGGCGAGCGCGGCTCGCGCAGAAAGGATGAGCGTCGAGGCCATGGACGAGCTGGTACGGCAGGTCGCAGAGAAGGTTGGCATCTCGGAAGACAAGGCCCGCGTGGCCGTGGAGACGGTGGTCGGCTTTCTGAAAGAGAAGCTCCCCGCGCCGCTCGCGGCCCACGTCGAAACCGCGCTCGGCGCGGCGGCCCCCGCCATCGCCAACCTCGACGTCGGCAGCCTCGCAGGCTCGCTCGGCGGCCTTTTCGGCAAGAAGTAGCGGCATCTCCGCCGAGGGCGCCGCCGGAGCGCTCTCGACCGAAGTCCATCTCTCCTCTCCCGATCCTGACCTGGACAACGCCGCCTTCGCGCTTCGGGTGGAGGCGCGCTCATGTCCAGGACGTGCTCGCGCTTCGCTGCCTGGCGCGGCGTGAGCATGCGCCGATCGCGCCCCGGCGCGTCACGGCTCCGTCCTGGTCCGGCGCGCGCTCGACCCGGCGCCGCGACAGCGGCCTCGATCTGGGTTGAGTCTTCGCATCCCCTCGAGCGCGGGCCCTGGGGCGGGCCGTCTCGGGCGCGGCGGCGGGCGACAAGCGTGGAGAACCGCGGGATTCCTGGACGACGCGCGCGCAGCGATGGATAGCGGCTGCACAGGCGGGCTCCGGCACCGGGCTTGCGAGCATCGAAGGCCTGGAGAAGCACCCGCCCACCTCCCTCTTCACGCGGGCGGTCCGCTTCCGCGAGGAGAGGAGCGATATTCCATGGCGTCCGTGATCGGCGGCGAAGCCGCGTTCATCGGGTCCTTGACCGAACTGATCGAGCTCAACTGGTCCACGGTGGACGCGCTCGCAGCAGCGCTCTCGCGGATGAGCCGACCAGGCGACAAGAGCCGGCTCGCGGGCTTCCTTCACGATCACGAGCGTCACCTCGAGGTGCTCGCCGCCCTGGCCCACGAGCTCGGCGAACCGCCGGTGGAGAGCGCCGTCCGACCCAAGCTGAGGAGCAAGGCGCTGACGAACGGGATGGTCGGAGATCGCGCGATCCTCGAGGCGATGAGGCATTACGAGGAGGACAGCTGCGCTGCTTACGAGCGGATGATATCGTTCCGTGAAGGCCTCTCCGAGCGCGCGCGCGACGTCCTCCGGCACTCGCTCGCGGTGGAGCGGCGCCACCGGGACTGGTTCTCCGAGCAGCTCGACTCGCGACAAGGGCTTTTGCTGTTGCCGCTGTAGCGCGCGAGCGCGCTTGGGAAGACGCGGCCCTCTTCCGTCGTCTCGTGTATCATCGCGGCGATGATTCGCCCTTTCGTCCTTGCGTCCCTTGGCGTCGCCCTTCTCCTGCTCGGCTGCGACGAGCCCCCGAAGCCCGTCGCGGGTGCGGCCTCGGCCGCGCCTTCCGCTGCGAAGCCCGCCGACGCGCCTCCCGCCGCGAGCCCCGCGGCCACGGCCAGCGCGCCGCCGAAGAAGCAAGAGGTGGTGTGCACGAAGAGCGATCCGGTGACCTTCTCTCATCCGGCGCTCGAGGCCAGGGTGCGGCAGCAGCTCCAGAAGCCCGAGGGGCCGATCAAGCGCGCCGAGCTCAAGAACATCAAGACCATGAACCTGTCGGACGCCCAGGGGCTCGACGAGCTCGATCCGTGCCTCTTCCCCGAGCTCACGGGCGTCAAAGGGCTCTACCTGCCGCCGGGCAAGATCGACGACCTCCGCCCGATCAAGGGCCTGCTCCGGCTGGAGTCGCTGCGCGTCTCGGCGACCCTGGTCAAGGACCTCTCGCCGCTCTCGGGCCTGGTCAAGCTCGACCGGCTCGACATCGGCCGCACGCCCGTCGCCGACCTCTCGCCGCTCGCCGGCCTCACCAGCCTCACCGAGCTCCAGCTCGATGAGACCGAGGTGACCGACGTGAGCCCGCTCGCCGGCCTGAAGAAGCTCGAGATGCTCCAGATGAAGCGGACGCGGGTGAGCGACGTGTCGCCGCTCCGGGAGCTCAAGAGCCTGAAGAACGTCTACCTCGAGGGCTCGCGGGTCGAGGACGCGAGCCCGCTCCGGTCGATCCCCGGGATCAAGATCCACGAAGGCTGAGGCGGCCGGCCCTCGCGCCGCCGCGTGCGGGCCGCGCGGAGCGCCGTCGCCTGCGGGCCGCGCCGAGCGCCGCCATCGCGAAGAGGCCGAGCTGCCAGTCCGACCCAGCGGAGCCCTCGGCGCCCGCGCCGGCTGCGCCGCACTCGCAGCGCAGCTGCCCGTGAACGCCGAGGTTCGTGCCGGGCGCGCCCTCCTCCACGCCTCCCGTGGCTGGAGCGCCCCCGGAGCCGGCCTCGCCAGCCCCGCCGGCGCCCGCGCCGCCGCCTTCGCCCGGCAGCGGCGGCGTGTCGATGACGTGGAGCGCCGGCCCGGAGCCCCGCACCAGGAACGGGCGCGGCCGCAGCGCCGGCCCGAGCGGCAACGCAGCGAGCCTCGCGGCCGGCCACACGACGGCCTCGCCCGGATCGAGATGCCACGCGCCCGCCACCTCGGCATCCGGCACGGCCCGCCGCTCCGCGCCGTCGATCAGCCAGAGGGAGGCCGCGCCGTCGTCGCCGCGCACGAGCAGCGGCGACGAGGGGAACACGTCGCCCTCCGGCAGCGCCTGGAGCGCAGCGTCCGGCGCGATGGCGACGTCCCAGAACCGCGAGAACCCCCAGGCGTCCAGCGCGCCGTCGCTGCCGAGCGGCCGCCTCACGCCGGAGGGCAGATCGAGCGGGCACTCGAGGGGCCTCGGGCTCCCCTCGAGCTCCACCTCCTCGCCGCTCGATCCGTCGACCCCGTAGGCGTGGACCGCGTGCTCGCCCCCGAGCAGGCTGAGCGGCATCGGCGCCTCGAAGCCGTGCGCGCACGAGCCGAGCGGCTCGCAGAGATCGTCGCGGCGCACGTCCGCGGGGAAGCTGTAGCCCTCCGCGCCCTCCTCGGTCGCGGGGACGTCGAAGTAGAGCCGCGCGTCGCCGGGCGCGCTCTCCGCGTCCGGGTCGCGGGTCCATCCCGCGAACCCGCTGCAGCCGGCTGTCTCGAGGGCGCCCTCGGGGGGCTCGTTGAGCAGCGCCTCGTACGAGGCGACGAGCGATGTGTAGGGCGGCACGTAGACCACGCCGACGCCGCTCACGGACTGCCGCACGTTGAAGTGCAGGTGAATGGTCGTCGGCGTGCTCCCGTAGACGTTGGACACCCGCCCGATGCGCTCTCCCCGCGACACGTCCTGGCCGGGCGAGACCTGGACGTCCGACATGTGCAGGTAGTCGTAGCGAGTCCCGTCCTCGCCGGTCAGGTAGACAGAGTAGCCGCCGACGCTCGTGATGGTGCCATCCACCACCGCGACGACCCAGTGTCTCCCCGCCTCGCATGTCGCCGGCCGGATGTCCTGACCCTGGTGCCCTGTGCCGGAGGGGCAGAGGGGCATCTCCCACGAGCGCGACTCGCAGTAGTTGTCGCGCCACGGATAGGCGTAGTTGTCCGTATCGCACTGTCCACCGGCCGGCCCCGCGCTCCCGCCTTTGCTGTAGACCTGGGAGTTGGCGAACGCCGGGCCCTCCTCGAGCGGAAAGCGCATGGAGGGCGCATACACGATGTCGTCGGCGCGCCCCTCTCCCGAGCCTGAGAGGAGCTCGCCGGCCGGACGGTACGAGAACGGATCGGCCGCGGCGGCGCGCGGCGGGAGCGCGACCGCGAGCGCGAGCGTGGCTGTCGCGACCAGCGAGGCGAGCGCGGCGGGGCGGAGGCGCGGCGGGCGGGGCGGGCGGGGCGGGCGGGGCGGCGCGATCATGGCATGTCTCCCGCGGCCCTGGGCTCGTCGCCGCCCACATAGACGAGCTCCGAGGCGAGCTCGAGGACGAGCGCGTCCGAGGCGCAGGCCGGCGCCTCCGGGGACGCGCACTCGACGTCGAGCGCGTACGACACGCCGTTCTCGGTCCACGACGCGCTCCAGATACCCTCGTTCGCGGTGACGAACGCCGGCGCCCCGCGCACGGCGCGGGGCCCCCGGAACGGTGGAATGCTTGGATACTTGCGCGAGAGGCGGCTCATCGTGAGCGAGACGGTGATCGCGTCCGTCTTTGCCCAGAACGAGGTCCAGTGCTCCCTGGCGACGAGGACCGGCGCCGCGAGGAGCTCGCGCCGCGATGGCACGAGCACCGGGACCCGCGAGGCCATTGCGGCGCGGGCCGCCGTCTCCGGGAGCGCCGCGAGCGCGCTCCGGTCGACCGAGGCGGAAGGGGGCCACGTAACGGCGGAGATCACCGGGGTTGCCGCCGCGGACAGCGGCTGGGCGGCCGCTGGATCGGGCGGCGTCTCGGCGGGAGGCGCGGCCTGGTCGCACGCGGCGACCGCAACAGAGAGGAGGATAACAACAGCAGTGGGCGCGCCGCGCATGAGGCCTCGCGGAAGGGGACCCTCTATTCTAGTCGAAAATCGGCAGGCCTGGCCAAGAGGTGGTGGGGGGCGCAAGATGTCGTCGGGATGTGACCGGGACGACTTCACGCTTTGCGTGGTGACGCCCTGGAGAACCGTCCGAGGAGGCCTCGGATCGGCGTCCCCCCATTCAGCCGCCGCGCGCCATCGCCAGCATGTCGTCCAAAAGGAGCTTGAGGTGCGGGCACTTGTCGTAAGCGACGCCGGGATCGAGCGTCCGGAACAGGTTGGTGCCGTCGATCACTTTCTTGTATCCCCTCTTCAGCTTCTGGCGATAGAGGCGATCGAGGAGCTTCGCGGGCGGCATGTCGAAGTTGACGGTCTCCGGCTGCGCGCACTTGCCCGGGAGCGCGCCGCGCACCTCCGCTGGAAGAATGGAGGGACTGGACAGTAGCCATGCCTCCGTCTCGTGCACCGCAAAATGCTGACGGTACCTTGGATTCTGCACCTTGCTCTCGATATCCTTCTTGAACCATGCGTATCGCTCGTGCACGGTGGCGCTGTCCGAAGGATAGATGGTCGGGCCGTACAGATCGAGCACGCCGACGGCTCCCACGACACCCGTGCCCGCTTTGCCGGTCAAGTTCAGCTCCACCTTCTTGGCGATCTCGTCATAGAAATTGGGCCAGCCGTCGAAGCGAACAGTCTTGATGCCGATGGGCTGCGGCGCCCGCTGGTCGAGCCACCGCTTCAGGAATTCAGGTAACGCCTTCTCGGTGTGGCCCTCGACGAAGAGGACGATCTTCATACCATCCCCTCGAGCTCTCTCGAGCGGAACAGCGCGCCCAGCGTGTATTGCTCGAGCCACCTGCGGAGCTCATCCCCATCGACGATCGATAGACGTGTCTCACCGTCCTGCCAGCGCGCCACCGTGGTCACTGGAGGCTCCCCGGCGAACGCATCCAGGAGCTGGTCGGAGTGCGTGGTCAAGACGACTTGGGAACGCTCTGCCGCGTCGGCGGCGAGCTCCGCCACGATGGGCAGCATGCTCGGGTGGAGACCGACCTCCGGCTCGTCGATCGCGATGAAATCGGCGGGGCTGGGGCTCGCGAGGATGGCGAGCAGAAGGAGAAAGCGGACCGTGCCGTCCGACAGATCTGCGGCCGACTGCTCTGTTCGCAGAGACCTCCACCGGACACGGAGCTGTACCCGCTGGTCCGCGGCCGGCGGGAAGACGAGCTCCTCGTAATCCTGGCCGAACGCGGCGCGCATCGCGTCATCCACCACCCTCTTGAAATCGCGGCTCCCCGTGTAGAGCGTGTGGAGCACCGGGATGAGGTTCTGCCCGTCCGCGGCGATACGGCGGTCCATCCTCGCCACGGCGGCCTGCCTGAGCGGCGCCTGCTGATCGACGTGCACGTCGTGGTAAATCGACCAGCCCGATAACACGTCGCGGAACCCCAGCACCTGCGCGTTCCCGAACGGTCCTGCCAAGAGTGACAGCAGCGTCTGGTCGTCGGGCACGCTTCCATCGTGCGCAGCCAGCTTGCGCTCCCGAGCATCGAACATCACCGCGTGGCCAGGACGCCTCTCGAGGAATTTCTTCGGTTCAGCCTTCTGGCCAATGTCCTTGAGATGATAGTTCGCTAGCTGCTCATGCTCGATCCTGTACGCGCTCGTCCCACCGAGCCTCCGGAGGCGCAGCTCGTACGTCAGCGCCTCCTTGACGCGGTCTCGTGCTTCGCCGAGCGGGTCCGTCTTCACCGTCCAGGAGATCTCCTGCGCCGTGCCGTCCCAGAGGAGAGGACCGATGCCACCCCACCTCAGTACCTCCTGAGGCAACTCGCCCAGCGCGCTTCTCTGGAGCACCGCGAGCGCACGAAGCAAGTTGGACTTGCCAGAACCATTGGGACCGATGACGACGTTCAGCCGGCCAGGCTGCCATGTCACGTCACGCAATGAGCGGAATCCAGCGATGCTCAGCTTCTGGATACCCACGGCTCGATCCTTTCTGTGAATTCGCCATGCCGGGCGCGCTGGTCTGCGGGACAGGAGCTACCGCCGGCGCCATCATCGAAGAGGTCGGCGTGTTCGCGCTCGTTGTAACATCGCACCCTGGAGCCCGGCCAGCGCTGGGCCCTCGCTGCCGGCTGTTAGCGCCTCAGAGCGTTGTCCCGCCCGCCGCGCGCGCGAGCGCCTGGTCGATCGCCCCCGGGCTGAACCCGACGAGGATCTGCCCCCGCACGTCGATGATCGGGATGCTGCCGCCGCGCTGGTGGCTCTTCGCGAGCTTGTCCTGCATCTCCGCGGCCGCGCCCGCGTCCTCCTCGATGTCCTTCACCACCGCGGCGATCCCCTTCGAGCGCAGGTAGTCCGCGGCCTGGTGGCACGGCTTGCACCACGAGGCGCCGTAGATGATCACCGTGACCCCCGCGAGGTGGCTCGGCGCGCCCGGCGCGCCGGCGCCCGCAGAGCCGCCGGGGCCTGGCGTCGCCGCGGGCGGCGGCGCCGTCTTCGCGATGTGCTCGGCGCGCCGCTTCTCCAGCAGCGACTCCCATTCCCTCCGCGGCATCGTCCGGACCGCATACGTGCCGTCCGGCCGCTTCTGCGTCAGATCGGCGACGTAGAACGCGTCCCGCGTCCCCTCCGTCCGGTCCGAGAGCATGGCGCGCACGAGCGCGCGGCCCTCGGCCGGCACGTCGGCCGGGTGGAGCTCGACGTGCGTGTCGCCCTTCTCGTCGATCCACGTCAGCATCAGGTTCGCCGTGTCGTCGCGGAGCTCGAGCGGCGGCAGCTCGGCGACGGCCTGCGCGGGCGCGGTGCCGTCGTCGCGCTTCTCCTTGCACGCCGGGCCGAGCGCCGCCGCGGCGAGCGCGAGCAGCACCCCCGCGATCCGCGCCCCCCGCGCGCCCCCCGCCCGCCGCTTCACGCCTCGCCTCCCGCCGTCGTCGCCGAGGCCCCGAGCTCCTCGCTGAGCGCCATCCACTCCGCCATCGCCGCGTCGACGCGCTTCGCGAGCGCCTGCTCCTCGCGCGCCGCCGCCGCGAGCTTCGCCCAGTCGCCGCCCGGGTCCTGCTTGAGCGCCTCGCGCATCTCCGCGAGCCGCGACTCGCCCGCCGCGATCTCCGCCTCCAGCTCCTTGACGCGCTTGCGCTTGCGCTCCGCCGCCCGCGCCGCCGCCTTGTCGCTCTCGAACGCCCGCCGGCGCGCCGCCGCGTCGCCCGCGCCCGCGTCGTCCGGCGGCGGCATCGTCGCGCCGCTCCGCCGCACCGCGCGGCCAGACGCCTTCGCGCCCCGGTCCGCCGCCTCCGCCTTCGGCTCCTCGCGCGGCGGCGGCGCGCTCGCCGCCTTCCGCGCTCCGCGCGCGCCCTTCGCCCTCTCGCCCTCCTCGCGCGCGCGCTCCGCCTCCTCCGCCTCGGCCGCGAGCTTCTCGAGGTTGTCGCGGTAGTCGCGGAAGCCGCCGGGGTAGATGTCCACGCGCCCCTCGCGCACCGCGACGACGCGCGTCGTCACCGCCTCGAGGAACCTGCGGTCGTGCGAGACGAGCAGCACCGTGCCCTCGAAGCCCGCGAGCGCCTCCTCGAGGATCTCGGCGGCGGGGATGTCGAGGTGGTTCGTCGGCTCGTCGAGGAAGAGCAGGTTGCGCGGCTCGAGGAGCAGCTTGCCGAGCGCGAGCCGGCTCCGCTCGCCGCCGGAGAAGCCCTGCACCTTCCGGAGCGCGTCGTCGCCGTAGAACCGGAAGCGCGACAGGTACTGGCGTGTCGCGTCGACGTTCATGTCGGCGCGCACGCTGCGGATCTCCTCGACCGCGGTCCTCGACGGGTCGAGCGAGCCGAGGTGCTGGTCGAAATAGCCCTGGCAGAGGTTCGTCCCGCGCCGCACGTCGCCCGCGTCCTCGGGCGCGCCCGCGCCGGCGAGCAGCTTGAGCAGCGTCGATTTGCCCGTCCCGTTGGGCCCCACGATGCCGACGCGGTCGCCGCGCCGCAGAAGGAGGTCCACGCCGGAGAAGAGCGCGCGCCCGCCGCGCGAGGCGCCGAGCCCGCGCGCGTCGAGCACGATGTCCCCGCTGCGCGGCGCGGGCGCGAACCGGAACCGGACCCGCTCGGCGGTCGCCCACACGTCCTCGGGCCGGTCGATCGTCTCGAGCTTCTCGAGCATCTTGCGCCGGCTCTGCGCCTGCTTCGTCTTCTGGCCGGCGATGTTGCGCCGGATGAAGTCCTCGGTCTTGGCGACGAACGCCTCCTGCCGCTCGGCGAGCTCCCGCTCCCGGGCGAGGTCCTCCTCGCGGGCGACGGCGTAGTCGCTGTACCTGAGCGGGTAGGCGCGGAAGCTGCGCTGCCCGAGCTCGAACGTGTGCGGGCAGACGGCGTCGAGGAACGCGCGGTCGTGCGAGACGCAGAGGAGCGCGCCGCCGAGGCCCGCGAGGTGCTTCTCGAGCCAGGTGATGGTCTCGATGTCGAGGTGGTTCGTGGGCTCGTCGAGCAGCAGGAGATCGGGCTCGATGGCGAGCACCACGCCGAGCTGCAGGCGCCCGCGCTCGCCGCCGGACAGGCTCGCGACGGGGCGATCCATGTCGGCGGGCGAGAACCCGAGGTGGGCCGCGATGATCTCCACGCGGCGCTCGAGGTCGTCGCCGCCGGCGATGTGGTAGCGGTCGGTGAGATCGCTGAGGCGGGCGAGATCGGCCTCGCTGCCGCTGGCGGCCGCGTGCTGCGCCGCGGTGAGGGCGTGGCGCAGCTCGAGCACCTCGGAGAACCCGGAGAGGAAGGCGTCGAGCACCGTGCCCTGGGCCGCGAGCTCGTGCGACTGCCGGAAGTACGCGAACCGGATCCCCTTGCGGATCACGACCGAGCCCGTGTCGGGGGTGAGCTCGCGGGCGACGAGGCGGAGCAGCGTCGATTTGCCCGCGCCGTTCGGGGCGACGAGCGCGGCGCGCTGGCCTTGCTCCAGGGAGAAGGTGATGCCCTGGAAGAGCCTGTCCGCGCCGTAACCGAAGCTGAGGTCGGCGACCTGGAGGACCGTCATTGCGGCCGAGTTCTAGCATGTGTCCGGCGCGCGCAAGGGCGCTCGGGGCGCGGGGCCCGAGTTCGCGCGGACAGCGTGGATGACCGTGAGCGCTCGCCGCGCGGGCGACGAAGAGGCGGGGCGCGCCTCGCCCGCCCGGGCGAGCGAGGCGCTCGGGCTCAGGCCTCGGCCATGACCGCCTTCACGGCCGGGCGCTCCATGATGCGGCCGAGCCACCCCTTCAAGTTCTTCAGCTCGGAGATGTCGATCTTGGCCGCCTGAAGGCCCCAGCCGAGCACGGACGCGAGGTCGAGATCCACCAGGGTACAGCGCTCGCCGGTGACGTACTGGCGGCCGTCGAGGCGGCCGTCGAGGATGCGGAGCAGGCCGCGCGTCTCGGTCATCGCCGCCTCGGCCTGCTTCGCGTCCTGCTGCTCCTTGGGGAACCAGTCGCTCGTGTTCTTGATGTAGCGGAACAGGGCGCTGGTCAGGTTGACCTGGCCCCAGACGAGCCACGTCAGGGCCATCAGCTGCTCGGGCGAGCCGGGGGCCGGCCACAGGCCCTTCTCGACGCCGTAACGCTCGCCGAGGGCGATCTGGATCGCCGCCGACTCGAACATCGGGGTGCCGTCGATCACGAGGGTCGGCACCTGGCCATTGGGGTTGAGGGCGAGGAACTCCGGCTTCTTCTGCTCGCCGGCGCGCAGATCGACCCGGACGGCCTCGTGGGGGACACCGAGCTCGGCGAGCGTCAGGCGGATGCGCCCAGCGCTCGATTGGGGGGAGTAATAGAATGTGATGGTCATGGTTCGTCTCCGGCGCCCCTTGTAGTTGATCCGATTCGCCGCCGTCACGCTCATCGTGCATGGGGCCGCCAGGTTTCCTCGGGGCCCCGTCGAAACAGCGGTGTTCCCACTTTGTCATGGGGAGCAAGAAATCGACAGAATCGGGCGGGAAGCGCGGGTGAGCGAGGGGGGCGCTCAGGCGCCGATCGGCGTGAACGCGAAGAGGACAGTCGTCAGGACAACACGAGCGCTTCTTCTCTCCGGCCGTCTTCACGGTTTCACCACGCCCTCTCCGCGCGAAGCACAGATCTCGAATGATCCCACCTGATCCCGGCGCGGTGACATCGTGCGAGTCCTCTTCGGCAGCGCATCCTCGCGATGGTGCCGTATCCTGCTGCGTCGGAGCAGATCTTTCCTGTTGCGGGCGAAGAGGGGAGCGCGCCTCGCTCCCGCGGCACCGTCCTTGCCCGCAGCGGGGGCGCCGCGCCCCGCGCACTGCACTGGAGGCGCGCTCTGGAAGGAAAACACGATGCGCAAAATGCTTCTTCACTTTCACGTCGTTCCGATCCTCCTCGCCCTCGCCGGCGGCTGCTCCGGCGAGAGCAACCAGCAGCCCGACACCGGCGGCACGCAGACGGGCGGCACGCAGACCGGCGGTACGCAGTCGGAGCAGCCGCCGGCGCCGCTCGGGCCCGAGCAGCAGGCGGAGCTCAGCGCGCTGCTCGACGAGAAGGAGTCCTCGGCGAACATGACCGCGGAGGACTTCGCCTCGAGGTACGCCGTCCCCTTCGCCTCGGGCCTGCCCTACGCGCCTGCGGACGCCGAGGGCCTCTCGGTCGTCCAGGGCACCTCGCTCGCCCTCGACCAGGACGAGCTCGCGAAGCTCTCCGCGAACGGCTTCGTCATCTCGGAGAAGAAGACCTTTCCGACCTTCGCTTACGGCTACGCGAGCATCTACGCGCTCGACCTGCCGCTCTACGTCTCCGCCGACTCCATCCTGTACGCGGTCCACCGCTCGTACGACGCGATCCTGAAGGGCGTGGAGCTCGCCGCGCTCGCGCCCGAGCTAGGGGCGATGCTCGAGGAGATGCGCGCGCGGCTCGCCGCAGGGGCCGGCGGCGAGCTCGGCGCCGAGGCGCGCGCCGACGCCGACCTCTTCACGGCCGTGGCGCTCTCGTTGCTGAACGACGCGCCCGTCGCGCCCGTGGCGGGCGCCGACGCCGCGAAGATCGACGAGCTCGTCGCGGGCGCCAAGGCCCACCAGGGCGCGGGCGACGTGCGCCTCTTCGGCTCCGAGCGGATCATGGACTTCTCGCAGTTCGAGCCCCGCGGCCACTACACCGACTCGCCGGCGCTCCAGCGCTACTTCCGCAGCATGATGTGGCTCGGCCGCGTCGACTTCCGCTTCCTCGAGACCCAGCAGGACGGCACGCAGCTGCTGCAGCGGCGGCAGCTCGAGGGCGCCTATGTGCTGCGCGCCCTCGCCGACGAGACGACCCTCGCCCGGTACACGCGCATCGACGACGCGGTCCAGGCCTTCGTCGGCGAGAGCGATTACATGACGCTGCCCGAGCTCGACGTCCTGCTCGCGGACCTCGGCCTCGCCGGCGCCGACGGCCTCGCCGGGCTCCCGGACGAGCAGATCATCGACGTCGTGGTGAAGAAGGGCCACGGGACGCAGCGGATCTCGAGCCACATCATGATCAACGGCCTCGGCAAGGGCACGATGCCCCTCTCGTCGAGCTTCGCGCTGCTCGGCCAGCGGTACGTCGTCGACTCGCACGTCTTCTCGAACGTGGTCTACGACCGGGTGAAGAGCGGCACCGTCAAGCGCATGATGCCGAGCCCGCTCGACGTGGGCTTCGCCGCGCTCGGCAACGATCAGGCGGGCCTGTTGCTCGCGCCCGAGCTCGGGAAGTTCCCCTACGCGCCGGACCTGCACATGATGCGCGTGCTCGTCGACGCGCACCCCGGCGACTTCTGGAGCAAGAACCTCTACAACCACTGGCTCGGCGCGCTGCGGGAGCTGTCGCCGGCGAAGGCGCTCGCCGACGACGCGGGGCTGCCGGCGGTGGCGAAGACCGAGGCGTGGGGCCGGCGCCTCCTGAACACCCAGCTCGCCTCGTGGGCCGAGCTCCGGCACGACACGCTGCTCTACGCCAAGCAGTCGTACACGGGCGGCGCCACGTGCGAGTTCCCGGACGCCTACGTCGACCCGTACCCGGCGTTCTTCGCGCGCATCGCCGATCTGGCCGAGCAGGGCGCCCGCGTGGTCGAGACGCTCGATCTGTCGGGCGGGCCATCGCTGCCGGGCGCGCCGTCGTCGTCGCTGCTGGAGCAGCGGGTGCCGGCGTACTTCGCGCTGCTGCAGCGCGTCGCGCGGACGCTCGGCGAGATGGCCGAGAACGAGCGCGCCGGGGTGCCCCTCACGGCGGAGCACCTCGATTTCATCAACCAGGCCGTCCGGATCCAGAGCGGCTGCGGCTCGGACGTGGGGGCGGATGGCTGGTACGCCGAGCTCTTCTTCGACATGTCCCAGACCGTGATCCAGGACCCGACGATCGCCGACGTGCACACGCAGCCGACCGACGAGGGCGGGGCGCCGGTCGGGCGCGTGCTGCACGTGGGCACCGGCCTGCCGCGGCTCATGGTCGTCACCGCCGATCCCTGCGGCACGCCGCGCGCCTTCGTGGGGCTCGCCTCCTCGTACTTCGAGAAGATCACCGGGGACTTCCAGCGCATGACCGACGAGGCGTGGGCCGGCGAGCTCCACCAGGCGACGCCTGACGACGTCGCCTGGATGAAGGACCTCGTCTCCCGCTGACCTCGCGTTCAGGGCTCGCGGCCGCAGGATCGAGCCCTGAGGTCTGTGCCGTGCTGTGCCGGCCAACGCGCCCATGTGTCTGTGGGATCACGCCCGGCCCGTTCCACGACAGCCTCCGGTTTGAGCTCAACTTTGCCGGCGGCTCCGGCCAGGGTGGTAGGGTTCTTTGGCCGAAAGTGGGATCTTTTGAACCGCCAAGACGCCAGAAGACGCCAAGAAAAACACAAAAGTCTTGGCGTCTTCTGGCGTCTTGGCGGTTCCAGCATTCTGGCCGGGTGGGGTAACTACCCCGGCCACCCCGGACAGCCTCTGGTTTGAGTTTCAACTCTCCCGGCGGCTCCGGACAGCCTCCGGTTTGAGTTTCAACTCTGCCCGGCGGCTCCGGACAGCCTCCGGTTTGAGTTTCAACTCTGCCCGGCGGCTCCGGACAGCCTCCGGGTGAGCTGAACGCAGCCGCCACGGTGGCCTCGCGCGCCGCTCCCCGGCGGCGCCGGGCGCGCCTCACGCGGCAGCGGCCGCCGCCAGGAACGCCTGCGAGAGCTCCGACGGCGCCGGCAGCGCCGCGCTCGCGAGCCCCCGCCGGGCCACCGCGAGCCAGCGCATCGGGTCGGCGACCGCGCCGCTCGCGATCGCCGCGAGCAGGCGGCGGCGCATCCAGTCCTTGCGGCGGTAGAAGCTCGTGCCGTGCTCGGCCGTCGGGCGCGGGACGTAGCTCGCCAGCGAGACGTGCGTCTTCTCGTGGAGCAGGAGATCCGCGAGCGCCGTGAAGGCGACCGCGTCGTCGCGCAGGAGCACCGCGGTGAGCAGCGCCCGCACCCGCGCCGACGCGAGGTTCACGCTGATCCCGCTCCCGTCGGTGTGCGCCATCTCGTCGGGGCCGTAGAGGTCCTGGTGCACCCAGATCGGCGACGCCGGCAGGTCCGCGGACTCGGAGATCGCCGCGTCGAGCCGCTCGATGATCGTCATGGCCGCGGCCACGGCGCGGACGCCGGGCACGTCGATCGCGGTCTTGAGGAGCGCCTCGCGCGAGGTGCGGGGCATCGGGCACGGCGCGGCGCCCGGCGCCCGCGGAGGCGCCCCGGCGGCGGCCTGGAGGGGCTGCGACGCCGCGCCCTCGCTCGCGAGGCGCCGCCAGAACGCCTGCGCGAGCGGCTCGTCGAGCGCGAGGTACACGAGATCCCCGGGCCGCACGCCGGCGGCCTCCCGCCCCATGGCGGCCTCCGGCCCCGGACCGGAGGCGCCGAGCGGCCAGCGGGCGGTGCTGCGGACGTGGCTCGACGACAGCGACGGCGCGGCCTCGAGGGGGCGGAGCGCGCCGGTCCGGTGCGCCTGGAGCAGCTCGCGCAGCGTCAGCGGCGCGCTCCGGTAGTGGACCTGGCCGAGCGGGGAGAGCGCCGCGCCCGAGGGCCGCTGGCCGGTGTCGGCGACGATCGACCGGAAGAGGGGCGCGTCGAGCAGCCCGCTCGCGAAGCGGATGACCTGCTCGGGCGCCGCCACCGTGGGGGTGCGCGCGACCGGATCGAGCTCGTCGACCGCCTGCGCGGACGCGATCGTGATGCTCTCGCCGAGCAGCGCCGCGTGGAGGAGCCGGTCGAGGACCGACGAGAGGCGGTGATCGACCGCGCGCAGGAGCTCGCGGTCGTACAGGGCGTCGCGCAGGACGAACCGCTCGAAGGCCGCGACGAGCGCCGCCTCGACCGCCGTGGACGCGGTCGCCGCGACCGCCGAGCGGCCCTTGTTGAGCGGCACGCCGAGCGGCAGCTCCGCGACCAGGCCGAAGCCCGCCGCCATGATCGCCCGCGCCAGCTCGCGGTGAAGCCCGAGCTCGGGGCCAGGGAACGGATCGATCCGCGCCGTCACCGTGAGCCCCTTCTGGGTGATCGTGAGCTGCGGCTCGATGCCGTCGCCCCGGCCCACGAACAGCTCGACCGCGCCGCAGAGCTCGCCCGACGGCGGGAGCCGGAGCGGCACCTCCGCGGCGCGGCGGAGGCGCCCGCGCGCCGAGTTGACGAGCGCGCCGTCCACGTAGATCCGCGCGACGGTCGCGTCGACAAGCCCCACCGCCGCGGTGACCTCCGCGGCGAGCGCGGGCCGCGAGATCGGCTGCGCGAGCGACAGCCTCACCGAGGTGCCCGTCGCCGGGCGGCGGGGCGGCTCGGAGGCGCGCTCGTCGACTCGGCGCGCCGGGGCGCCCGCGCGGCCGCCGTCCGCGTACGGCGCGGGCGGGGGGCGGGGCAGGGACAGGAGCGTCCACGAGAAGTCCTCGTAGGGCGGCCCCCCGCCGAGCGGCGCGACGAGCAGCCGGTGCCCGCCCGAGGGCGTCGCCGTGACCACCTCGATCCACGGCGCGATCTCGAGCACGGAGAAGAAGCCGATCCCGTGCTCGCCGATCGCGTCGGGCTCGCCCGCCTTGCCGCTCCGGAAGGGCACGAGCAGGTCGGCGAGGAGCTCGGTCCGGCTCATGCCGCGGCCTTGATCGGTGACCGAGATCTCGCGCCCGTCCTCGGACGAGCGGACGTCGATGCGGGCGCCGGGCGGCGACGCGTCGAGCGCGTTCTGGAGCAGCTCGCGGAGCGGGCCGATCCGCGACGACGCCTGCGCGTAGATGGTGCGGGAGAGGATGCGCTGCGCGAGGTCGGGCACCGTGGCCTCGCCGCGGCAGGCGGCGACGAGCGCGAGGCGCTCCGCGCTGCTCGCCTGCAGGTAGGCCTCGGCGCGCCCGTGGATCCGCACGAGCAGGAGCTCCGAGAAAAGCCCGTACGAGATCTGGGTCATGGCTCGCCTCCAGACGTCCTTTCGCCGGGCCGGGGCGCCGCGAAGGCCGCCCCGTCCACGGGTTCGCCGACGATGAGATCGCGCTCGAGATCGGCCTCGCGCACCCCGGAGGCCCGGTCGAAGGCGGCCCGCAGCGCGTACCAGTCGCTCCAGCCCGAGGGGCGCCGCACGGCCGCGCTGTCGTCGCGGATGAGCAGGAGCCGGCGCGTGCCGAGGCACGGCAGCGGCCCCGCCGGCCGCCGCCCCGGCGCGTCGGGGAGCGGCGGCGCGCCCGGCGCCCGGCGCGCCGCCGCGCCCGCGCCGCGGTCCGGCTGGAGCCGGCTCCGGCAGAGGGCGACCATCGTCGTGTGCGGGCTCGTCGCCCGCGCGACGAGCAGCGGCAGCCCGGAGAGGTCGCCGCGGCGCCGCGCCAGCGCCGAGAGCGTCTCCGGCGCGTCGATCTCGAGCTCGTCCTCGAGCAGCTCGCGCTCGCCGGGCAGGTGCGGCTGCCACTCGCGCTCCGCCCAGAAGCTCTCCGGCACGAACAGCCGCTCGGCCACGCTCGGCCCGAGGAACCCGAGCAGCGCCTCGCGCCGCTCGGGGGTCACCATGCAGCGCCCGGGGCCGAGCAGGGCGCGCGCGAGATCGAGGGCGACCTCGTCCCAGCCCGCGGATTGCAGCATGAGCGCGCTGATCTGGGCGGCCATCTCGGCGAGCCTGTCGCGCGTGCGCCGGCCCTCGCCGCTCGCCGCCGCGAGCTCGATGAGGCGCCGGTAGAAGGCCGTCGCGACCGCGGTGAACTCCGGCCCGACCTTGAGCGCGTCCCGCCCCTCGGTCAGCTCCACGGCGGCCGGGAAATCGATGAGCGCGAGCTCGGCGAGGGCGAGGCAGGCGTCGACCTTGACCCCGGCATGGAAGGTGGCCGCCGAGATGCTCGGGAGCAGCCCTCGCCCGCCGACGTGGAAGCGCGCGAGGAGCGCGTCGCCGAGGTGGGTCCGCGCCTCCAGCGCGGCCGCGCCGGGGGCCTCTGGCGCGACCGCGATCCGCTCCTGGATGAGCTGCCCGCCGGAGATCAGCCGGCCGTCGTTCACGGCCGCGCCGTCGATCAGCACGAGGGCGCGGCTCGCGGGGAAGAAGTGGAGCGCGTCGCGCAGGTACGCGCGTACCGTGGCCGTCTCGAGCAGCGCCGAGGTGACGCGCACGCGCGTCCCGAGCAGCGGCGCGATCCGGCGCACCGAGCACATCAGGGCCGCGGTGAGCTCGGGCGACGCGCGGCCGCGGGCTTGCCCGGGCTCCTCCGAGGCGCTCGCAGGCGCGCTGCCCGCGTCGCCCGCGCTGGGCCAGGCCACGACGCGGATCGCCCATCCCTCGACGCCGTCGCCGGTGGTGACGTGCAGGCTGAAGCTCTCCGGATCCGAGAGCCCCAGCCCGAGCACGGAAAAGAACCCGACCCCGAACCGGCCGAGATCGATCCCTGGCCGCTTGTCCGTCGCGAACGGGATGAGCAGCCGTGAGAGGATTGCCCGGAGCCCCATGCCGGCGCCGGCGTCGCTGACCTCGACGCGCCCGTCGGTGACGGCGACGTCGACGACGGGCTGCGGCGCGCGGGCCGCGTCGGCGGCGTTGAGCACGAGCTCGATGAGCGGCCGGAGCGGATGCCCGAACTGCCGGCAGATCTCCTCGTCGAGGATCTTGAGCAGGTAGGCGCGGTCGATGGGCGGCTCCGCGAGGTCGCGCTGCCCCGCGCACAGCGCCTCGAGCGCGGGGCGGTGCAGGCCGACGGCGACGAGCTCGTGCAGCGCCCCCAGAAAGTACAGCCCGGCGTCGCCCGGCAAAGGCGCGGCGCGTCGGTCGCCGCCGCCCCCGTCACCCCCCGCTCCGTAGTGCGCGTGCACGCTCGACTGCTCCCCCTCACGCCCGCCCTCGACATGCCCCTGCGCGAAGTGCGCGCACCCACCGTGCGAATGCGCGCCGAGTGAGCGCCGAGTGGCGGACGAGCGACGGCGCTTTCACCGCCCGTGCCGAGCCGAACCGTCGGGCGTCGACCGTCCGTCCTTCAGCGCGCGGCCGCCGGGGGCGTCGGCCTCTCGCCGCCTCGACTTACCCGGCGGCTTGGTGCTCGCGCGGCGAGCTCGGTGCGCCGCGCGCTTCGTCCTCGTCCGCGCTGCCCGCGCCCTGGGCGTCGCCGAGCCGCGCCGCGGCCCCGCGGGGGAGCGCTGCGCCCTGGGGGAGGGTGGTGCTCAGGGGCAGCGGCGTGACGCTCAGGGGCAGCGGCGTGACGCTCTGGGGCAGCGGCGTGACGCTCTGGGGCAGCGGCGTGACGCTCTGGGGCAGGTCGGAGAGCTCGGGCAGGTTGGAGAGCTCGAGCGCGCTCCACTTGCCGGGGGGCGGGATCGACGTCACGCCGGCGCGCTCCCGCTCCAGGCGCGCGTTCAGCTCGCCCCCGATGAGCAGCGCGAGCGCCAGGAGCCACAGCCAGAACAGGAAGATCGCGACGGTCGCGAGGCTCCCGTAGAACGTGGCGTAGCGGCCGAGCGTGGCGACGTAGAGCGAGAAGAGGGTCGACACGGCGGACCAGAGCACCACCGTGAGCACCGCGCCCGGGAAGATCCGGCGTCGCTCGATGTTCGGGCGCTGGATCGAGATCCTGAAGAAGGCGGCCACCATGCAGATGACGAGGCCCCCGGGGAGGGCGAAGGCGACGATGCGGGCGCCTGTCGATCCGGAGAGCGAGCCGATCAGCACGCCCACGCCGGCGACCACGGGCACCACGGCCAGGCTGGCCATCACGCACGCCGCCGCGATCGCCCTGCGCACGTACCAGGGGCGCTCGCGCGTGTTGTAGATCGTGTCGAACACGCCCATGGCGGTCGAGATCCCGGAGGACGTGATCCAGAGGAAGCCGGTGATGCTGATCGGCGCGACCGCCGACGACTGCGAGAGCCGGATGAGCTCCTCCGAGACGAGCTTCGCGACGTCCGGGGGCGCCGCCTGCAGGATGGGCCGCACCACCACATCCGACCACTGGTGGATCCGGCTGAGCACATAGCCGGCGAAGGCGGCGAGCGGGATGAGGCTGAGGAACGCGTCGAAGGCCATCGCGCTCGCGGCCCGCGGCCCGTTGTGGCGATCCAGGCTGACGATGACGCTCCACACCGCCTTCGCTGCGCGGTGGTGCGCGATCTGTTGCCGGATCCGAGCAGGCACGGAGGGCAGCGTCGCTCTCCCTCGTGCGGGGCGCAATACCATCCACCCCGCCGCCGCGCGCGGCTCATCTCGGGACGGCGGCGATGTCCGCGCAGCGGCGCTGCGGCGCTCCGGCGCGCGCCTAGGCGTCGGTGTTCCTGTCGGCGGCGAGGAGGCTCTGTACGGCGTAGGGCACCGACTCGACGCCGGCGAGCTCGGCGAGGGCGTAGGCGATGTGCTCGCGGCTCGCGTGCGGCGGGATGCCGACGATCGCCCAGGAGCCGCCCTCACCGCGCTGCAGGTTGCTCCCACGCTCGACGCGCATCGCGGCGAGCGCGGGGTAGACGGCCACCGTCATCCGCTTCGGCCGGAGGCGGTCCAGCGTGCGCATGGCGAAGGCGATCCGGTCGAACTCGCTGGGGTCCCGGTACTCGACGTGCCGCGCCCTGTCGATCTCCACATGATGGGCATCACGCTCGCGCACGTCGGGAGCATAGCCCAAGCAGGCCGCCGCGCCGCTCCGGCCTGCGGCCCCGGACGGCGGCTCGAGCTGGCTCGAGCGAGCCGCGGGTGCCGGCGCCGGCCGGCCATGCTACGCGCCGAAGCGCCATGGACAGCCTCCCCCTGCTCGCCGATCACCCGTACGCCTCCTTCCTGGATCAGGTCGAGAAGCCCGCGCGCTACGCGGGCGGCGAGGTCGGCTCGGTCGTGAAGGACTGGGCGTCGGTCGAGGCGCGCGTCTGCCTGGCATTCCCGGATGTCTACGACATCGGGATGAGCCACCTCGGCTTCAAGATCCTCTACAAGCTGCTGAACGACGACCCGCGCACGCTGGCCGAGCGCTGTTATACGCCCTGGGTCGACATGGAGGCCCAGCTCGTGAAGCGCGGGCTGCCGCTCGTGTCCCTCGAGTCCGCGCGCCCGCTCAGGGACTTCGACGTCGTGGGCTTCTCCCTGCAGTTCGAGCTCACGTACTCCAACATCCTCACGATGCTGCACCTCGGCGGCGTCCCGCTGCGCGCGGCGGACCGCGGCGAGGACGACCCGATCGTGATCGCGGGCGGCCCGACGGCGACCCACCCCGAGCCGATCGCCCCCTTCCTCGACGCCATCGTCATCGGCGACGGCGAGGAGAAGGCGACCGAGGTCGCCCTCGCGTGGGCGCGGCTCAAGCGCGAGGGCGTGCCGCGGCGCGAGCGGCTCGTCGCGATCGCGCGCCTCGGCGCCGTCTACGTGCCCTCGCTCTACGCGACCCGGCGCGATCCCGACACCGGCTTCGAGGTCGTGGACCGCCCGCTCGCCTCCGGGATCCCGTTCCCGATCGAGCGCGCCCTCGTCGACCTGAACAGGTACCCGTTCCCCGACGAGAGCCCCACGGGCGGGCCCGAGGCCATCTTCGACCGCATGTCGATCGAGATCGCCCGCGGCTGCACCGAGGGCTGCCGCTTCTGCCAGGCCGGCATGATCTACCGGCCCGTCCGCGAGCGCGATCCCGAGCAGATCGTCGACACCGTGATGCGCGCGGTGCAGAGGTCCGGCCAGGACGAGGTCTCGCTCACGGCGCTGTCGACCGCCGACGTCTCGTGCATCTCGCCGCTCATCAAGAAGGTCACCGAGCGCCTCACCGCCGAGCGCATCTCGCTCGGCGTCTCGTCGCTGCGCGCCTACGGGCTCGAGCCCGACCTGCTCGACGAGCTCAAGCGCGTGCGCGCGACCGGCCTCACCTTCGCGCCGGAGGCGGGCTCCCAGCGGATGCGCGACGTCGTGAACAAGAACGTCACGGAGGAGCAGCTCCTCGAGACGGCCGAGCGCGTGTTCAGCCGGGGCTGGGGCAAGATGAAGCTCTACTTCATGATCGGCCTGCCGACCGAGACCGACGAGGACGTGCGCGGCATCGTCGAGACGGGCGCCCGCGCGGCCGGCGCCGGGAGGAGGGCTGCGGGCAAGGGCAAGCCGGTCGACGTGACGGTCAGCGTCTCGACCCACGTGCCGAAGCCTCACACGCCCTTCCAGTGGGCGGCGATGGACACGCTCGGCGAGGTCGGGCGCAAGCAGCAGCTGCTCAAGGACACCGTGCGGCCGTACCGCGCCGTCACGCTGAAGACCCACGAGGCCCACGCCAGCGTCCTCGAGGGCATCTTCGCCCGCGGCGACCGCCCCCTCGCCGACGTGCTCGAGCGCGCCTGGCGGCGCGGCGCCCGCTTCGATTCGTGGGAGGACAAGCTCGATCTCGCGGTGTGGGAGGAGGCGTTCACGCACGTCGGCGTCGACCGCGAGAAGTACCTCGGCACCCTCCCGGTGACGGCGCGGCTGCCCTGGGATCACATCGACGTCGGCCTCGAGGAGGGCTTCCTCGCGAAGGAGTACAGGAAGGCGCTCCAGAGCCGCCTCAGCCCGCCGTGCGGCAAGGTCGCCGGCATGTTCGTCCACCACACGAACCTCGACGACGCCAGGGCCGACGCGCGGCGGCTCGTCTGTTACGACTGCGGCGTCGCCTGCGACATGACGCAGATGCGCGAGGAGCGGCTCACCTTCCTCGATCGGCTCGGCGCCCACCGGCGCTCGCTGCCGGTGCTCACCGACGCAGGCGCCGCGCCGCCCGTGGCCGCCGCGGGTCCCTCCGGCGCGCCTGCGCCGAAGGGCCGCGGCGGCTTCCGCTACCGCTTCCGCTTCGAGAAGGCCGGGCCGATGGCGCTGCTCGGCCACCTCGACGTCGTGCGCGAGCTGCCCCGCGTGCTCCGGCGCGTCGGCGCGCCGATGACCTACACCGCGGGCTTCCACCCGAAGCCCGACATGACCTTCTCGCCGGCGCTCTCGCTCGGCGTGATCAGCCTCGACGAGTACGTCGACCTCCGCCTCGAGCGCGATCTCGATCCCGCCGCGCTCGACGCGCTCGTCGCCGCGATGTCGGCCGCGAGCCCGCGCGGGCTCGTGTTCAGCGGCGCCGTCAAGCTCGGCCCGGAGGACCCTTCCCTGAGCAAGCTCATCGCCGGCGCGCGCTACGCGCTCGCCTTCGCGCGCTCCGCGATCGGCGGCGACGCGGAGGCGCTCCTCGCCGCTCGCTGCAGCGCCGCCCTCTCGGCCGCGTCGCTCCCGATCCGCCGGGAGATCGACCGGCTCGCCAAGATGGTCGACGTGCGCCAGTACCTCGTGCGGGCCGAGGTCGGCGGGCCCGAGGTCCACGCGGCGCTCGCGCGCGCCGGGCTCGTCGGCGATCTCGTCGCCCTCGAGGTCGAGGTCGACATCCGCGGCTCGGGTGCGGTGAAGTCGTCCGAGGTCGCGGCGGTGATCACGGGAGAGCCGGGGGAGGCGCCGGGCGCGATCACGCCGCCGCCGCACCGCGCCGTGCGGCTTCAGCTGTTCGGCCGTACCTCGCCGGCGGGCTCCGCAGCGGGCGAGCGCTTCTCGCTCTTCGATCTCGAGCGGGCGCGCCGCGTCAAGCCGACTCCGGAGCGAACACCGGCCCTCCCGCTCGCCGCGGACGCCGAGTGAGCCAGCCCGGGACGGTCGTGTCGTAAAGATCCTCCCGGCGGCGGTGACGGGGCGCGGTGCACGAGGCGCGGAGCGCGCGCGGGCGATCGCTCGGGGATCGGCTACGCTGCGCTTTGCTTTATGGAAAAGGAGGCTCACGAGGCGGCGTGCTGCGCGGCGCGCCTGGCCGCGGCGGGGGCGGTCGGCGCGAGCGTCGCCCACGAGCTGCGCAACGCCCTCGCGGTCGCGGAGTCGTCGCTCTACCTGGCGCAGCGCGACCTCGACGATCGGCCTCGCCTGCTGCGCCACCTCGACCGGGTGACGTGCGAGATCCGCAAGGCGCACGAGGTCATCGGCAGCGTCCTCGGGCTGGCGCGCGGCGAGCCGCTGCGGCGCGAGCCGGCGCACCTCGGCCGGCTCATCGAGGGCGCGCGGCACGCGCTGGTGCTGCCCACGGCCGTCCGGTTCGAGGTCGCCGTCGCGCCGGCCGACCTCACGCTCCTGTGCGACCCGATCCTGCTCGAGCGCGTCTTCTCGAACCTCTACCTCAACGCGATCGAGGCGTTCGACGAGGGGCCCGGCGGCGTGATCGTCACGCGGGCGTGGAGGGGCGACGAGCGCACGCACCTCGAGATCGAGGACAACGGCCCTGGCGTTCCTCCGTGCGTGGCCGACCACCTCTTCGAGCCGCTCGTGACCGCCAAGGTGAAGGGGACCGGCCTCGGCCTCGCGCTGAGCCGGGTCATCGTCGAGGCGCACGGCGGTGAGATCACCGCGACGGCGGGCCGGTGCGGGGGCGCGGCGTTCCGCATGTGGTTGCCGAACGCGTGACGGGCGCGCAGCGCGGCGCGCTCCCCGGGGCGCATCCCCGGCGTGCTATCGTCCTCTCATGCAGGTGAAGCACCGGACGGCGGAGCGCGGCCCTTTCCGCGCGGAGCACCTCCGCGCGGGGGATCCGTACGAGCTGTCGAACGGCCACCCCGTCTACTGCGCCCCCACGGGGGGGCGTGCCTCGGGGCCGAACCACCTGGGCAGCTCGGTCGTGGGGTGGGACCCGGCGGTCAAGGAGGTGGGCGTGGACACGGGATACTCCCCGGAACCGGGCACCCTCCGCGCGCCGGACGTCGCGGTGGGGAACGTCCCCGACAGGCCGGGCTGGGTGAAGGGCGTGCCGGAGCTCGCGATCGAGTACGCCGACGTGGGGCAGGACGAGGAGGCGCTGAAGGAGAAGATCGCCGACCTGCTCGCGGCCGGTACGAAGCTCCTGTGGGTGGTGCGCCTCACCGGTCCACGGCGGGTCGAGGTGCACGAGCCGCGCCGGAAGGTGCGCGTCGCGCTCCCCGGGGAGCTGCTGAGCGCGCCGGGCATCCTGAAGAACGCGGTCCGGGTCGAGGCGCTCTATGACCGCAGCGAGGCGGAGAAGAGCACGCTGACCAACCTCCTCCAGCGGCGCGGATACGAGGATCTCGACGCCGTGCTCGATGCAGGGCGCGAGGAAGGCCGCGAGAAGGGGCGCGAGGAAGGCCGCGAAGAGGGGCGCGAGGAAGGCCGCGAAGCGGGGCGCGAGGAGGGGATCCTCGAGGGCAAGCGCGACGCGCTGAGGCGTGTCCTCGCGCGGCGAGGATTGCGGCTCACGAAGGCGGCCGCGGCGAAGATCTCGTCGTGCAGGAGCGAGCGCGAGCTCGACCGCTGGCTCGATCGCGCCCTCGTCGCGTCGGCCACGGCGGAGGTGTTCGGCCGCGCGGGCCGTTGACCCGGGCCCGCGCGCCGCACGGCTCAGGCGCGGCCGCGGCCGCGGACGAGCTCGGCGATCGCCTCTCCCAGGCCCTCCAGCGTGAGCGCGAACATCGGGAAGATGCTCTTGATCGCGTCGACGGTCGGGTGGGGGTAGGGGCCGATCCCGTCCGGGTTCAGCCACACGGCGCGGTCGAAATGGTCGCGCAGCATCATCAGCCAGGCGACGCCGGGCAGCCGCGCGTCGGGATCGAACGAGGAGCCCGCGCCGCCGCCGGAGCCCGACGAGCCGAGCAGCTCGTAGGGCGCCATCGAGGCGTCTCCGACCATCACGAGCTTGTGGTGCTTGCCGCACTCGCGGAGGAGCTCGCGCACCGGGACGGGGTCGAGGAGCCCCTCGGTCCTGAAGACCCTCTCGTAGACGCAGTTGTGGAAGTAGTAGCTCCTCAGCTCCTTCCAGTGCGTCGCGCGCTTCGCCGCGCTGAAGAGCTGCGACACGAGCGCGGCGCTGGGATCCATCGAGCCGCCCACGTCCATCATCAGGATCACGCGCGTGTTCGGCCGGCGCGGGGGCCTCGTGACGATCTCGATCTCGCCCGCGTTCCTGGCCGTCGCGTCGATCGTCGCCTCGATGTCGAGCTCGCGATCGCCGCCCTCGCGCGCGAAGGCGCGCAGCTTGCGCAGCGCCACCTCGATCTGGCGCACGTCGAGGGTCACATCGCTGCGGTAGGGGTGGTAGCGGCGGGCGTCGGCGTTCTGCACGGCGCCGCTGCGCCCGCCCGCGGGGCCGCCGACCTGGATGCCGCTCGGATGGAAGCCGCCGCGGCCGAACGGCGAGGTGCCGCCGGTCCCGATCCACCGGCTGCCCCCGTCGTGGCGCTCGCGCTGCTCGCGGAGGCGCTCCTCGAACCGCCGGAGCACCTCCTCCAGATCGAGCTCCTCGATCATCGCCCTCTCCTCGTCGGAGAGGGCGCGCATCTTGATGGGATCCCGGAGCCACGAGAGGAGCTCCTCCGTCACCGCCTTGGCCTCCACGTGCACGCCGCGGAAGTGCTGGGCGAACGCCAGATCGAAGTCGTCGAGGTGCGCCTCCGAGTGGACGAGCATCGCCCGCGCGACGTGGTAGAAGCCCTCGAGAGAGCTCTCGTGGAGGCCCGCGGCGAGCGCGCGCGCGAGGCCGACGGCCTCCTGGGCGCCGACCGGGACCTTGCGGGCCCGGAGCTCGTAGAGGAACGCGACGAACATCGCTACGACCGGAACCGCCTGCCGCCCGCCAGCTGATCGGCCAGCGCGACAAGGTCCTGCTCCTTCTTGAGCAGCGCGCCGAGGAACGGCAGCGCCTTGTCGAGCTTCACCTCGCCCACGCCCGCCCTCCGCAGGACGGCGATCCAGTCGATGAGCTCGCTCGTCGAGGGGCGCTTCCGGATCCGGGTGTTCTTCCGGATCTCGTAGAAGACCTGCATCGCCTGGTCGGCGAGCGCCCGATCGAGATCGGGGTGGTGGACGTGGAGGATCTCCCGCATGAGCTCGGGCTCCGGGAAATCGATGAAGTGGAAGACGCAGCGGCGCAGGAACGCGTCCGGCAGCTCCTTCTCGTTGTTGCTGGTGATGATGACGACGGGCCGCTCCCGCGCGGCGATCTCGTCGCCGGTCTCGGTGATGCGGAAGCGCATCCGATCGAGCTCGTGGAGGAGATCGTTCGGGAACTCGAGGTCCGCCTTGTCGACCTCGTCGATGAGGAGCACGACGCGCGCCGGGGCGTTGAACGCCTTGCCGAGCGGGCCGAGCTTGATGTACCGGCGGATGTCGCGGACATCGCCGTCGCCGAAGCGCGCGTCGTAGAGCCGCTGCACGGTGTCGTAGACGTAGAGCCCGTCCTGGGCCCGCGTGGTGCTCTTGACGTGCCAGGGGATGAGCTCGGCCGACAGGCTCCGCGCGATGGCCTCGGCGAGCAGCGTCTTGCCCGTGCCGGGCTCTCCCTTGACGAGGAGCGGCCGCTCCAGGACCAGCGCGCAGTTGACGGCGGCCTCGAGCGCCTCGCTCGTGAGGTAGCGTTCGGTGCCGCGGAAGCGGCGGAAGTCGGACATGCCGGAACGGTAGCACCCCCGGTCGAGCGCGGCGGACCGCGCGGGATCAGAGCCAGTCGCGCGCGAGGTAGGCCGTCCACGAGGCGGCCCGCTCCCAGAGGGGGCGCTCGGCCCAGCGCGCGGCGGTGATCTCGTGGCAGTGGGCGAGGTCGTCGGCGAACATCCGCTCCATCGCGCCCGCGAACCCGCGGTGCGAGACGACGGCGTTCACCTCGAGGTTCATGCGGAGCGACTGGCTGTCGAGGTTGGTGGAGCCGACGGTGGACCAGAGGCCGTCGATGACCGCGGTCTTGGCGTGAAGGACGCGGCCGCGCCACTCGAACATGCGGGCGCCGGCGTCGAGGAGGTGGCCGTAGATCGCGCGCGACGCGAGCAGGACCGCGGGCACGTCGGTGGTGCCGGCGACCATGATCCTGACGTCGACGCCGCGGCGGGCCGCGGCGGAGAGCGCGTGGATGATCCGGAGCGGCGGCAGGAAGTACGCGTTGGTGATGAAGATCCTGCGCCGGGCGCGCTCGATGGCGTGCCGGTAGGCGTCGCGGATGCCGTGGCGGTGCCTGCGGCGGGGGAGGTCGTTGCTGATGATCTGGACGGCGGGATCGGGCCTGCGCTCGGCGTAGCCGTAGCGCTCGTCGTCGATGGGGGCGCCGCCCGTGCGCTGCCACGTGCGCAAGAAGAAGTACTGGAGCTCGGCGGCGGCGGGGCCCTCGATGCGGAGATGGGTATCGCGCCAGTCGGCGCCGCCATCCTCCAGAGCCGCGTAGTCGTCGGAGAGGTTGAGGCCGCCCGTGAAGGCGATCGCACCGTCGACGATGAGCGCCTTGCGGTGGTCGCGGCGGGCGACCTTGCCGAGCGGGGCGGAGAGGTCGAGGGGGCGGAAGGCGTGGGGCCGGACGCCGGCGCGGCGGAGCCCGTCGAGGAAGGACGACGAGACGGAGGAGCCCCAGGCGTCGAAGAGGACGTTCACCTCGACGCCGGCAGCCGCCCGCTCCATGAGCGCCTCGGCGAAGCGCTGGCCGGTCCGATCGACCCGGAGGATGTACGTCTCGAGGCAGATCGTGCGCCGCGCGCGGGCGATGGCCTCGAGCATGGCCGGGTAGGTCTGCGCGCCGTCCTTGAGGAGCGCGAGGCGGTGCGCGCCGACGGTCATCTCGGCGAACGCGGGCGCGGGAGGGGGCTGGGACATGCGGCGGGGGCCAGGCTGCCCGGGACGAGGCGGCGCGATGATAGCGCGGACGGGCGCGTGACGTCCCGGCGTGATGCCTGGCCGGCGTCGGTCAGCGGTGGGCGCCCCGATCAGCCCGTCTTCTCGATGTACGTCATCACCAGGTACAGGATGACCTGCTGATCGGTCGGGTTCCTGTACTGATGGGGCACGTCGGCGTCGAACATGATCGCGTCGCCGGTCGCGAGCACATGGCGCTCGGCGCCGACGACCATCTCCAGCGTCCCGGCGGTCACCACGAGGTTCTCCACGGTGCCCGGCGGGTGAGGATCCGCGTGTTCGGTGGCGAGGGGCGCGAGCGTGATCTCGTAGAACTCGACGGTCCTCGGCACGTCGAACGGGAACAGCGCGCGGGACGTGAACGAGCCGTCATGCGACGTCAACACCTTGGCGCGCGCGGCCAGGATGAGCGATGTGCCGCCGAGCGACTGGTCGCTGATCAGCGCCGAGAAGGGCACGCCGAGCGCCCGCGCGATCTTCCAGAGCACGTTGATCGTCGGCGTGCTCTGGCCGAGCTCGATCTGGCTGAGCATCGCCCGGCTCACGCCAGACGCCTTCGCCAGCCGCTCGAGGGAGAGAGCCCACGCTTGGTCCGGAGGCGACGCAGGTTGGCCCCGACGATGCCAGTGAGCGCCGAGGAGGCGTCCTGCGGCGCCATCTCGTAGGCCCAGGCGTCTCCAGACGCCTCGTCCACGTCCCGCTGCGGCGCTTCTCCGTTGGTTCCGTTGGTGCGGCTGGAGTACGATCTCGCGGGGCCAGCGAAGCTCTCCGGCCTGTGGTGCGAGCGCGGTCCAGCAGGCGAAGCGGGGTTCCTCGTCGATGCGGCGGACGCTTGCACGCCGTTCTGATAGCCCTCCACGGGCAACGACGCGCCGAGCCCATCACCGGAGATCAGCCCGGGTGAGCTCCGTGGCGTGTTCTGACGGACGGATTTCATCGCACCTGCCAGATGGGCATCCACGTGAAGATCGGGAACCACCAGAGGACGACCGGCATGGTCAAAGAGCTTCCCGATGGCATCGGCCTGTCGCTCTCGGGAACATGCTTGTTCCGAGCCGCCCTCCGCTGCTGCCGGTATTCCTCGAGGTCGATCACTTGAGCACTCTGGGGGCGCATCCGCTTCACCTCCAACCCGTAGGCACATCATCCGTTATAACGGATTGTCTGTCAAGAGACAGCTCGGCCATGACGCATGAGGGGCGGTACGCTGCGTTGACCCGAGGACGGCGCGGCGCCCTCTCGTCCGCGGCGCAAGGCTGCCGCATCTTCGCTTCCGCCGAAGAAATCGAGCTTTTCGTCCGCCCTTTCCATGTTCAGGGCGTCCGATGATGAGGCTGCTTGGTAACGACGCGTTGCGTCGTTCTTGACTGGGCGGCTCGAAGCGCCTCCGAAATAGTGGACGATGCGGAGCGTGGGCCGCCCGAGGGATCGCGCGTCGCGCTCTGCCCTCATCGGGATCGCCGGCGCGGCCCACGCGCGCGAGCGGTTCACCGGTGGCGGGGGGAGAGGACGTTGGTGCTTTCCAGGAACATCCGGCGCGCGCCGCGCTCTGTCGTCCTATCGCAGCGCGGCCGCGGAGCTGGCGAGTGCGCGACGACAACACGAGCACACAAGGAGGCAGCCATGGCGGGCGTCGACGTGGGGGGTGGCGAGAGGCGGGCGCGAAACAGCGAGATCAACATGATTCCGTTCATCGATCTGCTGATGGTGACCATCGCCTTCCTGCTGATCACGGCGGTGTGGGTCACGAACTCGCGGCTCAAGACCAGCGCGGAGGTGCCTGCCGCCGCGGGGTGTGGGGAGGAGTGCCAGAAGGAGCCTCTCAGGACGATGCACGTCCATGTCGGCGAGGACCGGTTCAACCTCGTGTGGAAGCAGGGCGCGACCGTCCTGAGCGAGGTGAGCGTCCCCAAACGTCCTGTCGAGATCGGCGGGGCGGGAGCCACCGCGATCCGTTACAGAGAGCTCGGCGATGCCATCCAGCGCGAGTGGGAGCGGAGCGGCGAGCACCGCGCCCCGAGCGACCGCCGCGCCGACCAGGCCGTGCTCCACAGCGACAACAAGACGCCGTTCCGTGAGCTCGTCGCCGTGCTCGACGCGATCAACGCCCCGCGCCGAACCGTCCTCCTCGAGGACGGCCGCAGCGCCGAGATGCCAGCCTTCCTGGCCACCTTCTCCGCACGTTAAGGGCGGTGGTCGCGGGACGGGGGGAACGCGTTATGCGGTGAACTCGGTCGTCAGCGCTACCCAGTTCGAGGGCGGGCGGACGGCGTAGCTCAGCGCAAGGACCTCGATCAGCACCACCCGGTAGATCGCGTGGACGTCGTCGACGTCGACCTCGTGCGCGTTCGCCTCGAGCGCCGCGTCGAGGTGCTCCTGCACGAAGGCGAGGACGTCGGGCTGCTCCATCGCGATGACGTCGTCCGAGTCGACCGCCTCGGCAGGATCGTGAAGGCGGATCTGCTCGTCCAGGTTCAGCGACTCCTCGACGCCCGTGAGCGCCGTCTCGGTGACCTCGTCGAGGTCCTGACCGAACAGCTCGTCGAAGGCGAGCCAGATCGCCAGCGTCAGGAAATAGCCGAGGGCGAGCGCCGTCTCGTCGAGCGGGCCGGACAGCACCGAGGAGATCCGGTCCGCGAGCGCAGGCTGCGTCTGTTCGAAGCGCGTGAACGCGTCGTCGAGCTGCTTGCGCGAGTCGTCGTCATCCTCGGCGAGCTGATCCTCGATCTCGGACAGGACGCGCGCCGGCACCTGAGCGTACGAGGGGACGGGGCGAATGGCTGCGCGGCGTACCCACACGCGGACAACCTAGCACACGATGGCGCGGCTCATGGAGCGAGCAACCGGATGCTCGACGCCGGAGCCCAGCCCTCCGTGGCGCCCCAGCGGACCTCAGCGAGCCCGCCCGATCTCCTGCCGACCTCGACCGACGCACCCTCGGGGATCGCGCTCTGCTCCGCGCGGGGCAGCGCGCGCCCGTCCTCGTCGAGGAGCCGGACCTCGGGGACCACCACGACGCCAGCCCGGGTCGTGAGGCGGAGGTGCCGCGCCGCATAGGTGAGCGGCACCAGCGCGAGCAGCGCGACGAGCGCCGTCGGCGCAAGGACGCTGCCCGCGACGTGCGCGGGACCGGCAGGGCGGCGCCGCAGGACCACGCCCAGGGCGAGGAGCAGCGACGCGAGGAGCGCGGCCGCCGCCCAGGTGCGCTCCGAGGCGAGGCCGACGATGACCCGGCCGAGCGTCGGGCGCACGTCGACCGCATCCGTGGCGCGGCGCGAGCGCTGGCGGGTGATCTCGGCGCGCACGAGATCCAGCGCGCGATCGGCGTCGGGGTCGCCCGGGCGGAGCCGCAGCGCCTCCTCGAACGCGGCCGCCGCCCGGCCGAGGTCTCCCGGGCGATCCGCGCCCTCGCGCACGCGCGTGACGTAGGCGAGCCCGCGGTTATAGCTCGCGTCCGGGTGCACGAAGCCGCGGTCGGCGAGCAGCTCGAACGTGTCGATCGCCGCGCCGTACTCGCCGCGGCCGAGCGCGGCCGTGCCCTCCTGGAACAGCGCCTCCGGGGGCTCCGCCGGCTGCGCGCGCGCCTCGCTCGACGGCAGCGCCGACGCGAGGCTTCCGGCGAGGAGGAGCGCGCCGGCGAGGAGGCGCCTGCGGCGGCCGTTCATGCGGGCTTCCATCGCGAGAGCTCGGTCACGACGGCGCGGCTCTGCTCGACGAGCGCCGCGGCGGCGGCGCCGCCGCCGTCCTGCGCGGTCGGTTCGAACCGGATCGCCTCGCACGCGGCCAGCGCCTCGCAAGCGCGCGACGAGAGCGGCCCGGGGACGCCGCGCCGGCCGAGCTCGCCCGGGAGCTCCGCGAGCAGGACGCCGCGCGAGCGGAGACCCGTCGCGGACTCGATCGCCCGGTGCACCGCGCGCTCGATCGCCGCGGCCGTCGCCCCGAGATCCCCCTGCGCGGCCGCCTCCTCCGCCTCGCGCTGGGCGATCGCCGCGAGCCGGGCGGGCGAGGTCGCGCCCGCCGCGCGGCGATCGCGGGCCCGGCGCAGGAGCCGATCGCCCGCGCCGAACAGCGTCACGACGAGCGGCGGCGCGGCCAGGAGCAGCCAGAACGGCGCGCCGTCGAGGGGCAGCGTCGCGGGCGGGGCGTGCGGGCCGAGCGACGCGCGGAGCCCCGGCATGCCGGCGAACGGCTCGCCCCGGCCAGCGCCGTCGCCCTCGGCGCGAGGCGCCCTGGACGGAGGCCCGGACGGCGCCGGAGGAGCCACCGGGGTCACCTGGACGACGCCGAGCTCGGCGCGCTCGACCACGTAGCGCTTCTGCGCCGGATCCCAGTAGGGGAGCTCGATCTTCCCGAGATCGACCGCGCCGCTCTCCTGGATCCGGACGACGTAGCCGAACGATCGGGTGCCGCCGATCGCGCCGCCGCGCGGCTCGATCGCGTCGCGCTTCTCCGGGTCGAGCCACTCGAGCCCGGTCCGCTCCGGCACCCGGAGCGACTGGGGGAAGTTGCCGGTGCCCGCGACCTGCACGGTCACGGCCACCGAGCCGCCCTGCTCGATCTGGCGCGGCTGCACCGTCGCCTTGAGCGTGAACTGACCGACGTCGCCGACGACATAGCCGGACGGGCGGCCGGCGAGCGGCGGCTCCGTGACCTTGACGACGACGTCGTTCGATTCGCGCAGCACGCGCGCGCCGATCCGGCGCCCGCTGATGCGCGTCTGCATGCTGCCCGTGTGCAGCTCGCCCGTCTTCAGCGGGAACAGCGCCAGCTTGTCGACGAGGCGGGCCGCGTAACGGTGCCCGCCGACCCGCGTGTACACGGGGCGCTCGTTGCGGGGGTCCTCGAGGAGCGGGTGGCGGAGGAAGTCCGCGGCGGGCGCCGCGCGCGGCTCGGTCATCTCGGCGTTCTCGCGGAAGTACAGGTAGAACGAGACCGTGACCTGCTCGCCGACCACCGCGGCCGTCTTGTCGGGGATGGCGCGCAGGAACACCACCGGGTCCGGCTCGCGCGGCATCGCCAGCTCTGTCGCCTCGGGCTCGGGCTCGTCCTGGGGCGGCTCGTCGTCGAAGAGGCCGCCCGAGCCGCCGAACGGCCACGGAAAGCCCTGCAGCGGGCCGCCGGGCAACAGGAACGGGTTGTTCGGCCGGCGAGTCCGCCCGCTCGCCGGCGTGACCTTGATCATGATCGGAGCCGCCGGCAGCCGCCTGCCGTTCCACGAGATCGTCGGCCCCGGGATGGTGTAGCGGCCGGGCTTGTTCGCGACGATCTGCCACGTCGCGCTGATGCCCAGCTGCGTGATCATGACGCCGCCCCCGAGCTGGGTCTTCATCTGCGTCCCGATGCTCGGGCCGGAGACGATGGAGAGGTCGGGCGGGACACGCAGCTCCGGATCGGAGGGCATGCCGGCGCCGCGCTCGACGAGCGCCTTCACCTCGACCGTGAACGGCTCGCCGACCTCGACGTCGGTGGAGCTCGCGCGCGCCGAGAGCTCCGGCTGCTGCTGCGCGCGCGCGCGGAGCGGGGCGATCAACGCGAGCAACGCCACGAGCAGCGCGGTCGCGAGCGGCGCGAGGCGCGGGGGGGCGAGCGCGAGCGGGCGCGTCACTTGTCCTCCATGCCGCGGCCGCGCCGCATACCGGCCTTGTTCTTCGCTTCCTGCTCCTGGTACGTCGGCGCCTCCTCGAGCTGGTCGAGGATGCGATCGTCCTGCCGACCGGTCTGCGGCGGCTCCTGGGGCTGCTCGCGCGGCGGCTCGGGCTGCTCGGGTGAGCCGGCGTCGGGCGTCTGGTCCTGCGGGCCAGCGTCAGGGCTCTGATCCTGATCGCCGCCGTCGTTGCCCGCGTCCTGGTCACCGCCGTCGCCGTCGTCGCCCGCGTCAGGCTCTCCGCCGTCGTCGCCCGCGTCCTGGTCGCCGCCGTCGTCGCCCGCATCGGGCTCGGCGTCGGGCTCGGCGTCCGGCGGCGCATCGGGCTCGGCGTCCGGCGGCGCATCGGGCTCGGCGTCCGGCGGCGCGGCGTCCTTCTGGTCCTCGATGCGCCGCAGGGCGATCGCCCGGTTCCAGGCCGCGTCCCGGCCGACGCCGTCGCCGCCGGCCTCCTCGAGGACGCCGGGGATGATGGCCAGCGCCTGGTCGTAATACGTCACGGCGTCCTCGTACTTGCGCCGCAAGAACTCGAGGTTGCCCGAGAGGTAGCGGGCCCGCGCGCGCAGATCGGCCGGCACGCTCGGATCGGCCCCGATCGCCTTCAGGAGGATCAGCGCGCAGTCGATCTCGATCCCGCGCAGCGCGTCGCGCTGCTCCTGCTCCGGCCCGCCGTCCGCGAGCTCCTCGTCGCCGAACCGATGACCGTAGCGCTCGGCCAGGTGGAACAGCGTCAGCCCGAGATCGAACGAGCCGTTCGGCTTCTGGCGCACGGAGTCCGGCAGCCCGATGCCGGCGTCGCTGCACGGGCCCGTCCCCAGGTAGCTCGCGAGGGCCTGCTCGGCAGACTCGAGGTTGCCCGCGTCGAGATCGCGGATCGCCTGGTCGACCGCCGGCGCGTTCCGCTCGAACGGGGACGTCGGATCCCACCCGCTGCACCCGGTCGCCGCAGAGAACGCGGCCCCGGTGAGGCACGCGGCGGCGAGCCCGATCGCGATCCACCGCCCGCGGCGCGCGAAGAACCCGGCGAGATCCACGCGCTTGCGATCACGACGCGGCATGCGGCCCTCCCGCGTTCCCCCGAGGCGCCTGCCCCGCTCCCGCCGCGAGGTCCGCGCCGAGCGGGCGCCCCTTCAGCAACGCGGCGCGCTTCGGCGCGGCCTCGGGGCGCGTCGCCACGAAGCGACGGCGCGGAGCGTCCTTGAGGAACACCTCGGCGATGAGGAGCAGGATCGCGAGGCCGAGCGGGTAGAAGTAGACGTCCGCGTAGACCGTCTCGACCCGCTCCGAGAGCTCGCTCTTCATCTGCCGCCGGAGCTCCGCGGCGATCGTCTCGATGCCCGTGGTCCCCTTCTCCGCGCGGATGATCTGCCCGCCCGGCGTCGCCTGCGCGATCGACGCGAGCTGCTGCTCGCCCGACAGCGACAGCTCCGTCGTGAGCGGCTTGCCCTGGCGATCCGTCCGCCACCCGACGATGCGGCCGTCCTGGCCGATCTCCGGGATCGGCTCCGGCGTGCGCCCGCCGATCTGAACGACGTGGATCGTCGTGCCCTGGGCGCCGATCGCCTGGGCGACGCTCAGCGGGTAGCCCTCGAGGTCCTCGCCGTCCGTGACGAGCAGGATGATCCGCTTGTGCTCGGCGGACTTCGGGTCGCGCTTCAGGAGCTCGTTCGCCTGGTCGAGCGCGCGCGCGATCGCCGTGCCGCCGATCGGCATGTCGTTCGGGTCGAGCTGGCGGAAGAACTGCGCGATCGCCGCGCCGTCGGCGGTCAGCGGGAAGCCCATCGGCTCGCCGGCGAACGCGACCGCGCCGAAGCGCGCGCCCTCGAGATCCTTGATGAGGCGGGCGACCTCGACCTTCGCCCGGAAGATGCGGGACGGCTCGACGTCGCGCGCGTACATGCTCTTCGAGTAGTCGAGCACGACCACCACGTCGACGTTGGTCGCCGGCACGAGCCGCGTGCCTTTGCCGTACTGGGGGCGCGCCGCGGCCACGAACGCGAGCGCCGTCGCGAGCACGAGCAGCACGCCCTTCCAGGCGCGGCGCTTCGCTGGATCGGCGGTCGTGAGCGCCTTCACGCGATCCTCGTCGCCGAAGCGCTTGATGGCGCGCGCCACGCCGAAGCCGCCCAGGATGAGCAGGAGGCCGATCAGCGCGGCGAACGCCGTCCCGAGCAGGAACCAGGGGGCCGCAAAGTTCACGGGAACCTCCGGAGCAGCCAGGCGCGCAGGAGCGCGTCGAGCCCGATCAGGAACACCCCGGGCAGGAGCAGGAACGGGAAGAGATCCTCGTACGCGGCGCTCGACGCCTCGAAGCGGGTCTTCTCCAGCCGGTCGAGCACGTCGTGCATGCTGTCCGCGAGCGCCTTCGCGTCGGTCGCCACGTACGACGCGCCGCCGGTCTTCTGCGCGATCTCCTGGAGCAGCGCGGGGTTCACCGGGAAGCGGTGGCGCACGTAGCGCGGCTGCCCGAAGAGATCGATGCCGTCCTCGACCTCGACCTCGTCGTCGGTGCCGATCTGGATCGTGTAGACCTTCGCGCCGAGCGAGGTCGCGAGGTGGGTCGCGTACTCGGGGGAGATGGCCCCGGCGTTGGAGTCGCCGTCGGTCAGGAGGATGACGACCTTCGACTGCGCGTCGCTCCTGCGCAGGCGGGCGACCGCGGTGCCGAGCGCGTCGCCGATAGCCGTCGCGCTGCCGTCGATCACGTTGAGCGTCATCTGCGAGACCATCTGCGTCAGCAGGTGGTAGTCGAGCGTCGGCGGCGACAGCACGTACGCGGCCTTGCCGAAGACGACGACGCCGAGGCGATCGGTCCTCCTGCGGCTGATGAAGTCCTGGAGGACGAGCTTGGCCGTGTCGAGCCGGGTCAGCCGCTTGCCGCGCGGCAGCTTCGGCTGGCCGGGCAGGTCGCTCGCCCGCGCGTCGAGGATCGCGCGCATCGAGCCCGACAGGTCGAGCGCCACGACGATGTCGATGCCCTTGTCGTCCGAGCGCTGCTCGCGGAGCACGCTGACCGGCCGCCCCATCGCGAGGACGAGCAGCGCGAGCGCCACGGCGCGCAGCACGCCCGGCACGTCGCGCAGGTGGCTGCGCAGGCCGCGCGGCCCGCGCGCGAGCGGCGCCACCGTGCCGAGCCGGAGCCGCGGCCTGCGCGCGTCCTCCGCGAAGATGCCCCAGTACCAGACGACGGGCACCGCGATGAGCGCGAGCAAGAACCACGGGTTCTGCCAGCTCGCCGAGGACCAGGCGTCGCGGCGGGCGAGGTAGGGGTACACGCAGGCGAGCGCGGCGACGACGAGCGTCGCGATGAGGGCGAGCGCTGCGCGCTTCGTGCGGCTCAAGGCGCCTCCTCCGGCGCCCGGGACGGGCGAGCGGGCGGCTGCTGCCCGCCGGCGGGTGAGCTCCGGGGGCCGGCGCCGTCGCCGGGCCGCGCCGCCGGCGGGGTCGTGCGGTGCACGATGTTCTCTCCGTCGTCGAGCGCCGTGAGGCAGTCGGCCTCGCTCGGCTGGAGGCGCGCGAACTTCACGAGGTCGCAGTCGGCGAGGAACCGCGCGATCTGCGGCAGCACCGGCACGGGCGGGCGCACCCGCGCGAGCAGGTCCCGCATCTCGTCGCTCGTCGTCTCGAGGCCGTCGAAGCCGTACCGCGCGCCGAGGTACTTGCGCACGCAGTCGCTCACGCGGTCGAAGTACTCGCCGGTCCGCCCCTCGCCGAGCAGGTCGGAGCGCCGGAGCGCCTCGAGCTCCTCGAGCGCGGCGATCCACGGCAGCTTGGGCGGCGGCGCGGCCACCACGCGGGGCCGGCGCAGCCAGCGCCGCACCAGCCACGCCACGAGCAGCCCGAGCGCCGCGCCGATGAGGATGCCGGCCGTGAGCTGCTTCGCGAGCACCCACTCCTCGCGCTGCGGCCGAGGCGGCGGGTTCGGCTTGACCTTGGGGTCCCGCTCGTTGGCGATCGGGTCCTCGATCACGATCTCGTGCGGCCGGGTGCAGACGGTGACGAGCTCCCCGCTCGCGCGGGACACGGCGATCGGCACCGGCGGCAGCAGGAGGGCGCTCCTCCCCGGCTCCTTGGGCAGCGGGACGAACGGGATGACGAGCCTGGTCGTGGCGCCCGTGTCGGTCGCCGTCGTCGTGCTGGTCGGCCCCGCGCCCGCGTCGGCCTCCGGCAGGACGAACCCCGCCTTCTGGATCGCGCGCGCGGCGTCGCTGTCGCCCTGGACCTTGAAGCCCTCCGGCAGCACCGTCTCGCCCTTGCCGTGCGTGACCGTGATCTCGAGGTGGGCCGCGTACCCGCTGAACCCGTTCCTCGGGAACGTCTCCTCGATCCGGGGGCGCGTCGCGCCGGGCGGCACGTGCTCCGCGCACGAGGCCCACACGCTCTCGCCGCGCCCCGTGGCTGCCGGCGCCGCGGCTGCCGGCGCCGGGGCCGGCGGCGGAGGCGGGGCGTCGTCCGCCGCCGGCCCTCCGGCGCCGCCGGCGTCCGGCTGCGATCGTGCCGGCGACGCGCACGCGAGCGCCGCCGCCAGCGCGGCCCACGCGAGCGGGCTCGCGCCGCGCGCGGCGTGGACCGCCGAGCGACGCGCCCTCATCGCCTGAGCCTCCGCGCCCGCTTGGCGAACAGGTCGCGCAGCGGGCTCACGAAGCTCTCGCCGGTCTTCACCACCACGGCGTCGAGCGCGAGCTTCTTGAACAGCTTGTCGCGGTCGCTCCGGAGCTTGCGCATGGCGGCGCGGTAGTGGTCGCGCACCGCCCGGTCGCCGGTGTCCACCACGACCTCTTCGCCGGTCTCCAGGTCCTCGAACGTCGCGAGCCCCACGTCGGGCAGCTCCTCGTCGCGCGGGTCGACGAGCATCACCGGGATCACGTCGTGCTTGGCGCTCGCGAGCGAGAGCGAGCGCTCGAAGCCGGAGGCGAAGAAGTCGCTGATCACGAAGGCCACGCTCCTCCGCTTGGCGACCTTCACCAGCGTCTCGAGCGCGAGCTTCAGGTTCGTCCCCGTGTACTTCGGCTCGTGCCCGAGGATCTCCCGGATGACGCGCATCACGTGTTTGTCCCCCTTCTTCGGCGGGACGAGCTTCTCGATGGCCTCGGTCGCGAGCACGAGGCCCACGCGATCGTTGTTCTTGATGGCGCTGAAGGAGCAGAGCGCGGCGATCTCGGCGGCGACGCGCGCCTTCGACGCGCGCCGCGTGCCGAACTGCTCGCTCTGCGAGGCGTCGACGACCAGCATGACGGTCATCTCCCGCTCCTCGACGAACACCTTCACGAACGGCTCGCTCATGCGGGCCGAGACGTTCCAGTCGATCCAGCGCACGTCGTCGCCGGGCAGGTAGGCGCGCACCTCGCGGAACGACAGCCCTTGCCCCTTGAAGACGGACGAGTACGTCCCGGAGAGCTGCTCGTTGGCGAGCCGCTGCGTCCGGATCTCGATGCGCCGGAGCTGCTTCAGGAGCTCCGGCGGCAGCGGGTTCTTCGAGCCGGAGGCCTTGATCACGGCACCTCGACCACCTCGAACACGCGCCGGACGATCTGCTCGGACGTGACCTCCTCGGCCTCCGCCTCGTAGGTCAGGACGACCCGGTGCCGGAGCACGTCGGGGCCGATCGCCTTCACGTCCTCCGGCGTGACGTAGCCCCGGTGGCGCAGGAAGGCGTGCGCGCGCGCCGCCAGCGCCAGCGCGATCGAGGCGCGCGGGCTCGCCCCGTACTCGATGAGGCTGCTCAGCTCTTTCATGCCCTTCTGCCCGGGCTCGCGCGTCGCGAAGACCACGTCCACGATGTAGTCCTTCACGCGATCGTCCATGTACACGTCGCGCACGACCTTGCGCGCGGACACGAGCTCCTCGGGGGTCGTCACCTTCGCGGCCTTGCCCTCGACCACCCCCGTCGTGCGGTCGATGATCTGCCGCTCCTCGGCCCGGGCGGGGTACCCGACCTTGACCATGAGCATGAACCTGTCGACCTGCGCCTCCGGGAGGCGGTAGGTCCCCTCCTGCTCGATCGGGTTCTGGGTCGCCATGACAACGAACGGGCTCGGCAGCGGGTACGTCGTGTCGCCGATCGTGACCTGCCGCTCCTGCATCGCCTCGAGGAGCGCGCTCTGCACCTTCGCCGGGGCGCGGTTGATCTCGTCGGCGAGCACGAGGTTCGCGAAGATCGGGCCCAGCTTGGACGTGAAGTCGCCCTTCTGGTGGTTGAAGATGACGGTGCCGATGAGGTCGGCCGGCAGCAGATCCGGCGTGAACTGGATCCGCGAGAACTTCGCGTGGATGGCGTCGCAGAGCGTCCGCACCGTGAGCGTCTTGGCGAGGCCCGGGACGCCCTCGAGGAGGACGTGCCCCCCGGTGAGCAGCCCGATGAGGATGCGCTCGATCATGTACGTCTGGCCGACGATCACCTTGCCGACCTCGGTCAGCAGGGTGTCGATGAAGGCGCTCTCTTTGGCGACCAGCTCGTTCAGGGCGCGTACGTCGTGCATAACGGGTGGGAGCTCATAGCAAGCCCGGCCGCCCGAGGACAACCGGCGCCGATCGAATATTCCTCGGCGCGAGGCGGGGCCGCGGCGCGCGCCCCGCGGAACGGGGCGCGCTAGAAGCCGGGCTCGCGGAACTTGGCGCGCCCGGTCTCGGCAGGCGATCGGGAGCGAGGCGGGCTCGCGCTCGCGGCGGGGGTGGAGGACGGCGGCGCCGCGGGCGCGGTGGACGGGGCCGGCTCTGACACGCGCGCGGGCTCCGGGGCGCGCGGCTCGGCGGTGGCGACCCCCGGGCGCGGCTCCACCGTGACGGCCGGCGCCGCGGGCACCGCCACGGGCGGCGCGCCGGGGCCCTCCCCGAGGCCGATCCACAGGAGCGTCGCCGCCCCGAGCAGCGCGCCCGAGGCGACCAGCGCCGCCGCGGTGGCGATCGTCCGGGCGCGGCGGCGCGGGTCCAGGCGCGCGGGGGCGCGCCCCCTCGCCCTGCCGTCCGCGGCGCGCAGGGCGTCCTTGATCAGCGCCGTGCGACGTGAGGCGCGCGCGGCGAGCGCGTTGCGGATGTACCCCGTGACCTCGCCAGGGCGGCTGCCGAGGGTGGCGTCCACTTCCTCGAGCGCGTCCGCGAGCTCGGCCATCGTCGCGAAGCGCTCGGCCGGATCCTTGGCCAGCGCGCGCATCACCGCCGCCTCGAGCGCGGGGGGGTACCCGGGGACGAGGGGGCCCGGCGGATCCACCGGCTCGGGCCGCGCGATGCGCGCCATCGTCGCGAGGTCGTGGCTGGCGGCGAACGGGTGCGTGCCCGTCGTCAGCTGATAGAGCACGATCCCGAGCGCGAAGACGTCGGACCGCCGGTCCAGCTGCTCGCTATAGACCTGCTCGGGCGCCATGAAGAGGATCTTGCCCTTCATGTGCCCGGTGTTGGTCGTCGGGTTGTCCACCTGCGCCATGGCCTTGGCCACGCCGAAATCGGCGATTTTGACCGAGCCGTCCCGCGTGATCAGGATGTTGTGCGGCGAGACGTCCCGGTGAACGAGCCCGACCAGCGCGCCGTCGTCGTCCCGTAGCTCGTGGGCCGCATGCAGCCCCCGCGCCGCCTCGATCGCGATCCTCACCGCGACGGGCAGGGGGAGCGGGCTGCCCTGCTTGCGGGTGCTGCCGCCGAGCAGCGCCACGAGCGCGTCGCCGTCGATCCACTCCATCACGAAGTAGAGCACCCCGCTCTGCTCACCTTGATCCAGGATCGCGCACACATTGGGGTGCTTGATCCGGGAGGCGATGCGCGACTCCGTGAGGAACATGCGCTTGCAGCGCGGATCGCTGGAGAGCGCCGGCAGCATCGTCTTGACTGCCACGATCTTGTCGCCCGCCGCCCCGCCGCGCTCTCGGGCCGCCCACACCGTCCCCATTCCGCCCTGCGCGATGGCGATCAGCAGCTCATAGCGGCCGAGAAGCTGGCCTGGCACAAGATCGACGGGCGCTATCACGGCTCGTACCTGCGACTCCTGTGTCGTCGTGAGTCCGACCATGCTGAAGCTCTCACCGACAGTGGAAGAGCTTTCCAGGCGGGTCGTGCAAGAGCGTTCCAGGATCGGACGCCAATCTCAAACAATTTTCCAGTTGTCGAGGATCGGTCGGCGTGAGTACGGTTAGACTGCCTCTATCGCTTGGTGATGGAAGGAGGCGTGGGTGAAGCATCGGATCACCATCGGCGGAGTGGTATTCTTCGCCCTGGTCGGCGTCGGTCCGGCTGCGTTCGCCGAGCCTTCCCCGGAGGACGCCGGCCGCGCGCCGCCGGCCGCGGCCGCGAGCGACACCGCGGCTGTGGCTGCGCCCCACAAGCCGAGCGCCGCGGAGCTCGCGTCCGCGCGGCGCCTCTTCGCGCTCGGCCTCGCCGCGGAGGACAGCGGCCAGTGGGCAGAGGCGCTGGAGACGTACGAGCGCATCAGCAAGATCGTCGTGTCCCCGCCGCTCTGGTACCACCTCGGCGTCTGTCACGAGGCGCTCGGTCACGTCGTCGAGGCGCTCAACGCATTTGAGCTCGCTGCGTCCGGCGCGACAGCGCGGAACGAGATCGCGCTCGCCAGGGAGTCCCGGGCACGGCTGGAGAAGCTTCGCGTGAAGACGTCGCAGATCGTCCTGCGGCTGCCCGAGGACGCGACCGGCGTGCGCGTCGAGATCGACGGTGAGCCGATCCACGCCGCGCTCGTCGGCGCGGCCATCCTCGTGAGCCCGGGGGCGCGGCGGGTCGTTGTGGCGGCCGAGAACTATGCGGCGCGGTTCGACGCGACGGTGCAGGCCGAGACGGGCGCGGTCGTCGAGCTGCGGGCCGAGCTCGGCCGCAAGCGCTCGCTCGCGGTCCCGCTGTCGAGCGCGCCCGCGCGCCGGGCGCTGCCCAGCGCGCCCGCGCCCGGCCCGCGCATCTCGCCGGTGGTCGTCGTGGGGACGGCGGCCGCGCTCGCCGCCGGCGCCGTGGTCACGGGCGCCATGGCGTACGACGTGCGGCACAGCTTCCTGAAGAAGAACGAGGACCCTGCCCCGGGCTCGCTGGGCGAGCGGCAGGCGCTGCGCGACCGCGGGCAAGCGCTCGCCGTCACGAGCACGGTGCTCACCGGGGCCGCCGTCATCGCGGGCGGCTTCGCCACCTACCTCTTCTGGCCCTCGTCCCCCTCGCCCGCGGCTCCTCCGGACGCCGCCGGGCGGCGGCCCGCGCCCGCGCCGCGCATCCCCCGCCCGACGGCGCTCTCGCCATGGGTCGGCGCGGACGGCGCCGGGGTCGCCGTGCGGGGAGCGCTGTGAGCGGCGCACCTCGCCCTGGAGCCGGCGTCGTCGCCGCGCTCGCCCTCGCCTGCGCGGGCCTCGGCGCGTGCGCCTTCATCGCGCCGTTCCCCGACGTCGCGGCGGATCCCGTGCCGGTGGGCGAGGGGGGAGGCGGCGGCGGCGCCGGCGGCGGGGCGGCCGGCGGCGTCGAGGTTCAGGAGATCTGCGTTCCCCTCACCGAGGCGGACTGCTACGCGGGGCCGCAGGGCACGCAGGGCGTCGGCCTCTGCGTCGCCGGCGTCGCCGCGTGCAACGACGACGGGACGGACGTCGGCGCCTGCGTCGGCCAGGTGCTGCCCGCGTTCGAGAGCTGCGCCACGCCCGAGGACGAGAACTGCGACGGGCGAGCGTGCACGGGCGACCCCGTGCACAGCGTCGCGCTCGGCGGGGCCGGCGCTCAGCAGGGCCTGGGCGTCGCCGTTTCGGCCGACGCCGTCGTGGTGGTCGGCTCGGCGTCGGGCAGCACCGATCTCGGCGCGGGCCCGTCGGACGAGCTGGGCGCGCTCGGCGAGCCGGACGCTTTCCTCGTCTCGTTCTCCCGCGACGCCTCCAGGCGCGAGGGTCGCTTCCGGTTCGGCCGCCGCTTCGCGGACAGCGTCGCCCGGGCGGTCGCGCTCGCGCCGGGGGGCGACGTGGTGCTCGCGGGCAGCGCGGCCGGCGACGTCGATTTCGGCGGCGGCGTGCTCGAGGGCGCCGGCCGCCGCGCCGACGTCGTCGTGGCGCGGTTCGACGCGACCGGGGCGCACCAGTTCAGCCGGCGGTTCGGCGACGACGCCACGCAACACGCGGCGGCGGTCGCCGTGGACCAGGCGGGGAACGCCTTCATCACCGGCGAGTTCTCGGGCACGCTCGACTTCGGCGAGGGCCGCCGGGGCGAGCGGTTCACCCTGGAGAGCCACGGCAGGAGCGACGCCTTCCTGGTCAAGCTCGACGCCGCCGGCCACGTCGAGTGGGCCAAGCGGTTCGGCGGCCAGGGAGATCAGGCCGGTACCGGCGTCGCCGTCGACGGCGACGGCGACATCGTCGTCGTCGGCTGGTTCAGCGGGGAGGTCGATCTCGGGGGCGAGAGGCCGCTCACCACCGACGCAAAGACCAACCTGTTCGTCGCGAAGCTCGACCCCTCGGGCGATCACGTCTGGAGCAAGGCGGCCGAGGCGACCAACGCGGCCGAGGCGCTCGGCGTGGCCGTCGATGGAGCGGGCAACATCCTCGTGACCGGCTCGTTCCGGAGGGCGATCTCCCTCGGCGAGTCGCTGCTCACGAGCAATGGAGACAAGGACGTCTTCCTCATCCGTCTGGACGACAACGGCGTCCTGCAGTGGTGCGAGGACTTCGGCGACGACGCCGACCAGGAGGGCGCCTCCGTCGCGGTCGATCTCGCGGGCAACATCCTCCTCACCGGCTCCTTCCTGGGGAGCCTCGACATCGGCGAGGAGGCGCACTCGGCGGTGGGCGCCGCCGACGTGTTCGTGGCGAAGCTCGACCCTGCCAGCAACCCGATCTGGCTGCGCTCGTTCGGCGACTCGGGCGAGCAGCGCGGCGCCGCCGTCGCCGTCGATCTCCTCGGTGATGGCTGGGTGACCGGCCGCTTCGACGGCGTCCTCGATCGCGGGGCAGCCACGGCCGTGAGCCAGGGCGCCGGCGACGCGTTCCTCGTGCAGATCGGGCCGTGAGCGCCGCTCGCTCGCCGTGAGCGCGGCTCACTCGCCGTGAGCGCGGCTCACTCGCCGGCGAGCGGGTAGATCGGCCGGATGTCGATCGGGATCCCCTCGAGGCCGCCGAGCGCCTGCTGCATCGGCGCCGAGACCTCGCCGTATCTGGCGAGGAGCTCGCCGGCGGCCTGCCTGTCGCCGCGGTGCTGCACCATGCAGAGATCGCGGACGAGGCGGGTGATGGCGGCCTCGAGCTCCTCGGCGTCGACGGTGAACCGCCGTGTCGCCGGGTCGAAGCGGGCGGCGCGCTCCTCGAGGAACCGGTTGATCTGGAGCGCGGCCCCCTTGCCGTGCGCCTCGGCCACGCCGAATCGGGTGCTCCTGAAGAGCCCCGCGAAATAGGAGATGAGGAGCTTCTCCCTGAAATCGGCCGCGAAGTGGCCTCGCTGGATCATGAAGAGGACGTTGTAAGCGCCCATCACGTCGGCCTTGGCCTCCTCCAGCGCGGAGTAGGTCGGGCCGAGCGCGATCCGCACCTCGACCCGCTCCCCGCTCGCGGTCGTGAACGCAGGGCCGAGGCTGTGAGAGAGCTCGTGGAAGAGCGTCTCGTTGAAGAACGCGTCGGAGGACAGGTGATCGAGCTGCGCCGGGTCGAGGATGCGCTCGGCGATAGGGCGCATGATCAGCTCGAACTTCGTCTCGATGACGTTGCGGAGCAGGACCTTCTTGGCCCCCTTCTCGGCGCGGACGCGCTCGTCGTTCGGCAGGTTGAACGCGATCGTCTGGACCGACTTGCGGGCGTCGCCGGCGCTGAACACGAGGTCGACGACCTGGATGGGGCTCTCGCCGCCCCGCGCGGTCTTCACGTCCTCGGGGACAGGCAGGTTGCGCTCCATCTCCGGGAGGAGCTCCTTGTACTTCGAGAGCTTCCGGGAAGCGTCGGGATCGCTCACCGTGACGAACGACTCGAACGAGGCCTTGAGGCCGAGGAGCTCGTCCTCGTAGGTCTCGTAAGGGCCGATGGTCACCTCGACGCGGCTGTCGAGGTCCATCCAGTCCTTGTCGGATGCATAGTAGTCGTCGGAGCGGAACGCGGCGGCCCGGGACCTCAGGAACCGCCGAAGGCTCTCGCTCGCGGTGAGCGCCGCGGCCTCCTCGAGGAGCGCGCCGGCGGGGCCGAGCCACGCGGCGTAGGCCTGGCTGTACGGCACCGCGACGAGCCGGCCCTGGTCCCGGCGGATGAGCGTGAACAGGCTGTTGAAGGCCTCCTTGTCGCCGGGGTGCTGCTCGACCCACGCGTTGAGCTCGTCGGCCGAGAGATCTTCCGGGTAGAAGCCAGCGCCAGGCGGATGGGGCCTGTCGATGGCGAAGGGGCGGTGGTGATCCTGCCTGTCCCACGGGCCGCGCATGATGTCGAAGTAGGCGAGCCTGTCCCGCCCCTCCGGTGTGCCGTCCGCGACGAGCTCCTCGCGGAGCTCCGGGTTCCCGGCGTAGGCCTGCCGATCGAACACGGGATCGAGCTGCCGCGAAGCCTCGATGAGCTTGCCGAGCGCTCTCCTCTCCGGCTCGGGCAGATCGTCGATGTCCGCGGTGAGCCTGGCCGGCGCGAACTGCTTGACCTTCTCGGACAACATCGGGACCTCCTTATCTCATGAGATGAACTCCCCGGCTCAGGGGCGGCTCGCTGGGACGGGGTGGGCGTCGCGGTACTCGCGGATGGCCTGGGCTTCGTCGATGGCGTGCTTGAACCCGGTCGCGGCGCGGAACGCGGCGCCGTCCACGACGACGGGGTACTTGATGTGGGTCAGCGCCGCGCGCGGGAGCTTCGGCAGCCCGAAGCGGCCGAACGCGTTGCGCAGCACGAACTCGGGGAGGGGCACCGCCACCCGGCCCGCCGCGCGGATGATGAGCGACAGGGGCACAGGCTGCGGGCCAGAGACGTTGTAGACGCCGCGGATGCGCTTCTCGAGGGCGAGGCAGATGGCGGTCACGACGTCCTGCTCGTGCATGAACTGGAACAGCGGGTCGAACCCGAGCACGTACGGGACGCGGGGGCCGCGGAGGAAGCTCGCCAGCGTGCCGTGGCCTGTCGGGCCGAGCGTGTAGCACATGCGAAGGACGGTCGTGCAGAGCTCGGGAGCGCGCCAGAGCGCCGTGCAGGCGTAGAGATCGGCCGCGACGAGGTCGGCGAGCTCGGGGAAGGTGGACACCGCCATCGGAGGATCCTCCTCCGTGTGGTAGAGCGGCGACTCGGGGCCGGCGCCGTAGTAGGTGTGTCGGCCGACGAAGATCACGTGTTCGACCCCGCAGGCGCGGCTGTTGTCGAAGACGACGCGCGTGCCGCCGAGGTTGATCCGATACCGCTCCTCCGTCTGCTCCACGAGGTGCGTCACGGTCGCCATGTGGATGACGGCCTGGGGCCGGCTCTTGCGGAACACGTCCTCCGCGGCGCGCTTCTGCAGATCCACGTTGTGCATCTCGATGCCGGCCGGCGCGGTCGGCCACGGCCGCCTGTCGATGCCGATCACCTCGTGCCCCTCCTCGAGGAGGCGCGTCGCGACCATGCGGCCCAGCTGGCCGGTGATCCCTGGGATGAGGACCCTCATGCGTGCTCCTTCGATGAGGCGGGCCTGGGCGGCGTGGCGCCGCGCCAGTCCAGCGAGAGCTTCCCGCGGCGCCGCTCTCGCCCGGCCTCGATGAGCTCGGCGATCCTCGCCTTCACCTGCTCGACGTGGCCGAGGATCACCTCGTCTTCCTCGGCGCCGGTCCCGGCGAACGTCATCGGCTCGCCGTACGTGATCTCCAGCTGGACCGGCAGCGGCGCCGGGACGAGGTACGGGGTGATCGGGATGTACGGCACGCCGAACAGCCGGCCGATCGTGTACGAGTTGGCGATGGTCGGCACCGCCTCGCCGCCGCCGACGAAGCCGAAGGGGATGACGGGCGTCCTCGTCTTCATCGCGAGCCGGACGAACCCCGATCCGAAGTGCACGAGCGAGTTGCGCTCGCTGTAGAGCTTGGCGGTGCCGCGCGCGCCCTCGGGGAACACCATGAGCAGCCGCTCGTCCTCGAGGAGGCGGCTCGCGTGCTCGGGGAGGCCGGTGAACTGCCCTGTGCGGCTCGACCAGAGCGAGGTGAAGGGGAGGCGATTGATGAACTTCTCCGCCATCCCCTCGGCCAGGCGCGGAGGATCCATCGCGAAGAACATCGACGCGACCACCATCGCCCCGTCGATGGCGACTCCCCCGCAGTGATTGCCGACGAGCATCGCCCGCCCGCGCGCGGGGACGTTCTCCAGGCCCGTCACGCCCACCGAGAAGTAATGATGATAGAAGAAATCCAGGAGGGAGAAGAAGAGACCCAGGTGCTTCCGGGAGATGCCGTAAGGATCGACCCCGAAGCTGTTGAAAGGGATCTCCAGCCGCTGGACGCGCTGGGCAATCGAGTCGCTGACGAGCAGTGTCAAGGGTCACCCTCCGGGAGGCTTCGGCGCCCGGAGGGTATGCGCGATCGGGCGAGGAGCACAACCTCCGCCAACCGGCGCAAGTGGCAGCCGGCGCGGCGGAGCCATGGACCACGCGCCGAGCGCCGGGCGCGCTCGTCGAGGATCGCTCCTCGAAACATAACGCGCCGCGGCGACGCCTTCGCGACCGGTCGTCACCGCGCGCTCGTCGCTGGATCGAGGCGCCGCGCGTCGTGCGCGTGGTGCGCGTCGTGCGCCTCGTGCGTGTCGTGCGCCTTGTGCGCCTCGTCATTGAGCAGCCGTGCTGCCCGCGGTATGGGGTCGGCCATGTCGATCCGATGCCGCGCTTCCGCGCTTTCCTGCCGTTCGGCCGGAGAACGTCCCTGCGACGCCCGCCGGGAGGTCGCCTCGTGACAGCGCTCGTGATCCGCCGGGCGGCGCCCACCGATGCCGCGCTGATCGCGGCGAACAACCGGGCCATGGCGCTCGAGACGGAGGGCAAGGTGCTGGATGCCGCCACCACCCTCCGCGGCGCTGCCGCGCTGATCGCGGATGCCGCCAAAGGGTTCTATCTGGTCGCCGAGCACGCGTCCGAGATGGCCGGGCAGCTGATGATCACCTACGAATGGAGTGACTGGAGAAACGGTACTTTCTGGTGGATCCAGTCCGTTTATGTGACCCCCGCGCAGCGGCGCAGCGGGGTCTTCCGGGCGCTGTATCGGCGAGTCCACGAGATGGCGGCGGACGCGGGGGACGTATGCGGTATCCGCCTGTACGTGGAGACAGCGAACGCGCGAGCGCAGTCGACGTATGTCGCGCTCGGAATGCGGCGCTCGCACTACGAGCTCTACGAGCTCGATTTGGCCTTCGGCTCGTCCTGAGGGGTCCGGCTCTCCTGGTTCGAACCAGGGGGGACGACCGCGGCCATCGACGGCCAGGAGCCCTTGACGAGGGCTCGCATCGCGGCCGTCTTCAGCGCCACCTCCCCGGGATCGAGGAAGACGCCGAGGGCCTGGCGGATGTGAGGGAGCGTGCGGATGAGATCGGCTGGCGTCATCGCTTCGGGCGGTGACACATCGCTCCGCTCGCAGGCCTCCTGGATGATCTTTCTGGCGAACGCGGGTGCGAGGCCACAGCACTCGACGACCTGCTCAAAAAGCGAGCGCATGAGCTGGTTCCCCCCGGGGTAACGTCCGACGACCGGCGCGTCTTTCACTTGGGCGAGCACATACCGCCCCACGACAAGAATAGCCTACCTCCCCTATCGCGCTCGTGAGGCGACCACTGACGTTCTGCTGTTTTCCGTGAGCATGTAGGCGACGCTGCGGCGCGTTCAATGTGCGATAGCGCGACCCGACGTCGCGCTATGGGCGCCGAGGTCGCGGGTGCCCGCGGTCGTCGGGGTGTTGGACGTGTCTCCATGGTCGGAGTGTTGGACGATGCGGCGAAAAGGATCATGGCTCGGCCCGGGGAGCGCGCTGGATCCATGCGCACGTACCGTCGTGGGCTGTCTCCGCGGTGACGTCGTGCGTCACAGCCCTGTGTGCGTCACAGGCCGGATGGCTTGAAGGTCGTCCGCGGAGCGCTCCGCTTCGGCTCTGGCGCCTTTGGCGCGGTCTTCGGCGCCGCGCTCCGAACGGTCGATGAGCGGGTGGCCGGCTTCGCCGCCGGGGCCGTGGATCCGCTGGTCGTGCGCGTGTCGGGCCGGCTCGTCCTCGGCTTGACGGCTGCGGGCGGGGTCGCTCTGGAGCTCGGGCGCGGGGCGGGACCCTGGGCGGCTCCGCCGGGAATCACGCCCTGAGCGGAGCTGTCGGGAACAGCGCCCTGAGCGGAGGGGACCGCGGACCCGGCCGGTTCGCCGGAGTGCCCGAGCGCAGCCGCCTGGACCGGCCCGCTGGCCGCCGCGGCCGCGGGGACGAAGGACGAGATCCGGGAGACAGAGGCGCCCTCCGCCGTGAAGGGAGCGGCTGGCTCGTGCTGGCCGACGGCGAGAAAGGCGCCCGCTCCGACCGCGAGCGCGACCGCGCAGGCGCCGGCGAGCACGCGGCGGCGCGCGATGTGGTGCCGGCCGCGCGAGACGGCCTCGGAGACGACGGCGCCCAGCCCCGGCGCGCTGCCCTCGGCGCCCGAGCTGTCCTGCGCCACCTCGACGCTCCGCTGGGTCGAAGGAGCGCGCTGGCTCAGGGGCAGGCGATCGCTCAACGGAGCGCGCTGGCTCAGGGGCAGGCGATCGCTCAGGCGATCGCTCAACGGAGAGCGCGTGGTCAGGGGCAGAGGATCGCTCAACGGAGAGCGCTGGCTCAGCGGCGATCGCCCCGACCTGGGCGCCGAGGCGGGAGCGCCTCGCGCGCTGACCGGCGCGGTGAGGCTCTCCGGCGGCCCGCGCAAGCCGACCTCCTTGATGAGCGCCTCCACCGCCCGGGGCGACGACACGGCGAGGCCCGGCGTCTGCGCGGCCGCCTCTTCCAGCGCCTCGGCGAACGCCGCGGCGGTCGGGAAGCGATCGTCGGGGTCGGTGCGCAGCGCGCGCAGGCAGATCTCGTCGATCGCGGCCGGCACCGACGGGACCACCCCGCGCGGCCCCGCGGGCGCGCCCTGGAGGATCTGCGCGAGCAGCGCGCCGTCGTTGTCGGCCTTGAACAGGCGCTCCTCCGTGAGCATCTCCCAGAGCACCACGCCGGCCGAGTACACGTCGCTGCGACGGTCGACGTTCGCGGCCCGGATCTGCTCGGGCGCCATGTAGGCGAGCTTGCCCTTGAGCGCGTTGCCCCGCGTCGACATGAGCCTCGTCTCGGCGCGGGCCACGCCGAAGTCGGTGATGCGCGCGATGCCGTCGACGCCGACGAGCACGTTCTGCGGCGAGACGTCGCGGTGCACGAGGTGGAGCGGCTCGCCCTCGCTCCCCGTGAGCTCGTGCGCGGCGTGGAGGCCCGCGAGCACGTCGAGGAAGATGCGGAGCACGATCCCGAGCGGGACGGGCCGCTTCGCCCGCGCGCACGTGCGGAGCAGGCTGTGCAGCGACGGCCCCTCGATGTACTCCATGACGAGGAACAGCGGGTCCTCGACGAGATCGAACGTCGCGACGACATTGGGGTGGCGGACCCGCGCCGCGAGGCGCGCCTCGTCGAGGAACATCGCGACGAACTCGGGCTCCGCCGCGATGTGCGGGTGCATCATCTTCAGGGCGACGAGGCGCTCGAACCCGCCGGCGCCCAGGGCCCGCCCGAGATACACCGTCGCCATGCCGCCTGACGCGATGGCGCGCAAGCTCTCATAGCGGCCCGCGTGCAAGGTCACGTGACCAGACTACACCATGCGTGGTGCGTTCTCCACGACTCCCGCGCCGCTCACGCGAGCCTCCTCCCACACGGCCGCGAGGAGAACCGGATTCTGTGTCGATGTGAGGTGCCCTGCGACTGATCGCCGAGCCCAGGGGCACCGAGCCCAGCGGCTCACGTGGCCTGTCTCTCGGCGATGCGGGGCCGCGCGGCGTGGGAGCGCGATCAGCTCACGATCGGCAGCCGCCTGGCCGCGCGCCGTGGCCGTGCGTGCGCGCCGCCCTGCTCGCGCTCGCGCAACGCAAGGTCGTGCTCGATGATCGTCAGGGGGTTGTCGTAGGCCGGTAAAGGAAGATCCTGATTCTTCGCATAGACAGGGTGCCTACCGTGCTTCTTGTACCACTCGGCCACGGTGGCGTTGGCCTTCATCTTCTCGAGGATATTCCGCCATCCAGCCCCTGTGTTGTACGCGCAGAAGCTGATCTCGCCGAGCTGCGTTCCGTACGGAATGATGCACATCTCGGTGCGGCGGAAGTCGTAATTGAACAGGTCCTGGAACCACATGCCCGCGACGAAAAGGACCCGCCACTCGTACTCGCGGGCGTCGCCCTCGCCGGCGTGCGCGGCGCCCGTCTGGCTCATGAACTGCTTCACGAGCGTCGCGAGGTGGAAGCCGGGCGGCGCCTTGTCCGGCTGGTAATGGCGCAGCAGCGCGGCGACGACCTGCGCCTTCGTGAGGGCGCGGCCGCGCCCCGCGTCGAAGATCGCGCGCAGGTCGGAGAGCAGCCCTTCGACATCGATGAAGTCGAGCAGCGGGACCATCTGCTTCGTCTTCTTGTGGACGAACAGCGCGGTCCCTATCCCGCAGTTCGGGTGGCAGCCGCAGTTGATCTGCCCCCAGTCCTTGTCGGGGCCGTCGAGGAGGTCGGTCACGTTGCCGAAGGGGCTGAGCGCCGACAGGGGGAACCAGTCGCGCAGCGGGTCGGTCACGCCGGTCTGCCGGGCGATGTCGTGCGCGAGGTGGCTCAGCGTATACCGCTGCTTCTCGCGCAGCTCGTCGGAGATGTCCTCGTCGCGGCCGGTGAAGCTGACCGGCTGGAAGCTGACGACGGTGATCTTGTCGGCGTTCTGGACCGCAAAGTCGATGATGGGCCCCACCTGATCGTTGTTGACCCCGTTGACGATCGTCACGACCAGGATGACGTCGATCCCGGCGGCCGAGAGCTCCTCGATCGCGCGCAGCTTCACGTCGTAGAGGTTCCCGATCTTCCGGTGGCCGTTCGCGGCGTTCGTGACCCCGTCGAACTGCAGGTACGCCATCCGGAGGCCCGCTTCCTTGGCCTTCCTGGCGAAGCCTGGCTCGTCCGCGAAGCGGATCCCGTTCGTCGCGCACTGCACCGCGAAGTACCCCTTCTCGCGCGCGTACCGGATCGCGTCGAGGAAGTGCGGGCTCAGCGTCGGCTCGCCGCCGGAGAACTGGATCGACATCTGGCGGCGCGGGCGCACCGCCGCCGCGTCGTCCAGGATCCTCGTGATCTCCTCCCAGGAGAGCTCATGCACGTAGCCGACCTGATTGGCATCCATGAAGCACGGGTCGCACATCATGTTGCAGCGGTTCGTCAGGTCGACCGTGAGCACCGCGCCGCGACCGTAACGGATGGTGCTCGAACCGTGGTCGTGGATCCTGTCCTTCGTCATCTCGACGTCGCGGCCGCCGAAGAGGCGCTCGATCCGGGCCAGGAACGCCGGGTCGATCGAGATCGTGTCCGAGAAGAAGCCGTGCTTCGGGCACGTCTTCTCCATGACCACGCGCCCTTCGCGCGCGACGATGCTGGCGCGGATCTCCCCGGGCTTGTCCGTGATGAGCTTGGTCCAATCCGCCCTGCCACTCAGGATCTCGGCGCGCGCCTCCTTGACGCAGCGCGGGCACAGGCTGTCCGTCTCGCGAGGCCAGCCGAGCGGGGGCTTCGTGCGCTCGCCGCCCCTCGGGATCGGCTTGTCGCTCCACTTCGGGTGAAACGGCCTGGGCTCGCCGCCGAGGCGGCTCAGTCGCTGCAAGACCGGCCACGCCTTGCCGGCGGAGACCGTGATGGCCTTTTCCAGTGTCCGTACCAGGTCGATCAAGCGTCACCTCTCTCACAGCCGCATTTCGCGGCTGCACGGTAGGTCGACCTAGCGCGTGCTTCCATCAAATTCCAGGCTGTCGCGCGGCGCTGACGCGGCTCGGCCTGGGGCGTGACAGCGGGCCGTCGATCGCGGGATAGTGCGGCGCAGCGAATGCGATTCCTCCCTGGAACCCCCCGCGCCCTGGGCCTCGCCGCGGCGCTCGCGGCCACCGCGATGGCGGGCCCGGCGGCGCCTCAGCCGGCTTCGCGGACCGCCCGGGCGCCGCGGGCCGCGGAGGAAGGCGGCAAGGCGCCCGCGAGGGCCGAGGCCGGCGCGACGCCGCTGCGCGGCAGCCTCGGCGTGCCCGTCGGCGAGCGGCTGCTGTCGTCGAGCGACCCGGCGGCGCGGCTCCGCGGCATCGAGCGCCTCGGGGCGATCGGCACCGAGGAGGCGGTGAGCGCGCTGCTCGCCGCGCTCGAGCAGCACGGCGCCCCGGGGTCGCGCGATCCAAGGACGCGCCTCGCGGCGGTGCGGGCGCTCGCGCCGCACGCGCAGCGCGACAGCGTGCGCCAGCAGCTCGCGCGCGAGCTGTCGGAGAGCGCGCCCGCGCGCGGCGCCGCCTCGCCGCTCGGCGAGGTGCTGCGCGGCACCGCCGCCCTCGCGCTCGCGCGCACGGGCGAGCGGCGCGCGCTCGGCGTGCTCGTGAACGCGATCGTGCAGGGCGGGGCCGCGGGCGAGGCCGCCGCGCGCGCGATCAAGGCGCACCCGCCCGCGTCGCTCCAGCTCCTGCTCGGCAGCCGCAAGCGGATCGAGCCGGCGCTCGCGCGCTTCCTCGGCGATCTCGGCGATCTCCGGGCGATCGCGGCGCTCCGGCCGATGCTCGAGGGCGGCGACAGGGCGGCGCAGGTGGCCGCGGCGCGCGCCCTCGCGCGCCTCGGCGACGAGGCGGCGCTGGCGAAGGCCCGCGCGTGGCTCCGCAAGCCGGAGCCGGGGCTCTTCGAGCCGACGGCGGAGATCCTCGTGTACCTCGGCGCGCCGGAGGCGGCGGACGCCGTGGCCGCGCTGCTCGGATCCGAGCTCGGGCGGATGGAGGGGCTCAGGCTGGCCGAGCTCGGGCCGGCGGAGCGGCTCGCGCCGGCGCTCGCGCGCGCCCTCCCGCTGCTCCCGGACGACGCGCGGCCCCGCGCGGTCGCGGCGATCGGCCGCGCGGGCGGCGCGGAGGCGGCGCGGCAGCTGCGCCGGATCCTGAACGAGCGCCCCGAGCTGGCGACGGCGGCCGCGTTCGCGCTGGCGACGATGCCGGGGGCCGAGGCGCGGGCCGCGGTCGCGGAGCTCTTCGACGGCCCGCGCGCCGCGAAGGACGCGGACCTCCGCAGGCTCGGCCTGCGCGCCGGGGTGGTCCGCGGGCTCGTGCTGCGCGACGCGCCCGAGGCGCTCGAGAAGCGGCTGCTCGCCGCGCTCGCCGCGCCGATCGGGTCGAGCGATCGCGCCGTCGGGGTGTTCGGCGCCGTGGCGCTCGGCCTCCGCGACGCGGTCGATGTCGTCGGCGCCTGCTCCCCGTCCTCCTGCGATCGCGCGGCGGTCCACGCGGCGGCGCGCGGCGCGCTCGCTCGGGGCGAGCGCGCCCTCGCCGCCCTCGCGCCGCTCTTCGCGGCGCTCGCGGCGCCGGGCGGCGACCCGGCGCCCGGCGCCGCGAGCGCCGCGAGCGCCGCGAGCGCCGCGAGCGCCGCGAGCGCCGCGAGCGCCGCGAGCGCCGCGAGCGCCGCGAGCGCCGCGAAGAGCGGCGACGCAGCGCTCGACGCGGCGGCGATCTCCGCCGGCGTCGCGCTGCTCGCGGAGCCCGGGGGCGGGGCGATCGCGACCTCGCGGCTCGCCGCGCTCGCGGAGGCGGGCGGACCGCTGTCGCCGCTCGCGGCCCGAGCGCTCGCGTCCCGCGACGACGAGGTGGTCCGCGGCAGGATCGAGCGGCTGCTCGAGGGGAGCGATCCCGTCGTGCGCGCGCACGTCGCGCTCGGCCTCGGGAGCGACCCGATGCCCGACAGCGTCTCCCTTCTCGCCCGCGCGTACCGCTTCGAGGACGACCCCGCGGTGCGCCGCGCGATCGTCCGCGGCCTGTCCCGGCGCGCCGAGGTGCAGCGCAGGCGCGTCCTCGTCGCGGCGCGGGATCTCGATCCTGACGAAGGGGTGCGCGCGCTCGCGCGGGCCGCCCTCTCCGGCGCCGGCGCGCGGGCGCTCGACATGCCGCGCTCCGCGCTGGCGACGGGCGTCGTGTGGGTGGCCATCGTCCCCAACGACCGGAGCGCGTCCGGGAGCGCTTCCTCGCGTCCGGCACGGCTCGTCCGGCCGGATGGGCTGGCGGTCCCCGTCGTGGCCGATCCCGACGGCGTGCTCCTCGTGCCGGCGGTGCCGCCCGGCGCGAGCGCCGTCCTGCTTGCGCCGGCCGCACCCCCGGGGGACGCTGGCTCATGACGACGATGAGCAACGCGACGGACGAGGGCGGCGCGGGCGTGGAATCACGCGTCGAATCACGCGTCGAATCACGCGTCGAATCACGCGTCGAATCACGCGTCGAATCACGCGTCGAACCGAGCGCGGAGCCCGGCGCCGCCGGGGCGCCGGCGAAGGCCGAGGCCGACCGCGCTCCGCGGAGCGGCGACGCGGGCGCCGGCGCGATGTCGTTCGAGGAGTCGACGCGCCGCCTCGCGAAGATCGTCGCGGAGCTCGAGGGCGGCGATCTGCCGCTCGAGCGCGCGCTCTCGCTCTTCGAGGAGGGCATCCGCCTCTCGCGGTCGGCGCAGGAGCGCCTCGATCGCGCGGAGAAGCGCGTCGAGGAGCTGCTCGGGATGGACGCCGACGGGCGCCCGGTGACGCGCGAGTTCGAGAGCTGAGCGGAAGAAGGGTGACATGAGGACCGCAGCGGCGCTGATCATCGGCAACGAGCTGCTCAGCGGGAAGATCGCTGACGAGAACCTGGTCGTGCTCGCGGGCACCCTGCGCGCGCTCGGCGTCAGGCTGGAGCGGGCGGTCATGGTGCTCGACGAGCTCGAGGTGATCGCCGCCGAGGTGCGGGCGCTCGCGGCGTCGCACGACTGGGTCTTCACGAGCGGCGGCGTGGGCCCGACGCACGACGACCTGACGATCGCGGGCGTCGCGCGCGCGTTCGGCGTGCCGGTGGTCAGCGCGCCCAACATCGAGAGCCTCCTGCGCGATTACTACGGCGATCGGCTCACCGAGGGGCACCTGCTCATGGCCCGCATCCCGGAGGGCGCGCGGCTCGTGACCGGCGGCAGCGCCGCGTGGCCCGGCGTGGTGATGCGCAACGTGTGGATGCTGCCCGGCGTGCCGCAGATCTTCCGGGCGAAGCAGGCGCTCATCCAGGCGGAGCTCTCGGGCGGGGCGCCGTTCGTCTCGCTCGCGGTGTTCACGACCCTCGACGAGGGGCAGCTCAAGCCCATGCTCGACCGCGTTGTCGAGGCCCACCGCGACGTCGATATCGGCTCTTACCCGAGGTGGTCCGGCGTCGAGTACCGCACGAAGCTCACGTTCGACGGCCTCGTCGAGGCGAGGGTGCGCGCGGCGCGCGACGCGTTCGCCGAGAGCCTCCCCGCGGAGACGATCGTCCGCGTCGAGTGACGCGCGCGCGTCTCCGTTCCCGCTCCGGGCGACGGCGCGACTGCCTGGCGGCCGCCACCCTCCGCCGCCGGTCCGCCGCCTCGCCGGCGCGCGCGCCCCCGCGGCGCCCCGGGCGGGCAGGCGGGCCCGCCGCGTGCTTGTCGCTCGCGCATGAGCCCGTGGAAGCGCGCCCCCCTGCTGCCCGATCATCTCCCCGAGACGTGCACCGACGACCCCTCGGCGCTGGCCGCCTTCGTCGGCCCGCGAGAGCGAGCGCTCGAGGAGGGGATCTGGTCGCTGGGCGACGCCGACCTGCTCGCGATCGTGCTCGGCACAGGGCTGGTCGGCACCCCCGTGACGCTCGTCTCCGCCGCGCTCCTCTCGCGCTTCGCCGGGCTGGAGGGGCTCGCGCGGCTCGGCCCGCACGCGCTCGCCGAGCACCCCGGCCTCGGGCTCGCGAAGGCGCTCCGGATCGCCGCGTCGCTCGAGCTCGGGCGGCGCGCCTTCGAGCGCGCGGTGCGCCCGCGGCCTCCGGTGCGCACCTCGGCCTCGATCGCGGCGTGGTGCGCGGCGCAGCTCGGCCCGCTCGATCACGAGCAGATGTGGGTGATCTCGCTCGACGGCCGCAACGGGATGAGGGGAGCGCGCAGGGTCGCGCAGGGCGGGCTCCACGGGTGCTCCGTCACGGCCAGGGACATCCTGCGCGCCGCGCTCTCGGACGCGGCCTCGGCGCTCGTGCTCGTGCACAACCACCCGAGCGGCGACTCGGCGCCGTCGCCCGAGGACGTGGCCATGACCAACGCGGTCGCCGCCGCCGGCGAGGTGATCGGCGTGCCGCTCGTCGACCACGTCATCCTCGCGCCGGACGGGCACTACTCCTCGCTGCTCGATCTCGGGATGATCGCGCCCGGCGACGCGCCGCGCGGCGCCGCCCCGCCGAGCCGAGGCTAGGCGCGCCGGCCGACCAGGAGGCCGTGCCGCTCGCCGCCGGGCGCCCCTCCGGTGCCCGGCACGCTCGCGAACCGCAGCGTCGCGCCGCCCCAGTCGACCGACGGGCTCCCCTTCAGCAGCGAGGTATAGAGCGCGCTCGCCTGCGTCATCGGGCAGCCGATCGCCTCGCGCACGAGCGTGAGCGACGCGCCCGTCGCGTAGCTGACCGGCGCCTGCCGGCCGTCCTCGCCGATCACCGTGACCTTGAAGACGTCGTCCTCGGCGCGCGCGGCGCGGTCCGGATCGGTCAGCGCGAGGTGCAGCGCCTCGATCGCGCCGCTCCCGGGGCCATTGTTCGGGGAGTCGAGGGTCACGTGGAGCTCGAGGAGCGGCGCCGTGTAACGGACGATCTGCCGCGCCGCGCCCTCCGCGGTCGCGGGCGCCGCGCGCGCCTCGCGGCGCCTGAGCTGCGCCTCCATGACGAGCGCCGACCGCGCGAGCTCCCGCTCCGTCTTGCCGAGCAGCCGGCGCGCGCGCATCTCGGCGAGCGCGCGCTGCAGCACCTCGCGGTTCCTCGCCGCCTGCTCGTGGCTCCGCTCGCGCGCGAGCAGCGCCTCGAGCTCGCCCAGCGCTCGCTCGTGCTCCCCGATCGACGCGAGCGCGTCCGCGAGCGTGAGCCGGGCGTCGGCGAACGAGGGCGCGCGCCTCACCGCCTCGCGGTAGGCCGCGATGGCCGGCGCGATCTCCCGCCGCGCCTCGTGCGCGAGCCCGAGCGCGAAGGCCGCCCGCGCGTCCTCCGGCGCCGCCTCGCACGCGCGCGCGAGCCAGCGCGTCGCCTCGTCGTAGAGGCGCAGATCATAGAGCACGACCCCGAGCTCGCGCAGCGCCCGCGGATCGGGCGGCTCGATCGCCGCGCCCCGCCGGAGCTCCGCGGCCGCCTCGTCGAGCCGGCCGAGGCGGACCAGGGCGCGGGCGTAGGCGAGGCGCGCCTCGATCTGCTCCTTTCCTCCGTCCTCCCTTCCGCCGAGCTCCACCCCGCGCGCGAGCGCCCTCGCCGCGTCCGCCCAGCGCTCTTCCACCGCGTACGCGGCCCCGAGCGCGAGCCACGCCCCCGCGTCGTCCGGCGCGCCCGCGACGTGCCCCTCGAGCCCGGCGATCCCGCCCGCCATGTCTCCGCGGCCCAGCAGATCGAGCGCGCGCGCTCGCTGCGCTCCGGACGACGTCATCGCGGCAGCGTACGCCGGCGCGGCGGCGCGGGTCGAGCGCCCGAGCGGGCGGGGCCTCACCCGCGATGGGGCCTCACCCGCGCCTCCGGCGTCAGTAGCCCCGCGGGAGATCGCCCGCCAGGCACGAGACGGTGTTCGGCGCCCCGCGCGAAGACCACTTGGCGCCGGTCGGCACCCCGCCGTCGAAGCGCACGCCCTCGTGTGGATCCCACGACGGCGTCTCGCCCGGGCGAAGGGAGTGCGTCCCGCTCTGGTAGAACGCGATGATGTACGTGTGCCCCGCGACGCGGCAGCCGAGCCGCCTCGCGAGCGCCTGCGCGAAGGATCGGCCGGTGTGGCCGAAGGCGCTGCAGCAGCGGAGCCACACGAGGGCGTCCGGCCCCGCGAGCTCGGCCTTCAGGGCGTCGAGCGCCTCGTCGAGCGGCGAGCCGGGCCGGAGCGCGGCCTCGTCGAGCCGCGTCGCGCCCATGCGCATGTACCCCCAGCCGCCGTGCCCCCAGGCCTGCAGCGACGCGATCTTCCGGCCGCGCTCCCGCGCCGCGCGCGCCGCCCAGCCGAGCGCCTCGGCCCAGCTCGCGGCGGACTGCCACGCGTCGGCCGCGCCCGTCATGCGGTGCAGCAGCGCGCCGGCGCGCCAGATCGGCGTGAGCCCGATCGTCGCGCCCACGGCCTCACCCAGGACCTCGAGGTCCCCGGTCTCGGCGGAACCGGCGGAACCGGCGGCGTCGGCCGCCGCTGGGTGCGCGCGCGCCGCCGCGCCATCGCGCCGCCTCGCGCCGTTTGCCCGCCGCGCGCTACCCCACCCGACGTCGGTGTTATCGAAGAGGACGAGCCGCATACAACCCCCCATTCTACGCGCTCCGAATGTACCGCCGCTCGTAACCGCGGCCACGCGGTCGATTCCCCACCCGCCCCCCGAGCGCCTCCCGACGCCGCTCCTCCTCGCGCCGCGCCGCGCCGCACGCGCCGCACGCGCCGTACGCCAGCGGGCGCACGCCCCGGGCGCGGCGAGGGCGCGATGGACGGGAGGAGGTCGTCCGTCGACGTCCTCCACCGTCTAGTTCGCGGTGGGCGCAATCGGTAGTGATTTCCTCCCGCGCCCTCGGTTAGCCTGCCCGAACCGATGGGCCTGTCCGAAAACATCAGGTTTTATGCGGCCACCGACGTCGGCCGCATGCGGGACCACAACGAGGACAACTACCTCGTCGACAAGAAGCTCGCGCTCTTCGTGGTCGCCGACGGGATGGGCGGGCACGCCGCTGGCGAGGTCGCGAGCGCGCTCGCCGTCCGCATCATCCACGAGGAGCTGAAGAAGGAGCGGGACCTCATCGAGAACCAGGCGCGCAGCAACGTGCGGCGCGCCGCGATGAAGGAGGTCCTCAGCCTGCTCGAGCACGCCGTCCAGCGCGCGTGCGCCCGGATCCACGAGGAGGCGAAGGCCGACACGACGAAGCGCGGCATGGGCACGACGCTCTCCGCGCTCCTCATCGCCGGCTCACACGGCTACATCGCGCACGTCGGCGACAGCCGCATCTACCTCCTCCGCGAGGGGCGCATCCAGCAGGTCACCGAGGACCACACCGTCTACAACGAGCTCATCAAGCGCGGCAAGCTCACGCGCGATCAGATCGAGAAGGTCGCGCAGAAGAACGCGATCACGCGCGCCGTCGGCGTGTACGAGCGCGTCGAGGTCGACACGCTCACGATCGAGGTGCTCCCGGGCGACCAGTTCCTCCTCGCGTCGGACGGCCTCCACGGGTACATCGCGCACACCGCGGAGCTCGAGCCGTTCTTCGAGGAGGAGAACGGCGAGATCGCCGCGAACGGCCTCATCGATCTCGCGAACAGGAAGGGCGGCAAGGACAACATCACCGCGATCCTCGTCCGGCTCGGCCAGGGCGACCACCGCGACAGCGTCCGCGCCCGGCTGCTCGCGCTGAAGCGCGACGTGCTCGCGAAGATGCCGCTCTTCGCGCGCCTGCAGGAGCGCGAGATGCTCCGGGTCATGCAGGTCGCCGAGGTGCTCTCGTTCGAGCCCGGCCAGATCGTGGTGCGCGAGGGCGATCGCGGCGACGAGCTCTTCATCGTGCTCTCGGGCCTCGTCCGGATCATCCGCGGCGAGTCGGTGCTGAGCGAGGTCGGCCCGGGCGAGCACTTCGGCGAGATGGCCCTCATCCGCAGCATGCCGCGCTCGGCCACCGTCTCGGCCGTGGAGCAGAGCGAGCTCATCGCCGTCCGGCGCGCCGATTTCTTCGAGATCCTCCGCAAGGAGCACGAGCTCGCCGTGAAGCTGCTCTGGCAGTTCCTGGGGGTGCTCGCCGACCGGCTCGACCAGACCTCGCGCGACCTGAGCACCGCCCGCGAGGAGCTCGCCGCGGAGGACATCACGAGCGAGATCTTCCCCGACAGCGAGGAGGGGAAGAGCCCGTTCGCCCCCGAGGAGCGCTCCTCGGCGCGCTGAACGGCCCCCCGCGGCCGCGCGGAACGGAGCGGAACGGCGCGGAACGGCGCGGAACGGAGCGGATTGCCGCGGCGGGAGCGGCGGGGCGGGGCCGCGCGAGCCGGGCGAGCGATTCGCGGATTGACACCCTCCTGCCCCGGCCGGTAGCGTCCGTCCGACGGATAACCATGAGCATGCACGGCAGAACGTACTGCGAAGGCCATCTCGCTCGCGTCGCCATCAACGTGGCTGGGGGCTCGGCGTTCGCGTCGCTCGCGGCCCTAGCGGCGGCTCTCCTCGCGGCGTCCCCCGCGGCCGCCGACGAGCCGCGGAGCGCCACCGAGCCGCGGCTCATGATGGAGACCGGCGAGATCACGAGCGTCGTCGACGCCTTCGACGACGGCGACACCTTTGATCTGAACTTCAGCTTCGGCTTCGAGTACGCGTCGAAGAGCGCGAAGATCCGGCGCGAGACGAGCATCGCCGGGCCGGGGCTGTCGTCGGGCGGCTACACGTCGAACCTGCTCAACGTGGCGACCTACAACGAGGCGACCTCGAAGCTCAACCTGCGCCTCGACGTCGGCCTCTACCGGGACCTGGCGCTCTACCTCAGGATGCCGCTCATCCTGAACCACGCGCGCGAGCTCACCGATCTCAACGGCAGCGCCGGGACGGAGGCGCAGGCCGTCGCGCTCGCGGGGGCCCCCGGGGAGCAGCTGTTCCAGATGCCCTTCACGTCGCCGAACCGGAGCGGCATCGAGTACCTCGCCGTCGGCCTCGACGTGAACATCATGAACCAGGCGCGCGACCGGACGAAGCCGACCTGGCTGTTCGGGATCGAGGGGCGCTTCCCCGTGAGCGAGCCGATGCACGCCTGCACCGAGTCGCCGAAGAGCGGCCAGGTGAAGTGCGCCGATCCGTCGGACGTCAACCGGAACAACAGCAGCGACAGCGAGTTCGATGGGCAGAGGATCGCCCAGCGCGACCCCGGCGTGTCGCGCGGCACCATCGGCCTCGAGGTCCACACGTACCTGTCGAAGCGGATCAAGTACGTCGAGCCGTACGGCGGGTTCAAGGCGCTGTTCGAGTTCCAGCAGGAGTCGAGCGACTACGGCCTCACCGACCTGAAGACGTCGCTGGTGAACCACCCGCCGCTCGTCGGCAGCGTGATGCTCGGCGTGATGATCGTCCCCTGGGAGAACCGCGAGAAGTACACCGGGCTCACGCTCGATCTGCGCTTCACCGGCGAGTACCACTCCGAGGGGCGCGACTACTCGGAGCTGTTCGACGCGCTGGGCTCGAGCGACGCGGGCTCGCTGCGCCAGCCGCAGTGGGCGGCGTTCCGCGACAACGACGCGTACGACCCGGACCTGTGCAGGACGGGCGACGCGAGGGCCTGCTCGCCGTCGATCGTCGACCAGGGCTCGCAGCGGACGTACTTCACGGGGCTCAGCGACGTCCAGCCGTACGGCTCGTACCGCGCCTCGGCGAGCGTGACGTGGCGGGCGGCCGAGCTCGTGAAGTTCCAGATCGGCGCGGGCTTCCGCCACGACGGGGGGCACGGCATCGGCGGCGACCAGCCGTGCAACTCCCAGTTCAAGGACAGCCTCGGGGCGGCAGGGCCTTGCCGCCGCCAGGACGCGGACGGGCGCCTCACCGTCACCGGCAGCCCGAACCCCAACTACCGCCCGACCATCAACGCCGTCGGCCGCCGCTTCTACGTCAACGACAGCAACACGTTCGACCTCTTCGCGAGCGGCACGTTCATGTTCTGATCGACGCCCCGAGCGGCGTGGCCACCGCGGCGAGCGCCGCCGCTGGCCGAAGCAGCAACCCCATGATCGACCCCAGGCACCTCCGCGGTGGCGCGGGCGCCCTGGCGCTCGCCGCGGCGCTCGCCGCGGCGCTGCCAGCGTCGGCTCAGCCCGAAGGCGCGGCGTCGCCCGCGCGCTCCGGAGGAGACGAGCGACCGTCGCCGTCGCCGGGACCCGATCGGCCGTCGCGATCGGCCGTGGTGCTCGCGACCGCGGTCACGCCCGAGGCCGAGGAGCGCGCCGCGCCGCTCGCCAGCGCGCTCGACGCGCTCCTGTCGGACACGGCGCAGGACCTCGGCCTGTCGGTGGATCTGGCGGGCCGCGTCGCCTCGCGATCGCGCCCCGACGAGGCCGAGCTCATCGAGCGCGCGCGCTCCGGCGACGAGCTCTTCATCGCGCCGAGCCTCGAGCTGCGCGGCGACGAGGTGGAGCTCAGGCTCGCCGTCGCGTCCGGCGGATCGAGGTCGCTGAGGGTGCGGGTCGAGCGCGTCGCGCGGGACGACCTCGCGGTGCGCGCCGCGGTGATGCTCCGCGATCTCCTGGCCGAGCTCGACGCCGGCGCCGCCGCGGCCCCTGCGTCGGCCCGCGAGGCGCCGTGCCCCGAGCGGTGCCGCGGGCGCCTCGCCACGCCGGCGCGCAGCATGGGGAAGGCGACGCTCGCGGCCAACGCGACGCTCTACGGAGGCCTCGTGGGCTTCTCGATCCAGCGATCGAGCGGCTCGGACGATCCGCGCCTGCTCTATCCGCTCCTCGCGGTCGGCGCCGGCATCGGGCTCGGCGGCGCGATCATCATCGCGGAGGAGTGGGACGTCGGCGTGGCCGACGCGTGGTACCTCGGGTCCGGCACGTGGTGGCCGACGCTCGCGGGGCACCTGATCTACGAGGGCCGCTTCGCGCAGCACGCGGCGGATCCGGCCCAGGAGCGCTGGGCGTCCGGGCTGATCGGCGGGACCGCCGGGATCACGCTGGCGGCGCTCGGGCTCTCGCTGGGCCGGATGTCCGAGGGCGGCGCGCTGATGGCGCAGTCGGGCGGCGGGCTGGGGCTCATGCTGGGCGGGCTCGTCGAGTGGGCGGGGCGGGGCGACGTGCAGCGGACGCCGATCGCCGGGATGGGCTACGGCGCGGCGCTCGGCTGGCTGGCGGCGGCCGCGGCGGCCACGCAGCTCGACGTCACGCCGTCGGAGATCCTGGCGATCGACGTGGGCGCGATGCTCGGCGGGCTGGGCGCCGCCGCGCTCGCCAGCCCGCTCGTGTTCGACTCCCCGACCCAGGCGCAGCAGCGGGCCTGGGTCGGCGCCACGGCCGCGGGCTTTCTGCTCGGGGCGGGCGTCGCGTGGCGCGTGACCCGCCCTGCCGGCGCCGGAGCTCGCAGCGCGGGCCCCTCGTGGAACCGGTTCGGCCTGCCCATGCTGGGAGTGATAGGAGAGAGCGTGGTCGGGAGCCGGCGAGCGCCCGCGCTCGGCCTCGGGTGGCAGGGGGCGATTCCGTAGGAGCTATGAAGATCACGATCACCGAGCTGGATGCAGGGACGCGCCTCGACAAGCTGCTCGTGCAGCTTCTCCCCGGGCTGGGGCGTGCGGGCGCGAAGCGGCTGTTCTCCGAGGGGCGCGTGCGCGTCCTCGGCGTGGGGAAGAGCGGCGCTGGCCGGCGCGCGTCGAAGGGCGACGTGGCGGCGGCCGGCGAGGTGCTGGAGGTCGACGTCGAGCCGACGGAGGCCTCCGGCGCCGCGACGCCGGATCCTTCCGCGCCGCTCGACGTGGTGCTCGAGCGCGACGACCTCGTGGTGGTGAACAAGCCCGCCGGGGTGCCGACGGCGCCGCTCCACCCGGGCGAGCGCGGGACGGTCGCGAACGCGCTCGTGGCGCGGTACCCCGAGATGGCGGGCATCGGCTTCTCTCCGCGGGAGCCCGGGCTGTGCCACCGGCTGGACACGGACACGAGCGGCCTCGTGCTCGCGGCGCGCACGGCCGCGGCGTTCGCGGCGCTCGGCGCCGGGCTGAAGGAGGGGCGGCTCGACAAGCGCTACCTGCTGATCTGCCAGATCGGCGATCTTCCCGAGATGGGCTCGATCGAGGTGCCGCTCGCGCCGCACCCGAAGGACAAGAAGCGGGTCTACCCGTGCATCCACCCGCGCGACGTGGCGCGATACGCCCCGAGGCCGGCCGCGACGATGTACAAGCGCGTGCGGCAGGTGGGGCTCTGGGAGCTCGTCGAGGCGCGGGCCCCGCGGGCGCTGCGGCACCAGATCCGGGCGCACTTCGCGTCGGTGGGGCACCCGCTGGCCGGCGACGTGCTCTACGGCGGGCCCGCGGTGGAGGGGCTGAGCCGCCACGCGCTGCACGCGCACTACATCGGGTGGGGCGGCAGCGACGTGGTGCCTGCGTTCGTTGTGACGTCGTCGCTGCCCGCGGACATGGCGGCGCTGGTCGGCGAGGCCTGAGCCGCGCGCCGCGCCGCGTCGCCTCAGCGCGCGCGCGCCTCGACGACATGGCCGTCGACGTCGCGCGCCCGCGCCGTGATCTGGAGGTCGTCGGCCGACGCCGTCCCGCCGAGGTCGCTGAAGCGGAACGCGATCACGTACGCCGCGGACTGCGCGTTGAACTTCGCCGGCTCGATCCGGATGCCTCCGAGGCTCTGTTCGTCGATGGTCGCGGCGTCTCCCTCCCCTGTGTACTTGCGGTTCCACTCCTCGTAGTCGAACACGCGCTCCTCGATGACCTCCCCGGTCGATCGGCTGGACGTCGCGACCGCGAGCTCGACGAGGCCCGGGGAGATGCCTGGCAGGGTGGCCTCGACCTCGACCGAGACGCTCGACGTGGAGTCCTCGTCGGTGCGGCGCACGGAGAGCGCCGGGGGCAGCCCGCCCGGCATGGGGAGGAAGCGGAGCGGGTGCACGCAGTACACCTTCTCGTGCCCTCCCTCGCGGATCTCGAAGTGCAGGTGGGGGAACAGGCTGCTGGCGGCGAGCCCGGTATAGCCGATGTGCTGACCGCGCCCGACCTGATCGCCGGTCTCGACGAGCGGCATCGCCAGGTGGATATAGGTGCTGTAGAGGCACGCGCCCGGCGGATCGCAGTGCTCGATCTGCACGACGACGTCCTCGAAATCCTTGTAGCGGCCCGCGCGCAACACCTTTCCGTCGGCGACCGCGTACACCGGGGTGCCCATGACGGTGGGGATATCGATGCCGCGGTGAAAGTCGTAGACGCCATCGCGCGAGGCCTGCAGGCGGGGACCGAAGCTCGACGACATCGGCTGGATCTCGTCCGTCCCCCCGATCGGCCACACGAGGTCCGGGCCTTCAGGCTCCGAGCCGCAGCCGGCAGCGAGCGCGGAGAGGGCCAGCACGGGCGCGAGATACGATGGCTTCATGGTGGCGAGTCCGTGGCGCGCGGGCTCCGCGCAGGTGGCGAGTCCACGGCGCGGCGCCCACACGCAGGCTATCGAAGCGGCGCGCGGAAGTCGAGCTCAGGGGTGCTGTGGTGGATCCATCCGGCGCGCTCAGGGCGTCGCCGGGGCCAGCGCGTACGACCGGTGCGTCATCGTCACGCCGAGGCTCGTGAGCGAAGGATCCGCGGCGGTGCAGCGCACGAAGCTCCAGTCGTTCGGCGTGGCGAACGCGAACCCGAGGGAGCTGTCGGCGACGGTGCCCTCCCACTCGATGAGCGACACGTCGTCGAGGAACGAGGTGGCCTCGCCGCTCGCCGGCACACCCGCCCTGAAATAAAACCGGACGGAGCCCGCGTTCGCCGGCGGGGTCAGGTCGACGGTGAACGGCTGCCAGCCGTAGGTGCCGGCCGCGCGCGTGAACACGACGCTGTTCGACAGGCTGGTCCCGCCGCTCGTGTACCAGTAGACCTGCACACGCATCTGGCCGGCGTTGTTTCCCTTCATGTAGCCGGTCAGGGTCAATTTACGGCCAGGCTCGAACTTGACGCGGTTGTTCATGTAGGTTGCGGCCTCGGTCGTGTTGCTCGACTTGCGCAGGAACACCATCGCGCCGGTCCCGCCGTGGACGACGCTGTTCTCGATGTAGCGGTACTCGCTCATCGACCACATCGAGCCTTCGTGGGAGGTGTCGTCGACGTCGCCGTCCTCGAAGTCGCCGTAGAGCATGATCTCCCGGCCGTAATCGCAGCTCGCGGCGGCCGTCGTCCGGACGGCGGCGAGCGAGTCCGCCGGGTTCGAGCGCAGGTGGGCGAGGGGGCCTGTGCGGCGGCTCGTGAGCGGCACGGTCCGCGTCTCGACCGCATCGCTCGTCGTGTACTGCGAGGGGCCGCTCGCCGCGGCGGCCCGCGGGCCGCTCGGGAACACGACCGCACCGGTCAGGCCGTCCGCCGCCTCGCCGGGCGCGGGCGCCGCCGGCAGCGTCGTGGAGAGGTGGCCGATGTGGCGGATCGCGCGGCCGAGCCAGGCGCCGCCCACGAGCTTCGGGACGTAGTCCTCGTTCTGGAACGGGATGAGCTGCACGCGGTGCACCGCGCGGTTGCCGCTCGCGTCCTCGTCGATGTCGATGGCGGCGAGGTACGACTGGAACGTCTCGAAGACGTCCTGATCGAAGACCATGTTGCCGAGCGACATGAAGACATAGCGGGGGCCGGCGCCGGCGTTGTACAGCCCGATCCCGTGGATCGTGTGCGGGTGGTGCGCCACGACCATGCCGGCGCCCTTCTGGACGAGCTGCGTGAACCGCCGCCGCATGCCGGACGACGGATAGTCGCTGTACTCGATGCCTCCGTGCAGCACCGGGATGGCGAAGCGCCCGACCGCGTCCTCCGCCATGAAGTCGCTGATCTCGGCGAGGCTGAGCTCGAGCGCGCCGGCCTTGGGAGGGGGCCCGTCGGAGGCGGTGAGCGTGTACTCCGGGAGCGTCGTCCCGTCGTTGACGAGCTGGTTGAACCCCTGGAAGGCCACGTCGACGCCGCCGAGCGTCCGGTAGAGCACGGTGCCCTTCGCCATCGTCTCGTCGAGCCCTGCGCCGAACCAGTCGAGGCCGGCGTTCGGGACGGCGGTGAGCGTGTCGGCGACGCCTGCCCCCAGGTAATCGAACATGTGGTTGTTGCCGAGGCTCACGGCGTCGACGCCGGAGAGCGCGAGCGCCCTGGCCGTCTCGGGGTAGGAGAAGAACGTGAACGACTTGTAAGGGTGGGGCGTCTGCGGGTTGGCGGTGACGGGGCACTCCAGGTTGACCTGGGTGTAGTCGGCCGACGAGAGGACGTCGCGCAGGAAGGCGAGGACGGCGCTCGCGTCGGCTTGCCGTGTCGCGGGGCGGATCAGATCGCCCTCCTCTCCCTCGATGCCGTCCCCGTCGCTGTCGATGAAGCGCCGACCGAACATCGTGTCGCCTCCCACGAGGATCCGGGCGCGGCCCGCGCGCTGCTCGGTCAGCACGACGCGGCCGACCCCGGCGGCCGCCTCGGCGAGCGGCAGGTGCAGGTCGGCAGGGACGATCTCGCTGTAGTACCCGTCGACCTCGACGCGCAGCAGGACCGAGCGCCGCGCGAGCGCCGCCAGCGTGAACGCGCCCGCGCCGTCGGTGAACGCGATCTCGCCGTGGTTGACCGCGCCGCTCCCCCAGCCGATGGCCGTCACCTCGGCCCCCGCGATCGGCGACCCCGCCTCGTCGACGACGACGCCGGTCACGTCGATGGGGGCCGCCGCGTAGGTCGCGTCGTACGCGGCCTCCGTGGCGTCGAACTGGAACGCCGCCGACGCATCGCTTGCGGCGAGCCAGGCGCAGGCCGCAGCGCACACGGACAGCGGCGTGGAGGTGATGACGCGGACAAGGGGTCTTTCTGCCATGTTCGCTCCCGATCGGTTGGGGCCTGTTCGAGGACGGATGACCTCAACAAGCGTGATGGGCGCCAGAGCGCCTTCAGAGCCGGCTCGACAGGTGCGACACGTGCAAACGTGTAAACGTGCAGATGTGCAAATGTGCCGTGTGACCAAACTCCGAGGTGACCAAGGCCGACGATGGGGTCGCGAGCGTCGATTGGCCGCTCAGTCCTCGCTGAAAAGGCCGCGAGAGCGCCGACCCATGCACGATTCGATCCGTTTCAGCGATGGCGCTGGAGACAAAGACGATTGTCTCGACACTATCATGCTTCGATCATGGCTCGCTATACGCTCGAGTGGAGCAGCCGGCGATTTGTCGTCTTGTCGTTTCGTGGTTTTGTCGTCTTGCCGGCGTAGCAGGGTGTTCCTGCGCGTGAAGGCGTGTGCATGGATGGTGCGCTGTGGCGATGCGCGCCTGTGTCGCATAGGGGCGTACTGCCCCTGGGCGCACTACCCGACCAGCGCCGAGCCCTTGGCGAGCTGCGCGCGGCCGATCACGGCCAGGAGATCGGTTTGGGTCACGATGCCGCGCAGGCGCATCCTGGCGTCGACGATCAGCGCTTCGTGCACGCGCCCGCGGGAGAGGAGCTGGAAGAGCTCGTTGATCGGCGTGTCCTCGCCGGCGGTCTCGAAGTAGATGGACGGCAGGTCGCGCACGGTGGCCTCGGGCATCGCGGACGCGATCGAGACGTCGATCGCGCCGTGCACGACGCCTCGCTCGTCGACCACCGGCAAGACGCGCAGGGCGCGCTCGCGGAGGCGGCGGAGCGCGAGCGCGCTCGGCTCGTCGGGGTGAATCGTGACCAGGTCGCGCGACATGATCTCGCCGCAGGTGACGCCCCCGCGCAGGCGCCGGTGCGCCTCCTCTTCAACGTGCCGGACGAGGGCGATCAGATCGTCGCGCTCGACGTCGAGCGGCGTTCCGAGGCGCTCGAGGGCGGCGTCGATGTCGTTCGGCGAAAAGCCGACGCGGAGCTCGGGCGGGGCGTCGGCGGTGCCGTGGGGCGAGGCCGGCAAGGCCACGACGTGCGGGTAGCTGCGGCGCACCAGGTTGTTGAACACGATCCCGGCTGCCACGAGCAGCAGGGAGTTGATGGCGACCGGCATGAGCGCGAAGTGATAGCCCAGGCCCGTCACGGCGGGGCCGCCGATGACCGCCGTGAGCGCCACCGCGCCCGCGGGCGGGTGCAAGCACCGGAGCAGGCTCGTGACGGCGATGGTGACCGCGACCGCGACGGCGCCGGCGCACAGCGGATCGGGGATGACGCGAGCCGCCGTGACGCCGATGACGGCCGCCAGCACGTTGCCGCCGAGCACGGACCAGGGCTGGGCGAGCGGGCTCGCGGGGACCCCGAACACGAGCACGGTCGAAGCGCCGATCGGCGCTATCAGGAGCGGCGCGCGCGCGGTGGGGCCAAGGCAAGCGTGCATCACGAACCCGGTGGCCAGCAGCCCGAGCAAGCCCCCGGCAGCAGCGTAGATCCGCTCGCTGACGAGCAGCGGCGTGCGCATGGGCTGGAACCGCGTAAGAAAGCTCGAGCTCGCAACTCCGAAGCTCATCGCGCGGCCATATATCGAGATGTTCGCGCGCTGTCTACGAATGCTTACGAAGGTTCACGAACGCTGACGAGGGGCTCGCGGGTCGCCAACGCATGTCGGGACGGGGGCTGACCCGGCGCTACGCCGCGGCGGAGACCGCCTTCTTGCGGGGGCGCGGCGCGCGGGTCGCGCCGGACGGCTTCGTCGGCGTGGCGCCCGCGGGCGGGGTGGACACGGCGCGGACCAGCGCGGCGGCGATGGCCGCGGTCATCCTCGCGGTCGGCAGGCGCGGCGTGAACGCGAGCACGCGCTCGCCGGGGCGCCGGCCGCGCGAGGAACGGCCGCTCTTCGCGAGCCCCTCGACGGCGCGCTCGCACGGCGAGCCGGGGGCGACGCGCAGCAGGACCTCGGGCAGCCCGATGGCGCCGCCGGCGCCGGGCGCGTAGACGACGCCGACCTCGATCCCGACGAAGCCGGGGAGCGCCGCGCGCGGCGAGAGGCCGAGCCGGAGCTCGTCGGCGTCGGGGCTGCCGTCCGGGATGCGGAGGCGGCCGACGACGCGGAGCTCCTGCGCCCCAGGCGCGGCGCCGGCGGGCGCCTTCCGCAGGCGCCGCACGCGCCGCGCGACGTCGCGCAGGAACGCGACCGGCCGCGCCGCCGGATCGGCGGGGAGCTCGGCGAGCCGGCCGGTGCAGAAGATGGCGAGCAGCGCCGTCGCGTCGAGCGCCAGCAGGTGGGCGTGGTACGGCGAGGCGGCCGCCACGGCGTGGACGCCCGCGCCGAGCCCGGCGAGCAGCGCGACGAGCAGCGCCTTGCCGGCGCGCGTCGAGACGTCGAGGTAGACGCCGCGCGCCCGCGGCGGCTCGCGGAACGCCTCGGCCTCCGCGATGGGGAGCCACTTGCCAGGGCGCCGCAAGGTCGCGGCGGCGCGCTCCGGGCGGGGCGTGCGGTGCGCCGCGAGCGCGGTCGCCGCGGCCACGAGCGCGGCGCCCGGCGTGCCGTCCCTGAGCAGGAGCTCCAGGGCGACGCCGGCGACGAGCGCGAGCCCCGCGAGCGCGGCGCGCGGCGCGAGCGGGATCGGGACGAGGGGCCGCGGCAGGGCGCCCGCGGCGCGCGCGAGGCGCTCGTGCTCGCGCGCCTTGAGCGCGACGAGGGCGCTGTAGAACGCGAAGAGGACCACGCCCGCGGCCACGTAGAGGGTGCGGCTGCGATCGGGGCTGCCGGCCGCGGCGTCCGAGATGCGGCCGAGCGTGTCGGCCCCGGGCTTCGCCGCAGCGGGCTCGGGCTGGAAGGCGCGCGCGTCGGCGCGGATCGCCCACCGGATCGGCTCGGCCTTGGGGGCGTAGGGGCGGAGCAGCTCCAGCTCGTCCTTGTCGAGCGCGCGGCGGAGCGTGGAGAGCGTCGTGGGCGCCGGGAGCGCGTCGGCGGACGGCGCCTCGCCCGCCTCGCCGGCGCGCGCCTCGTCGACGCGCGGCTCGTCGGGCGCGGCCGGGAGCGCGACGGTGAGCCGCGCCGAGTCGTAGCCGTCGTCCCAGATGGGGCCGCTCCAGGAGACGCGGGAGCTCGGGCCGTCCTGCTGGATGAGCCCGCGCTTCATGAGGTCCGTGCGGTAGCGGAAGAAGAGCACGAACACCCCGCGGCTCAGCCCCTTGCCGTCGAAGCGGGCCCGCATCGCCGCCGGGCGGCGCGTGCCGTCCTCGCGCGGCCGGAGGTCGGGGGGCAGGAGCTCGATCGCGACCGGCGTCGCGGACGCGAGCGAGCCCGCCTCCGCGGCCTTGAAGGGCACGGCGTAGCTGCCCGGATCGAGCTGGGCGTCCGGGTCGACGCCCTGGATGTCGAGCCCGCGGAGCGGCCCGCCCGAGATCTTCAGCGTGACCTTGTGCTCGACCGTGGCGGCGCCGGCCCGGTCGATCGACAGGCGCACGTCGTCTCCGGCGATGTGCACCTCGACCCACGCGCGCGCGGGGAGGGCGAACGCGATCGACAGGAGCGCCGCCAGGAACGGGAGCAGCAGCGCCGGCCCGGGGCGGCGGGCGATGCGAGAGGGCATGGTGCAGGAGTCCCACGTCGCCGCGCGCGGGGCCAAGTTCCAGGGACGCCGGCCGTCCCGCGCGGGCGCCGCGCTCACCCGCCGGGCCGGCGTCGCGCGCGGATTTGGCGACTACGAGGCGAGGGCGTCTATCAGAAGACGACGCCGAGCGAGAGCGACCCCATGAGCTTGATCTTCCCCGCCTTCTCGTAGAAGGAATACTGGTAGGGGCCCGCGGTGATCGTCACGGGATCGGCGAGCGCCACGCCGATCCCGAAGCCTCCCGACATGGCGAATCCGCCGTCTCGGCTGAGCACGTTGGTGCTCCCCACCATGCCGCCGAGGACGACGCTGCTCACGTCGCCGCGGCCCTCGAGCCGCCCTGGAGGGGTGATGACCGCCTCGAACGACTCGTAGCCGAGGCGTCCTTTCACCCAGAAGCCCCGCAGCGCCTTGCCTTCGACGTAGACACCGATGTCGGCCGCGAGCGCGTAGCCGGTCGTGTCGAGCGACGCGTCCTCGAGCGAGCCCCAGATCCACGACGGCGCGATCCCGAGGGTGAGCGGCCCGATGACGGCGACCTCGCCCTCGAAGGTCATCTTTCCGAACAGGAGATCCAGGGCGTTGTAGCGGACCGACCAGCGGCAGCAGGTGGACTCGGGGGGCTTCGGGGGCGGCGGGGGCCCGGCCGGCAAGGTGTAGCCCGGACCATAGCCGGGCGGCTGTTGGGGATAGCCTTGCTGAGGGTATCCCTGCTGAGGGTAACCTTGCTGAGGATATCCTTGTTGCTGAGGGTAGCCTTGCTGCTGAGGATATCCCTGCTGCTGCGGGTAACCTTGCTGAGGATACCCCTGCTGCTGCGGGTAACCTTGCTGAGGGTATCCCTGCTGCTGATGGTAGCCTTGCTGAGGATATCCCTGTTGCTGAGGATACCCCTGCTGCTGAGGATACCCCTGCTGCTGCGGGTAACCTTGCTGCTGAGGATATCCCTGCTGCTGCGGGTAACCTTGCTGAGGATACCCCTGCTGCTGGGGATACCCGGACGGCGCCTGGGCAGCTCCGCCGGGCTGCGCCTGGCCCTGCGGGAGCGGCTGAGCGCTCTGTTGCGCTGTCGCCGCTGGCGCGAGGAGGAGCGCGCCGAGGCCGAGAAGGAGGCCGCAAGCCGCCGGGCGGAGAGCTGCCCTGGAGGAGGGCGCGCGCGCGGGGCCCAGACCCGTGGTGAAAGCGCAATCCATGGCGGTGGACTGTACCGAATCCCGAGCACGCCGGCTACACGCGCGCCGCGAACCGTCGCCGCGCTCGCGCGCGCGATCTCCAGCCTGTAATCTCCGTCCCGATGCCGCCAGTCCCCGAAGTCGTCGCCGTCACAGAACTCGCGCCCGGAAGCGCCGCCACGAGCGGCGCCGCGGCCGTGCCGGCGATCTCTACGCCGCGCGCTCCGCGCGGCGCCGAGACACCCCCGGCCGAGCTCGATCGTGCGCTGTCCGAGCTGGGCGACGCCGCGCTCGGGTTCGCTCGCATGCCGGCCCTCGAGAAGGCCTCCCTGCTCCGCTCGTCGCTCCCGGGCCTGCTCGCCGCCGCGCGCGCCGAGGTCGAGGCGTCGTGCGCCGACCGGGGGCTCGATCCCGGCTCGGCGGCGAGCGGCGAGGCGTGGCTCGCGGGGCCTTGCGTCACGCTCTCGCAGGTGCGCCGCCTGGCCGAGGCGCTCGAGGACATCGCCGCGCGCGGGCGGCCCCGGCTCGGCCGCGGGGCGGTGCGCGCCCGCGCAGACGGCCGGATCGAGGTGGAGGTGTTCCCGACGCGCCTGAAGGACGCCGCCCTGCACGGGCCCCTCCGCGCGCGCGTGCTGATGCAGCCCGGGGCGACGCGCGAGAGCGTCCGGGAAGAGCAGGCGCGCTTCTACCAGCAGCGCGACCCCGAAGGGGGCGTCGCGCTGGTGCTCGGCGCGGGCGACGTCGCCGGCGTCCCCCTCCGGGAAGCGCTGCACAAGCTCTTCGTCGAGGGGCGCGTCGTCGCGCTCGCGATGAGCCCGCGGAGCGCGCCCCTCGGCGCGCTGGTCGAGCGCGCCCTCGCGCCGCTCGTCGCGCGCGGGCTCCTCCGCTTCGTCTACGGCGGCGCCGCGTCGGGCGCCTACCTCGCGGCCCACCCCGCCGTCTCGGAGGTCCACGTCACCGGCCCGGCGGGCGCGCACGACGCGCTCGTCTGGGGGCCTCCGGGCCTGACGCAGGCGCGCCGGCGGGCCTCGGGAGAGCGGCTGCTGGACAAGCCCATCTCCTCCACGCTCGGCGGCGCCAGCCCGGTCCTCGTGATGCCGTGGCTCTACGGCGGCGACGAGCTCTGGTTCCAGGCGAGGTGCCTCGCGAGCCAGGTCGTGAGCGGCGCGTCGCACGGCAGCCACGCCGCGAGCGTCCTCGTGCTGCCCAGGGGCTTCACGCAGCGGCCGCTGCTCTTCCGGATGCTGCGCCGCGCGCTCGCCGCCGTGCCGCCGCGGCGCGCCGCCCACCCGGAGGCCGAGGCGCGGTACGCCGCGCTCACGGCCGGGCGCGCGCCGATCGAGCCCGAGCGCCTCGAGGCCTCCGCCGACGTGCCGCTGCCGTGCGGGGTCGCGCGCATCGGCGCGCCAGGGCCGGGCGAGCTCCCCTGGACGCTGATCGCCGGGCTCGCCGCGTCGGACGCCGCCGAGCCGCTGTTCTCGACCGAGCCGCTCGGCGGCGTGCTCTCCGTCGTCGAGGTCGGTTCAAGCGATCCGGCGGAATTCCTGGAGGAGGCGACCCGCTTCTGCAACGATCGGCTCCGGGGCAGCCTCGGCGCGACGATCGTCGTGCACCCGATGAGCGAGGAGGACCCCGCCGTCGGGGCCGCGCTCGACCGCGCGCTGCTCGATCTCCGGTACGGCGTGATCGCGGTGAACCAGGCGCCCGCCGCCGCGCACGCGGCCGTCGTCCCGCCCTGGGGGGGCCACCCGGGCTCGACGCTCGCCGACATCCGGAGCGGGCTCGGCTTCGTACACAACACGGCGATGCTCGCGCAGGTCGAGAAGACCCTCCTGCGCGCGCCGCTCACCGCCTTCCCGCGGCCGCCCGGCTTCTGCGATCACCGGCGCTCCCACGTCGTCGGGGAGAGGCTCGCGGCCTGCGCGGCGGATCCAGGGTGGGGGAGCGTCGCGCGCGTCGTGGCGGCCGCGCTGCGGGGCTGACCCGGCGTCGCGCCCCCACCTCGATCTCGTCGCGATTCCGTCGCGATTCCGTCGCGATTCCGCCGCGGTGACCCGGCGATCAGGAGGGGAGCGACGAGCGGAACTCCTTCACCTTCTCCACGATCTCGCGCAGCGCGTGCCGCGAGGCCTCGGAGACGTCGTCGGCCAGCTTCTCGGCGTCGAGGAGCTTGGGCTCCAGCTTGTCCCACGCGTCCTTCGCGTCCATGCCGGCAAGGTGGAGCCTGACGCGGATCTCGTCGCGCAGGGTCTGGAGCGACTCCAGGCTCTTGTTCAGATCGCTCTTCAGGTCCGATGTGATGTTGCCCATTCTTGTCCTCCCGATTCTACGAGTGTTGATCGCTCCTTCCCTGCTCATGATGCATTGGCCGCGCCAGTTGGCGCGCTTCGACGCGGCGCGCGACGTTCACGCGTCCTGACCGGATACGAGCCCATCCATGACCGGGCGCAGCCGCCGCGCGCCCTCCTCTCGAGGTGTGGCAAAAGCGCCCAGGGACGTGCGTTTTGCCGCACCTCGGACGCGCGCGCGCGGGCCTTCAGGCGAGTTGCGCCTGCGCGCAAACGATGCCGTCATGATCGGCATAGACGAGCTCGCCAGGAACCCACGTGACCCCGGCGAACGTCACGGCGATGTCGCGGTCCCCCGCGCCCTTCTTGGCGCTCTTCCTCGGGTGGGTCGCGAGGGCCTTCACGCCGATCGGGATCTGGCCGATCGCCTCCGCGTCGCGGATGCACCCATGAACGATCACACCGGCCCAGCCGTTCTTGTGGGCCATGGCGGCGATGTTGTCTCCGAGGAGCGCGCAGCGGAGGGAGCCGCCTCCGTCCACGACAAGCACCCGCCCCTGGCCGGGCTCTTCGAGCGCCTTGCGGACGAGCACGTTGTCCTCATGGACCTTCACCGTCGTGATGCGCCCGTGGAACAGCCGCGCTCCGCCGTAATCCCGGAAGATCGGATCGGCGACGAGGACGTCCGGGTGCTCGTCGCATAGATCCGTGGTCCTGATCTCTGAGCTCATGAAGACCCCCTGTCCGCCTTCCTGGGGTGTCGACCGCCGGATTCAACCGCTCATCCGCCGCCGGTCACGAGGGCTCGTGGCGCTCGCCGTCCTTGGCGGAGGGGAGGGAGGCGCCGCCCTTGCGCTTGCCCGCGCCGGCGAACGCCGCCGAGTCGACGCCATGCCGGGCGAGCCACCGGCGCAGCTGGTTCCGGTGCATCCCGAGCGAGCGCGCCGCCCGCGTGACGTTCCCCTGCTCGCGCCGCAGCGCCGTCTCGATGGCGAGCCGCCGCATCTCCGGCGGCGCCGGCGTGCGCCTCGCGACCTCCGTGATGTCGAGGCCCGCGGACGGCGCGAGATCCGCCACCTCCACGGCGGTGCGCCCGGCCGCGAGCGCCGCGAGGCCCGCCTGCCTCACCTCGCAGAGCAGCTCCCGCACGTTGCCCGGCCACGCGCGCAGCGCGCAGCACTCCAGGAAGCTGGCCCCCGGCGCGAGCCGCGCGCCGGTGCGCCTGAGCTCCGCCGCCACCAGCCAGGGGAGCTCCTCGAGCCGCTCCGTCAGCGACGGGATCCGCACCTCGGGCCGGCCGATCCGGTAGTAGAGGTCGTCCCGGAACCGGCGCGCCGCGACCTCGGCCTGGAGATCCTTCAACGTGGCCGCGCACAGGCGGAACTCCACCTTGCGCGGGCGCGTGTCGCCGAGCGCGACCACCTCCCGGGTCTCGAGGACGCGGAGCAGCTTCGGCTGAACCGCCGGATCGAGCTCCGCGATCTCGTCGAGGAACAGCGTGCCGCCGTGAGCCGCCTGGACATAGCCGTCGGCGTCGGCGGTCGCGTCCGAGTAGGCGCCGCGCCGCGCCCCGAAGAACAGCCGCTCCGCGAGGCCCTCCGGGATCGCGGCGCAGTTCACGGCGACGAAGGGGCCGCCCCGCCCCGTCGCCGCGTGGTAGGCGCGCGCCGCGAGCTCCTTGCCCGAGCCGCTCGGCCCGGTGAGCAGCAAGGTATCCCCGCGCATCCCCGCGCGGTGGATCGCCTCGCGGACCTGCCTGAGCGTGGGGCCGACCAGCCCGTCCTCGTGCTCCAGGACCCCGCCGCGCTGGAACGGCTCGATGTCCGCGGTGAAGCGCAGCAGCGTGCTCCCGAGCCGGATCACGCGCGGGGGCGACGAGAAGACCTGATCCTCGACCTGCGCTCCATCGACGAAGGTGCCGTTCCTGCTGCCGAGATCGGTGATCCGGAGACCCGCGCCCGACAGCGCGACGCGGGCGTGCCGGCGCGACACCTGCTCGTCCTCGACCACCACCGTGTCGTCCGCCGCTGCGCGGCCCAGCACGACCGCGCCGCCCTCGAGCGGGATCGGCGCGCAGGCAGGCTGGCCGCGGGCGAAGATGACCACCAGGCCAGGCGTCGCCCCCTCCGGCGACGCCGACGGCGCGGTGTCGGACGCCCTGATCGTCGACTGATCGTCGGCACCCACACCTTACGCATACATGATCCCACGCCGGCCCTGAAGGCTCACGGATATCGGCCGTTGTGGTTGAAAAATTCTATCGAGGCGCGATGCCCGCGCCTCTCTCGTCGTGGGTGTGCCTCTGGCCGAGGCGCTCAGTACCGCGGCACCGAGGGGTCGACATCTTGCGACCACGCATCGATTCCGCCCTGGAGGTTGTACAGGTTCCTGTAGCCCTTCGTGAGGTAGTGCTCGGCGGCCGCCTGGCTGCGGCCGCCGTGGTGGCAGTGGAAGACGATCCGCGCGTCCTTCGCGAGCGTCTCCAGGTACCGCTGCCCTGCCTGATCGAGGTGACGGGCCCCCTCGATCGTGGCGATCTTGCGCTCCTGCTCGGTCCGGACGTCGAACAGCTCGATCGCCTCGCCGCTGCTCAGGAGGGCCTTGAGCGCGGTCGACGAGATCTGCTTGACCTTCGGCGGCTCGTTCGGGCTCTCCAGCTTGAAGCCGCCGCCGGAGGGGCCCTCGACGAAGTCGATCGACAGCCCCTCGGCGCGCCGCGCGCTCGCGCGGTCGAGCAGGAACACCGCCCCGCCCGCCTGGGCCTCGACGTCGCCTGCCTGCCGCGGGCCGAAGTAAAGGCCGTAGTTGTAGGACGGGTCGATCTCGATGTGGACGAAGTCGGCCTCGGACTCCCTCGCGGCCGCGAACGCCGCGAGCGCCGCCGCGGTCACGCGGAGCGTGGGCGGCGCCTGCGCCTCGCCCTGCGCGAGCCCGAGCGCCTTCACGAGCTCCCCGGTCGCGTGCAGCTCCTTCACGATGTCGCAGCCGCCGATGAACTCGCCGCGGACGTAGAGCTGCGGGATCGTGGGCCAGCTCGAGAACTCCTTGATGCCGTCGCGCAGCGCGGGATCCGAGAGCACGTCCACCGTCTGGTACTCGGGGAGGTGCTCGTCGAGGATGGTCACCACCGTGGCGGAGAACCCGCACTGCGGCATGGTGCGCGTGCCCTTCATGAACAGGACGACATCGCTCTCGCGGATGATGGTGGCGATCCTGGCCCGCATGGGCTCGCTGAGGCTCATGTGCTTGCTCTCCCTGCGCGGCGGTGGCGGTGCGGTTGGCTCCCGCGCGCGTCCGCGGGCCTCTCGCTAGCATGAGCAAAGCACGGCAGCGAGGCCCCCGAGCCCGCCTCGCCCGCGTCGACCGAGGGCGGAGCGCGCCGCCTCCCTGCGCCCTCAGCGGCCGAGCAGGAGCCCCAGGACCGCCGCGATCGCGGCGAGGGTCGCGATGACGGCCGGCGCGCCGAGCTCGGCGCCGAGCCTACGGAAGCGCCCGCCGCTCGCCGTCGGAGAGCGCGCGAGCGCGTCCGACGGGGGCGGCGTGACGCGGAGCACGCCCGGCGACGCCGCGCTGTCTTCGCGGAGCTCGACGAGGAGCTGATCGAGCGGGGCGTGCTCGCCGAACGGGCGCACGAGGCGGAGCGTCACGCCGCCGCCGAGATCGGGGGGGAGCCGGAGCCGCAGCGTCCTCGCGGCGAGCTCCGCTGGGGCGCGGTGGGCGCCGCTCCGGGCGCAGCTGTCGCAGCCGCCGCCGTCGCAGCGGGCGCAGGTGACGCGGGCGGGCACGGCGATCTCGATGTCGGCGCCGTCGCGCGCCCACGCCGCCGGGACGGCGATCGCGAGGCGGCCTCGCGAGCCCTCCGAGGCGTCGAGGCCATCGCGGTCGATCAGCTGCGCGAGCTCGGCTCTGCCCATGGACCTTGTGTGCCGCACCCGGGCCCCGGCGCCAAGCGCCGGCGCTGGGCGAGGCCCGCCGCCGCGCTCCCGGCCGCCCCCTCCGCCGGGGAGCGTGCGTCCTCGCGGCCGCGCGGCCGTGCGGCCGCGCAGCCCGCCGGCGCTCACGAATGCGCGTCGCGCGGCTCGCCGCGGCGCGCGCCGCCGTCCGCCGGCGCCCGACCGGCGCGCAGGACGCCCACCGCCGAGAGCAGGCACGCGATGGCGAGCAATAACCCCCCGAGCGACCCGGGCCGCGTGCTCTCCTTCAGCCCCACGACGAGCACACGCGCGAGCTCGCCGTCAGGCACCTTCGCCGGGTCGGACAGGTAGCTGAACACAGCGCCGAGGTCGATCCACGTCGCGTGGATCGTCGCGACAAGCGTCGTCAGCCCCATGGCTGCGATGAACCCGAGCTTCCCGGGCTCCGGCCGCCGGGCGAACTGCAGCCCCGCGCCGACCGTGACCATCCCGAAGACCAGGATCGGCCACATCCCCCAGCCGCCCTCGACGAAGAAATCGAACATCGGTGCCTCCCTCTCGTCTGCTCTTCTCTGCCTGCCGCGTGTCGTCGCCGCCGCCGTGTGCGCCGGCCTTCACGAGCCCCAACGCGGCGCCGCGGATCCCGTGACCGGAAAACTTCCTTGTCACGCCCGCGGCCCTCGCGCGTTATGCCGGCGTGGAGAGGGAGGGCGCAGCAGCTCCGTCCGACGCCGAGCTCGCGGCGCGCCTGAGGCGCCGCGATCCGCGCGCCTTCGACGCGCTCTATGCGCGTTATAACGTCCGGATCTTCAGCTTCCTCGTGCGCCTCTCCGGCCGGCGCGACGTCGCCGAGGATCTGTTCCAGGACACCTGGCTCGCCGTCGCGCGCCACGCCGGCCGGCTCGCCGAGGACACCGATCTCGCCGCGTGGCTGTTCACGATCGCCAGGAACCGCTACCGGAGCCACCGCCGCTCCGCGTTGATCGACCTCGCCCGCGCCGCGCTGTTCTCCCGCGAGCCCGCGCCGGCCGCGCCTGAGCCCGAGGGCGCGGCGGACGCCCGAGCCGACGTGGCGGCGCTGGAGGCGGCGCTCGGCGATCTCGCGGCGGTGCACCGCGAGGTGTTGCTCCTCGGGGCCGTCGAGGGGCTCGACACGGCGCAGGTCGCCCAGGTGCTCGGCATCCGCGAGGACGCCGCCCGCAAGCGCCTGTCGCGCGCCCGCGCCGAGCTTGCGGCTCGCCTCGAAAGGCGAAATGCTGAGCGGCCCCGGCGGGGATCGACGACCTCGATCTCCGCCGCGGACGCGACGGATGGACAGACGCGAGGAGGTTCTCGATGAAGCCGTTCTCAGGAGAGGATCCTCTGGCGAGGGGCCTCGCCGATCTGCCGCCGGTCGCCCCGCTCGACCCGGCCCGTGCCGACGCGGTCCGGCGCCTCGCCCGCGACGCGCTGGTGGAGGCGGAGCGCCCCGCGCCGAGCGCGCGGCTCTCGCTCGCCTGGTCGGCGGTGATCCTGCCGGGGCTCCTGCTGAGCTCGGGCTGCGCGTACGTGTGGGATTCGGTGCAGAAGATCGGGCAGATCTACGGGGGAGGGTAGCGGCCGGGCGGCGCCTTCGCCGCGCCGCCCGTGACGAGCCGCGCGGGGTGAAGCGGCGGCGCGCGGATCAGTCGCCGAGGTCGACGACCTCGAGCCCGTGGTACCAGAGCGCGCAGAGCGCGGTGTCGCCGGAGATCGTCACCTGCGAGACGTACGACGAGAGCTCGCCCTTCATTTCGAGCGTCAGCTCGTCGAGGTCGGCCGCGTCGAGCACCGAGAGCCCGGGCGGGTTGTAGCCGGCGAGGAGGAGGCGCGTCCCGTCCACGGCGCGCGGCCAGCCGGCGTCGGGGGTCGAGAGCTCCTTCGTCGCGACGTCGATGCTGCCTTCCGTGAGCCCGCTGGCCACGAGGATCCCGGACGTGTACGCGCCCACGCCCACCGCGTCGCCCACGGCGTAGTACCCGGAGGTGTACATGAACACGCGGTCATCGCCCACGAACACCTGGTCCAGGCGGGTGCCGTCGTCGAGCGTGTGCTCGTCCCGGAGGCGCGCGCTCGCGCTGCCGACGTCGAGCAGCTTGAGGGTGTGGCGCGTCCCGCGGCAGACGCCGGGCCCATCGTAGTTCTGCTGGTTCGCCGGCACGAACTCGGCGTAGTAGCTGAACGCGCTGTAGCACTCCCGGTAGCTCGCGACCTCGAGCTCGACCGTCTCGTAATCGACCGTGAGCGCGCGGTCCGACGCGCCATCGAAGGCCAGCAGCGAGCCGGGCACGTTGACCGGCGTCCGCACGACCGCCGATGAGGGATCGGCCACGTCGATGCGGTCGATGTAGAAGCGCGCCCTGGAGGCGTCGTTCGACAGCGGCACCCAGTGCGACGTCAGCACGGTGGTGCCGTCGAGCTGCAGGCCCGTGTAACCGGCGGCGTCGGGCAGGGGCAGCGAGCGGTGCGTCGGGCTCGACGGGTTCGAGAGGTCGATGATCTCGAGCGACGGATCGCGGGGCTGCGGCGGCGGGGCGCCGCTGCCGTCCTCGTAGTAGTAGTACTGGTCCTCGACGTTGCGGAGCACGAGCGCGCTCCCTGCCTGGACCACGGCGGCGCCCGCGGAGACGATCCTGCCGTAGTACCCGTTATAGTAGAGCGCGTTGCTGGTGAACGGCAGATCGCGCTGGCTCGCGATCCGGGGGGCTTCGGGGTTCGTGAGATCGATGACGGCGAGGCTCGTCTTCGTCGTGTCCGTGTACGAGGGCCAGAGCAGGTAGGCGTATTGCCCGTGCGCGAAGAGCTGCGCGCTGGAGAGGCCGGATCCATAGCAGTCGCTCTTCGATCCGGAGGCCAGCGTCGAGAGGTCGAGCTTGCCGATCGGCTCGGCGCGCCCCGGGTCCGCGGCGTACACGACCTCGAGCTCCGCGGCCTGGGTCCACCAGTCCGCGCCCATGCGGACCACGAGATCGCCGGTGGCGACCGTGTTGCTGACGACCGTCGCCAGGGCCAGGTCGGCGGCCTCGACCGGGGCGTCGCGATCATCGATGTTGAACGTCCCGACCTCCTGGTCGGAGACGGCGAAGAGCCGCGTGTCGTGGACGAAGGCGCGGCGCGCCTGGCCGCGCGCCGGCGCCGAGCCGCGCTTCGTGAGCGTGTCGGCCGTGAAGTCGATCAGCTGGACGCCGCTCTCGTACGAGCCGCAGCCCTCGGCCTCGTCGATGTCCCAGCCGCTGTACGGCACGAGGACGAGATCGTCGAGGATGGTGAAGGCCTTGTGGATCTGGTCCTGGCCCTCGGCGAAGCTCGCCCAGTCGCCGCCGAAATGGACGCGCTCCAGCATCGTGGGCTTCGTGAGGTCGGAGACGTCGAAGAGCGAGACGTGGAGCGAGCCGCCCGTGGCGGCGTTGTCGAAGCCGAGGGCGAGCAGCCGGTCGCCGCGCGGCTCCATGTGGTAGACCCAGCCGGGCATCTCGAGCTCGCCGAGCTGGGCGGGGTGCTCTGGATCGCTGAGATCGATGGTGAAGAGCGGGTCGGTCTGCTCCGCCGTGATCGCGTAGGCGCGGTCGCCGTCGAAGCGCACGGAGCGCAGCGTCTCGGGCCTGGGCAGGGTGAGCTCGGTGAAGCCGAGGGGCGTGAGCTCTTGCGAGGACGCGACGGCGAAGGTCTGGACGCCGGGCAGCGCGTCGGTCCGCCAGAGGCCGGGCTGGCTGACGACGCGGAGGACGCCCTCGTGTTCGTCCATCTGCCAGCGGCTCTGGATCTGGCCGACGGCCTCGACGCTCGCGCCCTCGACGAGCGCGCCGCCGGGATCGGAGATGTCGACGACCTGGATGGTGGAGTGCCCCTCGTCGGTGCCGTCCCACTCGATGCCCGCGATGTACATGCGGTCCTGGGTGACGCTCACGCTGCGCTGCCACCCGTAGTCGTTGGGGTCGTCGTCGTAGCTCAGCTGATCGACCACGGCGATCTCGGCGGGGGCGCCGACGGCCAGGGAGGTGATCGTGGTGTTCCGCGACTCCTTGCACCCCCAGCAGCCGCCGTCCTCGAACGTGACGGTATAGAGCACGTCGCCGACGATGCGCGAGTCGGAGATGGCGCCCGGCAGGTCGAACGAGCCGATCTGCTGGATGTCCGCCGGCTCGGAGACGTCGAGCGCCTCGATGTGGCTCGATTGCTCATAGGAGTACTCGCCGGTGGCCGCGTCGTAGATGTATTGGGTCCACGACGAGAACATCGCGTAGACGATGCCGTCGCGCAGGTACATCTCGAAGGGGATCCCGCTCGCCCGGTAGCGCCCGAGGAGGCTCAGCCGGTCGCGCTTGGAGATGTCGATGATGCTGAGCCCCGAGTACTGCGAGAGCGCGTAGAGCTTGCCGTCCTTGACCTGGATGATGTCGGCCTCGGTGATCGCGCGCTCGGCGTCGCCGTCGGCCGGGGGCGCGGTCGGGTCGCCGTCGCCTCCGGTGCCCGCCGAGCCCTCGCCTCCATCGTTGGCCGTATCTCTTCCACCGCCGGCCCTCGGATTGTCAGAGATGAAATCGGTCGAGCCGGTTTCGGAGGAAGGCCCCGTCGAGCCTCTCCCGCAGCCGGTGAGTCCGGCCGAGACCGCCGCCGTCGCGAGGACGAGCCAGCCGGCGTAAGTTCGAGACAGGAAGGTCATTGTTCACCTCGTTGAGGACGAGACACAGGGCGTCATGTCGGCGCCGGTGCGCGTGCGCTGTTCAGGTCCCGTGTTCGGCGCTATAAGCAAAATAAGCAAAAAGTGGGCCATGATGAATCCCACGAAAAATCCAAGGAATTTGCGGGTATTACCGCGGCCTGTGCCAGAGTGTGCGGCCGGCGGGCTGTCGGCGGTCAGGGGGCCTGCCCGCAAGGCGTGCGCCGTGGTGATGGTCGATGCCCTGATCCCGGGGCGAGCTCTCATGACCTGGAGGCGGCTCACGCGGCTTGTGGGCAGCTGCTCGTCGCCGCGGGGGCATCGCGTCTGCGCGCGAGGATGCGTGGGGGGGCGCCGGCGCCGTGCTTGGCACGGGGTGTGAATCCTGGCGCCCGCGGCTGCCGGATGGCAGGTTCGTCTATCTCTTGATAGGAGGCTTGACGATGGATCTTTTCAGCAAACGTCACCGACTTGTCGTTGCGATGCTCATGCTCTTCGTACCTTTGCTCACGGGTGCCAAGGGCAAAGGCTGTCAGGGCCCGATCGAGGGCGGGGGGGCTGGCCCTGGGGGAGGTGGGGTGGCGGGCGGCGAGCCGGCCTCGTGCCAGGTGACCGGCTGCAGCGGGCAGGTCTGCGCGGACGAGGACGTGGTCACGGACTGCGAGTACCGGGAGGAATACGCGTGTTACAAGGAGCACGGCGTGTGCGAGCGGGGCGCGTCGGGCGAGTGCGGCTGGCGGGAGACGCCGGAGCTCGATGCGTGCCTTGGCGGCGGCGAGCCTGCGTCGTGCGTGGTGACCGGCTGCAGCGGCCAGGTCTGCGCCGACGCCGACGAGGACGTGGTCACGACCTGCGAGTGGCGCGATGAATACGCGTGTTACAAGGAGCACGGCGTGTGCGAGCGGGGCGCGTCGGGCAAATGCGGCTGGCGGGCGACGCCGGAGCTCGAGGCGTGCATTGGCGGCGGCAAGCCTGCCCCGTGCGTTGTGACCGGCTGCAGCGGTCAGGTCTGCGCGGACGAGGATGTGGCCACGACCTGCGAGTACCGTGAGGAATACGCGTGTTACAAGGAGCACGGCGTGTGCGAGCGGGGCGCGTCGGGCGAGTGCGGCTGGCGGGCGACGCCGGAGCTCGAGGCGTGCCTTGGCGGCGGCGAGGCTGCGCCGTGCGTGGCGACGGGCTGCAGCGGGCAGATCTGCGCGGACAAGGGTGTGGATGTCGTCACCACGTGCGAGTGGCTCGAGGAGTACGGGTGTTACAAGGAGCACAGCGTGTGCGAGCGGGGCGCGTCGGGCAAATGCGGCTGGCGGGCGACGCCGGAGCTCGAGGCATGCATCGGGGCGGCTGCCGGCGAGTAGAGCGGGGTGCAGTTCAGGGGCCGACTTCGCCGCTGACCGCTGCGGCGGCGATCTCTGCCATGATCACCCGCCGAGCGACGGAATCTCGACCTGTGATCGCCTGAGCCCGAAGGTGGCTTGCGGGCGTATGGACAGCGCCTGCTCTTTCTGGAAGTGAGGCCGCCAGTAGGCCTCGAAGCGCGCAGAAGGGCTTTCCCTACTCGCTCACAAGCCGCAGCCCCACGGGCAGCCCCTCGCCAAAGAACGCCGCGCGCTCGGACTCCTCGACGGCCACCACCTCGCGCACCGCCTTGAGCCAGGCCTCGGGGGCGTCCACCTTGACGAGCCGCCGCTCCACCTCACCGCGGACCCGGTCCGAGACGTCGCGCGCCCGGTCCCCGGTCCTGCGCGCGAGCTGCACCGCGGCCGGCGCCGCGGACGGCAGCTCCTGCCACTTCTCGCGCAGCAGGTGGTCTATCCACCGCTCGGCCGCCGCCGGCGACACCACATGGTGGACGCTCGCGTACGCCGGAACGCGCGCGCCCAGGCGGCCGATCGCCGCCCAGAGCCGCGCGTCGCGGTCGGTCCATGTGCGCTCCAGGATCCACGCGCCGAGCTCGCTCCGCCGGCCGGCGGGCACGCGCTCGAGCGACGCGCAGAGCTCGAGCAGATCGTCGAGCGCCTCTGGCTTCACCCCCCTCGGCTTCTTCAGCCGCTGCTCGGCCGGGGCCAGGAACGGATCGGCCAGATCCCGGATCGCGACCTGCTGTGGCTCGTCGAGGCCGGCGGCGATGCGGCGCCAGGCGATCCAGAACTGCTGCCAGGAGCGCGCCTCCTGCGGGAACGCCAGCCGCTCGGCGAAGAGCGGCGCGAGCGCGGCGACGCGCGCCGGGTCGCCCGCGTCGCCGAACCCGGGGCGGAGGCAGTAGCCGGCGAGCGACCAGAACACGCGCTCGTGATCGGCCGAGCGCCGCCGCGAGCGCGCGCTCGGGACGAGGGTGTCGAGCAGCGCCCGCGCGGTCTCCGTCGTCCAGGTGGCGCGCTCCCCGAGGACGCGCTCGAGCTCGCGCACCAGGTTCTTCGCCTCCCGCGGCGCCACGTCGGGCCGCCCTTTGCCGAACACCCGCTCGATCGCCTCCCGGGCCTCGTCGAGGCGCTTGCCGCCCGGCGCCGCCGCGGCGTGAGGCCTCGCCAGCGCCCGCTCCGCCGGGGCGCCGCCCTCGGCCTCGGCGGCGCGCGCGTCGCGGCCGTCCTCGCGCAGCTGGAACGCCAGCCGGAAGCGGCGCGGCGCCGCGGCGCCCACCTCGACGCAGGCGAGATCCAGGGTGCCGATCGCGGTGAGCTCTCCCTCGATCTGCACCCGCACCTCCGCCTGCTTTCCGGTCGCGGCGCGCGCCGCGTCCCCCGCGTCGAACGCCACCGCGATCGGCGGCAGCGCCTCGAACCGGTCGTCCTCGAGGGGGACGAGGTCGCCCGCGCGATCGACGCGCGCGTCGTCCGACGCGAACAGGTCGAACCGCACCGGGCGCCCCACGACGAGCGCGAACGTCCGCCCGGCCGCCGCGTGGACGCTGCCCTCCTTCGCGCCGCGCGGCACGACGCAGACCGCTGGCCGCGGCCCCCCGCCGGCGGGCGGCTCGAGGCCGACGTAGTAGCCGCGCGCCGCGCCCCCCTCGATGCGCACGCCGCGGCCCGCGAGGGCGAGGCCATACGCGACCGCGCCCCGCGCCACCGCGAGGTCGGGATCGGCGTGCGGGAGCAGATCGAGCGGCGGGCCGCCCCAGCGCTCGACGACCCGCGCGAGGCGCTCCGCGACGCGGCGGGCGCGGAAGACGCCGCCGTTCAGGAGCAGCGCGGTCGGCCCTCGCGCCTCCGGGGCGTGGCGCGCGAAGAACCAGGCCACGTGCCGGGTGATCGCGACGTCGCGCTCGTAGGGCAGGCCGAACGCGACGAGCCCGCTCCGCCCGCGCTGCGGCCGGGCGTCCCGCGGCGCGTCCGGGAAGAAGCCGTCCAGCACGACGCCCTCGACCTCGTCGCGGCCGAGGCGCGTCGTCAGCGCGCCGCCCACGAGCCGCGCGCCGTGCGAGAGCACCGTGACCGGCGCGTCGTCCGGCGGCGAAGGCGCGGCGCCGCCGGCGCCGCCGGACGAGACCTCGCCGCCGAGCAGGCGCTCCTTGGCGGCGCGGCAGGCGAGCACGAGCTGGCCGAAGCGCGCCGGGTCGAGCTTCTCCCCTGCGCCCACGAGGCGCGGCTCGCAGAGGTGGGCGAGCGCGAGGTCCATGTTGTCGCCGCCGAGCAAGAGGTGGTGGCCGACCGCGACGCGGGAGACCTCGGGGTGGCCCTTGGCCGCGCCAGCGCCCCGGGCGACCCGGATGAGCGACAGATCCGTCGTGCCGCCGCCGACGTCGCAGACGAGGACCATCGCCTCGCCGCCCGAGCGGTCGAGCAGGGCGTCGAGGCCCTCGGCGCCGGCGAGCCGCATGAAGTCGTAGAACGCGGCCTGCGGCTCCTCGAGGAGGCGCGCCGAGAGGCCGGCGCGGCGGGCGGCCTCGACGGTGAGCTCGCGCGCGACTTCGTCGAACGAGGCCGGGACGGTGAGCACGACCTCCTGCGCCGCGAGCGGGCGCTCCGGGAAGGCGTCGTCCCAGGTGCGCCGCACGTGGGCGAGGATCCGCGCGCTCGCGTCGAGCGGCGAGACGCGCGGCAGGGCGGCCGCCTCCTCGGCCGCGCCCCAGGGCAGGATGGGCGCCGTGCGGTCGACGGCGGGATGGCAGAGCCAGCTCTTCGCCGAGGCGACGAGCCGCCCGGGGATCTCGCCGCCGCGCCGGCGCGCGTGCTCGCCGATCGCGAAGGGCGCGTCGCTGAACGGATCGGCGGGCGCCTCGCCGGGGAGGGGCGCGTAGAGCAGGGACGGCAGCAGCGGGCGCGCCTCGATCTCGGTGGCGGTCACGAGCTGCGGGATCGAGAAGACGCGGATCGCGCCGGGGCCGGCGTCGCGCTCGGCCCACGCCACGACGGTGTGCGTGGTGCCGAGGTCGATTCCGACGATCAGGCTCGGGCTCTTCGCGGGGGCGGACATGCGTGCGCGCAGCAACGATACCGGATCGCCGCGGCGCATTCCGCAGGTCCGGCGTGGCCGCGCGCGCCCGCGCGGGGGGGCGTCGCCGGGCGCACCGTGGCCTCACCGGTCGTCCGGCCGCGCGCGCCCGGGCGGGAGTCGGCGGCCGTCGGCGCGCTTCTTCCGGTTCTTCCGGGCGATTCCCCGTGCTAGAGCCGCGAAATGCGAGCGAACCGAGCGATCTGGCTTGTGGTCCTGGGCGCCCTTGCGGCGGGGTGCGGGTCGGCGAAGACCGAGATGTCGGTGGCGGCGAGCGCGGCGCCCCCGCCTCCTCCTCCGCCCGTGGCCGTCCAGCCGGCGGCGCCTGCCGAGGCGGTCATCGAGGGGGATCGCATCAAGATCGCCCGGCCCATCTTCTACGACCTCGACAAGGACGAGATCCGGCCGGAGTCGTTCTCGGTCCTCGACGCGGTGGCGAACATCCTGCGGACGCACCCGGAGATCACCGCGCTCACGGTCGAGGGGCACACGGACAACCAGGGCAGCGTGGAGCACAACATCAAGCTGTCCGAGCGCCGCGCGAACGCCGTGGTCCGCTACCTCGTCCAGCGCGGCGTCGCGACGCCGATGACGGCGCCGGGGTATGGCGCCGGCGCGCCGCTCTGCTTCACGAACGACGAGGGCTGCCGCGCCATGAACCGGCGCGTGGAGTTCCGCATCAAGTCGAAGTGACCGGCTGGCGACCGATCGAGGCCGCCCGCTCGTCGCTCTGGCTCCGACACGCCCCGCCCCGCGCCTGCTCCCCGGGCATCGGAACAACAGGCCAGGTTAACAAGCCCCTCATTCGAAATCGACCGACTATCGTCTCATCGTTGTGTCCCGCGAGGCGCACGACGCGAGAGGATGCCTGTCCTTCTGTGCGCCTGTGGGACAAGGGACTCCCAAAGATGATCGTGCTGCAAATTTGTATTGAACGGCGCCTCTCGATCGGACTTAATCTATCACGGGAATCCGCGCGCTGAATGCGACGCGCCAGTCCGAGCAACTCACTGCATTGCAAGGTGGATCATGGCGAGCGTTCATCGTCGTATGCTGGAGATCGCTTGTCTCGTCCTTCCGGGGCTCGTGTGGCTTTCCCCGCGCACCGCGGCTGCGCATCACGCCGACCATCTCAGGTGGGCGGAGAGCCTCGTGGACAACATCAGGCCTGAGAACAACGAATACAACTCGAGCCCCAGCTTCATCAGCTGGACCGGTGTGGCCGGCGCGCGGCGCTACGCGAACCGGACGCAGTGCGCCACCTTCCTGACGGAGCTGCTCAAGCGGGGCTACGGCTTCACCGAAGCGTCGCTCAAGGGTTGGCTGGGCAGCCGGAGCCCGAGCGCGGCCGCGTACTACGACGCCATCGTCGAGGAGAACGGATTCGAGAGGATCCACGATCCCAAGGACGCGCGCGCCGCCGACATCATCGCCATCCGCTACCCCGCTGGCGAGTCCTCGACCGGGCACGTCGCGATCCTCCGCCGGGCGCCGAGGGCGAAGCTCCCCGCCAGCCCTCTCGTCGCGGGCACACTCCAGTTCGAGGTGAGCATCGTCGACTCGACGAGCACGCACCACGGCTCGTCCGACTCCAGGTACGCCGCGAGCGGCCGGGGGGCCTCCGGCGCTGGCTACGGGACGATGCGGCTCTACACGAACACCTCGGAGACCATCGTCGGGCACACCTGGAGCACGGCCGCTGTCACGGCCTATTACCCCACGACGGTGCGCCAAGTGGTGATTGGCAGGCTGGTGTTCGAGGACGACGATCGGCCGGACGACGACGACTCCGACGACCGGCGGTAGCGAGGGACCGACGGCCACTTCCGAGCGCCCAAGGCTCGTCCCTGACGGTTGCCCCTCGCTCGGCTGCACGCTGAAGACGGCGTCCGTCCCCCGGGCCGCGGCCTCGATGAGGAGAGCGGCGCACCGCCGTCGCTCGCCCGAGCCGCGTGACTGCATGGATCCAGGCCTCGGTTTACGTTCGACCTGTCGGTTGGTAGAGTCCTCTCCAGGAGGGCCGTATGCGCGAGCCGAGCGAGACGGGAAGTGCCGACGGTGGCCGTCGTGGCGTGCTGGGAGCGGTCGCCACGACCGCAGCGGCCGTGGCGGTCGGGGCAGCCGGCTGCCCGTCACCGGCGGCGCCTGCGGCCGGCGAAGCGCCGGCGCGCACGCTCGGGCGGACCGGCGCGCAGGTCGAGCCGGTGTCGCTCGGGGGCGAGGGGATCCTCCGGACGACCGGCCGTCACCGCGAGGCGGTGCCCGTGATCCTGGAGGCCCTGCGCCTCGGGGTCAGGTACTGCGACACCGCGCCTGCATACCAGCAGAGCCAGGACTACTACGGTGAGGCCTTCCGCGCCGCCGGCCCGAAGGCGCGCGAGCAGGTCTTCCTCGCCTCCAAGACCCACGCGCGGGATCGCGACGGCGCGCTGCGGCTGCTCGACGACAGCCTGCGTCGGCTCGGGACAGACCACCTCGATTCATGGCAGCTGCACGATCTGCGGGAGATCGAGGAGCTCGACGCCATCTTCGGCAAGCGGGGCGCCATCGAGGCCGTGGAGCAGGCCAGGGCGGACGGCCGGGTGCGCCACGTCGGGATCACCGGCCACCACGACCCGCAAATCCTCCTGGAGGCGATGCGGCGTTATCCTGTGGATACCGTGCTCTGCGCGGTCAACCCCGCAGATCCGGCGCGGCTCCCGTTCCTGACGACCGTGGTCGAGGAGGCGCGGCGGCGCGGCGTCGGCGTCATCGGCATGAAGATCATGGCCGCGGGCCGCCTGCTCCAGGATCGCGCCGCGGGCGCGGCCGAGCTCATCCGCTACGCGGCGAGCCACGCCGACACGGTGATCATCGGCTGCTCGTCGATCGCCGAGGTGCGCGAGAACCTGGGCGCGCGGTCCCTCTCCTTCCCGATGCCGCCCGCCGAGCGCGCCGCGCTGGAGGCGCGCGTCGCGCCGCGCGCCGGCCGCTACGACACGTTCAAGGCCGGTTGAAGCGGCGGATACGCGGCTCCGCGAGCAAGGCGCGGCCCGCGGAGCTGCGATGTGCAAAATTTTTCCTTCACTGGAATCATGGGTTGTCTGCCGCACACGAACCATGCGCCAACACGCGCCAACACGCGGCGGAGCGCGGCGGACGCGGCGGACCCGACAAAGCGCGACGGAGCGCGGCGTTCTTGCTGGCAAAACGCGGCGAGCGCGCTCCCAGGCCCCGTTGACAAGCGGAGGCGCCGGGGTCTAGAGTGGCGGCCCTCTGAGCTCGCTCGGAGGCCCCAGGCCTGACAATCATCGGCTTATCCGACCCGGGGCAGCGCTGCCTCCGGGTTTTTTTCTGTCGCTATCCACGGAGACCGCGCGTCCATGAGCAATCAGTACGGCCACTTCGACGACGAGAGCCGCGAGTACGTCATCACCCGGCCCGACACGCCGCTGCCCTGGCTCAACTACCTGGGCTCGGACGAGATGTTCGGCCTCTGCACCAACACGGCGGGCGGCTACACGTTCTGGAAGGACGCCAAGCTGCGCCGGCTCACGCGCTACCGGTACAACAACGTGCCGATGGATCTCGGCGGGCGCTACCTGTACGTGAACGACGGCGGGGTCGTGTGGAACCCCATGTGGAAGCCCCTCAAGACGGCCCTCGATCGCTACGAGTGCCGCCACGGCCTGGGCTACACGAAGATCACGGGCGAGAAGAACGGCGTCGAGGTGGAGGTGCTCTACTTCATCGTCCCCGGCGAGAACGTGGAGATCTGGCGCACCCGGGTCACCAACAAGAGCGGCTCGAAGAAGGACATCCAGCTCTTCTCCTATCAGGAGTTCTGCTTCTTCGAGGCGCTCAACGACATGACGAACTACCAGCGCACCTACTCCATCGGCGAGGTGGAGATCGAGGGGAGCGCCATCTACCACAAGACCGAGTTCCGCGAGCGCCGCTCCCATTACACGCTCTTCGCCTGCACGCGCGCCATCGACGGGTTCGACACGAGCCGTGACGCCTTCTGCGGCAGCGTCCACCACGGCCTCCACGAGGCCCAGGTGCCGGCCAAGGGGAAGGCCACGAACTCCAAGGCGTTCGGCTGGAACCCGATCGGCAGCCACCAGGTGAACCTCTCGCTCGAGCCCGGCGCGAGCGAGACGATGAGCTTCGTGCTCTCGTATGTGGACCACGGGGACCTGCCCAAGTTCAAGGCGCCCTTCGTCCTGAACAAGCAGAAGGGCAAGGAGATCCTCGCCAAGTACTCCGCGCCCGGCGTCGTCGACGGCGCGTTCGCCCAGCTGAAGGCGGACTGGGCCGGGATCCTCTCGAACTTCCAGGCCGACTGCCCGGACGAGCACGCGACACGCATGCTCAACACCTGGAATCAGTACCAGTGCATGGCGACCTTCAACCTCTCTCGGTCGGCCAGCATGTACGAGACCGGCATCGGCCGGGGCATGGGCTTCCGCGACTCGAACCAGGATCTCCTGGGCTTCGTGCACCTCGTCCCCGAGCGCGCCCGCCAGCGCATCCTCGACATCGCCGCCACCCAGCTCAGCGACGGCACCTGCTACCACCAGTACCAGCCGCTGACGAAGAAGGGGAACGCCGACATCGGCGGCGACTTCTATGACGATCATCTGTGGCTGATCCTCTCCACGTGCGCGTACATCAAGGAGACCGGCGACAAGGGCATCCTCAAGGAGGCGGTGGGCTACGCCGACAAGCCGGGCTCCAAGGAGGACCTCCTTCACCACCTGGAGACGTCCATCGCCTACACGATGAAGAAGCGGGGCCCGCACGGCCTGCCGCTGATCGGCCACGCGGACTGGAACGACTGCCTCAACCTGAACTGTTTCAGCACCGAGCCCAACGAGAGCTTCCAGACCGCGGGCGACGTGAAGGACTCGAAGGCCGAGTCCGTGATGATCGCCGGCCTCTTCCTCTATGCCAGCCGCGAGATGGCCGGCCTGTACGACTGGATGGGCCAGAAGTCCGAGGCGGCGCGCATGCGTGAGCAGTACGCCGAGATGCTGGCCGTGGTCGAGAAGGAGGCCTGGGACGGCGAGTGGTACCGCCGCGCCTACGACGCCGAGAGCCGGCCGGTCGGGAGCAAGGAGAACGAGGAGGGGAAGATCTTCATCGAGAGCCAGGGCTGGTGCGTCCTGGGCGGCGCCGGCGCGGACAACGGCCGCGCCAAGCAGGCGATGGAGAGCGTGCACAAGCACCTCTACACGAAGAACGGCATCGTTCTGCAGCAGCCCGCGTACTCGACCTATCACCTCGAGCTCGGCGAGGTCACCTCGTATCCGCCGGGCGTGAAGGAGAACGCAGGCATCTTCTGCCACAACAACACCTGGATCCACCTCGGCTGGTGTCTCCTGGGCGAAGGGGAGCGCGCGCTGGAGTACTATCTCTCCATCTGCCCCTCGGCCAAGGAGAGCCAGATCGAGACCTATCGCGCCGAGCCCTACGTCTATGCGCAGATGATCGCCGGCAAGGACGCCCCGGTCTTCGGTGAGGCCAAGAATGCCTGGCTCACCGGCACCGCGGCCTGGACGTTCGTGTCCGTCAGCCAGGGGATCCTCGGCGTGCAGCCCCAGTACGACGGCCTGAAGCTGGATCCCTGCGTGCCCAAGGCGTGGAAGAGCTTCTCCATCTCCCGCCGCTTCCGCGGCGCCACCTACGAGATCAGCGTCAAGAACTCGGGCGTGTGCAAGGGCGTGAAGAAGCTGACCGTGGACGGCAAGACCGTCGCGGGGAACGTGATTCCCCTGTCGCCGGCCGGCTCGACGGTGCGCGTCGAGATCGAGATGGGCTGAAGGCCCGCTGTCGGAGCGCGCCGCGCGATGGCGGCGGCGCGCTCCGCGTGCGCTCGTCCTTTTCGCGCGACTCCACGCGACGCGCGCGCCGAGCCCGCGGCGGCGAGCGCGCGTGCGGCTCACTCGGCCTGAGCCGGGCCGACCCACCTCCCGTTCAGCATCACCCGCTTCACGCGGCGCATCGCCCGGATGTCCGCGAGCGGGTCGCCTTCGATCAGGACGAGGTCGGCGAGCTTGCCCGGCTCGACGCTGCCGAGCCGGTCGTCGGCGCGGAAGTACCTGGCGTTCTCCAGCGTGCCAGCGACGAGGACCTCCATGGGCGAGAGGCCGCTCTCGACGAGCAGCTCCATCTCGTGCTGGTAGGCCCAGCCTCGCTCGGCGCCCGGCGCCTTGCCGTGGGAGCCGACGACCACCCGCACGCCGGCGCGGCGCGCCGCGAGGGTGAGCTTCATCATGTTCTCGAAGCCGCGCACCTGGGTCTCCGTCGCGCCCGCGTCGCCGGCGCGGCGCTCGAAGATGGCGAGCGTCGGGGTGAGGAAGGTGCCCCGCGCCGCGAGCAGCCCGAGCAGCGCTCGGGTCCGCGGCGCGCCGAGGGAGATGCCGCGAAAGACCTCGAAGCGCCCCGGGAAGCGCGCGTCGTTGTCGGCGATCACCGACTGGCGGTAGCGCTCCGCCTCGCGCGGCGGCACGAGGGCCGTGCCGAGCGACGTGATGTGCTCGATGCCGTCGAGCCCGGCGCGGACCGCGGCCGCGGCGTCCACGGTCTCGAGGTGCGCGACGGCGATCACCCCGCGCGCGTGCGCGGCCTTGGCGACCTCCTCGACGAGCCCGAGGGGCAGGCGGAAATAGACCTTGATCGCCGACGCCCCGCGCTCGACCAGCTGATCGACGGCCCAGCGCGCCTCGGCCGCGTCGCGCACCAGCATCGCGCTCTCCGGATAGGCCGGATACGGCGCGTCGAGCAGCGGCCCCGCCAGGAAGAGCCGCGGCGTCGGGCCGAGCTTGCGCGCGCCGTCGTACGCCTCGATCCAGCTCCCCGGCTCGCGCAGCGAGGTGACGCCGCGCTGCAGGACGACCCCGGGCAGCCCGTCGTCGCCGTCGAGGTGGAAGTGCGCGTCGATGAGGCCGGGCAGCACCGAGAGCCCCGCGCCGGGGACGACCTCCGCGCCGGCAGGGACGTCGGTGGCGGCGCGCGCGCCCGCGGCGACGATGCGGTCGCCGCGGACCACGACGACGGCGTCGCGCACGGGCGGCCCTCCCCGGCCGTCGATGAGCGTGGCCCCGACGATCGCCGCGCAGCGCGCGGCGTCCGGCCGCGCGACGGCGTTGATCTCCCGTGGGGGCGAGAGCTTCGGCCGCCCTTCCGGCGAGGGCCATTGCACGGACGTGCTCGCGCAGGCGCACAGGCCCGCGAGCGTCGCCGCCAGACACACGCGCAGCACGCGCAACACGCGCAACACGCGCAACACGCGCAACACGCGCAGACGAATGCTCATCGTGCCCTCCCCCCGTGACGCGCGACGAGCCACGCGCGTCGCTGCGCGGCGCGCGTGGGGCCGTATCGCTGGCGCCCGTCGCGCGCGACCGCAGCGCGAGGCCGGGCTCTGCGATCGCGCGCGACGCAGGCGCCGCGCCTCTGATCATAGCAGATCCGTGCTCCAGGGCCGCTGTCACGAGCGCTTTCCAACTTCCACCTTCAAGTCGTCGAAGGCGCGCGCTCCCGGCGGCGTCCGCCGCCATCTCCAGATTCGCGCGAGGCATCGAGATGGCGCAGGGCTGCGGTCAGCGCGCGGCGCGGGCGGCGGCGATCCCGGCGACGGCGCGGCGTTCCGTGGAGCACAAGGAGGCTCGGAACTCGCGACTTGCGGGATTCGGTGCCACGCTTGCGACGGGCGTGCGCCGCGAGCCCTCCGCCACGGCGATGCGCGCGGTTCGCGACGCGCGATCTCGGTGCTATTTCATCGGGGCGTCGGAGTCAGGCGATCCCCGAGCCGCGGGGGCTCGGTGGGCTCGTCCTCAACGCGCATGCCATGGTGTTTGGGGTCGCTCGACCGGGCGAGGCGCGGACAGCTGTTTTCGCGCGTCGCATGGAAGATAGTTGAGCGTCACAGCCTGGGTGGAGTAGTGTGCCGCCGCCGGCACGCGGGGGTTGTCGCGACCGGCGAGTCCCGGTGGGACTGACAGACGAAGCGACGATCGACGACGGGCGCTCGTTCGAGCGCGCCGGAGGACAACATGCGTAACATGAATCTTGTCAGCATTGGCTCGATGGCTCTCATCCTTGGCGCGACCGCCTTCTCCGCGGGGTGCGGGGACGACACCGAGACGACGGGCTCGGGCGGCGGGACCACCGCGAGCAGCTCGGCCGGCGAGGGCGGCGGCGGCGGCACGGGCGGCAGCGGCGAGGGCGGCAGCGGCGAGGGCGGTGGCGGCGGCACGGGCGGCACGGGCGGCAGCGAGGAGTGTGTGACTTGCTCAGCGCCTCTCGTGGCCGGCGCCGACCCGGCGGACCTCTGCGAGTCCTCGATCCCGAAATACCAGGCGGTTACGCAGTGTATCTGCGAGACGTGTGGCGTGGCGGAGGGCAACCCCTGCTATGTCGCGTGCACAACGGACGAGCCAGCGGACGCCGAGTGCGAGGCGTGCGGCACCGCGGCGGCTACCACCGCTGAGGGCGCGTGCATCGAGCAGGGCACCGCCTGTCTCCAGGACGGCCAGTGATCGCGACGCGCCGAGGTCTCGCGGATCCGTCCGAGCGACCTTCGGCGCTTCGCGCTGCGGCCGCAGGGAGGGGCGGGAAGCCTGCCTCGCCCGCGGCCGCCGTTTCGCGCTCTCCGCTGTCGCCGTGGGCTCGGCGCGACAGGCGCCTGTCGGCGGGCGGGCGATCCCGCGGAGAGACCTAGTCGACCTCGCTCACCGTCACATCGACGTTCATTGTCTCGGCGGCGGCGGTGTAGAGCGTCCCCGCTGTCGGCGTTGCGTCCATGTAGTTGCGGCCGTAACCGACCCGCACGTGGTCGAGGCTGGCCAGCACGCCGTTCGTGGGGTCGAACCCCTTCCAGCCGATGTTCGGGATGTAGAGCTGCACCCACGCGTGGGTCGCGTCGGAGCCGCCGCGGCTCGCGCCGACGTTGCCGGTATAGAGATATCCGCACACGTAGCGCGCCGGAATGCCGAGGAGCCGCGCCATGCAGATGAACAGGTTCGCGAAATCCTGGCAGACCCCGCGCCGGTTCACGAAGACGTCATACGGGGTGGTCGCGAGGTTCGTCGAGCCCGGCACGTACTGGTACTCGCGGAAGAGCGTCAGGTTGATCGCGAAGAGCGTCTCCATCAGGTCCGCGTCGTTCTTCTCGACGAACGACATGGCGTAATCGAAGAGCGCCTGGAGCTGGGTGTCGGGGAGCTCCGCCGGGCGCACGTACGGCGCGATGATCGCCTGCTCCCACGGCATCCAGACGAGGGGAAACGCGGGGCGCATCTTCTTCTTCGCGAACGCGAACGGATCGGCGTCGCAGAGCTCCACGATCGAGTCGGCCGAGATCGTGAGCACGGTATAAGGGGCGGTGATCTCGAAGCGCGTGACCCGGTTACCGAATACGTCCTCGAACTCCATGGTGGTCACGCAGGGATCGATCGTGAGCGTGTGCGAGAGCACCCGTTGATCCCGGTCGTGCACCGGGCAGAGATGCAGCTTGTGCACGCTGCGCTCCACCGGGCGATCGTAGGTATATCTCGTCGAATGGACGACGCGGAGCCTGCGAATCGTCGGTGCCATGTCGGGCACCCCCGCGCTCACGCCTCGGCGCGCACCGACAGCTCGATCCGCCAGCGCTCGTTCGGCTTCTGCGCCTCCCGGGGGATCGCCTCCAGGAGCAGCGTCCCCACCTCGGTGACCGACGCGCGCAGCTGCACCGGCACCATGTCGCCCTCGCGGCGACCCTCGGCGGGCAAGGTGACCTCGATCGGCGAGAGCTCCTCGAGCTCTCCGGGCTTCCAGCTCTCGAGCTCGGTCCCGGCCTGGTCATCCCGGCGCACCGACGAGCTGAAGAAGCGAAAGCGCACCGGCTCGCCGACCACCACGCCGAACTCCTGCGGCGGCAGGGTCGCCTCGGTGCCTTCCTCCATGCCGAACGGCGCGAGGCAGAGCGCCGTGATCGGCGGCTCCAGGCCGGGCACCGCGGGGACGGCCCCCTCGATGCCCACGTAGTAGGCCCGCGCCGTCCCGCCGCGGATCCGGAGCCCGCGGCCGCGCCGCGCGAGGCCGTAGGCGGCGGCGCCGCGCGCGACCGCGAGATCCAGGTCGTCGCTCGGGAGCACCCGCGGCCGGGGCGCGCCGTCCTGCTCGAGCCAGGCGCCGAGCGTCGCGACGAGCCGCTCGCGCAGCGCCGCGCTCTTCATGACGCCCCCGTTGAAGAGCACCGCCGTCGGGTGCAGGAGGAGCGGCGCGCGGCCGGGCTCGGCGTTCGCCTCTCCCTGCGGGGCGAAGCCCGGAAGCTTCGACGTCGCGCCGGCCTGCCGCCCCAGGAACGCGGCCAGGTGGCGGGTGATCGCCGGGTCCTGCGCGTACGGGAGGCCGAGCTGCGTCAGGCCGGCGCGCGCGCGGGTCGCGGGGCGCGCGGACGAGGGGACCTCGGGGAAGAACCCGTCCACGAGCGTCCGGGTGATCTCGTCGCGCGTGAGCTCGGTCCGGATCGCCGCCCCGAGCAGCTTCGAGCCGCGGCCGGCGATCGCGATCGGCGCCTCGTTGATCGACGGATCGCCGAGCAGCCGCTCCTTCGCGACGCGCGCGGCGTGGGTGAGCGACGTCATCTGCCAGCGATCGAGCTCCTTGCCCTCGGCGGCGAGCTTCGCCTTCACGACGTGCGCGAGCGCGAGGTCCATGTTGTCGCCGCCGAGCAGGATGTGGTCGCCGACCGCCACGCGGACGAGCTCGAGCGAGCCGTCGCGCGGGACCGCGGCGATCGCGGAGAAGTCGGTGGTCCCGCCGCCGACGTCGATCACGAGCAGCACGTCGCCCGGCTGGAGGTGCTTGCGCCACGCCTCGCCGGCCGCGTCGATCCAGGCGTACACGGCGGCCTGCGGCTCCTCGAGCAGGGTGAGGTCCTCGAACCCCGCGGCGCTCGCGGCCTCGACGGTGAGATCGCGCGCGGCGGCGTCGAACGACGCGGGCACCGTGATCACGATCTCCTGCTTCGCGAGGGCGAGCGCCGGATCGTCCTTCGCGAACAGGTGATCCCACGCCTCGGTGAGGTGCTCGAGGTACCGCCACGACGCCTCGACGGGCGAGATCTTCTCGATGTCCTCGGGCGCGCCGAGCGGGAGCGTCGATCCGCGCCGGTCGATGCCAGCGTGGCTGAGCCAGCTCTTCGCGCTCGAGATGAGGCGCGCCGGCGCGTCGACGCCGCGCGCGCGGGCGTGCTCGCCGACGGCGAAGCGCCGCTCGGCGTCCCAGGGCAGCGCCTGGGGGCCCTCGCTCTCGTGAGGGATGTACATGAAGGAGGGCAGGAGCGGCCGCGCCTCGAGCGTCCCCTGCGCCACGAGCTGCGGGGCCGCCATCACCTCGGGCGACGGCGTGAGCCGCGCGTCGGCTCCGTCCTCGGGCAGGCGCGCGTAGGCGAGCGCGCAGTGGGTGGTGCCGAGATCGATGCCGATGATGTAGCGCGCGCTCATAGCTCGACCTCCGCGGGGGCGATGATGCTGGCGTCGTGGCCGGCGACCGGCGTCGGCAGCGAGACGTCGTCGGCGCGCCAGCCCCGGTGGCGCAGCACCCCTCTGTAGGGCGCGGTCCCGGACACGTTGCCGATCAGCTTGATCTCGGAGGGGTTGTAGCCGGCCTCGAGCGTCACCTTCTCCCCCTCGTCCTCGCGCCGCACGGGCGCGAGCTTCGCGTGGCTGCGCAGCGCCTTGCGGCAGCCCTCGTGGACCATCCTCGCCGCCACGCCGACGTCCGCGTCGCCGAACGAGGCGATGTCCTGCTCGAGGAAGTCGACGAGCCGCCCCTCGCGCTGGAGCAGCGAGAGCAGCTGGAGCGCCGAGCTCACCGCGGGCGCGGCGTGCGGCGCGGGGGCGGCGACCGGCGCCGGCGCGGGCTCGCTCGCCGCCGCCGCCGCCGCGGCCTCGGGCGCGCCGCCTGTGCGGTCTCGCTCGATCCGTCGCGGCTCAGCGCGCTCGGCCGGCGGCAGGGCGACGGCAGAGCGCGCCTGCCACGCCCGCGCGGCGAACTGGGAATCGAACAGCACGCGGAAGAAGCACGCGAAGGCGAACCAGAGCCGCGTGGACCAGGGGAGCGGAGGATCGTGGAGGTCGGCCACGGCGAGAGCCTAACGCCGAGCGTAGGGATCGGCACAGAGACCGGCGCGCGGGGCAGGGGGGCGCCTGCCCCGCGCCGCCGCCCGGGGCGACCCCGGGCCCCTCAGAAGGTCGCCCGGAGGACGGGGACGCGGACCTCGTGCCCCTGCGCCACGCCGAACTTGAACATCTCGTCCTGCGAGTAGAGCGGCTTGAACGAGAGCGCGGGCACGCCGAGCGCGACCCGGCGCGGCGTGATGTCGACGAGGCCGAGCCGGGGCTCTTCCCGGCGGGACCGCCGGAGGATCTGCGCGGCGTCCGTCGTGAGCTGGACGTTGATCCCCGGCTGCGGGGGCTCCGCGGCCGGCTCGTTGCGGATCGGCTCGCTCTGGTCGGAGTCGGGGGGCTTGTACGCGGTGGCGTTCAGGGTGACGACGAGGGTCGGGATGACCAGCGCCATGCCGCCGGCGAGCATGTAGAGCGGCACCTCCGCGGGCGGATCCGCCGCCTCGACGAAGTAGCCGGCGACGCCGCCGCCCACCGCGCCGAGCCCGCCGAACACGAGGTACGGCCAGGCGCGCTCGACCCCGATCGCCCCCATGGTCAGCATCACGACCTCGCCGCCGAGCAGCGCGCCGCCGACGATCCCCTTGCCGTCGACGCTCACCGTGTCGCCCTCGCTCGCCTCCTGAGCGCTCGCGCGCCCGGCGGCGCCGGCGAGCACCGCCGCGGCCACCGACGCTCCTGCCAGACAATGCGCTGCCTTTCGATTCAAGCGGTTCATCGGCATCGTGTTTTCCCCGTGTCGACTGTCGCGAAGCCTGCGAGGGCTCGAGCCATGGATCACCGCCGGCCTCATCCGAGGTTGGCGTCCGGGCCGGCCGGCTGGCGATCCCGTGTGGGTCGTCGAGCCGTTCTTGATTTGTGAACCGCTGGCGGAGTGAACGGGTGCACACGCGCCTCGTCTCTCCTCCAGCGAAGCCGGTGCGCGAGCCTAGCACGGGTCTCAGCGCTTCGAACCGCTGCATTGCCGGTGCGGAGGATGGGTGGTATGGGTCGACGCAAACCGGGCCGTGGCCCGCCGACCTGCCGCCGAGCGCGCGGCAGCCTTCAAGGGATCAACGCTATGGGCCGCATCGGACCGCTCGAAATCGCTCTCCTTATCGGCCTCGCCTTGCTCCTCTTCGGCGCGGGGAGGATCGCTGACATCGGGAAGGGGATCGGCGAGGGCATCCGGAATTTCAAGAAGGGGATCCGCGACGACGAGGAAGAGGATCCCGCCAAGCAGCTGCCGGCGAAGCCCGAAGAGAAGCAAGAAGACACGCAGAAGCCCGTGTAGCGCCCGCGCTGGAACGCGGCGCTCGGGGGCGATCGGGGCGATCGCGCACCGACGTCGGTCGACGCTCGCTGGAGCGCGTCTATACTCGATCGCCGTATGCCTCACCGACCTCTGGAGCGCATCGCCAAGGCGCTCGTCGTCTCCGCCGCGTTCCCGCTGGCAGCGTACTTCGTCCTTCAGTTCGGCCCTGGCGGGCTCTGGCGCGGGTTCGAGCCGGCGCTGGCCGTCACCGGGCAGGTGGCCAAGGCGCCGTACGACCTCACGCGTCTCGAGGCTGTCAACGAGACGCTGAAGATGATCCGGGACAAGTACGTCGAGCCGGATCGCGTCAAGCCGAAGGAGATGCTGCTGTCGGCGCTCAACGCCGTCCAGCGCGACGTCGCGCAGGTGATCGTCCTCAACGAGGACCCGAACGAGGTCACCGTTCGCGTCGAGACCAGCGAGAAGAAGTTCCGGATCGACAACATCCAGGGCCCCTGGGACGTCTCCGCGCGCCTCCGCGAGGTCTTCACCTTCCTCCAGAAGAACCTCCGCGGCACGGAGGTCGATCTGCGGGACGTCGAGTACGCCGCGTGCAACGGCATGCTGCACACGCTCGACCCGCACTCGTCGTTCCTGAGCCCCGAGGCGTACAAGGAGATGAACCTCTCCACGTCGGGCGCGTTCGGCGGGCTCGGCGTCGTGATCTCGATCCGCGACCAGATGCTCACGGTCCTGAACCCGATGCCCGACACGCCCGCGGGCAGGGCGGGCCTCAAGCGGCTCGATCGGATCGTGAAGATCAACAACGAGTCGACGCTCAACATGCCGCTCGACGACGCTGTGCGGAGGCTCCGCGGCGATCCCGGCACCCCGGTCACCGTGTGGGTGACCCGCGAGGGCGACGGAGGGTGGCAGGGGCCGAAGGCCTTCGAGCTGACCCGCGAGGTGATCAAGGTGAGGTCCGTCGAGTCGCGCGCCCTCGATGGCGGCGTCGGCTACGTCCGGCTCAAGACGTTCCAGGCGACCTCGACCGCGGAGCTCGACGCGGCGCTCGACGGGCTGCGCAGCAAGGGGCAGCTGAAGGGGCTCGTGCTCGATCTGCGCGGCAACCCGGGCGGCCTGCTCGATCAGGCCGCGCGCATCGCCGACAAGTTCCTCGCCGACGGCGTCATCGTGTCCACGGTCGGCGCCTCCGAGGGGCGCGAGGAGAAGCGCGCCAAGGGGCCGGGCACCGAGCCGCTGTACCCGATCGTGGTGCTCGTGAGCGGCAACAGCGCGAGCGCGAGCGAGATCGTGGCCGGCGCGCTGAAGAACAACGATCGCGCCGTCATCGTGGGCTCGCAGACGTTCGGCAAGGGCAGCGTGCAGCTCGTCTTCCCCGACGTCACGGCCGAGAAGGCGGCCCTCAAGCTCACGATCGCGCAGTACCTGACGCCGGGCGACATCTCCATCCAGGGCGTCGGCGTCACGCCGGACATCGAGCTCGATCCCATGACGGTCGACGAGCTCGAGATGGATCTCACGGTCCAGAAGGACGGGCTCCGGGAGCGCGATCTCTCGGCGCACCTCTCGAACGCGCGCGCGGCGGCCGCGGGCAAGCCGTCCGAGGTCGTCCGCTACCAGCTCACGAGCGCCGACCGCGAGAAGATGCGGGAGCGCGGGGGCGACATCGACGAGGACTTCTCCGTCGACTTCCCCATCCGCTTCGCGCGGGAGCTCGCCGCGCGGATGCCGCCCTCCACGCCGAGGCTCCAGCAGCTCCGGGCGATGCACGACTACATCGAGCAGGTCGGCAAGGAGGAGCTCGGCAAGGTCGCGGCCGAGCTGACGAAGCTCGGCGTCGACTGGTCCGACGCGCCCGAGGGGGTCACGCCGGCGGCGAAGTCCGAGCTCGACGTGAAGGTCGAGACCGATCGCCCGAACGCCGAGGTGACCGCGGGGCAGCCGATGGAGCTCCGGGTCACGGTCAAGAACAACGGAAAGCAGCCGGTCTACCGGCTCCGCGGGACGACGGAGAGCGACAACCCGTACTTCGACAGCAAGGAGCTCATCTTCGGCAAGATCGGCCCTGGCCAGACGAAGAGCGCGAAGGCGCCGCTCGGCTGGTGTGAGGTCGAGGGGCGGAAGGTCGGCTCGACGAAGCCGAGGAAGGCGAACGAGAAGCGCGTCTGTTCGATCCCGATGGACGCCCTCTCGCGGAGCGACGGCCTCAAGGTGAAGTTCGAGGTCGCCGCCGCGCCGGAGCCGCCGGCGGTCGAGATCCGGCCCACGGTGCGCGCGCTCGACCGGCCGCTCTTCCAGTACGCCTACCAGATCGCGGACGACCGCGAGGGCAACGGCGACGGGCTCATCCAGAAGGGGGAGCGGGTCAGCATGTACCTGACCGTCAAGAACGTCGGCAAGGGGCCGTCGTACGAGACGCAGGCGAACATCGCGAACCTCTCGGGCGACGGGCTCATGCTGCACGCGGGGCGCTTCGACATCTCGAACATCAAGCCGGGCGACGTGCGCAAGGTCGTCTTCAGCTTCGACGTGGAGCAGCAGCTGTCGGAGCCCGAGGCGACCCTCACGCTCTCGGTCGGCGATCGCGATCTCCGCGAGTTCGCCAGCGAGAAGGTGAAGATCCCGATCTCGCCGCGCGTCCAGCTGACCGGCGGCGGCTCCACCAGGAAGGCTGGGGCGGAGGGGGCGACCCTGCTCCCGTCGCCCGAGGCGAGCGCGCGCGGGTTCGGCCGGCTCCCGGCGGGCGCCGTGGTCAAGGTGCTCGGCGAGGCGCCGGGCGGGTTCCACAAGATCGACCTCGGCGCGGGGCGCTTCGCGTTCGTCGCGGCGCGCGAGGTGGCCCCTGGCGGCGGGCCGGCCCCGGCGGCGGTCGCGTTCGAGGACCTCTACTCGCACGCGCCGCCGACGCTGGACATCGCCGCGGCGGCGCTGGCGACGACGGCCGGCACCGTGAAGATCACGGGGACGGCGTCGGACAGCGAGCGGCTGCTCGACACCTTCATCTTCGTCGGGTCGCGGAAGCTCTACTACAGGTCGAACCGCGACGGCGCCGACCCGAAGAAGGCCGAGTTCGCGTTCGAGGCGCCGCTCCGGCCGGGGGTCAACGTGATCACCGTTGTCGCGCGCGAGACGCCCGACACCACGACGCGGCGCACGCTCGTGGTGCGCAAGGACGGGCCTGACGGCTCGATCCTGAAGACCCCGAAGTCCGACAACCCCGTGGACGATTGGATTGCGGACCGCGGCGGCGAGGAGTAGGCCGCTGGAAAATGGACGAAGGCGAAGACAGCCACGGCGACATGGACGACCGCGGTGACGGGCGTGACGGGCGGGGCTCCGCCGGGCTGCCCTGCCCGGCGAGGATCTGGTAGCCTCATCACGTGGGACTCCTCGCCTGGCTCGGCCTGAAGCAGGGGGGCTCGTTCCCGAACCTCGACGCCCTCCTGACGGAGCTCCGCGCGGCGCTCCCGGACGACGAGGCCGTCGTCCTCCGCTACATCGCCACCGTCATCGTCCTGCTCGGCAAGGTCGCCTGCGTCGACGGTCGCTTCTCCGACAAGGAAGACGAGCTGCTCCGCGAGCTGCTCACGCACGTCGACGGGCTCGCGCCGAGCGGCGTCGAGGCGGTGTTCAACGCCCTCCAGGGCAAGCTGCCCGCGCTCCAGGAGGGCGAGGTCGACCGCTGTTACCGCGAGCTCAAGGCGCTCTGCAACGCGAGCGAGCGGGTGGAGGTCGTGCGCCTCTTGATCCGGCTCGCGGCGGCGGACGGCGCGCCCACGCCGGCCGAGCGGGCCGAGATCGAGCGCATCGCCGAGGAGCTCGGCGTCTCGCTCGCCGACATCGAGCCCGACCTCTCCGTCGAGGCCGGCCATCCGGCTGGCTCCCCTGCGCCGCCGGACGACCGGAGCGATCCCGGCGGCGAGCCCCCGGCGTGAGCCGGGCGCAGGCGCCGCTCGGCTGATCCGTCGCGCGCGTCGCGCTGCTGCCGGGCGTCCGTGGCGCTCGGCCGATCAGTCGCGCGCGTCGCGCTGCTCGGCGCTGCCCTCGGGGCTCGGAGCGCGGCTCGCGAGGCCGAGCGCCCGCCGCTGCTTCAGCGCCGTGAGCGCCACGAACAGGACGAACAGGACAGCCCCGAGCACCGCCACGAGCACGCCGAAGTTGAAGAGGTAGTGCGCGCCCTGCGCGCCCCCCACCCCCATCAAGAAGATGCCGAGCAGCGCGATGCCCGCGCCGATGACGGGATCAGGGCCGACGTCGTTCTCCGACGCCGCACGCGAGAGCCCGCTCCCCTGGACCCCGGAAGCCTCGTTGCTCATCGGATGGCTCACACGGAGGAGCTTAGCAAACTGGTCCACCGCCCGAAACCCGCCAGCGCCGGACCCGGGCTATGCTGCGCGGGTGAGCACGCCCACCCACCCACGAAACGACCGTCCGTCTCCGCCCGCGCCGTCCGACTTCGCCGGGCGCCGCGTCATCTGCTTCGAAAGCCGCCGCGCCTCCGAGATGGCCTCGCTGATCCAGCGGCATGGCGGCGTGCCCGTCACGGCGCCCACGCTCCGCGAGGTGCCCATCGAGAAGAACGAGCGCGCCCTCGACTTCGCGCGGCGCCTCGCGGGAGCCGAGTTCGACCTCGTGATCCTGATGACCGGCGTCGGGACCCGGGCGCTCGTGGCCGAGGCGGCGCCTGCGCTCGAGCCGAACCAGGGCGGCGGCGAGGCGTCCGGTGGCGACGGTGACGCGGACGCCCAGGGCGTATCTCTCCTGGCGGCGGCGCTCTCGTCCGTGCAGGTCGTCGTGCGCGGCCCCAAGCCGGCCGCGGCGCTGCGCGAGCTGGGCCTGACCCGCTTCACCACCGTCCGCGAGCCGAACACCTGGCGAGAGATCGTCGAGGCCGTCAGCGCGCTCGGCGACCTGCGCGGAAAGCGCGTCGCCGTCCAGGAGCACGGCGCGCCGAGCCACGAGCTCTACGCGAGCCTCTCGGCGGCCGGCGCGCAGGTCACGCCGGTGCCGGTGTACCGCTGGGCGCTCCCGGAGGACACGGCGCCGCTCCGGCAGGCGCTCCGCCTCATGGCGGACGGCGGCGCGGCGATCACGCTCTTCACGAGCCGCGCGCAGGTCGAGCACGCGCTCCTCGTGGCGGCCGAGGAGGGGCTCGTCGAGCGGCTGCGCGCCGCGCTCGCGCGGGGCGTGGTGGCGTCCATCGGGCCGGTCTGCACGGAGGCGCTGCGCGCCGAGGGGATCGAGCCGGATTTCGAGCCCGAGCACCCGAAGATGGGCCACCTGGTCAAAGCGGCGGCCGCGCGCTCGAGCGAGATCCTCGTCGCGAAGGGAAATCGGGGCGACGCGCCCCCGCCGGCTCAGTCTTCGTAGTCGTCGTACGCCTCGTCCTCGTCGGCGGAGCGCGCCACGGTCGCCGGCCGGGGCGCGGGGCCGAGCGCCGCGCCGGCGGCCGCGCGCTCCTCCGTGTCCGCGTGGCCCCTGTCGATCAGCTCGGCGCGGTAGAGCACGCGCCCGTCCTCCGCCGTGATCTCACCGCCCACGTCGCCCCAGACGAAGTCGTCGCTCTGGAGCGTGCGCATCGTCGCCTTCGTCTTGCCGATGCGCACGCGGAAGCTCGTCCGCTGGCACGGGATGGAGGAGCCGCCGACCTCGACGTTCACCGCCTCGCTGCCGAGCACGTCCTCGTTCTCGTCGGCGGCGAGCGCGGTCTTGGCCATCATCGCGTCGTAGGCCGAGAGGGTCGCCGGCCGCTCCGCGCCGTCGTCGATCCACGCCGCGCCGAGGATCTCGCCGCGCCTGCTGGGCTCGTCGCTCATGCGGACCCGCAGCGCCTCGGTCTGCTTGCCGTCCGCGAGGGTCACGTCGACAACGAGGACGTCCCCCTCGCGCGCGACCACACGCTGCGTGAGGAGCAGCGGCGTCTTCCTGAAGCTGCCCGAGAACCGGTAGGCAACATAATCGCCGGGCTTACGCGCGCCGGGCGCCTCCTCGGCGATCGGGCCGCGCTCGTCGAGCGAGCCCTTCGCGCGCTGCGGGACCTCACGCCGCGCTTGCGCCGCCACCTTGGCGGAGGCGTCCTGCGGGCGACCGGAGCGAGCGTTCGTCTCGATCCCGGCGCCGCAGCCGGCAGCCAGGACCGAGGTGAGGGCGGCGAGGAGGAGCGGTCGGTTCATGCTCGTCCGGTACCGGAGAGCGCCCGCCATGGCCCAATTTCTGGCGGTTCCAGGGCACGCCCGCGCGACCGCGCGACCGCACGCGAGCGGTGGTCAGGGCAGCTTGCCGCTCGGGAGCATATCGTCGAAGGCGGCGTCGAACTCGTCCGCGATCATCTCGGCGCCGACGGCGCGCGCGGCCGGCTTCGGGACGTCGATGCGGCGCAGCCGCTCCGCCACGCTGCCGCGCGGGTCGCTGTAGCTCGGGCTCATCCGGGCGACGCGCTGGAAGTAGTAGAGCGCCTGCTCGGGGACGCCGCGCATCTCGTAGGCGTTCGCGATCTCGTAGGTCAGCGCGAGCTCCTGCTCGACCGTCTTGTGCGAGGCGTGCAGCCCGCGGATGAGCGCGTCGATGCCCGCCTCGATGTTGCCCATCTGGAGGTGGGTGACGCCGATCATCGACTGGCAGACGCACTCTCGCCCGGGGTCGCGGGCGGCGAGCTCGAACTCGCCGATGGCGTCGGCGTAGAGGCCCATCTCCTTGTAGGCGACGCCGAGATCGTAGTGCGTCGACGCGTCGGACTCGGAGATCTGCGCCGCGACGCCCGCCTTGAACTGCTCGAAGACGCTCTCGACGCTGATCTGCCGAGGATCGTCCTGGACGCCCGTCACCGAGCCCGGCACGACCTCGAGCTCGTCGATCATCTTGAGCGACTCGGCGATGTCGAACGCGCGATCCTCGTCCGGTCGCTCGCTGCCGCGCGGGACGGCCCGCGTGCCGCTCTCGTTGTCGGTCGCCGCCCGCACCACCCCCCGCGCGTCCGAGGCCAGCTCCGTGACCTCGCGCAGCCGCTCCATCAGGAGCGGGTGGTTCGGCAGCCGCGCCAGCTGCTCCTCGAGGATGTTCCGCGCCTCGTCGAACATCCCGTGCTGCGCGAAGAACTCGACCTCCTCGAGCGCGTCCTCGTCGAGCGCGTCCGCGCGCCGCAAGGAGCCCGGCGGCACGGAGCGGCCCGACACCGGCCGGACCGACGCAGGTCGGCCCGGCACCGGGCTGTACAGGGCCGGCGGCGGCGCGGCGAGCACGGGAGGGGGAGGTATCGAGGACGCCGGGGGCGGAGCCTGGGACGCAGCGACGGCGAGGGGGTGCTCAGGCACGCGGCTCGGGTTGACCGACGCCGTCTCCTCCTCCTCGTCGTCGATGGCCTCGAGCTCCTCGACGTCCTCGAGCTCCTCGACGTCCTCGATCGGGAAACTCGGCAGCGGGGGCTCGTTCGCGAACGGATCGTCGAGGTGCGTGACGAGCTCGGGCCGCCGGGGGAGCGCCTCGACGACGCCGTCTTCATCGAGGGTGTACGCGGGCAGCGGCGCGTCGGGGTCGTAGAGGTCCTGGCTCGGCACCTCGGACGCATACGCGTCGTTCTCGCCGGCCGTCAGCGAGGCTCCCGGCCCGGCGGCGTCTTCCTCCGCGAGCTCCTCCTCCTGCGGCACGGCGTAGCCGAGCAGGTTGAGCAGCTCCGTGGCCTGGGCGTTGCCGGGATCGAGGAGCAGCACCTCGTCGAGGAGCCTCGCCGCGTCGTCGACGGCGTCCTCGCTGGCCAGCTGCTGCGCGAACGCGAGCATCTGCTCGACGGCGGCGTCCTGGTCGCCCGCCTCGATGAGGACATCGCAGAGCTTCTCGCGCAGCTCTCGAGCGGCCGGCAGCCGGGCGACGCCGCCCTTGAGGAGGGCGACCGCCTTGTCGTACTGCCGGTCGCGCCGGAGGCTCTCGGCGTGCGCGACGAGCTGCCTCGGGCTCGCGATCGGCGACGTCGAGGGCTGCGACGCGCGGAGCGGGATGGGCATCGCGGAAGCGGGCTCGTCGTCCTCGACGTCGAGCTCCTCCGCCTCCTCGTCGTCGTCCTCCTCCTCGAGCTCGACGTCGATCGACGCGCGCGTGTTCCTCGACGAGGGCGCGATCTGGGCGGCGAGCTGGCGCACGCCCTCGTCGTTCGGGGCGCGCATGATCAGGGCCGAGACGAGCGCGGTGAACTGGTCGACCCGCCCGGCTTCCTTGGCGATGCGCGCCGACTCCTTCTGCACCTCGATCGCCTTGGCCGGCTGCCCGAGCAGGTCGAAGGCGCGGGCGAGGAGCGCGAGCGTCTCCAGGTCCTTCGGGTTCTCCTTGAACGCGATCTGGAGCTTGGTCAGGGCCGACATCCCGTCGCTCGGGTCGCCGCGATCGAGGTAGATCTCGGCGGCCATGCGGGCGAATCGGGCGTCGGGGCGGTGCTGCAGCAGGCGCTCGACCACCTTCAGCGCGTCGTCGCGCCGCCCGAGCTTGAGCAGGAGCTCGGCCGCCGTCCCGAAGCGCTGGATCGCGGCGTCGTAGTCGCGGACCCGGATCAGCGCCTCCGCGAGGCGGAGATAGGCGAGGGGGTTGTTCGGGTCGAGGTCGACGACCCGCTTGAAGATGTCGATCGCGTCGCGGTCGCGCCCCGCGCGGAGCAGGCGCGTCGCGACCTCGTCGTAGGCGGCGAGCGCGTCGCTCGTGAGCCCGAGCTGCGTGTAGATCTCCGCGAGGCGCGGGACGATGTGGCCGAAGCGATCCTCGTACTGCGGGACGTGCTTGTGGATGATCTCGCGGATCTGCTTGTAAACGGCGATCGCCTTGAGCGCGAAGCCCTGAAGCGAGTAGAACTGGCCGACGCGCTCGTAGGTGGTGATCGCCTCGACGTACTCCTCCGTCTTCAGGTAGAGGTCGCCGATCTTGAGCAGCGTGCGGACGTCCTTCGGATCGTCTGCGACCAGCTTCTGGTACTCGGCGATCGCCTTGTCGAAGCGCTTCCGCTCGACAAACTTCTGCGCGGTCTGGAGTACCTTGTCGCGATCGACCGCCACGGCGATGGGAATCTCCTGCTGAGGGCAGCAAGGCGTTGCTCGGGCGCCTCGTCGGCATCCCTCACCTCGCCTAAAAAACACCTAGCCAATCCCGCCACCACGTACAAGCGCGCGGCACCGGAAGTTCCGGAAGCTACCGCGAAGGTGCTTGTTTGCAGTGTGCGGCCCCCCGGGGGCCCTTGTCTGGCGACGCGGCGACCGCCTGGCGCGGTGGCCGCGAGCCCCCGCCCCGGTCGGACGCTGGGCGGGTCCGGTCGAGGCGCGTCGAAGAGCGCGCCCTACGCTGTAGGAACGCGCTGAACGGCCGGGGATTCACGAAGATCGCGGGGAAGGTGGCGAGCGCCGCCATTCCCGCGAAGACAGCGTTAAGCCTAGCAGTCGAGCGGCCTTGTTGCACATTTCGTGCGATCTTCCCCGACCCGCCGCTGCTCCGCGGGTGACCCCGCGATCGCGGCGTGCGCGCCGGGCATGGGCGCGCGGGCGATGTATGCGCGCCGCGCCCGATGAAAGGGCAGGGGGCAGGTCGCGAGCTCTGCCGTCGCCGGGGGCGAGCGCGGGCGCCGGCGGGAGGGCGCTCCGGAGCGCCGCCGCCGTTTCTCGACCGTCCCGGCGAATGGACCTAGAGTTGGGCACCATGTCGCGCAGCCAGGCCTACCGTGCCCCGTTCGCTCCTGGAGAGGAAAATGCCGTCGACGCCGCGCTTTGCGAGCGGCTCCTCTCGGTCGCCCTGTCCAAGGGTGGTGATTACGCTGACCTCTTCTTCGAGTACCGCGCCGGAGGCGGGTTCACCTTCGACGAAGGGATCCTCAAGGCGGCCTCGCGTGGGGTGTCGATGGGGGTCGGCGTCCGCGTCCAGCGAGGAGACGCGACCGGGTACGCGTACACGGAGGACCTCACCTGGGAGGCGATGCGGCGCGCCGCCGAGACGGCGGCGCAGATCGCGACGGGCTCGGGCGGCAAGGAGAAGATCGAGCTCAGGCGCCGCGAGCTGCCGACCCGCTACGAGCTGCCCAGCATCTCGCTCGACGCCCCCGGGCTCGCGAAGCGCGCGCTGCTCGAGCGCGCGAGCGCCGCGGCGCTCGCCTACGATCCCAGCATCGTCAAGGCGGAGGCGAGCTTCGTCGAGGAGGTGCGCGAGGTCCTCGTGGCGACGAGCGACGGGCGGATGGCGCACGACGTCCAGCCGCTCATCCGCTTCGGCGTGCGCGCGCTCGCCGAGCGCAGCGGAAAGCGCCAGGAAGGCTCGAGCGGCGGCGGCGGGCGCATGACGACGGCCTACTTCGAGGGCAAGTCGCCGGAGTGGCACGCCGAGGAGGCCGCGCGGCAGGCGGTCGCGATGCTCGACGCCCGCGACGCGCCCGCCGGCGAGATGAACGTCGTGCTCGCCCCGGGCGACAGCGGCATCCTGCTCCACGAGGCGGTGGGGCACGGGCTCGAGGCGGACTTCAACCGCAAGGGGACCAGCAACTACGCGGGGCAGATCGGCAAGGACGTCGCGAGCCCGCTGTGCACCGTGGTGGACGACGCGACGCTCCTCCAGTCGCGCGGCACGATCAACGTGGACGACGAGGGCCACGAGCCCGAGCGCAGCACGCTCATCGAGAACGGCAAGCTCGTCGGGTACATGCACGACCGGCTCTCGGCCCGGCACTTCGGGCTCACGCCGACCGGCAACGGGCGGCGCGAGAGCTTCGCCGCCGCGCCGATGCCCAGGATGACGAACACCATCCTGCTCGCGGGCCCGCATGATCCCGAGGAGATCGTGAGGTCCGTGAAGCGAGGCGTCTTCGCGAAGAAGTTCGGCGGCGGCCAGGTCGACATCTCGAACGGCGATTTCGTGTTCTCTCTGACCGAGAGCTACCTCATCGAGGACGGCAAGCTGACCGCGCCCCTCAAGGGCGTGAACCTCATCGGCAACGGCCCCGAGGTGCTCCGGCGCGTCACCATGCTCGGCCACGACGTCGCCGTCTCCGACGGCATCTGGACGTGCGGCAAGGACGGACAGAGCGTCCCCGTGGGCGTTGGCTGCCCCACAATCAAGATCGATCTCATCACGGTCGGCGGAACGCGGATCGGCTGATTTTCAAGGCTGGAACGCCAGGCGGAAGGTAAGCCCCGCAGCGGTATTGGTGGGTTTAGCGCGGTGCGTCTTGCCGGCCCGTCGTGACACCCGTATACGGGGCGTTCATGGCGCGTCGCTCGTTCATAGCCATCGTTGGACACGGACCGGATCTGGAGCGCGACGAGGGTGCCGCATCGGTCTTGCGCTCGCTGGGCGCTGACGTGCGAACCCTGGATCTCTGGGATGATCCACCGCGGCTCTTCCACGACGACGAGAGCAAGGCGCGGGCGATCGTCGTCGAGGCGCTCGACAGGCCGGACCTGGCCGCCGCGGCGCTGCGCGCGCTGCGCCGCGAGCCGCGCCTCGAGGAGGTCGGCGCGCTGGTCGCCGTGAGCGTCGCGCAGATCGCGCGGATCGAGCCGTCCAGCGGCTTCGACGACTTCCTGCTCGTGCCGTACGTGCCCGCCGAGCTCTACGCGCGCGTGCGCCTCGTCGAGTGGCGCCGCAGCGAGTTCGCGACCGAGGAGCGGGTGAAGGTGGGCGCGATCGTCATCGATCGCGCGGCCCACGACGTCTCGGTCGGCGGCATGCACGTGCCGCTCACCGCGAAGGAGTTCGCGCTGCTCTCGTACGTGTGCGAGCGCCGCGGAAAAGTTGTGTCGCGGACAGAGCTTCTTCGCCGTGTCTGGGGCAGCCAGTACGAGGGCGGCGCGCGGACCGTCGACATCCACGTGAGGCGTCTCCGGGCGAAGCTCGGCGCGGCGCTGCCGCTCGTCACGCTGCGCGGGGCCGGGTACCGCCTCGAGTCGCCGATCCCCGGCGCCGGTGGTCCCGAGGGCGGCGACGCGAGCAGGGCGCTCCAGCGGGGCGGGGCCGGCGAGGAGGCCCAGGGCGACGAGCGCGGGGAGCTGCGCGACGAGGACGAGGACGAGGACGAGGACAGCGACGACGAGGGCGACGAGGACGAGGGCGAGGGCGAGGGCGACGAGGAGGAGGCCGCGCAAGCCAAGCGGCGAGCGGCGCCCTCGGGGAACGACGCCACGCCGTCCGGGCGCGAGCGGCGCATCACCCGATGACGTCGCCGGTTCGCCGCGGCGGCGCGCGAACGACCGCCGCCGGTGCGGCGCGCGGCGGCGGTCGCTCACGCCCCGCCGGGCCGCCGATCGTCGCGATCAGCGTCGGGTGCCCCAGCGGGGTGGGCCCCGAGGTGGCCGTGGCCGGCGCGGCGTCCGTCGAGGGCGCGCGCTGCGTGCTCGTCGGCGACGAGGCGATCATCCGGCGGGCGGCGAGGCTCGTCCGGGTCGCGGCCCGCCGGCTCGTCGTCGTCGATGGGCGCGCCGCCATCGAGGAGCTCGCGCCCGGCTCGATCGGGCTCTGGGCGGGCAGCGCGCGGCTCTCGCGGGCGAGCGCGTTCGGTCGGCCCGAGGCCGAGGACGGCGCGGCGCAGCTCGCGTGGATCGACGCGGCGACGGACCTGGTCCGCGAGGGCGTCGCTGCGGCGCTGGTCACGGGGCCCGCGTCGAAGCACGCGATCGCCACGAGCGGCGCGCCGGGGTCCGCGGACTTCCTCGGGCACACCGAGCACCTGGGCCGGCGGCTCCGCGCGCGCGAGGTCACGATGGCCTTCGCCTCGGGCAAGCTCGTGACCGCCCTCGTGACGACCCACGTGCCGCTGCGCGAGGTGCCGGACGCGGTGAGCCCGCGCGAGGTGGCGCGCGCCGCGGTGTGGCTCGCGCGGCTGCTCGGCGATCTCGGCCGCGAGAGGCCGCGCGTGGCCGTCGCCGCGCTCAACCCGCACGCAGGCGAAGGCGGGCTCCTCGGCGACGAGGAGCAGGTGCGGATCACGCCGGGGATCCGCCTCGCGGCGCGGCGGCTCTCGCGCTCGGGCCCGGCGGCGGAGCTGACCGGGCCCGTCGGCGCGGAGACGGCGTTCCGGCTCGCGGCGCGCGGCGCGCTCGACGGGGTCGTCGCCATGTACCACGACCAGGCGACGATCCCGAGCAAGCTCCTGGGCTTCGGCGAGGCCGTGAACGTCACGCTCGGCCTGCCGATCGTGCGCACCAGCGTCGACCACGGCACCGCGTACGATCTCGCGGGCACGGGGCGCGCCGATCCGCGCGGCATGCGCGAGGCGATCGTGCTCGCGGCGCAGCTCGCGGCCGCGCGCGCGCGCTGACGCAGCGACGCGGCGCCCGCGCGCAGCGCAGGAAGCCGCGGCTCAGCGCGCCCGCGGGCGGCCGCCGAGGTGCGCGAGCAGCCGCTCGAGCGCCGGCATGCTCACGCCGCGCTCTCGGCCCATCTCGAGGATGGTGGCGCCCATCGCGAGGTGCTGCGCGTGGAGCTTGGGGCCGAAATGCACGTCGAGGAACCGCAAGAACTCCGGGGCCAGCAGGCGCACGAGCGCGACGCCCGGCTTGAGCGTGAGCGGCCCGATGAACCGGAGGAGGAGCTTCGTCCACGGGGCCACCTTGCCCAGCCGGTCCGCGAGCGCGACGGACTCCCTGGTGGCCTCGATCACGGTGCGGAGCACGCCGTCGTTCTCGAGGAGGGCGCTCGCCCCGCCGCCCGCGTCGATGGCGGCGATCAGCGGGAAGAACGCGGTCGTGGTGGCCACGTTCTGCGCGCCCACGTCGGGCTCGAGCCGCGCCGGGACACCGGCGCTCGTGAGGCGGCGCGCGAGCTCCTCGAGCGGCGGTCGCTCCGCGGGGGCGCCTCCCTCTTCGTCGATGAGCGTGGGCGCGAGCTCGGTGATCCAGGCGCGGACCACGCCGCGCTCGTCGAGGTAGCCCGAGACGCCCGGCATCGCGGGGGTGATGCGGCGCTGGGCGGCCTCCTCGAGGTCGGCGCGCTGCCTGGGCAGGAGCGGCGTGAGCACCACGGCGGGCGCGGCCGGGCCGCCGCGGAGCAGATCCGCCACCGACCTGCCGCCCGCCGCGCGCTGCGCGGCGCCGCCGGGGTCAGCGCGCGGGACGAGCTGATCGAAGCGCACGGTGATCAGGACGACGTCCGCGTCGGCCGGGATCTCGGCCGCGAGGCGCGGGCGATCGAGCGTGTCGCGTCGATCGGCGCCGTTCACCTGCTCGACCACGAACGGCCGTACGTCGCCGGCGCGCTCGGGCCGGACCACGAACGTGACGTCGTCTCCCTGGGCGGCGAGGCGCACGCCGTAGATCCGCCCGAGCGCCCCCGCGCCCACGATGGTGACCCGCATGGCTCCCCCGTAGCCTGCGCGGCGCTCGGGGAAAAGGGGGTGGCCGTCGCCGCCGATCCCTCAGAACGTCCGCTTCGAATCGATGAGGATGGTGACCGGGCCGTCGTTCTCGACGAACACGCGCATGTCGGCGCGGAAGCGGCCCGTGGCGACCGTGAGGCCGCGGGCCCGCAAGGCGGCGACGAAGCGATCGTACAGCGCCTCGGCGCGCACGGGCTCCATGGCGCCGTCGAAGCTCGGCCTCAGGCCGCGCCGGACGTCTCCGAAGAGCGTGAACTGGCTGATCGCGAGCACGCCGCCGCCGCGCACGTCCGCGAGCGCCCGCGACATCTTGCCGGCGTCGTCGCTGAACACGCGGAGGCCCGCGATCTTGCTCGCGACGTGGTCGGCGTCGGCGTCGTCGTCGTCCTTCGCGGCGCCGACGAAGGCCACGAGGCCGCGCTCGATCGCGCCGACCACCTGGCCCTCGACCTCGACGCGCGCGCCGAGCGCGCGTTGAACGACAGCGCGCATCGCTAGCGCTGCGCGGCCGCGCTTCGACTGGGCGCCGCGGCGGGCTCCGCCCCGGTGCCCGCGCTCAGCCCGAGCTCGCGCATCAGCTTGGCCGTGAGCTTGAAGTAGGTGCTGCGATCGTACGGCTGGTTGAGGATGTGGAAGTCCTTCCGCACGAGGCCCACGCAGCCGAAGCAGTAGGTGCAGCCGGTGCAGTCGACCGAGCGCACGAGGTACGACGACTGCGTGCACCGCTCGGACGCGACGCAGTGGCTGCACGCGATGAGATCGCGGCAGCCGCGGCAGTGCGTGCTGTCCGAGGAGCGCTGGGTGTCGACGCAGTAGTGGCACCGCTGCAGCGCCTTCGAGTTGCGGCAGAACGTGCAGTCGACGCAGCGCTCGCACGAGACGCACGCGACGCACCGCTCGTTGCCGGTGCCCGTCTCGAACGCCTGGATCAGCTTGCGGAGCTCGGCCTCGAATTCCGCGCGCGTCATTCCGCCTCGCCGCTCGCTTCGGAGACGCCCCCGCCCCCGCCGCCCCGGGCCGCGCCGTCCGGGGCCGGGGCCTCGGGCCTGCCGCTCACCTGGCGGCGCAGCCGCTCGGCGGCCTCGCGCGTCGCGGGCTCCTCCGCGAACTCCTCGATGCGGCGGAGCCGCGACTCGAGCACGGCGCGCCGCTTCGGCAGCTCGCCGACGAGGATGCCCGCGAGCTCGTCGATCGCCTCCTGGATGCGCTGCTCGTCGCTGTGCTCGAGCAGCTGCAGGTACACGTCCTGCTCCGCGGGGAAGGCGTGGCCGGCGCGGAGGAACTCGTTCGCGGCCTTGGAGATGTTGGGCCGGCCCGACGCGCAGAGCAGCTTCGACAGGAGCCGCTGGCGCTCGACGGCCTTCGGGTCGCTCTGCGGAGGCGGCGCGAGGACGATGCGCCCCGGCGCCTTGGACGCGGCGTCGCGTCCGGACTTGACGCGCCCGCCCTTGCTGTCCTCTGCCTCCGGCTCCTTGCGCGGAGAGAACAGCGCCTCGAGCGCGGCGCGGTGTTGCTTGGCTGCCCGCCGGTCCTCGCCGGTCTGCGTCGGACGCGGCAGCCCCGCGCTGTTCGGCTGACCACGGCCATAGGCCGTGTGGAGCTCGGGATTGTGCCAGACCTTGGTTGCGTCTCTACGAATTCGCCGCATGTCGTGCCCCTGGTGACCTCGGAGCGATCATGGACGCGCCACCGGGTTCGGCTTCCGCATCCCGCGTGTGGCGCCCCGCTTGCATCGATGTTGTGGTGAATGAGGCTGGTGCGTGTTGGGCCGGGCGCTTCCCCCGCGATCCGCGATGGCCCGGACGATGTTGCGCAAGGGACGCGACGCCTATCTCCGCGCTGATCACGCTGGTTGCGTTGATCGTGAAGGTAGGGCCACGCCGCAGTGCGTGGTGCGCCGGGCGATACCCGACCGCGGACCGCGTGACGAGGGGCTCTGCCCCCATGCACCCCGGAGCCGCGCTCACGACCCGACCGCAGTCGCGAGGCAGCTGGGTTCCTACCACAGCCTTTGGTCAGCGCCGCAGAAAATTGGGCTGCCCTCCGCACTTCATGCCATTCCTGTCCTCAGGGTTCGGTCCCTTCTGAGCTTGCCTTCCGAGTCTCCCTTCCGAGGTTGCCTTCCGAGCTTGCGAGCTTCCGCGAGGGGCGTCTCGGAGACGCTGTTTCGAGGTTGCCGGTCTCGTCCCAGGTCGATTCAAGAAGCGGACCGCTGACTGCCCTTCCCAATCCCACATCCTGCGGACGGGCGGCGACGCCGTGTCTGGGAGAACCGCTCCTTGGCGGATGGCACTCACACCCGACCCGACTGGAGCTTTCCATGATGAGCCTTCGATCCGTGAGCAGTGAAGGCGCGGCGCCGCGGGACGCAGGGGGAGCTGTGCGCAGGGGGGAGCCTCGTGCGCGCCTGAGGCGCGCTCGCGCGGCCGCGCTCTCGGCGCTGGTGAGCATCGCGGTGCCGGCGATCCTGGCGGGGCCCGTCTGCGCGGAGCCGCTGCCCAGGGCGCACGCCGCTGCCGGGAGGTCCGGGGAATCGGGGGAAGAGAAGAGCGAGCAAACCCGTCGGGATCGGGCGCCGGCGAGCCCCGCAGGCGCGGAGCAAGCTCCGCGAACGAAGACGCGGGAGAGCTCGCCCGATCGTCGCGCGAAGAGCGCCGCGGCGGCGACCGGTGACGAGAAGACGAGCGGGGCGGGGGGCCGGAACCGGAAGGGGAAGGCCCGTACCCGCAGGGAGGCGCCGCACGCGGCTGCAGGCGCGGAGGAGAACGCGGGCGGCTCGGCGAAGGCGGGCGGCGGGAAAAAGGCGGTCGCCAAGAAGAAGGCGGGCGGCGAGAGGAAGAAGGAGAAGAGGCGCGCGGCGCGCACGGCCGAGAGCAAGCGGCGCGGGGCGAAGAAGGGGATGGAGCGGGAGGCGCCTCCGAAGCCGTGCCACGGACCGGTGCTGTCGATGGATCGCAGCGGGCTGGAGCCCGAGCGCCTCGAGCTGGTCGACTGCAAGGGGAAGCCGCGCGAGGAGGCCCGGCGCGCGCTCTCCTTGCTTGCGCGCCCGTGGGGCACGCCGCGGCCGATCCTGTCCGACGAGGGCGCCCCTGCGCGGAGGCCGGAAGCGGCGAGCCGCAAGGGGCGGCGCGCCGGCGATGCGCCGCGAGCCGCCGGGAGCAGGGCGAGCGGGGTGCAGGCAGGGGAGATCGCGCCCGGCGTGCGGCTGCTCGATCCCGGGCTGCTCTCCCGCATCGACGCGCTGGCGCGGCGGTACCCGGGCCGGCTCGTGTCGCTCGTGAGCGGGTACCGGCCGCAGAGCCAGGGCAGCCTGCACCAGACGGGCCGGGCGCTCGATCTGCGCATCGCCGGGGTGCGGAACGACGAGCTCGCCGCCGCCTGCCGCGCGCTCGCCGACACGGGCTGCGGGTACTATCCGAACAGCTCGTTCGTGCACGTCGATGTGCGCGCGCCAGGGACGGGGAGCGTCTCGTGGATCGATGCGTCCGGACCCGGCGAGGCACCCCGCTATGTGACCGCGTGGCCGCCGCCGCAGGACGAAGGGCGAGGGGCGACCGAGGGGATGTCCGGCGAGGACGCGGAGGAGGTGCTCCGGCGGGAGCGCCGCGAGAAGGAGAAGTCCGCGAGCGCGGCGCCGGAGAAGATGGCGGGCCCTGCGCCGGACAAGGCGAGCGCGGCGCCGGAGAAGGCGAGCACGACGCCGGAGAAGGCGGGAGCGCCGGAGAAGGCGAGCACGACGCCGGAGAAGGCGGGAGCGCCGGAGAAGGCGAGCGCGACGCCGGAGAAGGCGGGAGCGCCGGAGACGGCGAGCACGACGCAGGAGAAGGTGGGAGCGGTGACGGAGAAGACAGGAGCGGTGCCGGAGAAGGCGGCGAGAGGCACGCCGTAGTAGTGAGGCGGGATGGGTATCATGATTCCTCGCCGGCACGCCTCGGCGCTCGCCGGTACGTTCGGTCCGCTCGCGATCCATCGCCATGAAGTCATGGCTGCGGGCGCGTCTTATCCCGCCTTCACGCTGGAGCTCGCCGACTGGATCTCGGTGGCCGCGATCACGGATGAAGGTCAGTTCGTCCTGGTGCGGCAGTACCGGCACGGGGTCGACGCGGTGACCATCGAGACGGCTGGCGGCCTCGTCGATCCAGGGGAAGAGCCGGCGGCCGCTGCGCCGCGCGAGCTCCTGGAGGAGACGGGGTATGCTGTGGAGTCGCTCGAGACGCTCGGGTGGGTACACCCGAATCCCGCGCTCCAGGCGAACCGCTGCTTCCTCTACCTGGCGCGCGGCGCGCGGCGGGTCGGCGAGCCCGAGGGCGATGAGCACGAGAGCACGGAAGCGGTCGTGATGAGCGCAGAGGACGTGAGGGCGGCGATGCAGGACGGCCGGATCAGCCACTCGATCGCCGTGATCACCTTGCTGCGGGCGCTCGCCGTCGCGCATGATTCGTGGGAACGGCCTGTCTGCCGACTCACGCGATAAGCTGCGTTATCGACGTCCTGCGTGAGCGAGAGCACCCGCATCTTCGCGGGCCGGTTGACACGGTCGGACCCGTCGCGTCTCGATGCCCGTCCTTCGCGGGCCGCCCCTGGAGATCGGGAGCGGCGCCGCGGAGCGCAGCAATGGACCTCACGGGGAGGCCATGGAGACCCGATCGATGAGCCGTGTCCTTCGGCCGACCGCTCTCTTCTCTTCTTGGATTGGTGTTGTCCTGCTCGCGGGGTGTACGAGCTCCTCGCCCGCTCCGCGCGACGTGGTGGCCACCACGGACGACGAGGGCCACGGGAGCGTCGGCGTCGGGAGCGTCGCCGCTGGACCTGGCGGCCCAGACCCTGCGCCGGGCGCCGGCTGCGACGATCTCTCGGTCGAGCTCCAGAGCGCGCTCGACGCGGCCGTGGATGCGCAGCGGCTCCCCGGCGCGGCCGCCGCCGTGCACCTCGGCGGGTGCAGCTGGCTCGGCGCCGCGGGGGTCGCGGACACCGAGGCCGACGTGGCCATCCAGCCCGGAGATCTCTTCCGCGCAGGGAGCATCACGAAGACCTTCGTCGCCACGCTGGCGCTGATGCTCCGCGCGCAAGGCCGGCTGTCGCTCGACGACGCCGTCTCGGCGTACGTCGGCGGTGTCCCCCGCGGAGAGCAGATCTCCGTGCGACAGATCCTGAACCACACGAGCGGCGTCTTCGACTACACGGAGCTCGACGCGTTCTGGACCGCGGCCCTCGACGAGCCGACGCGCGCGTGGACGCCCGCGGAGCTCATCGAGCTCGCGGCGTCGAGGCCGCCGTATTTCGAGCCAGGGCGCGGCTTCGCCTACTCCAACACGAACTACATCATCGCCGGCCTGATCGTCGAAGCGGCCTCGGGAGAGCCCATCGGCGAGCTGCTCCGCGCCCGCGTCCTCGAGCCGGCGGGGCTCGCGCACACCTACCTCGACGGCGCCGAGGAGGCCCTGCCCGGCCTCGTGCACGGTTACGGGCGGAGCCGGGGGGAGCTCGTCGAGATGACCTCCGCGATCGACGCGTCGGCGGCCGGCGCGGCGGGCGCGCTGGTCTCGACCACGGGCGATCTCACGCGCTTCTACCGCAAGGTGCTCGACGGCACGCTGCTCGGCCCCGCCGAGCTCGAAGAGATGACCGCGTGGGTCGACGCGCCCCTCGGCGAGGTCACTGGGTACGGCCTCGGGCTGTCGCGCCGGGAATCTCCGCTCGGCGTCCAGGTCGGGCACGACGGCGGTATCTGGGGCTTCACGTCGTCGTCTTATTACACGGTCGACAAGGATGCTTCTATCACCGTGCTCGTCAATCTCGAGGGCGGCGATGTCGGCAGGATCGTCGATGATCTGTCGAATGTCCTGATCACGCCCTGAGCCGGGAAGGGGACAGTTGCGTCGCTATCGACGCGCACGCGCGCAGGCGGGTGCCGGTCGCTGTCCACCGCGCGCACACGCGACGCCCCGCGGCGTGCGAGGCGCGGCGCCGATCCACGATTGTCAGGAACCCGCGCTGCCGTTCGCGACACCAGCGGTCCGCCGCGAACGGGCCTCACCCTTGCATCGCCATGGACGCAGCCCGCACGGGATGATTCCCGGCAGGACGCTCGCATCGCGAAAGGATTCCGTGATGAAGCTGGTGAAAGCGCTCGGGGCCCTGGCGCTGTCCGGAATGGCGCTCGGCACCGCGCAGATGGCTGCTGCGGAGAGCACGACGCCCATCGAAGATCTCGTGCTCGTCGAGGAGATGACGAGCTCGGACTTCCCCGACGCCAGGATTCCCCCGGATGATGCCCCATATCATGGGCATTTCCGGCCGTTCAGGCCATTCGGGCCGCACAGGCCGTATGGGCATTTTCGGCCGTTCAGACCCTTCAGGCCGTATGGGCATTTCCGGCCGTTCAGACCCTTCAGGCCGTACGGGGGCTTCCACCCCCACGGGCGGCCCCATGACCTCGGGCGATCGGATGCAACGCCGGCAGAGGGCAGCCCCGGGCCGATCATGCGCCTCGAAGAGCCTCGCTGACCTCGATCCAGGGGCGGCGCCGGGGGCGGGTGGGTCCCCGTTCCTCGCGCCGCGCAGCGCCCGGCCCGATGGCGTATGCTGCGCCCGATGCGCTCTCACGACGCGGGCCGCCCAGGCGCCCCGCCCGCCGCCCCCTCGCCCGCGGAGCTCTTCCATCGCATCTTCGCGCTGCTCGCCGACATGGAGGGAGCGCAGAGGGCCAAGGTCATCGACCTCGCGAGGCGCCTCATCCCCACGCTCACGGCCGAGGACATCCGCAACCCGCACGACTTCCCCGGCCTCGACGACCCCGACTGGCACTTCGAGGACGGGCAGCTCGCCGGCATCGAAGCCGTCCGGTTTGCACTCCGCGGCCTAGCGAGCGATGTTCTGGGGGATGGCGAAGGGCGCGAAGCGCGAGAGAGACACGAGAACGACGGCCAGCCCGGAGCGAGCCGCGAAGGCGGCGCGCAAGGTGAATGAGGCGTTCTATCAGCCGTTCTCCACGCTCCGGCAGCTGAACAAGGCCAAGCCGGCGCCCGAGGCGAAGCCCAAGGCGACGGCGGCCTCGACCGAGGCGAAGCCCAAGGCGACGGCGGGCTCGCCCGAGGCGAAGCCCAAGGCGGCGGCCTCGACCGAGGCGAAACCCAAGACGAGATCGCCCGCGCCCCCGGGCGCAGGCGCGGCGCCGCGGGCAGGCGCCGAGCCTGCGCCGCGGCCCGTCGACCCCGAGACCTTCGCCATCTACATGGCCGGCGTGCGCGTGCTCGAGGATCGCGCGACCCGGATCCCGGTCACCGCCAGCCGCGTCGAGCGGGCCGCGCTCCCGACGATCGCGTTCGATCCGGACGAGGACGCGCGCTCGCGCATGCGCTCGCTCGTCATCGAGGGGATCAAGTTCGAGACGACGGACGACAGCGAGCGCATCGAGGGCCGGCGCCTCGACGTCGATCCGCGCGAGCTCAGGCGGCTCCGCCGCGCCCGCTACGCCGTCGACGGCACGCTCGATCTGCACGGCCTGAGGCTCGAGGCGGCGCGCGAGGCCGTCGAGGCGTTCGTGTGCAAGCGCCAGCGCGACGGCGACCGCGTCGTCGCCATCGTCCACGGCAAGGGCAACCACTCGCCCGGCGGCCACGCCGTGCTCCGCGGCGAGATCGCCGCCTGGCTGAGCAACGGCCGCGTCGCCCGCCACGTCGCCGCCTTCGCGACGGCCCCGGACGCGGAGGGCGGCGCAGGCGCGTTGCTCGTGCTGCTCACGCGATGAGGCCGGAGCCGCGCGCCGAGCCCGAGGGAGCGCCGGGGCACGCGCCGCAGCCGGAGGCGCGCGCGCGCCTCGCACGCCGCGCCCTCGCGCCGGCCGCCGCGCTGCTCGCCCTGGTACCCGCGTGCGCGCCCGCCCCGGCCGCGCCGCCCGGGCCGCCGAGGCCCGCGCCGCCCGCGCAGGCGGCGTCGACGCTCGACGACGGCGAGCTCGGCGAATACCGCTCGGATCGCTTCGATCTCCGGCTCCCCCTGCCCGACGCGCGCGGCTTCCGCGTCGAGGACGGCGAGGGCCCCTGGCTCGTCGCGACCCACGCCGCGTCGTCGACGTCGCTGCTCGTGCGCACCTGGCGCGAGGACGGCCGCGCGAGCCGCGCGGCGTGCGAGGCGCGCGCGCGGCTCTGGCGCGACCTGCCGCGCCCCGGCGAGGGCCTCACCGCCGCCGAGCGCCGGATCGACGTGCCGGAGGGGTTCGACACGGTCGTGGCGATCGGCGTCGCCGACTCCCCGCCGGGAGCGCCGATCGACGGCTTCGCGGTCGCCTTCGGCGGCTCCGGCCGGCGCTGCTTCGCCTTCGTCGCGGAGACGCGCGCCGCGGGGCCCTCGGCGGAGCAGCTCGTGGCGGAGCGGCTCGCCGTGGTGGTCGAGATCTCGCTCGGCGGCCTCCGCCTGCTGCGCGAGATCGCGCCCGCCGTGCCGCGCGAGCCGCCGCCGTGAGCCGGCGCGGTGAGCCGCCGGTTCAGCGGTACACGCCGCTCCGCGCGCGGGACTCGAGCGCCGCGGCGAGCTCCTCCTCGCCGATCGACCAGGCCTCGGCCGACAGCGCGCGCGCCTCGACGGGCTGGAGCGCCTCCACCGCGTGCGGCGCGAGGCGCAGCCGCGACAGCGACAGGAGGCGCTCGAGCGCCTCGGACGCCACGCCGCCCTGGAGCTCCTGCCGCCACGCGCGATCGATCGCCTCGAGCCGCGCGGGGCTCTTCCACGCGTCGGCCATCACCACGCGGCCGAGCCGCGCGTCGATGGCGTCGATCCCCGTGGGCAGCGCGACGATCGCCTGCTGCGCCGCGCGCGCCGGGTCGCCGAGGCCCAGCGAGAGCAGCGCGCGGGCCGCTTCGAGCAGCCGCGCCTCGTCGGGCCGGAGCGCGGCCCGATCGATCGACGGGAGCCGCTCCAGCGCGGCCGCGTAGCGCTCCCGGCGCGCGGCGTCGATCACCGCGGCCAGCGCGCGCAGGACCCTCGCCGTCGGGGGCGAGAGCCACGGATCCCCGCCGGCGCGCGGGCGCTGCGCCGGGTCCTCGAGGTCGAGCGCGGCGGCGCGCCACACGGACGCGCGCGCGTCGAGGACGGCGCGCGTCGCCTTCACCGCGAGCGCGAAGAACAGGGCGGCCGGGAGCAGGCCCTTCACGCCCCAGATCTCGCTGAGGAAGTAGCTCGCCGCGACGAGCGACGAGAGCGCGAGGAAGAGCCGCAGCCGCCGCCGGCGCCTCGCGTCGTCGCCCGAGGCGCCGGCAGCCCCGTCCGTCGCGCCGACGAGCTCGGCGCACCACTCGAGCAGCCACGTGAAGGCGGATCCCACGTCTGCGGGATCAGGATGCCCTCCGCTAGGCCTCCGCGCGAGGCCTTTCGATCTCCGCGCAGAGCGCCCGGGTGAAGTCGCTCGTGCTCGCGGCGCCGCCGAGGTCGCGCGTGCGCACCTCGCCGGCCCGGTAGAGCGTCGTCAGCGCCCGCTCGATCCGATCGCCCGCGTCGTGCTCGCCGAGGTGCCGCAGCATCATCACGGCGCTCTGCACGAGCGCCGTCGGGTTCGCGTAGCCCTTGCCCGCGATGTCCGGCGCCGACCCGTGCACCGCCTCGAAGACCGCCGCGTCGTCGCCGATGTTCGCGCCGGGCACGACCCCTAGCCCGCCGACAAGGCCGGCCCCGAGGTCCGAGAGGATGTCGCCGTAGAGGTTCTCCGTCACGATCACGCCGAGCCGGTTCGGATCGCGGACCATCGTCATGGCCGCCGCGTCGACGATCATCTCGCCGAGCTGGATCTCGGGGTGCCCCACGGCCACCCGCCGCGCGCAGTCGAGCGCGAGGCCGTCGGAGATCTTCATGATGTTCGCCTTGTGGACGATCGTCACCTTGCTCCGGCCGTGCTTCTTCGCGTACCGGAACGCGAACTCCGCGATGCGCGTCGAGCCCCGCTCGGTCGTGAGCTTGATGCTCTGGGCCACGCCGGGCAGGATCATGAGCTCGAGCCCGGCGTAGAGCCCCTCGGTGTTCTCGCGCACGATGACCATGTCGACGTCGAACCGCGGGTCGACGCCCGGCAGGCTGCGGATCGGCCGCACGTTCGCGTAGAGGTCGAGCGTCTGCCGGAGCGTGACGTTGACCGAGCGGAACCCGCCCCCGATCGGCGTCGTCACCGGGCCCTTCAGGGCGATCCGGTTCTTCCGCACGGCGTCGATCACGGGGAGGGGGAGCGGCGAGCCCGTCAGCTTCGCGACCTCGATGCCCGCGTGGTGGATCTCCCAGTCGACGGCGACGCCGGCGGCGGAGACCACATCCTGAGTCGCCGTCACCACCTCCGGGCCGATGCCGTCGCCCGGGATCAGCGTGATGCGATAGGCCATGGGCCGTCCCATTAGCAGGTGCGCAGGCGGGAACAATGGACAAGCGCGCCTGTGTTGCGATGGCGCATACACGCGCCGCGTCAGCGCGCCGCGCCTGGCGGACGCGGTGACGGGGCGCGGCGACGGAGAGAGGCGCGCGAGGCGGCGGGTCGGGCGGCTCGATACGGCCTTTTACAATCGCGCGCGACCTCGGTAGGGTACGCGTCCGCACGGCCTGACAGGCCGCTGTCACCTGGAACCGGGCGCGGGCCGAGCCATCGGCCCCAGCTCATGTTCACCAACTAGAGTGAAGGAGCGTGCTCATGCACCCTCGTGTCTTGAAAGGTCGCAGAACCGCCTTCGCGGCCTTCCTGCCTGCCGTGATCGCGTCGTCCTCGCTGGGGTGCGGCTACTCCGAGGAGGAGTGGAAGGCCCAGCTCGACAAGTACAACCGCCTTCAGAGCCAGCACCAGACCACGGAGGGCCGCCTGGCCGAGACGCAGAAGGAGCTCGAGGCGGCCCAGACGAAGGTCGCGGAGCTGACGAAGCAGCTCGAGGCGGCCGGGGTCGACATCGGCAAGCTGAACGAGAACCTCCAGGCGACGAGCACGCAGGTGTCGCAGCTGAGCTCGACGCTGGAGGAGCGCGAGAAGGCGCTCGCCGAGTTCAAGGCCCGCGCCCGCCAGCTGGAGGCGATCAAGGCGCGGTTCGAGACGCTCAAGAAGAAGCTGGACGAGCTCACGAAGCTCGGCCTGGCGGTGAACATCCGGAACAACCGGATGGTCATCTCGCTGCCGGGCGACGTCCTCTTCGACTCCGGGCGCGAGACGCTGAAGAAGGAGGGCAAGGAGATCCTCCTCAAGGTGGCGACGGTCGTCAAGAACGACAAGTCGCTGCTCCAGCGCGACTACCAGGTCGCCGGCCACACGGACAACAAGCCGCTCGCGGGCGGCCAGTTCCGCGACAACTGGGGCCTGTCGCTGATGCGCGCCCGCGAGGTGCTCGTGTTCCTCGTCAGCCCGGCCGACGTCAAGGGCGGCGGGGGCGCGCTCCCCGTCGCGAACTGGAGCGCGGCGGGCTTCGCGGACACCGATCCGGTCGCGACCAACGACACCGACGAGGGCCGGCAGAAGAACCGCCGCTGCGACCTCATCGTGGTCCCGAGCGTCGAAGAGATGCTCGACCTCCGGGCGATCACGCAGTAATCCGCGATCTCGCGGCGCGCGCCGCGGGGGGCCGCCCGCACGCGGCGAGCGCCGCGAGATCGCGTCAGCGCCGTCAGGTCAGCTCTTGTGTCCGCCGTCCGGCGATGGCCGGGCGGTCCTGCGAAACTCGCTCGGCGTCTGGCCGGTGACGGCGCGGAACGCGGCGGCGAACGCGCCGAGGCTCTGGAAGCCGACGTCCAGCGCGACCTGCGTGACGCTGGCGCTCGGGCTGGAGAGCAGGTCGATCGCCCGGAGCACGCGCGCGCGCGTGACGAAGCCGCGCCACGTGACGCCGGTCTCCTCGCGGAACCGCCGCCGCAGCGTGCGCTCGGTCGCCCCTGCGAACGCCGCGGCCCGCGGGAGATCGGCGCTGGAGACGTCGCGCAGCGCGCACTCGATCGCGCGCTGCACCGGCCGCGTCTTGCCGCGGGGCAGCCGGTACGTGGCGCCGCGATCGAGGAGCGGGCCGATGATGTCCGCCATCGCCGCGAAGAACGTGTTGGCCGCGGGGTCGTCCGGACGCCGCGCGACAGGCCAGCGGCGCGCGTAGATCACCATCTCGCGCAGGAGCGCGGGGATCTCGAAGATCCTCACCGCCGCGAGGGGGGAAGGGAACGCGGCGGGCTCGAAATAGATCGAGACGATGGACGCGTCGCCGCAGGTGGTGGCGTGCCGCTCGCCCGCGGGGATGAGCGCGGCGAGCTGCGGGGGGAGCAGGAAGGACGCGTCCTCGACCTCGAGGCGCGCCGTGCCGGCCAGAGGACAGAGCAGCTGGTGCCGCGCGTGGGCGTGCCAGCCGTACACGGCTCCCCGCAGCTCGTCTTCGTAGGAGAACGCGCGCGCGTGGGCATGGTCGAGCCCGAGCCGCGCGAGGTGCTCGGTGGTCTCCGTCGGGGTCAGGACGCGGGCTTGCAAGGCGTGGCCTCTCGGCGGTGATCTTTGTCCGATCGCCGGCAGCCGTAAAGCCGGAGCGCGTCCATCTTCGAGCGCCATGAAGCAAGCGACTCCCGCGGCGCACGATGCGCTGATACAGGAACAGTTCACCCGCCAGGCCAGGCCGTTCGCCGAGGTCCGGGCCCACTCGGCGGAGTCCGCCATGGGGCTGCTGCTCGACGCGCTCGCCCCGGCGCCGAGCGACGCGGCCCTGGACGTGGCCTGCGGGCCGGGGATCGTCGCCTGCGCGCTGGCGCAGCGCGTGGCGAGCGTGCGGGGGCTCGACATCGTCCCGGCGATGCTGGACGAGGCGCGGAAGAGGCAGGCGAGCCTCGGCCTCTCCAACGTCACCTGGGAGCTCGGCGACGCGAGCCGGCTGCCCTATCCGGACGAGAGCTATCGCCTGGTCACGACGCGCTACAGCTTCCATCACCTGCTGGAGCCGCTCGTGACGCTGCGCGAGATGGCCCGCGTGTGCCAGAGGAGCGGGCGAGTCGCCGTGATCGACGTGGCGCCGGCCGAGGACAAGCGGGCGGCGTACGACGCCGCCGAGAAGATCCGCGATCCGTCGCACGCGAGCGCGCTCACCGAGCGCGAGCTCGGCGCCCTGTTCGACGCGGCGGGGCTGGAGATCGAGGCGACGACGCGGTACCGGCTCGAGGTCGAGCTCGAGGCCACGCTCCGGGCCTCCTTCCCGGAGCCCGGCGGAGCGGACCGGCTCCGGGCCCTCTACCGCGCCGACGTCGGCGTCGACGCGCTCGGCGTGGGCGCAGAGCTCCGGGGGGACGAGGTCCACTTCGCCTATCCGATCGTCATCCTGGTGGGCCGGAAGCGCGGCTGAGCCGGGAGGCGCCCTCTGCCCGGCGAATCGAGGCGCCAGGGCTCCGCGGCTCAGGGGAGCGCCGCTGCCGGGCAGGAGGGATCGGTCGTCGCCTCGACGTCGTCCACGTGCAAGGCCTCGTCGTCGAGCGGCGCATCGCAGGTGCCGCTGGCTCTTATCTTGAAAGAGATCGGCTGGGGCATGCCCGCCGTGCGCGGATCCAGGCAGATCGTCTGTTGCGTCCAGCGCTCGCTGGCGGCCAGGGCGCCCCCTGGCGTCGAGGAGGCGGTCGCCGCGAGGAGGTGGCTCGTGCGGTACCAGAACTTCAGCGCCGGACCGGCCGTCCCCTGAGGCTCGGGGACGGTGAACACGGTGGAGGCCGAGGGCTCGCGGCACGGCTTCCGCACGGACAGCGAGAGCGAGACGTCGCCGGCGTGCGCGGCCGCCGCGTCGACCGCGAGCCTGGCGCTGCCGCGCGCGGGGTCCTCCGCGTTGAGGACCCATGTCGGCGAGAGGCCCGCGTCGGCGCCGGGGTTCTCGAAGCCGGGGTCGAAGATCGGCGCGTCCCCGGGGCAGCGGTCGTCAGAGACGATGGCGAGATCATCCACCGTGAAATCCCGCTCGTTCTCGTCCATGCACGGCTGGCTGTGCCGGTTCCGGAAGGCGAACGCGAGGCGGTGCGCCATGCCGAGCGCCCACCGAGGCAAGCAGGCATGCGAGACCTGCGCCTCGCCCGTGCCCGTCAGGGCCGTCAGCCGGTGCGCGCTCAGCATCACGTCGACGATGGCCCCTGGGCTGCCACGGCTCCAGATGCGGAGCGCCGGGCTCGGCAGCGCGGCGGACGGCAAGGGCGCCGAGAGCGTGCCCTCGAGCGAGGGAGCCTGGCAGAACAGCGTCGTGGCGAGGTGTCCGCCCTTGCCGCCGCCCTGGCCCAGGCCGCGCTCGATCTCGGAGACGCCGCCCTCGGGGGTCGCCCTCCAGCCGGCGGCGCCTGCTTCGAAGTCGCCGTTCAGCACCTGGCCAGGCGGCGGACACTCGTTCATTTCATCAGGCCGAAGGGCGACGTCATCGAACGTCAGCGTGAAGTCCTGTCCGGTGTCCTCATCACACAGGGGAGAGCGCCGTGCGGGCCCGAGGAGCAGCTCGATCGGCCTGCCGTAGGCGCGCTCTCCCAGGCACACGCGTTGCGGGGAAAAGGACGAGGAGGGCATGAGATCGAGGTCGGTGATCCCTCCGTCGATCCGGACCCCGACCCCCGGCGGGCCGAGGCAGTCCATCGCGAGCTCGCAGCCGATGCGCGCGGCGAACGTGAGGAGGAGCGGCCCGGCGCACGCGAGGTCCGGCATCGAGAGGCGCTGATAGAAGCCGGCCATCTGGCACACCGCGTCTCTCCCGATGATGCCGGCCCCGGGGTTGCCGTTGCCCTCGACCTCGGGGGAGACGAGCGCTGCCCCCGTGGTGCCCCACGCATCCGAGCGCTGGAATGAGGGGTCCTCCGGGCCTCCCCGCCAGTCGCAGTCGCCGTCGACCATCGGGTCATCCTCGGCGCTGGTACACTCCGAAATACATACGCTGTCTGTGCAGCGGAGCCCGTCGTCGCACTGGCCCAGAGGCCCACAGGGACAGCCCTCCTCACCAGGAGGGCAGTCGGCGCCCCCGCCCCCGCCCGCGTCCTCGCCGCCCGCGCTCTCGGCGCCGCCCGCGCTCTCGGCGCTGCCGTCGCCTTCCGCCCCGCCCGCGCCCGCCGCTGCGCCGGCAGAGCCCTGCTCCGTCCCGGAGCAAGCGCTCGCGAATGCGCCAAGCACGGCAGCGATACAGCAGGTCAGCGGGGGCGACCATCCCATCATCAATTCAAGCTAGCGGGGGAATCACGGGATCGCAAGGCAGACAGGATGTTTCCCTTTTTCCGGAGAGATATCGAGATAAGGAGAACTCTCAAGTCGTATCGGGCGAAGCCGGAGACGCGGACGTCCGCACGCTGAACTCGAGCTCATCAGCTCATCAGTCCATCAGCGCATCGGCCCATCGGCCCATCGGCCCATCGTAGCGCGGGCAAACATCGGTTGAGGAAGCGCAGCGAGCGCGGGCGTCCGAGAGACCGGCGCGCGTCCGGCGGCTCGTGTTGCGAGCCCAGGAGTGTCCACGAGAGCTCCGCGGCGCGAGCCGGGCGACGACGCACCGCGTGCCTGGCCCCCGCGCCGAGCGCGTCAGCCGCCGGAGGCGGCGCCGAGCGCGGCGGAGGGCGCGAGGCTCGAGAGGGGGCTCCCCCCGGCATCCGCGCCAAGGAAGGCCCGCAGCTCGGCGAGCAGCGGACCTGACTCGCCGACGAAGGGGAGGTGATCGTCGCCCGGCAGCTCGACGTGGCGCGCGCCGGGGATGCGGCCGGCGAGGTCGCGCCCGGCCGCCGCCGGGACGGCCCGATCGCCGGCCCGGTGCAGCACGAGCGTCGGGGCGCTCACCCGGCCCAGCGCGGACCGGACGTCCGCCGCCGCGTGTGCCCGGAGCATGCGCGCCGCCCCGCCGGGGCTCGCGCCGTGGCGCAGGTACGCGGCCCAGAAGCGCCGGAACGCGCCGTCATCCGCCGCGGACGGGGCCAGGCGATCGAGGAAGAGCGGCTCACCCCAGCCGCTCCGCAGCGCGCGCTCGGCCTCCTCGGCGTCGTCGCCGGCGAGCCCGAAGAGGCACCCCGGCCAGGCAGACATCTGCGCCGCGCTCCCGAGCGCGATCAGGGCGCGCGCCCGGGCCGGGTGCGCCGCCGCGAGCAGCGCGCACGGCGCGAACCCGGCGCCGACGCCGAGGAGCGCGCCGCGCGCCACGCCGGCCGCGTCCAGCACCGCCAGCAGATCCTCCGCCTGCTGCTCGGCCGGAGCGCCCGCGCCCTCGCGCTCGCTCATCCCGGTGCCGCGCTGGTCGAGCACGATGAGGCGCGCCCACGCGCCGAGCTCGGCGAAGAACCGGGAGACGAGCGCGCCCTCCCACGCGGCCTCCACGTGCGTCACCCACCCCTGGACCAGCACCAGATCGATCGGCCCGGCGCCCGCGGTCCTGTAGGCCAGGCTCGCGTCGGCGCTCGTGGCGAAGCGGGTCTCCGCGGCGTGCAGCCGCGCGGGCGCCCGCGTGGAGGAGACCACCCCCTCCCGCGCGGCCTCGAGCCCGCGCCGCATCGCCTCGGCGACCTGCGCGTACGCGCCCGCCCAGGCCCGCGCGGTGACGGGCGACCACGCGTCCCCTTCGAGCTCCTCGAGCGCCTCGAGCAGCGCGCGGCCCACGGCGTCGAAATGCTCGGGCAACGCGGCGTACGCCGCGTGGCGGCGGCCGAGCGCCTCGAGCATCTCGACCAGCTTGTCCGGCGCGCGCAGGTTGTCGACGACGAGCTGCAGCGCCGCGGCGAGCTTGAGCCGCTGCTCGCGCATGTCCGGCGGGAACAGCGCCCGGAGCGCCGGCTCGCGGGCGAAGAGCCGCTCGTAGAAGCGCGTCACGAGCGCCTCGGCGCGCGGGGCGAGGCGCTCGAACGAGGCGCGCACGACGTCCGCGCCCGCGTCCTGCCCGCTCGCGGGGGACGACGCGGGGCGCACGATCTGGAACGCCCGGCAGAGCGCCTCGGTCTCCTCGAGCGCGGCCTGCACCTCCTCGGCCGACGCGAAGCGCGCCTCCGGCTCGCGCAGGACGCAGCGATCGATGACGGCCGCGAGCATCTCCGGGACGTCGGGGCAGATCGAGCGCAGCGGCGGGAGCGCCCGCGCCGTCACCCAGCTGGCGATCGCGTGCACCTCGAGCCCCGCGTGAGGCAGCCGGCCCGCGCACAGCTCGTAGAGGACCAGCCCGAGCGCGTAGACGTCGGAGCGGGGCGTGCCGGCGGTGCCCGTCCAGAGCTCGGGCGCGAGGTAGAGTGGCGTGCCCATCATCATGCCGCCGTCGGTCAGGCTCGCGGTCCCGACCGTGGAGGCCGCGTCGAGCGCCACCGGGATCGCGGTCGTCAGGGCGGACATGTCCGCGAGCGCCCACGGCGAGGGCGGCGCGGAATTCGGCGCGGCGCGAGGGCCGGCGTCGAGGGCGGGGGCGCCGGGCCGGTCGGCGAGCTTGGCGAGGCCGAAGTCGAGCAGCTTCACCTCGCCGCTCGCGTCGAGCATCACGTTCGCCGGCTTGATGTCGCGGTGGAGGACGCCCCGCCGGTGCGCCGCGGCGAGCCCGCGCGCGAGGCCGAGCGCGAGGCGCAGCGCGGCGGGCCACGGGATCGGCTTCGGGAGCAGCTCGAGCGGCTCGCCCTCGACGAACTCGTAGGCGATGTACGGCCGCCCGCGCACCTCGCCGATCCGGTAGACGGCGACGACGTTGGGGTGCTGGAGGCGCGCGATCGCGCGGGCCTCGACGCGCAGCCGCTCGATGGTCCTGGGATCGGGGCTGTCCGCCGCGACGAACTTGAGCGCGACGGGCCGGTCGAGGACCTCGTCGTGGGCGAGGTACACCTGCCCCATGCCCCCGCGGCCGAGCGGCCGCACCACGCGGTAGTCGTCGAAGGCCGAGGGCGGCGCCCAGGAGAGCGGGGGCGACGGCGGCCGCTCGCTCTCGCCGAAGCGCTGGTGCGTCGCGTGGAGGAAGAGCGGCGCCCCGAGGTCGCTCTCGCTCGGGCGCGTCGAGAGCCGCGCGCGGCAGCCGTCGCAGCCGGCCACGTGCCCGCGGATGCTCGCCGCGTCGTCGTGCGGGAAGTTGCCCGCGAGCCAGGTGGCCAGGGCGTCGTCGGACGGGCACGGGATCATGCGCTGCTGTTCTCCGGAGCGGCATTCTCCGTGCGCGCTGTGGGCAGCGCAATGGCCGCGCGGTCTGTGCCGCGCTGCGCTGCCCCGCCGTCGTGAGAGGCGGCACCTGTGCGCCTGTCCTGGCCGTGCGGCGCTGGTGCGCGGCGCGAGCCCAGCGCGCGAGCCGCGAGCGATCGGCGCTGGACCGGCGCCGCCGCGGTGTCACGCTCGCGGAGAGCGATGAGCGACCCGAAGCCACCGCCGAACCCAGCGCCCCGGTCGGAGACGGTGCGGCAGGCGCTCCTGGAGGAGCTCCGCAGGGGAGCGGCGACCGCGTGGGAGCTCTCCACCCGCCTCGGGATGCGGGAGCGCGACGTGGCGCCGCACCTCGAGCACCTCGCGCGCTCGTTGCGCGCGCGCGGCGAGCGGCTCTCGGTCGCGCCGGCGCGCTGCCTGCGCTGCGGCTACGCGTTCGACGAGCGGCGGTCGCTCGCGAAGCCGAGCCGCTGCCCGGCGTGCCGGGGGGAGCGCATCGAGGCGCCGCGGTTCCGGATCGACACGGGCGAAGGGTGAGGCTCCCCGGCGGCGGCGGCGCTCCTCACAGGGCCGGTCGATCGGGCGGCTCCGGGCGCCCGCGCCGCGCGGCGCGGGCCTCCACCTCGCCGAGCAGCCGCCGGCCCGCGCGCTCGCCCGCGCCCGCGAAGAAGGCGCGGGCCTGCGCGAGGTCGCCGTGCGCCGCGTAGAGCTCGACGAGCTCTCGCTCCGCGGCCTCGTCGATCGTCGCCTCCAGCGAGCCGGCGCGCGCGGGGCCGAGCTGCACGATGGCGCGCAGCGCCCTCATGGCCCCCTCGGTGGCGCTTCGGCCGCCGAGGCCCCGCAGGCTCCACGACTTCACGTAGAGAGCGCGCTTGCGGAGCGGCGCCCCCGCGGCGCCGCGGAGCGCGCCGTCGCAGGCGATCACCGCCTCGTCGAGGCGCCCCGCGGCGAACGCCAGGTCGGCCAGCGCGAGGTAGGCCTCGGCCGCCTCGCCGGACGCCGGGTGCTCGAGCGCGAGCTGGCGCAGCCGCGCCTCGGCGCCGCGCGCGTCCCCGCCGTCCTGGAGCGCCCGCGCGAGCGCGAGGAGCGCTCGCGGCCGCTGCTCCGCTGCGCGCAGCGCCGGCGCGTCGACGAGCGCGGCGCAGGCCGCCGCGACGCCCGCCCGCAGCCGCGCGGCCTCTGCTTCGAGCGCCGCCCGCCGCGCCGCGCCGCGCGCGCCCGCCGCGCCCGCCTCCGCGGCCTGGTCGAGCACGAAGAGCTGCACGCCGATCACGCGGTAGCGCCCCGCGAGCGACTCCGCCTCACGGAAGATCGGCTCTGCGGCCGCGCTCGCGCCGGCGTCTGCGCCGTCCGCGCCGCCGCGCGCGGCGGGCGCCGGCGCTCCAGCGCTCGCGCCGGGGTGCGCGCCGCCGCGCGCGGGGGGCGCCGGCGCTCCCTGCGCGGCGCACCCCGCCGAGGCGAGGGTGAGCGCCATGAACGCGGCGACCCGCCGCGCCGCGGCGCTGCGCCGCTCCGTGAGACTGCTGGCGGTCTTCGCTGCGCGCTCCACAACCCGTGACACTTCTTCTCCTCGTGACTCGCCGCCGGCAGAGAGGGCGAAACGCCGCGCGCTTCGTGCCGAACGGCGCGGGAAGATAACCGCGGACGCCCCAGGGACCAGGGCAATCCACGGCGGACGCGCCGATTCTCCCCCTGAACCACGCGGAGAACAGCGCCTTTCGAGCGCCTTGCGCGGCGGCGCACACGCGGCGCGCGGGGCGCGCGGGGCGGAGCGACGCGCCGCAGAGCACGCACCTCCAGCACGCTCCGCCTCGGCCCATGCATTGCGTCTCGGCCTGCATCGCTCCGCGCCCGGACCGGCGCTTCACACCGGGCGGGGGGCGTATCCGGATGGAGAGTCACGACATGGCGACAAAAGTGAACTGCCTCCCGTTCACGATCCCCACGATGCCGCGCCTCGGGCTCGCCGACCTGGAGGCGCGCTTCCGACGCCTCTCGCTCCTCATGTACGACACGAAGGTTCCGATCGCGACGCTCGAGAAGGAGGTCTATCCCTACCTTGCCCGTGGCATCGAGTTCGTCAATCCATGGCGGCGCGTGCGCGGGATCGAGACGTACCAGGTCGGCCTCTCTGGAGCTCGCGTCGGCGGCCGCTTCGACCTCGACGTCTCTCAGCTGAGCGTCCGGCTCTCCGAGCGGCGTGACGCGGGCCGCGCCCTGGTCGACAGCACCTTGTACCTGCGGCTGTTCCCGCGCTGCGCGTACCCCGTGCGGGTGATCCTGACCTACGATTTCTGCATGATCGACGGCGGCGAGAGCTTCGAGATCACGCGCCACGAGGAGATGTGGCGCATCGGGGACATTCTTCGTAGCGCTCCGCTGCTGGGCCGCTCCTACGATGTCTTCCGTTCCTGCTCGGGTTACCTCTTCACCGGCGTGCTGCTCCTGTCCCGCGCGGTCGCTGTCCGTCCGCCTGGCGCCGAGGCCGCGACCTGAGCGCGGGCGGGCGATCTCTCGGAATCGACGGAACCGAGGGAACCGAACGCCGGCCCGCGTGTCGGAATGTCCCCGGCGCCCTGGTCTTCTCCGGCCCGGGACATCCGACAACCCTCGTTCACCCACGGAGCAGCTCGATGGGAAATCTGCCGCCCGGGCCGAAGTCGCTCAGCCTTGTGGATTTCATTCGCGCAGGATTCATTTCCTCCGAGCCCGTCTTCAGGCGCTACGCCGCCGAGTACGGCCCCACGTTTCGCCTGAGGTCGCCGAACGGGATACTGACCATCACGGGTGATCCGGAGGCGATCCGCGCGGTCTACACGGCCGACCCCGACGAGTTCGATGTCTGGGGTGTCCAGCTGACGGAGCCGGTCTTCGGGACCTCGTCGGTGGTCGTGACGGCGGGCGCGCGGCACCGGCGCGATCGGCGGCTGCTCGCCCCGCCGTTCAGCGCCGGCGCGATGCGGGGTTATGGCGGCGCGATCGCGGAGATCAGCCTGGACGTGGCGTCGCGGTGGCGGCCGGGCCGCTCGTTCTCGATGCTCGCGGCGACCCAGGCGATCGCGCTCGACGTGATCGTCCGCGTGGTCTTCGGCGTGCGGGGCGAGGCGCGCGTCGGCAGGACCCGCGAGGCCGTGCTCGGGCTCATCGAGTCGCTGAGCCCGAGCTTCATGATCATCCCTGCGCTCCGCCGCGACTTCGCCGGCTTCGGCCCCTACGCGCGCCACAAGCGCGCGGCCAGGGCGCTCGACGCGCTGCTCTTCGAGGAGATCCGGGCGAGGCGCGCGGAGGGGGACGCTTCGCAGGACATCCTGGGCCTGATGATGAGCGCCCGCCACGACGACGGCGCGGGCATGAGCGAGGTCGAGATCGCGGACCAGCTCCGGGCGCTCCTGTTCGCTGGCCACGAGACGACGGCCATGTCGCTCGGGTGGGCGATGTACTGGCTGCACCGCGAGCCGGCCGTGCTCGCGCGCCTCCTCGACGAGCTCGACGCGCTCGGTCCCGCGCCCGAGGCGGACGCGCTCGCGTCGCTGCCGTACCTGGAGGCGGTGTGCCTGGAGGCGCTCCGCCTCCACCCGCCGGTGGTGGACGTCGCCCGCGTCGTGAAGAGGCCGTTCCAGCTCAAGGGCTATACCATCCCGGCCGGCGAGGCGATCGCCGCCTCGCCGCTGCTCCTGCATGGCCGCGAGGATCTCTACCCGTCGCCTGGGCGATTCCGCCCTTCGCGGTTCCTCGATCGGAAATTCACACCCTTCGAGTTCATCGCCTTTGGCGGCGGCGCCCGCCGGTGCCTGGGCGCGGCGTTCGCGATGTACGAGATGAAGGTCGCCCTCGGCACGATCCTCGGGAGATACAGGCTCCGGCTCGAGAGCCAGGCGCCCATTCACCACGTGCGCCGCGGGCTCACCATGGGGCCGAGCGGGGATGTGGCGATGATCCTGGAAGGGGAGCGTGAGCGATCGAGGGCGGAAGGCCGCCCGGCTGCGGTCCAGGGCAGCCCCGCGGAGCCGGCGCTCCGGCCCGCCGCGCCGCAGCCGGCAGGGCGGTGCCCGATGGGCTTCTCCTGAGCGCCGCTCACCCGGTCTCCTCGCGCGCGGCCGGCCGGCCGCGCGCTCTGGCCTTCATCCCGTCAGCTCGTGCTCGCGCGGACGCCGAGCCGCCCTCCGGCGGCGCTCCACGACGAGCGGCAGCCCATCCCGCGGCACGAGCGCCCGCCGGCCGCCTGCGCCCGCTTCGTACCCTGCGGGCAGCTCGAACCGGAACTCCCGCACCAGTGCCGCCAGCATGAGCTTCATCTGCAGCACGGCGGTCCGCTCGCCGATGCACTTGCGCATCCCGAGCCCGAAGGGGATGAACGCCGAAGGCGGGCGCTCCTCGTGCCATGGCGAGCCCGGCTCGAAACGCTCCGGGAGGAACTCCTCCGGGCGCTTCCAGTACCGCGGAAGCCGCTGCATGACATACGGGCTCACGAGCACCTCGTCTCCTGCGCTCACCGCGTGGGGCCCATGGCGGAACTCCCTCCGCGCCTCGCGCGCCAGCACCCATACGGGCGGGTGCAACCGCAAGGTCTCCTGCACCACCGCCGACAGGATCGAGGCGCGCTCCACCTCCGCTTCCTGCGCGTCGATCCCGTCGAGCTCCTCCTCGATGCGCCTCCGCACCTCCGGGCGCTGCGCGAGCTCGTAGAGCGCCCATGCCGACGCCGCGGCCGTCGGCACGTGCGTCACCAGCATCATCACGACCTCGTCGATCATGGCTTGTTCATCCATCTGGCCGGCGTCCACCGCGCGCACGAGCGGATCCAGCAGATCGGTTGTCCCGCGGTTCCCGGCCGCCTTGCGGTGCTCTGCCGCCGCCAGGATGGACGCCGCGAGCGCGTCCCTCGCCTGGCCATAGGCCATCTCGTCGTCTGCGGCGTGCCCGAGCCACGCTTCCACCCGGGGCAGCTCGGTCGCGATGCGCTCCACGACCTGCTCTCCCGACTCCCCGAGCAGCAGCATCGACGCGCTCCGCAGGGCGACGTCCTCGAGCACCGGCAGCACCGCGCGCGCCTCGCCTGTGCGCAGCCGCGCGAGCGCCTCGCGCACCACGCGCGCGGCGCCCTCGGCGCGCGCGAGGAGCGCCTCCCGATGGAACGCCGGCGCGAGCGCCCTCCGGCGTTCCAGGTGCTCACCCCCCTCGAGGCGGGCGACGCTCCGCGGATAGGCGTCCTGCATCCGGTGCGGCGGCGTCTTGTCCGTGAAGCCCTCCCGATCCGCGAATATCCCTTGGATCGCGGCCGGATCCGCGACGGCAAAGCACCTCTTCAGCCCCAGCCGGAACTGGAAGAAATCGCCGTGCGCCAGCGCGCCGTCCAGCAGGAAGGCGAGGGGATCCGCGCGGAACTCCGGCCAGGAGCCGTGCAGAGGGTGCCCTTTCGGACCGGGGGATCGGATCATGGCCAGTTCTCCTGAGAGCGCAGCGCCGTCGTTTGCATGCGAGAGGGTGACGAGGAGAACGGCGCCTCCCTCCGCGGCTGCGGCGGAGGTCGCCGTCCGGAGCGCGCGGGGGCGCGCGTGTCGTTCAGGAAGGCAGCGGAGCGCCGGCGTCCGAAGGAGCGCGGAGGCTCAGGTACACGGCCGCATGGCTCAGGTCCGAGGGCGCGCGGAGGCTCAGGTACACGGCCGCATGGCTCAGGTCCGAGGGCGCGCGGAGGCTCAGGTAGATCTCGGGATACCCGAAGTCATAGGCCGAGGCGAAGGACTCCGCGCGCACGTGCTCCTCGTAAGCCCTCGCGAGCTCCTGCGCGGTGCACGAGCAGCCCGCCTCGGCGGCGATCGCGAGGATGCGCGTCATGTCGCCGTCGGCCTCCGCCATCTTCTCGGCGAGGCGCTGATCCGCCTCGACGCGCGCCAGAAACGCGCGTGCGTCGCTCCTCTTCACGTCGTTCACGACTCCTGCGCTCGTCCCCTGGTCCATGCTCGAAACATCGGTGGTGGCGAGTTGTCCGTCCATGTGCGCAAACCTCCTTCGGGGGCCATCGAGGCCACGGAGCCACGGCGGCGTGCCGCGCTGTCCGTCGTCTCCATCCGCCTCGCTTCACCGCCAGAGCAGGTCTCGCGCCAGCCCCGCGGGCCCGCGAAATGGCCGGTGACGGCGGGCGCCATGGGGCCGGTTGCGCGCGCCGCTGCGCGGGTTGCGCGAGGGCTCGCGCAATCCGCGCAGCCGTGGGTTATCCCCTGGTTGCGCGCTTCTGCGCGGCGCGCCGGATGATCGGCCCAAGGACCTGCGCGAGCAGCCACCACGGGCCGCGCGGCTCGTGGCATCCGCGCCGCGCGTCCGCCGGCGGGGCTGCCCCGGAGCGCGCGAGCCGGTCGAGCACCGCGGGGAGCGTCCGGCCGTAGATGGTGCGGTTGCCGGCGCGGGTGATGCGCAGGTCGCGTCTCATGATCTGCCCCCCCTGCGCGCGATGTCCGCCTCGCGATCGAGCCGCGCGCCGAGCGCGTCGAGCTTCTTCGCCCAGAATCGCTCGTAATGAGCGGCCCAGTCGTAGACCGCGCGCAGCGGCGCGGCCTCCACGTGGTAGAGCCGCGAGCGCCCCTCCCGGCGGGGCGCGACGAGCCCGGCGTCCCGCAGCACCCTGAGGTGCTGCGAGATCGCCGACTGGGTCACGTCGAACATCGCGCACAGCTCGGTGACGGAGCGCTCCCCGCCGGTCAGCGCGTCGAGGATCGCGCGCCGCGTGGGGTCCGCGAGCGCGCGGAACGTCTCGTCCGGGGAGCGCGCGTTCGTCTCCTCACGTCACCTCACGCCACCTCGCGCCACGTCGCACGACCTCACGTTGCCGCGGGGAAGTGCTTCTTGGCGCCGGCGTCGAGCTCCTCCTGCGTGGCCGCCTTCTTCCGCGTCGCGAGCGACCAGCGGTGGCCGAACGGGTCGGTCACGATGCCGTATCGGTCGCCCCAGAACATGTCCGCGAGCGGCATCTCGACGCTGGCGCCCGCCTCGACCGCGCTCTTCCACGTCGCGTCGACGTCGGGCAGATCGAGGTGGAGCGTGACCGCGGTGCCGCCGAACGCCTTCGGCGTGCGGCTCACCCCGCCGCACTGCTCCGGGAAATCGTCGCTGAGCATCACGAGGCCGCCGTTCACCAGGAGGGCCGCGTGGATGAGCTTCTTGCCGTCCGGCGTCGGCTGTTCGGCCACCACCGTCGCGCCGAACGCGCGCCGGTAGAAGTCGATGGCCGCGCGGGCGTCGTCGACCGTCAGGTAGGGCGAAACAGGGGGAGGAGCGGGGGGTTCATGGCGCGTGGTCATGCGCCGCACCATATTAGTGAGCTCTACTATGTCAACCGACCGGCACGCGGCGAGCTCGCCCGCTCATGGACGGATCACGACCGTCCCTGGTGACGGGATCGCGCGCGGCGCCGCGAGCGCGCTGCACGGAATCGCGGGCGCGGCGCGCGGGAGCGGGCGAGCGGCGCCGGGGAATTCGCGTGCGAGGAGGTCTGATCACCCTCTACGCTGAGCGCCTCCTCGAACCGCGAAGGTTGCCATGAGCGATGACATCGTCGAGCTGACCACGAAGCACACGTACGGCACCTGGCGCGCCCAGCGCGGCTGGAAGCCGATCCATGTCACCCGCGCGGAGGGCTGCGCGTTCTGGGACGCGTCCGGCAAGCGCTACCTGGACCTGTCCTCGCAGCTCATCTGCTCGAACCTCGGCCACCAGAACGAGGCCGTGATCGAGGCCATCTGCGCGCAGGCGAGGCAGCTCGCCTACATCAGCCCGGCGCACACGTGCGAGGTGCGGGCCAGGGTGGCGCAGAAGCTCCTGGAGGTGATGCCGAAGGGGCTCGACAAGTTCTTCTTCGCGACGTCGGGCACGGAGGCGAACGAGGCGGCGTTCAAGATGGCCCGGCTCTACACCGGCAAGCACAAGATCATCGCGCGCTACACGTCGTACCACGGGTCGACCGCGGGCTCGGTCGCGGCGACCGGCGACTTTCGCCGCTGGTTCATCGAGCCGGCCGGCAAGATCCCGGGCGTGGTGTTCGGCCCGGAGGTGAACTGCTACCGCTGCCCGCTCGGCCGGAGCCACCCCGAGTGCGGCGTCGCGTGCGCCGACTACCTGGCTTACATGATCGACCACGAGGAGAACGTCGCGGCGGTGATCGTCGAGCCGGTCGTGGGCACGAACGGCGTCCTCATCCCGCCGGCCGACTACCTGCCGAAGATCGCCGAGGTCGCGCGGAAGCGTGGCGTGCTCCTCATCGCGGACGAGGTGATGAGCGGCTGGGGCAGGACCGGAAAGTGGTTTGCGGTCGATCACTGGGGCGTGGTGCCGGATATCCTGACGACCGCGAAGGGCGTGACGAACGCCGCCGCGCCGCTCGGGGTCGTCGCGACCTCCCGCGCGATCGCGGACTACTTCGACGACAACATGTTCGCGCACGGCCACACCTACGAGGCCCACCCCCTCACGCTGGCCCCGGTGATCGCCGCGATCGACGAGTATCGCCGGCTGGACCTCCTCGACCGCGCGACGAAGATGGGAGACGTCGTGGGCGCGAAGCTCCGCGCCCTCAAGGAGAAGCACCCCTCGATCGGCGACGTGCGCGGGATCGGCCTGTTCTGGGCGGTGGAGCTCGTGAAGGACCGCGCGACCAAGGAGCCGTTCAACGTGCCGCAGGACAAGGCGGCTCGGCGGCCCCTGGTGGTCGACGCGGTGGTCGCCGAGGCGGCGAAGCGCGGGGTGTCCCTCATGGGGTGGGTGAGCCACCTGCTCGTCGCGCCGCCGCTCATCATCAGCGAGGCGGAGATCGACGAGGGGATCGCGGCGCTCGACGCGGCGCTCGACGTCGCGGATCAGCGGCTCTCGGGCTGAGGACCTCGAGCGCGAGGCGGCCCTTCACGGGCCGCCGGAAGAGCACGTCTGCGCCTGCGGCGGGCGCGCCCGGCGAGGGGGCGCGGCGACGTGCTAGGATCGTGGGCATGACTGCACGCACGAACGGCCTGCCGACCCGTCCGCCCCGGAACACGGGGCCGATCGAGCTGCGCGATTTCGGCCCGACCGGCCGCCGCCTGGGCACGCCCGACGACTGTTACGACGGCAGCCCGTGGGAGCTGCACCGCGGGGAGCTGATCGAGCAGATGGGGAGCAAGGATATCCATGGCATCGTGATGGCGCTCCTCGCCGCCCTCTTCCGCACGCACGCGCGCGCGGGCTTCACGGTGATGACCGACGTGTACTGCGATCTCAGCGACCCGGCAGGGCCGTCGCTCCGGGCGCCGGACGTCGTGGTGGTGGGCGATCTCTCGTCGCCGCGGAACGACGCCTACCGCGGCACCCCGGTGCTGGCCGTGGAGATCCGGGGCACGCAGTCGAGGCGCTACCTCGAGGAGAAGGTGAAGCTCTACCTCGAGCACGAGTGGCCGTGGGTGTGGATCGCGCACGCGGAGCGGCGGGAGCTCGAGGTCGTGCGGCCGGGGACGGCGTCGATCACCTATCGCCCCGGGGCTGAGGTGCCCCTCCTGCCGGAGCTGGGCAAGCACGGCCTCGGCGCCGTGCCTGTCGCGGCGCTGTTCGAGGAGCGCGACGCGGCGCGGTTCACGGACGAGTGGGTCGAGGCGCGCACCCAGGCGCGCACCCAGGCGCGCGCGATCCTCGCGGTGCTCTCGGCGCGGGGGCTCGCGGTGCCGGAGGCGGTGCAGGCGCGGGTGCTCGCGTGCGGCGAGCCTGCAGCGCTGGAGCGATGGCTCGTCAGCGCGGCGACGGCGGCGAGCGGGGCGGCGTTCGCGGCGGCCGTGGATCGAGGGTGAGCCGGCGGCTGTCCGCCGCTCGGTAGGGGCGGCGGCCGAGCGCCGCGCCCTTCGGGGAGCGCTCCTCGGCGCGGAGCCAGTCCGTCGCCGCGACGGCGGCGCCGACCCCGCCGTTGTCACCGCGACGGCGGCGCCGAGCCGCCCGCGCACGCGGCGGCGCGCGCGAGGAGCAGGTCGCGCTCGCGCGCGTTGCGCGTGAGCGACGCCGCGCGCTCGAGCTCCGCGCGCGCCTCGTCGAGGCGGCCGAGCTTCGCGAGGAGGTCGCCGCGCACGCTCGGCAAGAGGTGGTAGCTCTCGAGGGAGCGCTCCGAGGTCAGCGCGTCGACGACGGCGAGGCCCGCCGCCGGGCCGAACGCCATCGAGAGCGCGACGGCGCGGTTCAGCTCGACGACGGGCGACGGCGTGACCTGGGCGAGCGCCGCATAGAGCGCCGCGATGCGCGCCCAGTCCGTCTCCTCCGCGGTGCGCGCGCGCGCGTGGCAGGCGGCGATCGCGGCCTGGAGCGCGTAGGGACCGCGCGCGCCGCCGAGCGCCTCGGCGCGCTCGAGCGCCGCGAGGCCGCGGCGGATCAGCAGGTGATCCCAGCGCGCGCGGTTCTGCGCCAGGAGCAGGATGGGCTCTCCCGACGGTCCGACCCGCGCCCTGGAGCGCGACGCCTGGATCTCCATCAGCGCGACCAGGCCGTGGACCTCCGGCTCCCGCGGCGCGAGCTCGGCCAGGATGCGGCCGAGGCGGAGCGCGTCCTCGCAGAGGGCAGGCCGCATCCAGTCGCCGCCGGCCGTCGCCGAGTAGCCCTCGTTGAAGACCAGGTAGATGACCTGGAGCACCGACGAGAGGCGGGGCGCGAGCTCGGCCCCGCGGGGGACCTCGAAGGGGACGCGCGCCTCGGCGAGGGTCCGCTTGGCGCGGACGATCCGCTGGGCGACGGTCGGCTCCGGGACGAGGAACGCGCGCGCGATCTCCTCGGTCGTCAGGCCTCCGAGCAGGCGGAGCGTGAGCGCGACCTGCGCCTCGGTCGAGAGGACCGGATGGCAGGCCGTGAACACGAGGCGCAGGAGGTCGTCGCCGACGTCATCGTCGTGCGCGGCGTCCAGATCCGGCGCGGCCAGCGCGTGCTGGGCCTCGATCTCGTGGCCGAGCTCCTCGTGCTTGCGCTCGAGCCGCTTGCTCCGGCGGAGCTCGTCGATCGCGCGGCGCTTCGCGGTGGCCATGAGCCAGGCGCCCGGCTTGTCCGGGACCCCCGACTCCGGCCACCGCTCGAGCGCGGCGACGAGCGCGTCCTGCGCGAGCTCCTCGGCGAGGCCGACGTCGCGCACCATCCGCGCGAGGCCGGCGATGAGCCTGGCCGACTCGATGCGGAAGACCGCGTGGATGGCGCGATGCACGTCGGGGGCCGTCACGGCGCCCGATCAGAACACCTTCCGCCGCCAGCGCAAGCCCCCGCCGCCGGCGCACGCCCCCCCGCCGCCGGCGCACACCCCCGAGGCGCGCGGGGCTACTTCTTCTCCGCCAGCTGCGCGCGCAGGCGCTCCTCCTGCTCCCTGAGCTCGGGCGTGAGCGCGGGACCGAAGTCATCCGCGGTGAACACCTGGCGAATCTCGATCTCGGACTCCTCGTTCATGGGGTTGGGGCAGCGCTTCACCCACTCGATGGCCTCTTCCTTCGACTTCACGTCCCAGATCCAGAAGCCCGCGATCAGCTCCTTCGTCTCGGCGAAGGGCCCGTCGACGACGGTCCTCTTGTCGCCCGAGAACCGGATGCGCGCGCCCTTCGTGCTCGGGTGGAGCCCCTCGCCCGCGACCATCACGCCGGCCTTGACGAGCTCTTCGTTGAACTTCCCCATCTCGGTGAAGAGCTGCTCGCTCGGCATGACGCCCGCCTCGCTGTCCTTGGTGGCCTTGATCAGGATCATGAATCGCATGGTCGTGTCTCCTTGCTTCCTTGGTGGAGCTGGGCTCCGGAGGGTCTCTTGCCCGGGGCGAACCGTGGCTTCATCGTCACGACGAACGGCGGGGCGCGGGATCGACACGCCGGGCGATCTTTTTTCGAGATACTGTCAAGTACGCGTAATTGTTGATGATTGTAGCAGCCGGCCCGCCCGCCGCGCCGGTCCGGGCCCTCAGAAGCGACTGCGCAGCAGCGCGCCGCCGCCGCCCGGCAGGATCGCGGGCGTGAGGGCGACCGAGCTGCGCTGCTCCGGCGCCGTCAGGAGGAGCACCAGGCCAGCGCCGATCCCGACGAGGCCGACGGCGCCGAGCACGGTGCTCGTGGTGGTGAGCGTCTGGCCCCGCGCGCTGAGGGACATGCCGTCGTCGCTGCAGCGCGAGGGATCCGGGCATTCCTTCTCGAGGTCGCCCTTCGTGCCGAGCGCGAGCCCACCCGTGATGAGGCTCCCGCCCACGGCCGCGGCGCCGACGCCGCCGATGACGAAGCCGAGCGTGCGCTTGAAGCTCGAGGGAGCGGCGGGGGTGGGGGGCGGGCCCGAGGAGATTGCAGGGGCCTGCGGCGCGTCGGGCACAGGGACCGGAGGCGGCGCGGCGGCCGGCGGCGGCTCGAGGCGCACGACGCTGCGGGCACCCTCCGCGAGGGTCACGGGCGCGTCGGTCTGCCGGCCGCCGGGCCATCGCGCGACGACGGCATGGTTCCCGGGGTCGAGCGGGAGCTCGCTGCCGATGCTGGCCTGCGGCAGCGGCGCTTGATCGAGGAGCAGCTCCGCCGGCGCCGGTGCGCCCTCCGGGAGCTCGACGACCAGCTTGGGCACGCGCGGCTCGAGCTCCCTGATGCGCTGCTCGGTGATGGGCAGACGGGGATCGCCGGGCGCCAGCTGGGTGAGCAGCTCCTTGAAGTGCTGCCATGCGCTCGCCACGCGCCCGAGATCCGCTTCACACTGGGCCAGGTTGAGCAGCGTGCCGCGCGACGGATAGGTCGCCTGGCTCCGGCGGAAGAGCGGAATCGCGTGCGCGCAGCCTCGCGCTTCCACCGCTGCGCGGCCCTGCTCGAAGAGCTCCTGTGCCTGGGCCTTCGGATCCTTGGGCTGCGCGGAAGCCGAGTGGCTCATCGCGCAGAGGGCGGCGCAGAGGGCGGCGCAGCGCATCGCGCGAGTACCTCTTGTTCGTCTCAGTCCCATTTGTTCCAAGGATCCTCGGGCTTGTTCTGCGTCCTGACCTGCGAAGACGACGGCGGTCTGGCCGTGCTCACGGCGTTCGCGCTCGCCTTCACCGGCGGCGTCGCCGCTGTCGAAGATGCCGCTGCCTTCGCTCGTGCGTCCGGGGAGGCGCTCGCGACCGGCGCTGCGCTGGCCTCGAGCGCAGCGCTCGCGGTCTCCATCGCGGCGACGGTGGGGGTCGCCGTCACCCCGCCGGCCGCGCCGGGGGCGCTGGCCGCGCCGGGGGCGCTGGCCGCGCCGGGGGACGTCGGCCCGAGCTCGGTCTCCGCGCTCGATGAGGCCACGGGCGAGTCGCTGTCCGGGGACGCGCTCGGCGTCAGCCGCCACGCAAGGAAGATCCCGGTCAGGAGGAGCGCGCTGGCGGCGCCTGCCAGCAGCGCCACGCGGCTGCGCGGCGCCCGGCTCCGCGTCGTGTTGCCCCAGGAAGCGTGCGGCAGCGTCGCGTGCGCCGCTCCCGCCACCTCGCTCCCGGGCGACGACGGCATGTCCGGGCGGTCCGGCATGGGCGCCGTCGCGGCCTCGGCCGCTCCGGATGCTCCACGCCACGCGGGCGAGGACGCGCCGAGCGCGCCGGGCGCCGCGGGGGGAGCGCCCACCGGCGGGTACCCGCCGCGGGAAGCACGCTCCGGCAGGATCCGGTCGATGCTCTCGAACGAGAGCCGCCCGCGCTGCGTCCCGAAAGGCGCGAGCACGCGGCCGATCTCGGCGACGCTCTGGACGCGGGCGCCCGGGTCCTTCGCAAGGCACCGGCCCACGAGCTCCCCGACGGCGGGCGGCAGGTCCGGCCGCAGGGCCAGGACGGCGGTGGGCGTATCCATGATGATGGCCGCCGTGACCGCGGTGATGCTGTCGCCCTCGAACGGGTGCCGCCCGGTGAGCATGCGATACAGGATCACGCCGAGAGCCCAGATGTCCGTGCGCACATCCGCGTATTTCAGGCTGCGAATCTGCTCCGGCGACATGTAATGGATGGAGCCCATGATGAGGCCCGTCGCGGTCAGGCTCGCCTCCTTGACAGAGTCGCCCGTGGCGGTGAACTTCGACAGGCCGAAGTCGAGGACCTTGAGGAGGGGAGTCCCGTCGGGGCGGCGGGTGAGGAAGAGGTTCTTCGGCTTGAGGTCGCGGTGGATGATGCCGCGCGCGTGGGCCTCGGCGATCGCCTCGCAGGCCTGGAGCACGTAGTCGGCGGCGTCGGCGAGCGGGAGGACGCCGCGGGTCTGGAGCACCTGGCCGAGATCGTCGCCGGTCAGGTACTCCAGCACCATGTAGGCGGCGCCGGTGCCCAGCGTGCCCATGTCGAGGACACGCGCGATGTGCTGTCCGTCGAGGGCCGCGGCGGCGCGGGCCTCGCGGAGGAATCGAGCGCCGGCGTCGGGGAGCGCGGCGGCCTCGGGGAGGAGGAGCTTGACGGCGACGCGGCGCTCCAGGACGACGTCCCAGCCCGCGAAGACCACGCCCATGCCCCCCGCGCCGAGGACGCGCTCGATGCGGTACTTGCCCGCGAGGACGTCGCCGGGAACGGGGACGCCGGAGGGGACGGCGGGCTGCTGCGCCATGGTGAGAGGAGAGCGTAGCGGGGAGGTGGCGCGGAGTACAAGGGGCGGGCGGCCTCGGTGGCCGCTCGCGAGCGCCCGATCCGGGAGGGCTCGCGCGATGACGTACTCGACGCGATCCGGTCGCGACGTCCGCCGGAGAGCGCCTACGGCTCGGCCTCGATCCGCGCGGCGTCCTTCTTCTGCTGGAGCCTGTGCTTGATCGCCCCGAAGACGACCGGCGCCACGGAGACGAAGATGATCAGGTAGACGACCCGCTCGATCTGCTTGGCGTCGAAGACCTTGCCAAGGAAGTAGCCGAGGAAGGTCATCGAGAAGACCCAGAGCACGCCGCCCACCACGTTGAACATGGCGAAGCGCCGGTACTGCATCTGCCCCACGCCCGCCACGACCGGCGCGAACGTCCGGGCGAACGGCATGAAGCGCGCGAGGATGATCGTCTTGCCGCCGTGCTTCTCGTAGAACTTCTGCGTCGCGATCAGGTGATCCTTGCGGAACAGGAGCGACTGCTCGCGCGTGAAGATCTTCGGGCCGGCGCGCCGCCCGATCGAGAAGCCCACCGCGTCGCCGATGATCGCCATCGCCATCAGCGTGACGTTCATCAGGAGCAGGTTCTGGAAGTTCGGTAATCCGAGCGGGTTGATGAGCCCCGCGTTGACCAGCACCCCGGCGGTGACGAGCAGCGAGTCCCCGGGCAGGAAGAACCCGATGAGCAGCCCCGTCTCGGCAAAGATGATGATCATCAGGACGGGGTAGCCGCCCCACTGGAGCAGCGACTCGAGCTCCCTCAGCCTGCTGAAAAATTCACGGAGGAGATCCACGGCCGCTCGATAGCTCACCTCGGCGGCCGCGTCGAACCCCGCGTGCGCCCCGGCCGCCAGCGCGCCGCCGGCGTCCAGCGCCGCCGTTCACACGGGCGCCGCCGGCGGTGCGTCGCCCTGCATCGCTGGCCGCCCCGCCGGGCTACTCCCGCGGGGGAGCTCCCCGGCTGGACTCCCCGAACCCGAGGGCGAGCTCCCCCCGGCGCGCCGCCCGCGGCCCGCGCCGCCGGTGGCCGCGCGCGCTACGGCGTATAACGCGCCAGGTACTCCTTGAGGTGCAGCTTCCGGGCCGTGTTCTCGGACGACATGTAACGTATCGTGCCGAAGATCTCCCGCTCTGGACCCCAGGCCCGATCGTAGCGGCCGAGCACCCAGAAGATGCCCGAGGTCGAGTTCGGGTCGCGGCCGTCGAGCGCATACCGGTCGTTGAGCTCGATCATGATCTCGAGCGCCTCGCGCGGCGTCCGCGACCACTCCAGGATCTTCTTGCCCCAGAGCATCCGGAGGTAATTGTGCATTCGCCCCTCGCGGAGGAGCTCGACCTGCGACGCGTTCCAGATCCGGTCGTAGGTCGCCCCGGCCGCGAGCGCCTCGATCGGGTAGACGCGCGGGCGCCTGTCGCGCGCGTGCTTCTCGAGCGTCGCGAGCGCCCAGTCCGGCAGAGACTCGTACTCGGTCGGATCGCGCTTCCACGAGGGGCGCGGCCCGTCTCCCTCGCTCGCCCCGAGCGCGAAGGCGTTGAACCCGAGCTCCCGCCAGGTGACGAGCTGCTCGAGGAACGCCTCGGCCGAGGCGCTCATCCCCCAGAACCCCTCGCGGCTGCCGCTCGGCCGCTTCACGCCGTCACCGAGGCGGCCGAGCCGCTCGACGCGGAAGGCCTCGCGCCGGGCGACGGCCGCGAAGACCTCGTGCGCCGCGAGGTGGCCGAAGTGCAGGTACGGCGACAGGCCGCTCGTCGCGCCGGCGTCGGGGTGATCGCGCTCTTCCTGGTAGCGCGGCAGCCGGTCCGCGACGAAGCGCGCGAGCGCCTTGCCAGCCGCCTCCGGGCCGCCCCGGCAGGGCGCCGGCGGGACGGCGTGATCGATGGGGAGCGCGGAGAGCGCCGCAGGGTCGCCCCCGAGCAGCGCCGGCGAGGCCGCGGGCCACCTGCGCGCGATCGCGCGGGGGAGGGGCGCTGCAGGCCGGAGCTTCGCCCGCTTCAGCGGATCGACGGCCGGCTGCGCGCCGAGGTGCTCGCCGATCACCCGCTGCCAGAAGATGCGGAACGAGCGCGCGGTCGTGAACACCCGATCGGCCGCGCGCATCGGCAAGAGGCCGTTCGAGTCCACCTGCTCGAGGCGGACCGGCGCCTGCCGCGCCGCCGAGGCGACCATGCGCGGGAGGAAAAAACAGGGGTAGTCGTCCGTGACCACCACGCACGCCCGCGCCGCGAGCGCGCCGAGCAGGCCCTTGCCGGCCCCCTCGGCGGGCTCGACGTAGAGGTGATGCGCGACGCCGGCCGCCGCGAGGCGGCGCGCGTTGTCGGCCATGCCGTCGATCACGAAGCGATGGATCCTGTCGCTCGCCCAGCGGTAGCCGCACCGGAGCGCCTCCAGCACGACGAGCGGTCGATCGAGCGCCATCGACCAGGCGATCGCGCGCTCCAGACCGAAATTGTACCGTGTCCGGCGGCTCGCGATCATCCAGTAAAGGACGTAGTCGCCGCCCTCGCGGACAGGCATCGCGTTGCGGGTGCGGAGACGGAGCTCGGGGACGCTGCTGGAGATCACGACACCTCCTCCACGACCGGCCCGCCAGCGCGCCGCCGCGGGGCCGGCGAACTGCTCTCTTCCGGACGAGCGGTGCTCTAGAGCGACAAACGGGTTGAAACCACAAGAAAGAGGAGAAATTTCACAGGGAGGCGGGGAGGCGGGGAGGCGGGGAGCGAAAGACGGCAAGAGGGAGAAATTCATTTTCTTCTTCCTCCCCGCCTCCCCGCCTCCCTGTGAAATTTCTCCGGGTTTCAACGTGATCGGTGCTCTAGCACAGCACGGACGCGGGCGCGCACATGCGTCTGGCGGATTCATGTGGGAAAGGCCGGCGCGCGGACCCGGCCTCTCGGGATAGGCCCACGCTTGCGCCGTGGTGAAGGCGGCTTCAGGTACCGCCGCAGCGGTCGTTCATCGGCGCACCAGCACGGCGTACGAGCACGACGCGCGAGGAGGGGCAACATGGCTCTTGATCTCCTGAGAGAGCGGGGGACACCGCTCGACCGCCAGTCGTTCAACTGGCGTGATCTCGTCCAGGTGCCGTTCAGCAAGCTCGACGACGACGCGTTCACCCGGGTGCGCGTCATCCTGATGAACGGCATCGAGCTCGAGAGCGTGCGGTTCCTGCACAGCTTCGCGCGCATGAACCGGGATCTGCGGCGCGTGCTCGCCCAGGTGCGCCGCGTCGATCACCACCAGACCACGGTGGTGAACTGGCTCAACCCGCCGGATCAGTCGCCGCTCGAGACCACCATCGGATACGAGCAGGTCGCGATCGAGATCACCGCGCACGTGGCGCTCGCCGAGCCGGACCCGTACCTCGCGCAGGTCTATCGCTTCGGCATGCTCGAGGACTACGATCACCTGTATCGCTACGCGGCGCTCCTGGACCGCCTGGAAGGCAAGGACGCGAACAACATCCTGCAATCGTACACCGACGTGACGGCGGGGCGCCCGACCGCGGTGGAGCACCGCGCCCCCGAGGACGACGTGCGCGCGCCGTACGACCGGCGGACCGCGAACGGGATCACGAAGCTCAACGCGCTCACCATCATGGCGGCCGAGCAGCAGACGCACAACTACTACGTCAACGTCGGGCCGTTCTTCACGGATCCGGTGGCGCGGCTGCTCTACGCCGAGATCGCCTCGATCGAGGAGCAGCACGTGACGCAATACGAGGCGATCATCGACCCCGAGGAGACCTGGCTCGAGAAGTGGGTCCTCCACGAGGCCAACGAGGTCTACAACTACTGGAGCTGCCTCCAGCAGGAGCAGAACGCCCGCGTGAAGCGGATCTGGGAGCGGTTCCTCGACTACGAGCTCGGGCAGCTCCACGTGGCCATCGAGCATTTCAACCGGATCGAGAAGCGCGACGCGGCCGAGATCCTCCCCGCCTCGCTCCCGGACCCGGTGTCGCACAAGAGCCACCGCCAGTTCGTGCGCGACGTGCTGTCCACGGAGGTGCAGCTCCGCGCCGTCGGCGAGGACATCGTCGATCCGAGGGTCGTCCCGGAGAGCGCCGCGACGATCGCCTACCGGCAGCAGATGAACTCCGCCGGCTCCCCCTCCGAGATCGTGGCCGCGGGCTACCGGTTCACGCCGGGCACCGAGCTCTCGCGGCGCGCCGAGAAGATCGACGGACAGAAGGAGGCGACGCCATGAAACAGATCAAGATGGGGACCAACACCACGGGCATCGCGACCTCTCCCATCGACAGCAAGGAGCTCATCGAGTTTGCGCAGGTGATCCCGCCGAGCTCCCCCGGGAGCGAGGCCGAGGCCGCGGCGGTCAGGAGCGAGTACGCGAGGGAGTCGGGCACGGTCGGGAGCGTGCCGCCGCCGGCGAGCCTCAAGGGGGTCGTCAAGGCAGCCGGGGAGCTCATCCAGGGCAGGCCCCCCGCGCTGCTCATCGACAAGCTCGGTGAGCGCCTCCAGTTCGAGCGCTCGGGCACGCGCCTCTACGAGGCGATGATCGCCAAGCACGACGCGGAGGGGAGCTTCGAGGGGGGCCCGACGCGCGCCGACCTCGAGGCGATCCGCGACGACGAGCTCCGGCACTTCGCGCTGCTGAAGCGCGCGATCGAGCGGCTCGGGGCCGATCCGACCGCGATGACGCCCGGCGCCGACGTCATCGGCCTGGCGTCGTCCGGCGTCCTCGCGGTCGCCGTCGAGCCGAGGATCAACCTCGGGCAGAGCCTGCAGGCGTTGCTCGTCGCCGAGCTCACGGACAACGACAGCTGGCGGATGCTCATCGACCTGGCGATCGCCTACGGCCAGGACGAGATGGCCGCCGAGTTCCGCGTGGCCGAGCAGCACGAGGCGATCCACCTCGAGCGCGTGCGAGCGTGGCTGTCGAGCAAGCTCGCGCTCGACGCGCGCGGCGAGCCCACCAGCACGACACCGCAGCAAGCCGCCTGACGCGGAGCCGGCACACTCCCCCAGCCCAGGCGATCCGGGCTGGGCGGATCGCGGGCGCTTCGGTGCGGCCCCGTAGACCGGCCTCCGGGATCTCGGTTATGACGCTCGGCGCGCGGGCCCGGCGCATGCGGGGTGCCGCCAGCGGCTCCGCGCCCCGGGTGAACCCATGGACTTGCCCCAGAAGCTCCGATCGCTGTTCCTGCTGCCCCTGATCGCGCCGCTCGCCTGCGGCGGCGCTCCGGCGTCCGCGCCGCCGCCTCCCGGACAGGCCGCCGCGCCGGCCCCGGCAGCGCCTGCAACCCCGGCGGCCGCGGCCCCGGCGGCCGCAGCCCCGGCCGCGCCGGCGAAGGCCGGGCCGCGCGCCGACGCGACGCTCATGCCGCGGCGCATGCTCTTCGGCAACCCGGATCGCGTGTCCCCCCAGATCAGCCCGGACGGCCAGCGGCTCGGGTTCCTCGCGCCCTCCGACGGCGTGCTCAACGTGTGGGTCGGCCCGGCCCAGGCGCCGGCGTCGGCCAAGCCGGTCACGAAGGAGCAGAGCCGCGGGGTGCGGACCTTCCTGTTCCCTTACGCGAGCGACTACGTCCTCTATCGCCAGGACAAGGCCGGCGACGAGAACTGGCACATCTACGCCGTCGAGCTCAAGACCGGGCAGATCAAGGACCTCACCCCCTTCGAGGGCATCGCCGCGATGTTCGAGGGGATGAGCCCCAAGATCCCGAACGAGATCCTGATCGGCATGAACGATCGGGACAAGAAGGTCCACGACCTCTACCGCGTCGACGTGCGCACCGGCGAGCGCAAGCTCGTGCGGAAGAACGAAGGGTTCGTCGGGTTCGTCACCGACCATGACTTCAAGGCGCGGCTCGCGTCGCGGATGACGCGCGACGGAGGCCAGGAGTTCCTCGACCTCACCGGCAAGGAGCCGAAGCCCTTCGTCGCGTTCGGGCCCGAGGACGCCGTGACGAGCGAGGCGGTCGGCTTCGACGCGGCCGGCAAGACGCTCTATTTCCGGGACAGCCGCGGCCGCGACACCTCCGCGCTCGTCACCCTCGATCCGCGGACCGCGAAGCCCGCCGTGCTCGCCGAGGACGCGAAGGCGGATGTCAGCGCCGTGATCGTCCACCCGAAGACGGGCAAGGTCCAGGCGGCGGCCTCCGAGCGCGAGCGCAAGCGCTGGCAGGTGCTCGACAGGAGCATCCAGCCGGATCTCGACGCCCTCCGCGCGGTCGCCGACGGCGAGCTCGACGTGCTGAGCCGGTCGCTCGACGACAAGCGCTGGACCGTCGGATACACCGTGTCGGACGGCCCGGTCCGGTACTACCTCTACGACCGTGACGCGAAGAAGGCGACGTTCCTCTTCACGAACCGCGCCGCGCTCGAGTCGCAGCCGCTCGTGAAGATGCGGCCCGTGGTCATCAAGGCGCGCGACGGCCTCGAGCTCGTGAGCTACCTGTCGCTGCCGCGCGCCGCCGACCCCGACGGCGACGGCAAGCCGGAGAGGCCGCTCTCGATGGTGCTCCTCGTCCACGGCGGCCCCTGGGCGCGCAGCTCCTTCCGCCTCGATCCGATGCACCAGTGGCTCGCGAACCGCGGCTACGCCGTGCTGAGCGTCAACTTCCGGGGCTCGACGGGCTTCGGGAAGAGGTTCGTCAACGCGGGCGACCTCGAGTGGGCGGGCAAGATGCACAACGACCTGCTCGACGCCGTGGAGTGGTCCGTCGCGCAGGGCATCGCCGACAGGGCTCGCGTGGCGATCATGGGCGGCAGCTACGGCGGCTACGCGACGCTCGTCGGCCTGACCTTCACGCCGGAGACCTTCGCCTGCGGCGTCGACATCGTCGGCCCGTCGAACCTCGTGACCCTGCTCCAGTCCATCCCGCCCTACTGGGCGCCGATGGTCGAGCTCTTCGCGAAGCGGGTCGGCGACCCCCGCACCGAGGACGGCCGCGATCTCCTGCGCACGCGCTCGCCGCTCTACCGCGCCGACCAGATCAAGCGGCCCCTCCTCATCGGCCAGGGCGCCAACGACCCGCGCGTGAAGCAGGCCGAGAGCGATCAGATCGTCAAGGCGATGACGAGCAAGCGGATCCCGGTCACGTACGTGCTGTACCCCGACGAGGGCCACGGCTTCGCCCGCCCGGAGAACTCGATGTCGTTCAACGCGATCGCGGAGACGTTCCTCGCGCAGTGCCTCGACGGCTCCTACGAGCCGGTCGGCGGCGACTTCAAGGGGTCGAGCGTCACCGTCCCCGTGGGCGCCGAGGTCGTCCACGGGCTCTCCGCGGCGCTCCCCCGGCCCTGAGCGCGCCGCTACGTCCGCTGCGTCGACGCGGTCCGCGTGCGCCGCCGCGCCTCTGGCTCGCTCACCGGGGGCGCGCTCGTGAGGTCGTCGAGCGTCTCCAGCAGCTGCTCCAGATCGAACGGCTTGTTGATGATCCTCGTCGCGTCCGGGTGGTTCGGATCGATGCAGAAGCCGGGATCGCTGAGCGCGGTCACGAGCACCACCGGCGCCGCCCTCCCCTCGGCCGTGAGCGTCTCGATGAGGCGCGGCCCGTCCAGGAACGGCATCACGCAGTCGATGACGATGGCGTCGGGCGGCGCCTGGGAGCGCAGCCGCTCCAGGGCTTCCAGGGGGTCGGTGTACCCCTCGACCTCGTATCCTTCCGCCAGCAACACCTCCGCCAGCGTCTCGACGATCGCGTCGTCGTCGTCGACGACGACGATGCGCCGCTGCCTTCCTCGCTCTGAGTCTCCTTGGTCGTCTCGCTCGTCGCTCACGCTCACGCTCACCTCGGTGGAGAACCCCGGTGTCACTTCTGGGACCGGCCGCTCTCGCCGTCGACCCTCGTAGACCACCTCTGTGCGAATTGTTTACAGGCTCTCCCGGTGCTCGCTCCAAGAGCCCCGGCCTCCGCCGCCTCTCCGGCTCTTCCGCGGAGATCCCGGCGCGGGGCTCAGCCCCCTGGCGGAGCCTGCTCGTGCGCCGGCGACAGGTCCGGAGAGCTCCCCAGCCGCGTGCGCAGCTGGACGGGCCGCTGGCGCACCCGGAGGCGCATGTTGATGAGCTCGACGCCGAGCGAGAAGGCCATCGCGAAGTAGATATACCCCTTGCTGATGTGCTGGCCCATGCCGTCGGCCATGAGCACCACGCCGATGAGGAGCAGGAAGCTCAGCGCGAGGATCTTCATGCTCGGGTGGCGCTGGATGAACGCGCCGATGCTCCCGGCGAAGACGAGCATCACGCCCACCGCGATGAACATGGCCACCATCATGATCGAGATGTCCTGCGCCATGCCGACGGCGGTGATGACCGAGTCGAGCGAAAAGACGATGTCGAGCAGCACGATCTGCGCGATGACGGAGGGGAACGACGCCTTCGCCTTCGCCTTCGGCTGCTCTTCCTTGGGATCGTCGACCTCGAGTTTATCGAACATCTCGTGGGTCGCCTTGCCAATCAAGAACACACCGCCGGCGAGCAGGATCAGATCACGCCCGCTGAAGGCGTGTCCGAGCAGGCTGAACAGGGTAGCCTTGAGTCCCATCACCCATGAGATCGCGAGCAGGAGGAGCAGCCGCATCCCGAGGGCGAGCAAGAGGCCGATGCGGCGGGCGAGCGGCTGCTGCTCCAGCGGCAGCTTCGCCGTCATGATGGAGAGGAAGACGATGTTGTCGATTCCAAGCACGATCTCCAGCGCGCTGAGGGTTGCCAGCGTGATCCAGCCGTCGGCGTGCAGAAAGGCGCTCATGTCGGGCATCGGGGTGGCGCTTTGTAGCATGGACAGCCGTGGCCGCCCGTCACGTCCGGACCATCGCCCCGCTCTCCGGTGGATCCTGGGCGATCTTGCTCCCGTGTTCAGGGCGCGTGGCGACGGCGATTACGACGGATGCGTGAACGCAAGTACGTCAACGGCGTCAACGGCGTCAACGGCGTTGACGTCGACGACGGCGACCCTGCAGGGCGACACACGGCGGCACGGGCGGCGCTTGACGCGGGATGTTGACATCCGGTACAGAGGATCTGGAAGTGCGCGCAAGTGGATCTGCCTCCTTCCCGGCTTCCAGGTGAGCTCCTGCGGGGTGTTGGCGAGCTCGCCGAACAGCGCCGTGTTTCCTCGCCATGGTGGCGAAGCCGCCTCGTTGCCTGTTCCTCACCTGGAACGCGTGGCCTCACGACAGAGGGGGCGCTCGCGTGACCGTGGTTCCGAAGGTCGGCTTCGGGCAGGACGCGCGCTGGGCCGCCGGCGGCGGCGCTGACGGGGGGCCTCTGGATCGGGCGCTCCTCGGGGGAGATCCGGCGGTCAGGGTGCCGGAGGCGTGCTGGCTGGACGGCGGCGCTGCCTGGCTGCGCATCGAGGGGCGCGACCTGAGCCACCCGATCGTCCTGCTCGGTTCGATGGGCGCCTGGATCGAGCCCGACTACCGGACCTCGTTCCCCTTCGGCAGCGTCGTCCGGGTGCGCCTGTACGCCGGCGACGTCGAGATCGGTCCGCTCTCCGCCGTGCTGGTGCTCCAGTCGATGGGCCTGCGGGGGCCGCTCATCGGGCTGTCGTTCGAGGACGGAACCCCCTCCCGCGCGGCGGGGCAGATCCGCGACGTGCTGCGCGCCCTCGTCGACGCGGGCACGGCCAAGGCGGCCGCGGCGAGCCTGTTCAGGCCCTCGGCCACGGACGCGGGGCAAGTGCGCGAGATCATCGACGACCCGAGGAGGGTGCGCAACATCCTCGGCTTCCTGCTGCGGAGGAAGGGCGTCGTCCGCCGCGCCGCCGAGAGCGCGCCGCCCCTCTGCGTGATGCTCGGCGAGGTGGGGGCCGGGACGGTCACGTGGTTCGGCATCAAGGGCTGGAGCGAGGACGCCGCTGTCGAGATCGCCGGGCAGAACTCCGTCTTTCGCTTCAACGTCCGCGCGGACGAGGTGCGCCCGGGCGAGCTCGTCTCCGCGCTGCCGGCGCGCGTGGAGCGCCTCCGCAAGAGCCTGCTGCAGCGGGGCGTCGAGGCCGATCTCACCGCGCGCTTCCTGCACCCCGAGTGGCTCCACATCCCGCCGATCGAGGCCGATGTGGTCGACGTGTCCTTCTCGGGCCTGCGGATGGCGCTGACGAGGGGACACCCGCCGCTGCTCCCCAGGCACAAGCTCTCGCTGGAGCTCCCCGACGGCGACGACGGCGTCGTCCACCTGCGGGGCGAGGTGCGGTCGGTGTCGGCCGTGGAGGGCGCGGACATCCAGCTCTGCAGCGTGCACGTGACCGCCGCGCGGCGCGAGGACGAGCGGCGCTGGCTCAGGCTCGTGTCCCGCATCCTGCACGCGACGACCTACGGGGGGACCGCGTGGCAGGCGGAGCTCTGGGATCTCTTCGACTCGTCCGGCTATTTCAACCTCTCCGGGCGGCGGCCGGAGCACTTCGAGGCCATCAAGCCGAGCTTCCTGACCATGGCGCAGAAGGCCGCGGCGGTGCCGCACCTCCTGTACAACGTGGCGTGTCTGTCCGAGCACGGGATCGAGGGCAATTTCTCGATCATGAAGCCATACCACAGCACGTGGATGATTCATCAGCTCGCGAAGCGGCCGAAGTCCGCGTCGAACCTGAGCTCCCGGCAGGTGCTCCGCGACATGTTCACTCGCTGCTTCGAGCACGCGATGGCCGACCCGGAGTGCCGCTGGATCATCGCCTACGCGGAGGCGCACGTCGCGTGGAACGAGCGATCGCTGTTCGAGTTCGCCCGCGCGCGCCACGAGACGGGCCACGTCCTGTCGCTGCCTTTCCGCCTGATGGGGGTGGACGCGCGCGCCGCGCCGCGCGCGCCGCGCGAAGCCGGCGGGCCGATCGAGATCGGCGAGCCGACCCCCGGGGAGCAGGCGGCGCTGCTCGGCCTCCTGTGCGCGACGTCGCCGCGCATGTACGCGGAGGCGCTCGATCTCGTGCCCGGCAGGCTCGGGATGGGGCCCTGCGTCGAGCGCTGGCGCAGCGCGGGCCTGGAGCGGGAGCGCGTGCTCCTCGTGGCGCGCCAGCACGGAGAGCCGCTGGCGGTCGCGGTCCTCGAGCTCGGCGAGCTCGGCACGAACCTCTTCCGCCTCCTCGACTCGGTCCGCGTCTTCCCGATGCGCCCCGGCGGAGACGCCGCGCTCGGCCCGCTGCTCGACGCGGCGTGCGGCTGGTTCCGCAGCCACGACAGGAAGTCGTTCATCTACTTCGGTGAGCGTGGCAAGCTGACGTTCGATGGTCCTGCCGGCTTGCACGACCTCGGCGAAGGACGGCTGTGGATCGTCGCCAGGGAGATCGTCCCGGAGTTCGTGGAGCATGTCTACCGGCTCACCGAGCCGAAGCCGCGATAACGGCCTGGATCAGCGGCGGCGCGACGCTATGGTCTCTCGGTCTCAGTCTCGCTCTCGGCTCTCCAGGTGAGGCGGCATGTACCAGCTCAAGATCGACCTCATCAACGCGCTCATCGAGGTCACGTTGCAAGGCGTCGTGCGCACCGAGGAGGCGCAGGCGTACGCCGCGGACTACAAGAAGGCCCTCGGCTCGCTCTATGGCCGGAGGATCCGCGTCCTCGTGGACTTCCGTGGCTTTTCCATCGCCTCCGAGGAGGCGACGGAGCTCCTCCGCGACATCGCGGCGACCTCGACCGCGATGGGGGTGATCAGGGCCGCCGAGCTCGTGCAAAGCGATCTCGCGGCGCTGCAGGCGAGCCGGATCGCCCGTGAGGCGGGGACCGCGCAGCTCGTGCGGGTCTTCAAGGACGAGGCAGCCGCGCGCAGCTGGCTCTTCGGCGATCGCCCGGCGCCGTGAGGGCCGGCGCTGCGCGGGCCGCCGCGGCGCGCCGCCCGCGCCGCCCGCTCAGCGCACGACGAGCACGTCGTCGATGGGGCGGCGGAGGGAGCGCGCCGACACGGGGCCCGCGAGCGACAGGCGGAAGAGCAGGACCTCCGCGGTCGCGTCGTCGACGTCGAACAGCCGGAGATAGCGCTCCCGGAGCCCGGTCGCGGCCTCCGCGGTCTCCGCGTCGAGCCCCTCGCCGCGGCCCCGGATCAGCCGCGCGAACAGGTAAGGCAACGTCGTCATCGGGTAGACCGCGATGCCCAGCTGCGTCGCGGTGAGCCACGCGCGCTCGACCGCCCTGCCGCCCTGGAAATAGTCGATGAGCCGGGCGCGCGGCAGGGTGATCAGCCCGACGGCCGCCGCGCAGCGGATCGCCTTCTGCGCCATCCTCTCGAGCCCCCGGCCGCCGCCCCAGCGCCGCACGAGCTCCAGGGCGCGGTAATCCCGGCAGATCTTGAACCCCGCGAGATCGGTCGGCGAGAGCTCGAGCGTGCCGACGAACAGCCCGTCCCGGCGCGCCTCGGCCTCCGCCTCGGTCCAGCGGACCTCCCGCATCATGTCGGCGTGGGTCTGCCTGGCGAGCATCCGGAGCCGATCGCCGGCGCCGATGAGGGCGCCGATCTCGTCGAGCTCCGCCGGCGCCTCGAGCAGCCCGAGGCGCGCCCCGGGGATGGACTCGACAGCGGCGCGGAGGGCGGCGCGGTGCTCCTCCGCGAGCGGCGCCCGCTGGCCAGGGCGCCGGTTCGTGTGCCGGAGCCCGATGGCGTCCGCGAGGCCATCCATGGCGTGCTCCTCGGCGCCGGGGGTCGGCGCGCCGAAGAACGCGAACGTGGCGACCAGGTCCTCGTCGCCCTCGCGCGGGAACGGCGAGACGCGCACGCCGAGCCCCTCGCGGTGCGCGGCGAGGACGACGTTCTCGGCGGCCGCGCCGAGCGCGACAACGCCGCCCGCGCCCTGGAAGTCGGCGAGCGACTCGGAGCGCGCGCGGTCGTGGAACAGCCCGAGGCGACGGCCCTCGTGGACCCAGAGCCAGGGCTGGCAGTTGCCGCCCGAGGGCGCCGCCACGCCCGCCGCGACGAGCCGCCGCAGCCGCGCCGGGTCGAGCGCGACGGCGCCGGCCTCGGCGGCCGGGAGCGGGCCCGCCGCCGCGGCGAGGGCAGGGCCCGGCGCGCGCGGCGCGCCCGCGGCGGCCGGCTCCCCCTCGGGGCCGCTGATGAGCTCCTCCAGGTCGACATAATACCGCCCTGACCGCACCGGCTCCCCGAGGGCGATCCGGCGCGCCGTGTCCGCGGCCGCCGCCCCGCCGTGGACGACCGCCGACCCGAGCTGAGGCCATGTGCTCACCGACTGCTGCACCTCGATGAGCGACGCGCGGAGCCGGAGCGAGATCGCGTCTTGCCCGATGATCTGCATGACATAAGGCACCTTGTCCTCGGTCGACAGGCCGCGGACGCGCTCGGGCGTGAGATCGCCGACGAGCCCGTGGAGGATCGGCCGATCGCCCTCCAGATCGAAGCGCTCGACGTCGATGAGCCCCCGGTCGCTCGTCTCCATCACGACCGGTATGCGGCGGGCGCGCGCGCTCGCCCGGAGCAGGAGCTTGATATCGAGGCTGTCGCACTCGTCCACGAGGACATCGAGCTTGCCCCCGTCGAGCAGGAAGCGCTCGATATTGTCCTCCGTGACCCCCTCGGGGAAGCACGTCACGTGGAGGAACGGATCGAGCTCGGCGATCTCGCGCGCCGTGGCGACGACCTTCGGCAGGTCGAGGTTGTGCGCGCCGGTCCGGATCCGGTTCAGGTTCGAGAGATCGAGGTGGTCGAAGTCCGCGAGGCGCAGCTCGCCGGCGCCCCGCTCGAGCGCGATGGTCATCGCCACGGACTGCCCCACCGAGAGGCCGACGACCCCGATGCGCCGGCGGGCGAGCGCCGCCTGCTCCTCGCCGCTGATCTTGTGCTTGTTCCGGTCGGTCCGCAGCTCGACGAACTCGGCCTCATCGAGCAGGTGCACGAGGCGGTGCGACCATGGATAGTAGACCCAGACTCCATAGGCCTCGACGGGGGCGCCGTTCAGGTGCTCTCCCACGAGCCGCGCGACGTCCCGCTCACCGAGGCGCTCCCGGGGGTGGCGGGTCTTCACGAGATCGGCGAGCTGCCGGTCGATCGTGTCGAAGATCTCGATCCGGGCGTCGTCGTGGAGCAGGCGGCCGAGCTCCTCCGCGTCGTCCTCGCGCGCCGGGCGAAAGAAGCGGGGCCGCCACGCGCCGTTCGTGGCCTCTCGCGCCGCTCGCGAGGAGATGAGCTGCTGCCAGCGGGTCGTGTTCATCGCGGTGGTTCGGTCCCCCTCCTGCCACCCTCCTACCACCCCCGCGCCCCAGGCGTCGCCGCGATCTCCCCGGCGGCCCGCGGGTCAGCGCGGCGCGCGGGACGGCCGGCCCTCGATCTCGAGTCTCATCTTCGTGACCTTGTGTTGCACCTCGGCGGCCTCAGGCCCGGTGATCTCCAGATAGCGCAGCGCGGCCACGACGTCGCTGCCCCGGAACGCCTTGACCCGCGGGTTGAACCAGCTGAGCGCAGTCCCGATCTGCCGGACGAGGAGCGCGTCCGTGCAGATCGCCACCGTGAGCGCGGTCTTGCTCACGTAGTCGTTGATGGATGCCCGCTGCTTCGCGTTGGGGCCCCCCCCGGCGGTCACCACGAGAGTCTTCGTGCAGGTGGGCGGGAGACTGCCCGCCGCCTGCATATACCCTTCCCATTCCTCGTCGCTCGGCGGTTCCCTGCCGTGGACGGCGATGAGCACGTGCTCCGTCGTGTCGAACAGCATGCTGGGTTTCGTCATCGTCTCACCGAGCGCGCACCGATCTTACGTCGATCTTACGTCTGCGCACCGCCGAGCCGCCAGCGCGCACAGCCACCCCCTGGGATAGTCGTGCGGCTGGCCACCGGGCAAGGATCCGCGAGGTCCATGGGGTGCACCTAGGACGGTTCGATCGACGGAGCAACGACCGCGCGCGACTTTCGATGCGGTGCTCCGGTGGACGGGCGACGGGCCGCGCCGCGCCGCGCTTCGGCGCGACTCCCTCGTGGCGCGGGCGGCGGCGAGGGAGTCGCGCCGGGCCGCCTCGACGTGGGGCATCGCGGCGGATGGAGTCGCTCGAGCGGCAGGGTCCTCTCGTGCGCGTCGCTCGCGTCGTTCGCGCGGCCCACCCAGGGCATACCCGAGTTATTTCCAAAGTATTTCATGACGTGCTGCTGGGCAGTTGCACGGTGGGCCGCCAGCTGCTCTGTGGTCTATACTACGGGATGTGCGCTGGGGATCTTCCGTAGGCCGGTGCGGTGTGCGCGCCGCGTCGCACCGAGGCTTGACGGATGGCCCCCACCGCATGTAGCGCTCGATCGGTGGGCTGTGATGCCCAGCAGCCAGGGGCGGCGCCCGGCCTGTTGGTCGGGGCTGCCGAGTGACGACCTCGCCGGGGGGAAAGGTTTTTCACGATGCGTGTGCTGGAAAACTTCGTCGGCGGAGCCTGGTCTCGAGCCTCGGGGGCGACGCGCCTCGAGGTGAAGAACCCGGCGACCGGGGAATCTCTTGCGGAGGTGCCCCTCTCGACGGCGTCCGACGTCGACGCGGCGGTGAAGGCCGCGCAGGCGGCGTTCCCCGGCTGGAGCGCGACGCCGCCGGTGCAGCGGGCGCGCTACCTCTTCAAGCTGCGCGAGATCTTCGACGCCCATCGCGACGAGATCGCGGCGATCTGCACCTCCGAGCACGGCAAGACGCTGACCGAGGCCCGGAACGATTTCGGCCGCGGCATCGAGAACGTCGAGCACGCGGCCGGCATCCCGGCCCTCCTGATGGGGCAGGCCCTCGAGGACGTCGCGTCCCGGATCGACTGCCACACGATCCGCCAGCCGCTCGGCGTCTTCGCCGCGATCACGCCGTTCAACTTCCCCCCGATGGTGCCGCTCTGGTTCCTGCCGTACGCGATCGCGACGGGGAACACGTTCGTGCTCAAGCCGTCGGAGCAGGTCCCGCTCTCGCAGCAGCGCATCTTCGAGCTGATCGAGCAGGCCGGGCTGCCGCCCGGCGTGGTGAACCTGGTCCACGGCGGCCGCGACGTCGTGAACGCCTTCTGCGCGCACAGGGACATCGCGGGCGTGTCGTTCGTCGGCTCGTCGGCTGTCGCGCGCCACGTGTACAAGAGCGCCGCGGAGGCGGGCAAGCGGGTCCAGGCGCTCGGCGGGGCGAAGAACTTCCTCGTCGTGATGCCGGACGCCGAGCGGCAGATGACGGTCGCCAACGTGGCCGAGTCCATCTACGGCTGCTCCGGCCAGCGATGCCTGGCCGGCAGCGTCGTCGTGTGCGTCGGCGACACCTACGAGGCCGTGCGCGACGGGCTCGTGCGCCACGCGAAGGGGATCGTGCTGGGCGACGGCTCGAAGCCGGGCGTGACCATGGGCCCGGTGATCTCGGCGGCGCACAGGGACCGGGTGCTCTCGTACATCAACCAGGGCGTGGCGGAGGGGGCGACGCTCCTGCTCGACGGCCGGGACGCGAGGGTCGAGGGGTATCCGGACGGCAACTGGGTGGGGCCCACGGTCTTCGACGACGTGCGGCCAGGGATGGTGATCGCGACCGAGGAGATCTTCGGGCCGGTCGCGTGCCTGATGCGCGCGAACGACCTCGACGAGGCGATCGCGATCGCGAACCGGAGCGAGTACGGCAATGCGGCGTCGATCTACACGTCGAGCGGCCGCGCGGCGCGCGAGTTCCAGCACCGCGTGGGTGCCGGGATGGTCGGCGTGAACATCGGCGTCGCGGCGCCGATGGCCTTCTTCCCCTTCGGCGGCCAGAAGGGCAGCTTCTTCGGCGATCTCAAGGCGCACGGCCCGACGGCCATCGACTTCTACACCGAGCGCAAGATCGTCATCACGAGGTGGTTCTGATGGCACGGAACGTACTTGGCGGGCTCATCCAGTGCTCCACCCCGATCGGCGATGACGGCGCCTCCGTCATGGCCATCCGGGACGCGATGTTCGAGAAGCACCTGTCGTTCATCGACGAGGCGGGGAAGAGGGGTGTGCAGATCCTCTGTTTGCAGGAGGTCTTCAATACACCTTACTTCTGTCCCTCGCAGGACGCGAAATGGTGCGACGTGGCCGAGCCCGTCCCCGGCCCGACGGTCGAGCGGCTCGCGGCGTACGCCAAGAAGTACAAGATGGTGATGATCATCCCGATCTACGAGCGGGAGATGGCGGGCGTCTACTACAACACGGCCGCCGTGGTCGACGCCGACGGCACGTACCTCGGCAAGTACCGGAAGACGCACATCCCGCACACGAACGGGTTCTGGGAGAAGTTCTTCTTCAAGCCGGGGAACCTCGGTTATCCCACGTTCCAGACGCGGTATGCGCGGATCGGCGTCTACATCTGCTATGATCGCCACTTCCCGGAGGGGGCGCGGCTGCTCGGCCTGAACGGCGCCGAGATCGTGTGGAACCCCTCGGCGACGGTCGCCGGGCTCTCCCAGTACCTCTGGAAGCTCGAGCAGCCCGCGCACGCCGTGGCCAACGGCTACTTCATCGCCGCCTCGAACCGCGTCGGCACCGAGGCGCCGTGGAACATCGGCAAGTTCTACGGGACGAGCTACTTCTGCGACCCGCGGGGCAGCTTCCTCGCGACGGGGAGCGAGGACAAGGACGAGCTCGTCGTCGCCGAGATGAACCTCGACCTGATCGAGGAGGTGCGGAGGACGTGGCAGTTCTACCGCGATCGCCGGCCCGAGACGTACGGCGAGCTCACGGAACAGCTGCCCTGAGGGCCCGGGGCGGCGGGAGGGCGGCGCCGCCTCCGGAGGGGACCCGCCGCCCGGCGCTCACCCGCGGAGGAGCAACATGGGCATCCTGATCAAAAACGGCGAGATCATCACAGCGAGCGACCGGTTCGTCGGCGACGTCTACTGCGAGGACGGGAAGATCGCCGCGGTCGGCGCGGGGCTGTCGAAGGAGCGCGCGGGGGACACGGTGATCGACGCCTCGGGGCAGCTCATCTTCCCCGGCGGGGTCGACGCCCACGTGCACATGGAGCTGCCGTTCATGGGGACGGAGAGCTCCGATGATTTCGAGACAGGCACGGCGGCGGGCGTCGCCGGGGGCACGACCTCGATCATCGATTTCGTGATCCCGGCCCGAGGGCAGGCGCTGCTCGACGGGCTCGCGATGTGGAACGAGAAGGCGAAGAAGGCGGTCTCCGATTACGCCTTCCACATGGCCGTCACCTGGTTCGGCGACGACACGCTCGAGGAGATGGCCGTCTGCACGCGCGAGCACGGCATCCCGTCGTTCAAGACCTTCATGGCCTACCGCGGGGCCATCGGCGTCGACGATCCGGAGCTCATCCAGGTGATGCAGGCCGCCAAGGGCCTCGGCGCGCTCGTGACCGTGCACGCCGAGCACGGCGACGCGGTCGTCGCACTCCAGAAGAAGCTCCTGAAGGAGGGCAAGACCCACCCGCGGTACCACGCGCAGAGCCGCCCCGCGCCGATCGAGGGCGAGGCGACGGGGCGCGCGATCATGCTCGCCCGGATGATCGGCGAGCCGATCTACATCGTCCACCTCACCTGCAAGGAGGCGCTCGCCGCGGTCACCGAGGCGCGGAGCCGGGGCCAGGTGGTCATGGCCGAGACGTGCCCGCAGTACCTCCTGCTCGACGACTCGGTGTACGAGAAGCCCGGCTTCGAGGGGGCGGCCTACGTGATGAGCCCGCCGATCCGGCCGAAGGGCCACCAGGACGCGCTGTGGGCCGCGCTCTCGTCGGGGCTCATCCAGACGGTGGCGACCGACCACTGTCCCTTCAACCAGGTCGGCCAGAAGGACATGGGCAAGGACGATTTCTCGCGGATCCCGAACGGCGCCGCCGGCATCGAGAACCGTCTCGCCCTGCTCTGGACCTACGGGGTGCTCGCGGGGCGGATCGACGTCCACCGCTTCGTCGATCTCTTCTCGACGCAGCCGGCCAAGATCTTCGGGCTGTACCCGCGCAAAGGCTCGATCGTGCCGGGCGGCGACGCGGATCTCGTGGTCTTCGATCCGAAGGGGACGAGCACGATCTCCGCGAAGACCCACCATCACCGGTGCGATCGGAGCATCTTCGAGGGCTTCGAGGTGAAGGGGAAGCCGACGCACGTCATCGTCAACGGCCGGGTCCAGTGCGTGGACGGCAAGCTCGACGTGGAGCGGGGCGCCGGGCGCTACCTCCCGCGCCGGCTCGGCCCGACCCAGGGAGCCCAGGCCTTCTAGTCACCACCCACCACGCACCATTCGAGAGGAGCCGCGCGAGCGCCAGCATGACCCGAGCCCCGATACGCCTCTCAGCCCTCCCGTCCGGCCGGATCGAAGAGCGATTCGAGGACAAGAGCCCGCGCTACAACGACGCCGAGGCGATCGCCGAGGCGAACCGGTGCCTCTATTGCGTCGACGCGCCCTGCGTCAAGGCGTGCCCGACGGCGATCGATATCCCGACGTTCATCCGGAAGATCGCGGCCGGTCAGGTGAAGGGCGCGGCCCGCACCATCCTCACGGCCAACCTGCTCGGCCAGTCGTGCGGGCAGGCCTGCCCCGTCGAGGTGCTCTGCGCGGGCGACTGCGTCTACAACGGGTGGGGGCGCGAGCCGATCGCGATCGGCCGCCTCCAGCGCTACGCTGTCGAGTCGGCCCTCGCGCGCGATCCGCGGATCTTCCGGGCGAAGCCGCCCACCGGCAAGAGCGTCGCGCTCGTGGGCGCGGGGCCCGCGTCGATCGCCGCGGCGGGCTACCTCGCCCTCGAGGGGCACCGCGCCGTGATCTTCGAGCGGAAGGCCATCCCCGGCGGCCTGAACACGCTCGGGATCGCGCCTTACAAGATGAAGGGGCACGAGGCGCTCCACGAGCTCGAGTGGGTCCTGTCGCTCGGGGACATCGAGCTCCGCGCCGGCGTCTCGGTCGTCGCGCAGGCGGCCGGGCCGGGGGAGGTCTCCGCGCGCGACCTGGTCGCGGAGTACGACGCGGTCTTCCTGGGGCTCGGCCTGGGCGCCGACGCGCGCCTCGGCCTCCGCGGGGAGGACGGCGACGGCGTTGTGGGCGCGACAGCGTTCATCGAGCGGCTCAAGGCCGACCCGGGCCTCGACCTCGCGGGCGTGCGGCGCGCGGTCGTCATCGGCGGCGGCAACACGGCGCTCGACGTCGCCCACGAGCTCTCGCTGCTCGGGGTCGACGTGGCCGTCGTGTACCGCCGCTCCGAGGCCGAGATGTCGGGCTACGCGCACGAGCTCGAGGGCGCGCGGGTCGCCGGCGCGCGCCTCGTCGAGAACCGGGTGCCGGTCGAGGTGGTGCGCGAGGGCGGCAAGGTCGTCGCGCTGCGGATCGCGCCCGCCGACACGGGCGCGGGCCCCGCGCCGGGACCGGCCGGAGAGGAGCTCCTGCCCGCCGACCTCGTCGCTGTCGCGATCGGGCAGAGCCGGGCGACGCAGGTGGCGCTCGCGTTCGAGGGGGTGGTGCTCGACCCGAGGGGGCGCGTGGTGGTCGACCCGGCGACGCACCGCACGGGCAACCCGAAGGTGTACAGCGGCGGCGACTGCGTGAACGGCGGCAAGGAGGTCGTCAACGCGGTCGCCGAGGCGAAGATCGCCGCGCGCGCGATGCACGAAGCGATGATGACGCGGGCGGGCGGCGCGGCGCCCGTGCCCTCACCGCAAGGGAGCTGAGCGATGGCCGACCTCTCTATCGACTTCGCCGGGATCAAGAGCCCGAACCCGTTCTGGCTCGCCTCGGCGCCGCCGACCAACACCGGAGATCAGGTCCGGCGCGCCTTCGACGCCGGCTGGGGCGGCGCCGTCTGGAAGACGCTCGGGAACCCGATCGTCAACGTGTCGAGCCGGTTCGGCGGCATCGACTACGGCAACACGCGGCTCGTGGGGCTCAACAACGTCGAGCTCATCACCGATCGCCCGCTCGACGTGAACCTCAAGGAGATGCGCGAGATCAAGCGGCGTTACCCGGGCCACGCGCTCATCGCCTCGCTGATGGTCGAGACGAAGGACGAGTGGCGCGAGATCATCCGCAAGGCCGAGGACACGGGCGCCGACGGGCTCGAGCTCAACTTCGGCTGTCCGCACGGGATGTGCGAGCGCGGCATGGGCTCGGCCGTCGGCAACGAGCCGGCGGTCCTCCAGGAGATCGCGCGCTGGGCCGTCGAGTTCGCGACGACGCCGGTCATCGTGAAGCTCACGCCCAACGTCGGCGACATCCTGGAGCCGGGCGAGGCCGTGCTCCGCTCCGGGGCGCACGGCATCTCGCTGATCAACACGGTCAAGTCGCTCATGGGCGTCGATCTGGAGCGGATGGTCCCGCTCCCGCGGGTCGGCGGCGCGTCGACGAACGGCGGTTATTGCGGGCCCGCGGTCAAGCCGATCGCGCTCCACCTGCTGAGCCAGCTGGCGCGCCACCCCGGCGTCGGCCGGCTGCCCATCTCCGGCATCGGCGGCATCTCGAACTCCCGCGACGCCGCCGAGTTCATCGCGCTCGGCGCGACGAGCGTCCAGGTCTGCACCGCGGTGATGCATTACGGCTACCGCATCGTCGAGGAGATGATCGAGGGGCTCGGCGACTGGCTCGACGACCACGGGATGCGCTCGGTGAACGAGCTGCGCGGCAGGGCGATCCCGCAGGTCCAGGAGTGGGGCGAGCTCGACCTCTCGTACCGCGTCGTCGCGGACATCAGCGCCGACAAGTGCATCGGGTGCCAGCTCTGTTACGTCGCCTGCATGGACGGGGCGCACCAGTGCATCCACCTGCCGGGGAGGACGGAGGCGGAGGCGCGCGCGGCGGGCCACACCCACCTCCCGAAGGTCCTCCCGGATCGCGCGGTGACGGCGGATCCGAGCGGGGACGCGGCGCCGTCGCGGATCCCGTTCGTCGACGAGGAGGAGTGCATCGGCTGCAATCTGTGTGCGCTCGTGTGCCCGGTGCCGGGGTGCATCACGATGAGGGAGGTGCCTTCTGGCAAGCCCCCCGAGACGTGGAACGACCGTGTCCAGAAGGGGACGGACTTCGTGCCCGGCGGGCTGGAGTCGACCGCGCGCGCGCGGAGCTCGTGATCCCGGGCTCCTGGCCAGGCGGCCAGGAGCCCGCGACGACGGCGAGCGCGCCGGGGCGCTGCCCGGGCTACGGGGCGAGCTTCACGACGATTGCGTCCTCGTGGTCGTACGTGCCCACGCCGATCACGTTGCCGGCGCTGTCCACCGCCAGATCGAAGATCTGGCCGCGGTCCGCGCTGCCCATCGGGTCGACCGACCACAGCACGGCGCCCGACGGCGAGAGCTTCGCGATCGCGCCGCGGGGGTTGACGAACACGTTGCCGGCGCTGTCCACGGCGACGGAGCTGATGTCCCAGGTGCTCGAGAGCGTGCCGAGGCCGCTCGTATCGACGCTCCACAGGGGAGCGCCCGAGCCGGTGAACCTGGTCACGGTCGTTCCCAGGGCGACGACCAGGTCCCCGGACCAGGTCGCGGCGACCTCGCCGTCGCCCGGCGCCCCGGAGACAACCTGGCTGAAGACGTGATTTCCGGCCGCATCGAACTTCGCCAGGTACGTGCCCTGAGCCGCGGGCGAGCTCGCCAGCAGTCCGCCGCCGAGGTCGAGCAAGCCGTTGAAGCTGCCGAGGACGATGACGTTGCCCGCGCCGTCGAGGGCGACGCTCGTCGGGGCGCTGTCGTACGGGTTCGCCGCGAAGGTCCTGGTCCAGATCGGCGCGCCCGCCGCGCCGAGCTTCGCGACAAGGAGCTCGCTGCCCGGCGCGCCACCGAGGGGGCCGGTGCCGAGATCGACCGGGTCCCAGAGGACGCTGGCGAGCGCGGCGTCCGAGCCGGCCTGGGCGACCTCGACCTGGTAAAGGCCCTCGACCTCCGCGACGAGCTCGCCCCACGCGCTGTACCGCTGCAAGCCGGAGTCCGAGCCCACGAGCAGCTCGCCGGCCCCCGACGCGGCGACGCTCAGGACGGTGTTGCCGAGGAGCGGGCGCCTGTTCCACTGCCCGTACCCCGCGGGGTCGAGCTTCACGAGGAACTGGGTGTTCCACAGCTCCATGGGGGCCGGCGCGCCGTTCTCGGCGAAGTCGACCGGGCCATAGGCGTAGCCGCCGAAGATCACGTTGTCCGCGCCGTCGACCGCGACGGCGCGCGCGCGCATCGACTCGTACCAGCCGTTGATGAAGCGCCTGCTCCAGAGGACACTGCCGGAGGCGCACGGCGCGCAGCTCGGGCCCCCGCAGTCCACGCCGGACTCGGCGCCGTTCTGGATCCCGTCCTCGCAGGTGTCGTGGTAGCAGATCGTGAGCGCCGGCCGCTCCGCGCTGCTCCCGCTCTCGCTGCTGCGCAGCGAGCTGCGGGTCACCGTGTCCTCCTCGATCAGCACGCCGTGGTTGGCGAGCTGGCCGCTCACCCAGGCCTGCGCCAGCGCGGTCACGTCGACGTTCCGGAAGCCGGTGGTGCCGCCGGGCCCGCCGGTGACGAAGGAGGCCGCGATCGCCGGATCGAACTGGCCGCCGCCGCCGAAGTTGCCCCACGTGACGCCCGACTCCGTCCACGCGGCGGTGGCCCGGTGGACGCGCACGGTGCTGCTCTCGATCTTGTACGTCTGGTACAGCGACAGCGTCGCCGAGGCGATCTCGGCGCTCGCCGGGACGCTGGCGAGGTTGAACCGGAGGAGGCTCCGCCGGACGCCGCCCGTGCCGGTGCCCGTCGAGAGCGCGGTGCTGGCGCCGTCGTTCCACGTGGGCGATGCCTGCCAGAGCGTCGCGTCGGCCACGTCGCCGCCGAGGCCGCGCCGGAAGGTCACGCACCGCGGGTCGCACGCGTCGCCCTGCCCGTCGGCGTCGCTGTCCACCTGCGACGGGTTCGCGGCGTCAGGGCAGTTGTCGTCCGCGTCGATCACGCCGTCGGCGTCGCCGTCCTGCGCGAGCTCGAACGCGTACGCGGGAGAGCCAACGATGACCGAGCTCCCCGACATCGCGACGGTCTTGCCGAACCCGCCGCCGGTCGGTCCGCTGCCGGCGAGCTTCGCCTCGGCGCCCTCGACCCACTCGCCCCCCGTCGGCACGAACACGTACGCCGCGCCCGCGTCCGGTTGATCGAAGCGATCGGCCAGGAGCGCGCCGACGACCGCCGCGCCGCCGGAGACCGCGACGGCGCCTCCCAGGCCGTCCCCGGTCCTGCCGTCGCCCGCGATCAACCTGGCCTCCCGGATCCAGCCGCTCGCGCCGCGGTCGAACGCGTAGGCCATTCCCCGCCCGAGGCGGTACCACGGCATCGGCGGGCTGTCGGTGCCCGGCGCGCCCACGACGATGCGCCCGCCCGAGATCGCGACCGAGCTGCCGAAGCGATCGTACGTCTCCGGCGGGTGCGCCGCGAGCCTGTGCGCGTCGCCCCAGTCGCTCGCCTCGAAGACGTACGCGGCGCCCACGCCGTCGTCCTCCATCCACCACCTGTCCCCCGGCGAGCCCACGACCACCGTGCCGCCCTCGATCGCGACGGGCGGCGCGCTCCAGGCGTTGGCGCCGGCCGGGGCGACGAGCTCGACCTCCTCGCTCCAGGCGCCGCCGCTGCGGGAGAACACGTAGGCCGACGTCTCGGCGGAGAGGACGGCCCGGTCCCCGTCGACCGCCACCGCCCCGCCCGCGGGGTTCGACGGCCCTCCGCTCGCGACGAGCTTGGCCTGCTCGGACCACACGCCCCCGCTCCGCACGAACACGTAGGCGGCGCCCGCGCCCCCGGTGCCCCAGGGCGCCCCGACCACGGCGGTGTCCGCCGAGATCGCGACCGAGGCGCCGAAGCCGTCGCCCGCGGCCCCGTCGGCCGGGACGAGCCTGGCTTGTTGCGTCCAGGCGCCGCCGCTCTTCACGAACACGTACGCCGCGCTCCCGGGCGCCCCGACGATCGCGGTGTCGCCCGACATGGCGATCGCGTCGCCGTCCAGGTGGATCGGGGTCGAGCCGTCGACCGCGATGAGCGCCGTCCGCTCCGAGGCGGCGAGCGGATCCACCGTCACCGGGTACGCGGCCCCGGCGGTGTCCACGCGCAGCGACAGCGTGCGCTCGCCCGGGCCGAGCTCCATCCACGCGGGCAGCGTCCGCCCCGCGGCGTCGGTGGCGTGGAGATCCGTGTACCGCATCGCCACCGCGCCGGACGCCTCGCGCAGCGCGACCCCGTCGCCGCCGGCGAGCGGCGTCGCGCGGAGATCGCCGCCCAGGGCGAGCTCGATGACGAGGTCCTGGTCCCCGGGGGCGAGGCAGGGCGGCGCCCCGGGCACCGTGAAGCCCTGCTCCAGCCCGAGCGGACCGTTCACGTACCACTCCACGAGCCCCTCGCCCGGCGACGCGCCCTGCCGGCGGAGCTCCACGCGGTTCTCCGTGGCGGTCGGGGCCGCGCGCGGCACCTCGCGCAGATCGCCCGCGCAGCCGTACCGGGCGGCGGCCATCGAGAAGCTCCACCGCGCCTCGCCCTCCGGGGCGATCCGCACGCCCGACGCGCTGAAATCGGCCGCGAGCCGGTGCGCCGGGTTCGGCGCGCGCAGGCTCGCCTCGTTCCCGCCCGGGGACGCCTCGATCACCCGGTAGCCCTCGGGCGCCGACGCCTGCACGGCCGCGATGTACGCCGCCCGCAGGCGCGCGGGGCCCGGCGCCGTGTCGGTCGCCGCGGGCGCCGCCGCCGCGCCGTCCACCGGCGGCGCGGGGTCTCGCGGCGCCTCGGTGGAGGCGCAGCCCCCCACCATGGCGGCTGCGGCCATCACCTGTCCCATCCTCCCTATTCGACCTCGCATAGGCTGGATCTCCCTCTGGCTGGCTCTCCTCCGCGCGGGCGCGCCGGGCGCCGGAGCGCTCCGCGCCGGAGGGCAGCGAGCTCGCGGCGCCTCATCGCAAGGTCCGCGCCCTCGCCGCGGACGGGGGCCGCGCCCTCGCGATGGAGGAGGGGCGCAGCCGTCGCCGCGCGGCCGGCGTTTGCGAGCGACGCGCGGGCGCGTCCGATTTCGTGACACGCGCGGCGCGGTGACCGGAACAAACAACACGGAGGGCAAGAGCCCTCGCTGGAGGAACATGGTCCCGAAAGACGCAGCGACGATCACCCCGCGGAATCGCGGTCTCACGCCGAACGCCCAGGCGAAGCAGGGGCGGGCGGGCATGTCCGATCACGATGAGCGGGCCGAGCTGCTCGCCGAACACCGCCCGGAGCTCGCGCGCCTGCTGCAGAGCCTCCCGGCCCGCGGCAGCGCCTCCGCGCCGCTGACGGGTTATCTCCTCTCCTTGCGAGAACCGACGGGTTACCTCATCGCGATCGGCCTGCAGCAGCGCGACCCGGCTCTCGAACCGGAGCGCATGCTCCGCGCCGCCCTGGCCGCGGGCGAGCGCGCGCCGATGCTGGTCGGCGTGATGGCGCGCTCGGCGATGGCCGAGAGCATCGCGCCGCTCGCGCCGGTCACGCGCGCGGTCGCCGCGCGCCTGAAGCGACCGGTCCCCTCCGGCACGCTGCGGGTCGTCGTCGCCGCGGCCGGCGGGGCGGAGCTCTTCACCGTGAAGCTCTCGGAGCTCACGTCCCCCTCGTCCAGCTCCGGCTGAGCGAGCTGCCCGCTCCGGCGCTCACTCGTTCGCGTAGACGCGCCGCTCGCTCGAGTCGAGCCCCAGGTACACCACCCGGCCGTCGAGGCTCGCGCCCCCGCGCTCGGCGCCCTCGGGCGCCGGCCGGCGGTCGGCGGCCTCGTCGCCTTGGCGCAGCGCCTCGTACTCCGCGACGGAGGCGCGACGGCACCCGTCGAGCGGGGCGTCGATCTCGAGGGCGCCCACGAGCGCCCCGGCCTCCGGCCCGATCCTGCCCGCGAAGAACTCGGCGCAGCAGCCCGAGCCGTAGCTGAACAGCCCGACGCGCTGCCCCTCGAGCGCGCGGGCCTCCGCGTTGAGCAGGGACGCGAGCGCCAGGTAGAGCGAGCCCGTGTAGATGTTGCCGATGCGCGACGGCAGGTCGAGCGACGGCTCCACCTCGACGGCGAAGCTCTCGTCGGCGGCCTGCTCGGTCAGGCCGTCCATCGCCAGCCGGTGGCGGTGGGCCTTGCGGGCCATCTTGCCGTAGGGGACGTGGTAGCAGGTGCGCGCGAGGGGATCGCCGTCGCCCGCCACGCGGCGCCAGTCGCCGTAGGCCCCGGCGAGGGCGTCGAGGTAGCACTGCACCGAGTAGTGGCCGTCGACGAGCGCCTCCTTGTGGTGGAGCGGCCGCCAGAAATCGTAGACGTCGCGCGCGTACGTGCCGGTCTGGCCGACCTCGATCTCGAGGAGGCGCGGGCGCTCGCGCACGAGCAGCGCCACGGCGCCGGCGCCCTGGGTGGGCTCGCCCGCGGAGCCGAGCGCGTAGCGCGCCACGTCCGAGCACACGACGAGCGCGGCGCGGCCCCGGGCCGAGCCCGAGGCGATCCAGTCCACCGCGTTGAGGAGGCCCGCGGTGCCCCCGAAGCAGGCGTGCTTGGCCTCGAAGACCCGGCACGCGCTCGGCAGCCCGAGCAGGCCGTGGAGGAAGGAGGCCGCCGGCTTCGCGTGGTCCACGGCCGTCTCGGTGCCCACGACGCAGAGCCCGATGTCCGCGGGGCTCGCGCCCGACCGCTGGAACAGCCGGCGGGCCGCGTTGGCGCCGAGGGTGATCGGATCCTCGTCGGGCGCGGCGATCGCCATCCGGCGGGTCCCCAGGCCGGTCAGGTACTTGGAGGGCGCGATGCCCCGCGCCTCGGCGAGCTCGGTGAGCTCGACGAAGCGGCGGGGGACGGCGAGCGCGATCGCATCGATGCCGATGCGAGGAAAGTCATGACGTAGGCTCATACCTGCATCCTAGGGGCGCATTGTGCAGAGACCATCCAGCCCACGCGGAGCGTCCGAGGAGCCGAGGCGCCCGACGCGCCGCGGCGCCGCTTTGCAGCTGGCGCCCTCGCTTCGCGCTGCGCGTGGAGCGTGGCGCTTGGCCACGTGGCCGTGCCCGCGCCTCCATCCGCCGCGCCTCGCCGTGCGCACCACGTGGAATGACAAAGACGCTTCCATGACACATGTCATGGGACAGCCTCCGAGAAAAATCGCGGTCAGGTCAAAATCGTCACCACATCTCGTTGCAATTGTGCAATCTGAAATAGCGCGTTCATGCGCCCTAGCGGTCGAGGTTCATGTGAAGCTCTCCCGGTCTACCATGGTGGTTCCGCTTCTTGGGTTGGGTGTTCTGGTGATGACCGGCGCCGCAGGGTGCTCCTGCAGCACCGGGGGGGAGGGCGACGCGGGCGCGACGGCTGGAGCGAACGTCGGTGGAGCCGGCGACGCGGGCGGGGGCGGCGAGGGCGGCGCGGGCGGGAGCGGGGGCGGGGGCGGCGAGGGCGGTGACGACGGGGGGATGATCGGCAACGGCTCCAGCGGCTCCAACACGGGTGGCAGCGGCCCCGTGACGCCCGATACGGCCTGTGTCGCCACGGTCGCCGAGGCCACGCTCACGAAGCGGCCGGTCGACATCGTGTTCGTCATCGACAACTCGCCCAGCATGGCGAACGAGATCATCAGCGTACAGAACAACATCAATGAGAGCTTCGCCTCGATCATCGGCGAGAGCGGCATCGATTACCGCGTCATCATGATCTCCGCGCACGGCACGGCGGAGGAAGACGACTCGATCTGCGTCGGCGCCCCGCTCAGCACCGAGAGCTGCTCCCCCGTCCCCGAGGCGCCGGGGAACAACCCGCCCGTCTTCTACCATTACAGCCACGAGATCAGGAGCAACGACGCGCTCTGCGTGCTCCTCGGGAGCTACAACGGCGGCCTGCCCGACGAGCACGGCGTGGCGCCGTCCGGGTGGTCGGAGTGGGTGCGCGAGGACTCGTTCAAGGTGATCACCGTGATCACCGACGACCACGTGGGCTGCCAGTCGACGCATCTCCCCCGCAACATCTATATCGACGACACGCGGCAGCCCTGGGAGGACGTCGCCACGGACTTCGAGGAGCTGCTGTTCGGCCTGGACCCGGCGGTCTTCGGCGACGCGACCGCGCCCAACTACGTCTTTCACAGCATCGTCGGGCTCCACGAGAACACGACCGCCACGGACGCCTACGCGCCCGACGCGGACGTGGTCGAGGAGACGTGCGGCACCGCCGTGGAGCCGGGCACGGGCTACCAGACGCTCAGCAAGAGGACGGGCGGCCTCAGGTTCCCGCTCTGCCAGACGGAGTCTTATGACGTTGTGTTCCAGGCGATCGCGGAGGGCGTCATCACGGGCGCGGTGGTCGCGTGCGAGTTCGCGGTGCCGGACTCGCCGCCTGGGGAGATCATCGACCTCTCGACCGTGGTCGTCCAGTACACGCCCGGCGACGGGAGCGAGCCGCAATCGTTCGCCCAGGTGGCGAGCGCGGCGGCGTGCGCCCCGGGCTCCTTCTACATCGAGAACGACATGATCACGCTCTGCCCCGACGCGTGCCGGCTGGTCCAGGACGACGCCATGGCGGCGGTCGACGTCCTCTACGGCTGCGATCCCGAACCGACGCAGTGAGCTCGTCGGCCGGGCGGCGGCGCCGGTGAGCGCCGCCGCCTGGCGCGTACCCGGCGCGAACGCTCAGAGACAGCAGCGGAAGCCGATGTCCGCAGACGGGGTGAGGCGATCCTGGTCCAGGAGCGCATCGCACCTGGCCGCCTTCAGCGTGTCGTGCGCGATGTCATCGTCGTCCTGCTGCGAGGCCCGCGAGCCGCCGCGGACGAGGCAGTTGCCCTGCGCGTCGCAGGAGTTCTCCCACTCCGCCACGTTGCCGCTCATATGAAAGAGGCCCGTGATTCCGCCTTCGCAGGCCGAGATCGGCGGGATCGGGCTCGGGGGCACGGGCTTCCTGGCGAAATCGCCGATCGGGTCGTCCACCTTGCAGGTCGCCTCGCTATAGAGATCGCTGTACGGGTATTCGTTCACGCCCTGGCCGGAGCATGCGTTGAACCACTCGCTCCGCGTCGGGCTCGCGAAGTCGGCTGGCGAGCTCGCGCCTCCGCCGATCCTGCCGCAGAGGTGTTTGCCCATGTAGGAGCAGTACGCGTAGGCATCGCACCAGTCGACGTAGGTGACGGGCACTCGCCCCTCCGTGTAAGGCCACCCGCCCGAGGGACGGTAGATGTTCCCCGCGCACTCCGCCGGCATGCCGGCGAGCACCGGGTTCGCCTGGAGGAAGAGATCGTACTCTTGCTTCGTCACCTCGTATTGATCGATGCAGTAGCTCCCGCCGCCGCTCACGGGCGAGATCACCATCCACGCCGGGCACGCGCAGACGCGGTTCGTGGCGTTGCAGATCGACGTCGCGCAGTCGGCGTTGCCGCTGCAACGCTGCCCCGCCGGGCACCGGGTGCTGCACCCCTCCGTGCCGCCGCAGTCGATGTCGGTCTCCTTGCCGTTCTTCACGCCGTCGCTGCAGGTCGCGGCCTGGCAGACCTGCTCGTGGCAGACGAGCTCGATACAGTCGGTCGATTTGGAGCACGCGTCGCCGGGCGGGCAGCCGGGGCAGATCCCGCCGCAATCGACGTCGGTCTCCTGGCCGTTCTTCACCCTGTCGCTGCAGGTCGGCTCCAGACACTGGCCGTTCACGCAGCTCGACGACTCGCAATCCGAGCCCGCCGCGCAGCCCTTGCTGGTCTTGCACGGCGGACACGCCGGGTTGTCGTCGCGCGGCGCGGCGCCGCCGCCGCAGTCGGTGTCCGTCTCGTCGCCGTCCTTCACGCCGTTGTCGCACCGCGCCGCCACGCACGCGCGCCCGGCGCCGCCGCTGCCCCCGCCGCCCTCCTCGCACCGCCCTGAGAAGCAGTCCGCGGCTTCCGCGCACGCCTGATCGACCCGGCACGGCGTTGCGCAGGCGCCGCCGCAGTCGACGTCCGTCTCGTTGCTGTCCTTCACGCCGTTGGAACAGCTCGGCATGCCGGCGCCGCCTTGCCCGCCGGCGCCGCCTTGCCCGCCGGCGCCGCCTTGCCCGCCGGCGCCGCCTTGCCCGCCGGCGCCGCCTTGCCCACCGACGCCGCCCTGCCCACCGGCGCCGCCCTGCCCACCGGCGCCGCCCTGCCCACCGACGCCGCCCTGCCCGCCGGTGCCGCCCTGCCCACCGGCGCCGCCGCCCTGCCCGCCGGTGCCGCCGCCCTGCCCGCCGCTGGTCGTGGCGCCGCCCGAGGGCAGGTCCCCCGTCGTAGGAGGCCGGAATGTGTCTTCGCTGCTGCACGAGACAGACACGGCGAGGGCCACGAGGGGAATCAGAACGACGGACGACCTGAGCATGGAGCTGCCTCCCTGTGTTCGAACACGAGGTCAGAGATAGAGGCTCAGCTTACTTGCGACGTCTCCTGTCCCGGGTGACAAAAAGATGCTCCCGCCCGACGGCCGGAATCACCGCCATGTGGGCTCCGCCGGACGCCGTGATCGCCTCTCGCCACAGGGCGGCTGACGCTTCAGGGCCCGTTTCCGTCGAGCCAGCCTTGCGCGAGCTCCAGGATCCGCGCGTTGTCGGGGACATCGCGCAAGAAGCGCTCGCGCCAGACGGGATCGCCGATCCTCCCGGCCCGCACGAGCAGGCCGTTGCGGGCCAGGGCGATGGCGCCCTTGGCCTCGGCCATCTGGCCCGTCGCGGCCAGCGCCTCGGCGTGGACCAGGCGCACCAGCGGGCCCTCCTCGTCACGGCGGCCCGACTCGAGCAGGGACAGGGCCTGCGTCGTGGCGGCGAGCGCCTCGCCGGCGCGCCCGAGATCGAGCAGCGCGCGCGCGCGCGCCGCGATGGCCGCGGGGAGCCGCTCCGGCACCCCCCGCGCGAGCGCCTCGGCCGCCTGCGCCTCCGCCTCGGCGAGCGCGGGCTCGCCCGCGAGGAGCAGGACGCGCGCGAGCTGGAGCCGGCTCTCGCACTCCCGCCGCCTGTCGCCGCGGCGCTCGAGCGCCTCGATCGAGCTCCGCAGCGCCGCCCTCGCCGCGTCGACCTCGCCCGCGTGGGCCAGCGCGAGGCCGAGGTTCTGCAGCGCGTTCGGGACCCGGTCGTCGAGCGCCATCCGCTCCGCCTCCTCGAGCCCTGCGCGCAGCACCCCCGCCGCCGCCTCGAAGTACCCGAACTGGACGTAGCAGAGGCCCATGTTGAGCCGCGCGCGGCACGCCTCGCGGCGATCGCCGATGTCCTCGAACGCGGCGAGCGCCGCGCCCATGCTCGCGATGCAGGCGCTCGGATCGCCGTTGTGCTGCCGGAGCAGCCCGTGCAGGTAGAGGAGCTTCGCCTCGATCATGAGATCCGCGGCCGACGCGTCCTCCGTCGCGCGCTCGACCGCGTCGATCAGCGCGTCGACGCACGCGTAGCGGCCGCCGAGCAGGAGCACGATCGCCCCCTCGAGCAGGCAGGCGTTCCTCGCGATGCGCGCGCCGTCGAGCGGCTCGGTGCCGAGGACGACCATCATCCAGCGCTCGACGCGCTCGTAGTGGCCCTGCTTGTGCCCCGCCCCCGCGAGCTGCGTGAACGCCGAGAACCACGCCACCGAGCCCGGCACGAGGTGCCGCGTCGCCTCGATCCCGCGCTGCTCCGCGAGGGCCGGCTCGCCGCGCCAGAGCAGCGCCTCGGCCTCGACGAGGCGGAGCGCCCCCACCGCGGCGGGATCCGGCCTGCAGGCGATGCCGCGCTCGGCGCAGGCGATCGCCTCGGCGAGGTCGTTGCCGCGGAGCGCGCTGTCGGCGGCGCGCAGGTACCACTCGGCGGCCTTCTCGGGCTCCTCGCCGCGCTCGAAGTGCTCGGCGAGCGCCCTCGGATCGCCCTCGCCGGCTGCCTCGAGGAAGCTGCCCGCGAGCGCGTGGCCGATGCGGAGGTCGCGCGCCGTCAGCATGCCGTAGGCCGCCTCGCGGACGAGCGCGTGGCGGAAGCAGTACTCCGCGTCGTCCCGCGGCCGCCCCTCGCCCCGCCGCACGATCACCTCGCGCCGGAGCAGCTCCGCGAGGACGTGCGCGATGTCGGCGCTCCCGAGGAGCGCCGCGACCGCGCTCGACCTGAACGTCTCGCCGAAGATGCTCGCCGCTCTGAGGAGCCGTCGCGCCTCGGCGTCGAGCGTCTCCAGCCGCGCCTGCACCATGGCCACCACCGTCTCCGGCTGGCCCTCGCTGTTGCCCTCGGCGGCCGCGCGGATCTGCTCCTCGAGGAAGAACGCGTTGCCGTCGGCGCGCTCGACGAGCCTCCCCACGAGGTCGTGCGTCGCGTGCGCGCCCAGCGCCTCGCGCACGAGCCGCTCGCTCGCGCGGCGCGGGAGCGGCGTGAGGTGGAGCTCGTGGGCCAGCCGGCCCTCCCAGAGCTTCGGGAAGAGCCGGCGCACGTCGGGACGCCCCAGCGCCAGCACGAGCAGCGGCATGTCCTTGAGCTGGCGCAGCGCCTCGTCGACCATCGTGACGGTGGGGAGGTCGCCCCACTGGAGATCCTCGAGCACGAGGAGCACGGGCCCCGCGCGGCACGCCGCCCGGAGGAAGCCCTCCCAGGCGTGGCGGAGCTGGTCGCCCATCAGGACGGCGTCGCGCCGCGCGAGCCGGAGCTGCACGTCGTGCTCGTCGGGGAACGGCGCGCCGACGAGCTCGCCGAGGAAGGCCGCGACGCGGGGCGCGTCGGTGCCCCCGTAGTGCTCCACGCGGCTCCGGACCTTGCGCTGCCGCGCCTCCAGGGGCTCGCCGTCGGCGACGCCGAGGGCGTCCCGCAGCGCGCTCGCGAGCAGGCCGAAGGCCGCGCCGGCGCCCATGGGGTCGCCCTGGCCGATCCAGACCTCGATCCTGTCTCCCCGCTCGCGGAGCTTGCGGATGAGCTCCTTTCGCAGGCGCGACTTGCCCATCCCGGCCTCGGCCGTCACGAGCACCGCGCCCGCGGCGCCCTCGTCGATGCAGCGATCGACCTCGGCCACGAGCATGGCGAGCTCGCGCTCGCGGCCCACGTAGGTGGTCGGCTTGCCGAGCAGCTGCGCGGTCCGCTCGTCGCGCGCCCCGTGCAGGACGCGGCCCGCGGCGTCCTCGGTGACGTCGAACCGCATACCGATGAGGCCCGCTGTCACCTCGTCGATGCGGACGCCGGCGGGGAGGGAGCGGTCGTCGTGGGCGGCGAGCATCTGGAAGGCGCGGTCGATGAGCTCGCCGACGGGCACGCGCGCCGAGAGCTCCGCCCGGCCGGTGGCGAGCGCGACGGGCGCGCCGCCGAGCAGCTCCTGCAGCGCGAGCGCGCACCGGGCGGCCCGCGCCGCGAGGTCGGTCGGCGCGCCCGCGCCGGACAGCACGATGAGCGGCGAGCGGCCCTCGAGGAGCTCGAGCTCGCCGCGGTACTGCTCGGCCACGTCGTGCAGCTGCCAGAGCTCTGCCTGGCGCGGCTCCGCCGCGGCGCATGCGTCGTCCTGGTGCGGCTCCGCCGCGGCGCCTCCGTTGCCCCGGCGCGGCTCCGCCGCGGCGCATGCGTTCATGGCGCGCTCCCGGGTGACCACGAGGCAGGTCACGCGTCGCTCGCCGGTCGTGAGCTCCACGGCGCGCGGCGGGAAGGAGCGGGGCCCGCCGACGCTGCTCTCGGGCGCGCCGATCGTGGCGAGCTCGGCCGCCACGGCGCCGCCGTCGGCCGGCCGATCCAGCGGGGATTTCGCCAGCATGCGGGCGACGAGATCGTCGAGCGCGGCGGGGGTGCCGGGCCGGAGGTCACGCGCGCGGGGTGGCTCCTCGAGGAGGACCTTCATCAGCACGGCGAGCCCGGCGTTGCCCTGGAAGGCGGCGCGGCCGGTGAGGCAGCGGTAGAGGATGCAGCCGAGGGCGAACACGTCGGCGCGGGCGTCGACGCTGATCTCGCCGCGCGCCTGCTCGGGGGCCATGTACCCGGGCGTGCCCAGGACGAGCCCGGCGGCCGTGAGCGGCTCGTCGGCGACGGCGCGGGCGAGGCCGAAATCGATGAGGTGCACGCGCTCGAGCGAGCCGCCCTCGAGCAGCAGGTTGCTCGGCTTCAGGTCGCGGTGGACGAGGCCCAGCCTGTGGATGGCGCCGAGCGCCCTCGCGACGTGCACGCCGAGCTCCAGGGTCTCCTCGAGGGTGAGGCCCTGGCGGGTGAGCCGGTCGGAGAGCGTCTCGCCGTCGAGCCACTGCATGGCGAGGAACGGCTGCCCCCACGCGGTGGCGCCGTGCGCGACGTAGCGCACGACGCCGGGCACCCGGGCGGCCGCGAGCATCTGGGCCTCGCGCGCGAAGCGGACGAGGTGCTGGGCGCTCTCGGTGGTCAGGAGCTTGATCGCGACCGCCTCGCCGGTCTCCTGATCGCGGGCCCGGTAGACGGCCCCCATCCCGCCCGAGGCCGCGAGGTGCTCGATGCAGAACCGGCCGTCGATGATGTCACCTGCCTGCATCGCTCACCGCGGACTCGGACGAGGCGCCTCGCCGGCGCGCAGCCTGCCAGCGAGGCGAGCGCTGCGTCCAGTGCTCATTGGGGCGCGCGTCGCGGCCAAGCGGGCGTACGTCTTAAGGAAATACCCGATCGAGGAGACCGGTGGCGGCCGTGCGTCGGAAGGCGCGCGGCGCGATCCTGGAGCCCTGTTCGGGGCTGGGATCGAGCGCGTCCCTGCGCGGCTATCCCAGCAGCCGCTTCCACTGCTCCGTGAGCCGCTGCGGCGAGACAGGGACGGCCGCCTTCAGCTCGGGCGCGAAGAGCGACACCCTGAGCTCCTCGATCAGCCAGCGGAACGACTCCAGCTCTTCCGCGGGCACCCCCTTGTCGCGCAGCCCCTGCTGGTGCTTGAGGTAGTCCTGCCAGAAAGGCAGCACCTGCGCGGCCTTGCTCTGGTCCTTCTGCGGCCCGTTGGGCAGCCGCTCGAGCCGGATCTGCGCGGCGCGCAGGTACCGGGGCAGGTGCGCGAGCCGGTCGACCGGGGCGCGCGAGAAGAGCCCGACCGGCAGCAGGAAGTCGACCTGCGTGCGCACGTCGTCGAGCGCCGGCCTCGATGCGCCCGGCTTGCCCGTCATCGACCGGAGCATCGCCTGCACGCGGTCGAGCTCGACGCCGATCTCCCGCGCGAGCCCCGCGAGCTTCCCGAGCACGCCCTGCAGCGACCCGCGGCCCTTGTCGAGGCGCGCCTGGAACGCGGCCTTCGTCCTCGGAAAGGCGCCGGGATCGCCGAGCTGGAACGCCTCGTCGAGCGCGCGCAGCGCGATCTGCCGGGCGAGGCCCGGCTCGCCCGGGGCCACCTTGGCGGCGAGGCCGCTCACGGCCACGGCGCTCCGCAGCGGCTGCTCGAGCTGGCTCATCTTGCCCCCGAGCTGCAGCAAGAGGAGCCGCCGCAGCCCGGCGCGCGTCGCCTCGGCCGCCGCGGCCCTCGAGGCGAGCACGCGCACCGACACGGACGTCTCGCCGTCGACGAGCGCCGGGTAGCCGAACACCTTGTGGCGCCCGGCGTCGACCTGGACGCGCTCGGGCAGCGCCTCGACGCTGAACGACGTGAGCCCCTCCCGCTCCAGGCCCGCCTTGCCGACCCTCGCCCAGGCCTCGCGCGCCCGGCCGGACAGCCGCTCCTTGAGCTCGCGGAGCTCGCGCCCCTCGCCGATCACCCGGCCGTCCTCGTCGAGCACGCGGAAATAGAAGCGCAGGTACGGCGGCAGATCCTGGGGCCGGAACGCGCCTTCGGGCACGCGCTCGGCGGTGCGGTCCTCGACCGCGCGCGCGAGCGCGGCCCGCAGCGGGCCCTGGAACGGCCGCAGCTCCGCCGCGATCTCCCGGGCGACCTCGCGGAGGGGGGCGAGCGGGACGAGCGCCTTGCGGAGCGATTTCGGCAGCGACTCGAGCAGCTGCGCGATCTTCTCGGCGTGCCACCCGGGGATCATCCACTCGAGCTCGTCGGGATCGGCCTGGGGCAGGAGCACGAGCGGCAGCGAGAGGGAGATGCCGTCGTCGTCCTCGCCCGGATCGAAGCGGTAGGAGAGCGGCACGGCGGCGCCGTAGAGATCGAGCGCATCGGGGAAGCGCTCGGGCGTGAGCTCCGCGGCCTCGTCGAGCAGCACGTCGGCGAGCGACAGGTGGAGCGCCCGCGGGTCCTCCGCCTCGGCCTCCTTCCGCCACGCCTCGAACGTCTTGCCGTTGTAGACGCCCTCGGGCACACGCCGGTCGAAGAAGAGCTCGAGCGCGTGCTCGTCGGCCAGCATCTCGCTCCTCCTCGCCTTGTCGCGCAGCCGGCTGACCTCCTCGAAGAGCCGCCGGTTCGCCTCCATGAACGGCGCGCGCGTCGCGTACTCCTGCCGGACCAGCGCGTGGACGAGGAAGATCTGGCGCGCGGACTTCGGGTCGATCGCCCCGAAGTCGACCCGTCGATCCCGCGCGATCGGCAGCCCGTACAGCGTCACCTGCTCCCGGGCCATCACCGCCGCCGGCTTCGCGGCCCAGTGCGGGTCGCTGTGGCTGCGCTTGCAGAGCGGCCCGGCCGCGGCCTCGATCCACGCGGGATCGAGGGCCGCCGCCATCCGGGCGAAGAGCTGCGACGTCTCGACCAGCTCGGCGGCCATGATCCACGCGGGCGGCTTCTTCGCGAGGCCCGACGACGGGTGGAGCTGGAAGCGCGTCTGCCGGGCGCCCAGGTACACCTTGTTCTCCTGGTTCCACATGCCGATGCGGCTCAGCAGACCGGGCAGGAGCGCGCGGTGGATGGCGTCGCCCTTCGCGGGCGCGTCGTTCGGCGAGAACCCCATCTCCTTCGTGATCCGGCTGATCTGCCGGTGCACGTCGGCCCACTCGCGCATGCGGAGGTACGAGACGAAATGGTCGCGGCAGGCCTTCCTGAGCTGGTTCTGGGTCAGCCGGCCCTGCGCGTCCTGGTAGAAGCTCCACAGCTTCAGGAGCCCCACGAAATCGGAGGCCTCGTCCTTGAACTTCCTGTGCGCGTCGTCGGCCTGCTTCTGGGCGGCGAGCGGCCGCTCCCGCGGATCTTGCACGCCGAGCGCCGCGGCGATGATCAGCACCTCGGCGAGCGCCCCCTCGCTCTCGCCGCCCAGGACCATCCGGCCGAGCCGCGGGTCGAGCGGCAGCCGCGCGAGCTTCCTGCCGATGTCCGTGAGCTCGCCCGCGCCGTCGAGCGCGCCGAGCTCCTCGAGGACCCGGTAGCCCTCGTCCACGGCGCGCTTCGACGGCGCGTCGAGGAAGGGGAAATCCTCGATGGCGCCGAGCCCGAGCGCCTTCATCTGGAGGATGACGCCCGAGAGGCCGACGCGCAGGATCTCCGGATCGGTGTACGCGGGCCGCGACCTGTCGTCCTGCTCGTCGTAGAGCCGGAAGCACACGCCGCTCTGCACGCGGCCCGCGCGCCCCTTGCGCTGATCGGCGCTCGCGCGGGAGATGGCCTCGATCTGGAGCTGGGTGACGCCCGTGCGCGGGCTGTAGCGGTTGACGCGGGCGAGCCCGGAGTCGATGACGTACACGATGCCCGGGATGGTGAGCGACGTCTCCGCGACGTTGGTCGCGAGCACGATCCGCCGCCCCGGCAAGGACTGGAACACGCGCTGCTGGTCGCCCTGAGGGAGCCGCCCGTAGAGCGGCAGCAGCGTCGTGTGCGGCAGGCCGTGGCGCGTGAGCTCGGCCATGGTGTCGTGGATCTCGCGCTCTCCCGGGAGGAAGACGAGGATATCCCCGCGCGGATCGATCGAGGTGATCTCCTCGACCGTGGCGGCGACGGCGTCGGCGACCTCGGCCTCTCCGCTCTCCGGGCGGCGGTGGATGACCTCCACGGGGTACGTGCGGCCGGAGACCTCGATGACCGGGGCGCCGTCGAAGTAGGCCGCGAACCGGTCGGTCTCGAGCGTCGCGGAGCTGACGATGACGCGCAGATCCGGGCGCCTCGGCAGCAGGCGCTTGAGGTAGCCGAGCAGGAAGTCGATGTTGAGGCTGCGCTCGTGGGCCTCGTCGATGATGAGCGTGTCGTAGCCCGAGAGCCGCGGATCGCCCTGGATCTCGGCGAGGACGATGCCGTCGGTCATGTACTTGACGTAGGTGGCCGGGCTCGTCCTGTCCGAGAAGCGGATCTTGTAGCCGACCTCCTTGCCGAGCTCGACGCCGAGCTCCTTGGCGACGCGGGCCGCGACGCTGGTGGCGGCGATGCGGCGCGGCTGGGTGACGCCGATCCGCGCGGAGAGGCCGCGGCCCATGGCCAGGCAGATCTTGGGGAGCTGCGTGGTCTTGCCCGAGCCGGTCTCGCCCGCGACGATCACGACCTGGTGCGCCTCGATGGCCCGGGCGATGTCGCGCACCCGCGCCGAGATGGGCAGCTCCTCGGGAAAGCGGACCGGGCCCCCCGACGCGGGCGGGGACGAGGTCCGGCCGCCGGGGGAGGGCGGGGCGGGGGGCTGCTCTTGCGGAACGCGGTGGCTCACGGTGGGGCGAGGGGGTAGCACCTCCCGCCGCGGGGCGCCGTTCGAAGCCGCTCGCTCGTCACTCCGCGCGCCCGGGAAAGCCGCGGCCGAGCTCGCGCACCACCTCGCTCACCAGCTCGCGCAGCCAGCGGTGACGCGCGTCCTGGTTGAAGCGCCGGGCCCAGGCCACGCACATGGGCAGCTCGGGCGTGCTCACGGGACAGGCCTGACGGTGCAGACGGGGAGCGAGCACGCGCACGATGTCGTCGGGCAGCGTGGCGACCAGATCCAGCTCACGCACGAGCGTGATGGCTGCCTGAAAGCCCGGCACCGTCACCGCCACGCGCCGGCGCTTGCCCAGGGCGCGCAGCGCGTCGTCGACGTAGCCGCCCTCTTCGCCGCCTGGCGACACCAGCGCGTGCTCGGCCGCGAGGAACGCTTCGAGCGTGAGCTTCTTACGCTTGCGTGTGACCGTGACGAAGCGGCGCGTGTACTGCGCGCTTATCACCAGCTCGTCGAGCATGGGAATGCGAACCTGCCCCCGCAGGTCGGGCATCACCGCCAGATCGACCACGCCGCGCACGGCCTCGTGCGCGCTCTCGAGCACCAGCGGACGCACGCGGATGTCGAGCCCGGGCGCCGCCGCGCGCATGCGCTCGAGCAAATGGCTCGCCAGGACGGCCTGCATGTCGTCGCCGAGCGCGAACGTGACCACGCCCTGGGCCGTGTGCGGAACGAACGCGCTGGGTGGACCGAGCACGCGCTGGGCGCCCGAAAGGAGCGAGCGCGCCTCGGGCAAGATCTCGCTGGCCCGCCGGGTGCGCACGAGCTTTCTGCCCGTGCGCACGAGCAGCTCGTCGCCCGTGGCCTGGCGCAGCTTCTCGAGCGTGCGACTCATGGCGGGCTGGCCGACGCGCATGCGGCGAGCGGCCAGCGTGACGCTCTCGGTCTCGAGCAGGGCGAGCAGGGCAGGCAAGAGGTCGACGGGGGCATCCATGCTTTGTAAGCATACATGATAGGCCGACAATCGATTGTCGGCATGCTCGAGAGCAGGACATGTTGAGGACCGAGGAGAGGTTCCCATGTCGAAGCGCAGAGAAACGGAGAGCCCCAGGCACATCGTGGTGGTCGGCGCTGGCCAGATCGGCACGCCCCTGGTGGAGCAACTGGCCGCAGATGGCCACCGGGTCACGTGGTGCAGCCGCACGAAGCCCGCTTCCATGCCCATGGGCGTGGAGCACCGTTCGGTCGACGCTCGCGATGGCGAGGCGCTCGCGGAGATCGCGCGTGGTGCGCACGCCATGATCGCCGCGGTCAATCCCGCCACCTACGACGCCGACGTCTGGGCCGAGACCTTGCCTCCGCTCCACCGTGGCCTGATCGCGGGTGCGAGCCGCGCCGGTGTGCGCCTGGTGCTGCTCGACGCGCTCTACCTGTACACCTTGCGCGAGGGCCCGCTCTCGCCCGACACGCGCCATGCGGCCGAGACCGAGAAGGGTAAGATCCGCATGCAGATCGCCGACCTGTACACGGCAGCGCAGCGCGCGGGCATCTTGCGCGCCGTGATCTTCCGCGCCAGCGACTTCTGGGGGCCCGATCTCAAAAGCGCCCTGCTCACGCGCGACGGCCTGCGCGGGCTCAAGAACGGGAAGCGCCCGATGCTGATCGGCGACCCCGACGCGCCGCACGCCTTCACGCATCGCGACGACGTGGTGAACGGCCTCATCAAGCTGGCGTTCGCGGGCGACGATGTGGAGGGCAGGGTGTTTCATGCGCCGGTCATCCACGTGAGCCAGCGCGAGCTCGTGCAAGCGGTGGCCCATGCCATGCACGTGGCGGTGCGCCCGATCGTGGCCAAACGCTGGCTCCTGCGCGTGGCAGGCCTGTTGTCCAGGTCGGCGGGCGGCATCGTGGAGATGCTGCCACAATGGGAACAACCTTACCTCGTGGACGACTCGAGTTACACCGGACGCTTCGGCACGCGGGCGATCACGCTCCAGGAGGGCGTTGCACAGCTGGCCAAGCTCACCGCGGCCCTGAGCTGACCCACGCGACCCCAGCCGAGGTGGCTGGCTTCAGCGAACCGAGAAGAGCTCGAAGTCGGCCCACGCTCCGCCTGTGAACTTCAGCTCTCTGTGCTTCAGCGGATGGTTGTCTCGCGACAGGAGGCGCTCGCCCACCGCACACGCCAATCGATTGGAATTGCCTCCTGCTCGTCGGACGTCAATTCTTCGAAAATCCGATCGAAGCGCAGCCATCCCTCGTTTCTACCAGCCGCACGCAATTTCTGCGACGGGGAATGGTCTCGACGGTGAGACCCCATCTTCATCCCGCCGGCTCCGCACCCGAGGCTGGCCAACCGACGGCGTCGGCTTCGGCCGGGAAAAGCGGTCGGGAAACCCTGAGCGGCTCTTTCGCCTTGGCAGCGATGGAGGCCTTCGTGTGCGATCGCCCACCAGCGCGGGCCCGGACAGGGTGCGGTGCGTTCGCGGGGGAGGGGTCCCCGACAGCGACGGCAGTCGCTACGAGCTCACACCTGACTTGGCGCGGGACTTGGGCACCGGCCTCACTTGGACGCGAGCAACGAGCAAGCAAACTTACGCTGATGCCGCTTCGATGTGTGCAGGGTTGCAATTGGATGGGGGTGGTTTTCGAGTTCCCAGTTTGAAGGAGCTGCATACTCTCATCTTCGACTCAAAGCCAAATGGTCCATGGATCGACCAAAGCGCCTTCCCCAGCTTTCCAGCAGCGGTATCCGGGCATATCATCTTCTGGACCTCGTCGCTCGAGGCCACCGACTCGAATTCGGCTTGGATGCTCGACTTTGCCACCGGTACCGCCGAGGCGACCGCGGCCACGGCAAGTTTTACCCTGAAGAGCACGCTGCACGTCCTCTGCGTCCGCTCGCGGCCGTAGCGCATAACGCAGGCGGCGACCCCGTGGTTGGGGCAACCTGACCCTGGTTCGCCTGACGCCTCGTTCATGGGTCGAAAGAGCGGGCCCGCGCGGCGCAGCGCACGTCAAGGGGCGCATCGGGGGGCCGCAGACGCTCGAGTCAAGGGTCGGGGAGCGTGAGGACCTCTCTCTCCCCGCGCGCCTGGAATGCGGCGAGATCTTTCACGCCGAGCACGCTCTTCAAGGTCTCGGTGCCGGTGGGGTCCTCCTCGTAGCCCTCTACGAAGGCGTGGTAGAACGTCTGCAAGCGCCCCTGTTCCTGGAGGTTCTGCCAGTTGCGCAGCCCGGTGTGGATCGAGCTCGCCGCGCGCGATGCCCAGCACGCACGCCGCCGCATGAGCGCTCGTCCACGGCTGCCCCTGTCGAGTGCGCCAGAACCAGCAGAGTCCCCGTCCAGCGCTCCGCTGGACCGCGCGGGGGGCGGCGGTCGCTCGGGACGCGCAGATGGCGGGACTGCGCGTGTCCGCGCGGTCGTCCCTGGTACAGGGTCATCCCCGGGTGAGGGAGGGTCCTGTGGTAGAACACGTCGGCCAGCCGAAATCTGTGCTCCGCAGGCCAACGGCACGTAGTATTCGCCTCGAATGAAGGCTTTCATGTCCACGTGCGCCCGAACCCCGCGCGCGGCTCCATCTTCCGCCTGCCGCGCGTGGATCGGTGTGCCCGATCGCGAGGGGCGTCCGGCGGGATCCGGCGCGATGCGCCGTGTCCTTGCGAAGGGCCATGCTCCCCGCTGAGCCGCTCGACGAGGCGCCCCTCACCGCCGGCGAGGCTCCCATCGGACAGCGGTCGACGCTGTTCCTCATCGTCTCCTACCGGCACCCCGACAGCGAGCAGGGCGCCTTCGATCTCGAGGCGTTCGAGCGCCGACTCCTCGCAGAAGGCAACTTTCGCCCGAAGCGCATCGACGATCCCACGCTGCTCCCGCACCTGAACGTCCAGGTGCAGGGCGGTCGCCTCCTCCGCGCCTACGAGCCCACAGCCCCGCTCGGCAACCTGTTCGACCCACGCGCGCGCTGGGTCTTCGAGCGCCCGCCGAAGCCGCGGAGGGCCGCCGCGCCTGCCTCCGCGGATGAAGCGGACGGGGACGAATCGAGGGCTCCGGTCCAGAAGAAGCCGTCCGAGAGGGGCAGCGATCCGGGCATGCCGTTCAAGGTCGTGGTCCCACCGCGGCTCTACGTGATCGAGACAGGCCATGTCTTCGTGGTGCTCGGCGTGCGCCCGACGACGCTCACGCTGGGCGCGTTCCAGGACTTCTACACGGCGGTCGTGCGGCGGGGGTACAACCACCTCTTGCCGGAGCGCATGCCCCGGCGGAAGGCGGGGCGAGACGGCGAGACGCGGCCGCACCCGCTCGTCGCCATGGCGGAGAAGGCCGCGATCAAGGGCACGACGCTGCGGGACTGGCTCACGCTGCTCGTGCCAGGCCTGCCCGTCGAGGCGCCGATCGGCAGCTGGCCAAACCCCATGGCCGTGAACGTCCTCTTCACGGAGGCGATGCCGGGCCCGGCGGATCGCTACCGCCTGCGGCTCTCGCACGGCAGCGATCAGCCGATCGAGCCCTCGCAGGAGGACTGCCGCATCGAGGGGCACAAGGCGATGTGGGAGCCCTCCGCGCGGGAGCTCTGCCTGTTCTCGCCCATCGGGGTGACATGGCTGCTCTGGCCGCTCGACCCGCCAGGACAGCTCGGGCAGTTCGACATGGCCGTGCTCGAACGATATGTGTACAAATGGATCCTGGTCGAGCACGAGCGGCTCTTCCTCTTGAACCTGTCGAGCCAGTGCGCCCGCCTCTCGAGCCGTCCCGACGCGCGCGTCTTCGGTCGGATGCGGCTGTCGCTGCTCCAGTACACCGCGAGGTTCAGCGTCGGCCACATCAGCTCGGAGGAGCGGCACGATCGGTTCTACTGCGGCCTGCGCGCGGCGCTCGACATCGGGGGTCTCTTCGACGAGGTGAAGGCGGAGATCACCGAGATCGACGAGTACCTCTCGGACCGGCGGGCGGATCTCCTGAACCAGGTGCTCGCGTTCTTGACGCTGGTCCTCACGCCGGTCGGCCTGGTGATCGGGATCTTTCAGCGGGAGACGCTGCCCGCCTTCGATTTCGAGCTCGCGCGGCTCGCGATGCCGGGGGCATGGCCACTCTGGAGAGCGTGCCTCTTCCATGGGCCGCTGTGGCTCCTCGTCCTCTCCGCGGTGGCCGGGACGCTCGGCTTCGTCCGCCTCCTCGGGATAGGGACGCTGCGATCGCTCTTCGCCCGCGTGCTGCGCGGCAGGGGCGCGGACGACTGAGCGTCACGCCGCCGGCGCATGGCTGGAATCGGGGACGAAACATCGGAGGCTCGATCGCGATGGCATCCTGGGGGATGACCTCCCGGACGCCGGCGTCCCGGTGGTGTCACTGCTGCGCGCGAAAGAACTCGATGCTTTGCCTCATCGCCTCCGGGACGGAGGTGGAATGATCCCCTGCGACCGGCACCACCTTGACGTCGAGCCCGCTGCGCTGCGCCAGGAGGGCGAGCCGCTGGCTCGCGGGGCCGAAGAAGTGCTCCCCGCCGGACAGCCCGTGGTACAGCCGCACCGGGCACCGAAAGCTCGTCGCATAGGCAACCGGCGAGCGGATCTGGAACTCCCGTATGTCGTACGGGCTGAAAGGGATGAGCCTGGTTTGACCCGAGGACCAGTCGATCTGGTTGGGCGACCCGGAGAACGACGCGGCGGCGCGAAACCGGTCGGATCCCATCGCTGCGAGGAGGGTGAGTGTCCCTCCCACGCTATGGCCTGCGACATGGAGGCGATCGGGTTGCACATGGGGCAGCCTGGCCAGGGCGTCGGCGGCGGCGAGCACGTCGTCGACCTCGTGGAAGAACATCGAGAACCCGCCGGGGAGGCCGTTCTCTCCTCGGAGCATGGGCATGAGGACGACGAAGCCCGCGTCGCGATAGGGCGCCGCCATCTCCCAGTCATCGAGGGCGAAGGCGAACCCACCATGCAGGAACAGGACCGCGGGCAGGCGGCGTCCGTCGGCCGGGGGCTCGCTGACCCATGCCTTGAGCTTGAGGCCGCCGGAGAGGTAGGATATCTCGCGCGCGCCCGGGGGCGGCGGGACGTTCTGGTAGCTCTGAGGTGCCGGATCCGTGGAGATGAGCTTGGTCTTGAACTTCGCGCGCGCCTCTGCATAAGGCTCGTCCTGCAGCTCGAGCCCTGGGGAGACCGGGGGCAGCGACGCGGGCTCCGGCGCCGGCTCGGCGGTCTCCGCCGCGATCGGCGCGGCCGGCGCCGGCTCGGTGCGAGCTGGCGCGGTGGGCCCGCGAGCTCCTGGGGCAGCGCGCGGCACCTCCTGGCAGGCGAGCGCCGCGAGCGCCGCGAGCGCCGCGAGCGCGATGATGGGTCGAAGCCGAGGGCGCGTGGTGAGGGGCATGTCCAAGCCATGAGCTATATCAACCATCGTAGTTCGTGGCAGCCCTTCAGATGAGGCGTCCTGTGGACGCACCTGTGCCTACACGCGCGGCGCCGTTCCGGGCGCTCAAAGGCCTCGTGACGCCGAGTGGAAGACGAGAGAGGGGAGGTGGGTGCGCCGCACCGGGGCGGGCCTTCATCTCGGCGTCCCGGTCGCTGCCGACCCCGACGCGCCCGGTATGCCAGATGCTGTGGAGAGGAGAGAGTCCGTACATCGAAGAGGGCTGGCCCCGGCCCTGGCCGGCCCGTGCGACCAATTTGCCGAGGGTTGGAAGGAGAATCCAATCTTGTTCGTGGTAGGTTCACGCATTGCGCGAGATCGCCCCTACGGGCACGACGGTCCTTCGGCGTGCCCATGGATGGGTCGAAACAGCGGGCCCCGTGCGGCGCAGAGCGTGCAAAGGGGCGCATCGGCGTGCTGCGGGCACACATCGCCCTCCGGGAGTTGGCCTGGCCCGGGATGTTCTTGCGGCTACGCGGCGTCCCCGAGCACCTGGCCCGCGCGAGCAACAGGCGCTGCCTGCCCACGCAACGAGTGTCTGGGAAAGCCAACCCAGGAGGAGCTGGCTTTCGGCGTTTGTCACTTGAACGTGATGTTGGACACGTACTGGTTCACGTTCCAGCCGTTTCGACTCGTGACCTTGTTGCCCTGGATGGTGAAATTGTCGAAGTGAATCCCATTGAAGTTCACGGTGCTCGACTTGCCGTGAATGTAGATCTGTTTGTTCACGGCAGAGGCGACATTGTTGATGAACACTTCCTTGACCGTGGCCCGGTTGGGAGCGTTGCGCCAGGTCGCCGTCGCATCTTCTTCGAAGTCGATGATCTTGTCGTCGACCGTCTCAATCCTGACGTCCTGCCAGGTGATGTTCTGGATGACAGCGGTGTCGTCCGCGTTGATCCCGAGGGCCCGGCCGGCCTTGACGACATCGATGTCTTTGAAGGTGATATCCTCGATCAGCTGACCGTAGGTCTTGGTCCCGATCTTCGTCGCCGCTGAGTTGCTGTAGGCGACCACCTTCTCATAGAGGATGCCCTTGGTGTCCAGCTTGCCTTCTTCCTCGCGCTTCGGCGACATGCTGTCGTCGCCGCTGTAGATGAAGGCATTGTAGAGCTTGCCGTTCGTGGAGCAGTCGAAATCCACCCCGTCGGTTTGGTTGTAGGCTGTCGTGGTGGGACGGCGATTGATCACCTTGAAGTTCTGGATGGTCACCCTGTCGCTGTCGAAGATCAGCGTGTTCCAGAAGACTGGATCGCGCACGACGATGCCGTCGACCAGCACGTCCGTGCTGTCGTCGATCCGGAGGGTGTTGATCTTGAAAGAGGGTGTATCGTTGTCGGTGCCGCGGATCCTCGAACCGTTGCCGTCGATCACTCCCCGACCGAGGATCTTCGTGTTGCTCACCTTGTTCATGTGAACCACGCCGTGGGAAGTGTTCTCGACGGCCGGTGCGCCCGTGCGATTGTAGTCGCCCGTGCTGGTCGAGCCGTCCAGGATGGCGCCGGCCGCCAGATACAATGTCATGTCGCTCTTCAGCCACAGCTCCCCGGTCTTGTAGCGTCCGGGAGGCACGTACAGGATGTTCTGCGCGGATCCGGCGGTAGCATCGATGGCGGACTGCACCTTGGAGGTGACGAGCGCAGCGCCCGTGTTGTCCACGTCGTAGTCTGCGAGGTTCTTCACGTCGGCATCGCCCAGCTTCGGCGGATCGACCTCCTGGTCGTCAATCAGGATGAACAGCAATTCCTTCGAGGCGATCTGCAGAATCAAGTAGTTGGGCCCGCTGTCGAAGGTGAGCGTGTCACCGCTCTTGGTCGCCGACAGCATTCGGCTCTTCGGGCTCAAGGTGTAGGAGTTGAAGCCGCCGTTCACCGTGACGGCGACGGTCGCCTTGCAGCCGCTCGCCACGCCGAAGTGGGCGTAGTGCACCTGCATCTCCTGGCCAAACTTGGTCATCTTTTCGACGAATTGCGTCGCCCCGTTGGCCGTCACCGTATAGAGCGGGCTCTCAGGGGCGCCGGGGAGGGTAGGGTAGGTGATCACTGCCCCATCGGAATCGCAATCGATGGGCGCGGCCCCGCCGGAGCCTTCACCCGTCTCACCGCCCGAACCCGAGGTAGCCCCGCCATCCGCGGTACTGCCGCCCGCGCTGGTTGCACTTCCGCTTCCGCCTGCGCCATTGCCGCCGACCTCACCCCCGCCGGTGCCTGCTCCTCCGCCGGTGCCCGCTCCTCCGCCGGATGTGACGCCGCCCGAACCTGGAGGACTGACCGTGCCGCTGCTGCTCGTTCCGGCTCCGCCGTCATCGCCGGTTCCGGAGCAGCCTGCTCCGAAAGCCAGCGAGACGCCCACTGCGACGCCCACCACCCAAATGTGAGAAAGTTTCATCTTTGCTCCTCCGAACCGCAGCGGCCACCTCGGCGCTCGCGCGTCGAGATTGCAGTGACGCAAACGGATAGGACAAGCAAACGCGGTTTCACAAAGTCAACGTTCACATGGCCGCTTCTGGATCGTTCAGCCCGACTGTATGAATTCATTGGCGGGACGTGCCTTTGCGATGAGGAAGGTCTTCCACGCCTGAAATCACCGCGACGTAGCACCAAGCAAGGCATCCTACCGTATAGCTGTACCCTACTGAGCTCGTCGAAACGGCCGCCGTCGCGGTTCGCGGCGCGTCGTGACGGCGGGCGCCCGCGACCGTTGCGGTGTGGACACGGGCCTCCGAGCTTCTCGTTCGTGAAGTCCTGCGGTCAACGAGTCGGTTTCACGTCGTTCATCGGGGACGCGCGCTGCGCCGGGCGCACGAGGTGCTCTGCCTCGATCAGCGTCTTCAGCCGCCCCATCTCCTCGCGCACGTCCCTCGCCAGCCATTCACGCAGGAACGGATCCATCACCCAGCGCCACGGCGCGAAGAAGCGGAAGCGCTCGGTATGCACAACGCGGGTGCCCACGGCGGTCTCGTCGAGATCGAAGCCGGTAGGCGAATCCATTCGTGAGCGCCTCGGCAGGGTGAATGGTCCCGCTCGCGTCCTGGAACGCGGGCTTCATCCCGCCGGTGTAGAGCACGCGCCCGTCGCCCAGGGTGACCAAGAACGAATCCGTGCGAACGTCCGGCTGGTCTGTCGTGGTCCATTGGTCGCGCCCCGGATCGTAGATATCGCAGCGCGTGGCGTCGCCCAACCAATGGGCCCCGTTTGCCACGAGCACCCGACCGTCGCGGAGAAGAACGGCCTGGTGTGCCCATCGCGGCTTTGGCAGGGGGGTGACTGCCTTCCACGCTGTGCGCGATGGTCGAAGATATCGACGTTGTCGATCGCTCCAGCGCCATAGACATTTCCGCCAATGAGGATCGCGCGGCCGTCGCGCAGCTCGACCAGCGCCGAGTAGAACCTTGCCCGAGACAAGTCGGTGAGCGCCGACCAGCGATTGGCGCGCGGGTCGTAGACCTCGGCGCCGCGCGCGACGTCGCCCCGGTCCCTTCCACCTGCGACGAGCACGCGACCGTCACGGAGCAGGATCGCCTCGTGACGCCGGCGGGCCTCGTGCATCGGCGCCGCCTCCGTCCAAGTCCCGGTCTTCGGGTCGAAGTTCTCGACTCCGGCGAGGGCCGGCGGATCGACCGTCACGCGTTCCAGTCGCGTGCCGCCTGCAACCAGCACTCGGCCGTCGGAGAGCTTGGTGGCGGTGTGCTCGGCGCGCGCCTGGTGCATGGAGGTCGCGGGATGCGCCGACTGCAGATCTTCGTCCACGATCAAGGCCGACTCCGAGGTGACCTGGCTCCAGTGCGCATCCGAGACATGGCCGCCGGTGATGAGCGCGCGCTCGTCGTCGAGCAGAGCGATTGCAGGCTTGGCTCGATAGGGTTTGATCTCGCCGGCGAGCCGATACGTGCCGCGCACCGAGACGAGGGGTGGGAGCTTGGCAGGGGGCAAGCTCGTCGGGTCGGGTGCGGGGGCCGACGCTGCGGGCCGCGCGTCGATCGAGGGCGCGGCCTCCGCTGCGGGAGGTATTGGCCGCTCGAACGCGCGCGGCTGACCGCACGCAGGAAGCCCCACGAGAGCGGACACAGCGCACCAGGAAACGACTCGAACCGCGCGCATGCAGGACGCCAGCATAACACGTGCCGAGGGTGTCGTGCGGCCTGCGGGGCGTGAGCTCGTCATTCCCCATGATCGAACCCCGCCAGTGGAGCCCTGCAGCGCAGTCGACTCTGCGGACGAACGCAAGAGGCCGCGCGTGGATCTACGCGCGGCGTCGCCCCCGCGATCGGAGTACGGTTGTACCGATGCGCCACCCGCCGGCCGATCCCCTTCGCTTGCGCCTGCTCCTCTCCATCGGCGTTGTCCTCCTGGCGGGGCCTGGGTGCAGCCGCGAGCCGGCGCCGGCGCCCCCAGCGGGGCCTTCGGCCGCGCGTCCGTCCTCGGAGACGCCGTCAGCGGGGCCGGTCGCGCCTCCGCCGCCGGCGGGAGCGCGGGGGAGCACCACCCGGGGCGAGATCGCGGGCGTGCGCTACCTCGAGCACATGACGGGCGGGGCGCGACCCGACGAGCGGGTGCCGATGATCGTCGCGCTGCACCCCATGGGCGGGGATCCCGCGGACTTCCTGCATATGCTCCGGCGCTACCGCCGCCGCGCCCGGCTCATCCTCCCGTACGGCCACCCGAGCGGCGGGATGTACATCTGGTACGACTCCGTCCGCGAGGACGTCGCAGCCCCCGTGGTCACACGGGAAGCCGATCGGATCGCCGCCGCGCTCGTCGCCCTGGTCGCCGCCCGCCCCACTGTCGGCAAGCCCCTCGTCACCGGCTTCTCGCAGGGCGGCATCATGACCTTCGCCCTGGCGGTCACCCACCCCGAGGCGCTGGCGGCCGCCTTCCCCATCAGCGGCCTGCTCCCGCCGTCGCTCTACCCGTCGGCGGCGCTGAGCTCGGAGCCGCGCCCGGCGACGCTCCCGCCGGTCACGGCCTTCCACGGCGCCTCCGACCTGGCGGTGCCGGCCCAAGGCGCGCGCGCCTCGATCGCCGAGCTGCGGCGCGCCGGGTACACAGCGGAGCTGCGCGAGTATGTCGGGGTCGAGCACGACACCTCCGACGAGGAAATGGGCGAGATCTTCGAGCGGATCGGGCGGGCCGCCGACGGCCTCAATGTTCTACGACCTCATCCGGCAAGAACAGATCGCCGGCATACTCGATGAAGTCCCAGAACTCGTACATGGTGGAGGTGTGCATGCGCATACCCTCGAACACCGCGCGGCTGGGTACGCGGTCGAGCTGGCGGTTTTGCGCTTCCCAGACACAGCCATCGATGTAGTTTTCGACGTGGCGGATGAGGCGCCGCCGCCAGAACCCAGGACAACCATCGCCGATGCGTCGCCAGATGTCCGCCAATGCTTGGGCAAATGGCGCATGCCCAGCGGCAGCCGTGGGCCCTCGCAGCACCCCGTACACATCGAACAGCAGTCTCGAGACAGCCTTCGGTTCGGCGCCGTTCAGCGACGTGTTCTCGCACACATCATCGAAGAAGAAGAGCCAGCTGTAGTAGTCGCAAATCGCCCGAAGCCTCTCGAAATGCGCATCGGGGTAACAATGCGCGGCGAGCGCCGAATAGCTGCGCACCTTGTCGAGCGTTCGTGGCGATTCATCGGGGAGCAGGCCGCACTTGCGAGTCCATTCGAGGCAATCGTTCGCGAGCTGTGCCGCCTGCAGGTGAGGCGGCGTGGCGGGAAAAGGACAAAGTAAAGCTCGATGCACGGCTTCCTCCTCGACACGGATTGGAAGCTGCTTGGCCCATGCGCTGGAACCGTTGGCGCTCCCACTCCGAGAGCCGTTCGTACCACGAACCGCTTCCGACCGCAGCAGGTGGCCGGCGCATTGAATGAATTCCCATGCCGCCCAACGCCGAGACAATCCTACGCAGGTCTCGGCGGAGCCGACGTCAGTGAACGACAGCAGCAGGGTACAGCTGTACGGTAAGATGCTCGCCGTTTGGTGATAAATATCGGTAATTACAGGAGTTTTATGCGTGGAAGACCTGCCTGGCCGCATAAGGCGGGCTCTGTCAATGAGCTCGTACAGTCGGACTGCACGAGCCAGGAACGGCTCCGAGAATCTTGATTGGGCGTCGCCTGGGCCCGGCGGGAAGTCACCCGTTTCGAGCGCGGCGTCCGCGCGCAGGTAAAAGAAGTCGGATCGCTGCGTGAAGAAGTGTGGCGCGGCGAACCGAAGTGGCGGGACCGCGCGCGTCGCGACGCCTCGTTCATGGATCGAAAGAGCGGGCTCCGCGCGGCGCAGAGCGCGCCATGGGGCGCATCGGGGTGCCGGAGGCACGCCACGGCGGCGGTCACCGCTGCTCGCGAAAGAACTCGATGCTTTGCCTCATCGCCTCCGGGACGGAGGTGAAATCCTGCGACATGGAGGCGATCGGGGTGCACATGGGGCAGCCTGGCCAGGGCGTCGGCGGCGGCGAGCACGTCGTCGACCTCGTGCGGTGGGCCCGCGAGCTCCTGGGGCAGCGCGCGGCACCTCCCGGCAGGCGAGCGCCGTGAGCGCCGTGAGCGCCGTGATGGGTCGAAGCCGAGGGCGCGTGATGAGGGGCATGTCCAAGCCATGATCTATATCAACCATGGTAGTTCGTGGCAGCCCCTCAGATGGGGCGCCGTGTGGCGCACCTGTGCCCACATGCGCGGCGCCGTCCCGGGCGCTCGAAGGCCTCGTGATGCCGCATAGGAGATGAATGCGTCAATCGGGACAGCCGCAGGAACCACGAGGATAGCGTAACAGGAACAAGCCAGGCGGACGGGCGGAGCGGGCTTTCATCAAAGCCTTTCCTTGTCATCCAGATGCTGGCGAGTCTGTACATCGAAGAGGGCTGGCGCCGAGGTGCAAGGCTTGCCCTCCGGTATCCGTCCTGTACGAGGACCAGCTGCATCCACACCGGTCGAATGGCATGGAGCGCTGGAGACGCCATTGCGTCGTCCCAGACCGAACGCCTCGACGATGCGCCCGTCCCCGCCGGCCCTGGCGTGCCAGCGCGACCAATTTGCGGAGGGGGGAAGGAGAATTCAATCCTGGTTGTGGTAGGTTCACGCATTGCGCGCCTGCCCGATCGACGATGCAGCTCCGCTCGCATCCTTCGGCGGAGCCGTCCTCGAGCGCCGCGTAGACACGCAGGTGAACATTCTCGTTGATGGGGGCCCGATGATACGGATGAAGATTTTTGGATTGTTGATGGCCGGCCTCTCGCTCTCGCTCTCGCTCGTGGCATGCGGCGATGGCGAGGGGAGCAATGGGGGCAAAGCCGACGACAACACCGGCGGCGGAAGCGACAGCGGCGGCGGAAGTGACACCGGCGGCGGGACCGATACCGGCGGCGGAAGCGACAGCGGCGGCGGAAGCGATACCGGCGGCGGAAGCGATACCGGCGGCGGGACCGATACCGGCGGCGGAAGCGACAGCGGCGGCGGGACCGATACCGGCGGCGGAAGCGACAGCGGCGGCGGGACCGATACCGGCGGCGGGACCGATACCGGCGGCGGGACCGATACCGGCGGCGGGACCGATACCGGCGGCGGAAGCGACACCGGTGGCGGGACCGACACCGGCGGCGGGGATGCTCTCGACGGCGAGCAGCTCGGCGAGCTGACGGCCGCAGAGGCCCAGCAGGTGTGCGACGACGTCGCCGGGTCACTCGAGCTCTCGAAGGAGGACCTGTGCGACCTCGCCGGGGTGCTCGCCAGCGTCGTGGATGGAGCGGACTGCGAGACCGCCAGGGCGGATTGCATCAGCGCTCCGGAGGCGCCCGAGTCGGCCGGTTCGTGTGACACGGCCGGCTTCGCGGGGTGCACCGCCACGGTCGCGGAGCTCAAGGCCTGCATGATCGCCACGGGCGACGCCTTCGAGGCGATCACGTGTGCGTCGTCCATCGACGACTTCTCGCCGCAACCCGCGGCGTGCGCGGCCGTCAACGTGAAATGCCCGGGGCTCCTCGCAGGCGCCTGAGCGCTCGTGAGATCGCCCCTGCGGGGACGGCGGTCCTGCCGGCGCGCGCGTCCGGGATCTACGCCGCGGCGATGCTGGGTTCGCTGGCGACCGCGATCCTGCCGTGGCGGCGCGAGCCCGCGCCCCGAGCCGCCCAGGCGTCTCAGGATCGCGTCAAAGGGTCGTGATCGTCACGTCGTCGAAGCGCACGTCGCTCATCGCCCACGAGAACAGGGCGACCGAACCCCACGCGTACGTCACCTCGCTTGACACCGCCAGCACCACCTGATCATTGACCTTGATCCGGTGCGTCGTCCCCTCGCGCTCGACCCGCACCGTCATCCATGCGTTCTGCGGCGGCACATAGCTCGTGTTGACCGCGAGCTCGGTGAAGACGCCGTCGTCCACCCGGACCAGGCGCGCGACGCTCAAGCTCGCGTCGAACATCACCCGGTAGTAGCTCGAGCCGGTGTCGTTGATGGCGTACATGAGGCCGAAGCCGTCGGGGTCGCCCGCGTAGATCTTCGCCGAGAGCGCTCCCTGCCCGAAGGCCGTGCGGGGCGCGACGAGGTAGGTCCCGCGCATGTCGACAGCTCCGTCGGCCGCGGTCTGGGGGTAATCGAACGCGCCGCCCGTCTCGGTCGCCGCTCCGCCTACCCCCTTCCAGCTCGACGAGCTGTCGGTGATGCCCTCGTTGATCACGGTCCAGACGCCCGGCGCGACGCCTTGATCGAACGTCTCTCTGAAGGGGATGGTGCCCAGCTTGGCCACGTTGACCGAGCTCAGGTCCACGGTGACGACGGAGCCGGCCGCCTTCCCGCATGAGGTGGTCTTGATCTCCTCCCAGAGGACGTAATCGTGGGAGACCCAGGTGTGCCGCACCGACTGCAGGTTGACGTTCTCCACGGGGTAAAGCGACTGATCCTGGAGGCTCGCCGCGTAGATACCCTCGTATTCCTCCGTGAGCGTGCTCTTGGCGAGGTTGGGCAGGCCGTAGAGGCCGCCCCACGTGTCGTTGTGGAGGTCCTCCCATTTCTTGTAAGAATGCCCGCTCACCGAGGCCAGCCTGTATTGCCAGCCGAAGATCGAACCCGAGGAGAAATCGATCACGTCGAAGTCGTTCAAGGACTGAGAGGCCTGCTCGCTCACATCGAAGCTGAAGCTCGTGGACGGCCCATCGACGCCCACGCCCCCGCCGACCGAGAACCCGTTCGACGTGGTGAACGTCGAGGACTCGTTGGCCGAGTGGGGCCTGTGGGCGTAGGGCGAGAGCCCCGCCGACAGGGGGCGAATCGAGTGCTGGAGGGTCTCCTGGAAGTAGCCGCGGTTGTTCCCCGAGTTCCACTTGAGCCCGCCGGGGTTGTACTGGGTGCCATTGCCCGCGAAGACGACGTATTTGCCCTCCGGCGCGTTGGAGGCGAGGAGCGTCACCGTGAAGTTGCGGTCGATGACGGAGCGCTGGCCGTCGTCGCCGCACTCCCAGGTGATGGAGGTGGGCGTCACGTTGTACGAGCGGTAGGTGCCCTCGGGCAGAGGCTCGGTCACGAGCTGCGCGAGCGCGTGGGCCTTGTGGTCCGCGAGCAGGCCCTTGATCTCGGCGAGGAGCTCGCCCCGGGCGGGTAACGCCGTCTGCGCGACCTCGGACCTCGAGGCGATCCGGGGCTTTGCGTCGATGGTGATGGGCTCGGCCTCGGGCGCCGCGTCGAACAGCGCGTCGAGCTCGGCCTCGCTCCTTTCGAGCTTCTTTCCGAGCTCGGCCCGCTCGTCCGCGGTCATCCGGGCGTACGTCGCCTTCGCGGAGGCCGGCAAGCGCACCGAGCTGTGCTCCTCGGTCTCCTCGCCGGTGACGTCGCCGAAGACGCGCACGTCGAAGCGCTGGCCGCCCGGGCTGGGCGCCGCGTAGACGACCTGCGCGGACATCCCGATGCCCAGCGCCAGCGCGACCTTCTCGGCGTCGCGCGCGTTCTCGAGGATCACAGGCACCCCCGCGAGGCGCGCTGCCCGGAGCAGGGACCCGTAGGAGCGGATGTCGTCGGCGCTCGCGGCCTCGGCGTCGATGAGCACGGCGGACGCCTCTGCCACGCGGCTCGCGGGGCTCGGATCCGCGATGAGGTCCGCCCGGAACCTCGAAGGGGCGCCGTCCATGAGCTCCGCGAGCAGAGGGGCCTTTTCGCGTCGAATGGACGTGAGAGCGATGACAGGGCCCGTCGTGACATCGGTGGGCTTCGCGGCCGGGTCGCTGGGCTCCGCGGCGCCCGGCTCGGGGTCAATGAAAGGATCCGCCTGGGTCTCTGGGGCAAGGTCCCCGCAGCCCGCGACGGCCAGGAGGGTGAGGGCCAGGGGAGAGAGGCGAGCCAGAAAGGTGAATTGTCGCATGGAGGTCCTCCCGGAACATTCGTTGCAGGGTGAGGTCGGACGCGCGGGCGGTGGGGGCGCCGATGCCCCTCGCTCCACGCGCTTCAACCCTCTTCCGTGAACGGAGAGGAAAACCCGACACGGGCTCGGTCGATTTCTGGATCGACCGAGCCCGCGCTCTCCGAGCCCCGCGGCGCGCTACGGAGGCTCGATCGCGGCGGGGGTCGGGAAGAATCGGTTGGGGGGCCGCGCGAGCCCCAGGTTCTCGCGCAGCGTTCGCCCTTCGTACTCACGCCGGAACAGGCCCCGGCGCTGGAGCTCGGGGACGACGCCATCGACGAAATCGTCGAGGCCGCCCGGCAAGTAGGGGAACATGATGTTGAAGCCGTCGCAGCCGTCCTGGACCAGCCACTCTTCCATCTGGTCCGCGATGGTCCCGGGCGTGCCGACGAACGCGAGCCCCCCGAAGCCGCCGAGGCGCTGCGCGAGCTGCCGCACCGTCAGCCCTTCTCGACGCGCCAGCGCGATCGCGCGTTCGCGCCCGCTCTGGCCGGCTGTCGCCATGAAGAACGCGTCGAAGCGAGCCTGCTCCAGGCGTTGCGCGAAGCGCTTGAGGTGCGCGAAGTTGAAGTTCGCGTCCGGGTAGGCCCCTGGGTAGCGCCAGGCGCCGGTGTGAATGCTGACCGGGCGCATGAACGCGCCCAGCTTCAGGGTGCGTGCGGCCACCGTTGAACCCCGAGCCGCGCGAGCGGCCACTCCGAGCATTTCGCCGTCATACGGCATGTCTACTATAGCGGATTATTAAACGTTATGACGGATGGTGGCCCGACCCGGGTTGGCCGATCAGCGGTGGCACGGCGACCTGACCCAGGTTGCGGCCGGCGACCCGACTCAGGTCCCGTCGGCAAAGGCGCGCTCGAGCGACAGCCGCACCAGGCCGTCCCGTTGCAGCTCGACGCGCTCCTGCGCGATCGGGGGCCGCAGGACGTAGCGCAAGGGCGCCTCCCTCGACGCGGCACGGTGCGCGCCGGCGCGTGTCGCCGCGTGCAAGGTGAAGCCATCCAGCGAGGCGCGGTGAGCAAGCTGGGGCCGAACGTCGAGCCCGCCGCTCGGGTCGACTCGCTGACGGAGCCTACGGAAACTCGCGCACCTTGACCGCGCGTGTCGTGCCCGGGTAGGCGTCGTTGTAGTGCTCCACCCCATAAAGCAGGATCTCGCCGTCGGGATCCACATAGATCCCGGCCCCTGCATCGAAGGCGCAGTAGCGCTTGTTGCCCGTGGCCGAGCTGCTGCAGGACATGTGTCGGCTGGCCACCTCGGTGAAGCCAGGCACGAAGGTCGCGCTGAGGTCCACACGCCACAGGTCGACCCAGTCCTCGTCAAACCATTTGTTCCTGTGCGTGCCAGCGACAAAGAGCTGCCCGTCGCACTGGGTCACGAGCTGCAAGCCCTGGTATTCCGCGCCGCCAAAGGGCGTCGAGACGCTCGCCTGAGATATCCAGGTGGAGCTCGAGCTGCCGAAATAGGGCATCGCCGCCTCCGAGGACACGAACACCTCGACGTCGTCCGAGTTGTGGCCAAAGACGAGCGCGAGGTAGCGGCCAGAGGAGAGCAGCGTGAGGCTCACCGCTCCCGCATTGACCGTCTGACCTCGCGTTCGCAAGACCAGCGGGCTCCACTGGGGGTTCAGGGGATTCGACAGCCTGGCGATGCGAAAGCCCGCCGTCGCCCCATCGTCGTTCTTTTCGAAAGGCACGATGACGTACTCGCCGTTCACCTGAAGGCCGCCCGAGTGATCGTACGGCATCCCTGAGTCGTCGGACTGGTAGTGCACGATCGCGTCGCTGCAGGACGGGAGCCGGGAGGGAGAGGCATTCCGACCCAGCAGCCACGGGTTGTTGCTCAGCGATCCGAGGCGCACGACCTCGAAGCCCGGGCGTGCGTTCCCCTGAACCGAGGTCGTCACCAGGAAATAGTTGTAGTCACGCGCGAGCCGCTGGATGCCCTGGTGGTGAATGAGCCCGGTGCCCGTCGTGGGCGCATACGTGCTGCAGGCGTCGCTGCCGCTGCGGTAGGCCATGACATAGTTCGGGTCGTAGAGCGCGTTGATGCTCCTGGCGGCATCGTTCACGCAGCGGTTCGTATAGGGGTTCGTGTGGTCCGCGTGGGCCCAGCCCCAATGGGAGCTCAGCCCCTGGTAGGCCACGCCCACGTCGTCGAGCGCTGGCTCGGCGGTGCTCTCATCCGTCCCACCACAGGCGACGAGGGACAGTGCGCCGACCGCTGCTAGAGCGAGCGACCAGATCCTGGATTGGAGACTACATCCACCGTTCTTCATGGCGTCCTCGGAAAGAGAGGTGTGCTGGGCATGCGAGCAGAAGGTCGGGTCACGTGTTCTTCTTGTTGAATAGGGGCTAACCAGGCAACAGCGCCGCCGGGATGGGCGGCATCGCCGGCTGAGAGGTCGCTGCGCGTCGCTGTGAACGCCGCGAAGGTCCCGCCGTTTGACGCTCAGCCGTGTCCCGTGTTTGCAGCGCTCATGCCAGGGTGGCAGCGCGCGGCGTCCGCCAGCGATTTCCAAGAGGCATTGAGCCCCGATCGCCCCAGGCGAACAAGCCGGCGCCTCGCCCCCGCCACGCTCCAGCGCTCCTCGGCGGCGCGCAACGAACCACACCTGCGCGGATTGAGCAACAACAGCGCAACGCGCTTGCGACCATCCGCCGGCCATCACGGCTCGGCTGAATGCATGGCGGCAGCCTGTTCCAGGCGGTCCAGGTGAAAGTCGACGCCGGTCACGTGCCCCCGCCGCGCGAGGACGGCCGGCGCTACCTCGTCACGCCGCTGGATGACTTCCGCGCGGATGGCGAGGTCGGCAGCCCGATGAAGGCCTGACCGTCAGCGCGCCGTCATTCCGCCGTCGACGCGGTAGTTCCCGCCGGTCAGCCACCTGCCGCGATCCGACGCGAGGAGCGTGACGACCTCCACGACGTCGTCGGTGGTGCCGAGGCGCCCGAGCGGCACCTGCTGGACAAACGCGTCGGCCGGAATGCCCATCCCGTCGGTGAACGTCTTCCGCAGCTCGTCGGCGCTCGCTGTCGCCACCGGCCCCGGCGTCACGACGTTCACGCGGACGCCGCTCGACGCGAGCTCCACGGCGAGCGTGCGCGAGTAGGTGTCGAGCGCCGCCTTCGCTGCGCAGTAGTGCGCGAACGGGCCGTACGGAATCGTCGCTGCCGTCGACGAGATGTTCACGACCGCGGCGGCCTTCGAGGCGCGGAGCGCCGGCAGGACCGCGTTCGTGAGGCGAACCGCGGCGAGGAGGTTGAGCGCGAGGGTGTCTTGCCACTCCTCGTCGGGGATCGTCGCGGAGCCTCCCAGAAACCCGCGCGACCCGCCCGCGTTGTTCACGAGGATGTCGAGGCCGCCGAGGGCCGCGAGCGCCTCTTCGGCGATCGCCTTCACCCCTTCGCTCGTGCGGACGTCGCCCGAGATGAACGTCGCCGCCGCGGGGGTGACGTCGCTGCGCGAGCGCGCGGCGACCGCGACCTTGGCGCCGGCGTCGAGGAGGCGCTGCGCGATCGCCGCGCCGATGCCGCGCGAGCCTCCGGTGACGAGGGCACGGCGACCGATGAACTCCCTCGAGAGATCGAGCTTGCTGGACATGATGTTCCTTTCGTCGAGAACGACGCGTCCTTCATACGGCTCGCGATCCGCACGAACCATGCGAAGGCGTCTGGGAAAGTTGCGAAATCGTCCGCACGGCTTGGACGCCGCGGCCCGCGCCCATTACGCTGTCGAGCGATGGATGCCTTGAGCGCGGTGCTTGCCCCGGTTCGACTGCGGCGGACACGCTGGGTCTCCACCGTCGGGCGCGCGCCGTGGGGCGTCGCCCTGCCGGAGGTCAAGAGCTGCATCCGGTTCCACTACGTGGTGCGCGGCAGCGCCTGGCTCAGCGTCGACAAGACGGACGAGCCGCGCGTCGCGCTCTCCGGCGGCGATCTCGCGGTGCTTCCGCTCGGCCACGCCCATGCGCTGCGCGACCATCCGCGGAGCACCCCCCGGAGCTTCGCCGAGCTCGTGCGATGCGCCCCCAACCCGACCCATGACGTCATCCACATCGACCTCGGCACGAAAGGCCCGGAGACGACCTTCATCACGGGCGGCTTCGTGCTCGACGATCCGCTCGCGACACCGATCCTCGCGACGCTGCCACCGCTCATCCGGATGACTCCCGACGCGGAGCAGGCGGTGCCGTCGTTCCTCGAGAACATCCAGTTCATCACGCGCGAGATCGAGACGAACCGGCCCGGGTCCGAGATCGTCCTCCTCCGGATGGCGGACGTCATGTTCATCCAGATCCTCCGCGCGTACCTCGCGCGCTTGCCCGAGGACGGCGGCGGCTTCCTCGGCGCGCTCCGCGATCCGAGCATCGCCGCGGCGCTCGGCGCGATGCACCGGCGCGCCGAGGAGCCGTGGACGGTGGCCTCGCTCGCGAAGGAAGCGGGCCTCTCGCGCTCGGTCTTCGCGGCGCGCTTCACCGCGCTCGTCGGCGAGCCGCCGCTCGGCTACCTCACGCGGCTCCGCATGCAGAAGGCCGCGGTCCTCCTCCGCGAGGGCGCGCCGCTCGCGAAGGTCTCGCGCCTCACCGGCTACTCGTCCGAGGCCTCGTTCAGTCACGCGTTCCGGCAGTGGGCCGGCATGGCCCCCGGCGCGTGGCGGCGGCACCTCAAGTCGCGCGATCCGAGCGCGGCTCCGGACGGAGGGCGTCGAGCCCTCCGTGCTTGAAGGCGTAGTACCAGCGCTCGAGCGCGGAAGTGAACGAAGCCTTGTTGCTGGGCGAAGTGAAAGAAGCCCTGCCGAGCCCCATCCTGCCCTTGCAGGCCGGTCCGATCAGCTTGGTGCAGATGTGGATCGAGCCGCAGGTCGCCGGACGTGCGTTGCACGACGGTCACACTCATTCGAGGAGAAGGCCCGGTTGACCGCGGAGCGCGCCCCCATCGGCGGATTGGTCTGCGAGTCCCTGGCCAAGCGCTGAGAGCGCCTCGCGCGCGAGCGCGCGTGCGAGCTGCACTGCGACGGCTGGTGAGGGAAGCCCGAGAACATCGGCGAAGAGAGCCTCCCCGCGTTCGCGCGCGCTCTGCATCAAGAGCTCACGGAAGGCGCGGCGCATGGCGTGCCTTACCCGACGAAGCTCGTCCTTCGTGAGCTGCGACGCGCACCAGGCATGGATGTCCCAGGCCAGCTGCCCGTGATGCGCCTCGTCGCGCGCAATTTCGTACATGACGTGGCGCACGTCCTCGTCGCTCACGTGCACGGCTTGGTTGGCGGCGACGAGCGCCGCGAACGCTTCGAATACGCATCCCTCCGTCGCATTCTCGATAGCGAATTCGAGGAGAGAGCGGCCTCGTGCTCGAGCCTCGATGGGGATGTCCACCGGACGGCCGCCGCGGCGGTGCGCCAAGATCCGCATCATTCGGGCATGGCGCACCTCCTCGGCAGCCGCGCCGAGGGCCCGCTCGGAGAGCTGGTTCGGCGCCCCGAAGGCCTCGAGCTCCTCGCGGAGCGCGAGGAAGCTGTGCACGCTGCCCTGCTCCGCGGAAGCGGCACGGGCGAGCCACGCACCGAGCGCGTCTCGCCCGCCCCCGCGCGCACCGTGGGTCCAGTTCGCGTGACGCCTTCCTTCACACAGGTACACGGTGGTCATGTCGCAGCGGATGGTCACGCTCTCTTCGGCTGCGGAACCCGCGGCGCCGCCCGCGCCCGCTTGCGGGAGCGGGTCGACGACGGCGCAGTCATGCACGCCCTTCACGTTGAAATTCTCGAAACGAAAGGCCTCGGTGCAGAGCCGCTCGCACTCGGAAGGCTCGAGCGTGCCGTTTTCGCCGAGGGAAGCGCGCAGCTCCGTCAGGGGGACGTCCTTTTCGCTCTCACCACGCGCAGGCTGGTTGTCGCAGTCGCCCGTGTCGAGGCACCCGGGAACGAGCGCTGCGATCAGGGCGACGAGGGAAAAGCGGGCGTGATTGGACATGGTTCACCTCAAGGAAGCCCGCAGATGGCGGTCATGACGTCCGGATGGTCGAGGCGAGCGCCCTCGGCGCATTGCGTCTCACTGTGGCGATAGCCGTAGTTGCAGCGGACGATCTTGTCGTGCGGATAGGAAACCGTAGAACTTTCGCCCGTGTCAAGCCCCGCGGGGACGGCGCCTGGCGAGCCGTTTTTGTTTTGGCCCATCAGACACCCGCTTGCCCCGCAGGGCGCCCTCCGCCGCTGCGTCGCCCGCCGTGAAGGGCTCGCGGCATCACCGATCCCACCGTATGGCCACGCTGCGCGCGTGGACGCATGGGCTGGCTTTCTGGAGAGCGCGGAGGGGCGAGAACTCATGGCCCTGTGTCCTGGCGCTCGCGTTCTACCCGGGAACGCGAGCGGAACCCTGCACGACTCCCGTGCTCGCCGCTTCCCCGCAGGAATTCGACGCCCGGAGAGGCGCCCGACCGCCGGGGGGGCGCGGCGCCGTGAATGCCACGTCTGCTCCGAGCATCCAAGGACGCAACCAGAGCGCAACCCGCCCTTGGGTCGCGAGGCGCGAACCTCCGAGCCGAGCATCGTTTACTTTCCGGGAGATGCCGATGCGTCATCACCGAGTCCGCCAGCGTCACGATCGAGCCGGTCTGCCGGAGCGCGCGCGAAGAGCCGTCGACAGGCACGAGCATGACGAGCCGGCGAGCGGCGCTCGGGAGGCGCGGGCTCGGGCATGTACCCGGAGGGCCGGGGCGGCAGGCCCGGCGTTCCTGCTGCTGGCTGCGCTCGGGGCGAGCCCCGGCTGCGCCGGCGCCGGCGAGGGGGGCTCGGAGGCGCACGCCGCGCTGCGGGAGGCGTTCCCCGAGCATGCGGCGGCCCTCGAAGGCGCCGAGCGCTTCGCCGCCATCCCGGGGAGCGGCTTCGAACTCCCCGGGATGGCGGCGCGGCGCCGGCTCCGGCTGCGGCTCCCGGAGCGTGGGGAGGGCGCTCTTCGCTTCGCCTTCGCCGACGGGCTCGCGATCGACGTCCGCGAGGCGAACGCGCACGGCGCGGGGCGGCTCGAGGAGGGCAGCGTCGCGTATGCGCTGCCGGGGGGCGCGTCGTTCTGGACGGCGACCGAGGACGGCTATGAAGAGTGGCTGTTCTTCAGCGCGGGAGTCGAGCGTGGGCGGCCGGCCGCGCGGTGGAGCGTCAGCGGGGCCTCGCCGCGGCTGCGCGGCGACATCGTGGAGGTGGTCGACGCGAGCGGCGCGGCGCGCGTCCGCGTGTCCGCGCCCGCCGCGTACGCGGCGGGAGGGCGGCCCGTCGCCACGCGGCTCAGCGTCGAGGGCGGATCGATCGCCCTGTGGGTCGACGCCGCGCCCGGGGTGGCGCTGCTCGTGGATCCGAGCTGGGTCGCGGCAGCATCGATGAACCGCCCGCGCGCAGGGCAGCAGGCGATTCGCCTCCTGGACGGCCGGGCCCTCCTCATCGGCGGAGACCCGAAGGCCTTCGGCGAAGAGCCGAGGGCCGACTCCGCCGAGCTCTACGATCCGGCGACGGACACGTTCATCCCCGCGGGCACGATGACGGACGACCGGAGCGGCCATTCGACCACGCTGCTGCAGGACGGCAGGGTGCTCGTCGCCGGCGGGTGGAGCTGGATCTCGGCCAATACTTCCACCCTCGTCGACACGGCGGAGGTCTTCGATCCTGCGGCGGGCACCTGGACGGCCGTGGCGTCGATGCCCAGCGTGGGATCGGGACACGCGCCGCTCTTGCTTCAAGACGGGAGCGTCCTGGCCTTCAGCCCCTCCGGCGCCGAGATCTACGAGCCTGCCGTCGACACGTGGACTGCCAGGTCCACGCCGGGCATCGCGGGGTGCTGTGTCACCAGCACGCCGCTCCCGAGCGGGAAGGTCCTCGTCACGGGGTCGCCAGGCGCGCACGGCGCCAATCAGGCCGCGATCTATGACCCGGCGGACGACACGTGGGCGCCCGCCGCGACGATGAACGCTCGTCACGGAGACGGTTACGAGGCGACGCTGCTCCATGATGGAAAGGTCCTCGTGGTGGCGACCTCCTGGAACGACCGCAACGCGGAGGTCTACGACCCCGCCGCGGACACGTGGACCGTCGCCCCGGGGCTGCCTCACATCCTGCGGCAGCCTTTCGGCGAAGGGGGCTACGTGGACAGGCCCCTCCAGGGGCGGACGATCACGCTCTTGCCGGACGGACGCGTGCTCGTCGCCGGAGGGTTCGAGGCATTCTGGGAAGACTGCCGTCCCGGCGTCAGCCAGGGGTGTTTCTACACCGAGGAGCACACGAACGTGACCCACCTCTACGATCCGTCGAGCGGCAGCTGGACGGCCGGGCTGCCCATGTCCACCGTGCGCAGCTACCATTCGGCGACGCTGCTGCTCGACGGCAGCGTGCTCGTCGCGGGCGGTCAGGTCTTGCCGACGTATACCCCGGATGAAGGGCGCACCACGAGCGCCGAGCGCTTCATCGTGGGAGGCGCTGCCTGCGCGTCTGCCGCCGAGTGCGCAACCGGCTTCTGCGTCGACGGTGTCTGTTGCGGATCGGCGTGTGACGCAGGCCCATGCGATGCCTGCTCGGTCGCCGCGGGCGCGGCGTTCGATGGAGTCTGTGCGCAGCTCACGGGCCCTGTGTGCGACGACGGCGATGCGTGCACGCAGGGGGATAGCTGCAGTGGCGGCGTCTGCAGGGGCACTCAAGGAGAGGCAGACGGGTGCGGGACCGGTGAGGGCGGCAGTGGCCCGGCTACGGGCGGCGGCGGTACGGGGGCTGGCGGCGGAGCGGGCGCTGGCGGCGGCGTTACGGGCGCCGGCGGCGGCGGAGCGGGCGCTGGCGGCGGCGTTACGGGCGCTGGCGGCGGCGGAGCGGGCGCTGGCGGCGGCGGAGCGGGGGGCTCCAACGCTGCTTCGGCAGGCGCCGGCGCGACCGGCAGCAGTTCCTCGTCATCCGCACCGAGCGGGGGATCCGCACCGAGCGGGGGTGGCTGTAGCCTCAGCGGCACGATGCCGAGCTCCACACCCCACGTGGGCCTGCTCTCGACGTTCGCCCTGATGTGCCTGCGGTGGCGACGGGGAGCTACGTCGCGCAGAGCGCCGAGGAATGCTCGCTAACGCGTAGGTAAACCTGCGCGAAGGCAGCGCGCTGCTCGACGAGGTGAGCGGGCGCGACCTGCTCGGCATCCTCGGGTTGCGCAACCGGGAAGAGGCGATGGTGCTCCGCAACGCCATCGTGACGTACGCCACGCCGCTCGGGAACGAGGCACCATCAGCAGAAGAACTGGGTTGGCCATCTAGGCACCTGCCATTCATTGTTCAATCTCACGGAGGGTCCTGGGTTGTCGTCTCGAGCCGTCGGCCACTTGGTCGATCCGCTCTTCAAGAGCCCTTGAGATCGGGTCCTTGGGGTCCTGCCTGCGGGCATCCGCGATCACCCCACGCGCTCGCTGCACCTGCCCGTCGAGAAGTAGCGCCAGCGCGAGATTGGCCCGAAGGCCCGCGTCCTGCGGCGCGAGCTTGGTGAGGCGGTCCGCGATTGTAACTGCATCTCCGGACTTGCCGAGCTCCAAGCACTCGACGACGAGCTCGCGCCCGACATCCGGATTCTCGGGCTGAAGAGCGTAGGCGGACGCGAATGAGCCATGCGCCTGTAGATGGTCATCAAGCGCCTGAAATGCCTTGCCACGAACCCACAGAGCCGCCCAATTTGACGGGACGAGGCTCAGCGCCCGATCGAGACATGCAATGCCGGCCTCCAGGCGCATCGCACGTTCCGCGTCCTTGGCCGCCGCTCGGCCGTGCAAAGTCATGTACGGATTGATCAGATCCACGCCGCGCTTGTACACGACATCATGGTCCGCGGGCAGGGAGTTGCAGCCGACGTCCGGAGTGGGCGCCTGAGTCGGAGCCGTAGGGCTTGTATGGGCACTCGTATCTCTGTCCTGACGACACGCGACGCCGAGGAGCGCGAGCAACAGAACGAACAAAGAGCGGTAGTTCATAAGGGCATGGCTGACGTCGCAATTGGCTGTGATGCATGACGTACCTACGAATTCACATGCAGGCCGCGAGCCGTGGTGCCCTATCTCCATATTCCCGAGGATAAGTCGCGGCCCATCATGGCCTATCTCCGCAATCCCGCAGATAGGCCGCGACCTTCCGCAGCCTATCCGCGGGATCGCGGAGATAGACCGCCGCTGCGTACCTACGTGTTCCCGCTGCCAGGTCTCGGACGGCGACGGCGTGTCGTCGCGCAAGATTCGCGCCGACGGCTGGGTGCCCATCCGCTTCCACAATGGCAAGCCCCCACGGCAGATGGGCGCGGAAGAGGTCACGGCCTTCCTTGAGGAATTTGCGGTCGCACGCCGCCCCGTCGCATCCACGCAGAACCAAGCAGCGCAAAGGGCCGTGCACGATGCCGGGCGCGCGGCGGAGCTGGCCAAGCGCGCGACATGCCGACCTCTCCGCCACAGCTTTGCGTCCCACCTGTTCGAGGCGGGCATCGACGTCCGGACGATCCAGACGCTGCTCGGCCACCAAGATGGGCGGACCACGATGATCGACATCCACATCGTCGACCGCGGCCCGCTCGGCGTCATCAGCCCCCTTAACCGCTGACCGCCGGGGCAGCGGGGAGCGCCTCGAGCTCCGACCCCACCCTGTCGTCCCAGCCCCGCTCATCGTGGAAGGTAGCGTACCTGACGGCTGCGCCGCCTTGTCAAGGAGACCAACGCTTGCTCGACGCGACGCGGCTCGCGGCGGCCTTCGAGCTCGGCCGCCGCGCCCATGCCGCGCCCACGCCGCACGGGCTCGCCGAGGTGCGCGCCTCACCGACGCCGCGCGCGTGGCCCCTATTTCTTCCCCACGCGCCTCTTCATCGCCGCGAGCTCCGCGTCGATCTCGGCGTCCATGTCCCTCGACGGGAGCTTCCGGGCGGAGCTCGGGGACGGCTTCTCCGGAGGGCGCAGTCGACACGCGCGCCGTTCGCGTGATGCGTGTCGATCGAGTCATTGGATGTTCCCTCGTTGCCTTGAAGGACCTATGCGCGCAGGTAAAAGGAGCCGGAGGATGGCCGGATTTTTCACCCGGCTGGATAATGGCTATCCCGACGTCCGGCGCCATGCCCGGACGCCGCCGTCCACACGGCTGTAGGCTTATCGGTACAAGGTCTGTCGTGAGGTGACATAGCCATCATCGAATAAATTGTTGCGGCGCGCGGCCGAGCTGTAGGACAATGGTTCCGTGAATACGCTCGGCTCACGTCTCCACGGGTTCGCGCTGTTCTCCCTGATGCTCGCCCTCGCTGCCGGGTGCGGCAGCTCGTCCGACGACGCCGACGCCCCGGCGAGCGGCGAGGGCGACGACGAGCCGCCGCGGATGGTCGGGATGACGGCGGCCCACAACGCGGCGCGCGCCGCGGTCGACCCGCCCGCCGATCCGCCGCTGCCCCCGCTCTCGTGGTCGTTCGAGCTCGCCGCGGTGGCTCAGGCCCATGCCGACAAGTGTGTGTTCCGCCACAGCGCGAACGGCTACGGAGAGAACCTCTTCGCGACGTCGAGCAGCGCCTCACCCGCCCCCGAGGATGTCGTCGGCTCGTGGATCAGCGAGGCGGTCAGCTACGACCTCGCGAGCAACGCCTGCAGCGCCGCCACGTGCGGCCATTACACCCAGGTGGTCTGGGCCGACTCCCTGCAGCTCGGCTGCGGGATCGCCAGCTGTGCGGACGGCTCACCGTTCGAAGGGGTCAGCGCCTGGCAGTTCTGGGTGTGCACTTACGATCCTCCCGGCAACTTCGTCGGCCAGCGCCCCTACTGAGCCGGGTGCGCAGCGCGCCGTGAGCCGCCCGCGTCTCGTAGGATTGCGGCGGACGTTCCTGGAGGGTGGCGCAACCGCTCGCCGCCGCCGCCGCCGCCACCAGCAGGACCAGCACCCCTGCGGGCGACCATCTCGTCGAGGTGACGAAGGTCGACCTGTTCTCACGGCGGCGGGCTGAAGTGAAGCGAGCCCTCGACCTTCGTCGCTCCTGGACACCTCAAGGTATCGGTGAGCGTCTCGAGGTTCAGGGCAACCATCGCTCGAGGGCACTGAGCCCGCTCAAGTCGACGAGCGCATCGGAGCCAAAGGGATCGGAAAACTGGTAGCTGTCTCCGCCGACGCAGTACCAGCGGTCACCGCTCGGCGAGGGCACGCGCAAGAGGCCCATTTCGACGTTCACGGCTTCGTTCGTGACGCCTGGCGTCGGGCGAGCGCCGCTCAGGAGCAAAGGGTCAGGCCTTCGCCCGTGCGAAGACGAACCATGTCCCGACTGTTCCACGTGGCTTCCCATTCGGCGCGGTCGATCTTGCGATACGTGACCTCGCTCCCTCCCAACGTCCCAGCGGAGCGCGGGGGCTGCCCGTCGTTGCTCGTGCCGCCGGGTTCGCCGCTGCACGCGCTTGCGCAGAGGGCTAGACCGAGAACCAATGCAAAGCGCATTCGCCAAGCCTTCATTTCAGGATACATCGAGTCAAAGCGACGCCAGATGTGGATTGCGCCGCAGGTCGCCGGACGTGTGTTGCACGACGGTCACCGCGCCGCGCTTGGCCGCGCCGAGCGCGCCTCGGCGCACGGCGCGCTCTTCATACAACCGCTCCACGCTCTCTACGAAGAGGCGCGTTGGCGCGCTGAAGAGCGCGCCGTCCTGGGCCAGTATGCGCGGCCACGTTAATCTGCGATTTCCATCCACGGGCCTCGGGTCGGCGAGACAGCCGGCGGGGTGGCGCGATGCGCTGAGGTGGATGCTTTACCCGGTCGCGCCATGTCACGTACGTTCAGGACGTACGCTCGAAAGCGGTGGCGCGATCGATGACTCGCGCGGCGGCCGGGCGCGACGCTCGACGGGTCACGAGGCACAGTCATGGCAGAACAGGGCGCGTACACGTTCACCGCGAAGCTGCATGAGGGCGCGGGCGTGGTGATCCATCGGGCCGTCCGCGCCCGCGACGGCGCCCGCGTGGTCGTCAAGATCGGCAAGGGCGGGCCGCTCGCGCCGGCGATCCACGGCGCGCTTCGGCGGGAGTTCGCGGTGCTGCGATCGCTCGACCTGCCGGGCGTGATCAAGGCGCACGCGCTCGAGACGATCGGCGACGAGCTCGCGCTGGTGCTCGAGGACTGCGGCGGTCGCTCGCTCGACGTGCTGTTCCACGCCGGCGCCCTCGACCTCGCGGCGGTGCTGGCGATCGGCGTCGAGGTGGCGGGCACGCTCGACCTGCTGCACCGCTATCCGCTGCTGCACCGCGACATCAAGCCGCACAACATCGTCCACGACCCGGCGACCGGGCAGGTGAAGCTGATCGACTTCAGCCTGGCGATCGCCGGCGGCGAGGACGAGGCGTCGCGCGTCGATGCGGGCGCGGGGATGGCGGGCACCCTGGCGTACATGTCGCCCGAGCAGACCGGGCGGATGAACCGGCCGGTCGACGCGCGCTCGGACCTGTACTCGCTCGGCGTGACGCTCTACGAGCTCGTGACCGGGGTGCTGCCGTTCGAGGCCGGCGACGCGATGGCGCTGGTCCACAGCCAGCTCGCGCGCGTGCCGGTCGCCCCGGCGGTGCTGATGCCGAAGGTGCCGGCGGTGCTGTCGGACATCCTCATGAAGCTGCTCGCCAAGGCGGCCGAGGATCGCTACCAGAGCGCGGCCGGGTTGCGGGCCGACCTGCAGCGCTGCGCGGCCGCGTGGGAGGCGACGGGGACGATCGAGCCGTTCGCGCTCGGCAGCGCCGACCGGCCGTCGACCCCGCGGATCCCGCCGCGCCTGTACGGACGGCAGCAGGAGGTCGACGTCCTGCGCGCGACCTTCGCCGGCGTCGCCGCCGGCGCGCGCACGCTGCTGCTCGTGCGCGGGCCCGGCGGCGCCGGCAAGTCGGCGCTGGTCCAGACGCTGGCGGCGCCGGTCGCCCGCGGCGGCGGGTTCTTCGTCGCCGCCAAGTGCGATCAATACGACCGCGGCGCGCCGTACGCCCCGATCGCCACGGCGCTGCGCGAGCTGTGCCGCACCCTGCTGACGGCCGCGCCCGAGGCCCTCGATGCGTGGCGGCGCGCCCTCGCGTCCGCCCTTGGCAGCAGCGGCAAGCTCCTCACCGATCTGATCCCCGAGCTCGAGCTCATCGTCGGCCCGCAGCCCGAAGTCCCGCGGCTCGGCCCGGCCGAGTCGCAGAACCGCTTCAACCTGATCTTCACCGCCCTGCTGCGGGTCTTCGCCGCCGCCGACCACCCGCTCGTGCTCGTGTTCGACGATCTGCAGTGGGTCGACCCGGCGTCGCTGCGCCTCTTGCAAGAGATGCTGCTCGACGCCGAGTGCAGGCACCTGCTGGTGCTCGGCACCTGCCGCGACGACGACGTCGGCCCCGGGCACCCGCTGCCGGCCGCGCTCGCCGATCTGCGCGCGGCGGGGGTCGAGGTCGGCGACGTGCCGCTCGGTCCGCTGGCGCTCGCCGACGTCGAGGAGCTGCTGGCGGACACGCTGGTGATGGAGCGGTCGCAGGTCGCCGCGCTGGCGCGGATCGTCGGCGAGAAGACCCACTGCAACCCGTTCTTCATCGGCCAGTTCCTGCTGCTGCTCGTCGAGGACGGCCTGCTGCGCTGGGACCCCGCCGCGCGCCGGTGGGTGTGGAACGACGCGCAGGTGCAGGCGCGCGACGTCACCGACAACGTCGTCACCCTCGTCACCAGCAAGATCCGCCGCCTGACCCCCGCGGCCCAGCGGCTGCTGCAGCGGGCCGCGTGCGTCGGCTATCGCTTCTCGTGGCGCGTGCTCGCGGCCGTCGGCGGCGACGACGGCGACGACGCGACCGCGGCGCTCGGCGAGCTGGTCCGCGAGGGCCTGATCGTGCCGCTCGCCGGCGGCGAGGGCGACGATCTCCACCGCTTCCTCCACGACCGCGTGCAGCAGGCCGCCGGCTCGCTGCTGGCGAGCGAGGTGCGGGAGGAGACGCACCTGCGCGTCGGCCGGCTGCTGCGCGACGCGTACCCGGCGGGCGTGCCCGACGAGGCGCTGTTCGAGGTCGTCGGCCACCTCGACGCGGCGCTTCCGCGGATCGACGGCGACGAGCGGCTCGAGCTTTCGCGGCTCAACCTCCGCGCGGGCCGGCGGGCGCGCGCGGCGACGGCCTACCACGCGGCGCGGCAGTACTTCCAGGCCGGCTGCGAGTGCCTCGGCGCCGACCCGTGGGCGCGCTGGTTCGAGCTCGGGTTCGCGCTGCGCGTCGAGCTGGCCGAGTGCGCGTACCTGTGCGGGGCGTTCGCCGAGGCCGACGCGCTGTTCGAGGAGGCGCTCGCGCGGGCGCGCTCGCGCGAGGAGCGGGCGCAGGTCCACGACCTCCGCGTCCTCCTGCACGCGGCGATGGGCGACTTCGCGGCGGTCGTCGCGGCCGGGCGCGCGGCGCTGGCGATGTACGGCTTCGGCCTGCCCGACGAGGGCCCGGCGCTGCAGGAGGCCGTCGCGGCCGCGTTCGTGGCGGCCCACATGAACCTCGGCGAGCGGCGGATCGGCGCCCTGCTCGACGCCCCGCCCGCGCGCGACCCGGACGTCGAGGTCGTGATGCGGCTCCTCGCGTCGATGTCGGGGCCGGTGTTCGTCGGCAGGCCGGCGCTGTTCCCCCTGATCGTGCTGCACATGGTCAACCTGTCGCTGCGCCACGGCAACGTCGACGGGTCGGACTACAGCTACGCGGTGTACAGCCTCCTGCTCGCCGGCGTCACCGGCGAGCTCGGCAAGGCCTACGAGTTCGGCGAGCTCGGGGTCAAGCTCAACGAGCGCACCGGCAACCTGCGCACCCGCTGCATGGTGCACTTCTTGTTCGGCACGTCGGTCGTGTTCTATCGCCAGCCGTATTCGGCCGGCGAGGAATACCGCGATTCGGCGCGGCGCGTCGCGCTCGAGGTCGGCAACTTCGCCTACGTGTCGTTCTACTGCCTGCAATCGGCCGCGCTGGCGCTGATCGCCGACGCCGACATCCGCGGCGCCGAGGCCCGCATCGACGATGTCACGGCGCTGCTGCGGAAGACCCGCGACGTCGCGTCGACGGCGGTGGTCGAGTTCATGCGCCGCGTGGTCGTCAACTTGATGGGCGAGTCGGCGACGAGCGCCCTCGACGGTGACGGCTTCGATGAGGGCGCGTTCGTCGCCCACATGCCGTCCGGGGGGCTCGTGCCGTGGCTCTACGCGGTCAGCAAGCTGCGCCTCGCCTACCTGTACGGCGAGCACGAGCGCGGGCTCGAGCTCGCCGTCCGCGCCCGCGAGCTGCACGAGAGCGGCGCCGGGGCCGGGCACATGTACTCGCCCGAGCAGTACGCCTATTCGGGCCTGGTCGCCGCGGCCCGCTGGGACGCGGCCGGCGAGGCGGAGCGCGAGGCGCTGGCGCGACGGCTCGAGCGCGAGCGCGCGGCCCTGCGGCCGTGGTCGACGAGCAACCCGTCGCAGTTCGCGGCGCTCCAGCACCTGCTCGACGCCGAGGCGGCGCGCCTGGCCGGCCGCGACGCCTCGGCGATCGCGGGCTACGAGCAGGCGATCACCGAGGCGCAGGCGCGCGGGTTCGTGCTCCACGCGGCGCTGGCGAGCGAGTGCGCGGCGCGGCTCTACCTGCGCCGCAACCGTCGCGCGCTGGCCGGCGCCTACCTGCAGGACGCCCACGTCGGCTTCGCCCGCTGGGGTGCTGCCGCCAAGGCGAGCCAGCTGCAGCTCACCCGCGCCGACCTGCTCGCCCCGCCCGCGCCCGCGCGCGCCGGCCACAGCACGGGCCGCTCGACGACCACCACCCGCAGGCTCGGAGGCGGCTCGCTCGACCTCGAGGGCCTGATGCACGCCGCCCAGGCGGTCGCCGGCGAGCTGGTGCTCGACCGGCTGCTCGACCGCCTGATGCGGATCGTCATGCTCCGCGCCGGCGCCCAGCGCGGCTTCCTGCTCGTGCCGCAGGGCGAGGACCTGTCGATCGCCGCCGAGATGCGCACCGCGCCCGACGAGGTCCGCGTCGGCCTCGACCAGCCGATGCGCGACGACGCCACCCTGGCGACCTCGGTGGTCCGCTACGTCGCCCGCAGCCGCGAGGGCGTGCTGCTCGGCGACGCCGGCGCCGAGCCCCGCTTCGCCCGCGACCCCTACGTCGCCGGCCAGCGCCCGCGCTCGGTGCTGTGCCTGCCGCTGCTCCTCCAGGGCCGGCTGTCGGGGATCCTCTACGTCGAGAACAACGCGACCAGCGACGCCTTCGCGCCCGAGCGCGTCGAGCTGCTGCAGCTGCTGTCGGCGCAGGCGGCGGTGGCGATCGAGAACGCCCGGCTGTACGCCAGCGTGCAGCAGGCCCGCGGGCAGCTCGAGCAGCAGGTCGAGGCGCGCACACACGAGCTGCAGACCGCGCTCGCGCAGCTCCAGGCGGTCAACTCTGACCTGGTGCGCCAGGGCGAGGCGCTGCGCGAGGCCCACGCGCAGACGCGCCGCGAGATCGGCGAGCGCGAGCGGGCCGAGCGCGAGCGGTCGGCGGCGCAGGCGGAGATCTTGCGCGTCCAGGAGGAGCGCCTGGCGGACATGGCGGCGCCGCTGCTGCCGATCACGGAGAGCATCGTTGTGATGCCGCTGATCGGGGTGCTCGACGACGCCCGCGCGTCGCAGGTGCTGGCGACGGCCCTCGAGGGCTCGGTCCGCACGCGCGCGCAGGTGGTGATCCTCGACATCACCGGCGTGCGCCAGCTCGACGCCGCCCCGGCGGCGATCCTCGCCCGGGCCGCGAGCGCGCTGCGCCTGGTCGGCGCCCAGGCGATCCTCACCGGGGTGCGGCCCGCGGCGGCCCAGCTGCTCGTCCGCGACGCCGCCGGGCTCGACGGCCTGCTGACGCTCGGCACGCTGCAGAGCGGCGTGGCCTACGCGCTCGCCCATACCCGCGGCCGCGGCTGAGGCGCCGGCGCCGCGGCCGGGGCATCTTGGCCGCTCCCGCGCGCCTCGCCGGCGTGTCGGCTCCCGGCGCTCGCTTGTCAGGCGGGCAGGGGCGGACTTCGTTCGCGCGGTGATCGCCGCACCCACCGCCGACGGTGTTCCATGTCAACCAGCGCGTGAGCATGGCATTGCTAATGCAAAGTCGCGGCATCTTCTTCGCGCCGAACGCGACAGGCGCGAACCGCGCCATGGGTGAGCTCCGGGTCACGGGGAACGTGAACGGGCCCAAGGCGATTCCGGCTGATCAACGAAAAGCCATGGAGCTCCAGAATCAACAGATAGAAGAGGCAGTGACGGCGGCAGGCGTCGAGGGCATGCGACGGTTGTCCGAACGCTGGTCGATCACGCGAAGTGCGCCCCCTTGACCTGGCGTGCGCCGCCGCGTAACCATCGCCTCCGGTGGCTCCAGCGTGGAGCGTGGGTTCTCTTGGAGGAGTTGTTCATGCAGATGTATTACTTGATCCCGCTCGTGTTCATGGCGGCCGTTTTCGCGTACTCGATGTACGCCCGCAAGAAGGCGTTGGCCGATGCCGCCAACATGACCCCGGAGGAGATCGAGCAAAAATTCAGCGACTTCTACGCCCAGTATTACGAGCTCCAGCCCGGCGAGCGCGTCATCGGCAACTGGAGCGGAGTCGAGTACCAGGCGCCCGCCGGCACGGCTCGCCGCATCGCCGGCGGAGTCCTCAACGCCGCATCTGCCGCCGTGATCGGCGTCTCCACCTACGTTCCCAACGTTCACGTCGGCCTCACCAACCGCGGCCGCGTCCTCGTCTCTCGCGAGTACAGCGACTTCGGCAAACGCGGCAACTTCAAGCATCTCGCCGCCTTCGATCAGGGCACCCGCGCCTTCAACCAGGACGCGACGTATCCCGGCCAAGACATCGGCCCCCGCCCCGGCAACCCCTTCAACCCTCTCGTGAGCCTCGAGTTCATCCAGCTCCGTTCGCCGAGCGGCGACACCTACGAAGCGTGGCTGTCCCCGCAGGGCAGCCGCCACGGCCAGAACGGATTCAGCTCGATCTTGCAGTCGCTCGGTTGAGCGCGGCGAGCCGGGCGACGCTGACCAAACCACTCATCCCTGCCCGTCGCGCGTCACGTGGCGCGCGAGGCGGGGTTTGATCGCAAGGCGGTCGGCAGGTGCTGGACGCGCTGCGCGCGGCCGACCGCGCAGCGGGGGTCGAGCTCCGGGAGAGCGCGCTCGTGGAGCGGGACATGCCGCGCCGGACGAGCTCGGGCCAGCACCTCACGGTCGCGTCGGCGGACGACCGGCCGCGGGGAGCGGGCTCTCTTGAAAGGGGACCGCTCGTCCTGCGAGGCCGATGCGTCAGTCCTTCGCGACGCCCCCCCGCCGTATCAGGCCGAGCCCCTTGAGGTAAAGATCTGGCACGTCGAAGCTCGCGTCCGGGCGCTGGCGAAGCACTCCCAGGTCGACGAGGCTCTGGATCACCTCCTCTGGGTCCTGCCCCGGCGGTCGGATCTCCTGCGCTGAGGCGCCCCAGGTCCGGTCGAACTGGTGTCCGACGAGCTTCATGAGTTCTCGCCGGTTCCACGGCACTTCCCGATCTCGCTGCAGGCGCTCACCAAGGCCAGCAAGCCACGCGAATTCATGCGTCTGCGCCTGCTCGACGTACTGTTCGGACACGCGATCGAGCGCATTGCGGACCGACACGTGGTGGAGCAGGTGGCTCCCGACGGCGCGCGGCTGGGCACGCTCGATCTCCGCCGCGAACTCGATGAGCCACACGAGCGTGCGCGGCAGCGCCCGTCCGTTGCCATCGCGCAGGTGATCGAGAATCCAGGTGAACGCGAGCCCTTTCTTGTTGTTCGCACCCATGAACTCCGACACGAGACGGTTGACGAACAGCCTCGCGTCGCGAGCGTCGATCAGCGCCGGCAGATGGCCGAGCACATCGTCGTCCACCACCGGGACGACGGGCGCGAAGTGCTCGTACAGCCGCTCCTCGCCATTCCCGTCGCGCTTGTTCAGGATGTGTTTGATGAGAGCCGCGTAGAGATTCTTGTCGCTCCACTGAAGCTCGACCCGGTTCGCCGCAAGCTTCGCGACGTCCGCTCCCGCGATCTCACGGTGATGTCGATAGAAATCCGACCGGAGAAAGACCTTCGGTCGGATGCGCCGCCAGCGACGGGCATAGGCAGCCCACAGGCTCACGAGCCCGCGCACGAGGACGCCAAGGGCGTGCCAGTCGTCCAGCACGAGCGTATCGAGCTCGTCGTAGGCGACGAAGATCCAGCGGCCCTCCTTCGCGAGCCGCTCATCGAGCGCGTCCAGCGCCGCAGCGGCGGCGAGCGCGTGCGGCCGGTACGCGTCGAGACATGCCGCCGCGTCGACACCGGGGGCCATCAGGAGGTCCTGCATGGCCACGCGAGATGTATCGTCCAAGTGGTCGCTGAGCAGGCGGACGAGGTAGGCGAGCCAGACTCCGACGACATCGTCGCGTTCGCGGCCGTGTGCGCGCGCGAAGCTACGCCATGCCGGCTGAATGGGGCCGCCTCTCCCGAGCGTCTGGACGGTGCGCCACTCGACGTGCCCGACCGGGGCGCGGAGCCCTGGGATGCGCCGGACGAGCGCTGCACGGACGCTCTCGTCCTCCAGCGCGCGGACGAGCTGCGTCTTTCCCGCCCCGCGATCGCCGACGATCAGGACGACCTCGGGCTCAAGTGCCCGCGCGTGCTCGGCGATGGGCAAGATTACGCGCGGGTCGGACACCTCCGCCTGGCCGGCGTTCAGGCTCAGCGACGCAAGAAGCGCAGCACGCGAGGACTTCGTGAGGTTCGGCATCAGGCGTCTTCAGTGCGGGGGGGCGCGAGCCGGCCGTCCAGGCGCTTGCACAGCTTCTCGTAATCGGACTCCTTGGCGAGCACGTCGGCGATCTGATCGATGGTCTCGAAGAACGCCAGCTTGCCGCGGTACGAGATCGGAACAGGGACGTGCGGGGCGACGCTGCTCGCGAGGTCGTCGAGCGACCAGAGCCGGTCCTCTTCATCCGCCTGCTTCGCATAGTACTCCTCGCGGAACGTCTTCTCTACGTCCGCCGCGAAGCTCGCCTCGGCGATCGCCCCAACCTCGGCATTGTCGGGCACCATCGCCTGGACGATCACGCACTCCACTTGCGGCAGGCCGCGGCGTGCCTGCTCGAAGCCGAGGCGCCGCACGATCCGCGAGAGGCCGGCGAGGCTCTGGGCGCTCGTCGTCGCGAACAGCACGTGGAGGTGCGCGAAACCCGAGAGCAGCAGACCCGCCGCGGGCGAGAGGCCGGCGCGGCCGTCGATCAGGATCGCGGAGGGTCGCTGCTCGTCCTCTCGGATTCGCTGCAACAAACGAAAGAGCGGGTGCCGTGACAGGTCGGCCCCCGCCTCTAGATCGATGCGCGAAAGCTTCGTCAGGTAGGCGTCATCGAGCATGCCAGCCGGATAGACCTCGATCCTACCTTCGCCGGTCACGCCCTCGCGCGCGCAGACATGGCGATAGTCGCTGAGGGGGAGATCGTCTTTCGCTTCGAGGAGGAAGTCGACCACTCCCCATCGCGCAGTCGTCCCCTGGCCGTCCGCGTCGAGTAGCCGGCCGACCCCGGGCGCGTCGAGATCGAAATCGACAACGGCGACACGTTCACCCGCGCGGGCGCGCGCGATGGCGTACGCCGCGAGCGCGGTCGTCCTCCCGACGCCACCTTTGAAGGAGTGAAACACGATGACGGGAGGCCCCTCGGAGGCAGACCATATGGGCTGACTCTTCTCGATTGGCAGGAACCACGCGGTCCGGCTGCGATGCCGATCATTCAGGCGCAGCGCGTCGGACGGCACGACGGAGACGCCCTCCGCCCACGCGGTGTCATAGAGCAGCCGGTCCTCCGGCGGCGCCGACGTCCCGGCGAGCCATACGTCGCCTGTCCAGTACTGCGCGCAGGCCTGTCGGAGCCTCTCATCCACGCTGGCGCGCAGCGCGGCGTCGTCTCCGGTGACGTCCGGCCAGACGACGACGCGCACGCGACCGAACAGGTCATCAACGATCACAGCACGCTCGATGCCAAGCCCAGCAGCGTGGAGGTCCCGCATGACCTCCACCGCGGACGATCGTGCTTCGTCGAGATGGATTCGCCGCATCGTCAGATGACTCCATCCGCGCGCATCGCGAGGACTGAGCAGGTGTAGGCCACGCCGGCCCACTCGTGATACGAGCGTCCTCGTTCCGGCGTCACGGTGCCGGACGGCGCGTACCGCAAGACCTCGCTCCACCCGAAGACCGCCGCCGTCGGGGGGAGATCCGGCAGGTATCGAGCCCCCTCCGGCCCTACGAGGGTTGTCGCGAGCTTCCGCAGGTCGTGTCCACCATGTTGCTTCGTGCTTAGCATCTTGTGCCAGCTTGCCAGCTTCGTGGCGTCGTGGCTGCCGGTCGCTGGATCGAAGCTCCTGTCGTGGAGAATGACCGACTTTAGGGCACACTCGACGACGTAACCGCTCAGGTAGCCGGTGCCGTCATGGCGGCCCGCGTCGAGAAGCGCCGTGGCGTCAGCGAGGTGCTTCCCCGCGGCATCCGGGTGATCATCGTTCATCACGCGCAGCTTCGACATGAGCTCCCTGACTCGATTCCGCTCCCATCGGAGGCCAACTGGGGACCGCTGTCAACCCCAGGGCCCCTGGGCCGCGCTCGTGCGAGCTCCGCGGGACCATGCTGGAGCGGGCCGCTCCGCTGGATTTGCCCGTGCTGTCCCCCTATCTTTCCGTTCCGGTGGTCACACGCGCCCGCTTCGCGCCGGGTAGAGCTGTAAGAACCTGTCGCTCGGCGGATCGGTCGAGTCTGGAGGAGGCCAGCCGGCAGCCCCTGCGGGCAACGGGAACGGTCTGGGGGGAGGCAGCCGGCAGCCCTGCGGGCAACGGAAACGGTCTGGGGGAGGCAGCCGGCAGCCCTGCGGGCAACGGAAACGGTCTGGGGGAGGCAGCCGGCAGCCCTGCGGGCAACGGAAACGGGTAGTGGCTAAGGTTGGGTGATTCTGGCCAAGTTTGGCCAGATGCACGGACGTCGTCGCTAAGCTTCGGCCCCGAAGTAGGTGCGGCCCGCGGGTGTTCCAGCACCCCGGGCCGCGTGGCCGACACCTCACACGTAGCGCGAGGTCCCGACGATGCTGACCGTAGTCCGTTCGCCTTCGGGCGAGCAAGAAGGCGAAGGTGCGCCCGCGCGCCGCCGCTGCAACTTCGTCACCCGTTCCCTGACCGACACCGAGCGGATGCGGCTGCGCGCCGCGCTCCGCAACCTCCGGGCCTTGTACGGCTCGTGGTCCTGCTTGGCCGAAGTGGCGGGCATGAAGGTCCGCACGCTCCGCGCCATCGCCACGGGCGAGAGCGCCGGCTCGCACGGCAGCGCCATGCGCGCCGCGCGTGCTGCCGGCCTCACCATCGAGCGCCTGCTCGGCCGCCCCGTCGCAGCCGACAAGTGCGAGCACTGCGGCGCGCGCCGGGGTGCCCCATGAGCGCATGGGGCCCGCATGCTGGCCCCGCTCGCGTCCTGACCATCGTCGAGATCGCCGCGCAGGAACCGCTGATCCGCAGCGCCCTGCGTGGTCTCGGCGTGCGCGCCGTCGACCTCGACGACGTGGTTCAGGACGTGGTGCTCGGGGCGTGGATGAGCTCGCAGGCCGGGCGCTACCGACCCGACCGCACGCGCGAGCCTCTCGACGCGCTCAAGCGCTGGCTGTTCGGCGTGTGCCGCTTCCACTGCACGCATTACCACGAGCGCGCCTTCCGACGCCGCGAGGTGCCCGTCTTCGACCCCTGGGCAGCCACGGGCGAGGAGCGCGTGGACCCCGGGCACGTCGGCGAGCGCATCGACGCCGGTACGGCGCTGATGGCGATCGCCGGGATGCCGCTCTGGGCTCGCGAGGTGCTCGTCCTCGCCGCGCTCGGCCACGGCGGCACCGAGATCGCCAGCATCCTCCGCATCCCGCTCGGCACGGCTGGCAGTCGCCTGCGGCTCGCGCGCGCTCGCCTCGCTCGCAGGCTCCGAAGGCGGCGATGAGGAGCACCGATCCACAAAACGACGAACGGCGCCGCCGGCCTGAGCCGTGGCGCCGCTGCCGCCTCCCCTGCGTGCCCCCGCTCGGTTCCTGGCGCTGAGCCGACGGCTTAGCGGAGCAGGCGCGGGGTCGGTCTCCGCCTCGGCGGCTGCCGCGGCTTCGCCGACTTGTCCGGCATGGGGCGACGCCCCTCGTGCCGAACGCGCGACTTCTTGCCGCGCTTCGGGGATTTTTTCATTGTCAAAGATCTCCAACAGCCAAAACATGCGTAGATCCCGCCAGTTCCGCGTAGGAGGACCTTGACTCGGTCGCAGGGAAGCCGTATCCCTACGCCCTGGGTCTGCTTCGAGTCGTTGGTCCGTCACTACGCGGAACAGCACGAAGAAAGCAGCATTGAAGGCTCCTCGGCTGCCACCTTGGGGCCTTCGCTCTTTCGGACGGCTTGGTCCAGCGGCGCTGTCCTGGTCCTACACGTCGTCCTCCTGGTCAGAGGGCTCGTCCGTCACCGATGGGTTCACGCCCTGAGGCGGTTCCGACCGGAGGAAGTACAGCCACATGTCCGTCTCGGGGTCCTTGCGCGCGCGACCGAAAGGACCGCCGCGCTTCGCGGACCGGCTGAGAACCTGCTGGACGTAGTCGTGCTTGATAGCCGGATAGAGCGCTTTCAGCGCGTCCAGGATTTGGTTTGCGGTCATCTGCCGCGATGAAGCGGTGCGCAGGACCTGCGTAATCCTGTTCGTGGGCCCCGCATCGATCGCCTGCGCAAGCGCAAACGCTTTCGTGAGCGCTCCGGGCCCCGGACCGCCAGGCGGAGGGCGCCCAGGTCCAGACGCGACGGGCGCCGGAGGCTGGTGCGAGGCGGCCGCGTTAAACGCCGGCGCAGCCGGCGGCATCGCGGGTGGCAGCGGCGCCTCTTCTGCGACCCGCTTCGCGGTGTCCACAACCCCGTGCGGCGTATCGGGCATCTGCTCAACCACCAGCTCTAGGCCGCCTACGATGCGTTGGCTGGTGGCCTTGTCAAAGCGGAGCAGGCACTCAGCCATCTCCCGCTCGACGCGCCGCACCTCGCGCTCGTGCTCCAGTCGCTTTCGGATGTCCATCCTGGTCCAATGATTGGCTCGATCTGTCCGTCGGCGCAAGTGCCAACTGATCATCCGGTGAGCAAAGGCCACCATGGTAGACCAATGAGTAGCCATCGTCTACGTGGCACAACACTTGCCTAAGATAGCATTCTAGCTATCAGCGCTACCAATGGCCTCCGCGCGCCCAACCCAATTTGACGCGATGCGTCTTGGTTCGCTCGTCTACTGGGAGCCTATAGGTCGGCCCTGAGTGCTCCTGGCTCGGCGCGGCATCGACGAATAAATTCAACTGCACCATCCGTCTCGGCTGCGGCGCTGGCGGCGGGGGCTCCGGTTCCGATGGCGCGGCCGCGCGCAGTGGGGGGCGACAGGCGCAGCCGGCGGCAGCTGACCAACCGGAGGAGCCCGCGGCTGTGGCATGGCTCTGACGTGGTGGGGGCGGGCGTCCCGGCACGGCGCCGAGCGTGACGCGCACCGCGCAACCGATCCGCGGCCCAGAGGACGAACGTCCTGCCAGCCACGAAGTTGGGTGCTAGGGTCCGCGCCGATGGAAGCCGTACTGCGAGAAGCTAGTCTGGTGATCCTGTTTTTCTTGGGCGGCGGCGGCGTGACTGCGCTGCTGCTGTACATGAGCAAGTCGGCGATCGCAGTTGCTGTCGAGCAGGCTGGGAAACGCGAGATCGCCAACCTCCAAGGCGAGCTCGCTCTGAAGCTCGAAGCATCCAAGGCGCAGTTCGCGAGAGACCTCGAAGCGACACGCCAGAGTTTTACAAAGGATCTCGAAGTAGAGAAAGCGCGCATTCAGGCCGGTTATGCCGAGTCCATGGAGCGCCTCAAAGCGCAGTTCTCCCGCGAACTAGAAGAAGACAAGCAGCGTTTTGCTCGCGACGTGGAACGCGAGCGCGCCCACACGGCTCAGCAGCTCGAATCGTTTAAGGCATCGCTTTTATTGGCTGCTGAGGTGCGGAGACAGGCTGCGGCGAAGAAGGTGGAGGCACTGCTATATCTGGTCGATATCGGCGAGCCGCTGTTGCGTACCGTCATCAACGCCAGGTCTAATCACATAGACGATCACAAAGATTCGATGCAGAAAATCTATGAGTTCATTTATGCGGTGAGAAGCCGGCAGCACTTCTTCTCTAAAGAAGCTCTAAAGATTCTTCATGAGTACCCACCGAGTTTAATGCGTGCCAGGGCGGACTTTGACAAGAGATCAGACGTCGAGTCTTTGGACCGTGCCATAGAGTCGTGCAATAGGCTAATCGATCTGGCACGGGCGGAGCTCGGGGTCTCGTCCGATGCGACCTAGACCTCTGCGGTCCCAGCGCAACGCGCCACCGCGGCTGTGACATACCCCGTCCTGCCGGCATCTCCCCCGCGCCCTTCCGAGCGGTTTTCCTCGGCAAAACCGCTATAATCAGAGGACCTTAGACGAAAACGCCCCGTCTCGGCTGGCACCAAGACGGGGCTGCGGAACATCCGGCGGTGGCCCGCCGAACGCGCTTCGCACCGCGAGCATGCGGCCACGTACGGGGGAAGGCAAGGGTCCGTGGCGAACGAGCTCCCACGCGAGCGGCGGCTTGCCGTGCTCGCGGCCTTGGTGGACGGCAACAGCGAGCGCGCCGTCGAGCGCATGACCGGCGTCAGTCGGCCGACGATCAACCGATTCGCCCTCTTGGCTGGGCAGGGCGCTGCCCGCCTTCATGATCGGCGCGTGCGGGACCTGTCCTGCTCGCTGATCAGCTTCGATGAGCTCTGGGGGTGGGTGGCGAAGAAGCCCCACCGCGTGGACCCGACCGAAGATGCGGTCGACATCGGCGAGGGGTGGATCTTCGCTGCGATCGACGTGTCGAGCCGGCTCTGCGTCTCGTTCTACGTCGGCAAGCGGGACCAGGAGAGCACCGACCGCTTCATCGAAGACCTTCGCGCGCGGCTCGTGGTGATGCCGCAGCTCATGACGAGCGACGGGTTCGCGCCGTACGTGTCGTCCGTCGGGACGAGCTTCGGCGCGTCGAGCACCTTCGCGCAGACCGTGAAGCACTACCGCAAGGGGAGCCGCCGCGGGCCAGACCATCGGTACGAGCCGCCGCGCGAGCCGTTCATCGTCAAGCGGGCGGTCTTCGGCGCGCCCGACATGGCCAAGGCGAGCACGGCGCACTCCGAACGCCTGAACCTCACCATGCGGCACGTCAACGGCCGTCTGCGCCGCCTCTGCCTCGCGTTCTCCAAGAAGATGGAGAACCACAGGGCGGCCGTCGCGCTCGCCTACACGCACTACAACTTCTGCCACGTGGTGAAGACGCTCCGCGTGACCCCGGCGATGCAGGCCGGGGTGACCGACCACGTGTGGAGCGTGGAGGAACTCCTGGACGAGCTCATGTCCGACGCGCCGAGCGAGAAGCCCATCGCCCGGCCGCTCGCCCACGTGAAGCCGGAGGGAGCGGCCCGAGAGCTCCCGGCAGGACGCGGGTTCTTGCGCGTGGTCCAAGGCGGCGCCGCACCGAACCCACCCGTCGCCCCTGCGCCACCGCCGCCCGCACCGGTGCCCGTCGCCGCGGTCCCGAGCGCGGCTGCGCCCGTCGAGCCGACCGGCCAACTCGACCTGCTCTCGTGGCGCCCGAAGCCCCGGAAGCCGGTGCAGTTGTCGCTGTTCGGGGATCCGCCGGAAGAGGAGCAAACTTAGCCAGATCAAGGGCCTGGCCAAACTTGGCCACTACCCGGAAACGGTCTGGGGGAGGCAGCCGGCAGCCCCTGCCGGCAACGGGAACGGTCTGGGAGAGGCAGCCGGCAGCCCTGCGGGCAACGGAAACGGTCTGGGAGAGGCAGCCGGCAGCCCTGCGGGCAACGGAAACGGTCTGGGGGAGGCAGCCGGCAGCCCCTGCCGGCAACGGGAACGGTCTGGGAGAGGCAGCCGGCAGCCCTCCCGGCAACGGCAACGGTCTGGGGGAGGCAGCCGGCAGCCCTCCCGGCAACGGAGACGGTCGGCCGCGAACCGCCGCACGTGGATGGCACGGTGCGTGCCGACATGCGTGCTGATAGCTGCCAGACGCCGTGATGAGAGCAGCATGCTCGACGCCACCCCGCCGCGCGCCGGGCACATGACACCTTCATGCGACTTCTCGCGAACTTCGCGGGGCCCAGTCCATGATGCAAGATCCCGACGAGGGGCGGCACGCCGTCAGAAAATCAGCCGGCATGTCGATTGACGGGTGCGCGGGGGTGATTATCCCTGCCCGGAACGTCCGGCGTGCGCCTGGCGTTCTCAACACGTCCAGCGCGCGGGGGTGGAGCGCGTCGTGCCTGTTCTCCGCTGCTCCGCGACGACGAACAACGAGAGGTCATCCCCTCATGACGAAGCCTTCTCCGCTCAAGAAGAAGCCCGCTCCCAAGAAGCCCGCGGCCCCGCCCCAGGCGGCGGCGGCGTTCGACAAGATCCTGCCCGAGATCGAGGCGCTGAGCCCGGATCGGCTGATCGCCATCAACCTCGATATTCCCCGGGTCGTCTCCCAGGTGCTGGGCGTGCTGCCCGGCCTCCTCGCGCTGCGCTCCGCCATCGTGGAGCACGTGCCGACGCACGATGTCGCGTTGCTCGACCGGCTCGAGACCTACGCGCTGGCCGCGTGGTATGCGCACCTCGCGTGGCTGTCGAGCGGAGGCGCCGAGAACGCGCTGAAGCCGCTGCTCGCGGAGGCGGCCCCGCTGCGCGAGAACCTGCTGAGCGACGCCGAGGCGCTGGCTCGGCGCGGCCTGCTCGACGCGGACACGGTCGCGGAGATCCGCGCGGGGCTGGGGCACATCGACATGGCGAACGACCTGGTCGCGCTCTCGGCGCTGTTCACTGCGAGCTGGGCGGAGGTCGCCAGCAAGACGGCGGCGACCGAGGAGGAGGTGAGGCGCGCCGGGGAGATCGGGCCGCAGCTGCTCGCGGCCCTCGGCGTGCGGGAGCACGGCAAAGGCCCCGGGCCGACCGAGGCCGCGGACAGGAGAGCGCGGGCGTTCTCGCTGCTCATCCACGCCTACGACCAGACCCGCCGCGCCGTCGCGTACCTGCGCTGGGACGAGGAGGACGCCGATACGATCGCCCCCTCTCTCTACAAGGGCCGCACTGGCCGCGCGACGGCGCACAGCGACACCGTCGCCGCCCCGGGCGACGAGTCGCCGGCTGAACCGGCGGCGCCCGGCGCTGCGACCCCCGCAGCGCTGAACGGCACGGCGGCCCCTGCTGCGCTGAACGGCACGGCGGCGCCCGCGGTGCCCGGCGCCGCGCCGAACGGCACGGCGCCTACCGGCTAGACACCGCCGCCCGCCTCCGCGGCGAGCGCTTCCCGCTCCCAAGGATCGGCTGCCCAGGCGAACGCACCGGCGGAGAACAGGCAGACTCCCCCGCTTGCGGTGCCGTTCGCGCACCCGGCGTCGCCCTCCGGCCGAGCGGCCCGGCCGCGGTGCAGCCGGCAGGATCGCCGGTCTCCACCGCACGGCACCCCGCATAGCCCTCGGGCGACGGCATTGCCTGCGCGAGCGCCGCCCCGAAGCGGTGTGCGCTTGCGTATGGCCTGGTGCGCGCGGACGCGATGGCAGGCGACCCTATGGCGATGAATACCGAGAGATGGCTCCGCCGTCGGCGCATCCAAGATCGAATTTGAGCTGGGACGCGCCGCGCGGGGCGAAGTACCCTGGAGGCGCGGCGCCCAGCCGGCCGCAGGGGAGCATCGTGGAGCTCGTTCTCATTCTCGTCGTCGTGGTTGCGCTTGCGGCTGCGGCGTTCTTCGCGTCCAAAGCGCACAAGGCCAGCGGCTCGCTCCGGCAAGTAGAGAGCTCGTTCCGGCAAGTAGAGAGCTCGCTCCGGCAAGCGGAGGCGTCGCTCCAGCGCCTGAGCCGCTACCAGGCGATCGCCGACGCCGAAGCGGCCGCGGCCGAGGTCTCTGCCAGCGCCCAGCGGGAAGCGGAGCGCGTCGTCGCCGACGCGAACCGACGCGCCGAGGAGATCGCCGGCGCAGCGCTCACCGCGCAGCGGGACGCGAAGCGCCTCGAGCAGACCGCACAGGCGATGAAGAACGTGATCGAGGGCTACGGTGATCGCTATGTGATGCCGACCGCTGGGCTTCTCGACGAGCTCGCCGAGGAGTTCGGGTTCGCCGAGGCAGGACAGCGTCTCAAGGCTGCTCGTGGGAAGAGCCGCGACATGATCCGCGACGGCACCGCGGCGACATGCGACTACGCAGAGGTCAACCGACGCACCACGGCGATCTCCTTCGTGCTCGACGCGTTCAACGGCAAGGTCGACACGATCCTCTCTGACGTTCGGCACGACAACTTCGGGACATTGCAGCAGAAGATTCGAGATTCGTTCGTGCTCGTGAACCAGGGCGGACGCGCTTTCCGTGGCGCGCGCATCCTGCCCGACTACCTCGAGGCGCGGCTCGAGGAGCTCCGATGGGCAGTGGTCGCGCAGGAGCTCAAAGTGAAAGAGCGCGAGGAGCAGAAGCAGCTCAAGGAGCGTATTCGGGAGGAAGAGCGAGCCCAGCGCGAATTTGAGAAAGCAAGGAAGGAGGCCGAGAAGGAGGAGGAGACGCTCCGGAAGGCAATGGAAAAAGCGCGCCGGGACGTGGAGAAATCGAACGACGAAGAGCGCGCCAAGTACGAGCAGAAGCTCCTCGAGCTCTCCGAGCGGCTCCGCGTGGCGGAGGACAAGAACCAGCGCGCCCTCTCGATGGCGCAGCAGACCAAGGCCGGGCACGTATACATTATCTCGAACGTCGGTTCGTTCGGGGAGCACGTCTACAAGATCGGTATGACACGGCGGCTCGAGCCCCTGGACCGCGTCCGGGAGCTGGGTGATGCGAGCGTGCCGTTCGAGTTCGACGTGCACGCGATGATCCCGAGCGGGGATGCTCCGGCGCTCGAACGCGCCCTCCACCAGCGGTTCGTGCGGAACCAGGTGAACAAGGTGAACCCCCGCAAGGAGTTCTTCCGTGTCCCGCTTCACGAGATCCGTCAGGAGATCGAGGGGATGGCTGTGGAGGTGATGTGGACATTGGCCGCTGAAGCGCGGGAATTTCGAGAGACGCAGGCCGTCGAGCGCGCGATGGCGAACAAGACGTTCGACGAAGCCGCCTGGCTGGAAGCGCAGGCGAAGGCCGAAGCCGCATCCACCGTCGAGCGCGATCTCGCTGAAGCGACCGCCTGATCTCGTCGCTCAACGGATTCTGGCCGAAGCAGTCGGCGCGCTTCCGGTGATAAAGAAGCGGTCCCTTGAGCCCTGATGTGGCACAGCAGAGGCCCATGCTCCTCCGAACCCCCAGGTCGGCGGCCGCTGCGTCGGTGCTGGGGGAGCGGCCTGGAACGTCGGTCGGCTCGCCGAGCGCGGTGATGAAGCGGGCGATGTTGCTTGGCTCGGTGATCATGGCGACGAGCTTCATCCTGCCCTTGCAGGCCGGGCGCTCGAGGACATCGAGCGCCAACCTGCGGCGCAGAAGCCCGGCCCACGGCCGGTAGCCGGATCTGGTGTACTGTGAGGACCTCTCGCGCAACGCGTCCTCGGGAGCGTCTGTCTTTGTTTCCTTCGCCGGCACGTCGGCGCCGTGGGCGAGGCGCCGTATCGGTTCTCCATCGACCCGTGGCGCACGCGCGACGACACGCTCGTGAGCGACGAGAACGTTCGGTGGTGGTGGCGCGCGAGCGCGCGTGCGAAGCTGGGTGCGTGCTGCTCGACTTGTCGCCCCTGTTGCACGGCGCGGATGGCGGAGCGATCCGCGTCGCGGGTCTCCGAGCAGGTGAGCCCGCGGCGCAGAGCGATCGCGCGCTCCTGACGGGCGCTGAGGAGGACGCGCCGGCTGAGGCCCGCAGGTACGCGAACGAGACCGTGTGCCGGAGGGGCGTGGACGGGCAGTTCGTGGAGGTGCCGCTCGAAGAGCGGGTCGATGCGGTCCTGCGTCGAGGTGGATGGCTTCGTTGCGGGCAGATCGCGGTGAGCGTTCGAGAGGGGCTGGCGGAACGGATCTTCGTGCGCGGGCCTTCGCTCACGACGCTGAAGATGACGAAGGAAGACGACATCGCGCGGCTGTTCGGACCAGCCGTGGGCCACGAGCGCTCGCTCGGTTGCCGCATTCACCATTACCCGGCGCGGAGGCTCGCGATTGCCTGGCACGATCGGAGCGGGGCCCTCGAGCACGTCTGTCTCGGCGGCCCGCCTTGGCAGGAGCCCAGGTTGGGGGGCGCGCGCTCCTGACGGAGCTCCTCGGGGCGTCGTTCGTGTTCGAGGGAAGGGAGTGGGCGGAGCCGTCCGAGGGCTCGGCTCGGGTTCGCTACCGGCGCGTGGCGGCGCTGGCGCGCGCTCTCGGGTTGGGTGAGCCATCGAGCCTCCTGAGAGGCGGGTTCTTGGAAGGCAGCGTCGACGCGGGACGACAGCGCGTCTTCGATGAGCTGGCGCTGGCGGGGCATCGATCAGGTTGGACAGCCCGTATCGTCAATGATCCAGGTTGTTATTGGCTCTCGTTCGCCCATCGCCGCGAGCGCGTAGCGTGCAGCGACACGCCGCACAGCGCGGTCGTTCCACGCGGCCTGCCCTTCGCGAGGCGGGATCGAGCTAGTCGCCGTCCGCGCACGCCGGCTTGGGGCAGCGGCCTTCCAGGATGTCGCGGCACACCTTGTCGCGCGCTTTCTTGTCGACCGCGCCGAGCGCTGCGTAGATCTGCTGCGTGCTGCACCCGAGCGAGCCCTCGGCCATGAGCGGGCCGCACGCGTCGAACACCTCCGGCGCCGGCAAGGCGGCGCAGAGGGCCTCGCAGGCCGCGATGTCCGCGAGCTCGATCGGGCATATGGCCGCGTAGAGCACGCACACCGCCTCGCACCGCCCGACGCACCCGGCGCCGCCCTCCGGGCCGAGCGGCCCGGCCGCGGTGCAGCCGGCGGGATCGCCGGTCTCCGCCGCGCGGCACCCGGCATACCCCTCGGGCGACGGCATCGCCTCGCAGACGGTGCAGCACGCCTCGACCGACGGGTACTGCGGCGTGAGCTCGCAGAGATCCATCGACCGGGCGCAGTGCGCCGAGCACGCGGCGATCTCGCACGGGCCAGCCTCCTGCGCGGGCGGAACCCAGCTCTCCGGGCTCCCATCGCCGGCGTCGCCCGCGGCGGCGCCGCTGTCGATGCCGTCGCCCTCGGCCGAGGTGGCGCCGTCCTCGGCGTCGGGCAGCGGGGCGACGACCTGACACCCGGCGAGCCACGCGGCGAACGCGCAGGCGGCAGCGCGGCGCGCCCTCACAGCGTGCCTCGCATGCTGATGTAGCCCGGACCGACCGCCCAGGTGACGCTCGAGGCCGGGGTCTTCGAGCGCTCCAGGCCGAGGGTGATGCCGCCGACGGCCGCGCCGGCGATGGCGAGGCCGAACCCCACGTTCGAGACCCAACCCAGGGCGTTCGCGTCGCCTCGCGCGTCGGAGGAGCAACCCGAGGCGCCCTGCCGGCACGCCTCGGCGAGGTCGCTCCTCGCGCTCAGGTAGGCCGCGCCCACGCCGAGCCCCACCGCCAGCCCGGCGCCCGAGGCCACGAAGCCGCCGATGGCCCACGGCGAGACGCCGTCCGGGCGGGGCTCCGGGGTGAGCGTGACGTCGATCGCCGTGATCTCCCGCTCCGGGACGTAGACCCGCTGCCGGGCGCCGGCGTAGCCGTCGGCCTCGACCTCGACCCAGTGGTTGCCGGGATCGATCAGGGCCCCCTCCGAGGAGGCCTTCACCTCCTGGCCGTCGATCCGGAGCCTGGCCCCGGCGGGGCTCGGCATGAGCCGCACCTTCAGCCGGGGGATGCGGTCGTCGAGCTCGTCGCGCAAGGCGGCGGCGCGGCGCCGCGCCTGCATGAACGGCCAGGGCTCGCCGGGGAGCGCGCGCGACGAGGCGATCGTGGACGCGAGCTCGCGCGCCTCGCTGAGCCGGCCGATCGCGGCGAGCGCCTTCGCCACCTCGATGGAGGTCGAGGGCACGCGGACGAGCTGCTCGGCGCGCTGGTAGGCGCGGAGCGCCTCAGCGTACCTCCTCAGGATGAAGAGCTCGTCGCCCAGGTACACGAGCTCCCGGGCGTCGCGCCGCGCCTTCTCGTCCGCGGCGCCGCCGGCGGTGTCCGCCGCGTCGCCGGCCAGCGCCGGCGGCGACGCGAGGATCAGGCTGGTGATCATCAGCAGCGTGCTGGGCCGGGGGCGCATGGATCTCCTCTCCTGTCAGAAGCCGAGATCGCGGCGCCAGCGCGTGCGCGTCGCGGCCGTCTTGACCGGCGTCGCGGCCGGCGCGGCGAGCGCCGCCGGCAGGGCGCTCCGGGCGCCAGACACGGCCGGCATCCTGGCGTCGGCGGCCGCCCGGGTCGCAGGCTGCGCCGTGGCCGCGGCCTGCGCCGTGGCCGCAGCCCGCGCCTCGGCCTGGTGCGGCCTGGCGTCGTCCTGCGCCGTGGCCGCCGCTCGCGCCGCGACCTGCGGCGCCGTGGCCGCGGCCCGCGCCTCGGGCAGCGGGCCCCTCGTCTCGCACTGGGCCGCGGGCTCGGCGGCGGGGGCGGCGCGCCCGGGCGCTCCGCCGGCCACCATCGCGAGCGACGCGGTCTGCGCTGCCGGCGCGGTCCGCGTCACGCCGGAGGCGACACCGGAGGCCCCCACCCACGCCAGGGTGCTGAGGCCCATGACGGCGCCCGCGGCCAGGGCCCAGGTGCGCGCCCGCGCCCGCTGCCGGGGCGAGCTCGCGCCCAGCGTGCCGAACGGCATGAGCGTGGTCACGAGGGACGAGTAGCCCTCGCCCGAGCCGAGGGCCTCGCGCGGGGGCATGAGCTCGGTCTGGGCGGGCCGCGCGGCGGCGACGTGGGCGACGCCGGAGACGGCCGCGTCCAGCGCCTCGAGGACGGCGCGGGCGCTCCGGGCGCGGCGCGCCGGGTCGGGCTCGAGCAGCGAGAGGACCCAGGCGTCGATCGCGGGCGGCACACCCGGGGCGAGCCGGGACGGCGGCGGGGGCGGCCCGCGGTCGATCGCCACGGCCACCGCGGCGACGGTGGCGCCGCCGAAGGGGATCTGCCCGGTCAAGCAGAAGTAGGCCACGACGCCGAGGGCCCAGAGATCGCTGTGCGGTCCGACCCGCGCGCCGCCCGCCATCTGCTCGGGCGACATGAAGTGCGGCGTCCCCAGGATGGCGCCCGTGACGGTGAGCCGCTCGGCCTCCTCGGTGGTGTTCTTGGCGATGCCGAAGTCGAGCACCTTCACGAAGGGCTCGCCCTCGCCCTCCACGAGGAAGATGTTCTCGGGCTTGATGTCGCGGTGAACGATCCCCGCCTCGTGCGCCCTGGCCAGCGCGGCGCAGAGCTGGCGGAGGATGGACACGGTCTCCTCGAGCGAGAGCCGCCGGCGGCGCTCGACCCGATCTTGCAGCGTCTGCCCTTCCAGGTGCTCCATCACGATGTAGGGGACCCCCTGGTCGGTGAAGCTCACATCGAACACGCGCACCACGTGCGGGCTCTGGATGCGGGCCGCGGCCTCGGCCTCCCGGTGGAGGCGCACGACGGCCAGCGGGTGGTCCATGTACATGTCGCGGAGGAACTTCACCGCGACGTGGGTCCTGAGCGCGACGTGCTCGGCGAGCCAGACGCTCCCCATCCCTCCCTGGCCGAGCGCGCGGATGAGCCGGAGCTGGGAGCCCACGTGCATTCCGGGCATCGGCCCGCGCTCCGAGCTCGACGCGGTGTGGCAGCCTGCCTCAGCTGGGGCGATCAGGCAGGGCGATGGCTGGGTGGCCTCGCCTATTCCTAACGTCTTGCTCATGCCGGAGCTGGCTTGCACGCCGCGAGCCATCGCTCCGGCGGAGGGGTTGCCGGGACATGCGCCGGCGTCGAGGTGTCCTGTCGTGGCGTCGAGCCGCGCTGCGTGGCGCGCTCGTGACAGTTCGCTACAGGCGCGGCGGCGGCTGCGCTGCGCGCGCTGTCGACGCCGGATCGAGGACGTTTCACGGCCGCCGTCATCGCGCGCTCCACGCGTCGCCCTGTCGCCGGAAACCGTGACGTAACACGAACTGCGCTGTCAGTGGACGTCAGTGGACGCGACGGGGGGCGCGCCGAGGGCGCGGGTCGAATCGGGCTTGTCGTCCGCGCGCCGAGTCACCAGGGTAGGCCGGGCGATGCAGCCTCTCCTCCTCTGTTCCCTGCTGGCTGGCGTCGGCCTCCTCGCCGCGGCGTGCGACTCGCGTCCCGCGGAGGCGCCCAGGCCGGTCGTCCTTCCGCCCGTCGCCCCGGGCGAGCTCCGCAGTCCGGAGGCGTTCGCGGCGATCCGGGACGACGACGCGCGCGCGGCCTCGCTCTTCCTCGAGGCGAGCAAGGTGCTGCTCCACCCGCGCTGCGTGAACTGCCATCCTCACGATGGCGTCCCGCGCCAGGGCGACGCCGGCGAGCGCCACAGCCCGCCGGCCGAGCGCGGTCCGAACGATCGCGGGGTGGCGGCGATGGAGTGCACGTCGTGCCATCAGGCGCAGAACCTCGAGCTCGCCCGCGTCCCCGGGGCGCCGGGCTGGCACCTCGCGCCGGCGGAGATGGCGTGGCTCGGGCGGTCGCCGGCGGCGATCTGCGCGCAGATCAAGGATCCGGCGCGCAACGGCAAGAAGACGCTCGCGCAGATCGTCGAGCACTCCAACCGCGACGAGCTCGTCGCGTGGGGGTGGGCGCCCGGCCACGGCCGCACGAAGGCGCCCGGCTCGCAGGCGGCCTTCGGCGCGCTCGTCGACGCGTGGGTGAAGGCGGGCGCGGCGTGCCCGCCCGAGGAGTCCCGACCATGATCATCCTGAAGGTGAACGGCGCGGAGCAGAAGCTCGACGTGGATCCGGACATGCCGCTCCTCTGGGTGCTGCGCGACGTGCTCGGCCTCACGGGGACGAAGTACGGCTGCGGCCAGGCGCTCTGCGGGGCGTGCGTGGTGCACCTCGACGGCGAGACGGTGCGCGCCTGCGTGACGCCGGTGAAGCGCGCCGCGGGCGGCTCGGTGACGACGATCGAGGGGCTCAGCCCCACCGGCGATCACCCGCTCCAGCGCGCGTGGGTGGAGCTCGGCGTCCCGCAGTGCGGCTTCTGCCAGGCGGGGCAGATCATGAGCGCGGCCGCGCTCCTGCGGAAGAACCCGCGGCCCTCGAACGACGACATCGACAGGTCGCTCGCCGGCAACATCTGCCGGTGCGGCACGTACACGCGCATCCGCGCGGCGGTCCGCAAGGCCGCCGGCCTTCCCACGGAGTGAAGATGGAACAGCAACGGGTCGTCCTCCTCCGCCGCTCCTTCCTCGCGGGGCTCGGGCTCGCGGTGGGCGGGCTCGCGCTCGGGGTCGCCGAGGCCGCGCCGCCCGCGCCGGCCGTGCCGCCTGCGCCGCCCACGTCCACAGACGCGCAGGCGCAGCCGGGGCTCCGGACCGGGGTGTTCCTCCACATCGCGCCCGACGGGACGGTGTCGATCGTCTGCCACCGGTCGGAGATGGGGCAGGGGATCCGCAGCTCGCTGCCGGTCCTCGTCGCCGACGAGCTCGGCGCGGACATGGCGCGGGTCAAGATCGTGCAAGCCGACGGCGACAAGGCCTTCGGCGATCAGAACACCGACGGCTCGCGCAGCGTGCGCGGCGGCTACGAGCCGATGCGGCGCGTGGGCGCGACGGCGCGCGCGATGCTCGTCGCGGCCGCGGCCAGGAAGTGGCGCGTCCCCGCCGCGGAGTGCGTCGCCCAGCAGCACGCGGTCCACCACGCGAAGTCGAAGCGCTCGCTGGACTTCCGCGAGCTCGTGGCCGACGCGGCGAAGCTCCCGGTGCCCCGCGCGGAGACGATCGCGCTCCGCCCCGCCTCGGAGCTCAAGCGCGTCGGCGGCCTGCTCCCGCTGCTCGACGGCCCGGCCCTCGTCACGGGCGCGGCCCAGTTCGGCGCGGACGTGCGCCTGCCCGGCATGCTCACCGCGGTCATCGCGCACCCGCCGGTCGTTGGGGGCAAGGTCGTGCGGTACGACGGGGCGCGCGCGCTGGCGGTCCCGGGCGTGAAGAAGCTCGTGGAGCTGCCGGCGCCGAAGGGCGGCGGGGTGGGGTTCCAGCCGCTCGGGGGCGTGGCGGTCGTGGCGGACACGACGTGGGCCGCGATGCGCGGCCGCGCGGCGCTGGAGATCGTGTGGGATCACGGCGCGAACGCGTCGTACGACTCGGCGAGCTACCGCGAGGCGCTCTCGCGCGCGGTGCGCGCGCCGGGCAAGGTCGTGCGCAAGGTCGGCGACGTCGACGGGGCGCTCAAGGCGGCGGCGCGCACGGTCGAGGCCGAGTACTACGTGCCTCACCTCGCGCATGTGGCCATGGAGCCGCCCTCGGCGGTGGCGAAGGTCGACGCGGGCGGCTGCGTGGTCTGGGCGCCGACGCAGAACCCGCAGGCGGCGCGGACCGAGGTGGCGCGGGCGCTCGGCGTCGACGAGGCCAAGGTCACCGTGCACGTGACGTTCCTCGGCGGCGGCTTCGGCCGGAAGTCCAAGCCGGACTACGTCGCCGAGGCGGCGCTGCTCGCGCGCGAGCTGGGCGTGCCGGTGCGCGTGCAGTGGACCCGCGAGGACGACGTGCAGAGCGGCTACTTCCACAGCGTCAGCGCGCAGCACCTCACGGCGGGGCTCGACGCGAGCGGCAAGGTGACGGCGTGGCTGCACCGGACGGCGTTCCCGCCGATCCCGTCGACGTTCGACGCGAAGGTGAAGACCCCGAGCGACAACGAGCTCGGCCTCGGCGTGCTCGATCTCGCGCTCGCGGCCCCGAACGTCCGCGCCGAGGCGTGCGACGCGCCGGCGCACGTCCGGATCGGGTGGCTCCGGTCGGTCTGCAACATCTTCCACGCCTTCGCGGTGCAGAGCTTCATCGACGAGATCGCGCACGCGCGGCAGGCGGATCCGCGCGAGGTGCTGCTCGAGGTGCTCGGCCCTGCCCGGAAGGCGACGCCCGCCGAGCTGGGGGTCGACAAGGTCCCGAACTACGGGGCCTCGATCGAGCAGCACCCGGTCGACGTGGGCCGTCTCCGGCACGTCATCGAGCGGGTGACGGAGCTCTCGGGGTGGGACGCCGCGCGCAAGGCGGGCCGCGCGCTGGGCCTCGCCGCGCACCGGAGCTTCCTCACGTACGTGGCGGTCGTCGCCGCGGTCTCGAAGGACGCGCTCGGCAAGGTGAAGGTCGACGAGGTGTGGCTCGTGGCGGACCCCGGCACGGTCATCAACCTGGACCGCGTGCACGCGCAGATGGAAGGCGCGGTGGTCTTCGGGATGAGCATCGCGCTCCACGGCGCCATCACGATGAAGGGCGGCGCGGTCGAGCAGACGAACTTCCGCGACTACCCGGTGGTGCGGAGCCCGGAGGTGCCGGCGCGGATCCACGTGGAGATCGTGAAGAGCGACGCCCCGCCCGGGGGTGTCGGGGAGCCCGGGGTGCCGCCGGTGGCGCCCGCGATCGCGAACGCGGTGTTCGCCTTGACGAAGACGCGCGCCCGCGAGCTCCCGCTGCGGCGCCTGGGGCTGTGACGGGAGCGGCCGCGGCGGGCCCCTTCTCGTGAGGCGGCATCGCTGCCATGTCGGCCGCCGGAGCCCGCGCGCCCATGCACGCGAGCACCCGCAGCGCACGTGCCTGCGCCGCAGCCGAGCCGCCCCGGAGCACATCCACGAGCCGCTCGCGATCGAGCCTCTTCAGCCACGCGGCCAGCCAGCGCTCCGGCGGCACGCGATTCCCGAGCGCCGAGAGCGCCGTGCTGACCGCCTCGCGCACGCGCGAGCGCGCCCTGTTTACGGTGCTCGCCATACCGATCCACGCGCTGCGGAGGCGCCGTGCAGCCGGTGAGGGCGCGGAGGCGGGGTTCGTCACTCGCCCATGTTGCCCTTTCCGCTACAGGACCAGCCCCAGCACCCGGGCGGCGATCTCTGGCTCGACTTCGAAGAAACAGAATCGGCGTATCAGCTGGCTCGCGAGCGCGCTGCCCCTGAGCTCGATCGATGGATCAAGCACGGGGTTTCGGAGCGCAAAGCGATCGAGGGTCTCTTCGCCGAATACGGTGTGAAATGGATTGCTCCTCAGCACCGAGCCGGACCGCTGCGCCTCGAGGGTGAGACCCGCCTCGATTTCCGGTACCATGCACCACGCCTCGCGCCATCGGACCCCGAGCTTGCTCGGTAAGACCTTGGCGGATTCGACAAGCGCTCGCTCGGACATGAGGACACAGCGGTCGAGCCGCGCCGCGAGCACGTCTCGCTCCACCCCGAGGTCGCGGAGCCTCGCCGCATCCTGCCAGATGAGCGCCCCGAGCCGCTCGTCCGTCCGGATGAACTCACACCCTGACCACCCACCCGCGCGTATCCTCGCGTGGATCTGTTCGATGGGAGCGCCGATGTACTCCTCGATCGCCGCCTCGATGTCGTGCGGGCTCCAGCCTTCGAGGTCCATGGGTAAGACGTCCGGCAGCGGTGTCGCGCGTGGGCTGCCGAGCGCGTCGCACATTTCCGGCGGCAGCTCGGGCGGAACCGGCGCTCGGGCGAGACGCGTCGCGAAAAACTCGGCTGCCCACCTCGACTGCTCCGCCCGATAGCGCCACACGAGATGCCAGCAGAGCCGGAGCCCGAGCACTGGATTGAACGCGCGAACGATCGCCTCGATCGGGGAGCGGCGCACGCCAGGAGGGTCGTTCTCACTGGGGAGGTCCGCTCTCACCAGGTCGTCGAGGTCGGACACCGATTCACTCCCATCCGATCGAGCGACGGCCAGCTCGGACAGGCCGGCTATCATCCGCTCCTCGAACTCTCCCTCATGATCCTGGATGAACTTCGCGAGGACGCGGTCATCATCCGAAGTCGACTCGATGTGCATCGTGCCGCTGTCGACAGCTCGGATGTTGTCCATCACGCGACCCCTGAAGAACGCCCAGGCGTCATCGACCGTCTTCAGAACGATGCTGTTGCTCATCGGCGTTCACGCAATGTACACGGTATGCCCGACCGGCTCAATCCGGGTCGCATCGGCGCCCCTGACGCGCGAGCGAGGACGTCGCAGCGCCTGCGCCGGTCATGCCTCGTCGATCCCACGCCTCGGCCGGCCAGCGAGGGAGCCCCGCCAGCGCTCCGAGCTCGAGCCTCGTTCCGAGCTCCCTCAACAGCCCGTCAGGCATCTCGCCGGCCAACACGCGCATCGCATCGCCGGAAAGCTCCGCCAGCGCGGCGCCGACGCCCGCCCCGCCGCGTCAAGGAGACCGAGGCAGGAGCGTACGGGCCCCCGATGCCATGACAGATGCATCGGCGAGGAGGTCCCGCACGCCGCAGCTCGCGCCAGCGCGCCGGACCGCACGCCAGCGCCGCAGCGCTCACGCCACGCCCGCGCGAGGCGACGGCGATGACATGCAGAGGATGCATGGCGGACATGCAGATTCCGATTTTGAAAATGTATTTACAATGCTCCAGATGTCCGTCGGATCTACTCCATGCTGGGCACCGCGCGCCCACGAGCGAGCTGGCCTGCCGCGATGGGCATCTCACGCCGTACGCCCGCCCGAGCGCGCGGGGCCCAGCATCTCCGAGGAAGGCATCATGATCGACACCAGCATCTCGTCGACGCAAGTCACGTCTCGTCGCACCCGGCGCGCCGCCCGTCACGGCGACGCTCTGGCCCTCTTGTTCCTCGGCGCGCTCGGCCCGGTCGTCGGATGCGCCGACGACGAGCTCGCGCTCGAGACCCCGGTCGAGACCTCCGCTCAGGAGCTCGCGAGCTTCCCCAACATCCCGGACGAAGCGCTCCAGAAGACCCTGGCGCCTCTCCGGGCCCTCGAGGCCCCTGGCAGGGTCTACCTGAAATCCGTCGAGCAGACGCTCTCCGGCTCGGGGACCTTCACGCAGATCGTCCACGTCTATCAACCCGACACGAACGGGGAGAGGATCCGGTTCGAGGTCGCCGCGAAGACGTCGACGGGGCAGGTGGACACGAGCCACAGGTTCGAGGCCGTCAAGGCCATCTCGCGCCCGGGAGAGCCGGACCAGAGCGTTCACGACCAGACGAACAGCAGCGGCCAGCGCGTATACGAGCTCTCCAGCTCACGCCAGGGCTGGTACCGCTTCGAGTTCAGCTACGTCGCCCCGAACGCGGGCCGCACCCTGAGCTTCAAGGCGACCGACGTCTCCGGGAACTCTCTGAAGATCGGCTGGGTCGACCCCCCGAGCGCCGCCGTGCAGGTCAAGGCCAAGGTCGCCGTGGATGGCTCGGCGTCTCCGGTGTTCCTCAAGGGAGGCGCCTACCGGAACACCGCTCCCAGCCAGTTCGCCCATGCCGACAACGTGAAGCTGAACGGCAACCTGCTCTATCGCCGCGGGTTCGATCAGGGTCGTTACAACTTCCCGCTGGGGCAGCTGAACGCGGCGGAGCACACGCTCGAGTTCTCGCTCGGCGCCAGCAGCTACAATCCTGCCAAGTTCTGGTTCGGCGTCAGCGAGAAGAGCTTCGCGCCGACGGGCGCCAAGACGAGCTGGGACCGGGTCCAGTTCCTCTACCAGGGCGCGATGCGCACGGGCGACTACGACGCCTGGAGCGAGGGCGTGGCCTTCGCGCAGGGCTCCACCGTCACGAACGGGGTCCGTCCTCCGCCCGTCCGCCGCGGCACGACGTTCTCGGTGGCCGTCGAGGACTCGAGCCTGAACGGGACCCAGAACGCGACGCTGCGGATCATCTCGGACGCCACGGGCGCGGAGGTCCCCTGGGCGAAGTCGCTGCCCGCCGAGGGCGACTACAGGGGAGGGATCTTCACGAGCGGCGCGTTCTCCAGCCGGAACCGCGAGCACTGGCGGATCACCGTGCCGGGCGACGCGCCCGTCGGACGCTACTTCGTGCGCGCCTTCGCCCCTTCGGGCGCCCGGATCGGTCAGGACGTCGTGTTCTACGCGATCCACAACCCCTATCCGCTCGTCGACAGCGGCGCCATCTCCAAGGCAGAGCTCGAGACGTACGGCTACGACGAGGACGAGGACGGCGTCAACGTGCACGGCGCGTACGGCAGCGATCAGGACAACATCCGCGACCACTTCACGGTGCTCTACGAGTGGTCGCCGCCGTACGAAGTGCACACGAAGCTCTCCGCGGCGTTCCGCCGGACCACGGACGAGTCGAAGTTCTCGTTCCTGGATCACGCCGTGGCGGCAGCGCAGGGGACGACGAGCGAGTTCGAGACCATGCGCCGGCTGTATCGCCTCGTCACGCAGCGTTACCGGTACAGCCAGGCGACCAACCAGGGCGATGTGTCATCCATCTTCCTGAGCGATGGACTGGATCCCGCCGAGTCGCTCCAGTACGGAAAGCCCAACTCGCAGCTCACCTGGGAGGACGGCATTGGGGGCGTCCAGTGCTACGACTACGCTCCGGTCCTGGCGGCCATCGCCCGCAGCGCGGGTGTCCTCTCCCGGGTCGTGTCCAGCGACGGCAGTCTTGGCGGCTGGGGGAACCATTTCTTCACGGAGGCCTACATCCCCACCGTGCCCCACCACGGCGGCAAGCGGTCGAACAGCAGCTCGGCCCCGGACAGCGACACCGGTCCCTGGTACGTCTTCGACGCCACCAACCCCGATGCCTCCGGCAGCGTCCCGTATCAGTTCCTCTGGGAGCGCTACTCGGAGGGGATCGCGCCGCAGGCGCAGTACGGCAAGGCGGCGTTCGTGCTCTCGGGGTACAAGCCTCTCGGCACGACGACGAACACCGTCACCTGGGATCCGCTGGGCCCCACGGACGACGTCGGCGCGGACGACGTCCTGTCCCTGCAGGCCGCGTACGAGTCCGGACCGGACTTCTGGCTGACGCAGAGCGGCGTCACGGGCTACCTCGGGCGCGGCGAGAAGGACGTCTATCGCATCAGCAAGGCGACCACGGGGGCAAGGGCGGTCTCCGTCAGGACGGTTGGCGGGAGCACCCTGCAGCCCGTGCTCTGCGTGGGGCCCTATGTCGATCCCAACGGCCCCCCCGTCGTGAACGAGCCCGACATGGCGCCCAGGTGGACCGTCTCCGTGCCGGCGCGCTGCGCGGATCGGGCGACGACCTATCCCCTGCCCGAGGGGGAGTCGTACGTCGTCGTCTTCCACGACCATGGCCAGCCGGATGACGCCTACCCCGACCCGAACGACAGGCTCAAGCTGGGAGACTCGGTCCAGTACGTCCTCGACCTCCAGTTCTGAACCTGCCGAGGCCCCCTCCCGCCACGGCAGAGAGCCCTGGCGGGAGAGGGGCCGCGGACTGCCCGCCGCAGTGCGCCATGAGCGGCGGCGCTAACGCAGCCCGAGCAGCTGCTTCAGCGCTGGCAAGGAGCGACGGCTCACCGTCACGGTCTGACCATCGGAGAGGTGGAGCAGCGCACCACCAGCGTCCGGCGTCAGCGCCCGCACTGCGTTTGCACGAACGAGCTCGGCCCGGTGCACGCGGACGAAGCCGAAGGGCGCGAGGCGCTCCTCCAGCGTGCTCAGGCTCTCCCGCAAAAGATGCTCCTCGCCGTCGAAGAGGAAAGCCGTGTACTTGTCGTCGGCGCGAAAACGCGTGACGAGGAGCGGATCGAAGAAGCGGACCTTGCCCCCTTCGTGCACGGTCAGGAGCGCGGCCGTGCTCACCCCGGCGGCCGCCTCGGCGGCGCGCTCTCCAGGCGCTGGAGCCGCCGTCACCGGGGGCGGCTCCGGTGGACGCGCCGAGGTGGGCATGTCCACCCGCTCCGAGCCTTCGAGCGAGTAGCGAAAGAGCTTGGCGAGCCGCCCCAGGGTCTCCTCGGCGAGCTCGCGATCGGCGGCCAGTAGGGTACAGCTATACGGTAGGATGCCTTCCGCTTGGTGCTACGTCGCGGTAATCCCAGGCGTTTCAGGCGTGGAAGACCTGCCTGATCGCAAGGCCCGTTCTGTCAATGAGCTCGTACCGTCGGACTGCACGAGTCAGGAACGGCTCCGAGAATCTTGACGTTGCGGAACGCGTTTGCTTGTCCTATCCGCCCATGGGTCTGGGCCCACGTACGCCTTAGCGCATCACTCCACGCCCTGCGCGGCGCGCTCTTCAAGTAGCTGGATGCGCTGATGATCTGTGTCGTCGTCCACCGCGACCCAAGGAGCCAGCGGATCGTATGCCGTGACACCCCAAACCGGCAGCGGTGCTCCTTGGCCAATTTCTGCAAGACCAGCTCGCTGGATTTCGTCGCCAGCGTCCGACAATCTGTAGCGGGCCTCTTTCATGAAGTTTTCAGGCTGACAGGGCTCGCTCTCCAGGGCGGCCTTGTCCCCACGGTGCCCGGCCCACTGGCGCAGCCGCATGGCAAGGAAGACGTCGCCGGTGTGGGTTAACCACTTACGCAACTCGTTGCCAGCCGATGAACGTCGAACAAACACGTTCACGGGCGTCGACCACTGTTTGTCGAGACACGAGAACAGCAGCTCATCGAACCGAGATAGAGCCAGTGCGCGCCCGTCCATCCGAGGAAAGAATCCCGCCTGATAGGTGCTCAGCTCCACGAGGTCCTTACTCCATCGACCGGCGCGCCCCCCCACGGCCGACAGAACAGGAGATCGACCGGACACCTTTCGCCAACAGCGCGCCATCTCCTGGGCGCGCGTCAGAGAGAGCGCGCGCGCGTCGTCCTGATATCGGCGCGCGTCGGCCGGCGTCAGGCGGATGCTTCCACACCCAAACCCGGCCTCCGTCGCGTCGCCCAGGATGACGATCTCTATATCCGGTTGCTCGGGCCGTTGGTGAAGTCTCCACGCGCAGAGACCCCACAGCGCCACCGCGTCGCTCCACAACCGCGACGTCCAAGCGACTACCCGCTTGCGCGACTGGACCGCCCCGAGCATCTCACGAAACGATGCACGAAATCGCGTTCCTTCCCGCCCACGAAATCCCCAGAAATCATAGCGCCGCTGACAGTGGACCTCGGGATCCGAGGCGCATGGCCCTACCAGCAAGTTGTCGGGCACGAACGCCACAGGGACGCGAAGCCCGCGCCGGACCGCTTTCCCAATTTCCGCAGATGTAGCAATATGAATCATCTTCGGAACCTCAGAATTTGCAGCCGCGGCATACATCCGATGGAGAATCTCCGGCGTTACACCGTTCCCAACAACGCTGACACACCGTCTTGCCGGCGCTCTTCCTTCGGCATGACGTCGGCCCGTTATCGACACAATCCTGGTACTTATCGTCACAATCCTTGTTTTCCGCGCGCTGACAGCTCTCCCGACAGCTACGATAATTCGCGTAAGCGCTATCACTGCATGCACTTCGCTGGGCTTCGCTGTCAGATTTGCCACACGCAGCAGAAGCCGCATCGTGGTCCGCCTGGCACTTCTCGTGGCATGGGCTCTGGGTCGCGATGTTGCACTCTGGAGGAGGTGGTTCGATGCCCTGCGGCTCCAATACAGGCCCGAAGCCTCCCGACCCTGTCGGGCCGAACCCGTAACCGCCGACCCCTGTTGCGGTGATGATGATGCCGCCGGCGCCGCTTTCTCCCTCACTCCTGAGGTAGCAGTCACCGACATCAAAGTTGCACCCAGCTAGACCGAAGCATAGAACAGCCAACAGCTTGTTCATTTAGAATCTCCCCCGAATCTCCAGATAGGCCCAGCAGTTGCCATCACGGCCACGCTGCCAGGAAGAACACGACTGCTCCCGCCAGCCCAGTCCACGTTGAGGCTCGTAGATGCCCCCAGACGCCCAGCGAAGTACCAGTCGGACTGTGCGCGCCCGCCTGGAGCAAGCCCCATCACGCGGTCACAGATCACGGCACCGCATACAGGCATCGAGTAGAGCGACAGGGATGGACCAAGGCTGACGTTGCCCGTTTTTGTCACGTACCCAACGGTAACCGCCGTTCGATCGTAGACCCCTACGCGTGTCCCCGGAATGACGCTGAGCATGTTGTGAACTTCGATCCGGAAGTCCCTCTCTTTTTGCCAGAGCCAGCCGGCGAAGGGGCTCACGGCCAGCTTGGGTTCGGTCCCGATCTGGATCCCGCCCACGCTCACACCACTGCTGAACTCGAGTGCCTGCGCCGACGCCGGAACAAGGACGAGCGCACATGCGCAAAGCAGGCAGACGTTGCCTTGTGAGCGCATCGACATGGTGGTGAAGGTCCCCCGACCGAGCCCCGACACGCGCCGCGTGGGGTCGCTAACAGTTTTTCCGGGTGTGATTCGGGCGTCAAAGAAAAGTTGAGAATTTTGGCTCGTCGATAGGAAGACCGTCCCGGGCGCCAGTAGGCGGGTCCGCGCGAGGTGCTGCTCGAGGTGCTCGGCCCTGCCCGGAAGGCGACGCCCGCCGAGCTGGGGGGTGGTGCGGAGCACGGAGGTGCCGGCGCGGATCCATGTGGAGATCGTGAAGAGCGACGCCCCGCCCGGGGGTGTCGGGGAGCCCGGGGTGCCGCCGGTGGCGCCCGCGATCGCGAACGCGGTGTTCGCCTTGACGAAGACGCGCGCCCGGGAGCTCCCGCTGCGGCGTCTGGGGCTGTGACGGAGCTTCGGGCCGGGCAGCGCGCCGCTGCTCACGATGTCCCCCTTTTGCCCTACTGTTGATAGATGTCCTTGATGTTGATCTCCATGAAGTTGTCCGGCTTCGCGAGGGGCGTGAAGCCGAACTGCCGGTAGAGCCCGTGCGCGTCCGCGGTGGCGAGCAACGTCCGCCGCAACCGGAGCCGGCCGAGCGCCTCGGTGACGTGGGCGATCAGCGCTTTCCCGTACCCCTTTCGTTGCTCCGCCTGGACGATGAACACGTCGTCCAGGTACGCGAACGTCGCCTGGTCGGTGATCACCCGGGCGAACCCGATCTGCGCGCCCGCCTTGTAGACGCCGAAGCAGAGCGATGCCTCGATCGCCCTCTCGACCACCGCCCGAGGAATGCCCTTGCTCCAGTAGGCAGAGGCGAGGACGGTGTGGATCAGATCGAGGTCGAGACGCGATTTGTCCGACGAGATGACGAGTTCTTCGTTTGTCTGGTGGTCCACGCTGGCGATCCTCCATTGAGCTGCAGGCTGCGGGCCGAGCCCTCGTGGCCTTGCCGGCGACCCCTGTGTCCGTCGCCTCGGGGCACGCCATCCGAGGCGCCGGCCGGCGTCAAGGAGAGGCGGCCGGCCGCGCTGCGCTGCGCGCGCTCATGGGCGACGCCGTCGCTGGCGTGCCACGGTGGCTGCGAACACGGGGGAAGAAGCATGCTCACGTTCCTCGGGGTCGTGGTCGTGGTCGTCGGCTTCGTGGCCCGGATCCATCCGCTCCTGGTCGTCGCGGCGGCCGCCATCGTGACCAGCCTCTCCGCGGGGATGGGCCTCATCGAGGGGATCTCCGTCCTGGGCAAGGCGTTCAACGACAACCGTTATGTGAGCCTGGTCTGGCTCGTCCTGCCGGTCATCGGCCTCCTCGAGCGATCGGGCCTCCAGGAGCGGGCGCGCGCGCTGATCTCGCGGGTGAAGACGGCCACGACCGGGCGCATCCTGCTCGTGTACTTCGCGGTGCGGCAGCTCAGCGCGGCGCTCGGCCTGACCTCGCTCGGCGGCCACGCGCAGATGGTCCGCCCGCTGATCGCGCCCATGGCCGAGGCGGTGGCGGAGAACCGGTACGGACCGCTGCCGGACAGGACCCGCTGGCTGATCCGCGCCTCGGCGGCGGCGGCCGACAACGTGGCGCTGTTCTTCGGAGAGGACATCTTCCTCGCCATCGCGTCCATCCTGCTGATCAAGGCGTTCCTCGAGCAGAACGGCATCTTCGTGGAGCCGCTCCAGCTGTCGGTCTGGGCCATCCCCACGGCGGTGCTGGCGCTCCTGATCCACGGGACTCGGCTCCTCCTGCTCGACCGGCGGCTCCACCGGGACCTCGCCCGCGCGGACGCGGGGAAGGCGGCCGAATGATCACGCTCGATGTCGTTTACGTCGTGGGAGGGCTGTTCTTCGCGGCGTCGGCCGTCCTGAGCGCGGTCGACCGCGAGAACTCGAGGCGATGGAAGAACACCCTGTTCTGGGGTCTCCTGGCGATGAGCTTCCTCTTCGGCTCGCGCCTCGGGGATCTCGGCAACGGGGTGCTCGTGATCTCGCTCGTGCTCCTCGCGGGCGTCCGGGGCCTGGGCCAGGGGCGCCCCGCCACCACGACCCCCGAGGAGCGGCGCGAAAGCGCCGAGCGGCGCGGCGACCTCCTCTTCGTCCCGGCGCTGATCATCCCGGCGACCGCCCTCCTGGGCGCGCTGGTCCTCAAGCGGGTCGAGATCCGCGGCGCGCCCTTGCTCGACCCGAAGCAGGCGACGCTGATCTCGCTCGCCCTCGGCGTGGTGCTGGCGCTCGTGGTCTCGGTGGCCTGGTTGCGCCCGCCGCCGCTCGCGCCTCTGCAGGAAGGCCGGCGCCTGCTCGACATCGTGGGCTGGGCGGCGATCTTGCCCCAGCTCTTGGCCGCGCTCGGGGTCGTGTTCGCGGCCGCGGGCGTGGGGGACGTGGTCGGCGAGCTGGCCGGGAGCGCGCTCCCGAGCGGAGGCCGCCTCGCCGCGGTGGCCGCGTATACCGTGGGCATGGCGATGTTCACGGTGATCATGGGGAACGCCTTCGCGGCGTTTCCCGTCATGACGGCGGCCGTGGGGCTCCCCCTGATCGTGCGCCGGCTCGGCGGCGACCCGGCGATCATGAGCGCCATCGGCATGTTGTCCGGCTTCTGCGGGACGCTGATGACCCCCATGGCCGCGAACTTCAACATCGTTCCAGCGGCCCTGCTCGGCTTGCCCGATCGCGACGGCGTGATCAAGGTCCAGCTCCCCACCGCGCTGCTCCTGCTGATCGGGAACACGCTCCTCATGTACCTGCTCGCCTTCCGGCGCTGAGGTCGCCATCGCATGACGCACGCCCTGACACCGGACATCGCCTCGCGTCTCGCCGCCATCGCGCTCGGGCACGTGACGCGGGAGTACCCGAACAAGCTCGATCACGTCATGACTGGCCCCGGGGACGTGAAGGGCCCGCGCGACCTTCACCCCATCTTCCACGGCAGCTTCGACTGGCACTCGTGCGTTCACGGCCACTGGCTCCTCGCGCGGATCCACCGCCTCTTCCCTGGCGTGCCCGGCGCCGCGCCGGTCCGCGGGCTGCTCGACGCGCAGCTCACGGGCGAGAAGGTCGCCGGCGAGCTGGCCTATCTGCAGCGGCCGTCGAGCCGCGGCTTCGAGAGGCCTTATGGGTGGGCGTGGCTGCTGATGCTGGCGGCCGAGCTCTCGCGGTACGAGACCGAGGAGGGGCGGCGCTGGTCGGCTGCGCTGGCCCCGCTCGGCGACGCGTTCGCCGGACGGCTCCTCGAGTACCTGCCCAGGGCCACGTATCCGGTCCGCGCCGGCGCGCACACGAACAGCGCCTTCGCGCTCGCGCTCGCGCAGGAGTACGCCGCCGTGAAGGGCGATGAGCGGCTGTCGCTGCGCTGCGCCGAGGCCGCGCGCGCCTGGTACGGCCGCGACGCGGACTGCCAGGCGTGGGAGCCCTCGCAGGACGATTTCCTCTCGCCCTCCCTCGTGGAGGCCGAATGCATGCGCCGGGCCCTGCCCGGACCGGAGTTCCGTGGCTGGTTCGCGCGGTTCCTGCCGCGGGCGGCGCGCGGCGAGCCAGCGACCCTGTTCGAGCCCGCGACGGTCAGCGATCGCAGCGACGGCAAGATCGCCCACCTCGACGGGCTCAACCTGAGCCGCGCCTGGTGCTGGCGCTCGCTCGCCGCCGCGCTGCCCGAAGGGAACGCGGTCCGCGCCCGCGCCCTCGACGCGGCGGAGCGGCACCTCGACGCCAGCCTGCCGCACGTCGCCGGCGACTACATGGGCGAGCACTGGCTGGCGAGCTTCGCCCTCCTCGCGCTGGGCGAGAGCATTGATTGACGCGCCACGGGCGCCGCGGAGCGGTGCTCAGCGGCGGCCGGTGTTGCAGCGTCTATGTCGTGGAGCGGGAGACGGGATTTGAACCCGCGACGTCAACCTTGGCAAGGTTGCACTCTACCACTGAGTTACTCCCGCAAACGGCGGTCCCAGCGCTCAGGAAACCACTCTCGTGCGGCGTGAACAGCGATGAGGCCGAGCGCGCCGGGACCTCCTCGGAGGTCGTTTCCGTCGATGGGCGCGGAGGAGTACCAACCGACGTCGCCCTAGTCAAGCACCGATGTGCTGGTCGTGGAGCTTCTCGGGAACGGAGAGCTGGGCCCCATGGTTTTCCGGGATCCGGCACCGGCGGGGCCCGGTTGTCGTCGAGGGGACACCTCGCACGCCTCTACCCCGCGCCGCGGGCGTACCTCCTGAGCTTCCGGTAGAGCGTCGACGCGCCGATCCCGAGCTCCGCGGCGGCGCGGGCCTGGTTGCCGCCGTGCCGCTCGAGCGCCGCGAGGATCGCGCGCCGCTCGACGCCCTCCAGCGTCCGCGCGGCCGGCTCCTCGCCCCCGCCGTCGCCGGTCGGCGCGGCGCCGCGGACGTCGTCCGGCAGGTCGTCCAGATCGGCGGCGCTCCCCCGCGCCAGGGCGACCGCGTGCTCCACGGCGTTCTCCAGCTCGCGCACGTTGCCGGGCCACCCGTGGCGCTCCAGCGCGCCTTCGGCCTCCGGCGTGAAGCCCGCCACGGGGCGATCGAGCCGGCGCGACGCCGCCCCGAGCAGCGCCCGCGCGAGCGGCAGGACGTCCTCCCGGCGCTCGCGGAGCGGCGGAAGGCGTATCTCGATGACCCGCAGCCGGTAGTAGAGGTCCCGCCGGAAGCGGCCCGCCGCGGCGTCGGCCGCGAGATCGCGGTTCGTCGCCGCGAGGATCCGGGCGTCGACGGGGCGGCTCGTGTTCTCGCCGACGCGGCGCACCTGCCGCTCCTGGAGCGCGCGGAGGAGCTTCGCCTGCACCCCGGGCGGGGCCTCGCCGACCTCGTCGAGCAGCAGCGTGCCCCCGCGCGCCGCCTCGAACAGCCCGGCGCGGTCGTGGGTCGCGCCGGTGAACGAGCCGCGCGCGTGCCCGAAGAGCTCGCTCTCCAGCAGCGTCTCGGTGATCGCCGCGCAGTTGACCGCGACGAACGGGCCCGCGGCGCGCGCCGACGCGCCGTGGATGAGCCGCGCCACCCGCTCTTTCCCGGCGCCGCTCTCGCCCGTGAGCAGGATCGTCGAGTCCACCGGCGCGACCCGCCGCGCGCGGTCGAGCGCCCGCTGCATCGCCGGGCTCTCCGCGACGAGCGGCGCCGGCGGCTCGCCCCGTGGCGCTGCAAAGGGCAGGGCGCTCGCCTTCGCGCCGAGCGCTCGCCCCGTCGTCCTACGCGGCGCGGGTTGCGCGGGCTCACCGAACGACGGGTCGAGGTCGCTGTCGCGGAAGAACGGCAGGTGCTCCTCCAGCGCGCCGCCCCACGCGGCGCGCGTCCGGCCCTGGAAGTGGCAGACGTCGTCGCCCCGGCCGATGCACCGATCCTCGATGACGTAGACCGCCTCGCCCGTCGCCCGCGTCATGTAGCCGCTCGCGATGCCGGCGAGCATCCAGCAGACAGGCTCGTCCGCGCGGCCGAGGCGCAGGAGGTGCTGTTCTGCCTCGTACGACGAGAGCAGCGTGGCGCCGCGCGAGGCGAGGGGCGTCGTGTCCCCGGGGGCGAGCCGGATGAAGCCCTGCAGCGTGTGGAGCAGGGCGCCCGCGCCGTGCAGCTCGGCCTCGCTGTCCCAGGCGAGCCGGGACACCATCGCCTCCGCCATCCGGGCGCCGTGCTCGACGCCGAAGCGCGTGAGCACGGCGCGCGCCCCCGCGTACCCCGCGAGCCGGACGAGCTCCTCGCGCAGCGTCCCGAGCGCCCCGGCGTCGAGGATGACCGCGCGCTCCCCGGCGAAGCGGACGACGCCGCCGCGCGCGTCGACGTCGAGCAGCTTCCGGATGTCGAGATCGGCTGCGCGCATGGGACGACCTTTCAAGGCGACAGGAGTGACCGGTCACCCTGACCGGCGGGCTCGCGAGGCGCCACGGACGAGCCCCGGATCTCCCATGGAAAGCGGCCTCTCCCGCGCGGGCCCGGCGTGTGCTCGGGCCGTCGCGGGAGGTCTCTTCGCATGAGCGAGCGCGTGGACATCATGACACCCGCCTTCCGGGCGGATCCTTATACGCCGTACGCGGCGATGCGCCGCGAGGCACCGGTCTGCCAGGTGGATCCTGGCGGGATGTGGGCGGTGAGCCGGTACGCCGATGTCGCGACGGTCCTGCGGACCCCGGAGCGGTTCTCGTCCCAGGGGTTCCGGGCCGCCTGGCAGCCGGCGTGGGTGGGGCACAACCCGCTCGCGAGCTCGATCCTGGCCATGGATGGCCCGGATCACGCGCGGCTCCGCGGCCTGGTGAGCCGGGCGTTCGGGGCGCCGGCGATCGCGCGCATCGAGCAGCGGGCCCGGGATCTGTGCGAGCGGCTCGCGGGCCGCCTCGACGGCGAGGTCGACTTCATCGCCGCGGCCGCGGCGCCGCTGCCGGCGTTCGTGATCAGCGAGCTGCTCGGTCTGGATCACGCGCTAGAGCCGCACTTCAAGCGGTGGATGGACGACCTCCTGTCCGTGACGCCCGAGCCGGCGAGCGCCGAGCACGCCGCCCGCGTCCGCGCCACGATCGCGGAGCTCGACCGGTACATGGCCGACGTCATCGCGGCCCGCAGGCGATCGCCCTCCGACGACCTCGTGAGCGAGCTCGCGCGCGCCGGTGAGCCCCTCGGCGACCGCGAGATCATCGATCTGCTCGTCAGCATCCTCGGCGGCGGCCTCGAGACCACGACCCACTTCCTCGGCAGCTCGATGCTCCTGCTCGCGGAGCGCCCCGCGGAGCTCGAGCGGCTGCGCGCCTCGCCGCAGCTCATCCCGAGGTTCATCGAGGAGATGATGCGTTATGACGGCCCGACCCAGTCCGTCCCCCGGCTCACGACGTCGGACGTCGCGCTGGCCGGCGTGACGATCCCCGCGGGCTCGCTCGTGATGGCTCTGGTCGGCTCGGCGAACCGTGACGAGCTGCGCTTCACGGATCCCGATCGGTTCGATTTGCACCGCGGCCAGCCGAGCCTGACCTTCGGGCACGGCGCGCACTTCTGCCTCGGCGCGGCGCTGGCCCGGATGGAGGCGAAGGTCGCGCTCGAGGTGCTGGTCCCGAGGATCGGCGAGGTGACCCGCGCGCCCGGCGAGATCCCCTACAACCGCACGCTCACCGTGCGTGGCCCCGTGTCGCTCCCGCTCCGCTTCAGGCCGGCCTGACATGCCAACAAATTGAGGGGATTTGTCAGGTCCTGTTCTGCACAATGGCTGTCCATGCGATATCGAGCGTTCCTGCCGCTGGTCTTCGCTCTGCCGGCGTGCGGCCCTGCGGTCGCGCCCTCGCCTGCCGCGGGCGCTTCGTCCGCCGTGGCCAAGGCGGCGGCCCCCGCGGCGCCGTCTCCGTCGGCGCCGGCCGCGGGCGTCGCGCCCGCGCCTGCCGCGAGCGCCGCGCCGGCGCCGCAGAGCGCCTGTGCGCTGGAGCGCGGCTTCCACGGCACGATCGGGCCGAAGCTCGAGGTCTTTGCGCGGCTCGAGCGCGACGGAGGGGCGGTGCGGGGCCGTTACTTCTATGCCCACGTCGGCGTCGACATCCCGCTTTCCGGGTCTGTCACCGACGCCGGCGAGCTCGCGCTCGTCGAGGGCAACCCGGCGCGCCCGACGGGGCAGTTCGCGGGCACCTGCCGGGCCGACGGCCACCTCATCGGGACGTGGACGAGCCCGCGGGGCGCCTCGCTGCCGTTCGAGCTCGCCTCGGTCGGCGCGCGCGACGTGCTGCTCGTGGCCACGAAGAAGCGGGCGCGCCGCTTCCCGCCGCGGCCGAACCCCGATGGCCCGTCCGACGGCATCGGGATCCCCTTCGAGCCTGGCGAGGCGTGCAGCGAGGAGCTCGCCTGGCCCGAGGTCTTCGGCGCCGCGACGGCGACGAGCGAGGCGGCCCTCAACCGCGCGCTCGAGGGCGGCGCGTGGGTGTTCGAGCAGGGGGACGAGGCGAGTCTGCGCGCGTGCAAGACGGGCGAGCGAATGGCCGCGTCGCGCACCTTCGAGATCGCCCTCAACGAGAAGGGGCTGCTCGCGGTCCGCTCCCACGATGCAATGCGGTACGAGGGCGGCACGCACCCCTGGGATCCAGGGCCTGAGCGCTGGCACGTGCTCGACACGCGCACGGGCGCGCCGGTGACCCAGCTGCTCGACCGGTCCGCCGCGTCGAAGAAGGCCCTGCGGCCCTTGCTGGAGCGCTGCCTCGCGCCGTTTGCCGACGGCGACGCGACCGTGCTCGAGCTGCTGCGGGAGCGCGTGAGCCTCGACAACCCGGATCTGCTCTTCCTGCCGACGCCCGCCGGGCTGAAGCTCGCCGCGACCGGATATCCGCCGCCGCTGCGCGTGTTCGAGGGGGATGGCCCCATCCTGACGTGGGCGGCGCTCGCCGGCGCGGGCGCGGTCGGCCCGAGGAGCCCGCTCGCTCGCCTCTTGGAGGGCCGCAGCGCGGCCGCGGCGGCGGACCCGTGCGCGAAGCAGGGGTCGCCCTGAGCCGGACCCGATCGGGCCTGTGAACCCGACCCGGGTTGATGCGACAACCGACAACCCGACGCGGGTTGTCGCCGACCATGGCGAGGTTGCTGATCGACTGCGATCTCGGCTTCGATGGCGTCCCCATCGTCGCGAGTCTCCAGGACGGGCTTCGGCGCTTGTTGTCCAGCCGCAACGGCGATCGAACGATAGGCGCCGCCGGCGGCCTCGCCGCCGGCGCCCAGAGACGGGATCCGGCGCGCCGCGACGAGCCGCGAGAGCGCTGAGGTTCAGCCGGCCCGGACGAGCGTCAGTGGACGTTCGACCCCGGTGCTGGCGAGCACCGTGCTACATCCGAGCGCGTGCCGACGCTCGTCCTCTCGCAGCGCTATAGCCCTGACTCGAATGCGCTGTTCGCCGCTGCCCTCGCGGCCGGCTGGGACATCGAGCGACTTCGCTCGTTCCGCTGCCCCGAGGGCCTCGCGGCGCGCGACCCCGTGCTCTACGGCGAGACCATCCTCGCCGACGCCATCATGGACGACCTCGAGGTCGCGCTGCTCGAGCCGACCGCCGACTGGCTGCCCCGCCTGCCCCAGCGCCACCGCCTTCGCAGCGTGCGCCTCGCGACCTTAGAGGATGCGCTGGCGCTCCGTGAGCCTTCGTTCATCAAGCCAGCGGATGAGAAGCTGTTCCCCGCGCGCGTGTACGCGGACGGCGCCGCGATGGATCCGGACCCGCGGTTGCCGCTGGATCTGCCCGTCCTCGTGAGCGAGCCCGTCGTGTTCGAGGTGGAGTTCCGGTGCTTCGTGCTGGAGCGCGAGGTGGCGGCGCTCTCGCCCTACATCCGCGGCGGGGAGATCGCGCGCAACGCGGCGGGCGACTGGGAGGCGGATTCAGCGGAGGTCGAGGCGGCATCCGCGTCCATCCGCGCGGTGCTCGCCGACGCCGACGTCGAGCTCCCGCCCGCGGTGGTCGTGGACGTCGGGCGCATGGCAGGGCGGGGCTGGGGCGTCGTCGAGGCGAATCCCGCCTGGGCCTCGGGGCTCTGCGGGTGCGACCCGGCAAGGGTGCTCCCCGTGCTGCAGCGGGCAACCGTGCCGCGCAGGATGGTCTCGGAGGCAGAGCAGCGCTGGCTGCGGCGTGTCGGGTGAGGGATCTGAAGCGTCCCCTCGAATTTCAGGGAAGCTCACAGGGAGGCGGGGAGGCGAGGAGGAAGAAGAAATGAATTTCTCCCTCTTGCCGTCTCTCGCTCCCCGCCTCCCCGCCTCCCTGTTCAATCTTTTTTTGCTAAAACCGTCAGCGAAATTCACGCCATCTTGGCGAACCACCGATCGAGGATGGTTTGCGCCCGCGCGAGCTCCGAGAGCTCCGCCACCTCGTTGAGAGCGTGCATCGTCCGCTCCGCCCCCGGTCCGAAATTCGCCGCCGGGATCCCGAGCGTCGTGAAGCTTGCCACTTCCGACCAGGTTTGCCGGGCCTCGACGCCTTGAACGCCGCTCTGTTCGAGCGCTGCGATGAGCGCGTGGTTCCGGTTCGGCGGCGCCGGACGGGAGAGCTCCTCGAACCGGACGGCCCCCACGCGGTCCACGAGCGCCATCAGCCGCTCTTGCGAGGTATGGGAGCTCGTGCTCGGACCGTACGTGTGGTGCACGTTCACTTCCAGGTGGTCTGGCACGACGCTGCCGGAGCGGCCCCCGTGCGCCGAGGTGGCGTTCATCATCTCGTACCAGGTGAGGCCGTCGACGACGTCGGGTACGGGCTCGAACGCGGCCAGCTGAGAGAGCACGCGCGCGAACTTGTGAATCGCGTTCACGCCGGCGCCGGGCAGCCCGCTGTGCCCCGTGCGGCCTGCAAACGCCAGCGTCGCGTGCGTCGAGCCTCCCGAGCCGAGCTGAAGCTTGTTGTCCGTGGGCCTGAGCACCAGGGCGAAGTCGGCCCCCCGGAGCTCGGCGTCCTGCTTCATGACCACCCTGAGCTCGCTCGCGTCGAAGCCGCACGCTCCGCGCGCGTGAAACACGAGGGTGATATCGGCGTGCACCTGCGGCCGGCGCTCGGCCAGATCGAGCATCAGGCAGAGGCCGCTCTTCTCTGCGGCTCCAGCGCCGAGCGCGCGGTTGTTCTCCGTCCGCGCTTCGCCTCGTTGCCCTGCGTTCGCCACGTCGAGCTGCCCGACGAGCAGGATCTTGGGGCCTCCCGACCCGCGCGTCAGCGGCGCGACCAAGGAGTCCCCGTAGCGGCGCGGCGATGAAGCCAGGGGGAGCGCCGCGAGCCGTTGAGCCAGCTCGTCGGCCAGGTTGCGTTCCTCACCCGTCGGCGAGGGGATCCTGCACAGCCACAGCAAATTGTCGAGCAGCTCCACGTAGACCTCCGATCAGAAGAAACGATGCGCGCCGGCTCCTCGGCGCTCCTCGGTCTGGACGCAGCGTGTGCGCCAGCGATCGAGTCGCTCAGCGTCGACCCGCTGGCCGCAAACCGTGCAGCACACCTCGGGCGCGCGCAAGAAGTACGTGACCGCCTGGCCGAAGGCATCGTGATGGTCCGTGCGGCGCCGGTTACGAGGGTATGCTCGCACATGTCCTCTGTGAAGTGATCTCATGACAGGTCCACGTGTACACGGCCGCTTTGGACGCCTATGCTCTCGTCCGTGCGGTAGCCGCCGTGGTCGTTCTATTCTGATGATGGTGTCATTTTGTGAGGAGGGTGGAAGTTGTCGACCGAGCTGAGCTTCCCTGAGGCGATCGATCCAGCGTCCGACGCGGCGCTGCTCGATCATGCAGGACGCTCCGGCACCAGCATCGATACTATCGCGGACACGGCCCGCGGCAGCACGGACCTCGCTGGCGCAGCGCTCCCGGCAGCCGTGCTGGCCGCCGCCTCGGAGAAGGTCGAGGTTCCTTCGGCGGGCGTTCACGGGATGATCCGCGACACGGTGACCAGCGCGAGCGCTCCGTCCTCGCTCTCCCGGGTCGATCCGCTGCCTTCGGCGGGCGCATGCATCGGCCACTATGAGCTCTTGCGCGAGCTTGGACGGGGCGGCATGGGCACCGTCTTTCTGGCGCGCGACACCCGCCTCGCTCGCCTCGTCGCGATCAAGCTCCTCACGCGGCTGAGCAGGCGCGGTCTACAGCGCTTCCTGATCGAGGCGCAAGCCACGGCGCGCTGCAAGCACGAGCATATCGTGACGATCCACGAGGTGAACGAGCATGACGGATATCCGTACATGGTGCTCGAGTACATCGAGGGACAGAGCCTCCGCGCATGGATGAATCAGCGCAGGCCTGCGAACGCCGGCGAGGAGGCGTCGACGGCGCCGGTGCCGCCCAGCCTGGCCGTCGACATGATGGTTCCCGTCGTGCGCGCGCTTTCGGGCGCACACGCGTCCGGCATCATCCACCGCGACCTCAAGCCCGAGAACATCATGCTGGAGGTGTCGGGGGCGATCAAGGTGGTCGATTTCGGCATCGCCAAGCTGCGCGAGGACGAGACGAGCCTCGCCCTCGCGATGGATCGCTCGGCCGCCGGGGAGCCGCGCGTGACCGGCGAAGGCGCGGTCGTCGGCACGATGCCTTATATGTCCCCCGAGCAGTGGAAGGGAAAGGACATCGACCAGTCCAGCGATATCTGGGCGGTCGGCGTCATGCTCCACGAGCTCGTGATCGGCGCGCACCCGCTCGCGCCGTTGAACCATGCGAAGCTCTTTGGCGTGGCGCTCCTCGACGAGCCGATGCCCGCTGTCGGTGCGCACCACCCGGAGCTCGGCGCGATTGGCGCGATCATCGATCGCTGCCTCTGCAAGCGGAAATCCGAGCGGTTCGCCTCCGCGCAGGAGCTCTTGACCGAGCTCTTACCCCTCCTGCCTGGGCGCCGGGAGATCCTCCTCGGCAGCGACGACAGCCCGTTCGCTGGCCTGTCGTCGTTCCAGGAGGCCGACGCCGACCGCTTCTTCGGCCGCGCGCAGGATCTCGCCGGCGTCGCGGCGCCTCCGGAGCCAGCCGCTGCTCGCGATCGCGGGCGCGTCGGGCGTGGGGAAGTCGTCGTTCGTGCGGGCCGGGGTGATCCCCGCGCTCAAGCGCTCCGGGGAGGGCTGGGAGGCGCTCGTCCTGCGTCCGGGGCGCGAGCCGATGGAAGCGCTCGCGCACCTGTTCAACCGCGCTGCGGCGACGCCGAGCGCAGCCCCGCTGGCGGCTGCTCCGCAGGGCAGCGCGGGGGCAGACGCGGCCCTGGTCGAGCGGCGGCTGCGCGCTGAGCCCGGGCTCCTCGGAGCGTCGCTGCGCGCGTGGTCGGACGGCGCGCAGCGACGCCTCTTGCTGTTCATCGATCAGTTCGAGGAGCTCTTCACGCTCGGCACGCCGGCTGGCGAGCGTGAGGCGTTCCTCGCGTGCCTCGCGGGGGTCGCCGACGACGCCTCCTCACCCCTCCGGGTGGTCCTGGCCGTGCGAGCGGACTTCCTGGAGCGGCTGGCCGAGCACGAGCGGTTCGTGGCGATCATGACGCGCGGCCTCGTGTTCCTCCGGCCGATGGGGCGCGAGGGGCTTCGTGAGGCGCTGATGCGGCCGATCGAGGCGGCGCGGCACGAGATCGAGGATCCCGCGATCATCGAGGGGTTCCTCGACGCGCTGGCGACGACGCGCGGCGCGCTGCCGCTCTTGCAGTTCACCGCGGCCCGGCTGTGGGAGATGCGCGATCGGGGGCGCCGGCTGCTCACGCGGGCGAGCTACGAGGCGCTCGGGGGTGTGGCGGGCGCGCTGGCGAGCCACGCCGATACGGTGCTGGCAGGGATGAGCGAGCGCCGGGCGAAGCTCGCGCGGGCGGTCCTGGAGCGGCTGGTGACGCCGGAGCGGACACGGGCCGTGGCCAGCCTGGGCGAGCTCTGCGAGCTGCCCGGGGATCGCGGCGAGATCGAGCGCGTGGTGGAGCTGCTCGCCGGCGGGCGGCTCCTGGCGATCGAGACGGCGAGCGACCGCGCGGGCAGCACGGTGGAGATCGTGCACGAGTCGCTGATCGAGCGGTGGCCGACGCTCAGGCGCTGGCTCGATGAGAACCAGGAAGACGCCGTGTTCCTGGACCGGCTGCGCACGGCGGCGCGGCTCTGGGATGCGAGCGGTCGGGCCGCGGACACGCTCTGGCGCGGCAAGGTGGCCGAGGAGGCGCGCCGCTTTCGCGAGCGCTGTCGGGGGGAGCTGCCAGAGCGGGAGAGGCTCTATCTGGACGAGGTGCTCCGGTTCGCCGATCAGCAGCAGCGGGGGAGGCGACGCCTTGTGTCTGGGATCATCGCGGCGCTGTCGGTCCTGGTGATCGCGGCGGGCGCGGGGATCGTGAAGGTGGTCCGTCAAAACCGGGTCATCACGGCGCAGCTCCACGAGATCCAGAGCGCCGAGGACACGCTGAAGCAGGCGCTCGTGAGCGAGGAGGCGGCCCGGAGCGCGGCGGAGAGGGCGCGGCAAGACAGCGAGGCGGCGCGGCAGGACAGCGACGCGGCGCGGCAGGACAGCGAGGCGCAGCGGGGGCGTGCCGAGCGGCTGCAGCGCGAGGCTGACGAGGCCCGGAATCGCGCCGAGGCCGAGGCGGAGAGGGCCCGCATCGCGGCGGGCGAGGCGCGGCGGGCGCGAGACATGGCGCGGAGGTCCGAGGCGGAAGCACGCCAGGCTGAGATGAAGGCCACCGAGGAGGCGCAAAGGGCCAAGGCGGAGGCCGAGGCCGCGCTGCTGCGCCAGCGCCATTAGAGCGGCGGTCACCCGCTTCGGATACGGGCCCATCTCGACGTTTTCGGTGCTCAGCGCACAGGAGTGCGCTTCCGCGCCGAAAACGCCGATCTGGACCCGTCTCCTGTGCGGGTGACCGCCGCTCTGCGACGCTCGCACCAGGCTCAGCTGAAAACCGCTCTAGCTCGCGGGGCGCACTGGCGTAGCAAGATCGAAGTCACCGTATACCCAGATCCCGGCGGCGTCGTAGAGCTTCGTCAATGCTGGTTTGGAAAATCCGCTCTTCCCCCACGGCTGGAGATCCCCGTCGAGCTCGCAGAATGAAAGATCTGTTGCCCCAGCGGCCTTCAGCCTCTCGGCCCGCACCAGCACCGCAGCCAAGATCGCTTGGTCGAACGGCTTGACGAACTCGAGCTCGCCGCCGCTCAGGTCGATCGCCCGCTCCAGCATGGCGTCGTCGAGCGCGAAGACATCGAGCCCGGGGTGCTTGCGCAGCGACGTGAGCATCGTGTCGAGCTGCTTGAGCTCCTCTTTCACGCTGCTCTCGAACATGCTGAGCACCCGTAACGCCGTGGCCTCCTCGTCGATCGAGATTCTTCCGTTCGCCTTGCCCCAGCGCAGAAACTGGCGAATGGCATCTGCTTCGTGCCGAGGCTTGAGCTCCTGGATCGGACGACGTGCCTCGTTCAGGCAAATGGACGGAAGATGAAGCTCGAGCTCTCCCGCGGCAGCACGGTTGAGAAGATCAACCGCTGCCCTTTTCTTGTGATGCGCAGGCGCAGCATAGTCCACGACCCAATTGGTCTCGACGAAGACGTGCCGCATCGTTCAGGTCCCGGTGCGCCTCATGCTCGCACGCGGCCCAGCCGCACGCACCTCTCCTTGCTCCAGAGCGGGCACCACGTGATCCTCGACGGCCTCACGCAAGTCTGGCGCCAAGGCGGCCAGATTGGATGGATTCGTGAGCCCCTCCAACCAGCGCTGGACTTCGTCCTCGAATTGAACCCCGCGCAGTCCTGGCTCTTCAATCGCGCGAATCGTCGACGCCACGCCAGCTTCGAAGACGCCCGCCGTCGAGAACGCCCCGACCAGCTCCACCGATCCTTCCTCGTAGCTCGCAAACGTATCGCGGTAGATGCGCACTGCGTCCGGCGTGACGAGCATCCCGGTAGCGTAGCCATGGCGCACCATGTACGCCTTGAGCTGTTGTTCCGACGCCTGGAGATCGTGGATCGACAGCTTCACCTCGACGACGAGCGAGCGGCTCGTTCCGTCGCGGGAGGTGACCAGAATGTCCGGAGCGAACGACATGCACGCATTGTAGCACGTCAAGCTCCCACGGGGAAAAGCGGGCTCGCTCAGCGAGCTTGGCGAGACGCGGCAGCCTTCGGCTGGCTTCCGACGAACGCCGCCAGGTGCTCGCCGGTCAGCGTCGAATTCGCGGCCACCAGGTCGGCCGGGGTGCCTTCGAACACGATCCGCCCGCCGTCGTGGCCCGCGCCCGGCCCGAGGTCGATGATCCAGTCGGCGTGCGCCATCACCGCCTGGTGGTGCTCGATCACGATGACCGACTTGCCGGAGTCGACGAGCCGGTCCAGCAGCCCGAGCAGCTGCTCGAGGTCGGCCAGGTGCAGCCCGGTCGTCGGCTCGTCGAGCACGTAGACGCCGCCGTCGGCGCCCATGTGCGTCGCGAGCTTGAGCCGCTGCCGCTCGCCGCCCGACAGCGTCGTGAGCGGCTGGCCGAGCCGCAGGTAGCCGAGCCCCACGTCGGCCATGCGCTGGAGGATCGCGTGCGCGGCCGGCGTGTGCCCCTTGCCGGCGCCGAAGAAGCCGACCGCCTCTGCGACCGACAGATCGAGCACCTCGGCGATGTTGAGCTTGCCGAGGCGGTACTCCAGGACAGACGCCTGGAACCGCCGGCCCTCGCAGTCCTCGCAGACCGTGGTGACGCCGGCCATCATCGCGAGATCGGTGTAGATCACCCCGGCCCCGTTGCAGGTCGGACAGGCACCCTCGGAGTTGGCGCTGAACAGCGCGGGCTTCACGCCGTTGGCCTTCGCGAACGCCTTGCGGATCGGCTCCAGCAGATCGGTGTATGTCGCCGGGTTGCTCCGCCGCGAGCCGCGGATCGGGGCCTGGTCGACCGACACCACCCCGTCACGGCCGGACACCGAGCCGTGGATCAGCGAGCTCTTGCCCGACCCCGCCACGCCGGTCACCACCACCAGCACGCCGAGCGGGATGTCGACATCGACGTTCTTCAGGTTGTGCGCGCGCGCGCCGCGCACCTTCATCACCCCCGACGGCTTCCGCACCGACCGCTTCAGGGAGGCCCGGTCGCTCAGGTGACGTCCGGTGAGCGTGCCGCTCGCCCGCAGCCCGTCGATGGTGCCCGTGAAGACCACCTCGCCGCCGGCGGTGCCGGCGCCGGGGCCCAGGTCGACGACATGGTCGGCGATAGCGATCGTCTCCGGCTTGTGCTCGACCACGAGGACGGTATTGCCCTTGTCGCGCAGCCGCAGCAGCAGCTCGTTCATCCGCTGGATGTCGTGGGGGTGCAGCCCCACCGTCGGCTCGTCGAAGACGTAGGTGACGTCGGTGAGCGACGACCCGAGGTGGCCGATCATCTTGGTGCGCTGCGCCTCGCCGCCCGACAGCGTGCCCGACGGCCGGTCGAGGCTGAGGTAGCCGAGGCCGATCTCGACGAACGAGTCGAGCGTGTGCCGCAGCGTCGCCAAGAGCGGCTTGACGGACGGCTCGTTCAGATCACGCACCCACTTGGCCAGGTCGTTGATCTGCATCGCGCAGGCGTCGGCGATGTTGATCCCCTTGATCTTCGAGGACCGGGCAGCCTCGCTGAGCCGCGTGCCGCCGCACTCGGGACAGGTGGAGAACTTGATAGCGCGCTCCACGAACGCCCGGATGTGGGGCTGCATCGCGTCGACGTCCTTGGACAGCATCGACTTCTGGATCTTCGGGATCAGCCCTTCGTAGGTCAGGTTGATGCCCTCGACCTTGATCTTGGTCGGCTCCTTGTGGAGCAGGTCGTGGAGCTCCTTCTTCGTGAACTTGCGGATCGGCTTGTTCGGGTCGAAGAAGCCGCAGCCGTTGAAGATGCGCCCGTACCATCCATCCATCGAGTAACCGGGGATGGTGAGCGCACCCTCGTTGAGCGACTTGCTGTCATCGTAGAGCTGGGACAGATCGAAGTCGGAGACGGATCCCATGCCCTCGCATTTCGGGCACATGCCTCCGTTGACCACGAACTCGCGCTTCTCGGTCTTCTTCCCGCCGGCCTTCTCGATCGAGATCGCCCCGACCCCGCGGACCGACGGGACGTTGAAGGAGAAGGCGTTGGACGAGCCGATGTGCGGCTTGCCGAGGCGGCTCCACAGCACCCGCAGCATCGCGTTGGCGTCGGTCGCCGTGCCGACCGTCGAGCGGGAATTGGCGCCCATCCGCTCCTGGTCCACGATGATCGCGGTCGTCAGCCCTTCCAGCACGTCGACCTCGGGCCGGGCCAGCGCCGGCATGAACCCCTGCACGAACGCGCTGTAGGTCTCGTTGATCAGCCGCTGCGACTCCGCCGCGATGGTGCCGAACACAAGCGACGACTTGCCCGATCCCGAGACGCCGGTGAACACCGTCAGCCGCCGCTTGGGGATCTCGACGCTGACGTCCTTGAGGTTGTTCTCCCGGGCGCCCTGGACCCGGATCCAATCGTGGCTGTCTGCGGCGTGCTGTCTGTCTGCGGCTTGCTGCTTGGAGGAGGCCATGGTCGCGATCATGTCATCAACACCGACGGTCTGTGAAGGGGTTCCGGCAACCTGCGCGAGTCCGGCCGCAGCGCCCACGACGCCACCGCCAGCGCGAGGACCACGAGCGGCGCGATGATGTGGCCAGCGTTGCTCGTGGCGTCGCTGGCGCCGACGGCGGCCCAGGCGAAGGCGGCGCCGGTGAGGTCGAACACGAGGCCCGCGTACGCCCACTCCTTCAAGCGCGGAAATCTCGGCGCCAGCAGCGCGAGCGCGCCGAGGATCTTCCAGATGCCGAGGAGCGTGACGAAGTGCAGCGGATAGCCGAGGCGCACGAAGCCGTCGACGCTCGCCGGCGCGTGGAGGACGTGGGCCACGCCGCCCGAGACCATGGACGACACGACAAGGCCTGTGGTCACCCAGTAGGCCACGAGCCTCGCGCGGCTCATGAGATCCTCTCGAGCAGGTCGACGAGCTTCCCGCCCATCATCTTCCAGCCGTAGCGCGCGCCGCCGAAGTTCTGCTTCTGGTCCGGCTTGAAGCCCGACTGCACGAGGGACAGGCGCGTGCCCGACGCCGTGGGCGTGAGCGTGAACGTCACGACGGTCTCCAGGAAGGGGACGCTCCACGTATAGCTGAGCTTCCGATGCGCTTCGATCTCCACGAACCGGCAATTCACGGTGCCGTCCCAGCCGGGGTACGGCTGCGTCTTGAGGGTGAACGCCGCCCCCGGCTCGAGCTGGAGACCGATGGTGGGCAGGAGCCACTCCGCGAGCAGCGCCGGTTCGGTGAGCGCGCGCCACACCTTCTCCGGCGAGTGCTTCAGATCGAACTCGAACGAAATGGATTCGGTCTGCGATTGTGCGGTCGTGTCGGTGAGGTTCATTCGTCCATTTTCTCCAGCAGTTGTTCGAGGCGATCGACGCGCTCCGTCCAGAAGGCGCGGTAGTGCGTGATCCAGTCGACGAGCGGCTTCAGCCCGCGCGGCTCCACCCGGTAGTAGACACAGCGCCCCTCGCGCCGGCCGCTCACGAGGCCGGCGTCTTTCAACGTGGCGAGGTGCTGCGAGATCGCCGGCTGCGAGATGTCGAAGCGCGACGTGAGGTCCTTCACGGCCGCTTCGCCGCGCGTGAGCGACTCGAAGATCGCCCGGCGGCTGGGGTCCGCCAGCGCCTGGAAGATCTTGTCTTCGACCACGGCCGCGCTCTGCATCCACGACTTATAAGCCGCGGCTTATTGATTGTCAAGCGCGCGGATCCGGCTGTCTGGGCGCGTCGGCGCCGTGGGGCATGGTGCTGCGAAGCAGCCAGCTCTCCTGGTACGTGGCGGGGCGCACGAACGCGGGGAGTGTCTCCTCCGCCGCCGAGATCCGTGCGGCTTACTGTCCGGCCTTCGGATCCATCCACGCCACCTCCCAGTGGTGCCCGTCGAGGTCCTCGAAGCTCCGGGTGTACATGAACCCGTGGTCCTCCGGCGGCCCCGCCTCCTTGCCGCCGCCGGCGAGCGCCTTCGCCACCATCGCGTCGACGTCGGCACGGCTCTCGCACGAGAGCCCGAAGGCCCCCTCCACGTGCGTGGCAGTGTCGCAGATCTCCTTCTTGGTGAACGTCTTGAAGAACGGCTCGACGAGCAGCATCGCGTAGGCGTGCTCGCCGATGAACATGCAGGCGGCCTGCCCGCCCGTGACCTTCGGGTTGAACGTGAAGCCGAGGGCCTTGAAGAACGCCACGGTGCGATCGAGGTCCTTGATGGGCAGGCTGACGAAGAGCTTGTGGGACATGAAAATGTCCTCCTTCCGCGACATGGACCCCCGGCCCGCGGAGAAATCATCGGTCGCTCGAAAAAATCTTCGCGCCCTGCTCCGGCAGCTCCAGGGGCGAGGCCTTGCGCCACTCGCCGAGCAAGGTCGTCAGCGGTCGTCGGCCGACGCCAGGGCCTGGAACTGGGTGATGGCTTCGTAGACTCCCAGGCCGATGCCTCTGCTGAGCTGGTCCCGCTCGACCATGTTATGTGCCAGAAAGATCAGCACCGAGTCGTCGTCGGCGTCCGCGCGCCACCAGCCTCCGAAGCCCCCTGGCCAGCCGACCGCGCCCTCGCGGCCCCCGCACACCGTGGGCTCGGCCTTCTTCGGATCGAGCACCACGGCGATGCCCATCCCGAACCCGTGACCGCCCCGGAAGAGCGGCATGCCTCCCACTTCAGCCGTGGCGCGCTGCTGCTCGGTGAGACGGTTGGAGGTCATCGAGGCGAGGGTCTCGGGCCGCAAGATACGCACGCCATCCACGGCGCCTGCTCCCAGGAAGATGCGCGCGAACGCGAGATAGTCGTCCAGCGTCGACCACAGCCCCTGGCCGCCGGAGACATAGGCCATGTCATCGGGCCGTTCAGGGACCGTCGAGCCGCCTGGGCAGGTGAGGCGCGCGGCGAGGCGGCCCGAAGCATCGAACCCGCAGTTCTTGACGCGCCGGTCCCGCTTCTCACGTGGCACGATGAAGCCGGTGTCGGCCATGCCGAGCGGATCGAAGATCCGGCGCTCGAGCACGTCGCCGAGCGGCGCGTCCTCGATGCGCGCAATGAGCAACCCGAGGAGATCGGTCGAGTGACCATAGTGAAGGGTGGCCCCCGGCTGGTCGATCAACGGCAAAGCAGCCAGCCGCGAGATCCACTCATCGGGCGCCACGTGGCTGTCGATGTCGCCTCCCAGCGCCTCCGCATAAGCCTCCGCGATGGGACCACGATGCAACGCCCCGTAGGTCAGCCCCGAGCGGTGCGTCAGCAGATCCTCGAAGGTGATCGGTCGCTCTGCCGGGTCGGTCTCGTCGAGCGGGCCCGTGGGAGAGCGCAGGACGCGCATGTCGCTGAACTCCGGTGCCCAGCGAGCGATCGGATCGGTCAGCGCGAAGCGCCCCTCCTCGAACAGCATGAGCGCCGCCGTCGAGGTGATCGGCTTCGTCATCGACGCGATGCGGAACAGGCTGTCATGCTCGAGGGGCAGCTTGGCCTCCAGGTCTCGCCACCCGACAGACGCGCGCTGAACCACCTTGCCGTCACGCCAGACCATCGTTGCTGCGTTGGCGAGCGCGCCAGCGTCTACGATCGCTCCGACGGCCCGCGCGATCGGGTCTCCTCCGTTCATTCGTTCCCTCGATTCATCCCATGTCCGGCCAACGTCGCGATCCGCTGCGTCGCAGGGCCCAGCGGCGGGTTATAACATGTGGACGGCGAGGCACCGCGGCCAACCTTCGTATTCCCGCGACCACGGTCGCGACGCTCCGCGGCCTTCAGGGAGGAGCACCCGAAGCGTGCGCGTGGTACCTTGGCCCCCATGAAGGAGGCTGGCGCCCCGGGGCTCAGGGAACGCAAGAAGGAGCGCACGCGCGCGCAGATCATCGAGACCGCGATCGAGCTCTTCCTGAAGAACGGCTACGAGCAGACGACGCTCGATGACGTGCTCGGGGTGGTCGAGGTCTCGCGGAGGACGTTCTTCCGCTACTTCGAGTCGAAGGAAGACCTCGTGATCGCGTGGATGGACCAGTTCATCGAGGCGGCGCGCGAGGCGGTGCGGGCGCGCCCGCCGAGCGAGCCGCCCGTCGTGGCGCTGCGAAACGCCGTCAAGACGATCGTGAAGTTTCACGAGGGGGATCTGCCCCGCTTCGCCCTGATCCAGCAGTTCGTCGCGCGGACGCCGGCGATCCGCGCGAGGCAGCGCGAGCGGCTGGGACACTGCGGGGAGGAGATCTGCGAGCCGCTGGCCGAGCGCATGGGCCTGGACGCGCGGCACGATCTCGCGCCGCGCGTGCTGGCGAGCTGCGCGATGGCGGTCGTGCAATCCGCGATGGACGCGTGGATCGCGCGCGGGGCCACCGAGGACCTGCCAGAGCTCGTGGACGAGGCCTTCCAGACGCTCGCGCGCGAGTTCGCCCGCGGTGGGAGCGGCACCTCGCCGCAATGAGCGCCGGCTCGGTCGTTTCCTCCTGAGGCGCGCCGCCGGTTCGTCCGCCGGCAGTTCCTCGTGCGCCTTGACAGCCAATCGCGCGCACGGCCCTTGACCTCCTCGAATTGTGTTGCTTTTCCTTCCCCCTCGATGCGCCTGGTCAAGATCAACCCGCCCGACGTCCACCGGACTCCCGGTTATCACCACGTCACGATCGTCGAGGCAGGCCGGCTGGCCTTCCTCGCCGGCCAGTGCCCGCTCGACCTCGACGGCAACGTGGTCGGCGCGGGCGACTACCTCGCGCAGGCCGACCAGGTGGCAGCGAACGCGCTGACTGTTTTGAACGCGGCCGGGGCGCGGCCCGCCGACGTGGTGCGCTCGGTGATTTACGTGGTCAGCGACGACGACCAGGTGCTGGGCGCGGTGTGGCAGCGACTGAACGACTCGGCGCTCGGCCCGGCCTTCGGTACGGCCAGCACCCTGCTCGGGGTCGCTTCGCTCGGCTTCACCGGTCAGCTGGTCGAGCTGGACCTGACCGCCGCGCTTCCCGGTTGATCCAGCGCTCCGACGTCACGCTCCCTGACCGAGGACCCTCGTTCAGCGGAAGGCGAAGCGGTCGACCGTGATCGTGTAGCTGAGCTGTTCGCCGCGCTCGATGCGGCCACCGAGCGATAGGTTGTGCTCCTCGCCGCTCGTCGCCACGTACTTCGCGTCGGCCGCCACGAACGTGCACGCACCCTCGATCGGCTGCGGGCGCTCGGAGAGGCAGCCGTGGCCGTCCTCGCCGACGGGGCGACAGACGCGGGTGTCGAGCTTCAGCGCCTCGACCTCCTCGCGCGAGAACAGGCGCTCCTCGTAGGTGATCTTCATGGGCTTCTCGCAGCGAACGTAGATGGGCAGGTACTGGTGCTGCGCGTCCCGGTACACGACGCCGTCTTCGATCTCCTCGCGCGTGCCCGTGGCCACGTCCAGATAGCCCTTCAGGCGGACCGGCGCCTCGACCGCAGCGGGGAGCCCCTCGGCGGGCATCGCCTCGGCGTGCGGGTGATCGCCGGCGTAGACGAGGACGTTGAGGAAGCGGTGCCGCGCGCCGTCCCCGGCGGGGCCGAAGATCTCGCTGACCGCGTCGCACCGTGCGGCCTGCTCGGCGGAGTGGCTCTCCATGTTGTCCCCGATCGACTCGAACCCGAGCTCGTAGACGCCCATGCTCGCTCCCCAGCCATTGTCGTTCCTGGACGCGGTCAGGCCGGCGGCGTCGTTGTCTGGGGCAATCCAGAGGTTGTTGGTGGCGAGCGCGGGGACGTGCGCCAGCGAGCGAACGAGGGAGCCGTCGTCGCCGCAGCCGCGCCCGATCTGTTCATAGGTGGTGTCTACCTCCGCCGGAGTCGACGGGGTTGCCGGCGCCGCGGTGCCCTCGGCGTTCGTGTCGCCATCCGCTCCGCCGCAGCCCGCGACGAAGATGAAAGGAGCCCCCACGAGAACCAGCGAACGAAAGCAATTCCTCATGACAGCGGTGAGAGCAAAGCTCGTACCTCCCCGATCCATGCGAATTTTCCGTCCAAATCGCAGCGCGAGACGCGACGCGTGAACGGGGCGCCACACCTCGGCTGCTTACGACGTGGCCGGCGTCATCAAGACCGTCGGTGCATCACACACCCTGGATCCAGCGTTGAAGCAAGGACAGCCCAGCTGGATCGACGGTTTCCGTGGCGACCGGCGGCATCCTCGCCAGGAACACCCCGTCGCGGTGGAACCGGCGGAACAGCGGGCTCGCCTCGGGATCGCCCGGCCTGACGAACCGACCCACCGCCGTCCGGTAGACCGGCGTGAGCTCGGGCTTCTCGAGCCGATCGACGCGCAGCGAGAGATCGAAATCCAGGCGCGGATCGGGGCGCTCGTCGAGGAGAGCGCGCTGCCGTGGCCATCGTCAAGAGGCCGATGCCGCGGCGTCAGCCATGGGGCGCGGTCCCCGCCTCGCCCTCGATCTCGCGCTTCAACGTCCGATCCAGCGCGAAGGTCCCGCCCGGTACGAGCGACGCGAGGAGCGCCGTGAGCGAACGGCGACGCGGCCACTCGCGCTCGGTGGCCGCGCGAAACAGCGCGGAGACGAAGAGGAGAAAGAAGAGCCCGTGGGCGCTGCCGGCGATCCGGACCGCGACCGGCAGGCCGAAGATGTATTTGAGCGGCATCGCGACGGTGAGGAGGACCAGGAACGACAGCCCTTCCAGGAAGCCGACGACGCGCAGGGTGCGAAGCGCGCTCATGATCGGACGTCAGACCAGGTGGGCCGAAAGACCATCATCAGCAGCACCACGAAGAGAGGGGCGAAGGTCGAGACGAACGCGCCGAGCGTGCGCCGGTCGCGCGCGACGCTGTGAACGAGGGCGAGCTGCGAGACCAGCGACAGGACGAGCCCTGCGATGACCCAGAGCTCCATCAAAGGGACCTGCAGCTGCGTGGTCAGCAGGTATCCCGCGATCCACGTGACGACCAGCCCCGGGGAGGCCACGGCGTGGACGGCGCGCTTGCGATCGGCGTGCGCCGTGGCGACGAAGCTGCCAATGAGGCCGCCCGCGTACAGGATGACGCCCAGGAACTTGATCAACCGTAGAATCTGGTAAGCGGGCATGAGGGGGCTCCATGGCGCGGCGCGAGGCGCTCTTCACGGTTCGCCTTGTCAAGATGACCTCGACGACTCCGAGGCGTGAGACGGCCGGAGGGGCTCGCAAGCGCGGGGATGCCCCGGATGCCAGTGGCATCGAGCCGTCATCGCTCGGCGTATGGCACGGGTGGGATATGGCACAGCGGGGACGGCCCCGCGAGGGGCGTTCGTGCCAATCTTCGACGGCTTCTGGCCAGCCCGACGTCCCGGACCCGCGGCGGATCATAAAACCGTTGGCATGAAGTGGATCATCAAGCATCTTTCAGCCATGCATGTCGTGGCTGTGGTCGTGATGGACGGGGTCATCCCCTTCGACCTGTCGACGCCCTGCGAGGTGTTCGGGCGTGTCCGGCTGCCCGGGGGTCGGGCCGGGTATCAAGTCCGTGTTTGCGGGGTGACGCGCGAGGTGAGCGCCGGAGCGTTCGATCTCCGGGTGCGCTGCGGCCTCGACGAGCTGGCGCGAGCGGACACCATCATCCTTCCGGGCGTCGCCGGGGTGAGCGCCGCGGTCCCGGAGGCGCTCTTGCACGCGGTCCGCGCGGCGGCGGCCTCGGGCGCCCGCGTCGCCTCCATCTGCACCGGGGCGTTCCTCCTCGCCGCGACCGGGCTGCTCGACGGGCGCCGCGCCACGACCCACTGGCTCGCGGCGGACGAGCTCGCGCGCCGCCACCCGGCCATTCGCGTCGACCCGAAGGTGCTTTACGTGGATGAGGGGCAGTTTCTGACGTCGGCGGGCGCCGCGGCGGCGCTCGACCTCTGCCTCCACATGGTGCGGCTCGACTACGGCTCGGCCGTGGCCGCGGACACGGCGCGGCTCTCGGTGATGCCGCTCGAGCGTGACGGGGGGCAGTCGCAGTTCATCCTCCACGAGCCGCCCGCGCCGGACGGCTCGTCGCTCGAGCCGCTGCTGCGGTGGATCGAGGAGAGCCTCGACAAGCCGCTCACGCTCGAAGACATCGCGCGGCGCGCGGCCCTCAGCGTGCGCACGCTGAGCCGCCGTTTCCGCGAGCAGACCGGCACCACGCCGCTCCAGTGGCTGCTCCGTGCCCGCGTGCGCCGCGCGCAGCAGCTGCTCGAAACGACGGCGCACTCGGTGGAGTCGATCGCAGCGAGGGTCGGGTTCGGCTCGCCGACCGCCTTCCGCGAGCACTTCCAGCGGCTCGTGACCACGAGCCCGCAGGCGTACCGCCGCGCCTTCCGCGCCGCGCCGCTCAAGGCGAACGGCGCGATCCGCCCTCAGTCTTCGGCCCTGACGATGAACCCGTCCGAAGACGATCCCGGTCGTTTGTTGATGGCCAGGTAGACGCCGCTCGTGTCGGCCGCGATGTGGGAGATGGAATCGTCGGTCTTGACGAGCTGGGTGGGGTTCTTCCCGTCCACGCCGACGCGCCACAGCGCTCCGGACGAGGCCCAGTAGAGCGCCTGTGCGTGGGCGACGAAGAAGGTGCCCTCCACGTCGGGGGACGAGAGCACCTCGGTCGGATCGCCGCCGGATACGGGCACGCGCCAGATCGCGCCGGGGCTCATGTAATAAATGAACTCGCCGCTGATCGCGAAGCCCAGGAGGGTGCCACCGCCCACGGTCACGGTCACCTGCGGCTCGCCGCCGGTCCGGGGGGAGCGCAGGATCTCGTCCTTGTCGAAAAACTCGACGGATTGCCAGTAGACGAACCCGGAATCCAGGGCCAGCGTCGTGCTGGAGATGTCGCCGGCTGGACCATGCACGACCTCGTCCCCGGCGTCGAGCCCGACGCTCCTGACCTCGAGCGGCCCCGAGCGCCCTTCCTGGGTGAAGAACACGCGCTCGCCATCGGTCACGACATCCTCGATGCGGCCAAAGTCGTCGACGAACGTCACCAGATCGAACACGGCACCGCCCGATTTCGGCATCGCGCGGACCCAGTGCGTGACCGAGTTTTCGGCCCAATACACGTTCTTCTCGTCCACCGCGACGGACAGGGGGACATTGGGTGAATTGTAGATCTCCTCGCGCCCTCCCCCCGCCTTCGCCACGCGCGCGACGGCGGTGTGTGTGAGCTGCTCGACCCAGTACACGTGCGACGCGTCGACCGCGATGCCGTGATCGATGGACACGAGCTTCCCGGCGTGCGCGAGCACCGTGCAGCCGCCGGCCGACACGCCCACGGGGAGGCACGCGCCATTGCAGGACACCTGCGCTTCTGGGCAGTCGGCGGGCCCCTGTCCGTCCCCGCCGGTCTCGCTGCCCGCGCTCCCGCCGGCCCCGCCCTCGCCCTGCCCCCCAGCCCCTTGCGCTTGCTCCCCAGCGCCCTTGTCGTCGCCTCCACAACCAACGATCATCGACATCACCACGACGGTGCTCCCGAACCAATTCAGCCGCATACAACTCTCCTGTTCCGAACTGCCGACCTGTACGCGCCCGCCGGCGCACGTTTTCGTCGCCGGGGTCGCGCTGTCGCGGCGTTCGACGGTCGCGGGAGCGATCCATTCGACGCCGTGCGTCGCGCTCGCTCCCGGGCGATCGAGGCACCCGAGAAGGCCGCTCCCGACGCCGCCCCGCGGGGTGATCGCCGGCGATACCCGTGACGTGTGCCTATGCTCCGCCACGGCTTCCTTGCGTGTCATGAACGTGCTCGTTCTCCTGGCCCGGCGCAGGGCGGAGCTCGGCCTGGCGTCGCTCGAGGACGCCGTTGTCTCCACCACTGGCTATCTGTCGCCAGGGCCGCAGCCGATTCAGCGAAGTTGCAGCAGCAGCGCCTCGCGCTCCCGGGCCAGCTGACCCCGAGGGAACTCCATGGCGTGCATGTCGAGCAGGCGTCGCGCCTCGACGTCAGCTCTGGCGTTGTAGGCCTCAATGGCCTTGCGCGCCTGGAGGATCAGGTCCTTCTCGCGCTCGCTCGCGACCGTGCGTACGGCGCGGACGGGCGGCGAGGAACGTGCAGCTGTTGCGGCCGGCGAAGCGGGTTTGCCGTTCTTTGCGGCCGGTGCATTCTCGCCGGGTGCCGGGATGCCGCCCTGCAGCGGCGGCGAGGCCGCGGCGACCGCGCGGCGTGCGTCTGGCTGGTCGAGGGGCGGCGCGGTGTGCTGCTGCGGGCGTGTGGCCGCATCGGCGTGGATCGCTGCCGGCCGTAACTGCGGGGTCGTACTGGCCGAGCTTGACGAGTGTGGCGCTGTCGCGACGACGGTGCCTGTCAGCACGACGAGCGCAGCCTGCGCGAAGACCGTTGCCCCGACCTTCTGCAGGCGCAGCGCGGTTGTCCACCACGAGCGACGGAACAGGCCGAACGCCACAGGGACGCAGGGCACCTTGTCCCAGCCCCCCGAATTCTTGCTGCGCCATCCAGCGCCGCTTCGCCTCCTCCAGCTGCTCGCGTGCCCTGCGGTGCTGGCTCCTCACCGTGTCCAGCTTGAGCCCCATTTCGGCGGCGATCTCGGCGAGCGACTTCTCCTCGAGCTCGTGCTTGATCAAGAGGTCGCGGTACTTGGGCTCGACCTGCTCGATCAGGTCGCGCATGGTCGCTTCCCGCTCCTGCCTCCGGAGCAAGGCTTCCGGGCTCGGTTGGTCCCCGCGGAGGTCGTGCTCGTCGAACGGGGTCAAGACCTCACCCCGACGGCTCGCGTCCCGCAGGTGGCTGCGGGCGAGGTTCAGTGCGATGGTGACGGAGTACGGCGCTGGATCTGCGCCCGTCTCGATCCGCGCTCTCGCCTCCCAGTCCCGCAGGAGCGTTTCCTGCGCGAGGTCCTCGGCGTGTCGCGCGGGGACACCGACCCGCCTGATGAGGCGGCGGAAGCGCTCGAAGTGGGGGGGAGTTCGTGCTGGCTTTGCCCACAGCTGGTAGCACCCCTGAGCTGGCCCGAAGGGTTCAAGAAAGAGAAGGGTCGGTCAACTTTGGTCGGATAATGTGCGCTATTGTGGAATGCGTACCTGGGCGGCTCCACTGCTCGGCGGGTCGACCGGCGCCTTTGCGTCGTCGGGCCGATCATTGCCTGGCAAAGTGTTCCTTCCCTGCGAATTTGTCGCGGTTGACGCCGCGCGCTTTGCGTAAGTACGGTCCCCGCATGCGTGACGTTGCGCCTTCGTTGTTGTTCTGCCTGATGCTTGGCGCCGCTGGTGTCTACACGAGCCCCGCCAGCGCCGAGGACATCTATTCGACGCTGGAGCGAAGCGGCAGCTCGACGGTGAAGGACCATGTTCGCCGTGCGCAGACAGCCCGTGACGGAGGTCGGTGGACCGAGGCTCACGGCGCCTACGATGCGGCGCTCCAGGCGACAGACCCGGCGTCGAACACGGAGAAGGAGCGCGCGGAGATCGCCGGAGAGCTCGGCCTGTGTGAGCTCGAGCTGCGCAAGTACCGTGATGCTGCGGAGCATCTCGCCTGGAGCCTCGAGCAGCGCAACGTCCTGCCCCTTGAACTACAGCTGCGGTTCGAGGCCGGGCAACGCAAGGCAGCGTCGCATGTCGCGACCCTCTACCTGTCTGTCGACCCGCCGGACGCCGAGGTGCTCATCGACGGAAAGCCGATCAGCGCGCCAGCGCGGACCTACAGGCTATTCCTGGAGCCCGGTCAGCACATGGTGCGGGCCCGGTTGGCGGGCCATGAGGAGGCGTTCGCGTCGTTCGACGCGCAGGCCGGGAAGCCGACGACCATCTCGCTGCAGGTACCGCGCGCCGCAGCGCCGGGCACCCCTGCGAAGGGAACCTCAACCAAGAGCTCCGCGCCAGGCGCCTGGGCGTCGTCTTCCGTGGAGCCGTCCTCCACGGCGTCGACGCTGCGCATCGCTGGCGCGGTCGTGGCAGGGGCGACGATGGCAGCCGGCGGCGGGTTGCTGATCTGGAGTGCCTACACCGAGGATGAGCTCCGCGACCGAGCTACCGCGCTGCGTGGCGCAGACGAGGACGCGAGCCGATGTGCCCGCCCGGACGCACCGCGCGCGTGCTCGGAGCTGCGTGACCTGCAAGGGAAGCGGGATCTCCTGAAGAAAGCCGGCTGGGTGACCCTTGCGTCCGGCGGCGCGATCGGTGTGCTGACGCTCGCGTCTCTGCTCGTGGACCGAACCTCGCCGCCCAGCGATGGCGTGCGTGTCGTTCCGACGGTGAGCGGACAGCACGCGGGGCTGATACTAATCGGTGCATGGTGACGAACGTGGAGCTCCAGGTCATGGATACCTCATCGAAAAGTCGGCGCGGGGTGGCTATCATGGTGCCCATCGCGCTCGCGTACGGAATCGCTGCCTTCTTGTGCGGGTGTTCCTCCGGTCCGGATAGGGTACCCGTCTGCGACGATGACCCCTTGGTGAGAACGCCGGAAGACGGATGCGGTATTTTCGTTAGCTCAAGCCTGGGAGACGACGCGAACCCCGGCAGCCGCGCGGAGCCGGTGAAGACCTTCTCGAAAGCCCTCGAACTTGCAGACATGGGCAGCCACCGCGTCTACGCGTGCGCGGAAACTTTCGAAGAAACGCTTGGGTTTTACGGCATAAGCATCTGGGGCGGGTTCGACTGCGCGAACGGCTGGCGGCACCTCGGTGCCAGCGCGAGGACTGTCGTTGCTCCGGAGGGGCCCGTCCCGCAGGTGGTGCGGTTTGGCGGACAGGGACTTACGTTTGCCAACCTGCGGTTCCTGGCCCCCGACGGCAACGATGTGGACCACGTCCAAAAAGGATCCGTCGGGATAGCAACCCTCCAAGGGGTCCAGCTCAAGCTCATGGCGAGCGAGGTCATCACCGGGCGTGGTGGAAAGCCGGGCGGAAGCTCGATTCCGATCTACCTCCGTGATGGCAGTGAGATCGAAGTGATCGACAGCCGCATCGTCGCTGGAGACGGAGCAGACGGCGAGCCTGGAGCCGCGGCTGAGGGCGCGGCAGCATCCGATGGAACGCCAGGACACTCGGGGGCGGACGCGTGTACGGCGGACGCCATGGCAGGGACGCCGGCCGTTACGACCGAGTGCGACGACGGGCGATCGGCCAGCGGCGAGGGCGGCCTCGGGCTCGTGGATCGGGGCTCCGGAGCTGGGAACGGGGAGCCTCTCCCAGATCCCAACCCGACCGGCGCCGGTGCCGGAGGCGTGGGCCAGGTGGGAAGTACGGCGTGCAGCGATGGGCAGCGCGGCCTCGACGGTGCCGTTGGTGCGCAGGGTCAAGGAGGGAGGCGCCCAGGCGCCGTCAGGTGGGGTGTTACTCTGGGCAAGGGACAGGACGGCAAATTCGGGCGCCCTGGCCAGGGGGGCGGTGGGGGCGGTGGCGCGAGGGGTGGTTCCATGGCCTGCGGCGCAGGCCCGATCGGGGGTGCATTCGGCGGTTCTGGCGGCTCTGGCGGTTGCGGCGGCAAGCCGGGGAAAGGTGGCTTTGCCGGGGGCGCGAGCATCGGCATCGCCACGAGGGGGTCCAAGATCAAGATCCGTGGGACGACGATCGAGACGGGACGCGGCGGCCGGGGTGGGGCGGGCGGGGCGGGGCTGCCGGGGGGTAGTGGAGCCCCCGGCGGCGATGGCGGACGAGCGGTGCCTGACACACTTCCAGGGTGCCGCGGCGGCGATGGTGGCAACGGGGGGCCCGGAGGCGGCGGAGGCGGCGGGCTCGGCGGCCATTCGGTTGGCATCGCGTATCTGGGGGCCACGGAGGTGACGCGGGAGGAGGTCGAGGCGACGTTCGCGCTCGGAACCGCGGGCAAGGGTGGACCTGGTGGCGACCCAGGCGCCACCGAGAGCGCGGGTGACGATGGCGTGGTGGCCGAGTTTCTTCCCTTCGTTACCGACGATCCGAACGACCCAAACCCCGCTGCGCCAGAGTAGGTGGCATCGATACGAGGAGAGAGGATGATGAGCTCACTGTCGAGGCGCAACCGGTGGCATGAAGCGTCCGAGGAATGGCCTCGGCTGCTTGTTGTCGCCATGTCTGCGGGGATCGGGACGCTCGGGTGCAGTGCTGATCCGGGAGCTTGGGAACCTTGCGAGGAAACGCTCACGTGCACACCGGTGGTAGACTGCAATGCCGATCACGGTATTCCCAGCCGGCCGGTCGACTGCGAGGGTATCTATCTGACCGTGGATGGCCGCGACGATGATCCGGGCACGCGAGAGAATCCCGTGGCCACCTTCGCGCGTGCGTTCGATCTCGCCCGCGACCATGGAATGCGCGTCTACGTGTGTGCCGATCGTTTCAACGTAGAAGTGCGCGTGCCAGCAGGTATGAAGGTATGGGGTGGGCTCAATTGTCGCGATCCCCGTAAACATTGGCCGCTGCATCCGCTCGGCGAGCTCACCACGATCGCTCCAGGACCGAACCGGATCCCGCTCACCGTTGCGGACGATGCTGCCGAGTCCGAACCCCGAAGCTCCGTCGCCACGGCGCTCACCAGGATGCGGATGGTCGCGCACGACGCCACGGTTCCGGGCGGCTCTTCCATCGCCATGCGCGCTCTGCCGGGCGTGACGGTGGACGTGCGCCTGAGCGAGATCGTGGCCGGTGACGGTGCAGATGGGGCCATTGGCGCTGACGGAGGCGCCGAATCAGCGCGGGAGGGGGCACCAGGGAACCCGGGAGCCGTAGCGTGCTCTGCTGATGTCGTGACGGGAGGGGCGCGGGGCACCACCTCATGTGACGACGGTGTTTCCTCAGGCGGGATGGGCGGCGTCGGTACCAAGGGCGATGGTGGCGACGGCGAAAGTGGCGACCCTTTGCCAGTCACCAACCCGATGGCGTACGGCTTCGGTGGAACCGGGCAAGACGTCATGTCCTGCACAGATGGAACGCGCGGCATGGTGGGGGATGACGGCGCGAACGGCAACGGTGCGTCAGGGCAGGGGAGGCTCACAGACACGGGGCTAGAAGGCAGCGCTGGCGAGGATGGCCAGACGGGGCAGCACGGCTACGGCGGCGGCGGTGGAGGCGGCTCGCGCGGCGGAGCCATGTTCTGCGGCACAGGAGCGGCACAGGGCGGCGCTTCGGGCGGTTCCGGCGGTGCTGGCGGCTGCGGCGGCGAGCCCGGCAAGGGCGGCGGTCCAGGCGGATCCAGCATCGGGATTCTGTCTTACCACGCCAGCGTCCACGTGAGTAAAACCAGCATCATCACGGGTCGGGGCGGCAACGGCGGGCGAGGCGGAAAGGGCCAGTACGGCGGCGTCGGTGGGTACGGCGGCACTGGCGGAGGTAACAGGGCTGGGTCGCAGCCAGGCTGCCGTGGTGGCGATGGCGGGAAAGGCGGCAACGGCGGCCGGGGCGGGGGAGGTCACGGAGGACACTCTCTTGCGGTGGCACATACCGCCGACCTGGGCCCCAACGTCGAGCCCGACTCTCCTATCAAGTTCGGCATCCCTGGTGACGGTGGAGGCGCTGGCGATCTGAACGCGAACCCGGGCAAACCCGGTTCCGCTGCGATCTCAATGGGCTTCCAAGACTAGGGGATTCCAGCCAATGGCATCCCCATATTGTCGGCGGCGTTGACCTCCGCGCCGCGCCGAAAGGACCGTCGCCGATCACGATCCCGCCAGAGGCGATCCTCCCCGAGAGCGGGCTGATCTCCGAAACGTCCCTCCACGTGCAACTGCCCACCGCTCGGCTCACCCGCGAGCGACGGAGGGGCGCCGCAGGCGCCACGGAATCGCTCGTCGGTGAGCAGCCGTGCGTTGGGCAGCTTCGTGTACGCTTTCGGAACCATTACTTCTGCCGGAACTGCGGAGCGATGCCGATGCCGACTTCTTCCCGTAGCCACTCTAGGAGATGGCCGGCCTCCAAGCTAGAGTTGCGAGTCTCATGGCCGCCACGGCTGCCGAGCTTAACTTCCCGGTACGCGTCGGATCTCTCCCACAGGTAGGCCTCGCAGCCGGCGCTGCCCAGATCGCGCGCCATGTGCTTCTCCTCGATTCGACCGCCTCGAGCGATCTCCGCCTTCTTCCGCATGTCGGCCAGCTGCGCAGGAGGAACGCGGCGCGACTGGAGGACGGGATTTCTGAATCGCTCTCTCAGCCCGGTCTCCAGATAGAGTCCGTCCCCGGCGGGTTGGGGATCCCAGGGCCTTCCCAGGTCGTAGAACCAAATTCGGCCCTGATCATCAAGGACGTTCCCGTAAGCCTTACTGCCCCAAGCAAAACTCACGTAGTAGCAGGAAAAAAGCGGCTTGCCCATTCTCACTCCCTTCGAATTCGGGTCCGCCTCGAGGATCGGAGGGGAGCGAGGCGTAGGTTGAGGTAAATCGTCCGCGACTCGTGGCTGAAGCGTGGGCTCCGGGCTTGGTTCCACCTCGCCGGAGGACCTCTCGGGATCCTTGTTCGCGGACTTCGCTACAGAAGGCGCGTGCGACGGAGCAGCTGGTTCGCCACTTCCGGACTCCGACTGTTCCCGTCGCGCGCAGGAAGCCGCTACAAGACTCGATGCAAGAGCCGCTGCGATGTAACCGAGGAAAACCTTGGTGCGAGTCATGCGTCTCCCGAAGTAGATGGCTGTCCCGTCGCCTGCCCGACGTCGCAATCAGTTGCGTCGCAGGGCCTAGCGGCGGATCATAGCATGTAGGCGGCGAGGCGCCGCGGCCAATCTCCGTATTCCCGTGAATAGCTCGCGAAGCTCCGCGGTATATCGGTGGATTCCCGTGAATAGGCAGCGACTTCCGCGACCTATCTGCGCATCTCCGAAGATGGGCCGCCGCTCCGCGTCCCGTATCGCCGACCCCGGCGCGCGCCGCGAGGGGCCACGCCCATGGCGACCGATGGGCGGTTCCCCCGGCGCGGCGGGTAGCCCAGGCTGAGGCGACGTCGAGGCGGCGCGCATCGCCCACGAGACCATCGGCGCCTGCTTCGGCACGCCCGGCGCCGACATGAGCGGCGTCGTTCACCTCGGGGCTCGGCGCAGCCGCCCTGGCGGGTAGCGCCAGCCGGGGTGGCGCTCGCGGCGAGCGATATCGAGGCAGCGCTCCTCACCCACGAGAGGACCGGGCCGCTGCTCGGCGCGCGTCTGGCGCGGAGCCGGGCAGGACGATCGATCTTGCGGTGGAGCGCACACGGCAGGGTGGCTAGCCGAGGGCGTCAGCAGCTTCATGGGTCTCTTGAGCGGCCAGCGCTCTGCGCGCTCGTAGGACCGGGCGGCGCAACCCCACTCGCCGGCGGGTGCGGTCCGCGCCGAGAGAGCGTCTCCCTGGTCCTGATTACCGCTCGATCCACCCTTGGGATGTGCTCTGCCGAACGCCTACGGCCACCCCCATGGCCACGTCTCTCTGCGAGGTCAGCGGAGATACCGTCCCGTGCCAAGAGGAGCCTGCACGGCAGCTTCGTCTCCGCCAGGTTGGGGGATCGGGGTCGCCGCCGGTCCACCTGTATCCGGCCCGGCTCCACTGGTCCCGGCTTCCAGTAGGGTGGATTCGGGATCCGGCTCGCGGGCCCCGAGTCGGCCATCCCCCCCGTTCCGTTCCGCCGGTTCGGCTATGGCTATCCGCTGCCGATGCCCCGCCTCACACCGTCCAGCCCCGCCCAGACCTCCGCCAAACTTTGTCAGGTCACACAAAAGCAAGAAGACACGGCTCTCGCCGTGTCTTCTTGGTGGAGGCGCCGGGAATCGAAACGCCTGCCGAGGGACGGGATCCGCAGGGATCGCGTAGGTTTCGGCATGAGTCGGGAGCGGCAACGGTGCCGTCGACGGCGGCTAAGTGCGCGAAACCGCGTCAGGCGGACGAATCGTGGACGAAACCGGCGGACCCGCGGACGCTGCTGCTCAGCCAGCTCGCGGAAGGCATGCGGGCGGCGCTCGCCGCGGGCGACGTCGAGGCGGCTCGCATCGCCCACGAGACCATCGGGCGGCTGCTCGCTCGGGCGGCTGCTCGCTGCAGCAGAGACAAGGAGGTCGAGCACTCCGGCGCGTAAGCGGCCTAGCGCCTGCGGCATCTACCGCGGGCGCGGAGCGCCCGTCGGCAGCATGCCGCCGTTGGGCGGCTTGGCGCGGCACGAGCGGGATCTCTCACCAGCCCCAACGAGTACGAAAGAGCTGGGGCATCGGCATTGGCTTCCCACTGATCTGCCGATACTGCTTAGAGTCGAACCGCCACCGCTGCTGTGCGGCCAGCTTCTTGGGACCGCAAACCCGCTTGTACTCCTCCCAGCGGCACCGGGCCTGATGGACCGTGAGCACGATGTCGTCGGGGCCGGACGCGCGCCTTTGCTGCGACACTGCTACACTGACAACGTCATCGTCCTCGAGACCCATGCCGGACGCCACCCACTCGAGCCTATCGTCGAAGACGAGTGACAGCTGAGTGCCCTCAAGACGAAAAAGACTCAAGCGCGTCGTCCCGCCCATCATGCCGTAGGACCACGGCGTTCGCATCCCAAGCAGAGTTTCGTCACCTTGAAAAGAGTACGAACGGGAATCGAACTCGGTACGCCCATAAAGCAAACCGTCGGGATCCCAGCCTGGCACTGTGCCCCGCGCTACCAACGTAAGCGCAGTTCCCGAACGCTCTAGCACGGCGAGCCGCGGGTTCACCCGGCAACCTCCGCAGACGAACTCCGCGTCCGCATCTTCGCCAATGTAGTGCGCAACTACCAGTAGCGTCCGCGCCGAAAGGACCCACTGCCGAACGCGATCGACACGTACAGTACCTCCTGCTGCCGCCGAACGCTCAACCGATGTGTCAAAGTCCGGAAAAATCGCTACGAGCACGTCGCACAGCGTGAACTCGGCGAAGGAGTGAGGGAGGAGCAAAGGCTCCTCCTCTCGGAAGGCGCGGCGGCACGCCGGGATGCGCGGATCCGCACTTGGTGGGCTGCCGGTGGGCTGCCGGCCATCCGCAGCTTCTGCAGTTTGGGCCGGTGTTGGCGCTGCGTCTTCTGCGACAGCCCGTTCTCGGTCGCGGCAGCCAAGTCCGGCGACCGCGGCGACAGCGAGCCAGGCGAGAGCGGCCGCCCGTCGGAGTCCGCGTCCGGCTGTCGTGGTCATATCTTTAGGTCTCCGTGTGCGTAACCGTGGTCCGCCCAACGTCGCAATCAGTTGCGTCGCAGCGCCTAGCGGCGGGTTATACAATGTAGGCGGCGAAGCGCCGCGGCATATCTGCGTATTCCCGCGAATAGGTCGCGACGCTCCGCGGCATATCTGCGTATTCCCGTGAATAGGCAGCGACTTCCGCGACCTATCTGCGCATCTCCGAAGATAGGACGCCGCTGCGGAGACCCGGCGAGGGCGGGGCATCGGCAACCCCGCGGATCCTGGCACCTGGTGGGGCGAGGGCGGCGTCGCGGTCGAGATACTCCAGGGTCGCCAAGCGCGATGGTTTCCCGTTGGAGCGTTCTGTGGAGGGTACGGGCGGCGTCGTCATGCTTGGAGTCCAGAGCGTTCGCGAAGATTGACAACGAGACGTCCGTCTCGTTGACAGAAGATCCGACGGCACAACCCTACGCGCCGACGGATGCGGTCCGCGCCGAGAGCGCGTCTCTCCGGCCCTCATGGCCGCTTGAGCCATCCTCATGGCCACCTCCCTCTGCGAGGTCAGCGGAGATACCGTCCCGTGTCAAGAAGAGCCCGCTCGGCAGACTCGTCTCAGGTGGGTAGGGAGATCGGGGTCGCCGCCGGTCCACCTGCATCCGCTCCTGCTCCACTGGTCCCGGTTTCCAGCAGGGCGGATCCGGGATCCGGTCGCGGGCCCCCCAGTCGGCCATCCCGCTCCGTTCCGTTCCGTTTCGCCGGTTCGGCTGTGGCTATCCGCTGCCGATGCCCCGCCTCACACCGTCCAGCCCCGCCCAGACCCCCGCCAAACTTTGTCAGGTCACCCGCAGATCCCACAAAAGCAAGAAGACACGGCTCTCGCCGTGTCTTCTTGGTGGAGGCGCCGGGAATCGAACCCGGGTCCGCAAGGCATCCAGTCTACCTTCGTTCACGTGCGTAGTCGCCATGCGCCGGCGACGGCGTTCGTAGATTCGGCTACGACCTATCCCTCACTGAATCTCGGCCGCGTTATCGAGGGCGTCCTCACGCGACCCAGCCCTGTGGTTGACACCCTTAGAGTACTAGGACGACCTTCTCCTCGGATGGCTTAGCGGTTATTAGGCCGCGACAGCGTATGCGTTGTCGTTCGCACTTGTAACGTCCCGCTTGATAGGCGGAGCAGGAGCCGCCAGCACGCAGACAGACCTTCAGTCCCCACGTCGAAGCCGATCGCCCCCTCGTGGTTCGTTCAGACGGACCGAATATTGCTAGAAACCGTGCTGCCGTCAACCCCTCGGCGCCAGATCGTTCCGTCGCTGACGCCGTCGCGGACGGCGCCGTGCGTCGGTCGGGGCTCATCGGTCCGATCCTCCCGGCTTTCCTGCCTGCTGCTGCCTCCAGGCACCTCCGTCAGCCTTGCCCTCCGCCCCTGCCTCAACCTGCTGCCGCCGCTCGCCCGCCAGCTCGGTCGGGCCCCTCTCTGGCCAGCCCCGCCGGCTGACCTCGCCGGCACGCCTCGCGCTCTCGACGGCTCCTCGCGGGTCGGCTAAGAAGCCCGCGAAAAGGAAAAGGAGTCGGGCAACTTATGGCGAGGATGGTCCAGTGCGTGAAGCTCGGCCGTGAGGCGGAGGGGCTGGAGAAGCCGCCGCTGAAGGGCGAGCTGGGCAAGCGGATTTTCGACAACGTCTCGAAGGAGGCGTGGCGGATGTGGCTCGAGCACTCGAAGATGCTCATCAACGAGTACCGCCTCGACCTCATCTCCGAGGCCGGCCAGCGGATCTGGATGACCGAGCTCGACAAGTACTTCTTCACCGGCGGGAACGAGGCCGCGCAGCTCCCGCCCGACTACGTGGCGCCCAAGGACAAGCCGGAGTAGCCGACCGCGACCGCGGTACCCCCGCGACCGCAGTCCCCCGCTCCCCATCGGCCCGGCGGCGCTCCCACCCACCCCATCCGGAAGCGCCCCGCCCCCGCCCGCCGCCCCTCAGGGCAGCGGGCCCGGAGCCGGCAGCGCTCCGCCCTTGCGCACGTACTCGATCAGCGCCGCCGCCATCTGCTTGTCGACCTTCTCGCACTTCGCGGTGACCGCCCCCATCGTCGCGCCCTTGCACTCTCTCTTCCGCTCGATGATGAGCTTGCCCGTCTTCTCGTCGGCCAGGAACGCGTCGCGCGTCTTCTGATCGAGGCTCTTCCACGGGATCGCCGCGAACTTCGGCTTCGGCGGCACGTGCTGCCGGACCTCCTCCGCCATCAGCGTGGCGCACGTCCCGTCCCATCGCAGGACCTCGTAGCCGCCCCCGGCTCCGCTCACGACCATGCCCCCGGTCTCCGGCTCCCGGTGATAGAGGATCAGCACCTCCTCATCGAAGACCAGCTTGTCGTTCGAGGACGACCCGCCGGAGGCGTTCACCGCGTCGGTGTCCCGCGTCAGGTACCCGCGCGTGAACGGCGACCCCTTCGCGAACAGGGTGAGCGCCACGTCCGGATGGAACCCGCTGCAGAGACGCTTCACGAACGCCACCGGCGGCAGACACTCGTTGCCCCGCTGCTCGCACGTCGTCGGGATCTGCCGTGACGCTTCCGCCGCGGCGTCCTCCTCCTTCTTCCCACCTTCACCCTCCGCCGCCTCACCCTCCTTCGCGGCCGGCGCCGCAGCCGCCACCTCGGCCTCCGCACGATCCGGCTCCGACGGAGGAGGCGCCGCGCCACCGCAAGCGGCCAGGGTACCCACCAGCACAAGCGCAAACGAGCTCTGGACAGATCGCATGGCCCACGAACCTACCGGAGCCAGCCCGCCCCTCCGCATGGAAAAATAACGCCGACCCGCGACGCAATGCGCCAACACGGCGTCAAAACCCGTGGCGCATAGCTGCAAGTCGACCGCCGCTCGCACCGCCGCCCGCGACGCAATGCGCTGCACACCACGAATGGTTCAAATTTCCGACAGCGCTTGACATCAGCATCCCATCAGCAGAGTCTGAGCTGATTCCGGCAGGAGGTGGTCGTGCTGGATCTTTCTTCGTCGGCAGTCTCGTCATCGTGTGTTGGCGGTTCGCGTAAGTGCAAGTCTCACACGGGTGCTCGTCGAAGGCGACGGCGGGTGTCCGCTGCTCTGGGAGGGTGGGTGATGGTCGCCTCGTGTGTTCTCCTCGCGGGCTGCAGCGCGGCCGGGGAGCAGTTCGATCCGCCGGCGAGCACCGGCGAAGTGCTCACGGGCGCGGGCGGCGGCTCCGCCTCGGGCGGCTGGGCGAGCTCTTCGGGCTTGTCGGACGACCCGGACGACCCGGGCGAAGTCGGCGGCGGCTGGCCGTCGGGCAAGCTCGGGCCGCCGTATCCCATCGTGCTCGCTCACGGCTTCTTCGGATTCGAGGACTTCGCGGGCGCGGGATACGTCAGCTACTTCTACAACCTCAAAGAGGCCCTCGCCGAGAGCGGCGAGACGGTCTTCACGCCCGCCGTCGACCCGTTCAACAGCTCCGAGGTCCGCGGCGCGCAGCTGCTCGCGCGGATCGAGCAGATCCTGGACGCGACAGGCCACGAGAAGGTGAACATCATCGCCCACTCGCAGGGGGGGCTGGACGCCCGCGTTGTCGCGCACGACAGGCCCGATCTCGTCGCCTCGATTGTCACCGTCGCCACACCCCACCTGGGCTCGAAGGTCGCCGACGTGGCGCTCGAGCTCGTCGCCCACGAGCGCCTGCAGGACATCCTGGACGATCTCATCAACGCGATCGGCGCGCCGCTCTACGATCAGATAGGCAACGAGACGAGCGTCTTCGCGGCGCTCGAGCAGTTCTCGACGCCCGGCATCGCGGAGTTCAACGCGAGGTTCACCGATTCCCCCGGGGTGTTCTATGCCTCCTTCGGCGGGCGGACGAACCGCGCGCGCGGCGGCAGCGACTGCTCGACGCTCACCCCGGCGCCCTTCGTCGCGCAGTTCGACGACGGCCTCGATCCGGTCCACCCGCTGCTGTCGCTGACCGAGACCCTGCTCGACGGCGGCATCGGCGAGTCGTTCCCGAACGACGGCCTGGTGCGCGCGCGGGACGCGCGGTGGGGGGACTTCTGGGGCTGTATCCCGGCCGACCATTTCGACGAGATAGGCCAGCTCTTCGGACAGAGTCCTGGCGCCGGGAACCCCTGGCTCTATATCGACTTCTACCGCTCCGTGATCGCGCGGCTCCGGCAAGAAGGCTTCTGACGAGCCCGCGCTCGCCGGCGCTTGCCCGCGCTACCCCGCCGAAAACCGCCCCGAGCGGCCGCCCTCTCCACTACCATCACCCGCCGATGCTCACGGCGCCGCTCACCCGCGCTCTCCCGCTGCTCGCCCTGCTCAGCGCGGCGTGCAGCGGCGACGTGCGCCGGTTCCCCCTGCGCGATCCGGTCTGGCGCGACGCCGACCTGAGCCCCGTCTCGCTGCCCTGCCGGCCCGATCCCGAGGCGCCCAGCGACGATCCGCAGCACCGCCTCTGCTCGCCCGCTCCCTACGAGTCCTCGTTCGCGTGGGACGCCGCCGACAACCTCGTCTTCCGGCCGGTGACGCGCTTCTTCGCCGTGGAGCCAGGGGGCGAGGCGGCCAACGTGAACAGCGTCGACGAGGTGCCGGACTCCAGCTGGTTCACGAACCGGATCGGCAAGCGGCCGCTCTCCGCCGAGGAGCTGGTGCGCGGGCCGTGCGGCGACAGGACGCTGGATCCCGAGGCGCCGGACGGGTCCTGGGTCATCGACATGGGCAAGCCGAACGGCGCGAACCCCGGCTTCCGGATCAAGGTCGAGGGCGTCGGCAAGTTCATGCTCAAGGCCGACCCCTCGGACCAGCCCGAGCGGGCCACCGGCGCGACCGCCATCGCGGCGCGCCTCTACCACGCCGCCGGCTTCTGGGCGCCGTGCGACAGCGTGGTCTACCTGAAGCCGTCGGTCCTGAAGCTGTCGCCAGGGCTCACCGTGACCGACAACAGCGGTGTCGCCAGGCCCTTCGATCAGGCGGCGCTCGACGGCGTGCTCGCCAAGGCCTCGAAGCGTGGCGGCCGGGTCCGCATGGTCGCCTCGCGCTGGCTCCCGGGCCGCGCCCTCGGGCCGTTCCGGTACGAGGGGACCCGGGAGGACGATCCGAACGACGTCATCCCGCACGAGGACCGGCGCGACCTGCGCGGGGGGCGCCTGCTCGCCGCCTGGCTCAACCACTTCGACTCGCGCGAGCAGAACTCGATGGATGTCTGGCTCGCCGAGGACCCGAAGGACAAGGACGCGTCGCCGGGCCACGTGCGCCACTACACCATCGATCTCGGCGACTGCTTCGGCAGCGAGTGGGAGTGGGAGGAGATCTCGAAGCGCCTCGGCCACGCCTTCTACTTCGACGCCGAGTACGCGCTCCTCGACTTCGTGACGCTCGGCATCCCCGAGCGGCCCTGGGACCGGGCGAGCCACGATCCGCGGGGCGACATCTTCGGCTTCTTCAGCGATCGCGATTTCCGGCCGGAGGCCTGGCGCGGCGGCTACCCCAACCCGGCCTTCGGGCGGATGACCGAGCTCGACGGCGCCTGGGCCGCCCGGACGCTCGCGCGCTTCACGCCGGAGCTCATCGAGGCCGCCGTGAAGACCGGCGACTTCACGGCGCCGCGCCACACAGCGTTCCTGATCGGCAAGCTCCTCTCGCGGCAGCGCGCGATCATGGCGCGGTACCTGACGCGCCTGTCGCCCATCGCCGACGTCGCCCTGGCCTCGCCGGCGGCGCTGTGCGGCGTCGATCTCGCGCGGCGCACCGGCGTCGCGCGCCCGCAAGACCTCCGCTACGAGGCCGCGATGTACGCCGGCGACTCGCTCGCCCTGCGCGCCCGGCCTGTCGTGCGCCCCTCGCCGGACGGCCGCGTGTGCCTCGCGCTCCCCCACATCGCCGCGGACGGCGGCGCGCCCGACGACGCGCCCTCGCGCTACGCCATCATCGATGTCCTGAACGGGCAGGCCCCCGGTCCGCTGCGCGCCCACCTCTACGACCTCGGCCCGCGCCGCGGCTACAAGCTCGTCGGCATCGAGCGCCCCGAAGACGCCGAGCCGCCCAACTGAGGTCCTCACCCTGACAATTGCCCTCATTTTCAGAGAGAAATTGAACAGGGAGGCGGGGAGACGGGGAGATTTTTGGGATCTTACTCCCCGTCTCCCCGCCTCCCTGTGAATTTCTCCGAAAGTTCGAGGGGAGGCTTCAGGTCCCCGCCGGACATTCGCTGTCGCTCGATCAGAAACCGTGGGTGGCGCCGATCATGAACCGCAGCTCCTGCAGGCCGGCCCCCTGCTCGAAGGTCTCGGTCGCCGAGCCGATCAGGACATCGATGGAGTGGTCACGCTCGCCTCTCGTGCGCAGGCCGAGCACGAACGACATGCGGAGAAGGTCGAGATCGAAATCGCGGAGGTGCTCGCCGAACACGTTGCCCGCGGCGACCTGCACCGTGCCGTCGACGAACGCCCAGACCGGATAACGGTACTCGAGCGTCGCCGCGGCGGCGCTCCGCCCGCGGAGGCGCCCCTCGCGGAAGCCCCGCATCGGCGCGTCGCCGCCGAGCTCGGCGAGCTCGGTGAAGGGGACCTCCGCGGCGCCGAGCGGGTCGGCGAACGCCGCCGAGAGCACGAGGCTCACGATGCGATCGTGCCCGGTGAGGTCGACGAACCCGCCCAGCGAGCCGCCATAGCGGATCCACCGGCTCTCCAGCGGCCGCTCCAGGTCGACGGCGTGCTCTCCGGACAGCTCCAGCCGGACGCCGTTGCCCCGCGCCGGGCGCGGCAGGCGCGAGTCGAGGCCGGCGCGGCCCCCGATCCGGTAGGCCGTATATCCGGTGTCGTACGACGGGGGCATCGGATAACGGCCGCGCGCGACCCGGACGCCGACCGTCCGCCAGCAACAGACGTCGTGGAAGTCGACCGTCTTCGCGCCGGTGATCGCCTCGACGAAGCTGAACGCCCCGAAATCGGCGTGGAGCGTCGCCGTCCCCTCGACGCTGCGGGCGTTGTAGCGGGCCCGGTCGCGCTCCAGCGAGCTCGGGCCGATCCCGGAGAACAGCCAGTCAGGCCGGGTGTCCGCCTCGCCGCGGAGCTTCAGGTGAGCGCGCTCTCCGAGGGGGATCCGGTCGGCGATCGTGAGCCTCCACCAGTCGACCCCGCCGGTCGCGGCGTGGACACGGAGCTCGTTGCCGGGGACGAACAGGTCATCATAGAAGAAGTAAACGCCGATGCTCTCGCGAAAGCCGAAGTCGAAGAGCGCCGTCGGGACGATACCGATGTTGTCGTTCGGCCCGAAGGTGAAGATGTCCTTGAGCTCCCTGAGCCACTCGCCCTGCTCCGCCGCGACGGTGAGCGCGCCGAGCGGCCGCCGGACCAGGTACTCGCTGGCGAGGTAGGCGGGGAAGAACACGACGCGCGGCACCCAGAGCAGCGCGTCGCCGGCGCTCGTCACCTCGTCCGGGCGACCGTCGTAGTCCGGCACAGGGCGCTTCGCGCCGGGCGCCAGCGGCGCCACGGCGGAAGGTCGTGGCGGTCTAGCAGGCTCTGCCTGCGCGCGAGGAGCCGCCGGCGTAGCAGGCTCTGCCGATGTGCGAGGCGCCGCCGGTGGCGCCCCCGGGACCACGGGCGGCGGCGCGGCGCCCCCCGCCGGAGGCGCGGCCTGTGCCTCGGCGCACAGCGACAGCGCGGCGCAGCTCGCGAGCGCGGCCACGCGCCGCCGAAATGCCGTGCCGAGCGCGCGCGTCGGTCCCTTCTCGTTGGTGCCCAATCCGCCTCGCCTCTCGCACGGAAACACGTCGCGGCGCGGGAGCATAGCGGAGTTCCCGACCCGGGAGACGCCTGTCTGCGCGGCGCGCCTGTCGCGCGTCCACGCGACTGCGCGGCGGGTGCGGCGGTTCACACGCCCGGCGGCGAGAGGGAGGTTGCCGGCCGGGACCAGGCTCGATAGCCTCCCGCGCTCGGCATCTCGGCATCGGTCCTGTGCCGGTGCCGCCAGAACGGCGGTTTTCCGGGCATGGAGCGGCGGGTGGCGAGCACAGGCGAGAACGAGACACGGGCCCGGGGCGTGCTTCACAGGCTCCTCGCGATCTTCGCCGAGGTGAAGCCGCGCGAGGTCTTCAGCGTGCTCGTCCTCACGCTGAACGTATTCCTCCTGCTCACGGGCTATTACCTCCTCAAGGTGGTCCGCGAGCCGCTGATCCTCGCGGGCGGCGGGCTCGAGATCGGCGGGCGGCGGCTCGACCTCGACGGCGCCGAGGTGAAGGCCTACGCGGCGGCGGGCCAGGCGCTCCTGCTCGTGGGCGTGGTCCGCGCCTATGGCGCCCTGGCCAGGCGCTTCGGGCGCATGCAGCTCACCACGGCGCTCACGCTCTTCTTCGCCTCGAACCTCGTCCTCTTCTTCCTCCTCGCGCGCCTCGGCGTCCCCCTCGGGGTGCCCTTCTATCTGTGGGTGGGCTGCTTCAACCTCACCGTGATCGCGCAGTTCTGGTCCTTCGCCAACGATGTTTACACGCCCGAGCAGGGCAAGCGGCTCTTCGCCATCGTCGGCATCGGGAGCTCGCTCGGCGCCATGCTCGGCGCGCAGATCGCGAAGCGCGTCTACGTGCCGATCGGCCCGTACAACATGATGCTGCTCGCGGCGGGCGTGCTGCTCGCCTGCCTGGGGCTCACCTACCTCGTCCACCGCGACGACCTCGCGGGCTCGAAGGGCGCCGCGGACAAGGCCGACGCGCCGCCCGGGGGCGCGGCGGGCGGCTTCAAGATCATCGCGGGCGACCGCTATCTGCTCCTCATCGCCGGCCTGACGCTCGTCCTCAACTGGGTGAACTCGACAGGCGAGTACATCCTCGATCGCACCCTGATCGAGTCCGCCACGAGCGCGCTCCACACGGGAAGCGAGCAGCGCGGCGCGCCGGACGCGGCCCCCGCCGGCGCGGCCCCGGGCGCGCCGCTCGCGGCGGGCGCGCCGGTCTACCTCGTCGATCCGCAGGCGTCGCGCCTGCTCGAAGGGAAGATCGCCGCCGTCAAGGGCGGCGCGTTCGACGTCGAGGCAGGCGGCAAAGTCGTCGAGGGCGCCGGGGCGGGGCTCGTCCACCCGCGCACCGAGAAGGGGAAAAAGGCGGCGCTCGGCGCGATCATCGGGACCTTCAAGGGTGATTTCTTTTACTGGGTCAACACGTTCGGCGTCGTCCTGCAGCTCTTCTTCGTCTCCCGCATCTTCAAGTACCTCGGCGTGCGATTCGCCCTGTTCATCCTCCCGGCCATCGCGCTGCTCGGCTACGCGTCCCTCGCCGTCCTGCCGGCGCTCGCCGTCGTGCGCGTCGCGAAGATCGCGGAGAACAGCGCCGATTACTCCATCCAGAACACAGCGCGGCAGGCGCTCTTCCTGCCGGTCGGCCGCGACGCCAAGTACAGCGCCAAGGCGGCCATCGACACCTTCGTCGTCCGCGCGGGCGACGTGCTCGCCGCCGTGGGGGTGATCGCCGGCCAGGTGCTCGCGCTCTCCACACGCCACTTCGCGATGGTCAATATCGCCCTCGCGCTCGTGTGGCTCGGCGTCGTGGCCGGCATCGCCCGGGAGCACAGGCGCCGCGCCGCGGACGAGCCGGCGGCGCCGAAGCCCGACGACCTCGAGGCCGCGTAGCCTCAGGGCCGCGCGGCGCTCGCCTTCCAGCCCTCGTAGGCGTCCATCAAGGCCAGGTACAGCCAGCGGCCGATGACCTCGGCCCCCGCGCCCGACGGGTGCGCGAGATCGGCGCCGCCGAGCCCGCGCCGGGCCCAGATCCCCATCGAGCCCGAGCCGCCCATCGCGCCGAAGGTGTCGAAGTAGCCGCAGCCGACCTGCCCGGCCACCCTGCGCTGGATCGCCGCGAGCTTCGGGATCACCGGGCGGCTCCGGTACACCTCGCCCTTCTTGTCGGCGCGGTCCATCGGGCCCACCAGCAGGCACGACGACCCGGGCAGCGCCGCGGTCACCTGCTCGAGCACCGCCTTCATCGTCGACTCGTATTGATCGAGCGGGAACAGCTCGCCGTCCTCGCTCTCGTTCATGCCGTAGTGGAACACCGTCAAGGACGGGCTCCGCGCGCGCAGCTGCTCGGCGAAATGGGCGTCGTCGCTCTTGTCGAGGAAGCGGATGCGGCAGCCCTGGATGCCGATGGCGTCGAGCACCACCCCGGGCGTGTCCCGCTCCATCCAGACGCCGAACGCCCGCACCCCCGGGCCGTGCGCCCGCACCTCGATGGAGTGCGGCCCGTCCGGGACCTCGTAGGTCGCGATCGCCGAGCTGGCCGCGTCGGCGCGCGTGTCGATCATCTCGCGGCTCTCGCCGTCGATCTTGACCTCCATCCGCCCGCCCTCGGGGTGCTTCAGGTAATCGACGGCGAACCGCGAGACAGCGCGCCCGTAGGTCCCGGACTCCGCGGTGCCGAAGCGCGAGAACACCCCCGCGCCCTGCGAGCGGAACGACACGCCGCCGAGCCCGTAGAGCCCGTCCTTGGCGAACGGGCCCACCACGCGGCTCACCTGCCAGCCCGGGCCGGCGAAGCGGACAACGTCGTTGTGGAAATATCCCGGCCAGGCGTTCGCCATCAGCATGAACCCGTGGCCGGCGTCCCCGAACCGCTTCTGCAGCTTGCGCCGCAGCGTCGCCGTCACGAAGTCGCTCGCCACGATGGAGTCGCCGAAGTAGGTGATGCGCGCGATCGACTGCGGCGCCTTGCGCTCCACCGCCGCGAGCGCGCGGAAGAACGGCGTCATCGCCTCGCCGCTCGGGTCCTCGATCGGCCGCGGCGGCTTGCCCTCGGAGGCGACCGCCGCCGGCATGAGCTCGGCGGCCGCGGCCGGCAGCGCGACCTCCTCGGGCTGGCGCAGCTCGGCCTGCTCGGTGGTCTCGGTGACGAGCGTCGTCTCGCCGACCGACGCCACCGGCGCCGGCGCCGGGACCACGACGAGCCCCTCTCCCTCGGGCAGCGGCGTGAGCAACCGCAGCCGCGACAGGCTCGGGTGCGCGTAGGGGACGAGCACGAGCAGGGCGAGCGTCGCCATCGCCCGGGCAGCCGGCGAGGCGAGCCCGTTCCGCGCCGGCGAGCTCACGGTCACGGCGCCTCCCTCGCGCCCGGCCGGAGGCCCATCGCGCCCGCCCGGCGGGGGCGCCTCGTGGACGTGGGCCTCGCGCGCGTCCGGCGCGTGGACGGCCGGCTCGTGAGCCGTGGTGCTGCTCCTGGAGGTCATCGACGCACGTGGGAAGAACGATGGAAGCGGCGGCTACAGGCCCTTCTTGTCGAGCTTGTCCAGGGCCGCCGTCGCCTTGTCGCGGCAGACCGCGTCGCCCTGGTGGATGCAGATCGCGCGCAGCAGCTTGATCTCGCTGGCCGACGCCTTCCCGTTCCAGACCTTCGGCTCGAGCGCCCGCCGCTGCGCGGGGTACGAGCTCGAGTCGAGGCCAGAGCTCGCCGGCGCGGCGCCCGAGGCCGAGGGCGCCGGCGCCGAGGCCGAAGCCGAGGGCGTGGGGGCAGGTGCAGGCGCAGGCGCAGGCGCGGATTGCGGCAGCCAGGACGCCGGCGAGCCGACGTGCTGCGGCGCCGGCTCCGGCTCGGGCGGCGCCTCGGGGTCGACCTGCCGCCGCATCTCGGCCACCCGCGCGCGGAGCGCCGTCGGGACGCCCGTCGTCTTCGCGATCTCGTTGAGCAGCGCGAGCTTCTCCTCCTTCGTCCCGGCCTGCTCGACCTGCCGGAACATCCCCTCCGCCCAGCGCTCCTCGATCTCCTTGAAGCGCGGCGTCTCCCGGACCGGCGACGTCTCGGCGATCTCCTGCAGCTTCCGGTGCGCGGCGTCGATGTCCCCCGAGCGGAGGTGCTCTTGCGCCGCGTCGAGGATCTTCGCGTCGTCGCCCGCCTGCGCCGCCACCACGGGCCTCACGTCCGGCTCGGGCGTCGTGGACCCGTGCGACCGGGCGCGCGTGGCCACGATCACGGCGATGACGACGATCAAGGCGACCGCGAGCAGGAGCCCCATCGCCTTGCTCGCCCCGCCGAGCGAGCGGGACGACGGCGCGGAGGGGGCCACGCTCCCGTAGGCGCCCGGCGCCACGCCAGGCCCGCCGTCCGGCCCCGCGCGAAAGATCTTGCCAGCAGCGACGAAGCGGAGGCGGACGTCGCCGAGCTCGAGCGCGTCGCCCGCCTCGAGCAGGCCCCGCTTGAGCTCGACGCCGTTGATGCGGACGCCGTTCGCGCTCTGCTTGTCGACGACCTCGTAGCGGCCGCTGCCGAGGCTGATGAGCTCGGCGTGCAGGCGGCTCACGGAGCTGTGGTTGATCGAGATGGTCGCGTCCTCGGAGCGCCCGATCGTGAAGCGCTCGCCGTCGAGCGGGAACTCCGCGCCGGGGGTCGGGCCGACGACCATGACGAGCCGGTTCGGGCGGGTGTGGAGCGGCAGGTGCGCCGTGCTGCGGCTGCCCGGCGGCGGCGTCGGGCTCGTCACGGCGGACGAGAGCGCCTCGTCGACGATCTCGATGCGGTAGTCGCCGAGCTGCACGAGGTCGCCGTGGCGCAGGTGCTGCTCGCCGGTGACGCGCCCGCCGTTGACGTACGTGCCGTTGTAGCTGTCGAGATCCCGGATGACCCAGCCCTGGCCGTTCTTGGCCAGCGTGGCGTGGGTGCGCGAGACGTTGCGATCGGTCAGCCGGATCGAGTTCGACTCTCCGCGTCCGAGCGCGTACTCCTCATGGGCGAGGGGGAGCCCCGTCTGTTTCCCCTCGTCATCCTCGATCGTCAGCTTCCACATAGCGGGTTCGGGGTACTCGGGCGGGGCCAGGCTCGCCCCGCGAGCCCTTGTGGATCCGTGGCACCTACCGTTCGCCGTACGAGCCTCCTCAGCGAGGCGGGACTACTTTAGCGAGTCCGCCTCCGGGAAGGCAATGACGGCGCGCGGCCCATGGCGGGCGGCCGGGACCGCGCCGTCGCCAGCGCCGAAATCCACGAGCGCGCCTCGGATCGCCGCGCGCCGGGCAACCGCCGGGCGGGCCAGGCAGGCCGCCCGCCGGCGCGGCGATCCCGGAAGGCCTGGCCGGACCTCCGGCGGCCGGAGCTAGTGGCCGCCGCCCACGGGCCGGAACGGATGGAGGAACGCCGAGAGCGCCCCCGGGTTCCGGGTCTGCAGCCAGAGCCTCCCGTGCCCCTGGAACTCGCAGACGAGCCCCTCGCCGGACAGGAACAGGCCCTTCAGGCCCGACAGCTTGCGCACCTGGTACCTCAGGCCCTCGGTGAACGCGAGCAGATGGGTGTTGTCGCAGAGATAGCCCTCGTGCTGGCGACCGACGTCGATCGCGTGGATACCGCCGTAGCTCGAGAACCAGATCTGCCCCTCGCCGTACGCCCGGAGCAGCGACAGGCCGCCGGCGAAGAAGCCCTTGGCCCCCTGCCACTTCGTGTCGAGCGTGATGCCGGGCGTGGAGGCGAGATAGGCGCCCGACTGGAGGAACACCTCCATGCCCGAGCGCAGCACGAGGCGCTCGATCGAGCCCTCGGGGGCCGGCGCGAGCCGCATCGACTGCATGGGCGCCGTCGCCGTGAAGGTGCTCTGGAAGAGGCTCTCTCCGGCCGTCATCCTGCGCTTGAGCGCGCTGGCGAGCCCGCCCTGCAGGCTGGTCTTCATGTCGATGGCCGCGTCGCGCGCGACCATCGCGCCGCTCTCCGCGACGATCTGCTCGCCGGCGTGCTCGAAGGTCACGTGGAGCACGCCGAACTCGGGGTTGCCTCGGATCTCGTCGCGCACGCCGTCCCCCGATCTCTAGGGCTGCCGCGGGGCGAGCCGCGCGCCGATCGCCGCGCCGTACCTGCCGGCGTTGCGCGACTGGACCCACAGGCTGCCGTTCCCCTCGACGTGGCAGACGAGGCCCTCGCCCGAGAGCCACGTGCCGAGCCACGTCGACGTGTTCTTGCCGATCCGGCAGGCGAGCGTCGACTCCCACGCTGCGATGTGCCCCGTGTCGATGACGACGTGGCCTCTCACCTCGAGCTCCTCGAGCGCGCCGAACGCGCCGATGATCATCCGCCCCTGCCCGGCCGTCTCCAGCGCGAAGAGCCCCGCCCCCGAGAAGAAGCCGCGCAGGCCGGACGAGCGCGTCCTCACGTCGACATCGGGGCTGGACGCGACATAGGCGCTGCTCTGGACGCACCATTGCCGGTCACCCACCTCCAGCACGGCCATGTCCCCGGACAGCGGTGTCGCGAACAGCACCTCTCCGCGCCCGCCCTCCGCGGCGAACGCGTTCCTGTAGAACGACTCTCCGGCCAGCATCCGCTTCAGGCCCGACATGAGGCCGCCCGACTGCGTCTCCACGCGCACGTTCGTCGACATGCCCACGAGCGCGCCGCTCTCGGCGAACACGCGCTCGCCCGGGTCGAGCCAGCACTGCGCGAGGGCCTGGGAGGGACGGTAGAGGAGATTCACCTGCATCGGACGTCTCCGCCGCTCCCTCAGGGCGGGAGCAGCGGCGCGAGCCACCCCACGAGCGCGCCGGCGCTGCGCGACTGGATCAGCACGCGGCCGCGGCCCGAGAGCTCGCACACAACGCCTTCGCCAGAGACCATGAGGCCCATGAGCCCGCCGCCAGGGCTCCTGATCTTGAGCGCGAGCGACGCGTCGAACCCGACGAGGTGCCCGCTGTCCACGACGAGCGAGCCGTCGCAGGCGAGCTCCTCGATCGCCCCGTAGCTCGTGATCCAGAGATCCCCGACGCCGGAGGCCTCGATGAAGAAGGCGCTCTCCCGCGCGAGGATGGCGCGCAGCCCACCCCAGCGCACCTTGACGTCGACGTCGCCCGCGCTCGCGAGGTACGAGCCCGCGCCGAAGAGCACCGTCTCTCCCTGGAGGCGGACGTGCTTGATGCCGCCGCTGAGCGGCGGGGCGAGCCACACCCACCCGCCCTCCGGCGCCTCGATCCGGTTCACGAAGAACGTCTCGCCCCCCGCGAGCTTCCGGAGCAGCGCGACGAAGAACGCCTTGAGCCGCCCGAGCAGCCCGGCCCCGCGGCCCGCGTTGAGCCGGACCTCCGTCCGCAGGCTCGGCGACCGCGCGACCATCGCGCCCGCCTCCGCGAGAAGCGCCTCGCCCGGATCGAGGGTCACCTCCAGCAGAGAGGACGACGGCTCATGCTTGGTGCGATGCTGCATTCGTCCACCCGCGGAGCGCGTACATATAACGGAGCGACGCCAGGAGCGGAAGCGGGAAGAAGGTATGTCGAGGTGAGCAGGACGCGGCGAATTTCATGTTTTCTGTCCGGTGGTTCGCTCGCGCTGACTTCTCCCCTCCAGCGTGGGTAGACTGAGCGGGTGAGCGACAGGCGACTGACGGCCTCCGAGCCGACGCCCCGCAGCGAGCCGAGCCATGGGTCTGGCTTCGTCGCGGCGCCTCAGCGCATCGCCGGGCGCTACGAGATCCTCGGCCTGCTCGGCACCGGCGGCATGGGCAGCGTGTACCGCGTCCGCGACGTGGAGCTCGACGAGGTGGTCGCCCTCAAGATGCTCCGCCGTGATCTCGCTGACTCCGCCGGCATGCTCGAGCGCTTCCGGCAAGAGGTGAAGCTCGCGCGCCGCGTCACGCACAGGAACGTGGCGCGGACGTTCGACTTCGGCGACCACGACGGCGAGAAGTTCCTCACGATGGAGTGCGTCGAGGGCGAGTCGCTGCACAGCGTCCTCGCGCGGACGGGCCCGATGCCGTCGCAGCAGGCCATCGGCATCGGCTGCTCGCTCTGCGACGGGCTCGGCGCCGCGCACGCGGCGGGCATCGTGCACCGCGACCTCAAGCCCGAGAACGTCCTCATCGACAAAAACGGGCGCGTCGTCATCACCGATTTCGGCATCGCGCGCACCTCGTCCGGGCCGAGCGCCGGCGAGTCGCAGGGCTTCGTGCTCGGCTCCCCCGCGTACATGTCGCCGGAGCAGCTGACCGGCGAGCCCGACCTCGACGCCCGCACCGACATCTACGCGCTCGGCATGATCCTCTTCGAGTGCCTCACCCACCGGCGCGCGTGGCCGGGCGCCGGCGCGATCGCGGCCGCCATGTCCAGGCTCAAGTCCCCGCCGCCCGACCCGCGCTCCGTCCGTCCGGACGTGCCCCTCGCCGTCGCGGACGTCGTCCTGAGGTGCATGGCGATCCGCCGTGAGGACCGCTACGCCAGCGCGGCCGAGGCCCACCGCGCGCTGCTGCTCGCGCGCTCGCGCGTGTCGATCGCCCCGCAGCCGGCGCAGTCGCTCGTGTCCGCCATCGCCGCGTCCTCCACCACGGCCGCGCCGACGGCGCCGCAGCCGATCGAGCAGAACCCGACCCGGGTCGCCGCGTCGTCCGTCGAGGCGGTCACGGCGCCGCAGCGGCGGCTCAACTCGCCCACGCTGGCGGCGCCCGTGCCCACGCCCGCGCCGACGCCGACGTCGTCGCTGAAGACGGTCGCCGTGCTCCCGTTCCGCAACGTCGGCGCGCCGGACGACGAGTACCTCGCCGACGGCTTCACCGAGGATCTCACCGACACCCTGTCGATGACCGCCGGCCTCAAGGTCCGGCCGCGCGCGGCGGTCTCCCGGGTGCGGCTCGACGGCCGCGATCCCAGGGATGTCGGCCGCGAGCTCGGCGTGCAGGTCGTCGTCGAGGGGTCGATCCGCCGCACCGGCGGCGGCGGCTACGCGCCGGATGGGCCGCGCTCGCAGCCCCCCGCGCCGTACTCGCGGCCGGCGTCGCGCGCGCCGTCTGGCGGCGTGCGCGTCACCGTGCGCGTCATCGGCGTCGAGGACGGGTTCCAGCTCTGGGCGAAGCGGTTCGACAGCTCGCCCGAGGCGCTGCTCACGGTGAGCGACGACGCGGCGGGCGCGATCGCCGCGGCGCTCACCGTCGACGCCGCCAGCCGCGAGCGCGAGTCGCCGAGCGACCCGCGCGCGATCGACCTGTACCTGCGCGCGCGCCACCAGATGCGGCGCCTCTGGTACGGGGACGCCGCGCCGGCCGTGGCGCTGTTCGAGGAGGCGCTCTCGTTCTCCCCGAACGATCCGAGCATCCTGTCCGGCTACGCGATCGCCTTCGCGCGGCTGATGGGCGCGCGGGGCGAAGGCGCGGCGCAGTTCGCGAAGGCGCAGCAGGCCGCCGAGCGGGCGATCGCGCTGGCCCCCGCGCTCGGCGAGCCGTGGGTGGCGCTCGCCACGGTCCGCTTCAGCGCGGGTGATCCGGTCGGCGCCGTCCCGGCGCTGCGCAAGGCGCTCCAGTGCGCGCCGAGCCTGGCGAAGGCGCACGAGCTGCTCGGCCGCATCCTCCTCGAGGCGGGGCTCGTCGACGAGGCGATGTTCCGGCTCGACACGGCGCTGGTGCTCGATCCGAGCGAGCCGTTCCCGCGCTGGGAGCTGGCGCGCGGCCGCGCGCTGCTCGGCGACTGGCCGGCGGCCGGCGTGCTGCTCGACCTGCCGGCGGAGGACCCGTCGAGCCGCTTTCACAAGGCGGTGATGCGCGCCCGCTTCGGGCTGTGGCGCGGCGCCGCGTTCCCCATCGACGATCTGCCGCTCGCGACGGAGACCATCCCGATCCAGTACGCGCGCATCTACCGCGACGTGCTCGCGACGTCGCGGCTCTCGGACGAGCAGCGGGCGTTTTTGAGCGCGAAGGCGGACAGCTCCGAGCCGGGCAGCCGCCTGCGCCCGCTCTTCTTCCAGATGTACGCCGAGATCCTCGCCTTCCTCGGCGACGACGACGCGCTCTTCCGCGTGCTCGCCGGCGCGGTGGACGCAGGGCTCTTCGACGCCTTCTGGATGCAGCGCTGCACGGTGCTCGACCGCGCGCGCGCGGACGCGCGCTTCGCCCCGCTCCGCGCGCGCGTCGAGGAGCGGGCCGCGGCGATCATCGCCGCGTTCAGGGCCTGAGCGCCGCGGCGTCGCGGCGTGCATCTCAGCGCGCGCGGCATGCGAGCGCCTCGCGCGCGGCGCTCAGCTCCTGCGCGCGTTCTTGGCCGCCTTGGAGACGGCGGGCATCAGCAGGTCGCCCTCCACGTGGCCGGAGACGTCGAGGATGGTGCGCCCCTCCGCGTCGCGCCCGGGGCGCTCCCGCGTGTAGCGCTCGGCGGGCGCGGCGAGCACCACGCCGAGGTCGCGCGCGGCGCCGGTGAGCTCGGCCGAGAGCGCCTCGTCGACGAGGCGGGCCCGCTCGCCGCTCGACGAGCCGGCGGGGATGGCGACGGCCACCGAGCCCGCGACGACCCCGTCCTTCGCGAGCAGCCCGTGCGGCGAGCCGGTCGTCTGCGCGAGCTTCAGCGCGACGCGCGCCGCCTCGCAGCGGTCGCGCGCGGCGGCGAGCGACGCCGCGCCGCGGCGGAGGATCTCGCGCGCTTCCTCCGCGGGAGCGCCGCGGTACGTCTCGGCGAGCTCCGCGTTCTCCTCCCTGATCCGCGTCACCTCGGCCTCGGCGGCCGCGACGTCGGCCTCGTACTGGGAAAGATCGATCGAGCTCATGGCGTGTCGTCACCCTCGGTTCGTGAACAGGAGGCTCCCTGCGAGCAGCGCGCCGGCCGCAGCGGCGCCGTACAGGCAATAGCGCGCGAGCGCCGCCTGGCCAGCCAGGTGCAGCTCTAGCCCCGCGAAGCCGGCGGCGATCGCGAGCGTCGCGTAGATGAGCTGGCGCACCCCCGTATAGACGAGCGACGCGGCCTGCGCGAGGCCGCGGATCTTCACCTCGGCCTCGCCGCGGTTGGCGCGCGTGAGGTACTTGCGCAGGTCGTCCGGGATCGTCAGCGCCTTGATCCCCATGTCCTTCGCCGCCTCGAGGGCGATCTGGGCCCAGTCGCGGCTGCCGAGGACGAAGTCCTGCAGGTAGGGGCGCACGACGTCCATCGGGTTCAGGTCCGGATCGAGCTGCGTGCAGACGCCGGTCAGGAGGAGGAGGGTGCGCTCGAGCAGCACGAAGTCGCGCGGCACGTGGAACGCGCCGGAGAGCTCCTTCAGCCCGATGTTCATGCGCCGGAGGTCGATCAGGCTCTCGATGCCCTTCTGCGGGTCGAGCTTGATGTCCTTCAGGTTGAACGACTCGAGCTTCACCTCGTCCTGGAAGCGCTGGTGGAAGAACTCGACGACCTTCTCGCTGACGTCGACGGCGTCCCGCCGCGAGAAGAAGCGCATCTTGCGCAGCGCCTTGATGATCCCCTCGGTGTCGCGGCGGATCACGGCCTCGAGGAACTCGGGGATGCCCTCGCGCATCTCCTGGGAGAGCTCGGCGACCGCGCCGAAGTCGAGCAGGACGAGCTCCCCGCCCGGCCCGACCAGCATGTTCCCCGGGTGCGGATCCGCGTGGTAGATGCCGTCGATGAAGATCTGCTGGCAGAAGACCTGCACGATCTGCCGGGCGAGCGCCTTGCGATCGACGCCGTGCGCGTCGAGCGCCGCGACGTCGCCCACCTTGATGCCCTCCACGAACGTCGTCGTCATCACCCGGCGCGTGCAGTAGGCCTCGATGGGCCGGGGGAACCGGACCTGCGGCTGCTTCGCGAAGTTGTCCGCGATGCGCACGATGTTCCTGGCCTCGCGCACGAAGTCGAGCTCCTCCAGGATCATCGAGCGGATCTGGTGGTAGTAGGCGTCGAGCCCCTGCACGGGGACGAACTGCGCGACGATCGCCATGATGCGGCGGATGGTGCGCAGGTCGAGGCGGACGATCTCGTCGATGTCGCGGTGCTGCACCTTCACGGCCACGCGCGTGCCGTCCATGAGCCACGCCTCGTGCACCTGGCCGAGCGACGCGCTCGCGAGCGGCTCCCTGTGGAAGCGGGCGAAGACCTCGCCGATGGGGCGCCCGAGCTCCTCGGCGATGCGCGCCTCGATCTCCTCGTAGGGGCGCGGCGGCACCTGGTCCTGGAGCCCCTCGAGCCCCGCGCGCAGGGTCGCGGGGAGGAAGTTCGCCATGATGCTGAGCATCTGGCCGACCTTGATGAAGAGGCCCTGGAGCTCGACGATCGTGCGCTCGATGCGGCGGGCGTTCCTCGCGTGGACCTCGTCCACGCGGTTGTTCGCCCACGTCTCTCCGAGGAGGCGGCGGAGGAAGAAGAACCAGAGGTAGCTCGCGAGGACGGTGAACGTCGTCAGGTACGCGCGGATGAAGCGGCCGCTCTGCGCGGCGTTCTGGCGCAGCGAGCTCTGCCTCGCGGCGGGGGTCTGCGCGCGCCGCGGCGCCCTCGCGGATCCGGGCGGCGGGGCGTGGCCCGCGCCGGGAGGCCTCGGCGCGCCGTCCGCGTCGCGCGCGCCCTCGTGCTCGCGCTGGACCACGCCGGGGCGCGGCGTGCCGTCCGCGCGCGGCGGCTCTGCGGGCGAGCGAACCAGCCCGGAGGACGGGCCCAGCTCTTCGGGGACGGCGCCGTGGGACACCGCGGCAGCCTAGCATCGCTCCGCGCCGGCCCGCGAAAACGCGGGAGCGATGCGGCGCGCCATCCGCCCTCGCGTCATCGCGCCTGCGCCATGGCCTCCGCGATCGCGTCATAGACGGCGGGCCGCGCGCGACGGATCGCGTCGGAGGTGCGCGTCGGGTGGACGCGGTTCGTGAGCAGCACGCCGACGAGCTCCGCTTCCGGATCGATCCAGAGGCTCGTCCCGGTGAAGCCGAGGTGGCCGAAGGTCTGCGGTCCGAAGCGCGCGCCGGAGCTCGGCCTCTCGCCGCTCCTGCCGTCGAACCCGGCGCGCAGCGACCCACCCGGGCGCGGCGTGATCAGCCGCGCCACCTCGTTGCGCGAGAGCCACTCCGGCCGCTCGCCCGCGAGCGCCTCGAGCAGCGCGACCCCGAGCCGCGCCACGGACATGGCGTCGCCGAAGAGGCCCGCGTGCCCGGCCATCCCGTCGCGCGCGATCGTCCAGGCGTTGTCGTCGTGCACCGCGCCGCGGATCACGCCCCCGCGGAACGCGACGTCCTCGGTGGGGACGACGCGCTCATCGAACCGCGGATCGCGCCGCCGGAGCGCGCGGACCGGCGCGACAGCGAGCCCGAGCGGCCCTGTCACCTCCCGCGCGACGACCTCGTCGAGCTCGGCCTCGCCGCGCCGCGCGACGGCGGCGCCGAGCAGCAGGTACCCGAGGTCGCTGTACACCGGCGGGAACCCGCTGGCGGCCGGATCTCCCTCGCACTCCGCGCGGCGCCCGTTCGCGCACTCGAGCAGCGCGCCGAGGGGATCGATCGGCGCGTCGTCGCCGGGCGGATGGAGCGGGCGGTGCGCCTCGAGCCCGGCGCGGTGAGCGGCGAGCAGCTCGAGCGGCACGCGCGCCGACCGCGTGCCGGCGAGCTCCGGCAGCACCTGCCCGAGCGGCTCGTCGAACCTCACCTTGCCGGCGCGGGCGAGCCTGGCGAACGCGAGCGCGGTGAACGGCTTCGTCACCGACGCCAGATCGAAGATCGCGTCGCCCGTCGCCGCGGCCGGCGTCGCGCCGCGGGCGCCGGCCGGCGGGCTGTCTTCCTGCCACAAGCGTCCAGCGGCGCCTGCTCCGTACCGGACGTTGTCTCGCGTGCGCACGGCTGCGGCGACGCACGCGCATGGCGCGGCGCGGTGCGCTTCGATCGCGAGCGCTGCGATCGGCGTGAGATCGACGGGGGTCATGGCCGAGGATGAGGAGGGCTGGGCGCCCGTGTCAAACGAGCTCTGGCGGCGGGCGGGATGAGCCGGGCGACGCGTGGACAATCGCGACGCGTTCCGTGAAAGATCGAGCCGCACCGGCGGTCCTGCTTCAGGATCTCCCCGTGGCTTCTCCCGTGGGCACCGAAACACGCGCCGCCGTCGCGCCGCTCGCCGCGCTTGCGGCGAGGTACGACGATCGCCGGCCCGATCGCTGGGAGCCGGTCCCCGAGTGGCTCGACGCGGCCATTGCGTGCGACGTCGAGCTCGCCGAGGCTGGCCGCGTCGCGCGGGCGCCGCTCGTGGCCGAGCTCGCGCGCCGCTTCGAGTTTCTTGCCCACTACCTGGACGCGATCCTGCTCGTGCCGCGCGAGCGCTTCGTCCTGCCGGAGGATCTCGCCGCGTCGGCGGACGACACGCCGTTGCCGCTCGACCGCGCGGGGCACGCGACCGTGAGCGCGCCGCACGCGTACCTGCTCACGTACAGCCTGCTCGATCTCGGTCCGGGCGATCGCCTGCTCGAGCTCGGTACGGGCACCGGATACGGGGCGGCGCTTGCGCGGCGCATCGTCGGCCCGACAGGGCGCGTGGCTTCGATCGAGATCGACCCCGTGCTGCACGCGCGCGCGGTGCGGCTGCTCGGCGCGCGGCCCGATCGCCGGGAGGGCGACGATGCGCTTGCGGCCAGCGCCGCCGGCCCGTCCGACGAGGGCGCGGGCGTCACGCTGCTGTGCGGCGACGGGCGCTCGCTCGCCGAGCGCGTGCTCGCGGGCGAGCGGACATCGCCGTCGGAGCGGCCCTGGAAGGTCGCGGTGACGTACGCGTTGACCGAGCCTCCCACGGCGCTCGAGGCGCAGCTCAGCGACGGGGGCGTCCTTGTCGCGCCGGTCGGCGCGTGGGAGGGCCACCAGGAGCTCGTGCGAGTCGAGCGCCGGCAGGGCGCGCTCCTCCGCGAGGTGCACGGCGCGGTCCGCTACGTGGCGGAGCGCGGGCACAGCTAGCTCTCGCAGCGGCCACGCACCGACGCCTTCGCCGTCCGGTGTTGACCCATCCGGACCAGACGCCCCGTTCTCTGGACAACCGGAGCCATCGCACGATCCCGTGCCCGGCGACCCGTTTCGTCGGATGAACCTGTGCCATGCCGATGCGACACACCCATCGTGTCCAGATGTCCCCCCCACGCTGTCCAGATGGCACACGCTCCTGTCCAGATGGCACATGTTCCTGTCCAGATGGCGCATGCTCCTGTCCAGATGGCACACGCTCCTGTCCTGATGTCCCACCATTCCGTCCAGGTGATCCGCCCATCGTTCCCGTATGCGCGCTGTGGTGAGCCGTGCCCGTGATCCAGGGCCTCTGGATCGGATAGGAGCTGTTGGGCTGGATCGAGGTGAGCGCCGGCGGGGGTCTCCGCGCGGCGGGGGCGGGTGGGCGCGGCGAGCACCGACCGAGGTACCATCCGGTGTCAGGGGGCGCGGCGTCTCAGGCGCGCCTTGTGTGGCGCGCGACGAAACGTTCCAGGTGGCGTGGCCCGAAGGGAGACATGCCGGGCGGTGTTCTCAGCGTAAGCTCTCCTGCTCCGGTCTTGGCGGATGGCCGAGCGCCCGCCCGCCCCCGCCGCGCGGAGACCCCCGCCGGCGCGTGCTGTTCGGCGCGGCGCCCTCTCCCTCCCTCTCTTCCTTCCCCGTCCCCCGTCCCATCGCACCGCCCCCCACCGCCCCCCTTGCCGGATCAGAGAACGCGCCACCGTCTTTGACCCTGGACCGCCCGGAACTTTATCCTGGCCTCCCCAAGGCGGGGCCGCCCCTGCGCGTCGGCTAGGCCCGTCGTGGATCAGGGAGAAGACCGGGAGCACTATGGCGGAGTTCGTTTGGGAGGCGCGCGGCCGCACCGGAGAGATCCGGAAGGGCACCATGGAGGCCGAGAACGAGGCGGCGGTGCAGAACCGCCTCCGCGCTCAGCAGCTCAACCCCACCCGCGTCAAGAAGAAGGGGGCTCAGCTCAGCTTCAACCTGAGCTTCGGCTCGGGCGTCGAGCCGAAGGACCTCGTCAAGTTCATCCGCCAGTTCGCGACGATGATCGACGCGGGCCTCCCGCTGGTCCAGTGCCTCGAGATCCTGTCGAACCAGGAGCCGAACAAGGTCTTCCAGGCGGCGCTGAAGGACATCAAGAACACCGTCGAGCAGGGCGCCACGTTCAGCGACGCGCTCCGGCGCCACCCGAAGATCTTCGACGACCTGTTCGTCAACCTCGTCCAGGCCGGCGAGGTGGGCGGCATCCTCGACAGCATCCTGAACCGGCTCGCGATCTACATCGAGAAGCGCGTGAAGCTCGCGCGCCAGGTGCGGGGCGCGCTCGCGTACCCGATCGCCGTCATCGTGATCATGGTCGTCGTCATGGTCGTGCTGATGTCGTTCGTCATCCCGTCCTTCGAGACGATGTTCGCGGAGTTCGGCGCCAAGGACGCGCTCCCGCAGCTCACGAAGATCGTCATCGCCGTCTCGAAGGCGTTCGTCACCTACCTCCCGCTCATCGTCGTCCTGACCGCGGCCGCGGCCTTCGGCGCGACCTACTTCTACCGCTCGCCGTCCGGCAAGCGGATGGTGCACCGCCTCATCCTCAGGCTCCCCATCATCGGCCCGGTCATGCAGAAGATCGCCGTCGCGCGGTTCTCGCGCACGCTCGGCACGCTGCTCGGCTCCGGCGTGCCGATCCTCGACGCGCTCGACATCGTCGCGAAGACGGCCGGCAACGTCGTCGTGGAGGAGGGCCTCATGTACTCCCGCCAGAAGATCTCCGAAGGGAAGAACATGGCCGAGCCGCTCGGCGAGATGAACGTCTTCCCCGGCATGGTCGTGCAGATGGTCGCCGTCGGCGAGCAGACCGGCGCCCTCGACACGATGCTCAACAAGATCGCCGACTTCTATGAAGAGGAGGTCGACGTCGCCGTCGCCGCGCTGACGTCGCTGCTCGAGCCGCTCCTCATGGTCATCGTCGGCGGCATGGTGGGCATCGTGCTCATCTCGATGTACCTGCCGATCTTCGATCTCGCCGGCAAGATCAAGGCGGAGTGATGTCGACCGCGGCCTCCCCGGCGAGCCCCGGCGGCGAGGCCGGGGCGCCGCGAGAGCACGCCGGGGCCGCGCCGCCGCGCGACGCCCGCGCCTCGACGCCGGCGATGCTGCTCCCGTCCGGCGCCCCCGGCGGCGCCGAGGCGCCGCTCGCGAGCCGGCTCACCTGGCTCATCGCGCTGCGCCTCGCGGTGCTCACCGTCTTCCTCGTCGTGACCGCGGCGGTGTACCTCGGCGGCTTCACCCCCGGGAGCTTCTCCAGCAACGTCGCGCTGGTCACGGTCGCCGCCGCGTACGGCGTCTCCGGCATCTACGCCGTGTTCCTGCGCATGAACCGCGCCCTCCGGGCGATCGCGCGGGCGCAGCTCGTGACCGATCAGATCACCTGGACCGCGCTCGTGTACATCACCGGCGGGGCCTCGAGCGGCGCGACGTCGCTCTACGGCCTCACCTGCCTCACGGGGGCGATCCTCCTCGGGCTCCCCGGCGCCATCGTCGCCGCGGCGTCGGGGGCGGCGGCGTACCTCGTCCTGTGCGCGGCGCTCGGGCTGCACCTCCTCGGGGTGCCGCCGGATCAGCCGGCCGGTGCGTACGCGACGCACTGGGGCGAGCTGCGGTACCCCATGTTCGTCAACCTGCTCGCGATCCTGGTGGTCACGCTGCTCGCGAGCTACCTGGCGGAGCGGCTGCGCGCGACGGGCGGCCGGCTCGTGCAGGCCACCGCGCGGGCGGAGCAGGCCGAGCGGCTCGCGGCGCTGGGCCGCCTCGCCGCGGGGCTGGCCCACGAGATCAGGAACCCGCTCGGCTCGATCGCGGGATCCATCGAGCTCCTCCGCACGGGCGGCACGCTCTCCGACGAGGATCGCAAGCTCTGCGAGATCATCGAGCGCGAGACCGCGCGCCTGAACGACCTCGTCGGCGACATGCTCGATCTGTCGCGCCCGCGGGTGCCCACGCTCGAGGGCGTGGACCTCTCGGCGACGGCCCGCGACGTCGTCGTGCTCGCGGGGCGCTCGGGCCGCGGTGGCGACGTCGAGGTGCGCTTCGAGGGGCCGCCGTCCGCGCCGGTGACCGCCGACGCGGCCCAGATGCGCCAGGTCGTCTGGAACCTCGTGCGGAACGCGATCCAGGCGAGCTCCGCGGGCGCCGTCGTGACCGTGCGCCTCTGGCGCGACCCGAGCGCCTGGCTCCTGGAGATCCGCGACCAGGGGCGAGGCATCCCCGCGGGCGCCCGCGATCGCCTCTTCGACGCGTTCTTCACGACCCGCACGCACGGCATGGGCATCGGCCTGGCCGTGGTGAAGCGGATCCTCGACGATCACGGCTTCGCGATCGAGGTGGACAGCCGCGAGGGCGAGGGGACCGCGTTCCGGGTGAGGGTCCCGGACCGGCCGCCGGAGCCCTGCGGCGCGGAGCGCCTCGCCGTCGCCGCGGAGCTCTCCCCGCGATCGCGCCCGGCGGGCTGACGCGGAGCCCGCGCGGCCGCGGTCGATGCCTCGTCACATCGGACGCGTGGCGCTCCGTTCACGCCCCGGTGCGCCGCGCACGAGCTTTTCCCGGCGCCCAGCCGAGAGATCGCGGCCGAGCCCGCCGCCGCGCGTGAATAGGCCGCGGAGGCCGTCGTCTGCCCCTGGGGAGCGGGCCAGCGCAGTCGGATTGCTGTCTCTTCTCGCGGTGTTCATGGAGAGCAGGGATGCGACGTCGCCGGGCCACCGGGCCCTGCGTCCGACCTGGCAGGCCGTTTGCCATGCCGTTTGCGGATGGACAGGGTGAGCAGTAGAAGCCTCCCGAGGCGCGCTCGCTGCCCGCAGGCACAGAAGGAGAACCATACGTGACACGCAGGATGAACCATCTCTTCGCGGCGACGTTCTCGCTGCTCGCGCTCACGCTCGGCCCGGTGGGCCTCGCCAGCGCCGGGCCGGCGACGGACGTCGTCAAGGCCAAGCAGACGGCCCTGTTCGACCTCCTGAAGAAGGGGGGGGTCGAGAACCAGAAGAAGGTGGGCGCGGTCTTCGACGAGATGCTCGATTACGCGGCGCTGGCGGAGGCCTCGCTGGGCAGCGAGTGGGCCGCGCGGACCGACGCCGAGAAGCAGCAGTTCAGCGAGCTCCTCAAGCAGCTCGTGCGCAGGGCCTACGAGCGCAACCTGAAGAAGACGCTCGACTTCAACGTCGAGTACCTCAGCGAGACCGACAGCGGCGGCGTCATGACGGTCAAGACCAAGGCCGTCTCCAGGAAGGACGCGCGCGAGGAGCCGGTCGAGATCGCCTTCAAGCTCTCCCAGAAGGGGGGCGCCTGGCTCGTGAAGGACATCGTCACCGAGGGCGTCAGCCTGGTGGGGAGCTACCGCTCGCAGTTCACGAAGATCATCAAGAAGGATGGGTTCCCGGCGCTCATCCAGAAAATGAAGGACAAGCTCGCCAAGGGCGAGATCTGACCCGCCCCGCCGCGCCTCGTCCGGCGCGATCGCCGTGAACTCGCCTGAAATGCCGCCGGGTTGATACCCTTGGCGGGTATGGCTGCTGGACAGAGGCGCGGCCGGCCGGCGCGCGCGCTGGGCCTTGCGCCGTCGATCCGCGCGCTCGCGCCCGGCGGCGGCGCGGCCCCGCGCCCGCCCGACGACCGCCCTGTCCTCCGGCTCGCCGTCAGCAAGGGCGCGCTCGCCATCGAGCTCGGGGAGCCGTTCGCGCTCGGGCCGCTCCGCGTCACCGAGCTCGTGGTGCGGCTCGCCGGGATCCGGTTCCCTGTCGACCTCTCCGGCGGCGTGGCGCGCTTCCGGCACCGGCGCGGCCAGCTCGTCCGGCTCTCCGTCGAGGCGCAGGGGACCGAGCTCGCCGGCTGGGCCGCGCCGCGGCTCCGCGGCCTCCTCGGCGACGGCGCGCCGCAGCTCCTCATCGCGCCCATCGAGGACGGCGCGCTGGTCGCGCTGCGATCCGGCGAGACGGCGCTCGCGTTCGACGTCGCCGTGGCCCCGGGGGAGCGCGCGCTCAGGCTCCTGCCGGAGCGCGCCCGCGGCATCGGCCTCGCCGCCCCGCCGCACGCGCTCGCGCTGCAGGCGCTCTCGATGATGGCGGGCGCGCACGGGCGCCTCGTCGAGGGCGCGATCGTTCTGGACGCCGCGGTCGAGCGGATCGTCCGACTGCTCCTGCCCGCGGCGGGCGCGAGGGCGCCCGCGGTGGAGGGGGTGCAGTGGGCCGTGGTCACCGCGGAGGCGGGCCGCTTCCGCGCCGAGGGCGCGCTCGGCGCGGCGCCCCCCGCGCTGGGCGACCGCGCGCTCCGGGCGCTCGAGGCGGCCGAGCTTGCGGGCGCCGCCGACGAGCTCGCGTCCGCGGGCGGGCTCGACGAGGCGCGGCGCGCCTACCTCGCCGCGCTGGAGCGCGCCCCGCGGCACCCCGAGATCTCCTCGCGCCTCGCCTGGCTCGACCTCGTGATCGGCGAGCGCGCAGAGGGGGCGCTCTCGACCGTCGTCGACGCCATGCCCGCCGTGGACGCCGGCCTCCTCGGCGGCGCGCTCCTCGAGGCGGTCGGCGATCACGACGGCGCGTTCTCCGCGCTCGCGCGGGCCGCGCACGCGGAGCCTTACGGCCCGCTCGCCGCGCTCGCGTGGCTGCGCGCGGCGGCGCTCGCGGACGCCGTCGACGTGCGCCTCGACGCGCTGAACCTCGGCGTGGCGCGCGCGCCCGGGATCGAGGCGCTGCGGTGGGCGCGATTCCACGCGCGGCTCGACGTCGCCGACGTGCGCGGCGCGCTCGCGGACGCCGAGCACCTCGAGGCCTCCGCGCGCGGCGCCGAGGCGCGCCACGCCGTGTCGCGCAGGGCCGCGGAGGCGTTCCTCGCGCGGGGCGACGTCGCCGACGCGCGGGTGCTCTTCGAGCGGGCGCTCCGCTACGCGCCGGAGAGCCCCGACGTTGTCGCGGGCCTCGGGCGCTCGCTGCGGGCGGCGGGGGAGGGGAGGCGCGCGCTCGACCTCCTCGCCCGGGCGCGCGCCCTCGCCGCGCGCAGCGGCGCGCCCGCGTGCGCGCTCGATCTGGAGCTCGGCCGCGGCCTCGCGGAGATCGCGGGGGATCTCCCGGCGGCGATCGCGCGCGTGCGGAGCGTCCCGCCCGGCGCGCCGGAGGCGCTGGAGGCGCGGCTGCTCGAGGGCCGCTGGTGCGCCGGGCTCGGCGATCTCGGGGGAGCGTCGGTCGCGCTCGGGCGGCTGCGCGACGCGGTGGAGCTCGCCCTCCAGGGCCGCGCGGACGACGCGGGCCCCGCTCGCGCGAGGGGAGCGCCGTTCGGCGACGGCGCCGCCGCCGTCGCGGCCCTGCTCGCCGAGGCCGCCGAGATCGAGGAGCGATCCCGGGGGGATCTCCTCGCGGCGCAGCGACAGCTGGGCCTCGCGCTGCGCCTCCGGCCGCGCGATCCGGGCATCAACGCCGCGTTCCGCCGCGTCTCGGGCGAGATCGCGCCGCCTGTCGCGCCTGCCCCGGCGGCGCCGCCCGGCCCGGTCCAGCGGCCCCGCGCGGCCGAGCAGCGGATCGAGGTCCACGTCGCGGCTCCGCGCCGGCGCACGATCCCGCCCGAGCCCGTGGTGATCGCCCCGGCGCCGATCAAGCCTCCCCCTGTCCCCCGCGCGCCGGCCGCCCCGCCCAGGGCCGCGCCGATCGACCCCGGGACCATCGACGAGATGCCCACGCTCGATGGATCCGACACGTCGACCGACCTCACGGCGCCCATCCCGAGCAGCGTCACGCTGGCGGAGGGGCAGGTGCCGTTGGCCCGCGCGTTCGGCGTCGACGACGAGCTCCTGGCCGAGCGGCTGGCCGATCGGCTCCGCGCCGATCCCGCCGACCAGGGGGTGGCGATGGCGCTCGCCGATGTGCTCGAGCGGCTCGGTCGCGACCTCGATCTCCTCGCCCTGCTGTCGGCGCGGATGGAGGAGGGGGACGACGCCGTCCGCCTGGAGGTCGCGCCGCGGCGGCGCGACGTGCTCGCGCGGCTCGCCGCTCGGGCGCGGGCCGAGGGGCGCGACTCCGAGGCGGAGCTCTACGAGATGCTGCTCCAGAGCGAGCCCGCCTGAGCGCGCCCGCCTGAGCGCGCCCGCGCGGTCTGCGCCCGAGCGGTCTGCGCCCGAGCAGCGAGCCGCGCGCTTGGCCCACGCGCCGCGCCCGTGATAGCCCGAGCTCTTGCGCAGCGCGCGCAGCGCTTGGAGGTGCAGCATGGCCGAGCAGCCGTCGAACCGCGCCCAGCAGGAGGGCTCGCCGTGCGAGCCGGGTGCCTCGCCCGCGAAGGCGGGCCGTCCGATCATCGTGCAGAAGTACGGCGGCTCATCGGTCGCCGACGTCGACAGGATCGGCAAGGTCGCCGAGCGCGTCGTCGCCGCGAAGCGCGCCGGCAACGACGTCGTCGTCGTGGTCAGCGCGATGGGCAAGACCACCGACGGCCTGCTCGCGCTCGCCCGGCAGGCGGCGAGCGCGGCCGCGGATCCTCCCCGGCGCGAGCTCGACATGCTGCTCTCGACCGGCGAGCGCGTGTCGATGGCGCTCCTCTCGATCGCCATCCAGGCCCGGGGCTTCGAGGCGATCTCGTTCACGGGCTCCCAGTCCGGCATCCTCACGAACGATCGCCACTTCGACGCGCGCATCATCGAGGTCCGCCCGTTCCGCATCGAGGACGAGCTCGCGCGCGGCCGCATCGTGATCGTCGCCGGCTACCAGGGGATGAGCTACCGCCGCGAGATCACGACGCTCGGCCGCGGGGGCTCCGACACAACGGCCGTGGCGCTCGCGGCGGCGCTCTGCGCCGAGCGCTGCGAGATCTACAGCGACGTCGACGGCGTGTACTCGGCCGACCCGCGGGTCGTCCCGGACGCCCGCCACCTGCCCGAGCTCGACTGCGCGGTCCTCCAGGAGATGGCCGAGTGCGGCGCGAAGGTCGTCTGCGCCCAGGCGGTCGAGTGGGCGCGGCGCTCCGGCGTGGCCCTCTACGCGCGGTCGACCTTCGACGCCGGCCCCGGCGCGCGGGAGACGGTGGTGCGCCGGTCCGCGCCGGGCTCGGCGCCTCCGGCGCTCGCGGCGCGCGCGATCGTCGCCGAGGGCAACGTCGTCCTCGCGCGGGCTGACGGCGGGCTCCGGCTCGACGAGGTCCTCCGCGCGGCGGGCGATCTCGGGCTGGGCTTCCGGGATCTCTCCTTCGGTCACGGCGGCGGCGCGTTCGTGATCCCGCTCCTCAACGTGCCCGAGTGGCAGGGGGCCAGGCGAAAGCTCGCCGCGCTGCTGCCGTCGCTCGAGCTCGTCGAGGGGCTCGCGGCGGTCAGCGTCGTCGGCGACGGGCTCTCCGCGACGGCGGAGCCGCTCGCGCGCTTCGTGGAGGTCCTCGCGCGCGCCGGCATCGCGCCTCGGTTCACGGTCGCGGGCCCCCTGCGCCTCGGCGCCCTCGTCGGCGCCGCGGACGTCGCGGCCGCGCAGCGCCTGCTGCACGCGTCGTTCGTCGGCGGCTGAGCGCGCCGCGCGCGAGGCGAGCGATGTGCGAGCGCGGCGAGCCGGCGCTCGCGCGCCGCCCGCGCGGCGGAGGACGACCGTCAGTGCTTTCTCTGTCGCGTGAGCGCGACGAGCCCCGCCCAGCACGCGACCCACACGACCTCGCGCGACGCGTCCCAGGCGATCGCCGCCGGTCCGATCGACGCGGCCTCCTCGTCGGGGGCGCCCGGGGGCGTCGCGCCGAGCTCGGCGACGAGCGTCGGGGCGGCGTTCGACGGCACGTGGACCAGCTGCGCCCGGCGCTCACCCTCGCGCGCGACGAGCGCGAGCAGCGGCGACGCCTTGTGGTCGCCCGCGAAGGCGAGGGCGGCGACCACCGCGAGCCCCTCCAGCACGCGGAAGGTCTCGCCGCCGTTGCGCGACACGCAGAGGAGCCCGGCGCCGGAGATCGCGATCGAGCGCCCGCCGGCCGCCGCTGCGAGCCTGCAGTCGTCGGCCTCGGCCGCGCGCCGCGCCGCCCCCGACAGCGGCACGACCGGCGAGCCTTCGTCGTCGCCGCGGAGCCGCTCGAGCTGCGGTCCTTCGGCCGCGCTCGTGAGCGCGACGATCACCCCCTCGCTCGCGCTCATCCGGAGCACGCCGTCCCGCAGCGCGGGCCCGGGCGACAGGGAGAGCGCGCCCTTCGACGACGTCGGCGCGCCGTCGCGGCGGGGCGAGCCCGCGGCCACGGCGGAGGCGGTCTCCGGCGGCGAGACGACCGCGCCGGCCGCGGGCGACCACAGCGTCTTGCCGGCCAGCACCCACAGGCGCCCCGGCGTCGTCGCGAGCGTCACCGGCGCGCCGCCCGAGCCCCACGCGCCGAGCGGGCTCGCGCTCTTCCCCCGGTCGTCGCTCAGCAGCAGGTTGCCGCGGCGCGTGGCGATGAGGATCGCGCTGTCCGACAGCGCGATCGAGGAAGCCGACGTGTCGATGCCGGCGCGGCGCGCGGAGAGCGCCCCCGCGTCGACGACGAGCACGGCCCCGCGCTCGCCGCCCGCACGCTCCGCGCGGCGCGGGCGGCCTCCCGATCGCGCGGCGGGCTCGCTCGTCAGCCCGGGCTCTGCGCCGGCGCTGCCCGCGACGACGTAGCCGCCGGCCACCGCGAGCGTGCTGCACGGGACGGCGGCGCCCGCGTCCTCGACGACGACCCAGGGCAGCGCGTCCCAGACGGGGGCCTGGTCGTCGGGCAGATCGGGCAGCTCTGCGAGCAGATCTTCGCCCTCGTACGCGCCGTCCTGGTCCGCGTCGAGCGCCGGCAGCTCCCCCTCGTCCACGTCGTCCGCCGGGTCCTCTCCCGTCCCTTCCGCGCCGCCGTCGTCGCCGTGCGGCCCGCCGTGATCGTCGAGATCGTCCTGCTCGGCGTCGCTCTGCTCGACGGCCTCATCGGACAGCCACGTGCTCGCGTCGGCCTCCGCGATCCCCTCGTGGAGCGCCCCGACGTCGACGCCTTCTTCCGCGGGCTCGTCCTCTCCGGTCCCGCCGTCGTCCACGGCGAGCTCGACGCCGATCTCGAGGTCGCTCGCGTTCGCGTCGTCGAGCCCCTGCTCCGCGTCGTCGAGCGTCTGCAGGAGATCGTCGAAGCCCTCGTCGCCCCCTTCTTCCTCGTCGTGCCCGAGCGGCGGCAGGTCGGTCAGCTTGCCGTCGTTCTCGTCGTTCTCGTCGTGCTCGCGCTCGTCGTCATCGACGGCGGTCTTCGGCTGCGGCGCCGGGCACGTCTCGCGGCGCTCCTCCATTCGCTCGCTGCAGGCTCGTGAGGCTGACATCGGCGGGAGTGTAGCGCCCCTCGCGGCGCTTTCGCCCCGCGCGGCGATCCCCGAGCGCTCCGTGGGCCCCAGAGCCCGCCTGCCCCGGCTCGCGGCGGTGGCTCTCGTCGGCTCCCGTCGGCTCTCGTCTGGCTCGGGCCCGCGGCCCGTCGCCTCCCGACGACGCCGCCGGCGAGCCGCCCGTGCGAAGGAGGAAGGGTGAAGGTGAGCGGCCCGACGATCTCGCGCCGCTTTGGCGGGCTAGAGAACGCCGCGGGGCCCGCGGATCGAGGGAGGAACGCGGCCTCTTGACGCGGCGAGGGGGCTGGCCATCCCCGCCGGGTGTGCCCGCTGGATCCCTCCGGCGAGCGGTGCTTAGCTCCGCCGTCCATGGGCCGGAACGACAGCAATTCCAGGCGAGTCGCGTCCGCGTCTCCGGCCGGCGGGCAGCCATCGGGCGCCGCGGAGCAGCTCGGGCCCGCGCGCGGCCCCCTCTCGATCGCGGATGCGAGCGCCGGGATGCTGGTGCAGCACGTCCTGGTCCACCCAGCGGACGTCGTGTTCGTGAAGAGCATCGTCGAGGCGAGCGACGGCGTCGCGCTCCTGTTCGCGGATCGCGGCGGAGAGCTGACGCTCGTGGCGCCGCTCGGACGGGGCGACGAGTTCGCCGAGCTCGTGCGCGATCTGGAGCGCGACGTCGGGGCGCGTCGCCGCGACGCGCTGCGCTGAGGGTGGCATGACGGAGCGCCGCGACCCGAGCTCGGTCGATCTCGTCCAGGAGCCCTCGCTGGACGCCGCCGCGCCCGACGGCGCGGCGCAGGGCCTGCCCGCGTCGTCGGGCGCGCTGCTCGATCCGCGCATCCTCGCCGCCTGGCGGGAGTGGCTCGCCGCGCTCGCGACCGACGCCGAGGCGGCCATCGCCGCAGCGCACGTGTACGGGGAGCTCGGCCCCGAGGCGCGCGAGGCGTGGCTCGACGTCCTCGCGGAAGACGCGCCCAAGCTGCAGGTGCCCGCGGTGGCGATCTATGCGCCGCTCCTGTCGGTCGAGAGCGACGCCGGGCGCCGCGAGCGGATCGAGGTCGCGATCGAGGGGGGGGAGCATGCGCCGCGCCCGGCGGGCGGCTTCGCGCTGCGCGGCGTCGCCGCGGGGGGCGATCGCGTGGTGGCGCTGGTGACGCCGCTCTACCTGCGCTTCGTGCGGGTGCTCTGGTGTCGCTATCTCCCCGAGGATGGCATCGCCTGGGCGCGGCACGATCCCATCGTCCGCGCGGAGGACGCCCCGGGTCCGGGGATCCTGCTCGACGGCGCGCAGCTCGAGGCCACGCCGATCAAGCTGGTCATCGAGGAGCTGTGCCATGCCGTCCTGGCGCAGCGGCGCAAGGGCGCCGAGCTCCCACCCTCGCTGCAGCTCTGCGCCGATCTCTTCGACGCCCACCTGGAGGGTGATCCGCTTCCATGAGGCCGCTCGCGCCGGTGTGCACGCCGCTCCTGCTGCTCGCGATCGGCTGCGGCGGGGGCGGCGACGCCGTCCGGGAGCCGGCGGCGGGGCCGCCGCTCGCCGCGGCGGCGCCGGTGCCCGGCCCGGTGCGGAGCTTCTCGTACGAGACCCTCGACGGCCGCGAGCTCTCGACCGGGTCGCTCTCGGGCAGGTTCAGCGTGATCGGCTTCGTCGCGACCTACGATGTGGCGTCCCAGGCGGAGGCGCGGTTCCTCGCGGGGCTGTTCCGCGATCACACGCCGCGCGTCAACGCGGCGCTCCTCGTCCTCGAGGCGAGCGAGAACCGGCCGCTCGTCGAGGCCTTCGTCGCGGCGCTCAAGCTCCCGTACCCGGTGGCGCTCGCGGACGCCCCGACGATCGCCGGAGAGGGGCCCTTCGCCGGGCTGCACCACGTGCCGAGCGTCGTCGTCCTCGACGCAGGGGGCCGGGAGGTCTTCCGGCACGTGGGTCTCATCACCCAGGAAGCGCTCGAGGAAGTCCTCCGCGGCCTCGAGCGCGCGAGCGCGCGGCCCGCGCGGTAGGCAAGGCAGCGCTGCCCGTCGAGATCGCGGCGCCGGGCGGAAAATCGCGTGTGGACGAACCATGGGGGCGGCGTCCGAGCGGCCGTGGCGCGCGCTGCCGACTTCCTGCTGAGGATGGCAATTCCGTGTGGCCTATTGGAATGCTGTTCACGGCGTTGCGTGGTGCGCTTTGCCGGGAGGAGAGATGCAGTCCCTTTTCTTCAGCTGGGGCGGTCTGCCTGGGCGATGATGGCGCGCATGATGATCGACCACATCGGTTTTCCAGTCTCGGATTATGAGCGGAGCAAGGCCTTCTATCTGGCGGCCCTGGCCCCCCTTGGCTACGGGCTCGTGATGGAGATAACGCCCGAGATGACCGGAGAGGCGGGCACCCACGCCGGCCTCGGGCCTGAGGGGAAGCCCGACTTCTGGATCGGCACGGGAACACCGCTGCAGGGCGGCTTGCATGTCGCCTTCGTCGCGAAGACGCGGGCCGACGTCGACGCGTTTTACCGCGCCGCGCTCGCTGCTGGAGGCGTCGACAACGGTCCGCCGGGGCTACGGCCGCAGTACCACCCGGGCTACTACGGCGCGTTCGTGCGTGATCCTGATGGGCACAACATCGAAGCGGTCTGTCACGGCGGGTGACGGTCGACGGAGCATGGCGAGCGCTCCTCTCCGGCGCTCGCCGCCCGCCCCTCCTCGCCCTCGGCGACCGTCCTTTGCTCGTGCTCAGAGCCTGCCGAGGAGCTCTGTCTTCTTCGCAGCGAACTCCTGCTCGGTGATGAACCCCTTTTGCCGGAGATCGGCGAGCCGCTCGATGGCGGCGAAGATATCCCCTTCCTGCGCCGGAGCAGGGCGGGGGGCGTCCGCCTGCACCGGAGCGGCCGCTTGCGCCGGAGCGGGCGGGGCGATCGGCGCCTGCTTCACGGCGAGGTCGCCGGAGATGATTGGCAAGCTCAGCACGCTCACCACGCCGTACTGGCTGGTGAACGTCACGGACGCCCCCGACCCTTGCTGCTGCGACACGCCGCCGATCTGGTGATCGAGCGTGTCATAGACGCTGACGCGCCCGTTGACCTCGACGGCCAGGCGCCGCGCGCCGGGGAAGTAGGCATATCGGACGTTGTTCTGCGATCCGCTGGAGCTCGGCACGCCGAGCTCCCCGGGCCACCAGCTGCCCGAGCCCCCTCCCGAGCCCGGGACGAACAGGCTGACCGGCGATCCCCCAAGACCTCCACTGCCACCTTGCTGCTGCTGCTGACCGCCCTGCGATGGATAGCTCGGGGGCGCTGGAACGAAGGGCTGGCTGGCCAGCAGGCTGGACAGCTCGGAGCACAGGCCGTCCACCTTGGCCTTGAGACCGTTGTTGAACATGTCCCCGACCATGGTCATGCCGCCCTGCATCCACTGCCCGCCGCCGCCCAGCTCGGGGTGGTAGAACTGCGCCATCGTTCCATGGCCGTTCACGAGCGCCTGCAACAGCGTCATCACCGCGTCGGTGCTGACGAAATAGCGCTGTGACAGGTCGGAAACTCTCTGCTGACCTTCGAGGGTGAGTTGCTGCATGGTGAGGCGCTCCGGGAGGAAGCGCCCACCCTTGCACTGCGGTGCGTTGATCGCAATGCGAGCGAGCGACGATGACGGCGATACGGCGATCAGCCAGCGAGCTTGCGGACGCTCGCGAGCTGGACACAGACCGCGACGACGTCCATGGCGACGCGGATCTGCTCCAGCGGCGGCATCGAGGGCGCGACGCGGATGTTGCGGTCGCGAGGATCGCGGCCGTACGGGTACGTCGCGCCGGCGCCGGTCAGCTTCACGCCCGCCTTGTTGGCCAGGCGCACCACCTCCTTCGCACAGCCGTCGAGGGTGTCGAGGCTGACGAAGTAGCCGCCGCGCGGCGAGGTCCAGGTGGCGATGCCCTTGCCGCCGAGCTCGCGCTCGAACGTGGTCGTCACCGCCTCGAACTTGGGCCGCATGAGCTCGGCGTGCCGCTGCATGTGGCCCAGCAGGCCCTTGTAATCCTTGTAGAAGCGCACGTGCCGCAGCTGGTTCACCTTGTCCGGACCGATGGTCTGGATGCCGAGGTGCTTCTTCGCGTCCGCCACGTTCGCGGGGCTCGACGCCATGGCGGCGACGCCGCTGCCGGCGAACGAGATCTTCGACGTGGAGGCGAAGACGATCGGCCGGTTGGGGTGGCCCGCGGACTGGCACGCCGGCACGATGTTCGCGAGCTTGTCTCCCTCGGCGTAGAGGTCGTGGACCGCGTAGGCGTTGTCCCAGAAGAGGCGGAAGTCCGGGGCCGCCGTCTTCATGGCCGCGAGCCGGCGCACGACCTCGGCGCCGTACGTGGTGCCCGTGGGGTTGGAGTACTTCGGCACGCTCCACATGCCCTTGATGGCCGCGTCCTCGGCGACGAGCTTCTCGACCTGGTCCATGTCCGGGCCGTCGTCGCGCAGGTCGACCGTGATCATCTCGATGCCGTGGTGCTCGCAGATCGCGAAGTGGCGATCGTAGCCGGGGCTCGGGCACAGGAACTTCACCTTGGGCTGCTTCACCCAGGGGCCGCTGCCGTCGGGCACGCCGTGGATGAGCGCGCGGACCACCGCGTCGTGCATCATCGTCAGGCTGCTGTTCCCGCCGACGATGACCTGCTCCGAGGGGACCTCGAGCATCTCGGCGAAGATGGCCTTCATCTCGGGCAGGCCGTCGAGGCCGCCGTAGTTGCGTGTATCCGAGCCGTCCGAGGCGATGAGGTCGCCCGCGCCGGGCAGCGCGAGCATGCCGTTCGCGAGATCGAGCTGCTCGGACGACGGCTTGCCGCGCGTCATGTCGAGCTTGAGGCCGCGGGCTTCAAAGGCAGCAAAACGCGCCTCGAGCTCACGGGTGAGCGAGGCAAGAGCATCGGGAGACAACGAGCGCAGTTCGGTCATGGCGCGCGATATCTAGCAGAATTTCGCGCGTGCGTCGCGGCCGGACGGCGCGGCGGGCGGGGCGGCGCGGCGCGCCGAGCGTGGAGAGGCGCGGCGAGGCCGAGAGGGCCGAGGGGGCCGCCGGGCGCAGCTCGCCCGGCGGCGTCCGCCTCGTCCGCCTCACTCCGCGGCGATGGGCTCCACGCTGTTCGCCCCGTGGCTCACGTGGCGAACCTCGGGGTTGTTCTCGAAGTACGCCTTGCCGGCCAGGCGCTTGACCAGCGGGCTGAACCGCTCCGCGGCCTTGCCGCCGACGATGTCGCGGAGCAGCGCGACGTCCTCGCGCGCCCGGGCGAGCGTCTCCGGGTCCGTGAGGAAATCCTTCGCCGCCTTCGCCTTGGCCGGGGCCGCCATCACGGCGTCGCGGAGCGCGCCCGCCGCCGCCCTGGCCTTGCCCACGGCGCGCTCGGCGGCCGTCTGCTTGATGAGCGGCGCCACCTCGTAGACGAGGTTGGCGGCCGAGCCGGCGACGCGGTGCGGCGCGTGGTGGAGCGGGCTCGCGTACTTCGGGTTCCTCGCGAGGAACGCGCGCACCTCGGCCTCCGTGACGCCCGCCTCCTCGTAGGCGCGGGTGAGCTCCTGCTCGGCCAGGATGCGCGCCTTGAACATGTACATCTGGATGCGCGAGTAGAAGTTCGTCGCGCCGTCGCCGCTCGTCTCCACCGCGCAGAAGATCGTCCCGGGGTAGCGCGACGTGATCAGCGACTGGACGCCGTCGGAGACGCCCGACGAGGGCATGCAGCCGAACGGCTTCACGCTCACCGTCACGTGCGCCTTCGACTTCACGGCGTTCACGATGAGCTTGCCGACCTCCATGTGCCCCTCGCCGCCGCGGAGGTCGTTCGAGTAGTAGTCCTTCGCCACCTCCGCCACGAGCTCCATGTCCGGAAGGTGGTAGTCGAGCAGGCCGAGCGGCAGCGCGAACGCCTGGAAGCCGACGCGCAGCGCGCCCTCGGCGAGGCGCATCGTCGCGAGGCGCTTCGCCACGCCGAACTCGTCCAGGCTGGCGAGGCCGTAATTGCCCTCGTCGGCGCCGCGCAGGTCACGCCGCTCGCGGGTGTCTCGGGCGCACTCCCAGATGTTGTAGAGCAGCCACGCCGTCGTGAGCTGGATGTCGTTCTCGCCGCCCTCGCTCTCGAGGAACTTCTGCAGGGCGTAGTTGCCGTCGCCCTCGGTCGTCATCGCCCAGAACTCGCCGATGATCGACGTCTTCGCCTTGGGCCGGAGCTTGTCCACCCGGACGCCCTCGAACTCCTTGCGCGCCTCGTAGAGCGCCTTGAACACGTTCGTCTGCTCGTAAAGCGCCTTGTAGAGGATGCGCTTCGCGCTCTCCATCGCGCGGTTCGTCGCGCCCGGCTCGACCTCGTAAGGCCGGATCCGGTAGCCGAGCGCGTTCAGCGTGTCGCCGCAGACGATGGCCTTGATGATCGCGATGAAGAACGCAGGGTTCATCTCGAGCCCGACGTCGTCGCCCGTCGCCTGCGAGAGCCCGCCGGTCTGCTGGAAGAGCATGACCCGGAAGCCGTCGAAGCCGGCGTCGCGGAGCGCCTTCCTGTACTCGGTCACGTACATGCCGAACCGACAGGGCCCGCACGCGCCCGCCGTCAGGAACACGTAGTTCTTGATGATGTCCTCGGTGGACATCCCCTGCTTGTCGCGCAGGTCGATGAGGTACTTCACGAGGCCGCCGACCGTGAAGTACGTCGGGTTGCACTGGCCGCGGTTGCCGAACTCCTTGCCTGTCTGCAGCCCCGCGTTGTCGCTCATCCCGAAGTAGTGGACGTTGTAGCCGAGGCCCTTCAGCGCGCCCTCGCACAGGAAGTCCTGCGCGGCGGTGAGGCCGCTGATGAGGAGCGTCACGCTCTCGCGCTCCTTCTTCGTCATCTTCGGCTTGAGCATGTTGTCGACCCACTGGCGCCGCTCGGCCTTGAGCCCGAGCCGCTCCCGCTCGGCCTCCTCGAACGCCCTGAGCTCCGCCTCGATGTCGACGTCGGTCTTGATGGATCGCGTCTCGCCCGCCAGAGGAAGGCGCGTCTTCTGCGTGGTGGTCGTGCTCGTCGTGCTCGTGTGTTGCATGGCGTGGCTTCCCTTCGCTTGGATGCTGGAAGGGGCGGCCCCGCCGTCCCCCCCTCGACCTTCGACGTGGTTCAGGCTTCCAGGGGGACGACGGTCCCGTCGGACTGCTTCTTCTTGAGCTGCACGAGGCCCGTCTTCTGGGCCTCGGGCGGCGAGACCGGCGCGACGTAGCTCCGGACCTTCTCGGCGAGCGCGGCGATCTCCCGCTCGAGCGCGGGATCCGTGATCTTGCGCGCCGCCTGCTGGTCGCGCTTCAGCTGGAGCAGCTCGAGCCGCTTCTCCTCGATGCGCTGGACCAGCTGCGCCTTCTTCTTCGCCGCGTCCTCGAGCGCCTCCTCGTGCAGCTTGAGGCTGTGCGCGTACGTCTTCACGCGGATCTTGATCGACCCGCCCGGCTTGTTGGCGTCGATGTCGTGCAGCGCCGCGTACGGCGTGGCGCTCGAGCTCACGATGCTGTCGATGATCCCGTACGTCGGCGCGTCGTGGCCGCACTTGAAGCTCGAGAGATCGAGCAGGACGACGTTCGGGTGGCGGGCGGCGAACTTGGCCGCCCAGACCTTCTGCGCGCTGTTCGCCGAGTAGTTCTCCGGCCAGACGTCGTTGATGTCGAGCGGGTGCTGGCCCGTCGCGATCTCGTCCTTGAAGTACCGCGCGAGGTACTCCATGTCGCGCGGGATGGACCGCACCGAGAGGATCGGATAACCGAGCACCTGGAACTCCTCCGGGATGCCGTGGTTCAGGCCCGGGTCGGAGTGGTACGGCCGGCCGATCATCAGGATGGCCACCCGGTTCTCGGACTCGACCGTCTCGAGGATCGCCCGCCCCTTGTCCTGGAGGTCGCGCTCGAACTGCGAGAGCGCCCGCATCCCCTCGCGGTGCGCGTGATCGCTCTCGTCCTCGGTGATGCCGAGCCGCGGGCCCCAGGTCTCGAACATCCGGCGCGCCGTCAGCGTCATCTCGGAGAACGTGAGCGCGGGGTCGAGGTACTCGATGCCGCGCGTCTTGAAGAAGTCGACCTCCTTCGTGAACGCCGCCTTCATGACGTCCGGCACGCCCGCGACGATCGGGCAGCTCGTCTTGTCCATCACCCCTTCGCCGAAGCTCGGCACATGGGTGAGGATGGGGAAGAAGATGTAATGGAGCTTCTTCTCGTCGCTGTGGTGGTGGAAGAGCAGGTTGTGGACATGGGCCTGCGCCACCTTGGACGGGAAGCACGGATCGATGGAGCCGTACTTGCCGCCCTCGACCCACATCTCCTCGCTCGTCGCGTCGCTGAAGACGACGTTCTGCTTGGGGACGCCGAGCGCCTCGAAGTAGGCGCGGTAATACGGGCCTGTCGAGTAGATGTTGAGCACGCGCGGGATGCCGATGCGGACGCGGCGGAGGCGCTCCCGCACCTCGATGCCGCTCCGCCGGAACGGGCGCGTCGTCTCCACCCGGCGGATGCCGAGGAAGCCCTTCTTGACGACCGTGTCCTTCACCGGCGCGCCGTCCTCCGGGAGCGGGGCCGTGTCGTAGAAGTGCCGGAAGGCGAGCTTCGACTCGTAGTCGACGAGGTTCGGGAACTGCTTCGCGATCTTCTTCCGCTCGGCGACGAGCGCGAGCATCGCCTGCTCGCTCTCGACCGTGCCCTTCTCGCACGAGAAGCCCGAGATGTAGCGGCTCGTCGTCCCGTCAGGCCGCTTCGTGTCGATGAAGGTCCGCTTGCACTCGTTCGGGCAGAAGTGGCAGACCGTCTCCTCGTCGTTCTTCGTCGTGTATTCGAGGGCGATCGCCGCGTCGATCCCGATGAACGTCGACCGGCCCTTGCGCTTCACGACGCGGAGCGTCTCGAACGCGGCGCCGAGCGCGCCGGCCTCGCCCGTGTGCGGGTGGACGAACACCTCGGCGCCGGGGACGCGCTCCTTGATGTAATCGACCTGCGCCTTGACCGCCGCGAGGTTGTACTGCGTGCCGCCCTGCAGCACGTAGCGCGTGCCGAGCGCCGCGAGCCGCGGGATCTGCACGACGTACTGCCACACGTTCTTCGGCAGCACCTGGGCGAGCCCGGCGAGCAGCTCCTCCTTCGAGAAGCCCTCCTTCTGGAAGTTCACGCGGTCGGTGTCGAGGAAGACGGCGCAGCCGTAGCTGAACTTCGGCGCGAGCTCGGCGCCGAACGCCGTGTCGGCGTACTCGGTCACCTTCAGGCCGAACTGGTCGGCCATCGCCTGGAGCAACATGCCGTTGCCCGCAGAGCACGAGTTGGAGAGGCGGAAGTTCGCGATATCGCCGTTCTTCATGAACAGGACCTTGATGTCCTGTCCGCCGATGTCGCAGATGACGTCGACGTCGCCGAAGAACTTCACCGCGCTCATCATGTGGGCGACGGTCTCGACGATGTTGACGTCGGCGCGCATGCACTCCTGGAGCACGTCGGCCGCGTACCCGGTGCCGCCGAAGCCGAGCACCTCGAGCGTCGCGCCCTGATCGAGCACGTACTGCCGGAGCTGGGAGAGCAGCTCCTTCGCGTCCTGGATCGGGTTGCCCTTGGAGAGCTGGTAGGCCTTGCAGACGATGTTCCCGTCCTCGTCGATGAGCACCGCCTTCGACGAGGTGGAGCCGCCGTCGAGGCCGATGACCCCGCGCACCACCTGGCCGGGCTCGAGCTTCATCGGCGAAAACCGCGGGATGCTGTAGAGCTTCCGGAACTCGTCGACCTCGTCCCGGGTCTTCACGAGCGGCGGGCCCGCGCTCTCGCCGAGCCGGGCCTTCCTGCCGTTCGTCATGTACTCGACGAGCCCCGCCTTGCCGCCGTAGCGGCCGACCTCCGGCGCCTCCTTGAGCCCGTAGACGCACGCGCCGAACGCCGCGTAGTACTGCGCGTTGTCCGGGACGAAGATCGTCTCCTCGACCGGCTGGTCCTTCGGCCAGTCGTAGCCGCGCTCGTCCCAGGTCTCGGGGATCCGCTTGCGCCAGCACTCCTGGAGGAAGGGGAGGTAGGTGTTGGGGCCGCCGAGCAGGATCACCTTGTGCTTCAGCGTCGAGCCGCGCGTCAGCACCGACAGGTTCTGGAGGACGATCGCGTCGGCGAGCGAGCAGAGGATCTCCGTCGAGGGGATGCCGCTCTTCACGAGGTTCACGATGTCCGTCTCGGCGAAGACGCCGCACTTCGCGGCGACGTGGTGGAGCTTCGAGTCGTCGAAGTGGATCTTCACCACCTCCGTCGAGGGGAGGCCCACCTTGATCATGCACTTGTCGATGGTGGCGCCCGTGCCGGAGGCGCACTTGTCGTTCATCGACGGCGCGGCGGTCTTGTCGCCCGTCTTCTCGTCCCGCTGGAAGATGATGATCTTCGCGTCCTGCCCGCCGAGCTCGATGACGCTGCCCACGTCCGGGTGCAGGCTTTCGACCGCGAGCGTGACCGCGTTGACCTCCTGCACGAACTTGGCGCCGAGGCCGGGGCAGAGGGGCGCGGCCCCGGAGCCCGTCATGAACACCCGCCAGCTGTCCCTCGGCGACGCGGGGAACGACGCCTCGATGGTCTCGAGGAGCTCGAGCACCTTCTCCGGCTGCTTCGTCTGATGCCGCTGGTAGTCGCTCCAGAGAATCTCGAGCGTCTGCGGATCGAGCACGACGGCCTTCACCGTCGTCGAGCCGACGTCGATGCCGACCACGACCGGATCCTGGATCTGCCTTCCCATCGGGGCTCCTCCCACCGCCGTCGCCGGTCCCCAGCGTCCGACTGACTGGCTGGTCAGTCGTGATGGCTACAACGGGATGCCCGGGAAATCAAGCAATCCGGTGCGTCTTGGTCGCCGCGCGACGCCGTTTTCCGGGCATCTCGGGCCGTCGCTGCGTCCAGGGTGCAAGGTTCCGACGCCGCGCTCGGTTGCGGCGGGTTGCGTCGCCCGCACGGCGCCGGAGGGGAGACATCGGTCCCCAGGTGGCGGGCCGGTGATGGTAAAGCGACCGGCCCATGGACAAGGCCGAGCGCCGCCAGGCGCTCCTCCGCGCCGCGCGTACCGTGTTTTCCGAGAAGGGCTATCACGAGGCGAAGGTCGACGACATCGTCGCGCTCGCGAAGGTCGCGAAGGGGACGTTCTACCTCTACTTCCCCGACAAGCGCTCGGTGTTCGGCGAGCTCGTGCGCGGCCTCTTCTCGCGGCTCGGCGGCGCCATCCTGCGCGTGGACCCGTCGGCGGACGTCGAGGCGCAGGTCAAGCACAACATCCGCGCGATCGTGGCCGTCCTGCTCGACGATCCGGCGCTGACGAGCATCCTGCTGTCGCACGCGGCCGGGCTCGACCCGGCGTTCGTCAAGGAGCTGCGGGCGTTCCGCCAGGAGGTGAAGCTCCTGCTGCAGCAGAGCCTCGCCGAGGGGCAGCGGCTCGGCGTCATCGAGCCGGGGGACACCGAGCTCTACGCGACGTTCACGATCGGCGCGCTGAAGGAGGTGCTGTTCGAGAACGCCCTCGAGGAGCAGGCCCGCCCGCGCGAGCGGATCGTGACGGCGCTCCACGATTTCCTGCGGCGCGGCTACCTCCGGATGGACCCCGCGGCCGGGCTCGCGGCGCGGGGCCCGGAGGGCGAGCGCGCCGCGCCCGCGACGGGGGACGCCTCCGGCGAGGCGCCGGAGCGGGTGAGCCCGTCGCGCGGCCGGCGGGCCAGGTCGAGGGGCAACTGACCGGCGCGTCAGTCAGGGCGGGGACTACCCAGGTCAGGTCGGCGGCGTAGGGATCAGGCGCCGCGCACGACAACGTGCCGGATGAAATTGTGCAGCGTCCGTGTGCCGAGCTGATCCGGCGCGATGGGGGCGAGGAGCGCGGGGACGTCGCGGCCCTCGGCCTGCAGGATCTCGCTCCGCCACGCGATGTAGCCGGCGATGACGTCGTGGTCCATCTCGGGGTGGAACTGCACGCCGTAGCACGCGCTCGTGAAGCGGATGACCTGGTGGTCGTCGAGCTCGGTGAACGCGAGGCTCGTGGCGCCCTTGGGCAGCGTGCCGACCGTGTCGACGTGGGTCGCGTGCGTCTCGAAGCTCGACGGCAGGCCGTCGAAGAGCGGGTCGTCGGCGCGGCGCTGGACGCGGATCCTGCCGATCTCGCGGCCGCGCGGGTTGCGGACGACCTCGCCGCCGAGGGCCTGGGCGAGGATCTGGTGGCCGAAGCAGATGCCGAACGTGGGGGTGCCGGCGTGCACGACGCCGCGCAGCCACGCCTCGCAGCGGAGCATCCAGGGCTCGCGGTGGGGGACGTTGGCCGACGAGCCGGTGACGACGAAGGCGGCGGTCTCGGGGGCGCCGGGCGCGGGGAGCTCGTCCGTGCGGGCGTCGACGGTGGCGTATCCGCCGCTCCAGCTGGCGCCGATCGTCTGCTCGATCAGGTCCGCGAACTGGCCGCGTCGCTCGAGGACCGGGGGGACGGGCTCACCGGTCTTCACGATGACGATCTTCTTGCGATGTCGCACCCTTCCACCATAGCGCAGCGCCGCCGCCGGGCGAGGGCGGGGCTTGGCAGCGCGGGGCCGGGGCGCGAAGATGCGCCCCGATGTCCGCATACGTCGTGTCTCGCCCCATCTGGCGTCGGTTTCGCCCGCGTTTCCTGAGCCGCGCGGCGGCGCACGTGAGGGCCGGCGGGCACGCGGCCATCGTGTTGCCGGACGAGCGGGTCGACCTCCTGCTCTCCATCGGCGAGGACGGGAAGCTCACGGAGCTCGGGCTGTGGTCGCTCCTGTCGATCGAGCAGCAGCGCTTCCGCCGCGTGGGCGAGGGGCCGGCCAAGGGGCTCGCGACGGCGCGGGTGAAGCGGCAGTACGAGGGCTCGGTCCTCGACTGGTGCGAGCGCGACAGCACGCACCCGGGGGCGATCCGCGAGGTGGCGCTCGACTGCCTGGCCTGCGGCGCCTGCTGCCACGACGCCAACGTGCTGCTCGACGAGGTGGACCTCGCGCGCTTCCGGGGCGCCGGGCGCGGCGACCTCACGGGGCGCGCCTACGTGCGGCGGGCGCGGGACGGGAAGATCACGCTGCGCTTCGCGGCGAGCGGGCGGTGCCAGCACCTCTGCGAGGACCGGCGCTGCGCCATCTACGAGATCAGGCCGGACAACTGCCGCGCGTTCGTCGTGGGGAGCGAGGCGTGCCTGTCGGCGCGCGAGGAGACGCTCGGGATACGGGACGGGGCGCCCGCGGAGCCGTGAGCGCGCTTCAGAACAGGAGCCGGACGCTTCCGCCGAGCGGACCGAGATGCAGCTCGGCCTGGGTCGTGGCGCGATCGAGCTTCATCTGACCCGTGATCCAGAGCGGTACACCCGTGAGGGCCATCGCGCCTCCGACGCTCATGAGCACGGTGGGAAAGACCCATGCGCGAGACGCGCAACCGCAGGAATCGTCGCCGCGCGGCCGGGTGAGGAAGAACATGCCTGCTCCGACGGAGCCGACGACCAGCCCGCCCACGGAGAGGCCGGTGCCCACGTCGCGCCGGGTGGTGTCGACGGCGGGCGCTGGCGCCGTCGACTCGGCGTGCGCGTTGCCCACGAGCAACAGGATCACCCCGAACGCGGCGAGACGCATGCCGTCGAGGATCCCTGGTCGCGGCGTGCCCGTCAAGACGAGGAGGGGTCTCTCGATCGGTCGAGAACGTGGCGCGCGGGAACGCGAGGCTCGAGGCCACGATGCCCTGGGCCGGGCGCTCACGTCCGGACGCTCGTGAGCTGGCCCGCGATCGCGGCCTCATGGAACGCCGAGAGGTCGTGATGGGCGGCCGCCCCGTCCGGCAGGCCGTGGGCGGCCAGCCAGGCGACGCCTTCCTCGATGCTGGCGAAGACACGATGTGGAAACTGCTGGCGTCCCAGGGCGTTGAGCCCCGTGACGATGCTGCGCACGACGGACGCACGAAAGCCCGATCCGATGTGGATCACCGCCGAGTGGGACACGATACCATCCACCGAACCCAGCATTCCGGCGAGCGCGCTGCGGCTGCGCGTGTCGGGTACGATGGCTTCAGGGGTCACGACCTGCAGCAGCCACACCTTGCGGGACGGGGAGCTCGCCTGCGCCCCCAGGATCGCCGTCTTCAGGGAGGCGGCGTGGTGCGGGTGGGTCGTCTTCATCCACACCGCGGTGGCCAGGGAGCTCCAGTAGCCTACCGCGACATCCGCTGTCGCCTCGACGACCTGACAGCCCGCGTGTAGCGGGTGCTGCTCACCCGCCTGGGTGAGCGACCGCTGCGGTGCGTCGCTGAGAGGTCTCCGTGACGTCGACGATCTGTCCACTACGCTCGATTCTACGCGAACCCGGCGAAGAACACGGCGAAGAACACGGCGAAGAACACGGCGAAGAGTGGCCACGAGGGAGCCGTCCGACCGATGGGAACACACGGGGGCACCTGAACGAAAGAACATGTTGTGAGGTTCCGGAGGGTCGGTACGATGCCAGGTGATGCGGCTTGGGTACTGGCTCGTCGTTGGAATGGCGATGTTCGCGGCGTCCTCGGCCAGGGCAGACGCGCCGAAGACGGACGCCGCGATCCGGAAGGCCCTTATCGCCGAGTCACGAGCGGCGTACAGCGGGAGCTGCCCGTGTCCTTACGATACCGATCGAGCGGGCAGGCAATGCGGCAAGCGCAGCGCTTACTCGCGGCCGGGAGGCGCGGCGCCTCTCTGTTATGATCGCGACGTGACGAAGGAGATGATCGCCGAGTACCGCGCGCGCGACGCGGGTCCTTAGAGCGACGGTCACCCGCTTCGGATACGGGCCCACCTCGACGTTTTCGGTGCTCAGCGCACCGGAGTGCGCTTCCGCGCCGAAAACGCCGATCTGGGCCCGTCTCCTGTGCGGGTGACCGCCGCTCTGCTCGGCATGGTGCTGAGGGGGGCGGAAACCGGTCGAGCCAGGGGGCGCCGCGCCGTTGCCGTCGTATTGGTCGCCGGCGCCAGTCTCACCGCCGATGGAATCATTGCTGCAACCAAGGTTGTCATTGGCAAGGACCGCGAGCCCGAGCGCGAGCAACGTGATCGACCTTGATCACACGGTCCTTCCCTTTCGTGATGGTCTTCGCCTGAATCGACGGCTTCCTCGCCGTCGCCCCGCGGAATCGCATACACTGCACGCATGAGCCACGTCGTGATGCAGGCAGCGGAGTTCTCGACGGTCGCCGCGGCGGAGCAGGCCGCGGCGGAGCTGCGGCGGCTCGTCGCGGACTACGTCACCTACGAGAAGACCGCCGACGCGCCGTGGAGCGAGGGCGCCGTGCCCGCGCCGCTTGTCGAGCTCGGCCGGCGGCACGGCGTGCCGTGGCCGGGCGACGCAACGTCGCGGTTCCTGCTCACGGGCCTGTTCAACGACGAGGCGAACGTGCTCAGCGTCGATCGCCTGGTGTTCTTCTGGGGCGGCGGCTTCGGCTGCGTGAGGTGCTGCTGCGCGGGCTCGGCGCGGTGCGCTGCACCGACCTGCCGCGGCTGGTGGTGCGCGTGGACGATCCGCAGGCTCGCGCGGCGGCGTCGGGCGAGTTCCTCGTCGAGGAGGACTTCGAGGAGCAGTTCACGACGACGTCGGACGACGCCGTGCTCGACCGTGCGCTGTTCATCATCACGTTCGAGCGCGACGGCGACCGCGTTCACCTGACGTTCGACGACTCGGGCGTGCAGGAGTGGGCGTTCGTCGCGATGCTGCCCCAGCTCTCGGGCGACGATCCCGCGCTGCGCGCCCGCGCGCGGGGACCTTGAGTTGGAGAGGGTTCCCTCGGAGATTCGGCTCCCTCACCCCCCGAACCTCGGCCCAGAGCACGCGCGATGCGGCGGCGCCTCAGAAGTACGCGCAGGCGTCGGGGCAGTCCATACGGTACGGGCAATCATCTATCGCGCTGCAGTACGTGTCCTCGGGGCACTCCAGGGAGGATTCGCACAAGAACACGCAGCTACCGCGGTAGCAGGTGGCGCCCGCCACACACGCCGTGTCGGAGGTGCAGCCCGTGTTCGCCTGACACGCGCCGAGCGTGTCGATCGTGGAGCCCTGGCAGAGCTGACCCGCGGGGCAATCGCTGTCGGCGGTGCACGTACCGGGCGTGCTGCACTCACCCGGGTTGTTCGTCCCATGCCGGAAGACGCAGATCAGGCCTTCATTGCACCAGTCGTTGTCTTCGCAATCGCCGCCCAGCGGTCTCGTCGGCGCCTCTTGCAAGAGCAGGCACCCTGCCGGCAGAAGAATGAGCAGCGCAGCGCTCAGCGTGCGGAGCAACATCAGAACGTCCCCATGATGGAAAGTGAGGTGAGGCCGATGCCGGGCGCGCCGACACCGGCAGCGATGGTGCGGCCCGGCGTCGAACGCCCCCCGGTCGCGGGCGGCTTCTTGTCCGGCGCAAAGACGTAGGAGCTCAGCACCATGCCCGCGCCGAGCCCGGCGACGGCCCAACCCACGGTGTTCCAGGTGCGGAGCGTGCCGAAGCTAGAGGGCGTACTGCCGATGAGCGCGGTCGTGCCGACCGTGGCGCCGCCGGCGACGAACGCCACCCAGCCCCAGCCGTTCGTCGTTCCGACCCAACCCGGCGTCTTGCCGGGCGCGTCCTTGCCCACATAAAACCAGGGCGGATCGGGCTTGTCGGCCACGCCGCTGAGCGCGAGCCCGCCCGACACCGTCGCCGTTTTGCGCTCGACCTTGAGCGCCCCTGTCGCCTCGCCGAAGCTCAGCCCGAGCGACGAGAGCGCGGTGGCCGAAGGCACGCCGAAGCCCAGGCCCTCGATGCCCTGCCCGGTCGCCTTGAACGTCATGATCGCGACCACCTGACCCTTGTCGTCGACCAGCGGCCCGCCGCTGTTGCCTGGGCTGATGCTGGTGTCGGTCTGGATCAAGCTGTTGCCGTCGAACGTGCGCTGTCCGCTGACGATGCCGCGCGTCACGGAGAACGACTGCCTCTCGCCGCCGGGCGCGCCGAGCGCGAACACGTCGTCGCCGGTGCTGGGGGGCGGCATGCGCAGCGTCAAGCACGGCGTTTCGCGCGAGCCATCCTTCAGCTGCAAGAGCGCGACGTCCGACTGCTCGTTGACGCGCATCACGGTCGCCGGAAACTCCTTGCCGTCGCGGAAGCGCACCACCACCTCGGGCGTCGTCGCCACGTGCGCCGCGGTGAGCAGCAAGCCGTCCGGAGAGATCACGACCGCGCTGCCGACGCCGTCGTCGAGCTTGACCAGCGCCGTGGCGTTCAAGACGTCCTCGCTCATCTTCGGCATTGCCAGCGTGCGGGCCGGGCAGCCGCGCATCTCCCCGGGCGGGAACTCGGGCGCGGCCGGCGCCTCCGCAGGGGCGCCCGAGCCCCGGAGGGCCTGCACGAACATCGGCCGGGCGAGCAGCGAGCGCAGGCTGCCGAGCAGCAGCGCGTTGCCGGCCGCCGCGCGGTCGAGCTCGCGCATCTCCATCTCCTCGTGGTTCGACGTCATCTGATAGACCACGGTCTTGGAGGCGCGATCGAGCACCTCCCACGTGATGGTGATGCCGCAGGTGAGGCCTCGCTCGTCGGCGCAGTCCGCCGCCGTCATCGTCCCGGCAAGGACGAAGGCCGCCTCGCTCGAGCGATCCTGGTTCAGCGCCAGGTTCTCGCGGCCGAGCGCGCGATAGCCGAGCTCGCGCATCTCCTCCAGGAACATCACCAGGAACTTTTCCTTGACGATCAGCACGTCGTCCAGGTTCGGCGCCTTCAGGATCACGTTCGAGATCGTGATCGTCCCGAGCTCGCTGCCGTTCACCTTGATCGGCTCCACCGGCCGCACCGACTTCGCCTCCGCGAAGCGCGGCGCCAGCAGCAACGCCGAGACGCCGAATCCGGTCAGCAAACCGCGGCGCAACCAAACCCCGAGGGTCCGCAATTGGTTCATCCCGTGCTCACGAAATCCTGAAACCTAGCCTCTGAGCTGCCTCTCCGCGCTCGCAGCTCCGGCCGGAAGCCATTTCCAGCGACCAAGAAGCCCTATGCTCCTCGGCAGCGCCCACGATATCCACCTCAGGCGCGGTGTCGAGCCCCATTGCTCAGCCCGCCGCCGCGCCTGTTCCTCGGCCGACGGGCCCCGCGCATCTTGAACGGCTTCTGAGCCGTTCGCAGCCCTAACGTCCGCCGTCCTCCTCACCCGGCCCGAGGAACACCCCCACGCTCCGGAGATCGCGGTGCGCATAGTGCACCTTCACGGTCTCCGCGTGCGCGCGCCGCCCGAGCTTCTCGTACGCCATCACCAGCAGATCGAGCGCGGCGTCGCGGTGCTCGTCCGTACCGAGCCAGTGCAGGTCGAGCCCGAACGTCAGCGCCGCCGCGGGCCGCCCCTCGGCGCAATCGCGCTTCGCCGACTCGATCCACTTCCGCACGCGCGGCGGCTGCGTCTTCCACGCCTTCACGCGCTCATCGGGCGAGCCCACGCGGATGCTCCCGGCGCCGGGCGGCAGCGCGGGCCCGAACGTGCCGAGGGTCGGGATGCGGTCCGCCTCGAGCCACCGTTGCGCGGGCGGGTCCCCGGCGAGGGCCTCGCGGTCGGCCTCCTCGAACCATTCCATGGCGGCGAGCGCGGCGTACACCGGCAGCGGCGCCGGCTCCTCCTCGTAAGGGTCTGAGATGCGCTCGCGCGCGCGGGCAGCGAGCACGGCGAGGGGCGTGGGCTCGCTGTCTCTCCAGGTCTCCGCGGAGTCGCGGGCGTAATTGTGCGCGATGCACGTCGGCGGATCCGCGGGGTCGTCGTACCAGAGGCCATAGTGCAGCCCGTCGGAGTCGCCCCACATCACGGTGACCAGCTCGGGCGGGTCGGCGCGGAACCGGCACTCGAGGCGCGGGTCGAGCCCGCCGCGCGTTTTCCGCTCGAGCCCGCCGTCCTCGAACCAGATCATGATCCCGCCCGGCGAGCGCCCGAGGTGGCTCATCCCCTGCCGCTCCGTCTCGTCGAGGCTGCGCCAGAACGCCGCGAAGGTCGCGAGGTAGCGCGGCAGCCGCAGGCCATAGACCTCGTTCATTCGCCTGGCCGCGGCCTCGAAGCGGGCGTTCATCGACGCGAGCGCCTCGGCGCGGCGGCGCGCCCCGAGCTCGTCGGTCGCGAACATGCCCTCGGTGTAACGCGCCGGCGCGAGGCCCACCGTCGCCTCGAGCGGCGCGTCGAGCTGCGAGGCGACGCCGCGGGATCTGAGCCCGTCGAGCGTCGCTGCGAGCTCGTCGAGCGCCGCCGCGGGCTCGCCCATCCGCGAGAGCGGCACGACGATCAGCTCGCCGGACGGCCCTCGGTTCGTGCGCGCCTCGAAGAGGCTGAACTCCGCGACGAGGCCGAGCCCCGGCGCGAAGTGCGGCGGATCCCAGCTCGCGAGCCTGGCGCGCTCGTCCTCGACGGGGAACATCGTCTCCCAGCGCTCGCGCGCGAGCGCGAGCGCTGCCTCGATCTCCGGGTCGCTCATCGCGTTCGCCATCCTACGCGAAGCCGGCCCCGCCGGGAGCCGAGGCGGACCCGCTGGGCGCCCGCCGCCCCCCCGAAGGGTCTGTCGCCCCGAGGTCCCACGCGTAAGCCATGCTTGACAGGACCGACCGCCATGGCATCTCCTGTCCTCCGCGGCGTTTTTCATGCCTTGCCCCATGGAGTCGCTGATCCACGGCTCGCTCGACGATCTCCTCAGCGCCGCTCGTACCTCCGGGGGCTCGCCGAGCCGGCCCCTCGCCTCACCGCCGAAGGGCGGGGTCGCCGACCTGCCCACCATCGCGGCGGTGCTGGACGCGATAGCGGAAGGCCGGGTGCATCCCGAGGGAGTGTTCTTCATCGACGCGACGTCGGAGTACGTGGACGCCAGGCGCTTCCTCCGGGCGGAGCCCGACGCTGCGCTCGACGGCGCGGCGGTGCGGCGCTTCTTCGAGGTGGAGGGGGGGAGCCTGCTCCTCGCGGGGGTCCAAGACTGCTTCCCGGCCGTCGGTGCGCTCACAAGCGCCCTGTCCGGAGCGCTCTTGGCCCAGGCCAACACGAACCTTTACCTCACGCCGGGCGGGGCGCAGACCTTCCCCCGCCACTGGGACACCCACGACGTGGTGGTGCTCCAGCTCGAGGGGCGCAAGCGGTGGATCATCTACGAGCCCCTCCTCGAGGCGCCGCTGCACCGCCACCACGCCTGCCGCACCGCCGAGCTCCACGAGATGACCCCGCGCTGGGGCGAGATCGAGATGCAGCCGGGTGGCGCGCTGTACATCCCCCGCGGCTATCTCCACGAGGCGACCGCTGTAGGGGGCCCCTCGCTCCACATTTCCACCGGGATCCACCGGATCACCTGGCACCGCCTCGTCGAGGTGATGGTGGCTGACGCGCTGCGGGAGTGCGCCGAGGACCTGACCTTCCGGGGGGACTGCCCCGCTGGGGGGGCGCACCTCGCCGCAGCCATCCGAGAGGGGATCGCGCCCCGCGTCGAGGCGCTGGTGAAGCGGCTCCACGAGATGGATGCAGCGGAGGTGCTCCAGTCCCTCACCGAGCCGGCCGACGGGGAGCAGAGCTAGGAGCCAGGAGCCAGCCCAGGGCCCGCTCGCGCGAGGCGCTTCTTCTTGCGGACAGGTGCGAATTCTCGGTAACTTGTGAGGGCCACCTCTCCTGCGGCCGCTGCACCGCCGCGCACTGTTCATCGCCCACTGCTCCAAGGAGACAACGGATGTCTACGACGCCCCGATCCAAAAAGGTGAACGTCCCGAAGCCCGCCGCCAGCGCCCACGTCTGCCGGCATGATCCGACGCCCGTCACGCGGAAGATCAGCATCCCCAAGCCCGCCGCCAGCGCCCACGTTTGCCGGCACGACCCGACGCCGAGCAAGAAGACCAAAATTTAGCTGTAGTGCTGGAGGTGCGTCGCCATTCCCTCCGGCCGCTGGGTGACACGACACGCCCCGGAGGGGACGATCGCCTGCAAGGACTCCCCCTGCATACCGCGCGATTTCGCCCGTCCCGACCCACGTCGTCGCACGGCGACGGGCGAGCCGGATTCACGGATTCTCGGGCAGACGTCGTGGACCCGAGGGACCTCTCATCGCCCGCGGCAGCGGCCTCCTCACGGGAGTGATCCGATGGCTGTTCACATCGGCATGAGCTACCATCCGGCGCTTCACGACCTGCTGTGGCGAGCCAGGGATGAGGGGCTCGTCGACTTCCTGGAAATACAGCCGGAGCGATACATCTACAGTCACTTCGAGAGGGGCCAGATGAAGCGGCTACTCTCCGATTTCGGCGCGCCGTACTGCTTTCATTTCGCCTGCAACTCGCTGGGCAGCGCCGACTATCGCCTCGACCGCAACGCGCGGCAGCGTCGAGACATCGTCAATCGGTTGGCCCCGCGCTGGTGCTCGGATCACATGACGTCCTGCCGCATCGGCGACTTCGACATCGAGAAGAACCTGCCTCTGCTGCGGACCGACGAGACGCTGCAGATCCTCGTGGAGAACATAAAGCTCTTTCAGGAGGGCCTCGCTGCGCCGTTCCTGCTCGAGAACATCGCCACGATGTGGGAGCTGAGGCGATCGACGATCGCCCACGACGACTTCTTTGCGCGGGCCGTCGAGATGGCCGACTGCGGCATCCTGCTCGACCTCCACAACCTGTACGCCGACCAGCTCAACCACGGGCTGGACCCGAGGGCGTTCATCGATCGCATGCCGGCGCACCGTATAAGGCAGCTCCACCTCGCCGGAGGCTCGTCGCACGACGGTTACTATTATGATGGCCACGATCACGAGGTCCCCCAGGTCGTCTTCGAGCTGCTGGAGTACCTCCTGGCGCGGGTGACCCCGGATGCCGTGATCCTGGAGCGTGAGGCGCGCTTCAAGGACCTCCCCAGGGTGTGGGATGATCTCGTCCGGATTCGAGGGATGTGCCAGCGATGAGCCGCACGAGCGTCGCCCGCTGGCAGGAGCGCTACCTGAGGAGCCTCGTCCAGGGTGGGCCTGTCGAGGGAGCTGAGCTCGGCGACGAGCTGTCCCAGTACAGCGAGTCGTGCCTGGCGAGCATCGCCACGTCGTTCAGGGCTTCGATACAGCGCTCGGTCAAGAGCCATTACCCGGTGTTCTGCGGCCTCACGGCGAGGAGGCGTCGGCTCTGGGACTGCCTCTATTCTCAAGTCAGCATGGATACCGATCGAGGAGCCATGATCAAGAAGATCTTCGGCGTCCTGTATTCATGGGCGGAGCGCCTGGACAGCGCATGTCTCTACAGAGACCTCCTGAGGGTGGAGCGGGCGGTCGCTCTCGCGCAGTTCCATCAGGCGCGGCCCCGGATCACGGGGCGCCTCAGGATAGACACCTCCCGCTTCGGGATCCATGACAGCGGCCACCTCTACTGCATGAAGCTCGCCTCGAACGTCATGGACCTGTATCCAGCCATCGATCGCATCAGCGTCCTTCAGGGCAGAGGAGAATCCATCTACGCGATCTACTACTCCCGCGACAGGCAGAGCGTGATGACGCATCGGCTCTCGAAGCAAGCCGCCGAGGATCCCTGCAAGCTGCTGAGAGGTGAGCTGAGCTGAGGCGGACGCCGGGCACGCCTGCGCCAGCAGCGAGGAGATTTGCGCGATGAAGATCTGCATCATCAGCAAGTTCCCACCCATTCAAGGGGGTGTGAGCACCCGGACCTACTGGATGGCGTATGCGCTCGCCAAGCGCGGCAATCAGGTCTGGGTCGTCACGAACGCCGACGAAGCAGAGGCAGACTGCCGGATGGTCATGACCCCATCCGACAAGCGGCGGCTGCAGATCCGCTTCGCGAACGGCGGCTCCGTCCGCTGCGTCTCGTCGGAGCGTCCTCTGTACGACCTCTACGTCCCCTGGGCGAACCCGTACGTGACCAAGCTGGCCTCCATGGCGACGGATATCGTCAGGGAACACTCCTGCGATCTGATCTACGCCTACTACCTGGAACCGTACGGGATGGCTGCCTCTCTCGCGGCGCAATGGACGGGGGTCCCCTGCGTCCTGGCGCACGCGGGAAGCGACATATCGGTCCTGATGACGAGGCCGTGGCTGAGGACCTCCTACGCCGAGATCCTGAAACGGGCGCACAGGGTCGTGACGGCGAAGCACTTCGATGACCTCTTCGTGGGGCTCGGCGTGAAGAAGAGGCGGCTCTACCACCTCGGCTCCGACTCCCTCCCCACGCACTGCTTCCGCCCCGGCGCGCCGAGGCTCGACGTGAACGAGCGCCTGGCGGAGGCGCTCGCCGGCAACGGCTGGATCCATGCGTGCTTCCGCGAATCCGCCCCGAAGACCTTCGATCCCCGTGTCCCCACGCTCGGGATGTACGGCAAGATCGATCACGCGAAGGGCATGTTCGACTTCATCCGGGCGCTGGGGATGGTGAAGCGCCGGCGCGTCGACGTCCAGGCGATCATGATGTGCGGCGGCGCCGAGGGGAGCTGCCGCGAGCTCGCCGCGTTCATCCGCGAAAACGGGGTGGAGGAGAACGTCTGGCTGCTCCCGTTCATGCCGAACTGGGTGATCCCGAGCCTCATCAACGCCACCACGGCGACGTGCTTCCTGGAGCGAGACTTCTTCATCGACTACCACACGCCGGGCGTACCGAGAGAGGTGCTCGCGTGCGGCGGCTGCCTCGTCCTGTCGGGTGATATCCACGAGAAACGAGGTTACAAGGAGGGCCTCGTGGACGAAGAGAACTGCCTCCTCGTGCGGGATCCGAGGGACCACGAGGCGCTGGCCAGCAAGCTCGAATGGGTCGCGCGCAACCCCAGGGAGGCGGAGAAGCTCGGGCGTCGTGGTCTCCTGCTCTCGCGCATGTGGGAGGATTTCGACGAGTACATGGAGGATTTACATACCATGTTCCATGGATTCGTCAGCGCGTAGGGCTTCACGGCGCTCCTCCTCCCGGATGCTGGCCTCTGTTCCCTGAGACATCGCGGGCGATGAAGATACAAGAAACGACGGTCAACGGACGCAAGGTCATCCTCGTGGATCACCTCTTCCGCAAGAAGAAGATCGAGCAGATCTACCGGACGCTCTCGGAGTCCTACGTCTACTACCGAGGGCAGCTCAGCTCGAGCGCGGATCATTTCCCGAAGATGGTGGCGCACTTCGTGGACCTCGACGCGTTTGAGGCGCTCTTCTTCTACGAGGACGTCGCCGGTCTCATGAGGCAGTGCTACGCGGACGTGCCCCACTATCTCTACAAGGCGTACGTCAACCAGACGTGCTACGGCGACGTCAACTACCCGCACGTCGACTGCAAGCCGCGTCGCCGAGACGTGACGGTGCTCTATTACGCCAACCCGCGCTGGGACCGCGAATGGGGGGGAGAGACGATGCTCTACGACGACTCGGGGGCCTTCAACCTGGCCGTCTTGCCGGCCCCTGGGCGCGTCTTGATCTTCCCGGGCGCGACATGGCACTGCGCGGGCATTCCGAGCAGGGTGTGCCCCGTGTCGCGGTTCACGCTGGCCATGAAGTATACGCTGTCCGCGAAGGACGCCCGGGAGGTTCGCTCGAGCAGGCCGCGAGATGCGTGATCGAGGCGCTATGTCCAGGGAGAGAGCGGCGATTCGCGGCGCGGGAAACACGAATTCAATCGATGGGTGGTCGCCATGAGGATCAAGACGCACCTGGTGTCGATGCCGTGGGCCGATGTCTATGTTCCCTCGGTCCAGCTCGGCGCGCTGAAGGCGCATCTCGATGTCGCGTTCCCCGGCCGCTTCACGACCAATACGTACTCTGCATTCTGCTCGGTGTTCCTCGACGCTGGCGAGTCGGACCTGTACTCGGAGCTCTCGGAGTTCAGGGAGTTCCCGTACTTCCTCCTCGCTCTGGAGCGGTTCATGAGGCCGCGCGGGTCCGTCGAGGGGGCACCCTCCCTCGACGAGCTGCTCTCGATCGTGAACGCTCCGAAGCGCGGTCGCGTCAAGCTCACGAAGCGCTCGCTGACCCGCCTGAGGAACGCGACGCACAGGTACATCGACGCAGCGCTGGGGCCGGAGCTCATCCGGAGCGGCGTGAACCTGATCGGCTTCACGCTCAATTACAACCAGGTCTATTCGTCCATTTACTGCGCCCTCTACCTGGGCCAGCGGTACCCGGAACACAGGTGCGTCTTCGTGTTCGGTGGGGCGAGCGCGGCGGCGCCCAGCGTCGCCGACGCGCTGAAACGGCTAGGCATCCGCGGGTTTGGTGTGCTCGGAGAGGGGGAGAAGAAGCTGGAGCGGCTCGCGGCCGCCTACCTGCGTACCCCCCTCAGCGAGATGGATCGTCTCCACGACAGCATCCCCGGCGAGGTGCAGGGGATCTATGACATCCAGACCAACCAGATGGATCTCTTCAGGAGAGATCCGGCGAACTTCGCTTCGCAGCTCGCATCCATCCGAGACCTCGGCGTCCCGGATCTGGAGGAGTACTTCCGGGCCGTCAGGAGGGTGTTCCGGGGCGCGGAGGCGATCCGACCGTTCAGCAAGAACGTGATGCTCCCCGTCGAGGGGAGCCGGGGATGCTTCGCCAAGTGCGATTTTTGCGGCATCAACGTCAACTGGGAGGGCTTCAGAAAGCGGCTCGCGGCGGACATCGTCAAGGATGTGCTGTCCATGACCAAGCGCTACGGGGTGCGGCGTATCCTGTTCATGGACAACGTCTGCGACACGTGGGCGGAGGGTTATGCCGATGAGCTGATACGGCTCAACATCCAGATTCCGGCGACGATGGAGCTCCGGGCGCACCACCCTGAGAGGTTCTGGACGAAGCTGGCCCTGGCCGGGGTCGACGCTGCTCAGGTCGGGATCGAGTCGCTGGCCTCGTCCCTGATCCGACGAATGAACAAGGGGACCAGGGCGCGGCAGAACATCCTCGTTCAAAAGTGGCTGAAGGAGCTGGGCATCCGCTCGCTCTCGAACCTGATCATCGGGCACCCCCGCTCGACGATGGATGACATCGCCGAGACACAGCGGATCATCAAGGAGACGTCCCACCTGGGGAGCTACAGCCTGTCGGATTATACGTTGTCTTATGGAAGCCCTCTTTTCAACCAGCTCGGTCCTGATGAGATGGCGCGGCTCAGGCCCGATACCTATCTGGAAGGACTGGAGGGCGTCGAGCGATTCCTCGTGCCATACTACGGCTACTCGGCGCCCGAAGCGTGGTTCGAGCCCGGCGTGATGGAAGGCTGGCGTAGCTTTGCCGGATGGTACGAGGAGCACGTCCAGCGGGAGCGTGGGATACCAGCCATGGAAGTTCACAGGGTGAGCCCGGGCGAGCTGCTCATCAGGGACGAGCGCTCCGGGGATCTCGTCGAGACGGTTCTCGATGGAGAGCTCGCGTGCATCTATGATCTGTGCCACGCCGGCATGGAGCCAGGGCGAGCGGCAGCGGCCGCCGGGCTCCAGCGGGAGAAGGTCCTGCGGCTGCTTGGTGAGCTCGTCGAGCGGCGCCTCGCGCTCGAGGTGGAAGGCCACGTCATCTCCCTGGCGCTGAGACCCAGGGATGAATTGCTCCGGAATCACTACGTAGCATCGGCAAGCCGGGAGACGGAGGCGACGAGGCCCACGGAGGCGAAGCCGCAGGCGAGGCGACTCTCGCTGATATGATGGCAGCGGAATCCTCGTGGCGGCGGCGCCGGCTCCCCGCGGCGCCGATCACGCATCACACCCCACGCGGCGCCCTCGTTCGCCAGGCATGCTCGCCTCCTCCGCCCCCCTTCGCTGTCGCGCGCGGGATGCGGCGCCTGGACGACGAGGGCTACGCGTCTTTGGCAAGAGACTTTCCTTCTGCTTCGAGGGCAGCCTTGATGACCCCGATCGCCTTGGGGCCCACGCCATGAAGCGCCATGAGCTGGGCTTCCGTGAGCCGAGCGACCTGGTCCAGGCGAGAGACGCCGGCCGAAGCGAGCGCCCGCAGCGCCGGCTTCCCGATGCCCTTCGGAAGTGGAGATTCCGATCGTTCTTTCGTTCTGCTCGGCATGCGCCTCGCTCCTTGTCGGTTGTCCCCTGCTCCGTGTGCGGCGGGTGAGATCACGCCGAGGTCTCGCGACGCGTAGTCGGCCCCTTCGCCGCACGTCTCCATGCGCCGGGCGACTGTCCGGTCTTCTGCCGGAAGAGCTTCGAGAAGTGCTGCGGGTGCTCGAATCCGAGCGCGTAGGCCACCGCGCTCGCGCTCGCGTCCGACGCGAGGAGCCGCGCCTTGGCGGCCTCGATGAGGGCTCGGTGGATGTGGTCGCGCGCGCTCGTTCCCGTCTCCGCGCGGAGGAGATCGCTCAGGTAGTCGGGCGAGTACCCGAGCGCGCGCGCGCAGGATCGAACCGTGGGGAGCCCGCCTTCGACCTGCGCGGCCGACGCGAAGCACGCGTCGAGGTGGCGGTCGAGCCGCTCCGCCACGCCGCCCGCCCGCGCTCGGATTTCGAGCTGGCGCGCGTAGGCGCGCTGGCAGTACGTGAAGAGGAGCTGGAGCTGCGCCGAGAGCACGTCCGGCGCGAACGCGTCGGGAGGGACCGAGGACTCGCGCTCGATCTGCCGGACGAGGCCCGTGAACGTCTCTCGCTCCGGCCGTGTGAGGTGGAGCGCCTCGTGCGTCGCGTAGCCGAAGAACCGGTACTGGTGCATCGCGTCCGAGAGCGGCGTGTCGCGCAGCACGTCGGGGTGGAAGACGACGGTCCAGCCCTCCCCCTCGTGGGCGAGCTCGCTCTCGCCGCCGATCGGCGTGATCACCTGGCCCGGCGACGCGAAGACGATGATGCCCGCCTGCCCGTCGTGCACCTGCCGCCCGAACTCGGCGTGGCATTCGTCCCCGCGCTTCAGGCTGATCACGTAGAGCCCGGACTCGATGGGGCGCCCGAGGATCGGGATCTCGATGCGCAGCGGCTCCTGCCACGACGCGGCGATCACGGAGACCAGCGGATGCGCGGGCGGCGGGCGCCCGATGAGCCCGTGGATCTGCGCGATCGACCCGAGCCTCAGCGCGTCGCGTGTGCCCACGCGAATCGGGGTATCACGCGCCTACCTCGATCACAACGTTGCCCCGCTTGCGCCCCGTCTCGACGTACCTGTGCGCATCCGCGATGGCCTCGAGCGCGTAGCGCCTGTCGATGACCGGCCGGAGCGCGCCGCGCGCGACGAGCTCCGAGACCTCGGGGAGCGCTGTCTTCTTGTCGACGGACATCCCGAAGACGAGCTTCCTGCTCCCGAAGAGCCGGCTCCACGCGTCGCGCAGGTAGAGCTCGGCGCCCCCGACCGTGATCAGGTACCGGCCTCCCCGCGCGAGGCAGCGCCGCGCGCGCGCGAACGAGCTCGCGCCGACCGTGTCGAACACGACGTCGAACGCGTCGGCGCGCGCCGCGTAGTCGTCTCGCGTGTAGTCGACGACGTGGTGCGCGCCGAGCGAGCGCACGAGCTCGGCGTTTCGCCCGCTGCAGACCGCCGTCACCTCCGCGCCGAGGTGCCGCGCGATCTGGACGGCGGCCGTGCCGATGCTCCCGGACGCGCCGACGATCGCGATCCGCTCGGCGGTCCGGAGCCGCGCCCGGTCGCGGAGGAAGTAGAGCGCGGTGGTCGGTCCGTCGACGAGCGAGCACGCTTCTTCGTGGCTCAGGCCGGCGGGGGCGTGCGCGATCGACGCGTCCTCGGACAGGCACACGTACTGCGCGTACCCGCCGGACCCGAACCCGGTGAAGCCGAACACGCGATCTCCGGGGCGGAACCGCGTGACGCGCCGGCCGGCGCGCTCCACGGTGCCGGCGACCTCGATCCCGAGCACCCGGAAGCGCCGCCGCGGCCGGAAGAAGCCGAGCACGACCCGCGCCATGAGCGTGTCGCCTCGCCGCATCATCTGGCACGCCGCCGTCGCCGTTGTCGCGTGCACCCGGATGCGCACCTGATCGTCCCGCGGCTCCGGCGCGGGCATCTCGCGCAGCTCGAGGACCGAGGGAGAACCGTATCGCTCGTAGACGGCTGCCTTCATCTGCATAAGGAGCAGACTAAGGACGCGGCGGGTGTGCCCGAAAGCATCGGATCCGGGAAAGATGGATCTCTTTCCGGGATGTGCTCGGCGCGGGCGCGCCGGCGCGCTCCGAGAGCCGAGGCTGGTGCCCCCGCCTCACCCATGGTATCAGCCTCTGCGCAGCGCTCCGTCATGGTGTGTCCCATCGAGCTGGCGCTGCGCGAAAGGTCGTAGATGCGAAGAATTCACATCGCTCTGGGCGTGCGTTCACTGACAGATTCCATTGCGGATTACACGCGGCGCCTGGCGGCTCAGCCGCACGTGATCGTGCCTGACCAGTACGCGCTCTGGCGCACCGACACGGTGAACTTCTCCATCCGTCAGATCCCCGCGGGCGAAGCTCCGGCGTTGCGTCATCTGGGCTGGGAGGACGACGCCGCCAGCGCCTTCTCCGAGGCGCGGGATTGCAACGGGATCGTCTGGGAGGAGTTCGGTCCAGAGCAGCAGTTGCAAGAGATCCTCGGGCTCTGGCCTGACGCCCAGATCAAACGCTGACTTCGAGCTGACAACCAATCTTCCGGAAGGACCTCGACGGCTGGCGTCCTGAAGGACCCGCCTCGGCGGCCTGAGACCCCCCTCAGCGGCGCGCTCCTCGCTGGCCCCCCTCGCGCTGACACGCGGAGATGACGCCTGTCATGGGAGCGTGACAGCGAGGGTGTCATGAGCGCGTGACGGCGACGCGCAGCAACCCGGCCGCCGGTCGCGGCCGGCGTGCCGCGATCACGGCCTGATTGCGCCCGATCCGGCGTCTCGCCCCCGGAACAGGAGGCAGCGCCATCGCTGGACGCGCCGGGTGGCCGCGCGCGGCATGCGCGTTGCAAACGCCTTGTCAACGCCTTGTCAATGCCTTCAGCGCCTTGTCAACGCCTTGTCGCGGTCGCGCCGGGGCAGCGATGGCCGTTATCCAACATTGAGCTCGTGGAAAGGAAGCATGTCATGAAGAGCAATGTACTGCTGCTGGGATCGCTCGTCGTCGGTATCATGGGCGCAGGTTGCGCCGTGGGGTACGAGGCCGAGGAGGGCGAGGTGGGCGACGCCCAGCAAGCGTTCGTTTCCCATGCGTGGGCGTATGCGTGGGCGCACCAGGCGACGGGCTCGTTCACCGCGAGCTCGAGCTACTCGCGGAACTCCTCCGGAGACGTGTTCGGGCAGGGCGTGAACAACACCGTCACGCAGCTCGGTGCGGGCCAGTACCGCGTGCGGTTTCCGGACGTGGGCGCGGCGCCGGGCGGTCATGTCCAGGTCACGGCGTACGGCGCGGGCGCCGAGCGCTGCAAGGTCAATTCCTGGGTCAGGAGCGGCGATGACGTGGATGTCCATGTCAACTGCTTCACCGCCGGCGGCGCGCCGGTCAACACCCTGTTCAGCGTCGCCTATGTCCACAAGTCGGGCACCGGATCCTCGGACGAGGCGTACGTCTGGGCGAACGACCCGACGGCGGCGGCGTACACGCCCAACGCGACGTACCAGTTCAACTCGAGCGGCGCGAACAACACGATAGCGCGCGAGGGGGTGGGTTACTATGCAGTGACCCTGCCGGGTCAGACCGCGGGCGGCGCGACGGTCGAGGTGACGGCCTACGGCCCGGGCAGCGATCACTGCAAGGTCGGCAGCTGGGGGCAGTCCGGCGACGACGCGGTGGTCCGCGTGCGCTGCTTCGACAGCTCGGGCGCCCCGTCGGATAGCCAGTTCACCCTCAACTTCGCGCGCTCGAGGCAGGTGAACGGCGGGCTCTCCTACAGCTACGCCTGGGCGAACAACGCCACGGCGGCGTCGTACACGCCGAGCCTCTCCTATCAGGAAGGCTACATCGCGGGGGACCTGGGCGAGGTGGAGGCCGACATCACCGCGGGGCGCACGTCCGCAGGCCGCTACTCCGTCAGCCTGCCCGGCATGTCGGCGTCGGGCTCGAACGTACAGATCACGGCGTACGGCTCCGGACCGGAGTACTGCAAGGTCGTCGGCTGGTCCGGCTCCGAGACGAACACGAACGTCAACGTCGCCTGCTTCGATGCCAGCGGCGCGCCGGCGGACACGCGCTTCGTCCTCGTGTACACGGACGACAAGTTCATCGTCCTGTGAGCTGCAGGGCGGGGGGCCTGCTCCGGCCCGCCTTGCCTCGCCGTCCCACCCCGGGCACGCTTTGCCCATGGGGCAGCCCGGCGAGAAGCAGCGCCGCGCCACGTACGCCGACCTCGAGGCCGTCCCGCCGAACAAGGTGGCGGAGCTCATTCGCGGCACCCTGCACGTGTTCCCCCGTCCGGCGCCGCGGCACGCGCGCGCCAGCTCGGGCCTGGGGGCCGAGCTGACCGGCCCGTTCGACCATGGCAAGGGCGGCCCGGGCGGGTGGTGGATCCTGGACGAGCCCGAACTTCACTTCCCCGACCCGACGGCGCCTGGCGAGATCGACGCGCTCGTGCCCGACCTCGCCGGCTGGCGCCGCGAGCGCATGCCCGAGCTGCCCGAGACGGCGTACTTCGCGCTCGCCCCGGACTGGATCTGCGAGGTCCTGAGCCCGTCGACCGAGGACGTCGACCGCACGGAGAAGCTGCCGATCTATGCGCGCGAGGGCGTGCGGTACGCCTGGCTGGTCGATCCGATCGCGCGCACGCTCGAGGTGCTCTCTCTCGTGTCCGATCGAAGCTGGGAGCGCGGTCCGATCCACCGCGACGCCGCCCGCGTTCGCGTCGCTCCCTTCGAGGCGATCGAGCTCGACCTCTCGGTCCTCTGGGCGAAGTAGTAGCTCCTCGGTTGCCTGGCGACGGGAGGTTCCGTTCGACGCTCTCGGTACCGGCTCTCGTCGTGGTCGGTCAGCTGGGGCGGCGGCTCGGCGCCGACGTGGCGAAGGCCCCGGGCTCAGCGGCACCGAGACATCTCGGCCAGGAAACTGACTAAAATTAGACGTAATCCAAAGGATCAGCTCTGTATTCTGGCTAAATGAAGGCTCCGCTCAGAATTGAATCTCTCGGATCCAGGTGATCGAAAGCCACATCGAGAGAATCAACTCTGGGAACCAGTTCAACCTGCCCAGGATCCAGAGAGAACGCTCAGGAATCGAGCGAAACGGCCCGCCCGGGCCCTGTGGGGTCGGTGAGCCGTGGACGGACGGCACCGGATCCGGCCATGCCGCGCGGGAGGACCGGGGGCTCAGCGCTTCAGCTCAGGGCGCCGCCGCTCCCTGCTCGGCCGGCGCAGCCTGCTGCTCGGGGGCGGGCGGCTGCGCGGCGGCGCCCTCCTGCGCCGGCGCATCCATGGCGCAGCGGAAGCCGATCCAGGCGTGCGCCGTCACGGGCGCCGCGGCGGTGCGGTAGGTGGCGGAGAGCTTCTCGGGGCCGTCCAGGAAGCTGCCGCCGCGCACGACCTTGAGCGGGAAGGTCGGGTCGCCCTGCGGGTTCTCGCCGCCGGGCGGCGGGAAGACGAGGCCGTCCGAGACCCACTCGGACACGTCGCCGGCGAGATCGTAGACGCCCTCCGGGGTGCGATCGCTGGGGTGGGCGCCGGACGCGCAGGTCGCGACCTCGGTGCCGCGCGCGAGGCAGCCCTCGTTGCGATCGTAGCAGGCGCGCTCGCAGGTCGGCGCCTCGTCGCCCCACACGAACGCCCGGCCGGCGGCGCCGCGCGCGGCGACCTCCCACTCCGCCTCGGTGGGCAGGCGCCGGCCGCGGAAGCGGCAGTAGCTCTCGGCCTGGGAGTAGTCGACGCAGTTGATCGGGTGCCCGGTCGCGTTGCGGGGCTCGTTGCAGCGCCGCGTCCAGAGCTCGGCCTCCCGCTGCTCCTCGGGCGCCGCCGGCGCCTGCGCGCCGGGCACGAGCTCGGGCGTCAGCGAGACGTGATCCGCGGTCGAGCACATGCGCTGCTGCATGCAGGCCCGGTAGGCGCGGACGGTCACCTCGTTGCGATCGATGTAGAACCCGCGGGTGAGCGTCACCTGGCGCGCCTCGCCCGCGGCGCCGATCGTGGTCGAGATGGGCCCGATGAAGACCATGTCCGCGGGCGGCGCGGCGGGCGCGGCGGGCTCGGCGGAAGGCGCCGCGGCGGAGGCGCTCGCGGTCGGCGCGGCGCTGGCGGGCGCCGGCACGCCCGCCGCGGCCGTCGCGGCGCGCCCGGCGGACGACGTCGCGGTGGCGCGCGCGGCCGGCGCCTTCGCCGGCTTCTTGTCGGGCGCCCGCGTCAGGACGTACGCCGTCGCGCCGGCGCCGCCGAGCACGAGCGCCGCCACGAACCAGGGAAGCGCCGCGCGCGCGGCGCTGCGGCGCTGCGGCGCTGCGACCGGCGGCGCGGCGTGCGGCGGTCCGCCCGGCGCGGCCTGGGGGTGCGGGGCCGCGCCGGGGTGCGGGGCCGCGCCGGCCGCAGGGGGGCTGGCGGGCGCGACCGTCTCGATCATGGAGTCCTCGACCTGCGCGGTCCTGGAGCCCCCCGTCGCCAGCGCGCCGCCCCCGTCTCTCGCCCGAGGCGCCGCGCCGCCCGTCGCGCCGGCGGCCTGCGGCCCGCTCGCGCCGTGGCTCACCTTGACGATGGCAGGCCGCGCCGGGGCGGGCGCGTGCGCGTCGGCGAGCATCGTCGGCTCGCTCGGCCCGACGGCCACGCCGAGCCCCTGCGCGGCCGCGTACTCCGCGGTCGACTGCCCCGCCGCGTGCTCCCCGGAGGGACCGCCGCGACCCGCGAAGGACCCCGCGCGCTCGCCGTGCGCCGCGGCCGAGAGCGCGTCCCAGAACTCGCCTGCGCTCGTGAAGCGGTGCTTGGGCTCGATCGCGAGCGCCTTGTCGAGCACGCGCTCGATCGCCTCGGGCGCGTCCGGGAGCCCGCGCGCGCGCAGCGTGGGGCGCACCGCCGGATCGGCGGAGGCGACGTAGAGCTGCGTGGGGTCGTCCCCCTCGAGCGCGCGCCTGCCGCTCACGAGCTCGACGAAGATGAGCCCGAGCGCGAACACGTCGGTCCACGGGCCCGTCGCGCCGCGCGCCTTGTTGAACTGCTCGGGCGCGCCGTAGCGCGGCGTGAACGCGCTCGGCCCCTGCCGGGTCGCGGCGAGCGCCTCGGTGAACGTCGGGTGATCGGACAGCACCTTGGCGATGCCGAAATCGAGCACCTTCAGCGTCCGCGCCCCGCCGACGTGGGTGAGGAACAGGTTCGCCGGCTTCACGTCCCGGTGCGCGACCTTGTGCGCGTGCGCGACGGCGAGCGCGCGCGCGGCCGGGGTGAGCAGCTGGATCGCCTCGGCGATCGACATGCCGGCCTCGCCCCGCTCGCGCCGCTCCCGGAGGTATTGCCCGAGCGTCTGGCCCTCCAGCCACTCCAGCACCAGGTAGGGCACCCACACGCCGGCCTGGGTGGTGAACGCGCCGACGTCGAGCGCCTGCACGATGCCCGAGGTGGCCCGCGACAGCCGGTGCAGGATCCGCCCCTCGCCTCGCAGCGTCTCGAGCAGCGCGTCGCGCTCCGAGGCGTCGAGCGAGGCCGGCAGCTTCAGGCACTTGATCGCGATGAGCTCGCCGAAGCCCTCGTGCATCCCCCGGTAGACGACGCCGAACCCGCCGTCGCCGATGACGGCGGCGACGCGGTACTTCCCCTCGATGGTCTGCCCCGAGAGGCCAAACGGATCGTCGGACGGCTCCGCCATGCCCCGCTCCTAGCGCGTCGCCGTGCCCAGGCAAAGGGGCTTCCGCGCCGCCCGCCCCCGCAAGCTCGCGCGCGCTTGCATCGGCTCGCATCTGCTTGCATCTGCTTGCACCTGCTCGCATCTGCTCGCATCGGCTTGCATATGCTTGCATGCGCTCGCTCAGCCTGCGCCCGCGCAGCGCTCGGTTTCTACGCGGTTCACCTCCGGCTCGCGTCCGGCTTGCATCCGGCGGCCCGCGGCCCCATGCCGGCGCTCATGAAGACGCCGCGAGCGCTCGTGATCCTTGCCGAGGGAGCCGAGGAGATGGAAACGACGATCATCGTCGATGTCCTGCGCCGCGCCGAGGTCGAGGTCGTCCTCGCCGGGCTCGATGGCCCGGGCCCGGTGCGCTGCAGCCGAGGCGTGCGCCTCGTGCCGGACGCGGATCTCTCGGCGGTGACGGGCGACTTCGACGTGGTGGTCCTCCCGGGCGGCAAGGGCGGGGCCGACCGGCTGGCCAGCTCGCCGGCCGTCGGGGAGCGCCTTCACGCGCAGGCGCAGGCGGGCCGCATCGTCGCGGCGATCTGCGCCGCGCCGATCGCGCTCGCGGCGCACGGGCTCTTCCAGGGCCGCAGGATGGCGTGCCACCCGTCCGTGAACGACGTGGTGTCGGCGCACGGCGAGCTCCTCACGAGCCCGGTCGTCGAGGACGGGCTGCTCGTCACGAGCCAGGGGCCGGGCACAGCCATGGCGTTCGCGCTCGCGCTCGTCGCGCGGCTCCGGGGCGAGGAGATCGCCGCGAAGGTGCGCGCGCCGATGATGCTGACGGCCTGAGCGAGATCGGCGCTCGGCTGGCCGAGTTTCCTCTAGGCTACCCAGGACGTCGGATCTGCTTTCCGCGTTCACGGAGGTCGAGATGAAGCTTATTTCCAGGAGCGCAATTGTCACCGGGGGTGGTCAGGGGATCGGTCGCGAGATCGCGAGAGACCTCATGAGTCGCGGCAGCAACGTGCTGCTCTTCGGCCGGACGGCGGCGAAGGTCGAGGCGGCGGCCGAGGAGCTGAACCGCGCGGCCGACGGCGCGGCGCGCGCGCTGCCCTTCCTGGGCGACGCGTCCCGCGCCGAGGACGTGTCGCGCGCCGTCGAGGCGGCGACGTCGGCGTTCGGATTGCCGGGGATCCTCGTGAACAACGCGGGGATCGCCACGCTCGCGCTCCTGACGGACCTGCCGGAGGAGGATTTCGACAGCGTCCTCGACACCAACCTGAAGGGCCCCTTCCTCTTCATGAAGGCGGTCGCCCGCGGCCTCATCGCCGCGAAGCAGCCGGGCGCCTTCGTCAACATCAGCTCCATCAACCAGGTGCTGGCGACCGACGGCATGTCGCATTACTGCGCCTCCAAGGCGGCCCTCGCGCAGCTCACCAAGGTGGCCGCGTCCGAGCTCGGGCGCCACGGCATCCGGGTGAACGTGGTGGCGCCGGGGCTCATCCGGACGCCGCTCGTCGACGGCATCGGATTCACGGCGGGGCTCAGCGCCCAGAGGTTCCTCGAGCGCACGCCGCTCGGTCGGATCGGGGAGACGACCGACGTGGCGCCCGTGGTCTCGTTCCTCTGCAGCGAGGAGGCGCGCTGGATCACCGGCGATACGGTGTTCGTCGACGGCGGGAACAACCTCCACGGCCTGCACAGCTACTGGGACACGATGAACGCCAGCCGCTGAGGGCGGAGCGTCTCCGCGGAGACCCGTCGCCCTCCAGCGAGGCTATGCGCCCTCGTCCCAGAGCGGCGCGAGATCGAGCTCGATCGCGTCGAACGGCTCGGCCCGCACCCTCACGCTCCCGTGGAACGTGTCGACGAGCAGCCACTTCGCCCCGAGCAGCCGGAAGACCTCGAGGGTCCGCAGCTCTGGATCGGCGAGCCACACATGGCTCACGCCGCTCGCGGCGTAGAGCGGCATCTTCTCGCTGCGATCGGTCGCGGCCGTGCTGTCGCCGGAGAGCACCTCGCAGATCCAGTCCGGGATGACCGTGAGAGGCCCTTTCCTGGGCGCCGCGAAGCGCGTGCGGTGCCATCCGGCGAGGTCGGGCACGCGAATGTCGCCGCCAAGATCGATGCGCGGCTCGACACGGAAGACCCAGCCCCCGGGGCCGCCGTCTTTCCCGAACCGGAAGGGCCCCCCGAGCAGGCTGGTCAGGTTCGACTGCGCGGCCGAGTGAGGATCGTTCGGCCGCGGATGCATCACGAGCTCACCGTCGATGATCTCGCCGATGTAGCCCTCGGGCACGGCATCGAGATCCTCCCACGTCTTCGGCAGGTCCCTGGCGGCTTCGGCCATGGCGCCAGCATAGCCCAGCGGAAGGGGAGGGGCGGCGAGGCGCCCGCGGCGACCTGGGGCTCCAGCGCAAAGTGAGACCACCCCGGAGCGCTCCAGGTGAGGGCTGCTCAGGGCCGCTCCTGCCGATCCTCGCGAGCGCCAGGGTTGAGCCAAGCCGCCCGGCCGGCGCCCCTCCGTCGCCCCTCGTTCGCAGGACCACATCGGCGCCAGGATGGCCTTATACTCCGCCGCGTGCTGCCGCTGCTCGCCCTGACTGTCATCGTCGTGCTGTGCCTTGGCTACCGCTTCTACGGGCGGATCGTCGCGCGCAACTACGCGCTCGACGACGGCGCCGTGACGCCCGCGGTGAAGGTGAACGACGGCGAGGACTACGTCCCCACGAAGCCGTTCTACCTCTTCGGGCAGCACTTCAGCGCCATCGCCGCCGCCGGGCCGATCGCCGGCCCCATCCTCGCCGGCCAGGCGTTCGGGTGGCTCCCGTGCATCCTCTGGATCGCCATCGGCGTCGTGTTCATCGGCGCGGTGCACGACTTCTCCGCGCTCATCGCGAGCGTCCGCCACGAGGCGGAGAGCGTCGCCGAGATCGCGAAGCGGCACATCGGCCGGCGCGCCTGGCTGTCGATGATGATCTTCATCTGGCTCGCGCTGTCCTACGTGATTGTCGCCTTCACGGACATCACGGCGAGCACCTTCGTCGGCAAGACCGAGGAGTTCGAGGGCGGTACGTTCCAGTTCAACCCCGGCGGCGCCGTCGCCGCGGCGAGCGCCGCCTACCTCGGCCTCTCCATCGTCATGGGTGTCGTCGAGCGGTACCTCAAGCCGCCGCTCTGGCTCACCACGCTCCTCTTCGTGCCCGCGACGCTCGGCGTCGTCTGGCTCGGCACGAAGATCTCGACGGCCTTCGTCCTGCCGCTCGACAACCCGCAGCGCGCGTTCGGCCTCATCATCCTCGTCTACTGCCTCATCGCCTCGCTCCTGCCGGTCTGGCTGCTCCTCCAGCCGCGCGGCTACCTGGGCGGGTTCGTCCTCTACATCGCGCTCGCGGTCGGCGTGATCGGGATCTTCTTCGGGAACCTCCGTTATCCGGGGGAGTTCGAGCTGCGCCAGCCCGCGTTCACCACGTTCAACGCCGGCGGCGCGACCGGCATGCTCTTCCCGTTCCTGTTCGTCACCATCGCCTGCGGCGCCTGCTCGGGCTTCCACGGGCTCGTCTGCTCGGGGACGACGTCGAAGCAGATCTCGAAGGAGACGCACACCCACCCGGTGGGCTACGGCGCGATGCTGGCCGAGGCGTTCGTCGCGCTGATCGCGCTCGCGACGCTCGTCATCGTGGCGCAGGGGACGAAGCTGGGCGGGCCGGGCAAGATCTACGGCGACGGGATCGGCAAGTTCCTCACCGTCATCATCGGCAAGGAGCACTTCCTGTTCGCCGCGACGTTCGGCGCCATGGCGTTCTCCACCTTCGTGTTCGACACGCTCGACGTCTCGACGCGCCTCAGCCGCTACATCCTCCAGGAGCTCTTCAACTGGAAGGGGCGCGTGGTGTCCGCGGCCGCGACGGCGATCTCGCTGGCGCCGCCCACGCTGTTCATCATGACCGCGCGCCCGCCCGCGCCCGGCGTGCGGCCCGCGTACCTCGACTTCTGGACGCTGTTCGGCACGAGCAACCAGCTGCTCGCGGCGCTGACGCTCCTCGCGGTCACCGTCTGGCTGCACCGCGAGAAGCGGCGCATCTGGTACACGGCGATCCCGATGGTGTTCGTCATGACGATCACGGTGTGGGCCCTCATCCTCCAGGTGCGGACCGCGTTCGCCGCCGTGCGGACCGAGGGGCTCGCGCTGAACGCGACGACGCTGAACGGCGTCGTGGGGCTCGCGCTGATCGGGCTCGCGGTGTCGCTGATGGTCGAGGCGGTGAAGGCGCTCAAGAACGGCCCGGCCGCCGAGCCGGCGCCCGGGCCAGGGGCGCTGACGCGGTAGCGCTCACCCCGCCGCGGCGCGCTCCCGCAGGCGCGCCTCGGCAAGCCGCTCGGCGGCGAGCTGCGGCGAGACGCCGTCGCTCGCCGCCATCTCGAGGACCCTGAGGACCGTGTCGTAGATCGCCTGGACGCGCCGGTGGACCTCGGCGCGGGACCAGCCGAAGAGATCCGCGCCGCCGCTCAGCACGCCGCCTGCGTTGGCCACGACGTCGGGGACGTAGACGACGCCGCGCGCGGCGAGCGCGTCGCCGTGGCGCGGCTCGAGGAGCTGGTTGTTGGCCGCGCCCGCGACGATCTCGGCCCTCAGCTCCTGCACGGCGCGGTCGTCGAGGACGCCGCCGAGCGCGCACGGGGCGAAGATGTCGGCCTGGGCCGAGGTGATCGCGTCCGGCGGCACCACCGTGGCGCCGAGCGCGGCGGCGACGTGGCGGGCGCGATCCGGGTCGACGTCCGCGACGAGCAGCCGCGCGCCCAACCGGTGGAGCTCGGCCGCGAGCCGGCCGCCGACGCTGCCGCAGCCCTGGAGCGCGACGGTCCGGCCCGCGAGCTCGTCGCTGCCCCACCGGTGGCGGGCTCCGGCCTGGATCGCGCGGAGCACGCCCCGCGCGGTCCACGGCGACGGGTCGCCGCCCTCGCCGGCGAGGCCCTTCACGTGGCGCGTCTCGCGCCGGATGAGCTCCATGTCCGCGGGGGTGGTGCCCACGTCCTCGCCCGTGATGAACCTGCCGCCGAGGCGCTCGATGAAGCGCCCGTGCGCGCGGAACAGCCGCTCCCGGTCGAGCGGCTCCGCGCCGCCGCGGAGGACGACCGCCTTGCCGCCGCCGACGTCCATCCCGGCGAGCGCGTTCTTGTAGGTCATGCCGCGCGACAGGCGCAGCGCGTCCACGAGCGCCTCCTCGTCGCTCGCGTACCCGAGGAGCCGCGTCCCGCCGAGCGCCGGGCCCAGCGCGGTGCTGTGGATCGCGATGATCGCGCGGTATCCGGCGGGCTCGTCCGCGCAGAACAGCACCTGCTCGTGCCCCATGGCGGCGATCGTCTCGAAAAAATTCATACTTCGCGCTGAGCTTACCAGGTGGAGCAGGCGAGCCCGCCACGCGCACGGCCGTGTCAGGCTGACGATCGAGATGAGCCGGACCGTGACGCTCGCGTCCGCGAGCACAGCCATCGCTCTCAGTGATCGTAAATTCGTACCGTGACCGCTAGCCCGTCATGGGCACGACCGAGATCGCTCTCGACGCCCCTCGGGTTCTCGAACGACCCGTTCTCGTCGAATACGAGACATACGAGATGTCGCACGTCTGCGTGCTTCTTGTACTTGTTTGCATCCACGATGAGTTGCTCTCCGAGCTCCTTGGTGGAGAGCGATTTGCCGGCGTGCTTTAGCTCGATTGCCAGCCGATAGCGAGGTAATACGAAGTCGATTCGTGAAGCGCTTCCCGCATAGCTGGGGGTCCACTCTTCTCTGCGTACGTCGTCGAAGAATAAGCGTAGTAGCGAGTGGATCAAATCCTGGGCGTCGTATTCGTCGTTGACCTCCAGTGTGTGTCGGTTGCCGTGACGGCGTTTCAGCTGCCGACGCACCTCGCGAAAGCGCTCCCCGACGGTGAGCACGACCTTGACGGAGTCCAGGCTGGAACCTGCGAAGTCTAACCTCTGGCCGGAGTGCTTGGTCTCCAGCGTTCCATCCAGCAAGAGCCGCGTGAGCCGTGCGATGAGCGACGTCTTCTCCGTTACAGATCTTCGAATGTCGCCGTGCAAATCTTTCTTGAACCGATCGGCCTCCTCCGCCCCCGTCAGAAAGTGGCGAAAGTGGAATCCGTTCAGGAGGCCGATGCTCTTGAGCTTCGGATGATCGGCAAAGTCGTGGCCGTAGCCGAGCGTAACGACGTCATCGAGATCGATCTTCCGATGATCGGAGTGGTGCGACGGAGCTTCTTCGCTAAAGAGGTAGGCATAGCGGTTGGCGAGTGCACGGAAGCCGAAGTCGGCGGAATTCATGTTCCAGTGGACCAGCCTGGCGTCGGCATGTTTCTGCAAGAAGGAGAAATAGTTGTTTAGTACGTATTTCTCTCGTTCTGTGCTTTCGGAAGAGCGGTCTATTACAGAGTAGACGATGACTTCGCCGGAATTCACGCCTTCAAGTGCGATCGCGGATATGCTCGGCGGCTTGTCGCGAACCTCGTAAAAATCCTCGCAGGCGTAGTGGATCGCATAAATGAGCGATCCTGTGTCTCGCAGGCTCCTCAGTTCGTTGATGATTGAGTCGAACGTGCGATCCATCGTTGTTTCCTGCGCTCTTACACTGCGATGAAGGTCCGCTCCGGTAGAAGGAGCGCCGTTAGCGGACCATCGGCCATGCCGCAGCCCGTATCGATGCAGATTAGATTGGTGCTTTGATAGGGCTCGCCGCGCGCCTGGGGGTAGTGCCCACATACGACGAGCGGCCTTGGAAATCTCTCGGCCATGAAGATGCGTGAGCCGGCGCCATGGGCGAGCGCATCTCGCGAACGGATTTCTGGGCGCTCCGGATCGAAGCCGGCGTGAGCAATCAAGACCTCCTCCTCTTCCCAGCACGCATTCAGTCGCTCAAAGAAATCTCTGTGCTCGGGCGGAAATGCGCGAATGAACGCATGGTGTACGTCGCCTCGCGTTTCGCCCAGATAGGAGTGCAGCGTCGAGACGCCGCCCAGCTTTGCGAAAGCCGCAAAGTCCCCGCCGCGGAGGTACCTCAACAGAGCGAGATCGTGATTGCCGGCCAAGAAGTGGTACCGCCTCGGCTCGCGCTTCGATCGACAGATGAGCTCCTCGACGACCTCGGCGCTGTGCGGAGCCCCGTCGACGTAGTCGCCGACAAATACCATGGTGCGCTCGGACGGCTCCAGCCGATCGAGCATCTCCCGAAGCCTGCGCGCGTCGCCATGCACGTCACCGATCACGGCCAGCGGCTTCACGGCGCGACCCAGTCTGAAGGCGCAAGAGCGTACTCGATCGTCCCGCCATCCATGAGCAGACGGACGGCGAGGTCGGACGCCATCGGGAAGCGACGGTGCCAGCTCACGGCCAGGGCCTCGAGGCTCCCGAAGGCGTTCTTCGCACGGCCGCCGAGATGTTCGTCGAGCAGGACGAGCGCCTGCTTCCAGCGCATCTCCGCTGTCGTAGGGGATTGAGAGCGCTCGAAGAGCGCGGGGATCCGTCCGTCGCCGAGTATTGACGCAACCTGCCGCATGGCGAACGCTGGGCGTCCCTGCGACGCGCAGCGCAAATAGAGCAGCGAGCGCAGGATGAAGAGCGCAACGCGCAGGAACGCCGTCGGGCAGCGGGCCCGCTGCTCCTGCGGGACGTCGAGCACGGCAGAAGCCGCGCGCACGCCCTCCAGCACTCGGGCATAGTCAGGCTCATGCCACGCTCCGAGAGCGCTCCGTAAGGCTCCGGTGCGATCTCGGAGCACACGCCCCTCCGTGCGCAAATGGAGAACGAACAAGCTGCCACGTGTGGCCAGCTCGCGCAGGTGCTCCTCGGTATACACCGTCACCGACAACCTGCCGCTCTCGATCGCGGCGCGCGGGCGCTCATCGAGAGCCAAGAGGTCAACATCAGAGACGCCCCCGGCGTCGCCTCGCGCGACGCTGCCATAGAGCATGACTGCGGGGAACGACTCACACAGTGCCCGCACGTCCGGCAGATCGTCGAGGGAGGAGAACGACGCGGAGCTCAGGGTAGCAGCTTGCATGCGGGCATGCTCCAAACGCGACTACGATACCCTTGGGCCTCTCGGCGCGCAAAGCCTTCGCGGGTCGGGCCTCTCCCTCCGGGCCTGTGCTGGATGGCCGGGCGACCGCGTCCGAAAATGGCCAGCCGCGCGCCGGTCGCCGGGCTAGTTCCCACGGAGCATGCAGCTCGACGACGACGTCTGCTACCGAGCGCTCCGCACCCGCGATGCGCGCTTCGACGGCCGATTCTTCACGGGGGTGCGATCGACGGGCATCTACTGCCGCCCCGTCTGCCCGGCGCGGACGCCGATGCGGGCGAGCTGCCGGTTCTTCGCGACCGCGGCCGCGGCGCAGGAAGCTGGCTTCCGTCCGTGCCTGCGCTGCCGCCCCGAGGCGTCACCGGGGACGCCGGCCTGGCTGGGCGCCTCGGCTACGGTCTCCCGCGCGCTCCGCCTCATCGCGGAGGGCGCGCTCGACGAGGCCGATGCTTCGGCCCTCGGGGCGCGCCTCGGCGTGGGGGAGCGCCACCTGCGGCGGCTCTTCCAACGGTACGTCGGCGCCTCCCCGCTCGCGGTGGCTCAGACCCGGCGCCTTCTGTTCGCGAAGAAGCTCCTCGACGAGACCGCGCTCTCCATGACGGAGGTGGCGCTCTCGTCGGGATTCTCGAGCGTCCGCCGCTTCAACGATGCGATCCGCGCGGCGTACGAGCGTGCGCCGCGTGAACTGCGCGCCGTGGCGACGCGGCGGGGTGGGGGAGCGGCGCGAGCGGATCGCAGCGTCCCGGAGATCGCGCTGCGCCTCCCGTTCCGCCCACCGTTCGACTGGGACGCCCTCGCGGGCTTCCTTGGTGCGCGCGCGATCCCCGGCGTGGAGGCGGCCGAGCACGGCGCATACCGCCGCACGGTGCGCGTCGCCGGCGGGCACGGCGTCGTCGAGGTGCGGCCTGCGCCCGGCGAGGCTTGCCTGGTCGCCCGGCTGTGGTTGCCTTGCACGGAGGGGCTCATCCGTGTGGTGGAGCGCCTGCGGCGGCTCTTCGATCTCGGCGCCGATCCGCAGGCGATCGCAGCGCGGTTGGGCGTTGATCCGCGGCTCGCCCCCCGGGTCCTCGCGATGCCGGGCGTGCGCGTGCCGGGCGCGTGGGACGGCTTCGAGCTCGCGGTGCGGGCGATCCTGGGCCAGCAGGTGAGCGTCCGCGCCGCGACGCAGCTCGCGGGGCGCCTCGTCGAGCGGCACGGCGAGCCGCTCGCTGTCCGCGGAGGCCTGCCCGAGGGCGCCGAGGGGCTCCGCTTCGTCTTCCCGGCGCCCGAGGCGCTCGCCGCGGCCGATCTGACGGATCTCGGCCTGCCGCGCGCCCGCGCCGCGACGATCGCGGCGCTCGCGGCGCGCGTGGCCTCCGGCGAGGTCGCGCTCGACGCCTCGCGCGGCCTGGAGGAGACGGTGCGCGCGCTCTGCGCGGTCCCCGGCGTCGGCGCGTGGACCGCGCACTACATCGCGATGCGCGCGCTGCGCGAGCCGGACGCGTTCCCGGCCACGGATCTCGGCCTGCGGCGCGCGCTCGGCGGCGTCTCCGGCGCGGATCTCGCGGCCATGGCGGAGGCGTGGCGCCCGTGGCGGGCCTACGCCGCGGTGCTGTTGTGGACGGCGGACGCGCAGGGCGCGCGGCCCGCGGAGACGGAGGTATCGAATGGATCTCTTGCTGGATGAGGTCGAGTCGCCGGTCGGGGTCATGCTGCTCGCGGCCGGCGGCGGCGCGGTCCACGGGCTCGATTTCGCGGACTGCGCGCCCCGCCTTCGCACGTTGCTGGAGGCGCGCTACGGCGCGGTCACGCTGCGCAGCGCCGCGGATCCTCACGGCCTGTCCGGCCGGCTGAGGGCCTACTGGCGCGGCGATCTCGGCGCGCTCTCAGGCATCCCGGTCGAGCCCGGCGGCACGCCGTTCCAGCGCCGCGTCTGGGCGGAGGTCCAGCGCATTCCTCCCGGCGCGACGCGCTCCTACGGCGAGGTCGCGGCGTCCCTCGGGCAGCCGTCGGCGTCCCGCGCGGTGGGCCTGGCGAACGGCAGGAACCCGGTCTGCCTGATCATCCCCTGCCACCGCGTCGTGGGTGCCCGCGGCGACCTCACGGGCTACGCGGGCGGCATCGAGCGCAAGCGGTGGCTGCTCGCGCACGAGGGCGCCTCAGGGGAAGCAGGAGAGCGGCTCGTCCGCCACTAGGAAGAAGCCGCACTCCGTCGTGTCGGAGCAGCTATAAAACGCGTCGAGCTCCTCGCCGCATTGGTCCTCGCACACTTTGTCGATGACCCCGCGGCAGCGCTCCACGACGCAGCAAGACGCCACGGCCAGGCTCCGCTGGCACATCCGCGACGTGCAGGCCTGGATCTGATGGTCGACGCAGCCGGCGCAGTCGAACGACACACCGCGGTACGAGCGGGGAGCCGTGGTGTCCGCATCGAAGCAGTCGTCGACACACGAGCTCACCGTGCACGCGTCGATGCACGGCTCCGTGTCGGCCGAGCACCGCGGGAGGTGGGTGTCCGGCAGCGCCTCGATCGGCTCCGCGCACGCCTTCACGGCGCACGTGCCGTCCTCCCCGCACTCGCTGAGGACGTCCCGGCAGCTCGCGCCGTCGCAGCAGGGCTCGCCGACCCCGCCGCACGCCGTGCAGACGCCGTCGATGCAGTCCCCCTCGCCGCAGGCCTCGCCGCACGCGCCGCAGTGGCGCTCGTCCTCGGCGAGGTCGACGCACGTGGACCCGCACAGCGCGAGGCCATCCGCGCACGTGCACTGCCCGCCCACGCAGGTCGTGTCCGCGGGGCACGACGCCCCGCAGGCGCCGCAGTTCTCCGGATCGGACTGCACGTCGATGCAGTGGAACCCCGTGGCGGACTCGAGCGGACAGTAGCCCTGCCCGGCCGGGCACTCGCAGCGCCCGCTGACGCAGCGCGCGCCGTCGGCGCCGCAGAGGGCGCGGCCCTCGCCCTCGTCGGCCGTGCCGTTGCAGTTGTTGTCGGCGCCGTCGCACAGCTCGGCGAGCGTCGGGGCGTTGCGCGGATCGTCGTCGTCGCAGTCCGCGCCGCCGCAGATCAAGGGCAGCGCGTCGTCCCCGTCGCCGTCCAGCCCCTCGAAGACGCACTGCCGGAGCGACTCGTTGCAGCGCTCTTCCTGGGTGCACGGATCCGTGTCCGCGCAGTCGGCCGGCGTCGCGCACGCCTTGTCGTTGACGCAGGCGCCCCTCGCCCGATCACAGCGCCCGCCCGGACAGCGGGTGTCGTCCGCCTCCGACGCGCACCGGCCGCCGACGCAGCGGTCGATCGTACAGGGGACGCCGTCCGCGCAGTCCTGCGCGCTCTCGCAGGGATCGCCCGATCCTGGCCGCGGGGCGCCGCCGTCGCCGCCGTTGCAGCTCGCGAAGAGGAGCGCCGCCGACGCGACAAGCGAGGACAGACGAAAGAGAAAGGCGAACCGGCGTCTCAGCAGGGAGGTTTTCACGAGGGCGCTCCCGCGACGATAGGTTCGACCGCGACCTCCACTCAAGCCGAGCGCCGCTTTGCGACGGCGCGCCTCGAGGAGCGCCCCCGCCTACGGCTTCTTCGACCCCAGGAGCGCCGCGATCGTCGGATAGTCGCTGTCCTCGACGGCGCCCTGGATCACGCACGTCACCTGCCCGCTCGGCGCCGCGATGGCGTGGATCGGCAGCTCGGTCGTCTCCTTCACGCCGAGCGCCCGCAGCCACCCGGCCCGCTGGGGCCCGTCGGGCAGCCAGTACGAGGCGCGCACCCCCGTGCCCGGCTGCGCCTCCAGGAACCGCGACAGCTGCCGCTCGTCGTCGTCGATCGAGATGAACGCCAGGTCGACGAGCACGCCGGCCGCCCGCAGCTTCTGCTGCCACCCGAGCAGCCGAGGCATCTCCTCCAGGCACGGCTTGCACCACGCCGCCCAGAAGTTCACCCACACCCACTTGCCGACGCCGAACCCGATGTTCGCCGGCAGCTTCTCCGCGCCGCTGGCGGCGACCGCCGTGAGCCCGCCCGCCGAGGGCGCAGGCCGCGGAGACTGCCCCGCGCACAGGAGCCGCGGCGCGGCCAGCGCCGCCGCCGCCGTGGCGCTCGCCGGCGCCGTGGCGCTCGCGGGCGCCGCGGCCCCCGGCGCCGTCACCGCGTTGCTCCGCCCCTGGCCGGGCGTCGGGGGCGGCGGCAGATCGGCCTTCCTGTCCGCGTCGCACCCGCCCGCGAGCCCCGCGGCCACGGCGAGGGCCGCGAAGGCGCCCCGGAGGGCGCCGCTCTTCCTCGCGGGGCTCACAGCTGACAGTCCACCCACGAGACGAACGCGCTCCGGTTGATGGCCTCGGCCGTACATGCCTTGTTCTTGCGCGAGACGTTCCATTGGCAGTATTCCGCGCCGAGCTGCGCGAACTCGTTCCCGAGCCACAGCATCCCGACCTTCTTGTCCAGGTCCTGCTCCTTGAACTTGTCGGAGATGTCGAAGAACGCGCTGTTCGCGCGCTTGTGCGACAGCGTCCGGTTGAACTCCGGCGTCCCCGTCTTCGACGCGCGAGCGACGATGAAGAAATAGCGGGCGCCGCGCCGATCGAGCCACATCTCCTCGATCATCTTCTTGGCGTCGTCGTCGAGCTTCTCCGAGCCGTCGTCGAACATCACGACCCCGCCGCGCTGCCTCAGCGGCGTGAAGAGCGCGTTGAAGTCGTCGTCGCTGATCGACGCGAGCGTCTTCACGTCGGCCGGCTGGCACCCGCGCCGCGCCTCCGCACCGACGAGGCCGCACGCGTTGAGCACCCGCTGCAGCACCGTCTTGAACGCGGGCGTGCAATACGGCGCCTCGGCGTCGTTGGCGATGGCCACGGCCGGCTTCACCGCCGCGGCCACACCCGTCTTCAGGCGCTGCGACGCGGCCTGCACCTCGCTGTGCACCGTCACCCCGGACGCGACAAGAAGCGCGCACCCGGCCACGATCCCGATGATCCCTGCGCCTCTCATGATCTCCTCACTTCGTCCGGAGCGCCGGCGCGAGCTGCCTTATCGCGTACGACATCCCGATGTCCGTATCTTCGTCGCAGAGCCGCGTCGTGCCCAGGAACATCTGTGGCGTCGAGACAGGGAGCTTGTTGTCCACGATGTAGCGGAGCATACGGTTCAGCCGCAGCGCCGTCTCCTTCGAGTCCATGCATGCGTCGAGCCCCGGCCAGCGCTGCCGGATCGCCGCCTGCACGTTGGCGGTGCCCGCGCCCGCCTTCGCGCCCTCGAGCAGCGTCTCCTGGTTGTCGTAGGCCCACTCGAGCACATCCATCGCCCGGTGATCGCTGCACAGGATGGCCTTCGAGAGGAGGCACGAGCCCGGGTGCACCGGCCGGTCGAGCATCCAGTTGCACTCGCTGTCCAGCGGGAAGAGCACCAGCGTCGTGTCGAGCTTCTCCCACACCCCCTCGGACACGAGCCGCTGGTGGAACGCCTTGCAGGTCGGGCAGAGCGGATCGACGAAGAGGGTCGCCGGCTGCACCGCGCCCGGGCGCGTCACGTGGAGCAGCGCCCCGTTCGGCTCGGTCGGCTTCTCGAGCTTGCCGCAGCCGGTCATGTAGCTCGCGTAGCTCGGCAGCGCGCTCGCGTAGAGCAGCGCCGGCGTCACCGTGCACACGGCGAGCGCGACGAGCCACCCCGGCAGGAGCAGCAGCGAGCCCACCCGGCGCGGGGGGCCGGCGGGCGCCGCGGCGGCGCCGCCCGGCCCGTCGACCCCGAGGGGCGCCCCGGGCACGGTGGGCCCCACCCCGGCCGCGCCTGCCGACGAGGGCGCGCGCGGCGCCGCGCTGGACCAGGCCGCGGCGCGGGCCACCCTGCGGTCCTCGAGGAACGCCCAGACGCCGCCGGCCGCGAGCAGCGCCGACGAGACGTACATGCCGACGCACGTCTTGCAGAACACCCCGAGGCGCACCGCCGAGATGGTCGCCATCAGGAGCGACACGGCGAGCGGCGTGAGGCCCGCGACGAACAGGAAGTGCGCCGCGCGCCGCGGCGCGTGCTGGGCCGAGAGCAGCACATAGAGCGCGAACGCCGCGAAGAACGCGAACGCCCCGAGGGCGAACAGCGAGATGGGGATACCGCCCCAGAAGCTCTCGCGGAACAGGGCGGAGTAGGGGCTGTACATGGCCACGCGGCACGCGGTGTCGGCGCCCGCCTGCGCGCCGAGGCCCGGGACGAAGCTGCAGTGCAGGTCGTGGACCTGCCGGTCGAGGTGCCGGATGTAATCGAACGTCGATGAGGCGCTGAACGCGAGCCCCAGGAGCGACCCGCTGAGCGCGAGCGCCGCAGGCCCGCGAGGTCCACGACTGCCTGACATGGTCGAGTGGATTACGCGACGTCGGGCAACGCGTCAAATAAGGACGCCTGTGCGCGCGGGCGTCGCGCACGCGCACGCGCACGCGCACGCGCACGCGCACGTACACGAGCACGAGCACGTGCTGCGCTGCGCTGAGCCCGCCGGCGGGCTTTGCCGAGCCCGCCGGCCCAGCGGCGCGCGGCACGAGGCGCTGGTCGGCGTTGCCCACGCGATCGGCCGCTGCTAGGAGCCGGCCCGGGGGATTCGGGATCCCAGAGCCAACCGATGACGACCTCTGCACCCGGCGCGGCGAGCGGCGGGCCCCTTCCTGTGAAGCTCGGTCCGTTCGATGCCGAGTTCCTCGCGGACCTCCCTTACGACCCCTCGGTGCTCTTCTTCGACGAGCTCCTCGAGGTGGACGCCGAGAAGAGCCTCGTGCGCTGTCGTATGCCGACCGACAGGCCGATGCCGCTCGTCGACGCGCAGCGGGCGCATCCGTTGCTGCACCCGCGCCACATTGCCGGCGGCATCATGGTGCACGCGACGGGGATGCTCGGCTTCGTGCACGCCTACCACCTGCTCGGGCTGCGCCACCGCGAGGGCTGGATCGGTTATGGCACCAACATTCACCGGGTGGTCTTTCGCAAGCTGGTCCAGCCGGGCGCGCCCATCGAGGCGACGTGCGTGGCGACGCGCTCCCGGCTCGGCGTCAAGCGGCACATGATCCGCTATTCGTTCGAGTTCCGTCACGAAGGCAGCGTCTGCTACGAGGGCGATCAGACCGCCGTGTGGATGCGCGTGCAGGACGTCCCAGCCACGGATTCCCGACCCGCGCTCGAGGACCCGGAGCGATCCCTTGCTTGACCCGCGCGTTCGTCTCGTCTACCGGCCCTCCCCATGCAGGATTTCGATGCAGGATCGATCGTCCCGTCCACACGCGATCTTCTCCAGGTGATCTCCACCCGCAGGAAGAACATGGCTCTTGTCGGGCTCGTTGGCTCGGAGGCGCCCGCGGAGGACGCGGCGCGGCTGCATGAGCTCAACATCTCCGCGCTCGCGTTCGCCGAGGCGGGGCCCGCCATGCAGGGGGCCGCGCGGGCGACGAGGACGGTGCCGTCGCTCTGCCTGTCGCGGGTGGGCGATCGCGACGGCGCGCTCGCGGCGCGCTACCACGAGGCGGACGGGGTCTGCATCGACGCGACGCTGCCGCTCGACGACTGGGACCGCCTCGCGAAGGGGGCGAGGACGATGCGGATGCTCCCGCTCGCGCTGGCGGAGAGCAAGGAGGGGGCCGAGGCCGCCGCGAAGGTCGGCGCGCGCGCGGTCCTGGTCCGGTGCGCGTCGGCGGACGCGGTGATCGAGGCCGTGGCGTCGCTCCCGAGGGCGCTCACCGTCGTCGCCGAGGTGCCCTCGGCCGACGCCGACGCGCTCCGCCGCCTCGTGGGCCACGTCGACGCGGCGATCGTCCCGCCGGGCGTCCACAAGTCGGCCGAGTTCCCGGCGCTCGTCGCCGAGGTCGATCCCTGAGCGCTGAAAGTTCGGGCCGCCCCTCGACGGCGCGGGCTCCCTCCTCCACGATCCGGCCTCGATGAGCAACGCTCACGGACTGGAAGAGCGGCGGCGCGCGCTCCGCGAAGGGGCGCTCGTGCAGGCCATGCCCGAGCTCGGGACGCTGATCGTCACCGGCTTGGACCGGCAGACCTGGTTGAACGGCCTGGTCACCTGCGATCTCGCGCCGCAGAAGCCGCTGCCCGCCGGGGCGAAGGCCGCGCCTCCCGCGGGCGGCGCGTACGGGCTCAACGTGGGGAAGACCGGGAAGATCTTCGCCGAGGTGTGGATCGTGATCGCGGCCGATCGCATCTACGTCGGCGCGCTGCGGGAGCGCGTCGAGCAGCTCCGCGAGCTCTTCGACCGCCACCTCATCATGGAGGACGCCGAGGTCCAGGACGCCTCCGGCGAGCACGCCTGGGTCTTCGCCCACGGCCCGCGGTCCGCCGATCTCGCGGCGGCCGGGCGCGCGGCCGGCGCCGAGGCCGCGATCGTCGACTGGACCGGCCTCGGGGGCGCGCTGCTCGTGGCGCCCCGGCAGGCCGAGGGCGCCGTCCTCGAGGCGCTCCTCGCCGGGGGCGAGGCCCGCGCTGTCCTGCCGGTGACGGCGGCGGCGTGGGAGGTGCTCCGGGTCGAGAACAACGTGCCGCGGTTCGGGGTCGACTTCGACGACCAGAACTTCCCGCAGGAGGCGTCGATCGAGGAGCGCGCCGTCTCGTTCAGCAAGGGGTGCTACCTGGGGCAGGAGACGGTGTTCATGCTCCAGGCGCGCGGCCACGCCAAGAAGCGGCTCGTGCAGCTCGCCGTCGAGGGGGAGGGCGGCGTGCCCGCGGGCGCGGAGATCGCGCTGCCCGACGGCGCGGCCGTCGGCGCCGTCACGAGCCAGGTCGAGGATCCGCGCGGGACAGGGCTGCTCGCGCTCGGCTACGTCAAATACAAACACGCCGTCCAGGGCACCGCGCTCCGCGTCGCCGGCCGGGCGGCCGAGATCACGCGCGCGCCGAGGGCGGGGGGCGGGGCAGGGGTGGGGGGCGGGGCAGGGGTGGGGGGCGGGGCAGGTCGGGCCAAGGTCTGACCGAGGGAGTCCTCGGCGACTGGGCACGAACTCGACGTGATTGGCACGCTGTTTGGACTGGACTCTCGGCGCGGAGGACGATGAATTCGTCCGATGACCAACAAGAAGACGTCAGCGAAGGGCGACGTGAACGAAGCGCAGGACGCGGAGCTCGAGGCGACTCACGCGCTCGAGCTCCTCGCCGTGGCCGTCGGAGAGCCTCCCAAGTCGTCGCTCAAGGCGATCCTCGCCGGCACGACAGACGCGGATCTCGTCAGCGTCGGCAAGACGATCCTGTCGAGCAGGATCGTCACGGACGCCGCGCGGATCTACCGCAAAGCCTGGGATTTCTATCGACAGGCCACGGAGGAGCAGAAGCGGAGGCTCCGTGGGTTCTCGAAGCCGCTGCTCGCGCTCGCCGTCCAGCAGGCGCTCGCGCTGGAGAAGCTCGATCGGCAGCGCGCGACGACGAACACCTCGGCCGGCATCGCGAGGGCGGGCCAGGACAAGGCGTCGGAGGCGGCGCAGTCGAGGGCGATCGAGCTCCGCGACCAGGCCTATGACGCCCTCCGCGACGCGTCGGGCCGGGACGAGACGCTGCGGGCGCAGGTCGACGCCGCGTTCGGGACCGCCGCCACGAGCGAGACGCTCGCAGGCGGGCTTGAGCAGACTGCCAAGCTCCTCCGCCGCTGGCTGAAGGGCGGCGAGGAAGCGCTCACGGCGAGGCTCGAGCTCGCGAGCCTGGACGAGCCCTACGCGAAGGAGCTGGAAGCCGCGGCCAGGGAGCTCCGCGTCGCGGTGGCCGACGCGACGAACCGCCCTGTGGACGCGAAGGTGACCCAAGGTGCCCTCGACCGCGCGGACGGGATCAACATCCTGCTCATGGGCCAGATCATCCGCGCGTTCGACGGGGCGCACGGCATCGACCCCACGATTCCGCGGCTCGTGCCGATCTCGACACGTAGGCTGTTCAACCGCAACACGAGGAAGAAGGCCGAAGCGGCGGAGCCGCCGCGGGCGGGCAGCGACGCGACGCCCAGCGGAGCGGGCGTGGAGCTCATCGACGGTTAGCTCTGCTGCGGGAAGCTGCCCCGGATCAGCAGAAAAACCGCCAAGGCGCCGAGGCCGCCAAGAGCGCCTCTCTCTGCACCATCGCGCGCCGGGTCATCCGCCTCCCAGGCGTGCCAGGACGCACGTGATGTTGTCCGGCCCGCCGTGCTCGTTCGCGATGTCGACCAGCAGGCTCGCCGCCAGGCTCAGGTCCCGGTGCCTCCCGAGCACGCCCTCGATCCGCGCCTCGGGGACCGGGCCCCACAGCCCGTCGGAGCAGACGAGGAAGATGTCGCCCGGCTGGGTCGGTTCGACGCGTGACTCGATATCGACGCTCTTGTCGCACCCGAGCGCTCGGGTCACCGCGTCCGCCCGGCCGCTCAACGCCTCCAGCGCCGCAAGCGCGCCTTCGCCCTCGCGCAGTAGCTCCTCCAGCAGCGTGTGGTCCCGCGTCAGCCGCGCCAGCTTGCCGCCGCGCATGCGGTAGACGCGCGAGTCGCCCACGTGCGCGATGTACGCCATCCCCGGCGCGAGCAGCACGCCTGCGAAGGTGGTCGCCATGCCGCGGACCGCTTCTTGCCGCTGGCTCGCCTCGTAGATCTCCCGGTTCGCGCGCCGCACGCTCAGCACCAGCCTCACCTCGTCCCGGTCGTGTGCCGGCGCCGTGCCGTATGGCCACGTCTCCTCGAGAACCTCGTCTTCCCCGAAGCAGCTCTTGACCACCTCGATGGCCATGCGGGACGCGATCTCTCCGGCCGCGTTGCCGCCCAGGCCGTCGGCGACCATGAAGAGCCCCAGGCACGGCAGCGCCGCGAAGCTGTCCTCGTTGTGGCTACGGCGGCGGCCCACGTCCGAGTGCGCCGCCGCCTCGATGGCAAGCTGTGGAACCACCTTCGTCCTCCTCGTGCGCTCGTCCTAGAGACAGCCGAGCCATGGGCGCGCTGCGGTTTGCGACGCGCGTTCTCCTCGATGCGATCAGGCCGCGCGCGGCGCGGCTTTCGCTACATCGCTACCTCAGCGCAGTGGCAGCGCTGCCAGCTCCACGCTGCACGCGAGAATCCATCACCCACACCCGTCGCGAGGGCGAGCGGACTCCCCGGTGCGCTGCGATCGCAGGGCGCCGGTCCGTTCTCCGGGGTCGCGCGCCGCGGTGCTGCCGTGGGTCATCAGAGCGCGCGCGGCGCTCACACCCCCGTCGATCAGTTTTTCGTGTAGTCCGGACGACGCGGCCGCGCGAGCGCCAGATGCGCCGGCTTGCCGTCGCTCTCGCTGCGCGCCCGTGGAGTGTTGGCGGACGGCGTGGCGTCCCCGCCATCGTCCGGCGTCAGGAAGTTGGACCGCATCCCGGAGGGCGGCGCGACGTCCTCTACGTCTTCCCCTTGAGCGGCGCGCTCCGCTCTGCAGTCCTCGCAGAAGCGCGCCGGGTCCCACGCGATGTTCTCGAGACCCAGCTTCCGCAACCACGCGAGCTCCCACCTCTCCCGCGCGCTCACGTGGGGCACGTTTCCCGAGCGGGGCATGTTGGTGGTGTTGATCGGCCGGCGTTTGGGCATGGGTGCTCCTTCTCGGATGAGGCCGCCCATTCTGCCGTCGACGAAGCTGCTCGCCCAGGAGCCTCTCGCGAAATTCATCGATATTGCGCTTACTTGCCTTTGGCCGTCTGAGATTCTCACGGGGTGAGATGATTTTTCTCACTGTCCGCAGCGCTCGCCGGTCGCGAAGTTCCAGCAGCTCCCACTGCTTCCCGGCACGCCGGCGCTCTCCGGCGGATCGCCGGGAGCGGCGCTGCCGGTGTCGTCGGCCGTGCCGCGGGTGAGCTACACCGCCGGCGCTGCGTTCGGGGAGCCCGGCCACGCCGTGGGCGACAACGGGCGCCGGCGGCAAGACAACGGCCTCGCGTGGCAAGACAGCGCGTCCCAGCGGCAAGACAAGATGCGCCGGCGGCACGACAGCGGCCTCGCGGGGCAAGACAAGGGGCGCCGGCGGCAAGACAGCGGGTGTCAGCGGCAAGACAGCGGTCTCGCGGGGCAAGACAAGGGGCGCCGGCGGCAAGACAGCGGGTGTCAGCGGCAAGACAACGGCCTCGCGGGGCAAGACAAGTCCTTGTGGCGGACGCTTCGGCGGGCCGGGACGGGGCGCCTCGCTCGCCCCGTTGCGGCTCATCGTTCCGCGCCGGTCCGTCGCGTTGCCCGAGTGCGAGGCTCGGCTGCTCTCACCCATGGCGCCCTACTCCCGGGAGTGTCGTGTTCAGGGGAGAGCGCTCTGCTTCCTCCCAATCGGACGCACCGGCAGGGCTCGCCCCCCCTCCGTCGGGCTGTAGCGGGAAGCTTGTCAGCGGGGCAGCGCGACGGGCGAGCTCTTCCCCCGTGGCGGCGCGGACAGGGCGCGGTGGCCGGAGCTGCGGCAGGGGAGGCGGCGGGAGCTTCGCCCGCGGGCTCCTGGCCGCGAGTTCGGGAGACGGCACCACGGGCGGAGGCGTGTCGAGCGCGCGGGGAGGTACCGTCGCCGGAGCCGGCGGCGCCGTCTCGCGCTCGGTGGCGGGTGCGCCGACCCGGATCGCCACGGTGTCCTCCGCGTCCGTCCGGCGATCGTCGTGCAGCCGCCACAGGCGCTCCCAGTACCGCGCCGGCGTGCCGGTGAAGGTCTCCAGCTGCCGCGCGAGGCCGGGCGTCATGGGCAGGTCGCTCCTGAGCAGCTGCTCCACCTCCCTCGGCGATAGCCCCGTGCACTCGGCCAGCTTCCTCCTCCACGAAGGCGTCGTCGCGCAGAACGACTCGAGGACCCTTCCCGGCCAGGGGACGGGGCGCCCTCGGGCATCTCTCAGCTCGGCGAGCGCCGCATCGACGTGACAGTCCAGGAGGCGCCGGTAACGGTCCCGCTCCCCCGCTGCCTGCTCCTTCGCACCGGTGAGGGCTGCCTCCTCTTCATCGTGCGCGTGCTCGCGCGCCTCACGAAGCCCGCGCTCTCGTCCCAGCGCTTCGCGCGCGGTGACCGCGAAGCCGATCGCGACGCACGCGATCATCGCGAGCCCGAGCGGCGAGACGAGCCACATTGCACCCAGCATGTCTTCCATGTTCCCTCCTGAACCGTGAGCCTTCTTGTCCGATGCACCGCGGAGCCCGGCCTCGTGCTGCCCGACCTAAGGCATCCCCTCCCATCCGCCGTTCGTCGCGCCTGCCTCAGCGCGCCGCCTCGCCGCCGGTCCGTCGGCCCCCGCGCCCGCCGCGCTCCCGCCCCCCTCCCTCATCCTGCCCGCCGACGTCTGCGTCTCGGTCTTCGCCAGCGCCATCGCCAGCGTCACCGCGGCGGTCTCTCCCTTGCCGACGCGCACGGTCCTCTGCGCGGGCGCGTGGCCGTCGAGGCGCGAGCGCGAACGAGAGGTGCTTCGCGGCGAGCGCGTGCTTGCCCTGCTGGTAGGCCGCGCTGCTCCGGTCGTGCGCGTCGTAGGCCGGCCGCGCTTCGGCCTGGTCGCTGCGTGTGGCGAGCGCGCTTCCGAGCAGCAGCGCGAGCGCCGGCGCGGCGCTGCGAAAGGATCGTCGTCGCGTCGTTCTTCGATCTCGTGCTCGTGTCATCGCCATCGTGTCACCCATGCCTCATGGCGGGCACACGCCCGCCGTGTCGCGCCGGAGCCGGCACAACCCGCACCGTGTTCGATCCGTCCTTCGTCGCGCGCGGCGTCGCGGGCAGAGGTCCTGCCCGCGGCGTCCGCGCCGAGAGAGCGCGCTACCGCGCGCCGGTCACATCAAGCCGTCAACCCTCCGTGTGGGACTGCGCCCCGGCCGCGCGACCCGAGAGCGCTGCCTGTGGGCGGAGCGCTGCGGGCGCCGAGCGTCGCGCGATGGCGCGGCTGCCAAGCGGAAGCGAGGCGAGCGTCAAGAGAAAAAGGCGAGGAGGGAGTCGCTGTTCCTGGACTGCGCGCCGAGCGCGAGGGCTGAAGACGATCCAGCTGTCCCTCGGCCAACCCACCGGTGTGATGGACCACCCCCGCGCTGCGGTGGTGATCCGCCGGTCGTCCTGCCGAGCCGTTTCCGGTCTCCTCTACCTTGCTAGTTCCGGCGAGCGGCCCTGGTTCGCTGCACAATCGTCCGTCGGCCTCATTTTTTTCTCCGCGACCCCGGTGACGCTGTGCGTTGGAATACACGGCGAAGCCGTGGCGGCGGGCGGGGAGGGGAGCGGTGTGGCTAGGCTGTCGGAGACTCACGGCAGCTCCTGGGTGTCGGCGGCGAGGCCGTCCTGGCCGGCGTTGGTCGCGATGTTGTTGCTGCCGCCCGGACCGCCGGTGCCCACGCGACACGTGCTGGCGCGCAGCACAGAGCGACTGCGAGAAGACAGCTGCCCACCCCCGGCCCGTGCTCGGCCCTGCGGGCCTGCGGGCCTGCGCGCGGGACGGGAGGGGCCCCGAGCCGGCCATGCGTCCTCGAAGAGAAGCCGTCCGCGCGGGCGTGCACAGGCCGATGCTGCGCACCGAGCCGCCAGCCCAGAGCGACGCGGTGCCGAGGAGTGCTCATCGCCATGGCTCAGCGCCCTCCGAGTCGTGCGAGCACGCACGTCACGTTGTCTCGGCCGCCGTGCTCGTTGGCGAGGTCGATGAGCAACTCGGCCGCGAAGCTCAGGTCGCGGTGCGCTTCGAGGATCGCGGCGATGCGCCGCTCGGGCACCGGACCCCACAGCCCGTCGGAGCAGACGAGGAAGAGGTCGCCCGGCGCGGTGGCCTCGACGCGCGATTCGATATCGACGTCCTCGCCGGCCCCGAGCGCGCGGGTGATGACGTTGGCCCGCTCGCTGAGCGCCTCGACCGCCTCCCGTGCTCCGCCGCCGCCGCCGAGCGTGTCTTCCAGCACCGTGTGATCCCGAGTCAGCCGCTGCAGCGTGCCGCCGCGCATGCGGTAGACGCGCGAGTCACCGACGTGCGCGATGTAGGCCATGCCGGGCGCGAGCAGCACGCCGGCGAAGGTCGTCGCCATGCCGCGCTGCTCGTCGTACTGCTGGCTGGCCTCGTAGATGGCCCGGTTGGCGCGTCGCACGCTGAGCATGAGACGCACCTCGTCGCGGTCGCCAGGCGTCGAGGTCCCGACCGGCGCCGCGCCGCCGCGGGGCCAGATCTTCTCCAGGTCGTCGTCTTGCTCGAAGCAGCGCTGGACCACCTCGATGGCGATGCGGGACGCGACCTCTCCGGCCGCGCTGCCGCCGAGGCCGTCGGCGACCATGAACAGCCACAGGTGCGGCAGGGCCGCGAAGCTGTCCTCGTTGTGGCTGCGATGGCGGCCTACGTCCGATTGCGCCGCCGCCTCGATGGCGAGCTGTGGGTACACGATCGTCCTCCTCGCGCGCTCGTCGCCAAGACGAGCCGAGCCATGGCGCGCCGCGCTCGGCGGCGCGCGTTTCCTTGTTCCTGCTCGAGCCGCGCCGCGCGCGGCCTTCGTCTACGTCAGCGCGGCCAGCGCCGCGCGGTACATCCTCCCGAGCACGCCGAGCTCTGCGCCGCGCCAAGTGCGCGGTGTGTGGCTCGGCCGTGCGGTCATCGAAGCTCCTGCTCTCCAGCCGTCGCGCCGTCCTGGCCGGCGTTGTCGGTGATGTTGTTGCTGCCACCCGGACCGCCGGTGCCCGGGGCGCCGGGGGTGAGCGTGGTCTGGCCTTGCTGGATGACGGGGGTGCCTCGGAAGGCGATGGCGAGCGAGGGGCCGCCGAGGCCGCCGCCGCCGGGACCGCCGTTGCCGCCCTTGCCGCCTTGACCACCGGCGCAGCCGGGATTGGTGCCGCCGACACCGACGCCGCCCGCGCCGCCGATGCCTCCTAGGCCTCCCGCTTGGAGGTTGCCGCCCTTGCCGCCGTTGCCGCCGCGTCCGGCGGTGAGGGTGCAGTCGATGAGGGTGACGGAGGCGTCGACGCTGGCGAGGGCGATGCTGGCGCCGCCTGGAGCGCCGCCCCGTCCGGCCAGACCGCCGCAACCGCCGGCGCCGCCGCTGCCGCCGCTGGCGCCCGCACCGGGGACGCCGCCGGTGCAGACGGGGCCGCCCTTGGCGCCGCCACCGCCGCCGCCGCCCTGGCCGGGCGTGCCGGGCGTGCCGTCGCGGCCGGGTACGCCGGTGTAGCCGCTGGCGCTCAGCGCGCCGAGGCCGCTGGCGCCGGCGCCGGGGGGGCCCGATGCTCCGCTGAGGCCATCATCTCCTCGACCGTTGGGTTCTTCCCCAGCGCAGTCCCAGGCGCCGCTGACCGGCTCACCAAGACCACCGCGCGCGGTCTCTGCGGTGCCTTGGCTGGTCGCGCCATCACTGCCGTTGCTCACGTTGCTGACCCCACCTGCTCCGCCGATGGACAGCTCGCCGCCGCACCGGTTCTCGACCTGAGCTGCTCCGGGCAGCGTCGCGTCGGGTCCCTCCACGTCGTCGAGGTCGCTGCACGCGTCGACGCCGTTGCTGCCGGCCGGAGCGCGCTCCGGCGCCTCGCTCGGCGCGTGGTCGCCGTCGGCACCATCGGCGGCGTTGCCGGCGACGAGCGCGCAGCGCGCGAGCTCTGCGGTGGCGCCGTCGGCGAGCACGGCGATGGACGAGCCGCTCTTGGCCAGCGCGTCGGGCGCGCGCGCCTCGATGTCCTCGATGCGCGTGTTGCCCTCGCCGGGCGCGAGCGTCAGCGGGATCGCTTCGGCTTCCGGCGCGACGGTGGTCTTCGTCTGCGCGCCGATCCAGGTCCAGCCGTTCGCGCAGTCGAGGCCGCCGAAGAGGGAGATGCCGGCCGGGACCTCGACCGATTCGGCGAACGGCTCGGCGCACGCGTAGACGTCGCTGTCCGTCTCGCCGGCGCGCCGGAGCGCCTCGGCGAGCGTCTTGACCGGCTCGGCCTTGGTGCCCTTGCTGCGGTCGTTGCCGCTCGCGGCCACGAACACGCCGCAGCGGTCCGCGACAGCGCCGTCCGCTTCGCTAGGGATGCAGACGGAGGGCACGACGCTGGTGCCCCTGCCCCGGTACTTCTCGCAGGTGAGCATGAACTCGCAGTCGTCGGTCCGGTTGAACCACCAGCCGTCGCAGCCAGGCGCGAGCAGGATCAGCCCTAGCGCCGCGTGGACGCGTGCGTTCCGATGCAGTCTCGTCATCACGTTCTCCCTCGCTCCATCACCAGGCGGTCCACACGGAGATGCCGGCGCTGCGCACACCGAACCCGGGTACCACGCGTACAGCCGCACGCTCGGCTGCGCTCTCGCTCTCGCGAGGCCACAGCGCGAACGCGAGCGCCGTGAGGGCCATCGCTCCGGATGCGGCGTACGTCACGACCGCCGCGTTGCTCAGGTCATCGGAGCGCCTCGTGGTGTGCCTGAACTCGCGGCACGCTCCCGCGAACGCCGGCGACTCCAGGCACCCCCCGCCGCCCGCGAAGATCTCTTCCTGTTGGGATCTCGCCTCCGCGGTCGCATCGTTCGCCGCCACGGTCATTCCCACGCCGACGCCGAGTGCCACGGCGCTCGCCGCGCCGAGCGCGATCACCGGTACCCAGCTGCGCTGCTCGACGTGCGCTGGAACCGCGACGTTCTGCCCCGGCTTTGCCGCAAGCTCCACGGCGCTCGGGCCGTGCCCTCCCGCCTCACCCGCCGGCGCCCGCGCAGCGTCGCCGGTCGCCGTCTTCTCCCCCGCCTTCGCCTCGGCGTGGTCCTTCGCGGCGACCAACGTCAGCGCCACCGCAGCGGTCTCTCCCTTGCCGACGCGCACGCTCTTCTGCGCAGGCGCGTAGCCGTCGAGCCGCGCCTCGACGATATGCTCGCCGGGCTCGACGAAGCGCTCGCCCGCGAGCGGCGCCGTGCCTGCGGGCTTGCCGTCGACGAGGACCTCGGCGAGCGGGGCGCTGACGGTGACGGCGAGCGCGCCGACGTTGGCGCGTGACGTGGCGAGCCGCTGCTGGGCGGTGGGCTTGAGGTGGGCGACGGCGCTGAGGAGCGGCCAGTGCCGGAGCGCGAACGAGAGGTGCTCGGCGGCGAGCGCGTGCTTTCCCTGCTGGTAGGCCGCGCTCCCCACGTTGTACGCCACGTCGAACGTCGGCGTGAGCGCCCAGGCCTCAAGGAAGACCGCCTCGGCCTCCTTCCACTTCTTCTCCGAGTAGAGCCGCACGCCCTGCTTGTAGAGCGCGTCGGCGCGCGCCGTCGCCTCGTCGGGCGCCGCAGCCTGCGGCGACGCGGGCGCCGCGCCCTGCGGCGGCGCGGGCTGCGCGAGCGCGCGGCCCGCGGGAGCGAGCGCGCACGCGAGGGCGAGCACGGAAGCGAGGCATCGTCGGTTCATCATCAAGAGCTCCAGACCGGAATGAGTGTCCTGGGGCGGGCCTGCGCCGTCCCGTTCAGTGCATGATATCCGCCGCGATCTCGGGAGGCGCCGGGGAGACCTCCGCCGGAGGCGGGCGTGCTCCGGCCGGCGCGCGCGGCGCCGGGACCGCGGGGCGTGCGCTCGCGGTTGCCTTCGGCGGCGGTACCTCGCCGCTCGCGGCTGCCTTCGGCGGCGGCAGCTCGTCGCTCGCGCCTGCCTTCGGCGGCGGCGCTTCGTCGCTCGCGCCTGCGTCCACGGCCGGCGGCGCCCCTGGGCGCGTGCCTGGCTGCGCCGCCGCCGGCGCCCCGGTACTCGCGCCTGCCGCCGCCGCCTCGGCGCTCGGCCGCCCAGACGCCGTCATCGCCCCCGACGGCGCCACCGGCGCCGTGGAGGCGACCGGCGCCTCGGAGCGCCTGAGCCGGGAGAAGACCTGGTACGTCGCCAGCGGGCCCAGCACCGCGACGGCCAGGAGGACGGCGATGCGCCCGCGGGACGTGCCGCGCTGCCGATCCCGCGGCGGCGGCGCGGCGTCTCGCGCGGGACCCGCCCCGGTCTGCCCTCTCGCGACCTTCGCGGCCGCAACGGGCGCGATCGGCGCGCCGGACCCCGGCGCAGCGGACCCCGGCGCAGCGGGCGCCTCCGCCTGCTTGGGCGGCGCGACCACCACCGGGAACTCGAACGGCGCCTGCCCAGCCCCGTTCCCCTGCCGGAGATCGTCGAGCGCCCGGTCGAGCTCCGGGTTGTTGATCGCCTCCCGGTACCGCTCCTCCGCCAGCGCCGGATCCGCCGTCCGCGCGATGGTCTTCAGATCCGGCATGTACTTGCGGATGTCGTCGTCGTCCCTCGCGCCCATCTACGGCCTCCTCGGGTGCGGCTTCGGCGCCGGCGCGGGCTTCACGGGGGCGCGCCGCGGCGGGCTCTTCGGCATCGGGTAGAAGTCGTCGGGATCTTCGAGGAGGCGCTCCGGCCAGAGCATGTCGTCGTCGGAAGCGCGCGGAGACGACGGCCGCGCCGGCCGCGACGCGCGTCCGGTCGACGGCGCGGCCGGAGCGCTCCGGTGCGGGGCCGCGGGCGCCCGTGAAGGAGCCGCCGCAGGCGTCGCGGCGCTCGCAGCCGGCTCGGCCTCCGCCGGGGGCACGGCTCCGGCGGGCGGCGCGGCCGCCTCGAGCTGCGCCGCGGCGATCGTGGACGACGCCGGAGGTGGCGGCGGCACGTCGCTCGCGGCGACGTCCGCCGCGACCTCCGCCGTCGGCGCGGCCGGCGCAGCGGCGACCACGGCCGGGCTCGCCGCCGCGGAGCTCGCGAGCGCGGGCACAGGTTGCTCCGGCGAGCCCGCCTCGATGCCGCGCGCGACGAGGACGCCCGTCGCCGCCAGGGCGACGAACACCAGCCCGAGCGTCGGGGCCGTCGCGAAGCGCGGCAGCGCGCCCGGGACGCGCCGCGGTCCTGGCGCGGCAGACACGCCCGGCTCGACGTGCGACGCCCGCTCGCCCACCTCGGAGCGCCGCTCCGGAGGCGGCGCCGCCGCCGACATCCACGGCGACGCCGGCGCCGCCGGCGGCGGCGTCACCGCCCCAGGCGCCTCCCGGTGCGGCGGGAGGCCCTCGTGACTCGCGCGCAGCGCGTCCGGAGGCGCACGGAACGCCTGCGTCGCGATGTCAGGCTCCGACCGGGCGCGCGCCGGCCACGCGGGCAGCGGCAGGGTCGTGGGCATCCGCTCCGTGAACCCCTTGCCGCGCAGCTCGCCCGAGGCGCCGCCGCTCGCCGGCGCGAACGGCAGCGCGCTCGCGAGCGGCACGAGGCGAAGGGGATCGAGCGGCACCGTCGCGTGGACGGCGCCCGTCGGCGGGGCGGCCGGCAGCGCCGCGACGGCCGGCACCTCGGCGCCGGTCGGCCGGGCGGCGCTCGCCGTCGCGGCCGCCTCCGCCTCGCTCGCCGGCCGCGCGCCGGCGCCGCCCGAGCCGTCCGATCGGTCGAGATCTGCCGCGGAGAACGCCGCCTGGCGCGCCACCGTCCACCGCCCGTGCGCGAGGTGCTGCGCGAGCGCATGGGCCGGCGGCACCTGCCGCTGCAGGACACACTCGTCCACCAGCGCGCGGAGCGCGCTCTCCACCTCCGTGAACGTCTGGAACCGCGCGTTGCGGTCGATCGCGACGCACCGGGCCACGAGCGGCCACACGATCTCCGGGCAGTCGGGGACGAGCTCGTGCACCGGCACCGGCTCGGCGAGGAGGTGCCCCGCGAGCGTCTCCTCGGCCGTCGGCGGATCGGCGTCGTTGATGAACAGGTGCGTCCCCGTCAGCACCTCGTAGAAGATCGCGCCGAAGGCGTAGATGTCGGCGCGGCTGTCCGGCTTCTGGTGCGGGATCTTCTTCGCCAGGCTGTAGATCGTCTTCACCTGCTCCGGCGACATGTACCGGATCGTCCCCACGTCCGGCATGTCGTCGGTGTTCATGCCCCCGTCGGCGAACTTGGCGATGCCGAAATCGAGCAGCCACACGTGCCCCCGGGCGTCGCCCTCCGTGCCGATCATGATGTTCTCGGGCTTGAGATCGCGGTGCCAGATCTTCTTCGAATGGACGAACCGCATCGCCTCGGCGACCTGGAGCATGATGTACAGCGCGTTCAGGAAGTCGAAGCGGTACGCCCTCGTGAGCAGCCGCCGCAGCGTCCTGCCCTCGAGGAACTCCATGACGATGAACGCGACGTTGTCCGGCGAGACGCCGGCCCGCCGCATCGACACGATGTGCGGGTGCCGGAGCTTCGGGTAGAACTTGCACTCCTGCCGGAAGCGCCGCGCGAAGTCCTCTCGGCTCCGGTGCCGCGGCGACATGCACTTGATGGCGACGATATCCTCGGAGTACTCGTCGACGGCCCGGTACACCTCGCCCATGCCGCCGCGATCGACGACATCGGTGATGCGGTACTCCAGGAAGGTGTCGCCCGGCTGGAGCGGCGCAGGGAGGCTCATGCGCGGACCTCCGGGCGGTCGCGCCGAGAGGGCGTACGGGGTCTCCTGACTGCGGAGGCGAGTCGCGGGGGGCGACGGCGGGGGCGCATGCGAGGGCTCCAGGTGCAAGGGCTCCTACATGGAAATTCACCTCCTCGACCCCGGTTCAGACAGAAAAAATGCATGTGTCGTCCCGGGCTCGAGACAAGTCCAACCCTTTCCAGAGCTTACGTGCCGCTCGGGCTCCGGGGCGGAGCGCCCTGGGCGAGCCGCGCCCGGCCCCGCGGAGAAATCGTCACGCCGAGACCTCTTTTTCTGTCCGAACCCGCCGCGAGCCAGTGATTTATCTCAAGGAGGGACACGGCAGGCACCGCGTCCCCGTAGCCATCCGGGCAGCGCGCGGGACGGCGCGCATGAGGGCCACGATGAGAGATGACGCGTCGCAGGACGACACGCTGGCTGACGAAGGCGAAGATCCGGTGATCGAGGCGTGCCTTCGAGACGCCCTGGCTCCCTACACGAAGGCGCTCTCGCCGGAGCAGCTCCTGGGCTACCGGCGTTATCTCACGGTGTTCATCAAGACGCACCCCTCGGCCGCCCCGCTGTACGAGCGGCTCCGCGGGCGAGCGGCCCTCGACGCGAGCGCCGCCGTGCCGAAGGAGAGCGACGGAGACCACGAGGACGGTGCCCTGGTGTTGCCGGATGGCACGTGGGGAGAGCGCGGGTGAGCGAATCTGGGCCCCCTCGCGCGCCGGACCCGCGCCGCGATCCACGCGTCGTACGCGCTCTCCCGGAGGTGCGCCGCATCGCGCGAACCGTCGCGCGCACCTACGGCGTGCGTGCGCGCGACGTGATCGAGGAATGCGAGCAGATCGCCTGCCAGGCGCTCGTCGAAGCGTTCTCCGGGTTCGATGCGTCCCGCGGTGTGCCCCTCGTCCACTTTGCGTGGAAGCGGGTCGTCGGCGCGGTGAGGGACTGGATCGCTCGCGAGGCGCCGCCCTCGCGTGCCGGGGTCGACGCCGGGGACCACGTCGCTGACGCGCTCCGCTTCGAGGGCGATCCGTTCGAGAGCGACGGCGCGACGCTGGAGCGGCTCTCAGGCTCCTGCCGAGCGCTCGCCTTCGCCTGTTTCCTGGGCGACTGCCCCGAGCTCCTCGACGCCGGGCCGCACGACGCGCTCGTGCGCGCCGAGACCCTGGACGCGCTCGCCCAGGCGCTCGATCGCGCCGATGAGCGCGAGCGGCGCCTGATCGCGCTGCGGTACGCGGGCGACCTCTCCTGGGCGAAGGTCGGCGAGGCGCTCAGCGTTCACGAGAAGTTCGCGCAGAGGCTCGATGAGCGGCTCCGCGAGCGGTTGGGACGAGCCCTCCGCCAGCAAGGGATCTGCGAGGCCCCGCCCGCGGAGGGGGAGGAGTAACGCATCTCAGGGGAAGATCTCGCGCTCGCCATACACAGCGGCGAGCCGCTGCAGCGCCACGGCATAGGCGGCGAGGCGCAGCGTGCACTTCTTCTGCCGCGCCAGCTCGGTCACCTCGCGGTAAGCACGCTTCATGGCCTTCTCGAGGCGGGAGTCGACCTCCTCGAGCGTCCATGTCTCCGAGCGCTTGTTCTGCACCCACTCGTAGTAGCTCACCGTGACGCCGCCCGAGTTGGCGAGGATGTCGGGCAGGATATGGATCCCGCGCTCCAGGAGGATCTTCTCCCCCTCGGGCGTGCACGGCCCGTTCGCGCCCTCGGCCACGAGGCGGACCTGCAGCCAGCTCGCCTCCTCCACGCCGACCTGGTTCTCCAGGGCCGCCGGGATGAAGATGTCCGCCTTGAGCCGGAAGAACTCCTCTCGGCTGATCGGCTTGCCGGCAGGGTAGCCCGCGATCGAGCGGTTCTTCTTCACGTAATCCTGCAGCTTGTGCGGATTGAACCCTTCCGGATTGTAGAGATACCCCGTGTGATCGCCGACGGCGACGGTCGAGGCGCCGAGCTTCGACAGGAGCACGGCCGTGTTCGAGCCGACGTTGCCGAAGCCCTGCACGAGCAGCGTCGCGCCGCCGAGGTTCACGTCGTTGTCCTCGGCCCACTCGGTGATGCAGTGGACGACCCCCTGGCCCGTCGCCTTCTCGCGGCCGTACGTGCCGCCCGACGCCACCGGCTTGCCCGTCACGACGCCCTTCACAGCCTGCTTGAAGAGCTGGCCGACGGTGTTCATGTACGTGTCCATGGCCCAGGCCATGGTCTTCGCGTCGGTGCCCATGTCGGGAGCCGGGATGTCCGTCTCCGGGCCGATGTTTCCGCCGAGCGCATGGAAGAAGCGGCGGGTGATCCGCTGGAGCTCGGCGCGCGACACCTCGTTCGGGTTGAACTTGATTCCCCCCTTTCCGCCGCCGAGCGGCAGGTTCATGAGCGCGCACTTCCACGTCATCATCGCGGCCAGCGCCTTGAGGTCATCCAGCGATACCGTCTCATGGTATCGAATGCCCCCCTTGAACGGCCCGAGGAGGTTGTTGTGCTGGATCCTGTAACCCTTGAAGAGCCGGATGCTGCCGTCATCCATCCGTACAGGGAAATTGACGATGATCTCGTTCTTCGGCTGGCTCAGGATCGTGGTGATGTAACCCGGCAGCTCGATCAGCCGGGCAGCCTCGTCGAGATAACCCTGGACGACTTTGAAGAACTCGTATTTGTGCCTGTGGCTCGGAGCAGCAGGGACGCCCACAGGCGAAGTCGTGGTCTTGGTGCTGAGCTGTTCTTCCATGGCTATGTAACTTTCTAGTGCGCTGAGCCGTTCCGTTCAACGTCGGGCGCAACCATGCGATGCGTCATCGCGGCTCCGGACGGGCGGGGCGATGCGTCAGGCTGCCAGTGTGCGAGGAGGCGCCGCGTTGACGGCAGGAGAGCCGCGTCGGGGGCGAGGCCGCGGCGCGTGCGTGCGATGTGGGTGTCGCGCATCGATGGATGCGCGGTTCTTGGATGACGCACGGCGCACGGCGCGCCGCGCGCGACGCCGTTCAGGGCCTCGACCACAGGACATACAGATACGTGATGGTCCCGGTCACGAGCAGGGCATCGACGCGGTCGAGGATGCCGCCGTGGCCGGGCACGATCCCGCCAGAGTCCTTGATCCCGAAGGAGCGCTTGAACAGGGACTCCCCGAGGTCTCCCGCCTGACCGAGGCCGCCCGCGACGATCGCGAGCGCGAGCGCGTCCACGAGCGGCAGCGACCGGAGGAACCAGAAGTGAGCAAGGAGCGCGCCGATCACGGCGAAGAGCAGGCCGCCGAGCGCGCCCTCGACGGTCTTCTTCGGGCTCACGGCCTCGTAGAGCTTGCGCCGGCCGAGGAAGCGGCCTGCGAAATAGGCGCCGGTGTCGGAGAACCAGGAGAGCAGCATCGCCAGCACGACGAACGAGGGGCCGTCGGCGCCCCCGTCGCGGCGGAGGAGCGCCAGCGCGCCGAGCCCGCCGCCCACGTAGAGCGGGCCGAAGGTCATCGCCAGCACGCGCAGCGCCGCGGTGCGCATCTCGCCGAGGCGCACCAGCGTGACGAGCATCGCGACGAACGGGAGCAGGAAGATCAGCGCGAGGAGCGCGCCCGGCGAGCCGCTGAACCGCCAGATCACGCCGAGGACGGCGAGGGTGAGCGCGACGCCGATGGCCCGCGCGACGCGGTCGTCCGCGTGTGTCATCGCGAAGAACTCGAGCGCGCCGATGGCGGAGGCGACCGCGACGAGCGCCGCCCAGCCCCAGCTCGGGCCGAGGTAGAGGAGCGAGAGGAGCAGGGGAGCGGCCACGAGCGCGGTGAGGACCCGCATCGTGAGGTTGGAAGCAGCCAATCTCAGACCCCCGTCCGTGAGCCGTCGTGGGACCCGTGCGCGGCATGCGAGGCGGGCGCGGCGATCTCGCGCGCGCGCCACGGCCGCTCCGCGTCGAGCGCGCCCCGCGCGCTGGCCGGCTCCCCCCCGGCGCCGCCCTGCGCGCCGTGCGCGGGCGGCGGCGCGCCGTCGCGCCGCTGGTAGGCCGCGATGGCGGCGAACAGGTCGTCCTCGGTGAAGTCGGGCCACAGCCGCTCGGTGAACGACAGCTCGGCGTACGCGGCCCCGTAGAGCAGGAAGTTGGAGAGCCGCTGCTCGCCGCCGGTGCGGATGATGAGATCCGGCTCGCCGACGCTCAGGCTCGGCAGCCGCGCGGCGAGCAGCGCGCCGTCGATCGACTCCGGATCGAGCCTGCCCGCGACCGCCTCCATCGCGAGCTCGCGCGCCGCGGCGGCGATCTCCTCGCGCGCGCCGTAGGACAGCGCCAGCGCGAGCGTCATCTGGCGGTTCGTCGCGGACGCCTTCCGGAGCGGGTCCAGCACGTCGCGCACGCCCTCGGGGAGCCGGCTGATGTCGCCGATCGCGACCAGGCGGATGTCGTTCTCGAGGATCTCGCAGCGCTCGCTCATCAGGTACTCGCGCAGCAGCCCCATCAGCGCGTCGACCTCGTTCCGGGGCCGCGCCCAGTTCTGCTCGCTGAACGCGTACAGCGTCAGCGCCTCGACGCCGAGCCTCCGGCAGACGCGCACGATCCGCCGCACGGCGGCGCTGCCGGCCTTGTGCCCGGCCTCGCGCGGCTCGCCGCGCAGCTCCGCCCAGCGACCGTTGCCATCCATGATGATTCCGACGTGGCGCGGGAGATTTCTGGCTTCTACGAGGTTCATCGGCGGGGGCAGTTTCCTCTGTTGACTACCGACTGTCGACTGTTGAGTCTTCACGCCCATGAGCACAGGGGTTGGTCTCACGGTCACGCTGCGCGTCAGGATGGGCGCGCACGACGCACATTACGCGGGCGAGCTGTGCGATGGAGCGCGTATTCTCGCGCTCTTCGGCGACGTCGCCACCGAGCTCCTGATCCGTCTCGACGGCGACGAGGGGCTCTTCCGCGCGTACGAGGCGGTCGAGTTCCTCGCCCCGGTCCGAGCAGGCGATTTCATCGAGGCGACCGGGGTGGTCACCAAGGTCGGCGCCACGTCGCGCACGATGGCGTTCGAGGCGCGCAAGGTCGTCGCCAGCGTCCGCGAAGCCGGGGTGGCGCCCTCGGCGGCTGACGCGCTGGCCGAGCCGCTCATCGTCTGCCGGGCGCTCGGCACCTGTGTCGTCCCGAAGGAGCTCCAGCGTCGGCCGCGCCTCGTCCTGCCGGCGCTGTCGGCGCCGCCCCCGGACCACGCGCAGCTCCCGGAGCCGCGGCCGATCATCACGCCGCCCCCCCGGATCCTCGTCACGCCGCCGCAGAGCGCCCTCATCCTGACGGCCGCGATCGTCGGCGCGGAGACGACCCGGGCGCAGACGCCGCACCTCCCCATCACGGCGCGCGAGCTCGCCGAGGAGGCCGCCCGCTGCCGCGACGCGGGCGCCTCGGTGGTCCACCTGCACGTCAGGAACCCGGACGGGTCGCCGAGCCAGTCGCGGGCGCTGTTCGCCGAGGCGATCGCCGCGATCCACGAGAAGACGGACGTCATCGTCCAGACGTCGACCGGGGGGGCCGTCGGGATGGGCGTCGACGAGCGCGCCCAGCCGCTGCTCTGCAGCCCCGAGATGGCCACCCTGAACTGCGGCACGATCAACTTCGGCGACGGGATCTTCGACAACACCCGGCCCCTCATCCGGGACATGGCGGCCCGCATCCGCGCCGGGGGGAGCGTCGCCGAGCTCGAGTGCTATGAGGTCGGCCATATCCATGAGGCGCTCAGCCTTGTCGCCGAGGGGCTCCTCGCGGAGCCGCTCCACTTCCAGTTCGTCCTGGGGGTGCCCGGCGGCATCGCGGCGCGCGAGGACGTGCTCCGGTTCATGATCACCCAGATCCCGCAAGGCGCCACGTGGGGCGTCGCCGCCGTCGGCCGCCACCAGCGCCCGATGACCGAGCTCGCCATGCAGCTCGGCGGGCACGCGCGGGTCGGGCTGGAGGACAACATCTACCTGGACAAGGGCGTGCTCGCCGAGGGGAGCGCGCCGCTCGTCGCGCGCGCCGCCGCCTTCGCGCGGAGCGCCGGCCGCGAGGTGGTCGAGCCGGACCGCGCGCGCCAGCTGCTCGGGATCCGCCCGCGCGCCGCGGCGGCCCAGGCCGGCGGGGCCTCCGGAGGGAGCGCGCGCGCGCAGGGATGACGGACCGACCGCTCTCGCCGTGGATCGATCACCTGCGCGGCCGGCTCCCGATCGCGCTCGGCGTCGCTCTCCTCGGGGCCGTCGCGCGGCTCTCGACCCCGCCCCCGCCAGCGCGGACCGCGGACGCCATCGCCGGGATGCTCGGGGAGGCGATCGGCGGCGCCGTCAGCCCGGACGACTTCGTCTGGGAGGAGCGCGGCGGGTTCTTCTCCGACGCGCTCCTGGGCCGCCGGGTGCTGTTCCTTGGTGTTCCGCGTGTCCCGCGCGTCCCGGGTCCGGGCGCCGCGGAGCGTGGGCCCGACGCGGAGCGCGCGCCCGAGGGGCGCGGCGCCGCCGACCTGTACCGGGCGCGCGTTCGGCTCACCCGCTCCGGCCGGCCGGTGAGCCTGGACGGCGTGCGCAACCTGACCGACACGCCCCTCGGCGACGATCGCGGCCTCGTCGCCCGCGGCAGCCGCGTCGCGGTGACCACCACCGCGTTCGGCGTCGTGCAGGGGATCACGCAGCTCGATCTGGGCGGCGATGGGCGCGCGGGAGCGCGGCCCGCCGGCGAGCGGCTCCGCGCGGCGATCGACGGCTGGCTCGAGACAGGGAGCGTGGACGGCGCGTCGCGCACCGAGATCTCGTTCGACAACCCGCCCGCGTCCGCGCGGCTCGATCTCGTGGACGAGGGCCTCGTGATGGCGCTCGGGCCGGAGGCGGTCCCGGCGGCCCTCAACGCCAGCACCGGCGAGGTCGACACGGGCGGGCGTGATCCGTTCGTCGCCCGCGCGCACCACCTCCCGCGCCGCGTGCCCTCGTTCGGCGAGCTCGCCGGGCCGTCCGCCGAGCGCCTGCTCGGTCCGACGGCGGCGGCCGCGGTCGAGCGGCTCGCGCTCGCCGCGGATCGCGCGGCGGCGAGGCTGCGCGCCGCGCCGGCCGCCGCGTACGCGACCCGCGGCCCCGCGTCTGCCGAGCCCGCGCCGGAGGGGTGGCCTTCGCTCTGGCCGCCGCCGCCGGTCGCGCCGGTGGTCGATCCCCCGCTCCCGGGGGAGGGCGCCTGGGAGCTGGTGGCTCCCTCGCTCCCGCGCGCGCTCCCCGGCGTCGAGGAGGATCCGCAGCGCCCCTCCAGCCCGTTCGCCGCGACGACCCTCCGGCCCGATCCGCGGCGGCCAGAGCTGCGCGTCCACCTGCTCGCGATCGACACGCGGCACATCCGGTTCACCTTGCAGGCGGGCTACGAGGCCCCCAGGCCGACCGTCGGCCCGCGCGGCACGGGGCAGCTCCCCCACGCGTCGACGCTCCGCGGCGCCATCGGCCTCGGCGCCTCCACGCGCGAGCCGGGCGCGCCCCACGCGGGGACGGAGGCGCTCGGCATGGTCGTCGGCGGCCGCGCGCTCGTGCCCCCGCGCGACGGCGCGGCGACGCTCGGGGTCGACCTCTCGGGCCGGCCGTACTTCGGCGCGTGGCCGTCCGGCGGGGACGTCGAGCGCGTCCCCTGGGCGCTCTGGCAGCGCCCGGCGGCGAGCCCCGGCGCGCCCCGCGCGGAGGGATCCACGCGCTTCCCCTGGGCGCTCTGGCAGGGCCCTTCGCTCTTCGAGGCGGGGAGCGCCGCGGCCCCGCTCGCCCTCCTCGCCGCCCCTCCCGCGGAGCGCGCCCCGGCCAGCGCGACGCTCTCTCCCGGCGACGGCGACGACCTCGTCGTCGAGCGCGCGGCGCTGTGCATGACCGACCGCGGCTTCGTGGTCCACGCGTGGGGCAGCGCCCTCGACGCGGCCGCGCTCCGGGCGGCGCTCGAGCGCGCCGGGTGCCTCGCCGGCGTCTCGCTGGGCAGGGCGCCGGACCCCCTCGGCGTCGCCTTCCTGAGCCCCCAGCAGGACGGCGTCTTGACCGCCGAGCGCCTCTCGTCCGCGATGTCGATCGCGCCGCCGGAGCACGCGGCGGCCGTGTCGCCGCGCCCCTTTCTCTTCTTCGAGTCGCGCTGGACGGACGCTCCCCCGGCGCCGGACCTGTCGCTGCCGGGCGACAGCGTGGGCTGGGCCGCGGACGGCGGCGCGCAGCCGCCCCCAGCGTGGAGCCCGGCCGTGTACGCCGCCGCCACCGTGCACCTCGGCGCGCAGGTCCGCGTCCACGCCTTCGCTCCGGACCGGTTCCTGTTCCGGCTCCGCGCCGGCTCGCGCGAGATCTCGCCGCGGAGCGCGCCGAAGCTCGACGCCGAGGTGCCGGCCGACGAGCGGCGGCGGGTCCTCGCGGCGATCGGCGTCGGCACCGGCCGGCGGCGGGGCCCGCGCGGGCTCGCCGTGGGCGGCACCGTCGGCCTTCGCTTCCGCGGCGAGGGGGGCTTGCTGCTGGTCCGGGAGGGCCGCGTCGAGATCCGCCCGGCGGGCGGCGCCCCGCTCGCGCCGGGCGCGGACGCGACCGAGCTGCCGCTCACCGCCGATGACGGCAGGCTGCGGCCGGAGGCGCGCGAGATCGGGACCATGCGCCGGCGCAGCGCTGCCTGCGTTCTCGACGACGGCACGCTGCTCGTGGCCACGACCTCCTTCGACAGCGACGAGGCGACGACCGAGGCGCTGCTCGACCTCGGCTGCGCCCGCGTCGTCGCGCTCGATCGCGGCGCGCACCGCAACGCGTTCGTGCACCGGGCCTCCGGGGACCCCGCCCTCCAGCAGACCTACGAGGAGACCGCGCTCTTCGCGGTCGGCGTCGCGATGCCCGGCCGGGCGCGCCGGCTCGCCCCCTGAGCGCGGCCTTGGCCGCGCGAAGCGACGTAGAGGGAGCGCGGGCGGCGGTCAGGCGTGGGACAGCATGCCTCGCAGCATGCCGAGCGCGCGCGTGTGCAGCTGCGAGACGCGCGGCTCGCCGATCCCGAGCTCTGCGCCGATGTCCTTCAGCTTCGCCCCTTCGAAGTAGTACATGCCGATCACGCGCCGCTCCCGCTCCGGGAGCTGCGCGATCGCGAAGGACAGCGCCCGCCGGGTCGCCTGCGCCGAGATCGCCTCGATCGGGTCGTCTTCGCCGGACATGTGCACCGACTCCTCGGTCGGGGTCACCTCGCTCAGGCTCACGAAGACCGTCGCGCCGCCGGCCCTGCTGGCGGCCTCCGCCTCGACCGCCTCGCGCGCTCGCCGCGAGAGCCAGTCCTGCGCGCGGAGCTCATCGACGATCGCGCCGCGGATCCGGAGCTTCGCGTAGCCGGCGAACGTCTCGCCGTCGCTCCCGCCGTTCTTGCGGAGCGAGTCGACGAGCCCGAGCATCCCTGCGCTGAGCAGGTCGTCGCGCTGCACGTTGGGCGGCAGGTGGCGCGACACCTGCCGCACCAGCTTGCGGACGAGCGGGAAGTACCCCTCTAGCACCTCCGGGCGGAGCGGCGCGCACGTCGGCTCGTTGTCGCGCGGCCCGCCCGCGCAGGCCGCCTCGGTACAGCGCGGCGGGCTGCACGGGCCGCCGTCCGGCGCGATATCCGGCTCGCTGTCTGGCTCCAGCAGCTGCCACGGGCCCTCGTAGGTGCACGCCGACGTGACCTCCACGGATTCCCAAATTTCGTGCGCGCACCTTGACGCGGCCTCCGCGGACTCCCAAAGCTCGCGAGAGAGCGACGCGCCCGGCTCCTGCGCCGCGACGCTCGGCGATCCATCGAGGCCGAGCGCAGAAGGCGCCTCGATCAGCGCGTGCTCACACGGAACGACCGGACACGTCGCGCCAAAGGCGACCGGCTGGACGAACCCGCCCCCGTCACAGCACGCGGGGAGCGACATGGGAGGAGCGAGCCCCTCCCGCTGCAGTCGGGTCGATTGCTGCACGTGAGGTGGATTGGTGCCACAACTCTCGCAGCGTGCAAGGCAGAGCCGTGCAATTGTGTCTGGTGCGGATGTTCAGTGTGTGGATTATAGCCAGCGGCCGGGACAGCTCACCTCTTCCCGGGCGAAGTCTCAGGAGCAGGGGTGGGTGAACCTGACCCCAGGACCTTCTCCTTCCCGCTGCCGCTGCGCGCCGTGTCCGAGTTTGTCCCTGTAGTATTCATGGGTTGCGGCTGAGTGGCACGGGGCTCGCCTGACCCATAGACCTCTTCTTCTGCGGACACGGGGACATCGCGCGCCGCTTCATCGGCCGCGACAGAGCCCTTCGCTCCCGCGTAGCGCGGCGGCTCTCCAGGCCCCGAGTAATCCACCCAGTACACTTTATCTGATCTGACGTCCAGGTGAACGAACGTCGAGTTGGGATAATATCCGACACCTGCGTTGCGGAAACCTCGGCAGAAATCGCGGACCACGGTGTTGGGCACGCCCTCGACCATGAAATCGACGGCGCGACCGTGGTTGTGGTTGGAGTGCGGGGTGTACTGGGTGGGTGAGTAGGGGCGATAACCGCTGACGACGCGGAGGGGCCTGCCGCCGAAGTGGTCGCTCACCATGCCAATCAGCGTGGCGAGCCGGGGATCGATGGGAATCGAGGCGGTGGGGGACGCGCGCATCAGCCGGCTGAGCTTGGGGAGGGCCTTGGGCACGAGCCGCCCCTTCGGCGTGAGCAGCTGGACGTCCAGCCGCTCGGCGCCTCGCACCAGGCGGACCCACCCGCGGCGCTTGGGTCGCTGCGCATAGCGCTTGTTGGGCGGCATCGAACGGGGATCGGCCTTCGCCGCGTCCCTCTTCGTCGACCCCTTCCCCGGGGGACGAGCCCCCGCGTCGCGCTCCTTCGCGCTGGCGCCGCGGCTCCGCTCCCGCTCGTCGCGCAGCGCGGCGGCCCGGCCCTTGGCTCGCGCGGCGGGCTCACCCCGCTCCGGGATCACGAGGACGAGGCCCGGATGGATCCGCTGGCCACGCTTGAGCCCGTTCGCCTCGCGGAGCGCGTCGACCGTGATGCGGTACCGCTTCGCGATCTTGCCGAGCGTCTGGCCGGCGTAGACCGTGTGCTGGCCGTCCTCGGCGACCGCCGTGCCGGGCGCGGCGCTCAGGAGAAAGGCCGCCGCGAGGGCGGCGAGCGCACATCGCAGCCGCGATGGCCGCGATGGCGAAGAGGTGGGCTCCATCGCGGCCCCGGCGCGGGGGCCGATGCCGCAGAAACGGGAGAACTCCGGATGCATGAGGGGACTCTGACCTGTCGTCATCCGTGCCCGACGACCGAGCCCCGGACGGTGCTACCCTGGGCTAGCGCGCGCTCGCCGGCCCGAGCCGGCGGCGCCGCACCGCATATCGAACTTCGATAGGCGGGCGGGAGGCGAGCGTAAAGCGGTTTTTTGCCCAGCGATCGTCGGTGGTGCGAAGCTTCGCCAGAAGCGACCAGAGGCGATCACAGGGGATCGGGCGCCCGGGAGCCGGGCAACGCAGCCCGGGCTTCCCTTGCTTCACCACGGCGGGCGCGGAGCAGGACGGACGGGATGTCGGAAGGCAAGAACTTGATCGGGGTCGATATCGGGTCGAGCGCGATCAAGATCGCTCAGATCAAGGAAGGCCGCAGGGGCTATGGCCTCGTGCGGCTCGGTTACGCGCCGCTCGCGCCGCAGGCCATCGTCGACGGCCACGTCATGAACGCGCAGGCCATCGTCGAGGCGCTCGGCCGCGCCTTCTCCGAGGCCAAGATCCGCCAGCGCGAGATCGCGCTCAGCATCAGCGGCCAGGCGGTCATCATCCGCAAGATCACGGTGCCGCTCATGACCGCCGCCGAGCTGGACGAGCAGATCCAGTGGGAGGCCGAGCAGCACATCCCCTTCGACATCAAGGACGTCCACGTCGACTACGAGGTGCTGCGCCGGCGCCCCGAGGCCGGGCAGATGGACCTCCTGCTCGTCGCCGCGAAGCGCGACGAGATCAACGACTACACCCAGATCGCCAGGACGGCGAAGCTCAAGCCCATGGTGGTCGACATCGACGCGTTCACCGTCCAGAACCTGTTCGAGGTGAACCGCGGCATCCCGCCGGACCAGACGTTCGCCATCATCAACGTCGGCGCGAGCCTCGCGTCGATCAACATCGTGTCGCGCGGCGCGAGCGCGTTCACCCGCGACATCGGCAACGGCGGCAACTACATCACCGAGCAGATCCAGCGGAAGCTCGGCATCAGCTTCGAGCAGGCCGAGGAGTTCAAGTGCGCCAGCGTGACCTCGGGGCCGGGCGGCGTGCCCGCGCAGGTCATCGAGACCATCGAGCAGGTGTGCGACTCGATCGCGGGGGAGATCCAGCGCTCGCTCGACTTCTTCCTGGCGACGAGCGGTGAGGGCGACATGCACCGCATCTACCTGACCGGCGGCTCGTCCAACCTGCCGGCGCTGCCCGCCGCGATCGGGCGGCGCGCCCGGGTGGCCGTCGAGCTGATCCAGCCGATGGAGCGCATCACCGTGGAAGCGAAGGAAGTCAACCAGGAGCTGCTCCGGCTCCGGGCGGCGCAGTTCTGCGTCTCGCTCGGGCTGGCGATGCGCAAGGACCGGGAGAAGCGCTCGTGATTCGCGTCAACCTCCTCCCGCAGCGGCGCGGCACGCGCGGGGCCGCGCCCCAGGCGAGCCAGCGGTGGCTGCTCGTCACGCTCGGCGTCGTGATCCTCGAGATCGTCGCGCTCTTCCTCTTCCACCAGACGAAGGTCGAGGAGCTCGACGAGCAGAACCGGAAGAACTCGCTGCTGCAGAGCCAGATCCAGGACATCCGCACGCTCGTGGCGAACCACGAGGAGATCAAGAAGGCGCTCGAGGTGCTGCGCGCGCGCGAGGACGCGATCGCGAAGCTCCAGGCCGCGCGCAGCGGGCCGACCGCGGTGCTCCTCGAGCTCGCGCAGCTGCTCACGAACGGCAAGGGGCCGACCGCCGATCCGGACAAGCTCGCGCAGCTCCGCAAGGAGAACCCGCTCGCCGTCTACAACCCGTCCTGGGACAGCCGCCGGCTGTGGCTCACGAGCTACGTCGAGTCCGAGCGGACCGTGCGCGTCGAGGGGCTCGCGCGCGACGGCACCGACGTCTACGAGCTCGCCCAGCGGCTGAAGCTGTCCTCGTACTTCTACGACGTGCAGCTGCTCCCGGGGAAGAAGGAGAACGAGAAGGCGTCGCGGCTCGAGCTCGTCTCGTTCGCGCTGCAGCTGAAGGTGAGGTACTGATGGCCACGAAGCCCATGCCCGTGCAGGCCGGCTCGGCGCTCGACCGGCTGCCGCCGCTCGCCAAGCTCGGCGTCGGCGCGCTCTTCGCGGCGCTGGTCGGCATCCTGTACTTCGTCGGCTTCTACGCCGACGTCGACTCGCAGATCGAGAGCGCCGTGCAGAAGCAGGGCGTGCTCCAGGCGGAGCTCACCAAGGCGCAGGCGTCGAAGGCCGCCTACCAGAAGGACCTCGACGAGAAGACCCGCCGCGAGCAGATGAGCCGCGAGCAGAAGAAGATCCTCCCGGACGAGTCCGAGACGCCGGCCTTCCTCTCCGCCATCCAGGGCGTCGCGACCGTCTCCGGCGTCAACCTGACGTCATGGAGCCCCACCGAGGAGATCCCGCAGGAGTTCTTCTCCAAGGTGCCGATGCAGCTCACGCTCTCCGGCAAGTTCCACCAGGTGGCGAAGTTCTTCCACGGCGTGGGTCAGCTCGATCGCATCATCAACCTCGAGGAGGTCCAGATCAAGGATCCGAAGGTCGTGGGGAGCGACGTGGAGGTCAAGGTGGAGTGCCTCGCGACCGCGTTCCGCGCCGTGCGCGCCGGGGAGACCGCGACGAGCGGCGTGAAGCGTCGCAGCGGCGGAGGTGTCCGGTGAAGGCCGGCCGGATGATGCTGCTCGCCCTCGGGGCGACCACCGCCGCGGCCCTCGCGCTCGCGGGGTGCGAGGAGGACGTGCCGGTGACCTCCTCCACCAAGCCGCGCCCGCCCGGGGCGCAGGCCTCCGCCTCGCCGCAGCGCGCGTCCGCGGCCGGCGCCGGGTCCGCGGCCGCGGACGCCGGCGCGCCAGAGCTGCCGCCGCTGCCGCTCCGGGAGTTCCAGGAGGCCGACTTCTCCGAGAGCGACCGGAGCCGCGACCCGTTCCGGAGCTTCGAGTCGCTGTTCGCGACGCAGGCCCGGGGTCGGGTGACGATCCAGCGCCAGGTCCTCGTGGATCGCTTTGCGCTCGACGAGCTCAGGCTGGTCGGCGTCGTCTCGCGCGCGCCCGCCCGCGCGCTGCTCACCGACCCCACGGGGCTCGGGTGGGTGGTGAAGGTGGGCGATTTCGTCGGCAAGGCCGAGATCGTGCACGCGGGCGGCCCCACGGGCGTCGACGTGGCCGTCAACTGGCGCATCGATCGGATCCGCGACTCGGACGTCGTCTTCATCCGCGAGGACCCGTCGCACCCGGAGATCCCGCCGACCACGCGCGTGATCGCGCTGAGGCCGCTCGGCGAGGAGAGCGAGGCGGCCCTCGGCGGCCCGTGACCGCCACGAATTGGGCCCGCGCCGGGCACCCGAAGTAGCCTCCCGGCAGCGTGACGCAGATCTCGCGTCACCGCGAAGCGGGAGTGCAATGAAGAGCAATCGAGACTATCGCCCGAGGCGGGGCGCGCTTCGCCGTGCTGCGGCACTCGGGGTGATGTTGATCCTCGGCGCTCCTGCGGGAGACGCAGACGCCGCCGCCCCGATCAAGGTCAGCGACGTCAGGCTCACGGCACCGGACGAGGGCAAGGCCGAGATCGTGGTCGCGACGACCGGCGAGCCGCGCTTCTCGGCGCGGGTCGCGGACGGCGGCAAGCGGCTCCTCATCGACCTCGAGGGCGCCGAGGCAGGCGGGGCTTCCGGCGCGATCACGAGCGGCAACGCGATCGTGGCCGGGGTGATGACGCAGGGGTTCGGCAAGGCGACCCAGCGGACGACGCGGGTGCTCGTGCAGCTCGCGCGCCCGGCTGCCTACCGGATCCGCGCCGAGCAGGGCGCGCTCGTGATCGAGCTCGCCGCCGCCGACGCGACGGCGCCCATGGCGGCGCGGGCCCCGGCCGGCCCCGCGGCGGCGGCGCCGGAGCGCGAGCCGGCGGCGATCACCGACGTGCGCTTCGAGCACCAGGCGACGCTCGATCGGGTCGTCATCGAGCTCTCGTCGATCCCGAGCTACCGCGAGTCGACCGGCAAGGGGGGGCGCCGCGTCATCGAGCTCAGCGGCGTCCGGCTCCCCGACGCCCTCCAGCGCAAGCTCGACGTCGGCGCCTTCGGCGGCCCGGTGCGGGCCATCTCGACGTTCCGGCGCAACAGCGACGGCTCCAGGGTCGTCGTCGAGGTCGAGCAGGTCGAGGGCGCCTCGGGCGTGGTCGCGCGCGAGGGCAACGCGCTCGTGCTGAGCGTCGCGAAGGGCGCGCTGCCCACGGCGCTCTCGGGGATCGCCGCCGACGGCGGCGCGGCGAGGCGGACCCGCACGGTGGCGCGCGAGGCGCTCCTCGACGAAGGGGCGCCGAAGGTGGAGACCTCGTTCGAGGGCGCGGACGGGGGTGTGGGGGCAGAGCCCGGCTACGCCGGGCGTAGCCCCCACCGTCCGACGGAGAGCCAGGAGTCGCTCGTCGAGCCCGACCAGGCCGGCGCCTTCATGCCCGCGATCGCCGGGCAGCAGCGGCGGTTCACGGGGCGGCGCATCGACCTCGACCTGAAGGACGCGGACATCCACAACGTCCTCCGGCTGATCTCCGACGTGGGGCGGGTCAACATCGTGACCGCCGACAACGTGAGCGGCACGGTCACCATCCGGATGCGCAACGTCCCGTGGGATCAGGCGCTCGAGACGGTGCTCCAGGCCAAGGGCCTCGGCGTGGTCCGGCAGGGCAACATGATCCGCGTCGCCCCGATCGCCGATCTCAACAAGGAGCGGGAGCTCGCGATCGCGCGGCGCAAGAGCGAGCTCCAGCTCGCGCCGATCGAGACGCGGCTCATCCCGATCAACTACGCGGACGCGAAGGACCTCCAGGATCGCTCGAAGGACATGCTCTCGCCGCGCGGCTCGCTCGCGGTCGACGAGCGGACGAACGTGCTCATCGCGCGCGACGTCGCGGGGAACCTGAACCAGATCGAGGAGCTGGTCCGCTCGCTCGACACGCAGACGCCGCAGGTGCTGATCGAGGCGCGCATTGTGGAGGCGACGAGCCGCTACGTGCGCGACATCGGCATCCAGTGGGGCGGCGACGGGACGTTCAGCGCGGCGACCGGCAACCCGACGGGGCTCGTCTTCCCCTCGGCGATCGGCGTCGCCGGCGGCGCGACCGACTCGAACAGCCCGACCGGCGGCCTCTCGCCGTTCGCGAGCCAGGTGTCGAACCCGAACTTCGCGGTGAACCTGCCGGCCGTCGTCGGCGCCGGCTCTGGCGGCGCGCTCGGCTTCACGCTCGGCTCGATCAACAACACCGTCAACCTCGGCGTCCGGCTCTCCGCGGCCGAGGCGAGCGGCATGCTGCGGATCGTCTCGAGCCCGCGCATCCTCACGCTCGACAACCGGGAGGCGCGGATCAGCCAGGGGACGCTGATCCCGTTCTCGCAGATCAGCGCCCAGGGCGTGCAGACGACCTTCCAGGAGGCCAAGCTCCAGCTGCTCGTCAAGCCGCACGTCACGTCGGACGGCAGCGTCGCGATGCACGTGAAGATCAACCGCGACGACCCCGACTTCAACCAGACGTCGGCCCGCGGCGACCCCACCATCCTGAAGCGCGAGGCGGAGACCGACCTCCTGATCATGGACGGGCACACGGCGGTGATCGGCGGGATCTTCACCCGCAACACCGGCCGGAACCTCGATCAGGTGCCGTTCTTCGGGGACATCCCGGTCCTCGGCCTCCTCTTCCAGCGGCGCCGCGCGAGCGACACGCGGAACGAGCTCGTCATCTTCCTCACGCCGCGCATCGTGAACCGCGCCGAGGCGCTCGGCCGGTAGCCCCCGGGCGCGGCGCGCCTCGCCGCGCCCCGGACCCCCTCAGGCGCGCTTGCGCCGGGCCGCCTCCCGCGGGCTCGGGGCGGTGTCCGTCACGACGCCGCGCAGCCACGCCCGCGCGGGATCGCGCTCGGTCCGGCTGTTCCACGCCATCGCGATCTCGATGGGCGGCAGCTCGAACGGCAGGTCGAAGGTGCGGAGCGGCACCAGGCTGGAGAACGCCCTGCCCAGGCGTGTGGCCACGGTGGCCACGAGATCCGACGCGGTGATGGCGTGCGGCACGAGGAGCACGTGCGGCACCGTCATGGCCTCATGGCGCGCGATCCCGCGCGCCGTGATGAGATCGTCCGCGACCCCGTCGTGGGCGCCGCGCCTGGGGACGACGACGTGCGGGAGGGCCGCGTAGGTCTGGAGATCGACCTGCCCGCGCGCCGTGGGGTGGCTCATGCGCGCGAGCCCCGCGAAGCGATCGTCGAAGAGGGGCGCGCGGCGCAGGTCGGGGGGGAGGCTCTCCTGCGGGAAGACGCCGATCGCGAGATCGATCTCGCCGCTCCGGAGCGCGTCGGCGGCGCGGCCGTCGAGCGGGAGCAGGTGGAGCGCGAGCCTCGGTCCGCCCTGCTCGAGCGCCGCGTTGAGCCGCGGCAGGAGGACGAGCTCCACGTACTCCGTGGCGGCGATCCGGAAGGTGCGATCGCTCGTCGCCGGGTCGAACGCCGGCGTCGTCTCACCGAAGAGGCCCGCGAGATCGTGGACGATCGCGGTGACCTGCGGCGTCATCTCCTCGGCGCGCGAGGTGAGCGCCATCTGCCGGCCGACCCGGATGAGCAGCGGGTCGGAGAAGAGCTCACGCAGCCGCGTCAGCGCGTGGCTCATGGCGGGCTGGCTGAGGCCCACCCGGCGGGCCGCGAGCGTCACGCTGCGCTCCTGCAGCAAGGCGTCGAGCGCGATCACCAGGTTGACGTCGATCGCCGAAAGATTCACCCAAAGAATATACGATGAGTCATGTATCCATGGCATGGATACTTTCGTTTTCTTGCGCGGGCGCGCGGCGTGCGCGGCGAGGAGGCGTGATCCCGCGCCTGCGGGCGCTGTCGTGCGGCCCGCGTGGCTGCTAGGGTCGCGCGCGGCTCCCCCCTGATCGGCGGTGCCTTGCGGAGACCATGACATCGCCCGTTCTGCTCGGGGGGATCGACTTCTTCCACCTCATGAACGATCGCGCCATGCGATCGCGCGGCCAGGCGGGCAACCACTGCCTGTTCGTGATCGAGCTCGACGGCCGCGTCGATCTGGCGCGGCTCGCGGTGCGGCTCGAGCGCGCGACCCGGGCGCTCCCCGAGCTCCGGTTCCGGCTGGACAACAGCGTGCTCGGGCGGGCGGGGCGGCCCCGCTGGGTCGTCGATCACCACCGGCGCGCCCCCGGGCTGCGCCTCCACGAGGTGGAGGGCGAGCGCGAGCGCGCGGCGCGCATCGAGGCGCTGCTCGCGGACCGGACCTCCGCGGAGCGGCCGTGGGCGCTCGACGTCGTGCGCGAGGTGGGCGACGGCGATACGGTCGTGCTCCGCCACCACCATGCGTTGACGGATGGCAGGGGCGCGGATCGGCTCGTTGCCTGGCTGGGCTCCGGGAGCGGCGACGCGCCTGACGACCCGCCGCCGCGGCAGGAGCGGCACGACGCGCCGGAGCGCCTGCTGGCTGCCATGGACCGCGACGAGCGGGTCGCGCTGGCGCGCGCGTACAAGGCCCACGTGCTGTCGCTCGGCCGCGCGCCCATCCTGTCGCTCGCGCGCGCCTGTCCTCAGGTGCGGCCCTCGGCCTCCCGCGTCCTCCGGCTCACGCTCTCGGCGGAGGAGACCCGCGCCTTCGATCTCCGGGTGCGCCAGCGCGCGCGGCTCGCCGAGACGAGCCTCATGTTGATCGCGGCGACGCGGCTCGCCGACCGGGCGCTTGCGGGCCGCGGCTTCGCCCCGCCGCACCACGTGATCCCGCTGCCCCTCTCGCTCGACCCCAAGGGGGGGGCGCGGCGGCTCTTCGGCAATCACCTCACGATGGCCCTGCTCTCGCTCGGCCGCGACGAGCTCCACGACGACGCGCGCGCGGTGGCTCGCCTCGCCGAGCAGCAGCGGGCCGTGGTGCGCGACAGGCTCGATCTCGCCATGATCGCCGCGCTCGATCTGGCCCGCTGGCTCCCCGGCCCGATCTACCGCTGGCTGGGGGATCAGCCCTTCCAGGGTGAGCTCGCCTCGCTGATCGTCTCGAACCCCGGCGCGGTGACGGTGGAGCGGTTCGCGGGGCTCCCGGTGCGCTCGGCGTACCCGCTGCCCGCGGTCGTCGCGCCGCCCGGCTTCCAGGTGATCTTCAGCCGCTTCGGCGGTCGCCTCTCGGCGTCGATCATCCACGGCGACGGGCTGCTCCGCCCGGACGAGGCGGAGGTGATGCCGGGCGCGCTCCGCGCCGAGCTGCTCGGGGAGCCCGCGCCGCCGGGCGGGGGCGCGGTATAAGGGCGCTCGTCATGCGCACGTTCGATATCGTCATCATCGGCAGCGGCATCGCCGGCGGCTTCCTCGCGCGGCAGCTCCGCCTCGCGTGCCCCGACCTCGGGGTCCTCGTGCTCGAGGCTGCCGAGGCGATGGAGGACTACAAGGTCGGCGAGAGCACGGTGGAGGTCGCGGCGAACTACATGGTTCGCCGGCTGAACCTCGGCACGTACCTCTACCAGCACCAGCTGCCGAAGAACGGGCTCCGCTTCTTCTTCGACTCTCCGGGCAAGGATCTCCCGCTGCCCCGGATGAGCGAGATCGGCTCCGACCACATGCCGTTCCACCCGAGCTTCCAGCTCGAGCGCGCGCGGCTGGAGCGCGATCTCGTGACCATGAACCGCGCCGCGGGCGCCGAGGTCGAGCTCGGCGCCAAGGTGGTCGACGTCGCGATCGACGGGCGCGGGCGGCACACGGTCGTCTACGAGCGGGGCGGCGAGCGGCGCGAGGTCGCCTGCCGCTGGGTGTGCGACGCCTCCGGGCGGCGGCACGTGCTCTTCCGCAAGCTCGGCGTGAAGGTGCACAAGGAGGCGCGGCTCAACACGGCGGCCGCGTGGGGGCGTTACCGCGGCGTCGCGGGGCTCGATGCGGTCACCGACGCGGCGTGGCGGTCGCGCGCGCGGTACACGTCGCGCCACCTGTCGACGAACCACTTCATGTACGACGGGTACTGGATCTGGTTCATCCCGCTCGCTGGTGATTTGATGAGCGTGGGCGTCGTGTTCGACAAGGACCGGATCGGCGCGGGCAACGCGCCGGCCGGGGCGCTGCCCGGGCCGCGCACGCGCGCGGAGTTCGAGCGCTTCCTGGGCGCCCACCGCGCCGCGCGCGAGCTGCTCGAGGGGGCGGAGCTCGAGGATTTCCAGAGCTATGCCCACCTGCCGTACCACGCGGACCGGTACTTCTCGACCGACCGTTACGCCGTCACCGGCGAGGCCGGCGCGTTCACCGATCCCTTCTACAGCCCCGGCTCCGATTTCATCGCGACCGCGAACGAGTTCATCACGCAGATGATCCTCTCCGACGTCCGCGGCGATCGCGCCGGGTTCGAGGAGAGGGTCGCGGCCTACGACGCGTACTACCGGTTCAAGTACGACAGCACGCTCCGGCTCTATGAGCGCATGTATCCGGTCTTCGGCAGCTTCGAGCTCTATCGGCTGAAGTATCTCCTCGACTTCAACAACTACTACAACCTCGTCGTCTGGCCGTTCATGGCCGACCGGGTGACGGACGTGGGTTGGATCCGGGAGGAGCTCAGGTTCACCGATCTCGTGCTGCGCGCCCTCTCGACGATGGGCGAGCATTTCGCGTCGCTGGCGAGCGACCTGCGCGCGCGCGGGGAGTACTTCGCGCAGAACGAGGGGCGCTTCGCCAACGGGCTGAACGGCGTCGCGCAGCTGGAGACGCGGCTCGGCCCTGCCATCGACGAGCGGTTCCGGCGGGAGCAGGTCGACCGGGCGTACGGGAGCGTGTTCGCGGCGCTCGTCGAGAGGCGGCTCGGCGAGCGGGGCCTCTCCGACCGCGCTCGCCTCGTCTCGGAGCTCCCTCTGCCGCAGGTGCTCGTGTTCCGGGACATCACGCCCGAGCGGCTGGCGCGCCTCCTCCAGCGCATCGCCGAGCGGATGACGAAGGAGCTCCGTCAAGAGTTCCCGGACGCAGGCATCGAGCGGATCGAGCTCGGCGCGAGCGGCGTGATCTCCGTGACGGGGCCCGCCGAGGGGACCCGGGCGCATGCGGACGCCCTGTCCCGGGCGCGGGCGCTCTGGGACGCCTCGGCGGGATCGCTCGCTCACATCGCCCTCTGAGCCTGCTTTCGCGGGCTCCGGGACCGCGGTCGTCGCCGCCGCCGGCGAGCGCCTCGCGGCTACCTCGACAAACTCCCCGCGGTTTCTCCTGTACCCGCGCCCGTTCCGCAGTATCACAGCGCCCGATGCGGTGGAGAGCAGCAGGTGGGCGTCTGGGTCAGTGGGCCGTCTCCGTGGCGCTGTCGATGGGTGCTGTCGGCGCTTGCGTCGGCGCGGTCGCCGAGGGTGGTGCGCCGCCGCGGCAGGAGCCGCCGGAGCAGGGGTGGATCACGGCGGCGGCGCCTGACGCGGGCGGCGCTCCGCGCTGTCCGCACGGCGCGCTGGAGGATCCGCACCGTGGCTTCGTGCGTTGCCTCGAGCCGGGCGAGGCCGATGCCGGCTGGCTCCCGCCGTCGCCGCAGCCCGAGCCGCCCCCTCCCGACGGCGGCGCCCCCCCGCCAGACGGCGCCCCCCCGCCTGACGGCGGTGTTCCTGGCGACGCCGGCCCCATCGACGGCGGCGTGCCTGACGCATCGATCGTGTCGGCGCCGCTCCCTCTCGTGGAGATCAAGGAGCCCGAGTTCATGAACGGCGACGTCCCGAACGTGGCCAAGCGGCTCGAAAAGGTCGCCCCCGACCTGGCGAAGTGTGTTGCCGACCATGGCGGCCTCTCTGGCGCGTCGGGCAGCATCAAGATCCAGTTCCTCGTCCGGGTGCGTGGCCGTGCCGAGGGGGTCGAGATCCTCGACTCACGTGGCGTCACCTCCGACGCGCAGCGCTGCATCCGTCAGTTCCTCAAGAACAAGCCCATCGGCACGCCCAGCGCCGACCCCGTGGGCGTCACCGTCTCCCTCTCCCTTCGCGCCCCGAAATAACGACCCGTTACAAAGACCCAACCCGAGGCGTCCCACGCGCAACGCCCCTAGGATCACGATCCCCATCGGCCGCCCCCATCGCTTACAAAGATCACCTTACAAAGAGCCAGGGCGGGCGGGGGTGGTGCGCGAGCGGGCGGCGGGGGTGGGCCCCACGAACCCGAGGGCCGGCCTGCCCCGCAGCGTCCCCCTCTCTGACCGAGCCCCCCGTCCAGCGCGGCATTAGCCCCCCAAAAGGCCCGAGTTCGTGGGGGGACCCCCGCCGCCCGCTCGCGCACCACCCCCGCCCGCCCTGGCTCCGTCGCCCCCTGGGTTGACGCAGCCCCCACGGACTCTATCCTGCCGCGCCGCTGTGCCCGACCCGATGCTCACCCGCGAGATCGCCCGTCGAAAGACGTTCGCGATCATCTCCCACCCCGACGCTGGCAAAACCACCCTAACCGAGAAGCTCCTGCTTTACGGAGGCGCCATCCAGCTCGCCGGCGCCGTGAAGGCCAAGAAGGCGCGCGCCCATGCCGTCAGCGACTGGATGGAGATGGAGCGCGAGCGCGGCATCTCCATCTCGACCAGCGTTCTCCAGTTCCCGTACAAGGGCCGCCTCCTGAGCCTGGTCGACACCCCCGGCCATGCGGACTTCAGCGAGGACACCTACCGCGCGCTGATGGCGACCGACGCCGCCATCATGATCCTCGACTGCGCGAAGGGCGTCGAGACGCAGACGAAGAAGCTCTTCCGTGTCTGCAAGCTCCGGCAGATGCCGATCTTCACCTTCGTCAACAAGCTCGACCGCCCCGGGCGCGACCCGTTCGAGCTGATCGGCGAGGTCGAGGAGGTCCTCGGCATCGGCGTCTACCCGGTCACCTGGCCCATCTCGGCGGGCGGCAAGTTCCGCGGCGTCTATCACCGCGAGCGCAAGCAGGTCTTCCTCTTCGAGCTCGTCGCGCACGGCGCCGAGATCGCCCCGATGGAGGTCGTCTCGCTCGACGCACCCGAGCTCGTCGAGGCGCTCGACGAGGAGGGCGCCCGCCAGCTGCGCGAGGACATCGAGCTCATCGACGCCGCCGGCGACGCGCTCGATCGCGACAAGCTCGCCCGCGGCGAGGTCACGCCCATGTTCTTCGGCAGCGCCATCACCAACTTCGGCCTGCCGCAGTTCCTGGACGCGTTCATCGAGCTCATGCCCCCGCCCGCGCCGCGCGGCAGCGACAAGGGCCCCATCGCCCCGGACGACGACCGCTTCACCGCGTTCGTCTTCAAGATCCAGGCGAACATGGACCGGGCCCACCGCGACAGGATCGCGTTCCTCCGCGTCTGCTCCGGCCGCTACGAGCGCGGGATGAAGGTGCACCACGTGCGCCTCGGCCGCGACATCCGGCTCACCAACCCGGTGCAGTTCATGGCCCAGGAGCGCACGCTCGTGGAGGACGGCTTCGCGGGCGACATCATCGGCGTCTTCGACCCGGGGCTCTTCCTCATCGGCGACTCGCTCTGCAGCGGCTCGCCCGTGAAGTACGCCGCGCTGCCGCAGTTCCCGCCGGAGCAGTTCGCCCGCGTCGTCATGATCGATCCCATGAAGCGCAAGCAGCTCAAGAAGGGGCTCGAGCAGCTCGCGCAGGAGGGCTCGGTCCAGCTCTTCCGGCCGCCCGAGGGCCGGGAGGGCGAGGCCATCCTGGGGGTCGTGGGCGAGCTCCAGTTCGACGTCGTGAAGCACCGCCTCTCGGCCGAGTACGGCGTCGACGCCCGGATCGAGCGGCTCTCGTTCAGCCTGGCCCGCTGGGTCGAGGGCGAGCCGGTGCCCCTCGCCGAGCTCGAGTCGAACCTCTACGGCTACGGCGCCCTCGACGTGCACGGGAACGCTGTCGTGCTCTTCAAGGGCGACTGGCAGCTCGATGCCTGCCAGAAGGCGTTCCCCAAGGCCCGCTTCGTCGAGCTCGGCGGCTCGATCTCCCCGGTGTGATCTTCGCCGCGCGCGGCCCTCTCGGCCGCGCGCGGATCGCCGCTATTCCGAAAGCAGCGCCGGGAGGTGCCGCACGGAGGGCGAGCCGTGGCTGAGCAGGCGGTCGTGGTAGGCGCGCTCGGTGAAGCCCGGCTTGCGCTCGTGCTCGGCGCGCAGGCGCATCATCTCGGTGAAGCCGTGGAAGTACGTGGTGAGCTGCGCGCTCGTGAGCCGGGCGCGCCGCCACTTGCCGACGGCCTCGCCTTCCTCCTGAAAGGCGTCCTTCGTCATGAGCGAGAGCGCCTCCTCCTCGCCCATCGCGCCCGCGTGCACCCCGTGGTCGAGGAGGGCGTTCACCGACATGCGCAGCACCATCTTCTGGCGCTGCATCCGCACCTTCGGGCCGCCGAAGCCGTGGTGCGCCATCAGCCACTCGGTGTAGACCGCCCACCCCTCGACGAACGGGCCGCTCGAGAAGACCGCGCGGACCTTCGAGGGGAACTCGTTGTTGTGCATGAGCTGCAGGAAGTGGCCCGGCATCGCCTCGTGGACGGTGAGGTCGGCGAGCATGCTCGAGTTGTACTCGCGGTAGAACGAGTCCACGCGCGCCTTCGGCCAGTCCTTCGGCGTCGGCGCGATCGCGAAGAACGTCTCCTGCTTCGCCTCGAGCGGGCCGGACGCGTCGCAGTAGGCGATCGCGACGCCGCGGCGGTACTCGGGCATCTCGATCACCCGGCAGGGCTCGTCCGGGATGCGCACGAGGTCGCGCGCGCGGACGAAGTCGGTCGCCTCCGCGAGGAGCTTCTCGGACGCCTTCACGATGGTCGCGTTCGTCGGGTGATCGGCCGCGAGCGCGTCGAGCACCTTCCTGATCACGGCCATCTTCTCGTCCTGCGCCTCGACCCTCGGGAAGGGCTGCTTCCCGAAGAGCGCCGGCCAGAGCTCCCTCGAGGTCTCGAGCATCTCGGCGTGCGTCGCCGCAAGCAGGGCGCGGGCGCTCGCGACCACGCCGTCGATATCGATGGTCGCGTCGTCCAGCGTGAACCGGAGCTTCTTCTCGAAGCGCGCGCGGCCCAGCCGGAAGTCGCCGTTGCTCCTCGGGAGCAGGTCCTTCTCGAGGAACGCCTGGAAGCCCTCGAGCGCCGCCGCCGCCGCCCTCGCGGCCGCGTCGAGCTCGGCCTGCTGCGCCGGGGCCGACGCGAACAGCGCCGGGAGCTCGGACTTGCAGAGCGCGATGAGCCCCTTGTTCTGCGCGATCGCCGTCTCGGTGTGGATGCGCGGCGGCGCCGCCGTGAGGCGCTGCTCCGCGGCGCGCACGAGCGCGGGGATGCCCGAGAGGCGACCCCCGAGGCTCCGCAGGCGCTCCTCGAGCGGCGCGAAGCTCCTCGTGATCAGGGGATCGAGCCCGTCGCCGACGAGGCCCGTGTACACCATCGGGTTCCACGTCGCCTCGCGGAGCTCGTCGATCGCGAACAGCCAGGAGCGCAGCTGGTTCTCGATCATCGCCGCGTCGACGCGGCTCTGGACGCCGAGGCGCGCCGCGGGCAGCGCCCCGAGCTCGGCCAGCGCCGCCTCGATCGCGCGCCGGCGCGCGGCCTCGCCCTGCGCGGTGACGTCCGGCCACACGGCGTCGTACCGGTGGTCCCCCGCCTCGGTGGCGCGGACCGGCTCGTCGCGCAGGTACTCCTCGAGCACGCGCGCCGACAAGGCCGCGAGCGCCTGCTCGGCGCCGGCCTCCGCGCCGGCCTCCGCGCTGGATCGCGCGTCGGCCGGGCTCACCACGGCCGCCTTCGTGAGGGGTTGCGCGGGCGCGGCGCGCTCGGCCGGCCCGCACGCGCAGAGCAGCGCGACGAGCAGGGAGAGGTGGCCGCGGAGCGATCTGCGGGAGAAAGAGAGCTCATGGGAGAGAACATGGTGTCGCACCTGCGCCTCCTAGCGCCAGCTCGCCGAGAAGGGAACGCGCCGAGCGGGGACATCGGCCTCAGTGCGCGCTGCCGAGCGAGGCCTTCGCGAGGCGGGAGATGCCGTCCACGTCGCCGTGCACCGCGTCGAGCAGCGGGCCGAGCGCAAGGCGGAGCGGCTTCGAGTTCGGGTGCCGGAGGATGCGCGCCATGCTCTCGGCCGCCAGCTCGCTCAGATCCTGCTCCGCGTAGCGATCGACGTGGGCGCTCGACAGCGCGAGGCCCGGGAAGGCGGTGCGGCAGAGCGCGTCGATCAGCTCCCCCGCGACGCCCGCCGCGATGTTCGCGGCGCCCAGCGCGGCCCGGGCCTTCTGCGCGCTGATCGCGCACGACTCCGTGCGCAACTGGCTGATCACGGGCGAGCCGAGCACCGTGTGCCATCGGGAGAGCTCGGCGGCTCGGCTCGCCTCGAACTCACCCGGCGGCGCCTCGGAGACGGGCAGCAGCGCGGCCAGCTGATCGGCGGCGCCAGGATCGATCGCGACGCGGCGCACGATGATCAGATCGTGCGCCCGCAGGCATCCGAGGAGCAGCCGCGTGGACGCGTCGCGCAGGAGCGGCGCGAGCGCGGCCGCGATCACGGTGGGGGGCGAGCCGATGAGCCCCGGGCTCGACGCCCGCGCGGCGCCCGCTCCGGCGGCGCGGGCGCGCTGCGCGCCGGAGCTCGGCGGCGAGCGCACGCTGATGGGCGGCGGGATGCTCGACGGCGTGCTGCGACCGACGGTCGGCGGCGCGCCGGGAGCCTGCGCCAGGGCGCGGCTGCCGGCCGGCGGCACGCCGGTGGTCCGGCTCAGGCCGCCCGGAGAGGGCTTGTTCGATGGCGCGCGCGCGCCCGCGATCCGCGTGGGATCCTGGACGGGCGGCGTCGGTTCGCCGCGCCGCGACTGCGTGGTGCGCTCGGTCACGACGTGCAGCGCCGCGAGCTCGATCGCGCGGAGCCCCGGGAGGCCGCGCGGCGCGCGGGCCGCGATGGCCGCGGCGAGCTCCGCCTCCTTGCCGAGGAGCGCCTCGCGCTCCGCTGTCTCGCGCAGCAGGTCGCCGGCGATCTGCGCGCACCGCTCCGCGGCCCTGTCCGCGGCGCTCCGCGTCTGCGGCTCCTTGAAATAGAGCGTTAACTTTCCCCGCAGGGTCTCCCGATGCGTGCCCGCCGTGACAACCTGCGACGCGCTCTCGACGTTGGCAGGTTCACGCCCCCCGAAAGGCCAGAATCCCATGAGCCCATTGTCGCGCGATCCTGGGCCCGGGCGCGAGCGCTTCGAGCGCTCGCGCCCTCACGCCCGCTCAATGGCGAGGCGGAACGGAGACATAGCGATTGCCGCGTTCGTAGAATCGCCACGGCTTCTTCGCCCACGCACCTGCATAGTCGACGTTGATGCGAGGCGACCTGCCGATGGGCCCAGCAGCGCCGGGCAGCAGCGAGAGCTGCGCTCCGCAGACATCCATCCCGTACGCGGAGCGGTCGAGCCCCAGCGCCTTGCACAGCTTCCCCGGCCCGTTGGTGAGCTCGATCCGCCCAGGCGCGACGCCTCGCCGGCGGCTCATGAGCGGGAGGCCGATCATCGGCTCGATGGCGCGGATGAGGACAGCGTGCGGCTCTCCCTCCGAGGCCACGACGATGTTGAACGCCCAGTGCATGCCGTAGAGCTGGAACACATACGCATAACCCGCCGGGCCAAACATGACCTCCGTCCGTACGGTCCGTCGCCCGCCTGCGCTGTGCGCGGCGAGGTCTTCCGGGCCGCGGTACGCCTCGGTCTCGACGATGCGTCCGGCGGCGGTGCCCTCGGGCGTCGTGTGGACGAGCACCTTGCCGATGCACGCCCGCGCGACGACGAGCGCGGGGCGAGCGTAGAAGTCACGCGGTAGCGGCGCCGCTCCTTCGAGGAGCGCGGCGCCTTCGCTGGGCGCGCGGGGCTCGGGGGCGGGACGCACGGCGGGCTCCGCGCTCACCCCGCCGGGGGGCGCGCCGCCCGGAAGCGCTTGTCGATGAACGAGAGCACGTCGTCGCGGTGCTTCCTGGCCTGGAGCTCGTGGTGGAAGACCGCCGCGATCTCCAGGGCGGGCGTGACGACGTAGGTGATCCGCCGGGCGAGGCCGATGAGCGGCCAGAGGACGCCGTAGGCGCGGCACACGCTGCGATCGCGGTCGGCGATCATCGGGTAAGGGACCTTCTGCGCCTCGGCGAACCGGCACTGCGTCCTGTGGTCGTCGGTGCTGACGCCGACGATGCTGGCGCCCGCGAGCGCGATCTCGGCGTGGTTGTCGCGGAAGAGCTGGGCCTCGACGGTGCAGCTGGGCGTGAAGGCCTTCGGGAAGAAGTACACGACCGTGCAGAGCCCCCCCTGCGCCGACAGCACGAAGCGCTCGCCGTCGATGGCCAGCGTGTCGATCTCCGGCGCGCGCTCGCCGACCTTCAGCATGCCGACGCAATCTGCCGCAAGTCGCCCCCGTCGTCGACCGTCGTCGACCGTCTTCAACCTTCGTCACCCGTCGATTCCGAGCCGCTTCAGCCTGTAATAGAGGGTCGTGCGCTGCATGCCGAACTGCCGCGCGACCTCCGCCTTGTTCCCTCCGCAGCGTTCGAGGGCGGCGAGGAGCTCCCGCCGCTCGATGTCGTCGAGCTGGGAGCTCAGGTCGAGCCTTGGCCGCGCGCACGCCGGCGCGGCGGGCTCTCTTCCGGCCGGGTCCGCCTCCGGCTCCGCCGGCGCGGCGGACCTCGGCGCGCGCGCGGGCGGTTCGGCCGGCTGCGCGCGCGCCGTGAACGCGAGGTGCTCGGGCAGGATCACGTCGCCGCGCGACAGGATGGCGGCGCGCTCGACCACGTTCTCCAGCTCCCGCGTGTTCCCTGGCCACGTGTACGCCGCGAGCTTCGCGATCGCCTCCTCCGACAGCGCGGTGGCCGCGCGGGCGTTGCGCCGCGCGACCTTGCGCAGGAAGTGCTCGGCGAGCGCGCGGATGTCCTCGCGCCGCTCCCGGAGCGGGGGCAGCCGGAGCGGGAACACCGAGAGCCGGGAGACGAGCTCGGGCAGCACGCCCGCGCGCGCCCAGGCCTCGTCGATGCCGGGCGTGAGCGACAGCACGACGCGCACGTCGACGCGCGTGGTCTCCGTCGACCCGAGCCGCTCGACCTCGCCGTCGGTGAGCACGCGGAGCAGCCTCGCCTGGAGCGAGGGCGTGAGCGGCGCCGGCTCGTCGAGGTAGATCGTCCCCCGGTGGGCGAGCTCGAGCCGGCCTGCGCGCTCGGCGAACGCGCCGTCGAAGGCGCCTCGCCGCCAGCCGAACAGCTCGCGCTCGAGCGTGTCGCCCCGGAACGCGGCGCAGGTCACCTTGACGAACGGCCGCTCTTCCCGCGGGGAGCCCACGTGGATCGCCCGGGCGACGACCTCCTTCTCCGCCCCTTCCTCGCCCTCGATCAGCACGTGCGTCGCCGCCTTCGCCACCTCGCCGATCCGGGCGGCGACCTCGCGCATGGCCTCGCTCTCGCCGGCGATCTCGCCGAAATCGATCGGATCCCGCTGCTCGCGCTCGAGGTAGCCCGCGTACTGCGCGAGCTGCTCGCGCAGCCGCCGGTTCTCCCGGAGGGTGGCGACCCCGGCGATCGCCTGCCGGAGGATGACGGCGAGCTCCTTCGAGTTCCAGGGCTTCTGGACGTACCGGTCGACCGCGCCCGAGTTCACCGCGTCGATGAGCACCGTCATGTCCGCGTAGGCGGTGAGCAGCACGCCCGCCGCGTCGGGCCGCCGCTCCTTCGCCTGCTTGAGGAACTCGATACCGCTCATCCCCGGCATTCGCTGGTCCGCCACGATCACCGCAGGATCGAGGCGATCGAGGAGCGAGAGGGCCTCGGCGCCGCCCAGCGCATAATGGATCTTGAACGACTTCCTGAAGGCGAACCGGAACGCGTCGAGGTTGTCCTGCTCGTCGTCGACGACGAGGACGTCGAAGCTGTTCCAGTCCAGATCGCGCATCGGGTCGCCCTGCCTCCCAGAGTTACTACAGCTCGGCACGATCGCGACAGTGGAGGTGGCGCGCTCGGCGGCCTTCGCCGCGCTCCCGCCGCGCGCGCCTTCCGCCTTCCGCGTTCCGCGCCTCCCGCGCTGGCCGGGGGGACGGCGCGGCGGCGCTCGGGCGCGTGCGTGTCCGCCTGCGCCCAGGCGGAGGCGAGCGCTCTTCCGACCGCGACGCCGGCGAGGTCGGGCGGATCGATTTCTCCGCCGGCCCGGAAATACGCGGTAAGCTCCGCCCCCGCCCGCGAAGAGGGCGGGCTGGGCGAGCCCCACACGGAGGAAGCCGGATCATGCTCGAGGACGTCATCAAGGAGCTGCGCGAAGGGATCGAGAAGGCCATCGAAGCTCTCCGGCGAGACCTGGCGAAGGTGCGCACCGGGCGCGCGAACGCGGCCATGCTCGACGGCATCCGCGTCGACTACTACGGCGTGCCGACGCCGATCGTGCAGATGGCCACGGTGTCCGTCCCGGAGCCGCGCCTCATCAGCGTCAAGCCCTGGGAGAAGAACCAGGTGAAAGCGATCGAGAAGGCGATCCGGGAGAGCGATCTCGGCCTGAATCCCCAGGTGGACGCGGACCTCATCCGACTCCCGATCCCGCCGCTGACGGAGGAGCGGCGCAGGGAGATGGTGAAGCTGACGAAGAAGAACGGAGAGGACTGTAAAGTTGCCATCCGGAAGCACCGCCGGGACGCGAACGAGATGATCGACTCGCTCGAGAAGGACGGCGACGTCAGCGGCGACGAGGCCGATCGGGCCAAGAAGAAGGTCGACGACGTGGTGGCCGAGGGGACGAAGCTCGTCGACACGGTGATCGCCGGCAAGGAAAAGGACATCCTGGACGTGTGAGCGGGCCCTCGGCCGGGCGGGTGTCGGCGACCGGGCTTGGTCGACCGGAGCGCCGTGCGGCCGCCCCTCCCCGCGGCCCGCGATCGAACCGGGCCCTTTGAAGAGGGCGGCGCGGCGGCGTGCGCTGCGCGACATCGCCTGCCGCGCAGCGCCCCAGCCTGTCGTGACGCCGCGCGCGCCGAGCCCGGCCCGGCCTGGCGACGCTTCGCAGCCTCGTTGTCCTGCCCGCGCGCGACCCGCGGCTGCCGCGCGCGACCCCGGCTGCCGCCCGCGCCGGCGCCTGCGTCCGAGCACCTCGGGAGGCGTGCCCGGGACCAGCCCAGCTCACAATGAACCGTCCCGTGAAGCGAAGAAGTGAAAAAGAGGCTTGCGGTCCCCCCGGTCGGAGTCGGTAGGATCAGGAAGGTCGGCGGTTGGGCGTGCGCAGGCGCGACGTGAGAAGGCGTGAGAAGGCGTGAAAGGCGTGAGAAGACGCGCGAAGACTCTGAAGACGCTGAAGCTGAAGCTGAAGACCCCCATTAGGGCGCGAGAGGCCCTGCTTGACAGGTTTTCGCTAGCGTGAAATGGTTGGTGTTCGAAGCCGAAGGCCCGGAGCCGTCTCAAGGATTCCCGAGGTTATGCGAGCGATCGCTTCAGGAATGACGGACGTTGGTCTCCAACGCGACCACAACGAGGACAGCTACGCCGTCCTGTCGGAGTACGACCTGTTCATCGTCGCGGACGGCATGGGGGGCCACCGCGCGGGGGACGTAGCCAGCAAGCTGGCGACCGAGTCGATCGCGGATTTCTTCCGGTCCACGTCGCGGGAGGACGCCACCTGGCCATTCCACTTCGACACCAGCCTGTCGGAGGAGGAGAACCGGCTCCAGGCGGGCATCCGGGTCGCGAACCGCCAGATCTTCGAGCGCAGCATCCGGTCGCGCGACTGCGCCGGGATGGGCACGACGGTCGTGGGGGCGCTCTTCTCGAAGAAGAAGAACCGGATCTACGTCGGCCACGTCGGCGACAGCCGCGCGTACCGTGTCCGCAAGGGCTCGATCAGCCAGCTGACGCGCGATCACTCGCTGTTCAACGACTACATCATGGCGATGCCCGAGCTCACCGAGGAGCAGCGGGCCGAGCTTCCGCGCAACGTCATCACCCGCGCGCTCGGGATGCACGACAGCGTCTCCGTGGATCTGATCAGCGATGAGCCGCAGCCCGGCGACGTCTACCTGCTCTGCTCCGACGGCCTGAGCGGGATGCTCTCGGACGACCAGATCCTCCACATCGTGAGCTCGACCGAGGAGGTCCCGGAGATGTGCCGCCGCCTCATCGCCAAGGCGAACGAGAACGGCGGAGAGGACAACATCACGGCGCTCGTGATCCGGATCGACGAGCAGGACGACGTCGAGCTCCCGAACAGCGCGACGATCGGCCCGCCCGCCGACTCGCAGCAGGTCAGCATGGGCGATCGGTCGACGGTCCCGGCGGTGTCGGCCTCGCGCTCCGAGAAGAGCTGACGCGCGGGAAGAGCTGGCGCGCGGGGCGCCCCCCGCGCGCGCCCGCCTGTCAACAGCCAGCCGCCAGCGCCGCTCAGCCTCCGCAGCTGTCGAAGGCCAGGACGCCCAGCCTGAGCTGGCATGTCTCGCCTTCGTTCAGCATCGCCGGGCACTCGAAGCCGACCCAGATCTTGCCCGCGTCGACCCCCTGCTTGCCCTCGAACCAGAACTCACACGGGGCCGCCGTATCGGAGTAGAAGGTCTGGCCGCCCGTCCTCGCCGAGGAGAAGCTGATGCTGCCGGTGGCCGGCGCGTCGCGGGTCGCCGCGGGGGAGATGGCGTCGATCTTGACGTGGATCTCGGCCGCCTCGGCGGGGTTCTTGGCCACCGCCGAGACGGAGAAGGTGCCCGAGCCGGACACGGAGCAGTCGACCGAGGCGCTGTCCTCGCCGTCGGTGACCAGCCGGACCTTCTGGATATCGGTCACCTCGCCGAGGGTCGCAATATGCCCCGGCGCGGCGCAGTCGATGCCCGGGTCGGCGAAGTTCATCTTGTATGCGCCGCGCGGGGTCGGCGGCTCCGCGCCGCTGCAGCCGAGGCCGAGGAGGGGGAGGAGGCCGAGCACGGGCACGAAGCTGAGGCGAGCGAGACGCATGGAAAGCTCCGGTGGTAGGTGGCGGCCCCGAGGCCGCTCTTCGCTTCTATCGTACTCGGGGGTCCGCGATCAAACGGCGGCAGCGCGCGCTCACGTGCCCGCCGCGCGCGCCTGCGCGTCGTCCAGCGCCTGGGCGACGTCGTTCCAGAGGTCCTCGGTGGCCTCCAGGCCCACCGAGAGCCGGAGGAGGCCGTCGGCGATGCCGAGCGCCTCCCTTGCCGCCGCGGGCACGGAGGCGTGGGTCATGAGGGCGGGGTGCTCGGCGAGCGACTCGACGCCGCCGAGGCTCTCGGCGCAGGCGAAGATCGCGAGCCGCTCGAGGAACCTCGAGGCGACGGGGAGGCCGCCGCGCACGACGAACGAGATCATCGCCCCGGGCGCGCGCATCTGCCGCGCGGCGAGCGCGTGGCCGGCGTGCGTGGGGAGGCCGGGGTAGTGCACCGCCTGGACGGCGGGGTGCCCGGCGAGCCTCCCGGCGATGAGCGCGGCCGACGCGCACTGCTGGCGCACGCGCACGCCGAGCGTCTTGATCCCGCGGAGCACGAGGTAGCAGTCGAACGGGCTCGGGACGGCGCCGATCGCGTTCTGCAGGAACCCGACCCGCTCCGCGAGCGCGTCCTCGGACGTGACGAGCGCGCCGCTGACGACGTCCGAGTGCCCGTTCAGGTACTTCGTGCTCGAGTGCGCCACGACGTGAGCGCCGAGGTCGAGCGGCCGCTGGAGCACCGGCGTGGCGAAGGTGTTGTCGACGACGAGCAGCGCCCCGTGCGCGCGCGCGATCTCGGCGAGCCCCGCGATGTCGAAGATCTTGAGCATCGGGTTCGTCGGGGTCTCGATCCAGATCATCCGCGTGGCCGGGGTGAGGGCCTTGCGGACGACGTCGAGGTCGCTCATGTCGACCGAGGTCGAGGCGAGGCCCATCGGCCGCATGACCTTGTCGAAGAGCCGGAAGGTGCCGCCGTAGACGTCATCGCCCGAGAGCACGTGATCTCCCGGGCGGAGCGTGTGGAGCAGGGTGGCGGTCGCCGCGGAGCCGCTGCCGAAGGCGAAGCCGTGGCGCCCCCCCTCGAGCGCGGCGATGCACTCCTCGAGCGCCTTGCGGGTGGGGTTGCCGCTGCGGGAGTACTCGAACCCCTTGTGGTGGCCCGGCCGCTCCTGAGCGAAGGTGCTCGAGAGGACGATCGGCGTCATGACCGCGCCGCTCGTCGGATCCGGCGGCTGTCCGGCGTGGATCGCGAGCGTGTCGAGGCCGAGCTTGTCGTGACCTAGGTGGGGCTTCATGCGGGCGAGACTTATCTCATGGGCCGCTTGCGTCCACGGTTTTGGCGCGCAGGAGGGCCGGGTCAGCGCGCTGACCCGGCGCCGCCCTCGGCCCGCGCAGCGGCCGCGTCGAACGCGTCGAGCAGCGCCCGCGCCGTCCCGACGCGGCGCTCCGGATCGCGATCGAGCGCGCGAGCGAGCGCTCGGCGCTGCCCCGGCGAGAGCGCGTCCGTGACGGAGAGCGGGTCGAGGCAGAGGCCGGATTCGCTGATCTCGACGAGCGCCGCGGCCTGCTCGCGCGCGCGCGTCAGGCTCGCGCCGGTCGCGAAGGAGACGAGGGTCGCCGCCATGGAGTAGACGTCGCCGCGCTGGGTCGGCGGGGATTCGCCGCGGGCGATCTCGGGGGCGACGAAGGGAACCGTGCCCCGGTCGGCTGTCTCGAGGTCCGGATCCATGCCGCGGAACCGCGCGGCGCCGAGGTCGACGAGGCCGATGTCGCCGAGCGGGCCCAGCAGCACGTGATCAGGGCCGAGATCGCCGTGAACGAAGCGGACCGGGCCTCCGGCGTCCTCGATCTCCTGGAGCTCGGCGAGCGTCTCGATCGCGCTCCTGACGACGTGGGTGATGAGCGACGCGGGCGGCGGCCGGCCGAGGCCGCGCCATCCGTCGAGCACGTCGCGGAGGGAGGTGCCCTCGCGCCGGCTCTCGAGGAGGAATGGGCCGTGGCGATCGGCGCCGACGCGCGCGAGCGCGGGCAGGGCGGGGTGGCGAACGAAGGAGAGGACCTTTGCCTCGCGGACCATGGCGGCCCGCCCCGCGTGCTCGTGGAGGACGCCGGGGACGAGGCGCTTGCACACAAGCGTGGGGCCGGGCTGCGAGCCTCCGAGCCGCACCAGCGCGACGTCGAACGTGGCGCCGGCGCCGAGGTGCTCGATCAGCCGGGTGCCGTCGGGAGCGGGGTAGGGCATGCCGGCCGCCTGTGGCCTCTCACGCGTCCGCGCGCTGCGCGGCGCAGAGCTCGTCGCACGCGCGAAGCCACGCCTGCGCCTCCTCCGCGCCGGCGCCGCCGCGCAGGGCGAGCGGCCACCGCGCGTCGCGCCAGCGCGCCGCAAACTCGGCCCAGCGCGCCGGCGCCTCGCGGCGCCCGGCCAGGGCGGCGACCCTGTCATCGATGCTCTGGAACGGAAACACCGGCTTGCCGAGCCCGAACCGCGCCTGCACCCAGTGGACCACGCCGATGCGGAGCCCGTACCGGCAGCGGCGGCGCTCCTCGTCGACGCCCACCACCGGCGAGCTCCAGTCGAGGTGAATGTCGTCGAGCTCCGGCGGCCGCGGTTCGTGCTTGCCGACGCAGAGGTGGACCGCCTCGTGCTCCGGCCGGTGCACCTCGCGCCAGCTGTCCGCGTCGAGCGGCTCGCCGCCCCGGAAGAGCTCCGCCATGCTCGCCGCGAGCGAGCCGAGCAGCGCGCCCCGCTGGTGCTCGATCCCCCCGAGGATCGTGTCGCGCGCCACGCGGGGGCCGCCCGCTCCCGCGAAGTGGCGATCGAGGCGCTCGCGCATGGCCGCCGGCTCCACGTAGACCGCTTTGAATCCGGCGCTCCCGCCGCACCAGACGTTGCGCAGATACCTGATCTGCATCCACAGGCCGAGCGTCGGGTCGATGCCGCGGATACGCTCGAAGATGCGCACAACGACGTTGACGCACGTCGGGCCGAGCCGGGTGAGCGCCTCGCCGAGGTCGCGCGGCTCGGGGGCGCCCCAGAACGCGTTGTCCAGGTTGAGCTCCGCCCCGGGGCAGCGCGCGAGCCGGTCGGCGAGGCTCCTCTCCAGCGCCTCGCGCAGCGGGCCCGGGAGCCCATCCAGGTGCGGGCCGGCCCCGGCGTCGAGTGAACCGGTCATGCGGACATCCTATCACGCCTGCCCGCGCGGCTCCGAGCGCGGCCACGGCCGCCTGTGGGATGACGGCGCACCTGCACGGGAGGAGGGCGGCGGCCAACTTTTCTCCGCATCCTGCGGCACATCACTGCGTTCAGCGCGAACGTGATAGAAGTCGTGGGCACCGGCATGGATCCCAAGATCTTGGAGATGCTCTTCATCGCCGTCAGCAACGGCGTCGCCCTCTTCATCGGCGCTTACCTGGCGCGGAGATCGGCGGATCTCAGCGCGGAGCGGCGGGCCGAGCACGAGGAGAGAGCGGAGCTCCAGAGACAGCGGCGAGAAGCGCTCTTGGAGCGACTGGCGCTCCAGCGGCGCGCGCTCGACGACTACGCGCGGATGATCGTCCGGTGGTCGTCGGTGCCCCCGTCCGGAGCGCCGCGGACGAAGGAGGAGGACCTCGCGGCGGACCAGGAGTCCATCGCGATGTACGCGCAGATGGCCAACGCGTACGGGAGTCGCCAGTTCGCCGAGCAGGCCGCCGCGACGCTGCACGCCGTGCGCGCCGGCCGGGGCAACGTCCAGGTGTTCCCGTTCGCCGTGCAGATCGCCTCCGCCTGCTACCAGGAGATGATCCGGGCGATCTCCGAGCTCGAGAAGGAGATCGGCCTGCCGGCGCCGCGGTCGCCCGCGCGGCCGTTCCTCCCGGACGAGGAGCTCGCGAAGGAGGCGACTCGGCTGTTCTCCAGGAACGTCGTGGAGCAGCGCTCCGGGATCGATCTCGGCATGGTCGACCAGATCCTGGAGCGCGTCAGGGTGAACCCGTCGCCCGAGGAGACGGACAGCCCCAGGTAGCGCTCACGCCGCCGGCTTCACTGGCTCCATCCCGCCCGGATGAGCGCGTAGAAGAGGAGGAGCCGGGGCACCCGGAACAGCACCATGGTCAGGAAGTAGCGCAGCGGGATCCGGTACAGCCCGGACAGGTAGCAGAGCATCGAGAAGGGGATCGGCGAGATGCTCCCGATCGCGATCGCCCAGTAGCCGTAACGCTCGAAGAGCCGGTCTATCCTGGGTCGCGTCCGCTCGATGCGCGCCGCGAAGAGGCGGATCCGCGCGAGGCGGCCGGCGAGGCGGTAACCCGTGCAGCCGCCGACGAGCGAGGCGGTCGAGATGGCGATCAGGGGCGCGACCTGCGAGCCACCCGAGGTGATCGCGGTCAGCATGTAGAACTGCGGCGGGATCGGGAACGAGAACGCGTCGGCGAGGAAGGTGCCGACGAACATCCCGGCGAGGCCGAAGCGGTCCACGAACCCGCGGCCGAGCGCGTCGAGCTGCTCGCGGGCGAGGTGCGCCGCGAGCGCGATCCCCGCGAAGAGCGCGGACAGGCTGAGCGCCAGCTGGGCGAGCGTGCGCCACAGATCTCGCCGGTCGCCGCGCGGGCGCGGCTCGCCCTGCCGAGGCGTCAGACCGCCTCCAGCCGGCGGCGCTGCAGCCGCTCGATGATCCGCCTGCTGCGGAGGGTGCTTTGAAATATCCGCGTCGCCTTCTCGAGGGCGTCGAGGAGCTTTTGCTCCGCGCCGTGCTTGTCGACATAGGCGAAGGGCCGGTGCGCGTTGATGACCTCGAACGAGTCCTTCTCGTCGTGATGCGCCGAATAGAAGATCACGGGCACTTCCGGCTGCACCTTGCGGATCTGGTCGCAGACCCAGAATCCCTCCAGCCCTGACATCCGCACATCGACGATCACCGCGCACGTGTCCTCGGTGAAGGCGGCGACCCCGTCCACGGCCGAGGAGCACACGACGAGGCGATATCGCTTCGAGAGGAGGGCGCCGAGCGGCTGCCAGATGCTCCTGTCCCCGTCGACCAGGAGCACGAGAGGGAGCCGCGTGGACTCGGGCTTCTCGCGATCCGGCCGCTCGGCTGGATCGGCCTCGAGCAGGGTGTCGGATTCCTTGGAGGGCATTCGTCGTCGATCGTGGAGGGCGCGTCAGGGCGCGCGATGACGCAATGTACCACGCCCGGCGCATCGAGCCAGCGCGGGGGTGCGGCAGCGGGAACGGGGATGACGAGATGACGTCGGCGCGGGGCCGAGGTCTTCGCGTCATCTCCGTCATCTCGTCATCCCCGTTCCCGCTGCCGCCGCGCGGTGGGCGGCGGCCAGGGATTCGTCTATGCTCTGCGCGGAGGCGTGGCCTCGTGGTGAGGCGCGCTGGCCTTCTGCAAAGCGCTGCTACCGTGCCGGGTCGCGCGCTCGCCTTCTTCTCGTGCGCTGGCGCGGGGGTGCGGCAGCGGGTCGCTCGCCGGGGAGAGTCTCCGTTCCACAACCGAGGTGAGCTGCCCATGAAGAACGCAGAACTCCGATCGATCCCGCTCGTCATCGCCGCCGTCCTCGGCCTCTTCGCCGCGGTGGCCGCGGGGTGCAAAGACGAAGAGATCCTGAACGCATGCAGCGAGCTCTGCAAGCACCGCATCCTCTGCGCGGAGGAGAACGACGCTCCGCCGCCGAGCAAGACCAGCTGCGAGACCGCGTGCCTCGGCCTCGAGGGGAATGACCTCGTGGAGCGAACCGAGGAGTGCGTGAGCGAGGCGTCCTGTGATTACGTCGCGTGCGCGGACCCTTGAGCGCGGCGCCTCGCCTTCCCGCGCGCGGGAAGGGAAGGCGAGGGCGCCTCGCCTCCCGGACGGAGGGCGCGATGAGGCGCGGCGCGATCAGGGCGCCGCGTCGCACTCGGGCGCGTCGCGGAGCGGGCCCGAGGCGCGCGGTCCGTCGAAGCGCAGGAGCTCGAGATCGACGAGATCGAGGCGCTTGAGCGTCAGATCCAGCGGGCCGACCGACACGCCCGCCACCGCCTCTGCGTAGGCCCGCACGCCGCCGTCGACCCGCGCGTCGTACGCGCAGTAGGGCGGCGCGGTCTCCGCCGTGACGCGCGCGTACGCCTGGACTCCGACGTTCGGGCCGACGATGCCGTACAGGCGCGCCCGGAGCTCCGCGCCGGCGCTCACCTTGCCGGACGCCGTGATCGGGCCGGGCGCGCCGATGAAGGCCGAGCCCGAGGCCGAGCCGGAGGGCTCCCAGATCGTGCTCCACGTGCCGTTCCTGTAGTCGACCCCGGCCTCGATCTCGGCGGTTGCCTGCGCCACGGCCTCCACCTCGGCGGCCGTGAAGGACAGCCCCAGATCCGCCTTCGCCCTCGGCACGACGTCCGTCGTGACGACGACGGGGACGGGGCCCACCCAGAAGGTCAGCGCCGGCAGCGGCAGGCTCGGGACGCCCCCGGCGAGCTCCAGGAGATCGACCGAGCAGCTCCCCGTGACCGTTCCGGTGCCCTGGAGCCTGGCGCTCACGTCGAGCTGGCCCGACGCGACGAGGCGGAGCTGCTTCAGCTCCGGCACCGGGTTGAGCTTGCCCTTCGGGCCGATGTGGACCTCGAGGTCGAGCGCCGGCGAGAGCTCGGCCGTGACGTCGAGCGCCGCCGTCCCGTGCGCGGTGACCCCGCACGACGCCGGGAGCGAGCCCGAGGAGAGATCGAGGAGCTTCATGGAGGCGCCGGACGAGATCTTCAGGGCCTCCGCCGCGCTCGCGATCTGCTCGCCGTCCTCCACGCCGAGATCGCGGGCGCGCGCGACGTGATCGTCGATGGCGCGCGCGTACTCGCGCGCGTCGTAGTGGACGTGGAAATGGCCCTCGGTGATGAACTCCGTCAGAGGAGCGGGCGTCGTCGCGAGCGCCACCCGCGTCGCGTCGATCGTGCGTACGCTCACGACGCGGGCGAGGTAGCCGCCTCCCTGCGTGCCGCCGAGCACGTCGCCCGCGGCGAAGGGCGTCATGCTGCCGTCATGGGTGATGACGAGCTCGTGGTCCCCGAGCGCCGCGGCGACGAACCCCGGCTCCTTCTCGGGCACACGAGCGCGCTCGGAGAGCGTGAGCGGGCGGACGACATCGACGGCGCCGGGGACCGGCAACTCGGCAGGATCCGCGGCATCGCTCGAAGGATCCGCGGCGCACGCCGCGAGCTGAGGCGCGCTGATCGCGATGAACACGGCGGAGATGAGGCGCGCCGCCGACGCGCGGCTCCCGGGGAGAGTGGTCTTCATGCGCGCGGACGCTACGCGGGGATTGTGGCGAGTTGGTTACAAGAATGAGACTTGCTGTCTCCGGGAGAATGGGTAACGGCCCACCGCGGTGGATGGATATCCATGAATCGATGGCTCCGAGGCGCGAAGGGCGCTTGTCGAAGCGAGCGATTCGCGACGCCGCGCGAGCTCGTCCATGATGGGGTGTCCGAGCGCGCTCGTCCCTGCTCCTCACCGCCTTGCCTCGCCGCGCGCCCCCGGGCAGGCTTCGCCCTGGGCCAGCCCGCCGGGAAGCAGCGTCGCGCGACGTACGCCGACCTCGACGCCGTCCCGCGCCGAACAAGGTGGCGGAGCTCATCGGGGGCGTGCTCCACGTCATGCCCCGGCCGTCGCCGCGGCACGCGAACGCCGAGGGAGCCCTGCAAGGTGAGCTGTTCGGCCCATTCCACCGCGGTCGCGGCGGCCCGGGCGGGTGGTGGATCCTCCCCGAGCCCGAGCTGCACTTCCCCGACCCGGACGCGCCGGGCGAGATCGACGCGGCGGTCGTCCACCGCGACGCCGCGCGTGTCCGGGTCGCGCCCTTCGACGCCATCGAAATCGAGCTCGCCGTGCTCTGGGCAAGGTAGCCGGCAGCCCTCGCCAGCGGACCCAAGCCCCCCCGGCTTCGTCCACCCGTCCAGCCCTCGGGTCGCCGCTTTCGCCAACGATTTCGGGCTGTTCTACCTGGGGTGAGTAACGGGAATCGAACCCGCGACAACTGGAGCCACAATCCAGTGCTCTACCAACTGAGCTATACCCACCGTTCTTCGCGGCCCGTTGGGCTGCGAAGGCCTGGCAGAATACTCAGCTCCGCGCAGAGTGCAATCACGGAAACGCACAGCGTGTCGCTCTTCGATGATCCCCGCCCCGGCTTCCCGCCCTGACCCCCCTCTAAGGAGGCGCCGGCCTCCTCCAGGCAGAGGACCCGGCGGCCCCGTTCACGCCTCGGCCCCGGTTGGTTTCCCGGCGCGCGCGCCGCCGGTCGCCTCGCTCAGAGCGTCGTCCACCGGCGCAGCGCGGCCCGGCGCGCCCGGTCCAGGTCCGCGCGGTGGCGGGTCGAGATCGGCGCGCGCTGCGCGGGCGGCGCCGGCGGCACCGACCCTCCAGCCGGGTCGTCCGCTGCCTCGCAGCCGGACGCCGCGAGCAGCGCCGCCGTGAGCGAGCTCTCGAGCGCGGTCAGGTCGTAGCCGCCCTCCAGGAAGATGGCGAGCCGCCCCCCCGCCTTCGCGGTCGCCATCGCCGCGAGCCGGCGGCCCATCGCCGCGTACGCGGCGCGCGACAGCTTCATCGCCGCCATCGGATCGCGCTCGTGCGCGTCGAACCCCGCCGAGACAAGGATCAGCTCGGGCGCATACTCGTCGAGCACCGGAAGGAGGAGCTCGTCGAACGCGGCCTCGTAGACCGCGTCCGTCGCGCCGTCGGACAGCGGCACGTTCACCGTGTAGCCGGCGCCGTCGCCTCCGCCGAGCTCGCTGGCGGCGCCGGTGCCGGGGTAGAACGGCCACTGGTGCAGCGAGCAGAACAGCACCCGCGGATCGTCCCAGAAGATGTCCTGCGTGCCGTTGCCGTGGTGCACGTCGAAGTCGACCACCGCGACCCGCGAGAGCCCGCTGCTCAGCGCCGCCCGCGCCGCCACGGCGACGTTGTTCAGGAGACAGAAGCCCATGCCGGCGTCGCGCGTGGCGTGGTGGCCGGGCGGACGGAGCAGCGCGACCCCGAGCCGGCCAGGGCCGGCGAGCACCGCGTCGACGAGCGCCACCGCGGCGCCCGCGCCGCGCCGCGCCGCCTCGACCGAGCGCGGGACCACGTACGTGTCGGGGTCGAGCGCCGCATAGTGGCCGCTGAGCCGGCCGAGCGACTCCAGGTACCGCGGGGCGTGCACCCGGGCGAGCTCTTCGTCGGTGGCGTCGCGCGACGCCACGTGCTCGAGCGCGAGGCCGGCCGCGGCGCAGCGCTCGATGGCGCGGCGGGCGGCTTCGAGGCGCTCCGGGCGCTCCGGGTGCGCGCCTCGCGAGCGATGTTGCTCGAACAGCGCGTCGTCGACGACGTAGAGGCGCGGGGCTTCGGAGTGCGGCTGATTCAAGTGCACCATGAGCTGGGTGGAGAGTTGTAGCAGCGCCGCAGCGGATGGTAGCTTGCCCTGAGCCCCGGAAAGAAGGAGTGGAGACGCAGGATGCGCGGAAAGATCATCGCAGTCTTCGCCGTGATTGTCCTCATGGTCGGAGGGCTTTTTTACGCCCTCACGCGCGCCTCCCTCGCGGAGATCGGGCGCCCCGGCGAGGCGCCGCGCGCGCTCGCGGCCGCCATGGCGCAGCTCCAGGTGGACGGGCTCGTGCTGGAGCGGTGGCTCGACTCCCACGCGAGCGACCCGAAGCTGCGCGAGCCGTTCAACGCCGGCACCGCCCCGGCCCGCGCCGAGGCGGCCACCAGCGCCGCCAACGCCATCCGGGAGGCGGTCGTCGCCTCGCCCGAGCTGGCCAGGACCCCGCCCTCCCTCGTGGTCCTGGTGGACACCAAGGGCGTGGTGCTCGGACGGAACGCCTCCGCGCTCATGCGCGGAGACGACCTCGGCGCCGTCTACCCGTCGCTCAAGCTCGCCATCGAGCAGGGGGTGACCGGCTCGGACGTGTGGGTCAGCCGGGCGCGCAACGAGCAGCTGCTCGCGTCCTACGCGCCCATCCGCAGCGACGCCGGGCAGATCATCGGCGCCGTCGCGGTGGGCACCGCACTGAACGACGAGCGGCTGACCAACGCGAGCGAGCGCACGAGCGGGCGCGTCCTCGTCGTCGCGATGCAGTCGGGCGACGGGCTCGACGTGGTGGCGAAGTCGCGCGACGCCTCCCCGCAGCTGGTCGCGGCGCTCACGGCGTCGCCGGCGAAGGACGGCGCGTTGAAGGCGCTGCGCTCCGGTCAGACGGTCGACATCGGCGGGCTGTCCGGCGAGTACAGCGCCGTCGGGCACGCGCTCGACGGCTACGGCGACGGGCGGCGCGCGGTGCTGCTCAGCATCGCGCAGCTCCGGACGCCGGGGCTCGCGAGCGCGCTGCTCTGGCCGCTCCTCGGCGTCACCGCGCTCGGGCTCGTGCTCGTCGTGATCGCCGCGTATTTCCTGGACGCGTACATCTCGCAGCCGGTCTCCGAGATCGAGGACGGCCTGCTCGCGATCATGAACGGCCGGACCGACCTCCGGTTCCAGATCGAGCACGCCGAGCTCGGCGGGCTCGTGTTCCGCCTGAACTCGCTCCTGAACCAGCTGCTCGGGGTGCAGGAGGACGAGACCGACGCCGAGGGGCGCCCGTCGCGCGCGCCGACGTCGGCGTCCTTCCGGGACGCCCTCGAGGTCGACGAGCGGATGGCCGCGCTGTCCGCGGGCGAGATCCCGGCCGACGCCAAGGCGCTCCTCGAGGAGCCGGAGGACGCCTACTACGCGCGCATCTTCGCCGAGTACATCGCCGCGAAGAAGTCGCTCGGCGATCCGGTGGACCACATCACCCGCGACGCGTTCGTCGCCCGCCTCAAGGCGAGCGAGCAGGAGCTCGGGCGGAAGCACGGCAAGCCCATGCGCTACAAGATCGAGGTCCGCGGCAAGGAGGTCGTGCTCCTCGCCGTGCCGCTCGTCTGACGCGCGCGGCGCGAGAGCGCGCGAGCGGAGGGAGGCGCGGCGCCGCCCGCCGCTCGGCGGCACGCCGCGCCGCGTGTTTCAGTGCAGCACGGCGTCCGGGCCCTCGTGCAGCTCGACGCGCCCCGACGAGGGCTCGCGGCGGAGCGCGATCACGTCGGAGAGCTCGCAGCCCAGCGCGATCGCCGGCGAGGAGGTCGTGACGATCCACTGCACGTTGGGCAGCGCGGCGCGCAGGCGCGCGGCGAGCGATCGCTGGCGGTGCGCCGGCTGCTGCGCCTCGATGTCGTCGATCAGCACGACGCCCTCGGCGAGGCGCGGATCGCCGCCCGGGTGCGCGGACGCGAGCGCGCGGAGCGCGAGCGCGCCGAACGCGATGGTGTGCCGCGCGCTCCGCCCGAGATCGTCGAAGTCGACGCGCTGGCCGTCCGCGCGCTCGAAGATCGGCTCGAGCCGGAGCGGGTCGACGCCGGCGTACGTCACGCCGTGGCCGTCGAGCAGCGCCTCGAGCACCTCCTTGAGCGCGCGATCGAGCGCGCCGAGCCGCTCTGCCTGGGCGCCCGGCTGGCCGTCCGGCTGCGCGTCGGAGAGCGCCTCCGGCCGGCTCTTCCGGCCGTCGCGCGCGAGCGCCGCCGCGATCGGGACGAACGAGAGCACCTGCTTCGTCTCGCGGGTGAGGTCGGTGCGCGTCGCGTCGTCGAAGCTCGCGGCCGCGCGCACGTCGTAGCGGAGGATGCTGCGCTCGGGCGTCGTCAGCACGATCGCGCTGCGGGAGAACCAGCGCGCCCCCGAGAGCGCGACCAGGACGAAGCCCCCCTCGGCCGCGCGCCGCTCGAACAGCGACTGCTCCCTCCGCCGCAAGATCGCCGCGTCCTCGGGCTCGTCGAGGCGCGCGTTCGGGCTCGTGACCCGCAGCGGGTGCGCGCGCGCCGGGTCGTCCGTGCCGAGCATCCAGTCGGCGACGACGAGCGGCTGCGAGCCGTCGTCTCCGCGCGGCCTCGGCTGTGCGACCGCGTACCCGGGCCGGGTCGACGCGATCGCCGACAGGATCGAGGTCTTGCCCACGCCGTCGCCGCCGAAGAGGACCACGAGCCGGCGCGGCGCGCCGGCGGCGTCCTCGAGCGAGAGCGAGAGGTCCTCGAACGGGCCGAGATGGACGAGGCGGACGCGGGAGAGCAGCACGGCCCGCGAAGCTACCACCGCGCAGCGCGCGTGGAACGCCGCGATTGGCGTGGTGCGCGCGGGCGCTCCGGCGCACCCGGTGGCGCCTGGTGGCGCGGCGGCCTAGATTTGTCGTCCGGGGTCGTCACCGTGCTGCGCAAGCTGCCTCCGCCGGATTTCCGCTACGTGTGGCTCCACCCGGAGCCCGGCTCGACCAGCGCGCTCGCCGCGGCCGGGACCGCGGGGCTCGCGGGCGCCTCCGCGGCCGTCTGGAGCGCCGGGAGCCACGCGCTCTCGCTGGGGCTCATCGCGATGGGGAGCGCGCTCGGCTTGCTCGCGCTGGTCCGGGCCGATCACCGCCCCCCGATCCAGCGCGGCGCCCGCGAGGTGACGATGGCCATCGTGCCCTGGGGGATCGTCGTCGACCCGGACACGGAGCCGCGGGTGCTGCGGTGGCCCGCCGTCAAGCAGGTGAGCGTGGACGTGTCGCACACGATGCGCGGAGGGACGCCGGCCATCGTGTCGAGCCTCGTGACGGTGCACACCGAGCGCGAGGTGCTGGCGGGCCGCGCCGCGGGCGCGGTGGACCTGGAGCGGCTCCTCGCCAACCTCGAGGGGTATGCGCAGGAGGCGTCGCGGCCCGTCGCCGCCGACGTCGAGGGGCAGACGGCGCTCGGCGACGGCGTGACCAAGCCGATCGCCGCGGCGCTGCTGCAAGCGGCGGACGGCATCTGCGCGACGAGCCGCGGCGACGCGCAGCTCGCGCTGCCGGTGGGCGGCTACCGCACGGCGGCGGCGCGCGCGGCGGCGCCCGAGACGATCGCGGCGCTGCGCTCGGCGCTGTCGTGGAGCTACGACTGCCCCGCCGATCCGCGGCCGCTGGCGGCGATCCTCGCGGGCGCGTTCGGGGCGGTGGAGCTCGTACCCGAGCTCCTGCGGCTCGCGAGCTCGCCGCACCCGGTGGTCGCCGCGTTCGGCAAGGCCGCCGCGCTCCGTCTGGGTGCGCCGCCGAACCGCGCTGGGTCGCTCGACGAGGTCGCGGCCTTCCTGTTCGAGGAGGACGTGGAGATCGGGAAGCGGTGGATCGCGTCGGGCCCGACACTTTGTTTGCGACCTTGGGCCCAGGCTTGCTAGCTAAAGGGGTCGGCAGCGCGTGCGCTGCGGTTCGAGCGGCCTGCGCGCGGAGGCCGTCGTTCCGCGGGGCTCCGTCCTCAGGGCGCGCTGCCGGCGGGTCGTCCAACGCGCCGGGTCGGCTATGAAACGGGCTCCGTCGCCACCGAAGCCGTCTTCAGAGGGAGCGCGCCGCCGGCTGGCCGTCGCGTGGGTCCTCGGCCTCTCGCTCGCCGCGTGCGCGGAGCACCACGCGGCCGGGCCGCCCCCGTCGCAGAGCACCGCGCGCGCCGCGCCGGCCGCGGCGCCGCCCGCGGGTCTCGCCCTCGTGCCGCCCGCGGGTCTCGCCCTCGCGCTGCCCGCGCCGCCCATGGTGGACGGCGCCTGGGTCGAGTCGGTACGGCTCGAGCGCTGGGCCGAGGCGGCGGAGCGGCTCGACGCCCTGCCCATGGAGCAGCGCGCGCTGCCGCCGATGAAGTACGCGCGGGCGCGCGTCGCGTTCGAGCTCGGGGATCACGGCAAGGCGGTGGAGCTGCTGCATGGCCTGGAGCAGGGGCTGCCGCTCCTCTCCCGCGAGGTGGCGCGCTACCGGGCGGAGGCGGCGTTCGTGGTGGGGCCGTTCCTCGAGGCGGCGGCGTACTTCGAGCGCTCGGGCAGCGCGACCGGCCTCGCGCGCGCCGCGCTCGCCACCATGAAGGGCGGCGATCTCAAGCAGGCGCGCGCGCTCGCCGATCGGGCCGTGGCCGCGGCGCAGCGCGCGCGCAGGTCGCGCGACGAGGCCGCGGCGCGGATGGCGCGGGCGCGCGTCCAGCTCGGCGTGCGCGACGCCGCCGAGCGCCCGGGGGAGAAGGCGGCCGCGGCGGCGCTCGCGCAGGCCGACCTCCGGTGGATCGTGAAGAGCGCGCCGTCGTCGCCCGACGGGCGCGAGGCCGCGGCGCTCCTCGCCGCCTTGCCGGGGCAGCTCTCGAAGGAGGAGCGGCTCCAGAAGGTCGACGCCATGGTCGCCGGGGGCAGCGCGGCGGAGGCGATCGCCGAGCTCGACAAGATGTCGGGCGTGCCGGCGTCGGAGCTCCACCACCGCAGGGCCACGGCGCTCTACCGGGCGCGCGACTACGAGGCCGCGGCCGCGGCGTTCCTCAAGGTCGCCGCCGCGCCGTCGGCGCGCCAGGCCGAGCAGCTGCACCTCGCGGCGCGCTCGCTCTCGCGGCTCCGGCGCGAGGCGGAGGCGATCGAGCGGCACCTCGCCGTCGCGCGCAGGTTCCGGAAGACCCGCTGGGGGGAGCTCTCGAGCCTGCTCGCCGCGCGGCTCCTCATGCAGGTCGGGCGCTACGCGGAGGCCGTCGCGCAGTACGGCCGGTTCCTCGAGGCCTATCCGCGGAGCGATCGGCGCGGCGACGCGGCCTACGAGCGGGCGCTCGCGACGCTGTCGACGGGCGGCGCCGCGCGCGCGCGGCGGCCGCTGGAGCAGCTCGCGCGCGACGCGAGGCCGGCCGACGCGGCGCGGCTGCGCGAGCTCGCCGGGCTCGCGGCGCTGCGCGGCGGCGACCGTGACGGCGCGGTGCGGCTCTGGACGCAGGTGATGCGGGAGCAGCCGCTCTCGTGGGGCGCGCTGCTCTCGCGCTCGCGCCTCGCGGCGGTGGGCGCGCCCATGCCGCCGCTGCTCACCCCGGCGTCGCTCGGGGACGCCCGGGCGGTGGAGGTGAAGCTGCCGCCGGCCGCGGCGCTGCTCGCGTCGATGGGGCTCGACGGCGACGCGGAGAGCTACCTCGCCGAGAACGAGCGCGAGGTGACCGCGGCCTATGCGGGGCAGGAGAGCGAGGCGCTCTGCCGGATGTACGGCATGCTCTCGCCCGCGAAGCGCCGCTACCGCGTCGGCACGCAGGCGGTCTCCGCCGCGGCGCTCCAGCGCGCGCCCTCGCAGGCCGATCGCTGGACGTGGGAGTGCGTCTATCCGGAGCCGTACGCCGGCGAGGTGCGCGCGCTCGAGGCCCAGCACGGGCTGCCGAGGGGCCTCGTTCACGCGCTGATGCGCCAGGAGAGCGCGTTCGATCCTGTCGTGGTGAGCCCCGCGAGCGCGGTCGGGCTGATGCAGCTCATGCCGTCGACGGCCCAGAAGGCCGCGAGCGAGCTCTCGCTCGGCTTCGACCTCGGGCAGCTCAAGAGCGCGCCGCTCAACCTGCGCCTCGGCGGCTTCTACATCGGCAAGCTGCTCCGGACGTTCGAGGGCAGCCTGCCGCTCGCGACGGCGGCGTACAACGCCGGTCCGAAGGCCGTGTCGCACTGGCTCGGTGGGGGCATCGACCGGGACACCGACGTGTGGGTGGCGCGGATCCCCTACGAGGAGACGCGCACCTATGTGGGCCGCGTCCTCTCGAACCTGGCGCGGTATCAGTGGCTGGCCGGCGGGGATGCGGCCGTGGAGATGCTCCCGCTCACGCTCCCCGCGGACGCGCGCGCCCCGGCGGACGCGTACTGAGCGCGGTCGCCGGGGACGGCAGCGCAGGGGTTCCTCCTGCGCTGAAATTGCGCTGTGCGCTTGAACTCGCAGGCGGGTGCCATCACCGTGGTGGGGTGGCAGGGACCGCTGGAAGCGACGGCGTGTTCAAGCGGTGTGGGGTCCTCATCCAGCCCTACGCCGACGCGCGATCCATCGGCCGGCTGCTCTCGTCGGCGCTCGCGTGGCTGCTCGTCGTCTTCTCGGTCGCGTCGCTCGTGGAGCCGATCGCGGGCCCGATCGTGGCGGCCGTCATGGTGCCTTTCGCGCTGCTCGGGTCGTTGCTCGCGCTGCTCTGCCTGGCGTGCCTGCTCTACACGCCGATCGCCTGGCTCTGGGCGGCGGTGGGCTCGTCCGGCGCGGCGGTCGTCCGGGTGAGCAACGCGCTGTGGATCGAGCGCCCTGGCGATCGGCGCGCGTTCCCGCTCCTCTCGCTCACGCGCGCGCGGCTCTCGAGCTCCGGCGGCGAGGTCGCCTTGAAGACCGACGACGGCGATGTCATCCGGGTGCGCGTCGACGATCCGGGCGACGCGGAGCGGCTGCTCGGCGTGATCGCCGCCGGGCGGGCGCGGGGCACGTGGAGCGCGCGGCTCTACGACGACGCGCCGTCGCTGCCGCGGCGCCGCCTGTTCGTCGGGGTCGCGGCGCTCATGTCGCTGCTCTGCTGGTCGGTGCTCGATTTCGACGTGGCGCTCTCGCTCGGCGTCGTCACGGGCGCCTCGGCGTGGGTGCTGGCGGCGCTGCTCAGGGAGGGCTCTGCGCGCCGCGTGCTGGTGGCGGGCAGCGACGGGCTCTCGCTCCGGGACGACGCCGGCGAGCGCTTCATCTCCTTCGGCAGCATCGAGCGGGTCGAGGAGACGGCGCTCGGGGTGGAGCTCGCGCTCGCCGGGGGCGAGGAGCTCTCGCTCACCCTCGTGCCGCCGCAGCTGCTGCGCGATCCCAGCGAGACGGGGCTCAGCATGGTGCTCGCCGAGCGGCGCCGCGAGCACCTGCTCGCGCTGCTGCGGGAGCGGAGCGGGCGAGGCGCCCACGACGCGGGGCGCGCGGTGGCGCTGCTCGGGCGCCGCGGCCTGCCTGCGCCCGCCTGGCGGGCGGCGCTGCGCCGCCTCGTGGGCGAGGCCGGCGCCGACTACCGGACGGCGAAGCTCACGCGGGAGCAGGCGTTCACGGTGCTCGAGGACGGCGGCGCGCCGGCCGAGCTCCGCATCGGGGCCGCGCTCGCGCTCGCGGGCTCGCGCGACGGCCAGACCGAGGAGCGGCTGCGGATCGCGGCCGAGGGCTGCGCGAACCGGGACGTGCGGCTCGCCCTGGAGCATGCGGCCGAGGGCGACGTCGACGACTGGATGCTCGAGCAGGCGCTCTCGTCCTCGGAGGCGGAGCAGGCGGCGGCGCCGCCGCGGTCTGCGTCTGCGGCGCGCGCGGCGTGAGGTGGGTCGCGGCGGCATAGCCGCTGGCGCGCTGTGCGGGCGGGCGGAAGGGCGGGCGGGCAGGGGGCTGGCAGGCGGGCTGGCAGGCGGGCAGGGGGGCTGGTCGATTCTTCTCGCCCTCGGGCCTTCCAGTTCTGGGTACTCTCCGTGGAGGACGCGCGGCTCCTCGGGTCGGCGTCCAGCCGAGCCGCCGCGGGCGCCTGCTGCGCGCCCGTGGTCCTCCAAGGTAGACCCCCCGATGGAAGGCCCGCTCCAGGACCCCTACGCTTCGGCCGCAGTTCACGCGCCGCGCCCCCGCGCGCAGGCGGGCCGCGCCGCGCGGATCGCGCTGCTCGTCGTGGCGCTCTTCGCGTCGGTCGGGTTCGGCGCGCTCGTGGTGGCGCCGCGCCTCGGCGGTCCGGCGCCCGCGCCCTCGAGCGTCGTCGTCGCGCGGCCGTCTCCTGCGCTCCTCATCGCGATCCGCGACCTGTCGCGGCTCGAGACCACGGAGGTGCACGTCGAGAAGGTCGTGGATCTGGCCGACCGGCAGAACCGCCTGTTCGGTCTGGTGCAGGCCACCGACGCTCTTCTGCTCGTCGCGGTCGGCCACGTCACGATCGGCGTCGATCTCGCGCGGATCGGCGAGGGCGACATCGCGATGGATCCGGAGACCGGGGTCGCGCGGCTCACGCTGCCCGCGCCCGAGGTCTTCTCGACCCGGCTCGACGAGGACGAGACGTACGTCTACACGCGGTCGACCAGCCTGCTCGCGCGGCGCAACGAGCAGCTGGAGGGGCGGGCCCGGAAGGAGGCGACGGCGGCGATCGAGAAGGCCGCGCTCGAGGGGAACGTGATGGCGCGCGCGAAGGCGCAGGCCGAGCGGCAGATCACGGCGCTCGCGACGCAGCTCGGCGCGAAGCGGGTGGAGATCCGCTGGCGCGAGGTCGGCGGCGGCGGGGGCTGACGCGGGCGGGCGGACGGCTCGCGGCGTCACGCCGCGGGAGAGCCGTTTGCGCTTGTCGTGGTGGTGGTTGAGCGCGTGTCGCGGGCTTGGTCCGTGGCGCAGGCCTGGCGGAGGACGGGCCCCGCGGCGAAATGGCAGACGCGGTGGATTTAAAAGGCGCTCTGGGGCGGGGGAACGGGGGCGAAACGGCGAAATTGCCGGGGAAATCGGAGGGGGTGGCGACGGATCGACGCGGTTGGAGCGGGGTGTGACGATTCGGAGGGGGCGCGTGGCGATTCGATCGGGGGGGAGGGCGTTGGGGGGAAGGGGTGGGGGAGAGGGCGGTGTCGGTGAGGGCGACGCTGCTCGTGCAACTCGGGGAGGGGCTGGCGGCCGCTGTTGCGGCAGGCGATGTAGAGACGGCGCGCGTCGCGCACGAGGCGATCGGGCGGCTGCTCGGAGGGCCTACGCCACCGCAGGGCGAGCCGGGGGCCGATGTGCTCGACCTAGTCTCGGAGCGTGAGCGGAGGGGAAGGTGAGATCCGGCTCGGTCTTGAACGCGGGGGCGTCGCGAGCAGATGCCGTACCGCCTTACGAGGAGGGGTTCCTGATGAGGCGCCACGATTCCATACTCGATGTTCTTGTTCGCATGTGAGCGCTCGGAGCTCGCGGACTCAGCACGCATCGCGCCAACACGAGTAGCCTTTCGAGACGCCGAGCAGGCGTGGGCAGCCATCAGCGTCCTTGGCGACGGCGCCGTGGCTTTCGGGGGCGTGGACACCTGCAAGACCTGCTGCGCTGACCAACGAGGCGCACGCCCGAGCTGGCGATGCGCGAGGATGACCGGATGCTGCTCCTCGCCGCGTAATCCCTGCATGGGCGTCACGATATCGGCCTGCACCTCTCTGCCGCCGCGGCGGCATAGGTCGAAGCGCATGTCGCGCGAGCGCGGTGCTGTCGCTACCGTCAAGGCGAACCGTCGCGGCGCTGCGGATTTCCGGGCGGGGCCAGAGGGGGGCTCATGGGGGGAAGGTTGCGCCGCGCACGCCCGGAAGACATGCCGGCGGGCGCGGACCAGGACGGGCGAGCCGACGCGGCAGGAAGCCTTGGCCCGCCGCGCTCCGGACGGCGGCGGTGCGCCGCTCGTCAGCGCCGGCGCACGGTGCATCTGTCCCGTGATGGCTGCTCCGCCTCCGAGGCGTTGCTCAATAGCGCGACGATGTCCAATGCTCACAAAGTGCTCAGTCGAAGCCTAGCTTTTGCGCAGCCTCAGCGAGCCTCGAATTACTTGGGAAATTCCCCCGTGCGCACCGTACCACCCTGTCGAGGCACTCCAGGCGGTGCGCCTCGGTGAGTATGGATTCCCAGATATCCAAGGCAGCTCCTGTCAGCGCGACTCGCCGCACATCCAGGTCGGCCTCCGAGAGGAAGCGCCGGATCTCCTCCACTGTCGTGTAGAGGTCTGCAAGCACGTCCCGCAGGTTGGCGTGACGTGCCCTTGTCATGGACGCGTGCGCCGAGCTGGGTTTGGTGTCGATGAGCCGGGTCACCGTGGCTCGCTTGCCCTTGGGAGAGATGGTGCTGCGGCTCTGCACGCCGGTGGACACGGGCGCTGCGGCGCTGCGGCTGACAGGGGGCGTCTTCGGAGCCCGCTTCGCTGGTTCCTGACGCGCGCCTTCTTGGGGTGTCGCAGTGCCGGACGCCAGGATCCAAAGGTTTCCCTCCTCGTCTCCGGCGCAGATCCAGTCCTTCGTCATAGCTACGCACCGGAACAGGCGGACGCCGTGAAGGGTGCCAAGGAGCTTGCCTGTATTGAAGTCCCAGGTCTTGAGCGTCTCGTCCTTGGACGCCGAGATGACTCGCTTCCCATCCGGCGACAACGCACAGCCCAGGATCGGCCTGTCGTGCCGCTGCTGGCTGTGGCTCCGGCGACCACTGCCGAGGTCGTGCATCTCGAGCACACCGCTCTCCCCCGCGAGCACGACGCGCCGGCCATCCGGGGTCAGCGCGCCGCAGAGGAATCCGGCGCCGACCGGTAGCGGCCCCCATCGACACGTCGCGATATTCCAGAGCTTCGCCCCGCTTCCCCGTGACACCGAGAGGGCAAACGATCCGTCGGGCGTGGCCGCGAAACCCTCGACGGCATCACCGTGATGTCCGATGACGGCGCCATCCGCGCTGCGTGTCGGATCCCACAGGCACAGCGTGCCGTCGTGCGATGCAGAGAGGATCTGGCCGCGGAGCGTGAACGCGCAGCCGCTCACCCGATCCGTGTGAACCTTACGGATGGACACGAAGTCTCCCGTAGCGACGCGCCACACCACGAGCCGCCCGTCGCTCGCGCCGGCGGCCACGTGGAGGCGGTCCGCCGAGATGGCGCAGCACGCGGCGACCATGTCGCCGTCACGTTCGAGCGTGGCGCTGCACGCGCCGGTCGCCCGGTTCCATACCTTGATGGTCCGGTCCGCCGATGCCGAGACAGCGGCCACGCCGTCGGGCGTCAAGCCACAGGCGGTGACCGGCGCGGCGTGTCCCTCCTCGAGGGTCCTGATTGTCGGCACGCCGAGCTCCCACAGCTTCAGGGATCGATCGGATGACGCGGAGACGATGCGCCGGCCGTCCGGTGTCGCGACGCAGGCCGACACAGCATCCGAGTGCGCCCTCACGCAGAGGACGCGGCGCGATGTCACGAGGTCCAAGACCACGAGGTCGCCGTTCTTGAGGCCGCAGACGAGGTGAACGCCGTCATGTGTGACAGTGCATGCGTCGATGCGCCCCTCGCCGAGGGCGAAGCTATGGACGAGCTCTCCCGAGGAGAGCTCCCATCGCGTGAGCGATCCGTCTTCCGACGCTGCAACGATCTGACTTCCGTCCGCCGTGAGCGCGATGGAGGTGATCCAACGCTGCTCCTCCACGTCGCGCGAATCAGGTGGCTCGGCGCGACGAAGTACGAAGAGGCATTCGCCGGACGCGAGATCCCAGACGCGCACCGACTCGTCTCGCGACGCGGAGACGACACGCTTGTTGTCCAGTGTCACCAGGCATGCGGTCACGTAATCAGTGTGCCCCAGGAGCGTCACGGTGGGCTTGCGCGACCTGCTATCCAGGACGCGGATGCTGCCGTCGTCGGAGCCGATGACGATGTGTTGTCCGTTGGGGGACACCGCGCACGCCGTCGACCAGCGGCCCTCGTTGTCCAGCTCGAAAGCGCAGACGCGAGCGGCGAGATCCCATATCCTCACCTTCGCGTCGACCGACGTGGTGATGGCTGAACGCCCGTCGGGGGTCGCGGCGCACGCGGTGAGCTGGTCGGTGTGGCCAGCCAGCACCGCGACGCAGTCGCCCGACTCGACCGCCCAGAGCCGCAGCGTTCGATCGGCCGACGCGGAGAGGAGATGGCTTCCGTCCGGCGTCGCGACGCAGGCGACCACCGCCTTGTCGTGCCCCGGCAAGGTGCGCAGGAGTGTCGCCCCGAGGCGCACCGGGTGCAGCAGCCGGAGCGGGGGCGGGCCGGCGCGGAAACGGAGCACACGCTCGATCTGCTCGGCCGGCCAACCCGTGCAGCGCAGGCGGTTGTAGAGCAGCAAGGGCAACGACGCGGGGTCAACGGTCAGCCGGTTCGCCTCTGCCCTGATGGCCGCGAGGACGGCGGACAGCTCCACGGACACGTCGCCTTCCGAGGGGCAGATCGTGGCCGCGAGATCTTGCTCGATCGCGGCGACGCCGAGCGCACGGCATTTCGTCTTCAGGTAGTCGACGTCGGCGCAGAGCGTCTGCGCCTGGTGGATGTCGCCCGCTTCGAGCCAGTGCGCCACGGTGTGGCGGAGCGCGTAGCTGTGCCCTACCTTGTTGTTCTCGTCGCGTAGCCAGGTGGCGAGCCTCGCAGCGATCTGCCGGTGGTGCTCGCGCAGCTTCGGCGTGCCGAGCTGACTGGCTACGAACTCGCGAAAGGAATCGTGATACAGCCGGTATGCGGATTCCTCCTCGTGCCAGTGCGCGAGCTCCTTGAGCAGGAAGGGGCGGGTCGCGCGCAAGAATGCCTCGACATCGCTCGTCGCCGACCACCCGAGCAGCTCGCTGAAGAGGTACGCCGGGAGTGCCTCTCGAGCGACGCAGGCGACGCTGAGCCCCTCGATCACGAGCGCGCAGCGCGCAGGGGCGAGCTGGTGAAGTTCGGACCATATCTGCTCGAGGAAGCTGTCGAGCCCTTCGGGGATGTTCCTGGCCACGCGTCGCTCGGGCGGCTGGTTCTCCAGCCATTCCCTGAGCATGACCGCGTGCAGCAGGTTCCCTCCCGCGCGCTGCACAGCCGCGTCGATGAAGGCGCGATCGAGCGGAGGCGCGAACCGCGCGCCGTGGTGCTCCCAGAAGACACGGCATGCGTCCTTGTTCGAGGGAGACCACTTGGGGTCGTCGAGGTTCAGCCGGTGCAGTCCGCCGAGTCGCTCTGTCCAGTGCAACCCGTGATGGCTTGGCCGGGACGCGCACAGGAGCACGACCCCCGCCGGCAGCACGTTCGGAAAGAAGCGGTGCAGGTAGCCCTGTCCAAGCGCGTCGGTCGCGACCTCGTCGAGCCCGTCGATTACCAGGATAAGCCGTCGGTTCTCGGGGCAGAGCACGTCCTTCGAGACCCTCTTGAGCAGCTCGCCGAGGCGCCGCTCCAGGGGCACGTCCATCCCGTCCACCCCCGGGAAGATCTCCTCGATCTGGGCGCACAGGTTCTGCACCACCGCTTCGGGTCGGTCCCAGCCTTCGTTCCCGCGCCGGATGATGTGGTGCGGGGCTGTCGGCCCGGGGAGCGTCTTCTTGAGGATGTGGGCAAGGATAGCGCTCTTGCCGATACCCGGGCTCCCGAGCAGGAGCACGCACCCGCGGCGCAGTGCCTGCTCTCCGATGAGCCACGCGCGGAGCTCCGCGAGCACGGCTTCGCGCGCCAGGAGCTGTCCGTGCCGGGACAGCTCGTCCTCGAAGTCGATGATCGCGCCGCTCACCCCTTCACCTCTTCATCGCGTCGAAGGATCGCGTCCACGAGGCGCCACGCGCACGGCCCGTTGTCTCAGCGCGAAAGGGGCCCTCTGCGCCGCGCCGCGAGCGTCAAGATCTCGTTCTCTGGCACCTGCTCGGTGCGAAGGAGCGCCTGGTGGGCCTTGAAGCCTGTCGCTTGCCCGTTCTGGAGCAGGTAGAACTCGCCCACGCCTTGGGAGGCGATCCGATCCGCGACGTTCACACGAGCGTCGCTGAACAGCGGCTTCATCTTGTCGAGCGCGACGGGCTGGGTGACTCGACCGACGAACCAGCTCCGGATGTTGTCCCGGCCCTTGTAGTCGAGGTCCCCAGGGCTCTGCGTCGCGAGCAAGAGCCCGAGCCCGCCGGAGCGCGCGCGGCGGAGCAGGTTCTCCATGGGTGCCTTCGTCGCAGGCTGCGATTGCGCCGGGAGATACACGTCGGCCTCGTCGAAGAGCACCACCGCCTGGAGGCGCGTTGACGGCGTGCGGGTCACCCAGCGGGTGAGCGACAGGAGCAGCTGCGAGACCCAGAAGAGGATCTTCGCGTTGTCCCCCAGGAACTTGGTGTTGATGATGCTGAGGCGCGTCCGCCCCGGCTGGGCGTGAGCGCCGAGACCGAGGAGCAGCTCGGCGTCGAGCTTCTCGCTGGTCGAGGACAGGAGATCCGACGCGCTGAGCTTGAGCGTCTCGAGATCCTGCACCAGATCCTTGAAGAGCTTGGTGTCGAGTCTCCCCAACGCGTTGACGAGCAGCGGATCGGCGTCGGCGATGAACGTGATGAGTGCCTCCAGCGTGAGCTTGTCCGGATCGCCGTGCGCGGCCAGGAGCTGGAGGGCCTGGACGAGGATCGCCCGGAGCGATTTGTCCTTCCGCGCGTGCTTGTAGCCGAGCATGTCGCCGAGCGCCTGGGCGGCGTATCCGGCCGCCTGGTCGCGGTCGAAGTCCTTGAGCTCGGAGAGCCCCTTGGGCACGAGGGAAATGGCGAGCTGCCTGCCTTCCGGGTGGCCAGGCGTGAAGAGCGCGATGTCGAGCCGGGCGCGCAGCGCTCGCCGGCGCTCGTCCAGCGCGGGCTCCTCGTGCTGCTGCTCCCAGGGCGCCGCGCGCCCGTAGGCGCAGAGGTCCCCCTTGCGGTCGATCAGGATGGTGGGGATGCCGCGGAGCAAGAGCTGCTCGACCACGTTGAGCGCTAGCGTCGTCTTGCCGCTGCCCGTGCTGCCGAGGAAGGCCGCGTGAGCGCTCAGCACGTCCATGTCGAGCGCGAGCGGCTGCGACAGGAGCTCCCCCGTCGTGCCGACGACGATCGCCCCGGCGTCGCGCGGGGGCGCCTGCTCCTGCGGGCCGCGAGGCGCGGCGCCATTCTTCGTGGCCCGGGGCGCGTCGGGCTCTGGTACACGTGGCTCAGGCTCCGCCGCGCGAGACTTCTCGGGCGGATGTCGCGCGACGCCGGGCGTCGCCGTGGCGGAGCGAGCAGGAGGCGTCGCCTCCGTGGCGAAGCGGTGGAGGCGATCGAGATCGAGGACGTGAATGAGCGGCAAGAGCCGGGAGAGGTGATTCTCCTGCCGGAGCCAGTCCATGAAGTGCGGCCGCTGCTGGTTCGCCTCGCGAAAGGCACGGAACGCCACGATCTTGCGCCAGTCGCTGTCCTCGACGACCGCCTTGCGAGCGCCCTTCTCGAGGATCGCCGCGAGCGTCTTCGCCACGGCCGTCTTCGGATTGCTCGGGAACTCCCCGCTCCGGATCAGAACGAGAGGACGCTTCTCGGCCTGCTTCGCCACCGTCTCTATCTGGGCGCCGAGCCCGCCGCCCTGAGGCGCCTTGTTGCACAGCGCGACGAGGATCTCCTCGCCGAGGCGGAGCTTCCCATCCGAGGTCGGGACCATGATGCGAACCTCGATGTTCCCGTTCTTGACATGCGTCTCGAAGCGGTGACCGCTCTCGAGCTCGTCGGCGCAAGTCTGGATCGCCCAGGCGAAGAGCTCCGCGAGCTTGGCGTCCTCGGGCGGCTCCGCCTGCCGCTGGGCCAGGTGGTCGTTCCACTCCTGCTCGAGCCTCGTCTTCGCCGCCTCGACGGCGCGCTCGTCGGGGCTGGGCGTATCGAGACCGGTCGGAACTGGCGGCGGTTCCACGATCCGGCCGGCGTCGATGCAGCTCTCCCGGAAGCGCCAACACCAGTCGAGTACGTCGCGTGTACGCTTCCGGTCGAGCCGCTGCACGACGGCGCGTGGGACGGGGTAAAGCGCGTCGTCAGGGGAGGTGAACCCGGAGGACGGCGTGATGCCGGACGTCTCGTAGAGATAGCCGAGCCGCTGCTGGATGATCTTCTCGACCTCCTCGGCGCTGCGCTCGCTCACGAGCCGGACAGGAGGAGGAGCGTTCTCTATGCGGTCGAGCGTCGAGCGGGTGAGGCGGGGGCGGAGCTTGGCGTAATAGTCCTCGAGGCAGGAGATCACGACGATGGACGAGGGCACCTGATCGGCGACGGCGCAGAGCGCAGACATGACGCGCCGAAATGCTCCCTCTGCGTCGCTGAGCTGGTACATGTCCTCGAACTGATCAACACAGATGATCAGCGAACGCGAGTCGAGCGACCACATCAATCTACCGAGCTGCTCGACGAGCCTCGGGGCATCTTCCTCAGCGTTTCTCGATGCCATGCCGCCAAGGAACTTGCGGTCGCGGGTCGCGAGCTCCTCGCAGCGAAGGTACTTGACCACGCGCTTCTTAAGCGTGGGATCGTTGCGTTGCAAGTAGAGCAGGGCCCGCACAAGGTCCAGATCGAGGTCGGCGTAGCGCGGCTGCGCAATGAATCGATCTGCCGCGTGCTCCACGAGTTCGCTTACGGCGTCATTCTCAAGATCTGCTTTCTCGCACAGTGAATCAATGGTCGCCTGGTCTCCGCACCGGTTTGCGATTGCATCGGATAGTTTTAGTAGGCCTGAGTCCGTCCCTTTGGGCTCGTAATAAGGTTGATCAAGAGAATCGATTAAATTGCTGAGCAGGTAACGACTGTAATTGGACGTGGCCGTCGTCATCTGCATGTAACCGACGAAGCCGAATCCGTTAATGTGCGCATGGTTACGGAACGACCGGACGAGGTGTGTTTTTCCGCTGCCCGACTCGCCAAGTAGAAGCAAGATGCGCCCAGAGTCGAGTCCAGGTGGGGTCGTGGCCTGCGAGAGGAGGCGCTGGAATTGCTCGCGAGCCTTCGTGTGAACAGACTCTACATCGAATGGATTCTCTCGCCAGATCTGATGACGGTGCTCCACCGAGTGGAACACTTCCCTCTTGGCGCTCGATAGGAACACGGGAAGCCGAGGATCGCTCGCCATCATGATCTCAACCATCCTCTCCGTAGCTGTGCGCCGATGCCATTGGCCAGATTTAGCCCTCGATCCTCACGAAATGGAACGTGGAGCCGTCGTGTAGTGTTTCCGACATGTCAGCGTCATTCGCCGTCATTGCCTCAACCAGGTCTGCTCGGCTGAGTGACAGCAATCCACGAAGATGAGCGTTTGCAAGCCTCTCCTTGAATGCTTGGAGATTTTGCGAGACGGCACCCTCGTCAGCAAGCTTCCTAAAGACATGAGATATGAACACCTTGTTGTCGCCGAATCGGCCGGTCTTCGATTCGCGGGCCGCTGCGAGAACCCGTGCAGCGAAGGCGTCTTCGTTGTCCTCGACGGGTTCAGCGGTGGCAGCGGGGGGGCTCGGGACCTCTGTGCCGGCGGTGCTCATCTCCGAGGCGGCATCCGTCCCCTCGATCCAGCGGCGCAGCGTGGCCGTCCGGAGCTCGTTGATCTTCGCCCGACGCGCCCCGACCTTCTTGGCCGCGAGCTGTGCGAGCGCCGTGTCGGATTTCTGTGGCTTCTGCGGACCTGTTGTTCCCAGCGCTCGGCTCAAGACCAGCTCTCGAATTGCCTTCAAGGTGAGCGGTGCTCGGGTTTGGACGCCGAGCGCCTGCCATACCAGCGCGTCCGCGATCCGGGGCAGCGTCGGATCTCCATCGATATCGATCCGGTCATAACGAGTGAGGATCGCCGCGCTCACCTGCTCGATGCTGCTTTTGTCGCTCTTCCCCTGCTTCGCTGCTGGGGGTGGGAGACCGAGCGCACACGCAAACAGGTACTTGGCCTTGACCGTCTCCCAGGTGATCTTCTCGGGGAGCGACTTCACTCTCAGCACGGCGAGGCCCTCGCGCCGGCCCCCGTCGGTGAGCACGATCGAGGCCTTCTTGACGCGCCTGATGAGCGCCATTCCCTCGAGGGTGGTGAGCTCGCTCTCCAGCGCTCGGCGCCGCTCGGCGTCGCTCCACCGCTGCTCGAGCAGTGGCACTAGCGCCTTGTCAACCCCGGATCGGGTACCTCCATCGGACCGCGTGAGCAGCCAGACCAGGATCAGCGCTCCAAGCCGGGACGGGGATCCAGTAGAGGAGGTGCTCATCGCTGTTCCTTCGTCGTCTCACACAGGCGCGGAGCGAACACATGGACGTCTGTTCTGAAGCGACGATCGTGCGCAGTCATGGTCTCCTCTCCGATCTCGACTGACGGCCTTATATCACGAAGGGACGCCGCCTCTGGAAGAAAACTTCGCGACCCGCTGCCTCGTCACCCGCCCTCTGCTCGATGAGCACTGCCGCGTGCGCTGTGGACGGTCCGGCGCCCATCAGACCTCCGCCACCCCCTCTGCCCGAAGCGCCCGGATCACGGTGTTGATGTGGATCCCTTCATTTCGGTAATAAATCTGGTGAGTTTCCGCTCCGGGCTCGGACATCCAGCCGCCGCTGTGATGGACGGCCACCACGCGCCACTGCTTGTCGAACACCGGGGAACCCGACGAGCCGGGGAGCGTGTCGGTGAGGTACTGGACCCGGCCGCTCCCCACGAAGACGACCGCGTTGTGGAAGAACGAGACCTGCTTCGGCCCGCCGCCGGGGTGCTGGATGATGTTGACGCGATGGCCGGCCGCGATCTCGATCTCGGCGAGCTCGATGCAGCCCCACCTCTCAGCGGGATTGCCGTCGATGGCGACCGCGGTCCAGTCGTCCTCTTCGGAGGTCCTGAAGAACGTGTCTGGCGCGAAGCGGTAGCGGTCGACGCTAGCGTCGAGCCCGGCAGTCGTCTTCTGGAAGTTGAACTCCAGCACGGCGAGCTTGGCCTCGGACGCGTCATGGAGCACGTGGTGGTTCGTGATGAAGAGCCCGCCTTTGATCAAGAAGCCCGACCCGGTCGCCCGGGTCGGGAGCACCACGCGCGCCACGGCTCGGGCCTGTTGGGCGCCGATCTCAAGGAAGCTCACGTCGACCAGCGTGCTCTCGGAGCCCATGAGCTGCTCGAGCGACGCAGGGGTCGCGGGGCCTCGCCACAGGACATCGCTGCGGATGTCGGCTCCTCGGACGGCAGGGATGCTCCCCCGATCTTTGGCGAGGCGGAGGAGTTCGTTCTTCGGGTACTCGCGGAGCGCGAAGTCGACGATGTCGAGCACCTGATCCTGGTTCTTCGCGTAGTCGAGGATGTTGAACCAGTTGACGACCGCCGCGTCGCTGAACCGGATCCGTCCCCGATTCAGTCCCGCGGCGCCCACGACGCGATACGCATCCTCCCGCGTTGGATACAGATCCGCGAGCACGTCGCCTAGGTTCACGATGGAGGGACCATCCCAGGCTGCTTTTCCCTGTCTGCCGATCATCGAGCGCCCTCTAGCCAAAGCACCCCTGCCTGTCAATCCGTGTCACGCCCTCGGCAGCTTGCCGTTCTCGCTGGTCACGACCCAGTAGATGCACTGGTCGAAGCAGGAGTTCACGTGTGCCGCCCACTGAGCGTAGTTCCACCCGTCCCTGACTGGCTCGAGATCGAATCCGATCTGGATGTCGTACGAGCGCGCCACGCCCCAGTGCTCCGCCTGCTTCGTGACCAGGATAGCGCCCACCTCTTTTCCGTTCTGGAAGACGCGGTACGAGCCTCCGTCGAGGATCGTTCCGTCGCTCCGGCCGATGGCCGGGGGCGCGTCGGGCGAGGGCGGCGGGAGTGTCACTGCCCTGGCGATGACGTACCTGGCCACGTTCTTCTTCGCCATGTCGCGCAAGAATCCCTTGAGGGACGTGTGCACGACGCCGCTGTCCGGGCCGATGCGCTTCACCCGGATCGACCTTGACGCGTCGTAGGGCTCGTCCTTTAAGAAGACCCAGTGCTCCGTCGTGTGGATGTACATGGCCTCATGGAGCACCAGCTTGCCGCCCAACGGATTGATGAATTCATAGTCCACATAGATGTTTGCGAGGGGGTAGCCGCCGGCCATGTGATGGGTGATGTACTCACCGATGTCGATCTGCTCGTGGGGATCGAGCGACCTCCGCACCGGCGACGTGTAGGGGTACATCCTCATCGAGGGGGTTCCGAACGCTCTGTCGAATGACATGACTCCTCCAGGGGGTATGGTGAACAAATGAACACGCGACGTCTCGGATGCTCGACGGGCAGCAATGTACAGCGTGATCACGCACCGCCCGTCAGCGATGGATTGAAAGCAGCGAGAGCTTCATTGGTCGCGAGCACATCCATGCGGACGCGGCGGCGCTCGAGCGGTACGCCCTCGGCGAACATCTCGGCGGCAGCCTTCCAGGTCGGGCTGGCGCGTCCGACGCACGCGAGCAGCCCGAGCGCCTGGAGTGCAACGCGCGGCATGGAGCACGCCTGCGCCTCGGAGGCGAGCGCCTCGATCTCGCCCACGAGCGGGGTATCACCGCAGACGAGCGCCAGGCACCTGGCGAGGAGCGCGCCGACGCGCCACCCTGTGCTTTCCCAGAGGCGGTGTGCGCGGGACGCGAGCTTCGCCGCGAGCGCGTGCCGACCCGCACGCCAGGCGACCGCAGCCTCGGTGAGGCAGGAGATCGCCTCGACCTCTCGGATACCGATGCCGGCCAGTACGTCGCAGAGGTCGACGTCAGGGTCGAGCGCCTTCCCCGCGCGGTACTCGATCGCACGCAATGTCCAGGCAGCCCGTGCCTCAAAGTACGCATGGCGGCACTGGTCCGCGAGTGAGCGCGCCTCTTCGGCCCAGGCGGCGGCCTCGTCCAGGCGGAACGCCTCCATCAGCGCTGCAGCGCCGTTGAGCCTGGCGTTGATCCGATCCGTCATCCACGTCTTTGACGAGATGGCCATGGCCTGGAAGGCGGCGGCTTCGTCGAAGCGCTCTTGCCGGTACCGCAGCCGGCCATACCAGCCCGCGAGGCTGGCCTTGATCTCCGGGTCGCCAGATTTCGCAGCCCAGCACGCCACATCCGCTAAGACGGCCTCTTCCTGCTTCATCGAGCACCGCCGCGCCGCGACGATCCGGACGGCCTGACGGTGCCGCTCCAAGCGGAGCTCGTCGAACGGCTCGACGAGCTCTGCCATCTTAAACGCGCGCTCCCCGCCCGCGCCGCGCGCGAGCGAGGCCCGAACGAGATCCTGGAGGTGAAGCACCTCGCGCTCGGCCGGCCGCACGCGACACAGCTCGTACAGCACTCGGTCCATGGCGCCGGGCGTGCGCTCGGAGAGGGCGACCTCGACCCAGCACCTGAGCAGCTCGAGCTCGACGGCAAGGTCGCTCTCCCCGGCGCTCGCGAGGTGCCTGCGTACGCCGAGCAACGCGTCTCCGAGCACGGTCGTAGCCAGGTTGAGGCGCCCCTCGCGCGCGAAGCGTTCGGCGAGCATCCGCCCTTCGCGCGCGATCTCGACCCGATCGGAGACGCGTGAGCTGTCCGCTGCCATGAGGAGATGGAAGAGGCGACCGACGGAGCCGCGCTCCAGGGCGTGCGCCATGGCACGATGGGCGGCCCGGCGTTGCTCCCAGGTCCACACGCGATTGAAGCTCACCGCGGCGCGGGGTTGGATCCGGCCGTCGTCCAGCGCCCGCACGGCGCCGCGGGCTCTGAGCTCGGTGATGTGTGCCTCGAGCTGCCATCGCGGTAGGCCGCTCGCGACCACCAGTCGATCGACATCGACGTGCGGCCAGGCGAGCGTCACCCATGCGAGCGTCTCGTCGATGTGCTGCGGGAGGGCGCCGGTCGCGCTGCGCGGAGGATGGCATGGCGGCACCCCTCCCGAGTCTGCGGTCCGGCCTAGGCCCACTTCGAGCAGCCCGAGCGCGTCGCGATCGACCGCGAGCCGGGCTCCGTCCGAGCGGGCAATCCCGGTGTGCAGCCATGCATTCACCTCCTCGGCCACATGCTTTGCGAGCCCGCCAGTGCGCTCCCAGAGCGCGTGTGCGGCGTCGGTGGGCAAGTGGAAGATGCGATCTGGTCCCGAGAAGAGCGACTTCAATGCAGCCTCGTCCAGCGGGGTGAGGCTCACGACGTCAGGAGCAGCAGGCGTATGCGCGGGACCTGCGTGTGCGAACGCGCGGACGACGGCGCCGAACGGGCGGCAGCGTTCGAGCGCCGAGGACGACCAGTCATCGACCCGGGTCACCTCGTCAACCAGGACGACCGCGCCGGTCGCGAGGAGCGCTTTCAGCCCGGCATCCACCGACGATACGGCCTCGTCGAGCGTCTGCGAGCTGCGGACGGCGGGCGCCCCGATGAGCGGCTCCAGACACGCGAAAGGCCGCTGATCCGGCGTGACCCAGAGAACCCGGCGCCCCTCGCGTTCCAGCATTTCAGCTGCTTCGTGAAGGCACCGGGTGAGCCCAGCGCCCGCCGGCCCGTGGAGGTCAACCGAGCGCCCTGCCCGTACGGCGTCGGCGAGCGCACGTACCGGTGCGTCGCCTCCGAGCCGGGGCAAAACCCAGCCGGTGCGCGGGATGAGCCGCTGTCCGCGGAGCGCTGCGAGGACGTCACTGGCCGACGCCGGGCGGTCGGCGGGCGCGTGCGCGATCAGCCTGTCGACGACCTCTGCTACCGCCTCAGGAACCGCCGGTGCAACATCTTTCAAGGGGAGCGCGCGGCGGGGCCGCCGCGTGCGAGCGAGCTCGAAGACGCTGGCGGCCGAGTAGGGCGGGCGTCCCGCGAGCGCCTCGTAGACCATGATGCCGATCGCATGGATGTCGGTCCGCGCCGTGACCGGCTCTTTGAAGGCCTGCTCTGGAGAGAGATAGGGCAGGGTGCCCTCGATCGCGTCCGTACGGGTCGAGAGGCCGCTGGATGCAGGTGCGACCGACAGGCCGAAGTCGAGCACGGTCACGCGCCCGGACGCGCTCACGAGCACGTTGCCTGGTTTTAGATCCTGGTGGACAACGCCGGTCGCGTGAATGCGCCCCACGATCTCGAGCAGGGCCTCTGTCGCTCCGGCGATGGACGCCCAGTCGCACGGCAGCGGCGCGCCAGGAAACGGCGCACCTTCAACCTGCTCCATCACCAGGAACACCTGCCCTTGATCGGCGCCCTCATCGATCAGCTGCACGACACCTTGCAAGCGCAGGTGGCGCAGGACCAGGATCTCCCGTCGCGCAGGGGTCTGGTCGAGGTAGACGCCCTCGCCGAGCAGCTTCACGGCGACCCTCCTGCCGACGAGTAGATCGTCGGCGGACCAGACCTCGCCGTGGCCGCCGCCCCCGAGGCGCGTGTGCAGGCGATAGCGTTCCACAAGCACACGGCCGCGGATGTCCTCTGCGCTATTCGGCAGATGCGGCTTGTCGCGCCCGTCGCCCGGAGGCGGTGGCAGCCGCGGGAGCGAGAGCGACTCCTGCGGGAGCGTGACGCGGCACGCCGGGCAGACCGGATCGAACTCCGAGCACCACCTGCCGCACGCCGGGCACTGGATGGATGACGAGGTCATTACGAGTGCTTGATCCCATGCTTGGTGAGGAGCTTGTGGAGCTGGCCGCGGTGGATGCCCGACGTCCGCGCGGCCGCAGCAGCGTTGCCCTGGTGCCGCTCCATGAGGCCCTTCAGGAAGGCGATGTCTACCTTCTGCTGCGCCGCTGCGCGCGCGGCTTTGTGCTCGGCTCCGGTGAACTCGCGGAAGTCGGAGTCGGGTGCCTTGGTCGCGGCGGGCCTCATGTCTTCCGGGAGCACGTCGACGTCGAGCTCCGGGCCCGTGGCCATGACGCAGGCCGCCTTGACAGCATAGGCCAGCTCACGCACGTTGCCGGGGTACGCGTGCATCGCGAGCACGCGCTCCGCGCTAGCGGTCCAGCGTGGCCGCTCGCCGTCGCGCTTCCAGTGCGCGCCGAGGAAGTGGGCGACGAGCAGCGGGATGTCCCCGGTGCGAGCCCGCAACGGCGGTATCTCGAGCTGGATCATCTTGAGGCGATGGTAGAGATCCTGCCGGAAGTGCCCGTCGCGCACGAGCGCCGGCAGGTCCTTGTGCGTCGCCGCGATGACCCGCACGTCGATCTTATCGGTCCGGTCCGAGCCGACACGCTGGATCTCGCCATAATCGAGGAAGCGGAGCAACTTGACCTGCACCTCAGGCATGATGTCGGCGACCTCGTCGAGAAACAGCGTGCCGCCATTGGCACTCGCAAGCCGACCGAGGCGCTCGCGGGTCGCGCCGGTAAACGCGCCCGCCACGTGGCCGAACAGCTCAGACTCGAGTAGCTGGCCCGAGAGCGCCATCGTGTGCAGCGTGACGAGCGGCTTCGAGCGGCGCTCGCTGTTCACGTGGAGCGCCTGCGCGATGAGCTCCTTCCCTGTCCCCGTCTCGCCGTGGATGAGCACCGCCGCGTCCGAGCTGGCGACCTGGGCGACCTTGCGGAGCAGCGCGATCATGCCGGGGTGCTGTGTGATGATCCCCTTGAAATCGTAACGGGCGAACAGGTCGTGCTCGAGGCTCTGGCTCCGACGCCGCAGCGCGTCCCGCTCGATGGCGCGACGCAGGAAGAGTCCGGCCATTTCCGTGAACTCGCGGATGAGCCAGCGCGCATCTTCCGGGAACCCGGCGTCGCTCCGTCGTTCCAGGTACACGGCGCCCTCGCTGCCGTCGGCGTGCCGGAGCGGCGCGACGAGCACGGAGGTGCGCCCGAGCAGCCGGATGCTCTCGTGCTCTGCGAACCTCTGGTCGTGGCTCAGGTCCGCAGAGTAGATGATTTCCCCTGTCCTGATGGCCTGCTTGACGAGGCTCTGGCTGAAGCGGCGCTCCTCGGTGGACAGGTTGCGCCGATCGAACTGGACGTCAAACCTCTGCACGTATGAGTCGCCCGCTCGCACGACGATGAAGCCGCGCTCCGCCCCGGTCGCCTCAAGGACACGCCGCAGGATGACCTCGGGTGTATTGGCGTCGCTCTCGGAGAGGAGCCCCTTCGCGATCTCGAACAGCCATACGTAATTGTTCATGCCGGTTTCACTTGGACCGGTAGATCCCGCCGGCCCGCCCTGGCTATAGACGAACTCGACCGGCGGCGGAAGCGGCGGTAGGACGATGGGCTTCATGATCGTATCGTTCCATGCTCCAGCGGGCTCAGGCGCTGCCCCCCATGGTTCACGCGAGGCGGGATGTCCGCGCGTGCGCGCAGCGCGGCTTCCACCGGAAAAGCCGCCAAGGCCACTTCGCATCCTGGAGTGCTCGTTATCATCTCCGGACGTCTCTCCTGGAATCCTCCCGGAGCGGAGGCGCCGGTTGGACCGGATCAGCGCCTGCGTGGGCCGCGCCGCATGAGCGTCGTCGCCCGGGGGAGGTGCCCCGCGCCGCCCACACGCCGGCGGCTTTCGCAACCTACGTGCCGCGCGTATCGGCGTAAGAAAGCGCCAGAACCACGAGGTCAGATCCAGCGCTCGTCGCCCGCGCGCGACACCCAGCGAGGCGTGCGCCGGGGATTCCCGGGTGATCGATGGACGCTGGTCCGCGACACCCGTCGCTCACGGGTGACGGCGCCACCTCGCGACGCCTGTCGCGCGGGGGCGACGCCGAGCCAACCGCGCCGAGCCCGGTGATCCGCGCTCGGCGCAGCCACCGGGCGTCGCTCGCGAGAGACAGCTGCCGCTCGCCTGCGGCCCGTGATCGCAGAGCAATCCCGGTCCTCGCACCACATGACCGCGCGGCACGGCGTCTGCAATGAGCGCGGGCCACGGACATGAAGTTCACCCCCAGCCAGCTCGAAGCCATCCTGCACCCTGAGGGCAACCTTCAGCTCATCGCCTGCGCCGGCTCCGGGAAGACAGAGGTCGTCGCCCGACGTATCGCCACCCTCCTTCGTCCCGGTCCGTGCGGTGGCCTGAAGCCGCGGAACATCGTCGCGTTCACCTTCACGGAGAAGGCCGCTGCCGAGTTGAAGGAGCGCATCGTCACCCGCTGCCGCGAGGAGCTCGGTGACATCCCCGGGTTCGCGGAGATGTACGTGGGGACGATCCATGCCTTTTGCCTCGATCTGCTCAAGAACGAGGTCCCCAGATACTTCAAGTTCGACGTCCTCAACGAGGTTCAGCAGAGGCTGTTCGTCGATCGGCACAGCAGGAAGAGCGGCCTCACCGCCTCGACCAGCCTGAAGGGGGAAACGCTGAAGCGTTATGTGGACACGAGCCGCTACTGCGATGCGCTGTCCATCCTCCGCGAGTCCGCGATCGATCCGAAGGCCCTCGCGGGCTGCTCAGTCTTCGCTGCGCTGGGAGCCTACCGGAACCTGCTCGAGGAGCGATCGCACTTCGACTACTCCGAGATCCTCGCCGCCGCGGCCGACGCCCTCCAGAACGACCATGGCATGCGCAAGCGGCTATCCAAGCGCATCCGGCACGTCGTCATCGACGAGTATCAGGACGTGAACCCTGTGCAGGAGCGCATCGTGTCCTGCTTGCACGGGCTCGGCGCCAAGATCTGCGTCGTCGGCGACGACGATCAGACAATCTACCAGTGGCGTGGGAGTGATGTCTCCAACATTCTCACGTTCCAGGAGCGCTACCCTGGCGTCCACATGGTCCGGCTCGAGGACAATTTCAGGTCGACGCGCGGGATTGTCGAGACAGCGCGCGCCCTCATCGAGAAGAACGGCCTGCGGCTCGAGAAGGCGATGAAGCCGACCGGTGCTCAGGAGTACGAGGCTGGAGATATCGCGGCGCTCGCGTTCGACACCCCGGAGGACGAGGCCCGCTACATCGCTGAGACCGCGATCTCCATCCGTGGCGTCGCCATCCGTGACGGCGACGTCGAGCGCGGTATCTCGTGGTCCGACATGGCTGTGCTGCTCCGCAGCGTGCGAAGAAACGGCGCCCCTATCACCCAGGCCTTCGACGCCGCCGGGATTCCCTATGTGATCGCCGGCATGGGCAACCTGTTCGACACCGCGGAGGCAGAGGCCGCTCGTCAGCTGTTCTACTTCATGGCGGGCCGGCCGGAGGTGGACGTCGGGTCGCTCGAGGCGGCGTGGTCGCGAGCTCGCACCGGCGCGACACGGGCCGACCTTCTCGCCGCCATCCAAGCCGCGGCCAGCGTGCGCGAGGAGATGCGGAAGGATGGGGGCAAGCGGTTCGCCTTCTACTCGATCCAGCGCCGCTTCCTCAGCTTCCTCGAGGACGCCGGCATCCGGGAGGAGCGGGTACCGGACGGACGAGGAGAGATCGTGTTTTACAACCTCGGGAAGTTCAGCCAGGTGATCTCGGATTTCGAGGCGATTCACTACCATTCCGAGCCGGTGGAGAAGCACCATGCGTTCGCAAGCTTCCTCCAATATCAGGCGGAGCACGTGTATCCTGAAGGCTGGCAAGACAATGCCTACGCGAACCCCGATGCGATCCGGATCATGACCGTCCACCAGGCCAAGGGTATGCAATGGCCGATGGTGTTCGTTCCCGCGCTCGTCAGAAACCGCTTCCCGTCGAAGAAGCAGGGCGGCCCCAGCGTCTGGCACCTGATTCCCGCGGCAGGGATCGAGAGACAGGCGCGCTTCGAGGGCACGGTGGAGGACGAGCGGAGGCTGTTCTACGTCGCCGTGACGCGTAGCCAGACGTTTTTGCATCTGACCTGGGCGCCCGTGCCGGGCAACCGGCTCTACCAGAAGGCGTCGGAGCTCTGGGAAGACGTGCTGGTCTCGAAGTGGGTGAAGCGTCGCAGACCCGACTATGCAGCACGTGAGCGCCTCCCTCCGACACCGCGGAAGGGCGTGACGAACGTGGCTCTTTCGTTCTCGGAGCTCAAGTACTTCTTCGAGTGTCCCTACCAGTTCAAGCTGCGCATCCTCTATGGGTTCAACGCGCCGCTCCATGAGGCGCTGGGTTATGGCAAATCGCTGCATGACATCCTCGCCGAGGTTCATGCCCGGGCGATCCGCGGCGATATAGCGACTGCGGCCGAGGTGCCCAGGCTGGTGGATACGCACCTATGCACGCCCTACGCGTACCCCGATCTGAGGGAGAAACTCAAGAGTTCGGCCGAGCGTGTAATCCACGACTACCTCGAGGACAACCGCGATCGCTTCGATAAGATCGAGTTCTCGGAGAAGTCGATCGAGATCAACCTGGGTGATGGCGTTTCCATCGTCGGTCGGATCGATCTGGTGCGCCGCGTCGACACCGGCGAGACGACGATCGTCGATCTCAAGTCCAGCGATCGTGCCCAGCCTGAGGAGATCATCGAGAAGCAGCTCCACATCTACGCGCTTGGGTACCAGGAACTAACCGGTCGGAGCGCTGACTTCGTCGAGGTTTACAACCTCGACGAGCGGAAGCAGAAGCCGCGCGCCGTAGACGATTCCTTCATCGACGAGGTGAAGACTGGTCTGCTCGGTGCGGCGGACGCTCTCCGTAAGGGGAGCTTGCAAGCCAAGCCCGCTGCGGTGAAATGCAGGAGCTGCGACTACCTGCGGCTGTGCACAGAGGGGGGGAGCGCGACCGCGGTCGCGCCGAAGAGGGGCCTGAAGCCGCGAAGTTAATGGATGCTTCAATTTAGAACCATGGCGGCGGTGCAGCTCTGGTGACGAAGCCGTCTGAGGGTCGCGCTGTACTGTAATTCTCTTGGCTCGTATTCATTTTCTCAAGGAGAGGACAAATTGGGAGCGAATTACGTAACGAAGGTGCGTAAGCAGACGGTTGCGAACAAGGATGGAATATCCCATGAACACATCGTCGGTGTCGTGACGAATCTCGGTAGGTTCTACACGAACAAGGAGGTGGTTGACAGTATCAACGCCGGTCACGATTGGTACACGGAGGTGGACAAGGAGCCCAGAGCGAAGATTAAGAAGGCCGGGTCATGCTCTAGATCGGGCTGCCTCCATAGTCCGTATCTCACCACGAACCCCGACCACACGACGAGGAACAACCTCGAAAATCTACCCCGAGGCTGAAGGAATCCGTCCGCCTCGGGGTGCCAGTTATCAGGCGAGGAGCCTCCCGAACTGCAGCACGAGCCAGGAGCTTGTGCATGAATCCGCGACGCACACTCGGCATCCCAGCCAGATCCTGCTAGCGCGACCTACCGCGCATCATGATTGTCCGGCGGGCGACGTTAGACCTTGGCCTGCTGGTCGAGCGCGTGGCGGGCGGCGAGCAGCGCACCGTCGCGACCCTTGTGGCGGTCGTTGGGCGGATGAGGCGAGCGGCAACCAGCATCGACTCCTCGGTCTCGACCGACCAGCCGACGTGCTTGCGGCTGTAGACGTCCACCACCAGGTACAGGAAGTAGTACTCTCTGGGCCGAGCGTGGCCAGCGCGCAGAGCGGAACGCGGCGCGCCGGGAGTTTGGCCACGACGTCAGCGCGACGCGCGACGACGTGCAGCGCGCGTTGGAGGCGATCGCGTGCGGCTCGACGGGCTGGCCGCTGCTCGCTCCCAGCGCTGCTGCGCCGCGATGGCGTCTTCAGCGGCTCGGACGCCCTCAACGAAGAACTCCGCGTCCGTTGGATTGTTCAGGTCGAGGCCGAACCGAAGCAGCAGCGCGCGGTCGCGCGGTGGCACCATGCGGACGATCTCAGCGGCAAGGCGACGCGTGGACGGCATGGGAGGACAGTAGCAGCCCGGAGCAGGGTCGAGGCGCATCCGCGAACGCCATGGCGTTGCGGCCCTGGACCTGCTCGGCCGAGCGCGTCGTGGGAGCAGCGACAGTGTCATGGAGATGGTCGCCGGTTTCCATGGCGAAAGAAGCGCAGCGTTTGAACCGTTGCGTTCATCACGTTCGCCGGGATTCCGAGGGGTGTGAAGCCGGATTGCGGATCGCACGTCCTCGAAGTCAGGCTCAAGCGGCCGCACCGCGAATCCCTGCGCCGCGACGAGTCGCCCCGACCAGCCCATCGCCACGGGCCGCCGTCGTCGCATCGCTCGCCAGTACCCTGAGCCGCGCCCTCGCCCTCGGGGATGAGGTCGCGGAGCTCGTCCGCGGTCCTCGGCAGAGGATCGGCTGGGGTCGTCGCCGATTGCGTCGGAAGCGAGCGCGTGAAGCGGGCGGGGCAGGAGGGGCCGAGGCGAGCACCACGGCGTCCACGTCCAGTTCGGCCTCGACGACCTCCTCGACGGTGAGCACGTCGCGCGCGAGCTCGTCGGGTCGTGCCCCGGAGGGGTTCGAGGCCTGCGCACCTACTTCTCGTCCCTGAGCCCGCGTGCGCGCCGCTCGCGGGCACGACCTTCGGCCAGCCAGCACTGGCCGAAGACGTACAGGTAGACGGGCAGGCCGGCGCGGAGCCAGCCGAGGGGCGGAAAGGTCCCCTCAGGAACCGGCGCGTCGAGCCACGCCGCGGCGACGATCGCCACGCCGGAGGCCAGGATGCCGATGGTCCTCAGCTCTTTGCTCATGGCTCAAATGAGGCTGCAGAGGATTCGCAGGGTGCCGAGCGCCGCACCTGAGTCGTTGGAGCAGCGCTGCGAATCCCGCGGATCCCTTGCCCTGGGGCACACCGCGCAGGCTGCGGCGAACTCGTGCCGAGCGGCTTGGACGATCTGCGGGATCGCGCTCTCGTGTCCTGACTCAGCTCCACGTAGAAGCTCCGCGGCGGCGCCTCGACGCTACCATCGGGGTCCGTCAGTGCCTCGGTCGGTCGCCTCGTCCGCTGTGCCGCAGGCCGGCGCTCCGACGAGCGCCGCCATGGTCAGGCCGATCCTGGTGTGCATGTGCCACCTCCACGAGACGCGATCCGTCGCTCGCGGACTTGCGCTGCGAGGGGGCATGCCAGCGCGCGTCACATGGCGGGCTGCAGCCGGGGCCGTCGACCGGCCAGCCGCGCCGCTCGAGCGCCGCCCGCTGGCGCGCCTCGGCCCGCTCGATCCGGTGCAGTTCGAGCAGGCGTAATCGCCGCTCGTACACTGCTGCGCGGTCCCGGCCGCCCTCCTGCGCGGCCCCGGCGGTCCTGCTGCGCAGCCCCGGCCGCCCTCCTGCGCGGCCTCGGCGACCTCCTGCGCAGCCCCGGCGGTCCTGCTGCGCGGTCCCGGCCGCCCTCCTGCGCAGCCCCCGCGACCCTCCTGCGCATCCATTTTGGTGTCCTATCGTACGATCGCATGGCTCCTGCGCAGCCCCCGCGACCCTTCTGCGCATCCATTTGGGTGTCCTATCGTACGATCACCTGGCTCCTGCGCAGCCCCGGCGCCCTCCTGCGCGCCCAGTTGGTTGCCCTGCGTTGTCATGGCTCGATGCCTGCGCGTGGCCGTCGCCGCTGCTGCGCAGCCTCGGCGTCCGTTTGCGCGGCGCCTCTGTCTCCTTGCGACCTTGCGCCCTTGCGCCCTTGCGACGAAAGCGTCGGTATCGTGCTCTCCTGTGACCCGAAGCCTCGGCGGCGCCGATTCCCTCATTGAGCGACCGCGCCTCTGCTCGGAGGGGCGCTGACCTCGACAAGGAGACATCTCATCGCCATGACAACGAAGGCACCCACCACCGCTTCATCCAGGACCAAGAACGCCCAGAGCACGCGCGCTTCGAGCGACGCCGGAGGCGCGCACCGCTCGTCGGGCGGTGCGCCCGAGTTCACGCTGAGCGCCGAGCGAGAGGCCGAGCTGCTCCGAGAAGCCGAGTCGCTCGGCGATAACACCTCACTCTTTCCAGGCAAGCTCGCTCGACGCGTCATCTGGGCGAGCCGCATTCAGCTCGCCGCCGAGCGCGACGCGGCGGATCTCGTGCGCACGCCGTTCCCCGACGACGAGCCCCAGCTCACGCGAGAGGAGATCCGCGGGCTTCGTGAGAAGATCGAGCTCCTGCGCGTCGTGCAATCGCGCTGGCAAGCGGCGCAGCAGCGCCAGGAGCGGGCCGTCGCGGCCTTTCAGAAGCCGGCCGCCGAGGCCGCCCAGATCAAGCAGTCGCTCCTCCGCTTCTTCGATCTCCGCTTCAAGAAGAGCCCCGAAGGTCAAAAGCGGCTCATGGCGATCCGGGCGGGCAGCGGCGACGCGGATCTGGTCCAGGACGCCTCCGATCTCCTCTTGCTCTGCTCCGAGCACGCGGAGGCCGTTCAAAAGGCGCCTCGCGGCGAGGCCGCCGCGGCGGATCGCCTCCGCGAGCTCTCGCCGGTGCTCGCGCGCATGCTCGCCGACAAGACGCTCTCTCTCGAGGCGGTGCGCTCGCGCAAGCTCCGCGACGCCGCGTACACCCTCGTCGTGAACGCCGAGCGGAGGCTGCGCGCCGCCGCGGAGTACTGGTACGCGGGCACCGACAGGATGAAGGACTATGCGCCGTTCCCCGTCTCGCGCGGCGCCTACGGCGGAGGAGAAGAGGAGGGAGAGGACGGCGGCGAGCCGGAGGAGGCCGATCCGGAAGACGGCGAGTCGGAGGAGAGCGAGTCGGGAGACGACGAGCCGGGCGATGAGGGGCAATCGCCCTGAGCTCGCGCATCACGATCGCCAGCGCCCTCGGCCGCGCCGTCGTCCTCGGGGATCACGTTGCGGCTCGTGTCGTGCGCGAGGCGATCGGCAGTCGCGCAGCGCACCGAGGGCCTTGGTGCGTCGCTTGTAGAGCGTAGAGAGAGGTAGCCCCGCGTCTTCTGCCACCTGGGCCATCGGGATGCCATCCAGATCGTGTGCCACGAGAACAGAGCGCAGCTGCGGATCAAGCTCGTTCACCGCGTCGATGGTGCCCGTTCTGATGCTGTGGGATTCCATCGCAGCAAAGGCATCCGGTGCTGGATCGGGCACATCGATCAAATCGACGAGCTCCTCCCTGCGGTGCTGCATACGTTCGCGATAGTGCGCGGCGACGTGCACGGTGATCGCGTTCAACCAGCGTTCAGGCCTGCCGCGCTTCGGATCGAACCTGGGCCAGCTCTCCCAGGCGTTGAGCCAGACTTGGCCTGCGACGTCGGTACGATGGCACAGGGGGACCCCCAGCCTCCGCAGCCAGCGCAGCACGGCACGTAGGACCGCCGGGCAAAACAGGCGCGCGTACGCGGCGGCGCGCTCGTCTTCATTCATCGCGTTTCGTCTCCTGGACGTGAACGTCCTTGTCTGGACGCAGGGCAGATCTCGGCCTTGTGCTGTCCGACGACATCACTTGCGTCACCGCCTGCTGGTTGTCGGAGGGACGCCGAGGACTCAGCGAACTTGCGTCAGGAGCGCTTCACGCTCCGCGGCGAGCTGTCCTTGCGGGAACTCCCGTGCATGTGTCTCAAGCAAGCGGCGCGCCTCTGCCTCTGCGATCGCGTTATGGTCCTCGACGGCCCTTCGGGCCTCGTCGATGAGGCTCTGCTCGCGCTCGCTGACGGCTGGGACCACGGCGCGGACGGGGAGCGAGCTACGACGAACCGGCGTGCCTGAGGGAGCAGGCACTCGTGCGTCGCGGTCCTGCGCCGGCTGCGCGATCTCCTGGGTGGTCGGCGCGGTCGGCGCGGCGGCCGCGCGCATGGGAAGTTGGACCGGCGGCTGCGCGAGCTCCTCCACCGCCGGTGCGGGCGCAGGAGCACGCACCACCGCTGCCCGCAGCCACGACTCCGGGCTGAACGAGTCCGGCGACGTCGCGACGACGGCGCCGGTCAGCACGACGACCGTTCCCTGCACCAGGAGCTTGATCCTCAGGCGGCCTAGCTTGCTCAACCACCCCTCGCGGCCCCGCAGATCGACGGCGATCGGGACGCATGCAGCGTCGTCCCATCCGCGCGAGCGTTGCCGCGCCTTCCGGCGTTTCACCGCCGCGTCGAGGTCCTCGAGCGCTCGGAGGAAGTGTGTACTCACCGTCTTCGGGTTGAGCCCGAGCTCGGAGGCGATCTCGATGAGCGGCACCTCCTCGAGCGCGTGCTTGATCAAGACGTCGCGGTACTTGGGGTCGACCTGGTTGATCAGGTCGTGAAGGAGCGCCTCCCGCTGCTGCCTGCGGAGCATCTCTTCCGGGGTCGGGCAGTCCGCCTGAGGCTCGTGATCGTCGAACGAGGTCAGGACCTCCCCCCGACGGCGTGCGTTCCGCACGTGGTTCCGCGCCTGGTTCCGGACGATGGTGGCACCGTAGGCGGCCCGAGCCTCCCCGAGCTCGATCCGCTGGTTCGCTTCCAGCTCCCGCAACAAGGCATCCTGCGCGAGGTCCTCCGCGTGTCGCGCAGGGACACCGAGACGCCGCGCGAGGCGCCGGAAGAACTCGAAGCCGGGAGGGGTGCTGCCTGGCTCGCCCATGACCGGTAAAACACCTGAGCCGTCCGGAGGGCTTCAAGAAAATGCAGGTCGGCTCCAGCGTCAGTCGGATAGAGTGTGACATGTAGGCGCGAGGCCTGCGACAGCACAGGCAGCGATGGTCGCATTCCCCGAACGGGCGGGATTTTCTCATCGGAACGTTCAGGTCATGCCATTTTCCGTGCTGTTGACGCGCCACGACTGGCGTGAGTACCGTCGCGCATGCGTTTTGTCGCGCAAACGCTCTGGATATCCTTGATGCTTGGCGTCGTTGTCGGCACTGCGCATCCGGTCCATGCGGAGGACCGGAATTCGGCCCCCGCACGAGGCGACGATTCGATCGTAAAGGACCATCTTCGCCGCGCCCGGCGAGCTCGGGCATCGGGAAAGTGGACCGAGGCACACGCCGCGTACAAGGCGGCCTTCGAGGCGATCGACTCGACATCTGTTACAGAGCGAGAATCCGCTGAGGTCGCTGGAGAGCTGGGCCTTTGCGAGCTCAAGTTGCGCAAGTTTCGTGACGCAGCGGAGCACCTGGCTTGGAGCCTCGAGCGGCGCAAGGCGCTCTCTCCTGAGCAGCAAAAAGGATTCGCGGACGGACTGGCCAAGGCCGTTCGGTTCGTCGCGACGCTCTATCTGTCGGTGGATCCGCCGGATGCCGAGGTGCTCATCGACGGCAAGCCCATCGGCCGACCCAGGCGGACCTACAGACTGTTCTTCGAGCCTGGCAAGCACATGGTGCGGGCCCGAGCACCGGGCCGCGAGGAAGGCTCCCAGACGCTGGACGCGCAGCCAGCGACCGAGCCGACCATGACGATCCAGTTGCCACGCGCGGCCGAGAGCAGCGCCAAGGACAACGCGCCTGCGGTGCCCAAGGCCGTGAGCGCATCGCCCCCTGCGCGCCCGCAAGCTCCCGGGCAGCCAGCGTCGTGGCCGACGACACTGCGCATCGCGGGGATCGCCGTCACGACGGCCACCCTGTCGGCGGGCAGCCTGCTCATGATCCGGGCCACGAATCTCGACGGCGATCTGAGCGAACGGCGCGACGGGCTCAACGGCGGTACGGCGGCGAGCGGGTCCAGGTGCTGGCAAGCGGCGGACCGCCCGGCGTGCGCTGACCTGCTCCGCCTTCGAGACGAGCGCAACCTGTCCGCGGGCATGGGCACGGCCCTGCTCATCGCCGGCGGTGTGATCGGGGCAGCGACCGCCGCGTCCTTCTTCACGGACTTCTCCTTCCTGGGGCCCACGCCGGCTCAGGATCGGATCCATGCCTCGCCCGTGGCGAGCGGGCGAGAGATCGGCGTGATGATCGAGGGGCCGTGGTGAGGACATCGGGGGCCGAGACGATGCGCTCGAAGGAAGGCCGGCGCGTGGCGCGGGTTGCCGTCGCGCTCGCGATCTGCGTGTGCGGCGCGAGCACGCTGGCAGGGTGTCCGTACTCCGACCCTTGCTGGGAGGTGGAGGCGTGCGAACCCGATCCGGTGCCTCCGCCCGGTCCGTGCGAGGGAGAGCCCAGCACGGCGCCGGCGCTGGATGAATGCGGGGTGTTCGTCAGCCCGCTGTCGGGTGACGACAGGCACCCTGGCACGAAGGACGCGCCGGTGAAGACCTTGCAACACGCGATCGGGCTCGCCGCGCACGGTCGAGGCCACGGCGAGGCGCCGACCCGGCGCGTGTACGCGTGCGGCGGGGAGTTCGAGGAGAAGATCACGCTGCCTTCGGGGGTCGACCTCTGGGGCGGGCGCCTGTGTGACGGCGGGTATTGGTCGTACGAGGGATCATTCGGGGGGCCCGAGCACCCGACGATCATCGCTCCGCCGGGGGGGATCCCGCTGCGGGTCCTCGGGGCGGAGGGTACGGCGCTCGCGGGGGACGATACGACGTCGGTGATCGCTGGCGTGCGCGTTGTGGCGGCGGACGCCTCCGCGCCGGATGGCAAGTCGTCGATCGCGGTGATCTTGAGCACGGGGGCCAGGGCGATCGTGCAGGACAGCGTGATCGTCGCGGGCGACGGCAAGGACGGGGAGCCGGGAGAGGACGCGGACGCCGAGCGGGCGCCATACGGCCTGATGGGAAACGACGGCGTGGACGCCTGCACCACGGACTCCCCGACGGGCGCCCTTGCGGTGGTCACCGTGTGCGGCGACGGCATCGAGTCGACGGGTGGCTACGGCGGTGACGGCGGACTCGACGTCGGCGGCGATGGCGCACCGGGAGAGCCGGCGCCCGCGGAGGATTCCGAGCGCGACGGCCATGCAGGGCTCGGCGCAGATGTCACGAGATGCAGCGAAGGGGGCGACGGCGCAGACGGCGTCGACGCCGGTCGCGCGGATGGCGCCTTCGGTCCAGGCTTCCTCAGCGACGATGGATGGATCGGTGTCCCGGGCAAGGACGGGAAGAAGGGCGGCGTCGGCCAGGGAGGCGGTGGCGGTGGCGGCAGCAAGTCGCGTGGGGACATGGTCGCGTGTCCGGCAGGCCTGCCCCAGGGGGGCGCCGCCGGCGGCGCTGGCGGGAGCGGCGGCTGTGGCGGTCGGGGAGGCTATGGCGGCGGCTATGGCGGCGCGAGCATCGGGATCGTCGCGCTGGAGGGCACGGACCTGACCGTCGCCAACACCGACGTGCTCACTGGCAAGGGCGGCCAGGGCGGGGTCGGCGGAACGGGCCAGCCGGGCGGTGCGGGGCGCCCCGGCGGTGACGGGGGGAAAGGTTTCGCGACGAACACCGGTCAGACGTGGGCAGCCTGCCCCGGTGGCGGAGGAGGCAACGGCGGTCGCGGCGGCGATGCCGGCGGCGGGCTGGGCGGCGCATCCGTCGGCATCGCCTACGTGGTGCCCAACCTCGCCATTCGACCCGGGACCACCATTGTTCCCGGGGCGCCCGGTGCCGGTGGTCTCGCAGGGAACGCCGGTCCGGAGGACGAGGTGGGCAAAGGGGAACGCGGCCCACAAGGTCAACTGGTCGCCTTTCCCGCGGCAGGCGAGCTGATCCATTGAATCGCGCCGCGCGACACGAGACCAGTGAGGGATGCTCATGAACCTGAATTCCGCGATCCTCCTCGTCGTTGCGCTGCCGCTCGCCTCCGTCGGCTGCGGGACCGCACCGGGGGTAGACGACCCGAACGGTACGCCGCCGTGCGACGGCCTCTCGACGTGTGGAGGCGATCCGATCCCCGAGTCCGTCTGCCTGGAGCACCTTGCGAACGGCAAGGCGGTCGATGGCTGCGGCGTGTTCGTCCACAATCCGTTCTTCGGCGGCGACGACGCGAACCCCGGCACGAAGGACAGGCCGGTTCGTTCCATCCAGCGCGGCATCGAGCTTGCGCGCACCGAACGCGGTCGCGTGTTCGCCAACAACGATGGCTTCGACGAGTCCGTCACGCTGCCCTCCGGGGTGGATATCTACGGAGGCTTCGACACGTTCGAATGGGAACGCGTGAAGGAGATTCAAACCCTGTCGCAGAGCATGAGCAAGCTCATTCCCCCCTCGGTCGGGCAGATCGCGCTGATCGTCGAGCCGGCCCGCGACGGCGACACGGGGGCAGCGGACGGGGTCTCGGTCATCGATCACATGTTCATCGGCAGCCAAATGCATATCGGGATGATCGTTCGGTCGGGCGCCGCGGTGGAGATCGTCGGAAGCTGGATCGAAAGCGATTACGGAAGGGGGGGCCACGATGGGGAGAACTGGCCGGGCCGGGCAGCGTCGGGGCCGGACGGGCAGTATGGGGGAGACGCGTGCTCCGCAGCGACGGTCCCGGGTGGGGCTCGGGCGGTGAACTCCTGCGAGGGAGGGATCCCGAGCGTCGGTGGCAAGGGGGGCGACGGCCTCGCCGACGGCGCCGGAGATGGGGAGGACGGCGAGCCCGTACCCGAGCCGAACCCACAGCACCAGGGGCTTGGAGGACGTGGCGACCGGTCAGACGGTGGCTGCAACAGCGGCACCACCGGGAAAAGCGGCATGTGGGGCGCCGCCGGCGCAGCGGGAAAGGGGCGCGGGCGGATCGATGAGACCGGATGGCACGGCGACTGGGCCGGCGACGGCGCCCGGGGGATGCCGGGTCAAGGCGGTGGCGGGGGCGGCGGGCGTCGCGGTGGGCTCGCGGTGTGCGGCGTGGCCACCCAGGGCGGCGCCGGCGGCGGCTCCGGAGGCGCGGGCGGTTGCGGGGGGCGGGGCGGCCGAGCAGGCGGGAACGCCCAGCCGAGCATCGGCATCCTGGCGCTCCACGCGAAGGTGACGGTGCGCGACAGCATCATCACCACCCGCGACGGGGGCCAAGGCGGCGACGGCGGGGAGCCGGAGGAAGGCGGCAAAGCCGGCCGAGGTGCTCCAGGAGGCGCCTTGGGGGACGGCATGTGGTCCTGTCAGGGGGGCAGCGGCGGTCTCGGAGGCCCTGGCGGCTACGGCGGCCCCGGGCGCGGTGGGGACTCGATCGGCATCGCCTACCTCGACGAGGACCAGCTCACGCTGGAGGGGGTCACCTTCGAGATCGGGCTGCCGGGCCCAGGCGGCACGAGCTGGGAATGGACCGGCGATATGATCACGGGGGAGGACGGTGTCGCCGTCGAGACGTTGCGTTTCCCTGAATAGGATCACGAGACATCGCGTGAACCCCGTAAACGATGTGAGCCGCACACCCCTCGGGCGATCCGCCATAGCGTGACCGCGGTAACTGCCGCCGCTGGCAACCGATTCAGCGATGCCTGTCATCGGCGCGCTCCAGCCGACCGCGGCGACGGCACTGCCGACCGGAAGGAGTGAGCGCTGCCTTTGCGGATGCACACCCCGAGTTGCGCGACGTCGCGCGCGAGCAAAGCCCTTCGCATGGCGACGTGAACATGGCAGGGGTGCGAGGGCGCCGACGGTGGCGCGCCTGGAGCTCTACGACGGCGCCCGCGGGCGTGATACAAGCCGCGCGGAGCTCCAGGAGCACGACTCCAGGCCGCGGCGCCGAGATCTCGCTCGCGGAGCTCGCCGGCGAGGGCCCCGACCTCGACCAGGTGAATCGCGAGGGCCCCGACTCGCCGGCGTCCAGCTCGACCCGCGGCTGCTCCCCCGCCTGGCGCCGCCCCAAGTGAGCAACGCCCCCCTACGGGTGCAGGCGGCCTACCGCGTCAGCGACGGCGCCGGAGGCCGAGGACGAGCGCGGCGCCCATGCCGACGAGCACGAGCAGGGCCACGGCGACCCACACCCAATCCCGGGGATCCGAGCTGAAGGAGACGGCCACCGCGCCGCACCCGGGAGAACACGCTCTTTTCATCAGGCACCCATCCTCTCATCAACCGCCGCCTCCCGTCCGTCGGAAGGTGCGGACCTCGCCGTGGTGTTCCTTGACGCCGCGGCCCCGCTATCTGCTCCGGCGGCATGTACACCGCGCAGACGACGGGCGCCGAGCTAGCCGACGTGCGCCTCGATCTCCACGGCCGCGCCGCCGCGGCGAAGGGCCATATAGCGCTCGCGCCCGCCCTCCTCGTCGCCAGCCGTCGCTGGCGTCCGATTCGACCTCCGCGCCCCGCCGTGGGGGCTGCGCCGCGCTCACGCTCGAGAACTCCCGTCCCGGGCGTCACAACGCGCCGACCAGGCTCACTGCTCAAGGCCGTGCCGACGTGCGCCTCGACCTCCGATGGTCCGCACCGAGCTCGGCCGCGACGATGTGCAACCCGCTGCGCTCAGCTCGAGCTCGGCTTCGGATCGGGGCGAGGATTGACAAGCCGTAGCCGCAGGGACGCAATCCATGCCCTGAATCACAGTTGACGCCGCCCCTCCGCACACGCATCTGAAAAAACCTGGAGGATGAAGATGCGCCACAGGCTAAAATTGAAGGCGATCCCTGTTCTAATTCCTCTCGGTCTCACGGTGTGGGCGTGCAACTACGACGTGGGCGAGTGCTATCTCAGGGGGACAGAAGGCACAGGGGCCGGAGAACCATACCCACCGGGGTCAGCAGCTGCGGGGGACCGGTTCGGGAACGGTGACGACGTGGGGAGCGGCGCCACTGAGCAGATGGCAGGGTGCACGCCCGACAAGACATGCACAGACATGTTCGTTGATTGCCAAGAGATCGGCGGCATGTGCATCACGGGATATCCGGGTTGCGACAGATGGCGCCATGCATCGTGCAGTAGTCGCCTTGAAGAATGCCAGTCGGGTACACCATACCCACCAGCGTGCAAGTGTAGATCATGCGGATTCGGATGATGAATGATCCGATGCAGGGCGCAGTCTACGTTGCCATGGGCAGGGTTGCCGGAGCGGCTCTAGCCAAGGTGGCATCCCCCGTCGTGGTCGACGATGACGAGCTCCTGCTGGGGCCATCAAGAATCGATCCGAAACGTCATCGTGCTGCGCGCGTTAGATACTTGGGTGGAGAGCCGTCTGCCGATCTCAATGAAGAGCTTGCGCGTTCTGATGGGCCGCCGATCTGCGTGGCGCTTCCGCCGACACCAGGCGGCCTGATGAACCTCTGTCGGATCTGTGCCTCCGTAATCGAGCGCGGGCGTACCGTGTTCGTCGTTGACCTCAGCCCAGAGACCGCCGGAACATTTCCGCAAGGGCCCGGCCCAGGCATGGCTATATCCATCTATGTCGCGGATGCTCTGCTACGCAAGCCCCCCGTGGTCCAATGGTCGAAGCTCGAGACAGCTCTCGCGGCTACGCTCTGGAAATTGTGGTGCCGCCGCTCGCCCGTTGCCTTTTCTAGGTTCTGTGCATCTGGGAGCATGTTCCACCCGCAGCTGGCCAACCTTGGGCGTTATCATGCTGGACTCTTTCCCCGACGGGCAGGCAATGGGCTATTACCGTCGCTCTTTGACGAGCTCCTCCTGCGACAGCTATCGCAAGAGTGGCTCTCGCCAGTTAAAGTGTATGCCAACGCACTCAACGCTGGATCTGAGCTCGCCGCATGGTTTCCACACACGGGAGATCTGTACATAGCCAAGCGGCTCAATGAGTGGTATCGCCATTCGCGAGGCCGCATCATCGAACGTCGGGACGCGCATCACCCGAGACCTTCCGAGATGACGAGATGGTTCTTTCGATGGCGTGCGGGGAGCGAGGAGCTCCTCGACGCGCTGCCGAGTGTGCAAGCGGCCCCACCTGTATCTATTGGCGGTGCTACCGCGTATGATCCCGACCACGTATGGGTATGCCGATTCGATGCACGAGGCACACCTTACCTGAGCCGATTTGACACCGCATCATCGGGCGACAGGCTGGAATAGGGCGTATCGGATAGCGCCTGTGACGACGCGAAGTCCTTCGCCAGTGCGTCCGTTGCTGCTGGAACGCTTCTCCCCCTGGCTGTTCGTCAACCAAAACGGTCGGCGAACGGCCAGTCACCAGAACCCGACGTGTCCCCTCGACCTCCGCGACCCACTTCGCACCCCCGGCCAGCTGGACATCGACGATGGCGGCGAGCTCGCCGGCGAGGGAAACTGACGTCGCCTGACGTCGCCTGACGTCGCGTGCGAGCGCAGCCCGTCGCGCGGCGACGTGAACAGGCAGGCGCGAGCGGGCGCCGAGGGTGGCACGCTGCTCTGCATCTCCCGGAACCTGACGGCCAGCCCGCCGTGTTACGCACGGGGAAGGAGCCCGTCGATGCCGCAACGAACCCGTCTGGGCTATCCTCGGCGGGATGACGGTCCAGGAGCTCCACGTCGCGGGATACCGCTCGATCCGCGAGCTGACCCTCCCCCTCGCGCAGGTCAACGTCATCGTCGGACCGAACGGCGTCGGCAAGACCAACTGGCAGAGCGGATCCGGAAGGCGACGCCCTGCCGGCTCATCGAGCTTGACAAGAACGGCGGAGAGACGGTGCTGGCGCACGGCGCGGCGGAGAAGGAATGACGTCCGCCCCCGAGTGAGCCCTGCGAGCGGAGCCGGCGCGGGGGGACGAGATCTCTTTTCCTGGTCAAGCGGAGGGCAGCGACGTGGCCGAGCTCGATCACGTGGCCCGCGGCCGCTCCCCGTTGAACGGTCCTGTACCCGCGGCGTAACATCGACGGAGAACCATGCGAAGCCCGAACCTTACGTACCTGTCCTCTGCGCTGTTGCTCGTCGCGGCCGGCTGCAGCGCCGCGCCGCCAGCGGGCGAGCCGTCGGAGTCCTCCTGTCTCGAGCGCCTCGCCGCCGGTATTCCGGAGGTTGGCTGCGGGGTGTTCGTCGCTGGCTACACCCTGGGGGCGGATGACGAGAACCCCGGCACGAGGTCCAGGCCGGTGCAGAGCCTGGACCGCGGCATCGAGCTCGCGAGTACCGGGCGAGGACGCGTCTTCGCGTGCAACCAGGCGTTCCGTGCTCCCATCTCGCTGCCGTCCGGCGTGGATCTCGTCGGGGGATTCAACTGCACGACGTGGGAGCGTGAGAACGGCGATCCCACGCGGATTACATCGCTGAACTCGAGCTCCCGCTCCTTGACCATCATGCCGCCGGCCCCCGGAGAGACGGGAGCCGCGGACGGGGTATCGATGATCATGGACGTGCAGCTCTGGGCGGAGGGCTCGACCGCGATGCTCGTCCACTCCAAGACGGCGGCGGAGCTGATCCGGGGCCAGATTCACACCGGAGCCGGGAAGGCGGGCGAAGATGGCTACCCGTGGCCCTCGCCGAACCGGGGAAGACACGGACACGATGGGCAGGAGGGGGGAGACGCGTGCTCGGCGGCCACCGTTCCTGGCGGCGCAGCGGTGGAGAACCCGTGCTTCGAAGTCATCCCGAGCAGCGTCCCGAGCATCGGTGGCAAAGGAGGGGATGGGCTGCCCGACGCCGCTGGCGACGGCGAGCACGGGGAGCCGCGCGTGGCGGCCACCTCGACGGACGGACGGGGAGGCGCGGGGGAGGAAACGGACGCCCCTTGCGAAGCGGGTCGAGCCGGGCTCGATGGCGAGCCCGGTGCGCTGGGCACCGTCGATGGGGGCATCGGGGACATCACCCCGAGAGGGTGGGAAGGCGACAGAGCCAGCTACGGAGGTGATGGCACGCCAGGCCAGGGCGGCGGCGGGGGAGGCGGTCGTCGGGGCGGGCTCGCCGTCTGCGATGCGGCGTCCAAGGGAGGCGCCAGCGGCGGCTCCGGGGGCGCTGGCGGCTGCGCGGGCCGAGGCGGCCGAGGGGGCGAGAACGGACATCCGACGATCGGCATCATCGCGCTTCACGCCAAGCTGACCGTGCGCGATACCTCGATCTGGACAGGCGAAGCCGGTCCGGGCGGCAACGGTGGCGCCCCCGAGAAAGGCGGCCGAGGCGGCCGAGGCGGGCCGGGAGGCGCCCTGGGCGACGGCACCCGAGCCTGCGCCGGGGGCAACGGGGGCGACGGGGGCCCCGGCGGCTACGGCGGCCCCGGACGCGGCGGCGACTCGATCGGCATCGCCTACCTCGACGAGGATCGGCTCACGCTGGAGGGGCTCACGGTCGAGCACGGGACGCCGGGCAAGGGCGGTATCAGCTGGGACGTCGACGGCACGCTGGTGAGGGGACCGAGCGGCGAGGCCCACGAGACGCTTCGCTTCGCCGAAGCCGAATAGCCGCGGTCACGTTCACCGCGCGCACACCTCGGCGGCCGCGCGCACGCTCGGCGCCGCAGGCGCACGCGTCAGCGCGAGGACCTCGTCGACCGACCACTGATCGCCCGCGTGCTCGCCGTACTTGCTCGCGAGCACGCGGCCGTCGGGCGCGACGAGGAAGTCGGCCGGGAGCCCGAATCGACCGCCGGTCGGGATCAGCGCGGGCGGCCGCTCGCGTCCGCGCAGGATCGCGATCGCGCTCCGCGCCACCGAGCGGACGATGGTGGGCCACACGCGCGGATCGAACACCGAGAGGAGTGACGGCTCGGCGCCGAGCTCCGCATACAGCCGCTTCTCGGGATCGGGCACCACCGCGAAGGGGAGCCCATCGACGTGGAGCCGGAGCTCGTCGGCGCTCGAGTGGAACACGACCACCTCGCGGATCCCGGCCGCCGCGATCTCGTCGTGACGGACGGTGATCGAGCGGAGGTGGAGGTTGCACACCGGGCAGCCCGCGAAGCGACGGAGCTGGAGGTGCACGATCCGCGTGGGATCGGGGAGGCGGATCCGCTCGCCGTGGACGCCCACGAGCTCGCGCGCGCCGAGCACGGCCCCGGGCGCGAGCCTCGTGACACGGCGGCGCAGGTCGCCGATCAGGCCGAGGGCCGCGATCGCGGTGATCGCCGCGGGGACGATCTGCCCGACGCCGGTGATCTCGAAGAAGGCATCGCTCGGGAGCTCGTACGTGGGCGGCGGGAACATCCGGAGGAGCAGGTCGCGAGGCGCGCCCGCGAAGAAGAGGAGGTTCTTCGCGACGTGGTTGTATGCGCCCTCGAAGAGCCCGGTCGAGGTCACCGGGAACGCGAGGGCGAGCGCCGCGAGCGCGCCCCCGGAGATGCGGCCGGCGCGCGTGCCCGGGCTCCGCCGGTACCCCGCGTACGCCAGCGCGATGGGGACGCCGAGCGCGAGCGCGACGGCGGCGCCGTGGAGGCGCCACGGCGTCGCGTACCGAACGCCGCCGTAGACGTGGTGGATCGCGGTCGCGGCGAGCGTCGCGATCGCTCCGAGGATGACCGCCCTGGCGCGCGGGCTGGGAGAGGTGGCGCCGACGTTCACGGTGCTCATGCAGGGCACCGTGGCTCGTGCGCGCGGCGCAAACCATCGCCGAAGGCGAACAACTTTCGTGCATGATACGCATCAATCGAGGTGCGACATGGACCGGCTCGCAGCGATCGAAGCGTTCGTCGAGGCCGCGGAGCTCGGGAGCTTCACGCTCGCCGCGCGCCGGCTGCGCGTCACGCCGTCCGCGGTCAGCCGCCGCATCACGCAGCTCGAGGGCGAGGTCGGCGTGCGGCTCTTCCACCGCACGACGCGCGCGGTGACGCTCTCCGACGAAGGGCGCGCGTTCTTCGAGCGCGCCCGCGCCGCGCTGCGCGAGCTCGACGACGCGCAGCGCGCCACCTCGGGTCTGCGCGATCGACCGGCCGGGCTCCTCCGCGTGGAGGCGCCGACGGTGATCGGCCGTCACGTGATCGTGCCGGTGCTCGCGCGCTTCGCCGAGCGCTACCCCGACGTCGACGTCGAGCTCGTGCTGCGCGACGACCCGGCCGATCTCGCGTCGGAGCGGATCGACGTCGCGGTCCGGCTGGGCGCGCTGCCGGACTCAGGGCTGATCGCACGCCCGGTCGGCCGCTCTCGGATGCTCGTCTGCGGCGCGCCCGGCTACCTGCGCGAGCACGGCCGGCCTCGCGCGGTCGACGACCTCGAGCGCCACGTGCGCCTCGGGTACGCGCTGCACGGCCGGCTCATCCCGTGGCGCCTCCGCGACGGCGCGAAGGTGCGCGAGATCGCGCCCACGCGGCGCATTGTCGTCGACGACGGCGAGGCGCTGATCGAGCTGGCGATCGAGGGCGCCGGCCTCGCGTGGCTGTGCGACTTCATGCTGGCGCGCGCGGGCAAGGCGCGGGAGCTCGTCGAGGTGCTCCCGGAAACCGCGTGTGATGCGGTCGCGATCTCGGTCGTATCGCTGCCGACCCGCCACGTCCTGCCGAAGGTGCGCGCCTTCACCGAGCACCTCCGGCGCGCCCTCGCGCCCGACGGCGCGGCGAAGCGGCGCTCCACGCGATGATCCGGCGACCAGGTGAGCGGTGAGCGCGGTTCGGCGACCTGGGTCGTCCGGGTAGCAACGCACGCTGCATTCGGAGAGGAACGCTCCGCTTGCTACGCTGGGGCATGCGCTCCTGGCTCCTCCTCGTTGCGTTGAGTGTTTCAGCGGCCTGCGGATCCTCGAATCTCAGCGGTGAAACGACAAGCGGCGCTGGCGCAGCGGGCGGCTCCGACGGCGCGGGCGCGGCGGGCGGCGCGGGCGCGGCGGGCGGCGCGGCGGGCGGCGCGGGCGCGGCGGGTGGTTCCAGCGGCACGGGCATGACGGCCAGCTCCAGCGGCGCCGGCGGGTCGGGCGGCGCGGGCGCGGCGGGTGGTTCCGGCAGCGCGGGCGGCGCGTGGTCCTGCACGACGCCGGCAGCGTGTCAGCCCCTCGAGTGCCCCACGGACAGCGAGGAGCTGCTCATGCTGGACGGCACGGCGTGTCCGGACCACGTCGGCCTCGAGTGCCCCAAGGCGCCCGGCTGCACCTCCGTGCGCTGCACGTGCGCGCTGAATCCGGAGACGGGAACCGCCTTGTGGCAATGCCTCACGTTCCCCTGCTGAAGGAGCAGCGACGCCCCATGGAGTCATCGGCGGCTCAAGGAGCACGCCAATCGTCGCAAGCGCGTCTATCAACTCCTCGTCGCGGAGGACTCCATCCGTCTCCACCACGCAGTAAAAAGCGCGCCGCGGAGGCAGGCGGCGGAGAGAACCCGAGGCGGGCGGCGCAGGTCGAGCGGCTCGGTGGCGACGTAGATCGAGACGCGGCCCGGGATCATCGCACGCCTCCGAGTGCGTGAACGACGCGCGCCAGCGTATCCTCATCGAACGTCGGTGGCACGCGCACGACCGCCCCGGCGAGGGGTTCTACGCAGCGCAGAGGCTCCAAAAAAGCGTGCAGGTCACCGGACGGGTACGGAAGATGCGCGACCGGACGCGATCGGGACGTCGATCATTAGCGCGGCTACCCCGACCGGCGATGAGGGCGAGACGACGACCTCCGAGCGCGTGCGGCGGGGCGACCGGCTAAGCACCGTTGGCGGCGTTGCATCGCTCGCTGCTTCGCGGCGACGCGACGCCTCTCGAGCTCGCGGGTGTGTCGTTCGAGGCGCTCGCCGCCCTGTGCGAGCTCACCACCATGCGCCGAGATCCGCCCCGTCCGCGGAGCGCGTGGGCTCGCGCGGTGACGCGCGCGCGAGCTCCTCGATGCGCGGTTCACCGAATCGATCGCGCTCGACGAGCTCGCCGCCCACGCGCGACTCGACAAGTTCCGCCTCTGTCGTGTCTTCCGCGAGGAGGTCGGGCTTCCCCCGCACGCGTACGTGACCTACCGGCGCGTCGGCCTCGCAGGGGCGGCCGCGCCGCGCCTACGCCTGCCGGATCAGCCTGTCGATCTCCGGCGGGATGCAGCCGTAGCCTTCGGCGGCGGCGAGCAAGGCGGCGTTGTGAGGCAGCCCGAGCAGGAAGCTCCGCGAATAAGGGGTGCCCTTGAGGCTCTTGAGGCGGCGGAGCAAGGGGGCGATCCCGCGGGCCATGGCGTCGCGGGCGCCGCGGAGGTCGCCCGGCCGTCGCAGTGAGTGCAACGGAGGACGTCGATCGCGAACGTGCGTCGCATGAGCTCGCCCATTCGATGCGCGGCGCTGTTGCGAGCAGCAGGCCACCGAGGAGCCTGTCGAGGTGGCGGACGGAGATGCCGAAGTCGGTGATCGCCACTTCCCCGGAAGCAACGGCGGCCGCGCGAGGCGCCGATGGCGTGATCGCGACGTGCGGGCCGGACAGCGGAGCATGTCCGGATCGCCGACCGGATCCCCCCGCGGACGGAGTCAACAGCCCAAGCCCCGTAGCTCCCCACCCTGCGCTCCCGCACCACGGACCGACTACCGGCCGCATCGATATCTGCTGGACACGATGCCGTGTTCCATGAACGCGGCCCGTCTTGATATAGTCGCTGCAAAAATGAAGTCCACCACCCGCGCGACGCTCGTCCTCTGCTTCGTCTCCCTCGCCTCCTGCGGCGGCGCGGAGGGACCCCGCATCGGCGGTGGCTACCAGGAGTACGAGTGCCCCGCCCCAGTCGGCAAGATCGTCCGCGAGGACTGCTCGCAGGTTGCGCTCCGCTACGAAGGCGCATCGTTCAAGGGCACCGTCGGCGCCGGCCCCGTTTCGGCCGAGGCCTCGTACAAGCAGACCGCGATCCGGGAGGCCGACGCGCTCGTCGCGATGCTCAAGGAGAACCGCGTCGCGCTCTGCAACAACTTCAACACCTGCAAGATGAACGTCACCGAGTACAAGCAGGAGCAGGCCGCGATCGATGACTCCTACATGGCGCTCCTCGCGCTCAAGGATCGCATGGCTCAGCTCGACGCCGAGGGCGCCGCCAAGCTCCTCACGGAACTCCAGAAGATCCGGCTCCGCACGCCATCGCCCGTGACGCCGCCTGCCGGGCCGCCCTCGACGCCGCCCGACGTGCGCGTCACGCAGAGCGGGGACTGGACGCAGCTCGACGGATCCGCGTTCGACGTCGGCGTGGGCGCGGGCGGATCGGTGTGGGTCATCGGCATCAACTCGGTCCCCGGCGGATACGGCATCTACCACCGCACCGGCGCGAGCTGGACGTCGATCGACGGCGGCGCCGTGCGCATCGCCGTGGATCCCTCCGGCGAACCGTGGGTCGTGAACAGCGGCGATTTCATCTTCCGTCACACGCCGACAGGCTGGCAGCAGCTCCCCGGCAGCGCGAAGGACATCGGCGTCGGCGCTAACGGCGCTGTCTGGATCATCGGCACCGACTCCACGCCAGGAGGCTTCGGGGTTCATCGCTGGACCGGAGCGAGTTGGACCCGCGTCGAGGGCGGCGCCGTGCGCATCGCCGTGGATCCTTCCGGCGAACCGTGGGTCGTGAACAGCTCCGACGCCATCTTCCGTCACACAGCCGGCGGCTGGCAGCAGCTCCCGGGCAGCGCCAAGGATATCGGCGTCGGCGCCAACGGCGCGGTCTGGGTCATTGGCACCAACTCGGTCCCCGGCGGATTCGACATCTATCGCTGGGCCGGAGCCACGTGGGTCAGTGTTCCCGGAGGCGCGACGCAGATCTCCGTCTCTCCCGAAGGGAAGCCGTGGGTCGTCAACAGCGATCGCGCCATCTTCCGCTGGAACTGACCCGCAGCGGCCCACCCCGAGGGCTAGCACCGTTCGCGCAGGCAGACGCGCAGACACGAAGTACGGATTCACCCTGTGTCTGCCGGCTCCTATTCATCCCTCCAACACCATCACGCTGCGATCCCGCGACGCCCCACGTCAGAACACCTCGATGACGCTCCGCGCGGGCGGGATGTGCCTCTGGCACACGTCGATCAGGCGCTCCACGGTGCAATCGGGCCGCTCGTGGGCGCGGTGGAACTCGGCCGACAGGTAATCGGTGCGGGCCAGGCAATCCAGCCCCGCCGGAAGGATCTCGAACTCGGCCCCCTCGGCGTCGATCTTCAAGAGCCGCGCGCCGGCCGGCGCGCAGACCTCGTAGACCTTGCGCAGGGTCCAGCTCTCGACCTGACTGCGATGGACGAGGCTTGCGTCGCCGGCGTAGTAGAGTGACGCGCCGCCCGACATGGTGTTGGGCGCGGCGATATCGACGCGCCGCCCGTCGCCGGTGACGGCCAGGTGATGCGCGGTGACGTTACCCACCTGGTTCCGCTTCAGGTTCTCGACGAGGTGGCGGTAGCTCACCGCCAGCGGCTCGAAGGCGTGGATGGTCACCTCGGGGTGCAGCTTGGCCACGACGATCGAGAACAGTCCGATATTGGCGCCGACGTCGATGACCACGTCGTTCGCGACGAAGGGAATGCGCGCGAGACCGTAGCAATCGCGCGCCAGCTCGCCGGCGATGTAGGGCGCCGTCACCGATCCTTCGAAGTCGACGACGTCAATGGTATGTCCCAGAATCTGGAATTGCATGTCGCACGGGGATCAACGAACGATGACCTGCACCAGCGTACCCGGAAGCGCCTGCGCACCCGGCGGGGGCTGTTGCTCGCTCACGCGGCCGGCTGAGCCGGGGTGGATGGGGGTTTTCCCCCCATCGCGACCGGTGGCGTTGGCGATCGTGGTCATCGCGATGCTCAACCCGACGGCCTGCAGCTTGCGGCGCGCGAGCGCGGGCGTGTAGCCGCGCACGTCGGGCACCGCGACCGGCTCCCCCGGGTTGGTCGCGCCCCCCGCGGCGTGAAAGCTGAAGTCCATGGCGCTGCCCCCCGCCGGCGCGCTGAAGTCGAGCCCGACTGAGTTATCCACGATCGCTGCCGCGCCCTGAAGTCGAAGTGCGAGACCGGTGAGCCGGAGTTGGCTCTGGCTCGATCGCAGCACGGCGTCCGCCGACGCGAGCTGGCTGCCCACGCTGGCCGCGATCTCGCCGAGGTGCATCTTGCGGCTCAAGTCGTCCCCACCGTCGCCTTCTCGTCGGGGCCGAGCACCGCGCCGGGGGCGGGCGACTGGGTCATCAGCACCGCGGAGCTGGGAGCCTCCGGGAAGATCGCGTCGATACCCAGCATCGAGAGCCGCGCGCGCGCCTCGCCGAGCTGCAGGCCGACGAGCGACGGCATCACGCGGATCGCCTCCGCGGCAGTGCTCGGCGGGACCGGCACGATGCGGAACTTCACGCGGCTCGAGGCCGTGAGCGAGAAATTGTAGCGTGACGTGTACCCGGCATCCATCGGCGCCGCATACAGCTTGATCTTCGAGCGCGGCGCGGGTGTCGCAGCCGTCGACTCGGCGCCGCTGACCGTGAGCGCGACCTGAATCTCTCCTTCTGCCTCGGGGATGTGATACCAGGTCGGTCTGTAGCCGATCGCCTGGAGCTCGCGGAAGAACTCCTCATCGCTCTCGTAGACCTCGCGCAGCGCCGCGAGCGACGCCGAATCGAGCGCGCGCTGCGCGTCGGCGACGCCACGACCCACGGAGGCGATCAGGTCGCCGAGCGGCGCGGAGAGCGCATCATGGAGCTTGTCGTCGATTGCCATCAGGAGCCCTCCGCGGCTTTGCCGATGAAGAGTTGCACGCGCGCGTCGGGGTCGGCAGGCGTACCGGCCTTCGGCGTCTGGCGGACGACGCGGCCGACCGCGCGCGGGTCCGCGACGACCTCGCTCGCGATGGTTGCGGTGAGGCCGGCGGCCGCGAGCTTGCGTACCGCGAGCTCGCGCGTGTAGCCGGAGAGGTCGGGGAGCGCGGGCCCGGGCGGCGGTTTCGTCGGGACGATCACGCCGCTCAGCTCGGGGCGGAGCGCGAACGAGAGCTCGGACAGGCCGTTCCCGTTCTTCGCCAGCTCCGCGTCCGGAAACTGAAGGCCGAGATCCTCCCCCGAGCCCGCCGGCAGCCCGCGCACCGTGAGGGTCGCGCCGGTGAGCTTGAAATCGCGGCTGGCGGTAGCGACGCTGGAGAGCTGTTGCGCGGTGCTGCCGAAGAGCACGCTCAGGGGCACCGGCTTCGAGAAGTCGACCGCAGTCGTGAGCGGAGGCACCGTCGTTCCCCTGTCGATCAGCGGCGGGGTGACCTCCGTGTTCGCCGGCGGCTTCGCTGCCGTCTCGCGGAGCAACGCGCCCGGCGCTCCGAAGACGCGCCCCTCTTTCGCATGGAACGCGTTCCACGCGAGCCCGTTCGGCTGCATCACGATCTCGCCGAGGTTGGCGCTCTGCTCATCCGCCTTCGCGGGAAATGCCAGCACGGGCTGCCCATCGATGGTCAGCGCCCAGACCGGCGGCACCAGGTCGGGCGTGCTCAACGAGAGCGCGCCCTGGCGCACCACGCCGCTCGCGAGCACGCGGGCGGGGACTTCGAGGTCTCTCTCAACGTGACCGGGCGCGACCATGTCGACCTTGGCGCTCGCCAGCGGAGCGCCATCGGCGGTGATGACGCGTGCCGTGATCTTCACGTCTTCACCTCGTAGACGAGGGTGTCCGTGCGCGAGAGCACGTCGACCACGATCACCAAGAGCCCCGGCTCCTGCCCCTTGCCGATGGACAGCGACGCGTGCGCGACGCCGCGATCGTCGGTCGTGAGCTGGCCGCGGTCGAAGGCCGTGCCCGCCGCCACGCTGAAGGGGCGACCGGCGGCCTGATTGAGCGCGACGCTCTCCTCGCGATCGACGTTGATTTGCACCTCGACTCCCACGAGCGGCTCACCGGCGGCGTTGCTCACGGCGACGCGCACGATCGGCGCCTCCGGGGCGGTCGCGTCCACCGTGCTACGGATGAGCGGCGCGGGGAGGCCGCCGTTGGGCGGCACCGCGATGAACGCCCCCTTCACCGTCGCCGCGATCTCGAGCGTCGACGACGCCTCCTCCCCCGTCAGCGGCCTGAAGAGCAGGTGCTTGTCGCTGGGTCGTATCGGCCGCAGGGCCCGGTACCGCTGCGAGAGCGCCTGGTCCTCCACCACCGTGAGGTTCATCTTCAGCTCGAACTCGACGCGCGGGAGCTGGTAGACCACCGACGCGCCCGGGGGCCCCGAGGCGGCAGCGCGCGTGAGCTCCGCCTGGGCGTGCGAGATCCCGTCGGCGAGGCTGAGGAGGAAGTCGTCGAGCGTCGAGAACGCATCCTTCGGGTCGGCCATCGAATCAATCCTCGGTCCCGGCGCTCCGCCTGCGGCGGCCGCGCGCCGCGCGGCGATCCAGGCGCGCGTGCAGCTCGGCGCGCTCGCGGTTGCGCGCCTCCGACACCGCCGCGGCCAGCTCGCGGAAGCGCTCGCTGCGCTCGTCGAACAGCGTCCACTCCGCGCGCCGCGCGTTCTCGCGCACCTGCAGCGCAGCCCGGCGCTGGTCGGCCCAGCGCTTCTGGATCCCCTCGCTCACGCGACGTTCCCGCTCGATCTGCTCTAGCAGCTCGCGCCGCCGGCGCTCGTCGGCGATCCGCAAGAGCTCGCGCTGGACCGCGGCGCGCTCCTGCTCGTGCTTGCGATCGGCGCGCTGCTGCTCCTCGAGCATCCGCAGCCGCGCTCGCTCGAGCGCCCGCCGCCTCGCCGTGCTCGCGCGCAGCTCCTCGATGGTGATCCGCCGGTCGTCCATGCGCGATTGGGCCGTGTGGATCGGCATGGGGAAGCGCGCGTTCTCGCGCTTGTCCTCTTCGCTGACCGGCTCCTTGCCGAGCAGCCGGCCGAGCTCACGCTCGAGGCGCGCCCGCTCGGCGAGCAGCGCCGCCAGCCGCTCGTTGCGCGGCAGCGGTGGCGCGGGCGGCTCGCCGGCCTCCTCCTCCTCCTCGAGCTCGTCCCACGCGATGTAGGCGCCGTCCGACATCGGCTATCCCGCCGCCAGGAGCGCCCTGATGCGCTGCTCGAAGATCGCGGGGGTGGGCACGGGCTGGATCTTGGTGCGGATGAGGCTCGAGCCCTCCGCGCTGTAGTTGTACTTGTTCGCGTACGACGCGCTCACCGAGCTGCAGCTCGCCCCCGCCGCGAAGAGCGCGAAGTAGCTGTTGAAGCTGCCGCGGAACGTGCTCAGCGACGACGAGATCTCGTTCGAGATGGTGATCGAGATCTTCACCTCGATGATGGTGTCGACGAAGTGGTAGAACGAGGGGGTGAAGCCGAGCTCCAGCATCGAGAGTTGCTGGCCGCCGAACTCCACGAGGAGCCGCTCTGAGTGCGTCCCGTCGCCGGTGGCGTTGGGCACGTCGTAGGGCTGCCCCGCCATGATCTGCGCGATCTTCATCGAGGTCGTGTCGAGCTGAAGCTGCGCCTGCGCGATGGCCTGCCCGAGGCTCGTGACCATCTCGCCGAAAGGCACGTTCAGGAGCTCTTGGCCGATTGCCATGGTGGTCTCTCCTCTGGCTAGGTGTTGGCCGGCTCGATGAGCTTGCGAATGCGCTCTTCGAGGATCGCGGGCGGCGGCACCGGCGTGAGTTTGGTGCGGAGCAGGCTCGAGCCCTCAGCCGTGTAGTTGTACTTGGAGCTGTACGTCGCGTCGACTGGCGTCGTCGTGACCGACCAGTCGAGAGCGCCGTTACCGAAGACGAGGCGAGAAACCTTGCGCTCACCCTTGATGGTGTTGGTCGACGCGTACTCGCGGCTCATCTTGATGGCGATCTTCACCTCGATGATGGTGTCGACGAATTGATAGAACGTCGGCGTGAAGCCTAGTTCGATCATGCTGAGCTGCTCGTTGTTGAAGGAGACGCGGGTGTCGGTCACGACACCGCTCGGGGTGCCGTCCGGGTTGCGCTCCACTTTCTTGCCGCTCATCATCTCGGCCACGCGCAGGCTCGACTCGTCGAGTTGGACCTGCGCGTCCGCGATAGCGAATGCCATCTGCCGGATCATGTCTCCCATGGGGACGTTCAAGATGTCATGTCCGATAGTCATTCTGCGCCCGCTCTACTGTGGGTTCACTTGGGGAGGGTTGACCGCAAGGTCTCGTTGAAGATGGACGGCGGCGGCACCGCGACGAACTTCGCGCGGATGGAGCTCGAGGCGCTCGCATCGAACGAGTATCGGTTGGAGTAGTGCGCGTTCACGGAGGCCGCGAAGAAGTACACGTTCACGCCGATCGACCCGCCGACGCCGAACTCGGTGGTGTCGCTCGAGCTGAAGGCGACGCGCGCTTCGATCACCGCCTCGGTGATCTGAAAGAACGTCGGCGCGAACCCGAGCTCGAGGAGCGACCGCGTCCCCTGGCCGTTCAAGTCGACGCCGTTCTCCGGGTTGGCAAGCAGCTGCGCGATGGCGAGCGAGTTCTGGTCCATCGCGAGCTGCGCCTGCGAGATGGCGACGCCGAGCCGCTGCACCAGCTCGGGGAGCGGCGCCTGCATGAGCTCGGTCGTGACCTGGGTGGGCATGGCGCGCTACGGTCCCGAGCCGATGCCGAAGTTCGTGCGAAGCGCCTCGAGAAATGCGGGCGGCGCCGGCACGGCCACCATCTTGGTCGTCACCTTGGAGGCTGCGCTGCTATCGAAATCGTAGCGGCGTGTGTAGTCCGCGCTGAGCGTGAGGCCGAACATCGTCGAGCTCGCGGACGACGCTGCGGTGCTGAGGATCTGCGTGCCGAGCGGCGCCGCGTTCGCGGGGAGCCCGGAGCTGCCGCCCGAAGGCCCGGTGGGCCCCGCGGCGCCGGTGCCCGTCAGCGAGCTCGTGCTCGTGCCTGTCGCGCCGGTGCCGCTCGTGGAGGTGTTGCTCACGCTCAACGTGGCACCGACGTGAAAGGTCTCGCTCGTGCGTATCGACAACGCCACCGAGACCTCGATGGTGGTCTCGGTGAAGTGATAGAACGTCGGCAGGAACCCGAGCTCGAGCAGCGATCGGGTAACGACCGCTCCCCCTGCGTTGGTCAGGTCGAGCGTGCTCATGCCGAGCTCCATCGCCGTCTGGATGCTCATCTCGTCGAGCGAGCGCTGGGCAATGGCGATGGCGCGCCCCATGCGCTCGACGATCTGGTCCATCGGGACATCGAGCAGTGCTTGGCCGAGCTGCGTGTCGGGCATGATGTGCCTCTCGATACCCTCAGGGCTTCGGTGGTAAAGGACCGTCCTGGACGGTGTCGCGCCTTACGGAGAAATATCGCAAGCGGCGTTGCTCGTCAAGCACCCGCTCGGCGCTGATCGTGAGCCCGCGCTTGAGCCAGTCGAGCAGCCGCTCCGAGAGCGGCAACTTCGCGGGCGCGCGCGCGGCCGTCGCGACGGCGAGCTCGAGCGCGGACCGCGCCGGCCCCGTCTCCCCGAGCTTGAGGAGCACTGCCGCCTTGCGCTGATGCACCGACGCGAGATCGAGCCACGCCACCGGGTGCGCCGGGGGGTGCGATCGATAGTGCTCGATGGCGCGCTCGCAGTAGTCGAGGACGCTGTCGTGGGCGCCCATCAACTCGAGCGATTCCATCGTCGCCTCGAGGTAATGGCGGAAGAACACCTCGGGTGCGCCGGAGCTCACGGCGAGACGCATCGCTTCTCGGTAGTGGCGGAGCGCGGTCGGGTAATCCTGCCGCAGCGCGGCCTGCTTGCCCGCCTCCGCGATCGTCAGGTGCTCTCTCGCGGGGACGGGCGTCATCGCTCGACGAGGTGGCTGGAGACGCCGTACCTGCGCAGCTCGTGCTGCAGCCAGCGTGCCTGCGTCTTGGTCAATGGCCCCCGCAGCGCGGCGCAATCGGGCTTCTCGAACTCGGCGGCGGAGGACTTGCCGGCGATCGCCTCGACCCACGCGCGCGCCGCGCCCCTCTCGCCGCCGGGCTTGAGCGCGAGGCCGAAGCTCATGAGCGAGAGCAGCGTGCCAGTCGCGCGGCCTCCGCGCGCGTGAGCGGCCTCGAGCAGCTCGACCATCCGCGGCGCACGCACGTTCTCGGCGAGCACGAAAGGGAGCCTCTTGAGCGCCTTGGCCGCGGTCGCCTCTTTCAGGCCGGTCGTCGAGACGAGGAGCTCGATCATCGCGGGGGTCTCTGGTGCGGCCACGAGCTTGACGTCGAAGCGCTGGAGATCGCGGTTCAAGATGCGCACCTTCGCGGCCGTACGCGACAGCTCGCTCCACAGCTTCTGTGCGGCCTCGGCGGTGAGGCCCGCGGCGAGGAAGTGGCCGCTGGCGCCGGAGACGCTCGCGCTCGTCGCGCCCGGGAGCACCTCGGCGAGGATCCTGCTGGTCGCGTCGTCGCCCGCCTCGGCCGCGACGTCGAACGCCGCCGAGGCGACTCGCGATACGTCGACCTCGGCCCCGAGCGGGGCGAAGCGCCGCTCGAGCGCGGCGACGGTGGCGAGCGAGACGCCGCCGATCAGCACCGCCGGGATCCCGCACACCATCCGCTTTGCCGTTTCGAGATCGACGCCGAGCACGCGCGCGCCCGCCTCGATGATTCCGAGCACGTTGTCGAAGCGCTTGATCGCGATCGCGACCTCCAGATCGCCGACGCCTGCGTCGAACGGCTCCCCCATCGGCACGAGGTCGACGTCGACGCCGGTGCCGCGCAGCACCTCGACGAGCTTCGAGCCCGTCTCGCGAGTGACGTTGGCGAGCAGCTCGGAGGGGGCGCGAAAGAGGAGCGCGGCGAGCTCGGCGTCGCTCCCGCGGCCGAGCGGCCGCAGCGAGGAGATCACCGAGGCGTCCGCGGTGCCGATCGATCGCACGAGCAGGCGATACCCTTCCTCCGCCTCGATCGCCGTCATGAGGGCAGCGAGGATGCTCTCCGCCCGATCTTTTGTCAACCGGGGCTGAGCCGCAGCGAATCGAGCGCCTCGCGCCATTCGAGCTCGAGCCAGCGCGCCTCGCGGTCTTCGTAGCCGTAGGTTACGAGCAGCTTGCCGTCGCCGAGGTCGCAGAGGCCCACCGCGTACTCGATGCCGACGTGATCGAAATGGAATGGCCGGCTTGCCGCGACGATGCCATCGCGCTCGTCCACCTCGACGAAGCGGTGGGCGTATGCGTTGCCTTGCGGTCGATAGGCGACCTCGTGCGTCATCAAGAGCCAGCGCCCCGCGCGCCCTGGGATCGGCAGCGGCGGGGCGGAGCCGCGGAAGCCCGCCGCGCGAAACGACGGCGTGCTCGAGTGCGCGATCACCGTCTCGCCCGTCGCCGCGTCCACCCGGCGTACCTCGAACGGATCGTATGCATAGATGACGAAGAGCTCGCCGTCCCGCGACCAAGGGAGCCAGTTCTTCTCCTGCGGGCGCAAGACGTCGCGTCGCAGGAGCACCAGGTGCTCGACGGCGTCGAGCTCCTCGCTCATGCGGCCGAGCACCACGCGGCACTGATCGACGGCGTCGGGCGCCTGGTAGCAGGTGGCGGTGAACCAGACTCGGCCGTCGTGCCGCGTCCACCGCATGTCCTCGAGGCCGAGCTTGTTCGTGGCCGTCGGCCAGGTCGCGGGCGCGCCTCGGCTCTCGCGCGCGGCGAAGGCGCGCCCCGACGGCGCGTCCCACTCGACCGTGCAGTTGCGCGTCCGGAAAACGTCATCCCCCGCCGGCGTGTAGCACTGGCCGCGATCCTGGTCGTAGTTGACCAGGCGAACGTTGACGAGCACCCGATCGTCGATCTTCACGACGGTGGGATTCGTGCCCTTGTAGTCGATGCCTCCCGCGCGTAGCACCGCGGGGTCCAGGTCGAACGCTCCCGAGCGCAGGCGGGGGAGGGGAGAGTGATAGAACGACTCGTTGGAGGCGACGTAGTTGTAGAACTCGTCGTCGTGGCCGCGGCGCAGGAACAGCCGCTCGCACGCGGCGAAGCCGAGCTCGCAGCGGCCGCGCACGTACCAGGCGCTGATCATGATCTCTTCCCAGATCTGCCACTCGTAGACCGCCTTCTCGATGAAGAGCACGTCCTCCGACGGGAAGGGGATCTCGAGCGCCCTCTCCGCGAACAAGAGCGCCGCGTGGTTGAGGCTGCGCTCCCGCTGGTGGCGCGCGAGCGCCCAGAGCGGCTCGGCGCGCGTGGGGCGCACGTCGAACGCCTCCAGCAGAAGACCCGAGGCGCGCTGCGAATCGCCGAGGCGCAAGAGCGAGAGGCCCTGTTTGTAACGCGCGTACCAGCGCTCTTCCTCCCAGCCGCCCATCGCCCAGCGGCGCGCGTAGAGCTCGGCGGCCTCCGCGAAGCGGCCGCCGTCGAAGCACGTCTGCGCGAGATAGAACACATGGCGCGGGTTTTTGGGATCGCGTGCCACCTCCTGCTTGAGCAATCGATAATCGCGTATCAATTTGTCGCCTTTGCTCCCGCCATCCCCCAGATCGTGGATGAAGAGCGTATCGAGCCGCTCGCCCCGCCCCTCGCCCGGTGCCTGCCAGTATTCGTGCGTCGCGCCCACGGCCTGCCAGTCGTGCGACAAGCAGGCGAGCCTCGTATTCAGGTACGAGAGCGCGCCTGTGTCTTGCACGACCTGATAGTACGTCGCGTCGAGCTTCTGCTTGTCGAACTGAGGGGATGCCTCGAGCACCATGTCCGCGTCGAGGAAGAGCAGATAGGTGCGCTCCCGGGGCCAGCCGCGCTCCTCCACCCAGGCACGCGCCTCGCGCGCCGAGAGCGTGCGGTTGAAGCCGAAGTTGCGCCACGCGTGCCGCACGAGCTTGCCCGGCTTCCCCCAGCGCTCGGCGGCGGCAGTCACGAACTGCACCGTCGCGTCGGTCGAGCCGGTATCGCTGATGGCCCAGCCGTCGACGATGGGGAGCACACTGTCGAGGCAGCGCTCGATGATGCGCGCCTCGTTCTTCACGTTCATGCACAGGACGACTCGCACCTGCTCCGGCACGCCGCGAGCTTAGCAAGTCACCCGCGGTGATGGCTACATTCACGCGCGGGCGCGGGCGCGGGCGCGGGCGCGGGCGAGGCGCGGCGGACGCGGAGCGGGGCTGTGCTCAGTCCCCACGAGCAGGAACGCTTCGGTGGCCCGCTCCTCGGCAGCGCTGGCAGTCGCGTCCTTTCGTCTGCACCTTCGCGTAGCCGTCTTCGAACGCGCGCATCGCCGCTGCCGGCACGTTGGGCGCGGGGACCGCGTTCTTCACCGCGGGCACGCTCTTCAGGTACGCGAAGATCGCGTGGAGATCGTCGTCCTGACGCCGTCGGACTTGGACGCATCCTTGGACGTGCACGCGAGCGCCGTGGAAACGAGGGACACCGATGGAAAACCGACGACCGTATTTCGAATGGCCATGACTCTCTCCTTCGGACGATGAGGGGTTGGGGCGCGAGCGCGTGGCGTTCCCCGGCTCCTTTCATGGCGCTTTCCCAGGCGTGAGCGTGGTCGCGAATCGCGGTGATCGCGGTGATCGCGGTAGAAGAGGGCTGCCATGCCCCGCTCGCCTACCGGCACGCTGTTCCGCAGCGCCTGGGGAAAGCTCTACGTCCGCGTCCTCGCCGGCGACAACGACCGCGAGAGCTTTCCGCTCGATCCGAAGCTGACCACGGAGCAGGCCGAGCAGCGCAAGGAGCTCGGCGCCGACCTGGCCGCGCGGCTGCGCGCCTCGCGCAACGTCACGCGCGACGCGCTCGTCGCGCTGCTCGAACGTGCTGTGGTACGTGAGGGCAGGGCGCTCCGCGACGTCATCGAGGCGGTCGAGGTCGTCTGCAAAGGCGGCGTACAAGCGAAGCTCGTCCCCGGCGGCAGCTCGGTACCGAAGCAGGTCACCCTCCGGCAGTTCGGCGAGCTCTGGACCTCGGGCGAGCTCGCGCGCATGTACCCCGACCACGTCGAGCCGAAGCGCAGCGTGGAGCAGGACGTCTACCGGTTCGACCGCCACATCTACCCCATCGCCGGCCGCGTCCCTGTCGCGGCCTTCACGCTCGACGACGCGGAGCGCGTCATGCGCGCGCTCCCGCCGATGTCCCCCGCGTCGCGCCGTCCCATCGCGCGGCTTCTCCACCGGCTCATGGCGATGGCCGTCTTCCTCTGCCGTCTCGTCGCGACGAACCCGCTCCCCCGTGGCTTCCTCCCGAAGCTTGGTCGCCCCGGCGAACGGCCGGAGCGAGACCTGCGGGCCGACAGAACCGGCCATCGATCGAGCGTGATGATCCAGAGATGCCGCCGAGCCGCCAGGACGTTTGCAGAGCTGGGCCTTGGCGAGCTAGCTTCCCTTGCCCAGGCGATCCCCGGGCTCGCCGGAAACGGCGCAGACGAAGGCGAGCGTGGGCTCCCAAAAGTAAAAATCAGAGTAGTATCAAAATCTTGGCCCCGTGGCGAAATGGCAGACGCGGTGGATTTAAAATCCGCGGCCCTCGCGGGCGTCCCGGTTCGAGTCCGGGCGGGGCTACCAGGCGGGGGAGGTGCTCGTCGGCGGGGTCATGCTCTCCGGCGAGAGCAGCGGTCGTGCCTGAGCAGCTCGTTGCGAGGAGGGCCCGGCCAGAAGGGGCTGCTCGGCAGACCTGGGCGATAGACCGGTCCGCACGCGCCCTCTGCACCCGCTGGCAGACTCCGCCGGCATGTTGCCCCGTTCTCTCTTTGTTGGATTTTTGCTTTTGAGCCGGACTATCCCGTCGTCTCCGACCGTTCGCGGACCTATGGCCGGCCGTATTGTTGCGCATTCCGTGATCTAAATTACGTTCTAGGGCTGTCGAGAGCCTCCCCGGAGAGTTGAAACTCAACCCGGAGGCTGTCGAGAGCCTCCCCGGAGAGTTGAAACTCAACCCGGAGGCTGTCGAGAGCCTCCCCGGAGAGTTGAAACTCAACCCGGAGGCCGGCGGGAGGTTTTCCCGCGGCGTGGCGTCGTCTGCCCGTGCTCCGAGGCGCCCTTCTCCTGCCTGGGACAGTCGGCCAGGACCACGGCGGCTACACCCGCTGCGCTCCGGCCATGTCGGCTCACACGGTCCGATGCTCGCCGCGCCGGCCTGCCCTGAACGCCGCGCGCCCGTCACGGGCTGATGGAACCCTATGGCAGTGCGATGAAAGACAAGACCCCGCTCGTCTCCGCTCCTCTGGGCTCGACAAGCCGAGTGGATTCGAGTAATGGGAGCGCCACTCCATGGATCTGGACATCGACTGTTTGCGTGAGGCGAAGGTAGAGAACGTAGAACGTCTCGCACACGCTCTGGGCGTCAAGCTGCCCGAGCACAAGCGCCACGACAGGCGCGCCTACAACCGTGAGCTCATCCGCGTGGTGATGCAGGGCATCCGGCGCGACGCCGAGCGGTCGCGTGGCCGCAGGTTCTTCGGTCGCAGCTGACGATTCCAGCCCTACAGTAGGCCAATAGGCCACTGAGGGGGCTGGCCGCCTACCGCCACCGCCCATCGCCTACCGCCCCCGCCTACCGCCCCTGCGGCTTGCTCCGCAGCGTCAGCCGGCTCCCGGTCACCCGGCTCCGCGCCGCCATCAGCAGCGGCGCCGCCGGCGTCAGCGGATCCACCAGGTCGTTCACCTGGAGCATCGCCCTGTCCGCCACCTTCCACGCCGCCGACAGCCCCGACGCCCCCTGCTGGGGCGACCCGGCCAGATCCAGCGCCCGGCTCAGCTCCTTGCCCACCTGCGCGATGCGAGCGAGCTCCTCCCGCGACGAGCCCCCCTCCTTCGCCGCCGCGTAGATCGTCCGCACCACCCCGAGCAGATCCCGCACGGCATCGAAGGGAAACGGCGGGACGCTGACCGGAATCGGCACTGAGCCAATGTACAGCAACTCGCCCCGCGATGGACCGATCGCATTCCCTTATCTCGCGTAAGATTTCCTCTAAATCGTCTCAGATGTAACTTTAGTAACAGAAATAATCAGTTGAGCGGCCCCACCGCCTCCTCCACCGCGGCGAGGAGCGCCCCGCTCTGGATGAGCTCCGCGGCCGCCGCGATGTCGCGGTAGAGGGGGCGGTCCTCGGTGAGCCGGGGCACCACGCGGCGGATGGCGGCGTGGGCGGCGGCGACGCCCGCGCTGGGGCGGAGCGGGAGCCGCTGGTCCACGCCCTGGGCCGCCGTGATGAGCTCGATCGCCAGCGAGCTCCGGACGTTCTCGATCACCTGCGCGAGCTTCCGGGCGCTGATGCTGCCCATGCTCACGTGGTCCTCGCGGCCGGCGCTCGACGGGATCGAGTCGACGCTCGCCGGGTGGCAGAGCACCTTGTTCTCGCTCACAAGCGAGGCGCTCGCCACCTGGGCGATCATGAACCCCGAGTGCAGCCCGCTGTGCGGCGCCAGGAACGGCGTGAGCCCGGTCGAGAGCGCGGGGTTGACCAGCTGCTCGACACGCCGCTCGCTGATGTTCGCGAGCTCCGCCGCCGCCATCGCGGCGAGATCCAGGGCGAGCGCGACCGGCTGCCCGTGGAAGTTGCCGCCCGAGATTAGCTCGGCGCCGCCATCCGGCCCGTCCCCGAGGAACACCGTGGGGTTGTCCGTGACGCTGTTGACCTCGCGGGTCAGCACCTCGGCGGCCCAGGCGACCGCGTCGCGCGTCGCGCCGTGGACCTGGGGCATGCAGCGGAGCGAGTAGGCGTCCTGCACCCTGGGGCAGTCCGCGTGGCTCTGCATGATCTCGCTGCCCCCGAGCAGCGCGCGCAGGTTGCCGGCCGTGCCGGCCTGGCCCGGGTGCGGGCGGACGCGCATCAGCCGCTCGTCGAACGGGCGCTTCGAGCCCATCAGCGCCTCGAGGCTCACCGCGCCGGCGATGTCCGCGACCGTGCAGAGCGCGGCCGCGTCCCGCAGCGCCAGCGCGCCGAGCGCGGTCATGTACTGGGTCCCGTTGATCAGCGCGAGCCCCTCCTTCGCCGCGAGCTCGATCGGCGCGAGGCCGGCCTTCGCGAGCGCCACCGCGCTCGGCAGGAGCTGCCCCTCGAAGCGCGCCTCGCCCTCGCCGATGAGCGTCAGCGCGAGGTGCGCGAGCGGCGCCAGATCGCCCGACGCGCCGACCGAGCCCTGCGCCGGGATGCGCGGGCTCACGCGGCGCTCGAGCAGGGCGGCGAGCAGATCGAGCACCTCGGTGCGCACCCCCGAGTGCCCCAGCGCGATCACCTGCGCGCGCAGGACGATCATGGCGCGCACCTCGGCCTCGCCGAGCTCCGGCCCGACCCCGCAGGCGTGGCTCCGCACGAGGTTGCGCTGGAGCGCCCGGATGTCGTGATCCGCGATGCGCGTCTCCGCGAGCGCGCCGAAGCCTGTGTTGATCCCGTACACCGCCGGCGCGGCGTCGCCCGCCGCCGCGATCGCGTCGATCGCCCGGCGCGAGGCCGCCGCCCGCTCGCGCGCCTCGGCGCAGATCGCCACCGGACGACCGCGCCGCGCGATCCCCTCGAGATCCGCGAGCGAGAGCGGGCGGCCGAGGAGCAACGGACGTGACGGACGTGACGGATCTGACGGAGGTGACGAAGGCGGCGAAGAAGGAGAACCAGCGGCGTCGCTCGGCGTGGAAAGGGTCACGAAGGCGCACGCTAGAGCGGCGGATGCCCCGCGAAAAGCCAGCTGCTCGCCGTTGGCGGAAGAATCCAGTGCCCCGCGGGGATCGATCCGCCTATCCTTCGGGCGCGCGTTCCCGGCCGGGCGCTGGTGAGCGGCTGCTTGCTTCCGATGCGCTTCGCCTTCGTCCCCCTCGCCCCCCTTGCGTTTGCTGTCGCGCTCGCCTCGCCGAGCGCCGCTCAGCCCGTCGAAGGAGCGAGCTCCGACCAAGGCTCGCCGAGCGCCGCTCAGCCCGCCGAGGGGGCGAGCTCCGAGCAAGGCTCTCCGCCAGCCGCTCCGGCCGCGCCGGCCGCTCCGGCCATCGACGACTTCGAGGAGCGGCTCGTGCTCGACACCGGCCGCAAGCCGCCGCCCCCGCCGGATCCCACCCGGTCGACGTTCTCGCTGCAGGGCGAGTACCAGCTCCGCTACCGCGCCATGAGCGATCTGCCGCTCCGGGCGCCGCCCCTGTCGGCGCCGGGCGCGGCGACGCTCGGGCAGAGCCAGTACATCGCCCACTGGCTGCGCCTCTCGCCGCGCTTCCACTTCAAGGACAAGGCCTCGATCGTGGCGCAGATCGACGTCGTCCGGGGGCTCATCGCCGGGGACACCACGCGTGACGTCGAGCAGGTGCGCGACGCGCGCGCCGCCCTCGCGTGGTACGAGATGCACCCGCGCACCCTCTACCTGGAGCTGCCGTGGGCGCTCGGCGTCGTCCGGGTGGGCCAGCAGAGCGCGCACTGGGGGATGGGGCTCGTCGTCAACGACGGCGAGCGCGCGAGCGTCTTCGGCGATTACGAGCGCGGATCGCTCATGGAACGCGTCCTCTTCGCGGCCACGCCGATGGGGAAGGGCGGGCCGCTCCACGTGACCGTCGCGGCCGACCTCGTGTTCGAGGACAACGCGGCCGACCTGCTCGGAAACGACGTCGAGGGGCAGGACGAAGGCGAGGGCGATCGCGCCGTCCAGGCGGTCGTGTCCGCGCTCTGGCGAGAGCGGTACGGCGAGATCGGGATCTACGGCGCCATGCGGCGGCAGGCGCGCGAGCGCCGCGCGAAGACGAGCTCGGCCCGGTTCAACGAGGTGCTCACGGCCGGCATCCTCGACGTGGCAGGCAAATTCAACGCGCCCGTGCCGGGGGGCGGCGCCCACGTCTACGGCGAGCTCGAGGCCGCGGTGATCCTCGGCGCGGCGTCGTTCGCCCCGAGCGGGCCCCCGCCGCCTTCCGGCCACGGGTTCGGGCGCTCGCCCGTGGTGGTGCGCTCGGTCGGCGGCGCGGCGACGCTCGGCGCGGTGCACGTCGCGGGCCGCGGAGGGCGGCCAGGCGGGCGGTGGGGGCGCGTCGTCACCGAGATCGAGGCCGGCTACGCCTCGGGCGACGACGACCCGACGGACGGCGTCTCGCGGCGCTTCACCTTCGACCCGAGCCACAACGTCGGGCTCCTCCTGTTCGACGAGGTGCTCGCCTGGAAGACCGCGCGCGCCGCCACGATCGCGGAGCGGGAGCTCTTCGCCGCGTCCCCCGAGCCAGGCATCAGGTCGCTGCCGTCCAAGGGAGGCGTGCCCGGCGCCGCCTACGTGAACCCGCGCATCCTCGTGCGGCCGGCGCGCTGGCTCGACCTCAAGGCGGGCGCGGTCATCGCCGAGGCGACCTCGGATCTCGTCGATCCTTACGGCGCCCCGCGGGCGGGCGGCAGCCTGGCCAACTACGACGGCGGCGACAGCCGCCGCCGCGATCTCGGCGTCGAGCTGGACCTCGGCGTCGACGCGCGCATCGCGATGGGCAGGCTCGTCACCCTCCAGTTCGGCACCGAGGCCGGGGTCCTGTTCCCGGGCGGCGCCTTCGACGACGCCGCGGGCGCCGAGCTCCCCGATCAGTACCTGCTCACGCTCAAGCTGGGCGTGATCCACTGAGCCGGCCAGGGCGCGCCGGGCCCTCGGTCGAGCTCGCGCGCGACACAGCAGACGAGGGCCGCCCAGGGTGCTAGAGGGCGGTTGGGAGGGCCGCCCGCCCGCGCGCAGCAGCGGGCGCCCCTGGCAGACAGAGGGAGAAACGATGCGCAAACGACTCGCGCTGAGCCACCTTCCGACACCGATCCAGCGCCCGCAGCGGCTCGCCGAGGCGCTCGGCGTCGACCTCTACGTGAAGCGCGACGACATGACGGCGGGCGCGGAGGCCGGCAACAAGATCCGCAAGCTCGAGTACCTGCTCGCCGCCGCGCGGGAGGAGGGCGCCGATCGCGTGATCACCTGCGGCGGCCTCCAGTCGAACCACGCGCGCGCGACAGCGCTGGTGAGCGCCTCGCTCGGCCTGCGCTCGGTGCTGTTCCTGCGCACGAGCGACCCGTCGGCGGCCGCGCCGCTCGAGGGCAACGTGCTGCTCGACCGGCTCGCCGGCGCGGAGATCCGGCTGATCTCGCCCGAGGCGTACAGGGACCGCGGCGCCCTGATGGCCGAGGCGGCCGCCGAGATCCGCGCGGCGGGCGGCCGGCCGTACGTGATCCCCGAGGGCGGCTCGAACGGCCTCGGCGCGCTCGGCTACGTGCGCGCGATGGAGGAGATCCGGAAGCAGCTCGATCTCGGCCTCGCGGGGGGCAAGCCGTTCGACGTCATCGTGCACGCGTGCGGCTCCGGCGGGACGGCGGCGGGCACGGCGCTCGGCGCGGCCCGCTACGAGGTCGCCGGTGAGGTGCGCGCGATGGCGGTCTGCGAGGACAGGGCGACGTTCGCGCGGATCGTCGTCGGGATCATGGACGACGCGCGCGCGCTCGAGCCGCGCCTCGGCTCGCCCGCCCACCTCGTGATCGACGACGCGGCGAAGGGCCCCGCCTACGGGGTGTCCACGCCGGAGCAGCGCGCGCGGATCCTCCAGGTGGCGCGGCTGTCGGGCCTCGTCCTCGACCCCGTGTACACCGGCAAGGCGTTCTCCGGGCTCTGGGACCTGGCCGAGCGAGGCGAGCTCTCGGGCAAGCGGGTGCTGTTCCTGCACACAGGCGGTCTCCCCGGGCTCCTCGCCCAGGGGGCGACCTTCGCCGACGCCCTCTAGAACGGATCAGCGCCTCAGGGCGCGCCGCGCCACCACGCGTCGGCCATCGACGCGTCTTCCAGGGTGTCGATCTCCATGTAGCCGCCGTGGGTGTCGAGCTTGCGGAGGTCGGCGCCGGACTCGATCATGTGCTCTAGCAGATCGATGAGGTAGGCCCGCTGGAACGAGCGGCCCTCGCGGAACTCCGGCCGCTCCGAGAAGGCGTCGCGCGCGGCGTCGAAGGCGGCCAGGAACTGCCCGGCGCCCCGCGCCGAGAGCTTCATCACCCCGATGAACTCGCCGGTCGCGGCCTCCGGAGGGATGCGGCGCGAGATCTGGAGGACGCGATCCCCCCCGGCGCCGCCGGCGCGGAGCTTCTCGGCGTCGGTCTCGGGGTGCTGCGAGCGGCCCACGTAGCGGCGCCGCCAGTCCGTGTCGCAGGCGAGCGCGATGTCGTGCGGAGAGCGGACCAGCCCCGCCACGATCTCGGGCCGGTAGACGATGTCGGCGTACGTCGAGACGAAGCCGCCCTCGAGGTGCTCGCGCGCGCAGAGGAGCGAGAGAAGGATGTTGTTCTGCTCCCAGTCGCGGTTCTCGACGTACGTCAGATCCGGGTAGGCGGCCCGGATGACGTCGGCCTTGTAGCCGCAGACGAACACGATATCCGACCGCCGGAAGCCGCCCGCGGCGAGCGCCTCGAGGATGCCGTCGAGCATCGGGCGCCCGAGGATCGGGACCAGCGTCTTCGGCAGCTCTTCGGTCAGGTGACGCAGCCGGCTGCCCCGGCCCGCACCGATGATCACGGCCTTCACGACACCGCTGTTACCATGAACGGACTCGGTTTATCACGGACAATCACGGGGATTCCCGCGGAATCTCGCGAAGATAGAGGCGCCCAGAGGCCGCGCGGACCCGGGGCCCGTTACGGAATCGTGACCGTGAGCTGACCCCCTGCCGCGTGGCCCCGGGTTAGGAAGCGAACATGGAGATCGCGATCGTCCTCATCGCCCACTCTACGCTCTCGGTCTTTTTCCAGACCTTCTTCCTGCACCGGTACGCCTCGCATCGGATGTTCACGATGTCGAAGCCATGGGAGCGGATTTTCCACTTCCTCACGTACCTCACGCAGGGCTCGTCGTACCTCGTGCCCTGGGTTTACGCGATCTTGCACCGCATGCACCACGCGTACAGCGACACGCCGAAGGATCCGCACTCGCCGCGGTACTACTCGAATGTCGTCCGGATGATGCTGGACACCGCGCACCGCTACGACGCGATCTACGACCGCACGGCCGACGTGGAGCCGCGCTTCCTCGGCGGCTACCCCGAGTGGCCCACGCTCGATCGCATCGGCAACGCGTGGATCGGCCGGCTCGCGTGGGGCACCGGCTACGTGCTCTTCTACGTGGCCTTCGCCTCGCACTGGTGGCAGTTCCTGTTCCTCCCGCTCCACTGGACCATGGGCCCGCTGCACGGGGCGATCGTGAACTGGTGCGGCCACCGCTACGGCTACCGCAACTTCAACAGCGACGACGACTCCCGCAACACGCTGGCCCTCGATCTCGTGACGCTCGGCGAGCTCTTCCAGAACAACCACCACAAGTACGCGATGAGCCCGAACTTCGCGGTGCGGTGGTACGAGATCGACCCGGCGTATCAGGTCATCCGCGTGCTTGCCTGGGTCGGGATCATCCGGATGTCCGACAAGGTCCAAGTCGCCCGGCTCGAGCCCGAGGTCGCGCGGGCTGAAGGCTGAAGGGTAGAGCGGTCCGCCGGCCGAGCGCGCAGCGCGGCCGGCGGTGAAGCGCGGAAGCGCGGCGCGCGGAGCCGAGGCCCCGCGCGCGAGGGCTCACGCGAACAGCTGCCGGAACGCGCCGGGGACGTCCTTCGGACCGATCTGCTCCTTGCGCTTGTTGAACTCCGGCAGACACGCCTGGTAGGCCGCGTCCACCCGCAGATCGCTCCCGTCCCAGCTCGGACGCCAGATCTCCATCGTCTCGCCCGCGAGATCGATGACGTCCTTGAACTGCCCGCGCTCCTTCAAGATCTGCGTGCTGAGCCCGTACATCAGCAGCCCGCCGGGGATCGCCCCGAGCGCCGTCGTGGCCAGGGCCGGATAGCAGATGCGCGCCGTCTTCGCCCCGAAGCGCTCCCGGATCTCCGCCATCGTCTTGCGCTGGAGGATCTTCGCGCCGGCGAGCGGGCCCATCGCGTAGACGGGATCGTCGCTCGGGTAGTCGTAGTCGCAGAAGGACACCACGCTCTCGCCCTTCGCGATGAGCCCCGCCGCGGCGAGCGGCTCGACCCACAGGAGCGACGACGTGCCCATGAACTTGTTGGTCCGCTCGATGTCCGCCTCGTTCGCGACGTCCACCTCGACGAGGCCGAGCTTGCGGATGTTCTCCGGGCGCGAGAAATCAGGGATCTGGAGCACCGGATCGAACGCGACGTCGAGGTCCTTCACCTTGGTCGGCCCGTGCTCCGCGTACCGCTTCATCGCGCCGGCCGCGATGCCGTTCACGAGGTGCACCGCCCGATACCGCTCCTTCAGCGCGGCGACGACCTCGTCGATCACCTGCGGCCTCGTGGCGTCGTTGTTCCAGAAGCGCGCGGTGAGCCCCTCGGCCGCCGCCGCGTCCGAGATCGCCTTCACGTGGTGCGGGCCGATCTGCATCTTCTCGCTGTCGAAGTGCACGGCGAAGACCGCGGCGCGCTCCCCGAAGAGCAGCTGCAGGGCGAGCGCCCGGGTCATGCCGTTCGAGCCGCCCAGGATCAGCACCGCCGTGTCCGGGGCGATGCGCGCGCCCGCCGGGCGGATACGGGCGCGGTGCGCCGCGAGCTGCTCGGTCGCCACGCGCGCGCCGTGCTCGGCCAGCGAGCCCACGAGCGCGCGGCGATCGAGGCCGCCGAGAGGAAGCTTCTTGAAGGTCTCTAGGTCATCCATCACGTCCCGCGTCTTACCGTCTCCAGCGCTCGGCGTCACGACTGGACAGCTGCAGGCCGTCCGAGCGCTCCCCGGGCGGCGCTCGAAGGGGAGCCCCGCCTCCGTCCGAGCCGTGATAGATAGATCGCGTGAAGACGGTTCTTGTCACTGGCGGCAGCGGGTTTATCGGGCGCGGTCTCGTGAAGGATCTGCTCGCGCGGGGTGATCGGGTGACGGTGCTGACGCGCGACGTGGCGCGGACGCAGGCGGCGCTGCCCGGGGCGCGCGTCGTGTCGTGGAGCTCGGACGCCCCGGGGCCGTGGTTCGAGGAGGTCGACGGGGTGGACGCGGTCGTCCACCTCGCGGGCGAGACCATCGTCAAGCGGTGGACCGAGGAGGCGCGGCGCGAGATCCTGAGGAGCCGCGTCGACACGACCCGCCTCATGGGCGAGGCGATCGGCAAGGCCAGGCGCAAGCCCGGCGCGTTCCTCTGCGCGTCCGCCGTGGGCTACTACGGCCCGCAGCCGGGCGACAAGGTGCTCGACGAGGACGCGGCGCCCGGCGAGGGCTTCCTCGCCGACGTCGTCGTCCGCTGGGAAGAGGCGGCCCGCGCCGTCGAGGAGCAGCACGGCGTCCGCTCGGTGCAGCTGCGCATCGGCGTCGTGATCGGCGAGGGCGGCGGCGCGCTCGACAAGATGATCGCCCCCTTCCGGTTCTTTCTGGGCGGGCCCGTCGGCGACGGCAAGCAGGTCATCTCGTGGATCCACCGCGACGACGTCGTGGGGATGACCCTGCTCGTCCTGGACAACGACGCGGTGCGCGGCCCCTTCAACATGACCGCGCCGTACGCGCAGACCGGCGACGAGGTCGCGCAGGCGATCGGCGCGGTGCTCCACCGGCCGTCGTGGCTCCGCGTGCCCGAGGCCGTGGTGAAGCTGGGCATGGGCGACGCCGCCGAGATCGTCACCACCGGGCAGCGCGTCTATCCCAGGCGGGCGGAAGAGCTCGGATACACGTTCCGCTACGCCCGCATCGTGCCCGCGCTCGAGTCGATCCTCCGCGGCTGAGCGCCCGCGCGCGGCCGAGCGCTGGCTGCCCTGCGCCAGGGCGCGGCCGCGCTTCAGCCGCCGCGCCGCCGCCGGAGCGGCGCGCTCGAGGCGGGCAGCTGGGCGCCGCGCCACGGCGCCCAGCTGCTGCCTACACGAGACAAGAGCCGCCGGTGGCGCGCTGAGAAGTCGACCTGTGTCGAGCAGCGCACCATCGGGAGCCCGGACGGCGGTTTCCCAGCGCTCCCCCAAGCGCTCCGTCCGCTTCCATGCTTACGTCATCGCGCTCCGAGAATCTCTCGGGATGAGTTGGATTGGCGCGTGCAGGGTATCCCGACTGGATGTCGACGTGCACCCTCCAGAAGCGCCGCGACAACCAAACTCGTTAGGGGAATCCCTTTGCCGCAGCGCACAATCGCGGGGTTGCTCGTCCTCCTCGCGTGAGGCTCGTCCGAGGCGCGGTTTCTGGCGCGTGAGAGAGGGGAGGAGCCAGGCGCAGTCTGCGCTCGCTGCCCGGACAGCGGATCACCCCCGAGCAGCTCCGTTGTGGTTCGTCGTGGAGCCCCGGCGCGGCGGGCGGGCGCGTGGTCGTGCAGGCGCGCTCAGGGGCTGAGGCCACGGCTCTGGAGGATCTCTCGCACAACCGCCTGCGCGGAGCCTGTCAGCTCGGAGAGCGAGCCGCGGGCGAGCTCCACGAACTTCATGCCGCGCACGCGCTTGAGCGCCTCGACGGCCACGGCGCGCTCCTCGGCGCCCTCGTGCTGGAGGATGCCGAGGAGCATCTCGCCGGCCTCGAGGGTGTCGATCTTCGCGATCGCCCGCACGGCGCTGGCGCGCACGGCGGGGGCCTGCGACTCGCGGTAGATGCGGGCGAGCGGATCGAAGGCGTGGGCGAAGCGCAGCTCTTCCAGCGCCCGGGCGGCCTCATGGACCACGGTGGGATCGGGATCCACGAGCGCGTCGCGGATGGTGATGAACGTGCGCTTGTAGAGGAAGTGGGACAGCGCGCGGACGACGGCCACCCGGATCTTCGGCTCGGCGCGGCGGAACAGGCGCTCGAGGGGCGAGAGGATCGTGTAGAGCTCGACCGTCGCGAGCTGCTCCGCGAGGCTGATGAGCTGCTGCGCGGGGGCGGCCTCGGGCGTCGCGCCCTCGACGGCGAGCGCGGTGAGCCGGGCGAGCATGGCGCGGCGGCGGGTGACCTCGGACCACTGCGCCGGGTCGAGCACGATGTCGCCGCACGCCTGGGCGGCGCTGCCGGCTTGCTCCCACTCGACGAGGTCGATGTGCCAGACGTCGGGGAAGCCGAGCTCGTGGCGGAGGTGCGCCGGCAGCGGCGCGGCGTCGATCGGCAGGTCCTGCGCGTTCACGTAGCGGCGGCCGGCGCGGGCGTAGTGCTTCTTCCGGGTCTCCTCGAGCGGCAGCTGCGTGAGCGCGCGGTAGACGCCGCCCACCTTGCTGTACTGCCCTGCCTCGCCGAGCGCGATCACGGCGGCGAGCAGCGCGTTCTCGGCGATCTCGGGCGGGGCGGCGCGCTTCTGCGAGACGGCGGACACCTCTTGCCAGAGGCGGGCCTGCGCGAGCACGGCGAAGTTGGCGACGGCGGCGAGCCCCTCTTTCCGGGCGTACGCGGCCATCTCGCGGGCGAGCGTGGCGGCGGCGGAGACCTCGCCCTGCTTCTCGGCCGCGGCGACGGCCTCCTCGTAGGACTGGAGCGCGTAGTAGCGCAGGTGGTCCTCGCGCAGGATGCGGATGACGTTCACGTAGCCCTCGAGGACGTGCTCGAAGGCGCGGCTCTCGCGCCCGACGGCGATGAGGACCTGGTAGCAGTCGAAGGCGCGCTCGCGCTGGCCGATGGTCTCGTACCTGTCGGCGGCCTCCTCGAGCAGGTGGACGGAGGCGAAGACGGCCTCGCGCGCCGCCGCGGCGTCGCCCGTGCGCAGCGAGGTGCGGGCGAGGTTGAAGCGGGCGAGGCCGGCGGCGTAGAGGTCGCTGCCCGACGAGGAGAGCAGCTGGGCGAGGCGCGACCAGAGGGCGCGGGCGCGGGCGAAGTCCTGGCCGCGCTCGCGGGCGATGGCGGCCTGCGCGACGAGGCCGGCGGCCTCGTACTCGTCGGCGGCGCGGCCGTAGAGCCGCTTCTGCCGCTCGGGGTCCTGCTCGCGCTCGGCCCAGGCGAGCACGGTGCGCGCGCGGTCGATGGGCGGGACCTTGGCGATGAGCGGGCGCTGGCTCTGCTCGTTGCCGCCGTACCAGGAGACGGTGAGCGCGCTCCGCGCGTCGCCCAGCCGGACCAGCACGTCGCGGAGCTCGTCGGTCATGGCGACGTACTCCTCCTCGCGGGCGATGGTGTGCTGGAGGGCGCTGAAGAGCGCGTCGCGCGCGCGCGTGAGATCGCTCCTGGCCAGCGCGGAGCGGGCCTCGTCGCGGAGCTCGTGCAGGGGGCGGACGCCTTGGGTCATGCCGGGGGCGAGCGTAGTACACCGGCCCTGGCCGAGGGAGCGGCGGGCGGCTGCAAAATGAGGGGGTTCCTCAGGGCGCGGGGATGGAGCAGCCGTCAAACGGCGCATCGCGGGCGCTGCGTGAGGCGGCCCGCGGAAGCGTGAGAACCGGGCTGTCGGCGCGGCGGCGGGCTGCTAGAGCGCGGCCGATATGAAGCTGTTTCACCAGACTCTGATGCTCGCCTTCTCCGCCGCGTTCTCCATCTCTTGCGGTGGCGCGGCCGAGCGCGCGCTGCTGCTCGACGAGGTGGGGAGCGCCGAGCTCTCGGCGTCGACCGCGCCCGGGGCGCGGCGCGCGAGCCAGGCGACGCGCGCGCCGGGCGAGGAGGCGCCGGGCGATCACCGCTTCTGCGGGTGGCTGCACGAGTTCCTTGGAGATCCCGAGTCGACGGAGCTCGGATACGACACCTTCGCGGCCCACGCGGGGGCGTTCGACGCCGTGCACCCGAAGTGGTGGCGCGTCGCCTCGCCGACCCGCTTCGAGAACCACCCGCGCGGCCGGGAGGCGCCGTTCGCCGGTTTTCACGACCCGCGCGTCCTCGACCGCACGACGGCCGGCGGCGCGCGGACCCGGCTCATCCCCCTCATCGCCGCCATCGACCGGCCCGACGTCGTCGCGGTGCACGCCATGCTCCACGATCCTGCGCTCCGGGCGAGGCACGTGGAGGGCGTCGTCGCGCTCGTGGTGGAGAACGGTTATGACGGGATCGACATCGATTACGAGCACCTCTCGTCCGTCCTCGGGCCGGGCGAGACCGTCCGGGCCGAGCGGGCGGCCTTCTCGGCGTTCATCGACGAGCTCGCGCGCGCCCTCCACGCGCGTGGAAAGGAGCTCTCGCTCGCGGTGCCGGCGGTCGCGTCCGCGAACGGCGTATTCGACTACGAGGCGCTGAGCGCGTCGGCGGATCACGTGCACGTGATGGGCTACGACTACCACTGGCACGGCGGAGCGCACGTGGGCCCCGTCGCGCCGCTCGGCTGGCTGCAGGAGACCGTCTCGTACATCGGATCGCTCGACGGCGGCGCGCGCCGCGAGAAGTTCATCTTCGGGCTGCCGAACTACGGTCTCGTCGGGCCGGAGGCGCCGGGGAGCGGGGGCGCCGTGGTGGGGTGTGAGCCGCTCAGCAAGTGCCTGGAGCTCGCGGGCGACGGCTACGAGACGAGCTCCGAGCACATGAGCCGGTGCCCGGACGACGAGGGCGGGCGGCTCGCGGCGGGGAGATCGCCGAACCGGCTCCTCGCGAGCGGCGAGCGCCTCTTCTTCGAGGACCTCGCGTCGCTCGAGGAGAAGGTCGCCGTCGCCGAGCAGGGTGGGCTCGGCGGGGTGACGTACTGGAGCATCGGCGGCGAGCCGGGCGGGGCGGCGTTCTTCTCGATGATCGAGCGTCACTTCCCGAGGTGATCGCCGCGCCCTCGGGCCGCCTCGGCCGCGAAGGCGGGGGAGGTGGTCAGCGGCGGGGGCCGCGGCGTGGTAGGGTGCGCGCCGTCACAGCGAGAGGAGAATCCTGTCATGGCACGCACCCCGTCCACGATGCTTGAGCTGGGCACCCCGGCGCCCGACTTCAGGCTGCCCGACTTCACAGGAAAGCAGGTCGCGCTGTCGGATTTCAAAGCGCAGCGGGCGCTCCTCGTGATGTTCATCTGCAATCATTGTCCGTTCGTCAAGCACATCCGCCACGAGCTCGCCCGGCTGAGGCGCGATTATGGCGCTGACGACGTGGCCATCGTGGCCATCAACTCGAACGATATCGTCGCGTATCCAGCGGACAACGCCGAGGCGATGGCCAGAGAGGCGCGCGAGGTCGGCTACACGTTCCCTTATCTCCTCGACGAGGCCCAGCAGGTCGCCAGGGCGTACCGGGCCGCCTGCACGCCGGATTTCTACCTCTTCGGCCCCGATCGCCGGCTGGTCTACCGCGGTCAGCTCGACGACAGCCGTCCTGGCAACGACGTCCCCGTGACGGGCCGCGATCTCCGCGCCGCCATCGACGCGGTGCTCTCCTCGGCGCCCGTCCCCTCGGAGCAGCGCCCGAGCATCGGTTGCAACATCAAGTGGAAGCCCGGCAATGAGCCGGGGTATTACGGCAGAACTCCGTAACGATCCCTGGAAGTACGCGCCTGACCGGACCCGGCGGAAGCGCACGCTTCACGCCGGCAACGTGGTGCCGGGTGCGGGTTCAGGCGACATGGACGTGCTGGAGCCGGTCGGCGGCAGGCCCAGGAGCGCCGAGGCGCGGGCCACCCCTCGTGCGGTGGTCGCGCCGCAGCTGCGCGCTGCTGTCGTCATGGAACATGGACAGTCAGGACACTGATCCTGTAGGTTCACAGTACGGGGAGTGAGACCTCGTCTCGGGGGCGCGTTCCTCGCGAAGCCATACATTCGCCTGCATGGTGAGTGGGTTGAGGCATGAGGCCGAGGTCCACTCCAGTCTGGATCTCGGAACGACGAGCGCGATCCGAAGGCGGCCTACTCTCCCACTTCGTGAGCGCCCATGCGACACAACACGGTCAAGGCCAAGGAAGGGGACCTCCTATGCAGAGCTGGATCGGCCCGGAGCGCCAGGCGCTGGCGAAGAGCGCGGCGAAGGTGCTCAAGGACAACGCCCTACACAACCGCAGCGGTCTCCCGCCATTTCGATTGCCGCAGGTCGCGCAGCAGATCCTCGACGCGCTGTTCCATTTCTCCTCCACCGTCGACGCGGCGCCCGTCATGTCGCTCGGGCAGAAGCTCGGGCAGCAGGGGCTCGGGCTGCGAGCCCTCCTTGGACTGAGCCGCTTCCTCGTGCGCGAGGTGCTGGCGCGCCTGCCCGGAAGTACGCCCGAAGCGCTGGAGGCGGCGGCGCTGGTGAACGACTACCTGACGCTGCTCGTGGACGCGGTGGCAGAGCAAGAGAAGCGCGAGGTCGGCGTCCAGCGCGACGAGATGCAGCTCGCGCTCGAGCGCGCCATCCACAACCGCGAGCGCGAGCTGCGCCGGGTGATCATCGAGCTCTCGACGCCGATCATGCCCGTGTACGATCATATCTTGGTGCTGCCGCTCATTGGAAAGCTCGATACCGAGCGAGCGGGGAGGATCACCGAGTGCCTGTTGCGAGAGGTGGTGGACCGGCAAGCGCGCACCGCGATCATCGATGTGACCGGCGTGCCGGCGATGGACGCGGAGGCCGTCGACGCGCTCGTGCGCACCGCGCGCGCGCTCGACCTCCTCGGCACCCACCCGGTGCTGGTCGGCATCCGCCCCGAGGCGGCCCGCGTGCTGAGCGATCAGGACGCCCACCTCGCGGGCATCGTGGTGCTGGCCAATCTGCAGAGCGGTATCCTCTATGCGCTGCGGCGGGAAGGGCTCGAGGTGCGTGGCGGTCCGCGTCCGCAGCGAGGAGCTGCTGGCTCGTATCGCGGCCGTTGACGAGCGCGCAGTGAACTCACTCTAGGGAGGAAACCATGGAGATTGACACGACCAAGCCGCACGTCGGTCGGGTGTACGACTATGTTCTCGGAGGACACCACAACTACGAGGTGGATCGCGCCGCCGCCGCGGCGATCATGAAGCTCGTACCCACCTATCCGAAGGTCGCGAAGCTCAACCGCTGGTTCATCCAGCTCGTGGGGCAGCGATGGTCCGAGGCGGGTATCACGAACGTGCTCGATCTCGCCTCGGGGCTACCGACGCAGGGCCATCTCAACGACTACCTGCCTGATGCGCGCATCCTGTTTTCGGACGTCGACCCGGTGAGCGTGATCTACGGCGAGCAGATCCTGGCTGACAGGCAGAACATGCGCTACATCCAGGCCGATGTGCGAGACCCGTCGCCGTTGCTCGCGGCGGCGGCGGAGTTCTTCGGCGCGGAGCGCCGCATCGCGGTCGGAGGCATCGGCATCTTCTACATGATGGACGATGAGAGCTCGCGCGACATCCTGCAGAAGCTGCATGCGTTCTGCGCCTCTGGCAGCGTGCTGGCGCTCAGCTTCATCATGTCGCGCGGCGCCGCGGCGGCGGGCCAGCTGAGCAGCGCCGGATCCCTCGCCGGGGTCAAGGTCTATCCGCGCACGCCCGAGGAGATCGCGGCGCTCGTGGCCCCATGGAAGGTGGATGAATGCCGGCCTCTGGCGGAGTGGCTCGGCATCGACGACTTCATTACCGAGGAGGAGTACGCGGTGAACCCGTTCGAGATGCGGGGCTTGATAGCGCATCACTGAAGGAAAGCCCGCTCTCCACCTCCCATCAATTTCGGCAAACCCGGTCCCGCTGCACAGCGCCTGGAGGATGGTCCGTTCCCCATCTCCCCATCTCCCCATCTCCCCATCAATTCCCGTAGGCCCGAGGAGGGAGGTTCTGCCGCACGGCGCCTGGGGGATGGGCCGATGTTTGAGCACGTGGCCTGAGCCTTGCCCAGCGGGCAAGGCTCAGGCCACGTGCGAGTTCGGCGGGGCCCCCAGGCGCCGTGCGGCAGAACCTCCCTCCTCGGGCCGGTCCTGTCGGTCTTTCTCCCCGAGGATCGCCTTCGCCGCGCTGGCCCGAGCCGCCCCGCTCGCCACCGTCGCGTGGTCGACAACCCAGTGCGCGTCCAGCAGATCCAGGTAGTCGAGGTCCAGCTCCCCCCCCGATGGCAGCATGAACACCGCCGAGATGTGCGCGTGGCTCTGCACCGCCTGCACCATCTCCCGCGGGATGTAGAGCGCCGCGTGCGTGAAGAGGTGCACCACCGGCGTGCGCGGATCGTGGTGCCGCGTCAGATCCAGATCCGTGGCGAGCTCCGCGAACACGCGCGCCGGGTTCCTGCCCCGCTCCCCCTTGAACGACAGGAGGTGCGCCGTCGGCAGCTGCCCGTTCTTCGCCCGGTAGAGCTCGTACAGCCGCGCGTCGAAGAAGCGGAACGCCACGTCCTCGCCCTCCAGCAGCAGCCGCTTGCCCGTCGCGATCGCCATCCCCCGCGCGAACGTCTGGCGATCGCCGCGCATCGACGCCGACGCGTCGATGAGCAGGTAGTGGATGCGCCGCTGCTCGTCCCGGCTCTGCTCGCGCGCGAAGTACAGCACCTCGTTGTCCGCGATGCGGCGCGCCAGCTCCATGTCGTCCCACGCGAGCTCCGTCAGCACCATGCTGTCGATCGAGCCGCGCGTGCCCAGCCCCGAGTAGCCGTGCGCCGCCGTCGTGCCCGCGGCCGGGCGCGTCTTCGTCTCGAGCACGCTCGGCAGGATCTCCAGCGAGAAATTCACGATGTCGTTCGCCTCGGGCGACGAGAGCGCCGCGAGCAGATCGACCTGGGCGAGCGCCCCGGCCGACGCCTCCGAGCCCAGCATGCCGAACAGGCGCAGCGTCTCGATGTCGAGCGCGTCCGACATCGTGAGCACGTACAGCCGGGAGACGTCGAGCGCCTCCAGCGCCCGCTGCTCGAACTCGCGCCGCGCCGACAGGAACAGCCCGCGGAGCTGCGGCTCGATCCCGTCGAAGAGCGCCGCGTCCGCGGGCAGCATCGCGCGGTAGGCCGGCGGCGTGTGGGTCCGCGCCGCGACCGCGCCGAAGAGGCGCGACAGCACGACCGTGACCAGATCGTCGCTCATCCGGAGCTGCGCCGCGCACCGCGCGGCCTCGCTCTCGGCGAGCTCCCGGAGCACCGCCCGGTAGCCCTCCACGACGCGCTCTGCGTCCCGGAGCCGGCCCGCGAGCTCCCTCGGGTCGCAGCGCGGGCCGAGCTCCAGCTGCTCGCGCGGCGTCGAGAAGAGCAGGCCCGCGTCGTGCACCAGCGCGAACGGCAGGACCACCCCGAGCCGCTCCAGGCTCTGGTGCCACCGGATCGCGCGCAGCGCGAGCGACGAGCTCAGCGGGCGCACCTGCGAGAACGCCAGCGTGCCGAGCGGGCCGGCGATGGCGGGGTTCGCGAGCTGCGACGTCGGGACCGGCACGGCTACAGGCGCGCGGCGCAGCGGAAGCCGATGCCCGGCGCGCTCGCCGTCGCCAGCTGGTGGTAGCGGAACGCCGGGTTGAGCCAGAGCGCGAAGCCGCCGTTGTAGGCGCCGCCCCGGATCGCCTTGCGATCGCCGGCAGGCGCCCCCTTCGGGTTCACCTGCTCCTCGTCCTTGTAGGTCTCGAACCAGTCCGCGGTCCACTCCCACACGTTGCCGACCACGTCGTCGGCCCCGAACCTCGTCCTGCCGTTCGGGAACGAGCCGACCGGCGCCGTGCCGGAGAAGCCGTCGTCGGCCTCGTACATGCGCTCGCTCGGCGTGAGCCCGCGCGCCTTCTCCCACGCCGTGCACTCGGTGCCGCACGCGTTCATGAAGGTCTGGTCGCCGGGCTTGTCGCCCCAGGGGAACTTGCGCCCGTCGGAGCCGCGCGCCGCGTACTCCCACTCCGCCTCGGTCGGCAGGCGCTTGCCGTTGACCTCGCAGTAGGCGTTCGCGAGGCTCCACGGCAGGCAGTTGATCGGGTGCTTCTCGAGCTCGGGCTTGCCGAAGGTGCACTGCTCGGCGAGGGCCGCCAGCGTCTTCTTGTGCGCGGCGGCGGGCGCGCCGCTCGTGTTCGGGAAGTCGGGCGCGGCCGGGGGCCGCTTGCACTCTCCCTTGTCCGAGCACGCCTTGTAGTCGCCCGCGGTCACCTCGTGGACGTCGATGCAGAACGTGTCGATCGTCACCTTGTGCGCGGGCTGCCACAGCTTGAACTCCGGCTCGTCGGAGCCCATGAAGAACTTGCCGCCCGGGACGAGCACCATGCCTGCAGGGCACTCGGTCCGCCGCTCGGGGAGCGCGGCCGCCGCGGCCGTGGCGCTCGCCGTCGGCGCCGCCGCGGTGGCGGACGCTGTGGCGACCGGCGCGCTCCGCGACGCGTCTCCCGCGGGCGGCGCGCCGCGCAGCAGGCTCCAGGTGATCGCGCCGCCGGCCGCGAGCGCGAGCGCGACGCCGCCGAAGAGCAGCGGGCCCTTCGACCTCGGCGCCGCCGCGCCGCCCGCGGCGCTCGATCCGGCCACGGAGACCGGCTGCGACGTCAGCGCGGGCGGCGGCCCCGGGGCCGTGGAGGGCGCCGCCATCGTCGGCGCGGTCTGCGCCTGCAGCGAGATCCGCGGCGAGGACGCGAGCCGCGGCGCGGACGTGCGGGGCGACGGCGCGCCGGACGGGGGCGCGAGCGAGCCGCCGCCCGCGGAGAGCGCCCAGGTCGGGTCCTCGGGGAAGACCGCCCGGTGCAGCGCCGACCAGAAGCGGCCCATGGTGGGGAAGCGGTCCGCCGGCGCGACGGCGAGCGCCTTCGCGAAGACCGCCTCGACCTCGTCGCTGACCGTGAGGCCGAGCGTCCGCGGGGTCGGCCGGCGCGACGGATCGCGGCTCGCGACAGCGAGCTGGAGGTAGTCGTCGCCTTGCAGCGCCGGCGCTCCGCCGAGCATCACCTCGATCATGATGAGCGCCATCGCGAAGACGTCGGTCCAGGGCCCGGTCGCGCCGTGGGTGCGGCTGAACTGCTCGGGGGCGCCGTAGCTCGGCGTGAACGCGGTGATGTCCTTGCCGGTCTGGGCGAGCGCCGTCGCCGCCGCCGCGTGATCGGCCATCACCTTGGCGATGCCGAAATCGAGCACCTTCACGAACGTCGAGGCGTCGCGCGGCTGGCCGATGACGAACAGGTTCGCCGGCTTGATGTCGCGGTGCGCGATGTTCCGCGAGTGCACGAGGTCGAGCGCGATCGCGGCCGACTCGAGCAGCGCCATCGTCGCGCGCAGGTCGCGCGCCGGCGCGCCGTCGGTCGTCTCGTCGAAGAGGACCCGATCGAGCGGCCTGCCGTCGAGCCACTCGAGGACCATGTAGGGCAGCCACTGCCCGTCCGGCGCGTTGAACGTGCCGATGTCGCGGGCCTGGACGATCGCGGCCGAGCGGCTGGACAGCTCGGTCATGAGCTTGCCCTCCTGGATGAACGCCTGGAGCAGCTGCTCCCGCTGCTCGGCCGGCGCGCCCCCGAGGAGGGTGAAGCACTTGACGGCGACGGGCTGCTTCCAGATGACGTGCTCGGCCCTGTAGACGACGCTGAAGCCGCCCTCGCCCACGGCGTGATCGATCCTGTACTTGTCGGCGATCAGGCTGCCGGCGATGTTGAGCGGATCGCTGCGGTCCGGGTTCTGGCTCATGAGATCCCTACGCACCGCGGCGGGGCCCCCGATCGGCGCCTCGTGCGTGCGTCGGGGCCATCTTAGTTGCCTCGCCGTCGGTTGGAACCCTTTCGCGCGATCCGGCGCCCTCCCCGGGCCGGAGGCGCCGCCCGCACCGGGCGTCCGATATGGCGGATGTTCCAAGGCCCGTTGGATGGTGGGGGAGCCCGCATTCATGGATCATTGTGGGCGCGATCCATCTCTTGACAGAGATCTTCGTCCGTTATATTGGATGACACATTCGGTGGTTCCCTGCTGGCGTCGCTGCTGCCCAGCCGGGTGCTCCTGACCGCGGCCTCTCGTCTGCGTTTCGTGCGTGGGACGTCGAGCGCAGGCCGGGGAGCGATGGTCCGCTGCCTGCGAGGGCTTTGTGTGCCTTTGCGCCGGCGGCCGGTGTTGGCCGTGCGCGCCGCGCGTAGAGCGCCGTGCGCCGTCAGCAGCTGGTTTGATTCGAGGAACAACGCGCTTGAAATCGATCAACGGAAAGAAGTCGCACACGGTCCGCGCGGCAGCGGCGCTCTGGCTCGTCGCCGCCGCGCTCCCCTCCCAGGCGTCGGCTCAGCAGCCCGCGGCGCCGCCCCAGGCCCCGGCGCCGCCCCAGGCCCCGGCGCCGCTCCCGGCCCCGGCGCCGCAGGAGACCGGGGCGGCGGACGGCGTCGAGCCGCTGAGCCGCCGGGTCGCGGAGCTCGAGCAGCAGCAGCGCGCGCTGATCGAGCGCCTCGAGGCCGAGCGCAAGGCGGCCGCCGAGGAGCGGGCCAGCGCGGCGAAGGACAAGGGCAGCGCCGTCAAGGTGACGGCGGCTCCTGGAAAGGGCTTCACCGTCAAGACGGCGGACGACAAGTTCTCGTCCACGATCCGGGCCCGCGTGCAGCTCCGCGAGACCATCACGCACACGGCAGAGGACGACACGAACGAGATCAACGTGAAGACGTTGCGCCTCACGACGAGCGGGCATGTCCTCTCGCCCGATCTCAAGTACAACGTGCAGCTCGCCTTCGGCGGCAACGACTTCGAGAAGGACAGCGCCTCTCCCGTCTTCGACGCCTTCGTCGAGTACACCGGGATCCGCGATCTCAACGTGCGTGTCGGCCAGTTCTTCGTCCCGTTCGACCGGGCGCGGACCACGCGCGAGTTCACCCTCCAGCTGGTCGATCGCCAGATCGCCGTCCGCGAGCTCACGCTCGATCGCGACGTCGGGCTGATGCTCTCCTCGCCCGATCTCTTCGGCCTGGGAGGCAAGCTGTCGTACAACCTCTTCGTGGGCGGCGGCGAGGGGCGCAACCGCTTCGGCGGCCAGAAGCACGGCCCGCTCGCGGTGGCGCGGCTCGCGGTCCGCCCGTTCGGCCCGTTCGACGACGACCAGGAGGGCGACCTCTCTCGCGAGGCGCGGCCCCGGCTCGCGGTGGGCGTCGCGGGCGCCTACAACCACCAGACGAGCCGCCAGAGCAGCACGTACGGCGCGACGCTCGCGCACGGCGCGGCCGACTACCTGCATGGCGCGGCGGATCTCGTCTTCAAATACGCCGGCTTCTCGCTCTCGGCCGAGGCCGTGGTGCGCCACGCCGAGCGGGATTCCTTCGAGGGCGAGGTCGACGGCGCGCCCGTGCGGGAGTGGACCCGGTCGGGTTACGGCTACTTCGTCCAGTCGGGCTTCCTGCTGACCGAGCGGGTCGAGGTCGCCGCGCGCTGGGACCAGATCTTCGCGGAGCGCGGCACCGATCCGAAGCTCGTCAATCTCGTCGACACGCAGGGAAAGCAGGTCGGCGGCGGGCTCAATTATTATGTGAACGGGTATGCCCTGAAGATCCAGGGCGACTATTTCTACATCTTCGGCAAGGACACCGCCGACGCCCGCCACGTCGGTCGGCTCCAGCTCGACGCCACGTTCTGAAGGGGAGGGGGCGCGCCAGGGGAGCGCGCTCTCCCGATACGGATCGCAGAGAGGGAGAGGCGGGCGCGGCGCGCTGGTGGCGACCTGCGCGCTGGCGAGCGGCGTGGCCGGCCAAACCAGGCCTGGCCGGCCACGGCAGTCCAGAGCAGGTCGGTACAGCAGCGTGTGCAGCGCACTGGAGAGAGCGAAACCACGGGGGCCTCGCGCGGCCCCATTCTTGCCATGGCGTTCGTCCGCGGCGCAACCGATTGTGCCGTTTCAGGGAAGGAGTTCACCATGGCTCGTTCATTCACCTCCCAGGATCTCGTTGCTCTCCCGCGCCTCAACGCCGCCGAGTCGGTCGTACTGGGCACGGAGCTCATCACGGTGGCTGACGCGAGGGAGCGGCAGCTCAAGCCGAAGAGGCTGCCGGAGGCGATCGGTCGATCGAAGGGGCGCCTCGCGGCGGCGGTCGACGCGCTCGAGACGCTCACCCGGCCGCGGGGGGGCGAGCCGGTGGAGACGAAGACCAAACCGAAGGCGGATCGCACGCTCGACAACGCGTGGAGCGGGACGTTCGACTGGCTGGGCGGCTGGTGCAAGCTCCCGCCGGAGCGGTTCCCGGAGGTGGGTGAGGCGAAGGAGCTGTTCCAGCTGCTGTATCCGGACGGCCTGTCGTTCACGCGGCTGCCGTACAAGCTCGAGTGGAAGGAGTCGAAGGCGCGCCTCGACGCGGTCCGGAGCGGGCGTCACGAGCGGACGTTCAAGAAGCTGGGCGGCGAGGCGTTCCTCGCGCACCTGGAGGAGGCGCACGAGGCGTATGGCCGGGCGCTGCACATCACGGCGCCGAAGCCGGCGAGCGCGCCGACCGGCGACGTGCGCGCCGCGTTCCTGACGGTGCTCGCCGCCCTGCGCGACTATGCGGCCCGGGTCGCGGCGCACGCGGATCCGGACGTGCGCGGCAGCGAGGAGGTGAGCGCGGCGCTGCTGGAGCCGCTGGCAGCATGGCAGTCGAGGGCCTCCGGCGGGAACGGCGGGGCCAGCGAGGGCGAAGAGGCAGAGGCGGAAGAGGCGGGGGAGGAGGGGGGAGGGGAGGCAGAGGCGGAGGAGGAGCCGCCGGGCGATCCGGCGTGAGCGGCGCCTCCGGGGGGAGCGGCGCATAGGCGTCAACCAAGCTCCGCGCCGCGCTTTGCTACATTCGAACGTTGATGTGGTCGTGGTCGTCAACGTTCGGCCGTGAACGACGACGTGAACGTTCACGTTGATGACCGATGGGTGGGGTCAGGCGGGCGCGTCTGACTCTGCAGCGGCGCACCACCGGCCACGGAGATTCAAGCACTCCTCTCGCTAATTCCAAGGCAGTGCCAGACATCGGCCGCCGGCCGGCGCCGGCACGCTCAGGCGATGCAGCAGAACGTGGACGGCTCGGCCGGCTGAAGCTCGCCGACGGGCTCGCCGCCCTGCGGTACACACGCGCCCGGCTCCACCGCCACGACCGCGGCCGACTTGCTCCCCAGGCCGACGCCGGGCGGCGTCACCCCGCAGAACGGGACGCTCGAGTCGACGAGGGTCGACGCGACCATGTCGGTGCACGCCGCGTCCCGGTACACGGACGCCATGATCGTGCACGAGGCGCCGGTTGGCTCGCCGCAGCTGCAAGACGTGCAGTCGCGGCCGTCGAGCACGTCCTTGTAGAAGACGTGCTTCTGGGCGTAGCCGTCCGGACAGGCGGCGTCGCCCTCGTGGTAGACGCACGTCAGGAACGCGGGCGGCGCTGCCGGCGCGCACGTCGTCGCGTCGGCGCACGCCGTGTGCGCCCCGGCGACGCAGGCCAATGCGCCCGTCGCCCACCAGAGCGGGCTCTGGGGGATCGGCTGCGGGACTTCGATGCGCGGCGTACACCCGCCAGCCGTGCTCGAGGGTGCCGCGATCGCCAGCGACTGCACGCAGGGCTCGCCGTCGCAGTCCTGATCGGCGGGGATCGCGCTCTCGGCGGTGCAGGCGCCGTCCCATGCGTCGGGCGCGGTGAACGGCGTCGCGATGGCGTCGGGCTCATCGCCTCGGCACGAGGACGACGACGCGGCCCACGCGGTCGGGAGCGCACACGACACCTCGGGCGGGTCGCACGCGCAGGTCGGGCACGTCGTCGGCACCTGCTGGAGATCGGCGAAGCCCTCGTACCCGATCGTCGGCGCGTCGGCGGGGCAATCGGGGGCGGCCTCCGGCGGGCCGAACCAGAGGAGCGCAGGGCCAGACCAGCCGAGCGGTGCGGGAGGGACGCACTGGCCGGAGCACAGGGCGCTGTGCTCCTCACCGCCGGCGCCGCCCTCACCGCCAGCGCCGCCCTCACCGCCGGCGCCGCCCTCACCGAGGTCTTCCGAGCACCACTCAGGATAGTGGAGGAGCTCTTCCTCCGAACATGGGCCTTCTATGATGATCGGAGCCTGGCTGCAGCTGGCAGCCAACAGCACTCCGGCAAGGGCAAAGCCCGGCACGCGCATGCGTCGCAACTTATCTGAACGATGGTCCTCCGCGCAAGGAGACGGTTTCCCACCGGGCCTCGTGCGCATTGAGCATTCACTGAATCGAGGAAAATTTCTCATCCTTTTACCTCGGGGGGGAGGGCGGATATTTCTGCCGCCGGACCCCATCATAAGTTCAGCTGTAAACCGATCCCGAACGCCACACCGAGCGCGGGAGCGCTCCAGGCCGCGCGATCCGTTCCGGCGATGCCTCGACGGCGGAGGAGCGACGCGTCGACCGTGCGCCAGACCGGCTCGGCAGTTCCGTACCCAGAGAGGCCCTCCGAGATCGGCCACCGGACGCCGGCTCGCGCGCCGAGCCCGGCACGAAGAGTCAGCACGGTTCTCGCCAGCCTTGGAGCTTCGGGCACGGCACGGAGCACACCCAGCTCTCCGACCCCGCACGCGAAGAGAGCATGCCGGTGAAGGCACAAGGCGGCGTTCGCGGTGAACGCCGATGTTGCCACACGCACGTCGTCCACGTTGGTCGACAGCGATGAGAGCCCGCGCGCTTCCAGCGCGACCGACCATGCCGGCCAGCGGCCGGCGACCGACAACGTCGGACCCACCGCGACGCCGGGCGTCAGCCCCAGCGCCATCGCGGCGCCGGCGCCGACGGTCCAGTGGAAGCGCTCCGCCGCGGCTTGCCCCGCGCTGCCCGGGGGCGGCGCCCGCAAGGGCGGCCGCTCGCGCGCGGGCGGCGCCTTGCTCGGCGGTGGAGGTGAGCGCGGCGCCTCGTTCGGCGGCGGCGCCGGCCGGCCCGCGCACGGGTGCTCGGGGGAGCACGGCGCCTCCGCCTGCGTCGCGCGCTCGTTCTGCGGGGCCGGCGCCGGTTGCGGCGGCGGGAGCTCGCCCATGTCGTCGAGCTGCACGGCGATCAAGAGGGCCGCCGTCGAGACCAGCGTCTTGCAGTCGCCGCGGGTCCTGTGGCCGTCGGTCCAGAGCACCACGCCGCGGCGATCGCGGAGGTAGATCGACGCGATGAGCTCCCCTCGGTCTCCTTCTATCGACGCCTCCATCAGGAGCGGAGCCTCCGCGTCGAAGGGATCGAAGCCCATGCGCCGGGCGATCGCTGCGCGCAGGAACCGCCCGTCGGGGCAGCGCTCGGTGCCTGGGCCGCGCGTGAGCTCGATCCGCACGCGGGCCCGGGGCGGTCCGGTGTCGGCCCGGCTCGGCGCCGCCGCGCGCAGCGCGACGAGGGCCGCGACCATCGAAGCGAACGCCGTGTGCCGAGCCCGCTCTCCCCATCGCGGGGCGCGCGACGCGACGCGCCCGTGACGCGGTGGACTTTCGCTCATCGCTGCGCGTCCCCCGCCGTGCCGCCGGTCGCTGTCACCGGCAGCGCCTCGGCCCTCGACCGGAGCCGCTCGCGCACCAACGTCAGCCGGCTCGGTGGAAAACGCCGCGCGTGCGCGTCGAGGTGCTCGAGGGCGGCGGCGCGCTCGCCGCGCGACAGCGCCGCCCTGGCCGCGTCGAGCAGCGCGAGCTCCTCGCCGAGCGGATCCTGGCTCTCGGCTGCGAGCGCCGGGGCGCGCCTCGACCCGGCGGGCTGGCGCTGGCCTTGGGCCTCGGTCGCCCGTGCCGCGGGCGCTCGGAGGCCCGGGATGTCGTCGGAGGGCGTCGAGCCGCCGGGGCGCGGCGCCCCTTCGAAGACGCCTCGGGGTCGCGGCGCCGGGGCCAGGTTCGTGCCCTGTGCGAGGAGGAGGGGTAAGGCGAAGGGACCGAGGTGGCGCGCCCAGTCCACCGGAGCTCGAGCGAGCTCGGTGGCCAGGAGCAAGCCTCCGGCGATGCCTGCCGCTCCCCACCCGAGCGCCGGGCGAGCGGTCCGGGCGAGCGGGCGCGCGAGACGCGCAAGACGTGCTCGCCACCTCGTGCCGACGACGCGAGCTCGGGCGCTCGGCGCGGCCGGGTCGCTCGCGGGCAGGAGCGCGTCGCGGAGCGACCGCAACGAGGTCTCGGAGAACAGCAGGAGCACGAGGAGGCTGGACCGGAGCGCCTGTCTCTCCTCGGGGCGCAGCCGCTTCTCGGCGGCGCGGTAGTCCCGGCGCGCGCGGCGCAGCCGGCTGGCGGCGGTGTTCTCGTTGAGCCCGAGGGCGCGCGCGATCTCGCGCACCGGGACGTCGTACGCGTCGGCGAGGACGAGGATGGCGCGGCGCTCGGGCGCGACCGCCGACAGGAGGCGGATCGCGAGCGCGATCCGCTCCTCCGCGGCGATGTGGCGCTCGCTGCTCACCGCGGCGTCTGCCCGCTGGAAACAGGAGGCGTCGGCAAGGCCTACCGGGACTTCACGGCGCCGGTAGGCGCGCTCCAGGTGATGGCGGACCTTCCGCCAGGCGATCCCGAAGAGCCATGACGCCTCCGCCCTCCAGTGCTCGCCGAGGTGCGCTGGTCGAGATGGCCTGGGCGCGCCCGCGGGAGCGTCATGCGGGCGAGGACGTGTGTCGCTCGGCGCGCTGTCGGCGGCGACGGCGGGCTGCGCGGGCGCCGGGGCGGATCCCGGGGCGTCTGGCGAATCGAGCAGGGCTGCGCAGGGCGCGCCGCCGGAGCGCATGGGGTCGTACCGGGGGAAGCTGCGGTAGGCGTTCAGGAGGACGTCCTGGCACACGTCGTCGAGGTCGCCCTCGGCGATGCCGAGGAAGCGGAGCATGCCTGGGAGGACCTGAACGGCCGTTGCGTGCATGGAGGTCCAGGTGCCGTGCTGGACCGGGGCGGTCGGAGGATGAGAAGGGCTCATGCTCAGAATTACGTCGCGTTTCTAGGGACCGTCCCGGAATCGTGCCGGGCCGGACCGGGGCCGGAGCGAGCCGGGGCGGTGGCGGAAGGGGCGGCTGGGGCGATCGGAATCCGCAGCATCTCCCGGCCAGAGACGCCCGCCGGGCCCGGAGACGGCGCCAGGACCGGGACCGGGGAGGGGATCTGCTCGCCGGCCGATCGAGCGTGCGGCACCCAGATGCGTGATGCAGCTCACGTCGACCAGAAAAGTGGAGTGATCTTCCTGGGGTACAGATCTGCCCGACCACGATGCGTTGTGGTCGCGGACAAGCGCGCTCGGGAGGGGACCAGGTCGCGCTGTGGTCGGAGGCGAGCGCGCTCGGGAGGGGACCAGGTCGCGCTGTGCTCGGAGGCGAGCGCGCTCGGGAGGGGACCAGGTCGCGCTGTGGTCGGAGGCGAGGGCGCTCGGAAGGGGGCCAGGTCGCGCTGTGGTCGGAGGCGAGCGCGCTCGGGAGGGGGCCAGGTCGCGCTGTGGTCGGAGGCGAGCGCGCTCGGGAACGGCGTCTTCGTGCCTGCAGATCGACTCCATCGCCGTTGTAATGGGGGCGGCAGGCCGTCCCTCCGGCCCCGAACCGGATGACATGAGGAAGTAACGAGCGCCGGCTCCGAGGGAGCGCGTCTTCCGCGAGGGACGGCGGCCGCGAGGGACGGCGGCGACCCGCCGGGGAATCACGGCGAACGACGGCAGTACGCCGGAAGTGCGAGCAGAGGTGGGTTGGGTGCTACCAAGGGCCGCAGCCATCTCAGCTCCACGTCGTGAAATCCACCGTGGGCGAGCGAGGGCGAGCAGCTCGCCAGCGCGAGCGGCAGGGGTGGCCGCACCCTGGGCAAGGCGGGTGGACGACCGGAAGAGGCAGGGCCGGAGCGGCACCGCTGCCAGCAAGGACGAAAGGCAGGCTCCCGGGAGGCGGGGGTGTGGTAAAAGAGGGGGGACGGGCCCGCTGCGAGCGGTGGAGTGACGCGAAAATCCCGGGAGGCGCTCGCAACGCCGGTAGGTGTTTGAAATAACGATGGTTTTCGAGTGCGAGGAGGGCCCCCGGAGGGTCCCCGCGAGCCGGCAGAGGGGGGTCGAACGGGAACCTCTCGCAAACCGGCTTGCAAGTACGCGAAATGTCAGGTACGTCTGGGAGGCCTCTCTCCGCCGCTGAAAGGCGGCGGCCCCATTGAAGTATAGTATCACGTAGTTCGTACGTGTCAACAACCGCGAGCTCTCCGCCGCTGAAAGGCGGCGGCCCCATTGAAGTAGAGCCTCGGCGAGGATGGCGAGCGGCTTGTCTGGCGCCTCTCCGCCGCTGAAAGGCGGCGGCCCCATTGAAGTGTGGCGGAAGGTCACATCGCGTGTCGGAGCCTGGCTCTCCGCCGCTGAAAGGCGGCGGCCCCATTGAAGCAAGAACCTCAGCACGTGGCACCTCCAAGACCCGGGCAACGTCTCTCCGCCGCTGAAAGGCGGCGGCCCCATTGAAGCGCCATGTCACGCACGCTCTGAACACCCACGTCGTGGCTCTCCGCCGCTGAAAGGCGGCGGCCCCATTGAAGCGAGGCGAGAAGAGCGGAGGCTAGGGCCAGGGCGATAGCCTCTCCGCCGCTGAAAGGCGGCGGCCCCATTGAAGCATGCTCACCTAGGACCCCTGACAAGCGCCCACTCTTTCTCTCCGCCGCTGAAAGGCGGCGGCCCCATTGAAGCATCTTCGTTCGCCGCAGCCCGTGGCCCGCTCTGGCTGGCTCTCCGCCGCTGAAAGGCGGCGGCCCCATTGAAGCATCTTCGTTCGCCGCAGCCCGTGGCCCGCTCTGGCTGCTCTCCGCCGCTGAAAGGCGGCGGCCCCATTGAAGCGTCACCCAGGACCGGATCGCTCGGCATGCCCTCTGGCTCTCCGCCGCTGAAAGGCGGCGGCCCCATTGAAGCGCGGTGATGGTGCCGGCGCTGCTCTTGGGCGCCATGAGCTCTCCGCCGCTGAAAGGCGGCGGCCCCATTGAAGCATCTTGACTCAGGTACTCGACGAGCAGCACCTCCTTCTCTCCGCCGCTGAAAGGCGGCGGCCCCATTGAAGCGAGCTGCCGTGGAGCGTCGTCGCCGTCCCACGGTGGCTCTCCGCCGCTGAAAGGCGGCGGCCCCATTGAAGCTGGGAGCACGCGTTCGCGCTCGCGATGGACGCCGCGTCCTCTCCGCCGCTGAAAGGCGGCGGCCCCATTGAAGCCTCCTATGCCCGCTATCAGGCAGGCTGTGGCGATGGGTCTCTCCGCCGCTGAAAGGCGGCGGCCCCATTGAAGCAGCGCCCGGTCAACCCCGGCGCGTCGTGGCTCGGCCTCTCCGCCGCTGAAAGGCGGCGGCCCCATTGAAGCGTGCGAGCTCTGCGGCGCCGACTGCGCGCACCCCGACCTCTCCGCCGCTGAAAGGCGGCGGCCCCATTGAAGCCTTCGCGGCGGCCGTGGGCATCCGCGGCACCAAGTCGCTCTCCGCCGCTGAAAGGCGGCGGCCCCATTGAAGCGGCGCCTGGGGATCGACCCTGCGGCGCTCGCCCGGCATCTCTCCGCCGCTGAAAGGCGGCGGCCCCATTGAAGCGCAGGCTCCTGCGAGGGGTGCAGACCCGCTTTCATCAGCCTCTCCGCCGCTGAAAGGCGGCGGCCCCATTGAAGCCGGTGCCGCTCCAAGGAGCCGCCGCGACTCGACAATCCTCTCCGCCGCTGAAAGGCGGCGGCCCCATTGAAGCCGGAGACCGGGAGTTCGAGATCCTCCTCGGGCATGCCTCTCCGCCGCTGAAAGGCGGCGGCCCCATTGAAGCACGTACCAGGCGGCCTTCTTGAGATCCTCGACGGGAGACCTCTCCGCCGCTGAAAGGCGGCGGCCCCATTGAAGCGGCCCGTCGACCCTGCGCGCGCCCTTCGGGCACTGCCTCTCCGCCGCTGAAAGGCGGCGGCCCCATTGAAGCGGAGACGTGGTTGACGTCTGCGTGGAGATCCCGAGCTCCTCTCCGCCGCTGAAAGGCGGCGGCCCCATTGAAGCACCAACCAGTTGGACGCGTCCAACATGTTGCCCACCTCTCCGCCGCTGAAAGGCGGCGGCCCCATTGAAGCTGGGGCTCCTTCGGCTCGGCGCGGAGCCGCTCGACGTTCCCCCTCTCCGCCGCTGAAAGGCGGCGGCCCCATTGAAGCGGGCGGTCCGCGGCCATCCCCGGCTTCGAGCTCGTGACTCTCCGCCGCTGAAAGGCGGCGGCCCCATTGAAGCAGGTTGAAGCCGACCGCGTCGAGTGCGTCGTCCGGCTCTCCGCCGCTGAAAGGCGGCGGCCCCATTGAAGCGAACTCCTGCCCGTAGGCAGAGGCGGCGAGTGCAAGCACTCTCCGCCGCTGAAAGGCGGCGGCCCCATTGAAGCTCAATGATCTCTTCGAGAGTTTCCTCGACTTCATCGCTCTCCGCCGCTGAAAGGCGGCGGCCCCATTGAAGCCACAACTCCAGGCAGAGCTTGACGAGCGGCGCATTCTCTCCGCCGCTGAAAGGCGGCGGCCCCATTGAAGCCAAGGAGCCTGACGCCCGCCGGCCACGTGCAAGATCCAGCTCTCCGCCGCTGAAAGGCGGCGGCCCCATTGAAGCATGTGATTGGACTGCGATAGGGTGGGACGTGATGATCCTCTCCGCCGCTGAAAGGCGGCGGCCCCATTGAAGCCGGTTGCGTCAGAAGGCCGGCGTCCGTCCAGCCGTGCTCTCCGCCGCTGAAAGGCGGCGGCCCCATTGAAGCGCACGCCGTGAGGCGTACTTATCCTGTAAACTCTTGGGCTCTCCGCCGCTGAAAGGCGGCGGCCCCATTGAAGCAGGGTGATGATGTCCCTCCCCGCGTTCACCTTCCGAAGCTCTCCGCCGCTGAAAGGCGGCGGCCCCATTGAAGCCGGCGATGAGGCGGTCGGGATGAGCGGCAGCGTGGAGACTCTCCGCCGCTGAAAGGCGGCGGCCCCATTGAAGCGCCCGAGGCCAAAGGCCATTCGGGGCCGACGCTCTCTCTCCGCCGCTGAAAGGCGGCGGCCCCATTGAAGCTCGAGCATCTCCTCGAGCGTGAGAGACGACCCCTCCGCCTCTCCGCCGCTGAAAGGTGGCGGCCCCATTGAAGCCGTGGACATGTCCACCCCTTCAGACTCCACATTGATTGTCGGCTCTCCGCCGCTGAAAGGCGGCGGCCCCATTGAAGCGAGCAGCCCCGTCACCGCCTCGACGGGCACGCCGGCGCGCTCTCCGCCGCTGAAAGGCGGCGGCCCCATTGAAGCTGCGTCAGCGCGGTGGCGCGCGCCTTCGACCCTGGGTCTCTCCGCCGCTGAAAGGCGGCGGCCCCATTGAAGCGTGGCGTACCGGCCGACGCCCACCGACGAGATGGTGCTCTCTCCGCCGCTGAAAGGCGGCGGCCCCATTGAAGCCCGGCGGGCGTGCATCGACCTTGACAGATGGCCGCAACTCTCCGCCGCTGAAAGGCGGCGGCCCCATTGAAGCGCTGGCGCGCTGTCCCAGGCACGCGGCGCAGGAGTCGCTCTCCGCCGCTGAAAGGCGGCGGCCCCATTGAAGCGCGCTCACGCCGTGCCCGCGCGCCGCGCTGGCGGGCTCTCCGCCGCTGAAAGGCGGCGGCCCCATTGAAGCCTGGACCCTGCGCGCCCGCTCAACGTGGCGCTAGAAAACCGATCACGTTGATCGAGCGAGAAGTGAACCGCCAAGGCGCCATAAGACGCCAAGATTTTTGTGATTTTCTTGGCGTCCTTGGCGCCTTGGCGGTTCGAATTCTGCTCTCTTCTGGCGGTTTCAACCCGTTTGTCGTTCTAGCGATCGCGAGATCGAAGTCGGACTTCGCGCGCCCCGTCTTCCGCAAGTCGGCCTTGATCTCGGCGAACCGGCGCGCCGCCGCTTCGTCGAACGGATGCAGACGAAAGAAAGTGAGAAGCCGATCCACCCGCGCGACGTTCTCACGCACACGGAGTGAGGCGCGAGCCCCGAAGTAGAGCTCGGCGATCATCGGTGCCGGGAGAAGGATATCGGCCGCATCGACGGCAGCAAGCCTGGCCGGCACCGGCGGCACCCCGTTCAGCGCGGCGACAACGGTGTTGGTGTCAAGCGCGTACTTCATCACAGGGCTGACGGTTCCCCGCTGCCACCACGGCGTCGCTCCTCCTCGAGCCGCTTCCAGAGCTCCTCCGTTGACTCGCCCTCCCAGGGACCAACCTCGCGGAACAGATCCGCCGCCGAGCGCGGCGCCTTCACCCGGACCTCAGCGCTCGGCGCGCCATCGCGCCACGAGGTCGCGCGCCGCCGACGACCACTCGGTGAAGGCGAACGTGAACCCGGCCTCGCGCAGGCGCCCGGGGACGACGCGCCGGCTCTTCAGCACGAGCTCGGTGTCCGTGCGCATCACGAGCGCGCCGACCTCCAGCATCCATTTCGTCGCAGGCAACCCGAAGCCGATACCCCAGGCCTCGCGCAGCGCGCGCATGAAATCGCCGTAGGGGAGCGGCCCCGGCGAGGCGAGGTTGACCGGCCCGGAGAGGTCGTTCCGCTCGATCAAGAACCTCGTCGCTCGCACGAAGTCGCGATCGTGGATCCATGACACGAACTGCTGCCCTCCGCCGGCCGGACCGCCGAGGCCCCGCCGGGTGAGCCCGAGCAGCACGTCGAAGATGCCGCCGCGATCAGGGCTCATCACCATGGATGCGCGGATCGCGATCTTGCGCGTGCGCGGCGTCCTGGCCTCGTCCAGCGCCTGCTCCCACGCCCGGGCGATCTCGACGCTGTTGCGCCAAGTCGAGGGGACGCCCGGCTCGTCGCCGCCGAGGAGCCCGGTCGCCTCGTCGTTGGGCGCGTCGTGGCGGTGCGCGTAGATCGTGGCCGTGCTCATCTGCAGCCATACGCGCGGCGGTCGCGAGGCGGCGGCGATCGCCTCGCCGACGGCGCGCGTCGAGTCCACACGAGAGCTCCTCATCGCGCGGAGGTTCTCGTCCGTATAACGGCAGTTCACGCTCCGGCCAGCGAGGTTGAACACCACGTCGGCGCCGTCGAGCTCGCCCGCCCACGGGCCGAGCGTGCGTCCATCCCACGGCACGACCCGCCCCGCGGGCACGCTCGCGCTGCGGCACAGGACGATCACCTCATGTCCGTCGGCCGCGAAGGCGCGCGCAAGGATCTGACCTACCTGTCCGCTCCCGCCCGGAAGGACGATCTTCATGCCGCGAGCCTATCCCGGGCCGCCGCGAATGCACAGCCCGCTCCTTCTCCTCGTCCAGGGCTGGAGCGCCGCGAAGGAGATGGAGAAATCATGATCTCTTCGGCCGAGCGCCCGCGCGCGCTACGCCTGAGTACGCGCTACGCCTGCGTGCGCGCGTCGCCAAGGTAATAGTCGCGCTGCGCCGGATAGTAGTCGGCGAAGCTGGGCAGCGGCTCGCCGAGCCTGGAGGCGACGAGCATGTCGAGGTAATACTCCCAGCCCGGCCCGACATCGCCGGCGAGCGCTGGATCGGCGAGGCGCTGGATGAAGGTGAGCTCGGTGATCTCACCCTTCGCCGCGAGCGACAGCTCGAGCCGCCACTCGCCGTGATCGTCCTTGGCCGAGAGCGCGAGGCGATGCGGCGGCTCGCACGTGTCGATCGAGAAGTCACACCACGGCGCCCCCTGCTCGAACGCCATCTGGAGGCGCACCGTCTTGCCGGGCCCCGCTTCGCCCTCCCACGGGCCGATCCAGCGCGCCGTGCTCTCGGACGCGGTGACGCTCTGCCAGACATCCTCGATGGGGGCGCGAAAGCTGCGCGTGATGACGAGATCGGCGCCTGTCGCCGTGCTCCGGACGCGGCCTGTGGGTCGGGGGCTCATGCGGTCTCCTTCCTTCGTTTCGCTTCGTTGCGGGACGGGGGGGCGGTCGCCATGCGCCGCTGCCGGCCGACGCGGTGCACCTCGGTCTCGAGGGCGTCGAACCGGCGGTGCCACGGGCTCGCCGCGTGCAGCTCGCGCAGGAACGCCTCGAGCTCGGCGAGCGCACCGAGCTCGAGGCGGTACTCGCGCTCGCGACCGCACTGGACGTCGCGCACCAGGCCCGCCTCGCGCAGCACGCGCAGGTGCCGGCTGACCGCCGGGCGGCTGACCGGAAACGCGCCGGCGATGGCGCCCGCGGTGGCGGTGCGATCGCGCAGCATCCGCAGGATCTCCCGCCGGATCGGATCGGCCAGCGCCTGGGCAACGGCGTCCATCGGCATGATGCGTAACATGTATGTTACGCGTTCGTCAAGCCGCGCGGCCGAGCGCGCAGGTGAATTTCTTCCAATACGCGCTCGGCGCGATGCTCCAGGATGAGCGCCGACCCGGATCGCCGAGGCGACGGGCGCCAGGAGAGGCTCGCCTTCCTCGTGGCGCACGGGCGCGCGAGGAGCGCCGCTCGACCGTCGAGGCGACTCCCGCCGTTGCCCCGGGAAATGCCATGATCCGATACGAGCACGAAGGAGCGCGACGATGACGAAGAGCAAGGTCCACCCCGTCCCGGATGGTCAGACGTGCTTCCCCTACCTGAGCGCGCGGAGCGCCGCGGAAGCCATCGAGTTCTACAAGCGCGCGTTCGGCGCGCGCGAGGACTCGCGCATCCCGATGCCCGACGGGCGGATCGGCCACGCCGAGCTGTCCATCGGCCGCGCCCGGTTCTTCCTGTCGGACGAGTATCCCGAGCTCGGCGCCATCAGCCCCGAGACGCTGGGAGGCAGCAGCCCGGCCGTCGTCGTCTACGTGGAGGACGTGGACGCGCTCGTCGCGCAGGCGGCGGCGGCAGGCGCGACCATCGATCGCCCGCCGCAGGACAAGCCGTTCGGAGACCGGACGGCCTGGCTCCGCGATCCGTTCGGCCATCGCTGGTCCTTCGCGAGCCGGATCGAGGACGTCTCTCCCGAAGAGCTGCAGAGGCGCCTCTCGGCGATGTAGCGACCCGTCACAAGGGCGCCCCGGAGCGGGCGGGGAGGGCGAGCGCGAGAATTGCGGCGCTTCACGCGGGGGAGCTTGCTAGGGTGCGCGGACGTCCATGCCCCCTGACGAACGCGCTCCTCTCCCGCTGCCGGCTCCCGCTCCGCTCACGCCTCCGGAGGGCTTCGCGGAGCGCCTCGCGGCGATCGGCGTCACCCTCGACGCCGCGGTGATCGCCAAGCTCGGCGATTACCTCGCGCGCCTGCTCGCGATGAACGAGCTGATGAACCTCACCTCGATCACGGATCCGGTCGAGGTCTGGGAGAAACACATCCTCGACTCGCTCACGCTCGTGCCGCTCCTGGAGGAGCTGAGCGCGGGGGCGCGCCTCGCCGACATCGGCTCGGGCGGGGGCCTCCCCGGCCTTCCGCTCGCCATCGCGCGGCCCGATCTGAAGGTGACGCTGGTGGAGGCGACGCAGAAGAAGGCTTCGTTCCTCACCGCGGTGGCCGCGGGCCTCGGGCTCACCAACGTGTCGGTGCGCGCCGAGCGCGCCGAGCAGCTCGGCAAGGGCGATCTCCGCGGCGCGTTCGACGCGGTGACGGCGCGCGCGGTGGGGCGCCTGGTCATGCTGATCCCCCTGACGGTGCCCTTCCTGCGGCCGAGCGGGATCGTGCTGCTGGTGAAGGGCCAGCGCGCCGAGGAGGAGCTCGCCGAGGCGAGCTGGGTCCTCGGGCGACAGCGGGCCACCTTCGTGAAGACCGTGGCGACGCCGACGGGGAAGATCGTGATGCTGCGAAAGTCCGGGGAAGAGCCGAAGCGCCATCCCGGGCGGTGATCCCCGGCGGTGTTCCCGGGGCTTCCCGCAGTTCTAACCGGGGCGCCGCGAGCACACGCCTTTGGGGCTCACTCGGAGACCATCGCGCGGGCCTCGCCTTCGAGCGGAGGCTCGCGGCTCCCCTCCCTCGAGAGGGTCGCCCAGAGGCGAACGGCGCGGCCCAGGTACAGCGCAGGGTCGCCGTCGTTCAAGAACGCGCTCAGGCCCACCTCCTGGCGAACGCCGTCCTCCACCTCCCGGAGCCGCACCCATCGCTGCAGGCCGTAGAACGTGAGCAGCTCGCCGGAGGAGGCGTCGTCCACGCCATAGCTCAGGATGCCCTCGGGCGCGCACGCGCTGCAGCGGATGCTGAGCCAGAGATGATACCCTCCCTGGTCGCCCGCGGCGAGCTCGACGGTGGCGCCGGGACCGAGCGCCGCGAACGACGTCGAGCCGCTGCCCACCTCGATCCAGGTCGATCCGCCGTCCCCCTCGGAGGCGGGGTCGCGGGCCGCTTCCGGGCTGGACGCGTCGCCGCAGCCGGCAACGCCGAGCACCACGGCGAGCCCCATGGCGACGCGGGCGCGGCGGCGCGGTGGAAACGGCGCCGTGCGCGCCCGGGCCGGCGCTGGGCGCCGCGGCCGCGACAAGGCGCGCCGCCCCACGGCCAGGCCCAGGAACAGGAGCGCCGTCCACACCGCTGGCGCCGGCGGCGGTCCGCCGGCGGCCCGGCACGAGCAGCCGCCCACCGCGACGAGCCCGCGCGGATCGGTCGCGTCCGATGCCGGTGGGCCGAGCCGCCGGGCGAACACCCGCCGACTCTTGTGCTCCACATCCGGCTCGAACAGCGAATAGACCACGAGCGAAACGCCCCCGCCCAGCGCCGCGATATCAGGCGACCGCTCGCTTCCCGGCTCGGCGGAGACCGCGAAAGGCGCGCTCACGGCGCCGTCCGGCGAGAGCGCGACGCCGTGGACGTCCAGCGAATCTGCCGAGCCCACGGGCTCTTCCCAGACGGTGACGAACCGCTGGCCGTCGAAGGCCAGCTGCACGCTTCGACGCATCGGCCAGGTCCATTGGCACCCCGCGTGCTCGGCGATGCGCAGCGGCTCGGGATCCAGGGCGCCGCCGGCGGCGCTTACCCGGATCATGCCCACCCGCGTGAGGCCGCCGTCCTCCTCGCAGCCACGCCATGCTACAACGAACATCTCGGCGCCGTGGGCCACCGCGAGCTCGGTGACGCGGAACGTGCTCGCGAGATCGACCAGCGCTATCCCGCCGGGATCGAGGATCTCGTCCCCAGGACCAAGCCTCGTCGCACGGATTCCGGGGCTCAGCGCCCCGGGCGACCAGACGAGCAGGCGCTGCGTGCCGTCGAATCCGATCGCGCGGACCTCGTCGACCATGGGGCCGAGGCCATCCCCATCCGAGAGCGCGGTGCGGCGCACCTCGCCCTCGTGGCTCACGCGCACCATCGACCCATCGCTCAGCAGGGCAAACCCAGCCGGGTCCAGGGTGACGGCGAGCCCTCGGTACAGCGTGGCACCACCGAGATCCAGCGGCTCGGGGGACAGGATCTCCAGGGCTGGGGACAGGCGCGTCCCGAACACGTCTGCTTGGTCATCTTCGTGGAACCTGGAAATCCCCACCGAGAGCAGGCTCGAACCGTGCGACAACAGATCCCAGTTCGCCGCCGCGTTCGCAATGCGGGTTCCGCCCTCGTCCACGACGCGGCCGTCCGCCGCGACGCGCGCGGCGAAGAGCGCGTCGCTCTCGCCCACGGCGCGGCCGCGGTCGTCGAGCCACGTGACGACGAATCGCCGGCCGTCGGACGACACCTGGGGTTCCGATTGCGCGTTCGTGCCGCGGCCGAGGCGCAAGGGCGGTGCGTCGAGGAGGGTCCCATCGCTGCTCAGCCGCGCGCCGTGGAGGCCGTTGCGGAACCCGTCCGGGCGATCGTTCTGCCAGATGACCAGAGCGCCCCGCTCCGCGAGCGCGCCGTTCTGCGCCTGCGGTGATACCTGAGTCGGGCCTCCTCCGAGGACCGCACCTGCAGCGCTCAGCCGGCTCACGTGGAGGTAGGCCGGCAGGCCTGCCAGAGCGGAGGAGAGCTCGGGAATGCGCGACCAGAGCACCCTCACGTGCTCGCCGTCGAACGCCGCGTCGTCGAGCACGGGCTCGGAGAGGTCGTCCAGATCGGGCTGGATCAGCGCGCTCGCGGGATCTGCGAGCGTCCCCTGAGGCGTCACACGCCGGGTCCATATCCCTTCCTGACCGGACCAGGCCACATGGTAGTTCGCGCCGTCGAATGCGACCCGCGGGCCCGACGGTGTCCAGGGAAACACCGGAACCGTGTCGACGAGGAAGCCCCCCGGATCGAGGACCTCGCCTGCCACGCTGACGCGGGCCGCGCGGATCTCGCCGTCTTCACGGCTCTCGCCCTGCTGCCAGACCACGAGGTAGCCCGCGCCGCCGAACGCGACGTCGGCTGAGCCGCCCTGGGAGAAGCTGGCGACGACGGCGCTTCCGGGCGGACTCGCGTCGCCGGTCGGGGCGAAGCGCGAAGCGCGGAGCTCGCGAGCGCTGCCGCCCGGCTCGTAGAATGTCTTCCCGACGATCAGAAAAGCGTCCCCGTCCGAGGCGAGCGCGATCTCGCCCAGGGGCTTCGGGCCCAGCGGGACGACGAAGCCTCCCGGATCGAGGACCTCGCCGGCGCTGGTCACCCGCACCGCGCGCACGGTGGGTGTCGCGTCGACGTCGCTGCGCGCCGAGAAGAGCACGAGGAAGCGCTCGCCATCGAAGGCGATCTGCGGGTGATGTCCTGTGCCCAGCGCGAAGCCGAGGGGGTCGGGCACGGCGCCGTCCGCAAGGACGCGCGTTGCGTAGATGGGCTCATCGCGGTCGGGCTCGCCGGTGGTCCAGGCGGCGAGGTAGGCAGCTCCGTCGAAGGCGGCGGCCTTGTAGCGACCGTACCACGCGCTCGGATGGGCCGGGATGACGGGAGCCGGCCCCTCCACCGGCGGACCGAAGGCGAGCTCGGGAGACACGGCCGGCGACTCCAGGGGCGCCGCTGCTGCAGGCGCAGCCGCCAGGAGGAGCGCGAGCACCGCGGCCCAGGCGCCGGAGAGCCAACCCGTGCCGGGAGGCGCGACGATTCGAGATCCGCGCATACACCTTCCTCGCTCGACCGCTCGCCGCGACCGAGGCAGTCGGAGATACGATAGGTTCGCGCAACAGCAGATCGCCCGTGGGACTTTTGTTCTCGGGCGCGACGCTCTCCCTCACTTTTTGTCGGAGATGGTGAGCCTCATGAGCGCTGTGCGCACAGGCATCGGCGGCGCAGAGCTCGCTTGCCTGTGGTGCGCGTAGGTAATGCGGTGCGCGTAACGCGTGAGTAGAACAAGTCGAGCCGGATCGAGGACGTCTCTCCCGAAGCGCTGCAGAGGCGCCTCTCGGCGGTGCAGCGACCCCGACGCGCCCCGAGCCGGCCGTGTGCCGACGCCGCGCGCAGCATCGTCGACCGCAGCGAGAGCCGCAGTCGGCCATGCCCGTGACGATGGCTGAGGGGTTACGCCGGTGCGGCGCTCGTGATACACGTCATGATTGACGATGCGTGCGAAGGTCCGCAAGCTTCCGCTCGTCCTCGGCCTGCTCGCCTTGGTGGCCACGCCGCTCGCCACCCGCCTGCTGGTCCACGGCGACATGCCCGACACGTGGGGCGTGTTCCCACCGCCGAAGAGCCCAGGTGTACCGGGCTTCAGCTGGTTCGTGTTCGGCCTGGGCGTCGCCCTGGCGCTGCTGATCCTCGGCTTCTTGTGCGCACCGCAGCGGTTCGGGTTCGCCGCGCCGGCGGCGACCCGGCCCGCGCGCGTCCGGCCGGTCCCGTTCCCGCCGTGGTGCGCGCCGGGCGCGCTGCTGGCGGTGGCCTCGTGGGCGCTGATGTGGGGCAAGCCGCAGGAGGCGGCGGCGCTGGTGCCGTTCAGCTTCGTGCCGCAGTGGTGGGGCTTCATCCTCGCGCTCGACGGCGTGGTCTATCGCCGCACCGGCGGGGTCTCGCTGGTGTCGCGGCGGCCGGCGGCGGTGCTGGCGATCGCGGTGACCTCGTGCGTGTGCTGGTACTTCTTCGAGTACCTCAATTACTTCACGCGCTCGAACTGGTATTACCCCAACGACGCGATCTTCTCGCGGCGCGGCTACCTGGCGTGGTTCGGCCTGGCCTTCACCACGGTGCTGCCGTCGATCTTCGTGGTCTATCAACTGCTGACGACGATCGCGCCGCTGCGGGCTCGCTTCGAGCGTGGGCCGCAGATCGCGCTGTCGCGCGCGGCGGTCCGGCGGCTGTCGTGGATCGGCCTCTCGTCGCTGGCCGCGCTGGTGCTGTGGCCCGCGCCGCTGTTCCCGCTGCTGTGGTTGAGCCCGCTGCTGGTGCTGGCCGCGGCGGTGTCGCTCGCGGGCGGTTGGACGCCGTTCTCGGCGATCCGCGGCGGCAACTGGGCGCCGGTGGTGTTGATGGGCCTGGCGTGCGCGCTCAACTACCTGGTCGGCGAGATGTGGAATTTCTACAGCACGCCGCGGAACCCCAACTTCTGGAAGTACGACGTGCCCTACGTGAACGTGCTGCACGTGTTCGAGATGCCGCTCCTCGGGTACTTCGGCTATCTGCCGTTCGGCATGTTGTGCTGGGTGTGGTGGATCCACAACGCACATCTCTGCGGCGTCGATCCGGCGATCGACGTGGTCGCAGGGTCCGGGCCGACGCTCGCTCGTCCTCCAGCGCCGGGGTCCGAGAGAGGGCGCTCCGCCTAGCGGTCAGGCAGGGCCACGATCCCGACATAGGTGGGCTCGGGGACCTCGGTGACACGCCCTGTCGGCTCGAGGGCGCCCGTCGCCTCGTCCACGCGAAACGCGACGATGTTGCTCGAGTCCTGGTTCGCGACGAGCATCAGCTTGCCTGTCGGCGCGATCTGGAAATGGCGCGGCGTCATGCCCTGCGTCGAGGCATGGCCGGCGGGCGTGAGCGTGCCCCGCTCGGGATCGACAGCGAAGATGGCGATGCTGTCGTGGCCGCGGTTCGAGCCGTACACGAACCTGCCCGACGGGGACACCTGGACCTCGGCGGCGCTGTTTCCCTTGGTGCTAACGCCGTCGGGCAAGGTCGAGACGGTGGCCAGGGTGGTGAACGTCCCGCGCGACGCATCGTAGCTCAGGGGGGTGATCGAGCCGGCAGACTCGTTGATCACATAGGCGAACCGGCCGTTCGGGTGGAACTCGAGGTGTCGAGGCGTCGTGTCCGCGGGGAGCGAGAGGGCTCTCGGGTCGTTCGGCTCCATCTGGCCCGTTTCCGCGTCGAAGGTGAGCTGCGTTATCTCGTCGAGCCCGAGGTTGGTGACGAACGCAAACCGGTTCGCCGGATCGGTCATGGCGTGGTGCGGCCTCGTCCGGCGACCGAAGGACACGTCGAAGGCCGCCTGGCCGAGCGCGCCGTCCTGGCCCACGGGGAGCACCGCCGCCGTCCCGCCGCCGTAGTTGGCGACGAGGACGAAGCGCCCGGAGCGATCCGTGGACAGGTGGGCTGGGCCCGCGCCCTTCGAGGACGTCCTGTTGATGAGCTCGAGCGTCCCGCCCTGGGGATCGATCCGGAACGCGCTGACGGCGCCTGACAGCTCCCCGTCCACCTCGTTCAGCTCGTTCGCCGCGAAGAGGCGCTGGTGCGCGGGGTCGACGGCGAGGAAGGTCGGGTTCATCTCGGCGTCGAGCGGGCCCTGCACGGCCGAGAGCGCGCCGTCGGCGCCGTCCAGGCGGAAGACGAAGAGGCCCTCGTGACCGCCGACATAGACCACGAACGCGCGTTCGGCCTGCGAGCCGCCGCCCGCGCCGTTGCCGCCCGCGCCGCCGCTGCCGCTCGCGCTGGTGCCGCCTGCGCCGCCGCCAGCCGTGTCGCCGCCGCTCGCGCTGGTGCCGCTCGCGCCGTCGCCCTGGCTCGCGCCGTCACCGCCGCCGGCGGTCACGCCCGTCGTGGCGCCGTTGTTCGCGGCTCCGGATCTGCCGCACCCGAGCCACAGTCCTGCCGCCAGAAAGAGGAGCGCGCGCTGCATCGACCTGGTTTCTCCTGCCTCCCGCGTTAGGCCTGGCCAGCGCCGCGGCGCAAGCGCCACGGCGTGATCTTCGTCGCGGCGCGCCGCGGCAGGTTCGCGGCGTTCACGCCGCCTCGTGGCGAAGGCCGGGGAGGATGCGCGACGCGGCGCGGCGCCTCAGGCTCGCCCGCGCAGCGACCCGGCGGCGGCGCCGAGGAGCGCGCCGAACGCGATCGGGAGGCCGTGGGCGAACGCGATGTGGAGGAGATCGTCGATGTCGCAGTGCGTCCCGATGCCGACCACCACCCCGAGGCCGCACAGGGCCCCGATCGCGGCGCCACGCCACGCCGGCGCCGACAGAAACGAGCGGCGCAGCACGAGCGCCGCCAGCGCGAACGGCAGGACCGCCGTGCCGACGGCGCTGGCGACGCACCGGAGGTGCTGATCCAGCGGCACCGGCGGATCGGCCACGGGCGAAGTCGCGACGGCCGCGGCCAGGAACCCGGCCGGCACCGCGACGACGAGCGTTTGGATCGCCCTCACACCGGCCGGCAGGCCCCGGGCGCGCGGGCTCAGCGCGAGCAGCAGGCCGAGACCGGAGAGCACCGCCGTGACGGCGAGCGGCACGGCGACCCGGAGAGAGGGGAGGTCGTCGCGGAAGCCTTCCCACCAGCTCACGAGCAGGATCCAGCCGAGCCCGGCCAGGAGCGCGCTCCAGGAGCGGCGCTCACGCGTCGGGCGCGTCAGCGACGGCTCGGCCGGCGCCTCGGCCACGACGGGCGGCGGGCGGGCGGCGAGGTGGGCCGCGAAATCGGGGATGTCCTTCAGCCCGCTCGGCAAGTCGCGCTCATTCGACATTGGCACCTCCCCGGACGCTCCCCTGGCCCTTGCCCCGGCGGCGCTCCTCCGCGCCTCCTGGTTCCGCCTCGGGCCGCCGCTTGAGATCGTCGAGCGCCGCCCGCAGCGCCTCGTAGGCGCGGAACGCGCGGAGCTTCACCGCGCTCGTTGTCGTCCCGAGGACCGCCGCGGCGTCCTGCACGCTGAGCCCCTCGTACCGGATGAGGATGAACGCCTCGCGCTGCGACGCCGGCAGGCCCGCCAGCGTCCGCTCCACCGCCCGCGCCGTCTCGGAGGCGATCGCGACCGCCTCGGCGTCCGCGCCGCGCGCGTCGGGCGGCTCCGCGCCCGGATCGCTCGGGAGGCGCTCGGTGCCGCGGTGCTTCTGGGCGCGCGCGTGATCCAGGTAGACGTTGCGCGCGATGGCGTAGGCCCACGGCGCGACGGCGCCGCCGCGGGCGAAGCTCGACCGGGCGCGGTGCATCCGCAGGAACGTCTCCTGCGTCAGGTCGCCCGCGAGCGTCTCCGAGCCGCTCATCCGGGTGAGGTACGCGAGGAGGCGCGCCGCGAGCGCGCGGTGCAGCTCCGGAAACGCGCGCGCGTCGCCGCACGCGTACCGGTCCATCGCTTCGTTCAGGGCGAGCTCATCCATGGCGGTCTTGACGGCATACACCGTCTGCGCGCCGGCGATCATCGCGACGGCCCGAGGAGCGCCCCGCGCTCGGCGAGGTCGCTCAGCAGGGCGGCGGTGCTCTCCAGCACCGGCCCGTCGACCGGGTGTCCCAGCGCGGCGCAGCCCGCGACGACGGCCTCCCCGAGCGCGGCGCCCGCGAGGAGGCGGCCCAGGATCTCGGCCGCGAGCGGCGTGAGCTCGAGGAAGCGCACGTCGTGCGCGGCGTCGCGGTACACGAGCAGGCGGGTGGGCTCGCGGGCCGGCTCGTCGCGCGCCGACGCGTCGCCCTGCAGCCTGTGGACCGCGTGCTCGTAGCGCACGAGCGCGGCGGCCCGCTGGAAGCGCGCCCCCCGGTCGAGCGACAGCGCCTCGCCGAGGGGCCCCGGCGCCTCGTCGCCCGGCGTTCCCGGCGTCTCGTCGCCGAGCGGCCCTGACGCCCCGCCCGCGCCGGCCTCCTCGTCCTGCTCGGCGCACGCCGCCGCGAAGGCGGCCAGCTCGTGGCGCGCGAGATCCGCGAGGTACGCGGGGACCTCCGCATCCCCGGCCCAGCGCGGCGCCGCGAAGCCCACGAACTCGAACGCGACGTCGCGGAGGTAGCGCGACCGGGGCGGCTCCGCCTCGATGAAGCGCGCGACGTCCGCCTCGAACCGCGCGCCGAGCCGCGCCGCGGTCCGCGGGATCCCGGCGCGGATCGCGCCCGTCAGCCCGCGGCGGATGAGGCTCCGGTAGAGCAGCAGCCGCTTCGGCGGGAGCGCCGCCATCGCCTCGAGGTCCGGCCCCTCGAGCCCGGCGCGGGCGAGCCACGCGCGGGGATCGGCCGCGATCGCCTCGCCGTCCGGCGCGATCACGCTCCGCTGGAGCGCCCGCTCCAGCGCCGCGAGCTCCGGCGGCGGCGTGTTCGACGCCTCGCCCGCCTCGCAGGTCTCGCCCGCCTCGCCCGCCTCCCGCACCTCGCGCGCCCCGCTCACGCTCGCGCCTCCCGCGCGGCGAGCCCGCGCCGGTACGCCGCGTCGACCTCGGCGAGCTCGGCGAGCAGCGCGCCGAGCGGCGGCACGTCGTTGTCCCGCTCGAGCACGACCGGCAACGGCCCGGTCCGCGCGACCGCGCGGGCGAGCAGGTCGAGCACCGGGGCGATGGCCGGCGCGCCGTGCGTGTCGACGAGGACCTCCGCGTCGGCGCGCCATTCGTGCCCCGCGACGTGCATCGCGGCCACGCGCTCGGGAGGGATCTTCTCCAGGAACGCGACCGGGTCGAAGCCGTGGTTCCGGGCGTTGACGTAGACGTTGTTCACGTCGAGCAGGAGCCGGCAGCCGGCGCGCTCGAGCACCTCGACGAGGAAGTCGGCCTCGTCGAGCGAGGCGCGGCCCGGGACCAGGTAGTAGGTGATGTTCTCGATCGCCATCGGGCGCTCGAGCCGCTGCTCCGCCTCGCGGATGCGGGCCGCGGCGTGGGCGGCGGCCGCGGACGTGTGCGGGAGCGGCAGCAGGTCGTGGAGGAACGCGCCGTCGACCCCGGAGAAGCAGAGGTGATCGCTGTGGAAGGGGGGATCGAGCCGCTCCAGGAACCCCCCGAGCGCGCGCAGGTAGCCCGCGTCGAGCGGATCGAGCCCGCCGACGGACAGGGTGAGCCCGTGCGTCAGGATCGGGCGGTGCTCCCGGACGCGCTCGATGGCGGCGGGGAAGTAGCCGCCGCGCCGCATGTAGTTCTCGGGGGAGAGCTCGAAGAAGGGGACGGGCAGCGCCGCGTCGCGCGCGTAGCGATCGGGCGCATCGGGCGCGTCGAGCGCCGCGAGCACCTCGTCGAGGAACTCCCATCGGAGCCCGAGGCCGACGCCGGTGAGCGCGCTGCCGGTCATGGGGGTACGGGGAGGGCGCGGGAGGCCGCGATCAGCCGCAGGTGCCCTGGCCGCAGCCCGCGTGGCCGGGCTTCTTCGCGGCGGCGCCCGCCTTCTTGGCGGCGGGCTTGGCCGGGGCGGCGGGGGCCGGGGCCGCGGTGGGCGGCGCGGGCGGCGCGGCCGTGGCCGCCGGGGTGGCCGTGGGGGCGACCTGCGGCGAGGTCGCGGCGGACTGCGCGTCGCTCGGCGGCGCGGGCTCGGCCGGGGCGGCGGGGACGTTCGCGCCCGCGGCGGCGTCGCCGGAGGCGGCCTCGGTCGGCGCGGGCGCCGGCGCGGGCTCGGCCGGGGCGGCGGGGGCGGCCTGCTCGGCGGGGACCTCGCTCGCGTTGACCGGCGCCTGCGCGCCGGCGCAGCCGCTCATCACCATGGCGCCGGCGCTCAGCGCGGCGAGGGTCTCGTAAATGCTCTTCTTCGACAGCATCGTGTGGCTCCTCTGGTTCTCGTCACGTCGGGCCTGCGCCCTGCGTTGTCGTCTCGACGGGCCTGCGCCCACCGTTGTCGTCTCTGACGGGCCTGCGCCCTGCGTTCTCGTCACGTCGGGCCTGCGCCCTCCGGCGGGCGAGGCGTCATCCGGCTTCCGGCGGCTTCCGGACCGCCGTGTCATCTCAGAGCCGCTGCGTCGCCGCAACGGCCCACTTGCGGGCGGCGCCCCGCGCTCACCGCGCGCCGCCGTCCGCTGCCGCCGCCGGCGCCGTGGGGGCCGCGCCGGCGGTCGCTGTCAGCTCGAGCGTCACCATGGCCTCCTTGGCGACCTTGGGCGAGAGCACCTCGAGCGTCTTCTGGGCGAGCTTGCCGAACGCCTCCCGCGGGCGGACGTCGTGCTCGGCGAGCCCCACCGGGAACGGCTTCGCCGTCTTCACGGTGACGCTCGCGGGCCTATCGCCCTCGTACCTGAACGTGGCGACGAGCTCCACGGTCCTCGGGGACTGCCGCTGGTGCAGCAGCAGGTCGCCCGACGCCGTGACGGTCACCGTCCGCTCCGCGCCGGACAGCTTCGAGAGGTCCTTCTCGCCGGAGGTCGAGATCGACCGGATCGCGAACTGGGCCTTCTCGTTCTTCGCGCGGACGTCGTCGGGCGTGTCCTTCGAGATCTCGAGCCAGGTGCGCGCGTGCTGGTTCTGCAGGTCGCTCTTCTTCTCCTCGCCGGGCTTGCCGTCGTCGCCCACGGCGGTCTGGAAGAGCTCGATCGTGGAGAGGTCGACCGTGATGAGGCCCGTCGTCCTCGTGACGTCGGCGGGGTCGACCTGGAGCGTCCCCGCGGCGGCGCCCGCGATCCGCCCGCGGATCTTCTCCTGCGGCGCATCCATCACGAGCTCGACCTTGCTGCCCGCGCGATCGATCGCGAAGGCCGCCGCGGCGGGCGCCTTCGGCTCCGGCGGCTTGAGCTCGGTCGCGGCGGGCGCGAGGCTCGGCTGCTCCCCCTGGCACGCGGCCGCGGCCAGGCCGGCGGCCGCGAGCGCGAGGAGGAGCAAGGTCCCTGTCCGGATCGTCTTCACGCTCGCCTCCTGGATCTCTCGGGTTGTTGCGCGCCCGCGCACGAGGGCGCGCGGCGGTCTCCACTTGAACAGGAAGACCAGCGTCCGGGAAGGGAGATCGAGGTCATCGCCCTCGCTCGCCCGCCCGCTCGGCGTCTCGGTTCCATGAGTCCCATGTCCGAGCTACGTGCGAGCGGCGCCGCGGTTTCGGCGGCGGCCGGCTGCGCGGCGCAAGGCGGAGCCCGCCGGGCCTGGGCTGCACAGCCGCGTGTGGCCTGCGGTGTGCACGAGGCGGTCGTCGAAGACGGAACGAGCCAACCGGAGACAACTGCAATGAGCACGCGACGACTCGCGGCGGCCGCCATGACCGCCGCCGGAATGATGGCGCTCGCCGGCGCGGCGGAGGCGCAGGGCGCGGCGGGCCGGGATCAGCAGGTCCGGCCGACAGGCAACCTCCCTCCGGCGGATCAACCGCTCATCCGGCGCATCCCGGAGCCCACCGTCGCGGTGGAGGGCGGCCTTGGCGTGCTGGGCTTCCTGGGGGGCGCCGCGGGCATCGGGCCGAGCTGGAACGTCCGGGTGACCGGGAGCATGTCGCCCCGCGTGGCCGTCGAGGCCAACTACACCGGCTCGGTGAACGAGCGCGCGATCGTGGGGAAGTCGCTGGTGATGACCTCGCTCGACGCGGGTCTGCGCTACAACATCCTGCGCGCCGACGAGGCGGTCGTGCAGCCGTTCGTCGTCGCGGGCGTTGGCTACGTGGGCTGGGCGGGCCGCGGCGGCGACGCGTTCGCGCTGTCGGTGCCGCTCACCGCGGGCGTGGAGCGGCTCGTCACGCGCAACGTCAAGCTGGGCGCTCGGTTCAACTTCCGCCCTGCGTTCTTCGACGATCTGAGCCTCGGCGGCGCGAGGAGCCAGACGGGCGGCGACACGTGGGCGCTGCTCGCGCACGGCGGCGGCGCGTTTTGACCTGGCCATCGGGTCTCGACCTGGGCCGCGCCTGCGGGACGGGGCGAGCGCGGGCCGGGACCCTGTCGTCCCGTGGACGTGGCGTGGAGTACGCTGCCGCCCGCTCGGGCGGCGACCCGCCTTCGGGGTCCCGCGGCCGGGCTTGATCCACGGAGAACGACGGCATGAACACGCGCAGCCACTCGCCCCGCCGGGGCCTGAGCCTCTTCTTCACGGGGCTCGCGCTCGTCTCGAGCGCCGCTTGTTCCAGCAAGCAGCCGGCGACCCAGGGGACGTCGACGGTCGCGGCGGGCGAGCGGCGGGAGGACGACTGTTCGACTGGGCCGCTCCTGGAGTGTCCCGAGGGCCAGCTCGACGGCTGCGCCAACGGGACCACCACGGAGCATCGATGTGTGGACGCGGGGCGGGGGAGGTGCCTCGATATCCGGGCTGCGCTCGTGAAGTGCCTGGACGGCGAGATCCTGACGCACGACGGCTGCCCCGAGCCGGCCTACATGCAGCGGTGCGCGCCCAGGTCCGCACAGGTGCCTTGAGGTGGCGCGGTCGTCGTCTGAAAAGCTCCGTGGTCGACTCGATTTCTTCTCGCTGTCCGCGGCGCTCACCGGTCGCCCTGGTGTCGCGCCCGCCGGCCGGGCGGATCAACCCTGCTTCCCCGCTACCCCGACGCGCGTGGCGACCTCGGCGCGGAGATCTTCGTCGTCGAGATGATCGGCCCCCCCGCGTACGAGCCGGCGCCGCCTTCGCTGCCCCAGCTATCGACCTCGTCGGGCGGAGTGTCCTCGGGCTCGCCAGAGGGCGTGATCGGCCCGCGGACGCCCGGGACATCCGCCTGCGGAACAGGCCGCTTCTCCTCGCTGACCTCGTGCGCGAGGCGCGGGTCGCCCGGCGGATCGTGCGTCGTATCGACTCCCATGTCTCCTCCTTCCCGAGGGCTCCTGGGACCGGCGCGCTCGATCGTCCACTCCTCCCCTGCGGCGGCTGTCCCGTCTGCCCGCCGCCCTGGCTCACCCCTCGTCGATGACGGGGATCGTGAACCTGAACGTCGTCCCCGCCCCCACGCGGCTCTCCACGTGGATCGTCCCCCCGTGCGCCGCCACGAGCTCCCGGGCGATGGCCAGCCCGAGCCCGGTGCCCTTGTAGCCGTTCCGCTGGCCGCGCCAGAACCGCTCGAAGAGGTGGGGCACCTCGTCCTCCGGGATCCCCGGCCCCGTGTCGGCCACCGAGAAGACGACGTGCTCCTCCCCGCGCTCGCACCGCAGCGTGATCGCCCCCTGGGCGCCCGTCACCTGGAGCGCGTTGCTCAGGAGGTTGGTGAGCACCTGGAGCACCCGATCGCGATCACACGTGACGAGCGGGACGTCGTCGGCCGCCACGACCCCCAGCTGGACCCCCTTCTCCTGGGCCTGCGACTCGAACGTCTCCACCGCCTCCCTGCCGATCTCCCGCGGATCCTGCGGCTGCCGGCGCAGCGCCAGCCGGCCGGCGCGCAGGCTCGCGAGGTCGAGCAGGTCATGGATCAGCCGATCCATCCGGTGCGCGGAGCGCTGGATCGCCTGGATCGCCTTCGTGTCGCCCTTCTCTCCCCGCGTCGCCGCGCGCTTCGTCATCACGGCGGCCGCCGTGAGGATCGCGCTCAGGGGGTTCCTGAGGTCGTGGGACACCGTGGCGAGCACGTTGTCCCGGAGCTCGATCGCGCGCTGCGCCGCCTCGTACAGGCGGGCGTTGTCCGCCGCGAGCGCCGCCCGCTGCGCCAGGTCGTGCGCCACCGCGAGGTCCGCCTCGTCGTAGACCCGGCCGGACCCCGCCGTCGCCAGCGTGATGCAGCCGAAGGTGCGGCCCCGCGCGACGAGCGGGACCACAAGGGCCGACGTGATCCCGAGCGCCCGGACGAACCGCCGGAAGGCGCCGTTCTCGTCGAGCGAGCCGACCAGCGGGTGCGACAGATCCCCGATGAGCTCCGGGCGCTCGCTGCAGAGGGCCCGCTCCAGCAGCGCCACCAGCGGCGGCGGGGGATCCAGCTCGCGGAAGAGCGCCCGCGCCCTCTGGAGCTCCTCCGGGCGCGCGTGGGTCACCGTGATCCCGCGCGACTGCTCGAGGTCCGGGAGCGTCTGGATGACGCACCAGTCCGCCAGCTCGGGGACCGTCAGGTGCCCCACCCGGTCGAGCGTGCCCTGGAAGTCGAGGGTGTCGCTGAGGGCGGCGCTCGCTGCGGCCAGGAAGCGCTCCCCCCGCTCGGCGCGCGTCCGCTCCGTGATGTCGAAGAAGGTCACGACGGCCGCCATCACGCGTCCGACCGGATCCCGGACCGGCGCCGAGCGCACGAGGATCCGCCCCTGCGCGCCGTCGTCGCGGACGATGTCGATCTCCTCGTCGATCACGACCTCGCCGGTCGTGATCGTCCGCGCGAGAGGCCAATCCCGGGCCTCGTACGGCCTGCCCGACCGAGGGTCGGAGCCCCGGCAGACGGCGTATCCATCGATGTTGCGGATGTCGAGGAGGGGCAGCCCGAAGATCGCCCCGGCCTGGGGGTTCGAGAGGAGGATGCGCCCCGTCGGCGGCTCGGCGATGACGAGCCCCGCCGGCATCTGCTCGACCACGGTCGCGAGCAGGGCGCGGGCGTCGTCCGCCTGGCGCCGCGCCGCGCGCTCCTTCGCGACGAGCTGCGCCTGCACGATGATGCCGGTCGCCCGGCTGGTCATCGTGCGCAGCATCAGCGCGTCGTCCTCGGAGAACTCCTCGGCGTTGCGGGAGCCGAGGATCGCGACGCCGATGGAGTGCCCTTCGTGGATCAGCGGCACGCCGTAGACGGCGCGCAGCCCCCTCGCCCGGATCTCCCGCGCGGTCACGGGCAAGCCGCCGGCCGCGGCGTCGAGCGACGTGGGCCCGCGCAGCGCGAGGACCGCGCGGGCGAACTCCCGCGCCGCCTCGAGCGGGGGCCCGGGCAGCGGCCCGTCGTCGATGCCCGCGGTCGCGTGGACCTCGAGGGCGTCACCGTCCCCGAGCAGGACGAGCGCCACGTCCACGGCGGCCGCCGCCTCCCGGGTGGCGCGGAGGAGCGCCTTCAGGAAGGTGTCCAGATCGCTGCTTCCGAGCGCGGCCGTCGAGATGGCGTCGAGCGCCTGGAGCAGGCGCACGCGCGCCGCCTGGTAACGGGACACCGCGTCGGCGATCGCCTCGTCGATCGTCCCGTTCAGCTGGATGAGCTCACGCCCCCCGTCGCCGCCGTCCCGCTCCCAGAGCTCCAGGATCACGGCGCGGAGCGCCGCGTACTCCATCACGACGTCGGCGAGATCGTACCCGTGGGCGAGCCGGCTCAACGCGTGGAGCCCAGGGAGCCCCCGGTGCTTCCGGTCGACCGCCGCCGCCGTGCCCGCGCCGCGCGTGCCCTCGGCGATGTAGGCGAGGATGTCCGGCAGGTGATCGGTCGGCCTCGGCGCCGGCAGCCGCCGCGCCGGGCTGAGCGCCTGGACTCGGTACTTCCAGGCATCCAGGAGCGCGTCGTGGTGGCGCTGGATGAAGTCGGAGAGCCGCTTTGGGTTCGGTCTACCGAGCAGATCCATCGGGGACCTCACGATAGCGCGAATCCTTGAGCGCGTGTTCACCTAGCACCGACTCGAATCGACGAAATCGACGAGAGAGCGCCGCTCCCGGGCGGAGCTTGCTCGCCGCGCGCGACGCGCGACGTCGGCGCGGGTCAGCTCCGGATGCCTGGCGCCTCGTGTCCGCTCTGGGCGACATACTCCAGGTATCCCCCGCCATACACGCGCGGCCCGTCGGGCAGGAGCTCCAGGACGCGGTTGGACAGCGCGGCCAGGAAGCGGCGATCGTGCGAGACGAAAAGCATGGTGCCCTCGAACGAGGAGAGCGCCTCGACGAGCATCTCCTTGGTCGCCATGTCGAGGTGGTTCGTCGGCTCGTCGAGCACGAGGAAGTTCGGCGGATCATAGAGCATGATCGCGAGCACGAGGCGCGCCTTCTCGCCGCCGGACAGGATGCGACAGGGCTTGTCGATGTCGTCGCCGGAGAAGCCGAACGCGCCGGCGAGCGTGCGGAGCGAGCCGATCGAGGCCTGGGGGAAGCTCGCCACGATGGACTCCCAGACGGAGCGGGTCGGGTCGAGGAGCTCCATCGCGTGCTGCGCGAAATACCCCAGCTTCACGCTCGCGCCGACGTTCACGCCGCCTGCGTCCGGGGCGGAGGCCCCCGCGACGAGCTTGAGGAGGGTGGATTTGCCGGCGCCGTTGACGCCCATCACACACCAGCGCTCGCGGCGTCGGATCAGGAGGTCGAATCCGTCGTAGATGGAGCGCCCTCCGTACGACTTCTTCACCCCGCTGAGCCGCGCCACGTCGTCGCCCGAGCGCGGCGCGGGCTTGAACTCGAAGCGGATCGTCCTCCTGCGCTTCGGCGGCTCGACCTTGTCGATCTTCTCCAGCTTCTTCACGCGCGACTGGACCTGCGCCGCCTTGGCGGCCTGGGCCTTGAAGCGCTCGATGAAGCGCATCTCCTTCGCGAGCATCGCCTGCTGGCGCTCGTACTGCGCCTCGGCCTGCTGCTCGTTGATGGCGCGCTGCTGCTCGTAGAACTCGTAGTTGCCGGAGTAGCTGGTGAGCTCGCCGCCGTCGATCTCGATGATCTTGGTGACGATGCGGTTCATGAACTCTCGGTCGTGCGAGGTCATGACGAGCGCCCCTGCATACTGCTTCAGGTACCCTTCGAGCCAGATGATCGACTCGATGTCGAGGTGGTTGGTCGGCTCGTCGAGCAGGAGCGCGTCGGGCCTCATGAGGAGGATGCGGGCGAGCGCGACGCGCATCTTCCACCCGCCCGAGAGGGCGCCCACGTCGCCGTCCATCATGGCCTGGCTGAAGCCGAGCCCGGCGAGGATCTCGCGCGCCTTGGCGTCGAGCGCGTAGCCGCCGAGCTCTTCGTAGCGGGCCTGGGCCTGCCCGAAGCGCTCGATCAAGCTCTCCATCTCATCCATCCGCTCGGGGTCGGCGAGCGCGGCCTCGAGCTCGCGGAGCTCCGCGGCGACGTCGGAGACCGGGCCGGCGCCGTCCATGGTCTCGGCGACGGCGCTCCTGCCCTTCATCTCGCCGACGTCCTGGCTGAAGTAGCCGACGGTGACGCCGCGATCGATGGCGACCTGGCCGCCGTCGGGCGCCTCCTCCTTGGTGATCATCCGGAAGATGGTCGTCTTGCCCGAGCCGTTGGGCCCCACCAGGCCGACCTTCTCGCCGCGGTTCACCGCGGCGGAGGCCTCGAGGAAGAGGATCTGCTTGCCGTGCTGCTTGCTGATGGAGTCGAGACGGATCACGAGGCGCGCTGCCGCTGGGGGCGGCTCCTTTCCGCGCCCCCTATACCAGACGGCCCGTCGCGCGATGCGGCATTTCGTCCGCCGCCGTCGGCGCCGGCGCGCGCCATGCACCGACCGCGGTCAATCGGTGAATTGCTCGTCTCCGGGCGCATTCCAGGCGCATTCCGGGCGCATTGCACAGGAGCCCCTTTTTTTCTCTCCTGCTATGCGCGCGCTTTCCATCTCCTTTTTCATGCTCATCCGGGCTTGATGTCGCGCGGTCGAGGGGGCAGAAGGCGCGGCATGAGCAAGGTCCAGATCCTCTCTTATGCCGGCTGCAGCACCTGCAAGCGAGCGCTGAAGTGGCTCGGCGAGCGCGGCGTCGACGTCGCCGTGCGCCCCATCGTCGATGAGCCGCCGACGGCTGCAGAGCTCGCCCGGTGGGTCCCAGCGAGCGGGCTCTCGGTGCGCCGGTGGCTCAACACGAGCGGGCAGAGCTACCGCGCGCTCGGCAAGGCGCGGGTGGACGCCGCGAGCGACGACGACGTCACGCGGTGGCTCACCGAGGACGGGAAGCTCGTGAAGCGGCCTGTGCTGGTGAAGGGAAACCGGGTGCTCGTGGGCTTCCGCGAGGACGACTACGCCGCGCTGTTCGGCTGAGCCTCAGGGGGCCGAGGTGAAGCGGCCTCCCCGGACCTGGCTCAGCTCGAACGAGCTCTCCGGGTCCAGGTTGTTGTCCGTCGTGCCGTTGCGCGAGCGGCGGATCACGACGTCCACGTCGCAGCTCTCGGGCTCCCGCGAGCTGGTCGCCTCCAGCTCGCCCGCGTCGATGGTGTACGTCCCCGGGTCGCCCCCCACATCGAACGTCTTGGAGAAGATGCAGTCGCCCTTCACGTCGATCACCATGTCGTCCCCGGACGCGCTCGGCGCCCAGGCGATCGTGAGGTCCTCGCCGCGCGGGACTGGCTCTCTGGGCAGCGCCTCGAGGTCGAACGGCTCGGGGAGCGTCCCCACGTTGTTCGTCGCGTCGTCGTCGCCCTCGTCGTCGCGGTCCAGGAGCACCTTGATCTCGGTGCCTCCCGCGCCGACGTTGACGGCGGCCTCGTAGACGCCATCGCTCTCGGCGGACATCGCGACCGCCTCGCCGTCCACGGTCGCCGAGATCCGATCTCCCGCGCTCAGGATGATGTACGTGTTGCTCTCGTCGCCGCCGGCCTTGAGGGTGGCCCGCAGGGTCGTGGACGACGCGCTCTCGGCGATCGCCTCCAGGGTCGCCGAGATCCCCCCGGTCTTGATCTGCTGCGAGTCGAGCGTCTCCGTGCAGCCTGCGAGCAGACCGGAGGCTGCGACCGCGAACATGGCCATCGTGGTCTTCGTGATCATGAGTTGCCCTTTCCTCCCCGCCTCACCCGCCAGGGCGCGGGCTGGTTCACCACTGGCTGCGCACCACGACGCCGCCGCCGGTCGGTCCCGCGAGCAGCGACCAGCTCACCGCGCCTGCGGGGTGGCGGGGCGCGGCGCCGGCCTGCGCGCCGGTGGTCGCGCTGGCCTGCGAACCGGACGAGGAGGGCTCCGTCAGGAAGAGCACGAGCGCCGTGCCGGCCAGCGCCGCCCCGGCGCCGAAGCCGATCGTGCTCACGAGCCCCAGGTCCTTCGCGCGCTTTCCAGCGGCCTTCCCTTCGGCGGTCTTGCATACCGCCCTGCCGGAGCCGACGTCGTCGCAGTCCTCCTCCGCGAGGCGGCTCTCGCTGAGCGCCATCGCTCCCGTCACGCCCCCGGCGATCAGCCCGCCCAGGCCGAGCCCGCCCGCCACGTACGCCAGCACGCGCCGGCCGCTGGTCCCGGCCGGCGCCGGCGTCCGCGACGCGCCCTCGTCGCGCTGCGACGGCGGCAGGGCGGACGGATGGGTGGGCGGCTGATCCGCCGGCGTCGCGGGCGGCGCCTCGGGGAGCTTCACCTCGAGCTCGATCGTCTTCTGCTCCGACTTCTCGATCGTGAACCGCACCTCGTGCGTGGGCCCGCCGGGCGCCCTCGTCGTCACGACGTGCTCGCCCGGGTTGACGGGGAGCGCGATCCCGAGCGAAGGCCCCTCCAGCGTGATGCCGTCGCGCTGGACCAGCGTCCCGGCGGGCGCGTCGGCCGGCAGCGACAGCGTGAGCTGTGGCACGAGCGGCACGAGCGCGTCGCGCTGCTCGAGCACGAGCTTGTAGCGATCGTACTGCTTGAGCTGCTCGGACTCGGACAGGCGGGAGTAGAACGAAAGGAAGTCGTTGTAGCGCGCGACCGCTGTCGCGGTGCGCCCCCACTTGGCCTCGCACTCGGCGAGCGTGAACAGCCGCCCTGCGCGAGGATCGAGCCGGTAGCTCTCGGTGAGGGCAGGGCAGCCGGTCTGGTACTTCCCCGCCAGCATGTCCGCGAGGCCGCGGTTGAAGAGCGACTCGGCCACGGCCACGGCGTCAGGCTGCGCGTTCGCCGGCGCGGTGACAGCAATGCACAGGAGTCCGATCAAGACGGACCCGGGCCAGAAGGTTCGCATCGGAGGTAACATGAGATACCTCCTTTGGGACCGCCCCAGGCAAAAAATCAGCGCGTTGTGGGGCCGCGCTCAGTCTGCCCCGTAGAGCGACTCCCGGGGCTTCGCCGTGGGGGCGGCGGGGGAGGAGGCGGCCGGCGCGATCTTGCGCCAGGCGCCGGGCGGCGGCGCCGGGGTGCGCGGCGGCGCCGGGGCGCGCGGCGCCGGCGAGGCCTTTGCGTTCGCCAGCACTTCGGGATCGATGGCCAGGCCGCCGTCCGCGGGCGGCGCGGAGGCGGAGCTCGCGGGCGGCGCGGAGGCGGAGCTCGCTGGCGGCGCGGAGGCGGAGCTCGCTGGCGCCGCGAGGTCGGTCGAGCTGGGCGTGCCGGCCGCCTCGGGACGGGCGGCGCCCGGAGCGGCATCCGGCGGCGTGGAGGGCGGCGCGACGGCCGCCGCCTGCGCCGCCTGCGCCGCCTGCGCGTGCTCGGCGGGGCCGGGGGCCGGGGACCCGCCCCTGCTGAACGCGGCGAGGGCGATGGCGCTGCCGCCGACCAGCGCGATGGCCGCGACGGCCAGCGCGGATCGGCTCCGCGGCCCCGCGGTGGTGCCGGCGCCGGTGCCGGTGCCGACCCGGGTCTCCACGCCCGTGCTGGACGACTGGGCGGCCACGGGCATCGACGACGCGGGCCCCTGGCTGGCAGGGCTCATCCGCGGGAACGGCGTCTCCAGCACGGCCAGGCGCGACGACCTGACCGTCATGGGGGCGATGTCGAAGACCTCGGCGAGCGCCTCCACCGTGGACGAAGCGGTCGGGAAGCGCGTCCCGGGGTCGCGCGCCGTCGCCTTCGCGAACCACGCGTCGAAGCCCGGGGGCAGCTTCACCCCCTCCTTCTCCGCGCGCACGGAAGGGGGCTCCTGCGGGCCGTGCATCGCGATCACCGCGAACGCCAGCGAGTTACTGTACTCGCGCATGTCGTTCAGCCAGTAGGCCTTGCCGACGAGGGTCGTGTACGCGATCATGCCGAGCGCGAAGAGATCGACCGCCCGCGTGATCGTCTCGCCGCTGAACTGCTCGGGCGCCATGTAGAGCGGCGTCCCGAGGGCGGCGGTGTTCGCCCCTTCGACCGCCGTCTCGGCGACCAGCTTTGCGATGCCGAAGTCAAGCACCTTGATCCGGATCTCGTCGTCGTCGTCGCTCGCCGCGAGGAAGAGGTTCGCGGGCTTCAGATCGCGGTGGACCACGCCGGCCGCGTGCGTTTTGTCCAGGGCGTGCGCCGTCTGGCGCAGGTAGGCGATGGCGTTCTCCGGCGGCAGGCGCCCGCCGCGGCGGATGCGCTTGCTGAGCTCCTCGCCGCGGAGCAGCTCCATCACGAGGAACGGCATGCCGGTGTCCAGGTCGATCCCGGCGTCGAACACCTCGACGATGTGCTCGGTCGCTATGCGCGCGGCGATGCGCGCCTCGAGCTTGAACCGCGCGTGGAACTCGGGGTTCTCGGCGAGGTGCGGGTGCATGACCTTGAGCGCCCGCCGCCGATCCGTCTCGACGTGGACGACCTCGTAGACCGCCCCCATCGCACCCGTCGCGATGCTGCGCACGACGCGGTACCTACCAGCGAACAGCATCCCCTCGTTGAAGTTCAGCGACATAGTCTCACCCGCGTCGAACGAGGTTACACCACCTGGTCGGACGACCGCACTCGTTAACTTGCAGACCTTACAAACTTGTGGGCCGTAAGACTCCCCACATGAAACTCCCCCAATGTAGGGCGCGTTCGTTAGGTCTGCGCACCAGGTAGTACCCTGCGCTGATTGGCGCCGTTCGCGCGGGGCCCCGACCGTCGTCGCAGGTCGTCGCTCGTCGTCGCTCGTCGTCGCGAGAAGATCCCGTGATTCCGTGGCTTACGGGGCTCTGCAGCGGTGAAGCGGCGGATGAGGCGGATGCGGCGCCCGTCCGTTCTGATCGTTTTTCACGACAGACACATCGACATCGTCCGATGCACGGGCGGAGCGCGGGGCGCCGCCTGTCCCGTCAGAGCACGAGCACCGCGAGCAGCCGGGGCCCGTGGAACACGTCGAACCCGCCGATATCGAGCTTGCGACCGATCGTGTAGATCGTCTCGTCTCCGCGTCTGGTCGCGCGGATGCTGGATATGATACCCTGGCCGATCGCCTCCACGTTGTAGGACAGCTCGGTGAGCAGGCGGAGCCGGCTGAGGTACGAAGTCAAGCGGAGCCGGAGCCCCACCGACACGTTGCCGGAGAGCGCGATCATCGTCGCCTCGTCGACCTCGCGCGGGGCGCCGGGGACCGCGGGATCCGCGGAGAAGGCGTAGCGCACCGGGCCGGCGCCGCCGTAGAGGCCGAGATCGCCGAACGGCGCGAGCCGCGGCCACTCGCCGTTGCCCATCCGCACGCTGAAGCCGCCCTGGTAGAACCGCGACGTCACGCTCTGGGCGGGGCTTTGCCGCTCGAAGACATAGACGTCGCCCTCGCCCGCGTCCCGCTCGCGGAGCGCATAGAAGATGCGCGGGAGCTTGTAGTCGATGTACCTGAAGCCCGCGAGCAGCTCCTCGAGGTAGAGGTCGTCCGCGGCCTCCGGGAAGAGCTTCGTCACGTCGAAGCCGACGTCGATCTGGCGGAGCAAGAGCTGGAAGGGCGCGCTGGCGACGGCGCCGGCGTCGCGGTCGGTCGCCGGATCGACGGCGAGCTCGGTCACGTTCCCTGCGGTGAAGCGCGCGATCTTGAGGCTCGTGCTCACGCCGGCGAGGTCGGCGCCGATGTCGAAGACGTCGCTCGCGAGGCCGTTCAGCCCGAGGAGCCTGCCGAGCGAGCCGTCGTACTGGATGTCGCCGCCCGACGAGAACAGCCGGTCGGTCTTGAAGCCGGCGTTGAGGCGCGCGGCGTCGCGCGCGTGGTCGAAGTCGTACGTGAGCAGCGCCCGGCCGCCGACCATGAACACCGGATCGACGTCGTAGGCGAGCCGCCGCGTCCTGCCCCGGTAATCGTTGACGCCTCCGGAGGAGCCCGCGCTCGCGAGCTGGTGGAAGAACAGGAGCTCGACGTCGCCCTTCAGCTTCAGGTGGACGGCGTCGAGGCTGATCGCCCGGCCCTGCTCGAGAAAGCCCTCCTGCGCCTCGAAGCCCGCCGTGTCCTCGAGCGGCGTCCGCGCCGGCGCGGAGAGCGCCTCGGCGCAGGCGGAGAGCGCCGCGCGCTGCTCCTCGAGCACCCTGGAGATCGCCTCCGCGCGCGCCACGGCGGCCCTGTAGCCGGGCTCGTCCCGCGCCACCCGCCGGGCCTGCTTCACGACGTACGGCGCCACGGCGAGCGACTCGATGTGCATCCGCAGGACGAACGACAGCACATGGAGGGCGTCGCGCGCGATCGTCCGGGCGGGCTCCTGCCCCGCGCTCGCCGCGCGGAGCGCGGCGGCGGCGAGCGCGACGTCCCGCTGCGCTCCGGCGAGCGCCCGCCGCCGCGCGCCGGCCCTCGCCTTCGCGGCGGCGATCTCGGGCGTGTCGGGGGCGCCGAGGGGCCTCCCGGCCGAGAGCCGCTCGACGTTCCGCTCCTCGGCGGCGAGCGCCCGCGCGTGCTCGGCGAGCGCCTGCCACGCGGCCGGCAGGCGGCTCACGGCGCTCGCCTCGCGCGACGGCGCCGCGAGCGCCGCGAGCGCGTCGAAGAGGCGCGCGAACGCGGGCGGCGCGCCGCGCTCGCCGCGCGCGCGTCGTCGAAGAGGCGCGCGGGCGAGCGCCTCGTCGAGCTTCGCGCGGTAGAGCTTGGCGAGCGGGACCTCGTGCTCTCCGTCGTAGGGGGGCGTCTTCTCGAGGCGCGCGCGGAGCCGCTCGCCCTCGTCGTCGTCGAGGCGGAGCGCCGCGATCCACGCGTCCCCCGGGGAGTACGGGGTGCTCGAGAGGACCTCGTCGGCGAGCCAGGCCGCTCGCTCCAGATCCGCGGCGCGATCGTCGATGATGGCGCGGCGGGCGTCCTCGTTCGCGAAGGCGCGGGCGGCGCGGGCGTTGTACGTGGCGGGCCCGCAGGCCGAGGCTGCTGCGGAGGCGAGGAGCAGGAGGCCTGCGAGCGCCGGGCCCGGTCGCATCGGCGAGAGCCTACCATGGCGTGCGAGCGCACTGGACGCCGCGCCGCCGGCCTGCTCAGAATGCGCGCCCGTGGCTCCCAGCCGACCCAGCGAGATCGACGGCGCGCGGGCCTGCGGCCTGCGATTCGCGGCTCGCGGCTTGCTGACCCGCCGTCCTGGCCGCGCAGCACAGCGGTCGCTGGCGGCGAAAGAGCCACGTGTGAAGGAGAAGAACCGGGATGAATGATGCCACATCCAGCTGCGACATCGGCATGATCGGGCTGGCCGTCATGGGCGAGAACGTCGCGCTCAACATGGCCGACCACGGGTTCAAGGTGGCCGTGTACAACCGCACGGTGCAGGTCGCGAAGGACTTCGTCGCGAGGAACCCGAGCACGCCCGGCGGCCTGGTCTGCTGCGAGACGCTGAAGGACTTCGTCCGCGCGCTGAAGAAGCCGCGCAAGGCGGTGATCCTGGTCAAGGCCGGTCCGCCGGTGGACATGGTGGTCAAGCAGCTCATCGAGGCGGGCGTGGAGCCGGACGATATCGTCGTCGATCTGGGCAACTCGCTCTGGACCGACACGATCCGCCGGGAGCAGGAGTACGCGAAGCAGTGCAAGTTCTTCGGCTCGGGCGTCTCCGGCGGCGAGGTGGGGGCGCGCTTCGGCCCCTCGCTGATGCCCGGCGGCGATCCCGCGTCCTGGCAGCACCTGGAGCCGATCTGGCGCGCGATCGCCGCCAAGGTCGATCCGGCGACCGGCAAGCCGATCGAGGGCGCGTCCCCCGGCAAGCCGGTGGAGGGCGGGGTCCCCTGCACGGCGTACATCGGGCCGAACGGCGCGGGCCACTACGTGAAGATGGTCCACAACGGCATCGAGTACATCGACATGCAGCTCATCTGCGAAGCGTACACGCTCCTCGACGGGCTGCTCGGGATGTCGAAGGACGAGATGTCCCGGGTCTTCTCCGAGTGGAACAGCGGAGATCTCGACTCGTACCTCATCCAGATCACCGCCGATATCCTCCAGCAGAAGGACCCTGTCCAGAAGGACAAGCCGTTCGTCGATTTCGTCCTCGACACGGCGGGGCAGAAGGGCACGGGCAAGTGGACGAGCAGCAACGCGCTCGACATGGGAATCCCTGCGAACGCCATCGCGGAGGCGGTGTTCGCGCGTTGCCTCTCTGCGCTGAAGGACGAGCGCGTCGAGGCCTCGAAGCACCTCTCTGGCCCGACCCCGACCCCGGTCGCGGACCGGCAGGGGACGATCACGGCGATCCGCGACGCGCTGTATTGCTCGAAGATCTGCGCCTACGCGCAGGGCTTCCAGCTCATGGCGGCGGCGCAGGCGGAGTACAAGTGGACGCTTGATTTCGGCACGATCGCGAGCATCTGGCGCGGCGGCTGCATCATCCGCGCCCGCTTCCTCCAGAAGATCACGGAGGCGTACACGCGCAATCCTGGCCTGACGAACCTGCTGCTCGATCCGTACTTCAACGATCAGATCAAGCAGGGGCAGGCGAACTGGCGCAAGGTGGTGTCGATCGCGGCGCAGAACGGCGTCTGGGCGCCTGCGTTCATGTCGGCCCTGTCGTATTACGATGGGTACCGTGCGGCTCACCTGCCTGCAAACCTGTTGCAGGCGCAGCGAGACTACTTCGGGGCGCACACCTACGAGCGCACGGATCAGCCGCGCGGCAAGTTCTTCCACCTCGACTGGCCGCACCCCTCCCGTCCTCAGCTGGACATCAAGGGCACCGGCGGCGGGCACTGACGCCCCGCGCGACTCCCGTCCCTCGTCTCAGGTGAGGCTGATCCGCGGCCGCAGGTTCTGCTCGCGCAGGAACGGCTCGATGTCGTCGACGATGTCGAGCTGCACCCCCGCCAGGCTCATCGCCGCCGCGATCGTCTGGATCCCCATGCGCCCGAGCTTGTTCATCTCCGGGGGCGGGCGGACGACGATGTGCTCGATCTTGTCGCGCACGTTGAGACCCCACTGGGTCAGGATCATGCGCGCCTCGCTCTCGTACCGCACCATGAGCGTCATGTCGTAGATGAAGAACGCCCGCTCCCCCGGGCGCATGACGCTCACGAGCTTCTGGTACGCGTCGACCGAGATGAACCGCGCGGCCTCACCGGTCGCCACCGTCTCCCGCAAGAGCTGGACGACCATGCCCGCCGGCTGCGTGATCCACACGCCGACGCTCCCGGTGTCGTCGAGCAGGTGAGGCTGCCTGCGGAACGCGAGTCTGCGGTTCGACGGGAGCATCTCTCTAAAGACAATAGCCATTCCGGCCACCGGGGCCCGCCCGCGACGACCGGAAGCGCCCCACCCGCCCGACCGGTCCGGTCGAGCCGAAGCGCGCTGTTGTTTCACACATCACCGGACGAGCTCCTCCCATGGGGTCAACGCTGCGTCATGGTGGTCGCAAAAAACGGATTCGGCCAGAAATGTGTGATCCTGCCGCCTCGGACCCCCCACGGGGACGCTGCACGGCCAGGCGGACGCCGGCGCCCCCGGCGCGGCGCAGCGAGCGGCGAGGGGAAGCGGCGCGCGGCAGCTCAGGCGAACAGCGCGGCGCAGGCCGACCCGATGAGGTTGACGTGCTCGAGCCGGGCGATCCGGGGCTCGACCTGGGAGCCGACGAGGGCGCGCAGCGTCTCCTGCACCCGCGGCGCATAGCGGGGATCGCCCCAGAAGAGGCTGCCCTCCGCGAGGATGCCGACCCCAGGAGGGCTGTCGAGCACGTCGGTGACGGCCGCGAGCCCCGCCGCCACGAGGTCGGCCGAGCGCTGGAGCAGGTCGCCAGCCACCCGCCGCGCCTCGTCCGTGCCCTCGTCGCGGAGCCGCACGAGATCCGCGGAGCTCGTCAGCGGAGCATGGTCCGGACACAGCCGCCCGAAGAGCCGGGGCAGGTAGGCCCCGGACACCGCCTTCTCGAACCGCTGCGCGCCGGGGTTCTCGGAGCTCGCGTCGAGCTCCGCGTCGAACGGCTGGAGGTGCGGAGGGTTGAAGTTTCCGTTCTCGAGGTTGACCGCCATCGGCGCGACGAAGTGACCCGTCTTGAGCTTCGGGATCCGGCCGGCGGGGAGGAACGTGGCCATGTTGGTCCCCGTCCCCACGATGAGCCCGATGAACGCCGCGGGCTGCGACCCGCCGTGCGCGAAGGCACCCCCGAGCAGGCTCGCCACCGTGTCGTTCAGCACCCGGACCGGACCGGGCCGGAGCCTCCGCGCGCCGAGCGCCCGGCCGAGCCGCTCGCCCACGCTGGTGCCCTCGACCCCGGCGACCTGGACGCCCTTGGTCCAGCGGAGCAGCCGCGCGTCGAGCGACGGCAGCGTCTCCGACGGATACGAGAAGCAGTACCCCACCGGCAGGCCGTGCACGGCGCCCAGGCGCTCGACCAGCTCCGCCTGCACGTCGAAGAAGGCGTCGCCCGTGATCTCCGGCCCGCCCGGGAACTTCGCAGGCACGGGCCCGGCGACGATGCGCGACTGGCCTCCCGGCAAGAGCTCCACGATGGCGGCGCGCAGGTTCGTGCCGCCGGCGTCGACCACCACGGCGCGGCCCATCATCCCTCCCGGCGGCGGCGCGAGATAGGCAGGGAGCGCGGCGATCTCGGTGCCGGGCGTGGAGAGGCCGAAGACGACGCGCGCCGCGAGCGTGCGGCGGATGTCCTGGAGCTCGGTGAGCGAGAGCTTCATCGGCGGAATGCTTACCCTCAGGCCCCTGAGAAGGAAATAACTTTGCAAGCGGCGCAAGTGAGGCTGAGCGTGCTTGGCGTCGGCCTCGCCCGGACGGCAAGCGGCCAGCGCCTCGCCGCCGCGATTGCGCTCTGCGTCACCTGGAGGAGGTCGCTGGAGAGCGGTTGTCGTCCACACCGAAGACGACGGGATAGACCACCGTGGCAACGCTCTTGCGGTCTGCGGCGGAGGGGAATCGGAGGCCGCGGAAGACGTCGAGCACGCAGCCGACGACCTTGGCGTCGCGGAGCGGGGGAGCGGGCGACGACGGCGGCGTCGCGCCGGGCGAGGGCAGCGCAATGAGGAGCGGCGCGTCCTCGGGCGGGCGGTCGGCGTCACCCGCGTAGGTGACCTTCCCTTCGCCATCGACGACGAGGTGTACGGGCAGGCGCCCTTGGAGCTTGGGGTTCAGGCGAAGGCCCTTTTCAAAGCAAGCGCGCATCTCGCCGAAGCGCTCCTGGACGACGCTCCGCACGACGTGAGGCGGGATGTGGGCTTTGCCCTTGATCGGGTCATAGGGGTTGCTCTTGCAACGGGCGGCGATGCCCCTCACGGCCTTGGCGTCCTGGTCGAGCTCCCTCTCCAGGCCGGCGCGGGCGACACCTGCCTTCTTGCGGTCGTGAGCGCCGAGCGACGCCTGGAGCTTGCGGGCCGCGGCGCCGGTCCGGGCGAAGCTCTCCCGGATGTCCTTGGCGCCCTGGGCGAGCTCCGGATCGGAGGCCTGGACCGCGGCCGCGCGGGCCCAGAGGTCGAGCCGATCCGCGATCCTTCCGAGCACGTCGGGCGGCGTGTTCAGGTCGGATTGCCGGAGCACCTCGATCATCCGCGAGGCTTTCTGGACCTCCGGGCCGAGCGCCTTGCAGTCGGCCTCGATCGAGCGCGCGGCGCTGCCTTTCCCGGGCAGCGGGATCGGGGCGCGCTCCTTCACGGGCGGTCGGGCGTTCCCAGCGGAGCGGACAGGCGTGCTCGCCTTGTCGGACAGCGGGATCGGGGCGCGCGGCTTGGGGGCCTCGGGCGCGGTGTCGCGGGCGCGCGTGCTCCTGGGCGGGCGCAGGGCGGCGCGCTCCTTCTCCTCGGGCGAGCGCAGGGTGGCGCGCGCCTCGCGGGTCGAGCCCTCCGGGACGGCGCTCGGGGCGGCGACCCTGGCGTGCGTGGGGTCGGCGTCGGCGGCAGGCTCTCTCCGCGGCGCAGCCCCGCAGCCCAGCAGGGCATGAACTCCGACGAGGACGAGCCACGCGCTTCGCATCCGTTCCTCCGAGGTGCGTCCGACGTACGGGCCGCCGTTTTGATACAGTACACCGGTCCGAACATCGCTTGCAGGCGAAACGGCGGGGCCTCCCAGGAGGTGGACAGGCAGCGCAGGGAGTGTGACGTGAACAAGCGCGAGAAGAACGGCCGTGGGGGCGGGAAGGACGATCACGGCAAGGGCGGGGGCGAGCTCGCGGAAGCGGCGCATGCGCTCGAGCGCGAGCTCGTCCGCTTCGAGGAGCTCGCGGAGTCGGCGCGGCGGCTTTCCCTCGACACCCGCAAGGGGATCGAGCGCGCGGCGAAGTCGACGACCGAGGCGGCCGAGGCGCAGCAGCGGGTGAGCATGGCGCTCGGGTCGCTCATCGCGGCGATCGCGGCGGCGCGGGATCGCCACGAGGCGACCGCCACGGCGCTCGCGGCGCGCGGCGAGGAGATCAAGCGGCGGGCGGAGCAGCTCGGGGAGCTGTTCCAGCGCTTCGCGGCGCTCGGGGAGGAGGGGCGGAGCATCAACCAGCTGGTTCAGGAGACCGCGGCGCGCCAGCGGGAGGCGACGACGCCGGAGCAGATCCACGAGGTGGTGGCGGCGATGGACGAGGTGGAAGGGCGCATGGGGCGCCTCGCCGACGAGGCGCGCGCCCTCGCCCAGGCGGCGACGGCCGCGGGGATCGTCGACCTCGCGGAGCAGGCGGACGGGATGCGGCAACAGGTGACCGCGATGCGGAACAAGGTGGGGCTCCTGCGAAAGGGGATGCTGGCGCGGCTGGGCGGGGGGCCCCAGCCAAACTAGGGGGCGAGGCGTCCTCGGTGGGGAAAGGGGGCGAATTACGATTGGAGAGGAACGGCTAGCGCGACAAACGGGTTGAAGCCGCACGCAAACAGCGAGAAGTTGGGACGCCAGAAGACGCCAAAACACGCCAGAAGACGCCAGAATTTATTGTTTTCTTGGCGTCTTCTGGCGTGTTTTGGCGTCTTCTGGCGTCCCATTTTATGCTTGCCAAGCTGATCGGCGTTCTACGCGGACGGCGAGCGGCAGAGCGTGAAGTAATGGTCGAGCGAACGCTCGCCCTTGAACGCCGCGCCGATGGACACGTCCTTCGAGACCCGACGCATGAAATCACGGGTTCCGTTGTAGACGAAGAACTGGAGTCCTTTGCTGTTGGGGACGACCCGGGGCCAGCCGTCAGGTACAGGGCCGTCAGGGACCTGGAAGTAGTCGATCACGATGCCGCCACGCTCCTGCCACGCAGGATTGCCGGCCGTCGGGACCGCGACGAAGAAACCCGGGCCAATCCAGGGACGCGTGGAACCCTCGTTGTAACCGAAGAGCCGCGCGCTGCCGTCCTCGGGCAAGGCAAAACGCTTCTCGAAGAAACGGAATGTGGACGGGAGAGGAAGGCTGTTCCTGCCCTCGTGACGAACCGCCACGCGGCGCGGGGTGCCGTCCGGGACGAAGAAGTCGAGCGTGAGCGGGGGGGCGTGGCTCGCGGCGGCATAGAGCGCCCGCTGATCCACGCGCGTCGTGGTCGACAGGGCGCTGCGGCGCTCCTCGTGCGTCAGGCCATCGAGGTGCTCGGCGATGCGAGCTATCGGGGCGTTCTGGCGAAGAAGTTGGACGAGCTCCGACATGGGCAGCGGAGCATAGCAGCGTTCGGTTACCGCGCAGAGGGCCGGCCTCGCCACGGAGCGAGGCCGGCGGGGGGAGATGGGATGTCGTGGCGAGCGCGCGTCAGAGGCAATGGACGGGAGAGCGCAGCAGATCGGCGGTGGTGTCCGTCACGCCGGCGCCCTCGATCCCCGCGGCGAAGCGGCGGAAAGCCTGCTCGTCACCCCTCGTCAACGTGAACGCCGCGCAGACGGCGGCGGGGTGGGCCGAGCGGGCCGCGGGCGAGCGGAGCACCCGGGCGAGGCCGTCCAGGGCTCCCTGGTTGCCGGCCGCCGTGGGCGCGGCGGAGGCCACCACGGCGCGGAGATCCGCGGCGAGGACGTCGGCGACATCGGTCGCGCCGAGCACGCCGGCGAAGAAGGCGCGAAAGTCCGAGAGGGCAGCCGGGTCGAGCCCGTCCACGTACGTCGCGAGGTGCCGGATCGCGAGCACGCGCGCGCGCACCGAGCTCGCCATCGTCGCGACCCTGCCCCACGCGCGGAGCGCCGCCTCGGGCGGCAGCTTGAACTTGGACAGGTACTGGAGCCGCACGTCGGAGACGCCGCCCGAGGCGAGCCCGGTCTCGAGCGCGGACCAGTCCTCGGCGAACAGCGCTTCGGGGGACACGACGGCGCTGCACGACGCGTAGCTTCCGACGTAGTCGAGGCCGTAGCTGTAAGGCGCTCCAGCGAGGAGGCCGGTGAGCACGCTCGACCACGCGCCGCGGACGCCGGCGTCGAGGCCCGGCGCGCACGCGACGTCGCACGCCGCGGCGAGCGATACCGCCCGGGCCGCCTCGCCGTCGAGGCCCTCGACGAACGCCTCGAACTCCTCGGGCGCGAGCCCCTCGGGCAGGCCGTCCTGGAGCGCGGCGAGCTGGTGCGCGCCGCCCACGTCGAGGAAGCGCGAGACGCCCTCGGGGCCCGCGGGGACGCGGCGCGGGGCGAGCGTCGCGGCGTAGGCCTCGAGATCGCGGTCGGTGCTCAGGAAGACCCACTCGGGGTGGCGGTCCTGCGGATCGACGACGAGCAGCTCGCCCGGGCGCGCGGGCGCGACCTCGACGCGCTCGCCGGGCGTGAGCGTCTGCACGCGGGCCGGGCCGTCGCCGGCCACCCACGCGAGCTCCAGGGGCGCGACGAGCGCGCCCTCCGGGTCGTGCACCGTCACGAACGCCCCGCCGGAGGGCGCGGGGTCGACCGTGAGCCACGGGAGCGCCTTGGCCACGACCGCGCGCCGCGCGCGCGCGGCCGCCTCCGGGCCGAGCGCCGGCGCGAAGGCGTCGAGGAACGCGTCCGTGCCGATGGTCCCGAACCGGCGCTCCTCGAGCACCCCGCGGAGCGCCGACCAGAACGCCTCCTCGCCGGCGAGGCTGCGGATCTGGGTGAGCAGCCAGGCGGCGCGGCCGTAAGGGCCGCTCGTGTACTTCTCGCCCGGCGCGAGCGACGGATCGCGGACGGCGTCGCCGTCCCGGGGGCCGAGCTCGTCGCCGTTCAGCGTCCCCGCGCCGCTCTCGTCCGTGTAGACGCGGACACCCTCCTGCTCGAGCAACGTCGCCATGCCCTCCTTGATCCAGAGGTCGTCCCAGGTCTCCACCGTCACGAGGTCGCCGAACCACTGGTGCGAGAGCTCGTGCGTCGTCAGCAGGAGATCCGAGGCGAGCGCGGGCTGCGTGCTCCGCTCCTCGCGCTGGAAGCTGATGCTCGCGTGCTCGATCCCGCCCACGGAGAAGTCCGGCAGGAGCACGAGCGCGTATTTCTCGAAGGGGTACGGCCCGAGCAGCTCCTCGAAGCGGCCGATGGCGCGCGCGAGCTCGTCCACCATCCTGCCGTGATCGCCCGGCAACCCGCGGCGATGCCACACAGCGATGGGGAGATCGCCCTTCGTCCCGCGCTCGACCTCGAAGTCGCCGATCGCGAACGCCATGAGGTAGGGCGGCAGCGTGTAGGCGGTCTCGTACCGGACGAGGCGGCCCGACGCCCCGAGATCCTCGTCGCCGACGAGATCGCCGTTGGCGATCAGCGCCTCGCCGCCGTCGACGCGCATCGCGATCGAGAAGATGGCCCGGTCCGAGGGCGCGTTGTGGCAAGGCATCCACCGCGACGCGCCGAGCGGCTCCGACACCGTGTAGACGGCGCGCACGGCGACCGGATCGCCCATGCGCGCCGGCACCGCCCGGAGGGCGTCGCCGGAGAGCGCCTCGTAGTCGATCTCGAGCGCGATCGGCGCGCCGCTCATCGCCTCGGGCTCGCTCGAGAGGTCGATCGCGAGCGCCTGGCGCTGCGGATCGAGCGCGTGCGGGAGCGCCCCGCCGCCCTTCCGCCGGACCTCCTTCACCTCGGCGACGGCGCTGTCGAGGACCACCGTCCTCGGGCCGTCTCCGGTGAGCGACAGCGTGAGGCCCAGCGTCGCCACGAGGCGGCTCCGCTCCCAGTCGAACTCGCCCCGGAGGTCGTAACGCTCGACGTCGAACGCGCTCCCCTCGAGCGGCGCCGGGCCCTCGCCCGAGCACGCGGCGGCGAGCGACCCAAGCAGCAGGCAAGCCACACGGAGCGCTCCGGGGCGGTGTTTCTGGAGTGTGCAGTGCATCGCGGTTCCTTCGATCGGAAGAGGGATTCATCTCGCGCGGCCAGGCGCCAGCGCTCGGACCCCCCGAGCCCACGGCGGCGCAGCGACGCGTAACTGACCGCGGGACAGTTACAGAACCCGGGCGCGTGGCCAAGCCAGGTGATCGCGCCGGAGGCCCCGGCGAGCCGCTCGGTGATGAAAAGAAGGGGCGCTCGGTCGCCCGCGTCACGGCCGCTCGTCGCTCCGGGCCGCCGCGCGTGGAGGCCGCGCCTCCGGCGCGCGCGATCGCGCTCTACCGTGCTCTGCCGTGCTCTCCGCGCTTCGTGCGCGCGGGCAGGGAGGAGCGATGATCAGCTGCCCAGTCGGCACGGAGGGTGAGCGCATCGACATCGCACCGACGGTGAGCGCTTCTCCCCCGTCCCGCTCGCGCGCGAACGACGGTGGGGATGCATGGTATTGCAGTCGCGCACCCTTGCGCACTCTGGGCGCGAATCGCCTTTCATTTGTAAGGGTTGCGGCGACCTGTGCGAGGATGCTCCCCGCCATGGCACAACACAAAGATGGGTGCGCGCGGGGGCGCTCGTGGGTCGCGCCCCTGGCTTTGGGCGCGGCGCTCGGCGTCGCGCTCCTTCCGAGGAGCTCGTCCGCTCAGACGTGGACGGGCGGGCGGACGACGCCGGTGCTCGACGAGATCGTCGCGATCGACAGGACCGGGGAGCCGAGGTGGCCCTACGGCGAGGAGGACGTCGCGGGCGACGGCGAGGCCTTCGACGCGCCGGAGCGATCGATCGACTTCCGGTCCGCGTACGCGGTCGCCGCCGCCGGGCGGTTCTGGGTGCGCGGGTACGTGTCGGAGACGACCGCGATCAGCGGGGAGGCGACGCTCTTCGTGTTCATCGACACCGACAGGAACCGGCAGACCGGCGGCACCGCCGCGACGGCGGGGATCGACGACCGGTTCACGAACGACGGGTCGCCGGGCGGCTACGAGGTCGTGCTCGGCGTGAAGGGCGACGGCACGCTCGTGAGGGTCTGGTCCTTCTCCGGGGCGTCGGGGCGGTACGAGCCCGTCGACGTGACGGACGCGCAGGTCGCGACCGAGGCAGGGACGGACATGGACCCCCTGCTGATCAACGACGCGACGCGGGGGTACGCGCAGGCATCCATCGCGCTCGACCTCGTGGGCGTCGGCGTGGCGTGCGAGGCGAACCTGTACTTCCGGTCGGTGAACGACGCGGCGGCGCTCGGGCCGGGCGATCTCGACATCGGCCTCTCCGCGCCGTGCGTGGCCGGCGACGCGGACGGCGACCGCGTGCCCGACGTGATCGTCCCGCCCTCCGGCTGCACGCGCGACGCGGACTGCGCCGGCAGGGGCATCTGCGTGGACGGCGACTGCATCCTGCCGGTGTCGTGCGTCGACGATGTCGACTGCGACGCGGACGAGGACTGCTCCGCGGATTACCGGTGCGTCCCCACGCCCGGGAATACCTGCACGTCGAACGCCCAGTGCGGCGATCTCGTGTGTGCCAGCGGGCAGTGCGGCCCGTGCTCGCCGGGCTCGTCCGAGTGCGGCGCGGGCCTGCGCTGCGCGCCGACCGGGCGCTGCGTCGACGGCGGGGCGTCGAGCGGCGCGGGCGGCCCGGGCGAACCGGATCTCCTGCCGGGTGATGCGGTCCAGGGCGGCGCCTGCGCCTGCGCGGCGGGGCCCGCGCCGTACGGAGGGGGAGCCCTGTCGCTGCTCGCCGCCGGCGGGCTCGCGCTCCGGTTGCGGAGGCGCCCGCGCCGCGGACCCGGAGCCGGCCGATGAAGCCGATGAAGAGGAGAACCATGCGCGCACCGATCCTCGCCGCCATCACCTGCGCCGCCTGCGCGGTCCTCACCGCCGCGACGCCCGCGTCGGCGCAGAGCACGGACATCGACGTCGAGCGCTTCAAGCCGGCCGTCACCCACGACGCCTTCGTCGTCACGGAGGGCTCCGGCGTCCGCGAGCCCGGCGATCCATGGGCGTTCGGGCTGTTCCTGAACTACGCCCGCAACCCGCTGATCGTCGCGACGGGCGACGGCGAGGTGCGCAGCCAGATCGTGAGCGGCCGCCTGGGCGCCGATCTCATGGCGTCGGTCACGATCGCCGAGCCGTTCGCGATCGGCCTCGACATCCCGTTCTTCCTCGCGCAGTCGGGCGAGGGCTCTCCGTCGTTCGCGGGCCTCGGCGACATCCGGCTCGTGCCGAAGCTGCGCCTGCTCGACGACCGCGACTCCATCGGCCTCGGCCTCGTGGCCGAGCTGCGCGTCCCGACGCACACCGGAGACTTCGCGGGCGGCGCGCGCAACGTCGTGTTCTGGCCGCGCATCGTGCTCGATCACCGGTTCGCGCCCGGCCTCAGGTTCGGCGTCAACGCGGGCGTCGCGATCCGCGAGGGGACGACGTACGCGAACGTCGAGGCGGCGAGCGAGCTGACGTACGCCGCGGCGCTCGGCTACCGCTTCGGCGGCATCGACGGGAAGGTCGAGATCGGCGCCGAGGCGAACGGCGGCATCGGCATCGCCGCGGACGACCTGAACGAGGAGGAGACGCCGCTCGAGGCGCTCGGCTACGTGAAGATCAACCCGAGCGAGGAGTGGGAGATCACCGCGGGCCCGGGGATCGGCGCGCTGGCCGGCTACGGCGTGCCGATCTTCCGCGTGTTCGCGGGCGTGAAGTACACGCCGACCTCGCACGACAGGGACCACGACGGCGTCGACGACGAGCGCGACCAGTGCCCCGACGTCCCGGAGGATCGCGACGCCGACTACGACAGCGACGGCTGCCCCGAGGAGGACGCCGACGATGATCACGACGGCGTGCCGAACGCGGACGACGAGTGCCCGGACGAGAAGGAGACGATCAACGGCGTCGAGGACGACGACGGCTGCCCCGACGAGGGCGAGCCGCGGGTCGCGTACGAGGAGGGCCAGTTTGTGATCCGGGACACCATCCGCTTCCGGACCGGTTCGGCCGAGCTCGAGCAGGACTCGTACAGGACCCTGGATCAGGTGGCGCTCGTCATGAAGGCGAACCCCGAGATCGAGCGGCTGCGGGTGGAGGGGCACACCGACGAGACCGGCACGCCCGAGCTGAACCAGGAGCTGAGCGAGCAGCGCGCCGAGACGGTCCGGAAGTACCTGATCCGGAAGGGCGTCAGCCCGGGCCGGCTCACGGCCGAGGGCTTCGGGTCGGACAGGCCGGTGGCCGAGGGCACCGACCCGGCGAGCCTGGCGAAGAACCGCCGCGTGGAGTTCGTGATCGACGAGTGAGGCGCGCTCGCCCGGGAGCGGCGCGTCGCGCCCTCCCGGGCACGGCGGCTGGCCCGTATCGGGGCCGGCCGCCGCCCGCGGCGCGCCGCGGCGCCGGGCGCTGCCAGGCGTCAGAAGCGGCCGTGGATCGCCAGCCCGCCGCCGGCCGTGCCGACGGCAGGCGCGACAACGATCCTCGCCGCCGCGGGCTCCGTGTCGCCGAGCGACGTCACGAACAGCGCGACGCCGGCCGCGAGCCCGACCCCGCCGACGATGAAGCCGGCGGTGGACAGCTTCGCGGCGCTCTTGGCGTCCTCGACCAGCGCCACGCCGCGGGCGTCGCAGAGCGTCTCGGTCCGGCAGTGCTCGTCCTGGGCCCGGTTCCACCGCGAGCTGGCGAGCAGCCCGAAGACCGAGCCGGTCACGACGCCGGCGACGCCGACGCCGCCTGCCACGAAGGCGAGGGTGCGGCGGGTGCCCGCGCCGCTGTCTCCGTCGCCGCCAGCGGTCGGCTGGAGCGGCGCGGCGAGCGGCCCGGGCTGCGCGCCGGGCGGCGGGGTCGCCGCTGTCGCCGCGGGGTCGTCCTCGAGCGGCGGGACCTCCACGGTGACGACCTGGCCGGGGCCGGCGGTCTGCGCCTCGACCGAGAATGGCCTCTTGCCTGGCGCGGTCGCCTCGACGCGGTGCTTGCCCGGATCGACAGGGAGCGGCGCGCCCCACGCGCCGGCGTCGAGGACCGCGCCGTTGCGCTTCACGACGAGGCCGTCCGCCGGCGTGGTCACCGTGATGGCGAGGCGCTCGAGCTTCTTCTCCAGATCGGCCGCGCGGCGGGTCGCCTTCGCCTCGCGGTCCGCCTGGCCGGCCCGGCTCGCCATGTCCGCCGCCTCGCGGAACGCCGCCCAGGCGCTCGCGCTGCGGCCGATCTGCTCGAGGCAGTCCGCCAGGTTCCACTGGGTGCCGTAGCCCGGGTCCAGCCGCTGGCTCGCCGCGAACTTGGGGCACGCCTCGGCGAGCTTGCCCTGCGCGACGAGATCGCGCCCCTCGCGGAAGAGCGCCTCGGCCGCGGCCGCCTGATCCGCGGACGGCTCCGCGCGGGCGACACCCGCGGAGAGCGACAGGAGCGCGGCGACACACCACGCGACGCGGCTATTTCCTCGATGTCTCGTCATCGTCATTCCTCGGGGGCCTCTGGGGCGGCGGCCTGGCCGCAGGCGGCCTCGGCGCGGGCGGTCGAGCGACGGCGCTCGCCGGCGCCGACGCGGCGGCGCGTCCGGTCGCCGCGGCGGAGGGCGGCGCCGCGGGCGTCGACGAGGCCGCGGCCGGCGGATCCACGGGCGTGTCGGCGCGCGGCGGCTCGGCGCTGGCGGACGGCGTCGGCCTGGCCTCGACGCCGGCGGACGGAGGCGGCGGCTCGGTCTCGGCGCGCGCTGGCGGGGCCGGCTCGGCCGAGGGCGTGGGCGCGGCCGGCGGCGCGCTGCGCACAGCGAGGTAGACGCCCGCGCCGCCAGCGAGCGCGGCGGCCAGCACGCCGCCGGCGATCAGGGCGACGGGCGGGCGCGACGCCGGACGCTCGGGGCGGCTCGACAGCCGCACGCTCGTGGCGGGCGCCGTGGCCGACAGCGCATACGGTCCGGATTGCCCGCCCGGCGGGCGCCCCGCGGCCTCGAAGGGCGCGGCCGACGCGCGCGGCGGGGTCAGCGCAGCGCCGAACGGCGCGCTCGAGGCGTGCTGGGGGGCCGAGATGGCGCCGAACGACGCGCGCGACGCGCGCGTGGCGGCGTCGAGCGGCACGAGCATCGCCTCGACGATCGCCTCGCCGCCCGGCAGGAACGCGCGCAGCGCCGCCGCGAGCTCGCCGGCGCTCGCGGTGCGGCCCGCCGGATCGATCACCAGCGCCCGGTGCACCACGCGGGCGACCTCCAGCGGCACCCAGGGCGCGATCTCCTGGATCCAGCGCACCGGGGTCGTGCAGATGGCCAGGACGAGCTCTCCGAGGCCGGTCAGGTGCTCGTTGGGCCGATGGCCCGAGAGGGCGTGGTACAGGCTGATGCCGAGCGACCAGACGTCCGAGCGCGCGTCGATGGCGCCGTTGCCGCGCGCCTGCTCGGGCGACATGTAGAGGGGAGAGCCGAGGAGCGCGCCGCTCTTCGTCATCCCGCCGTTGCCGAGGCTGTTGTCCGTCACCTTGGCGACGCCGAAGTCGAGCACCTTGATCACGCGCTGGCCGCCCTGCTTTTTCGCGAGGAACAGGTTGGCCGGCTTGACGTCGCGGTGGACGATGCCGGCCTCGTGCGCGCGCTCGAGCCCCAGGCACGCCTGCAGCCCGATGCGGAGCGCGAGATCGACAGGGAGCGGGCCGAGCCGCTCGATGAGGGCCTGCACGTCCTCGCCCTCGAGGAACTCCATCGCGATGTACGGCGCGCCGGTCTCGCGGTCGCGCCCGGTGTCGAACACCTGCGCGATGTGCTCCGACTCGACCGCGCCGACCGCGCGCGCCTCGCGCTGGAAGCGGCGGACGAGCTCGTCGTCCGCCGCCTGGCCGAGGATGACCTTCACCGCGACGCGGCGGCCGGTGCCCGCGTGCCGGGCCTCGTAGACGGCGCCCATCCCGCCCTGGCCGAGCAGCCGGAGCATCGTGTAGCGGTCGTCGAGGGTCCGACCGATCATGGCGCGAGGCCCGGGCCATGGGCGCCGGCGGCGGGCGCGTCGGCGATGCGGGAGGCGGCTGGAAGGGGAGGCCTCTTCACGGCCGCAGGCTAGAGCACCCAGAGCCCCGCGTCATCCCTCGCCGCACACCTTGCACCAGGGCAACCTCACGAGCGTGTGGTGCGATGTCTCGAGCGTCGCGAGGTCCTGGATCAGGAACCTGCCCCCGAGCCTGGAGGGCGTGTACGCCGAGAGCACCTTGAGGGCCTCCATCGCCACGAGGTGGCCGAGCAGCTGACCCATCGTGCCGGCGTGCGGCGCGGGATCGGCCAGGGAGCGCGCCGCGAGCGAGGGGCTCAGCGCCTCGGTCGTCGCGCAGATCCGGCACGCCGTCTTCCCCGGGAAGACGAGCGGGCCCAGGACGGCCGTCGTCCCCGCGAGGTGCGAGAAGAGCGTGGCGATCCCTGTGCGATGGCCGAACCGCGCGACGCGCTCCAGCAGCTCCGCGTCGTCGCCGCGCACCGCCGCGACGAGGAGGTGAGGGCGCCCCTCCGGCGAGAGGAGGCCGTCCCCCTCCAGCGCGGCGGAGGAGCTCTCGTCCACCCGGCAGAGCGGCGCGTGCTCGCGGATCAGCGCGGCCACGGCGCCGCGGCGGGGCGCGCCGAGCGCCGCCTCCCCCCGCGCGCGGACCACCGCGACGTCGCGCGTGCCGACGGCGCCGCCGTCGATCAGGCGGAGCGCGGAGACGCCCGCCCCCGCGAGCGCCAGGGCGGCCGAGGCCCCCCAGGGCTCGAGGCCCACCACGAGCACGCGCGCGTTCGCGATCCGCTGCGCCGCCTGCTCCGGGGCCGACGACCACTTGCGGAGGAACTCGCGCTGCCCGTGCAGGCGCTCGCCGGACGGCGCCCCCGCGGGCACCGGCTCGACCAGCCCGCGCGCCTCGAGCAGGTCGAGGAACGCCGTCACGCTCTGCCGCGAGTAGTCCGCGAGCGCCTCGACGAGCGCCTCCCGGTCGCGCGACCCGTCGAGCAGCGGGACCATCCGCTCGACGAACGCGCTCACGTCCAGGCCGGTGAGCTGGAAGGTGCCGAGATCGGAGCGGAGGATGACGCCCATGTCGGTGGGCGTGATGCTGGCCGAGCGGCTGAGTCGAATGCTGGGCATGGTGCTCTCCGACGCTTCTGGTTCAGGCGCGCTAAGGCCCGCTCCGGCCCCCGGCCGGCGCGGGCTGACCGACGCAGACGATGTACATCGTGTCTTCCTCGGCCGGCAGCGCCAGGAAGGCCTTGAGCTCCTCATCGTAAAATCCGCCGATCGCCACCGGGCCGAGGCCCATGGCCGTCGCGACGAGATAGAGGTTCTGGCCCAGGTGCCCTGCGTCCAGCCACAGGAATCGATATCCGCGCTGGCCGTATTTCCACATCGTGCGGAACGGCACCGCGGTGATGATGACCACGACATTGGTGTTCAGGATCATGTCCTGACCCACCGTGAGATCCACGAGCGTTGCGTGCGCGAGGCCTGTCCGGCGGAGCTCGAGCTCGTGCGCCTGGGCGTCGTAGTGGTACAGGCCGTCCGGGACCCCCTCGACGGCCTGCGTCGCGACGTAGATCTCGAGCGGATACCGGCCGCCGGCCGAGGGCGCGGGGCGATCGCAGGTCCACGCTCCGTCGACATTTCGCGCGCCGCGGACGCCGTAGCTCGCGTGAAGGAGCCGCCCGAGCGTCTCGATGGACATCGGCCCGAGAGAGAACTCCCGGTGTGACCGCCGCTGCTCCAGCACCCCGCCGAGCGGGGCGTCGATCGCGAAATCGCGCCCGGGCAGCGGCGTGCGCGCCGCGCCGACGTAGGTCCGGAAGCGGAGCGGCTGGAGATCCCCGTCGAACGGCGGCTCCAGCGGCCGCGACCTCACGTGGGAGGACTGGAGATGATAGAGCCGCGCAACGTCCGCCTCTTTGCTCCTTGCCATGGTGTCCTCTCTCAGGCCATCGGGTGAGGGTCAGGGTTGATGCCGTGGGGGGTCATCGAACGGAGACGCGGATTACCGAGCTGAGCGAGCTGGTGGCCGAAATGGATCTGCTGGAAATCGGGCCCGAGGGCCCGGGCGACACGGAACGGGGTCGCCGCGAGGTCGGGCGACGTCACGTCCACGATCGCGATGCGCAGCCCCGCGGCCTGCACGCGCCGGGTGAGCTCGGACAGCGAGACCTCGTCGGGCTCCTCGAGCTCGGCGGCGGTGACCGTGCCTCCTTCGCGGAGGAAGGCGAAGGCCGCGGCGCGGCGCGCGGGGAGGTAGTATATCGCGTGATCCTCGAGCGTGAGAACGTCCTCCGGACGCTCCGGGACGACGAGCGCCTCGCCCGTCATCAGGCGGAAGACGTAATTGCCTATCTGGCCTTGCTCCAGGATCGCTTTCCTGATCGCGTTGAGGGGGCTCAGGTGGGCGGAGATCGAGACCACCGCGCCGGGCCAGCGCTTGCCGTCGCCGTAACCCACGCACATCACCACGGGGACCGAGATGCCCGCGTCGAGGAGATACAGCTCGATCCGGGCGCCGCGCTCCTCGAGCTGCCGGGCGATCTCGTGCAGCTCGGGGTCGAGCGAGTCATCGGGCAAGATCCGCCGCCCGGGCCGGCGAGCGAGCCACGAGATCATGAAGGCGTCGCGCTCGATGAGCTCGAGCGCGGCCCCCATCGCCGCGCCCTCGAGCGTCGCGCCCGCCGCGAGCCCGTTCGAGGTCACCTGGCAGAAGTGCGCGTCGTGTCCTGCGCAGTAGCCGTAGTAGGTCGGGAGCGCCGGCACATACACGGGCGCGCCCGTGTCCATCCAGCGCCCGAGGGCCCAGTCGATGGGCGCGGCCGGATCGACCCGCGCGTAGCGGAATCCGGGCGTTGCGTACTGCTCCTCGCTGTAGAGACAGAGGCGCTCGGGAGCGATGAAGTCGCTCTTCATCCCGGTTATCGAGGAGCGAAGGAGCTCCTTTCGGTCGACGAACTCGGCGGAGTAACGCTCGACGGCCTCACCGGTCGCCCTGATCAGGGCCTCGACGGCCGTGACGCCCTTCCCGGTGCCGACCTGCGGCTCGCTCGAGCGGTGGGCGTGCGGCGAGCCGTCGGTGTAGTCGCAGAGGAACGCGGTGGCCGTAATGCACGCTTCGGGGGCGAGCGCCGGGCTCGTCGCGTCCAGCGTGAGGCGGTGGACGATGCCCGCCCGCGCGTCGACGACGCCGGCGAGCATCCGCCGGAGCGCCGCGGGGTCGGGTGCGTCGCGTAGGTGGGCGCTCGATCCCCGACGTGCGCTTCCGGTGCGGAGGGCCTCGGCGGCGCCGCCGCAGACCCGGCACCAGGGCATCTGCAAGACGGTGTGGAGCGACGCCTCCGGGTCGACCAGGTTCTGGACGATGAAGCGGCCCGCGAGCCGCGACGCGGCGCGGTTCATCAGCAGATCGAGGGCCGCGAGCGCGACGGCGTGGCCCAGGAACGCCGGCATCGGGGCGAGGTAGGTGCGCGCGCGGCGCTCCGGACGGGCGGCGAGGAGCGACGCGTGAAGCGCGCGATCCGCCTCTCCCTGCGTGCTCACCGCGAGCCTGCGCAGGCGGCAGCAGTCCCAGCACGCGGTCTCGCCCGGCACGACGGCCGGTCCGATCACCGCGTCGAGCCCCTCGAGGTGCGCGCTGAGCGACAGGACGGACGCCGCGTGGGCGAAGCGGGCGACGCCCTGAAGGACGAGCAGATCATCGCCAGAGACGCAGGCGAGGATCAGGTCCCAGCCGGTGTCCTCCTGGACGATCGGGCGATCCGCGGCGGCGAGCAGCGTCCCGGGCGTGATCGCGCAGCCGGGGGCGAGCCGCGACAGGGCGACGGAGAGCGCGCGCGCTCGACCCTTTCCGAGATCCGCCTCGGCGAAGGGGCCGAGATCGTCGGCCGTGACCTCCCTGTCGTCGAGGACGTGGAGCGCGCCGACGCCCAGACACGCGAGCTCGGTGGCCGCGACGGCGCCCCACGGTTCGAGCCCGACGACGAGGACGCGTGATCGCGCGAGCTCCTCGCGCGCTTCCGCCGACGCAGGCGGGGCGGTCCCCTCGAGCGAGGGCGCGGTGATCGCTGAGCTGGGCAGTTGGGTGGCCACGCGAGATCTCCAGGAAAGCGCAGCGCGGCGGCGCCTCGACGAGCGCCGTCCTGCACTTTCGGTAAAGAGGTTCAATTCTGGTGCTCGGGGAGCGGCGCTCCGACAAGCAAAGGAGAGAAGAAGCTCGCAAGCTCACCACGACCGCGCGACGTCGCGCGGTCGTGGTGAGCCGGGGAAGACGGGATGTTGCCTTTCTCGAACTCTCGCGCTCCTCGTCTTCCTCCAGAGCTCTATCGCTCGGCCTCGACGGCCTCAGGGCTAGCTACAGCGGCACCTGCACCCGCCGCACCTGCACCCGCCGCACCTGCACCCGCCGCAGCCACAGCCGCCGCAGCCGCCGCAGCCGCCGCAGCCGCAGTGGTAGTTGGCCGGAGTCGCTGTTGCCATGTCGTCCAGCCTGGCCGACAAATCGTTGATGGCGTTGCGCAGCTCCTTCACGGTCACTTCCAGATCTTTCGGAGAATTGTTTTCGATTTTCGAATCACTCATCGCAGAGCCTCCCACGAGTAGGTGAGGCACGCAAAGGGTCTTCGTCAATACGGTGGCTCGTCGCCGGGCGACGGAAGTTCGGTTGGACTCTCTATCATTCCAGGGCGCTCCGATCCGTGGACAGCACGAGAGATGCCGCCTTCAAAGGAGGGCGTCGCGGGCTCCTTTCTCTCGCTCGCCCCACTCAGGCCGCTCTTCCGGGTGGCCTGGATCGCCGCCGGAGCAGCAGAGAAGGCCGGAACAACATCGAGCGTGACTCCCTGCGCTCCCTCCGTGCGCCCGGGCGGCTGGACTTCCGGGACAGGCCCATCTGTCAAGCTGGCCCGCGATCTGGAGCCGTCCTCCGCTCGGGCCGGAGATGCCCAAGGGCCGTCGGGGACAAAGCGCCTCCCTCGAGCAGCCCGCCTCGATACGAACAATCCTGGATAACGCGGCACGCTGCGGGCGCGCGTGCACCGCGCCGTGCGCGCCGCTCCATTCGATTGCTTTCGTGCGCTGTGTCCGGTACGCGGTCTGCCGCTTCTCGGGTGCTCCTGGCGCCCATCGATAACGGAGTGTCATGCGTCGTACTTCGCTCGGACTGGCGATGGCTCGTCTCGCTTTGTGGTTCGTCGCTGCGTCAACGTGGCTCGCAGGCTGCGGCGTCGCGGAGAGCCCCTCGACGCCCAGCGCGGCCGAGGTGGGGTGTGCGGGCTGCACCGTGCTGAAGGGAGGCATGGTGTTCGACGGCACGCGCGCGGCCAGGGCAACGGTGGTGATCGAGGGCGACAGGGTGAAGCAGGTCGTCTTCGGCGACGCCGAGCCCCGCGTCGAGGCTGGAGGCGGCGAGGTCGTGGACGTCGCTGGCAAGACGGTCCTCCCCGGGCTCATCGATCTCCACGTCCACTCGCTGAGCGTCGCCGGGCCCTATGCTTATTATGACGGCGACCTCCACCTCGAGGACCACACGAAGGCGATGCTCCGGGCGGGCGTCACCTCGTACCTCGACCTCGGCTCATCCCAGCACGTCATCTTCGAGCAGCGATCGCGCATCGACGCCGGCGACCTCCTCGCGCCGCAGCTCTTCGCCGCCGGGCCCCTGCTCACGCCGACCGGAGGGCACCCCTGCTATCAAGGCAGCCCGCCGGGCGACTACTGCGTCTTCATCGACTCGCCCGCCGACGTCGACAAGGCCTTCGAGGCGCTCCTCCCGAGGGCACCCGATTTCATCAAGATCGTGCTCGAGGGGGGCGGATCGCTGCCGCTCCCGCGCCTGACGCGCCCGTCCGTGGCGGCGATCCAGGAGGCCGCCGCGGCCGCGGGCGTCCGGGTGATCGCCCACGCGACGGGGGCCCCGGACATCGAGGCCGCGCTCGACGGCGGCGTGACGCTCTTCGCGCACGTCCCGGACGAGGACCGAATCTCACCGGACCTCGCGCGGAGGATGGCCGCTGCCGGGGCCGTCGTCGTCCCCACGCTCGCGGTGGCGGACGGCCTGTACCGCACGGCTCACGGAGCGCTGACCGAGCTCGACGACCCCGCCCTCGTCGATGACGTGCCGGCCGGCGTGATCGCGGCCCTGCGTGATCCCTCGTTGCTCGCGGAGCTCAGGACGGCGCATTTCCTGGAGCTCGTGAAGCGGCGGCGCGACCATGCGATCGCGAACCTCGTCACCTGCTACCAGGCCGGGGTCACCATCGCCGCCGGCTCCGACGCCGGCAACCCGGGCGTCTTTCACGGGCTGAGCCTGCGCCGCGAGGTCGCGCTCCTCGTCGAGGCCGGGATGCCGCCCCTCGCGGCGCTCGCCGCCGCCACGCGCGCCGCCGCGGACGTGCTCGGGCGGCCCGATCTCGGGCGCCTCGAGCGAGGAGCGCTCGCGGACGTGCTCGTGGTCGACGGCGATCCGCTCGCCGATGTCCGCGCGCTCGAGCGCGTGTCGCGCGTCTACAAGTCGGGCGTCCTGCTCGATCGCGAGGCGCTCGCGTTGCCGCGCAAGACGAGCCTCGCGCGGGAGCCCAGGACGGGCGCCGGCCCCGGCGAGGCGTGCCTCGCCGCGTCGGAGTGCGCGCCCGCGCAGTCGTGCAACCCGGCCCAGGTCTGCGCCGCGACCTGCAGCGCCGCCTCGGACTGCGCGCCGGGGAGCGCGTGTTTCCTCGATGGCGGCTCGTTCACAGGGGGGGCCTGCATCGACGGCGACGGCTGCGATCTCTTCGCGCAGGACTGCGACAACGGCGCCGCCTGCGTGTTCTGGGGCAACGGCTCGACGTCGTGCTGGAACGCGGGCGCGGGCTCGGACGGGCAGCCGTGCGACGCGTCGTTCGCGTGCGCGCCCGGCAGCATCTGCGACCCCTCGAACACCTGCAGAGCGCTCTGCGATCCGCGCGGCGAGCGCGCCGCGCCGTGCCCGGGCGGCGAGCGGTGCGTCGATCACACCGCGCTCGCAGGGCTCCCCGTGGGGACCTGCGAGCCGGCCGGGCGCCGCTGAGCGCGCGACGACGTCAAGCGCCGCTGAGCGCGCGCGCGACGACGCCGCGCGCGCTCAGCGCGACGCGAGCAGCCAGGCGATCACGCTCCCGATCGTGAAGAACACGATGCCCGCGCCGGCGATCACGGCCCGCGACGTCCGCCGCTCGATGAAGCTGGCCGCGGCCCGGAGGCTGGACGGGGCGGCGAGGGCGATGCCGCTCTCGGGCGCGCTCATCTTCTGGATGGCGGCGTCGAGCGCCACGAGCACGGCGCGCGCGTGGGGGAAGCGGTCGTCCGGGTCCTTGGCGAGCAGGCGCATCACGACCGCCTCCAGCGCGGGCGGGACGACGACGCCAGGGGAGCGCTCGGCGATCGGCGGCGGCACGGCCGACCGGTGCTGCGCGAACAGCGCCGACGGCTCGACCGCCGTGAAGGGGTGCTTGCCCGCGAGCATCTCGTAGAGGATGACCCCGAGCGCGTAGAGGTCGGCCCGCCGGTCGACAGAGCGCATGCCGAGCGCCGCCTCGGGCGCCATGTACGCCACCGTGCCGAGCAGCACGCCGGCGTTCGTCAGCGAGCGGCGCGAGCCGTCGTCGGTGATGGAGAACTGCTCGATCGGCACCTTGGCGAGGCCGAAGTCGATGAGCAGGACGCGCTCCTCCGGCCCGTCGAGGACCATGACGTTGAGCGGCTTCACGTCCCTGTGCACGATCCCGAAGTCGTGCGCCGCGTTGAGCGCGCTCGCGAGCTGGCGCGCGATGTTCGCCGCGCGCAGCGGGGGGACGGGGCCCTGGTCGATGAGCTTCCGCAGCGTGATGCCGCGGATGAACTCCATCACCATGAACCACGCGCCGTCGTCGAGCTGGTTGATCTCGTAGACCGCCGCGACGTTCGGGTGGAAGATGTGGCGACCGGCGAGCGCCTCGCGCTCGAAGCGCTCGATGAGCTCCGGCAGCTCCTCGGCGTCCGGGTGGAGCACCTTGACGGCCACGTCCTCGCCGGTCGCGAGCTTCTTTGCCCTGAAGACGGCGGCGATGCCGCCCATCGCGACGAGCTCCTCGAGGCGATAGCGGTGGACGAGCGTGCGCCCGACGAACGTCATCGCGCGCTCTCGCGCCGCGGAGCTCGCCTGGCCTCCCGCGATGAACACGGACTCGCTCATGCGTTCGCGCCTCCAGGCCGAGCCGCGCGCGCGGCGTCGAGGAGGAGGAGGAGGCCGCGGCGCAGGGCACGCACTGCCGCGCCGCGCGCTCCCCCGTGACCGCGCGCCGCGCGGCGGAACAGCGGATCCACCCTGGATGACATCGTACGTTCACACACGCGGCGTCCGGAGGGTAGCGCCCCTCCGCGTCCAGCGCCATCTTCCCGGTTGGGCGCGGGGGCGAGGCGCTCGCGAGGGAGCGGGCGGGCGGCGCCGAGGCTGGAGCTCACGAAGCGCGCGTGAGCCAGGCCTCCCGAGCGGCCTTCGGGAGCTCGCGCCCACCGCCGCGGCCGCACGCGCGCGCTCTCTCTCTCGAGATTCCACCGCTCCGCCGTGATCGTGAGTCGCCGGCCTGCGCCGTCTCCTGCGCTGATGGCGCTGCCTCATCGTGTCTCCGGCCGGGGCGTGCGGAGACCCCTCATCGCCTGTGCCTCACGGCCGCGCGGCGTGGAGCGCCGGCCGCGCGAGGTGCGGAGTCGCGCGCGCGGCCCCGGCGTGGCGAGAGCCCGTTGCGCGCTGGGCGGGGCTCGCCCGTCGCCGGCGGAGCACGACCACTTGTCGGTAGATCCAGCGACATTGCCGGAGCTCCAGCCGCGCGCGCCCGCAGCCGCGCCCGCCCGCGGCGGCCGAACCAGCACGACCACATGCCCGCGCGCGCCGGGGTCGAGCCTGCTGTCCTGCCACGCGCGCCCTCGCCCGCCGCATCGCCGTCATTTGCCCCCGGATCCGCACGAGGCATGCCCGCGCGTGCGCGGACGAATTAGGTTTGAAAACACATCAAGTTCACAGATGCGTTTTTTCGGCAGGCTCGTGTAGCCTGTATGGGTGGAGGTTTCCATGCACAGCACAATGCGTCGCACCGTTCTCCTCGGGCTCGTTTCCGGACTCGCCGTAGCAGCTTGCTCCACGCCTGACGCGTCGAACCTCTTCACTCCCGGCGGGTCCGGTCCGGGGACCACGGCTTCCGCGGGAGGAGGCGAGGGCGGCGCGCCGGGCACGGGGGGCGCGGCGGGCGTGGGCGGCCAGGGGACCGGGGGCGAGCCGGGCGTGGGCGGAGCGACCGCGGGGAGCGGCGGGAGCGGGGGCGTGGGGCCCATCATCGACGAGCCGCCGGTCTGCGGGGACGTTTACGTCGATTGCGACGCGGATGCCGAGAACAGCTGTGAGGTCAACGTGACGAACGACGCCCTCCATTGCGGCACTTGCCCCGTCGACTGCGATGGCACCTGCCGGGACGGCACGTGCATCCGCACCTCGATCCACATCTCGGGCCAGCGGGATCCGCTGTTCCTCGCCGTCGCCAACGGCGTCGTGTTCTGGACCAACGGCGAGCAGGGCATGGTCAGGCAGTGGACGCAGGGCGAAGCCGTCGCGATCAACATCGCCACCGCGCAGGTCCAGCCGGCCGATATCAAGGCCGACGCCACCCACGTCTTCTGGGCCAACCAGGGCGTGGCCGGCGAGAGCGACGGTCAGGTGATGAGGGCGCGGGTCGGCGGCCAGGAGGCGCCGGTGGCGATCGCCGCGGGGCAGCCCGATCCGTTCGGCATCGCGATCGACGAGGAGTTCGTCTACTGGACGAACCGCGAGCGCGGCGGCTCCGTGGTCCGCGCGCGGAAGGACTCGGACGGCAACGGGCCGTTCACCGTCATCTCGGACCGGGGCGGGACGACCCACGCCCTCGCGGTCGACGCGACGCACGTTTACTGGACCGTGCGCGACGAGCGGGGCATGGTGATGTCCGCGCCCAAGGACTCCACGGGCGAAGGCCCGTTCACCACGCTGGCGGCCGATCAAGGCCAGGTGCGCGAGATCGCCGTCGACGCGACGCACGTCTACTGGACGACCAGCAGGACCGGCAACGTGATGCGGGTGGCCAAGACCGGCGGAGAGCCGACGGTGATCGCGAGCGGCCGGGAGAACCCGAGGGGCATCGCCGCCGACGCGACGGGCGTTTACTGGACGGACCCCAACTCACCGAACGTCATGAGGATGCTGCCGAACGGCATCATCGGGGCGGTGGCGGCCGGCGAGCCGTCGCCCTACGGCATCGCCCTCGACGCGACCCGCGTCTACTGGACCAACGGACTCGGAACGAACGGCACCATCGTGAGCGCCCCGAAGTAGCGGCCGCGGGAGCGCGCGCGGGATCGAGCACCCGAGGTCCGCGAGGATCCGAGGTCTCCGCGCGTCCTTCTGCGCCGCGGCGCCGCGCGCTCCGGGCGGCGCGCGGCGGTGGTCGATCGGCGCTCGCGGCGCCGCCTCGGCGACGATGTCGCGCGTGGAGGTCGGGGCTCCGCGTGCTACAAGCTCGCCCTGTGCTGCTCGAGACGTTCTCCGTCGGTCCGCTGGGGTGCAACTGCTCGATCCTCGTCGACCCTGTGAGCAAGGGCGCCGTGGTCATCGACCCCGGGGGCGATTTCGACACGATCCGCGCGCGCGTCGAGCAGGCCGGGGCGAAGGTCGCGGCCATCGTGCACACGCACACCCATATCGATCACGTGGGCGCCACGGCGCCGCTCCAGCGCTGGTCCGGCGCCGCGGCCCGCATTCACGAGGCCGACCGCTTCCTCTACGACATGCTCCCCGTCCAGGCGGCGATGCTCGGCATTGCGCTGCCGGAGCGGTGCGAGGTCGACGGCGATCTGAACGACGGCGCGGTCGTGAAGGCGGGCGGGCTCGATCTGCACGTGCTCCACACGCCGGGGCACACGCCGGGCAGCGTCTCGTTCCTGGTGCTCGCGGAGACGGGCGCCGTCGCGTTCACGGGGGACACCCTGTTCCGGCGCAGCATCGGCCGGACCGATCTGTGGGGCGGCGACTCGCGGGCGATCGTCTCATCCATCCGGGGCAAGCTGCTCACGCTCGATCCGTCGACCCGGGTCGTCACAGGACACGGCCCCTCCACGACGATCGGCGAGGAGCGCGACAGAAATCCCTTTTTGCGGTCGTGACGCGCCGCCCGCTCGCACGCTCGCTTGCGCGCTTGCTTCACCACGTCGCCGCGGTGCTTTCTCGCGAGAAAGTGCTTGCATCCCGCCAGGATTCTTTCGAAAAATGCCGCGCGACGATGACGCGCGTCGGCCCACTCGAGCCGGGTCGACCGCTGTCCGCCGCGGAAGTCGAGCACGATGAGCACTGAAAGCGCGCCTGCCACGAAGGTCGATCTCGAGATCCTAGCCACGCCGCATCCCCTCGGCGACGCGGAGCGCGCGCAGCGCATGCAGAACCCTGGCTTCGGGCGCGTGTTCACGGAGCACATGGTCGTGATCCCGTACGCGGCGGACAGGGGCTGGCTCCGGGGGCAGATCCGGCCGTACGCGCCGATCACGCTCGATCCTGCGGCGATGGTGCTGCATTACGGTCAGGCGATCTTCGAGGGCTTCAAGGCCTATCGGCAGCCGGACGGGCGCATCAAGACGTTCCGGCCGGAGGCGAACGCGCGGCGCTTCAATAGCTCTGCCCGCCGATTGGCGATGCCGGAGATGCCGGTCGATCTGTTCGTCGGCGCGGTCGACGCCCTGATCCGCCAGGATCGCGCATGGGTCCCCTCGCCCGTGGGCGAGAGCCTGTATGTCCGACCGTTGATGTTCGCCACCGAGGCGGCGCTCGGGGTGAGGGCGTCGCGCGACTACGATTTCCTGGTGATCGCGTCGCCTGCGGCCGCGTATTTCCCTCAGGGCGTGAAGCCGGTGACGGTCTGGATCTCGGAGGATTTCGTCCGGGCGGCGCCGGGCGGCACGGGCGCGGCCAAGTTTGCGGGCAACTACGCCGCGAGCCTGCTCGCGCAGATGAACGCCGCTGCCGAGGGCTGCGCGCAGGTGGTCTGGCTCGATGCCGTCCAGCGCAGCGTCGTCGAGGAGATGGGGGGAATGAACATCTTCTTCGTCTACGAGGAGCGGGGGCGCCCCGTGATCGTGACCCCCGAGCTGACAGGCACGCTCCTGCCGGGCATCACCCGCGACAGCATCATCCAGCTCGCCCGGGATTTCGGCTATGCCGCGGAGGAGCGCAGGGTCACCTTCGACGAGTGGCGCGCGGCGGTGCGCGAGGGCCGCATGACCGAGGCGTTCGCGTGCGGGACGGCCGCGGTCATCACGCCCATCGGCGCCGTGAAGTCCCGCGAGGGGACCTTCTCCATCCACAACAACGAGACGGGCCCCGTGGCGGCGCGCTTCCGCGAGGCGCTGCTCGACATCCAGCACGGCCTCGCCCCCGATCGCCACGGCTGGATGCACGACGTGGTCTGAGCCGCTTCGGAGACGGGCCCACCTCGGCGTTTTCGGTGCTCAGCGCACAGGAGTGCGCTTGCGCGCCGAAAACGCCGATCTGGGCCCGTCTCCTGTGCGGGAGACCGCCGCTCTGCTCGGCAGGGTGCAGAGGGAGACCGCCGCTCTGCTGCCGCTCTGCTCTGGATGGTGCAGAGCAGAGCGGAAGCCGCTCTACTCTGCCGCCGGCGGGCGCTTGGACTTCGCCGTCAGGCCGTATTCGTGCAGGCGGTACTGGATGGTGCGTATGCTGATGTCCAGGAGCTCGGCCGCGCGCGTCGTCGAGCCGTTCGTCGCCTCGAGCGTCGACAGGATGGCATAGCGCTCTATCTCCGCCATGGTGGCGCCCGGGATCCGCAGGGCCCCCTTGGCGACCGGCGCCGCGTCGATGGGGAGGTGCTCCGCGTCGATGCGCGCGTCGTCGCACAGGACGACCGCCCGCTCGATCGCGTTCTCGAGCTCCCGCACGTTCCCCGGCCACCGGTGCGCGATGAGCTTCGCCCGGGCCTCGTCGGTGAACCCCTCGATCTTGCGGTGGTTCTCCGCCGCGAACCGGTGCAGGAAGTGGTTCGCCAGCAGCAGCACGTCGGTGTCGCGGATGCGCAGCGGCGGCATGTCGATGTGGACGACGTTGAGCCGGTAGTAGAGGTCCTCCCGGAAGTGGCCCTCCTGCACCGCCGCCGCGAGATCGCGGTTCGTCGCCGCGATGAGCCGCACGTCGACGGTCACGGCGTCGTTCCCGCCGACGCGCTCGAACGTCCTCTCCTGGAGGACGCGGAGCAGCTTCACCTGCGTCGAGGGGGCGATCTCGCCGACCTCGTCGAGGAAGAGCGTCCCGCCGTGCGCCTGCTCGAACCGCCCGATGCGCCGCTTGTCGGCGCCGGTGAACGCGCCGCGCTCGTGGCCGAACAGCTCGCTCTCGAGCAGGGACTCCGCGAGCGCCGCGCAGTGCAGGGTCACGAAGGGCCCCTTGGCGCGCGAGCCCTTCGCGTGGATCGCGCGCGCGAGCTCGCCCTTGCCCGTGCCGCTCTCGCCGGTGATGAGCACCGTCGCCCGCGCGCCGGCCACCTGCCGGGCCATCCGGTAGACCTTCTGCATCGCCGGGCTCGTCCCGATGAGCCCCTCCACGCCCTCGCCCTGGCGCTCTCGCAGCTGCCGGCGGAGGTTCTCCGCCTCGACCCGGAGCGCGCTCCGCTCGAGGGCGCGCTCCAGCGTGAGGAGGAGCGCGTCGAAGTCGACCGGCTTCGTCAGGTAATCCTCGGCCCCCGCCCGCATCGCCAGCACCGCCGAGGTCACGTCCCCGAACGCGGTGACGACGATCACCGGCAGCGCCGGATCCTGCTCGCGCAGCTTCCCGAGCAGCGCCACCCCATCCATCCTCGGCATCTTCAGATCCGTGATGACGACGTCCGGCGGCCGCTCCGCCGCGACCTCGACCGCCTCGACGCCGTCCGCCGCCGCGTCGACGGTATACCCCTCCTGGCGCAGCAGCTTCTCCAGCCCCGAGCGCGCGCTCGCCTCGTCGTCCACGACGAGCACCCTCGAGCTCTGCCTCTTCTCAGCGTTCATATCGTTCCTTCCGAACATACCGTGTCCGCGAGGCGCTGCGACACTCGTTCGGCGGCGGCGCGGCCGCGCGGCTCGAGGGCGCCGGCGGGGAGGGCCGCGCCGGGGCAGCCGACGGGCGCCGCAGCCGTTGCACGCGGGCGCAAGGCGTTCGCCAGGCCTGGCGCGCCCCCTGCTCAGGCCGGGGAGGGGAAGGGGGAGCTCGGCCGGGTCGCGCTGGCGAGCGCGGCGTCCGCGGTGGCGCGGAGCTCGTCGCTCAGGGCGATGTAGTCGATCGGCTTCGTGTGTACAACCGCCGCGGGCTCCAGCCCTCGCCCGAGGCGCGCCACGAGGTCGGGATACCCGGTGAAGAAGAACAGCGGGAGATCGGGCCGGAGCGATCTCGCGTAGCGCGCGACCGCGATTCCATCGGCGTGGGGCATCCGGAAATCGGTCACCAGGATGTCCGGGATCGGACGGCGGGCCAGCCGCGCGATGGCGAGCGCGCCGTCGGTCGCCAGCTCCACCCGGAAGCCGTCCTCTTCGAGCAGGCGCTCGAGGAGGCGAGCGCTCTGCACGTCGTCGTCCACGAGCAGGATCAGCGGTTGTTCGGTGCTGCGCGGTTCCACGCCCGGATCTCTACCAAGTTGCGTGCCAGCCCTCGGGCGCAGGCGCGCGCGGCCACAGGAGAGCGGCGGAGGTCAGCCGGAGCGGCGCAGCGGGAGCGTCACGCGGAAGAGCGTCTTCCCCGGGCGGCTCTGGAACTCGATGGTCCCCTCGTGATCGGTGACGATGCGGTGGGCGATCGCCAGCCCGAGCCCGGTGCCGTTCGGCTTCGTCGAGAAGAAGGGATCGAAGATCGGCGCGTCCGGGCTCGCGATCCCGGGGCCGTCGTCCTCCACCTCGACGACGGCGTGGCGCGGCTGCCGCCGCGCGCGGAGGGTCACCGTGCCGCCTCCGGCCGCGTCCACCGCCTCGATCGCGTTGCGGAGCAGGTTCAAGAGGACCTGCTCGATCTTCGCGGGATCGAGGTCGAGCACGATGTCGGTCGAGGGCAAGTCCACCTTCACCGCGGCCTGCGCGCCGGCGCCGTCCGCCGACGCCGCGACGCGCGCCGCCCGCTCGCAGAGCGGGACGACGGGCGTCGGCCGGAGGTGCAGCGGCTGCGGCCGGGCGAAGTCCAAAAACTCGCTGACGAGCGCCGAGAGGCGGCGGATCTCGTCGCGGACGACCTGGATCGCCTCGAGCGTGTCCGGGTCCTTCAGGCCGGCGCGCGCGAGCCCCCGCTCGAGGAAGGTCACGTGGAGCTGCGCGCCGTTCAGCGGGTTCCTGATCTCGTGCGCGAGGCCGGCCGCGAGGGTCCCCACCGCGGCGAGCTTCTCGCTCTGGCGCACGCGCGCGGCGAGCGCGTTCTCGTCGGTCGTGTCCTGCCCGATCGCGAACAGCACCACCTCGTCGTCGGCCGCGGAAGGGGCGTACGCGAGCTGCCAGCGCAGATCGCGGATCTTGCCGGAGCGCGTGCGCACGATGCTCTCCAGCAGATCGACGCTGGGGCGGCGGCCCGCGGCGACGTCCTCCACGAGCGCGCCGTGATCCGCGCGGATCTCCTCGGGGAGGAGCGCCTCGACGAACGGCGCCCCGAGCACGTCCTCGCGCGCGAGCCCCGTGATCCGCTCCGCTTCCCGGTTGAAGAGCCGCACGATCGCCTGCGCGTCGAGGCCCACGACGAGGACGCGGGCCAGCTCGACCGCGCTCTTGTACCGGTGCTCCGTGCGCGCGAGCGTGCGGCCGACCTCCTCGCGGTCCAGGCGCTCGGTGCGCTGCGCGCGCGCGAGGAAGTCGTCGCGGTACGTCTCGAGCATGATGGCGAGCTCGAGATCGAGCACCTTGCTCACCGCCGCCCTGACCGGGATCACCTCCGCGCCGAGCGCGCCCTGGGCGATCTCGTGGAACGCGAGCCGGATGAGCGTCATCGCCGTGAACATGTACCGCTGGGGGAGGCCGACCCGGACGTGGATCCGCCCGATCTTCGCGCTCTCGTCGAAGTACGCGCCGTCGTAGGGCCCCGTGCAGATGCGCGTCATCCAGCGGACGAGCGATCGCTTGAGCCGCTCCACCTGCTCCTCGCCGGTGAAGACGTCGTGCGCGCCCTCGTGCTCGCGGATGCGATCGTAGAACTCGTCGGCGATGCGGGGGAAGTGCGGCTCCGCGTGCGCGCGGAGCGCGGCGAGCCAGCGCTCGTCCTCCTCGCTGAAGCGGACGTACCGCTTGATCTCGTCGAAGAGCGTCTCCTGCGCGGGCACGGTGACCGTGTCTATCACGGCCCCGCCCCCGCCCCCGCCGAGGCGGACCAGGATCTCGCGCGCTCGAGCAGCGCCGCGAGCGCCGCCTCGTCCTCGCCGCCGCGCGCGACGAGCTCCGGCGCGAGCGGCGCCTCGTAGTCGGCGCCCGCGCCCGGGAGCGCGCCGATCTCCCCGGCGCCGGCCGCGCGGTAGAGCCCCTTCGGGTCGCGCTCCCTGCAGGTCGCCGGCGCGACGTCCACGTAGACCTCGATGAGCCGCGGCGCGAGCGCGCGGGCGCGCTCCCGGTAGGCGCGGCGGTGCGCCGTCGCCGCGACGATCACGATCGGCCCCTGGCGCGCGAGCAGCGCCGCGAGGCGCGCGAGCGTCTCGTAGAAATCGTCGCGAGCGCGCGGGTCGTAGCCGGGCCGCGGGACCAGGGCGTCGCGCACCTCGTCCCCGTCGAGGACGCAGCTCGCCCGCCCCTCGCCGAGCAGCGCCCGGTGCGCCCGCGCGGCCAGCGTGGATTTGCCCGACGACGGGAGCCCCGTGATCCAGACGACCCCGCCGCTCACGCGAAGAGCCCCTCGGCGTCGTCCGGATCGAAGCGCGGGGCGTCGAGGGCGCGCTCCACGAAGGAGAGCAGCGCGTCCCTCGCCCGCGCCGTGACCGCGGGGTACCAAGCTGGGTTCGCCAGCACGAGCGCGCGCCACGCGAGGAACGGCGCCGCCACGTCGAGCAGCCCCGCGGCGCCGCTCGATCCGAGGTAGACCTCCCAGAGCCGCCGCCACAGCGCGCGGAAGCCGCCCTCCCACGCGCCAGGCGCGTCCAGCGCGAAGAAGACGTAGTTGATGGCGAGGCAGGTGACGTCGTCCGCGGGATCGCCCTGCGATCCGCGGCTCGTGTCGAGCAGCGCGAGCCGCGACGACCCGTCGAACACGATGTTGAACGGGTGGAAGTCGCCGTGCGTGCGGGCCAGCCGGTGATCCCGGCCGCGGAGCTTCCATCGCCACGCGACGCAGCGCCGCTCGATGGCCTGGAGCCGCTCGGGCGGCGCGCCGGGCACGTCGTCCGGATAGCCGTCGATGATGCCGAAGATGCCTTCACCGAGGCCCACGAGATCGCGCACCGCGCGGCGGTAGCTGCCCGGCTGGGCGCCGGGCGCCGCGTGGAGCGCGACGAGGTACCTGGCGAGCGCCTCGCAGCGCGCCAGATCCTCGGGGCCCGCGCGGCGCTCGCCGGCGATCCGGCGCAGATCCGTCGCGTAGACCTGCCCTTCCGCGTACGTGGTCAGGAGATAGAACTCGCCGGCGTCGCGCAGCGACACCAGGCGATGGTCGTGGGTCAGCGCGCCGACGTCGACGACCTCGACGTGCGCCGGGATCGATCCCGCGGTGTCGAAGGCGAGCAGCGCCTCCGCCGCCCGATCCGATCGCCGGTCGTGTCCGAACGGGTCCGCCGTCGACGTGTGCAGGACCAGCCGCTGCGTCGAGCCATCCGGCCTCATCACCGTGATCCGGCGGGGGACGCCGTAGCCGGCGGACTTCTCGGTCCGATCGTGGTTCGAGCCGGCATCCGGCCCCAGCGTGGCGATCTCGACGACCTGCGCGCCCGGCACGACGGCCTCGACGAGCTGGCGTATCGGGCGCGAGAGATCGGTCTCGGACAGGGCTGCCTGCGCGCGCATGGTCTCCTCGAGGGGGCGGGGTGAGATCCCGACGGGGTCGCCGGAACCGCGAGAGCGGCAAGAAGCAGGCCGCCCCGCCGATGCGCCGGGCCCTACAGCGCGGGGCCATGGCCGGCGCGCTGCGTCGGCCGGGGCCGGCGGCGGTGGGCGCGGGCAGCGCCGGGCGGGCTCGCAGGACGTGCGTCACCGCGCGAGGCGTGCGCCGTCCCGTGTCGATCGTCGGTGGGTGGAGCGGCGTGGTCTCCCGGCGAGCGACGTGTTCCTGGTGGGGTCGCTCGCCGGGGCTCGGATGTCCCGATGGAGGCCTACTTGGCCGCCGGCCACTGGTCCTTGGGGAGGTCCTTGTAGACGTCCTCGACCTTGTGGAAGCCGTCCGCGATCACCGTCGCGGCGAGGTTGTCCTTGTCCACGGCGACCGGCGTGATGAGCACGCTCGGGACGTCCTTCTTGCCGTTGTTGACCGTCTGCGTCTTCTCGCCGACGGGCTCCTTCTTCGCCAGCTTGACGGCGAGCTCGGCGGCCTTCTCGGCGAGCAGCTTGAGCGGCTTGTAGACGGTCATGCTCTGGGTGCCGGCCGCGATCCGCTGGCAGGCGGCGAGCTCGGCGTCCTGTCCCGAGACGCCGACCTTGCCGGCGAGCTTCTGCTCGCCGAGGGCCTGGACGGCCGCGCCCGCGAGCCCGTCGTTCGACGCGACGACCGCGGTGACGTTGTTGTTGTTCTTGGTGAGGGCGTTCTCGGTGATCTTGAGCCCCTCGACCGGCTGCCAGTCCTTGGCCCACTGGTCCGCCACCGTCTTGATCTCGCCCTTGTCGATGAGCGGCTTCAGGATGTTCATCTGCCCTTCGCGGAAGAGCTTCGCGTTGTTGTCGGTCGGGGAGCCGCCGATGAGGATGTAGTTCCCCTTCGGGAACTTCTTCACGAGGGCATCGGCCTGGAGCTCGCCCACCTTGACGTTGTCGAAGGACACGTAGAGGTCCAGGTCGGAGTCGAGGATCAGCCGGTCGTACGCGATGACGGGCACCTTCTGCTTGTGCGCCGACTCGACGATGGTGGCGGTCGTCTTGGCGTTGTGGGGCACGACCACGAGCACGTCGACGCCCTGCGTGAGCAGGTTCTCCGCTTGCGAGTTCTGGAGGGCGTCGTCGCTGTTCGCGGACTGCACGAGCACCTGGGCGCCGAGCGCCTCGGCCTTCGCCTTGAACAGGTCGCGGTCGCGCTGCCACCGCTCCTCCTTCAGGGTATCCATGGAGAAGCCGATCGTGATCTTGTCTTTCTTCTTCTCCGGGCCCTTGGCTTCCGCACCCTTGGCGGCCGTTGCCTCGGGCTTGTTCGCGCTCGCGCCGCCTTCATCCGGCTTCGAGCAGCCGGCCGAGAACGCGAGCGAGAACAACGCCATGAGAAAGGTGGAGCGACGAATCAAGGTGACCTCCGCGTGAGATGAATGGGATAGGGGCTCTGTGTTGGCCGCCGGCGCTACTGCGTCGAGTTGAGCTGGTCGGCGTAGCTCATGATAAGATTCAAGGTTTCCGTGTCGTCATCGTACACCGAGTACCACCCCTGGAGCTCATGGGGCGGATCGCCGATGTAGTCGTTCCCGAGGAGCCAGTAGTCGTTGCCGTCGTCCGACGGCCTCCCGACCCCGGCCCAGGCCCAGAAGTTGACGCCGGCGAGCTCCGGGTTCTCGACGACGGCGTCGAAGATGGAAGCGTAATACTCGTTCCGCTTGGCGACGGGCGACGAGACCGGCTCGGACTTGTCGTCCCGGGCGAGCCCGAACTCCTCCACGACGATCGGCTTGTTCAGCTCCCTGGCGTGCGCGAGCTGCGCGTCGATGTACCCGTTGCTCTTGGTGATGGCGGCCAGGAGCCCCTTGTCGGCGGCGCTGTCCATCGGCAGCGACGGGTCGTACCACTCCCAGTTCTCGGGCCACACGTGGAAGGTGAGGTAATCGATGCCGGGCACGTCGTGGAACGCCCTGTAATCGCTGTTGGCGTAGTCGCCCCAGTTATAGGACAGGTCGCCCTCCGAGCCGATGGAGACGAGGTGGTTCGGGTCGATGTCCTTGATGAACTTCGCGTTCCTCTCGACCCAGAGCTTGAAGAGCGGGCCCCAGCCCTTGAACGATCGCGGCTCGTTCCCGAGCTGCCACGCCATGATCCCCGGATGGTCCTTGAGCTTCTCGATCAGGACCTTGGCCCGGCTGAAGTAGAACTCCTGGGCCTTCTTGTTGCAGAAGAACAGCGACGAGAGATCCATCTGGTCGGGCCACGGGTTCGTGCTCGGATCGAGCGTGCCCGAGTGAGGGACGGCCCACGCGCCGATGGCCACGGCCTGGCAGTCCTGGCCTGTGCCCTCCTGGAACCGTATCGAGCCGGCGAACGGCACGTGGTGGTCCGCCGCGAGCAGGGCAGCGCCCGTCGTGGGGTGGGTCAGGCCGACCTGGTACGCGCTGAAGTCCTCTCCGCAGGAGAGGGTCGGCTGCTCGTGAGCCCACTTCATGTACTGGGGCATACCGCCGGACCAGTGCCAGAAGTCGTTCAGGGTCATCACCGCCTTCATCCCGCGGCTGTGCATCTCGTCGAGCACCGTCACCAGGTTGTCGGCGAACGCCTCGAGCTGCGCATCGGCGCACGGTTTGTCGGACGATGCCGGAAAGATCCGTTGTGGGCCGTACTGCTGATCGTTCTGCTGCGCCGCGGGGATGTCGCCCTCGCTGAGCGCCATGATCCTGAGGTTCAGGGCGCCGTGGGCCTCGAGGATGTCGAGCTCGGTGCGCAGGCGCTCGCGGCTGATGTAAGGAGCCGACCAGAAGTTCGTGCCCATATACCTGTACGGTTTCCCGTCGAGCGTGAGCTTACTACCTTCGGCGCGGACGTAGCACTTTTCCGGTTGCTGGGCGCAGTCGAGCTCCTGGCCGCCGCCGGTTCCGTCCCCGCCGCCGCCGGTGGCGTCGCTTCCGCCTGTGGCGCCGCTTCCGCCGCCGCCGGTGGCGTCGCTCCCGCCTGTGGCGCCGCTTCCACCGCCGCCGGTGTTGCCGGACCCGCCCGTGCCGCCGGAGGGCGCGGGGTCCGCCGGGTCGGAGGAGGAGCACGCGGCGAGGGAGAGCAAACCCAAAGCGAGCAAGAAGGTCTTCTTCATGGTCGGTTCCTTATGTGGTTCGAGTGTCGTTCCTCACGGATGGCCGAGCCCTGCCGCCCGGAGCGCGCGTCCGGTTCGCAGGGATCTGCCGAGCTGCTGCGCCACCGTCGCGGGGTGGCATCGCCGGCGGCACCGGTGAGCTCCCCCTGATTCCGCGACGATACAAATCTCCGCTCCGGGTGGTCGCTCGCGCGCCGGCGTGGCTCGTGGCAGACCACTTAAACGGTTCAGCGTCAACAGGGAAGAGGTCGGCTGGTGTGGCGCCTCTCGCGTGGTGCGTCTCCGGGCGCGGCGCGGGGGTTCCAGGCTAGACTGGGCGGGCGTGAGCCGAGCCGCCGCGCGGCGGCTCCATGGAGGACGGGGGATGTCGCCGAGCTTGATCCTGTTCGCGGTGCCGGCCTTCTTCGCGCTCATCGGCGTCGAGCTCTGGCTCTGTCGCCGCCGCGGGCGCCGCGACTACCGCTTCTCCGACGCGCTCGCCAACCTCTCGTGCGGGGTCGGGCAGCAGGTCATCGTCTCCGTCGTGAGCGGCGGAGTCCTCGTCCATCTCTTCCTGTTCGAGCGCGCCGCGCTCGCGCGGCTGCCGGAGGGCGCCTTGTGGAGCTGGGCGGCCTGCTTCGTCGCGGTCGACTTCTGCTACTACTGGGCGCACCGCGCGAGCCATCGGGTGAACTTCATGTGGGCCGCGCACGCGGTCCACCACCAGAGCGAGGACTACAACCTCTCGGTCGCGCTGCGCCAGAGCTGGCTCCAGCGGGCCTTGTACTGGCCGTTCTTCTGGCCGCTCGCCGTGCTCGGCTTCCCCACGGGGATGGTCGTCACGACGTATACGCTGAACATCCTCTATCAGTTCTGGATTCACACGCAGCTCGTCGGCCGCCTCGGTCCGCTGGAGTGGGTGCTGAACACGCCATCTCATCACCGCGTGCACCACGGCGTCGACTCCGCGTATCTCGACAGGAACCACGGCGGCGTGCTCATCGTCTGGGATCGGCTGTTCGGCACCTTCTGCGCCGAGGGGGCGGCCCCGCGGTACGGCGTGGTCCAGCCGCTGGCCAGCTTCAGCGCGCTGCGCGCCAACGTCGACCCGTGGCGGAGGCTCGCGCGCATGGCGGCGGCGGAGCCGCGCCTCTCCGGCAAGCTGCTTGTCTGGCTCCGGCCGCCGGAGTGGCGGTCCACCGCGACTGCGCCCGACGGCGGCCCGCTGCGCACCGACCCGGATTACGTCCTTCACGACGTGGCGCGCCCCCGCCGGGCGCGCGCGCTCGCCGCGGCGCTCTTCCTCGCGGCGCTGCTCGGCGCGATCGCGTACCTCCACGCGTCGCCGGCCATGGCCGCGGGCCCGCTGTGGGCGGGGGCGGCCGTCCTCCTCGCGGCGCTCGCGGCGGTCGGAGCGCTGCTCGACGGGCCGAGCCTGCCGGCGCAGGGCGCGGCGGCCGCGAGCTCTCCGAAGGAACTGCCGATCTCGCCGGCGTGAGCCGCCTGTGTACCTCCGTCGTGAAGAGCGACAGACGCTAGACGCCTCGTCGTCCCGTGGAGCCCCCCTCGTCGACCCACGCGCGCGCTAGCTCGAGCGTGCGTGCGTTCTCCTCGACGCGCTGGAGGAACTGCTCGCGCCGCGCGGCGTCGTCGAGCTGGGCGGCGGCATCGAGGAGCCTCGTCCGGGCGTGCGCGATGGCGGTCCGGGCCGCCGGGAGGTCGCCCGCCGCGAACAGCGCCTCGGCGTGGACAAGGCGGGTGAACGCCTCGCCCTCCTCGACCATGCCCAGCCGATCGAGCAGCGCGACAGCCGCGCGCGCCTCGGCGAGCGCCTCGGAGGCCTCGCCGCGCGCGAGCAGGACGGCCGAAAGCGTCGCCCGCGCCAGCACGACGACCGGGCCTATCCTCTCCAGCTGCGCCACGGCGCGCCGGGCCTCGGCCTCGGCGCCGGCGAGATCGCCCGCGCGCATCAGGCACCCGGCGAGGTAGGTGCGCGACGCGCCCGCGAGCCGGCGATCCCCCTGCGCCTCCAGGAACGCGATGGCCTTCCTCAGGGCCTCGCGCGCCTCGTCGAGCGCCCCCAGGCGGCAGAGGGGCGCGCCGAGGGTGCTCCACGCGACCGCCATGCAGCCGTCGAGCCCCATGCGCTCGGCGTCCGCGAGCGCGGCGCGGAGGATGGTCTCCGCCTCGGCGTACGCGCCGAGCTGGTGCTCCTGGAAGCCGAGATCGAGCCGGCAGAAGCAGGCCAGGCGCAGGTTCCCCGCGCGCTCGTGGGAGGCGATCGAGCGCGCGAACAGCGCCCGGCCCGAGCCGTGCCGGCCCGCGTACAGCTCGCGCCAGCCGCGCTCGCGGAGGACGACCCCGCTCACGGCCGGGTCGTCGCAGAAGCGCTCGGCCGCGGCGTCGATGAGCGCCTGGAGCGGCGTGGCGTGCGCGTAGAGGCCGCTGATCGTCAGGTAGAGCGCCGTCCCCGCGGACGCCGCGAGGAGCGGGCCGGTCGCGCCCTCTCCGGTCCAGGCGTCCACGAGATCGCCGCTGAGGCTGGCGAGGCGATCGTGCTGCCCCAGCCGGGCCAGCACGACCGCGGCCTCGCGCACGGCGGCGTACCAGGGCGCGCTGCGCCGGGGCAGCTCCTCCACCGCCATCGTCGCCCAGCGCGCGGCCTCGACGAGCTCGCCGCGCCAGTGGTGCGCCTCGGCCCGGTGCAGGAGGACCTCGCCGCGCGCCTCGCCGCTGATGCCGAGCTCGATGGCGCGCCCGGTCGACGAGAGCACCACGACGAGGTCGTTCGCGGCGAGCGCCTGCGCCGCGGCCTGGTGATAGAACGCGGCGGCGCGCAGCGGCTCGCCGCCCCGATCGAAGTGCTCCGCGATCACCGCGGCCGAGGGCTCGCCCGCGCGCTGGAGCCACTCGCCGGCGAGCCGGTGGCCGAGCGCGCGATCCTGGTCGGTGAGCATCCCGTAAGCCGCCTCGCGCACGAGCGCGTGGCGGAAGACGAGCTCCCGCTCCCCCTCGAACCTCGCCTCGTCGCGCGCGCCGATCCATTCCAGCCGCTCGAGGCGATCGAGGTGATCCGGGAGCCCGGAGACGCCGCCAGGGCCGCCGAGCAGCGCCTCCACCGCGCCTCGCCAGAACACCCGCCCGAAGATGCTCGCCGCGCGCAGCACCTGCCGCGCCGCGCTGTCGAGGCGCTCCAGCCGCGATTGCACCATCGCCAGCACCGTCTCCGGAAGCGCGCCCTGGCTCCCCTCGGACGTCGCCCGGATGAGCTCCTCCAGGTAAAACGCGTTGCCGTCGGCCTGCGCCACGAGCTGCGCCACGGTCTCGGCGCTCACCCCGTCGCCGAGGACCTGCCGCACGAGCCGCGCGCCCGCCCGGGAGCTCAGCTCCTTGAGCCGGAGCTCCTGGAGATCCCTGTGGGCCCAGAGCCCGGGGAACAGCGTGTACACCTCGGGCCGCGCCAGGGCGAGCACCAGGAGGGGCTGGTCCACGAGCCGGCGCAGGGCGTCGTTGATGAACTGGACGGTGGGCAGGTCGCCCCAGTGCAGGTCCTCCAGCACGAGGAGGAGCGGCTGCGTGGCGCACGCGGCGGAGGCGAAATCGAGCCAGGCCCTGCGCATCTGATCGCCCATCAGCGGGGCGTCCTTGCGGGCGGCGCGGAGGGGCGCGCTGTCCTCGTCGGGGAACGGCGTGCCCAGGAGCTCGCCGAGGAACTCCGCCACGCGCTGCGCGTCGGCCGCGCGGACGCGCTCGGTCACCCGCGCGAGCAGCTTCTCCCGGCGCGCCTCGATCGGCTCTCGGTCGCGGATCCCGCACGCGCCCTGGAGGGCCTGCCGCAGCATCCCGAACGGGGCGCCCTTGCGGAGCGGGTCGCCGCGGCCGATCCAGACAGCGACGGGCTCGTCGCGCTGCCGGACGCGGCGGATGATCTCGTAGGCGAGGCGCGACTTGCCGAGCCCCGCCGGCGCGGTGACGAGCACGGCGCGCGCCCGCGACTCCTCGATGCACCCGGCGAGGAGGGCCTCGAGGGTGGCCACCTCCCAGTCGCGCCCGACGCAGGCCGTGGGCTTGCCGAGGAGCATGCGCGCGCCGCGGGCGAGCGGCTCTTCTCCCCGGAGCCACAGGCCCGCCTCGGTCTCGACGACCTCGAAGCGGGCGTCGAGCAGCGCGGCGGTCACCTCGTCGATGGCGATGGGCGCGATGGGCGTCCCGCGTCCTGCCGCCGGCGCGCCCGGGAGCGCCGCCGTGGGCTGCGCCAGCATCCGGACGGCGCGGTCGATCACGTCGCCGACGGGCCGGCCGCCCGTGACCTCCACGCGGCCGGTCGTGAGGACCACCGGCCTGTCCCCGCCGGCGGCGCGGAGCAGGAGCGCGCAGCGGGCCGCCTGCGCTGCCTGATCCGTCGCCACGCCCGCTTCCAGGAGGATCACCAGGATCGACCCGTCCGCCAGGAGCTCCAGGCACGCGCCGAGCGCCTCGATCTCCCGGCGCAGCTCCGGCGACACGACGGCGACCACCGTCTCGGAGTCGGCCCGCCCCGGGGAAGCGGCGAGCCGCGGCCCGGGTCCCATCAGCGCCACCGAGAGCACGCGCCGCTCCTTGTGGGTCAGCGAGGACTGGCGGCGCTGGTTCGAAGGCGGCGGCTGCGACGGCGCGCGCGCCAGCGGCGAGACGCCCATGGCCTCGAGCGCCGCGGCGATCTCCGCGCCGTCGCGGGGGCGGTCGTCCGGGTTTTTGGCGAGCATCCGGGCGCAGAGCGCGTCGAGGGCGGGGGGGACGCCGGGGCAGAGGGAGCTTATCCGCGGCACCTCATCGAGGAGGATCTTCGCGAGGACGGCCATCAGGTGAGCCCCGCAGAAGGCCGGCTGGCCGGTGAGGCACTCGAACAGCACGCAGCCGAGCGCGAAGACGTCGGCGCGCGTGTCGACGTCCTGCCCGCTCCGGGCCTGCTCTGGCGCCATGTACGCCGGGGTCCCGAGGAAGGCGCCTGTCCGCGTGAGCCGCGTGGCGTCGGGGATCCCGGCGATGCCGAAGTCGAGCAGCTTCACGCGCGCGGCGTCGCCGTTCACCAGGAACAGGTTGCTCGGCTTGAGATCGCGGTGAACGATGCCGCGCGCGTGGACCGCCGCGAGCGCGGCGGCGGCGCCCACCGTGAGCGCGATCGCCTCGTCCACGGTGAGCACCCGGCGCTGGAGCCGCTGCTCGAGATCCTCGCCGTCGAGCCACTCCATGGCGAGCCACGGCGCGCCCGAGGCGCCGAGCCCGTGCGCGACGTAGCGCACGATACCTGGGCAGGAGAGCTCCGCGAGCACCCTGGACTCGCGAGAGAGGCGCGATTCGTCGCCGGATTTCTGTTCGTCGAGGCACACCTTGACGGCCACGACCTCGCCCGAGCGCCGATCGACCGCCTGGAAGACAGCCCCCATGCCGCCGGCGCACGCCCGGCCCACGATCTCGAAGCGGCCTCCGAGCACTTCCCCTGGTTGCATCCCCTCGAGTATCGGCGTCCTGGGCCGTGAAAGTCCACGGCGAGCGCCGGGGCTCGCCGCCGAGGCCGACATTGGAGCAGGCGCGCAGCGTCGCCCCCGTGTCCGTGGCCAGCCCCACCGCCGTCGGTCCAGCAGAGGGCGAGGAGCCATGGGACGAATTCTTGTGAAGGATTCTGAGTCCTCTCTCCCCTCAAGGACTGACTCCGTTCCCCGAGACCGGTGTTCCGATCGTCGCAAGCGGCCCAGATCAAGTGACGACTTCTCTGACATGGGGGGACGACGTGTGCCGGTGCGCGCCGCGCGGAGCTTGGCTCTGCAGCATCGCCCCGCCGGGGGCGAAGCCGGGCCGACGTGGACGAGCGTCCGCAGGCTGTGGAGTATGTATAAGGAGGAGGCCCCTTCGATGGGTGCGTGAGCTGTTGATTGGGTGTCGCTTTCCAAGGAGAGCGGAACCCATGGTTCTAAAGAATGCTCTCCCACCCCGGGGGCAGGCCTCCGCTGACCGTCGGCTGGCCGAAGCGCCTTGAACGACGCGTGCCCGCCCCGGGCAGCGGCCGCCTCGACGAGCGTGCCCCTCCGCGCATCGCTGGGCCGCTGGGCGACGCGCAACGCCCCGTGTCAGATGGACGGGACCGACGTCGCCCCGCCCCCGGCGACACCCGCACGCGCCCCGAGCGGTTTGCGCCATGATGATGACTGCCGGTCACAAGGCTGCTCCGTCGCTGCCGGCGAGGCGCCGCCCCGACGGCTGCACGCTGCACGGTGCGTGCCAGCAAGCCGCGGTGCAGCGGCCAGCGGGGCCAGCGCGGCCAGCGCGGCCAGCGCGGCCAGCGTGGCTAGAGCCAGACGTGGAGCACAAGGGAGGCAGCGAGAATCCCAAACTATTCAAAAAATTCGAACATCAACTTGCCACCGAACCCCGACTTGCTATATCTTACATGAAGTATGATGCGCCTAGCTCTCGCATATTCTTCATCTTTGTAGGAGAGCGACCGCATTCGAGGCGCGTTACTTCTGTCTCTGTGTCACCTGCTTGGCTGGTAAAAAGCCACGAAGAATCTTCTGCTCAAGGCCGCTGTACATCCTAGCTAAATTGGCTCTCGACGAACCGTCGAGAGGGTGCGAGCCAGTCGGTTCGCTGGACGGGTTGGTGTTGTCATTGTCACGGGTTGGCGGTTCGTCCGGAGCGACGGGCGCCATCACATGGCCTTGAACGAGCGGAGCGCGACGATTCCATGCCTCGTCGAGCTCTGGTCCGCTGCACTCGTGCGACTCGAGCTCGAGGCTCCGAATCGGCACCCGACGGCGGAGGTTCATCCGGCATAGGGTCGATATCCTGAAGTGAGAGGGAGCAGTCCATCGTGAACAAGAACATTCTGTCTGGCGCTGCCTTGGTAGCAGCCATTTTCGTTGGTATTGCCGCAGGGGCTCCCAGCACCACCTATGGTGCGACCGCCCCCGTCGGCGTTCCCGCTATCGACGTATCTGAGCTGACGATCTCGAAGGTGCAGCTGGCGTACGTGATGCGCCGTTATACGGCGGAGGCGCTGACGAACGCGTATCTCGCGAGGATCGCGCAGTACGAGTCGTCCTACAACGCGTTCACCTCGATGAACCCGAACGCCGTCGCGCAGGCGCGCGAGATCGACAGGAAGCGGAGGATCGGCGTGCCCCTCGGCCCCCTGGCCGGGATCCCCGTTGTCATCAAGGAGTCGATGGATCACGTCGGCTTGCCGTCGACGGCGGGCTGGGCTCCGCTCAGCTCGCAGGTCGCCGGCGGCGTCGATCTGCTCCCCATCAAGAACTCGGTCGTCGTCGATCGGTTGATCGCCGCCGGGGCCATCATCCTCGGGAAGACGAACATCCCGGCCTTCAGCGACGACGGCACCCGGGCGAACAGCAGCTGGGCGGGGCCCACCTACAACGCCGTGGACCCGACCCTGGTGCCCGGGGCGAGCAGCAGCGGCACAGCCACGGCGGTGGCCGGCAACTTCGCCGTGCTCGGCCTCGCGGAGGAGACGGGGGGATCCATCCAGAACCCTGCGGCCGCGCAGAGCCTCGTCGGCATCAAGCCGACGTTCGCGCTCGTCCCCACGGCCGGCGTCGTGCCCCTGGCCGCCAGCACGAGAGACGTGGTGGGCCCCATCGCGCGGACTGTCCGCGACGCCGCCATGGTGATGGATATCCTCGCGGGCTACTCCCCGGAGGACCCCAAGACGAGCCTGTCCAACGGACACCTTCCCGCGGGGGGCTACACGAGCCAGCTGAGCAAGACCGCCCTCTGCGGAAAGCGAATCGGCCTGTACGGCTCGGGGTGGCGCAACGGCGGCCTGTCTCCCGAGACGCAAGCGCTGTACGCGCAAACGATCGAGGAGCTGGAGGACGAAGGCGCGATCGTCGTCGCAGATCCCTTCGCCGGGAGCGGCTTCGCCGATCTGGCCTTGCCCGGTGAGCCCTACGACATGCGAGGGACGGAGTCTGTGGCCTACGACTTCCAGCGCTACCTCAAGGGGGTCAAGGTCGGCGGGAATATCGTCGGCTCGATCGACGGACTGGCGGCCCTCACGGGGATATCTCCGTTCGATCCCGTCGGCGGGCCGCTGTCCTGGTACGTCGACGAGCTCCCCGTGCTGGCCGCCTCGCTGCTCTTCCCCGAGGACGCGCCCGATCTGTCTGGCTTCTGGGCCCTGCGGGACCAGTACGTGAACGTCTTCAATTCCGTGATGGCGACGCACGATCTGGACGGCCTCGCGTTTCCGCAGACCTATGACACGGTGCCGGAGCTGTCAGGCTCGGACACGTATCCCGCGACGACGGAGTCCGCGATCAACATCGCGGGCTTGCCCGGGGTGGTCGTGCCCGCTGGTCAATACAGCGACGGGGCTCCCTTCAGCCTGATCTTCGTCGGCCCTCACTGGAGCGAGGCCGAGCTGCTCGGGTTCGCCTACGATTACGAGCAGGCGACTCAACACAGGATCGAAGCTCAGCTGACCTCGTGGTGAGCTCGCGCCTCGCACCTCCGGCGCTGCCGGGGGTGCGAGGGACGATGCCCCCCAGGGACGCGAGGAAGCCGGCGGCACAACCGGAGGACGGTGCCAGGGCGCCAAGGCGCACGCTGGCACACCCGCGGCACAGGTTGCGTGTTGCACCGTCGTTTTGCCGCGGTTTTGGTCTGCCATCCGGTTGGCGCTGGTCGTGCAATGGTGGACGCCATGACGACGAAGAACGCTTCCATGCTGTTGGTCCTGGCGCCCCTCCTGCTGGCCGCCTGTGACGTGAGCTTCATCGAGGGCGCGATGAACGACGGCGGCGCGAGCGACCCCGCCGATCCGCCGGGCGAGAGCGGCTCGATCGACACTGCGGGCAGCGGCAGCTCCGGGGGCGACGCCGAGCCAGGTGATGCGTTGCCGGCTGTCGCCTTGACGCGCGCTCAGATGGAGGTGCTCTGGGACCGGTACTGGGAGAGCCAGGGTGACGTCGGCGGCAGCAGCAGCGGGTCGGGCGGCGGCCCCGCGCTCGATCCCGATGACCTCTTCCTTCGTGCATCGGATCTCGGTGTCTCGTGCGGCTCCCCGACCACGCATCTCACCTGCGGCGGGCACTGGGCGCTGAGCATCGTGCTGCCCAGCGCCTACCAGCAGGTCGGCGTCTACGATCTCGAGGATCCCGCGCTCGTCAGCTATAGCCACATGAGCGAGACGGGCGAGCCCTACTCTCCGCGGCCGGACGACTGCCCGTGGGGCGGCGGGTCGTTTGGACCGGGCACGCTCGAGATCCTCTCCATCGACGAGGCCGAAGTGCGCTTCCGCCTCAGCGTGGGCTCGCTCTGGGAAACCGATCCCAGCGGCGAGTACACAGCTCCACGCTGCCCCTGAGGCGCAGGCGTCCTGGGGGGGAGGCGCCGCTGCGTTCGCCGCGCTCGCCGGCCTCGCGCTCGCGCGGCGGCGCCGGCGGGCGTAGCCAGCCACGCGCGCGGAGCGCCGAAAGCGCCGAGGAGGGCCCGTTCCGGAGCGGGTTGCCGCGGCTCTCGCGACACGGTGTCGATCAGCCTGTCGAGGGACTGCCAACCTGGCGAGCCGCCACCCTGGCCAGGGCGGGTGAAAGCGCGGCTCTCCGCCGCGCTCTCCGGGCACGGAACGTGAAATACGTGTTCGCATGGCCATCGAGACGATACCCATCGATCGCGAGGACCGCCTCGCCGGCGTCCTCCTCGGGACGGCGGTCGGCGACGCGCTCGGCCTGCCCAGAGAGGGCCTGTCGCGCCGCCGCGCCGCTCGCCTCTTCGGCGCGTCGCCAATCGAGCACCGCTTCGTGCTCGGCCGCGGGATGATCAGCGACGACGCCGAGCACGCGTGCATGACGGCCCAGGCGCTCCTGGCTGCGCCGCGGGACACGGCGCGGTTCGCGCGCGCGCTCGCGTGGCAGCTCCGCGGCTGGCTCGCCTCGCTGCCGGCGGGCGTCGGTTACGCCACCTTGCGGGCGATCCTCAAGCTGTGGCTCGGGTTCTCGCCGGAGCGGAGCGGCGTCTTCTCCGCGGGCAACGGCGCCGCGATGCGCGCGCCGATCCTGGGGGCGGCCCTCGCGCTCACGCCTTCGCGCATCGATTCCATGGTGCGCGCGTCCACGCGCCTCACGCACACCGATCCACGCGCCGAGGAGGGCGCGCGGATCATCGCGCTCGCGGCCGCGTATGCCGCGGTGCGCGCGCCCGAGCAGGTGAACCCGGCCGAGCTGCTCGCGCTGCTCCGCGAGCGCGTCGCGGACGAGGAGCTCCGCCGCAGGCTCGAGCGCGCGGCGGAGCTGCTCGGCCGGCGCGCCTCGGCGGAGGACTTCGCCGCGGCGATAGGCCTCCATCAGGGCGTGAGCGGCTTCATCGTGGACACCGTTCCAGCGGCCCTGTTCTGCTGGCTCGCGCACCCGGGCGATTTCCGCCGCGCGGTGGAGGACGTGATCCTGCTCGGCGGCGACGCCGACAGCACGGGCGCGATCGTCGGCGGCCTCGCGGGCGCGACGGTGGGGGCGCGCGGGATCCCGCGAGCGTGGCTCGACGGGATCGCCGAGTTCCCGCGGTCGATCGCGTGGATGCGGCGGCTCGGCGCGCGGCTCGCGCGGGTGTTCCGGGGCGAACAAGGGGAGGGCGCCGCTGCGGGGGAGGAGCGAACCGCCCGAGCGGAAGGGCCACTCGGCCTCTTCTGGCCGGTATTGCCGCTGCGCAACCTGGTCTTCCTGGCGCTGGCGCTGGGCCACGGATTCCGGCGGATGCTGCCGCCTTACTGAGGTGGGGCGATGGTCGTGGCGGCATTTGCGCTCCCCGTGCCTTCGAGCCCATGCGCCGCTGAGCGGGCGCCCTGGCTTCATGAAGCTGCGCCGGGAAGCGCGCTCTCTGCGGTGCTTCTGGCTATAGTCGGCGGGTGACGAAGCGTCGCACGCAGGCCAAGTCGCCGCCCGTGCCCCCGATGGGGGCGGGCACCGTTGAAGGATCACGGCTCGTCCTCGAGAACGTCCGCTGCTTCGTGCACAGCGAGGTGCCGCTCGGGGCGCAGGTCACGGTCATCATCGGGCAGAACGGCTCCGGCAAGACGAGCATCGTCGAGGCGCTCGCCTCGCTCGCGCCCGGCGACGGCGAGGGGCTCGACCGGTTTCCGCTGCGCCACGGCGGGTCGGCCGGGTCGATCGCGCTCTACGGTGCCGGCCCCGAGCCGATCGCGCGCTGGACCGATGGGGCAGAGCGCTCCCAGCGCGCGCGGCTCCCGCGTGGGCACCACGTCTTCGGTTACGGGCAGTATCGCGCGCTGCGCCCGCCGGTCAGGCCGCGCCAGGCGACCGGGCCCGCGCTCCTCGGTCCGGAGTGGGAGCAGGCGCTGGCCCGGGCGCTCCCGTCGCACCTCGAGGACGCGCTGCGCCGCCCGGCCACGCGCACGCTCGTCGACTTCGACGAGTACCTCTTCCGGGACCTCGCCGCCTACGTCGCGCTCCTGGAGGAGCGCGGCGAGTACGACCCCGCTGCGCGGGTGGTCTGGACGCGGCTCCACGAGTGGCTCGTGGGGCTCGACAGGCGCATCGAAGACGTGGAGATCGTCGAGCAGGAAGGGCGCCGCGTGGCGGCGTTCCGTCGCTCGGGCGTGGCGCTCTCCATCACGGAGCTCTCCGACGGCTACCGCGCGATGCTCTCCGTCGTGCTGGATCTCGCGATCCGCTACGCGCAGCTCTTCTCCGCGCTCGACGACCCGCTCGCGGGCGAGGCCATGGTGGCCATCGACGAGGTCGACCTGAACCTGCACCCGCGCTGGCAGCGGCGGATCATCGACCAGCTCACGGGCCTGTTCCCGCGCACGCGCTTCGTGCTGACCACGCACTCGCCCGCGGTGGTGCAGGCGGCCATCGACGACAGGGAGCGCGAGATCCAGATCCTCGTGCTGGACGAGATGCCGGGCGAGGGCACGACGGTGCGGCTCTTGACGAAGGGTGATCTTGAGCGGCTCGACGGTGCGGAGGTCGACTCGGTGATGGTGGACGACGCTGTCTTCGACGTCCCCTCGCGCCTGTCGCCGACGTACGAGGCGCTGGAGCGGAAGGCCGCGGAGCTCCGGCGGAAGGTCGAGGGCGGCACGGCGACGGCGCGCGACCGGCAGGAGTTGCTCGAGACGCTGGACCAGCTTCAGGGCGTGCTCGCGCGGGAGGAGGAGCGGGAGGGCAAGGGGCCGCTGCTCTCCGAGATCGCGCGGACGCAGATCGCGCTGCTCAGGCGGCTGGATGCGCAGCTTTCCGCGAAGGGAGGGGGACGGCGTGATCCGGCTCCGGCGAAGAGGCGTAAAGCCGCCCGCTGACTGGCGAGAAACGGTCGACGCGGCGTTCCCGGACGCGGCGGCGTTCTGGAAGAAGGCGCGGGCCTTCGAGAGGCTTGCCGAGCAAGGGGCGAAGCGGAAGAAGGGGTTCACCAGCTACGCGCCGGAGGTGCTGCCGGCTGACGAGAAGGGGAAGCCGGAGCTTCCGCCGGTCTGGCGCGCCGATGAGCGGGTGCGGCAAGCGATCGCGGGGATGTCCCACGGATTTTGCGCTTACTGCCAGTCTCCGGTGAGCTCGAATCACCCCGGGACGAAGGGGGAGGAGAAGCCGCCGGGGCAGGTCGAGCACTTCCGGCCCAAGGCGCGCTTTCCCGCGCAGGCGTACGACTGGAAGAACTATTTCATGGCGTGCATGGCGTGCAACGGCGCGAAGCACGACAGGTGGCCGGCCGGCGGGTATGTCCGCCCCGACGAGGGCGACCCGGGCAGCCGCTTCGTGTTCGCGGAGAACGGCGAGATCGCGGCCCGTGAAGGCGATGAGCAGGCGAGGCGCACCGTCGAGGACTTCGGCCTGACGCGTTACTGGCTCACGCAGCACCGGGGAACGGCGATCCAGTGCCATCTCGACTTCGTGAGGAGGTTGATGCGGTGTTCTGGAATCGAGCTTCAGGACGTGCTGATCAAGCGGCCGGTGGCGTTCTCCGAGGCGATCAACCAGAACGTGCGGCGCGTCTGGGCGAGCGGGCGGCGGAAGCGGAAGAAGCCCTCGCGTGGGCGGCCTTGGCGCGGGCGATGAGCGCTTCGAGCTTGGCGCGCTCCTGGGGGTTCCGCTCCGCTTTGCTGAACTGCCGCAGAACCGAAATGGCGCTTGGGTCAGCCGGGGGCATGGCGTCGAGGAAGGCGGAGAAAGCTGCCTCCGAGACCCTGACCAATATCACCACAAAGAGAGCGGCGCACTCGGCCAGCGTGTAGGTCGCCTCTGTCATCTTGTGAAGGACTGGGAACGGACGACGGGTCTGGCTCGGGTCCTTGAGCAATTTGATGATCGCCCTGGTCGCTGGCTCATAGCGCATGTAGGCAAGCGCCATGACGATCGATGCTCTCCCTTCCGTGCTCGTCTTGTCGAGCAGGCGAAGAAGCACCGGTCCAGCAACTTCACCGAGATGGTGAAGCGTCTTGACCTCCGTCGGGCTCGCCGGCGGTACAAGCCGTGCCACGCGCTTCTCGATCTCCTTCCGCAGCGCCTGCCTCACCTCGACGGCGGTCTCTGCGCATTGCGCAGCGAGCATCGTCCCTTCCGCCACGCCCTCGCCGTCCTTGTCGAGAAGCCCGCGGATGATCCGGTCGGCGTGCGTCCCTGGAAAACCGGCTGCGAGGACGATGACCTCATGCCACCACTTGTCTTTGTAGTTGCGCAGAAGCTCGTCGTAAGCGTGCGCGTTCACGAGCTCCATCGCGGCGAGGTACTCCTGGAACGTCAGGTGCGAGAACGCGAACGACCCCGGCGCCCGCTCCACGAGCACGCCGTTGCGGTCGCGGATCTCGGCCACGATCGAGGCGGCTTCCTCTTCCGGGCGGCCGAGATCCGGCAGGTGCGCCGCGAGCCGTCGTACGACCTCCTCCGCGGGCAGCTCCGCCATGCGCGCCCTGTGCATGGAGAGCCCGAGCCGGGCGAGCAGGGCGCGCTTCGCGTGCGCGTCGAGCTTGCCGATGGCGGCGCCCTCCGCGAACTTCGCGCGATCCCACTCGTAGAGCAGGACGTTGGTGATGGCCTCGTAGAGGGCGACCCGCCGCTCCGGGATCCGCTGCCCGAGGAAGCGGTGGACGACGCAGATGACGGAGCAGAGGAGGGGAGTCTCCGCGAGCTTCTCGATCGCCCGGCTCGCCCGCACCCGCTCTTTCAGATCGTCCGCGGCGGCGCGTGCGTCGATCTCGGCCTGTTCACGTGGCTTGTTGAGGCTCAGCTCGGCCGCCAGACACCATCGGTCGATGAAGACGGCGACCTCGTCGCGCGTCATCGGCAGGAGGCGTGCACGCGCAAAGCTCCTGGGTGCGGTCTCACCCCTGCCGGGGGCGGCGACCGGCCTCGTCGTGACGACCACCGAGGTCCCGGGATGTGCGTCGAGCGTCGCCGTGAGCGTTGGCAGCACCTTCCCTGTCACCTCGGCCCGTGCCTCGTCGAGGCCATCGACGAGGAGCAACGCTCGACCGCGTCGGAGCGCCGCTTCCACGAACCAGGGCTCTACGCCGGCCGCGCGAGCGATCCCCTCCGGGCTCGCTGTGGCCTCATGAATGGCTCGCACCGGTACGAGAAAGGGAATGGATTCAGGCCCGCGCCCTGGAATGGATGTGGCCAGCTCACCTCGGGCGGCGCGCGTGGCCAGGTACGCGAGGAGCGTCGATTTGCCGCTGCCCGGCTCGCCGACGATCAGGAGCCGCGGGTGGTCCACGAGCGCGTCCGTCGCGAGCACCCGTGGCCGCTCCAACACGCGCAGCATGGCGCTGGCCGCCTCGGCTTCCAGCGTCGTCGCTTCATCCTTTGGTCTCTTGCCAGTTGTTTTTCTGGGCTTCGCCGAGCGCACTGCCTCGGACGGTTCCTCGACGTGCAGCGGCACATAGGCGATATCGAGATCCTGCCGCACGCGCGCGCTGAGCTGGAGCCCACGGATCTCGATCTGCCCGTATCTCGTCTCTACCTCCCGCCGGTAGGCCCGCTCCGCGGCCGCGAAGCGCGCTTCGTCGTCACCGCGGGCTGCCGCATCGAGCACGGCCCGTTCCTCCGCGCAGCGGATCTCGAACGCATCCGCCTCCGGAAACGCATCCTCGAAGCCCCTTTGCGCCCACCGCTCCACGAGCGAGCGCAGCTCGCCGCGCAGCCCCTCCGGGACCGGGTGATTCCCGCGCGCCTCGAGCGCATCGAGCAGCCGCCGCCTCGCCCGCTCGCGCCGGTTCTTGCGGACCATCTCGGGCAGGTCGCCGCTCGCCCGAGGGGTCTCCGGCGCGTCGGCGAAGATCGCGTCGAGCACCGCCTCCTTGGACGCCGCCGTCGTGGGTGCCACCTTCGAGCGGCGCTTCGCCCCGACGGTCTTGCCTCGCCCCGCCCGGGTCTTCGCCTCTCGTACGGCCGTCGTCACGAGCCGGCATCCTAGAGATCGCCCTCCCCACCGTCCAGCCGCCGAGCGCTGCGCTCCTTCCGGGCCGCGCCTCGCTGGCTACGCCACGTGGCTGGAACGGCTTCCTCACGCCTCCGCCCATGGCATGCTGCCCCTCCGGGCCGCCCCATGCGCTTCGTCACCTACACCCCGCCTCCCCCCCTCGGCCGCTTCGTCCGCCTGCTCTGGTACTACGCCGCCCCCGAGCTCCCCGACCTGCTGGAGCGGGTGCTCCCCACCGGCGCCATGAGCCTCCTCATCAACCTCGCCGAGGACGAGCTGCGCTGGTACGACGGCGCTGCCGAGGACGGCGCCGCCGAGCACGTCGCTGCCGACGGCGGCGCACCCGGCCCCCGCGCCCCAGCCCGCTGCCACCGCCTCTCCGGCATCGCCGTCTGCGGCGCCCACGCCGAGCACTTCGCGATCGACGCGGCGGAGCAGCGCGCGATCGTGGGCGCGGAGCTCTCCCCGGGCGGCGCGGCCCCGTTCTTCGGCCCGGACGCCGCGGCGCTCGGCGGCGCCCACGTCTCGCTCGACGCGCTGTGGGGCCGCGAGGCCGCCCTCGTCCGCGAGCGCGTCCTCGAGGCGAAGACCCCCGAGGAGAGGCTCCGCGCCCTCGAGTCCGCGCTCGCGTCGCGCCTCGTCCGCCCGCGCGGGCCGCTCGAGCGCGATCCCGCGGTCGACTTCGCGCTCGGCGCGTTCGTCGATCCCTCCCGCGCGTGGACCGTGGCCGACGTGACAGGGCAGCTCGGGATGAGCTCGAAGCGGTTCATCCAGAGCTTCACCGAGCGGGTCGGCCTCACCCCGAAGCGTTATTGCCGCGTTCAGCGCTTCCAGCAGGCGCTCTCCGCGATCGAGCGCGGCGAGCGCGTCTCCTGGGCGGGCGTCGCGGCCGCGTGCGGCTATTACGACCAGGCGCACTTCATCCACGACTTCCGCGCGTTCGCCGGCCTCACGCCCACCGAGTACGTGACCAGGCGCCGCGAGCGGAACCATGTCCCGCTCGACGGCTGACCGCCTGCGCTGGCCGAGCCGGCGCTGCCAGCTCGGCCGGCTCGGCAGGCCGGCACGTTTTTACAATACCCGCTCCGGCCGCGTGGGCATCCTTCGCCCATGACCCAGCGACCCCACCCCATCGCCCCGCCCCCGTACCACGCCGTCGTGCCGCACATCGTCGTCGCCGGCGCGCCCGACGCCATCGCCTTCTACAAGAAGGTGTTCGGCGCGACCGAGAAGCTGCGCCTCGCCGACCCGAAGCTCGGCGGCGCCATCGTCTGCGCCGAGCTCGTGATCGGCGACTCCGTCATCAGCGTCGCCGACGAGGCCCCCCAGTGGAACGCGCGCGGCCCGAAGGCGCTCGGCGGCTCGCCGATCGTCCTCACGCTGAACGTCGAGGACCCCGACGCGGTCGCCGCGCGCGCCGTCGAGGCGGGGGCCAAGATCATCTACCCGATCGCGGACCAGTTCTACGGCCGGCGAGAGGGCAGGATCGAGGACCCGTTCGGGCACCAGTGGATCCTGTCGGCCGTCATCGAGGACGTCTCGGTCGAGGAGATGCAGGTGCGCATGGCGAAGTGGTGGGAAGAGCAGGGCCCGAGCGGCGCCTGACCCGCGCCGCGACGGCCGCGCCGCCGCGCCTCCGCCCACGACGCGGCGGCGCGGCCGCAGGCTCACCGGGCCCATCGCTTCCGGGCGCGGGGCGCGGACGCGGCGGCCCTCGACGGCTCCGGCTCGTGCGGCAGATCGTGCGGCGTGGCGCCGCACGTCACGCAGGCCTCCAGCCTCGTGGATCTCGGCGCGTGCGACGACTCCGGCGCCATGCCGGCGTCGGGCCAGCCGCACGACACGAGCTCGCTCCCGGCGTCCGTCGGCGTGAGCGAGTCCGCCATCGAGTGGACCGAGCGCTTCATCTCGGTGAGGCGCGCCAGCTGAAGGACGAGCGCCGTGAGCCGGGCCGGATTGAACGGCTTGAGCAGGACGTGGTGATACACGGCCTCCTTCGAGCGCGTGTACTCCTCGGCGCCGGTGATGAGGAGACAGCTCGTGTACACGGGCATGTTCGCCACCCTCCGGAGCAGCTCGTCCCCTTTCATCCCAGGCATCACCACGTCGGAGCAGACCAGGTGAAACTCCCTGGTCTCGAGCAAGACGAGCGCCTGCTCCGCCGACGTACATTCCACGACGTCGACGTCCCCGGAGAGGACCGCGGAAATGGACCTCAGCGCCCTTTCGTCGTCGTCGACGACGAGGACGCAATACTTTCGTCGGGAAGACGAGATCGTGGCGTCCCTGTGCTGACCCTGCGAAGAGGTGCGATGGACTCTTACGGTCGATGACACGGTGGCTGCCTCCCTGCGACGATCGCGGGCCCGCATCTCCTGCCGCTGTGCCGCGGAAGTGCGCGAGCGCGCTTGCGTGGTGTCGATGGCCTGCACGGCGGCACCCCCCGGCGCCGACGGCCTGTTCTATCGAGGTGTACACGACGATGTTTGTTCGAGTCAACCGCGCAACATGCCCTCTCGACAGACCAGCACGAAGATCTCGAGTTCCGTTCGACCTGCTTGGACGGTGTCGCGGAGGCGCTCGGGACGTCGAAGATGCAACGCGAACGGCCCAGTTCAGCGCGGCTGCGGGCGCCCGCCGCGGGTCACGATCGCGATGCACGGTGGAAACAAATGTGCATTGTTCGAATCTTCACATGGTTATTGTGTGAGCTGTGGTACTCGCGGTGCCCTTCCTCTCTCCTTCGCTCGTCTTCGCGCGGCTGGCACTTACGGGTTGATCGGGACTTCCCTGTTTCTGTCGGGACTTCCCCCTGTCCCAGGTGCTCTGTTCGTGGGGAGCTGGCGTTTTCGTGCTCTGCAGCTTGCGTCAGCCCGTGCGATCGCCCGCGTCGAACCGTGGGGCGAACCGCGGTGGCGACGGGCAGGTGCCTCGATCACTCCTGTTGAGTCCGCCGAGCGATGGCTCGTGAAACGGCTCGTAATCGACGCGGACGGGGGCAGAGGCGATCACCGCTGTGCTGCTGGCGCCCTCTCCGCTCGTTGGCCCAGGTGAGCGCCGACTACGACGCTTTCTTCCACGTCCTCCATGCGCGGCCGCGATCACCGCCGCGCGCGGCTCCGGAACGCGCGGCTCTTCGCGCCTTGCGCGGCCATCGCCGGCGAGATCGTCCCCGCGAGGACGACGCGCACGTCGCGGTCGAGCGTACCCCCGCCGGCGCGTCCCGCCGCCGGCGCCGATCGCCCGCGTGGCTGGCGGCGCGGCGCTCGGAGGCCCAGCCTCCACGGGATCTCGCGCCGACGGCCGGCGCCCTCCGCCGCGCCGCCTCCGCGGCGCCCCGATCCCGCCACGCAGCCCGATCCCGTGCACGCTCTCGAGCACCTCTCGCCCGCCTGAGGGTAGACTCGGCGCAATGTTCTGGTTCGATGCCGTCCTGCTCGGGGTCCTCGAGGGCCTGACCGAGTTCCTTCCCGTCTCGTCCACCGGTCATCTCATCCTGCTCGGCGCGTGGCTCGGTCACCAGAGCGAGGCGGCGAAGACGCTCGATATCGTGATCCAGCTCGGCGCGGTGCTCGCCGTCGTCGTCTATTTCCGCGAGCGCCTCTCGACCACCGTGCGCGGCATGGTCCGGCGGGATCCGGACAGCCTCCGCCTCGCGCTCGCCCTCGCGTTCGCGTTTCTCCCCGCCGCCGTGGTCGGCCTGCTCTTCCACAAGGCCATCAAGGCGCACCTGTTCGGCCCGGGGCCCGTCGCGGCCGCGCTCATCGTCGGCGGCTTCCTGATGATCGGCGTCGAGTCGGTCCGCCGCCGCCGGCCGGATCAGGGCGCCCCGCGCGTCGAGGACGTCACGCTCCAGCGCGCGCTCGCGATCGGCTTCGCGCAGTGCTTCTCGCTCTGGCCCGGCGCGTCGCGCTCGATGACCACCATCGTCGGCGGGCAGCTCTCCGGCCTCAGCACCGCCGCGGCCGCCGAGTTCTCGTTCCTCCTCGCCATCCCCACGCTCGGCGCCGCGACCGTCTTCGATCTCGTCAAGAACGGCCGCGCCTTGCTCGACGCCCCAGGCGGGATCGTGGCGCTCGTGGTCGGGCTCGCCGTCTCGTTCGCCGTCGCCCTGCTCGTGATCGCGGTCTTCCTGCGTTACCTGAAGCGTTATGGCCTCGCGCCGTTCGGCTGGTACCGCGTCGCGCTCGGCGCCCTCGTCCTCTGGCTCTGGATCGCCAGCCGCTCCGCCCCCGCCGAGGCCGGCGCCGCCGCGGCCTCACCCGCGCCGCGGGGGGACGTCGCGGCGGCAGCGGACGGCCTCGCCCGTACCGGCGATCACCCGAGCCGCCCGTAACCCTACAGCCAGCTGGCGCGGCGAGGCGCGCAGGAGGCCGCGTGGAGCCGGCGCGCCCGCGCGAGGCGCGAGGCGCGAGGCGCCGCGAGGCGCGAGGCGCCGCGAGGCGCGAGGCGCGAGGCGCGAGGCGCGAGGCGCGAGGCGCGAGGCGCGAAAACGCGAACACGCGAACACAGACGCGCGGTGGCCTCGACCACGGACGGCCCGCTTGCGAAGGACGGCGCATCGGGCTAGGATGCTTCTTCTCACGAACGTCCCTGGCCCTCGATACGACGCTTTCCTGTTTCCCTCTCGTGAGGGAGCCTGCAGCTCGCTCGGACGACTGGACGACGCACCGTGTGACCGCGCGGGAGTTCCGCGCGGCACGTCTCCGTTCGATCCGTTACGGCTTCGTCGGATGGCAGGCCGAGAGCGCCGCAGTGGCGCACCAGAAAGCCGTAAAAAAAAGCAGGATGGCATGGGAAATCGTCTCTACGTAGGAAACCTTTCGTTCAGCACCACCCGCGAGACCCTCGAGTCCGCGTTCGCCGCAGCCGGCGAGGTCCGTGAGATCGCGATGCCGACCGACCGCGAGACGGGGCAGCCGCGCGGCTTCGCGTTCGTGACCATGGGCTCGGCCCAGGCCGCGAACAGCGCGATCTCGCAGCTGAACGGCGCGGTCCTCGACGGCCGCGCGCTCAAGGTCAACGAAGCGCAGGAGCGCCCGGCGCGCGGCTTCGGCGGCGGCGGCGGGGGCGGCTTCGGCGGCGGCGGTGGGGGCGGTGGGGGCGGCTTCGGCGGCGGCGGCGGCGGCTTCGGTGGCGGCGGCTACGGCGGCGGCGGCGGCGGTGGCCGCGGCGGTCGCGGTGGCTCCGGCGGCCGCGGCGGTCGCGGCGACCGGTACTGATCGCGGGCGCGGCGCGGCGCCGCTCGTGCGCCGCGCCTGCGCCTTCAGGACGCACCGCGAGGTGCTGAAGAACGCGCCGCCCGGAGGCGCGGAAAGGCCTGGCTCCCTATGCAGCAGAAACAGGCAGCAATGAAGCGGCAAAAAGAACGCGCCCGGCAGGAAAAGCAGCGCGAGAAAGACGCGAACCGTCTCGCGCGCCGCAAGGAAAAGGGCCCCGGCGACGGCGGGGCACCGGGGGAGGATCCGGACATCGCCGGGATCGTCCCGGGGCCACAGCCTCCCATCACCGAGTGAAGCGCGGAGCGTGAGCCGAGGCGCGGACAGCGCCTCGGCCGCCGCTCGCGGCGTACGCCGTCCCGGGCGATAAGCGCCCGCCCTACGCCTCGGGGCTACGGTACGTGGCCGTGGCGACGTAGCGGAGGACCCGGGAGCAGCACTCGCCACCACAGCTCCCTCGACAGGCGCATTCCCCCTCGAACCGCGGCGTGCGCGAGGCGAGGCCGCGCAGGATCTCCTGCGTCACGTCGTAGCCGCCGTTGTCACACGACGAGTACGAGCACGGCATTTCGAACAGCGCATGCGCATGCTCGACAACGACGCGGCGAATGTACTGCGTCTCATTCATGGCCGAATTGGGCCGGGTCTCGCGAATTTCCAGATTCAGGCTCGTGAGCTGCGGCACCTTCTGAAGGAGCTTGCCGGCCGCCTGCTCTCGCTTCTCGCGGAGCAGCATGCGCTCCTCCCGCTCGATATTCCGGCGACGATTCGCTGAATACATCGATCACCTCTGTCCTGCCGGGCAGGAATATATCAATCCCCCTGGCCCCTGTTCAGTATAGCGCAGGCGACCGGTCGGCGCATGCACAATCTGGGCTCTCCACGTTGTCGGCGTTCTGTATTCGTGGCCTCATCCACGGCGAAAGAGCGTGACGAGAGCGTGACGGAAGACCGCCTGGAGCAGGATCTGGCAATCCGGGAGCTCGTCGAGCGGGCGGGAGCGTACGCGCACGACCCGCAGTTGCGCACGACGGGAGAGAGGACCTTCGTGAGAGGCAATGAGCACTTGCCGCCGTATCTCCGGGCGCGCGGTTCCATCGCCGCAAAGAGGCCTTAGGTTGCCCCCGATATGCACGAAGAAGCCCTGCGCGACCCGCAGCGGTCGCCTTCAGAGGAGGCTCCACACCAGCAGGAGCAGCGGCTCGCGCGCGCCGCGGCGCTCGCGGCGTGCGCGCCTGTGCCCGCCCGCATCGGCAACGCCCTTGCCGGGACCGCCGGGTGGACGGACCCGACCCTGGTGAAGAGCCACCGATTCTACCCGAAGGGCGTGTCGAGCCCGGCACAACGGCTGAAGTTCTACGCGTCCCAGTTCCCCGTGGTCGAGGTCAACTCGAGCTATTACGCCCTCCCGGGTCCGGGGACGGTGGCGCAGTGGGTCGAGCGGACTCCGCCTGATTTCGTGTTCAACATGAAGGCGTTCGCGCCGCTCACCCAGCACCCCGTGGAGCCCGTCCGCCTCCCCCCGGACGTCCAGGGCGCGCTGCCAGCCTCGCTCTTCGACCGGCGGCGCCTTTACCCGGCAGACCTGCCGGCCGAGGTCAGAGACGCGCTCTGGGAGCGCTTCCGGCTGGCGCTCGATCCGCTGCGCCAGGCGGGCAAGCTGGGGTATGTGCTCTTCCAGTTCCCTCCGTGGTTCACGGCGACGCGCGGCAACGTGCGTGTCATCGAGGATTGCCGGCGGCGCATGGACGGGCTTCCGTTCGCCGTCGAGCTCCGGCACGGGTCATGGGGCAAGCCTGGACGCATCGAGCGCGTCGCGGATCTCCTCCGAGATCTCGGCGCGTTCTACGTCATCGTCGATGAGCCGCAGGGCAAGGACAACAGCATGCCTCCCACCGCCCTCGTCGCCGATCCTCGCCTCGCCGTGGTGCGCTTCCACGGCCGGCGCGAGGAGACCTGGGACGCGCCCGTCGGCGTGAACGAGAAGTTCAGGTACGTCTACGATCCCGTGGAGCTCGCGCCCTGGGCGGAGACCGTCGCGCGGCTCTCCCAGGAGGCAGAGCAGGTCCACGCGATCTTCAACAACTGCGTGTCCGACCATGCCGTGGTCGGCGCCAGAGGGCTCATGGCCCTCCTCGCCCGCAGGGCAGCCGCGCTGGCAGACGAGAGCGCCCCGGTCCCGGCAGGCCCGGCCGTCCACTGAGCCTCGCTGCGCCGCGGCGGCCAGTGAATCACGGTAGTCTCAGCCCTGATGATGCAGTCCAGAGCGGCGGGCGCTCCCCGCCTCGCAGCGCCACCGCGCCCGTCGCGGCGCGCGGCCGCGCTCCTCGCTGCGCTCGCGCTCGCCCGCTGCGGCGGAGCGCCGGCCCGACCCGCGCCGCAAGAGCGCGACGCGCCCGCGGCGGCGCGCCCCCCGCCGCCCGCGCCCATGCCCGCCCGCTGGGTCGACGCGAGCGGCGCGACAGCGATCGGGCCCCGGGTCGTCGGCGGCACGCTCGCGCTCGTCGGCGGCCAGCGCGTCCTCGTCGGGGCCGACGGCGCGGCGCGGCCGGAGACCGCGGCGTGCCCCGAGCCGCTGATCGAGCTCGCGCTGGTTCCGTCCGCGACCGGCCCGCGGCTCGTCGGGCGCGGAGTCCACGGTGTCTACCGGTTCGATGACCCGCTCGGCGCGCCCGCGATCCTCGCCCGCTCCGAGACGGACCTCCAGCGCATCGGCGGCGGGCCCGCCGTCGTCGCGGTCTGGGATGCCATCGCCGACTCCCCGATCTTCCTCGACGTCGAGACGGGACAGCCACGCGCGCTGCCGGGCTTGCCCGCACTGCCGCTGCGCGCCCTCGCGTTCCGCGACGCGCGGCACGGCGCCGGGCTCTTCGAGGCGGCGGGGCTCGCGGTCACGGCCGACGGCGGCTTGTCGTGGCGCCCCGTCGCGCCGTCGCCGGGCGGGGACGGCGTGGACGGCGACCCCGCCGCGCTGCTCCGCGTCGCCGACGTCCGTCTGCGCGACGGCGAGCTGATCGCCGTGACGCAGGGCAGGGCCTCGTCGCCCGGGCAGCGCGAGGCGCGGATCCTGGTCGCCGAGGCGCGGCTCGGGCCCGCGCCCGCGCCCGCGCCCGCGCCCGCGCCCGCGCCCGCCGCCGACGACGACGACGACGACGCGCCCGAGCCCGGCCCAGGCGCGCCCCTGCTCCGCTGGATCCGCGCGACGGGGCGCCACCCGCTCGAGGCGGCGATCTCGAGCGGCGCGGCGTGGACGTCCGCCGCGATCACGGCGAGCCACGGCGTCCTCGCCCGCGTGGATCTCGCCACCGGCGCGCTCCACGAGGTCGCCCCCTTCGGCTGCGGCGACTGGCTGAACGTCTGCGGCGTCGGCCGCGCGGGGCGCGCGGCGTGGGTGGCCTGCGCGCTCGGCGAGGGCGGGACGGACGGCCGCCACGATCCGTTCGGCGTGCTCCAGGTCAAGGCCGACCGCCCTCTCGGCAGCGAGCCCCCCGTCCTCGTGCGGAGCGGCGAGGCCGAGCTCCGCGTGTCCCCGAGCGGCGGCGCCCTGCTGCTCGCGCCGTGCGACGCGGAGGACGAGGGCAGCGTGTGCGTGCGCCAGCCGAGCGGCCGGTGGAGCACGGTCCGCCCTGGCGCGGACGTCCGCTGGCGCGGCGCCGGCGCGCTCGCCGACGGCCGGATCGCGATCCTGCGCGGGCTCTGGGACAGCGACGTCGCGCCCCGCGACGAGCCCGCGCCGCGCGGCGACGGCCGCGAGGGCGCCTCGCCCGGCGCCCATGTCGCGGTGATCGACGCCGGCGGCAGGGAGGCTCCGCTGCTCCCGCTCGGCTGGCTGCGCGGCGCGGGCGACGACGTCAACGTGGTCAGCCCGATCGAGGAGGGGCAGGACGGCGCGCTGTCGTTCGTGGTGGCCGACGAGGCCGGAGAGCTCACCGCCGTCGTCCTTTCCCCCGGCGGCGAGGCCTCGCGGGCTCGCCTCGCCGGGGCCGCGCACGCCGTGGTCCACGCCGGCCGCGGGATCGCCGTCGGGGAAGGGAAGGTGCTCGCGTCGGATGACGCCGGCCGCACGTGGTCGCCGATCGAGGTCCCACCCCAGGCCGCGGCGGAGATCGCCCGGAGTGGCGACCTGCTCGCCGAGCCCGGGATGCTGGCCGTGAACGAGGCCGGCCTGAGGATCTCGACCCACCTCCGCGTCGGCTGGGGGCCGCCGCTGCCCGCGCAGGGAGCGCCGCCCCGCGGCCCTGCGCTCGGGGCCGCGCCGCTCCTGCCGCTCCGCCCGCCGCCGTCCCCGGCGCTGCCGGAGCGCGCGCTCGCCTGCACGACACAGCCGGGGCCGCCGCTCTCGCCAGCGGGCGTGCCGCCGCCGCGCAGCACCCAGGAGGCGCTCGCGCTGCTCACCCGCGACATGAAGCCCGGAGCGGACGGCCAGCGGCGCGTCTCGTCGGTGAGCAACAGGCGCTGGGGCCAGCTCTCCACCGTCGCCGCGCTCGAGGTGCGCTCGCCCGACGGCGCTGCTGCCAGAGGCGCCGGCGCCGATCTCCAGGCGCGCGGCGCCTCCGCCGCGCCGCGGGCGACGTGGACGCTGCGCTGGCTCGACCCGACCGAGCTCCAGGCCAGGGTCCGCTCGTGGACGGGCCCGGCGCCCGAGGGCGTCGGCCGGGACGCGATCCTCGCCCGGTTCGCGGCGTCCGGGGGCCGGATCCTGTTCGGGGTGCGCGCCTCGGGCCGCGACGTGCTGATCCAGGTGAGGCCGGGCCGCGGCGCCGAGGTCGCCGAGGTGCCGCTGGAGCTGATGCCCGAGGCGGAGGTCGCCTTCAGCGAGGCGCCGGATGGCCCCGTCGCGTGGCTCCGCGGGGCGTCGCTCATCGCGTGGTCCTTCGGCGAGGCCCCGCGGCCGATCGCCTCGCTCGCGAACCTCGGCGAGCCCGCGCTGGGGCAGCCGACGAGCGCCGGGGTGCCGCTCTTGCTCAGCTTCCACGGCCTGACGCTCGGCCGGACGGTGCCGATCCCGCCTGCCGCGACGACGGCGCAAGGTGCGACGGCGAAGGCCCCGCCGCTCCTGCCGCTCGACGGCTGGGAGATCGTCCCCAATGTCCGCACCGAGCTCACCCGCATGCCGGCGTGCGCCGCGCGCCCGCCCGGCGCGCGCTTCCTGCTCGATCGGGCGAGCGCGTTCGCGACGATCGATGGCCGCCGCGCGCCCGCGAGCACGGCTGTCTATGACGTCCGTGTGTCGGGTCGTGACGTTTGCGTGGCGAAGATCGCCGCGCTGATGGATCTGGAGCGGCGGACCGACGGCCAGCCCAGCGCTGGCCCGCTCGCGTTCGTTCGCGCCGATCTCGCGGCCCGCCGCGCCGAAGGCAGCGATCGCGGGATCGGCCATGGCGCCGGGAAGCTCGGCGGAATCGGCAGAACGGAGGGCGCGGCAGCGGGCAGACCAGCGGGCGGACCCGCGGACAGATCCGCGCGCCGCCTCGCGTGCTCGCTGCCCGTCCGGCCCTGAGTTTGCCCCTCTCGCGGGGAGCTTCACGCTCGACGGCCCACCCCCCGCGCGGGTATATGTTCGCGCCCTATGTCCTCTCCGAAGCATCCTCGCCCCTCGCACCGCCAGCTCGGCGACGGCGTCGAAGACCAGCTCGTCCCGCTCGCCGCGCTCGACCCGCTGAAGATCGATTCGTTCGACGATCTGCTCCGCGCGATGAGCAGGACCGCGTTCAGCGGCCGCGCGCTCGGCGAGGCGTGCGACGTGCTCGAGGCGATGGTGCGCGACGAGGACTGCCTCGTCGTGGCGACGTTCTCCGGCGCGATGACGGTCGCCAAGATGGGCGTCGTCATCGTCAGGATGATCGAGGCCGGCATGATCGACTGCATCATCAGCACGGGGGCGCTCATGGCGCACGGGCTGAGCGAGGCGGTCGGCCTGACCCATTACAAGGCGAACCCGGGCATCTCCGACGAGACGTACTTCGAGAAGGGGTACAACCGCGTCTACGACACGCTCGAGATGGAGAAGAACCTCAACGCGATCGAGGTCTTCGTCCGGAAGGAGCTCGACAAGCTGGACCCCGGCTCTCCCTGGTCGAGCGAGATCATCTGCCGCCAGCTCGGCAAGGCGCTCGCGGAGATGGGCGACTCGCCGGGCGTGCTCCGGAGCGCGTACCTCCGCGACGTCCCCGTCTACGTGCCGGCCTTCACCGACAGCGAGATGGGCCTCGACGTGGCGACGTGGATGCTGCGCAAGGTGAAGGCGGAGCACGGCGACAAGCCGGGCTTCGACCTGTGGCGCGAGGCCGTGCCGCCGCCGTACAATCCATTCCTCGATCTGCTGAGCTACGCCCGCCTGGTCCGCAAGAAGAAGCGCCTCGGCATCTTCACCATCGGCGGCGGCGTGCCGCGCAACTGGGCCCAGCAGGTCGCGCCGTTCTACGACATCGTCGGCGATCGCCTGGACATCGAGGTCGATCACCCGCGGTTCCAGTACGGCGTCCGCATCTGCCCCGAGCCCGTCCACTGGGGCGGCCTGTCCGGCTGCACGTACTCCGAGGGCGTGAGCTGGGGCAAGTTCACCCCGCCGCAGGAGGGCGGGCGCTTCGCCGAGGTGTACGCGGACGCCACGGTCGCGTGGCCGCTCCTTGTGCGCGCGCTGCTCGAGCGGCTCGGCAAGATGCCGAAATGAAATAGAGTAGGGCGAGGAGGTCACCGTGCTCGCCCCCAAGCGCCGCTCGCCGCGCACCCACTGGGTGCTCCTCTCCCTGGCCGCCGCCGGCGGCGCGCTCGTTTCCGCTGGCTGCCCTTCGCCCGAGGAGCGCGCCTGCGACCGCATCTGCGATTGCTCCGGCTGCAGCGAGGCGAGGTACCTCGAGTGCGTCGGCAAGGCGGAGACCGCGCGCGCGGCCGCGGTGAAGGCGAGCTGCACCGGCTCCTTCGACGACTACGTGGCGTGCGTCGAGGAGGAGCTCGAATGCAAGGACGAGAGGTACCTGTTCGACGGCTGCGACAGCCAGCGAGACAGCCTCCGTGGCTGCGGCATCTCCATCTTCCGCAGCGTCTGCGAGGACGCCAACGACGTCTTCATGGCGTGCGGGCTGGGAGTCCCGTTCTCGACCAACCCCGACGACTGCGTCGGGTCGATCGTGTGCAACGCCCGCTGCATCATCGGCATGTCCTGCAATGGGCTGAACGGGATCGATTTCGAGGAGTCGCAGCGCTTCAACGAGTGCACGACCACCTGCTTCAGCATGCCCCAGGGCCCTGAGCCCCCGCGCTAGGGGCCCGCGATGAAGCTGTCCTGGTAGCCCGGGTCCTCCACCGCGAGCGCGGCCGCGGTGGCCGAGAGCGGGCGGATCGTGTCGAGCATGACCGCGAGCTCGCTCGTCTCGCGGGCCCCGAGGCTCGCCTCGTACGCGCCTGGGTGCGGCCCGTGCGGGACGCCGGCCGGATGGTGCGAGATGCTGCCGGGGCCGACGCCGCGGCGCGAGGTGAAGTTGCCGCGGCAGTAGAACAGGAACTCGTCGCAATCGACCGACGCGTGGGGGTACGGGCAGGGGATCGCCTCCGGGTGGAAGTCGGTCGGGCGCGGCACGAAGCTGCAGACGAGGGCGCCGCGCGCGGCGAACGTCCCGTGCCAGTCCGGAGGCAGGTGCACGAGCCCGACGCGCGCCTGGAAGCGCTGGATGGGGAACGCGAACGGGTACACAGCCCCGTCCCAGCCGACGACGTCGAGCGGCGAGCGCTCGAGGGTGAAGCCGTGGAAGGCGCCGCCGCGCTTCACGACGAGCGCGCGGAGGCCCTCGTCGAGGGGGCCGACGAACGTGGGCCGCCGGAAATCGCGGTGCGAGTACGGCGCGTCCATCCGCAGCTGGCCGACCTCGTTGCGCCACTTGCGCGGGAGGTGGATGTCCGCGGCCTCGATCGAGAGCCACCGCTGGGGCGCGGCGTCCGGGAGGAAGCGGTAGAAGAGCCCCTTCGGGATGACGACGTAGTCGTCCTGCTCGAAGCGGAGATCGCCGAGCATCGTGCGCAGGACGCCGCCCCCGTGGAAGACGAAGAACAGCTCGTCGGCGTCCGCGTTCGCGAAGTACACCGGATCGGCCGCGTCCGGCTGGACGAGCCCGATCACCACGTCGTCGTTGAAGAGCAGCGGCACGCGGCAGTCGACGGCGGGCCCGCCCCGCCGCGGCAGATCCTGCGACCGGTAGTGCCGCTTCGCGAGCGGGCGCGCCGGCGCGGCGACCGGCAGCGCGAAGCCGTGCGCGGCCTCCGCGACCCGGTGCTCGTGCGGCCGGCGCTCGTGGTAGGCGATCGTGTAGGGGCCGTCGAAGCCCGCCCGCGTCAGGCACTCCTCGTAGCGGAGATCCCCCGCCTCGCTGCGCAGGGCGATGTGGTGCTTGGGCGGGACGATCCCGGCGACGACGCGATCGAGCATCAGCCGTGCCCCCCCGCCTTCTGCTGCCGCTCGATGCTCTCGAACAGCGCCCGGAAATTGCCGGCGCCGAAGCCGCGGTCCCCCTTGCGCTGGATGAGCTCGAAGAAGAACGGTCCGGCCTCGGGATCGCGGTGCGTGCCCGACGACTCCTTGAGGAAGATCTGGAGGAGGTACGACCTCGCGCCGTCGCCGTCGACCAGCACCTCGAGCTCGCGCAGCGCCGCCACGTCCTCGTCGATCTGCCCGATGCCGAGCCGCTGCAGGCGCTCGGGAAGCATGTCGTAATAGGCGGCCGGGGTCGGCATGAACTCCACGCCCCGGCCGCGCATCGCGCGCACGGCGGCGAGGATGTCGTCGACGGCGAGCGCCACGTGCTGCACGCCGTCGCCGCGGTGCTCCTCGTTGAAGACGTTGATCTGCGAGCTCTTGAAGTGCGGCCGGTAAGGCTCGTTGTTCGCGAACTTCACGCCCGAGGCCGGGTCCCACATCACGGCCGAGCGCAGGCCCGAGCCGTGGTTGGCGTCCTTCGCGACGTCGTTCGTGTGGAACGCGATCTGCCAGAACGGCTCGAGCCCGAGCACGTGCTCCATCCAGAGCAGGGCGGGCGCCATCGTCTGGAAGTTCGAGGTGATGTGATCGAACCGGGTGATCCCGAAGCGGTTCTCGCCGCCGCGCGGCGTGTCGTAGGCCACGCAGCCGGGGAACAGCGCGGGGTAGCCGCGCCGCTCCACGAAGCGGAAGGTGGTGTCGCCGAACGGCGTCGTGATCGAGAACGAGGCGAAGGTGCCGCCTGCCTCCGTCACCCGATGCACCTCGTCGATCGGCGTACCCCCGCGGCCGTCGAGCAGCCGGAAGGCGCGGTCGACGTCCTCCACCTCGAAGATGACCGTGCCCACCCCGTCGGGGTGCTTGCGCAGGTAGCGCCACGCCCGCCCCCCCTCGCCGGCGGGCTCCGAGCAGACGACGACGCACTCGCCGGCCTGGAAGACGACCGAGCGCTGCGCCGCCGCCGCGGTGAGCTCCGGCGAGCTCGCGGCGATCTCCTGGAAATCGAGCTTCTCCGTGTAGAACCTGCGGCTCCGCTCCAGGTCGCGCACGTAGTAGTGCAGCGCCTCCACGCGCTTGATGCCGATCGACTCCACCTTGGCCATCCGGGTCCTCCGTCGCGAGGGGGTAACGCAGGGGCGAGCTAGGCGACCGCGTCGACCTGGCGGTCGGCGTGGGCGGCCTGGAACGCGGGCAGATCCATGCACGCGGCCTCGATGCGCGTGAGGGTCGAGAGCGGCGCGAGGTCGACCTCGTAGCGCCGCGCGTTGTAGAGCTGGGGCACGAGGAACACGTCCGCCACGGTGACCTGGTCGCCGACGCAGAACCGCCCGGAGAGCTCGCTCGCCGCCGCCTGGAACGCGGCGAGGCCCGAGGCGATGAAGCGCCGGCCGAAGGCCTTCTCATCGCCGCCGAGCTCGTCCCTCACGTACTTCAGCGTGGCGGTGTTCTGCATCGGCTGGGTGCCGGAGTTGATCATCTCCACGAGCTGCCGCGCCCTGGCGCGCAGGTACGGATCCGCGGGCAGGAGCGGCGGCGCGGGGAAGAGGTCCTCCAGCAGCTCGATGATGGCCACCGACTGGGACACACGACGGACGGCGCCGCCCTGCTCGAACTCGAGCAGGGGCACCTGCGCCATCGGGTTCTTGGCCCGGTACTCGTCGCGGAGCTGCTCGCCGCCGTCCCGGGCGAGGTTCACCGGCCGGTACGCGTGCTCGACGCCCTTGTGGGCCAGCGCGATGCGCACGCGCCAGCTGCACGAGCTGCGCCAGTAGCCGTAGAGCGCGAGCGCCTTCACCGCGGCGCTCATCTGGCCACCACCCGCTGCGCGATGCGCCCGAAAAGGCTCTCTCCCGCGCGATTCAGCATCTCGATCATGATCGTGTCTCCTGGCTTCATGAACGGCGTCCTGGCCGCCCCGTCCGAGAGGATCTCGAGCATGCGCCGCTCGGCGAGGCAAGAGACGCCGCGCGCCGGGTCCTCGTTGGAGACGGTGCCGCTGCCGAGGAGCGTCCCCGCCGTGAAGCCGCGCGTCCTGGCGATGTGCTCGATGAGATCGAAGAACGAGAAGTGCATCTCCGGGCCGGCCTCGGGATCGCCGATGAGCGCGCCGTTGTAGGTCGAGCGGAGCCGCAGGTGGACGCGCCCGTCGCGGAGCGCGTCCCCGAGCTCGTCGGGCGTGATCGCGAACGGCGAGAACGCGGTGGCGGGCTTGGAGCAGAAGAACCCGAACCCCTTCGCGAGCTCGGCGGGCACGAGGTTGCGCAGCGTCACGTCGTTGGCCAGCAGGAAGAGGCGGATGTGCCGGTGGGCCTCTTCGCGGCGCGTGCCCTGCGGGGTGTCTCCGAGGACGGCGCAGACCTCGGCCTCGAAATCGAGGCCCCAGGCCTCGTCATGCAGGACGATGTCGTCGGTCGGGCCGAGGAGGACGCCGGAGCCGCCCTGGTACACGAGCGGATCGGTCGTCAGCGTCTCGGGGGGCTCCGCGCCGCGCGCCTTGCGCACGAGCACGATGTGGTGGATGTACGCCGAGCCGTCGATCCACTCGTAGGCGCGCGGAAGCGGCGCAGCGAGCTCTTCCGCGACCAGCGGCGCCACGGCCGCCTCGCCGCGCTCGACGTCGGCCGCGATGCGGCGGAGCGCGGGCTCGGCGCGCTCCCAGTCGTCGAGCGCGGCCTGGAGCGTGGGGAAGGCCTCGCCGGCACGCGTGTAGGCGAGGCCGTCGCGGCGGACGACGATGAGCGTGCCGTCGCGGCCGGGGCCGCGGAGAGAGGCGAGCTTCATGCGGGGGCGAGCTCCTCGTGGTCCTACGGTGGTCCCATCGTCTCTGCTTGACAAGCACGAGCCCGCTCACGCCTGCTACGGGATGCGCCCGCACGCGCGCTGCGCGGCGAGCGAGCGAGCGGCTGAACGGATTTGCATGACTACCGGACTGGACGTTTTCTCGACCCTCCACGACCTTGTGCGGCGAGCCATGGAGGGCCTCCCCGGCGCGCGGCGCGGGAGCCTGCTGATTCGCACCGGCCGGCGCCTCTCCTGCAAAGCGATTGTCGGGCTCGACGGCCTCCTGCCGGGCCGGGTGAACATGCCGTCCGACGGCGGGGCGCTCAGCGCGTCGGCTCCGTTCGGCCCCGCCGCGGCGCCCGAGGCGGCGCACGGCCCGTGCCTCGTCCCCGCGGCCGCGTGGTACGAGGCGCACCTGCCCGAGCTCGCGGAAGCGCCTGGCTGGCCGCTCGACGGCGTCCACGTCCACGTCGTACCGGTGCCCATGTTCGGCGCGCCGGGCGCTTACCTCGCGCTGGAGCAGCCGGACGCGGCGCCGCTCTCGGGCCCGTGGCGCGCGCTCGTGGAGTCGATCGCGGTGAGCGTCGGCGTCGTGCTCGAGCGGCGCGGCCTCTTCGAGGAGAAGGCGCAGAGCGCCCAGGAGCTGCGCCTGCTCGAGGAGGTGCTGAGCTCCGTCGCCGAGTCGGTCGATCTCCTCGAGCTCATCGAGACGCTCGCGGACGGGATCCGGAGCGTGCAGACCGGCCCGCGGTGGAGCACGATCGATCTCGCCGTCCTGGAGGACGCCGGGGGCGAGGGGCGCGTCGCCGACGGATGGCGCGGATCCCACGACGCGAGCGGCGCGCGAGGCCTGCCGATGATCCGCGTCTACAAGGCTCCCCGCCGGCCGCTGACGGCGTACTGGAACAACCTGCGGGACGGCGCGCTGGCGGCGGGGCGCGATCTCCGGGTCGGGGTCGAGTTCAGGAGCGTCATGTCCGCCGGCGCCGCGGCTCAGGAGGCGCTCCTCGAGGAAGGGATCCGCCGGCGGGTGGACGGGATCGCGATCGCGCCCATCGACCCCGTGGCCCTCGAGCCGGCCATCGGCCGCGCGATGGCGGCGGGCATCCCGGTCATCACGATCGACACGCCGGCCGCCCCGGGCAGCCGGTCGTTGCTCTACGTCGGGACCGACAACCGGGCCGCCGGGAGGATCGCGGGCGAGGCGATGCTGCGGCTCATGCCGCAGGGAGGCGAGATCACCGTCCAGGCGGAGTCCTTCGCCGTGCCGAACGCCCAGGGGCGCATCGAGGGGTTCCGCGAGGCGATCGCCGGCTCGTCGGTCCGCGTGGCCTCGCTCTCGGAGAACCTGTTCGACGTGGAGAGCGCGATCGCGCTCGCCGTCGACGCGGTGCGGTCGAACCCCGGCCTCGCCGGCGCCCTGGGGGTGTGCAGCGAGAACGGCCCCAGCCTGGGGCTTGCCTCGATGAGGCACGGGCGATCCGGCGATCTCAAGGTGGTCGCCTTCGATCTCGTCACCTCGACGGTCGCGATGCTCCAGGACGGCGTGATCCACGCGGCGATCGTGCAGCGCGAGTACGACATGGGGTACCGCGGCGTGCAGGCGCTCTACGAGATGGCCACGCGCGGCGTCCCGGAGGCCCTCGCGGATCTGCCGGCGTCGCGCTGCATCGACACGGGGGTCGACCTCGTGACCCTCGAGCGCACGCCCTTCTCGAGCGCCCTCTCGGATCACCTCGCCTCGAGCTCCGCCCGCAGGATCGCGAGCCGCAGGCTGGGCGCGGGGGGGCACGAGCGCGCGCTCGATTTCCTGGTGATCGGCATGGCCCAGCGCGAGACCCTCGTCGACGATGAGCGCGCGCCCGTCACGGCCGACTCGCTCGTGGGCCGGGTGATGCGCTCGTGCAGCTCGCTCGTCATCGACACCGCGTCGAGCGAGCACCAGCACCTCCGCGACGTCGCCGAGGCGCGCCGGAGCGGCGCGCGCACGCTGGTCGGCGTGCCGCTGCTCTCCCGGGAGGCGGTCCTCGGGGTCCTCGTCCTGGCCAGCCCGCAGCCCGACGCGTGCTCGGCGACCGACCTGGCGCTCATCGAGCGGGTGGCCGCGGTGGCCGCCGTCGTGATCGAGAACGCGCGGCTCCTGTCGCGGATCAAGGAGCGGACGAGGGCGCTCGAGTCGCTGAGCAGCCGCCAGGAGGCGCTCCTCGAGACGATCGCCGCGATGTCGAGCCCGGTGGTGCCGATCGCGCGCGGCGTCCTCGTCATGCCGATCGTGGGCGCGCTGGACACGCACCGCTCCGGCCGCTTCATCGAGGCGATGCTGAGGGAGATCTCCGAGCACCAGGCGCGCGTCGTGATCATCGACGTCACCGGCATGGCGGTGGTGGACGCGAGCGCGGCGAACCACCTCGCGCAGGCGGCGCGCGCCGCCGGGCTGCTCGGGGCCGAGGTGGTGCTCGTCGGGATCGCGCCCGAGGCCGCGCGGCTCATGGTGGAGCAGGGGCTCGATCTCGGGGCGATCGTCACCCGCTCCACGCTGGAGCTCGGGTTCTCGTACGCGCTCGGCAAGACGGGCGGGCGGGTCGTCCACGGGCGCCGCTGAGCCGCGGGCGCGGCCGTCGCGCAGCGGCGCTCCGCGCGATCCTCACCGGCCCCGGTGGAGCGCGACGGCGGCCGCGACCAGCGCTGCGATCGCGGCGACGTCCACGTCCTTGGCGGAGCGGATATGGAGGTTCCTGGCCTGCTTGGCCTCGCCGGTGAGCAGGCCGTTCGGATCCGGCAGATCGGCGCCGCGCTCGAAGCCGAGGGTCACGCCGAAGCGCTGCGGGGCGAGCCAGCAGATCTTGTGTTGGTCGCCGCCGCCCATCCGGAAGCTGACGAGCCGCCAGCCTGCATAGACGTGCTCGTGGACGTCGGGAATGATGCGGAGGAGCAGCTTGCGCACGCGCAAGGTCAGCTGTTGCGCTGCAGGGGGGTACTCGCTCAGCAGAGCGGCCACGGCCGGATCGTCCGACACAGTCAATGACGGTAAGTCGACGTTCACCGAGACGCAACCGGCTGTACCTCGTCGCGTGGCGTGGCGTGGCGTGGCGTGGCGTGGCGTGGCGTGGCGTGGCGTGGCGTGGCGTCGCGTGACGTTCCGGCCTGGGCATGGCTTTTGTCGCGGGCGATCAGGGGTGGAGTCGCTCGCGGAGAAAGGCGAGGACGCGCGAGAGCGCCTCGCGCGTCGGGTGGCCCTCGCGGTCGACCAGATCGGCCGTGAGGACCGAATGGGCGGTGCGCGGGATCCCATGTGGGTTGCCTGGGGACGAGTCGATCTCGATCCCTTCGAAGCCGTCGCCGAGCTCTGCCCGGAGCCGGTCGAACCGCTCCTTCGGGCACAGCGGATCGCGGGTGAAGCGGAGCCCGAGCACCGGGGTGCCGGCGGCGACGCGCTCCTTGACGGTGCGGAGGCCGTCATCGGAGAGGTGGAGCCCGGCGCGGTGTTCGCGGGGGACGGGGATGGGCAGCGACGGCTGGCTCAGCACGGGCGCCGCGATGGCGGGGTCGACCATCAGCGCCAGCGCGAAATTGCCCGTTACACACATGCCGATCGCGCCGACGCCCTTGCCCCCGAGCTCTGCGTGGACGACGCGGCAGAGCGCGCGCAGCCAGCCGGTGATCGGGCTCGCCTGCCTGGAGGCGAGGACGTGGAACTCGCGGCTGATGCACACGCGGGCCGACTGCTCGACGATGTAGAGGGGCGTGGCCGGCTTGCCGGGCGCCCCGAAGAGGTGCGGCACGAAGACGGTGAAGCCGGCGTCCGCCACGCGCTCGGCGAACGCCGCGACCGGCGGGGTGATGCCCGGGATCTCGTGCATGACGACGACGCCCGGGCCCGCGCCGCGGCGGTAGACCACCCGCGCCACGCCGTCGTGGGAGAACTGCGTCTCGGTGAAGCCGGGGAGCGACATGGCCGCCATCATCGCCCGTCGCACGACGCCGCGGAAGCGGCGGCCGGACGGCTGGCGAGCGGCTCACCCGGCGATCGCCCGGCCGCTCGATCGCGCCGTCCTCCGGCCGCTCCGCTCCTCGGATCACTCGGATGCTGGCAGGCCCCTCGGCCGTTCGTCCTTGGCGATCCAGACGGTCTTGACGTTCACGAACTCGCGCAGGCCGTACGAGGAGAGCTCGCGGCCGTGGCCGGACATCTTGATGCCGCCGAACGGCAGCCGGGGGTCGGACACGACCATGCCGTTGATGAACACCTGGCCGGCATCGAGCTCGTTGATGAGGCGCTCGCGCTCGTCGGCGTCGCGGGTCCAGGCGCTCGCCCCGAGGCCGAACCGGGTGGAGTTCGCCATGTGGATGGCCTCGTCGAGGTCGGTGACGCGGAAGACCGCCGCGACCGGGCCGAAGAGCTCGTCGTCGGCGGCGGGGGAGGGGCGCTGGACGTCGGTGAGCACGGTCGGCGGGAAGTAGTTGCCCGGCCCCCTCAGCCGCTTGCCTCCGGTGAGGAGGAGCGCGCCCGCGGCCACCGACGCCCGCACCTGCTCCTCGAGCTCCGCGGCGATCTGCGGGGTGGCGAGCGGCCCGACGTCGACCGACGGATCCATCGGATCACCGACCCGCAGGCGCCGCATGGTCGCGACGAAGCGCTGCTCGAACTCGGGCGCGATCGACTCGTGCACGATGAAGCGCTTCGCCGCGATGCAGGACTGGCCGTTGTTGATGATGCGCGCGCGGATCGCGGTCCCCACGGCGGCGTTGAGGTCGGCGCTCGGCAGGACGATGAACGGATCGCTGCCGCCGAGCTCGAGCACCACCTTCTTGAGGTGCTTCCCGGCGTGGGCGCCGACGCTGCGCCCCGCGTTCTCGCTGCCGGTGAGCGTCGCGGCCGCGATGCGCGGGTCGGCGAGGAGGCGCGGCACGACGTCGGTCCCGGTGATCAGCGCCTGGAAGACCCCTTCCGGGAAGCCGGCCCGGCGGAGGATGTCCTCGATCGCGAGCGCGCAGCGGGGGACGTTCGAGGCGTGCTTGAGGAGGCCGACGTTGCCGGCGACGAGCGCCGGCGCGGCGAAGCGGAAGACCTGCCAGAACGGGAAGTTCCACGGCATGATGGCGAGCACCACGCCGAGCGGGTGGAAGGCCACGTAGCTCTTGCCCGCGTCGGTGGCGACCTCCTCGGGGGCGAGCAGGCGCTCGGCGTTGTCGGCGTAGTAGCGGCACGCGGTCGCGCACTTCTGGGCCTCGGCGATGGCGGAGCCGATGGTCTTCCCCATCTCGAGCGTCATGAGCTGCCCGAGCTGCTCCTTCTCGCCCTCCAGGATGTCGGCTGCCCGGCGCAGCTTCTGGGCCCGCTCGGCGACCGGGGTCTTCCGGAAGCCGCGGAACGCGGCGTGCGCGCGCGCCACCTTCTGCTCCAGCGCCGCTGACGAGAGCGGTTCGAACGTCTCGAGCGTCTCTCCGGTCGCTGGATTGATCGTCGCGATGGCGGTGTTCACGGATGTGCCTCCTCTTCGAGCGTCGGGGGCCGCGGCTCGTCGCCAGCCAGCTCGGGGCGCGCCGAGCGGTCCCGGCAGGCGAGCTTGAGCCAGACCCGCCACGTCATGCAATGGTCAGCGAGGACGAGCCCGCTTCTCTTCCTTCGTTCGTGTCGCTCCGGCGTCTTCCGACGTGGTCCGCGGGGTCCAACGCGGGTCCACGCGGCCCTCGCGGTCCTCGCATGTTCCGGGCGCGTGAGGGGGGAGGGGGGTCGCCATCGCACGTCCTGTTCATTACGCAGAGGGGGATGGCCCGCAGCGGATCCCCTGTCGCAGGCGACGCGGAGCACGCGCTTTCAGCCCGGGCGACGCGTGCCGGTGAGCGCGCGGCGCTCGCTCCTCCGGCCTTCGACGACCCTGCTCGCCAGCTCTCCCGCGCGGGCGAGCTGGAGGTGAGGGTGAGGGCGATGGACGCCCTCCTCTGCGCCGGCGTGCCGTTCATGGTGGCGGGGGCGTATGCCTTCTTCGCGTACACGGGCATTTTCCGGGACACGAAGGATCTCGACGTGATGCTGGACGAGCGGGAGGTGCCGGCGGCGTTCAGGGCGCTGGAGCGGGCCGGCTTCGAGACGGAGCTCATCGATCCGCGGTGGATCGGCAAGGCCTATGCGGGCGATCGCTTCATCGATCTCATCTTCTCGTCGAGCAACGGCCTGGCCGTGGTGGACGCCGGCTGGTTCGAGCACGCGCGCCCGGCCACGATCCTGGGGCACTCCTGCCTGATCGCGCCGGTCGAGGAGATCATCTTCACGAAGGCGTTCGTGGACGAGCGGGAGCGGTACGACGGCGCCGACGTGAACCACCTCATCTATGCGTGCGGGGACGAGATGGACTGGGAGAGGCTCCTCGCCCGGTTCGGCCCCTACTGGGAGGTCCTGCTCGCGCACCTGACGCTCTACCGCTTCGTCTATCCGGGCGCGCGGAGCCGGGTGCCCGGGTGGCTCGTCGACGAGCTCTGCCGGCGCACGCTGGAGCAGATGCGGGCCGGCGACGCGCCGCTCCGGGTCTGCCGGGGGAACCTGATCAGCAGGCAGCAGTACATGCACGATTACGAGAAGCTCGGGCTCATGGTGGGGCCCGCTGCGTCCGCGTCCGAGGCGGCGTGGGGGTCGCTGTGCCGGAAGCGCCGGCGGTCTGCGGCGGGGCGGCCTCGCCTCGGCAAGGGGAAGCCGGGCCGTGACGGGGCTCCGGGCGGCGCGGAGGGGCCGAGGGTGGAGGTCGAGGCGGCGCGGGTCCGCAAGCCGGGATCATGAGCGCCGCCGTCGCTGGAGGGAACGGGGAGCCGGGCAAGCGCCGCATCGCGGCGTCCTCGGATCTGCACTGCCGGCCGGAGCACGGCGCCAGGATGCGCGAGCTCGTGAAGGCGGTGAACGCGGAGGCGGAGCTGCTCGTGCTGTGCGGCGATCTCACCGATCGCGGCCATCCCGAGGAGGCGAAGGTGCTGGCCGACGCGCTCGCCGGGCTCTCGATGCCGTGCGCCGCCGTGCTCGGCAACCACGATCTCGACCGGGGGGCGGGCGCCGAGATCGCGAAGCTCTTGGGCGACGCGGGCGTCGAGGTGCTCGACGGCGATCACCTGATCATGCGCGACGACATCGGCGTTGCCGGCGTGAAGGGCTTCATGGGCGGGTTCGGGAGCGCGACGCTCCAGGCGTTCGGCGAGGGCCCGCTCAAGGCGTTCGTGCAGGAGGCCGTGACCGAGGCGCTGAAGCTCGAGGCGGCGCTGTCGCAGCTCGACAGCGAGAAGAAGATCGTGATCATGCATTACACGCCGATCCTCGAGACGACCGTCGGCGAGAACGTGGAGATAAGGCCGTTCCTTGGGACGAGCCGCCTCGCGGCGCCGATCGATCTGTACGGCGCCGACGTGGTCTTCCACGGCCACGCGCACCACGGGGCGCTCGAGGGGCACACGTCGAACGGGACTCCGGTCTACAACGTGGCGATGCCGCTGCTCAAAAAGCTCACCGGCAAGCCGTTTCTGCTGTTCGAGGTGTAGCGGGCGAGCGCCGGACGAGGGAGTCAGACGGGGCCGGCTGCCTCGTCGAAGCGCGACTGTAGTAGCAGGGTCATGGTACGTCGATTCTCAGCAAGGAGACCTTGTAGCCCATTCGTCGCAAGATCCTCGCTGCGTTTGCGAGGTTGAGCTGGCTCAGAAACGGGAGAGATGCGGGCCAGTTGGACGTGCGCCTGGTGATGACGGCATATACGACCTCGAACGACGCGGCGTTGAACGTGGGGGCCGCGAGCAGGGCGGCATGGGCGGCATGGGCGGGGCGGCTCTTCAGCAGCGAGACGATCTCCTTGCGGTACCCCTCGTCCCAGATGAGCGCCTCGGCCGAGGCAATGCCTTGCGAGAACAGGTGGCTGAGCGTCGAGGACCGGGTCTTCCTCTTCACGTGCACGAGCTGTCCAGTGAGCGTGAGAAGGTCACAGCATTCAATCGGAGCGTTGGCGCCAGTTACTCGCTTGTTCCCCCGATCGAGGAGCGCGATGTCCTTCATCGTGGCGGACACGCGCTTGTTGTAGTCGTTCTCTATCTCGTTCGGCTTCGCCGCGGGCAGCTTCAGGCCGGAAGCGGGGATATGCTTGATGTCGCTCTCTATCTGGCGCGCGTAGCTTTGCTCGATGACGTACCACTCTCCGGCCGAGAGTGCGTAAAGGTCGCCCTTGTATGCCGCCTCGTAGACCAGCGAGTCATAGACGGACCATTTTTCTCGGGTGGCATCGGCGTCGGTGTACTTTGCTCCTATGCGATCCTTCCTCAGTTTGCTGATGGAGAGCGCGCCTGTGTCTATCGTATCGAGGTAATGCGTGAGATCCAGGTCTGTGTGATCGTTCGCGTGGCCCTCGGTGGAGTAATTGAAGGCCGCGAACCGATCCCAGTCGATGGGCTTCGGGGCGGCGAGGTAAGCGCTCCCCGCAGTGCCGGTGCGTAGATCCTGGACGAGTAGCTGGTCGAGCTCGTCTCCTAAGGCGGAGTCGCGAATCTTTCGAACGTGGTCGACGAATGCGAACTCTTTGAGGTAGTCCTTCTTGCCGTACTCACGAAACAGCTGGTCGCATTTGGCGCCGAGCCCGGTAAAATCGAACTCCGCGTTGATGGAGAGGGCGTCGCTGCCCGTGACCTGCCTGCCGATGTTCGGGTCTCTCGGCCGACCGGTGACGGATCGCATGAGATCCCGGGTGACGTCCAGCCCGAATGTCGACAAATGGGAGCCCAAGCTCGCTTGACGTCTCGTGTGCAACGTCAGGTCTTCCATGGTGTGCATGTCGACGCTGCGAAGCGCGGCGGGTTCGACCGCGTTGAGGGCCACCTTGAGACCGAAATCTCGCTCGATGAGCTCCTGGCGCAGGAGGTTGCTTCCATACCCGAAGCTTATCGCGAAGAACCGGTTGCTGGTCTCCACGATCAGCACCGCGGACGAGGATGCGTTCTCCAGGGAGAGGGGTGACATAGCCCCTTCGTTGAGCAGGTCGACCCAGGCGGGCTGCTTGCGTGAAGGCTCGGCGGGGAGGAATAGGGACCCTTTGAAGCCGATGTTCTTCTTGAGGGGGTGTTTGGTCAGCGACGTCGGGGCTCGAAACGCGTCTTTGGCGGCGGCCAGGCTCGGCTTGAGAAGCCTGATGTTCAAGGGGCGGACCTTCGATTTCATGGCGCTGATCCTTGCCGTTCGGCGTCGGGAGTTGCGTGCTTCGCCTGCCGCATGGGTCGCGTCGGACGGCGTGCACTACCGCAGCTTCTTTGCATAGTGTGTTTCGCGTGAGTGTCGATGAATGTGTGTAGACCTCGTCCGCTGCGCGCGAGGAGCTTCGCCGGCACACGCCGGGCCGAGCGCTCGACCCCAGGCAGGCGCATGGCGCCGGCACGTTCCGGGATCTGGCGCGCTCCGCGTACTTTGAACAGTATGTCCTCCGTTCGGGCCGTTCCCACACGCAGATCTGCGTATGGCTTAGATCGCCTGGCCCGACTACCATCCCTAGGAGTCGAGCGGGCGACGCGCGATGTCAGTTGTCGGCGCCGCCCCCCTGCGGCGCCGCTCACCCGCCGTGCATATGGAACACGAGGTGCTCGGCCAACCACCCCTGGCCCCACCGAGCGAGCACCAGGCGGCGACCCTCCTCCAGCGCGGCAGAGTCGGGCATGATCGCCTCGTCGAGCGTCGGCTCGACGAGGTGGCCGCTGCGGTGCGCGGATGGACCCACGTGCAGCAAGACCTGCTCGAGCCCGCCCGCGCCGTGGAGCTCGATCTCCAGCACCGTCGGCTTCGAAGCGATCAGCGCCTTGCCTTCGACGAGGACGCTCGGCGCCGGTGAGTCTCCTCGCCGGTGGGTGACCAGCACGACGCTGAGCCTGCCGGCGCACCTCGAGGTGACCTCGATCCGGACCCGATCGCCGCTGGCGAGGGAGAGGATCTCGCCGGAGCCGGCCGGGATCCATGTGCCCTGACGGTAGCCCAGGACCGCTGACGTCGCCGGCGGCCATACCGCCACGACGCCCCGCGCGACGGTCCGGATCAACCCGTGTCGCTCCAGGAGGTCGACGTTGTTGTCGAGCGTGCGCCGGTCGCGCGCTCCGAGCACCGCCTGGACGTCGTCGAGGGAGAGCGGCTCGGGGAAGACGTCGAGGAGGCGGCTCGCGAGATCCTGCGACCCTTGTCGAGACACGGCGGCTTTCGGACGGGGCCCGCGCGCCGCGAGGTCGTGGATCATCCCCGCATAGCGCCTCCGGTCGTCCAGGGACGGGCTGACGCTCGGCGCGAACGCGGTGAGGCGATCCGCGCTCTCGGGCGTCCTCCGGCGCGCCCACTCGGCGCGGATCCAGCGCTCCACGTCCTCGACCTTGTCGAGCTGGCAGCGCTTCACGAACGTGCCGAGCTCACGGATGTTGCCAGGCCACGCCGCCGGGTGGTCCGTCAGGCGCCCTACCGCGGCCAGCACGTCGGCCGCGCGCTCCGGAGACAGGGGCAATGTCTTCAAGATCTCCGTCGCGATCCGCGAGGCCCGCTCCGGATCGTCGCGCAACGGGTCGAGGGCGATCGGGAGGACGTTGATGCGGTGATAGAGATCTTCGCGGAAATGCCCCTGATTGCACATCTCCAGCAGGTCCCTGTTCGTCGCCGCGATGAGCCGGAAGCTCGCGTGGAGGTCGTCGACGCCGCCCACCCGGCGATAGGTGCGCTCTTGAAGCAGCGTGAGCAGCTTGACCTGAACGGCGAGCGGGAGCTCCCCGATCTCGTCGAGGAAGAGCGTCCCGCCGTCCGCCTGCTTCACGATGCCGTCCTTGGTCTGGAGCGCGTGCGTGAACGCCCCGCGCTCGTGGCCGAAGAGGGTGCTCTCCTCGAGTCCCTTCGGGATAGCGCCGCAGTTTTGGGGGAAGAACGGCTTGCCCCGGCGGGCGCTCCGCTCGTGAATCCACCGCGCGAGTGCGCTCTTGCCCGAGCCGCTCGGACCGGTGATGAGCACGTCGTCATCCATCATCGCCAGTTTCAGCATCCGCCGTGTGAGCTCGGGATCCAGGTCGAGCTCGGCCTTGTGTTTCATGAGGGTCTCCTGGGCATCGCGAGAGACGCCGCCGGTGTCGGCGAGGAGCGTAACAGCCCCGGCGATCCGACGCGCGGCGACGTCGGGGGAGGTCAAGCGGCACCGGAGCGCGCGTCCTGTAGCGACCGATAAGCGACGATGAGCTCGAGGCGTGAGTGGACGCCGAACGCGCGGTAGATCCTCTCCGTGTGCGTCCGGACGGTCCCCTCGCTCCGGGCGAGCTGGGCGGCTATCTGCTTGTACGACAGCCCCGTTCCGACGAGCAGTGCGACCACGTCCCGCTGGCGAGGCGTGAGCGCCGGGCTCCCCGAGGGATCGGCGGGCGCGCGCCGGTTCTCGCTGCGCGCTCGGAGGTTGCGGCGAAGGCTGGCAGAGAAGGTTCCGTTCGGTCTCATCGACGGCATGGCTGTTCGCTCCCGGGCGCCGCGCGGCCGACCCGCCGGCGCCGCTCTCACCCCCGATGGTGAGTTGCACGGCCGACGGAGACCATCCCCCTGTCGGGGTAAGGGCGCGTGGCCTGCGAGCGCGCCGCGAGCTGCTGCAACCTGCAGCAAATCGGGCCCCCAGCGCCGCCTCCGTGAGTGTGTAACCACTCGATTTTAATGGTTTTTGTCGATGGCTCGCCGGCTGCTCCAGCGCCCCTGCGACGGCGGGCGGGGCGGGCCCACGGAGGGCTCCCGCTCCGCCGTCCTGGAGGCATCACGCCATGAAAGATCTCGTTTTCCGTCTCGATCGAGAGGCCGACAAGCTGATCGAGAGCCTCGATGAGCACCCGGTCGCGCGGACGCTCTTCGCCGGCACCATCACCGCCAGGCGCTACGCGGCTTACCTCGATCAAACCCAGCATTACGTCGGGGTGGCGCGCGAGCTGCTCCGCTCCTCGGCGGAGCGCCTGGTGGTCACGGGCCGGCACCCGTCGCTCGCGCGCCTGTTGATCGAGAAATCCGACGAGGAGGCCGGACACGAGGTGTGGGCGCGGAACGATCGCGCCGCGCTCGGGCTCGGGGCGAACGAGGCGGGTCCGAACGTCGCCGTCCAGGCGTACATCTCGACGCACCGCTTCGAGGCGCAGCAGGGGTGCGGCGCGGCCTTCCTCGGCACCGCGTACGTGCTCGAGGCGCTGTCGGCGCGGCGGGCGCCCGTCGCCGTCCAGAACCTCCTTCGGAGGAGTCGTATCCGCGGCGTCGAGGGGGCCGTGACGTTCCTGCGCGGGCACGCCGAGGCGGACGGCGACCACATCGACCGGCTCGCCGGCGTCCTGCGCGGCTTCACCGCGACATCGGACGCCGAGGCGATCGTGCGCTCGGCGCGCCGAACGCGGCAGTTCTTCCCCGGATTCTTCGCGTCGCCTGGCTGAGCCGGCGGCGCTCGACGACATCGAGCGGTCACTCAGACGGGGGCGCCGCCGGCGACCCCGCCTGTCCGCTCCAACAGACCTGTTGCGGAGGAGCCATGAAGAAGCAGATTGGTGCCGGAATCGCCGATACTGAGGGGAAGATCGCGGATGCCCAGCGCGTCCGGTATCATGTGTTCGTGACCGAGAAAGGTCTTGTGGATCGTCACGCCGCCATGCTCGGACGGGAGATGGATGGGTTTGATGATCTCGAGACGACGCTCCACTTCATCGCCTACGTCGACGGCCTCCCGGCGGCGACGGCGCGCCTCATCCGCCCGAACCCGGATGTGGCCCAGAGGATCGGGCAGCCGCTCGGGGTCGATCTCGCCGCGCGCTACGACCTCGGCCCATTCGTGGGCGGCGACGTCTCGGTCGCGGAGGTGTCGCGGATGTGCGTCGTCCCGGAGCACCGGGGCGCGGCGGTGCTGCGCGCGCTGTACCTCGCCATGGTGTGCGAGAGCCTGCGCGTCGGGCTCACGCACTGGGTCGGCGCGGGCAACGCGGAGACCGACGCGCTGGAGGACGCGGAGATCGCCTACCGGATCGCCGAGCGCGACGGCCTCGTGAGCCCCCGGTGGCGCGTCGTCTCGAGGCCGGGGGCGAGCGCGTCGGGACCTTCGGTGCGGCCGTTCTACACGCCGGCGGAGCGCGCCCGGGCGCGCTCCGGCGACCTCCAGGGGCTGCGGCTGCCGCGCACCCTGTCGACGTTCGGGCGCCTCGCGGCGCGCTACATGGGGCGGCCCATCCGGGAGCGGAGCTATACCGTGTGCTCGCTGCCGCTCGTCGTCGACCTCGCCGACGCCGCGCGCACCGAGGCGTTTCAGCGCGCCCTCGACCGCCGCTGAGCTGCCGCCGCGCCGCGGGCCCGTGGTACTCTGGGCCCATGGCGAACGGGATCTCGCTCAGGAGCCACGATCTGCAGAAGATGCTGGAGATCAGCGCCTCGCTCGTCGCGGCGCGCGATGTGCCCAACCTGATCGAGGACACCTTCTCACCGCTCCTGTCGCTCGTCGGCGCCGACCGCGCCGCGCTGGCCACGACGTCGCTGGTGCGCGAGGCCAAGCTCGATTGGGTCCAGAAGGGCCTGCCGCCTGCGTTCTTCGGCGCCTACGAGAGGATGGAGACCTCCGACTTCGTGCTCGGCGCAGTGCAGTCGAACCCGGGCGTCGTCCTGCGCGACGACCAGATGATCGACCGGAGGTCTTTTCATCAGAACGAGCTCTACCAGTGGGCGCGCGCGCTGGACGCGCCGATCGAGCAGGTGATGGCCGTCATGTTGCCCGTCGGCGCCGGCTTTCAGAGCGGTCTCTCGCTCTACCGGGCTCGGCCGTGCCCGTTCTCGCGGCGAGATCAGGCAGTGCTGCAGGGGCTCACACCGGCGATCACGAACGCTGTCCGCAACTGCTGGTCGTCCGCCAAGGTGGCACGCTGGGACGAGGTCCTGGCGGCGCTCCTCGAGCAAGAGGACCGCGCGCTCATCCTCGTCCGATCCTCCGGGTGGGAGCTCGACCGAACGGCGGGGGCCGGCGGGCTGCTCGACAGGTGGTTCGTGCCCGCCGAGCGCGTCACTGGCAGGTTGCCGCGGCCGTTGCTCGACGAGCTGGCCAAAGCGGGGCGCGCGAGGAGCGCGGGTGACAAGAGGGCGCGGCCGTGGAAGAGGGAACGACGTGGCGTGAGCCTCAGGGTGAAGTTCCTCGCCTTGTCCCAGCCGATGGGCGAGCCGTCTTGGGTGCTGGTGCTCCGCGAGGTGCCCGATGTCCCGCCCCTGCCCGAGCCGCTCGCAGCGAAGCTCACCGAGCGCGAGCGCGCCGTGGCCGCCAGGGCCGGCTGCGGCTGGGACGACAAGACGATCGCCAGGGACGTGCGCAACGAGCCAGAGACCGTGAAGAAGCAGCTCAAGAGCATCTACGACAAGCTTAATGTTCGGGACCGCAGGAAGCTGATGCTGCTCGTTCACGAGGCGTGGTTCGCCGCGTGACAGGTCCCTCGCACGGCGCGCCCGCGCGTCCGCGCCACAGGCCCCGTACGCAACTCTGCCGATGGCGCTGATCGCGGGATCGCGGTCAAACCACGGGGTCCGTTCGAGGCGTGAGGCGCCGGCTCCACGGTGGGGTGGCGCGCTCCGCGTCGAGCGCGTCGGTGCGCCATGCGTCCATCCACCCGCTTCATCCACACCGCTGACTGGCAGCTCGGCTTTCGCGCGGGCTTCATCCCCGGCGACGCCGGCGCGCTCGTGCGCAAGCAGCGCTTCGAGACGCTCCGCGAGATCGGCAACGTCGCCCGCGAGACCCAGGCCGAGTTCATCGTCGTCGCCGGCGACGTCTTCGAAGACCACGGCCTGCGCCCGGCGACGCTGCACGGCGCCTTCGAGGCCATGGCCGAGATCCCGGCGCCGATCTACCTCCTTCCTGGCAACCACGATCCGCTCAGCTCGGACGCCCTCTATCGCAGCGAGCTCTGGCGCCGGGAGTGCCCGCGCCATGTCCACCTCCTCGGCTCGCGAGAGCCGGTGATCGTTCGCGAGGGCGTCGCGCTCCTCGGCTGTCCGCTCTTCGAACGGCACACCCTCGGCGACGTCACCCAGCACCTCACGCCGGAGCTCGGCCCGCGCGATCACGTGCGCATCGGCGTCGCCCACGGCGGCATCAAGGAATTCCTCGATCGGGTGGTTGGCGACGGCGGGCGCGTCCACAACGCCATCCCTGCAGATCGCGCGTCCCGCGCGCGCCTCGATTACCTCGCGCTCGGCGACTGGCACGGGCGCCTCCGCATCGACGCGCGCACCTGGTACTCGGGTACGCCGGAGGCCACGCACTTCACCGAGAAGGACCCGGGCAGCGTCCTCGTGGTGGAGATCGACGCCCCCGGCGCGGCGCCGCGCGTGACGCCGCGCCCCGTCGCGGGCCTCGTCTGGGAGAGCGCCGAGCGCCACCTCGACGGCGCCGCCGATCTCGTCGGCCTCGAGCGTCACCTAGACGGGTTCGCCCGCAAGGGGACCACGCTGCTCGAGCTCACGCTGACAGGGGCGATCGACGCGCCGACGCGAGCCCGCCTCGACGAGCTCATGGAGGCCGCGCGCCACCGCTTTCACTTCCTGAGGGTGCGTGATGAGCGGCTTCAGACCGTCGCCCGCGAGGCGGACGTGGCGGACCTCCCCGCCGAGGGGTGGCTCGGGCAGGCGGTCGCGCGGCTCCGCGCGCCGATCGACGGGACCTCGGAGGTCGAGCGCGCCGAGGCGTTGCGCCTCCTTCTCCGCCTCTACAGGGCCGCGTCATGAACAAGGGGATCAAGCTCCTCCGCCTCGGCGTGCAGGACGTCGGCAACCTCGTCGGACGGTTCGAACTCGGGCCGTTCTCCCCCGGGATCAACGTGATCGGCGGCCGGAACGAGGCGGGCAAATCCACGCTCGTCAGGGCGCTGCGCGCGGCGCTCTTCGAGCGGCACGACTCCGAAAACCAGCACGTTCAGTCGCTCAGGACGCGCGGGACGCGGAACGCGCCGGAGATCTGGGTCGAGCTGGAGCTCGGCGGCGAGCGGGTCAGCGTGCACAAGCGATTCCTGGAGAGGCCGGTCGCCGACGTCCACCTCCACCGCGATGGCACCGAGGTCCACGGCGCGAGCGCCGAGGAGCTGCTGCTCTCGCAGCTCGAAGGACGGCGCCCCGGCAAGCGCGACCGGTCGCGGAACCACATGGGGCTCTGGGGGCTCTTGTGGGTCGCGCAGGACGAGAGCGCGTCGGCGGATCCGGGCGGTTCGCTCGATGAGCACGTGCGCGGGGCGCTCTCGGACGTTATTGGCAGGCAGGTCGGCCAAGTGCTCGGCGGCAGGCACGGCGAGCGACTCCGCACCCGCGTGATCGAGCACGCCGCGCTGTTCATGAACGCGAGGGGCCCGACGGGCGAGTACCGAGCGGCGCAGGAGAGGCTCAGGGCGGCCGACGAGCGCGTGAAGGGGATCGTGGAGGCGAAGGCCGCGGTCGAGGAGCTCGCGCGGACACACGCGGAGCTCAGCGAGCAGCTGCGCGACGCCGAGCGGAAGCTCCCGGAGCTCGAACGAGAGCTCGATGTCGCCGTCGCGGCGGAGCGCCGCGTGCGCGCGCTCGAGGAGAGCGCGCGCGACGCCCGCGACCTCGTCGTGACGGCGGAGGCGAGGTGCCAGGCGGCCCAGCGGGAGGTGGAGACCCGCGCCGCGCTAGCAGGCGAAGCGGCGGAGCTGGACGCGGCGATGGCCGCTTGCGACGAGGATGCCGGCGCGCTCGCGCGGACGATCGCGGGCGCGGGGCGCGAGGCCGCCTGCGCGCGCGAGGCGGCCCGCGCCGCGTGCGAGGCCGTCCGCGAGGCGCGGGCGGCGCTGGACGGCGCCGTCGCGAGCCTCGACTGGTCGCGCCGGCGTGACGAGGCGGCGCGCGTCGCCGGCGACCTGCGCGCGGCCGAGGAAGTGGCCGCCGAGCTCGCGGCAGCGTCCCGTCGCCTGGAGGAGGAGGCGCTCGACGAGCGGCTGCTCGAGGAGATCGAGGTCCTCACGGAGAGGACGAGGGCCGTCCGCGCTCGGCTCGAGGCCGAGGGGACGCGCATCGTCGTGCTGACGGCGGACGGGCGCCGGAGCGTCCACGCGGTCGGCGCGGCGTCGACGATCGACGTGCCCGGGATCGGGCGGCTGGAGATCGAGCCGGCCCACCCTGGGCTCGCGCAGGCGCTCGCGGAGGCCGAGAAGCAGCGGGCGGCGCTCGAGGAGGCGCTCCGTGCGCTCGGGGTCGCGGACGTGGCGGAGGCGCGGGCAAGCAGCGCGGCGCGCGCCGAGATGGCGCGGGAAGACGAGACCCTCGTCGCGCTGAAGAAGAAGCTGGCGCCGAAGGGGCTCGACGCGCTCGAGCTCCGGGTGAACGCGGATCGCGCCCAGCGCGCGCGGATCGAGGCCGCGCTCGACGAGGCGCTGCGAGCGGAGCGCGAGCGCGAGGAGAGCCTGCGCGCCCTCGCCGAGCACCGCATCGACGCGGCGGCGCTGGATGCGCTGAGGGCGCGGGAGCGGGACGTCGCGGTCCAGCGCGCGTCGTGCGACGCCATCGCGACGCGCGTGGAGGTCCGCGCGCTCGCCGACCTGCGGATCCGGCTCCCGGGCGCGCGGGAAGCCAGACCCGTGAGCGCCGGCTCGTCCGAGGCGTTCACGTCGGCGGTGCGCACGACCGTGGTTCTCGACGACATCGCCGAGATCACGCTCGAGCCGCGCGGCAAGGACCTCGCGAAATCGCGGGCGATCCTCGAGCGGAGCGAGCGCGAGCTCTCCGCCATGCTCCAGGCGCTCGGGGTCGCCGACCTCGAGGGCGCGGCGCAGGCGGCCCGGACCTGGACGCAGCTCGACGCTGCCCGCGAGCAGGCGGAAGAGCGCCGCGCCAAGGCGGCGCCGGACGGCATCGAGGCGCTCCGCGCGGAGGTCGACAAGGCGCGCAGGCGAAGCGCCTCGTCGGAGAGGGCATTCACCGAGGCGAGGGAGGCCTTCGCGAGCCACGCGCGGATCGAGGTCGCGCTGGCGCAGAACCCGATCACCGGGGAGGCGCTCGCGCGGCTCGTGACCCTCGAGCGCGCGCTCGCCACGGCGGAGGCCGCCGTCGTGCGTCGGCAGGCGCACGTGCGCGCGGTCGCCGGTCCGATCGCCTCGGCGTCCCAGCGCGCGTGGACCGTACAGCGCGAGATGCGCCCCGAGCCGGTGGGAGGGGTGGTGTGGGAGATCGTCCCGGGTGAGGTCGGTCGAGAGCTCGACGCCGACGGGGTCGAGAGGCGGCTCCGCGAGGCGCTGGGGCGGTCCGCCGTGGCCGACGTCGGGGCCGCGCGCGCGCGCTTGCAGGCGAGAATCCTCACGAGCGCGCGGATCGCCGACCTGCGCGGGCGGCTCGCAGGCGTGGCGCCCGACGGGCTGGACGCGCTGCGAGCGCGCGCCGCCGCGCTCGTGGGCGTGGACGCCGCTCCGGCGGCGCCCGCCGGAGGGGATGCGGCGAGAGAGCGCGGCGCGCTCGAGCAGGACGTGGACGTGGCCCGCGAGGCGCTGCCCCCGCTGCAGGCGCACGCGGAGCGCGCCGCGGAGGCGCTGGAGCGCGCGGAGAGCGCGGTTCGCGCGCGGGAGCAACGCCTCCGCGAGGTCGTGGCGACCCGGAACGAGAGGGCCGCACGGCGCCGCGTGGTTGCCGAGCGGCTCGCCGGCCTGCGGGAGGCTGTTACCGACGCGGCCCTCTACGAGCGGGCAGACGTCACGCGCTGGGAGCTCGCCCGGGCGCGCGAGCGCGCGGAGCGCGCCGCGACCGAGCTCGCGGAGGCAATCCCCCAGATCGCGCGGGACGAGGTGCCCCGCGCGAAGGGCGCCATCGACGCGCACAAGCGGCGCTTCGCCGCCCTGTACGACGAGGAGCTGCGACGCCGGACGCTGCTCGAGAAGGCGTCCGGCGACGGGCGGTTCGAGGTGCTCCGGGACGCGGAGGCCGAGCAACGGGACGCCGCCCAGGAGCTCGCCCGGATCACGCGGGAGGCGAACGCGGCCCGCCTTCTTCGCGCGGTCGTGGAGGACGCCTACCAAGCGTCGCAACGCCTCTTCCTAGCGCCCGTCGTGGAGGAGGCGAAGCCGTACCTCGCTCGGCTGAGGCCCGGGACCGAAATCGAGATGACGGGGGATCTCAAGCTCGGCAAGATCAAGCGCCGCGGCGAAGCAGAGGAGTTCGACGAGCTGTCCGGCGGCACGCGAGAGCAGCTGTCGGTGATCGTGCGGTTGAGCCTTGCCCGCGTGATGGCGAGGGACCAGCGAGCGCTCCCGCTGATCCTGGACGACACGATGGGTTGGACCGACGACGCGCGCTTCCTGTCGATGGTGCAGATCCTCCGGGACGCCGCGAACGAGCTGCAGATCATCTTGCTCACGTGCCATGGATCGCGCTTCGATCGGTTTCAGGCGTCGTATGCCGTCGATCTCGACCAGCTGCGCGAGGCGCGCCAGCTGGCGGCCGAGGCGCCGGCGGCGCGCCGTGCTCCTTAAGGCTGGTGAGCGCGCGGGGCTCCGCATCGATGGACGAGCGTGTCTCGGCCGCAAGACGCAGGTTGCGTTACAGCGCGGACGGATATGGTGCGGGCCCGCATCGCCCAGGCTCGTTGCGCTTTGGCCGCGAGGTGTCGTGATGGGTGTTGAGCTTTTCGGCGAGCTGGGCGATGGCAGTTCCCGGCCGTGAGCCGTAGGAGCGCTCGCGGCGCTGCAGACCGTGAACCCCGAGGGGCCATGACGACGAAAGCAAACGCGCCCAAGAGACGCGCGACCAAGAAGCGAACGCGACCCGCGCCGAAGAAGCAGGCGGCAAGCGACGTTGAGCGAGCGAACGGCGGACTGACGGGGAAGCAGGTGTTTGCCCTCTGGGTGCTGCTGCTCACCGGCGACGGGAAGCCCCTGTCGCAGCAGAAGGTGAAGCTCGACAGGGCCGCGTTGAAAGGGCTCGAGGGCGCGCGGTTGATCTCGATTGAGCCTGGCATCCGAAAGAATGACCCGGCGCATGGCGCGAAATTTCACGTAACGGACGAAGGTTGGGCATGGGCGAACGGCCAGGGGCTCGCGGCGGTATTCGCGCGGACCGCGTCCGCGGCGACGGTGCTGGAGGCGCTTCTCGCCAGGCTCGCCAGGTACATGGAGGTCCACCGCCTCGCGCTCGATCATCTGCTGCGGCCGCGGCTCGCCGGGCCGGAGGCGACAGCGAGCACCTCGACACGGCACGAGACGCCCGGCGCGCCGGCGCCGCGCGCGGCCGAGCCCGCGGCGCTCGAAGCGCCGATCCGCGCGGCGTACCTGCAGGTGACGGGCGGGGTCCTGAATGAGTTCGTCCGGCTCGCGCAGCTCCGCGCGCAGCTCGGCGATGCGCCGGCCGACGCTGTCGACGCGGCGCTCCGCCAGATGCAGCGGCAGGGCGGCGCGGTCCTGTATCCCATCGACGATCCGCAGCGGATTCTCCCCGAAGACGACGCGGCGGCGCTCCAGGTCTCCGGCGAGCGGCGTGATCTGTTCTGCATCACGAGGTGATCCGATGGATGCGTTGAAAGCGTTCGAAGCGATCGATTTTCAGTCCACGCAGAACCTCGACAGCGTCTGGCAGGATCCGCGGTACGATGTCCCTTCGCTGCACCAGAGGGGGCGGCGCGAGGTGCTCGCCAAGGTCCGTTCGATGGCTGATAGCCAGGAAACGGGCTCGCCGCTCGGCTGGGTATTTGTCGGTCCCGCGGGCATCGGCAAGACGCACATGCTCTCCGCGATCCGGCGGGAGATCTTCAAGGTGCCGGCGAGCTTCGTCCTGGTCCACATGACGGACGTCCACGATTTCTGGGAGACGGTCCTCCTCGGCTTCATCGATTCGCTCCAGCGACCTGCGGGCGCGACGGACCGCACGCAAGGGCAACTCATCGTCCAGCACATCGCCGCGCAGGTGCGCGGCGGCGACGGTTCGGCCATGACGCGAGAGCTGGCCGCGCTTCGCCCGCCGAAGCTCGTGAATGAAATGGACGCGCTGGTGCAAGGTCTCGGGCGCGCGCACCGGGCGCAGACGCTCAAGCATGCCGACACGCTCCGCGCCCTCGTGCTCCTCAACTCGGACGATATGGAGCTGTCGAACCTCGGATACGCCTGGCTGCAAGGCCACGGCGTCGACGAGAGCGACATGAAGAAGTTCGACTTCAACATCCGCGAGAAGAGGCCGAGCGCGGTGGTCGAGGGCCTGTCCTGGCTCACCAGCCTGCGATGCCCGACGGTCATCGCCATCGATCAACTGGACGCCATCGTCACCGAGCACCACCTGCTGGCCGATGCGAGCAGCGTTCCGGACGAGCACACAGCCCGGCAGATCATCTCGCGCAACATCATCGAGAGCGTAGGGCGCGGGCTGATGGAGCTCCGAGACGTGACCCGCCGGACGCTGACGGTCGTGGCGTGCCTCTTCGAGACATGGGAAAAGATGAAGGCCACAGCGCTGAAGTCGACGACGCATCGCTACGAGGACCCGCGAATCCTCGTGAACCTGTCCGACGTGGCGATGGCCGAGGATCTCGTGAGCGCGCGCCTGGACGACGGCTACAAGCGGGTCGGGTTCACGCCTCCTTATCCCCGATGGCCTTTTGCGCCGTCTGCGTTTGCCTCCATCTCCGACGGGGGGAAGTCGCCGCGCGATCTGCTCCGCCGCTGCGAGCAGCACCGCCGCAAGTGCCTCGATGACGAGCGGGTCAGCGAGCTCAGGTCGTTCGTGACCGAGGAGGCGCCGCCGCGGAGCACGAAGGTCGCGCCCGCGGTCAGCGAAGCCACTTTGCGCGAGCACGCTTGGCTCGATGTGGAACTCGAGCGCCTCCGCACGTCCGTCAAGAGCCTGAAGGGGGTCACCGACCCGGAAGGGGAAGACGAGCTGGGAGACTTGCTGCGTGCTGGATGCGAGCTCGTGGTCGCCGAGCAGACGCACGACCCTGCCGTGGAGATCGTGATCGACGCCCCGAGCGGCGAGCAGCGCAACTATCCGGCGCTGCACGCTCGCGTGCGCCAGATCTTCACCGCTGACAACGACCGCGAGCGACACCTTTGCCTGCGCGCGCTCACGCGGGACAACGCGATCGCCTTCCAGGCGCGGCTCACGGCGGCCATGACCGCGTCCGGCATCGACCGGCAGATCGAGTTTCGCAAGCTCGTTCTGGTGCGCAACGCCCCTGTGCCGAGCGGCGCGAAGACGACCGCGCTGATGGCGAAGGCCCGCTCCGCAGGAGCCGAGTTGACCGCTGCCAACGAGAGCGATCTGCGCATGCTGGCCGCGCTGGTCGCGTTGCGGGGGGACAAGCGCGTGAAGCGCGACTCGTTCGATCCGTGGCTGCGCGAGCGCCGCCCCGCCTCTCAGCTCGCGCTGATGAAGCCGGTAGTCGACTGGCTCGCGCGCTCACCGCAGGCCGCCGCGCCTGCGAGCGCGGTGCCTGCCGCTCCGGCGGCCGGTGCGGCGCCTGCTGCGGCGCCAGCCGCACCCGGGTCCCCGCCGGGCTCCGCGTTCTCCACGACCGCCGCGACTACGGTCGTCGCGACAGCTGCCGTGACCGTGTCCGTGTCGCAATCGGCAGCTCACGTGGGACACGCGTCGCCGGCGGCGCGGCCGGTCGTCGCGGTCGGCCATCAGGTCATCGGTGAGCGGCTGGGCGCGCTTCAGGTGATCCCGGCCGAGGACCTCAAACAGCACGTGGTCGTGCTCGCCGGCGCGGGATCTGGCAAGACGGTGCTGCTCCGACGCCTCATCGAGGAGGCCGCGCTGCTGGGGATCCCGTCGATCGTCGTTGATGGCGCCAACGACCTGGCCCGTCTCGGCGAGCCGTGGCCCGAGCGCCCCGGTTCGTTCACTGGTGAGGATGCGGAGAAGGCGGCCCGCTACCATGCGCAGACAGACGTGATCGTGTGGACGCCAGGGCGGTCGAGCGGCAATCCGCTGCACCTCGGCCTGATCCCCGACTTTGCCGCCGTCGCGCACGACCCCGACGATCTCACCCAGGCGATCGCGATGACCGCCTCCACCCTAGCCGCGATGGCGGGAAAGAAGGCCGATGAGAAGGCCCGCGCGATCCTCGGCGCCGCGCTCCGCTTCTTCGTCCAGGAAGGCGGCGGCGATCTCTCCGCCTTTCTCGACGTGCTGGGCGACCTGCCCGACGCGGCGAGCCTCAAGATCTCGACTGCCCGCAAGGTCGCGACCGCCCTCACCGACTCGCTTCGCGCCGCCGTGCAGACAAACCCGCTCCTCCACCAGGAGGGCGAGCCGCTCGATCCCGGCGTCCTCTTCGGCGTCGGCTCCGGGCGCCCTCGCGTCTCCGTGCTCAGCCTCGTCGGCCTGCCGGGGCTCGATGCGCCGCTCCAGTTCGTCAACCAGCTCGCCATGACGCTGTTCACATGGGTGAAGAAGAACCCTTGTCCGCCGGATCGGCCGCTGCGCGGGCTGCTCGTGATCGACGAGGCGAAGGACTTCGTGCCATCGCAGGGCTCGACCCCGTGCAAGGAAAGCCTGATCCGGCTGGTGGCGCAGGGGCGCAAATATGGGCTCGGCGTGGTGTTCGCCACGCAGGCGCCCAAGAGCATCGATCACAACGTGATCGCCAACGCGAGCACCCAGCTCTATGGCAAGGCGAGCTCCTCGGCGGCGATCGAGACCGTGGAAGAGCAGCTCCGCGTCCGCGGCGGCACCAAATTCGACGTAGCGACCTTGCCCAAAGGACGATTTTACCTGGCGGGCAACGGCATGGTGGCGCCGGTCAAGGTCGCGGTGCCCATGTGCCTCTCGCACCATCCCCCCTCTCCTCCAGACGAGAATGGCGTCCTCCGGCGCGCGCAGGCGTCGCGGACGCGGCTCCAGTAGGCGAGGGCGCAGGTCAGGGACAGCGGCCCACGCCCTCGAAGACGTGACGAGTCGCAGCGAAACGATCGAGCGAAGGTACTGGCATGGGGACGAAGAGGAAGTGGGACCACGCGCGGATCGAGAATTTTCAGAAGGCACTCCTCGACGCGTTTCCGAACCGTTCCGCGCTCGAACAGCTGGTCTGGTACGGTCTCGGCGAGCAGCTCGATTCGCTCACGTCCGAAAGGAGCCTGCAGACCGCCGTCTTCGAGCTCCTCAAGTGGGCGAGGGCGCAAGGGAGGCTCGACGCGCTGCTCGATCAGGCCCGCCGAAAGAACCCCGATAACCCGGAGCTCCGCGCCTTCGTCGAGGAGAAGGTCCCGTTCTTTGTGCCCTTCCGCCAGGAGGGACCGCTCCTCGGCCGCGACGCGGATCTCGAGCAGCTTCACCATGTCTTGACGAACGGCATCGCTGGCACCCAGCGCGCGGCGCTCGTCGGAATGGGTGGCGTCGGCAAGACGCAGCTGGCCCTCGAGTACGCCCACCGTTACCGGAACGATTACCCGGGAGGTGTCTACTGGGTGAACGCGGCGGCGCCCCTCGTGGCCGAGCTCGCGAGCCTCGCGGAGAGGCTCGATCTCAGCGATGACGCCACCTCCGAGGCGGAGCGACCCGGACGCAGGGTGCGCGCCTTCGAGCAGCACCTCTCGGACAACCCCGGCGCGCTGGTGATCTTCGATAACATCGTGGATCCGCTGGCGCTCCGCAAGGCCGCGGCCGGCATCGTCCCCTGGGAGCTGCCGTGTCGGCTTCTCGTCACGACGCAGCGGAACGACCCCGACGCGGGCTTCGAGACGGTGGCGCTTAGGGAGCTTCGCGAAGACGACGCCGTCCGTCTGTTGCTCTCCAGCCACGCGCGGCGGAGCCTCCTCGAATGCGAGCGCGGGGAGGAACGCGGCGTGGCGCGGGCGATCTGCCGCGCGCTGGGACACCTTCCGCTGGCGATAGCCCTGGCGGCGGCGTACCTCGGCAAGTCGCCCGGTCTACCGCTCTCCGACTACTTCGCGCGATTGCGCGACGAGGGAGCGCTGGTCACGGCGGACGCCTCGAGGGGATCCGCGTTCCGCTCCACGCTTCAGAACGAGGCGATGGTGACGGTCACGCTGCGAGCCCAGTGGAATGCGATCGCCCGCGCCGAGGCCCATGAGGTGCTCAAGGCAGCGGCGCTGATCCAGCGCGCGGCGCACGTGTCGTGGGCAACGCTCGCGCACCTCACGGGGCTGTCGAACAAGGCGAAGATCGGTCACATCGCGGCGCTCGAGGAGGCGCTGAACGAGCTCTTCGCGTGGTCGCTCGCCGAAGACGCGTCCCACGGGGGGGCGCCGGGCGACAGGGCGATTCGGTTGCACCCGCTCGTGCGGGACTTCGCCTTGAGGCAGATCCACGACCAGGGGAGGTTCGCCGCGAGCTGTGCGCGACGGCTCGGCAAGGCGCTCGGGGATATCGGCCGGATCGAGGCGGAGGTCCGAGAGCGGGGGCTCGACGCCGTCCTTGCCGATCTGCGCCTGGGCGAGGCCCTTGCCGCCCCCGACGAGCGGGAGCGTTTTCGGCGGCTGCTGCGCCCGCTGGATCGGGTGGCGCACTGTCTGCGCCGGTGGACGCCCGAGCACGGGGCTGGTTTTTTCCTCCAGCAGGTCCGCAACGTCAGCTTCGAGCTGGACATCGGAGAGGTGCAGGCGCAGGCCGAGGCCGTCCTGCAAGAGCGCGGAGCGATGTGGCTGCGTGAGCGGCTCCGCACCAGCCGCGAGTCCGACGCCCTGGTGCGAACGCTGGCCGGCCACACCAGGTCCGTGTGGGCGGTCGCCCTGCTGCCCGACGGCCTATCGGCCATTTCCGCGTCGCACGATGGGACGCTCAAACAGTGGGACATCTCGAGCGGTTGCGAGCTCCGCACGCTGGCTGGCCACCCTGCGCACGTGAACGGCGTGGCGGTGACCCCTGACGGGCGCCTCGCGGTCTCGGTATCAGAGGACGCCACGCTCAAGGTGTGGGACCTCGCGACCGGGCGTGAGCTCCGCACCTTGCGCGGCCACACAAAGCCGGTGAAGGGCGTGGCGATAACGCCGGATGGGCGCTTCGCCGTCTCGGCGTCGGAGGACGCCACGCTCAAGGTGTGGGATCTCGCGACTGGAAGTCCAGTCCGCGTGCTCTCCGGTCATTCCCACATCGTCAACGGCGTGACGGTGACGCCGGACGGACGGCTCGCCGTGTCCGCGTCGGAGGACTGCACGCTCAAGGTGTGGGATCTCGCGGCCGGCCGCCTCCTCCACATGCTCGAAGGTCATGTCGACGGCGTCCTGGCTGTGGCGGTGACGCCGGACAGTCGTCTCGCGGTCTCTGCGTCGGCAGACAGTACGCTCAAGGTGTGGGATCTGCGGCGCGGCCGAGCGATTGGTTCTCTCGAGGGGCACAGGAGCTGGGTGAACGGCGTTGCGGTGACCTCGGACGGTCGCTGCGCGGTCTCCGCGTCGTCGGACAACACGCTGAAGGTCTGGGAGCTGTCGAGCGGACGAGCGCTCCACACGCTCGAGGGGCACGCTGAGCCCGTGACCGCGGTGGTGGTGACGCCGGATGGTCGTCTCGCGCTGTCCGCGTCCCATGACAACACCCTGAAGGTGTGGGAGCTGTCGCGCAGCCGCGAGGTCCGTGCCCTCGAGGGGCACGCGGCCGAAGTGTCGGGGATCGCTGTGACGGCCGACGGACGTTGGGCGGTCACCGCTTCGTGGGACCGCACGTTGAAGCTCTGGGAGCTATCGACCCGCCGCCTCGTGCGCACCCTGGAAGCCCACGCTGCGCTCGTGATGCGGGTCGCTGTGACGCCCGACGGGCTCTTTGCGATCTCGGCGTCGGAGGACAAGTCGCTTGGCGTCTGGGAGCTCTCCACCGGCCAGCATCGCTCGCTCGCCGGCCACACGTGGGGTGTGACGGGGGCGGCGGTGACGTCCGACGGGCGCTTCATGGTCTCGGCGTCGCGCGATGGGTCGCTCAAAATCTGGGAGCTCTCGACCGGCCTTGAGCTGAAGACGCTCACGGGGCACGCCGCCGGCGTGAACGCAGCGGCGGTGACGCCCGACGGGCGCCTCGTCATCTCCGCGTCGGAGGACAAGTCGCTCATCGTGTGGAGCCTGTCGAGCGGAGCTGCGTTGTTCGAGCTCCTCGGGCACACGGCGAGCGTGACCGGGGTGGCGGCGACGTCGGACGATCGCTTTGTCATCTCGGCGTCGGAGGACATGACGCTCAAGGTGTGGAACCTCGAGACGCGGCAGGAGGCGTGCACGCTCAGAGGCCACACGGCGATCGTGACCGGCGTGGCCGTGACCCTCGATGGCCGATTGGCGATCTCGACGTCGGAGGACACCACCCTCCGCGTCTGGGATCTCTCGGAAGAGCGCTGCATCGCCTTGGTCGAGGCGCACACGCCCCTCCTCAGCTGCGCGATCACCCCGGACGGCCGCACGTTCCTCGCCGGCGATGGCGCGGGCGGGCTGCACGTCCTCGACTGGATCGATCCTCCAGCAGACCCGCCCGACGGAGGCGATGCGCCGCCCGACCCGGGGCCCACCGACGAGGTGGAGCGCCGGCCGCGCCCCGCCGCCGCTCCGGCGATGCCGTCGCAACGACGTTCCAGGGCAGCTCTCCTGCGAGATGCGTCGCTCAAAGACGGCGCCGGCGACAAGCTGGCCAAGGGCGGAAAGCGAGCTGCCCCGCCGGGGCGCGAGCTCTCGGCAGACGAGGTGCGAGCCCGTGTCATGCAGGCGATGCGCAGCGACAGCGATCTCGATGCCTTTTGTTCCGACCACTTCCCCTATGTCTATGAACGGTTCACGAACGGGATGGATCGCGTCGCGAAGGTCACGTGCCTGCTCAATCACGCGGCGCGAAGGCTCATCATCGAGGCCTTGCGGAAGCGTCGCCCGAAGAAATGAACGAGGGCAGCGAGGGGCGACGGCGCGAAGCGCCCGAGGACGGCCGCCCGGCGGCGGGAGGTTTCGAGAGGCGCTCTCGGTGACCACGCGACGATCGAGGGGCGGCACATCGCCCATCGCCCCAGTGGACGCTATCTCTTGAGCCTTCGCTTGTCGACGTCGACGCCGCGCTTGAACCGCAGCACGGGCGTTTGTCCTTCACGAAGGGGCGAAATCTCGAGCGCGATGCGAGCGAGCCGGAACGCCGCCCCGATCGGCTCTCCGAATGAGAGCGCTTCGTAGAACGTCTCGGCGAACGTTGCCGCTGCTTCGTCGCCGATCGCTTGGCGCATGCCGATAGCGCAGGCGACCTGCCTGACCAGCGCCCCGGCGAGCGGCTCCGTATCGCACGCGTTGAGGACGACGAGCTGCAAGCGGCGCTTGAGGATGCGGATCAGGCTCACGAGCGCCTTCGCCTCTAGAGGCGCGATGTTTCCGTTATCATCCTCGAAAAGGAGCCGCGCTCTGCCGGAGCCGTGGCCGGAGAAGTGCAGCACATGCGGCTCCTCCTCGAGGAGCAACCGCTGAAGCTCGCTGCGCCGGACCGCCCAGCGCGGCGCGATCTCGATCTCGTTGACGCGCCGAGGTTTGCCCGTGCGGAGCCGGTCTGCGATCCGCCGCGCCTCGCGGCTGAGGTCGAGCTGGTCCGTCGATGTCGGGTTGGAGGCGAGATAGAGCAGCTTGATGGGGCCGTCCTCGGCGGGCTTCGCCGTCGCCTTTGGCGATCGTTCGAGGAGCTGCAGCTGCTTTGCGAGCACCTCCGGGTCCGCGTAGTCGAGGAGGATGTTCGTCTTGCGTACCCGGTCCATCCCGTCCGTGAAGCGGCCGCTCGCCTCGGGGAATCGGTCGCCGGCGAAGCTGTCGAGATCGGCGTCGCTCCGAAGGAGCCGTGTGATGCGTGCGCGTAGATCGAGACGGGTCAGCGGCATCGTGGTCGCGAGGAGCTTACCGCGGAGCCCGCGCCGACCGCCAGCGCGCGCGGCTGGCGTCGCGCCGCCCGCGCTTCGTCGGATGGCGCACCAGCGCGCCGGTCAGCGCTTGGAAAGGAAGTCGCGGATGGCGCCGAAGTAGGCCGGCGCGAAGAGGAGGATATCGTTGTGCCCGGCGCCGTCGATGAGGTGCAGGGCTTTCCTCTCGTGGGGGACGGCCGCGTGGTTCTCGCGGGCGTGGTCCGGCGGGAGCAGCCTGTCGCGCGCGCCGTGCAGGACGAGGACTGGGATCTCGACGTTCCTCAGGAGCTCCTGGTTCGAGAAGCGGCGGTGTGCCTCGTCGCGCAGATCGCCGAGGTCGATCTCGAAGAGGGCGAGCAGGTGCCGCACGTCGCTGAACCCGCTCTCGAGGAGGAGCGCGCCGTACGCGTCGCCGCGGTGCGCGGCGATGCGCGACGCCGGTGAGCTGCCGAGCGAGCGGCCGAAGAGCACCGGCTTCGGCGGCTGTTCGAGGCCTGCGGCGCGGCTCGTCTCGGCGAGCTCGCGCAGGAAGAAGTCGGAGACCTTCAAGGGGTCTTCATGGAGCGAGCGCAGTGTCGGCTGCCCGCCGCTCCAGCCATAGCCGCGGTAATCGACCATGAAGAGGTTGAGCCCGATGCCATGCCAGCCCTCGGCGATGTCGTCGTAGTCGGGGACGGTCTCGCCATTGCCGTGGAACGCGAGCACGGTCGGATTGCCCGGGTCGGACAGGTGCCAGCGCGCGCCGAGCGTCACCCCGGGGGCGACGGGGATGTCGTAGTCCGTCGCGCCGGCGGGTGGGCTCGTGTTCACCTGCCTGGGATAGAAGACGTCGGCGGCGCGAGGGTTTGCGTCGAGCGCGCGAAGGAGCTCGTCGAGCTGGCTGTCGGGGTCGTTCGTCGGCATGGCTCACCGTTCTGCCGCGGTCGGCGGAGATAATGGCGTGCAGGATACATCGTGTCGGGGCCGGATGGTCCGTGGGATGGACGCCCGCGAGGGCGGTGGGGCGGCGGGGAGCCGGGGCGCGCGGCGCGATGGTGGCCTACGCGGTCGCGATGACGCCTTGCACCGCGGGCTCGCCGTACTCGGCGCCGCCGGTGTGCACGACGAGGTTCGGGAGGATCTCCGCCACGCCGGCGCCGTGGGTATGGCCGCAGAGCACCTCGATTCGCCGCTCCGGGTATCGCACGGCGGCCTCGCGGATCACCTCGCCTGTGGCCTTGCAGGTGAAATGGGGGAGCCAATCGTCGTTGGAGATCTGGCCTTCGTGCCAGCAGGCCTCCTTGAACGGGGGGACGTGCGTGGCGACGATGACGCGCCGGTACCGCTCGAGGGCCAAGGGCAGGACGCGGCGCAGGTACTCCGCGGCCTCGTCGCCGAGGCGGTGGAGGGCCTCTCTCCGGCGGCGCCGGCCGAGAGAGGTGAGCTCCTGGATGAGCACGTAATCGTTGAGCATGACGGGCGATCTCTCGTAATTGCCGAGGCGGGCGTCGGCCCAGCCGTCGTGGCCGACGAGGGCGGTGTCCGGGCCGAGCTCGACGTGGGGGATCGACGGGAGCCACCTGAGCCAGGGCGAGGTGGCCGAGAGCTCGGCGGCCATCGTGCGCACGGCGGCGATGCTCCCGCGGTAGAAATCGTGGTTGCCGAGGACGAAGTAGAGCGGGCGCTCGATGGTCTGGGCGACGGTCTCGAGGAGGGGGCGGAGGCTCGCGGCTTCGGCGATGTCGCCGGTGAAGAGGACGGCATCGGAGGCGGTCGCGGCGAGGGTAGCGCAGAAGGCGGTGAGTTCCTCGCGGGAGAGGAAGTTGAGGTGGACGTCGGTCGCCCAGGCGAGGCGGAGCGGGGTCGGCGCGGCCATGAGATCAGGATAGGCGGGCAGGGGAGGGGGAGCCAGCGAGGTGGCGCGATCTCGCATCCCCGTTCCACGTTCCGGCCAGCTGCGCCCCGCCGCGAGGGCTGGGCGCCGCTGCCGATCCTGTGCATTCATGGCGTCATGGCGATAGCCCGCCTGTCCCGTCCGCCTCCAGCGAGTCCGCGAGCGCGCAGCGCGCGAGCCCTGCCTTCTTGGCCTCCTCGCGCAGCATCGCGCCCTGCTCTGCGGCGCCTTTCACGCTGAGCATCGCGCGGAGCTCGATTCCATCGGGGCTCTCCACGTGCTCTCCGATCCACGCCGACCGCATTTGCCCGACGCTGATCGGATCGGCCTCCGGGTCGAGCCCGGCTCTCGTGTCGACGTCGCACATCATCGCGACCGCCTCGGGGAAGGTCTGCCCGCCGGGGGCCGGGGCCTTCGCCTCGGGAGCTGAGCTGCAGGCGGAGAGGGAGGTGAGGAGGAGCAGGGGAAAGAGCAGCTGGGGGCGCATGCTGCCTTCGACAGGAGAGGGCGCCTGGCCTTGGCAGCGATGCCATCGCCCCGGTGCGCCGCCCTCCGGCCACCGGCTACTCCCCCGTGCCCCCGTCCACCGCCGGGACGAGCTCGATATCGACGTTCTGAGGCACGAAGCTCTCGCACTCCTCGTTCATGACGGGCGCGAGCGTCTGCTCGAAGTCGTCGTAGCCTGTCCCCGAGATCTTCACCCACGTCACCCCGGCCGTCCACAGCTCGCAGACGAGCGTCTCCAGCGCTTCGGGAGGAGGCTGCGCGCGATCGACGGCGCACACCAGGTTGGCCTCGTCGAGCGTCTTCCAGGTGGTCGGATCGCTCAGGACGAAGATCGGCTCGTCCGCGGCGCTCCACGCGATGTGAACGGTGGTGTCCGGCGGGACGGTGGCGCCCCTCGCGCGCACGGTGATCGTGAACAGCGCCTGTCTTGGCCCCATCGGACAGCCGCTGGCGTCGCCCGTACTCGATCCGACGGACCCGCCGCCCCCCGCGCCTTTACAGGCGCTCACCACGGAAGCGCTCGCGATCGCCGCCGCGGCGATCGCCGCGAAGACCGTGAGCGATACGATTCGACCGGGAGCAAAAGGAGGGCGTGGTGCCACAAGGGCGACAGGGTAGGGGCGACATGCCAGCAAATCCAGCGTGAGCAAGTTTTTGCGCAGGTGGAGCGCCCTTCTGTGTGCGCGCTGCTCTCGCAGGCGGTCGCGGCGTTCAGGCCTGGGCCTTGAGCTCCGCGATGTCCTTGAGGAGGGCCTGCTCGTGCCCGTCGGGCTTCACCTTCAGGTACGTCCTTCGCAGCACGCCCGACGGATCGATGACGAATGTCGTCCGGTCCCAGTACAGGGTGCCTTTCCACTCGCTCTGCCCGACGCCCGCGGCCTTGAGCAGCTCATGGCGCGTGTCGGCGAGCAGGTCGATGGTGAACGAGAACTTGTCGCAGAAGCTCTTGTGCGACGTGACGTCGTCCTCGCTGACGCCGACCACGGCGATGTTGGCCTCGTCGAAATCGGCCTTGGAGGCCGTGAACGACTTGCCCTGGATCGTGCATCCCGGCGTGTCGTCCTTCGGATAGACGTAGAGGACGAGCCATTTGCCCGCGAAATCCTCGAGCTTCACGGTCTTGCCGTCCTGGTTCGGCAGGGCGAAGCGCGGAAACGGCTTTCCAATCTCGACGCTCATCTTCTCTTTGCCTTTGCTGTGGGCCGGAGGAACGCTTCCCCTGGCCGGTGACGGGTCATGGGATGGGACGGATGGGGCAGCGCGGCGGCGCGGACGTCACGTCGCTGGTCTGGCCTACCCACGCGCGATCTAGCGCGGAATGAGCCCCCGGAACCAGGCCGTCACCGAGGAAGAGGACTCGTCCTGGTGGAGCGAGTCCGGGCCTTCCAGCTCGTCGGCGAGCCCCCCGAGCGGCCCCTCGCTGCGCGGGGGCGGCGAGCTCGGGTGCTCGTCCCCGTGCGCCAGGATCGTGGCGCCCTCCAGGGTGGGCAGCAGGCTCAGGCCGCTGCCGCCGGCGGTCGTCTCCTTCGTGAGCGACTTGAACTCGAGGAGCATCATGTCGATGAGCTCGGCGATCTTCTGCGTCCCGTCGACCGCCCGCGCCGGCCCGCCCTTGGCGCGCTCCACCAGCGAGGCGACGTCGTCCTCGCTCACCGGGCGGCCGTAGCGGTAGAGGAAGCGGGTCAGGTCGCGACCGAGCTCGCGCGCCGACAGGTAGCGAGCCCCCGGGTCGCGGGCGAGCGCGCGGCGGATGATCTGCTCCAGCTCGCGCGGCACATCGCTGTTGATCTGCTGGAGCGAGGGGATCACCGCGTCGCGCACCAGCCGCACCGTGATGTAGTCGGAGTCGCCGAGGAACAAGCGGCGCCCGGCGAGCATCTCCCAGAGGATGATCCCGAGCGCGAAGATGTCGACGCGCTGGTCGACGCCCTGCTCGAGCACCGTCTCCGGCGCCAGGTAGCCGAACTTCCCCTTGATGATGCCCGCGTCGCTCTCGGCGAGCTGGCTCGACGCCTTCGCGAGCCCGAAGTCCACGATCTTCACCTCGCCGTAGCGGGTGATGAGCACGTTGGCCGGGGTGATGTCCCGGTGCACGATCTGGAGCGGCTTTCCGTCCGCGGTCGCGAGCTCGTGCGCGTAGGCGAGGCCCTGGCACATCTTCGCGGCCATGAAAGCGGCGACCTCGACGGTCATCGGCCGGCCGACCTTCTTCTGGTGATCGAGGAGGGCCCTCAGGTCGGCGCCGTCCACGTACTCCATGACGATGAAGTAGGTGCCGTCGCCGACGCCGATGTCGAACACCGACACGACGTTCGAGTGCGAGAGGTGCGCCGAGAGGCGCGCCTCGTCGAGGAACATCGCGATGAACTGCTCCTTCTTGCTGAGCTGCGGCAGGACGCGCTTGATCGCGACCTGCTTCTTGAACCCTTCGATCCCCGCGCTCTCGGCGACGAAGACCTCCGCCATGCCTCCGGAGGCGAGGCGCTTGATGACCCGGTACCGCTGCTGCTCGGACATGCCCTGTCTGTCGTCCTCCCGCCCCGTGCCGCCTGGCCCTCCAGTCTAGCGGCTCGGGGCCCGCCGCGGATCAAATCCACGAGGCGGCACGCGCCCTCGGGTCACCGGAACGTGGCGAGCGCCGCGACCGCCGCGAAGGAGAGCCCGACGAGCGCGGCGAGGGCGAACGCCGACAGCAGCGGCTCCGCCCGCACGGCGGCGAGCAGCCTGTCGCGATCCTCCCTGGACAGCGGCGCGCCATGGGTCCCGTCCTTGCCCTCGCCGCCCGATGCGGCGGCGACGTGCGCCTCCAGGCGGCGCCGCGCGGTCCTGGATCGCAGCGCGAGCAGCAGCACCTGCGCCACCGCGGACGCGGCGAGGACCACGAGGCCAGCGCGCCGCGCATGCGAGGCGCGGGCCCGCTCGCGCGCCTCGGCCGCCGGCATCCCGTCCGCGAGCAGCTCCACGCGCCGCGGCGAGGCGGACGCCGCCGCGGACGTCATCGGCCAGGCCACCGTGCCCGCGCCCTGCTCGTAGGGGTCGCTCGCGACAACGGCCCAGTCCGCCTCCCCGGGCGCGGGGCTGTCCGGGAGCGTCACCCGCCCCGAGAAGAAGCCCGCCCCGTCCGCCGCGAGCGGGACGATCGTCCCGAGCGCACGGCCGCGCGCACCTCCGATCGAGACGTAGGCGCGTGGCCTCGGCGTCGGGGAGATCAACCGGAGCTCGGGCCGTTCGCCATCGAGACCGCCCGGATCGAGCCAGAGGGCTCCCGGGATCACGGGCAGCTTCCCTTCCCAGGTGCCGCTCGCGATCCGTGTCCCTGGCGGTGGGCTCCCCGGGTGGGTCGCGCGGAGCGTGAGCTCGACCGCGTGCGCCAGCGGCTTGAGCGTGAGCTCCGCGGCGCCGCGCGCATCGGCCGCGATCTGCGCCAGACCGCTGCCGCGCCCCTCGAGCTCCGCCCCGACGGCGCTCGCCTCGAGGTGAGCCCCTGCCGCGGGTGTTCCGTCCTGCGTCTCGATCGCGACCCGCACCCGCTCCGGGAACGGAGCCGCAAGGGCACCCCGCGCCGCCGTGACCTGCAGGCGGAGCTCCCCGTGCGCCGCGCCGGGCAGCGCGGTCGCGTGCGCCGCGCCTGGCAGCGCGCTCGTGTCCGCCGCTGCGAGCGGCGGCAGCAGCGGGAGCTGCCGCTCCAGGAGCGTGCCGCTGCCCAGCGCGATCCGCACGGTCACCGGCTCCCGCAGCCCCGCTGGCGCGCGCAGCAGCGCCTCGCCGATGCCGTCCTCGTCGAGCGAGCCGGTCCACCGTTCGAGCGGCGCCCCTGCGGACACGGCGCTCACCTCGATCTGCGGGATCGCCGCCGCATCGTCGGCGCCGTGGAGGCGGCGCACCCCTTCGACGCGGAGCGCCAGCGCCTCGCTTCCAGCGACTGGCGCCCCCCACACCCGCACGCCGGTGGCCATGCGTGGCGAGCCTGGCCCCAGGATCGCGAGGGCTGCGAGCCCGATGCCCAGCGCGGGCAGGACGTACGTCGCTGCGTTGGGCATCGAGAGCATCACTGTCCCAGCATACCTCTCCGTCCTTGCCGCGCGGGCGGGGGCGGCTCCCGTCTGGCTGCTCGCGCGGAGCGCTGGCTTGGCTGAGCCCCTTTGCGTCCGGGCGTCTCCTCCGATAGGAAGCCGCCGATGGCAGCCGACAGACCGGTGAAGCGCAAGCGCAAGGGTTCGGGGACCACGGGGCAGGGCGGTGAGGTCGTGTTGCGGCAGCGGACCGATCCGCGGAGCGAGCGACGCTTCGAGCCGAAGGCGTCGCTCGAGCTCGGCCTCACGATGCTCGGCATGTCCGTCGCGGCGCTGCTGGCCGGGGCGGGTGTTTACGGCCAGTGGTTCCGGGGCGAGGAGGCTGGGGCGCATCCGGCAGCCACGTACCTGCTCCTCGGCGCCTTGCTCCTCGGGGCGGCGGTGGGGCTCTTCGGTCAGTGGTCGATGAAGGCGCTTCGTGTCGGTGATGCCGGGGTGGGGCTGGAGAGCGGGCCTGGCGAGATCGAGCGCATCGGCTGGAACGATGTCACGGGCCTGTTGCTCACGGAGACCGCGCTCACGGTCCAGGGCAGCGGCACGGCGATCGCCATCCCGCTGCGAGCGCACCTCCCGGCGGCCGCGCGCGCGCTGGCCGAGGCGAGGGCGCGTATCCCCGCGCGAGCGGCGGACATCAAGGAAGGCGCGCTGCCTCCGCCCGACGATGCCGCCGGCGAGGTGCGCCCGCTGGAGCCGCCGCAGGTCGCCGGCCTCCGCTGCAAGGCGACCGACAAGCTGATCGCCTTCGAGGCCGACGCTCGCCTCTGCGGCCGTTGCGGCGAGCACTACCACAAGGACGGCGTCCCCCCGCGCTGCACCACCTGCGAAGCGCGCCTGCGCTGAGCGGTCGCCCGCTTCGGATACGGGCCCATCTCGGCGTCTTCGGTGCTCAGCGCACCGGAGTGCGCTTCCGCGCCGAAGACGCCGATCTGGACCCGTCTCCTGTGCGGGCGACCGCTCAGCGCCTGCACTTCGGCGCGAGCGGTCGCCTCCCTGGGCCCCTCTGCGCTACGCCCTCAGATCCCGAATCGCGCCGCGTGCTCGCGGAGGAACGCGATGTAGACGTCCGCCTCCTGGTGCGACGCCACCTCGCCCGACTCGACCGCTTCCTCCAGCGCGCGCTTGATCTCGCCGATCCGCCGCGACGGCGGCAGCCCGAACGCATGCATGAGGGCGTCGCCGATGCCGCTCGGCAGCGGCGGCACCACCGCGTCCTCCGCCTGGACCTGGAGCACCCGCTCGGCGAGCTCGCTGATCTGCTTCAGCCCCTTCCGCTTCTTCTCGGGCCGCTTCGTGGTGATGTCCGCCCGCGACAGGTCGAGCACGTCCTTCAGGCAGCCGCCCATCTCCTTGGCGAACCGGCGCACCGCGCTGTCGGTCCACGACGCGTCGTACTGGCTCGCCCGGAGGTGGTGCAGGATCAGGAAGCGGATGCTGTTCTTCAGCGCATCCTCCTTCGTGAACAGCGGCAGCCGCCGGTCGATCTTGTCGAACATCCGCGCGCCGACCTCGGCGTGACCGAAGAAGTGGACCTCGCCCGTCGGCGAGATGGAGCGCGTCCTCGTCTTGCCGATGTCGTGGAGCAGGGCCGCCCAGCGGACCTCGAGCCTCGGGACGGCCTGACGCACCACCTGCTTCGTGTGCTTCCAGACGTCCTTGTGGCGCCACTCCCCGTCGCCGAAGCCCACCATCGCCTCGACCTCGGGCAGCATCGCGGCGAGGGCGCCCGACTCGAGCAGGGCGTCGAGCCCGGCCTCGGCGTCGTCGCTCATCATGACCCGGTCGAGCAGCTTGCGGACATCGGGCAGGTAGGCGGCGGCCGCGGCCTTGAAGTCGGCGGGTCGCCCGGAGATCACCCTGGACGAGGCGCGTGGCTCGGCGCCCGCTTCGGGCTGCTCGACCTCCGCCTTCTCTGCTCGCTGGACGGCCCACTCGAGGGCCTCCATCGCCCGCTTCGGGCTCGCTTCCTGGGTGAGAATCTCCTGCACGCTGGCCTTCCACACTTTCGAGGTTACGGGGTCCCCCACGGGGCGCCGGCTGGCGCGGCCCGAACGGGGGTTCGCCGGTTTAGAGCCAGCCGCACCTTCGCGCAATGGTTCGTCGCGTTCGTCGCGTTCGTCGCGTTCGTCGCGTTGGTTGCGTCGGTCGCGTCCGTCGCTCGACACGCCGCCGGATGACGTGCGTCCGCAGGCGATGGATGCGTCAGGTGCGGAGGAGCCGCCCCACGTGGTCCTGCTCCCAGGCGAGGGAGCGCTCGTAGTCGCGGAAGAGCCGCTCGCGGGCGAGGAACTGGGGCGGATGGAGCATCCGGCGCCCGTTGCCGTGGCTCGCCGGCATCACGTGGTGGAGCATCTCGTGGTAGATGACGTAACAGATGAAGTAGCGGGGGACCCAGGGCCGGTCGAGCACGGGGTGGATGCGGATCAGCCGCTCGACCGCCGAGTAGCTCCCGAGCTTGATGGTGCGCCGCGGCTTCCGCGCCTTGGTCCGCTTGCCCCAGGTGATCAGCGCGTCGACCCCGCCGCCGAAGTACCCGTGGTTCAGCTTCTGGAACAGGATCAGCAGGTCGTGCGTCCGCCCCTGCGTCGAGAGCGGCGTGCTCACCGGCCGGCTCGCCCGGATGCGGTGGCCGTTCTCGTCGATGTACTGGCCGACAACGAGCGAGGCGGCCCGGTCCTGCGTCACGACATACCGGACGAGCGCCTCCTGGACGACCGCCGGCGCATCCAGGAACATGTGGTGGACGCGCGCCTGCAGGATGCCCTCCCGGAGCGAGGAGGAGATCATCTGCCGGTAGTTGTCGGTCACCGAGAGGAGGACCGGCCGCTTCTGGGCCAGCTCCAGCCGCCGGATGAGCGCCTGGCGCGCCCCCTCGTGCACGTAGATGTGCGGCTGGCCCGGCGGCAGATCGATGTCGATCGGATGATGACGGGGGTCCGGCACCCGGACGACCGCCCGGGCGACACGCGGCAGCAGGGAAGTACGCGCCGCGCCCTTCCCACCGCTGCGCGACAGACGGCCTGGAGGGGGTTGAGCGAAGGGGAAGGCCATCTGTCCCGCCATCTCAATCCTCCTTATTTGGGCGTATTCTCGGGTGGGATCCTTGTCAAGCGAGCGGCCGAGAACATCGAAATCATTCGGATTTGTGACTATGTAAGCGGGTGGCCGGCCCCACCGGAGGGAGACGGACGGCGCCCCGGCCGCCGCTCGCCGGTGATCTGGATTTCCTTTGCAATTTCATGTGTTTGTAGTGAAGGCCACGAGCGCCTGCGCCTGTCGGGCCGCCTTCCGCCTCGGACGCGCGTCTTCTGCTCCTGCTCTCTCTGCCGCCATGAGAGGGCGCCGTGCGCACCGCCTCGCTCATCGCGAGGCGAGCGCCCGGGGATCGAGGATCTGCGTCATGCGCCAGCGGCCCTGCGCGCGCTGGGAAGGCTCCGGCTCGAGGGCGACGACCAGGGCAGTGCAGAAGCCGCCGGGGAGCAGCGCTGTCGCGCCCCGGCCGGGCGTGTCGACGAGCGTACGGACGAGGTGCTCCACGTTCGGCTGGTGCCCGACGAGCAGCGCGTCGGCGCCGCCTCGGGCGAGCGCGGCGACCAGCGAGCTCGGGAGCCCGGCCTCGAGCGCGAGCTCGTCGCGGAGCTCGACCTCCGGCGCGCCGCAGATGGGCGCCGCGATCTCGGCGGTCTCTCTCGCGCGCGCGAGGGGGCTCGCGAGCACCAGCGGCAGCGGGGCGCCGCCCCGGAGGCGGTGGAGCTCGAGCGAGACCCGCGCCACGCGCTCGCGGCCCTCGGGGGTGAGCCTCCGGTCCGCGTCGCGCCCGCTGGTCGCCCGCTCCTCCGCCGGGCCGTGCCGCATCACGTAGAGGTGCATGGCGTCGATGGCGCCGGCGTCAGTTCGTCTTGCCCGGAGGACGGCGGGCGTCCTGGCCGGACGAGGCTGCCTCGCCGCGACCCTTCGCCTGCGCGGGGGCCTCGGCCGCGGCTCCGCCCTTCGGTCCGGGGCTCGCGGCGCCGTTCGTCGGGGCCGCCCCGCCGACGCGCGAGATGCCGTGCTTCGCGAGGACCATCGACTCGATCTTGTCGAGCACCGCCGGGTGCTGCTCGAGGTAGGTGCGGGCGTTCTCCCGGCCCTGACCGATGCGCTCGCCCTGGAACGAGAACCAGGAGCCGCTCTTCTCGATGATGCTCGCCTCGGTCGCGAGGTCGATGACGTCGCCGCTGTGGCTGATGCCCTGGCCGTAGAGGATGTCGAACTCCACCTCGCGAAACGGGGGAGCCATCTTGTTCTTCACGACCTTGACGCGGGTCCGGTTGCCGACGACCGCCGGCTCCTTGCCGCCCGCGGCGGCCTCCTTGATGGCGCCGATGCGGCGGATGTCGAGCCGGACCGAGGCGTAGAACTTGAGGGCGTTGCCGCCGCTCGTCGTCTCGGGGCTGCCGAACATGACGCCGATCTTCATCCGGATCTGGTTGATGAACATCAGCAGGCACTGCGAGCGCGAGGTCGTGCCGGTCAGCTTGCGGAGCGCCTGGCTCATCAGCCGGGCCTGGAGGCCGACGTGGCTGTCGCCCATGTCGCCCTCGATCTCGGCCTTGGGGACGAGCGCGGCGACCGAGTCGACGACGATGATGTCGACGGCGTTCGAGCGGACCAGCATGTCGGCGATCTCGAGCGCCTGCTCGCCGTAGTCGGGCTGGGAGATGAGCAGCTCGTCGGTCTTCACGCCGAGCTTCTTGGCGTAGTTCACGTCGAGGGCGTGCTCGGCGTCGATGAACGCCGCCGTCCCGCCCGCCCGCTGGACGGCCGCGATGGCGTGGAGGGTGAGGGTCGTCTTGCCGCTCGACTCCGGCCCGTAGACCTCGACGATGCGGCCGCGCGGGTAGCCGCCGATGCCGAGGGCGATGTCCAGGCCGAGCGAGCCGGTCGCCACGGCCGCGACCTCATCGTGCAGCGTCTGCCCGTCCTTGAGGCGCATGATCGCCCCCTTGCCGTACTCCTTCTCGACGCTGGCGATCGCGAGCTCGAGGGCGGCAGACTTCTGCTTGGTGTTCTTCTCGTCACTCATGCGTACCTCGGGAGGGAGCGATAGGAGGGGGGCAACGGCGGGGGACCGCGGAGGTGGACCCACGACGCGCAGGGCAACAGTTTCCGGCAGCTTTACTGTCCGGTTGTTCAGGAAGCAAGACCCCCGCATCCCGGATAGGACCGAAAACGTCCGAGCAGCGGGCTGGCCCGGCAGGCGCTCTGGAGGGCGGTGATGTCGCGGTCGGAAGCGGTTCCTGGTTGAGGTCGAGTCTCACAACCAGGGCAACAATCGTGATCGTCGCACACCAGGAGCACTGGCGGGCTCTTCAACTGTGGGCCACATCTTCCACGTGGGGGGCGGGGGGCGCTTTTTCCCGGGGTTTTCCCTGGGCCGGTACGAGCTCGTCCTGCGGGTGGCCGCAGGCGACGTGGGTGAGGTCTGGGCGGCGCGTCTGAGGCGGGAGCACGGGTTTCAGCGGCTCTTCGCGATCAAGGTGCTTCGCCCGGAGCTCTCGCCCGATCCCGACGCAGTCCGGACATTCCTCGACGAAGCCGCGCTGGCCGCGCGCATCAGGCACCCGAACGTGGTGCCCGTCGTGGATCTGGGCGAGACGGACGGCACGTTCTTCTATGTCATGGAGTGGGTGAGCGGGGAGCCGCTCTCGTCGGTGCTGCGCGCCGCGCGAGGGCGCCCGGCGCCGGTGCTCGTCGCGGCGAGGCTCGCCTACCAGATCTGCGCGGCCCTCGACGCCGCGCACGAGCTGCGGGACGAGGGCGGCAACCCCCGGGAGCTCCTGCACTACGACGTCTCGCCGGACAACGTCCTCATCACGTCCGAGGGGCTCGTCCGCATGGTCGATTTCGGCATCGCGAAGCTCGAGGAAGGGCGGATGTCCGAGCGACGGCCGCAGTCGCTGCGCGGCGACGGCGGGCGCGCTTCGGGAGCGGGCGCGGCGGGCGGCGAGGGGGGCGCGTTCCTGTTCCGGAGCAGCGCGCCGTACATGGCGCCGGAGCACATCCGGGGGCAGCCGTGTGATCGGCGGTCCGATCTCTTCGGGGTCGGGGTGCTCCTCTACGAGCTCCTGTCGGGCGCTCATCCCTTCCAGGCCGACGACAGCGAGAGCACGATGACCCACATCGCGAGCGAGCGGCCTGCCGCGCCGCTGTCGTCGCGGGCGGTCCCGTCCCGGCGCGGGTTCGCGGAGCGCCTGAGCGCGCCGCCGCCGCCCGAGCCGATCCCGCCTGCGCTCGATCGCCTCGTCTCCGAGGCGCTCGCCAAGTCGCCCACCGCGCGCACGGCGACGGCCGCGAAGCTCATGCGCGCGCTCGAGGAGGCGATCCCGGGCGCCGCGAACCCGGGCAACGACGCGCTCGTCGCCGGCTGGCTCGGACAGATCCTGGGCGACGCGTCCCACCTCCGCACGCAGCAGCTGCGCGCCGCGCTCGAGTCGCTCGATCCAGGGGACCGCTCGGCCGACGACGAGGTGGAGCCTCCGCCCGCCCCGCGGCGCTGGCTGCAGGCGCTGCTGGTGTTCGGGGCCGCCGTCCTCGGGGTCGCGCTCGCCGGGACCGCGGCGGTGAGGGACAGCCCGCTCCCTCCCGCCGCCGTCTCCGCGCCGGCCGGGCCGCGTCCATAGGCGCGCCGCCGCGAGCGTCAGCCCGCCCCCACGACGAGCGTCAGCTCGCCCCCACGTCGCCGAGGAGCGGCGACCACGCCGCTCCGGAGATGAGCCAGAGCTGGTGCGACGTCCGCGTCACCGCGACGTGGAGCCGCCGGCGGGCCTCGTGGTTCATCGGGTACGCCGCCGCGGTCGCGTCGGGCACGACGACGTAGTCGAACTCGAGCCCCTTCGCGCTGTCCACGTCGGTGACGTCGATGCCCGGCTCGAACGAGAACGCGCCCTCCAGCACGAGCCTCGCCTCCGGCAGGTCCGCGATCAGCGCGTGGAGCTCCCGCGCGGCGCCTGCGTCCCGCGCGATGACGGCCACCGAGGCGCGGGGCTCCCGCCCGATGAGGTCGCGGAGCGCGCCGGCGAGGAACAGGTGCGCCTGCGCCTCGCTCGGGAAGCGGAAGAGCCCGACCGGCGCGCCGTCCCGGGCCGCGCGCGCGGGCGCCTCGGGCGCGAGCTCGCCGAGGAGCCGCCGCGCGAGCTCCGCCACCGGCCGCGGGCACCGGTACGACACAGCGAGGCGGCAGGTCGCCGCGTCGCCCACGCCGAGCGCCGCCCGCGCCGCGTCCCACCCGGCGAAGCTCGAGGTGGTCTGCTGCGCCTCGTCGCCGGCGAGCGTGACGCTGCGCGTCTCGCCAAGGAGCTTCCCCAGGACGAACAGCTCGAACAGCGAGAAGTCCTCGGCCTCGTCGAGCACGAGGTGCGACCACCCCGCCCCGTCCAGGCCGCGGCGAGCGGCGCGAAGGAAGAGCAGGATCGGCAGATCGTCGACGTCGAGCGTCCCCGCGAGCTCGTCCGGCGTCCCTTCCGCGATGGCGCGGCCGTCGAGCGCCCGCTTCCTCTCGGCCACGGTGATCGAGGCGAGCTGCCGGTCGAGCGGCTCGGCGATCTGCAGCAGGGTGTGCCGGACGGTCTCCTCGACGGCGCTCCTCGGGAGGTCCCCGCCCGAGGCGGCGACGACGCCCTCGAGGAACCCGCGATCCGTGAAGACGTCGGCGAGGCGGCGGCGCAGCCGCGGGAGCGTCGTGTTCGCCGCGGCGAGCCTGGCGAACCGCTCGCGCAGCGCACTGTAGAGCGCCGGGTGGCGCTTGAGGCTGGAGACGAGCGCCGGGGGATCGTCGCACAGGGCGATCGGCTTGCCGAAGACCTCGCGCGCGGTCGCCGACGACCAGGCGTCGAGCGTCTTCACCTGGGCTTCCCCGGCGCCGAGCGGCGAGAGCAGGCGGCGCGACAGCCGCGCGAGGCCCTCCTCGGGGACGACGACGTTCATGGCCGAGAGCGGGCACCGCGCCGGATCGAGCGCGGCGATCCGGGCGAGGCGGTGCAGCGCCACGGTCGTCTTGCCGCTCCCGGCGCTGCCGAGCACGAGGAGCGGCTGCTCGGGGGGCGCGCACACGGCGGCGTACTGGTCGGCGTCGAGCAGGGCGGTGACCTCCGCGGCCTTCGCGTTGTCCGTGGCGCCGGCGCCGACGCCGAGGCTCCCGGGGCGGGCGGCCGTGCCCGCGCCGCCCGGCTGCATGGCGAGCGCCGCGCGCTCCGCGAGGGACCATCGCCCGTCGCCTCGCCGCGTCAGGACGAGGCCGTCGCCCACGATCCGGGTGAGGGCGCCGCGCTCCACGACGACGATGCGGCGCGCCTTCACCACGCCCTCGGCCACGCGCCCCGGGAAGGCCTCCTCGTACTCGTCGCCCTCGCGGTACCGGTAGAAGATCTGCGCCACCGGCGCGACGCGCCAGTCGAGGATGCGCACGTCGGCCGACGGATCCAGGAACGTCGCGTGGCCGAGCAGGTAGTCCTTCGCCCCTTTGCCCTCGTCGACCCGGAGGTGGGCGAGGTACGGGCAGAGCGGGTCGGGCAGCGCCTCCCTGGGCTCCTGCTCGATGAGCCGCTGCCGCACGCTCATCTCGAGGAGCACCGCCGGCAGATCGTCGGCCGAGGCCGCGGCGGCCTCGTCGCGGAGCTCCCGGAGCGCCGCGACGGACCTGAGCTCGCGCGGCGCGCGCCCGGCGACGCGCGCGGCGCGCTCCTGCGCCCTGTCCAGCGCGGCGCGCACGCGCTCGAGGAGCGTGGCCTCTTCCTCGAGGACGGCGCGCGCCTCGACGGGCAGATCAAGCGTGCTCTCCAGCATGATGGGCCTCCTTGCGCCCCTCGCCTCCGCGAGGGGTCGATCTCGATGGGTGAATGGTTCGTTCACTTTTGAGGCGAGGCGAAGCGAAGCGAAGCTTACGCGAAGAAGCTCCTGAGTCCGGCAAGGTGGTATTTCGAGTAACCGTGGACCGCTTCCCGGATGGCGTCCTCGTCCTCGAAGCGGGCGAGGGCGTTCACCATCGCCCTGACGAAGCCCTGGTAGATCTGGTCCAGGTTGAACCGCATCACCTCGGTCACCGAGAGGCATGGGTCGAGGGCGCGGAAGTGCTCGATCGCCAGCGCGATGAGGCGCTCGACGGTCTCCTCGAAGAACCGCTCGTACCTGGAGCCGCCGGCGCGCCCCAGGAGGATCACGACGCGCAGCCTGTTCTCGATGCAGAAGCGGAGGAGCTCCTCGGAGATCAGGTGGTAGGCGGCCGTCGGCGGGAGCGCCCGGACGTCCTCCACGCCGTCGAGCGCCTTCACGCGGCGGCGCAGCAGGAGCGTGAAGGCGCGGGCGAAGCCGTCGTCGACGATCCCGTAGAAGAGCGCGTCCTTGTTCGCGAAGTACCGGTAGATGTTGCCCGTCGAGACGCCGGCCGCCCGGGCGATCTCGGCCATGGTCGCGCTCTCGTACCCCTTCCGCGCGAAGATCGTCAGCGCGGCGGAGGTGATGCTCTCCTGGACGTCGTCTTTGAGGTACTGCGCCATGGCGAATAATGAACGTGTCGTTCGCTTATAGCGATGGACGGCGGCCCGTCAAGCGAGCGGGTGGATCACGGCCTCAGGGGTCGACGGTGCCTTCGAGGATCGCGCGCGGGCCGTCGATGAGCATGAAGCTCGCCTCCTCCTCGCCGACCCTGGCGAAGAGGGCCTTGATGCCGTCGCTCACATCGGGGACGTCCTTTGCGGCGTGGGCGTCGCTGCACGCGGCGTAGTAGTAGCCGGCCTCGAGCAGCTGCTCGGCGGCCCGGCGGGGGGTGCGCCCGTACTTGCCGGTGAGCGCCGCGACGTCGAGGAGGAGCACCGCGCCCGCGTCGAGCAGCGGATCGAGCGAGGAGATGTCGTCGAAGACGGGCTCGTAGCGCTCCGGGTGGGCGATGACGGGGCGGAGCTTGCGGCGGCTGAGATCGAAGAGCCGCTCCGCGGCCCGGGCGGGGAAGCTCCGGGTCGGGAACTCGACGAGCGCGGCGCGGCCGCCCGGGAAGGGGAGGGCGCTGCCGTCGAGGAGGCGCTGGAAGACGATGTCGTCGAAGAAGTGCTCCGACGAGAGATCGAGCGCGGGCAGGTCGCGCGCGCCGGCCGCGGCCCGCAGCGCGGCGCAGGTCGCGTCGTAGGCGGCCTTCAGGCCCTGCCGGGTGTTGTCGAACATCCCGGGGCGCATGTGCGGCGTCGCCACGACGGTGTCGAACCCGGCGCCGCGGAGCGCGGTGAGGAGGGCGAGGCTCTCCTCGACGGTGCGGGCGCCGTCGTCGACGCCCGCGACCCAGTGGGAGTGCAGATCGATGAAGCCGCGCATCGTCGCTCCGAACTTAGCAAAGTTGGCCGCCCGCGTGCGCTGCGACCATCCTTCGCGTCGAGGAGGTGTTCGTGTCGCTCTCGTTATCGAACCAGCAGCTTGTGCCTCAGCTCGCGTCGGACGGCTGCGCTGGCGGCCAGCGCGGCGGCAGGCCGGGGGGCCGCGCGGAGCGCCCGGTCGATCCCGGCGCGCCCTCGGTCGAGCAGGGCACACCGGCCCAGGATGAGGGGATCCCCACCTCCGAGCGGCGGCGCCGCCGCAGCGAGGATCCGGTCACCGCGCTGCACTACCAGCTCTCGACGACCCGCGCCGAGGCGAACCTGGACGTCGTGGTCCTCGTGGACGACAGCGGCTGCCTCGTCGCCGGGGCGGGCGCGTGGCCGGCGTGTGAGGAGCTCGCCGCCTACGCCCCGCTCCTCGCCAACCCGGACGCCGTGCAGAGCGCGGCGGTCGGCTCGCGCATCGCCACGCTCACCGCCGACGTCGAGGTCCAGAGCCTCTCGGTGTCGGGCGGCGAGGTGCTGCTCTGCGGCCGCGGCGGCACGGCGGAGCGTGGCGCCTCCATTGCCCGGGCCGCTGCGGGGTGCCTGCGCATCCTCCGCGCCGCCTGAGCGGCCGCCGGGCGCTCGCGCCCCCCCGGTTCGTGCTACAAGGGGCCGCGGCCTCAGGTCGCGCGCAATGCCCGGCTCGCTCGCACCCCCTCGGAACAGCCCGCCCGCCGCCGACGCGTCCCTTCAGGCAGACCACGCCGGTCTGGCCCCGTTGCTCGCCTCCCGCAGGGTGATCCTCTGCGTCGGCTGCGGCGGCGTCGGCAAGACGACAACGACCGCTGCGCTCGGCCTGGCCGCCGCCCGCCGCGGCAAGCGCGTCCTCTGCCTGACGATCGATCCGGCGCGCCGGCTGTCCCAGAGCCTCGGGCTCGAGGAGATGACGACCGAGGCGCAGACGATCGAGCCCGCCCGCTTCGCCAGGGCGGGGGTCGACGTGCCCGGCTCGATGACGGTCATGATGCTCGACACGAAGTCGACCTTCGACGGCCTCGTCGCGTCGCTCGCCCCCACGCCCGAGCAGCGCGACCGGATCCTCGGCAACGTCCTCTACAAGTACATCTCCACGTCGCTCGCGGGCACGCAGGAGTACATGGCGATGGAGAAGCTCTACGCCGTCAGGAGCGACCCGAGCTACGACCTCGTCCTGCTCGACACGCCGCCCACGGCGAACGCGCTGGATTTCCTCGACGCGCCGGAGCGCCTCGTCGGCGCCATCGACGGCGCGGCCACGCGGTGGTTCGTGCAGGCCTTCCAGAGCTCCGGCAAGCTCTCGCTCAACCTGCTGGCGCGCTCGACCGCCGCGGTGCTGCGGGGCATCGGCAAGCTGACCGGCAGCGGCTTCCTCGAGCAGATCGCGGCGTTCATCAGCGAGATGAACGCGGTCTTCGGCGGCTGGAAGCAGCGGGCGGACGCGGTGGCGTCGGCGCTCCGCGGCCCCGACGTGGCGTACGTGCTCGTGACGACGCCCGATCCGCTCTGCGTGCGCGAGGTGCTGTACTTCGCCGATCGCCTGCGCGAGCAGCAGATGCACCGCGACGCGTTCGTCGTGAACCGCGTCCACCCGGTGTACGGCGCGCTCCCCGGCGTCGGCGAGATCGCCGCCGCGCTCGACGGGAGCAGCCTTGCGCTCTCCGCCGGCGCCGCGGCGCGCCTGCTCCAGGCCGCCAAGGACGAGAGCCGCATGGGCAAGCTCGATCAGCTGAACCTGATCGCCCTCGAGGCGGCGCTCGAAGACGAGCAGAGCGCCGGCAGCGTCCGCGTCGACGTCCCGGCGTTCCCGTACGACATCCACGACGTGGCCGGCCTCGCGAGGATCGCCGACGTGCTGGCGCCGCTGCCCGGGGCGGCGGGGTAGCCAGGGGCAGCTCGTCGGTCCTTCCGGCTGCCCCGGGGTGACGCGGAACGGCCCGTGAGGAGGCAGCTGGGCTGCCCCCCCCCGGCCTACCCCCGCCGCCTGCGCTCCTTGTACTTCACGCGGACCGGCACGCCCTCCAGCGCGAACGCCTGTCGGAGCTGGTTCGCCACGTAGCGCCGGTAGCTGAAGTGGAGCTTGTCGGGATCGCTCGCGACGACGACGAACAGCGGCGGCGACGTCTCGGCCTGCGTGACGAAGAACAGGCGGGGCGCGCGCCCGCCGTGCGTCGGCGGCGGGTGCGTGAGCAGGATCTGCTCGAAGAAGCGGTTGAGCTCCCCGGTGGGCACGCGCTTCCGGTAGGCGTCGGCCACCTGGGCCACGCTCTCGATGAGCTTCGCCACGCCGCGCCCGCTGCGCGCGCTCACGTGCGCGATCGGCGCCCACGGCACGAACGAGAGCTTGTCGCGGGCGTCCTGCTCCGCCTTGGCGAGCGCCTTGCGATCGAGCAGATCGATCTTGTTGAGGCCGATCACGACGCCGCACCCGCGATCGACGGCGAGGCCGAGGATCTTCGCGTCCTGCTCGGCCACGCCCTCGGCCGCGTCGCAGAGCAGGAGCACGACCTCCGCCCGCTCCATGGCGCGGATCGCGTGGATCACGCTGACCGCCTCGACGGCGCTGTCCTCCTTCGCCACCTTGGACTTGCGCCGGATGCCGGCCGTGTCGATGAGCAAGAACCGCTTGCCGTCGCGCTCGGCCAGCGTGTCGATCGGATCGCGCGTCGTGCCCGGCTGCGCGTCGACCAGCATGCGCTCCTCGCCCGCGATGCGGTTGACGAGCGACGACTTCCCCGCGTTGGGCCGCCCGATGATGGCGATGCGGAGCGCCCCCTCGGCCGACTCCTCGGGCGCCGCGGGCTCCTTGGGGAGCGCCGCCTCGATGGCCATCTCCAGATCCGAGATGCCGCGGCCATGGAGGGCGCTGATCAGGATGAGCCGCTCCATCCCGAGGCGGTACAGCTCCGCCGCCTCCACCTCGGCCTTCGGCGAGTCCGCCTTGTTGGCGACGTAGATCACGGGCTTGCCCGCGCGGCGCAGCAGGCCGAGCTCGGCGTGCTCCGACGGCGTGACCGGCGTCACGGCGTCGAGCACGCACACGATGACGTCGGCCTCGGCGATGGCGAGGTCGATCTGCCGCTTGATCCCCTGCCGCATGGGATCATCGCTCTCGGGGTCGAACCCGCCGGTGTCGACGAGCGTGAAGCGCCGTCCCCGCGAGGTGACGTCGCCGTAGTGGCGATCGCGGGTCACCCCGGGCTCGTCGTGCACGATCGCGACGCGCTTGCCGACAAGCCGGTTGAACAGCGTGCTCTTGCCGGTGTTGGGCCGCCCGACCAGCGCCACGATCCCGGCCGACGGGGGCGGCGCAGGCGCATCGGCCGCGGCGTCCTCGGCGGCCGCGATGACCTCCTCGGCCAGGTCCGCCGCGAGCTCCTCCCTGTCGTGCGCCGCCTCGTGGCCGATCGGCTCGGCGAGAGCGCGGGCCTTGCTCGGGCCTGAACGGCTGCCCTTCTTCGATCCGGCGGCGCTCTTGCCGGGCGCCGCCGCCTTCTTTCCGGGAGCAGCAGCGCCCTTGCGGGGGGCCGCTGCGCTCTTTCCGGGAGCGGCAGCGCCCTTGCCGGAGGCGGCAGCGCCCTTCCTGGGAGCGACGCCGCCCCTCTTCTTCTCGGTCTTCTCGGGCGCGTCGCCCTTCTTCGCCGTCCGCCCGCCTCCGGCGGCTCCCTGGCTGCGCTTGTTCGATCTGGAAAGGGCTGGCTTTGCCGCGCTCACGAGGTCTCTCCCTTGTTGTAACCGAGCTCGTCCAGCCGCTCCCGCGACTCGCGCCACTCCGGCGTCACCCGGACCCAGAGCTTGAGGTTCACCTGACGGCCGACGAGCTCCTCTATCCGGAGCCGAGCCTCCGTGCCGATGCGCTTCAGCTGCTCCGCGCCGGCGCCGATCAGGATCTTCTTCTGCCCGGGCCGCTCCACGTGGATGGTCGCGTCGATGTGCAGCGCGCCCTCGCCTGTCGGCTCGACGTAGCGCTCGATCTGCACGGCGCTCGCGTGGGGCACCTCGGCCTTCGTCGCGCGCAGGATCTGCTCGCGCACGTACTCGGCGGCGAAGAAGCGCGTCGGCCTGTCGGTGAGCTCATCGGGCGCGAAGCCCCAGTCCCCCTCGGGGCAGAGCTTCGCCACCTCGTCGAGCACGCGCTGGATGCCGTCCTCGCGCAGCGCCGAGATGGGGACGATCGCCGCGAACTCCCGGACCTTGGCGAACGCGTCGAGGAGCGGCAAGAGCAGCGCCTTGTCCCGCATCCGGTCGACCTTGTTGAGCACGAACACCACCGGCGCCTCGCTCCCCAGGTCCGCGAGCAACGTCAGATCGCTCGGGTGCGGCGCGAGCGGCGGGCCGTCCTCCCCCTCCTTCACGCGCCGCGGCAGGCGCGCGGGATCCGGCGCTTCGGTCACGAACACGATCACGTCGGCGCCCCGCGCCGCCTCGCGCGCCGCCTGGTTCATCACGCGCCCGAGCTCCGTGCGCGGCCGGTGCAGGCCGGGCGTGTCGAGCAGCGCGATCTCCGCCGGGCCGTGGTGCACGACCCCGAGGATCGCGTCGCGCGTCGTCTGAGGCGTCGGCGAGACGATCGCGAGCGGATGGCCGAGCGCCGCGTTCAGCAGCGTCGATTTGCCCACGTTGGGGCGCCCGACCAGGGCCACGCGCCCGGATCGCCTCGGCAGCGAGGCGTCGGTCTCCTCCGCCCGCCTCGGCTCGGCCGCCTTCCTGCGCTGCTGCTGCGCGGCGCCTCGCCCGCCTGCCGTCCGGCCCGTCCGCTCAGGGAGCTGTCGCCCCTTCGCGTCGCCACCAGGGCGGGATCCACGCCCCGCCTGGCCGCGGGCCGCGCCGGACGAGCGCGCCGTGGGGCTTCGCTTCTTGCTCGTCCGGGGCTCTTCGCCGGACGGCGCTCCCCGGCGGCTGCCTTCGCTACCTTTCTTGGCAGGACGGGGGCCACCGGCGGCCGGGGCGGGCTTCGGCGCCTGCGGGCGCGCTTTCGCGCCCTGGGGCGCGCTCTGGGGACGGGCTTTCACCACGCCGCGCGCGATAGCAGACGCCCAGGGGGGCTACAAACGCTTCCCCACGATCCGTGGTCACGCGCGCGCGAAGGCGGTAAGGGGATGCCCTGCATGTCGAGCGTCCACCGAGGGGACCCACAGGGCGGAGCCCCGCCCGCCGCCCCCGACCCGCACGCGAGCGGAGCCCCGCCCCGCGCCGAGGTGCCCCCTCTCGAGGCGCGCTCGGCTGAGATCGGTGACGCGCCGGCCATGGACCGCGGCCGCGCGGCCGCCGGGAGCGGGCGCGCCGGCCTCGCGAGGCTCGCGGCCGTCGCGCTCGCGGCCCTCGCGCTGCTGCCGCTCATCGGCAAGAGCGGCATCTGGGACCCCTACGAGCTCGACCGTGCCGACCTGGCCCGCCGCATCGCCATCCACGTCTTCGGCGCGCGCGGCGTGGATCTCCCGGACGCTCCCGGGCAGCTGCCGACCCTGACCGATCTCGGCATGGGAGAGCTCGGGTTCACCTCGATGGCGCTCGGCTTCCGCGTGTTCGGTCTGCACGACTGGGCCGGGCGCCTCCCGCTCGCGCTGTGGGGGCTCGCCGGCGCGCTCGTGCTCTACGAGTTCCTCGCCCGCCTCGTCGATCGAAGGGCCGGCCTGTACGGCGTCGCGGTGCTCGTGACGATGCCGCTCTACGTGATGCAGGCGCGCACCCTGCTCGGCGACATCGTCACGATGGCCGCGCTCACGATGGCGTTCTGCGGGCTGACCGGCGCGCTGCTCGAGGGCGGGCGAGGGGCGCAGCGCGGCGCCCTGCTCGCGCCGGCCGCGTGGCTCGCCGTGGGGATCCTCGGCGTCGTGGCCGGATACCTCAGCCGCGGCCTGCTGATCGGCGTCGCCGTCCCCGCGCTCGGCGCCGGCCTGACCTGGCTCCTGCTCCGGACGTCCGGCGCCTGGCCCGCGCCGGAAGGCCGGGGGCCCACGCCGGGCGACCTCGTGGGCGCCGCCGCGCTGGCGCTCGGCGTCGCGGCGGCGGCGCAGGGCGCCCTCGTGCTCGCGAGCTCGAGCGCCGGCGAGCCGCTGCCCCGCGCCCTCGGCGTGGCGCTCCTCAAGAAGCCGCCCGTCGAGTCCACGTTCGATCTCACGCTGCGCCAGCTCGGCCACGCCCTCTTTCCGTGGAGCGCCTTCCTGCCGTTCGCCGTCGGCCGGCTCTTCCGGGCCCCCGCCGCGGACCGAGCGGGCGAGATCGCCGCCCCTCTCCTCGATCGCGAGGCCGGCGTCCGGATCGCCCTGATCGTCACGTCTGCGCTCGCCTACGGCGCCTTCGCGGTCCTCGCGCCGCACGCCGGGGCGCTCCCGTTCAGCGGCCCCGCGCTCCTCGCCGCCATCGCCGCGCTCGCCATCCGCGATCTCGAGCGCGGCGCCCCCTCCTCGCGAGCGCTCGCCGTCGGCTGCGCCGTGCTCGCCTTCGTCCTCTACCGCGATCTCGTCACCTCACCGGACAGGGCGCTCAGCGTCTTCTCGGTCGACAAGCCCGTCTTCCCGAAGAGCTTCGAGGGCGAAGCGGCCTCGGCGATGCGCCTCGTCCTGCTCGCGTTCGCCGGCCTCGTCTCGCTCACCTGGTTCGAAGAGCAGCCCCGCGAGCTCGATCGCAGCTTCAGCGCGTGGGCGCGGCGCGTCCTCGACGAGGTGAACGCCGGCGCCGCGGAGCTCGCTCGCATCTGGAACGGCAACCTGCTCTTCCTGCTGATCGTCCTCGAGGCGGCGCTCGTCGGTGTCGGCGCGATGCTCTTCGTCGGCAAGCGCATCGGGTGGGGCACCGTGGCGAGGATGCCGAACCACCTCGCCGCGTACGGGATGAACGCCTGGTGGGCGCTGCCCATGCTGATGGCGGCGAGCCCCGTGCTGCTCCTCGTGGCGCGCGACGCGTTCCGCCACGCCGTCGCGCGCGCCTCCCTCCCGCGCGCCGTCGGCACGCCGCTCGCCGGCCTCGTCGCCGGCTTCGCGCTGAGCTTCTGGTACTATCCGGCGCTCGCGGCCCAGCTCTCGCCGAAGGAGGTCTTCGCGTCCTACGAGTCCCTTCGCAAGCCCGGCGAGCCGCTCGCGATGCTCGGCGTCCGGAGCCGCACGGCGGCCTATTACCAGGGCGGCGAGGTCACCTCGTTCACCGATGTCCTGCAGGCGTTCGACTGGCTCACCGCCGCGGGGAGCTCGGGGGACGGCGCCGCCGCTCCGGTCGCCCCCGCCGCTCGCCGCTGGCTCGTCGTGAAGTCCGACGATCTGCCCCGGTTGAACAGCCTCTTTCGCAAGCGCTACCGGCGCAACCTGCCCGTCCTCGACGGCCGCTCCAGCCAGATCCTCCTTGCGTCGAACGAGCTCGGGGGCAGGCCGAACGAGAGCTGGCTCGGCCGTATCGTCCTCGACGAGCCCGCCGCGCCCGAGAACCCGCTCGACGCGATGCTCGAGGATCAGCTGGAGGTGCTCGGCTGGGAGCTCACCGACGACGACGGCCAGAAGGTCTCGAGCGTCGTCCCTCAGAAGAGCTACCACCTGCGGACGTACTTCCGGGTCCACCGGCCGATCACCGGCAACTGGAAGATGTTCGTTCACATCGACGGGTTCCAGCGTCGATACAACGGCGACCATCCCGTGATCGAGGGGCGCTACCCGCTGAGCCTGTGGCAGCCGGGCGACGTCGTCGTGGACGACCACGAGCTCCGGCTCGAGCCCAACTTCACCCCGGGCGACTACACGCTCTACTTCGGCCTCTTCGCCGGTGAGACGCGCTTTCAGGTGACGCGCGGGCCGGAGCACGAGGACCGCATCCGCGGCGGCGTCATCCGCGTGCGGTGAGCTGCCCTCGTGGGGATCCCGACGCATGCGCGCGCTGCGCGCCTCGTCCCGCGCGGCCCGGCGACGCACGCGTGCTCCTCCTCGTCGAGCGCCCTCGACGCGCGTGCGGAAAGCGGCTAGTCGCAGACTCATGACCGGGGGCCGTCGGGACTCAAACCATCCGCCCGACGCGCCGGGCGGTACGCCGCCGTCCTGCGCGCAAGCCGGCGCCTACGGCGACGCGCATCGCCCCGGCGAGGACGCCGAGCTCGAGGTCCCCGCCTCGGATTCGCTCGACCGACGCTCCTCCGAGCGCCTCGACGTCACCTGGCTCGTGGACTGCGAGACCGACGACACGTTCCTCTACGCGTCCATCACCAACATCTCGGAGATGGGCATCTTCGTCCGCACGACGCAGCCTCTCTCGATCGGCACGCGGCTCACGCTCCGCTTCTCGCCGCCGGGGACCGACGGCTCGTACGTGCTCGAGGGGACGGTGCAGTGGATCAACGAGGTGCGCCCCCTCCACGACAACCCGAACCCGGGCATGGGGATCCGCTTCGTCGATCTCACGCCGGACGATCGCGAGCGCATCGTCGGCACGATCAGGACGATCGCCTACATCCGCGAAGCGCCGGTGAGATCGAACTGACGCTGGCGCCGCCGCGGCGCGCGGTGAGGTCGAGGCGCGGCGCCGGGGACGGCGGAGGCGCGGCCGCGCCGGCGCCCGCAATCCGTCAGCGGGACGTCGCGGCGTCGGCGGGCGCCGCCTGCGCGGGGCCCGCTGCACCTTGCTCCTCGGCGTTGCGCGGCGGCGCCGCGGGCATCGCCGCCTTGGGCGCAGCGCGCCGCGCGGCCGCGGCGGGGGCGGCGGCCGCCGGCGCCGAGTTCTGCGCCTGCGCGCCGGCGGCGTTCGCCTCGAGGTCCGCGAGCTGCTGCTCGGCGCGGTCGCCGTAGCCCTTCGCGGAGCGCAGCGCGAGCAGCAGCTCGCGCGCCTTCGCCGTGTCGCCGGAGGCCTGGTAGCACCGGGCCGCTTCCCACATCGCGGCGTGCGCGGACGGCGTGCCCGGGTACTGCGCGCCGACCTCGTCGAGCTTGCCGACGGCGGCCGCGCAGCCCGACTTGCGTTGCAGCGCTTGCGCCTCGTGGAGCGCGGCGCTCGCGCCGTCGTCCGCGGACGCACGCGCGCTCTTCTCCTTCGCCGCCTCCGCCCTGGGCGCCTCCGCCTTGGCCTCGGCCGAGCGCCGGCCGTCGCCTTCCTCCATCGCGACGGCCGCGGGGGCAGGCGTGGCGGCGCGGGGCGCCTCGTGCTGATCCAGCGACGCGGGCTGGCCCCACTCGGTGACCCGCACCGGCGCCACGCCCGTCTTCGGCCGCAGCAGCAGCAGGCTCGATCCGATGACGAGCACGAACAGCGCCGCCATCGCCAGCTGCGGCCGCATCGCGTGGCTGCCGGCCCAGGCCAGCGCGCGGAGCGCCTTGCGCCGGAACGGCGTCTTCTTCTGCGCGACCTCGACGGCGTCGAGGATCCGCGCCTCGAGCTCCTCGCTCGGCTCCTCGAACGGCAAGGCGCCGACGTTGCGGGCCGCGCGCAGCCCCGCGAACGCCGACGCGCACCGGGCGCAGCCGTCCATGTGCCGCTTCATGGCCGCATACGTCAGCTCGTCGAGCTCGTCGTAGAGCGCGTCCATCACGTGCTGGTCGAACTTCTCGCAGTCCATAGACAGCTCTTCCGGAGCGCTAGCGCAGCGCCCTCGCGTAATCCTCGTACTCCGAGAGGGCGTCCTGGAGCCGCTCCAGGGCGTAGCGCATCCGGCTCTTCACCGTGTTCTCGGGCACCCCCACGATGTGGGCGATGTCCTTGAAGGGCACGTGCCCGATCTCCCGGAGCAGGAAGACCTCCCGCTGCTCGTGCGGGAGACCCTCGACCGCGCGGACGATGCGCTGCCCCATCTCGGTCCCGATCGCGACCCGGTCCACCGCGGCCTGGGGCGCCGGGTCCGCGGTCCGCTCGCCGAGCGTCGGGCCGTCGCCGCCCTCCCCGGAGCCCTGGTCGAGCGACGGGTGGCGCCGGAGCGACATCTTGCGCAGGTGATCGATGCAGACGTTGCGCGCGATGGCGAACGCCCAGGTGGTGAACCTGGCCTCGTGCTTGAAGTCGGAGGCGCTCTGCACGATCTTCACGAACACATCCTGCACCAGATCCTCGGCGATCGCAGGCCCGCGGACCTGTCGCAGGATGAAGTTGTAGATGGACGTTTTGTGCCGCCGGACGAGCCCGGCGAACGCCGCGCGGTCGCCGCCCTGGAAGCGCATCATCAGCGCTTCGTCCGTGACCTCCTCTCGAGAAATCGGGACCATCCTAGCTCCCGGAGCGGCCGAGCCTCTGCGGCGCTCCTTCGGCGGCCCGGGCGGCGGGGTGTTCGCGGCGGCGGCCGCGGCGTCGGATCGGACGCGCGGCGCGGCCCGAAGATCTGAGGAGCACTCCTTCCCCTGACACAAGCGCACCTTAGCGGATCCGCCCCCGAGCGAGCGAGCCCCCTTCGCCCGCAGCGGCCGCGGCCGGGGAAGGGCAGGGGGATGGGCGCGCGCTGACCTCTACGCGCGCCGCGAGCGACGGGAGCCTGCGCCGGGGGACGAGCAGGCGTCCATGTCGTTGCGCTCGGAAGCCCGCCGCCACTAGACTCCCCGGCACCGGGCGTGAGGTCGCCCCCCTCTGCCGACGAGGGTTCAACCACGAGGTTACCTTTCGATGCGACTTATCAGGATGCTGGCTGTGGGGGTGGGAGCCTCGTTCTTGATGTCGATGCCCGCCTTCGCGCAGGCCCCGGGCGGCGCGGCGGGCAAGGCCGCCGCTCCCGCCGCCTCCGTGGCGCCGGCGGCCTCCACAGCGCCGGCTGTCCCCGCAGCGCCCGCGCCGGGCAACGGAGCGCAAGCGGCTCCTGCGCCCGCTTCCGCGACGGTCGCGCCGGCTGCGGGGGCGGCGGCGCCCGCCGCGACGGTCGCCCCCGCTGCGGGCGCGACGGCGGCGCCCGGCGCGACGGCTGCCCCGGCGAGCGCCCCGGCTGCGGGCGCGGCCGCCGCTCCGGCGATGGATGGTCCGACCTACGCGGTGCGGCTGCGCGATCTGGAGCAGCGCATCGACGAGCTCAAGGAGCAGATCCGCCGCAGCCACACGCGGCTCTCGCTGCTCAGCGACACGATCCTCTCCGGCGGCGGCGCCGGCTCGCGCGCCTCGATCCGCTTCAACAACGAGCTGTCGTCCGCGTTCCGCGTCACGCGTGTGCTGATCGTCCTGGATGGCGCCGTCCAGTACAACAAGACCGATCAGTCGGGCGCCCTCGCCGAGCAGACGGAGATCCCGATCTTCAACGGCTCCGTCCCGCCGGGGGATCACACGCTCCAGGTGCTCGTGAACCTGCAGGGCAACGGCTACGGGGTGTTCTCCTACCTCCGGGGCTACCGCTTCGAGGTGCGCTCCAGCCATTCCTTCACGGCGGTCGAGGGCAAGACCATCAACCTTCAGGCGGTCGCGTTCGAGAAGGGCGGCGTCACGACCCCGCTCGAAGAGCGGCCAGCCGTCCGGTTCGTCGAGAAGATCGTGAGCGGCCTCTCGGATGCTCCCGGGCAGCCGTCCGCCGCCGCGGGTGGGAAGTAGGTTCGAGCTCGTTAGGACAAGCCACCATGACCTGGGACACCGGATCGCGGGTACTCCCTGCCTTGCTTGGCGTGCTCGCGCTCGGCGCGGCGACGACCGCGGCCCCCGCCGACGCGTGGGCCCTGGACGCTGAGCGCGCCTACACGAGCGCCTCTCAGCAGATCGGCAGCGTCACCTCCGGGCTCGGCGCCATCCAGGCGGCGATCCACAAGTCCCGCGGCGAGCAGCGCACGCCGGCCCAGCGCATCGCGGATGCCCAGCTCCTGATGGGCTCCAGGGATTACGAGCGGGCGGCGAACGTGCTGAACCAGGTGGTCGAGAAGTACCCCGACCATCCGACGGCGTTCCCGGACGCGCTCACGCTGCTCGGGGAGACGTATTTCCGCTCGAAGCAGTACCTCTCGGCCCGCCGGGTCTTCCAGCGGATCGTCGCGAGCGGCGCCGAGCCGCGCTTCGCCACCTACCAGGCGAAGGCGCTCGGCCGGCTCGTGGACATCTGCCTCCGGATCAAGGACTACGACGCGCTCGACGCCGTCTTCGCGTCGATGAACAGCGTCCCGGCCTCCACGGCGGGGAGCGCCCTCGCGTACGCGCGCGGCAAGGGCCTCTACGTGAAGAAGGACTTCGGCGGCGCGAAGGCTTCGCTCGGCGCGGTCGACCCGCAGAGCGAGTACTTCCACCAGGCGAGGTACCTGCTCGGGCTGATCGCGGTGAAGGAGGCGACGCCCCCGCCCGAGCCGCTCAAGGAGGGCGAGGCGCCGCCGGCGGTGCCCAAGACCCGCTACGTCGCCGCGATCGATCTGTTCCAGAAGGTGACGCAGCTGCCGGCCGACACCCCGGAGCACCGGCGCGTCATCGACCTCGCGTGGCTCGCGATCGGGCGGCTCTTCTACGAGGCCGACCAGTGGTCCCAGGCCGTGCAGGCCTACGGCCACATCGACCGCGTCTCGCCCGAGTTCGGGACGATGCTCTACGAGCTCGCGTGGGTGTATGTCCGCCTGGGCGACGTCGATCGCGCCCAGCGATCGCTCGAGATCCTCGCGATCGCCGAGCCGGACAGCCAGAACATCGCGGACGGCTCGCTGCTCCGCGGCGACCTGATGCTGCGCGCGGGCCGCTTCGAGAAGGCGCTGAAGGTGTACGAGGGGGTCCGCGCCACCTACGACCCGATGCGCGCGCGCGTGGACGCCTTCCTCGGCTCGACGAGCGATCCCGCGGTCTACTACGACAAGCTGAGCCAGGAGCAGATCGAGGCGCTCGACACGACCACCTCGCTCCCGCCGCTCGCGGTGCAGTGGGCGCGCGAGGCCGAGGACGGCCCGGCCGCGTTCGCGGTGATCGACGACGTCAACCACTGCCGCGAGCTGATCAAGCAATCGAACGAGCTCATCGAGAAGCTGAACGCCGTCCTCAGCTCGCCCAACCGGGTGCGCGCGTTCCCGGAGCTCAAGGCCGGCGAGGAGAAGGCGCTCGCGCTGCTCAACCGGGTCGCGCTGGCGCGCCTCGCGCTCGGCCAGGGCATGGATGACGTGGAGGACGACTCGCTCTCGGGCGAGATCGGCGGCGCGCGCGCGAGGCGCAGGGCGCTGGAGAAGCGCCTCGCGCGGGTGCCCGTCACGGACGGCGACTTCCAGGATCGCGAGGCGCAGGCGCTCAAGCAGTGGAACACCCAGTCGCAGCGCCTGCAGCAGCTCACGCTGCAGATGGACTCGCTGCAGGCGACGGTCAACGGCCTCCGGCGGCTCCTCCGCGATGGCCCGCACGCCGGGGTCGTCCGGGATCCCGCGAGCATCGCCCGGTTCGAGATCGAGCTCGCCCAGAACGAGCGCGACCTCGCGCTCTACCGCCAGCAGGCCGACGTGCTCCGCAAGCAGGTCAGCGCGGGCCGGGTCCAGGTCGGCTTCGGCGATCAGCGCTTCATCGAGGACGCGCAGGTGCGCAAGGCCCACCGCGACGCGTTGACGCGCGAGGTGGAGCTGGCCGCGGCGGGCGCCGGCGGCGCGGAGCTCGCGGCGTACGCGCAGCGCATCACGCCGGTGCTCCGCGCCGGCGACGCGGCGGACGCGAGGGTCGAGGCGGCGCTCCGCGACATCGAGGGGGAGGTCGCCCAGAAGTCCGCGGGGCTCCGGCAGATCGTCGGCCGGGAGACGGCGAACGTCGTTCACTACTCGGTGCAGCTCGATGGGCTCGACCGGGAGGCGCGCCTCGTCGTCGGCGAGGTCGCGATGCGAAACTTCGGCCTCGTCCGCGACCGGCTGAAGAACATCATCCTGCGCGCCGACGTCGGCATCACCGAGGAGGCGTGGGAGGTCCGCGAGGAGCAGATGACGCGCGTTCGCAGCCTGCAGGTCGAGCGCGCCCGTGAGGATCGGGTCCTCAAGGAGGAGCTCAACGAGGTCCTCGACGACAGCGGCGATCCGGAGGACGAGAAGTGAGCAAGGAGCGTGGTGGCGCGAGCGCGCCGCAGATCTCTTTCGCGCCGCTCGGCGCTGCGCGAGCGGGGCGCCGTCGCCCGCGCGGCGCGCTCGGGTTTGCCAGCCTTGCCCTGGTGCTGGCGGTCGCGCCGCTCGCGCTCTCTCAGCCGGGGGGCCAGCCAGCGCCGGCGGCGTCTGCCGTCCCCGCGGCTGCGCCGACCACGCCTGCGCCTGGCGCCACGGCTGCGCCGACCGCGTCTGCGCCTGGCGCCACGGCGCCGGCTGCGCCGGCGGTGCAACCCTTCGCGCCGCCGATGTCGGTCGGGCGCAAGCAGGCGCCGCCGCCTCCTCCTCCGACGCCGGCCCAGCTGGCGGCGCTCGCCGCGCTCGAGAAGGAGGCGGCCGCCTACGAGAAGGCGGCGCGCGACTACCGGAGCGCCATCACCCGCATCGTGCAGCACCACTACGAGGACAGGCGCCGCCGCATCCTCTCGTCGCTCGACCGCGAGATCGAGATCGAGAGGAAGGGGCTCCGCGACGCCCGGGAAGAGGCGATCCGCCGGCTCGAGGTGTTCGTCGAGCGCTACAGCGGCCCCAACGCCCACCCCGAGAACACGCCCGACGCGATGTTCCGCCTGGCCGCGCTCTACGAGGAGCGCGCGCGCACCGACAACGACGCGAGCGAGGATCTCAGCGTCGCGCTGCTCCCGGCCATCGCGCTCTACAAGCGCGTCATCCGCGAGTTCCCCCAGTACCGTGAGCTCGCCGGGATCTATTACTACCTCGGCCATGCGCTGAACGATTCGGTCCGGTTCCCCGAGGCGCAGCAGGTGTGGCGCTCGCTCGTGTGCCACGACAAGTATCCCTATCCCGTCGAGACCGACCCGAAGGATCCGACGCGCGACACCATCGGCAAGCTCCCGCAGGACCACGACAGCGATTACTGGACCGGCTGGGAGGCGCGCCACCCGACGCCCATCGGGTCCACGCCGGGCGGCCGGGCGCTCCCGCGCAAGGGCGCGCGGGGGCGGGCGCCCGTCACCGAGGACGAGACGGCGTACGTCGATCCGTATCCGGACGAGTGCCAGCCGATCCCGCAGAAGACGGCGCTCGGCGCGGAGCCCCGTTACATCGCCGAGGTCTGGTGGCAGATCGGCGACTACCATTTCAACGAGATCGACCGCGCCGGCGGCCCGTTCAACTACAACAGGGCGGAGTCGGCGTACCGGCAGTCCATCAAGTACAAGAAGCCCCCTGTCCACGGCGTCGCGATGTACAAGCTCGCCTGGACGTACTTCAAGCAGCAGCGTTACGAGACCTCGGTACGCCAGTTCATCGAGCTGCTCCGCTACACCGACGAGCAGGAGAAGCTGACGGGCGATCCCGGCGCGGATTTCCGCGCGGAGGCGTACACCTACATCGCCGGCTCGCTCACATACCTCGACTTCGTCGGCCCCGGACCGGACGAGCCCTACGTCCCGCGGAACGACGTCCTCGACGTCGAGACCGACCCGCGCATGGCCGAGCAGAAGATGCGGATCGCCATCGAGCGCGTCCAGGATCCCAAGCTGATCCCGCAGGATCAGAAGTGGACGGTCGAGATCTACAAGGCGCTCGCGCTGGAGTTCAAGGAGCTCAATCAGTATCGGAACACGCTCGAGGTGAGCGAGATCCTCCTCAAGAAGTGGCCGATGCACCGCGACGCGCCCGTGATCCAGAACCAGATCGCGGACATCTACGACACGCTCACCTCGCAATCGCGCGAGGGGACGGCCGAGCGGGCGATGAACTCGGCGAAGGCGCTCGAGGCGCGCACGAAGCTCGCCCAGTACGTCGGGACGACCCCGTGGGTCGAGGCGAACAAGGACGATCCCGAGGCGATCCAGACCGCCGAGCGGCTCGTGCGCGGCGGGCTGCGCCGCGCCGCCGCCGATCACACCAACGCCGGAAGCGCGCTCGTGCAGCAGGCGCTGACGGTCGGCGACAAGGAGACGCGCGACCCGATCTTCGAGCGGGCGCTCGGCGAGTACCGCCTCGCCGCGCAGGGCTGGGCCGGCTACCTGGCCCAGGACGAGAACGCCCCGGACGCGTACGAGAGCCGGTACTGGCTCGCCGACGCGCACCACATGGTCGTTGTCATCACGGTGGCGATGGATCGCTCGCCCGCGACGCACGAGATCGAGCAGGCGAGGAGCTCGGCGGTCGGCGTGCGGGACTCCAACGAGGACGACAAGTACCTGCAGCCCGCGGCGTACATGGTCGTCGACACCGCCCACCAGGCGCTCCTGGATCGACACAAGCTCTTCCAGCGAACGAGCGGCGCCGAGGGCATCGAGCCGCGCGAGAAGGTCAAGATCGTCGGCGAGGGCGACCAGCAGCGCGTCGTCGCCGAGCCGCTGCCCCCCCAGGTCCAGGCGGCCGTCACCGCGCGGGACGAGTACATCCAGCGGGTCCCTCCCGTGCTCGACGCCCCGAAGAACATCGACCTCTACGCGTTCCAGGCGGCCGACTACTACTTCCTTTACGGCCAGTTCGCCGAGGCGCGCAAGCGGATGGAGCCCATCTACGAAGCGCAGTGCGGCAAGACGGAGTTCGGCTACAAGGCGTGGGAGCGGCTCACGACGATGTCGAACCTCGAGAACAACGTCGAGCAGAGCCGCAAGCTCGCCGAGGCGGCGCTCACGCGGAGCTGCGCCGTCAGCGAGGAGCAGAAGCTGAAGGAGGGCGACATCGCCCGGCCGACGATCTCCCGCGGCTATTACATCGACGCCGCCCGGGCCTTCGAGAAGGCCGAGAAGATGCCGGACGGCCCCGCGCGCGTCGCCGCCTGGCGCGAGGCCGCGGCGCTCTACAAGGTCGCGCTCGAGAAGGCGCCGGCCCGCGACGAGGCGCCGGAGGCCGCCATGAACGGCGCTTACTGCTACAAGCAGGTGGGCGACTACGACCAGGCCATCGCGATGTACTCCCTGTTCATCAAGGAGTACGGCAGCGAGGAGAACCTGTCGAAGCTCGAGAAGGGCGATCCGGGCGCGAACCCTCCGAAGAGCCCCGATCCGAAGCGCTACGCCGACCGGGTGAAGTACCTGAAGCAGGCCTACGACGCGCTCTCCGCCGCGTACGTCCTCTTCTTCAACTACCGCAGCGCGGCCGAGACCTACGACACCATCGCTCGCAACGGCCGGTTCGAGCAGGCGGCGCGCCGGGACGCCGCCAGGAACTCGGTGCTGCTCTACGCGAACATCGGGGAGCGCGACAAGATGACCGCCTCGCGCGCCACCTTCATGAGCCTGAACCCGCCCCCCGAGCAGAAGGCCGACATCGATTTCCTCGTCGCCTCGGCGGACCTGAAGGCCTGGGACGAGCGCGGGGCCGACGAGGGCCCGAACCGCGCCGCCCGGACCAAGGCCACGCAGTCGATGGAGGCCTATTACGCGGCCAACAAGAACAACCCGGCCGCGAGCGGGTATGTCGTCCAGGCGGCGTACCATGCATCCAAGATGCGCGCCGCCGGCGGCGATCCGAAGGCGCGGGACTGGTGCAAGAACACCATGACGGCGTTCACGTCCTTCCGGAATTCGGCGACCGGCGACAAGGTGAAGGCCCTCGGCTCGGTGCAGGCCGACATGGCGGCGGAGTGCGCCTACAAGGCCATCGACGATCGCATCAAGGCCGAGTTCGATTACGACACCGGCCATCACCGCTACGAGGGGGTCATCGATCAGGTGAAGCGGGCCTTCGAGGCGGATATCACCAAGGCCAACGACAGGTACTGGAAGGAGCTCCAGGAGGTCATCACCGCCTACGAGTCGCGGCCGTGGTCGGTGGCCGCGCGCGCGCGGCAGGGCTCGCTCTACGATTCGTGCCGCACCGGCCTTTACAACGCCCGCCCGCCGGGGCTGAAGCTGTACACGGACAAGGAAGAGAAGCTGCTCAAGCTCGCCGAGACGAGCGATCGCGAGGATCTCCAGGAGACGGCCGACGCGCTCCGGCAGAACCGGCGCGAGCAGTGGCGCGCGGCGCGCGAGCGGCTCCTCAACGATGCCGACAAGGCGATGGTCAAGTTCTACGTCGAGTCCGTCGTCTGGGCGAAGGCGTGGAAGGTCCGGAATCCAGCGGTCGACCTCGCGATCCAGCGGCTCGCGTTCTTCACGGACATCCTCGGCGACGCCAAGCTCCGCGAGTGGAGCCAGGGGGTCATCGATCCCGAGACGAAGCGCCCGTTCGAGTACAAGGATGGCCTCTTCCTCCGGACGCGGCCCGGCATGACCCCGCCGCTCGCGCCCGACGGCCTCCCCCTGCCCCTGCCGGTCGTCCCATGATGCGCCGCCTCCCTGTCACCCTCTTCGCCAGCCTGCTCGCGGTCATGTCGCCGTTCGCCCTCGCGTCCTGCGGCGAGGAGGCGACGCCGCCGCCCAAGGTGCCCACGGTCCCAGCGGGGCCCGCCGCGACCGCGCCCGCCCAGGCGCCGTACGGCATGAACGACATGCCGAGCTCGGCGCGCCCCTACGATCTGCCCGCCCAGACGGCTGCGCCGGCCATGAACGCCCGGGCGGCGGCGTTCTATCAAAGCGGCCTGCAGGCGTTCGCGACCGGGGATCTCGTCAACGCGAGGGCCCAGTTCGGGCAGGCGACGCAGGCCGATCCGCGCGCGCACCAGGCCTTCTATTCGCTCGGCGTGGTGCAGGAGCGGCTCCGCGACGCGGGCGCCGGCGCGAGCTACCGCCAGGCCTTCACGATCGTGCCGGACTACGAGCCCGCCATCATCGCGTACGCGATGCTGCTCGCCAGGAAGAACCAGCTCGGCGAGGCCGAGCGGCTCCTGAACGAGAAGCGCGGCCAGATGCCGAAGTCGGCGGCCGTCGCGGCGACGCTCGCGGAGGTCAAGTCGCTCCAGCGGGATACCGGCTCTGCCCAGCGGATCGCGCAGGAGGCGCTGAAGATCAACCCCGACTACCGGCCGGCGATGGTGATCATCGCCCGCGATCACTACAGGAACCGGCGCCTCGATCTCGCGCTGTACGCGCTCCAGGCGATCCTGGACGGGTTCGAGCCGGTCAGCGAGAACCCGCCGCGCGACAGGGACAACGCCGAGGCGCTGCTGCTCCGCGGCCTGATTTACCGGGAGCAGGGGCAGCGCGCCGCGGCGATCGAGGAGTTCCGCAAGGCGGTGACGCGCCGCCCCGATCTCGTCGAGGCGCGGGTGCAGCTCGCGACCTACCTGCTCGAGGCGGGCAACGCCCAGGAGGCGCTGCCGCTCCTCGAGGGCGCTGTCCGCTTCGATTCCGAGCACGTCGCCGCGCACCTCAACCTCGGGGACGCGTACCGCCTGATCGAGCGCTACGCCGACGCGAAGCGCGAGTTCGACTGGGTGCTCGCCCGCGACCCGAACCTGGCTCAGGTCCACTACGACCTCGGCCTGCTCTACCTGTTCGCCCCCGCCGTCCCCGGCATGACGCCGAAGCAGCAGGTGGCGGAGGCGATCAAATCGCTGACGAGGTTCCAGGAGCTGCGCAACAAGGGTCAGCGAGACGACTCGGAGGAGCTCCTGAACCGCGCCAAGCTCAAGGAAGGGGAGCTGAACGCGGCCGCCGCCGCGGCTCAGCCCGCGGCTCCTCCTCCTGCCGCCGCGCCGGATGGAGGCGTCGCCGACGCCGCGACCGACACGTGAGGGAGACCATGAGCATGTACAAGGCACTTGCGCTGGGTTCGGTCCTGCTCGCGATCCTCGGCCACGGCGCGCCGGCGAGCGCGCAGGAGAAGGGCAAGCAGCGCGGGGTCATCACGCTCGCGGAGGTGACGATCACGGGCCGCATCCAGAAGCCCATCGCGGCCGTCGACGTCAGCCGGATCCAGCCGAAGCTCACGCTCGCCGAGCTGCGTCAGCCGTTCCTGGACCGCATCGAGCAGGCGATCTTCAAGGAGCCGTTCTAGGCGGCCGGTGTGTCCGCCGTCGCCGTGCTCTTGAGCGCGCTGTCGATCGCGTCGAGCGCCGCCTGCGCCGCGATCTCGTGGAAGCACCCCGCGCAGGTCGCGCGCGCGACCGGCGGCGACCTGATGTCGCTCGCGCGCTCGCTCCGCGCGCTGCCCGGTGAGGCGCGGCTTTTGGAGCTCGCGAGGCGGTCGCCGCCGGAGAGCTGGGAGCGCCGCCTCGCGCTCGAGGTCATGGCCGCCGCCGACCCGCACGCGAAGATCGCGGCGGCGAACGAGCTCCTTGCCGAGATCGAGCAGCGGCTCGACGCCGGCGCGGGGTGGCCGCGCGCGGCGGCGCGCCTGTCGGCGCTCGCCGCGCTGCTCCTCGCCACGCTCTCGTACCTCGCGCAGGCCGGGCCCTCGGTCATCGCGCTCGTCCTCGGCGCGGGGGGCGCCGGCGCGATCGCGTCCGCGGCCGCTGGGGGGGCCGGCCGCGCCGCTGCCGCGCGAGGTCGCGAGGCGATCGACGCGCTCGTGCGGGTCGCCCTGGAACCACTCGATAGCGCCGATAGCGCCGATAACGTCGATAGCGCCGATAACGTCGCTGGGGTCGGGGCCCTCCGGCGCCCTTCCGGATCGCCCCGACGCTCTCGCCGGGCGCCCCGGTGAGCGCGGCGCGCTCTCCTGGACCGCCCCGAGCTGTCCGTGTACCCTCGCAAATTATGGTGCCCTCCGCTGCGCGGCGCGTCGCTCGCGGACCCGGGCCCGGGGCCTGCCGGGCCCCGGAGCGCGGCTCCGCGAGCCGCGCGCGATCGCGATCGGCGCCCGCTTCGTCCCCCCTCTCCCGGAGCCCTTTGGAATGACCCAGCAGCACCCGCACCCCACCCCGTCGCGCCCCGGGCAGCCCGGGCAGATGACCGCGGTCATGCGGGCGGTCGCACCGGTGACCGGCCCGAAGGTCCTCAGGATCGGCCTGGTTCAGGGGGGGAAGGTGATCGAGGAGCGCGTCATCAAGCAGCGCACCCACGTCACCATCGGCCCCAGCGAAAAGAGCATGTTCGTCATCCCGAGCAAGAGCATCCCGCCGAATTTTCGGGTGTTCGAGCTCGTGGGGGGCGAGTACTCCCTCAATTTCCTGGACGGGATGACCGGTCGGGTCGCCTTCAAGGGCGGCGTCTCCGAGCTCTCCGCGCTCAAGTCGTCCGCCAAGCGCGTGGCGGTCGGCAATGTCCAGGCCTACCAGGTCCAGCTCAGCGAGGAGGCGCGCGGCAAGCTCGTCGTGGGGGAGACGACGTTCCTCTTCCAGTTCGTCGCGCCGCCGCCGGTGCAGCCCAAGCCGCAGCTGCCCGTCTCTGTGCGGTCGGGGATCGCGAACGACATCGACTGGACGACCACGATCATCGCCGCGTTCTCGTTCCTGTTCCACTTCGGCGCCGTGGGGTCGATCTACTCCGACTGGATGGACCCCGTTGTCGACGATGAGATCGACGTCGCGCAGCTGCTCGAGTCCGTGAAGCAGCTGCCCCCGCCGCCGGTGGAGCAGCCGAAGGAGGACGTCGAGGCGCCGGCCGCGACAGCGGCGCCTGCTGTCGAAGCGCCCAAGGCCGCTGGCGGTGGGAACAAGGGGGCGGCGGCTGCCAGCCCGGGGAAGGGCTCTGGCGGGATGAGCGACGCGCGCGCGTCGGCGCTCTCCAACGAGCTCGCGCAGCTCGACATGCAGATGCTGGGCGCGCTCAACTCGAGCGGGAACGCGACCGCCAGCGTCCTGAGCTCGGGCGACGTGCCCACCGGCTTGCTCGAAAACGCGGCCGCCTCGGGGGCCGGCGTCGGCAAGGGCGGTGTGGCGGGATTGAACATGGGCGGCGCCGGGGGTGGCACTGTGCGACCTGGCGCGGCCGGCGGTGGTGGCCTCGCCACGATTGGCAACACCGGGACCAGCGGCCCTGCGACGGCCGGCTCGGCACAGACGGTCAAGGGGCCGGTGGGCAACGCCCAGGTGGGCGGCGCCGCGGTCTCCGGCGGGAGCGTCTCGAACGCGCCCTCCGTCGTGGCCGGGATGACCGCCGGCTTCCGTCGTTGCTACAACAAAGGTCTTCAAGAGGACCCGAGCATGAAGGGGTCGGTCCGGATCACCGCGAAGATCGGCCCCAACGGCGAGGTGCTCTCGGCGACCCCCTCCGGCGGCGGCGGGCTGTCCGGCACGGTGGTCTCGTGCGTCGTCGCGCGCGTCCAGAGCGCGCAGTTCGCGCCGCCCGAGGGCGGCGGCGCGACGGTTGTGATTCCTGTCACTTTCGTGAGCCAATAGCCCCCGATGCTTTCCGGGTCCGTGGACAAGACGCAATCCTCTCTCCTCGCTTGCACGTGAATGGCGTGCTGACGTCGCGCATCGAACCGGGGAGAGCGCCGTACGGGTGCTCCCGACGGACGCGCGCTGCTGGCTGCTCGGCATGTTCATTGCGTTTTGACAATTACGTCTACCCGCACCTATACTGCGCGGGTCTGACTTCCGGAGGCTTCGATGAAGCGTGAACAGATCCCTGGCTTCGCCGCAGTGGCGCTGATCTCGGTCGTGGTCGGCCACGGGATCGCCGCTGCGCAGGCGCAGACGGCGCCTCCGCCGGACGCCTCCGCCGGCCTCGCGCGTCAGGTGACGCTCTCGCCCGCAGAGCAGCTCGCGCAGAGCGAGACCTACCTCGCCCGGATGGACGGAGCCCGCACGTCGGTTCGTCGCCAGCTGGAGACGGCCCGGTCGCAGCGTGACGTCGTGAAGACGCTCTGTCTTGACGACAAGCTGAATCAGATCGATGTCGCCATCCGCTCCGCCCGCGAGCGGCGGCAGGGCCTGGAGCTCGCCGTGAACCGGCGTGACGTCGATCTCTCCAACCATGAGTTCACGATCCTGACGGTGCTGCGGCAGCGGACCGAGCAGCTGACGGCCGAGGCCAACCAGTGCATCGGACAGGAAGCGGGCTTTATCGGCGACAGCGCCGTGACGGCGACGATCGATCCGAACCTCCCCAAGGACGATCCCTCCGAGTATCCCGTCAGCCAGATCATCATCGAGCCGCCTGCGTGCAGTAGCTGTTTTCGGTAGGCGACCGCCTCTCTCGGATTGCCACTGCCCAATAGGCGATGAAACTTCGTGAAACCATAGCCGCTGCCGCAGTCACACTCACTCTGTCCCCGGCGTTGGCCCTGGCGCAGGATCAGCCGTGGCTCAAGGATCGGCGCTACACCGAGGGCATCGGGATACGCACCGGCGATCTCGAGCTGCATCCCGGGGTCGCTGCGGAGTTCGGCTATGACTCCAACTTCTTCCGCCGGGACGAGAGCGACGATGCTGGCCTCGGTGATGAGGGGCCTGTCGGCTCGTTGCGGCTCCGGATCACGCCGTCGTTTTCGCTCTCGACGCTGAGCCAGCAGCGCCACGAGGTGACGCCCGACGCGCCGCCGCCAGACGTCGAGTTTCGCGCCGGCATCGCCGCGACCTATGAGGAGTTCTTCCCGGTATCCGGCAGCGAGGTAGGGAAGGACCGGCTGAGTGATCAGCGGAACATCGGCGGCCTGCTCGACGCCAAGCTGACGATCCTGCCCCGGCGCCCCTGGTCCGGGATCCTCGATGCGTCGCTCGGCCGGACCATCGCCTCTTCGGATCTCGGGATCTCCAACCAGAGCTTCCGGCGCGTCCACGCCGACGCGGGCGCCGAGCTCGTGTGGACGCCGGGCGGGGGGCTGCTCGACTGGCGGCTAGGCTATCGCTTTCTGGGCACGTTCTTCGAGGTCGATGAGTTCGACAGCCTGACGAACTTGCACCACACGATCCGGACGCGGGGCCGCTGGCGCTTCTTGCCCCGCACCGCGCTCATCTACGACGCGTCGCTCGGGTTCGTGAATTACCCGAACCAGCCGAGCCCGCCTGCCCAGCTCTCCTCTCATCCCCTGCGCGCGCAGCTCGGTATCAACGGCCTCGTGACATCGTCGTTCGGTCTCCTCGCGATGGCCGGCTGGGGCGCGAGCTTCTACACGTCAGACGGCCAGGCCGAGGTGCACGACTTCGACAGCGTCATCGGCCAGCTCGAGCTGAAGTGGTACCTGACGCCGAACCCGTCGGCCGATCCCGAGGCGGCGACGCTCGCGCTGTCGTCGCTGTCGGCCGGATTCACGCGCGATTTCCACGACAGCTATGTCGCGAGCTACTACGAGCGCAATCGCGGGTACCTCAAGCTGACCTACTTCTTCGGTGGGCGCTTTCTCGTGATCGCAGATGGCGGCGTGGCAGCAAACGTGTATCCCGAGATCCCGGAGAGGAGCGGCAGCGTCACCCTGCCGCACGGCCCCTGGACAGATGTCCGCATCGATGCCTCGCTGTTCGGCGAGTACCGGATCGGGGACTCGCTGGGCATCAACTCGACGCTACGTTACGGCAACAACATCAGCAGCACCGCGCTGACGACTCCCGACCAGTCAAACGTCAATCCCCCCGACAACCACCTCGGATGGCAGCAGTTCGAGGCGTACCTGGGCGTGCGCTGGTTCATGTGATGCGGCGTCCTGGCCGGTGGACCGCCGCCGTGCTCGCGCTGGCGCTCGCCGCGTGCTCCTCGCGAGCGCCCCAGCCAGCGAACCTGCCTGCGCCGGTGGAGGCGACGACCATCGGGGTCGGCGACGTGTTCGAGCTCCGCATCGTCGGAGAAGACAAGCTGCCCTCGACGTTCACCGTCGCGCCGGATGGCACCGTCGACTTCCCCTACGTGAAGCGGCTCAAGGTGTCGGGCCTCGAGCCTCAGGAGGTCGCGGAGCTCGTGCGCGCGAAGCTCATGGAGGGGCAGGTCCTCACCGATCCCAGCGTGAGCGTGAGCATCAAGGAGTACAACTCGAAGCGGGTCGAGGTGCTCGGCGAGGTGCAGAAGCCCGGGTCCCTGCCGCTCCAGCCCGGCATGACGCTGCTCCGCGCCATCTCGATGGCGGGGGGGTTCAACAGCATCGCGGACAAGGATCGGGTCACGATCCGCAGGAAGTCTCAGGGCAAGACGGTGTTCACCACCGTCTCGGTCGAGGACATCATCGACAACAAGATCCCCGATGTGCCGCTCCAGGCAGGGGACTCGATCCACATCGCCCAGCGCGTCTTCTGAGCGCGCGGGCGCCGTCCGCCACCTCTCGACCGAGGTGGCGCGGTCGCTCTCAGTTCTTCCGCGCGAGGCGGAACTGCTTCCTGCCTGTCGCCGCGTCGACGGTGGGAGGCTCGATGCGGAGCATCGTCAGCGAGACCTCGCGCACGCGGCCGTCGCGCTCCTGGCGGAGGCGGATCCGCTCGCCATCCGAGCTGATCACGGTGCAGTCGCCGAAGTGAAAGTGGGTCACGCTGTCGCCCACTTCCGGATAGGGCTCGTCCTCCTGGCGAGGACGGGCCGGGCGCTGCGGCAGCGGCGCGGCGGGGAGCTCCGCGGGGCCCGTCGAGGCCGCGCGCGGCGGCTCCACGGGCGCCGGAGGGGCCGCGCGCGGCGGCTCGATGGCGGGCGCCGGGGGCGTCGCGCGAGGCGGCTCCGCGGCGAGCGCCGGGGGCGTCGCGCGCGGCAGCTCCGCGGCGTGCGCCGGAGGCGCCAGGCGGGGCGGTTCACCCGCGAGCGCGGGGATGGCGGACGACTGGGTCGCGAGCTGCATCGTGCCCGTTCGATCGTCGAACACCCGCACCAGGGGCAGATCGTCGAACGCCGTGACGCGGAGCTCGAGCCCGTAGACGCGCGCCCACACGAGCTCGCCGGCGGCGAGCTGGAGGCCGACGCCCGACTCGCGGGCGAGCGTGGCCGACAGCCGGAGCGAGGTCTCTCCCTGCTGGAGCGCGATGTTCCCCGAGAGCGCCACGACGTCGCACGGGCCGTCGAGGACGCGCGTCTTCGCGTAGGTGCGGGAGGCTTGATCGAACAGCGCCACTTCGGCCTTCTCCAGCGAGCCCACCCCCTCGATCCAGCCGGCGCGCGCCTCGGCCTCATCGAGGGCGCGCACCAGCGCTGCAGGGAGCTCTTCGCCCCGGTCGAGGCGGATGATCAAATGGCGGGCACGGCGTGCCTCGAGGACATTCATCGCTGTTTCTTCTCTCCGGTCGTCGAGGGGGCTGCGCCCGGAGCACCCGGGGCTCCTTCAGAGCGCCGAGCGCGGGTCGCCGTCACCTCGATCTGGGGCGCGCCAGGCGCGCGCTTGGATGATGGGTCGCCTGCGGCGGCGGTGATCCGGTCCGCCGGCAAGCCCGCGGTTGCAAGGAGCTCCTTGACGGCGCTCGCGCGCGCGCCCGCGAGCTCGAGGGCGCGCGCGGACTGATCGCCCTGACGATCGGCGTAGGCCTCCACGATGACGATGTCGAGGGGCATGCGCCCGCGCATGAGCTGGGCGATCATGCCGAGCTGCGCCGCGAGGGCCGGCGGCACGCGGGCGCTCGCCGCCGGGAAGCGGGCCAGGCCGTCGAGGACGACCTGATCGCCGGACCATCGCGGCAAGGACCTGCCGGCCGGCTCAGGGCAGCCGTCGGCGTCGTTCGTGCCGTCGATCGTCTCGGCGGTCATGGGGCACGCGTCGGCCGCGTCGGCCACGCCGTCCTCGTCGTTGTCGCGCTCGGGGCAGCCGTCGTCGTCCTGGAAGCCGTCGCGATCCTCGGCGACGAGCGGGCACTGATCGCTGGCGTCAGGGACCTGGTCGATGTCGTTGTCGGGATCGGGGCATCCGTCGTCGTCCTTGAAGCCGTCGACGTCTTCCGCGCCCATGGGGCACGTGTCGCGCGCATCCAGGATCCCGTCGCCATCGTTGTCGGGATCGGGGCATCCGTCGCTGTCCTGGAAGCCGTCGCGGTCCTCGGCGTCGTTCCGGCAGGCGTCGGCGTCGTCCGGGACGCCGTCGCTGTCGTCGTCCGCATCCGGGCAGCCATCGCCGTCCTGGAAGCCGTCGATCGTCTCGGGCTCGTCCCGGCACCTGTCGCGACCGTCGGGGATCCGATCGCCGTCGTTGTCGGGATCGGGGCATCCGTCGCCGTCCCGGAAGCCGTCGCGATCCTCCGCGACGAGCGGGCACTCGTCGTCGCGATCGAGGACGCCGTCGGCGTCTGCATCGCGCCCCGTGGGCGCATAGCGGAGCCCCAGGTTGAACCGGAAGCGCGGCGCGGTGAACGCGCCGCCGGAGGCGAACGGGATGGCGCCGCCGCCGCCCGCGGACAGCGAGACGTCGCCTGCGAGCAGCGGGGCGCTCGTGGCCGAGAGGATCCACTCCGCCGGCACAAGCGCCGGGGCTCCGGCGGGCTGCTCGGCGAGCGTGTAGAGGGCGAACGCCTCCGCGGACGCCGTGAGCCAGCGGTCCGGGAGCACGTCGACCGAGGCGCCGAGGGCGCCGAGGAGCTGTGGGCCGACCTCGGCGTCGATCAGCGTGCTCGATCCGCGGAGCCGGGCCCCGACCTCGGTCGCGAGCAGGAGCTTGCCGAGCCGGTACGCTGCGGTGACGCTCGGCGCGAGCGTCACGGTCCCGGCGCTGGCGAACACCGACCCATCGCCGGTCGGCACGCCCAGATCGAGGCGCGCTGCCAGCGAGAAGCCATCGAGCGGACCACGCTGGGCCGGCGGCACGATCGCGAGCGCGGCGCCCAGGCGAGCGTCGCGCATCACGCTGCGCTGGAGCTCCGTGCCGGTGCCGAGGACGTCGGAGAAGCCCGCCCCGTCCTGGTACAGGGTGACGGGAGCGGCGACCGTGACCTCGAGGCGATCGGTGAGCCCGAACGACGCCAGGAAGGTCGCGTCGACCATGTTGTCCAGCGCGTGGATGACCGTCCCCTCGGGGTCGGGCGAGGCGGTGCGCAGGCCCACTGGCCGCGACAGGTAGCTCGCCACGAGGCCGAACGAGGCCTTCGCGCTCGGAGCCGTCCCTGTGCTCCCCACGGCGAAGAAAGGGCCGCCGCCCGCGTGAGGCCAGAGGTTGTCGGCATCGATACAGCCCGACAGCCCGCTGGCCGGCGCGCACTCGTCCGCGCGCACCGGCGCCGGAAGGAGGGTCGCCATGAAGACCCCGGACGCCACCAGCAGCGGGAGGCTCGATCGTGCAGGCTCCCTCCGGTTGGCGCGCATCGCGCCCGACCCTCTACTACTGCCGGGGGGAGAGTCAAAAGAGCAATCGACGCGTCGCGATGCGCTGGCGTCCGACGCTGGGTTTGCGTCGGATTGCGCCGGATTGCGTCGTGCTCCGCGGTCGCGCTGGCGCCGTGCTAGGACCACGCCCGGCCGGGGCCGGCGCCGCCGGCGTCCGCACGACCATGATCGACGACTCCCACCCGCTCCTGCTCGGCTCCGGCTCGCCGCGCCGGCGAGAGATCCTGACCACGCTCGGCCTGCCTCTCCGCGTCGCGGCAGCCGAGGTCGACGAGGCGGGGCGCGCCGACGAGGACGCCGCTGCCTACCTGGAGCGCGTCACCCTGGCGAAGCTCGCGGCCGCGCGGCGCCTGCGCCAGGCGGCCGGGGCGGGCGCGATCCTCGTGGCCGACACGTCGGTCATCCTCGGCGATTCCATCCTCGGCAAGCCGCGGGACGAGGTCGACGCGCGCGCCATGCTCCGCGCCCTCTCGGGCCGCGAGCACCAGGTCTGGACGAGGTTCGCGATCGCCGGCGGCGATCGGGCCGACGTCACGACGGCATCCGCCCCGGCCCTCGCCGAGGCGCTCCACGCCGAGACGGTCGTGACGCGGGTGCGCTTCCGCGAGCTCGACGACGGCGAGGTGGCGTCGTACGCGGCGACCGGCGAGGGGCTCGACAAGGCCGGCGCCTACGCGATTCAGGGGATCGGCGCCTTCGCCGTCGCGCGCATCGACGGCTCCTATTCGAACGTCGTCGGTCTGCCCGCGTGCGAGGTCGTCGCTGCGCTGCGGGCCACCGGCTTGCTTGCGCGCTTCCCGCTGTCGCTCGCGCGCTCGTCATGAGCGACGGCGCCTCGGTCGCCGCGCGCCGGCGCGATGCGGGCGCGATCTTCGCGCTCGCCCTCGCCGCGCGGCTCGCCATGGTCGCCTGGGCGGCCGGGCGCTTCCCGCCCACCGCCGACGGGGCGTACTACCAGCGCATCGCCGAGCGGATCGCGGCGGGGCTCGGCTACACGTGGCTATGGCCGGACGGCGTCGTCACGTACGCCGCGCACTACCCGGTGGGCTATCCGGGCGCGGTCGGCGCGCTGTACGCGCTGCTCGGCGCGCACCCCGCGGTCGCGATGCTGCTGAACGCCGTGCTCGGCGCGCTCGCGGCGCTCGCCGTCCATCGCCTGGCGGCCCGCGCCGCGCCGCGGTCGCGCGCCGTGCCGGCGCTCTCCGGCGGGCTCGTCGCCCTCCACCCCGGGCTCGTGGCGTATACCCCGGCGCTCATGACCGAGGGCGTCACCGGTTCGCTCGTCGCCTGCGCGGCGTGGGCGTCCGCGAGGGCGCGCGAGCGCCGCCCCGCGCTGGCCCCGTTCGCCGTCATCGGGCTGCTCATCGGCGCCGCCACCCTCGTCCGCCCGCAGGCGCTCCTGCTCGCGCCCCTGTTCGCCGGCCTCGCCCTCTCGGGCTCTCCGCCTGCTGGCGGTCCCCGGCTCCTCCCCTCGTTCGCCGCGCGCGCGGCGCCCGTCCTGCTCGCCGTCATCGTGGCGCTCCTCGTGTGCGCGCCCTGGACCGCGCGCAACTGCCTGCGGATGAACCAGTGCGCCCTGGTGAGCGTGAACGGCGGATGGAATCTCCTCATCGGAGCGGACCCGGCGTCCACCGGCGCGTGGGCGCCGGTCCAGGTCCCCGAGGCGTGCCGCGAGGTCTTCGACGAAGCCGGCAAGGACGCCTGCTTCGGCCGCGAGGCGCGCCGGTACATCGCGGAGCACCCGGGCGAATGGCTCGGGCTCGTGCCCAGGAAGCTCGCGGCGACGTTCGACTACTGCGGCGCGGCCGGGTGGTACCTCCACGCCTCGAACCCGTCGGCGTTCAGCGAGGCCGACAAGGTCGCGCTCGGCGCCGTCGAGACCGTCTTCGAGCGCGTCGTCCTCCTCGCCGCGCTCGTGTGGGCGGCGCGCAGGCCCGCGCAGGCGCCCGGCGCAGCTCGCCGCCCCTCGCTCGCGCACCGCGCGCTCGACGTCGCTCGGCTCGCGCTGTTCGCGCTGGGGGTCGTCGCCGCGCTGCACGTCCATGCATGGGTGGGCTACCTCGCGCTCCTCGGCCTCGCGCTGCTCAAGGGCCGCGCGCTCCTCCGGGCGCCGGTGCTCGTGGGCGCCGCGCTCGCCGTCCTCGCTGCGACCGCGGCGACGCACGCCGTGTTCTTCGGTGCCGGGCGCTACGCGCTGGTCGCGTTCCCGCTCCTCTCGGGGCTCGCCGCCCTCGCCGCGGCGCGGCAGGAAGCGGAGGAAGCGGAGCGGCCTGCCGCCGGCGCGCCCGGCGCGACCACCCACATGCGCGCCGCGCCCCTCGCGCCGCCGCGCGGGTGGGGGGGCGGGTCGTCGGACGACGAGCTACTTTGACAGCGCCGCCTGGGCTGCTGCATCCTAGGCCCCCGTCGGCTCGGGAGCGCGTGCCCCCGGCTGGCGAACCTGGAGGAGAGACGGATGCCCTTGATTGAAACGGAAGAGGCGGCGCGCCGCCTCGCGCGCGCCATCGCGAGCGATCTCTCGCTCTACAACGAGGAGAAGATCGTGCAGGGCATCCAGCAGGATGACCTCTTCACGGTCCTGTCCGAAGAGATCGAGGAAGGGCGCGCCCTCTACAAGAGCCGCGTCTCGCCGGACCTCTACCAGAAGAACTTCTACGACCGCGCCCTCGTCGACATCCTCATCAAGTCCAAGGGCCACATCAAATCGAAGATCTGGTAGCGAGCGCCCGCAGCTGGTCGAGCGCCTTGCGCATGTCCGCTGGCAGCGCGCTCTCCCAGCGGACGGGCTTCTGCGTGACGGGGTGGATGAACCCGAGCACGCGCGCGTGGAGGGCTTGCCGGCCCAGCTCCTCCGCGATCGCCCGTACCGCCGGCTTCTTCGGCGGCTTGCCGTAGAGGGGGTCTCCGAGGACGGGTGTCCTGCCGCGCTCGGCGAGGTGCACCCGGATCTGGTGGGTGCGGCCCGTCTCGAGCGAGCACGCGACGACGGTCGCGGCGTCGCCGAGCCTCTCGAGCACGCGGACGTGCGTCACGGCGCGGCGCGGCGCGGCGACGTGTGAGCCGGGCGCGCCGGCTCCGGAGCCGGGGGCGCCCGCGCCGCCGCGGATCCACGACGTGAACCGGAGCCTGTCGGTCGGGTGCCGGCCGTGGAGCGTGTCGTACGTGGCGTCTCGCGCCTCGCCGGCGACGATCGCGGCGTACTCGCGCTCGATCGCGTGCCTGGCGAACCGATCTTTCAGCGCCTCGCGGGTGGGCTCGTCCTTCGCGACCACGAGCAGGCCGCTCGTCCCTCGGTCGAGCCTGTGCACGATCCCCGGGCGGACATGGCCCATGGGATCGCGCGGATCGGCGGGCGCCAGGGCGAACCCGGGCAGGGCGAGCAGCCCGTTGACCAGCGTGCCGGACGCGTGGCCGCGGGCCGGGTGCACGACGAGCCCGGCAGGTTTGTCGATGACGAGCAGGTGCTCATCCTCGTACACCACCGCGATGGCCACGTCGGGCTCGGCCGCGGTGGGCGAGGGCGACGGCTCTTCGGGGCGGACCTCGACCAGCGCGCTTGCGCGCACCGCCACCGACGCGCGCGCGGGCTCCCCGTCGACGAGGACCCGACCGGCGGAGATCCACCGCTGCACCGCCGCGCGGGAGGCCGCATGGCCGGCGCGGTCGAGCAGGTGGACGACGAGCTTGTCGAGCCGGTCACGAGGATCGCCGTCATCCACCCGGAAACGGAAGTGGAGCGCCCCTGCACCGGCAGCCATCGCGTTCGTCACGGACGTCGTTCACGGCCGAGCGGCGCCAGGGTGAGGGCGTCGCGGCCGCGCGATCAATACTCCGTGTCGCCCTCGTCGTCCTCTTCGGCGGACCCGAGCTCGGGGTTGAGCGCCACGTGCGACTCGAGGTCCTCGAGCCGCTGCGATTCGCGCAGCTTGATGAGGCCGCACTGCTCGGCGAGGTACAGGTCGAACGCGGTGTAGCGCGGGAAAACCCGGACGTTCGTGTCCTCGTTGTCGAGGCCGAGGATGACGAGCTCGCCGTCCCGCCTGGCCTCCCCGAGGTAGAGCGCGTTCCATGGCTGACCGGGGAGGTTGGGCAGCCTCACGACCTTGGCCCGGAGCCGCGATTCGGTCCAGCCGAGGTCGGTCTTCGCCTCGGCCAGCTTGCGGACCGAGGTGAGCTTCGGTCGAGGCGCCGACGGGTCCTGGCCGAAGCGATGCCGCCCCTTGAACCGCGGGCCCAGGCTATCGAGCGTGAAATCGAACTCGAGGAACGCCCGCAGCGTGGGCGGCAGCTCGACCATCAGCCTCGACTCGAGCGCATCGAGAGCCGCCTGGCTCGCTCCCACGGCGGTATGGCTGGAAGGGCGCTTCTTCAGTTGCGCGATCACGCGATGCACAAGCTCAACGCCACGTTCGATCGGTGCCATGTATCCACGGGCCGCGGTTGCGCGGTGTTCTTCAGGACCCAAAGGGCCTCATTGGGGCCTCGTCTCTGGGCCCCGGCTGTTGCAGGCTCATCGCGCGCTCGGTCGGCTCTCTACATCGGCCGACCGGGTGCGCATCCCTCTATGGTGCCTACCGGTCCGGTCCGCTCGATGTCAACCGGCGATCGCACCGCGGTCGATCATTCCTCCTCCCCCTGAAGTGATCGCCTGGTTTCCCGTTTCCCGTCACCCTCGTCTCGAGGAGCGCGGTCCGCCTCTCCCGCGTGCGCTGAAGGCGCGCCGCGCGCGCCAGATCAGGACGGAGGCTGCGATGAGCACCACCGCGGCGCCGATCCCCAGGATGACCCATTGTGGCGCAGGGTAACGCCCGCGCTGAAGACCAGGAGGCGGCCGCTCGTACTCGATCTGGAGCTGCGCGCCCACCGGCCCTCGTTACACGCGGATGCTCCGACCCGCAACTGATCCCGTGGCGCGAGCTGGCCGGCTCGGCGTGCAGGCCAGCTCGTGAGCAGCCCTGGCAGCTGCTCGGGCCGACCGCGCAGAGCGAGGAAGCGCGCTCCAGATCAACGCCTCGCCGAGCGGCCAGCGCCAACGGATCAGAACTTGCTTTCCTGGAAACTCGGGGTTGTAAAGTGGACCGAAGCGCGGGCACCGTGCGGCCGGTGCGAGAGGGGTGAGAGATGAAGCCGGGCTCTTCAGCGTGGGTCGAGGGGGCGCTTCCGCGGCCTTCCCGGGTTCGACGGTACCTCATCGTGCTCGGCGCATGGGCGGCGCTCGGCGTCCTGGCGGGAGCGTGCGGCCGTACGAGCCTCCCCGACCTCTCGAACACCAGCGCTGGAGGCGGCGGCTTTGGCGGCGCGACGAGCGGCAGCATGTCGACCTCATCGAACGGAGGCGAGGGCGTCGGAGGCTTCGACGCGTGTGGCGGCCCCACGGACTGTGACGACGGCGACGACTGCACGAGCGACGACTGCGCAGACGGGCGCTGCGATCACCGCCCCCGCGACGACGATCGGGACGGCGTCGGCCCGACGTTCTGCGGCGGGAGCGACTGCAACGACCTCAACCCGTCCGTCTTCCCGGGCGCGCCGGAGATCTGCACGGACGCCGCGGACAACGACTGCAACGGCGTCAGCGACTGCTTCGATCCCGCGTGCGCATCAGGCGAGGTCTGCGGCTGTACCCCGAGCCCTGGCGGCGAGCGCTGTCAGAACGGCGTCGACGACGACTGCGACACGATCGTCGACTGCTTCGACGCGGACTGCTCGGGGACGCCGGCCTGCGGCTGCTCCACCTCGGAGGCCGGCAAGTGCGGCAACGGCGCCGATGACGACTGCGACCTCGCCTTCGACTGCGACGACGCCGACTGCGCCTCCGAGCCGCTCTGCGCCTGCAGCTCCCAGCGCGAGCGCTGCGACAACCGCGAGGATGACGACTGCGATCTCCTCGTCGACTGCGGCGATCCGGACTGCCGCGGCGTCTTCCCTTGCGCGTGCGAGCCGCCCGGCTCGCCGGAGCGGTGCGAGGACGGCGCCGACAACGACTGCGACGGGCGCGTCGACTGCGCGGATCCGCAGTGCGTCTCCGCGCCGGCCTGCGCGCGCTGCGTGCCGGAGATCTGCGACGACGGCGTCGACAACAACTGCGACGAGCGCGTCGACTGCGCGGACAGCGCCTGCGCCTTCGCGCCGAACTGCGAGCCGACGCCGGAGCGGTGCAACAACCACGTCGACGACGACGGCGACGCCCTGGTCGACTGCCAGGACCCGGACTGCGCGAGCAGCCCCGTGTGCGTTCTCGAGCAGGCCAACTGCCTGTCGCCGAAGCGCATCCCCGGGACTGGCACCTACACGGGGGACACCACCGGGCACGTGAGCGAGACCCGGGGTGAGTGCGGCGGCGACGCCGGCGAGGCGGTCTTCTTCTTCGTGCTCACCGCGCCGTCGCGCGTGCGCGTCGACTCGCGCGGGTCGGCCTTCGACACGGCGCTCTACGTCCGCACGGGCGTCTGCAGCTCCGGCCGGGAGATCGGCTGCGACGACGACAGCGGCGGGTCGCGGGCCTCCCTGCTCGATTTCAGCATCCTGTACCCCGGCACCTATTTCGTCTTCCTCGACGGCTTCACGATCGATCCCGCGAGCGGACCGAACGAGGGCCCCTTCGTGCTCAACGTCGAGATCACCCCGAACCCGCGCGAGATCTGTGACGACGACCTCGACAACGACGGCGATCACTACGTCGACTGCGCCGATCCCGGCTGCGCCGCCTTCGGCTCGTGCCGGGGCTGCGCGAAGGGCGGCGCGCCTGGCCCCGAGCTCGGGACCGCCGCGTGCACCGACGGGATCGACAACGACTGCGACGGCGCGCTGGACTGCGCCGACGAGGACTGCAGCGCGAGCGACGTCTACGTGACCGAGTGCTGCAACGGCCTCGATGAAAACGGGAACGGGTTCCCTGACGATTTCACCTGTCGATGCGCCTCCGATGCCGATTGCGACGAGGGGCAGATCTGCTACACGCACACCTCGTTCACGTGCGGTTTCCCGTGCGAGAACTTCAGCGGGAGCATCTGTCCCTTCGTGGCGCCGGGCTCGCACTGCAACGATGCGACCCATCAGTGCGAGTTCTGATGGGCGTCGAGGTGGCGCCGCCGCCTCTTTCGCGCGCGCGGCGCTCCCCGGCTGGCGCTCGTCCGGGCTAAGGTCAGGCCATGGAGATCCTGATCATCCGCCATGGCCATGCCGTGGATGACGCGCCGGACCTCGGCGACGCAGGTCGCTGGCTGACGGGCAAGGGGCGCAAGCTGACCCGGCGCGTCGCCAAATGGCTCGCGAAGCAGAAGGACCGCTGCCCTGGGGTGATCTGGACGAGCCCCCTCGTGCGCGCCGTGCAGACCGCGGAGATCATCGCCGAGGCCGCCGGGCTGACCGACGAGGTGTCGGTGGTCGCCGAGCTCTCTCCCTCGCGCGACACGGCCGAGATCCTCCGCCGGCTCTCGCAGCACCAGGGGGCGCAGCCGCTGGCGCTGGTGGGGCACGAGCCTTCGTTGTCGGCGCTGGTGACGTCGCTGCTCGGCGACGGCGGCTGGGCGGGCCTGAGCCTGAAGAAGAGCGGCGTCGTCGCGGTGAGCTGGGACGGGCGCGGGCCGGGGACGCTGCGCTTCGCGCTGGATCTGAAGGCCATGAAGGCGGTCACGCCGGTGAAGGAAGCGCAGCAACAGGCGCCTCGCGCCCGGTGATGCGCGTCCGCGCCGCGGCGCCGCTCAGCGCACCGATCTCTCCACGGCGCTCAGCACGTCGACGTCGCGGACGCCGTCCGCCTCGGCGCGGTACGACAGCACGATCCGGTGCCGCAGCGCCGGGATCAGCAGCGCCCTCACGTCGTCCACGTCCGCGGCTGCTTCGCCGCGGAGCGCGGCGCGCGCCTTGGCCGCGATCACGAGCGCCTGGCTCCCGCGCGGCCCCGCGCCGTAGCGCACGTAGTCCCGGACCTCCTGCGCTGCGCGCTCCGCCCCCGGCCGCGTCGCCCTGGCGAGGCGCACCGCGAGGTCCACGGCCTCGTCGGTCACCGGGATCCTCGGGACGAGGCGCCCGATCGCCAGCACCTCTCTCGCCTTGAGCACCGCCGCGATCGCCGGCGGCTTCCCCGAGGTCGTCCGTCGCGCCACCTCGCGCTCCTCGGCCTCGCTCGGGTAGGTGACGTGAATCTCCATCAAGAAGCGGTCGAGCTGCGCCTCTGGCAGCGGGTAGGTCCCTTCCTGCTCGATCGGGTTTCGCGTCGCGAACACCTGGAACGGGTCGGGGAGGGCGTGCGTGGTCGTCCCGACGGTCACCTTGCGCTCCTGCATCGCCTCGAGCAGGGCGGCCTGCGTCTTCGGCGGCGTCCGGTTCACCTCGTCCGCGAGGACGAGGTTGTGGAAGATGGGGCCGGGCTGGAAGCGCAGGCTCCGCGACCCGTGCTGCTCGTGCAGCACGTCGGTCCCCGTGATGTCCGCGGGCAGCAGGTCAGGCGTGAACTGGACGCGCCCGAAGCTGAGGTCGAGCGCCCTCGCGAGCGACGACACGAGCAGCGTCTTGGCGAGCCCCGGGACGCCGACGAGCAGCGCATGCCCGCGCGCGGCGAGCGTGATCAGCATGGCCTCGACGACATCGTCCTGCCCTACCACCGCCGCCGCGATCGCCGAGCGGAGCCGCCTGGCCCCCTCCGCCGTGCGCTCGAGGAGCGCGGCGTCCGAGAGGGCGGTCGATCCCTCCTCGGCGGTCGTCTCGGCGTCATTCCTGTGCTCGGGATCGCTCATACGGGCAGGGCTCGTACCCCGAGGCCGCGATGCCGACAAGGATCCGGCGAAGCCGGCTGTCCGCGCGGCGCTGGTCCTGGCCCGTGGAGGTTTGCTCGGACAGGTGAGCCGGTGTTAGCAATCGATCGCAATGGCGCAGAGCTCTGAGGCCCGGGAGAGGAGAGGGGCGTACGCGGCGGACGTGGAGGCGCAGCGCGAGCTCGAGGCGAGCGAGCCGGCGGGCGAGCCGCGCAGCGGCAGCGCTGGCGCGGCGGAGGACGGCGCGGGAGCGGCCGCGACCGGCGGCCAGGGCGGCCCTGGGGAAGGCGGCGCGGAGAGCGGTGAAGCGCCGTCGGCGCCGCTCGAGTCCCTGAGCTTGCACGACGGGCCGATCCCGCACGCGCCGCTCCCGCCGATCGCGGGGCCGTGGCGTTCCTACAAGGAGATCCTCGCGACGCTGGCCCAGCGCGTGCTCGATGCGCAGCGGCCGATCCGCATCCTCCAGGCGCTCCGCTGGGAGGCGGACGTCGAAGAGCAATTTGTCCGCTCGAAGCAGCGCGAGCTGCCGCAGGTCGCCTACTCGGACGACCTGGGGTTCGACCCGGAGGCCAAGCAGCGCGAGCTCGAGGAGATCCTGCGCGACGCCGAGCGGGAGCTCGGCAAGCGCGATCGGCTCGGCCAGATCCTCCGCGCGACGGCGGACGAGTACCGGAAGGTCGTGAGCATGCTCACCGGGCGGGGAACGAAGGCGTTCTACGCGCTGTCCCGCGAGCTCTACGGATCCCCGAAGGACAAGCTGCCAGACGGAAAGACGAGCGTGCGGGACATGGGGTTCGTGCTCTACGACCTCCTGACGGCGATCGGCGGTGAGCGCCTCGGCCCGTCGCAGCAGCGGGAGATCACGGCGGAGATGGCGGCGCTCGATCTGAACGCCCGCTTCGACCGCTTCTTCGGCGGCGCGTCGATCCGCGTGCAGGTGGACGACTCGCTGCTCGCGGACGCCGCCGCCGGCAGCGACTACGTGAAGATCCGGAGCGGCGCGATGTTCGCCAAGAGCGATGTCGACATCCTCGAGGCGCACGAGGGGTGGGTGCACGTGGCGACCAGCTTGAACGGGCAAGCTCAGCCGGTGGCGCGCTGGCTCGCGAAGGGGCCTCCGCGCACCACGGCGGTTCAGGAAGGCCTCGCCGTTCTGTTGGAGATCCTCACCTTCAGGAGCACTCCGCGTCGCGCGAAGAAGCTGAACGACCGCATCCTCGCGGTGGACAAGGCGGAGGACGGGGCGTCGTTCCTCGACGTGTTCGAGTGGTACCGCACCGAAGGTTACGAAGAAGACGAGTGCTTCCAGAATGCCAGGCGCGTCTTCCGCGGCGGCGTGCTTGCGGGAGGGGCGCCGTTCACGAAGGACGCCTGCTACTGCAAGGGGATCGTCCTCAACTACGCCTTCATGCGCGCGGCCATTCAGCACGATCGGGCGATGCTGATTCCCTTCTTGTTCGTGGGGAAGGTCGCGCACGAGGACGTTCCTGTCCTCCATGCGCACGTGACCGACGGGATCATCCGCCCGCCCCCGTATCTCCCGCCGATCTTCGACGACATGAACGGGCTGGCGATCTGGATATGCTATTCTTCCTTCTTCTCCCGCCTGGGAGGGACGGCGCTCGCCGAGCACTACGGCAGGATGCTGGAGCGCTGAGAGCGGCCGGCCCCGGGGCCTCGGTCGCGCCGGCCTCCTTTCGGTGCGCGCGGCGGTCGCCTACGGAGCTGGCGCGGCGCAAGCCGTGGGGGCCGGGCCCCCCGCGTGCGCCTCGGCGATCGCGCGCGTGACCGCGAGCCAGATCCTGCGCCGGGTAGCGTCCGGCACCTCGGGGATGAGCCTGGCGGCGCTCATGAGCGACTCTTCGTCCGCCCCGCGGGAGCGCTCGGCGACCTGGAGGCTCAACGGATGATGGAGCGCGCGTCGGTCCTCGGCGTTCATGCGCTTCACCGCCACGCGGAAGTCTTCGCGGGCCAGCCGGAGGCGGTTGCGCACCGTGTTCTCCTTCACGTCCAGGTCGCGCGCGATGTCGGCGGTCGCCACATCGAGCAGATCGTGCATGATCAAGACCACGCGTCGCTCGGTGTCGATCCCACCGAGCAGCCTGCCGACGAGCTGGCCGCTTTGCTCGCGCGCGAGCAGCTGTTCCGAGGTCAAGCCGGGGTCGGCGAGCTCGAACGGCCAGCTCGCCCCGGCGCCGGCCGCGATCTCTCGGCGGCGGTGGGCGCGCTCGCGGTAGTGGCCGACCTGTCGCCAGGCGATGCCGAACAGCCAGCGCCTGAGGGGCTCGCCGAGCGGGCTCGCCGTTTGTGGCGCCCCGCGTTCCAGGCCTGGGGCGTGGCCGCAGGGGGGGTGTCTGGTGCGCGCCTCGTCTGAGCAGCGCCTCGGATCGAAGCGATCCAGCGCGTGATACGCGGCGATCATGACGTCTTGCAGGACGTCGTCGACGTCGCGCTCTGCCACCCCGAGCCAGCGGAGCGCTTGTCGGAGAAATGACAGCCCAACAGTGTACACGGTCTCGAAGCTGGGCCGCTCCAGAAGGGGCCCATGCTCAACAAGCTGTTGCATGCCTGAACTTACGTGCAGCAGCCCTCTCTGATTTGAAAATCGTCCACCCCTACGACGTCGCCGCCAAAAATGTAAATTTTATTACATTCGAGGCGGCCTCAACCTGGGTCCGGCTGCGCACGGAGAAGAGCGGCGAGGCAGCGCATTGCTCGACGTGCGGCGTGCGCTCATTCGCTCATTCGCTCATTCGCTCATTTGCCTTGGAACACCGGCTTCCGCTTCTCCATGTACGCGGCGAGCCCCTCGCGGGCGTCCTCCGACGTGAACAGCTCGGCCTGGAGCTCTCGTTCGAGGGCGAGCCCCTGTTCGAGCCCTACCTCGAAGCCCGTCTGAACGGCGCGCTTGATGCGCCCGACCGCCAGCGCCGCGCGGTCCGGCAGCGTGAACGTGTGGCTGTACGCGAGGACCCGGTCCATGAACTCGTCGTGGGAGGCCGTCTCCCAGACGTCATTGATCAGGCCAACCGCGAGCGCTGTCTCGAAATCGAACGTCTGCCCCTCGCACATCAGCTGGATCGCCCGGGATTTGCCGATGAGCCTGGCCAGGCGCTGGGTGCCTCCGGTGCCTGGCAGGACGCCCAGCGCGACCTCGGGGAGGCCGACCTTGCCGGCGCCCTTGCGGGCGATGCGGAGGTCACAGGCCATCGCGATCTCGAGACCACCGCCGACCGCGTGGCCGTTCAGCGCGGCGATGCAGAGCTTCGGCGTGTGCTCGAGGCGGCTCAACGTCTCGTTCGCGTGGAGACAGAAGTAGTATTTGAACGTCGGGTCCGACTCGCGGAGCATGTTGATGTTCGCTCCTGCGCAGAAGAACTTTTCGCCGTGCCCGGTGATGACGATGACATGGACATCGTTGTCGAAGCGGGCCTCGAGGATGGCCGCGTCGAGGTCCTTCATCATCTCGTGGGTGTAGCCGTTGACGGGCGGATCATTGAGCGTGAGCAGCGCGACGCCTGCAGAGGTGGCGTAGTCGACGAGGGCCATGGGCGCTCTTTACCAAACCGTCAGAAAAAGCGCTGCCCCCTGGTGGAAAGGCGCGGAATTGTGCTACCCCGCAGGGACGTGCTCATGAACGCGCAGGACGTGCGGCAGAAGTTAAAAGAACTCATGGTCGAGGAGCTGAACCTCGAGGGGAAGACGCCGGCCGACATCGACGACGCCGCGCCGCTGTTCGGCGCGGGGCTGGGCCTCGATTCGCTGGACGCGCTCCAGCTCGCCATGAGCGTGGAGGAGCGCTTCGGCGTCCGCATCCCGGAGGGCGACGAAGCGAGGCCGATCTTCGCATCGGTGGACGCGCTCGTGGCCCACATCGTCAAGTCGACCGCGGCGGCGTGAACGCGCCGCAGAGAGCCGTTCGGGCGTGCGCATCTGGGTGACGGGCATCGGGGTCGTCTCGCCCCTGGGGCGCGGGGCGAGCGAGACGATGGACCGGCTCATCGCAGGAGAGCGGGCCTTCGCGCCGCTCTCCTTGTTCGAGATCCCCGGGACGCGCGGGCGCATCGCCGCGGAGGTCCGCGACCTCTCCCCCGAGGAGGTCGCGCCGCCCGGCGAGGCGGAAGGGTGGTCTCGCACCGACGCGATGGCCGTGCTCTCGGCCCGCGAGGCGCTCGGACACGCGGGCATCGACCCGAGGGCCGTTCCCGTCGACCTGGTGGTCGGCGGGACGACCGCCGGGATGTTCGAGACGGAGGACTTGCTCGCCTGGCTGTCGCACGACCCCAGCGCGATCGCCCCCCTGAAGCGGATGCTCTCGCATCCCCTCTCCTCGACGGCCGACCACGTCCGCGCCGCCGTCGGTCCGTTCCGTCGGGTGAGGAGCGTCTGCAGCGCCTGCTCGAGCGGCGCGAACGCCGTGTTGCTGGGCGCGGCCTGGCTCCGCGCCGGCCTCTCCACCCGCGTGCTCGCGGGGGGCGCCGACGGCCTGTGCCGGCTGACGTACACCGGCTTCGGCGCGCTCGCGGCCGTCGATCCGGAGCCGTGCCGCCCGTTCGATCGGCGGCGCGCCGGTCTGAACCTCGGCGAAGCGGCGGCGTTCCTGCTCCTCGAGTCCGAGGACGCCGCGCGCGCGCGCGGGGCGGAGCCGATCGTCGAGCTCCGCGGATGGGCGACCGGCGCCGAGGCGCATCACATCACCAACCCCGAGCGCGAGGGGCGCACCGCCGCGCGCGTCATGCGCGACGCTCTCCGGTGCGCGGCGCTCACGCCCTCGGATCTCGATTACGTCAACGCGCACGGCACCGCGACGCCGCTGAACGACGTCATGGAGAGCGCCGCCCTGCGCGCCTGCCTCGGCCCCGAGGTGAACCGCATCGCCGTCTCTTCATCGAAGGGGCAGATCGGGCACACGCTCGGCGCAGCGGGCGCGGTCGAGGCCGCGATCACCGCCCTCGCCATCGCGCGCGGCGTGATGCCCCCGACCGGCGGCCTCGAAGAGGTCGATCCGGAGTGCCAGCTCGCGCACCTGAAGGAGGCGCGCGAGGCGCCGATCCGGTCGGCGATGTCGAACTCCTTCGGCTTCGGCGGCACGGACAGCGTGCTCGTGCTCGCGCAGCCAGGCCGTTTTCCTCCGCCGCTCGACGCCGGCATCGCGCCCCGGCGGCGCTCGGTCGTCGTGACGGCGGCCGCGACGATCGGCCCGCTCGGCGTCCTCGCGTCCCGCGGCGGCGCCGCGTATCTCGAGCCTGGCCCTCCGCCAGCGGAAGGGGCCATCCCCTTCAACACGGCCGCGCACCTCGATCTCGCGCGGGCGAGGCGGCTCGACCGCGCTGGCCGGCTGACGACGGCCGCGATCCTCACGGCCCTCTCGGAGGCCGGGCTCGGCGGCGCGGTCCAGGCCGAGGCCGGCGCGGGCGATCCGGCGGCCGACGTCGCGCCGAGCCGCACCCTGCCTGGCGCCATCGTCGGCGCGTCCTTTGGCAGCGTCGACGCCTCGACCGCCTACATGCGGCGCATCTACGACAAGGGCGCGAAGTACGCGAGCCCCGCCGATTTTCCGAACCTGGTCCCCTCGTCGCCGGTCGGGCATGCCTCCATCTACCTGGGCCTCCGTGGCCCGGTGTTCGCGATGGCCGATCTCGGAGCGACAGCGGAAGCGGCCATGGTCACGGCCATCGAGCTCATCACGGCCGGGGAGGGGGAGGCGCTCGCCGCGGGCAGCGTCGAGGAGACGAGCCCGATGATCGAGCGGTGCCTCGGTCCGATCTGCTCGCAGGTCGTCAGCAGCGGTGTCCGCAGCGAGGGCGCTGCCGTGCTGCTCTTCGAGAGCGCCGCGCGTGTGCGTGAGCGAGGGGCGCGCCCGGTGGCGGTCGTGTCCTGGTGGAACTCCTGGCGGGGTGACGGCGTGGGGATGCTCGCGGGAGCGCCAGCGCCGGCGCGCCTCGGCGCTTCGGTAGACGTCGCCCTGCGAGCGCAGGCCACCGTCCCGTCGCCAGCCGCCGTGTTCGTCGGACGAGAGGAGGAGCGCCTCGTCGCCTGCCTGCAGGGCTCACCGTGGGCCGAGGTGCGGCGCTCCACGCTCGCGTCGCGCTCGGGTGATCACGAGGGCGCCGGCGGGTTCGCCGCTGCTGCGGCGGTCGCGGCGCTCGCCAGCCGCGACCTCGCGAGCGTGCTCGTCGTGGGCGGCGCACCCGACCGGGGATACGCCATCCTGCTGGTCGCTCCCGGCGACGCGTGACGACGTCGCCGCCCGCTCCCCGCCGTCGTTCGCGGCACCTCGTCAGCGCCGGGGGCCTCCTGCTCTTGCTCGCGAGCCTCCCTGCCTGCGCCGCGAGCGCGCCCTTCGATCGCCGGCACGGCGGCGCGCTCGACGCCGAGCTAGCGCGCCTCCTGCCTGGCCCATCGGCGGGCACGTCCGCTGCGCGGCTCGACCCCTCCGCGTGGCGAGAGGGGCGCGAGCGCCTCGCAGGTCTCCGCCGCGAGGTCGAGGGGGCTGGCCCGCGCACGCTCCGCGTCCGCCTGGCATTGCGGGAGCCGCGCACGGGCCACGTGCTCGAGGCGCGCGGCGCGATCGCGGTCGCCCCGCCGGCGATCGAAGGGCGCGCACGCGCGGCGGAGAGCGACCTCCTCGAGCCCGAGGGCGCGCTGCGGATGATCCTCCTCGGCCCGGGCGGCACCACCGCGCTCGACCTGTGGGCCCGCGGCGATCGCTTCCGTTTCGCCGTCCCCGCGCTCGATCTGCTGAGGCGCGGCGACGCATCGACGCCGCGGACCGCGCTCCGCGGTCTGCCGGTAGATTTCCTGCGCTGGTGGATGCTCCACCCGGCGGCGGGGACGCTGCTCTGGTACTCGCGCGCCGAGAGCACGGAGTCCTTCGTCCTGCGCGACGGCGACGCCGTGATCGATCTGCGGGTCAACGACCGCGGCGTGATCGGCGCGCGCCGCACCACGTGGTCGACGGGGGAGGGCGCCCGCCGGCGCCGGCTCGACGAGGAGGTCGTGATCGCCGAGGGCATGGGCTGCGGCAACGTCCGTTACGCGCAGGCCTCGACCGGGCTGCTCATCACGGTGATCTGCGAGGCCGAGGAGCGGGATCGCGCGCCGGATCCGCGCGCGTTCGTCGATCCCGACGCGCTCCGGCCGGGGGGCGGCTCATGAGCGACGCCTGCGTCATCGCCTCGGGCGCTGTCTCGGCGCTCGGCCTCGGCCAGCTCGCCTACCGCGTCCCTCGGGCTGGCGAGCCTGCGCCTGTCGCTATCGCGCGCGACGCGGAGCTGGCTCGCGCCGGCCTGCTGCGGCCCTTCGCCGCGCGCGCCCCGGCGGAGCTCGGCGTCGATCCAGGCGCCGATCGCGCCACGGACCTGCTGAAGGCGGCGCTCTCACAGACCCTCGCGGCGCTGGAGGGCGTGCGTCCTGGCTTTCGTGGCGAGCGCATCGGCATCGCCCTCGGCACCTCCAGCGGCGGCATGCTCACCGCGGAGCGGTTCTTCGCCGCCCGCGCCGAGGGGGCCGACGCCGGATCGCTCGCCGCGCTGGCCTCGCGCGCGACGTATTTCGCGCCGTTCAACGACGCGCTCGCGGCGTTCGGGCTCGAGCGGACGCCGCTGCGCACGCACCTGCTCGCGGCGTGCGCGGCGAGCACCCTGGCGATCGGCCTCGGTCTCCGCTGGCTCGATCGCGGCGCCTGCGATCTCGTGCTCGCCGGCGGCTACGACGCCCTCAGCATCTTCGTCGCCGCCGGCTTCGAGGCGCTCCGCGCGACAACGGCGTCGAGGTCGCGCCCGTTTCGGGTCGGCCGTGACGGCATGGCGCTCGGCGAGGGCGCCGCCGTCGTCGCCCTCGTCCGCGAGGATCGTCTCCGCGGCGCCCCGGTGATCGTCCGCGTCGCCGGCTTCGGCGCCTCCACGGACGCGGTGCACATCACCGCCCCGGATCGAACCGGCTCGGGGCTCGCGCGCGCCGGCGCCGCGGCGCTCGCCGACGCCGGGTGGCCTGCCTCGCGCGTCGGTCTGATCAGCGCCCACGCCACGGCGACGCCTTACAACGACGCGATGGAGTCGCGCGCGATCGCCGCGATGCTCTCGCCGCGCGGCGCCGCGGAGGGCTCGGACGCGCTGCCGGGCGTGGATGCGCCTCCTCCGGTGGTCCACCCGTTCAAGGCTCAGATAGGGCACACGCTCGGGGCCGCCGGCGTGCTCGAGGCGCTCGCCGCAGCGGCCGCCCTCCAGGCGTCCATCGCTCCACCGGCGGCCTCCGAAGGCGAGCTCGACCCCGACGCGCCGGCTCACCTGCTCGAGCGCGCCGAGCCCCGCCCGCTCTCTTCGGCGCTCAAGCTCTCGGCGGCGTTCGGCGGCGCCAACGCCGCCCTCTTGCTCACGTCCTCCGCCAGCGGGCGCCGCCCGCGGCGCCCGCGCGCCGTGGTCCTCCGCGCGCACGCGCACGTGACGGGCTCCGATCTCGGGCGCCTCGCCGAGGCGACCGGCATCGCGCGCGACCGCCTCGCGCGCCTCGACGCGCTCTGCCGGCTCGGGCTGACCGCGGTGGCAGCCCTCGCCGCCCTCGTCGGCGCCGATCGCTTGCGGGGGGCCGGCATCGTCGCGGGCCACGCGCTCGCCACGATCGACACCAACGAGGTGTACGACGCCCGCCGGCGCGCCCGCGGAGCCCGCTTCGTCGAGCCGCGCCTCTTCCCTGCGACGTCGCCGAACGCGATCGCGGGCGAGTGCGCCATCGCGTACCAGCTCACCGGGCCGAGCTTCGCGGTCGGCGCCGGGCTCGGCGGCGCGCTCGAGGCGCTCCGCGCCGCGGCCGATCTGGTCGCGTCCTCGGACGCCGACCGCATGGTCGTCCTCGCGGCCGACGACGCTGGGCCGGTCGCGCGCGAGCTGCTCGGCCTCACCGGCGCCCAGCACCGCGCGCTCGCCAGCGGCGCCGTCGCGCTCCTCCTGCAGGCGGATCCCGGCGACGAAGAGCGCCTGCGCAAGGTCGATCCGGACCTCCCTGTCGACCACGAGGGGCCGGTCGGCCATCTCGCCCTCCTCCGCTGGCTCGAGGAGCACGCGTAGCGGCGCGCCCGTCCCCGTCATCCTTGGTGATCGTGATCGCTTCGCTTGCCGATCCGCGCCTCGATCTGGCAAGGTTCCCAGCTGGAATCAGCTGCTTCCCCCGAGCGTTGTCCTGCCTGCGTATGTTCTGCCGCCAAACAAAAGCTGTCGCTTCGCTCCTCGTCGTTGCTTCGGCCGTCCTCGCCGGGTGCGCGACCCACTACATCCCGAACACGGACGTGGAGGACAACGACGACAACCGCAAGATCATCTCGTTCTGCGAGAAGTATCGCAACGCGGTGGAGAGCAAGGACGTGGGCGAGCTGCTCAAGCTCGCGTCGCCCAAGTACTACGAGGACGGCGGCAACATCGATGCGGCGGACGACCTCGATTACGCTGGCCTGCGCGCGTACCTCACCGGCAAGTTCCAGGACGCTCGCGCCATCCGCTACGAGATCCGCTACCGGCGCGTCCTGAAGGGTGATGACGTCATCTACGTCGACTACACCTTCAGCGCGAGCTACCGCATCCCGGGGGGCAAGGGCGAAGAGTGGCGCCGCAAGGTCGACGACAACCGGCTGGAGCTCGTGGAGTACCAGGACGGGTTCCGCATCGTCGCGGGGATGTAGCCGCTCTAGTTTAGAGCGCTCTTCGAGGAGGGGGCGTCGAACACGCCCTTCTCCTTCGCGGCGGCGAGTATGCGGAGCGCAGTGCGGTAGCCGCGCAGGACGAGCGGCTTGGCGGCGAACCGGTTCATGTAGCTGTACCGGCCGATCGCGGGCGCCACGTCCAGGAAGGTGACGCTCGGGTAGAGCTTGGAGAGGAGCTCGACGCCGCGGCGCTCCTTCTCGGCCAGAAGGATGCTGAGCGACTGCCGGACGACGCTGGGCGCGCCGCTCCTCGCGATCGAGCGCTGCGACTCGTCGCGCTCCTCGGGACGGTAGATGTTGGAGATGATCACGATGTTCGCGCCGGCATTCACGGCCACGTCGGCGGAGAGCGTCCGGATCACCTCGCCGCTCAAGTGATAGCGGCCGTTGATGCGGTAGGGCCGGAACAGGCCGGGCACGCAGCAGCTGGCGGCCACCGCCTGGCTGATCGGCGTGGCCTCGTCGTAGCCCGGGCCGAACACGACGCGCTTGGCGCTGTCCACGTCCACCGCCGTCACGTAGACGGCGTGCGGCAGCTGCCGGAAGTCGTTGATCGGCAGCGTCCGGCGCACGTAGCGCTCGAGCCTGTCGATCGAGAACACCCCCGAGCAGAGGTATCCCGGGTCGAGCAGATCGCGCAGGGCGGGAGCGCCGAAGAAGCTCGACACGTGGAGGCGAGGCCCGCGATGACGTCGTCGCCAGGGGAGGCGGTAGGCGTCGAGCAGCACGTCGAGCGGGATGTCTTGCCCGTACGTCGCGCTGACCAGCGCGCCCGCTCCCGCGCCCACGTAGATCTCTGGATGGATGCCCAGCTCCTCGCAAGCCTTCAGCACGCCGAGGTGCGCAAGGCCTCGCGCCGCTCCCCCGGAGCCCACGAACGCGATCTTGAGGCGGCTCATCGAGCCCCGATCTTGTCGGAGATATGGCACAAGCGCAAAGCCTACTGTAATTGGAAGTTCTCGAGCAGCCGATAGATCCTGAATCGCGGACCGTCGCGGCGCAGCCAGACGACGATCTCGTCGCCGAGCAGGCGATCCGTGGCGACCCGCGCGGTCGCGATCGGCACGCGGATCACGACGTCCTGGTCGTCGAGCGTCTCGGGCTGGATCGCGGGGTGTTGCGGCGTCGCGAGCACGTCCTCCGCGCGGAAGATCTGGAGCTCCGACTCCCGATAGACCGGCTCTCCGGCGAGCTTTCCGTACTCGAGTCGCCGGAACCGCTGCTCCCACCAGAGCCCGGCGCTCGGCGGCTGCCCCGATCCGCCCGAGCCGGTGTGGATCGCGAGGGCATCGCGCGTCAGCAGCTCGCTCAAGGCTTCGCTGTCCTCGGCGACCACCCGCCGGAAGAACTCGTCCACGACGTCCAGCGCGGCGCCGATGCCGAGAGGCGTCCGGAGGGTCACGACGCTGTCCTCGACGTCTGCCTGGTTCGTCGGTGGCGGCGGGGCGCTCGCCGGATCGAGCGCCACGCCGTCGGGGCGGCGGCGCTCGTCAGAGAGCTCGGCGGCGGTGGGAAAGGAGGCCGGTCCTCCGCGGCCGCACCCCAGGAGCGACCCGCCCGCGATCACGGCGACGAGCAGCGATGGACACGCTCGCGACGGCCGAGAGGCGTCCGGAGCGCCGGCCGGCGGCGCATGGGCCCTGGCCTCCTGCGGGCCCTCCGGGCGTTCAGATCGGCTCGATCGCGGGAGCATCGGCGCGGGTGAACGTCACGATCGCACGCTCGCCAACGTGGGTCCACCCCGCGGGAGCCTGGTCGTCATCGAAGTCCGACGCGACGAGCGTCAACCGGCTCGCGGCATAGTCGGGCATGCGCATCCGGCCGAGCCCGCCGTCGCTGAGCAGCCGCTCCATGTCGTCGCTGCCCTGGTAGATGCGGTACGCCATCGACGTGCCGCCGTGGGCGGCGAGCAGGTACTCGGGGTTCGTGACCACGATGTTCATCGCGCTCGGCCCCGCCCCTTCCTCCGCGCAGAGCCGGTCCACGAGCGCGATGGAGGACCGGAGGGCCGTCCGCGCGCTCGCCGCGTCCACGTTGGGTCGATCGAGCTGGCCGCTGTCGTGGAGGAAGGACAGGAACAGGTGGAAGAGGAGCTCGCTGTCCGTTTCGCCGCGAACGTCGCGCTGGAGAAACTGCGGCAGCGAGTCGCTCAGCTGGTTCCGCAGGCGGGCGAACCCTTCGACCGTGCCCGTGTGGGCGAACAGCCACTGCCGATAGCGGAACGGGTGCGTGTTCTCGGTGCGCAGGCTGCCGACGGTCGCAGCCCGGACATGCGCCACGAGGATGTCGGCGCGCACGTCCTTGGTCATGTCGGCCAGGCTGATCTCCGGTCGATCATCGATCGGCCGGCGCTTGAGGAGAATCTCTCCTCCCTGGTAGAAGCCGACCCCCCAGCCAGGGATCACGCCCTCCCTTCGGCGAACCGTGAGGGCACGTTCTTCGAGCTCGATCGCACGCGCGCCGAGATCCGGACGGTTACCGATAAAGCCGACGAGACGAGCCATAGCTTTGTCCTCGCGAGTTGGGTCGGGGAGGCGGGGGCAGGGTCCGGCTCGCCGGTAGAGCGCTCCCTCATCTGCAAGCAGGGGTGGCTCCGTCGGTCGGCCGAGTGAGCGTGGGTCGCGGGTTGCGCCCTATGCTTTCTTGATACGACAGAGTCGCCCTGCAAGCGGAGCAAAAACGGATCCCCAGCGGCGAGGCGGGGCGCGGGCACGGCCTGACCACACTGCCCGCCGTTGTCGCGCGTCGCGTGGGCGTGGGCTTGCCGATCGCGTTACCTCTTACTCACGCTCCTCGCACAGCGTCGCGATTCCGACGCGTGGGTGCGCGCGAGGAGCGGCTAGCCTCGTCTGCTCCCACGCTTCCACGCTTCCACGCCCCCCACGCGTCGGCTCGCCGCGTCGGCGCCGTGGCGCATCGCGCCGTGAACGAGGCGCTGCGAAGCGGCGCCCAGAATTTCCGGCAGGATCTCTGACGCGCGGCACTAAGGCGAGAGCCGATTCAGCATGCGCGGGAACGGGATCGTCTCGCGCACGTGCGGCAGACCGCAGATCCAGGCGACGCTCCGCTCGACGCCGAGCCCGAAGCCCGCATGCGGGAAGGTGCCATACCGGCGCAGATCCAGGTACCAGCCGAACGCCTCGGGGGGCAGCCGATGCGCCTCGATTGCCCGCTCGAGGGTGGCGAGATCATCCTCGCGCTGCCCGCCCCCGATCACCTCTCCATAACCTTCCGGCGCCAGGACATCGACGCAGAGCGCGAGCCGGTCGTCCGTCGGATCGCGCTTCATGTAGAAGGCTTTCACCTGAGCCGGATAGCGGTGAATCATGACGGGGCGATCGTACCGGCTGGAGATGATCGTCTCGTCCTCGCCGCCGAGGTCCTCTCCCCAGGGAAAATCCGGAATTTCGGCCTCTCCGGCCATTTTACGTTTCTCCGCGCGCGCCTCGTTCAGGATGGCGACGGCCTCGTCGTAGCGGATGCGCGGGAACGGCTTCTTGACGGCCTCGAGCTTCCCGACGTCGCGCTCGAGCACCGCGAGCTCGGGGCGGCGCCGCTCGAGGACCCGCTCGACGATGAAGCAGAGGAAGTCTTCCGCGAGGTCCATGTCGCCCGCGAGGTCCATGAACGCCACCTCGGGCTCGACCATCCAGAACTCGGCCAGGTGGCGTCGGGTCTTCGACTTTTCCGCGCGGAACGTGGGCCCGAAGCAGTACGCCTTCCCGAACGCTGCCGCCGCCGCCTCCATGTAAAGCTGCCCCGACTGGGTGAGGTACGCCTTCTCGCCGTGGTAGTCGGTCTGGAACAGCGTGCTCGTCCCCTCGCACGCGTTCGGCGTGAAGACCGGCGCATCGACGAGCGTGAACCCGCGCCCGTCGAAGAAGTCGCGGATGGCCTGGATGATGGTGTGACGAACGCGCAAGATCGCGTGCTGCCGCTTCGATCGCAGCCAGAGGTGGCGGTGATCCATGAGGAAGTCGGTCCCGTGCTCCTTCGGGGAGATCGGGTACTCGCCGGCGGTGGGGCCGAGCACGCGGAAGCCGGACGCGGCGATCTCGTAGACCCCGGCGCGCTTCGGGTGCGCCTTCACCTCGCCGACGACGTCGATCACGCTCTCCTGGGTGACCTTGTCGGCGGCCGCGAAGACCTCGTCGCCGACGTCGCTCTTGGCCATCACGCACTGGACGGTGCCGAAGCCGTCGCGCAGCTCGAGGAAGTGGAGCTTGCCGCTCGATCGCTTGTTGTAGAGCCATCCGCGGAGCACGACAGTGCTGCCGACGTGCGCGCTGAGGTCGCTGGTAGCAATGACGGGCTGATCCTGCATGGGCGCCCGAAATAGCACGGTTTAGTTGCGGCTGACGCCGGCTCCGGCCAAAAATGGCGCCATCTTGGTCCTCCAACGGCATCGCGCGCTCTCGCTCTGCTTGCCCGCGTTCCTCCTGCTGCTCGCCGGAGGTGGCACGCCGCTCGCCGCGGGCGGCTGCTCGGCGCTCTATCCCGAGCTCTCGGCCCGCCTGCACGAGCCTCCTTCAGACCAGGAGCTGCATCCTCCGCCGCCCGAGAACGTCCGATGGCTGCGGGTCGTCCGGGCGAGAATCCCGGAGCGCACTCGGGACGGCCGAGCCTGGGATTCCGGCGCCGGTGACCTCCCGGACCCCTATGTCCGCGTCTTCGTCAACGGCGCGGAGATCTTTCGGACGGCGGAGCAAGCGAACACGCTCGAGCCGACCTGGCCCGAAGGACCCAGCGGGAACTTCGAGATCATGCCCGAGGACCGGCTCCGGGTGGAGGTCTGGGAAGCGGATCCGCTCATCGACAAGCCGATCGGGGTGCGCGACATCGGCCGTCCGAGCGATACACACCGAGCCGCAGGGGAGATCGAGATCCAGCTCGACGCGGGCGGCTCGCTCACGCTCGCGTTCCAGCCGGCGCACGCCAGGTTCGGCCTCGGGCTCTGGTACCAGCTGCATTCCGGCTCGGCATTCATCTCGCGGACGATGGAGGGCGGGCCTGCAGAGCGCGCCGGGCTCCGCAAGGACGACGAGGTGCTGGAGATCGCCGGGCAGCCAGTGCGGCGCATGTCCGTCGCGGCGATCCGGGGCGCGCTCGACGCCGTGCCGCGCGCCGGGCTCGTGCTCCTGGTCAAGCACGCCACGGGCACGACCGAGCGGATCAGGGTCCACGAGGGGCCCATCTATCCGCTGTTCGATCGCTTCGCCGCCGAGTAGGGGAGCCAGCGCGCCGTGAAGATCCCGCCCTTCGGGCTCACCACCCGGGAGATCCGCGAAGAGCTCGCCCCCTTGCGGAACGACTTCTCCGTCGCCGTCTGCCGCGCGAAGAACCCCTTCAACATCGGCGCCATCATCCGCGTCGCGCACTCGTTCCTTGTGCGGGAGATCTTCCTGATCGGGACCGAGCCCTACTACGAGCGCGCTTCGATGGGCATGCAGAAGTACGAGACCATCGTCGAGTGCCCCGACGAGGCGAGCTTCCTCGAAGCGGCGCGCGGCCGCCCGCTCATCGGCGTGGAGCGCGATCACGCGCGGCGCACCTTCTGGGAGGCGCCGTTCCCCCGCGGGCTCGTGTTCCTCTTCGGCAGCGAGGATGACGGGCTGCCGCAGGCGCTGCTCGACGCGTGCGAGGACGTGATCGCGATCCCCATGTACGGGATCAACCACTCGTACCCGGTGGCGATCGCGGCGGGCATGACCCTGTGCGAGTGGGCTCGGCGGCGCGATCCGCGCGGCGGCGTGAGCCGCGCAGGAGGGTGAGCGGCGCCGAGGCGGGCCGCCGTCCACGGGGACGGAGGGGCGCTACTCGGGGTAGCGCTCGAAGACGAGGAGCTCGCCCAGGAGGTCGTGATCGAGCGTTCCAGCAGGGCGCATCCCGAGCTTCTCGATCACCCGGAGCGACGCGCGGTGCCAGGCCGGCGTGGTCGCGATGACGCGCCTCACGCCCGGCTGCTGCAGCGTCCAGTGCAGGACGGCGCGCGACCCCTCCGTCGCGTAGCCTTGGCCCTGGGACTTGCCCTCGACGCCGTAGCCGATCTCCACCGTGCCGGTCGCGTCGGGCCGGCCGTTCAGCACCACGCTGCCGACGACGACGCGCTCCTCCTGCCCGCGCGTCACCATCAGCCGCGTGCCCCACAGGAACGCCTCTGGATCGTCGCGCAGCCGGTCGAGCGGCGAGCTGAAGGCGCGCTCGACGAGCGCGCGCCCGGGCCAGGCGCCAGGGAAGCGCGCGCCGGACAGGGCCTCGGCCTCGGCGCGATCTCCGCGGATGACCGCCTCGAGCAGGGGCAGCGAGACCGGGGTGAGCGCCAGGCGCTCGGTAGTCAGGGTGCTCATCGCGAACCTGCGCCGGATCAGATCATGCGCCGCGGCCCGCCGGAAGTCGAAATGGCGAAGGGCCGACTTCCTGAGGAGGAAGTCGGCCCTCGCCCGCCGGGCTTAGCGGTCAGCGCGGCGCGCCGCGATCAGAAGTCGTGGCCGTGGCCCGCGTGGGCGCCACCAGCCGCCGCCTTCTCCTCCTTCGGCCGCTCAGCGATGAGCGCCTCGGTGGTGAGCATCAGGCTGGCGACGCTGGCCGCGTTCTGGAGCGCCGACCGGACGACCTTGACCGGATCGATGACGCCCATCTCGAGCAGGTTGCCGTAGTCGCCCGACGCCGCGTTGTAGCCGTACGAGTCCTTGCCGTCGCGCACCTTCTGCACGACGATCGAGCCCTCTTCCCCGGCGTTGGCCGAGATCTGGCGGAGGGGCTCCTCGATGGCGCGGCGGATGATGTTCACGCCGAACCGCTGCTCGTCGTTGACCTTGAGCTTCTCGAGCGAGCTCTGCGCGCGGATGAGCGCCACGCCGCCGCCCGGGACGATGCCCTCCTCGACGGCCGCGCGGGTCGCGTGGAGCGCGTCCTCGACGCGGGCCTTCTTCTCCTTCATCTCGGTCTCGGTCGCGGCGCCGACCTTGACGACCGCGACGCCGCCCACGAGCTTCGCGAGCCGCTCCTGGAGCTTCTCGCGGTCGTAGTCGCTCGTCGTGTTCTCGATCTGAGCGCGGATCTCCTGCTGCCGGGCCTTGATCTTGTCCTTCTTGCCCTGGCCGCCGACGATCGTGGTGTTGTCCTTGTCGATGAGGACCGTCTTCGCGCGGCCGAGATCGCTGATCGTGACGTTCTCGAGCTTGAGGCCGAGCTCCTCCGCGATCACCTGGCCGTCCGTCAGGGTGGCGATGTCCTTCAGCATCTCCTTGCGGCGGTCACCGAAGCCCGGCGCCTTGACGGCCGCGCAGTGCAGCGTGCCGCGGAGCTTGTTCACGACGAGGGTCGCGAGCGCCTCGCCCTCGACGTCCTCGGCGATGATGAGGAGCTGCTTCTGGCTCTTGGCGATCGCCTCGAGCACCGGGAGCAGGTCCTTCATGTTGGAGATCTTCTTCTCCGAGATGAGGATGTAGCAGTCCTCGAGGTTCGCCTTCATGGCCTCGGGATCGGTCACGAAGTACGGCGAGAGGTAGCCGCGGTCGAACTGCATGCCCTCGACCACGTCGAGGGTCGTGTCGGCGCTCTTGGCCTCCTCGACCGTGATCACGCCCTCCTTGCCGACCTTCTCCATGGCGTCGGCGAGGAGCTTGCCGATCGTCTCGTCGCCGTTCGCGCTGATCGTGCCGACCTGCGCGATCTCCTTCGCGTCCTTGGTCTGCTTGGCGGAGCTGCGGAGGTGCTCGACGATCGCCTCGACCGCCTTGTCGATGCCGCGCTTGATCTCCATCGGGTTGTGCCCGGCCGCGACGAGCTTGGAGCCCTCGCGGTAGATCGCCTGGGCGAGCACCGTCGCGGTGGTCGTCCCGTCGCCGGCGATGTCGCTCGTCTTCGAGGCGACCTCGCGGACCATCTGGGCGCCCATGTTCTCGAAGCGGTTCTCGAGCTCGATCTCCTTGGCGACCGTCACGCCGTCCTTGGTGACCGTCGGCGAGCCGAAGCTCTTCTCGATGACGACGTTGCGCCCCTTCGGGCCGAGGGTGACCTTGACCGCGTCGGCGAGGGCGTTGACCCCCGCGAGGATCATGCTGCGGGCGGACTCGTTGTAGATGATTTCCTTGGCTGCCATGGTGTCTCTCCTAAGTTCCTTCTGTCGCCCGCGTCACTTCTCGATCACGCCGAGGATGTCGTCCTCGCGGAGGATGAGGTGCTCCTCGCCGTCGATCTTGACCTCGGTGCCCGAGTACTTGCCGAAGAGGACGCGATCGCCCTCCTTGACGTCGAGCTTCCGCACGGTACCGTCCTCGGCGACCTTGCCGTTGCCGACGGCGACGACGGTCCCCTCGATCGGCTTCTCTTTCGCGGTGTCGGGAATGTAGAGACCTCCCTTGGTCTTCTCTTCTTCCTTCACGCGCTGAACGATCACGCGGTCCTGGAGCGGTCGAATCTTCATCTTTGCAAGTCCTCCGGGGACGAGCGCCGCGTCCCACGAACGGCGGACCCAGCCGGCGCAACGGAGCGCGCCGGAAGGCCCCCTACGATTGCAGTCTGGGCACTTTGCTAGCACTCACCTGTGGCGAGTGCTAGCGAGCGCGCGGAAGATAGCCACCCCCTGGAGGGTGTCAAGAGTGGTCCCAGGCCGGCACTTTGCGCGTTGGCAGCCAGGCGCGGAGGTGGCTGTAAGTTCTGGAGATCGCAGGGGAAGGTGCGTTGCGCAAGGCTGGGCCCGGCGGAGCCCCTCGGCTAAAATGCCCTTATGAGGGCAAAGCTGCGGCAGCACAGTGACGCGATGCCCTCAGGGCCTCCAGCCCGAGGGAGGCCGTCAGGACGTGTCTGGTTGACCTGAGCGCGCGGTGGCCCGGGTTACGTCGGTATCCAGGGCACCCGCATAAGTGAGGTGCCGCTGTGAGCCAAGCGATCTCTCTCTCCCCGAGCATGACCCGCTATTTCCAGGAGGTTGTGGACGAGGCGCTCCGAGTTCGGAACGTCGCTGCCACCGAGGCGGCGTCGAGCTACCTCGTCGGTCTGCTCTGTGCTTTTGCTCACCCGGACGAGCATGCCGAGTCTGCCTTCAACCAGCCCCTGACCTTTCTTCTGCGCGACGCGCTGGAAGCCTCCGGAGCCGAGCGTTTCCAGCGGCTGCGTAACCTGGGAGACAGCGTGCTCTACGTGGTCGGCTTCTTCGGCGGCCACATCGAGCTGAAGGGGGTCGATCGCGGCTACGTGGTCGGGGTCGGGTCGACCGCCTACCACCATGCGGCCGCTATGCTGCGCCTCAATGCGCGCGTCGGCCAGGGGCCCGATGTTCTTTCGGAGATGGCCGAGAAATTCGAGCGGTTCGTGAGCGTCCTGAACGATGTGGCCGACGGCACGCTCGCGTCGGGGGCTCGGGACGAGCGCTCGGTGCTCCGGCTGTACGAGCGCTGGGTTCGTACGGGATCGAGCCGCCTCGCGGATGAGCTCGGGGCACGAGGGCTCGTGCCGAGCCGTGGTACGGGCGGGCTCAACTGATGCAGGGGGCGACCTTCCCGTCCCGGATCCAGCAGCACCTGGCGCGCACGTATGCGCTCGATGACGCGCCCGCGGTCGACGATTTCATCCGGCTGACGGACGGGAGCGCGCGCGAGGCGCTGCTGATCCGGCACGCCGACGGGGATATCGAGATCGCGCTGCACCTGCCCCGCCGGGCGATCACGCGGGGGCGAGAGCGGACGTTCGACGAGATCTGCCAGATCGTCGAGGGCGTGAGCCACTTCCTCTATGTGGCCGAGCGGGCCCGCAGGGAGCTGCCGGCGACCCAGCTCGAGCTCGAGCTCCAGGCCGAGGTCGACAAATACGTGCTGCTCGTTCATGGCGATCTGGCGGACGAGGTCGAGCCGCCAGGCCCGCCGCTCCGGCGCCGCCACGAGGCGGCCCCACCGGGGGCGGGGCGCTTCGAGCCCGAGCGCGCCGCGCGGATCCGCGCCCATCTCTTCGAGCGGGTCACCTTCATGGATCCACCGGGCACGGAGACCGGTGATCGCTACCGGATCGCGAACGATCTGGCGGCGCGGTTCGCGGGCCGACTCGAGTCCGAGTTTGCCCGCCACGGGCGTCATGCCGAGCTGCTCGCGGCGCTGCGACGCTTCTATGCGGCGGGGCAGACGGAAAAGATCGCCCTCGCGCGCGCCGCGTGAGCGCATCCTCCCGAACGCTCGGGATCGCTCGGGAGGACGGGGACGGGCGGGGACGGGCGGGGACGGGCGGGGACGGTGAAGCGCGCTCGCCGCGGCCGCGCGCTCTCGTTCTCTCTTGACCGGTTCGCGCGCACGTACTCTCATCCGCATCCACGATGCCTTCCGCGAGCACGATGCCGCCCCGTGTGCTGGTGGCCGAAGACGAACCGGCGATGTTGAGCCTCGTTGCGCGTCACCTGAGGAACCTAGGGTTCTCTGTGATCGAGGCTTCCGAGGGTGATGCCGCCTGGGAGCTCGCGCGTGAGCACCAGCCGGATCTGGTGATCCTGGACGTGATGATGCCCGGCATGAGCGGCTGGGAGATCTGCAAGCGGCTGAAGAGCGACACGTCGGACGGACGGCCGTTCGCGAGCACCGGCGTCATCATGCTCACCGGGATCGGCGAGAACCTGAACGAGATGACCTCGCCGCTCTTCGCCGCGGACGCCTGGTTGAACAAGCCGTTCGATTTCGCGGATCTGGACGCGCGGGTGCGCGAGACGCTCGCGCGTTATGCGAAGCAGGTTCCCGATGCGAACGGCGCCAGGGCTCAGGCAAGCGCGGTTGGCGAGGAGCCTGAAGCCGCGGCGCAGCCGCCTTCCAGAGAGCGGGCGACGGGGGCGAAGAAGTCGGCGGCAAACGGTGCCATGGCGAGCACGGCGGCTGCGAAACGATCGGCCGTGACGAAGAAGCCGGCCACCAAGGCGGCGAAGAAGCCGGCCGCGACGAAGAAGCCGGCCACCAAGGCGGCGAAGAAGCCGGTCGCCAAGGCGGCGAAGAAGCCGGCCGCCAAGGCGGCGAAGAAGCCGGTCGCGGCGAAGAAGCCGGCCGCCAAGGCGGCGAAGAAGCCGGTCGCGGCGAAGAAGCCGGCCGCCAAGGCGGCGAAGAAGCCGGTCGCGGCGAAGAAGCCGGCCGCCACGAAGGCGGCGTCCAAGAAGAAGTCGATGAAGTGATCCAATCCGAGGCGGGCGCCGTGCGCGGCGGCCCGTCACCTTGTTCCCACGCAACGTACGCGTGCCGCTGCCGAGCCGGGCGCAGAAGAGCCGTCCGATCAGCGCCCCGAGGGAAGACCCCCACCCACCACCGGCAACGCGCATCCATGCCGGCGGCGCGCTGAGCGCAGAGGCTGCCCTGCACGGGAATCATCAGGGCTCGCCGCGCGTCATTCCCTCGTACGTCGCGCGGAGCCTCCCAGGAACTTTCGGGCGCCTGACCCGTCAGCAGGTACAATGCTGCGACGTTTCCCCTTCGAGGGCCCCCGCGGGGGGCGCCCGGAGCGCTGAGCACCGTGAGCGACTCTCGCACGAAGCAACTGGACCGCATTCGCAGCGCCGCGCTCGCGGTCGAGCTGAGGCTCCGGTTCGGGCGCGCGCTGCGCGCGCTGCCGAGCGCGCTGACCCTCGCGCTCGCGCTCGCCGCCGGGACGCTCGCGGTGCACAAGGCGCTCCCGGCGTACCTCGGCGAGCCGCGCGCGCGCCAGCTGCTCCTCGGCGCGGGGCTGCTCGTGCTGGCCACCCTCGTCGTGGCGATGCTGCGCCGCCTGCCTCCCCGCGCCGGCACCATCGCCCTCGATCGGCACCACGGCCTCCACGACCGGCTGACGATCGCGCTCGCCTTCGACGCGCTGCCCGCAGCGCAGCGCACCCCCCTGATGGAGGCGGCGATCGACGACGCCTGCGAGCACGCCGCAGGGCTGCGCCCCGCTGGCGCCGCGCCGCTCGCGCTCCCTCGCGAGCTCTGGACCTCCGCCGCGGTGGGCCTCGGCGTGCTGGCGGTGGCGCTGCTGGAGGTGCGCACCCCGCGGAAGCAGGCGCCCGTCGCGGCGACCATCGACGCGCTCACCATGTCGCCCGACGACATCGAGCTCTTCAAGGACGCGGCCAAGGCGCTCGATCGGCAGGACCAGGGCCCGGAGATGAAGTCCGCGGTCGAGCGGTTCAACCAGCTCATCGAGGACATCGCCAACAAGCGCCTCGATCGCACCGAGGCGTTCCGCCGCATGGAGGCGCTCGAGCGAGAGCTCCTCAAGGGCGCGGAGGCCGACCTGAAGGCGCTCGAAGAGGCGCTGAAGGAGACGGGGCTCGACCTCAAGAAGAGCGATCTGGCGAAGGGCGTGGGGGAGTCCCTCGAGAAGAAGGATCTCGAGAAGGCGAAGAAGGACCTGAAGGAGCTCGCCGAGAAGCTCCGCGACAAGAAGAAGAAGCTCGACAAGGCCGAGATCGAGCGGCTGCGCAAGGCGCTCGCCGAGGCGGCGTCGCGCCGCAAGGAGGCCCTCGCCGCGGTCAACGAGAAGCGCGCCGAGGCGCGCGAGCAGCTCCTCAAGCAGAAGCAGAAGGCCTCCGCGAACGATCAGCAGAGATCCGAGCAGGAGAGGCTGCTCAAGAAGAAGGAGCGGGAGCTGGAGCGGCTCGACCGCGAGGCCGAGCAGAAGGAGCGGACCGGGCGCCAGCTCGACCGGCTCGATCGCGAGCTCGCCAAGGCCGCCGAGGATCTGATGCGCGACCTCGGGATGTCAGCGGACGATCTCGAGCAGGCGGCCGAGGACATCAACCGGATGCAGCAGGAGGAGATGTCCGAGCAGGAGAAGGAAGAGCTGCGCCAGCGGCTCGAGGAGCTCCGGGAGCTCGTGCGCCAGCAAGGGCAGGGGGGCAAGCAGCGGATGGCCAGGATGCTCCGCTTCGGGAAGCGCGCGCGCGGCAGCCAGGGCGGCGGCGAGGAGCAGCAGGGGCAGGGCCAGCAGGGGCAGGGCGACGGCGAGCAGGAAGGGCAGGAGGGCCAGCAAGGCCAGGGCGGTCAGGGCAAGGGCGGGCAAGGCCAGGGGCAGGAGCTGGTGATCGGGCCCGGCGGCAAGAAGATCCTGATGCCCGGCGGCGGGCAGGGGCAGGGGCAGGAGGGGCAGGGGAGCGGCCAGGGCAACAGCAACGGCGGCAACCAGCCCGGGGGTGACGGCGTCGGCTCCGGCCGCGGCGGCGAGATCGCTGGCAAGCGCACCGACCCGAAGATGGGGACCCAGGACGTCCAGGCGCAGGGGCTCGACACGCAGCAAGGGCCCTCGAACAGCGAGGTGATCCTCAGCGCGGCCGAGCGGGGCTTCAAGGGGACCGGCTACAAGAAGGTCTTCACCGACTATCACACGGTCGCAGAGCAGCAGATCAACAAGGATCAGATCCCTGATGGATACCGGTTCTACGTGAACCGGTATTTCCAGCTCATCAGGCCGCGCGAGTGAGTCGAGCCGGCGGCTCGAACGCGACCGCGCCTCACCAGGCGCCCCGCGACAGCGGGCGCGAAGCAGGAAGTCATGGCCGAGAAGACGAAGGAAGCAGCGCGGGCCGAGGTGGACGAGTTCCGCGCGAGCATCGGAGAGCTGCGCGAGGAGGTGGGGAAGGTCATCGTCGGCAACCGCGAGGTGGTCGACGGCGTGCTCACGTGCATGCTCGCGGGCTCGCACGCGCTGCTCGAGGGCGTGCCGGGGCTCGGCAAGACGATGCTCGTCCGCACCATGGCCGAGGCGCTGGACCTCCAGTTCTCGCGCATCCAGTTCACGCCCGACATGATGCCCGCGGACATCATCGGCACCACCGTCATCGATGAGAACGCGGGCGGGCAGCGGTCGTTCTCGTTCCGCAAGGGGCCGATCTTCGCGAACATCGTCCTCGCCGACGAGATCAACCGGGCCACGCCGAAGACGCAGAGCGCGCTCCTCGAGGCCATGCAAGAGCACCGGGTCACGGTCTCGCGGCAGAGCTACACGCTGGAAGAGCCGTTCTTCGTCCTGGCGACGCAGAACCCCCTCGAGAGCGAGGGGACGTACCCGCTGCCCGAGGCGCAGCTCGATCGGTTCTTCTTCAAGCTGCACGTGCCGTTCCCCAGCCGCGACGAGCTGAACTCGATCCTCGAGCGGACGACCGGCACCGACGCGATCGAGGTGCGGCCGGTCCTGAACAAGGAGCGGATCATCGCCATGCAGCGGCTCGTCCGCGAGGTGCCCGTGGCGAAGCACGTCCAGGACTACGCGGTGCGGCTCCTCCAGGCCACCCACCCCGCCGAGGGAGGCAGCCTCGACGAGGTGAAGCGGTTCGTGAAGTTCGGCGGGTCGCCGCGCGGGGCGCAGGCGCTGCTGCTCGCCGCGAAGATCCGCGCCCTCTTCGAGGGGCGGTTCGCGGCGTCGATCGACGACGTGCGCGCGTGCGCGCTCCCCGCCCTGCGGCACCGCGTGCTGCTCAACTTCGAGGGCGAGGCGGAGGGCGTGAAGACCGACGAGGTGCTGCAGGCGATCCTCAAGCACCTTCCGGAGAGCAAATGAGGCGCCGTCGAAGGTAGCATGGGGCTCTTCGACGCGTTCAAGAGGGCCGCCGCGCCGCTGCGCCGCTTCTCCGCGCTCTCCGCGAGCGCCCCCGACGAGGAGCTCTTCGACGACGAGTTCCAGCGCAAGCTCGACTATCTCGCGATGGTGAGCCGCCGCGTCTTCTCGGGGGCGATGCGCGCGGAGCGGCGGACCAAGAAGACCGGCTCCGGGGTCGAGTTCGCCGACCACCGCGACTACGCGCCCGGCGACGATTTCCGGTACCTCGACTGGGCCGCGTACCAGCGCTTCGACCGGCTCCTCATCCGGCTCTACGAGGAGGAGGAAGACCTCTCGATCTACTTCATCGTCGACACCTCGGCGTCGATGGCGTTCGGCGACGGCGAGAAGCTGCGGCACGCGAAGCGCCTCGCCGCGGCGCTGGCGTACGTGGGGCTCGCCAACCTCGACCGCATCGCGATCGTCACCGCGACCGACGAGATCAGCGGGCGCATGCAGTCGACCCGCGGCAAGGCGCGCATCTTCAGGATCTTCCGCTTCCTCGGACAGGCGCGCGCCGAGGGCCCGACCGACCTCGGCGAGGCGATGAAGACCTTCGTGGCGCAGCACAAGCGGCGCGGCCTCGCCGTGATCCTCAGCGATCTCTACGATCCGGCGGGCTTCGAGCGCGGCATCAACGTCCTCCGGTACAACCGGTTCGAGCCGTTCGTGCTCCACCTCGTCGACGCGCGCGAGGCCCGGCCTGCGCTGCGCGGGGACGTGCGCGTCTACGACTGCGAGACCGGCGACGAGCGCGAGGTCACGGTGACCCCCAAGGTGCTCGAGCGCTACGCCGAGGCCTACGAGCAGTACCTCGACGAGATCCGCCGCTTCTGCACGTCGCGGCAGGTGAGCTACTTCCGCGCGGACGTGTCCGTCCCCTTCGATGAGCTGATCCTTCGCGTGTTCCGCAGAGGCGGCTTCCTCCGGTAGCGATGCTGCATTTCACCGGCGTTCCGCTGCAGACACTGCTCCAGATCGGCGCCCTCGCCGGGGCCGTGGTCGTCGTCTTCTACATCCTCAAGCTGCGGCGGCGGCCCGTCGCGGTCCCCTTCTCGAGGATCTGGGAGCGCATCCTCCGGGACAAGGAGGCGACGAGCCTGTTCTCGCAGCTGAAGCGGCTCCTGTCGCTGCTGCTGCAGCTCGCGCTCCTCGCGCTGCTCCTGCTCGCGCTGGGAGATCCGCGCCCGCAGGCGAACCTCGTCGAGGGGCGCAATATCGTCGTCCTCATCGACGCGAGCGCGAGCATGCAGGCCATCGACGTCGCGCCCTCGCGCATCGAGCTCGCGAAGGAAGAGGTCAGGAAGATGGTCCGCGGCCTCTCTGGCAGCGACCGCATGCTGCTGGCCCAGATGGACGCGGCCATCACGCCCCTGTCGACGCTCACCGGAGAGATCTCGGAGCTCGAGGCGGCCGTCGCGGCGGTGAGGCCGACCGACGCCACCGCGGACTTCGCGCGCGCGCTCCGCTTCGCGAGCGACACCCTGAGCGGGCTCCCGTCGCCGGAGGTCATCGTCGTGAGCGACGGCGCGCTCGGCGAGCCGACCGACGCCGGCGGACAGGTGCGCCTCGGCGACATCAAGCTCTCGTACCTGCCGGTCGGCAAGGGATCGAGGAACGCCGCCATCACCGAGTTCTCGGTGCGGCGTTACCCGCTCGACAAGAGCCGCTACGAGGTGATGCTCGAGGTCACCAACACGAGCGACGAGCCCCTCGATCTCGAGCTGTCGCTGCTCGGCGACGGCCAGCTCACGGATCTGACGCGCATCCGGCTCAAGCCCAAGGAGAAGCTGCCCCGCTTCTACCCGAACCTCTCCGGCGCGTCGAAGACGCTCGAGGCGAAGCTCGCGCTGGCCGACGGCAGCTCGGACGACCTCCCCGCGGACAACCGCGCCTACGCGCTCCTCCCCGAGCGGCGCCGCGCGCGCGTCCAGGTCGTCTCCGCGGGGAACATGTTCCTCGAGGCGGCGCTGCTCCTCGACGAGTACCTCGACGTGACCTTCGTCGATCCGCAGCGGTACCCGGCGGCCTCGTCGTTCGACGTGACCATCTTCGACGGCGTGGCGCCGAGCGTCGCGCCGGGGAGCGGGAGCCTGCTCTACCTCAACCCGACCGGGACCAGCGTCCCGTTCGAGGTGGGCAAGGAGGTCCTGGACGACGACCCGAACTACCGCCTGGGCTTCGACGAGCTCGACGCGAAGCACCCGCTCCTGCGCTACACGGCGCTCAGCGACGTGAACGTCGCGCGCGCCCACGTGCTCAAGGGCAACAAGGAAGACAGGGTCGTCGGCCGGAGCTACAAGGGGCCGCTGCTGCTCGAGGGGCGTCGCAGCGGCGTGAAATTCGTCGCGCTCGGCTTCGACGTGCGCGAGAGCGATTTCCCGCTCCGCATCGCCTGGCCGCTCTTCCTGCTCAACGCGATCAACAACTTCGTCGAGGAGGACACGAGCTACATCTCCTCGTTCCGCACGGGCTCCGTCTGGCACATCCCGGCGTCCTCGTCCGCGGAGGTGGCCAGCCTGGAGCAGCCCGACGGGACGACGCGCGCGGTCCCCATCCAGGAGGGGCGCGCCGTGTTCCTCGGGCAGCACGCCGGCTTCTACACGCTGCGCGTCGGCGCCGCGGGCGCGCCGGAGGAGAGCATGTTCGCCGCGAACCTCTCGGCGCCGGAGGAGAGCGCGATCGCCCCGGCCGCCGAGCTCAAGGTCGACGGCCGCGGCGCGGGCGCGGTGAGCGAGTTCAAGATCGGCGTCCGCCGTGAGCTCTGGGTCTACCTGCTCGCGGCGGTGCTCCTCGTGACCGCGATCGAGTGGTTCACGTACCACAGGAGGGTGACGGTGTGAGCGCGTTCCGTGGTCGCAGGCTGCGCATCGCCGCGTGGGCCATCACATGCGCCGCCCTCGGCGGGATCCTGTTCTGGGCGTACCGGAGGTATGTCCTCCTGCACCCGGATCCGACGCTGACGTGGGTGCGCGAGGGGGTGACGTACGAGCTCCTCAACCCGAAGATGCTCGGCGCGATCCTGCTCGCGCCCTGGTTCGTCGGGGTGCTCGCGGGATCCCTCGCCGACCTCCCCCTGCCGCAGCGCGTGCTCTCGGTGCTGCTGCGGGTCGCGTTCGTCGCGCTGATCGCGCTCGGGCTGTCGCGGCTCGCGAGGTCCGCGACAACGGAGAAGGTCGCCACCATCTACCTCATCGACGTCTCCGAGTCGGTCACGGACGAGGCGCTCGACGACGCGCGAGCGGCGCTCGACAGGGCGTTCGCAGAGAAGCCCGAGGACGGCGTCATCAAGGTGATCACCTTCGCGCGGCGGCCGCGGCTCGCCGAGCGCGCGGCCGGCGAGGCGGCAGGTCGCGAGGAGGAGCGGCGCGCGCCGCCCATCGCCCGCCACGCCGACGCGAACGGACAGCGCGGCGATCTCGGCGCGGGCTCGAACCTCCAGGCCGCGCTGCAGCTCGCGTACGGGCTGTATCCGCCCGGCTACCTCAAGCGCGCCGTGCTGATGTCGGACGGCGTGCAGACGGACGGCGACGTGCTCGCAGAGGCCAACCGGGCGCGCGACGTCGGGGTGCGGCTGTTCTCCATCCCGTACCGGCGGCCCGCGCCGCCCGAGGTCGCGGTGCGAGAGCTCAGGATGCCCGACCGGGTCAAGGTCGGGGAGACGTTCGAGATCCACGCCGACATCTACGCCAGCCGCGCCACCAAGGCGCGCGCGCGGCTCTACCAGGGGGAGGCGCTGAACGGCCTCGAGGGCATCCGGGACCTCGAGCTCAAGGCAGGGCCGAACGACGTCGTGTTCAAGAGCGTCGTGCGCATCGCGGGGCAGGTGACCTACGCGCTCGAGCTCGACCAGATCGCGGACGACAAATTCAAGGAGAACAACCGGTACGCGACCACCATCGACGTGCCTGGGCGCCCGTCGGTGCTCTACGTCGAGGGGACGCCGCAGCACGCCGGCCCGCTCTCGAGCGCGCTCACCGCGCAGCAGCTCGACGTCGACGTCAGGCCGCCGGCAGGCTTCCCCGGCTCCCTCAAGGAGATGGAGCGCTACGACTTCCTGATCGTGTCCGACACCCCGAAGGAAGCGCTCAGCCTGCAGGGGCAGGAGATCATCGAGAGCTACGTGCGGGATCTCGGCGGGGGGTTCCTCTTCGCCGGCGGCGAGTCGGGGTACGGCCTCGGCGGCTGGTACCGCACCACCATCGAGCGGATCCTGCCCGTTCGGATGGACAACGAGCGAAAGAAGGACATGCCGAGCGTCGCGATGGCGCTCGTCATGGATCGCTCGGGATCGATGACCGGGCTGCCGCTCGAGATGGCCAAAGCCGCGGCGAAGGCGACAGCGGGGGTGCTGTCGTCGGACGATCTCATCGAGGTGATCGCGTTCGACTCGGCGCCGACGCGCTACGTGAAGATGCAGCCCGCGCGCAACCGCTCGCGGATCGCGGGCGAGATCGCGCGCATCCAGCCGGGCGGCGGGACCGAGATCTTCTCCGCGCTCGACGCCGCCTACCAGGACATGACCGTCACGCAGGCGCGGAAGAAGCACGTCATTCTCCTCACGGACGGCAAGGCGTCGACGGGCGGCATCCGGGACCTCGTGTCCGCCATGATCGCCGAGTCGATCACCGTGACCACGGTGGGCCTCGGGAACGACCTCGACGAGCAGCTGCTCAAGATGATCGCCGACGTGGGCGGGGGGCGCTTCCACGCGGTCCCGGATCCGAACAACCTGCCGCGGATCTTCACCAAGGAGACCGAGATGGTGGCGCGCGCCGCCGCCGTCGAGGAGTGGTTCCCGGTGACCCAGGTCGGCGACGCGGCGTTCCTCCGCGGCGTCGACGTCCGCACGGCGCCCAACCTGCACGGCTACGTCTCGACCAAGCTGAAGCCGCCGCCCGCCCAGGAGCTGCTCACGAGCGACACCGAGGAGCCGATCCTCGCGCGCTGGCGCGTCGGCCTCGGGTGGACGCTCGCCTGGACGACCGACGTCAAGGCGCGCTGGGCCGTCGAGTGGCTGAGGTGGCCAGGCTTCGAGAAATTCTGGGGGCAGCTCGTCCACGAGCACATGCGCCAGAAGCACCGGCGCGAGCTCGACATGAAGGCCGAGATCGTCGACGGAGAGCTGCGCGCGTCCGTCGACGCGTTCGGGGCCGACGACCGGTTCGAGAACAACCTGACCTCCCGGCTCAGCATCATCGGGCCCGAGCCGGGCGGCGCGACGCGGGTCGTCGACATGCGTCAGACCGCGCCGGGGCGCTACGAGACGGCGCTTGCGCTGGATCGGTACGGCTCGTTCCTCTTGCGGGCGGAGCACCTGCGCGAGGCCGAGGACGGCTCGCTCCGGCCCGTCGCCGTCAGCTACGGCCACGTCTCGAACCCGTACCCGCGCGAGTACGCGAGCTTCGAGCCCGAGCTCGCGATCCTCGAGAAGGCCGCGACGTCGACCGGCGGGGCGGTCGATCCGAGCGGCGTGGCGGCCATCTTCGACCCGGCGGGGGAGAAGGTGACGTTCCACGAGGAGCTCTGGCAGCAGTTCATCTACGCTGCGATGGTCGTGTTCCTGCTCGATCTGTTCGTCCGCCGGGTGCGGCTCTTCGACCGGAAGTTCGTCGCGCGCCGGGGCCGAGGGGTAGGGGGCCGGCGCCTCCCGGCCACATGACGGCCCATGGCAAAGCGGAGGCCCTCATGACGGCCGATCCCCCGTTCTTCCCCGGCGCCGCGCCGAGCGCAGGTGCGCGTCCGTCAGGTTGTCCCCGACTCCGCTGCGTGGAACGCTGTGCTCCAGCCCGCTGGCCTGCACCATTTCGCGACGCGGAAGGGCCGTCTTGGGCTAGTTTCCCCTTATAGACCGGTGGTAGAGGAGCCCTGGAAAGCAGCGAAGGACGTGAATGCGCTCGAGGCCTCCACCTCTCGGCCTCCCGTGGGTCGTCCGCTCATCATCAGCGGCGATCCGCTCGCTTCGCTCCGTGGACGAGGCACCGCGGTGTCCTCCACCACCGCCCTCGGTCGGCTGCTCCGCGAGTCGCCGCGGGCGATCGCTGAGCTGCACGAGCAGGAGATCGCGCTGGGGATCGACGTGGTCCGGGCGCTCACGTCCGCGACGACGACGCGCGCCCTGGCGCCCATCGGCATGGCGTTCCGCGCCGCCGCGCTGACCGGAACCGCGGTCGAGCTCGCCACAGAGGCGGCGGGCGGGGCCGCGCGCCGCGTGGCGGTGGCGGGTATCCTGGGCCACACTGCTGCCGCGCCCATGGCCGACCGGATCGCGGAGGATTACGCCGTCCATGCGGCCAGGCTGGCGGCGGCCGGATGCGAGATCCTCGTCGCGTGCGGCTTCGATCCAGCCCAGGCAGCGTGCGTCGGCCCCACGGTCGCGCGGCTCGCGCGCCGCGCGGCGGTGGTCAGCGCCAGCACGACGCAGCTGGCGACGTGGGCGCTCGTGGAGCTCGACGGCGCAGGGCGCACCGCCGATGGCGAGGGCTTCGAGGAGGTCGCCCGATCGGCCCTCGACAGCGGCGCGGACGCGCTGCTCTTCGAGGTGCCGTCGGTCGAGCTCGGGCTCAATGTGCTCCGGCGCCTCGAGGGCGTCGCGCATGAGGTCCAGGTCGGCGTGCTGCTCGGCGCGGAATCCGCGCAGGCGGACGGCACCGACCGCGTCGCGCCCGCCGAGATCTGCGATGCTTGGGCGGCGTCGGCGGCGCGGCTCATCGAGGCGGGCGCGCGAATGCTCGGGGGAGGGACGGGGACAACGCTGGCGCACCTGGGCGCGCTCGCGAAGATGCTCCGTACGACGCAGCGCGCGCCCCTTCTCAGGCGCGCGCTCTAAGCGAGAACGAAACCCAACCGGAAACGTGATGATGGCCGATGCAAGCCACGGGAGTGAGTCGAAGTCTCAACCGTTGGAGACGTTCGACGACCTGCTGTTTCCCTTTCACGAAGCCACGAAGCCCGAGGCCCTTCACCGGATCGGCGCCGAGGCGGAGAAGTTCGGGGTCGACGCCAGGACGGGCGCTGCCATCCCGTACGAGGGCGAGCGGAGCGTCCTCAACGTCCTCCAGGCGCTCGTCGAGCGGCACGGGTGGACACCCGAGCACGAGACCCCCGGCGGTCCGCTGATCGCGCTCGCCCGGGCTGGCGCCTCGGTGACCCTCGAGCCAGGCGGGCAGCTCGAGCTGTCCGGAGCGCCCCTCGAGAACATCCACCAGATCTGTATGGAGATGAGCGGGCACCTCGCGGAGCTGCGCGACATCTCCGCCGAGCTCAAGCTGACCTGGCTCGGCATCGGGTTCCACCCCTTCGCGTCGCAGGCCGATCTCTCCTGGGTGCCCAAGGCGCGCTACGCGATCATGCGGCGCTACCTGCCGACGCGCGGCGCGCACGGCCTCGACATGATGCGCCGCACCGCCACCGTGCAGGCGAACTTCGACTACGCCAGCGAGGAGGCGGCGATGCGCGCGCTCCGCGTGTCGCTCCGGCTCTCCCCGCTCGTGACGGCGATGTTCGCCAACTCCCCGTTCTACGAGGGGGCGCTGTTCGGCGGGCGGAGCTACCGCGCCAAGGTCTGGCTCGACGTCGACGCCGCGCGGCAGGGGCTGATCCGCGACGTGCTCGAGCGCGGGCGCCGCTTCTCGGATTACGTCGCGTGGGCGGTCGACGCGCCGATGTTCCTCATCAAGCGCGACGGCGAGGTGATCGAGAACACGGGGCAGACGTTCCGTGACTTCCTGGAGCGCGGCTTCGAGGGGCACCGGGCCACCCGCGGCGACTGGGAGATGCACCTCAACACCCTCTTCCCGGAGGTCAGGCTGAAGCGGACCCTCGAGGTCCGCGGCGCGGACTCGCTGCCGGCCAACCTCGTCTGCGCGCTCCCGGCGCTCTGGGCGGGCATCCTCTACGACGCGCGCGCGCTCGACGAGGCCGACGCCCTGTCCGAGAGCTTCAGGTTCGACGAGCTCGAGGCCGTGCGCCCGAAGATCGCCGAGCGCGCGCTCCGCGCCACGTTCCGCGGCAAGCCGCTCGCGGCGCTGGCCGAGCGGCTCGTCTCGATCGCCTCGGGCGGCCTCGAGCGGCGCGCGCGCCTGAACAAGAACGGCAAGGACGAGCGCGTCCACCTCGATCGGCTCAGCGCGCTCATCGCCAAGGGGCAATCCCCGGCCGATGCTCTCGTCGATGGACTCAGCAACGACGACCCGGGCCTGCGAAGCAAGATCCTCGAACGTGCGAGGATCTAGCCGCGGCTCGTCGCCGAGGAGGCGCGGGGCGGCGGGCGCACCGGGGGGAGGACGGCGACCGGCATGACGTTCGTCTACCTCCTGGGCACCGCGCTCCTGGTGCTCCTCAACGCGTTCTTCGTCGCGTCCGAGTTCGCCATCGTCAAGATGCGGCCGACGCGGCTGGAGCAGCTCGTGCGCGAGGGGGACGCGCGGGCCCGGCTCGCGCTGCAGATGTCGCAGCGGCTCGACGCGTACCTGTCCGCCAACCAGCTGGGCATCACGCTCGCGTCCCTCGGGCTCGGCTGGATCGGCGAGCCGGCCATCGCCCACCTCATCGAGCCGTTGCTCGCGCCGCTCGACGCCTGGTCGGGGGTCGGCGCGCACGCCATCGCCATCGGCATCTCGTTCATCCTGATCACGGCGCTCCACACCGTGATCGGGGAGCTCGCGCCGAAGTCGCTCGCGATCCAGCGGACCGAGAAGGTTACGCTCTGGGCGGCGAGGCCGCTGCACGGGTTCTTCGTCCTGATGTGGCCGGTCATCTGGGTGCTCAACTCGATGGCGAACGGGTTCGTCCGCCTCTTCGGGCTCCGGCCTGTGGGCGAGGAGGAGATCGCGCACACGTCGGAGGAGCTCCGGCTGCTCTTGACGAAGAGCCCCGCGGGGCTCGATCCGGCGCTGCGCAGCATGCTGGTGCGCATCTTCGACCTGCGCCGGCGCACGGCGAGGCACGTGATGTCGCTCCGCTCCGACGCGGCGACGCTGCGCGCGAACATGACGATCGACGAGGCGGTGCGGATCGTGGCCGACGCGGGGTACTCCCGGTACCCGGTGCTCGACGAGCAGGGCAAGAACGTGCTCGGCTACCTGCACCTGCGCGACCTGTTCGACGTCCTGAGCCACCGCCGCCGCGCGGCGCGCGTCGCCGAGCTGCTCCGCAAGCCGATCTTCGCGCGCGAGAACACCTCGGTCGAGCGCCTCCGCCTCGAGATGCAGGCGCGCCAAGTGCCGGTGGCGATCATCACGTCGGCCTCGGGCGAGTTCATGGGGCTCGTGACGATGGAGGACCTCATCGAGGAGATCGTCGGCGAGATCCGCGACGAGAACGACGAGGAGGTGCCGCCCATCCACCGCCGCGGCGGCGGCATCGTCGACGTCGACGGCCGCGTCCTGCTGACGGACCTGGAGCGCGACGGGCACATCGTGCTGCTGCCCGAGGTGAAGACCGTCGAGACGGTCGGCGGCTACATGCTCGGCCGGCTCGAGCACCCACCCGAGGCGGGCGAGCGCGTCGAGTGCGAGGGTTACACGCTCGTGGCGATGGATGTCGCCGGCCGGCGGGTACGGCGCGTCCGCATCGTCCCGACCGACGCGGCCGGGGGCGAGCGGTCATGACGAGCGCGGCTCCCCGCGCCGCGGATCCGCGCGCCGGCGCCGTCCGTCAGGGGCGCCGCCTCCGAGCGTACGCGGCGAGGCGCGCTCCCTGGAATCGGTCGCCCCGGGGACGAACGGCGCGCGGATCCAGGTACAAACTTCGGCGGACAGGTACTACCCTGGCTTCGTAAGTGGAAACGCTTGCAACTCGGATCTTGCGCGATGGCCCGCTGAACGAGCTCGACGCCGTCGGCTGGGCCATTCGTCTTGCGAAGCGGATCGAGGCGCTTCACGCCCTCGGCGTCGCGCACGGCGCGATCTCGCCGGAGTGCGTGCTCACGACCGCGGTCGATCGCACCTCGAAGGCGATCCTGGCCGACCTGCGCCAGACGCCGAGCCGCATCGCGTACCAGTCGCCCGAGCGGGTCGGGGGCGGGACGCTCTCGGCCGGCGACGACGTGTGGGCCATCGCGGCGACGCTCTACGAGGTGCTGACCGGGGCGAGCGCCTTCGGCGGAGGGAGCGACGCCGAGACGCGGCAACGGATCTCGGGCTCCTCGCCGGCGCCGCTCGCCGTCTTCGACGTGGGCGACGACGATCTCCAGCGGGTCCTCGACGACGCGTTCCAGCGCGATCGCTCCGCGCGCACGACGAACGCCGCCGCGTTCCGGCGCGCTCTCGAGGAATGGCACCCCGATCCCGCGGTGCGCACGCTGCTCCCGCTCGACGACGAGGACGCGACGAACGACGAGGACGACGACGAGGTGCGCACGCTGATGCGGGTCTCGCCGTTCAGCTCGAGCCAGCTCGACGAGGTCATCGCGCAGCGCGCGGCGGCGGCGGCCGCGGGTCAACCGGCGCCGCCCCTCCCGGCCGAGCGCGCGCGGCCCCCGGCGGCGCAACCGGGCGCGTCGGCCCCCAGGCCGGGCGCCGCCCCGATCCCCAGGGCGCCCGCCGCGGCTCCGGCCGCGCAAGGGCGCGCCCCGGTCGCGCGAGCGCGCGTTCCGGGCGTGGGGGCGGTCCCGGTGACGCAGACGTCCGGCGACGCCCGCGAGGGCTCGGAGCCCAGGATGGCCACGCGGGAGGCGACGCCCCTGAACCTCCGCGGGCCCGCTGGGCCAGCGGCCGCAGCGCCTGCGCGCTCCGGAGGAGCGGCGCCCGCCGCGCTCCGCGCGCCCGACGCGGGGCGGCCCGCGCCAGGCGCGGCGCCGCCGGCTGGAGGGCCTCGAGAGCCGCCCGCGGTCGCAGCGCCAGCGCCGGCGTTCCCGGGGCGCGAGCGCCCGGACGCGGAGCCCGAAGCTGTCGCGAGACCTCGGCCCCGGAGCGGCGAGCTGCCTTTCCTCGGCGATCTCGACGGGGACATGCTCGACGAGCCCACGCTCGATGCGCCCACGGTCGTCGACGACCGCGACGATGACGATGACGACGTCCCCACGCGGTCGCGGGAGGCTCCCACGCCGGTCGTGCCGCCCCCGGTCGACGCGACGCCGATGCTCGGCGCGCCAGAGGCGCTCGCCGATGCGGCGGCGGCAGGTCGCTCCGCTGCGGCGCCGCTCGAACGAGCCGCGGGGGCGCCCGCGGCCGCGTCGTCCACGAGGGGCGGCGCGCTCCTCGGGCCGGGCTCCGCCGCGGCCGGCGCGCTCAGCCCATCGCAGCAAGCCTCGGCGGCCACGCACGGCGCCGTCGCCGCGCAGCAGAGCGCGGCGCCCGCTCAGAGCCCGGCGCAGGGCTCAGCCGCGCCGGCTCCGTCGCCCCTCGGCACGGCCGGCGGCTTCGACCTGATCACCGACGCGCCGCCCGACCGCTCGGGGCGGCTCGGGATCATCATCGCGGTGGTGGTGGCGCTGCTCCTGGCGGGGGGGGCGATGCTGTTCGCCGCGCAGCTCGGCCTGCTGGGGGCCGCGCCCACCGCGCCCGGCAGGGGGGCGGTCGAGCCGGTCCCCGCGCTGGCCGTCGCGCCGATCGGGGCTCGCCCGCGGCCGGAGCGCTTCCTTGTGGAAGCTCTGGATCTGCGCGTCGAAGCCGCCCATGTCCACGCGCAGGAGCACCTCGGGCCGGAGGCCTGAGCGGCGCGCGGCGGCCTCGGTCCGCTCGGGGAACGGCGAGATCCACACCATCCTGCCGCCCGGCGCGAGCGCGCGCGCGGCGCCCTCGACGAAGCGATCGAGCATGGCGTCGAGATCTCCCGTGCGCTCGACGCGCCGCCCGAGGGGCGGGTTCGTCAGGATCAGCGTGGGCGCCTCGCCCGGGGGCGGCGCGCCGCCCGCGTCGCGCTGGAGGAGCTCCGCGCCCCGCGCGCCCGCGGCGTCGAGGTTCTCGCGCGCGATCTGCAGGGCTCGAGGATCGCGATCCGAGCCCACGAGCCGCCGGTACGGTCCGAGCAGGGCGCGCTCGCAGAGCTCCAGGCCCGAGCCGACGAACGGATCCCAGACGACGTCGTCGCCGCGCGCCCCCGCGATGCGCGCGAGAGCGGCCGCGATCGTCGGGTGCGACGCCGCGGGCACGTCGCCCCGGCGGTACGCGAACCGTGGGTCGGGCAGGCGCGGCGCGAGCTCGACCCGGACACGGCCCGCGCCCTCGTAGACGACCACGTCCCACGTGCTCTGGGTCGGATCGTTCACGAGCTCCGGGGCCTCCGCCTCCACGGCGGCCGCGGCGCGGAACACCGCCGCCCGGCGCTTGCCGCCGCCGGCCCAGTCGATGCGGTAGCGGATCGCGCCCTGGGTGAAGCGGCGCAGGATCTCGCGCGCCTCCCGCGAGAGCAGCCGCTCCGCGACCGCCGCGGCGAGGTCGGCGCCCTGGTCGAGCTTCCGCAGCGGCAGCGGGAACGCGAACGACAGCATCGTGCGCGCCCCGAACAGGGCGTCGAGGCGGCCGCTCAGCATCACCTCGACCCGCGCGCCGCCGCACGGATCGCTCCGGAGCTCGGGGACGAGCGCCCCGCCGGGAGAGCCCGCGCCGAGCGCCGCGAGCTCCTCGGCGAGGATCGCCTCGAGCCCGCGCCGGCAGCGCACCGCCACCCGCAGGGGGCGCTCCGGCGCGCGATCGCCGGCGATCTCGGACGGCTCGCCGCGCGTGAGGGTCCTCCTGGCCAGGAGCTCGGCGCGCGCGCGCACGCCGGCGATGTCGTCGCCGTCGAGCTCGGCCAGCGCCTCGAGCGCGGCGCCGCCGCCGACCTTGCCGAGCGCGTCGATCAGCGCGCGGCGGACGTCGGGCGAGCGCTCGCTGCGCGCCGCCTCGGCGAGCGCCTGCTCGACGAGCGCTCGCCCGGCGTCCGCCGCGCGCGGCTTGCCGAGCGCCACCGCCGCCATGCGGCGCGTGCGGCGATCGTCGTCGCCGAGGCAGGCGAGCAGGTAGTCGCGCGCCCGCTCCGAGACCTCGGGATCGATCGGCCCAGCGGCCATCAGCTTGCCGACGAGCCGGGTGAGCGGCGCGCGCAGCGCCGGCGGCGCGCCGGCCGCGCGCTCGAGCGCGGCGGGCAGCGCCGCAGCGCCGGCGCGCCGCAGGGCCCGCTCCGCCAGCTCGGCGGGCTCATCGGCCGTCTCGAGCAGATCCATCAGGGCGGCGAAGTGGCGGCGGCCCGGCGTGAAGCCCGGATCGGAGAGGGCGCGCTGGAGGTCGGGGTCGAGCGTGGCAGGGGGGGGCATCGTGGCTTGTAACTCCGCGTTTTTATGTGGATCCCGGCGGTCACAGCGGGCCGGGATCTCGGGGGACGCCTGCGCCGCTCTCCGAGCGCGCTCGACTTTCGGTACAAGCGCGGCGTTCCAGCAAGCTCTTTCGGCGCCGGGGCTCTCGGCGCTCTCGTTTTCGGTCGCCGGGTCGCTAGAGTCTCAATCATGGTGCGCCGTGACGAGCTCGATCCCGGGCCCCGTTCGCGGGGTAGGGGAGCGATCTCAGGCTGCACGTCTCCAGCGGGTGCGAGTCCCGCCCGGGTAAGCGCCGGAGCGCCCGGTAGCAGGCCCCAGACTGACGGGGGAGACCCCGCGGTCCGAGCGGGGCGTCGAAAGCCTCCACGGAGGGAGCAAGAACGCGGGCCGCAACATGAAGTGAAGCCTGCCGCCTCGACAGACAAACAACGAGGGAGCCGAGCCGCGCATGCCACGGCGAAGGCCATGCCCGACGCGCCGCAGTCCGGAGCAGAACGCGCGACGGGTCCCTCCGGGGTAGAGGGCGCAGCACGCGTTCAAGGAGAGGTGCGGAACACGGGAGACCCGTCTGCGTTGCCGTCGTCACGGCAAGGTGGCTCGTATAAGCCGAAGGTGAAATCGAGCGCTGCGCAGCGGGAGTCCGAGGGGGCCGTAGTACCGTTGATGGCCGCGACGAACAACGCGGCCGGAGGGAGAGGCCCCTGCGGTGGTCGCGTCGGTCGAGGAGGTAAGCGCGAGGGCATGGCCGGCAGGACCGGTCCCAACCACCCCCGCGGGCGCGAGCCCGAGGACAAAGTGCGACAACTCCAACGCCGGCTGTGGGTCGCGGCCAAGCGGTATCCGGGGCGCCGGTTCCACGCGTTGTATGACCGCATCGCGAGGGGTGACGTCCTCGTGGAAGCGTGGAAGCGGGTGAAGCGGAACCGAGGTGCGGCAGGCGTCGATGCCCAGACGCTCGCCGATATCGAGCAGCACGGCGTGGAGCGCTTCCTCGAAGAGCTCGGCGTCACACTGCGAGCAGGTACGTACCGGCCGGCAGCGGTGCTGCGCCGGTACATCCCGAAGGCCGATGGGAAGAAGCGGCCGCTAGGCATCCCGACGATCCGGGACCGGGTGGTGCAGATGGCGGCGAAGCTGGTGCTGGAGCCGATCTTCGAGGCGGACTTTCGCCCGAGCTCGTACGGCTTCCGGCCTCGCCGCAGCGCGACGCAGGCGCTGGAGACCCTCCGCAAGCTGGGAGCTCGCAGAGGCAACCACGTCCTGGACGCGGACATCCGCGACTACTTCGGGAGCATCGACCACGACAAGCTAATGAAGCTGGTCGAGCGACGCGTCTCGGATCGGCGGGTGCTCAAGCTGCTGCGGCAGTGGCTCCGGTGCGGGGTGATGGAAGAGGGGCGGGAGGTAGCGACGCTCTCGGGGACACCGCAGGGCGGCGTGATCTCTCCACTGCTCTCGAACATCTTCCTGCACGTGCTCGATGTAGCGTGGGAGCGCCATGGTGCCCATCTGGGCACGCTGGTGCGCTACGCGGACGACTTCGTGGTCATGTGCGCCACGAGGTCGGCGTGCGAGCAGGCCGAGAGGCGCGTGCGCGAGGTGCTCGCGCGGCTCGGGCTGGAGCTACACCCGGATAAGACGAGGCGGGTGGATCTCTCCTTGGGCAAGGAGGGCTTCGACTTCCTCGGCTGCCACCTGCGCAAGCGCATGAGCGGGCCGATCTGGGAGCAGTCACGCCGGCGCGTGTACTTCCTCCAGCGCTGGCCCTCTCAGCGCAGCATGAAGCGGGTGCGGCAGCGCGTGAAGGAGCTGACCGGTCGAGCCCGGAACGGGGTGAAGGACGTGCGGGTGCTGATCCGCGCTCTGAACCCGGTGCTGCGCGGCTGGGGCAACTACTTCCGCACCGGGAACGCGACGGGCAAGTTCAACCAGATCGACGGCTACGTGTGGCGGCGACTCCGCGACTTCCTCAAGAAGCGCAAGGGGCGCAACCTGCGCGCGGGTGAGGCCGAGGGTTGGACATGCGACTTCTTCGTCGAAGGTCACGGGCTCCACCGCCTGCGCGGGACCGTCCAGTACCCGGAGGCTGCGTAATGCAGCGGCCCGAGAGACCACCGGTAAGCCGTGTGCGGGAAATCCGCACGCACGGTTTGAAAGGGGGTCTTGCCCTTCATCGCCCGGTTTCACGGCCGGGCAGGAGAACGTAGGATCTACCAATGCTGGATCTGAGCCAGGTGATCCCGAGGACGGCGTTCCCGCACGACGTGCTTCGGGCGGCCCTGGACGCGCTCGAGGCGGGGCGGCGGGTGGTGCTCGCCTCGGTGGTGGCGCGGCACGGCTCGGCGCCGTCGACGCCGGGGCAGAAGCTCTGCCTCATCGACGATCTCACCGCGATCGGCACGATCGGCGGCGGCGCCGTCGAGCGGGCGGCGCTCGGCATCATGGGGCGCGCGCTCGACGAGCTCGCCAGCGCGCCGAAGCTCGAGACGTTCCGCCTGGGCCCGACGCTGGGCATGTGCTGCGGCGGCTCGGTCGAGGTGCTCATCGAGCCGTTGCTGCCCGCCGTGCACGTCCTCGTGATCGGCGCCGGGCACGTGGGCGCGTTCGCCGCGCCGCTCCTCGCGTCGCTGGGCTTCCGCGTGACCCTCTGCGACACGCGCGCCGCCGCCGCCGACCCCGCCCGCGTGCCGGCGGCGGCGCCGCTCGCCCGCGCGCCGTCGGCGTACGACGATGCGCCGCGGGATCTCGCGCCGGCGCCCGGGGAGCAGGTGCGGCTCGTGCTCGCCGAGCACGACGACCCGGAGGTGCTGACGGGCCTGCCGAGGGAGCTCGGCGAGGCGGCGGCGCTCGTGATGACGCACGACCACGCCCTCGATCAGGAGGCGCTCGCGTGGGCGCTCGCGCGCGGCTTCGGGTACGTGGGCGGCGTCGGGAGCCGCGCGAAGGCCGCGCGAACGCGCGCGCGGCTCGAGGCGAGGGGGGTGCCGGAGGGCGACGTCGCGCGGGTCAGGATGCCGGTCGGCATCGACATCGGGGCGCGCACGCCGGCCGAGATCAGCGTCGCCCTGGCCGCGGAGCTCGTCGCGTGGCGCGCGGGGCGGCAGCGCGCTCGATGGTCATCGGCCGGCACGACGTCCGCCGGAGAGGAGCAGGCTGGATGAATCGAGTGACCACGATCGTGCTCGCCGCGGGCGCGGGCAAGCGGCTCGGGGGGCCGAAGGCGCTCCTGGCCTGGCCGTCATCGACGAAGGGCGGGGCCGAGCGGCCGCTGGCGATCGCCCACGCGGAGGCCCGCCTCTCGGCCGAGAGCGCGCGGGTGCTCGTGGTGGTGCGCAGCTCCGTCTTTCACGCGCTGCTGGCCCATGTGCAGCCGGGCATCGACCTGGTCTCGTGGTCCGCGCCGGACGACCTCGGGCCGGCGGGCTCGCTGGCCGTCGCCGCGCCGCGCATCGGCGACGCCGACGCCGTCATCGTGACGCCTGTCGACGTGCCCCCCGCGCGCGCCGCGACGGTGGCGCGGCTGCTCGCCCGCCTCGAGGCGGGCGCCTCCCTGGCGACGTCGCCGCTCGCGGTGCGGCCGCGGCACCTCGGCCGCGGCGGGCACCCGGTGGTGCTGCGCACCGAGGCGCTCCAGCGTTACCTGGAGGCCGATCCGCCGCCGCTCCGGGATCACCTGAGGGCGCTGGGCGACAGGTGCGTCGATGAGGAGGTGGACGATCCAGGGGTGCTGCACGACCTGAATGTGCCCGTCGACGTGATCCGCGTGCTCGGGGGGCCGCCGCGCTTTCTCGCCTGAAGGCGGCCGGCGATCGTCCAGCTGCGCGGGCCGCGCCCCACGGCGCGCTCGGGTCGACGCCTCCCGGGGGACCGGGCTATCGTCGGTGAGGAGGAGCATCCGAATGGCGACGAACCCTCCAGCGTCAGCGAGCACCGTGGGGAGCAGCGTGCCCCGTACGGACGGCCCTCCCAAGGTCACGGGGGCGTCGCGCTACGTCGACGACATCCCGGCGATGCCGGGGGAGATCTTCGGGCGCACCGTGCGGAGCCCCGTGCCCCGCGGGATCCTCCGGGGGGTTCGCTTCGACCCCGCGTTCGACTGGAGCGACGTCACGGTGGTGCTCGCCGAGGACGTCCCGGTCAACGTGGTCGCGCTGATCCTGGACGATCAGCCGATCCTCGCCGCCGGCAGGGTGAACCACGCCTACGAGCCGATCGCCCTGCTCGGCTGCGCGGATCGGCTCAAGCTCGCGCGGGCGGTCCAGGCGGTCACGCTCGACATCGATCCCTTGCCGCCGGTGCTCGACGCGCGCGCCGCGCTCGAGGGCGAGGATCTCGTCTGGGGCACCGACAACGTCTTCAAGCGCTTCCTCATCACGAAGGGGCGCGCCGACGTCGACCGGGAGCGCGGCGAGGCCGAGATCGACGCGGCGCTCGCTCGCTGCGACGTGGTCGTCTCCGGCACGTACGCCACGCACCACCAGGAGCAGCTCTACATCGAGCCGCAGGGGGTCGTCGCGTGGTGGGACGAGGCCGGCGCGCACGCGATCGGCTCGCTCCAGTGCCCGTTCTACGTGCACAAGGCGTTTCTGAAGGCGTTCGGGCTCCCGCCCGAGCGGATCCACGTCACGCAGTCGGTGACCGGGGGCGGCTTCGGGGGCAAGGAGGAGTACCCGTCGGTCATCGCGCTCCACGCGGCGCTCCTCGCGAAGAAGAGCGGCCGCCCGGTCCGGATGATCTACGACCGGACCGAGGACATCGAGGCGACGACGAAGCGCCACCCGGCCTCCTGCGAGATCACGAGCGGCTGCGACCGCGACGGGGCGCTCCGCGCGCTGAAGATCCGGATCCTCATGGACGGCGGCGCCTACGCGACGCTGTCGCAGGTGGTCCTGTCGCGCGGCGCGCTGCACGCGACGGGCGCCTACCGCTGGGACGACGTCTGGATCGAGGCGACCGCGGTGGCGACGAACACGCCGCCGAACGGCGCCTTCCGCGGCTTCGGCGCGCCGCAGACGATCTGGGCGATCGAGCGGCACATCGACCGCGTCGCGCAGGAGCTCGGCTGCGATCCGCTCGATCTGAAGGCGAAGAACGTCCTGCGCCCCGGCGACTCGACGGCGACCGGCCAGGTGCTCCGCGCGAGCGTCGCGGGCGAGGAGTGCGTCGCCCGGGCGATCGCGGCGAGCGGCTACCGGCAGAAGCGCGCGGCGGGGCCGATCGTGCGCGGGCGGGTGGCGCGCGGGATCGGGCTGAGCGTGTTCATGCACGGCGCGGGCTTCACCGGGGCGGGCGAGCGCTTCCTCAAGGGCAAGGTCGCGCTGGATCTCGCGCCTGGCGGCCGCCTCCGCGTCCGCACCGCGTCGACGGACATCGGCCAGGGGACGGAGACGGTGTTCCGGCAGATCGCCGCGGACGCCGCGGGGCTGCCGATCGATCGGGTCGAGTTCGCGGTGCCGTGCACGACGACCGTGCCTGACTCGGGGCCCACCGTGGCGTCGCGCACGGTGATGGTGGTCGGCTCGATCCTCGAGGCTGCGGCGCGCGATCTGGCGGGCCGCGTGCGCGCGGAGCAGGATGCGGCGCGGGCTGCATGGCAGGCGAGCGCCCCGCAGGGCGGCGCGGCCGGGGCGCCGCCGGCGCTGACCTTCGAGGAGGCGGCCGACCGGCTGCTCGCGCGCGAGGGGCAGGTGACGTCGCTGAAGCAGTACGAGCCGCCCGGCTTCGTGCGCTGGGACGACGAGGCGTACAAGGGCGACGCGTACCCGTGCTTCGGCTGGGCGTGCGACGTGGCCGAGGTCGAGGTGGACCTCGACACCTTCGAGGTGACGGTCGTCGACTTCTGGTCGGCCGTCGACGCGGGCAAGGCGATCCACCCGGTCATGTGCACGGGGCAGATCGAGGGCGGCAGCCTCCAGGCGATCGGCTGGGCGCTCTCCGAGGAGATCGTCTGGCAGGACGGCAAGATCAGGAACCCGCGGATGAGCAACTACATCATCCCGACGTCGCTCGACGCGCCGCCGTTCCACGTCGTCCTGGTCGAGGAGCCCTTCCCTTTCGGCCCGGGCGGCGGGGCCAAGGGCATCGGCGAGCTGCCGATGGACGGCGCCGCGCCCGCGATCGCCGCGGCGGTGGAGCATGCGACGGGGATCGCCGCGCGCGCGCTGCCGCTCACGCCGGAGCGCCTGTTCGAGGCGGCGCGCGCCGCCGCAACGCCGCGGCAGGCGGCAGGGGGAGGGGATCGCGCATGAAGGTATCGCTCGTCGTCAACGGCTCGCCGCGCGAGGTCGATCTGCCGCCGCTCTCGCGGCTGCTCGACGCGCTCCGGGGGCCGCTCGGGCTCACGGGCACGAAGGAGGGGTGCGCGGAGGGCGAGTGCGGCGCGTGCACGGTGCTGCTCGACGGCGACCCGGTGAACGCTTGCCTCATCGCGATCGGGCAGTGCGAGGGGCGGCACGTGACGACGGTCGAGGGCCTCGCCTGCGCCGGACACCTGTCGCCGCTGCAGCGCTGCTTCGTCGAGGAGGGCGGCGCGCAGTGCGGGATCTGCACGCCGGGCATGCTGCTCTCGGCGGAGGCACTGCTCGCGCGGAGCCCGGATCCGTCGGAGCTCGAGGTGCGCGAGGCGCTCGCCGGCAACCTGTGCCGCTGCACCGGGTACCAGCGGATCGTCGAGAGCGTCCGCGCCGCCGCCGCGCTGCGCCGCGGCGGGGGAGGGGCGGCGCCGTGAGCCTCGCCGATCTGCGCCTGTTCGAGATGCGGCACGTCGCCGGGCTCGGTCCGCTGTGCGAGATCGTGGCGGAGCGGGCCGCGCTCGGCGCGCCGGTCACGCTCCTGGCCGGCGGCACCGACTGGGTCGTCGAGCAGGAGCTCAGGCCTCCGCTCGAGGTCGCGGCAGGGAGCCCGGCGGCGCCGCTCGTCGTCGACGTGTCCCGGCTCTCGGAGCTGCGAGGCATCTCGCTCTCCGGCGACACGCTCCGGGTCGGCGCCGCGACGACGTACCTGGAGCTGCTCCGGAGCGACGCGATCGCCGCGCGGGCGCCGCTCCTCGCGCGGATGAGCCGCGACGTGGGCGCGGTGCAGATCCAGGCGCGCGGCACGCTCGGCGGCAACCTGGCCACGGCGTCGCCGGCCGCCGACGGCGTCGCCGCGCTCGCCGCCTACGACGCGACCGTCGTGGTGCAGAGCGTCCGCGGGGAGCGGCGCATCCCGATGAGCGCCCTGCAGACGGGCTACAAGCGCACGTCGCGCGCGCCGGACGAGGTGATCGTCGCCGTGGAGATCGCGCTGCCGGCGCCCGGGTCGCCCTGGTACTGGCGGAAGATCGGCGCGCGGCGGGCGCAGGCGATCTCGAAGGTCGCGCTCGCGGGCGTGGCCGAGGTGCGATCCGGGCGCGCCGCGCGGCTCGGGCTGGGGATGGCGTCGGTCGCGCCGACGACGGCGCTGCTGCCGAGCGTGCGCGCGCTCTGCGTGTCCCGTCCGCTCGCCGAGCTCACCGCGGCGGAGATCGACGCGGCCGTCGCGCAGGACATCTCGCCCATCGACGACCTGCGCTCGACGCGCGCCTACCGGGAGCACTGCGCCTGCGGGGTGGTGCGGGAGCTCCTTCGGCAGCTCGGCGCGCCGGTCTGATCATTCCATCCAGTCGAGCTGCGCGGCCTCGGGCCTCCGGCTGCGCCCGCCGGGGAATGTCGGCCGCTCGTACGACGGCGGCGGGAGCGGAGCCTCCGCGTCCATGTCGTGGCAGCGCGCGCATCGCCGCGGGGTGGTGGTGCCGGCCTGGAAGATGGTGACGCAGCCGCAGGCTGGGCAGATCATGCCGATGTCGTAATTCATGAGCACTCCTCGACGACGAACGCTCCGGGGCGGTCCGAGCGGCGGGAGGATGCGCTGAAGGGGCGACGTGGTTGCGACGGCGCGGCAACATCGCGTGGAAGCTTCGGCCCTGCAGGGGCGGCCTCTCTCGGACCGGCGGAGACCTTCCGTGGCTGCGCGGACGGCGGTGCGCGCTCCTTGTCGTCTGCGCTGCCGTCTGGCGTGAGCGCACGTCGGCCTGCGCTGTTCAAGGGCTACTCGATGCTGACTTTCATTTGTAGTAGGCCCCTGTTGACCGCGCGTTCGACACGCCGCGAGCCCACCGAGCTCGCGATGCGGTTTGATTCGGTGGATTCGTAATATATATTACATGTCAACGCAGACCCGTCCCTTCCGGGCCCGTCTTGGGCTCGCTGTTCCCGTGCTTCTGATCACCGTGGCCGGGGTCGCTCATGCGCAGTCTCCTGAACCGAGCTCGGAGGCCCCGGGGGATCCAGCGATGCCGGGAGCGCCTCCGGGCACGGGAGCGCCGGCGGCGGGCCGGGACGCACCTGCACCGGCGCCGGCGGCGCCCCCCGGCGATGCGCCGGCGGCGCCTCCCGGCGATGCGCCGGCGGCGCCTCCCGGCGATGCGCCGGCGGCGCCTCCCGGCGATGCGCCGCCGGGGGACCAGCATGCTGCTGCGCCAGCGCCGGCGGCTGCTCCCGGCGATGCGCCGGCGGCACCCTCCGATGGCGCGCCGGCGGCGAGCCAGGAAGGCGCTGCACCGGCGCCGGCGGCGCCTGCAGGCGATGCGCCGGTGGAGGTGACGGTCGCGGGCACGCGCGTGACGCGGACCGCGGGCTCGGCTCATGTGATCAAGAGCCGCCAGCTCGAGCGCTTCGAGCACGACGATCCCCACGCCGTGCTGGTCAGCGTTCCCGGCGTGTACGTGAGGGGCGAGGACGGGCTGGGCCTGCGGCCGAACATCGGTGTTCGCGGCGTCAACCCCGATCGCAGCAAGAAGGTGACGCTCATGGAGGACGGCGTCCCCATCTCTCCTGCGCCGTACTCCGCGCCAGCCGCTTATTACTTCCCGCTCATCACCCGCATGTCGAACGTGCGCGTGATAAAGGGGCCAGGGGCCATCGCCTATGGCCCGCAGACCGTGGGCGGCACCGTGGATCTCGTCACCCGCTCCGCCCCGTCGCTCGCGTCGGGCGCGCTCGATCTCGCGCTGGGCCAGTACGGCTACGGCAAGGCGCACGCCTATCTCGGGACGAGCGACGGTCAGATGGACTTCCTCGTCGAGGGCGTGCACCTGCGGAGCGACGGCTTCAAGGAGCTCCCGAGCGGCGCGGACACAGGGTTTTACCGCAACGAGGTGATGGTCAAGGGCAGCTACCTCGTCGACCCGGCCGCCCGCATCAAGAACGAGCTCCGCCTCAAGCTCACCTACTCGGAAGAGCTCTCCAACGAGACGTACCTCGGCATCACGGACGGGGATTTCGAGGAGGACCCGCTCCGCCGTTACGGGGTGAGCGCGCTCGACCGCATGCGCAACCACCGGACCGCGCTCGCCTTGACCCACGTGCTCGAGCCGTCGCGCGACCTGTCGGTGACGACGACCGTGTACCGGAACGACTTCTCGCGCGTGTGGCGCAAGGTGAACGGCTTCCGCGGGGCCAACCTGTTCGACGTGCTCGCCGCCCCGGACACGCCGCAGAACGCGGTGTACTACGCCGTGCTGACCGGGCAGCTCGACAGCTCGACGCCGGGCGAGGCGCTGCTCATCGGCCCCAACGAGCGCGACTTCGTGTCGCAAGGCGTGGAGACCCGCGTCCGCTGGAACGTCGCCACGGGGCCCGTCTCGCACCGCGTCGAGTACGGCCTGCGCCTGCACCACGATCGGGTCGAGCGCCGCCACAGCGAGAACGGGTTTCTCGTGCTCGGCGGCGCGCTCGTGCCGGACGGCGGACCGACCGTCGTGACCCAGTTCAACGAGGCGTGGACCGAGGCAATCGCGCTCCACGCGAGCGACGCGATCACCTGGAGAGCGCTCACGGTGACGCCCGGCGTCCGGATCGAGCTCATGCGCTCTGCCCTCGTGGATCGCGCGGCCGGGAGCGAGCAAACGCGGCTCGCGCAGGCGCTCCTGCCCGGCGCCGGCGCCTACCTTGCGATCACCGAGGCGCTCGGCCTCCTGGCCGGGGCCTACCGAGGATTCAGCCCCCCGGCGCCGGGGAGCGACGAGCACGTCGAGCCCGAGCTCAGCGTGAACTACGAGGGCGGCGCTCGCTTCGCCGACGGGCCGCTGCGCGCGGAGATCATCGGCTACTTCAACGATTACTCGAACATCACGGATGTCTGCACGCTCTCCAGCGGCTGTCTCGACGCGGATCTCGATCGCCAGTACGACGCGGGCGAGGCCCGGATCTATGGCATCGAGGCGTACGCGGAGCACGAGGTCCCGCTCGGCCAGCTCAAGCTGCCGATCACCGCGGCCTACACGCTCACCCGCACCGAGTTCCTCTCGAGCTTCGCCTCGGACGACCCCATCTTCGGCCGCGTCGTGAAGGGAGACGAGATGCCCTATGTCCCGCGGCACCAGGCGAGCCTCTCGGTCGGCGTCGAGCACGAGCGCGCCGGCGTCGCCGTGGGCGCCACCTACATGTCCGCCATGCGGGAGAAGGCCGGCAGCGAGCCCATGTCCCGGGCGCTCGCCACCGACGAGCAGCTCCTCTTCGACGCGAGCGCCAGGGTGCGTGTCGTCGGGCCGCTCGTGCTCTACGCGAACGCGCGGAACATCCTCGGCTCCCAGGTCATCGTGTCGCGCCGGCCCTTCGGCGCCCGGCCGAACGCGCCGCGCTGGATCCAGGTCGGCGCCAAAGCGTCGTTCTGACCTGGCGTCCGACGTTGCGTCGCGCGTGGAGCCCGACGGGGACGCGCGCGCCGATCAGAGGGGGCGGATGTGGGGGGGAGGCCCCTCGGGAGCTGGAAGGATGTAGGGCGCCGGGCCGAGGCCGTCGCTGACCACGGCGAGATCGACGCCGGGATCGATGAGGCGCGCGATGCGGCGGCCGTTGAGCGAGACGAGGGCGTCGGCGCGCACCTCCACCGGCCCGCGGCCGCGGCGCTCGAAGTCCTCGCGGATGTGACGGGAGAGCTGCAGGATGAGATCGGGCTGGCCCGCCATCTCGCGCTCCTGCAGGCGCGTCAGGTACTCCCGCGGGCTCACATGCCATGTCCGGCCGGTCCGCCTGCTGCGGACGATGAAGGTGACGCTCCCGTTCTTCTCGCGCACCATCACGCGCCAGGAGAAGCGCATCCCCTGCTCGTGCCAGCGCACGTTCCCGCCGTACGCGAGGAAACGGAGCGGCATCGCGAGCTGAACCGCGCAGTACGCGGCGCCCAGCGCGAGCCCGAGGGCGCGCAGCGATCGCGAGGGCGGCGCCGCCGGGGGGAGGGCGGGTTCGTCTGTGGTCGGTTGCGGCGCTTGCGGCGCTCGCGGCGCGCCGGCGCCGCCGTGGGCGGGGAGCGCGCGCGCTCGGAGCCGGGAGAGGAGCCGCCGGGGCCACTCCGGGGGGAAGAACACGAGCGCGGAGAGGACCATGATCACCGGGAACATCCCGATCGGAAACAGCGCGCGCGTGACGACGTGGAACAGGATCACCGCGGCGTACGCGAAGGGGCGGAGCCTCCGGCAGAGGAGCAGCCAGACGATGCTGGTGTCGAACAGGAAACCCGCCCAGCTCATGAGCGGCGCGGCCCACGGGTGCGTGAAGAGCGGGCCGAGGACCGGCATGTCCGTGCGCGAGCCGAGCCAGATGCGGAGCGGCTGCGCGTGCAGGAGCCAGTCGGCGTGGGCCTTGGCGAGCCCCGCGAACGTGTACACGACGCCGACCTGGAAGCGCAGCAGGTAGAGCCACGCAGCGGAGACGGAGCGCTCGCTGCGCCGCGAGAGCAGCGCGTCGATGGACCAGGCGCGGTGCGCCGGCGACGCCGCGAGCAACAGGCCCAGCAGGCTCGCCAGGTAGTAGTGGTTGAGGTACGTCGTGACGTCGATGAGCTGCAGGTAGGTGAAGCCGACGACGAACAGGGGCGCCGCGACGCGGAACATGAAGCCGAGGGCGAGCGCCAGGGCGAGCGCCGCGAGCGCCCAGAACAGGGCGTGCATCCCGGCCGGCGAGAGCGGCTCGACCCACGCGAGGCCCCAGTACTTGAAGTGAAAGCCCGGCTTGACGAAGAACTCGTCGATCCACCCATACGCGATGAAGCGCGCCATGCTCACGCACATCGTGAGCCCGAACAGGGCGCGGAACGCCGCGAGCCAGGCGATGTCGATCGGGCGAAACAGCGCTCGATGCAGCCCCGCGGCCGCGCGCGACCACGCCGCCGCGAGCCCAAGGGGGCCCGCGCGGCCGGGGGGCTCAGTCGTTGTCACCTTCCGACGACTGGGGCAGCTCGAGGTTCAGCGCGCTGACGAACTCCGTCTTGAGCAGGTCCGTCAGGGCCTTCACGGCGGTGTAGACCGACTCGACCTTCGCCCGGTCGGTCGAGAGCGCCTGCTCCAGCGGCAGGTCGAGCGCGTCGACGGCCGACTGGGCGCCCGACAGCGCCTGCAGCATGCGATCGGCGAGATCGGCGGAGCCCGCCGCGCGCAGCCAGTCGTCGAACCCGACGCCCTCGCCGCCCTCGCCGCAGCCCTGGAACAGGCGCCGGAAGCCGCGCAGGTTGGCCTTGAGGTGCGCCGCCGAGGCGAGGGCGAAGCGCGACTCCAGCGCCTCCGGGCAGGTGGGCGTGACGCAGTCCTCGGTGAAGCCGAGCGGGCGCCCGAGCTTCCAGTCCTTCAGCTCCTTCTCGATATAGAACATCGCGTCGCTCACCGCGTTGAGCGCGTCCTGCTCGGTCGCGAAGACGGGGCTCCCCTGGCCGGCCCGGGTGAGCTTCTCCCGGAAGCTCCCCGCCTCGGGCGCCCAGGCGCGCGCGAGCGCGCCTGCCTGGGCGAGCACGTCCGCCGCCGCCGCCGCCGCGTAATCGGCCTTGCGCTGCGCGAGCTCTCCCGCGGAGAGCGCCGCCCAGGTGCGGTTCGCGTTGATGGGGGAGAACTGCGTGCAGGCGTTGTCGCCGCCGCCGTAGAAGACGAGGTACTCGAACGCCGCGAGGCCGCGCCCGTTGATGAGCGACGAGGAGAAGCTCGGCTGCGCATAGGCGCGGCTCACGATCTGCTCGTCGACCTTGCACCGGCTCACGAGGGGCCAGGAGTAGATCTGATCCCGGAGGTCCTGTCCTCCGGGCTGCGTGGAGCTCGCCGCGGGGCCGAAGCGGAAGAGCTCCGCCTCCTGCCAGACCGTCATGGCGGCGAGCCAGGCGTCGCGCGCGGCGGCGGCGCTCGGCTCGCCCGGGCCGCGGGCGAGGGCCGCGGCGCTCTCGTGCAGCGCGCGCGCCTGCGCCTCGAACTCGCAGGCGCGGTTCAGCGCGCAGTCCGCCGCCGCGGTGATCAGCTTGGCCTTGCTGAAGGGGCCTTCCGCGACGGGGACCGGGGGGCACACGTCGCCGGGGACCGGCTCGCCGCCCCCCGCGCCCCCGGCGCCGCTGGCGCTCCCGGCGCCCCCCGCGCCAGCGGTCGTGGCGATCGCGGAGGAGGCCGCCGTGGTGCTCGTGGAGCCGCTCCCGGTCGAAGGCTCGGGGGTGGACCCGCCGCTGCCCGGCGGCTGCGCGACGCCGGGCCCCGCGCCCTGGCCCGTATAGACCACCTCGTCCGGGGGCGGCTTGCGGCACCCGGCGGCCGCGGCGACGCCGACGAGCGACAGCAGGAGCGCTGTCGAGAGGCGGCGGCCCGCCCTCCGGGCGCGGTTCATTGTCGGCCTCACGCTGTTCATGCAGCCTCTCCGAGATACGGGCGCTCGCCCGGGGCCCGCCGGCGTCGCGGCGGCCCCGAGCTCGTTTCGCGCGAGAATCGTCCGTCGTACCCCCGCCCGTCAACACGGAGGGAGCGCTCCCCGCCTGCCTGCACGGCGCGGCGGGGGGCGCCTCCCAGCGCGAGTCGAGTCGGTCGTGTGAGCGTCAGTCCCTCTGCGCCGGGACCGGCAGCAGGACCAGCGTCGCGTCGTCGTCCTCGGGCCCGTCGCCGTCGGACCGGTACCCGGCGGCCGCGAGCCATGCGCCGTTCGGCGACAGCGCGACGCCGTAGAGCGAGTCGTCGGGGCGATCGAAGCTGTAGCGCCGGTAGCCGTTCGGATCGAAGCGCGTGTCCAGGGCGCCGTTCTTGTCGAACAGGGCGATCATCCCGTCGACGTTGCCCGTCGCGGGGGTGGCGCTCCCGACCATCACGACGCGATCGTCGGGCAGGGCGAGGAGGTTGCGCCCGCGGTCGTTGTCGCCCGCCACGTCGAGGAGGACGCCGCCGCCCACGCCCCAGGAGGGGTCGAACCCGCCCGTGGCCGTGACGCGGAAGGACACGAGATCCACGGCCCCGCTCTCCTCGGAGCGCCCGTAGCCGGTGGTCACGTACTTGCCGTCCGACTGGCGAGCCGCGCCGTAGGCCTCGGCCATGCCGAGCGGGAACGGCGCGAGCCTCACGACGCCGTCCGACGAGAAGGTCGTGTCCGGGGTGCCGTCCTGGTTCAGCCGCAGCAGCACGATCTGGTTCCTGCCGCCCACGCTCGTGTAGCCGGAAGAGAAGATCTTGCCGTCGGCCTGCACGAACCCGTTGCGCGGGTTGTCACCCAGGTTCAGCCCGTCGACGTCGAGCGTGTGGACGCCCTCCGTCGCGAACGTGGTGTCCAGGGCGCCGTTCGCGGTGAGCCGCACGATCGCGCGATCCCGATCGGCGCGAGCCGCCGCCTTCTTGCTGGCGAAGAGGACCAGCCGATCGTTCGCGTCGCGGTCGACGCCCCAGAGCAGATCGCCCGTGTTGCCCTCGCCGGCGCCGAGATCGTGGATGGCGATGCCCTCCGTGCCGAAGGTCGTATCCAGCGTGCCGTCGGTGTTGAACCGCACGACCGCGAGATCCGCGTCCGACGGCGTGGCGCTCGGGTCGTGCTCGACCTGGCCGGCGAGCACGATCTTCCCGTCCGACTGCAGGACGATGCCGCGCGCGGTCTCCGTGGTCTTGCCTGCGACCACGTTGACCCTCGCGACCCCGTTCGCGCCGAAGGTCGTGTCGAACGAGCCATCGGTCTTGAAGCGCGCCACCGCCATGTACGTGTCGCCCGCCACGGCCACGTGCCCGGCAGCGTAAGCCCTGGACGCGGCGTCGAACGCGACGGCCCAGAAGCGGTCGTCCGTGGCTTCGTCGAGCGCCACGACGCCTGCGAATCCGGTCGACCAAGGCTCCTCGCCGGTGTCGCCGCCGCCGGTGCCGCCGCCCTCGCCAGCGCCGCCGCCGCCTGTGTCGCTGCCGCCGGTGCCGCCGCCCTCGCCGGCGCCGCCGCCGCCTGTGTCGCTGCCGCCGGTGCCGCCGCCCTCGCCAGCACCGCCGCCGCCTGTGTCGCTGCCGCCAGTGCCACCGCCCTCGCCAGCGCCGCCGCCGCCTGTGTCGCTGCCGCCTGTGCCGCCGCCCTCGCCGGCGCCGCCGCCGCCGCTGCTGCTCGTCGAGGGAGCGCCGCCAGCGCCGCCGCCCCCGGAGTTCTCTGGGTCGCCGGAGTCATCTCCGCACGCAGCCACTCCGCCGAGCAGCACGCACCAGGAAAGTCCGAACGTCGCGAGCACGGTCCGCTGCGCGGACAACCAGGTTCTCTTCACAGGCATGGTCGGCAACCCCTTCGTGAACATGAAAATGAAAGTCGTTATCTTTGTTGGATATCGTCTTGCATGCCGTCCACGCTGTCAAGAGATTCTGCTGTCGCTATCCCGCCAGGGCCTTTCCTTGCTGGAAATACCGCCTGGAGGTGAAGGTGTGGCGGTGGTGCGGTGGGTGGGGGAAGCGCGGCGGGAGTCCCGGCGGCGGCCGGGCCAGCTACGTTCAGGCGCCGCGAAGGCTGCGTCAGAGCAAGGTCAGGAGGCGTCGGGCGCGGGCCTCGGCCGCCTGGATGATCTCCGCGGACTCCGGCTCGGGGAGCTCGAGCTTCTTGCTCAGCGCTGCGATGTACTGCTTCTCCGCGTCGTGCTGCTCGCCGTCGACGAACGTGAGCAGCACGGCGTGCTGCAGCAGCGCGCGGCGGTCGTCGCCGCCGAGCTCGCCGAGCGGCACGTCGTCCAGGGTCCTTCGCTGGGAGGCGTAGGCGCGGATCTCCTTCGCCTGGTCCTCGTTCGCCTCGAACGCCGCGATCAGCCCCTCCACCATCTCGCGCTCGGCCTCGTGGAACTCGCCGTCCGCCCACGCCACGCTCACGAGCGACTTCACGATCGCCATGTTCTGCTCTTGCATGGCGACGAGTGTCGTCGCTCCCCCGGGGCAACGTCAATCGCGAGGGGAGCGACGGCCACCCGCTTCGGAGACGGGCCCACCTCGACGTTTTCGGTGCTCAGCGCACCGGAGTGCGCTTGCGCGCCGAAAACGCCGATCTGGGCCCGTCTCCTGTGCGGGTGACCGCCGCTCTAGAGCGCTCCCCGCGCGAGCGGCTCCGTCAGCGAGGCGAAGACCTCCGGCCGCAGCGTTCCAGCGAGCCCGGCGCAGAGCAGGGCGAGCGCGAGGAGCGCAAGCCACAAGGACAGACCTCGCCGGCGCGGGGCCACCAGCGGCACAGGCGGCCTGGTGGCGGCGTCCGTCGGGACGACCCGAGCGGATTCGGGGGGGGCGAGCTCGGATGCAACGGGGCTCAGCGCCCCGGCGAGCGGCGGGCGCGCGCCGGGGATTGCGCGCGCGGAGGTGCCGGAGACAGCAGCGACCGGCGGCGGCGTGAGGGTGAGGTCGAGGCCAGCGAGCGCCTTCATGCTGCGCGCCGCGCGGCGCTGCGTGCTCTGCTCGGACTGCGCGACGAAGCGCGCGACGAGCTCGTCGACCCGGGACGCGCCTGCGCCGACGCCATCCGCGGGAGGGCGCGCGCTCCGGGATCGCCGCGAGGCGTTCCACACGATCGCATCGATGGGACCGAGCTCCGCCGGGCACGGCGTCTCTTGCGGCTCTGCGTCGGCGGGAGGCTGCGCTGACGCTGCATCCGCGGGCGCGAGGTCAGCGGGGGGCTGCTCGGGCGGCAGATCGGCGGGCGGCTGCGCTGACGCTGCATCCGCGGGCGCGAGGTCAGCGGGGGGCTGCTCGGGCGGCAGATCGGCGGGCGGCTGCTCGGGAGGTGCTGCGTCTGCGGGCGGCTGCTCGGGAGCCAGATGAGCGCACGGTTCCTCGGGAGCTGCTGCGTCCGCGGACACTTCCTGGGGCGCTGCGTCCGCGGGCGGCGCGCCGGCGTGCGCGGTTTCCGGGCCGTCGGCATCCGCCGCCGGCAAGGCCTCGATCGGCGCGGCCGGAGCCGTCGGGTGCGGCGTCGCCGGAGCGTCGTCGTCGCGCTGCGCCGGAAGGGGCCAGGGCAGCGTGTGGCGCGCTGCTGGCGTCTCGTCGAACGGCGCGACGGCCGCTCGAGGAACCGCGGGCACGACGAGGTCTGCCCGACGAACGAGCGGCCAGGTGCCATAGGCCGGTGTGACCTGGAGCGCCGCGTCCGCCGCCATGAACTGGATGGCGGGCGCGCGCGACGTCTCGATGGACTCCGGGACCTCGCTCACGCTGGCAGGCGCGTCCGCCATGTGCGAGAGCGCGGCCCCGTCGGCGGCCTCCCGTTCCTCCCAGACGGCCATGGCCACGGTCGGCGTCGGCTCCTGCGAGAGCGGCGCGACCTCGGCGGGATCCGGGGAGACCTCGACGAGGATCGAATCGGTCGGCGTCGGTTCCCGGGAAGACAGCGCGACGGCGGCGGGACCAGGGGTGAAGTCGACGAGGAGCACCTCGATCCCCTCGGGGCTCGTGAGCGCTTCGCTGCAGGCAGAGGGGCCGCTGACGACGAGCGATGGCGCGGGCACGGGCCGCGCTTCTTCAGGGGCGATCTCCGCCGCGGCGCGCGCGCGCGGCGCCACCGGCGCGATCGTCCGGGCAGGCTCGATGAGCTCCGGGATGGCCGGGATCTCGGCCGGCGCTGCGGCCTCATGGATCTCAACCACCGCCTGCACGACGGTCGGGGTCGGCTCCGGCAGCGCCTCGACCTGCTCGCCGGCGTCCGCAGGCGCTGGCGGGTTCTCGGGACACGGCGCGACAGCTACCGCCCCGGCAGCATCGCCCGCGCTCGCAGGCGCCGGGAGCGCCACCCCGGCGATTGCACACGCGACGAGCCCGGGGCTGAGCGTGAGCTCCACGACCGCAGGTGCGACCGGGCCGGGGCTGAGCGTGAGCTCCACGATGGGATTCGGCAGCGGAGCAGCGGGGGCGTCGCCGCGCGCGGCGGCGGGGGCGTCGCCGCGCGGAGCAGCGGGGGCGTCGCAGTGCGCGGCAGCGGCGATCGCATCGCGCCGCGCTTGCTCCGCTTGCGGCGGCGGCGGCACCTCGTCCGCTTCCGGCGCCGCAGGCCTCGCCTGGACCTCCGGGCGCGGGCGCCTCAGCCGGCCGGCCTCCTTGGCGCGCAGCGTCTCACGGGCGAGCCGCGCCAGCGCCCGCCGGGCGGCGTTGCGGTTCACCGGGATCAGCGCGGCCTCGAGCTCCCGCGCGACGGCTTCCGGGTCCTGCTCGTGCGCGGGGCGCGGGCGCGCCGTCGCCGTGAGGTTGGGCATGCTGCCGGCGGACGCGGCGAGGAGCCGGGCGAGCAGGTCGCGGAGCAGCCGCGCGGCCTCGGCCGGCGCCACCGCGTCGCCGCGCGTGCGCACCGTGACGGTGCCCTCGGTCGTGAGCAGCACCGCGCGATCGTCGAGCCTGAGCGGCAGGCGCGACGTCGCGTCGCTGACGGCGAGCGCGAGGTACCCCGAGGTCTCCGGCACCAGCGAGGCGCTCCGCGCGTGCGCCGCCGCGACGACCTCCTCCAGCGTGACGCAAGCGCTCACGAGCGCCCCCGGCCCGCCGCGTCGCCCGGCTCGCCCGCGCGCGCCGGCCTGACCGGCACCCCCGCCGCCTCGAGGTACGCCTTCGCTTCGCCGATCGTGTACTCGGCGTCGTGGAAGATCGACGCGGCGAGCGCGGCGTCGGCGCCTCCCTCGACGAGGCCGGCGCGCAGGTGATCCAGCGTCCCGACGCCGCCCGAGGCGATCACCGGGACCGGCACGGCCCGCGCGATGGCGGCGGTCAGCAGGAGGTCGTAGCCGTCCCGCGTGCCGTCGCGGTCCATGCTCGTGACGAGCAGCTCGCCCGCGCCCGCTCGCGCGATCTCCTCGGCCCACGCGACCGCGTCGCGCCCCGTGTCCCGGCGGCCGCCGTGGGTCACCACCGTCCAGGCCACGCGCGAGGGATCCGCGATCCGGCGCGCGTCGATCGCCACGACGATCGCCTGCGCACCCCAGCGGTCCGCGGCGCGCCGCACGAGGTCGGGATCGTTGACGGCGGCCGTGTTGATCGCGACCTTGTCCGCCCCCGCGTCGAGGAGCGCCTTGATGTCCTGCTCGGACTTGACGCCGCCTCCGACCGTCAGCGGCGTGAACAGCACCTCCGCCGTGCGCGCCACGACGTCGAGGATGATGCCGCGCTTCTCGTGCGACGCGGTGATGTCGAGGAACGTGATCTCGTCCGCGCCCTCGGCGTCGTAACGGCGGGCGGCCTCGACCGGATCCCCGGCGTCCCGCAGCCCCACAAAGCGGACGCCCTTCACGACGCGGCCGTCCTTGACGTCGAGGCACGGGATGATGCGCTTCGCGAGCATACGTCCCGCGTTAGCCTACCTGCCACGTCAGGGCCAACTGTTGCGCTGTGCGCCCGCTCCGGCGCCGCGGCGGGGGGCGTCCTCGCGCGCCTCTCGCACCTCTCGCACGTTTTGCCGGCATTTCCGGCCGCCGGGGAGGCGCCGCGCGCCGGCCGCAGCGCCCGGAGCCTGACCGCGCCGCGGTTCCTCGCTACCATGGCGCCATGCACTGCCCGCACTGCGGGAGACCCGTACCCGAGGGCTCGATCGCGTGCCCGCACTGCGGCGCCGCGCTCGCGCCGCCGGGCGGAGCGGCCGGCTATTACGGCATGAGGCCCGCGGCCCGCACCATGGTCGGCGTCACGCTCCCCGACCTGCTCCGACAGACGCCGTCCGCCCCCGCCGCTCCGGGCGGCGCGGGCCCCGGCCAGGCCGCGCTGCCGCCCATGGCCGGCGGGCCGGCCGCCGCCTCGCGCACGATCGTCGGTATGCCCGCCGCGATCTTCGGGGCAGCGCCGGCGCCGGCGCAGGCCGATCCGCGCCTGGCCGGGGGCACGCTCGTCGTCGGGACCCCGGCTTCCGTGGCCCCGGGAGCGCGCCTCGACGCGCACGCAGCGCCGGCCGCGCCGCTCCACGCAGCGCCGGCCGCGCCGCTCCATGCAGCGCCGGCCGCGCCGCTCCACGCAGCGCCGGGCGAGCTGCGCCTCGACCACACCGTGCCGATCGTCCCGGGCGTCGCGGCGCCGCGCGCTCCGGTGCCGCTGCCCGCCGTGTCGCGGACGCTGGTCGGCGTCGCCCGGCCGGGCATCGCGCCGCTCGCGCCCGGCGCCTCGGCCGACCCCGAGCCCGATTCCGAGCTCGACGCGCGCTACCAGCCGGCCGGAGAGCTCGGCGCCACGATCGCGCCGGCGCGCTTCCGCGCCCCTCCGCTGCAGAACCCGGCGCTCATGCGCCCCCATCGCCTGAAGCAGCGGCTCCCGCCGCCGAAGGGCGAGAGGCGCCCGCGCACGTCGCGCCGGGCCGTCGCTGTCGTCGTCGCGGGCGGCGTGCTCGCGCTCGGCGCGGTCCTGTTCGCGCTCCTCTGGCCGAGCGCGCCCCCGGTGACCGCGCGCGCCCGCGCCGACGCCGGGGGCCGCGAGGTCATCGAGCTCCGGTGCGACAGCTGTCCGGACGGCACCGCCGTCTCCATCGGCGAGGGGCGCGCGACAACCGCCGGCCGCGTCGCGCAGATCCCGCTCGCGAGCCCGCTCTCCGTCGGCGAAAACCGGATGAAGGTCGCCATCGACCGCCCCGGCAGCGGGCGCGACGAGACGGTCGGCGTCTCCATCCACGTCGCCTACCGGATCCGGCCCGACCTCGGCACCCTGCAAGGCGAGCGGCCCTCGATCCAGGTCGTCGTCGAGGCGAGCAAGGGCACGCAGGTGACCCTCGACGGCAAGGAGGTTGCGCTCACGAGCGGCCGGGCCATCGAGTCGATCGACGTCACCGACGCGGTCGCGGGGCCCTCGGACGAGACGAAGACGCTCAGCCGGCAGGTGCCGTACACCGTCACGCCGCCCGACGGCCCGCGCGAGCAGGGCATGGTGAGCGTCGCGGTCGGCATCGTCCCGCTCACCATCGAGTCGCCCGGCCCGAGCGTGGTCATCGACAAGGAGAGCTTCGTGCTCGCCGGGCGCACGGCCCGCGGCGCGCAGATCTTCGCCGGCGCGCACCCGATCGCGGTTCGCCCCGACGGCACCTTCGCGCACGTGATGAACGTCTCGTCCGTGGGCGCGACCCAGTTCGAGGTGCGCGCGAAGATGCAGGGGATGGCGCCGCGCATCGCGAAGCTCGCGGTGCGCCGCGTCGACCGGCTCGACACCGCCGCGAAGGAGTTCGCCGGCCGCGGCCCGATCGGGTACGCCGAGCTCGCCGCCGGCGGGAAGGACCCCATCGGCAAGCCGATCGCGCTGACCGGCGAGGTCCTCGAGGTGCGCCGGCAGGGATACGCGACGCTGATCCTGCTCTCGATCCCGCCCGCGTCCGGCTGCAAGGAGGGCGGCGCGGCCGCCGCGAGCGCGGGCGCCGCGCCGCGCTCTCCGGAGGCGTGCAAGGTCCGCCTCGTCCATGGCGCCGACAACCCCGCCCAGCGCGGGGACATCCTCACCGCCTACGGCAGCGTCGCGCCGCCGTTCGTCGCGCCGGGCGGCGCCGAGATCCCCGAGGTGCAGGTCGAGTTCACCGTGAAGGGCGGCCGATGAGCGCCGCGCGCGCCACGGCGCCCGGCCCGCGAAGGCCGCGTCGCGCCCGGACGGCGGGCCTCGCCGCGGCCGCGCTCCTGCTCTCCGCCGCGGCGCCGCTCGCCTTCGCCGACGCGGTCGACACGAGCCGGCCGCACACGATCGTCGTCGGCGCGCCCCGCGGCTTCGCCCCGAGCGAGCGGCTCGACGCGCGCCGCACGGGCCGCTCCGCCGCGCGGCTGCCCTTCCCGGCGCGCGAGGCGTGGCGAAAGCAGCTCCGCGGCGGGATCGACGCCGCGCCGCTCGCGGACGCCGCGGGCGATCTCCTCCTCACGCTGACGGTCCCCGAGGTCGTCAAGCTCGGCGCGGACGGCCGGGAGCGCTGGCGCGTGCGCATCGGCGACAGCGCGCCGCTCGCGCCCGCCGTGCTCACGAGCGACGGCACCCTCGCGCTGATCACCTCGTCCGGCGTCGCCGTCGGGCTCACGCCTGCGGGGAGCGTGCGCTTCGCCGTCCCCCTCGGCCTCCGGGGGCGCGACGCCGACGTGACGCCCCTCGCGCTCGACGACGGCGGGCTCGTGGCGGCCCTGGGGCGCTCCCTTGTCGAGCTCGCCGCGGACGGGACCGTGCGCGCCCGCGCCGAGATCGCGGAGCGCGCGACGGGCGCCTTGCTCGCGGGCCCTGAAGGCACGCTCGTGACCACCGAGTCGGGCGCGGTGCTGACCTGGCGTCCGCCCGGCGCGCCGAGGCGGCTCGGCTCTCTCGGGGGTATGCCTCGCCGCGGCGCTGCCCTCGCCGACGCCCGCACGCTGCTCGCGGTCGTCGACGCCCGCCGCCTGGTCGCGCTGGATCTGCCGACAGGGACCGCCGGGGTCCGCGCCGGCGCGGCCTTCAGCGCGCTCGACGGGCCGCCCGCCATCGGCGCCGGGGGCCTGGCCGTTGTCCTGTCGACGACCGGGCTGCTCCTCGGGGTCAACGCGTCGGGCGACGTGGCGTTCCGGGTCGCGATCGACAGGCCTCCTGGGTCCCCACCCGCCGACGGCGGGCTCTCCGGCTTCTTCGGCCCGGTGGACGCGAAGCCGAGCCCGCCGGTGGTGATCGATCGCACCGGCCGCGTCGGCTTCGTGCGCGCGGGCGGACGCGCCGGCGTCGTCGAGGCGGACGGCAATGTCTCCATCGCGGCCGAGCGCGTCTGCTCCGCGCCGGTCGCCGTCATCCCTGCCGGCGAGGAGCGGATGGCGATCGCCTGCCGTGACGGCACCGTGGTGATGCTGGCGCGCTAGCGCGAGCCGTCGCTCGTGCCCGGCGCCGTGTGCCGGCGGCCGAGAGGGTCGGCAGCGCTGACCGCCCAGCTCGGTCGATGGATCCTGCGTCCTAGCTCGCAGTGTCCGGGATCCACTGCTTCCAGGTGCCGTCGTCCTCCCGGTACAGCTCGGACTCGGCCGCCCTCGTCTTGTACCGCGCGATCGTGATCTGTCCGTCGAGCGCCGCCGCGCCGGCCTCGTCGTACAGGGGGGCGGCGAGCGCTTCTTCGGGGATCATGTGCATGCTCACGACGAACTCGTCGGCGTTCGCCTCGACGATACAGAACCCGTTGCTCGTGGCGTTGCTGAAGGCGAGGTACGGATTGGCCTTCTGCATGCTGTCGTCGATGTCCTCCGCCTCCAGGACGTCTTTCAGCGTCGGATGGCTCGCCAGCCGCTTCGCCAGCACCGAGCGGCACGTGGCCGACGAGATCGCGGCGCCGCCGAACTCCACGATCTTGGCCGTGGCGCCCTCCACAGCGGCCGTCCCTGCGAGGAAGGCGCCGAGATCGCCGGTGATCGACACCACGTTGCCCTCGACCGCGGCGAGCATCTCGATGAGCTCGTCCCGCTCCTTGCGGAAGCCGTCCCAGCCGTCGCAGCTCAGGTAGAAGCGCCGGGTGATCGACTCCTGCTCGGGCTCCGCGGGTTGCGTTGTGTGGGCGAGGACGAGCTGTGAAAGGGGGTATTCGGTCCCCCATACCTTCCAGGTGCTCTGGGACTCCTCCATCGTCTTCTGGAACCAGGCTCTCTGCGCTCCTCCCATGACATCCGCGTTGGCGGCGAACGGCAAGTACGGGTCGAAGGCATCCTTGATCACGAAGTAGCGCGACCCGAGCGCGCTGTAGTAGTCCGTCTTTCCGAAATCGGCGTAGGCGAACCCGCTCTCCATGAAGGCGAAGTCGCTCGCCGGGATGGGGGGAATCGGCTCCTTCCCTTGCTCGGCCCTGTGCTCGTTCAGCTTCGCCACGATCTCGTCGACGACCTTGGCGCTGACGGGGCGGAGCTCGCCCTGAGCGAAACCGAGGTTCGGGTCGAATCCGAACAGGACCGCAGCCTCATCCAGCGCCCTCTTGTAGACATCCCAGTCGTCGCCGTTGATGTCCGGGATGTAGCGGCTCGTGTAGGGCAGCAAGTCGGTCAAGCTCTCCCCGAGCTCCGGCTGCTGAACGACGACCTTTCCCGGGAAGGCGTCCTCCGGGATCAGGTGATCCGTGCGGTAGGAGCGGAGATCCGTCATCACGAGGTGGACGTGCTTCCCGAACGGGAAGTCCCGGTAGATGGTGATATCGTCCGGGTACTCGACCGCGCTGTCGTAGCGGAACTCGTCGCCCTTCGGATCATTCGGGTACTCGGCCGGCATGTACTCGAACCAGGCCTGGTTCGCCGCCTTGCGCCGGTACTCGTCCGTCTCCGGCTCTCGGCCGTCCAGGTAGACCGCCGTCGCGCCGTGGCCATCGTCGGAGAACTCGTGATCGCCCCAGACAGCGATCATGGGAAAGAGCTCGTGTACCCGCTGCAGCGCACGGTCGGACCGGTACGCCTTGTAGAGCTCCCGGTAATTGCTCAGCGACTTGGCGGCGTGGTAGGCCGCGCCCTCCGCCGGCTGGAAGGCGATGGCGCCGTCCACGTCGGAGAAGGAGATGCCGCGCTGCCCCGGGGGGGCCTGGAGGCTCGGGTCCCCGGTCGTCTCGTGGATGTAGCCCCCGAGGTGGACGACGAAGTCGAGCTCCTCTTTCGCCAGGGCCACATAAGCGTTGTAGTAGCGACCGATGTAGTCCTGGCCGGACACGAAGGCGAAGCGCACCGGCACGTCCGCGCCCGGCGCGGGCGCCGTCCGCGTCCGCCCGACGCGCGAGCTGACGCAGCCTTCTCCTGTCATGTAGTAGAAGCGGTAATAGTACGTGGTGCCGGGGCTCAGGCCGTCCACCTTGACCTTGACGCAGTGATCGAACTCCGCCCGCGCGGTCACGCGGAGCTGCGTGCTGCCCGACCCCGCCGTGGCCACGTTGTCGGAGCTCGGCGTGAGCACCACGAGCTGCGTGAACCCCTCGTCGAGCGCGACCACGAGCGCCAGGTTGAGATCCGACTGCGGCTGCTTGCTATCGATGAGCCGGGTCCACAGCACGACGCTATCGTGCCGCGGATCGCCGGAGGCCACCGACTGCGGGAAGAACGCGTCATCCTCGTGCACGTCGCATGCGCCGGTGGCGTCACCATCATCGGAGCAGGCAGTCGGCACGACGACCGCACCAGCGGTCACCAGCGTGGCGCGAAGAAAGTCTCGGCGTCTCATCATCGATTCAAGTCCTCCAACGACGGATACACCCCGAGCGCTGCGCGCGCAACGGCGGCGCCGGTGCCGCCGTTGCGCGCGCAGCGCCGCCGCCGCGCGCGGCGCTCCTCGCGCTCGCTCGAGCGGCGCGGGTCGCAGCATGGCGCCTCCTCGCGAGGAGCGCGAGCGCCACTTGACGTGCCGAGTCAGGCGGCATCTCGTGTGCGCCCTACCCGCTGAAGGCACACCATGTTCCAGACGAGCCTCTCCTCCGAAGCCCTGCGCGGCGCGCTCTCGCGCCTCCGCGGCGGGCGTTCTGTCTTCGACCCCACGGGCGCGCGCCAGCCGGTCCACACCGTCTACGGCGGCGCCCACCTGTTCAAGGCCGACACGGCCCGGAAGCTCGGGGCGGTGGCACTCCGCGCCGTCGAGGAGCACGCGCCCGACTTCGCCGCCTTCGCGCGGGCGATCGGCCTGCCGGGGGCCGAGGGGCTCCCGGAGGGGCGCGCCGACGCCCTCGCCCTCGCGGCCGCGATCGAGGCGGGCGCAGGCGCGGCCGAGGGCGCCTCCGGGGCTGCGCGGCTCGCGCACGCGGTGCACGCGCGCGTGCTCGACAAGCTCCGCCGCGAGCCCGTGGAGGACCTGCGCATCGATTTCGAGGACGGTTACGGCGTGCGCCCCGGAAACGAGGAGGACGCGCACGCCGCCGCGGCCGCGCGCGAGATCGCCCTCGGCATGGCCGCGCGCAGCCTGCCTCCGTTCCTCGGGATCAGGATCAAGCCGCTCGGCGACGGGTGCGCCGAGCGGAGCCTGAGGACGCTCGACGTCTTCTTCTCGGCGCTCGTCGCCGCGTCGGGCGGCGCGCTCCCGCCCGCCTTCGCGGTGACGCTGCCGAAGGTGGTCGCGCCCGAGCAGGTCGCCGCCCTGGCCGACGCCCTCGACGCGCTCGAGGGCGCGCTGCGGCTGCCGGCCGGCTCGATCCGGATCGAGCTGATGGTCGAGACGCCGGCGTCGATCCTCGGCCCGCGCGGGGAGATCGCGCTGCCCGGGCTGGTCGAGGCGGCCCGCGGGCGGTGCGCGGCGGCGCACTTCGGGGCCTATGACTACACCGCGAGCTGCGAGATCACGGCCGCCCATCAGCACCTCGCCCACCCGGCGTGTGACTTCGCGCGGCACGTGATGCAGGTCGCGCTGGCCGGCTCCGGGCTCTGGCTCTCCGACGGCGCGAGCAACCTCCTTCCCGTCGGCCCGCACCGCGCGCGCCCCGGCGGCGCGCCGCTCACGCCGCAGCAGAGCGAGGAGAACCGTCGCGCCGTCGTGGGCGCGTGGCGGCTGAAGTACGGTCAGGTTCGCCGCGCGCTCGAGGGCGGCTACTACCAGGGCTGGGACCTCCACCCCGCGGAGCTGCCGGTCCGCTACGCCGCCACGTACGCCTTCTTCCTCGAGGGCGTCGATGCGGCCGCCGCGCGGCTGCGGAGCTTCGTCGAGCGGGCCGCCCGGGCGACCGTCGCCGGGACGGTGTTCGACGACGCCGCGACGGGGCAGGGGCTCCTGGGCTTCTTCCTGCGCGCGATCGGCGCGGGGGCGATGACGGAGGGCGACGCGGCGGAGAGGACCGGCCTCACGCCGGACGAGCTCAGGGGCCGATCCTTTCAGGCCATCGTGGCGCGCCGGAGCGCGTGATGGGAGAGCACCGGAATGGCCCGGGTCGCGGAGGGCCCGAGCGGCGAGGAGGACCGATGAGCGCGATCACGACGCACGTGCTGGACACGTCACGAGGCTGCCCGGCGAGCGGCGTGCTGGTGGTGCTGGAGGTCGGCGACGACGGCGGCTACCGGGAGGTCGGACGGGGCACGACCGACGGCGACGGCCGGCAGAAGGGGCTGCTGCCGCCCGGCGAACGGCCCCTCCAGGGCCGCTACCGTCTCACCTTCCACACAGGCGCCTATTACGCGGCGCTCGGATGCGAGAGCTTCTATCCCACGGTGTCGATCCTCTTCGAGATCCGGGACCCGGCGCAGCACCATCACGTCCCGCTGCTGCTCAGCCCTCACGGCTACACCACGTACCGAGGCAGCTGAGCGCGCATCCGCGCGAGAGCGCCGTCCCGCGCGGCGAGCGCGACGCGCGCCTGCCGTCCGTGGTGCGCCTGGAGGCGCCGCGAGGTCGACGGCCGGGCGGGGTGAAGGAGGTGTCCCACATGATACGCTGGCGGGTGCCCGTCGGTGGGCGACTGTGAGGGTGAACGGTGGGCGCTCTACGGATTCGTTCGGGTGAAGCTCGGGATCGCCGGCGCGGGGCTGGCTGGCTGGCCGTCGCGATGGCCACGCTCGGGCCGGGCTGCGAGCAGAAGGTGCGGAGCTTCGTCGATGGCGACGGCGGCGCTGGCGCCGCTGGCGGCGGAGCAGGCGGTGGGTCGGGCACGGCGGTCGGTGGCGGCGGGGCTGGCGGCGGGGCTGGCAGCAGCGCGACGGGGGCCGGTGCGACCGGCGGTGGCGCGACGGGTGGCGGCGCGACGGGTGGTGGCGCGACGGGTGGTGGCGAGGCCGGTGGCGCAGCGACTGGCGGCGGTGACGCGGGCGGGGGCGGGGGGACCCCTGTCGAGTGCTCTCCCGACGAGGCGCGGTGCGCCGGCGATCTCATCGAGGTGTGCGGCAGCGACGGGCGGTGGGGTCTCGCCGGTTGCGCTGGATGGTGCGGCGCGGGCCGGTGCATCCTGCCGCCGAGCTGCCGCCTAGGCGAGAGCGGGGCGGGCGAGACCTGCGGGCCGGAGCGGAACCAGCCCTGCTGCGCGAGCCTGCGCGTTCCGGGTGGCCGGCACGACCGGAGCAACGACGCGGCGTATCCGGCGGAGGTGAGCGACCTGCGCCTGGATCGCTACGAGGTCACCGTCGGACGGTTCCGCAAGTTCGTCGAGGCCTATCCCGCGAGCCGACCCGCGGCCGGCGCTGGAGCTCACCCGGCGATCCTGCGGAGCGGCTGGGACGCTGCGTGGGACTCCCGTCTGCCCGCGAGCCAGGCGGCGTTGAGGGACGACTTGAAGTGCAACCCGGGATTGCACTCGTGGACCGACGACGCGGGCGGGACCGAGCTCAAGCCGATCAGCTGCGTGAGCTGGTTCGTCGCGTTCGCCTTCTGCGCCTGGGACGGCGGGCGGCTCCCGACAGAGGCGGAGTGGGACTACGCGTCGGCTGGCGGGAGCGAGCAGCGGGCGTATCCGTGGGGCAACGCGTTTCCGAACTCGACCTACGCCGTGTTCGACATGACGGGCAGCGCCGTCGTCGGATCGAGATCGCCGAGGGGTGACGGCCGGTGGGGGCAGGCCGACCTCGCGGGGAACGTGTGGGAGTGGACCCTGGACTTCGAGGGGACGTACCCCCAGCCGTGCCGTGATTGCGCGAACGTCGAGCGCGGCTCCGCGCGGGTGATCCGCGGCGGCAGCTGGTGGCAGCCCAGACCGGAGGACCTCTCCGCTCGCTTGCGGACCGGCTGGGACCCGACCGATGTGACGGACGCGCTCGGCGTGCGCTGCGCCAGGAAGCTGTAGCCCGCGCCGCCCTTCGTGGGGCCGGCGCCCCGGGGAACGGGCGAACGCGCGCCGTTCAGGGAGAGATGAGGTAGATGACCGAGAAGGCCACGAGGAGCGTCGTGAACGCGAGCGCGATGAGCTTGGGCATGGTCCAGTCGTCGTTGTCGGTCTTCGAGATCTCTGTGCTCATCGTGTGCCTCCGCCGTGCTCTCCGCGCGCCTCGCGCGCGTCCGTCTCCTGGCAGAAGGCGGACTCGTCGTCAACCCTGAGCCCCCGCCCGCGACGGACCGGGCGCGCTCATGCGGATGCCTCCACCGCGGCTCTGGCCGCGCCCGCGGCCTCTCCGCCCGTGTGGAGCACGGGCCGCCTTGCTGGAGCACGGGCCGCCTTGCCACCTCGCGCAGGCGACGCCGATTCCCCGCGTCGTGCGCCGATCCGGGTCCGCTGTCCGCCTCTATCTCTCTCCAGCGCGCCTCGGCGATCGGGGCGAGTCGCCGTGTCCGTCGCGGCCTCCTCGCCGCCCCTGCGATCGACCGACGTGCGGGGCGGCTCGCGGCGCGTGGGCGGCGTCGACTTTGCTCTTCGTGGCGCCCTCGAATCGCACATCCCGTGATGTGCAGGAGGGAGACATGCAACACCTCACGATGCTCGCGCTGGGCGCCGTCCTCCTCGCGGCGGCGCTTGCGCGCGCGGCGTTGCCTGAGCGCCCGGTCCGCTCGCTCACGGCGGCGCTCACGGGGCAAGACGAAGTGCCCGGCCCCGGCGACCCGAAGGGGAGCGGCACGGCCCACGTCACGCTCGATCTCGACCGCGGCGAGGTCTGCTTCGACCTCGCGGTGGCCGGCATCGCGCCGGCGACCGCGGCGCGCATCCACGAGGGCTCCGCCGGCCGCGCGGGCCGCGGGATCATCACGCTGATGCCGCCGACCGGCGGCAGCTCCAGCGGCTGCGTGAGCGCAGCCCGCGACGATCTGAGCGCGTTGCTCGGAGATCCGGAGAGGTATTACGTCGCCGTGCGCACCGCCGATTTCCCCGACGGCGCGCTGCGAGGACAGCTCTCGCGCTGAGCGCGCCACGCTCGGACACCCGATCGCCCGGACCCCCGGCGCGCCGGCGCCCCCCTCGCCCGACGCGCTCCCTTCTCGGAGGCCGCGCCCCGGGGCTTTACCCGCCCCACAGGAGCTTCTTCAGCCGGATCGCCGTGATCTTCCGCTGCTCGTCCGCGGCGATGGGCAGCTCCTGCTCCGGCGTGTGCTCGATCCGCGCGCGCAGCGCCTCCAGCATCTCGTCCGCGCTCTTCCCTGTGGCGCAGACGATGTAGATGAACCCGAACTTCTCGTCATAGGCGCGGTTCAAGCGCGCGAGCGCCTCCCGCGTATCGACCGCCGCGGCGCTCATCCCCGCCTGTTCCTGGCTGGAGAAGCGCCTCGCCGTCGCGCTCGCCTCCGCGGCCTCCGCCTGCGGCCTGGTCTCTCCGATGCGGGGGTGCGCGCGGAACGCCTCGATCCAGTCCTCCGGCGCGAGCCGCGCAAACGCCTGCGCCGCCGCCGCGGAGAGGTGCTCCTCGTCGCGGAACGGGCGCGCCGCCGCCACCTGCGACGCCCACGCCGACGCGCCGCACGCCACGCGGAGCTCCGCCTCGGCCTCCGGCTCCGTGAGCGCGTTGAGCCAGCGGAGCCGCTGCTCGGCCGCACCGCTCCGGGTCGCCTCGCCGAAGATCCGGAGCCGGCTCACGCCGCCGTCAGGATAGATGTTCAGGCGCACGTGCGTGAACGGCCCCGTCGCGCGGAGCTCTTCCTCGAAGAGATGACGCGTGTGCGCCTGGAGCTTCGTCCGCGGCACGATCTCCCGCCACTCGCCCGCGCCGGCGAGCTCCGCCGCGGAGCGCCCCGCGGCGTCGATCCCCTCGATCATGCAGCTGTCGGGGTAATTGCCCTTGAAGTGGTTCGTGTCGACCTCGATCCGCGCGATCTCGCCCTGAGCCGCGAGCGCCACGAGCGCCCAGTCGTACCCGGGCCCCCTCCGGCGCCGCGTCTCCCAGCCGTCTCCCATGTTCGCCGCCCGGCCGGGCATGATGAGGTTGTGGCGCACCCCGAAGAACATGTCGCTGCACGAGAGCACGCGCCCGCCGTTCTCCGCGGCCGCGAGGTCGATCTCCGCGCCCGGGCGGCCCTGCCGGCGAACGTCGGGGAGGGCGTCGCCGTGCACCCGGAGCCGCGCCACGCCGCCGTCCGGGTAGATGTTCAGGCGGAGGTGCGTGAACCGCGAAGCGCTGGTCAGCTCGAACGCGTTCTGCGCGTCGCCGGCCAGCGGCGAGCGCGGCAGGATCTCGACCCAGTGCGTCCGTGGGTCGAGCAAGTCCTCGACCCGCGCGTCGGGCCGCGCCGCGCACGCCTCGATGGAGCAGTGCTCGGGGTAATTGCCCCGGAAGAACGCCGTATCGACGATGACCCCGCGGAGGATGCCTGGCAGCCCCAGCCGGACGAGGCACCAGTCGAACCCGGGAGTCCGGCGCCGGCGCGTCTCCCAGCCATCCATCCACTTCCCGCGATCGGTGTACTCGTGCTCGAGGAACACCGCTTTCCCTGCCTTGAGCAGGTTCTCCTTCGGCGCGAAGAACTCGTCGTTCGCCGCGAGCACCGCGCCGCCCAGGCGCTCCGAGGCCAGATCGAGCGCCTCCGCGAACGCCGGCCCCGTCACCCCTCTCGCTTCAGCCATCGCCCTCTCGCCTCCGCGGGGAAGCTCCCGCGCTCATGGACCTTCTCGCCGCGAAGGTAGGTGGCCTCCACGACGCCGTGGAGCTCCTCCCCGGCGTACGGCGTCACCTTGTGCCGGTGCTGGAGGATCGGCGGCTCGACCCGGAAGCTCGCGTCGGGATCCCAGATCACCAGATCGGCGTCGAACCCGCGCGCGATCTCCCCCTTGCGGCGCAATCCGGCGAGCCTCGCGGGCCCGCGGCACAGCCAGTCCGCGAGCCGCTCGAGCGGGATGCCCCGGCGGCGGGCGTCGGTCCAGACGATCGACAGGCCGAGCTGCAGGCTCGAGATCCCGCCCCAGGCGGCGTCGAAGTCGCCGGCTTCGAGCCGCTTGAGCTCGGGGGTGCACGGGGAGTGATCGGAGACGACGAGATCGATGAGGCCGCCCGCGAGCGCGGCCCAGAGCTCCTCGCGGTTCTGCCGCTCCCGGATCGGCGGAGCGCACTTGAAGGGCGTCGCGCCGTCCGGGATCTCCTCGGCGGCGAAGTGCAGGTAGTGCGGCGTCGTCTCGGCGGACAGCGCGGCGCCGCCGTCGCGCGCCCGCCGCAGGACGTCGAGCGCCGTGGCCGACGAGAGGTGGACCACGTGCGCCGCCGCGCCCGTCGCCTGGCAGAGCGACGCGAGCTGGGCGATCGCCTCGTCCTCCGCCTCTCGCGGGCGCGAGCGCAGGTAGGCGGCGTACGTGCGCGGGTCCAGGCCGGCGATCGCCGCGCGCGCCGCGTCGATGGGGCCGGGGAGCTCGGCGTGGACGAGCAGCGGCGCCCCCGTGCCCGCGAGCACCTCGAGCGCCGCCCTGAGGTCCGCCTCGGCGACGTGGCCGAACTCCGCCACGCCCGAGTCGACCATGAAGCACTTGAAGCCGAGCGCGCCGGCCTCGAGCAGCGGGACGAGCTCTCCCGCGTTGCCCGGGACGGCGCCGCCCCAGAAGCCCACGTCGACGAGGCACCGGCCCTCCGCCGCGCGCGCCTTCTTCTCGAGGTGCGCGACCGTGGTCGTCGGCGGGATGCTGTTGAGGGGCATGTCGACGAGCGACGTGACGCCGCCCGCGGCCGCCGCGCGCGTCGCCGTCTCGAAGCCCTCCCATTCGGTCCGCCCGGGCTCGTTGATGTGCACGTGTGCATCGACCAGCCCGGGCATCACCACCGCGCCCTGAGCGTCCACGACGGGGCAGCCCTCCGGCAGCTCGTCGTAGCCGGCGACGGAGACGATGGTGCCGCCCTGGATGTGCACCGAGGCCGGCCGCACGGCGCCCCCGGTGACCACCCGCAACCCGCGAACGATGAGGTCCGGCGTCATCAGGGACGCGATCGTACCACGGCGCCCGGCGGCCCGAGGCGGGCCGCTCGCCTGCGCGCGCGCAGGCGCGTGGGCCTGTCCGCGCGTCACGCCATCTTCATGCGATCGATGAGCTCGGCGAGCTCGGCGCGCATGGCGTTCTCGGAGGGAGCGCGGTGCCGGCGGAGGTGGCCTGGCAGGACCCACGTGAACCGGTGCTGGAGGAGGCGCTCCATCGAGCGGATCTGCTCCGCCCAGGAATACCAGCAGACGTCGCGCGACGCGTGGAGTCGCCCGAGCTCGCCGGAGAAGAAGAGATGGTCCCCGGTGAAGAGGTATCGGTCCCGGAAGAGGAGCGCGACGCTGCCCCGCGTGTGGCCCGGGACGGGGATCAACGTGAGATCGGGCGCGAGGGCCACCGGGTCGAGCCCCTTGATCTTCACCTCGGCGAGCGCTGTTCCGTCGTCGATGTCGTCCTCGTGGATCACGCGGTCGCACCCGAAGTTGTCGCGGAAGATCCGGTGATCGGCGACGTCGTCGCGGTGGGTGAGCACCAGGGTCCGGACGCCGCCGAGCTCGCGGATGCGCTTCATGAGCGGCCTGGCGGCGCGGGGCGAGTCGACGAGCACGTTGCCCTCGGGTCGCAGGATGAGATAGCTCGCCGCGCCAAAGGAGGATGACGCGGTATAGCCGCAATAATGGACATCCTCGTCGATCGGCTCGGGGAAGGAGAATGTCGCGGCGGCCATCCCCGGCGCCGGTGCGGAGGTGCCGATGGAGGCGGTCGGACACGACACCAGCGCCATGGCCGCGCGGAGGTGCTCGTCCGGCGTCGCGGGCTGGCGAGCGACGACGCTCTGCTCGACGGCGGGCGAGCGCGCGAACACCGAGGGAGCGAGCTGGCGGCATACGTCGCAGTCGATGCACGACCGGTCGACGAAGTAATCGCCGGGGGCGTTCTCTGGCAGGCGGTCCTCGAGGCGAGCCATCTCTTTATCTCAGGATGACACGCGGGCGGCGGGCGTGGGGGCAGATCCGCTGCGGCGACGTCCTTGGCGAACGGCCATCATTCCAGGTTTGGCCAGGTTTGGCCAGGCTCGGCGCGATCTCTCGTTGCGTGATGGCTGCATGAGGGCGAGCATGGATATCCAGGGAAGCTGGGTGAGTTGAGACAGGGAGTCTCGGGATACCGGCGCTTTGCTGACCCGCTCTCTGCGCTTGGTCCACCGCGGGCCTGCCGGGCGGCCGGTGGCCCTGGTCTCCGCCTGTGGCCGCCGCCTCGCGATCAGCGCGTCCCGGCGCCGCCTTGCGCGCGGCTTGAGCTCTCGCCGCGGTGCTCCTACGCTGCGCCGCGTGAGCGCCGCCGGCCGAGCTGCGCCGCACCCGAGCGGCGCGCCAGGGAGCACCCCCGTCCCCTGGGAGCCGCTCTTCCACGAGAAGAGCCGGCTCTACTGGCCCATCCGCCCTCTGGCCGAGGCGTTCGCGGGGTGCGCCGGCTGGCCGCCGGTCGAGGACTACAACCGGGCGCTCGGCGAGGGGTTCCCCGTGCGCTTTGCGGAGCAAAAGCCGCGGCCTCGTCGGCGCGGGCGGCGCGGGCCCGTCGACCCCTCGGCGCTCTACGATGCGCGCATCCACGTCGAGGGCTGCGTGCCGACGCGTCCGAGGAACTGGCACGACTTCCTCAACATGCTGGTGTGGGGCGCCTTCCCGCGCGCCAAGGCGGAGCTCCATGCGCGCCAGCACCGGGCGATCGCCGCGCGCCTCCGTCCAGGCGCGGAGGCGCTCCCTCCGGCGCGCACGCGCGAGCTGGACGGGCTCGCGCTCCTCGACGAGGGCGGGCTCCTGCTGCTCCACAACAACGCGCGCGAGGCGCCCCTCCTCGGCGATGCCTCCGATCTGGAGCGCTGCGCCGGCGAGGTGCGGGACGCCGTGCAGCGGGGCGAGGCCGCGGCGCTCGTCTTCGGCCACGCGCTGTACGAGAGCCTCCTCCAGCGCGGACCGATGGTCTACGCGATGGTGCAGTCCATCCCGTGCGACGGACCGCTGCCCGCCGCGCCGGCCGCGCTCGTGGCGCTGGCCGACACGCGCCTCGGCGACGTGCTGTGGTCGCCCGACAGCTTCGCGCGCCCGGAGCGCAGCCCGCGCCTCCCCCTGGACGAGCGCGTCCTGTGCCCGTGATGGCAAGTGACGGCAAGTGATGCCAAGTGACCGCCGCGGCCGGAGGACGGCGACCCCCTGAGCGTGCGAGGGGCTCGCCCCGCTCTCAGACGCGCCGTCGCGCCGCGAGCGCATAGACGAGCGGCAGTCGGCGCTCGAACTTCTTCATGCGGAACTGCCCTGGCGGCCCTTCCACCATGTCCGGAAAGATGTCGTAGGGGGACCAGTCGAGCTCGCTCAGGCGCTCCAGCGTGAGGCCCGCGTCGAGGAGCGCCGAAACCACCGTCCCGATCCCGTGGTTGAAGCCGACCTCCTTCAGCACCACGGGCGCGCTCCTGTCGGCGTACGTGCCTGTCTCCTCGGTGACGATCGGCTCCCCGTGTCCGTCGTATGCATAGGTGATCTGCTCGAATGCATCGTCGAAGGTCCACACGAGAGGGTGGAACTCGACGACGTGCAGGACGCCCCCGGGCTTCAGGCACGCCGCGGCCGCGCGCGCCCAGCGGGTCATGTCCGGGAGCCACCCGAGGACGCCGTACGAGGTGAAGACGATATCGAACGTCTCGCCATCGAGGGCCGCGGGGGCGTCGTACACGTTGGCCTCGACGAAGCGCGCGTCCACCGAGAGCTCCTTCGCCAGCCCGCGCGCCGCCGTGATGGCCTCGTCGGAGAGGTCCAGCCCGGTGACGCGGGCGCCCAGCCGCGCCCAGGAGAGCGTGTCCTGCCCGAAATGGCACTGCAGGTGGAGGAGCGTCTTTCCGCGCACATCGCCGACCTGCTCGAGCTCGATCGGCTTGAGAGAGCTCGCGCCGGCCCGGAACGAGCCCAGATCGTAGAATTTCGAGGCCACGTGCACGCGGGTGCGCGCGTTCCAGGCGGCGCGGTTCAGCGCAAACCAGTCGGCTTCGGACATGGGGAGCTTGTTATCACAACGCTCGTCGCGCGGGCCGCGTCGGATCGCTGCCGCGCTCGGATCGCCGCCCCTCTGCTGGAACGTGCGCCCCTGGGCTCATCGCCGCTCCCGCCCGTCGTCACGCCGCCACGACGGCGCTCTCCCCCTCGACTGCCGCCTTCGGGTCATACCCCAGGTTCGGCGACAGCCACCGTTCCACCTCCTCGACCGTCATCCCCTTGCGCTTCGCGTAGTCCGCGACCTGATCCCTGCCGAGGCGCCCCACCATGAAATACCGCGCCTTCGGGTGCGCCAGGTAGATGCCGCTGACGCTCGCCGCCGGCGTCATCGCGCAGCTCTCCGTCAGCTCGATGCCGACTGACGGCGCGTCGAGCAGCGCGAACAGCTTGCGCTTCTCGGTGTGATCCGGGCACGCCGGGTACCCGAACGCCGGCCGGATCCCCCGGTACTTCTCCTCGATGAGCTCCTCGCTCGTCAGCGCCTCTCCCGCGCCGTACCCCCAGTCCTTGCGCGCGCGCTCGTGGAGCAGCTCGGCGAACGCCTCCGCGAGCCGGTCCGCCAGCGCCTTCGCGATGATCGCGCTGTAGTCGTCCCTGTCCTTCTCGTACGCGCGCACGATCTCGTCGAGCCCGAGCCCCGCCGTCACCGCGAACGCGCCGACGTGATCGGCGAGCCCGCGCTCCCGCGGCGCCACGAAGTCGGCGAGCGACAGGTGCGGCCTCACCCCGCCCGCGGCCTTGTCGCCGCCGTCTCCGTCCTCCTCGGCGCCGCCCTGCCCCTTCACCTGCTGCTGGCGCAGCATGTTGAACCGGACGAGCTCCCGCTCCCTCGCCTCGTCCGCGTAGAGCACGATGTCCCGCTGCTCGCCGCTCGCCGGCCAGAAGCCGTAGACGCCCCGCGCCGTGAGCAGGCGACCCTCGATGATCCGCCGCAGCACCTTCTGCGCGTGATCGAACAGCTCGCGCGTCGCCTCGCCGTACTGCGGGTGCTCCAGGATCTGCGGGAACGGCCCCCTGAGCTCCCACGCGGTGAAGAAGAACGTCCAGTCGATGTACCTCGCGACCTCCGCGAGCGGCGCCTCCACCACGCGGCGCCCCGTGAACGACGGCCTCGCGATGTCCTCCGGCCGCCACGCGATCTCGAGCCGCCCCCTGTCCGCCGCGGCGAGCGTCACGAGCGGCTTCGCCCGCTTCCTCGCGAAGAGCTCGCGCAGCCGGGCCTGCTCCTCCCGGTTCTGCGCGTCGAAGGCCGGCCGGTTCGCCCGATCGAGCAGGCTCGACACGACGCCCACGGCCCGCGACGCGTCGAGCACGTGCACCACCGTCCCGCTGAACTCCGGCGCGATCTTCACCGCCGTGTGCTGCCGGCTCGTCGTCGCCCCGCCGATGAGCAGCGGCAGCCGGATCCCGCGCCGCTCCATCTCGCGCGCCACGCTGACCATCTCGTCGAGCGACGGCGTGATGAGGCCGCTCAGCCCGATCATGTCGGCCTCCTCGCGCAGCGCCGCCTCCAGGATCCTGTCCTGGTGCACCATCACGCCGAGGTCGATCACCTCGTAGTTGTTGCACCCGAGCACCACGCCCACGATGTTCTTGCCGATGTCGTGCACGTCGCCCTTCACGGTCGCCATCACGACCTTCCCCTGCGACGACGAGCCCCCGGCGGCCTTCTCGGCCTCCATGAACGGCAAGAGGTGCGCGACGGCGCGCTTCATCACGCGGGCGCTCTTCACCACCTGCGGCAGGAACATCTTCCCGGCGCCGAACAGCTCGCCGACGACCTTCATCCCGTCCATCAGCGGCCCCTCGATGATGGAGAGCGGCCTCTCGTACTTCCTCCGCGCCTCCTCCACGTCCGCCTCGATGAAGTCGACGAGCCCCTTCACGAGCGCGTGCGAGAGCCGCTCCTCGACCGGGCCGTCGCGCCAGGCGAGGTCGAGCTCCTTCTTCTTGCCCTTGCCCTTCACCTGCTCGGCGAGCTCGACGAGCCGCTCGGTCGCGTCCGGGCGCCGGTTGAAGATCACGTCCTCCACCCGCTCGAGCAGGTCCCTCGGGATGTCCTCGTAGACCGCGAGCTGCCCCGCGTTCACGATGCCCATGTCCATTCCGGCCCGGATCGCGTGGAACAAAAAGGCCGAGTGCATCGCCTCGCGGACGACGTTGTTCCCGCGGAACGAGAACGACAGGTTCGACACGCCGCCGCTCACGCGCGCCCCCGGGCAGGTCGCCTTGATGATCCGCGTCGCCTCGATGAAGCTCTTCGCGAAATCGCTGTGTTCCTCGATGCCGGTCGCGATCGCGAGGATGTTCGGGTCGAAGACGATGTCCTGCGGATCGAAGCCCGCCTCCTCGGTGAGCAGCCTGTACGCGCGCTGGCAGATCGCGACCTTGCGCTCCACCGTCTCGGCCTGGCCGATCTCGTCGAAGGCCATCACCACGACCCCCGCCCCGTAGCGCCGCACGGCGCGCGCCTTCTCGAGGAAGTCCTCGGGCCCCTCCTTGAGGCTTATCGAGTTGACGATCCCCTTGCCCTGGATGCACTTGAGCCCCGCCTCGATGACCGACCACCTCGAGCTGTCGACCATGATCGGGATGCGGGCGATCTCGGGCTCGGTGGCGACGAGGTTCAGGAAGGTCGTCATCGCCTGCTCGGAGTCGAGCATGCCCTCGTCCATGTTCACGTCGAGGAGGTTCGCCCCGCCGCGCACCTGATCGAGCGCCACCTCCAGCGCGGTCGTGAAGTCGCCCTTCTTGATGAGATCCATGAACCGGGCCGAGCCGGTCACGTTGGTACGCTCGCCGATCATCAGGAAGTTCGTGTCGGGGCGGATGACGAGCGTCTCCAGGCCGGCGAAGCGCCCGAAGCCGTCGCGCTCCGCGGGCACGGGCCGCGGCGGCAGATCCGCCGTCGCCCGGGCGATCGCGCGGATGTGATCCGGCGTCGTCCCGCAGCAGCCGCCGACGATGTTCACGAGCCCGCTCTCCGCGAACTCCGCGAGCAGCCGCGACGTCGTCTCCGGGAGCTCGTCGTACTCGCCGAACGCGTTGGGGAGGCCCGCGTTCGGGTAGCAGCTCACCCGCGCCCGCGCGAGCTTCGCGAGATCCACGAGGTACGGCCGCATGTCGCTCGCGCCGAGGGCGCAGTTGAGGCCGACGCTGAGCGGGCTCGCGTGCTCCACGCTCGTCCAGAAGGCGTCGATCGTCTGGCCGGAGAGCGTCCTGCCGCTCCTGTCGGTGATCGTCACGCTGAGCAGGATCGGCAGGCGCCGCCCCTTCTCCGCGAAGACCTCCTCCATCGCGACGAGGCACGCCTTCATGTTCAGCGTGTCAAGGAACGTCTCCGCGAGGATCACGTCGACCCCGCCGTCGACGAGCCCGCGCACCTGCTCCGCGAACGCCCGCCGCAGCTCGTCGAAGCCGACGGCGCGGAACGACGGGTCGCTCACGCTCGGCGAGATCGACAGCGTCTTCGGCGTCGGCCCCATCGCGCCCGCGACGAAGCGCGGCTTGCCGGGCGTGCGCGCCGTCCACGCGTCGGCCGCCTTCCGGGCGATCTGGGCCGCGGTCAGGTTGATCTCGTAGGCGAGCGACTCGAGCCGGTAGTCGGCCTGGGCGATCGAGGTGCCCGTGAAGGTGTTCGTCTCGATGATGTCGGCGCCGGCGTCGAGGTACGCGCCGTGGATCTCGGAGATGACGTCCGGCCGCGTCAGCACGAGGAGGTCGCTGTTGCCCTTGAGGTCGATCGCGTGATCGCGGAAGCGCTCGCCGCGGTAGTCGGCCTCGCCCAGGCGGTAGCGCTGGATCATCGTGCCCATCGCGCCGTCGAGGCACAGGATCCGGTGTTCGAGGATCTCCTCGAGGCGCGCGGGGCGTTCGCTTCCGTTCGTGGCTCTGCTCATATTTAATCTCTCAATCCGGATTAGCAGATTGAGTTCTGCCGGGCCTGCCTGCCGGCGTCAAGCGAAGGGGCGGCCAGGGCGCCGCCTGACGCCGCTCCGGCTGAGGCACTGGCGGACATCGCTGAAGGTGCGTATCTTTGACGAGCCCTGAGCACCCCACCCCAGGGCACGGCCGGCCGGGCTCACCGCACGGTTCACCTTCCTGCGGGGGCGAGCGCCCCCCAGAGACAGGACCCGCCGTCCCCCGCCGACAAAGCACGCAGAGGAGATTCCAGGATGATCACGATCACGCAGAAGGCAGCCGAGAAGGTGATGGAGATCGCGACAGCGGAGGAGCTGCTGGGGCAGGGGTTGCGCCTGCGCGTCGTGGGTGGCGGGTGCGCCGGCTTCTCGTACGACCTGTACTTCGAGGACAAGCCGACGGAGTTCGACGAGGAGTTCGAGGACAGGGGCATCAAGCTCTTCATCGACCCGCTGAGCTTCCAGTACCTGGACGGCACGGAGATCGACTACGTGGAAGGCCTCCACGGCTCGGGCTTCAAGTTCAGCAACCCGTCGGTGAAGAGCACCTGCGGCTGCGGCTCCTCGTTCTCCGTCTGATTCCGTCTGATTCCGTCAGGTTCCGTCTGAACACGCGCCCGCCTTCTTCGCGGGCGTCGCTTCCGTCCTGGCTCGCGCCGCTCGTCTACGGAGCGGCCTACGCGAGATGCACACGGGCCGCGTGAGCGCGTCTGCCCGGAGCATCGCGGCCTTCCTGGCTCTCTAGCGCCTTCGGTTTGGCTCGTCCCTCGCTCGGGCGCGCCTCCGGCGCGTGCGCCAGCGCTTCGCAGCCATGGTGTACAAGCTGCCCGCCCGGGGCGGCATGCCAGCTGCATCGCAGCCTGGGTGGGCTGCTCTCTTCGGAATCTCGAACCAACCACTCCGGCGGCAAGTGCCGGCGGAGCGATCAACGCGATCGAGGCCCGGCCCCGGCCGACCTCGACAGCAGGAGACGGGGTCCGGCGTCGGCCGGCCTCACCAACCGAACCGGGGTCTTCGGACCTCGAAGGAAACCCTGTGCAAACGTCCCGAGATCAGGCCAGCGCGGTTTCGCGCTACATCACGCATGTTCGGCAGATCCCGGAGCTGTCGCGCGAGGAAGAAGTCGAGCTCGCTCGACGGTGGCGGGACCACGGCGACGAGCAGGCCGCAGCCGCGCTCGCGCTCGCAAACCTGAGGCATGTTGTCTCGATAGCGATCAGCTACCGGCGTTACGGGATCCCGCTCGCCGACCTCATCGCCGAGGGGAACTTCGGGATCGTCCACGCGATCCGCAAGTACGACCCGGACCGCGGAAACCGCTTCGTGACCTACGCGGCCTACTGGATCCGGGCGTACATCCTGAACCACGTCATCCACTCCTGGAGCCTGGTCGGCGTGGGCTCGGGCCCGCTCCGCTCGAAGATGTTCTTCCGGTTGAGGCGGGAGCGGGCGCGCATCGCGGGCCTCGTGGGCGAGGGGGAGGAGGGAGATCGGCTGCTGGCCGAGAAGTTCGGCGCGCCCGCGGAGAAGGTGCTGGAGATGGCTCACCGGCTGGAGGCCCGGGACGTCTCGCTCGACACGAAGGTGTTCGAGGACGGCGCCCGGTCGCTCGTCGACACGCTGCCCGCGGACGATCAGGACCAGGAGGAGCGCTTCTCGCGCGCGGAGGAGGGGGCCCTGCTCCGGGAGCGGCTGACGCAGGCGGTGGAGAACCTGGACCCGCGCGAGCGGTACATCGTCGAGACCCGGATGATGGCGGATCCCGAGGAGGAGCTGTCGCTCGCCGAGATCGGGCGTCGCCTGGGCGTGTCGCGCGAGCGGGCTCGGCAGCTCGAGGCGCGCGCCAAGAAGAAGCTGCGCGACCGCCTCCAGCCGCTGGCGGCGTAGCGACTTGCCACAGGTGAGCGGCGGGCGAGCACAAAAGCACGAAGCCCCGCCGGGGCGGAGCTTCGTGGTCGCAGGAGACGTAAGCCGAGTTCTGTTGCGCGGGGAGTCGCCCCCCTCGCGCCGGCGATCATTCCTCTAGGACGCGCGTCGCCGCGCGCCTCAAGCAGCCAACCCGGAGGCCTGGGGCGGGCAGCCCTTGCCGCGGCGGCTGTCGCCGTCGCGGACGCCTCCCTACGCGGCCTTGCTCCAGGTGGGGTTTGCCATGCCGCCCTTGTTGCCAAGGGCGCGGTGGGCTCTTACCCCGCCGTTTCACCCTTGCCGCGCGGCGCGCCTGCGGAGGCGCGGAGCCCGGCCCATCCGGGCTGGAGGCTCGTTGCCCTCGCGAAGCGCGCGGCGCGGCGGTCTGTTCTCTGTTGCACTTTCCTCGAGATCGCTCTCACCGGGCGTTACCCGGCACCCTGCCCTGCGGAGCTCGGACTTTCCTCCCGCGGCCGGGTTTCCCCGTCCGCCGGCGATCGCCTGTCCCGCTGCGACGCGGCGAACATAGTCAAGAGCCGGCCGAACGCCAACACCTGAGGTCGGAGAACGGATGGCGCGAATGCACGTCATGGAGCGACGTGCCCTGTGCTTTCAAGGCCGAGCTCCGGCGGTGACACCGCGCGTGGCGCGGCTGCTCCCCCCTGGCTCGTGGTCAGCAGTCGGGGACAGGCCCGCTCCTCGTCGGGTTCAGGTGCGGCGGAGCTTCTGCGCCATCTGGGCGCCAAGCTCGGCCGAGCGGTTGGACGCCGCCTCGACCGCGTCGATCAAGGTGCGGCGGAGGCCGCCTGCCTCCAGCGTGTGGAGCCCCGCGATGGCCGTGCCGCCGGGGCTCGTCACCATGTCCTTCAGGCGGCCGGGGTGCTCGCCGGTCTCGAGCTGGAGCTTGGCGGCGCCGTACACCGTCTGCGCCGCGAGCAGCAGCGCCGCGTCCCGGCCGAGGCCGACCTTCACGCCGCCGTCCGCGAGCGCCTCGATCATCAGCATGACGTAGGCGGGGCCGCTGCCCGACAGGCCGGTCACCGCGTCGAGCAGCGACTCGTCGAGCACGACGACGCGGCCGACCGCCTGGAACAGGGTTCGCGCGATCTCGACGTCGTCGCTCGTGGCGTGGCTGCCGGCGGCGATCGCCGTGGCGCCGGCGAGCGCGATCGCCGCGGTGTTCGGCATGCTGCGGATGACGCGCGCTCCCTCGGGCAGGCGCGCCTCGATGGCGTCGATCGGCACGCCGGCCGCCACCGAGATCACGACGTCCGAGCGGCCGAGCCCCGACGAGATGGGGGCGAGAATGCGATCGACGATCTGCGGCTTGACGGCGATGACGAGGACGTCGGCCCACCGGCAGAGCGCGTCGTTGTCCTCGGTGGTCTCGATGCCGTAGCGCCCGTGGAGAAAGGAGAGCCGTTCGCTCTTGAGATCGCTCGCGCGGATCTGCTCCGGGCCCACGGCGCCCCCCTGGACGAGGCCGCGGATGAGCGCCTCGGCCATGTTTCCGCCGCCAAGAAACCCGATCTTGCGCCCTCGCAGCAGACCCTCATCGCTCGCCATCGCTCGCCTCCAGGAGCGCGCACCCTAGCAGCCTTGCCGAGCGCGCGGCTCAAATCTCGACGGACACCGCCGCGCTGCTACGTGCCGTGCGTGCCGCGCGTGCCGCGCGTGCCGTTACGGACGGGCAGGCAGGCGCGGCGCCCGCTTGCGCGGGCCGAGGAGAGCGCTCTTGTCAGCCGAGGCCGCGGCGTTATTGGTGCGGCGGAATGAACGCAGTCGGTCCCATGTTCGTCGATGGCAAGACGGGACCCTTCGACTGCCCGACGGAGATTTCATGATTCAAGCGGTTTCCTATCGCCCTCGCGCTTCGGCCCTCGCGCTGCTCACGGCGGCGGCGCTGGCCATCGGCGGTTGCGGTCAACAGGCCCACGCCACGCCTCCCTCCACCCAGGCCGCCGCCTCGCCGCAGGCCGCGGCGCCGCCGGTCGGGACCGTGACGCTCCCGCCGACGACGGCGCCAGTGCCGGCCACCTTCGATGTCGCCGCCCTGTCAGAGCGGGTCAAGCCGATGGTCGTCAACATCACGACGACGCATGAGGTCAAGGGGCCCGAGGGGCTCGACCCCTTCCAGTTCTTCTTCGGTCCGCAAGGCGGCGGACGGCTCAACCCGCGGGGCCAGCAGCCGACGCAGACGGCGCTCGGGACCGGCTTCATCATCGACCCGAGCGGCTACGTCGTGACGAACGAGCACGTCATCCACGACGCGTCCGGCGTCCGCGTGCGGCTCGCCGACGAGCGGGAGTTCGAGGCCGAGGTCGTCGGCCGCGATCCCAAGCTCGATCTCGCGCTCCTCCGCCTGAAGGGCGCGAGCGGCCTGCCTGTGGCGCCGCTCGGGGCGAGCGAGCAGCTGCGGGTCGGCGAGCACGTGCTCGCGGTCGGCAACCCCTTCGGGCTCGGCCACACGGTCACGCTCGGCATCGTCAGCGCGAAGGCGCGCGCGATCGGCGCGGGGCCGTACGACGACTTCATCCAGACCGACGCGTCGATCAACCCGGGCAACAGCGGCGGCCCGCTGTTCAACTGGCGGGGCGAGGTCGTGGGCATCAACACCGCGATCCGGGCGGGCGCGAACGGGATCGGCTTCGCGATCCCGATCGACGCGCTGAAGGACGTGCTCCCGCAGCTCCGCGAGAAGGGCTTCGTCGAGCGCGGCAAGCTCGGCCTCCTGTTCCAGCCCGTCACGCGCGATCTCGCCGCGGCGCTCCAGCTCGACGGGCCTCGGGGCGCGCTCGTCGCCGAGGTCGAGCCGGGCGGCGCGGCCGCGCGCGCCGGCATCAAGCCGGGCGACGTGATCGTGAACGTGAACGGCGTGCCCATCCACCACGCCGAGGAGCTGCGGCGCAACGTGGCGCGCAACGCGCCTGGCTCGGAGATCGCGGTGACGCTTGTGCGCGCCCAGAAGCAGCAGCAGGTCGTGGCCAAGCTGGACGCGCTCCAGGACGAGGAGGGCGACGCCGCGGGCCGCGCGCGGCCGAACCAGGGCGCCCGACCCGAGCGCCAGCTGAGCGCCGAGAAGCTCGGCATCCAGGTCTCCGAGGTCCCGGGCGGCGGCGTGCGGGTCGACGGGTTCGCCTCGGGCAGCAACGTCCAGGAGATCGAGGTGGGCGACGTGATCCTCGAGGTGAACGGCGCCCCGGTGAAGGACGTCGCCGGCCTCCGGGCGGCCATCGCCAAGCTCAAGGACGGTTCCGTCGCCCTCCTCAAGGTGCGGCGCGGGAAGCTCGTCCAGTTCGCGGCCGTGCCGATCTCCGCGCGCTGATCCTGCGCCGGGCGTGGCTGGCGCGGCTCTCGCGAGCCGGCCTGCGCCAGCCGCGCCGACCGCGTCACGCCATTCCCGCGTCACGCCATTCCCGCGTCACGCCATTCCCGCGTCACGCCATTCCCGCGCCACCTCATTCCGCGTCACCTCATTCCCGCGTCACCCCACGCCTTGCTGCCGGTCGGTGGTGTCCTCTCCACCCAGCGGCGCCTTCGCGGCGCGCGCCGGCTCCGCGAGCGCGCGCTTCTCCGCCTCCGTCTGCTTCACGCGCTCCTCGAGCACGTCGGTGCCGAGGTAGCGGAAGACGTAGACCCCCCCGACGAACATGCAGAGGAACAGGGTGAGCACCCGCCAGAGGACGACGTACGGCACCACGAACGCGCCGTGGACCCAGGGCGACATGAGCGCGTTCGAGCCGAGCTCGGCGACGCCGCTCGCGCCGGGCGTGGGGGTCATGTAGAGCGCGAAGTTGAGCAGCGTCTGGATCAGGACGACCTGCACGATCGGCGGGCCTACCGAGACGAACGTCGAGGGCGAGGTCGGAATGCCGAGCCCGAGCAGGATGAAGTAGGCGACGGCGAACCGCGAGCAGAAGAAGCCGAACGTGAGCAGCAGCGCGGCGGCGTAGGCGCGCTTGCCGCGGCGCATGTAGATGCGGAAGCCGTGGTGGAACTCGTCCACGCCCAGCAGCAGGCGCGCGGTCGTGGCGCCGGGGGCGGCGAGCGCGGCCTCGGCGCGGGCCCGCAGCCGGGGCACGCGCCGGGCGCCCAGCAGGGCGGCGCGCAGGAGCGTCCCGAGCGGCACCGACAGCGCGCGGACGATCCCCTTGAGGAGCGGCGGGTACGCCGCCGCGGCGATGAGCGCGACGAGGGCCGAGCCGAACATCACGACGGTGAAGAGGAGCAGCCACTCGATCTGCGGGCCCGCCGGCACGACAAGCATCCCGCCCTGCTGCAGCGCGAAGATGGCCACGGCGGACAGGAGGAAGAAGGTGATCGTGCACGAGGCGGTGAGCAGCTCCGCCGTGGCCACGTCGACGAGCCGCATGCCGCCGTGCACGAGCACGGCGGCCTGCGACGGCGCCGCGCCGGCCTGTCCGGGGGTCACCCCGGCGCAGAACATCAGCACGAACTCCGAGGTCACCGCGGTGCGGACGCGGAGCTCGGGCCAGAGGACGCGCCCGAGGGTCCAGATCCTGAGGCCTCCGAACACGCCCTCTTGCAGCGCCAGCACGGCGCCGACGAGCAGCCAGCCCGGGCGCACGTGCGCGAACGCGGCGGCGAGGCTCGCCTGCTTGTCGTGGATCTCGCTGTAGAGGACGTAAGCGAACGACGCGAGCGTCAGCGTGACGATGACCTGGATGCCTCGGATCAGGGTGGCGCGGTTCATACAGGGGCACGCAGCCGGGGTGATCGCATGCGCACGCCCCTATACCCTGTCGCCGGCGCTCGCGACCGTCATGCCTGCGCTCCTCCGGATCGACACCCCTCCCGTGGCGGCCCCGACCACACGGCGCACGCGCGCCGGGTGCGAAGGCCGCTTCGCGCAGGCGCTCCTCGCTCGCCGCGCTCCCCGGGCTCGTCCAGCGGGTCGCGATCGCCGCCGTCGCTCCGTCGCATCGCCACGCGCATGTGTGCCTTTCGAGGTCAGGTCGAGGAGATGTCTATTGCGTCGCCGGGGGCGGCTCGCGATCCTGCAAGCCTCATGGCGGCACGAAAGATCGCTATCAGTACCGGCGGAGGCGACGCGCCGGGGCTCAACGCTGTGATCCGCGCGGCCACGCTCGGCGCGCTCGAGCGTGGCTGGGAGGTGTGGGGGATCCGGCAAGGGTACCGCGGGTTGCTCGACGACGCTCCGGACGGGCTCATCCGCCTGGATCGCGAGCGGGTCCGGGGCATCGCGCACCTCGGGGGCACCATCCTGGGCACCGCGAACCGCGGCGATCCGTTCCACTACCCGACGCCTGGCGAGCACGGGCTCGTGCCGCGGGATCGATCCGAGGATCTCGTGCGGCGGTTCCGCGCGGAGGGGTTCGACGCGCTCATCTCGGTGGGCGGAGACGGCTCCATGCGGATCGCGCACGAGCTGCTCCAGCGCGGGCTGCCCCTCGTCATCGGCGTACCGAAGACGATCGACAACGACGTCTGCTGTACGGACCTCACGTTCGGCTTCGACACGGCGGTCTCCATCGCGACCGAAGCGCTCGACCGGCTCCACACCACGACCGAGGCGCACGAGCGGATCATGGTCGTGGAGGTGATGGGGCGGCACGCGGGCTGGATCGCGCTCAACGCCGGGATCGCCGGCGGAGCCGACGCCATCCTGATCCCGGAGATCCCGTTCCGGATCGAGGCGATCGCCGAGAAGATCCGCCTGCGGGAGTCGCGCGGGCGCCGCTTCTCCATCGTCGTGGCGGCCGAGGGGGCGTGCGCGCAAGGGGGTGAGCTGATCATCAAGGACGCGGGCGACGCGTTCCGCCGCACCGCCGTGCTCGGGGGCGTGGCCGAGCGCGTGGCCAAGGAGCTCGCGGCCCGCACCGGCAAGGAAGCGCGCTCGATGGTGCTCGGCCACCTCCAGCGGGGCGGCGGACCCACGACGGCGGATCGCTTGCTCGCCCTCCGCTTCGGCGCGGCCGCGGCGCGCTGCCTCGTCGAGGACTGCGGCAGCGGAATGGTGGCGCTGCGCTCGAACCGGATCGAGCTCGTCCCCCTCGAGGAGGTCGCCGGCAAGACGAAGACGGTGCCGCTCGACTCGGACACGGTCGTCACGGCCCGTGAGATGGGGCTGTGCTTCGGAGACGAGGCGCCCGGCCACTTCGTCGCGCCCTGATCGGCGGGCGCGCGGGTCTTCCGCTGTCTCCCTGCTCCTCGGCAAGAGTTATGTAGGATTGTGCGGTATCGCCCCCGGGCCGGGCGATTTCCGCTCAGCGCCCCGTCGGCAGGATTGGCAGGCGGACGGCGGCCGCGCGATCTGAGCTGCGCCGCCAGCCTCGTGTTTGACACTCGTTGAAGGGGGCCGATATCTTGGTTTCCCCTCCGAACCCGCGCACACCCCGGAACATGACGAAAGTCCTCGTATTTGAGAGCGATCCGGCGTTTGCCGGGGAGCTCCGCACGGAATTGGGCCGCCTCGGCTGCACCGTTCAGGTGGTCGACGACGGCAACGTCGGCCTGCAGGCGGCCGCGGCCGAGCGCCCCGACCTCATCCTGCTGTCGATCGAGCTGCCGCGCATGAACGGCTTCTCGGTCTGCAACAAGCTCAAGAAGGACGTGCAGCTCAAGGACGTCCCGCTCGTCATCATGTCGAGCGAGTCGAGCGAAGAGACGTTCGAGCAGCACCGCAAGCTCAGGACGCGCGCGGAGGACTACATCCACAAGCCGATCGCGTTCGGCGAGCTCCTCGAGCACATCCGCACCTACGTGCCGATCGACGGGGACGACGCGGAGGCCGATCCGATCATGATCGATGAGGCCGAGGTGCTCGAGGCCGACATCGACGAGGACTCCGGCGATCCCACGATCATCACGGCCGCCGTGGGCTCGGGCGGCGCGCCCGGGAGCGTCGCGCCTCCTCCCGTCGTTGCGCCGTCGGTCCCGCCGCCCGTGCCGAGGCCGCCGTCCGCGGCGCCGCCGCCGCCTGCCGCCGCCACGCCGTCCGCGGTACCGCCGCCGCCCGTGCCGAGGCCGCCGTCCGCGGCGCCGCCGTCTGCCGCGCCGAGGCCGACGTCCGCGGCGCCGCCGCCTGCCGCCACGCCGTCTGCCGTGCCGTCGGCGCCCCCTGCCGCCGCTGCGCAGGATCGCGCCCGGGCGTCAGCTCCGCCGAGGCCCCCGCAGGGCGCCGCGGCGCGGTCGGACGCCCGCAAGTCGGACGAGGACATCGAGGAGTTCATCGGCGGCGCGTTCACCCGGCTGATCCGCGACGAGGAGGAGGAGCGCACCGACGTCAGGCCCTCGGTCGCGCCGTCGTCTCGCACGCTGGCGCCCACGAAGACGCCCGTGCCGGCCTCGGCGCCGCCGCCCGTGAGCTCGTCGCCGGTGGCCGCGTACCGTGCTCCGGTCTCCGAGCGCGGGGCCGCGTACCGTGCTCCGGTCTCCGAGCGCGGGGCCGCGTACCGTGCTCCGATCTCCGAGCGCGGGCGGCTGACCCCTGCGCCGCCCGCGCCGCCTCGCTCCGACGCCGACGCGGCCGAGATCGAGCGCCTGCGTGGCGAGCTGGACAGGTCCAAGGGAGAGATCGTCCGCCTCACCAAGGAAGTCGCGGCTGCGCGCGCGACCTCGCTCCGCCTCGAGGGCGAGCTCTCCTCGGCGAACGACGGCAGCCAGGAGGCGGCCCGCCTGCGGCGCGAGCTCGACGAGCTCAAGGTGAAGCTCGCGTCCGGCTCCGGCGCCGGCTCCAGGCCTGGCGGCGTGTCGAGCCGCGAGTTTTTGGATCTGCGCGAGGCGCTCAACAAGAAGGACAAAGAGATCCTCGCGCTCCGCGACCAGATGTCGCGCAAGGACAAGGAGCTGCTGGAGCTCCGGGATCAGTCGCTGTCGCTCGAGCGGGAGAAGGCCGATCAGGTCGACAGGATCCTGGAGCTCGAGCGCGCGAGCGAGGACCTCGACGGACAGGTCGCGTCGCTCCGCGCGGACAAGGAGCTCGCCGCGAAGCGCGCGGACGACTTCAAGGCGCGCGCGGAGAAGCTGCAGGGGCAGATCGCGGCCCGCGACGCCGATCTCTCGTCGGCCCGGCAGGCGCTGATGGACGCGGAGGCGGCGCACACGGAGGCGCTGCGCGCGGCGGCGGACGAGAAGACGCAAGCGATCGCGGCCGTCGAGGCCTCGGCGCAGCGCGAGCTCGAGGAGAGCGCGCAGGCGGAGCGCGAGCGCTTCGAGCAGGCGGCCGCGGCGCACCGGGCGGAGGTGGAGCGGCTCAACGCCGAGCACGCCGCCCGGCGCGAGCAGCAGGCCGCCGAGCACCGCGCCGCCATCGAGAAGCTGACCGGCGAGCACGCCGGCGCCATCGAGAAGCTGACCGGCGAGCATGCCACGGCGCTGGACCGCCTCCGGGCCGAGCATGCGGCGGCGGTGGAGGGGGCGAAATCCGATCACGCCGCGGCCATGGAGGGGCTGCGGGCCGAGCACGCCGGGGCGCTCGACGCGTCGAGGCGCGAGCACGAGGCCGCCGTCGAGGCGCTGCGGCGCGAGCACGAGGCCGCGACGGAGCGGCGCGACCGGGAGCACGCCGCCGCGCTGGACACGGCGCGGAGCGAGCACGCCGCCGCCGTGGAGCGCGCCCAGGCGGAGCACGCCGCCGCGCTCCAGGGGGCGCGCGACGAGCACGCCGCCGCGCTCGAGAAGCAGCAGGCCGCGCACGCGTCCGCGCTGGAGGCGCTGCGGGGCGAGCACGCGTCCGCGCTGGAGTCGCTGCGGGGCGAGCACGCGAGCGCCCTCGAGGGGCTCCGGGGCGAGCACGCGGACGAGATCGGACGGCGGGATCGCGAGCACGCGGGCGCGCTGGAGTCGCTGCGGGGCGAGCACGCGCGCGCCCTCGAGGGGCAGGCCGAGGAGCATGCGCGGGCGATCGCGCAGCAGACCGAGGAGCACGCGAGGGCGCTCGCGGCCGCGCGAGAGAGCTTCGCAACGCAGCTCGCGGCGCGGGAGCGCGAGCTCATCAAGGAGCGCGAGCAGGCCGTCCGCGACGCCGAGCAGGCCCACGCGAAGCGGGTGGCCGAGCTCGAGGCGCGCGCCGCCGAGCGGCAGGCGCAGCTCGAGGCCGCGCACGCGCAGGCGCTCGCCGACACGCGCGCGGCGCACCAGGCCGAGACCGCCGAGCGGGAGGCCGCCTGGGCGGCGCAGCGGCGCGAGCTGGACGAGGTCGCCCGCGGGCTCTCCACGGAGCTCGGGCAAGCGCGCAGCCAGATCGCGGACCTCGAGGCTCGGACGCAGGAGCTCGATCGGCAGCTGGAGCAGCGCGCGGGCGAGCTCTCCGCGGCCGCCGCGGAGCGCGAGCGCTTGCTGGGCGAGCTCGCCGAGCGGGCGCAATCCATCGAGGCGCTCCAGGGCCGGCTCGCCGAGGCGGAGCGGCGTGGGAGCGAGCTCGGCGCTCAGCTCTCGCAGCGGACCGAGGAGCGCGACACCCTGCGGGCGAACGGCGAGCAGCTCACCGAGCAGCTGGCCGTCGAGCGCGCCCGCCTCCAGAAGGCGCGCTCGAAGTGGGGTGAGGACCGCGTCTCGCTCGAGCGCGCGCGGGAGGCGCTCGCCGCGGCGCTCTCGCAGATCGATCAAGCCGAGGCGCTCTCGATCGAGTGAGCCCTCGGCGCTCCCTGGAGGGCGCTCGGGGTGATCAGCGCGAGAGCGCGGCCGCCCCGAACGCCTCGGGGAGCAGCGCCGCCAGCGAGGTGGTCCGCGGCGCCACGCCGTCGGCCTCGGCGGCGATGAGGCGGATCGGGAAATCCACGGCGAACTCCGCGAGGGTTTGCCTGCACATGCCGCACGGGCTGCCGAGCACGGGCCCGCTGGTGGCGACGGTGAGCGCGATCGGATCGCGCTCGCCGGCCGCGACCATCTGCACGATGGCGGAGCGCTCTGCGCAGATGGTGAGCCCGTACGAGGCGTTCTCGACGTTGCAGCCGGTGAACACGCGGCCGGATCGCACGAGGATCGCCGCGCCCACCCGGTAGCTGGAGTACGGCGCGTGCGCCCGCGTCCGGACGGCGAGGGCGGCCTGGTCGAGCGCGTCCCAGTCGATCGCCTGCGCCGCTTCGGCCGAGGCGAGCGCGTCGCCGGCGTCGCGCGGAGGGCGGCTCACGACGCCGTGCTCCCGGCCGCGACGTCGGCGCCGACGCGGCGGACCCACGCCGAGAGCAGCGCCGTGAACCGGGCGCGCGCCTCCCGGGCGGTCTCCTCGACCTCCTTGTGGTCGAGCTCGCGCTTGGTCAGCCCCGCGGCGAGGTTCGTGACGCACGAGATGGCCGCGGCGGGCACGCCCATGTGCCTGAGCGCGATGATCTCCGGGACGGTGCTCATCCCGACCGCATCGGCCCCGAGCGTGCGCAGCATCCGGATCTCGGCGGGCGTCTCGTACGTCGGCCCGAGCAGCGCGGCGTAGACCCCCTCGCGCAGGGCGACGCCCGCGTCGCTCGCCGCGGTCTTCGCGAGCTCGATCAGCCTGGGATCGTGCGCGTAGGTCATGTCGGGGAAGCGCTTGCCGAGCGCCTCGTCGTTCGGCCCGACCAGCGGGTTCGCTCCCATCAGGTTCAGGTGATCGGTGAGCAGCATGAGATCGCCGGCGGCGAACCCCGGGTTGATTCCGCCGGCCGCGTTGGTCAGGAGCACGGCGCGACAGCCGAGCCGGGCGAGCACCCGCACGCCGAACACCACCTTCGCCAGCGGGTGCCCCTCGTACACGTGCGCGCGCCCCTGCAGGCAGGCGACCTGCACGTCCCCGACGCGGCCGGCGCAGAGGAAGCCGGGGTGCCCGGCGACGGCCGGCCGGGGCATGCCGGGGATGTCCGCGTAGGGCACCTTCACCAGCTCGGCGAGCTCGTCGCCCCAGCCGCCGAGCCCTGATCCGAGCACCACACCGACGCGCGGAGGCGCTGGAATTCGTTCACGAATGACGCGAGCGGCTTCGTCGAGCTCAGGCAGGAGGGTCACCGTGACAAGCTACCCCAGGGCGGCGCAACGTCGCAGAGCAAACGTCGCAGATGCACGGCGGCGCCGCGCGTGATAGGGTCGCCGCCCTTTCGGGGCAAGTGACGACGATGGCTACCAAGATCGAAGATTTCTTGAAGGAAAAGAAGATCGACCCCCGCCGCATCATCGCGGCGTCGGCGAAGATCGAGCGGCTGCAGCCGGAGGATCGGGCGATCCGCCTGACCAAGCGGCTGGCGCGTGGCAGCGAGGACGCCGCCAAGAAGAAGGAGGCGGCCAGCGCCAAGAAGCCGCGCAGCGGTCGTCCCGTGACCGACCGCACGCTGAGCGCCGCGCTGAAGGGCAAGCCGATCAGCGGCCCCGCGAAGACGCGCGTTCTTCGCGCGGTCAACCGGCTCCTGGAGCAGAAGAAGCAGGAGAAGGTCGAGCTGTCGGCGCTCTTCGACCTGCCCAAGAAGGGCGGCGCGGCGGGGGCCGAGGCCGCGGGCTGAAGCCGACGGGGACGACCCGGACGGCGCCGCGATCACGAGTCGCCCGGCTGGAGCGCTCGTCGGCCTGAGGCCGGCGCGGGCTCCAGCCGGGCTCCTTTTTGTCAGGGGCTGAAGGCGCTCGCTACACGCGATCGCGGCGGCGGGAGCCCAGATCGAGCAGGTCGGCGGCGACGAGGGCCACGGTCAGCGATACGGCGATGAAGATCATGCGCCGGAAGGTCGCGCCGATGTGGCTCAAGGAACAACTTTTCTGCGTTCGGCGTAACCGCCGCCCTGGGGGAGCGGCCGTGCGGCGCCATGAATGATCGGGCGGCTCGGCGCATCAGAGCCCTCCGTGCATACCGTGGCGGTCGAGACGGGGGCGCTGTGGGTGCACCTCTCGCGGTCGTTCTTCCGTGCTGACGCGGCTGCGCCGGACGGCCGTGGCGACGACCTGCCCGCGTGCGCTGCCAGAGACGCCCACGCGCCGCTCGATGTCGCGTTCGCGGACGGTGACCGCTCTCGTCGTCCGGCGCTCCTCGTCTCTCCGTCGAGCTCCATGAGCGCCGAGGGGGCGGGTAGGCTTCCGCAGGTGACCGAGCCCGACGACGTGGGCGAGTGGATCCGCCGCTTCCAGAGCGGCGACCCGACGGCGTTCGCGGAGATCTTCCGCCGCTACCGCCGCGACGTCGCGCGCCTCGTCTTCAGGATGCTCGGGCCGACCGCCGACGTCGAGGACGTCATCCAGGAGGTGTTCATCCAGGTGCACCGGAGCCTGGGTGACTTCCGCGGGCAATCGAAGTTCACGACGTGGCTCCACCGGGTGACGGTCAACGCCGTGCTGATGGCGCGGCGCGCCGCGCGCTGCCGGCCGGTGTTCGTGGGCGAGCTCGGCGCCGACATCGAGGTGGACCGCGGCATGCTCCCGGACGAGGACGCCGCTCGCGCTCGCAGGATCGACGCCTTTCGGCGGGTGCTGGAGCGGCTCCCCGAGAAGAAGCGGGTCGTCTACGTCCTGCACGAGCTCGAGGGGATCCCGCCGAACGAGATCGCGGAGATCGTCGGCGCGCCGGTCCTGACGGTGCGGACGCGCCTGTTCTATGCGCGCCGCGAGATCGAGGCGATGATGCGCGCCGAGCCCGCGCTCGCCCAGCTCGCCGCCGAGCTGGCCGAGGGCGGCGCGGACAAGGCGGATGGCGCCGGGCCGGCAGCGGCGCGCGCGCGCGTTTCCGTGGGGGGCGCCGCCGTGGGATACCCCGCGGCGGATCCATCGGCTGTCGACGCGGAGGACGCATGAGCGGCGCAGAGCATTACGACCGGGCACGCGAGCACATGGAGCGGCTGCTCCGCGCCGAGCAGCCGCCCGAGCCGCGCTGGGAGACCATCGAGCGCGAGCTGTTCGCGCGGATCGAGCGGGCCGCTCCGGTCCACCGCGCCGCGCCGCCGCAGCGCTCGCCGCTCGGGCGCGCGCTCGGGTTCGCGGCGGCGGCGGCGGCCATCGCGTTCGCGGTCCTCGCGGCCGGGCGCTCCGCCCCGCCCGTCACGGCGACGTCGGCGCCGCCGCGCGCCCGCGATCTCGCCGAGGTCCCCGCGGCAGCCGGCGGCGACCGGGCGTCCGGCGACCTGGACTTCCGCGCCCTCCGGCCCGGCGACTCCGTCGAGTCCGCGGACCACGCGGTCTCTTTCGTCGATGTCGGCTCGGTGCGCTGGACGCTCCTGCCGGACAGCCGCGCCGTCGTGCGCGCCGTGGGCGCGGCGGGGGTCGGCCACGTGATCTCGCTCGAGCGGGGCTCGGTGCGCGCCGACGTCGTCACGCGCGCGCCCGAGGAGGGGCTCGTCGAGGCGTTCGCCGTCGAGGTGGACGGCACCCGCGTCGCGGTGCACGGCACGCTCTTCACCGTGACCCGTCTGGAGGGCCGCGTGGAGGTCGACGTGGAGCACGGCACCGTCGCGGTCGGCCCTGCGGCGTACCGCGGCGCGACCACCGCGCACCTCCTCGTCGGCCCGTCGCGCGGCACCTTCTCGCTCGACGGCGGCCGCGAGGCGCGCCTCCTCGAGCGCCCCGCGCCGCAGGACGGCGCCGCCGCGGTCGCGCCGCCGGAGCCTGCGCCTGCGCCCGCTCCGCCCCAGCCGGCCGTCGGCGCGCGTCCGCCGGGCGGAACCGCTCTGGCCCCGGCGGTCGTGGCGCGCGCGGAGGAGCCCGCCGCCCCTGCGGTCGCCGAGCCGACGGCGCAGCTGTCGCCGCTGACGACCGAGCCCCCGCCCGCCGCCGCGCCGCCGGTCCCGGAGGCGCAGGAGGCGTCTGGCCCGCCGGCGCTCACGCCGGCCTCCGTGCAGTCGCTGCTGTCGAGCTGCTTCGCGCGGGAGAGCGCGGGCGGCAGGTCCTCGGTCCGCCGATCGATCGTCTCGACGCTGCACGTCTCCGTGCGCCCCGACGGCAGCGTCGCCGCCCTGCGCTTCAACCCGCCGCTCCGGCCGGCGCTGCAGGCTTGCGCCGAGGGCCTCTACCGAGGGCGCTTCGCGGGAGGTTCGAGGCAGCTCGACATCCCGCTGACCATCGACGACTGAGCGCCGCTCTAGAGGGAGCCGAGGAGCTGCGTCAGGGCGTAGGTCTCGCGTGCGCCCATCATGCCGAACTGCACTCCCATCCCCTCAGGGGTGGTCCATCGCACAACCGACGGGATCACGGCGACCTGCTTCAGGCCTTGCAGGGACAGCAGCACCTCGACGGTCGCGCCGAAGGGAGCCGGCGAGCTCGTCTCGATGAACATCCCGCCGAGGCTGAGGTCGCGGCATATCGCGTCGACGCGCGGGCCGTCACCGATCCGGAACGCGATCGAGAGCTCGATTTGCTTGCGCGGGTGCTTCCGGTGATCTCGCACGTTCCTCGCTGGCTAGCTGCGCGGCGCTGAGGCGCGCCGCGTGGGGTATTCTGGAGCGCAGAGGAGACGATCAATGTCGCGAGCCGAGAGCGTCGCTGTCAAGCGCCGGGAGCCGCGCTCGAGTTCTTCTTCGAGTCGCTCGAGTCGCTCGAGCCGCACGAGTCGCTCGAGCCGATCGAACAACAGCGGCAGCAGCACCCCCGCGGTCGGGGTCGCGTCGTCCACGAAGGTCGACGCGGAGGCGCGCCGCGGCTGGAAGCGGCACCTCGAGGGCTGGGAGCCGGGGCTCGTGGCCGTGTTCATCGCGGGCTCCGCGGCGATCCTCGCTGTGCCGCGGTCGGTCGAGCCGGCCGAGCTGCCGCTGCCGCTCACCGACGCGCGAGCCCTCGCGCGCGTGCGAGACACGGACATCACCCGCGCCCGCGAGGCCGAGGAGCTCGGGCTCGACGCCGAGGTGCGCGAGCTCGGCTCCGCCGTCCGCGCGTTCGGGCTCGTGGACGCCGACGCGGATCACACCGAGGCCGAGCTCCTCGCCGCGCGCGCGCGCGTGATCGACGCCGTGGGCCGCGCGCTCGCCCAGGGGGACGAAGCGGTGCTCCGGCTGCGCGCCTACCAGCTGAGGGCGTTCGTCCGCGAGGTGCGCCGCTTCGAGGCGACCGGCGAGGAGTCCGACGAGCTCCGCGAGCTCGGCGGCGACTTCCTCGGGCTGCTCCGCCGAAACGGCTGGCTGGGGCAGGGGGACGCGGCGCAGCGCGGCGGCGGGGAGGGGGCCCGCCGCGTCGCCATGGATGGCGTCGTGCTCGGTGTGCTCTTCAAGAAGCGCTGGAGCGCCATCGTCGGCGTCGAGCGAGCTCCGTTCGCCCCGGGGCTCGACGAAGAGCGCGCGCTGTTCAAGTTCTTGCTCGCGCGCCCGCTCGTCGCCGCGAGGAGCGCGCAGACCCTCCCGGCTCCTCCCGACGAGGAGACGGCGGCGCGCCTTGCGCAGGCGGGCGGGTCGGGGCCGCGCTCGCCCGCGGCGGCGCTCCGCGCCGCGGAGGCGCGGAGCGCCGGGGAGCAGTATCGCCTGAAGAAGATCGACGAGCTCGCCGCGCTCGACCCCTCCTATCCCAGGCACCTCGCCCGCGGCGTCACCCTCTATCGGCTGGGGAGCTTCATGCAATCGGCGGAGGCGTTCCGCAGCCACCTGGAGCAGCACCCCGACGGGGCGTACACCCTTCGAGCGCAGAACTACCTGCGCGCCGCGCTCGAGCGCGCGCGCGAGGAGCAATTCTAGGAGCGGTCTCCCGTCGGCCGCGCCGAGCGGCCACGCCCGCGGCGCATCCCCCGGGGCGGGCCTACGGGCCCCTGCGCATCCCGCCGGGGCGGTATGGGCGCCCGCTGATGCCCTTGGCCGGGTTGCCTTGCCCGCCGCGCCCTCGGCGCGTCTCCATCTCGTTCCAGATCCCCTGCTTGGCCGAGGCCTGCAGGAACCGGCGGGCGGCCGGAAATACCTCCTGCTCCTCGCTCTCCACATGGCGCTGGTGCGCAGCGCGCAGGTCCTCGATGAGCTGGGGGATCGCCTCCACGGCCTCGGGGCCGCCGTCTCTCTCGATCGCGGCGCGCAGCGCGTCGATCGCGCGCTGTTGCGCCTTGTGCTCCTGCCGGAGGCGCTCGAGGGTCGGCGCGATCGCCTCGAGCACCGCGAGCCGCGGGTACAGCGAGCGCTCCTCGTCCTCGCGATGCCGGCTCATCGACCGCTCGAAGTAGGCCACCACGCTGGAGAGACCCTCGAGCGCGGCGGCGCGCCCGCGGGGATCGCTGAGCGCGCGCGCGGCGCGCGCGAGATCGTTCAGGTTCTCTTCCAGGCTCCGGTGAGCGGCGGCGAGCTTCTCGAGCGGATCGATCCGGTCATCGGACATTCATCGATGATCGAACGACAAGGCGCGCGCGTGGAAGCCCTTTATTCCTTCCGCGCGCGATTCGCGCTCCGCGTCGCGCGCTGGTCATCCGACGCACTCGCCACCTGACCAGCGGAGACCGTATCGCACATCCGGCGCCGGTCATCTCCATCCCGCGCGCGATCGCTGGCGCGTTCTACGGAAGGCCCGCGTTGCGGGGCAGATCGAGGTGCAGCGCGGGCGCCAGCATCTCGCGCGCGAGGTGCACCTCGAGCAGGTCGATCACGGGGCTCTTCGACACCGCGCGGAGCCGCTCGTCCGCGCCGGCATCCCCCGCCGCCTTCCTGGCCATCGCGGTGTAAAATTGCGCCTCCACCCGCTGCGCCGCGCTCCGGGCGAGCCTGCCGAGATCCGCGTCGCTGAGCCCACCGTTCGCCCAGGCCGCGAGCTTTCCCGTCCATGACGCGCGGCTCGTCGCGCTGTCCAGCGCGCGGCCCGCGGTGCCGTCGGTCGCGACGCCGAGGGAGCGCTCCAGCAGAAGGACCCAGAGCCCGCCGTAGATGAGATCGTCCTCGTCCACGTTCGCCTCGAGGCCGCGCTTCAGCGCCCGCCGCGCGGCGGGGAGATCGCGCTCCACGAGCGCGCGCCCCACGGCGTCGAGCATCGTGGCGCCGAGCTGCGGCGGCTCGGCCGCCACCAGGGCGAACGCCCGATCGTACGCCCGGGTCGCGCCCTTCTCGTCGCCATAACCGTCGAGGATGCGCCCGAGCAGCCGCTCCGTCCGCGCCTTGGCGCCGGGATCCCGGGCGCGCTGCCGGGTGTCGAGCGCGGCGGCGAGCGCGGCGTCGAGCGACTCCTTCGCCCGGTCCTGCGTGCCGGCGTCGCGGTGGAGCTCGAAGGCGAGCAGGTGCGCCTGGATGATCTCGAGCGGGGCGCTGCGCGCGTCCGGCGCTCCCAGCGCGCGCCGCACGTCCTCGAGCGCCGCCTGGGGCTCGCCGGACTGCCGCTCGGCCATCGCGAGCACCGTGAGCCCGTTGACCGTCGGCTCGGCCGCCGTCGCCGCGCGGAGCAGCGGCAGCGCGGCCACGAGGTTGCCGGCGCGCAGCTCGAGCGACGCCATGAGAGAACGGACGCGGGCGCCCGACGGATCGAGCGCGCCCCCGCCGCGCGCCGCCCGATCGGCGAGCACGAGCAGCGGCCCCGCCGCGCTGTAGGTGCGCCGGGCCGCGTCGAAATCGTCGTTCGACGCCTCCTCCGAGAGCGCGCTCAGCACGAGCCCGAGCGCGGCCCCGAGCGCGCCCGGGCTCGGCCTGTCGCCGAGCGCGCCGGCGATCACGAGCGGCGTCGCCTCGGACATGCCGAGGCGGATCATCACCTGGGAGAGGAGCGTGGCGCTGTCGTAGTTCTGCGGATCGCGCCGGTAGGCCTCGAGGGCCGCGCCCCAGATCGCCCCGTCGAGCAGGTCCTGCCGCATCCCGGTCTCGGCGTCGCGCTCCTGCGCCTCGTGCTGCGCGAAGGCGGCGGCGAGCGCCTGCCACGAGACCGCGTCGTCGTCGGAGGCGGCGGCCTTGAGCCGCTGGTACAGGCCGGGCGGGATCACCCGGCGCACGCTCGTGCGGTCGATCTGCTCGATCGCGCCCTTCGCGTCGCCGAAGCGGAGGAACAGCGCCGCCAGGCTCGCGCCGCCCGACTCGAGCGCGCGCGCCGCCTCGACCGCCTCCTCGCGCTCCGGCCTCGCGCCGCCCTGCCGGTACTCGATGTTGAACTCGATCGCCCGATCGATCCACGCCACGGTGGCGGCGGCCGCGCGCTGGATCGACTCCGCGCGGCCGTCGACGAGGGCGCGCGCGACGGCCGCGCGCTGATCCGCGCCGAGCTGCTCGAGCGGCCCGCCGGTGCGCGTCTCCTTCATCCACTGCTCGAGCGCGGCGAGGTGCTCGTCGCTCTCGGCGCGGGCCCGGCTCCCGCTCGGCAGCGCGGCGGAGCGGAGCTCCATGAGGGCCCGCACCCGCCCCTCGTCGCCGCGCGGGCTGAGCCGCTCGATCGCGCCGGCGATGGCGCGCTCGCCCACGGCGTCGATCATCTCGGCGCGCCCCTCGCCGGGACGGACGAGGGAGAGCGCGCCCAGGACGCTCTCGACGGCCCGGTCGGGCTGACCTGCGTTGAAGCGCCCGGCGGCGTGCGCGAGCTGCCTGCGGACCACGCCGATGAGCAGGCCCGTGCGCTGCGGGCTCTGCTTGCCGTCGCGCACGATCGTGAACAGGCTGGCGGAGAAATCGGCGTCGCGGACCTCGACGGCAGTTACGCGGCCCTCGGCGCCTGGCGGCCCCTTCGCCCCCGGCGAGCTGGAGGCCCCGCAGGCGACGGAAGAGAGCACGAGGGTGAGCGCGGCGAGACCCCGAGCGAGACGGCGCCGAGGGAACAGGGGCGGCAGCGACATTGCGAGCCAGTGTACACGGGGGGAGCGTGAGCGCACCCCTCGGAGGCGCTACCGCGAGCCGTCGCCGAGCTTGCGGCCGAGCAGCTTGGAGGCGAGCGTCTCGCCGAGCTCGCTCATCATCAGCTGCTCGACCACCGCCTCGGTGGCGGCGCGCTCCGCCTCGCTCGCGTACTGGAACTCGATCCCCATCCCCGCCGGAGCCGACTCCGTCGCCTCGGCGGTCGTGACGATCCACTTCACCCGCCCGCGAAGGCGGAGCGGCTCGGCCAGGTTCCGGATCGAGAGGGCGAACACGAACTCGGTGCCGATAGCGAGCGGGCGATCCGTCCGGATGAACGTCCCGCCTTTCGAGATGTTGCGCGTGTAGTCGGCGAAGAACGTGTTGAGCCGTTTGTACTCTACGCTCAGCTCGATCGCGGCACGCTGGGCTGAGCGGCGGTCAGCTTCCGTCACGGGACCCACCCTACCACGGCGCATGCGGGCCAATGCGGGCCAGAGTAAAGTCGCCGGCCATGCGACTCGAAGGGGTCAGGGCCGCGCTGGCGAGCGGGCGAGGCACGATCGACGCGGCGCTCGCCGCCGGGCGGGCGGTGACGCAGGCGGGGCTGCTCGCCGCGCTGCGTTGGCCGGGGCTCAAGGTGCTCGCGCGCGAGCTCGCGAGAGGCAAGGCGAACCCGTCGCTCCTGTTCCGTTTCCACGCCGAGAACAGCCCGCACCGGATCGCGGTGATCGAGCCGCTGAGCCTCGCGCCCCGCGCGGCGGAGCGAGGCGCGGGGCCCCCGGCCGAGGATCGGGTCTACTCCTTCTTCGCGCTGAACGAGGTCATCGATCGGCTGGGCTGCGCGCTCGACCGGCGCGGCGTCGGCCCGGGCGTCACCGTGCTGCTCGCGCTCAAGAACCGCCCCGAGTTCCTGATGTGCCAGGTCGCGCTGGCCCGCGTCGGCGCGTCCGTCGTGGCGGCCTCGTGGCGATCGACCCCCGCGGAGCTCGCCTACCTCGCCGGCCACTCTGGGGCGCGCCTGCTCCTGTTCGACTCCGACATCGCCGGCGTCATCCGCGAGGCCGCGCCGCGGCTCGAGGGGATCCCGCGCGAGGAGATGATCGCGATCGGCGAGCGCGCCCCGGGCTTCTCGCACCTCGACGACCTCCTCGCCGCGTTCGACGATCTCGCCGCCGAGCGGGGCGCCTCGCCGGATCGGAGCGAGCGCGCCGCGGTGGTGATGTACACGTCCGGCACCACCGGCAAGCCGAAGGGCGCGGTGCGCGGCTTCGGCGGCGGCGTCGTCCTGCCGGCGCTCGGGGCCATCGGCGCGACCCCGATGCGCGCGGGGGACGTGCACCTCGCCGTGTGCCCGCTCTACCACCTCACGGCGCTCGGCTTCGTCAACCTGTCGCTCATCGTCGGCGCCACGATCGTGATCCTCCCGGAGTTCCAGCCCGAGCTCTTCCTCGAGGCGATCCAGCGGTACCGCGTGACCACGACGGCGGTCGTCCCGACGATGCTCCACCGCGTCCTCGAGCTCGGCGAGGCGCGGCTCCGCGCCCACGACACGTCGTCGCTCACCGCGATCTTCGTGGGCGGCGCGCCGCTCTCGCCGGCGCTCGCGGCGGAGGTGATGGCGGCGTTCGGCGACCGGCTCTTCAACTTCTACGGCGCGACCGAGACGGGCATCGTGACGATCGCGGGCCCCGGGGATCTGCGCGCCTCGCCGGGCACCATCGGGCGCCCCGTCGCCGGCAGCGAGCTGCTGCTCCTGCGCGAGGACGGGACGCCGTGCCAGGACGGCGAGGTGGGCGAGCTTTACGTGAGGAGCTCGTTGCTGGTCTCCGGCTACCACGGGGACCCAGGCGCCACGCGCGAGTCGACGCGCGGCGGCTACTTCTCCGTCGGCGACCTCGCCCGCCGCGACGCGCGCGGCTGCTACCACCTCGAGGGCCGCAAGCGGGAGCTCATCATCTCGGGTGGCGTGAACGTGTACCCCGCCGAGGTGGAGTCGGTCCTCCACGACCACCCGGCGGTCGCCGAGGCCGCGGTGGTGGGCGTCCCGGATCGCGCCTTCGGGGAGCGCGTGCGCGCGGTCGTCGCCCTGCGCCCCGGCGCGACCGCGAGCGAGGGCGACCTCCGGGCGCACTGCCGCGCGCGGCTCGCGGGCCCGAAGGTCCCGCGCGAGGTCGTCTTCGTCGACGCGCTGCCGCGCAACCCGACGGGCAAGGTGATGAAGCGCGAACTCGCCGGGCCCGAAGGGAAATCAGCGGATTAGGCGGCCCGGTAGCCGCTGTCCCGGGAGGGCGATCGATGCTATTTCGCACGTCGTGCGGGATCCGTACGAAGTATTGGGCGTCGAGCGTTCCTCGACGCAGGATGAAATCAAGAGCGCCTTCCGGCGGCTCGCCGGCCAGCACCATCCCGACAAGAACCCGGGGGATCAGGGCGCGCACGTCCGCTTCAAGGAGCTGAACGCGGCCTACCAGATCCTGAGCGATCCGCAGAAGCGCGCGGCGTTCGATCGGTTCGGCCCCGCCGCCGTCGGCGCCTCCGCCGGCTCGGGGGTCCCGGGCGTGCCCTTCGACATGCAGGACCTCAACCTGGACGCCATCTTCGGCGATCTCCTCGGCGCCCTGGGCATCCGGGTCGGCGACCGCGGGACGCTCCAGAAGGAGGTGCGGATCACCTTCGAGGAGGCGGCGTTCGGCTGCACGAAGGAGATCACCTACGATCGCGTCGAGCCCTGCGGCGACTGCGCCGGCTCGGGCTCCGCGCCGGGCGCGTCGACCGAGCGCTGCGCGGCGTGCTCGGGCCGCGGCCGGGTCCGGATGCAGCAGGGGATGTTCCCCATCGCGATCGAGCGCCCCTGCGGGCGGTGCCGCGGCACGGGGCGGATCGTGACCGACCCGTGCAGGGCGTGCCGCGGCGCCGGCCTCGCGGCGAAGCAGAAGACCATCGAGGTGACGATCCCTCCGGGCGTGGAGAACGGCGCGACGCGGCTCGTGGAGCGCGGCGGCAACGCCGTCCGCTCCGACCGGGGGCCGGGCGATCTGGAGCTCACCATCCGCGTCTCGCCGCACGAGCTCTTCCGCCGCGTGGGCGACGACGTGGTGTGCTCCGTGCCGATCTCGTTCGCGCGCGCGGCGCTCGGCGGCGAGCTGGAGATCCCGACGTTGGAGGGGAAGGGCCGGCTCCGCATCCCCCCGGGCACGCAGCCCGGCGCGGTGCTCCGGATCAAGGGCAAGGGCATACCGCGTCGCGTCGTGGGCGGGCGCGGCGACCAGCTCGTCGAGGTGAGCGTCGAGGTGCCGACGCAGCTCACCGCGACGCAGCGGGAGCTCATCGCGCAGCTGGCGAAGGAGCTCGGCGAGAACGTGCAGCCTCAGCAGGCCACCTTCATGGAGAAGCTGAAGGGGCTGTTTGGTTGACCTGGCGCGCGGCCGCGCGCGATCCTCCGCGCTCTGCTGAACGCCGAGGCACGAGCCCTGCCTCGAGCGCCTGAGCCGAAATGGCGACGGAGGGATCGGACATGGACAAGGCGAAGTTCATCGACGTCCTGAGCGACTCCACCGGAGAGACGGCGGAGAAGGCCGTGCGCGCAGCGCTCCTCCAGTACCCGGACGCGGGGGTGCAGATCCGCCTCCACACCCGGGTGCGCACGCCGGAGGTCGCGCGGCCGGTGCTCGAGCGCGCGGCCCGGGAGGGCGCGCTCGTCGTGTTCACGGTGGTGAGCCCCGAGCTGCGCGAGTTCGTGCACGCGTCCACCGCCGAGCTCAACATCGAGGCGATCGATCTGATCGGCTCGCTCATCGTCCGGCTCGGCACCTTCCTCGACCGGGAGCCGATCAACCTGCCGAGCGCGATGCTCCCGCTGAGCGAGGAGTACTTCCGGCGCATCGAGGCGGTGGAGTTCGCGGTGAAGAGCGACGACGGGAAGGAGCCGCGGAACTTCAAGAGGGCCGACATCGTCCTCGTCGGCGTCTCGCGCACGTCGAAGACGCCGCTGTCGACGCTGCTCGCGCAGCGCGGCCTCAAGGTCGCGAACCTGCCCCTGGTGCTCGGCGTCCCGCCGCCGCTCGAGCTGCTGGAGGCCCCCCAGGATCGGGTCGTCGGGCTGACCATCGGGATCGATCAGCTCTGCGAGATCCGGCAGGCGCGGCTGCGCCAGCTCGGGATGCCCTCCGAGACCAACTACGCGATGCGCGAGCACGTCCGGCAGGAGCTCGACTTCGCGAACCGCCTCTTCGCCGCGCACCCCGAGTGGCCGGTGGTCGACGTCACCAAGCGCGCCATCGAGGAGACGGCGGTGATCATCCTCGAGCACCTGAAGGAGCGCGACGAGCGCGCCAAGGTCGTGCGCTCCTCGCTCGTGTGAGGCGGCGGCTCCAGCGAGCTCAGCTCACGATCTTGAGGGCGCGGCCGACGAGGACCTCGTTGTGGCTGCCGGTCCTGTACCCGCCGAGATCGAGCGTCACGTACCGGAAGCCGTGCCGCTTGCCGGCGGCCACGATCTCGGCGCGCACCGGCGGCTCGGCGGCGCGCGCGAGCTCGCCCGCGTCGAGCTCGATGCGCGCGAGGTCGTCGTGGTAGCGGACGCGGACCTGGCGAAACCCGAGGCCGCGCAGCGCCGCCTCGAAGCCGCCGATCTGCGCGAGCCGCTCGCGCGTGACGCTGGTCCCGTAAGGGATCCGGCTGGAGAGGCAGGCCGCGGCGGGCTTGTCCCAGATGGGCAGGCCGACGCGCGCCGCGCCGGCGCGCACGTCGGCCTTGCTGAAGCCGAGCTCGACGAGGGGGCTCAGCACGCCCGCCTCCCGCGCCGCCTCCAGCCCGGGGCGGTAGTCGCCGAGGTCGTCGGTGTTGGTGCCGTTCACGATCGCCGCGAGCGCCCACTCGGACCGCTTCCGCGCGGCGATCCGGTAGAGCTCGCTCTTGCAGTGGAAGCAGCGATCCGGGTTGTTCGCGACGTAGCGCGGATCGTCGATCTCGGACGACTCGACGAGCCGGTGATCGGCGCCGATCAGCCGGGCGATCGAGGTGGCCTCTTCCTTCTCGGCCGGCGCGAGGCTCGGCGAGACCGCGGTCATCCCGACGGCCCTCGGGCCGAGCTCCTGGTGCGCGACCGCGAGGACGAAGGCGCTGTCGACCCCGCCGGAGTAGCAGACGAGGACCGATCCGAGCTCCCGGAGCCGGGCGCGCAGCCCGGCGAGCTTGGGATCGATGGGCGAGCCCTCGGGCGTGGACGACAGCGCGGACATGGCGATCCTCTTACCATAAGCCGCGTTCCGCGCCGGCCGGCCCGGCGTCCGCCAGGTTACTTGCGGTCCGAGCGCCGGTTCTGACACCCTGCAGGGCGAGATGGACCCGAAGAGGAAGCAGGCCGCCCGCACCTCCCTGCCGTTCGCGCTCGCGGCGGCGCTCGCGCCCGCCGCGTTCGCTGGCCAGGGGTGCAGCGACAACCGGCTGCCGCCGCGGGAGCTGCCGCGCGCCGAGGAGCAGCGGGCGCTCCCGCGATGGTACCCGGAGAAGCCCTGGTCGGAGCAGGGCGGGGAGAGCCAGGTCTACATCGAGGGCAAGATCGTCTTCGACACGAGCAAGGCGACGATCCGGCCGGGCAGCGAGAAGACGCTGGAGACGCTGCTCCAGTTCATCAAGGAGCACCCCGAGGTGACGCGGCTGCGGATCGAGGGGCACACGGACGCGCAGTCGAGCGAGGAGCACAACCAGGCGCTCAGCGCGCGGCGCGCCCTCGCGGTCGCCGACTGGCTTGTCGATCACGGGGTCGAGAGCGACCGGCTGATCGCCGTGGGCTTCGGCGAGTCGCGCCCGCTCGGGCCGAACGAGATCGCGGCAGGCCGCAGCGAGAACCGCCGGGTCGAGTTCCACGTGGCCGAGGTGAACGGGCGCCCCTTCCTGGGGCAGGATCCGTACAGGGGCGGCCTGGCGCTGGAGGTGCTGAGCCTCGAGCAGCGCAAGCAGCGCGCGGAGCAGGCCGCGCAGCTCAAGGCGCCCCCGCCCCGCAAGGGCTTCGTGGCGACGGGCGACGAGATCAAGCCGGTGCAGGTCAAGCCGCGGGCCACGTCGGAGGCGCAGGAGGGCGAGGCCCCTGCGCCGAGCGCGCCGGCCAAGGGGAGCGCGCCGCCGCGTGACGGCGGGGGCGCGGCGCCCGCGGGCGGGGGCTGAGCGACTTCAGGGCGCTGCGCCCGCGGGCGGGGGCTGAGCGACCTCAGGGCGCGGCGCCCGCGGGCGGGGGCTGAGCGACCTCAGGGCGCGAGGTGCCGCGCGCGCGGCGCCCGCGTCCGGTACCGCTCGAGGAGCGCGAGCGTCGCGTCGAGCGACGCGCCGTACGGGAGCACGTTCCCCTTCGGCGTGGCGTACTCGAGGTAGAGGTTGTCGTCCGTGGACACGATCGGCCCGCCGTCCTCGGCCGCGTCGGCGATGAGGCGGTCGAGATCGTCGCCCGAGGTCACGAGGGCGTCGAGGAGGTCCTCGAGCCGCGCGCCGGCGAGCGTCGCCTGGAGCGACGGGCGCGCGTCGAGCCCGGCGAGGCGCGCCCCCGAGGCGACGAGCGGCGCGCCGCTCGCGACGAGGATGCCCTGCGCGCCGCCCACGAACAGCGCGACGTGCGGGAACGCGCTGCGCATCGTCCTCACCACGACGGCGAGCTCGCGCCGCCGGATGTGGTGGAGCTGCACCCACTGCTGCAGGACGCCGCCCTCGGTGAGCCGGGACCGGGCCAGCTCGTAGAACTCGTGGCTGTAGAGGCTCGCGGCGCCCGCGAACCAGACGCTGGTGAGCTCGATGGCGATGAGATCGTAGCGGCCCGGGGCGGCGACGAGCAGCTCGTTCCTGCCGTCGTTGAGCGAGAGGCGGACGCGGGGATCGTCGAGCGCGCGGAGGCTCGGGCCGGCGAAGAAGCGCCGAGACGCCTCGACGATCGCGGGCGAGATCTCGGCGACGTCGATGCGCTCGAAGGGGTAGGCCGCGATGGTGCCGGTCGTCGTGCCGGTGCCCAGGCCGATGACGAGCGCGGCGCGCGTGTCGCGGAGGAAGAGCGAGGGGAAGTGCGCGAACCGCCGCTGCGCCGTCATCTCGGGGCCGTCGTCGCCCTGGAACTTGCCGTTCGTGTACATGGTCGTGACGCCGGCGAGGTGCGCGACCGTGGTGACGCCGCCGTGCACGTCCTCGCGCACGAAGTCGATGCGCTCGGGGCGCGGCCCCATGGCGAAATAGACGTTCGCGCCGCTCGTCAGGCGGGCCATGTCCCAGCGGGGCGCGAGCACGGCGAGCGCCCCGGCCGCCGCGGCCAGCGCGAGGGCGCGGGGGAGCTCCGCCCCGGCGCGCGCGGCGGCGAGGACGGCCGTGAGGGCGAACGCGAGCGCGATCGTCAGGAGCGCGCGCTCGGAGCCGAGCGCGGGCAGGATGAGGTACCCGGTGACGATGGAGCCGGCGATCGTGCCCAGGGTGTTCGCGGAGGTCAGCCTGCCGACGCGCGCGGCGACGTCCGCGTGCGCGGCGGCGCGCGCGAGGAGCAGGGGGAAGGTGGTGCCCATGCAGAGCGTGGGCAGCGCGAGGATCGCGAGGGCGGCGAGCGCGCGGCACGCCTCGCGGCCGGCCCACCCGTCGACGTGCTTGCCCGCGAAGGCGAAGAGCCGCGGGAGCTGGTCCCAGAGCGGGACGGTGGCGGCGAGCGAGAGCGCGGCGGCGGCGAGCCCCCGGGAGAGCGCGCCCTCGCCGTGGCGGCGCGCGAGGGCAGGCGAGCGCGCCGCGCCGGCCGCGAGGCAGACGAGGAAGACGGCGAGCATCAGCCCGAAGGCGTAGGCGCTGTTGCCGATGAGCAGCGCGAGCAGGTGGGTCTGGACCACCTCGGCGGCGAAGACCAGGAAGCCCGACGCGAACGCGAGCAGGAGCAGGAACGGCGGTTCGGCCCGGCCGGCGGCCGCGGGGGGCGGAGCGTCTGCGGTACGGGCCTCGGGGGAGCGCGCGTCGGGGGCCTCGGGGGAACGCGCGTCGGGGGCCTCGGGAGAGCGCGCGTCGGGGGCCTCGGGCGAGCGCGCGTCGGGGGCGGCGGCGGCAGGCGCCGGGCCGCGCAGCCCGGCGGAGATCGCGACGACGCCGAGGACGAGGTTGGCGATCGCCGCGGACCAGAGCGCGCCTCGGATGCCGAGGTGCGGGAGGACCACGTAGGCGCCGGAGAGCGCGCCGGCCGCGCCGCCGGCCGTGTTGATGGCGTAGAGCGAAGCCAGGCGGCGCGCGGCGTCGTGCTCGGCGGGGGGCGCGCCGCCGTCCGGCGCGGCGCCGGCGCGGAGGATGCGCGAGAGCACCGGGAGCGTGGCGCCCATCGCGACCGTGGGGACGACGACCACGAGCGCGGTCAGCGCGGCGCGCGCCGCGGTGAGCAGCGCGAGCGAGTCGGGCGCTGCGCGGGCGACGGCGACGTAGGCCGAGGTCAGCGCCTCGAACAGGAACGGCGAGACGGCGCAGATCGCGCCGACGATGACCTCGAGCGCGCCGTAGACGACGAGCGGGCGGCGCGCGGACGCGGCGTGGCGTCCGCCGAGGTGCGCGCCGAGGGCGAGGCCGCCCATGAAGGCGGCGAGGACCGTGCTCACGGCATACGCGGTGGCGCCGAAGACGTAGGCGAGCAGCTTGGAGAAGGCGACCTCGTAGAGGAGGCCTGTCGCGCCAGAGACGAAGAACAGGGCGGCCACGAGCGGGAAGCGGGAGCGCACGGCCGCGCACGCTAGTACAGGCGCCCGACGAGCAGGCACCTCAGAGCGCCGAGCACGACATCCCCGGCAGGCGGCCGAGGGCGGGCGCGACGCGCCGCCCCGTCACCAGCCGAGCCGCTGCAGCCGCTCTCTGGCCCCCTTCACCCCGAAGATCGTCTCTTCGCCGGGCGGCACCACGGGCGCGAGCAGCGCCGCCGCGAGCACCGCGGTGACGACCAGGGGCGCTCGCGCGTCGTCGCCGGCGATCAGCGGCTCTCGCACCTGCCAGACCCGCCGCGCCCGCGCGAGCAGCGCGTCGAACCCGCGCCCGCCGATCGCCCGCACCCCCGCCGCGGCGGCGGATCGCACGAGCGGCGCGCGATCGAGCGGCACCGTCATGACGAGCACGCGGCTCGGCGTGCGCGGCGTGGAAGTAGAGGAAGAGGAGATGCGCGCGACGTCCACCTCCACGGCGTCGGCCATCGGCGTGGTCCCCGACGGGTACGCCTTCTTCTGCACGAGCGTGAGCTCCGCTCCGAAGAAGACGCGCGCCTGATGTGCCCAGCGGTGCTCGTCGATCCGCGCCTCGGGCTCCGGCGACAGCAGCGTCCACCCCTGGCTCGGAGGCAGCAGCTCGATACGTCCTTCCGCCCACCCGCTGCCGTCGAATTCCATATGCGTGCCCGCTGCCACGGTAATCCCTGGTTTGACCTGGTCCGGATCGCACGAACGCGCGGCCGGTGGTCTATAGTTGGTGCCATCTAGGGTAAAGGTGAGCCCTGCATGCCGAAGTCCGATCAGGCGTCGGAAGAGCAAGGCCGGGCTGCCCTGAGGGCGGCCCTCTTTGTACACCGACGCGCGCCGCTCTCCCGTCTGCTCGCTCGCCGCGGGCTCGGTCCCTACCGCGGGTACGGCGAGCTCCTGGAGGCGATCGAGCGGCTCGCCGACCGCGGGGCGCAGGTCACGCTGATCGGGCGCTCGATCCGGGGCGAGCCGCTGCTCGCCGTTCACCTCGGCGCAGCCAGCCTGGCCGCTGCGCGCGGCGAGAAGCAAGCCGCGGGCCTCCTGGCGCCGAGCGCTCAGGGAGGACACAGCGTTGCGAACGGCGTCTCGCTCCATCCGCTCGATGGAACGCCAGATGGCACGCCGGATGCTAGTGCGGATCCCAATGCGGGTGCCGATGGCAGCCGCGCGCCGGGCGGCGTGGACGACCCGGCGCCGAGCGACGCCACCCTCGCTCAGCTGGCCGAGCGCGCCGAGCGCGCCAGCCTGCGCCCCTCTACGGGAGCCGGCTTGCGCGAGCGCGTGCGGACCACGGTGATCCTGTCCGGGATCCACCCCCTCGAGTGGATCGGCATCGAGGCCCACCTCGCGCTGCTCGATCGCCTCGCGACCCAGGACCTCGGCGGCCGGTCGATCCTCGCCGTCCCGATCGTGAACCCGGACGGGCTCCTCCGCGTCGAGATGAACCTCCGCGCCGGGCGGCACCGGTACGTGCGGGGCAATGCCCGGGGCGTCGACCTGAACCGGAACTTCGACGCGGGATGGTACGAGCGCGGCCTCATCCAGCGCTTCATCGGGCTCCTCTTCTCGCCCGGCAGCCGCCCCGCCAGCGAGCCGGAGGTGGAGGCCATCGCGCACGCGCTGTCGTCGCGCCGGATCGACCGCGCCTTGTCGCTGCACAGCGCCGGCGGCGCCGTGCTGTACCCGCCGGCGCACAGCCTCTGGCCCGTGGCCGACGCCGCCGAGCACCGCGCCTTCGCGCTGCGCGTCGCGCGCGCCGCGGACCGCAGGCCGTACCGCGCCATGTCCTACGTCCGCTTCGCCTGGGGCGTCCGCAAGGTGGGCCTGGAGATCGACTGGCTCCACGATCGCCACGGGGCGCTGTCGCTCCTCGTGGAGTGCTCGCGCGGCAAGCTCGGCCTCCGGCCGTCGCGCCTCGTCGAGCCGTTCGCCTGGCACAACCCCCGGCGGCTCGACGACGCCACGCCGCCGCTCGTCGACGCCCTCCTCCCTTTTGTGAAGGGTGCGCGCGCCTGAGCAGGCCGCTCAGAGCTCGATCGGCTCGCGGACGGGGATCTTCTGCAGGCCGAGGAGGACGCCGAGGGCGGCGAAGGTCGCCGCCATCAGGCCGTAGGCCGCGAGCGCCCGGTGCTCGATCAGCCAGCCGGCGCCGATGGGGCCGATGATCTGCGAGATGCTCGCCAGCGACTGGCTCACGCCGAGCGCCGCGCCCTGCTCGTCGCGGCCGACGCTCTTCGTGAGGAGCGTGGTGATGGCCGGCCGCACCACCGCCGCGCCGAACGCCGCGATCCCCACGAGCGTGAGCAGCACGGGCAGGGTGTACGCGACGCCGAGCAGGCCGTAGCCGACCACCATCGCGCCGAAGCCGAGCAGCGCGAGCCGCTCCTCGCCGTACCGCTTCGCCAGCCGGCCGATCAGGCCGCCCTGGATGCTGCCGCCGATGAGCCCGGAGAAGGCGTAGAGGTAGCCCGTCTCCTTGACGCCGAACGCGAAGCGCCGCTCGAGGAAGAGCGCAAGGCCGCCGATGAGCGTCGAGAAGGAGAGGGAGAAGGCGAAGAACTCGAGCAGCCGGCGGCGCGGGAGCGGCCGGTCGAAGTACCGGCGGAAGGCGTCCCCGCGGCCGAGCGACGCCGGCCGGGCGGCCGCGGCGGTCGCCCCGTCCTGGGCCGCCGGCAAGGGCGGCTTCGCCGGGAGCAGCGTGGCCGTGAGGAGGACCGACAGGAGCGACAGCGCCGCCGCGCCGTACGCCGGCGCGCCGTAGCCGAAGCGGCTCGCGAGCTCCCCCGTGATGGCCGGGCCGAGCAGGAACCCGGAGCCGAAGGCGATGCCGATCAGGCCGAACGCCTTGGTGCGCTCCTCGGGCCGGGTCACGTCGCTGATGTACGCCTGCGCGATCGTCAGGTTCCCGGCCGTGAGCCCGTCGATGATCCTCCCGAGGAACAGCATCCACAGCGAGCTCGCCGAGCCGAGCACCAGGAACCCGAGGAACGTGCCGGTCTGGCTCGCGAGCAGCGTCGGTTTGCGGCCCACCCGGTCCGAGATCCGGCCGAGGATCGGCCCGGAGACGAGCTGACAGACCGCGTAGCTCGCCGCGAGCACGCCGACCACGAGCTCGCTGGCGCCGAAGTGCTCGGCGTAGAACGGGAGGAGGGGGAGGACGAGCGTGAGGCCGAGGACGTCGACGAAGACGGTAAGGAAGATCGGCAGGAGCGGCGAGCGGAGCATGGTGGCTTTCGGTGGCGATGGACTGCGGTGACGGCCGCCGGCGACCGGGCCGGCGATGGCCGGGCCTCCGCGCCTGGACGGCGCTGTCCTCATGACGCATCTGCGCCGCGGCGGGTACCCTCCAGCGCGCGTCCAGCGCTCGTGCGGGGCACGGGCCGGGCCGCGGGCGGGCCCGGGGACGCCCGCGCCGCGGCTCAGCGCTCCGACGGGGCGACCGCGCGCGGGTCGGGAGAGCGGAGCGCGAGGGTCATCTGGATGTCATCCAGGATGGCGCCGTCGACCCGGAACGCGTCCTCCCGGGTGCCGATCGGGACGAACCCCATCCCCGCGTAGAGCCGCCTGGCGCGCTCGTTGTTGGCGAAGACGCCGAGGTCGAGGTACTCGAGGCCCGCCTCGTCGCGGGCCCAGGCGATCGCGGTCTCGAGCAGGCGCCGGCCGTGGCCCTGCCCGGTGTGGGGGCCGAGGATGCCCATCGCGACGACGGCGCGGTGGCCCTCGGAAAAGACGCGGCCGCCGCGGAGCTCGATGTGCCCGATGATGCGCGCCCGCGGCTCGCTCGACCGGAGCAGCCAGGCCCGACCCCAGAGCGGCTCGTCGAGCCTCTTGCCCCAGCGGTCGCGCGCGCTGTGCTCGACCTCGTCGGGGGCGAGCGACGTCGCGATGGCGAAATGGGGCACTCCGCGCCGGCCGGACTCGGCGACGTGCTCGATGAGGTAGGCCGCGAAGGCCCGCGCGTCCGAGCGGTGGGCCGGGGCGATGGCGTGGAGGGCGGGGGAAGGGATCATGCCGCGGCGCGCGCAGCGCCACGGCGAGCGTAGTGCCGCCCTGGCGCCCGCGCGACCTCCAACGGCAGCAGGCCGGGCTCGGCCATCTCGGGCCCGAGGGACGCGGACGGCCGGACGCCGCGCAGGGCGTCACCAACGTGAACGTTTACGTGGTCGTGAACGTGAACGTTTACGTGGTCGTGAACGTGGTCGTGGTCGTGGTCGTCAACGATAGGTCGTGAACGACCACGTTCGGATGTAGGAGAACGCTGCGTGAAGCTTGGTTGACGCTTGTGAGGGGGAGCGCGGGGCCCCGGCGCGAGGCCCCGGCGTGGGGAGGCGCGGATCAGTCGAGATAGATGCCCAGCTGCTCCGGGTCGGCGAGGCCGAACTGGGCCATCATCTTGAGCAGGTAGTCAGGCACCGACTTGTAGCCCTTCAGCTCGTACGCGTAGTGATTCTTGTAGATGGTGAGCTGGGTGCAGCTCTCGTTGATGTTCTGATCACACGCCGGCACCTCCTTGAGCGGGCCGACCGCGGGCACGTCCTTGATCGCCGGATCCGGGATGATGATCGCGGTGCCGTCCGGGTGGTACGTGATCATCGCGCGCCCGTACTTGTTGAAGCCGGGGCCGTAGTTGGCGACATACGCGGGATCCGCGGGGATGCTGTCTGCCGGGTTGCCCGGCTGCGCCTCGTGCCGCGTGTCGAGCTGGTAGCCCTTCGCGGTGAGGGCGTTGGCGTACTCGAGCACGCGCGCCGCGATGCCCTTCTGCACCCACCTGCCGCCGGAGTCCTCGCAGGCCACCCTGTTCTTGCCGGCCCCGAAGAGGCACTCCATGCCGTACGTGCGGGCGTAGTAGACCTGCCCGGACGTCGGGTCCTGCCACTCGATGCGCTGCTGGAAGCCCGGGTCCGCGTCGTTGCCGAGCCGGTAGACGCGCATCATGTCGAGCCAGTTCGTCTTGCCGTTCGCGGGGATGTTCGCGAGCGTCCACGCGATCAGGAACTTCTGCACCTCCCAGCCGATCTGCGGATCGACCGCGATGGTCCTGTCCACGACGGCCGGATCGAAGTCGCCGCCCGTGTAGTTCGAGCAGAGGTTCTTCCCGTTGGTCGGGAAGCAGACCTGCGGCCCCTCGTTCGGCCACCAGCTGACCCAGCCCATCGGGCGCGCCGGGAACTCCTTCGCCAGCGGGTCGGGATCCTTGCTCGCCGTGTCGAGCACCGGGAGGCCGTCCTCGCCGGCCTCGAGGCGAGGCGCGAGCAGCGAGCGGTCGCCGGTGAGGGCGTTGGCGAGCACGCGGCGGTAGCCCTCGGGCAGCACGTCGGCCATGCCGACCGCGCGGAAGCGGGCGTCGTAGAAGTCGCGGCGGGACTGGCTCACGAACCGGTCCTCCGACTCGGAGAGCAGGATGGCCGTGTTGATCTTGTCGTAGTAGCTGCCCGCGTTGGCCGTGTAGTCGTTGTTGAAGTCGCCGTTGTCCTCCGAGTTCCTGTTCTCGAGCGGGTGACCGCCGAACCCGATGTCCTTCAGGTAGCCGGTCGAGCCGTTCGGGATCTGCACCAGCACGGGGGTGTTGGTCGTGCCGCCGAAGCCGCTGAAGTCCTCGCCGGCGCCGTAGTCGTCGCCATCGAGGTTCGAGCGCAGGACGTTCCACTCGGACCACGGGTTGCTCGGAACGTTGGCGTCCCAGTTGCGCAGGTAGTGCGGCCCCTCCTCCGGGCGGGCGAGCTGCCTGGTGAACTGATCGAAGGCCACCGTCGCGGCCACGACGTTCTCCTGGAGGCCGCCTTCGATGAGGAGCGGCCACAGCGTGTCGAACGACAGGCCCTGGTTCGTCGCGAGATCCTGGTAGATCGTCCCGAAGAACCCGATGCCGCCGGCGATGCCGAGCATCTTCTCGTTGTAGCGGCCGTAGGACCTGTCCGCCGCGCCGCGGACGCTGAACGTCGTGAGGTTGCGCCGGAAGTTGTCGAAGATGTGCCTGTTCTCCTGGGTGGTGATCAGGAACATCAGCTGCTCGTACGGGTCGGCGCCGTTGTCGTGACGGAAGACCGAGACGTTGCCGAGGTCGGCCCAGTTGTCGGTCGCGAACGCGTACGGCACGCGGACGCGGCTCTGGGCGTCGACCGCCGGACCGCCGCGGAAGGCGCCGAGCGCGGTCTCGTTGTCCTGCGGCATGCGCAGCTGCTTCCAGCCGACGTAGTCGACCGGCTGCTGGCGGCAGCGCTTCGTCTCCTCGCCGACCGTGACGATGCCGCCGTCGAGGAGCGGGTGCCACTTGCCGTCGAGCTGCTCGTTCCACGCCGCGGGCGGGGTCGCCTCCACGTCGTAGCAGTCGCGGATGACCTCGTACTGCGATTGCAGCTGGGAGTAGTGGAAGTCGTTGACGCTGGGCGCGTTCGTGGCGTTGCCCTTCGCGAACATGCCGTACTTGATGCCGGCCAGCCCGCCGAAGTTGTCCGCGGCGGCGAGGAGCCCGCCGCCGATCCTGCCGCCGGCGAGGTAGTTGCGCTCGCCGTTGTCGTAGACGCTCACGGTGTCGCCGTAGAAGAAGCGCGCGGCCGCGAAGTCGTAGACGCCCAGGCCGACCAGGTCCTGCGAGACGTCGCCCGGGTAGTCCATGACCGTGGAGTGCTGGAACATCCAGATCATGTTCTTCTGCTCTTCGTCCGTGATCGCGTCGAAGTAGCGGGGGCCGACGCACTCCTCCGGGCTCTCGTCCGCCTCACCGGCGCACGCCGCCTTGACCTTTCCGTTCTTCGTCCTGAGCTGCCAGTACTGGGGCCGGAAGAAGAGCGAGGCGTAGCTGCTCACGAAGTTGTGCCGGAGGCCGACGGAGTGCCCCATCTCGTGCGCGATGACCGCGTACTGGTAACGGCGCTGGATGTACTTGAACATCTTCTCGTAGCGCCCCCGCCTCTCGTCGGCCGTCTCCTCGTCGCCGACGGGGAACTTCTCGCGGAGCGCCTCCGCGAGGCCCGTCATCGCCGTGGCCTCGGGGGCCTCGTGCAGGATGCAGGCGCCGCGCTCGGCGAGCGCGTTGTCGTGCATGTGCCGGAGCTGCGAGTGCAGCTTCGGGTTGTTCATCCCGAACGGCGACGCCGCGTCCGCGAGCGGGCCATCGATGGGCAGGCCGGCGGGGACGCCCGCGCGCTTCAGCATCGCCGGGTTCATGAGCTCCGACTCGGCGAGGCTGCCCCGGGCGGCCTTCATGCGGGCGCCCACGACCGCCTGCTGCGGGGAGGGGATGTCGCCCCGCACAGCGATGTCGGCGACCTTCGCCTTCATCGGCTCGATGAGCGCCTTGAGCTGCGGGGAGACGCCCTGCGCGACGAGGCTCTCGTACGCCTCGGGGTCGAGCTTCGTGGCGCTCGCGAGCCGCGACGTGACCTCGCGCTTCGTCATCGTGGGCCCCTGGCCGCCGCCGGAGATGCGGCTCGCCTGGGCCCAGTCGCGGATGTACTTGCCGTCGGTGATCTCGGAGGTCGGGATCTCGCCGTTGATGTAGCGGACGATGTCGACCAGCTGCTGCGCCGCGGAGTCGGTGACGTGGCTCCAGATGTTGATGCTGGCGGCCACCTTCTCGCCGGTGAGCGGGTCGTCCGCGTCGGCCATGATGCCCCAGGGCGACGGCTTCTGCGGCTTGTTGACGATGAGCACGCTGTTGTAGCGGAGATCGCCGAGCCGCGGGGCGACGCGCTCCTCGAGGGGAACGCTCGTGTCGCCGCAGGCGGGGTGATCGCCCTCGATGATGGGGTTGTGGCAGAGCACGATCACGGACGGCTGCGTGACGACGCCTCCGATCGCGAGCGTCGCCGGGTCGCCGCCGCGCCGCTGAGAGAGCTGCTCCACGGCCTGCCTGACCTGGTCGTCGCACGCCGGCGCGTCCCAGCCCAGCTCGCGGCGGCACGCGTTCAGCTTGCGCGTGAGCGCGACGGCCTCGTCGATGTCGTCCTGCTGGCCCTTCCACATCGGGAACTTCGCGTCGCAGTCCTCGCCGCCCGTCTTCCGGCACTCGACGAGGCGCGAGGTCTGGATCGCGGTCTTCATCGCGAGATCCCACTCCTCGGCGGCCCACTGGGTCGCCTCGAAGATGTCCTCCGACGTGTCGCCGCCGACGTACCAGGGGATGACGACGGCCTCGCGCTCCGCGTAAGGCAGCGTGCACTTCTGCTTGTACACGTCGCACTGCGAGCCCGCGCCGGCCGCCGCGCACGCGTCCGCGGTGCCGTCATTGTCCTTGTCGAGGTTCGGATCGGCGTTCACGTCGCCGCCCGGGGCCGTCTCCCGGGTCGCGCAGGCGATCGCGCCCTCCATCGTCTCGGGGTTGTCGTAGAAGTGGCTGCGCTTCCAGAGGTTGTAGCGGGACGCGAAGCGCCGCCACTGGTTGTCCACGATGCCGTAGTTGCGCTCGTAGCCGTAGCGGGAATCGGCGGTGAAGATGCCGAACGCCTGGAACCTCACGCCGTCGAAGTCGACCGGCTCGTAGTCGTTGTCGACCACCTTCTTGAACGACTGCCGGATCGTGATCTCGACCGGGTTGCAGTTGCCGTACGGGTCGGTGCCGCCGGCGAAATCGCCCGGGAGCATGCAGGCCGGGAACTTGTCGATGCCCCAGCCGAGGCTCGAGAGGTCGAGCAGGACGGGCGTGGCGAACGCCTTCGTCGTGACGTCGAAGTAGCCGTCCTCCGCGTCGAACCGCGGGGCGTCGGCGGAGGCGGGATCGCTGACGTAATAGGCGAGCGGCTCGTACTCGACACCTCCGTAGATGCCGAGCTGCGACAGGGTGTCGAAGTTGTAGGCGTCGGTGGCGAGGTTGCGGGACCAGTCGACGCGGAAGTACTCGCGCTCGTACCAGAGCCGGTCGCTCGTGTTCTCGACGATGACGTTGGACTCCTCGCCGGTCGACGGGTTGTACTCGCGGACGATGTCGAAATGCGACTCGATCGCGTAGCTCGCGACGATCTGGCCGTCGTTCGTCGTCTTCTTGGCGAGCCCGTTGTAGGTGTTGCCCTTGCCGTCGGTCCCCTCGATGCGCTCGTAGGCGAGCCGGGCGTTGAGCTGACGCTCGGTGATCTCCCACTTGATCCGGGAGACGGGCTGGGCGTAGGTCGACGTGAAGAGGCCATCTTGGGCGGCGCCGTACCCGACGTCGACGACAGTACCCCGCATGTAGAACTCGGGGTCATCGACGATGTCTTTCAGGTCCCCTCCGACGAAGAAGGTCTTGGCGAGCGCATCGCTCTGCACCCTTCTGATGGACGGCCGCTCCTCGGCGCAGCCCGCCCCCACGACGGTCAGCGCGACGGTGCCGAGGAGCACCGCACGCCTAAAAATTCGATTCATCAACGATCCTCCGGAAGCTGCCTGTCGAGATCGACGCACAAGCTGACCCTTCACGGCGCACAGGGCGCAGCGCGAGGCAGTCCCCTCCAGGCAAGAATGTTGCCAACGCTCGGCAGCGTTCGATCGCGAGCTCTTTCGATAAGTTAAGCACCTGTCGCACATGCGCACCGGGGGTGGCGTTAAAGAGTTAACTGTTGCCGGACGAGCTCGCGACCGGCGCCCGTCTCCGGGGTGACGGCGGTCGGAGCGGTGCTCGGGACGGTCGACGGCGCGGGCGCGTGCCCGCGCGCCCGCGCGCCGCCGGGGGCCGACAAGTCGTCGGCTGTCGAGTTCTTTGGTATGGTCGCCGCGTGCACTCTCCCTCGCATCGGACGCGCGGGTCGCGCGGGCGCGCGGACAGCCATGGGCGCAGCGCTCTCCTGCGCGAGGGGCACGGCCGCCCTGGGGCGGGCATGCGGCGCGGCCGCGCGGGAGCGGGCGAGCGGGGCAGACGCCGGCAGGTGCCGGGCGCATGAGGCATGAGGCGCTCCTCGGCCGCAAGGTGGCCGGGCGGTTCACGATCACCCGCTTCCTCGGCGAGGGCGGCATGGCCAGCGTCTTCATCGCCGAGCGCGACGCCGAGCCCCGCCGGGTGGCGATCAAGATCATGAACCCGGAGTTCACCGGGGACCGCGCGTTCATCCGGCGCTTCCAGCGCGAGGCGAAGGCCGCGGCGCGGGTGAAGCACCCGAACTCCGTCAAGATCTTCGAGTACGGGGTCGAGGGCGCCCTCAGCTACATCGTGATGGAGCTGCTCTCGGGGGACGACCTCTACGTCCTCCTCGAGCGCCACGGCGCGATCGGCCAGGCGCGGGCGGTCCGCATCCTCTCGGAGGTGTGCGAGGCGCTCGCGGTCGCCCACGAGATGGGCGTCGTGCACCGCGATCTGAAGCCCGAGAACGTCATGGTGGTCCCCGATCCCATGCACCCTCACGGCGAGCGGGTGAAGGTGCTCGATTTCGGGATCGCCAAGATCCTCGATACGGGCTCGTCCGGCGAAGCGCCCGAGCTCCTCGCCGACCCGCTGTCCGTCGTGACGCGCGCGGGCACGTTCGTCGGCACGCCGGCCTACATGGCTCCGGAGCAGTGCGGGCTGCTGCCGGTGGATCAGCGGGCCGACCTGTACACGTGCGGGGTCCTCCTGTTCCAGCTCGTCACGGGGCGGCTGCCGTTCGAGGGCGAGACGCCGCTCCACACGGCGACGCTCCACATCCATGCGCCGGTGCCGGCGCCGAGCAGCTGCGCGCCCGGGATCCACCCGCGCCTCGAGGCGCTGATCGTGAAGGCGCTCGCGAAGGAGCCGGCGGACAGGTATCAGACGGCGCGCGAGCTCGGGTACACGCTGCACTGCCTGCTGGCCGAGCTGCCCGACACGGCCGTGGGGCTCGGGCCGATCTCGCGCCGGCAGCCGAGCTCGCTGTTCTCGCGGGACGCGTCGCTGCTGCGGGGGCCGATGTCGCTCCCGCCGTTGACGTCGCTGCCGAGCTCGACGTCCGCGCCGATCTCCGGCCAGGCGCCGAGGGCGGAGCTCTCGATCGAGTCGGCCCGGACGCTCGTCTCCGGGGGAGCCAACGCCGAGGTCGCGCGCCCGCCGCCGGTGGTGCTTCACCACGCGCCGCCCCCCTCGGAGCTCCCGCAGACGCTCGATCCGCAGGCGGTCGCGCCGGGGGCGGACGCCGAGCCGCAGCGCTGGGCCGGGGCGTCGGTGCCGGAGATCTCGCTGCAGCTCCCGTCCTGGTCTCACGGCCCCAGCGAGGCGCTGCTCTCGGGGAACGGCCTGGCCGAGCCGGGCGCGTACGACGACGCGAGCGGGGACGACGACAGCACGCTCACCATGGTCCGCCGCGACGAGCTCCTCGGTCCGGCGAAGGTGCGAGTCCACACGGCGGCCTATGACGAGGGCGACGAGCTCGACATCACCCCTCCTGGCCGCGACGTGAAGGCGACGCTCCGCTCCGCCGAGGACTTCGGGCTGGGCACGCCCGAGAAGCGGGCCGAGGTCGGCCTGGTGCGCGTCGATTCCGTGCCGGTCCCGGCCACGCCGCAGAGCCCGCTCGACGGGGCGGCGGCGGGGGTGTGGGACAGGAGATCGCCGCGCGCCACCAACACGCTCCGGCTTGTCTCGTCCCACCCCCCGGCCGAGAGCCAGATGCCCACGGTGACGCCCGGCGAGCTCCAGGCGGCGAGCCCGCAGGGGTTCGGGGCGATGGGGTTCGGCGCGGCGAGCGCGGAGACCGTGGGGGACTCCGCGGCGGTCGTGCGGAGAGCGCCGGCCGCGGCCGACAGCGCCTCGCCGGCGGCCCCGGCGGCGTCGGTGCCGTTCGAGCTCGCCACGACCATCGCGGAGCAGCGCACGGCGCTGGAGCGCCGCGCGACGATGCCCGATCACGTCGTCGTGCCCCAGGCGCCGCCTGCGCCTGCGCCGGCGCCTCCGCAGGCGCGGGAGCCGAGCTGGCTGGCCGGCAAGCGGGGGCTCATCATCGGCTTCGTCGCCGGGATGCTCCTGACGGCGCTGGCGATGTTCCTTGTGATGCGCCTGCTCTCCTGACGTCTCGCACGTCTCGCACGTCTCGCACGTCTCGCACGTCTCGCACGTCTCGCACGTCTCGCACGTCTCGCACGTCTCGCACGTCTCGCACGTCTCGCACGTCTCGCACGTCTCGCACGTCTCGCACGTCTCGCACGTCTCGCACGCGCCCTCCAGCGCGGCGCGCCCTCTCCGGCACCGCGCGCCGCTTCAGGGGATGTCGTACGTCAGCAGCCGGCACTCGATCGGGCCGTTGAACACGGTGAGCGAACGCTCCGGCCTCCTGCGCATGGCGTGCTCGATGTCCTCGGTGCCGGCGAGGATGGCGACGCGGTGGCCCGCGAGCCGCGACAGCGCCGCCGCCATGTCGCGGTAGAGGGCCAGCGTCCCCGGCAGGCGCTCGCCGTACGGCGGGTTGGTCAGGACGTGGCCCGGCGGCGCGGTCGGGGCGAGCGCGGTGATGGACTGACAGCGGACCTCGATCTGCACGCCGGCCATCCGGGCATTGCCGCGGGTGATCTCGGCGGCGCGGGGGTCGATGTCGGCGGCGACGATCGCGGGGCCCTCGGGCCGGATCCGCGCGCGGGCGGCGTCGCGGAGCTCGGTCGTGCGCCGCGCTGCGGCCTGATCGTGGCACGCCCACCGCTCGAAGCCGAAGCGCTGCGCGCGCAGGCCGGGGGCGATGTCCCGCGCCCAGAGCGCGGCCTCGAGGGCGATGGTGCCGGCGCCGCACATCGGGTCGACGAACGGGCGGGCGCGGTCCCAGCCGGAGAGGCGGAGCAGCGCGGCGGCGAGCGTCTCCTTGAGCGGCGCGCCGCCGATGTGCGTGCGGTAGCCGCGGCGGTGGAGCGCGGCGCCGCCGAGATCGGCGTAGAGCGTCGCGCGGTCGCGGACGAGGTGGAGGAAGAGGGCGAGATCCGGGTCGTCGAGGTCGACCGACGGGCGGGCGCCGACGCGGCGCCGGATCTGGTCGACGATGGCGTCCTTGGTCCGCTGCGCGATGAACTGGGTGTGGGTCAGCGCGCTCGAGCGGCAGGAGGCGCGGACGGCGAGCGTGTGGACCGGGCTCAGGTAAGGGGCCCAGTCGACGCGCGAGACGCCCTCGTAGAGCGCGTCCCCGCTGGGCGCGTCGAAGGAGGCGAGCTCGACGAGCACGCGCACGGCGGTGCGGAGCTCGATGCACGCGCGGAAGCCCTCGTCCGGCGGGCCGGAGAAGTGGACGCCGCCGCGATCCGCGCGGACGCCGCGGAACCGGTGCTCGCGGAGCTCGTCGCGGAGGGCGGGCTCGGTTCCTTTGGCGGCGGTCGCGAAGAAGTCCATGGCGACGGGGCTTCTAGCCGAACCGCCGCGCGGCGGCCCTCATGAACGCGGCCTCTGGCCGCGCGGCCGCTCCCGGGGCGAGGCGCGTGGCACTGGATTCGCACGGCGTTCGCTGAGCTCTGGGGTGTGTGGACCGGGCGCAGGGACGCCGGCGCTCGGCAGGTGGGGTGAGCGGGCTCCGCGGTCGGCGGGCCGAGGCCGCTCGGGGCAGGACGCCTGGCCCGAGGCCGCGGCGAGCGGGCAGAGCGAGGGCGCCGGGGCGTCGCGCGGCGGAGGCGCCGGCACGGCGATCCGCGAGGGAGGGAGCCAATGGAGCATCGGATGGCGGCTTTGCGTGGCATCAACATCGCGCTCGGGATCTGGCTGTTGATCTCCGCGTTCCTCTGGCGCCACGGCCGGGACGAGTTCACCAACACCTGGGTGGTGGGCGCGCTGTGCGTCGTCTTCGCCCTGATCGCGCTCTGGGCGCCCAGGGCGCGTTACGCCACCGCGATCCTGGCGGTGTGGCTCTTCGTCAGCGCCTGGACGATACCGGCGCTGCTGATGGCGACGGTGTGGAACAACGCGCTCGTCGCCGTCGGCATCCTCGTCGTGTCGCTCCTCGCGACCGACGTCGCGGTGCGGGGCTCGCGGGCCGCGCGGCGCGTGTAGGCGCCGAACGGCCGCGCCGCGCGGGGAGCGCCGCCTCGGCCGGAGGGCCGGCCCGGGGGCGCCGACGACGCTCCCTCAGCGGCGCGCTCCCGGCCGCGCGCCGGCGCGCGGCGTGTTCGCCTCGCGGCGTCGATCGTGTATAGCGGCGTCGCGAGCGCCGCGCACGGGCCGGCGAGAGGATGTCCCATGAAGCTCAGCGTCAACGTGAACAAGATCGCGCTCCTGCGGAACTCGCGGGGACACGATGCCCCGAATGTCCTCTCCTTCGCCCGGAAGATCGTGGACTACGGAGCCCACGGCATCACCATCCATCCGAGGGCGGACCGGCGGCACATCACGCCGGACGACGCGCGGGCGGTGACTCGCCACATCACCACGGTGGAGACGAACTTCGAGGGTGATCTCCGCGAGGAGTTCCTGGACCTCACGCTCGAGCTCAGGCCGACGCAGTGCACGCTCGTCCCGGTCACGCCGGGCGAGCTCACCTCGCACCGCGGCTGGGACGTCGCGAAATGGCGCTTCGTCCTCCAGCCCGTGGTGAAGCGGCTCAAGGAGGAGGGGATCCGGACAAGCCTCTTCGTCGAGGCCGACCCGGCGGTGGTGCCCGTGGTCGCGGAGATTGGGGCCGATCGCATCGAGATCTACACGGGCCCTTACGCCCAGGCGTTCGATCGCGGCGATCACCGCGCGGAGCTCGACAAGATCGTCGCGACCGTGAGGGCCGCCGTTGCGGCCGGGGTCGGGATCAACGCGGGGCACGACCTCACGGTGGAGAACCTCGCGCCGCTCGTCCGCGAGGCGCCGCAGATTCAAGAGGTGTCGATCGGTCACCACCTCGTGGCGCACGCGCTCGAGGTCGGGATGAAGCAGTCCGTGCGCGACTACCTCGCGGCGGTCGAGGGGCGCCCCGCGCCGGCGCCGTAGCGGGGCGGGGGGCCGGCCGAGCGCGCCGGCCAGCGCTGCGCCGGCCGAGCTCGCCCCGCCTCGCCGCGATCGCGTCGCCGGCGGCGCCAGCCCTGGTCAGCTCCGGTGTCTGCTCAGCGGATCGACCGCGACGTCATCCACCGGCGCTGCCGCGGACGGGCGGGACGCGGGGCTGCGCACCGGCAGCTCTACGATGAACTCCGCGTGGCGCCCCTTCTCGGTGTTCCCGAGCCGGATCGTGCCTCCATGGCCGTGACGCACGATCTCATAGCAGATGGAGAGCCCTAGCCCGGTGCCCTGCCCGTTGGGCTTGGTCGTGAAGAAGGGGTCGAAGATCCTCTCACGGATGAGCTCCGGCACCCCGGTGCCGTTGTCCCAGATCCGGATCTCGGCGATCGACCCGACCCGGCGCGTCGACACCCGGATGCGAGGTGGCTCCGCCGCGGCGCCCCTCTCCGCGCGCACCCGCTCACCCACCGAGTAGAGCGCGTTGTTGACCAGGTTGATGATCACGCGTGCGAGCTCCTGATCCATCACCTCGACCGGCGGGAGCGAAGCGTCGAACTCCTTCTCGACCACCACGTCCAGGGCGGGCATCGCGGCGAGCTTGCCGACCATCGCGAGCTCGACCGACTTCTCGACGAGCGCGTTCAAGTTCACCGGCTCTCGGGCGCCCGACAGGACACGGGAGTGCAGCAGCATGTTGTTCACGATGGCGTTCGCGCGCTTGCCGTGCTCCGCGATCTTGCTCGTGTTGATCCTCAGCATCGGGAGCACCTCCCTGATCTTCGCCATGACCTCGCCGGTGCGCGGGCCGTCGAGGTGGAGCTCGGTCGAGAGGCTGACGAGCTCATCCGAGAATCGAACGGACAGCTCAGCGAAGTTGTTGACGAAGTTGAGCGGGTTCTTGAGCTCGTGAGCGACCCCCGCGGTGAGGTTGCCGAGCGACGCCATCTTCTCCGCCTGGATCAGCTGCTGCTGGGTCTGCTGGAGGTGCTCGAGCGTCGACGCCAGCGCGATGTTCTTGCGCTTGAGCTCCTCGGTCCGCTCGTCGACCTTCCGCTCGAGATCGTTGTAGAGCCGCGCGTTCTCGATCGAGATCGCGACCTGCGACGAGAGCAGACGGAGCACCTTCAGCCGATCCGAGGTGAAGGTGTCGGTGATGAGGTTGTTCTCGAGATACAGCACACCGACGAGCTGTCCCTGATGAACGAGCGGGGCACAGAGCACCGACCTCGGCTGACAGCGCACGACGTAGGGGTCGCTGACCAGCCGCTCATCCCGCGCCGCGTCGCGCAGCACGACGCTCTCCCGCGTCCTGGCGACGTAGTTCACCAGCGCGTGCGGGAGATCCGGGCTCTGATCCATCGGTATCGACTGCAGCACGGTGACCTCGCCGGACGCGACCGTCCCCTTGGCCTCGATGACGAGCTGGCCGGCTTCCTTGATGAGGAGGACGCCCTTCTCCGCGCCCGCGTTCTCGAGCATGATCTGCATGATCCTGTCCAGGAGCCGACCGAGCATGATCTCGCTGGAGAGCACCTGGGACGCCTTGACGACCGTGGTCAAGTCGAGGTCCTGGGGCGTCGGCGACACCGACACGGCGGTGCCGCTCTGGTGCTTCACCTGCGCCGGAGACGAGCGCATGAGGAGCACGGGATACTGCTCGTCGAGCGCGCGGACCTTGGTGTGCGCGCCCCAGGTGAGATAGCAGCCGCGCGCCTCCTGGAGGTACGTGCCGGCCAGCTGCGGCTTGCCCCTGCTCAGATGGAACAGCGCCGCGCGCTCGCACGCCAAAGCCACCTCGTGGAGGTACTCGCTCTTCCGCGCCGCGGAGATCGCGTCGTCGTAGAGCCTCGCCGCCTGCCTGGATCGGCCCTCCACGCGCGCCTCCTCGGCCAGCACCAGCGCAAGCTTGTGGCGGGCGTTCACCGCGCTGTGCTCGGCCCACTTGTGCAAGATCCGCTTTGCCTTGTCGATCGTGCCGCGCAGGCGGCGCCTGTCCGCGCCGTCCGCGTCCGGAACCAGCGAGAGCGCCGCGAGCGCCCGGTAAAACGCGTGGTGCGGAACGAACGCCGAGCTCGGATCCAGCATGTCCTTGTAGGCCTCGAGCCGCGACGCGATCTCCAGCACCTCGTCATATCGCTCGAACAGGTAGCCGATCTGGAGCGCCAGCAGCAGGTGCTGCGCGCGCTGCATGTCCTCGGTGACGTACGCGTCCGGCTCGAGCGAGTGCTCCTTCGAGCGCAGCGCGGAGGGGTCGGCGTCCTGCAGCTCTCGCGTCCAGCGCAGGGTGATCTGCATGCACTGGATCACCTTCTGGGCGTCGGTCCGCCGTCCGAACTCGAGATACCGGCGCGCCTGCGCGGCCACCTCGGCGATCGGGGTGTCGACCAGAGAGGCCCAGTAGATGTTCAGGCACATGCAGTACGACGCCTGCACCAGGTTGCCGGAGTCGACGGCGCACTGGATCGCCTCCGCGAGCAGATCGAGCGCCTCGCGCAGGTGGGACGAGAACACCTCCAGGAAGCTCGCGATGACGAAGAGCGTCCTGCACGTCACCGATGGATCATTGAACTTGCGCGCCAGGACCAGGGCGAGCTTGCCGTACGCCGCGCCCGTCTTGGGATCGCGGAGCACCGAGCTGTTGAACATGCCGAAGCAGGCGAACGCGAACGAGGAGGCCTCGGTGTTGCCGTAGGTGAGCGACAGCTGCACGAGCTTGAGGATGATGAGCCCGATGAGCTGCTCGCGCTGCAGCAGGTAGGCAGGGAACCAGAGGGTGATGAGCAGACCCATCGCCGCCCGGATCTCCGGCGTCATGCGGTCCGGCAGCTCGCTGAGCTCGCTGATCTGCCTGCCCCGCAGCTTCCATCGAACCTGGGCGAGCTCGAGCAGCACGTCACCGATGTGCGGCTTGGACGACAGCCGTATGCCGAGCAGCTGCAGCGCGAGCAAGCCGGTCTCCACGGCCTGCTCGTACTGGCACAGGTGCAGGAGCTGCGTCACACGGGCGGTGTGCACGGCGACCCGCTCGTCGTCGGCGCGGGCGTTGCGGAGCAGGAGCGCGAACCTCTCATCGGCGTCCGCGAAGCGGGTCATGAGGTAGTCGCACTCGGCCCTCTCGAGGTGCAGCGCGAACGTCAGCTCATGACAGCGGCTCCACCCCTCCGCCCCGACGAGCTCGGTGCCGGCGGCGAGGTAGCGCAACGCCGGTTCGTAGGCAGCGGACGCCTTTGCCTTGCGACCGGCGGTGAGATCGAGCTGCGCGATCTCCTGGCGCTCCGTCGTGTCGCGCACCACCTCGGCGCCGGCGTTCAGGTGATTGACCACCTCGAAGAGCCGCTCCGCGACGCGCTCGGCCGGGAGGCGCTGCCGGAGGAGGCGGCCGATGTCGAGGTGGGTCTTCTTCCGGTCCTGGTCGGGGATGAGCGAATAGGCTGCCTGCTGCACGCGGTCGTGAAGGAACTCGTACGGGACGGCGAGCTCCTCCAGCGACGCATCGAAGGGATCTCCCGGCTCGGCGCCGAGGAGCAGCTTGTACGACTGATCCGTGGGCAGGATGAGGCCCGCTTGCACGGCCTCCCACAGGGCGTCGGCCGTCTCCCGCGGAGAGCGCTCGAACACGATGGACAGGATGTTCGAGTCGAAGCGGCTCCCGACGCAGGCCGCCAGCTTCACCGCGCTCTGCGCCGCGAGCGGGAGCCTCTGCAGCTGGCCGACCAGGAGGTCGACCACGTTGTCCGTGACCCCGACGGACATGAGCTGATCCATGTCCCAGCGCCACGCGCCCACGCCGCGCTCGTCCGAGAGCGCCGGGTCGAACACGAGCAGCCGCTCTTGATGGAGCGTCTTCAAGAACTCCATGACGAAGAACGGATTGCCGTGGGTCTTGCTGGCCAGGAGCGACGCGAGCGGCCCCGCGCGCTCCGCCGTGCACGAGAGGACGTCGACGAGCCACCCCGTGAGATCGTCCTGGGAGAGCGGCGCCAGCGCGAGGCGGGTGACCCTCGTCGCCTCCACCTGGAGGCGCTCGAACGCGCGGCCCAGCGGGTGGCCGTCCGTGACCTCGTTGTCCCGGTACGCGCCGATCAGCAGCAGGTAGCCGCTGGCCGGGTTCTCGCTCAGGTACCGGAGCAGATCCAGGGACGCAGCGTCGGCCCACTGCAGGTCGTCGAGGAAGAGCACGAGGAGGTGCTCCCTCTGGGCGAAGGCCTGAATGAAGCTCTGGAAGACCTGACGAAACCGGTTCTGAGACTCCGCTGGGCCGAGCTGGGGCACGGCCGGCTGCTGGCCGAGGACGAGCTCGAGCTCCGGGATCACATCGACGATGATCTGGCCGTTGGGGCCCAGCGCGCGTCCGAGCCGCGTCCTCCAGACAGAGAGCCGCGCCTCGTCCTCGGCGAGCAGCTGGCGGATGCTCTGCCGGAACGCCTCGATGAGGGAGCTGTAAGGTAGACCCCGGTTGAACTGATCGAACTTGCCGGAGAGGAAGCTGCCGGTCTGGCCGACGACGAGCCTGTGGAGCTCGTTGACCAGCGTCGATTTACCGACGCCGGAATAGCCATGGACGAGCACGATCTCGGTGGCGCCTCGGGCGACGCGCTCGAAGGCGCCCGTGAGGGCGGCGACCTCCGCGTCGCGCCCGTAGAGCTTCTGCGGGAACTGCAGCCTCTCCGAGCGATCCTGCCTGCCTGTCGGAAACGGCGCTATCTCGCCGGCGGAGCTCCACTCGGCGAGGCAGGTCTCGAGGTCGATGCGCAGCCCGCGCGCGCTCTGGTAACGGTCCTCGGCCGCCTTGGCCAAGAGGCGCATGACGACGCTCGACAGCGGGGCAGGCACCCCCGGCCGCACCTCCTCCGGCGGCGTCGGCCGCCGGGCGATGTGACAGTGCACGAGCTCGAGCAGATCGGTGGCCAGGAACGGCGGCCGGCCGGTGAGCATCTGGTACAGCGTCGCCCCGAGAGAGTAGAAATCGGTGCGATGGTCGAGGGCCCGGTTCATCCGGCCGGTCTGCTCGGGTGACATGTAGGCCAGGGGCCCCTCGATCCGGGCGACGCTCTCGATCGTCTGGCTCTCGCGAGGCAGCCGCGAAGCGATGCTGAAATCCGTGAGCTTGGCGCGGCCGGTCTCCCGGTCGAACAGGATGCTTCCCGGATGGATGTTCTTGTGGGTGATCTCCCGTTCATTCAAGGCCTCGAGCGCCCGGCAGAGCTGGATCGCGACGCGGAGGAGCGGCTCGATGTCCAGCCCTTCGGCAGGGATGGCGGCGTGCAGCGGCTCACCCGCGAACTCCTCGAGGACGAGCACCGGCACGCCCTGGTGCTTCTCCAGCCGCTGCACCTTCAGGATGTACGGGCTGTCGAGCATCTGGGCGAGCTGGTGCTCGTGCTTGATGCGCGTGATGTCGAGCAGGGTCGGGTAAGCGACGTGGAGCGCCTTGAGCAGCGCTGGCTGCCCGTCGGCGGATCGGATGGCTCGATAGGTGGCAGTCCGCGCCTCTTCGACGACGGTCGCGGTCACATCGTAGCCCTGGAGGATCTGCATGAGCTCGCCCTTCGCGTGCAGCTACTTCCGCTGCTTCGGCTGAGCGTCGGCCGCGGCCGCGCTCGTCATTCCAGAGGCCTGCCTGTCGCCCGCCGGGGCGGCCTTCGGTCTGGCCTTCGTCGCATAGCTCCACAAGAAATCACCGCTGCCGCGCTCTCCCCACGCGATCTTGTCCTGCGACCTTCCCCTGGCGATCTGCGCGCCGGAGTGGCAGCCCATGCAGCTCGACGTGTGGAACATCCGGGTCGTCTCGGGGCGCAGAGCGCGGTTCACCTCGGCAGCGACCGTGTTGCCTTTCTGCATGTATGTCTCCAGGACCGTGTTCACGAGGTAAGGTCGGTACGGCCGGCCGCCGGACTCGTTCGCGACGGCATCGGGGAGCCTGTCCGGCGGCGACGGCTCGCCCACGCCGTCCGTCGGCCACTGCGTGCCGACGAGCTCGTAGAACTGCAGGGCAGAGCCGTTCTTCTTGAGCTGCGCCTGGACCTCGCTGTTCAGGGCGGCTGTGTCCTCCCGGATCGGCTGCTGCCGGTGCACCTGCGTGCGGCTGACCCACGGCCCCTTCGAGGGCGGCCAGACGCGCTCATCCGGCGGCTCATTGACGGGGCACAGCGGGCAATCCGGATTGTTGAACGAGGGCCTGAGCGGCTTGCCATTGTGCGTCTCGAGCGGGTTGACATCGACGTTGTCGATGTGCTCGAACGCAGCCCAGACCCATTGCTTCTTGGCCGAGAGCGTCTTGATCATGACGTTCGCGCCCACGAGGCCGAACGTCCGCAGCGACGGGGCTGCGCCCGCGCGGACGTACGCCTTCCGGAGGATGAAGCGCCCCTCGAGGTGACTCTCGCTCTCGTCCAGCAGCTTCCACGCGAGCTTGAGCGCGATCGAGGGCGTCTGATCCTCGTTCCGCGGGTTGCCCCAGGGCGCGTCGGGGTTGGTGCAGTCTTCCTCGGGGGTGGCGCAGTATTCCGCGCTGTAGGCGATCTGCCCATCGATGCTGTACAGCGCGTTGTCGTTGAGGTACTTGAACAAACGCTCGCTGTACAGCACCTCGTAATACACCTTGTTGCCGTTCTGGTCCCAGAGGATGAACGAATCGGCCTGTCTGTCGTCCTTCAAGCTCGCGTCCGGAGCGCCCCGCTTGGCCTGCTGCTCGGCAGGGTTCCAGGCGTCGGGCGGGGCGCCGCCCGGCTTGAAGATGTCGTAACTGGTCTTCCAGGTATCCCACCCATGGGCGCCGTCGTCCGCGAGGCGAGGCCGCGCGCGGCCGTCCCTGGTCACCGGCCATGCCATCGCGATGAAGGACTGCCATGCCAGGATGTCGTAGAGACGGTTTCCTTCTGCGTATTTCCCCCTCTCTATGGTTCTTTTTTGCAGCTCGGGGTCGATGTCTCGGGGGAGGGCCGAGCACAGCTTGTCGGTGAAGCTCGGGAACTTGCTCCACAGCTCCGTCCGGCATGTCTCGTCGTCAACCGGTGAGGACACGCCCGTGTCCTCGGGAGGGGAGGGCAGGGGAGAGGGCCTCGGCAGGTGGGCTGTCGCGGTGCACGACAGGTGTGCCGCGCCTGCCAGGATCATCGAGGCCGATCTGTAGATGGAGGACGAAGGGCGTTTCATGGTGCGACGCTCCAGAGTACAGCGTGTGTGTCGGTTCTCAAGCGAGGGAGAAGCAGCGTAAGACACCAAGGTAGGCTTTGGCCGACAGAGCTCGATCCGGGCCGAGGACGATCTTCAGGTCGATCCAGCGGCGCACGCGGGACGGCCATTCGCCCTCCCGGCAGCGCTCGCGCGAGGACCCGGGCCACGCGGTGAGCGCCTCGCGCTGCGAGGGCGTGCAGAGGCCGAGCGACGAGAGGCGCTCGAGCGTCGCGCTCCGGCCCGGGTCCAGCTTCCGGGTCGCGAGATCGAAGAGCTCGATCCCGAGCCGAGGAGCGATGTCGTCTCCGAGGGTGACGTCGATCGTGACGCGCTCGTCACCGACGCGCAGCGCTTCCAGCAGCTCCTCCACCTCACCGGGTTTGCCCGGCCAGCCCACCGCGAGCAGGTAGCCGATGAGCCGGTCGCGCGGCAGCGAGACGTTGAGCTTGAGCGTCGCAGGCTGCCTGGCGCTCATGACGGACAGATGAACGGCGTGGCCGCCGTCCGGCAACAGGGTGAAGCAGCGGAGCAGCGCGGCCCGGGTCGCCGCCGGGACGGGCCCGTCGAGGAGCACGGAGAGGGCCGCCTCGACGAGCCGGAGCCGGCCGCTCGGGCTGAAGTCGCGCTCTGCGTCCGGGGCCTCCAGGTTCGTGAGGGGCCTCGGATCCAGGCAGAGGAGCACGGACGGCTCGACCGGACCACGACGCGCGGCCGGCTGATCGAACTCGAACCAGAGCAGGGGCACCTGCTCGAACAGGAGGGTGCCGGGCGTGGTCCACGCGGCGAGGAGACGCCCTGGAGGGCCCCGGAGCGGATCGGCGCCTTCCGCCGGCGGAGGGCCGCCGGGGGCGACCGGACCTTCGCGGCGCGAGCGCGGGAGCCGGGACGCGAGGACCTCTCTCCCTTCCGCCAGAATACAGGCAAGAAGGTCGACCCGCGCAGCGGCCGCCCCCAGATGACATTCGAGGGTCAGGACCGAGGCGGCGTCCAGCAGGGCCGGGGCGCAGCGGCCGAAGGCGCGCCAATCTCGCGGTGACACGAGCGTCGGGGGGACATGAGGCTCGACGAGCTCCAGCGTCTTCTCCATCGACCGAACGATCATCCAGCGACCTCTCGTCCTGCCGGGCCGTGCCCGCGTGATGACCACGACCGCCGCGGTCGGCCTTCGAGCAGCGCCCGAAGCTACCCGCTCACCAGGCCTTGTACCAGGCGTCTCCATTGAGCTCGGGAACGGCGAGATCCAGCAGGGCCTCGAGCGAACCCTCGTCGGACGGGCCTCTTGCGATGTGGCTGTCGAGCTTCTTCTTCTGCCGCTCGCTCAGCTTGAACTCGCTCATCAGCGAGCTCCTGGATTCGCTCTTGTGCGCTTCATCGTCGGGGTGGAAGCGATTGTAGACCTCCGCGGTGTGCACCAGATGATAGAGGAAGGACAGGAGACCCGGCGTGCGTGCCGCGCCGCTCGCCGACGGGGCAGGCGCCTCGTCGCTCGTGTTCTTGAAGAGCCTCCCGTTGACCTCATCCTTCGTGAGATAGAGGACGTTCGCGACGCAGTCGTCGTCGGGGTGCCCCATGTCGCCGCACTCGTTGAACACCTTCTTCTCGGTAGCGCTCAGGCGAAAGTCCTTCAGCACTTTGTTCTTGTCTGTGTTCACGCTGAGGCCCGTGTACCTCAGGTGATAGAGCAATGACAGGACGCCGGGCGGATATTTCGTTGTCTCTGTGGGCATCATCGTTGTTTCCTCGCGTGCTCTAGTGGAAGGGCGCTTCGCGCGTCGCAGCAGGCGCGCGGTCCGGTGAATCGCGTGTTCTGTGAGCTCTCCAGGGCCGTCGCTCGCTGGAAAGAGCCGCCTGCTCCGAGCCGCTCGATCCAGTCAAGAAGGACATTCGGGATGGAACCGAACCGTCTGCGAACGGGAATTGCACGGCGCGTACCAGCCGTGCGCGCATGTCGGCCGCCCGGCCGACGTGCGGAGATGCGGGCGTTTCCAGGCCGGGATGGGACGGCGGCCGCGGGCGTTCCGTCGAGCGCGTGCGGCAGACTGTCGGCCGACGTGTCGGCCGACGTGTCGGCGGGCGTGCCGGCCGAGGTCGCGGCGCCGTGCCGCTGCCGTGCAGGCGGACATGCCGGCGCCGTGCGGCGACCTGCCGGCCGACACGATGTCAGCGCGGCGCCAGCGCCGGCCTGGTCTCCAGGGAGATCTGGACCGTCTGCTCCCCCTCGAGCAGCGGCCGCGTCACGTCGCGCCCCGCCACCCTGTAGACGGTCGTCGATTCGCCCCTGGGCCAGATGCTCCGCGCGCCGGCGCTCTCGAACTTGAACTCCTGCCGGGCGGCCCGGCAGACCGCCTCGTCGACGAGGATCTCCCCGGACAGCGCTGCGCGCGCGAGGTGGGAGGCGGCGTTCACGGCCTGCCCGAGCACCGTGTAGCCGAGCCGCGCGCACGCGTGCGAGCCGACCTCCGCCGCAAGGACGCTGCCGGTCGAGACGCCCGCGCAGACCCCGTGAGCGTAAGGCGAGTCGTTCCCCGTACGCCGAGCGACCGTCTCGAGCTGCTCGCGCACGGCGACGCACGCCGAGAGCGCCCGGTCGAGGTGCTCCGGCCCGTGGAACACCGCCATGACGGCGTCGCCCACGAATTTGTCCACGATGCCTCCATGCGCCAGGAGCTCAGGGACGATCACCTCGAAGTTGGCGTTGAGCAGCCGCGTGGCCTCGGCGGGCGGCCTCTCCTGCGCCACACGGGTGAACCGGAAGACATCGACGAACGCGACGGTCGCCTCCAGCGCCTCGCTCGCGGCTGCGCCCGCGGACCCGAGCGCCCGGAGCCGCTCCACCAGGGCCGCGTTCGTGAACTTCCGCAGGATATCGTTCTCCTCGTTCGCCTGGGCTTTCTGTCGCTGCTGCTCCGCGGAGCGGAGGGACTTCTCCAGCGTGGTCTCGAGGTCGGCGAAATCGAGCGGCTTGAAGAGGAAGTCGAACGCCCCCCGGTTCATGGCGCGACGGATGTTGGTCATGTCGCCGTACGCGGACACGATCACCGTCCTCGCGAGCGGGTTCACCTCGGGGATGCGCTCGAGCAGGGTGATCCCGTCCATGACCGGCATGTTGATGTCGGCGACGACGACATCGATGTCCGGGTGTCGCCGGAGCTCCTCGAGGGCGCTCTGGCCGTTGTCGGCGAAGATGAGCTCGTAGGCGGAGCTCTTCTTGTTCTGCCGAAAATGCATCTTCAGCAGGAGCTGCATGTCGGGCTCGTCGTCGACGATGAGGATCTTGGCGGGCTTGCTCCCCGCGTCGCACACCGCGGCGAACGCCGTGATGAGCTCGCGGGACGACTGGAATCTCCGGGTCCGGTCCTTTGCCAGCGCGCGCTCGAAGAATCGATCGAACCCGGGGAGCAAGGCGGCGTCGAGCGACGACGGCGGCGGGAACGGATCGGCGCAGATGCTGATGATGAGCCCTGCCAGGTCTTCTGTCGAGAACGGAAAGCGGCCTGTGAGCGCGCGGTAGGCGATGACGCCGAGCGACCAGAGATCGGCCAGGGGGTGGGGAACGGCGCCGCGGACCTGCTCCGGGCTCATGTACGCGGGGGTTCCGATGCGCGTGCCGCTCCAGTCGCGCGCGTCGAACAGCCGCCACCCCACCCCGAAATCGAGGATCTTCACGGACTCGCCGGACGCACCCCGGGCGAGGAAGATGTTCGCGGGCTTGAGATCACAGTGAACGATGCCTGCCGCGCTCGCCGCATCGAGGCCCGAGCTGAGCTGCCGGAGCAATGACAGCACGGCCGCCGCCGGGAGCTGGCGCGTGCGGCGGAGCCGGCTCTCGAGGTCTTCACCCTCGAGCAGCTCCATGACGAGATAGGGAGAACCCTCATCGATTCCGTAGTCGTGCACTTGGACGATGTGCTCGTTACGGAGACGGGCGACGGTCGTCGCCTCCTGCTCGAAGCTGCGCCTCGCGTCGAATGAGACGACGTTCTCGGGCATCATCCGCTTCAGCGCCACCGGCCGGCGGAGCAGCTGATCGAAGGCCTCCCAGACGATGCCCATGCCGCCGCGGCCGATCTCACGCAGCAGCGCGTATCTCCCGCCGACCGTTTGGCCCTTCACAAATGAAAATTAGTACGCGCGAGCGCACATCGTGTCAACTGGCGTTACGGTGTCCGCGCCCAGGCGACGACGGCGCCAAAGCGGCTCGGTGTGCTCGAATGTGCGCGTCGCGCATGGAGGAACCGAACGCCGGCGCCGCTGAGCTTGCAAGTCTTTTCGGTGGGCGCGTATCCTCCCACCCCATGGTGACCGAGCGAACAGGGCTCACCACGATCGCGAACGCGACGACGCTGCACCCCGACACGAGCCCCTCACGGCGGGCATGCACACGCCTCGCTCCGTCCCTGTCCGTCCTCTACCATCCTCGTCTCGAGCGCATCGGTGAGCGCGCCGTCCTCGCAGACCTCGCGCTCCGCGATGCGGTCGCGCTGTCACGCATGGAGCCGTACTTCGGTCCACCGGGTGCGATCGGCGATGCGCCGCTCGGGGATACCCACCTGAGCCGCAAACCCCTGCGCATCATCGCGCTGCCCGACGACGGGATCCGGCTGGACGCGGCGGAGCGCGGCTCCCACGTCGCGGTGGATGGCGCCCCGCTGGAGGGGAGCCGCGATTTCTCGCTCGGCGAGGTGACGCGGGGGGTCGTCATCGAGCTCGCCAGTCGCGTCGTCCTGCTGCTCCACATGGTCGATCCGTCCCCGCGCGAGCCGGGGGAGCGCCTCGGCCTGGTTGGCGATAGCGACCTTCTGGAGCAAACGCGGTGGCATATCCGCCGCGTGGCCGACCTCGGGACTGCGGTGCTCCTCCGCGGCGAGACGGGCACGGGAAAGGAGCTCGTCGCGAGGGCGATCCACCAGGCCGGCAGCCGGCGCGATCAGCCCTTCGTGGCCGTCAACATGGCGGCGATCCCTCCGTTGCTGGCGGCCGCGGAGCTCTTCGGCGCCGAGCGAGGATCGTATACCGGCGCCCTGCGCGACCGTCCCGGTTACTTCGGCTCGGCCGAGGGAGGGACGCTCTTCCTCGACGAGATCGGCGAGGCGCCGCCCGACGTGCAGGCGATGCTCCTCAGGGCCCTCGAGACGGGCGAGATCCAGGCGGTGGGCGCCCAGCAGCCGAAGAAGACGCGCATTCGACTGATCACCGCCACGGACGCCGATCTGGAGGCCAAGGTGGCCGAGGGGGCTTTTCGCGCTCCGCTGCTCCACCGCCTGGCCGGTTATGAGATCGCGCTCCCTCCGCTCCGCGATCGCCGAGACGATCTCGGGCGCCTGCTCCTTCACTTCCTGCGCGAGGAGCTTTCGGCCTCGGGCGACGCGCATCGGCTCGACGCGCCGCGGCCCGACGGCGCCCCGTGGTTGCCGGCGTCCGTGGTGGCCCGGCTCGCGCGGTACGACTGGCCGGGGAACATCCGTCAGCTCCGGAACGTGGCGCGGCAGCTCGTCGTGGGGAGCCAGGGCGCGGCGCGCCTGGAGGGGGCGCCGGCGCTCGAGCACCTGCTCCAGCGGGCAGCCCCGGCGCAGCGGGGCCACGCCGACGGCGATCGCGCGGCCGCGGCGAGAGCGGCGCGGCCGGAGACCGCCACGGCGGCGCGGGCGAGCTCGGGGAAGGGCGCCGGCTGGCGCAAGCCCTCCGACGTGCGGGAAGAGGAGCTGATCGACGCGCTCCGCCGGAGCCGGTGGGATTTCAAGGCCGCCGCCGAGCAGCTCGGGATCTCGCGGACATCGCTGTATGCGCTCGTGGAGAGCTGCCCGCAGGTCCGCCAGGCGAGCCACCTTGCGCCGGACGAGGTCGCCCGCTGCTACGCGGAGTGCGGTGGACACATCGACGCGATGGTGGAGCGCCTCATGGTCTCCAAGCGGGCGCTTCAGCGCAGGATCCGAGAGCTGCGTCTGGCTTAGTCGACCCGGAGCCGGAACGAGAGAGCCGGATCGAGAGGCGGTCAGCGCGCCAAGGGAGACCGCTCGACCGCGACGCCGAGGGCGAGCGTCGAACGATTCCTCTTCTCGGCGCGTCCGGCGGGCGAGCGCGTCTCGGGATGCCATGAGCCCGCTCGTGCGCTGCTCGTGCAGGATAACCAGCATCGCTTCATCTGGCGAGTTGGAATTCAAGAGCGATTCTGATGTGCCCTGTCGCACAGATTGGCAATTGATGATTGCCAGCGGTGAATCGAGTCCTGTAGGGTCATCACAGTACGGCTTGCGGTGAAGAGCGCCGCTCAAGACCTCCTGCGCCAGGCAGCCGAGGGCGGGCCCATCGCGTCGCTGCTCCGCGTCGCCCTGCTTCATCAGGGCACATCGTCGCGCCCAGCGCCGCGCCCACCCTGGGCTTCCTTGCTCGATCCGGCCTTGTTCGGCGCCTGATACGTACGAAAGGGGAACGAGACACATGGCATTCCTTCCGACTTGCTCTTCCATCGGCGCACAGGGGCTCCGCCGCTTCGGCTGCGCGATCGCCGCGGTTTCTGCGTTTTCTGCGTTCACTGCGATATCGATGCCAGCCAGCGCGCTCCCGTCGTTTCCGGGGGCAGAGGGCTTTGGCGCCGTCGCGACCGGCGGGCGCGGCGGGCGCGTCATCAAGGTCACCAACCTGCGCACGAGCGGGTCGGGGAGCCTCCAGGCGGCCCTCGACGCGAGCGGGCCTCGCATCATCGTCTTCGACGTGAGCGGCGTGATCGAAGGGGATGTCGTCATCCGGAACGGCGACGTGACGATCGCGGGCCAGACGGCCCCCGGCGCCGGCATCACCATCCGCGGTCGCTTGACCGCCAGGTACTCCACCGCGGTCAACAACATCATCGCACGGTTCTTGCGAGTCCGGCCCGTGCACAACGGCTCGGCCGGAGAGCAGTTCGACGCGACGCAGATCTCGCGGAACTCGAAGGTGATGCTCGATCACATGTCGATCGCCTGGGGCGTCGACGAGACCGTGGACCTCTATGAGGCAGATGACGTCACGGTCCAGTGGTCCACCATCGAATCGTCGGCGACCACGGGGCATCCAGAGGGGATGCATAATTATGGTCTCATCAACGGCCCTGATGGCCATCGGATCACGCTCCACCACAACCTGTTCGCCCATCACAAGGCACGTTGCCCCGCGGTCGCGAACGGCCCGGCCGACATCCGCAACAACGTGGCCTACAACGTGAGGCACGGGTTCGTGCACCACAACCGGGCGAGCGGCAAGTTCAACATCGTGGGCAACACCTACATCAAGGGGCCGAGCGATCAGCTGATCCCGTTCTACTTCGACGGCAGCGCCGGCGCGGGGCTCAAGTACTTCCTCGGCGACAACTACATCGATGATCCCGGGAAGTTCACGGGCACCGTCGAGAACCCCTGGAAGCAGCCGTACCTCCACCCGAGCTTCAGCAAGCTCAACAAGGCCGAGTCGTACCGCTCGGCGACGCAGTTCAATTTCACGCGGGATGTCCCGGGGTACATCCCGGTGACGACCCAGCGCGCGCAGGACGCGGCTCGGCTCGTCGTCGCGCAGGCGGGCTCGCTGCCGCGCGACGTGGTGACGAAGGGCGTCTTCAAGAACATGGAGCGCCGCGACGGCTCGTGGGGCGCCCGCTACGTGAGCAACCTGATGGACGGGCTCAGCCCGGGGACGGCCCCCGCGGACGCCGACCGCGACGGCATGGCGGACGCGTGGGAGCGGGCGCACGGCCTCAGCTCATCGAACGCGAGCGACCACACCAAGGTGATGCCGTCCGGATACACAGCGATCGAGGAGTACATCAACGAGCTCGCCGCCGCGCTGATCCGCAAGGCGGCGGGCAGCTCGTCGATGCTCCCGGACGAGGGGGAAATCGAGGAGCAGATCGAGTAGCGAGCTCCAGGAGCGCGCGATCGAGGGGACGCGGCGTGGTCCACGCATACCGCGCCGCTCCGCCCAGCGGAGCGGGAGCGGCGTCGACGTTGCGGCCTCGCGACGCGGCGCGGCGCCGGCCTGCCTGTTGCGCAGGCCGTCGCCGCTGCTAGGTTCCCCGCGGCGCTCCTTCAGACAGAGCGTCCCGGACGAGACGCGCCGTACCCGGTCAGGATAAGACGACGCAGCCGCATCACGAGGAGAGTCGTCATGTCCTGGCTGGCGTTGCTCCTGGCAGGTCTGCTCGAGGTCTGCTGGGCTATCGGTCTCAAGTACACACACGGCTTCACGCGCCCGTTGCCAACGGCGCTCACGGTCGGCGCGATCATCACGAGCATCGCGCTCCTCGAGATCGCCTCGCGGACCTTGCCCATCGGCACGGCGTACGCCGTCTGGGTCGGCATCGGCGCGTTCGGGGCGGCGATCGCGGGCATCCTCCTGTTCGGCGAGCCCGCCACGGCCGCGAGGCTCGGTTTCCTCGCGCTGCTCGTCGTGTCCATCCTCGGGCTCAAGCTGGCGAGCCCCTGAGCCCTCGTCGCCCGGCGCGCGACCGGCCGCCTCGGGTCGACTAGCCTTCCCTCCATGCACGGAACACCCGAAGCCCGCGCCCTGCACGCGCAGTACCCCGCCATCGATCTCCACGCCGACAGCCTCATGTGGGCGCGCTGGGTCGGCTACGATCTGCAGGAGCGGCACGAGCCGCCGCTGCCGCTCGCTGCCCTCGGCGGGCACGTCGACGTCCCGCGGCTCCGCGAGGGCGGCGTCGGCGCGCAGTTCTTCGGGCTTGTCTCGCTGCCCATCGGGCAGCGGCGCGGGCTCGCCGCCGTCGTCGAGGAGCAGATCGATCTCCTGGAGCAGGCCGTCCGCGCGCGGCCCGGCCGCCTCGTGAAGGCGCTCACGGCCGAGGACATCGAGGCGGCGAGGGCCCGCGGCGCCGTCGCGGCGCTGCTCGGCGTCGAGGGGGCGCACGCGCTCGAGGGCGACCTCGACACCCTCGCTCGCTTCGCGCGGCGCGGCGTGCGCTACCTCGGACTCTGCCACTTCAGCGCCAACGAGGCGTGTTATCCCGCCTACGGCAGCGGCCGCAGGGATGGTGAAGGCCTCACCGCCTTCGGCCGCGAGGTCGTGCGCCTCGCCGAGGACCTCGGCGTCATCGTCGATCTCGCGCACATCAACCGGGCAGGCTTCCTCGATGCATGCGCGCTCGCTCGCCGCCCACCCATGGTCAGCCACACGGGTATCGCCGGCGCGTTCGATCACTGGCGCAACATCGATGACGAGCAGCTCCGCGCGCTCGCCGATCGCGGCGGGTGCGCCGGGATCATCTTCTGTCCGCGCTATCTCGGCGGAAACGGGCTCGCGCCCGTCGTCAAGCACCTCGTGCACATCATCAACGTTGCGGGCGAGGACACGCCAGCGCTCGGATCCGATTGGGACGGTTTCATCATTCCCACACGTGAGCTGCGTGATGCGGCCCATCTTCCGCTCTTGACGGATGCGCTGCTGCGAGCTGGCTTGAGCGAGCGTGTGATCGCCAAGGTGCTTCGAGAGAACGTGATGCGGATTTTGAGCGACAACCCGCTTCCAACGCGGCTCCCGGTTGCGTAGCCTCTCTCGACGGGCCGTCGGGGTGGGTGGTCCCTCCGGCGCTGCGCGAGATCCTCCTTAACGCGGAGCGGATGCCGGCCATGACTCTCCATCGCCTCGCTGCACAGGGCTACGCGACTGCAGCGGATGCTTACGAGAAGGGGCGCCCGGACTACCCGCGCGGCGCGATCGAGCTCCTGCGCGACACGCTCCGCATCGACGCGACGAGCACGGTGCTCGATCTCGGGGCCGGCACCGGCAAGCTCACGCGCCTCCTGGTGCCCACGGGCGCGCGGCTGCTCGCGCTCGAGCCGGTCGAGGGGATGCGCCGCAAGCTGGGCCAGATGGTCCCGTCCGCCATCCCGCTCGATGGGGTCGCCGAGGCCATCCCCTTGCCCGAGACGTCGGTCGACGCCGCGGTCGCCGCGCAGTCGTTCCACTGGTTTCACGGTGATCTCGCGCTCGCCGAGATCCACCGCGTGCTCCGGCCGAGAGGGCGCCTCTCCCTGCTCTTCAACCTGCGCGACGAGCGCGTCGACTGGGTCGCCCGCATCTCCCGCATCCTCGACCGCCACGGCCGGGATGCTCCGGTACACAGGTTCGGCGCGTGGCGCCGGACGTTCTCCGACTCCCGCCTCTTCGCGCCGCTCGGAGAGCACGAGTTCACCCATACGCAGGAGCTCGACCTCGACGGGCTCCTCGAGCGCGTCGCGTCGATCAGCTACATCTCGGCGCTCCCCCTGCAGGAGCGTTATGCGGTCCTGAACGAGATCCGCGAGCTGGCCGCGAACCACCCGGACCTCGCGGGGAAGAGCGTGTACCTCTTCCCCTACCGGACGCTGGTGCCGCTGTACGAGCGGCGGTGAGCCCGCCGACGGGGGCGCCGTGCTAGAGCGGCCCCCGCATGGCGGCGCATGAAGTCGTGATCGTCGGAGGCGGGCCGGCGGGCGTGAGCACGGCGCTCTTCCTCGCCCACCATCGCCCGGGCCTCGCCGACAGGATCGTTGTGCTCGAAAAGGAGCGCTACCCGCGGGACAAGTCCTGCGCAGGCGGCCTCGGCGAGCGAGCGGACAGGGCGCTCTCGTCGATCGGGGTGACGATCGACGTGCCCTCGGTCGTGGTGCACGGCATCAGCGCGGCCTTCCAGGCCGGCGAGGTCGCGCTCCGCGAGGGCAACATCGGCCGCGTCGTCCGGCGCGCCGAGTTCGATCGCGCGCTCGCGCTCGCCGCGCGGGCGCGGGGCGTCCGGATCGTGGAGGGGGCGCGGGTGACCGGCGCCGCGCTGAGCGAGGACGGCGCCCGCGTCGAGAGCTCGGCCGGGGTGTTCGACGGCCGCGTCGTCGTCGGCGCGGACGGCGTCGGCAGCGTCGTTCGCCGCGCGATGGGGCTGCCGTTCGGCAGGCTGCGCGCGCAGGCCGTCGAGGTCGACACCGAGCCCGTCGCGGGGGACCGGGCGCGCGACCTCCTGCACTTCGAGATGCGGGACCGCTCGTTCGCCGGCTATCTGTGGGACTTCCCCACGCTCGTCGACGGGCGCGAGCTCGTCTGCCGGGGGGCCTACGTGCTGCACGAGGGCGCGCTCGGCGTGGCGCGCCCCGCGCCCGACGCCGAGCGCGTGCTCCGGAGCAGGCTCGAGGCGCTCGGCCTCGACCCGGACCGCTACCGGCGAAAGCGCTTCGCCGAGCGAGGCCTCGACCGGCGGGCCGTGATCGCGCGGCCCGCCGCCCTGCTCGTCGGCGAGGCCGCGGGCATCGATCCGATGCTGGGCGAGGGGATCGCCCAGGCGATCGCGTACGGGGCCCTCGCGGGCGAGTACCTCGCCGAGAAGCTCGACGCCCGCGATCTCGGGTTCCACGACTGGGGCCGGCGCGTCGACCGATCGCTGCTGGGCCTCGACCTGCGCTTCCGGCGCCGGGTGATGCGCGCCTTCTACGGCGCGCCGCGGGAGCGCGTCGAGCGTTACCTCCTCGGCGAGCCGTCGTTCCTGCGCTTCGGCGTCCGGCATTTCGCCGGCAGGGCCCAGCCGGCGGGCGACGCGCTCCGCGCCGCGGCGACGGGCGCGCTCGTCGCGGGCCGGATCGGGATCGAGCGCCTCGTCGCGTCGCTCCCGCCGCGCGCGCGCAGCGCGGGCAGCGCCGACGGCGCGCACGCCTGACGAGGCGGTGAGGCGGCGAGGCGAATCACGCGCGCCGCGCCCGTGAGCCCCGACACCCCCGCGACGGCCACCATGCTAGCATCGCCCGCCATGGTCGCGCCGTTCCAGCCGGCGGTCGGGATGCTCTTCGGAGAGTTCCGGATCGTTCGGCCCCTCAGCGCCGGGGGCATGGGCGCCGTGTACATCGCCGAGCAGGCGAGCACTGGCAAGCTGCGGGCCCTCAAGCTCATGCACCCGCAGCTCTGCGCGGACGCCCGGCTGCGCGAGCGCTTCGAGCAGGAGGCGCGCGTCGGCGCGCTGGTGGAGAGCGATCACGTCGTGCAGGTGATCGGCGCCGGCGTGGACGCGGCCAGCGGCGTGCCCTGGCTCGCGATGGAGCTGCTCGAGGGGGAGGACCTCTCGCAGCGGATGAGGCGCAGCGGCCTGCTCTCGGCGCAGGACGTGCACGAGATCTTCCGGCAGCTCTGCCACGCGCTCGGCGCCGCCCACCGCGCGGGCGTGGTCCACCGGGACATGAAGCCGCAGAACGTGTTCCTCGCGAAGACGCAGAGCGCGACGGCGCGCTGGTCGGTCAAGGTCCTCGACTTCGGCATCGCGAAGATCGCCGCGGAGGCGAGCACGATGGCGACCGCGTCGCTCGGCACGCCCCTCTGGATGGCGCCCGAGCAGTCCGACCCGCGCGGGCAGATCTCGCCGGCGACCGACGTGTGGGCGCTCGGGCTGATCGCGTTCGCGCTGCTCACCGGGCGCATGTACTGGCGCGCAGCGAACGACCCGATGGGCACCGCGATGCCGGTGCTGCTCCGCGAGATCCTCTTCGAGCCGATCGACCCGGCGTCGGTGCGCGCGACCGCGCTCGGGCGCGCCGGCTGCATCGTTCACCCGTTCGACGCCTGGTTCGCGCGCTGCGTCGCGCGGGAGCCGTCGCAGCGCTTCCAGACGGCGCAGGAGGCGTTCGACGCGCTCGGCCCGGCGCTCTTCGTCAACCCGCTCGACCCGCGCAGCGTGCGCGCCGCCGGCGGCGCGATCTCGGTGGTGCCGTTCAGCGCCGCGGCGGCGCTCACCCCGGCGGGGGCTGCCTCGCGCCTGTCGATGACCGGACCGACCGAGATGGCCTCGGACGCGCGGCGCGCGCCGTCGTCGCCCGCTGCTGCGGGCGCCTCGTCGTTGCCCGCCGGCGCGGGCGCCTCGCCGTCGCCCGTCAGCGCGCGCCCCCCGGTGACGCCCGCGCCCGTCCTGGCGAGCAGCGCGCCGCCGGAGGCCCCTCGCAAGCCCGCGCGGTGGGGGCCGCTGCTCCTCGCGTGCAGCCTGGCCGGCGGCGTCGCGACGGCGGCGATCTCCTTTTACGCCGGCCGCGCGCAGGGCGACGTTCGGCTGGTGCAGCGCCTGCCGGTGCCGGCGCGCCCGACGGTGGTCAGCCCGGGCCGCGGCGGCGAGGCGCGCTCGCCGGCGCTGGCGGGCGACGCGAACGACACGAGCGGCGCGGGCGAGCGGCAGCCGTCGCCTGGCCCTCGCGACGCTCCGGCGCCGGCGCCCGCGCCGAGGTCCCCGCGCCCCACGCGCGGAGGCGCCGCGCCGGCGGCGACGGCGACGGCGGCGCCGCAGCCGAGCGCGGCGAGGCCGTTCGATCGCGGCGCGGCCCACGCGGCGCTGCAAGCGAAGGGCGCCGCCGCGCGGATCCACTGCAAGGGCAAGGCGGGGCCGAAGGCGGTGACGGCGCGCGTGTTCTTCAACCCCGCGGGCGCCGTGCAGCGCATCTCGAGCGAGCCGCAGGTCGCGATGACCCCGGCCGGGAGCTGCGTGCAGATGCTGCTCGGCTCCGCGCGCGTGCCGGCGTTCGACGGGAGCGAGCTCCAGGACGTCACGACGACGGTCGGGATCGAGTGATCGCCGCGGGCGAGCCCGCGGCCGGCCCCGTCACGGATCGACGGAGACGCACTCGCCCTCGCCGCGGTAGTGCCCGATCGTGCGCGAGAGCGCCGCGACGAACGCCCCGAGATCATTGATATTTCCGGCGCTGCCCGTCCCGTAGGTGCCCTCCGCGATCGCGACGAGGCGCACCGCGGCGAGCTCCTCCAGGGTGACGGCCCCGTCGTCGTCTGCGTCCGCGGCGGCGATGGGCGCGAACCGGCGCGCGGCGGTCGCGGCCTGGAGGTCGTCGTAGAAGAAGTGGTCGCCGTGGATGGTGAGCTCCACGTCGTCGGTGCCGCCGTTCGTGACGAGGACGCCCTCGGTCTCCTTGCCGGCCTTGTCGCCCTTGCAGTCGGCGTAGCGCGTCGCGAGCGAGAAGGTCCAGTCGAGGCGCTTCTCGACCTCGCCGCCGCCGTCGCTCTTCCGCGCGATCGCCTCGATGTGCACGGACGCCCCCGCCGCGAGCATGAGCGCCTTGTCGTCCTCCGTCGCGCCCTCGAGCGCGGTGTCCGCGTCCACCGGGCCGATCTCGTAGGAGACGGCCTCCCAGGGCTTCGCCTCGAGGTCGTCGAAGGTCACCACCGGCTTCGCGCCGGCCTTGGTGTGGTCGAACAGGATCGAGCCCTGCATGCGCGCTCCGACGTTCCCCTCGCGATCGGCGACGGTGACGTTCCGGACGACGAACAGGAACTTCTCGTACTGGATGCTCCAGCCGTCCGCGAGATCGGCGGCCGGGATCTCCTGCTCGATGTAGTCCTCTCCCCACGTCGAGAACGCCACGCTCCCGGCCCCCGACGCGCCGTCGTCGCCGCAGCCGGCGACCGCCGCCGCGGCGAGCGTCGCCGCCGCAACCCACAGTCCCTTCGTGGTCCTCATCGTCATTCCTTCTCCTCCGGGGAGCCGGGCGCGAACGAGAGCGCGTAGGCCGTCCCCTTCTTGAGGCCCCGCGTGAAGCCGCGCTGGGCCTGGCTCTCGGGCTCGAGGTCGACCGGCGCGCCGCCGTCGCTCGAGGCGACGGCCTCGAAGTCGACCTGATCGAGCCAGACCGCCGGCTTCACGACGAGCGTGACGACGCCGGGCCCGTCGAGGAAGACCTCCTCGAACACGCACCCCTCCACCGACGGCTCGCCGGTCGCGTCGTCGAGCACGTCGGCGGCCAGCGCGCGCGCGCGGAACACCCGCGCGAGCTCCCCCTTCTCGGCGCGGCCCTCGACGGCGACGACGTGCCCGTCGAGCGCCGCGGCGAGCGGGCCCGCGGGCGGCGCGCCGAACGTGAAGCGCGCGGATCGCGCGACGCCGCTCACGGCGTCCGCGTCCGCGAGCGCCGTCGTCCCCTGCAGCAGGTCGACCGACGTCGGCTGCGTCATCTGGCCCCTCGCCTCGCCGGCCTGGTAGTGGCCCGGGTGCGCGTGCGCCTCGGGCACGGCCCACCGGGCGAGCCGCTCCAGCAGCGAGGGGGCGCCGCCCGGCGAGGGCCGCCGCGCCGTGAACGGGGCGCCTTCGAAGTAGTGGAGCGACCCGATCGCCAGGTGCGCCTTCGACAGCGTGATGGTCCAGCCGAGCGCGTTCGTGAACGGCGCGACCGACGCCGCGTCGGGCGCGATCTGCGTCGCCAGGGTCAGGCGCTTGCCGGAGGTCGCGTCGTCGCCTCCGGCGCCGCACCCGGCGGCGAGCGCGCCCGCCGCGAGCGCCGCGGCGAGGCGCCCCGCCGCGGCGAGGGCGGCGCGCCGGCGGGATCGGGTCTGTGCGGTGGTGGAGGTCATCGAGGTCCTCAGCCGATGTAGAGGGAGAGCGAAGCGAGGAAGCTCCGCGGGGCGCCGACGGTCACGTGCCGCGCGGGGAGGAGGTCGGGCGCCGCGCCGCGGCTGAAGCTCGAGGGGTAGACGAACTCGCCGTCGAACCACGCCGCGTCGAGGAGGTTGTAGACGTCGAGCCCGAGCTCGACGCGGTGGTAGCGGACGTGCGCCGTCACGTCGGTGACGAGCGCGTCGTGGCCCTGCTCTCCGAACGGCAGGGGGCGGCCGTGGAGCAGCGTCACGCCCGCGCCGGCGCGGGCCTCGAGGCGCCGGCCGAAGAGCGCGCCGAGGCGCGGCGTCACCGCGAGATCGGCGCGGGCGACGACCTGGGGCACGAAGGGGAGGAGATCGCCCGCCGCGTAGCGCCCCCCCGACGCGGTGAAGGCGGCCCGGGTGTACGTCAGGCCGACGCTCGACACGAGCCACGGCGCCGGGTGCGCCACCGCGTCGAGGGCCACCCCGGTGCGGGCCGTGGCGGGCACGGGCTCGTTGCGGGCGGTCGCCTCGTCGAAGACGAGATCCTCGCTGAGGCGCGTGTGGAACAGCGCCGCCGACGCCCGCACGAGCTCGTCGGCGTAGCGGAGCCCGGCCTCGGCGGAGAGCACCCGCGTGAACGGGGTCCGCTCGCCGTCGCCGAGGCTGCGCGCCTGGGGCGAGCGGAACCCCTGGCCCACGCTGGCGAGCGCGCGGAGCCCGGGGAGCAGCGCCACGTCGACCGTGCCCTTGCCGCCCACGTGGACGCCTTGCGCGCCGCGCGCCTGGGCCCCCTGGCCGACATTGTCGACGACCTGGTACGCGAGGCCGTCGGCGCGCAGCCCGCCGCGCAGCGTGATCCGCCGCGCCGGCCGGATCGACGCGTCGAGGTAGCCGGCGATGTCGGTCGCGCGGACCTTCGCGTCGACCAGCGTGGCGGTCGGCCTGTCGTCGACGGCCGCGAGGCGCCGCTGCGACTGCTCGATCCAGTCGGTGCGCGCGACGACGCCCGCCTCGAACGTGTCGCGGTCGGAGAGCAGCGGGAAGGTGAGCCGGTACGACGCGGTGGCGCCCGCCGTGATCGCCTCGTTGAGCTGCTGGGTGGCGTCGCCGTTCGTGGGGTCCGCGAGGTAGCCGGTGAAGTTCGAGCGCAGCCGGAGCGCGCGCAGCACGACGAACGGCGTGAGCGAGAGGCCCTCCCCGCGGGCGGCGCCGTCGCCCGAGCCGCGCAGATCGACGACGAGCTGCGCCCGCGACGAGTCGCCGCCCTGATCGGGATCGTACGAGGCGAAGCGGTCGACCTTGCCCGACGCGATGTCGCAGAGGCGCAGGACGCCGGCGGAGCCGCAGCGGGAGGCGAACGCCGACGCCATCACCCGCGCGGAGACGCCGGCGAGCGGCCGGTAGACGGCCTGCGCGATGAGCGAGGCCCGGCCGGCGGCGCGGGCGGGCCCGAAGCCGTCGGTCCCGTACGCCTCGAAGGCCGCGAACGTGGCGTCGTCCGCGTTCTCGGGGTGGTAAGCGAGGAAGAGCCGGCGCGCGCCGGACGAGCCCGCGGAGGCGGTGGCGGTGATCCCCGGCTCGCCGTAGGCGAGATCGAAGCGCATCGTCCCGGCGACCGCGAAGTCGCCCTGGCGCGGGTCGTACGATCCGGGCTGCGCGCGGAGCTCGCCGATCACCTCCGGCATCACGAAATGGAGGTCGGTATAGCCCTGGCCGTGGACGTTGGAGACCTCGTTGACCGGCGCGCCCGCGACCCAGATCTCGAGGTCCTGCCCGTGGACCGCGTCGAAGCCGCGGAAGAAGATCTGGTGCGCCTTGCACTCGCCGCTGTGCTGGGAGGTGAACACGCCCGGCACGAGCTGCAGCACGTCGCTCGCCGTCCGGTGGGGCGCCGCCCGGATCTCCGCCTGCCCGCGCACCGACTCCGAGGCGCTGCGCGGCGGCGCCGCGCCCTGCACCACGACCGTGATGGGCGCGGCGCCGGACACGGGGGCAGCGGCGCCCGCCGCGCCGGAGGCGGGCGCCGCTGCGCCGGCGCCGCCGGGGACATCGCCGCCAGCCGACGTTGCCGCCCCGGCCGCGGGCCGAGGCGCGGCACCGTCGCCGGCGCGCGCAGGCGCGGCGGACGTGATGACAAGAAGCAGCGGGAGCGCCGTGCTCAGGGAGCGGATCACAGGTGGGCAGGCCAGTAGCACGATTTTACCGGTTCGTGTTATCCTGCGGACGCGCACGCCCGCCCGGCGGGCGCGCTGGTGGTTTGGTCGACGTCGCAGGCGGCGAGCGCGTTCGTGCGTTCGTCGGCGGCGTCGCTGTCTGCTGGCCGCCGAAGATTGCTCCGGGGCCGTCCGCGAGCCCTCTTCCGACGCCGTATCGACTCGCGCTCTCGGGCGGATCGCGATAGCGACAACATGTCGCATTCAGGCGAGGGGCGGCGCGGCCTATCGTGGCGCGCATAGTTCCCCGGGAGGACGCTCATGGAATCCGGTCTTCGTGCATCACGGCTCTGGTTCCCGCTGGTCGGGGCGGTGCTCGCGCTCACGGCGTGCGGCGACGATGCGCCTGCCGACGGCGCGTCGACCTCGACGATCACTGTCGCGCTGCAGTTCGAAGGCCGCGTCCGCGACGAGGTGTTCTCCTGCAGCGAGACGTACGCTGTCGGCAGCGCCTCGACGGACGTGGGGCTGAACGATTTCCGCCTCTACATCCACGACGTGCGCCTGCGCCGCGCGGACGGCGAGGAGGTGCCGCTCACGCTCGAACAGGACGGGCTGTGGCAGTACCAGGACGTCGTGCTCCTCGATTTCGAGGACCGATCGGGCACCTGCGCCAACGGGACGGAGGAGACGAACGGCGTGGTGCGCGGGACGGTCCCGGCCGGGGACTACGACGGGCTGTCGTTCAAGCTGGGCGTCCCGTTCGACCTGAACCACGGCGACGCGTCGAGCGCGCCGTCGCCGCTCAACCTGACGGGGCTGTTCTGGAGCTGGAACGACGGGTACAAGTTCCTGCGCCTCGACAGCGTCTCCGCGGCAGACGCCAAGCCGTTCCTCGTGCACATCGGCAGCACTGGCTGCATGCCCGGCGCGAACGGCGAGCTGACCGCCTGTGATCGCCCCAACGTCGCCGAGATCGCCTTCGAGGGCATCGACCCGCTCACGACGAAGGTGCTCGTCGATTATGCGGCGCTCGTCGCGGAGAGCAACCTGTCGGGGAGCGCCGACGACATCCCCGGCTGCATGTCGGATCCGTCGGATTCCGAGTGTCTGCCGCTCTTCACCTATCTCGGCATCGACATCACCGACGGCTCGCCGCGCCCCGATCAGCAGTCGTTCTTCAGGATAGACTAGGCGCCATGGCGATGTTCGCTTCGATGCCCGCTCTCCGCCGCTCGGCGATCTCCTCCGCCCTCGCCGCGCTCGCGGCCCTCTGCTGTGCCTGCGGCGACGACGATGGCCCGGGCGGATCGACGGGGGTGGGCGGCGGCGATGGGGGAGGCGGCGCGGGCGCCTATGCGTGGGGGCTGCCGGCGGGCTTTCCGGTGCCCAAGGTCCCCGAGGACAACCCGATGTCGCCGGTGAAGGTCGAGCTCGGCAGGCGGCTGTTCTACGACGTGCGCCTGTCCGGCAACGGCACGTACTCGTGCGGCTCGTGCCATCGCCAGGAGCTCGCGTTCACCGACGGCCTCGCGAACGCCAGGGGCTCGACCGACCAGCTGCACTCGCGCAGCTCGATGAGCCTGGCCAACATCGCTTACCTCACGACGCTGACCTGGGCGAATCCGCTCATCGAAGCGCTCGAGGAGCAAGCGCTCCTCCCCATGTTCGGCGAGACGCCGGTCGAGCTCGGGCTCGCCGGCATGGAGAACGAGCTCCTGGAGCGGCTACAGGGCGAGCCGCTGTACCAGGACCTCTTTCCCGAGGCCTTCCCCGGCGACGACGCGCCCATCCGCCTCGCGAACATCACGAAGGCGATCGCCGCGTTCGAGCGGTCGCTGCTCTCCTACCGCGCGCCCTACGACCGTTACCGTTACGGCGGCGACCCCTCCGGGATGTCCGACGCGGCGCTGCGCGGGATGGATCTCTTCTTCTCCGAGAAGCTGGAGTGCTTCCATTGCCACGGCGGCTTCAACCTGTCGGACTCGGTGGAGCACGACGGCACCACCTTCACGGAGGTGATGTTCCACAACACGGGGCTCTACAACATCGACGGGAGCGGCGCTTACCCGGAGGGCAACGGGGGAGTCTACGAGATCTCCCACAAGGAGGCGGACATGGGCCGGTTCCGCGCGCCCACGCTGCGGAACATCGCCGTCACGGCGCCGTTCATGCATGACGGCAGCATCGAGACGCTCGAGGGGGTGCTCGACCATTACGCCGCCGGAGGGCGGACGATCGAGGCTGGCCTCCCCAACGCCGGCGTGGGAAGCGAGAACAAGTTCAAGAGCGAGCTCATCAGCGGGTTCGATCTCACAGAAGAGGAGAGAGCGGACGTGATCGCCTTCTTGCAAACCCTGACGGACGACGAGTTTCTGAAGGACCCGCGCTTCGCGGATCCCTGGGCGGAGGCGCCGTGAGCCGAAGGCCTCTCCTGAGCCGGGCGCTCCTCGTGCCCGCGCTGGCGGCGCTCGCGTCGGCCGCGATGTACACCGGGGCGTGTGGTCACAGCCACGACCACACGTCGAGCGGGACGTCGACCGACCCGAGCCTGGCCGACGTCATCTTCGAGGGCGGCGCGACCGACGAGGCCCTGGAGGCGCTGCTCGCCGTGGAGCCGAAGGACGAGCCCTCGCAGGGCACGGTGTTCGACGCGCCCGAGGACGGCGCGATGCTCCCCGGCGACGCCGCGCCGGAGCTGACCTTCCACGTCGCGGGCGCGGCGCAGCGAACGGCGCCTCGGGCCGCGCCGGCGCTGCGGCTTCCGGCCGCCGCGGCGCCGGGGGCGCGGGAGCTCGCCGCCCCGGGGGCGTCGATCGTCGCGGAGCTCGGGGCGCTCCTTGGCCCGGCGCGCGCCGCCTGGGCTCACGGGACGCCCATCAACGGGCGCGCTTACTTCCTGGTCTTCACGACGGCGGAGCGCGATCTGCTGCTCCGGGTGTTCACGACCAAGCTGAGCTACACGCCGGACGCGGCGGCCTGGGACAAGCTCCGCGCTGCCGGCGCGCCGATCACGGTCAGCGTGACCAGCGCGCTGTTCGAGAACAACCGCATCGTGCAGGGCGGCGGTCCCTTCAGGGGCGCGCCGGTCACGTTCACCATCCTGCCCTGAGGCGCCCTCCTGCCCTGAAGCTGTCGCGCGGCGCGCGGCGGTGCCGGCTCAGGACGAGCGCGGGAAGATGAGCGTGTACGAGCCCGGCGCGGGGTTGAAGAGCACCGCCTTGTCCGGGTGCTTCTCCCTGTCGAAATGGGGATACCACGGCAGCGCCCGCCAGGACTCCGACTCCTTGATGAACTCGCGGACGATGAGATCGAGCTCCACGTATTTCCCGGCGGTGATCGCGGAGAGCTCCGGTCCGAAGCTCCAGCGCTCTCGTCCAGGGCGCGGGGCGACGTCGTTGTGCAGCGCCCCGCCGTAGGCGATCACCATCTTTCCCGCGGCGTCCTCGCGGCCGAGCAGCGCCTTCGCGTCGGCGGCCGTCAGGCGCGCGATCATCTCGAGCATGGCCGTCACCGCGTCCGGCCCCGCGCGCACGATGGCGTCGATCTCCTGGCAGGAGGGCGTGAGCTGGTGGGGCCGGATGCCGAGCCGCTTCGCCGCGTGGCCGAGCGCGAGGAACTCGTCCTGGTTCTGCGCCGCCTGGCCCTGCGTGACCGTCCGCTGCTCCGCCTCGACCCGCGCGACCTGCTCCTTCTTGCAGCGCGGGTCCACGGCCCAGAGCTCGATGATCAGATCGGAGGCGCGGCCGGCGAGCGCCGGCAGGAAGAGCTCCGTGAAGCGTCGGGTCGTCGAGGGGACGCCCTCCGAGCCTCGCTGCGCGTGCGCCTCGCCCACCGCGAGCACGCGCGGGCCGCTCTCCAGGACGCGGGCGAAGGCCTGGGCCGGCGTATCGAAGGCGAGGCAGCCCAGCGCGCCGCAGGGCGCCGGCGCAGGGGAGGCCGCGGCGGGGGCCTGCGGCGCCGGCGGCGAGGCGGCCGTGGGCGAGCTGGAACCCGAGGCCGCGGCGCTCGCGGAAGGAGCGCTCGCGGAAGGCGCGTCGGCCGAAGGAGCACCGCCGGCCGGAGCGCCGCAGGCCGCGAGGAAGGCCGCGGCCACCAGGGAGGTTCGCGGAGTTCGCATGGGAGCATCTTACCGGGCTCCGAGCGATCCTGTTCAGCGCGGCGCTCCGGAGCAGCCGAGCGGCTCCCCGGCCGAGCCGCGGCCGCCCCCGCGGCCCCCCGAGGGCTACCCGCGCCCACGGTGCTGACCCATGTTGCGCAGCGCGCGACGTGGTGAGCGAGGGGCATCGTGTCCAGACGGAAGAGAAAACCTGGGGGAGCGAGCTCGGTGAGGCGTCGCGAGCGCGACGAAGCGAACCGGGAGCGCGATGACGAGCGAGCTCGGCTCGCCGAACGCGACACGCATGGCACGCACGGAGAGGGGGCCTTGATCATGACCATGAGGACGAGCGGGCGGGCGGAGCACGAAGCCACCGCGGGACACGCAGAGTCCGCGATCACCAACAGCCTGGAGCAGGTGCGCGACATCCTGTGCGGCGCCCAGTTCCGCGAGTTCGCTCGCCGGCTCTCGCACACCGACGCTCAGGTCGCCGCCCAGGCGGAGGAGCTGCGGCGTGAAGCGTGGCGGCGGCTGGACATGCTGGAGGCGCACATGCGCAGGGAGATCGAGGCGCTCGGCGCGTCGATCGAGGCCCAGCGCGCGGCCGCCGACGGCGCGCTCGGCAGCGTCGCGCGCGAGTCGCGGGAGGCGCTCGAGCTGATCGCGCAGCGGGTCCAGCGGCTGGAGGAGCTCGTGGCGCGCACGCAGCGCGAGCTCCGGCAGCAGCTGCTGGAGCAGTCCAAGGCGTTCGTCGACGAGACGCGGCGCACGCGGAGCGAGCTGAGCGCGATGCTCGAGCGCGAGCTGGCCGCCGTGTGGGCCGACGGCGCCGAAGCGCTCGCGCCGGACGCGCCGGCGCGCGAGGCGGCCGCGGAGTCGGAGCGGTACCAGAAGGCGGAGCGCCGCTCGGACGAGGCAGCGTGAGGCGGCCGCGCCGCTCCGGCCAGCGGAGCGGGCGCGGCGGTCCAGAGAAGGAAGAACGATGCGAGAGCCGAGAGCGCGCCGCGAGGCGCCTCCGCCGAGGAAGACGCTCGAAGACCTCCGCCCCCTGCTCGTGGGCCCAGAGCAGCACCGGATCCAGCGGATCGAGGAGCGGCTGGACCAGTCCATGGTCGAGATGGTCGCGGGGGCGCTGCCCGAGGCCGTGATCGAGAGCCGCAAGAGGGGTGAGGCGCTCTCGTGGGCGCTGGAGCCGCTCCTCGCCAGCGCGATCCAGGAGCGCGTGCGCCGGGACCCGGGGGCGTTCGCGGACGCGATCTCCCCCGCCATGGGGCCGGCCATCCGCAAGGCCGTGCGCTGCGCTCTCCGGGCGATGATCCAGCGCCTCAACGAGGCGGCCGCCCTCGGCCTGTCCTGGCGGAGCGTGCGCTGGCGCGTCGAGGCGCGCCGCACGGGGCGCCCCTTCGCGGAGGTGGTGCTGCTCCGCTCGATGGTCTACCGGACCGAGCAGCTCTTCCTCGTCCACCGGGGGACGGGGCTCGTCCTCGAGCACCTCAGCGCCGACGAGATCCCCTACAGGGATCCCGATCAGGTCACGGCGATGCTCACCGCCATCGACGCGTTCGCCCACGACGCGTTCCGGACCGACGCGCGGCTGGAGCGCTTCCGCGTCGGCGATCTGACAGGGTGGGTCGAGCACGGCCCGTCGGCGCTCCTCGTGTCCATCGTGCGCGGCGTGGCGCCGCCCGCGTACGGGCTCGTCCTGTGCGAGACGCTGGAGCGCGTCCACCTCGCGTACGGCGGTGAGCTCGCCGGCTTCCGCGGCGATCGGACGCCGTTCTCGGGCGCCCGCGAGCTGCTCTCGCGCTGCCTCCAGCAGCAGCGCCAGCCGATCCCGCGCCGAGCTCGGGCCGCGCCGATCGCGGCCGCCCTGCTGGCCGCGGTCGTCGCGGCCGCGCTCGCCTTCTCGGTGCGCGCCTCGCGGGAGGATCAGCGCCGCGTCGACGGCTGGGGCGAGGCGCTGCGGCGCGAGCCCGGCCTGCTGGTCACCGCGGCGGAGCGGCGCGCCGGCCAGGTCGTGTTCACGGGCCTTCGCGATCCGCTCGCCGCGGACCCGAGGGCCGTGCTCGAGCGCGGCGGCCCCGTGCCCCAGGAGGTCATCCTGCGCTTCGAGCCCTTCTACTCGCTCCACCCGCAGATCGTCGAGCGCCGGGTGGCGAGCGCTCTCGCGCCGCCGCCCGGGGTCACCCTGGCGCTGCGCGGCGGCGCCGTCGTGGCCAGCGGGGTCGCGCCCCAGCGCTGGATCGAGCGCGCGCGCTGGTCGGCGGCGGTGCTCCCCGGCGTCTCGGGGTTCGACGGCGAGGGCCTGACGGCGCAGGAGTCGATCGACCGCGCGCGCGCGGCGGCGCGATCCCTCGAGGCGATGGAGCTCTTCTTCCGCCGCGGCGCCGCGCGGCTCTCCGGCGAGCAGGCCGCGCGCCTCGACGAGGTCGCGGCCGCTGCCGAGCGGCTGATCGCCCGCGCGCGCGCGGCCGGCATGACCGCCGAGATCCGCGAGATCGGCTACGCGGATCCCGTCGGATCGGAGGCGTCGAACCGAGCGCTCAGCCAGGCCCGCGCGGAGCACGTCGCGGCCGAGCTCGTCGCGCGGGGGATCCCGGCCGATCGCCTGCGAGCGATCGGCGGGGGAACGCGGCGCGAGGTCGTGCCCCCGTCCTGCGCCGGGGGAGCGGCGCGGGCCGAGTGCCTCGCCGTCGCGGACGAGCGCCGCGCGCGCAGCGTGATCTTCCTTGTGGACCTGCACGCGGAGAGCAAGGACTGAGTCATGGCGGAGAAACGCAAGGTCTGCGTGCTGGGCGCGACGGGGGTCGGCAAGACAAGCCTCGTCGCCCGCTTCGTGCGCAGCATCTTCTCCGAGTCCTACCGGACGACCATCGGCGTGACGATCGAGACGCGGCGCGTGAGGTGCGATGAACGCGAGCTCGACCTCATCCTCTGGGACCTGAGCGGAGAGGACGAGTTCCAGGCCGTCCAGACGTCGTACCTTCGCGGCTCCGCCGGCTGGCTCCTCGTCATCGACGGCACGCGGCGCCTCACGGCGGAGACCGGGCTCCGCCTCTACACCGCCGCGCGGACGATCGTCGGAGAGGTCCCGGCCGTCGTCGTCCTGAACAAGGCCGATCTCACCGCGGCGTGGGACATCGACGACGCCACCGAGGCCAGGCTGAAGAGGGCGGGCCTCTGGATCACGAGGACGAGCGCCAAGACCGGCGCCGGGGTCGAAGGCGCGTTCAACGCGCTGGCGCGCGCCATGCTGGCGAGCGAAGCGCCTTCGTTGCGAGGTTGATGGACGTGGACACGTGGCTCCTCGCGGCGCTGGACAAGCTCGTCCTCGAGCGTTTGCACGACGGGACCTTCGTCATCCGCGGCGAGCCGCCGCCGTGGTTCCGGAGGCTCGGGTTCGCGCCGCCGTGGCGCGACGCGCCGCTCCCGATCGATCGCGCGCTGCCCTTCCTGGAGGTGTTCCTCCCCGAGGCGGAGCGGGCCTGGTCCGCGGATGGCGCGCCGGGCGTGCAATCCGACTTCTGGACGCAGATGATCGGCGACGAGGCGCTTCACCTCGAGGCGACGGCGCTCCGCGTGGGCTCGTCGCGGCTGCTCGTGATCACCCGGAACGACGCGCTGTTCCAGGCGCGCCGCCGCGTCCTCCAGCGGGCGCGCGAGCTTCGCCTCGTGCACGAGGCGCTGTCGCGCGAGGTCGAGCGGAAGGATGTCCTCGTCCACTGCATCGTCCACGACCTCTCCGGCCCGCTGAACAGCCTCCTCGGCGCGCTGTCCCTGCTGGGAGAGCAGCCGCTGCCGGAGAAGAGCGGCGCGCTCGCCGCGGTCGCGTTGAAGGCCGCCCTGCGGCAGCGCGAGCTGATCCGGGAGATCCTCGACGTGTTCACCGTCGAGGGCATGGCGTCCGACGCCTCCAGCGGCGACCTCGCCGCGGTGGTCGACGTGTGCGGCACCGTCGCTCGGGTCGTCGAGGCGCTCCTGCCGATGGCGCGCAGCCGGGGGGTGTGCCTGGAGACGCCGCCGGAGCTCGGCTGCGCGCGGCCGTGCGCCGTCGTCGGTGAGGAGCGCAGGCTCGCGCGCGTGGTCTCCAACCTCGTCGAGAACGCGCTCCGGTTCACGCCTCCGCGCAGGTCGGTGCGCGTCGCGGTGCACGATGAGCCCCGGTGGGCTCGCGTGACGGTGGAGGACGATGGGCCTGGCGTCTCCCCTGCCATCGCGCCGCGCCTGTTCCAGAAGTTCGCGCACGGCCACGACCCTGGCGCGGGCAGCGGCCTCGGGCTCTACGGCGCCCGGATCGCGGTGGAGCGGTGGGGCGGGGCGATCGGGTACGAGGCGCGGCCGGAAGGCGGGGCGCGGTTCTGGCTCCGGCTGCGGCGTGTCGGCGCGGCAGGCGAGGCGGGCGGCGGCGAGGCGCAAGGGGAGTGATGCCATGGCCAAGCTCATGCTGGTCGACGATGACTCGGGGACGCTCGCGTGGATGGCCGAGGCGCTGCAAGGCGCGGCGTACGACGTCCGGACCGTGCGCGGCGGGAGCGCGGCGCTGGAACTCCTCCGGACGTGGACGCCGGATCTCATCCTGGCCGATTTCCTGATGCCCGAGATGGATGGCTTCGCCTTCAACCGGCTCGTGCAGTCGCGCGAGCGGGTGCCCGTGATGCTCGTCTCCGTCGTGAACCAGCCGGCAGAGGCGATCCTGCGAGGGGTCGCCGGCTACGTGCGCAAGCCCGTCACCGCGGCGGAGCTCCGCGCCGCCGTCGAGCGCGTGCTCGGCGCCGTCGAGGGGGTAGCCATCCTCGTCGTGGACGACGACGCGGACATCCGGGAGTGCTACCGGCTGATCCTCGAGCCGCGCTTCAGCGTGCTCGAGGCCGAGAACGGGCGCGACGCCCTGGAGCTGCTCGCGCGCGAGCCCGTGGCGCTGGCCATCGTGGACGTCCACATGCCCGTCATGAACGGGGTGGAGTTCATCCGCGCGATGCGCGACGACGCGAGGTTCTGCACGATCCCGGTCGTGGTGCAGACGAGCGACAGGGCGGCCGCGCGCGCGCCCGTCTGGACCGATCTGCACGTGGCGCAGACGATCCTGAAGGACGAGTTCCTCGACTGGCTCATGACCCAGATCGACGCGCACCTCGCGCCGGCGTCGCCGCGCGAGGCCGAGTGCGCCTGGTCGGCCGCGAGCCGGTGAGCGCCGAGCGTCGCTCCTTCGGCGAGCGTCGCTCCTTCGGCGAGCGCGGCTCGCCCGGGCGCCGTCAGCCTGGCGTCCACTGCGGGTTCGCGGTGAACAGCCCGGACCCGAAGCTGATGTCGTAGGCCAGGAACAGGCCGAACCCCACGCTGAGGAGGCTGGCGACGGCGCCGAAGGCGTTGTGTATCCCGCTGGTGCGAGCGCGCGCGTAGGCGAACGGCAGCGCGAGCACCCCGGTGATGAGCGTCATCCCGGCGATCGTGCCCACGCCGAACAGCGCGATGTAGCCGATGCCCCACCGCGGGTCGCGCACCGTGGTGAGCACGAGGAGCGCCACGGCGGCCGAGCCCGCGAGGCCGTGGACCACGCCGATGAGCAGCGGCCGGAGGCTCGCGTAGACGCGCGAGCCGCCGAACACGCGGTCCGCCCAGCCGAGGTCGTGCCGGTGGCCGTCGTGGTGAGCAACATGCGCAACATGCGCAACAGGCGCAGCAGGCGCAGCATGCTCGACCGGAGCGACGTCGGGCGCCGGCGGCTCGCCCCGCCGGACCGCCCGGTAGAGCCGCGCCAGGTGGTACACCCCGAGGCCGATCAGCATCAGGGCGACCGAGAGCTCCATGGCCAGGCCGACGTGCGGCGGCACCACGAGCCCGAACAGCAGGATGCCGCCGCCGATCACCATCAGCGTGAGCGTGTGGCCGACGCCCCACATCGCGCCGATCAGCAGCGCCGTCCCGAGGCTCCGCACCCGGCTCACGACGGTCGCCACCGCGATCACATGGTCCGCGTCGGTGGCGTGGCGCATCCCGAGAGAGAAGCCGAGGAGCAGCAGCGGAAACGCCGAGGCGAGCATGTCCCCTCTCGTAGCACGGACGGCGCGTGTCGTGTCACGCTGTGCGCGGCCGCCTGCTCCCGCCTCCGGCCGGCTCGCTTCGGCCTGTCGCGGCGAGCCCTGTTTCAGCTCAGCATGTCAGTTCGCGCGGTCTCGACTGAGCGCGTCGATGGCCTGCTGCATCCAGACCGCGTCTTCTTCGGCCTGCTTCAGGCCGTGCATCATCTGCTGGCGCAGCACACCCGTGGTCTGACGGATACCTCGTCGAAAGACATCGGCCGCGCGCTCGTGGACGACCTTGAGCCACGGGGCGAGGTCGCGCTTGTCGAGCGGCCCTGGAGCGTCCAGGACGGTGATGCAGGCATCGATGGCCTCGCGCATGGATCGGGACTCGAGCGCGTCGGCGAAAGCGGAGAACTGGAGCAGCGACTCTCGCAGCGCAGCGCGTCCGGTCGATGAGACTCTGTCTGTCATGGCCGCGCTCAGCCTACCACCTGTGCGACGCCTCCGCCCGTGCGCGCGCTGCGATTGCGCGTCAGCGCAGGCGGGATCGCCCCGCCGTCTCCAGCAACATCGCGAGGACGAGCGGATCGCCGAGGCCTTGCTCTGCGCCCATGTGCGCGCGGAGGCGCGACAGGCGCGCCGCGTCCTCCAGGAACAGCGGCTCGCCCAGCCGGGTCGCGGCCTCGTGCAGGATGCCCTCGCGCTCGGAGAGGAGCGCGGCGGCGCCGGCGCGATCGCCGCGCGCCACGCGGGCAGCGGCCTCCGCGAGCGACTCGCCCGCGGCGAAGCCCTGGAGCGCGCGCGTCATCGACGCGTCGACGGACGCCGCGCTGGCGGCGTCGCTGTCCGCATAACGCACCTCGATGGGGATCTCCTCGATCACGTTCTTCCTGGCGAGCCGATCTTTGTACTTCAGCTCGACGGTCGCGACGGCGCGCTTCCCCGCGCCGGGGCCGGCGCTCAGCTTGAGCAGCAGCGCGTGCCGATCATCGCGGGCGAACACGGGCATGAAGAAGCGCATGCCGCCCTCGGCGTCGTCGCGTCGGTCGGCCGCGATCCGGTCCCGCGACTGTGCGGCGACGTCGGCCGCGATCTCCTGGGCGCGGACGCGGGAGGCCTCGGCGCCGTCCAGCCGGCGCGAACCGTAGGCGCGGAGCAGATCGACGCCCGCCTTCAGGCGCACGCGCACCTCGACCGCGGTCGCGACAGGGTCGAGGCGCTTGTCGAGCTCGGTCGATAGCGCGGGCGCGATCTGCTCCGGGTGTCGCAGGTAGTAGTAGCCGCCGGCCCCGTCGCTCGCGATCGCGCTCATGAGCTGGCCGTCGAAGTCGTCGCCGAGCCCGAGCGCGCTCGTCTGGATGCCGCGCTGGAAGGCGTCGAGGGCGAGCCACGCCAGGCGCTCGCTGCGGGTGAGGCCGCTCGTCGCTCGGCCGTCGGAGACGAGCAGCACCACGCGCACGGCGTCCTCGGGGATGCCCGGCCGGCTCGCCTGCGCGTAGCCCAGCGAGAGCCCCGCGCCGATGTTGGTGCCGCCGCCCTCGCGGAGCCCCTCGATGGCGCGGCGGATCGCCGCGCGGCGCGGGCCGACGGGGCCGTCCTCGATCACCACCTCGGCGTCGCTGGAGAAGGTGGTGAGCGAGAAGTCGTCGGCCGGCGCGAGCCGATCGACGAGCGCCTGCGCGGCGCGGCGGGCGCTGTCGATCGGCGCGCCGGCCATCGAGCCGCTCGTGTCGAGGACGAGGTGCACCGAGAGGTGCGGCCGCGCCGCCGCCGCCGCCGCCGCGGAGCGGAGCGCGAGGCGCAGGTGGAAGGCGCCGCCGCCCGGGCCGAGCGCGGCGCGCTCCAGGTCGGCGCGCAGGCCGAGCGCCTTGTCGGGGGCGAGCGGGACCTCCGGGGCGTAGCGGGCGGCGACGTCGCCGACGAGCTCGCGCTCCGCCGCGGGCACGACGCCGCGCGCGAGGGCGGCCTCGAACGCGGCGAGGTGGCCGCCGCCGGGCCTGTACGTGGTGGCGAAGCGGCCGTTCGGATCGAGGGCGACCTCGGGCTCCTTCGCGTAGGCGGCCGCGCTCCGCGCCGGGACCGGCGGCGAGGAGGCGCCGGCGCGCCCGTGGCCGCTCCCGAACCCCTGGCCCGACCCGGCGCCCGCGCCGTGCCCGATCGTCCCGATGGATCCGAGCCCGAGCGGCGCGCTCTCGCCGGCGAGGCCCCCGTAGCCGGCGAGGGGGAGGCCCGCGCCGCCTGCGGGCGACGCGGCGCCGTCGAGCCCCCACGGCGCCGTGGGGGCGCTCGGATCGCCGCCGCCCCCGGCGTTGAGCAGCCCGATCATCCCGAACTCGGCCGCGTCGCGCAGCGCTTGCTGGTGCGCCACGTGGGGATCGGGGCTGTCGCTCGGGCCCTCGACCCCCCACCTGTTCCCCGTCGCCGACGCGCGCGGCGTGGACGACGATTCGTGGCCCATCGACCCTTCCTCGCCCTTGGCTCGCGTCCCTGTGCCGCCCTCCTTCGCGTCGGCGGCGGGCTCGCCCTCGCGCTCGAGCGCCGCGTGCAGCTCGCGCTCGTCGGCGGACGCGAGGTACTGCTGCACGAGCGCGATCCGATCCGCGCTCATGCCCGTGGACGGGTCGACGAGGGGCGGCGCCCAGCGAGCGAGGGCGCCGAGGAGCCCGAGGTGCAGGGCCGCGGAGACGGCGTGGAGGGCAAGGCTCTTCCGGTTCACGAGCGAGCGGCGCACGCGCTCGCCCGCGGCGGCGTCGGCGCGGATCTGGATCCGCACGCCCGCGATCTCGACGTCCACGCGCCCTTGCGCGGGCAGGGGCACGAGCGTGGCCCCGGGGATCGCCGCGCGCGCCGCGCGCTCCACGCCGACATGCAGCTCCCGCGCCTCGGCCGCGGAAAGCGGCGCGCCGCCGGGGGTGAGCGTGAGCGTCCCCGTCGCGGCGCCCGGCAGGACGAAGCCGACGCGCCCGGCGCCGTCGACCTCGAGGAGCGGCGCGCGGCGCGCCCCGAGCAGGCGCCCGGGGAGGAAGCAGTCGCACGGGCGGCCGTCGTCGCGCCCCTCGCCGACGTCGAACGCGCGCGGCGGCGTCAGGTGCTGGACGAAGAGCACGGTCGTGCCCCAGGAGATGACGATCTCCACGGAGCGCACCGGCCCTTCGGCCTCGCCGGCGCTCGCCGCGTCGGGCTGCCTCGCGGCGGTGAGGTTCGGATCGGTGGCGGCGCCGCCATCCGCGGCGTCCGTCGTGTTCGCGCTGGGCATAGATCTCCCCTGTGCGCCGCGCGGAGCGGCGCGCTCACGTCCTCTGGAACCGCGCGGAGGACGCGCGGATCCGCGTCCTTCAGGCGGGCGCTCGGCCGCGCTGGCCGGCAGTCCGTCGTGCCTGCGGAATGACAGCGGCGGCGCGCGGAGGTTCCGGGGGCGAGGGGGTTGCGCTGCCGGTGAGGTGAGGCGGGTGGAGCGCCCCCGCGATGACCTACTCGAGGACGGGGTGGTACCGCCCGCTCGGCGTGACGATGACGTGCGCCTGGAGCGGGACGTTCAGCGCGCAGGAGAGATCGCGCAGCTCCTCGGTCATCGCGTGGTCCTCCGCGGTCGGCGTCGGATCGCCGCTCGGGTGGTTGTGGGCCAGGACGAAGCCGACGGCCGCCATGTCCAGCGCCGTGCGCAGGATGGTCGAGCGATCTGCGTGGAGGGCGTCGTCGACGCCGCGGGCGAGCATGCGCGTCTCGCGCACGCGGCCGTGGCTGTCGAGCGCCGCGATCCAGAGCTCCTCGTGGACGAGGTGCGCGAGCCTCGGGCCGAAGTACCGCGCCACGCGGGCGGCGTCCGTGAGGAGCGCGCCTCGGCGAGCCCGCGCGGCGTGGGCGCGGCGACCGAGCTCGAAGGCCGCGGCGAGCCGGGTCGCGTCCACGAGCGCGATTTGGGTTCGCTCGGCGATGGCCGCCGGAGAGAGGCGACCAAGGGACGGGAGGGCGGCCGTGCCGAGGATGCGCGGCCCCACGGCCGGGATGCCGAGCACCATCTCGATCAGGCCGGCCTCGGTCGCGGTCGGGATCTCTGCCGCCGTCTCGGCGGGGGCGTCGACGGGTGCGCCGCTCATCGGGGCCACCTCCGCCGGCGGGTGAGGGACCGCGCGAAGAGGCGCCGCGCGAGGCGGAGGCGCGTGGCCACCGTCGGCCTCGGGATCGCGAGCTCCGCCGCGATCTCGCGTGTCGTCAGGCCGGCGGCGGTGAGCGTCAGGACCTCGCGGAGCTCCGCGCGGAGACGGTGGAAGGCGCGGAGCAGCCCGCGCGCGACGATGCGCTCCTCCGGAGAGGGTGCTGCGAGGGAAGCGAGCCGGTCGGGATCGTCCGCGGGCACCTCGTGCCGCCGGTGCGCCTTGTCGCGGTGGTGCGACGCCTGGCGCAGGGCGACCGCGGCCAGCCAGGCGCGCAACGCGTCGCCCGGCGGTTGATCGGGGGACGGCCGGAAGCGCCCGGCGCGCATGCTGCAAAAGGCGCCGAGCACGGTGTCCTGCGTGACGTCGTCGAGATCCGCGGCGCGGACGCCGCGGGCGCGCAGCGCGCTGCGGATGAACGGGCCCTGTTCGAGGAGCGCGGCGGCGTCGAGGTAGACGGCGGGGTGCGGCGATTCTCGATGGGGCTTGGGCGGGCGGACGAGCCGGCCGCGCGCCGTGGAGTGCAGGCGGCGGCGTGAGGGTGGATCGATCTCTTGGCCCTGTTCGGGGCGCGGACGTACCGTTTCCATGTCGGACCTCGTTGACGCGGGGTTCGGCCACGCTGCCCGGACGGTTGGCGCCGTCGCGGGCAGCACTTGCTTGTGGGGAGCTTAGGTGGCGCGGCGGGAGCACGCCAACACAAATGAGACATATGAGATTCTATTCCAGGTCGCAGGAGAGACGACGCCTTCGCCATGCCTGATGCCCGGCTGGAGGAGGTGCTCGGCTTCATCGGGGCCAACGTCCGCCGGATCCGCCTGAAGCGCGGCATGACGCAGCAAGAGCTCGCTAGCGCAGCCGGAATCGCCCTCGGATTTCTGCAGAAGGTCGAGCGCGCCAAGACCAACGTCGGGGTGGCCGTCCTCGTGAGGCTGGCCGACGTGCTCGGCGTCCGGCCTGGGGTGCTGTTCCGCCAGCGGGAGCTACCGCCGGTCAAGCGGGGCCGGCCACGCAAGGCACGACCCCGCGCGTAGTGATCCCGAACGTTGGGCAAGCGCTTCGAGGGCGCTGCGGAACGAGGTGGCGCCCACGTCACGTGCGTGGTGCGCGGCATCGCCCATGGCACAGATCCTGGGCCGCCCGCCTGCTTCGGGACGGAGCTGCCCCGGTGGGCGTAGCGATGACGGGATCGGCGAGGGGGATGCCCATCCCGAGCGCGCGGCGTGGACGCCTCGGCCGAGCTCGAGTCGTTCGGTGTGGAACGCGCACGAGCACGCGTTGGTCTCCTTGACAAGGCGGCGCAGCCGTCAGGTACGCTACCTTTCACGATGGGTGGGGCCGGCTCGACGGGGTGGGGGCGGAGCTCAAGGTGCTCCCCGCAGACCCGGCGGTTAGCGGTAAACGCGGCTGATGACGCCGAGAGGGCCGCGGTCGACGATGTGGATGTCGATCATCGTGGTCCGCCCATCTTTGTAGCTGAGCAGCGTCTGGATCGTCCGGATGTCGACGCCCGCCTCGAGAAAGTGGGACGCGAAGCTCTGGCGGAGGGGTCGGCATGTCGCTCGCCTGGCGAGCTCCGCCGCGCGTCCGGCATCGTGCACGGCCCTTTGCACTGCCGATATTTGTCGTCGATCGAGGTCGACGTCTTTGACGCGAATCGAAAGCGCTTCGAGGAGCCGGAGGCCGTTTCCGTAGAGGAGCTCGCCGATGAGCCGAAGAGGCGGGACGAGGTGTTCGAGCAAGGTGAGCGTCTCCTGCCGCGAGAGGACCGAGGGGAGGTGCTTCGGCCGGCGTGCGCGTTCGAGCGCTTCGAGCCGGGGTATCTGCAGGTCGAGAACCCGCTTGTAAAGGAAGAGGCGGGCGCACAGCGCTTGGTTCTGCGTGAATGCCGCGGTGCGGCGTGCGACTGCAAGCTCGTCGAGGATGGCCGTGACCTCTTCCGCGCCCATCTGCCGTGGGGGCTTGCCCCTGTGGAAGCGGATGGGTACCCAGCCGTCGGCACGAATCTTACGCGACGACACGCCGTCGCCGTCCGAGACCTAGCAACGGGAATACGCAGGTACGCAGCGGCGGCCTATCTCCGCGATCCCGCAGATAGGCTGCGAAAGGTCGCGGCCTATCTGCGGGATTGCGGAGATAGGCCATGATGGGCCGCGGCTTATCCTCCGGAGTATGGAGATAGGGTGCCACGGTTCGCGGCCTACATCTGAAAATGCGTAGATATGTCGCACGTTACAGCTGATTGCGACGTTCGGCGGGCGAGCGCCCCTCGAGTCGCGTTGAGGCGCGCACCCCGCTCGCCCAGCAACGCCGAATGAAGCTCACCGCTCTCATCGACGAGGCATGGTTCCACGGCGAAGACGGGACGAAGATCGACGCGCAGGTCGTGGACCCGAACGACGCGGATCTCCTCGCAGCGCTTGCCCCTGCGGTCGCGCGCCGAATCGCGGGCAGCGCTGGCGTTGCCAGCGCAGGCTCATTTTCGCGCGTAGACCGGTACGGCTTTCACGACGTTGCGCAGGAGGAGCTGGTCGAGCAAGCGCCAACCTCGAATGCCGGCCGCGGTGGTAGACGGCGGTTGTGAGTCCATCAAGAAGTCCTCGAACAAATCGTTCCGATTCACGCGGACCTTCCTGCCTTGCGGCGAAACTTGCCGCTGTTGAGCAGCGAGCGACGAAACGTAGGTCGGTTCCTGCTGCATCAGGAACTGCTCAAAATCGGGCAGCAGTGCCTCGATCTCGTACGTGTGCTGTGTCACGCACTTGTAGATATCGCGCTTGAGCAGGGCGATCCTCACGGTCCCGAGGGGAAATACCTTCCGCGCGAAGTGCTCAAGCTGGTCCGCGATCTCTCGGTCCACGCGTCGCGCGATTGGAAGCGCCGCATCGTACGCCTCCACGAACGTCGTCCGCCCCCACGTCACCTCGAGCGACGGATCGAAGAGCTCCCGCCCCCGTGCAAGGAGCGCGAAGACGGCTTCGATCTCGTCCGCGTTGACGATCCCGAAGAGTCGCTTCACATTCACGTCGACAGTGCGCCACTCAGCCTCGATCTGCTCGGAGCGCGCGAAGGTTCGCCGCCGGTAGACGGCGTACTCGACCTTCGTCGCCTTCTTCGGGCTCGACGTTTGCTGCGCCCACGCTTGGGCGAGGGGGAGGAGGTGCCGCCGCATGTCGAGGACGACCTCGTGACGGGTGCGATAGGGGTACGCGCGACAGAGGGCATCCCAGCTCTGGATCTGCCGCGGTTTGCACTGGATCGCGTCGCCGCGCTCAACCAGAGCGCGGAGAGAGCGTGTCACGCTGGACGCATAGCTCGTCCGAATCTGGCCTTCGCGCACCTCCCGATCTTTCCGGGCGACCTCCCACAAGAGCTCGTAGATAGACACCCATGAGGGGGCGCTCGGCAGGGAATCGAGGAGAAGACGATGGAGGCGGCCCAGGCGTTTCACGACTGGGGCCCTCCGCTTCGTCGGAAGAGGCGGCGAACGCTGTGGACCAGCGCCACGGTGGCGCCGATGATCGTCGTCGCGGTGACGAGGGTCGTCGCCACCTCCCTGAGCAGGCCGTTGATCTCGTGCAGGTGTTGCATGGTCCGGAGCATGCGGCGCGCTCTGCGACGCGCCAGGCCGGCGCGTACAGTGGGGCTCCACCTACGGTTCGTTAGGAGCCACGCCATTTACAGCTCCGCCGACGATTTTTGTTGCGATCCGCCGTCAAATGTGATCGCAACGCGGGAGCGAACGTATTCGTCGATCACGGCGCGTCTTCTCTTCGCCGAGGTTGCGCAGCCCCCGAAACCTGCGCTACTGGGCGAGCCGAGTGTGAAAGGCGGGCCGGGCCGCGCCGGCCCAGGAGGCGCGCATCGCGCGGGTTGTCCGCGCGCCGCAGCCTCCCCCGCACGAGGAGACACCGATCCTGATGATCGGTGGCAAATATAAACGCGCAGCCGTCAACGTAGCCGATCCTGAGACGCTCAGCGCGCGCTGTCGGAGGCCGAGCGGTTGACCTCCGGCAGCAATTCCGTTACCCGCGGTAAGTGGATCGAGCGTGATTCACTGATCGCACGCAAGCCCACGGCCCACCATGCGCCAGATCGTTCCTCTCCTTCAGGTTATGTTGGCGCCCCCAGAGGGCAGCCTGCAAGCGGCGGAACGGCGGCCGAGGGCTTCCCGATGAACGTCGCAATGGCCGCGGAGCGTCGACGTCAGCTGGACGCCTTCCAGGTCGCGTTCGGCCACCTCGGCTACGATCGGGACTGCATCCGGTACGACTGGAGCTACAGCAAGCCTGCGGCCAGCAACGGGCACCCCGCCGTCCCGGGAAAGCTCGACGCCGCGCTCTTCCACGATCCGCGCGAGCACGACTACAGCACCATCGCCTTCGCGGTGGAGCTTGGCCGCCAGGACCTCGTACGGAACAAGGCGCAGGGGGAGGCGCGGGCGCGCGAGCTGTTCGAGAGGACGGTCGCTCCGCACGTGGTGCTCGGAGGCTCCACGACGACCGATGTCTGGATGAACTGCCACGGGACCCCGACCCCGATCCTGGACGTCGCGCTCCAGTCCGAAGCAATGATTCATGCGCTGGACCAGCACCGCAGCAAGCTCGAACGGGTCGCGCTTGCGCGGTTGCGGGGCGGGCAGGGAGTCCTCTTCGATCGCTTCTATGAGGCCCGCCGCGAGGAGCTCGCCGAGTCTCTGAACGAGGGCTTCTCGTCGGCGCTCAAGAGCCACCCCGCCTGGAGGAAGAACGACCGGCGGGCACTGCTATCGCGTACTGCCATCGCGCTCCTGGCGGCACGCATCCTCGAAGACAAGAGCTTTCTCGCGTCTCCCACTCCGTACACCGACGCGCGCCGGCTCCTCGATGCTGTAGAAGCGAAGGCGGATGGCTTCTTCTCCGAGGTGTGCAAGGACCTGGACCGGCTCGCCAAAGAGCTGGGGCGGGCGGCGATCGACGCTGCCCTCCGGCCGATCATGGCGCACCTCACCGGGCCGATCAGCTTCTCGCTGGTCACACCGGAAATGCTCGGGCATCTGTACGAGAGCGCCCTGATCCCGCAGCGCACCAAGCGCACCTCCTCTGGAGAGAAGCGGCAGGACAACTGGACCCATTACACGCCGCACACGTTGACCAGGCACATCCTCCGCCGGCTGCCGATCGAGGAGCTCAGGCAGGACCAGCGGCGCGTGCTCGACATGGCCTGCGGCTCGGGGAGCTTCCTGCTCGCAGGCACGGAGCGCCTCTCGGAGCTGTACGACGCCCACGAGGATACGGTCGAGCCGTCCAGGCTCGCACACCTCCAGTCGCGGGTGATCGGGTACGACACGGACGAGATCGCGCTGCTCGTGACGAGGTTGACGTACCTCCTGGCCCACTGGACGAGGTCGGCGACGATGGACGACCTCCCCGAGCCGACGTGCGCGAAGCGAGACGCGATGGACCTCACGCCCGCAGGCTTTGCCGGGGGGCAACCGACCGTCATCGTGGGGAATCCGCCCTTCGAGTCGGGCCGGACGCAGCTCGCCAACCGCTTCTTGGGGAAGGCGATCGAACTGTTGGCACCCGGTGGGTTGCTCGGGATTATCCTTCCGCTTGGGTTCCTCAAGATGACGCGCGAAGGGTGCCCTGGGGCGCGGCGCGAGCTGCTGGGCGCCTGCGATCTTTTGGAGGTGTGGGAGCTACCCAAGCATGCAGTTGGCCTTCAAGCGGACCAGGAGACGTGCGTGGTCCTGGCACGACGGCACGGGGGCGCGGCTCGCTCGGCGGGCGCAACCTTGTTCAAGCAGACCTACTCGAAGGCCGGCGCTGCGGTTCGTGCGGTCAGGGACGACCTCCGTTCGGCGCGGACGTTCGCTGCGTCGGGGCTGCCGGGTCACCCCGAGCGACCGTGGTCGATGGATCCCGACGCGCGAATCATCGCGAGCCCGCTCGGGCTGTGTGGCGGAAGATGGACGGAGCTCCTACGGTGGGGGCGCTTTGCGACGGGTGCACAGGCATTGACACGGTGGGAGGGGCCAGGTTCAGTGCCGAGCCCGGGAAGGGGATGGTCCCGTACATGAGGCATCAATCGCAGCTCCGGCCATACCATGTGTTGCCTTCCGACTGGCGCCGCGGCGTCAACTCTCCGGATTCGAGGTCCAACTATACCCCTCGACCGCGCGTTGTCCGCGCAGGGAGTATTGGCCACTTCTCGGAGGCGCCAAGGTGGTGGCCACGGCCCGCGGATCCCGAGATCAGCGTACGCAGTTCATCGCCGCCTACGATCCTGCCCTCGCCCCGAGTGGTGGAGTCTTCCCCGAACACGACTTCGTGTGTTTGGGCATACGGACGGACCTCTCTCCATGGGCGAAGGGTTTCGTGGCGCGCTACGGGCCACACGCAATCCTCATGTGGCTCTCGGCCATCCTCAACAGTCCACCGGCGCAGGCTTGGATTGGCATGCGCGCCGCGACCCGCGGGTACGGCGTTCCAGACATCAAGAGCCTCCCGCTCCCCGAGTTCGATCCGGAGATCCACCGCCTGATCGAGCAGATCATGAAGCTCCCTCCAGGAGCGCGCTCGTCCCACCGTGCGTGCTGGGAGCTGACGAAAAGCACCGAGCCGAGCGAGCTTACAGCGAGCTTCGAGGAGCTCGCCGGCTACATCAACCATCGCATCGGGCTCTCGTACGGTCTCACGGAGAACCATGTCTCCGACTTGCATTCCTATCTTCGCGAGACGACGGAGCAGTGGGTGGACGCGCCCGCAGAAGCCCATCTGCCCCGCCCCGGTGCTTACCGTCGCATCAGCGGCTCGGTGGCGGCGATCGATACCCTCCGGCAGGAGGTGAGCCTGGACCTCTACCGCTACTCTCCAGAGGGCCCGCTCACCGTACCGCTGCCTCGTCATATCCCTGGCTGGGCGCTCACTCCCGGGGTCGAGTTCACGTGCGCAGTGCCTGCGGAAAGCGTCTCGGCGGGTGACCTGCGAGATCCGTGGCTGCTGCGCGACTTCCGGCCCGTGCCCTATTCCTACATGGACGCGAACGAGCTGGAGCGCCTGATCGGCTACGAGGGACCGGAGGAGCATGCCCATGTCGAGTGACCTGCGCGTGCGTATCCTCGACGTTGGCCAGGGAGACGCCATCGTCGGCCTGCTCCCGGACATGCCGCGCGCTTTCGTCACGGACGTCTACCAGGCCGAGCCCGTGCTCCGCCTCCTGGAGACCGAAGGCATCCAGGAGGTGTTGCTCTACCTGTCTCACTCCGACCGAGATCATACCCGCGGTGCGATAGACCTGCTCAATGGCTTCCCGGGTAGCCTCCAAGGAATCTTCTTCAATCACGATCGGTCGTCGCCGGGGCCGAGCACGGACTACGTGCGCCTGTGCCGCGCGATCGGCGCAGTTTCGCGCGAGGCTGCCCGGCGGACCAAGCGCAACCCTCGCTTCGCTCTCACCACCCAGCTAAACGAGGAGCCACGGTACCTGGCCTGGTTTGGATCCTCCGTCCGCGTCGTGGTCCTGCACCCAGCACCGGATGACCTCGACAGCCTGGTCACTCAAGGCAAGAACGAGATCTCCGGCGTGCTCTTGGTGGAGCACCACCTCCGGGCTGGCATCCGCCGGACGCTGCTCGCCGCCGACGTCCAGCTGACGGGGATCTCGCTCATCCTCGATCGCGCCGGACGGCAACCAATCATGGCGGACGTCCTCAAGTTCCCTCATCACGGCGCCTGGCCCGACAGCCACCCGGGGATGAGCTTCATCCCCGACGTCGCGCAGCGAACCATGGCGGACTTTCTCGCAACGGTCGCTCCGCGCGCGGTGGTCCTGTCCGCTGGGTTCTCCAACCCCCACGGCCACGTCAAGCCCGAGGTGTTCGACGCGCTTCGTGGTCAGCTCGCGGCCTCCGGGCGGCTGACGAAGGTGCTGTGCACCCAGTTCACCCGGACTTGCGTTGGGGCCCGTATGGTCCCGGCGATCCTCGGCACGCCGCGCTGCGCTGGCGACGTCGAGATCCGCACCGGCGACTCCGTGGGCGGCGATGGGCTGACGGTCTCCACCATCGGCGGCGCCCATGTCGATCGCATACGGAATCTCGTAGCTGTCGGCGGCACCCCTCAATGCGCTTTCCTCCCAGCCATCAGCACTCTTGGCCAGCCCACTTCACCCACACCGGCGCTGGTCCCGCCCGGCGAGCCCGTCTCGCGGTGAGGGTCAGATCCCAGGAGGGGAAAGAAGAGGGCCTCACGGAAGGCGAGGCCACCGGCAAGGCGGCCGCAATCCTGGCCTTTCTTGCTGCCCGCGGTATTTCGGTGAGCGCAGATGTCCGCGCTCGCATCTCGACGTGCAGGGATGCGTCGACGCTCGGCCTGCGGATCGCTCGCGCGGCCACGGCGGCATCCGTCGAGGAAGTCATCTCTACGCCCATAAAGAAAGCATGATTCACATCTTTCGATGTAGAGTGGCCACGGAACATGCGGCCGAACAAGCCCATGCTGCTGACCGCGCTTCGCGCGGCAGCAGATGGGCAGACCGTTGGGCGGCTTCCCCCCAAGCGGGCTTCGAGAGCGGGCGCGATCACGCCACCTTCAAGAACTCAGGCGGCGCGAGGATCCCGCGGCGCCGGAGCGGCTCCGGACCCTCCTGCTCGCAGAGCTGCCGAAGCCGCGGCATCGTTCGCGCGGCCTTCACCAGGCAGACAGGGGTGGGTGCCGCCTCGACCGTGCTCGTCCAGGGCGGGGGGGCCTGCCCGGCGCGCGCCGCCAGGAGCTCGGCGACACCGGCCGCGACACCGAGGGCGACCGGATCGAGGTCGGTCGGCGCCGGGATCGACGCCCATAGGATGCCCTGTCGGAGGCTGTCCGCGACCCACTGCCGGGCCACGAGCGCGTCGAACGACAGAAGGGCACGCACCAGGTCACGCAGATCCATGCTCGGCCTCCCAGAGATCACAGAAGGCATAGTACGCCTTCATCTCGCGTCCGGGAACAAGGTGGGGCTCGACGAGCCGCCACACCTCGTCCCGATCGGCGGAGAGCTTCGCGAGAAGGAGGCGCGCGTCGTCGATGTCCACGTCGTCCCGCCACGCGGACAGCTTCATGGCGAGGAGCTGGTGGGGCGCCAGCGCGCGCACCAGAAGCGCCGGCTCGTCGACAAGGACCTCGCCGAGCGCGAGGCCGTGGACATACCCCTTCGCGGCGTCGTTCAGCCAGTCGTCGGGGAGACCGAGGGAGTCCGCGACTCGCTGGACGGCCTTGCGGACGAGCGCCGGATCGATGCGGCTCAGGATCAGGGCATCGACGTCCTTCGTGGCCTCGCGGGCGCCGTACAGCAACACGACGGCCGCACCGCCGACGACCACGATCTCGCAGCGCGTAGACATGTCCGCGAGCTCGTCGGCGAGCGCCACGAGAGCGCGGCGGATGTCGTCACGCGAGAGCATGGCGCCATGCTACCGCGCTGCGCCGCGGAGCGCACGCTGCGACGTCCTCAAGGAGGTCGGTGCCGGCTGCGCCGGCGGCTCCGGCTGCCCTCGTTCACCACCATCTGCGCGAGCGGGGCCGCGAGCGCGTGGTGGAGGGTCCCACCTCATCGTTGCCCTTTCGGCCGCGCCCGCTCGGCGTACGCTCGTCCGCACCTGCCCCCCCCCGCGACCATGCCGCCCAACCAGCCGCTGCTGCTGACGATCGCGCACAGGCGCGCCTTAAGCACTTTAGGTAGTTCCGACGCGGGATGCGACCGTGAACGGAATATGAACGAGATCGCTCGGCGCCACGCTAAACGGAGTGAAGATGAAGATCGAACGGTCACGAAACGTCGGAGCCGAAAATTGCGAAGAGTGTAGGGACCGCGAACCATGGGACAAGACCATCGCTGCCGTCGCGCGCCAATTGGCTGCACACGGCGTGACTTGGCCCGCGTTCGTCATCATGCACGGGCACGACCGTCGGTGCGCGGAAGCGCTGGGCGCGGAGAACTTCGATCGCAGTCACTACATTGTTGCGGTTGATGAAGAAGGCAAGAAAGCAAAGGACGCCTCCGTGTTCGACCGGAAGGACGGGAGCTTCGTCGGGGTGACCAGCGTCATCAACGGCAGTGCCTTCCACCGAGGAAGATCTTCGTGTGAGCGCTGCTCTCGATAGTCGCGTTGAGCATGGGCGGCGGCTGGGGTGGCGGAATGCGGCGAGGTTCTTCGTGACCGATGCCTGTCGCAGCGCAACGGTTCTCTGCGCCGCCCAACTCAGCGATGGAGACCGACGCGGTGGGCTGGCGAGCGAAGCTAGCCTGCCCACCGCGCGGCTCATCGCCAGTCGTTGGGCGGGCAGGCGTGAGCCGAGGCAGTTATGGCTCCAGCGGAGTACGGCCTCCCAGGCGTCTGCCCCTGGAGGGCTCGCGCGGACGGGCCCGTCTCGACGATCGAGGATGCGCGCTCGAGCCCGGATGGGCTCGTCTCGACGACCAGCAGGCCGCCCACTCTCTGAACGGTCCTGATCCTCCCGACTTTTCTGATCAATACGAGGACGTGCGCGGGGCGACCTGGGCGCGCGTGCCTGGGCCTGGTATGCTCCAGGTGCGTCGGCGGGAGCGCGCCTTCGCTAGGAGCCGCCCGTGAAACCGCGCGTCTATGTCGAAACCTCGATCTTGAGCTATCTGACCGCGCTGCCAAGCCGAGATGTCATCCAGGCCGCCCGCCAGCAGGTCACGATCGGCTGGTGGGCGCGGCGAGACGAGTTCGAGCTGTTCCTCTCCGACCCGGTGCTGACCGAAGCGCGCCGGGGCGACCCCGCGGCAGCTGCTCGGCGGCTCGGGGCAGCCGCGGGGATCGCTGTCCTGTCAGGAGCCGAGGAAGCGGAGACGCTTGCCGCGGCCCTCATCAAGCAGGCAGCCATGCCCGCAAAGGCAATCGTCGACGCCGCGCACGTGGCCATAGCGACCGTTCATGGCCTCGATTTTCTGCTGACATGGAACTGCACGCATATTGCGAATGCTACGATGCGGCCACGCATAGAGTCCGTGTGTAGAGACAGTGGGTTTCGACCGCCCGTCATCTGCACACCAGACGAGCTGCCGCCACAGGAGGAGAAATGATTCGCGATGCCATCGTCGATGAAGTTCGCGCAATTCGCGACGAAATTGCGAAGGAATGTGGCTATGACGTTCACGAGCTGTTCAAGGCGTTTCGACGCCTTGAAGCAGGCTGCGCCACAGACCACGTTTCGATCGTTCCGCGTAGCGGTGGCCCGGAGGCCGCCCAACAAGGCAATGCAGCGGACGAGGCGCAGGCGACGACGCCCGCACCTCGCCGCTGATTGCCAAGGCGTCGTTCGGCCTGCGCCCGCCACGGGCGACTGCGCGCCTCGTGATCCGAGCGCGGCGGCCGCACAAGGAGGCCGCCGCGGCGCGGCGCGCATGGCTCGCCGGCCGCCCGCCGTCGCGCGGAGTCGCGAGCCCTCGCGCAGCGGCGCGCCGCTTTCACCGAGCGCGCCCGCGGCGCGCGCCCTCGGCGCAGGCGCGGTCTCCCCGCCGCTCCCGCCCGCGCCGCGCCCAGGCCGAAGACCGGCGCCGCAGCCCCTCGCTGGCGCTCCCGAAACGGCCAGCGCGCGCCGATGAGAACCTGGTGGGGCTCGGCGGCTTCGCGCGGTGCCAGGTGCGGGGCGCGGATCAGATTAACCTGGTCTTCCCGGAGGAGAGCCCGGCCCTGGCGGAGCGCGACCGGCTGGGCGAGGCGCTCCTGCCAGCAGGACCGTGGGGTTGCGGCGGGTCCGCAGCGCTAGCGCGCCGCGTTCTCGATCCGGCGTGGCGTCAGACCGGCGCGCCGTTTGGCTCGGGCGGCGCCGGCTCGCCCGGTGCCGGCTCGGGCGTCGCCGGCTCGTTCGCCGCGGCGACGCTGCCGCGGCGCTTCGGGCGGAGCCGCCGCAGGGCGCTGCGGAACGAGGTGGCGCTGAAGCGGCGCTTGACCTCGGGCATGTCCCAGCAGGCGTTGATGCCGGCGGCGCGCGCCTCGTTCCCGAGCAGCGTGGCATACGTCACGATGGAGTTGCGGAGCACCATCGCCTCTTCCCGGTTGCGCAACCCGAGGATGCCGAGCAGGTCGCGGCCGCTCACCTCGTCGAGCAGCGTGCTGCCTTCGCGCAGGAAGTCCTCGGTGAGGCCGACGGGCGCAAGGCGGGCCTGGTGCTGCTGGGCGAGCCGGAGCAGCATGGCTAGATCGCTGGTCTCCTCCGTGAGCGTGCCGCTCGTGTTCACGTCGGCGAGCTGCTCGGCGACGTCCGGCTCGAACGCGAACGTCTGGTCGGCGAACGCCTTGAGGCGCGCGCGCCAGGGCCGGCTCGCCTTGATCACCTGGTCGATGGGCCGCACCTGATACGCGCCGGTGCGCTTGCCCTCGCCGAACCAGAGGTTCGCCGTGTCGAGGAGCTGGATGGCGCCGCGGAGCAGCGCGCGACGCTCGGGGCCATAGGCCTTGCTCGCGAGCTGCGCCTCGTACTGGACGACGGCCAGATAGAGGTCCCGGAGCTCCGTGACGGTGGTCGAGACGGGTTGACTCGGCTCCATGACCTCGCGGACGATGCGGTCCATCTCGGGGCGCGCGGTATCGAGGAGGGCCTGGAACTCCGCGGGGGTCGCGACCGCGCGGGTTTCCTTCAGGACTGCGTGTTGTTCTTGTGAGAGTTCGATTCCCATAACCTACCTCCAGTGGGGGTGGCGAGCGGGCGAGCGCAACACCACGGTAGAGCTCGTCACGACCCGGGCGGGCTCGGCCGTGCTGAGAGCACGTTGTCGACGCCGGGGGGCTGCGCCGGCGCGCCTGGAGCGCGCCCCAGCAGGCCGGGGCGCGAACCCAGCAGAGCGTGGAACGCGCCCAGCGGGCCGGGGCGCGAACCCAGCAGAGCGTGGAACGCGCCCAGCGGGCCGGAGAGCGCTGCCAGCGTCGCCGAGACGGCCCGGAATCGTGGCAGCAGGTCCGGGGAGCGGTACCAGCGGGTCCGGGGAGCGGTACCAGCAGGTCCGGGGAGCGGTACCAGCAGGTCCGGGGAGCGGTACCAGCAGGTCCGGGGAGCGGTACCAGCGGGTCCGAGGAGGCGTACCAGCGGGCGCTGGCACGCGTCCCGGGTTGCTGGGGGAGCCGCCGGTGTACGAGGAGGCGTACCAGCGGCTGCTGGCACGCATCCCGGGGTCGCCATCGTGCGCCTCGGGGGAAGGAGGCGCCTCGTGCTGGCCAGCGTTACCGTGCCATGGGCGCGACCAGGGCAGAGCTGCCAGGACGCTGCACGCGACCCGGCGTCCGACTGCTGTTCCGTCGAGGCATCAGTGCATCTTCGACGGAATGCCGGCGAGGGCGGACGACGGCGGCGCGCTGCCATCGGTTGTTGTCGGGCGCGTATTGACACTGCATGTGTTTCCGGAGAACCCTGCGCGCGAATTCGAACGACCTTGCGTCGGGAGCTCGTCCAATGGGACACGCGCGCTGTTTCTGTCGTCTCGTGCTGTTCTGTGTGGTGGTGCTGCTGCTCGGGCGGGGGCATGAAGGCCTGGCGCTGGCAGGACCTCCAGCGCGGCGGCTCGTGCCGCTGTCGTCGCCGGGCGGCGGGGTAGCGCTCTCCTCGATTCCCTTCCGACTGCCGAGCGATGGTGTCGGGGGGCTGTCCCTGGGGCCTCGAGTCGATGCGCCGCCGGCCGAGGACGTGGGGGCGCCGTTCGGCGAGATGGTGCTGCCCGACAAGGCGCAGGTGGTGGCGTTCGAGGGCGCCGTGCTGGAGATCCCTCAAGGCGCGGTGGACGAGCCGGTGCGGATCACGATTCGCCCGCTCGACCAGGGCGAGGTGCGTCCGATGGGGCGCGCGATGGTCAACGTCACGCCCGGGGGGAGAGGGGACCGCTTCGGGCCGCACGGGCTCAGGTTCAAGAAGCCGGTGCGGCTGACGTTGCCTTATGACGAGCACGCGATCCCCCCGGGGATGACCGCGCAGCATGTGACGGGCTTCTACTTCGACGAGGCGCTGGGCCAGTGGGAGCACGTCGCGCGGGACGGTGAGGCTGCAAAGGGCAAGCTGGCGAGCCTGACCGACCACTTCACCGACTTCGTGAATGCCACGCTCGCGATGCCGGACGCGCCGGGCACGCGCAGCTTCGATCCGAACAGCATCAAGGGGCTCGCGCTGGGGAGCCCGTTCGCCGCGGTGACGCTGGTGGCGCCGCCGGAGGCGAGCTCCAGCGGCGCTGCGCGGCTGAGCCATGCGATCGAGGTCCCGCCGGGGCGCAACGGGATCGAGCCGGCGCTCGCGATCGCCTACGACAGCGAGCACCGCAACGGTTGGCTCGGCGTGGGGTGGGATCTGCGGCTGTCGAGCATCGAGATCGACACGCGCTTCGGGGTGCCGACGTACGCGGCGGGTGAGGCGCCGCGCTACCTGCTCGACGGGAGCGAGCTCGTGCAAGTCGAAGGCGGCGCCTGCGGCGACCCGTGCCTGTTCCGGCGGCGGGTGGAAGGGCGGTTCGACCGCATCGTGCGGCACGGCACCGGGGCGGCCAGCTACTTCTGGGAGGTGACGGACAAGGACGGGACAACGGCTGTCTATGGCCGCGACGCGAACGCGCGGCTCGATGATCCCGAGCCGGGGCCGGGCCAGCCGCGCAACGTGTTCCGCTGGTACCTCGACGAGGTGCGCGACACGTTCGGCAACCAGATGCGGGTCCGCTATGATCGGGAGATCGAGGCCGGTCCGCCGCCGCGCATCGAAATGCACCCCGCGCGCATCGAGTACACGGCGAACGCGTCACGAGGGGTCGAAGCGGCCTATGCCGTGGACTTCGTGTCCGAGAGCGGGCGGCCCGACGTCATGCTCAGCGGCAGGCCCGGCTTTCTCGAGCAGACCGAAACGCAGCTCTCGCGTGTGGACGTGCGGTTCGGCGACGTCGTGGTCCGCAGCTACGCGCTCCATTACATCGACGGTGATTTCGGCAAGCGCCTGCTGCAGGCCATCGCGTTCCACGGGCGAGGCGCGCGGCAGGCGGGCGGGCAGGTGACGGTCGGCGAGGAGCTGTACCGGCATACGTTCGAGTACTTCACGGCGCCGCGCACCGCGTCCGGCGAGGTGGCGGCGTTCGCGCAGGTGGCCGAGGCATGGGGACATGCCAAGGCGAGAAGCGGCCTGTCGCGCACGGAGGACTCGACCGCGGGCGGCAGCGCGTCGGTGGGGCTTGGCATCGGAATGTTCTCGATCTCGGTCGGCGGGGGCGGCTTTTTCGGCGACGAGACGGTGCGCAAGAGCGTGTTCGACCTCAACGGCGATGGGATGCCCGACTTCCTGGAGGACAGCGGCGATGTCGGGCTCAACCTGCTTCGCGCGGCGTCCGGGAACCATGTGACGGCGGCGAGCGCGCTGGGCTTGTTCGACAGGGATCTCGGCCTGACGGACCGCTCGGGATGGAGCGTGTACGCGGGGCTGAACGTCGCAGCCCTGAGCGGCTCGGTGGGGTACACGCGGAGCAGCACCGAGGACGAGCAGATCGTCACGGACATCAACGGCGACGGCTACCCTGATCTGGTGTCGGGCGGCCCGCTCGGGGGCGTCTACGCCGCGCTCAACGACCGGCGAGGCCGCTTCGGGAGCAAGCAGCCGTGGGGCGCGCTCGACACGAGCGGCGCGCCGTCCGGCCGTCCCGACCTGGCCCAGGCGGCGCGCAAGGACTTGCATCCAGCCGATCCGCTGCTGTGCTGGATCGCGCCGTTCGAGGGAGACATCCGCATCGGCGGGGCGCTGCAGAAGCAGGAGGCGGGCGGCGATGGGGTGCGGGTGCAGATCGTGCGGAGCGGCGAGGCCGAGCCGCTCTTCGACGATGTGCTCGACGGGGACGAGCTGACTCCCTGCCTTCTTGGCGCGCATCGTCGATCCTGGCGCCGCAGCACGTCGGCGCGGGCGCCGGCGGGCTCGGGATGGGCGCGCTGCTGCCCGAGGCGATCCCGGTGCTCGCGGGCGATCGCCTCCGGTTCCGGGTGAAGGCGGAGCTGCCCGATGATCCGGCGCGCATCGCGTGGAGCCCGGTGGTCCGTTACGAGGAGTACACGCGCGTGGACCGGGCGACGGGCGCGCCGCGGCGCGGGCAAGTGCAGTGCGGTGTGCAGCCGAACGGCCGCACCGGCTGCACGCTGCACAACGACGGGCCCGGGGACGCGCCGCTGCCGCTCGCGCTCATCGAGCAGCGGGCGCATGTGTCGATGCCTGTCGCGAGGTGGTCGCATGCGACGCGCCCGCGGCCGTGGATCGCGCCGAGCACGGGGACGGCGCGGCTCGAGGGAATGCTGATCGTGCCGGGGACCTATACCTTCACTCAGCCGCTGACCCTGGTCGTTCAGGGCGTGCATCGGCTGCTCTTCAAGCAGGCGTATTCCGCGCCGAGCGCTGCTGGGACGGCATTCCCCGTGGACATCGACCTGGAGGTCCAGGCAGGCGAGCCGATCTTCGTCACGGCCTTCGCGCAGGTGCCACCCACGGGCGCCGCCCTGCAAGCGACGATCGACGGGGAGCCGGTGTCGCTCGGTTTGTTCGCGCCCGAGGCGGCGGCGAGCGGCGGGTCAGAGGACCCGATGGCCGGCGGCTTCCATGGCTGGTCGGTCGGCTTCCTCGATGGAGATCGCGTGTTCTCGGAGGCGGACATCGCCTTTCCGACGCTCCACCCGGAGCGCGGCTTCACGCTCGCCGTGCCGCTGCCGCAGGGGAGCGCGCCGGTGTGGGGCGCGGCCGCGTCGGAGGCGTTCGTCGGCGGCAGCTTGGTCAAACCATCGATCGTGGGCAGGGTGAGGCGGGGAGACGGTCAGCTCGGCCGGCTGCGCAGCGCGGAGACGTGGAACGCGGAGATCAGCGCCAACCTCGGGCCGCTGGGGGCGGGCTACAGCTTCGGCAGCACCACGTCGGACCTGGACCTCATCGACATCAACGGCGATCGATTGCCCGACAGCGTGACGCGCGAGGGCGCGGTGCTCAACACGGGGCGAGGGTTCGGCCCGCGGGACAGCTGGTCGCTGCCGGAGGCGCTGCGGCGGATCGAGCACCGTGCGATCCGGCTGGAAGGGAGCGCATCGGTCACTGTCGACAGCGAGACCCAGACGATCTCCAAGACGACGAGCGAGGGGCGCTTCGAGGGGTACCTGCACACGCAATTCCGCCTTGGGACGAGCTATGGCCTGTCTGCCACGCACGTGGATCTGGTGGACGTCAACGGCGACGGCCTGGTGGACCAGGTGACGCAGGATCCCGAGAGCGGGGTGATGAAGGTGGCGTTCAACCTGGGGCATCGGTTCGCGGGGCCGGCGCCGCTGGAGCGGGCGCGCTTCGAGAAGAGCGACTTCGATGCGGGGACGCTGCGCGAGACGCTCGGCGACATCTTGAGCGAGTTCACGGACGCGGCCGGGGTGGACGCGGTGCGGCTGGAGGACACGGGCGCGAACAGCGTCGGCGTCGGCATGGACGCGACGGTGGCCGCCGCCGGCGCGGGGTACACCTACACGACGGCGCGGACGGTGGTGGACTTCGCGGACGTGAACGGCGACGGGCTGCCGGACAAGGTGATGAAGGACCCGGAAGAGCCGTGGTTCCGGGTGCAGCTGAACCTCGGGAGCCGGTTCGCGCCGGAGGAGTCCTGGCCCGCGGGGGCGTGGGGCGTGTCGATCGATCCGCCGGAGTACGCGTTCATGGGCGGGGGCGACGCGGTGAGCTTCCGCAGGTCGGAGAGCTACGAGGGCAGCTTCAAGGTCGATGTCTGCTACTTCGTGTGTGTCGGCGGGTCGGTGTTCTACTCGGAAGGCGCCGGCTCATCGCACCTCGCGTTCGAGGACATCGACGGTGATGGGCTGCAGGATCACGTGCTCAAGCGGGACGGCGACGCGACGGTGTACGCGCGGGTCAACGCGCTCGGCAAGACGAACCTCTTGCGGCGGGTGAGCCGGCCGCTCGGCGGGAGCATCGAGCTCGACTACCAGCGCGAGGGCAACCTGGTCGTGCCGAGCGAGGGTGCGCTCGGCGAGATGGATAGGGCGCCTCAGGTCGACATGCCGTCGAGCCAGTGGGTGCTGAGCGAGGTGACGGTGCACGACGGCGTGGAGGGAGCGCCGGGGGTGTACGGGGTGCATGCGTACCGGACGAGCATCGCGACGCACGCGGATGGGGTCTACGACCGGGAGGAGCGGGTCGAGCTCGGGTACGGGCTCGTGACGACGACGGCGCTCGGCGAAGATGGCGTCACGGCGATGTCGAGCGAGGACGTCGAGTATCTGAACCACGACGTCTACCGCCGCGGGTTGGTCGCGCGCTCGACGCTGCGCGACGGCGACGGGCTGCTCTATACGGTGAACGAGGTCGACTACGCGCCGCCGCCCCAGGGGCTGGAGCCCGGGATGGGCTGGTTCTTCCCCAGGGAGACGGAGAGGAGGAGCGCGTTCTACGAGGGGACGACCGACGACCCGAGCGCGCCGCACAAGAGCACGCGCGAGACAAGGGTCTTCGACGAGCTCGGCAACCTGATCGCGCTGCACGCCGACGGCGAGGCCGATACGCCGGACGACAACGTGCATCAGCGGGTGGAGTACACGGAGCCTGGCTCGGCTTACATCGTGAAGCCGGAGCTCGTCGAGACGACCGATGAGCAGGGTCGCGTGCTGCGCCGGCGAACGGCGACGTACTGGCCGGGGACGGGCGCGCTGCGGACGGTCACGAACGTCATCTCCGGCGGCAAACGGGCGGATGGGACGACTTACGCGAACGCGGAGGCCACGTGGAGCTATGTGTTCGACGATTTCGGCAACCTCGAGACATCGACCGACCCGAACAATTACAAGCTGACGTACAGCTATGATGAGGTGACGCACAGCTACCGCACGTGCGCGAGCGATAGCTTCGGCTACCGTTCGAACAGCGTGCCGAATCTGCTGTATGGCACGGTGGCGCAGGAGACCGACGTCAACGGGCACACGATGGTGCACCGGGTGGACGACTTCGGGCGGCTCACCGAGGTCTGGGGGCCGAGCGACCTGGCGGAGGACGGCGAGGACGCCGGGCCGGTCGGGTGCACGCCAACGACGGTGTACGATCCGGAAGCGCTCGTGGGCGAGGGCGAGCCGACGATCGGGTTCGAGTACGCGCTCCAGCCCGACCAGACCGCCGCGCTGCCGGCGTGGGCGAAGACGAGCCACAAGGACGTGGAGCACCCGGGCGATCCGATCGTGACGATGACGTTCGCGGATGGGCTGGGGCGCGTGCTGCAGACCAAGAAGGACCACGAGCGGGACACGGGCACGGGCACCGAGGTCGGGATGACGGTCAGCGGGGCGGTGGCGTTCGACGCGCTCGGCCGCGTGGTGGAGCAGGGGCAGCCGGGCTTCAGCGCGGAGCCGGACACGGCGTTCGTGAGCCTGGCGCTGCTGCGGCCGACGCTCACGCGGTACGACGCGGTCTCGCGTGTGCGGGAGGTCGCCCTGCCGGACACGAGCGCGCTGGACGGTTACGCGCGGACGGCGATCGAGCACGACCTGGTGGCGCTGGAAGGACGGCTGCTCTTTCAGGAGATGGTGATCGACGCCAACGCGAAGATGCGGAACACGTACCGGGACGTGGGGGGGCGGATCGCGGCGGCGGAGGAGTTCAACCGGATCCAGGGGGTGGAGACGCGGATCGTGACGCGTTACCAGCACAGCCCCCTCGGGGAGCTCGTGCGGGTGACGGACGCGCGGAACAACGCGACAACGGCGACGTACGACTCGGTGGGCCGGATGGTGACGCTGGTGAGCCCCGACGCGGGCCGCACGGAGTGGCGCTACGATCTGGTCGGGAACCTTCGGGCGAAGCAGACGGCGGAGCTCGCGGCGCGAGGGCAGCTGATCCGGTACGAGTACGACTTCAACCGGCTGCGGAAGATCGACACTCCGGTGACGCAGGACGTGGTTTACACGTACGGCGAGCCGGACGACGCCGGGGATGAGGAAGGCAACCGAGCGGCGCGGCTGGTGGAGGAGACGAGCTCGGCGGGCAAGCGGAGTTTCCGTTACGATCGGTTCGGCAACACGGCGGAGCTGACCTCGGAGTTCCCGCGGCTGCGGGAGCCGCACCGCGGGCCGTACCAGGCGACGATGAAGTACGTGTTCGACGCGCTGGGGCGGATGCAGGAGCTCCACTTCCCCGGCTCGGGCGAGGAGGTTGTGCGCTACGGGTACGACCGAGGCGGCGCGGTGGTGTCGGTGGTCGGAGAGAACCAGCGGGTCCATCCGCAGCACCCGAGCGAGCCGAGGACGACGGAGTACCTGAGGCACATCGGGTACGATGAATTCGGGCAGCGGGTGCGCGTGGTGGCGGGCAACGGGATCGAGACGAAGTACCGCTATGACGAGTCGACGCGGCGGATGACCGAGGTCAACGCGGACCACCAGAGCGCGCAGATGCGGTCGATGGGGCGATCGCCGAGGCCGTTCCAGCGGCTGCGGTATCGGTACGACCTCGTCGGCAACATCCGGGAGCTGAACAACGAGGTGCCGTTCGACGAGTCGCTGGGCGGGGCGGTGATGGTGGCGCGGACGCAGCAGCGGTTCGCGTACGACGACCTGAACCAGCTGACGGAGGCGTCGGGGATCTACCAGGAGCGGGGAAACGAGCAGCAGCGGTACACGCTGGGCATCGACTACGACGTGCTCGGCAACGTGACGACGAAGCGGCAGGAGGTCGCCCAGTACGGGCGGGTCGGGCCGAACAACTGGCAGATGCAGTACCCGATCCGGGAGAGGACGTACCGGAACGAGTACCGCTACACCGGGCCGAGGCCGCACGCGGCGACTCAGGTGGACGAGTACGTGCCGGCGGAGTCGCAGCCGCGGCTGAGGGAGCTGTCGTACGACGCGAACGGCAACCACAAGCAGTGGAAGTACCGGGGTAACCTGCAGCGCACGCTGAGCTGGGACGAGGACAACCGGCTGGTGTCGGTGAGCGAGAACGGGCAGGAGATGTCGCGTGCGCTGTACGACGGTGCGGGCGAGCGGCGGGTGCATCGGCACGGGGCCGCCGGGGAGGAGGAGACGGCGTACGTCGATCAGCACCTCGTGGTGCGCAACGGGGTGATCGCGACGAAGCACCTGTTCGCGGGGGAGACGCGGATAGCGAGCAAGATCGACGCGGACTACTACCAGAGGCCGCCGGTCTTGTACTACCACCCGGACCACCTCGGGAGCACGCAGTACGTCACCGACCGGGACCAGGCGCTGAGCCAGCACGTGGAGTACCTGCCGAGCGGGGAGCTGTGGGCGGATCAGACGGATTCGCGATACCAGAACAGGCAGCCGTACCTGTTCACCGGCAAGGAGCTCGATCTGTCGACGGGGCTCTACCACTACGGGGCGCGGAGCTACGAGCCGAGGCTCGGGGTGTGGCTCAGCCCGGATCCGGTGCTGGCAGGGTACATGGCCGGCCGGATCAACGGCGGGGTGTACAGGCCGATCAACCTGGGGCTGTACACGTACACGTCCAACAACCCTGTGGTCCTCGTCGATCCGACCGGGAAGTTCGATGACGCGACGCGGAAGTTCATTGCCACGGTGCTCGCGGCGGCGGTGCTCGAGCCGACGCCAGTCGGAGAGATTGTTGTTGCTGCTGCGTCCGTGGTAGGATCTATCGGCTACGGGGGCTATCTAATCTTTGAGGCTGCCGCGAGTGGGAATCTCCCCAAGCCAGCCGAGTCGTTCCCCATACCCGAGGACACGCCCGAGGACGTCGCTGCGCCGTCGCTGCCGCCGGCAGCGGGAGGCGGCGGGGCGAAGGAGCCCCCGAAGCCCCCTGCGGCTGTTGCGGCGGAGCCGCCGAAGAAGCCGGCCGCAGGGGGTGTGAACGGCAGTTGGGTGCGCGCTGCCGAGTCCATGTCTGGGCGAGCTGCCGCCTACTAGGCCCGCTTCGGGCGCGCGGGCGAGGCGTTTCAAGTCAACGGCGTGAAATTTGACGGAATCGTCAACGGCGTCCTCCAGGAAGCGAAGGGGCCGGGATACGCGGCGTTCGTGCGAAACGGGACGTTCCAGCCATGGTTCCAGGGCGCAGAAGCGCTCGTCTCACAAGCTCAGCGTCAGGTTACGGCGGCCGGCGGGGCTCCGATCCAGTGGCACTTCGCCGAAGAGGCGGCGGCCAATGCAACCCGGACCCTCTTCAACCGAGAGGGTATCAAAGGAATCCAAGTTCTATTTACTCCATAGCTCTGGTGGTGTCTATGTTTGTCGCGGCATACTGGTCACAACGCAAGGAATCGAAGGAGTCCGCTTCTGAGCGGATGGCGAGGTTCTTGGGCGCTCTCTCAGGCCTGGGAGAGGAATTTTCGACCTGGTTCAGCAAGGGAAGAAGCCGAGCGGCGGCGCTGCAGTCCCCGGTTGCAGTGGACGCCGCATCGATCGCGAGAAGCCTAATTCCGAACCGACGAGATGTAGATCGTCAGCCAATACCGGATTTGGGATTCCGGTTCGCGGTGTGGAATGGATCGAGAGCCTCGCTCTCGGCGACCATAGGCTGTTGGAACCAACACGTTAGGAACGCGGTTGTTCTCGACGTCGGCAGCGACGATGCCCGCAGCGAAGACTGGTATCGGACCGTACTGGGTGAGATGATCCATGCTTTCGACCCGGATCATGCCGTGGTGACGAGCGACTCTTACTTGGCCAAGCGGGGCGCCGGCAATCCTTGGGAGGCCGGCATGTTCACCTACCATCGAGGAGGCGCCATCGAGGTGCACCCCTTCGAGTGAATTCTCGAGATGTGCGCATCCCGCGGGGACCCTCATTCTTCGCGGAGCCGGGAATCCATCGCCCGGCGGGTTGGTTGATGCGGCATTCCGACGTGGCAAGCGCCACCGTCACGAGCGCGAACAACGCATTGAAGCAGGCTGGTGTCTCTGGCCCGACTCGCATTCCGTGGGGACGATAAGATGCCTACTCCCGAGATCGAAGAATTTGCTAGGACTCTCGTGCAGCAGGTTAGGGATGCCGCCCATGGCTGTAAGGCGAGCGAGAATTTGGAATAGACGCAGGACGAGCGACCGCAGATGTTACCACCAAGAGCGGCGTCAAGCAGGTCCATCGTATGCTGGGCAACGACGGCCTGTCGCTCGACACCGTGTTCGTGCGCTGGGTCGAGTTGGATGCCATCCGAACTGAGGCAGCAACGGCGGGATCCGCCCTCAACAGGTTGCTCGTACCATGACGCGTTACTTCCAGCTTCGCGACGATGTGACGATCCGCGGCCGTTGGCATCTGTCCGACGTGCTCCTGCCGACTGGAGCGGAGCCGCTTTTCGACGCAGGCGAGCCCGTGCGTGATTCTGGGCCGCTCAGGGGAACCGTATCTCACACTGGTAGCGTCTTGGATTTCACGCTCACAAGCTTCAACGTCCCCATTGCGACAAGCAGCCTCGCGCACGCTGTCAGCAACATCGCGAGCTCCGACCTGCAGTGCCTGCCGGTGGAAATCGCTGGCCAGGCGGGCATGATGGTGTTGAACGCCGTCCGTGTGGTTCGGTGCATTGACGAGACGCGGTCCGAGTTCGTCAAGTGGACCAAGCACGATCATCGCGCTGATCTCGCCGGACAATATAGACAGGTTACGAAGCTCGTCCTGGCTACCGACGCCATTCCGGCGGACGCGCACTTCTTCCGTGTCGAGGGGTGGCTGGTTGCTCTCATCGTCTCCGAGGCGGTCAAGGAAGCTATGGAGCGAGTGGGTTGCCTCGGTGCCAAGTTCCTCGAGTTGCCGACATGAGCGTGTGGACGATCTGCGTTCACCGCCCGCGCACCTCCGCGGTGTCCCCGCCCGGCAGGGGCCCACGCTTTGCCTGCACGTGGACACCACTGGGGGCGGGCTTGGTGACCTGATCCGATCCCGCTACGCCCTCCGCCGCCTCCGCCACAGCGCCACCGCCCCGACCAGCGCCGCGCTCAGCGCCGCGCCCGCGCCCGCGCCTCGAGCGCCGGACGCGCGCCGCGGCTCGGCGCCCGCGGCCTCGCACGCGCAGCCTCCGCCCAGCTGGAGGATGAGCGGGGCCTGCTGCGGGCCTTCGCACAGGTCCACCGTGAGCGGCCGCGGCGCCGTCCGCACGACCCCTTGCCTGAGCGGCGTCTCGAGGTTGCCCGTGTTCTGGTTGTCGTGATGGAGGCTCTCCCAGGCGATGAGCGCGCCCGTCGTCGCCTCGGTGTGCCAGGCGAAGAGCCAGCCGTCGCGGGTGCCCACCGCGATCTCCAGCGTGCCGTCGCCGTCGAGGTCGCCCACGGCGGGCGTCGTGGTGATCGACTGGCCGGTGAACTTCGGGAACCCGCGCGGCTCCCGGCCGCACCCGTCGAAGGCGTGGAGGAAGTAGCCGCTCGATCCGCTCAGCACCTCGGGGTAGCCGTCGCCGTTCAGATCGACGACCGCCTGGCTGCCCGAGATCGCGTAGTCCTCGAGCACGAACGGGGCGCGAGGCAGCATCGCGCCCGACCTGCCGCTCCAGACGGCGAGCAGGTGAGGCCCCGGCTGCGTCGCCCCCTGCGCGCCCGCGAGGGCGAGCGCGGCCGCCTTCGAGGCGCCCGCGGCGATGACGTCGGGGGTGCCGTCCTGATCGATGTCGCCGAGCGCAGGCTGCGACAGCAGCGGGATCATCGTCCGGGCGCCGGCGGCGGGCGACAGGGGGCCGAACGTCGGGTCGAGCCCGGCCGGCGAGCCGCCGCTCGCCCGCGGCAGCGCGCCCGCCGGCGTCGCCAGGAGCTCGCGCTGCTCGCCGGGTGAGGCCGGGAGGACGAGCGGCGGCGCGCCGTTGCCCTGGACGACGCCCGCCAGCGCGCCGTCGAACCGCCCGACGACGCCCGAGGCCGTGATCCCCTCCGCGGCGAGCGGGGCGAACGAGCGCGACGGCACCGTGATGGGCCACCCCGCGAGCACGGGCCCGGAGGGCGCGGTCGTGCCCCGCCCATCGATCACGTACACCGCCCCGGCCTCGCCCTCCTCGCCGAGCCGCTCGCTCGACGCGACCAGCAGATCCGGCAGCGCGTCGCCGTTGAAGTCGGCCACGGCGGGCGTCGCGAGGAGGCGGCTCCGCGCCGGCTCCTCGGCGAGCGGACCCGCGTAGTGCACCTCGACGGGAAAGCCGCGCAGCGCGTTGCCATCCCTGTCGAACGCGTGGACCGTGCCGTCGAACGCCGCCTGGATCACGTCGAGCCGCCCGTCGCCGTCGAGATCGGCGAGGACCGGCGAGGCGAAGGCCCCGCGCGCGATCCGCGCGGCCGCCGACATGCACGGCGCGCTCGCCGGAGCCCCGGGATCGAGGGGGCAAGAGGGGATCTCGGGCAGGCGTATCGGCCACCCCCGTCGGTCGCTGCCGTTCGCGCCGATGACGTAGATCGTGCCCGGCCAGGTGGAGATCGCGATCTCCTGCCTGCCGTCGCCGTCGAGGTCCGCGATGGCGGGCGCGCTCAGGATCGGCTCGCGGCCGAGCTCGCTGTTCACCTTGCTGTACGCCGGGGCGCCGAGGTAATCGGGCGTGGCCGGGGACGCCGGCGGATCGAGCAGGCCGTCGATGGCGTCGGTCATGAACGGGAACCCCGGCAGCGGCTGCGGCCCCTTGGGCGTCACCTTCAGCACGTGCAGCGCGCCGCCGGCCGTCGGGTAGACGAGCTCGCGGACGCCGTCGCCGTCGATGTCGGCCATCTTCGGGCTGCCCTCGCCGCTGTCGCCGATGCGGACGGGGAAGCCCTGGACCAGCGTCGGATCGCTGTCGACGTGGATCGTGCGCCGCGCCTCGCTCTCCACGTCGCCAGTGGCGTAGCGGGCCCTCGCGCGGACGCGCACCGTGATCGCGCGATCGTCCTCGCCGTGCGGGCTGTCGGGGTCGCGGAGGTGGGACGTGTCGATCGTGCGCACGTCGAGCGAGGCGAGCGGGCCCTCGGCGCCCGTGACGACCGTCGGCGCGACGTTCGTCTCCTTGTGGATCACCTTGAACTCCGCCGCGAGCGGCTGCGCGCCTGCCGCCCACTCGACCCAGTAGTCGTAGGCCATCGCCCGCTTCGCCGAGATGGTGCCCTCGATCGGCACCGGGCCCTGGACCTGATCCTTGTAAGCGACCTCGAACCACCGCGGCGACGTGATGTCGACGGCGGGCGGCACGCGCCCCTCGAGGAGCGCCTCCACGGCGCGGTTCGCGTTGACGCGGCCGTGGCCGAACCGCTGATCGAACCCCGCCTGCGAGAAGCGGTACAGCGACCCGGGCTCCAGCGACTCCGGCACGGCGATGTCGTCGGCGGTCGCGACGAGCAGGCCCTGCACCTCCCCCGGGGACAGGGACACGCCGCGGTCGAGGGCGACGGCGTAGAGCAGCCCCGCGACGCCGGCGAGCTCGGCGGTCGCGTCGCTCGCGCAGCCGGGGCTCGACACGGCGAGCACGTTGTTGCCGCCGAAGCTCGAGCACGGCGACGCGTCGATGAACGTGGTCGACGTCGCGACGCTCTGGCCGTCGTGGCGGACGGCGCTCACGGGCAGCGCGTGGTTGCTCGTCGCCGGCACGCTGTGGTGGCGCGAGCCCTCGTTGCCCATCGACGCGACGACGAGCGTGCCCTGGGCGTGGGCGTAGTCGAGCGCCGCCTGGACGAAGCCGGTGTTGTCGACCGCGGTCACCGGGCACTGCACGACGTTGGCCCGGCTGTCGGCAGCGTAGAGCAGCGCCTTCGCGAGATCCTGCGCGTCGGCGACGTGGCTCTCGCCGACCCGCAGCGGGATGAGCCTGCACTGCGGGCACACGCCCGCCCCGCCCAGCTGGTTGTTCGTCTGCGCGGCCGACGTCTTCGCGCCCTCGGTGCCGTGGCCGTTGCGGGCGTCGTCGAACGGATCGTTGTCGTTCTTGAAGAAGTCCCAGCCCGCGATGTCGTCGACGTAGCCGTTCTGATCGTCGTCGCTCCCGTCCGAGAAGTTGAGGATGAGGTCGCCGGCGTCGAGCTGGCCGTTCCCGTTCCGATCGCCGTGCGGCCGCCCCTCCGACGCCGCGGGCGTGAGCTCCGGCGTGTCCCTGTAGTCCGCGACGGAGAAGACCCCGTCGCCGTTGCAGTCGAAGCCCGCGAGCGCGCCGTCGCCGCCGCACGCCGCGCCGTCCGCGTGCCGCGGCTTGTGGGCCGCGAGCTCGCCCTGGTTGAGCCACACCTTCTCCAGGAGATCCCCCTCTCCCCAGAAGATCCCGGAGTCGGCGACGGCGATCCTGACGCGCGGGTCCCCCTGGGTGAAGCGCCAGGCGAGATCGATCGCCATGCCGGCGGCGGACTCCTCCGGCCGGACGTACCCGCTCGGGGCCGGGATGAACGAGTAGAAGCCCCACTGCCCGCTCTGCGTGACCGACGTGCCGTAGTCCGGGTCGTTCGGCCAGTGCTCGGGCTCGGCCATGTCCGCTGCGCTGGCCCACTCGGGCGGGGGCCATCCGCCGGACGCGTCGGATGGAACGAGCACGCCCGCCGTGGCGCCGCCGAGCGCCCCCAGAAGAGCAAGCGAGGGAAAGCAAGTGCAGCGCATGCCGAGACCCTACCATCGGTTCGCGCGCGCGAGGCAACCGCCGCCTCCAGCAGGAAACCGGCGCTTTCACCGCGCCCGGGCCCGGATCGCGGCGGCCTCCGCGCCGCGCGCGATCCGACACCGCCGCGGCGCTGCGGCGTTGCGACGTTTACCGCGCGCAGGCCGCCGGCGTCGGGTGCTCGGCGCAGTACGCGCTGTCGTCCGGCGGGCCGATGCGCAGCACGACGCTCTGCGACGCGAGGCGCGGCCGCGCGCCGCAGACGTCGGCGGTCTCGGCCTCCGACGGCGCGCACACGCCGGCCTCGTTGGGCACGGTCCAGGCCTGACCGGTGCCGTAGATGAGGCTGAGCGCGTAGCTCCCCTCGGGCAGGCAGCCGAACGCGACCTCGATGGTGCGGCCGAACTGCCGGCTCAGCGCTGCCTCGACCCGGGCCACGTCCCGCTCCGCGATGATGTCGTTGCCTTCCTTGTCGGTCCTGTGGCTGAGCACGAGCACGCCCCCCCGCTCCGGCTCGGTCGGGTGCATGCACAGCGCGGCGGGCCGGACGCCGATGAGCGCGCTGTCCCGCGGCTCGTTCAGCGGCTCCGGGCCGAGCGTGGCCGTGGTCACGAGATCGTCGTAGATCGTGAGCCCCTGGAGGAGCACCGCGGGCGCGGCCTGGCTGGTCAGCGGCTCCTCGTCGTCCTGCTTCGCGAACACCGAGATCGGGAAGAGCGCCGGGATCAGGGCCGAGTCGGGGACATGATCGTCGCCGTCGATCGCCCCGTCGCCGTTCACGTCCTGCCGCGCGTAGGTGAGGGTCGGCGCGGGCTCGCCGCCCACCGGCAGCGAGAGCGGGGGCTTCGCCGCGCGCGCGACCTCGCTGTCCGGCACCCCCGCGGCGAGCCGCAGGCGCAGCAGCGACGCCTCGGTGCCGGCGGGATCGGCCGGGCTGAACGTCTCCAGCTGGAAGTCGGAGGCCATGACCACCTCGCTCGGGCTCTGCGTGACGCCGGACGCCGGCGCGAGCACCTCGGCGACGTGGAAGAGCGGTCGCTCCAGCGGGAGCGGGAGGCCGAGGGTGACGGCGATGCCGCTGACGCGTGTGCCCGTCTCGGGGATGGGGGCGGCGATCGTGATCGCGCGGTACCGCGGGGCCGCGCCCTGGAGCACCTCGGTCGCGTTCTCGATCGCGCCGCCGGCCACGTCGCCCCGGGTCGGCAGGTTGGTGATACCGAAGGTGGGGTCGAAATTGCCGTCGTGGTCGTAAAATCCGCGGACCTGGTAGGTGCCGGCGGCCAGGGGCGAGAGCCTCCAGGGGACGCTCACGGTGACGGGCGGCTCGTCCGGCTCGGGGCAGTGGAGCGCGCCGTCCTCGGAGCGATCGAGCGCGGCGCCGAGGCCTCCGAAGAGCTCGTCGCCGGGGATCACGTCGATGCTCGCGGCCGAGGTGCCGAGCCCCTCGGGCGGCGGTAGCAGGCGCGTGTCGAAGCCGAGCACGATCGCGGCGCCGACGACGTGGCCGTCCTTCGTGCAGGGCCGGGGTCCGGCGTACGTCACCGTGCCGTCGAGCACCCCGGCGGGGCCGCTCTGGTCCGGGAGCGGGACGAAGACCTCCACGTCGTCGCAGGCCGGGAGGGCCGCGAGGAGCGCGCCGAGCAGGAGGAGACCGGTGCGGGGGCTGGGTCGGAGCATGGCCTTGCCTAGAGCGAGTAGCTGAAGAATCCCATGAAGCGCCGGCCGATGCGGTTGCCGAACGGGTGCATCTGCAGCGCGTTGTCGCCGAGCCCGTCGAGCGCGTTGAACACGGTCGCGGAGATCTCGGCGCGGTCCAGGAAGCGGTAGCCGACGCGCGCGTTGAGCAGCGTGTACGCGGGCAGCGCGTACTGCTTCGTGGCGATGACCGTCCCCGTCGGGACCTGCTCGGCCCACACCTGCGAGGACTGGTAGTGAAACGTGACCTCGCCGTCGACGCCGATCGGCGTGCGGACCTGGACCCCTGCGTTCACCTTGTGCCGGCTGGTGCGCGCGTCCTCGAGCGCGTCGCGCCCGTCCGGGCGCGTGTGCACCGAGCGGTTGAGCGCGTAGTTGGCGAAGATGTCGAGCCCCTCGGTGGGGTAGACGCGGCCGCCGAGCTCGCCGCCGAAGACGTGGTAGACGTCGCTCTGGTTCTCGAAGCCGCCGAAGCCGGAGGTGTACCTCCCCGTCTCCGGGTTCAGCCCCCCGGACCCGTGGGCGCGCTGCGAGAGGGTCGTGCGCTGCGGCTCGGCGAGCACGATGAGATCGCTCACGCGGTTGTAGTACGCGGTGATCTCGAACTCGAAGTAATCGCTCTGCTGGTTCAGGTAGCTCGCCTCGGCGGTGATGATCTGCTCGGGGTCGATGGGGCGCTCGGAGCTGCCCGGCGTCCTCGAGGTCGAGAGGAGCTCGAGGCCGGGCAGCGCGAGCTGGATGGGCAGGTCGACGTAGGCCTCGAGCGACGTGGGCGAGCGGAACGCCGTCGAGCCGGAGAGGCGGATCGCCTGGCGCTCGGTCGGCTTGACGATGACCGAGCCGCGCGGCGACGGGATGAGCCGCTCCAGGTAGGGCACGTAGTCGAGCCTCCCGGAGGCGACCAGCGTGACGCGCTCGCCGAGCTTCATCGAGTCCTGGAGGAACACCGAGCCCTGGTGCTCGAGCGGCATGTCGTCCGCGAGGTAGCTCCACGAGGTCGCCTTGAGCCGGTAGCCGAGGCCGATGTGGAAGTCGTGCACGACGGGGGCGGGCGCGCGGAGCGTCTTCACGAACTCGAGCTCGGCGTTCACGACGTGCTGCTGCGGCCGCCCCGCGAACAGGGTGTGCCCGAGGTAGGCGGCGTTGAGCAGCGAGTACCCGTCGAGGTTCGAGTAGTACGTCCGCGCGTTGACGTTCTCGCTGCGGTACGCGACGGCGACGTCGGCGTTGGCGACCTCCAGGTTGTAGTCGTTGAAGGGGCCGATGCCGTAGATGTCGAGCTCGCTCCGGGCGTAGCCCGCGCCCACCGTGAGCTCGCGCTGCGGCCCGAGCCGCTGCGAGGTCCGGAGGTCGATGCGGACGTTCTGCGCGCCGAGATCCTGGCTCTGGCCGCTCGTCGCGAGGTCGATGCGGTCGTCCGCGACCTCGCGCGACCACCGGGGGTAGCGGGTGTAGCCCGCGGAGAGGCGGTACGCGAAATCGCCCTCGCGCGCGGAGGCCCACACCGAGGCGTAGCCCTGCCGGTGATCGCCGTAGCCCGCGCGGAAGCCGCTCTTCCCGACGCCGGGCTCGAACGTGATGATGTTGACGATGCCGGCGAAGGCGTCGGCGCCGTAGAGCGCGGAGCCCGGGCCGCGCACCACCTCGATGCGCTCGATCTGATCCACGTCGATCGAGAGCGCCTCCCAGAAGGTCGAGCCGAGCACGTCGTTCTTGACCGTGCGCCCGTTCACGAGGACGAGGATCTTGTTGGCGAGGCGGCTGTTGAAGCCGCGCATCGACACGTTCTCGTCGCCGCCCGTGATTTGCATGACGTCCATGCCGGCGACGCGCCGGAGCAGCTCGGGGATGCGCGTGATCCCGGAGAGCCGGATGTCCTGCCGGGTCACGATGGTCGTCGAGTTCGGGGAGTCGAGCGGGCTCTGGGCGCCGCGCGAGGCGGTGACGACCGTCTCCTGGTAGACGTCCTCGGTCCGGGCCGCGCCGACGATCCTCGCGGCGTCGCCGGGGGCCGCCTTCGGGCCCGGCGCTGGCGCCTTCGTCGCGGCCGTCGCGGGCGCGCCCTGCGCGGCGGGCTCCCCGGCGGGGGGCGGCGGGGCGGGCGCCTCGCCTGGGGTGGGCTGCTGCGGCGCCGGCGGCTGCGGCGCGGGCGCCGGCGGCTGCTTCGGCTCGGGGATCGCCGCGGCGCGCCGCGCGGCGAGGCGCTGCTCCAGCTGCTCCACGATCCGCGTCACCTGCTCGCGGTCCGCGGGATCGCTCGCGATGTACTCGCGGTAGGCGGCGAGCGCCTGCTCGATGTGGCCGGCCTCGGCGTGCGCGCGCGCGATGTTGAAGGTGACGTTCGGGTGGGGGAGGATCTCGTTGGCCTTCTGGAGCTGCCGGATGCCCTCGTCGAACTGCTTCTGGGCGATGAGATCCATGCCTGCCCGGAAGTGGCGGCGCGCCTCGGTGCGGGCGTCGGCGAGCGCGCCGCGCGCGGCGGTCATCGCGCCGAAGGCGACGGCGCAGGCGAGGAGCTTCCGCTGGAGCGCCGTCGCGCGGCGCGGCCGCGCCGCGCGGGCGTCGTCGGTCGGGTCGAGCGCCGGGACGTCGTCGCGGCGGCGGTGCGAGCAGGAATCGGAAGACGACATGAGTTCGCCCTGTCCTCAGCGGGGCCGGGGAGCGACGGCGATCCCGGCGAGAGCTCGGGAGCGCTGACGGCGCTGCTCCCCCACATCACACCGAACACTTCATCGACGGGTCCACGCGAGGAGCGTCCGGTGAGCTCCTCGCGCGAACGCGAAGCCGCCGCGGCCATGGTAAGAGGCCGCAGCCGCGAAAGCGCGGCGACTCTACCAGAAGAGCGGCCGGGGCGCGTCCGCGCCCTCGTCAGTAGGGGTTGCTCTTGTACGGCTCGGGCTCCTGGGTGTTCGCCCTGGGCCTGTTCGGGGTCGCCGGCGCCGGGATCGCGTCCGGGTCGAGCTTCGCGCGCACCTTCTCCTCGGCGCCGGAGACGTGCACCGTGGCGGGCTTGTAGCCCGGCTTCTCGAACACGAGCTCGTGCTCCAGCGCGAGCGCGGCTGCGGCCCCTCGCCAGACGATCTCGCACGGCGTCTCGGCGCAGAGCTCCTTGTTGCCTTCCCTGACGGCCGCGCCGGGCGGCGTGCTCTCGATGTGCAGCCCGCGCGCCGCGGGCGCCGGCGCTGTCGCCGCGGGCGGAGGAGGGCTCACCGCGCCCTGCTCGCGCGCCGCCGCGCTCGTGTGGGCGACCGGCGCGCGCGCCAGCAGGGCGGCGGCGACGCCGACCCCGGCCGCGAGGACCGCGGTGAGCGCCCAGGGCATGACCTTTCGACCTGGGCTCGCGCCGGTCTGGATGGCGGAGAGCCCCTCCGCGGGCGGCGCTGGGCGCGACCCCATCGCGTCGGTGATCGACGGGGGGACGAAGACGGGCGCCGCCGGCGGCTTGAGGGCGCTGTCCGTGGCGAGGGGGCCTGTATAGGTGGCGGGTGAGCTCGCGGGGGGCGACGAGTACGGCGTGGAGAGGCCCGGAAAATCGCTCGTCGTCGAGAGCGGAGCGGCCGATGGGCGCGGCGTGGCCGGCGGGCGCGAGGGCGCCGATGGGTACGGCGTGGCCGACGGACGCGAGGGCGCCGATGGGTACGGCGTGGCCGACGGACGCGAAGGCGCCGACGGGTACGGCGTGGCCGACGTGTACGAGGGCAGCGACGCGCGGTAGCCCGTCGCGCCGGACGGCATGGGCGGGTTCTCGCCCGTGTCTCGCGTGGAGATGCCGCCTGCGGTGAACTTGAGCGCGTTGACGAGCTCGTTCATCGAGGAGAAGCGGTGCGCCGGGTCCTTCTCCAGGCAGCGATAGACGATCCCCTCCATCGTCTGCGAGATGGAGAGCTGCGGGTTGTGGGCCTGCATCGGCGGGATCTGGTCGTGGACGTGCGACATGAGCGTCCCGACGCCCGCGCCCTTGTCGAAGGGCACGTGGCCCGACAGCATCTCGTACATCATCACGCCGAGCGCGTAGATATCGGTGCGCGCCGAGACCTCGCTGCCGGTGATCTGCTCGGGCGCCATGTACTTGGGCGAGCCCATGAACAGGCCTTGTTGGGTCAGGTCCTCGCCGCTCTGGGTGTCCTTGACGAGCCCGAAATCGAGCACCTTCACGTGGTCGTGCTCGTCCTCGTGATCGACGAGCAGCACGTTGCCCGGCTTGAGGTCGCGGTGCACGACCCCGAGCCCGTGCGCCTCGCGGAGCGACCGGCAGATCTGGCGCGCGATGTGGGCCGCGCGCGCCTCGGAGAACGGCCCTTCCTCGCGGAGCACGCGGTGCAGGGTCTTCCCCTCGATGTACTCCATCGCGATGTAGTAGATATCGTCGTCGCTCTGGCCGTAGTCGAACACGGTGACCGTGTTCGGGTGCGTGAGCTTCGCCGCGATCGACGCTTCGAGGAAGAAGCGCCTGTGGAACTCGGGATCGTGGTCGCCCTCGTACTTGGGGCTCAGCACCTTGAGCGCGCAGATGCGGCCGAGCGGCGCCTGCTCGGCCCTGTACACCTTCCCCATGCCGCCGCGGGCGATGACGCTGACGATCGTGAAGCGGCCGTTGATGACACGCCCCAGCAGCGGGTCTGTCGCGGCAGCCCTCGAGACCTTCGAGCTGCCGGTTACCTCTCGCTGTCGGCTATCAGGCATGTCGCGCCTCTCCTCGGGCAGCGGGAGGAGGTGAAGATTGGACACACAGCAGCCGCCTCGGGAGCAGTCTGACTGAGGCGACTCTGAGGTGTCAATCTGCAGTGCCACGATACAAGCAGGGAATGCGTGGAGCGTGGTGCGCTGCCGTCCGTGCGGTCGTCGAGGCGTGACGGGCCGCGCGAGGTTGAACGTCGGTGACGACAGCGACCCGACCCTGAGCAGGGAGCCGCGTTCCGTGTGAGGCCGCCGATCCAGGCGCGGTTCGCGTCGTCGGTGAAGAGAGCGCGAGAGCGACGTGCCTGCGATCGAGAGGCCCATGAGCGGAGCCGGGGAGCTGTCGGCGCGCACGCGACCGCCCTCGCGCTCCCGTTCGCGCCCTCGGACGGCGTCCGTCGGACGATGTCCTTCGCGTCCTCTGCACCGTCGGCATCGTCCCGGACGAACATCGGTCCGCTGGGCCGTCCCCACGCCGTCGCGGAGGAGCCACTCTTCTCGCCCGTCCGGTAGGTGGGACGTGGCTTCGACGGCTCGCTGGCCCGGCGCACGTCACGCCCGCGCCGGCGCGAGCGTGACGTGCGCCGGGCTGGCCGAGCCGCGTAAACAAATCAGCCGTCATCGTCAAGAGATCCCGGCGGCCGGGACGTTCGGAGGGGCGATCTCGGCCCAAATCAGCGGGGAAGCGGCCGCCGCAGCGCTGGGTTTGGCCTCTCCCTCCGAACGACCGTTGCGCTCGACGTTCAGATGGACGACGCTGTGCGCCGCAGCCGGTGTCGGGCACGCTCCGGTTCGCGCTCCTTTTATCCACCGCGGGCCGTGACCAAGACACCCCCTCCTCCCATCACTGCCGGAACGGTCATCAATGACCGTTACGACATCCGTCAGAGCCTCGGTAAAGGCGGCATGGGCGAGGTCTTCCTGGCCTTCGATCGCTCGACGCAGCAGACCGTGGCCCTCAAGGTGGTCCGCGAAGAGTCGCGCATGCCAGGCGACGACGAGGCGCTTCGCCAGGAGCTCCTCCTCGCGCGCTCGGTGGGCCACCCGAACGTCTGTCGCGTGCACGACCTCGCGCCGAGCCCGTGGGGCCCCATCCTCGTGATGGAGCAGATCCCCGGGCAGACGCTCCACACGCACATCCGCAAGCGCAAGGCCCAGGGCGGCTACTCGGCGGACGAGTTCCGCAAGATCGCGAGCGAGGTCTGCAACGGGCTCGCGGCCATCCACGCGCAGGGCCTCGTGCACGGCGATCTGAAGCCGGGCAACGTGATGGTCTCCGAGGGCCGCGCGGTGATCCTCGACTTCGGCTTCGCCCAGGAGCGCGCGCGCGCCTCGGCGCGCCGCCCTGGCGCGCCGCCCGACGGCGGCACGCCGAACTACATGTCTCCCGAGCGGCTGCGCAACGGCGGCGCGAGCCCCGAGGACGACGTGTACGCCATGGCCTTGACCCTCTGGGAGATGTGGACCTGCCGCGTCCCGGAGCCCGGCTACAAGCCGCGGGTCAAGACGATGAAGCAGCAGATCATGTTCGACGTGCCGGCGGGCCTGTCGATCGACGAGGTGCGGCAGATCTTCCGCGGCCTCAACGAGGACCCGTCGATGCGGCCGCAGGCGCGGCACATGCGCTTCTTCAACCCGTCGCAGCTGACCACGAGCCCGATCCAGCTGCCGCGCGAGCGCCTCGATCCCGGCCCGCCGCCGGGCGGCGCGCTCAAGCTGAACTTCACCCCCGGGGCGCAGTCGCTGCTCGTGACGTACGCGACGAACGCGCCCGAGATCGTGGGCTCCCTGCTGCCGCTGCACGACACGAAGCTCGCGCTCGGCCGCCGCAGCGATCAGAGCCTGTGCGTGCCCGAGGCGACCGTCTCGGGGGCGCACGCGATCCTGAAGTGGCAGACGGGGTCGTGGTTCATCGAGGACCAGGGCAGCACGAACGGCAGCTACGCGGACTTCAACTACGAGCGCAAGTCGCAGGTCTCGCTGCTGCACGGCGGCGAGGTGCAGGTCGGCGAGTGCCGGATGAAGCTCGTGACGTTCGGCCCGGACTCGCCGCAGCACCGGCGCGCGAAGCAGTACCTCGCGAAGCGCGACGGCCTCACCGGCCTTCTCGTGCGCGAGCACCTGATGAAGGCGATCGACGAGGACGGCCTGTTCGCCGACTGGGCCGAGGTGCCGATGCAGGTCGCGCGGTACGAGCTGCGCGGGCCGAACCGCCAGGTCAGCGAGCGCCCGACCATCCTGGAGATGCTCGCCCTGCGGAAGGCGGCGCAGCGGGTGATCGATCTGACCGAGATGCTCCTGCTCAGCCTCACGCCGGCCGTCGCGGGCCGGACGGGGCCGCTCAAGTTCGTGGTCTCGATCGTGGGTCCGAGCATCGACGAGGCCCGTCACGTGGTCGAGCAGGTGGTCGCGCAGGTCCAGGGGATGCTCCCGGAGACGCTCGAGCTCGGCGCGACGCTGGTGAAGGGCGAGCCTGGGCGCCCTGCGCGGACGCTCATCGATTGAGCCTGAGCGTGTCCGATGAACAGCCGGCCTCCGTTCCCTTCCACCTCCAGTCCGCCCTCTCAGCCCTCGCCGTACCGCTACCTCGGTCGCGGCGGCAGCGAGCGCCCCGTGCGGCTCCAGATCATCATCGCGCTCGTCGCGGGCCTCATCGTGGTGGCGGTGCCGCTCTACCTGTGGCGGCGCCCGAAGCCCGAGTCGATCCCCTCCGCGGACGCCGCGACGGCTGACGCAGGCACCTACGCCTGGGACGCGGGCGCGCTCGCCGACGCGGGCGCCGGGCTGTCCGAGGGCGTCACGCTCTCGCCGTTCACCACGCTCAAGTGCCAGAACCCCGGCCCGGGCACCACCCCGCCCGAGCGCTGCGATCACGTCACCTTCTTCGAGGACGGCCTGTCGCGCGCGATCCGCGACAACGTCCAGTGCGCCCCTTCCGGCAAGGCGAGCATCACGGTGAGCTTCGTCCTCGAGATGGATTTCCGGCGCAAGCGGACGAACCTCTACGTGGGCAAGTCGACGACGGTGAGCCGCGCGAAGACGAAGGAGCTGCTCCGCTGCGTGAAGCGGGCCATGCCGACGCCCGAGTGGGGGACGATCCCGCACCAGTACGTGAAGTACAAGATCAACGTCATGGCGACGTACCCTGCCAACGAGTCCTTCTGAGGCGAGAGGCTCGTGCGTAGCGCATCGATCGTGCTGGTGCGCTGCGTGTTCCCTGCCCTCGGGGCGCTGCTCGCGCTCGAGGCGCAGGCCCAGCAGGGCGGGAAGGCGGCGGCCGCCGGGGAGCAGGGGGGGCCGGCGGCGCCCGCCGCGCCGGCTCGGCGCGAGGGCTATTCGAGCTACGAGAGCGCCACCATCGAGCGTGTCCTGTCGCGCCTCGGCGCGACGCTCGAGCCTGCCCCCGAGGGCAAGATCGTCGAGGGGATCGACGTGGTCCCGCTCGAGGTGATCGAGGACCGCGATCCTGCGCCGGCCTTCCTGAACTGGTTCCACGCGCTCTCGCGGCCGCACGTCATCCGGCGCGAGGTGCTGCTCGCGGTCGGGCGCCCTTACGAGCAGGCGCTCGCCGACGAGTCGGCGCGCATCCTGCGCGACCTGCCCCAGCTGTCGCTCGTCCTCGTCTTCGCCGTGCGGGGCGGCGCTCCGGATCGGGTGCGGGTCGCCGTCGTCACCAAGGACGTCTGGAGCCTGCGCCTCAACTCGGACTACCGCATCGCCGGCGGGCAGCTCGAGTACCTGTTCCTGCAGCCCAGCGAGCAGAACCTGCTCGGCGTCCACCACGCCGTCGCGGCGCAGCTCGGGCTCGATCCCGGAGCGCTCTCGCTCGGCGTCACCTACACGATGCCGCGCATTGGCGGCAGCCACGTGCGGCTGTGGACCGAGGTGAACGCGATCCTCGACCGGGAGACCGGGGAGTTCGAGGGCACGAGCGGCGAGCTCGGCTACGGGCAGCCGCTCTACGCGACGCAGGCGGAGTGGGCCTGGGACCTCGAGATCTCCTGGCGCGACGAGGTGACCCGCCGCTTCGTCGGCACGAAGCTCGCCACCTTCGACGCGGCGGCCACGCCGGGGGACGATCGCGTCCCGTACCGCTACCGGAGCGATCTCCTGGTGGGCAGCTACGCCGTCACGCGCAGCTTCGGCGGCGGCGCGTCGAGGTCCTCGACCGTGAAGCACGACGTCTCGGTGGGCATCGAGGCGAGCCGCAAGGTCTATCGCCTCGACGCGCCCGGGGGCCTCGCCCCTGCCGCGATCGCCGAGTTCGAGGAGCGCGTGATGCCGGTGAGCGACACCCGCGTCGCGCCGACGTTCAAGTACGCGACGTACTCGACCCGCTTCTTGCGCGTCCTCGACTTCAACACGCTCGCGCTGCAGGAGGACTACCGGCTGGGGCACGAGCTCGCGATCCTGATCTATCCGGTCACGACCGCGCTCAACTCCAGCCGGAGCTTCGTCGGGATCTCCGCCGCGGCCGCGTACACCGTCGCGCTCGGCGACGGCCTCGCGCGCGCCGTGGTCGAGACCGTCACCGAGCTCGACGGCTCGCAGATCTTCGACGCCTCCATCGAGGCGCGCGCGCGGGTCCACACGCCGAGCTTCGGCGTCGGGCGGCTCGTGTTCGACGTGCGCCTGTTCGACCGGTACAGGAACTACCTGAACAGGAAGCTGGTCCTCGGCGGCGACACCCGGCTCCGCGGGTACCCGACGGCGGCGTTCATCGGCGAGGACGTGCTCTCCGCGAACCTGGAGCTCCGCACGCGGCCCCTCGAGATCTGGTCGTGCCAGGTCGCGGGCGCGGCCTTCTTCGACGCCGGCGACGCCTTCGACGGCTTCGACGATCTGCGCCTCAAGCAGTCGGCTGGCTTCGGGGTGCGGGCCCTCTTCCCGCAGCTCAACCGCGTCGTCATGCGCGCCGACTGGGGGGTGCCGCTGACGCGCGGCTACAAGGAGCCTGACGCGCTCCCCGGCGACATCCTCGTCACCTTCGAGCAGGCGTTTCCGATGCTCCCTGCGGACGAGTAGGGACGCCTCCGGCGCCGGGCGGCGCCGGAGGACCGCCCGCGGCCGCCGCGACGCGCGCGCGGTGCGCCGAGAACGCGCCCCGGAGCGCTGGCGTCACCGGCTCTCGGTCGAGCGTCGCGAGCGCCTCGGCCGCCGGCCTGCCCGCGAGCACCGCGTGCCAGGCCCGCTCGAGCGCCCCCCGCAGGCGCGCGGCGTCGTCCTTCGGCGGCTCTTGCCGCTTGCCCTGGCCGGCCGTCTCCGAGCCGGGGCCTTCCGCGCGCGTCGCATGGAACGCCCGAGCGACGCTGCCGCGGTGCGTGTAGCGATCTCCCTCGAACCCGGCGACGTCGAGGAGATCGGGCGCGATGGGATCCCCCTCGCCGAGCGGGATCCGGCCGGCGAGCTCCAGGGTGCCATCCTGATCGACGTCGAGCGCGAACCGCGGCGGCGCCGCGAGCTCGACGGCGTACCGGGCCGCGCCGAGCGGCTGCACGGCCCAGATCTCCAGCTCGCCTTCCTCGTTTCTGAGCACGACGTCCGGAGCGCCGTCTCGGTTGAGATCGGTCCCGGAGCGGAACGCCCCGAGCTGCTCCGTCGCCTCCGGCTCGTGGCCGGGGAGGAGCGACGGTATCAGCTGGGTCGCCTGCCTGCGGTCCACGCGCCCGCTGTCGAGCGGCCCCGCGGCGATGACCACGCCGTGCGGCGTCGCCACGCGGACCGCCGAGGTGCGGCGCCCGAGCGCGTCGGTCCCGCTGTAGCCGCGCACCACCACCTCGCCGCCGCGCCGTAGCGCGCCGCGGAGCTCGACCTCGAGCTTCAGCCCGAGCTCGGCGGCCTCCACGTCGATGGCGTGCAGCCGAGCGTCGAGGTCCGGGGGCGCGACGAACGCGCCGAGCGTCGGTCTGCCCGCTGCACCCCAGGGAGAAACCTGATGATCGCTGGCGCATGAGCTGGCGCAACTGACGCAGACGACGCAGACGACGCAGACGAGGCGTAGAACGCTCATCGTCAGCGAGAGCTTTTCTGTTACGGTTCCCGTCCGCATGCGCCTGCTAGTAGCCGACAAAATGGACCTCTCGGCTCTGGAAGAGCTCAAGGTGCTCGGGATCGAGATCGAGTCCCGGCCGGAGCTCACCAGAGACACGCTGCCGGCGGCCCTCGACGGGATCGGCATTCTCGTCGTTCGTTCCACCGAGGTCACGGCGAAGGCGATCGCGTCCGGGCGGCAGCTCAACCTGATCGTGAGGGCAGGGGTCGGCGTGGGGACGATCGACGTCGCGGCCGCGAGCGCGCGCGGCATCTACGTGGCGAACTGTCCCGGCAAGAACGCGACCGCGGTGGCAGAGCTGACGATGGCGTTCATCCTCGCGCTGGACCGCCGCCTTGTCGATGCGACGTCGGAGCTCCGGGCCGGCCGCTGGGAGAAGGCGAAGTACTCGGTGGCCCGTGGCCTGTTCGGTCGGCGGATCGGGATCGCGGGGCTCGGCGCGATCGGCCGTGAGGTGCTCCTGCGCGCCCGCGCGTTCGGGCTCGAGCCGCACGCCTGGTCGCGCTCGTTGACGCCGGGCCGCGCCGCCAAGCTCGACGTCAGCTATGCGCGGACCCTGGAGGATCTGGCTGCCCGCTCCGACATCTTCACCGTCCACCTGACGGCCACCCCGCAGACGCGCGGCATCGTCAGCCGGAGCGTCCTCGAGGCGCTCCCCGACGGCGCCATCGTCGTGAACGCCGCGCGCCCCGAGGTGATGGACTACGCCGCGCTCGAGGAGCTCATCCCGCGCAAGGGGCTGCGGGTCGGTCTCGACGTGTTCGCCACCGAGCCTGACAAGAGCTCGGCGCCGTTCGAGTCGCACCTCCTCGGGCGAGGGCTCGTCTACGGCACCCCGCACATCGGCGCGCAGACGGAGCAGGCCCAGCGCGCGGTCGCCCTCGAGACGGCCCGGATCATCCGCGCCTTCATGACGGAGGAGGAGCTGCCCAACGTGGTCAACATCTGCGCCACGTCGCCCGCCCGCTACGCGGTCGTCGTCCGGATGATGGACAAGGTCGGCGTCCTCGCGAACACGCTCAGCGTCATGAAACGCCACGGGATCAACATCGAGGAGATTTCAAACACCGTCTTCGAGGGGGCCACTGCGACCTGCACGAAGATGCGGGTCTCCGGCCGGCCGAGCGAGGCCTGTCTGAAGGAAATCGCGGCGTTCGAGGAGGTCCTGCACGTCGATATCGTCGCGCTGCCGAATCTGGCATAACGCTGGCGGACCCGGCGGGCGCGTCGCGTGACCGCCGCGCGGCGGGGAGCGCTCCAGCGCTGACGCGCCGCTGGCCCTCGCGAGGAAGCGAGGAAGCGAGGAAGCGACGACGCGACGACGCGACGACGCGACGACGCGACGACGCGAGGAGGAACCGGCGGGAGATCTCCGGCCGTGCAGGGGCGGTTTGCCCGTATCCCCCCTTGCATGAAGGCCCGCATTCGACTAGGTTGTCCGCCGACAACTAGGCGGATCCGCGAGCCGGGTTCCCAGTTCGGGGAATCGGCTCTTTTTTTTTGGCGCAGAGGCACCGGGCACCCTCGCTCGGGGCCGATCGCGCTGGGAGGACCTGGATCCGCCGAAAGTGACGTCTCTCACATGCAGCAACCCATGGAGCCTTCGACCAGAGCCGTGTTCGATCTCGGGCGCGTTCGCGACGCCGTCGCGCCGGTGCTGGCCTCGCATGGGATCACGCTCGTCGATCTGGAGTGGATCACGGAGCGGGCGGGCTGGACGCTGCGGCTCACGATCGAGCGCGAGAACGCGGACGACGCGGACCACGCGGGCGACGCGGGCGGCGGGGTCACGCTCGAGGACTGCGCGGATGTGTCGCGCGACGTCTCATCGGTCCTCGACGCCGAGGATCTCATACCCAACCATTACAACCTCGAGGTCAGCTCGCCTGGCCTCGACCGGCGGCTGCGTACAGCGGCCGAGTTCGCTCGTTTCATCGGCAGGACAGCGAAGGTGAAGCTGGCGCGCCCCGCGCCGGACGGTCAGCGGTTGCTCCGGGGCGAGCTCCTCGAGGCTCCGGAGGGGCAGGTCGCGGTGCTGGTCGACGGCAAGCGGATCGCGGTCCCGTTCGCGGATGTCGTGGAGGCGCGCCTCGTCTTCGAGCTCACGGCGCAGCCAAAGAAGGGGCAGCGGCAGGGCAAGGAGCCGGCTAAGGAGTCGGGGCAGAAGAAGCAGCTCGCGGAGGCGGCTCCGCGGTCGGGCTCAAAGCGGAGCGAGCGCGGCTCCGAGAAGCGCAAGTAGAGAGAAGAAAGATCAGGAGACAGGGACGTCATGGCAACGATGGCAGCGATGCCGACCTCGGAGACGAGCCTCGGCAGCATCCTCGATCAGGTCGCGAAGGAGAAGGGGATCGACAAGAAGATCCTCGTCGAGACGATCGAGGCCGCGATCTTGAAGGCCGCGCAGAGCGTCTTCGGCCCCACCCGCGAGCTCGAGGCGCGCTTCAACGAGGACACCGGGCAGATCGACCTCTTCCAGTACATGACCGTGGTCGAGGCCGTGACGGAGCCGGAGCGCGAGATCTCCATCACTGACGTGGACAAGCTGAAGCTGGACGCGACCCTGGGCGAGGAGCTCGGCTTCCAGGTCTTCTGGCGGCCCGAGGACGCGGAGAAGGCGCGCGATCAGGACAAGGAATACGGCGACATCCTGAAGCTCAAGCACGGCCGCACGACCTTCGGGCGCATCGCCGCGCAGACGGCGAAGCAGGTCCTGCTGCAGCGCGTGCGCGACGCCGAGCGCGATCTCATCTTCAACGAGTACAAGGATCGCAAGGGCGAGCTCATCCGCGGCATCGTGCGGCGGTTCGAGAAGGGCAACAACATCATCGTCGACATCGGCCGCACCGAGGGCGTGCTCACGTTCCGCGAGCAGACGCCGCGCGAGACGTACCGGCCCGGGGACCGCATCGTGGCGTACGTGAAGGACATCGATCGCGAGGCCCGCGGCCCGCAGGTCATCCTCTCTCGCTCCGATCCACGGCTCGTCGAGAAGCTCTTCGAGGCCGAGGTCCCCGAGATCTACGAGGGCATCGTGCGGATCGTGTCGGTCGCCCGGGAGCCGGGCGCCCGCTCGAAGATCGCGGTGACCAGCCGCGACGCGGACGTCGACCCGGTGGGCGCGTGCGTGGGCATGAAGGGCTCGCGCGTGCAGGCGGTCGTCCAGGAGCTCCGCGGCGAGAAGATCGACATCGTGCCGTTCGATCGGGATCCGGCGCGCTACGTCATCGCCGCGATCCAGCCGGCCGAGGTGCACAAGGTGATCGTCGACGAGGCCGACGGGCGCATGGAGCTCGTGGTCCCGGACGAGAAGCTGTCGCTCGCGATCGGGCGCAAGGGCCAGAACGTGCGGCTCGCCGCGCAGCTGACGAACTGGAAGCTCGACATCATCAGCGAGACCAAGTTCAAGCAGATGGAAGAAGAGGCGATCTCCGCCCTGCAGCAGATGGACGTGGTGACGGAGCAGATCGCCAAGTCCATGTACCGGCTCGGCTTCCGCGCGCTCGAGGAGGTCAGCGAGGCCTCGGTCGAGGAGCTCGCGGCCATCCCGGGTCTCGGCGGCGTCGAGGCCGCCGATCGCATCAAGTCGCAGGCGGACACGACGATGGAGCGACTGCGGCAGGAGCGCATCCGCTCCGCGAGCTCGCGCACCGAGCCGCTCACCGACCGCGAGCGGCTGATGTTCATCCGTGGCGTCGGCGATCGGACGGTGGTGTTGCTCGAGGAGGCCGGGTACCGCAGCGTCGAGGACGTGCTGCGGGAGGACGAGGATCGGCTGGCGATCCGCACCGGCCTCGGCATCAAGAAGGCGCGCGCCATCAAGCAGGGGGCGCGGGATTTCGTTGAAAGCGAGCAGAAGGTGCTCGATGCGGCGCGGGCGGACGTTCGACGCGCCGCAGAAGTGAGGCACGCGTAGGCTGCGAGGAGAAGTAGAGGGCCGAGGATGGGATCAGCGGTGAGCAGACAGAGCGACGCGGGTGAGCGTGAGCCCTTCGAGAAGGGGCGAGTGCGCACGTGCGTCGGCTGTGGGGAGCGCGTCGGCGTCGACGACGTCCGCGGCGCTCGTCCGCTCGTCCGGCTCATCCTTGGTCCCGGCGGTGTGGTCGCGGTCGATCCGGGCGACGGCGGGTTCGGGCGGGGCGCACACGTCCACCCGCAGCAGGGCTGCCTCTCGGCGGCGGTCGCCCGGGGGCTCGCCCGCGCCGCGAAGGGACGTGTCCACGCGATCGTGGGGGCCGCTGGAGGAGGCGCCGAGGGCGTCGACGATCAGGCGCAGGGCGTCGAACCGCTCACGACCGTCTCGCTGGCGCGGGCGATCCGAGAGGCTACCGAGCGCCGGCTCCAGGGGCTCCTCCGTGCCGCCGTCCGCTCCCAGAGCGTGGCGATGGGCGCCGACGCGGTCGTAAGGTCGTGCGTGCGGGGCGAGGCCGCGCTCGTCCTGGTCGCGTGCGACGCGGCGGCAGGCGCGGATCTGCCGGAGGTCAGGCGCGCCGTCGCCGAAGGGCGCGCCGTCGCGTGGGGCAGCGAGCAGGGGCTCGGCGCCCTGGCGGGCGGCCCGCGCGAGCACGGCGTTGGCCTGATGGCGATCTCATCGGCGTCGATCGCCGCTGCCGTCGCGAACGCAGCGCACGTCGTGGACACGTGCGCGCGCGTCGAGCGGGGCGAGGACGCCGCGGAGGGCGGACGCCGCGGCGCCGGTCGCAGGGGGCGGCCTTCGCGCAGCGCGGCCGCCCGATCGGAGGAGGGCGGGAGCCCCGAGCAACGGAAGGCGCCGCCTGGCCATGCTGGCCTCTCGCGTCGCCGCGCGCCGGGGACGTCGGGCGTGGAGCGCGAGAACCCCGGGGCCGGGGTTCTCTCGGCGTCCGAGGATGTCGGGGGAAGAACCGGCAGCCTGGAGGGCGCGCTCACCAGCCGCGACGAGCGGCGGGTGCCGGAGAGTGGGTCGGGTCGGCTTCTTGCTACCGCGCCGGGGACGGGGGGAGGCGGCGCGGTCGGGGGCAGGGCGGCGGTGTCCGGACCTACCGGACGCGCCTCGACGGTGGACAGAGTGGCCGCAAATCGTCGCCCGCGCGGATGGGTGAGGCGGATTGGTTAACGTGGAGCGAGGTGCATGAGCAAAGTCCGGGTCTACGAGGTCGCCAAGCAGCTGAACATGGACCAGAAGACGCTGGTCGCGCTCTTCCAGTCCATGGGTATAGGCGACGTGCGCAATCACATGAGCGCCGTCGAGTCCGACGTCGTCGAGCGGGTGAAGCGGCACCTCGAGCGGCAGAAGTCGCCTGAGGTGGTGGAGGAGAGGATCCGCCCCACGGTCGTCAAGCGCCGCGCACGGCCCGGGGCCGAGCCCGAGCCGTCCTCGCCAGGCCGTGGGCCTGACCTGTCGGAGGCGCCCGTTCGCGCTGCTCCGGAGCCTGCGCCCTCTCGGCCTGCGGCTGAGCCCGCTCTGGCTTCGTCGCCGCCCGAGCGCGCCGCTCAGGAAGAAGCGCCGCCCCGTCGCCCCGTTGCGCCGCCCGCCGCTCCCGTCGCAGCGCCCTCGGCGCCGGCCCCCGAGCCGGTCGTCGCCGTGAGCCCGCGCGAGCCTGCTCCCGCACCCGCGCCCAATGCGCCTGCCCCGGCGATGCCGCCTGTTGCGGCTGCGCCCCCTGCGCCGCCGCCCCCGGCGGCTCCCGCTCCCGCAGCAACCGCGCCTGCCGCGGCGTCCGTGGCCGCGGAGGAGACGAAGGTGACCTCGCCCGAGCCGAAGCCTGCGCCGCCTGTCGCGGCGCCGCCTGCCACCGCCGCCGCGCCGGCGCCCGCCCCCGTCGCGGCCGCGCCCGAGGCGCCAGCTGCCGCCCCCGCGCAGGCGGCTGCGCCCGCCCCGATCCCTGCGCCTGCCGCAGCGCCCGCAGCAGCGGCGCCTGCCGCAGCGCCTGCGCCTGCCGCAGCGCCTGCGCCTGCCGCAGCGCCTGCGCCTGCCGCAGCAGCCGCAGCGCCCGGAACAGCCGCGGCGCCGACGCCGGCCCGGCCGCAAGCCGCGCCCTCGGCGCCTGCTCCCGCGCAGGGGGCGTCGCGTCCGACGTCGCCGCCGCCCGCGCCGCAGCGGCCTGCAGCTCCGGCCGCCGCCCGCCCGGGCGCTCGGCCGACCACGCCGCCCGCGCCGGCGCCCGCGGCCAAGCCGGAAGAGCCGGCCGGCACGCCGGGACAGGCGCCGCGTCGCCCGTCCTCGCCGCCGAAGACCGGCATCGAGGTCTGGCAGGGGCGCCCCGGCGTCACGATGCCGGCTGCACGCACCGGCACGCCGCCGGCGCGCCGCACGACCTACGACCCGCGCGCCAACGCCCAGCAAGCGCGCCCTGGCGGTCCCAGCTTCGGTCCGGGCGGCCGGCCCATGGGCGGTCGGAACACGCGCCCGGGGATGTTCGGGCGGCAGCGCCCGGGAGGCGGCGGGCTCCCGCGAAAGCCGGTCCAGGTCTCCACGCAGGAGATGGCCTCGCACAAGAAGGTCATCAAGATCGAGGAGCAGGTCACGCTTCAGCAGCTCGCCGCGAAGATGAGCCTGAAGGCGACGGACGTGCTCATGCGGCTCCTGTCGATGGGCATGACGGGCGTGAACATCAACAGCACGCTCGACGCCGAGACCGCGAAGATCCTCGCCAGCGAGTTCGGCTGGAGCGTCGAGGACGTGGCCGTCAGCGAGCAGGACACGCTGACCGCGGCCATGCAGGCCGGGGCCGACACCGACGAGGAGGTCGAGATCCGGCCGCCCATCGTCACCGTCATGGGCCACGTCGACCACGGCAAGACCTCGCTCCTCGACAGGATCAGGAAGGCCACGGTCGCCGAGGGAGAGGCCGGCGGGATCACCCAGCACATCGGCGCTTACCGCGTCGAGACGCCGCGCGGCACGATCGCGTTCCTCGACACGCCGGGCCACGAGGCGTTCACGGCGATGCGCGCCCGCGGCGCTTCGCTCACCGACATCGTGATCCTGGTGGTCGCGGCCGACGACGGCGTGATGCCTCAGACCAAGGAGGCGATCTCGCACGCCCAGGCCGCGAAGGTGCCGATCCTCGTCGCGGTGAACAAGATCGACAAGCCGGGCGCCGACGCCGACAAGATCAAGCGCGACCTCGCGGCCCTCGGGCTCCAGCCCGAGGAGTGGGGCGGCGAGACGATGTTCTGCGCCGTGTCGGCGAAGCTGGGGCAGGGCATCGACCAGCTCCTCGAGTCGGTCCTGCTGCTCGCCGAGGTCCAGGACCTCCGCGCCAACCCGAAGAAGCGCGCCAGCGGCACCGTCATCGAGGCGCTGCTCGATCGCGGCCGCGGCCCGGTCGCGCGCGTCATGGTCCAGGACGGCACGCTCCGCACGGGCGACATCCTCCTGGCCGGCGCCGCGTGGGGCAAGGTCAGGGCGATGACCGATGAGCTCGGGCGCTCCGTCGCCGAGGCCGGCCCCGCGACGCCCGTCGAGGTCCTCGGCCTCAACGAGGTGCCGAGCGCGGGCGATCCCGTCCACGCCGTCAAGGACGGGAAGACCGCGGAGGAGATCGCCGAGACACGCCGCAAGAAGGCGTCGAAGACGCTCATCCCGCAGGATTCGCGTGTCTCGCTCGAGTCCATCACGAAGAACCTGCAGGAGGCCGATCAGCTCGAGCTCAAGCTGATCATCAAGGGCGACGTGCAGGGCTCGGTCGAGGCGATCATCCACGCGCTGGCGAAGCTCTCGACCCAGAAGGTGAAGGTCACGATCGTGAACGGCGCCGTCGGTGGCATCACCGAGGGCGACGTCAACCTGGCGGTCGCGTCGAAGGCGATCATCGTCGGCTTCAACGTCCGGCCGGCCGGCAAGGCGGGCGCTCTCGCGGAGAACGAGGGCGTCGAGATCCGGCTCTACAACATCATCTACAACGCCGTCGACGACATCCGAAGCGCGATGGAGGGGCTCCTCCCCGCGACCAAGGTGGAGAAGGTCCTCGGCCGCGCCGAGGTCCGCCAGGTCTTCAAGATCACGAAGGCGGGCACGGTCGCCGGCTGCATGGCCATCAGCGGCTCGGTCAAGCGCACCGGCGAGGCGCGCCTCATCCGGGACAACGCCGTCGTCTGGACGGGTCGCCTGTCGGGGCTGCGCCGGTTCAAGGATGACGTGAAAGAGGTGGTCGAGGGGTTCGAGTGCGGCATCTCGCTCGAGGGCTACTCGGACATCAAGGAGCGCGACATCATCGAGAGCTTCGAGATCGAAGAGGTCAAGACGAAGCTCTGAGCCTCATCCGATGTTCGTGGGTGTACTCCGTCTCCGTCTCGATATCGTCGGGGCCCGCTCCCTCAAGGACAAGCGCAGCGTTGTGCGCTCCTTGAAGGAGCGGGCGCAGAGCCGGATGCGCGTGTCGATCGCCGAGGTCGGCGTGCTCGACGATCCGAGGCGGGCGACGCTCGGCGTCGCGGTCGTCTCGAACTCGTCGGTCATGTGCGACAAGGTCCTCGCGGACGTGGCCGCGATGGCGGGGTCGCTGCCGCACGCCGTCCTCACGGATCGGGCGACCGAGATCGTGCCGTTCGGCGATGGAGGTGCTGGGGTGCAGGGCGGCATCGAGCAGGCGCTCGGCCGTGACGATGGAGATCTGGGAGCGTCCTCGGACATGTTCGAGGACGCAGAGGACGACGAATGAGCGGCGTGGTGAAGCGGGCGACGCGGGTCGCCGAGCGGCTCCGAGAGGACCTGTCCAACCTGCTCCGGGATCTGCGTGACCCGCGGATCGCCGGCGTGCTCGTGTCGCGCGTGGAGATCACCGACGACCTGCAGAGCGCGAAGGTCCACGTGCGCCACGAGTTCGGCGCGGAGGACGCCGCGGCGCGCCGCGCCCTGCTCAAGGGGCTGGAGGCGGCGTCGGGCCGGCTGCGCAGGGACGTCGCCCGCACGATGGGGCTGCGCGTGGTGCCGACGCTGCGCTTCTTTTACGACGAGGGGCCGGACGCCGAGCGGCGGATCGAGGAGCTGCTCCGAGAGATCAAGGACGGCTCGGGCGGCGAGCGCTAGCGCGGGGTAGAGCGGCGCGCGGCCGGAGCTCGGGCGCGATCACCGCGAGATGAGGCGCTCGATCGCCTGCGCGGGCTCGAGGTCGAAGCGCCACGGTCCCAACCTCGTCGGGGCGTCGAGGGCCACCTTCAGCGCGCCGAGGAACTCGCGCCGCGGCCACTCCATGGCGCCGAATCGCTCCAGGTGGTCCGTGTACACCTGGCAGTCCACCAGCGCGAAGTCCCAGGCGACGAGGTTCCCGAGGAGCGTCGCGAACGCGACCTTCGAGGCGTCGGGCGCGCGCGCGAACATCGACTCGCCGAAGAACATCCGCCCCAGCGACACGCCGTAGAGGCCGCCGACGAGCTCGCCGTTCGACCACGCCTCGATGCTGTGCGCGACCCCGGCGGCGTGCAGCGCCGTGTAGCCGGCGATGAGCTCCTCGGTGATCCACGTGCCGTTCTGCCCAGGGCGCGGCGCGGCGCTGCAGGCCTGCATGACCCGCTCGAACGCCGTGTCGGTCCGCACCTCGATCTCGCCCCGGCGCACCCGCTTGCGCAGCGAGTGGGGGACGTGCGCCTCGCGCGGCGGCAGGACGAAGCGCGGATCCGGGGAGAACCAGAGCAGCGGCAGCCCCTCGTGGGGCCAGGGGAAGATGCCCCGCCGGTAGCCGGCCAGCAGCCGCTCCGGCGAGGCCTCGCCGCCCACGGCCACGATCCCCTCCGGGGTCGCGCGTTCTGGCGGAGGGAAGTCGAGCTTGCTCGTGAGCACCGGGACCCGCATCGCTGTGGGATCCAATCCTCCCAAAAGAGCGCGCGCTTGCAAAGCGTCGCCCGGCGCGCGCTCAGGAGGCGCACACGTAGTCGGAGCCCTCGACGAAGCCGCGCGCCGCGAGGTGGCCGCGGATGAGCGCGCGCGCCCCCCGCGCCCCCACGGCGACGACGACGGTCTCTGCGCCGCGCTCCAGCCGCGACGGGTCGACGATCGGCGCGCCCTGCGCGATCCGGCCGATCTTGCGCGGATCGATGTCCACGAACCGCGCGGGCGCCACGCCGTTCCGGGCGAGCGCCCTCGCCAGCCGGCGGCCCGTCTTCCCCGCGCCCCACACGGCCACCGGGCGCGCTGGGCCGAGCTTCCTCGCGAGGTAGTGCGCCTTTGCCTCGAGGAACCTCGCGATCGCGTACCGCGGATCGGCGAAGGTGGCGCGCCCCTCGCGGTGCCGCCAGCGCAGGCCGACCTCCGGGAGCTTCGCCATCCGCGCGCCCGCGGCGTCGAGGCGCAGCCACAGGTCGTAGTCCTCCGCCCACGGGACCTCCCGGAACCCGCCCACCTGCTCCAGCGCGCTCCGCCGCAGCATCACCGACGGGTGGCACAGCGGGGACTCCACGAACATCTCGCGCGCGTGGTCCTCCGGGGTGACGATCGAGTTCAGCCAGTCGACGTAGCGCAGCATGCCCTCGCCGATCGGCCCGGCGGCGAACGCCTCGACGCGGGCCCCGACGACGTCGAGCCGCGGATCCCGGAGGAGCGTCGCCGCTTGTCGCGCGAGCCGCTCGCCGACCGAGATGTCGTCGCCGTCCATGCGGGCGAGGAGCTCGCCGCGCGCCGCCTCCGCCGCCCGCGAGAGCGCCTGTGCGATCCCCACGCCGCCCGTCGCGACCTGCAGGACGCGGCGATCGCGCTGCGCGATGCGCGCGACCCTGGCAGGGCCGCCGTCCGTCGAGCCGTCGTCCACGGCGACCACCTCCAGGTCGACCGCGCGCTCGGCGAGCACGCTCTCCAGCGCCTCCTCGATCGTCGCTTCCGCCTGCCGGTACGGGAGCAAGACGGAGACGAGCGGCGCCACGCGGAGACCATGGCGGCGCGCCCGCGCAGCGTCCACAAGAACGGGCGCGGACGCCTAGCGCTTCTTGAAGTCGCCGAGGTGGGTGATGTACCAGCGGCCCTGCCACGAGATGATCGTGTGGACGTCCAGGCTCGCCGGCTTCCCGTCGATCTCGTACTTCAGCTTGCCGTGAAAGGAGCGGTAATAGCCGATCTTGTTGACCTCGTCCCCCGGAGGCACCCACTTCGGCTTCGAGCCCACCACGAAGCCGACGAACCGCGCCCTCTCCCAGCTCTTGCGCTTCCGATGCATCGACTTCACGTCGTTCACGTAAGCGGCGTGGAGGTTGTCCCAGTACTTGCCGGGGTCCTTCACGTCCTTGAGCGGGATGAACGGCTCCTTGGGGAACCAGAAGGGCTCGGCCAGCGCTGGCTCCTTCTTCACGATGGCGTCGAACAACGCCCTGGCTCGCGCCGTGAGCTCCTCGCTCTCGAGCGCCGGCAGGATCTTGTTGTCCGCGCGGGCGGAGGTCGCGGCGCTCGCCTCGGCGCCTGCGCTGGGCTCCGCTCCTGCGCCGGGCGACGCGCCGGCCGCGGGCGCCTCGGCGGCCGCGCGATCGCTCCCGTCCTGCGGCGGCTCCGGCGCGCTTGCGTCCTCGGGGCGAGGCGCTGGCGCCACCTCGGCCGCGCTGGTGCCTGGCGTCGCTGCTGCCGCCGCGGGCGCGGCGCCGACCGAGGAGGGCCGGGCGCTCTCGGCTGGCCGGGCATCGGGCGCCGGGGTGGGCGCCGCGCAGCCCGCCACCACCGCCAGCGCGGTCGCGATGACCTGCTTGATCATGCGCGTGCCCTATCGCAGCGCCCCGGCGCCGACAAGCGACGCCGAGGCGCGGCCGGATGCGGGGCCCGCCCGGCGGCGGACCTGGCTCACTTCTCCACGATGATGAACTGAACGCGCCTGTTCTTGGCCTTGTTCGCGGGCGTGACGTTCGGCGCGACGGGGCGATCCTGGCCATAGCCCTTCGCGAGCAGCCGCGAGCCGTCCACGCCGGCCCGGATCAGCCAGGCGCGCACCGCGTTCGCCCGCGCCTCGCTGAGCGTCTGGTTGTGCTCACGCCCGCCCGTGTTGTCGGTGTGCCCCTGGATCTCGACCTTGCGGATGTTCGGATTCCGCTGGAGCACGTCCGCGATCTCCTCCATCAGCGCGTTCGAGTCGCCGAGGATCTTCGCCGAGTCGGTCTCGAAGTGGATCTGCCGCGAGATCTTGATCTCGTTGCCCAGCACCTTCACGAGCGAGATCTTCGGCCGCTTGTTCACCGTGAGGGCGGCGCGCGTGTCCTCGCTCGTACGGACGTCGGCCTGGTTGACGTGGTTCATGTAGCCCTGCGCCTCGACCTTGAGCGTCACCGCGCCGGCCGGCAGGTCGGGGAAACGGAAGGCGCCGCTGCCGTCGGCCGTCGCCGTCTGCTCGCGGCCCGCAGCGTCGACCAGCCGGATCGTCGCGCCAGCGACCGCGTCCCCGCTCTCCGCGTCCTTCACCGTCCCGACGATGTTGCCCGTCTTGGGCAGCGCCTCGAGGGAGCAGTCGACGTCCACGAACGTCGGCCCCTGCGGCTGTGCCGGGCTCGGCGCAGCGCCAGGCCCTCCCGGCTGCGGACCGAAAGGCCCGGGCTGCGGGCCGAAGGGCCCAGGCTGCCCGGGCTGCGGTCCGAAAGGCCCAGGCTGTCCGGGTTGCGGACCGAAGGCGCCGGGCTGCCCGGGCTGCGGACCGAAAGGCCCAGGCTGTCCGGGTTGCGGACCGAAGGCGCCGGGCTGCCCGGGTTGCGGACCGAAAGGCCCAGGCTGTCCGGGTTGCGGACCGAAAGGCCCAGGCTGTCCGGGTTGCGGACCGAAGGCGCCGGGCTGCCCGGGTTGCGGACCGAAAGGCCCAGGCTGCGGGCCGAACGCCCCGGGTTGCCCCGGCGCTGCCCCGCCAGGGAGGATCGTCGCCTGGCAGGTGCCGGGCTTGTACCCGTTCGCCCGGATGTTGAAGGTGTACGTCCCCGGATCGAGGTGCCGCGTGAGGAAGCGGCCGTCCGGCCCTGTCGCGTACGGCGGCTGAGCCGCGCCCTCGATCGTCACGATGGCGTCCGCCACCGCCGCGTCGGGCTTGTTCTGCTCGTGCACGAAGCCGCGCGCGAAGGTCTGCGGCGCCGGCACGAGCTGCGGCGGCTCCTTGATGATCTGCGGCGCGGGGGCCGGCGGCGGCTCCTTCTGCTTCGTATCGTACGCATAGCCAATCCCGAGATAGAGCGTCCACGGCGCCTGAGGCGCGACCTCCTCGATGAACACGGAGGTCGCCGACAGGCCGAGGTCGAACGCCGCGTGTCCGGAGAGCCCGCGGAACGCCTTCTCGAACGGCGTCACCCGCACGCCGAGCGACAGCCGAGACGGCGCCGCGGCGTAACCCGGTCCGCCCTGGTTCTGCGGGTCAGGAGACGCGAAGTCGTCGAGCCCGAGGCAGACGTCGCCGCGCGACACGGTCTTCGTGTGGCACTCGTAACCCTGCCGGTTCACCGGGATGTCGAGGGTGTACTCCAGGTAAGGCTGCACCTTCGGCAGCGGCACCTCGACGCCGAGGTGGGTCTGGAAGAAGTCGACGCGGTTGATGCCGAGCCCGAACCGCTCGACCCGCGAGATCGGCTGCCGCTCGCGATCGTCCGTGAACGCCTTCGCGCGCGCCTTCTCGATCTCCTCCACGAGGACGCCGGAGTTGTCGAGCTTGTAGCCGAGGTTCACGTTCACCCGCAGCGGGAACCCCTTGCCCTGCGGCTTGCGCAGATCGAGCGACGCGAGCCCGCGGAAGACCGCGCTCGTGCCGCCGCCGGCGAGGCCGACGCTGCCGGTCCCGTTGAGCAGGAGCAGCTGCGCCTCGCCGCCGAAGGAGAACGGCTTGCCGATCTTCGTGGGGGTGAACGCCTTCACGCCGAACGTCGTGTCGCCGAGCACCTGCAGCAGCCGCGGACGACCCTGATCGTTCGCGTTCGCGAACGTGCGGATCGACGCGTACCCCTCGAGGAAGGGCAGGGGGGTCGCGTTCAGCGCGAAGAACGCTCCGACGTGGCTCGCCGAGTCCTCCTTCGCGTCAGGACCGCACGTGATCGGGTGACCGGCGAGCGTCGACTCCGCCGGATCGCAGAGGAAGCCGCTCGTGGAGAACCAGTCGAGCAGGAACGACACCCGGAAGGTGCCCGGCGCGCCCGAGCCCGCGTACGACGTCCTGAGGAGGCCGGTCGAGCCCCACAGGTTCGGCTGCGCGGTGAGGGAGAGCGCCCGCTCCTCCTCGTCCCACCCGGTGGATGTCGGCGCCTTCGCGCTGGCCTGGAGGCCCTGATCACCGACCGACGCCTGCGCGCCGAAAGAGACGCTCCCGTCCGGCGGCGGTTGGCCCGGCGGCGGCCCGAACTGCGGCGGAGCGTCGCCGGGAAAGCCGGGCTGCGGCCCGAACTGCGGCGGAGCATCGCCCGGAAAGCCGGGCTGGGGCCCGAAGGGGCCGGGCTGACCGGGCTGAGGCCCGAAGGGGCCGGGCTGACCGGGCTGAGGCCCGAAGGGGCCGGGCTGACCGGGCTGAGGCCCGAAGGGGCCGGGCTGGCCGGGCTGGGGCCCGAAGGGGCCGGGTTGCGCGGAAGGTTGCTCGGGCCCGAAAGCGCCGGGCGGCTGCGCGGGCTGGCCTGGAATCGGCTGAGGTCCGAAGGGCGGCTGCGGCTGCTGCGCCTCGGCAGCGCCCGCGAGCGTGAGCGAGCCGACGAGCGGCAGCGCCGTGAGCGCAGCGCGCCGGGGCCTGTCGGCAAACACCTTCCGAAGCGTATGCATCGAGCCTCACCCGCGAGGTCGAACAAGGAAACGCCCGCCAATCGGGACGGTGGAGACCTCGCGCGCGGCCCGTTGTATCACTCCGGGCGGCGCGTGAAACAGCGGTTTTCGCTGGCAGCAGCTCCGCGACAGGCGCGCCGCGCGGCTCGATAAGTACGGCACACCGCGCGGTGGTGCCGAGCCTTTCGGCCTTCTCTGCGCGAGGCACGGCGCCGCGCCGGCGCCTCGGTCGCAAACGTGCTCGACCGGAGCGCCCGCGGTCCCCGCCGCCGCTCGGCCGGGGCCGAGCAGCCGTCCAATTCCGCGGACGCGCATGCTAGGAAAGCCATCACCATGGCATCCCGCGGGCGCATCCTGATCGTCGACGACGAGGCCAACGCGCGCGCGGCGCTCTCGGAGATCCTCCGCGAGGAGGGGTACACGACCGAGACCGCGGCCGACGGCTTCAAGGCGCTCGGCAAGCTCGAGGAGTTCGCGCCCGACGTGGTCCTGACCGATCTGAAGATGCCTGGGCTCGACGGCATCCGGATGATGGAGAAGGCGCAGCTCGCGCTGCCGGACGCGACCTTCGTGGTGATGACGGCGTTCGGCACCATCTCGAGCGCGGTCGAGGCCGTGAAGAAGGGCGCGTACAACTACCTGACGAAGCCGCTCGATTTCTCGGTGCTCGCGGTCGTGGTCGAGCGCGCTGTGGAGCGGGCGCGGCTCCTCCAGGAGAACTCGCGGCTGCGCGAGCGGCTGCGCGAGCGCAACGCGTTCGGGCACGTGATCGCGAGCCACCCGAGCATGGCGAAGGTCCTCCGGCTGGTCGAGCAGGTGGCGCCGAGCCGCGCGAGCGTGCTGATCGTGGGCGAGACGGGCACGGGCAAGGAGCTCATCGCCGAGATGATCCACCGCGCCAGCCCGCGGGCGAAGGCGCCGCTCGTCCGGCTGAACTGCGCCGCGCTGAGCGAGTCGCTCCTCGAGAGCGAGCTGTTCGGCCACGAGCGCGGCGCCTTCACCGGCGCCGTCGGCCGCCGCGAGGGCCGCTTCGAGCAGGCGAGCGGCGGCACCCTGTTCCTGGACGAGGTGAGCGAGATCCCGCTGGCCACGCAGGTGAAGCTCCTGCGCTTCCTGCAGGAGCGGACGTTCGAGCGGGTGGGCGGCAACGAGACGCTCAAGGTCGACGTGCGGATCCTCGCCGCGTCGAACCGCGATCTGCGCCAGCGCATCGCCGAGGGGGTGTTCCGCGAGGACCTCTATTACCGGCTCAACGTCGTCACCCTGGAGATCCCGCCGCTCCGCGAGCGCCGGAGCGACATCCCCGAGCTCGCGACGTTCTTCCTCGGCCGCTATGCGCAGGAGAACGGCAAGCGCATCGAGGGCTTCACCGACGAGGCGCTGTCGGCGCTGACGTCCTACTCGTTCCCCGGCAACGTGCGCGAGCTGGAGAACGCGATCGAGCGGGCGGCGGTGCTCTGCGACGGCGCGCGCATCGAGCTCCGGCACCTGCCGGCGCAGATGTCGTCCGAGCCGGCCGAGTCCGTCGACGCGATGCCGCGCGTCCCGGGCAGCACCATCTACGACCTGGAGCGCTACGCGATCCTGCGCACGCTCGAGGCGTGCAAGGGCTCGACCTCGAAGGCCGCGACGATCCTCGGGATCAGCCCGCGCAAGATCCAGTACAAGCTGCACGAGTACAGCGCGGCCAACGCGCGCGGCCGGGCGCGGCCGGCAGACGGCGCGCCCGGCGAGAGCCCCGAGGGGGAGGAGGGCGCATGAGCAACGCAGCCGAGCGCATCGTCGAGCCGGGCGACCAGGGTGCCGCGCCGGCCAGCTCCGCCGAGGAAGGGGCGCCGGAGGGCGAGCTGCTGATCGACGTCCGCGGCCTCCTGAAGACGTTCCGGGTGGGTTTCTTGCGCCGGAGGGCGGTCGAGGCGGTCAAGGGGGTGAGCTTCGACGTCCGGCGCGGCGAGATCTTCGGCTTTCTCGGGCCGAACGGGGCTGGCAAGACGACGACGATCAAGATGCTGACGGGCCTCATCGCCCCGACCGGCGGCGAGGCGTACCTGTTCGGCGCGCGCGTGCCGTCGCCCGAGGCGCGCCGGAAGATCGGCTTTCTGCCGGAGAACCCGTACGTCTACCCCTACCTCACCCCGCGCGAGTTCGTGGAGCTCTGCGGCCGCCTCTCCGGGATGCGCGGCGCGGCGCTGCGCAGGCGGGCGATGGAGGTGCTCGATCAGGTGAAGATCGCGTACGCGGCGGATCGGCAGGTCCGCCGGCTGTCGAAGGGGATGCTTCAGCGCACGGGGCTGGCGGCCGCGCTGGTCGCCGATCCGGAGATGCTGATCCTCGACGAGCCGATGAGCGGCCTCGATCCGGTCGGCCGCAAGGAGGTCCGCGATCTCATCTTCGCCGAGCGCGACCAGGGCCGGACGATCTTCTTCTCGACGCACATCCTGAGCGACGTCGAGGCGATGTGTGATCGCGTGGCGATCCTGCGCGAGGGCCAGGTGGTGGTGAGCGGCGCGATCCGCCAGCTGCTGCGGGGCGACGTGCTGCGCACCGAGGTCACGCTGGCGGGCGCGAGCGAAGGCCTCCTCGCCGATCTCGGCGCGAAGGGCTTCGCGACCACGCGCCGTGGCGACGTCGTGGTGGTCGACGTGGAGGGCGAGGCGCGCGTGCGCGAGGCGCTGCGGGCGTCGCTCGCGGCGGGCGCGCAGGTCGTCGAGGTAGCGCCGCGCCGCGAGACGCTAGAAGATCTCTTCATGCGCCGCGCCCTGTAGCCAGCGCCGGGGCCTGTCCCCAAGACAGCCGTAGGCCCCCGGAGGGGGTGTCCTCTGCGCGGGGTGGGGGATGGGCCGATGTTTGAGGCGCACAGATGGGTCATCCGGCATCGCCGGATGACCCATCTGTGCGCCGAGTTCGGCGGGGCCCCCACCCCGCGCAGAGGACACCCCCTCCGGGGGCCGGGCAGCCCTGGCTACGCTCCTGGTTACGCCGATGCCCCAGCGACGTCCTGCTTGGCCGCCTCGATGATCTCGAGCGCGTACGCCCCGATGGTCGACGCGTCCTCGCCCTCGACCATGACGCGGAGCTTCGGCTCCGTCCCGCTCCAGCGCACGAGGATGCGCCCCTTGTCGCCCAGCGTCTTCTCGATGCGATCCACGGTGACCCGCGTCCGCTGCATGCTGTCGAGCGGCAGCCGCGTCGCGAACGTCGCGTTCTCCAGGACCTGCGGCACCCGCTGCATCGCCTTCGAGGCGAGCTCGCTCAGGGGCTTGTCCTCCTCCATCATGATGGCGAGCACCTGCAGCGCCGCCACGATGCCGTCGCCCGTCGTCGCGTGGTCCAGGAAGATGAGGTGCCCCGACTGCTCGCCGCCGAACGAGTAGCCCCCGTTCCGCATCGCCTCGACGACGTAGCGATCCCCGACCGCCGTGCGGACGACGTGCCCGTTCTGGGCCTTGAGCGCCCGCTCGAGCCCGAGGTTCGACATCACCGTCGTCACGATCGTGTTCCGCGGCAGCTTGCCGGTACGCAGCATCCGGAGCGCGCAGAGCGCCATGATCGCGTCGCCGTCCACGACCTCGCCGCGCTCGTCGACCATGATCACCCGGTCCGCGTCGCCGTCGAGCGCGATGCCGATGGCCGCGCCGCGCTTGAGCACCTCGGCCTTCACGTGCTCCGGGTGCAGGGCGCCGGTCTCGCGGTTGATGTTGCGGCCGTTCGGCTTCACGCCGAGCGCCGTCACGTTCGCGCCGAGCTCGGTGAACACCGAGGGGGCGACGCGGTACGCCGCCCCGTGCGCCGCGTCGACGACGATCTTCACGCCGTCGAGCGAGAGCGCCGTGGGGAACGTGTTCTTGCAGAACACGACGTACCGCCCGCGCGCGTCGTCGAGCTTCACCGCGCTGCCGATCCCCGCCCCGATCACCCGCGCCTCGTCGAGCTCGTGGCTCTCCATCAGCCGCTCGATCTCCTCCTCCGCGGTGTCGGGCAGCTTGTAGCCGTCGGGCCCGAAGATCTTGATGCCGTTGTCCTGATACGGGTTATGGCTCGCGCTGATCACGACCCCGGCGTCGGCCCGCATGCTCTGCGTGAGCTGCGCGACCGCCGGCGTGGGGATCGGCCCGCTCAGCATCACGCGCCCGCCCATGGCGCACACGCCGGACGCGATCGCGGTCTCGAGCATGTAGCCGGACAGGCGCGTGTCCTTCCCGATCACCACCCGCACCTGCCGCGACTTCCCGTGGCTCGCGACGAACGCGATCGCGCGCCCAAGCCGCAGCGCCATCTCGGGGGTCATCGGCGGCTGGTTCGCCACGCCGCGCACCCCGTCGGTGCCGAAGAGCTTGCGGCCTGCGGCCTGCTTCTGCGGTTCGCCCGTCGCCGACGGAGCGCCCTCCCTAGGATCCTTCTTGGTGTGCTTCGGCACGGTCCCTCTCTGTGGTGTGGGGCTGAGGAGACCACCCTTAGCAACCTTTGCCAAGACGGCCTACGGCCAATCGCCGCCGCGGCGACGTTGGCGCGGCCTGCATCGCGCGGCTTTGTGGCGTGGCCGCTATCGTGCCGCGTCTGCGCCGTTTTGCAGCGCGGTCGCTATTGCGCCGCTTTTTGCAGCGCGGTCGCTATTGCGCCGCTTTTTGCAGCGCGGTCGCTATCGCGCCGCTTTTTGCAGCGCGGTCGCTATCGCGCCGCTTTTTGCAGCGCGGTCGCTATCGCGCCGCTTTTGCAGCGCGGTCGCTATCGCGCCGCTGCCGGCGGCGCCTCGTTGTTGCGCCGAGCTGCCTCGTTGCTCAGGCGCAGCAAGACCGACCCTTGCGCCGGCGTGCGCAGGTCTCGGCCCTTCGTCGTGCCCTCGCCGCCGCCCGGCGGCGGAAGGAGCGCGTTGATGAGGCCCATCAGCCTCACCGTCGCCTGCGGCGCGATGCCGTGCGCCCAGCTCAGCAGGTGCGACGACAGCCCGAGCTTCACCTCGGTGCGCCCCTCGCGCGCCGCCGCCACCACCCGCCGCGCCGCGCGCCGCGCGTCGATCGTCGCGATCGGCAGCGACGAGGCCAGGCCGAACCAGCCGAACTCGTGCTGCGGGCTGCCGCCGAACGCGGCGTTGTAGATCGACCCCGTGCGCATCGGACCCGGGATCACCGTCGTGACGCGCGGGCCCCTCGCGCCGCCGTGCGTGAGCTCCGCCTGCACGCTCTCCGAGAAGCCCATCATCGCGAACTTCGACGCGTTGTACCCGAGCAGGTGCGGCACGGCGACGCGCCCGCCGATGGACACCACGTTCACGATGCGCGCCGCCCGCCCATGCCGCCTCAGGTGCGGCAGCGCGCGCAGCGTCGCGTGGACCGCGCTCCAGAAGTTCGAGCGCATCGCCTCGTCGAGCTCCTCCACCCGGAGGTCCTGCATGGGCGCCACCTGGATCACGCCGGCGTTGTTGACGAGCACGTCGATCCGGCCGAACGCCCTCGCCACCCCGTCGATGAACGCCTCGGCGGCGACGCGGTCGCCGAGATCACACGCCGCCGCGTGCACCTCGACGCCGAGCGCCTGCAGCCGCTGCTCCGCCCGGTAGAGCGCCTCCGCGTCGCGGCCGGCGATCGCCACCCGGGCGCCGTGCCGGCCGAACTCCTCGGCCAGCAGCAGCCCCAGACCGCGAGAGCCGCCCGTGATGACCACGACCCGGCCGCGCAGATCGAGCCGCCGCAGGGCGCGGAACGCCGTCCGCGCGAGCGCGGCCGCCACGAGGGCCGCCGCAGAGAAGAGCACCGGAGAACGCCGCTTCCTGAACGCCATGCCGCGGAGGACGGCATCGCGCGTGCCACCCGCCGCGCCCCGGCGGGCAGCGACGCGCCTGCACAGCGCGCCGCTCGCGCCCGCTTCAGAGCGTGACGACCGGATCCGCCACGATGCCGAGCAGCGCCGAGCGCACCTCGCCGACCAGGTAGATCGAGCCGGCCACGACCACGAGCCCGCCCGGCGCGGCGGCCTCGATCGCGCGCGCCACCGCGGCGCGCGGATCGCCGATCGCCTCGCCCGGCGCGACCCCGCGCAGCGCGTCGAGCGGCGCCGCCGCGCGGCCCTTCGGCGTCACATAGAGCCGGCGGCGCGCTCGGGGCGCGAGCACCTGTAGCATTTCGCCCCACCCCTTGTCGGCCATCGCCCCGAACACGAGCGTGGTGAGCGCCGCCCCAGGACCCTCCTCGTCGAGCCACGCCGCGAGCGCCTGCGCGCCGTGCGGGTTGTGCGCACAGTCGAGCAGGACACGGGCGCCGCCCGCGTCGATCCGCTCCAGGCGACCGGGCCAGCGGGCCGCGGCGAGCCCACCCGCGAGCGCCCGCTCGACCTCGGGCCACCGCCCGGCGAGCTGCCACGCGACGCCGCACGCCACGCCCGCGTTCTCGGCCTGGTGCGCGCCGCGGAGGCCGAGCTCCACCTCGATCTCGCGGCGCCCCGGCCCGGCGACGCGCGCCGCGCCCGCCCCGCGCCGGCCGCGCCCCACCGCGATCTCGCCCGCGCGCCCGCCGCGCTCCGCCGGCGCGACGCGGAGGCGAGGCCCGGCGCCGATTGCCTGCGCTGCCGCCTCGATCGCGGCGTCGGCCTCCGGATCGAGGGGGCCGAGCACCGCGGGCGCGCCCGCCTTGAGGATGCCCGCCTTCTCCCGGGCGATGTCCGCCAGCGTCGGGCCGAGCACGGCCTCATGGTCGAGCGCGATCGACGTGATCGCCGTGCAGAGCGGCGCCGAGATCACGTTCGTCGCGTCGAGCCGCCCGCCGAGGCCCACCTCGAGGATCGCGAGGTCGACGTCCGCCTCGCGGAAGGCCACGAACGCGGCGACCGTCAGCGCCTCGAAGAACGTGAGCGGCGAGGGGACACGCTCGAGCGCGGCGGCGAGCGCGCGCTCGAGCGCCGCGTCGCCGATCATCTCTCCCCCGACGCGGATGCGCTCGGCGAAGCGAGACAGGTGCGGCGACGTGTACAGGCCGGTCCGGAGCCCGGCCTCGCGCGCGATCGACTCGACCATCGCGCACACGCTGCCCTTGCCGTTCGTGCCGGCGACGTGCACCGCCGGGAGGCCTTCGTGGGGATCGCCGAGCGCGGAGAGCGCCTCGCGGACCCGGCCGAGCCCGAGCTCCATCCCCCGCGGCGCCTGCTGCCCGAGCGCCTCGAGCAGCGCGGGCAGCCGCGGCGCCGCCGAGGTCATCGCCGCGCCCGGCGGCTCGCCGTGAGGTGCTGGAGCAGCGTCCCGATGTACGCCTTCATCTCGGGGCGCGGGACGATGGCGTCGACCATCCCGTGGTCGAGCAGGAACTCGGACCGCTGGAAGCCCGCCGGCAGCGTCTGCCGGATCGTGTTCTCGATGACCCGCGGGCCGGCGAAGCCGATGAGCGCCTTGGGCTCGGCGATGTTCGCGTCGCCCAGGAAGGCGAAGCTCGCCGCGACGCCGCCCGTCGTCGGGTGGAGCAGCACCGACAGGAACGGCAGCCGCGCCTTTCGGTACCGCTCGAGCGCGGCCACGCTCTTCGCCATCTGCATCAGCGAGAGGATGCCCTCCTGCATCCGCGCGCCGCCCGACGCCTGGAGGAGCACCACCGGGAGCTCCTCGCGCGTCGCGCGCTCGAACAGGCGGGTGATCTTCTCGCCGACGACCGAGCCCATGCTCCCGCCCATGAAGGCGAAGACGAACGCGCCGTAGGCGATGTCGCGGCCGCCCAGCCTGCCGCGGCCGATCTCGATCGCCTCCTTCGCGCGGCCCTTCTTGTGGAGCGCCGCGACGCGGTCCCGGTAGCTCTTGCCGTCGCTGAACCGGAGCGGGTCGTTCGGGACGAGGTGCTCGTCCCACGCGGCGAGCTCGCCGTCGTCGAGCAGGAGCCTCCGCCACCCGTCGGCGTCGAGCTTGTGGTGGTGGCCGCACTGCGAGCACACCTCGAAGGTGCGCGCGAGCTCGGCGGCGTCGTGCGTGTGCGAGCAGCCGTCGCAGCGACGGAACACGCCCGCTCCCAGCGAGCGCTTCTCGCTCGCGTCGGTCGTCGGCAGGGTCTTTTCAGGCCAGGTCATCGGCGAGCCCTCAGGCGCTCCGCAGGTCCATCTCGTTCACGTCGGAGGGGACCCGGAGCGTTGGTTGTGTCTTCTCCTGCACCTCGCGGGCGCTCACGCCGGGCGCGAGCTCGCGCAGCACGAGCCCCTCGGGCGTCACATCGAGCACGGCGAGATCGGTGATGATCCGGTGGACGACGCCCCGCCCGGTGAGGGGCAGCGCGCACTCGTTCAGGATCTTCGGCGCGCCGTTCTTCGCCGCGTGATCCATGATCACGACGACGCGCTTCGCGCTCACCACGAGATCCATCGCCCCGCCCATCCCCTTCACCATCTTGCCGGGGATCATCCAGTTGGCGAGATCGCCCTTCTCGGAGACCTCCATGGCCCCGAGGATCGCGAGATCGATGTGGCCGCCCCGGATCTGCGCGAACGACTCGGCGCTCGAGAAGATCGCGGAGCCGGCGAGCATCGTCACGGTCTCCTTGCCGGCGTTGATGAGATCCGGATCCTCCGCGCCCTCGATCGGGTACGGGCCGATGCCGAGCAGCCCGTTCTCGCTCTGGAGCACCACCTCGATCCCCGCGGGGATGTAGTTGGCGACGAGCGTCGGCATCCCGATGCCGAGGTTGACGTAGTAGCCGTCCTTGAGCTCCAGCGCGGCGCGCTGCGCGATCTGTTCCCGCGTGAGTCCCATCGTGTCCCCTGTCCCCGCGCCGCCTAGGCGGCCGGCGCCTTGCGCACCGTCCGCCGCTCGATCCGCTTCTCGAAGCGCTCGCCCTGGAAGATCCGGTGCACGAAGATCCCGGGCGTGTGGATGTGGTCCGGGTCGAGCGAGCCGACGTCGACGAGCTCCTCCACCTCGGCGATCGTCACCTTCGCGGCCATCGCCATCATCGGGTTGAAGTTCATGGCGGTGTGGCGGTAGACGAGGTTGCCGAACCGGTCGCCCTTCCAGGCCTTCACGAGCGCGTAGTCGCCGCGGATGGCGGGCTCGAGCACGTAGTCGCGGCCGTCGAACTTTCGCACTTCCTTCTTCTCGGAGTACCGCTTCACCGCGCCGTCCGGGCCATAGAGCACGGGCAGCCCGCCCTCGCTGATGGCCGTGCCCGCCCCGGTCGGCGTGTAGAACGCGGGGATCCCGGCCCCTCCGGCGCGGATGCGCTCGGCCAGCGTGCCCTGCGGCGTGAGCTCGACCTCGAGCTCGCCGCTCAGGTACTGGCGCTCGAACTCCTTGTTCTCGCCAACGTACGACGAGATCATCTTCCGGATCTGCCGGTTCTGAAGGAGGATCCCGAGGCCGAAGGCGTCGACTCCGCAGTTGTTGGACACGACCACGAGATCCTTCGTGCCGAGCTGCCGGAGCGCAGCGATGCAGTTCTCCGGAATGCCGCAGAGGCCGAAGCCGCCCGAGAGGACCGTGGCGCCGCCAGGGATGTCCCTCACGGCATCCAGCGCGCTCTTGTAGACCTTGTCCATGGCCGACCGAGAGGTAGCCCAACTGGCCGCGAGGCAAAAGCCTCCGCTGCCACCGCGACATGCCGTGGCGCCGGCGCCGCAGCGCGGCACAGGGGCCGGGCGGCGCCGGCCGCGGCGCGGCGTCACGAGGTGATCCGCGCTTCTCGGCCGCTCTACCGGCGGGCGACGGGAACCTCGCGTGTGTCCGGGGTGCATGCGGCGCTCGTGCCATGCGGCGCCGGCTTCTTGGCCCGGCCCGCCGAAACCCCGTAACGGACCGGTGTGCCTCGACCGCTCTCCGTGCTGTTCACGATCCTGGCGCTCTCCCTGTCCGGCTCCCAGACGGCCGCCGCGGCGCCGGATGCGCCGGCGCGCTCGCACGCGCGCCCCACCGCGGAAGCAAAGCCGCGGGACGCCGCTGCAGCCAAGGCGCGCGGGGCGACGAAGCGCGCGCCGCGCGCGCGGCTCGCGAAGGACGAGAGCAAGGGCCACCGCCCCCGCGCCGGCGACGCGGGCCCGCGATCGTCGGGGCCGGCCAGGGAGAAGGCCGCGCCCAAGGCGCCCGCCTCGTCGGTCGGCCATCCCAACGAAGGGCGCCTCGAGGGCGGCGTGCGGCTCGACACCTCGCGCAAGGACATCCGCGTCGTGCCCGCCTATGCCCGCGCCGACGTCCGCTGGGGTCTACCGGCGCTCGTCGGCATGATCGAGCGCTCGGCGCGCGGCGTGGCCAAGCGCTTCCCGGGCGCCGTGCTCGACGTCGGCGACCTGTCGCGCCAGCGCGGCGGCGAGGTCCACCGCCACAACTCCCACGAGAGCGGCCGCGACGTCGACCTCGGCTTCTACGCGCTCGACGCGCGCGGCAAGCAGGTCCACGCGCCGATCTTCCTCCGGTTCGACGCCCGGCTCGCCTCGACCAACGTGCCCGGGGCCCGCTTCGACCTGCCGCGCAACTGGCTGCTCGTCCAGCACCTGCTCACCGATCCTCGCGCCCGCGTGAGCCACATCTTCATCTCCGATCCGCTCCGGTCCGCGCTGATCGCCCACGCCAAGCGGATCGGCGTCTCCCGCGCGCTGATCGTCCGCGCGCAGCTCGCGATGATGCAGCCCACGGGCGCCGAGTCGCACGACGACCACATGCACGTGCGCATCTCCTGCCCCGCGGCCATGCGCGGCAGCTGCATCGAGCTCGCGAAGAACGCCCCCTCCCGCGCCCCCTCCCGCGCCCGCGCCCGCGCGCGCACGGCAAGGAAGACGGACAGGGCGCTCCGGACTCCGCCTCCGCCCGCGCGCGCGGAGGCCGCGCGCCCGCCGAAGGCCGCCGCGGCGCCCGCGCCGGAGCGGCCCCGCGCCGACCGGCGCGACCCGGCGCAGCCCTCGCGCCGCGACGACAAGCGACCTGAACGGGAAGCGCGCCGCGCCGCCCCGCATGCCGCCGCGGACGACAAGGCGCTGCCGCTCGCCGCCACGCGTGCGGCGGCACAGCAGCCCATGGGCGGCCTCGATCTGTCGTTCCTGCGTCCCGCTGCGTCCGAGGCGGAGATCGAGGCAGATTCGGACGGCGCCGACGCGAGCGGCGCGCTCGACGACAGCGGAGCGCTCAAGATCACGGACTGATCCGCCGCGCGCCGTTCACTACAAAAAAGCGGCAAAAGAGCCGGTAACGCGACGCATCGCAGGAAGTTCCGCAATCTCCGACCGGGGCGCCATCGCGCCTGGACCCCGAGAGAAGACCTCGGGCAGACTGGGGCGGAGCAAAGGGGTGTTCATGCCGCAAGAGGACTCCCACGCCTCGATTCCCACGCTGCCGTCCGCGGCATCGCTCGTCGCCGGCGATCACGAGCGCCGCGCGCTGCTCGCGGCGCTCACGTTCGTCGGCAGGCCTCCCCGGAGCGCGGCGGCGCTCGCGATCTGGTTCGAGAAGCACCTCGTGGCAGCCGGGAGGATGCAGCGACCGGGCTACGTGACCGAGGGCTTCTCCAAGCAGGTGGCGCTCGGCCCTCAGGCCCCGGCGGCCCCGGATGTGTTCGAGATCGAGCAGCTCGTCGACGCGGCGCGGCTCCGGGTGCTCGCCTCGCTTCGCGCCTTCGTGCCGCCCGCCGCGGACGATCGCTTCCTCGCGGCGGCCATCGACAGCGGGCGCGTGCGCCGCGACGGAGGCCTCGGGCCGTGGGAGCCGTGCCCGCGCGAGGAAGACCTGCTCAGCGACATCGTCCTCAGCCTCTTCGCCGCGGACATCCTCAACTTCCGCGAGTTCCACGACGCCTATCTCTGCGTCTGCAAGACCTGCTTTCGCATCGACTTCGACCCGAGCCAGGCCGGTCGCACCGGCTGCCCCGAGCACGAGCCGACCGTCACGGTCAACGTGATGCGCCGCAGCCGGCCGTCGCTCTGACGCGTCACCCTGAGGCTCAGAGGCAGCCGAGGCGGCACTTGGACGCCTGCTCCAGACAATCCGACAGGCAGCCCTGGTAACGCTGGTACTGCGTGCTCTGCGTGGGCTCTTTACCGCACTGCGTCGCCCTGCACGCCTGGTGTCGCCGCTCGCACGCCCCGACGCACCCGGCATTGCCGCCGGCGGGCGCAGGGCCGGTCGCGGCCGCCGCACGCGGCCCCGCCCCTGGAGACGCCGGCAGCGCGCCCGGCGCCTGTGCGGCAGGCGGATCGCTCCGCTGCGCCGGCGTCGCCCGGTGCCCCGCCGAGGCGGGCGACGGCCCGCAGCGCTCGAAGGCGCGGCGCATCACGTCCTCCGCCGAGCCAGGCGGGATCTCGCACGCCCGCGCCAGGCTCTCGATCCCGTGGTCGATCGCGGCGGCTGCGCGTGACGCGACCCCGTCCGGCCGCGCCGCTGGCGGTGGCGCGCCCTTCTGCGCGGCGCTCGCGGACGCGGCGCTCCCGCGCGCCGCGTCGTCGCCCGGCGCGCTCGACGCCCTGCCGATGAGGAAGGCCACGATGAGGCTGGCCGCCACGAGCCCCAGGGCGGTGAGCGCGAGCCGCGAGTCGATGCGGCGCGGCCGGCGCGCCGGCGCGCCGGCGGGCGGGGAGCCGGCCGGGAGCTGCGCCGGCCCCGCGGCGCCGGGCGGCCGCGCATTCGCGGGCTGCGGCCCGGTGACGTTCGGTGTCCGCGGGGTAGGCGTGATCGCCGGCGGCGCCAGCGTCGCGACCTCCAGGGGAGGTGATGGGACCACCATCGGCGAGAGGTTCGGCAGCGGCGCCGGCCTGGGGATGTCGGTGTGCGCCGGTTCGCTCGACGCGGCGGACGGCACCGTCGGCGTGTCGGGCCACTCCACGAGCGGCCTCGCGACGCGGAGGCGCTCGACGAGCGGCCCGAGCTCGCGCCGCTGCTCGAAGCGCCGGACGAGCTCGTGCGCCGCTGCCTGGATCCCCCGCTCCCAGGGGATGTCCGGCACGCCGAGCTCCTCCGCGAAGCGGCGCAGCTCGGCCAGGCTGAAGCAAGCCGAGATGCGCCCGCGGATCTCCGCGGCGCTGCGCGCCGTGCTCACCGACGTCCCCGTGCCCTCGCCGTCCACGCCCGGCAGCTTACCGCACACGCCACCGAAGCCGAACCTGGTATAGGCTCCGGACATCGTGTCCGGCGCTGCGGCACCCGGGGACGTGGAGGCCAGGAGATGAGCCGAGAGGACAGTGCAATTGGCGCGGCGCCGCCCGCCCTCGCGCCGCTGATCGGGCGCGAGGCGGAGCTGTCGGCGCTGGCCCGCGCGCTCGACGCGGTGGAGCAGGAGCGCTCCACGCGGACCGTGACGCTCGTCGGCCCGCCGGGCATCGGCAAGAGCAGGCTCGTGCGCGAGCTCCTCGAGCGGCGGCGCCAGGGCTCCGCCGCGCTGCGCGTCACCTCGGGCAGCGCCGGCGACATGGCGTCCGCGTACGGCGTCTTCACGCGGCTCCTGCGCGCCCGCTTCGGCCTCTCCGACGGCATGGACAAGGACGCGGCCCGCGCCGAGGTCCGCTCGCAGGTCGCGCACGTGATGGGCGACCGCAAGGTCGGCGACGTCATCTACTTCCTCGGCCAGTTCATCGGGCTCGCGTTCGGCGACAGCCCGCTCACCCGCGCGGTGCAGGACGATCCCGCGCAGGCCGACCTCATCCGCCGCGCCGTCCTGAAGGCGTTCCTCGAGGCGGACGCCGTCCACGGCCCCCTGTGCCTCATCTTCGAGGACCTCCACGCGGCCCACGACGACTCCCTCGCGCTCCTGCGCTACCTCATCGAGTACCTCACGGGCCCGGTCCTGATCGTCTGCGCCGCCCGCCCGGAGCTGCTCACCCGCCAGGACGACTGGGGCAAGGTCGGCGACCGGCGCCACGCGCTCCTCGAGCTCACGCCGCTCGGCGAGGCCGCCGCGGCGGAGATGGCGAGGGCGCTGCTCGCGCCCTGCGCGCCGCGCGGGAGCGACGATATCGTCATCATCGACGTCGTCGACGTCGACGACGTCGTCGACGTTAGGCGCGCCGAGCCGCACTCCCAGCCGGGCGTACCGTCGGAGCTCGTCGAGGCGGCCTGCTCCTTCGCGAACGGCAACCCGGCGCTGCTCGAGCAGATGGTCGCCATCTGCCACGAGCAGGGCGTGATCGAGGAGCTCTCGCCCGACTCCGCGGGCGGGCCGCGCTGGCGCGTGCACCTCGGGAAGCTGTCGACGGCGCGCCTGCCGATGACGGTCGAGGACGCCGTGAACGTCCGCCTCGCCGCGCTCGATCACGACGGCCGGCAGCTGCTCGAGCAGGCCGCGACGATCGGCCCTGTGTTCTGGAGCGGCGCGCTGTTCGTCCTCGGCAGGGCCGGCAGCCAGGCCCCGGACCTGTGGGGGGAGGAGCAGAGCGACAAGGATCTCGACCGGATCAACGCCGCGCTGCGCTCGCTGTGCGACCGCGGCTACCTGCGCAAGCAGAGCGAGTCGAGCTTCGCGGGCTCGGACGAGTACGTGTTCGTGCACGCCAAGGAGCGCGAGGCGCTCCAGAAGCGGATGAGCGCCGCGGCCCAGCGGCGGTACCACCACGCGATCGCCGAGTGGCTGGAGCAGCAGGTGGCGGTGCGCGCGAGCGAGGAGCTCCTCGCCGAGCTCGCGACGCACCGCGAGCGCATCGGCGACGCGGTGCGGGCGGGGCTCTCGCTGCTCGACGCCGGGGACGTGGCGCGCGGGCGCTACTCGAACGCGAAGGCGGCGGAGTACTACGCGCGCGGGCTCTCGCTGCTCGGCGACGCGCACGTCGCGCGGCGCATCGACGCGCTCCACGACTACGGCGACGTCCTCCAGCTCGCCGGGCGCATCGACGACGCGCTCGCCGCGTTCCGCGAGATGCTGACGCTCGCCTACCGGCTCGACAACCGGCGCAAGGGCGGGGCCGCGCACAACCGCATCGGGCGGCTCTACCGCGACAGCGGCTCGCTCGACGAGGCCGGCAAGCACCTCACGACAGCGCTCCGCCTCTTCGAGGGCGCGCGGGACGAGCGGGGGATCGCCTCGACGATCGACGACATCGGCAAGCTGCACTGGCTCCGGGGCGAGTACCAGGAGGCGCTGAAATGGCTGCGCGACGCGCTCGCCCGCCGCGAGCGGATGGGGGATCGCCGCTCGATCGCGCTGTCGCTGAACAACCTCGGCCTCGCCCTGCAGGACTCGGGCGAGTTCAAGCAGGCGCTCAACACGTTCGAGCGGTCGCTCGCGATCCGGCGCGAGATCTCGGACCTGCTCGGCGTCGTGATGAGCCTGAACAACCTGGGCATGATCGCGCAGGACCAGCGCGATCACCGCCACGCCCTCGAGCTCTTCGAGGAGGCGCTGGAGGTGGCGCGGCAGGTCGGCGATCGCAACCGGACGGCGCTGATCCTGACGAACATCGGCGGGACGCTCTACCGGAGCGGCGATCCCGACGAGGCGGTGCGCGTGCTGCAGCAGGCCGAGGAGCTCTGCGACGAGCTCGGCGACCGGCTCGGCCTGGCCGAGGCGCGGCGCGCCCTCGGGAAGGCCTACATGCTCCGGGGCGATCTGGAGAAGGCGCGCGACTCGATCAGCCGGGCGGTGGACCTGTTCGCCTCGGTCCGGAGCAAGGTGCACCTCGGCATCGCGCTCCGGACGCTCGGCGAGATCACGGCGGCGGGCGGCTGGGGCAGCGCGCACACGAAGAGCGCGCGCGCCTATTTCGCGCGCTCGGTGAGCATTTTCGAGGAGACGGGGAACGAGCTCGAGCTCGCGCGCACGTTCCAGGCCTACGCGCGGTTCCTGACGACCGATCGCAGCTTCGTGGCGAACATGGCGGCGCGGCGCGAGGCGGTGGCGATGAACGAGAAGGCCGAGGCGATCTTCGCGCGGCTGAAGGTCACGTCGGTGCGCCTGGAGGACGAGCCCACGCTCCCGACGGGCCCGCCGGGCCAGTCGGTCCCCACGAAGTCGTCGGTCAGCGCGAGCCCTGGCCGCTCGCAGGCCCCCGAAGAGCCGTCGTTCCCGAGCCCGGGCAGGGCCTCGACCTCCAGCTGAGGCCGGGCGACCTCCAGCTGAGGCCGGGCGGGCCGGCGTGCTCTGGCGCGGGGGGGCGCCCGTGATACGCATGCCGGGTGATGAAGGCCCCGCACGAGAAGCGCGTCTCCGAGTCGGTCACGACGATGACCGAGTACGTCCTGCCGACGCACGCGAACGCGCTCGGCTCGATCTTCGGCGGGCAGGTGCTCGCGTGGATCGACCTGTGCGCCGCCATCTGCGCGCAGCGGCACACAGGCAGCGCGGTCGTCACCGCAGGCATCGACGACCTCTCGTTCGATCACGGGATCAAGGTCGGTCAGGTCGTCCGCCTGGCCGCGCGGGTGACGGCGACCTTCCGCACGTCGCTCGAGATCCTCGTGTCGGTCGAGGGGGAGGACGCGATGACGGGCGCCATCTGGCCCATGGTCACGGCCTTCGTGACGTTCGTGGCCGTCGACGCGTCGCTCAGGCCGACCTCGGTGCCGCCGATCCTCCTCGAGACGGACGACGATCGCCGCCTCGCCGAGGCCGCGGCGGAGCGGCGCGCGCGGCGGCTCTCGCGGCGCGGGGGCGGCCGCGGCGCGTGAGCGTGATCGCCGCGCGCTACTTCTTCTTGAACCGGTCGGGATTCCCGAGGAACTCGAAGTGCATCGTGTCCTCGAGGTCGTCGTGGCCGAGCCAGTCGAAGCCGTAGCGCTCGAACGCCTTGATCCAGCAGCGGGACAGGGCCGTGCGCTCGTAGGCGGTGCGCTTCTTCTCCTGGCACAGCGGGCTCGTGGGCCACGGGTCGACGCAGCCGCAGCACGGGTTCCGGTCGGGATCGATGTCGATGGCGATGCCGAAGAGGTGGTTCGAGATCTCGGCGCCGCGGTAGCTGTTCGCCGTGCGGAACCCGCCGACCGCGCGCGGCGTGTAGCGGCGGGACTTTCGGGTGCACGTCGAGCGGATCCGCTTCTCGACGCAGTGGAGCGCGGGCGCGATCTTCTCGTGGATGGAGAGCGGGAGGCCCATGAACTTCACGGTCGTCGCCTGGGAGTGCGCGCTCTCGGAGTTGTGGCGCCGCGTCTCCTCGGTCTCGACGTGGCCGTAGTGCTCGGCGAGGTAGCGGACCGCCTTGGCGTGCTTCTTCGGGTTGAGCATCCCCTTCTGGACGAAGGTGCGCCGCTTCAGGAACTTCTGCGGGCTCTGGACGCGGCACTCGTAGCTCTTCGCCTTCTTTCCCCGGGCCGGCTCCTTGGCTTCCGCGACGGGCCCGCCGCCGAGCCCCAAGGGGCCGGCCGCGAGCAGGGCGATCGCTGCTGCCACGAGCAGGTGCACCCGTGTCCGTCCGTTCGCGTTCACGGCCGGAGGTTAAGCAGGCCGCGTCAGGCGCGGCAAGGACTTGCCGTAAAAGCCTGTCAGGAGAAGCACCGTCAGGGGCACGAGCGCACTCTTGCGGCGGGCGGCGCCGCGTCGCTCGCGATCGCACGGTCGGTGTCGGCTCATGGGGTGAGCTGCGGCGAGCTCATGAGGTGAGCCGCGGCGAGCTCATGGAGAGGTCCAGGGCGAGCAGATCTCCACGAGGACGCCGTTCGGATCGCGCACGTAGGAGACGCGCTGGCCCCACGGCTTGTCGTGGGGTTCCGACACGGGGGCTGCGCCGGCCTTCACGGCGCGCGCGAACGCCGCGTCGACGTCCTCGCTGGTGACGATGATCTCGAACCCGGCGGGGCGCTCGCCCGGCCTGTTCTTCGCGAGCTCCGGGAGGCCCTTCTGGGCGAAGTCCTCCTGAACGAACCCGAGCGGCACCCTGCCCTTCAGCTCGCAGTATTCGTTGTCGCTGGAGACGAAGCTGCGCTCGAAGCCGAACGCGCGCTCGTAGAACGCCGCGGCCTCCACCGCGTCGGGCACATAGACGATCACGCCACCCAGTCCTGTGTTCATGAGATCCTCCTCGGGGGTCCTGCCCCACGCGCCGGCATCCTAGGGCGGCGCTGCTGACAGCGTCCGGTCAGCAGCCTCTCTCGATGGACGGCGCGAGCGAGGCGCGGAGCTCTCGCGCGTGAACCCCTCACCACGCTTCGATGGATGGCAGAGCGCGACGCCTGGTCGAACCAGAGGCTGCCCACGCTCGACGCCGAAGTGCGGCTTCTGCGCGGCGAAGTGCGGCTTCTGCGCGGCGGAGTGCGGCTTCTGCACGCGCCCCACGTCCAGGTCGAGCGCGTGGGGAGCGCGCAGGTCCACCTCGACGCCCACCCGGTTCATCGTGGGCAGGCGCACGCGATGCTCGCCGCCGCTCGACGGTTCTTCAGGGCCGAGGTGCGTCCATGGCGAGCGCGGAGCTCTCCGCGCGCTCGGCGCTCCCGGTGCGTCAAGGCGAGCCTCACGGCGCGTCGAGGCGAGTTTCGAGGCGTATCGATGCGAACCTCAAGGCACATCGAGGCGAGCCTCGAGGCATATTGACGCGGGCCTCACGGCGCGTTGACGCGGTGTTCCTTCCGCTCGGGGCGCTGGCGGGTGTGTGCCGCCGCAGACGCGTGGGGCGGCCTGAGCGGAGATGAACACCGTCCCGGTCGTCTCCGCGCGGTTGCACCGCTGAACCAGCGTTTCATCCATGCAAGGGAAATCTGGCATGAACCCCCTGTTCACGCGGTGACTCGTTCGGTGAAGGGTCGGCATGGCCGTTGCTAGGTGTGTCGTGTGCCCTTCGCTGCGGTGGTTGCCGCAAGCGGCCTTTGTGTTGAGTCTTTTTTTTGCGGCGAGCTCCCTATGAAAGAGGTCCGCAGCGACCAGCGCCGGCAAGCGAACGAGACGCCCATCCCCAAGAGCGGTGTCATGCGCGCCGTGACCCGAAGCGTCGCGCCGCCGAGCGCACCGTCCACGGAGGGGCTGCTTGTCGGGCCGAACGGAGCTTCGTTCGAGGTGCGTCCTTCCGATCCGCTCCTCGGCAACATCGACATCGACGCCGTGGTGGCGGGGGTCCCCGAGTCCTACGCGATGAAGGGGATGTTCTTCAACGCGCTGGCGGCGACGCTCGGGGAGCGTTTCGCGCAGGTGGTGTCGACGCTGTCGAGCCCGCCGAGGGGTGGGCTCTACCTGCCGTTCTCGGACTATCCGACGCGCGACTTCTTGCGCCTCTACGACGCGGCTGCGCGACTCTCGCACCCGAACCGGAGCTCGCGGGAAGGCTACCGTCGCCTCGCGCGGCAGCAGGTCGGGGCCTTCAGGGAAAGCGCGCTCGGCCGGATCACGATGCACCTCGCGACCGACCCGGGCGCCGCGCTGATGCGCTACACGGGCAGCCTTGGCGCTCTCGTGAAGGGGCCGCTGGCCAGGGCGCGGCAGCTGGGGCCGTCGGAGGTGCAGATCGACATCAGCAGCCACCGCGGTACGCTGGAGTACCCGCTGGGGAACTTCGAGGCGCTCGTCATGGGGTACGGCGCCAAGCCGACCATCTCGGTCGAGGTGCGGGGGGCGGAGACGCTTCAGTTCCTGGTCAGCTGGTAGGCCCCGAGCTGGTGCCCGCGCCGGCGGGAGGGTCCACGCGGCGGGGGCGGGTGGGCGCTCGGCCATCCGCCAAGACAGGGGGCGAGGCGCTTGCGCTGAGAACACCACCCGGCATGTCTCCCTTCGGGTCATGCCGGCTGGGACGTTATGGTGCGCGCCACACAAGGCGCGCCTGAGACGTGGAGCCCGCTGCGACCTTATGGCACCTCGGTCGGTGCTCGACGCGCCCACCCGCCCCCGCCGCGTGGACCCTCCCGCCGGCGCTACGGTGGTGGGGGGAGGGGGAGCGAGGAGGCCCGACGTCGATGCGCGTCTTCCGGTAAGGCCGGTGCATCAGGGCGGGCAGTTCAAGATCTATCGAATCACGGCGAGTGGAGTCGGCTCGCGGGCGTCTCAACGGAATCGGCGACCATAAAGATCATCGTTTCGACACGAGCTGATCGAGAATCGATGTTGATCGAGGTCGCCTCTCGAGACGGGGAATGCTCGGCTGGATGAAAGCCGCATTCGCGCCGGGCAGGTGAATATCGGGCTGCTGCGTAAAATTGCGCTCGAACTCTCATCGAACGCGAGCGTCAAGCGAGCATGGGACACTGTCGACCGCGGTGGATGCGCCTTGGAATTGACGGGTCCTCCACAAGAACCGCAGCTCTCCAGAGGCGGGCAGGTGCAAGATTCCTCTGGGGCTACAGTTTTGCCGCGGCTCGCCAGCGTCGCTCCGAGCAGCCTTGCGCTCGCGCCCTCGCTTTGCGAGCGTCGGAGCCGGGCGGCAGAGCCCATCCCGAGGACCACGCCAATGACGACCCATGAGATGGTGCTCTTCGTTTACGATAACCTCATGAAGGGCGAGGAGCAGCACGAATGGCTCGCGACAGCCCGCCCGCTCGGAGAGGCGACCACGACCCCCGAGTACGCGCTCGTCGATCTGGGCACGACCGGCGCCCTCGTCCAAGGCGGGTTCGTCGCCGTGACCGGCGAGCTCTACGCCATCGCGCCGGCCGCGCTCGCCGCGCTCGACGTCCACCGGGGACACCCGATCTTGCACCGGCGAGCCCCCATCCGCCTCGCCGGCGGGCGGGAAGCCCAGGCATACCTCCTCTCGATGGAGCAGGCGGCCGGGTGCCGGCGCGTCCGCGAGGGCGACTGGCGGAAGCGCCGCGGCGCGCCCGGCGCCGTGCGGGCCCGGGACAACAGCCCGCTCGTGAGCTGGGCAAAGCGCCGCTTCGACCCGCCCCCCCGATGAGAGCCACTCACGCAAGCCTCCGCCCGCTCGGCCGCTCCGCTCGACCGGTACGTCAGCCCGTCCGCTCGAGCGGCACCTCCGCCAGCAGGTGCTAGGCCAAAGGCCTCGAGGGACGCGTGACGACGATCTCGGCGAACGACCAGCTCTCCGCCGCGAACGGAGAGCTCGCTCCCGCGGCCCAGCTGGCAGAGGCGGTCGTCGAGGCATGCGCTGCGCTCGCCGGGAAGCTCGGCCCGCAGCAGATCCACGATACCATCGTCCAGCAGGCGGTCCGGCTGCTCGGCGCCGACATCGCGCTCCTCCACGGGGCGCGCTCGCCGGCCGAGCGGGCGCTCCACGTCCGCCTGCTCGCCTCCTCCGGCCTGCCCGGCGCGCTCGCCGGCGCGCTCGACGATCTCACGAGCACCCCGTCCCTCGTCCTGCGCGCCGCAGAGAGCTGCCGCATCGAGCACACCGCGGCGGACGCGGCGGCCATCGAGCGCCTCTTCGACGTCCGCGCCATCGACGCCTGCCTGAGGCCGTGCTGGGTTCTGGCCGCGCCCCTGCTCGGCGCCGGGCGGCCGCTGGGCGTCCTCACCTGCGCCTTCGGCGGACGCAGCCCGCCCCCGCACGAGCTCATCCCGCGCGTCCAGGCGCTCGGCGCCCTCTTCGCCCTCGCCCTCGGGTCCGTCGAGCGCGAGGGCGAACAGCGAACCGAGCGCCACCACCGCGGGCTCGACGACGCTGGCGGCGCGAGCTCGCCGGCGCAGCAGCGCGCCGAGGCCCTCCTCCGGGACGCCCAGACCGCGCGCCGGGAGGCAGAGGACCGGCTCGCGGCGGAGCAGCAGTGGCTGCGCAGCATCATCGAGGACTTCCCCGTTGCCATCGCCGTCTTCGATGAGCGCGGACGACACTCGCTCGTCGCGAGCCGCCGCTGCAAGCAGCTCTGCGCCGGCCCTCACCCCCTCACGGCGTTCGGGGCCGCCCAGTACGCGCGCCTGTGCGAGCCGACCGGACGGCCGCTCTCGCACCACGAGATGCCCCTCGTCCGCGCGGCGCGCGGCGAGGGGACGATCTGCGCCGAGCTGTACCTCCAGCGGGCCGACGGGAGCACCATCCCCGTCGTGGTGAGCGCAGGCCCCGTACGCGACGACCAGGGTGAGATCCTCGGGGCCATCGCCAGCTACGAAGACGTCACCCATTTCATGGAGCGCGAGCGGCTCCGCGAGGAATGGCTCTCCATCGTGGCGCACGATCTCAAGCAGCCGCTCACCGCGATCGCCGCGTGCGCGGGCATGCTGTCGCGCCGATCCGAGGACGCCAGGATCCAGGCGTGGAGCGGGAAGATCCTCGCCAGCGTCCAGCGGCTCGAGCGGATGACCGGGGACCTGCTCGACGCCTCCAAGCTCGAGGCGCGGCGCTTCTCCCTCGAGCGGCGGCCGACCGATCTGCGCGCCCTCCTCCACGCCGCCGTCGAGCTCGCGGCTGCGGAGCGGCCGGACCGCGCCGTCGTGCTCACCGCCGACGAGGACGTGCCGCCCGTCCACGCGGACGCGGCGCGCATGGACCAGGTGCTCGGAAACCTCCTTCTCAACGCCGCCAAGTACGGCGACCCCGACGCGCCGATCCGCGTGACGCTCTCTCTCCGCGACGCCGAGCTCGAGGTCGCCATCGAGAACCGCGGGCCCGGGATCTCCCCGGACGAGCTGCCGAGGCTGTTCCAGCGCTTCCAGCGGCTCTCGTCGGATCCATCGAGGAGCCGCCCGCCCGGCACGGGCCTCGGGCTCTACATCTGCAAGGGCATCGTCGAGGCGCACGGAGGCAGGATCTGGGCGCAGAGCGAGCCGGACGAGACGACGTCCTTCCACTTCACGCTCCCGCTCTCGCGCGGCGGCTGACCCCGCGGGCCGCCGCGGCCTGCGCCGCGGCGAAGGCGCGAGATCAGCCGTGACGACGTCGCCCGCTCAGCCGTTCTTGATGCGCGCCACGATGGCGTCGGTGAGCGCCTTCGTGTCCGCCTTGCCGCCGAGATCGCGGGTGCGGACCCCGTCCTGGTTCAGCGCCCCGTCGATGCCGGCGCGCAGGCGGACGGCGAGCTCCCGGTGGCCCACGTGGTCGAGCATCATCGCGGCGGCGAGCATGAGCGCGATCGGGTTCGCCACGCCCTTGCCGGCGATGTCCGGCGCCGAGCCGTGCACCGCCTCGAAGATCGCGGCGTGCTGGCCGATGTTCGCCCCCGGCGCCATGCCGAGGCCGCCGATGAGGCCCGCGATCTCGTCCGAGAGGATGTCCCCGAAGAGGTTCGTCGTGACGATGACGTCGAACTGCCACGGGTTCAGCACGAGCTGCATCGCGCACGCGTCCACGATCCGCTCGTCGGTCGCCACGCGGCCCTCGTAGCCCTTGCCCACCTCGCGCGACGTCTCCAGGAAGATGCCCGTGAGCGCCTTCATGATGTTCGCCTTGTGGACGATGGTGACCTTCTTGCGGCCGTTCTTCTCGGCGTAGTCGTAGGCGAACTCGGCGATGCGGCGCGAGCCGACCCGGGTGTTCACGCCGGAGCCGATCGCCACCGCCTGCTCGTCGCTGCCGATGGGGATGTAGTGCTCGAAGCCCACGTAGAGGCCCTCGAGGTTCTCCCGCACGAGCACGATGTCGATGTTCTCGAAGCGGCCGCCCGGGATCAGCGTCCGCGCGGGGCGCACGTTGGCGAACAGCTTGAACTCCTGCCGCAGGCGCACGTTGGACGAGCGGTACCCGCCGCCGATCGGCGTCTCGAGCGGCCCCTTGAGCGCGAGCTGCGTGCGGTGGATGCTGTCGAGCGTGGCCCGCGGCAGCGGGTCGCCCGCCTCCTTGACGCCGGCCATGCCGGCCACGCACGTCTCCCATTCAAAAGGCGCGCCGAGCGCGTCGAGGGCGCGCAGCGTCGCGTCCACGATCTCGGGGCCGATGCCGTCGCCGGGGATGAGGGTCGCAGGGTGCTTCTGTGAGGTCACGGGCTGTCTCTCGATCTCGGGGTGAATCGTCGCGTCGACGAGGAAAGGCGCACGCATAGCCGAGGTGCGCGCCGCGATCCACCTCGCCGGGAGCGGCGCCGCGCGCCGCCCGCCCGCAAGTCCCTTGAGGATCCCCGCCCCCGCCGCCATCATGACCCGGGTCCCATGATTTGCCCGCGCTGCCACCGCGCGTACACCGATCGCTCGTACGGCTTCTGCCCCGACGACGGCGCGCGCCTCGTCCAGTCGCTGTCGGCCGCGCCGCCGCCGGCGCAGCCGACGCGGCAGTTCGGCGCCGTCCTCGAGGATCGCTATGTGATCCAGGGCTTCATCGGCGCCGGCGGCATGTCGCGCGTGTACCTCGCGGCGGATAGCCGCACGAAGGAGCAGGTCGCGATCAAGATCCTGAACCGGAGCTTCGCCGCCGATCGGGGCCAGCGCGAGCGGTTCCTCCGCGAGCTCGAGGTGGCGGCCGAGCTCGGGCACCCCAACATCGTCCGGGTCCTCGACGCGGGCGAGCGCAAGGACGGGTCCCCGTTCATCGTGCTCGAGCTGCTCACCGGCGAGTCGCTCGGCGTCCTGCTCCGCCGCGAGGTGGCCGTGAGCGAGGCCGTCGCGCTCCCGCTGATACGGCAGGCGGCGTCGGCGCTCGCCTCGGCGCACGCGGCCGGCGTCATCCACCGCGACGTGAAGCCGGACAACCTGTTCCTCGTCCGCGCCGCGGGCGGCCCGCGCGTGCTCAAGATGATGGATTTCGGCTTCGCGAAGCTGAAGACGGGCCCCACCACCGCCGCCGGTCTCGTGCTGGGCACGGTCCCCTACATGGCGCCGGAGCAGGCCCTCGCCGATCCCATCGACGGCCGCACCGACATCTATGCCCTCGGCGTCACCATGTTCCGCATGCTCGCCGGCCAGCTGCCGTTCTCCTCGCCGGACGACGTGGTGGTCGTCGCCCAGCACGCCTGCACCCCGGCCCCCCGGCTCAGCTCGATCCGGCCCGGCATCGATCGGCGCCTCGAGGCGCTTGTCGCCACCGCGCTCCGCAAGGCCCCCGGGAACCGTTACGACTCGATGCAATCGCTCCTGGAGGACGTCGAGCGCATCCTCGGCGTCCGCCCGGGCGAGCCGATCGGCGCGCCGCTCAGGACGACCCCGGACGTCTACGAGCCGGTGAACCGCGCTGCCCGGGAGGCGCTCAAGTTCCTACGGCGCCAGCTGCCTTGAGCCGGCAGGCAGCCTTGAGCCGGCGGGCAGCCTTGAGCCGGCGGGCAGCCTTGAGCCGGCGGGCAGCCTTGAGCCGGCGGGCAGCCTTGAGCCGGCGGGCAGCCGCTCGCCCGGCGCGGCGCCTGGGCTCGTCGGCCCGTGGAGCTGCGCTCGTCACCGCGCGCCGAGATCCTCGATACGGTAGCCGTCCGGGTACGTGCGGTTCCTCAGCCGAGTGAGCAGGCGCGGCGAGCGCCGGCGCGGCATGGCCCGCAAGAGCGGGCCGCGCGCGCGGAGCGCCGCCTGCACGAGGTTGCGCAGCCCGGGCGGAGGCCGCGGCAGCCCGACGGCGTCGAGCATACGATCATCGATCATCGCATGGATGACCGGCGCCCCGAGCGGCCATAGCGCTCTCGGCAGCGCCCAGCCCAGCACGAGATCCCGCGTCGCGACGGCGAGCTTCCGGTTGTCCTCCGAGAACCGCAGGTGCTCCGCCTCGTAATCGAGGTTGAACCGCTCGAACGCCTCGTAGCTCGGCGGGATATCCTTGATGTTCATCAGCGTCCCGACCTGCTTCCAGTAGTGGTAGGCCGCGAGCTTCTCCTTTTCGAGCAGCGCGCGCCAGGCGAAGCGCTCGTTCCAGCGGATGGGCTCGAAGATGAACGTCGACAGCGTGTACAGGTACTCGTCGTTCGGGATGGCGTAACGCCCGTGCTGCCGGTTCATGCGCCGCAGCGCCGCCCGGCCGCGCTCGCTGTCGTATCCGTTCTCCAACATCTCGGAGAGGATGAGGACGGTGTCGTCGTAGCGCTTCTGGGCGCGCTGGAGGAACTCCCCTGTCTGCACCAGGAGAGGTGTGCCCTTGGCGATCCCGAAGACACGGAACAGCGCGAGCTCGAGGGCGCGCTGCGTGTCCCACGGGAAATCATAGCACGTCGAGAGAAATGCGATCTCCTGATGATCCTCGACCGGATCCAGGTTTGCTTCGATATGGTCGCGGATCGCATAGCGCGATCGCGATTCGGGAGGGGCCCAGCGCATGGAAGATCTCCTGATGTGTATCCGCCCGATGACGCGTCCATTTCTATCATGCATCGCGCATCCTGGCGGAAACATCGCTGAACAGATGAAGCCGTCGATCGTGGCGAGCGTGGCGACACGAGGTGAGGTGCGGTCCACCGTGGCGCGCCGTGATGACGAGGTGTGATGCGGCGGCGGGCCCGCGCCGGGCGAGCCGGCTGGCCAGGCTCCGCGCGGCGAGGCCGCGGGGAGGGCCGGGCAGCGCGGCGCCGGGGCGCTCGATCAGCTCGGTCTCGCGCTCGGCTCTCGGACCCGCTTTCGCCCGCGCGGGCGCGTGCGCGGCCTGCGCGAAGGTGGCACGCTAGCGCCGTGCCGCCTGTCATCGACGACATGATCCAGGAGCTCCTTACACGCCATCGGTCGACCGGTCGGGTGGACCTCAACGACATCGCCGAAGTCGTCGACCGCCGGGCGGTCTCGTACGAGGAGGTCGAGTACATCATCGACCGGCTCGAGTCCGAGGGCCTCCGCGTCGCCGAGCCGCTCGATCGGGGCGATGTCGAGGTGCTCCGCGCCGTCCTCGCGAGCGCGAGGCGGCTCGCGACCGAGCTCGGGCGCACACCCACGATCGGCGAGATCGCGCTGACCTCGGGCCACGCCCCGCACACGGTGCGCCGGGCGCTGGAACAAGCGGGGCGTGCCAAGGCTTGTTGAACTTGTTGAAGAGGAGGCGCGCTGGCCGCGCAGGACGCAGCGCGGCAAACCACGGTGACGCGCGGGCACGACGAGGTGCGCGAGAGGTGGCAACCCGGGGCGAGAAACGCAGAAGCGGAACGGCGCCAAACAAAACGAAAGCGCTGCGCCGTTGAGTGAAGACCAGAGCTCTACATCAGTGTTACGATGGAGATGGAGGGGTGCTCTGTAGCCGTAGTCGATTGTTTCATCTACGCATCAGGGAAGGAAGGCTGGACCCGATGAACATCACGATCACGTTCCGCCATATGGTGGGTACCGACGCCGTGAAGAATTACGCCCATGAGAAGGTGGCCAAGCTCCAGAAGTTCCTTAGGCAGGCGATGACGGCGCAGGTCACCCTCTCCGTCGAGGGTCTGACGCACGTCGCCGACGTTCGCCTCTCCTCCGGCAGTCTAGCCTTCCATGCGACCGAGCGGGGTGAGGACATGTACGCGTCGATCGACATGGTCCACGACAAGCTCGAGCGGCAGATCCGGGATGGGAAGGGTCACACCATCGCGCGGAAGCGCGGCGGCACGAGCGCCGGCGAGTACGCCGTCGAGGTGGAGCGCGAGGCGGTGGCCGCGACGGGACGCACCCGATCCTGAGCCGCCGCGCGCGTCGCGCCTCGGCGACGCGCGACGCGCGAACCGGAGCGAGGGCAGCCGCGCGCCTCAGCGACGCGCGCGGCGCGCTCCCATCCTGTGAGCCGCCGCTCGCGGGCGCGGCGCGCTCCCTCCGCGTGAGCCGCCGGTCGCGGGCGAGGCGGGGCGCTCCCTCCGCGTGAGCCGCCGGTCGCGGGCGAGGCGGGGCGCTCCCTCCGCGTGAGCCGCCGCGGCGGGCGCGGCGGGCGCGGCGGCGACGCGCGCTCGTCTCCATCAGCTCACCCGTGCGCATGCCCAACCTGCCGGGGGGCCTGCCTGGAGCGGCGCGGCGGTCGCCCAGCGATCGCGACGTGAAGTAACGCGAAGAACGCTCCCTCCAGGGCCGCTCGTCGCGATAGCGTCCTTGAGTCGCGTGCCCGAAGTCCCCGGGGTACGATGGCGACATCGGCTCGCTTGGCCCTGGCCGAGCGCCGCGCCGACCGTGCCACGTGCGCCGTTCCAGAGCCCTCTCACCTCGCCCGAGCGCCGAAATCAGCATGCAAGTCCGCGACATCTTGACCGCGCACCAGGTATCCGTCGCCAGCGAGCAGGAGGGGGTCGTCCGCTCCAAGACGGACGCGCTCCGCCGGCTCGCCGCCCTGCTCGCGGCAGGGCAGCCGGGGGTCAAGGCCGATGAGATCGCGCGGGTGCTCGGCGAGCGCGAGCGCCTGCAGTCCACCGGCGTCGGGAGCGGCGTGGCCATCCCCCACGGCGCGATGGAGGGCGTCGATCGGCTGATCGGCGCGGTCCTGATCTGCCCGAAGCCGATCGACTTCGACGCGATCGACGGGGCGCCGGTGTCCATCCTCGTCGCCGTGATCGGGCCGAAGCGCGCCACGGGCGAGCACCTCAAGACGCTGGCGCGCATCTCCCGCCTGCTGCGGGACGAGACGTTCAGGCGGCGGCTGCTCGGCGCCTCGACCGGGCGCGCGGCGTTCGAGCTCATCGCCGCCGAGGAAGGGAGGTCGGTGTCATGAGCGGCCCGCGCAGCGGCGGACAGGAAGGGGAAGGGGGCGGCCGGATGCCCCCCTCGACCCGCGGCGGCCGGGCGGACCGCCCCGCGATCGCGGTGCGGAGCCTGATGGCCGACGAGGGGCTCGGCATCGACCTCACGCTCATCGCCGGCGCCGCGGGCCTCGACCGGCCCATCATGAACACCCGCATCCAGAAGTCCGGGCTCGCGCTCGTCGGCCACTTCCACGGCATCGTCCCGACGCGGGTGCAGATCCTCGGGCAGACCGAGCTCTCGTTCCTCCACAAGCTCTCCCGCGAGGACCGGCTCCTGTCGCTGCGCGGCTTCTTCGAGCTCGGCCTGTGCTGCGTCATCCTCACGCAGGGCGACCAGCCGTTCGAGGCGAACGGCTCCGGCATCGGGTTCGTCCCTGTGCCGGAGCTCGCGCAGTGCGCCGAAGAGAGCGGGACGCCGCTCGTCGTCTCGGCGGTGCGGTCGAGCGCCACGATCACCGCGCTGCACGCGCTGCTCGACGATCGCCTGGCGCCGCGACTGCGGCTGCACGGCGTGCTCGTCGACGTCTTCGGCGTGGGCCTCCTTCTCATGGGGTCGAGCGCGATCGGCAAGAGCGAGTGCGCGCTCGATCTCGTGATGCGCGGCCACCGGCTCGTCGCCGACGACGCCGTGGAGTGCGATTACCGCCCTCCCGGCATGGTGTTCGGCGCCCCGGCGGAGCTCCTCCGGTACCACCTCGAGGTGCGTGGCCTCGGCATCCTCAACGTGAAGGACCTCTTCGGGGTCACGTCGATCCGCGAGCGCAAGCGGATCGACGTCGTGGTGAAGCTGGTCGAGTGGTCGAGGGACACCGAGTACGATCGCCTCGGGCTGGACGAGCGGTACCACACCATCCTCGGCGTGAAGATCCGGGAGCTCGTCATCCCGGTGCGCCCGGGCCGCGACATGGCGTCGATCCTCGAGGTCGCCGCCCGCAACGAGCTCCTGAAGAACGCCGGGTTCCACGCGGCCCGCGAGTTCTTCGGCAACGTCGAGGGCGAGCTGCTCCGCGAGCGCTCGCCGGAGGAGTCGTCGATCCCGCCGGCGGCGAGGCTCGCGGAGGAAGGCGCCTCGCGGAGCGCCGCGCCGCCCGGACCGCCCCGGCCGCCGCCACCGCCGCCGCCCGGCCGCGGCGTGGACGCGCCGAACCCCCCGAGCAGCGCCTTCCGGCCGCCCGCGGATCGGGGCAGGCCGCCCCTTGATCGCCCGAGCTCCGGGTTCAGCCCCACGGAGTCGTCCGTGAGCCTGCCGCGGCCGAGGAGGCGAGGGTGAGCAACGGAGGCGATCAGCAGCAGCAGCACGGCCTGCACGGGCCCGACGGCGCGCCGGGGCGCGTCGTCGTCGTCACGGGCCTCTCCGGCGCGGGCAAGTCGACGGCGCTCCACGCCCTGGAGGACCTCGGCTTCTTCTGCGTGGACAACCTGCCCACGTCGCTCGTGCAGCCGGCGGTCGAGGCGTGCGAGTCGGGCGGGATCACCCGGATCGGGCTCGGCATCGACGTCCGGGTGGGCTCCTTCCTGGCGGGCGCCACGGCGGCGCTCGACTCGATACGGACCGGACGGGACGTGGTGATCCTCTTCCTCGACGCCTCGGACGAGACGCTGCTCCGGCGCTTCAGCGAGACGCGGCGCCCGCACCCGCTGACGACCGGCGGCAGCGGCGCCATCGCGATGCTCGACGGCGTGCTCCTGGAGCGTGAGCGGCTCGCGTCGCTGCGGGCCAGGGCGACCATCGAGCTCGACACGACCCGGCTGTCGACGCACGACCTGCGCCGCGTCGTCATCGAGCGGCTGCGCCCCGCGAAGGTCGAGGTGCCCCGGATGTCCACCCGGTTCGTCTCGTTCGGTTACAAGTACGGCATCCCGCTCGACGCCGATCTGCTCTTCGACGTCCGCTTCCTCGACAACCCGTATTTCGTCCACGGCCTCCGCGAGCTCACGGGGAACGACGAGCCGGTGCGGGAGTACATCCTGAAGAACCCGGATGCCCTCGAGTTCATCTGCAGGACAGAGCAGCTCCTCTCGTTCTGCATGCCGCGCTACGCCAGCGAAGGAAAGAGCTACCTCACCGTCGGCATCGGATGCACCGGCGGCCGGCACCGCTCCGTCGTGCTCACGAACGCGCTCAGCGACAGCCTGCGGCGGAAGACGGGGCTCCCCATCACGGTCGTGCACCGGGACGTCGCCCGGGTGAGCACGAGTGGTGTACCCTCGGGGGTGGGAGAGGGCATGGCCGGGGCGCCCGGCGTGGATCTCCGGCTGGCGCAGCCGGGAGCGACCCCGTCGGAGCCTCGCCCGGCGTCGGACACGAGCGTGACGGGGGGCGAGCGGTGACGACCGAGGCGGTAACGAGGCGGTTCACCATCATCAATGTGCGCGGGCTGCACGCGCGCGCCGCGACGAAGCTCGTGCAGCTCGCGGGGCGCTACGACTGCGAGATCTCGCTGACCGGGCCGGACGGGCAGGCGGCCAACGCGAAGAGCGTGATGGGTGTGCTCCTGCTCTGCGGGTCGATGGGCACCCAGATCGAGGTGAGCGCGACGGGCGATCAGGCCGCCGACGCCGTCTCCGCCATCGGCGAGCTGATCGCCGGGCGCTTCGGAGAGCACGAGTGACGCGCGGCCCGAGCGCGCTCTCGTCGGACGCCCCGGACGAGCATCCCGCCCCGGCGGACGCCGTCCGGAGCGGCTCGGCGGCGTCCGGCGCCCGGGTCGACTCGATGCCGCCCGGCGCCCGGACGGAGACGCTGCGGGGCATCTCTGGGTCCCCCGGGGTCGCGATCGGCGCGGCCGTCGTGATGGGCGGGCACCGGACGAACCACCCGCGCCGCCGCGTCGGCTCCGGCGAGATCGCGGCGGAGCTCGAGCGCTTCGAGGCCGCGGTCGAGCGCGCGCAGGACGAGCTGCGCGACATGGCGAAGCGCATCGGCGACCACCGCGCCGAGGCGTCGATCCTCGAAGCCTACCTGCTGATGCTCGGCGACGAGGCGCTCGCCGACGCCGTGAAGCGCCAGGTCATCGAGGAGCGCCGCTGCGCCGAGTGGGCGGTGGCGACCGCGTGCGAGGCGATCGCCGGCCGCTTCGCCGCGCTGGACGACCCGTACCTGCGCGAGCGCAGCCACGACGTCCTGTTCGTCGGCGAGCGCCTCCTGCGCGCGTTCAGCCTCCCGCCCCAGGAGCCTCCGTCCTCGCGCGACACCTCGCCCCTCTCCACGCGCAGCCTGATCGAGCTGCAGAACTCGATCGCCATGCCGGCGACGTTCGGCGCGGCGCTCCCGCGCTTCTCCGGGCCGACGATCCTCATCGCGCACGACCTGTCGCCGGCCGACACCGCGGCGATGGTCGACGAGCCGGTCGTCGGCTTCGTCACCGAGGTCGGCACCCGCACGAGCCACACCTCCATCATGGCGCGCGCGCTGGAGATCCCGGCCGTGGTCGGCGTCAGCGACGTGCTGCAGCGCGTGATCACGGGCGACATCGTGGTGATCGACGGGCTGCGCGGCACGGTCGTCGTCCGCCCCGGCCCGGCCGAGCTCGCGGACGCGCGCGCCCGCGCCGAGCGCTACGTCGCGCTCGGCAAGGAGCTCTCGGAGTCCAGGCACCGGGCCGCCCAGTCGAAGGACGGCGTCAAGGTGTCGCTCCGGGCGAACGTCGAGCTCCCGGCCGAGGCGATCCTCGCGCGCGACCAGGGCGCCGACGGCATCGGCCTCTACCGGACCGAGTTCCTCTACATCGACCGCACGTCCCCGCCCTCGGAGGACCAGCAGTTCGAGATCTTCCGCGCGGTCGTCGAGGCGCTCCGCCCGAAGCCGGTCACGCTGCGCACGTTCGACATCGGCGGCGACAAGTTCGTCTCCACGTTCCAGGTGCCCCCCGAGATGAACCCGATGCTCGGCCTCCGCGCGGTCCGGCTCGCGCTCTCTCGCCCCGACGTCTTCCTCGAGCACCTCCGCGCCATGGTGCGCGCCTCCGCCTACGGCGACGTGCGGATCATGATCCCCATGGTCGCGGGCCTCGGCGAGCTCCGGCAGGTGCGCGCGCTGCTGCACCGCGCGCAGGAGCAGGTGCGCGCCCGCGGCCAGGCGTGCGCCGACGAGATCCCGCTCGGCGTGATGATCGAGGTGCCCTCGGCGGCGGTCATGGTCGACCATTTCGCGCGCGAGGCCGCGTTCCTGAGCCTCGGGACGAACGATCTGATCCAGTACGCGCTCGCGGTCGACCGGACCAGCCGCTCGCTCGCCTACCTGGCCTCGCCGTTCGATCCGTCGATCCTGCGGCTGATCACGAAGGTGATCCAGGCAGGCCAGGATTTCGGCAGGCCGGTCTCCCTCTGCGGGGCGATGGCGAGCGATCCGCTCGCCGCCCTGCTGCTGCTCGGCCTCGGGCTCCGCGACTTCTCGATGGAGGCGGCGGCGATCCCGGAGATCAAGGAGACGCTCCGGCGCATCACGGTCGCCGAGGCCGAGGCGGTCGCGGCGGAGGCGCTCGCCTGCGCGACGGCGGAGGAGGTCGAGTGCTGCGTCGCCGCCGCGTTCGCGCCGGACCTCTACGACCTGCTCACGGGAGAGCGCGCCACCCGGTGAGCGGCGCGCTGGGTGCGGTGGGGCCGGCGCCCGCGGTGCCGGTCGCGTCCGGCGTGGCGCGCGCGCTGGCCGCCTGCGCTGTGGCGCTCGGCCTGTGCGCGGCGGGCTGCGAGGAGGAGGCGCCGCCGACGCGGCTCGTCGGGCAGGTGCACCTGACGCTGCTCCACACGTCGGACATCCACTCGCGGCTCTTCCCGTACAACCTGCAGCTCGGCCAGGTGGACGCGGGGCTCGGCCTCGGCGCGGCGGCCTCGATCGCGAACGTCGGCGGCGCCGCGCGCATGTCCCATCTCCTCGGGCGCGAGCGCGCCCGGTCGTCGCGCGCGCTTCACCTCGACGGCGGCGACTGCTTCCAGGGGGCGCCGATCTTCAATTTCTACTCGGGAGAGGCGGAGATCCGCGCCCTCGGCGCCATGGGCGTCGACGCCATGATCGTCGCCAACCACGAGTTCGACCGCGGCGCGCTGAACCTCGGTATCCAGCTCCAGCAGAACGCCGGCTTCCCCGTCCTCGCGGCGAACTACCAGCTCGAGGACCCAGCGCAGCCCGGCGCCTCGCCGCTCGGCGCCATCCTGCAGCCGTTCACGGTCTTCGACCTCGAGGGCGTCAAGGTCGGCGTCGTCGGGATGGGCAACCTCTCCAGCCTGACGTCGATCTTCGAGGCGCCGAACCGGCTCGGCGTCACCCCGCTGAACACGACCGAGGTCGCCCAGTTCTACGTCGACCTGCTCCGCCCCACGGTGGATGTCATCGTCTTCGTCACCCACCTCGGCCTCGACGGCGACGAGCGGATGATCGAGACCACGACGGGCATCGACGTCGTGCTCGGCGGGCACAACCACGTCGTCCTCCAGCCGCCGAAGCGCGTCCGCGACTGCTCGCGGTACTACGACGAGGAGGAGCAGCGCCACTACATCCTCCTGAACGACGAGCGCTCGCCCGGGGAGGGCGCGAAGCGCCGGCGTTACTGCGCGCCGCGCGACGTGCTGCTCGCGCACTCCGGCGCGTTCGCGAAGTTCGTCGGGCGGCTCGACCTCGTGCTGTCCAGGGACGCCTCCGAGCTCGGGGGCGGCTACGACCCGCTGAACGGCTTCGAGGTGCTCTCGAACCGGTACGAGCTCTTCCCGGTGACCGAGGGCGTGCCCGCCGATCCGATCGTCGCCTCGGTGCTCGAGCCGTACGCGCAGGGGCTCGACGCGCTCGCGAACCTCGATCTCCTTGTCGGCTACGCGCCGGGCGGCTCCCGCCGCGCCTCGGCGAGCGGCGGCGACTCGCCGCTCGGCAACCTCATCGCCGGGGCGATGTGGCTGCGCCTCGGCATCCAGACCGATTTCGCGCTCACGAACACGACGGGCATCCGCGCCGACCTCGTGCCCGGCCCGGTGACGGTCGAGCAGATGTTCAACGTCTTCCCCTTCGACAACTCGATCTCGAAGTTGCAGCTCTCCGGCCTCGAGGTGCAGGAGCTCTTCGACTTCGTGGCGCGCCGATCGAGCGGCCGCGGGTGCGTCTCGCAGGCGCAGATCGCGGGCGCGCGGGTCGTCATCGACTGCGCCGCGCGCTCGGCCGACGGCGCCGCGTCCGGCGTCGCGACCCACGTGTACATCGGCGCGCGCCAGCCGGCGATCGCGTGCCCGAACGGCGACGCCGACTGCCCGGGCGGCGAGGTGGGCAGCTGCGACGTCGAGGCGAGGCGCTGCTGGCAGCCGCTCGATCCGATCGCGACCTACGAGCTCGCGACGTCGAGCTACCTCGCCCAGGGCGGCAGCGGGTTCCGCGTGCTCCAGCGCAACACGACGCAGCTCGACACCCAGGTGCAGCAGCGCGACGCGCTGATCGACGCCATCCGCGCGGGCAGCCCGTGCGGCGCGGACGGGCGCGGCGAGCTCGCGTCGTGCCAGCGGGACGCCGACTGCGCGGGCGCGGGCGAGGGCTTCGTCTGCGCGTGCCCCGAGTCGGTGGTCGAGGGGCAGGCGTGCAAGACCGGCGAGGCGCCGTGCTCCCGGGGCGCGTGTGTGCTCGCGCGTTGCCGCGATGACGTCGCCGCCTACCAGCGCGACGTCTGCGCCGAGGCGCCGACCGACTGGGTGCGGGAGCAGTGCGAGAGCGCGCTCGCCCCGTGCAGCGCCGCGGGCGAGCAGTGCAAGTACCTCGCGTGCGTCGACCGGCGGCTCGGCAACTTCTCCGACGGCCGCTTGCGGATGGTGGGCCAGTGACGCCGCGGGCGAGGCGCTGGGCGGCGCTCGCGGCCGCCGCGCTCGCCGGGTGCGGCAGCGACGGCGGGCCGCCCCGGGGCGTCTCGAGCTTCTGGGTCCAGGTCGTGCAGGTGAACGGGGAAGCGCCCCCCTCCGCCGACGCGCCGCTGCCGGCCAACCGCGGCGACACGGTGGACACCTGGTCGTTCAGGATCGAGGCGCGCGACGCTGCCGGCCGGCGGACGCCCTTCGACGGCATGGTCAGGCTGAGCGTCGATCCCGGGGCGGTGCTCGACGTCGAGGCGGCCGGCGAGGGCGTCGCGGTCGGCCGCAACATCCGCCTGCGGGACGGCGTCGCCGAGGGGAGCGCCCGCGTGACGGCCGTCTACGGGCCCATCCGGCTGTGGGTCGAGGACCTCGGCTACCGGCCCGCGTCCCGGGGCGACCGCCCCGCGTGCGCCAACGGCGTCAACGACGACGCGCCCGGCGACGCGCTCGTCGATTTCCCCGCCGATCCCGGGTGCGCCTTCGCGGACGACGACACCGAGGAGGGCGGCTCCTTCAGCGCCGGTGTCTCGAAGCCGGTCGCCTACGCCTTGCCGCGCATCGCCGACGTGCAGGGCGGCGGCTCGGCGACGCCCTACCCGTCCGAAGCGCTGCGGATCGACACCGCGGCTCCCCAGCAGGTCGTCGTCACGCGGGTCTCGAGCGACGGCTTCTACGTCACCGATCTGGCCGGCCAGGGCAGCGGCTTCAACCACCTCTTCGCGTACAATTTCAGCACACCTGCCAACCTGCGTGTCTGCGATCGGCTCGAGTACCTGGCGGGCACCGTCGACGAGTTCTTCGGCTTCACCCAGCTCTCGTTCCCTTCGTACGAGATCGCGCGCGCGCAGGGAGGAGCGGAGTGCCTGGTCCCGGAGCCGACGGTGCTCGACGGGCCGACGATCGCCGGCGACCTGGCCATGGAGCGCCTCGAGAGCGGGCTCGTGCGCGTCGAGGGGTTCCACATCGGCGAGCGCTTCGGTCCGAGGCCCGCGAGGGGCAACGTCTTCGCCGCGGAGCAGTCGAACTGCGATCTGAACGGCGACGGGCAGGTCGATTTCGACAGCCAGGCCGAGAGGAGCTGCGCGAACGCGTGCTCGGACGACCCCGAGTGCAGCGAGTGGACGAGCTACGCCGCGCGCGGCAACTACAAGATCACGGACGGGTCGAGCAGGATCCAGATCCAGACGGGCACGGTGAGCGCCTTCGATCCGCCGTCGCACCGGGGCGAGGTGATCGACGCGGTGACTGGCACGCTCCGGAGCTTCTCGGGCGGCTCGCTGAACTGGACGATCGAGGCCCGCTGCCCGGACGACCTCGTCTGCGGGGCGCCCGGCTGCGCGCCCGCCACGAAGCCCTCGAAGGAGGCCTGCGTCCGGACGCGCAGCCTCGACGACGACGACGCGGAGACCAACTAGCCACCTCCTCGCCTCCGCCGCGGCCGCGCCGCGCCCGCCGGAACACCCAGGCCCAGGAAATCCACCGCCCGCCATGCACCGAAGCGCGCTCCTCGCCCCTGCTGCCTCCGCGGCCTTGCTGTTCACGCTCGCGCCGCCGGCGCTGGGCCAGCCGCAGCCGCCGCCAGCGCCGGCGGCGCCGGGCCCGGACCAGGCCGCGCCGGCCCCGGCGCCCGACGCGCCAGGCTCGGACCAGGCCGCGCCGGCCCCGGCGCCCGCCGCAACGCCTCCGATCTCGCAGCCCGCCCCCGCGCCCGCCGTCCCCACCCTCCCGCGGATCGAACCCTACCTCCCGCCAGCGGCCACCGAGCCGCCCGTCCGCGCGGGGGACGCGATGGACACGCGCCTCACGTGGACGCTCGGCGACGACGACCTGCTCCACGACACGGGCCAGGTGCAGCCGCTCTCGCCCGACCTCAGCGTCGGCGATCGGAAGCGATACCGGCTCTTCTTCGACAACCTCAACTCCCGCTTCAGCGGGCGCGAGAACCTGACGCACCTCGCGCTCTACAAGCGGATGCCGGGGTTCATCGCGCGGCTGGACACCGAGGCTTCGGTCGTCCTGCGCGTCGATCTCGCCGCGCTGTCGAGGAACAACAACAACCTCAATCAGGCGTTTTACGACGCCGGATCGTTCATTCGCGCCTTCTATCACATAGGCGGCAGGGCAGACGGGAAGACCGGCGTCGGTGTCACGCTCTGGCCCATCGACACGGACCGGTTTCGCCTCGGCTATCTCTACGAGATCTCGTGGGGCGGGACGAACGCCTCCATCAACCAGTCCATCTTCCCGCGCATCACCGGACCCGCGCCCGGCGCGAAGGTCCAGCTCGATGCCGACCGGTTCAGCGTGTACGCGGGGTTCAAGATCGCGAGCCTCACCCAGGTCCAGGAGGTGCTCACCCCCGGCACGAGCGAGACCCAGGAGATCCCGATCGCTCAGACCAACTACGGCTTTCTCCTTGGCGGGGAGGCCGATCTCCACCCCCACGTTCACGTCGACCTCGGCGCCGGCTACTTCCAGCAGGGCAGCTTCGACTTGCCCGACGTCGCCGGCGACCCGGTCTACACCTACGGCGCCTCGGCCCGGATCGTCGCCCACGCCAGGAACGAGCCCATCCCGCAGTCGATCGACTTTCTCCTCTATCGCAACGACCCCGACAAGCCGCAGATCCTCTTCAAGCCCGAGGCGTACGCGCCGGGCAAGACGACATGGGCGGTGATCCTCGAGGCGACGAACCTCTTCCAGAACCTCAAGGACTTCGAATCTGCCGGCGCCACCACCCACCAGCCGGCACGCGCCGGCGCCCTCCAGGCGGTCGTCAAGTCCGGGTACGCGCGCGCGAGCGTCACGGGCGTCTACCGCGACCTGCCGTTCGTGCTGCGCAACCAGCCGAGCTTCATCCCCTTCCAGACGATCCCGAAGACCGCCCAGACATCGACGGCCGACGAGCTGTTCTTCGCGCTCGCGGCCGATTACCACCTCGCGTCCGCGCGGCTCACGCCCGGCCTCGGCGTGGGCCTGCAGTTCCCCGCCGCCTTCAGGACGATGTCCATCGACGCCATGAGCGCGGTGATCGCGCGCACGTCCGTCGTCCGGGAGCAGGGCAATGTGTCGATCCTCCCCTTCAACACCTCCGCCACCCCGATCTTCCAGCTCCGCGCGAGCCTCACGTGGGATATCAGCAACATCCTCTCCGCGGTGGCGTGGGCTCACTATGTGCGTGACAACAACGGCACCTTCATGGAGCGCGATCCCTCCGAGGGCACCGTGGCCCTGCGCACCTTCGTGAACCCCGACTTCCTCGGCCTCGGCACGAGCTTCCAGGCCCGCTTCTGATCCGGCGACCGCGCCGCGCGCTCACCGCGCACCCACGCCGCGCGCTCGCCGCGCGCCCGCGTCGCGCGCTCGCCGCGCCTGCCCGCGCTCATCGCGGCTGGAAGTCCTTGAACGCCGCCACGGCCCTCGGCGACGTGCTCACGGTCTCCACGATGCGGAAGCCGCCGCGCAGGTAGAAGCCCTCGAAGTGCAGCACGCTCTCGCCCTCGGCGGGCTCGATCTCCCAGTAGCGCGAGCGGTCCTTCGACGTGCCGAGCACCGCGATCCGCCGCCACCCCGCCGGGATCATCCCCGTCCACTCGGGGCCGCGCTTCTCCGACAGCTCGAAGTCGTCGCGGCTGTGCTTCACCCGGAAGCTCGCGTCCGGCCCCGAGCCGATGCGCGCGTCGAGCGTGGCCCCGGGCGGTCCCTTCGCCATCTGGTCCTGGCGCCGCGGCCCCCGCTTGCTCACGCGGTAGCCCGCCACCGACTGAGGATCGAGGTAGTAGGTCCCCCCTTCCTTGCTCGCGCGCAGCCGCCCCGCGTAGATCGCCTGGCGCACCGCGCTCTCCGAGATGCCGAGCTGGTGCGCGGCGTCCGGCACCGTCATCGTGAAGCGCGTCCTCGCCGTGACGACCGCCGAATCGGGCGGCAGCCGCTTCCGCGCCACGCAGTCGAGCATCACGTGGAAGGCCGGGTCGCGGTACACGTCGGCGGTCGCGACGCTCCGGCCCGCGACGGCGGTCCGGTCCAGCAACGGGTTCTCCGGGCCGAGCACGAGATCGAGCAGCTCCGCATCGGACACCGACGGATCCCTGGCCGCCGCCAGAACCCGGGACAGAAAGGCGCCCAGCTCGCCCGCCGGCGTCGGGAACTCGACCGTCTCGCCGGACAGCAGCGTGTATTGCGTCTTCATCTCGCCTCTTCGCAGCTCGCAGCTCGCAGCTCGTCGTGTGCGCTTGCCCACACCGCGCGCCGCACGCGTGCCCGGGCCCACGCGAGCCCGATCCGTCCAGGAGGCGGACGAAGTCCCACGCACGCGCCGGAGGCGCGCGCAGGCGGATCTCACCCCAGCGGGGACGCCGCGCCGGCGGAGTCCGCCTCGATGGACGGGCCCGCCCGCACGTCGCCCGCGTCGGGCACGCGTTCAGCGCCGCAGCTACGCATTACTGTAAGCCCGTTCAGGTTGTCCCGTCTAGTGCCTTCTCAGACCGCTAGGACAAATGCCGTCCGCTTCCAGGACGGCCGCGCGTTCGCAACCGTCCGAAACCAAACGTTAATTCTGTATGATCAGAACGCGGCGCGACCACGGAAAAATCGTCGAGGGTCGCGAACGGGGCGCGGATCGCCGCGCCACGCCCGCCTCGAGCTGGCGCCGCGACCGGGTCGCCGGAGGGATCTGTTCAGTGGGTAGGCCCCACCTTTTGTTCAGGTGTCCGGCCGCTGTCGCGTCTCGGCGAGGGCCTCGATCGTATCGCGATCGTGGTCCCGGATGCAGTCGACGCCGTTGCGCTCGAACTGGATGGCGGCGGCCAGCGCGGTCCGGCTTCGCTCGCGGTCCATGGCCCACGCGGCGTGTCGCACGAGCAGGGCGAGCTGCAGCGCCCGGCCCAGGGTGATCGCGACCCGGCGGGCGCCCGCCTCGAGGCCGGGGCGGTCGGCGGCGGCCATCTCCTTGATCCACGCGCGGGCGTGCGACACCGCGCGCGACGCGGACGTCTCGGCCTCGGCGAGCTTGGGCTCGACGACGCCGGTCAGGAGGCGCGCCACCTCGGCCGCGAGGATGTCGAGCGAGCCGTCCTTCAGGATCACCCGCAGCGCGTCGAGGGCGAGCACGTTCGTCGTGCCCTCCCAGATCGTGAGGACCTGCGCGTCCCGGAGCAGGCGCGGCAGCCCCGTGTCCTCGACGTAGCCGGCCCCGCCGAACGCCTCGAGCACCTCGCTCAGCACCGACACCGCCTGCTTGGCGGTCGTGAGCTTCGCGAGCGGGATGATCAGCCGCAGCAGCTTCGCCTCCGAGTCGGTGAGCGAGCCCGTCTCCTCGCGCCCGAGCAGCTCGATCGCGCGGAAGGTCAGGTGGAAGGCGCCCTCGAACTCGGCCTGGATCTCGGCGAGCGTGTCCATGTGCAGCGGCTTCTCCGCCAGCGTCGCGCCGAACTGGACTCGGCTCTGGGCGTACGAGCGCGCCAGCGCGAGCCCCCGGCGCATCCCGGCGATGGCGCCGATCGCGTTCCAGGTGCGCGTCACGTTGAGCATCGGCGCGATCGCCCGGACGCCGTTCGACAGGCCCGCCACCGGCGTGGCGAGGACGCCGTCGAGCGTGAGCTCGGCGGTCGGCACCTTGCGGGTGCCGAGCTTGTCCTTCAGCCGGTTGATCAGCACGCCGTGGCGGCGCCCCGCCTCGCCCGCGAGCTCCACGTAGAAGAGCGCGAGGCCGCGGCTGCCCTCCGGGTTGCCCTCGGGGCGCGCGAGCGTGAGCGCCATCTCCGACGTTGTCGACGAGGCGAACCACTTCGTCCCGTGCAGCCGGTAGGCCCCGTCGGGGCCGAGGCGCGCCGCCGTCTCGCTCCGCCCCACGTCCGAGCCGCCGGTGCGCTCGGTCATCCACTGGCCCGAGGTCCACGCGGCGGCGGGGTCGCGGCTTGTGAGCCGGGGCACCGCGCGGTCGATGAGCGCGCGGTTGTCGCTCGCGAGCAGCGTCCGCGCGGCGCCGTCCGTCATCGCGAGCGGGCACGTGTACACGTCGCTCGACGCGTCGAAGAGGTACGCCAGCGCGAACTGATGGACGCGCGAGAACGCGCCGTGCGCCCGCTCGTAGGCCGTCGCGACGACCCCCCGCTCGCACGCGATCCGGGCCGCCTCCTTCCAGAGCGCGGTCACCTCGACGTGGTCGACGCGCCTTCCCCAGGCGTCCCACGACGTGAGCTTCGGCTCGTTCGCGCGATCGGCGAGCTGCAGCTGGTACAGGCGGCCGCCGGCGAGCTCGCCCATCTCCCGCAGCGAAGGCGTTATCGACGCGGCCACCTCGCGCGGCAGGGCCCGCGCGAGGTAGGACCGCAGCACGCGGTCGTCGTCGTACTGGTTCCCGAGTGTGGGGGGGTCTTGATAGAAAGCCACCGGCCGACTCCTAGGTTGGTGCGCCGCAACCCGAACCGTGCGACGCCCGCGCGCCGATCACGTTCCGCGCGCCCCTCCGTGCACGCGCGGCGACTCGCAGCCTCGATAGAGCTCGAAGCTACTGAACCCGTCCCACCCGGTTCAACAGGAAGCCGGAGGCTGCGTCGCGCCGACGCGGCGAACGGTGAACCTCTGCTGGTAATTTCGCCGCGTCGCCCGGTTTTTGTGGGCTGTTCGGGTGCTGTGTCGCACGGAAAGAAGCGGAAGTCGCTGAATGTGCAGTTCTTGACTTCTCCGATGTACCAATGCATATGGCTGGCGGTGAAGCTCTCGAACAAGGGTCGCTACGGTGTGCGCGCATTGTTCGATATCGCATTCCACAACGACGGGCGGCCGACCCAGATCCGCGAGATCTCCGAGCGGGAGCTCATCCCCGCGCGCTTCCTGGAGCAGATCTTCCAGGACCTGAAGAAGGCCGGGCTCATCAGCTCGAAGCGGGGGCCGCGCGGCGGCTACCACCTCGCGCGGCCCGCGAGCGAGATCAGCCTGGGCGACGTCGTCCGCGCCCTGGAGGGGCCGGTCGCCGTGATCGCGCCGGATGACGACGGCAGGCCGGAGGGCTCGCCGCTCGACCCGCCCACGGCCGTGTTCCACGATCTGGCGCTCGCGATCGAGCGCTGCTTCGACTCGGTGTCGATCGCCGACGTCTGCGAGCGCGGCGTCGAGCTCGGCGTGCGCCGCAAGGGGCGGCCGGAGCGCTCGACCTACGTGATCTGAGCCGACACCATGAGCAGCCCCGAACGATCCGCACAGTCCACCGGCGCCCCCCGCGCCCCCGCGGAACCCGCGGACGGCGCGGCGCGGCTCCCGCCGCTCCCGTCGCACCCGCGCGTCGTCGACAGCCTCCTCGACCTCGTGGGCGACACGCCGCTCTTCGAGATCCGCCGCGTCGACGCGGCGACGCCCCGGGGGCGCGTCTTCGGGAAGGCCGAGCAGCAGAACCCGGGCGGCTCGCTGAAGGACCGGATCTGCCTCGCGATGATCGAGGGCGCCGAGGCGCGCGGGCTGCTCGGCGCGGGCGGCGTGGTCATCGAGCCCACGTCGGGGAACACAGGGATCGGGCTCGCGATCGTGTGCGCGGCGAAGGGGTACCGCTGCATCCTGACGATGCCGGCGAGCATGAGCCTGGAGCGGCGCCAGCTGCTCGAGGCCTACGGCGCGGAGGTCGTCCTGACCGAGCCCGAGGCGCAGATGGAGGGGGCCATCGCCCGGGCGCGCGAGCTCGCGGCGGACATCCCGGGGGCGCTCATCCTCAGCCAGTTCGACAACCCCGACAACCCGCGCGTCCACGCGGAGACGACCGCCCGGGAGATCCTGCACGCGATGGCCGGCCTCGACGCGCCGGGGCGGCCCGGTCCCCGGCAGTCGCTGACGATCGACGCGTTCGTCGCCGGCGTGGGGACGGGCGGGTCGGTGAGCGGCGTCGGGCGGGTGCTCAAGCGGATGCGCGCGGCGACGCGCGTCATCGCGGTCGAGCCCGAGTCGTGCGCGACGATCTCGCGCGGCGAGCGCGGGCCCACCAAGATCCAGGGGCTCGCCGCCGGGTTCGTCCCCGCGAACTATGATCCGCGCGTGGTGGACGAGGTGCGGACGGTCAGCGATCGCGCCGCGTACGACACGAAGGTGGCGCTGGCACGGCAGGAGGGGCTGCTCGTCGGCATCAGCGCTGGCGCGGCGGTGCGCGTCGCGCTCGACGTCGCCCGCGAGCTCGGCCCCGACGCCAGCGTGGTGACCGTCCTCTGCGACACCGGCGAGCGTTACTTCAGCCTGGACGAGTATTTCCGATGAGCGGCGGCGGCGAGGTGATCCGCGGGTGCGTCCTCCTCGTCGGGGCGGGGGGGATCGCCGCGCCCGCCGGGCTCGCGCTCGCCGCCGCCGGGGTGCGGGAGCTCCGGGTCGCGGACGACGACCAGGTCGAGCTGACGAACCTGCACCGTCAGATCCTGTTCGACGACGGCGACGTCGGGCGGCCGAAGCTCGATGCGTTCGCGGAGGCGCTGCGCCGCCGCTTCCCCGGGCTCCGCGTCGATCGCCGTCACGGCCGCTTCACGCCGAGCGCGGCGGCGGGGCTGATGCCGGGCGTCTCCGTGGTGGTCGACGCGACCGACAACTTCGCGTCGCGGTTCCTGATCGCCGACGTGTGCCGCCTCACGAGGACGCCGGTGGTCCATGCCGCCGCGATCCGCTGGCGCGCGACGGTGATGGCGGTCGCGGGGGAGGGGGCGCCCTGCTACCGCTGCCTGTTCGAGGACCTGCCGACCGGGGACGCGCCGGATTGCGCCACGGCCGGGGTGGCTGGCCCGGTGTGCGGCGTGGCCGGCGCGATCGCGGCGGATCGCGCGCTGGCGATCCTCGCGGGCGACGCGTCGATCTTCGGCCGGATCGCGACGTACGACGGCCGCACGGACACGCTGCGCAGCGTCCCTGTCTCCGCGCGGCCCGCCTGCGACCTGTGCGGAGCGCGCGCCTCGATCGCGACGATCGACGCGTCCCGCTACGTCGTCGCGTGCGCGGCCGAGAGCGGATCCCCGACCCACGTTGAAGGGGACCGCGAGAGCGGATCCCCGACCCACGTTGAAGGGGACCGCGAGAGCGGATCCCCGACCCACGTTGAAGGGGACCGCGAGAGCGGATCCCCGACCCACGTTGAAACTGAAAAGGACCGCGAGAGCGGATCCTCGACCCACCTCAAGACTGGAGAGCAAGACCATGGCTGACACCGCGACCGTCCGCATCCCGACCCCGCTCCGCACGCTCACCGGCGGCCAGGACGAGGTCAACGCCGCCGGCGGCACCGTCGGCGAGCTGATCGAGAACCTCGAGAAGAGCTACCCCGGCATCCGCGACCGACTCCTCGACGAGAAGGGCGTGCGGCGCTTCGTGAACATCTTCGTGGGCGACGAGGACATCCGCTTCCTCGACGGGCTGAAGACGCCCGTGAAGGGCGGTGACCAGGTGGCGATCGTGCCCGCGATCGCCGGGGGCTGAGGTGGTCGACCCGCGCTATCTCCGCCAGGTGTTGCTCGCGGAGATCGGTCCAGAGGGACAGGCGAGGCTCGGGGCGGCGACGGCGCGCGTGCGCGGCGGCGGCAGCGACGCGCCGCCGCTCGCGCACGAGGTGGCGGAGCGCTACGCGCGCGGCGCCGGCTTCGGCGCGCTCGCGGACGGCGCGATCGACCTCGCCGCGCTCGCGCCCGCGGACCTCGTCGCCTCGCCCGCCGCGCGCGCCGTGCTCGCCGGCGCGCGCGCGGCGCTCGCCGAGATGCGCGCCGCGCTGGCGCTGGGCACCGCCGCGGGGAGCGCGGGGCAGGGGAGCGCGGGGGAGGTCGACCCGTCATGAGGCACTCGCTCGCCCGCTCCAGCCGCCTGGGGTCGGTCGTCGACGCCGTGGGTGACACGCCGCTCTTGCGCCTCTCGCGCGTCGGCCGCGACACACCGTCGGTCGAGGTCTACGCCAAGCTCGAGTTCGCGAACCCCGGCGGCTCGGTGAAGGATCGCGCCGCGCTGCGGATGATGACCCGCGCCGCCGCGGACGGGCGCCTCACCAGCCAGAAGACGCTCATCGACTCGACGAGCGGCAACACCGGGGTCGCCTACTCGCTCTTCGGCGCGGCGATGGGCTTCAAGGTGGCGCTCGTCATGCCGTCGAACGTGTCGAAGGCGCGCAAGGACATCGCGCGCGCGTTCGGCACGGAGCTCATCTTCAGCGACCCGATGGAGGGCTCCGACGGCGCGATCCGCCTCGTGCGCTCGCTGGTCGAGAAGGAGCCGGAGCGGTACTTCTACCCGGATCAGTACTCGAACGAGGACAACCCGCTCGCCCACTACCACGGCACGGCGCGCGAGATCCTGGAGGCGGTCGGCGACAGGATCACGCACTTCGTGGCCGGCATCGGCACGAGCGGCACCATCGTCGGGACGAGCCGGCGGCTGCGCGAGCACCACCGCCCGATCCGCTGCGTCGCCGTGGAGCCCACGGAGGCGCTCCACGGGCTGGAGGGGCTCAAGCACCTGCCGAGCTCGCTCGTGCCCGCCATCCACGACGAGGGCGCGTACCACGAGACGATGCGCATCGCGACGGAGGACGGCTGGGACATGTCCGATCGCCTCGCGCGCGAGGAGGCGCTGCACGTGGGGCACTCGGGCGGCGCGGCCGTCTTCGCGGCCTTCGAGATCGCGAAGCGCCTGCACCGCGAACAGCAAGGGGGGTGCGTCGTGGCGATTGTCCCCGACCGGGGTGACCGCTATTTTGCGCCCATGAAATGGGAGAAGCGTTACGTATGGTGATGTCTCCACAGCCGTGGACCGCCGGCGGGGTCGTCCTCAAGGCGAGCGTGCTCAAGGCGGTCGAGGACGAGGCGCTCGCGGGCTACGCGCGCGACGAGGAGGCCTGCGGGTACCTGAAGGGGCCCGCGGACGAGCCGCTGCTCTGCGACGAGCACGTCCGGATGGACAACATCGCGAACAAGCTCCACGCCGTCGATCCGGAGCGGTACTTCCGGACGGCGCGGACGTTCTTCGATTTCAACGGCAAGCGCTTCTCCGACGCCGTCGAGAAGGGCGCCTCGGCGGGGCGCCCGGTGAAGGTGCTCTATCACTCGCACCTCGACGCCGGCGCCTACTTCAGCCCGACGGACGCCGCCATGATGAGCGGCGGCGAGCCGCCGGCCGAGGAAGGGGGCCAGATCGTGATGGGGCCCGGGCCGGCGTTCCCGCTCGCGTTCCTCGTCACCAGCGTGCGCGGCGGCTCCGGCGAAGGGCGCCCGGAGGAGGCGCCCCGCATCGCGGAGCACCGCCTCTTCGTGTGGGACGGCGGCGCCTTCGTCGCGTCGACGTTCTCCGTCGTCGATTGAGCTCATCGCGCCGGGGCGCGCGCCGACGCGCTCTCGCGCAGCCCTCCTCCGCTCGTTGAGGGGTCTGCACCCGAGGCCCGGAGCGGCCGAGTCCGTAGTCGTCACTTGATCATCGAAGGAGTTGCCTAAATGTCAGGTTTTGTTGTCTGGTTCACCGGTTTGAGCGGCGCCGGCAAGAGCACGCTCGCGGCGATGCTCTCGGCCGAGCTCCGCGCCCGCTCCGTCCACGTGGAGGTGCTCGACGGCGACGAGGTGCGCACCAACCTCTCGAAGGGCCTCGGGTTCTCGAAGGAGGACCGCGATACGAACATCCGGCGAATCGGATACGTGGCGAAGCTCATCGCCCGGTCGGGCGCGTGCGCGATGACGGCCGCCATCAGCCCGTACAAGGCGATCCGTGACGAGCAGCGGGCCCAGATCCCCCACTTCGTCGAGGTGTTCTGCTCCTGCGAGATCCCCGTGCTCGCCGAGCGCGACGCGAAGGGGCTCTACAAGAAGGCGCTCGCGGGCGAGATCAAGAACTTCACGGGCATCGACGATCCGTACGAGGCGCCCGAGAGCCCCGAGGTGGTCGTCGACACCGGCAAGGAGACGAAGGAGGAGAGCCTCGCCAAGATCCTCGCCAAGCTCGAGGAGCTCGGCTACGTCCCGCGCCGCGGCGCCGCGGTCGCCGTGTCCGGCGCGGCCGCCGCGGGGGCGGCCGCGGGCGGAGCGCGCGGGCTGATCGCGCCGCACGGCGGCGAGCTCGTGAACCGGTGGGTCGAGGGCGCGGCGAAGGCGTCGCTCGCGGAGCGGGCGAAGGGGCTGCCGGTCATCGAGCTCGACGAGCGGACCGAGAGCGACGTCGAGATGATCGCGATCGGGGCGTTCTCGCCGCTGCGCGGCTTCATGAACTCGAAGGACTACCTGCGCGTCGTGCGCGAGATGCGGCTCGAGAGCGGCCTGCCGTGGTCGATGCCGATCACGCTCGCCGTCTCCGAGCAGGCGGCCGAGGGGCTCCGCGTGGGCTCCGAGGCGGCGCTCCGCGCGCGCGACGGCCGCATCGTCGCGGTCATCGAGCTGAGCGACAAGTGGCGGCCGAACAAGGAGCTCGAGGCGCAGGAGGTGTTCCGGACGACCGAGACGAAGCACCCGGGCGTCGCGTACCTGATGGGCACGGGCCCCGTGTACGTCGGCGGCGAGATCCGCGTGCTGGAGCGGCCCGTCGACTCGGCGTTCCCGGCGTACGACCGGGGCCCGGCGACGACGCGGGCGTACTTCGCCGAGAAGGGCTGGCGCCGCATCGTCGGGTTCCAGACGCGGAACCCGATCCACAGGGCGCACGAGTTCATCACCAAGACGGCGCTGGAGATCTGCGACGGCCTGATGATCCACCCGCTCGTCGGCGCGACCAAGTCGGACGACATCCCGGCGGACGTGCGGATGCGTTGCTACGAGGAGCTCATCGCGAAGTACTATGTGAAGGACCGCGTGCTCCTCTCGATCTACCCGGCGGCGATGCGCTACGCGGGGCCGCGCGAGGCGATCTTCCACGCGCTGGCTCGCAAGAACTACGGCTGCTCGCACTTCATCGTGGGGCGCGATCACGCCGGCGTCGGCAGCTACTACGGCACGTACGACGCGCAGGAGATCTTCAATGCCTTCAGCCCCGGAGAGCTCGGCATCACCACGCTCAACTTCGAAAACGCGTTCTACTCGACGGTGGTCGGCGCGATGGCCACGGCGAAGACGGCGCCTGGTGATGCGTCGACGCAGGTCAACCTGTCCGGGACGAAGGTGCGCGAGCTGCTGCAGCGCGGCGAGCTGCCGCCGCCGGAGTTCTCCCGTCCGGAGGTCGCGCGCATCCTCATCGAGTCGATGCGCAAGTCGTCGTAGCCGCGAGCGCCTGAGGGCCGCGGCGGGCGGCGCCGCCGAGCGGGGCCGCGCGGCATCCGACGGGGCGCGTGTGGCGCGGGCCGCGCGCGCCGCGGCCCTCTCGCTCCTCGCCGCGCTCGCCGGCGTCTCCGCGGGGACGCCGGCGCGCGCGGATCTCAGCGACGACGCCGCGCGCGTGGCGCGGATGTGGTCGCTCTCGGGCGCGCGCGTCGCGCGCCTCCCCCCCATCTTCCTCGAGCACGGCCGCGCCCGGGTCGTGGCGATCGATCCGCCCGCCGGCCCGGCCCGCGCGGCTGGCGCTGCCGGCGCGGCGGCGGACGAGTGCCTCACCGCCGCGTTCCTCGCGCCGCGCACGGCGGAGTTCACGCTCTCGCCCGAGGGGCCGTCGGGCGGCGTCTCCGCCCTCGAGGGCCTCGTCCAGCAGCTGCGCGGCGCGGAGCCCGAGGACGACCGCCGCGTCCCGAGCGTCGCCGGGGTCGCGGCCATCACGCGGTGCGGAGCCGAGCGCGAGGGGCTGCGCCGCGTGGCGATCGAGGTGCTCTCGACGCGCAGCGCGTTCGACGTCGTCGTCGCCGCGTCGAGCGGGCCGCTGGAGCGCGTCGAGGCCATCCTGCCGGAGCGCGCGTCCGGGCCCGTCGCGCCGCGCGGCGACCCCGGGCGGCCCTCCGAGCCGGGGCCGCTCGACGCCCGGGTCGCGCGGGCCGCGCGGCGCGCGCTCGCGGAAGGGGCGCCGCGCGTCGCTCCGACCGACATGCGCGCCTCGTCGATCGGGACGGGGCAGTTCTCGGTCAAGCTCCCCGAGGGCTGCCACCGCCTCGACCTGATGGCCGAGGTGCCGAGCGCCGCGTTGCGCCGCGCGACCGACCTCGACGCCGAGGCGCGCGAGGGGACCACGGGCAGGCTGCTCGATCGCGACAGGTCCGACGCGCCCGACGCGCGGCTCGATTTCTGTCTGGGCGAGCAGGGGGTCGTCGAGGTGCCCTTCCTCGGGGCCGCGGGGCCGGTGAAGGTCGTGCTGTCCGACGCGCAGTGGCCGATGTCCGCGTTCGTGCCGGGGCACTTCGGCGCGCGCGCCCGGGGCAACCTGGCCGCCGCGCTGCGCCGCCGCCACGCGCCCGCGCCGCGCGCGCAGGTGATCGCCGAGGCGGTCGGCGCGCAGGGCGACACGCTCGTCCCGGTCCAGGTCGAGCCGGGCCGCTGCTACTTCGCGGCGGCGGCGCTGGCCCGGGGCGAGCTGCGCGCGCTCCGGATCTCCGTCGAGATCGGCGACCGCGCCGGGCGCGACGACGCCGGCGAGAACGGCGAGAGCGCCGGCGTGGCGTTCTGCTCCGAGATCGAGGAGAGCGCCGCCCTCCGCGTGTCCGCGCGCGGCGGCTCGCCTATCTGGGTCGTCGCGGTCTGGCCGATGGACTGACCCCGCTCACTCCGCGGTGCGGGGGCGCCTCGGGCGGCGGCGTGGGGCCTGCTCCAGGCCTGGGCCGGCCGCGGCGCCGGGCTGGGCTCGCTCCGGCAGCAGCTGGCGGAGCTGCCAGGCCTGCAGGAACGCGCGCCGCTCCGCCGCGCGCAGCGCGTGCTGGTGCTGGCCCATCATGAACGCCGGCACGACCAGCATGAACAGGGTCGTCAGCGTCAGCGCCGTCATGGTCGCGATCTTCGAGTGCTCGACGGCCTGCGGCAGGATGACCATCGCGCCGCCCGCGAACTCGTACGAGCGGGGCAGGACGCCCGAGTACTCGATCCACGCGGCGGCCAGCACCGCGACGCAGCTGGTCACGACGACGGCGACGCGGTAGGCCGTCCGGTACGTGAACGAGTTCGCGTACGTGAGGATGACGAGCAGCATCGGCATGAAGAGCAGCGGGCCGAAGCCGCGCCCGATGCACAGGAAGCTGAGCACGTTGAAGACGAAGCCGGCGTAGGCGTACCACTCCGCGGACGGGCGGTGGACGACGCGCGCGGCGAGGAACTTCATCAGCGCCGCCAGGGCGGTGAAGCCCAGGATGAAGGCGAAGACCTGCCACTCCCGGATGCCCAGCCACACGGCGGCGACCAGCGTCGCGATCGCCGTCGCGAGCAGCTCGGCGCGCATGCCCGCGCGCAGCTGCAGCCGGTGCCGCGCCGCCGCGGCCGCGTCCAGCTCGGCGAGCACCTCCGCCGGCATCTCGCGCGGCGGCTCGGTCAGGACGCGCCGGAGCGTCTCCAGGGCGCGCTCGTTGGACGGATCGAAGGCGAGCGCCTGGCCGACCTCGCTGAGCAGCGCCTTCCGCGCGCCCTCGGCCTCCTTGCCGCCGGCGAGCGCCTCCGTGACGCGCTCCTCGGCCAGCCCCGCGTGCCGCGCCGCGAGGTCGCGGCGGAGCTCCACGTCCTTGTCGCCGTCGAGGAACCGCTCGACCGCCTCGTAGAGCGCGCGGGCGGACGGGTAGCGCTCGGAGGGCTCGCGCCGCGTCGCCGTCACGCAGATCGCGTCGAGCTCCGGCGGCACCTCGCGCTCGGGCGCGCGCACCGACGCCCGCGCGTCGGCGCCGTGGAGGAGCGAGTCGAGCATCTCGGTGCGGTCCTTCTTCGGGTGCAGCGGCTTGAGCGTGAGGAGCTCGAAGAGGATCGCGCCGAGCGAGTAGATGTCGCTGCGCACGTCGAGCGTGTCGACGCACCCCTGCGCCTGCTCCGGCGACATGTACCCGAGGGTCCCGAGCACGTCGCCCGGGATGGTCCGCGTGCTCATGGGATCTTCGCCCATGTCGATCGTCTGGAGCGGCGTGTCGATGAGCTTCGCGACGCCCCAGTCGAGCAGGTACACCTCGCCGAAGTCGCCGAGCATGATGTTGGCGGGCTTGAGGTCGCGGTGGAGCACGCCGCGCGAGTGCGCGAAGTCGACGGCGATGCAGACCGACGAGAAGGCGGTGAGCAGCCTGCGGCGCGAGAAGCTCTGGAGCGCCGTCGGGTCGCCCTCGCGGAGCTCGTTCAGGATCCTCGCCAGCGTGAGGCCCCGGAGGCGCTTCATCGTGAAGTACGCCGAGCCCTTGTTGTCCGCGCCGAGGTCGTAGACGGGCACGATCGACGGGTGCTCGAGCTGGCCCTGCACCCGGGCCTCGCGGAGGAACCGGTGGCGCAGCGTCGTGTCGCCCTGGTGCTCGGCGCGGATGACCTTCATGGCCACGTCGCGGCCGATGCGGCGGTCCCTGCAGAAGTGGACCTCGCCCATCCCCCCGACGCCGAGCAGCGACCGCATCTCGTAGCGGGGGCCGTCGCTGGACAGATCCGTGAGCTCCGCGCGGGCGCGGCCGAGGCTCACGGGGGTGGGGCTCTGGCCGTGCGAATCTCCGCCCTTCCCGCGAGATTTTCGCATCTCGGGGAGCTGCTCGAGCGTCTCGAAGTCGTCGTCGAACAGGGCCATGGCGTCCGGGAAGCCAGGCTCGGTCGCGCCGTGCCAGAAATACCCACATCGGCAGGGCTCCGCGTGGCGACCCTCGACCGCCTCGACGGACGGCAGCGAGCGGCGTTGCGGAGTGCTGGGCTTCCTCGGACGAGAAAATCTCGTATCGGGTGGTCATGTCAACGGGATGCTGCGTCCGTAGAAGACGGCCGGCGCGCAACGCGACGGCGGCGCGCCGCGCACATCCCGTGCGGTCGGGGTGAAGGCGGGAGCCGCTCGCGAAATGAAGGTCGATGTCGGGGGTCCAGCGGTCCTGGCGCGCGCTGTGGTGGCGTCTCCGTCGCGCAGGGGGCGCGATGTGGGGCGCGTCACGTCACGGCGCGGACGATCGCCGGCGGAGGCTCGAGGTGCGCGATGCGCTCGAGGTGCTCGCGCTCGGCGCGCTCAACGTCCGAGGAGCGCGAGCAGCGTCTTCTTGTTCGTGAGGCCGACGTGCCGCCCGACGGGCTCGCCCTTCTGGAAGGCGACCACCGTCGGCAGGCCGCGGATGCCGAACCGCTGCGCGGCCTCGGGCGACGCGTCGACGTCGAGCTTGACCACCTTCACCTCGCCCGCCGTCTCGGCGGCGATCTCATCGACGATCGGCGCGAGCCGCTTGCAGGGGGCGCACCAGGATGCCGAGAAGTCCACGAGCACCGGCGTGTCCGTCTGCAGGACCTCCTGCGCGAAATTCAGGTCGTTGACTTCGATGACATGGCTGCTGCCCATGGCGCTGTCCTTTCGGTTGTCTCGGGATTGAGCGGGCCCTGGCCGCGATGTGCCGGCCCGATGCCGGCCCGATCCTCGACAGCCACGCTCGCTCCAACTGTTATACGCACGGTTTCAGTTTCTGCCAGGGGAGCGCCTTGGCCGCCCGCAGGGAGGGCGGCCACGCGTGTGTGCCGGGCAGGAGGCCGGCGCGGCGTCGCCGCGCGGCCAGGCGCCTCCGCGATCAGCCGGCCTTGACCGGCGCAGGCGCCGGGCGGCCGAGGTGCTGCGCCCGGAGCGCGATGTCCGCGACGGTCTTCTGCGCGAGGCCGCGCAGCAGCCCTGCGTTGGCGGCCTCCGCGACCTCATCGAACGCCCGCTGGATCCCCGACCCGATCGGGCACCTCGCGTTCGGCTCGCACGGGCTCGGCGCGATGGCGCCTTCCGGCTCGACGGCGGCGTACACCTCGCTCAGCCGGATCTTCTTCGCCGGCCTCGCCAGGCGATAGCCGCCCGAGCGGCCCTCCCGCGCCTCGATGAGCCCGGCCTGCGACAGCCGCGCGAGGATGCGCCGCAGGAAGGCCGGGTTCGTGTTGATGCTCGCCGACAGCGCGTCGCTCGCGCAGCTCTCGTCGGACTGGGCGAGCAGCGCGAGGGCGTGCGTGGCGATGGCGAAGCGACCCGAGGACATCGAACGGCCCCTCGGCCGTCATCTGAGGGCTCGGGGGGGTCCGCTGTCAAGGCGCGGCGGGCGGCCTGGCGCTCGTGCGTTCGCGCGCTCGCGCCTCGGCGCCTGCTCGCTCAGCGAGACCTGGGCGAGGTGCGGATCAGCACGAGGGCGTCTCCCTTGCCGTCCGCGAGGCGCAGCTCGATCGACGCGGGGACGGCCGCCGGGCCGGCGCAGCGGCTGTCGGACACGACGTGCCGCGCCCTGGCGAGCGAGCTCTCGCCCGTCGAGGTGTCGACGAGCCGCAGGTCGACGCCCGCGCCGTCGGCGTCGAGCGCCACGATCACCTCGGCGCACGTGTTGGCCGGGATCGGGAGCGGGAGGATCTTGAGGCGCGCGGCGTCGAGCCCCACCGCCTGCGCGCCGGCCGCCCCCGCGGCGTCGGCGGGGCCGGCGGCGCTCAGGCGCCCGAGCAGCCTCGCGGCGGCGAGCGGATGGGCGACGAGCGCCGGCGGGGCCTCGGGCTCCTTGCGGACCTCCACGGCGAACGGGCCAGGCTGCGCCATCGACTCGACGTCGACGCGGGCCGGGCCGCCGCGCCCGCAGGTGAAGAGCGTCGCCCGGGCGCCGCCACGGGCGCGGCCGAGGAGGGCGTGGCCCTCGCTCCAGAGCTCCGCGAGCACGTCGGCGAGCGGCTTGCCGGCCAGCACGTCGATCCGCGCGCAGCCGGCCGGCAGCTCGATCGGCAGCGTCGTCCGGCTGCCGAGCCGCGCGGCCCCTGTCGACACGCGCGGCGCGCCGTGGCCCCGGCCGGCGAGCGCGCGGGCGTGGTCCGCCCGCGCCTCGGCGAGGTCGCGGCCCTCGGTCACGCGCTCGATCGGCGTGGCGCCGGAGATCTCCGCCTCGGCGCCCGGCTGCGAGCGGCCCACGACGACGGCCACGAGGCCCTGCGTGCCGCGCGAGCGGATCGCGATCGAGAGATCGACGGAGACCGCCGAGCAGAGCAGCAGCGAGCGATCCTGGCCCCGCTCGCGCGCGCGCGCGACGACCCTGCCGGTCTCGTCCTCGGCGACCACCTCGAGCGAGGCGACCTCGTCGCTCGGCGAGACGAGCACGTCGAGGCAGCGGCCGCCGTCGAGGGTGGCGCCGATCCGGCTCGCGGTCCTCGATCCGACGGGCAGCGCGACGCGCCGGACGTCGTCCCAGCGCGCGCCGACCGCGGCGCGGCGCGCCCGGATCTTCGCCTCCAGGCCGGGCCACGACTCGAGGCGCCCGCTCTCGTCGCCGGACCTGCCGCGCGCGCCGACGGCGCGCGCGACCGCGTCGGCCGCCTTGACCGGCACGCTCTGCACGCCGACGCTCACCGCCCCGGCGCCCGACATCACGCGCGCCATGACATAGAGCCTCCGCGGGTGCGGCGGGCAGACGAGGATGGACGCGCGCGCGTCGGCGGCCTCGTCCGTCGAGAAGGCGCTGCCGTCGTCCTCGAAGGCGAACAGGTCGACGTCGCTGATCGTCGGCGAGACCCGCGCCATCGCGAGCATGCACTCGCCGGCGGGCACCTCGACGAAGGCGCCGAGCCGATCGCCGTCGGACGCCATGTCCGCGCCGATCACCCGCAGCGCGCTCGCGCCCGCCTGCGCTGCGCGCTGGGCGTCCCCGCCGAGGAGGGTGCTGCCGTCGATGCGATCCGGCAGCGCGCGCAGCGTCTCCGGCGGCGGCGCGCCCGGCGAGGCGATCGCCCCGGCGCCGCAGGCGGGCAGGACGGCGAGCGAGGCCGCGAGCGCCCAGGCCGCGAGGGCGAGCGATGGAGCCGCGGCGCGGGCGGGCTCGGACGGGCGGCGCGCACGCAGGATCGGGAGCGCAGGCCGCGGCGCGGGCGTCGGCGGGGGCGCGGGCGAAGGAAGGGACGCGGGATGTCGGGGGCGCAAGGGCGTGGGCTCGTCGGGGCGGGCGCTCGATCGAGAGGGAAGGTTCTACTTCAGCGCGGGTACGGCATCCAGGGCGCGCCGGCCGCCGCCGGGGCCGCGGCCGTCCACCGCGTCATCCCTCGGCTGTCTCGGCGCAGATCCGCCCGAGCGTCCGGACCGCGTGCTCGCTCAGCTCCGTGAACGGGTAGCCGCAGTTCACCCGGATGTAGTTCGAGAAGCGGTGCTTGGCCGAGAAGATCGGCCCCGGCGCGACGCTGATGCCGTGCTCGAGCGCGCGCTCGTGCACGTCGAGCGCGCTCGTGCCGGGCGGCAGCTCGACCCAGAGCACGAAGCCGCCGGCGGGGCGCGAGACGCGGGTGCCGGGCGGGAAGTGCTCGGCGATCGCCTCGCTCATGCGCGCGACCTGGGCGGCGAGCCGGCGCCGGAGCGTCCGCAGGTGGTGGTCGTACCCGCCGATCTCGAGGAACTCGGCGATCGCCATCTGCGGCAGCGTCGCGGTCGCCACGCTCTGCGCGAACTTGAGCTGCTCGACCTCGTCGAGGAAGCGGCCGGGCGCTGTCCAGCCGACCCGGTAGCCCGGCGCCACCGTTTTCGTGAACGACGAGCAGAGCATCACGAGGCCCTTCTTGTCGAACGCCTTGGCGGGGCGGGGGCGGACGTCGCCGAAGTGCAGATCGCCGTAGATGTCGTCCTCGATGAGCGGCACCTCGCGGCGCGCGAGCATCGCGACGAGCCGCTCCTTCGCCTCGTCGGGCATGGCGCTGCCGAGGGGGTTGTTGAAGTTCGGGATCGCGAGGCACGCCTTGATGCGGTGGCGGCCCAGCATCTCCTCGAGGACGTCGAGGTCCATGCCGGTGCGGGGGTGCGACGGGACCTCGATCGCCTTGATGCCGAGGCTCTCGATGAGCTGGAGGAGCCCGTAGTACGCCGGCGACTCCAGCGCGACCGTGTCGCCCCGGCGGGCGACAGCGCGCAGGCAGAGGTGGAGCGCCTCCATGGCGCCGACCGTCGTCACGATGTCGTCGGGGGAGAGCGCGACGCCCGACTCGACCGAGCGCCGGGCGATCTGCCGCCGCAGCGCCGGCAGGCCGGGCGGCGGATCGTACGAGACGCCGGCGCCGCCCGCGCTCCGCGCGATCGCGCTGAGGATCCGGTTCAGCTTGTCGGTCGGCAGGAGCTCCGGGCTCGGGCACGCCGCGCCGAACGGGACGATGTGCGGGTCCCGGCACGCCCGGTAGACCTTGGACACGAGGCTCTTCACGCTGACCCGCGTGGCGGTCGTGCAGGGGCGCGCGGCCCGGGGCTCGGGCAGCGCCGTGCCCCGGCGGGCGCGGACGTAGTGCCCCGACTGCGGGCGCGCCTCGATGAGCCCGCGGTTCTCCAGCTGCATGTACGCCTGCAGCACCGTCGCGACGCTGACCCCCTGCTGCCGACTGAGCCGCCGCACCGACGGGATCCGGTCGCCCGGCCGCAGCGCGCCGCGCGCGATCAGATCCGCGATGTGCGCGGCGACGCGGTCGTAGAGGTGGGCCTCGTCATCTGCTTCCGCTTCGATGGGCGCCTGCACCTGCACGAGACGAAGTGTACAGCCGGGCGGGCCCTGCGGTACCGGTACAGCTGCCGGGCGTGAGGACCAGCACAGTCGCCTGTTCCGGAAACTGTACCGGCCTCAATTACCAACCGACTGCCTCTGTACCGGTCGCTCGCCTGGCCCCACCCTCCGGGGCATGAAATTGACCTCACTTGTTTCGGAGCCGCCATCGCGCCTCCTGGAGCCGTCGCGGATCGAGCTCGGGAAGGGTCGCCTGTGGACGCACCGCTTGCGGGGCGGCCCGGTGCTCCTGAGCTGTACCGCCGGCGCGGTCTGGATCACCCGCGAGGGGGAGCCGGAGGACGTGGTGCTGGAGGCCGGCTCCAGCTATGGAGGCGAGGGGCGCGGGCTCCTCGTGGTGGAGGCGCTCGAGCCGGCGCAGATCGCGGTGGCGAGAGGCGAGGCAGGCAAGACGCTGCGCGCGGCGCTGGCGAAGGCGCGGGGGAGCTGGCTGGTGCTGCTCTCGCTCCTCGCGCTGTACGTGATCTGGGGCTCGACGTACCTGGCGGTCTCGGTCGCGCTCGAGACGATGCCGCCCTTCTTGCTGGCCGGGACGCGCTTCATGACGGCGGGCGCGCTGCTCTACGGCGTGCTCCGGCTGCGCGGCGCCCCTCGCCCGACGCTGCGGCAGTGGGGCGCGGCCGCGCGGGTCGGGGTGCTGCTGCTCGTCTTCGGCAACGGGTTCGTCGTCGTCTCGCAGCAGTGGGTGAGCTCGGGCGTCGCCGCGGTCGTGGTGTCCACGATGCCGCTCTGGCTGGCGCTCTTCGCCACCGCGCGAGGCAGGGGCGCCGCCGGCGGCGCGCCCGCCGGCGCCCCGGCGGTCTCCCGGCGCGAGTGGATCGGGCTCCTCGTCGGGTTCGCGGGCGCGGCGCTCCTCCACCTCGGCGGCGATCTCCACGCGGCGCACGCCGGGGCCCTGCTCATCTTGCTGGCCCCCGTGTCGTGGGCGCTCGGCTCGCTGTACAGCCGCTCGCTGCCGCTCCCGGAAGGGCCGATGGCGGTCGCGGCGGAGATGCTCGCGGCCGGCGCGGTGATGCTCGGGGTGAGCGCGCTCTCGGGCGAGCACCTCGCGGCGGCGCCCTCATCGCGGTCGCTCCTCGCGCTCGCCTATCTGGCGGTGTTCGGATCGATCGTGGCCCTCAGCGCGTACACGTACCTGCTGCGGAGCACGCGCCCGGCGATCGCGACGAGCTACGCGTACGTGAACCCGATCGTCGCCATCGCGCTCGGCGTCCTGCTCGGCGGCGAGCGGGCCTCCGCGACGACCTGGGCCGCGGCGGCCATCGTCGGCGCCGGCGTCGTCATCGTCTCGCGGCGCTAGGCGCGCCGCGACGCGCCGCGCTGCGCTCACCGGCCACACCCACCCCCACCCCGCTCCGACGGCGCGTCGCGCCGGCCGCCTTCGCGCCCCGGGCGCGCGCCGTCGACCGTAGGCAATGCGGGGGGCGGCGTGTAGTGTGCGCGGCGAGGAGGCGAGGTAGATGAAGAGAGGGTACCGGCTGCTCGGCTGGGCGCTGCTCCTGTTCGGGGCGCCGTCGGCGTGCAGCGGCGGCCACGTCGGCGCTGCGTCGAGCAGCGGGGCGAGCGCGGGCGCCGGCGAAGGCGGCGGCGCGGCCACGAGCACCGGAGAGGGCGGCGGCGCGGCGGTGGGCGCCGGAGAAGGCGGCGGCGCGGCGGTGGGCGCCGGCGAAGGCGGCGGGGCGGCCGTCGGCGCGGGCGCGGGCGCGGGGCCGAGCGGCGAGTGCGCGGCGCTCGCGCCCGGACCCTTCGAGCCGGCGCTGGTCACGGACGTGTTCAGCGGCAGCGAGGACTTCGTGTTCGACGGCCGGGGTTACCTCGTCGCCAAGCGGGGGCCGAACCTCATCCGCTTCGACGCCACGGGCCGGACCACGAACTTCGCGTCTCTGCCGGGCCCCGTGCCCGGGCTCCGGTACCGGCCCGACGGGACCCTCGTGGCGGCGCGGCCGGAGCTGGGCGCCGTCGTCCAGGTCTCGGCGACCGGAGCGGTCGACGACTACGTGACAGGCCTCACGGACCCGAACGGCCTCGCTCCGGACGCGCTGGGCAACGTCTGGGCGACCGACCTCGCGGGCGGCCGGGTGATTCGCATCAACCCCGATGCCACGATCGACGAGATCGCGAGCGGCGCCCCCGAGGTGAGCGAGCCGAACGGAATCGTCTTCGACCCGGCGCGATGGGCGGTTTTCTACACCAACTCCTCTGCCGGCGAGATCCGCAAGATCGACCTGAACAACCCAGGCGAACCTCCCTCGCTCGTGGTCACGGTCGCCTCGTCCGTGCTCGAGGGACTCGTCCTCGATACGTGTGGTCACCTCTACACGGTCGATGACGAGAACCGGACGCTCCATCGCGTGAGGCTCGACGCGGGCGGCGCCGCCCTTGGGGAGGCGGAGCTCCTGGCGCGCTTCCCCACCGGGGTGGCCAATGCGCAGTTCGGAGCGGGCCCGGGGTTCGATGCGAGGACCCTTTACGTCGGAGGCGCAACCGGCTCGATCTATGCTGTTGCCGTCGGCATCGGCGGCGCGCCGGTCCCCGCGCCGCCAGAAGCGCCGTGATGGACGCTCCCCGGCGGCGCGCTGGAGGCGGGGCTCAGCGGGCGCCTTCCGCTGCGGCCACTTCACCCTTCTTGAGCTTCTCTTGAAGCTCGCCGAGCTTCCCCGCCGATCGTTCGAGGGCGCGCGCGGCGCCCTCGAGCGCGATCCGCCCGTAACCGATGGCCACCCCTGCCCAGGAGGTGCTCAGCTCGCGCAGCGTCTCGACGAACGGCGGCTTGACCGGCGCCCCGCCGCTGGCGTCCGCCGCCTGCGCGGGCCCGGCGCTCCCGTTCACGCTGTTCTCGGCCTTCGGCTCCGTGATGCTCTGGGTCTCACTCATGGTCTGCCTCCCACTTCGGTATGTCCCCCCGCGACGACCGCGGGCGTACAGAAATGATGAATCCAGCGTTGACCCCCGTGCCCCGCGCGTCGCCCGCTCTCGCGGGCTCGCCAGACGCGATGTGCACTGGAGCGAGGGGCGCCCCGCCGCACGGCCGTGCCCGCGAACAGAGCCACCTCGTGGCTTCGTCGGAGGCACAATCGCGACGCCACGACACTGCGACGCGACGCGTTAACTGTCAAGGCCTCATGTCGATTTTGTTGCCGTCGTTTTTCCCTAGGTTGTTTGATGAGGACGCTGCGGCGGCCATCGCGTTCGCTCGGCAGGTCAAGGAAGGGAGTCACCCTATGTCGCTCGCGCGCTGGAACAAGGCCACGCCACCAACGCTGTTGTGGCTTCTCGTGGTGCTGTCGCTGCTCGTCGTTCCGTCGCTCTCGATGGGGCAGGCGCCTGACGCGCCGACGGCGGCGCCTGCCGCGGGCCCGGCGCCAGCGACGCCCGCGGCGAAGAGCGCCGCGGCGCAGGCGCAGGCGCACGGGCCGCCGCCGGACTCGTGGGCTGGGCAGCTGGAGATGCTCTCTCGCTGGGTCGATCAGCGCGGCGGCTCGGGGGGCTGCGAGGAGCGCTGTTACGCGCTCGATCGGCTGCGCATCACGGGCGCGGTGGGCGAGGGGCCGCTCCAGTTCGAGCTCTCGGGCGGCGTGCTCACGGACCGCCCCGTGGCCGTGCCGCTCTTCGGGCCGCCGGCGCACCTCCGCATCGAGGCCACGCTCGACGATGGACGGCCGGCGTCGCGCCGCGAGGCCGCGCCGATCAGCTTCGAGGACGACCACTACTACCTCTGGACGGCCGCGCGCCGCTTCGTGCTCCGGGGCAGCCTGTGGCTCGAAGGCGACCTCACGCTCCTGGTCGCCGGTCCGCTCAACACGCTCGAGGCCGACATCACCGGCGGCTCCGTCGCCGAGGGCGCGCGGCTCTCGGGGCTCCGCGGGGCGACGCTCCACTTCACCCCCGACGGCGGCGCGGGGGGCGAAGCGGGCGCGAGCGCGGGCCCCACGGTGTTCCAGCTGTCGCGCGCGGTGCGGGTCGGTCGGGAGATCGGCTTCGAGTACCGGCTCGTCATGCGGTCGGGCAGCGACCTCGGCGTCGTGCGCCTGCCGCTCGCGTTCGGGGAGAAGGTGCTCGACGTCGCGGGCGCGAGCGGCTTCCGGGTCGAGGGCGGCGAGCTCGTGCTGCCCACCTCGGGCCGCGCCGCGGAGATGAAGATCTCGGGCACGCTCCCGAAGGTCGGGGCCTTCTCGCCCGATCCGCGCTCCGCCTACGAGTGGTGGCTCTTCGAGTCCGACGCCGAGCACCGCCTCACGGTGAAGGGCGACGCGCGCCAGGTCGACGCCGCCGAGTCGCCGATCCCGCGGACCCAGGCGACGTCGCGGCTCCTGCTCGTGCAGCGAGGGCAGCGCGTCGAGGTCGCTGTCGAGCCGCTCTCGGGGGTCGAGGTCCTCGCCGCGGTGGTGCGCGACCACCGCCGCACCCTGGTCCTGACCGAGCGCGGAGACCTCGTGGCCGACGACGCGCTCACCTACGAGAACAACGGCATCGACTACCTGACCTACGCGCCGGGCGGGCGGCCGATCTACCTCGCCACCGACGGGAAGGCGCAGCGGATCATGCACCAGGGCAAGGCCGCGGAGGAGGTGCTCGTGCCGCTGCAGACGGGGAGCCACACGATCCAGGTGCAGTCGCTGGCGCAGGCGGCGGTGCACTCGCTCGGAGGGACCCTGGAGCTGCCGATGCCGGGCTACCCGCTCACCGCGAGCGAGGTGGCGCTGACGGTCGGGCTGCCCGATCGCGTGGTGCCGCTCGCGCTGCTCGGCGGCGACCGGCCGGTGTGGTTCGCGGACGCCGGCGACGCCTTCGCGGTGGCGGTCGGCTTCGTGGCCGCGTGGATCGCCGTCCGCCCCGGCGGGGCGGCGAGCCGCGGGCGCGTGCGCGCGCTGCGCGCGCTGGGCGGGGTGCTCATGGCGGGCCTGTGGTTCCTGGCGCCCGCCACGTTCGTGGCGCTGCTGGTCGGCATCGCGACGGCCCTGGCGGCGTGGCTCGCGGGGCGGCTCCTCGGAGGCCGCGGCCGCGCCGCCGCGATGGTGGTGCTGCTCGGTCTGGGCGGCCTGGCGCTCCTTGTCGGGCTCTTCGCCGTCTCGGCGAGGAGCTACAGGGCGGAGCGCTGGAACTCCACGTACAGCGAGTCGGCGGCGCCGGCGCCCGCCGCCGTGCGCAGGGCCAAGGACGACGATCTGGCCAAGGGCGGCGGCGCGCTCGCCCCTGGAGGCGCGGTGCTGGAGGGGGTGACGCCGGTCGCGCTGTCGCTCCCGGACTACGAGCGGACCGTTCGAGCGCGCCGCGAGCTCGTCACGCGCGAGCGCGCCTTCCGCCCCGTGCTCGTCTACACGACCTCCTCGGCGCTCGTGCCGCTCGTGCTCCTGTGGCTGGCCGGGGTCACGGCGCTCCTCGCCGCGCACCGCGCGCCGCTCACGGAGCTCTACCGGCGCGCGGCCGCGCGCCTCGCGCGCAGGCCCGAGGACGAGCTCGCCCAGGGCGAGCCCCCGGCGCGGGTGCGCTGAGGCCGACCGACCGCCATGGCGTGGTCTCCTCGCCTCGCCGCGGCCCTCGCGCTCCTCGCGCTGGTCGCGCTCCGCATCGCGCAGCTGAGCCCTCCCGACGTCGTCCCGGCGAGCGCGCCGCCCGAGGTGTTCTCGGCCGAGCGGGCCAGGGCGCACCTCGCGCACATCGCGGCCGAGCCGCGCCCCACCGGCTCGGCGGGCCACCGGCGGGCGCGCGACTACCTGCTCGCGGAGCTCTCGAAGCTCGGCGTGCAGCCCGAGGTCCAGCGCGCCTCGGTCCTCGGCCGGCAGTGGGGCCTGCCGTACGACGCGGCGCACGTCGAGAACATCGTGGCGCGGCTGCCGGGCGCGGACAGCACCCGGGCGGTCGCGCTCGTCGCGCACTACGACTCGGTGCCCGGCAGCCCGGGCGCCGCCGACGACGGCAGCGGGGTGGCGGCGCTCCTGGAGGCGCTGCGCGCCCTGAAGAGCGGTCCCCCGCTGCGCAACGACGTGCTGCTCCTGTTCACCGACGCGGAGGAGGGGGGCGTCCTCGGCGGCAAGGCGTTCATGGACGAGCACCCGCTGCGCGGCGAGGTGGGGATCGCGCTGAACTTCGACGCCCGCGGGGCCGGCGGCGTTGTCGCGATGTTCGACACCGGGCCCGGCGACGCCTTCCCCGTCCGCGAGCTCGCCAGCGCCGCGGGCTACCCGGTGGCGTCGTCGCTCTTCCCCGAGGTCGCGCGGCGCATGGGCCACAGCACCGATCTCAGCGTCTTCAAGCGGGCGGGGATCCCCGGGCTGAACTTCGCCTTCAGCGACGGCGCCGCGCACTACCACGCCCCGTCCGACACCGTGGACAACCTCGACCTCCGGAGCGTGCAGCACGCCGGCGACTACGCGCTCTCGCTCGCGCGGCGCTTCGGCGCGCTCGACCTGCGGGATCCCGGGCGCGGAGACGCGGTGTACTTCAACACGTGGGGCGCCCACCTCGTCTCGCACCCGATCGGCTGGACGCTCCCGATCGCCGCGCTTGTCACCTGCCTGTTCGCGGGCGTGGTGCTCCACGCGGTGCGGCGGCGGGCCGCCTCGCCGGGCCGGATCGCCGCGGGGCTCCTCGCCTTCCTGGCGCTGCTCCTCGGCGTCGCCGCGGCCGTGGGCGGGCTCGCGTGGATCCTCCGCGGCGTGCACCCGGCCCTCCGGGTGATGCCGTTCGAGCCGTACAACGCGCCCGCGTACCGGCTCGCGCTCGCGCTCGCCGCGCTAGCGGCCTCCGCGGCGGGCTACCGGTTCTTCCGGCGGCGGCTCGGCGCGTGCGAGCTCGCCCTCGGCGCGCTGCTCCTGTGGCTGGTGCTCCTCGCGGCGGCGAGCCTCTTCATGCCGGGCGCGAGCTTCTACTTCGCCTGGCCGCTCGCGTTCGCCTTGCTCGGGCTCGCTGCGGTGACGATCCGGCGCGGCGACGCCCCGCCCACGCTCGCGGGCGCCGCGATCCTCGTCGCGACAGCGGTGCCGGCGGTCGCGCTGGCCGTGCCCGGCCCGTACCTGTTCTTCGTCGCGCTGGGCCTGCCGAAGGCGGCGGTGCCGGCCCTCGCCGTCGCGCTCGTCTTCGGGCTCTTCCTGCCGCACGCCGAGCTGCTCGGCGGCGACCGCTCGCCGCGGCTCTCGCTCGCGTTCGGCGTCTCCGGCCTCGCGGCGCTCCTCGTCGCCTGCGCCACCACGGGCTTCACCGAGGCGCGGCCCCGACCGGCGAGCCTCGCCTACGCGGTCGACACCGCCGCCGGGGAGGCCCACTGGCTCTCGGCCGACCGAGACCTCGACCCGTGGACCGCCGCGTACTTCCCGGACGATCGCGGGCAGGCGCCCTCGTTCGCCGTGCCGTTCGTGCGCGTGACGCGCCAGGCCGAGGCGCCGGCCCTCGCCCTCCCGGCGCCCTCGCTCACGGTGCTCGGCGACGTCCGGCGCGACGGCGTGCGGGCGCTCCGGCTCCGCGTCGCCTCATCCCGCGGAGCCCCCTGGCTGTTCGCCGAGGTGACGTCCCCGAACCGGGTGATCCGCGCCGAGGTGGACGGAAAGGGCGTGGAGGAGCGGGGTCGCGCGGCCGACGCGAAGCGCGATGTCCGCTGGGGGTTCACCTACATGGGTTTGCCGCAGGGAGGTATCGAGTGGTCGCTGGAGGTCGAGGACTCCGGGCCGATCGAGATCCGGCTGATGGACCAGACCTACGAGCTCCCGCGCGAGCTCGTGCGCGGGCCGCGGCCCAGGGAGATCATGGGCGTGCCGTACCGCCTCGCCGATTCGACGTTCGTCAGCGGGTCGTTCCGGCCTTAGCCCCGGCGGGCTGGCGGAAGCGGGCCCGCCGCCCTCGCTGGGCAGGAGAGGTGGAGCGGGATCCGTCGAGCGGATCAGTCCAGCGGATCAGTCCAGCGGATCAGTCCACAAAGATGGGTTCGCAGTTCGTGAACGCGAGCGTCGACTGGATGGTGAAGTTCGATTCGGTCGTGTGCCGCTCGGCGTGGAAGAAGTCGAGCGCGTACTCCTGCCCGGGCGTGATCCCCAGCTCGTTCGCCATCGCGTCGAGGTCGAGCCTGTCGTCCTGCGGGCCGTGGAGGCCGCCCAGATCGATGGCGAGCCGGTTGTTGATGAACACCCAGAGATCGTCGTCGCCGGAGAACCTGAACTCCTCGCCGCCGTTGTACACGAACGTCATGTGGAGCTCGAACGTGAAGTGGAAGTTGTGCCGTCTCCCCTCGTTCCCGAAGCCCTGCTCGTCGATGGGGAAGAAGGCCCGGTTCTCGTAGGTGGCGATGCCGTCCGCGCCGACGACGGGCGTGATCGTGAACTCGATCGGCATGTTCACGCCGTCGACGTCGCGGTACCACTGGTTGAACTCCGCGGGCCCCGTCGTGTGCGCGGTCCCGCCGTCATGCGCATAGACGGGCTTCTGATCCGGGCCCAGCTCGCGCTCGACGATGCCTTTCAGGCCCTGGCCCGTGAAGGTCTCGAAGTCGGGGTGCCCCTCGCCGTCTTCGTAGGCGCGGAAGTCGCGCACGATGCCCGTGAGGCTCGCGTTGCACCCGTCGCCGCTGCCGCTGCTGCCGTTCCCGTTGCCCGCGCCCGCCGACACACCGGACCCGAAGTCGCTGCCGCCCGTGCCCGAGCCGTACCCGGCGCCGGCGCTGTTGCTGGAGTCGCTCGCACCATCGGTGCTGCCCCCACACGCGACCCCGGCCAACACAAGCATGGTTGCGAGCGGAGCACACCAGTTCGACTGTCGCGGCCTAAGCATGTAAAGACTCCTTCTGTGGGGGATATCGCGCGTGGTCTGCGCGTCCGTTGTGCGTGGTTTGCGCATGTTTTGCGCGCTGTGTGCGCGTGGGCCGCGGCGTTACGAGCGCCGGGGTGGGCGGTCGCCGAGGGCGCAAGCGAGACAGCGATTCTATCTCGTCGCAATGGCGGTGCGATCCAGAAAATTGCCGCCGTGCGCTGGCAGCACGAGGCCGAAGCGGAGAAAAGTGCAGCCGAGCGACAGCGCACGAGCGCCGGGGAGGCGCCGAGATGTAGGTCGTTTATCGAGATCCGCCGCCGCAGTGGGCGCCGAGGCGCCGCGACAGCGCGGCCGGGAGCCGCTCGCAAAAGCCGTCGTGTCGGGGCAGGGGCTCGCGCCGCGCGGTTTGCCAGAACAGCACCGGGCCGAGCCGGCGCTCCCGCGCGTGCGCCATGAGCGCGGCCATGGCCTTGCCGGTGTAGACCGGCTCCAGCGAGATCCCCTCGGCGGCGAGGGCGTCGCAGGCGGCGAGCGACGCGGGCGTGGGCGATCCGTACCCGCGGCCCAGGTAGCCGTGCACGATGTCGATCGGCGCCGCGGGGGGCACGGGCGCGACGCCCCGCCGCGTGAGCGCGGCGCGGAGCTCGGTGGTGAGGGCGCGGAGGCGGAAGCGCGAGGCGAGGAGGCGCTCGACGACGGCGACGGCCACGACCCGCGAGCGCAGGCCCCCGAGCGCGAGCCCGACGGCGAGCCCGGCGGCGGTGCCGCCGGAGCCGAGCGGCACGTAGACGCGCGCGGGCTCGGGGAGCTCGCCGGCCCGGATCTGCGCGCCGAGCTCGAGCGCCGCGCGCGCGGCGCCCAGCATGCCGAGCGCCGACGTGGCGCCGAGCGGCACGATCGCCGCGCCGTCGTCGTCCAGGGCGCGGAGCGGCAGGAAGAGCGACGGGCGCGCGAGCGCGAGCTCGACGCGCGACGGGTAGAAGCGGATCGAGGCCGGGCCCGAGGCGGTGAACGCGAGGTTGTCGAGCACGCCCCTGGAGAGGTCGGTCCAGAAGAGGTGCGCGTGCACCCTCCGGCCGAGCCGCTGCGCCGCGGCGACGAGCGCCGCCACGTTGCCCGAGCCGATGCCGCCCGCCGCGGACCACGCCGCCGCGGTCGAGAAGGGCGGCGCGGCGAGCACGTAGTCGAGCTTCCGCATCTTCATCCCGCCGTGGAGGGGCTCGCAGAGGTCGTCCCGCTTGACGCCGAGGAACTCGACGCCGAGCGCGGAGGCGAGCCGCGGCAGCGCCGTGACCGGCGAGGGCGCGCCGATCCAGCCGAGCCGGGGAATGGAGTCCATGATCCGAAGGGCGGCTGCGTCGCGCAACGGGGGCACCTCGCGAAGGGTGTAAGGCGCTCGGGCGATCGGGCAATCGGGCGAGCGGGCAATCCGGGGGTCAGGCGAGCCGGCGATCGGGCAATCCGGGGTCAGGGGGAGCTTTCGGTCAGGCGCTCGCGCGGCCTTCGATCACCCGGGCGTGCCGGCGCGCTGCCCCGCGAGCGTCGCGTCCGGCTCCAGGACGAGGAGGCGCACGCGCCCCGAGGCGCAGAGCCGGCCCTCCTCGTCGTAGACCGAGCCTTCCCAGACCTGGGTGCGCCGCCCGCGGTCGAGCGGGCGCGCGGTGGCGCGGAGCCGCCCCGACCGGACCGCGCGCAGGAAGCTCGTGTGGTTCTCGAGCCCGACGACCGAGCGGCCGTCCGGCAGGGCATGGAGCGCGGCGCCGATCGACGCCAGCGTCTCCACGATGCCCGCGTGGACGCCGCCGTGGACGATGCCATACGCCTGCCGGTGCTGCGGCCCGATGTCGAGCTCGGCCGCCACCTCGTCGCGCGTGGCGCGGATCAGCCGGAGACCCATGGCGCTGATCCAGCCGTCGATGGCCGCGTCGTTCAGCGCGGCGGCGAAATCCTCGGGTTCCCCTTCGGCCATGGCGGCAGCGTAGTACAGGCCTTGCCGGGAGCTTCCGGCGATTTCTCCGCGGGCGCGCGGGATCGCAAGATCCTCCAAGAGCGGCGCGGGCCGCCCTCATTAGGTTCGACAGCGAACGCCGACCCGAAGAGGTCGCCAGCGCACGAGGTCGTCCATGGCCGAGCTCATCTTGCATCACTATCCGTTATCGCTCTTCGCGGAGAAGATCCGCCGGATCCTCGCGTACAAGAAGATCGCGTGGAGATCGGTCGAGCAGCCGATGATGGCGCCGAAGCCGGAGCTGACGCCGCTCACGGGGGGATATCGGCGGATCCCGGTCTTGCAGATCGGCGCGGACATCTACTGTGACACGGCCTGCATCGCGCGGCGCCTGGAGCAGGTACGACCGGAGCCTTCCTGCGTCCCGCCGGGCCAGGCGGGGCTGGTCGAGCTGATCGAGGACTGGGCGGATCATCGGTTGATGTCCCAGGCCGTGCCGCCGGTGGTCGTGGAGATGTTCGCTGTCCTGCCGCCCGGCATCCTGGCCGATCGCGCGGCGATGTCGCCGGCGCTCAGCAAGGAAGCGATCTTCCAGGCGGCGCCGCACGCCCTGAGCCAGGCGCTGCTGTCGCTCGATCGGCTGGAGGCCCAGCTCCGTGGCCGGCCTTTCCTGCTGGGCGACGCGTTCTCGATCGCGGACGCGGCGTGCTTCCACCCGGTCTGGTTCCTGAACCGGAGCGCCAGGCTGTCTGCCGCGATCGAGGCGCGGCCCGCGCTCGCGGCGTGGTTCGCGCGCATCGAGGCGTTCGGCCCCGGCGACGTCCGAGCGATGACCGCCGCCGAGGCGCTCGCGGCGGCCCGCGCGTCCGAGCCGGCCGACGTCGCCGGCGGGGAGACCGCGGCCGGAGAGGGCCTGTCGCCGGGAGACGCCGTGACGATCACGGCTGACGATTACGGTCCAGAGGAGACCCGGGGCGTGGTCGCGCGGCTCTCGGCCGCCGAGATCACGATACGACGCCGCGAGCTGGACGTGGGGGAGATCGCGGTGCACTTCCCGCGCGCCGGATATCGCATCAGGAAGCTCTGAGCCGCGCCGTGCGCCCGGGCCAGCGCGCTCAGCGTGCCGCCGCGGTCCTCGCTCGTTCCACGTGTCAGAAATCCCGCAGGGAATCTCGGTGCGCCACTTGGATCGCCTGCTTGGCGGCCTCTCGCTCGCGACCTCGCCGGGCGTCGATCGGGCCAGGCTCCTGGACCGATCAGCGCGAGCGCCACGCGCGGCTCGGGGCATCGCCGGACTCGCCCGAGCCGCGCGAGAGGAGACGGGCACCGGAACGATTGACCCAGGGACGAAGGGCCGATTAAATTCAGCGCCAATGAAGAGCCTGGGGGTCTTCGGGCGCGCCGCGCGAGCGATGCAGCGGCGCTCCCTACAGAGAACCGCGGGGCAGGTCCTGCTCGGCCTCATCTGGGTTGCCGGCTGCGGGGCCGGCGCAGCCGTGATCCCAGGGCGCGTGCTGCCGGAGAATGCAGCCGATCTCCTTCGCGCTGCGCCGGGCACCTACCAGCCGTCGCCCGCGCAGATGCAAGGATTCTCGGGCGGCGACGAGCTTGGCCAGATCCTCGAGGGCGCGGTGCCCCCTGCGGCGCACGCCAGGTTGCGGCATGACCTGGCGCTCGACTGTCTCGCTGGCGCCACGGCCGAGGTGTACATCGAGGCGAACCGAGGACCGGTCAAATCGCTGAGACAGTGGCTCGCCTGGAAGTGCGGCGTGGCCTCCGCCAAGCTCACATGGCGGGTCGACGCAGCGCGCGGGCACGACAAGAGCGGGCGCCTCGATCGACGGCTCGCCGCGTTCGCGCGCCGGTTATGGGCGCTGCATCCAGCGGCTAGCGCCTACGGTGTCGCGCGGCGGACCCGGGGGCAATGGGGAGTCCAGGGCGTCGTGGTCGACAGCGGCGGGGTCGTGTTGGCCCCGACGCCGAAACGCTTCTCCCCCGGAGACACCCTGGCCCTCGACCTGCGCGCCCCTCCCAGCCTGGTCGATGCCGCGTTCTACATCGACGCGGAGGGGGGCAAGGTGACAAGACAGAGCGCCCGGCCCGGGCCGGACGGGAAGATCACGTTGCGTCACAAGCTGCCCATGAAGCCCGGACGCTACTTCGTCGAGCTGAACGCGGTTCAGGTCACGAGACCCGACGTGGCTCCCGACGAACTCTGGCATCGGGCAGTCTTGCTGTTTCCCGTCCATGTCGGGGTCACCGAGCCGGCGGCGCCCGACAGCTTCATCCTGAACCCATCGCCCAATCCGCCGGACCGCGCGACCTGGGCGGATGCGATCGTGGCCGCGTACAACGCGGAGCGGCGTCGGTTCGGCCTCGCGCCGCTCGCTCTGGACCCAGCGGTGGGCGCGATCGCGGCGAGGCGGAGCGAGTTGACCGCGCGCGCGGACGAGGTGTTGCCGCCAGACGATACCCTCGCTGCACAGCTGAAGGCGAACGGGGTATTGCCAGGGAAAACCTGGCAGTTCACGGGGAGCGCTGAGTTCATCTCCGAGCACGTGGCCGTGATGCTTCAGAACCCTTCGTCGAGGTATGCTCTCCTTTCTCCCGGGGCGACCCGGATCGGGATCGGCATCACCGCCGGCGCTCCTCCTCCTGCCGAGGATCCGTCTTCCGAGGAACCATCAGGCGAGGTGCCCAGCTGGTATGTCGAGCTCGTCGTGAACGAGAGACCGGCGCAACCAGGTGAAGCGCGACCAGCGCAGCCAGTTGAATCGGCGCAACCAGTTGAATCGGCGCGACCGGCTCAATAAGCGCGACCGGCTGGGAAAGCGACGCGGAACTAGCCGCCCGTGATCGGCGTCGCGCGCCGGAACGCGCGCATGTGGAACTCGCGCTGCTCGTCGGGATAGATGTGCTCCTGCCCGATCGGGCAGGCGCGGCGCGACAGGCACCCTCCGGTCATGCACGTCGCGCCTGGCCCGGCGTCGAGGTGGCCGACACACGCGGCGACATCGTAGCTGCCAGGGGAGAACGCGGACACGGGGCAGGCGCTCAGGCAGGGCTTTCCGGCGCACGAGACGCAGGGGCTCGCCAGGTCCTCGCGGGGCGGGAGCGACAGCCGCTCCGCGAAGACGAGGGCGGCGCGGTACCCGTGCCAGAGGCCGAATCGCGGGTGGATGAGGATGGCGAGGGGGGACGGGGACAGCGCCTCGGCCTGCTGCGCCCAGCGCTGGAACGGCCAGTAGGGAGGGCCGGTGAAGGGGAACAGGGCCGTCGCGCCGAGCTCCGCCGCGAGCGGGGAGACGACCGCGACGGTCCAGTCGTCGAGCGCGAGATCGGGGGCGTCCCTGCGGGCGCGCGAGAACGCGCGCCACATCGACGGGCCGGCGTTGCCGAGCAGGACGAGCGTCCCCGCGGGGAGATCGCCCGCCGCCGGCGCGCCGTCGCCCTCGCGCGGGTGGAAGCCGCCGCGGAGCGGGAGGCCAGCGCGCTCGCAGCGCGAGGAGAGATCCGGCCAGCTGATGGGCATCGCGGCGCGCTTAGGACGCCCGGCGCCTCGCGGCAAGCGAGCCGTGGCGCTCAGTTCACGTCGACGTAGAAGTCGAGGCTCTTCAGGTTCGTGATCGGGCCCTCCCAGATCTCGAACCCGACGGCGACCGCGTTGACCGTGTTGCCGGGCACGCTGATGCCGCGCGTCTGCGCGTCGCGCACGAAGTCCATCACGTCGAACTCGATCTCCGAGCTGTCTTGCCCCTCGGCGCGCACCCAGTTCACGATCGGCAGGCCGTTCACCATGCCGTTCCAGATGTTCCACTTGCCGGGGACGTTCGCGACCTCGATGCCCTGGTGCGCGGCGTTCGGCTGCCCGGCGGGCTGAAAGCGCGTCGGATCGCGCAGCCACACCATGAGATAGCCCTGGAGCTGCGTGCCGTTGCCCATCCAGATGTCGAACGCGGCGTTGTACTGGCCCTCGTTGCCATTTTTCTCCCACCGCCAGCCGGTGCGCAGGCTCTTGATGGAGCTGCTCGGCGCCGGCAAGCCGCAGTCAGGCACCTCCCTCACCGAGTAGCGACCGCAAAAGACGGTCGGGTACGAGGCGGGCTGACCCATCGAGCCGGCCGAGCCGCTCATGCTCTCCACCGTGAACGACGTGCCTTCCCACGAGACGGTGTGGTTGCCGAAGCCGGGGCCCCAGCCGTTGGTGATGAGCACGTACGGCGTGCCGTCGCGCGAGACGAGGCCCGTTTCGTACCGCTCGCTCGATTTGCCGGAGCCCTCCATGGCGCCGTTGCCGAGCTCGGAGCCAGGGTTCGCGCCGCCGCCGGTTCCCGCCGTGGTGCTGCTCGCTTCGCCGCTACCCCCGGTGCCTGCCGCCGCGCCGCCGCCGGTTCCCGCCGTGGTGCTGCCCGCGCCGCCGGCGCCGGTGGTGACGCCGGCGCCGCTGGTGACACCGCTGCTGCCCGACGTCGAGCCGCCGCTGCCGCTCGCGGCGTCGCCCGTCGAGGCGCTCGCGCTGGGTAGCCCGCCGGAGCTCGCCGCAGCGCCGGGGTCTCCGTCGTCAGCGTCAGAAGATCCAGAGCAACCGGCGGCGAGAGCCGCCGTCAGCGTGAGAAGCGCAAAAGATTCAGCCAAGGTATGTGTACGCATGGCGCGCAACATACACCTGCATACAGGCGCACGGCGGTGCGCGGCGCCGCCGTGCGCAAAAAAGCAGCGCGTGACTTGAACAATTGCAGCAACAGCGATGGCGTCACCACGCGACTCGAAAAATGCGGCGTGCGCCGCGTCATGCGCTTCGTGGACTTGACGTCGCTCCGGCGACCTCGACGCTTTGCGTGTTCGCATGGGAGCGCGGCTCGACATCGTTTTGCGCCCTTTGCGCCCTTTGCGCCCTTTGCGCCCATCGAGGGTCGGAGTCGCCAGAGAGACGATCGAACCGTATCTCGCTGATCTTCATCGATGCTTCGAGTCGCCCGGGGACGGATGAGGCCGTTGATTGTGGAGATGAATGCGTTCCTGTAAAGCGTGGAATCGGGTGATCGAGTGCGCACGCTCCTCCCCGGTTCCCGCGTTCTGGTCTAGAGTGCCGTCGTGCCCCGGAGGCTCCACTGTCGGCTCGGGACGGCGGCAAAGTCCCCTCTCCCCTGCGCGTTCGCTTGCGCCGGACGCGCACCCGCGAGCGCGCCATGAGCCAGCCGCGCCCGCGGGTCACGCTCCACTTCGCCCAGACGCTCGACGGCCGGATCGCGGCCCGGGACCAGCGCGTCATGCTCAGCACACCCGCCGGGATGGTGTGCGCCCACCGGGCGCGCGCGGAGCACGACGCGGTGCTCGTGGGGATCCGCACCGTCGTGATCGACGATCCGCGGCTGACCCTGCGCGGGTGCGAGGGGCGCCAGCCGTTGCGCGTGGTGCTGGCGAGCGCCCTCGGCGTGCCGGAAGGGGCGCGCCTGCTGCAGCCGCCCGGCAGCGGAGAGCCGGCCGGCGGGCGCGTTGTCGTCTTCGGCGCGGCGGGGCGCGCGTCGCGCGCGGCGCAGGCGTGGATCGAGGAGCGCGGCGCCGAGGTGATCGTCGTGCCCGCGGACGACAGCGGCCTCGTCTCGCTGCCGCACGCGCTGGCCGAGCTCCACGCGCGCGGCGTGCGGCGGCTGCTCGTCGAGGGGGGCGGCGCCGTGCTCACCTCGTTCCTGCGCGCGCGCCTCGCCGACCGCGCGGAGGTCGAGATCGCGCCGCGCTTCCTCGGCGACACGGCGATCCCCGCGGTCGGCGCGCTGGGCGAGGCGCCGCTCGCGTCGGCGATCGACCTGCGCGAGCCGGCGGTCGAGCTCCTCGGGGGCAACGTGCTCTTGCGAGGGGAGGTGCGTTATCCCGACTGACGCGCCCGCGCCGCCCGGGGCCATCGCGCCGAGCGACGCCGCCCCGCCCCTCGCCAGGGAGCTCTGGTTCGTCCGGCCAGGGCTCGTCGAGGTGCGTCCGGGCGCCCCGCCGCGCGCGCCCGGGCCCGGCGAGATCGTGGCGCGCGCGCTCGCGTCGGGCGTGAGCCAGGGGACGGAGCTGCTGCTCTTCCGCGGCGAGGGGCCGACGCCGTTCGACCCGTCGCTCGACGCGCCCGGCGCGCCCGACGCGCCCGACGCTGAATGCGCGCCGACGTACCCGCGCCGCTACGGCTACGCGTGGGTCGGCGAGGTCGTCGCCCGCGGCGAGGGCGCGGCGCTCGGGCCGGGCGACCGCGTCTTCGCGCTCGCGCCCCACGGCGATCTCCACCTGCTCGGGCCGGGCGCGGCGCGCGGCCTGCCACGCGCGATCCCGGCCGAGCGCGCGGTGCTGGCCGCGAACCTCGAGACGGCGATCACGTGCGTGTGGGACGCGGGGGTGGGGCTCGGAGACGCCGTGGTGGTGCTCGGCGGCGGGGTCGTCGGGCTGCTCATCGTGGCGCTCGCGCGGCGCGCCGGGGCCGTGGTCCGGCTCGTCGAGCCGAGCGAGCGGCGGCGCCAGGTCGGCCTCGCGCTCGGCGCCGCCGCGGCGCTCCGGCCCGAGGAAGACCGGCCGCGCGGCGACGCGGACGCCGTGATCGCCGCGACCGGCCATCCGGAGGAGCTCGACCGCGCGATCGCGCACGCGGCGCGCGAGGCGACGGTGACGGTCGCGTCGTTCTACGGGGCGCGGACGAGCCCGGTCGCGCTCGGCGCGGAGTTCCACCGCCGGCGCCTGCGCCTGCGGGCGAGCCAGGTCTCGACGATCCCGCCGGAGCGCGCCCCCCGCTGGGACCACGCGCGGCGCTTCGCGCTCGTCCGCGCCCTCCTCGACGACCCGGCGCTCGACGCGCTGCTGGACCCGTCCGTCCCGCTCGACGCGGCGCCGTCCGTGTACGCAGCGCTCGCGGCCGAGCCCGGGGCGCGGCTGCAGACGGTCTTCCGGTACGGCGCACGATCGGCTACGCGAGAGGCAACCTAAAAGACAGAGGCCCGCCACCGCCATGTTCCTCCTCGGCGTCAGCGATCACGTGATGATCGCGCACAGCTTCTCCGATCCGTTCTTCGGCCCGGCGACCCGGATGCACGGCGCGACGTACTCCGTCGAGATCGAGATCCGCGCGAAGGCGCTCGGCCCGCACCACGTGGTCATGGACATCGGCGCGCTGCACGCGTCGCTGCGCCGGGTGCTCGACACGATCGACTACACGAACCTCGACGAGCACCCCGCCTTCCCCGGGCGCACCTCCACGACCGAGCGCGTGGCCGAGCACGTGGCCGGGCTCCTCGCCGAGGAGATCGCGAGGCTGCCCGCGGGAGAGGCGCCGCTCCCGGGATCGACGCTGAGGGTGCTCGTCCGGGAGTCGCCGTCGGCGTATGCGGGCTTCGAGCGCGACCTGTAGCGCCGGCCGCGGCCGCGAGGGCGGCCACCAGGCCGGGCCGCTCCCCTGACCCATGCGCATCGCCTGGATCGTCTACGGCGCCCTCGACCAGACAACGGGCGGCTACATCTACGATCGGCTCGTCGTCGAGCGGCTGCGCGCCCGGGGCGACGCCGTGGAGGTCGTGTCCCTCGATCCGGCGCCGCGGTCGCGGGCGCTCGCCGGCCTCGCCCTCGCGCGGCGCCTCGCCCGGATCGACCCCGCCGTGGTGGTCGGCGACGAGCTCTGCTTCCCCGAGCTCCTGCCGGCGTTCGCGGCGCTGCCGCGGCGGATCGCGCGCGCTCTCCTCGTGCACCACCTGAGCGCGTGGGAGCTCCCGCCCGGCCCGCGGCGCGCGGCGCTCTCGCTCGCCGAGGCGGCGGTGATCCGCCTGTGCGACGCGCACCTCGCGACGAGCGCGACGACCGCGGCGCGGCTCCGGCGCGAGATCGGGCTCGCCCGGGTCGACGTGGCGACGCCGGGCGCGGACCGGCTCCCCTTGCTCCCCCGCGCCCGGCGGGACGGCGGCCCGCTGCGGCTCCTGTTCGTGGGGAGCTTCATCCCGCGCAAGCGGCTGCTGGAGCTCCTCGCGGCGTTCGAGCGGGTCGGGAGCGCGCATGCCACGCTCGTGCTCATCGGGGACGCGGCGCGCGACCCGGCCTACGCCGGGCGGGTGCGCCGCGCGATCGCCGGCTCCGCGTTCCTGCGGGCGCGCGTCTCGGCGCCCGGCGTGCTCGGGGACGAGGCGCTCGCGGCCGAGCTCGCGGCGGCGGACGCGCTCGTCCTGCCCTCGTCGCTGGAGGGCTACGGCATGGTGCTCACGGAGGCGGTCCGGGCCGGCGTTCCGGTGCTCGCCGCCCGCGCCGGCGCGATCGCGGAGGCGGTCCAGGACGGCGCGGAGGCGCTGCTCTGGGACGACGTCGAGGGCCCCGCGCCGGCGCTCGCCCGCTTCCTCGAGGACGGCGCTCTCCGGGCGAGCATGAGCCGCGCGGCGGCCGTCCGGGCCGCGGCGCTGCCCACCTGGGACGGCGCCGCGGCCGCGGTGCGCGCGGCGCTCGCGCGCGTGGCGCGCGGATGAGCGGATGACCGGCTCGGCGAAGAGCGGGCAGGATCGCGCCGCCCCGGGGCGCCGGGCCGTCACGCCCCCGCGAGCAGCGACGTCGCCTCGTCCTTCAGCCGTCGCGTGAGCGCCGCGTCGTCGCGGACCCCGCGCGCCACCTCCGCCGCGTCCCGCGCCTCGCCCAGGCGGACCCGCACCTCGACGTCGCCGAAGCCCGGCAGCGCCGCCTGCAGGAGCGGCGCCAGCGTGGTGATCCCGCGGCGCTCGGCCCACCGCGTGATGGCCAGCCGCTTCGCCCGCGGCGAGTGCACCCCCGAGACGATCGCCACGGCGGCGCGCCCTCCCGCCGCCGCGGCCGCGCGCAGCAGCACCCCGGCGCTCGGATGCCACGCCGCGAGCAGCGCGTCGCCCTCGCCCGCGAACGCCGGATCCGCCTCGATGCGCCCCGCGGGGAAGTGCAGCAGCGCGCCCCCGCGGCGCAGGTGCCGCAGCGCGCGGCGCACGCCGGCCGACCGCGCCGCGAGCGCGAGCGCGCCGCCCTCGTCGATCGGCACGAAGAGCAGCCGCCGGCTCACGTGGGGCAGCGCCCGCAGGAACCGCCGATCGGCCGCGACGATCTTGAGGTCTTCCCGGCCGAGCGCCGCCATGAGCGCGAGCGCGTCGTAGGCGCCGGGGTGGTTCGACACGACGAGCAGCGCCCCGCGCGACGGCGGCGCCGCGTCGGCCGTCCAGCGCGCTCCGAAGCCGGCGAGCGCCTCTCGCGCCGCGACGTGGAGCCCCGCCTCGCCGGTGCGCCGATCGAAGCGCGCGAGCGCGCGCCCGAGCGGCCACGAAGGGACGGCGAAGGCCGCGCGCCCGGCCCGGCGCACCCACGCCGGCGCCCCGCCGAGGCCGAGCGCCGCCACCATCTCCGCGCCGGACAGGTTCGCGAGCTCTCGCTCCAGCGGCTCCGTCATGTCCGCGTCTTACTCCGTGTCGACGCCGCCTCGCCAGCGCCGGCGCGCCGCCCGCCCGACATCGTCCAGCGCGATGGAGCGCGTCCTCTGTCGCCTGTCGGGTTTGCGTCGGGGCGCGCCGCCTCTGTATGAAGGGGGCATGAACGCCACGCTCCCTGCCCTGGAGGACGCGATCGGCCGCGGCGACGCGGCCGCGCGCCCCCGGCGGACGCTCGCGGATCTCCCGGGGCCGCCGGGCTTGCCTGTGCTCGGCAATCTGCTCGCGCTCCACCCCGACCGCTGGCACCTCGAGTTCGAGCGGTGGTGGCGCGCCCATGGAGATCTCTTCGTCGTGCGGATGGGCCGGCAGCCGGTCCTCGTCGTTGTGGACGGCGAGCTCGTGCGCGACGTGCTCCAGCGCCGCCCCGCGGTGTTCCGGCGGGTGCGCGCCATCGAGGCCGTGTCGCGCGAGGCGGACATGGTCGGCCTGTTCTCGGCGGACGGCGACGCGTGGCGGAAGCAGCGGCAGCTCATCCACCCGACGTTCCACCCGAGGCACGTCGAGGGCTTCTTCCCGAGCATCCGCGACATCACGGGCCGGCTGCGCGAGCTCTGGGCGCGGGCGGCCGACGAGCGCGCCGCCCGCGACGTGCTCGGCGATCTCATGCGCTACTCGGTCGACGTCACCTCGTCGGTCGCCTTCGGCCGCGATCTCAACACGCTCGAGCGCGGGGCGGACGCGCTCCAGGAGCACCTCCAGCGCGTGTTCCTCGGGCTGAACCGCCGGATGCTCGCGCCGCTGCCCTACTGGCGCTACCTGGGCCTGCCCGCCGACCGCGCCTACGACCGCGCCCTTGTCGCGGTGAAGCGGCTCATCCTCGATCTCGTGACCGCCGCGCGGCGCGAGATCGAGGGCGGCGCGGATCGGCCCGCGCGCCCGCGGACGCTGCTGGAGCTCATGATCGCCGCGCGGGACGGCGAGGACCCGAGGGCGCGCCTCTCGGACGCCGAGGTCTACGCGAACGTGCTCACGATGCTGCTCGCGGGCGAGGACACCACCGCGAACACCCTCGCGTGGATCCTCTATTACCTGGGCTCGCGCCCCGACGTGCAGGCGCGCGCCCGCGAGGAGGTCGATCGCGTGCTCGGCGGCGGCCTGATCCCGACGCTGGAGCAGTGCAAGCGCCTCGAGTACACGGCCGCCGTCACGCAGGAGACGCTGCGCCTGCGCTCCGCCGCGCCGCTGCTCTTCCTCGAGGCGAACCACGACACCGCGGTGGGCGACGTGGCCGTGCCCGCCGGCGCCGGCGTCGTGGCGCTCACGCGCGCGACAGGGAGGAAACCCGAGTATTTCGGCGATCCGGAGTCGTTCCGCCCCGAGCGCTGGCTCGGGGGCGCGGCGTCGACGCTACCCCACGAGCCGAGGATGGCGCTCGCGTTCGGCGGCGGGCCGCGCGTCTGCCCGGGGCGCGCGATGGCGCTCCTGGAGTGCGCGGTGACGGTCGGCATGGTGCTCCGGAGCTTCACGGTGCACCTCGCGGATCACACCGCGCCGGTGCGGGAGCGGATGGCGTTCGCGATGCAGCCGGAGGGGCTGCGCATCCGGTTCACGAGGCGCGCCAGCGCGTGAGATCACGAGGCGCGCGAGCGCGTGAGATCACGAGGCGCGCGAGCGCGTGAGATCACGAGGCGCTCGCGCGGGCGGCCAAGCGCCGGCGCTCCGGCTCACTGCACCTTGGCGAGGGCCGCGTCGTAATCGGGCTCCTGCGCGATCTCCGGGACGAGCTCGACGTGGAGCACCTTGTTCTGCTCGTCGAGCACGAGGACCGAGCGCGCGAGCAGGCCGGCGAGCGGCCCGTCGACGAGCGTGACGCCATACTTCTGGCCGAAATCTCCCCGGAACGTCGACAGGCCTTCCGCGTTCGAGATGCCCTCGGACGCGCAGAAGCGGGTGTGCGCGAACGGCAGGTCCGCCGAGATGTTGAGCACCGTCACGCCCGGGAGCTTCTCGGCGCGCTCGTGGAACGTGCGCACGGATCGCGCGCAGACCGGGGTGTCGACGCTCGGAAAGATGTTGAGGATCTTCTTGCCGGAGTACGACGAGAGCTTGCGCTCGGAGAGATCGGTCTTCACGAGCGTGAAGTCGGGGGCGGTCGCGCCGACCGACGGCAGCTCGCCTGTGGTGTGGATGGGGCTTCCCTTGAACTTGGTCTCAGCCATGGTCACATCCTCCTCTGTGCTCTGTGCAGCTGTGCGGCAGCGCCTCTCGTAGGCGCGCCGAGGGCGGACGCCAAGCAGAACCAGCCAGACCGCCTCGGCCGGAGCTCCGCTCGTGTGGCGTGCGGGCGCTGCGCTGGCCGGGCGGTCTTGCCCGGGCGGGCGGCGCGCGAGCGTCGAGCGCCCGCGCGCGGTGGGACGCGCGATCAGCGGACGGGCGAGCGATGGACCAGCGGAAACGGCTCGACCTCGCCGTCATCGGGGTTCGTCGAGTCCCTGCTGTACCCGATCTCCTGTTCGTCCGTCGTGATGACGAAGGGGCCCCCGATCTCCTCTGGCTCCACCCTGTCTTCGTAGTCTTCGGTGGTGTCGCCCCTGCCCGATGTCGCCGAGGCGACGTACTGCTCGGCGATCTGCTCGGCGAGCTCGTCGAGCACCTCGGGGGGGCCGTCGCCCGGGTCGGGGATGAACGCATCTCGGCTCTCCGCGCGACCGGCGCTCCTGCGCGCCGCCTCCATGAAATCATGGCTGTGGTTCCTGCCCGTGGCCCGCAGGGAGCTGTCTCGCTTGGTCTGCATGGATGATCTCCTCGCTCGGCGGCGCGCTCTCACGCGCTCTCGGCGTCGCCGCCCTTCCGCTGTTCTGATGGCGAGGGATGCACCGCGTGTACCATGAAGCTGGATGGCCGATCCGCGCGCGCCATGGCGAGCGGATGGGACCGCCGCTCGCTCCCTGCGAGGTGCGCGCTGCGTTTGCGTGGGATGCGTGGTGCGTCGTGCCACAGCGGTCGCGAGGGGCCGGTGGCACGATGCCCCGGCCTCGCGCCGCCCTTACCAGTCGAGCTCTTCGCGGATGGCCTCCGCGAGCTGCTGGGCCATGAGCGCGTTCGTCTTGACGCTCGGGTGGTAGTCGCAGCCGAGCCCGTTCGCCGCGCCGTCCTGCGCAGGGAACTCGAGGACGCGCACCTTGTCGTCGCCGCTGTCGTTCCGGGCCTTCACCACCTGGCCGATGTAGGAGCGCGCCCTGGTGAGCGCCTGGGCGCCTTCCGGGTACGAGTCGCTCAGCATGGGCCCGATGGTGCAGAAGATGAACGCGTTCGGATAGTTCGTTCTGACCGTCTCGACGAGGCCCGCGTAGGCATTGGTGAACGGCGTGCGGAACTGGGCGTCGCCCGGGACGTTGATGCTGAAGTCGTTCGTGCCCAGGTTGATGACCACGACCTGCGGCACCCAGGACGAGAAGTCCCATGCGGGCTGCTCCTCGTCGGCGATCGTCCGGCCGTAGATCTCGGGCATCGTGGGCGCGACTTCACCGTCGTAGTTCCGGTACACGCCTCTGCCGGACCAGGCGACGATCGTTGTGTCGGCCCCGACCAGCCGGCCTGTCAGGGCGCTGTAGGCGAGGTAGTTGTTCTCCGTATCGCTCGTGAACGGGCAAGTCTCGTTGGCGCCATCGACGCCGTAGCCGGCGGAGATCGAGTCGCCGATCACCTCGATCCGGCGCGCGGGCGCCGCCGGGACCGGCAGGAGCGCCTCGCCCTGCTCCGGGACGAACTCGAGGAACTGCGACACGCCGACCAGCGGCTCGGTGCGGCGGTGGAGCACGAGGTCGTGCTCGCCGTCGGGCAGCCCTTCCGCGACCGTGTAGAGATCCTCCTCGCTGTTGACCTTGAGGACGCCCTTCGCCTCGCCGTCGATCACCACCTGGAAGAAGTTGGATTCCGCCGCGGTCGACTCGTCGTTGAAGCGGACGCCGATCGACGTCCCCGAGAACCGCGTGACGATCGCGCTGCCGGCCCAGGAGAAGCGGGGGCCCTCGGCGTTCGTCGTATCGAAGCGCCCGATGAAGCGGATGGTGTCGCCGGAGGGCTCTGAGCCGCCGGCGCCGCTCGTGCTCGACGAGGTGGTGCCGGGATCCGCGCCGCCGCCACCTTCGCCCGTGCCGCCGCCTTCGCCCGTGCCGCCGCCTTCGCCCGTGCCGCCGCCGTCGCCGCCCGTGCCGGAGGCGCTGCTCGAGGTGGGTGAGCCACCGCCCGAGCCCGTCGTTCCAGTTGTTGCATTCGAGTCGTCGTCACCGCAGCCGGCCAGCGCCGACCAGGCGATGCAGCAGATGGAAGCGAGCCTCGGGAGATTCGAGTAAGCTTGTCGTTTCATGCGCGCGAGGATGCTCTAGGTCCGTGGCGCGGACAACTCCAATCTCCTCCTGCGCGCAGGGGCAGACACCGCAGCGCGGCCGTCGAGGTGCGGAGATCGGTTGATCTCAGTTCCAGGTCCGGTCCTGGCTCTGGTACCTGGAGCGGCCGCTGTCCTCGGCGGGGGAGCGCTCGTGGCCCTGGCCTTGCGAGGCGCGCACGTCGTCGCGCTCGTGGACGCGGGTCGAGTACCCCTGCGGGATCTCGTCGCCCATGAAGCGGCCGAACCCGGGCCGGCGCTCCGGGCGATTGTAGATGTCGCCGTATCCGCTGCGTTCCTCGCCGCGGCCGCGGCCCTCGCGCTCCTCGCCGCGGCCCTGGTAGCCGCGACCGTTGTCGCCTCGGCCGTCATGGTGGCCAGGGGCGTTTCTCTCGTCGCCGCCTCGATATCGATCCTGGTCCTCGCCGCGCCCGTAGCCATGGCTGCGATACCGATCCTCGCGGCCCTGGTAGTCGTCTCGCGCATAGCCGCGGCCCTGGTAGTCGTCTCGCGCATAGCCGCGGCCCCGGTCGTCGTATCGCCCGTGGTCGTCGCCCTGGTAGCGCCGGCTCGTGCTCTCTTCGTCGCGGCCGCGGTCGTGGCGACCGTAGCCGCCGCGGCCCTGGTCCTCGTCCGGTCCGGAGAAGCCGCGGCCCGTGTCGCGGCCGTAGTAGCCGCGGTTCTCGTCGCGGCCGTAGTAGCCGCGGTTCTCGTCGCGGCCGTAGTAGCCGCGGTTCTCGTCGCGGCCGTAGTAGCCGCGGTTCTCGTCGCGCCCTCGCTGCACCGAGCCGAACCCTCTTCGCTCGTCCTCGCCGCCCCGCCCGCTGAAGTGATCGTCACGCCCGCCGATCCGCTCCCATGAGGCGCTGTCCTGTCCGTAGGCGCGGCGCTCCTCGGGCTCGCGGTAGCCGCGCGCGCCGGCGCCGCCCTGCTCCTGCCAGCGCCTCTCGGAGCCGCCGCGGTCGTCCCATGTGTGCTGGCTGCCCGCCCTCCACGGGTCTCTGCCGTCTCCCCGCCCTTGCTGACCGTACGGCCGCGGCAGCTGGCCCAGCTCTCCCTGCCGGCTGCCGCCGCTCTGGTTCGCGTAGTTGCCGCGGCTGTACGACCCTCGCTCGAACGCGTCGCGGTCCCCCTCGTGACCGCGGAATCCGCGCTGATCGTCCTCCCGCGGCACGCGCCACCGCTCGTCCCGGGGACGCCAGTCGTCGCGCGGCCCCTCGTCACGGAAATCCCGGCCCTCGTAGCGATCTCGTGCCATCTCGCTCTCCCTCTGGGTGCTGGTGAACAACTCTCGAGCCTCACGGAGGCGGTCCCCTCCGTGAGCAGCGGGCCCACCCGTTTCCACCTGTTCAGCTTCAGCAACTTCAGCAACCGACGTGCCCAGTTGAAACCCGGTCGAGGGGAGAGGAGCGCCGGCGCCCCGACAGACGGCCTCGCGGCCGCATCGCGCCGCCGCGCGACAATGCGCCACACGCTGGGGCAAGCTGTCACGCAGGCGCGGCTCGTGTCATCGAGGACGAGCTCGCCGGGTCGGCTCAACGGTCCAGTTCGGATCCGGGGCAGGGAAGCAGGGGAGCAGGGAAGCGGGAAGCAGGGAAGATGGGCGCCGCGGGCAGCGGCGCTCACCCGGCGCTCAGTAGCGCGTCTCGCAGGGGTGCTGATCGGCGAACGCCTTCACGGCGGTCTTGTGGGACGACCACGGGAAGTTCCGATCGGTGATCGACCACGAGAGCGCGCCCGCATACCCCATGTTGTAGAGGTCGCCCACGAACTTGTCGTAGCGCACGTCCATCTCGTCCATGTTGATGGGGAACTCGCCCATGACCACCGGCTTGTCCGTGAGGCCGTACTCGGAGAGGGGCTTGGTGTACGGGAAGTAGTCGTTGACCCAGCCGTACATGTGGACCTGGTAGAAGTCGACGTCCGAGCGCGTCCACGCCTGGCCCCACTTGATGGCGGCGCTGCCGACGCTCACGGGCGCGCCGGTCTCTCCCCTCAGCACGGCGGCCGATTCCTTGGCGAGCGCCTCCATCTGCTGGTGTGTGACGAGATCGAACTTGCTGGAGTCCCCCTCGAACGCCGGGTCGTCGCCGTAGAGGCTCGGCCCGGTCATCGCCCACTCGGGCTCGTTGATGACGTCCCAGGCCAGCATCCGGTCGCGGTGCGGGCTCGACGCCACGGTCCGAGCGATGGGCCGGACGACGTTCTCGATGAGCTTGGCGCGCCGGCCCGCGTCCGCGACGAGGGGCCCCATGCTCGCGACCGACAGGCCGTTCGGCGGGTTGTGCGATGTCTTGTAGAAGCCATCGAAGGAGAACAGCGTGAACATCACGTTGACCTGCGCCTGGTCCGCGAGCTCGAGCGCCGCCAGGATGTCCTGCGTCGAGGTGCCGCCGAGCCCGGTCGGGTTGCCCTGTCCGTCGAAGTTGATCTGGTCCCCGTAGAAGCGGGGGTAGATCCACCAGCGGACCACGTCCACGCCGTTGGCGCGCATGTCCTGCAGATCGGCGAGCACCTGGCTCTTCTTGCCCGAGATGCCCGCCTGGCTCCACTTGGACTGACCGCCGAAATCGGCGCCGAAGTCGCGCCAGGCGTAGTTCACGCCGTACATGAAGCGAAGGCGGCAGGCGATCTCGACCCCTGCCTCGAACGGACATTCGTCCTCGCCGGCGCCGGCGCATTCGCTGGGCTCTCCCCCGCTGCTGGTGCTGCTGCCGGCCACGGGATCGCCGCTGCCCGTGCTCGCGGGTCCGCCGGTGGGCTCGCCGGCGCCCGCGCCGGAGCCCGTGGATGTGCCGGCGCCCGCGCCCGCGCCCGTGGATGTGCCGGCGCCCGCGCCGGAGCTCGCGGGTGTGCCGGCGCCCGAGGAGTTGCTCCCGCTGGGGCCGCTGTCCCCCGCTTCGCCGCCGGCGCCGCCTTCGCCGCCGCCGTCCGATCCGTCGCCACAGCCGAATCCAGCCACGGAGAGCTGGAGAACCCCGACAAGAAGAAGCCAGTTGCGCATGCCCGATTATCACCAGAAACGCGCGCCGGACCAGCCCGAACTCTTAATCGGTTCAGTGACTCACTGCGTAACGTTCTGCTCTTGCTACAAGATCGTGGTCGCAGCGGCCCTGACGAAGATCACGTGAGCTTCGCAGGGCACCCGCGGTATCGCCGCTTACCTGGACGGCCCGCGCGGCCTCGGGTGGATCCCCATGTACGCGGCCGCACTCTTCGCCGAGGGATCGTCCGGGTAGCGCTCGATGAGGTCTTCCGCGAGGCTGCGGGCCTTACCGATCCGGTCCAGGCGCACGAGCGCCCGCACGCGGAGCAGGCCGCGCTCGGCGGCGCGGGGGCTGTCGCCGAGGTCGCGCGACGCCTCGTCGTCGAGCCGGAGCACCTCCTCGGGGTTGGTCGTCAAGGCGGCGCGCATGCGGTCGATGAGGCTGGCCTCGGGGTCGGTGTCCGGCGCCGGCTCCGACTCTGCTGCTGCGGCGCTCACGGTGGCAGCGGCCGGCGAGGGAGCGGGGGGGACGAGGGGCGCCTGGTCTCGGCGCTGCGGCTCGCGGGCCACGCGGGGCTCGGCGCTCGGCGGGCGTGCGTTCGGCGCGGGGCGCTCGTCGCGACCCACGAAGAGAAAGGCCGCCGCGGCGAGCGCGGCGATGGGAAGGCCGATGAGCAGCGCGCGGCGAGCGCCGGACGGTCGGGGGGCGTCCACGGCGGCGAACGTAGCGCGGAGGAGCGGCCGGCGGTAGCAGGCGGAGCGAGCGGAGAGCGAAGGAAGGGGAGAGCCGTCGAGGTGCGATGGCCGCCGCCGTCCGCGCGACCTCGGGCCGGCCCACGTCGAGGGTTCCTCACGCGACCGGCGACCGACCAGCACGTCAGCGCCTCGACGCAGAGCCAGGCCCTCGCCGCCATCAACTTCCTCTGCACCCACGTCCTCGCGCTCTCTCCTCGCGCAGCACATCGATTTCACCCGAGCGAAGCGCCCCGCGCGCCTCGACGCGGCGCTGCCGGCGGCGTTGGACAGGTCTACCCTGTTGCGCTGGACAGCCTTTGGGCCTTGCAGCGCAGCGCCGATACGTGAGATTTCTCGTGAGGGGCGCACAAAAGCGACGAGCTAGACAGACCTGGGCTGCCGGCATCGGTTGGCCAATCGATGGATAGTTAGCCAGACTTTCCCAATGGACGCTTGGTCAAGGTACGGATCCCCCCTCTACCTGCTCCTTCTGCACGCGAATTTCCTCGACGAGCCGCCGGAGCGGCGGCATGCGTTCGCGCAGCAGTTCTTGGATGCGGCGACGTCTCTCCCCGATCGCGAGCTTGGCTACTGGCTGAACGGCTCGTGGCGTGAGCAGCTGACGGCGGCATGGATCATCGCGGCCCGCCGGCTCGCCGCGTTTCGAGACGTGATCGGCGAGAGGCTGCTCGCCAGCGCGACCTGCTATGCGGGACAGGGCTTCTCTGTCGCGACCGCGCGCTACGAGGATCTACCTGCATCCGATGCGCTGACGCTCTATCTCCAGTCGTACTTGCCGGTTGGCGATCGCGAGTACGATCAAGAGTGGGCTGTGGGATCGTTGGTGTGGCTCGACGCTCGCCTGGCCGCGAATCGCGCGGCGCCCTTTCTGAAGGCTCCTGAGCTCTGGAAGGTATCCGAGCACGGCCGGGAGTTGGGGGCCTTGGATCCAGGACGCGGCGTGGCGCGGGTAGCGCGGGCCATGGCCTTCCTGGACGACCTCGGCGCCAACGAGGTCAGCTGATGCGCGCGCGCGCGTGGTCCGCTGGCCGCGCGCGCGCGGCCAGCCGGGGCCCGCCATCGCATCAGCCGTCAGTGCACGGCCGTGAGCATGGGCAGCGCCTCGTACCGCAGCCCGATGTTTGACTTGATCGCAGGATCCTCGCTCTGGAACGTGCGGAGCTCGGCCTCGTCGCGGACGGCAACGATGCCGACGCCCCATCCGCCCGCCGGGTCGGCGACCGGTCCGAAGGCGATCACGTGGCCCTCGGCGAGCTTGCCGCGCCAGTATTGGCCGTGCGCTTGCATGACCGCGCGCTCATCGGCCGTCATGTCCTGCATGAAGGTCGCGCGCGACGGGAGCAGCCGACAGAGGAAGAAGCGCGGCTCCGGTTGCGGCGCGACGTGGTTCGTGAGCCAACCCAGGACGCGCTCCCAGCCTGCCGCGTGGCTCTCGCACGATGCCACACGAGCGCCAAATCCAGCGTGTCGGACCGTGAGGCGGGTACCCGTCTCGATGGCGTCGAGGAGATAGGAGACCGTCGTCGGGGGCGCGTCCGCATCCCATGACGGCTCCCATGTCTGGACGAGCCTTCGAGGCGGATCGAATTCGAGAACTCTGCCGCCGACATGGAACGGCTTCCCGTCTGCCCCCACGCCGTCGGTTCGCCACGCCCCTCCGGCGCGAAGGTCGATCGTGAAGGCGGTCGTGCGATACATCTCCGCAGAACCCCACCATTTTGTCAGCTCGTCGGTCGTCAGCGCGCGGAAGACGCGCTCCGGCGGCGCGGCGATCTCGATGCGAGCGAGGATCGTCCCTTGCGCGACATCGGCGATCGAACGGGCTCGGGTGCTCTTGGCTGTCATGTATCCTCCAGGTAACGCTTCAGCGACTCGAGATTGCGACCCCAGAACGCGCGGTAGCCCTCGAGCCATGCCATCGCCTTCTGCAGCGGCGCGGGTCGCAGCGTGTAGAGCCGCTCGCGCCCGACCTTCTCCTCGGTCACCAGCCGCGATGCCTTGAGCACGCGGAGGTGCTTCGAGATCGCGGGGCGGCTCTGAGAGAAGTCGGCCGCGATCTCGTTCACCGGGGCAGGACCCGCGCGCAAACGATCGAGGATCGCGCGACGGGTTGGATCGGCGATGACAAAAAACACATCGATGTCGGCTTTCGCGGGCGACATATAGGTAACCGTTGGGTTACCAGTACCGTGGTGGCCTGAGCTTGTCAAGCGCGTCGAAGAGCCCCCGCACGCCCGTCGTGCGCTGCGCAACGTCGGCAGAGCTGCTCCCGTGCTCCCGTGCCAGCTCGGCTAGCGAGCTGTCAGGCGTTGTGCCCATTGCCCAGCAGGCGTCTGTCGCCGGCCGCGCTTCGCCCTGCGGCGGACCGCGACGGCCGGCAGGTCAGAAGTCGTCGCGGAGGCGCACGGTGTCGAGCTCGCGCCGGAGCATTCGCTGAAAGATGCCCGGCGCCACCCACGAATAGACGCAGATCCCGAGCCAGGCATACCCGATGAGCTGGGCGCCCGCCGGGCGGTCGAGGTCCTCGAGGGCGAGGCGGAGGACGCGCTGCGCGACATACGCGGCGAGGAGGACGAGCATCGCGCTCGGGCCGAGCCCCGCCAGCACCGAGCTCACCCGGAACCAGAGGCCGAGGAGCAAGCTCTCGCGCGCCTTGATGGCGGCGAGGAGCCTCAGCGCGTCCGGATCGCCCACGTCGGCGCGGATCGCCCAGACCGCGTGCTCGCGCGCGCCGCTCACGTCCCCGCGCCGGAGGAGCACGTGCCCCATGAGGACGAGCGCGTCGGCGTGCTCGGGCTCGGCCTCCAGCGCGGCGCGCGCCCAGCGCTCGGCCTCGTCGAGGCGGCCGCGCGCGAGGTGCGCATCGCCGAGGGCGACGAGCGTCTCGACGTCGTCCGGGTCGAGCGCGAGCGCCTGGGTCAGGAGCTCGGCGGCGCGATCGTCGCGATCTTGGTACCGCTCGACGGCGGCGAGGCCGCGCAGGGGCGCGGGCTCCGACGGATCGAGGCCGCGGGCCGCCTCGAAATGCTCCCGCGCCTCGCTGGGCCTCCGGTGCGCGAGCAGGACGCGGCCGAGGACCAGGTGCGCGAGCGGCGACTCGGGGGCGAGCCCGCGCGCCGTCTGCGCCTCGATGAGCGCCGCCCCGAGCCGCTTCAGCCGCAAGAGGGCCACGGCGAGCAGCGCGTGCGCGCGCGGCGCGTCCGGATCGAGCGTGAGCGCCCGGCGGAACCAGTCGATCGCGGCCGACAGCTGCCCGCGATTGAGCGCGCTCACCCCGAGGTCGGTCGCGCGGTCGGCGTCGTCTTGTCCCGCCATCACATCACCACGATCCCGAGCCAGTTCGACGCCTCGAACGCGGCGCGCACGACGTGATCCCGGGCGATGGCGGCCGCGATGGCGACCGCGGCGCCCTGGCGGACGCGCCCGCCGAAATACTCGTAGATCCCGAAGCTCCGGTGCTGCGACGTGTAGAGCCAGTACGCGGCGCCGAGCTTCGCCGCCGTGATGATCACGAACGCATAGGCGAGGGAGCGATCGGGTAGGTGGAGCGCCGAGATGGCGAAGGCGCTCAGCTGGGCGAGCACGACCGCCGCCACCGGCGTGAGCGCGGCGATGAGCGCTTCGCGCCGGAAGCCCGCGCTGCCCATGGCCTTGCCGTTGAAGATGAACCACGGCAGCCCGGCCCAGCTCCCCGCGAGCATCGTCGTGAGCAGCGGCCAGAACGGGTTCACCGTGTACTCGGCGAGCCGGCCCGGGCGGGGCTCGTCGGCGATGGTGTAGGCGGCGCCCACGTCAGCCCTTCCCGTGGCGCTTGAGGAAGTCGAGCACCTCGTCGTATTGCCCGGCCTCGTTCGCATAACGCGCGTAGTTGCGCGCCGTCGTGAGCCACTCCAGGGTCGTCGGCTTCACGTCGCGCAGCGCGGCCACGAGGTGAGCCTCCGCGATGGGCACCTCGGCCTTCTCGCCGAGCGAGGCCTCGATGGCCTCGTCGCTCGCGGTCTCGACGAGGTGCTCGAGGTCTGCGCCCGAGAAGCCGGACGTCCTCGCGGCGAGCGCCGCCACGTCGATGTCGCGCGCCGAGGGGCGGGCGTCGAGGAGGAGGCGGAGGATCGCCTCGCGCGCCTCTCGATCGGGCGGCGGCACGAAGAGCACGCGGTCGAAGCGACCGGGGCGGCGGAACGCGGCGTCCACGGCCCAGGGGACGTTCGTCGCGCCGAGGATGAGCACGCCCGCGTTGTTCTGGGTGAAGCCGTCCATCTCGGCGAGGAACTGGCTCACCAGCTTGGCGCTCGTCGCCTCGCGCGTGTGCTGGCGCTTGCCGGCGAGGGCCTCGAGCTCGTCGAAGAAGAGCACGGCCGGCGCGCTCGATCGGGCCTTCTCGAAGATGGCGTGGAGCTTTCGCTCCGACTCGCCGATGTACATGTCGAGGATGTCGTGGATGGCGACGTTGAAGAACCCGGCCTTGCACTCGCCGGCCGTCGCGCGCGCGAGGAGCGTCTTTCCGCAGCCCGGCGGGCCATAGAGGAGGATGCCGCCGCCGACGCGCTTCTTGAAGCGCTGGAAGAGCGAGGGCTTCTGGAAGGGCATGATGATGCGGCGCTCGATCTGCTTCTTGACGTCCGCGAGGCCGCCGACGTCGGCGAACGTGACCGCCTTCGCCTCCGGGTGGAGCAGGCGCGCCATGACCGGCGCGTCGGTGTCATCGTTCGAGATGACGCGCATGCGCGGGCGCTCGCCGGCCGGCGCTATCTCGCGCACGCGCGCCCCGAGCAGCGCCTTGAGGTCGACGTCCTCGAGCGTCGGGTTCTCGGCGACGGCGTCCTGGTATGCCTGAACCGCCTCTTTCGGGCGGCCGAGCGCGTGGAGGACGCGCGCCCGGAGCACCTGCGTCTCGCCGTCCTTCGCGTCCACGAGCTCGAGGGACCGCTCGAGATCACCCGCCGCGAACAGGGCGCGGGCCGCGGCGCGCCGCTGCTCGGGGCGCTCGAAGAGCGCCGCTCCGGCTTCGCGCACGAGCCGAGCCGCCTCGGCGGCCTCGCCGCGCTCGACGAGGGCCGCCGCGACGACCGTGAGGAGATCGACGTTGCGAGGGGAGGCGGCGAGCGCCGCCCGGAGCGAGGCCAGAGTCGCGTTGTCCACCCGGAGGCGACCCATACCGCAGCACGTTGGAGATTGCTATGGGATCGCTTTCCTGCGCGTGCGCGCCGCGGCGTCGGGCGTTCTGGACCCGGCGGCGTCCGCGGCGGTGCGGCGCAGCGCGCCCAGGTGGATGGAGGCGCTCCCGGCTCCCCGGAGAGGCGGCGGCTGCTGCCGGTGTTAGACGGGTCTGTCCCATGGCGCTGGACAGCAATTGGCCTTGCGACGCGGAGCGGATCTGTGAGAATTTTTGTGAAAAGGGCACCCAAAGCGATGACTTGGGCAGCCTTGGTCCGACGGCTTCGGTTGACCGATCGACTGACAGCTGGGCAGATGAGGATGTGACGCAGATGGTGCGATCCCCCCACAGCCAAGGAAAGGGAAGCCGCCGCTTCCCCGGCCGTCCTGGCGGTGCAGGATCGAAGCCGCCGTTGGAAGACTGGCGACGACACACGAGCCACGCCGCTGCTCGCGCCGAGGACCTCGAGCCCGACCGCTATCGACTGTGGTTGCGAGGCGACTGGGACACTTCAGCCGCCGAGCTTGCCTACAAGGTCGATCAAGCGTTCGCGCAGGCCCGCATCCCGTACTTCCCCATCGAGTATCATGGTTGGCACACGGGCCTCCAGGTCGTGATCCCGGCGCGTTTCGCGGAAGCTGCGACCGCTGTGCATCGACGGTTCGAGGAGGAGCGCCCTCGTCCTGCGCCATCCGTCGGTCGTGGTTGGACGTCGTCTGTCGAGCCGCAGCGCTTGTCCAAGCAGTACTCCAATCACCCATGGATATTTCGCCGATACAGCGAAAGCCTCCCGGATGGCCGGCGCTACGAAGCATTGCTATTTCGGGACGAGCATCATGAACATTTCGGAAAACGTGAATGGGTCATGCCGGCAGCGGCGAATGGGCCTGGCGCTCCAACGTTGCGAAAGCTGGCATGGCGAATCGTCACTGATCCTGACTTTAGAAATGAACTGCTCTCAGACGACCCCGAGTTGAAGGATTTCTGGCGATGATGCTCGGCGAGGCACTGCCCAGCAACCCAGGAATTGGTGTAATGGTGGACAATCCTTCGTTCGAAGCTCCGCGGCTCGGACCTGCGGCGCGCGAAGCTGTGGCCGTTGGGCACGACATGGCCCTGGCGCCCGGCTCGCTCCTGATCATGCGCGCCAGCGTTCAAGAGGGGTGCCTGCATGCGGTCCTCGCCGTCGAGGCCGCGGGCCCGCGGATCAGCCTCACATTCCGGTTCCTGTCTCGTTGAAATGGCGGTAGCCGCCGGGGCGCGCCCCCGGAGGAGGAAGACGTGGCGAGAGGACGAACGCAGCGAACCGCGACCGTCGGCGTCGCCGAGCACGGCAACTCGGCGGTGCTCGTCACCGTCGCGCCTGGCGGCGAGCTCGTCGATCGCCGGCGCATCGACCTCACCGAGGGCTTGCCCACGCACCCGCATCACCACGAAGGGTCGTGGGCGGTGGGCCGTTACCTCAACACCCCGGGAGCGCGCTCTCTCTCGCTCGCCGACGCTGTGGCGCTCGTCGAGCGCGTGCGCGCGTCCGCCGCGCGCGGCGCGAGCGAGGGCCTCGAGGCGCTGGCCGCGGTGGTGCCCGTGCCGATCGCGCGCATCGCGATCCGCGTGTGCCCCGAGCTCCCGCCGACGACCGAGGAGCGGATCGCCGACAATCGCGCGCAGACCGTCGCCGACTCCGTCATGTATCGCCAGGCCCTCGCGGCCGCGGCCGAGGCGCGCGGCTGGTCCGTGCGCTGGTACGACCGCGAGCGCGTGTTTCGCGACGCTGCAACGGCGCTTGGCCGCGACGACGTGAACGATCTTCTGCACGCGATGGGCCGATCGATCGGGCCGCCTTGGCAGGCCATCCACAAGCTCGCGGCAGCCGCGGCGCTCGCGGCCACAGGGCATCCAGCGCCGCGGGAAACCACCGGATAGTTTCGGGAGCCGTTCCCAGAGCTTGAAATGGAAGCGCTGACCCTGCTGGTCACCGCTCAGAAAGAGCAGGTCGACCGGTGACGACCAAGCAGGCGAAGCCGCCGCTGATCAACAGGGAAATCGATGCCGAGAATGTGTTACACGCTCCCTCTGGCCGGACACACCAGATGACCGAGACGGAATGGCTGGTGTGTACTCGGACCAACCCCATGCTCCGCTTCCTGCTCGGACTCGGTCCGAAAGAGCAGCGGGTCGTGGACATAACGACGTTTCCTGCGTGCAGGGGGAGCGACCGCAAGATGCGTCTGTTCGCCTGTGCATGTTATTACCGCGTGCGCGCCCTGCTCCCCGATGAGCTCGCAGAAGCGGCAGTGGAAACAGCGCGCCGCCACGCCGATGGCCTGGCCACGCAGGAGGAGCTCCAGGCAGCCGAGGCTCTGGTCCGGCAGGCGCTCGACGCTCTGGAGGGGAGGTGGCGAGCGTCCCATGGGGCCGAACGTATATCGCTCCAGCCGACGCACGACGCGCTGGCCCTGAGCTTTCAGGTGGTTCGGTCACAGGCTCCGAAGGCGGCATACTACGCCTCGTCCAATGCTTGTCTGGCACCTGCTGCCATTGCCAATCCAGGTGCCGCGCCTGGGGACGCTTCATTCACCGCCAGCAGCGCCGCGGAAGAGCGCGCCCAGGCCGGCGTGCTTCGCGACATCTTTGGCAACCCGTTCCGCGCGGTGGCATTCGACCCGCGCTGGCGGACCTCGACGGCCGTCGGGCTGGCTGGGCAGATGTACGAGAGCCGCGCTTTCGAGCCGATGCCGCTCCTGGCCGACGCCTTGCTGGACGCCGGGTGCGAGGACGCCGACGTGCTCGGCCACTGCCGTGGCGACGGGCCGCACGTCCGCGGGTGCTGGGTGATCGACTCGCTGCTCGGAAGGAAATAGGTTGAGCGCTCGATCCCGGATGGGCCCGTCTCGACGACCGGTCTAGCCAGTCGTTGGACCGATCCGAGTTGCCTCTACTTCACCATGCGGAAGCTCGCGTGCCGTAGCCAGGAGCGCGCGAGCTCCACGTCTCCGTAGTGGGAGCGCGCCGTCACGAACAGCACGCCCGTGACCCCACCTGGATTCTCGATCCTGACGGGCTTGTCGTCTTGAAGGCCGTCCAGCTGTGGACTGATCCCCAGCTGCCCACCAGAATGAACGGGCGTCGGTCAAGCCAGAAGTCATCCCCACGAACCTCATCGGCGATGCGCGAGATTCCACCTCGAAGCGCGGCGACTCGCTCCACGCTCATCTTCGACGGCAGCAACACGGACGCCACGGGACCGGCCATTCCTCGAGCGTACGCGCTCGATCCATGGCGGTCCACCGAGGCGTCGCGGCCGCCGAGCTTCGAGGTTTCGTTCGTTGTCTTGAGGAGTGCTATCCTGGGCGAACATGGGCAGGTGGCGTTGGACGGCCTCCGGTGAACGGCGGACACCTCGTATCGCGGGTGCCGCCGTCGTGGCGCTGGCCGCGCTGCTGTTCGCGCCCGCGGCCGGCGTGCGCGGCGACCCGCTGCCGCCGCTGCCGGGGCCTGCGCCGCAGGGGAGGCCGCAGGGCTTCTCCGCGCGCATCGAGAACCAGCGTTGCGAGGCGTGCCACGAGGACATCGCGGCCGAATGGCGCGCCTCGCTGCACCGGCAGGCGTTCACGGATCGCGTCTTCCAGCGGTCCTACGCGATCGAGCCGCTGCCCTTCTGCCGTGGCTGCCATGCGCCCGAGGCCGATCCGGCGCACCACCCCGGCGCGGACGCGCAGGCGGTGGGCGTGGGGTGCGTCACCTGCCACCTCGTGGCCGGCGAGGTCGTCTCCGCGCGCGGCCGGGACGCGCGCGGCGGCGCGCACGCGGTCCGTGGCGACGCGCGGCTCTCGACCGATGAGGGCTGCGCCCGCTGCCATCAGTTCGATTTTCCGCGAGCGCCCGGCGTGCCCATGCAGGACACCGTGGCCGAGCACCGATCCGGGCGCTTCGCGGAGCGACCCTGCCGCGATTGCCACATGCAGATCGTTCGGGGCATCGCCGGGAGACCGCACCGCGATCATCGCTTCTCCGTGGTCGGGGATCCGGCCGTGCTGCGCTCCGCGATCGACGCCAGCGCGTCGCGGAGCGGCGCGAACGCCATCGAGGTGAGCGCGCGCGTGGTCGCGGCGGGGCACGCCGTCCCCACGGGTGATATGTTCCGCCGGCTCGAGGTCCGCGCCTCGGCCGTCGATGCCGAAGGCGCGACCGTGTCCACCGCCGCGCCTGTGATCCTCGAGCGGAGGTTCTCCGTGCGCCCGGTCGAAGGAGGCATCGAGCGCGTCCCGGCCGGCGATACGCGCCTCCCCGCCTCGGGGGCGCCGCGTGTCCTGCGGCTCGTGTTCCCGGCCGCCATCGACGGGCTCGCGGTGCGCTGGGAGGTGGTCTATCAGCGCATGGGCGCAGCGATGGGCGCGGCCTTCGGCGTCGATCCGGCCGCGGACGAGGTGGTCCTCGCCGCGGGCACGCTGGGCGCGCGCCCGGTCATCATCGGCCGACCAGCGCCCGCTCCGGTACCATGAGCGCCCCCATGCGAACCCGTCGCCTTCCCGCCCTCCTGCTGCTTGCGCCTTTCTTCGCCGCTGCTTGCCGGCCCGCGCCGCCTCCCGCGACAGCGCGCGCCGAGATCGCCGCGCTGCCGACGCTCGCCGTCGTGGCCGCGCCCCCGGCGGCCGCGCCCGCGCCTTCGCCGCTCGTCAGCGTGACGACCCTGGCGCGCGTGCCTGAAGGGTTCGTGCTCGACGGCGACGTGGCGGAGTGGGGCTCGCTGGTCCCGCCGCCGCCACGTCCTGCGCGGCCCGCGCGAGGGGAGAGCGCGCTTCCGCCGCCCTCGACGATCGCGATGGATGCGCCTTCGCACGTCGCCCTGGTGCTCTCCAGCGCGGGCGTCACCCTCGCGGCGGAGCTCGACGAGGGAGCACAGGACGGGATCTGGCTGGGCCTCGGCTTCGGCGCGCCGGAGCTGCCGCCCATCGGCTATTTCCAGCGCGGGGGCGGGGTGATGCCGCTCAACTGCGAGACCGACATGGGCGGCGAGCCGCTCCCGGCCGACGTGCAGAAGGCCTGCCATGAAACGCTGGCCCAGCATGACGCGTTCATCGCCGGCTACGAGGCGCGCTTCGTGCGGTTCTTCCGGCTGGATCGCGGCGGCCTCTCGGGGATAGGCGAGGACGGGAAGGGACGACCGATCGAGGGCGCGAAGGCGGCGGTGAAGGGCGGCGACGGGAGGCTCACGATCGAGGCCACGCTGCCGACCTCGGCGCTGCCCCGCGCCTCGTCGGCGCCCATCGACAGCATCCGGCTCTTCGCGCGGGCCGCGGACGCGCCGCGACCGCCGGCGCCGGCGGACGACGCGTGGGTCTGGCGGGAGATCCCGGAGCCGGTGAGCTACGAGCCCTTCGCAAACCTCCGCGCCCTGGCGTTCCAGGCGCCGGAGCCGATCGGCCGCGTCCCCATGTCGTACCAGCCGGGAGATCCGCTCGAGCTCGAGGTCATCGGCTATGCGCGCGGCTCGGACGGTACCGCGCTGGAGCCCACGCGCCAGGGGCTCTACAGCCCGATATCCACGATAGGGGACGTCGAGACCGGCGAGCTCTTCCTGCGGCGGCCTGCGCTCGCCATCCTGCGCAAAGGCGAGATCGTCGACGTCATCGAGACCTCCGGCGCGCCGACGGGCCTCGTGAGGCGCAACAAGGATCTTCACATGTTCTTCTACGATCAGTACACGTCGACGGACATCTGGGCCGAGAGCGCAAACTGGCGGGTCATCGCCGTCAAGCCGAGCGGCGAGTACACCGAGCTCCTGGAAGGGGCCGCGGACAACGGCCCCTGGGCCAACGATGTCGAGGAGTTCCATTCGACGCGCTTTGACCGCTTCGGGATCCGCGGTACGCCGTGGCGCCAGGACGCCGAGGGCGAGGTGCCGCGCGCCGTGGAGATCACGTGGCGCTACGACGCGACGACGGGGATGTATCGGCCGAGCTCGCGCGCGCTGCCCGCGACGAAGGCGAAGAAGGCGCGGTGAGGCGGAGAGCGCGCGACGCGCGCTCGACCGGCTGGATCAGGGCACCCGGAGCGAGCGCCGGCACGCGGTGCGCGCCTGAGCGCGATCCTCGCCCCGATGGATCGACGCCGCGTCGCGGCGTTGGCACACAAGGACGAAGCGCCGGGCAGTGTGCCAGCCTCTGACCCTCGTGTCATGAGGGGGCTCCGGCGGCGCGTCCACGCACCGCGGCACGGACGGCGCGAGCTCCTCGACAAACTCGCCGGACCCGCAAGGGCCGACCTGTCTCCAGGGCACCGACACCGACGCGCTACAATTTCGCCGTGAACGGTACGTTCTTTGCAATGGGCGTGAAGCGGAAAGGTTGCGCTTCATGTCCAATCAGCTGCCGTCGTCTTCCTCTGGTCGATCATGGTCGTCCCGCACGCGAGCCATCTCGCTGTTCGCCCTGCTTGCCCTCCCGTCTGCCGTCGTCGCGGCGGGGTGCGCTGACAAGCCGGACAACATCTACAACTACTATTACACGAACGGGGAGGGCGGCGCCGGGGGCGCCGGCGGCGCCGGTGGGGCCGGGGGGGCCGGCGGCGCGCCCGAGCCGTATCCGGGGGCGCCTGTCGCGGACACCGAGGTGGCCGAGCATGCGCTCGACGTCTTCGGCACCGTCGGCAACCGCTACTGGTTCGCGATCTCGGAAGAGCAGCTCGAGATCATGAACGAAGCGCTCGGCGGCATCGGGGGCCCCATCAAGAGGGACGCATTCGGGGACATCTACTCACCGACCGGGGAGGACACGACCTTCGTGGATCATCTGTGGGTGACGACGGCCGGCGCCGAGGGCAAGACGGCCGACTACGGCAAGGTCCAGGTGGGGATCGCCGGCCAGTCGACGCAGCGGCCCTGGACGAAGCGAACCATCCCCAACCTCAACATCGACGCCGACGAGTTCGTCGAGAAGCAACGGCTCGGCGGCTTCGAGCACGTGCGCTTCAACAACGGCCAGGTCGGCAGCATCTTCCGCGAGCGCCTCACGCTCGATCTCTATGCTCGCCTCGACTATCCGGCGCCCCTCTCCAGCTACGCCTGGCTGTCGAGCAATGTCTGGGGCGCGGAGGTGGCCGTCCCCTACATCGTGGTCGAGCGCTACAAGAAGGCGTTCTGCACCCGCCTCGAGAGCAAGTTCGGCGGCGGCTGCGCCAACATGTGGGAGTTCGCCGGAGACTTCGCCGTCGAGGTCCCGGGGGGCGGCGGGATCCCGCTCCCCATCGACATGGTGCCGTTCGGCGGGAGCGTCTTCGACGATTCAGAGAGCTGCCAGCTCAAGGAGTGTGACAACACCCGCGCGAAGGAGCTCGAGGAGCTGATCGCCGAGACGCCGCCTGGCGAGGGCTTCAAGGCCGCGCTCGAGGGCTGGATCGACTGGCCGGCGTTCCACCGGTTCCAGTGCCTGTCGTGGGTGCTCGCCACGGGCGACGACGCGATCCACAACAGCAACAACGTCGTGCTTGTCGAGCGGGCCGATGGCCTGTTCCAGTACCTGCCGTACTCGGTCGACATCAGCCTGGGGCAGAGCTGGTATCCGGTTGTCCCGCTGGCCGGCATGAACACGCTGGCGCGCGGGTGCCAGAGCGAGCCGGCCTGCTGGGCCGACACGATCGCGGCGTGCGAGGAGGTGATCGAGGAGTTCACCGCGCTGGACCCGAACGCGGTGCTGAAGGGTCTCTACGAGCAGCTGTCGGACGAGGGAATGCTCCGCCCGGGCGACGAGCAGCGGTACGAGGAGCTGGACGCCTGGCTGACCAATCAGCTCGAGGTCCTGCCGGTGGAGCTGGAGAGGAACCGCGAGCAGCCGCAGCTCTGCATGCCTCCCCAGATCGACTGCGGCGGCTACTGCGGCTTTCCCCAGGACTGCGGCCTCTGCGTTCCTCCCCTGGTCGATTGCGGCGGCTACTGCGCCTATCCCAAGGAGTGCGGCGGCGGCGTCGGAGCGGGCGGCGGAGACCCGGGTGAGGGAGGCGCGGGCGGAGCCGGAGAAGGCGGCGGTGACGCGGGCGTCGGCGCAGGCGGCGGCGACGTGGGTGCGGGCGGCGCTGGCGGCAAAGCGGCGGACTGACGCCGGCTGACCGGTGGGGGGGTGGAGGGGGCTCCGCCGCGGAGCTCCCTCTCAGGGCGAAACCTCGAACAGGCACCGCGTGATCGGGATAGCGACGTCCTTCCAGACATACAGGTAGTATCTCGTGCCCGGGACGAGCTCCTCGGGGCTGCCCTCGGCCGGATAGCCCTGCTTCGTGCCCGGTGGGACCTCTCCATAGGTGATCCCGCTCTTGACCGGCTCGGCGCTCGAGGGCACGTCGAGCCGCCAGATCGTCCCCTCGGGCAGGTCGAGGTTGGGCGGAGCGCCCGGGTTCTCGGCGTTCGCCGACAGGACGTAGACGTAGCGGGCGTCGCCGCCGCTCCACGTGATCTTGCGCGCGGCGTCCACGCCTTCCCCTGCCGCGCAGTCGCCTGGCACGTAGAGGCTCTGTTCATGGAGCGGCCCGCCGAACGGGGTCTCGTCCGCGAAATCCTCCTTCGTGAATCCGCGGCGCAGGAGCTCGCCCTCGAAGAACGCGACCATGCGCGCCGGGTCCGTGGAGGGCAGCCCGCTGACGTCACGGGAGAAGCCGTTGTTCTGGTCCGGCGGATACGCGCCGAGCGCCGCCGAGGAGACCCAGCCGGCGGCCAGCGCGAGGCCCGTTGGATAGAAGCTGTCGGTCCAGACCGGTCCGGCCTCGATATACCAGTTCGACGGCCCCGCGGCCGGCGCGGCCTTCTCCGAGTGGCAGCACACGCACCCGCACGCCTCGGTCTGCTCCGTGACCCAGGCGAGCTCGCCGAGCCATTGCGGATCGGACAGGCGTGGATCGTCGCTCGGCGTCTCGTAGTCGGAGGGGGGCGCCGGCCAGTACGGGCGCTGCGTGAGCACCGGCTCGCACGACGCGTAGTCGGTGAACAGGCGGCCCGGCTCGGTGCAGCCCGAGATCGCGCCGAACGTGCAGACCTTCCCCCCGCTCTGCCCTGCCGGCTCGCCGGCCTCCGGGTCGACGCAGACCTGCTCGGGCCACTGGAAGACGGCGCCGCCCGTGCCCACGCCGCCGCCGGGCTCCTCGGCCGCGCCCTCGCAGGCGTCGGGCTCGAACCGGCCGCCGCCGAACATCTCGCAGCCGCGCTGGGTCGAGGCGCACTGGCTCGTGTCGCCGCCGGGGAAGATGAGGGTGTAAGTGTCGTCGGTCCCGCCGCCGAGGACGCATCGGCCGAGCGTCTCTGGATAGGCGCAGCCCTCGTCCCTGGTGAAGGTGGAGCCCTGGAGCGCCTTGCAGTCGGCCTCCGCGGCCTCGGCGGTCCAGCCCGCGCCTGTGTACTCACGGCACTCCTCGGCCTGGCTGAAGGGGCTCGTATAGACGCAACGACCGGGCGACCCGGCGGCCTCCGGAGCCCCCGATGCGGCGTTTCTCTCGGTTTCCTGGCAGGCGCCCAGCCCTCCCAAGGCCGAGACGAGGAGCGCTGCGCCCAGCATCACGTGCGGTGAACGGAGGAGCTCTTGCTTCACGGTGAATCTCCTGAACGTGGATCTTTGAGCAGATGTTGATGTGTTCTAGCTCACGTTTCTCTCGCGGAGAGCGCGTTGATGTATATCGTTTGTTAAACATTGTTCAATCTTGGTGCATAGTTTTGTGACAAAATGTAATCCATGATACATTTTTATCCAGTGACGATGCGCGGGAGGGGGGCCGAGGTGTGGGCGGGGACCGGAGACGGCAGCTCGCAGGTGCGTGAGATCGGCGCGGGCTGTTCGAGGCGTCTCGGCTACGGGAGGCCGGGGTCGCCGCGATCCGTCCGTGGGACGTGCGTGCTCGAGGACTTCGAGGCCGGCGTCAGCGAGGCGGGGAGAGCTCGGGGGCGTCGACGTGGAGCCGCCCCAGGCCATGGCTCGTGCACTTGCCGATGAGGGTGAGCGCTGCGGCCTCCAGGAGAGGGCGGAAGACGCCGACCGGGCCCTCGAAGCGCAGCGATCCGAGGAGTCCCATCATGGGGTGACGGGCGTCGAGCTCCCGGGAGTGCCGCTCCCACCGGGCGGCGCGGAGGCTCGCGCCGGTGGTCCGCACGGAGGCGGCGAGCCGATCGAGCTCCGGGAAGCGCGATTCGTCCTCGGGACCGAGCTCGCCGTAGAGCGCCGAGAGCGTGGTCAGCCGGCGATAGACATGGCGGAACAGCGCCCGGAAGTCGAGGTCGCCGGCGGTGTGGAGTCGGCCCTTGTGCGTGAGCCATGCCGGGGTGTCGAAGGTGAGGTGAAGCCGACCGTCTCCTGGTTCGCCGGGGACGATCTCCAGGGGGCGATCGGGATCGGGGAGTCGCCGGACGTGCTCGAGCTCGACGTCGGCCCCGGAAGTGCCGAACCGGAGGGCGGCGATCTCCTGGAGGGCTGCGAGCAGGCGCTCCGTGTCGTCGGCGGACAGCGTGCCGAGCACGCGGACGCCGAGGACGATGGGATTCGCGACGGATCTTCCGGGACGAGGGATGAGCGGGAGCAACGGCGGCGGTGCCTCGGTCGCGCCGCGCAGCAGGCGGTGGGGGAGCGGCTCCGGGAGCGGAGGATCGAAGAGGCGCGAGTAGGCGCAGCGCCCGCGACGAAGGCACGCGGCGGGGCAGGGGTCGCACGGGGTGGAGCAGCCGGTCTGCCGCAAGGCGCGGCCGAGGACGCCGCGAAGGAGGCTCCCGCTGTGTTCGGGAAGGCGGAAGTCGCCGGTGGAGCGGTAGGCCGCCTCGAACTCGGTCACGGGAGCTTCATGGGTGCGAGGGTCGTGCATCCGGGGAGGCGCGGGAAGGGGAGAGAGGCGACGTCGCTCGACTTGAGCGACCCACCCCGTCGATCGAGGCGCCCGTCGACACGGCGTCGAACCCTCTCCTTCATGTAGGTGCGGGGGCCCGGTTCGAATGGAGAGGCCGTGGTGCCGAGTACCCCCGCGCGAACGAAGGGAGCGAGCCGTTCGAAGGCCGGGAGCCCGAGCGGGTGATTCAGGAGGGCGCCAGGCGGCACGATGACGACATCGTGGAGCAGGCAGAGCATCGCGAGCACGCGGATGACATCGTCGATGCACTCGCAGCGTCGGTCGAAGGAGGCCGCTGGGGGTGGGGGGGCTAGCGAATCGTGTAACCGTTTGAATATGTTGTGGAAATCGGGGAATCGCCCGGCGTGGGCGGTGGGAAGTGAAACAGGCGAGGGCGCCGCCTGGGAGGGGTTAGCGGAACGATGTGTATAAGTCATCGGAATTGTTGTGGATTTTGAGGTGGCTCCCGAGCGGGACATGCCTGCTCAAAGGGCATTGAAACGGGAGGAGACACCAAGCGCCGCTTCTCAACACCCAGCCAGAAGCGGGCATGCCCGCTCAAAGGGAAGCGCCCGGCCGAGAGCATGCCGCCGCGCCGTATCCGACGGTGATCGTCGCCCGGACACCTGATCTCGGAAGGGAACGACGCGGGGCGCGGCGCTGCGCCGCCCGCGTCACCGCTTCACGCCATGAGCTCGCCCGTCGGCGGCGGGTCGTGGTAGCGCTGCTCCTGATGGCGAAGGCCGCGCGCACGGCGACGAAGAGCGGGACGCGATCCCCGCAGCGGCGACGTCGCGCTCGCGTCTACACGGCGTGGCACCCGGTGCTCGTCGCGCTCCTCGAGCGCGTGCTACCCGAGGGCTGGTATCAGTGCATCTCGGAGTTCCAGCTCGCGCGCGAGCCGCTCCGCATCGACCTCGTCGTCCTTCGGCGAAGGCGTCGCGGCGCCCCACCCAGGCCGAGCCTGCTCACCTGCGTCGTCGGCGAGCTGGCCGAGCACACCCTCGTGCACTTCAAGGGGCCGACCGACGAGCTCGAACGGGACGACGCCCGCATGCTCGTCGCCTACGCGATGCAGTACCTCGTGGTCGCAGAGATCGAGGACCCCGCCTCCGTCGCCGTCCGGGTGCTCGCGCCCCGCCTGACCCCGCGCTTCGCCGCGGCGCTGCGGTCGCTCGGCTGCGCGCTCGCGCCGACGGGACCGGGCACCCACGAGGGCAGGCTCGGCGTCTTCCCGCTGCGGGTGGTGGAGACGGTCCCGGCGACCGCTCGCGAGGGCGAGCATCTGCTGTACACTGTGACGCCTGGGATGGTCGCCGACCCCGGCGGCATCCCGGCGCTCTCCTCGGCGGAGATCGCGGTGTTCTGGGAGCTCCTGGAGCACGTCGAGCAGCTTCGACGTCCTCTCCCGGGGCAGAGGAAGCGGCACATGAAGGACGAAAAGCGGGTGGTCGAGAGCTTCGAGCAGGCGCTCGCGCGCCTCGTCGCGCGGGTGCCGCCGGAGCAGCGGCTCGCGGGGCTGGCGCCGGAGCAGCGGCTCGCGGGGCTGGCGCCCGAGCAGCGGCTCGCGGGGCTGGCGCCGGAGCAGCGGCTCGCGGGGCTCACCGAGGCGCAGGCGGTGCTCGCCCTGCCCGACGCGATGCTTCGCGCGCTGTCCGCGGACTACATCGCGACGCTGCCTCGCGAGACGCAGGCGGCGGTCCAGAAGCGCCTCGGCGCGGCCTCGCGGCGGCGGCCGGCGCGGCGGCGGACGCCGCGCAGCCCTGCGAAAGGATGACAAGAAGTGGCTCCTGCTCCGGTCTGGCGTGCCCGGCGCCCCACCTGCCGGTGACCGTCGTGCTGTCTCACCTCGACCGCGCTGCCCGGAGCAGGGCATGACGACGACGGACAGCGAAAAGGTGATGGCGTAGGCTCCTGCGCTTGTGGGGTGCGCCTCGATCTGCTCGCGCAGGATGCGCTCTGCCGCGGGTCGCTCGCCCGCCATGTACAGCACCTCGGCACGATCGCCAGCCATGGGCAGTCTTCATGACTCCTCTTCCGCGGACAACTGGGTGAGAGCTCTCCTTGCACCTCGGCCGCACCACGTTCGAGCGCCACGTCGCGCGGTGCTGCGTGGCCAGGGAGGTGGACCCGTCAAGCGGTTCACGAGGCTCGAGCGGCGCCGGAACTGCCGAGGTCATGCATCCCCAGGAAAGAGCACGAACTCGCCTCCCTTCTCCATCCGGAGTGATGGAGCGAGCCCAGCGCGCCGTATTTCTTGCATTGCGTTTACATGCTGAAAATTCTCACTGAGACATCCAGTGGACCGCTTTCTTGTGTGTGCGTGTCTCCTCATCGATTGCGCTCTCCCTTGGGCCCGAGGCGCGCTGCGGTGTTGCATGTTCCACCTCGAACCGCTCGGCGGTTCGTAGTATGAGCGTCCCCCATCGTCAGTAACGGCTACGTGGAACCAGGACACGACACGAGGCCTCCGGCCGACCCCAGCCGCGTCATCGCCTCCCTTGCTCGCGATCGGGTGACCCTCGACCTGAAGACGGTCGACCTCTGCTTCCTCGCGGGGCTCTACCTGCGCGCCGACAAGGCGGCCCTCGCGTCGTTCGAGGAGGACGCGCTCGTCGATCTGTTCGAGCAGATCTGCGATGTCGTCGACCCCGGCGCCGAGAACCCGCGCAAGCGCGCGACGCACGCGATCCAGCGGCTCCGCGAGCAGCGGATGCTCGCCCGCGTCGACGGCGCCGGCCTCGTGCGCGCCGGCGAATACGCGCTCACGAGGCTCGCGGCGGCCGTCGTCGAGTACTTCCTCGCCGACGAGGCGCTCACGCGCGAGAGCCTGACGCTGCTCACCGGGACGCTCCGCGCGCAGCTCGCCGAGATCCTCGCCGCCGCGAGGAAGGCCGAGGACGACGGTGCCTGGCGCGCCACGGTCGCGGGGCCGCTCCGCGTCACCGTCGCCGACCTCGTCTCGGGCATCGAGCGCAGGCAGCGCGGCCTCGACGCGCAGCAGGAGGAGGTGCAGGCCGAGATCGCGACGCTGCTGTCGGCCGACTGGTTCAGCGCCGTCGACCGCTGCCAGGGCCTGCTCGACGTCATGGCCGGCACCCTGCGAGAGCTCAACGAGATCCTGCTCAGGGACACGCACCACTTCATCGCGCTCTTGCAGGAGATCCAGGCGCTCGCGACGGCCGCCTCGAACGCCGACGCCGAGGCCACCGCGCAGCGCGTGATCGAGCACGTCGACCGGATCGCGGCGTGGGGAGCCGCGCGGCAGCGGGCGTGGTCCGAGTACTACCAGTACGTGCACCGCTACCTGCGCGACGTGGTGCGGCTCGACCCCGAGCGCGCGCTCAGCCAGCGCCTGCGCGACCAGCTCGCCGTGTGGACCTCGCGCCCCTTCCACCTCGTGACGGCGCGCGCGCCTTCGATCCGGCTGCTCCGCCCGCTCGAGGCCCGCGTCGAGCGCCCGCCCGTGGCGCGGCCTCGCGCCGACCGAGAGGCGGCCCCCGCGTGGGTCGAGCCCGAGCGCCTCGCCGCGGACATCGAGGCGCTCGTCGAGCGCGCCCTGGACGAGGGCGCGGCGACGCTCGCCGAGGTGACGTCGCGCGTCCTCCCTGGCCTGCCGGAGCCCGTGCGCTACGCGGCGACGGGGCGCATCGCCGACGCGGTCGCCCATCGCGCACGGGTGCGGAGCGAGCGCGAGCGGCCCTGGGCGCCCGTCCTCGATCGGATCGAGATCGAGGAGTGGGCCGTCGACAGGCGGGGCGCGCCGTGACGGACTCGACCTTCCACACCCTCGAGGCGGCGATCGCGGACGACCACTTCCCCGAGGTCGATCTGATGCTGCGCCGCGGGAGGCACGTCGGTCGCGATGACGGCACGGCCTACGACTACCTCGTCGATGCGCAGGCGCTCCTCGAGGGGTTCTACCGGCGGTTCGGGTGCGAGCTCGTCCAGCAGAGCGATGGGTACTTCTACCTCCTGCCCTCGGGAGATCGGCTCGGGCGAAGGCAGCTCTCGGCGGGGGAGATGCTCGTCGGCCAGGCGCTCGCGCTCCTGTACCTCGACCCGGCGACGCTCCAGCACGGCGGCCTGGTCGCGCGCGAGGCGCTCCTGGAGCGCCTCGCGGGCCTGCTCGGCACGGAGGTCCTCGTTCGCACGCTGAGCCCCCGCAAGCGCAAGTACGACGAGCGCGTCGCCGCGGAGACGGTGCGCGCGCAGGTCGGGGAGGCCCTGCGCCGGCTCTCGGACCTCGGCTTCGTGGACCTCCTCGACGAGGCGCGCCTCCGGCTGCGCCCGGCCTTGATGCGCTTCGCCGAGCCCGTGCGCGGCCTCGCCGACCGGAGCGCCGCGCTGGAGCGGCTCGTCGCGAGGGGCGAGGTGCTCCTCGGCGACGCGAGCGGCAGTGACGAGCCGAGCGCCGACGACGACACGGCCCCGGACGAGGAGCCCGCCCGATGACGCGCGCCCATGCGGCGGCGCTCGCCCTCGTCAACTGGAAGGGGGTCTTCTACGAGCGTTATCTCCTCGACCGCCACGTCACGGCGCTCGAGGGCGCCAACGGCGCCGGCAAGACGACGGTGATGATCGCCGCGTACGTGGTCCTCTTGCCGGACATGTCGCGCCTTCGCTTCACGAACCTCGGCGAGACGGGCGCCACCGGCGGCGACAAGGGCATCTGGGGGCGGCTCGGCGAGCCCGGTCGCCCTTCGTACGCCGCGCTCGATTTCACCCTCCCGGCGGGGCGGCGCCTCGTCGCCGGCGTCCACCTGGAGCGCAAGGGCGAGCCCTCCGTCGAGCCGACGCCGTTCATCGTGTCGGGGCTCGCCGAGGACGTCCGCCTCCAGGACCTGCTGCTCGTGAGCCAGGGCGACAGCGAGGTGGTGCCCGAGCTGCCCGAGCTCCGCGAGAGCGCGGCGCGCCTCGGCGGGCGGCTGCAGGCGTTCCCGTCGGCTCGCGAGTACTTCGCCGAGCTCTTCGATCGAGGCGTCACGCCGCTCCGCCTCGGCACCGACGAGGAGCGCAGCAAGCTGAACGAGATGCTCCGGACGAGCATGACGGGCGGCATCTCGCGGGCGCTGACCTCGGAGCTCCGCGCCTTCCTGCTCAAGGAGGAGGGCGGCCTCGCGGACACGCTCCAGCGCATGCGCGCCAACCTCGACGCCTGCCGGCGCACGCGGACCGAGGTGCAGGAGTCGAGGCGGCTCGAGCACGAGATCGGCGGCGTGTTCGAGGCGGGCCAGGCGATGTTCGCGGCGGCGTTCCTCGCGACGCGCGAGCGCGCGGACGAGCTGTCGCGCCGCGTGGCCGACGCGGAGGCCGCGCGCGCCGCAGCCGTCGAGGCGCGCGCGGCCGCGCGAGAGGCGCTGGAGGAGACCGTCGCCGGGCTAGACGCGCTCGATCGCCGGCGCGGAGAGCTCGGCCAGTTGCTCGAGTCCGCACGCGCGTGGCACGCGCGGATGAGGGAAGCGCTCACGGCGGCGGGCGCGCTCGAGCGGTGCGCCGCTGCCCTCGGCGCCGCCGATGAGGCGGCCAGGACCGCCGCGCAGGCGCGCGCAGAGGCCGACGAGGAGCGGGCACGACGGCGCGAGGAGCTCCGCCGCGCACAGGAGAGCTACAAGCGCGCAGCGGGCGGGCTCGCGGATGTGCAGCGGGGCATCGAGGAGCTGCACCGCCGCGCCGGCGCCTACCACCAGGCCGTCCGGCGGTTGCGCGAGGCCGAGGGGTGCCTGGGCGCGGCGCCGCTCGCTCCGGAGCGCTTTGGAGACCGCCTCGCGGCGGCCCGCGTCGAGCTGGCCGCCGTCGACCAGGAGCGCCGCGACGCGGCGACGCGCCTCTCGGACGCGGACGAGCACCGGACGCGGCACGCGGAAGTGATGGAGGCGCTGCGGGCGCTCGTCGTCGGCGAGATCGAGGTGTCGCGGGCGCATGACGTCGCCGTCGAGGCCCTCCGGCGCCATCGGGAGCTCGTCGCGCTCGCCGGACGCCTCCCGGCGATCGACGGAGAGCTCGGGGAGGCGCGTCGCCTGGAGGCGAGGCAGGCGCGCGCTCGCCGTCACGCGGAGGCGCTCGGCGTGCCGCTCACCGACGAGCCGGCCGCGGCGCTCGTCGGGCGGCTCCTTGGCGACGTCGAGGCGGAGCGAGAGGGCCACGAAGACGAGGCGCGAACGGCGAGATCGGGCGCCGCCGCGACGGAGGCCCTCCTGAAGGAGCTCGAAACCCGTCGCCGCGAGCTCTCGACACGGGAGCCCGAGTGGCGGGAGCTCGACGCGAGGACCGCTCGGCTGGGAGCGCACCTCGGCGTCGCGGTGGTCGACCGCGCCGCCCTCGATGCCGCGCGCACCACGCTCGCGGAGCAGCTGACGGCGGCGCGGAGGTCCGAGGAGCTGATCCGAGAGGCGCAGGAGCGGCTGGTGCGGGAGGCCAGGGAGCTCCTGGCAGCAGGGGGGCCGTTCGCGCCCGAGCTGCTGCAGCTCAAGGACCGGCTCGGCGCGGAGCTGGTCGCCCTCGGCTTCGAGGACGTCGCGCTCGACGAGGCGCCGGAGCTCGAGGCTCGCCTCGGAGGCCTCGCGCAGGCGCTGGTCGTGGACGATCCGAAGAGCGCCGCCCGCGCGATCGCAGGGCGCCCGGACGCGCTCGGCGACGTGCTGCTCGTCTCGCGTGACGCGGACCTCGATTGGCTCGCCTCCGCGAGGAGCGCGGTGGAGGTCGGCGATCGCGACGTTGCGGTCGACGAGGGGATCGCGCTGCGCGTGTCGCGGATCCCGTCGCACCCGCGCCTCGGACGGCGCGCGCGAGAGGAGCGCGCGGCCGAGCTGCGCCGCCAGGGCGAGGAGAAGGCGCGCGAGCTCCACGACGCGAGGGCGCGCCGGCGCGAGCTCGAGCGCCTCGTCGTGGACGGCGAGGCCCTCCTCGCCGGACACGCCGTGTGGCTCGCGGGGGATCCCGCGCCGGCGCTCGCGGCCGCGAGGCACGCGATCGCGGAGAACGAGGCGCACCTCGAGCGCCATCGCGGCGCGATCGTGCGCCACGCCGAGGCGGCGCGGGCGCTCCGGCCGCGCGTCGACGGGCTCCGCGCGTTCCTGGGCGAGGCGATGCTGCTCGATCCGCCCGACCATGGCGAGCGCGTCCGCGCGCTCGAGGCCGAGCGCGCGGCGGCGCTCTCGGCGAAGGCCTTCGTGACCGCGCAGGGGCGGCGCGCGGAGCTCGTCGATCGGCAGCTCGCGACGCTGCGCCAGGCGCCGCTGTCCGACGATGAGCTCGCGCGCCTGCGCCAGCGTGTCCTCGAGCTCAAGGCGCGGAGAGAGCGCCTCGACGCTGGCATCGACGCGCTCTCGTACGTGCGCGCGAACGTCGAGGCTCTCGGCTGGGAGGAGGCGCCGCGACGGCTCGCCGACAACCAGGCGCTCGTCCCGGCGATCGAGGCGCAGCTGCGCGAGGCCGAGGAGCAGCAGCGCGTCGCCGAGGCGGCAGCCCGTGGCGCGGACGAGCGCCACGACGAGGCCACGGCGAGCTTTCAGGACGCTGACGGGAGGCGGCGCGTCGCCGCGCGGGAGCACGCGGCGGCCGCCGAGCGCTTCGAGGAGCTCGGCGTGCCGGCGCCGAGCGAGGAGGCCGCTGCAGCCGCGGCCGCAGAGGTCTCGCGGATCGAGGAGGAGCTCCGCGCGCGCGACGGGCGGCGCGACGCGCTGCTGACGACGCGCGGCGGCCAGGAGAGCGCGCTTCGGGATGCAGAGGGCCGGGCAAAGGACGCGGACGAGAAGCTCGCCAGCGAGCGCCGAGAGGCCGAGCCGGCGGTGAAGCGGTGGGACGACCTCCGCGAGCATGCGACGCGCCGAGGGCTCCTCGGTGGCCTGGTCGCCGGAGGTCCGAGCGAGCTGGGGGACGTCCGTGGCCACGTGAACCTCGTGCAGGAGGCGAGGACGCGACGCGAGGTCCTCCTCGAGCGGTTGCGCATCGCGCAGGGCGGCGCCGCGCTGCTCACGGAGCTCCAGGTGCTGCGCGACACCTCGGACGCCGCGTTCGCCGATGCCTACCTCGGGCTCTGGCTCGCCGTCCGGGACTGGCTGCGCCGGCGGCTGCCGGCCCAGGTGGCCGAGGTCGACGATCCGCGCGAAGCCCTGCTCCGCCTGCGTGACCAGCTCTCCACCCTCGAGGAGCGCCTCGCCCGCCAGGAGGGCGACCTGCGCGGCGCGAGTGAGGACGTTGCCCGCGGCATCGACGTTCAGATCCGCAAGGCGCGCGGACAGGTCACGCGCCTCAACAAGAACCTCGAGGGCGTGAGCTTCGGCAGCATCCAGGGGATCCGTGTTCGCCTGAAGCCGGTGGAGAGGATGGAGCAGGTCTTGCGCGCGCTGCGTGAGGGCGCGGCGCAGGGGCTGCTGTTCCAGGCGGACATGCCGATCGAGGAGGCGCTCGACGAGATCTTCCGCCGCTACGGCGGCGGGCGAACGGGCGGGCAGCGCCTGCTCGACTACCGCGAGTACGTCCACCTCCAGGTCGAGATCCTTCGCAAGGCGGGGGCCGACTGGGAGATCGCGAACCCGACGCGGCTATCGACGGGCGAGGCCATCGGCGTCGGGGCGGCGCTGATGATGGTCGTCCTGACCGAGTGGGAGCGCGACGCGACCCTCCTGAGAGGGAAGAAGTCCCATGGATCGCTCCGCTTCCTCTTCCTCGACGAGGCGAACCGGCTCTCGCACGACAACCTGGGCGTGCTCTTCGATCTCTGCCAGACGCTCGATCTGCAGCTCCTGATCGCCGCTCCGGAGGTCGCTCGCGCCGAGGGCAACACCACGTACCGCCTCGTGCGTCGCACCACGCCGGACGGGCGTGAGGAGGTGCTGGTGAGCGGTCGGCGCACGAAGGCCGAGGCGTGATATGGCAGACGGCGGAGGAGCGGCTCGCGCTGCTCGAGCTGCTCGTGCGCGGCATGCTCAAGCGTCGTCGCGCGCAGGCCGCGGCGTGGGACGCCCTCGGCGAGCTGCCCTGGACGAAGCGAACCGGACGGCGGGACGAGCTGGGCCTCGTCGAGAGCCGGCGCGGCGAGCTCGCCGCGCTCCTCGATCGGGTCTGGCCCGCGTGGGGCGGAGCGCTCGCGGAGCTGATCGCGCGCGGCCTCCCGCCCACGCCGGACGGCTGGGCCGCGCTCGAAGACGCGCAGCGCGCCGAGGGGCTCCCGGCGCTCCCGGAACAGCTCAACCGGCGGACGGCCGCGGCGCTCGTCGCCGCGCACTCGAAGGCGGCGCTCACCGGGCGACGCGCCGCCGCCCTCGGCGGGATCGTGACCACGCACGACGGTTCGGTGCGGCTCCGACCGCCGGAGGGCCTCGTGGCCCGGACGCCGCGCGGCGCGGTCGACCTCGCGGCCGTCGCGGCCGTGCTGGGCGAGGTGTCCCTGCCCGAGCGTGCCTTGAAGGGCGGACTCGAGCTCGAAGGGACCGTCCGCGCAGCGCTCCTCGTCGAGAACCTCGGGGCGTTCTGTGATCTAGCGACGATCGAGGGCTGGCTCTTCGCGCACGTCCCGGGGTGGGACACGGCGACCGTCACCCGGCTCCTCGACCGTCTGACGCACGTCCCCGTGGTGCATTTCGGCGACCTCGATCCCAATGGCACCCGCATCTTTCAGCACCTCCGCGGCGCGCGCCCGGATCTCCGCTGGTTCGTGCCGCAGTTCTGGGAAGAGCTCGTCGAGACGAAGGGCCGCCCCTGCGCCTGGCCGGTGGATCTCGACGTTCGCGACGCCCCCGAGCTCGTGCGGCGGCTCGCGGCGCGCGACATGTGGCTCGAGCAGGAGCCGGTCGCGGTCGATCCGCGGACGCCGGCTGCGCTGGAGGGGATGCTGTGATGGCGGCGGCCGCATGAGAGCGTATCCGTGTCACGAGCGTCTTCCGCCCGCGTAAATGGGCTAAGTTGTTGGCGTATTCTCGGTGTGATCGACGCTGGCGGAGGACCAGGCACCCTCGTGAAATGAGATGAAATCGTCATGCACTCGAGCTTGTCGTAACCTCCCGACCGGCGACGGCGAAGCGGTCGCCGTTGCCCGCGTGTCGATGGGTCGGCGCGCCCCTTCAACCGAGGATGACGAACCATGCACAAAGGTCGCTCCGAGAGCAATGACAGCAAAGACATCCTGGAGAACCCGGGGAATGAGCAGTTTCCAGTCGACACGCGGGTCGTGACCCGGATCCGCCTCGTCGCCGACGGCGCCGGAGTTGACCTCGCGCGGATCGTGCTGATGAATGACCAGGCGACGCCCCAGCACTCCCCCTATCGCGAGTATCACCATGGAAATGCCGGTGTCCTTATCGATGGGGTCACCTCGCTTTCCCTGCACGCCGACGCGATCGCGTGCTCGCAGCAGGCGATCGAGGGCTTCGTCGGCACCATGCCGATGCACCTCGACCTGTTGCAGTCGGCCAAGTGGCGCCGCGGGGTGTGCAAGCCCTCGGCGGCGCACAAGCGCCTCTTCAAGGCGATCGACCCGGACGACAGCACCAAGATGATTGGCCTGCTCATCGAGCAGGACCAGCAGGGCAGGCTCGAGAGGGTCACGTGGTACAAGACCCGCGACGCGCGGGCGCTGTTCCACGCGACGCCCGACAAGCTCACGTTCGAGATGGTGAAAGACGAGAACGGGGCGCCCAGCCTCGATCCGAGCGACATCGGAGGATGGACTTGGTTCTACACCACGAGCCCCTTCGGCTCGTGACCCCGGCGAATCACGGCTCGATCGGCCTCGCGAGGCGAAATCCCAGCACGCCGTGGCGCTTCGTGGGAGGCTCGGCGTACCGGACCGCGAGGCGGACGAGCTCGCCCGCCGAGATCCAGGCGCCGCCGCGCACCGGACGATCAGCGGGATCGTCGGTCGGTGCTGCCTCCACGCGCACGATGCCGTGCTCCGCGTGCGGACCAGCGAGACGCCACCGTTCGACGCACCAGTCGCGTACGTTGCCCGCCATGCCGCGGACGCCGTAGGGGCTGACATCGGTGGGATACTCGTGCACCGACATGACCCGCTTCCGCTCGGGGTGGCTGCCCGACACGCACGCCCACGTGGGCTCGATCTGATCCCCCCATGGCATGAACCGCCCATCGACGCCGCGCGCGGCCTTCTCCCATTCCAGCTCGCTCGGGAGCCGCCACGGCAGGCCGGTCCGGCGGGCCCAGTACGCCGCATAGGCCATCGCCGCATGCCAATCGACGAAGACCACAGGCAACGCATGCTCGACCTCGGGCGCCTTGAGGCGGTAGCGCCCTGAGCGCTCGTCGAGCGCGTAGGCCAGCGGCGCGTCGTCGCTCAGGGTTGCCCCCGGCGCGTGCGTCGGACAATGCCGGCGCGCCTCTCCCGCGCGCCCTTCCTCGACCAGCGCGTTGAGGAAGTCGACATACTCGGCGTTGGTGACGGGGTATTTCTTCATCACGAACCCGTCGAGCCAGACGCGTCGCCGCGGGAGGCTCTCCCCCGCGCGCGGATCGCCGCCGGCGATGAACCACCCTGCCGGCACATAGACGTCATCCGGCGCGAGCTCGTCTTCGCGAAGCAGGCGGATAGGATGCGGCGCTGTCCCTCCAGGGCGGACTCCGTCCCAGTGTTCGTCGCCCCCGAGCGCCACCGGGTAACGTGCTTCGCCATGGCCAGGCGCCGCGAGAAGCAGGAGATAGCTGCCGCGCTGGAGGCCGTGCTCCTGGAGCGGCGCGATGGCCGTGCGCGTTCGCTCGTCGCTGGCCATGAGATAGCGGTTGACCGGCTCGTACGGCTTGATGGTGACACGAGCGCCCTCCGGCGCGGTCACCAGCGTGAGCCGCGCGTCGCCTCGGAGGAGCGCCTCGTAGCGGGCACGTCCGCCCGCGGGCAGGTGCCTCGCGTGGTCTTCGACGAGCGCTGCGAGGCGCGTCGCTGCGGGCCGATCGCGCTCCGCCTCGGCCCGCACGAGGCTGTCGGCGTAGTGCTCGGCCACGCTGCCGCGGACCAGGCCGTGAAGAGCACGCCCTCGTGCTGGCGAGCCCACGTGGCCTCGAAAGCCCTCCGCTCGGGGTCGCTCATGGCCTCGGGGCGCCCCGTGGCCTGCTCCAGGAAGTAGCGTCTGGCGAGGTCCGCCAGCTCTCTCCAGCGCTCGCGAACGGCGCGACGCGCCTCGTCCGCGAGCTCATTGAGCCGGACCAGGTAGCGCTCGCCGCCGAGGGGGACCAGCGCGATGAACGTGTTGGGGAAGATCCCGGCGTAGGAGCACGGGTTGAGCTGCTCGGGCAGGACGCCCTTGTACCGCTCCGCCTGCGCCGGCGGCGCGGCTCCGTCCAACCCGTTCGCTTGCTCCCAGAGCCACACGTCGGCGCGCGGGTTGGCCCGCAGATCGAGGTACACGATCGCCTCCGGGCCATACCGCTCGACGAACGGCACCATGGCGTGCCACACGAGATCCGAGAGCAGCATGGATGTCGTCCAGAGATCGGTGGATGTCCGTGACTGCGCGATGAACCGCTGCACCGGGCCGAGGCTGAAGGCGAGGAGCCATGGCATGACGGGCCCCTCGTGCCTTCTCCCGCTCAGGAACGAGAGCGACGACGTGACGCGCACGTGATCCCAGAGGCTGTGATCCGGGGCCCTCGAGTCTGCGGGCTGGTGCCGCCAGACCACCTCGGCCACGCCCGGCGGCGGTTGTTCGGGAAGGCGGCGCCAGAGCTGCAAGCACGCCTGCTGGAGCCGCGCGTCGTCGTGCCAGCGGGGCAAGGCGGCGAGCTTGCCTTCCACCTCGCTGGCGCGCTCGTCGAGGAAGCGCTCTCGCTCCTCCTCGGGGAGGTCGTCGAGCTCGTCCTCCTGCGATTCCCTCGGCTGGAGCAGCTCGCGGAGCGTGCGGCCGACCTCTCCGGCGAGCGTGCGTGTCTGCTCGCGCGGCGCCGGCAGGTCCTGACGGCCAAGGTCGATGGCGACGGTCCCGAGCGCCCCGGAGGCGAGGGGATGCGTCAGGATTGGGCTCTTCACCCAGTCCACCGAGATCTGCGCTGGGCGCGGCGGGGAGCCGACCGGCCGATCCGCGCCCGAAGCAGCCCTGTCTGGTTCGGGCCGTACGTATTTGAGCGGAACGCCCGTCGTTGCCTCGAACAGGTCCGCCGCAACCGCCTTGTGTCCGCCCGCGCCCTGCCGGAGGAAGAATGCCTTTCCCGGGGGATCGTGCAGGAGTTGAAGGAGCTTTTGCTGCCAGAAGCGGGTCCGATCGGTCACCGTCCCCTGTCGCGTGTTCTCCGCCATCGGGTGAGCGCTCCGCTCCGTCGCCGCCCCGGGGGGGCCCGGGATGGAGAGGATTCGGTCTCGATCTCGTTCCTTCATGGCGCGGCCTTCCCCTTCTGCTTGCGGATGAACTCATCCATCGCGTTCTGCGCCGCCGGAGCCAGCGAGCGGCCGCTTCCGCGGAGCCCTACCGGCGTGTCGATGCCCGGAACGTCGCCGTCCAACCGCAGGAACAGGCTGGAGAGGGAATCTCCCACGAGCACCGGCCGCAGCAGCAGCAAGCTCCCGTGCCGCTCTTCGTCCACGGGCGCGAACGTGACCGACTTTCCCCGTGGAACCGAGCCATAACGAAACGTGAGCGGGAGCCCGAACGTCGCGCGCGCCGGGGCCCGCTGGATGCGGAGGCCGCCCTCCCGGACTTCGAAGAGCACATGGTTCTTGACCTCGCCGTAGTCCGGCGGCGTGCGCTGCCGGGCGTCCTGGAGGGCGCGCCCGAGCGAAAGGACCGCGCCGCGCCAGTCGTCGCGCCGCGCCTTGTCGGCGCCCAGCACGAAGTCGGCTTGTGGACCGAAATGCGGGTGGCGTGAGCGTGCCTTGCCGGCGCCGCCCGCCGTGAACTGCCCGAACCAGCCTCGCACCACGTCGATGCCGCGCCGCGCGCCTGCCGCCCACTCCGCGGCTCCCGCCGTCCGGTGGAGGAGCGGCAGCGCCTCGAGGTCGCCGTCGGCCACCGTCTGCCCGTCGCCGGCCAGGAGGCGCCAGCCGGTGAGCGTCACCGCGCCGAATCCACGGCGGGCGCGCATCCCGAGCGACCCGAAGTGCCCGAGCGCCCACACCGAGGCCAGAGCGACGCGCAGCGGCTGGCGGTCTTCCGGCGCGGGCCGGTGCCAGCTCACGTCCAGCGAGAACCGCGCGCCGGGCCGGAGCGCGGTCCGTTCTTCGTTCCCTCGCATCGAGAACGGGAATCCGAGATAGGTCAGGCCGTTTCTCGTCTGTCGTCCGCTGCCTTCATCGAACTGGTCGGCCCGTGCGTCGCGCCACCGCATGTGCTCCTGGATCCGTTCCCCCGGCCGGCACCGCAGGCGGAGCAGCGACTGACGGGCGTCGTTGCCGCCATTGCCGAAGAGGATGGGCTCATGCTTCGCGAACTCCGGATCGAGCGCCCGGTACCAGAACCGCATCACCCCTTTGATCGACGGGGCCCGCAGCTCGGCTGTCTGGGAGGCGCCGCCGAGGAACAAGGGGGTTAGAACGTCGAAATCGCACGACAATCGGTGGAAAGGGTTCATCGGTTCCTCCCGAGACCCGGGGTACGACGCCTGTGACGAGAAAAGGCATCTCTGGTCAATCGAGCACGCGCCCGACGAGCCGCACGAACGCCGCGAGCATCGCCTGTGCGCCATGCCTCGACCCGACGACCCCCGGCGGGACACCAGAATAGCGAGGGCGCCGGAGATGATGCAACCGCATCTCGTTCGCAGGAGCCTGAATGAAATATTTCTACCGCCGACGCGGGCCGGCGAGAGAAGAAGCAATGCGTGCCGGCACCCGGCGTTCGCTGCACCGGCGGGTCGTGCCCGTGCCCTGGCAGGCTTCCGCGAGCGTCGAGGCGACCGTGATCGGCTGACGGCGCCGATGGTCCGCGCGACCTTCGCGCGCCTGTCAGGCCCCGCGGCCGTCGTATCTATCCGAGCTGAACCGCCCCCGCTCGCCCGGCCAATGCTTCGCCCGCGCGCCTCACCCCAGCCCCCGCGCGCGCCTACCCTCGGAGCACCGCCACCCGCCTCCCGGCCGCCGTCCTCGCCTCCTCGATCCGCGTCCGCTCCTCGATCGCCCCCGCCGCATTCCTGCAATCGAAGATCGCCAGCACCCCCTCATCGAGCCCCAGCCGGCGCAGGTACTCGTCGAGCTGGCCGAGCCCTTCCCGCAGCGGATCTCCCTTCTTGTCGCGGTCGCGCCACACCTTGATCTCCACCGCCAAGCGCTGCTCCGCGCGCCGGCCCTCGCCGTCGACAAAAGGCCACCGGACCAGCACGTCGATCCGCTTGCGCCCCCCGCCGACCTCGCGTTCGATCACGCCTCCTCCGTTCACCACCCGGTGCAAGAACGCCATCAGGACGAGCTGCGGCGCCGCCTCCTGGTAGTCCACGCGCTCGACGACGATCTCTCCATGTTGCCGCCAGAACTCGGCGAAATCACGGAGCAGTCGGTCCACGTCGAGGCGCCCCTCCGGAGTCCTGTAGCGCTGCGGCTCCGCGTCGATCGCGGCCTCAGCGGAGCTCGCGAGCACGCGCAGGATGATCTCGCGGTAGATGGGGTTGGCGATCCTCACCGGCAACCCCGGAGCGACCAGCCCGAGGTCGATCGCATGCTCGAAATCCGAGTCGAACGTCTTTCCCCCGGTCAGCTCGCCGGCGAGCACCGGCTCGAGCACGCGGCGTACCCGTCCTTCCTCGAGGCGCGCGAGCAGCGAATCGAGGTGCGTGGCCCGCGCCAGGATGACGCGCTCCTTCGCGGCGTCGATGTGCGCGGCCGTGATGGGCTGGTCCACGGGGATCTGCATCTTCTCCACGACCTCCCGCGCAAGCGCGTTCGTGAGCCACGGCTGCCCCTGCGCGAGCGCGAACGCGCGCGCGAGCGCCTCCTCCGCGAACGGCTGGCCTGTCTCGTCGGCGTGCTGTCCATAGAGATCGCGGACGTCCGCCTCCGTGAAGTCGCCGAGGCGCAGCGACTCTTCCTTGATATTGAATGGGCTCGACGAGCCCATACGGACCGGTCCCCCGCCGCTCGCGGCCTTGTAGTCGCGGACGTCGCGCGCCCCGCAGAGCACGAGCGACCAGGGAAAGGCGGCCGGGCGGTCCGGAAAGCCGGCGCGGAGCTGGCTCAGGACGGAGATCAGGCTGCTTCCCGTGAGCGCGTCGATCTCGTCGAATACGAGCACCAGCGGGCGGGGGCACGCTTCCGCCCAGCGCGTGAGCTGGGTCTGGAGGTATCCGGCGGGCGGGACCTCGACTGGCGCCGGCGGCCGGAGCGCCGGGGGGAGCTCCAGGCGAGCTGCGCCCTCGACGGCGAGCCATATCCCCTTCACCGCCTGCTCGACGTCTTCAGGGAAGGCGCGCGCCGTCTCGCAGGAGAAGTGCAGCGCCGCGTAGCGCCCCTCCTCCGTGAGGCGCCGGGCCAGCGCCTTCATCGTGGTCGTCTTGCCCGTCTGGCGCGGGGCGTGGACGACGAAATACGCTTGCTTGTCGACCAGCGCGCGGAAACCAGGCAGTCGCTGCCCGGCTGGGACCATGTAGTGTCGGTCCGGACGGCAGGGGCCAGCGATGTTGAAGGTTCGCACAGTCTTCATGTACCGCAGGCCGCGCCCCATGGCGAGCGACCGGAGCCTGGCTACGACTCGCTCCCCGACAGGTCTCGGCGCGCTCGTGCCGAGCGGCGACGAAGCTCCTCACCGGAGCGCGCCGAGGCCGAGCGAGATGCACGGCTCCCCGTCGCGCAGCGAGATCCCCGCCAGCTGCTTCTCCGGCGGGTACATGTACCCGAACAGCATGCACATCTCGTTGTCCCCGTAGCCGAACGTGAGATCGTGGTCCGACGTGTTCCGGAACCTGCACGCGTACCGGAGCGAGTCGCCTTCGCCGAGCGCGAGCGCCGGCCGGAAGACCTCGATGTCGCTCTCCAGATCGAACGCCCCGCCCTCGTAGACGCGCGCCTCGCCCCCGTCCGCGCGGACGACGTCGACGTCGAAGGCATCGGCGTAACGGTGCGTGTGCGGCATCAGAGAGACGATGTTCCCGCCGAACGTCGAGCACGTCGCGCCGACGGTCTGCGTGGCGCGCGGCGGGACGAGGAAGTCGTTGACGCTCAAGACGAACGGCGCGAGCTCTTCCGTCCGCTCCGAGAGAGGCATGGTGTAGAAGTCGTAGGCGAGCTCCACGAGCGCGGGCTCGGGCGACGTGTTGAGCAGGTGCACGCTCGTCGCGATCTCGCGGGACGTATCGAGGGTGAAGCCCATCCCCTCCGGGAAGACGAGCGTCTCCTCGCCGACGACCTGCGTCGAGCTCGCGAAGAGGACGTCCGGGATGGCCGCCGGCAGCGTACCGAAGGGATCGTCGGCGCCGGGATGGCAGCCCGGGTAAGGATTCGGCCCGAACGATGGATTGACCGGCTTGGCGATCACGTTGCTGTGATGCAGCCCCGCCGTCGCGTAGACGCGCGCCGCGTGGACGGTCTTGCTCTCGATCGCCGGGAAAGGCCATGACACGCAGAAGGTCGCCTCCTCGCCGGGCGCCATGAGCCGCGGCGGCGCGATGATCCTGAAGCCGCTGCGCGGCGGCTCCGGCAGCGCGAGCCGGGTGAGCTCGGCGCCGAAGGCGACGACGTTGTCCCGGTCGACGCGCTCCTCGGGCTCGTAGCGGGCGGCGGGCTGGACGCACCGCCCGCGAAAGCGCTCCTCGCCAGGAGCGCACGCCTCCGGCGGCGACGGCTCGACGCCCGCGCAGGCAGGGAGAAGCAGAATCCACAGGAGACCCGTCGAACGTGCGCTGTCGCTCGGGACATAGCGAGTTTGAGGATGTTGCATCACAGATAATCTGCGGCCGACAGCCTCTCACCGGAAGCCTCGACTGCGGATCTCGCCTTCAGAGGGAGGGCGCCCTCGCGCGGCCAGGGCGGAGCCCGGGGCGAAGGGGACGCTCCCGGCACAACCGAGGACGACGCGGGCTTATGCGGTCCATCCGCGGCGGCCGCCGTCGCCGGGCGGCGTCGGCGCGGCGGCTGGTCCGCCCACCACCGGCGCTCGCTCCGCCAGCAGCGGCGTCCGCTCGCCGGCCCACGGCCGCTTCGCCTATCGCAGCGCCGACCGGAGCGTCCCGCCCACCTGTCCTCCGGCCGTGGCCGAAGGGCCGCCTACGTGGACACCCTGTTCACCCGGCTCGACGCTGTGCGCAACAAGGGGGTGACGTGGTCGTCGCGGATCGTCTAGCATCCCCGTGCCGAGGGGCAGCGCGCCCCACGATCCCCCGCATCGCCCGACCACCACGCAGCGTGGTCCCAGCTCGTGGAGAAGACAGCATTGAGCGAGCAAGCAATCGAGCCGGCCCTCCCCGTCACCGCTTTCGAGAGGCGCTTCAAGCACCCGCCGGGGCTCGTGATCCTCTTCTTCGCGGAGATGTGGGAGCGCTTTTCCTATTACGGCATGCGCGGCCTCCTCAAGCTGTATATGGCGAACTACCTGTTCGTCACCGCGCGAGAGGCCTACCAGGGGTGCCGGCAGCACACGCCGCCATGCGATCTCGTCCCTGGTGATCCGACCACGGTGTTCGCCTGGGAGTTCATCAAGGGCCTCCTCCCGAGCGCGCCCGGCGAGCAGGCGTCCATGCTCTACGGGCTGTACACGGGCCTCGTGTACCTCACGCCGTTCTTCGGCGGCATCCTCGCCGACAGGGTGTGGGGGCAGCGCAAGACGGTGGTGATCGGCGGCGTCTTGATGGCCATCGGACACTTCGTGATGGCGTTCGAGAACTCGTTCTTCATCGCGCTGCTCCTGCTCATCCTCGGCAACGGCGCGTTCAAGCCCAACATCTCGACCCAGGTCGGCAGCCTGTACCCGAAGGGTGATCCGCGCCGCGACGGCGCCTTCACCATCTTCTACATGGGCATCAACCTCGGCGCCTTCATCTGCAACTTCGTGTGCGGCACCCTGGCCGCCGTCTACGGCTGGCACTACGGCTTCGCCGCCGCGGGCGTCGGGATGTGCCTTGGGCTCGTCGTCTACCTGGCGGGGCAGAAGTACCTCGCCAAGGACAACCTGATGAAGACGGCGGAGGGCGCCGGCGAGCAGAAGCAGCCGCTCTCCAGCGACGAGTGGCGGCGCGTCGGCGCGCTCGTGGCGCTCTGCGCCCTCAACGTCGTCTTCTGGGCGGTCTACGAGCAGCAGGGCAACACGATGCAGAGCTGGGCCGACGAGAAGACGGTGTGGCCCACCGTCCTCGGCTTCCAGATCCCGTCGACGTGGTTCCAGTCGGTGAACCCGCTCTGCATCATCCTGTTCGCCCCGCTGCTCGACGTCTTCTGGCGCTGGCAGGCGAAGCGCGGCGCCGAGCCGACGAGCGTCTCGAAGATGGCCCTGGGCTGCACCATCCTCGGCCTGTCGTTCATCGTGATGATCGTCGGCGCGCAGGCCGTCGGCGACGGCAAGGGCAGCCTGTTCTGGCCGGTCTTCTGCACGCTGCTGCTCACGATCGGCGAGCTCTACCTGTCGCCCATCGGCCTGTCGCTCGTGACCAAGGTCTCGCCGGTGCGGATCGTGTCGATGATGATGGGCATGTGGTTCGTCTCGAGCTTCCTCGGCAACACGCTGAGCGGCTACCTCGGCATCTTCTACGAGCGCTGGTCGAAGGACATGTTCTTCCTGATGCTCACCCTCCTCGGCCTGAGCGCCGGCGCCGCGATGTTCGCGTTCAACAAGCCGCTCCGCCGCGTGCTCGGCCAGCACTGATCCACACCGCGCCCGGCGCGGCCGCGCGCCCTCTCCGCGAGGGCGCGGCGCGGCGTCAGGGCGCCCGCGCGCTCTCCGTGAGGGCGCGGCGCGGCGTCAGGGCGCCCGCGCGCTCTCCGTGAGGGCGCGGCGCGGCGTCAGGGCGCCCGCGCGCCGGCGGGGTCGACGATGCGCTCGTCGAGGGTCGCGAGCCGCCCCTCGGGCAGCGCGCTCCCGATGGCGGCCACGGCGCGGCGGACGCTCTCCAGCGTGCTGCACGAGGCGACGTCGACGAAGAGCCGCCCCGACTCGGGCCAGGAGTGCAGGGCGACGTGCGACTCGCCGACGACGGCGCACGCGGTGATCCCTTGCGGAGAAAACGGAACGACCACCATCTCGAGCAGGGTGAACGATCCCGCGGCGACGGCCGCCTCCAGCGCCCCGCGGAGCGCGGCCGGGCTGTTCAGGAAGTCGGAGGGACAGCCCTCGAACAGGGCAAGAGCGACGAAGAGCTGCATCGGTGAGCGAGCGCGCGCGGCGGCCCGCGCCGGCCGCCTAGGGTAGCCGAGCCTGGGCACCGCGGAACCTGAATCGGCTTCACGAAGGGGGTAGGCCCGCGGAGGGCGTGTTCGCCGCGCTACACCGCCCTCTGCACATGCCGAGCAGAGCGGCGGTCTCCTGTGCGGGAGACCGTCGCTCTAGAACAACGATCACGTTGAAACCCGGAGAATTTTCACAGGGAGGCGGGGAGGCGGGGAGGAAGAATAAAAATGATCTTCTCCCTCTCGCCGTCTCTCGCTCCCCGCCTCCTCGCCTCCCTGTGAAAATTCTGCTTTTCTCGTGGTTTCAACCCGTTTGTCGCTCTAGCGCCGCCGCGCGACCTGGACGACGCCTTGCACGCGCTGCCCACCCAGGTCGAAGCGCCCCTCGAGCCCGGCGAACACGAAGCTGTTCACGCGGCTGCCCTGGACCTCCCAGCCGCGGATCGACCCCCCGGTGTTCTCCCAGAGGAACAGGTTGAGCCCGCCGCCGATCGTGGGCCCCAGCGCGACGCTCTCGGACATGCGGACGTCGATCACCGCCTGGAGCCGCCCGAGCTCGATCCCGTGGGTCACCGTGTCGCCCCACACCCCCGGCCGCGCCGCAGCCCACACCCCCGGCCGCGCCGCGGTCCACAGCGCCCGGTAGCCGCCGCCCAGCGAGATCACCGGATCCACGCGCTCGAACGGCGCCAGGTGAAAGCTCGCCTCCGCGCCCAGCGTCACGCCGCGCACGTCGGCCCCGCCCTGCTCCGCGCCCTGCGCCGTGTACTGCTCGTAGCGCGACGTGAGCCCGAGGCCGACCTTCGGCATCGCGCGGTAGACGAGCTTCACGCCCACGCCCGCCCCCGGCCCCGCCACGTCGCGCAGGCGCCGCTCGCTCCCGATGTCGCCGAACCCCTGCGCGTACCCGAGGTTGAGGCCGAGCTCGAGCGCGTTGGCCGGCGCCCTCAGCGGAGAGCGCAGGTAGCTCGGCGGGACGTCGCCCTCGAAGTCCTGCGCAGCGGCGACGCTCCCGCAGAGCACGGCGGCCGCTCCCGCGGCGATCGCGACCCCGGTGTTTGCCTTCATTGCGGATCCTCCTCGCTGCGCGGCGCCGCGACGACGGCGGATCCGATCCGCGCGCCACGCCGCGAACGCCGCGCGCCGGGGCGCGAGCATCGCGTGTGCCACGGAGGCGGCGAGCAACGCCTTCCCGGTCGCGGACGGGCCGCCCGCGCCGCGCGTCAGCCGGCGCCTACCAGCGGTGGAAGGCCGGGTGCCCTTCCTTCACCGCCACGAACGTCCCGCGGCACGTCGCCGTGACCCGCCCGCCCGCCTCCAGGGTCGCCTCGACAACGACGCGGTCGCCCTCCGCCTCGGCGACCTGCGCCCGCAGGTGCACCGGGCCGCCGAGCGGCGTCGGCTTCTTCAGCTTCACGTGGAAGTCCGCCGTCACCGTGCACGGCGGCGCGTCGGCCCCCCGCGCCTTCATCAGGTGGTAGGCCGCGGTCCAGTTGGAGTGGCAGTCGAGCAGCGCCCCGATGATGCCGCCGTTGAGCATCCCGGGGAACGCCTCGTGGTGCGGCTCCGGCGTGAAGTCGCAGACCACCGCGTCGCCCTCGACGCGGCTCTTCAGCCGGAGCCCCCTGTCGTTCGCCGGCCCGCAGCCGAAGCAGCGGCCCTGCGGCGAGTACCTGTCCTGCAGGCTCGCCGCGCCGCCGCTCACCGGGTGCCCCCGACGAACGCCTCGTCCATCAGCATCTTCTGCTCGAGGAGGTGGCTCGCGCGCGAGCCGGTCGCCGGGCTCGCGCTCGGCGCGCGGCTCACGCACGAGAGCGGCAGCCGGTCGCCGATGCGCTGCCGGAGCACCGCGAGGATGTAGTACCAGGCGCCGTAGTTGCGCGGCTCCTCCTGCACCCACACGAGCGGCGTGCCGTCCTTGTAGGGCGCGAGCGCGTTCACGATCTCCTCGTTCAGCGGGAACAGCTGCTCCAGCCGCAGGATCGCCACGTCCTTGAGCCCGCGCGTCTCCCGCGCCAGCGCGAGGTCGTAGTAGACCTTGCCCGAGCAGAGCAGCACCCGCTTCACGTCCGCCGGATCGACCCCGCTCGTGTCGGGCAGCACGCGGTGGAACTTGCCCTCGGAGAGATCCTTGATCGTCGACACGGGCCGGTGCGGGCCCTTCGACGTCGCCGGGACGCGCAGCAGGCTCTTCGGCGTCGCGATGATGAGCGGCTTGCGCCACGGCCTGTGCACCTGCCGCCGCAGCACGTGGAACAGCTGCGCCGGCGTCGTCAGGTTGCACACCTGGATGTTGTCCTCGGCGCTGTTCTGCAGGCAGCGCTCGATGCGCGCGCTCGAGTGCTCCGGCCCCTGGCCCTCGTAGCCGTGCGGCAGGAAGAGCACGATGCCGCTCAGCCGGTGCCACTTGTCCTCGCTCGACGTGAGGAACTGATCGACGATGACCTGCGCGCCGTTCAGGAAGTCGCCGAACTGCGCCTCCCAGATGACGAGCCCGTCCGGATAGTCGAGGCTGTAGCCGAAGTCGAAGCCGAGCACGCCCGCCTCGCTGAGCGGGCTGTTGAACGCCTCGAAGCGCGCCGGCCCCTCGGCCACGCGCGACAGCGGCGCGTAGCGCGCGCTCGTCTCGACGTCGCGCAGCACCGCGTGCCGGTGGCTGAAGGTGCCGCGCTGCACGTCCTGACCAGAGAGCCGCACCGGCGTCTTCTCGGCGAGCAGCGACGCGTAGGCGAGCATCTCGCCCGTGCCCCAGTCGAACGCCTCGCCGGCGACGAGCTTGTCGTGCCGCTGCTGGAGCGTCGGCAGCACCTTCGGGTGCGCCTTGAAGCCCTCGGGCAGCTCGAGGAGCCTCTCCGACAGCGCGATGAGCCGCTCGGCCGGCACGCTCGTCGGCACCTCCGGCGTCGCGTTGTCGGCGCCGCCGCGGTAGTGCGACCACACGCCGCCCATCGAGTACAGCACCGGCGCGAAGCCCTTCTGCTTCACCTCGTCGAGCGCGGCGGCGAGCGCCTCGCGGCGCCGCACGACGATCTCGTCGGCCTTCTCCTCGGTGACCTGCCCGAGCTCCATGAGGCGCCGGACGTACACCTGCCGGACCGTGGGCTTCTTGTCGATCGCGGCGTACATCCGCGGCTGCGTGTAGCGCGGCTCGTCGCCCTCGTTGTGGCCGTACCGCCGGTAGCAGTACATGTCGATGATCACGTCGGAGCCGAAGCGCGTGCGGTAGTCGATCGCGAGCTGCGCGACGTGCGCGACCGCCTCCGGGTCCTCGCCGTTCACGTGGAACACCGGGACCTTGAGCATCCGCGTGATGTCGGACGCGTAGCGGGTCGAGCGCCCTTCCATCGGATCGGTCGTGAACCCGACCTGGTTGTTCACGATGACGTGGACCGTGCCGGCCGTCGTGTAGCCCTTCAGGTTCATCATGTTGAGCGTCTCGGCGACGACGCCCTGCCCGATGAACGCCGCGTCGCCGTGGATGAGCAGCGGCATCACGCGGCGGCGCGCGTCGGCGGCGCCGTCGGCGAGCCGGCGGTCCTGCTTCGCGCGGACGCGCCCCTGCACGACGGGGTTCACGAACTCGAGGTGGCTCGGGTTGAACGTGAGCGTGAGGTGGACGTTGCGCCCGTTCTCGAGCGTGCGATCGGTCGAGTAGCCGAGGTGGTACTTGACGTCGCCGCTGCCGAGGTGGCGCTCCGCGTTCTTGTCCTCGAAGGCCGCGAAGATCTCGCGCAGGCTCTTGTCCATGATGTTCGCGAGGACGTTCAGCCGGCCGCGGTGCGCCATGCCGACCACGATCTCGTCGACCTCGTGCGCCCCCGCGCGCTCGATGATGAGGTCGAGCAGCGGGATGAGGCTCTCGGCGCCCTCGAGCGAGAAGCGCTTCGTCCCCGCCTCGTAGGACTTGTGGATGAACTGCTCGAAGATCTCGGCGTCGGAGAGCTTCGTGAGGATCCGGAGCTGCTTCTGGCGGTCGAGCGTCAGCCGGTTGCGCGTCGACTCCATCTGCTGCTGGAGCCACTGGCGCGCCTCGGGCTCCTCGATGAACGTGAACTCGACGCCGATCGAGCGGCAGTACGTCTCCTCGAGCCGGCGGATGATCTCGCGCAGCGTGAGGACGGGCGGCACGCCGGCGAGGTCGGTCGTCGGGAAGGGCAGCTCGAGGTCCTCCACCCGGAGCCCGAAGTTCGTGAGGTCGAGCTCGGGCGGCGTGGCGGGCGGCAGGCCGAGCGGGTCGACGTGCGCGAAGAGGTGGCCGCGCACGCGGTAGGCGTTCACGAGGGCGTAGACGCGCGCCTTGATCGCGGCCTCCGCGAGCACCTTGAGATCGCGCGAGGACTCGGGCGAGCTCGGGTGCTCGCTGAGCGTCCGCGCGAACGCGGCCTCCAGCGTCTTCGCGGCCTCGCCGTTCGTCTTGCCATTCCCGTTCCCGTAGCCGTGCCCGTTGCCGGGCCGCAGCACCTGGTGCGGGATGGTCGGCGTCGCCGCCGGAGCGGGCAGCCTGCTCGGCGTCGCTCCGCCGTTCTTTCCCTCGAAGAACGAGCGCCAGCCGGGGTCTACCGACTCCGGGTTCTCGAGGTACTGGGCATAGAGCTCCTCGACGAGCCCTGCATTGATTCCGAAATCAAGCTGCATCGTGGTCGGGCTGCAAATAACGCGTGTCGGGCCGGCACGCTAGAGTCGTTTTCCGATGGCTTCGCCTCGTGGGGCGGAACATCGTCCGGGCAAGGGGTTCGACCGCCTGGAGAAACGGTAGGGAGAAGCGGTAGAAGGGGGCCCATGGAGCAAGACCGCAGAACCCCGGGTCGAGGACCGGCGCCCGCCGTCCTCCCCTTCGATCGCTTCCGGGACCACCTCTTCCACGATCCCAGCCTCGGCCTCTGGCTGGACGTGAGCCGGATCCGCTTCGGGAGCGACTTTTTTACCACGATGGAACCGCGGATTCAGGCGGCGCTCGCCGAGATGGCGGCGCTCGAGGGCGGGAGCATCGCGAATCCCGACGAGGGCCGCCGGGTCGGCCACTACTGGCTGCGCGCGCCGGAGCTCGCGCCCGAGGCGGCGCTGCGCGCGGCGATCGAGGAGACGAACGCGCGGATCCTGGGCTTCGCCGCGGACGTGCACGCGGCGCGGGTCCGGCCGGAGCGGGCGGCCCGCTTCAGCAGGGTGCTCGTCGTCGGGATCGGCGGCTCGGCGCTCGGGCCTCAGTTCGTCGCCTCGGCGCTGGGGACGCCGGCCGATCGGATGCAGATCCATTTCTTCGACAACACGGATCCCGACGGGATCGATCGCACGCTGGACGCCATCGGGGACGATCTCGGCGCGACGCTCGCGGTGATCATCTCGAAGTCGGGCGGGACGAAGGAGACGCGCAACGGGATGCTCGAGCTCGAGGCGGCGTACCGTCGGCTCGGCCTCTCGCTCGGCGCCCACGCGGTCGCGGTGACGGGGGAGGGCAGCGAGCTCGACCGGTATGCGACGAAGCACGGCTTCCTTGCCCGCTTCCCGATGTGGGACTGGGTCGGCGGCCGCACGAGCGAGCTGTCGGCGGTCGGCCTGCTGCCCGCGGCGCTCCAGGGGCTGTCGATCGTCGAGATGCTGCAGGGCGCGCGCGAGACGGACGAGGTCACGCGCTCGAAGGAGGTCCCCCGGAACCCCGCGGCGCTGCTCGCGCTCGCCTGGTACTCGGCGACGGGCGGCGTGGGCCGGAAGGACATGGTGCTCTTGCCGTACAAGGACAGGCTCGAGCTCTTCTCGCGCTACCTCCAGCAGCTCGTGATGGAGTCGCTCGGCAAGCGGCTCGATCGGCAGGGCAAGGAGGTCTTCCAGGGCATCGCCGTGTACGGCAACAAGGGCTCGACGGATCAGCACGCGTACGTGCAGCAGCTCCGTGACGGGCTCGACAACTTCTTCGTCACGTTCATCGAGGTGCTGCGGGATCGCGCGCCGTCGCGCGGCGTGCTCGAGGTCGACCCCGGCGTCACGACCGGCGACTACCTCGACGGCTTCCTCCAGGGGACGCGCAAGGCGCTGACCGAGAGCGGGCGCGAGTCGATCACGCTCACGATCGACACGGTCGACGCGCGCGCCGTCGGCATGCTGATCGCGCTCTACGAGCGCGCGGTGGGCCTGTACGCGTCGCTCGTGGGCATCAACGCGTACCACCAGCCCGGCGTCGAGGCCGGCAAGAAGGCCGCGCAGGAGGTGCTCGACCTGCAGGCCAAGGTGCTCGCGGCGCTCGGCTCGAGCGCGGGCCGCGCGCTGTCGCTCGCCGAGGTCGCGAAGGCGGCGGGCGCGGACGACGTCGAGACGGTCTTCTGGATCCTGCGTCACCTGGCGGCGAACCCGGAGCGCGGCGTCGCGCGGGAGGTCCCGCAGGGCGGCTCGCCGTTCGACGCGAAGTACCGTCTTTCGCGCTGAGGGGCCTCGCGGAGCAGGCCCCCGGGCATGTCGGACAGGGTCGGGGGCCTCGCGGAGCAGGCCCCCGGGCATGTCCGACATGGGCAGGTGCCTCGCGGAGCAGGCCCCCGGGCATGTCCGACATGGGCAGGTGCCTCGCGGAGCAGGCCCCCGGGCATGTCGGACAGGGTCGGGTGCCTCGCGGAGCAGGCCCCCGGGCATGTCGGACAGGGTCGGGTGCCTCGCGGAGCGGTCGTGTTGGATTGACATGCGACCTCTCGAGTCGATCGCGACACGCCTCGTGGTTCGGGATTGGCCTTCTTCACCGCGCCATGCTCCCGCGAGAGGGCCCCACCGCGAGCCGCCTCCGGTCAGGTCCCGCGCTTGCGCCCGATAGGCGAGCGGGGCTATGTTGAGCGGCTCAGAGCCCTCCGCTGCCGTCGAGGTGCGTGGGCCCCGTGACCACGCGTCGTGCAATCGCCCTGGCCCCTCCCCGTCGTCGCCCTGTCGCCATCCGCCTGCGGCGCCGTCCTGTGGCGCATGCGGGGCGCAGAGCGGCTCACCGTCCTCGTCAAGGCCACCTTTGCCCTCGTGCACGACAGGACCGCAGAGCTCGCTGCAGCGGCCGATCTGGTCCGCACCGACCAGCTTCGGGAGGGGTGGGGCAGCCTCGAAGAGGCCAGTGAGACAGCACCCTACCTGCCGGGCGCCGGGGTCGTCGTGCGCGGACACGCCTGCGCGCCTGTGGGGACGACCACCACGGCCCTCCCGGTGCGGGTCGCGCTCTTCCGCGATGGCCGCTGGATCCTCAACAAGGCGCTTCATGTCTTCGGCGACCGCACGCGAGAGGCGCCGAGCCCCCGCCCGTTCAGCCGGATGCCGCTCGTGTACGAGCGCGCGTTCGGCGGCCCACATCTCGATGGGAACCCGGTGGGCGTGGGCTCCGACGCGGTGCTGCCGAGCATCGTCGATCCGGGCGATCCGATGCGGCCGGCGGGCTTCGGCCCGATCGCGAGGCACTGGGCCCCGCGGCGGCATCTCCTCGCGCGGGATCAGGCGGCCGACCCCCTGGCGCTGGATCTCGACGGCAGCTTCGACTTCCGGTACTTCCACGCCGCGCCCGCCGATCAGCAGATCGACTTCCTCCGCGGCGACGAGTGGATCTTCCTCGAGGGCCTGCACCCGCACTGGCCGTGGCTCCGGTCCAGCCTGCCTTCGGCCCGCGGGCTCGCGCGGCTCTATCGGGCCGGGCCGGAAGGAGAAGACCACGGGCAGGCGATCGAGCTCGTCGCCGATACGCTGACCATCGACGCCGACCGGCTGCTCTGCTCCGTGGTCTGGCGAGGGAACGTGGCCCTGCTGGCAGGCGACACGCCGGCCCGCATGCGCGTTGTCGCGGGCGTCGAGGTGTCGGGGCAGCCCCTGGCATGGCCTTCTGCTGCGTCCGCGCCTCCGCCGTCCCATCGCTGGCATGGAGCGTCTGGCCCCGCCGCGGGCGAGCGACCGATCGCCAGGACGCTGGTGGTCGAGGACGACAACACGGTCGATGTCCGCGATAGCGGCCTCGTCGTCGACATGAAGATGAAGCCGCCGTTCGCGCTCGCCGCGCCCGGCAGCGGGCGTGCTTCCCCGGTGACAGCGATCCCGGGGGCGCCCTGGAGCGCCCGTCCGCACCTGGCGCCGCTGCCTCCGCTGCCCGCCGTCGTGGCGAGCGGCCCGACCAACCTCTATGCACCGCGGCTCGATGCGGCGCCCCTCGACCTCACGGTGACGGCGATCACCGAGAACACGGCCGAGCCTGTCGCACCACCGCACGCCCTGGCCTCGCCCGCCGCGCCCTCGTCGTCCGTCGCGCCCTTGTCCGCCGCGCCCTCGTCGTCCGCCGCGCCCTCGTCGTCCGCCGCGCCCTTGTCCGCCGCGCCCTTGTCCGCCGCGCCCTCGTCCGCCGCAATGTCGCCTGAGCCGGAGATCCGGGGCCTCCGCGCGACGTTGCTCGCCCGCCTCAGGAGCGGCCAGCCGCTCCACGACCTGGAGCTCGCGGGCGTTGAGCTCGACGGCATCGACTTCAGCGGCGCCTCGCTCGAGCGCCTGAACCTCTCCGGCTCGACGCTCACCCGATGCAACTTCGCGTCTGCGCGCCTCTCCGGCGCCAACATGAGCGGTACGGATCTGACGGACGCGAGCCTCCACGCGGCCGATCTGACGCGCGCCGATCTGTCCCGCGCCACGCTGGACCGCGCGCAGCTCTCCTCCGCGCTCCTCAAGGACGCCGACCTCGCCTTCGCGAAGGGGTCGCGCGCGCGCTTCGAGGACGCGTCGCTCGAGGGCGCCGACCTGCGGCAAGCGCGCCTGGTCGAGGCCGTCTTCGATCGGGCGTGCCTCGCGGACATCAACGGGACCAAGGCCGACATCTCGCGCGCGAGCCTCGCGGGCGCCAACCTCGCGGGCGCCGTCCTGCGCGCGGCGAAGCTGAAGGAGGCGAGCCTGCCGTGCGCCAACGTCGAGGGCGCCGATCTGCGCGACGCGGACCTCGCGGGCGCCAACGTCTATGGGGTCAAGCTCGCGAGCGCGAAATCGAGCGGCGCTATCCTGCGCGCGCTCGTCGAGATCCCACCGGCCGACGCCGGCATCGACGGCTCTTCGGCAGGTTGACCATCCGACGGATTCTGCCTAGTTCTATCAGCGAGCTCCTCGGGACGACCGGCGAACGATTCACCCGGTGGCATCGGGCGCGCGTCCTCGAACAACGCAGGGAAGGCCATGGACGACCTCATCAAGATCTCATCGGGCGTGCTCCCCAGCTCCACGCGCGTCGTCGGCTTTCGGGGCGTCGAGGCCATCTCGCGCCCGTATCAGCTCGAGATCTTCCTCCTGCTCCAGGGCGAGGACGCGGAGTCCCTGGACCTGCCCGATGCCGTCGGCGCCAAGGCGTCGCTCGTGCTCGACTGGCCCAAGGACAACGTCCCGCCCTTCGTCTTCGCCGGCGTCCTCGCGACCGTCGGCGTGCTCCACGAGCTGGACGGGCGCTCGCTCCTCCGGGCGGTGCTGGTCCCGAAGCTCTGGCTGCTCGGCCTCTCCAGGCGCAGCCGCATCTTCACCAAGCTGTCGCTGCCCGACGTCATGAAGGCCGTCCTCGAGGAGAACGGCATCGGACCCGACGAGTACGAGATGCGCCTCGGCAGCTACGAGGTCGAGGAGCACATCTGCCAGTACCGGGAGAGCGATCTCGACTTCATTTCGCGGTGGATGGAGCGCGAAGGCATCTTCTACTTCTTCGAGCACACGCCCGACGGCGACAAGGTCATCTTCTGCGACACGAAGTCGTACGAGGAGGACCCGATCGGCGAGCCTGTCCGGTACCACCCGCAGCTGGGGTACGACGTGAGCGCGGGGATGGCGCTCCGCACGTTCACCAGCCAGCACACGACCTTGCCGGCGGTGATCAAGCTCAAGGATTACGACTATGCGCGGCCCAACCTGAGCGTCGCCGGGTCGGCGCGCGTATCGCCGAACGGCGCGGGCGAGGTGAGCCTGTACGGCGAGCGCTTCTTCACGCCGGCCGCGGGCGATCGGCTCGCGAAGATCCGGGCCGAGGAGCTGCTCGCGCGGCAGGTGCTGTACCAGGGGGCGGGCACGCGGCTGCACCTCCGGCCCGGCTACACGTTCGAGCTCGACGAGCACCCGCGCGCGGCGTTCAACGCGAAGCACCTCACCATCGAGGCGCACCATCACGGCAACCAGCTGGCCGGGGCCGCCGGGTACCGCGAGCTGCTCGATCTGCCCCACGAGGAGACCTATTTCGTCGAGATCACCGCCATCCCCGCGAAGACGCAGCTCCGCGCGGAGTCCCGCACGCCCTGGCCCCGCATCTACGGATACGAGAACGGCAGCGTCGACGGCCCGGCCGAGAGCGAGTACGCCCAGATCGACGATCTCGGCCGCTACAACGTGAAGTTCAAGTTCGACGAGAGCAACCTGAAGAGCGGGAAGGCCTCGACGTTCGTGCGCATGATGCAGCCGCACGGCGGCGGCATCGAGGGCTTTCATTTCCCGCTCCGCAGGGGCACGGAGGTGGTGCTCAGCTTCCTCGGCGGCGACCCCGATCGGCCGGTGATCGCGGGCGTGGTGCCGAATGCGCTCACGCCGAGCCCTGTCACGAGCGGCAACCACACGAAGAACGTCCTCCAGACGGGCGGGCGGAACCGGCTCGAGCTCGAGGACAAGACAGGGCAGCAGCGCGTCACCCTCTCGACGCCGTACTCGAACACGTACCTTCGCATGGGCGCGCCGAACGACGATCACGAGCTCATCGTGAAGACGGACGACAACACGCTGCTCGACGCGGGCAAGAACTTCGACCAGACCGTGGGCCTGAACGGCGGCGGCTCCTGGGTCGCCACCATCAAGGACAACTGGATCACCCACGTCCAGTCCGGGATCCACGAGCTCTTCGTCGACGCGAGCACCTCGTACACCGAGGTCAAGGGCGACACGGCGCTCCACGTGCTCAGCGGCAACCTCTTCACCGACGTCGACACGGGCGTGATGACCACCACGGTGAAAGGAGACACCACGACGACGGTGAAGACCGGCGATTACACGGTCAACGTCGAGGCCGGGGACACCCTCGTCGACACGAAGGCCGGGACCACGACCGTCAAGAGCAAGGGCAAGATGACGCTCGAGACGCAGGACCAGTGCGAGGTCAAGGTCAAGAGCAACATGATCCAGACGGTCGACGGCAACCTGATGGGGCAGATCAAGGGCGCCGAGGAGCTCAAGACGTACGGCCCGTTCAAGAAGCTCTTCGTCTCGAACAACGTCAACGTGACGGCCGGCATCAAGTCCGACACGTTCCTCGGCCTCTCGAACACCAACGCCGTCGGCGCCACCGTCGCCACCTTCATCGGCGCGAAGGCGACGCTGGAGCTCTCGGCCGCGCTCACCGCGACCTACGCGGCCAAGCTCGACATCACGGGCGGCGTGGCGCTGGCGTTCAAATGGGGCGCCTCGCTCGCGATCAACAGCGCCGTCGAGGTCACGGTGAAGCCTGTCTCCATCCAGTCAGGCGCGGCGAAGATCTCCCAGCTGCCGACGCGGCTCGCGATGACGGCGCTGCGTTATCACCTCTCGGGCGTCCATGTGCTCAGCTGAGAGAGCGAGCAAGGTCATCTCGTCCAGGAGCTCGGCCTCGACCGCCGGCCCCCGCGGCCAGGCCGCGGCTCGGCGCCCGTGAGCCCGAAGGGGAGATCGCGCAGCGACATGGGTACGATCATCGTCCTCTCTGCCATTCTCGTGCCGCTCCTCGTCCTCGCGGCCATCCTGTTCTTCGTCTTCCGCAGGGAAGATGCCGGCGTCCGCGCAGGGCAAGAGCGGATGACCCAGCTCGCCGCGAGGGCGGCCCGCGCGAGCCTCGCTCAGGCCACGGTGGTGTCGAGCCGGACCCTCGGCACCTTCGAAGACGGCGCCATGGCCTTCGTCGAGCTCCGGCTGGAGGTGCAGCCGGCCGGCGGGGCCGCGTACCTCGCGAGGACGGAGTGGGAGCTGAACATCAGCTCGCTGTCGATGGCGGAGCCGGGAAAGCGCGTCGCCGTCAAGATCGATGGTGACGACCGCGAGCTCGTTTATCCTGACGTGAGCTGGGCCAACCTGTCTCGCTCGTACATCGCGCGCGGCGCGGCGGACAATCGCGCCAATCGCGCCGGGCGCGTCCAATGAGCGCCCGCCCGGCCTGAGCGACCCTTATCCCCCATGCGTGTCATCAAACCTCAGCGTCTCTCCGTCCTGCAGCGCGTGTTCGAGCTGAAGCAGCAGCGCTTCCTCGCGCTCGGCCTCACGGCGTACCTCCCGCTCGACGCTCCGGAGCTGCCGCTCCCGGAGATCGCGATGTGGCAGGAGATCCCGAGGCAGCTCGGCAAGGACGTCGCGCTCGACGAGGGGCTGCCGAAGCCGCGGAGCGAGGTGCTCGCCTTCGGCAAGGCCTTCGCGGCGGGCGGCACCCCGCGCCCGGCGTTCCGGGCCCGCGTCCAGGTCGGCCCGATCGACAAGGCCGTGTACGTCGTCGGCAAGCGCCGCTGGGAGCGCGGCGTGCCGAGCGAGCCCGAGCCCCTGACCGAGCTCGCCCTCGGCTGGGACAAGGCCTTCGGCGGGCCGGGCTTCGCCCCGAACCCGATCGGGACGGGGGCTGCCCCGGCCGAGGAGGACGGGAAGAGCCACCACCCGCTCCCGCAGCTCGAGCACCCGAAGCACCTCATCACCTCGCCAGGCGACAGGCCGCCTCCCGCGGCGTTCGGGCCCCTCGACCCCACCTGGCCCGAGCGCCACGCGAAGCTCGGGACGTACGACGCGGCGTGGCTCGAGAGCGACTTCCCGGGCTTCGCCCGCGATCTCGACCCGGAGTACTTCATGGTGGCGCCGCCCGATCAACGCCTGCCCGGCTTCTTCCAGGGCGGGGAGCCGATCGCGCTCGAGCAGCTCCACCCCGAGCAGGCCACGCTGACGGGCCGCGTGACCGAGCTCGTCGCGCGTTGCTTCGTGACGCGGGCCTCGCGCGAGGACGCGCTCGAGGAGATCGGGACGAGGCTCGAGACGCTCGTGCTCCTGCCCAACATCCGCCGCATGATCGCGATCTTCCGGGGCGTCGCGCGCGTCGAGGAGGACGACGCCCGCGACGTGAAGTGCCTGCTCGCCGCGCTCGAGCGCCGCGGCGCCCCCCGGCCGAAGGAGCACTACGACGCCGTCCTGGCGCAGCGCCTCGACAAGAAGAAGGGGCACCTCGTCGCCCTGCGCGATCGCGATCTGCTCCCGGACCCCGACCCCGACGCCCCCGCGCTGCCGGACGAGAAGATCAGCGACATGGACGATCTCCTGCGCCGCGAGGGCGTGCTGGAGCGGCGGTCGCGCGAGCGGGCGCAGCGGGAGCTCGACAACGCGCGCATGGCCGTGCGGGTGCTCGGGATCGATCCGGACGAGAAGGGCATCCCGCGCGAGCTGCCGCCGCCGGAGGCGCCGCCGAAGCTCGACGAGCTGCCCGAGTACATGGAGCGGGTCGAGGCGGAGGCCGCCCGCCTCGAGGCCGAGGCGAAGGTCAAGCAGGCCGAGGCCCTCGAAGACGCGCGCCAGAACCTCGCCGAGCACGGCATCGACATCGACGAGGTGATCGAGAAATCGAAGCGCGAGGCAGGCGGGCCGCCCGGGTTTCGCGCGGACGAGCACCTCGCCCGCATGCGAGAGACCGCCCAGATCGGCCGCGACCTCGGCGCTCCGATGGACGAGCTCGAGGCGCAGCTCGAGGATCCGGCGTTCCTCGCGAAGCTGCGCAAGCTCGAGGAGGCGCAGCTCCTCGCCTACAGGCAGGCCGCGCACCACATGGCGCCCGCGGCGCTCCCGGACGACGCCGCGCAGCGCGACCTCCGCGGGCGCGTGGAGGCGGCGGTCGCGTCGGGGAGCCCGATGACCGGCTGGGACCTCACCGGCGCCGACCTCCGCGGGCTCGACCTGTCCGGGGCCGTCCTGCGGGAGGCGCTCCTCGAGCGCGCGGACCTGCGCGGGTGCGCGCTCGCCGGCGCGGATCTGTCGGGCGCCGTGCTTGTGCGCGCCTGCCTCGAGGGCGCCCGCCTCGAGGGCGTCCGCCTCGAGGGCGCGAACCTCGGCGAGGTCGCGGCGCGCGGGGCCGACTTCGGCGGCGCGCGCCTCGCCAAGGCGATCCTGCAGCGCGGCGAGCTCGAGGGCGCGCGCTTCGCCGGCGCCGACCTCCGCGGCGCCGACCTGTTCGAGGCGCGCCTCGCGCGCGGCGAGCTCGAGGGCGCGCTCGCGGACGAGGTCCTCTTCTACGAGTGCGACCTCGAGGGGGCGCGGCTGGATCGCGCAAACCTTCGGAAAGCCACGTTTTTCCGGTGTCGCATGGCCGGCGCGAGCCTCGCGGAGGCCGTGATCGAGGGCGCGGCGCTCGTCGAGACGGGCGCCGAGGGCGCTTGCTTCCGGGCCGCCCGCGCGAACAACCTGCGCCTCGTGCTCGCGTGCCAGCTCGGCGGGGCCGATTTCTCGGGCGCGGAGCTCGCCCTCGCGACGATGCGCGGCGCCTCGCTGAAGGGCGCCGGGCTCGCGCGCGTCCGGGCCGACGGCTGTGACCTCAGCGAGTCGGACTTGCAGGGGGCCCGCCTCGCGGGCGCGAGCCTGCAAGGGGCGCGGCTGATGCGCGCGGATCTCGGCGACGCCGAGCTGTCGGACGCGAACCTGATGGAGGCGATGCTGCAAGGCGCGAAGGTCCACGGCGCGTCGTTCTCCCGGGCGAACCTGTTCCGCGCGAACCTGATGGGCACCGAGGGCGACACGCGCACGAGCTTCAAGGACGCCCACGTCGTCCAGACCTTGTTCCCGAGGCGAAAGCGATGACCAAGGACGATCTCCTCGCCCGCGTCGCGAGCGCGGATCCGGTGGCCGACGAGGATCTCGCGGGCATGGACCTCCGCGGCGCCGATCTCTCCGGAGCCGTCTTCGAGCGCGTGTCGTTCCGGGGCGCCGACCTCACGGGCGCGCGGCTCCACGAGTCCATCTTCTCGGATTGCCGGTTCGAGGGGGCGCAGCTCGCGGGGGCGCGCCTCCGCCACGGCACGTGGGACCGGTGCACGTTCCTCGCGGCCGACCTGCGTGAGGCCGATCTGGTCGCCGTAAGCCTCGTCGAGTGCGATCTGTCGCGCTCCTCGCTCGACGGCGCCGACCTGACCATCGCGAGCCTGATCAAGCCGCGCCTCGAGGAGGCGAGCCTGAAGGGGGCGAACCTCGACCGCGCCGCGCTCGTCGACGCCGACGCCCCGCGGGTGAGCTTCGAGGGCGCGAACCTCGCGCAGACGGTGCTCCTCAAGGCGGACCTGTCGACGGCGCGCCTGCGCGGCGCGCGGCTCGAGAAGGCGATGCTGATCGGGGGCAAGCTCGCCGGCCAGGATCTCTCGGGCATGGATCTCACGCTCGCGCAGCTCATGGAGGTCGACCTCGGCGGCTGCGACCTCCGGGGCGCGCGGATGGCGCAGACGAATTTCAAGGGGGCTTCCCTCGCGGGCGCGCGCCTCGACGAGGCGAGCCTCGAGCGGGCGCTCTTCGCGGAGGCCTGCCTGTCGGACGCGACGCTCAGGAAGGCGAAGGTCGATCAGGCGCTCTTCGTGAAGGCGCGGCTCGAGGGCGCGAGCCTCGAGGGCGCGAGCGCGCACCAGGCCATCTTCAAGCACGCGAGCTGCGCCCGCGCGACGTTCGCCGGCGCCGACCTGACGTACGCCGATTTCTCGTACGCGGACCTCGCGGGCGCCGACTTCTCGCACTGCACGCTGTTCCGCGCGCGGTTCCACCGGACGCGCGAGCAGGACACTCGATTCACGAACCGATCCGCGGCGCTCGGCGACGACGAGGAGCTCAGCAAGGCGGAGCGGCGTACGGAGGGCCGATGAGCTCGGCGCGGAGGTACCGATGAGAGACAATCTGGCGAGAAAGCTGTCGTGGCCTGCGCAGGAGGTCGCGATCGTGGTGGGCGTCTCGGGTCGCAGCCTGCGTGTCAGGTCGAGCTCGGGCGAGGTGGAGGCGCGGCGGGCCGCCAGCTGTCTTCTCGAGCCCGCCCTCGGCGACGAGGTGCTCGTCGCGCACCACGAGCGCGGCTCGCACGTGCTCGCGGTGCTCGAGCGCGACGACGCGGCGCCGGCGCGGCTCTCGGCCGAGGGCGACCTGGAGATCGCCGCCGCGTCGGGCAGGGTGTCGGTGAGCGGGCGCGATGGGGTCGAGGTGATCACGCCCGCCGAGGCCACGATCGCCGCGGGCTCCGCGCGCCTCTCGGCGGCGCGCGCCGAGGCGGTGGTCGGGGTCCTGAGCCTGCTCGGCGACAGCCTCACGGCGAAGGTCGACCGCATCAAGACCGTGGCGCAGTCGGTGGAGACGGTCGCCGAGCGCCTCGTCCAGCGGCTCGACAGGGCTTACCGCTTCATCGCGCGGTCCGAGACGGTGCGCGCCGAGTACCTGGAGCTCGAGGCGCGGGCTGCGTTCCACGTCAAGGCGGAGACGACGCTCGTGAACAGCGGCGGGCTGACCAAGATCGACGGTTCCCAGATCCACCTTGGCTGAGAGGGAGAGATGTTCGCGAACACGCAGATGATGGGCATGTCTCTCGGCGCACCCGACGTGTGCCTCACGCCGATGCCTGCACCGACCCCGGTCCCGTACCCGAACATCGCGATGCAGCCGATGGGCATCCCGGCCGCGTACAACGTGCTGTTCATGTGCACGCCGGCGCACAACCTGGCGACCACCGTGCCGCTCACGAACGGCGACAATCCCGGCGTCGCCCTCGGGGTCGCCTCGGGCATGGTGATGGGCCCGTCGCGGCATGTCACGGCGTCGTTCACCGTGCTCGCCGGCGGCATCCCGGCCACGCGACTGACCAGCATGACGATCACGAACTCGACGAACTGTCCGGCCGTATCGATCGTGCCGAGCCAGGTCAAGGTGCTCCTCCTCGCGCCGTGAGGGACCATAGCAGGCACCGCCTTTCGCTCATCACGGGCCGCTATGCGGCGCGGCAGCAAGAGAAGCTCGCGGGCGACCGCCGGGCGTTCGACGACGCCTTCCGGGCGGTGAGCGGCGAGGTGATAAGGCCGGTCCTCGAGGAGATCGCCTCCGAGCTCCGCTCCGCCGGCCACGTTCCGCGCATCGCGGTCGATGAGGAGCCCGAGGCGCCGAGCATCGCGCTCGAGCTGGGGATCCGGGGAGCGGGCGCCTCACAGGGGGCGGACCGCATCGCCTTCTCGGTCATCCAGCGGCGCGAGGCGCCGGAGGTCCTCGCCTATCTCATCGTGAGGCCGCCGCCGATGGATCTCCTGCGCTTCGCGAGCCCCGCCGAGATCACCGCATACCAGGTGGAGCAGCTCGTGATCGACGCGATAGAGCATATCTTCGCGTGCCGCTCTGTGTGATGCGCACGGCCGTGCACGGTCGGCTCACCGCAGCGCGGAAGTCCCGCGGGCAGCCGCTGATGAGCTCCTGAGTCGCATAGCCGATCCCGTACTCGTCGAGCGTGGCCGACCGGGTGCGTCACTCACAGCACGAAACCCGCCCTCCACGACGGTGACCGATGGTGGGGGAGGGGGGCAATCTGTCGCGACAAGCGCGTATGGGAAACAGCAGAGCGTCTGTTTCGCCAGCTCACGCGAGCGCGATCCTCAGAAGCTCATGCGCAGGGTCGCGCCCGTCGGGCCGACGGTGAGCTCGGGGGCCTGGATCGCCACCTTGTGAGGGATATCGTCGCGCACCCAGACCCGCTGGTTGCCGACGAGGCCCGCGACGAGCAGCACGAAGCCGGTCACCTGCGTGGCCCCGTCGAAGAGGAGGAGGGCGGCAGCGAGCCGGCCGTCGTCGCGGTCGACGTCGACCTCCTCGCCCGTGCCGAGCGTGATGAACGGGCCGCCCACGGGCACGAGCAGCGGCGAGTAGCTGACGGCGTCATGGCCTCCCTCGCTCAGGATGCTCCCCGCCGTCAGCGCCGAGAGCGCCCACGCGCTGGCGAGGACGATCGACCCCGCGACCACCAGCCGGCGGTTCATCTGCGTCTCGACGCGATAGCCAGCCGGCCGGATCCCGCCTTCCGTGAAGGTCAACGTCCGCGGCATGCCGAGGATGACGGACGGCGCATACGGCACGTAGCCGGGCGGCACGTGGTCAGGCGGCGGCGCGTATCCAGGCGGCAGCGCGTGGCCGGGCGGTGCGTAGCCGGGCGGCGCATAGCCGGGCGGCGCATGGCCGGGTGGCGCGTAGCCGGGCGGCGCGCCGGCAGGGGACGGCGCGTGGCCAGACGGCGCCGCGCTCTGCGCGGACGGGGGGGCGTCGCTCTCCGCCGCGGCCGGCGCTGCGAGCGCGAGCGCGCCAAACAGCGCGGCCATCGAGAGGGCGGTGCGGATCGCGGTCACGTGCGTCTCCCTTCGGGGTGAGGGCTGTCGGCGCAGGGGCACGAGCTCAGAATTTCCATCGGAGGCTGGCGGAGGACCCGCCGATCGAGACCTCGGGCCAGCGGGACGCAGCGAGCCCAGGGTCGCGTGAGCTCACCGTGAACTGGCGCTCGAGGTAGAGGTCCTCGTTCGCGAGACCGGCGGCGTACAGGATGAGCCCGCCCACCTGGGTCACGGCGTCCATCGTGAGCCAGAAGATGCCCGCGCCCTCCGCTTCCAGGGTCCCGATCGCGATCATCGGGCCGGCGAACGGGATGAGCAGCGGCCCGAACTCGTCGAAATCGTCGTCGTCGAACGACGCGATGCCCGCGACCGTGAACGTGAGAGCGTACGGGATCCCGAACGTCAGCAGCCCCGCCGTGGCGAGCTTGCGGTCCGCCCTGGTCCGGAGCGCGTAGCCGCGCGGGATCGGGTCCCCCTCTTCGTACTCGATGGTCCGTGGGTTGGCCCACGGCGGCAGCGGCGGCGCCGGCAGGTAGTAGCCCTGCGGGATGGGCACCAGCGCGCCGCCCGCCGGAGCGACAGGGGCGGGCGCCGGAGCGATCGGGGCGGGCGCCGGAGCGATCGGGGCGGGCGCCGGAGCGACAGGGGCGGGCGCCGGAGCGACAGGGGCGGGCGCCGGAGCGATCGGGGCGGGCGCCGGAGCGATCGGGGCGGGCGCCGGAGCGATCGGGGCACCCGCTGCCGCGGGCGTCGCGCCTGGCGCGGTGGGCCTCGCCGCGTCGCCGCGCGCCGGCTTCTGCGGCGCGGCCTGCGCCTGCGCGGCCGCCGGCGCGGCGAGTCCGAGCAGCGCCGCGAGCACCGCGGCGGCCTGCACGCCGCGAACGCGCGGCGCTGCGTCGCGGCGCAGCGGTACGATACTCCCTTTCGTTTGCCCGATCGGCATGCTGGCTCCCGTCGCGCTCGCGCGACGACTCCAAGGAACTGCGGGTGGCTTCGGTGCAGCGAGGCCAGGATACGCAGACCGTTCACGAACTCAATCCGCCCGCACAGTGCGGGCGGGCGCCGCGCTGGGAGCCCCGACGCTGGCGAGCCGGTCGCCCGCTCCGGCCGCACGATGGGCCACCCCTCGGCCATGCGCCGCACGCCGGAGGAGACCCTCGTCGTCGCGCAGCCCGCGATGCCCCGCCCCTCGGCGCACGCTGGGCTGCCGCTCCCCGGGCGCCGGCGGCGCCCTCGCGCCCCTCGCTCGCCAGCGCAATACCCGCCATCGCCGAGCGTGGTCTGCGCGCGCGCGGCGCCGTGGCCCCGCCGCCGCGAGTCATGAGCCGCCGGCGACGCGAGTCATGAGCCGCCGGCGACGCGAGTCATGAGCCGCCGGCGACGCGCGGTCGAGCCGTGCACCTGGGACAGCCCTGACAGGCAAGGACCGTAGCGAGTGGACCCCTGGGACAACCACGATGCGTAAGGGTCATGGCAAGTGGACGCCTGGGATCACCCTGACAGGTAAAGACTGTATGTCTCTCACCTGCTCTGGCTCAGCTCGCCACCGCCTTATCGGGCGCTACGCTGTTGTCTGATCAAGGGTGATGTCGCAGCCCCCCACGGCGAGCTCGGCAGAACCATGGCCTTCCATGACATGGCGGCGACGACCGCCAGCGGAGGAGCGAGACGATGACAAGGACCTCATTCATGGTGTTGGCGTGCGCGGCCGCCGCGCTGAGCAGCGCGTCGTGCGGAGGGACGGACAAGGGCAATCGGGCCACGGGCGGCGGCGATACGGGCAGCGGCGCTGCCGGCGGCGGCGGTACCGGCGGCGGCGCTACCGGCAGCGGCGCTACCGGCAGCGGCGCTACCGGCAGCGGCGCCACGTCAGGGACCGGCGCACAGCCAGGGGCCGGCGAGCAGTTCTCCGTCGACGCGCAGGGCGGGACCTTCACAGCGGACGACGGCTTCACCATCGAGGTGCCGCCGGGCGCGGTGAACGAGAACACGGTGATCACCATCGAGCGCATCGACGAGGCCCCCGAGGGCGCGGTGGGGCCCATGTACGTCCTCGGCCCGGAGGGCCTGACGTTCGAGAGGCCGATCACGCTCACGCTGCCGATCACCGTCGAGCTCAGGGCGGAGCTGGGCGAAAGCGCGGTCCTCGGCGCCTATGGCTTCACCGCGCAGGAGGGCTCGGACGAATTCGCGCCGCTCGCGCGGCACGACGTCTCGAGGGACAGCGTCGTCACGGAGACCGATCGCCTCTCGAGGATCTATCCAGGCATGATCCTGGCGACCCCGATGGCCAGCCTGCACCGCTACCCGAGCGCGCTGGCCGCCGACGAGTCCTTCCTCTACTTCGCGAGCGGCGGCACCGAGGACGTCGCGACCGGGGACAACAACGACGGATTCATCTACCGCGTGAGGCTGGGCACCGCCGAGGCAGAGGCGATGATCCCCGCCGATCCCGATCCCAAGGCGCTGTGGGTCAACGACTCCCACGTGTACTGGGCGAGCGGCGGCGATGATGACCCGGTGATCCCCTCGGCGCTCCGGCGCGTCGACAAGGCGACCCTGGAGGTGGAGACGCTGGCCCAGATCGGCTATGTCGTGAGCGTCATCGGCGACGCGTCGGCCGTCTATTTCGGCGACGGTGATGGAGAGAACCTCTTCGCGATGCCGCTCGACGGCGGCGAGCCGGTCGCCCTCGCGTCCGGCGCCGGGAGGCCCGCGTACCTCGCGCAGGACGCGCAGAACCTCTACTGGACCGGCGGCGCGGCGACCAACAAGGTCTACAAGGTGGCGAAGGCGGGCGGGGAGGTGACCGTCATCGCCGACAACGAGGCCGAGCCGGCCGGGATCGCGGTGGACGCGGCGTTCGTCTACTGGGCCAACGCCGGCGACGGCGGCGTGTTCAAGGCGCCCATCGCCGGAGGACAGAAGACCTTGATCCACAGGGGGGACTCGATGGCGGGGCTGGCCCTCCGGGGCTCGACGCTGTTCTCCACGGACACGCGCGGGAACCGCAGCGTCAACGCGCACGATCTCGAGAGCAACAGGACCGTCCTGCTGGCGTTCGGACAGCCCGTCCCCTGGCGTGTCATCGCCCCGGAGGCGCAAAGCGTGTTCTGGTCCAACGCCGGCGACTACCGCTACCAGGGGCAAGTCGCGTCCTACCACGCTCCCTGATCCCCCGTGCCCCGGCGGTGACCGCGAGGGCGCGCCCGCGTGGCTCGCCCTCGTTGTCGCCGTGGGTCAGGGGCCGAACGCCGCGACGAAGACGTCCTCGTCCCCTGTCAGCGGGCCGGAGCCGAGGTCGAGGGTGCCCGTGAACGTCGCCGTGGCCAGCACGCGATCGAGCGGATCGACGGCGATGCTGAAGGGCGACCGACCCGTCGCTGGAGTCGCTCCCGACGCCCTTGCTCCAGAGGGTGATGCCCGCCGGGTCCAGCTTGAACAGGAAGATGTCCTGCGCGCCCGCGCTGCTCACCGGCCCCGCGCCGAAGTCGACAGTCCCCTCGAACGAGCCGAGGACGACCACGTTGTCCTCGCCGTCGACCGACAGGCCATACACGTCTTGATAGGCCTGGTCGCCGAAATGGCGGACCCACTCCACGTCCCCTGCCGGGTCCGTCCTCATGACGTAGATGTCGCTCAGCCCGGCGCTCGGGATCGGCCCGGTGCCGACATCCAGCGAGTCGACGTAGCCTCCCGCGTTCACGAGGCTCCCATCGGAGAGCGCGGCGATCTTCGCGCCGAACTCGTCCCCAGGGCCGCCGTAGCGCCTCGCCCAGGCGAGCCCGCCGTCCGGATCGAGCTTCGCGATCAGCACGTCGCGCTGCCCCGCGCTCGTGAGCGGGCCTCCGCCGAGATCGGCCGTACCGCTGAGCTGGCCAGTGAGGAGGACATTGCTGGCCCCGTCGGCGTTGATGCACCGTGGCCGTGGCCGTGACCGCGCCGTGGGTGCCTGTCATTCGCCCGGAGCGCGCTCGCGGACGCCGCTGTTCCGTCGGGCTCGGGGCTCCCCTGTTTGCTTTCAGGGGGCGCGGCGCAACCGACCATGGCGGATGTCATCATCACGGCGGCATGCGTCCTGCTGTTCCTGAGAATCGTCGAGACGTGAGGCATGAGCTCCTCCAGCGCGCCTCGAGGTGCGCGCTCTTTGCTCGACCATGACGACCTGCGAGCCATGGGGCGTGCAGGCCATGGTCTCCGTGGAGCGATCGATGTTGCCATCCTCTCGATCATTTCAACTCCATGATGGCCTGGCATTGCGAGTCCGCCGTCGACCTGAACGCACGCCGGTCCAGGGAGAGGCGCCACGGGCGCTGAGCGGCTGCAGACGTAGATGGCTGAAAATCCGCTCGCCGCGGTCCGCGGTCCGCGGTCCGCGAACGGCGAAGGGCCACTGCCGCGCTCGCCGAGCGCGGCGCCGCTGGGCTTCAAGCAGCTCGCGGGCCGAGGTGGAGGCGCGAGCCTCCATCGCCCTGCCGATGGAGGAGGCTGTCGCCTCCATCGCCGGGTCGAGCGGCGGTCTGGCCCCACGACCTGCGTCGCGCTCCTGCGCTGCGAGGCCATCGAGGGCACAGGAGCGCTCAGGGGATCGTCGTAGGCACGCTCCCTGCTCTCTGGCTGGTTGCGGGGGCGGGGCGGCCCGAGCGGCCGGCATACCAAGGGGAGTCACACCATGAAGATTGCTGCGTATCATCTCGGTCTCGGTCTCATCACCTTCTCGACGGTCACGGGCTGCGTGGCGGCGGATGACGGCAGCTTCGACGAGGAAGACATAGCGGAGAGCGCCGAGGCGCTCGGAGGAAACCCTGACCCCTGCGCGATGGGGACCGACCCGAACTTCACCAGCCCGCAGCTCACCGCGATCGGAGCGAGCGCAAACTACGTCCGCGCCTACCAGTGGATCGACGGCATCTGTCCGGACATCGGGCAGGATCGGGCGACGACGATCGTGGATTTCCCCGTGCCCGGCTATTATCAGCACCAGACCCCGGAGACATACCGCTTCGACGTGCAGCCTACCTTCTGGGACTCCTCGTCCACCTCGTGGAGCGACGCGTCACAGGCGATGAGCGACTGCGCGAACACCAAGATGGCCACGCGCGTGCAGCGCTGGGACGCCGCCACGAGCCAGTTCGTGCAGCTCACGTACAAGGAGCAGGCGGGCACGTGGCTCTGGGACAACCCGCTGACCGGCCGCGGGCACTGCTCGACGCCGGCGTTCGTCTACTTCCACGAGAACTACGGGACCGCGCAGCAGGTCGCCACGAGCAAGTACCGCGTCCGCACCTGGGCCACGCAGCCCGACGGCTCCCACGCGACCGTCTGGATCACGGGGACACACACGGGCCTGTAACCCGCGCGCGACGCTCAGCTGTTCGCGCGAAGCGCCTTGAATTCGCCCGGGTCCTTGATCACCGCTGGATTGTTTGCGTCGGCGAAGAGCGTGGTGTCGTCGTACTTGCCGAAGTGAGTCACCTCGTTCGTGCCACCGACCGCCGGGAAGCCGTCCGGGCCGGCCTTCACGCCGATGGCGTTCATCAAGCCGCAGAAGTACTTGTTGATCGGCTGCGTGGCGATGTCCGGCGGGGTCCCGGTGGCGTCCACTTCGCTGTAGGCGAGCTCCGTCTGGCCGGGGCCGCAAGCTCTCTCGCTGTTGCCGCGGGTCAGGTCCGCCCTGCCGCCTTCCACGTTCACGGCCTGACCCACCTTGAAGTAGCCTCCACAGCTCCCCGCCTGGAGGATCGGAAGGTTGTTGAGGTTGTGGCTGTTGCCGTCCGAGCATTCCTGGAACCAGACGGTCGCGGTGTTGTCGAGGAGCTTCACGTCGCCCTCCTCCAGGCTGTCGAGCCGACCGACGAGGTAGGCGAACTTCTTCGCGTACCAGTCGTCGATCTCATGGATCATCTCGAGCACGCCAGGGACGCACGTCCCGCCCATGCTGGCGTTGCCGATCCGGTGGGAGAGGCCATGGGACTCTATCGTGTGATCGATGCCATCCCACTTGAAGACCGTGGTCCCGGGGAACTTCATGAAGATGACGCGGCTCTGGTCGCAGAGGGCCGAGAGGACCGCGAGGTCCATCATGACGTTCGTCGATCTCGACAGGTCGCGATTGATGCCGCCTTGCGACGCCTGCACGGACTGGCTCGTCAGGCCGAGCGCCGTCGCGGTGGCTTCGCTGCACTGGGCCGTGACCGCGCCCGACGTCTCGTGGAGGAGATCCATCCAATCGGAGAGCTTTCGCCTGTCCGACCGGCTCATGTCGAACCGCTGGAGGGTCGCAAGGTCGTCTCGCACGACGTCGATGACGCTCTTGCCGCGGGCCACCTCGTACGTGTCCGGCGACATGGACCCGCGATCGAAGAGGCTCGTCAGGTTGTTGAAGATCGCCGCCGGAGACCCGACGCCCGGGAACACCTCCTCGGGCGCGGAGTACGAGAAATTCGATTTGCCGTCGGATCTCGTCCCGCCGATGTGCATCACGAGGGGAGCCGCGCCGCCGGGGTTGACCTGATCCGCACAGATGTGGTCGAGCGATCGACCGGTTGATTTGGCGTCGAACCTGGGGTTCTGGGGCGTCACCGGGTGACAGGTGAAATACGAGCCCATGACCTGGCTGTGGGGATCTTCGTCCTGGCCGTGGGTTCGCTCGAAGCTCCACTCGTTCATCGCGCGGATGCCGCGGGGCACGAGGAGCTTGGCCGCGAAGGGGGCGAGGTGCTTGAGCGTCGTCGCCTCGTAATCGGCGGCGGTCAGGGGGCCATGGGCCTTCTCGGGGAACCACCGGTTCGTCAGGCAGCCATAGTGCGTGAAGAGCACGATCAGCCGCTTCGGCGCCCCGGCGCCGCCCGCCTGCGCATTCGCGGTGCGCCCCGCGATGGAGCTCAAGAACGGCGCGGCGACGACGGCTCCACCCAGGCCTCGGAGGAACAATCTTCGGGTCAGAGTCTTCGCCATGGGCGGATTTCCTTTTCGGTCGTCGTCCCGATGTGCGAGCGCTGTCGTGTTGCTCGCGTGCTCCCCACGCCAAGTAGAGCGCCATGCGTGAGGTGCATCAAACGGAGATTTCGCCCGCGCGGCACAGCCATGCGGCATAGTGGCAACACGAGTGGAACACCTGTGTCGAGCGGACCGATCGAATGCTACTCTGGCGGTCGAGGAGCGCCCATGCCCGATCCGTACGACCTGCAACGATTCGTGGACGCGCAGGCTCCGGTCTATGCCCGCGTCCTGGCCGAGCTGCGCCGAGGAGAGAAGACAAGCCACTGGATGTGGTTCATTTTTCCGCAGCTGAAGGGCCTGGGCCACAGCGCCATGGCGCAGAGGTTCGGCATCGCTTCGAAGGGAGAAGCCGAGGCGTATCTGCAGCACCCGACGCTCGGTCCGAGGCTGCTGGAGTGCACTGGCCTCGTGAACCAGATCGAGGGGCGCTCGCTCTACGACATCTTCGATAGCCCCGATGACATGAAGTTTTGCTCGTCGATGACCCTGTTCTCCCGCGCGGCCCCCGGCGAGGGGGCGTTCCTCGCGGCCCTCGACAAGTACTGCGGCGGCGAGCCCGATCCGCGGACGCTCGCGCTGCTCGAGTAGCGCCGGCCGTCGCCGGCCGCGCCGCTGGAGCGCCCCCCGTGGGTGGATCGTCGACGCGCTCGTCCGCGTCGCGTGCGCCCTCCTTGCCTGTAACATTTCAATGTCACGGTTGCTGTCGGCCCGCGCGGGAACAGCACGACCGACGTTGCGGACGCCACCTTTCCTGCCGCCAGCTCCAGATTTCGCCCTGGGCGGCCGCTTGGAACCGAGGCAACGCAATTTCCTACTTGATCCGCCGTCGTGGACGGACGAGTGAGCCGGCGCTCGCTCCGGCCGGGGGCGGGCGAGAGGACCATCACCCGTGGATGCATTGTCGTACCAGTCGCTCGTAACGGGCGCCGTCGCGCTCATGGTCGCACGCACGTTCTACGTGCGTGTCAAGAAGGCCCCTGAAGGCAACGAGACGATGGCGCGCATCGCGCGCTACGTCCGCGAGGGGGCGATGGCCTTCCTCGCGCGCGAGTACAAGGTGCTCGCCGTCTACGCCGCCGCCGTCTTCGCGCTCCTGGCCGCGACGCTCGGGCTCCTGTCCGCGGGCGCCTTCGCCGCCGGCGCGTTCCTGTCGCTCATCGCCGGCTTCTTCGGCATGAAGGCCGCGACGTACGCCAACGTTCGCACGGCCGAGGCCGCGCGCGCGCACGGCAAGCCCACCGCGCTCGTCACCGCGCTCGACGGCGGCGCCGTCATGGGCCTCTGCGTCGCGGGGCTCGGCCTCATCGGCCTGGGCGGCATCTACGCCCTGTTCCGCAGCCACGAGCACCTCGCGACGATCGTCCACTCGTTCGCCGTCGGCGCGAGCTCGATCGCGCTCTTCGCCCGCATCGGCGGCGGCATCTACACGAAGGCCGCCGACGTCGGCGCCGACATCGTCGGCAAGGTCGAGGCGAACATCCCGGAGGACGACCCCCGCAACCCGGGCGTCATCGCCGACAACGTGGGCGACAACGTGGGCGACATCGCGGGCATGGGCGCCGACATCTACGAGAGCTACGTGGCCGCGGTCGTCGCGGCGATCGCGCTCGGCCTCACGCTGCCGATCGCCAAGCTGCAGCAGCTCGCGCCGTCGGTGAGCGAGCAGGAGCTCCGCGCGATGGCGGTGTCGCTGCCGCTGCTGCTCGCGACGATCGGCCTCGCGGTCTCGGTCGTCGGCATCTTCATCACGCGCGCGCTCAAGAACCTGCCGCCGGCCCGGGTGCTGCGCCTCGCGCTCATCGTCCCGCCGTTCCTCGTCGTGCTCGCGGCGGCCGGCATCCTCCCGGGGCTCGGCTTCAGCTCCGGCACCGTCATCACCCTCGCGGCCGGCGCCGCGGGCGGCGCCATCGTCGGCCTCGTGACCGACTACTACACGTCGATGGGCCCCATCCACAAGGTGGCCCAGAGCTCGCTCACCGGCCCCGGCACCAACGTCATCCGCGGCATCGCGGTCGGCCTCGAGAGCGTCGCGATCCCCCTCATGACCCTCGTCGCCGTGGGCTGGATCTCGAACCACTACCTCGGCCTCTACGGCATCGCGCTCGCCGCGGTCGGCATGCTCGCGGGCACCGCGATCGTCATGACCGTCGACGCGTACGGCCCGATCGCCGACAACGGCGGCGGCATCTCCGAGATGGCCGGCCTCGGCAAGGAGGTCCGCGCGATCACCGACGAGCTCGACGCGGTCGGCAACACCACCGCGGCCGTCGGCAAGGGCTTCGCGATCGGCTCGGCGGTGCTCACCGTCGTCGCGCTGTTCGCCGCCTTCAACATGGAGGTCGACGCGGTCCGCCGCGCGAAGGGGCTCCCGGAGCTCGTGCTGTACCTGACCGACGCCAAGGTCCTCATGGGGCTGCTCTTCGGCGCGCTGCTCCCGTGCCTCGTCGGCGCGCTCACGATGACCGCCGTCGGCCGCGCGGCCGGCGCGATCGTCGAGGAGATCCGCCGTCAGTTCCGCGAGATCCCCGGCCTGCTCGAGGGCAAGCCGGGCGTCGACCCGCAGCCGAAGGTCATCGTCGACATCGCCACGTCGGCCGCCATCCGCGAGATGATCGCGCCCGGCGCCATCGCGGTGCTCGCGCCGGTCGTCGTCGGCTTCGTGGCCGGCCCCGAGGTCCTCGCGGGCACGCTGGCCGGCGCGCTCGTCGTCGGCGCGGTGCTCTCGCTGATGATGGCGAACGGCGGCGGCGCCTGGGACAACGCCAAGAAGCACATCGAGAAGGGCGGCCTCGACGGCCACGCGAAGGGCTCCGACGCCCACAAGGCCGCCGTCGTCGGCGACACCGTGGGCGATCCCTTCAAGGACACGTCGGGCCCCGGCATCTCGATCCTCATCAAGGTGATGGGCGTCGTGTCGCTCCTCATCGCCCCGCTCATCGCCTGAGCGGACGCGCCGTCGCTGCGAACAACGAGCGAGAACGCGGCCCTCACCGGCCGCGTTCTCGCTTTTGTGGCTTCACGCACGGCTCTCGTCCTGCCTCGGCCGTCGGATTTTCCTCTGCTGACAGCGGCGCTACCGTGCTGTAAATGGCCTGTCTTCGGCGGGGGAGAAGGATGGCCGGGTGAGGATCAGCCGCCGCTCGCAGGTGCCGCCGTTCGCGGTCATGGAGGTGCTCGCCGCCGCCAACGCGCGGCGCGCGGCGGGGGAGCCGGTCATCAGCCTGTGCGCGGGCCAGCCGGGCTCTGGGGCGCCCGCCGCCGTGCGCGCGCGGGCGGCCGCGCTGCTCGCGGAGGGCGACCTCGGGTACACCGAGGCGCTCGGCATCCCGGCGCTGCGCCGCGCGCTCGCGGAGCACTACGGCCGCTGGTACGGCGTGGACGTCGACCCGTCGCGCGTCGCCCTCACCACGGGGTCGTCGGGCGGGTTCCTGCTCGCGTTCCTCGCGGCGTTCGAGGCGGGTGACCGCGTGGCGCTCGCTCGCCCGGGCTACCCGGCGTACCGGAACATCCTTCGCTCCCTCGGGGTGGAGGTGGTCGAGCTTCCGTGCGGCCCGGAGAGCCGCTTCCAGCTGACGACGTCGCAGCTCAGGGCCGCGTGCGACGGCGCAAAGCTCGACGGCGTGGTCCTGGCGAGCCCGGCGAACCCGACGGGGACGATGGTCGACGCCGCGGAGCTCGACGCGATGGCGCGCTGGTGCGCGGAGCGCGGCGTCCGCCTGGTGAGCGACGAGATCTATCACGGCCTCACGTACGGCCCGTGGGCCGGGCGCCAGGCGACGGCGGCGCGGCACGTCGACGCGGGCGCGGTCGTCGTGTCGAGCTTCTCGAAGTACTGGGCCATGACGGGCTGGCGCCTGGGGTGGCTCGTGCTGCCGCCGGAGCTCGTGCCGACGGTCGACGCGCTGGCGGGCAACCTCGCGCTGTGCCCGCCCGCCCTGGCGCAGCACGCGGCGCTCGCGGCCCTGACCCCGGAGGCGTACGCCGAGGCCGACCGGCTGGTGGAGGGCTACGCGGCCGCGCGCGACCTGCTGCTGCGGCGGCTGCCCGAGCTCGGCTGGAAGGTCGCCCCGCCTGACGGCGCCTTCTACCTGTATGCCGACGTCGGCACGGACGACTCGGTCGCGTGGTGCGAGCGGCTGCTCGCCGACACGGGCGTGGCGCTCACGCCGGGCACGGACTTCGATGGCGAAGGCGGCGCGCGGTACGTCCGGCTGTCCTTCGCGGCTCCGGTCGAGCAGGTCGACGAGGCGGTGACGCGGATCGTCGCCTGGCAGCGCGCGCGGTGAGCGGCGGGCGGGCGCTGGAGGTGCCCGGGGAGCTCACGAGGCGGCGCGCTAGCCCGCGAGTCGCGCGCCGCTTCCGCCGCTGCCGGCGAGCTGGGTCTGGTACAACGCGTGGTAGTCGCCGCCCGCGGCGAGCAGCTCCGCGTGCGTGCCGCGCTCGACGATGCGGCCCGCGTTCATCACGAGGAGCATGTCGGCGTCGCGGATCGTCGAAAGACGATGCGCGATGACGAAGCTCGTGCGCTGGGCCCGCAAGGCGGCCATCGCGCGCTGGACGAGCACCTCGGTCCGGGTGTCGACCGAGGAGGTCGCCTCGTCGAGGATCAGGATCGCCGGGTTCGCGAGGAACGCGCGGGCGATCGTGATGAGCTGCTTCTCACCGGCGCTCAGGTTGCCCGAGTCCTCGTCGATCACCGTATCGTAACCGGCGGGCAGGGCGCGCACGAAGCGGTCGACGTGCGCCGCGCGCGCCGCCTCCTGGATATCAGCCTCGGTCGCGGCCGCGTTGCCGAAGGCGATATTGTCGCGGATCGTGCCAGAGAACAGCCATGTATCCTGCAGCACGATACCGAGCCTCGCGCGCAGCTCGTGGCGCGGCAAGCGCGCGATGTCGACGCCGTCGATCAGGATCCGACCGCCGTCGAGCTCGTAAAACCGCATCAAGAGGTTCACGAGCGTTGTCTTGCCGGCGCCCGTCGGGCCGACGATCGCGACCGTCTGGCCTGGCTTGATGGTGAGGTCGAGGTCCTCGATGAGGGGCTCGTCGGGCTTGTAGCGGAACGTGACGTGCTCGAACCGGACCTCGCCGCTCACCCTCGGCAGCGCCGCGGGCGGGGTGGCGTCGGGGGACTGGCCCTGTTCGTCGAGCAGCTCGAACACCCGCTCTGCAGAGGCAACACCCGATTGCAGGACGTTGGTGACGGACGCGAGCTGGCCGAGCTGCTGAGAGAACTGGCGCGAGTACTGGATGAACGCTTGCACGCTGCCGAGCAGCATCGCGCCCGACGCGACGCGCAGGCCGCCGATGACGGCGATCGCGACGTAGGTCAGGTTCCCGACGAAATTGACCGCCGGCATGATGGTGCTGGACATGAACTGCGCGCGGAAGCTGGTCTCGAACAGCTCCTCGTTCGTGGACTGGAAGCGCGCCTCGACGTCGCGGCGCCGCCCGAGCACGTTGACGAGCGAGTGGCCGGTGAACGCCTCCTCGATCTGGCCGTTGAGCGCGCCGACCTGCGCCCACTGCGCGGCGAATTTCGCCTGCGCGCGCTTCGCGACCGCCGCGGTCGTGAGCACCGAGAGCGGCACGGTGAAGAGCGTGATCACCGCGAGCACCGGCGAGATCACGACGAGCATGACGACGATGCCGAGGAGCGTCAGCGCGCCGTTCATGATCTGCGTCAGCGTCTGCTGCAGGCCCTGCGCGAGGTTGTCGATGTCGTTCGTGACGCGGCTCAAGAGCTCGCCGTGCGGGCGGCCGTCGAAGTAGGCGAGCGGCAAGCGGGCGAGCTTGTCCTGCGCCTCGGCGCGGAGCTGCCGCACGGTGCGCTGCACGACGTCGTTGAGCAGGTGGCCCTGCAGCCAGGCGAACAGCGACGCGCCGGCGTAGAGCGCCATCACGAGCAGGAGCAGCTCGGCGAGCTCGCGGAGCTGGATGCCGCGGCCGGGAACGACGTCCATGTGGCCCACGAGCTCGGCGAGCCGCGCCTGGCCGGAGCGCTGGAGCTCCGCGACGGCCTCGGCCTTCGTGGCGGCCGCCGGGAGGCGAGCGCCCATGACGCCGGAGAAGATGATGTCCGTCGCGCGGCCGAGCAGCTTCGGACCGGCCAGGCCGAGCCCCACGCTGAGCAGCGAGCAAGCGAGCACGACCGCGAGGCGCGCGCGCTCGGGGGCGAGGCGGCCGAGGAGGCGCCGCGCGGAGGGGGCGAACTGCTTCGCCTTCTGCGGCGGCGCGGCGCCCATGCCGAAGGGGCCGCGCGGCAGGACCGGGGAGCGCGCCCCCGCGGGGGCGGCGGGCGGGGGACCCGCGTGACGCGCGCTCACGCGGCCACCGCCGCGTCGCGCTGCGACGCCACGATCTCGGCGTACGTCGGGCACGACGCGAGCAGCTCGCCATGCTTGCCCTGGCCGACAATCTCGCCGTCGTCGAGCACGAGGATCTGGTCGGCGTCGACGATGCTCGACACGCGCTGCGCGACGACGATCACCGCGGCGGCGCGCGTGCGCTCGGCGAGCGCGGCCCGCAGCCGGGCCTCGGTCGCGACGTCGAGCGCGGAGAAGGCGTCGTCGAACAGGAACACGCGCGGCCGGCGCAGCAGGGCGCGGGCGATCGACAGCCGCTGGCGCTGGCCGCCGGAGACGTTCGTGCCGCCCTGCCCGATCGGCGTGTCGAGCCCTCGCGGCATCGCCTCGACGAAGTCGCGCGCCTGGGCGGCGGCGAGCGCCGCCCAGAGCTGCTCGTCGGTCGCCGCGGGGTCGCCGTAGCGCAGGTTCGAGGCCACCGTGCCGGAGAACAGGAAGGCCCGCTGCGGCACGAGCCCGATGCACGACCACACCGCGTCGAGGGAGAGCATGCGCGCGTCGACGCCGTCGAGCCGGACCTCGCCCCTCGTCGGATCGATGAGCCGCGCGATCAGGTCGAGCAGCGTGGTCTTGCCCGAGCCGGTGCTGCCGATGATCGCGGTGACCTGCCCGGGGCGCGCCACGAACGAGATGCCGCGCAGGACGGGCAGCTCGGCGCCCGGGTAGCGGTACTCGACGTCTCGCAGCTCGACGACGCCGGTCGGCTCGACGAGCGTCACGGGCTGGTCGGGAGCGCGCACGGACGGCTCGGTGTCCAGCACCTCGACGATGCGCTCCGAGCACGCGGCCGCGCGCGGCAGCATGACGGCCATGAACGTCACCATCATCACGGCCATCAGGATCTGCACCAGGTAGGCGAGGAACGCCGTCATCGAGCCGATCGCGAGCGTGCCGTCCGCGATCTGGCGCGCGCCGAACCACAGGACGGCGACGCTCGAAGCGTTGAAGACGAACATCACGGTCGGGAACATCAGCGCTTGCAGGCGCCCGATGCGCAGCGCGGTCTCGGTGAGGTCGCCGTTCGCGCGCTCGAAGCGCGCCGCCTCGGCGCGCTCGCGCACGAAGGCGCGGATCACGCGCACGCCGGTGATCTGCTCGCGCAGCACGCGGTTCACCGTGTCGATGAGGGGCTGCATCCGCCGGAACTGCGGCACCATCCGCGACATGATCGCGACGACGGCGCCCGCGAGCAGGGGCACCGCGATCGCGAGCAGCCAGGCGAGCGACCCGTCCTCGCGCAGCGCCATCACGACGCCGCCGACGCACATGATCGGCGCGAGGACGAGCATCGTACAGCCCATCATCACCACCATCTGCACCTGCTGGACGTCGTTGGTCGTGCGCGTGATGAGCGACGGCGCCCCGAACCGCGACAGCTCGCGCGCGGAGAACTCGCCGACGCGGTGGAACACCGCCGCGCGCAGGTCGCGGCCGAAGCTCATCGCGACGCGCGCGCCGGCGTAGTTCGCGGCGACCGAACCCACGATCTGGACGCCGGTGATCGCGAGCATGATCGCGCCGAGCTCCAGGATCCGCTGCGTGTCACCGAGCGCGATGCCCTGGTCGATGATGTCGGCGTTCAGGCTCGGCAGGTACAGCGAAGCGAGCGTCGCCACGAGCTGGAGCGCGACGACGAGCGCCAGCAAGCGCGCCTGTGGGCGCAGGAAGCGGCGCAACAGCTGCCTCAGCAAGGCTCCTCCTCCTCCTCGGAGCGGCGGCGGATACCGTCGAGCAGGACCGCCACGACCTCCGCGGCGGTCAGGGGCATGCCGTCGGTGAGCCGCGGGTGCGTGCCCGCGAACGTCATCATGCGGACGAGCCGCGCCGCATACGCCGGATCGCAGCGCAGCTCGTCGCGCGACGCCTCGAACAGGCGCTCGATCTGCACGTGAACCTGCTCATCGTGGCGCGGCGCCTGGGCGCAATCGGACCCGGGGCGCACGGGCGGCGGCATCGTCATGCCGAGCATCGAGATGAGCTGCCAGATGCCCTCGACGCGGCGCTGCAGGACCTCGACCGCCTGGATCAGGCGCTCGCGCAGCGGCGCCGCGAGATCGATGCGCTCCAGCTCTCGCAGCGTCGGCGCCGGATCGAACAGGGCCGCGATCGCGGCCTGGATCAGCGACTCCTTGTCGGGGAACACGCGGAACAGCGTCCCTTCCGCGGTGCCGGCGGCCATCGCGATCTGCGCCGTCGTTACCTCGCGGCCGTGCAGGCGCAGCAGCGGGATGGTCGCCGCGATGATGCTCGCGCGACGCTCCTCCGGACGCAGGGGAGGAGCTCGCCGGCTTGGGGGTGCCATGCGTCCCGTGTACCGGAGTGAGCGCTCACTCGTCAAGAGTGAGTGCTCACTCACTCGGTCTGAAGGCGGCCGGTTGGGCCTGCGCCGGGGCACAACGGCCCCTGGTCGGACGCGCCCGGGGGGCGCTGCTCTCGGACGACCTCAGCGAGCAGGGGCCATGGCCAGGACGATCTTGCCGCGCGGGCGGGGGCGAGCGCCCTCGAGCATCTCGTGCGCGCTGCGGACCTCGGCGAGCGGCAGCACGGCGCCGATGTCGACCGAGAGCTCGCCCGCGTCGAGCAGGGCGGCGATGCGGTCGAGGTGGGCCGTCGTGACGTCGACGAGGAAGAAGCTCGCCCGCACGCCGCGACGGGCGGCCTCCTCCCGATCAGGGGCCGACACCGCCGAGACCAGGGCGCCACGTGGCTTGAGCACGGCGAAGGACCGCGCCTGCGTGTCGCCACCGACGAGGTCGATGACGGCATCGACGTCCCTGGCGGCATCCTCGAAGCGCTCGCTCCGGTAGTCCGCGACGACGTCCGCGCCGAGGCTGCGGACGAAGTCGCGATCCTTGGCCGAGGCCGTCGCGATCACACGGGCGCCGGCCCGGCGCGCGAGCTGCACCGCGTACGTGCCGACGCTGCCGGCCGCACCGTGCACCAGCACGGTCTGTCCGGCTTCGAGCTGGGCCCGATCGAACAGCGCCTGCCACGCCGTGACCGCGATGACCGGCACGGAGGCGGCCTGCACGTCGGAGAACCGGAGGGGCTTGCGCGTCACCATGCACGCCTGCGCCACGGCATAGTCCGCGTGTGCGCCTGTGAAGCGCTTGTTGGCGACGCCAAAGACCGCCGCGCCCGGCGCGAGGCCAGTCACCTCGGGGCCCACCGCGGCCACGGTGCCCGCGAGGTCCGAGCCGAGCGTCAGCGGCAACGGCTGGGGCAGCACGCTCTTGCCCGCACGAATCCAGGCGTCCCACGGCCCGACCCCGGCCGCCGCGACGCGGACCAGCACCTGGCCCGGGCCGGGCAGCGGGACCGGCACCTCGTCGATGGTGATGACCTCGGGGCCGCCGAACCGGTGGACCCGGGCGGCGTCGGTCGAGCTGGGGAGCATCGTCGTGAACATGGTGCGGACCTCGCGGGCGTCGAGGGAGCGCGCCGGCGGAAGAGGTCGCAAGGGCAGACGTGAACGGGCGTGCCCAGGACAGAGCAGGCTCTGGCCGCATGTCGATGAGGCGAACGCCAGCCTCGAGCTGCAGGTCCAGCGGCCAGGACCGCGTCCGCCGCATGTCGCCGCCGCGGTCCTCCGGATCAGCGCGCGCTGGAGAGCCTCGCGATGAACCCGCGGGACTCGTTATCGCTCTCGCTCCCGAGCGGCGCGGCGAGGCCGTCGAGGTGGAGCGCGCCCGTCACGGCGCCGGCGACGTAGACGGGCCCGCCGAGCGCCCCGTCCACCGCGACGACGCGGAGGGCGACGGTGCCGGCTCCTTCGACCTTGGCCGCGGAGATCAGGTTGCCCTGCGCGTCGAGCCGCATCAGAAACCCCGCCCGCTTCTGGGACGTCGTGAGGTTCCCGGCGCTCCCCAGCGGGATCGTGCCCGTGAACTCCCCGGTGACGTAGATCGCGCCGGCGCCGTCCACCGCCACGCCGGCCGCGACCTGGCTCTCCTTGTCGTCGCCGAACCCGCGGCTCCACACGACGCCCTTCCTCGAGACGCGCGCGACGAAGAAGCTCTCCGTGTCCCCCGCGTCGGGCAACGCCGGGCAGCCGCCGCCGAAGTCGACGACCCCCCGGTACGAGCCGGCGATCACGACGTCGCCGCCCGGGAGCAGCGCGGCGCCGTGCTGCGCCACCTGCTGATCTCCCTCGAGGTTCAGCGTGGTCAAGTCCACCAGAGCGCCGTCGATCGCCGTGTAGCGCGCGACGAAGACGTCGCGCTGCTCCGAGGCGAAGGGGGTCTGCCCGCCGAACGTGACCGCTCCGCCGAGCGACTCGTAGTCGCCCACGACGGTCACGAGGTTGCCGCTCGCCTTCGGGTTGACGGGGAGCGCCTTGACGGTCACGGCCGCCCGCGGCCCGAGGCGGTGTTGCCACTTGCACGCGCCGTCCGCCGGGTAGAGCGCGGCGAGCAGCGCCGACTCGGCCGGGACGCTCTTCAGCTCGCACGGGCCGAAGCTCCGGCCGGCGTCCGTCACGTCGACGGCGAAGACGACCGCCTCGGAGCTCGCCGCCATGGCGCGCGCCGTGGTGTTGTGCTGCGCGTCGAGGCTCCACGCCCACCCACAACGGCCGTTCGCGTCGAGCGCGGCGACGAAGCTCGTCGTGTAGCTGGTGGCGACCAGCGCAGGGCCGACGCGGCACGCGTCGAGGAGCCCACCGGGGAGATTGGTCGCCCCCGCGGCCTCCCCCGCCACGTAGGTGGCGCCGCCGCCCGCAGCCAGGTGCAAGCCCCAGACATCGTTCGCCGACAGCCCGTACCGGGAATCGTTTGCCCCGCCGGAGGTCCATTTCGCGACCGAGAAGCGGAACGCCCCGCTGTCGAGGACCTCCGTGATGACCGCCGTCAGCGCGCCGTCCGACGCCGCGAGATCGCCGACGTCGAAGCCGAGCGTCTCTCCCCAGCTGGCCGACGGCGCGACGACGGTCCCCTCGGCGTCGCTGCACAGCGGACCCCCGCCGCCGCTGCCTCCACCGCCGCCGTCGCCGCCGCTGCCTCCACCGCCGCCGTCGCCGCCGCTGCCTCCATCGCCGCCGTCGCCGCCCCCTGCACCACCGCCGCCGTCGCCGCCCCCTGCACCACCGGTGCCCTCACCACCGGCGCCCGAGCCTCCGGTGCCAGGGCCTCCCGAGGAGGAGGCCGAGGCCGTGCCCGCGCCGGACTGCGACGAATCCAGCTCGCCGACCTCCAGCCCGATGAGCGCGTTGCAGCCCCCCGCCGCCGCGGCGAGCAGGAAGGCGCACGACACGGCGGATCGGACGGCACGAGGTTCGGGTCTCATCGGGTCGGCTCTCCGTTGCGTGGCGTCCTCGACCCGCCACCGAGGCAGCGCGGGCTCAATGGCATCCCCTGACGTAACTGGGAAAGGTGATGGTCGACTTGCAGGTGAGGTCGCAGGACCCGAACGGGCCCCGGCTTCCACACGGGACGTCGCTCAGAAACACGCTGCTCGCCGTGGCACAGACGAGCAGGCCAGCGCATTTGACGGCGGCGAACTCCGTCTCCTCCTCGCCGCTGCAGTCGTAATCGAAGCTGCGTCCCGGAGGGATCGGCGCGTCATAGAAGGTGCTGGGCTGGTTCGGGTGGACCGAGGGGTTGTCGTCGTTGCAGTCGTCGCCGCCCTCGCACGCGATCGACAGATAGCCGTCCTTGTCGGCGTCGCAGTCGACGGTGCCGCCGCTGGAGCTGGAGGTCGCCGGGCCGGCGCTCGCGCTGGAGGTCGTCGAGCCGCCGCCGGCGCCGGAGGTCGCCGCGCTGGAGGTCGTCGAGCCGCCGCCGGCGCCGGAGGTCGCCGGGCCGGCGCTCGCGCTGGAGGTCGCCGAGCCGCCGCCGGAGCCCGCGGAGCCGCCGCCAGAGCCCGCGGCGCCGCCGCCGGAGCCCGTCGCGCCGTCGCCGGTCCCGCCGGCGCTGGAGGCCTCCGCGCCGCCGCCGGGGCCCACCGCGCCCGAGGACGCGGCGGCGGAGCTCGCCGACTCCGCGGCGCCGCTCGCGCCCCCCACGCCCGTGCTGGAGCGCTCCGTGAAGGTGGCGTCGGGGAATCCACAGCTGAGTCCGGCAGGGAGGGCCAGGCAGAGACAGAAGAGGCGGTGAAGCGAGCGCATCCTCTCATGGAAGCTGCCAGTCCCCGCTTCGTCAACCCGGGCTGGAATGCGCGCCGCTGCGGTCCGGTCGCAGGCTGCGTGTCGTCGTGCGGAAATGTCATGGACTGCTCGCGTGGTGCGCTGGCGTCCGCGCGTGGCGCTCACGGCAACCCCTTCACCCGGGCGATGAACCCTTCGCCGGGCGCCGCGCTGGGATGGTCGCTGGGGACGAGAGAGAACGTCTCCGTCAGCTCACCGCCGATGGTGAAGGGATCGCCGATCGTCGCGCCCGGCGCGACCGCCCACACGCCCACGGTGCCTGTGCCCGTGAACGCGGTCGCCGAGAGGACGTTGCCGCTGGGATTGAGCACGATCAGAAAGCTCTGCAATTCGTCCGTCCCGGCCGTGAGGCTCTCGCCGTTCCCCAGGGCGATCTCGCCCTCGAGCGTGCCGGCCATGTAGATCGCCCCTGCTCCGTCCACCGCCAGACTGACGACCATCTGATCTCGCTCCTCGTCGCCGAACCCGCGGCTCCAGACCACTCCCTCCCGCGAGACGCGCGCGACGAACGAGTTCTCCGTGTCTCCTGTGGGAGGCAGGAGCGGACAGTCGTCCTCGAAGCTGAAGGACGGCCCGGTGTAGGTCCCGGAAATCACGAGTTCGCCGTCCGGGAGCAGCGCGGACCCGTGCCGCGCCGCGGCCTGGGTCCCAGGGGCCGTGAGCGGGATGAGGCCCGTCAGGGCGCCGTCATCGAGCCGGAAGCGCGCCACGAACAGGTCGCGATCCGGCGCGCGGGGGAGCTTGCTTCCCTGGATGTCGATGGGCTCATCCGGCGCGTCGTAGTCGCCGACGACGAGCACCTCGCCGGTCTCCGGCGCGGCGACGACCTCGGCGACGTGCACGGCCGCGGAGGATCCGAGCGCGCGGCTCCACCGGCACTTGCCGCCTGCGTTGAAGGTCACGAGATCCGTGACCCCGCGCTGATCGGCGGCCCCGAGGACGCAATCGTCGGTGGTCGCGCTCGTCGCCCCGGATCGCGAGACGGCGAAGGCGACCCGGTCCGCCGTCGCCGCGAGCCCGAGCGGGTAGGCGTTGAACTCCGCGTCCACGGTCCAGGCCCACCTGCACTTGCCCAGCTGGTCGAGCGCCAGCAGGAAGCTCGGCTTGCGGCCGGTGTCCGCGCTGGCGGTGCACCTGCCGCCCGACGCGAGCAAGGTGAGGGGAGCTTCCGACCAGCCGGCCACATAAGCGAGGTCCGAGGCGACGGCCAGGTGCTCGGCCGAGACGCTGCCGAGCATGTCGCCGGTCGTCATCCCGTACGCGCTCTCGCGGACCCCGGACGGGCTCCACCTCGCGACCGAGAACCCCGTCCTGGTCTTGGTGGGCTCGCTGGCGAGCACCCGGCTCTCCTTGACCAGGGCCGTCACACCGCCGTCTCGCGCCGCGAGGCCGACGACCGCCAGGCCGGACAGCGCGCCCCACTCTCCCGACGGTGTCCGGACGGCTCCCTCGCGGGCGTAGCTGCAGAACGCCTCGTTCCCGCCGCCAGCGCCGCCCTCGCCTGCGCCACCCTCGCCAGCGCCGCCCTCGCCAGCGCCGCCCTCGCCAGCGCCGCCCTCGCCGCGACCGCCTTCACCTCCTGCGCCGCCGGCCGACACGCTCGAAGCGGTCGCGCCCGCGCCGCCCGCCGAGGCGTCGAGCTCGCCGACCTCGAGCCCGATGATCGCGTTGCAGCCCCCCGCGGCCGCGGTGATGAGCAGCCCGGCGCAGAACATGGGTCGAGTGCTCCTGAGATCGCGCTTCATCTCCCGTCTCCTGGTGGCGCGGCGCCGCCGCGGCCGCCAGCGAGAGCCCTCGCCTCGCTCGCCACCATCGACTTCATGGCGAGCGTCGCTCCAGGAGTCGAGAGGGTTCCGGCGCGCCCCTCACCGAAAGGCGCGCTCTCCGCCGTCCGCCCGCGCCCGCGCCGCGGCGATCCGGTCGCAGCGGCCGATGCGGGGGCGGGGCGTCGAGCGCTCGCGGCCCGGCGCGCCGGACCGCGGGGATCACCGCACGCCCGGGAGCTCGGCGATGAACCCGCGCCCCATTGCGTCGGTGAGCGGCGGGTCGCGCCCGATATCGAGGGTGCTGCCCAGCTCCCCGCCGAGATAGAGGGCGTCTCCAGGCGCCGGGCCGGGCGCGGCGGCCCACACGTAAGCGTCGCCCGTCCCCCTCAGCTCGGAGGCGGAGACGACGTTGCCGCGGGCATCGAGCACGATCAGAAACCCGACCATCGGATCGGCGTCCGTCGCGGGAGCGACGAGCTTCCCGCCGTTCCCGAGGTCGATCTCGCCCTGGTAGTTCCCCGTCACGTAGATCAGTCCATCGGGCGCCGCCGCCACGCTGGCGACCCACTGCCGGTGCCCCGCGTCGCCGAACCCGCGGCCCCAGACAACGGACGGGCCGGAGACGCGCATGACGAAGAAGTTCTCCATGTCCGGCGCGTCCTCTTCGGGCGCCGGCGGGCAGCCCTCGCCGAAATCGAGCGCGCCGGCGTAGGAGCCGACGATCACGACGTCGCCGCCCGGGAGCAGCGCGGCCCCGCGCCGGTCCACCTCCTGACGCCCGGGGAGGGGGAACGCGTCGATGCCCTTGAGCGACCCCTCGGTCAGCGCGAAGCGCGCCACGAACACATCGCGATCCTGCGAGGGAGGGAGCAGCGCTCCCCCGACGACGTAGCCCTCCTCGCCCTCGTAGCGGCCGACCGCCAGCACCTCGCCCCGCGCCTCGTCGACGAGGAGCTCTCCGACGGTCACGGCCGGCGACGGGCCGATGGGCATCCCCCACAGGCAACCGCCTGCCGCCGGATCGAGCGCGGCCAGCCCCACGGACGTCTCCGCGTCGCCCATCGCGAGGGTGCACGCGCCGTCGTTCACGCTCGGCCCCTTCACCGAGGCGGCGATCACCACCGCGCCGGGCGCCGCCGCGAGGCCGAGCGGGGTGGAGGTGGCGCCGCCGTCCGGCGACCACGCCCACCGGCACTGGCCCTTCTCGTCGAGCGCAGCGAGGAAGCTCGGGTGAGAGAGCGCGAGCCCGCTGAGGACGCACCCGGTGGTGGACGCGCTGGGCAGCTGGGGGCCGCTGTCCGACCACCCGGCCACATAGGCGAGCCCCTGGCCGACGGAGAGGTGCGTGGCCTTGATGTCGCCTTCCAGCAGATCGGTCGCCGTCAGCCCATACCCGGCGTCGCGGGTGCCGCCGCGCGCCCACCGCGCGACGGAGATCGAGCCCTTCTCGTTGATGATGGCCGTCACCCCGTCGCCGTGCGCCGCGACGTCGGTGACGTCGAGCCCGATGGTCGTGCCCCAGCGCGCCTGCGGCCCGCGGATGGCGTCCTCGCGATCCCCGCCGCAGAACGGCGCCTCGCCGCCGCCGCCGCCCGAGCCGCCCGCGCCGCCGCCGCCCGCGCCAGCGCCGCCGCCGCCCGCGCCAGCGCCGCCGTCGCCTCCGCCGCTGCCGCCCGTGCCGGCGCCGCCGCCGTCGCTGCCACTGCCGCCCGCGCCGCCCGCGCCGCCCGTCGATGCGTCCAGCTGGCCGACCTCGAGGCCGATGAGCGCATTGCAACCTCCCACGCCCGCGGCGACGAGCAGGACGGCGGAGACCACGGCACGGATGCTCCTCTGATCGCGCTTCACCACCAGGGCCCCTCCCTCGCGGCGACGCCGCGCAGCTCCCGTCAAAAGACGATGGTCGCCACGGCGCCTCCCGGCACCACGCCGAGGGTGGCCCGGGGCGCCGGCGACCCTTGCCCCGAGGAGGGCGCCGTGAAGACGAGCACCGCGCCCGTGCCCAGCGCCGCCGCCCCGACGAGGAACGCGACCGTCGAGATCGTCCCCGCGGTCACGCCCTGCTTCTGCAGCTTGATCCCCTGATCCAGGCAGACGTTGTCCTCGTCGCAGTACGCCTCGGCGTCGCCCTTCTTCCCGATCGCGCGCGCGCCGAACACGGCGCCGACGCCGATCCCGACCGCGCCGACGCCGGCGCTGATCCAGCCGGCCGTCCGCCGGGGTGAGCCCCCCGCCTCCTGCGGGGCGGTCTTCGGCGGGAGCGCAGGCCCCGCGCCCGCGGCGGCCGCGGCCTCCTCCGGCGCCACGAGCAGCTCGACCTGCGCGCCCTCCGCGAGCTGCACCGTGAAGATCTTCTGCTTCCGGCCCGGCGCCGCCGCCGTCACCTGGACCTCGCCCGGGTCGACCGGCAACGGCGAGCCCAGCGAGCCCGCGCCGACCGGGACCCCCGCGCGCTGCACCGCCGTGTCCGCGGGCGCCCCCGGCGCGAGCCGGATCGTGAGCCTCGGCACGCGGGCCTCGAGCGCCGCCGCGCGCGACTGGGCGATGGGGCGGCGGTCGTCGTTCGCGGGCAGATCGCGCGCGAGCTGCCGGAAGATCGACCACGCGGTCGCGACCCTGCCGCGCTTCTCCTCGCAGTCGCCGAGGTTGAGCAGCGCCCCGGGCGCCGGATCGAGCTCGTAGCTCTCCTGGAATTTCGGGCACGCGGCGTCGTAGTCCTTCGCCTGCAGCGCCGCCCTGCCGGCGTCGAACAGCGCCTCCGCGGCCGCAGGATCGCGCCCCTGCGCGGAGGCGTCGGGGCAGGCGAGGAGCACGGCTCCTCCCACGGCGAGCACCTCCGCCGGGAATCGTCTACGCGGGCTCGATCTACGCATCCGTGCGACCTCAACGTCTCCGGTTGTACGGGTCCTCCGCCGGCGTCGGCGCGGGGGCCGGCGTCGGCGCGGCGGGCGCCTTCGTCGCGGTCGCGGGGGATCGCGCCCTGCCCCCGGCGGCGGGCCTCGGCGCGGCCGCGCTCGCGCTCGCGGCCGTCGCGGGCGCGGCCTCGGGCGCCGGCGCGGCCGTCGCGCCCGCGGCCTCGGGCGCCGGCGTTGTCGCGGGCGCGGACGGCGCGATCGCGGGGACCGCATCGCCGGACGGCGCCGGCTGCACGCCGGCCCCGGGCGAGCCTGCGCTGTCGGGCGGCGCCGTCGTCGCCCCGGCGCCCGCGGTGGAGCGCGGCTCGGCCTCCACCGTGGAGCCGTGCGACGGATCCTCCGCGCCCCTTTCGCCCGCGCGCTGCCACCACACGAGCGCGACCAGGGCGCCCACGGCCAGCGCGCCGGCGAGGAGCGCGCCCGTGGCCACCGCGCGCGGCGCGGAGCGCTCCGCGCTGGCCGCGCGCTCCACGACCGGCGAGACCGTGCCGGTGCTGGCCGCGCCGCCGCCGGCCGCGACGCCGCTGGCCGTGCCCGCCGCCGCGAACTCCGTGCCGCGCGGCCCGCTCCCGGGGCCTCGCGCGTGCGCCGACGGGCGCCCTGGATCCGAGTGCAGGAGCCCGCGCCCGTGCTCCGAGTGCAGCGGCGCGCGCCCGTGCTCCGGTGGCGCGCCCGGGGCCAGCTCGAGCGCCGCGCCGCCCCGCGCCTGGCGGAGCGCGCGCTGCATCGCGCGGGCGTTCGGCCAGCGGCGGTCGGGGTCGAACGCGAGCGCCACGTCCATCACGCCGGCGATCGGCGGGGGCAGGGCCGGCAGGACGCTGCCCACGGGCGGCGCCGGCTGCGTCATCGCCGCGAGGAGCAGCAGCGGCAGCGTCTCGGCCTCGTGCACGTACCGCCCCGAGAGCAGCTGGTACATCGTGCTCCCGACGGCCCATAGATCGCTGCGCGGGTCGACCCTGTCCCACTGCCCCCGCGCCTGCTCCGGCGGCATGAACTGCGGCGTCCCCATCAGGGTGCCGGCGCGCGTGGAGGCGTTCGCCGGGGAGGAGAGCTCGCGCAGCCGCGCGATGCCGAAGTCGAGCACCTTCAGCTGCCCGTGGCGCGTGAGGAACAGGTTGTCCGGCTTGAGGTCGCGGTGCACGATCCCGCGCTCGTGCGCGACGGCGAGCACGTCGAGCAGGTCGTCGGCGATGGCGAGCACCTCGTTCACGCCGAGCACGCCGCCCGGCTCGCGCGCGCGGCGCGCCTCGACGGTCTCGCCCTCGAGCAGCTCCATCACAAGGAACACCGAGCCGTCGTCGGTGACGTCGTCGTCGAGCACCCGGACGATGCCCGGGTGCTCGACGCGGTTGGCGACGTAGCCCTCGCGCAGGAAGCGCGAGCGCGCCTCCTCGTCCTCGGACAGCTCGCGGCGGAGGATCTTCACCGCGCCGCGCATCCCGTTGCGGTGGGTGGCGGCGTAGACCATGGCCATCCCGCCGAAGCCCAGCAGGCGCTCCAGCCGCCACTTGCCGCGCAGGACCTGGCCTACGAGCGCTTCGGGCCGGAAGCCTTCAGGGTGGACGCGGGTCATCGGCGAGCATCACCCCCGGCGCGGGCCACGTGGGTCGTCGCGTCGCCGCCGAGGCCAGCGGAGCCAGCGAGGCCGGCGCGGCTCTGGCGACGGAAACGGCTGGCGGGCGCGCGGGGCATGACGGGCGCATGTTACCCCGGTCTGACGCCGCGGTGCGTGAAACCGTCCACGGTACGCCTGCGCGCTCGCCGGATCGGGCGGATCCCGGGCGTCGCGGGCAGCGGCGCGCGGCCCGACGCCCTTGACGTCGCGCGCGAACGGGGACACTCCGCCGCCCTCACGGGGATCGAGCGAGCATGCGCAAGACGATGAGCCGAGCGGCGTTGATCCTCCTCGCCGCCATTTCCTCGATCCGGTGCGGCGGCGCGGGCGCCCATCCCCCCGAGGGCCCGGCGGCGCGGGAGACCGCCGGCCGGCCGCATGCGCCTGCCAGTCAGGGCCGCGGGCAGCGGCACGCGGCCCACCACCACGGCCACCCGCCCGCGCAGGGCCGCCCGGCCGCGGAGGCCCCGGACGACGAGCTGCGCGCCGTGGCCGCGATCCACGGCGGGGCGGGGCCGTGGGCCGTCGCCGGCTACCGCATGGGGCGCTTTGCGCTCGCAAAACTCGGGCTGCCAGCGAGGAGCTTCGATCTCGAGGTGATCCACCACAGCCCGCGGAACGTGCAGTTCTCCTGCATCGCCGACGGCGCCGCCGCCGCGACGGGGGCCAGCCTCGGGAAGCTGAATCTCAGCCTGATCGAGGCGAGCGAGGACGGCGTGGAGACCACGTACAGGCGCAGGTCGACCGGGCAGGCCGTGACCCTCCGCCCGTCTGCGGCGTTCCGCGCGCGCTTCCGCGACGTGCCGCGAGAGAAGCTGGAATCGGCCGGCAGGGAGGTCCTCTCCTTGCCGGACGCCGAGGTATTCGAGGAAGCGCCGGCGCGCGTCGCCGGCCCGCCGCCCGGCGCGCCGCGGTGACGCGCCTGCCCCGGGGGGCGCGCCGCCTCCGGAATTCACCGGAACCGCAGGCGCACACGTGCTACGCCCGGCGCCGCTGAGATGATCACGCTCGAAAAGCTCACCAAGCGGTACGGTCCCAAAATTCTCTTCGAGAACGTCACGATGCGCTTCGACCCCGGCAAGCGCTACGTGCTCGTCGGCGCGAACGGAGCGGGGAAATCGACGCTCCTCAAGGTCATCTCCGGCGAGGAGGAGTCGGATCAGGGCTCGGTCGAGATCCCGAAGCAGCTCCGCGTCGGGGTGCTCAAGCAGGACCATTTCGCCTACGAGTCCTGCCGCATCCTCGATACGGTCCTGATGGGCAACCGGGCGCTCTGGGACGCGATGCAGGAGCGCGATCGGCTGTACGAGGTCGAGATGACCGACGAGGTCGGCATGCGGCTCGCCGAGCTCGAGGGGACGATCGGCGAGGAGGACGGCTACACCGCCGAGTCGCGCGCCGCCGAGATCCTCGAGGGGCTCGGGATCGCGACCGCCCGGCACACGAGCGCGGTGAGCACGCTCGCGGGCGGGTACAAGCTCCGCGTCCTCATCGCCCAGACGCTCTTCGGGGGCGCGGACGTCCTGCTCCTCGACGAGCCGACGAACCACCTCGACCTCGACTCGATCCGCTGGCTCGAGTCGTACCTGACCGACACCTTCCGCGGCACGCTCCTCGTCGTCAGCCACGACCGGCACTTCATGAACGCGATCGCGACGCACGTCGCCGACGTCGACTACCAGACGGTCACGCTCTACACGGGCGACTACGACGACTTCATCGAGCAGAAGACGACCGGCAAGCGCCAGTCGGAGGCCGACGCCGCGCAGAAGAAGAAGAAGATCGCCGAGCTCAAGGACTTCGTGGCCCGCTTCGGCGCGAGCGCCAGCCGGTCGAGCCAGGCGCAGTCGCGCGTGAAGGAGATCGAGAAGCTCGAGGCGGGCATCCAGGTGCGGCGCTCGAGCGTCGTGCGCCCGTACATCAAGTTCGAGATCGAGAAGCCCTCTGGCCGCGACGTGCTGCGCGTCGAGGGCCTCTCCAAGAGCTTCGGGGATCGGCGCGTGATCCAGAAGCTCGATTTCAACCTGAACCGCGGCGACAAGCTCGCGGTCATCGGGCCGAGCGGCATCGGCAAGTCGACGCTGCTCAAGCTCCTCGTCGGCGAGTACACGCCCGACGCCGGGGCCGTCACGTGGGGCCACGACACGAACGTCGGCTACTTCGCGCAGGATCACCACGAGGCGATCGAGGCGGGGTTCACGGCGTACGACTGGCTGTACCGCTTCGACCCGTCCGCCCCGAAGGAGCACGTGCGCTCGGTGCTCGGGAAGCTGCTCTTCAGCGGCGAGGCCGGGCTCAAGAAGACGGAGAACCTCTCCGGCGGCGAGGCGGCGCGCCTGTTCCTCGCGAAGCTCATCCTGGTGAAGAACAACATCGTCGTGCTCGACGAGCCGACGAACCACCTCGACGTCGAGAGCATCGACGCGCTCCTCCAGGCGCTCGTCGAGTACAAGGGGACGGTCGTCGTGACGAGCCACGACCGGCACTTCGTGGGCAAGCTCGGCACCCGCGTGCTCGATCTGTCGTCGAAGGATCCGCGCGTCTTCAACGGCACGTACGACGAGTACCTCGAGGGGCCGGGGAACCCGGACGCGCTGAAGAACGCCAGGGCCTCGTAGCCTCGCGCTCGGCGGCGAAGGCGTGGCGCCTCGTGGCTGCCGGCCCCCTCACTCGAACTCCGAGCCGGGGTGGGCGGCTTGCGAGGTGCGCAGGTAGTAGAGCGGCGCGTGGTCACCCCAGGAGACCGGCAGGCGCAGCCAGCTCAGGCCGGGCAGCTGATCTCTGACCCAGGCGAGGAGGCCGATGGCCGTGCACAAGCTCATCTTGATCGCCTGGGTCACGGGCCGCTCCTGCTCTGCCCAGCCCGCGCTCGTCGACGCGTACTCCTGGCCGAAATGCGAGAACCTTCCTGTCGTTATCGGCGGCAGGCGCGGAACGATGTCGTTCCCGTAGATGTGCCGGAAGAGCTTCTTCCCGAACTTTTCGCCGAAGTGCCTGGCAAACGTAGGCCCGCCGACCATTGGCTGGCCGTAGGTGTACACCCCCTTCAGCAGCGGCCGGAGCCCGGCGAGCTGCCTCTCCGAGTAGATGAGCGCGGCGGCGAGCACGGCCAGCGCTCCGCCCAGGCTGTGGCCGGTGATGTAGAGCGCCTCCAGCTGACCGGCGGGCGCGTCGCCTTCCTCGGTCAGAGGCGGAGGATCGCCGCTCCGCGGGCCATCCTCCGCGGGGCGCTGCTCGGCGCCCCTGTCCAGCGAGCCCCGCAGCGGGCAGCTGCGCAGCGCCTGGTCGGCCTCCAGCGCCCGGCAGACCGACGCGCCGCTCGCAGCGGCCCGGAGCAGATCCCTCATGACCGGCCACAGCGCCGCCGTGGCGCGGTAGAAGCCGCCGTGCACGTTCCCCACGGAGGGAAACGTGTCCGCCCTGACGCTCGCGTCCGTCAGCCAATCGATGTGGTTGCGCGGCTCCGTGCCGCTGAAGCAAAGGATCGCCAGCCGGCGATCGTGGCTCTGGACCACGTAGGCGGTGGAGTCCACGAACAGCGCGTCGTTCTTGAACTCGACGGAGACACATTCGTTGGCGATGCCACGGCGTGTGAGCATCCTTCCGAGCGCATCGGCGTCCGAATACGTCCACGCCGACGCGGCCGCGAGGATGTACGCGGTATCCCGGTCGTATACCCCCTCTTCTGCGTTCACCATCTGGTCGATGACGCCCTTCGGCGGCTCGCGCCCGGTGCCGGTGGCCGACTCCATCTTGAACGTCTCTTCCGTGGTCCTGCCTGCCAGCCTACCCGGCTCGCCCTCTCCGCCCTGGGTGACAGCGCTGCCCTGCGCCCTCGCGAGGGCCGCGCGACGCTGTTCCTCCCCAGGCGGACGCAACAACCCCGGCGCCGGTGAACGTGCGATCGAGATTCTCATGCTGCACCTCTCTCGTCCTCGTAGACCCGAGCCTTCTCTCCGTGCAATCCGGGCGCCGGAGTCGGGCTGCTCACGCCGCTCCCGGCGCGTGCGTTCCTGGCCGAAGGTACTCTCGACGCAGGAACGCGACGTAGAGCAGCGCCTGGATTGCGCCGAGCGAGCCGCCGACATAGGCGAGCCCGAGGTAGGCCGCCTGGTAGTCGGCGAACGTCACCAGCCAGAACCAGAACAGCCCGAAGCCGAGCTGCGCGATCACCGCGACGGAGGCGTTGAAGCGGTGGCGAGACGGGTTCACGACGGCCGGCACGTACATGATCGAGAGGGCGAGGAGCAGCGCGCCGGCGTAGCGCATCCACACATCCGCCTTGAACGACAGGATCGGCGGCAACGACAGCGCAGCGAGCGCCCACCGCGGCGAGATGATGGATGGAATGGCCATGGCGACGTTGATGAGGATGCCGAGCGCGACGACGGCCTGGAAGGCCTTCGCATAACGGTTGTCGATTCGCGATGTCATGGTGGTGTCCCCCCGGGGTGGCGGCGGCCTAAAGCGTCTTGAGGTATTCGATCAGCGCCGACTTGTCGCCGTCGCTCAGCTCCGTCCCGTAGCGCTCTCCGGTGTGCCCTTTGTTGCTGTTGCCGGGGAGCCGCGTATCGAACAGGAACGCCGGCCTGCCCTCGATCTCGCGGATGTCCGTCCGGAAACCGACCCGGGCGGGGTCGTACACATCGTGACCCCGGTAGAAGCGTGTGGGCCGGCGCTCGGCCGGCGTGAGCAGGTCCCACAGCGTCGGGACAGAGCCGTTGTGCAGGAAGGGCGCCCTCGCCCAGACGCCGTCGAGCGGCTGGTTGGCGTAGCCGTTGGTCTTCCGGAAGTGCTTGAACTCCCAGTCGTAGCCCTCCCCGTAGGCGCGCTGGATCTGCTGGAGCTTTGTCGTGTAAGAGTTCAATCGGTGCTCGTCGGTGCCGATCTCCTCGATCGGCACGACCTGCCCCACGTACGCCCCGGAGGGCGCGTGGCAGCTCGCGCACCGCCCTTCGAACAACGCCTCTCCGCGCTGGAGCGTGGCCCGGTCGGCGCTGCCCTCGAAGGGGAACGCCGGCGCCGGCAGCTGGTCGAGCCACAGCTTGATGCGCATGATCCTCGGTAGATCCACGTCCTCACGGGTGGCGCCGGCGCCGAACGCGGCGCTCACGTTGCGCTCGCTGACCGAGGTGTTGTTCCCGTCCCAGTGCAGGTGCATGCCCTCGCGCATCTTCTGGTTCCACACGGAAGGGAAATCGGCGGTGCCGATCCGCTCCTCGTCGGGAATGCCATCCTGGTAATAGGCGGCAAACGGGCCCGACTTGTAGGGATTGAACGTGTCGACGCGGCCCGGCCCGAAGCGGGGGTGGTCCGGGAACCTGAAGCCGGCCAGCGTCCGCTGCCGGAAGGCCAGGCCCACCTTCATCCGCTCGACGGCCGTGCGATAGAGGGAGCGCTCGATCGGGAACAGCGCGCCGTCCTTCTCCAGCTCCGCGAGCACGCGGTCCGGCGTGAACCGGGGGTCCTCGGCGCACCGCGAGAGAAAGTCGAAGTACGCCTCCAGGTCGACCGTGTTGGCCGGCATCGCGAGGTAGCGGACGGGGGCGGCGTCCGGAGCCGCCCGCACGGAGCCGACGTGGCACACCGCGCAGTTGAGGCCGACCAGGTCGATCCCCCGCCTGCGCACGGAGAACCCGATCGGCGTCACGTGGCCCGGCTCCTGGATGAAGCCGAACGCCCTGTAGTCCGGCGGCCCCGGGGGCATGTGCTCGCGGAACAACCGGGGCAAGATCTCCACCACGCGCAGCGGCAAGCCGCTCTCGGTGTCGCCGCCGATCGAGCCATATTTGAAGTGATCCTCGATCGCCTCGTACTCCACCGGGCGGTTCGGCGAGTACCGATAGGAGAGGAGGAGAGCCACCCCGAGGAGGGAGGCTGCACCCGCGATCCCGTACTGGAGGCGACGCCACCTCCGGCGGCCCTCGTGCGCAGGCGCGCCCGCTTGCTGAGCTGTCTTCATGAATATCCTCCCCGGCATGGACGTCGCTCCGCTATTTCGACCCTGCGCCGGGCGCCCCCGGCGCATCGACGCGCGCCCAGGGCGCGAACGCGTTCTCGACCTGGCGGAGCATCGGCGCGAGATCGGGATTGTGGCGCAGGAGGACGCTCGACATGGTGTTGTTGTCGATCCAGTCGAGGCCCTCGCGGCTGTAGACGTTCTCGTTGTAGTCCGTCGTGAAGAACCGATCGCTCTTCAGCCTTCGCGACGCCATCAGGATGAAGACGCGGAACGCCGTGTCGCTGAACCCGAAGCCCGCCGGGAAATCCTCCGCGAACATCCCGACCATCAGGTCGACGCGCTCGACGTCGCCGTACACCTCGCGGAGCTCGCGGGCCCACTCCTTGTTGCTCGTGATCTCCTCGAACGACTTCACCGGATCGAGGTGCAGGAGGCGGCGGAACTGGTTGTACCGCGGCACGCCGCGCTCGCGGTCGCGCATCACGTCGATCGCCGCGAGGTCGATCCTGGACTGGTCGTCGCGCTGGAGGTCGCGAAGGAAAGCGGGGTAATTGTGCAGGACCACCGCACCCGGGTGGGCGATGCCGAACGAATAGAGGAGGTCGGTCATCGACAGATCGCCGTTGAAGGCCGACACCGTTTGCTGACCGGAGACGTCGGGCAGCGCGACGCTCCGCTCCAGGCCGCCGGTGCCGGCGCGGAACAGCTGGATCGCGTCGGGCATGAGCGGATGCATCCGATAGACCGAGACGAACTCCTCGGTCATCGCGTAGGGCGCCGTGTGGTGCACCTTCTGGGAGCCGATGATGCCGTTCCACACCTCGCTGCCGCGCCGGGGGCCGACGGCGCGCCCGCGGCCGAGGGCGCGCGTGAGGCGTTCGCCCGCGAAACCCCACCAGTTCGCGTTCATGGCGATGTCCAGCGTGGGGTGCCCCAGGATGGCGGTCGTCCATTCGACGGTGTGGATCTTGGCGATCAGCGCCACGTTGACGAGGCGGGCGGTGTGGAAGAGGCGAGCCGCGCTCCACTCCGGGTAGTGCCGCCGGAGGTGATCCACGATGGCGTTGTGCTCCTTCACGAACAGCGTGTGAATGAGGCTGAGGCCGATCCACCACTGATTGGACACCTCCGCCAGCTTCCGCATCTGCGCGGGGATGGATCCGATCAGATGGCCCTCGACGAGGTCCAGCTTCAGCTTGCCTTCGGCCCCCTCCCTGTCGTCGATCAGCCTCGCGAGCTCCTCCTCGCTCGAGCCGTAGAACATCGAAGCGTCCCACCAGTGCGAGCTGTGGTTGAGGTACGTCGGCGGGCGATCCGCCGTGTCCGGCAGCCGCGTGTTGTCCGGCGGCGTCCGCCGGATCAGCATCGGATCCTCGTACCAGTCGTCGCCGCGCTCCTTGTCGAGCGGCACGCGGAGCTCGTTGCCTTTCACCGGCGTGCCGTGGTTGAACCAGTCGCGCGTCATCAGCTGGATCCACGCCGCCGCGAGCAGGTTCAGCGATGTCGCCGGGACGAACTCTCGCCGAGCGAGCAGCCGGCTGCTGACGATCCTCGGGCTCGGCTCCATCATCTTGTCTTCCGGCTCCGGGTACGTGTACTTGAGCGGCACGTTCCGGCCGAACCGCGTCCCGGTGCAGCCCATGGATGGCTCGTCGAGATCGTTGTAGGAGCCGTCGGGCGTCCGCTGGATCAGCGCCTCGGGGCGAGGCGGCGCCGCTGTGCGCTCCGATTTGCCCTGCGGGGCGTCGTTCGTATCGTAAAGGTTCTCCCGCCGGAGCTTGTTCCTGTAGGCCAGGAGGTTGAGCGTGCCGAGGCTGGGCGGCAGGCGGTGCCACGGGACGAGCCTGTTGATCAGCGAGAATGCGCCCTCGAAGGCGCGCGTCGTGAGCCGGCGTTTCATAGGGATCCTTTGCACGGTGTCAGCGGTCACTCCGGGTCTCGTCCGGTGAGACATCGAAGCGGACCCGGAAATGGTTGAACGTGTAAGGAACGCGCTGTGACCGCCGCAGGTCCGGCCGGACGAGGCGGAAGCGGCGGCCGCTGAGCAGCGCCGCGAGGACCGCCTTGGCGAGGAACAGGGCGAGGGGTCTCCCCGCGCACACCTGGGCTCCGCCCCCCAGGTGATGGAACAGCGGGTGCGCTGCGCCGTCGACCCACGAGCGCGGAGAGAACCTGTCGGCCGTGGCGACCCGCTCGCGATCCCGGTGGTTGAAGCCGTTCGGGATCAGGACCGGCGTCCTCGCGGGGATCTCGACGCCTCCGAGGACATCGGCGGTCGTCGTCTCGCGGAAGAGCAGCGGCGTCGTCGGCCAGAGGCGCATGGCCTCTTGCACGCATCCTTCGAGGTACGCGAGCCGGTCGATCCCCTCGGCGGTGGCGAGATCGACCGCGGCCATCTCGCGCCGCACCTCGCGCTCGGCGTCGGGGTGCGCGGCGATCAAGGCCAGCGCCCGGACCACGTTCGTGCCCAGCGTCTGCCACATCGCGAACAGCCAGTGCGGGACCTGGTTCTCGACCTTGGTCAGCTCTGTCGCAGGCACCTGTCTGCAGAGCGCGGCCAGGCTGCCCGGCTCGGCGGCGTCGAGGTAGGCTTGGACGCGGGCATAAAAGCGGTCATAGTACCTCGAGCGCCTCGGCTTGATCAGCTGGTTGGCCTCGCGCAGCATCCGCTTGAGCAGGCCGGTCACCTCCGCGTCGTCCCTCGCGGCAGCGCCGAAGACGATCCTCCGCGTGATCGTCTCGAAGAGACGATCGTAAGCATCCCAGGAGCACAGCGAGCCGCCCGCGCGGGCCGCGATCGCGACTTCGTCTCGAACGACCGAGATGAACTGCTCCGCGCAACGGTGCTTTGAACGGTGGAAGTCGAGCACGATCTCGTTGAACCAGCGCCGCTCCCGCCACGCCTCGCCGCGCGAGATGGTGACGGCGTTCGGCTGGAAGAGCCGCATCCCCTCGCGCTTGAAGCTCCCGGCCTGATAGACGTCGGGGGAAAGCTCGAGCACCCGGTGAACGTCCTCACGATCGAGGACGATGAGCGATCTGCGGAGACCCAGGCGGACCCAGAAGATGCCGCTCCGATGCTTGTCCCGCATCCGCCCCAGGAAACCGACGGCCCCGGGATCGCGGTGGACCGCGAGCCAGAAGTGCACCCACGGCCGCCGGTCGGTGAAGACGCCCTGCAGTAGATACGGAACGAGGTAACCGAGATTATAGACCAGGGCATCAGCGGACGACAAATCGGGAATCATCCGCTGCGTGCCGGCCCGGAGCGCGTGAGATGGCATGTGCCCCTCCGGCGGCTATATCTACTTGGCCCGGCGGGGCGCGCAAGGGCGCTCCAGCCTTGCGCTGGTGTCCAAGAGTCTGGACGATTGCGACCGTCCACTGGAGAGCCTATGCCCACGAGAGATTGTGAGAAAACCGCTCAGAAGGCCGGCGAGCCCGCAGGTCGAGGGGGCGCGGGCGACGTCATCTTCCGTGAGCTCAAGCTCCCCAAAATCACCGTCAAGAACCGCATATTCCGGTCGAGCATCTCGGGCCGCTTCGACAACTACGACGGTTCCGGGACCTATGTCCGGATCAACTGGGAAGAGAAATTCGCCGCCGGCGGGGTCGGAGCGATCATCTCGTCGTTCGTGCCGGTCCACACCCGCGGCCGCATCCTCCCGAACTACGCGATGATCAACCACGATGGGACGATCCCCTTCTGGGCCGCGCTGGGCGAGCGGATCCACCGCCACGATTGCAGGTACATCCTCCAGCTGAGCCACTCGGGCCGTCAGCAGGACATCGGCGGCGTCGAGAACCTCGCGTTCCGGGCGCAGAGCTCGACCAGCGAGACCGAGCCGTTCAACGGGTTTCTCTGCCGGTCCATGACGAGGGAGGAGATCAAGTACACCGTCCAGTGCTTCGCCGACGGGGCGAGGCGCGCGAAGGCGGCGGGGCTCGACGGGGTGGAGACGCACAGCGCGAACGGCTACCTCATCCACCAGTTCCTGAGCTCCGGCATCAACGATCGGAAGGACGAGTACGGAGGGTCGGTCGAGAACCGGGCGCGGTTCCTCGTCGAGATCATCCGGGCGATCCGCGGCGCGGTGGGCGACGACTTCCACGTGCAGGCCAAGATCAGCGCGAACGACTACAACGACGTCGTGCCCTTCGAGAAGAAAGGGAATACGATCGAGGACTCCGTCGCGATCTGCCAGATGCTCGAGGAGGCGGGGGTCGATGCCATCCACGTCTCGTCCGGGAGCATGTTCCCCCATCCGCGCAACCCTGCGGGCGACTTTCCGATGGACGAGGCCCGCCGGTGGTATGACGGGCTCCTGTCGAGCGGCGTCCACACCGGGCGCAACTACCTCCTGTTCCGGTACCGGCTCCTGCGCCCGCTGTTTCGCTACTTCTGGTTCCGCCGGGCGGGCACCAAGGTCGAGGGCATCAGCACCGAGGACGCGCGGATCATCAAGCGTCACGTGAAGGTCCCGGTCATCGTCACCGGCGGCTTCCAGACGGCCTCGGTCATCGCCGATGTCATCCGCGGCGGGGCTGCCGACGCGGTCAGCATCGCCAGGCCGCTCATCGCCAACAACGATCTCGTCAGGATGTTCGAGCGCGGCCTCGACGCCGCGCCCAGGCCTTGCACTTATTGCAACAAGTGTCTCCTGAACGTGACGGAGAACCCGCTGGGTTGCTATGATCTCAGCCGTTACGACGGCGATTACATCAGGATGATGGAGGAGGTCATGTCCGTCTTCTATCCATCTCCCTATGTCTCGGGGCCGCCGCCCTTCGCCGGGCTCGTCGCCTCCGAGCCCCCCGGGGCGCCGCCTGTCCCGCTCCGGGTGCCCAGTCGCGTGCCCGTGGACCGCGGGCGCCTGCGCTGATCCGGAACGAGCGCCCATCGTCCGCGCGGCGCGCGGCGCGCGGCCGCGGCGGCTCCCACCCCGGCGGCCGCCGGGGTGCGACGCCTCACGCCTCCTGGTCGCTGTGTGCGGGGGGGGGGGGCGGAGCAGCTGCCTTCGCTCCGCAGCCAGCTTCAGCGCTCCGCGCCGGCGCCTGGATCGCGCAGCATCAAGGCGGCGATGCGCTCGCTCAGGGCACCGATCGTCATTGAAGGGTTGCGTCCGGTGGCCCCGGGGAGAATCGCGCCATCCGCGACGACCAGGTTCTTGTAGCCGAACACCCTCCCCGCATGGTCGACCACGCCCTCGGTGCGGCTGCGGCTCATGCCACAACCTCCCAGCGGGTGCACCGAGACCATGCCCCGGACGAGCCGCCAGAACAGGGGCACATAGAGCTGGCCGCCAGTCGCCTCGGACAGCCGTCTATGCATCTCCAGGATCGTGTCGGCCAGCGCTCTCGACTCGTCGACGCGCCACGTGAGGTCGATGTCCTGTTCCCACGGCTTCGCGAAGCGAGGGCCCAGGCGCAGCTCGCCGTCGGCGGCGTCGACGCCCTGGCCCAACCAGAGCATCAGGTTGCGGGTCGGATTCACCTCGTCCAGACCGCGCGCGAGCTGTCGCTCGAGCAGCCATGCCAGCGGCCGCAACGCGGGTGACGCCAGCGTGGCGCGCATCGCGTTCAACAGCATATTCGGGAATCCGTCGTCTTGGATGTAAAAGCGCTGCCCGTTCACGCTGCCGTCCATGAACTCCAGCCCTGACGCGATGGTGGGGCCGATGCCCTGCTTCACCTGGTCGCCATCCGGGTAAAACGCAGGAGTCAGGAAGTTGGCGTTCGGACTCCAGTGTTTCCCGAGCCGTCGGCTGATGTTCGGCAGGGTGCGGTGCTCGTCGCGGCAGCGCAGCAAGAGCTCCGTGGTGCCGAGCGAGCCCGCTGCCAGGACGACCATCTCCGCGCGCACGCTGCCGGCAATCAGGCGCTCACGGTCGACGCGATCGAAGGACACGCGGTAGCCGCTGCCATCCGGCTCGATGCGGCGCGCGATGTGCAACGGTCGCACTTCGGCCCCGTGGCGCTCCGCGAGAGGGATGTAGTTGAGGTCGAGCGTATTCTTCGCCCGAACGTCGCAGCCGATGTCGCAGTTGCCGAGGTGGACGCATGTACCCTGCCGCTCCCCCTGCTGATTGATGAACGACTTCGAGTGCTGATGGCCGAGCGGGTCGTGGAGGCCATGATGCCAGTCTTCGTCGAACGTGATCCCCAGCGGCACGCTGGTGAAGCGGTCGCCATGGCCGAGCTTCGCGGCCGCTCTCCGGAGCAGGCGCGCGCGCGCTGTGAGCTGTCGGCTAGGGATCGGCTGCACGCTGAGCATGTCCCGCACCTTCGCATAGTACGGTCGCAGCTCCTTGTAGGTGATCTCCGGCGGCCACCCGGCGTCGAACAGCTCGGGTCGAGCCTCCAGCAGGACAGCGGAGTAACACAGGGATCCGCCTCCTACGCCGGCGCCCTGCGCGACGATCATGCGCGGGAAGAAGCGCAGGTCGAGCCAGCCGTTGTGCTTCGCTGGGGAATTTTTCCGATAGAGCCAGGCGTCGGTCGGCCCGCGCGGGTGCTGAGTTGCGGTCCAGCGCCTGCCCCGTTCGAGGACGAGAACGCGGGCACCTCCCTCTGCCAGCCGAGCCGCCGTGATGGCGCCCCCGAAGCCGCTCCCGATCACGATGACGTCGAATTGATCACCCATGAGGCACGCTCCTCGCGAGGGGCCTTTCACCTGGACGGTGCGTCAGCTCTCCGGTCGCTCGCCATGCAGAGCGCTCCGCCGGGTCGATCGCGCTGGCGTCGCGGATTACGACTACCGGATCCGCCTCCCGCCCGAGCGGATGGCGGTCGATGCGTCGTTCCGGTTGGTGCGCCAACCCGGGTGATGGAAATGCACGACATGATCGGCGTTGTATGAGGCGACGGCCTCCGTGAACGTGATCCGACCGATACGACGCCAGTTGGTGACCTTCACGCGCCGGAACCCCGGTATCCCTATGTTCACGGCGCAGTCGGACACGCTGATGTCGAACACGATCGAGCCAGTGGGCTCCGAGGCTCCCGGCTCGAAGATGTGAGCATAGATCTCATCTCGGAAATCCAGGTTTTTGCCCTGTATCCGGGCCTGTCGAGGCGCCATCTTGAGCAGCATGTGCTCGGGGCACCTCGTGCGCTCGCCCTCGGGCTTGCCGAGCTCGGCGATCTCATGGAGCTGGCGGGCGTCCGCCACCTTGTCCACGAGCGAAAAGACCAGACCAGCGCGGGCCAGGATGAGGAGGTAGATCCCGCGCCGGCATGCGGTCACGTCGGGCGCGTTTCGGAGCATCGCGTCGTTGATGAAGTCGGTGTGCATGCCCCCGAGGTCTTCCTGGGACATGAAGCTGGCGGGAATGAGCGGATCCGCGTGGTTCGGGTCCATCGTCGGATAAATCTTTCCGGCGAGGCTCAATGAGCGTCGTTGCCCACGGCGCGTCTCATTGCCGTCCGATGAGTATCTTCCGATGATCAAGCCCTTGGCGCCTTGCTTGAAGTAGCCGCTATACTCGCTCTCCTCCGTGATCTCCCATACTCCGAGGAGACAGATGCCGTTGGGCGCTACTATCCTGCGGAAGCCCTTGCCGTCGGGGCCCCAGCGAAGGTCCGCCCTCGAGTCGACCGCGCGCCCCGCGGCTTGCTTCATGAGATCGGCGTGAGCAGAGAAGGCGCCTGACCACGCGTTGCGGATGGTCGACTTGAACATCGGCAGGGGGCCGGGGGCCTCGCCGCTTCGGCCTTTGCGATATGGGTTCTCGTACAGGGCGTCTCGGACCTCTGCATATTTGGAGCCGCAGTAGGCGAGGTCCTCGTCGCTCATCCCTTGCGGCCCGCGCAAGGCACTCAGGTCGAAATTCCACCTGCTCATGATTGCTTCCCCCGTAGCTCGTTCTGAGCGCGTTTCTTGATCCGTTGCACCCCCGCGGCCATGTACCGGTTATAGAGGACCTTGATCGCGGGAGTGAGGAGGAGCGTCGCCAGGGCGGACGTGCCCTCGAACTCATAAAGCCATTTCACCTTCGTGCCGGCGCCGTCGTCCGTGAACCACCATTGCCCTCGCGCCTCCTTCACCAGGCAGCGGAGGATGGGATTCGTGAAGTTGGTTACTGCGTACGAGAAATAGTCTGGCGCATCGGCAGCTACCACCTCTTCGCGTACGGTGCTGCCGTCCGTCAGGTGGATTGTCCGGTACGAACCAGGCACATCCCACGGTCCAGTGGTGCCGGAGGTCCACTCTGCGCCGGGAAAGCCGTACCCCGCGCGCAGCACGGTGTGCAGCTCCGTGTCGAACACCCCGGGGACGAGCCAGGCGAAAAGGGGTGCCCTCGGCACCGCGATTCGAGACGATACGACGGAGGAGACGGTTGACATCAGTAATTCCCTCTTGGGTTGAAGGCGGGCGGGTATGCCGAGGGCTACGCTGACGGTCAATGACGCTGCGCTTCGCCGTCGTGGGCGCTGCCCTCCCCATACTCATCGTCCAGCAGCGCGCCGGCCGCCTCGGGCATGTTCTTGTAGTAATGTGGACAGAAGCCCTCGAGGGCATTGTCGAGGCCCAGGGGATTTGCGCGCCATTCAGGCAGGCAGCAGGGTAGTCGGGCTCGTCGCGCTGAGCAAGGCACGGGCGCCGGCGGTGGCGGCATCCGGGTCGAGACGTTCGAGAACGTCCGGGTCACGCACAACCTGGTAATAGCCCTTTCGAAGCGTCGCGCAGCGACGATGTCGTTCTGACGTGCAATGTGGCCAGGGCCGGCTCTGCGGTGTCCTCGGTCCTGTTGATCCCGGTCATCTCGACGTCCGGGTGGGCGCCAATCGAATCAACGTTCGACTTGAAGTGGCCCGGCGAGGCTCGTCTTCGCGTCTTCGGTCGGGTGGCGGAGCCGGTCTCGACAGCGGGTGAGGGCGCGGCAGGTCATCAGCAGAGCAGGTTGGTGACGAACATGCTCTGGTCGTCGCTTGCAGGTTAAGGAATCGCACGCTGCATCAGGATCACGTCGAGCCAGCGGTCGAACTTGTGCCCGACGTCGCGGAGCAGCCCGGCGTCCTCGAACCCGAGCGCGCGGTGCAGCGCGACGCTCGCCGCCTGGTCTCCGGCGATCTGCGCGATGATCGTGCGGTGGCCGAGCGAGATCGCGCGGCTCACGAGATCGGCGAGGATGCGGCGCCCGAGCCCCCGCCGGTGGAGGCCGTCGCGCACGTAGACCGAGTTCTCGACGGAGCGGGCGTAGGCCTCGCGCGGGTTCCACAGGGAGAGCGAGCCCCAGCCGACCACGGTCCCGTCGCCCTCGACGGCCACGGTGGCGGGGTGCAGGGGGCCGTGCGCGGCGAGCCAGGCGCGGCGCTCCGCCGGGGTCGGGACGGTGGTGGCGAAGGTGCAGGTCGAGCGCTCGACGTAGAACGCATAGATCTCCTCGATCGCCGAGAGATCGGCCTCGGTCGCCAGGCGGATGAGAACGCCGTCGCCTGGCGCCGGGAGCGGCGCGAGGTCGGGCGCGACGAACGCGGCGCGGGCGTCGTCCGAGAGCAGCCGCGCGCGAGAGTAATGGGCGAAGAGCGCCTTGCTGCTGCGGTGGCGGTCGAGGAGGCCCTCCGCGAGCTCGTGGACGGCGGCGCCTCGGTGCTCGGCGGCGTGGCGGGCGACGAGCGTGAGCCAGGCGACCGTGATCGTCTCGTGGTAACCGTTCATCGGCGGGTGCCGCGCGTTGAAGGCCTGCAGGGCGGAGCGCATGCGCGCGAGCGCCCCCTCGGGCCCGTGGGCGCGCACGTAGTGCAGGGCGAGGAGCAGGTGGCGCGCGTGCGAGAAGTCGCGCTGCTCGATCGCGGCGTCCTCGATGGCGGCGGCGAGCGCCGCGAGGTCGCGCTCGTCGATCTGGCGTTCGCGGCGTTCGCGGCGTTCGCGACGCGCGCGGCGCTCGCCACGATCGCCGAAGGGCGGCAGTCCGTCGGCGCCGCTCACGGCGCCTCCTTCCGGGCGGCTCCGCGGCCGGGCGCCTTGCGGGGGCGCGCTTCGCCGTCGCGCGCCTCTCCGGACGGCAGCGGCAGGGGCGGGAGCGCGGTCTCCTTGGCGGTGGACAGGACGATCGTCGTGCGCGTGCGCACCACGCCGTCGTGGGCCTTGAGCTCCTGCGTGAGCAGGCGCTCGAGCGCCTCGGTGTCGCGGCAGCGCACCTTGAGCAGGTAGTCCTCGTCGCCGGCGACGTGGTGGCACTCCTGGATCTCGGCCGCGCGCTCGACGGCGCGCAGGAACTCGCCGCGACCGCGCCGGTTCGCGATCGAGACCGAGATGAAGGCCGTGAGCCCGGCGCCCACGGCCCGGGCGTCGAGGCGCGCCTCCCACCCCGTGATGACGCCGCGCTCCTCGAGCCGCCGCACCCGCTCGGCCACGGCGGGCGCGGAGAGGCCGACCGCCTCGCCGAGGTCCGCCCACGACCGGCGCGCGTCGCGGGCGAGGAGGTGGATCGCTTTCAGATCGATGGCATCCATGGTGGTTGTCATTGGAAGTGAATGAATTATGGATAAAATTGTTTCGAAATACAAGTCATGGGCCTGCATGCGCCGGCGCGTCGCTCCCGTCGCCGTCCCTGCTCGCCCCCTCTCGCCGCGCGGCCACGCTGCTTGCGGCGCAGCACCAGAGCAGCATCGCTGCTGGCCCGCGAGCAGGGGCGATCGCGATCTGCCGCGCCCGGGCCCTCGCCGGCGGCGCGGCGCTCCGGCGCGCGGGCCCTGCCGGCGCGGCGTCGGGCGTCGGCACGGGCCCCTGCTCGGGCGGCCAGCATGAGAGCTCGGGAGAGACGCGGAGGGCAATAACCCGCACAAGCTGACGGTCGACAAGGTCCGGGCGTTGCTCGAGCGCGCCGGCTTCATCGCCGACACCGTGGAGATCCTCACCTTCGTCGACCACGCCGCCGACGTCGACGAGATCTTGAGGCACAGCGGGTCGAGCTCGTTCGGCAACCACCTCTCGCACCTGAGCCCCGAGGAGAAGCGCGAGGTGCGAGCGCGGCTCGCGAAGGAGATCGAGGCGTTCCGCACGCCGAAGGGCATCCGGCTCGAGCGCAACCTCATCTTCGCGATCGCCCACACGGCAGGCAACTAGCCCGCCCGCCGGCGCCGCTTCACTCCAGCGTGCCTCGCGGGTGAGAGCTCTGTTAGAATCGAGCGACCATGCGAGGGGAAGACGGGAAAGGCTCATGCTGCGTCGCGGGCTGAGCGGCGCGGCAGGGTTGCTGCTCCTCGGTGCTGCGGCCTGCGGCACCACCCCCGACGGCCCGAGCGGAGCGACAGGTGGCAGCGGCGGCTCCGGGGCCGCCGAGCCGTCCGGGGGCGGGCAAGCGGGTTCTCCCGGGGGGCGTGACTGCGGGACGGCGGGGGAGGTGATCGCGGTGGGCACGAACCTCCGTGACGAGGCGACCGGGCCCGCGCCCGAGCTGGAGCGCCTGCGCGGCTGTACGCGCTTCCTCGGCACGCTTCATCTGCTGAATCTGGGCGGGCCCGAGGCGATCGACGCGCTCACGGATCTCAGGGAAATCGCGGGGTCCTTGCTGCTCCTTTCGCCTCCCGAGGATCTCGGACCCCTGTCCAACCTGACGCGGATCGAAGGTCGGTTGCTGGTCGTGGGAGCACTGGAATCCTTGCGCGGCCTGGAGTCGATCCAGGTCGTCTCCGGGCTGTGGCTCTACCAGAGCGGCTTCGCCGACTTCTCGTGGCTCCCTGCGCTCGCGGAGATCGGCGATTCCATGATCGCCCGGCGCAACGCCCAGCTGACCGCTGAAGCGCTGGAGTCCTTCGCGACGTCGCACGTGCGCAGCGGCGCGCTGGTGTCCCTCATGAACGCCGTTCCCAGGGAGCCGCCGGACCCCGATGCCGAGGCGGTCGTGTGTGGCCAGCCGAGCGATCTGGCGATCGTGCCCTACACGAGCGTGGCCGGATGCACCCGCTTCCGGGGCTCGATCCACCTGAGCGACGTGACGCCAGGCGCCTTGGAGCCGCTCTCCTCCCTCGTCCACATCGACGGCTCGCTGACCCTCTTCCGCAACCACACGGACGACTTCACCGCGCTGCGCAACCTGCGCCGCGTCGGCGCGAATTTTCAGATGCATCTGCTGGAAGGCCCGGGCCTCGACGGGTTCGACGCCCTCGCGGAGGTGGGTGAGCTCAGACTCCTGAGCCCGGGCGAGCTCACGGGCTTCGACTGGCTCCCAGCGCTCACCAGCGTTCGTGAATCCGCGTTGGCGGTGAGGGGGGCCCCCCTGTCCATGGAGGCGGTAGAATCTCTTCTTTCGCGCCTGGACATCGGGGGCGAGACCGCGGTGATGACCCGCGACTGACGCGCCCTCGTCGCGTTCGAATTCATCGCGCCGCCCGCGCGCGGCTGACGAGCGCCGCTGCGCCCGCGAGCCCGGCGAGGCCAGCCACCCAGGGCCAAGGGGATGTCCTCGTCGCCGAAGGGACGGTGACCTTGCCGAGGTCCGTCTCTTCGACCACCTCCTTGATGTGCGGGTACACGCGGATGAAGGCGAGCGCTCCAGCGACCATCCCGAGCAGCCCGAACACCGCGTCGCGGCGGCCTTCACCGACGGCGGCGAGGGTCGTGCCGGGGCAATAACCGAGGATCGCCATCCCAGCGCCGAAGGCCACGCCGCCCAGGATCACCGAACGTACCTGGAACGGCTTCACGTCGAGCTCGGTCGCGCCGGCCGCGCGCAGGCCGTGCGCCCCGATCGAGCCGGCGGCCGCCGCGGTCGACATGATCCGCGCAATGCTGCTGTCGCGCAGCAGGAGCTGCTCGATGATGAGGTCGGCATCCGAGGCCCCTCCTCGCTGGAGGAGGGCGCCGAACGCGGTCCCGGTCGCGAGGCCGAGCGCCAGTCTTCCGAGCGGATCCTGCCTCATCGCGCGCCTCCTCGAAACAGGAGCTTCGCCGTCAAGACGGAGCTCAGACCCATCGCGACGTCGAACGCGAGGCTCGCCGCGGCGAGCTGCATCGTGCCGCTGATGCCGTGCCCGCTCGTGCATCCTTTGCCGAGCCGCGCGCCGAACATCATCAGGGCGCCCCCGCAAAACGCGGCCGCGTAGCGCTTTCCGCGGCTCTCCCCGAACCGCGCCCGCCATGCGTCCGGCAGCGCGGAGCCTCGCGTGCCCGAGGCGCGCGAGGCCAGGAACGCGCCAAGGACGATGCCCGGGACGAGCAGCACCTCCCAGTCGATCTTCGGCGTCGCCTCGCGCTTGGCCACGAACTCGTTCACCCGGCTGGCCTGCGGCGCGAGCCGGCGCGCCAGCGCGCTCGCCCCCGTCTCGAACGCGGACGTCACGCCGAGAGGCCGCTTCGCGGTCCCCATCGCGAACGCCTCCAGCGCTCCGATCGCGAGCCCGGCGATCTCCGGCGCCCAGCGCGCGCCTCCCTGCGAGCTCATCGTCGCGCTCCTTCGATATCCAGGGTGGTCACCGTGCGCTCGGGGCCCTGCTTCTTCGGCAAACCGAGCTTCTCCCACGCCGTCATCCCGCCGAGGACGCTGGCGACGTCCGTGAAGCCGCGGCGACGGAGGATGCTCGTCGCGAGCCCGGCGCGGTGACCGACGCTGCAGACGAGCGCGATGCGGCCATGACGCGGCAGCGCGGGCTGGATCTTCTCGAAGTGCTCGTCGAGATATCCCACGTACATGTGCCGTGCGCCTCCGACGTGCCCCTCCGTCTCGAACTCCTGATCATCGCGGACGGCAGGTCGGTCCGGCCCGTCTCCCCGATGAACAGCGTATCGCCGGTGAAGACGCCAAAGGCGCGCCCGGGCACGTCCGGGAGGAACACGGCATAACAGGTGCTCTCCGGCGTGTGTCCCGGCGTATGGAGCGCGCGGAGGCGCAGCCCGATCAGGTCGAGCTCCTCGCCGTCCCGCAACCGGATGTCGCTCTGTCCGAAGAGCGGATGATCTCCGCTCACGATCTTCGCGCCCGTCGCCTTCGCGAGGGCGCCAGAGCCGATGACGAAGTCCTCGTGGCGGTGCGTCTCGAGGATGAACTTGATCACGAGATCCCTCTCTCGGGCCGCCGCGAGGACCTCGTCGATGTCCCTCCGCGGGTCCACCACGATCGCCTCGCCCTTGTTGCCGAGCAGGTAGGCGATGTGAGCGAGACCTGGAGTCTTCATCCGGTGTAGATGCATGCGCGGGAGCGGATGCAATCGAGGCGCCAGACCGGCCGCCGCGAGCGATCGGCGCGACGCGCGAGCTCGAGGGGTCACCCGTCGCGCGCAGGACCGCCACGCCTCGACCTGTCCGCTGTGGCGAGATGGTGCGTCCGCGAGGGCGAGCGACAGCGCAGGCGTCCTGCCCGCCTCGTCCGCGACGGCCGCTCCCATCACCGGGAGAAGCCAGAGCCGCCCTGACTCGCGCTCACGCCGCGCGGATATCGCTCTGGAACGGGGAGACGTTCTCCCGGAACATGAGCCACACGAAGAGGCAGCGCATCTCGAAGTACTCGTCGGCGGCGATGCCCGCGAGCGTGGGGTCGAGCTCGCCGATGTCGTGCCCTTCCCAGAGGAAGCCCGGCACGCCGCGCGCCCGGCTGACGAGCCCGCCGCTCTGCAGCTGGTCGCGCGCGCGGAACCAGCGGGTGAGCGACATGTTGACCGCCGCCGTGAAGTCGGGCCGGTGCGCGATGCGCTCCGGCAACGCGACCTTGTCGAGGCCGGCCGACCAGCAAAGCCAGCAGAGGGCGGCCCACTCGGCGCGGGCCCTCCGCATCAGGAGAGAGACCGGCAGGGCTCCTGGGTCGAGCGCCTCGTCCACGGTGAGCTCGACGGTCTCGACGCCATTCTCGGTCTCCTCGGTCAAGGTCGTCTCCGTCCGCGCGAGCTCCACCGGCCCGTCCGGCAAGAGGTGCGACAGGTCGGGCGGGAGCCACGGGCAGGGCTCCGTGCCCGGCAGGCTGCGCTGCACGGCCTCGCGCAGGCGCAGGAGGCGGGTGGCGTAGAGCTGGACCTTCTGCCGAACCTGCTCGATCGGCTGATCGAGCTCGACCGTGGCCGATGCGTCGCCGGGCACCGGGTCGATGGCCTGGCCCGCCGGCCAGAAAGCGAACTCCGGGTACAGAAGCCGCACGAAGGTCCTGAGGTGCTCGGCCACGGCGGGGGCCTCGGCCTCGACGCGGTCGGCGTCCTCGAGCACCCCGCGCGTGTCGCCGAGCTCTAGTCGCAGGAGCGCGCGCGTGATGCAGGTCGAGCGGCGCTCGGGCACGAGCAGCAGCGCCGCCTCGACGAGCGAGAGCGCGACGCGACGCGAGCCCCGGAAGACGGCGGCGAGCGTGCGGTACGCCGCGCCCGGCTCGGCGCCGAGCAAGAGCTCGTCCAGGACGCCGAGCGCGGTCGCGTCGGACGCCTCGAGCAGCGCTCGCCCGCGTTGCTCCACGACCTCGGGTCTCGGCTGCAGCGTCGCGCCGCGCAGGAACTCGGCGAGCCTCTCTCGCTCGCCCCCGCGGGCCGCCGCGCGGGCCGCCGCGCAGCAGGCCTCGCGCGCGCGGCCCTCCTGCAAGAGCTCTCGCGCGAGGGCCCAGACGCGCTCGGCGTCCCACGCCGCGACGTCTTCGGCGAGCGCGGGCGACGCGACGAGGCTCGCCTCGTCGAGGGCCGCGCCGAGCTCGCGTCGAACCACCGGCGCCCCGTCCGCGTCGAGCCCCGTGAACGCTCCGACCGGGTGGCCGTGCGCATACTGGCCGCGCTCCTCGCGCACGCGCCGGTCGAGGTAAGGGCTCGTGTCCGGATCGGGAAACCAGCGGACGGACGGGCCGTGGAAGCGTCCCTGGGGATCGAAGTGCCGCTCCTCGGCAGGGCGGCCCAGCGCGTCGTACCGGAGCTCGCGATGACGCGCGCCAGCGCGAACCTCGATCTCCTGAGAGGGCTTGCCCTCACACGTGAAGTAACGGTCGATGAAGGAGGCCGAGGCTTCGTCCTCCTCGCGGACCAGCCATCGTTGCGAGCCGTGGTCGTAGTCGGCCTCTCCGGCGACGCCGGCGGGTCTGTCGGGCCAGCGGGAGCCGTCCGCGGAGATCGGGTACCCGTCGCGGTCGTGAAAGACCTGGCGCAGGATGCTCCCTTGCCGATAGCGCGTTCGCAGCTCCCAGGCGCCGGGCGGCACACAGCACGGTCGTAACCTGAGCTCCGTCGGGGCGTCGCTGCCGTACACAACCACCTCGCCGTCGAGCTCGCCGCCCCGGTAGCGCCCGCGCTGCGCGGGTTGACCGTTCGGGTGGAACGAGGTGAACGGCCCGTCCTTCACCCCACCCGCGTAGCAGCAGCGCGAGAGCAACGAGCCGTCGCTCGCGCGGTAGACGTGGCACTCGCCCGAGCGACGGCCGTCGGCGTCGGTCTCCACGAGCTCGAACGTGCCGTGCTCGGGGTCGTACCTGGCTGAAGGAGGAACCGACGGAGGCCGCTCCGCGCCGTGGTGTGCCGTGGAGTCCACGCATCGCAGTCTATCGGCTTTCGCGCCGAGAAGGCGGCCCTTCACGCTGATTGCAAAGATCCACGACGCGCGGGTCCGGGGAGCGCCGCTCCGAACCATGGAAGCTCGACCCTCTCGACGACCGCGGCCAGCGCAGCGGATCGCTGCAGTTGGCGCCGCGCTACTGGTTGGCGGTGTCGCCGGTGCAGATGACGAACTGCGTCGCGCCGTCCAGAGCTGCGCCGTCGCCGGTGAACCGGACCTGGCGGCGCTCCGTGGACGGGCACTTGGCGACGACTTCGTCTCGGCCGAAGCCGAGCCGCGGGTCGACATAACACCACCCGTGCACCTTCTCGCCGCCGACCTCGACCGGCGCAGGAGGCACCGTGTCCTGGCACGCCGCGAGCTCCTCCGGCGTCTTCAGCTGCTCGACCTCGCAGACGCAGTTCCAGCCGTTCACCGCCGCCACCGGATCCTCGAGCACCATCCGCTTCGCGGCGAGGTTCTCGCGGAGCACCTCCCGCCGCGCCGTGAGCCCGTCACAGCCGCACTTCCCCTCGGCAGTGCTCCGCGCCTCGAGGACGAGGCAGCTGACCTGTCCGCTCTCGTTCGGCTGGAGCGCGCGGGGCAGGCACTGCCCGCCGAGCTTCGTCTTCAGGCGATCGACGATCGCGCCGATCGCCGGCCGATAGCCGAAGTCGAGCCGGTCCTCCGCCGGGAAGTCGAGCTGCGCCGGGCACACGGAGCCGACGATGCCCTGCTCCCCGAGGTTCCGGATGAGCTCGAGCTGCCGCAGGCCCGGGTAGGCCTTCGCGTTGACCTGGAGGTTGCTGTCGGTGCCGTCGGGGTTGTCCTTGCACAGAGGGCTGTTTCGGTCTTCAGTGCTCTTGCAGTCATCGCCCGTCACGGACTCGAGCAACCGAAACGTGCAAGCGTACTGGAGGTCGCCGAAATCCGGGTTGGGGTTCCATTCATGGCCGTTGATGTCGTTGGCATCGTCCGGCGAGTCCGGGCCGGCGATGCGCGTCCCGGTGATCGGGTTCTGGCCCTCGCGGGGGACCGGCGACTCGATCATGTGGGGATCGCCCGGGCTCCGGCGCGACTTCGGATCTCCGAGGATGATGTCCCAGGTGCTCGCGAAGCTCGCGTTCGGGGTGCTCAGCTCCTTGGCGCTCTTGAAGCCGCCGACGCGGTTGCCGTCCTGGTCCCTGCCTTCCCGGAGATTGGGCTGGCCCGCGTCGTCCTGGCGCGCGATGTCCTGCCACGGGACGCCCACGAGGCCCGCGAAGAACACGTACTCCGGCGGACGGACCGCGCTGTTCTCGTCCTCCGGGTCGAGATCCGAGAAGAGCGGGTTGTCGACGATATTGCCCTGGTGATCCTCGATCCGCGCCAGCGTGAGCGCGTCCGTGTAGCGGTCGATCGGGTAGAGCAGATCGATGCCGAACCGGCGCTTCTGGTCGAAGCAGCGCAGGTTGTGCGGGTCCTCGTCGGGGGGGAGCGTCTTGGGCTGCCCCTCCGGGCCGCAGGTCTCCTTGTCCAGCGGGCACTCGCCCCTGGGCGTCCCGCAGGACTTGCAGCACGGGTCGTCCAGGCCCTTCTCCGCGCACTCCCTGCGCGGCGCGAACATCCGAAAGACGTCGCCGTCGTCGTCCTTCTGCCTCGCGACCCAGAAGGCGTTCCCTCCCTCCTTGATGGAACAGTCGTTCTCGTCCGACAGCATGACGATCGCGAGGAGCGAGTCCGGCCGCAGGAACGCCTTGCGCTGATCCAGGAGCTTCTTGTCCACGCCGCGCCGCTCCGCCTTGCCGTTCACCACCTCGAGGGTCTCGTAGGGCGCGGGGTCCACGAGGAATCGGTACCAGCTCTCCAGCTGCGACTCGAAGCCGCAGCCGTTGTCGGCCACCCCTCGGACCATGTTCGTCAGCGTCGGCACCAGGCCGCGCCCCGCGCCGTCGTCGAGGATCGACTCGCCGGCGGGGCTGAGCTTCTGCTCTGGATCCCAGGCGAGGAACCCCAGGTTCTGGTAGGTCGGCGGGTCGTTGTCTGCGTCGTTGCGGTCGTCCCTGTCGCTCCGGGCGATGAGGTGTCCCTTGTCGTTGTTGAAGAAGGCGAGCGACTCCTCGGGGCACGAGTCCGCGCCATGGCTGCCGAGGCTCGTGCTGATGATCCCGATGTGGATGTCGACGACGGGCTCGAACTCGCGCTCCTTGCCGCTCGGGCAGCGGCCGTCCTCCCCCGGCGGGGACGAATCCAGGGGGTTCAGCGGATCGATGCACCGGGGGTCGACCAGGCGCCTCACGAGGTCGGGCACGGCGAGCGCGAGGATGTCCTGCTTGTCCTTCATCGACGATGAGTTGTCGATGGTCAGGAGGAGATCGATCTTGTCGACGCGCCGCGGGAGCCGCTCGACGACGGTGCCAGTCGTGCGCGTGTCCTGATGGGCTATCGGGCGGCTCAGGCACCCCGGGAGGAGCGATATGCCGCCGACGACGAGGGAGCACAAAAGCGACGCTGCCGCGCGGGCAGCGCGGGACGGACGACGAGCGGCCATGGATCCTTCCTTGCGCGAGAGATGGAGTGGGCCCTTCGCGCGCCATGCGCGCGGAGCTGGCGCGCCCGTCTCGCGCGGAGTGGGTGACAGGCCGCCTGGCGATCGCGTATCAGACGCCGAGAGGGGGTGTTCTCTTGGCTACGTGGCGAGATGAGCGCGACCCCATCACGAAAATCCACGAACCATGGAGAGGCCGCGGTGCGGTGGCCGCGTCGCACAGCGGCGGCACATCCGCGGCAGCGGCTCGCGTCACGGGCGGCACAGCCGCCATCGCGGGCGGAGGCGCCGCCGCCTCGTCGGAAGCGGAGGCGGCCTGCGCCGGCATGCGATGGTATTGAAAGATTATGTGTGGAATGGAATCGTGAAGGCCGGGCGCCGGGGCGTCCTCGGCCGGCGGCGGGAGCTCAGCTCTCGGCGGAGGCGGCCGTCTCGGCGCCAGCGACGAGCGGCGCGTACTGCGCGAGGAACTTGCTCCAGCGCTTGTGCTTGCGGCCGGGCTTCCGGGAGCTCTGGGCGCTCCGCTCCTGCTTCTGGGTGACCTTGAGGGTGAGGTGCTCGTGCTGGCGCGTAGGGCGATGCATGGCGGCGGATGCTGCTCGAACGCGCCCCGCTCTGCAAGCCTCAACGCGACGGAGCCCGCGCCTGCTCGCTCCGTCCGTCCCGCTCCGCCCCCAGCCGGCCGAAGCTGTGGATCCCGTAGATGAGCACCAGGAGCGCGAGCACCGTGAGCCCCATGCCCGCGTCCGACGGCCCGACGCCGACCAGCGCGAGCCCGGCGACGAGGAGCAACCCCCCGCCGCCGAGCGCGCGTCGCGCGCGCTCCTCGGCGTCTCGCTCTCTCCGGTGCCCCCGGCGGCGCGTCGGCCCGCCCTCCTCGCGCGCGCTCACTGGAACTTCTGCGTCCGCGCGTAGGTGATGAAGTCCTGCACGTCGCGCGTCAGCTCGCGCTCGGCGGTGATCGTCGTGCGCTCGTGCGACTCGCCGACGAGGTCGTCGTAGAGGTAGTTCTGCTGGTAGAGGAGCACGAGGCGAATGGCCCCGTCCGGCCCGCCGCGGACGATGCGCAGCTTCTCGTCCCGGCCGTTCGGCGGCGGGATCGCGGCGCCGAGCGCCTGGGCGTCCTCCTCGGTCACGTAGACGACGCCGTACGCGCGGCTCTGCACGCCGACATCGACGCGCACCTTCTGCCCGCTGGTCAGCTCGACCTCGCGCCCGCGCGCCGGCTGCGCGCCCTCGTGCGCCATCGCCCGGCGGATCACCTCGATCGCCCTGCGCTCGTCGAGGGCGCGCAGCGGGTTCGGCGCGCGCGCCTCGCCGCCGCTGCACGCCGAAAGCGCGAGCGCCGCGGTCGCGATCCCCAGCGCGAGGCCGACGAGACGGCGCGCGTCCCGAGCCTGCCCGGGCGCGAGCGCGCGCGCTGAAGGCCGATGCTGAAGGGGGCCGAGATGGGGAGCCCCCGAGCCTGGATGAAGCTTCCTCGACATGAGCGGCATGAGAGTAGCCAACCGCCCGGAGCTTCGCTACTTCTCCCGACATGGCGCGGCTCGCGGCGATCGACATCGGATCCAACGCCATCCGGCTTCGCATCGTCGACGTCGATCCTCCGGCGCTCGGGGCGTTCGGGGCCGGCCGGGATCCGGCGCTCGCCGGGGCCGCGACCGGCGCGCCCGACGCGCCGCGCTTCCACCCGTTCCGCGATGTCCATGCGGATCGCGCGTCGGTGCGTCTCGGGCACGACGTGTTCACGAAGGGCCGGCTCGAGTCGGGGGTCATCGGCGCCGCCTGCGAGGCGCTCCGGCGCTTCCGCACGGCGATGGATGCGGCCAAGGTCGACCGCTACCGCGCCGTGGCGACGAGCGCCGCGCGCGAGGCCCAGAACGGCGACCTCTTCGTCGAGCGCGCCGCGCGCGAGGCCGGCGTCCACATCGAGGTCATCGAGGGGATCGAGGAGGCGCGCCTCGTCCAGCTCGCCGTCCGCGAGCGCGTCGCGCTCGGCGAGCGGACAGCGCTCCTCGTCGACATCGGCGGCGGCTCCACCGAGCTCACGCTGCTCCGCGGCCGCGGGGCCGTCTTCTCGCGCTCGCTCCCCGTGGGGACGGTGCGCATGGTCGAGGCCTTCCTCGAGGATCGCCGCCCGGTCGACGCGGGGCACCGGCGGCTCGTCGAGGAGTACGTCGATCGCGTCATGGTCGAGGCCACGCGCGAGATCGTGGAGCTGCTCGGCGAGGGGTCGGGCTCGGGGGTCGATCTGCTCGTCGGCACGGGCGGCAACATCGAGACGCTCGCGGAGCTCTGCCCCGCGCCGGCCGGGTCCGCGGAGGGGCGGGCGATCGACGTCGGCGCGATGTCCCGCCTGCTCGACGAGATGGCGTCGAAGACGCCCGAGGAGCGCGCGCAGATCTACGGCCTGCGCCCGGACCGCGCCGACACCATCGTCCCCGCGGCGACGATCCTGGGCCGCGTCGCCCGGGCGTTCGCGCAGCGGGTCATCGTCGCTCCCGGGGTCGGGCTCAAGGAGGGCGTGCTCGTCGATCTCGCCCACGCCCACTTCCTCGGCCCCGACTTCCGCGGAGAGGCCGCCGCGGTCAGCGACGCCTGCGTCCGCCTCGGCCGCCGCTACCACTTCGACGAGAAGCACGGCGCGCTCGTGGCCCGCTTCGCCGAGCGGCTGTTCGACGACCTCGCGCCGCGCCATCGCCTCGGCCAGCGCGACCGGATCCTCCTGCGCGCGGCGGCCCTGCTCCACGACATCGGCGACTTCGTCCGCTACGAGGGGCACCACAAGCACAGCTATTACGTGATCGTCCACAGCGACCTCATGGGCCTGACCCCGGAGGAGCGCGCGATCGTCGCGAACATCGCGCGCTACCACAGGAAGTCGCCGCCCAGCATGGACCACGACAACTTCCGCGCGCTCTCGCGCGACGCGCGCGCCAAGGTGAAGTCCATGGCGTCGATCCTCCGCGTCGCCGACGCGCTCGATCGCGAGCACCGGGCCAAGGTCGCGGAGGTGAGCGGCCGCATCGAGGGCGACACGCTGGTGATCGAGGTGCAGGGCGCGGAGGACCGGGCGCTCGAGGAGTGGACGGTCGTCGCGAAGGCGGGGATGCTGCGCGACGCGCTCGGCCTCGATGTGCGGATGGTCGACGCCACGCCGAGATCGCGCCCGCCTCCGGCCGCGAGCGCGGGCGGATGACGCGAGGCACCGCCGCGCTCGCGCCGGCTGACGCGAGGCGCCGCCGCGAGCGCGGGCAGGGTCGACGCCTGAAAAAGGCGCCCTGGCCTTTGCGTGGAGCCCTGCGGGCCACCATGAAGCTCTGCACGGGGGAGGTCCTGCCCCCGTGGACGAGCGCGGCGATGCCGTACCGACGGGCGCGGCTGCGCCGCCGCGGAACAGGGGCGAGCGACCGTTGACGCTGAAATCTCCGAAGCTGATGGAGGCCCGCCGCGCCGCCGGCATCCTGAGGTCCGCACTGCGCGGGCACACGGGCGATCTGACGCTCGCCGACGCGTCGGCGAAGAGCGGCCTGCCGCTGCGCTACGCGGAGAGCGGCCTGCACCTGCTCGTCAGCGAGCACCGCGGGCACCTCAAGGCGACGTCCGAAGGTGAGCTGCTCTTCCGCTTCCCGTACGGCTTCACCAAGCCGTGGGAGACCCGCACGCGCCTCACGCGCGCGCTCCAGGCCGTCCTCCGGGCCGCCGCCGGCGTGGCTCGCTTCCTCGTGCGGGCGTGGATCGCGATCGTGCTGATCGCGTACGTCGTGATCTTCGTCGGGATCCTGATCGCCCAGCTGTTCGCCCGCTCGAGCAGCGGCTCGCGCGACCACGACGGCGTCCCCGGATCGTTCGCCGGCTACTTCCTCTTTCGGCTGGTCCTCGACGCGATCTTCTGGACGTTCCACCCGTTCTCGCCGTTCGTGTGGACGTCCGAGCCGGCGTGGTCCTCGTCGCACGGCCGCCGCGGGGCGCTCGGGCAGCGGCGCGACGAGACGCCCTTCTACGAGAAGGTGAACCGGTTCTTCTTCGGCCCGACGCCGGAGCCTCGCGATCCGCTCGAGACCGAGAAGCTCATCCTGGCCGAAATTCGCGCGCAGCGGGGCCGGATCGGGCTCGCCGACGTGATGCGCGTGACGGGGCTCTCGCGCGACGAGGCGGATCCGCGGATGGCGCGGCTGATGCTCGACTACGACGGCACGGTCGACGTGTCGGAGGAGGGGGGCATCGTCTACCGATTCGAGGCGATCCGGCGGACGGCGGCGGAGGCGCCGGCGCGGGCGCCCGCGCCGGTCTGGGCGAAGCGCGAGGAGCTGCCTCCGCTGACGGGGAACGGGCCGGGGATGAACGCGCTCATCGTGGCGCTCAACGGGTTCAACCTGCTGATGAGCCTCTACGCGCTCGGGGCCCACCTTACGCTGGACAACCTCGGGCTCCTGGCGCGGGGCGTCCCGATGGCGGAGCTGCCCGCCACGGGGACGGCGGTCGCGCTCGGGGTGGTGCCGCTCGTCTTCTCGCTCGCGCTCTTCGCGCTGCCGCTCGGCCGGGCGCTCCTGCGCCCGCTGAAGCAGCGGAGGCTCGCCCGGCGGAACGGCCGGCGGGCCGTGCTTCGGGCGATCCTTACCCGCGTCGGCGCGCGGCAGGGCCGGGAGCCGATCACGGAGGCGGTGCTCCAGCGGGCGTGGCAGGAGGCGGCGGGGGAGCCGCCGCGTTCAGAGGAGATCACCCGCGAGGTGGTCGCCCTCGGGGGCGACGTCGACCTCGAGGCGGGCGAGGGGATCCGGTACCGCTTTCCCGATCTGGAGACCGAGGCGAAGGCCCTCGAGGCCGAGCGGGAGGCGGCCTCCGAGGAAGAGGCGCGCGCCGGGAAGGTGATCTTCTCGTCCGACGCATGAGCGCCGTCGCAGACGGTTTTTTCTGTGGTGCTTGATGAGGGCGCTGACAAAAACCGTCGATGACGTGTGCATGCGCACGGAGCTGTACCGCACGGAACCGCCGTTCATTGACGCGCTCTGGTCTGGACGTCTACGTTAGGGTGAATTTCGCTCATGTACTCCGTTGACAACAGGGCCGGTCGTCTCATCGAGGTGAGGCTCGCATCACCGCTCCCGACTGGCGAGGTCGACGCGTGCATCGCCCGGATCCAGGGCGTCGTGACCCAGAACCGGCATGGCGCTGTTGTGTGCATCGAGCTGCTCCAGGTCGACGTGCTCGCGCCCGAGAGCGCGGAGAAGTTCCTGGAGATGATGCGGGTCCAGAACGCCACGGTGCACCGGACGGCCTACCTGCTGCCGGTGTCGAACGCGATCCTGGGGCTCCAGGTCGAGCGCCTCATCCGTGACGCGCACAACTCGAGCCGAAAGGCGTTTCGCGACACCACCTCGCTCGAGGCCTGGCTCGTCCCGGTGATGACGATGGTGGAGGCGCAGCAGCTCCGGAAGTTCCTGTCCCAGCTCGGCTGAGGTGGCGCCGCCCGCGGCGCGCGCCGCGGGCGCCCCGCCGCGCCAGGCGCTAGCCGCGGACGAACGGCAGGTACTTCGGCTGCCAGAACCGCGCCTTCACGTAGGCCTCGACGTTCCCGGGGTCGACCTTCTTGCTCCTCGCGACGCCGTCCTCGAACGCCGCGCGGATGACCGCGATGGCGACGCGCGTGGAGACCTCCTGGAGCTCCTCCACGGGCGGGTAGATGAGCCCCTTGTCGAGGTGCTTCTCCGCCGTGTAGTCGACGAGCGCATACGCCGCCGCGAGCACCATGCCGTCCGTGATCTCGCGCGCGTCGGACAGGATGGAGCCGAACCCGAGCCCCGGGAAGATGAAGGCGTTGTTCCCCTGGCCGATGGGGATGGTCTTGCCGTCGAGCTCCACGGGCGGGAACGGGCTGCCTGTCGCGACGAGCGCGCGGCCCTCGGTCAGGGCGAGGATCTCCTCGGGGAGCGCCTCGCAGGCGCTCGTCGGGTTGGAGAGGGCGAAGATGACCGGCCGCGGGGTGTTGGCGGCCATGGCCTCGATCACGGGCTCGCTGAACGAGCGCGGCTGCCCGGACAGCCCGAGGAGCACGGTCGCGCGCGTGTTCTCGAGGGTCTCGAGCAGCGTCGGCACGGCTCCGGCCTTCTTCCATGCGGCGATCTTCGCCGGATCCTGCGCGAACTTGCGCTTGTACTCCTCCATCGGGCGGTCCTTCGCGAGGAGGCCCTTGGAGTCGAGGACGAAGATGCGGGCGAGCGCCTCGTCCTCGGTGAGCCCCTCGCGGAGCATCCCCTGGCAGATGGCCCAGGCGACGCCGACGCCGCCGGCGCCCGCGCCGTGGATGACCACCGATTGGTCCCTGAGCCGCTCGCCGCGCAGCCGGCACGCGGCGACGACGCCCGCGAGGGTGACCGCCCCTGTCCCCTGGATATCGTCGTTGAAGGAGGGGATCACCTTCCGGTACCGATCCAGCACGGAGAAGGCGGCCTCCTTGGAGAGGTCCTCCCACTGGATGACGGCGCGGGGGCAGCTGCTCTTCACGGCGTCGACGAACCTGTCGAAGAAGTCGAAGTAGGCGTCGCCGCGCAGGCGGCGCTGGCGAACACCGAGGTAGAACGGGTCCTCGATGAGATCGGCCCGGTCGGTCCCCACGTCGAGGACCACGGGCATCGTGTGGAACGGGCTCACGCCGCCGCCCGCGGTGTAGAGCGCGAGCTTGCCGATCGGGATGGCGAGCCCGCCGTAACCCTGGTCGCCGATGCCGAGGATCGCGGAGGAGTCGGTCGCCACGATCATGCGCACGTCCTCCCACGGGAAGCTCGCGAGCACGCGCTCGGCGCGATCGATGTTCACGGGGGAGAACGAGACGCCGCGCGCGCTCTGATAGAGGAAGTTGAACTGCTGCACGGCCTCGCCCACGGTCGGCGTGTAGACGATGGGCAGCATCTCGCCGAGGTGGCGATTGAGCAGCGCATAGTAGAGGATCTCGTTGCGCTCCTGGAGCGCCCGCAGATACTGATACTTGGCGATCGGCGTCGGCTCGCGGCGAAACCCGCCATAGACGCGGGCGAGCTGCTGATCCATGGTGTTGACCTGCGGCGGGAGCAGCCCGTCGAGCCCGAGGTTCACGCGCTCTTCCGGCGTGAAGGCCGTCCCCTTGTTGGTCATGACGAGCCTGAGGAGGGCGATTCCGTCGAAGTACACCTCCATGTACTCGCGGCCATAGGCGTCTCTCTTGACGTCGAAATACTTTGAGATCCTCACCATGGAGGCATTCTAAACCGACGCGCGCGCGCCGGCGAGCGATCCTTGAGCGCTGAGCGCGCGAGCGGGCGAACTCGGGTGGTTCCCGGTCGGTGACCCGGTCGGTGAATGGAGTGTTTCTGACAGGGGTATCGCCGGCGGGCGAACCCGGGCGGATCCTGCTCGCCGGATGCAGTGCTTCTCACATTGTTATCGCCCCGTGGTATAGAGGCGCGATGCGACGCATTGCCGTCATTGGAGGCGGTCTGGCCGGGTGCATCGTTGCGTTCCGGCGAGCGACGGCGGGCGACCAGGTGACGCTCGTCGAGGCGGCTCCGCGGGTCGGCGGGCAGCTCTGGACGGAGCGGGCCTCGGGCTTCGTCGTCGAGCTCGGCGCCGAGGGGTTCATCGCGCGGAGCGAGGCAGTCCCTGGGCTGGCGAGCGCGCTCGGCATCGCCGGCGATCTCGTCGGTCAGGAGACGCACCGGTCGTTCGGCTTCGACGGCGTCGCGCTGCGGGAGCTCGCGCCGGGCGAGGCGGCGGAGTTCCTCGGCTTCCAGGTGCCGCGCGACGAGCTCGGCAAGGGGATCCGGACCTTCCGCCTCGGGATGGCGCAGCTGACCGAGACGCTCGCGCTCGCGATCGCCGGGCGCGTCGAGCTGCGCACCTCCGCAGCGGTCGCCTCGCTCGCGAAGGGTGCCGGCGGCTTCCGCCTCGCGCTCGCCGGAGGGGCCGAGATCGACGCCGACGCGGTCGTCCTCGCCACCCACGCCGCCGGCGCGGCCGCGCTGCTCGGCGACGCGGGGCGGGCGCTCCGCGACGCCGAGACGCTCTCCAGCGTGACGGTCTCGCTTTCGTACCCGCGCGCCGCGATCGAGCACCCGCTCGACGGCACCGGCTTCGTCGTCGCCGCGGGGCACCAGGCGCACGGCTTCCGCGCGTGCACGTTCACGACCTCGAAGTTCGCCGAGCGCGCCCCCGCCGGCCACGTCACGCTTCGCCTCTTCTTCCGCCCGGATCCGGCGGACCTCGAGCAGATGGGCGACGACGCCTGGACGGCGCGCGCCGAGGCCTCGCTCGCGCGCGTGCTGCGCGTGCACGGGCCCTCCGAGCGCGCGTGGGTCTCGCGCTGGTCGAGCGCGCTCCCGGTCTCCACCCCCGCTCACGCGGCGCGGGTCCGGGAGGTCGAGCAGGCGCTCGCCGGCAGCGGCGTGCTCCTCGCCGGATCGGCGTTCCACGGCTCCGGGATCGACGCCGCCGTGCGCTCCGCCGAGGCGGCCGCGGAGCGCGTCGAGGCCCTGTAGAGCGCCGTCGCGCTCGGGTGCGACCGCGCACGAGAGGCGACCCGTCCTCCCGAATGCGCGCAGGCTGCGCCGACTCGGCGCGAGCAGCGCGGCCTGCCAGCGTCGATCTGCGGTGACAGGCTCGACCCGGGCGGGCGACGATGCGCACCATGACCACGGAAATCACCGGCCACCGCCGCGCGCGCGATGTCCACGGGCGCCTCGCGCTCGGCTTCATCGCGGCGTGTGTCGCCGCGGGCTGCCGTGACCAGCCGCCGCGGCCGACCGCCGAGAGCGCGCCGCCCGTCGCGGCGAGCTCACCTGCCGCCGTCGCGTCGGAGAGCAGCGCTGCGGCGCCCGCGTCGCCGGCGCCGCCGGCCCCGCCCGCGCCGAGCGCGCGCCCGCTCACCGAGAAGGAGAAGCAGGCCCTTGCCACGTACAAGGCCGCGCTGGCGAGAGGCCGGCTCGCGACCAAGAAGAAGGACTATGCGGCGGCCATCCAGGCGTTCTCCGAGGCGATCGCCGCGGACCCGAGCGACGCGCGGGCGCTCGCGGAGCGAGGCTTCGCGCACCTGACCGGGGGCGACAGCAACGCGGCGGACAGCGATTTCGACGCGGCGCTCGCGGGCGCTGGCGATCCCGAGCTCCGCTCCCAGATCTGGTACAACCTCGGGCTCCTGCGCGACAGGGCGGGTGACGCCGAGGGGGCCCGGGTCGCTTACGCCAACGCGCACCTGCTCAAGCCCTCGGCGGCGACGCGCGGCAAGCTCGCCGGCAGATCGACGTGCACCGTGGAGGTCCGCAAGGCCGACCTCGAGGGCGCCGAGCTCGTGAAGGGGTGGACCGAGCTCCTCGCGCGGATCGGCGCCGCCGAGCAGGCGCCCGGCGAGGCGACGAGCGAGGCCGCGGCGCGAGAGCGCCTGTGCAGGCCCGACTCGAGATGGGCGGACAGCCCGTGCGCCGGCGATCCGCCGTGGGTCTTCCCTCGCGACTACATGATGTACGTGCACCACACGAACCATGTGGTCTTCCCCCGCAAGCCGGACGGGTTCCTGGTCGTGAACGGCGGTCATTCGGGGGGCTGGCCCGCGCACTGCCATGGGACACGCAGCGTGAGCGGCTCGGTCGAGGGGGGGCTGCTCGTGCTGGAGAGCTCTTTCAACGGCGCTGGTGCGGTTTATGACGGAGAGGTCGATGACGAGATGCGCTGTCGGGACGGCGCGAGCTACCGCGAGCGGACGTTCTATGACGCGCGCACCGGCCGGGCGATCGTGGCGCTGCGCTGGCCGGATGGGGGCGAGGCCGTCGTGAAGGTGCAGGGCGGTCAGCTGGTCGTCTCTGGCGGCGGATGCGACGAGCGAGTCCGGCTCGATGCCAGCGTCAGCGTCGACGTCGACGCTGGCACGAAATAGGCCACGAGGTGCGCTGCGCGCGGTCGCCTGCTGCCGTCGCCCCTGGCTCAGGGGGCCTGAGCGCCGTCGCGGGTCGCGCCTGACGCCCGCGGCATATCAGGTCCAGGGCGGGCGCCGGCAAAGGGAAGATGGTGTGGCTCTTCGATTGCACCGACCGCGCTCGGACCGGCGAGCGCCGAGGGAGCGCGCCAATGTTGAAGGCGATGAAGGCGATGAAGGCGATGAAGGCGATGAAGGCGATGAAGGCGGCGAAAAAAAGAATCGACTCGAGGAACTTTTCTGTTGCGCAGCCCGTCCAAGGGGAGTACTTAATCTGAACACGAGGATTCGCCATGTTCAGCCGCCGCGACAACCTGCAGATCGTTACCATCCTGTCCAAATCGGGAACGCCCGATGCGGCCATGGCATGGGACCGCCTGCTGGGCGGTGGTGGTGAACATTTGGCGCATAATCCAGGCTACCCTTGCGGCCTCCGTCCGTCGCGGAAGCTCGGTAACCCGGAGAATAGCGCCTAGAGGCAGCCAAGCACGCGTCGATCGACGACGTTCGCGAAGGCCGCCTCGGGAAACCCAGGCGGCCTTCGGCGTTCTGGGGGCTTGTGGGCTGTCGGCTCGTTGCGGCTATCGGCCCGCTCGTGGGCTTTCGATCTGCCGTGGGATGTCGGCCTGCTGGAGGGCTGGAGATCTGTTGTGGGCTTTCGGCCTGCTGTGGATCGTCGGCTGCCGTCGAGTCGAGTAGATGAGTTGTCTTGCGCGCAGCGCGCGACGTCGTCGCGCGCTGCGGTGGGGGAGTTGCGCCCGGAGAAAGGAGGCGCGGCAGAGAATGCGTTGGGAGCATTCGATTCGAGGATGAGCGCCGCGGCGCGCGTTCACGGCGCCGGGTAATGCTTTCGTGGAATGGTCGACGTGGTTTGGCTTGCTGACACGGCAGGCCATGCGGAGGTGTGCCCTCCGCGCGGACCCGTAGCTCAGCTGGATAGAGCAGCCGCCTCTTAAGCGGACGGTTGGAGGTTCGATTCCTCTCGGGTCCACCTGTCCTCGTCCCCGCCGGCGCAGCCGCGCCGGCGGTGGGGACACCTGATCTGTGACAATCCAGGATGATGTAGATGGAGGCGCGCTGCGCCTCCATGTTCCGGTGTAGCTCAATGGTAGAGCGCCCGCCTGTTAAGCGGGTGGTTGGAGGTTCGATTCCTCCCGCCGGAGCCGCGCCCCCATTGCGGGAGGCAGGCCCGCCTCGTTCACGCGAGGCGCCGGCTCGCCGCCGGCCGGGGCGCGTCGGCGCCTCGTTCGAGCGGGCGCTGCGGGATGTAGCCTAGTGGAAAGGCGCCTCATCTGGGGTGAGGAGATCCGCCGGTTCGATTCCGGCCATCCCGACGATGGTTTGCGTGGGTGTTTCTCTTCTGGTGAAGAGGGCAGGTTGTGACCCTGCGGAGGCGGGTTCGATCCCCGTACACCCACCCAGGACGGGTCGAACGTGCTCGGTTATCTTTGGGAGATCAACCCGAGCGCGCTCTTTTATCCGTCCTCTTTTGCCCGGAGGCCCGGGCCGGAGGTGGTGTGATGGCCGATTATCTGAAGCACTTCGCCGCGCTGGTCACCCCGCAGCGGCAGAAGGCCCGCGCCGATCAGGCGAAGAACAGCGCCGGCGGCTTCGCCTTCGCCCTCGACGAGTGGGCGAGGCTCGACCGCTGGCTGATCCTCGGCGCCGAGGGGGGGACCTACTACGCGACCGAGCGGAAGCTCACGGTGGAGAACGCCCGCGCCGTCGAGGCGTGCCTCGCCGCGGACGGGCCCCGCGCCGTGCAGCGCATCGTCGACATCAGCGGCTCGGGGCGAGCGCCGAAGAACGCGCCCGCGATCTTCGCGCTCGCGATCGCCGCCGCCGACGCGAAGATCGAGACCCGGCAGGCCGCGCTCGCGGCCTTGCCCGAGGTGTGCCGCACGGGGACGGATCTCTTCCACTTCGTCCGCGATGTGCGGGGGTTCCGCAAGTGGGGGCGCGGGCTCCGGTCCGCCGTCGCCGCCTGGTACAACCACAAGCCCGTCGACAGGGTCGCGTACCAGGCGATGAAGTACCAGCAGCGCGACGGCTTCAGCCACCGCGATCTTTTGCGGCTCGCGCACCCTGTCGCGCCGACCCCGCAGCACGACGCCCTTTACCGCTGGATCGTCGGCGGCATCGAGGCGCTCGGCAAGGAGTCGGCGCGCGGCAAGGCGCTGCCCATGACCGATCTGCCGGACGCGGTGCGCGCGTTCGAGTCGCTCCGCGCGGCGACGAACCGCAAGCAGGTCACCGCGCTGATCAGGCAGCATCGCTTCACGCACGAGATGCTCCTGACCGAGTGGAAGAACGACCCCGCGGTCTGGGAGGCGCTGCTCGAGCACATGCCTCAGACAGCGCTCCTCCGGAACCTGGGGAAGATGACCGCGATCGGCCTGCTCTCGCCGATGAGCGACGCGTCCCGCAGGGTGGCGCGACAGCTCACCGACGCTGGGCGCCTGCGCGCGGCCCGGGTCCACCCCATCGCCGTGCTCTCGGCCCTCAAGGTCTATGAGCAGGGCCACGGCGAGCGCGCTCGCCGGCGCGCCAACGCGCTCTCGTGGACCCCGGTCCGCGAGGTCGTCGACGCGCTGAACGAGGCGTTTTACCTCGCGTTCCGGGCGGTCGAGCCGACGGGGAAGAAGCACCTTTTGGCGCTCGACATCTCCGGATCCATGACCAGCGGCTCCATCGCCGGCGTCCCCGGCTTGACGCCGCGCGTGGCGAGCGCAGCGATGGCCATGGCGACGGCGAGGATCGAGCGCGAGTACGGCGTCGTCGGCTTCTCGGCGGCGTCGGGCGGTTACGGCGGCAAGTGGGGTGGGGGCGTCTCCGGCCTCATGCCGCTGTCGATATCGCCGGAGCAGCGCCTCGACGACGTGCTGCGCGCGGTGAATGGCCTGCCCTTCGGCGGCACTGACTGCGCGTTGCCGATGATCTGGGCGAAGCGGAACCGGGTAGAGGTCGATGCGTTCGTCATCTACACGGACAACGAGACCTGGGCGGGCGGCGTTCACCCGTTCCAGGCGCTCAGGGAATACAGGCAGGCGATGGGCCGACCGGCCCGGCTGATCGTCGTCGGCATGACGTCGACCGGCTTCTCGATCGCCGATCCCACGGACCCCGGCATGCTCGATGTCGTGGGGTTCGACGGGGCGGCCCCCCAGGTGATGGCGGATTTCACCCGGGGTGTCTCGTGACAGGCAGCGTGACGGACGGGCTCCGCCGGCCCGTCCGTCAGGCGAGGGCGCCTCACGAGCGCCCTCCTCTTGCGGGACGCCGCCATGATGGATGGCACCTGTCCTTCACCCTTTGCCCGGGATCTCCCGGGCCTCAGAGGGACAGTTCTCGTGGTTCGACTCCAGCGTCCCGCTCTCAGCAACAGCCCCCGAGCCCGAATGGATAGGGGCCGGCCTACGAAGCCGGTCGATGCGGGTTCGAGTCCCGCCGGGGGCGCCGGGATCCCCTCTCCGTCGCCCGCTCTCTCGCCCGATCCGGGCCGAAGGACGACGGTTCTCGGATCCCGACCATGCCGCCGTAGCTCAGCCTGGTAGAGCACTTGACATTCCGCTCTCCACCATTTGCCCGATCCGGGCCGAAGGAGGACGGTTACCCGTTAATCTGGATGACGCGGGTTCGAATCCCGTCGGCGGCGCTGGTTTGCCCTCGTATGCATCTGGTGAGGCAGCCTGATTGTCGATCAGGTGAGGGGAGTTCGATCCTCCTCGGGGGCGCCTCGGGGTGTGCGTCATGGAGACGGCGGAGCCTCCAAAACTCCTGCGAGAAGGTTCGATTCCTTCACGCCCCGCCGCAAAAAAAGGAGCGCGATGAACCCAATAAAAACGATGAGTGATCGTCCAACGGGCGAGGAGGTAAAGGACGTGGGGAGACAAGGAGATGGATGTTCGATGATGAAGATCTGACGCCAGAACACCTGGCTCGGGGTGATAGTTCAACCGGGAGAACACTGCCTTCGCACGGCAGGGATCGAGGTTCGACCCCTCGTCGCTCCACCGGACGGGCCAATGTTCGTGGGTTACCATGCCGCTTGGCTGTTCCCCCTTGGGGCCTCCCCACGGCGCCCTTTGCGCGTTCGTTCGTCTCGTTGCCGAGGCGGGCCGCCGTCCGGCGGCCGCACGCGATGCGCGGGCGCGCGGCGCCCGGCGGCCCGCCTCCTTTTTCTTTCGATGAACCCGCGGTGGTAGCTCAACGGTAGAGCGCGAGCGTGCCAGGCTCGCGACGGGAGTTCGATTCTCCTCCACCGCTCCTGTCAGGGGCCGCCCCTCGCGGCGCTCTGCGCCAGCGACATCGCGGCGCCGGGGCCGCAGGTCGGCGCTCCTGAACATGTGCTTATCGTGTGTCCCTGTCCCCATCTCGCTAGAGGCTCAGGCGGCCGGATTTTCGCTCCGGAGGCGCGGGTTCGAATCCCGCTGGGGACACCGGGCCGCTCCGCTCGCCAGCGTGCTCCTTTGGGCGCCCGCGCCCGAGCGGGCGAGCCTGCCAATTCCATCTTGATGAGAACTTTCTGGGTGTGGCTCAACCTGGTAGAGCACCGGCTTCGGGAGCCGGGGACTGGGGGTTCGAATCCCCCCACCCAGACCGCGGAGGGGCGACTGCTCCGCCGCGACGCGCGACGAAGACCCTCTGGGTGTGGCTCAACCTGGTAGAGCACCGGCTCGGGGAGCCGGGGGCTGGGGGTTCGAATCCCCCCACCCAGACCGCGTCGCGCGGACGTCACCGTGACGGAACGGCATACGTGGCAGGCTGAGATCCTGCGCCCTTCGGGGTATGTGGGTTCGAGTCCCACCGGTGACACCCTGCCCGGGTGGCGAAACGGCAAACGCTGCTGGCTTAGACCCAGCCATCTGGGGGTTCGACTCCCTCCCCGGGCACCGATTGCGTCTAACCTGGAGTGACGTCATGAAGAGAAAGAGACGATAGAGAGGTGGGCCATGACCGCGCAGACGCTGCTTTTGACGCCATGGATGGTGCCCCATAAGGTCATCCCCTGGCAGACCGCCGTCACGATGAGCTTCCTGGGCAAGGTGGAGGTCATCGAGGTGTACGACGACGTCATCCGGTCGCCGTCGCTCTCCATCAAGGCGCCCGCGGTGGTGCGGCTGAAGCGGCCGACGCTGGGGATGAAGCGCGGCGTGAAGTTCTCGCGGCTCAACGTCCTCCTGCGCGACGGCTTCCGCTGCCAGTACTGCGGCGTGCAGAAGGTGGCCCGTGAGCTCAACTACGATCACGTCATCCCGCGTGTGCAGGGTGGCAAGACCGTCTGGGACAACATCGTCGCTTCCTGCTACGCGTGCAACTCGGCGAAGCGGGGGCGTACCCCGGAGCAGGCCGGCATGAAGCTGCTCCGCGCCCCCGTGAAGCCGAAGTGGCTGCCGCCTGCGCCCGTCATGGGCCTGAGCGAGCGGCGCATCCCGGAGGTGTGGGCAGGCTACTGCGCGAGCTCGGGGTGAGCCGAGCCCCTCGCGCCGGCGCGCCCGCGGCCCGTCGTGCAGACGGCGGGTCGGGCGCGCCGGCGCGCGTCGGGGCTTCCGCCGGCGGCCGCGCGGGTGCAGGATGTCCAGGCATGGAGACGCGTCAGGCCGAAGGCCGCGCGGAGGACGAGGACGCGCCGTTCCCCGCGATCCTGCGGGGCTGGCTCATCGAGGGAGAGCTCGGCCGCGGCGGGATGGGGCGCGTCTTCCGGGCGCGGCACCCGAAGACGCGGGCGCGGGCGGCGATCAAGGTGCTGCTCGGCGACTACGCCCGCCGGCCGGACGTCGTGGCGCGCTTCCGGCAGGAGGCGATCGCCGTCAACATCATCAACCACCCCGGCATCGTCCGTGTCTTCGACTCCGGTGAGCTCGAGGACGGCTCGCCCTACATCGTGATGGAGTACCTGGACGGGCGGGGGCTGCGCGACTGGGTGCAGGCCGTGCCGGCCGCGGATCGGCCGCGGCAGGTCGTGCGGCTCGGCTACCAGATCGCGTCGGCCATGGCCGCGGCCCACGCGTCCAAGGTCGTCCACCGCGATCTGAAGCCGGAGAACATCATGGTGATCGACGACGAGCTCGCCCCCGGGGGCAGCCGCGTCAAGATCCTCGATTTCGGCATCGCGAAGGTCCTCTGGGGCGGCCTCCCCGAGGTGCTGGAGCTGGACGCGAGGGGCTCCCTCGCGCCCGCGTCCGTGCCCACGCTCCGCACGGAGCTCTCCGCGCCGACGGCGCCGACGGTGGGGATGGCGCCCGACCCCGAGAGCGCCGCCGGGTGGGCGGGGATCGCGAGCGGCCCTGCGAGCGACGCGCGCACGACGGCGGAGAGCGAAGAGAGCACGACGGCGGAGAGCGAAGAGAGCACGACGGCGGAGAGCGAAGAGAGCACGACGGCGGAGAGCGAAGAGAGCACGACGGCGGAGAGCGAAGAGAGCACGACGGCGGAGAGCGACCCGCGCGAGGACGACGCGCTCCGGAGCCTTCCTCGGGTGAGCCTCGAGAGGCCTGCGATCCAGTTCCTCCCCGCGCCGGTCGAGATCCCGCCCGGGGTGGTCTCTTCTGCTGCGGGGCGCGTGTCCATCGAGCCCGCGTCGAGCGGCGGGGGCGCGGGACAGCCCACGATGCCGTTCACGCAGGAAGGCGCGTGGGGCCTCGGGACGAGGAGCTACATGGCGCCGGAGCAGGAGCGCCACTCCGGGAGCGTCGACGTCAAGGCGGACGTCTACTCCCTCGGCGTCATCCTTTACGAGCTGCTCGAGGGGCAGACGCCCGACGCGCCGCGCGGCGCGTGGCCGCCCCCGATGAGCGCCGCCACGCCGCCCGATCTCGTCGCCCTCGTCCACCGGGTGCTGTCGTTCGACCCCGACGCGCGGCCGCGCATGGCGGAGGTGGCGACGGCGCTGCACCGGCTCGGCCGGGCGAAGAAGGAGCTCGACGAGGCGCTCTCGAGGTGGGTCGCGAGCGGCAGGGCGCCGAGGCTCCTGCCGCGCGGCAAGGCGCTGCACGAGCTGTCCGCGTGGGCCCGGGACATCGACGACCTCTCGGGCCTGGAGCGCAGCTTCCTCGACGCGGCCCTCGGCGCGGAGGCGCGCCGCGAGCGGCTCACGCGGGTGCTCCTTGCGCTCGGCGTGGTCTTCCTGATGGGCATGGTCGCGACGACCACGGTGTTCTGGGTGCACGCGACGCGGGCGCGAGCGACGGCCGAGGCCGCCGAACGCGCCGCGCGGGAGCACAGCCGCCTCGAGGCGGCCGCGAACTCCTCCGCGCAGGAGGCCCTCGCGAAGATGACCGAGGCGCAGCGCGCCACCGAGGAGGCGCTCGCGCTCGCGATGAAGGCGAGCGACGACGCGAAGAGCGCCAACTCCGCCAGGGACTCGATGACCGAGGCGAAGCGCCTGGCCGAGGGCGCCGAGCTTCGGGCGAGGCGCGCGGCGCAGGCCGCGGCCGCCGCGAAGGCGGAGGCCGACGAGCGCTACGAGCAATCGAGGAGCGCCTTGGAGCGCGAGATCGCCGGGCTCGAGGGCGACCGCGAGCGCCTGTCGGCGCGGCTCGGACAGGCCGAGGACGAGCGCGAGAGGGTGAGGGACGCGCTCCGCTCGAGAGAGCACGAGCTCAGGGCGACCCTGTCGGAGCTGAGGCGCGAGTCCACGCGCGTGGGCTTGCTCGAGCGCAGGCTCGACGAGGCCTCCGCGCAGATCGACGCGCTGGAGAGGCAGAACGAGGAGTGCGCCCTGCGGCAGCGCAGGGCGCAGCCGCAGCCAGAGCCTCCCCCGGACGGGGACATGCCCCCTGCGAAGGAAGAGAGAGAAGAGATCGCGACGCCGCCGGCCGAGCCTCCGGCGGACCCGAGGCCTCGGCCGGCGCCCCGCTGGCGGTGGCGACGCGATACGACGATATAGCCTCGGCGGACAGCGGGGAGGCGGGGCTCGCGCCGCGCGCCCGTGCCCCGCGCGCCCCGCGTGTTCGTGCTAGCTGAGCGTAGGTATCTCCTCGCGGCCACGGTTGCCGCCGCGCGCGTCCACGACGCGCACGCTGCTCGCCTGAGGCCCCTCGTCGCCGTCCTCCTCGGTGTAGGCGACGCCCATGCCGACCCTCAGATCGGAGAACGGCGCCGATACGATGCTTCGCTCGTGGAAATAGATCTCCCGACCATCGATCGTCGTGATGAACCCGTAGTCGTTGAACAGCTTCGCGATGACGCCGGCCGTGTCCTGCGCCGGGTGTGCCTTCACCTCGCTCCGCTGCTCGTCCGCGAGCTTCTTGAGCTGGCGACCGGCGCGCTGGAACACGTCGCGCACCGCCGCCGGCAGCAGGTTCCTCGCGGCCCGCTCCTCGCTCACGATCTCGTGCTTGCCGGCCACGTGGAGGTCGACGCGCACGCGGTACTCTCCGCCCGTGCCCATGCTCGCGTGGTCGCGCTCGACCACCACCGCGCAGCTGTTGATGTGGTCGTTGAAGCGCTCGATCTTGTTCGCTTGCTCCCGGATCAGCTCCTCGAGCGAGGGGCTTTTGCCGATGTGTCGGAAGGTGAGCTCCACTTGCATGCTCTCTCCTTTCATCCTGCGTCGCTGGGACGCCTCACTGCAGTCATGCGTCTGCTTCGCCGGAGGCGCAGGCTCGGAGGGATTGGCCTGCGATCGTGAACACCTCGCGTGTGCTCGGCGTGATCAGGTTGCAAGTTCGCTGCCACGGCCGCACAACCGCGCAACAGCCGCGCGGCGCGCTCCTCCACGGTCGAGCGCGCCAGGCGCGCGCGCGGAGGCGCAGGCTCTGCGCGGAGGGAGCCAGTTCTTGCGTCCCTCGTGGATCTCCAGGGTGGCGCGGCGGTGTGGCGCGAAGCGACGGGGCGCCCTCTCCTGGGGCAGTTTGCGACGTGCGGCGCGCTTCACGTCGTTTCATGGCGGCTCGTCGGCGCTCCACGCGTGTCGAGTCCGGGAGCGGCGCCGCCCGGTCCAGACGAGCTCTGCCATCAGGGGGCGCCGCGAGGAGCGGCGCCCACGACGGGCCCTCCCGGAGCGCGGAGCGACGCGAAGGCCCGCCCGCCGTGCCGATCGGGAGCACGTGCGCACGGCGCGTCGTCGTGTCGTCGTGCGGCGCAGGAGCAGCGACAGGACGGCGAGCACGAGGGCGAGCGCTCGCGCCGCGAACGTCGCCGCGCCGCCGGCTCGCGCTCCTCCGCTCGGCCTGCCCTCCGGCCTGCGCCGTGCGCCCGAGCTCGCCCTCGTGCTCGCCGTGTGGCCCCTGGATCGAGCTCGCTCCTCGGCGCGTCGGGGCGCCGCTTCAGCGGATCTCGAAGACGTAGTCCGTGTCGTAGGTGCGGACGAAGAGCTTGCCGTCCTTCTCGACGAGGAACTCGGGGCCGCTCTTCAGCGGCAGCTTCGAGACGACCTTGCCGGTGGCGCGCTCGAGGACATAGAGGAAATCCGGCTCCGCCGTGAAGCCGTATCCGCAGAGGAGGTGATCTCCATGCAAGACGAAGTTCTCGGCGTTGCAGACGAGCGGCGCGCTCTGCCAGAGCAGCTGTCCCGAGGCGAGCTCGATGGCCGACAGGTAGGCGTTTTTGCCCTTCGACGAGGCCGCATACGTCCTGTGCCCCGACGAGACATAAAGGACGCCGTCCTCGACCGCGGCCCAGCCGATGCTGCCCTTCACGAAGCCGGCTTCCTTGGGCTCGAACTCAGGCGGCATGAGGAAGCTCTCGAAGTCGAAGAAGGCGACGATCGTGTGCGCCGCGTCGAGGATCGCGACGAAGCGCGCCTCGGCGAAGCTCGGGCCGTAGAGCAGCGCGCTGTGGTCCCCGTGGCCGATCGCCTTGACGAGCGCTTGATCGCGGTAGCGCTCGGGAGCGAAGGAGGGGAGGGTGTCGCTCGCCCCGCCGGCGTCCGCGCCAGGCGCCGGCGTGATCATCGGCAGCGCGAGGCCGTTCGTGGTGAACCATGCCGCCTCGTCCGTGATCTGGTTCTTCTTCTCGCTGACCTTCACGAGGCGCGGCGCGGCGGAGCTTCCGGCTGGCGCGCGCCGGAAGAGCGCCGCGCCGAACGGCGGCGGCGGGAGCCTCACCGGCGACCGGCTATCGAGCGCCGCGCCGTCGCCCGCGGCCACCAGCGCCGGCTGCCCGTTGCCGCCGCGGGGGGGCGGCGCGGGCCGCGGCGGCGGGGCGCCGTCGTGAGGCGCGGGCGCCGCTGCGCTGGCGCTGGCCGCGCCGGGGGGCGCCGCGGCGTCCTGGGAGGCGCGGGCGGGGGGCGCCGAGGCCGGCTGGCACGCGCCTACGGCGAGCAACGCGGCGGCGAGCCAGCGCGCGGGGCGAGGTGGCTGAGGCGGAGGCGGGGCGGCGAGCACGCGCGCAGCGTACCGCATCCGCCCCGGCGAGAGGGCGCTCCCAGGCGCGGGAGCTCAGCGGGCGGGCGTGAAGGAGAGGTTGAGCGTGTAGGGGCCGGCGTCCTGCGCGTTGTACGGCTCGACGAAGATGAACAGCGGCACGCCGCCGTCGACAGGGATATCGGTCCTCTCGTCGTGGCCTTTGATCTGCTCCTCGATGCACGCCAGCTGGCGGCCCGTGCAGCCGGCCCGCACGTAGAAGCCCTGGTCGGTCTCGGAGGACAGCACCACCCTGAGGCTGCCAGCGCTCGGCGGCGTGACCGCGTGGATCCCCTCCCGCATCCCGGCACGGGTGCAGGTGCCGTCGAACACCATCGTCCCGCTCGTCGTGTCGCCCCGGTTCTCGCCCAGGACGGCCACGGGCGCGTCCGCGCAGAGGTCGTCGAGCTCCCAGGTGCACGCGGCGGAGCAGCCGTCGTTGTTGACGGTGTTGCCGTCGTCGCACTCCTCGGGCCGGCTGACGGTGCCGTCCCCGCAGGTGGCCGGAGAGAACGAGAGCTCCAGCGTGTACGGCCCTGCGCCAGCGGACGTGACGGCGTCGACGAAGATCGGCACCTGCTGGTCCTTGCCCACGACGATCGCGATTTCAGGGCCGGCGACCGGGGCGGCGGTCTTGTCCTGGCAGGCGAGCTCGGTGGAGCCGTCCGCGCACGCCGTGCGGGCGTAGAGGACGTGATCCCCCGTCCCCGACTGGAGCACGACGCGGAGCGTGCCGGATTGCCCAGCGGGAGGCGTGAACAGGTGGACGTCCTCGGGCCCCACGCCCCCGCAGGTGCCTTCGAACACGCGCGTGCCCAGCGACGTATCGCCCTCGATCGTCGCGGCCGTCACCGGCGCCGCGTCCGCGCAGGCTGCGTCGACGAGCGGGCGGCAGGTCGCGGCGCAGTCGCTGTCCGCGCAGTCGACGCGCTCGTCGCCCTCGTCGTCCTCGCCGTCGGAGCAGTCCGTCTCGCCGAGCTTGCAGAGGCCGTCGAACGTGTCGCACACGCCGAGCGTCCGGCACTGCGAGTTCTCGGTGCACCCAGGGATGCACGCGGTGCGCTCGCCCCTGACCTCGCTGCACCGGTAGCCGTCGCGGCAATCGTCCGGCCCGCTGCACAGAAGGAGGCACAACCCCAGGCCCTCGCCGAAATCTTCACAGATGCCGCCGTTGGGACAGTCTCCCACGGCGGGATCGCATTGGCCCGCGCAGGCTCCGGACGGCCATCCCCACTCGCGCTCGGTGATGCAGTAGTCCTCGGGGCAGGCCGCATCGCTGGTGCACGCCGCTCCATAGGGCGCGGGGCTCGCTCCGCCGGAGCCGCCGGTGCCCGTGGGCTCGGCGCCACCCGAGCCGCCGGTACCCGTGGGCTCGGCGCCGCCGGAACCGCCGGTGCCCGTGGGCTCGGCGCCGCCGGAACCGCCGGTGCCCGCGGGCTGGGCGCCGCCGGTGCCCGCGGGCTCGGCGCCACCGCTGCCGCCCGTGCCGGTCGCGCCCGACGCACCGGCGCCGCTGCCCGTCGGCTGGGCGCCGCCGGACCCGCCGGAGCCACCGGCGCCGCCTTCGCCACGTTCGCCGTCATCGCCGCCGCACCCAGCGGTCGTCGAGAGCGCGAGCACAAAGAGACCTGCAACGAGTCGTACGTTCATCCACCCGCTCCACCAAAGAGAGATCGTCGAGACGCGGGGTGAACTCCACCCCACGGCGCAGCACTGCACCATCTTCAGTGCAACGGCTTCGCCTGCCAACCCCTGGTTCTGGTTCACGGCATCCGTGCTCGTTGGCGCGCCGCGTTTGCCGCGCGCTCGTCATGCGCGATCCGCGCCGGACAGCGGGCTGTTCCGCGGAAAGAGGGCGCACGGAGGCGGCGCGTAGCATGCGAGACTACGATGCGGACGGGCGCGGCGGCGGCGCCGCGCGCGAACGGGGCGCCGGGACGGCGTTCGACTTTTTCGGCTGAGCGCGGCCGCTACGGCGTCCTCGCGCACCGCACGCCGAGGCTGTAATAGGGCGCCGACGGCGCGACGCTGACCCGCTCGGACGTCAGCAGATAGCTCGGCGTGCCGAAGCTGCTCCCGCCGCGGACCACCCGGTTCGAGGTGTCCGTCAGGTTGGCGCAGTCGACGCATTCCGCCGGATAGGTCCCGTACCCATCCAGCACCCACTCCCGCATGCTCCCGCCGAGATCCGCCTGCGTCCACCGCCCGTCGCCCTTCGGCGAGCGGGACCCGACGTGCGCGATGTCGCTGAAGTCGCTCTGGAATGTGCAGCCGGGCGCCGCGCTCTCCCTGCAATCGTAGGAGGCGTAGCTCGCGTCGATGATCGTCGACGCCGGCGGGTTCGACCACGGATACTGCCGCTGCTCGTCCCCGCCGGCCGCCGCGTAGTTCCACTCGGCTTCTGTCGGGAGCCGGCCCCCGTCCCACGCGCAGAACGCGAAGGCGACAACCCAGCTCACGCAGTTCATCGGCAGGTGCTCCTGGGCGCCCGCCTCCTCCGTCCACGTCCGCATGTCCGCGTTGTCCGGAGTGCACATCACCGCTGCTCGCAGCGCCGCCGCGTCCGGGGGCAGCTCGCTGTTCCAGGCCGGGTTCCACCCGCTCCCCTGGATGCCCGGGTGCGCCCCCGCGTCGGCCGCGGGCTGGCTGCCGGGGTACGCCTCGAAGAACCTCCGGAACCTCCCCACCGTCACCTCGAAGCGATCCAGCCGGAAGTCGCTCACCGTCGCTGGAGATGCAGCATCGTTGCCGCGGTCGAAGGTCCCCCCGGGCACCACCGCGCTCGCGCAGCAGCTCTCGCTTTCGCCCGGCCCGCACGTCGATGGCAGCCCTTCGCAGCTCGGGGGCGTCGTGCACGCCCCTCCGCTGCACACGGGCGCCTCCGCAGGACACGGCTCCGGGGCGTCCCACTGACTGTGGTCGTTGCACCGCTCTAGCCGGTTGTCCGAGCACCGCGCGTCGCCGCGCGTGCACTCGGCGGCGCCGCCGCCGCCGTTGCCGGCGCCGCTGCCGTTGCCGGCGCCGCTGCCATTGCCGGCGCCGCCGCGGCCCGAGCTCGCGTCGCCTCCGCCGGAGACGGCGTCGCCGCCTGCGCCTTCGAACGGGTGATAGTCCTTGTCCAGCCCCAGTATCGCCGTGCAACCGCTCGCCATGAAGGCCGATGCTGTCCACCACCACCGACGCGTGCGCTTGCTCTTCATATCTCCTCTTTGGCCGCTCTCCCCGCGCTGTCCACCGCGGCGCGCGCCCGCGATCTTACAAGTCGCGCCAATCTGCAATGGATGGGCGGCGCCGCGGCGGGCGCGGGTGCAGGCGAGGCTTCGGGCGCAGCGGCCGGCGGCGCGGGGGCGACCTGGGGCTGGGGCGCGGAGGCGCCGCGCTCGGCGGAGACGGCCGGGAAGCGCTCCGCGGCGGCGGGGTCGTCCCGCTCCAGGTAGCGGCCGAGGTGGAGGAGCTCGACGTAACGACGTAAAACGACGTAAAACGACGTAAAACGACGTAAAACGATGCAAGCAGAGAGCCAGTGCGCTGGACGCCGCGTGGGCCCGCGGGAGACCACGCCATTCCACCGCGTGCGCCCGTCCGGCTGGCCTGTGGACGACGAGGCCGTCCCGTCCCCACGAGCTGCTCTTACGCAGGCGCTGTCGCCGGCGTCAGAAGCGCCCTCGCGCGCCGAACACGGCACCCTCTGGCCCTGCCTCCAGCACGCCCGCGCTGATCCACCTCGGGCCCGCGCTGGCCGCCCGTGCCGCGGTCTTCGGCTCGGTGAGATAAAGGACGAGCGCCGTCCCGGCCCCGGCCAGGCCCACCGCGAACCCGATGGTGCTCACCGTGGCCAGCGTGTTCGCGCTATCCCCTGCGTCGCGCCCTGTCGTGTCGCAGGCCTTCGGGTCCGCGGCCTGGATCCCGCGGCCGCAGTGGTCGTCGATGGTGGCCTTCTTGCCGAGCACGAGCGCGCCGGTGATGCCGCCCAGCGCGAGCCCCGCCGCGCCGAGCCCGCCCGCCAGGTAGAGGGCCGTTCGACGGCCCGCGGGCGCCTCCGGCGCATCCGGCGGGGCCGGCGCAGGCGCCGGCACGATCGCGGGCGTCGGGGACGCCGGATGCGGCGCGGGGGCTCGGGCGGCCGGCGCGTCCTTCAGCGCCAGCGTGAGCTCTTTCGTCTCGCCCGCCGCGATCGTGACGTGTTGTTCCCGGACGGGCTCTCCCGGCGCCTGGATCGACACCCGGTGATCTCCCGGGTCGACCGGCAGCGCGACGCCCAGCGCGGCCTCGCCCAGCACGGAGCCGTCGCGCTGGACCACGGTGCCCGCCGGCGCTCCCGGCGGCAAGGAGAGCGCGAGCCTCGGGATCCGGGGCGAGAGCCGATCGCGCTCCTGCCTCGCGAGCTTCGGCCGCTCGCCCTGGCGGGCCTGCTCGGCCGGCGTCATCCGATCGAAACGCGCCAGGTAGTCCTTGAAGCGCGCGACCGCCGTGGCGATGCGGCCCCACTGGGCCTCGCAGGACGCCAGCGTGAAGAGCGTGCCGGGCTGAGGGTCGATGCGCTCGCTCTCGGCGAGGGCCTTGCAGCCCGTCTCGTAACGGCCTGCCTGCATGTCGGCGAGCCCCCGTTCGAAGAGCGCCTCGGCGGCGGCGATGTCCTGCGCCGCCGCAGGAGCCGAGAGGGAGAGCACGCCGAGGGCGGCGAGGAGAGGGGCGGAGCGGCGGAGACAAGAGGGCATGCGCTGGCACTCGGCAGGTGAGGAGAAAGCGGGAGACGCGGTCACTGGCGCGGTGGGCGGGCGGATTGGAGCACGAAGACGGCGAGGTGGGAAGGCGGGGAAGGGGAGGGGAACGGGGCGCCGTGCCGTGCTCTTCACGACGGCGCTCGAACCACTCGGGGCCAAGAGGAGGTGGAGCTCGGCGCGCAGGGCGCGAGCCGGCGCTGCCGCGGAGGTGCAGCTCAATACCGGCCGTACGGGGAGGTCGATGTAGTTTGCGGCAGCGCGGACGGCTTCTTGTCGCTCGAGGGCGGCCTGGGGCCCGACAGCGATGGCTTGGCGGCGGGGGCCCGCGACGGCGCACCCGGGCGGAGCGTTGTCGACGTGGGTGCCGTGGAGGCTCGCACTGCCGCTGTGGACGGCGCGCGTGGCGCCGTCGTCGAGGCGGGAGGAGGCGGCGCCGCGGCGGACGGTTCCGCTGCCGCGGGAGCCGACGCGGGCGCCGGCACGAGGGTTGGTTCGGGCGTCGACGCGGGCGCCGGTACGAGGGTCGGCTCGGGCGTCGACGCGGGCGCCGGTACGAGGGTCGGCTCGGGCGCTGCCGCCGTCGTGACGTCAGCCGCCGCCGGCTCACCGCCGCGGCTGGCGCGCAGCGCGAGCCAGCCGCCGCCCAGCAGCACGAGGAGCCCGAGCCCCGAAAGCCCCGCGGCGAGGGAGGCGCGGCTCGGTCTCGACGGCCTGGACAGCATCGCGGCGCCGGTCGAGCTCCCCACGAGCGCCGGACCGGACGAGCGCGCGTCGCGCTCCGGGCCCGCGCTCATCGCCGCCGCCGGGGCCGGCTCGGTCATGACGAGGGCGGGGGACACCGCCGCCGCGGCGGGGGCCACCGCCGCCGCCGCGGGGGCCGTTCCGGGCCAGGACGGCGCGGTCGGGAACGCCGCCTGGCCGCCGGCGACGGGGATGCCGAGCACCTCGCCGAGGGCCCGCACCGCGTCCGTGGCCCGCTGGAACCGCGCCGCGGGATCGACCGCCGTGGCCCGGGCGAACCACGCGTCGAAGGCCGGCGGCAGCGTCACGCCCATCGAGCGCGCCCGCTGCACCGGCGGCTCCTGCGGGCCGCCGACGGCGATCATCGCGAACGCGAACACGCCGTCGACGGTGCTCGCCTCGGGATCCCAGTACGAGGCGCCCACGAGCAGCGTATAGGCCATCATGCCGAGCGCGAAGATGTCCGCGGCGCCGGTGAGCCTCGTGCGGCCGTGGAACTGCTCCGGGGGCATGTAGATCGGCGTGCCGAGGCTGCTCGTGGCGCCCGCGGCGGTGGAGCCCTCGGCGACGAGCTTGGCGATGCCGAAGTCGAGGATCTTCACGCGGACCGAGCCGTCCTCGCGCTGCGACAGGAAGATGTTCGCGGGCTTGAGGTCGCGGTGCACGATGCTCGCCGCGTGGGTCCGGTCGAGGGCCAGCGCGGTCTGGTAGAGGTAGGTGACGGCCTCGGCGGGCGGCAGGCGGCCGGCGCGCTCGACCCGCTCGCCGAGCTCCTCGCCGCGCAGGAGCTCCATGACCAGGAACGGCATTCCGGTCGCCTCGTCGACGCCCGCGTCGAAGACGTCGACGATGTGCTCGCTCTCGACCCTGGCCCCGATGCGCGCCTCTCGCTTGAAGCGCTCGCGCATCTCCTCGCTCTGGAAGAGGTGAGCGTGCATGACCTTGAGCGCGCGGCGGCGCTCGGTCTCGAGGTGAATCACCTCGTGCACGGCCCCCATCGCGCCGGCGGCGATGAGGCGCACGACGCGGTAGCGGCGCGCGAAGACCGTCCCCTCCGCAAGGATGACCGACACAAGCCGAGGCTCACGCGCCGGGTGGGCGGCGTCAAGGGGACGGGAGGGCCACTGTCCGCCGGTGACGACCCCGGGAGGCAGCGCGCCGCGTGGGACGCGGGGGGAGGCGGTGCGGTCGCGCCTGCACCCGCGCCGGCTCGGCCCCGGGGGAGCCCGCGGCGGGCGCCGCGGGCGCTCCTCGCACCCCGAGGGGCGCGGCGACGCGAGGGTGGAGGGTTCAAGGATCAAGCTTCAAGGGAAGCGATGCGTTGAGCGAAGTTGATGCCATGTTACCGCGGTGTCCTCGCGCACCGGGCCCCGACGTCGATGGTGCGGGCCGACGAGTCGTCGTAGTTGCGGCCGGAAGAGCGCAGGGTCGACGCAACGTTGTTCCAGCCCCCGCCCCGGATCACCCGATACGAGGCCATGGCCATGTTGGCGCAATCTTTGCATTCGCCTGATGGGTACGTCTCCGCGTACCAGTCCAGAACCCACTCCCGCAGGTTCCCGGCCAGGTCCGCCTGTCCCCACCTCCCATCTCCCGGCGACCTCGACCCGACGGCCTGCATGTCGCCGGGGGGCTCGCACTTGCCGTCAGGCCCGCAGCCATACACCGCGTGATCGGCATCGATCGCCGTCGAGTCTGCCGGTTTCGACCATGGATACACGCGCTGCCCGTCCGCGCCGCCTCCTCCCGCCGCCGCGTAGTTCCACTCCGCCTCCGTCGCCAGACGGCCTCCATCCCACGCGCAGAACGCGAACGCCACGTACCAGCTCAGGCAGTTCATCGGCAGGCGCTCGTGATCACCCGCTGCATCCGTCCACGTCTGGTATTCTGACTCGCACATCACCGCCGCCTTCAGCGCCGCTGCGTCCACAGGCAGCTTGCTCGCCCAGTCCGCATTCCACCCGCTACCCGCGATCTTCGGGTGCGCACCTGCTCCCGCCGCCGGCTTGCTCCCGGGATACGCCTCCACGAACTTCCGGAATCGACCCACCGTCACCTCGAACCGATCCAGCAAGAACCCGCTCACCGTCGCTGGATACGCTGCGTCGTTGCCCCGGTTGAACGTGCCCCCGGACACCGCCTCCCCCGTCGCGCAGCAGCTCTCGTTGCTGTCAGGGCCGCACGTCTCGGCCAGTCCGACACAGCTCCGTGGCACGCACTTCCCTGCGTCGCATGCGGGCGTCGTCGCACCACACGGGTCCGCGTCCTCCCACGACCCGCGCTCTCCGCACCGCTGCGGGCGATTGTCATCCGAGCAGCGCACGTCCTCCGGACCACACTCCCCAGTGCACTTCCCGTCGACGCACGTCTGACCGACGCACCGCTGTCCGGCCAGCGTACACTCGTCCTCGCCGCCAGCTCCCCCGGCGCTTCCCACCCCGCTGCCAGCTCCCCCGGCGCCTGCCATTCCGCTGCCAGCTCCCCCGGCGCCTGCCATTCCGCTGCCAGCTCCCCCGGCGCCGGCTTCGGCTCCGGTTCCGCTCCCGCCACTGCCTTCTTTCTGCAGGTAATAACCGTCCTCCAGCCCCGCCGCCAGCGCACATCCGCCTGCCGTCATCGCCCACGCCGCCCACAGCCACCTCGCGCCCTTCGGCTTCTCCATGCCCAGTCCTACTGCCGCTCGGCTCCCGCTGTCCACCGACGCGCGTCCTCCCACGCGTTCCCTGCTGCGCCGCCGCACGCTCGACATGCGCCCGCCCGTGCTGGGCAGCAGGCGGTGCCAAGCGTGACAGACACCGCCGAGGCGGCCCGACGCCCCGAGCGCGCCATCCTCTCCGCCCTCACGCATGGCGCTGGCGAGCAGGGCGCGAACATCGCCGCCGCCGTCCTGCCCGCCATCCGCGAGCTCGATGAGGACAGGGCCAGGTTCTACGGCGATCTCGTGCTAAATTCCCTGGACGATACGGCCCGGCGGGCCCTGGAGTCGATGGTGAAGGGCTACGAATACCAGAGCGATTTCGCCAAGAAGTACGTCGCGCAGGGGCGCGACCAGGGCCGCCGAGAAGGGCGCCTCGAAGGAAAGCGTGCCGTGCTCCTGCGGCAGCTCCGCGCTCGCTTCGGCGAGCTGCCGGATGCCGCCGTGGCCCGCATCGAGGCGGCCGAAAGCGCCGCGCTCGAGCAGTGGGCCGAGCGGGTGCTCAGCGCAAACTCCCTCGCTGACGTGCTCGACATGCCGAGCTGAGCTGCCGAGCTCGTCGCGCTCGCGGGCGAAGTCGAGGTGCTGGGCCTCGGAGACGCAGCGGAGGGTGCGGGCGAGCCGCATGAGCACGCGGGCATGGACCAGGCCGCGTGAGGCGGCGATGAGGTCGGCGCGCTTGTCGCGAAGGGAAGAGGCCTCGACGAGGTGCGCGGTGACGTCGAGGCAGGCATGGAGGAGGCGGTCGCCGACCGTGAAGCGGTGATCGCGGGGGAACTTGGCGACGCGCTCGGCCACCCAGGCGAGCAGCGCTTTCCATGCGGACGGCGATCACCGGCCCCCTCCCGCCGTTGCCTCCTTCCACCACGTCATCGCCGTCCTCCGGGCCCGCCACCGACCCACACCCGCCTGCCGTGAACGCACACAGCGCCCAGAGCCATCTCGCCACTGCCTCCGATCCATATCGTCTCCTATTGCAGCCCGCTGCCTCGGTCCATCGCCGTGCGGGATCCGATGCGGGGGACAGTCATGTAAAACTCGCTGCGATCGCCGTGCCGGTCCGCTATGGCGTCCTCGCGCACCGGACCCCGACGCCGTTGCCGTAATCCGATGGGACGCCGTAGCTGCGACCGGACGAGAGCAGGGACGGCGCACCGAGGCTGAAGCCGCCGCCGCGGAACGCATGGTACATCGTGGGGGTCGTCGTGGCGCAATCGTCGCACTCTTCTGGGTAGTCTCCGTACCCATCCAGGACCCACTCCCACAGGCTCCCTGCCTGGTCCGCCTGTCCCCACTTCCCATCTCCTGCTGGCGACCTCGATCCGACCGGCAGGATGTCGCTGAACGCACACGATCCCGGAGCAGACTCATCCCCGGTGCAGTCATGCACCGCGTGACTGACATCGATTGCCGTCGAGCCCGCCGGATTCGACCACGGATACTCCCGCTGCTCGTCTCCCCCCGCCGCCGCGTAGTTCCACTCCGCCTCCGTCGGGAGCCGGCCCTTGTCCCACGCGCAGAACGCGAACGCCACGTACCAGCTCAGGCAGTTCATCGGCAGGTGCTCGGTCCCCTCGTCCGTGTCCCGCCACGTCTGGTACTCGTCGTGGCACTTCACGGCCGCCGTCAGCTCCGCCGCAGTCTCGGGCAGGTTGCTCGCCCAGTCCGCGTTCCACCCGCTCCCCTCGATCCGCGGGTGCGCCCCCGCGCCCGGCGTCGGCTTGCTCCCGGGATACGCTCCCACGAACCTGCGGAACCGCCCCACCGTCACCTCGAACCGATCCAACAGGAAGCCGCTCACCGTCGCTGGATAGCTCGTATCGTTGCTCCGGTAGAACCTCCCCGCGGGCACCGCCTCCGCGGTCGAGCAACAGCTCTCGTCGCCGTTCGGCCCGCACGTCTCGGCCAGTCCGGTGCAGCTCGGGAGCACAACGCACGTCCCCTCGACGCACGTTCCCTCTACGCACTCGTCCCCGCCGGGCGTGCACTCCTCGCCACCACCGGCTCCCCCGCTGCCGCCGGTGCCCGCGACACCTCCCGTCCCGCCGCCTGTCGCCTCGCCGGCCCCAGCTCCGCCGCTGCCGTCTTCCAGCACGTAATAGCCGTCCTCGAGCCCCGCCAGCTTCGCACACCCGCCCGCAGTGAAAGCCCACGCCGCCCACAGCCATCTCGCGCGCTTCCTCTTCGCCATATCTTCTCCTACAGCCGCTGCATAGCCGCTGTCCACCGCGACCGCGATGCGCGACCGGTCGCGCCCTGCTGCGCGCTCCCCGCGGTCCGCGTAGATGCCCGGGTGAGGCCTGTCACGCTGCTCCGCGCGCTCTGTTGCTCTGTTAAACCCCATTACACCCCATTACACCCCATTGCGTCGGACCGCCGCTCGCGACCACGACGAGGTGCTCATCGAGATCAAGATGGCCGGCGACCACGTCGGCATCGGGGAGATCAAGCGTGCGACGCTGCGCAGGTTGGCGCGCGAGATCGAACGCATCGAGGAGCGCGAGCCACCCTGGATGGGTGAGGAGCCGCTCTGGGTCGTCGCTCCCCACCTGCCGTCGTGGCTGCACTCCGTCCGGACGCTGGGGCGGTTCGCCCCTGGCTGTTACCGCGTCGGGCCCTCGCCGTTTCAGTTCCTCTGGCTCGCGGCCAACGAGCTGCCGCTGCGCGACGAGCTGGTGCCGTTCCTGGTCGCTCGCTCAGGAAGGGCCCTCGACGAGCTCGCCCGGTGGGTGGCACCGCGGCGGGATGTGGAATGGGTGATCTCCATCCTAGAATACTTGCCGATGTCACAGTACACCCGCGAGGACTTGCTACGGCGGTTCGCTCGCTCCGACGACCCGGAGATCGATCCCGCCGGCGTCCAGGGGGCGCGGCCGCGTCGCGGAACCCACACACGCCGGATGCAGACCCCTCCCTGGCGCAGTCATGCGCTGCACGCTGGCCATCGGTCTTCCTTCTGGCGCCGGCCGTCTGAAGTGTCACGCACTGCGATCGTCAGACCGGCTGGCTACAGTGTCCTCGCGCACCGGACCCCGACGTGAGAGCGGTACCACGGGGTGCCGTCGTAGCGGCGGTAAGAGAGCAGGCCCGACGCGTCGTAGAACCAGCCCCCGCCCCGGATCGCACGGAGCGAGGGGTTCGTCAACTTAGCACAATCATTGCATTCGGACGGGTGGTCTACGTACGAGTCCAGAACCCACTCCCAGATGTTCCCGGCCAGGTCCGCCTGCCCCCACCTCCCATCGCCCTTCGGCGATCGCGACCCGACGGCCTGGATATCGTTGACCCCACAGTCGTCGGATGCATCCCCATTCCCCATGCAGCCATACACGGCATAACTGTCATCGATCGTGGTCGAGCTCGCCGGATTCGACCAAGGATATTCGCGCTGCTGGTCTCCACCGGCCGCCGCGTAGTTCCACTCGGTTTCTGTCGGCAACCGGCCCCCGTCCCACGCGCAGAACGCGAACGCCTCATACCAGGTCAGGCAGGTCATCGGCAGGTGCTCCCGGTCACCGGCCTCGACCGTCCACGTCCTGTAGCCTGAGCTGCATATCACCGCATCCTTGAGCGCCTCTGCGTCCATGGGCAGCTCGTACGTCCAGTTCTCATTCCACCCGCTCCCCGCGATCAACGGGTGCGCCCCCGCTCCCGGCGCGGGCTTGCTCTCTGGATACGCCTTCACGAACTGCCGGAACCGCCCTACCGTCACCTCGAACCGATCCAGCACGAACCCGCTCACCGTCGCTGGATACGCTGGATCGTTGTCCCGGTCGAACGTGCCGCCGGGTATCACCTCCCTGCGCGCGCAGCAGCTTTCGTCGCCGCTCGGCCCGCATGTCTCGGCCAGTCCGTCACAGCTCGGCTGCATCATGCAAGTCCCTTCACGGCACACGGGCGCTGACGCAGGGCACGGCTCCGCGTCCTCCCACGCGCCGCGCGCATCGCACCGCTGCGGGCGGTTCCCCGAGCAGCGTACGTCCTCCGGGCTGCACTCCCCAGTGCACTTCCCCTCGACGCAGGTCTGCCCGACGCACTCTCTCCCGCCGGGCGTGCACTCCTCCCCTCCTCCAGTTCCCCCGCTCCCGCCGGTGCCCGCAACACCGCCGGTCCCGCCGCCTGCCTCCCCTCCAGCAGCGGCATGCCCTCCGCCGCCTGCCTCCCCTCCGGCAGCGGCATGCCCTCCGCCGCCTGCTTCGCCTCCGGTGCCCGTCTCCGCTCCGGTCCCGCCCCCGCCATGGCTGCCTGCCACGACGTCGTTCTCCGGCCGTGCCAGCGTCGCACACCCGCCCGCCGCGAGAGCCCACGCCGCCCACAGCCACGTCGCGCGCTTCCTCTTCGCCATGTGTTCACCTACAGCCGTCGCTCCGCAGCCGTCCACCGCGGCGCATGAGCGGGAACGTGCTCTGCCGCGCGAGCCAGGCGTGTGCTCTCCGCGCGGTCCCCGGGCCCGGTAGGGGCGACGCCCGGCGCGCAGCCTCTTGGCCGGCTCGACGGCGCCCCCGCACAGCGCTACGCCCCGAACACCCTCTCCCAGGGCCGGGCAGCCCGGCATCACCCCCTCACACTGCCAAAAACTCCCTTGCGATCTCGTCGTCGAACTCCGCCACGCTCCCCCGCCGCACGATCCCGCCGTTATCCATGATGAAGTACTCGCTCGCCGTCGAGAGCGCGAAATCCAGGAACTGCTCGACGAGCAATATCGCCATATCCCCCTTCTGTCCGAGCCCCTTGATCACTTCGCCGATCTCCTGCATGATCGACGGCTGGATCCCCTCCGTCGGCTCGTCGAGCAGGAGCAGCTTCGGCTTCCTCAGCAGCACGCGCGCGAGCGAGAGCTGCTGTTGCTGCCCGCCGCTCAGCGTCCCTGCCGCCCGCGCGTGAAACTTCTTGAGGATGGGGAACATCTCCATCATCTCGTCCAGCGCCGCCGGGCTCGGCGTCGGGTCGCTCTTCGCCTCGAAGCCCATGAGCAGGTTCTCTCGCACCGTCAGGTACGGGAAGATGCCTCGCCCCTGCGGCACATAACCTATCCCCGCGCGCGCCCTGTCGCTCGGTGACCTCGCCGTGAGGTCTGCCCCGTCGAGCGTCACCTTGCCGCGCCGCGGCTTCAGCACGCCCATGATCGCCTTGAGCAGCGTCGTCTTGCCGACCCCGTTGCGGCCCAGCAGGCACGACACCCGCCCTGGCGCCACGTCCAGGCTGACCTGCGACAGGATGCAGCTCTCCTCGTAATAGACCGCGAGATCCTCGATCACCAGCATGCTGCTACCGCTCCTCCGCCTGAGCCTCGGCCGCCGCCTTGGCCCCGCCCCGCGCGCGCCCAGCGTCGTGCGCCCGCCCGAGGTAGACCTCGATCACCTGCGCGTTGCCCTGGACCTCCTCGACCGGCCCCTCGCACAGCCGCCTGCCGGCGTGCAGCACCGTCACCGTGCTCGCGTAGCGCCGCACGAACTCCATGTCGTGCTCCACCACCAGCACCGACCGCTGCTTCGCGATCTCCTGGACGAGCTCCCCCGTGCGGTCGCGCTCGCGCCGGGTCATCCCCGCCACCGGCTCGTCGAGCAGCAGCAGCTTCGGCTGCTGCACGAGCAGCATGCCGATCTCCAGCCATTGCCGCTCCCCGTGCGCGAGCACCGCGGCCCGCACGTCCGCGCGCCGCCGGAGCCCGACGCGATCGAGCGTCTCGGTGATCTCCCTCTCCTGCGGCGCCGACAGCCCGCGGAGCAGCCTCGGCGCGCTCTCCCGGAAGCCCATCGCCGCCTCCAGGTTCTCGAGCACCGTGAGGCTCCCGAACACCGCCGGCGTCTGGAACTTCCGCCCGATCCCGAGCCGCACGAGGGCGTGCTCCGGCAGGCGATTCACCTCCACGGTCTCCTGTCCGGACTCCCCACCTCCGTGGAACACAACACGTCCGCTCGACGGCTTCGTCTTGCCGGTCAGGATGTCGAGCAGCGTCGTCTTCCCCGCGCCGTTCGGCCCGATCAAAAACCGGAGCTCCCCGCGCTGGATGGAAAAGTCGAGCTCGTCCAGCACCTTGAAGCCGTCGAAGCTCACCGTCACCCGCTGGACCTCGACGATGTTGCCGCGGCTCATCGCGCTGCTCCTCTCCTCGTCTCCGCGCTCGTTCCCGTGCGCGCTTCCGTGCTCGCTTCCGCTCATCTCCGCGCCTCCCCCTCAGCGACCGGTCGTCGCCGGCGCCTCTGGGCCCGCCGCCGGATCGACCTCATCCCCGCCCGCCGGCCCCGCCGCGCCGCCCGTGTCGCGGCGCGAGAGCTTCGCGGCGTGCCGCTGCAGGAAGCCCGAGACGCCCTTCGGGAGCAGCATGACCGACGCCGCGAAGAGCGCGCCGAAGCCGAGCTGCCACACCTCGGGGTACGACTCGCTCAGCGCGCTCTTGCCCAGGCTGACCAGGATCGCGCCGACGACCGCGCCGATCAGCGTGCCGCGCCCGCCGACAGCCACCCAGGTCACCATCTCGACCGACGGGATCACGCCCATCGAGGAGGGCGAGATGAGGCCGACCTGGCAGACGAACAGCGCGCCCGCGATGCCCGCCATGCCCGCTGACAGCGCGAACACAAGCGTCTTCAGCGTGACCGGGTTGTAGCCGAGGAAGCGCACCCGGTTCTCGTCGTCCCGCATCGCCACGAGCAGGCGCCCGAAGCGTGACTGGGTGAGCTTCCGGCACAGGAGATAGAGCGACCCGAGGCAGAAGAGCGTCACGAAATAGAGCACCGTCTGCGTCCCGGTCGCCCCCCGCGCGAAGCCGAAGATCGTCTTCAGGTTCGTGATCCCGTTCGTGCCGCCCGTCACCGCCTGCTGGCCGATGAAGAGGATCGACGCGATCAGCGTGAGGCCCTGGGTGATCAGCGAGAAATAGACCCCCTGGACGCGGCTCCGGAAGACGAGATAACCCACCGCGGACGCGACCGCCATCGGCAGGAGGACGACGGCGCAGAGGGCCACGACCGGCGAGCGGAACGGCTCCCAGAAGAGCGGCAGCGCCTCGAGGCCGCTCCAGCTCATGAAATCGGGCAGGCGCGAGCCGGACGTCTCCAGCTTCAGGTACATCGCCATCGCGTAGCCGCCGAGGCCGAAGAAGAGCCCCTGCCCGAGGCTCAGCATCCCGCCGTAGCCCCAGATGAGATCGAGCCCCAGGGCGACGATGGCGTACGTGAGGAACTTGCCGAGCAGGTTCAGGCGGAAATCGGAGAGCACGAGCGGCGCGACGAGGAGCGGCAGCGCGACGGCGAGCGGCGCTCCCCAGGTCCAGACGAAGGTGCGAAGGGCAGAGTCTCGAGGGGCCATGTCCGTGTCCTCTCTTATCGTGTGCGCAGGGCGAGCAGGCCTGTCGGACGCCACTGCAGGAAGGCGATCACCAGCGCGAACACGAGCGCCTTGCCGAGCGACGCCGTCGTCGAGAGCTCGAGCAGCGTGTTCGCGACGCCGATCACGAGCGCGGCCACCACCGTGCCAGGCAGCCGCCCGAGGCCCCCGAGGATGACCACCATGAAGGCGTCGACGATGTAGTTCGTCCCGAGCGACGGCCCGATCGAGCCGAGCTGCGTCAGCGCGCACCCCGCGATCCCGGCGAGCCCGGCGCCGAGCGCGAACGTCGCGGCGTCGACCCGGCGGGCGCGGACGCCGAGGCACGAGGCCATCTCGCGGTTCTGCATGACGGCCCGCAGCCGCCTGCCGCCCGCGGAGCGGTGCAGGTACGTGTAGACCGCGGCGATGCACGCGATCACGAGCGCGATGAGGAAGACCCGCTTGTAAGGCAGCTGCACGCCGCCCGACAGCGCCACGCCGCCGCTCAGCCACGAGGGGCTCGAGACCTGCACGTTGGACGCGCCGAACAGGCTCCGCGCGGCCTGCTGCAGCACGAGCCCGACCCCCCACGTGGCGAGCAGCGTGTCGAGCGGCCTGCCGTAGAGGAAGCGGACCATCGTGAGCTCGAGCACGAGCCCGAGCACGCCGGCCACGAGGAACGAGGCCGGCAGCGCGAGCAGGAACCAGAGCCCGGCCTCGGTCCCCCCGACGAGCGGCGCGACGTGGTGCCCGATGACGTACGTCGTGTAGGCCCCCGCCATGATGAACTCGCCGTGGGCCATGTTGATCACGTTCATGAGCCCGAAGGAGAACGCGAGGCCCATCGAGATGAGCAGGAGGATCGAGCCCAGGCTCAGGCCGTTGAAGGCGTGGAGGAGAACTTCGTTCATTCTAGAGCACCCAACCGATCGAGACGCCGCGCACAGTGAGGTTCGGGCCGCGGAGGCGCGGAGGGCATCCCGACGAGGCCCCGCGCCCTCCGCGGCTCCGTGATCCGGGCTTCGCGCTCGCGCCGCTCTACTTGGCGGCCAGCTCCTTCGCCCAGGGGTACGCGCTCAGGTACGGATCCGGCTGGACCGGCTTGCCCGAGCTCCACACCTCGTCGATGAGGCCGTCCTTCCGGACCGCGCCGATGCGGACCGTCTTCCAGGTGTGCTGGTTCTTCCCGTCGAGCCGGACCAGGCCCTCGGGCGCGTTGTACTCGATGCCTCCCGCCTTCACGGCCTCCTTCACCTTGGCGACCTCGGTCGACTTCGCCTTCTCGACGGCCATCTTCCACAGGTAGACCCCGAAGTAGCCCGCCTCGATGGGGTCGTCCGTGACGCGCGCGGCGCCGTACTTGGCCTTGTACGCGTCGACGAACTTCTTGTTCTCGGGGGTGTCCGTGGTCTGGTAGTAGTTCCACGAGACGAGGTGTCCGGCGATGTTGTCGGCGCCGATGCCGCGCACCTCCTCCTCGGCGACGCTCACCGAGAGGACCGGCAGCTTGTCGGCGGTGTAGCCGGCGTCCTTGAACTGCTTGAAGAACGCCACGTTGCTGTCGCCGTTCAGCGTGTTGAAGATCGCGTCGGGCTTTGCCGCGCTGATCTTCGTGATGATCGTGCTGACCTCCGTCCCGCCGAGCGGCAGGTACTCCTCGCCGGCGAGCTCACCGCCCTTCGCCGCGAGCTGAGCCTTGATGATCTTGTTGGCCGTGCGCGGAAAGACGTAGTCGGAGCCGAGCAGGTAAATGCGCTTCTTGCCCTTCTCGAGCAGGTAGTCGACCGCGGGGACGATCTGCTGGCTCGGCTCGGCGCCGGTGTAGAAGATGTTGGGCGACTGCTCCAGCCCCTCGTACTGGACCGGGTAGAAGAGCAGGCCGTTCAGCTCCTCGAACGAGGGCAGCATCGCCTTGCGGCTGGCGCTGGTCCAGCCGCCGAACACGACCGCCACGGCGTCCTGCTGCACGAGCTTCCTGGCCTTCTCGTTGAACGTGGGCCAGTCGCTCGCGCCGTCCTCGACCACGGGCACGAGCTGCTTGCCGAGCACGCCGCCGGCCTTGTTGATCTCCTCGATGGCGAGCAGCGTCGCGTCCTTCACGGCCACCTCGCTGATCGACATGGTGCCGCTCAGCGAGTGGAGCACGCCGACCTTGATGGAGCCGCTGTCCGAGGCGGGCGCCACGGGCGCCGTCCCGGGCGCCGAAGCCTCGTCGTTCGCCTTGCCGCAGGCAGAGAGCAGGGCCGCGCCGGCGAGCGCCGCCATCGCGACGCAGAGCGCCCGACGCCGAGAGGTGCCCGCAGCCGGCCGATCCTCAACGTCCAACCCAGACGTGTACATATTCAACGCATCCTCCTTGGGTGCCGAGGGCGCGTCCAATGCCCTGCATCGACGCGGCGCGGCGATTCGACTGCACAAGAGCCGTTGGGAGTTCGGGAGCCGGCCAGTGGAGACTCCCGGCTGGACACACCCGATGGACGCCCTGCACAGCAGAACGCGGTCCCCGGACAAGGGCCAGCCACACGACGTCGTGGTGAAAGGCCTTATGCCGAGTGCCATGTTTCGTCGAGGTTTCGTCGACGTGAAATGTCGCCCGGCCGGCAGGCCCCGTGCGTTTTCCGCAGGCCGTTTGGATTTCTGACCACAAAGCGCGTCGAGCGGATCCATCGTTGTTCTCGTTTCGCTCGAGTTTTCGCCCCGGTTGCGGCTCCGGTGTGATGCACCGCACGCGACGGCGAGGGCGACGCGTGGGGCCGCTGGGCGCGCACGCGCGGCCTCGCCCCGGGTCGTCACCGCCCGATGTCGCTTGAGCCGACACGGTGTGGGGCGCTCTGGCCGCTGCGCGCACGAGAGCTGCGAGCTCCGGCGCTCTTGCGAGCTGTGGCGAGCTGTAGCGATGAGGTGCGCTCTCCAGTGCAGTAAAAAACTTGTATCAAGAGCGGCAAATGGCGAGTACACTGATAGATGCTGTCTGCGCCCTGTGCTCGGTCGAGACGGAGGGCAGGCGGGGTGGAGCGTATGAGAAGCACGAATCACTTGCCGGGCGAGACGGATGGTCGATCCACGAGCGGCGGAGCGGCGCCGGACGGCGTCGCAGCCGGGCCGCGGGACGAGAACTCGGTGGTGATCTCCCTGAGCGCGCTGCTCGCGGTGGAGAAGGACGCCTCCGCCAGGAGCGGCGCGCGGGCCGATCACGGCGCGAGGGGCTCCGGGATGGCGGATAGCCACGGGGCCGCCGCAGGCGACGGAGAGCGCAGCAGCTACCTGGAGATCTTTCCGTTCGGCGTGCCTTCCGAGCTGCCGGCGTTCAGGCCGCCGGATCTCACGCCCGTGCCCTCCGAGGTCCCGATCGACCTGCGCCCGCCGCGCGCGCGGCGGGCGGCCGGCGTGCGCTACGGGATCGCGGGCGCCCTCGGGGCGGCGGTCATCGCCAGCGCGGTGTGGCTCGGCGCCCCGCGCGAGACGCTCCGGGCGGCCGCGCAGCCCGGCGTGCGGCACGCGGCGAGCGCGGCGCTGGCGCAGCTGCCGAAGGTGGAGGCAAAGGCCGCGGCCGCGCCCGCCGAGGCGCCTCCGGCCAAGAAGAAGGGCGACAAGACGCGCGAGCGCGGGGCGAAGGCCCCACCCGCCGCCGGGGGCAAGGCGTCGGCGAAGCGCGCCACGCAGAGCAGTGGACCGGCGGCCGCCGCGCCGCCGGCGAGCCCGGGCGGCGCGCGTGCAGCGGGCGACCCCTGCAAAGGCGACCTCGACTGCGCCATGCGGCGCGCCGCGGGCGGCTCGTAACACCGCCCGCGCAGGCAAAAGGGCCGAGAGCTCGCCGCCGCCTCCATCGAGATCTCGATCGTTCGGAGCGCGACAGGCCACCAGCGAGCTCTGGTGGGCGCCTCCTGTCTCACAGTTGCCGCTGAGGTCGCCCGCATGCCCAGCGCGTTCCCCTGGAGCAAGTTATTCACGCGGAGCCGCTTGATCTCCCGCACCTGCCCTGTGCTAGGGTCTGCTCCTGTTGCAGAAAACTGCTGACAACCGATCTGTCCCGGTGGATTGCGCGCACATTGTGCAGAGACATGCGTGCTCCTCGCGCGGCCGCTCGGGGCGCAGCGGCGCAGCTGTAGGCACGAAGCAGATACCATCACGTAAAATTCTGGTGTAGGAACAGCGCCCGGCGCCGACGGTGGCGTTGAAGTGCACAGGAAGCGTGGCCCGGCGACGTCGCTCGACGTGTAGTGCCGAGTTACGAGCCGCGCGGCGCGACCCTACTCGTCTGGAGGTGGATTCATGAAAGCTCTTGGTTTCGCAGCGATCCTGATCAGCGTGGGTATGATGGCGGCCTGTACGGTCACGAGCGGTAATGGCGACACGAGCGGCGACGGCGGCGCGGGCGGCGACGGCTCGACCACCACCACGTCGTCGGCCACCACGGGCGAGGGCGGATCAGGCGGGACGGGCGGCGGCGAGGGCGGCGGCGGGACCGGCGGGGCCAACGTGTGCGCCGAGGAGACCGGCGATGAGTGCATGGATTGTTGTGTTGCCGAGCACCCCGCCGAGGCGGAGGCGCTGGGCAAGCTGCAATACTGGTTCTGTGGTTGTGCGGCGGAAGCGCCGTGCGCGGCCGACTGCGACACCACGGATGCCACGAGCGATGTCTGCGGGGACGAGGCGATCAACCCGGACGTCGATAACTCCGCCTGCGATATCTGCATCATCCAGGCGGCGGAGGAGTGCTACATCGCGGCGGAGGCGGCCTGTGCGGACGCCGACGACTGCAAGGCGCTCATGACCTGCGGCGACGCCTGCCAGTAGTCGGTTCGGGCTCAGAGGCCCAGCCAACCGGACAGGACAGGCGAGCTCTCGCAGCCCGCCTGTCCTGTTTTGTCTCGTGCTCGTGCGAACGGCGCGGACCGCCGTCCGGCGCGCGCCAGAGACCCGGCCGGGCTCTTCGAGGGCGGCGCTAGCGGGCCAGTCGGAGCAGCAGGATGTCGGACCAGGTCGACTGCGCCGTGGCGCCGTCGAGGTCCACGCTGCCCTCCACGGTCCCGGCGAGCAGGACGTGGCCGCGGTCCACGAACGACGCGACCCCCGCCGCGGACCGGCGCCCGCGGCTGCTCCCGGCGCCCGGGCCGAGCCGCTTGCTCCAGACGTGGCGCCCCCCGGCGTCGAACCGCGCCACGACGATGTCGCTGCCGCCGCCGTCGAGCGGCCCCCCGCCGAGGTGGGTCGGGCCATCGACGTCGCCCGCCAGGACGAGCCCGCCGTCCGCCTCGAGCGCGAGGCGCGGCGGCCGCTCCGCGGGGTAAGCCAGGCTGAAGCGGTGCTGTCGCGCGGGCCCGAGCTCGGCCACGAACGCCGACATCCCCTCCGAGAACAGCTCGCCGCCGCCCAGATCGAGGATCCCCGCGAAGGTCCCGCTCAGCGCGATCGCGCCGTCCAGCCCGATCTCGATGTCGCCGCCGCGCTGCTGGCGGCCGTCTCCGAAGGCCAGCGACGCGATGTGCTCGCCGCGCTCGTCGAGCTTGGCAAGGAACACGTCGCTCATCCCCCTGGACAGGAGCCGGGGCGCGCTGTCGCCGAGCTGGAGCTCGCCGTCGAAGGTCCCTGTCATGACCACATCCCCGCGCGGGTCCACCGCCACACCCGTCGGCTCCTGGTTCCCCGCGCCGCGGAACTCCCGCCTCCAGAGCAGCTCGCCCGACGTGTCGAGCTCGGCCACCGCCACGTCGGTCCCGCCGGGGTCCATCAGCGTCGACACGACGACGAACTCGCCCCGCGCCGAGGCCGCGATGTCCTGCGGGCTGCCGAGGAGCACCGCGCTCCACTGGGGCTCGCCCAAGGCGTCCAGCTTGATCACGAACCCCAGCGGCGCGTCGGCCGTGAGCCCCACGTCGTTCATCTTCCCCACGAGCTCGCCCGTGATCGCGACATTGCCCTCGGGATCCACCGCGAGCGCCTGCAGCGAGCCTCGCCCCTCGGTGACGAGCCGACGCATCCACGCCACGTTGCCGCCCGGATCGAGCCGCGCGACGAAGATGTCCTGCTCGGCGAAGGTTGGGATCTGCCCCGCGCCGAGATCGAGGGAGCCCGCGAACTCGCCGCCCAGGATCGCGGAGCCGCCGGGGCCCGCCGCGAGCGCGCGCGCCCGCTCCTGGCCCGCGCCGCCGAGGAGGGCGCCGAGCGGTCCGCCGGGGAGCACCGCGCCGCAGTCCCATCCGCCGTCGCAGTCCTCGTCGACCGGCGTCGTGCAGTCCTCGACCCGCGGCGTGACCTCGCCGGCGCAGGCGCCCCACCGGCTGTCGAGCCCGCACGTCCGCCGGCCGGCGCGGCACGCGCCGATGCCCACCGTGCCCGGCGGCCCTCCGTACGGGCACGGCTCGAAGGTCCCGGGGGCGCAGGCGCAGACGGCGCTGCCGCCGTCGGCCGCGGGATCCTCGGGCCGGCCGCCGTCGCCGTCCGCCTCGTCGATCGCGCCGTCGCAGTCGTCGTCGGCCGCGTTGCCGCAGCGCTCCGGCGCAGGCGTGACCTCGCCCTCGCAGGGGCCGTAGCCGTCGCCGGCGGCGTTGCACCGCATGAGGCCGGTCTGGCAGGCGCCGACCCCCTCGGTCGCCGGCGGCCCGCTGTAGCAGGCGATGGTCGAGAGCGGCGGGCAGCCCTCGTCCACGAGGATGCCGTCCTCGAGCCCGAGCAGCGCATTGCAGCCGGCGCAGCCGAGCGCCACGAGGGTGAGCCGCGGGCCGAACCCGGCCGAGCCGCGCGCGCCCACGTCAGTAACTCCCGCCCACGACGAGGGAGAACCCGCCGGGGCCGGCGGCGGCCGCCGCCGTGGCGCGGCGCGCGGGCGGGCCGGCGGCGCTGGGCGGGGCCGTCCAGAGGAGCAGGCCGGCCGCGAGCAGCGCGGCGGTGCCGGTCGAGAACGCGATCGTCGAGGCGGTGCCGGCCTCCTGCGCGTCCTCGCGCAGCGAGACCCCGACGGCGTCGCAGCGGCTCCGCGCGTCGCAGTGGCCGCTGTTCGAGGCGTCCCTGCGGGCGATCGCCTCGACGCCGAACACCGCGCCAAGGCCGAGCCCGACGAGGCCGGCGCCGCCGGTCACGAGCGCGATCACGCGCTGCGCGCGCCCTGCGCCGGCGCCGCCTCCGCGGTCGTCGATCGGCAGGGCGGGAGGCGCCTGCGTCCTCTGGCCTTTCGGCGCGGCGGCGAGCGCGCGCGGGGGCGGCTCTTGCGCCAGGAGGAGGGGCACGTCGATGACGACGCCCGCGCCGTCGGGCGGGACGACGCGCTCGATCGACCAGCGCTTCCTGCCAGGCGCCTGCGCCTCGATCGTGTGCGTCCCCGGGTCGACCGGGAGCGCCTGGCCCCACTGGGAGGGCAGGAGCAGCACGCCGTTGCGTCGGATCTCGAGCCCCGGCGCGGCGCTCCCGGGGGGCACGGCGATCGCCATCCGCGAGAGCCGCGGCTCGAGCGCGGCCGCGAGCGCGGCCGCGCGCGCGGCGCGGGGGTCTCCCGCGCTCTTCGCGATGGCCGCGGTCTCGCTGAAGACGTTCCAGGCGCCCGCGGTCCTGCCTGTGCGCGCGAGGCACTCGCCGAGCCGCAGGAGGAGGTTGAGGGCGGTCGGATCGAGCGTCCGGCCCTGCTCGAGCATGGCACACGCCTCGGCGATGCGGCCCGCCTCGAGCAGGCGCGTCGCGGCCTGATAGAGCGCGAGCACCTGCTCCTTGTGTCCGCCCGGCTGTCCCGGGTTGGCTCTGGGCTGCTCCAGGGTGGGCTGTCCCAGGTTGGGTTGTCCCGGGTTGGGTTTGGCCTGTCCCAGGTTGGGTTGTCCCGGGTTGGGTTTGGCCTGTCCCAGGTTGGGTTGTCCCGGGTTGGGTTTGGCCTGTCCCAGGTTGGGCTGTGCCAGGCTGGGGCTCGTCTGTGCCGTGTCGGACTGCGCCGGACCGGGCTCGCCGGCCTGGCCGCCCGCAGGCGCGAGCGACAGCGACAGGGCCGCGAGGGCGGACGTGAGCCCGCGCGGGCGCGAGCAGCAGGGGATCTTCGGCAGGGCTCCTCGGGGCATGGCGATCACCACGGGCTGTCCGGCGCGCCCGCCGGCGTCGCCGCTTCAGCGCCGCTGCGGGGCGCTGCCACGAGGGGCGGCGCGCCTGCCGCCGCGGCCCGGACGGGCGCCGGCGTATTCGCCGCCGTCCGCACCGCGGCGCCAGCGGCGGGCGCCGGCGAGGACCCGGACGCGTGCACCCCGCGCACCGGCGCGCGCTGCGGACTCCCCGCGTTCGCCCGCGCGGGCGGCGCGGTCCTCGTGGACAGGACGGCGCCGGCCCCGCTGCGCGTGGCCGGGCGCGCGCCTGTGGCGTCGGCCTGGGGCGCTTCGCACGCGCTGGCTGCGTCGTCGTGCGGCGCACCTTCGGCCGCGTCATCGGGCGCCTGGAACGACCTGGCTGCCACCGCGTTCCCCTTCGGCTCCGCGGCGAGCCCCTGCGGCACGCCCGCGAGGTGCTGGGCCCCGGCGCCGCCGGCCCAGGTCGACCCCGCCGCCCGCGGCCACCCGGGCGACAGGAGGATCGCGGCCAGCGTGGCGCTCGCGGAGACCGCGCCGGCCGTGGCCGCCAGCCAGGTTCGCCTGGGGCGGCGGCCCTCGCGCCTCGTCTCGGCCGGCCCGGAGGCCGTCGTGGGCGGCCGAACGGAGGCCGCGGCCGGCCGAGCGGACGCCGTGGGCGGCCGCGCGGCGGTCGTGGGCGGCCCATCGTCCAGCCACGTGAACGTCGGCTGGGTACGGTGCACCCCCGTGGGCAGCGTCGCGTCGGGCGCTCCGCGCAGCGCGAACGGCGCGAGCGCGGCGGCGAGCTCGCGGGCCGAGGCCGGGCGGCGCGTCCGGTCCTTCTCGAGGCAGCGCATCACGATCTCCTCGAACCCCTCGGGCAGATCGGCGCACGCGCTCCGGAGCGGCCGGGGCGCCTTCTCCGACACGACCAGCACGAACTGCTCCAGCGTCTCCGCGCCGAACGGCAGCGTGCCGCTCACGAGCTGGTACAGCACGACCCCGAGCGCCCACAGATCCGCGCGCAGATCGATGTCCTTGGGCGTCAGCATCTGCTCCGGCGCCATGTAGCGGCGGGAGCCCATGACCGACCGCGCCGTCGTCATCTCGAGCCCGTCGTGCTCCGGCTTCGCGCTCGTGAACTTCGCGACGCCGAAGTCGAGCACCTTGAGCAGCGGCGTGCCGTCGGTCCGGTACGTCAGGAACAGGTTCGCGGGCTTGAGGTCCCGGTGCACCATCCCGAGCGCGTGCGCCTCCGTCAGGGCAACGCAGGCCTGACGGACGTACTCTGCCGCCTCGTCGACCGGCAGCCGCCCGCGGCGCTCCAGGATCGAGCGGAGATCGTTGCCCGACAGGTGCTCCATCACGATGTACGGCACCGGCAGCGCGATCCCCGGCCTCGGGGCGAGCGCGCCCAGGTCGTAGATCCGCGGCACGTGCTCCGTCTTCATCCGGAACATCCCGCGCGCCTCGCGCTGGAACCGCCTCAGCAGCGCCGCGTTGCCGCAGTGCTCCGGCCGCATGAATTTGACGGCCACCAGCTCGCCCAGCGACAGGTGCCGCGCCGCGACGACGGCCCCCATCCCCCCGATGCCGAGAGGCCGCTCGACCCGGTAGCGGTCTGCGATGACCTCACCGCAGTGCACGGGCACCACTCCCTCTTCATCGCTCACCACGCGCCCCCCACTCCGTCGCTCTGAGCTTGCAGACCGGCGAGCCACGATTCCGGACCGGATGGTTCCTTGCAGGGCCGCGCTCGACGCGCTCGCCGCAGGTGTCTGGTAGATTCGATTCTCCGGAGAGGCGATACGTCGCGTCGTCTGTCGAATTTTCCGGCGCTCCTGTGGGCGCGTGGAGGTGTGCTTCGTCTGCTGAGGGCGATCCGAGGCGCCTCCGCCCTGCACGCGTCGTCGCGCCGGAGGCCGCGATGGGTCGCGCGAAGGCCGCGTTGGATTGAAGTGTCCCGGTTCCTTTCTGCCGTCCTCTGCGATACAGACGTGCCGTGTCTGCCTCTCCCGCCCTGGTCTGCCGCGGCCTGGTCAAGCGTTATGGGGACGTCGTGGCCGTGAACGGGCTCGACCTCGAGGTGCGGCGCGGCGAGTGTTTCGGCCTGCTCGGCCCGAACGGCGCGGGCAAGACGACCACGGTGGAGATCCTCGAGGGGCTGACCCGCCCCGACGCCGGCGACGTCGAGGTGCTGGGCGAGCGCTGGGTGGGGGACGGCATCGCGCTGCGCGCCCGGCTCGGCATCCAGCTCCAGGAGACGCGCTTCCCGGACAAGCTCCGGGTCGGCGAGGTGATCGCGCTGTTCCGCAGCTTCTACCCGCGCGGCATCGAGCCGGAGCAGGCGCTGCGCTGGGTGGCCTTGCAGGAAAAATCCAGCGCCTTCGTGCGCACGCTGTCGGGCGGGCAGAAGCAGCGGCTGTCGCTCGCGTGCGCGCTCGCGGGTGATCCGGAGGTGCTGTTCCTCGACGAGCCGAGCACGGGCCTCGACCCCGCGTCGCGCCGTCAGATTTGGGCCATCGTCGAGGATCTGAAGGCCCGCGGCCGCACGATCCTCCTGACCACGCACTACATGGAGGAGGCCGCGCGCCTCTGCGACCGCGTGGGGATCGTCGATCGCGGGCGGCTGCTCTCGCTCGGCACGCCGGCGGCGCTCGTCGCCTCGCTCGGCGCCGAGCACGTCGTGGAGGTCGAGGTGGACGCGGAGATCGCCGAGGAGGAGCTCACGGGGCTGCCGGGCGTGGAGGCCGTGCGCTCCGCGCAGGGGGCGCTCCGGCTGACGGTGCGCGACGTCGCGCGCGTGCTCCCGCCGCTGCTCGCGCTCTGCGCGGCGCGCGGGGCCGCGCCGAAGCGGCTCGCGACGCACCACGCGAGCCTGGAGGACGTGTTCATGGCGCTCGCCGGGCGGACGCTCGCGGACGACGAGGCCGCGTGATGGCCCGGTGGCTCCGCTCCCTGCGCGCCTCGTCGCTCGCGCTCCTCATCCGGGCGCGGGTCGCGGAGTTCCTGCGCGAGCCCGAGGCGCTCTTCTGGGTGTTCGTGTTCCCGATCGTGCTCTCGGCGGCGCTGGCCGTCGCGTTCAGGGACCAGCCCGCGGAGCCCGTGCGGGTGAGCGTCGAGGAGGGCGCCGGGGCCGAGCCGCGGCGCGCGGCGCTCGAGGCGTCGGGGCAGGTCGTCCCGCGGGTGGTCCCGCGCGCGCAGGCGCAGCAGGAGCTCCGGACGGGCAAGGTCGCGCTGGTCGTGCTCGCCACCGATCCGCCCACGTACTGGTTCGATCCGGCGCGGCCGGAGAGCCGCCTCGCCCGGCTGGAGGTGGACCAGGCGCTCCAGCGCGCCGCGGGGCGCGCCGACGCCTTCCGCCCGGCCGCGCTCGAGGTGACCGAGGCCGAGCGGGGCTCCCGCTACGTCGATTTCCTGGTGCCCGGGCTGCTCGGCATGAACGTGATGCTGACCGGGATCTGGGGGATCGGGGTCGCGATCGTGCAGCAGCGCATCGGCAAGCTCCTGAAGCTGTTCGTCGCGGCGCCCATGCCGCGGTGGCAGCTGCTCGCGTCGCACCTCGGCGCGCGGCTCGTGTTCCTGGCGCTCGAGGTCGTGGCCCTGCTCCTGTTCGCCGTCCTCGTGCTGGGCGTGCCGATCGCCGGCTCGCTCGCGGCGCTCGCGCTCGTCGCCGTGGTCGGCGCGCTGGCGTTCGCCGGGGTCGGCCTGCTCATCGCGGCGCGGCCGCGGACCCTCGAGGGCATCTCGGGCCTGGGCAACCTCGTCACGTTCCCGATGTGGATCTGCTCCGGCGTCTTCTTCTCGGCCGATCGCTTCCCCGACGCGATCCAGCCGTTCGTCCAGGCCTTGCCCCTCACCGCGCTGAACGACGCGCTCCGCGGCGTGATGCTCGAGGGGGCGCCGCTCGCCGTGATCGCGCCCGAGCTCGCGCTGCTCGCCGTCTGGGGCGTCGCGACCTTCGCGCTCGCCCTCAAGCTCTTCCGCTGGGAGTAGCCGCCGCGCCGCGGCCAGCGCGCCACCGAGCCGCGGCCACGGTGCGTGAGCTCACCGGCGCACGCTGTGCGCCAATCGATCCTCGCTCCGCGAGCATGTCAGTCAACCTGCGTCGAGGTGGCGGCGCAGTCCTCGTGAGGCACGCATGGTCCTACCATGTGTCCATATTTTCTGTTCCGGACATTGACCTTCCAAAGCGGCGCGGTCCTGTATTCGTGTACGATGACCGCATGAATGAACGGGGGGAGCGGAGCGGCCAACGCCCTCGCACGGCGCCGAGTCTGTCCTTCTGGGTCGCGGGGCCGCTGGCCGTCGCGCTGCTCGTGTTCGTGGGTCCGGGGCTGTGGATCGCGGCGTGGGCCATCGAGGGCGCGATCCTGAAGAACGAGCTGGGCGTCCTCGCGCGGACGCATGACGAGTGGACCCGCCGCATGAACGACCGCCTGATCCAGGCGGAGGCGAGCGTCGCGCGGTACGGCCGCATGCTCACCTCGGCGCTACATGAAGTCGAGGGAGAGACCCCGCAGAAGTTCGACGCCCTCGTCGGGCCGTCGCGGGACGGCGGCATGGTGTCGCGCAACGCGGGCTTCGAGCCCAGGCGAGACGCCATCGTCTGGCTGCCCGCTGGCTACCCGCTCGACGACCGGGAGAAGGTCTTTCTCCTGGAGCTGAAGCGCATGACCGAGCTGTACTCGGCGGGGGCGCCGGGGGAGCCCATCAACACGTGGCTCATCCCCAGGCGGAACGGGCTCGTGATGTACTGGCCCAGCCACACGAACTACATCGATCAGGTCGACACGACCGTCGATTTCGTCAACTCCGAGTGGACGACGCTCGTGCTCCCGGCGAACAACCCGGAAGGAAAGCCGCGCTGGACGCCGACGAGCTACGACCCGGGGGCGCGCGAGTGGATGGTGAGCGTCGTGGTGCCGTTCTTCCGCGACGGCGCGTTCGCGGGGAGCGCCGGGCACGATGTCACGGTCAACGCGGTGATGGACAGCTTCCGGGAGCTCTCGCTGTATCCGGGGACGGAGCACGCCCTCGTGAGGGGTGATGGGACGGTGCTCGTCTCGAGCGTGCACCAGGACAAGATCCACGGGAGCAAAGGCACGCTGACGGTCGAGTCCATCGGCGACGACGATCTCAGGCGCGCGTTCGAGGCGGCGAAGCGCGACGACGCCGCGGAGGCGCACGTGGTCGGCGGCACGGATCAGCGCGTGATCGTGGCGGCGCGCATCGCGGCGCCGGACTGGGTCCTGCTCACCGACGTCCCTCGCGCGGCGCTGCTCTCGTCGGTGAAAGGGCTGTACTGGGACTACTGGCTGATCGCGGCGTTCTCGATCCTGGCGCTCGTCGCGCTGCCCGTCCTCGTGATCATGCGCGTGACCTTGCCGTCGGTGCGGCAGCTCGTCACGGCGGCCGAGCGGATCCGGGGCGGTGACCTCGAGCAGCGCTTCGAGGCGTCAGGAACCCGGGAGTTCGTGCACATCGGCGACGCGCTGAACGGCATGGCCCAGCAGCTCCGCGAGACGTTCGCCGCCCTGGCGAAGACGAACGAGGAGCTCGAGCAGCGCGTCGAGCAGCGCACCGCCGAGCTCAAGGAGGCCACGGTCGCCGCGGACGCGGCCAACAGGGCGAAGAGCGACTTCCTCGCCAACATGAGCCACGAGCTGCGGACACCGCTCAACGGCATCCTCGGGTACGCCCAGATCCTGAAGCGCTCCAGGAGCCTGGGCGAGCAGGATCTGCGCGGCGTCGAGGTCATCGCCGAGTCCGGCTCTCATCTGTTGACCCTCATCAACGACGTCCTCGATCTGGCGAAGATCGAGTCGCGGACGATGGAGATTCACCCCAACGATTTCCATCTCCCGTCGTTCTTGAACGCGACGGCCGAGATCTGCCGGATCCGCGCGGAGCAGAAGGGGATCGCGTTCGTGTTCAAGCCCGGCCCCGCGCTGCCCGAGGGGGTGCGCGCCGACCAGCGGCGCCTGCGTCAGATCCTGCTCAATCTGCTCGGCAACGCCATCAAGTTCACCGAGAACGGCAGCGTCACCTTCACGGTCGCGGAGGCGCCCGGCGGGCCACGGGGCGCGCGCAAGGATCTCCCGGAGGACGGCGCGAGCCCCGCATCGCGGACCAAGACGCGCAGGATACGCTTCGAGATCGAGGACACGGGGACCGGCATCGGCGCCGAGCACCTGGACCAGATATTCCTGCCCTTCAAGCAGGTCGGAGACAAGAGTCGCCACCGCGAGGGCACCGGGCTCGGGCTGGCGATCAGCCAGCGCATCGTCACGCTGATGGGCAGCTCCATCCAGGTCAGGAGCGAGCTCGGCAAGGGCAGCGTCTTCTGGATGGACCTGACGCTCGCCGAGGCGCCCGACTGGACGGACACCGTGAGGCGCACGGCGCAGGGGCAGATCGTCGGCTACAAGGGCCCGCGACGGAGGCTCCTCGTGGTGGACGACAAGCCGGAGAACCGCGCCGTGGTCATCAGCATGCTCGCGACCCTCGGGTTCGAGCTGGCGGAGGCGAACGACGGCCAGGAGGGCCTCGACAGGACGGCGCGCGAGAGGTTCGATCTGATCATCACCGATCTCGCGATGCCCGTGCTCGACGGCTGGGAGATGATGCGCCGCATGCGAAGGGCGCCGGAGCTCGCAGGGACGGTGATCATCGCGTCCTCCGCCAGCGCGTTCATCACCGACCAGGACAAGAGCCTGGAAGCGGGCGCGGACGATTTCCTTGCCAAGCCGCTGCAGATGGATGAGCTGCTCGAGAAGCTCCAGCGACACCTCAAGCTGGAGTGGATCTACGAGCGGCAGGACGGCGCCGGCGAGGAGACGGAGCCGAGCCCCAGCTCGGGTGTGACAAGCACCCGCGATGTCGTCCTGCCCCCGGACGAGGACCTCAAGGCCTTGCGCGATCTCGCGCGCAAGGGGCTCGTCAATCACATCCAGAAATACGCGGACAAGCTCGAGCTGGGCGACCCTCGGCTCGCGCCCTTCGCCAAGCACCTGCGCGAGCTCTCCGAGGACTTCCGGCTGGAGTCGATAGAAGAGCTCGTCGGCGGGCGCATCGACGGTCGCGCCCGATGAGGGCGTCGGGTTGAGATTTGCTGTGAGCGCAGTCATCCTCGTGCAGCGTCGCTGGCGCGAACAGTGAGGCTGTCTGCTGGAGAGGGCAGTGTGACGAACGTGAGTGATACCGGGACGGTCCTGATCGTCGACGACGAGCCGCGAAACCTGAGGTTGCTCCGCGACAATCTCTCGGGCTGGGGGTTCGAGATCGCGGCCGCGACGAACGGCCTGCGAGCCATCCAGCTCGCGAAGGACGTGGCGCCGGATCTCATCTTGCTGGACGTGAAGATGGAAGGGATCGACGGCTTCGAGACGTGCCGGCGGCTCAAGACGGATCCGGCCACGAGCGACATCCCTGTCATCTTCATGACGGCGAGCACGGAGATGAGCGCGGACAAGGTGAAGGGGCTGAACCTCGGCGCCGTGGATTTCCTCCTCAAGCCGTTCCAGAGCGAGGAGCTGCTCGCGCGCGTCCGGGTGCAGACGAAGCTCAGGCAGCTGATGAAGAGCCTCGCGGCGCAGGTCGAGGAGCGCGTCGCCGCCGAGGCGGCGCTGCAGACGCTCACGCACGAGCTGGAGCGACGCGTGGCGGCGCGGACGGCCGAGCTCGAGCGGGCCCTTTCGGAGCTCACGCAGGCGCAAGCCGCCCTCCGCGGGTCGAACGAGCAGCTGGAGACCGAGGTCGCGCGCCAGACCGAGGAGCTCCGCAGGACGAACGAGCGGCTGACGCTGGAGCTCACCGAGCGCGAGCGCGCGGAGCTGGCGCGCGCGGCGCTGCAGGAGGAGATCATCCGGGCGCAGAAGGAGCGGCTGGCGGAGCTCTCCACGCCGCTCATTCCGATCACCGAGCGGATCATGGTCATGCCGCTGATCGGGACGATCGACGCCAGCCGGGCGCAGCAGGCGCTCGAAGCGGCGCTGAGCTGCGTGCACACGAACCGGACGGACGTCGTGATCATCGACGTCACGGGCGTGAGGCTCATCGACACCGCGGTCGCGACCACGCTGATGGGCACGGCGGCGGCGCTCCGGCTGCTCGGCGCGACGACGGTGATCACCGGCCTGCGCCCCGAGCTGGCGCAAACGCTCGTCTCGCTCGAGATCGATCTCAGCACCGTGGTCACCCGGGGGACGCTCCGGAGCGGCATCGACTACGCGCTGCGACAGGTCCGCTGACATCGTCTTGCCAGCGCGCCCGCGGGGCCGCGCCGGTGAGGCGGCATACCGTGGCACACGGAGAATCGATATCATGACAGTCACGCTGTGCGACCACGTAGCCCAGAACACAGCCAGCGCGTTGGCCATGGATGACGGCGCGACCGCTCGTCCGCTTTTTTGTTGTTAAACGTGTTTATTCTACATAGCTTGAAGGCATGCTGCCATCATGCTGTCTGCGCCGTTTCCTGGCTGTCAGCGTAGGTGCTACGGCCATGTCCCTCGCCGCCGCTCTCCCCGCGGCGGCCGCCACGCCGTTCACGACATTCGAATCGGGCCAGGTCCGCCCCCTGGCCCTGTCGTCGAACGGCAAGCTGCTCTTCGCGGTGAACACGCCCGACAACCGGCTGGAGATCTTCCGCGTCGAAGCCCATCGTCTGCAGCTCAAGGCGTCTGTGCCCGTGGGGCTCGAGCCGGTCGCCGTGGCTGCCCGGGGCGACGATGAAGTCTGGGTGGTGAACCACCTGTCCGACAGCGTGAGCGTTGTCGATGTTCGAGACCCCGCCAAAGCGCGCGTCGTCCGCACGCTGCTCGTGGGGGACGAGCCGCGCGACATCGTGTTCGCCGGGCCGCAGCGCTCGCGGGCCTTCATCACCACGGCCCACCGCGGGCAGAACGCCCCCTTCGATCCGCAGCTCTTGACGCCCGGCGTGGGGCGCGCGGACGTCTGGGTGTTCGACGCGAGGCGGCCCGGGACGTCGCTCGGCGGCACGCCGCTCTCCATCGTGACGCTCTTCAGCGACACGCCGCGCGCGCTCGCGGTGACGCCGGACGGCAAGCGGGTCTACGCCGCCGCCTTCCACTCGGGCAACCGCACGACCGTCATCGACGAGAGCCTCGTGCCGGACGGCGGCGAGGCCGCGGGCGGACTGCCCGGGCCCGACACCAACTTCGAGGGAGTCCCCCGGCCGGAGGTCGGGCTCATTCTCAAGTTCGACGGGGCCCACTGGGTCGACGAGCTGGGGCGCCCCTTCGACGACGCGGTGCGCCTCTCGCTGCCCGACAAGGACGTCTTCGTCATCGACGCGCTCGCCAACCCGCCACGCCAGGTGGACGGGCCAGGCGGCTTCTTCACGGGCGTGGGGACCATCCTGTTCAACATGGTCGTGAACCCGGTGAACGGGAAGGTCTATGTGTCCAACACCGACGCCCGGAACGAAGAGCGCTTCGAGGGGCCGGGCATCTTCGCCGGCCACAGCGTGCGCGGCCACCTGCACGAGAGCAGGATCACCGTGCTCGGCCCGGGCGGCGTCGCCCCGAGGCACCTCAACAAGCACATCGATTACAGCAGCTGCTGCGCGCCGGTGCCGAACGTCGAGAGCGAGAAGAGCCTGGCGCAACCGACGCAGATGGCCGTGACGCGCAACGGCGCGACCCTGTATGTCGCGGCGCTCGGCTCGGACAAGATCGGCGTGTTCGACACGGCGAAGCTCGAGAACGACACGTTCGTGCCCAGCGCCGCGAACCAGATCCGCGTCCCTGGAGGCGGGCCGACGGGCCTCGTCCTCGATGAAGACAGGCACCGGCTCTACGTGCTCGCGCGCTTCGACAACGCGATCTCGGTCATCGACACCCGGACCCGCCGCGAGGTAGCGCACGTGCCGATGCACAACCCGGAGCCTCCGAGCGTCGTCCGTGGGCGCCGCGTCCTCTACGACGCGTCGCGGAGCTCGAGCCACGGCGACTCGTCCTGCGCGAGCTGCCATATCTTCGGCGACTTCGACAGCCTGGCGTGGGACCTCGGGAACCCGGACGGCACCGCGCTGGAGAACCCTGGACCGTTCTGCACCGATCTCTTCGGCCAGGATACGAGCTTGCACCCGATGAAGGGGCCGATGACGACCCAGAGCCTGCGCGGCATGGCGAACCACGGGCCGATGCACTGGCGCGGCGACCGCACGGGCGGCCACGATGCGCCCACGTCCCAGCCGGACAGCGGGGTGTTCGACGAGCGGGCGGCGTTCAAGAAATTCAGCGCATCGTTCGTCGATCTGCTCGGGCGACACGAGGCGATCTCGGAGGAGGAGATGGACGATTTCACGGACTTCATCCTCCAGGTCACGTATCCACCCAACCCCATCCGCGCGCTCGACGACTCGCTCACGCCCGATCAGAGCGCGGGGCGCGACTTCTTCGGGGGGCCCGTGTCGAGCATACTCGGCGCCTCGTGCATCGGGTGCCACGCCGTCGATCCCGACGCCAACCCCGACGACTTCGCGCCGGGCTTCTTCGGCAGCGACGGCGGATCGGCCAACGCCAACGAGACCCAGCTCTTCAAGGTCCCGCACCTGCGCAATCAGTACCAGAAGGTCGGGATGTTCGGCATGGCGGAGTCGTTCGTGTTCCCGTTCGGCGGCTCCAACGCGCACATGGGCGACCAGGTCCGCGGCTTTGGCTTCCTCCACGACGGTGCCGTCGATACGCTCGTCCGCTTCAACGCGTTCTCCGATTTCGTCCAGACGCCGGACAACCCCGGCGGCTTCCCCGTCGACCCCGAGGGGGAGCTGCTGAAGCGCCAGGTGGCGGAGTACATGCTGGCGCTGGAGTCGAACCTGAAGCCCATCGTGGGCCAGCAGATCACGCTCACGCCGTCGAACGCGGCGGTGGCCGGCCCGCGCGTCGATCTGCTCATGGCGCGCGCCGACGCCGGCGACTGCGATCTCGTGGTCAAGGGCTGGTCCCATGGAGACGAGCTGGGCTTTCTGTACACCGGCGATGGCCGCTTCGACGCCGACCGCGCGCGCGCGCCGCGGCGGTGGGACGGCGAGCTCCGCTGGCTGGCCACGAGAGGCGGGAGCGAGCTGACGTATACCTGCGTGCCGCCCGGGTCGGGCGAGCGCATCGGCGTCGACCGCGACGGCGATGGCTTTCTCGACGGTGACGAGCGGGACGCCGGCAGCGACCCGGCCGACCCGGAGAGCGTTCCGCGGCGGGGACCGCACGGGCCGCACCCGCACCCGCACCCGCATCACTGAGCGGAACGATCGCGCCCGCGCGCTCACCCGCCCATCGACCGGTGAGCTGCCGTGGACGGGTGCTTCCCTGACAGCAATGCTTCCGCAGCGCTGGTGATCCGTTGCTGCCCTCGCAGCACGTCGCGGGGGCAGGGGAGGGGCGGCGCTTCGATCTCCGCCGCTGCGCCCGTGGCTCCGGCGCCGGGCACGGCCTTTGCGCTCTGGCGTGGTGAGCGCGCGGTGATCGCGTGCGGCGGTCGCGCGGCGACGTGCCCGCGCGCGCACGTGAAGGACCGAGACCGAGGACACCCCATGAGCGACAATCAGCGGAAGATCCGTTTGGGCGCCTTTTTGCCTGGCGCAGGCCACCACGTGGCGGCCTGGCGGCACCCGCAGGCGCAGGCGGACGGAGGCATCAACTTCGCGCATTACAAGCGCATCGCGCAGGCGGCGGAGCGGGCCAAGTTCGACGCCGTGTTCCTGGCGGACGGGCTCGCCTTGCAGAACCGGCCCGGAGCGCAGGGCCGCACCGCTTATGGGGCCAGCTTCGAGCCGGTCACCTTGTTCTCCGCGCTCGCGGTCGTCACCGAGCGCATCGGCTTCATCGCCACCGCGTCCACCACGTACGAGGAGCCTTACCTGCTGGCCCGCAAGTTCGCCTCGCTGGACCATATCAGCCAGGGGCGGGCAGGCTGGAACGTGGTCACCACCGGCGGGGGCGAGGCGGCGGGGAACTTCGGGCTCGACGCCCACCCCGACCACGCGCAGCGCTACGTCCGGGCGCGCGAGTTCGTCGACGTGGTCACCGGCCTCTGGGACAGCTGGGAGGACGACGCCTTCCTCCGCGACAAGGCGTCCGGGGCTTACTACGATCCGGCGAAGCTGCACAGGCTCGATCACAAGGGGAAGTTCTTCTCCGTTCGAGGGCCGCTCAACATCCCGCGCCCGCCCCAGGGACACCCGGTGATCGTGCAGGCGGGATCGTCGGAGGCGGGCAGGGAGCTCGCGGCCGAGACCGCCGAGGTGATCTTCACCGCGCAGCAGACGCTGGAAGACGCGCAGGCCTTCTACGCCGACGTCAAAGGCCGGATGGCCAGGTACGGGCGGCACCCCGACCAGCTGAAGATCATGCCGGGGGTGTTCCCCGTGGTCGCCAGGACGGAGTCGGAGGCCAGGGCGAAGTACCAGGAGCTGCAGGACCTCATCCTGCCGGAGGTCGGGCTGTCGCTGCTCTCGGGCCTGTCGGGCGGGGTCGATCTGTCCGCGTATCCGGTGGACGGCTCGCTCCCCGAGCTGCCCGAGACCAACAACAACAAGAGCCGGCAAGCGCTGATGTTCGACATCGCGCGCAAGCGCAACCTGTCCATCCGTGAGCTCTACCTCTGGGTGGCTGGAGCGCGCGGGCACTGGACGATCGTGGGCTCGGTGGAGCAGATCGCGGATCAGCTGGAGGCGTGGTTCACGCAGGGCGGCGCCGACGGGTTCAACGTGATGCCGCCGTGGCTCCCGGGCGGGCTGGACGACTTCATCGAGCTGGTGATCCCGGAGCTGCGGCGACGCGGGTTGTTCCGAACGGAGTACGAGGGCCGCACGCTGCGGGAGAACCTCGGTCTGGCGCGGCCGGCGAACCGCCACGCGGCCGGCGCGAAGCCGAGGGCCTCGGCGGCCTGAGGGCGCATTTTTCGTGCAAGGGGCGCCCTGCCGAGAGCCAGGGCCAGTCCCTCACTTCGCAGCCACGTAGCCAGCAGAAGGTGCGGCAAGCGCAACGAAGGCGGCGCGCTTGCAGGGCGCCTTCTTGTTGCGCATGGCGAAGCGGCGGAAACCCTCGAGCAGGTTGAACGTGCACTCGACGGCGAAGCGCTCCTTGTACCCGTGGCGGTCGTAGGGGAGCACGGGGATACGGCCAGAGTTGGGGGGATGACGACGACCGAGCCCACCGCCTCGATTTGGGTGCGGATGGAATTCGAGTCGTAGGTCTTATCGGCGATGAGGTATCCCGGCGCGGAACCCTCAATGAGCATGCGGGCTGGGGGTTGTGGCGTTGCCCCTCGGTGAGTTCGAACTCGAGGGGGCAAGCCCAGGGCGTCGACGAGCCGACGGATCTTGGTGGAGAAACCGCCTCGGGATCGACCCATGCCTTGCCGCAGCGGTCCCCCTTTAGCGCCGGCAGCGTGCAGCTGGGTGGGGGGGTGAAGGACCCTCTCGATGGAATGCGGTTGAGAACCCGGACGGCAGCCTCGCGTCGCGGCCTCGTGCGAACTGGGGACCGGCTTCCCTCGCCGGAGGCTTCCTCGGCGCCAGGCGAACCTTCCTCGACCGCGCTCGCCAGACGCGAAGATCGGCCTTCCAGACGCCACAGACCCCTGTAGTATCGTCCACATGCTGGCTGCTCAAGGGGCGGGGGGGCGACAGGCTGGCGGCGCTGTAGGCAGACCAGCGCCAGCAGAGCTGGACGGGGATGCCCTTCGGGGAACTCGGCATGGCCCGGGCGAACGAGTTCGGTCGGGCCATGCTTTGCGCGTTGGGCGGGTTGAGATGAACACGAAAGCTCTTACGATAGGCACTCCACGATGAAAACGCTCAAAGTTCTGCTGCTTGCGGCAAACCCCTCCGGCACGACCAAACTTGCCCTGGACGAGGAGGCCCGATCAATTGCTGAGAAGGTGCGTCTAGCGGAGTATCGCGATTCGATTGAGCTAGTGCCTGGCATGGCGACAAGGCCAGACGACTTGCTTCAACTTCTGAACGTTCACCGACCGCACATCGTTCACTTCAGCGGTCATGGTGGCTCCGGAGGGATCTTCTTGGTCGGTGACAGCGGTCAAGCCCAGTTGGTGTCTACTGCAGCTCTGAAGGCGCTCTTTCAAGCGCTCAAAGGTAATGTCCGTGTTGTGCTTCTGAGCTCATGCTATTCGGAGGCTCAGGCGAAGGCCATTACGGACTGTATTGATGTGTGTATCGGCATGAGTAGCTCGGTTGATGACAGGACTGCGATCGCCTTTGCTGCATCATTCTACCGAGGACTGGCATTTGGTGAGTCCATTGACAATGCATTTGATCAGGGTCGCGTTGCCATCATGTTGGCTGGTCTTCCTGAGCCAGATGCGCCCAAGCTCGCCACCAAATCCGGTGTAATTCCGAGTAGCATTGTTCTGGTCCAAGCCCCTGTCGCCTCCAAGTCTCACACCAGTTCGATCCCACATAGCGTACCGGCAGCGTCGCTTGCTCAAGAGATTCCGCGCGCTCCCGAGAGGGCGCGCCACAACGATTCGGGGTCTGAGGCCGGCGAAGCGCCAGGATCCACGGCGGTTGACGATGAGAACTGGCGCTACGAGGTTGTTCCATCGGCCGCACTCCGTCTCTATCGGCTGAGCTGGCAGCTCGAAGTGTGGCTTCGCACGCTTGTGTACGTCGAATTGCGTGCGGCAAGACTAGAATGGGGCGAGTTGCTGAAGCCACATGTTCAGGAGTGGCCACCCCAACCACAAGCGGGCGAGGCCGGCGTTTCTCACGTGGCCGCATCAGATCTCTGGGCGCTCTCTTCTCTCTCTTTTCACGACCTAGCCAGAGTCATCCTGGGCCCGAGCAATTGGCCTCTCTTTTCGCCATACTTCCCACCAAGGCGAAACACCGAGGTGAAGATGGAGGAGATTGGAACCGTCCGGGATCGTGTAGTGCAGTTCCGCGAACCGCAGGCACAGGATGAATCCCGCCTGAAGCTATTTCTCCAGGAATGGGATCCCGGACTCCAGCGCTTCTGTTCAAGGTACACAACGGGCAAGGTTCCACGAGGTCCGATAGACGATCCTGTGACAGAGTACCTATCAGCGAAGTGGAACCGAGTGGGCTACGGAATCGAGCTCAATCGGCCAGATCTCGATTGGCTCTATGCGCCGCCGCCATACCGGGGAAGACCAATGTTTCATGCGAGCCTGAGGCTCCTGACGCACGAGAGGTACACCGCCGGTTCAGCGGTAGGCGTTATCTATCGTTTGATCTGTCATCCGATGAGCGCCGGAAGGATGAATCTGGCTGACTTTCTTGACAGTACGCGTGCGTTGCACAAGCATATCATTCACATTGTGGTCTCGCCAGTGGATGACGAAGTCGCGGTCACGGTGCCCGCGGTGCATGGCGTCGAAGGAACTGGAGACATCCTGGGCGCCTTTCTCAACGCGGCCAGAGATTGCAGCAGATCGCACGTCGTTCCCAAGCTCACCAGTAAGCTCGATTGGCCGCAGTACGTCGTGTGGCCGAGTGACTTCTTGGCGCCTTTTGTTGGCGGCTACTCAGGCCCCGTCTTCGACTACGAATGAGTCGGAAATCGCCCAGCCAGAGATCGGATCTGGTGGTCGGCCTTTGTTCGCCTGAAGCTCAATTCGCACTAGGTGGAACCACGTTGAAGAAGTGACTGGGCTATCGAATGATGTTGAGCAGACGCAGTGCCGGGAGAGTGCGTGAGCGAATAGAATTTGGGGGGATTCGGAGAGTGTGACCCCTCGTACTATGCAGGCGCGCGCTGGGACCCCGATAATCCGTGAACCCGCCTCACCGCGTCACGCGCTCTCCCCTGTCCGGACCGCCGGCTCGATGTACGGCGCGAGGTAGCGGCAGACCGCCTTCTTCGCCTCCTCGACGTAGAGCGCGCCCTGCTGCTCGTCCTGCTGTGCGGCGAGGGCGAGCAGCGTCGAGGCCATGTACAGCGTGCTCTGCGCGACGATGCGCCGCCCGGCGGGCGCGAGCGCCGGCGTCAGCGGCGTGAGGATCGCCTCGACCCGCGCCGAGAACTCGTCCCCCCACGCCGCCGCCGTCGAGAGCAGCGCGCCGGACAGCTGCACGCCGAACCATAGCTCCCGGTAGCCAGGCTCCGTCCGGTAGAACGCTGCGAGCGCGTCGATCCAGCGCTCGGTGAACTCCGTCCACGAGCCCGGCGGGGCCTCCGCGAGCGCCGCCTCGGTGCGCGCCCGTAGCCGCTCCAGGTAACGCCCCGTCAGGGCGTGGAGCACGGCCTCCTTGTTCGGGAAGAACTCGTAAACCGAGCCGATGGACGTCCGCGCCCGCGCCGCGATGGCGTTCGTGGTGACTGCGTCGAGCCCGCGCGACGCGAGCAGCGCCGCCGTCGCGTCGAGGATCCGCTCCTTGCGCCGCTGGCTCCTCGCCTGCAGCGGCACCCGGCGGGGCGCAGTCGACGGCGGCTTCTTGCGCTTCGTGGCCATGGGCCGAGCGTACTTGACAACCTGAGCAAAAGCTCGACTATATCCGAGTGAAAGCTCAACTTCTGGAGCGGCTCGGCCAGGTGGGGCAGATGGAGCCGTCTGGCGCAGCGCCGGCCGGCGCTACGCCGGTCGGCGAGGCCGCCGGGCGGGTGGGGGCGCCTCGCCTTGGCTGGCCGGGGCTCTGCGCCGTCTCTGCCGCGACGCTCGCCTACACCGCGTACCCGTCTGCCGCGGCGGATCGCGCCCTCGGCCTGGCCTGCTTCGGCGTCGCGCTCGCCTCCCTGCTCGCCGTGGCGCGTGCGCCGGACCGGGCGGCGCTCCACGCGCCTCTCCTGGCGGTGCTCACGCTCGCGCCCGTCGCGGTGGGGCTCGCCGCGCCCTGGCCGCTCTCCCTGGCCGCGCCGCTCGTCGTGTTCGCGCTGCTCGCGCGCGCCGTGCCGGCGCTGCGGTCGTCGATGCCGCCGCTGCGGCGCGGGGCGTTCGGGCCCGTGGTCCTCGGCTGGATCGCGGCGGTCGTCCTCGTCTCCGCGCTCGCGCTCGTGCTCTGGGTCCGGCTGATGCGCCCCGATCTATCGCAGATGCGGGCCATGCTCCCGCCCGTCTCGCTGCCGCTGTTGCTCCTCGGCGGCCTGGGGTTCGCGCTCTTCAACGCGCTCCTCGAGGAGGCGGTCTTTCGCCTGGTGTTCCTCGGATCGCTGGACGCCGTGACGACCTCCGGCTGGACCGCGGTGCTCGTCCAGGCGGCCGCCTTCGGGCTCCTCCACCTGAGCGGCTTCCCGAGCGGGGCCGTCGGCGTCGGCCTGGCGGCCATCTACGCGGTGATGCTCGGCGTGCTGCGGCGCCGCGCGGGCGGCCTGCTCGCGCCGTATGTGGCGCACGTCGCCGCCGATCTCACCATCTTCGCGCTGCTGCTGACCTGGACGCGGTGAACCGCGGCTCCGTCGCTTCGCCGGCGGGCTCGGCGGAGGAGTAGGACGCCTGGCCGCGTGCGCAGGCCGCTCGGAGCCCTTGCCGCTGGCGGGCGGCGGAGTAGCGTCCGAGAGGGCACGCCGCCCCGCCTGAGGCACCATGAGCATCCAGGTCCCCATCGGCATCGACGACTTCCGCCGGCTCCGCGAGCTGGGGCTCGAATATGTCGACAAGTCGCACCTGATCCAGGAGCTCGTCGACAGGCCGGGCACCGAGGTCGTCCTGCTCCCGCGCCCGCGGCGCTTCGGCAAGACGCTCAACCTCTCGATGCTGCGCTGTTTCTTCGAGCGGCGCGCACAGGATCTATCCCCGCTGTTCCGTGATCTTCGGATCTGGCAGGCCGGCGAGCAGTACCGCGCGCACTTCCAGCGCTACCCGGTGCTCCACCTGACCTTCAAGGGCGTGAAGGCCGAGAGCTTCGATGCGTTCTGGGAGGGCGTGCAGGATAGGATTGCGCGCCTCTTCGACGAGCACCGTGACCTGCTCGGCAGCGGCGCGCTGAGCGAGCGGGAGGCCCGGCGGTACCGCGAAGTCCTCGACGGCACGGCCGGCAGGATCGCGTACGAGACAGCGCTGCTCGACCTGTCGAGCTACCTCCACCGCTCCCACGGCGAGCGCGTGGTCATCCTCCTCGACGAGTACGACGAGCCCCTCCACGCCGGGTATCTCCACGGCTACGCCGCGCAGGTCATCGGCTTCTTCCGCGCGTTCCTCACCGAGGGCCTCAAGGGCAATCCGCACCTGTTCAAGGCGGTGCTCACGGGCGTCCTGCGCGTGGCCCGGGAGAGCATCTTCTCAGGTCTCAACAACGTGGCTGTCTACTCGCTGCTCGCGCCGGAGTTCGACACCTGCTTCGGGTTCACCGAGCCGGAGGTCGAGTCGCTCCTCGCGAGGTTCGGCCGGCCCGAGCGGCTCCCGTCTCTGCGCGCCTGGTACAACGGGTATCTCTTCGGCGACACCGTCGTCTACAACCCGTGGAGCGTCCTGAACTTCCTCTCCCGCGAGGACGGCGCGCCGCAGCCTTACTGGGTGAACACGAGCTCGAACGATCTGGTGCGCGAGCAGCTCGAGCGGCGCGCGCTCGCGCTCGAGCCGGCGTTCGCGACGCTGCTCGACGGCGGCAGCGTCGAGCGCGTGCTCGACGAGAGCGTGCCGCTCGGGGAGCTCGACCGGAGCGATGAGGTGCTGTGGAGCCTCCTCGTCTTCACGGGGTATCTCAGGGCCGAGAAGCGCTCGCGCGGACCGATGGAGCAACCTTCGCACCTGCTCTCGATCCCGAACCGCGAGGTCCGGGGCGTGTACACGACGACGTTCCGGCGATGGCTCGGCGCGCGCCTCGAGCGGCAGAGCGGTGGGCTCGTTCGGCTCCTCGATGCCCTCCTCGCGGGCGATGCGGCGCGCTTCGAGGCGCAGCTCCAAGCGTTCGCGACCGACGTGCTGTCGTACCACGACACGGGCCGTCCCGATCCAGAGCAGGTGATCCAGGGCTTCGTGCTGGGGCTCCTCGCTGCGCTGGAGCCGGACTACCAGGTGCGCTCGAACCGCGAGTCAGGGCGCGGGCGGCCGGACGTGATCATCCGGCCGGCGCAGCCGGAGAGGCCGGGTGTGGTGCTCGAGCTGAAGGTGGCGCGAGCGGGCAAGACGCTGGAACAGGCGCTCGACGAGGGGATCGAGCAGATCCGGCGGAACGACTACACGGCGGAGCTGCGGGCGGCGGGGGCGTCGCCGGTCCTCGCGCTGGCGGTCGCGTTCGATGGGAAGGTGGTGCGGGCGGCGAGCGTCCCTTTCGCGGTCTCGCCGTGAAGCTCAGGTGCGCTGGAGCAGGGCGCACCCTCGTGCGCCCCGGCGATGTTCAGCTCACCCGCAGCCGCTCGCGCCTGGCGGCTCTCCCGCCGCCGCGCGCAGGCGCTCCTTGATGTCGTCGGACAGGCACATCCGCGAGACCATGTCCTCGAACGTGTCGCGCCGCCGGATCAGCCGGCTCTTCCCGCCGTCGATGAGCACCTCGGCCGGCCGCAGCCGGCCGTTGTAGTCGTAGCTCATCACGTGGCCATACGCGCCCGCGTCCATCAGGACGACAACGTCCCCCTCGGCGACGTCCGCGGGGAACTCGCGCTCCGGGATCCACATGTCCGTGTTCTCACAGACCTGGCCCGTCATCGCCATCGGGGCCGTCTGGCCGCGGCGGCCGTTGATCCGGACCTCGTGGTAAGCGCCGTACATCACCGGGCGCGCCATCGTGTTCATCGAGATGTCCGTGCCGATGATCGTCTTGTATCCCTGCTTGATCGAGATCACCCGCCCGAGCACGTAGCCCGCGTCCCCGACGAAGTAGCGCCCCGGCTCCATGACGAGGCGCGGCTCCTTCAGGCCGTGCTCCGCGCACTTCTTCCGGACCATCGCGGCGATCCCGCGGGCGACGGCCTCCACGTCGAGCGGCGGCTGCTCCCGCCGGTAGGGGATGCCGAGCCCGCCGCCGATGTCCACGAAGGCGAGGTCGAAGCCGAGCTTCCGGGCCACCGGGCCGATCAGGTCGAGCAGCTTGCCCGTGACGTGCGCGAAGTTCTCCGGCTTGTGCGCCTGCGAGTGAGGCATCATGTGCACCCCGAGCCGCTCGACCCCGTTCTCGAGCGCGGTGCGATAGGCCTCCTCCACGTGGCGCGGGTGGATCCCGAACTTCGCGGACGGGCCCGCGAACGGCTTCAGATCCGGGGTCGCGATGTCCTCGCCGCTCGGGTTGATCCGGAACGACATGCAGCGCGGCTTCCCGAGCGAGAACAGGCGCTTCAGGATGCCGTGATCATCCACGTTGAAGTTCACCCCGGCGCGCAGCCCCGCGGCCAGGTCCTCGTCCGAGAGGCTGTTGCCCGTGTAGATGATCCGCTCGCCCGACAGCCCGAGCGCCTGCGCCAGGCGGATCTCGTTCGGGCTCGCGGCGTCCACGCCCGAGCCCTCGTCGACCAGGAGCTTCGCTATCTCCAGGTTGTTGCACGCCTTGATGGCATAGAAGACGGACACCTCCGGGTAGTTGCCGCGCAGCGCCCGCGTGAGGCGACGGAAGTTCTCCCGGATGCGCTCGGCATCGTAGGCATAGAGCGGTGTTCCGTAGTGCTCCGCGAGGTCGCGGACCGAAATGCCCCCGATCTTGATCTCTGCCTCTTGCATACTCCTCGTGGCGTCAACGCTTCAACTTTGAGAGACAACCTGAAGAAACCGTTCGCAATTCCGCGGTACAGCCTACCATGCGCCCCTCTCGGCCGGAAGGGGCGCGCCCTGCCTCGGGGTCCGGGAAGGCCGCCGGTCCCGGCGACCGCGCGCCCCACCGCGCCCGCCCCTCCCAGGCGCGCTCGCCCGGAGCGCCTCGCGCGCGGCTACTTCGTGGGGTCCCGGCTGGTGAACAGGTGCCGCCAGAGCGCGCCCAGCCCGCCCACGAAGAGCGAGCCCTGGCGCTGGTCGATGTCCTCGACCGCGGCGGGGTCGAACGGCAGCTGCTGCGGGTCGATCACCGCGAGCAGGGCGCGCTCGTCCGCCGTGGGCGAGGGGTGGAGCCGGAGCCGGCACGAGCTCCCGGGCGTGCGCGGCCCGGTCGCCGGGCTCGCCAGCCCGTCGAGGCAGGCGACGAGGTCGTCCACCCGATCGAAGTCGGCGTCCCCCAGGTGCTCGCCGATGAGCGACGCGCGCGCCGCGCGGATCGAGCGGCCCAGCGCGTCGTCGGGGTCGTCGGTCTCGACCGAGGCGTTGATCTCCGTGTCGATCGACAGGCTGCGGTTCGTCATGTTGGCGGAGCCCACGGTGAGGAAGCGGTCGTCGACGATCATCACCTTCGAGTGGATGTACGTGGCGCGCTCGGCGGTCTCGTCCTCGCCGCACGCCGGCAGGGTGTAGTAGACGCCGAGGCGATGGCCTGTCTCGGCCGCCACGTCGCGCAGCCCGCCGAGCACCTTGGCCTGGGAGAGGCCGACGGCGATCTGCTCCTTCATCGTCTCGGCCTCCATGTTGAGAAGGAGCACCACGTCGAGGAGCGGCCGGCCTTCGGCGCGCATCCGCCGCGCGAGCCCCTCGGCGATGACGTGAGAGCTGAAGTACTGGGTCTCGATGTAGATGAAGCGCTCCGCGGCGTCGATGGCGTCGAGGAAGAGGTCGCGTATCTCCGTGCGGTGCGGGGCGCCGGTGGGCGCGCCGTGCGGATCGGTGCGGCTCAGCGTGACGCGCGCCGCCGCGAGCGGGATGCCGCCCTCGGGCCGGTAGTCGGGGAACGTCGGATCGGCCTCGTCGAGGTCCGGCAGCGTCATGTCCACGCCGCCCGCGCGCCGCCAGCGATCCGTGAAGATCTCGGTCAGCGCCCGCGCCACCGCGCGGCCGCGCAGGTACGCCTGCACGTCGTGAAACGGCTTGTGCGGCTCTCCTCGGCTGACGCGGAGCGGGTTCTTGTTCGCGTGGCTGCGGTCGTCCCAGCGGTGATCGCAGAGGTCGAGGCCGCCGAGGAACGAGAGCTCGCCGTCCACCACCACGAACTTCTGGTGGTGCGAGGCGCGCTCGACGTGGGTGGCGTCGAAGAGGAAGCGCAGGCGATGGTTCGTCCACTCGAAGACGAGCTGCTGGAGCCACTCGCGCTCGAGCGCGAACACGAGGTGGAAGTCCCACGCGAGGATGAAGATCTGGAGATCGGGGCTCTGCTCGCAGAGGTGGTTCAGGAACTTGAGCAGCGTGATCGGGCTCGACACCTGCTCCTCCCTCCCGCCCCGGAGCAGGGCGACGTCGCTGTCGAACTGCCAGCCGGCGAGGAGCAGGTACCGCCGCGCCCTGGACGCGACCCTGTAGAACTCGGGGTAATACTCGTCGGCGTCGACAAGCAGGCCGATGTCGTCCACCGGGGTGTCGCACCACGTGTGGCGACGCGGATCGATGATCGTCCGTGCGCTCGTCATCGCGATCGCGCGCCTACGGCTTCAGGTGCTCCTCGATGAGCCGCTTCAGGCCCGCGACGTCGGGCCGGCTCCCGCTCGCCTCGCCGATGGCGGCGAGCCGCTCCGCCTCGTCGCGCGAGAGATCGGGGCATATCCACTCCAGCAACGCTGCCCAGTCCGGCGCGCCGTCGCAGCTATAGCAGTCATCGGGGATGGGCGTATTGTCGGGGAAATTCCGGAAAACCAGGTACGGCATCACATCTACCTTCGTGCCGGGATCGCGGTCGCGTCGTCCTTGCATCGTCACCGCGGCGCGCGTCCGCCGAGCGCTCGCCACCCCGGCTATGGCGCCGGCGGCGCCAGGGAGCAAGCGTGCCCGGGGCCGCTCCGCCGGCGGGGCCGTGCCCGGAGTGGGGGCCGGCGCGTGTTCAGGGGAGAAGCTGGAGGGAGGCCACGTGGCGCGCGCGATGGCGGTCAGGCCATCGCGCTGGCATCACCCACGCGCCGGCGCTCGGCCGTGTCAGGGGGCGCAGCCGATCCGCTCCGGCGCGACCGCCACATCGTCATACCACATCGTCCGCGCCGGGCCGTGGAAGCCGAGGTAGCCGAAGCTGAACGACTTGTAGTCGAGCATCTTCCAGCCGGCCTTGTCGATGATCTTGGCGCCGTCGGCATAGACCTGGACGTCGCCCTTGGCCCCGTCGAAGTAGGCCTCCATGCAGTGCCACTGGTCCTTCGGGAGCTTCACTCCGCCGCTCCCGCACTGGGTCTGGCCGCCCGTGGACAGGACGACCTCGTCGTGGTGGTTCAGCACGATCTGGCAGTACTGCTCGGAGACCTCCATGTTGTGGCCCTCGTTCGGCTCGCCGCTGCCCGTCATGGCCTGGAAGTAGCTGTTGTGCCCGGACTGGCCGATATCGACGCTGCTGCGCACGTAGAGGCGGACCCAGAATGTCGGCCCGGGCGCCGGGACGGAGAGCATCCTCCAGTCGTAGCCGCTGACGCCGGGGTTCACGCGCAGCGCGCGCGTGCCGGCGTAGAACACCGAGGAGTCGATCGCCATGTTCTTCAGCGCATCTTGCGCCTGGTACGACGGGCGGTAGGTCGCGCCCGCGGGCAGCCCTTCGCCCTCGAAGTCGGCGCAGAACGTAGCGCTCGCCGGGCACCCGCCGGTCGGCGTCCCGCTGCCGGTGCTCGACGTTGCGCTCGTCTCGGGCGTCCCGGTGCTCGTGGTGCTGGTGCTGCTGCTGGCGTCGCCGCCGCCGCCGCTGCTGGTGCTGCTGCTGCTGGTGCTGCCGTTGCTGGTGGTGCTGCCGTTGCTGGTGCTGCCGTTGCTGGTGGTGCTGCCGTTGCTGCTGCTGGCGGCGGGATTGCCCGAGCTCACGCTCGAGGCGCCGCCGGTGCCCGCGCCGCTGCCGCCCGCGCCGCCGGTTTCCGAGGAGTCGCCTCCGCCGTCCGAGCAGCCCGCCGCCGCGGCGGACAGGGCCAGACAGGAGATCCCAACCCACGTGAAGCGTGCGATTTCGCGATGGAAAGTCATGTTGATGCCCGAAGGGTGAGCGGCCGTTCGCCGGGGCTGCGCGCTGCCGCAGCGCGGCACGTCCGCTGGTGATCTTTAAGGAACTGCTGCTGCGCCGGGGCGCGACCAGCGCCCGACGTGGCTCACAGCTCTAGCAGAATTCACCGCACGTCGGGAGGCGTTCTTCCGGGTCCAGAGAGGCCGTAAACTTCTGGCAGCGGTTCCGGCGACGTGGATGCGCGGAGCAGGGCCGCGGCGGGGGCGCGCTGCCTCGTCGAGCGCGGCGCTGCCCCGCAAGGCGCCGCGGCCCGTCACAGCATGCGGGACCTCAGGTGCACGGAGCGCACCAGATGATCGGCGTCGCCGTGCATCTGAACGACCACGGCCCCGACCGCGGCCTTGACCACGTAAGCTGTGCTGTGGACGTTGCCCATGCCACCGGGGACATTCACGTCGACGTTGCTCACCTTCCACGCTTCGATCGTCTGGCACAGCGGCTCGATCCGGTAAACCAGGGTGTCGACCCAGATGTTCATCCCGACCATGACCTGGCCCGCAGGGCAGATCACGCTGGCCGGCGATCCGCCGTTGCCGCCGGCGGTCACGGTCTGGAAGGCTGTGCCCAAGGTGCCGTCGCTGGCGAGCGGCGCGCAGATCAGGCCGATTTGATCGAGCGAGCCGCCGCTCCGGCCGTGGACGCCGACAGCCACGTTGCCGTTCCCACAGGCGATGTCGTAAGCGATGTCGCTGCCCGCGCCGCCCATGCCGCCAGCGCCGCCGATGCCGCCAGCGCCGCCGATGCCGCCAGCGCCGCCCATGCCGCCAGCGCCGCCGATGCCGCCAGCGCCGCCGGTACCGCCAGCGCCGCCGGTACCGCCAGCGCCGCCCATGCCGCCGCCGCCCGCGTCACCGCCGGCCGTACCGCCGCCGGCGCCGCCAGCGCCGCCGCCCGTCGCGCCGGCGGAGCCCGAGAAGTCGAGATCGTCGACCCCGGAGATCGCGTTGCATGCCGCGCTCCAGCACACGAGGGCGAGCGCCGCGGCCATGACCGTCGCGAGAGGCGTCGTCGTCCGGACTGCTGCGTGTTCTCTCATCGGAAGCTCCCGTGGCGGATGAGCTGGCCGGGCCGGAAGCTCGCCTGGAGGGCTGACGAGGCCGGGGGACCGAGGCGCGGGGTGGGATCAACCAGGGGGGGTCGGGTTGGCGGCATGAGGTCTGCCCTTCGGGGATCGAGGTCTCGGTGCGGGCGATGGTCTGCTTTGCCGAGGTCAGGCTGACCCGGAGGGTGCGGTCGTCATGGCGGGCGGTCAACGACGAGGGCAGCCAGGACGTCCGGCGTGACCATACCTGCGAGAATGGCCGGAAGGAACCTGAACCTCGCCCCGAAGGCCTTCGCGAAAGCGTTGCCGGCGAGCGGCAGGCCTTTGCCGGGGAGGCAAGGACCGGGGCGTGCGCGGGCGATGCCCCTCTCGCCGCAGATGCATGGCGATGCCGTGGCGGAGCTGCGACGCCGCGGGGAGCGGCGGGATCAGAGCGGCGAAGGGCCGGCTCCGAGGTGGGAGAGCCGAGCGCGCCCGCGCGCTGCTCGAGCGTGCGCCGCATGTCTGTCAGATGGGTGGGGAGTCATGCCTGGGGCTGAAGAAGCCCGGGCGCGTGGCGCGCGGGATGGCCATCCCGCGCGCGTTCATCCTGCGATGCTCAAGGCCGAGCGCTCACTTCATCGACACGTTCACGCTGGCGCTCCCGCTGCTCTGATAGCCCTCCACGACCATCGAGACCTCGTACAGGTTCCCGAGCTTCATCCCCAGGCGATCCCAGGCGTTGAAGTGGTTGGCGACGCTGATGGTCCCGCTCGTGCGCTTCTGCTGCCGGACGCTCCAGAACTGATAGAAGGTCTTGGTGCCTTCGATGGACGGCTGGTTGACCCGCTCGGTCCGATAGATGTCATAGGTGCCTCCGTCGCTGGTGACGGTGCCCATGAACCCCTGGCCGCCCGGCGGACGCCAGGTGCCCCAGCTGTCGATGATGTAATACTCGATGAGCGGGCCCTTCGTCCACCCGTAGACGCCCAGGTACGAGTTGCCGTTCGGCCGGTAGTCGGCCGAGTAGGTCACGACCTGGTTCTTCGACCCGGGCCTCAGGCCTTTACGGCCCAGCAGGTTGTTGATGTTGTTCCACTCGACGTTGAAGCCATTCGCCGTGTTGGTCTGGCATCCGTTCCCGTTGTCCTTCCAGTACTCGAAGGTGTAGCCGCAGTGGGTGCCCGTCTGATTGGCGCAGACCTGCTGGTTGGGCGACGTGCACGTGCTGCCGCCGCCGCCGGAGCCGCCCGACCCGCCGGAGCCGCCCGACCCGCCGGAGCCGCCGGCACCTCCCCCGCCCGAGCTGCTGCTCGACGCGCTCGAGCTGCTGGACGAGCTGGAGCTGCTAGACGAGCTCGAGCTGCTGCTCGACGATGAGGCCGAGTTCGAGCCGGTGATCGTGCCGCCGGAGCCGGTGACCGAGGCGATCGTGGGCCGCCCGCTGCCGTTCGCGCAGAAGCCCCACTGCGTCGAGGAGCCAAGGCCGACCGCGCCGTTGAAATCCACGTTCGTGGCGCTGAACTGGCCGTTCGACTCCGTGAACTTCACGTTCCACGGGGTGGGCTTCGTCGAGCCGTTGAGCGCGACGACGACGTTCCAGCCGGTGGTCGCCTGGCTGCGGGAGTTGTTCTTCACCGTCACGTTCGCGCAGTAGCCGCTTCCCCAGTCCGAGGTGACGGCGACGCTCGCCGACATCGAGCGGTCCGCGCTGTCCAGCGCGCCCTCCTGAGCCTCGATGTCCTCGTCGACGATGTTCTCGACGCTGCACGCCAGCAGGCCGCACGCGATCGAAGCGGATAGGTAGCCAAGTAAGGGAACGATGCGCATTTAAGATTCTCCATGATCGGTCCGGCGGAGTCGCGGGCCTCTGCTCGAGATGGATGGATGAACCATCGAGACAGACGCGAGCCCTCCGAGCCCTTGGTTAAAGTTCAACATTTCCGGCCAACGTGCTCGTGATCCGGAGATCACGGATGCGCCCGCGGGCCTGCGCCGACCACATGCCTGGCAATCACGATGTTTGTCGGACAGATGCTCACATGCAAACACCCCGTGTGACGGGGCCGGGCATCAACTCGGAAAAAGCAAGAACAACTCGAACGCGTAGCTGCAAGAAGCAAGTAGCCCCGGCAGATTCACCCGGAGTAGGCCCCTGTACGATCCTGCAACCGACTGCGGCCCCCGGCCGAGAGCGGTCCGGATCGTCAAGGGACGATTGGCATCTTCACACAAACAGGAGGGCAAAGTCAAGACTCTTTTCTAAGTCGCGTTTGCTTTTGCGTTGTTTGCCTGGCTGCCCGGCTGCGCGGCTGCCGGGCAGCGCCTTGGCGTGCTGCGGTTGTCCCGTGAGCGCGAGATCCAGCCACGTTGCGCGCATGGGTCCGAAGATGGAAACCAGATTTGTTCACCCTCCTGGAAAAGCGACGATCACTCGGAAAAAATACGGCATCCGGCCGATCCGGTTCATCCGATCTCGTCTCGCGGTGAAACTCCACGAGGAACAGGGCCTGACCGTCGTGGTCGAACTGATGCAGCACCTCTGGCACGACCCTCCTGGGGCGCTCCGGATCCAGCGGCGACTCTCGACAGCCGGGCCCGTCGGTGCGAGAGCGGAGCCGCCTGGAGACCATGTGGAACACAGTCCCACACCGGGTCTTGTCGCATGCTTTGACGAGCCTCTCGGCCGTCAGCCCTTCTCTCCGTCCTTCCGGATCCCGAGCTTCCGCATCTTGCTTTGCAGCGTCGTCGGCTTCAGCCCCAGCGCCGCCGCGGCCCCGTCCTCTCCGTAGATCTTCCCGCCCGCGGCCCGCAGCGCGTCCTCGATGCATCGCTGAGCCGCCTCTCGGTACGTCATCACGCGCCCTGTCGCGCCGGGCGCCGCGGAGAGCGGCGCTGACAGGATGAGCTCGTCTCCTGTCGACATCACCATCGACCGCTCGATCACGTTCTCCAGCTCCCGCACGTTGCCCGGCCAGCCGTGCGCCCGCAGCCGCGCCATCGACTCCGCGCTCACCCGCGGCGGCGTCCGGCCGAAGCTCGCCGCCACCTTCTCCACGATGACGCGCGTGAGCGGCTCCAGGTCCTCTGGCCGGTCCCGCAGCGGGGGGACGATGATCGGGAATACCTGCAGCCGATAATAGAGGTCCTCGCGGAACCCCCCGCTCGCCACCATGTCCTCGAGCGGCCGGTGCGTCGCGGCGATCACGCGCACCGAGACGCGCACCGCGCCCTCGCCGCCGACGCGCTCGATCTCGCCCTCCTGGAGCACGCGCAGGAGCTTCGCTTGCGCCGCCCTGGGCAGCTCGCCGACCTCGTCGAGCAGCAGCGTCCCGGCGCTCGCGCGCTCGAACAGCCCGTGGTGCCGCGCCGCGGCGCCCGTGAACGCGCCGCGCTCGTGGCCGAACAGGGCGCTCTCGACGAGCCCCTCGGGCAGCGCTCCGCAGTTGACCGCGAGGAACGGCCGCTCCGCGCGGCGCGACAGCGCGTGGATGCGGCGCGCGATCACCTCCTTGCCCGTGCCCGTCTCGCCGCGCACCAGCACGGTCGTGTCCTGCCGCGCGACGAGCGGCACCATCTGCTGGAAGATCGCCCGCATCGCCGGGCCCACCGCGACCACCTCCCTCGGCAGGGCGACGCGATCGAGCTCCTCCTTGAGCGTCCGCTTCTCCCCCTGCGCGCGGCGCGCGATGGCCGCGACGCGCCCGAGGACCTGCACCTGCCGCAGCGCCACGGCGAGCAGGCGGCCAATCGCCTCGAGCAGGGCGGGCGAGACGTCGAGCGCCGCGCCGCCGCCGAGCGCCATCGTGGCGCAGCCGACGGCGCCCTCCGCGTCGCGGAGCGCGAAGACGGCGATCGCCTCGCCGCCCGCGCCGCGCCGGACCTCCGGCGCGCCCGGCGCGGCCGCGCCGCGGCGCAGATCGAGCCGCCGCAGCGGGAGATGGCGGGAGAGCGCGGCGCTCACCGCGGGGACGAGCGTCGCCTCGGTGTGCGCGCGGGCCGAGGCCTCGCCGAGGTCGGCGAGCAGGAGCAGGGCGTGATCGGCGGAGGCGGTCATCGTGCGCGGAGCGAGGCCGACGAAATGGCGTTGCGCGGCACCGTAGGGGCGTTGCCTGGACCGCACAAGGCCGGCGAAAGCCCGGGAAAAGCCGCTCGGGCCGCGGGCACGCGCCCTGCTCCCTGCCCGAGGAGGGAGAGGAGAGCGCGCGGGCGACCGCGCGCCACGGAGAAGGAAAGGAACCCTCATGGCCTACGTCATCGCCGAGCCCTGCGTCGCCACGTGTGATACCGCCTGTGTCCCTGTCTGCCCCGTGGACTGCATCCATGGCCCGCTCGCGGCGGACGAGATCTCGCGCATCCCCGAGGGAGAGCGGAAGACACGCCTCGCCGGTCTCCAGCTCTACATCGATCCCGAGTCGTGCATCGGCTGCGGCGCCTGCGAGAACGAGTGCCCGGTGGGCGCCATCTTCGATGAAGACGAGCTGCCGGCCGAGTGGCAGCGCTACCGGGAGATCAACGCCCGCTTCTTCGACGATCGCGCGAAGGAGCGCGCTCCGGAGGAAGCGGGGCAGCGCGCCGGCGGGTAGCGCGCTGCAGGTCGTGGGATCGCGTCCGCGACGCGGTAGTAGGATGGCGCGCGATCACGAGGAGGCATCCATGAAGGCCGCGGCCGCGCTGGTGAAGGACATTCGCGAAGAGCTCCGGAGCATCGACGATCAGCTGAGGGCTCACCCCTATCCGGACGCCATCGAACGGGGAGAGGTCACCGTCGAGGGATTGAGGGCCTTCCCGGGCCACCAGCACCACGTGGTGCTCAGCGACCTGCGCTCGATGGCGATGATGCTCCAGCGCTTCGGGGACACGCCCTGGCGCGATTTCTGGAGCGGCGTCCTCCAGGGCGAGCTCGTGGCGCCGGACGGGATCGCCGCCATGGGCCGGAAGCTCGGCATGACGAAGGACGACCTGGATCGGTACGAGGTCACCGCGGAGGGGTTCGCATATGCCGTCCAGATGGCCTGGGCGGCGGCCAACGCCTCGGCGGCCGAGATCGCGTGCGCCCTGCTCATCAACTTCCCAGCCTGGGGGTTCAACTGCGGCAGGATGGGGAAGGCGCTCCGCGACCGGTACGGCTTCGGCCCGGAGCACACCGCCTTCCTGGACGCGTTCGCGGCCCTGCCATCGTTCGAGGACACCGCGGTCGCCATCGTGCAGGACGGGCTCGACCGCGGCGTGGAGCCCCGGGCGATCCGCCGCACGACCCGGCTATTTCAGGCGTATGAGAAGATGTTCTGGGACGCGATGATGGCGCTGGGAGCGCAGAAGCGCGCGGCCAGCTAGCGCCGCCCTTCCTCGCGTTCACACCCGTACTTCTCGCGGATCTCCACCGCCATCCGGTGAATCACCGCGCCGGCGTCGGCGCGCACGTGCAGCTCCAGCCCCGGCATCAGCTCCACGCGCCGCCACGCCCGGCCGAGCTCCGTGGCGTCCGCGCGCTCCCCGGCGCCGGGCGCTGCGCTCTCGGGCGGCTCCGGCGGCAGCACCTCCTTCGCCAGCTCCTCGAGCGGGATCGCGGCGAGCTTCCGCTTGATCTCCGGGAGCAGCAGGTTGTGCTCGCGCAGCTTCTTGATCGCGAGCGCCCGCACGAGGTGCTCGCGGCCGTACGTCGTGCGGCGGCCGTGGAACGCGGGCTTGTCCATCAGACCCTCCGCGAACCAGTGCTTGATCGTGCCGGTGCTGACACCGGCGGCGCGCGCCAGCTCGACGGCGCTGTAGCCGCGCGGGGCGACAGGGGGCGTGGGGACCAGGGGCATCGAGACATCCTAGCCAAAGAACAAGACAAATGTCGACAGAATCTAGGCAATAGTTTCTGGTTTCTAGGTGGATAAGGGCTAAATAGAGAGTTTTTTCGGCTGAATCTGGATAAATTCGGGCTGGATCCAGAAAATTGATTCAAAAAATGAGGTCCGATCACCCTGAATCTAGAAAAACAGCTCAGAAATCGAGCAAGTCGAACCGCTCTTCGTGCCCGCTGGACGAGGAACATGGCCCGGCTCGACTTCCGGATGCCGGCCTCTCGACGCGCTGCTGCCGTTGCCGAGTCGCGCGCCGAGCTCGGGCCGTCCGCGAGGATTTCCGCAGGTATCCTCTCGTCCTCGCCCGAAATCCCAGGCGCTCTCTCGGGGATAGGTCCTAAGCTCTCCGGCCGATGGATGTCGTCTCCGACGCTCCCCTGCGTGTCGCCTCCATTCTCTGGCAGCCCCAGCCAGGCGCGTTCGCGCTGACCGTCGTCTGCAAGGCGACGTTCTCGCTCCGGCCCGTCGCATCGCCGCTTGCGCTCGAGCAGGACGAGACGCAGGAGGCCGACGCGTTCTGGGGCGACGACGCGCGGCGCAGCCTGCGCGCGGCGAGCGATCTCGCGCCGTTCAAGCGGCGAGCGGACGTGCTGCTGGTCGGCCATGCCCGCGCGCCGTCGGGCAAGCCGGCGCGCTCGCTCGTGGTCGGGCTTCACGTCGGCGAGGTGCGCAAGGTCGTCGAAGTCCATGCCGATCGGGCCTGGACCGCCGACGGGCAGCTCCGGACCGGGGCGCCCTTCGTGCAGATGCCGCTGCGCTGGGAGCGAGCGGCGGGCGGGCCGGGGACGCCGAACCCCGTCGGGGTGGCCGCGGATACGCCGCGCGACGGCCGAGGGCTCCGGGCGCTGCCGAACCTCCAGCCGGCGGGCGTGGTGATCGCGAGCCCGAAGGACAGCATCGCGCCGGTCGGGTTCGGACCGATCGCGGCCGAGTGGCCGTGGCGCGTGGGCAAGCTCTACCGCCACGCCGCCGCGTGGGATCACCGCGCGTGGAACCTGAGGCCGCTGCCGCCGGACATCGACGCGGCGTACTTCAACGCGGCGCCGCCCGATCAGCAGGTGGAGCAGCTGCGGGGGGACGAGCGGATCGTGCTGGTGCACCTGCGCGCGGATCACGCCCGGCTGGAGACGCAGCTCGAGCGGGTGCTCCCGCGCGCCGTGGTCCAGCGGAGCACGGGCGCGGCCGGCGAGATCCGGCTGCGGTGCGATACGCTCTGCATCGACGCGGATCGCGGGACCTGCGCGCTGACATGGCGGGGCGTGGTGCCGCTGCAGCACCCGGCGGAGCGGGGGTGGGTGCGGATCTCCCTGGAGGGGGCGAAGGCGCCGCGGCTGCAGGGCGCTGCGCCTCCGCAGACAGCGGACACGCGGGCGCTGCCGGCTACGACGCACCAGCTGGCAGACGAGGAGGATGCGGATACACGGACGCTGCCGGTCACGGCGCGCGTGCTGTCGGATGGGGAGGGAGCGGTCCGCGAGGCGCCAGCGGGGCTGCCCTTCGTTCCCGGGGCATCGGCGCTCTGGCCGTTTCCGGATGCGGAGCGTGCCGCGAAGTCTTTTGCGGCGGCGACGCCGGAGCCTACCGACGAGGACGAGGGCACAGGTACTATCACCGGGCCGGTCGTGCGTGGGAACAGCGCGCTCCTTCCCTTCTTGCCGGCGCCGCGGCCGCTCGACATTGCCTCCGGTGGAACAGGGCTTGAGGGTGCGCGAGACGAAGCCGCCGGGCCCCGCGCAGCGCCGACCCCGGAGCAGCAGGACGAGGACGAGGCGGATGCCGGAATCTCCACCGTCCTGCTGCCACAGCTGTCTGCTGCGGCGCTTCAGGCTTTTCTGGCGCCGTTTCCCCTGCAGGCGCCGAGCGCCTCGGCCCCGGAGATCGCGGAGCCCGTGGACGACCCGCGTGTCGAGCGCGGCGCTGACCCGCGCGTCGAGCGCGACGCTGACCTCCGCGTTGGGCTCGACGCTCCGCGTCGGCGCCCCACCCCGCCGCCTCCGCCGCTGCTCGGGATGCCCCTTCTTCAGCAGCCCGCGCGCGACGAGCCCCAGGTGGCGCAGCCCGCGCCGGCACCGGATCTCGCGGCGGCGGCTGCAGCCGCAGAAGACACCGCGCCTGCGCTCGCGCCGCCGCCCTCGCCTTCACCAGGGGGGCGCTCGCAGCCAGGGCCGCCCCAGCCCTCCGTGAATCCGGCCGAGATCCCGGTCGAGCGCTTCGCGTCCCTCACCGCCGAGATCGCCGAAGGCCGAGCGCCGCGCGCCGAGGTGCTGCGTACCCATGACCTGAGCGAGCACGCGTGGACCGCCGTCGAGCGTCACTGGCGGGCGGCGCTCGATCAGGATCTCGCGCGCGGCGGCGGCCGCCTCAGCGGTGCCTACGACCTCGCCTACGTGGCTGCGGTCGAGCGCTTCCGCGGGCCCATCGCGGCGCCGGAGTACGCGCGGCTCGCCGTGGCCCAGGAGCGGGGGCAGGCAGGTGAAGCGCTCGACGCGCTCAGGATCCAGCGGCCTGCGCTGATGCCCATCCTTCGGCTCTGGACGAAGAAGGTGGCGCGCGATGGGAAGCTCGTCCGGGAGGTCACGGCGATGCTGGCGGCGCTGCGGGCAGAGTAGGACAGCAGGGCGGAACGTGCAGGGCGAGGCCGAGCAGGGCGCGCTCGATTCGCCGGGGCGCGGGGTGGTGCCTGCAGGGTCCTCAAGAGCCCGTGGCCTCGCCTGCCGCACCCCCGGGCTCGTCGGAGGCGTTCCGGGGCTTTTCTTCCGGGCCCCCGAGCGACGGCAGCGCGCCCCCTCCTCCGGTGTCCGGCCCCGCCCAGGCGAGCTGCGGCCGGGTCGCCGCGGCGGCGCGCCGTGCGCGGTGCTCCTCCCAGGAGAGCGGCATCGGCGGATCGTCGGAGTTGAGCCGGACGCGCTCGCCGGTGATGGCCACGTCGTCGTTCGCCTGGATCACGACGCCGCCCGGGGAAGCGTCGACCTGGACCTCCTGGGCCGAGATGCGAGCCGACCTCCCCGCGTCGCGCGCCACGCTGCCGCGGACCCGCTCGCGCAGGCTCCCGCCCACCTCGATGTCCGCGTCCTGCGCGGCCTGGATCCGGAGCGTGTCGCACGACAGCGCGAGCGCCTTCGTTGCGGCGATCTCCAGCGACGCCCCCGAGATCGAGAGGACGGGCCCCTCGTCGGTGAGCCGGATGGAGAGCAGGAGCTGACCCTCGGCGGAGCGGATCTGGACGCGCTCGGCGGCCTCGTCCTCGGCGATCTCGAGCGACCGCCCCGAGGCGAGCGGCACGATGCGGGCGGGGCTGGCGAGCGTGGTGGCCCCCGGGCCGAGCGCTGGCGGCGCGGCGCCCGGCTCGGCCGCGGTGCCAGGTGCCGGGGACAGGGGGGAATCGGGCGTGTCGCTCATGGCGGCATCCTATCTCAGAAGACCACGCTGGCGCTTGCGCCCGCCCGCCCCCTGCGGATACCGGTCAGCTATGGAGACGCCGAGGGACGCCACGAGCGAAGCCGAGCCCACGCCGCGCCTGACCGAGACCGTGCGCTGCATGAAGAGCGCCGACGGCAAGCTGTGGATGGTATGCGTGGCCAAGCGGACCTACTCCTTCGCGGGCGGCCGGGTGACGCTCGCGGACGAGCAGGCGCCGATCGTCCTCGATCCCGACATCGAGGCGGACGAGCATGATCGCTACCGGACGCTGCGGGACGACACGGACCTGTTCCCGCCGAAGCTCGCGACCGACGTCGTGGTGACGGGCCGCGCGCACGCGCCGGGCAAGGCGCGCGAGCTGACGGTCGGCGTTGCGTTGGGCCGGAGCGCGCGCGTGCTCAAGGTGCTCGGCGAGCGGCGCGCGGAGGTGTCGATCGAGGGGCGGGTGCGGTTCCCTGAGCCGGCGCCGTTCGAGAGCGTGCCGCTCGCGTGGGAGCTGGCCTATGGGGGCTACGACGCGTACGCGCACGACGAGCTCGATCCTCCCGAGCGGCGGAACGGGCGGCGGATCGAGCCTTCGCCGCGCGAGGAGGGGGTGTTCGCGTACCCGCGGAACAAGGTGGGCCGGGGCTACTTCCTCGACGTGGACCGCGACCGGGCGGACGGGGAGCTGTTGCCGCAGATCGAGGATCCGGGGGATCCGCTGACGCCCTCGCGGTTCTTCGTGCGCTCGCCCCTCGCGTGGATCGACGCGCCGGCGTCCGGTGGCTTCGGCTGGGTGGCGCACACCTGGTATCCGCGGATCATGCGGGAGCTCGGGGCGTTCCTGGAGCACGATCCGCCGGCGAAGCCGATCCGGGAAATGGCGTTTGCGGACGGGGAGGACCTCGCGGGGCCGTTTCGCAAGAACGAGGTGCTGCCGCGGCTCACGCAGGGGGCGGCGCCGGGGCTCGCCGTCGAGCGGCTGCGGGGGGATGAGCTGGCGATCTTGCAGAACCTGGTGCGGGGGCAGAAGGAGACGCAGGTCGCGCTGCCGGGGGAGCGGCCGGTGATGTCGGTGCGGCCGCCGGGATCGCCGAAGGCGTTTGCGCCGGAGGCGGCGCTGCAGACGGTGCGGATCGATGGGGAGAAGAGGACCGTGGCGCTGACGTGGTGCGGGGCGGTGAGGTTGATGGCGCCGATGGGGGAGGAGCAGCTCGCGGAGACGGTGCTCGGGGTGCAGTGGCGGCGGTGGTGATCCTGCGAAGGCGCGCAACCAGACCCCTTATTGCGTGCCTGTTTTGTACGAGATCCGGTTGTCTCGCGTGATCTGAAGATCGGTGATCGGCGTGCGCACGCCGGAGCCCTCCTCCAGCACACCGAGCCCGACAGCGTCAAGCTCGAGCTCAATTCTATCGAGGGCAGCAAAGACCTGGTTCTCGACAAGATCCTGATATTCGTCGCACAGCGCTCTGAGCTCGCTCGGAAAATCTTGCGGCTCGAATCTTCCCACGCGCAAATTGCCGTGTGAATGCTCGATCGTGATCTTCCCGAGTGCTCGCATGCTCTTATCGATTAGCAGCAACGCTTCGGTGCTCATGTCTAGTGACCCCCCGTCGTGGTGAACGCCTTCGAGAGAGCATCCAAATTTTTCGGCGTGAAACCGGCAGAACCCTCTGGATGGATGACGCGTGCATGATTCGGGAATTTTCGCGTCGGATCCGACATCACGTCGAACCCCGCCGCGCGGATGTCTCCCACCGTGGCAGTTCCGACTGTCCTCGAAGCTTCATGCAACCCGGTCGCGTTGGGAAATGCCTGTCTCATCGCCAGCGCAGCGTCGTCCGCCGTGCCTCCTGTGAGCACAGAGAATCCTGGCGGATTCAACTTCAGCTCCGCGGGCTTAAGTGTGAGGTTGCTCGCGTCGCCGCCACCAATACGATGGACGATGACGTCATCCGCGAACTCGCACTGTAGTCCGAGCGGGTCCACGACGACCCCAGGACTTCCGTTGAATCCGTAGATGTTTATGCCGCCCGCGATGCCCAGCGGATCCGGACTGCACCACCTCCCCACGTCCGCGTCGAAGTACCGGAACCGCGTGTAACAGAGCCTCGTCTCCTCATCCGCATACTGGCCCAGCAGCCGGAACGGCGACGTCACCGCAGGTTCGGGGCGTCCCTCTCGCTCCGGATCGACGACCACGTCCGTCACGTCCCCCCACGCCGAGTGAGCCGCCGACCAGGCGACCTTCCCCTTGCGGTCGATCAGCTCCTTCGGCACCCCTACGTGGTCGCAGACGTAGCTGAACACCTCCCCATGCTCCGCCTGGAGCAGCGGCGTGAACGTCCCCGGCGCGTGAACAAAGCACCGCGCCCCCTGCCGGCTGTCGATGTCCGCCGCCAGCACGTTCCCATCCCAGATGAACTCCACCGCGCGGCGTCGCGCGTTATCTTCATCGAAATTCTCCTTGCGCACGCGCCGCCCGAAGGCGTCGTACGCAAAGGCGACGCTCTTCCCGGACGGGAGCTTCACCTCCCGCAGCCGATCTCGTGCATCCCAGACGTACTCCGTCCGCTGCGCCTCCGGCCCTTCCCCTCCCACCAACTTCAGGACCCGCCGCCCCCGCGCGTCATAGGCGTACTTCTCCCGCTCCGTGCGCAGGAGCAGGTTGCCTTTCCCGATCTCCCACGGCTCCTGCTCTGCCGCTTGCTCCGGGCCGGCATCGAGCCCCTCCAGCATCTTCTGGAGCGAACCGGCCGCGTCGTAGGCGAACACCTCCCGCCGCCCGCCCCGACGCGCCTCGATGAGCCCCCCGATCGCGTCATGGCGGTAGCTGGTCGCTCCCCACCGCCGATCCTCGACCAGCTTCACTCGCCCCAGCGGGTCGTATTGCCAGAGCCGTTGCACCACGCAGTCAGGCACACCCCCGCCCGGCGCGCGCACATCGACCTGCTGCTCGATGACGCGGTCCATCGAGTCGTATTCGCTCCGGATCGAGAAGCGCCCTGCGGCATCCCCGCGCGAGATCTCTCGCCCAAGCTTGTCGCGCTCGAGGACGAGCTGGAAGCCGTCGTGCTCCACGCGCGTCAGATCGTTGAGCGCGTCGTACGCATACCGGGTCGTCGCCCCGTCCGGCATCACCCGCTCCGTGCGCTGGCCGCGCGCATCGTAGCGGTAGCGGAGCGTCCGGTCGCCCTGGGTCTCAGCGACCACCCGCCCGAGGGCGTCCCGCTCGAAGCGCGTGACGATGCGCTCTCCCCCGTGATCGACCTCCGCGCGGAGCAACCGGCCTGTCCGGTCCCGGTGGAAGCGGATCGGTCCATCGGAGGAGAGCTCCTCGAGGACGTTGCCGAGCGGATCGTGCGCGAAGGCGCGAAAGCTCCGATCCGGATAGTCGATGCGGGCCAGGCGCCCGCTCGGCGCGTAGCGGTACTCGAGCACGCGCCCATCGAAGGTGGCCTCCGTGGTGACGCGCCCCGCGGTGTCATAGGCGAACTCGTACGCCTCGCCCCGCGGGTTCTCGATGCGGCGGAGCTTCTCGCCCGCCGTGTACTTGAAGCGCCATTGCCGTCCATCCGGCTGTTTCGACGCCGCCAGTGTGCCGGTCCCGGCATACTCCATCTCGGTCGTCTGACCGAGCGCGTCGATGATCCGGATCGGGTTGCCGAGCGCGTCGTACTCGGAGTGCGTCACGGTTCCATCGGGTCGCTGGACAAGGAGCGGCTGCCCGAGGCGGTCGTACTGCACGGAAGTACGCCGTTCGAGCGCGTCTGTTCGCGATGTGGGGCGTCCCAGCAGATCATAGCCGTACGAGGTCCTCGCGCCACGCGCGTCCACCTCTTCGACGACGTTGTGCTGCGCGTCGACCGTGAACGACGCCAGGAGCCCCTCTTCTCCCTGGATCGCCCGCAAGCGACCGCGCTCGTCATAGGTCAGGTTGTAGTGCAGCTTCGACGGGTAGGTCACTCCGACCAGCGAGCCTCGACGGTCATGCTCGTACCGCGTGACGAGGCCGTCTGGCCTCACGTGGAGAACCAGCAGATCCTCCTCGTACTCCCACTGCATAACGTTGCCCGCCGGATCGACCTCCCTGATCTTGTTCCCCCGCGCGTCGTACTCGTACCGCGTCGCCTCGCCCGCGCCGTTCGCCTCGGCGATCAGGTATTGATCCTCATCGTACTCGCACGTCTTGAGCAGGATCCCGTCCAGGGTCTCCTCCCGGACGACGAGCCCATCCTCGTTCCAGTGTAGGATCCGCGGCTCGTCGTTGCCCGTCAGCCAGGTGATCCGCTGCTCGAGATCCACCCGGAGCTCGCCCGTGTGCAGCCCGCCGTCACCCCAGCTCCGCTTGCACCATCCGGTCTCGGGATCGTACTCGTAGTAGAAGCTGACGCCGTTCTTCAGCGTTTTCTTCACCATCCGATGGTCGTCGTCGTACGCATACTGCTGGGCGTGCCCGAGCGCATCGGTCGCGCTCATCAGCTCACCCATCTTCGTGTAGACGTGGTCGACCCACTGTTCAAGGCTGTCTCCGGCCCAGACCTCGAGACGAGCGATCCGCCCGCCGTGCGTCATCTTCACGCGAACTTCGCGTCCTGCCGTGTCGATCACCCGGTGAAGCCGCTCCCCGGTGTACTCGAGGGTGATCGCGTTGCCGTGCGCGTCCCGGATCGCTCGCAAGAGCGCCCTGCCTCCGGCCACCGCGGGCGCGAAGTGGCGCGTGAGCCGGGTCTCGTGGCCATACACCGTGAAGCCGCCGTCCTGGAGCGCGGTGAGCGTGAGCCGGTCCGGCCGATGGAAGCAGCGCTCGCCCGGCTGGAGCGCCGGGAAATAGAGGTCGCGCCCCTCCTCGTCGCGGAGCGTGAGCCCCTCCTCGTCCCGCTCGATCCACTGCTCGAAGCTGTGGGTCCACCCGCCGCGGCCGAGCGACGTCCGCTCCAGCGCGCGGCCGGAGGAGTAACTCCGTTGCCAGACGAGCGGGATCACGCCGGGGAGCGAGAGATCAACCTCATCATCGATCACCCGGCCCGCGGTCAGATCGACGGGCTCTAGGCCGACGGCGCACCTTATGCTTCTCAACGCCGACATCGCACGCCGGCCGAGCGACCGCGCCCCCCGCGCCAGCGACCGCCCCGCGCGCCTCAACCCGCGAACGGCTGCCCGAAGCCCCCTCGCGACGAGCGCCCTCACCCGCCTGAACAACGGCATCAGCAGCCTGCGGCCCAAGGCCCTGAGAAACCTGCCAGCGAGCCTGAACGCGCCCTGCAAGAGGAGATCGATGACCAGGTCGATCGCCAGCGTCACTGCCCCCATCAGGAAATCACCGAACGAGGGCGTCGTCTGCACCGTGCCCGGGTCGAGCACCATCGATGACGGCCATCTGCCAAGATCCCAGCAGTCGGCGTTGACCGAGCTCGACCCGAAGATCACGCAGCACGTCGCCTTCTCGCCGCAGATCTCGACCGAGCCCCGCGGCAGCCAGCACTTCTGCGTGCCGAAGGCGACGTGGAGCGGCGTCAGCAGATCGAGCGGATCGGGGATGATCCCGAGGTGAGGCCAGAGGTACTTCGGCGCGTGCTCGTGTGTGACCGAGGGCACCCCGTTGAAAAGGACCTTGGGCTGCTGCTTGTCCCCCATCGTGAACGGGTGGAGCAGCGTGATCTTCCAGAACTTCATCGGCACGATCGGGAAGGCGTGGAGGCCCTGGTGCATCTCGATGCCGAAGAGCAACCACCCGTTGATGTCGTGGAAGTTGTGCGGCACGGCGTTCCTCCGCTCACCCAGGGGGGAAATCGTCGGTCGGGACGAGCCGCGCCCGGCGAAGATCGTACTGGATCAGGCCGTAAGTGACCGTGGCCCGCCAGAGCAGGCGGACCTCGGCGGCATCGGCGTCGATGTCGACCGCATCGAGCGCCGGCAGGCTCCGCTCCGACGCGCGGCCCACGGCGATCTCGACCGCGACAGGGGCCCGCGGCGCCTCGAAGACGAGCGCCGCGCCGCCGGGCCGCATGCCAGCGAGGGCGACGCGGGTGCCCGGCGGGAGGGCATCGACGGTGGTCCGGGGGGCGGCGCGGCTCGCGAGCTTGCCGGCGCCGGCCAGGTCGAGCTTCTGGTCGTGCCACACGTGCACGGCGCGCAGGCCGCCCCACAAGGGATAGGGGGCGAAGCAGACGGGCTCGGGGTGGTCGTCCCAGCGGCGGATGCGCTGGTCGGGGTGCTCGAGCTGAGGCAGGGGCCGGTCCAGGGCCTGCCCCGGATCGGTGTAAAAGCCCTTGCCGTCGAAGTTCATCGGATAGCCGCTCTCGTGCTCGGGGACGAACGCCTCCTCGCCGTCGAGCTCGACGACGCGCGCGGGCTCGTCGTTCGTGCCGCCATAAGCGTTCTGCCAGGTCATGGCGACGCGATCGAACGGCAGCGGGCTGCTCGGCGTCAGGCCGCCCCCGATCCCGCGCTGCCAGACGCGCGGGCCGACCGCGACGATCGTCGCGTCGCGGTCGCCCACGCGCAGCGTGGCCGTCGCCTCGCGTGACTGACCTTGCGCCGGGTAGACGAAGCCGGTCGCACAGACCGAGGCGGCGGTCTTGAGGAACATGCCATCGTGCGGGTAAGGCAGGTTCGGATCGAGCAGCAGGGGGCGCTGGGCCGGAGCGACGGTCAGGCCGCCCGCGGCGACGCGGTAGGTGACGGCGCAGAGGAAGAGCGCCGTGATGCGGTCGTCCTCGTCGCCGTTCGGGATCATCGCCGCAGGCAGCGGGGTCTCGTTGGCGAAGCGCATGGGCCGTCAGTTCAGCTTGATCAGGCCGGCGGTCACGCTGACGTTGGCGCCGCCGTCCATCTCGATGGGCGATCCGTTCACCGTGACCTTTCCACCGCGGATGTTGATCTCGCCATCCTCGACGGTGACCTGACCGCCCTTGATCAGGATCTGGCCACCCTTGAGCTCGATTCGCGATCCGTTCACCTCGAATGTGGGCGTGTCCACCTTCATCTCGCTGCTGGCGTCCACGGCCAGGCGCGTCGATTTTAGCGTTTGCGTGCCGCCCGCCTTGATCTCCTGTTCTGGTGCCTCCATCTTCTGGCTCACCGTCGACGTCAGCGCCTGGGCTCCTATCGCCTCGAAGGTCTGCGTGCCGCCAGCGTGGATCTTCTCGTTGCCAGTCACGTTCACATCATGCGTGGCCAGGTAGGTGGTCGTCTGCGCGCGCGTGACGGTGATGGTCTGCGTACCGGTGACGGACTCCTCGTCGTTGCTGATGACCGTGATCTTGCGGTTGCCGGCCACGCACTCGGACTGATCCGCGCCGACGATGAGCGTCTGGTTTGTGGCGATCGAGGCCGTCTGGCTGGCGCCGATGAACACGTTCTGGTTGGCGCCCACGATGACCGACTCGTTGCCGCCGATCAGCTCGGAATTGTTCCCGCCGACCATCGTGCTCCGGTCCGCACCGGTGGACTCGTTCCGGTTGCTGCCGACCGTGGAGCTGGAATTCACGCTCACCTGCTCGCTCCGGTCGTTGCCGACCTCGCTGTTCCAGTCATGCGGCGTGTGCAGGAGGATCTGCTGCGCTCCTGCCGTGTCGTCGAACCGCAGCTCGTTGTGGCTGCCGCCGCCGGGGCTCGTCATGCTCTTCAGGGTGCTGACCGTCGGCGCGCCGCCCGGCGGCCGGTTCTTGCCGTTGTAGACGCGCCCGACGACGATCGGACGGTCGGGGTCGCCCTCTTCGAAGTCGACGATCACCTCGACGCCCACGCGCGGGTGCCACACTCCCCCTTCACCCGCGCCCGCAGAGACCTGGCTGACCCGCACCCAGCACGAGGTCGGCTCCTTGGCGTGGCGCTCCGTCTCCTTGTCCCAGTGGAACTTTACGCGCACGCAGCCGATCTCGGCGCCTGGCGGGCCGCCGACGTTGATCTCGGCGCCCTGCGCGCCGGGATCGGCCGTGACGAACGCGGTCTGCGTCCCCTGGACGCGCGGCTTCGGCGTGACGCGCGCGGGGCGAAAGCGTGAGTCTGCCACGGCGCCCTCCTTGCCACGGCGGGCGCACTCGAACGTGACCGCATAGGGCCTGTCGAGCGCGGCTGTCGACAAGGTCGCGGCGAGCGCGCCTGGCGGCAGCGCGCCGTCCTGGCGGGCGCGCACGTCGAGCTGCGTGACGAGGTACTCGCCGTCGTGGCGCGGCCTGAAATTCTCGAGCGCGAAGATGGAGCCAGCCGAGAGCAGCCGGCAGGACCCTTCGCCGACCGCGTAGCTCGCCTCGACGCCGAGCCTGTCCAGGCGCGCGGCGGCCAGCGGCTGGCCCTGGTCGGGCTTGTCCGGGTAGCGCCCCGGGTACTCATGGTCGACGAGCTCGGCCGGGCTGGGGCGCGCCGGGGCGGCGACGGACAGGTCGAGCCCGGGGTTCTTCCAGTTGTAGTCGACGAGCGAGACTTTCCTGGGGCGCAGGCGCGCGCCGAGCTTCATGCCGCTCACAGCGCGGCCGAGGACGTTGGGGCCGAGGGGCGTGGCGGGGTCGAGCGGCGCCCGACCTTGGTCCGTGTCGGCGAGGACGAGGAGACAGACGCCGTCACCGTGCTCGAAGTGGTAGGCGATCCCCTCCTCCTCGAGGAGGCGCGCGATGAAGGCGAGGTCGCTCTCGTTGTACTGGACGCAATAGGGCCGCGCTGCGACCTGGTCGATCCGCGACGTATCCGCGACGCGCCACGCGAAGAACTCGCGGGCCGGCGTGAAGAGGGGATCGACATCGGCGGCCGGCGCGGTGGCGTCGTCCTGGCGGCGGAGCTCGGGGTCGCCCTGGAGGACGGCGTCGATGATCTGCCGGGTGGTCTTCTGGTGGAAGATACGGCAGCGCGTGCGGTGCAGGGCGCGCGCGAGCGGCGGGACGAGGGCGACGCGGTAGACGGTCCCGCCCTGGACCCAGCCGAGCTCCTCGGCCTCGGCGATGATGCCGTGAACGAGGCGGACGCTGGGCGTGTCGTGCGTGACGATGCGCAGGGTGGCCCGCGCCTGGATGAGCTCCTCGGGGTCCACCTCGGGCGAGGGGTCGCGCGCGACGAGGACGATCTCATAGCGGTAGAGGCGCGAGAGCGCCTCGGTGCCTCGAATCTCGACGACCCGAAGGTGATCCCAGGGCCCGATCTCCTCGGGGGCGCCCTCCCACGCGAACGCGAAGTCGTCGACGCGGAGCGGGTCGAGGGCACCTCGGATCAGACCACCGGCGGCCTGGGCAGCGGCCGGGGCGCTCTCGAGGGCGCGGCGGGCGATGGAACCGCCCTGATCGAGGAGCTGTGAAGGCTCGCGGCTACCGAGGGCGGCAGCGGCTCCACGCACAGCGAGACCGGCGAGCTGAAGGGGGTTAACGTCGTCTCCCCTCATCAACCCGACAATGTCGCCGCTGGCGGCGAGCGCCGTGCTCAGGTCAGGGGTGGAGAAGGATTGAATGTCTTGACGCGCCACGAGGTGGTCGCCCGGAACCGGTCGTTGGGGGGGCTCTATTCCGCGTCGGGCGGTGACCAGCTCGCTCGGAGCTGGGATTCTGGGGGATTCCCGGTCGCTCGCTGCAACCTGGTCAAGCTCCTCGGGCTGCCCGGGTGATTTGGGAAAGGAAGTCATCCTGGAATCCTCGAGCGAACGGCAGGAGACAACCCCAAGACGCGATGTTCCTCGCCGAGACGCCCGCGGATCAGCGCGCCGGTGTTCTCCGTTGAGAGTGACTTGTTACAGAAAACACAGACGACAGTGGGCCGTCAAGAGCCCTCAGACGGCCGGTCCTAAAATAACCGGGGTGGCGCCTGGAGCTCGCCGCAAGCGTCCACATCGTTCAATGTAGACGGTATTCTGTCATCAAGTCTGGTGCATCCACGGCCGTACCGGTGGGCATCTCGATGGAGGACCAGAGCAACTCTCGCTCGCGCCCTGTCCTCTGCGCCGGGGGCTGGGCACGTCTTCGAAATCTGGGCCAGATGTTTCATGCGGCAGCAAGGTTGGATCGCCCATTCAATCCGTTAATCCGTGGGGCACAGGGCGAGGCGTACGGGATTCACAAGGATAGCACAGCTGTCGTCCCGGCCGGGAACGAGGAGAGCTTCGAGCTCCTTCGCCGTCGGCGCGGGCGGTGGTACACCCTGCCGTCATGACGACGACGGGCGCGCCGCGATCCATCTACCTCCCCAGAGCCTTCGAGGCACCCGACCTCGCCGACCTCCACGATCTCATCGACGCGCACTCCTTCGGCATGCTCATCGCGCCCGGGGAGGACGGCGTGCCCATGATCGCGCACCTGCCGTTCCTTCTGGAGCGCGACAGCGGCCCTCACGGCACCTTGCTCGCGCACGTCGCGCGGGCCAACCCGATCCGGCGCGCGCTCGACGGGAGCACGCTGGTCCTGGCCGTCTTCCGCGGGCCGCACGGGTACATCTCGCCCGGGTGGTACGCCTCGCGCGACGACGTGCCGACCTGGAACTACGCCGTCGTCCACGCGCACGGCGCGCCGCGGGCCATCGAGGACAAGGGCGCGCTCCTCGCGCTGCTCGCGCGCCTCTCCGACGTGAACGAGCGCGGGCAGCCCGAGCCCTGGAGCGTCGCGGAGCTCTCGCCGGAGAAGCGATCCGCGCTGCTCCCCGCGATCGTGGGCTTCTCGATGGAGATCACGCGGATCGAGGGCAAGCTCAAGCTGTCGCAGAACCGCCGCCCCGAGGATCGCGACGGCGCCATCGCCGGGCTGCGCGCGCGGGGCACGCCCGACGACCGCGCGCTCGCGGAGGCGATGGAGCGCGCCCGCCCCCGCTGAGCCTCAGGCTTTGCGCGCTTGCGACCCCCACGATCCGCGCGACCGGACAGGAAATGACGAAGCAGTACGTCAATGCGGTGATCCAAGGGGACTTTCAGGATGCCCAGCGCATCTTCGAGCGGCTCCCGCAGAAGGGGCGCCTGCGCTCGTTCGATCCCGGACAGATCCTGGTCGAGCACAGGGCCGACTACCACGATCGTGCACTTACCTGGCTTGGCGTCGAGGGAATGAAAGGCGCTTGGCGTGCTGCAGTGAATGGGAGGTGGGTCCTCTACGGTTTCGATGATGCTATCGCCTTGAGCCCATTCGCGTCCGCCGATGACCAGCAGGCCCTGGCGCGCCACGGGTTTGTGGATTGACCGGGCAAGGAACAATCCCCCGTGTGGGCGCCAGTAAACAGCAACCGTACCCCCCTACGCCCCGCGCCTCGAGGAGTTGACGAACACCGAGAATGGCTCGAGGAGAGGGCTCCCCTTCGCCCTCGGCGGCGGTCCGGTATGGGCGGACCGCCTCGGGCTGCGCGTGAGCAGTCGCAGCCTCTTGGCCAGATAGGGGTGAAAGCTGGTCGAGCCCATAGGATCGCAATCCGCTGCGCGGACCGACGACGGCGGCGTCCACGTCGGTCACGGGCCCGCCCACGGCTGGCGCCCGCGCAGCTCGCGCACGTCGAGCTCGCCGGCGTCGAGCAGGCCGGAGGCAGCGTCGTGGATCTGATACGCCATCTTCGCGCCGCCGAGCGGCTGGCTTTCGACGAATATGCAGCGCAGCTCGCCTGGGGCGAAGCCGCACTGGTCCTGGATCGCGCGCAGCAAGCCATCGCGGTGCAGGTGGCCGTCGCCGAAGTTCCAGCCGAGCGCGAGGCCGCCGACGAGCTCGCCGTCGAGGTACTCGTACTCGTGGAGCGGGCCCTCGATCGCCTTCGGCAGCAGGACCGGCAGCGCGCGGCCCTGGAGGTGCATGAGGCGGAACGCGAGCACCTTGCCGACGAGGCCGACCGACGTGGCGCGGTCGTAGAACCGGCCGAGCTGGTCGTAGATCCACGGCGCGGCCTTCACGAGCCGGTCGAGCTTTCGATAGCTGTCGCCGTGGAACAGCCACACGCTATAGGGCCAGTTTCCGGCGTAGTACCGCATCGCGAGCAGGAACGAGAGCCGCCCTGGCGCGATGTTGCCGAGGAGCGGAACAGCGACAAGCATGATCGCGAGGAGCGCGCCGAGCCGAGGTGGGCCGACGTCGAACGGGTACGCGCCGGGGTGGGCCCAGAACAGCGCGAACACGCCGTAGACCACCATCAGGTTCCACTCGATCGGCGCGCCCATCGGCACATTGCTCGTGATGAAGGCGTGGAGCGCGAGCGCCATCGCGATGCCGACGGCGATCGCCGTCTCGCCGGTCGAGCACGCGAGCACGACGGGCACGCCGAGCTCGAGCGCGGTGCCGGCGTGGCTCATCGCGAGCGCGAGCCGCGACGGGCGCAGGTCGTCCGGATAGCGGACGTACATGCGCCGCCGCAGCCATGCGAAGCGGGCGAACGGGCTATTGCTCGTCATCACGCACACGACGGTCGGGAAGTGGTGGTTGAGCTTCGAGACGCCGGCCCAGAGCCAGAGCGCGAGCTGGACCGCCTTTGCGCCGCCGATCCAGTCGGCGGTGGCCGCGAACACGACGACGGTGGTCCAGTAGTGTTCGGCGCGCAGCGCGAGGAAGATGGTGCGATCGGCGACGGCGAGGACCGGCACGAGCGCGGCGATCGGCACGAGGTGCGTGGCGCCGAGCGCGGGGGCGAGCGGACGCAGCAGGGCCACGGCCGCGATGCTAGCCGAACGCGTCCCCCGGCTCACGAAATCGCCGCGCGGCGGGCCTGCCATTCGTCGCGGGAGAGCTTGCGTTCCGGCGAGCCCCTTTTGTGGCTCGCCTGCGCTCCATCCTGCGAGCCCCTTTTGTGGCTCGCAGGAACGCAAGCCCCTCCGGTGAGCACCCCGCCGCCGGTTACTCGACCAGTTCGGCAGAGACGACAGCCGCCTCGCTGCAGAAGTGCGCCGGGTTGCCTCCGGCCGCCTTGGTAACGCAGTATCCTTTGCGGACCTTCTGGCCCTCGATCGATAGATAGGAGCGATCAAGATACGCTAACAGCGCTTCGCCAGAACGGCGGATCACGCCTGTATCCTTCGCCTCGCCGTACATTCTCCACATGTCTGCATGATGGCACCCTGGCCCGTCTCCGGGGGGCTCCTGGCATCCGTCGATCTCTCTCATGGGTCTTTTGTCCAAGTCCCGGGCCAATAGGATCTCTGCGGCTTTAAGATTTCGTCCGTGTCCACCTCATCGTCGCAGAGATCTTGGCGGGATTTCTGACGCGTGGAATCAGTCTCTCGGCTCCCACGACATCGCGAGGTCGCCGATGGCGAGCTCCACCACGCCGTCGAGGTCGATGATCCAGGTCGGGGTCGAGTGATCCACGAAGCTCCCCATCCCGAGCTGCCCCGCCTCGGCGCTGCCCCAGCAGGCGACGTGACCGTGAATGCCCACGACGCAGGTGTTGTCGCCGCCACGGGGAGCGCCGTGTCGGGTCCGCCTCGGCGCGGGCGCCGAAGGGTACGCCCGCTGCTAAGGGTCCAGCACCCGGAGCAGCGCGCTCGACCCCGGCGAGGTGGGCGCGGGGTGCGCGGCGACGCCGAGCCCGTCGAGCAGGGCGGGCGACGCGAAGAGCCCCTCCGCCGCTCCCTCGGGCACCCACCCCGAGAGCTCCAGCAAGTCGCCGCCCGTCAGCGCGCCTTCGCCGCTCGCCTGGAGCTCGCCGACGTGCACGCAGAGGCGGACGTGCACCCGCCGGTCGCGCCCCGCGCGCGCCCCGAGCCGCCGCCTCAGCGAGAGCGCCGCGCCGAGCGCATCGCGGCGCGCGGCCTCGTCGCCCGCCGGATCGAGGGGCCGGTCGGCCGTCACCAGCGCGGTCGTGCCCGTCTCGACCGCGGTCGAGAACCCCGCCTTCGCGAGCTCGGACAGCGCGAAGGGCAGGACGGACTCGAGGTCGTCGAGCAGCTCCGGCGTCGGCTCGTCGAGCGCGCCCGGGTCGGCCTGCACCTCCACGTGGATGCCGATGGCCGATCGCCGCGGCGCCGCGGCCGCCCCCGCCGCCCGCGGCGCCGCGACGGCCGCGCGCAGCTCGGTGAGCAGCTGCCCCGCCGACGGCTGGCGCTCCGCCGGGTCCTTGCTGAGCGCCCGCAGCACCACGTCGTCGAGCGACGGGCTCACGCGCGCCTGCGCGCTCGGGCGGGGCGGGCTCGCGAAGAGGTGGAGCTGGCGCAGCACCGGAAACGACGCGCCGGCGAACGGCGGCTCCCCCGTGAGCATCGCGTACGCCAGCGCGCCGAGCGCGTAGACGTCCGTCCGCGCGTCCACGGGGCGGCCCGTGAGCTGCTCGGGCGACATGCTGGAGGGCGAGCCCAGGACGTGCCGCGACGTGGTCAGCGCGGGCCCCGGCGCGTCGAGCAGCTTCGCCACGCCGAAATCGAGCAGGACCACGCGGGGGCCGCGTCTCTGCATGTCGCCCGAGCACAGGAAGACGTTGGACGGCTTCACGTCGCGGTGCACGATCGCCTGCGCATGGGCCGCGTCGAGCGCGCTGCAGAGCGGCTCCAGGACGGCGAGCGCCTCCTCCAGCGGGAGCCGGCCGCGGGCCTCGAGGTGCCTCTCCAGGCTGACGCCGTCGAGCAGCTCCATGACGAAGTAGGGGCGGCCATCCTCGAGCCTGCCGACGTCGAGCACCTCGACCACGTTCGGGTGCCGCACCCGCTGCATCACCACGACCTCGCGCTCGAAGCGGAGGCACACGTCAGGGTGCAGCGCGAGCTCGGCGTGCAGGACCTTGATCGCCGCCTTCGTGCCGCGCGTCGCGTGCTCGCCGCGGTAGACGACGCCGAAGCCGCCCTCGCCGAGGACGCTCTGGAGCACATAGTCTCCGGCGGGCGAGGGCACCTCGGCGCTGCGCCGGCCACGCGCGGTGGGTTCCTCCCCGGCCGAGAGGGTGACCGTCTCGTCGGTGGGGCTCACCACCCCGCGCGGCGCGCTTGGGATGGTGTCGTCATCGACGTGTACCATGCTGGCCCCCGACGATAGCATAGGCGTGGTGCGCGCTCGCGCTCGCGCGCGCGCCTTGCGTTAGCGCGCCCGTGCGCCTGCGTCAGAGAGAGGCCGAGTGCATCGCTGCCCTTTGTGTCACCGGCGTCGCGAGGGCGTGGCGCCGTGCCCCTTCGACGGATGGACGCCGCCGCCCGGCGAGCCGTCCGCGCCCGCTCCGCCGCGCGTCCCCGGTGTCTCGCTCGGCGAGCGCCTGGGGCAGGGCGGCTTCGCCATCGTGTGGGCGGGGGTCTCGGACGAGGACGGCGCCCCGGTCGCCGTCAAGGTCGGCATGTCCACCACGCCGATGCTGGAAGAGCGCTTCCGCCGGGAGGCCGACGCGCTCGAGCGCATCGGTCCGCCGCACGTGGCGCGGCTCCACGGGTGCGGCCGGCTCGACGATGGTCGCCCCTACCTCGTGATGGAGCGGCTCTTCGGCCGCACCCTCGCCTCGGAGCTCGCCGCCCTCGCCGCCCCGCCCCATCCGGGCTGGGTCGCGGCGCGGGCCGACGCCGTGCTCGCCGCGCTCGAGGCCGCTCACGACAAGGGCGCGATCCACAGGGATCTGAAGCCGGAGAACCTCTTCATCGAGCGCCGCTCCGCGGCGGCGGACGAGCGCGTCGTGCTGCTCGACTTCGGGCTCACGAAGCGCGCCGAGCGCACGCCCGGCGATGCGGCGCGCGAGGAGCTGCTCACCCGCAGCGGCGTGGTCCTGGGGACGCCCGAGTACATGGCGCCGGAGCAGTTCCGCGGCGAGGCGGTCGACGCGCGCGCCGACGTCTACGCGTTCGGCGTCATCCTCTTCGAGCTGCTCACCCTGCGGCTGCCCTTCGCGGGCGACGGCGCCTCGCTCGAGCATGGGCACCTCACGCTGCGCCCGGAGCGCCCGGGTAAGCTCGCGCCGGTGCCCGCCGCGCTCGAGGAGCTCACGCTGGCGTGCCTCGCCAAGGATCGCGAGCGCCGCCCGGCGGACGCGCCCTCGCTGCGGCGCGCGCTCGCCGCGGCGCGCGCCACCTTCGCGCCGGCCGAGCCGGGCGCGCCGGTCGAGCCGGGCGCGCCGCGCAACCGCGCCGCGACGCCGGCCGAGCCGGCCGAGCCGCCCGCGCGCGCCGCGGCGCCGGCGGACTCGACGGGCGCCAGGCTGATCGCCGGGGGGCGGAGCTCGGTCGTGCTGCTCGTCGCCGACACGACGGCCGCGGCGTCGCCCGTCATCGCCTCGGTGACCGGCCGCAAGGGGTTCGTCACACGGCAGCGCGGCAGCCGCTACGTGGCCGTCTTCTCCGGCAAGGACGCCGAGCACCCGGCGCAGGCCGCGCTCGCCGCCGCGCGTGAGCTCGCCGGGAAGCACGGCGCGCGCGCGGCGCTGCACCTCGCGTCGGTCACCCTCCGCCGCAGGGCGCGGGGCGCCGTCTCGGCGTACGGCGCCGCCGTCGAGCGACCCGAGACATGGCTGCCGCCGGAGCCGTGGTCGGGCGTCGCCCTCTCCGCCGAGATCGAGCGTGTCCTGCCGGCGCGCGAGGACAGCGACGGCCGGCCCGCCTCGGCCGAGGCCGAGCCTTCCGTCGAGATCGAGGTCCCGCTCGCGGGCCGCGACGACGTCCTCGCGGCGATCGCGGAGAGCGCGCGCGCGGCCTTCGACGGCACGTGCCCGGGGCTGTTCACGCTGATCGGCGATACCGGGCTCGGGAAGAGCCGCCTCGCGGCGGAGGCCGCCTCGGCGGCGCTCCGCTGCGACGCCGGGGCGCTCGTTGTCTCGCTCCGCGCGGCGCAGCCGCTGCTCGGCGACGCGGCGCGCGACGCGGCCGAGCTCCTCGGCCGTGTCCTCGACGCGCCCGCGGAGGCGCCGCCGGACGTCGCCGCGTTCTGCCGCGAGCGGCTCGGCGCCGCGCTCGGCGAGGCGACGTGGCCGTCGGTCGCGGCGGCGCTCGGCTGGTCGCCGCTGCCCGCGCGCGGCGCGCCCGCTTCGCTCCACCACGGCGTGGTCCAGGCGCTCGGCGAGGCGCTGCGCCGGCGCGCCCAGCGCGGGCCGGTGGCGGTGATCGTCGACGACGCGCACTGGGCCGACGACGCGCTGGTCGACGCGCTCGAGTACGCCACGCTCGACGGCTCCGGCGTCGCGCTGTGGGTGCTCGTCGCCGCGCACCCCCGCTTCGAGCAGGTGCGCCGCGCCTGGGGCGCGCGCACCCAGCGCCACGACCGCGCGGCGCTCGCGCCGCTCGACGACGCGGCGGCGATGGCGCTCGCCGCCGAGCTGCTGCGGCCGGCGGAGTACCCCCCTGCCGAGACGCTGCGCCGGCTCGCGCGCTGGGCGGGCAACAACCCGGCGTGCCTCGTGGAGCTCGTGCGCTCGCTCAAGCGCGCCGGCCTCGTGAAGCGCCGCGTGAACGCCGGCAGCCACTACGTCGCCACGGCCGAGCTCGACAGCCTCCCCCCGTCGCCCGCGTGGCAATGGCTCGCGGAGCGGCGGCTCGACGCGCTCTCGCCGGAGCTCGCGGCGTGCGTCCGGCTCTGCGCGGTGCTCGGCGACGCGTTCGCCCGCGCGGAGCTCGAGCAGATCCTGGACTCGATCGCCCGGGTGGGGGAAGCCGGCACGCCCATCGACGCGGGCTACGGCCTGAGCGCCCTCGTCGAGCACAGGATCCTGGAGCGCGGCGCGGGCGAGCGATACTCGTTCCAGAGCGCCGTCTTCCAGGACGCGGTGGTCGAGCTGCTCGATCCGGCGGAGCGCGCGCAGATCCACCGGCGCGCGCTCGCGTATTTCACGGCCAGGGCGGAGGCGGAGGGGCCTCGCCCGGAGCTCCTCGCGCCGCTCGCGCGGCACGCCGGCGGGTGCGGGGCGCGGGAGGCGGCGGCGGACGCGTGCCTCACGCTCGCCGATCTCGCGTTCGCGCGGCACCGCCACGTCGAGGCGGACCGGCACTACACGGCGGCGCTCTCGTTCGCGGCGGCGGACGACGCCCGCCGGCGGGCGCGCGCGCTGGCGGGGCGGGGCAAGAGCCGCTACCGCGTCGACCGGACGCGCGAGGCCACGGACGACCTCGCGGCCGCGCGGGCGCTGGCCGCGGAGCTCGGCGACGGCGCCTCCCTCGCGGACGTGCTGCTCGAGGAGGCGGCCGCGCTCGACTGGGCGGGCGAGTTCGATCGCTCGGCCGAGCGCGTCGGCTCGGCGCGCGCGCTCGTCGATCGGCTCGGCGCGCGCTCTCTCGAGGGCCGCGCGCTCGTCGCCGAGGGGCGCACCTGCTTCCGGCGCGGCCGGGTCGCCGAGGCCGTCGAGCTGCTCACGCGAGGCGCCGCCAGCGCGGAGGCCGAGGGCGACTACGGGACCAGGATCGTCGCGCTCCTCCTGCTGTCGCCCGCCTTGATGTGGCTGGGAGAGCTCGATCTCTCGAACGCCCGCTTCGACGAGACGTTCGCCCTGGCGTCGTCCGCCGAGGACTGGCCTCACCTCTGCGCCGCCTGCGCGTGCCGCATCCCGCTGAGGGCGATGCGGCGCGAGCTCGACCTCGCCATGGCGGACATGCGCCACGCCATCGCGCTGGCGCGCGAGCTAGGAAACCCTGTCCTGGAGCGCCACGTGACGCTGAACGCGGCGGAGCTGCTCCACGCCAGCGACCACGGGGAGGAGGCGCTGGAGCTGGCCCGCCGCGCGCACGTGCTCGAGCGGCGGTTCTTCGAGCACGCCGCGCCCGAGTGCTCCCTGCTCCTCGCGCGCATCCTCGTCTCGAGGCGCTGCCACGACGAGGCGAGCCGCCACCTCTCGTGGATCGAGCGGAGCTGCCCGCCCGACCCCTCGGCGCCCTCGCTGTGGGCGTTCTACCGCGCGCTCCACCTGGTGCTCTGCGAGCAGGGCCTCCGCGCGCGCGAGCCGTCCGCGAGCGCCGATCCGTGGGAGGACGTGCTGTCGCGGTGCCGGGGCGGGCTCCTGGCCATCGAGCTCGTCGAGCTGCTCTCGATGCGCGCCGAACTGGCGATCGCCGGCGGGCGGCCACGGGAGGCGGCCTGCGCTCTCCAGGAAGCGGCGGCGCAGCTCGACGACGCGCCGGGCTTCCGCGCCCGCCTGGCGCGGCTCGCGGCCCAGCTGGATCGGATGGCGGCTCCGGGCATCGGCGGGTGAGGGGCAGCGCCTCCACCCGATGCCCCGGGGCGCCCGCCCTCGCGCCGGAGTCGGTTTGTAAATAGTGGATATAATTGTGGATTCTTCATGAAAGGGCGCGCCGGCGTCCCGTGCGGGAGGGGGGTCGACCGCCTGGCACGAAACCTGGAATTAGCCGGTCAGAACGCGCCGCACGGCGTCGCTCAGGAGAAAATCATGTCGAGCTTTGGAGCCCCGGTGACAGCGCTGCTCGGTACGTGCCTGTTCGCAATTGGATGCGTGGTGACGCCGGCGGCGGATCACGACAGCGAGGAGGACCTCGCGGCCGAGGGCGATGTGGCGTCGGTCGAGCAGGCCTATGTCTTTCCCAACGGCGACGATCCGGAGTTCTTCTGGGAGCCGCGGACGATACAGATGCTCCAGCGGCTCGCCATGGCCCCGCTCGCGGACGGCGCTGGCAAGCTCGCGAGCACGCCGCTCCTGGAGACAGCGCAGGGCCGCAAGCTCCTCCACTATGTCGTGGGCTGCGCGCTCCGCCCGGACACGACGGTGACGGGCGTGGTGGGCGCGTCCTCCTACGTGTACAAGGGGGCGCTCGGCCTCGCGGCGCCGTGGCGGAGTCAGGCGCTGTCCTTCACGTCCCCGCAGCGCTGGGTGACGGCGTGTCTCCTCCAGACCTTGAACGGCTTCCTGGAGGAGGTGCCGATCCGCATGGTGGGCAAGCACCCGGGCCTCGCGGACGCGCCGTGGATGAGCCCGGCGCAGTACACGTTCCCGGACGCGACCATGTTCGGCAACATCTTCGTCCCGGGCCAGGAAGTCGCTTATGCCTGCGCGGATGAGGGCGCGCAGCTCGCGTGCGGCGATGTGTGGAGCCAGTTCGCGAAGCTGCGCATCTGCGACTCGTCGCCGACGTGCAAGCTCACCCTCCTCGGACCGTGCAAGGGCTCGCTCCCGAACGAGACGGACTGCACAACGAACGCCGCTGGTCATCCGACGTGCCACGCGGACGGTGTGTCGTACCTGGAGTCGATCTCGTCGAAGCTCGACGCGGAGGGTGTCTTCAACCTCTACCCGAGCTGCCCGCAATGAGGCGCGGCGGCCCTCCACGCCCTCGGACACGCCGCTCCAGATCCTGCACCTCGGCGCCGCCATGCGCGGCGTCTTCTAGCGCGGGCGCGCGTCCGCGCTGGTATCAGGGTCGTCATGACGACGATGCGTGCCAAGCGAACGGTGTCGGCCCCGCGTAGAGCTTCCGGAGCGGCCCCGCCAGCGGCCCCCGCTCCGCGTGCGGCGCCGGAGCGAGCCCATGTGCTCGACGTCCCGTTCGCGATGCGCGCGGTCGCGTCCGCGAGCGGCGCGCGCTGGGACGCGGAGCACGGCGTGTTCGTCGTTCGCGCAGAGACGCTCCCGCCGGCCCTCGCGCCGTTCCGCGCCGCGCCGTACTCGTGGGAGCGACGCATCGAGCACGAGCTCAACGACGACCCCGCGCCCGCGCCGGCCGCCCCCGCCGGGGCGGTGATCCTCCGCCCGCACCAGCTGGACGGCGTGCGGGCCATCGCCGCCGCGAAGGCCGCCAGGCGCGCCGGGTTCCTCCTCGCCGACGACGTCGGCCTCGGCAAGACGATCACCGCCTGGGCAGCGGTCCTCCAGATGCCGGACGTCACGACGGTGCTGATCGTCTGTCCGCTCGCCGTCGTCGCGCACTGGCGCCGCACGGTCCAGGCCATGGGCGACGCAGGCAAAGAGATCGTGATCATCAACTATGATCGGCTGGGCAAGCTCTTCGAGGTGACCCCGGAGGCGCGGCGGAGGATCCGATCGAAGAAGGGCCTCGCGCGCGCCGGCAGCGCCGCGGAGTTCGACGTGGTGATCTGGGACGAGAGCCATCGCTGCAAGAACCCGGCGGCGGCGCGCTCCAAGCTCGCGGTCAAGCTCAACGCACGCGCACGGTTCGTGCTGTGGCTCTCGGCCACCGCGGGGCAGAACCCGCTGGAGCTGTCGTATCTCGCGCCGCTCCTGGCGAGCGCGACCGGGAGCCGCTCCGCGGATCTGAAGGACTTCGAGCAGTGGTGCGAAGGCCAGGGGCTCGGGGTTGCGCGCGGCGCGTTCGGCAGGTGGGACTGGCGCGGCGATCCGGCGGACTGCGAGAAGGTGCGTGCCCTCCTGTTCGACGGCCGTCCGGCGGTCGGGATGCGGCGTCGGCCGGAGGACGTGGCCGGCTGGCCCGAGATCAACCGCATCCTCACCCCGCTCGAGCTCGACGCCTCCGCGCGCGAGCTCTACGCGCAGGCGTGGACCGCGTTCCGCCGGGAGATGGATCTCCTGCCAAAGGGCGCGAACCCGAGGTCGGCGCTCGCCGCGATGCTGCGCCTGCGACAGAAGAGCTCGCTCATCCGCGTGGCCGGCACCGTGGAGCTGGTGCGTGAGCTGCTCGACAACGGGCATCAGGTCGCGGTCTCCGTCGCCTTCATGGAGACGCTCGAGGCCGTGGAGGCCGCGCTGGCCCGGGAGCGCGTCCCGTGCGCGCTGATCCACGGCGCGCTGCCGGCCGGCGAGAAGGAGGCCGAGCGCCTCCGCTTCCAGCGCGGCGAGCCGCGCGTCGTGCTCTTCACCGTGGAAGAGGGGATCTCGCTCCACCAGGGCGAGCACAACGAGGTGCCGCGCTCGGCGGTGATCCACGATCTGCGGTGGTCGGCGATCCAGATGGCGCAGATCGAGGGCCGCTGCCACCGCGATGGACGCTTTGCGCAGGTCTACTGGGCGTATGCCGATGATACCGTTGAAGACAAGATCGCTGCGATCGTGTGCCGCAGGATCCGGTCGATGAAGGCGATGGTCGGCGATGACGTCGAGACGATGCACGAGATCGAGCGGTTGCTCGCCGGAGCCGAGTGAGAGACGCGCCACGTACCGTGGCCATGGTCGTCGCCTGCGAGCGAGAGACGAACACTTCGTGCTTGCCCTGCACGCTGCGCGCACCCACGCGCGGCAGAAGACCAAGTCGTTGGGTCGGGCTGCCATGGAGGGATGCGTCGTGGCCGCCTCCATCCGCCATGGCGCCGCCACCCCCTGAGGTGGATCTCTCCTCGCGTTTTCCCGTTGTTTCGTGTCGGCACGGGGTGTGCTCGAGGCCGAGCGTCATGCCGACGCTCGAGCACAACGCCCTCGTCGAGATGTTCCGTGAGCACCCCGAGCTCGCGCCCCACTGGCTCGCGACGCTCTTCCGCCTCGAGGTGCCGCCACACACCTCGGTCGGGGTCGTCGAATCGTCGCTCGACCAGCTCCTCCCGGTGGAGTTTCGCGCTGATCTGGTGCTCGAGCTTCGAGACGCGAGCGGCGCGCTGGTGCTTGCGATCGTCATCGAGGTCCAGCGCGACATGGATCCGGACAAGAAGTTCTCGTGGCCGACGTACGTCACGGTCGTGCGTGCCAGGAAGCGCTGCGGCACGGTCGTCCTCGTGATCGCGCCGGACGCCGGGGTGGCCGCCTGGGCGGCGGAGAACATCGACCTCGGCCTGGGCCTCGGCCACGTCGAGCCGCTGGTGCTCGGTCCGGCCGTCGTCCCCGAGATCACCGACCCAGCCGACGCGGAGAAGGACGCCGAGCTGGCCGTGCTCTCGGCGGTGGCGCACGGCAATGGGCCGAGCGGGCTCACCGTGGTCAAGGCCGCGCTCGTTGCGCTTGGGCGGCTCGACCAGGAGCACGCGATGGTCTACTTTCAGGTCATCTGGAGCGGGTTGCGTGAGCCCATGCGGCGGGCTCTGGAGGCGTTGGTCATGGAACGGCAGATCGAAGACGAGGCGAGGTTTCCGTTCGTGCGGGAGCTGATGGATCGCATCAAGCTCGCGAGCCTACGTGAGGGCGAGCTCAAGGGTCTACGTGAGGGCAAGCTCGAGGGCAAGAGGGACACGCTGCTGCGGCTGCTGGCGCGTGCAGACATCGCGCTCACCGAGAGCGAGAGCGCTCGCATCCAGGCGTGTACGGACATTGCGACCCTCGACCGCTGGATCGATAACGTCCTTGCGGCGAAGAACGCCGCCGAAGTGCTCTCCTGATGGTCAACAGATGCGGCCCGACAAGGCGATGAATCAGATGGGCTTTGCCAGCTGATCATCGCGGCCTGTACGATCGCGCCATCAACCGCGCAACGGACCGCTTGTCATGGTGTCGCCGGACGCGGCGCTTCAGCCGTCGAATCGGACGCGCGTGCCCCCCGACGGGCGGAGCACCGGGAGGTAGCGCGAGGCGGGGAATCCGCCCTGGAGCCTGGGGCCAGAGGCCGGGAGCTCCCGCCCGAGCGCGACGAGGAACTGGACGATCTCCATCCAGGCGAGGTGATAGCCGAGGCAGAAGTGCGCGCCGCCGCCGAACTGGGCGATCTCGAGCGGCGAGAGCGCCTCCTTGCGGCCGAGCCAGCGCTCGGGGCGGTAGCTGTCCGGATCCGGGTAGAGCTCGGGATCGCGCGAGAGCAGGATCAGCGGGATCGCCACGTGGGTCCCTGCGGGGACGGCGCGGCCGTCGAGCTCGAAATCGGCGACGGCGCGGCGGGCGTCGTGCGGCACCGGCGGGTGGAGGCGGAGCGCCTCGCGGAACACGGCCTCGGCGTAGGGGAAGCGGCGGAGATCCGCGGGGGAGCGCGGGAGATCCGGCGCGCTCGACGCCTCCTCGCGGAGCGCGCGCCAGACCGCGGGGCTCTCGGCGAGGTGGGCGACGCACCAGGCCATGACCGAGGCCGAGGTCTCGTGGCCGGCGAGGAGGAGCAGCCGGAGGTTGCCCACGAGATCCTGCTCCGAGAGCGGCTCGCCCTGCTCGTCGCGGGCCGTGAGCAGCGCCGGCAGGAGGCCCTTCGCGTCGCCGCGGGCGCGCACGCCGGCGAGGATCCGGCCGATGCGCTCGTCGAGCCAGGCGCGGGCGCGGAGGCCGCGGCGCCGCGGCGAGCCCGGCACGTCGAAGGGCAGGCTGAGGATCACGAGCATCAGATCCTCGTAATAGTGGCGCCACTCGGGCAGCTCGTCGTCCTCGACACCGGTGATCTTGAACATCACCTCCAGGGCCAGCTCGCGGGTCTCGCGCAGCAGCTGGACGTCGCGCCGGCCGAGCCACGAGCGGACCTTGCGCTCGACGCTGGTCGCGACGATCGCGCCGACCTCCGCGGCGTCGAGGCCCTTCGGCGAGAACGGCCCGTTCATCGCGGTGCGGAGGCGGCGGTGCGAGGCGCCGTCGTGGGCCATCAGCGTCTGACCGAAGAGGTGGCCGACGCCGCCCTCGGTCAGATACGAGGAGTCGACGGCCTTGCTCTTGAAGAGCGAGAAGGCCTCGTTCGATGCGTAGATGAGCTGCCAGGCGTCGACGCCAGGAGCCCAGAAGAAGAGGGAGCCGAAGCGGCGCTGGCCCTCGCGGAGCAGGCCGAGCTCGTCGACGGCGATCGCCGGCATGTGGCCCACGACCGGGAAGCGGCCGGGGAGGATGGGGAATCCATGCCGCGTCTCGATGCGGCGGGCGAGGGGGTTGCGGCCCTGAAGGAGCGGGAGATCGGCGAAGGAGGCGGGGAGGGCGGTGGTCATGGCGCGTGGGACCTCCACGTGTATCATCACGCTGGCGCGGCCTGGGCGCCCGGAGAGGGGCGCGCCGTCATCTCCGGATCTCGGACACGAGGACGAGCCGCCCGCCGTCGTATCGGGCGCACACATGGTAGTCGGGGTCGGTCCCGGGGCCCTGCTCGAGCACACGTGCGATCACGCCGAGCAGGTTCAGCCATGGGCCGCCGGCGGCGATCAGATAGGCAGACCAGCCTGCCTCCTCGAACGCGGTGACGACCTTCTTCGGGTCGTCGAAGCCCTTCCCCGGATCGCCGACCGCCGCGCGGAGCGCCGGCAAGAGCTCCTTGACCGCCGCGTCGCCGGCGGCGCATCGCTCGGCGGCGAACGCCCTCTCGACGCCGGCGCGCGAGGCGTCCGTCAGGGCCCACGACGCGACGAAGCGGCTCCGCTTGCCCTGCACGGCGATCCCGAGGGTGCCGTCGCTGGCGAGGCTGCGCGCCGGCGCGGCGAGCCGGAGGTTCTGCCGGGCCTCGGCGAAGCCCTGGGCGGCGATCGTCGGGATCACCCTTGGATCGACGTGGCCTCCGGAGAGCGCCCTCGCGATCTCGCCGTAGCCGTCGGTCGCGCCCAGCTCGCCCATCCGCTCGGGATCGAGGCACACCGACACCACGGGGCTCGCGTCGAACCTGGAGCACCTGCCCTCCGGGCCCCCGACCTCTTCGCTGAACGCGACGAGCGCCTTCAGGGCGGCCGGATCGCCGCCGGACCCGAAGAGCGACATCACGACGTCGAGCCGGAGGTCGGCGCCGTCCGCGTGGATCGCGACGGCGGCGATCCCGCCCTGCGCCACGCCGAGCGGCGCCCTGGCGCCGAAGCCGGCGCAGCGCGCGGCGCCCGGGCACGCCTCCAGCGGGGCGCCGCCGGCGAGGACGTCCACCACGCCCGAAAGGGCGCGCCGCGGGTCCGCCCCGCTCACGAGCGGAACGAGGAGCCGCACCCGCGTCACGTCCGCCGCGTGCTCGCGGACGACCTTCTCGAGCGCCTTGCCCGAGGCCCCCCTGGCCATGGCGTCGACGACCGCGCGCGCGCTCTTCTCGGACGCGGGCACCACGGCGCCCAGGATCGGCCTTCGCGGATCGACGCCGGCCTTCGCGAGCGTCACGTCCGGCGGATCCTGGCTGCCGAGCGCGCGGTTCGCCTCGATCAGGACCTCGGCGATCTGGGGCACGTACTGGACGGCGACGTCGAGGGCGCTGTTGCGAAGCGAGGCGTAGATCGCGGCGCCCGGCGGGAGCCGCGCGATCTGCTCGGCCGACGGGGGCGGCGGCTCGGGCGTCGCTCCCCCGGGCGCGGCCGGGTCGCTCGCCGCCGGTTGCGCCGGCGCCGCCGCGGGCGCGCTCGCCGGTGCGCTCGGTTGCGCCGGTTGCGCCGGTTGCGCGGCGGCGCTCGACGAGCTCGCGCCGGTCGAGCCTTGTCGCGCGGCGCAGGCCGCGCTCCCCGCCCCGAGCGCGATCCCTGCGCCGAGGAGGACGATGGGGAGGAGCTCTCGAAGGGGCATGAGCGGGCTTCATGTACTGGAGGAGCGGGGACCACCTGACAGTCCCGCCGCCCCGTCCAGGTTTGCAAGGTCTCGTACTGGACCGGCGTCGGCTCGGATACCCAGGTGAACGTGCAGTGCTACGACCATCTCGGCAACCCGGTCGACAGCCAGTTCTCGAGTACGTATCTCGGCGCGGAGATGTTCACGCCCTGCTGAGCGAGCGCTGATACAGGGAGGCCGAGATCACTCGCCCGTGTCGAACTCGCACGCGGCGACCTCCGGCGCACACTCGCCCTCCACCTCGGCGGCCGCGGAGGCGAGGCAGTCGTTGCACTCGGCGCTCCGCGCCTCGCCGGCGCCGCACGCGCCATAGCAGGGCAATTCCTCCACCAGGCCGCAGGCAAAGCAGAGACAGTCCATGAGCGCCTCGTAAATTTCGGCCGAGGCCTCGCACATGTCCGCCGGATCGTCGGTGTCGTACGGGGGCAACGAGCAGGTCGCGCACTCGGCGCCGCCACCGGCGCCGACCTCGCCGCCCGCGCCAGCGCCCGCCTCGCCTCCCGTCGAGCTGCTGGCCGCGCTGCCGCCGGCCTCGCCACCCGCCGAGCTGCTGGCCGCGCCGCCGCCGGTCCCGCCTCCCGTCGAGCTGCTGGCCGCGCTGCCGCCGGTCCCGCCTCCCGTCGGGCCGCCGCCTCCGCCCACCAGATGGTAGCTCTCGTCCAGCCCCGCCAGCGCGGTACACCCGCCTGCCGCCGCAAGCCCGAGCAGCGCCATCGCCAGGGACGCGTTCACACGCTTCGAGCCCGCCATGGCGCCGGAGCATCACTCGCTTACGCCTCCGGCGTCAAGTGACCGTACGGCTGGTTCGACCTGGGGCCGTGGCTCGATGCACGCACGACACGCGTGCTCGTCAAGTCTGTTACAATCGTAGTAATCGCATGTCCATGGACGACGGCACGCATGACCGCCGCCCCCGAACTCGGCCTGATCACCTTGCCGTGCGCTGCAACGTCGTGGCCCGCCATGGCACAGAAAACCAGCGGGTTTCTCTCGTGCCGGAGCAGGCATGTCCCGTGCTCGACGCGGCGGCCATGACACACAAGTGCTTTCTCTGGTTGGCTCGTGGTTCCTTCATTGCGTGGGCGACGCTGGGCGGCGCGGCGTGCGGCGAAGATGACCATGGACATGCGAGCGCGGAATCCATCAGCACCAGCGGCGCGGGCGCGGGCGCGAGCGGCAGCGCCGGCGCTGGCGGCTCCGGAGGCGGCGGCGGAAGCGCCGCGAGCGGCGGAGCCGGCGGCTCCGGGGGCGGGGGCGGCAGCGCCGCGAGCGCCGGCGCTGGCGGCTCCGGGGGCGGGGGCGGTAGCGCCGCGAGCGGCGGGGCTGGCGGCTCCGGGGGCGGGAGCAGCCATGGCCTGGCGTGCCGCGACTCGAGCTTTCCGGCGTTCAGCAAGGCCTGCGAACAGGCGAGCGACTGCATCGTGTTGCCGCACGTCACGACCTGCTGCGGAGATGTCCTGTTCGTCGGCGTGGACGCGGACGAACAGGACGCGTTCGAGGCCGCCGAGGCGGCGTGCCTCGCAGGATGGCCGCTGTGCGATTGCGCGCCGCGTCCGTCGCTCGCGGAGGACGGCCGGCGGCTCGAGAGAGAGAGCGAGCAGGCGGTCGCGGCGCGCTGCGACGAGGGCTCGTGCACGTCGGAGATCAGAGATTTGCCCTAGCTCGACCTTCGTTCGCGGGACACGGTGTCAGAGACGGATCGCTTCAGGCCGAGGCGAGAGAGCCGGGCCGGGGCGTCCCCGGGCGCGGGGTGCCGGATCGTCCCTTCCGGATCGAGCGGCGGCGCGGCGGGCTCGTTGCCGGTGATCTGCTTGAGGCCGTAAAAGCCGTTCATCGCCGCCGACAGCATCATGGCGCCGCGGCTCAGCGACCGCGCGCCGCGCGCCAGGCGCTCGAGCACCGCCGCGGGGCCGAAGGCCCGATTCCACATCTGGCGGTGGGCGGCGAGGAGCTCTTCGGGGGACATGCGCGCCGGCCGGAAGGCGACGCCGTAGCCGCTGTAATGGGGCCAGTCACGCTCCTCCAGGATGCGCCCGTCTCGCCGGTGCTCGTCGTACAGCGGCGTGCCCCGGAACGGCGTGAGGATGCTCAGGAACGGGACGTCGACGCCGATCTCGTTCAGCCGATCGGCCGTGGAGGCGATGACCTCCGGCGTCTGATCGTCGAAGCCCGAGATGAAGCCCGCCATCACGCAGATCCCGCGATCGTGCAGCTTCCGGATGGCCTCGCGGTACTCGCGCGCGCGGTTCTGGCGCTTGTCGCTCACCCCAGCCCCCGGACGCGGCGCAGCAGCGCCTCCGCCGGCTCGTAGCCCCGCCCCTCCGCGCGAGCCAGCGCCGCCTCGGTGGGGACGAGCTCTCCGGAGAACGCCCTCGCGAGGATCGTGTGCGGCAGCCTGTCGGCCCGGGCCGCGGCGCGGGCCACGCGCTCCTCCACCTCGCTGGCGAGCGCGAAGAGCGCCTCGGCGCGGCGGACGATCTCCGCCTGCTCCTCCGCCGGCGGCACCGGCACGGGGATGCCGTTGAGCGCCGCCTGCGTGAGCTTCGGCTGGGCCGAGCCGGTCACGTGGTGCTGCAGGTCGAGCGAGTTCAGGAGCAGCTCGAGGTACCCGAGGACCACGCCGGCCTTCGGCTGGACCACATGAGCATGGTTGTTCACCCAGAACCTCCCGCTCGCGGCGAACGCCACCCGGGTGTTCCTCGACAGGAGGTTCGCGCCGTCCTCGGCGATCAGCAGGTAATCGCCGTCGAACAGGTAGCTATCGATCGAGTCGATGACCCCCGACGCGCCGTAATACGGATACGGCCCCCGGCGCCTCGCTCGAACCGCGGAGCTCACGGGGACGCGTCGGCCATCGTGGTTGTCCACCAGGGCGCCGAACGGGCCGCGGACCCAGGACGGCGGCAGGGGACGCTCCGGACCGTCGCTGCGCGCCCCGGGCGCGGCCGGCGCCGGCGTCGAGCAGCGCGGCGGGGGCTCCGCCGGTCCCGCGGCCGGCGCGGCGGCGCCCGGCGCGCGCAGGTCCGCGGTGAGCCTCCCCGAGCACGCCGCCGCCAGCACGGCCTGCCGGAGCCGCCGGAGGAGCAGCGACGACCTCGCCAGCCGGGCCTTCGCCGCGTCCACCTCGCCGAGCAGGGCATCGGCCTTCGCGACGATGCGGCGCTGCTCGGGGAGGGGAGGCAGCGCGAACGGCCGCTCGAACGTCTCGCGCACCTTCACGAACGGCTGCGCGGAGCCGCCCTTCACCCAGAACCCCTCGTCGTTGAGGTGGAGGAACAGGTAGCCGACGTCGATGGCCCGCTCATCCGGCCAGACAACATGGGTGTTCGCGATCGCCGACCACCGCCCGCGCGCCTTGAACGCCTTCCCGCACCGCGTCCCCACGGCGGAGACGACGATCGCCTCGCCCTCGTGCTCCCAGCCGTCGCACCACACGTCGGGGCCGGCGGCGCTGAACCCCTGGTAGCGCCCTGGCCGCTGCTCGGCGTGGAGCTTCCCTTTGATGAGCTTCGAGCTCCCGCTCCGGTGCGAGCAGATCGACGCGAGCGTCGTCTCGGCCCACCCCTCGGGCAGCGGCCCGCTCACGCCTCCGCCGCCTTCGCCCCGCCCTCGAGCAGCGCGAGCACGCGGTTCAGCGCGGCGACCGCCTCCGTCAGCTCCTGGACGGCGTCGGTCGCCAGCTCCTCCGGCTCGGGCATCTCGCCGGCCTCGTCGAGCGACTCCTCCTTGAGCCACCTCAGCCCGTCGAGCTTGAACTCTCGCTCCTTCACCTCGCGGAGCTCGAAGCTGCGGAATCGACCCTCGCTGGAGCTCGCCGCCTCGCGCGCGCCGCGCCCGTCGGGGTCGCCGCCGTAGCACCGCTCGAACTCCGCGAAGTGCGCCGGGGAGAGCGGCCGGCCCTTCTTGGTGATCGACGGGACGCCCGTCCGGGCGTCGTAGATCCAGACCCTCTCCGTCGCGCGGCCCTTCGTGAAGAAGACGACGTTGGCCTTCACCCCGGCGCTGTACGGCGTGAAGGTCCCGTGCGGCAGGCGGAGCACCGTGTGCAGGTCGCAGCCCCTGGCGAGGATCTCCAGCACCGCGCCTGCCTGGTCGGCGAACAGGCAATGGTCCGGCAGGACCATCGCCGCCCGGCCGCCGGGCCTCAGGATCGTCAGCACGTGCTGGATGAAGTTGAGCTGCTTGTTCGCGGTCGCGATCGCGAAATCCTCGCGGCGCGGCGTCTCGTAGGCCCCCTTCGTGCCGAACGGCGGGTTCGTCAGGATCACGTCGAACCGCTCGTCCGGCGGCGGGGCGTCGAGCGAGTCGCCGAGGGTGATCCTCGGCTCGATCCCGTGGAGGACCAGGTTCATCAGGGCGAGCCGGCGGGGGCGCGCGACGAGCTCCTGGCCGAAGAACGCCCCGGCCTTGATCCGGCGCGCCGCCTCCCGGTCGAGCGCCCCCCGCGCCTCGGCCTCGATCCACTCCCAGGCGGCGACGAGGAAGCCCCCGGTGCCGCACGCCGGGTCGCAGAGCGCGAAGCCCGGCTTCCCCTGCGGATCGGGCCTGATGCACCGCACGATCGACTGGATCAGGGCGCGGGGCGTGAAGTACTGCCCCGCGCCCTTCTTGCCCTCGGCGGCGGCCTTCTCCAGGAGGCCCTCGTACGCCGCGGCCTGGATGTCCACGCCGAGGCGCGTCCACGCGATCTCGTCGATGAGGTCGACGAGCTTCCCGAGGCTCGCGGGGCTCTTGAAGCGCGGCTGCGAGCCCGCGTAGATCTCCCCGAGGACGCCGGGGGCTCCGTCGAGGGATCGGAGGACGTCGGCGTAGCGGTCGAGCAGCGCTTGCCCGCTGCGCGCGCGCAGCGCGGGCCAGGAGCAGTCGGTCGCGTCGACCTCGCCGCGGGGCGTCCTGTGCTCGACGCGCGAGAGATCGATGCCTCGCTCGGCGGCCATCTTCAGGAAGAGCAGGTAGGTGATCTGCTCGATGTAGTCCCCGTGGTCGATGCCGTCGTGGCGGAGCGTGTGGCAGAACCCCCAGAGCTTTCCAACAACGTCGATCATGCGGCGGCGGCTTCGTTCGGGTCGTGGAGCGGGAAGGCGAGGCGCGGGAGGAGCCGGCTTACCACGGCCGGGCGCCTCACGGCGGCCGCCGCGCTCGTCCATGGCGCTGGGACGCGCCGCCGCCGATGTACTAGGCTCGTCCCGTGCCGCGCGCCCTCACCTCGCTGCTCGCGCTTCTCTTGCCGCGATCGCTCCGATCGTCGCTGCCGTCGCTGCCGTCGCTGCCGTCGCTGCCGCCGCGGCTGCCGCTGCCGCTCCTGTCGCTCTTGCCGCTCTTGCCGCTGTCCGGCCTCGCCTGCGCGTCGCCCTCGCTCCCCGATCCCAAGGAGGCGGTGCAGGTCTACGCCGACGCGGCGGCGCGCGGCGACGCCGACGCCATCTACGGCATGCTGAGCGACAAGAGCCGCACCGCGATGTCGCGCGACGAGGTGCGGCGGCGCGTCGCCGAGGCGCGCGCCGAGCTCGCGGAGCAGGCGCGGAGCGTCACGGCGCCCGGGGTCGTGGTCAAGACCCGCGCCCGCGTCCGCTACCCGGACGGCGAGATCGCGACCCTCGAGCTCGACGAGCGCGAGCGCGCCTTCCGGATCTCGGCCGCCGACGCGCTGCCCGCGGGCGGCCGCACCCCCGAGCAGGCCCTCGAGCAGCTCCGCCGCGTCCTCGCGCGCCGCAGCTACGCCGGCCTGCTGCGCGTCCTCACGCCGGCCACGCGCGCCGCCATCGAGAGCGACCTCCGCTCGCTCGTCGAGGGGCTCGCTCAGCCCGAGGGGCTCGAGGTCCGGATTGCAGGCGACTCCGCGACGGTGCACATCCCGGGTGGGCACGAGGTGAAGCTCCGGCGCGAGGCGGGCGTATGGCGGGTCGAGGACTTCGATTGAGACGATGGCTCGTCCGGCTCGGCGCTCGCCGGCCGCGCGGCCGGGGCGGTGAGGCGGCGCCGCCGCCCGCGCGCCCCGCCGCCTCGGCCCGGCCGCGGCGCCTCGCCATGGCGCGGCCGCGGCGCCTCGCGGCGGCGGCGCTGGTGCTCGTCTCCGCGCTGCTCCTCCTCGCGGTGCCGCGCCCCGTGCGCGCCTTCGGCGAGGAGGGGGCGTGGAACCCGCGGCCGCTGCTGACGGGCGACGCGCGATGGGAGGGGGTGCGCGCCACCGCCCCCGCGCGCTGGTCGTTCGAGCTGGAGCGGCGGACGAGCGCGCCGGCGCGCCGCAACCCGACCACGGTCCGCGCCGACGACCCGGCGCTGCTCGCCGAGCCGTTCGCGCTCTGGGGCGGCGAGGGCGACCTCCCGCCGCTCACCGAGCGCGAGGTCTTCGGCCTGCGCCGCTTCCTCGCGCTCGGCGGCGTGCTCCTCGTCGACGACTTCGCCCCGGGCAGCGGCGCGTTCGGCCGCGCCGCGCGGCGCGAGCTCGCCCGCGTCCTGCCGGAGGGCTCTCCCATCCCGATCGGCACGGAGAACGTCGTCTTCCGCTCCTTCTATCTCCTCCCGCGCGCCGTCGGCCGCGTCGAGGGCCCGCCGAAGCTCTCCGCGATCGTGCGCGGCGGCATGCCGCAGGTGATCTTCTCCGACCACGACCTCGCCGGCGCCCTGGCGCGCTCGGAGGGCGGGGGGCCGAGCGTCGAGGTCACGCCCGGGGGCGAGGCGCAGCGGGAGCGCGCGTTTCGCCTGGCCGTGAACATCGCGATGTACGTGCTCTGCTCGAACTACAAGGACGACCAGGTGCACGCGCCGTTCCTGATGCGCCGCCGCGCCATCGACGACAACCGACCCCGCTCCGCGCCTGCGCGGCCGTGAGGCACGATGACCCCGGGTCGCCTCGCCGCTGCGCCGAAGCTGGTCTGGCAGGACGACCATTTCACCGTGCTGTTCGACGCGTCCCTGCGCGTCGTCTGGACCGTCCGCAGCTCCAGGCCGTTCGCCTCGCTGGAGGAGATCGAGGCCGTGATGGGCGAGCTCATCCGCGTCCTCGACAGGCTGGGCCGCGCCCATCACGCCCTCTTCATCGACATCCGCGCCGTCCCCGGAAGGAACGACCCGTCGTTCGAGGCGACGATGAAGCGCTTCCGGCCGCACTGGCTGCGGGGCTTCCGGCGGGTCGGCGTGCTCGTGCAGAGCGTCGCCGGCGCGCTCCAGATCCAGCGCTTCGCGAGGGATGACGGCATCGAGCGGCTGATCACGAGCGATGAGGCCGCGCTCCTCCAGTACCTCACGCAGGAGGGCTGAGCGGCCAGGAGCTCTGGTGTCTGGCCGCGCTCAGCTACCGTCTGGCGTGGCGGAGGGCGTGCGCGATGCCACTCTGCAGCGTGCTCAGCGTGGTGATCCCGGAGAGATCCACGCCGAGCGTGACGAGCGTCTGCGCCACCTCCGGGCGGACGCCGGTGAGCACCACGCGGGTGCCGAGCAGCTGGGCGGCGCGCGCGGTGCGCGTCAGCGCGTCCGCGACGTGCGTGTCGACGGCGCGCACGCCCGTGATGTCCAGGATCGCCGTGTGCGCGCCCTGGCTGCTGATGCCGGAGAGCAACGTCTCCATGATCTGCTCCGCGCGCCCGCTGTCGATCGTCCCGACGAGCGGCATCGCGACCACCCGGTCGGCGAGCGGGATGAGCGGCGTCGACAGCTCCCGGAGGGCGGTCTGCTGCGCGGAGATGATCTCCTCCTGCAGCGCGGCCCGCTCCGCCTCCGCGCGCTTCAGAGAGGTGATATCGGTCACGATGCCGCCCATGCCTATCGGCGCGCCGCGCTCGTCGTGGATCGGGAATTTGACCGTGAAGAAATGGTGTTGAGCGTCGCCTATCGGCACCACCTCCTCGAACTGCATGACCTGCCCGCCGGTCATCACCTCGCGCTCCTTCGCCACGATCATCTCGGTGGCCACGGCGTCCACGGCGGCCAGCTCGAACTCATCTCGGCCGATGACCTCGAGGACGTGCCTCTCCATCAGCTGCGCATGCAGCCGGTTGGCGAGGACGTAGCGCCCCGCGGTGTCCTTGACGAAGATGGAGCTGCGCGCGTTGTCCACCAGCTGCAGGAGCAGCTGGTACCGCCCCTGCACCGTCTTCTCCCTCCGCTGCCGGTCGCTGATGTCATCGACGAGCGCCGCGATCTCGTGCGCGTCGCCTCGGCCGTCGCGCAGCACGGCGTAGGTCCACCGGCAGAGGAACGCGTGACCTCCCTTCGTCCTGCACTCGCTCGTGGCCGCGGCGAAGCGGCTCTCCTCCCGGGCGAAGTCGAACGCCCGCGCCGCGGCGGCGGACACGGGGACCGCGCCCACGAGGTCGGCCAGCCGGCGGCCGACGGCCTCGCTCGCGCTCCAGCCGAAGAGGCGCTCGGCGCTGTCGTTCCAGTACGTCACCGCGCCGTCCAGGCGCCACTGGATCACCGCCGGCACCGCCGTGGGCAGCCCCTCGAGCGCGTCGAGGGCCTCCACGTCTGCCGTGCCTTCCGGCGCGGCTGCGCTCCGCGCATGACCGTTGGAGCGCTCCGCCAGCGCCTTCTCCAGCGCCTCGACGCGCGCGCGCAGCGCTGCGTTCTCTGCCCTGAGCCGCCCGGCCTCGTCCAGCTCTTCGCGCATCGTCACAAGAGTTCGAGCCTACGCGCGGCGCACCCGGCGTTTCAAGGTGGCGCATCGGTCGTTCGAGATCGCCCGAGAGGTCGCAGCAACGGCGCCGGGCTGGGACACCCCGCTCCGATGTACTAGGCTCCGCGCGTGTCACGCGCCCTCGACTCGCTGCCCGCGCTGTCGCTCTCCCGCGCCGGCGCGGCGAGCGGGACCCCCTCTCCTCGCGCGCTTCCCGCGCTCCTCTCGCTCCCGGAGCGGCCGTGACCCGGAGCTTCGCGCCCTCGGGCGACCTCTCGTCGCCCATCGTCGCCGTCGCCTGCGTCGTCGCGGCCCTGAGCTTCGGCCTGCTCGTGCTCGAGCTCGTCCGCGCGCGCGGCCGCGCCGCCGGGGCGGTGGGCGCCGCGCCCACGCGCGCGGCGCTCGGCACGGCGCTCACGGGCGCGCTCGCCGTGCTCGGCCTGCTCGCCGCCATCCTCCGCCCGGTCGCGGTCACGTCGCGCGGGAGCCTCGTCGGCCCCAAGGTCGTGGTGCTGGTCGACGGCTCCCGATCCATGGACCTGCCGGGCGTCGCGGGGACCCGCCGCGAGAGCGCCGAGCGCGCGCTCGAGGAGCTCGGGAAGCGCGCCGACGTCCGGCTCTCTCGCTACGTGTTCGGCGAAGGGGCGCCGCTGCCGGCCGACGGGCAGGCAGGCGAAGGCGGCGGCGCCGCGCCGGCGCCGGGCGCGAGCGCTGGCGCCGCGACAACGCCCGACAGGGACGCGGGGGCGCCGGCCGCCGCCTCCGGGCCGGCCGCGGCGCCCGCGTCGCCCGCGCGAGGCCGGCCGCAGCGCCGCTCGGATCTCAGCGCCGCGCTCGAGGCGCTCGCCCGCGCCGCCGACGAGCGGCCGTCGGCGTTCGTCGTCGTCTCCGATGGCCGGCTCGATCGCCCGGGCCCCGACGACACCGCCGCGGCGACGCGGGCCGCGCTGGAGGGGCTCGACGTCCCGGTGCACACGGTCGCGGTGGCGACCGAGTCCGTGCGCGACGCCGGCGTCCGCGCGGTCCGGACCTCCGGCGCCGCGGTCGCCCACCAGCCGCTCTCGCTCCGCATCGACATCGGCTGCAGCGGCGGCCTCGCGTGCGACGCGGTCCCTGTCGTGGCCCGCGAGCTGCGCGAGCAGGGCGCGCCCACGACGCTCGCCACGGGCACGGCGCACGTCGAGGGCGGCGTCGGCACGGTCGAGCTCGGCGTGACGCTCGACCGCGCCGGCACCCGCATCCTGGAGGTGTCGATCAAGGCGCCGGAAGGCGACGAGCTCCCCGAGAACGACGTCCGGTACATCACGCTCGACGTCGCGCGCGACCGCATCCGGGTGCTCCATGTGGCGGGCCGGCCGACGTACGACGTGCGCGCGCTCCGGATGTGGCTCAAGGCCGACGCCTCTGTCGACGTCGTGGCCTTCTTCATCCTGCGCACGCCCGGCGACGAGGTGAACGCGTCGTCGGACGAGCTCGCGCTGATCCCGTTTCCGGTCGACGAGCTCTTCAGCGTCCACCTCTCGAGCTTCGATGCGGTCGTCCTGCAGGACTTCGACGCCGCGCCGTACGGCCTGACCAAGCACCTCCCGGCGCTGGCCCAGTATGTCGACAAGGGCGGCGGGCTCATCATGGTGGGCGGCCCGAACGCCTTCGTGTCGGGCAACTATGCGCGCACGCGGCTCGCCCGCGTCCTGCCGGTGGATCTCGACATCGGCCGCGCGCCCAAGGTGGATCTCGGCGCCTTCGTGCCGCGCATCACCGCCGCCGGCCGCGCGGCGCCGGTGCTCGCGCCGCTGCTCGCGCTGATCGGCGACGAGATGCCGGAGATGCCGGGGACCAACGTCGTCGGCGATCCGCTCCCCGGGGCGACGGTGCTCATGACGCACCCGACCCGCACGACGGCCTCGGGCGCGCCGATGCCGGTGCTCTCGCTGGGCGAGCACGAGAGCGGCCGCACGATCGCGCTGACGCTCGACGGCAGCCACCGCCTGCTCTTCAGCGCGTTCGCCTCGAGCTCCGCGGGCCGCGCGCACGGCGCGTTCTGGGACGCCCTGCTCGGCTGGCTCATGCGCGATCCGCGCTTCGAGCCTGCCGCGATCGAGCCGCGCGGCGGATGCCTCGCGGGCGAGGAGACGGCGCTCGTGCTGCGCCCCCTCGCCGGGCAGCGCGGCGAGGCCAGGGTGACCATCGCGCGCCTCGGCAGCGGCGCGGTCGTGAAGACGTTGACCGCGCCGATCGGCGAGGGCGGCGAGCCGGTCGAGCTCGCCGCCGGTCGCCTCGAGCCCGGGGGCTATTCGGCCACGGTGGAGATCGTCCCGGAAGGCGCCGCTGGTGACGGAGGCGACCAGAAGCGGGCGACGACGCGGCGCGACTTCGCGTGCGAGCGCGGCGGCGACGAGTGGGCCGATCCCCGCCCCGACGTCGCCCGCCTGGAGGAGATCGCCCGCGCGACGGGCGGCGCGTCGGTGCTCCCGTCGGGCGCCGGCTCGCTGTCGCTGCCTGCAGCGACGCAGGTGGCGGCCGAGCGCCACGTCGCGCCGCTCCTGCCCCCCTGGGCCTGGACGCTGGCGGCGGCCGCGGCGCTCGGCGCGCACTGGATCGTGCGCCGGCGCGGGGGCCTCGCCTGAAGGGGAGGGCGCCGGCCGGCGCCCTGGTCTCGTCTCAAGGGAGCGACGGCTTCTCGAGCGGATCGGCCTTGTCGCCGACCCAGACCCGCAGCACCCCGAAGTGCGCGGGGTTCATGGTGAAGCTCGCGTGATTCACGATGAGCAGCGTCTGCGCCGGGTCGTTGAACGCCACGTTGGCGGGGGCGTCGAGGGGCATCTCGTCCCCTGGTGCGCTCTCGATGCGCGACACCTCGACCCCGTGCTTGTTGAGCACCGAGATCGCGTTGGCCGCCGCGAGCGTGACATAGAGCTTCCCCGACTTGCCGAACGCGAACCCGTCGGGCGCCTCGCCAGCATCGTAGTCGTGGACGAGCTCCAGATCGGCCTCTTCGGGGGCCTCGACGAGGGGGAGCCGGTAGATGGACCCCAGGCTCGGGTCCGACGGGGAGAACGACACCGAGAAATAGACGTGCTCCCGCTCCGGATCGAGCCGGATCCCGTTCACGCCGATCGGCACGTCGCCGCTGCCGACGAGGGCGGAGCTCTGGAACCAGATCTCCGGCGCGCCGCCCCCGGGCGGGTAGCGGAAGATCGTCGCCTGCATCGAGTCGGTCACATACGCATAACCCTCCTCGTCGAAGGCGATATCGTTCGGCAGCGGCGGCGCCGGGAAGGGCGCCGGCGAGCACGCCTCTCCCGGCGCGGCCATCACGCACGGAGGCAAATCCGGCAGCGGATCGCCGTAGCTCTCCTGGACATATCCGTGTCCAGTCTTCGTGAAGCGCAGGAGGCCGAGCTGCGTGCTGAGCGCGTAGACCCGGCCGTCGTCGTCGACGGCGATGCAGCTCAGCGCATGCTCCTCGGCGAGCATCTCGCCCGCCACGACGATCGTGCTCTTCTGGATTTTGGTGTCCCTGTCGAATACGATGATCTTCGACGGGCCTTGACCTGCGGTGCCGAACATCGCCGGGCCGGAGACGTAAACCCGATTCCCATGGACCGCGATGCCTTCGGGGAACCCCGGAGCCGCGGGGAACGTCGCGAACGTCTTGATCTCGCCGTAGTACCCCCCCTGCGCCAGCGCCGGACCCGGGATCAGCGGCGACACGGCGGAGAGGATCGCCAGCGCGCCGCAGGCCAACCATTTTCCGTTGGAGTGTGATGATTTTGACGTGACGGATTGCGACATGTGCCCTCCAGGGGTCCATGGTTGCCGGACCGGGGTTGTCGAAATAGGTCGCGTCCAGAAGCCAACGTGCAAATTGCCTGGCTTCGTCAGGCTGACGACGCGGCCATGATAGCTGGAGTATATGCGGTTGAGCTGATTGGCTGTCGAGTCGAAATTCTTCGGTTCATGAAATATCAGGGAGGCCGCTGCCCGGCTGACTCGTCCCGCGTCGCCCGACTCGGCCACGTCGGCCACGTCGCCCGCGTCGGCCACGTCGCCCGCGTCGGCCACGTCGCCCGCGTCATGTTTCACATGTGTGTCCGCGTAGTTGCGCGCTTGCGCCCTGCCTGCACAGCGCAGTCACGTCAGTCCAGGTTGGTCCACGTCAGTCCAGGTTGGTCCACGTCAGTCCACGTCAGTCGACGTTGGTTACGTAGTGCACGTGGCGACGAATGTGTGCAACGGTCGGAGCGCGCGTCCTGGTGGCGTGTTGGTGAGCGCTGCCGGATGTTCCCGAAGGCAGCCTCTGGCGCGCGGCGGTCCCCGCGGTCGACGTGTCGCGCTAAGGCTGCGCCGGCCAGGCGACGCGCGTCGGCACGAGCCGGGGCTCGACGGTCCCGTCGCCCAGCTCGCCGTTCGTGTTGTCACCCCAGCAGAGCATCTCGCCCGTGCGCTTGAGCGCGCAGCTGTGGTCATTGCCGAGGGCCAGCTCGACCACATCGGTCAGCCCGATCGGCTCCGGAAGGAGCACCGGATCCTGCGTGCCGTTGCCGAGCTGCCCCTTCGCGTTGTCGCCCCACATGAGCACCTCGCCGCCCGCCAGCACCGCGCCGGAGTGCCTCGCGCCGAGCGCGATCCGGGTCACGTCCACGAGGGCCGGGATCTTCCGGGGATTCGCCTCGGGGTTCACGACGCCAGTCCCGAGGCGGAACTGCTCTCCCTTGCCCCAGCAGGAGGCCACGCCGCGCGCCGGCGCGGCGCACGTGTGCAAGGCGCCCGCGGCCGTCAGCGCGACGCTGGTGAGGCCCGCGACGGGCTGCGGGGTGTTCTGCTGGTTGAAGGTGCCGAGGCCGAGCTGGCCGCTCTCGTTGTGACCCCAGCAGTTCATCGTGCGCTCGCCCATCCGCTCGATCATGCCCGCGCAGGTGTGCGAGAGGCCGGCGCTCACCGAGTCCACGCCGTCCAGCATCACGGTGGGCTCGACCCGATCGACCTCGTCGCCGTAGCCCAGCTGGCCGGAGCTGCCCTCGCCCCAGCAATAGAGCTCGTGCGACGCCGTCACCGCGCAGGTATGGGTCCCGCCGACGGCGACCTGGGTCGCGCCCGCGAGCTCCTTGGCGCGCACGGGGGAAGGGGAGTTCGTCGCCTCGCCGTCGCCGAGCTGTCCGCTGTTGCCCGCGCCCCAGCACGCCACCGCGCCGTCGGTCAGCACCGCGCAGGTGTGCGCGCGCCCCGACGAGATGCTCGCCGCGACCCTGGCAGCGCCGCTGAGGCCCATGACCGGCCTCGGGACGCGTCGATCCTGCTGCAGTGTCCCGTCGCCGAGGTTGCCCCAGGTGTTGCTGCCCCAGCACCAGACCGAGCCGTCGCTGAGCACCGCGCACGTGTAATCCGTGCCAGCCGCGATGTGCGTGGGCGCGACGCAGGCGCCCCGCACGCATTGGCCGCCGCAGGGCTTGTCGCACCTGCCGCAGTGCGCGGTGCTCGTGAGGAGGTCCACCTCGCACGCGTTCTCGGGGTCCTTGTCGCAGTTGCCGCGGTTCTCCTCGCACGCCGGCGACTGGCAGACCCCGTCCTGGCAGGTCGGCTCGCCGCCGAAGGTCGGGCAGGCGACGTCGCACGCGCCGCAGTGCTGCGCGTCCGTCATCGGGTCAACGCATGCGTCGCCGCAGGCCATGCCGCCTCCAGGACACCCGCCGCCGCTCCCGCCGCTCCCGCCGCTCCCGCCGCCGGTGCTCGAGCTCGTCGACGCGTCGGGCGGGCGCGCCGTGAACTCGTCGCCGCACGCGGCAAAGGCGATGGCGACGGCGGCAGGCACGTACGCCGCCGCGAGGGGCAGCGAGGCGAACGGGAGCCAGCTGGCCCGAGGTCGATGCGTGGAAGCCATGGAGGGCGCTCTTCCCTTGCGTTGAGGCGCGGCTGCGCCACGAGGCGCGGCGGCCGTGCGACATTCTAGACGAAGTCGCGCGCCGAGATCTCTCGCCGCGCGCCGCGCCTGTCGCGCCGCGCGCCTCTCGCGCCGCTCAGCGCGTCGCGACGAGCACCTCGTCGATCGGCGGCGCCTTCTCGAGCACGCCGAGGTCCACGAGCTGCTTCGCGAGCGTCTCCCAGCGCTCGCTGGTCATCACGCCGAGGCCCTTCTCCTTGGTCTCGGTGGTCTCGATCAGCGGCCGCTGCGCCTCGGCCGCGGCGACGAAGGTCTCCGCGTCCATCGAGGTGTTGAGCTTGGCCATGATCTCGTTGGACCGCGTCGGATCTTGGAGGTATGTGCGCCAGCCCTCGCGCGTCGCGCGGACGAACGCGCGGACGCGCTCCGGGTTCTCCTTCCAGAGGGCTGCGCGCGTGATCACGACCACGACGTACGGGTTGAACCCCTCGCTGGCCACCAGGAACGCGGCGGGATCGCTCCCCTTGCGCTTGGCCGCGATCGGCTCGGCGGTGATGAAGCACTGCTGGGAGAAGGCTTTGTCGGCGACGAAGCGGGCGACGCCGCCGTCGTACGGCACGACCTTCACCTTGTCGAACCCGTACTTCTTCTTGAGGTACGCGGCGTAAGGCAGCCCCGGCTCGATCGCGAGCGTGCCCGACTTGAGGATGTCGGCGATGCCCTTCGCGCCGCGGCTCTCGTGGGTCATGATGGCCTGCGGCGAGGTCTGGAACACGGCGAAGAGGGGGAGCACGTCCGCGCCGCGGGCGCGGGCGGTGAGCACCTCGTCGGCGCCGGAGATGCCGAAATCCACCTGCCCGCCGGCCACCATCTGGACGACCGGCACGCCGGCGCCGCCGCCGAGGATCTCGACATCGAGCCCCTCCTTGGCGAACGCGCCCGACTCGCGCGCGGCGTAGAACCCGCCGAACTCGGGCTCCGGGACCCAGTTGAGGGCGAGCTTCACCTTCGCGGCCGGCGCGCTGGGGGCAGCCGCGCCGGGCGCGCTCTGCGAAGGCGCGGCCGGCGCGCTTCCTTGCGGGGACGCGGACGAGGCGCGCCCGTCGCCCTCCGGCGACTGCGAGCGCGAGCAGGCGGGGGCGAGGAGGGGGACGGCGGCGAGGGAGGCGAGGCGTGCGAGGCGTCGGAGGAACGACCGGCGGCTGTCGGGGAAGTGCATCAGCGATTGATCTCCGAAGGATGCCAGCGCCGCAAGAGCCGCCTGCCGGCGAGGTCGACGGCGCCGAACAGCGCGAGGCCGAGCCCGGAGGCGAGCAGCACGGCGGCGAAGAGCAGATCCGTGCGCAGCTGGCGGTAGGCGGAGAGGACCAGGATGCCCAGGCCGGCGGCGTCCTCCGAGAAGCCGGCGACGAACTCCCCGACGATCGCGCCGATGACGGCGAGGCCCGCCGCGATCCGGAGCCCCGTCACGAGGTGGGGGAGCGCCGAGGGCAGCTCGAGCTTGCGGAGCGTGGCGAAGCGGCCCGCCCCGTAGAGCCGGAAGAGATCCCGCAGCGCGGGCTCGACGGAGCGCAGGCCCGCGAGCGTGTTCGCGATGACCGGGAACACGGAGACGATGAACGCCGAGACAGCGACCGCGCGCAGGCCGGGGCCGCACCAGAGCACGAGCAGCGGGGCGATGGCGACGATCGGGACGGTCTGCAGGAAGACGGTATAGGGATAGAGCGCCCTCTCGAGCGGGCGCGACGAGGCGAGCGCGATGGCGGCGAGCACGCCGACCGCGGCGCTGAGGACGAAGCCCGCGAGCGCGGCCTTCGCCGTCGTGACGGCGCCGGCGAGCAGGGTGGCGGCGTTCACCGCGCCCGCCCGCGCCACGTCCGAGGGAGGCGGCAGGAGGTAGGCAGGGACGCTGAGCGCTCGGGCGAGCGCCTCCCAGAGCGCCAGAAGGATCACGAGCGCGGCGAGCGGCGGCGCGACGGCTTGGAGCGGGGTGGGTCGCACGGCTCGGCCTTCTCTAGCGCGAGGCCGCCGCGCCAGGAAGATGCTGCGGTGGAAGAAATCAGGCTCGTCCGTGGCCCGGCGCCGAGCGACGCGCGCGCCGAGCCACGGGAGAGGCGAGGTGGGGTGGGGAGCTTTGTCGAAGCGGGGTGTGAACCGCGCGGAGCGCGGCCCCGCTCGATCCGGCTACTTGCCCTTCTTGGCGGGCGCGGCCGGAGCAGGCGACGCCTTGGCGGTCGCGGCTGCCTTCTTCTGGTTCTTCTCCGCCGTGTCCTGCTTCTTCTGTCGCTCTTTGGCCTTCGGAGATTTGTCACCCATGGGAGCACCGCCTCGGTGGATGTGTTGGTGTTATCCGCCTTGACCGAGGCTAGCACCATATCTCGTGGCGCCGTCACGAACTTTGTACTTCGCGAGCGCTTATGTCTCGGCTTCTCCGCCCGAGGCGTGTCCGAGGCGTGGCGCCCGCGGCCGCCGGGCTCGCTTGCCGGCATCGAGGGGCGGCGCTACGAAGGCGCCGCGTGTTCAAGGCCATCCTCTGGGACAACGATGGAGTCCTCGTCGACACCGAAGGGCTTTACTTCCAGGCAACGCGCGAGACGATTGCGTCGGTCGGCGTCGATCTCACCCTCGACGACTATCGCCAGCTGTTCCTCGTCGAGGCGCGCGGCGCCTGGCACCTCGCGAGCGCTCGCGGGGTCGACGAGGCGGGCGTGCGGCGGCTTGCCGACGAGCGGGATCGCCGGTACCTCGAGCTCGTCGCGGGCGGAGACACGCTGTTGCCGGGCGTGCGAGAGGTCGTCACGGAGCTCGCCGCGCGCTTTCGCATGGCGATCGTCACGAGCAGCAAGCCCGAGCCGTTCCACCGAGCGCACGCGGCGACGGGCCTCCTCGGGTGGTTCGAGTTCGCGCTCACGCGGGATCAGTACGCGCGCGCCAAGCCGGATCCCGAGCCGTACCGGATCGCCTGCGAGCGGCTGGGGCTCGCGGCGCGCGATGTCCTCGTGATCGAGGACTCCGAGCGCGGGCTCCGGTCGGCCAAGGCCGCGGGCCTGACGTGCTGGGTCGTCCCGTCGCCGCTCACGGCGCTGTCGGACTTCACCGGCGCGGACGCGGAGCTCGGATCGCTGCGCGAGGTGCTCGCTCGCCTCCGAGGAGCGTGAGCGCGACCTCACGTTCGCGCGATGAGATAGCTCACCGCGCCTGTGTGTGCGCGCCGCCACCGCGCTGCGTCGCCCCCTCCCTGGATTTTTGCACGCTGCACATCTGCTGGGTGCAGGAGCATCTGGCGGTTCACGAACGGTTCGTGGCACCTTCGGGCCCGTGGCTTCCGGTGACGGCATCTCGCTCATCGAGCTCGTCGTCCTCGGCTGGTCCTCGGCCACCGCGGCGCCGGCGCCGATCCCTATTCGCATCGACTTCGATGCCCCGGCGGAATGCTCGACCGCTGACCAGTTCTACGACGGCCTCCGTGCCCGGTCGGACCGCGTGCGCCTCGCGGCTGACGGAGAGGACGGCTGGGGTGTCCGCGTCCGGCTGAGCCGCGGCGGAGCCGGGGTCCACGGCGAGCTGCGCGTCGTTCACGCAGGCGGCGAGACCGACACGCGGATCGTCGATGCCACGTCGTGCGACGTCGTGGTCCAGGCGCTCTCGCTCACCGCGGCGCTCGCGCTCGACGAGGTGGTCGAGGTGACCGCGCCCCTCGCTCCCCCTGCGCCGCCGCCCGCTGTCCCCCCTGCGCCGCCGCCCGCCCCGCGAGAGGTGCCTCCGCTCAGGTTCGCGCTCGGCGCGCACGTGGTGGTGGCCCACGTCGTCGCACCTCATGCGAGCCTGGGCGCCGCCCTCGGTGCCAGGGTGACCCCGCACGTCGAGGGCCCATTGAGCCCTTCGTTCGGTCTCTCGCTGATGTACGCGCGGAACGACCTGCTGTCGGGCGGCGACAGCGCCCTCATCCAGTGGGCGGCCGCGGCCCTCTCCGCGTGCCCGGTGCGCTGGCAGCTCGGCCCTATCGTCAGCGCAGAGCCGTGCGTCGTCGCCGCCGGCGGCTGGCTCGCGGCGACGGGACGAGGTATCTCGAACCCGGAGTCCGCGGTGCGATCGTGGTGGAGCGCGGGAGGCTTTGCGCGCGCCGCTGCGCTCCTCGGCGGGGGCACCGCCCTCGAGCTCGAGGCCGGCGCCCTCGTGCCGCTCGTTCACCGGCGGTTCACCATGGGGTGGTCTGCAGAGACCGTCGGCGAGACGCCGGTGATCTCGCCGCTCGTTGGCGTTGGAATCGTGCACAACTTCTAAGCCAGGATTCTGTGATCACTCCGACTCGCGCTGGGAATTATGACCCATGGACGGCATCCGGAAGCTGGGCCGCAGGCACGCTGCCCCCCCCGACGCTAGCAATTTGTTCCGCTCCGGCTGTCGCCCATTGCTTCCCGGTAGTGTCCGTTCTTCACTGGTCTCATGCCTCGCCTCGCGGTGAGTATGGTCGCCGACGTCATGGCATCGCCTGCTTTGCCTGAAAGCGAGCCGGCGAGCGTGGCGCCATCGGCGGCCAACGTGAAGCAGCGGGACGCGCGTCTGCGACGGATGGTGGACGCTCATCTTGACTTCATCGGGCGGGTGCTCCGCAACGCGGGGACCCCTGCTGCCGAGATCGACGATGCGGTGCAGCGCACCTTCATCGCCGCCGCGCAGCGGCTGGACGACGTCCGGCCCGGCGCCGAGAAGAGCTTTCTTCTCCAGACCGCGCTTCACGTAGCCGCCCACGCGCGCCGCAGCGCCGCGCGCCGGCGAGAGTTCCCCGCGGCCGAGCCGCCGGAGGTTGTGGACGCTGCGACACCCGAGCAGCTCACCAGCCAGAAACACGCGCGACAGATGCTCGATCAGGTCCTCGACCAGATGGAGTCCGATCTGCGGACCGTGTTCGTGCTGTACGAGTTCGAGGAGATGAGCATGGTGGAGATCGCCGGCGTGCTGGGGATCCCGCAGGGCACCGTGGCCTCTCGGCTGCGAAGGGCCAGGGCCGATTTTCGTGAGCGCGTCCGCGCGCTGGAGCTCGTTTCGACGAGCGAGGTGAGACGATGATGGAACCACGTCGCCTACTGGAGGAGAGCGACAACCCGCTCGAACGCGCGCTGCTGAGCGCAGGCGCGTCGTATCCCACGTCACCGGAGACGCGCGCGAAGACGCTGGCGGCGCTGGGGCTCGCCGGCGCTGCCGCCCTGTCGGCCAGCGTGGCGGCGCCTGCGGCGCTCTCCGCGGCAGGCGGGGCCGCTACGTCCTCGTCGCTCGCCGTGAAGCTCGGCTGGACCAAGATCCTCGTCGCGCTCTCGACGGTGGGCATGCTCGCCGGCATCCCGGCGGGCTACCTCGCCTGGCGCGGGCAAGACGCGCCGGACGTCGCCGCGGCGCACCGCTTCGGCCCCGCGCTCGCCGACCCGGTCGTGCAGACGGCGGCGCGGCCCGTGCAGGCGCCTGTCTCGGCGCCAGCGCCGGTGGAGGCTCTCGCGGAGGAGACGATGGCCCCGGCGCTCGCGGGTGGCAGCAGCGCTGCGGCCACGAAGCTCGAGCCGAAGCCGTCCGGTGCGGGCGCCGCCCTGGAGGCGGAGCTCGGCGCGCTGGACGCGGCGCGCACCATGCTCGCGAGCGGGAACGCGCGAGGCGCGCTCTCGCTGCTGGACGCCTACTCCAGGGCGCATCCGCGCGGGCGGCTGAGCCTCGAGGCCGAGGTCCTGCGGATCGACGCGCTCGCGAAGAGCGGCCGCTCCGACGCTGCCTCGCAGCGCGCCGCGGCATTTCTTCGCCGGCATCCGAACAGCGTGCTTGCTTCCCGGGTACGGCGCTATGTAAACAACTAAACTCTGGGTCATGCGTTGCCCTGCCCTCCTCCGTTCGTTCCGCGCAGCTTCCGGCGTCGCCGGTGCCTGGATGGCGGTGTGTGTGCTGCCTGGGTGTGTGACCACGGTGGATTCGCTCGGCTACGACCGGATGAGCAGCGATGAGCTCGGCCCGCTGACGGGCCCTTCCGAGTATCCCAACGCGTTCCGCGACGTGCTCGGCAAGACGGACGAGGAGATCGCGGCGAAGATCGAGGACAGCTTCGATCAGCTCTTCTACGGCGATCGCGACGAAGAGACCGTCTACTACCCGGTGCCCGGCACCGAACAGGCCTACATCTGGGACGACTACCACAATAGCGTGCGCTCCGAGGGCATCGGCCTCGGGATGATCATCACGGTCGAGCTCGACAAGCGAGACGAGTTCGACCGGATCTGGAGATACGCCAAGTCCACTCTCCAGCTCAAGTCCGGTCCCGGCCAGGGATACCTCATGTCATGGTGCGACGTCCCGGGGGGCACGGCGGTGGCGTGCTTCGATCCCTTTGGCCTCCAGCAGGTCGCGATGGCGCTGTTCTTCGCCCATGGCCGCTGGGGGAGCGACACCGGGACCATCGACTATGGGCAGGACGCGATCAGCCTGCTCGAGGTGATGCGCCACAAGGAGGCCCTGAACGGGGGGGTCGCCTCGGGGGTGACCAACACGTTCGATTCGACGACGAAGCTCGTCTACGACTACCCGCACGTCTCGGCGGCGGACGTCACCCGTCCTTCCATCGAGATGCCAGCCTATTACGAGCTCTGGGCGCAGGCCATGCGCGACCCCTTCTGGTCCGAGGCTGCCGCCAGCGCGCGCACCCACTGGCAGGAGGCCGCGCACCCGAGCACGGGGCTCATCCCAGTGCGCACCCATTTCGACGGCACGCCGGTGCTCAACTGGGACTACTTCGGCTCCGAGGCCTACCGCACGCAGCTGAGCCTCGCGCTCGACCACGTCTGGTTCGGCGTCGACCCGTGGCAAGTGGAGGAGGCGGACCGGCTGCTCGGGTTCTTCTCGAAGCTGGGCATCGACAAATACGGCGCGGTCTTCAAGATCAACGGCGCGATGCTCAGCGCCACGCCGGAGTCGGCGCTCATCTTCATGAACGGGGTCACCGGGCTGATCGCGACGAACGACGATCGCGCCGCCTACATCGAGGCGGTGTGGACGACGCCGCCGGCGACCGGGGAGACCCGCTACTTCTCGAGGTTGCTCCACATGCTCTCGCTGTTGACGCTGAGCGGGCAGTTTCGCGTGTACTGATCCGGCGCGCGGGCATCTCCGCGCGGCGCGTTGGCTTTGTTGTTGATATTGAAAGTGATGTTCAACTTCAGTACACGGTGATCTCGCTGACGTCAAGCGAAAACGGGCACCGTCGAAAGGGCCGCTCCGATCGCGGGCGACGGCATGGGCGCCGGCGGGAGGATCATCGGAGACCGGCGTTGGTTACAATGAGCGCCAGATGAAGCCTCTCCGCGCAGATCGTCCTCTCGCGATCTCCATGAAGTCCGTTGTTGCCCTCGTCCTCTCCGCGTCGCCGGCCGTCGCGCTCGGCGCGGGCTGCGGCGTGGCGGACAGCGTGCCGATCCCGAGCGCCGGAGCGCACGAGGGGACAGGCCATGAGCCGACCAGCACGGGCGCCGCGAGCAGCGGCGCCGGGCCGAGCGGCGGGAGCGCCGCGGGTCCCGGAGCGAGCTCGGGCGCGGGGCGCGAACAGGTCATCGGGACCGTCGTCTCTCGCCATGATGTCGTCAGGATCATCGCGATCGGCGACACCGGCGAGGGAAACCTCGCGCAGAACCAGGTCGCCGATCGGATGAGCGAGAAGTGCATCGAGGTCGGGGGCTGTCACGCCGTGATGATGAACGGCGACAATTTCTACGACCACGGCGTGGTCGACACGATCGATGCGCAGTGGGGCCCCAAGTTCGAGCAGCCCTACGACAGACCGGGGCTGAACGGCCTCCCGTTCTACGCGGTGCTGGGGAACCACGACTACGGCCCCAGCAGCAGCGGCGTGCGGCAAGCGCAGATCGACTATTCGCAGCTGCCCGTGGGCGACGGGCCCGGCATGCGGCTGACCGATAAGTGGCACATGCCCGCCTCGTATTACGACGTTCGCGTCGGCGACGTCCATCTCTTCGGGATCGATACCGTCGACTTCACGTCCGATGACCAGGCGCGCTACATGAGCGCGCGGGTCGCCGCCTCGGACGCCACGTGGAAGATCGTCTTCGGCCATCACCCCCGCTACACGTCCGGAGCTCACGCCGCGGACAACCCGTCGCTCGGGATGAGCGGGATGTTCGCCATGCAGCAGGCCATCTACTGCGGGGCCGACATGTACATGGCGGGCCACGACCACAACCTCGAGTTCATCGACAAGGGGCGAGACGAGGGCTGCCCGAACACCTATTTTCCCATCAGCGGCGCCGGCTCGAAGACCCGCCCGGTCGCCTCCTCGATCCCGACCGAGCCGAGGCAGCTCTTCTTCACGGACAAGACCGAGGGCTTCGCGTATCTGCGGTTCGAGGGGAGGAGCCTGCTGTTCGAGTTCATCGACAAAGAAGGCGCGGTGATCTTCACGAAGATCATGACCAAGTGAGCGGGCGCCGCGCTCTGCGGCCGAGCGACGCCGCGGCCGTCAGCGGCGCTCGCCGTCGCGCGGCGGGCCGTCGTGCTCGTCGTGGCGCCGCCTCCCGAACGAGATCGTGCTCTCGGTGCCCGCGAGCATCCGCCGGATGTTCGGGATGTGCTTGAGCCAGACGAGCGCGGCGAGGAGCAGCGAGAGGCAGAGGGCCGGGGCGCCCCGCTCGCCGAGGAGCCAGAGGAAGAGGGGCAGGGCGAGGGCGCCGGCGAGGGAGCCCGCCGAGACCATGCGGGTCGCCCGAACGACGACCGCGAAGACGGCCAGCGTGGCGAGCGTGGACCGCGGCGCCAGCACGAGCAGGACACCGCAGGACGTCGCGACGCCCTTGCCGCCCCGCATCCCGAGGAAGACCGTGTAGTCGTGGCCCAGCACCGCGGTGAGGCCGCCCGCCGCGGCGACCCACCCGCCGGGCGCGACGGAGAGCCACGACGCGAGGGGCCCGGCGACGAGCGCGCCCTTCGCCACGTCCGCGGCGAGGACGGCCAGGCCAGGCCCCCAGCCGAAGGCGCGCAAAACGTTCGTCGCGCCGATGTTCCCCGAGCCGACCTCGCGGAGGTCGACCCCTTTGACGAACCGCGCGAAGAGGTAGCCTGTCGGGATCGCTCCGAGGAGGTAGGCAAGGGCCAGGTAGATTGCCGTCATCTGCCGTCACCGCGCGCCTCCATGCCCGCGCTCACGGCGGGTGTAGCACGCCGCGGCGACGCGTGAAGCGCGCCAAAGAGACCATGTCGCGACGGCGATCATGGTATTCTGCGAGCATGCCTGACCTGGCGCCCGTCTCGACCCGGAGTGGCCGCGCCCCCAAGATCGCGCTCGTCCTGGCCGGCGGCGCCGCGCGCGGCGCTTACGAGGTCGGCGTGGCGCAGCACATCCTCGAGGACGTCTCTCGCGATCTCGGCCGCGAGGCGCCGCTCGACATCCTGTGCGGCACCTCGGTCGGCGCCATCAACGTCTGTGGGCTCGCCGCGTTCGCGGACGAGGCGCGGAGCCGCGCGCGGCGGCTCGCCGCGGTGTGGACGCGCCTGCGCATCGACGACCTCGTGCGCCTCGACGTGCGCGGCGTGCTCGCGGTGGGGCACGACCTGCTCCGCGGGGGCGCCGCGAGCGCGCCCTCGAGCGGCGGCCGCGCCGCGCTCCTCGACACGTCGGGCCTCGAGCGGCAGATCGCGGAGGCCGTGCCCTTCGAGCGGATCGACGGCCACCTCGAGAGGGGCCTCCTGTCGGCGCTTACCGTGTCGACGACGCTGGTCAAGAGCGGCCGCACCGTCGTCTTCGTCCACCGCCGCGAGCCTGGCCTGCCGCCCTGGAGCCACGACCCGACGATCTCCCCGCGCGCAACCGCGATCCGCGCGCAGCACGCGCTCGCCTCGTCCGCGCTCCCCATCCTGTTCCGCCCGGTGAACATCGACGGAGAGCTCTACTGCGACGGCGGGCTGCGCCAGAACGTCCCGCTGTCGCCCGCGCGGCGCCTCGGGGCCGACGGCGTGATCGTGGTCAATCCGCGGTACATCGAGCCCGCGTCGAGCGCGGCCGAGCGCGACGCGCCGGGCCTCCCCGGGCCCCTCTTCCTGCTCGGCAAGACGCTGAACGCGCTGATGCTCGACCGGATCGACAACGACCTGGCGCGCCTCGAGAGCATCAACGGGATCCTGGAGGCGGGGCGGCGGCGCTATGGCGAGGGCTTCATCGACGGACTCAACGACGAGCTCGGGCTGCCGCCGGGGCGCGCGCTCCGGCCGATGCGGTCGCTGCTCATCCGCGCCTCCAAGGACATCGGCAGCCTGGCGGCGGAGTTCGTGCGATCCCCGGCGTTCCGCGCGCGGACCACGAGCGTGCTCGGCCGCGTGATGCGGCGCCTCGCCGAGGGAGACGAGCAGCGCGAGGCCGACTTCCTGTCCTACCTGCTGTTCGACGGGGAGTTCGCCGGGGCGCTCATCGAGATCGGCCGCGCGGACGCGCGCGCGCGGCACGAGGAGCTGTGTGCGTTCTTCGAGCGGGCGCTGAGGCCGGGCGGGTTCGAGGAGCGGGCGCCCTGAGGGGGCTCGGAGACACAGGGACGCTCTGGATCCGTCCGGATCCTCTCGGGCGCTGAGGCTCAGACGCCGTGGGGCGCTCGGCGCCTGGCTGGGCGCGAGCTCCGCGCGGCCGCGGCGCCCGGTGTAGACTCGCGCCGCGAGATGGCACCTTCGGATCCCTTCGGCTGGGTGGGCGCGACGATCGACGGCAAGTACCGGCTCGACGCCGTGGTCGGCGAGGGTGGGTTCGGCGTCGTCTACCGCGGCCAGCACCTCGGGTTCGACGAGCCGGTCGCGGTCAAGTGCCTGAAGCTGCTCGGATCGCTGGCCCCGGCGGAGCGCGCGTCGTTCCAGCGGATGCTCCTCGACGAGGGGCGGCTCCTCCACCGCCTCTCCCGGGCGAGCGCCGGCATCGTGCAGGCCCTCGACGCCGGCGCCGCGGTCTCGCCGTCGGGCGAGTGGACGCCTTATCTCGTGCTCGAGTGGCTCCATGGCGTGCCGCTCGACCGCGAGATCGCCGAGCGGCGCGCCCGCGGCGAGGCGGCGCGCCCGCTCGCCGAGGCGATCGCCCTGCTCGCGCCCGCTGCGTACGCGCTCGAGATCGCGCACGCGCAGGGCGTCGCCCACCGCGACGTCAAGCCGGCCAACCTGTTCCTCGCCGAGATCGGCGGCCGGCGCACGCTGAAGGTCCTCGACTTCGGGATCGCCAAGGTGCTCGGCGAGCTCTCGAGCATGACGCAGGCGATGGCCGAGACAGGGAGCGCGCTCCGGGCCTTCACCGTCCATTACGGCGCGCCCGAGCAGTTTCACCACCGCTTCGGCGCGACCGGGCCGTGGACCGACGTCTTCGCGCTCGCCCTGGTGCTCATCGAGGTGGCCTCGGGCAACCGCGCCCTCCTCGGCAGCGACGTCACGCAGCTGTACATCGCCGCGACCGATCCGGCGTTCCGCCCGAGCCTGGGCGGCGCGGGCGTGAGCGCGCCCGACGCCGTCGAGGCGGTGGTGCGCCGCGCGCTCGCGATCGACCCGCGGGAGCGCTACCGCACCGCAGGCGAGCTCTGGGGAGCGCTCGAGGCCGCGATGGCGACGGCCGCGCCCGCCGGCGCGGGCGCGCTCGCAGCGGGCAGCCCGCCAGCGGGCGCGGCGCCCGGCGCTGCGGCGCTGGGCACGGCGGGGACGGAGCGCGTGGCCGCTGGCCTACCCGCCGGCGAGCTGCCCACGTCTGTCGGCGCGCCGCCAACGTCCGCCGGCGCGCCGCCCACGCCGTCGCTCACGACGATTCGCGGCCTGGCGACGAGCGCGCCGCCGCAGGCTGCCCCGCAACCGGCGTCGCCCCCTCCCACGCCCCAGGCCGCCAGGGCCGCTCCGCGGCGGCGCCTGTTGCCCGCGCTCGTCTCGGCGGCCGCCCTGGCCGCGGCCGGCGCAGGCGCCGTCGCGTTCGTCCGCCACCGCGCCCCCGACGGCGCGCGGCCGGCGCGCGCGCTCGGCGGCCTGAGCGCGCCCCCGATGAAGGCGCCGTCCCCGCCCGACATGGTCCGGATGCCGGCGGGCCGCTTCACGATGGGCAGCGCGAAGGGCGGCAAATCCGAGCGCCCGCCCCACGAGGTGACGCTGACCCGCGCGTTCGACGTCGATCGCACCGAGGTGACGGTCGCCGCCTACCAGCGCTGCGTCGAGGCGGGCCGGTGCACGCCGAGCGGCCTGCACGGCCCCCGCGCGACCGACGCCGACGTCGCGCAGCGCGGCGCGCTCTGCACCGCGGCGGATCCCGCGAAGTCGCAACACCCGATCTCGTGCGTCGACCAGGCGCAGGCGGCCGCGTACTGCGCCTTCGCCGGCAAGCGGCTCCCGACCGAGGCCGAGTGGGAATACGCCGCGCGCGGCGCCGACGGCCGCGAGTATCCGTGGGGCAACGAGCCGCCAGGGTGCGCGCACGCGGTCGTGTCCCGGCCTCCTGGGCAGGGCTGCGGCGGGCGCGGCAGGGGCACCCAGGGCGTCGGCTCGGCCAAGGCCGGAGCGAGCCCGTCGGGCGCGCTCGACATGGCGGGCAACGTCTGGGAGTGGGTGGCCGACGGCTGGGACCCAGGCGTGTATGCCAGAGGCGCCCAGACAGATCCCCAGGTGCCGGCGACCGGCAGCAGGGGCGTGCTCCGCGGAGGATCGTGGGACTTCTCCGCCAGCACGGCAAAAGCGACGTTCCGGCTGGCGTATGATCGTGAGGCAGGCGACGTCTCGACCGGGTTCCGTTGCGTTCGCTCGGTCGATTGAACATGAGGTCCCGAGAGCGGGCAGCAGGGAAGCGCGGATCAGCCGCGCCGGGCTCATTTCAGCCGCGCCGGGGATAGGCTATCTATCCCATCTTGGTCGAACGTCGATTCACACGCCCGATCGCGAGGTAGGATGTTGGGATACGTAGAGCCGTGCGATCGGGCGCACAAGCCCAGGTCACCGCGAGCACGTCCTCCCGTGCGGGCCGGCGAGGTCCACCCCGCGCATGAGCCCGGTGACTCCGCTTCCTCACCGGTCAACCCCTGCTGCGCCCACAGGAGCCCATGCAAGAATCCGAGAAGTTGATCTCCATCGAGGAAGGCCGGATGCAACGCGTCATCGACGCGGTTGCGCTCGCGTCCACGGGAGAGGTCGAGCTCGCGCTGAAGCAGCTGGCGGCGGTCGAGCACGACGCCTTCGGGGTGATCGAGGAGGCGCTGCGCGTCTTTCTCTCCGAGCTCTCCGCGACCACGCAGCAGAAGAGCCAGGCGCTCGCCGCGCTCGCCGCCTCGAAGCGCGAGCTCGAGCATCAGCTGGACACCATCCAGCGCCAGGAGTGCGCGATCCGGGAGCTCTCGGTGCCGATCATCGACATATGGCACGGCATCCTCACGCTCCCGCTCGTCGGGCTGTTCGACTCGGTGCGCGCCGTCGAGGTGACCGAGCGGCTCCTCGTGCGCGTGGCGGAAGACAGCGACGTCGAGTGGGTGATCCTCGATCTGACCGGCGTCACGCTCATCGACTCCATGACCGCCCAGCACCTCATCAAGCTCGCTCAGGCGGTGCAGCTCCTCGGCGCGCGCTGCGTCCTCACCGGCCTCGGCGGTCATGTCGCGGAGACGCTCGTCACGATCGGCGTCGCGTTCGACGAGCTGAACCCGATGCGCAGCCTGCGGGAGGGGCTCAGGTTCTGCCTTGCGCAGCGGGGGCGCACGATCGCGCAGCGGTGATCCGCGGAGCTCCGCTTCGCGCGGCGTCGCCTTTGCGGAGCGCGGCCGGTGTGCCAAGGGATATCCTGTTGCAGCTCATGGAGAACGCGACGATCCCCGCTCGCTTCCAGGACACCGCAGACGCTCGCCGTCGCTTCGGCGACCAGCTCGATCGCCTGGGGCCCTTCCTGCTCCGCGTCGATCCGGTCGCCGACGCCGTCGTGGACGCGTTCGCGTCGATGCCGCCGGGCCAGGGCTTCCGCCTCCTGGAGGCCGCCCTCGCGCGCGGCATGCGCGGCATGGACGATGACCGCACGGCGAAAGAGGCCCCGGCCGAGCTGCGGGCGCTCTTCGCGTCGGTCGATCACGTGCCCCTCTGGGTGGACTGGGAGGCGGTGAACCGCGGCGGGGCGGCGTTCCTGCGCACGGGCGTCCTCGGCGGGATCCTGCTCGCGATGCAGTCGCTCATCCTCGGGTACGCGTCGCCCGGCGGGAACAAGCCGCTGGTCTTCTCGGGGAGGCTCCGCGAGCAGGCCGAGCGCCGCCTCGCCGAGACGAGCCGGTTCGTCTACGCCGTGAGCCAGGCGAACGGAATGCGCCGCTCCGGCGAGGGCTTCGCGATCACCGTCAAGGTGCGCGTCATGCACGCGCAGGTGCGGCGCCTCATCCGCGCGAGCGGCCGGTGGCAGGCGGCCCTCTGGGGCGAGCCGATCAACCAGCACGACATGGTGGCGACGGCGCTGCTCTTCTCGGTCGCGGTCATCGACGGCCTCGACAAGCTCGCCTACCGCTTCGCGCCCGCCCAGAGGGAGGACCTCGTCCACCTCTGGCGCTACGTGGCCCACGTCATCGGCGTCGAGCCGGAGCTCATCCCCGGGTCCTACGCCGAGGCGCGACGGCTGGCCGAGATGATCTTCGCGACGCAGGGCGCGCCGGACCACGACTCGCGCATGCTCGTGGACGCGCTGCTCACCCGCAGGGTACGCAGCGCGCGGACCGACGGCGAGCGCCGGAGCGCCGAGCGGTTCATGGCCATCTCTTGCGGCCTCTCCCGGGCCGTTCTGGGCGACGAGCTCGCCGAGCAGCTCGGCGTGCCCCGGCAGCGCTCGCCCCTCGTCGTGCCGCTGCTCCGCGCGATCGCCGCCGCGTCGAGCCGCGCGCACGCGCTGCCGCCCCTGCAGGATCTCGCGCTCGACCTCGGCGACCTCCGCTGGCGGCGCGTCATCTCGATGGGCCTCGGCGGCCGCCCGGCCGACTTCGCGCCCCCGGAGCGCCTCGCCGGCAGCGGCACCTGAGCGGTCGCGCCGCTCGCGGGGCGAGGCGGCGCGGCGCCGGATGTCCAGGGCGATGGCGCAGGAGCGGGCTCGGCAGTCGGGGTTGAACCGCCCTCCGGTTCTGCGCTACGAGACCTCCGGCATGGAGATCATCCCTTACGGCGGTTGGAAGCGCGCCGCGCGCCTCGTCTGCGGCGACACGGAGCTCGTCGTCACGCTCGACATCGGCCCGCGCATCATCCGGTACGGCGTCATCGGCGGTCCGAACGAATTCGCCGAGATCCCCGAGGACATGGGCGCGACAGGCGGGACCCACTACAGGTTCTACGGCGGTCACCGGCTCTGGATCGGCCCCGAGGACGAGCAGCGGACGTTGCAGCCCGACAACGATCCCGTGCAGCACCGGGAGGAGAACGGCGCGCTCGTGCTGCGGACCGCGCCGGACAGGTACGGAATGCAGAAGGAGGTCCGCATCGCGGCGGACGCGGCGGCGGGCAGGTTCGTCGTCGATCATGCGATCGAGAACCACAGCGCCTATGCCGTCGAGTTCGCCCCGTGGTCGCTCTCCGTGATGGCGGGCGGCGGCGAGTGCCTGTTCCCGCAGGCGCCGTTCGTCCCGCACCCCGATCGCGTCCTGCCGGCGCGGCCGCTCGTGCTGTGGTCGTACACCGACATGGCCGAGCCCCGGTGGACCTGGGGCAAGCGTGTGATCCGCCTGCGGCAGGTCGCGGGCAAGGGGCCGCAGAAGGTGGGCGCGCTCGTGACCCAGGGCTACGCGGCGTACGCGAACCACGGGAACGTGTTCCTGAAGCGGTTCCCGTTCATCGAGGGCGCCACGTACCCGGACATGGGGTGCAACTTCGAGACGTTCACGAACGCGGACATGCTCGAGATCGAGTCGCTCGGCCCGCTGCAGCGCGTTTCGCCCGGCGCCCGCGCGGAGCACCGGGAGGCCTGGTATCTCCTCAAGGGCGTTCAGCCGCCCGCCGAGGACGGCGCGTGCGCGGACTGGCTCGAGGCGGCGGCGAAGGACAGGCCGCTGTGAACCGCTGATCCTGAGCGCGTGGCGGTCGCGCCCTCCCCGCCGCCGCCACGGCCTCCCGCGGGGGGCGGCGAGGCGAGCGGCGCTCAGGCCTCCACCTTGCCGGCCCAGCCGCGCCCCTGCGCGGCGCCCGGGGCGCCCCGTGGAAGGGTTGGCTCGTCCCGCGCGCTCGACTATGCGGAGGCTCATGCCGCTACACCCCCTCGCAGGCCGCAAGGCCCCTCCCGATGTGCTGATCGATCCCGACGCGCTGCGCGCGCAGTACTACAGCGAGCGCCCCGACATGGCCGATCCGCAGCAGCGCGTCGCCTTCGGCACCTCCGGCCACCGCGGCTCGGCCGCGCGGCGCAGCTTCAACGAGGCGCACGTCCTCGCGATCGCGCAGGCCATCTGCGACTACCGCGCGAAGGAGGGCACGACGGGCTCGCTCTACCTCGGCATGGACACGCACGCGCTCTCGGAGCCGGCGCAGCGCAGCGTCATCGAGGTCTTCGCGGCCAACGGCGTCGACGTCCTCATCGCCGAGCGGAACGGCGTCACGCCGACGCCGGCCATCTCGCACGCGATCCTCACCGCCAACCGCGGGCGCACGTCGGGGCTCGCGGACGGCGTGGTGATCACGCCGTCGCACAACCCGCCCGACGACGGCGGCATCAAGTACAACCCGCCGAACGGCGGGCCGGCCGACACCGCCGTCACCGGCTGGATCGAGGCGCGCGCCAACGAGCTGCTCCGCGCCGACAACGCGGGCGTGAAGCGCACGCCCTACGAGGCCGCGCTGCGCGCGCCGACGACCCACCCGTACGATTTCATCGGCCCCTACGTCGCCGATCTCGGCAACGTCGTCGATCTCGAGGCCGTCCGCGGCGCGAAGCTGCGCATCGGCGTCGACCCGCTCGGCGGCTCGAACATCGCGTACTGGGCGCCGATCGCCGAGAAATTCGGGCTGGACATCACGGTGGTGAACCAGGCCGTCGACCCCACCTTCAGCTTCATGCCCCTCGATCACGACGGCAAGATCCGCATGGACTGCTCGTCGCCGCACGCGATGGCGAACCTCATCGCGCTCAAGGACGACTACGATCTCGCGTTCGGCAACGACGCCGACTCGGATCGCCACGGCATCGTCACGCGCAGCGCCGGGCTGATGAACCCGAACCATTACCTCGCCGTGGCGGTGTCCTACCTGTTCCGGAGCCGCCCGCTCTGGCGGCCCGACGCGGCCGTGGGCAAGACGCTCGTCTCGAGCAGCATGATCGATCGGGTGGCGAAGGACCTCGGCCGCCCGCTCCGCGAGGTGCCGGTCGGCTTCAAGTGGTTCGTCGACGGGCTGCTCGACGGCTCGCTCGGCTTCGGCGGCGAGGAGAGCGCGGGCGCCTCGTTCCTGCGGAAGAACGGCCAGGTGTGGTCGACGGACAAGGACGGTATCCTCCTCGACCTGCTCGCCGCCGAGATCCTCGCCCGCACCGGGCGCGACCCGGCCGAGCACTACCGCGACCTCACCGCGCGGTTCGGCGCGCCGATCTACACGCGCATCGACGCGCCGGCCACGCCGAGCCAGAAGAGCGTGCTCAAGAAGCTCTCCCCCGACGCGGTGCGCGCCGAGACCCTCGCGGGCGAGCCGATCACCGCGAAGCTCACGCGCGCGCCCGGCAACGGCGGCGAGATCGGCGGGCTCAAGGTCGTCGCGGAGAACGGCTGGTTCGCCGCGCGGCCCTCGGGCACCGAGGACGTCTACAAGATCTACGCGGAGAGCTTCAAGGACCAGGCGCACCTCGATCGCGTGCTCGACGAGGCGCGCGCGATGGTCACCGACGCGCTGTCGGCCAGGTGAGCTCCCCGGGCGCGCCCGGGAGCTATCGATCTCCCGGCGCTCCTCCGGGCTCTCGGCGCTCCTCCGGGGACTCCGCCACGCGCCCGCCCGCCCGCCCCCGGGTTCGCCTCGCGCGACGAGCGCCGGGTCAGAACAGCGAGAGCTGCCGCCGCGCGCCCGTCATCTCATCGAAATCGGCCCCGCCCAGCCACCGCAGCACCGAGTCCGCGATCGGCTTGAGCTGCTGCGACACGTAATGATCGTAGTCCGGCGGCGCCGTCGTCTGGCCCGCCGGCTCCGGGCCAGCGCGCGTGATCACATAGGCCACGATCCGCCCCGCGTCCCCGCCCAGCTTGCGGGCCGCCTTCACGTGCGGCGGCGTCGTCTTCGTGTAAGCGCCGAGCGGCTTCCTCAGCGCCTTCTTGTACACGAGCTCCGCGTCGAACCGTCCAGCGCGGAGCTCCGTCACGAAGCTCCGCACGAAGGCCTCCACCGGGCGATCGTGGAAGACCAGGTCGAGCAGCTCCCGCTGGAAGCGCCGCGCGACAGCGCTCGCGTCCCGCCGGACCGCCTCGAGCCCGACGATCTCGAGCTTGTCGCCGCCCTCCCCGGCGACGAGGCCCGCATAGCGCTTCTTGCTGCCCTGCGCGGCGCCGCGCAGCTCGGGCAGGAGGAAGCGCGCATAGACCTTCTCGAACTCGAGCTCCAGCCGGCTCTCGCAGCCGAACGTCCTCGCGATCTCGGCGGCGACCGCCCCGGAGATGGCGTCGCGCAGCTCCTCGGCCCGGGCGACGGCGCGCGCCGCGTCCGGCTCGCCGATGTCGACGAAGAGAGAGTCGGTGTCTCCGTAAAGCACCCGGTGCCCGGCCCTCCGCACCGCCTCGGCCGTGAGCCTGATGACGTGCTGCCCGGCACGCGTGATGGCGTTCGCGACCTCGGGGGAGAACAGGCGCGACGCGGGAGAGCCGAGCACGCCGAAGAGCGAGTTCATGAGGATCTTGATGGCCATCGCGCCCCGCTCGTCGCCCGCCCGCCGCGCCTCGGCCCGCTCGTCCCAGAGGCGCGCGACGAGCTCGGGCAGGATGCCCGGCTCGCCGCGCCGGAACGCCGCGCCGCCCGGCGTCACGATGAGCGCCTCGGGCGGCCCGTCGCCCCCGGCGACGAACGTCAGCGGGTCGATGTTGAAGGTGCGAATGAGGCTCGGATAGAGGCTCTTGTAATCGTACACCACGATGTTGCGGTAGAGCCCCGGCAGCGAATCGAGCACCAGGCCGCCGGCGATCTCCGCCCCTCCCTCCGACCCCTCCCTCGCTACCGAGGGCGCGACCTTGCCGCGGGCGCGGAGCGCGGGCAGGTAGAGGGAGTCGATCGCGGCGATCTGCGCCCCCACGCGGTCGAGCTGCATGCCGGTGAGCAGGCTCCTCCGCACCGAGAGCTCGATGAGCCCCGTCTTCTCCAGCAGATCCCGGACGAGGCGCGCGTCCTCGAGGTTGTACTCCGCGAGCCGCGCCGGGTCGTCGCGGTACGACGCCTCGATCTGCTCGCCCCGGTCGTCTGGCCCGAACAGCTTGCCGCGCCCGAGGATCGTCCGAGCGGCGGTCTCCAGACGGTAATCGTCGAGCCGCAGGAAGGCGCCGCGGAGGAGCGCGAGGCCGTCGAGCACCACCCGCCCCGGCAGGACGGCGCGCGCCTCGCGCGAGAAGCCCGGATCGCGCAGGATCGCGATCTCGTCATCGCCCCTCCCGAGCGCGCACCGGAGCCCGGCGCGCCGGCAATAGCGCTGGAGCGCGGGCAGATCGAAATCCGGGATGTTCCAGCCGGTGAGGACGTCGGGGTCCGCCTGCGCGACGAGCTCGAGGAAGCGCTCGAGGAGCGTCCTCTCGTCAGGGAAGCGCTCGACGAAGGCGGGGAGCCCGCCGGGCACCGGCTCGTCGCGGACGAGGAGGCAGCGCTCGCCGCCCGCGCCCGCCACAGCGATGGCATAGAGGTGCTCGCCGTCGAGGCTCGTCTCGATATCGAGCGAGAGCACGCGGAGGCGGGGGACGAAGCTCGCGGGGACGAGCGTTGGATTGCGGTACACGCGCCCGACACCCGGGTGGAGCTCGAAAGGCCCGGAGACAGCGAACGCCCCGCGGATGCCGCGATCGATGAGAAAGCGGTAGGGAAAGCGCACGTCCGCCTCGAGGGCGTCGGCGCCGGCCTCGGCCAGCCTGTCGCGCAGCGCCGCGACGTCCCGCGGGAGCGCGGCCTCGACGCGCAGGACCGGCTCTCCGTCGAGCGTCTCGAGCGCCTGCGCAGAGACGCGGCGGTCCGCGAGCCGCCGCGCGACGTCCTCGTCGCGGGCGCGCACGAAGAAGTAGGGCCTGAACCTGTCCTCGATGACGAGCGCCGGCGCGCCGTCCTCCATCACCGCGTGGAGATGGAGCTCCGGGCACCCGGCGACGACCCGGGTCGTGGGCGTGAGGATGAAGCCGCGGTCAGGCATGTGCGAATTCGCGGAGGCCTCCGGGCGAGCTCTTCGCCAGCGCGCGAGGCGGCCCGGGGGCCGCGCCACCCTGCACTTGACCACCGGGACCGGCGCCCCGCAAGCCCCTCTCGCCCCGGGCGCAGGGGATTTCCCGGAGGAGCGCGATTGCCGAGGGAGCCGGGCCTCCGCCGGAGAGGGCGCCTTTCGAGGAGGCGAGCGCCTTTGCAGGGTTGCACGCTCGATTCGACGGGGGATGGCGAGCCCTCTTGGCTTGACGTGGAATCCCGAGACGCGGCGCGGACGACTCCCCGGGTGTGCGGCGATCGCCCCGCGAGCGCGCCCGCGCGCAGCGCCATGAGCACGGCAGTCCCTCGGATGACGTCTCGGATTACGTCGAGAGCGGGTCCGCCGCTTGCTTGACGTTCGAGACGTCGTGAGCCGCGGGCATCCACGGATCGGCCGGTGATGCGCGCCGCGGAAATCCAGGAAGGAAATTCACCATGATGCGCCATCATTTCAAGCATCACGTCGCCGTGATCGCCGCGCTCGCCGCGAGCGTCATCGGCAGCTCCGCGCACGCGGCTGGGCGTGGAGGTCACGTCCATCAGGACGCGCAGATCTCCCAGCTGCAGCAGCGGCTGGAGGAGGTGAGCCCGCGGTCCGAGGAGACACAGATATCGGACGGCGCCCTCGCGAAGGTGATCTCCGCGGCCAACGACGTGGAGATCTCCCTTGCGATGATCGCCCGCAAACAGGCGCGGTCGCGCGAGGTGAAGGATTTCGCCAGGGAGATGATCGAAGCCCACACCCAGGGGGACAGCCGCCTGAGCGCGCTCCTCCGGCGTCTCCGGATCAAGGCGGAGCCGACGCGGGCGAGCGCGATGATCGCCGGGCACTCGTCCATCCTCGCGGCGTACCTCCAGAAGCAGCCGGCCGAGAAATTCGACCAGACGTACATGGCCATCCAGGTGAGGATGCATGCCCATGCCGTGCGGATGCTGGACGAGCAGGCCATCCCGAGGGTGAAGAACCGGGAGCTGAAGCAGGAGATCCAGCGCATTCGCGATGATGCGGCGAGCCACCTGAAGCGGGCGCAGGCCATCCAGGCGACGCTGGCGAAGGGGCGGGAGCGCTAGCGCTCGCGGTCGGGGGCGGCGGCCCCGCCAGGGTCAGGGGGCGAACACCGCGCGCACGCACGCCTCCGCGCGCGCCTCGAAGAGGCGGTATCCGCGCGGCCCGTCGTCGAGGCACATCCGGTGCGTCAGGAGGTACGACGGATCGATGTCGCCGCGCTGGATGTGATCGAGCAGCCGCGGGATGTACCGCTGTCCGTGCTGCTGGCCGGTCCTGACGATGAGCGCCTTGTTCATGAGCGCGCCGAGCGGGATCTTGTCGGCGAACCCGGAATAGACGCCCACGATGGACACCGTGCCTCCCTTGCGGCAGGCCAGCATCGCCTCGCGCAGCACGTGCGGGCGGTCGTTCTGCATCCGGAACGCCTGCTTCACCCGATCGACCGCGTGCTGCAGGCCCGTCCCGTCGGCTTCCATGCCCACCGCGTCGATGCAGGCGTCGGGGCCGCGCCCGCCCGTCATCTCGCGGAGCGCCTCCTGGACGTCGACCTCGGCGTAGTTCAGGGCGTCGGCGCCCCCGTGCGCCTTCGCCATCGCCAGGCGGTCCGCGATCCGGTCGATCGCGATGACGCGCTCGGCGCCGAGGAGATAGGCGCTCTTGATCGCCATCTGACCGACGCCCCCGCACCCCCAGACGGCGACGACCTGGCCCGGGCGGATGTCGCAGAGCTCGGCCGCCATGTAGCCCGTCGAGAGCGCGTCGGAGGCGAACAGCGCGCTCTCGTCCCGCACCCCGTCGGGGACCTTGAACGCGCCGTGATCCGCGAACGGCACGCGCACGTACTCGGCGTGGCTGCCCGCGAAGCCCCCGAGGGCATGCGAGTAGCCGAAGATCGCGGCCGTCGTGTCCCCGAACAGCCTGTCCGTCGCCACGTGATGAGGATTCGAGTTCTCGCAGAGCGACCACAGATCGCGCTGGCAATACGCGCACCGCCCACACCCGATGATGGACGACACGACGACGCGATCGCCCCGCTGCACCCGCTTCACCTCGGCGCCCGTGTCCACGACCTCGCCGAGGAACTCGTGCCCGAGGATGTCGCCCTGCTTCATCGTCGGGACGTACCCGTGGAGCAGGTGCAGATCCGAGCCGCAGACCGACGACAGCGAGACGCGGACGATGGCGTCGTGCGGGCTGATGAGCTTCGGCTCGGGCACCGACTCCACGACGATGTCATCCACCCCATTCCAGCAGATCGCGCGCATGGTCACTCCCTCTCACGGTCTGCCCGGCCGGACGGCTGCCCCGCCGTCGTCGGGATCTCGCCGATCTCGATCCATTGCCTCAGGCGCCGCAGCTCGCCCCGCAGCTGCCGCCTGGGCAGCTCCGCCAGCAGGTCGCCCGCCGCGCGCGCGAGCCGCCTCCGCGGCCGCGCGCCCGGCAGCACCACCTTGATCTCCGTGCCCCCGTCGCCCGGCGCGGTCGCGAGCGAGACGACCCCCGCCGGCGTGCGCTCCGGGCCACCCGCGCCGGCCGCGCCGGCCGCCCGGACCGTCGAGGCTTGCCTCTTCGCGCCGGCCTCCACGCGCCCGATGCTCGGCAGGAGGCGCCGCACGCCCGCCGCGTCCTGCAGCGCGTGCAGGACCGCCGCCCGCGCGTGGCTCACCGTGACGCTGCTCACGACCCGCGGCGCGCGCGCCCCGAGCGCCCGCAGCGCCGACGCCGCGATCTCGACCCCGAGCGCCGGCCGCTCCTCGGACAGCCCGGCGACCCGCCCGTAGATGCGGTATGCCGCCGTCTCCAGCCGGCTCAGGAGCAGCCCCGCGATTCCCCTCCTCCCCGGCAGCCGCGCGCAGCTTCCGCGCTGCGCCGCCGCGCTCTGCCGCTCTCCCTGCGGGGCTCTCTCCTGCTCCGTCGGGGGCGCGCCTTCGCCGCCGCTCCGCTCCCGGTCCGCGCTCTGCGCGCTCCTCTGCGACGCGGCGCGCGCTCGCCGGCCAGCCTTCGCCCGTGCCATCTCTCCTCCTTCGAGCCTCGCCGAGAGAGCCCGCGAAGGCGCCTTGCAAGCAGGCGGCCACTCGCGCTGATCCAGGCGCTCACGTCTCAACGACGCTCCGAACATGCCACCGCCGTTGCGAGCGGCCCCAACAAGGACATTCGCGCGAGCCTCGCCTCCAGGGCGAACGACGGCGAGCGAGGGCGAGCGATGACAAAGATGGATTGCAGCGAGGAAAGAAGAAGGTTGCAGGGCCTGAGCTTCCAGGCGATACTCGCCGCGCCAGGACGCTCCTTGATTCAATCGACGTCCGGCCCAGAGCGAGCGCTGATTAGAATAACGTAGATACGGAGATGTGAACGTATGAAGACTAGAATTTTCTTGCGTGCTTTTAGCTTGGCGGTCTGTGGACTGGCTGTCGCGGCGTGCGCCAGCGGCGACGATGGTGGCGGGAGCGGGAGCGGGAGCGGAGGCGCGGGCGGCTCCGGCAGCGCCGGCAGCACCACCTCCTCTTCGGGCACCGTGGACCCGTCGACCACGACGGCGAGCACGGGGACCATCGATCCCGCCACGACCTCGACGGCCGCGAGCACCTCGGCGTCGACGGGCTCGGGCGCGGGCCCCCAGACGATCGAGATGATCGATGACATGGAGGACAACGACAACGCCATCCTCGCCAAGGGCGGGCGGGTCGGTTACTGGTACACCTTCAATGACGGGTCGGAGGGGGCCACGCAGACCCCGCCGCCCGATCCGGAGGGGACCGGGGAAGAGCCTTTCACGATGGCGGCGCTCGCGCCGGCGCGCGCGCAGAGCATGTACGCGGCGCGCTCGTGGGGAGAGGGCTTCGAGACGTGGGGCGCTGGCTTCGGCTTCGAGCTGAACAGCCCCGAGGGCGTCAAGACCGCCTATGACGCCTCGGCGTACACGGGAATCACGTTCTGGGCCAAGATCGGCGCGGGCTCTGCCACGAGCGCGAGCGTCATGCTCTCGGACCCGGGCACGGATCCGGCCGGCGGCTCCTGCTCGGACCAGTGCGACAAGTGGCAAAAGTCGCTCGCCCTCACCGAGGAGTGGCAGCAGTTCACGATTCCCTTCGCGGACCTGAAGCAGGGCGGCTGGGGTGATCCGGCGGGCACCGACCAGATCGACGCGACGAAGCTCTACGCGATCCAGTTCCAGGTCGGCATCGCGCCCAAGTTCGACCTCTACATCGACGACCTCGGCTTCTACAACTGAGGGCCCTCACCCGGGCCGCTCCGGGAGCCCCCGCGCAGGGGGCTCTCCACCACTCCTCTTCGCCCCCGGCGCTTCCCAGGGCACATGCGTGATGCGCGACACGCGACACGCGGCGACCTGCGCGCCTGGATCCTCTTCTGCGCGCTTCCAACAAAGTGCTTGCATCGCAGGCCCCTCCCAGGCGAACGTGGCCGCGCGCTGACGCCCCTTGCGCCCAGGACAATGCCTCTCCTCGAGCTCGCATCGATCACGAAGCAGTTCCCCGGGGTGAAAGCCCTCGATGGCGTCTCGTTCGACCTCCAGGAAGGCGAGATTCACGCCCTCTGCGGCGAGAACGGCGCGGGTAAGAGCACCCTCATCAAGATCCTGTGCGGCTACTACCCCGCAGGCACCTACGGCGGCGAGATCCGCTTGAACGGCGGCGTCGTGCAGTTCAGCAGCATGCGCAGCGCCGAGGAGCACCGCATCGCGCTGATCGCGCAGGAGCTCGCGCTCGTGCCCGATCTCACCGTCGCCGAGAACCTCGTGCTCGGGCGGGAGCCCCTCCGCGGGGGGCTCATCGACTGGGACGCGGTGCGGGCCCTGGCGCGGGAGGCGCTCGCGCGCGTCGGGCTCGACATCGATCCCGAGCGCCCGATCAAGGACCTGGGCATCGGCCAGCAGCAGATGGTCGAGATCGCGAAGGCGCTGCTCAAGGACGCGAAGATCCTCGTCCTCGACGAGCCCACGGCGGCGCTCACCGAGTCCGGCGTGAGGACGTTGCTCGGCCTGCTCGGCGATCTGCGCGCCCGCGGCGTCTCCTGCATCTACATCAGCCACCGGCTCGAGGAGGTCTTCGAGATCGCCGACCGCATCACGGTCCTCCGTGACGGGAAGTCGATCACGACCCAGCCGCGGACCGCGCTCTCGCCCGACAGCGTCATCTCGTACATGGTCGGCCGCGAGGTGACGAACCTCTACCCCTGCCCCCCGCCGCCGGAGGGCCCCGTCGCGATGTCGGTCCAGGGCTGGTCGGTCGAGGACGCCGGGCACCCCGGGCGGTTCGTGCTGCGCGACGTGAGCTTCGAGGTGCGCGCCGGCGAGGTGCTGGGCGTCGGCGGGCTCATGGGCGCCGGCCGCACCGCGCTCCTCTCGACGATCTTCGGCGCCGCGACGAGCCGCGTCACCGGCGCGATCTCGGTCCGAGGCGGGCCCGCGACGCCGCCGTACACGGCGCCCGCGCAGGCGATCGACGCGGGCATCGCGCTCGTGAGCGAGGATCGCAAGCGCTACGGCCTCGTGCTCGAGGCGACGCTCCTCGACAACATCACGCTCGCGACCCTGCGGCGGTTCGTGAAGGGGCTCTTCCTCGATCACGCCGATCGCGAGGTCACGGCAGTCGAGCAGATGAAGGCGCTCAGGACCAAGGCGTCCGGGCCGCTCGCGCTCGCGAACCAGCTCTCGGGCGGCAACCAGCAGAAGATCGTGATCGGCAAATGGCTGATGACGGGGCCGCGGGTGCTGCTGCTCGACGAGCCGACCCGGGGAATCGACGTCGGGGCGAAGGCGGAGATCTACCAGCTCATCCACAAGCTCGCTTCGGATGGGCTCGCCGTGGTGCTCGTGTCCTCCGATCTGCCGGAGCTGCTCGGCATGAGCCACCGTGTGCTGGTCCTCAACCAGGGCAGGCCGACGGCCTGCCTCGACCGGAAGGACGCGACAGCGGAGCGCGTGATGGCTGCTGCAACGAGGAAGGTGACGGAATGAGCGAGGCCAAGCTTCGCGTGCGTATCCCCTGGCGCGCCCTCTCGATGGTGGGCTCGCTCATCGCGATCTGGATTGCCTTCTCCATCACGACCGATGGGACGTTCGTGACGCCGCGCAACCTGACGCTCCTCGCGCGGCAGATGTCGGTGACGTCGATCCTGGCCATCGGCATGGTGATGGTCATCGTCGCGGGGCAGATCGATCTCTCGGTGGGCGCGCTCGCCGGTCTGCTCGGCGCCTCGTCGGCGATGATCTACGTGAGCCTCGGCTGGCCGCTGCCGGCCGCCTTCATCCTGCCGCTCCTGCTCGGGGCCGTCCTTGGCTTCGTGCAGGGCACCCTCGTGGCGCGGCTGCGGATTCCCCCGTTCATCGTCACGCTCGGCGGGATGCTCATCTTCCAGGGCTGCATCCTCGGCTTGACAGGCGGTGTGTCCATCTCGCCGGCGCGTCCTTACCTGTTCGTGGGCCAGGCGTACGTGCCGCACACCCTCGGCTGGGCGGGCGCTGGCATCCTCTGCGTCGGGCTGCTGTACAAGGCGGTGCGCGCGACCGGCACGGCGCGCTACCCGTGGATCGGGCTCGCCGTGTTCTCCCTCGCGTTCGCCGCCCTGATGAACTCCTACGAGGGTGTCCCGTTCCCCGTGCTTGTCGTGCTCGTGCTCGCGACCGTGTTCACGGTTCTCGCGAAGCACACGACGTTCGGGCGGCACCTCTACGCGATCGGCGGCAACCGCGAGGCGGCCTTCTACTCCGGCATCAGCATCGATCGTCACCTCATCGCCGTGTTCACGCTGATGGGCGTGATGGCGGGCATCGCGGGCGTTGTGCTCACCGCGCGCGTCGGCTCTGCGACCTCGGACGCCGGCCGGATGATGGAGCTTGACGCCATCGCGGCCGCCGTCATCGGCGGCACGTCGCTCCTCGGCGGGCAGGGCACCATCTGGGGCGCGCTGCTCGGCGCGCTCGTCATGGCCTCGCTCGACAACGGCATGAGCCTGATGAACACGGAGAGCTTCTGGCAGCCGATCATCAAGGGCATCATCCTCATCCTGGCCGTCGGCATCGACATGGCCAGCCGCAAGACGCGAGGCCACTGAGCCGCCGCTCGCGGTGCGATGAGGGTGAGTTGCCGCCTCCCGGCTCCGCGAACACGTAGGCCCCGGGAGAGGGGGTCCGCCGCACGGCGCGGGGGATGGGCCGATGTTTGAGCCTGAGACGACGCCCCTCCGGCGAAGCCGGAGGGGCGTCGTCTCAGGCGAGTTCGGCGGGGCCCCCGCGCCGCGCGGCGGACCCCCTCTCCCGGGGCCGGGCAGCCCGGCAGGACCTCACTACTGCGCCTGAACCGCCCCGAGCTCCGCGATCTCCTGCTCGATCTGCTCCCACTCGGCCATGAGCGCGTCGATGCGCGGGCCGAGCGCCTCGTCCTCGGCCTGGAGCGCCGCGATCTCGGCCTGTCCGGTGCGCTCGAAGAAGCCGTCGCTGCAGTAGAGGTCGTGGATCGCCTTCTTCCGCGCCTCGGCCGCCTCGATGGACGCGAGCACCTTGTCGCGCCGCGCGGGCAGCTCCTTCTGCCGGTTGCGACGCCGCTTCTGCTCCTCCCAGGAGCCGCCCGCCTCCGCAGGCGTGGCCGCCTTCTGGTGCTCGCGCTTCGCCTTCAGCACCACCGTGTCGGCGTCGAGGTGATCGTCGCCGCAGCCGGCCAGGTACTCCTCGTAGGTGCCGGGGAAATCGCGCGGCCCGCTCGGCGTCACCTCGAGGATGCGCGTCGCCAGCTCGGAGACGAAGTAGCGATCGTGGGAGACGAAGAGCACCGTCCCCTCGAACGCCTTGAGCCCCTCGACGAGCCCCTCGATCGCCTCGAGATCGAGGTGGTTGGTCGGCTCGTCGAGCACGAGCACGTTGGGCCGCTCGACGATGATCCGGCAGAAGATGAGCCGCGCCGCCTCGCCGCCGGAGAGCGAGCCGACGCTCTTCTCGACGTCGTCGCCCGAGAACAGCGCCCTGCCGAGCTGGCCGCGGACGTAGCTCGGCGACTCGTCGGGGCACGCCGCCCACAGGAAGGAGAGCGGCGTCATCGACCCGTCGACGAGCAGCTCGCGGTGATCCTGGGCGAAGTAGCCGACGCGGGCCTCGTGCCCCCACGAAGCGCCGCCGGCGTCGGCCGCGAGCCGGCCCACGAGGATCTTGAGCAGCGTCGATTTGCCGAGCCCGTTCGGCCCGATCACCGCGACCCGCTCGCCCCGTCGCACCGATAGCGACACGTCGCGCAGCACCTGCTTCGCGCCGTACGACTTCGAGATCCCCTTTGCCTCGAGCACGTCGCGCCCGCTCGGCCTCTGGATCGCGAACCGGAACAGCGGCGAGCGGCGCGACGTGTCGGCGAGCTCCTCGACCTCGATCTTCTCGATCTGCTTGAGCCGGCTCTGCGCCTGGCGCGCCTTGGTCGCCTTCGCGCCGAACCGCTCCACGAACGCGCGCTTGTCCGCGATGATCTTCTCGGCGCGGGCGATCTCGGCCTGCTTGCGCTCGCGGATCGCCCGCTTCTCGACGACGAAGGCGGCGTAGTTGCCCGTGTAGAGCGTGATGGTCTCGTAGTCGACGTCGAGGATGTGCGTGGCGACGTTGTCGAGGAAGCGCTGGTCGTGGGAGATGACGACCGCGCAGCCCTTGTAGCCGGCCAGGAACCTCTCGAGCCACCGGATGGAGAGGATGTCGAGGTGGTTCGTGGGCTCGTCGAGCAGCAGCACGTCCGCGCCGCCGAGGAGCACCTGCGCGAGCAGCACGCGCAGCTTGAAGCCGCCCGAGAGCGTGGAGAGCGGCCTCCGGTGCGCCTCCACGGGGATGCCGAGCCCCTCGAGGACGGCGCTCGCGCGCGCCTCCAGCGTGTAGCCGTCGTGGGCGCGGATGCGATCCTCCAGGTCCGCCACCCGGCCGGCGTCACCGCCGCCCTCCGCGAGGCGGCGCGACTCGACGAGCGCCTCCCACACGACGCGATCGCCCATCATCGCGAGATCCAGGATGATCTGGTCGTCGCTGAGGAACCGGTCCTGCCGGAGCACACCCACGCGGGCGTCCTTCGGGATGCTGACGCTCCCGTCGCTCGCGGGCTCGTCGCCCGCCACGATCTTCAGGAAGGTGGTCTTCCCCGAGCCGTTCGCGCCCACCAGGCCGTAGCGGGATCCGCCGTTCAGCTTGAGCGAGACGCCCTCGAAGAGGGTCCGATCACCGAATGATTTCGCGAGGTTCGAGGTTCCGAGCATGACGCTGTGGGGGCTTGGGTCGCCGCGCGCGGGGCGCGGGGTGCAGCGCGCCGGGGCGGCGCGCCGTCAGCGGCGCGGCGGGACGGCGGGGCGCACAGGCATAGCACCGCGCCCCGGGCGGGAGCCGATGATCGTGCGCCAGCGCGCGCCAGCGCGGCGCGCGGCGCCGGCGTGGCGCGCGTCCGGCTGGCGGGGAGGCCCGCCGGCCGGACGCCGGCGCGTCAGTTGATCTCCGGGCACAGGATCTTGTCCGAGGCCGCGTCCTTGTTGTTCCCGTCGTTGCACTCGTCGATCGCCCCGTCCGGATCGACGACGGCGTAGATCAGGATCGACAGGTTCGACGGGAACTTCTCGATGGTGGCGGTGAGGTTCACGCTCGCCCCGGGCGCGATCGGCCCCGGGATGACCTCCTCGTGGAGCGCCGTCCCGCCCTGGCCGGGATCGCCCGCGTAGTACTGGATCCGCACGTCGCTGGCCGGCGCGGAGCCGGCGTTGGTGACGGTCGTCGGGACGTCGACCTGCTTCACGGCGCACTTCGTTGTGTTCACCCGGCCGACCTCGATCTCGAGATCCGGGCGCGCGCTGCCGGCGTCGAGGGGCGCGGTGAACGCGTTGTTGTCCTCGTGGCACTCGCGCTCGACGGCGTCCTCGTCCACGACCGCGCGCACGCGGGCGGGCAGCGTCCCCTGCGCGTTGTGCGCGGCGCTGTAGCTCACCGTCAGGAGCAGCGAGCTGTGCGGCTCGATGCTGCTCTGGAGGACGAACTTCAGCGGGGCGAGGTCCTCACCGTAGAGCGGCTCATCGACCTCCGGCGTGTCCCACTCGCCGTAGAAGTTGATGGCGACGCCGGGGCCCACGCGGAGATCGCCGAGGTTCTCGACGCGCACGGTGATGGCGACCTCGTCGGTGAGCTCGCCGCAGGTCGCGTCCGGGGACGAGACCTGGATGCCGCTCAGCGCGAGATCCGGCGCGATGCCGTACGACCGCGGGTTCGAGCGGTACGTGTTGTAGACGCGGCCGCCGTACGGCTTCCAGCTCTCGGGCTCCTTCAGGGGGATGCCGCCGCTCTCGAGCACGTTCGTCACGTGGTAGCTGTGCTGGTTCCAGATGCGGCGCGCCGAGACCCAGAGGTCGTTCTGCGCGCCCCAGACCTCGAGGCCGTTGTTGTAGTCGGTGCCTTGCGAGCAATAGGTCGATTCGTTCGAGGTGCCGAACACGATCTCCGCGTTGCCGTCGTTGTCGACGTCCGCGACGATCGGGTACTCGGACCGGGTGCGGCTCGGCGAGGGCACCTTGAACAGGACGTCGGCCGTGACGCCGTCGTAGATGCGGAAGTAGCACTCGTCGTTGTAGATGACCTCGGCGGCGCCGTCGCCGTTGAAGTCGAACACGCTCGACCCGGTGGTGCGGCTCGAGTCGTCCTCGGTCAAGCGCTGCCAGCCGTTGTGGTAGCAGACGCAGGTGCCCCGCTGCTGGTTGCACGTCGCAGCGCCCGGGGCGCCGCATTCCTCGTCCGTGGTGCACGGCTTCCCGTTCGGGGTCCGCTCCGGGTTGCCCTGCAATCCGGTGACCCCGTCGGTGAGCGCGTTGGGCCACGCCGGGCACTCGGCCGTCGGCGCCTGGAGATCGAACATCATGTAGCGGAGGCCGAACGCCGTGCCGACCTCGGGGAAGCCGTCGCCGTCGAAGTCGTCCACGTTCGGGGCGCCGCCGTCGAAGGTGGTGCCCGAGGCCTTCATCTCCTCGTGGCGCTGGATGGTGCCGTTCTGCCCGTTGAGCACGAAGAAGTGCCCGTTGTTGAACAGGATCACCTCCGGGCGCTGATCGAGCGGGTTGTTCGGCCCGGGCGCGGCGTCCTGGTCCTCTCCGAGGACGTCGGCCACGGCGCAGAGGCCGTCGCGCTGTTCGGACGGGATCCCGGCCGTGCCGTTGACGGTCTGCCCGTCCCAGACCTCGATGAGCTTCCCCTCGCAGTACGCCGTCGCCTCTTTGTCGGTGTACGGCGGCGCGCACCCGGCCCTGCTCGTCACGCCGGGCGGCGGGCGGGGCAGCCCATAGGCGGTGCTGCCCGCGACGATCTCCAGCCGGGGGTCGTCGTTGAGGTTCGCGACGCACGCGATGGGCCCGAGCCGGTTGCTCGCGTTCCCCGGTGACCCCTGCATGCCCTGGGCCTTGTCGCCCTTGAAGTGGTCGACGATCGAGAGCTCGCGGGTGTCCTTGTTGACGTCGAGCGTGAACACGTTCGGCCCGACCACGATCTCCGGGAGCCCCTGTCCGTCGATGTTGGCGAGCGCGGGCGACGGCTCGTTGTAGCCCGTCCAGATCTCGTTCATGAGGACCCTGGTCTCGCCCGTGTTGCTGAAGATCTGGAGCCCTGTCTTCGTCACCTCCGTGGCCCCAGACCCCGTCACGACGGCGGTGATCGCGACGATCTCGGGGACGCCGTCGCCGTCGAGATCGCCGACGGCCAGCCCGGCGGTCGGCATCAGCGTCGCGTCGGCGCAGGCGTAGGGCGCGTCGATGGGCTCGCCTTCGTGCCAGACCTGCGCGCCGAGCACCGCGAAGTAGTTCTCTCCCTTGCGGGGCCCGCCGCCGTGGATCGCCCGGAGGACGCCCTGCTTGCCGAAATTCGAGCCGCAGAACGTCGTGAAGATGATCTCGGGGAAGTCGAGCTCGTTGATGAGCCCGTCGCCGTTGTCGTCGTCGAGGTTGGCGACGAGCGGCGTCATGACGGTCTGCGCCGAGGTCTTGAACGGGCTGTTGGCGGCGTCGGAGCTGGCGCGGTTCTCCCCTCCCCACTGGATCTCGTTCTGCGGCAGGGCGCCCGCGAACGGCTCCGGCGGCAAGAGGCACGTGGGCGCGGCGCCCGTGCCGGAGCAGGAGCCGACCTCGCAGGAGGCGTAGGTGGGGCAGTCCCAGTCGTCCTCGCAGGGGCAGCTGGCGTTCCCGGCGCCGTCGTCGGTGCACTTGCTCTCGAAGTAGGCCGATCCGCCGCACGTGAAGAGCTCGCTCGTGGTGCTGCCGTTCGACACGCACAGCTGGAGGCTGTCGCCGTCGCACGTCCGCGCGCCGGCCGTGCAGGCATCGACGACGCAGATGGTGCCGTTGCAGTACTGGTTGAAGGCGCACTCGAGGTCGCTCTGGCAGGCGATATCGACGCAGCGCGCGCCTGCGTCCGGGGGCGTCTCGCACACCTCGGTCGCGTCGCAGCTGAGGTCGTCGCACGTGTTGTCGACGCAGGTGCCCTGTCCGTCCTCCTCCTCGCAGTGCTGGTCCTCCCGGCAGCTCACGCCCTCACAGCCGCTCTCGCCGCCCGCGCCGCCCGAGGCGGCCATCGACCCGACGAACCCGCCGCCATCGCCCGAGCTGCTGCTCGTGCCGCCGTTGCCCCCGCCGCCATCGCCGGGTGGCAGGACGACATCCGGATCACCGCCGCAGGCCGCTGCAGCGAGCAAAAACCAAGGAAGGGCGCGGGGAAGCAACCGCCGGGGGCACGTGGGCATGAGGCGATTGTACGAGCGCGCTGTCGGCATGGAAGCGCGTTCGCGCGCGGGATCGTGCGGCGAGTGGGAGCTCTGCCCACGATGGCCACGATGGACGGCGCTTCGCGGCAGGGGGCAGCAGCGCGGTGGAATGGGCGCGCGGACCGCCCCGGGGGTCGTGGGGACGGCCGTGCCGGGGAGGGGCCGGGCTCAGCGGGCGCGCGGGAACGACGGTTCGACGTGGCGGCGCCGGCGTCGCTGCCCTGTCACGATCCGGCCCAGAGCACCGTGGCGCCGTAGCGAGTGAGCAGCTCGTCCACGGTGACGAGCGCTGCCCCTTCGCAAAGCGCCTGTGCCACGAGGAGGCGATCGAAGGGATCTCGGTGATGGTACGGCAAGGCCGCGGACGAGATCGCGTGACGGGAGGTCACGGGGAGCTCGATCCCTTCGAGCGCGGCGATGACCCGCGGGACGAGGAGCTCCGGCTTTTCGGGGAGCGGGAGCTTGCCGATCGCATGCTTGACCGCGATCTCTCAGGCGCTTGCGGCGGAGATCAGGAGGGTGTTGTGAGGATCCTCGATGGCCTGCCGGGCCGTCGTGGCGATGCGCTCCGGCGTGAGCGCAGCCCAGAGCCACACATGGGTGTCGAGGAGCAGCTTCACGTCTCTCCATCTCCCTCGAAGGCGTGAAGCATGTCCTCGGGCAGGGGAGCGTCGAAATCGTCAGGGACGTCGAACAGGCCTCGGAGCGCCCCGAGCTTGCGCGCCGGCGGCGTGAGGCTGCGCGGGGCCGACTCCTCCTCGAGGATGATCACCTCGACGTTCTTGCCCGCGAGCGCCGAGAGCTCCGGGATGTGGAGGATATCGGAGGTGACCTGGGTGCGAATGCGGATCGCGTTGGCCATGGTGGGCAGGAGGGACTGTAGCGCACGTCAGGAGTCGCGCGGCGCGCCGCCGTAAAGTGCGCGGCGGCAAACGGGAGCGGCAGGGACCTCCGGCGCGCCGAGCTGCCGCATCCTCGTCCACCTCGACCCGTGAAGCAGTGGGAATGCCGGGCTCGTCGGTCCGCGCCTCACGCCCCGCCGCTCTCCAGCGCCTCCTGCAGCGCGCGCACCTCGCGGGCGAACGCGGGCTCGGTGCGCAGCGCGGCCGTCCGCCTGTCCGGCAGCGAGAGCGTGCGGTCGGCGACGACGCGCGCCGGCCGCGGGGACAGGACGACGGCGCGCTCGGCGAGGTAGGCGGCCTCGGTGATCGAGTGGGTCACGAAGAGCACCGTCATGCCGAGCTCGGCCCAGAGCGCGCGGAGCTCGTCGTCGAGCCGGCTCCTCGTGAGCTCGTCGAGCGCGGCGAACGGCTCGTCGAGCAGCAGCAGCCGCGGGCGCGTGACCAGCGCGCGGGCGAGCGATACGCGCATGCGCATGCCGCCGGAGAGCTCGGCCGGGTACCGCGCGCCCGCGTCGGCGAGGCCGACCTGGAGGAGCGCCGCCCGCGCCGCCGCGCGGCGCTCGTCGAGCGGCGCGCCGGCGAGCTCGAGCGGCAGGGCGGCGTTCTCGAGGACGCTCCGCCAGGGCAGGAGGTGGGCGTCCTGGAAGACGTACGCGAGGGGGGCGCGCGCGCCGCCTGCGCCGCCCGGCGCCTCCTCGGCCTCCACGACGGCCGCGCCGGCGTCGGCGCGGTCCAGCCCGGCGACGAGCCGCAGCAGGGTGGATTTGCCGCACCCGGAGGGCCCGAGCAGCGCGACGAACGCGCCAGGCGCGATGTCGAGATCGATGCCGTCGATCGCGACGACGCCGGGGGCGCCGTCCCGCGGCGCGCGGCCCGCGTCGTCCAGCACCGGGAAGACGCGCCGGACGCCGGTCAGCCGCACGCGGACGCCGCCGCTCGTCCTGGCCCTGTTCGTCTGCATCTGCGCCCGGCGTTCTATCCGCGCCGCCGCCGGTTGACCAGGCGCTCGTGCGCCGCGCGCGTGAGCCGAGCGGCCGCGCGCCGAGCAGCCGCCGCGCCCGCGCCTCAGCTCGACGAGGCCGTTCGCACGCAGCGGAAGCCGCCGCCGGCGAAGCGGTAGTGCGCCTCGAAGCTCGTGCGCGCCCAGGTGCGGAGCGACTGCGCGCCGTACATCCACGAGCCGCCGCGCATCACGAGCAGCGGCCGATCCGAGGGCCGCGTGTTGCGCGGGTTGTGGGAGGGGCCGTCCGCATAGAAGTGCGGATCGTCGTAGTCCTCGCACCACTCCCACACGTTGCCGGCGAGGTCGAGGATGCCATAAGGAGAGGCGCCCCCCGGCAGCGAGCCGACGGGCACCGTCCCGCCCTCGCGGTTGTCGTAGTTCGCGCGCGCGGGCCCGGGCTCGGCGCGCCCCCACGGGTATTTGCGGCCGTCGGTGCCGCGCGCGGCCTTCTCCCACTCGGCCTCGGTCGGCAGGCGCTTGCCGGCCCAGTTGGCGTAGGCCCGCGCGTCGTCCCACGACACGTACACCACGGGGTGGTCCTCGAGGCCCGCGGGGATCTCGCCACGCCTGAAATGGGCGAGGAGCCGGCTCGCGTCGTCGTCGTCGGGGCGGTACCCGGTCACGTCGAGGAACGCCTTGAACTGGCGGTTCGTGACCGGCGTGCGATCCATGTAGAACGCGTCGACATGGACCTTCCTGCGCTGCTGCCCGCTCAGGAACGGCCCGCCGGGGACCAGGATCATCTGCTCGCCGGTCTTCTCGCGGACCGTCGGCGCGAGCTCGCGCCCGTCGGACGAGGGCCGCGACGGGGCGGGCGAGAACTCCGAGAGCGCCTCGTCGAGCCGCGCCCGGAACTCCGCGCACGACGCCGGCCTCCCCGCCGGGTCCTTCGACAGCGCGTCGAGCACGAGCTGGTCGAGGGCCGGCGGGAGGTCGGGGCGCAGCGACGAGGGGGGCGCCGGGGCGTCGGCGACGTGGGCCATCATCACGGCGAAGTGGTTGGGGCTGTCGAACGGCACCTGCCCTGTCGTCAGCTTGTAGAGCGTCACGCCGAGAGAGTAGATGTCCGAGCGCCGATCCGCGGCGTGGGGGCTCTTCACCTGCTCTGGCGACATGTAACAGCACGTCCCGAGGAACGCGCCGCTCAGCGTGTACGTCGTCCCCTCCAGGATCTTGGCGATGCCGAAGTCGACGATCTTGGGGGAGAGGCCGTCTTTCCCGGTCGTGACGAGGATGTTGTCGGGCTTGAGATCGCGGTGGATGATGCCCATGCGGTGCCCCTCGTCCATCGCGTCGAGGACGCCGCCGAACAGCGCGCGGATCTCCTGGAAGGGGATGCGCCCGCGCCACCGCTCGAGGTGCCGCACCAGCGTCGACCCGTCGACGTACTCCATGACGATCGCGAGCAGGTGATCGCGCTCGACGAAATCGTAGACGGCGACCACGTTCTCGTGGCTCCAGGACCGGAGCACCCGCGCTTCCCGCGCGAACCGCCGCCGGATCTCCGGGTTGCCGCAGAGGTTCGAGTGCAGGCATTTGACGGCCACGACGCGCTCGCGCGCCCGGTCGTAGGCGCGGTAGACGACGCCCATGCCGCCCTCGCCGAGCGTCGATTCGATGCGATAGACGCTGATCTCCGTCCCTGGCAAGAGCCGGACCGGCGGCAGCGGCAGGGAGGCTTCCGGCAGCCCGACGGCGCCGAGCTGCGTCGCGGGGAACGCCGTCGCGGCGAGGGCGGCGCTGGGATCCGGCGCGGCGACGAGCTGGCCGCACGAGGGGCAGAAGCGGGCGTTCTCCGGGAGCGGAGCGCTGCAGCCGGCGCACCGGGGAGAGGTGTCCTGGCCCATCGGTGGCCGGGGAGTCTGGCACAGGTCGGGGCGGCCGTGGGCGGCGAATGTGCGGCGCGCGGGGGCCGGTGACATCGACGGAGGTGAGGTAAGATCCGCCCCATGGACGACTGGCTCCACCGCGCGCCGACCGCCTTTGGCGGCAAGCGCGTCTTCCGGCTCGGGCTCGCGGCGAACTACGGCATCGACGAGGGCGGGGTGCGCGCGGCGATGGACCGGGGGGTCAATCTCTTCCTCTGGACGATGCGCTCGGGCGGGCTCGGCAACCCGCTGCGCGAGGCGCTGAAGGGGCGCCGCGACAGCGTGGCGGTTGTCGGCTTCGCGCAGCTCGGCTGGTTCGGCTGGGGCGTGCGCCGGGGCGCGGAGAAGCTGCTCCGGGAGCTCGGGACCGACCACCTCGATGTCTATCTGCTCGGCTGGCTCGGCGTCGGGTCTGCCTGGACGAGCGCGACCGAGCGAGAGCTCGTGCACCTGCGCGAGAGCGGCAAGGTGCGGGCGCTCGGGGTGAGCATCCACGACCGCCCGCGGGCAGGCGGCCTGGCCGGGTCGTCGCCGCTCGACCTGCTCATGATCCGCTACAACGCCGCGCATCCCGGCGCGGAGCGTGACATCTTCCCGCACGTGCGCGACGCGAAGCCGAGCATCCTCGCCTACACGGCGACGGCGTGGCGCCGGCTGCTGAAGCGGCCGAAGGGCTGGGATCGCCCGGCGATGACGGCCGGCGACTGCTATCGATTCCAGCTCTCCAGCCCGCACGTGGATCTCGCGCTGACGGGGCCGAAGAGCCGGGCCGAGGTGGAGGAGAACCTCGACGCGCTCGCGAGGGGGCCGCTCACCGCGGACGAGGAGGCGTGGATGCGGGAGTTCGGGCGCGCCGTGCACGGGTGAGGAGGAGGCGCCTTTGGATCGGCTGATCATCGCGAGCACCGTTGTTCTGCCGCCGGAGGCGGCGCGCTCGCTCTCGGGGGGCGTCGCGCCGCACGCGCTCGAGCTGGCAGCGGCGCGCTCCGCGAAGAACCTCGCCGTCGTCGGGCCGGATCCGCTCGTCCTGGGCGCCGAGGTCGTCTTTGGCCAGCCGCACCCGGACGACGTGCGCGCGGCCCCGCGGCTCCGCTGGGTGCACCTCAGCACCGCGGGGTATGCTCGCTACGACGTGCCGGCGATGCGCGCCGCGCTCGCCGCCCGCGGCGCCGCGCTGACGACGAGCAGCGGCGTCTACGCCGATCCCTGCGCGGAGCACGCGCTCGCGTTCCTGCTCTCGGCCTCGCGGCGGCTGCCCGAGTGCCTCGAGAACCAGCTCGGCCCGCGCGGCTGGCCCGACGCGCACGTGCGGTCGCGGAGCGCGCTCCTGCGCGGCCGGCGGGTGCTCCTCCTCGGCTTCGGCGCGATCGGCCGCCGCCTCGCCGAGCTCCTCGCCCCGTTCCAGGTGGAGCTCTGCGTCCTGCGCGCCCGCCCCCGCGGCGACGAGCCTTTCCGCGTGGTCGCGAGGGAGGAGCTGGGCGACGCCTTCGCCTGGGCGGATCACGTTGTCTCGAGCCTGCCCGAGGCCGAGGGCACGCGGCGGCTGGTCTCGGCCGCGCTGCTCGCGCGGATGCGGCCGGACGCGTGGTTCTTCAACGTCGGCCGGGGCGTCACGGTGGACCAGGCCGCGCTGATCGAGGCGCTCGAGGCGCGCCGGATCGCGGGCGCGTACCTCGACGTGACGGATCCCGAGCCGCTGCCGCCCGACCACCCGCTCTGGCGCGCTCCGGGCTGCGTCATCACGCCGCACTCGGCCGGCGGGCGGCGCGAGGAGCCGATGGCGCTGGTGGAGCATTTCCTCGCGAACCTGCGGCGGTTCGAGCGGGGGGAGCCGCTCGCGGACCGGGTGATCTGAGGCGGCCGCGCGCGCCGGGCAGCGGGCGGCGCGTCACGCCAGCTGGATCTGATACCGAGGCAACGGGTCTCTGCTCGTCCCCTGCAGCCACCTGGCGTCGTGCCGCCACGCGCCGTTCACCTCCTCGCGGCAGCGCGTCTCGACCGTCATCATCCCCCCGGAGAACAGGAGGAGATTGTACTGGAGCGGGTATCCCGACACCCATTGCCGCGCGGGCGCGCCGAAGGTGCCGGCGGAGACGAGCTCGAGCCGCCTGCCGCCAGGGCTCATGTCGTACCGGTAGATCTCCTTTGATGATCAGCTCGGCGATCATGACGTCCTTCTGGCGATCCATCTGGATGATCCGGAATCGACCGGAGAGGTCGGGTAGCGCCTTGGTGAACGAGCTGCCGATCGGGTTGATCCGCCCGGGATGTTATCGCGATGCGCACCGCGGCATCGCCGAGCGCCTTGTGGCGCAGAACTGTGCTCTTCCAGTACGGCGGTTCCCGGTCGGGTGAGCGACCAGGAACGTCGGTCAGCTCGCCGAGCGCGGAGAGGAAGCGGGAGATGCGGCTTGGCTCGGTCACCATGGCGGCTCTCGCGCACTTCGCCGTGAATTACCAGCGATAGTGCTGCCCCCACGGTGGCCTCACGGTGGAAAGATGCCGACAGCCTGCAGCGATCTCCGGCGTGGGTTGCTTGATTTCGAGAATCGGTGCGTGCCTTGTTGCAAGATCGACCTTTCTCGCCCTATTCTGCGAAGATGATTCATTCAACCCGACGCCACTTTGGTCACCAAGTGTTGATGAGCGCGCTGCTGCTCGCGATAGCCGGTGTCGAGCGGAGCGCCCGGGCGGACGCGGGTGAACCTCTGGAATTGACGGCAAAGCTCGTTGAGATTCCCTCCAAGATGCCCCCCGATGACCTGTACGATTACGCCTACGTGATGCGCTACCAGGTCGAGGGCGGGGCGCTCGACAAGCAGTTCATCCTTGTCGCGCACTACAAGCCGCTCGTGCCGCGCTCCAAGATCAAGGACAAGATGAAGGAGCAGGTCGGCGGAAAGCTGCGTAGCTTCAACCAGGGCGACGTTCACAAGCTTAAATTGAAGGCCGATCTGAAGGCCATCTGGAAAGGTGCACTCGTGGACGAATATGCCGCTACGGATCGCGGGAGCGTTCGCTACTGGTGCCTCCAGGTCGACCCGGCTTGACCTTGCGCCTGGGAGAAACTCGCTTGAACTTCATACGACTACGTGCCCCGGGCGCCTGGCTGGTAACATGTGGTTTGGCCGTGGTCGCCAGCTTTCCGTTCATTGCGGCCGAGCGCGCGGCTCGGCAAAACGATGTGCGAGTGGCCCGCCTGGAGGCGACCCTCGGCGAGCGAGGCGACGCGCTCGCCGAGCTCGGACCAGCGCTGTCTTTACGAGTTTCACGGCTGGAAGGCCTGCTCTCGAGCTGGGAGACGATCGGCGGCTGCGGAGCCGGTAGCTCCACGGGCGCGGGGGGCGGAATCAAGTGGATCGGCCACAGCGTGACCGGGGGGCTATTCGAGCTGCAGACGCTCGGCACGTACACGCACCTGGACGACGGCTACAACCTCAGCTTGAGTCCTCAAGTCTCGCGCAATTTGAACGAGAAATGGAACGTGGGGCTCGTGGTTCCGCTGCTCTACAAGTACTACCGCGACTACTACGGCCTGCCCGTGGACGTCTCGAACTCCGGCGTGGGTGACGTCGCGGGGTTCGTCACGCGGCGCTTCGGCGAGATCAACTCCACCAGCCTGACGTTGCTGGTCGGCGTCCCGACCGGCGTGCACGACGCCCAGTACAAGAACGACTATCTCACGCAGGAAAAGCAGCTTGGCCTTGGCAAGGTGAGCGGCAGCCTGACGCTCGACCATACGATCGACAAGACGTGGGGGCTGATCGTGCTCGGCGGCTCGTTCGGCTACCGCGGCGGGGAAAACGAGCTGGGCAACTACCGCGCACCGGCGGCCGCGATCTACGGCTACTCGGGCTATTTCTGGGGGCCGCTGGTGCCGTCGGTCGGCCTGTCGCTGTCGCATTTCTTCGGTGCGGATCGTGACCGTGGGCTTGACCAGGAGGTGCAGCTGTGGGCCGTCACCGGCACGCTCGCCGTGGAGTGGTCGAACGCCTGGCTGGCGATCCTGGGGGGCGTGTCGCTGCCGCTCGGCTGGGACAAGCGCGGAGTCGTCGACGGCGCCGAGAGCAGCAGCCAGGGCGTGGGCCTGCAGCCGTGGACGGCAGGCATCGGCTTCACCGTCTCACCGTTCTGAGAAGTGGCCATGTTGCCCGTCGCCGCCCTGCTCCGCCATCGCACGCCGCTCGTCGCGGCGTTGCTCGGCCTGGGTGCGGCCTCGACGGGGCTCGCGCCTTCGGCCGACGGTGACATCTGGTGGCACCTCGCGGCAGGTCGCGAGATGGTCGCTCGGCGTGGGCTCCTGTTCACCGATCCCTTCTCGGTCAGCGCGCAAGGGCGTGCCTGGGTCGACGTGCACTGGCTTTTTCAGCTCGCGGTGTACGCGGTGCACCAGGCGGTCGGCCTCGTCGGGCTCGTTTTGGTCAAGTGCGCGCTGATCGGCCTGGGCGCGGGCTTCCTCTACTTCGCGCTCGAAGCGCGGCGCGGCTCGTGGGCGAGGGGGCTCCTCGTGACGTCGCTGGTCGGCGGGCTCCTGGCGGCTCGCTCGCTCTTGCTCGTCCGGCCCGTGATAGGCACGCTCGTCCTGCTCGCGTTCTTCTTGTTCGCGCTCGAGCGCTTTCGGCGCGACGGCCGGGTCCGGCACCTGCTGGGGTTGCCCTTGGCGCAGCTGGTTTGGGCGAATTTCCAGGGCCTTTCGGCGCTTGGCCCCGCGGTGATCGCGGCGTACGCGGTGGCGGCGCTCGGCTGGGCGAGCTTTGGCCAGACGCGTGCGTGGCCGTTTGCGCGCGAGCACGCTGGTGCGCTGGCACCGTGGGCGCGGGTACAGCAGCTGTTCGCGACGCTAGGGGGGTGTTTGCTGGCGACGTGTCTCACGCCGTTTGGCTTGCGCGGCGCAGCGTTGCCGGCGGTGCTGCTCGGGCGCTTGTTGCCCGGCGAGCACCAGGTCTTCGCCCACGACGTGGCGGAGAACCTACCGCCCTTCGAGCTCGAGCGCCTGTCAGACGGCGAGTTCTGGCACTTCAAATGGTGTTTGGCCCTGCTCGCTCTCTCCGTGCTCCTGGCCGGGCGCCGCTTGAGGCTGAGCCATGCGCTGCTGCTGCTCGGCTTCGCGGGGCTGGCCTTGATGAGCAACCGCAACGTGCTCCTGCTGTACTGGGTCGGGGCGCCGATCTTCGCGGTCAATCTGGCCCCGGCGCTCCGGCGGTTTTGTGTCTCGAGCTTTCGCCGCGCGGGCGTGCGCGTGGCGGTGGGCCTCAACGCGGCGCTCCTGAGCGCGCTGCTGCTCGTCTCGGCGTCGGCGGCGGCGCGCGAGCCGCCGCTGGCGGATCCGAGCCCGTTCCGGGTGCCGGCCGAAAGCGCTGTGCGCCTCGACGCGCTGCCCGGGGGCGACGTCTTTGCGGCCGATCATTACGGAGGCTACCTGATCTGGCGGCTCTATCCGCGGTTTCGGCCGTATATCGACACTCGGCTCGTGTTGCGCACCGCCGACGAGTTCGCCGAATACCTGAGGCTCGCGGACGAGCCAGAGCGTTTCGAAGCTTTTCAGGCGCGTCATTCCTTCGCCTACGTGGTCTTGCCGGTGATGTTCCCCGAGCGCTACCAGCGCTTGATTGGCCACCTCTACGCGAGCGCTGATTGGAAGCTACTCTACACGGACGGCTCGGAGGTGCTGTTTGCTCGCCGCGACCTCACGCCCGGCGTCGCGGAGCAGCCGTTCCGTGAAGCCAGCGAGACGGACCGCACCTTGGTCCAGCTGGAGCAGCGCTTCGCGGATTCCCCGAAGGTGCATGCCGCGGCACGTCTGAGCCTGGCCACGTTGCACGGCGTGCTCGGCCAGTTCGAGCAAGCGCAGCGTACGCTCGCGAGCCTCGACACGCCGCAAGCCCGAGCCCTCGAAGCGCGTCTTCGCTTTGCAGCGGGTGAGCTCGATGCCGCCGAGCGGCTCGCCCGGCAGAGCCTGGTTTCCCAGCACGACGACGTCGGGAGCCTGAATCTCATGGCGTTGATCGCCCTGCGAAGGGGCGAATCGGCGCAAGGCCTGGGCTTTCTACGGCGTGCCTTGCGCGTCCGGCCTTTCGACCCCGAAGCGACGCGGATCTTGGTGAACTTGGAGGAGAGTCGACGATGAAACCACTTCTCAACGTGAGCCTGTCCAAGTCTCGGTGGGCGCTCGTTTCCTTGTTCGCGCTGGGCGGCGGGCTCGCCTGCGGGGTCGTCGAGCACCCGCACGACACGCAGGCCGCCGGGACGGGTGACGACTTCGGGCCTTCGAGCGGCGCTGGAGCGGCGACCACCACGGGTGGAGCTTCGGTCGGCGGCGCCATGACCGCGGCGAGCGGGAGCGGCGGCGGCGGGAGCAGCGGGACCAGCGACGTGGGGTCCGGCGGAGGGCCGGCGCCTTCGGGCGTGACCATCAACCTTGGAGGCGTCGACGTCCCGAGGGAGCGCGCGATCGCCTTCATTCACATCGGTCACTCCAACATGGCCGGTCGCGCCACGAGGCCCCAGAGCTCACGCCCGTTCCATTTCACGGAGACCCACCCGCACGCCTTCATGTACCACCCTGGCTCGGCGCCGGAGCTCGCGATCGAGCCGAAAACCGCGGGTGACACCGCCGCCGGCGGGCCGGGTACGGCGCTGGTCAAGGAAGCCGCGATGCTCGCGCCCGACAACTATTTCATCTCGCTCGGGTTCGGGTGGCCCTCGGCCTACTGCTCCCAGTTCATTCCGGGCGGCCTCTACTACGACCAGCTGATCGCCGCGCCGAAGGCCATCAAGGGGCGGGTGACCTTCGGCGGTATCTTCATCTATCTCGGGATCACCGAGCGACACGGCACTGCCGCCGATCGCACCGGTTTTCCCGACTGCATCAATACCCTCGTGACCGCCATTCGCAACGACGTCGGCGAGCCCACGCTGCCTGCGTTGATGAACGACTACGAGGTGGAGAGCTCGGGCGAGTTCGTGGTCGGCGGCGCCGTGGCGAACGCCATCCGTCCCGAGATCGAAAGGTGCCCGAGCGTGGTGTCGAACTTCGCGCTCGTCTCGGCCGAGGGCGTGGGCATGCAAGATGACCATCACTTCAATCTGGACGGCCATCGCACCTGGGTGCAGCGAGCGCTCGCGACGATGAAGGACAAGGGCTGGCGCCCGTGGGCCCCGTGAGCCGCTGATATGGTCTTTTCCAGCCATATCTTCCTGTTCTACTTCTTGCCGCTGGTACTGGCCGCGTACTACGCCCTGCCGGGCCGGGCCCGCACGGCCCTCATCGCCGTGTCGAGCTACGTATTTTACGGCTGGGCGAACCCGAGCTGGGCCGTGATCATGTTCTTCGGCTCGAGCGTCGACTACGTGTGCGGCCTCTTGCTCCTGAAGATGTCACGGCTGCCCGACGTCGACGGCCTACCGCCCGTGATTGGCCCCGAGGTCGTGCGGACCCGCCAGATGAAGCTGGTGCTGGCGATCTCCATCGTCACCAACCTCGGGCTGCTCGCGGCGTTCAAATACACGGGCTTCGTCGCCGAGAACATCAACGCGCTCGGCGCGCTCTTCGGCAGCTCGACGCAGATCGTGCCGGTCTTGCACGTCGTTTTGCCGGTGGGCATCTCCTTTTACACGTTCAAGGCGATGAGCTACGCCATCGACGTGTACCGCGGCGACGCCCGACCGATGCGGCGCTTCACGGACTACATGTGTTTCGAGGCCTTCTTCCCCGACCTGGTGGCGGGCCCCATCATCCGTTATGCGGCGATCGAGGAACAGATGCGCGTGCGCCAGCACACGCTCGAGAAGTTCGCGCGCGGCGTCGCGTTCTTCTCGCTGGGGATGGGCAAGAAGATCCTGCTGGCCAACCCGATGGGGCACATCGCCGATACGGCGTTCGCCGGTGGCGCCAAGCACTTCTACGACGCGTGGTTCGGGCTGGTCGCCTACGCGTTCCAGATCTACTTCGATTTCTCCGGCTACTCGGACATGGCCGTGGGCTTGGCGCTGATGCTCGGCTTCGTGCTGATCCAGAACTTCGACTCCCCCTACAAGTCGCGCAGCATCACGGAGTTCTGGCGGCGCTGGCATATCAGCCTGTCCACGTGGCTACGCGACTATTTGTACATTCCGCTCGGTGGCAACCGCAAAGGACCCCTGCGCACGTACGCCAACTTGATGGTTGTCATGTTGCTCGGCGGGCTCTGGCACGGTGCCAGCTGGAACTTCGTGATCTGGGGCGGCATTCACGGCGGCATGCTCGGGGTGGAGCGCAGGCTCGGTAAAGCTCATCCGCTGCGCCGCCTGCCACCTGCTGTCGGCGTCGCCTTCACCTTCTTGATCGTGTGCTTGTCGTGGGTGTTCTTCCGCGCCAAGACGCTCGATCAGGCGGTGACCTACCTGGGCTCGCTGTTTGGGCTCGCCGCCGTTTCGCCGGCGGCGGACGTCGTGGCGGGCGCGCTCCACCCGCGGTACTACGTGGGGCTATTCGCGTTGGCCGCGGTGGTGATCTTCGGCATGCCCAACAGCTGGGAGCTCACGCGGCGCTTGTCCTTGCCCCGTACCGCGTTCGTGGCGGCCACGATGGCGCTCGCGACGTTGATGATGTGGACGCAGACCATCAACCCGTTCCTGTACTTTCAGTTCTGAGGCCGCGCGATGCAAAGTACCTTGCCTCCCTCGTCCTCCGCCATCGAACGCAGCGGCGGTCCGACCGACCCCACAGGCGACGAGCAGCTGCGCCGCGGTATCATCGCGACCGACGTGAGCCGCGGCGCGGCCTGGCTGCTCACGCTGCTGTTTCTGGGGGCGATCTACGCTGTTCCGCTCGCGCAGGCCTACCTCGAGAAGCGCGAGGATGAGGAATCGCCTCTCGTGGATCTGGTGCGTCGCCCACCGACGGCCGAGAACCTGCGTCAGCTCGAGAAGGGCATCGAGGATGCCTCGTACGCCAAGTCCTGGGTCCAGCCCCGCGTGCAGCTGCTGCTCACTCGTCTAGCTCGTGTGGGCAACAAGCTCGCGGTCGTCGGACACGGCGGCTGGCTCTATTACACGCCCGGTGTGCAGCACGTCGGCGGGCCCGGATTCTTGGAGCCCGAGGTGCTGCGGGGCCGCGCCAGGGAAGCCCTCGACGCAGGCCAGGAGCCCATTTACCCGGATCCGCGACCCGCCATCTTCGCGTTCCAGCAAGCGCTCGCGCAACGGGGGATTCGCCTCGTGCTCCTGCCGATGCCGGACAAGGCTGGGATCGAGCCGGGTCCACTTCTTGGGCGTGATGGGCGCGTCGAGATGGCGCAGAATGTCGACTACGACCGCTTCCTGAGCGAGCTTCGAGCAGCCGGCGTGGCCGTGCTCGACGCGCGCCGCAGCGTGCCCGAGCCCCGTACCGAGCCGCTCTTCCTGGCTCAAGATACGCATTTTACGCCCGGCTACATGGAGCGCATCGCCGCCGACCTCGGCCAGCTCGTGATCGGGCTTGGGGTATTGCCAACGCTGGCAGAGAAGCCCGTGCTGCGCGGCGTCCCGCAGCCGGCTTCGCGCGTCGGTGATCTGGTCGACATGCTCAAGCTGCCCGACGATCAGAGCCTGTTTCAAGCGGAGAGCGTGGTCGTGCGCCAGGTGCAGGACGCGGCCGGCGCGCCCTGGGAGCCTGACGAGAGCGCCGACGTGCTCCTGCTCGGCGACAGCTTCACCAACATCTTCACGCTCGAGGGAATGGGCTGGGGCAACGCGTCCGGCCTGGCCCCGCACCTGGCGCTGGCGCTTGGTCGCCCCATCGACGTGATCGCGCAGAACGACTCCGGCGCCTTCGCTACGCGCCAGGCGCTCGCGCGCGAGCTGAACGCCGGCCAAGATCGCCTGGCGGGCAAGCGCGTGGTGGTCTGGGAGTTCGCTGCGCGCGAGCTGTCGGTCGGAGATTGGATTCCGCTGGATTTCCCGACTCCCAAGCCTGCGGAGGCTCGGTAGGATGGCGACAGCCCTGGTGACTGGCGCCGCCGGCGTGATGGGCGCCCGCTTGACGGCGCGGCTGCGCAGAGCGGGCTGGCAAGTGCGAGCGCTCGTGCTGCCCGGTGATCCGTCGCGAGCGCGCGTGGATGCGCTGGGCTGCGACGTGCGCGAAGGCGATATCAGCGATCCGAGCACCTTGGCCGGCGTGTGTCGCGGCGTCGACCTCGTCTACCACCTGGCCGCCATCATCATTACCCACGACCCCACGATGTTTCAGCGCGTCAACCGCGACGGCACGGCGCACCTTGTCGCGGAGGCGCGAAGAGCGGGGGTGCCGCACTTCGTGTACGTCTCGTCGGCCTCCGTCGTTTACCCCCGTCGCACGCGCTATGCCGAGTCCAAGCTCGAGGCCGAGCGTCTCGTCCAGGGCTCAGGGCTCGCCTACACGATCGTGCGGCCCACGCTGGTTTACGACCAGGGTGGCGGTCAGGAGCTCCTGATGTTCCTCGACTACTTGCGGCGGTTTCCGGTGGTGCCGTTCATCGGCGCCGGGGGCGCGCTCAAGAGGCCCGTTTGGGCCGAGGATGTCGTCGACGGCCTGGTGCGGCTCGCCAACGCGCCGATCGCGCACGGCAAGACCTACAACTTTAGCGGCGCGGAGGTGATTTCGATGCGCGAGCTCGCGGAGCTGCTGCTGCTTCATCACGATCGGCCTCGGCCGTTCTTGCACCTGCCGGTGTGGGCGTGCCGGGCGCTGGCGGCGGTGCTCCCGGTGTTCATGAAGCGGCCCCCGCTCACCTCGAGCGCGATAGCCGGCATCGTCAACGACGCCGATCTCGACCCGACCGAAGCCATGAGCGACCTCGGCTACGCGCCGCTCGGCGTGCGCGCCGGGTTGCGTCGCTGTTTTCCTTCGCCCGCCGTCGAGGCGGCCACCCTCGCACCCCGCGCGAGTGAAGCTCGAGAAAGGACAATTTAGATGAGCCTGCGTTTCCCACTGCAGCAAATTGGTACTCTGTGCTGCTCGGCTGTGCTCGGATGCTCGGCCTTTTCGGGCGAGCCCCCGAAGGGGGCCGACGAAGCACCGCCCGCGGAGGACGTCGCGCTGATGCGCGAGGTCGGCGAGAAGGCCAGCGGCACCATCGTCTGGTCCAGCTCCCGCGTGGGGAATCACGACCTGTTCACGATGAAGACCGACGGCTCGGACGTCAAACAGATCACCAAGGGCGACGAGGTCGACTGGTTCCCGAGGTTCTCTCCGAGCGGCGAGCAAATCCTGTTTTGCCGCAGCAAACAAGGCTGGGTGAGCGAACGCGACGCCAACGCCAGCGACAAATGGGACATCTACACGGTCAAGCCGGACGGCTCCGAGCCGAAGAAGGTCGTCGAGGGCGCGAGCTGGGGTAGCTGGATCTCGGAGGATGAGATCCTGTTCGTACGCGGCACGAAGGTCTTTCGCAGCAAGCTCGGCAGCGGCGAAGAGACGCAGTTGATGGACAGCGAGGGCGTATCCGATCTTGACGGCGCTTTGCTGCAGCAGCCGGAGATTTCGAGTGACGGCAAGTACCTCGCCATCACGCTGCGCGGTTCGAAGCGCGAAACAGGCATCTGGAACATCGCCAAGAAGGCCTGGACCCAGACCGGGCTGGGCTGCCAGGTGAACTGGACGCCGGATCACACGGCCATCTACTGGGTTCACCCGACCGGGAATGGCGATAGCCGGGTGCTGCGCATGCCGATCGATGACGGCACGCCGCCGAAGGACGTCGACCTGGACAAGCTCCAGTTCATGGACTTGCCGGGTCGCCGCTCGCACGAGTACTTCCCGCAGCTGTCGCGCGACGGCAAATGGATGGTCTGGGGCATCACCCAGCGCGGTCACGACCACGACACCGCCGACTACGAGATTTACCTGTGGGAGGTGGGCACGCCGCCCGAAAAGGCCGCGCGCCTCACCTACAACTCGGCCAATGATCGCTGGCCCGACGTCTTCATTCCGTCCGCCGGGAGTGCCTCACCGTGAGGGAAACGCGCATCGCCGTGGTCGGCGCGGGCGGCTTCATCGGCTCGCACCTGGTGCCGGCTTTGCTTGAACGCTTTGCCTGCCAGGTCGACGCCGTCGACGTGGATTTGACCAAGCTCGAGTGCTGGGACCCGCGCGTACGGCGCATCGAGGCGCGCGTCGAGGCGCCGGGGCTCGTCGAGGACGTCACCGAGCGCTGTCAGGTCGTGATCTCGCTCACGGCGCTTTGCAACCCAGCCCAGTACTCGACCATCCCGCTGGAGGTCATCGACGCCAGCTTCACGCACCTGCTGCCGCTCGTGAAGCGCTGCGCGGAGCGCGCCGTGCGCTTGGTTCATTTCTCGACCGCCGAGGTTTACGGGCGCACCGCGCTGGACGCGCAGGGGCTGCCGGCCGCGCGTATGCACGAGGATGACTCGTGCTTCTTGCTCGGCCCGGTGGGGCGCGAGCGCTGGACGTATTCGTGCGCCAAGCAGCTGCTCGAGCGGGTGATCTGGGCGCACGGTCAGCACGGCGCGTTGCCGTTCACGATCATCCGGCCCTTCAACACCATCGGCGCGCGCATGGACTTCCTGCCCGGCATCGACGGGGAGGGGACACCCCGCGTACTGGCCAGCTTCATGAGCGCGCTGCTGCGAGGGGAGCCTTTGCCGCTCGTGGGCGGCGGCGCGCAACGGCGGACGTTCATGGACGTGAGCGACATGGTCGAAGCCGTGTGCCGCGTGCTCGAGCGGCCGAAGCAAAGTAGAGGTCAGATCTTCAACGTCGGTAACCCAGACAATGACGTCAGTATCGCGGAGCTCGCTCGGCTGCTGGCCGACGCTTTCGCTCAGCGGTTACCCGAGCGCGCGCCTGCCCAGTTTCGCGCGGTGTCGGCCGCCGAGTTCTATGGCCCCGGCTACGACGACACGCAGGAACGCATCCCCGACGTTCAGAAGGCGCGGCAGCTGCTCGGCTGGAAGCCCCAGCGACGCCTGGCCGCCTCCTTGCCGCCGATCGTGCACGACTACGTCGAGCGCTACGGCGGTCGCGTCGCAGCGGCATCGTCGCTCTCCCAGCTCGCGAGCTCCGCATGAAGGTAACGGTCGTCATCCCTGCGTACAACGCTGCCCGGCACATCGAGTCGGTGCTGGAGCGCGTCGGCGGCCTGGCTTCGTCGGGGCCCACCCACGTGGTGGTCGTCGACGATGGCAGTCGCGACGACACGGCCCGTCGGGTCGAGCGCTACAGATCGTCGGCGTTTCGCCTTAGCTTGCTCCGGCGGCGCAACAACGGCGGTTACGGCGCGGCGATGAAAGACGGTCTGGCCAAGGCCCGCGCCGATGCGCCGGAGCTGGTCGCCTGTATCCACGCCGACGGTCAGTATGCGCCCGAGGCCTTGCCTGGGCTGATCGGGGAGCTCTCGCGTCGCGGGCTCGATCTGCTGCAGGGCTCGCGCATCGCTGCGGGCACGGCCTTGCAGGGTGGTATGCCCCTCTACAAGTACGTCGGCAATGCGCTGCTGAACCGCATCGAGAACCGGACGCTGTCGCTTTCGATGACGGACTACCACAGCGGCTACCTCCTCTATGGGCCGCGCGCGCTAGCGCTGCCGTTCCACGACCTGTCTGACAGCTTCGATTTCGATCTGGAAGTCATCGCCTCGGCGCGGGCACGTGGGCTTTCGGTCGGCGAGGCGCCGGTGCCCACGCACTACGGGGACGAGGTCTCGCACCTGAACCCGCTGACGTACGGGCTCCGGGTGCTTCGCGTGATGTGGAACTACCGTCGAGGTCGCTATGACGCAGCGTAAGCGCGCACTCGGGGTTTGGGGGTTGCTCGCCGCCGCATCAGCGCCTGGCATTGTCGCTTGTCACGCCGGGTCTGCGAAGTTCCCCTGGGGTGATGCGAGGGCGGGCACGCGCGTCGAACACGCTCACGTCCGTACGCTGAACGAAGGCTACGCGCGAACGCGCTCGCAGGTCTGGGTGCGTGAGGTGGCACGCCCGACGCGCGCCGCGTTGGACTACGCCGCCTATCACAGCAACTTCATGATCGCCGACCCGGAGCCAGAGACGCCCATGTCGGCTGCGGGCACGCCCGATACCTCGCGCGCGTTCGCGGGGCAGCTCGACCAGGGCAGCCTGACGAGCGATCTCGCGAAGACGCCGCTCTCGCCGGCCGAGCAGCAGCGAGCGCTGGCTTTCGCGCCGCTTTCGGAGTTCTTGCAAGCGCGCAAGGTAGCGGGGGCCGAAGCGCTGGCCGAGGTTGGCTCAGCCGTGCGCAGCGAGCGGTGGGGCCTGCAGTTGCCGCCCGGCACCTCCGGCCAGCTCCTGAGCGAGGTGTTCGTTCATCAGGCCGCGTCGGGCGCGGTGGAGCTGTGGGCCAAGGTGGAGTTTCAGCCTTGGTTCAAGCCTTTTGCGGGCTCCGCCGATCAGGACGGGGACGGCTTTCCCGAGATCTATGGCCGAGTGGCGCCTGGCGTCGTCACTCCCGTGCTTGTGGCTGCGATCCAGAAGGACTACGTGGCGCCAGTGCTGTCGCCGAGCGAGGTGAAGGCTTGGGCGAACCAGCTCTCGTCGTATTGGTACCCGTCCTTCAACACCGATCTCATGCCGGTGGGACAGAGCTTTCCGGACGCGCAGACCGAGCCCTACATCAAGCAAGAGCTGGGTGGGCGCGCGTTTCCGGCGCCGACCATCGTGCTGCGCGGCAAGCCGCAAGGCAAAGCCACGTACAACGTCTTTCTGGTGCGTGGCGAAGGCGCGGCGCTCGCGGCCGCTGCGCCCGCGAAGCCGGCGCTTCGGCTGAGCAAGACACGTCCGTCGCCGAACCCCGCGCCGGGGCTCGAGACCGTGCAGCGCGAGCTGGCCCAGGCGGGCGGCTCTTGGCCGACGTGGATGGCCAAGCTCACGCCGACCCATGACGCCCTGAAGAAACGGCTCAAAGGCATGCCGCCGAAGGTCAAGGCGCTGGCTGGGCGAGATGGCTTTCTGTTCTACCGCAACGACCTCGAATACGTCAGCGGTGGTGATCTCGAGAAGCAACGCAAGGGAAAGAACCCGCTACCGGTGATCCTCGAGTTCAAGAAGCTGCTCGACGAGCAGGGGGTCGACTTCTTGTTCGTGCCGGTCCCGACGAAGCTCGAGGTGTATCCGGAGAAGCTGGACCCCGCTTTCACGGCGCTCTCGGGTCAGGTCATCAATCCGGCTTTCCGCAAGCTGATCGAGAGGCTCAGCGAGGAAGGCGTGGAGACCGTGGACCTGCTGCCGGCATTCCTGCAGGCGAAGGTCACGAGCGCAGCGGAGCCGTTTCTGTTCCAGCGCCAGGACACGCACTGGACCGACCGTGGGCTGCGCTTGGCCGCAGACCTCTTGGCCACCCGCGTGAAGAAGTACCCCTGGTACGCCGAGCTCGCCAGGCAGAAGCGCGCTTACGACTTGCGCGAAACCAGCTTCACCCGTTTCGGCGATCTGCATTCGCGACTGCCGGAAGCTGACCAGAAGAAATACACGCCTGAGACGCTCGTGGCGCACCAGGTCGTTGCCGACGGCAAGCCGTACGACGACGACCCGGATAGCCCGGTCGTGCTCTTGGGCGACAGCTTCACCGCCGTCTATGAGCTGACGGACGCCGAGCACGCTGGCGTCTCGGCGCACCTGGCGCGTGGCATCGCGTATCCGCTCGACCTGGTCATGAGCTACGGCGGCGGCCCCAACGTGCGGCAAAAGCTACTGCGCCGCAGCGTCGAGGCGCTCGGCACGAAGAAGCTGGTCATCTGGATGATGACGGCGCGTGATCTCTACAACTACTGGGAAGACTGGGAGCCGCTGAAGAAGCCATGAAGCGCCGCTCGCTCCTGCTCTTGCTCGCGGGCAGCGGCTGCTGGCGCGCTCCGCGCCGAGAGCTTGCGTTCGGCCGCGCCCTGATCGGCCTGGCCCGTGACACCGCGTTTGTCGACGAGAGCCAGGTGACCTGGAGCCTGACGGAGCTCTCGCGTCTCGTCGACGAGGCGGAGAGCGCGCTCGCTTCGTCGCCCCAGCGCTCACCTGCTGCGGTGTTGAGTGAGCTCTTGTTCGGTCGCTGGAGCTTCGTGCGCGAGGTGGCCGACACGAATCTGGCCTTCGTGTGCCTGCCCGGCGTGCTGGAGCGCCGCCGCGGAAGCTGCGTTGGCCTTGGTACCTTGTTTCTCGCGCTGGCTGACGCGCTCGGCCATTCGGCGTCCGGGGTGACGATGCCTGGGCACTTCTACGTGCGGGTGCAGGAGCAGGGCGGCGCGCGCAACGTGGAGCTGCTGCGCGCCGGTGAGGCGATGCCGGACGCGTGGTACGGCCAGCGCTTTCCGGTACCGGGCGGCTCGGCGCGCGAATACGCGCGTCCACTCAGCCAGTCCGAGGTGCTCGGCGTCGTCGAATACAACGTCGGCAACGAACGGCGCCGGCAGCTGCGGCTGACCGAAGCGCGAGCAGCCTTCATCCGCGCCACCGGCTTGTTTCCGGAGCTGTCCGAGGCCCACGCCAGCCTCGGCGCCGTCGAACAGCTGCTCGGTAATCTCGAGAGCGCGGAGGCAAGCTACCGTCGCGCTTGCAACGCCAATCCGCACTTGCCCGGCATCGAGCAGAACCTTGCGCTCTTGGCAGCGGAGCGCACGACCGCGACGACTCTGCGGGCGTGCCCGCTGCCGCCGAGCTATTGATTGGCAAGGGAATGGCAACGGCGACGCGACCGTCCAGTCGGAGCTCTGCGCCACGGGGGTCACCACGTCCTCGGGCGGCGTCCGCCCGATGACCGGCAACGGCAACCTGTCACCGCTTCAAGGCTTGAAACGGCCGACTCGGTCGCCGAGCCCGCGGCGGGTGATGGCGCGTCACTGCAGCTGGATCTGATACCGCGGCAACGGGTCTCTGCCCGTCCCCTCCAGCCACCTGGCGTCGTGCCGCCACGCGCCGTTCAGCTCCTCGCGGCAGCGCGTCTCGACCGTCATCGTCCCCCCGGAGAACAGGAGGAGATTGTACTGGAGCGGGTATCCCGGCACCCATTGCCGCGCGGGCGCGCCGAAGGTGCCGGCGGAGACGATCTCGCGCCGCCTTCCGCCAGGGCTCATGTCGTACCGGTAGAGCTGGTTCTCGGCCCGGTGGACGTGGCCATGGAGCGCCACGCGGAAGCCGGCCACGGCGAGCTGCTGGAGGAAGCCCGCGTCGTCGAGGTGATCCGGCTCCGCGCTGGTGACCGGGTGATGCCAGACAGCGATCCGCAGGTCATCTCTCGCGACCCGATCGAGCTGGATCAGCGCCCGCGCGAGCGCGCCCGTGTGGACGCCGGCGCGGGCGCGGTGGTGATGTTCGATCTGCCACGCGGAGTTCAGGCCCAGGAAGAGCAGGCCGCACTCGGGCAGAGGATGGATCGTCGCCTGCTGCTCGTAATCGAGCGGATACTCTTCGCCCTTCACCTGCCGGTAGAACTCCGCGAAGTGCCGGAAGCGCAGCTTGTAGGCGTCCTCGTCCCGCACCTCGATGACGTCCGCGCCATGCGCGATGAACGTCCCGTCCTTCAGCTCGCCTCGATGGCGGGCGCGCCGCTCCAGCCGGTAGGCGTCCTGCGTCCTGCGCGAGGGCCTCGTCGCGGGAGGAGTGCAGCAAGACCAGGCGTGCCGGAGCTGGGGTCATAGGGGCCGCCGGCAGGGCAAGGTAGCACGGCGAGGGAGGCCGCTGGAGATGGCCGGAGGGTGGACGCATCCTGGCCGAGCCGTCGCGCCGGATGCGGTTCAGCCGTTCTGATCTCGTCTATCCGGCGAACGTAGGGGAGGGCCCCACCAGCGCGGCGGGTTGCGGGTGAGCGACGTCACAGCCAGGTTCGGACGTGATCGCAAAGGAGCACGTCATGACCACACCGATCGATCCGGCCCCGGCCGTCGAGGCCGCTCATGCGGCCTACCGCGCGCAGCTGCCCTTCTCCGACCGGAGGGACTTCAAGGCCGCTGACCGCGGCTTCCTGGGCACCGTCGCCGAAGCGCGATTCCGCGGACCCGACGGGGCTGTCGTCTGGGACGGCGAGAGTTACGCGTTCCTCCAGGGCGAGGCGCCGACCTCCGTGCATCCAAGCCTGTGGCGGCAGTCCTTGCTGGTCGCCAAGCACGGCCTCTACGAGGTCGTCGAGGGCATCTACCAGGTGCGCGGCTTCGACCTTTCGAACGTGACGTTCGTCGAGGGCGATACCGGCGTCATCGTCATCGATCCGCTCATCTCCAGCGAGCCGGCCGCGGCGGCCCTCGCGCTGTACCGCGAGCACCGGGGCGACCGTCCCGTCGTGGCCGTCATCTACACGCACAGCCACATCGACCACTTCGGCGGCGTCTTCGGCGTCACCTCGCAGGCGGAGGTGGACGGCGGGAAGGTGCAGATCCTCGCGCCCGAGAGCTTCGTCCATCACGCGGTCGCCGAGAACGTGTTCGCCGGCGTGGCGATGGGCCGCCGCGCCGGCTACATGTACGGCGCCGCGCTCGCCCGGGGGCCGCGTGGCCAGGTGGGGGCCGGTCTCGGACAGACCACATCGACCGGGAGCGTCGGTTTCATCGTCCCGACGCTCGAGGTGCGGTCGACCGGCGAGACGCACAGCATCGACGGTGTCGAGATCGAGTTCCAGATGGCGCCCGGCAGCGAGGCCCCCGCGGAGATGCACCTGTTCTTCCCCGGCTTGCGGGCGCTGTGCATCGCGGAGAACGCGACGCACACGCTCCACAACGTGCTCACGCTTCGCGGCGCGCTCGTCCGCGACCCGCACGCGTGGGCGGGCTACCTGACGGAGGCGATCGAGAGGTTCGGCGATCGCGCCGACGTCGTCTTCGCGTCGCACCACTGGCCGACCTGGGGCCGCGACGAGGTCCTCGAATACCTCAGCCTGCAGCGCGATCTCTACGCCTATCTCCACGATCAGACCCTGCGCATGATCAACCGGGGCCTCACCGGCGCCGAGATCGCCGAGCAGATCGTGCTCCCGCCGGCCCTCCAGAACGCCTGGCACGCGCGGGGATACTACGGTTCGGTGAGCCACAACGTGAAGGCCATCTATCAGCGCTACATGGGATGGTTCGATGGCAACCCCGCGCAGCTCTGGCCGCATCCGCCCGAGGCGCTCGCCGCGCGTTACGTGGACGCGATCGGCGGCGTCGACCGCGTCCTCGATATCGCGAAATGCGCGTATGACGCGGGCGACTTCCGCTGGGCGGCCACGCTCCTCAGCCACGCCGTGTTCGTCGCGTCCGACGACGCGCGTGCCCGCGCGCTGTACGCCGACACCCTCGATCAGCTCGGGTACGGCAGCGAGAACGGCACGTGGCGCAACTTCTTCCTCTCGGGGGCGACGGAGCTGCGGAAGGGCAACTTCGGCACGCCGACGGCCACCAATGCGCCGACGATCGTTGCGCGGCTCACCCCCGATCAGCTCTTCGACTCGATCGCGGTGAAGATCAACGGTCCGCGCGCGTGGGATCTCGACCTGCGCCTCGATATCGCGCTGATCGATCTCAAGGTGAACTACCGCGTCACGCTGCGAAACGGGGTGCTCGTCGACGTCGAGCGCCCGGCCGACGGCAAGGCGCAGCTCACCCTCCGCCTCAGCAAGGCGCGGTTGATCGCGCTGCTGAGCGGGGATTCGACGAGCGAGGGGATCGACGCCCGCGGCGACATGGGCGTACTCGAGCGGCTGATGTCGGTCATCGAGGAGGGGGATCCGAGCTTCGACATCGTGCTTCCGTGAGCGCGGCGCGCCTCTTTGGGTGAGCACGATGCTGTCGACCAGGCCTGTGGTGTTGCTGATGGGCGTGCCGAGCAGGCACCCGCGATCAGCCGGAGGGCTCGGCTGAAGGAGGAGACGGCGGCGGAGGAGCGCTGGGACCGCGCGCGCCGGTGTGGCGCGCCCTTGCGGAGGCATTCGCCTGCCTTGAGATCGCCTTCCCTGGCGCGCAGTCACTTGCTTCAAGGCTTGAAACGCCCGACTCCGTCGCCGAGCTGGCGATTTCAAGCCTTGAAGCGGCTCACTCGACCGTCGAGTCGGCCGTCTCAAGCCTTGAAACGGCCCGCTGGGCCGCCGAGTCGGCCGTCTCAAGCCTTGAAACGGCCGACTCGGCGACCGAGTCGCCCGCTGCAAGACTTGCATCAAGCCTTGCAGCGGGCCGCGGGCTCACGCGTCCGGCGAGGCCCCCGGCTGGGCGGCCGGCGCGGCCGCCGGCGCGGGCGGCGCGGCCGGCTGGCCCGGCGGGAGGGCGTCGCTCACGCCGGTCGTGCGGTGGACCTCGGCGAGATCGTCGAAGATGAGCGGCAGGAGCTCGGGCTTGCCCAGGTGGGCGAGCAGCCCGCGCACGAGGCTCTTGTTCGCGTTGTAGACACCCAGCCAGGCCTCGCGCGCGGTCGACACCTCGGGGCCGAGCTCGACGCGCTCGACGCGCGTGGCGCGCTGCTGCCGCTCGAGGATCCCGAGCTTCTCGTGCACCTCCCTGAGCTCGGCCAGCCACGCCTCCGCGCCCCGGACCTTCTCGCGCTGCCGCTCGAGCTCGTCGGCGATGTGCCCGACCGCGGCGGTGAGCTTCGTGATCCGCCGGCGCGCGAGGACGCTCGGCATCTCGCCGCGGAAGAACACCTTGGGCTCGACCGGCCTCCCCTTGAGCGAGTCGAGGTACGAGCCGAACCGCACGATGACGTCGCGCGCCTCGTCGAGCACCTCGGCGCTGTCGAGCTCCGGCGCCGGCTTGGGCTGGCGATCGAGGACGTCGGACATCGCCTGATCGGCGAGGAGCTGCTTGCCCATCGCGAACTCGACCATGCCGTCGAGGGCAGCGACCTTGCCCATCAGGACCGCGGCCATCTGCTCGCGCGCGAACTTGCCATAAATCTTCGTCTCGAAAGGATCGATGTAGGGGTCTGCCATAGGCGCCTCCTTGGGTTGAGCAAAACGCGCTGATGTTGGCAGAGCCCGAGGGGCCATGGCAACACCTCTCGGGCTCAACGGGACGGCATGGCACGAATCGGACGCTCTGCGGGGCCGACTGCGCCGGGGCGCGGGCTGCTGCTCCCTGTCTCCCTGTCTCCCTGTCTCCCTGTCTCCCTGTCAATTGCGGCGCGGCTTTGCCCGCAGCCGTCGCATGAGCTCCTCGCGGTCTCTCGCGTAAGCGCCTCGCGGGAAGTCGCGCCGGTGTTGCTCGAGCAGGAGCCGCACGGCGTCGTGGCGACCGGCGGCGAGCCCCGCGAAGGCCTGCCGCATCAGCCGGGACTCGGAGGAGGGCAGTTGGATGCCTTCGCCCCGACGAGGGCCGGGCGGGTATCGCGGGCTCGCCGGGGCGCGGCGCGCGGTCGTGAGGGCGCCGTTCGCCTCGCCTTGGGCCCGCTCCTCCGAGGGCACCTCCGGGCCCGAGGGGGCGGCGCTGCCGCGCTGAGCGGGCCATGCGGCCTGCGGGGAGCGAAGCGCGACCGCATGGGCGCTCGGCGGCGGGATCTCGCCGCGCCCGCCGGGGGCCAGCAGGGCGAGCGCGCCCGCCACGACGCCGGCCGCGGCGCTGGCCATCGATCGGCGGATGGCACGTGGGCGGGCCAGCGACGCGTTCCACGAGCTCGCCGCCGAGCTGGCCGCGCCGTGAGACGGCGCGCGCCGGAAGGCGCGGCGAGCCCGGTCGAGCAGCCGCCGCAGCCGGCCTCCGTGGAGCGGCCCCGATGAGGCGCGCGCTTCGGTCGCGCCGAACGCGAAGGCGAGCGGCGCAATCAGGGCGCCGCGGCCGCGCCTCCGCGCTTGCCAGCGCCGCGCGGCGGCGTCGAGGCTCAGCCGCGCGAGCCGGAGGTCGTTCCACACGGTATTGCGCGGCATCGCGAGCTCCTCGGCGATGTCCTGGACCGCCTCCTCCTGGAGGTCGTGCGCGACGAGGATCGCGCGGCGCCGCGGGGGGGACCTCCTGGAGCAGATCCGCGAGGATGTCGCTCTGTTCCGCCTCGATGAGCCGTGTCTCGGAATCCGGCGCTCGGCTGGAGAGACCGTCCAGCGCCTCCTCCGGCCACAGCTCTTCGTGCCGGCGATGGGCGCGCTTGCGCTCGTTGGAAGTCAGGTTGAACGCGATCCGCAGGAGCCAGGTGCGCACGGTGGCGATGCGGGGATCGAACCGGGGCAGCGACCGAGAGGCGCCGTGGAAGATCTCCTGGACCAGGTCGTCTCGATCCGCGCCGCGGAAGCCCTGGCGCTCCACGTAGCGGCGGACCGTCTCCATGTGCTCGGCCATGATCGCCTCGATGGTGAGCGGTGCTTCCTTGGCGGTGCTATCGGTTTTGCGAGAGGATTTCCCCATGCCTGCGTAGTTACCTGGCGAGCTCGTTCGACATTTGAAATTCGGCATGTCGGGCTGACCCGAGGCAGGCCTGTGGCGCGAGCGCTCGGGGCGCCGCGCAGCTGGGCGAGCATTCTCGCGGCGCGACCAGAATTGCCTGACAGTCGAGTCGATTCGTCACTTTCTCCGGCCCAACGCGGCTTGACAGAAAAGAGAGTAGACGCTTAGTATGCCGCGGAGATGGCGTCCACAGGAAGGTTGCTCCTCGCCGTGGTCGCCGCAGCTGTCGTGTGGAGTCGCGCGGCGGTGGCCGCCGGGGAGGAGCCTTCTGCTGGACCGTCCGGAGCGGCCACGATGCGCTCCGAGGCCGAGGAGGCATTCGCGCGGGGCGAGAGGGCGCGGCGCGCGGGGCGGTGGCAGGACGCGGAGGCGGCGTATCGCGCGGCGTGGAAGGCGGATCCGCGGCCGGAGCTCGCGGGGGAGCTCGGGCTTTCGGAGCTCGCGCTGGGGCGGCCCCGGGACGCGGCGGAGCACCTGTGGGAGTCGCTGCTGTATCCGGAGACGCTCCAGCCGGCGGCGCTGCGGCGCTTCCGGGCGGGGCTCGAGAAGGCGGAGCGCGTGATCTCGGTCGCGACCGTCGCGGTGAGCCGGCCCGAGGCCGAGGTGTTCATCGACGGCCGGTCGATCGGCCGCGGACAGGGGATGTACTTCGTCTATCTCGATCCGGGGCGGCACGAGGCGCGTGGCACGCTCGAGGGGTATGTCGATGACGTCTATCCGTTCGAGGCGCAGCGGGGGAGGGAGTCGATGGTCGGCCTCCACCTGGAGCTCAAGCCCCCGCCGCCGGTTGCGCCTGCGCCGGTTGCGTCTGCGCCGGTTGCGTCTGCGCCGGTTGCGTCTGCGCCGGTTGCGTCTGCGTCGATTGTGGCGCCGGCTGTGCCTGCGCCGGCCGCGACGCCCGGGGGACCGTCGGCGGGAACGGTGTTCCGCGTCGGCGGGGTCGCGCTCGCGTCCGCCGGGGTTGCGCTGGGTACGGGCTTCGCCGTGGCAGCGGCGGTGCGCGGCGGGGAGGCGGAGGCGCAGGCCGCCCAGATCCGCGAGCGCGACGGAGCGGCGGCGTGCTTGTCCAAGGCATACGCCGAGCCGTGCGGTGTGTTGCGCGAGATGATCGACGCGCGCGACACGCTGAAGGCCGCCGCATGGGGGAGCTTCATCGGCGCCGGCGTCGCCGGCGCGGTCGCGCTCTCGTCGCTCCTGTGGGCGCCGGAGCCGGGAAAGCGCGCCGTGCGCGCAGCGCCGCTCGCGGCTGCGCATGGCGGGGGCGTGATCTTCTCCGGCAGCTGGTGAGGCTGCGCCGGAGCCGGAAGGAGCGGTGCTGATGCGGAGCGTGCGGCAGAGAGGGCTGGCAGGGCTTTGGCTCCTCTGCTTCGGAGGGGTGGCGGCGGTCAGTGGGTGCAGCGGCGCCGGGGCGTACGACTGCGCGGAGGCGGTCGCGTGCGAGATCTGGAACGACGACGGCACCAGCAACGGGTACTGCTGGGGGCAGTGCGTCCACGCGCCGCCGGCCTCCTTCGGCGCGCCGACGCTCGTCTGGACGGGGCCCGATGTGCTCGCGCCGGCGTCGTGCGCCGAGCTCGTGCGGATCGTCCCCGGGACCGGCGAGCGGATCCCGTTCGGCGGCGCCACGCGGACGCTCTTCGCGCGGGCCATGCCGGAATCAACGCACGGCTGCCCCGCTTGCGCGTGCACGGCGCCTGCGTGCGCGCTCCCGCAGACCGTGACGGCGACGTCGATCGAGGCGTGCGGCGACGGCAGCGCAGGGACGCAGACGTCGTTCCTCCCGCCGGCAGGCTGGGACGGCTCGTGTGTGTCGCCCGGTACGGTGACGGCGGAGCAGCTCGGCTCGCTCACGATCGGCCCGGCGATCTGGGAGCCGTGCATGCCGATCGTGGCCGACGAGCCCCCGCGGCCCCTCTCGGGAGGCGTGGGCGCGGTCGCCGTCGCGTGCGACAGCGTGGTGGAAGACGAGCTGTGTCCGGGGCAGGGGGAGCTTTGCATGCTCGAGCAGCAGCCGGCCCATCTGCCCGACGGGTGGCGCCATTGCATCGTCGGGGCGGGGGATCTCGGCTGCCAGCAGCCCGAGGGAGGGGCGGACCCTCGGAAGATCTTTTCGGACAAGCTGGGGGTGTTCTATGTGAACCTGGAGACCACGCCGGGTTGCTCGCCGTGCACCTGCAAGGCGCCGGCGACCAGCCGGTGCGAGGCGCTCGTGGTCGCGTGGGAGGACGGCGCCTGCAGCGACGTGCTCGTCGGCATCGATGTGAACGAGAGACAAGGGATCTGTGTCGATCCTGTGTCGGGCTCGACGTTGAGCAGCCTGAGCGCGACGTGGCTCTCGAACGAGCCCGGGACGTGCAAGCCGACGGGTGGCGATCCCATCCACGACAAGGTGGTCGGCGACGCCAAGACGGTCTGCTGCCTGCCGAAGGCGCTGGAGGCGCCGTGAGGGCCTGGTCGAGAACACCGGCGGGCGGCGGGCGCGCCGCCCGCGGCAGGAGCCAACCGGTGGTTCAGCGTGCACGGGCTCCTCGGGAGCGCGCGGGGAAGGCGGTGAGGTCGCGATGATTTGGAACAGAAGGCGGTGGCTCCTGCGCGCGTCGATCACGCTGTCGCTGGGGGGCCTGGGCGGCGTGCTCGTCGCGAGCGGCTGTGGCAGCGCAGAGCCGCCGTGCGGCCTCCCGGGGAATCTCTGCCATATCACCAACGAGGACGGCACCAGCAACGGCGTCTGCGCCGGGAGGTGCGTGATACAGCCGATGGTCGGCTTCTACGATCCGCTGCTCCTGTGGATCGGAGACCCTGACGAGCCCGAGCCGTCGTGCGGGGACCTCACCGGATACGACCTTCAGCGTCGCAACACGCAGAAGATCGCTCCGACGGTATTCTCCCGGCTGCGGTCGTTGCGGCCGGGCGAGGAGCCCTGTCCCAAGTGCGGATGCAGCGTTCCGCTCTGCTACATGCCGGAGCTGGTTGCGGCGCACTCGCACGCCTCGTGCGAGAACACCCCGGCGGAGACGCACCGGCCGTTCAATCCGCCCCGGAACTGGCGAGGCGAGTGCACGTCTCCAGGGACCGTGCCGGCAGACGAGTTCAGCGCAATCTGGATCGCGCCGGGGCCGGATGGTTCGTGCACGCCGTTCACCGTGGACGAGCCTTCTCCGCCGGCGGGCCCTGCCAAGATCGCGATCGCGTGCAGTGGCGGGGTGGCCCACTTCGAGTGTCCAGTGGGCGGGGATGTCTGCATGATCAACCAGCAAGAGGCCAACGTGCCCCCCGGGTGGCGCTACTGCATGATCGGGTTGGAGGGGGATCGCGGATGCTACCCGCCCGCCGGTCCGGGGGAGCCGCCCACGTTTTCGGAAAAATTCATCTTTTATAACCGGGACCTCGAGCGGAGCTGCGAGCCGTGCGCCTGCGTGCCCAGCCGCACGCCGAGGGAGTGCGTCGCGCGCGTGAGCGCGTACTCGGATCGCGCGTGCAGCGAAGGCGCGCTCCTCGGGACGACGACGGTGACGGCCGGCGAGGTCGATCGCTGCCTGCGTCCCGAGGAGGATGGTGTGGCCCTCGGTAGCATCCGCGCCGAATGGGAGATCAACCATGTGGGGTTCTGCGAGCCGGCCGGCGGCGAGGCGCGCCCGACCACCGTCTGCTGCCTGCCGGAGCCCGCCGGATGACGCGGCCGTGAACGGCGGCGGCCACGCGTCGAGTGAGGCGGCGCCGTGCGGCAGGAATCTCTGACGCCTCGATTGGGAGCTTCGTCAGCAGCGTCCGCAACACCTCGTCGAAGTTGAGCCCAACAGGTGCAGCAGCGACGGCGAACGGGGCGCGCAAGATCTGCGTGGACGATGGCCGGGCTGCGCTTCTCGGCGCTCGGTTCCGCGCGAATCGACCGCGCCCTCGGCGTCGCTCCCGGTTTGGCACGCGGGCTGCAAATGCAAAAAGAGCACGTGAGAGATGGAGTTGGCTGCAGACGACCAATCGACGGCTGGGCGCAGCAGGCGATTCCGGGAAAGAGGCACGCCATGCGGCTCGGATTGGCCCTCCTTATCGCGCTCCACGGCGCGATTCACCTCATCGGATACCGCGAGTGGTCGAAGCTCGCAGCCGCCGGCCAGCCGAGCGATCGCACGCTCGTGCCCCTCTCGCCCGCCGGCAGTCGAGCCTTCGCTCTGCTCTGGCTGGCGGCGCTGACCCTTCTGCTCGCGGCGGCAGCGCTCCAGCTCCTGCGGCGCGACGCGTGGTGGGCGCTGGCGCTCATCGGCGTGCTCCTCTCCCAAGGCCTCATCATCCTCGCGTGGCCCCAGGCGAAGTTCGGGACGCTCGTCAACGTGCTCGTCCTCTTGCCGATCGTGGCCGCAGCCGCACACGCGCGCTTCCGCCATGAGGTCGTTTCGGAGGTCCGAGCGCTGCTCGCGCGCCCCGCCGAGCCGCGCGCTTCCAGCGTCGAGCCCTCCGAGCTCGAGCGCCTGCCCGCGCCGGTGCGCACCTGGCTGGAGGCCTCGGGCGTCGTCGGCCGGGAAAGGGCTCGGACGGTCCGTCTGAAGCAGCGCGGCGAGCTCCGGACCAGCCCCGACGCCGCCTGGATGCCCGCGGAGGCCGAGCAGTACTTCTCCGTCGACGAGCCTGCGTTCGTCTGGAGGGTCACCACGAAGATGATGGGCGTCCTCCCGATCGAGGGCCGCGACAAGTACGCCTCCGGCAAGGGCCAGATGCTCATCAAGGCAGCGTCGCTCGTCGACATCGTCGACGCGGCCGACGAGAAGATCGACCACGGCGCCATGCTGCGCTTTCTGGGCGAGATCGTCTGGTTCCCGTCAGCGGCGCTGAGCCCCTACATCGCGTGGGAGTCGATCGACGCGACGAGCGCGAAGGCGACGATGCGCCACGCAGGGAAGGTGGCATCGGCGGTGTTCACGTTCGATCCTCGGGGGCGCGTGGTCGGGCTGCAGGCAGAGCGTTATCTCGGCGGCGGCGCGGACGCGAAGCTCACGCCCTGGTCCGTGTCGTGCTCGGACTGGCGCACGTTCCGGGGTATCGGGGTTCCGAGCCGAGGGGAGGTCCTGTGGAAGCTCGAGAGCGGAAGTTTCAGCTACTACCGCTGGGAGATCCTCGACGTGGAGCACAACCCGGCAGGGCTGTACCCGGAGAGCGGCTCCCGCACGGAGCCCCTGCGCCTCGCTAGAGCGGGCGGCCGATCCGGGCGCGGATCTGCGCCCGCACATCCTCCGGAAGCGAGCGCAGGTAGTCGTCGGGCAGCAGCCGCAACGTCTCGTCAGGCGCGAGGAGGAGCCGCTCCTCGGGGGTGAGCCCTGCGACGCGCTGCTCGGGCGGAAGGCCGGCGAGCCGCTGCTCGGGCGGAAGGCCGGCGAGCCGCTGCTCGGGCGGAAGGCCGGCGAGCCGCTGCTCGGGGGTCAGCCCCGCGGCCCGCTGCTCGGGGGTCAGCCCCGCGGCCCGCTGCTCGGGCGGCAGCGCCGCCAGCAGCTCGTCCACCGGCAGCGCCGGCAGCAGCGTCTCGATCGGCAGCTTCTTCAGCAGCGTCCTCAGCACCTCGTCAAAGCCTTCCAGCTCGCGCATCGCCATCGCGATCTCCTCCGCACCGACCTGCTCGGCCAGCCAACGGCGCGCCTCGACCGTCCGCGCCGTGCCGTGACCGAGCAAGTGTAGCAGATCGTCGCCCTCGGCCTCGGCCACCGTGGCGAGCTCGACCACGTACAGCGCGAACGCTGCTCCCTGGAGCTGCCAGTAGCCGCCGGCGAGGTCGCGCCAGACCAGCCCGTGCGCCGCGGCATCGGCGTCAAGGGGGCGGGTGCGCGACGGTATCAGCAACACGCCGGCCAGGTCGCGGCGTGGCCCGAGCCGCTTCCCAGCGCCCGCGTAGTGCAGCGACAGGTAGCCCCAGAGCCGGTCGAGGTCGCGGCTGCGGTAGGTGCGCCGGACGCTCTTGAACTCGACGATCGTCTCCCTGGGCAAGAGCGACCAGAGCCTTCGCAACGTGCCGGCCGGCTCGTGGGCCTCGCCCGGAGCATCATTGCGCAGCAGGAGAACATCGGCCCGGGGCGGCTCCGTCGACAAGGGCACCTCGCTCTGGATCTGAAAATGGCGCGGGCGGTGCTGGCGCAGCAGTGCGGCGAGCAGCACGTGCCACGCGGTCCGAGTCGAGCCCATGGCGCTCTGTACGGGGCAACTCTGGTGCAGGACAAGAAAACATGAGCGTGCGAGGCGTCTCAAGGTCCTTGTCTCATCGCTTTACGAGGACAGGTAACCTTTCATCATGCTTTCTTCAGGAGCAGGCGAATCGTGACGACACCCGGGCAGCTCACCGCGCGTCACTCGCGGTGAGCCCCAGCGTTGTCTGACGTCGCACGTCGCGCGTCGCGCGCTGCGGCGCCCTCTTCCCACCTACTTGGCGAAGATCGACCCGTTCCAGACGTACCGCGCCGGCTGCGCTCCCCCCCACGGCAGCAGCAGCGGCTCGAAGCCGCCGACGGGCGCCTTGTCCTGGTTGAAGGGGTACGTCTGCTCCGTCCACTCGACGGCCTTCCCCGGGGCGAGCTCGATCCCCATCTTGTCGCCCACGCGAACGAACTTGAGCTCGCCGGCGATCTTCTTGTCGCCGATGCTGCGCGCGACCTCGGCCGCGAAGATCCGCTGGATGCTCTCGCCCTCGACCCGGAAGATCTGCACGACGTCGCGGTCCACGGTCCCGCCGCCCGCCTCCTTGGGCGCGGCCGCGCGGACGGTGCCGTGGACGATGATCTCCGCCTTGCCGTCGCCGGTGAGATCGAGCGCGCGCACCGAGCGGATGTCGGCCGGGGACGCGAACTGCGCGAGCGTCATGAACGCGTACCCCGCGCCGCCCCGGAACCCCTTGCCGAACACGACGATGTCGCGGTCGTGCAGCAGCACTCGCTCGGGCTCCTTGCCGCCGGCCACGTCGGCGCCGAGGTCGAACCGCGGCTTGCTCGACGAGGCGCTCCGGTCGCGCCGGTAGAGGGCGTACACCTTGTCGAGCATCTCGGCCGGCGAGAGGCCGGCCGGCTTCGGCGCGGCCCGCGCCTCCTCGGCCCTCGCCGGCGCCGGGCGCGGCCCCGCGACGCCCGCCTGCCGCTGCTCGCTCGCCTTGGTGAACACCCCGCCCGTCAGCTTGTAGAGCTGCGACTTGATCGACCCCCACGGCAAGAGCAGCGGGTCGTACGTCGTCTCGACCCCCTCCGCGTAGTTGCTCGCGTCGTACCGGGTCGCCTTGCCCGGCTCCACGCGGATCGCCATCTTCTCGCCGTCCGCCACGAAGTCGACGTCGTTGACGACCGATCCCTTGTCCGTCGCGATCGCGATCTCGTGCTGGAAGATCGGCCTCGGCGTGTCGCCGGCGCCGAACTGGAGCACGTGGATCACCTCGCGGTACTTCGCGCTGCTGCCGGAGCGCTTCCGCAGGATGATCTCAGCCTGGCCGTCGCCCGTCAGGTCGCGCGCCGTGAGCGACGGCACCATCCCGTCCTTGGCGTCGACCCCGAGGTCCTCGAAGTAGTACTGCGCGCCCTTCCGGAACCCGGGGCCGAGGACGATCAGGAACCGCTCGTGGACGAGCACCCGCTCCCGCATCGCATCGCCGGCCACGTCGGCGACGAGGTCGTAGCGCGCGCGGCCCTGGATGCCCTTGCTCCGGAGGAGGCCGTCGGCCAGCGCGAGCTCCGGCTCGGTCACGAGCGGCGACAGCGACCCGTATGCCTCCGAGGCGGCGTTGCCGACGACGGCGTCGACCCCTCCGCCGTCGTCGTCGTGGACGAAGAGCCCCGCCCGCAGCCCGACCCGGGTCGTCGCCGCCTCGGGGAACGCCGTCCAGGGGACGCTCGCCTCCAGGGTGTACCCGCCGCTCCGGGGGGCCTCGATGACCCTCGCCCCGGCCACCGCCTTGCCGCCCGGGACCTTGACGCTGCCGGCCGTCTTGCCCGGCTGTCCCGGGTAGAGCGCGACCTCCTGGACCCTTCCGCCCGGGAACCCGATCACGACCTTCACGTGATCGGCGCCGCCTCGCAGCGCGTCGTCGGTCACGTCGGCCGCCACGTAGATCCGCGCGTCGTCGTAGGCGATGGCCACCTGCGCGGCCAGATCGGCCTTGCTGGGCTTGCCCTTGACCTTGAGGCCGAGGGAGGTGAACGCCACCGGCCACTCCTTCGGGATCCCGTCGAGCTTGAGCCATTTCGACTCGACGAGCGGCGCCGCGATCGGCGCGCCGGCGGCGAGGGCAGGGGAGGGGGCGGCGGCGGTCAGCGCCGCCAGCGCGACCGGCGCGAGCGCGGCGACGCGGGAGCCGGAGGCATGGGCCCCCGGCGCACGGAGGTGGTGTGATTTACGTCTCATAAGCTCGGGTTTGGACGCCTCTCCGCGCCCGCTTGTTCTTACCACGAGCACTTTCTTTCCGGATCGCTCCGCGTCGCCGACGTCGCCTACCCGACGCGGCTCCCTGGACGCCGCGAGGCGGCCGTCTGGCAGGCGAGGGAGCTCGGCGGCGCCGAGGCCCTCACCCGGCGGTCATCCGTGGGGCTTGGAGGCGGGCGTGAGGCGGGCGGGGCCGGCGCCTTCGGGGCGGATCCGGCGGTACACGAGCTTTGCGATCTCGACGGCCGGGACGATGAGCGCCGAGAGGACGAGCAGGAGCATCCACTCGTCCGACGACATCGCGTACGTGCGGAAGACCGGGCGCAGCGCGGGCACGAGCAGCGCGATCAGGTGGATCGCCGCGCTCGCCGCGACCGCCAGGAGGAGCGGGAGGCTGATGAGCGGCTTCGACGCGAAGAGCGAGATGACCGGGCTACGGCAGCTCCAGGCGTGGAAGAGCGGCGACAGCGCCAGCAGCGAGAAGGCGACGGCGCGCGTGCGCAGCAGCGCGTCCTCGGTCTGGTCCGACGTCGCGTAGAGCGCGACGGCGGCGAGCCCCATGATCGCGCCGACGTACAGGATGCCGAGGTAGTCGCGCTTGATGAGCAGGCCCTCGTCGCGCGGCCGCGGCGCCTCCGACATGAGCTGCGGATCCGGCGGATCGATGCCGAGCGCGAGCGCGGGCAGGCCGTTCGTGACGAGGTTGATCCAGAGGATCATGAGCGGCGTCAGCGGCGGCCACTTGCCGAAGAACGAGACGACGAACACGGCCACGAGCAGGCCCATGTTCGACGAGAGGAGGAAGAAGATGAACTTCTGGATGTTGCGGTAGATGGCGCGCCCCTCGCGCACCGCCTCGACGATGGTCGCGAAGTTGTCGTCCGCCAGCACGAGGTCCGCCGCCTGCCGCGCCACGTCGGTGCCCCCGCGCCCCATCGCCACGCCGATGTGCGCCTCCCGGAGCGCGGGCGCGTCGTTCACGCCGTCGCCCGTCATCGCCACGATGTGGCCGTGCGCCTTGAACGCCCGCACGAGCCGGAGCTTCTGCTCCGCCGTCGTCCGGGCGAAGACGCGCAGGTGCATGATCCGCCGCCCGAGCTCCTCGTCGCTCATCACCGCGAGCTCCGCGCCGCTGAGCGCCTCGTCGCCCTCGTCCCAGAGCCCGATCTCCTTGGCGATCGCCGTCGCGGTGAGCCGGTGGTCGCCGGTGATCATGACGGCGCGGATGCCGGCGCGGCGGCACTCGGCCACCGCCTCCTTCACCCCCTGCCGCGGCGGGTCCATCATCCCGACCAGGCCGAGGAACGTGAGCTCGCGCTCGACGTCGTCCTCGTCGCGGCTGACCCGCACCCGGCGGCAGATCGCGAGCACGCGCAGCGCGGCCGCGCTCATGCGATCGGCCTCGGCGACGATCGCGACGCGGTCGTCCTCGGACAGCGCGCGCACGCCCTTGTCGTCGGCGAACTTCACGCAGAGCGGCAGGAGCACGTCGACGCTCCCCTTCACGTGCGCGATCTCGCGGCCGCGCTCGTCCCGCGTGATCACCGTCATGCGCTTGCGGTCGCTGTCGAACGGCAGCTCGTGCACGAACGCGTGCGACGGCGCCACCGACTCGCGCGAGTAGTTGCCCTTCGCGGCCAGCGTCAGCAGCGCCCCCTCGGTCGGATCGCCGACGATGTTCCAGCGGCCCGTCGCGTGGTCCTCGTCGAGCGACGCGTTGTTGCAGAGCGCGACCGTCGCGAACAGGTACGTGAGGGGCGCCGAGTGCTCCACGACCTCCGCGCCGTGCTCGTCCCGCAGCGCGCCCTCCGGGTTGTACCCCTCGCCGGTCACCGTGTAGCGGCGGCCGCCCGCGTACACGTTGCGCACGGTCATCTCGTTCTGGGTGAGCGTGCCCGTCTTGTCCGACGCGATGATCGTCGCGGCGCCGAGCGTCTCGACCGCGGGCAGCTTGCGCACGATCGCCCCGCGCCGCGCCATGCGCTGCATCCCCAGCGCGAGCGTGATCGTCGTGATCGCGGGCAGCCCCTCGGGGATGGCGGCCACGGCGAGGCTCACGCCCTCGAGCAGGAGCTCGTGCCACGGCCGTCCGCCCCGGATGAACCCCCAGCCGAGCAGCACCGCGGAGAGGGCCAGGCACACCCGCAGGATCACCGCGCCGAAGCGATCGAGCCGCTCCTCGAGGGGCGTCTTCTGCTCGCCGACCGAGCGGATCATCTCGCCGATCCGGCCGAGCTCGGTGCTCACGCCGGTCGCGGTCACCACCGCGCGCCCCTTGCCGCGCACGACGCTCGTGCCCGTGAAGACCATCGTGACCCGGTCGCCGAGCGGCGCGTCGCGCGCCACCGGGGCGAGCGCGTCCTTGACCGCGGCCGCGCTCTCGCCCGTCAGCGCCGCCTCCTCGGTCGCGAAGCTGATCGTCTGCACGAGCCGCGCGTCGGCCGGGATCGAGTCGCCCGCCTCGAGCTCGAGGATGTCGCCGGGCGCGACGTCCTCGGCCGCGATGATCACGGTCTTGCCGCCGCGGCGCACGCGCGCGTTCGGCGCGCTGAGCTTCTGGAGGGCCTCCAGGGCCGCCTCCGCGCGCCGCTCCTGGTAGTAGCCGAGGAAGGCGTTCAGGATCACGATGAGCAGGATCGCGATCGCGTCGCCGAACCGGTGGAGGAAGCTCGCGTCCTGGTCGGCCGTGAAGCCGACGACCACGGCGATCGCCGCCGCGGCGAGGAGCGTGAGCACGAGCGGGTTCGCGAACTGCTCGAGGATGCGGACGAGCGCGCTCTTCTTCTTCGTCTCGGGCAGGCGGTTCTTGCCGTGCTCCTCGAGGCGTCGCTGCGCCTCGGCGTCGGAGAGCCCGCCGGACGAGCTGACCCCGACGCGATCGAGGAAGGCGCCGACCTCTTCGGCGTGGACAGGGATGGGAGCGGAGGGAGGGGCGTTCGGTCCGGCCGGGCGGAGCGCCGTGGCGGCTTGGCTCATGGGCGGGCGTGCTCTAGCGCTTCATCCTGGCTTGTTCACGTTGTTCTTCGGCTTCGAGCTCCGCGAGCGCCGCCGCGAGCTCGTCCTGCTCGGCCTGGGGCGCGGCGGCCGGCGCGCCGCCCGCGCCGGCCACGCGCACCTGCGGCGGCGGCGCCGCGGCGGGCGGCGGCTCGGGCGGGAGCACGCCCATCTTCCGCTTGAGCGCGAGCAGCTCGTCGTCCGCGCCCGCCGTCGCCTCGAGCTGCCCGAACTTGTGCGCCAGCGTGTCGCCCGTGTACTGCTCGGCGATCTCCCCGGCGGCCTCGGCCTCGGCCTCGATCTGATCGATCTTGTTCGACATCCGGTCGAACGTCTCGAAGGCGGAGGCGTTGTTCAGGCCGCTCATCGTCTCCTGGATGGCCTTCTGCGCCTCGGCCCGCTTCTTCCGGGCGATGAGCACGTTCTTCTTGCGCTTCGCCTCCTCGATCTTGTTGTTCAGGAGGCGCAGCGCCGTCTTCAGCTGGTCGACGGCCTGCTTCTGCTTCTGCCACTGGTCCTTGTAGGAGGTGGCGAGCTGGTCGTGCTCCTTCTTGCGGTTCAGGGCCTCCTTGGCCAGCGCGTCGTCGCCCGCCTTGATCGCGAGCATCGCCCTGCGCTCCCACTCCGCGGCGTTGGCGGCCTCCTGCTCGGCCTGCTTGGCCAGCCGCTTCTCGTCGGCGATCGAGACGGCGACCTGCTTCTTCGCCTCGATCAGCTGGTTTGCCATGTCGATGACGACCTGGTTCAGCATCTTCTCGGGATCCTCCGAGCGGCTGATGAGGTCGTTCAGGTTCGACTTGATGAGGGTCGCAAGGCGCGCGAAAATTCCCATAGATCAGCTCCAACTCTCGGGGTGCGCAGGGTCGAAAGGCGCGGCGGGTCTGCTCAGCTGAGCGCGAGATCGTGCAGCACGGGGACATGGCGGGCGAGCGCGAGATCGATGTCGCTCAGGATCGCCTCGAGCTCGTTCATGTCGAGGTTCTCGAGCTCCAGCGCCGCCGACAGGACGACGGTGCCCGCCTCGATCCCATACGAAGCATGCATCAGATCCGTCGCGTTGTACTCGAGCAGGCGGCGGAAGAGCCTGGTCTGGTGTGCGTCGTCCCCGGGGACGGGGCCGATCGAGACCCGCACCGCCACGATCGGCGGGTCGATGCGGATCGCGATCGGCGGCGTGTCCGGGCCCCCCGAGACGAGGTAGGTACCGGCGTCGTTCTCGAACCGGCGATCGAGCTGCAGGAGGTAGGTTTCGACATCCTCGGCTGTGCGCGGCATGGCGCGGCGAGCCTACAGAATCATGTCGCGTCGGGCTAGTGCCGCGTCCCTCGGATTCTTTCCGGGATTCCGCGCCGCGGGCCGCGGCCCACGGCCTGCGGCCTGCGGCCGCCACCATCGAGGGCGCGCGGCTCGCCGTGGTCCTCCGAGTGGTCCCCCGAGTGGTCCCCCAAACCATGGCGTCCCCTTCGTTGGGTTCGTGCTCCGATCGCACCGGCGCGCTGTCACGCCGTGAGCCCGCAACACGCGCCGCGAGCCGCAACGCGCGCGGCGAGCCGCGTTCTGCGATCGGTTCCGCTCGCTCCCGGAATCACCGCGTTTCCCCGGACGCTCGCTTTTTTCTCACCCGTTCGAGAGTCGCGGTGGTACGGTCCCGATCCAGGTTACGTGGCGATCCACCCGGGCGACGTCGTTGCTGGCTACCGTGTCTCCCGCCTGCTCGGGCGGGGCGGCATGGGCGAAGTCTGGGCAGCAACACGGGAATCGGACAATCAGCAGGTCGCCATCAAGGTCCTGCTCGCGCGCGCCGCGATGAAGCCGGATCTCGTGCGGCGCTTCGACCGCGAGGCGAAGATCGCCTCGGCCATCCAGAGCCCGTACGTCTGCCAGCTGCTCGAGGTCGGCCAGACGGACGAGGGCGAGCACCTGCTCGTGTTCGAGCAGCTCGACGGCGAGTCGCTGGCGGATCGGCTGAAGCGCGAGCAGTACCTGCCGTTCAGCGAGGTCGGCCCGATCATCGACGACGTGCTCCAGGGGCTCGTGGCGGCGCACGCCGCGGGCGTCATCCACCGCGATCTGAAGCCGGGCAACATCTACCTCGAGCACCTCGGCCTGCCCGACCGGCGCGAGCGCGCGAAGATCCTCGATTTCGGCATCTCGAAGCTCACGCGGCGCGAGAAGGAAGAGCCCACGCTCACCGCCTTCGACGCGACGCTGGGGTCGTTCGCGTACATGGCGCCGGAGCAGGTGCGGGGCGCCGCGCGGGCCGACGAGCGGGCCGACATCTACGCGGTCGGCGCGGTGGCCTTCCGGTCGCTGTCCGGGCGGCTGCCGTTCGAGGGGGCGAACGCCGCGGTGCTCGTCGCGATGAAGCTCGACCGCCCGGCGCCGTCGCTCGCCGAGGCGACCGGCGAGAAATGGCCGGTGGGCATCGAGCGCTTCCTCGAGCGGGCGCTCGATCGCCGGCGCGAAGGGCGCTTCGGCTCCGCGGGAGAGGCGCTGTCGAGCTGGCGGGCCATCCAGCCGGCGAACATCACGCGCGCGACGCGCCGCACGCAGCGGAGCAGGTATCCCTCCGAGCTGCCCGACGCGTTCCTGGAAGACAACCCCACGGTCGTCGACGGCCCCCCGACGATGACGGAGAACGGCGGCTTCAGCGACGCCGGCCACAGCTCGCCGCCCCCTGCTTCGCTCGCCCCTCCCAGGGCCAGCACGGTGCCCCCGCCGCCCCCGAGCCGGGCCGCCGCGCCGCCGGCGTCGCCGAGCAGGACCGGCGTGGGCGCGCCGCCTGCGCCGCCGAGCAGGGCGGGCGCAGGGGCGCCACCGCCACCGCCGAGCAGGGCGGGCGCAGGGGCGCCACCGCCACCGCCGAGCAGGGCGGGCGCAGGGGCGCCACCGCCACCGCCGAGCAGGGCGGGCGCGGGCGCGCCGCCGCCACCGCCGAGCAGAGCGGGCGCGGGCGCGCCGCCTGCGCCGCCGAGCAGGGCGGGTGCGCCGCCGCCACCGCCGAGCAGGGCGGGCGCGGGCGCGCCGCCTGCGCCGCCGAGCAGGGCGGGTGCGCCGCCGCCACCGCCGAGCAGGGCGGGCGCGGGCGCGCCGCCGCCACCGCCGAGCAGGGCGGGCGCGGGCGCGCCGCCGCCACCGCCGAGCAGGGGCGGGGGCGCAGAGATTCCCCGGCCGGAGGGTCCGCCTTCGCGCCGCAAGACAGAGAGGCACTGAGTTGCTCGACGCGACGGTAGGCACGAAGAACCGGGTCGAGGTGCGCGGCGGGCGCATCCGCCTCACGAAATCGTCGGCCGCGCGCGGCGGCGGATGGATCGAGATCGGCACCGATCCCGTCATCGTGGGCCGCAACGCCGCCTGCCAGCTGGTCCTCGACGACGCCAAGGTCAGCGCGGTGCACGCCGAGTTCGTCGCCACGGAGCAGGGCGTCCGCGTGCGCGATCTCGACAGCCGGAACGGGACCTTCGTCGGCGGCGTGCGGGTCGGCGACATCTACCTGCTCACGAGCACGAAGCTGCGGCTCGGCGAGACCGAGATCCAGTTCGAGCCCCTGCGGCCCGAGCGCATCACGGTCTCGGCGATCCCGTCGTTCGGCCCGCTCGTGGCGAGCAGCCCCGGGATGCGGGCCATCTTCGAGCGCCTCTCCAAGATGGCGCCGACCGACCTCACGGTGCTCATCACGGGCGAGACCGGCACGGGCAAGGAGCTCGTCGCGCAGGCGCTGCACCTGGCGAGCGCCCGCTCGAAGAAGCCGTTCGTCGTCGTGGACTGCGGCTCGATCCCGCCGACCCTGGCCGAGGCGACGCTGTTCGGCCACGAGCGCGGCGCGTTCACGGGCGCGGTCGACAAGCGCCTCTCGCCGTTCATCGAGGCGGACGGCGGCACGATCTTCCTCGACGAGCTCGGCGAGCTGCCGCTCGAGGTGCAGCCGAAGCTCCTCCGCGCGCTCGCCGAGCGCCGCATCAAGAGCGTCGGCGGGTCGAGCTACCGCGAGGTCGACGTGCGCGTGCTCGCGGCGACGCGCCGCGACCTCGTGCGGGCCGTGAACGGCGGCAACTTCCGGAGCGACCTCTACTTCCGCGTCGCGCAGATCAAGATCGAGCTGCCGGCGCTCCGGCAGCGCGTGGAGGACATCCCCGTGCTCGTCCGTCGGATGCTGAAGGATCTCGGCGACGAGAGCGCCTACGAGCGCGTCTCGAACATGACGCTCGAGCGGCTGATGCGGCACGACTGGCCGGGCAACGTCCGCGAGCTGCGGAACGCGGTCGCCGTCGCGTTCGCGCTCGCCGCCGAGGGCGAGGAGATCGACATCGCGGCGCACCTCGGCGCCCTCACCGAGACGCCGGTGCACCCGAGCTCCTCGCCGTCGATCCCCCCGGGCGCCGGCGGCGGCGCGGCCAGCAGCTCGTTCGCGTCGATGAAGGGCCGCCAGTTCCAGGAGGCGAAGCGCGACGTCCTCGCGCGGTTCGAGCGCGACTACTTCGCCGCCCTGTCCGAGGACGCGAAGGGCAACGTGAGCGAGATGGCGCGGCGCGCGGGCATGGAGCGGGCGCACGTGCGGGCTTACCTCCGCCGCCACGGCATCGGCGCGAAGCAGGAACAGGAGTGAAGGCGTGAGCGAGCCGGCGGCGGCCCGCGCGCTCCGCTTCACACCGCCGCGGCCTCGTCGTCCCTGCCGGACGGCGCGATCTCGTCGGACGCGAACAGGCCTTCGAGCTCCTGCGCCGCCTGCTTCGCCGCCTCGATGAGCTTGACCTCGTCGTTGTGCACCGCGTGCCCGCGCAGGAGCACCTCCTCGTCGTGGGCCCTGAACCGCTCGATGGTCGCGCGGGCGTCCCGCTCCCGCATCCCGAGGCCCTCGAGCACGCGCGCCGCCACCTCGAGCGACGACAGGAACGTCTCCCGCTCCAGCACCGTCACGCCGATATCCATCAGCTGATACGCGTGCTGGCGGTTCCTGGCGCGCGCGTAGATCAGGAGGTCCGGGAAGTGCCGCTTCACCACCTCCGCCGTCTTCACCGACGACGCGACGTCGTCGATCGCCAGCACGAAGATCTTCGCCTTGTCGGCGCGCGCCGCGCGGAGCAGGTCGAGCCGGGAGGCGTCGCCGTAGTAGATCTTGTTGCCGTACTTGCGGACGAAGTCGACCTGCGTCGGGCTCGCGTCGAGCGCGGTGAAGGGGATCTTCCTCGTGCGGAGGACGCGAGAGACGATCTGGCCGAAGCGGCCGTATCCGGCGATGATGACCCTCGGGTCGTCGTCGTCGATCACGTCGAACTCGCGCGCTGGCCCGCCCCCCTGCCATCGCTTCACGAGCGCGTCGCCGAGCGCGATGACGAGCGGCGTGACCGCCATGGACAGCGTGACCACGACGACGAGGAGGTCGGCGAGGAGCCTGTCCATGAGGCCCTGTCCCGCGGCCATCCCGAAGAGGACGAAGGCGAACTCGCCCCCCTGCGGGAGCGTGAGCGCGAGGTCGCGCGCGGAGCCCTTCGCGTGCCCGGCCGCCCTGCCCAGGACGAGCAGGACGGCGGCCTTGAGCGCCATCACGCCGAGGACGAGCCCGAGGACGAGCAGCGGCCGCTCGATGACGAGGCCGATGTTCGCCGACATCCCGACGGCGATGAAGAAGAGCCCCATGAGCAGGCCCTTGAACGGCTCGATGTCCGCCTCGAGCTCGTGGCGGTACTCCGAGTCGGCGAGCAGCACGCCCGCCATGAAGGCGCCGAGCGACATGGAGAGGCCCACCTGCACCATGAGGAGCGCCGTGCCGAGCACGACGAGCAGGGCCGCCGCGGTGAAGATCTCGTGCGCGTGGGTGGCGGCGATGGCCCGGAAGACGGGGCGCACGAGGTAGCGGCCGCCGGCGACGACCGCGAGCAGCACGGCCACGGCCTTGAGCGACGAGGCGACGGCGCTCCCCTCGCCGGGGGCCGCGCCCGCGGGGCCGAGCAGGGGGAGCACCGCGATCAGCGGGATCACGGCGAGGTCCTGGAAGAGCAGGATGGCGAACGCGGAGCGGCCGTGCTGCGACTGCATCTGGCCCTTCTCGGCCAGGATCTGCAGGACGAACGCCGTCGACGAGAGCGAGAGCCCGACGCCCGCGATGGCCGCCGTGTCGGCGCGCAGGCCGAGCGCGGCGCCGATGAGCGCGATGAGCGCGCCCGTGACGGCGACCTGCGCGCCGCCGAGGCCGAACACGGCGCGGCGGAGCACCCAGAGCCGCGACGGCTGGAGCTCGAGGCCGATGAGGAAGAGGAGCAGCACCACGCCGAGCTCCGAGAAGTGGAGGGTGTCCTCGACGTTGGCGATGATCCGCAGCCCCCACGGGCCGAGCAGCGCGCCCGCGACGAGGTAGCCGAGCACCGCGCCGAGGCCGATCCGCTTGAACAGCGGCACGGCGACGACGGCCGCGCCGAGAAAGACTGCGGCGTCAGAGAGCAGGCTCATTCGTCGTGGGTCTCCTTGGGGCTCCGTGATAAGCACGATCCGCCATGCAGATCGAGCTCATCGCCACGGCGAGCGAAGATTCCGCGTACCTGCCTCGTGTGGGGCTCGGCACCCTCGCGGCGCTCACGCCCCCCGAGGATGAGATCATCTACACCGATGACGTCGTGCAGCCCTTCGATCTCCAGCGCGACGTCAAGGACGTCGACCTCGTCGGGATCAGCGTCGACAGCAAGACAGCCCGCCGCAGCTACGATATCGCCGCCGCTTACCGCAGGCGCGGCGTGAAGGTGGTGCTCGGCGGCATCCACCCGACGGCCTGCCCCGACGAGGCCCTGCAGCACGCGGACGCCGTCGTTGTCGGCGAGGCGGAGGACGCCTGGCCCGCCCTGCTCGCGGACGTGAAGCGCGGCGAGCTCAAGCCGTTCTACCGCCCGGAGCTGCCGGATCTCGCGGGCAGGCCCCCGCCGCGGCGCGACCTGTTCACCTCCAAGAAGTACATCCCGTTCCAGGTCGTGCAGACGATGCGCGGCTGCCCGTATCCATGCGAGTTCTGCAGCGTGTCGACGGCGAACGGCACAACGATGCGGTTCCGCCCGACCGACGAGGTGCTGAGCGAGCTCCGGTCGCTCGGCAAGCTCATCATGTTCGCGGACGACAACGTGATGATCCACCGGGCTTACTCGAAAGAGCTCTTCACCCGGATGATCCCGCTGAAGAAGCACTGGATTGGCCAGTGCTCGCTCGCCGCGGTCAAGCGCCTCGAGAACGTGAAGCTCATGGCCGAGAGCGGGTGCAAGGCGCTCTTCATCGGCTTCGAGAGCATCGACGAGGAGACGGTGAAGTTCACCGGAAAGCGGCAGAACCGTCCCTCCCAGTACAAGGACACGATGGCGATGCTCCACGATCACGGCATCTCGGTCTGGGGGAGCTTCGTCTTCGGGTTCGATACGGACGATCCCGAGGTGTTCGATCGCACCGTGGAGTTCGGCATCGACATGAAGCTGACGATGGCGCTGTATGCCATCCTCACCCCGTACCCCGCGACGCAGCTGTACCGCCGCCTCAAGGCGGAGGGGCGCCTCACGGACGAGCGCTGGTGGCTGCGCCGCGACCACGACGCCGGCTCGCCCTATTTCGTTCCCAAGCAGATGTCGCGGGAGCGGCTCCGGGAGGGGTGGGTGTCCGCGTGGACGAAATTCTACTCGCCGTCGTCGATATGGCGCAGGTTCACCCTCACACGGCAGTCGAGCTGGATCCAGCTGGCGGGCTTCTTTCCGCTGAATTTCATGCAGCACACGCTGGCGCACCGCAAGATCGCGGGCGGCGAGCAGCGCTTCCGCTCCGGCGTGCACATCGAGGAGGCGGCCGCGTCGTCCGTGGCGCAGCCGCAGCCGGAGCCGCAGCCCGCGAGGGCCAAGGGCGCTCGGCAGCTCCCGATCATCGGATAGGCGATCCCCTGGCGCCAGCTTCGCGTCCTGTGCGTGCGTGGGCGCCGTCCTGCACGCTGCGGGGCAATGGTACGCCGCGGCGCAATGGTGCCGTGCTCCGCGGCGCATCGGTGGATGTGGGCAATCGACCGCTCGTGGATTGACAGCAGCGCACGGTGAGCGAGCGACATTCTTCTGTCGCGCTTGCAGTGCGATTGTCGCTTGCTGATTTTGCTACACTCGCGTGAGCTCCTGGAATGCCGGGGTGTCGAGCGGGGTGTGAGCCCGCTTTGTCGCGGCATCGAGGATCCCCAAGCGGAGGTGTCATGGGTCGACGTCGGTTCTCCTTCTCGCTCCTCATCGTGGTTGGCGCCGCCGTGTACAGCGCCGGCTTCGCGGCCAGCTGCAGCGCGACGGGTTCGTCCAACGTGCTCGACTCGAGCGGAGCTGACGAAACAGGCGTGGGAGCGGGAGGCACGACCGGCGGAGGCGACGGGCTGGGTGGGTTCCTCGACATCGATGGAGGGGCGGAGCCGCACAGCGATGTGATGGTGAACCCTTGTGGGAGCGCGTGCGGCGACAAGGAGCTATGTACCGGCGCGACCCTCGGCCTGGACGACGACTGCGATGGTTCGATCGACGAGACGTGCGCCTGCATCCCCGGTCAGGCGCACTCCTGCTTCCGCGGCGATCCGTCGTTCCGGAACAGCGAGGGCTGCTTTCCTGGCACCCAGCTCTGCGACGAGACCGGCACCTGGGGCCCGTGCGTCGGCGGCGTGCACGCCGACGAGAAGTGCCAGTTGGATAGCGGCGCTCCGTGCCGCCCGATACAGGCGTCGCCCTTCGCCGATGTGAACCTCAAGGCGGGCACCAGCGCCTTCAGCGCGGACGCGGTCGCGGGCTCCGAGGTGTGGACGGTGGACTGCCCCGATGGCGTCGACCCGTGCCCGGAGGTGAGCGGCTCGGACCCAGCGGACGATTTCAAGCCGCTGCAGTCGGGGGAGTACACCGTCACGTACACGAAGCGCGTCCCGAGCGGCGACACCCAGAGCTGCCAGTACCCGCTCTTCGTCAGCGCGGGCGGCCTGCGCGTCGAGCTCGAGTGGGAGCACGACGTCGGCGACGTCGATCTCGATCTTCACCTCCACAAGCCGAGCAACACCCAACCCTGGAGCATGTCGGGCTCGTCGGTGGACTGCGGCTATTACAACTGCACCATCGAGCACTTCTCGTCAAAGGCCTCGGATATCCGCTGGTTCTTGAACAGCGCGAGGCTGCCGGACCCCGTGAACTGGTACCTCGACCCGGTGCCGGGCAACAACGGCTGCTTCAACGCCCCTCGGGGCGTGGGGAAACAATGGGAGGCCAACGGTCTTGGCTGCCACAACCCGCGGCTCGACCTCGACAACTGGAGGTGCGACCCCGTCGTGACGGACCCCAACGACCCGGACTTCTGCGCGCCGGAGAACATCAACCTCGACTATCCGCCGAAGGGTCAGTGGATGCGCATCGGCGTGTATTACTATGGTCAGGGCAGCGTGAAGCACGATGTCCACCCCCGGATCAAGATCTTCTGCGACAGCGCGCTCGGGGCCGATCTGGGGCACACGGGGTTCTACAGCCCGGAGCGGCGTGTCGCGTTCAAGCCCACGGACGGACACACCATGTTCTGGCTCGTCGCCGACGTGCTCTTCCCCGAGCCGGACGAGTGCGGCCAGGCGGCCTGCGTCGTGCGGCCGCTCTATGAGGACGCCAGCGCGAAGACGCCGCTGCTCACCACGCGGGACGACGCCGAGGCGAGCTTCGGTCCCGCTTACCCGACGCTGCCCTGACCCGCATCCCACCCAGCTCACCGGCCGGGCCTCGCGACGTCAGCGCGCGCGAACGCGTTGACGCGAGCGCACGAGCTCTGCCGGCGCCACCTCGCCCCATGCGCAGAGGTCGTGAGGCGCAACGCCACACCGGCCAGCAAGGCGAGCTTCGTGGTGATCTGTCCGAGGATGATTTCTCTGATTCATCGGGTAACCTGGTGGTTCGCCTGACTCCGCATCTGGCGAGAGCGCGTCTCGCCGGCTGAAGGCGGCTCATTGTGGCCATCGCCGGCCGGCGTCCGTGCTAGGGAGTCCTCCTCCAGCGACTCACCCTGCTGAGTCTGCATGGAAGGTGTTCTTGTTGCTCGATGAGGGTCGGGGCCTCGTGAACTGCCGTCCCGAGCCGCGCTTTCGCGCGCGCTGGGGACACCGGTATCCGCTTTGCTTCACGCTGTAGTGCCTGGTGAACGGCGCGCTTCGCCGTGGCGCGGAGCGGGCGCAGGCCGCCGCGACACCGCGTCTAGGTCTCCAAGTGGAGGTATCATGTCTCGTCTTCGTGTCTCCTCCGTGCTCCCCGTCGTGATCGCGATCGCGGCGTCGGGCGCCGGTTTCGCGGCCGGCTGCAGCGCGGAAGGCAAGCGGCTCACGTTCGATCTGACCACGGGCGGCAGCTCGCACGCCGACGAGGCGGCCAGCGCCGGCGGGGCGGGCGGCGCCGGCGTGGCGACCGCCCAGCCTGGCGACTCGGAAGGCTACGGCGGCTTCCTCGGCGATATCGATGGAGGGGCGCACGAGGGCTTGCCGGTGACGATCAACCCGTGCGGGAGCGCCTGCGGTCCGACGGAGCTGTGCGGCGTGGATGAGCTCGGCGTCGATCACGCCGGGCTGGACGACGACTGCAACGGGATGATCGACGAGCGCTGCGGGTGCATCGCCGGGCAGGCGCACTCCTGCTTCCGCGGCGATCCGTCGTTCCGACGCAGCCCGGGGTGCTTCCCCGGGACCCAGATCTGCGACGAGACGGGCACGTGGGGCCCCTGCGTCGGCGGCGTGCACGCGGACCAGGACTGCCACCGGAACGACGTGGCGGGCTGCCACCCGCTCCAGGCGGCGCCGTTCGCCACCGTCGATCTGAAGGAGGGCACCGGCTCGTTCAGCGAGGACGCGCGGCCGGACTCCGAGGTGTGGACGGTGACGTGCCCGCCGGGCGTGAACCCGTGCCCCTCGGTGGGCGGGCAGGGGCCGGCGGATGAATTCAAGCCGCTCCAGTCGGGCGAGTACACGGTCACGTACACGAAGAGGCTTCCGAGCGGCGAGACCGCGAGCTGCGTTTACCCGCTGTTCGTCGGCGCCCGCGGCCTCCGCGTCGAGCTCGAGTGGGAGCACGAGCCGGCCAGCGTGGATATGGACCTCTACCTCCACAAGCCGGACAACATGCAGCCCTGGACGGTCGGCGGCTCCAGCGCCGCGTGCGGTTACGGGAACTGCACGCTCGACAGCCTCTCGGGCGGCTCGGCCATCACGTGGTTCAGCGACACGGCGACGCCCCCCGAGCCGGTGAACTGGTACCTGGATCCGGAGGAGACCAACAACAGCTGCTTCTACGCGCCTCGCGGCGTGGGGGACGACTGGCGCGCCCACGGCAGGGGGTGCCATAGCCCGCGGCTCGATCTCGACAACATCTCCTGCTCCCACCGCACCACGGACCCGGACGACCCGACCTTCTGCGCGCCCGAGAACATCAACGTCGATTTCCCGCCCAAGGCCAGCTGGATGCGCATCGCGGTGCACTACTTCGGCGGCAGCGTGTCGTTCGACGTGCACCCGCGGATCAAGATCTACTGCAACGGCGAGCTCGGGGCCGACCTTGGGCCCACCGGCTTCTACGACCCCGAGGTGCCCGTCGCCTTCGTTCCGGAGGACTCGGGCGACAGGTTCTGGCTCGTCGCCGACGTGATCTTCCCCGAAGCGGGGGAGTGCGGAGACGATACGTGCGTCGTCCGGCCGATCTACCGGGACGAGACCGTGAAGACGCCGTACCTCTCGACGGTCCGCGACGTCCGCAACGACTTCGGTCCGGCCTACCCCAGCCTGCCGAGGCCCTGACGGCGCGGCGGTGGCCGGCGGCGGGCGCGCCCCTCACGCCTCGACGCCGGCCCGTTTGAGGAAGGCGAGCGCGGGTCCGAGCGCGTAGGCGGGCGCCCTGCCCAGGCGAAGCTGCTCTCCGGTCGACAGGTGGAGGAGCAGCCAGCGCGGCGCGAGGCCCGGCTCGTCGACGTCCGTGTCCGAGGCGGGCGGGGTCGAGACGCCGACGATCGTCTGGATCGGCAGGATCCGCCGGAAGCCACGGCCGTCCTGGATGAGCTCGTCGCGCTCGAAGTCGAGGCGGAACAGCCCGTGGAGCCGGCGGCGCCGGCGGACGGCGAGCAGCGCGGCGGCGGCTCCGGCGGTCCACGTCCCCGCGATGAAGAGGATGGGAAAGGGGGCCGCGCGCGCCGCCACGATGCCCGCCACGACGAGCGAGGCGACGAGCGCGAACGCGGCGACGCGACGGACGGCGAGGTCGAGGCCGTCGCCACGGCACTCGCAGACGAGCACGGCGGGGCCTTGCGCCAGGATGGTGCCGTCGGTGTTCGAGAGCAGGACGTCTCCGTCAGGCACTGCGGTCCTCCCGATCGGGTGAGGTGGTCGAATACCGCAGCCTCGCGGGCGAGGCGAGGGGCGACGGGAGAGAAGCTCGCGCCGGGCATCCTGGACGTCAACCAAGCTTCGCGCTGCGTTCTCCTACCTCCGAACGTTTACGTTTACGTTCACGTTCACTTTGGTGATCGATGGCGGGGTGGAGGGGCACGCGCTTCGTGCCCTGAACGTGACCGAATCCGTCCCCGCCCGGAGAGGCTCGGCAACAGGCGGCGGCGGCCGTCAATCGCCTAACGCCCGGCGGCGCAGCGCGGCCGCGCCGTGAGCGGGGCGCGAGGCGAAATGGCATTGAATGCCCGTGGATTGTCCAGGAATGGCGAGGGTGTGGCGCGCGTGGTACGTGGTATGCCGCGGTGCCGGCGTGGGCGAGCAGGCCCGCCCCCCGCGCGACCGGGGCGGTCGTCGCGGCGACTCGGGCCGAGGTTCTCATGGGGGCATTCGCGCTCGGGACCGAGCTGCCAGAGGAGGACTCTGCGATGAGGTGGATCGTGAGACAGGCATTGCTCGCGGCAGCGGTGTGCTCGATCGCGGGCTGCGCCGAGGAGCGGCCGGCCATCAGCCAGGTTCAGGCGAACGCGCTGGCGAAATCGTTCTTCGTCGGCGCCGATCTGCAGAGCAGGGAGGACGATCCCGAGTTCTGGGCGCGGACCACGGTGGTCGACGTGGGCTACGGCGCCTCGCAGGACGGGCTCTTCTCCTCCTCGTACGCTCAGGCCGATGTCGCGCGCATCAAGTGGATCATCCAGGAAGACCTCCTGCTCGGGCGCCTCACCTACGAGCGCGTGAACGACAGCGACGGCAAGGGCGCCGGCTCCGCCACGGACGATGGCGTCGTGGTCGTCGCCTACAAGATCCTCTCCCACTTCGACGTCCAGCGCGATTACAACCGAGCGACGGGGGAAGAGAGCAACGTCATCGTCGAAAATACGACCGACCGTCCATGGGTTGAGCGCGAGTACATGCGGGTCGACTGGTCGAAGAACCTGAACGTCGACTCCTACGACTTCGACACGCTGTCGCTCATCGGCGTCTACGGCGGCGTGCAGTACGAGCCGCTCTCCTACTACGTCAGCGACCCGAGCCACCCTGACGCGCCCCATTTCGACCCCGAGGAGGGGTATTTCGACGTCACCAACAAGGCCTTCGCGGTGCCCCAGCTCGTCGATCTCAGCCACCTCGGGTGGGGCATCGACAGCTTCCCGGCCTGCATGCTCGACACGGACTTCACGGGCGGCACCGCGCCGGTCGGATCGTGCAACCCCGTCGAGATCACCCTCCGGCAGTCGTTCCGGCGCGTCGTCGATCGGGACTACGAGCCGGCCGAGTGGGACGGGTACCGGTTCCGGGCGTTCGGCGCCTTCGTGCGAGAGCGCTTCGGCTACGCCCGCAACTACGGCATGAGCGACGCCAAGTGGCACCGCATGATCTCCCGTTACAACATCTGGGAACGCAGCCACTACTACGACGATCCAGAGAGCATGACGGGCGAGATCCCGTGCTTCACCCCCGAGACCACCCCCGCCGGCGCAGATCCGCACCGCGACCAGGACCGGAACGGGACCGAGGACGAGTGCGAGGTCGTCACCGGGGCCTCGATGGCCCGGGATGGCGGGATGGAGGCGGTGGGGCCCGGCTCGCGGTGCGACACCTTCAAGCAACGGTGCACCCTGCCCTACCAGCGGCGCGAGGCCGTGCCGCAGGCGTGGTACGTCACCTCGGACAGCAACCCCGACTATTTCGTCGCCACGGACATGGCCGCCCACGAGTGGGACGTCGCCCTGCGCAGCGCCGTCGTGACCGCCAAGTACACCGAGTGCGTCCGGACGCACGGGGACGCGGCGCGCTGCGGCGAGGCGTTCCCTGTCTACGACGGGCAGATGGACGATGACGCCGACGCCATCGCGCTCTCGCGCGAGGTCGACGCGTGCCGGCGCGGCGCGGCGCGCGAGGGGCAGCCCTGCGAGGCCCTCGCCGACGAGATCGGCGCGCGGCGCGGGACCTCGAGGGGCGTCATCGCGCTCGCGAAGATGCCCGAGATGATCGTGCTCTGTCACAGCCCCGTCGAGGCGGACGACCCCGAGGCGTGCGGCGGTCCGCGGCTCCCGGCGGGCGTGACCGCCAGGATGTGCAGCGACGAGCGCCGCAAGGAAGCAGGGCGGGACCCCGCGCTGATGGGGGCGTGCCGCGAGGCGCTGAACGCGCGGATCGGCGACCTGCGCTATCACCAGATCAACAACTTCGAGGCGCCGCAATCGCCCTCCGCCTGGGGCATCTACAGCGACTCGGAGGACCCGCTCACCGGCGAGAAGGTCGCGGCGAGCATCAATGTCTGGACCCACGTCAGCGACATCTGGAGCCAGGGCGTCGTGGACACGGCCCGCTACATCAAGGGAGAGCTCAAGACCGAAGAGGTGACCGACGGCGATTACGTCCGGGACTGGGCGCAGGCGAGCGAGGGCGCCTCGCGGGGCGGCGCGCTGCCGCGGCTGACGCGGGAGGAGCTCGGGCGGCGGATCGCCCGGTCCGCCGGGGTGGACGAGGCGGCCGTCTCCGAGGGCACCGGCCAGATGGCGCAGAACCCGGCGCTGCGCGAGAGCCTCCGGCGGCTCTCGAAGGAGGTGCGCGGCATCGCGGCCGACGCCACGGCGCCCGACAGCATGCGCGGGATCTACGAGGCGCGCCGCAGGGCCGCGGCGGGCACCGAGCTCGAGGCCGAGCTCACGACGAAGGCGATCCAGGAGCTCACCGGCGTCGCGGGGCTGCCGCTCACGGACGAGGTGATGCGCCTCGCGTCGCCGCTCCGAGGGGCGAACCCGAGCGTGCGGCGCGAGCTCGCGAACCTGAAGGAGATCGCGCTCGCCGAGCGCGGCGCGTGCGTGATGCACGAGGCGCCGGCGCCGCTCGCGACCGCCGACCTGGCGGACCTCCTCGAGGAGAAATTCGCGAGCAAGCACGGGCGCTTCGGCGAGGGGGACGCCGCGCAGAAGGCGCGGCGCGCCGAGGCCATGCGGCGCTACCTCGCGCAGCGGGCGCACACCTCGGTGATCCTCCACGAGATGGGCCACTCCGTCGGGCTGCGGCACAATTTCGTGAGCTCCTCCGACGCCTGGGGCTACCGGCCGCAGTACTGGCAGCTCCGCACGAGCGATGGACGGGTGAAGACGCCGTGCGAGACGCTCTCGGAGGACGGCGAGGCCTGCGTCGGGCCGAGGTATTACGACCCCGTCACCGAGAACGAGCGGAAGAACCTGATCTGGATGTTCATGCAGTCGTCGGCGATGGATTATGCCGGCGAGCCCACGCAGGACCTCATCGGGCTCGGCGCCTATGATTTCGCCGCGGCCCGCCTCTTCTACGGCGATGCCGTCGCCGTGCACGCCGACCCGAGCTACAAGGCGACCACCCCGCGCGGCAAGGGCGTGCTCGCGAAGATCGACGATTTCGGCGGCGTCCTCGGCATCCAGCCCGAGTACGACGACGAGGACATCCATTACTCCGAGCTGCAGAGCAAGTACGAGCTGATCACGCCGCGCAGCTGCGTCGAGGTCGACCCGAGCGCGTTCGTGCCCTCGGACTGGGACGAGGAGCTGGACGGCGTCTGGCACCCCTTGCTCGACGGCCTGCTCGTGTCGATCGACGGCAAGACCACGCGGTGCCGGCAGCAGAAGGTCGATTATGTCACCTGGCGCGCGCTGGAGACGCCGGAGGACGTGAAGGGACCCTCGGTGGACCCGGCGGGGCGGACCCGCCTGCCCTACGGCTTCGCGACCGACCGGTGGGCCGACCTCGGCAACCTGAGCGTGTACCGGCACGACAACGGGGCGGACGCCTACGAGCTCTTCAATTTCTTCGTCACGCAGCAGGAGGTGAACCACATCTTCGACAACTACCGCCGCGGCCGGCAGGCCTTCAGCGTGCGCGCGGCGTCGGAGCGGACCCTGAACCGGTACAACGCGAAGATGCGCGACGGCGCGAAGGGCCTCGGGCTCATCATGAACATCTACCGCGAGTTCGCGCTGGACCGCGGCTACGATTTCGACACGTTCTGGGTCCAGGCCGCGAACAGCCTCTTCAAGGAGAACACCCTTGCGGCCGGGATCGCGTTCGATCACTTCTCGCTCCAGATGGCGCGCCCGCAGCCGGGGGAGCACTTCCTGCCGGACGGGGACAACGTCCTCCGGTCATCGAGCGACGTGTTCGGCGATCCCGGGGAGCCGCTGGTGGTCGTCCCGAACGGCGCGACGGGCTATTTCGGTGATATCGCCGTCGGGGGCAAGCCGCTCGAGAACGCGCTCGCGGCGGACAAGGGCGAGTACGACTCGTCGTACACGATGAACGCCGGGGCCTATTACGACAAGGCGTGGGTGTCGATGCTGATGACCGAGTCGGTCGACAACTTCATCAGCGACTCGCGGCACGACTTCCTCGACGCGCGCTACCGGGCGGTCTCGCTCGCCGACGTCTTCCCGGAAGGGTACCGCCGCTGGCTCGCCAACAACCTCACGGGCGACGACGCCCTCAAGGGCGTGCGCGTCGAGGCGGACCAGCGCGGCCGGCCGGTCCGGGACGCGAGCGGGTATCCGGCCGGCGCGCTCGGCTGGACCTCGTGGTGGGCCGAGAGCGGGCCGGAGAGCTGCTTCCCCGCGGCCGGGAGCATCGTCTGCAGCTCCTATGGCGCGCCCGACAGCGCGCCGTGGAACCCGCGGGCCCCGGCCAAGGTCGCCATCCTCGACCCGCAGATCGGCTGGGAGCAGCAGAAGTTCCTCATCGCGTGGACCCTGCTCTACCTGCCCGAGAACCAGAAGCAGAAGTGGCTGGACATGATGCACGTCTGGGAGGCCGGGGCAGACGCCGATCCCGGCTTCCCGGACCGGATCGAGCTCCACCACCCGTCCGGGAAGGTGTTCGTGGCGAAGGCCTACGGGACCGAGACCGTCTTTGGCAAGATCGTGCAGAAGGGCATCGGCGCGCGCGTCCTGGAGTATGGCAATGAGCTCCTGGCCAAGGCGTATGTCACCGAGCCGGGGCCCGACCTCGACGGCGACGGCAAGGCGGACTGGCACAAGGTGAAGCCGAACCCGGAGACAGGGCAGCCGATCGTGCGGTGGGATCCGACGATCGCCGCCATCGCGGACGACGGCGAGGTCCTGCGGGAGGGCGTGGACGGCTGCAAGGCGGACGCCGACGCGGACGACGACGATTTCAGCGATTTCTACGCGTGCACATGCTCCTCGAACCGCGCTTGCGGCGCGCTCGAGAGCTACCTCTCGGTGCCCGCCTTCATCCGGCAAGCGCTGGGGGCGTTCAAGCTGGGTGATCCGACGATGAAGGGCCTCCACTGAACCCAGGCCTCACGATACCGAGCACATCCGAGCACATCCGATGGCAGTCTCACGATGACGAGGCGGACCGCCTGGCGACGCCACAAGGGTCGGGGCATTTTGCCGCAAGGGGGCGATTCGCCACACGCGGTGGCGCGTTCACCGCGGCGCTCCGGGTGCGCCGGCGTGGCTCGGGTTTTGCTGAACTTTTCCATGAAATGACGTGCTGCTGGAGAGCGCCCACCCCATGCGGCTCCTGTGTCGGTGACGCAGGACGGCCGGGCGGGTCGCGGTGCCGACGAGCTGCAACCCGGGCCTGCCGTCGTGGCGCGCGGATTCGATCGTAGCGCCGCCGCCGGGACACGGGAAACGCAGAGCAGAGTGGCTCTCCCGCGCCGCGAGCGCCGGGGGCGCCGCTGGCTCGAGGTACGGAGAGGACCAGCGATGGAGTTCGAGAATGTCACGCACGTCCAGAGAGCGCAGGCGCGGGTGGGAACGTCGCTCAACGGCGCGTGGCGGCTGGACGCGCTGATCGGCCTCGGCGGGATGGCGGCCGTCTATGCCGCGACGCACCGCAGGGGCCAGCGGGCCGCGATCAAGCTGCTGCACCCCGAGCGGGCGAGGGATCGGGGCGATCGCGCGCGGTTCCTGCGCGAGAAGGCCATCGCGCAGACCCTCGATCACCCGGGGGTCGCCGCGGTGATCGCGGACGACGTGACCGAGGATGGATCGCCGTTCCTCGTGATGGAGCTCCTCGAGGGAGAGAGCCTCCTCCAGCGCTGGAAGGCGCAGAGGGGCCCGCTCCCGCCGGCCGAGGTCCTCTCCGTGAGCGAGCAGATCCTGGAGGTGCTCGAGGCCGCGCACGCGAGGGGCGTCGTTCACCGGGATCTGAAGCCTGACAACATCTTCCTCACGCGAGAGCGCGGGGTGAAGATCCTCGATTTCGGCATCGCGCGCCTGCGGGCCCCCTCGGGGCAAACCTCCCTCGTGGGGCTCCGCGCGATGGGCACGCCGGCGTACATGCCGCCCGAGCAGGCCCGCGCGCGCTGGGATCTCGTCGATGCGCGGACAGACCTCTGGGCGCTGGGCGCGACGATGTTCTCGCTGCTGACGGACCGATACGTCCAGGAGGCGCCGACCGTCAACGAGCTCTTCTTCCTGAGGATGACCTGCCCGATTCCGTCGCTCGCGCGGATCGCGCCGTCGATGCTTCCGGCCGTTGTGCGGGTGGTGGACCGCGCGCTCGAGTTCGCGCAGGCGGATCGCTGGCCGGATGCGCGGTCGATGCTGGCCGCTGTGCGCGAGGCGCATGCCGCGCTCGCGCTCGCGCCACCCCGGAGCACGCTGGTGCCGCCGCCCCGGAGCACGCTGGTGCCACCACCCCGGAGCACGCTGGTGCCGTCACCCCGGAGCACGCTGGTGCCGTCACCCCGGAGCACGCTCGCGCCGGTGACGGACCTGCGCGACCCCTGCGCGCTGGACGAACGGCCGCCTTCGGGTCGTCCCCAGGCGCGGCTTTCTCGTGCGGCGGCGCTCTCGTCGCCGCCGTCGCTCGCGACGAACGCGCGCGCGCGCTCGACGATCCCTCGCGTGCCGTGAAGCGAGCCCGAGGCGGCGACGGCCTGCCCGCGGCGGCGGGCGACGCGCTTGCCGCGCCGTTTGCGTTTCGCCCTGGGTGTGTGGCCGGGTGATGGGGGCGAGCCTGCGAGCGGCTCGCCGGGTGATGGGGGCGAGCCTGCGAGCGGCTCGCCGGGTTATGCGCTCAGGCCTGCGAGCAGCTCGCTCGGCCGCAGCACGCCTCGCCGCTCCGACTCGCGCCGGGCGAGGAGGGTCTCGTAGATATCCATGTAGCTCGCCATCATGCGTTCGGCCGAGTAGCGCCGCAGCGCGAGCTTCCTTCCGCGCTTGCCCATCGCCGCGGACTGCACGGGATCCCCCTTGAGCGCGGCGAGCTTGGCGGCGAGCGCGCCCTCGTCGTCCGACGGGACGAGGAAGCCCGTCTCCCCGTCGGCGATCAGGGCAGGGATGCCACCCACGGCGGTCGAGACCACCGGCAACCCGGTCGCCATGGCCTCCACCATGGAGAGCGGCAGACCCTCGGACTTCGACGACAGGACGAAGACGTCGCTCGCGGCGAGCAGCCCCGGCACGTCGTGCCGTTCGCCCGCGAAGACGACGCGGTCGCTGATGCCGAGCTCTTCGGCGAGGGCGCGCAGCGAGGCGGCTTCCGGCCCGTCTCCGACCAGGAGGAGGCGCGCGTTGCCCGAGTCGCCCGACAGGATCCCCGCGGCCGCGCGGAGCAGGAGCGCGTGGTTCTTGACCTGCGACAGGCGGCCGACCGCCCCGGCGACCCACGCGTCCTGGGGGATCCCGAGCTCGGCCCGGATGCGGTGCCGGGCTGCGGCGTCCGGCCTGAAACGGGAGAGGTCGATTCCATTCAAGACCACATGAAGCTTCGAGCTCGGTACCTCTTTGTGCTTCAGCATGAAGTCGGCCGTGGACTGCGACACGGCCACGTGCGCGTCGGCGAGCCTGGCGGCCATGTGCCGCAGCCACGCCCTGCGCCCCTGATCGAACATGGCGCCGTGCAGCGTGTGGCACACAGGCACACGGTGCAGCCGGCCCGCGGCCGTGGCGTAGATGAGCGGCAGCTGATTGTGCGAGTGCACGATCGAGACACCGTGCTTGGCGAAGAACGCCGCGAGCTTCCCGGGGAGCTTGAGGTCGAAGCCGGAGCGCTTCGGCAGCATGTGCACCGCGACGTCGCGCTCCCGGAGCTGCGCCGCGCGCGGCCCGTCGGGGTTCGTCTCGATGCCCACGACCATCACCTCATGTCCCGCGGCGCGCTGCAGCGCGGCCAGATCCACCACGACCTGCTCGGCGCCGCCCACCTGGAAGGAGTTCAGTACGTGTGCGATCACGAGGCGGTCGTGGCGTGCTCCGGTCATCGTCGCATGCTCGGTGGTCTTCATATCGTAATCTATGCTCATGGTTCCCCTCTGGGGTGCGCTTCGGGCGCATGTGGTCCGACCTGAGAGAAACCCCTCCTTCGTGTCCGCGTGCCCAGGGGGGCAAATTACCACAGCATCTACGGAGCGAGGAGATTTCTCTGTGTGTCCCCTCGATATGCTGGGTACCGCTGGATTGACGTGAGGGGATGTCTTCATCGGCCCGTCCGGTGACTACGTGTGATCGCGCCTGTGGCAGATGGCAACAGCTGTGACAAAGAGCGTCGCGGCGGCTCCACGTGCGTGCCAGGGCGGCTCTCCCTGATCCAGGACAGCAGCGATGCCACGCCGATGTTCCGGTAGAAATGCCGGAAACCGCGCATTTTTTTCGGAACGTGGAAGAGTCCGATGTTCATGCAGGCCACCGGCAGGAATTCATGCGAAAAGCGTGCAAGCTGCCTCACGCGTGCCGGCAGGACATCTGCACCCTCGATGCCGCGACGGTGAGGGTGTCGTCTTTTGTGGGTGTATGTGCGGGTGATGGTGTCCCCTGGGAACGCGGGCCGCTGATCCGGCGGTGTAAGGGGTTCGGGGGAGGGCTGCGATTGGGCCCGGCGGCGTCGCGGATCGTGCTCCTGGGAGCACGGGCGGACCGCGGTGCTCTATGCGGGCGGGGTGGCAGGTGGGGCTGTGCGGCGATGGCACGGTGGGCCGCTGTGCGGCGTGCGGCGTGTGGGGAGCACCGGTGAGGTGCGGAGCCAGCTGTCCCCCGCCCTCGCGGTCACGGTGGACGGGCGGGGGACAGCTGCTCGACAGATGGGCTCGTGCTCACGCGAGCATGGCCCGCCGGTCTTTCGGGATCAGCGCTCGGACAGCTCGGCGCACACGGCGTAGGTGGTCAACGACACCGTCTGCGCCTTCTTGCCGAAGCCGCTCTCGAACACGGCGGTCGATGTCCAGCCCGCGCGGCCTTCGGTGGGGTCGAACGGCGAGTTCTCGACAACCCTGCTCGTCGCCTGGGCGCTGCCGGAGATCGAGAATCCGCCGCCGAGCACGAATTCACCCGCGTCGCAGAGCGCCTTGACGTTGACGGACGCGCTCGCGGGCGACGCCTCGCGCGTCACGGAGACCACGCGGATCTTCACGAGCCCAGGCGCTCCGGCCGGCCCCTGGGGGCCACGCTCGCCCCTGGGTCCAGTGAGGCCCTGAAGACCGCGCGCGCCGTCGATGCCCTTGAGGCCCTGGAGACCCTGGAGACCGGCGATCCCCGCGGGGCCCGCGGGGCCGCGCTCGCCACGCTCGCCCTTGGGTCCGGCCGGCCCCTGGGGGCCGACCTCGCCCTTGGGTCCGGCGGGGCCCTGCGGACCGCGCGCGCCGTCGGCGCCCTTGAGGCCGTGAGCGCCGTCGGTGCCCTTGAGGCCCTGGAGGCCCTGAGGACCGACGATCCCCGCGGGGCCGCGCTCGCCGCGCTCGCCGCGCTCGCCCTTGGGTCCGGCCGGCCCCTGGGGGCCGACCTCGCCCTTGGGTCCGGCGGGGCCCTGCGGACCGCGCGCGCCGTCGGCGCCCTTGAGGCCGTGAGCGCCGTCGGCGCCCTTGAGGCCCTGGAGGCCCTGAGGACCGACGAGCCCCGCGGGGCCGCGCTCGCCCTTGAGGCCCTGGAGGCCCTGAGGACCGACGAGCCCCGCGGGGCCGCGCTCGCCCTTGGGTCCGGCCGGCCCCTGAGGACCGACCTCGCCCTTGGGTCCGGCGGGGCCCTGCGGACCGCGCGCGCCGTCGGCGCCCTTGAGGCCGTGAGCGCCGTCGGCGCCCTTGAGGCCCTGGAGGCCCTGAGGACCGACGAGCCCCGCGGGGCCCTGGAGGCCGCGCTCGCCCTTGGGTCCGGCGGGGCCCTGCGGACCACGCGCGCCGTCGGCGCCCTTGAGGCCGTGAGCGCCGTCGGCGCCCTTGAGGCCCTGGAGGCCCTGAGGACCGACGAGCCCCGCGGGGCCCTGGAGGCCGCGCTCGCCACGCTCGCCCTTGGGCCCTGCCGGCCCCTGCGGACCGCGCGCGCCGTCAGCGCCCTTGAGGCCCTGAGGACCGATCTCGCCCTTGGGCCCCATCGGCCCCTGAGGACCGATCTCGCCCTTGGGCCCTACCGGCCCCTGGGGACCCATCTCGCCCTTGGGCCCTACCGGCCCCTGCGGACCACGCGCGCCGTTAGCGCCCTTGAGGCCCTGAGGACCGATGTGCCCCACCGGCCCCTGAGGACCGATCTCGCCCTTGGGACCCATGGGCCCCGCGGGTCCCTGCGGACCACGCGCGCCGTCAGCGCCCTTGAGGCCCTGAGGACCGATGAGCCCCGCCGGCCCCTGAGGACCCATCTCGCCCTTGGGACCCATGGCTCCCTTGGGACCCTGTGGACCACGCGCGCCGTCAGCGCCCTTGAAGCCCTGGAGGCCCTGGGGGCCGATGAGCCCCACCGCCCCTGCCGGCCCCTGCGGACCACGCGCGCCGTCAGCGCCCTTGAGGCCCTGAGGACCCATCTCGCCCTTGGGACCCATGGGCCCCGCGGGTCCCTGAGGACCACGCGCCCCGTCGACGCCCTTGAGGCCCTGGAGGCCCTGGGGACCGATGATCCCCGCGGTGCCTGCCGGCCCCTGCGGGCCGGGCTCGCCGCGCTCACCCTTGGGCCCCTGCGGACCGCGCGCGCCGTCGACGCCCTTGAAGCCCTGGGGACCGATGATCCCCGCGGCGCCTGCCGGCCCCTGCGGGCCGGGCTCGCCGCGCTCACCCTTGGGCCCCTGCGGACCACGCGCGCCGTCGACGCCCTTGAAGCCCTGGAGGCCCTGGGGACCGATGAGCCCCGCGCTGCCTGCCGTCCCCTGCGGGCCGGGCTCGCCGCGCTCACCCTTGGGCCCCTGCGGACCCTGAGGACCGCGCTCGCCCTGCGGCCCAGCGGGCCCCCGCTGCCCCATGGGCCCCTGGGGACCGCGCTCCCCCTTCTGATACTGCTGAAACTGCTGTCCCACGAACCCCTTGCCCTTGCCGGGTACGTGGTGCCCGACCTCGTCGGACGCCCTGGCCTCCGCCTTGACGTCTCGCGAATCGCCGGCCCAGCTCGCGCCTGCGCTGGCCATCACTCCGGTAAACCCGGCGAGGATTCCAGCAGAAACCGCACTCGCTCGATACTTTCGCATGTGACTCCGCCTTTCTATCGATTCCGAGCTTCAATGCGCTCGATCCCGCAGACAGCCGCGTTCAGATGAGGTGGAGCCCAGCAGGCGAGTGATTCGGGCGAAGGCCGACTCCGGGACGGATCTCCGCCCGTGCCCCGCACCGACTTCTCGATGAGAGTCCCACCAATTGCCGGCACGAAAAGTCAGGGCGATTCGTCGATGCGGCACCCGACAGGCCACGCCACGACGCGGGCGTGACCAGGTGCCGCCAGCGCTCGAAGGCTCCAGTCGCCAACCCGCTGTGTCTGGAGCGATCCTAAGTTGATGGGGGCGGTTCACCAAGCCCCCGAGGAGGGGTTGACAGCCGCGATCCGTGTCGAGCAATCGGCGCTGATTCGCGCTCGCTCCGGGGAAATGCCGCGCCCGCGAGCGAAGTCGGGGTATTGCAGATATCGAGAGCAGAGCAGGGCGAACGCGTGGAAAGACAGCAGCTCGCGCACGGGAGCACGCAATGGCGCGGAGGGAGCACCAACGCGAGAATCAGGAGACGGCCGCGCACGCGACAGGAAATGGCGAACACGTGGCGGACCGGGTAACATCGCCGGGTGCCCGGCCTCGACACCGACGACGACGCCCTCCTCTTGACGGAGCGCCTGCGCCTCCGCCCCCACCGGCGGTCGGACGTCCCGTTCATGATGGAGCTGAACTCGGATCCCGAAGTGGTCCGCTACACCGGCGATGCCGCGTTCGCGTGCGAGGACGAAGCGCGCGCGGTCGTCGAGCGGCTCGCGCGCCAGTTCGAGGACTTCCGCATGGGCCGGTTCATCGTCTCGGACCGGAAGACGGCGGAAAAGCTAGGCTGGTGCGGCCTCAGGTGGCACGACGACCTCGAGGTCGCGGACCTCGGGTACCGCTTCTTCCGCGAGCACTGGGGCAGAGGCTACGCCACGGAGGCGGCCGCCGCGTGCATCCGGTACGCGGTCGAGGAGCTCCGGCTCTCACGCCTCGTCGCGCACGCGATGCTCGAGAACGTCGCGTCGGTCAGGGTGCTGGAAAAGCTAGGATTCCGCCGGACGGGGCCGACCGTGTTCAAGGGGCTCGTGGCCGAAGGGTTCGAGCTCCTCCTGAAGGCCTGAGCCGCCGGCGCGCTCCGCCCGACCCGGAGGCCCCTGAAATAGGTGAGACCCGGGACTGTGGCCTAGCCCCGGGCCTCGGTTTGCCGCCATCTGCGCACACCCACACGTTTAAGGTCGAAGGTCAGTCCTTACACCGCCGTGTTCTGCCATTGAACTACCGGCCATCATGGACCGCGCGCCGGGGCGGGAGCGCCCCGGCGCCGCGCGAGGAGAGGCGACGCCTCACCGTGGCGCGGGCTGGCCAGGCTGGAATTGAACCAGCATCCGACGATTCAAGCCTCCTCCCGTTCGATTGGGTGATCGGCGGCGAATGCTCGAGCCTGGAGTGAGAGCTTGAGACCATTGAACGGGCCGGCGCTGCCTCTTCCGAGCTGGGCTACCCCGCCGCGAGAGAAAATGAGGTGGCGGGGGCAGGATTCGAACCTGCGCTTGGGCGCCGTGCCCATCAAGCTGAGCTTGAGCTTCAACTTGCACTCCGCGGCCACGATATCGCTCCGGCGGCCGCGGCGCAAGCGCGGCCGGGGCCGGGGCCGGGGCCGGGGCGGCGAGCGTCAGGTGCGCGTCAGGCACGCGTCAGGCACGCGTCAGGCGCCAAAGAGGAACCCGAGGACGGCGGCGCCGACCTTCTGCTCCTCGACCGTCTGGTTGTTCGCCTCCTCGCGGGCGAACTTGACCGCCTTTTGCAGCTTCTCCACGCGATCGAGCAGCTCGTTGATGCGCCGCGCAGGCAGCGCGCCCGAGAACTTGACCGTCTTCCAGTAACCGACGACCACGTCCTCGTGATAGACCTCCACCTGCGCCGGGTGTTTGTCCGTCGCCTCGGCCTTGACGTGGTTGCGCGGGATCTTCTTGGTCCGCGCCGTCTGCACCGGCTCCGTCGCCCAGGAGTCCGCGGAGGGATCGAACGTCCAGCTCTCCGACGCGTCGAGCACCGGCAGCTTCTTGATGAAGGTGTTCATGTCGACGAGCTGCTTCTCCAGGAAGAGCAGGTAAGTCACGGGCGCCCCCGCGAGGAGCACCTTGCCGTCGACGACCACGTCCGCGCGGGCCTTGCAGTTCGCATAGTCCTTGGTGGCCGTGACGTCGAAGAGCTCGCCCAGGATGTCGGCGGTGCTCCGGATGATGTCCTCGGCCTTCGCCTGCACCCTCGTCGCCTCGGGCGGGAGCTGCTCGCCCTCCTCGTCCTTCGACCGGTAGGTGCGCGAGATCCCGGAGAGCAACGCCGGCTTCTGCAGCGCGTGGTGCGCCTCGGTGAGGCGCTGGTGGGAGCGGGCCTTGACGCCCTTCTCGATGGCGATGATCTGGTTCAAGCGAGGCATGGCGGTCTCCTGGGAGGACCACCCTATCAGAGGAGCAAAGCGCCTGTCAGCGCCGTCGCGCGAGCCAGCAATGGGCCCGGGGAGCGCTGTCGTGAGCGCGTGAGCGCCTAGGCCGATGGGAGCAGGGCGCCTTCTCCTTGGCCTGCGCCCTCGGCCGCCGTCTCCGCCTCGGCCGGGCGCAAGGGGAGCTCGACGATGAACGCGGCGCCCGCGCCCGGCTCGCTCTCGACGCGGATGGTGCCGCCGTGGGAGGTGACGATCCACCGCACGATGTAGAGGCCGAGGCCGAGGCCGCCGAAGCTGCGGGCAGAGACGGCGCGCTCGAAGCGCTCGAAGATCCTGGCCTGGTCGGTCTCCGTGATGCCGATGCCGTGATCGCGGACGGCGAGCAGCGCGCGATCGCCATCGCCGCGCACGACGACGTGAATGGGGGCCCCGGCGCCGTACTTGATCGCGTTGGACAGGAGGTTGATGAGGACCTGCTCCATGCGAGAAGCGTCCCAGTTGCCCACCACAGGCCCTTCCAGCTCGAGCTGGGTGCGGCAGCAGGCGTCGTCGAGCTGCTGGTGCATCCGCTCGACGACCTCGCGCGTCAGGGCCGCCAGGTCGAGGGGGGCGCGCGCGAGGGTGAGCCGGCCGGCGTTGAGGCGGGTGACGTCGAGCAGCTCGTTGACCAGGTGGGCGAGGCGCGCGATCTGGCGGCTCAGGACCTGGATCGCGGCGTCGATGCGCTCCGGAGCGACCTCGGCGCGCTGGAAGCGGGGCAGGAGCCGGGCGAGGAGGTGGGCCTGCATCTTGAGCGAGGTGAGCGGGGTCTTGAGCTCGTGCGAGGCGACGAGGAGGAACTCGTTCCGGCGCTCGATGGCCTCCTGGGCCTCGGCGAACAGGCGGCTGTTGTCGAGGGCGAGCGCGGCGCGGCTCGCCAGCTCCTGGGCCAGCCACAGGTCGGCGGGGCCGTAGCGGCGCCGGGGCGCGGTCGCCAGCAGGGTCATGACGCCGAAGCACCGGTCGCGCGCGAGGAGCGGAGCGCGGAGCAAGGAGTGAACGCCGAGCGGCTCGAGGAGGGGCGCGGCGCGGACGTCGCCCACCTCGGGGCGTTGCAGCGACGCCGCCGAGAGCGGCTGCAGCGCGTCGAGCACCGCCCCCGCGAGCTCGGCAGGTGCGCCCGTGGCGATCGTGTGTCCCGGGGCGCCGCGAGCGAGATCCACGTCGATGACGCACTGATCGGCCAGCTCGGGCACGGCGAGCTGCGCGACGCTGTCGAGGGTGGCGCCGTAGCCGAGGGCCATGAGCTTGCGGCTCGCCTCGGCGAGGAAGCGCTCGGCGAGCTCGGCCCGCCTGCGCTGGGTGATGTCGGTGGAGATGCCGCAGAGCACGCCGGGCATGACCCGCTCGCCGAGCGGGAACTTGACCGACAGGAAGGTGTGCGGCCCGTCGTTCAGCAAGATCTCCTCCTCGCACTGCAGCGGCTCGCCCGCGTCGAGCACCTTCCTGTCGTTGTCACGGAGCAGCTCGGCGGTCGAAGCAGGAAAGACCTCGGCGTCGGTCTTTCCGAGCAGCTCATGGCGCGGCAGCCCGACGGCGCTCTCCGCGTGGCAGTTGGCGAGCAGATACCGGCCGTCGCGATCCTTGAGGTAGATGGATGCAGCGGAGTTGTCGACGATGGCCTGGAGCGTCTTCTGGTTGGCCTGGAGCTCCCGCTCCGCCCGGCGCCGCTCGGCGTTCTCCTGCTCGATGTCGGCATAGAGGATGGCGTTCTCGAGCGAGATGGCCGATTGCGAGGCGAGCAGCTCGAGCACGGTGAGCCGCCCGGGCGTGAACGCCCCGGTGATGAGCCTGTTCTCCAGGTAGAGCAGGCCGAGCAGCCGCGCCTGCCGCACGATCGGGAGGCACAGCGCCGATCCCGCCCCCCGCTGCTTGAAATAGGCGTCCTCCGAGAACGGGTGCCGCCCGGCGGCGTCGTCGAGCAGCACGCGCTCGTGGCTGCGGCGAACGTAGTTGAGGACCGACTGCGGCAGCGCGGTCGCCGCCGCTTCGCCCGCGTCGAGCAGCCGCGCCGCGCTGCCGGACGTCGAGCGCGACGTCGAGATCGCCGCCGCGATCGACAGGCGATCCTCCCGGACCAGGAGCACGACCCCCTCTCCGGCGCCCGCGTGCTCGACCACGATGCGCAGCAGCATCTCCAGCAGGCGCGGGAGCTTGAGCTCGCCGGAGATGCTCTGAGAGGCGGTGACGACCGACAGGACGTCGAACTGCTCGGCCCGCACGGCGAAGGTGACGGTGGGCGCGATCGGCTTGCGCGGGGCGAGGTGGGGGTAGCGCTGGTCGAGCTGCTCCACCTTGGCGTGGGCGCCCCAGCGAAAATAGCCGGCGCGGGCCTCTCGCAGGTAGGCGTCGGCGGACGTGGAGAGGCCGCACGCGCGGTAGAACCCCGCGGCGAGCTCGCAGGCGATGGCCTCGTGCTGGACGAAGCCGTTCTCCCGCGCCGAGGAGATGGCTTGCTCGTAGAGCCGCATCGCCTGCGGTTCCTGCCCGCGGAGCCGGGCGATCTCGGCGCGGACCAGGGCGTGCTTGTGGAGGAAGTTCTCGGGGCAGCTCCTGGCCCAGGCGCCGAGCTGCCGCTCGCAGTCGAGCAGCTCCTCGGGGAGGTCCCCCCGCGGGGCGGGCCGCGCCTCATGCGCCTCGCTGGAGAGGGCCGCGAGCGAGAGCGCGAGGTAATAAAAGCTCTCGGCGATGATGACGTTCGACTCGACCTTGTAGGGGTGCTCGGCGCGCCCGCGGGTCACCGCGGCGAACGCCGCTCCGGGAGGGCCGATCAGGAAGCGCGCCTGCGCCTTCAAGTTGTAATGGATGGCGCGGACGAGCGGAGGATCCCCTTCCTCGAGCGACGCCTCGAAGGCCGGCGGATCCAGCGCCGAGCCGTCCACCGCCGAGAGGCGCGCCGGCCTCCCGCGCAGCGCCTGGATCATGGCGTAGATGCTGAAGAGGACGCGGTGCGGTAACGCGTAGCCGGCCCTGCGCACGAAGCCGAGGCGCTCTTCGACCGCGCGGAGCACGTCCTCCAGCGGCTCCCCGGAGAGCAGCGGGAAGATCTCGGCCCACATGCAGTTGTAGCAGGCGTCGTTCAGGTTGCCGGACTCGACCGCGGCGCTGAAGCCGGCGCGCGTGTACGGATACGTCTCTCGGTAATGGCGCGTCCAGAAGACGATGTGCTGTCCAAACATGGTGAGCACCACCGATCTCGTGGTGAGGAGGCCGCTCCTCTGCGCCAGGTCGTGACCGAGCTTGCCGAACAGATATCCTTCCTGATACCGCCCGTACCTCGGGCCGATCACCCTCGCGAAGAAGGTGTACGCGTTGGAGGAGCTGTCGGCGTTGCCGTGGCGCAGGCTGAGCTGGACCATGCGCAGGACGATGAGGTAGTGCAGGTTCGCGTCCATGAAGAACGCGGGGAGGGACACCCCGTTCAGCACGCCCATCGCGCTCTCGATCTCCGGACGCGTCATGCGGGGCAGGTGGACCAGGTCCGCGATCGCGCGATCGCCCAGGTCCCGCCAGACGTGCTCGGTCTCCTCGTCGACCTGCGCGTCGCTGGGGCAGAGCGGAAGCGCGATGTCGCAGGCGCGGAGCCACCCGAGCCCGATCTCCACCGCGCGAGCGTGCCGCCCTCGGGTGACGTTCAGCGCGACGGCGAGCTCGACGGCGGCGGCCGTCTCGGTCCTGGTCCTCGCGCGCTCCATGAGCTCTTCGAGGAGCCGCTCGGCCTCGTCGAAGCCGCCGGTGATGTACGCGACGTGCGCGCGCTCGAAGGTCAGCTCGTAGGTCAGCTCGTGCCGCGCCTCCCAGCGGCCTGGCGCGAGCAGGGAGAGGCCCGCGGCGAGGAGCGCGGCGGCGGACTGGAAGGCCGCGGCGGCCTTGGCCTTCCTGCCGGCGCGGAGGTTCAGCGCGGCGAGATCGTCCCGCTCCACCTGGGAGCGGAGGAGCGCGGCGCCGCGGTTGAGGTGGCCGACGACGTCGAAGAGCGACTCGTCGCGCTCGCCCGGGCGCTGGGCCTTCACGAGCAGCTGGCCGATGCGCAGGTGCACCTCGGCGAGCTGCTCGGTCGGGATGAGCGAATACGCGGCCTGCTGCACCCGGTCATGGAGGAAGCGATAACCAGAGTCCCGGCGGAGCAGCAGCCCCTCCCGCACGGCCTCCTCGAGCGCGCCCCGGAGCGCTTCCGCCGACCTTCGCGCGACGATCGCGAGGGTGTCGAGGTCCAGGCTGCTGCCGAGGCAGGCGCCGAGCTTGAGCGCGTCCCGCGCCGGGAGGGAGAGCCGCTTGAGCTTGCCCACCATCAGCTCGACGACGTTGTCGGTGAACCCCTTGTCGTGGATGGCGGCGATGTCCCATCGCCATACGCGCCGCTCGGCGTCGAAGGTGATGAGACCTTCCTGGTGCAGCTCGAAGAGGAACTGGAGGACGAAGAAGGGGTTGCCGCCGGTCTTCTCGTGGACGAGCCGGGAGAGCGGCTCGACCTCCTCGGTCCGGGCGTGGACCGCCTCGGCGACGAGCGCCCCGACGTGGGCGGCGGAGAGCGGCGCGAGGACGAGCTCGGAGACGGCGGCGCCGCGCTTCTGCACCTCGGCCAGCGTGAGCCGGAGCGGGTGCGCGGGGCCTACCTCGTTGTCGCGGTAGGCGCCGATCAGCAGGAGGTGCTCGGACCCGGTGTAGGTGGCGAGCTGCTCGAGCAAGAGGAGGCTGGCCGCGTCGGCCCATTGCAGATCGTCGAGGAAGAGCGCGACGGGGTGCTCGTTCCGGGCGCACGCCGCGACGAGGCGCTGGAGCGCCGCGTGCAGCCGGCCCTGCGCCTCGGTGGGCGGGAGCTCGGGCACGGGGGGCTGCGGGCCGAGGAGCAGGGCGAGCTCGGGGAGCACGTCGGCGAGCAGACCGCCGTCCTGGCCGACGGCCTCGCGGAGGCGCTCTCGCCAGCGCTCGAGCTGCTCCTCGCTCGCGCACAGGATCTCCTGCAAGAGCGCCCGGAACGCCTGGAGGAAGGCGTGGTAAGGGACGTCGCGCTTCAGCTGCTCGAACTTGCCGAAGAGGAAGGCGCCGCGCTCGCGCACGACGGGCCTGTGCAGCTCGGCGACGAGCGAGGACTTGCCGATGCCCGAGTAACCCGACACGAGCGCGAGCTCGGGCCGGCCGTTCGAGACCACGCGCTCGAACGCGGCGAGCAGCGCCTCGATCTCGCGCTCGCGGCCGTAGAGCCGCTGCGGGACCCGGAACCGGTCGGAGAGGTCGCGCTCCCCGAGCGGGAACGGCTCGATCGCGCCGGTCGCCCGCAGCTGGGAAGAGCACCGGTCGAGATCGTGGCGCAGGCCGAGCGCGCTCTGGTACCGCTCCTCGGCCGCCTTGGAGAGCAGCTTGAGCACGACCGCCGACAGGAGCGGGGGAATCGAGGGGACGAGCGCGTGGGGCGGCCGCGGCGCCTGGGCGATGTGGCAATGCACCCACGCGACGGGATCGCTGGCCTGGAACGGCAGCGCGCCCGTCAGCATCTCGTAGAAGGTGACGCCGAGGGAGTACAGGTCGGTCCGCTCGTCGATCCAGCGGTTCATCCGGCCTGTCTGCTCCGGCGCCATGTAGGCGAGCGTGCCCTCGATGAGCCCGTCGCGGGCGAGGTCCTGGGACCCGCGGGGCAGCAGGCAGGCGATGCCGAGATCGGTGATCTTCACCTCCCCGGTGTCGGGGTTGCAGAGCAGGTTCTGGGGCTTGATGTCCTTATGGATGATGCGATGGCGGTGCAGTTCGGCCAGCGCGTCGGTCAGGCGGAGGGCGAGGGGGACGAAGCGCTCGATCGACATCCCGCACATCGGCCGCATCGGGCGCATGGGCCCGTCGCCATCGAGCAGCCGGTCGATCGAGCGGCCGCCGAAGTCCTCCAGGACCAGCGCCACCTGATCGCCGAACACCTCGATCGCGCGGGCCTTGACCACGGCCGTCGTGTCGAGCGCCCTGGCGAGCTCGTGCTCGTGGTGCAGCCGGCCGAGGGCGCGCGGGCTCGCGTGGTCGCGCCGCAGGACCTTGAGCACCACCGGCCGGCCGTCCTCCGCGCGCCGCGCTCGGTAGAGGATCGTCTCCGCACCTTGGTGCAGGACCCCCACCACGAGGTAGCGCGGACTTTCTGGCATGGGCAAGATCGTCGGCAGCCGGAGCCGCCTCCGAAGGCGTCGGCGTCTGGCCTGATGGTGCCAAAAGCGGCGTGCTTCGCCACGGGAAATGGCGGCATGCCCTCGCGCCGGCTCGCCTGGAGAGCGCATGCACCGGTCGCCCCGGGGGGGCCCCTGTGAACGTCGATGCTATGTCGATGCGAGGGAGGCGCCCTGGACGTCCGTCTCCGCCTCGGTCGGGCGCAAGGGGAGCTCGACGATGAACGCGGCGCCCGCGCCCGGTTTGCTCTCGACGCGGATGGTGCCGCCGTGGGAGGTGACGATCCAGCGGACGATGTAGAGGCCGAGGCCGAGGCCGCCGAAGTTGCGGACGGAGACGGCGCGCTCGAAGCGCTCGAAGATCCTGGCCTGGTCGGCCTGCGCGATGCCGATGCCGTGATCGCGGACGACGAGCAGCGCGCGGTCGCCATCGCCGCGCACGACGACGTGAACGGGGGCCCCCGCGCCGTACTTGATCGCGTTGGACAGCAGGTTGATGAGGACCTGCTCCATGCGAGAAGCGTCCCAGTCCCCGATCACGGGCCCTTCCAGCTCGAGCTGGGTGCGGCAGCGGGCGTCGGTGAGCTGCTGGTGCATCCGCTCGACGACCTCGCGCGTCAGGGCCGCCAGGTCGAGGGGGGCGCGCGCGAGGGTGAGCCGGCCGGCGTTGAGGCGGGTGACGTCGAGCAGCTCGTTGATCAGGTGGGCGAGGCGCGCGATCTGGCGGTTCAGGACCTGGATCGCGGCGTCGATGCGCTCCGGAGCGACCTCGGCGCGCTGGAAGCGGGGCAGGAGCCGGCCGAGGAGGTGGGCCTGCATCTTGAGCGAGGTGAGCGGGGTCTTGAGCTCGTGCGATGCGACGAGGAGGAACTCGTCGCGGCGCTCGATGGCCTCCTGGGCCTCGGTGAACAGGCGGCTGTTGTCGAGGGTGAGGGCGGCGCGGCTCGCCAGCTCCTGGGCCAGCCACAGGTCGGCGGGGCCGTAGCGGCGCCGGGGCGCGGTCGCCAGCAGGGTCATGACGCCGAAGCACCGGTCCCGCGCGAGGAGCGGAGCCCGGAGGAAGGAGTGAACGCCGAGCGGCTCGAGGAGGGGCGCGGCGCCGACGTCACCCACCTCGGGGCGTTGCAGCGACGCCGCCGAGAGCGGCTGGAGCGCGTCGAGCACCGCCCCCGCGAGCTCGGCGGGCACGCCCGCGGTGGCCGTGCGCTCCGGAGCGTCCGGATCGAGGCGCACGTCGACGACGCACTGGTCGGCCAGCTCGGGGACGGCGAGCTGCGCGACGCTGTCGAGGGTGGCGCCGTAGCCGAGGGCCATGAGCTTGCGGCTCGCCTCGGCGAGGAAGCGCTCGGCCAGCTCGGCCCGCTTGCGCTGGGTGATGTCGGTGGAGACGCCGCAGATCACGCCGGGCATCACGTCCTCGCCGAGCGGGAACTTGACCGACAGGTAGGTGTGCGGCCCGTCCTCCATGATCAGCTCTTCCTCGAACTCGAGCGGCTCGCCCCTGTCGAGCACCAGCCGGTCGTGCGCGTCCAGCGCCACGGCGCGCGCGGCAGGCAGGAGCTCGGCGCTCGTCTTTCCGATGATCTGATCGAGCGGCCTGCCGAGGGCGCGGCTCACCCCGCGGTTGGCGAGCAGGTGCCGGCCGTCGCGATCCTTGAGGAAGATGGCCGCGGCGGAGTTGTCGATGATGGCCTGGAGCGTGGCCTGGCTCCCGCGGAGCTCGCGCTCCGCCCGGCGCCGCTCGGCGTTCTCCTGCTCGATATCGGCGTAGAGCATGGCGTTCTCGAGCGAGATGGCCGACTGCGACGCGAGCAGCTCGAGCACGGTGAGCCGCCCGGGCGTGAACGCCCCCGCCACGAGGCGGTTCTCCAGGTAGAGCACGCCGATCAGCCGCGCCTGGCGCACGATGGGCAGGCACAGCACCGACCTCGGCTTCTTCCGCGTGAAATACTCCTCTTCGAGGAAAGGGTGCCTCCCGGCGGCGTCGTCGAGCAGCACGCGCTCGTGGCTGCGGCGAACGTAGTTGAGGATGGACTGCGGCAGCGCGGCCGCCGCGGCCTCGCCCGCGTCGAGCAGCCGCGCGGCGCCCCCGGACGCGGCGATCGCCGCCGCGGTCGACAGGCGATCTTCGCGGGCCAGGAGCACGTAGCCTTCCTCGGCGCCCGCGTGCTCGATCACCGTGCGCAGGAGCATCTCGAGCAGGCGCGGGAGCTTGAGCTCACCGGAGATGCTCTGAGAGGCCTTGACGACGGAGAGGACGTCGAACTGCTCGGCGCGTACGGCGAAGGTGACGGTGGGGGCGATCGGCTTTCGCTCGACGAGGAAGGGATACCGCTGGTCGAGCTGCTCGACCTTGGCGTGGGCGCCCCAGCGGAAGTAGGCGGCGCGCGCCTTCTGGAGGTGGGCGTCGGCGGCGGTGGTGAGGCCGCACGCGCGGTAAAACGCCGCGGCGAGCTCGCAGGCGATGGCCTCGTGCTGGACGAAGCCGCCCTCCCGCGCGGCCGACGCGGCCTGCTCGTAGAGCCGGGCCGCCTCCGGTTCCTGCCCGCGGAGCCGGGCGATCTCGGCGCGGACCAGGGCGTGTTTGTGGAGGTAGTTGTCGGGGCCGTTGCTGGCCCACTCGCCGAGCTGCCGCTCGCAGTCGAGCAGCCCGTCCGGCAGCTCCCGCTCCGGCGACGGCGGCGCCTCGCGCGGGCTGTGCGCGTCGTCGTCGTCGACGAGCGCCGCGAGCGCGAGCGCGTGGTAATAGAAGTCCTCCGCCACGAGCGCCTGCGGGGCGGTCCTCCAGGGCCTGTCGACGATCACCCGGCGCGTCGCCTCGCGCGCCTCCCCGGGGGAGCCGAGCAAGAACAGCCCCTGGGCCTTCAGGCTGCAGGAGAAGCCGAGCATGCCGTCCGTGTCCCCGGGAGGCAGCCGCGCCTCGAACGCGCCGGGATCCAGCTCGGATCCATCCATCATCGGGAGCCGGGCCGGCCTGCCTCGCAGCGCCTGGACCAGCGCGTAGGCGCTCAGGAGGATGTTGTAGACGAACTCGTATCCGGTCTTGCGCACGAAGCGGAGGCGCTCCTCGACCTCGCGGAGGACGTCCTCCAGCGGCTCGCCGGCGAGCAGCGGGAACAGCGGGGCCCAGATGCAGAGGAAACACGCGTCGTTCAGGTTGCCGGTCTCGATCGCGGCGTTGAAGCCGGCGCGCGTGTACGGGTACGTCTCTCGGTAATGGCGCTTCCAGAAGATGATCATATTGCCGAACAAGGAAAAGACCATGGCCTTCATGGCGAGGAGGTTGTCCCGCTCCACCAGGTCATGACCGAGCTTGCCGAACAGATATCCCTCCTGGTATCGCCCGTATTTCGGGCCGATCACCTTCGCGAAGGCCGCATAAGCGTGAGGCGAGCTCGCGGCGTTGCCGTGCTGCAGGCTGAGCTTCACCATGCGCGCGACGACGAGGTAGTTCAGGTTCGGGTGCACGAAGTACGCGGGGACAGACACGCTCGCCAGGACGTTCATCGCGATCTTGCACGTCGGGTGCGTCATGGGAGGCAGGTGGATCAGGCCCTCGATCACCCGATCGCCCAGGGTCTGCCAGACGCCCTCGGTCTCCTCGGCGAGCCGCGCTTCGGTGAGCGGGATCGACAGGTCGATGTCGCAGGAGCGGAGGAACGAGAGCCCGATCTCCACCGCGCGGGCGGACTGCCCGCGGGTCACGCTCAGGGCGATGGCGAGCTCGACGGCCGCGGCTCGCTCGGCCTCGGTCCTCGCGTGGTCCGTCAGCGCTTGCAGCAGCCGCTCGGCCTCGTCGAAGCCGCCGGTGATGTACGCGGCGTGCGCGCGCTCGAAGGTCAGATCGTAGGTCAGATCGTGCCGCGCCTCCCAGCAGCCCGGCGCGAGCAGGGAGAGGCCCGCGGCGAAGAGCGCGGCGGCGGACTGGAAGGCCGCGGCGGCCTTGGCCTTCCTGCCGGCGCGGAGGTTCAGCGCGGCGAGCTCGTCGCGCTCGGCCTGGGAACGGATGAGCGCGGCGCCGCGGTTGAGGTGCCCCACGACGTCGAAGAGCGCCTCCTCGCGCTGGCCCTTCAGGAGCAGCCGGCCGATGCAGAGGTGCACCTCGGCGAGCTGTCCGGCGGGGATGAGCGCGTGGGCGGCCTGCTGCACCCGGTCATGGAGGAAGCGGTAGCCCGAGCCCCGGCGGAGCAGCATCCCCTCGCGCACGGCCTCGGCGAGCGCCTCGTCGAGCTCGGCTGCCGGGCGGCTCGCGACGAGCGCGAGGGTGTCGAGGTCCAGGCTGGCGCCGAGGCACGCGGCGAGCTTGAGCGCGTCCTGCGTCGGGACGGGGAGCCGCTTCAGCTTGCCCACCATCAGATCGACGACGTTGTCGGTGAAGCCCTTGCCGCGGATCGCGGCGATGTCCCAGCGAAAGGCGCCCGCCTTCGCGTCGAAGGTGATGAGGCCTTCCTGGTGCAGCTCGAAGAGGAACTGGATCGCGAAGAAGGGGTTGCCGCCGGTCTTCTCGTGGACGAGCCGCGCGAGCGGCTCGGCGCGCTCGGCCGCGGCGTGGACCGCCCCCGCGACGAGCGCCCCGACGTCGGCGGCGGAGAGCGGCGCGAGCACGAGGTCGCTGAAGGTCGCGCCGCGCTTCCGCGCGTCGGCCAGCATGAGCGGCAGCGGGTGCGCCGGGCCGACCTCGTTGTCGCGGTAAGCGCCGATGAGCAGGAGGTGCTCGGTCTCGGTGTAGGTGATGAGCTGCTCGAGCAGCTGGAGGCTGCCGGCGTCGGCCCATTGCAGGTCGTCGAGGAAGAGCACCATGGGGTGCTCCTTCTGGACGCACGCCGCCACGAAGCGCTGGAGCGTCGCGTGGAACCGGTGCCGGGCCTCGACGCCCGGGAGCTCCGGCGCGGGCGGCTGCGGGCCGAGGAGCAGCGCGAGCTCGGGGAGCACGCCGGCGAGCAGCGCGCCGGTCGCGCCGACGGCCTCCCGGAGGCGCTCGCGCCAGCGCACGAGCTCCTCGTCGCTCACGCACAGGATCTCCCGCAAGAGCGCCCGGAACGCCTGGAGGAAGGCGTGGTAAGGGACATCGCGCCTCAGCTGATCGAACTTGCCGGAGAGGAAGAAGCCCCGCTCGCGCACCACCGGCCCGCGCAGCTCGGCGACGAGCGACGACTTGCCGACACCCGAGTAGCCCGACACGAGCACGAGCTCGGGGCGGCCGCTCGCGACCACGCGCTCGAACGCGGCGAGCAGCGCCTCTATCTCGCGCTCGCGGCCGTAGAGCCGCTGCGGGATCTGGAATCGATCGGAGAGATCGCGCTCGCCGAGCGGGAAGGGCGGAATCGCCCCGCTCGCTCGCCACCTGGCGAAGCACTCGTCGAGGTCGCGCTGCAGGCCGAGCGCGCTCTGGTAGCGATCCTCGGCGGACTTGGAGAGCAGCTTGAGCACGACCGCCGACAGCTGCGGGGGAATCGAGGGGACGAGCGCGTGGGGCGGGGATGGGTGGAGGGCGACGTGGCAATACACCCATTCCACGGGATCGCTCGCCTGGAAGGGCAAGGCGCCGGTCAGCAGCTCGTAGAACGTGACGCCGAGCGCGTACAGGTCGGTCCGCTCATCGGTGGAGCGGTTCATCCGGCCCGTCTGCTCGGGCGCCATGTACGCCAGCGTCCCCGCGATGAGCCCGTCGTGGGAGGCGGCGTGGCATTCGCGGGGTGAGAGGCAGGCGATCCCGAGATCGGTGATCTTCACCTCCCCGGTGTCGGGGTTGTAGAGCAGGTTCTGGGGCTTGATGTCCCTGTGGATGACGTGGTGTCGATGCAGCTCGGCGAGCGCGCCGGAGAGGCGGAGGGCGAGGGGGAAGAAGCGCTCGAGCGGCGTCGGCCCCTGGATGAGCCGGTCGAGCGAGCGGCCGCCGAAGTCCTCCAGGACCAGGGTCATCTGATCCCGGAACGCCTCGATCCCGTGGGCCTTGACGATGGCCGTCGAGTCGAGCGCCCTGGCGACGTCGTGCTCGTGGCGCAGCCGGCCGAGGGCGCGCGGGCTCGCGTGGTCGCGCCGCAGGACCTTGAGCACCACCGGCCGGCCGTCCTCCTCGCGCCGGGCTCGGTAGAGGATCGTCTCGGGCCCGTCGTGCAGGACCTCGATCACGAGGTAGCGTGGACTATCGGCCATAGGAGGGTCTTCGAAGGCCAGTGCGGCGGCCTCCGAGGCGTCGAGCGTCGGTGCATGTTGCCAAAAGCGCCGCGCTCCGCCATGGGAAATGGTGGGGTGCCTTCGCGCCGGCTCGCCTGCGATGACGAGGGGGAAGGGAGGGAATCCGCGGAGGATCCTCCGGCGCCTGCCGCGCGGGCGCGCTGTGCCGTTTCTGCCGGAGCCTGGCGGCCAGCCGTCGTGCGACCGTGGCGTTATGTGCCGCAGCGCTGGACCGTGTGATCGCCGTCGACCGGCCAGTGCTGGTCGCCCGCGCCGCGCACCTTCACGAACAGCGAGGTCTCGTCGCTGCTGACGATCTCGAGCGTGCCCCAATGGCCGATGCCCCCGCCGCTCCCTCCACCGCAATTGGAGAAGATCACGGATTTGGAAAAGAAGATCTGCATGGCGTGGAGATCGATGAGGCCTGGCTTGTTGAGCTCGGGCGGGATCGTCAGGATGAATTGCCAGATCCCTGCCTTGTCACAGTTGACGCCGACCTTGAGATCGATCACGGGCTGGGCGCACTGCTCGACAGCGTTGCTGAAGTACAGGACGAGCCCTTCCGGGGTCTCCTGCGCGATGGCGTGGATGCCCGAGGCGCCGTCGTCCACGTCGTCCACGTCATCGTCGTCCACATCATCGTCCTCCTCCTCATCGCCGTCGTCGGGCACGACGGGGCCCGGGGGGCTCTCCCAACCCCCATTTTGAATGGGATTGAAGATGAACTCGTCACATCCGCTGTTCATCACCGCCATCGCTCCGAGGACCATCAACCATCGTTTCATTCGAACGACCTCCAGGCCAGGTTCCAGAGGTGAAGTCCCTCCGGCGCGCGACGGCGGCTCACAAAATCAGATCGATCTCGATGCCGGCTGAAGACAGGATGAACGGTTTGCCCCAGGTGGCTGTCTCTCGGTCGACGAACCGGACGGAGACGCCCTCGACGAGGACGCTGGCGAGGGCGTCGGCGCGCAGGCGGAACGTGGGGGTCAGGGCGAAGGAGAGGCCGGCGCCCGCGAAGGGGCTGGCGGTCACCGCGGCGGCTGCGCTCGAGCGGAAGCCTTTGCTGGCCACCCCGGTGCTCCAGAGCAGCACGGCCGAGAAGCCGAGATCCGCCGAGGCCGTCCACGGGCTGCCGCGCGGGGCCAGCTGGAAGCGCGCGCCCCCGCCGGCGAGCAGGACGGAGAGCTCGGCGGTGCCTTGCGATCGCTCGATTTGGTGGGCGCTGACCGGGATCGCGGCGAACGCGATCGCGCCGGCGTGCTCGCTCGGCAGCCAGGAGAGGCCGACGTCGATGCTGACCGCCGCGCCGAAGCCGCCTGGGCTCAGCAGCGCACCGGGAGCGAGCGAGAGGCGGAGCGCCGCCGGCGGCCTCCGGGCCGGCGCGGGCAGCGTGTCCGGCGCGCGGACCCGCAGCTTCTCGCGGATCTCGGGCGTCGCGGGCACCTCTCCGGGCGGGGGCGCGGGCAGGCCGGCCTCGAGGAGGCTGGCGCGCAGGAGCTCGACAGCGCGGAGCGCGAGCGCGGCGTCGTCGTCGGGCGTGCCGCCGTCGTCCGCCATCTCGCGGAGGACGGTCTTGCCGGTCACCCGGTCGGCGATCCAGATCTCGACGCCGCGCTCGGAGGGGACGGCGCGGATCGCGGCGATGGCGCTCACCTCGCGCGCCGAGGCCTCGAGGGACGCGCGCGACGCCGGCTCGGCCGCGGGGTCGAGGCGCTCCGCCCGGAAGCCCAGCGACTCGATCTCGGCCACGATCCGCAGGCCGAAGCGATCGCCGGGGGCGCAGAGGACGGCGATGGTCGAGGGGGCCTCGGTCCGGGTCTCGTCGGCGCGCGCGCCCTGCGCGAGCGCGGCCCCTGCCGCGAGCGTGGCCCCGGCGAGGAAGGCGAGGGAGAGGAGCGTCGCGGCGCGGCGTCTCACGGCGAGGGAGGCTCGGCGGCAGGGCCCGGCTCGCCGGGCGAGCCTCCGGAGGGGACGGGCCTGCCAGGCGAGCCTCCGGGGGGGACCGCCTTCGATCCGCGCGCGAGCACGTGCTTCGCGTACCCCGCGTGCGAGCCGCCCGGATGAGCGGCGAGGTACTGCTCGGCCGCCCTTCGGGCGCCCGCCTCGTCGCCCCGCCTGTCCTCCGCCTCGACGAGGCGCCCCGCGGCATCCGCGGCGAACGCGCCCGCCGGCTGCTCGTTCAGGTACCGGGCGAACCAGCGCGCGGCGGCCGCGTGGTCCTTGCTCTGGTCCTGGGCGATCCTCCCCAGGATGAACGCCGTCGACGCGGCCTCGGGCGAGCTGGGGAACCGGGCGCGGAGGGACGCGAAGGCCTGGGCGGCGCGCGCCGGGCTCCCGCCGAGCCGGGCCGCGTCGCCGAGCGCGTGCAGATCGCTCGCGCTCGCGGCGTCGCAGATCGCGTCGAAGCCCTCGCCCTCCGCGGCGGCCAGGGCGTCCCTGTACCTGGCCTCGAGCGCCAGGGCGCGCCACGACGGCGTCTCTCGGCGCGCGGGCAGGGGAGCGACCGAGCCCTCGCCGCCTGCTTGCCCTTCCAGCGCGGCCGCCCCGGCGTCCGGGGCGCGGGCGCTCGCAGACGGCCCGCTCGTCGAGGGCGCAGCCGCGCCCGGAGCGGCTTCGCTCGTGGCAGCCGCGCCTGGAGCGGCCGTGATCGAGGCACCTGGGCCGGGATCGGCTGCGGTCGGAGAAGCCGCGCCGGGATCGGCCGCGTTCGGGGCGCCTGCGAGAGGGGCGGTTGCTGTCGACGTGGGGCTCGAGGCGGCGTCGATCGCGCCCACCTCGAGGGTGTTCGTCGCGGGCGAGATGGTGAGCCGCTCGCCGGCGCGGACGGCGCGCGAATCGCCCACGACGGGCCCGGAGACCGTGATCGCCCCCTCGTGCAGCGCGACAACGAGCTGCTCGGTCACCGGGTCCCATCGGGTCTCGAAGCGCGTCCCGATCACGCGGACCTGGAACGGCCCGACCCGCACCGTCCAGCGCGCGCCCTCGCGGTGGACGACCGAGAGATCGAGGGCGCCTCGCTCGAGGGAGAGCTCCGCGCCGTCTGCGCCCACCGAGGCGACGCGGGCGCGCCCCCCCGGCGCGAGGCGGAGCAGCGAGCCGTCGGAGAACCGGATCGGCAGCTCCGCCGTGGCCGGCGCGGCGAGCCACGCGCCGACGACCCCTGGCTCGGCCGCCCCGAGCTCGAAGCGCATCGGAGCGCGGGGGCGCGCCACGAGCGCGACAACGAGCGCGGCGGCGAGCAGGGCCACCGCCGCCAGCGAGGCGGCGAGCCGCACCGCGAACGGCCTTCCAGGCCTCGTCCGCCGCCAGGAAGACTCGCGGCGGGGCCGCTCGCGCCCGGCCGGCTCGGCATCGGGCACCGGCGCCGCCGCGAGCAGCCGCGCTCGCCCGCGCTCGCGATCGAGCCGCGCCGCCGGCATCCGGTCCTGAAGCCCGGCCACGTGCCGCCCCAGGGTGGTCAGCGGGCGCTCGGATTGCCCCACCGGGTACCTCCATCGAGCCACGCCTCGAGCGCGGGTTGCTTGCGGGCTTCGGCCTCGAAGCGGGCGCTGGCGCGGGCGAGCCGCCGCTTGATCGTCGCGAGCGAGGTCTCGCACGCCGCGGCGACCTCGGTGAGCTCCATGCCGTCGATGAACCGGAGCGCGAAGGCGATCCGCTCGTCCACCGGGAGCGCGTCGAGGACCGCGTAGGTCGCGCGCAAGGCGTCCAGCACGTCGCCCGACGCCGCGCCGGACTCGACCTCGGGCAGCTCCTCGCTCGGCAGGAACCACAGCCAGCTGCGCCGCTTCCTGCGGGTGATCGAAGAGCGCGCCACGTGCACCGCGATCATCGTGAGCCAGCCCTTGAGCGCGCTCGGGTCCTCCAGGCCCGGCAGCGAGCCGAGCGCGCGGACGAAGACGTCGTGGTGCAGGTCGGCCAGATCGTGGCTGAAGCCGAGGAGCCGGTAGAGCACCCGGTGGACGTGATCCGCGAACCGGTCGTAGAGCGCGGCGCGCGCCCCGGGGTCGCCCCGCCGGAACGCGTGCACGAGGGTCGCGTCGTCGCCGGCGAAGGCCCGCTTCGGGGCGGGCGGCGGCGGTCGGACGAGCTTCAAGGGGCGGGTCAAGCGGGGCTCCTCTGCTGAAGTCCCGCGAGGGGAGGCGCACGGCTCAGGGGGTCGCACGATCGTCCCCCGAGGCCCGAGGAGCGCCTGAAGAGCCGTGGTTTCACGCGAGCGCCCTGACCCTGCGCTCCGTCGCAGGAGCGATCTTCGCGCCGAGGCCGCGCGGCCTCGGCACCACCTTTGCTTTCAGGGCCGTCGCGCCCCGGCCGAGGGGCACGCTTTCAAAGGGGAGCACGATGCGCAACCTGCTTCTTCGCCTTCACGTCGTCCCGATCCTCGCCGCCCTCGCCGCCGGCTGTTCGGGCGAGGGGAGCCGGCCCCCGCCCGGCACCGACGGCACCCAGCTGCCCTCCACGGAGCTCGGGCCCGAGCAGCAGGCGGAGCTCACCGCGCTGCTCGCCGAGAAGGAGGCCTCGGCGAGCATGAGCGCCGAGGATTTCGCCGCGCGCTACCCCGTCCCCTTCGCGTCGGGCCTGTCCTATGCGCCGGCGGACGCCGCGGGCCTCTCGCTGCTCCAGGGCACCGCGCTCGCCCTCGACGAGGACGAGCTCGCGAAGCTCTCAGCGAACGGCTTCGTCATCTCGAGCAAGAAGTCCTTCCCGACCTTCGTCTACGGCTACGAGAGCATCTACTCGCTCGACCTGCCGCTCTACGTGTCCGCGGACTCGGTCCTCTTCGCGGTCCACCGCTCGTACGACGCGATCCTGAAGGCGGTGGAGCTGGCCTCGCTCGCGCCCGAGCTCGGGACGATGCTGAAGCAGATGCGCGCGCGGCTCGCCTCGGGCGCCGGAGCGGAGCTCGGCGCCGAGGCGCGCGCGGACGCGGATCTCTTCACGGCCGTCGCGCTCGCGCTGCTCGACGGCGCGCCCGTCGCCCCCGTCGCGGGCGCCAGCGCCGCGGCGATCGACGCGCTCGTCGCGGGCGCCGAGGCCCACGACGGCATGGGGGAGGTCCGCCTCTTCGGCACGGACCGGCTCATGGACTTCTCGCAGTTCGAGCCCCGCGGCCACTACCTCGACGAGGAGCGCCCCGAGCTCGCGCGCTACTTCCGCAGCATGATGTGGCTCGGCCGCGTGGATTTCCGCTTCCTCGAGACCCAGCAGGACGGCACCCAGCGCTTCCAGCGGCGGCACCTCGAGGGCGCGTTCGTGCTGCGCGCCCTGGCCGACGCGGAGACCGTCGCCCGCTACAAGCGCATCGACGACGCGATCCAGGCCTTCGTCGGCGAGAGCGACTATATGACCCTGCCGGAGCTCGACGACCTGCTCGCCGACCTCGGCCTCAGCGACGCCGCCGGCCTCGCCGGCGTCCCGGACGCGCGGATCGCCGAGGTCATCGTGAAGGAGGGCCACGGCACGCAGCGGATCTCGAGCCACATCATGATCAACGGGCTCGGCAAGGGCACGCTGCCCCTCTCGTCGAGCTTCGCGCTGCTCGGCCAGCGGTACGTCGTCGACGCCCACGTCTTCTCGAACGTGGTCTTCGACCGGGTGCAGGGCGGCGCCGTCAAGCGCATGATGCCGGACCCGCTCGACGTGGGCTTCGCCGCGCTCGGGAACGATCAGGCAGGCCAGCTGCTCGCGCCGGAGCTCGGGAAGTTCCCCTACGCGCCGGACCTGCACATGATGCGCGTGCTCGTCGATGCGCACCCCGGGGATTTCTGGGGTAAGAACCTTTACAATCGCTGGCTCGGCGCGCTGCGGGAGCTGTCGCCGGCGCGGGCGATCGGCGACGGCGAGGGGCTGCCCGGCGTGGCGAAGACCGAGGCGTGGGGCCGGCGCCTGCTGAGCACCCAGCTCGCCTCCTGGGCCGAGCTCCGCCACGACACCCTGCTCTACGCCAAGCAGTCGTACACGGGCGGGGACACGTGCGAGTTCCCGGACGCGTATGTCGACCCGTACCCGGCGTTCTTCGCGCGCATCGCCGAGCTGGCCGAGCACGGCGCCGGGATCGTCGGCGCGCTCGATCTGTCGAGCGATCCGTGGCTCGAGAAGGCGGCGCCGGCGTACTTCTCGCAGCTCCACGACGTCGCGCGCACGCTGGGCGAGATGGCCGCGAACGAGCGCGCCGGCCTGCCCCTCACCCAGGAGCACCTCGATTTCATCAACCAGGCCGTGCAGATCGAATGGGAGGGGTGCGGCGGGCCCACGGGCGTCCACGGCTGGTACAGGCAGCTCTTCTTCGACGAGCTGAAGAGCCTCGAGCAGGACCCGACGATCGCCGACGTGCACACCCAGCCGACCGACGAGGGCGGCGCGCCGGTCGGCCGCGTGCTGCACGTGGGCACCGGCCTGCCGCGGCTCATGGTCGTGACGGCCGATCCCTGCGGCGGCGCGCCGCGCGCGTTCGTGGGGCTCGCCTCGTCGTACTTCGAGGCCGTCACCGAGAACTTCGAGCGCATGGACGACCGGCAGTGGGCCGGCACGGTCCTGAAAACGACCCCCGACGTGCCCTGGATGGCGGACCTCGTCGCCCGCTGATCCGCTGATCCGGCGACGCAGCGCTCGGCGCTGGCCGTCCCGTGAATTTGTGCCGAACTGTGTCGACTTGTGCCGATCCGACGCTGCTGCGCGCCAGCGGGATCATGGTGCTCGATCGATCCCGTCAGCTCCGGGAACGTACCGCCGTCATGCGCTCGTCGCCATGTCGATCTCGAGCTCGAGGTAAAGCTCGCGGACGATCCTTCCAATTGTCTGCTCCGGTTACTTCGATTACGTCGGTCCGGCAGGTCGCCCGGAATCGTCCGGTCCCGGCTGGAAGCGCCGGATACTACGCCGACGACACGATCCCGTGATCACGGCGATCCACGGGGCGTCGAGGCGCTCGGGACCGCGGCGACACGCACCGGGTCAGCGCGTCAGCGCGGCGTCCAGGTGCCATTCGTCGCTTCGCAGATCGGCTTGACGACATCCGCCGTGACGAACTCTGTTTCATCATGGTACGTCGTCATGGTCTCGCCTTCGCCGGTGAGGACGCAGGTGCCGAGCACGTCGTCGGTAGAGCATCGATCGACGAGCTCGGCCTCGAGGGTTGACGTGTCCGCGCACTGGCTCTCGTGTTTGTCCGGGTCGTCGGTCTCGAGCTCGGCGCAGCTACGGACCGTCACGCCGCCCGGGGTGCTGCTGGTGAACTCGCAGGCCACCCAGCGCGCGGCCGGAGCCTCCCCGCCACATCCCACGATGAGCACGAACACGACGATGAGAACGTTGCGCATGGCCAATCCTCCTTGAAGAGCGCTCGAAGGAGCGCGAAACGATGACAATCACTGCTGTGTCCCCGGGCTCCTCCAGAGGTCGACCCGGGAGACACGAGCGCGATGGCGGGCCACGACAGGGCCTGCAGGAGCGCTGGTCCCGGAGCGAACTCCCCTGGAGGCGCTCGGGGGATGACCCGCCAGAGCACCGATCGGCTTGGAAACCGGAGAAATGAACCGCCAAGCGCGCCAAGGACGCCAAGGGAAATGAAAGAATCTTGGCGTCTTGGCGGTTCGACTCCTCGCTGTTCGCATGTGGCTTCCGCCGCAGAGCGGCGGTCACCCGCACAGGAGACGGGTCCAGATCGGCGTTTTCGGCGCGGAAGCGCACTCCGGTGCGCTGAGCACCGAAAACGTCGAGATGGGCCCGTATCCGAAGCGGGTGACCGCCGCTCTAGAACTTGCCCGAGACCGTGAGGCCTGCGTTGCCGTCGGGTCCTGAAGGCGCGACCTGCAGGCCGGCCCTGCGCAGGTCCCGCTGGTAGGACTGCGCCGGATGTTCGAGATCGAACATGGCGCCGAGCGACCACACGGAGGCGAGGAGACCGGACGTCAAGCTCAACATCCGCCTCTCTGCTGGCAGATCGCCGTCCCACGCGGGCGCGGTGGCGGCGACCCCGCCCAGCGCGACCGGGAGGTAGATGGCCCAGCTAGGGATCGCAGGCGCGGTGGCCAGCAGATCCCGCTCGATGCTCGCGATCTGCGCGCCTGACAGCCGCGCGCGCCACTCGGGCGTCGCCACCAGCGCGTGGTCGGCGCGCAGGCGGGAAACAGGAGTGTAGTCGGACAGCGCCAGGTTCAGCCCGGAGAGCAAGCCGGACACGTAATATCCCGACGACAGCGCGATCGGCGTCACCCTCGCGAGGCCGCTGTCTGTGAAGAACGCGAGCCCGAGCCAGAAGCTGCCTTGTGAGAGCTGCGCGGCGGCCCCCAGCGTGTCGCGCCGGTACGCCTCCGGCACGGCGAGCGAGGCGATGCCTCCCGCGAGCAACGTCGCGGAGCCGGCGGTCCAGGCGAGGAAGCGAGGCTCGGCCGGGGCTACGGTCAGGCTCAAGGCGAGGCTCGCCCCGCCGATACCGCTGACGAGGACGGGCACCGCTTTCCCGGCGGAGCGCAGCCTGATCGCGTCGTGGAGGTGCGTCGCAAGGAGCGCGGCGCGCTCGCGCCGCTGGACGATGTCTTCCCGACGCTCGGTCTCGTCCCGCGCCGGGGCGATCGCCTCCTGCGCCGCGGCGCTCGCCGGCAGCGAGAGGCGCGCCATCGCCGCTCCCACGAGGACCGCCTTCCGCGCGTGGCGCTTGCTCCATGACGACCAGACCATACGAAACCTCTCTGTTGAACACGCTCACGCTGAAAGCGCTCGAACCATTCGACGAACCGAACACGACAGGCACGCTCTCCGGCGCCCTCGAAAGCACGTTTGCGCAGGCGGGCGAGCAGGTCGCGCGAGGCGCGCGCGCCGCTCGATCGATCATGGCTCGTCCGCCGCGCCGAGGAGGGCGCGCACGCCCGAGGCATGCGCGCTCGTCGGGCGCGAGGCGAGGAAGCGCTGGCCCAGCGCGGCCGCGCGGGCCCGATCGCCGAGGCGGATCAGCGCCTCGATGCGGAGCACGGTGGCCTCCTCTCCCATCGCGCTCCGAGGAAACTTGCTGTCGTGGGCGTCGAGCGCCGCGAGGCACCCCGCCGCGTCGCCGGCGGCGAGCGCGTCGCGCGCGCGATCGATCATGGCGACCTGCTCGCCGAGCGCGTCGACGGCGGCCTGCTCGCCGAGCGCGTCGCCCGGCGCGCCGGGAGCGGATCCCGCGCGCGGCGCGGCGCTCTTCGGGCGCGGCGGGCTCGCGGCGGCGGGCGCCGGGATCGGCGGGGCGCTCGCCTGGAGCGGGAGCGGCGCGCGCGTCGCGGGCCCGGAGGGAGCCGGCGCGGGCGCGGCCGGCGGCGCGGTCGCGGCCGGCGGCTCGCCGGCGGTGGGCGGCGTGAGCGTGGCCTGCGGCTCGCTCGACGGTGCCCCCGCGGAGGGAGGCGCCGACGGCCGGAGGAGCGCGACGCCCGCGCCGATGAGGCCGACGCCGATCGCCGCCCCGAGGCCCCACTTCGCGAGCGCCAGCAGCTTGCCGGCGCCCGCCTTCGGCGCGGGCGCGGCGGACGGGGAAGGCGCGGCGGTTGTCTCCCCTGCGGCCCCGCCCCCTGCGGCCCCGCCCCCTGCGGCCCTGCCCCCTGCGACCCCGCCCGCGGCGAGCCCGGCGATGGCGAGCGCGCGTGCGCGCGCCGACGAGGACGGAGACTCCTGCTTCCACGAGCGGAGCAGCGCGCGCTCGAACTCGGTCGTCTCCTCGTCTCCAAGCGGCTTCGGATCGGTCATCGCTCGCCTCCCCGGTGCAGCGCCCTCGCCTGGACGCGCCTCGCGATCGCGCGAAAGTCCTCTCGCGCGCGGCGGAGGCGGGAAGCGACGGTGCCCTTCGCGAGGCCGAGCATCGCGGCGATCTCCTCGGTCGGGACGCCCTCGAGCTCGAAGAGGACGAAGACGACGCGGAGGTCCTCCTCCATCGCGTCGAGCACGTCGTCGAGCAGCGCGCGCGCCTGCTTCATCTCGATGAGCTGCTCCGGGTTCGGCGCGTCGTCCGCCGCGGCCGCCATCGCGCCGTCGTCGCAGAGCTCGCGCCGCCGCGCGCCGGCGCGGCGCGCGTTCGCCGCGACGCCCAGCGCCGTCCCGAAGAGGAAGGACCGCTCGCGATCGGGCGCGATCTCGGCGAGCTTCTGGTAGGCGATCAGGAAGACGTGCTGCGCGGCGTCGTCGGCCGAGCCGGCGGGCACGCCGAGCCCGCGCAACGAGCGCCAGATGAAGTCGAAATGCGCGTCGACCAGCGCGCGGTAGCGCTCCGCGGAGGGCGACGGCGCGCGCTGCTCGGCGCGCTCCGCAGGCGCCGTCATGGCCGCGTCGCGCACCACCTCTGCGCGCGCAGGGGGTCGGGATCGAGTCGCGCTGATCATCGTCTCCTGCCGCTGCCGAGATGCGCGCGCCGAAGGAGGGGAGGCCGATCATCTGGCCGACGAGGAGCTGCGCGCCGAGCACCAGGTGCGTCGTGGCGTCGGGCTCCGGCGCCGGCGGCCGCGCCCGCGTGTTACCGGCCGGCGGGGCGCCCGCAGGCGGGGCGCTGGCAGGCGGCGCGCCGGCCGGCGGGGGCGGCGCGGCGACGGCGCTCGGGGACGCGGAAACCGCGGGTGTGGCGGCCGCTACGGGGGCGTCCCGGGCCTGGGTATCGACGGCGAGCGCGGTCACGACCGCGAGCGCGGCGACGACATCGTCGCAGGTGTCCCCCGCGACATCGCGGTCGGACGCCGTCCCGTCGGCCGCGCGGACGCCGAGGCGCCCGATGAAGCGGCGATCGCGCTGCTCGATGATCACGACGTACGCGCTCGCTGCGTCCGTCTCCGCGATGTTCCGCCGGAGGCGCGCGCCGACGCGCGCACGAAACTCCGCCTCTGCCGGGCATCCAGCCTCCGCGCGGTACTCGATACGCAAGGGCGCCGCGGTCGGCTGGGCGTGCGCGACCGCGCTGCCGCCGAGCGCCGCGGAGATCATGAAGAGCGGCGCTGCCGAGGAGCGTGACCTCACCCGGAGGCCAATGTGGCGTCCCGGCGCCCGGAGCGCCACTCCACATCGTCGCGCTCGTCCTAGGCCTGCGGGAACAGGTCCCCTCGGCCGTCCGCCGCCGTCTCCGACTCCGCCTCGGCCGGGTGCAAGGGGAGCTCGACGACGAACGTGGCGCCCGCGCCCGGCTTGCTCTCGACGCGGATGGTGCCGCCGTGGGAGGTGACGATCCACCGCACGATGTAGAGGCCGAGGCCGAGACCTCCGAAGTTGCGAACGGAGACGGCGCGCTCGAAGCGCTCGAAGATCCTGGCCTGATCGGCCTCGGCGATCCCCATGCCGTGATCGCGGACGACGAGCAGCGCGCGATCGCCATCGCCGCGCACGACGACGTGAACGGGGGCGCCCGCGCCGTACTTGATCGCGTTGGACAGCAGGTTGATGAGGACCTGCTCCATCCGAGAAGCATCCCAGTCCCCGATCACCGGCCCTTCCAGATCGAGCTCGGTGCGGCAGCGCGCGCTCGCGAGCTGCTGTCTCATCCGCTCGACGACCTCGCGCGTCAGGGCCGCCAGGTCGAGGGGGGCGCGCGCGAGGGTGAGCCGGCCGGCGTTGAGGCGGGTGACGTCGAGCAGCTCGTTGATCAGGTGGGCGAGGCGCGCGATCTGGCGGTTCAGGACCTGGATCGCGGCGTCGATGCGCTCCGGAGCGACCTCGGCGCGCTGGAAGCGGGGCAGGAGCCGGCCGAGGAGGTGAGCCTGCATCTTGAGCGAGGTGAGCGGTGTCTTGAGCTCGTGCGATGCGACGAGGAGGAACTCGTTCCGGCGCTCGATGGCCTCCTGGGCCTCGGCGAAGAGGCGGCTGTTGTCGAGGGCGAGCGCGGCGCGGCTCGCCAGCTCCTGGGCCAGCCACAGGTCGGCGGGGCGGTAATGGCGTCGGGGCGCGGTCGCCAGCAGGGTCATGACGCCGAAGCGCCGGTCGCGCGCGAGGAGCGGGACGCGGAGGAAGGAGTGAACGCCGAGCGGCTCGAGGAGCGGCGCGGCGCGGACGTCGCCCACCTCGGGGCGGTCCGGCGAGGTCGCTGCGAGGGGCCGCAGCGCGTCCATCACCGCGTCTGCCAGCTCGGCCGGCACGCCCGCGGTGGCCGCGGTGACCGTCCGCCCCGGGGCGTCCTGGGCGAGGTCCACGTCGATGACGCACCGGTCGGCCAGCTCGGGCACGACGAGCTGCGCGACGCTGTCGAGGGTGGCGCCGTAGCCGAGGGCCATGAGCTTGCGGCTCGCGTCGGCCAGGAAGCGCTCGGCGAGCTCTGCGCGCTTGCGCTCGGTGATGTCGGTGGAGATGCCGCAGAGCACGCCGGGCATGACGCTCTCGCCGAGCGGGAACTTGAGCGACAGGTAGGTGTGCGGCCCGTCCTCCATCATCACCTCCTCCTCGAACTCGAGCGGCTCGCCCGAGTCGAGCACCCGCCGGTCGTTGTCCGCGATGATATCGAGGTTCGTGGAAGGGAAGAGCTCGGCGCTCGTCTTGCCGACGATCTGATCGAGCGGCATGCCCAGGAGGCGGGCCACCTCGCGGTTGACGAGCAGGTGCCGGCCGTCGCGATCCTTGAGGTAGATCGTCGCAGCGGAGTTGTCGACGATGGCCTGCAGCGTGGCCTGGCTTCCGCGGAGATCGCGCTCCGCCCGGCGCCGCTCGGCGTTCTCCTGCTCGATGTCGGTGTAGAGCATGGCGTTCTCGAGCGAGATGGCCGACTGCGAGGCGAGCAGCTCGAGCACGGTGAGCCGCCCCGGGGTGAACGCGCCGGCCACCAGCTTGTTCTCCAGGTACAGCAGGCCGAGCAGCCGCGCCTGGCGCACGATCGGGAGGCACAGCACCGATCTCGGCCGCTTCCGCGTGAAATACGCGTCCTCCGAGAACGGGTGTCTGGCGGCGGCGTCGTCGAGCAGCACGCGCTCGTGGCTGCGGCGAACGTAGTTGAGGATGGATTGCGGCAGCGCGTCCGCCGCGGCCTCGCCCGCGTCGAGCAGCCGCGCGGCGCCCCCGGACGCGGCGACCGCCGCCCCCGTCGACAGGCGATCTTCCCGGAGCAGGAGCACGTACCCCTCTCCGGCGCCCGCGTGCTCGACGACGATGCGCAGGAGCATCTCGAGCAGGCGCGGGAGCTTGAGCTCGCCGGAGATGCTCTGAGAGGCCTTGACGACGGAGAGGACGTCGAACTGCTCGGCGCGTACGGCGAAGGTGACGGTGGGGGCGATCGGCTTTCGCTCGACGAGGAAGGGATACCGCTGGTCGAGCTGCTCGACCTTGGCGTGCGCGCCCCAGCGGAAATAGGCGGCGCGGGCCTTCAGGAGGTAAGCGTCGGCGGGCGTGGACAGGCCGCGATCGCGGTAGAGCCGGGCGGCGAGCTCGCAGGCGATGGCCTCGTGCTGGACGAAGCCGCCCTCGCGCGCCGAGGAGATGGCCTGCTCGTAGAGCCCGATGGCCTCCAGGTCCTGCCCGCGGAGCCGCGCGATCTCGGCGCGGACCAGGGTGTGTTTGTGGAGGAAGTTGTCGGGGCCGCTCGCGGCCCACTCGCCGAGCTGCCGCTCGCAGTCGAGCAGCCCGTCCGGGAGCTCCGGCCGGGGCGACGGCGCCGCCGCGCGGTCCTCGTCGACCAGCGCGGCCAGCGCGAGCGCGCGATAGTAGAAGCACTCGGCGTACAGCGCGTTCGTGTCCATCTTCCAGTCGCAATCGACGATCACGTGGGCCGTCGCCGCGACCGTCTCCCGGGGCGCGCCGAGGACGAACGTCGCCTGCGCCTTCATGCTGAAGTGGAAGCATGAAGGGACGAGCCCGCCCTCCCGGGCGAGCCGCGCCTCGAAGGCCGCCTGATCCAGCGCGGCGCCGTCCAGCATCGCGTAATGGACCGGCCGCCCGCGCAGCGTCTGGATGAGGTGCCGAGCGCCGAGGAGGATGTCATGGACGAACGCGTAACCGGCCTTGCGCACGAAGCCGAGGCGGTCTTCGGTCAGGTGGAGGGCGTCCTCCAGCGGCTCGCCGGAGAGCAGCGGGAACATCGCCGCCCAGATGCAGTTGTAACATGCGTTGTTCCAGTCGCCGCCCTCCAGCGCGGCGTTGAAGCCGCGGCGAGCATAGAGGCCGGTCTCCCGGTAGTGGCGCGTCCAGAACACGATCTGCTGCCCGAACAGGGTGAACACCGCGCCCTTCGTGGCGAGGGCGTGGCCCCTGTCCGCGAGGTCGTGACCGAGCTTCCCGAACAGGTACGCCTCACGGTACCGCCCGAACAGCGGGCCGCACATCCGCGCGAAGGCGGTGTACGCCTGGGCGGAGCTCTCCGCGTTGCCGTGGCGCAAGCTGAGCTTGACCATGCGCACGAGCAGCAGATAGTGCAGCTTCAGATCCACGAAGTAGGCAGGGATCATCACGCCGAGCAGGATGCGCATCGCGACCTTGATCTCGGGGTGATCCATGCGCGGCAGATCGACCAGCGCCTCGATGTCCCGGTCGCCCAGCGCCTGCCAGACGCTGTCGGTCTCTTCCTTGACCTGCGCGTCGGTGACGGGGAGCGACAGCTCGATGTCCCAGGCGCGGAGGCACGAGAGCCCGAGCTCGACGGCGCGGGCGCACTGCCCGCGGGTGACGCTCTGCGCGACGGCGAGCTCGACGACGGCTGCGCGCTCGATGTTGGTCCTCGCGCGCGCCATGAGCTCGTCGAGCAGCCGCTCGGCCTCCTCGAAGCTGCCGGTGGCGTAGGCGGCGTGCGCGCGCTCGATGCTCAGCTCGTAGGTCAGATCGTACCGAGCCTCCCAGCGCTCGCGGGGATCTTGCGCGAGGAGGGAGAGGCCCGCGGCGAAGAGCGCGGCGGCGGTCTCGTAGGCCGCGGCGGCCTTGGCCTTCCTGCCGGCGCGGAGGTTGAGGGCGGCGAGCTCGTCGCGCTCGGCCTGGGCGCAGAGGAGCGCGGCGCCGCGGTTGAGGTGACCCACGATGTCGAAGAGCGCGTCCTCGCGCTCTTCGGCGCGCTGCGCCTTCAAGAGCAGCTGGCCGATGCAGAGGTGCACCTCGGCGAGCTGCCCGGGCGGGATGAGCGAATAAGCGGCCTGCTGCACCCGATCATGGAGGAAGCGATAGGCGCTGTCCCGGCGGAGCAGCAGCCCCTCCCGCACGGCCTCCTCGAGCGCCGCGCGGAGCGCGTCCGCCGGCCTTCGCGCGACGACCGCGAGGGTGTCGAGGTCCACGCTGCCGCCGAGGCAGGCGGCGAGCTTGAGCGCGTCGCGCGTCGGGACCGAGAGCCGCTCCAGCTTGCCCACCATCAGCTCGACGATGTTGTCGGTGAAGCCCTTGTCGCGGATGGCGGCGATGTCCCACCGCCATGCGCCCTCGTCGGTGTCGAAGGTGATGAGCCCCTCTCCGTGCAGGGCGATGAGGAACTGGAGCACGAAGAACGGGTTGCCGCCGGTCTTCTCGTAAACCAGCCGTGAGAGCGGCTCGACCTCGGCTTCGGGCGCATGGACCGCCTCGGCGACGAGCGCGCCGACGTGGGCGGCGGAGAGCGGCTCGAGGACGATGTCGCCCACGGCGGCGCCGCGCTTTCGGATCTCGGCGAGGGTGAGCCGGAGCGGGTGCGCGGGGCCGACCTCGTTGTCGCGATACGCGCCGATCAGCAGCAGGTGCGCGTCGCCGGCGAGGGTGGCGAGCTGCTCGAGGAGCAGGAGGCTGCCGGCGTCGGCCCATTGCAGGTCGTCGAGGAAGAGGGCGACGGGGTGCTCCTTGCGGGCGCATGCGGCGACGAAGCGCTGGAGCGTGGCGAGCAGCCGGCTCTGGGCCTCGGCGGGCGGGAGCTCTGGCACGGGGGGCTGCGGGCCGAGGAGCAGGGCGAGCTCGGGGAGCATGTCGGTGAGCAGCCCGCCGCTCGCGCCGACGGCCTCGCGGAGGCGCTCGCGCCAGCGCTCGACCTGCTGCTCGCTCGCGCCGAGGATCTCCTGCACGAGGCCCCGGAAGGCCTGAAGCAAGGCGCGGTAGGGGACGTCGCGCTTGAGTTGCTCGAACTTGCCGGAGAGGAAGGAGCCGCGCTCGCGCACGACGGGCCCGTGCAGCTCGGCGACGAGCGAGGACTTGCCGATGCCCGAGTAGCCCGAGACGAGCACGAGCTCTGGCCGGCCGCTCGCGACGACGCGCTCGAACGCGGCGCGCAGCGCCTCGATCTCGCGCTCGCGGCCGTAGAGCCGCTGCGGGATCTGGAACCGATCGGAGACGTCGCGCAGTCCGAGCGGGAAGGCCTCGATGGCGCCGCGCTGGCGCAGCTGGGAAAAGCACGTGTCGAGGTCGTGGCGCAGGCCGAGGGCGCTCTGGTACCGCTCCTCGGCGGCCTTGGAGAGCAGCTTGAGGACGACGGCGGAGAGCTGGGGTGGGATCGAGGGGACGAGCGCGTGGGGCGGCCGCGGCGCCTGGGCGATGTGGCAATAGACCCACGCGACGGGGTCGCTGGCCTGGAAGGGCAGGGTGCCAGTCAGCATCTCGTAGAAGGTGACGCCGAGGGAGTACAGGTCGGTCCGCTCGTCGACCCAGCGGTTCATGCGGCCGGTCTGCTCCGGCGCCATGTAGGCGAGCGTGCCCTCGATGAGCCCGTCGTGGGCGAGCTCCTGGGCCTCGCGCGGCGAGAGGGAGGCGATGCCGAGATCGGTGATCTTCACCTCGCCGGTGTCGGGGTTGTAGAGCAGGTTCTGGGGCTTGATGTCCTTGTGGATGACGTGGTGTCGGTGGAGCTCTGCGAGCGCGGCGGCGAGGCGGAGGGCGAGGGGGAAGAAGCGATCGATCGACATCCCGCGCATCGGGCGCATGGGCCCGTCGCCATCGAGGAGCCGGTCGAGCGAGCGGCCGCCGAAGTCCTCGAGGACCAGCGTCACCTGGTCGCGGAACGGCTCGATTCCGTAGGCCCGGACGACGACGGGCGATTTCAGTGCCCTGGCGACCTCGAGCTCGTGCTGGAGCCGGCCGAGTGCGCGGGGGCTCGCGTGATCGCGCCGCAGGGCCTTGAGCACCACCGGCCGGCCGTCCTCCTCGCGCCGCGCGCGGTAGAGGATCGTGTCCGCACCCTGGTGCAGCACCTCCAGCACGCGGTAACGTGGACTATCGAGCATAGGAGGATCTTTGAAAGCCGGGGCGCCGGCGGCGTGTCGCCGTTCAACCCGGTACACTGCCAAATGCGCCGCGCCTCGTCACGAGCAAACGGCGGCGCGTCAGCGCCGGCTGAGGTAGCAGTCGGGTAGTGAGCACACAGCGCGCTCCTACGCTTTCGGGAGCAGGGCGCCCTGGCTGTCCGTCTCCGCCTCCGCCGCATGCAATGGCAGCTCGACGATGAAGGCAGCGCCCGCGCCTGGCGCGCTCTCGACGCGGATGGTGCCGCCGTGGGAGGTGACGATCCACCGGACGATGTAGAGGCCGAGGCCGAGGCCGCCGAAGTTGCGGACGGAGACGGCGCGCTCGAAGCGCTCGAAGATCCTGGCCTGGTCGGCCTGCGCGATGCCGATGCCGTGATCACGGACGACGAGCAGCGCGCGGCCTTCCAGGCCGCGCACGACGACGTGAATGGGGGCGCCTGCGCCGTACTTGATCGCGTTGGACAGCAGGTTGATGACGACTTGCTCCACGCGAGAAGCATCCCAGTGCCCGACCACGGGCTCTTGCAGATCGAGCTGGATGCGGCAGCGGGCGTCCGCGAACTGCTGCCTCATCCGCTCGACAGCCTCACGCGTCAGGGCGGCCAGATCGACGGGCGCGCGAGAGAGGGTGAGCCGGCCGGCGTTGAGGCGGGTGACGTCGAGCAGCTCGTTGACCAGGTGGGCGAGGCGCGCGATCTGGCGGTTGAGGAGCTGGATCGCGGCGTCGATGCGCTCCGGGGCGATCTCCGCGCGCTGGAGGCGGGGCAGGAGCCGGGCGAGGAGGTGGGCCTGCATCGTGAGCGAGGTGAGCGGTGTCTTGAGCTCGTGCGAGGCGACGAGGAGGAACTCGTTGCGCCGCTCGATCGCCTCCTGGGCCTCGGCGAAGAGGCGGCTGTTGTCGAGGGCGAGCGCGGCGCGGAGCCCGAGCTCCTCGGCGACCCACAGGTCGGCGGGGCCGTAGCGGCGCCGGGGCGCGGCCGCCAGCAGGGTCATGACGCCGAAGCGCCTGTCGCGCGCGAGGAGCGGGACGCGGAGGAAGGAGTGAACGCCGAGCGGCTCGAGGAGGGGCGCGGCACGGACGTCGCCCACCTCGGCGCGGTCCGGCGAGGCCGCTGTCAGGGCCCGCAGCGCGTCCACCACGGCGCCCGCGAGCTCGGCCGGCACGCCCGCGGTGACCGCGTGTCCCGGGTCGCCGTCAGCGACGCCCACGTCGATGACGCACCGGTCGGCGAGCTCGGGCACGACGAGCTGCGCGATGCTGTCGAGGGTGGCGCCGTAGCCGAGGGCCATGAGCTTGCGGCTCGCGTCGGCCAGGAAGCGCTCGGCGAGCTCGGCGCGCTTGCGCTCGGTGATGTCGGTGGAGATGCCGCAGAGCACGCCGGGCATGACCTCATCCCCGAGAGGGAACTTGAGCGAGAGGAAGGTGTGCAGCCCATCCTCCATCGTCACCTCCTCCTCGAACTCGAGCGGCTCGCCCGCCTCGAGCACCTTTCGATCGTGAACGCCGATGATCTCGGCGAGCGCAGCAGGCAAGAGCTCGGCGTCGGTCTTTCCGAGGAGCCGATGGCTCGGCAGACCGGCGATGTTGCTCGCCTGGCGGTTGACGAGCAGATACCGGCCGTCGCGATCCTTGAGGAAGATGGCCGCGGCGGAGTTGTCGACGATGGCCTGCAGCGTGGCCTGGCTCTCGCGGAGCTCGCGCTCGGCCCGGCGCCGTTCGGCGTTCTCCTGCTCGATGTCGGTATAGAGCATGGCGTTCTCGAGCGAGATGGCCGACTGCGAGGCGAGCAGCTCGAGCACGGTGAGCCGCCCCGGGGTGAACGCGCCGGTGACGAGGTTGTTCTCCAGGTAGAGCAGGCCGAGCAGCCGCGTTTGCCGCACGATCGGGAGGCACAGCACCGATCTCGGCTTCTTCCGCGTGAAATACGCGTCCTCCGAGAACGGGTGTCTGGCGGCGGCGTCGTCGAGCAGCACGCGCTCGTGGCTGCGGCGAACGTAGTTGAGGATGGACTGCGGCAGGGCGGCCGAAGGCGCCTCGCCCGCGTCGCGCATCCGCACCGCGCCCGTCGGCGCTTCGATCGCCGCGCAGGAGAGGCGTTCACCCCGGACCAGGAGGACGCACCCCTGCTCGGCGCCCGCGTGCTCGAGCATCGTGCGCAGGAGCATCTCGAGCAGGCGGGGGAGCTGGAGCTCGCCGGAGATGCTCTGAGAGGCCTTGACGACGGAGAGGACGTCGAACTGCTCGGCGCGTACGGCGAAGGTGACGGTGGGGGCGATCGGCTTTCGCTCGACGAGGAAGGGATACCGCTGGTCGAGCTGCTCGACCTTGGCGTGGGCGCCCCAGCGGAAGTAGGCGGCGCGGGCCTTCAGGAGGTAAGCGTCGGCGGGCGTGGACAGGCCGTGATCGCGGTAGAGCCGGGCGGCGAGCTCGCAGGCGATGGCCTCGTGCTGGACGAAGCCGCCCTCGCGCGCCGACGAGATGGCCTGCTCGTAGAGCCCCATCGCCTCCACGTCCTGCCCGCGGAGCCTGGCGATCTCGGCGCGGACCAAAGCGTGTTTGTGGAGGAAGTTGTCAGGGCCGCTCGCGGCCCACGCGCCGAGCTGCCGCTCGCACTCGAGCAGCTGCTCGGGGAGCTCCCGCGCCGGGGAACCCCGCTCCGCGCGCGGCGCGCGGGGTGCGCGGGGTGCGTGCGGTACGTGCGGTACGTGCGGTACGTGCGGTACGTGCGGTACGTCGACGAGGGCCGCGAGCGAGAGCGCGAGGACATAGAAGCTCTCGGCCATGAGCGCGTGCGGCTGGTTCCAGAAGGGTTGCTCGGTGACGACGCGGGTCGCCGCCTCGCGCGCCTCCCTGGGCGCGCCGAGCACGAAGAGCGCTTGCGCCTTCAGGCTGTAATAGAATTCGCGCGTGGTCTCCAGCGCTCCCTCCTGCAGCCGCGCCTCGAAGGCCGGAGGATCCAGCTCGGAGCCGTCGAGCATCGCGAAGCGGACCGGCCGCCCTCGCAGCGCCTGGATCATGGCGCGGGCGCTGAGGAGGGCGCCGTGCGCGAACGCGAAACCCGCGCGGCGCACGAAGCCGAGGCGCTCGTCGACCTCGCGGAGCACGTCCTCGAGCGCCTCGCCGGAGAGCAGGTGGAACAGCGCGTCCCATACGCAGTTGAAGCACGCCATGCTCATCGCGCCGGACTCGACCGCGGCGCTGAAGCCGGCGCGCCCGTACGGATACGTCTCTCGGTAGTGGCGTGTCCAGAAGACGACATGGTGTCCGAAGGTGGCGAACACCATCGATTTCGTGGTGAGGCGGCCGCTCCTCTGCGCGAGGTCGTGGCCGAGCTTGCCGAACCGATAGGCCTCCTTGTATCGCCCGAACCTCGGGCCGAACATCCGCGCGAAGGCCGTGTACGCGACAGCGGAGCTCTCGGCGTTGCCGTGGCGCAGGCTGAGCTGGACCATGCGCAGGAAGGTGAGAAAGTACAGGTTCGGGGTCATGAAGGACGCCGCGATGCCCGCGCCCTCCAGCACACCCATCGTCAGCTTGACCTCCCGGTCGGTCATGGGGGGCAGATGGATCAGGTCCTCGATCGCCCGGTCGCCCAGGGCCTGCCAGACGCTCTTCGTCTCCTCTTCGAGCTGTGCGTCGGTGGGGAGGCGTGGAAGATCGATGTCGCAGGCGCGCAGCCACGAGAGGCCGATCTCCACCGCGCGGGCAGATTGCCCGCGGGTCACACGGAGCGTGACGAGGAGCTCGACGGCGGCGGCCGTCTCGGTCCTGGTCCTCGCGCGCTCCATGAGCTCTTGCAGCAGCCGCTCGGCCTCGTCGAAGCCGCCGGTGATGTACGCGGCGTGCGCGCGCTCGAGCGTCAGGTCGTAGGTCAGCGCGTGCTGCGCGTCCCAGGGAGCCTGCGCGAGCAGGGAGAGGCCCGCGGCGAAGAGCGCGGCGGCGGCCTCGTAGGCCGCGGCGGCCTTGGCCTTCCTGCCGGCGCGGAGGTTGAGGGCGGCGAGCTCGTCGCGCTCGGCCTGAGAACGGAGGAGCGCGGCGCCGCGGTTGAGGTGGCTCACGATGTCGAAGAGCGACTCGTCGCGCTCTTCGGCGCGCTGCTCCTTCAAGAGCAGCCGGCCGATCCGGAGGTGCACCTCGGCGAGCTGCTCGGCCGGGATGAGCGAATAAGCGGCCTGCTGCACGCGGTCATGGAGGAAGCGATAACCAGAGCCCCGGCGGAGCAGCAGCCCCTCCCGCACGGCCTCCTCGAGCGCCTCGCGGAGCTCCTCCGCCGGACGGCCCGCGACGACCGCGAGGGGGTCGAGGTCGAGGCTGCTGCCGAGGCACGCGGCGAGCTTGAGCGCGTCGTGCGCAGGGGTCGAGAGCCGCTTGAGCTTGCCGGCCATCAGCTCGACGACGTTGTCGGTGAAGCCCTTGTCGCGTATGGCGGCGATGTCCCATCGCCATGCGCCCTCGTCCGCATCGAAGGTGATGAGCCCCTCGTCGCGCAGGGCGATGAGGAACTGGAGCACGAAGAAGGGGTTGCCGCAGGTCTTCTCGTAAACCAGCCGTGAGAGCGGCTCGACCTCGGCTTCGGGCGCATGGACCGCCTCGGCGACGAGCGCCCCGACGTGGGCAGTGGAGAGCGGCGTGAGGACGACCTCGGAGACGGCGGCGCCGCGCTGCTGCACCTCGGCCAGCGTGAGCCGGAGCGGGTGCGCGGGGCCTACCTCGTTGTTGCGGTAGGCGCCAATCAACAGGAGGTGCTCGGAGCCGGAATAGGTGGCGAGCTGCTCGAGCAACAGGAGGCTGGCCGCGTCGGCCCATTGCAGGTCGTCGAGGAAGAGGGCGACGGGGTGCTCCTTGCGGGCGCATGCGGCGACGAAGCGCTGGAGCGTGGCGAGCAACCGGCTCTGGGCCTCGGCGGGCGGGAGCTCTGGCACGGGGGGCTGCGGGCCGAGGAGCAGGGCGAGCTCGGGGAGCACGTCGGTGAGCAGACCGCCGTCCTGGCCGACGGCCTCGCGGAGGCGCTCTCGCCAGCGATCGAGCTGCTCCTCGCTCGCGCACAGGAGCTCGCGCAAGAGCGCCCGGAACGCCTGGAGAAAGGCGTGGTAAGGGACGTCGCGCTTGAGTTGCTCGAACTTGCCGGAGAGGAAGAAGCCGCGCTCGCGCACGACGGGCCCGTGCAGCTCGGCGACGAGCGAGGACTTGCCGATGCCCGAGTAGCCCGAGACGAGCACGAGCTCTGGCCGGCCGCTCGCGACGACGCGCTCGAACGCGGCGCGCAGCGCCTCCACCTCGCGCTCGCGGCCGTAGAGCCGCTGCGGGACCTGGAACCGGTCGGAGAGATCGCGCTCTCCGAGCGGAAAGTGCTGAATGGAGCCGCTCGCCTGCCACCGTGAGAAGCACGTGTCGAGGTCGTGGCGCAGGCCGAGGGCGCTCTGGTACCGCTCCTCGGCGGCCTTGGAGAGCAGCTTGAGGACGACGGCGGAGAGCTGGGGTGGGATCGAGGGGACGAGCGCGTGGGGCGGCCGCGGCGCCTGGGCGATGTGGCAATAGACCCACGCGACGGGGTCGCTGGCCTGGAAGGGCAGGATGCCAGTCAGCATCTCGTAGAAGGTGACGCCGAGGGAGTACAGGTCGGTCCGCTCGTCGACGCGGCGGTTCATGCGGCCGGTCTGCTCCGGCGCCATGTAGGCGAGCGTGCCCTCGATGAGCCCGTCGTGGGCGAGCTCCTGGGCCTCGCGCGGGGAGAGGGAGGCGATGCCGAGATCGGTGATCTTCACCTCGCCGGTGTCGGGGTTGTAGAGCAGGTTCTGGGGCTTGATGTCCTTGTGGATGACGTGGTGTCGGTGGAGCTCTGCGAGCGCGGCGGCGAGGCGGAGGGCGAGGGGGAAGAAGCGATCGATCGACATCCCGCGCATCGGGCGCATGGGCCCGTCGCCATCGAGCAGCCGGTCGAGCGAGCGGCCGCCGAAGTCCTCGAGGACCAGCGTCACCTGGTCGCGGAACGGCTCGATGCCGTGGGCCTTGATGACCACGGGTGAATCGAGCGTTCTGGCGACCTCGAGCTCGTGCTGGAGCCTGTCGAGTGCGCGGGGGCTCGCGTGATCGCGCCGCAGGGCCTTGAGCACCACCGGCCGGCCGTCCTCCTCGCGCCGCGCGCGGTAAAGGACGGTATCTGCCCCTTGGTGCAGCACCTCCAGCACGCGGTAGCGCGGACTATCGGGCATAGGAAGAGCTTTGAAAACCGAGGCGCCAGCGGCGCATTGCGGCTCAACTCGCTACACTGCCAAAAGCGGTGCGCCTCGTCACGAGCAAACGGCGCCGCGTTCTCGCGCCGGCTCGCCCGCGGCGACGCCGTCGTCCATGCATGGCGATAGCGGGGACGGAAAGGGAGCTGCTGAGGCGCGGTCGGGTAAGCGAGCACGCAGCGCGGAGCGCGCGCCTACGCCTGCGGGAGCAGGGCATCCTGGCCGTGCGTCTCTGTCTCCGCCGCGTGCAAAGGCAGCTCGACGACGAACGTGGCGCCCGCGCCCGGCTTGCTCTCGACGCGGATGGTGCCGCCGTGGGAGGTGACGATCCAGCGGACGATGTAGAGGCCGAGGCCGAGGCCGCCGAAGTTGCGGACGGAGACGGCGCGCTCGAAGCGCTCGAAGATCCTGGCCTGGTCGGCCTCCGCGATGCCCATGCCATGATCGCGGACGACGAGCAGCGCGCGAGCGCCCTCGCGGCGCACGATGACGTGAATAGGGGCTCCCGCGCCGTATTTGATCGCGTTGGACAGGAGGTTGATGAGGATCTGCTCCATGCGGAAAGCGTCCCAGTCGCCCACCACGGGCTCCTGCAGGTCGAGCTGGGCGCGGCAGCGGGCGCTGTCGAGCTGCTCGTGCATCCGCTCGACGACATCGCGCGTCAGGGCGGCCAGATCGACGGGCGCGCGAGAGAGGGTGAGCTGGCCGGCGTTGAGGCGGGTGACGTCGAGCAGCTCGTTGACCAGGTGGGCGAGGCGCGCGATCTGGCGGTTGAGGAGCTGGATCGCGGCGTCGATGCGCTCCGGAGCGACCTCGGCGCGCTGGAGGCGGGGCAGGAGCCTGGCGAGCAGGTGGGCTTGCATCGTGAGCGAGGTGAGCGGTGTCTTGAGCTCGTGCGAAGCGACGAGGAGGAACTCGTCGCGGCGCTCGATGGCCTCCTGGGCCTCGGCGAACAGGCGGCTGTTGTCGAGGGCGAGCGCGGCGCGGCCCGCCAGCTCCTGGGCCAGCCAGAGGTCGGCGGGGCCATAGCGGCGCCGTGGCGCGGTTGCCAGCAGGGTCATGACGCCGAAGCGCCTGTCGCGCGCGAGGAGCGGGACGCGGAGGAAGGAGTGGACGCCGAGCGGATCGAGGAGGGGCGCGGCGCGGACGTCGCCTATCTCGGGCCGGTCCGGCGACGCCGCCGCCAGGGGCCGCAGGGCGTCCATCACCGCGCCTGCGAGCTCGGCCGGCACGCCCGCGGTGGCCGCGTGTCCCGGGGCGTCCTGGGCGAGGTCCACGTCGATGACGCACCGGTCGGCGAGCTCGGGCACGATGAGCTGCGCGATGCTGTCGAGGGTGGCGCCGTAACCGAGGGCCATCAGCCTGCGGCTCGCCTCGGCGAGGAAGCGCTCGGCGAGCTCGGCGCGCTTGCGCTCGGTGATGTCGGTGCAGATGCCGCAGAGCACGCCGGGCATGACGCTCTCGCCGAGCGGGAACTTGAGCGACAGGTAGATGCGTGGCTCGCCCTCCTTCGTCATCAGCTCCTCCTCGAACTCCAGCGGCTCGCCCGCGTCGAGCACCCGCCGGTCGTTGTCTCGGATGACCTCGACGTCCGCGCCCTCATAGAGCTCGGCGTCGGTCTTTCCGAGGAGCTCATGGCCCGGAACGCCGGCGACGCTCCCTGCGTGGCGGTTGGCGAGCAAATACCGGCCTTCGCGATCCTTGAGGAAGATGGCCGCGGCGGAGTTGTCGACGATGGCCTGCAGCGTGGCCTGGCTCTCGCGGAGCTCGCGCTCCGCCCGGCGCCGCTCGGCGTTCTCCTGCTCGATGTCGGTGTAGAGCATGGCGTTCTCGAGCGAGATGGCCGACTGCGAGGCGAGCAGCTCGAGCACGGTGAGCCGCCCCGGGGTGAACGCGCCGGTGACGAGGTTGTTCTCCAGGTAGAGCAGGCCGAGCAGCCGCGTTTGCCGCACGATCGGGAGGCACAGCACCGATCTCGGCTTCTTCCGCGTGAAATACTCGTCTTCCGAGAACGGGTGCCTGGCCGTCGCGTCGTCGAGCAGCACGCGCTCGTGGCTGCGGAGGACGTAGTTGAGGATGGATTGCGGCAGCGCCGCCAGGGCCTCGCCCGCGTCGAGCAGCCGCGCGGCGCTCCCCGACGCGGTGATCGCCGCCGCGGTCGACACGCGATCTTCCCGGACCAGGAGCGCAACCCCCTCTCCGGCGCCCGCGTGCTCGACCACGATGCGCAGCAGCGTCTCGAGCAGGCGCGGGAGCTGGAGCTCGCCGGAGATGCTCTGAGAGGCCTTGACGACGGAGAGGACGTCGAACTGCTCGGCGCGTACGGCGAAGGTGACGGTGGGGGCGATCGGCTTTCGCTCGACGAGGAAGGGATACCGCTGGTCGAGCTGCTCGACCTTGGCGTGCGCGCCCCAGCGGAAGTAGGCGGCGCGGGCCTTCTGCAGGTGGGCGACGGCGGGCGTGGACAGGCCGCGGTCGAGGTAGAAGCGGGCGGCGAGCTCGCAGGCGATGGCCTCGTGCTGGACGAAGCCGCCCTTTTGCGCCGACGAGATGGCTTGCTCGTAGAGCCGGATGGCCTCGGGCTCGCGCCCGAGGAGCCGGGCGATCTCGGCGCGGACCAGCGTGTGTTTGTGGAGGTAGTTGTCGGGGCCGCTCGCGGCCCACACGCCGAGCTGCCGCTCGCACGCGAGGAGCCCCTCGGGGAGCTCCCGCTCTGGCGAGGTCGCCGCGTCGCGCGCCTCGTGCGCGTCGTCGAACACCGCGGCGAGCGCGAGCGCGTGAACATAGAAGGTCTCGGGGATCTCGGCGCCCGCGTCCATCCTCCAGTCGTAATCGACGACGACGCGGGTCGACGCCGCGAGCGCCTCCCTGGGAGAGCCGAGGAGGAACAGCGCCTGCGCCTTCAGGCTGTAGTACAAGCTATGAGCCCCGTACGAGGATCCCGGAGGAAGCCGCGCCTCGAAGGCCTCCTGATCGAGCTCGGAGCCATCCAGCATCGCGTAATGGACCGGCCTCCCGCGCAGCGTCTGGATGAGGTACCGGACGCTGAGGAGGATGCCATGGATGAACGCGTAGCCGGCCTTGCGCACGAAGCCGAGGCGCTCCTCGGTCAGGTGGAGGACGTCCTCCAGCGGCTCCCCGCAGAGCAGGGGGAACACCGACGCCCAGACGCAATGGTAACATGCGTTGTTCAGATCGCCGCATTCCACGGCGGCGTCGAAGCCGAGGCGATTGTAAGGGTAGGTCTCCCTGTAATGGCGCGTCCAGAAGACGGTCAGCTGCCCGAACAGGAAGAACACGGTGGGCTTCGCGGCGATGTGCTCGCTCCTCTCCGCGAGGTCGTAGCCGAGCTTGCCGAACAGGTAAGCCTCCTTGTACCTCCCGAACCGCGGGCCGAGCACCCGCGCGAAGGCGGTGTAGGCATGGGCGGAGCTCTCGGCGTTGCCATGGAGGAGGCTGAGCGTGACCATGCGCTCGAGGACCAGGTGATGCAGGTTCTGGTCCACGAAATACGCAGCGACGGACACGCTCTTCAAGATGCTCATCGCGATCTTGGTCTCCGGGTGCGTCATGGGGGGCAGGTGGATGAGGCCCTCGATCGCCCGGTCGCCCAGGGCCTTCCATACGCTCTCGGTCTCTTCGTCGATGCGCGCGTCGGTGAGGTGGGTTGGCAGATGGATGTCGTAAGAGCGCAGGAAGGAGAGACCGAGCTCCACGGCGCGGGCGCTCTGCCCGCGGGTCACGTGCAAGGCGACGGCGAGCTCGACGACGGCGGCCCTCTCGATCTTGGTCATCGAGCGATCCGTGAGCTCCTCGAGCAGCCGCTCGGCTTCATCGAAGTTGCCGAGGATGTACGCGCAGCGCGCTCGCTCGAAGGTCAGGGCGTGGGTCAGCGCGTACTGCGTCTCCCAGCGTTCCTGGGGCTCGTCCGCGAGGAGGGCCATGCCGGCGGCGAAGAGGGCGGCGGCGGATTCGTACGCCGCGGCGGCCTCGGCCTTCCTGCCGGCGCGGAGGTTGAGGGCGGCGAGCTCGTCGCGCTCGGCCCGGGAACGGAGGAGCGCGGCGCCGCGGTTGAGGTGGCCCACGATCTCGAACAGCGTGTCCTCGCGCTCGTCCGGCCTCCGCCCCTTCAAGAGCAGCTGGCCGATCCCGAGGTGCACCTCGGCGAGCTGCCCGGGCGGGATGAGCGAATAAGCGGCCTGCTGCACCCGGTCATGGAGGAAGCGATAGGCGCTGTCCCGGCGGAGCAGCAGCCCCTCCCGCACGGCCTCCTCGAGCGCCTCGCGGAGCTCCTCCGCCGGCCTTCGCGCGACCACCGCGAGGGGGTCGAGGGTCAGGCTGCCGCCGAGGCAAGCGGCGAGCTTGAGCGCGTCGCGCGTCGGGACCGAGAGCCGATTGAGCTTGCCCACCATCAGCTCGACGACGTTGTCGGTGAAGCCCTTGTCGCGTATGGCGGCGATGTCCCATCGCCATGCGCCCTCGTCCGCATCGAAGGTGATGAGCCCCTCGTCGTGCAGGGCGATGAGGAACTGGAGCACGAAGAACGGGTTGCCGCCGGTCTTCTCGTGGACGAGCTGCGAGAGCGGCTCGGCCTCTGCTTCGGGTGCGCGGACCGTCTCGGCGACGAGCGCGCCGACGTGGGCGGCGGAGAGCGGCTCGAGGACGATGTCGCCCACGGCGGCGCCGCGCTTTCGGACCTCGGCGAGGGTGAGCCGGAGCGGGTGCGCGGGGCCGACCTCGTTGTCGCGATACGCGCCGATCAGCAGCAGGTGCGCGTCGCCGGCGAGGGAGGCGAGCTGTTCGAGGAGCAGGAGGCTGCCGGCGTCGGCCCATTGCAGGTCGTCGAGGAAGAGGGCGACGGGGTGCTCCTTGCGGGCGCATGCGGCGACGAAGCGCTGGAGCGTGGCGAGCAGCCGGCTCTGGGCCTCGGCGGGCGGGAGCTCGGGCACGGGGGGCTGCGGGCCGAGGAGGCGCTCGATCTCCGGGAGCATGTCGGTGAGCAGCCTGCCGTTCTGGCCGAGGGCCTCGCGGAGGCGCTCTCTCCAGCGCTCGACCTGCTGCTCGCTCGCGCCGAGGATCTCCTGCACGAGGCCCCGGAAGGCGTGAAGGAGGGGGCGGTAGGGGACGTCGCGCCTGAGCTGATCGAACTTGCCGGAGAGGAAGAAGCCGCGCTCGCGCACGACGGGCCCGTGCAGCTCGGCGACGAGCGAGGACTTGCCGATGCCCGAGTAGCCCGAGACGAGCACGAGCTCTGGCCGGCCGTTCGCGACGACGCGCTCGAACGCGGCGCGCAGCGCCTCCACCTCGCGCTCGCGGCCGTAGAGGCGTTGCGGGATCTGGAACCGGTCGGAGACGTCGCGCAGTCCGAGCGGGAAGGCGTCGATGGCGCCGCGCTGGCGCAGCTGGGAAAAGCACGTATCGAGGTCGTGGCGCAGGCCGAGGGCGCTCTGGTAGCGCTCCTCGGCGGCCTTGGAGAGCAGCTTGAGGACGACGGCGGAGAGCTGGGGCGGAATCGAGGGGACGAGCGCGTGGGGCGGCCGCGGCGCCTGGGCGATGTGGCAATAGACCCACGCGACGGGGTCGCTGGCGTGGAAGGGCAGGGTGCCAGTCAGCATCTCGTAGAAGGTGACGCCGAGGGAGTACAGATCGGTCCGCTCGTCGACGCGGCGGTTCATGCGGCCTGTCTGCTCTGGCGCCATGTAGGCGAGCGTGCCCTCGATGAGCCCGTCGTGCGCGAGCTCCTGGGCTCCGCGTGGGGAGAGGGAGGCGATGCCGAGATCGGTGATCTTCACCTCGCCGGTGTCGGGGTGGTAGAGGAGGTTCTGGGGCTTGATGTCCTTGTGGATGACGTGGTGTCGGTGGAGCTCTGCGAGCGCGGCGGCGAGGCGGAGGGCGAGGGGGAAGAAGCGATCGATCGACATCCCGCGCATCGGGCGCATGGGCCCGTCGCCATCGAGGAGCCGGTCGAGCGAGCGGCCGCCGAAGTCCTCGAGGACCAGCGTCACCTGGTCGCGGAACGGCTCGATTCCGTGGGCCTTGATGACCACGGGTGAATCGAGCGTTCTGGCGACCTCGAGCTCGTGCTGGAGCCTGCCGAGTGCGCGGGGGCTCGCGTGATCGCGCCGCAGGGCCTTGAGCACCACCGGCCGGCCGTCCTCCTTGCGCCGCGCGCGGTAGAGGATCGTGTCCGCACCCTGGTGCAGCACCTCCAGCACGCGGTAACGTGGACTATGGGGCATAGGAGAATCTTTGAACCCGGGACGTCAGCGTCGTGCTGCGGTTCAACTTGGTACACTGCCAAAAGCGCTGCGACCCGTCACGAGCAAACGGCGCGGAGCAGCGCCGGCTTCGGCCCCCGGTGAACGCTCACGCCGGCGGGAGAAAGGTGCCCTGGCCTTCCGTCTCCGCCTCCGGCGGGTGCAAAGGCAGCTCGACGATGAACGTGGCGCCCGCGCCCAACCTGCTCTCGACGCGGATGGTGCCGCCGTGGGAGGTGACGATCCACCGGACGATGTAGAGGCCGAGGCCGAGGCCGCCGAAGTTGCGGACGGAGACGGCGCGCTCGAAGCGCTCGAAGATCCTGGCCTGGTCGGCCTCCGCGATGCCCATGCCATGATCGCGGACGACGAGCAGCGCGCGAGCGCCCTCGCGGCGCACGATGACGTGAATGAGGCCCCCCGCGCCGTATTTGATCGCGTTGGACAGGAGGTTGATGAGGACCTGCTCCATGCGAGACGGATCCCAGTGTCCCGTCACGGGCTCGTCCAGCTCGAGCTGGGTGCGGCAGCGGGCGTCGGTGAGCTGCTGGTGCATCCGCTCGACGACCTCGCGCGCCAGGGCGGCCAGATCGACGGGCGCGCGAGAGAGGGTGAGCTGGCCGGCGTTGAGGCGGGTGACGTCGAGCAGCTCGTTGACCAGGTGGGCGAGGCGCGCGATCTGGCGGTTGAGGAGCTGGATCGCGGCGTCGATGCGCTCCGGAGCGACCTCGGCGCGCTGGAGGCGGGGCAGGAGCCTGGCGAGCAGGTGGGCTTGCATCGTGAGCGAGGTGAGCGGTGTCTTGAGCTCGTGCGAAGCGACGAGGAGGAACTCGTCGCGGCGCTCGATGGCCTCCTGGGCCTCGGCGAACAGGCGGCTGTTGTCGAGGGCGAGCGCGGCGCGGCTCGCCAGCTCCTGGGCCAGCCAGAGGTCGGCGGGGCCGTAATGGTGCCGTGGCGCGGCCGCCAGCAGGGTCATGACCCCGAAGCGCCGGTCGCGCGCGAGGAGCGGGACGCGGAGGAAGGAGTGAACGCCGAGCGGATCGAGGAGGGGCGCGGCGCGGACGTCGCCTATCTCGGGCCGGTCCGGCGACGCCGCCGCCAGGGGCCGCAGCGCGTCCGTCACCGCGCCCGCGAGCTCGACCGGCATCCCCGCGGTGACCGTCCGCCCCGGGGCGTCCTGGGTGAGGTCCACGTCGATGACGCACCGGTCGGCCAGCGCCGGCAACGCGAGCTGCGCGACGCTGTCGAGGGTGGCGCCGTAGCCGAGGGCCATGAGCTTGCGGCTCGCGTCGGCCAGGAAGCGCTCGGCGAGCTCTGCGCGCTTGCGCTCGGTGATGTCGGTGCAGATGCCGCAGAGCACGCCGGGCATGACGCTCTCGCCGAGCGGGAACTTGAGCGACAGGTAGATGCGTGGCTCGCCCTCTTTCGTCAACACCTCCTCCTCGAACTCCATCGGCTCGCCCGCGTCGAGCACCCGCCGGTCGTTGTCTCGGATGACCTCGACGTCCGCGCCCTCATAGAGCTCGGCGTCGGTCTTTCCGAGGAGCTCATGGCCCGGAACGCCGGCGACGCTCCCTGCGTGGCGGTTGGCGAGCAAATACCGGCCATCGCGATCCTTGAGGAAGATGGCCGCGGCGGAGTTGTCGACGATGGCCTGCAGCGTCACCTGGTTGGCCTTCAGCGCCTGCTCTGCCCGGCGCCGCTCGGCGTTCTCCTGCTCGATATCGGCGTAGAGCATGGCGTTCTCGAGCGAGATGGCCGACTGCGAGGTGAGCAGCTCGAGCACGGTGAGCCGCCCGGGCGTGAACGCCCCCGCCACGAGCCCGTTCTCCAGGTAGAGCACGCCGAGCAGCCGGGCCTGCCGCATGATCGGGAGGCACAGCACCGATCTCGGCCTCTTGCGGCTGAAATACTCGTCTTCCGAGAACGGGTGCCTGGCCGTCGCGTCGTCGAGCAGCACGCGCTCGTGGCTGCGGCGAACGTAGTTGAGGATGGATTGCGGCAGCGCCGCCGCCTCGCCCGCGTCGAGCAGCCGCGTCGCGCCCCCGGACGTCGCGATCGCCGCCGCCGTCGACAGGCGCTCCTCCCGGACCAGCAGCACCACCCCCTCTCCGGCGCCCGCGTGCTCGACGACGATGCGCAGGAGCATCTCGAGCAGGCGCGGGAGCTTGAGCTCACCGGAGATGCTCTGAGAGGCCTTGACGACGGAGAGGACGTCGAACTGCTCGGCGCGTACGGCGAAGGTGACGGTGGGGGCGATCGGCTTTCGCTCGACGAGGAAGGGATACCGCTGGTCGAGCTGCTCGACCTTGGCGTGGGCGCCCCAGCGGAAGTAGGCGGCGCGGGCGTCCCGCAGGTAGGCGTCGGCGGGCGTGGACAGGCCGCGATCGCGGTAGAACCGGGCGGCGAGCTCGCAGGCGATGGCCTCGTGCTGGACGAAGCCGTTCTCCCGCGCCGAGGAGATCGCCTGCTCGTACAGCCGGATGGCCTCGGGCTCGTGCCCGAGGAGCCGGGCGATCTCGGCTCGGACCAGGGCGTGTTTGTGGAGGAAGTTGTCGGGGCAGCTCGCGGCCCACGCGCCGAGCTGTCGCTCGCTCTCGAGGAGGCCCTCGGGCAGCGCCTGCGCTGGCGACCGCCGCGCTTCGTGCGGCTTGGGCGCGCCACCGTCGGCGTCGACGAGCGCCGCGAGCGAGAGCGCGTGAACATAGCAGTTCTCGGCGATGAGCGCGTAGGGCTCGTTCCTGAAGGGGTGATCGACGATCACGCGCGTCGCCGCGGCGAGCGCCTCTCTGTAAGAGCCGAGGGCGAAGAGCGCCCGGGCCTTCATGCTGAAATGGAGGCCGCGGGCGCCCCGCATATCCCCCTCGTCGAGCCGCGCCTCGAAGGCCGGCGGATCCAGCTCGGAGCCGTCGAGCGTGGAGAAGCGGACCGGCCTCCCGCGCAGCGTCTGGATGACGGCGTGGGCGCTGGCCAGGACGCCGTAGGCGAACGCGTAACCGGCCTTGCGCACGAAGCGGCTGCGCTCCTCGACCTCGTGGAGGACGTCCTCCAGCGGCTCGCCGGCGAGCATCGGGAACAGCGGAGCCCAGACGCAGTTGAAGCACGCCATGCGCATATCGCCGGACTCGACCGCGGCGCTGAACCCGGCGCGCGTGTAGGGGTACGTCTCCCGGTAGTGGCGTGTCCAGAAGACGACTTGCTGTCCGAAGAGGGTGAATACCAGCGACTTCACGGTGAGGAGCTCGCTCCTGTCCGCGAGGTCGTAGCCGAGCTTTCCGAACCTGTAGGCCTCGCGGTATCGCCCGAACCGCGGGCCGAACATCCGCGCGAAGGCCGCGTACGCGTGGGCGGAGCTCTCCGCGTTGCCGTAGCGCAGGCCGAGCTTCACCTGACGCAGGACGATGAGGTAGTGCAGGTCCTGGTCCACGAAGATCGCGGGGCCGGCCACGCTTTGCAGCACGGCCATGGCGACCTTGCACTCCGGGTGCTCCATGGGGGGCAGGCGGATGAGGTCCTCGATCGCCCGGTCGCCGAGGGCTTGCCAGAGGCTCTCGGTCTCTTTTTTGACCTGTGCGTCGGTGGGGTGGAGTGGAAGATCGATATCTCGGGCGCGGAGCCACGCGAGCGCGAGGTCGACGGCGTGGTCGGACCGCCCTCGGGTCTGGTAGAAGCTTACGGCGAGCTCGACGACCGCGGCGCGATCGAGCTTGTTCCTCGCGCGCTCCAGGAGCTCCTCGATCAGCCGCTCGGCCTCCTCGATGTTGCCGGTGGCGTAGGCGGCGTGCGCGCGCTCGAGGCTGAGGGGATAGACCAGATCGTACCGAGTCGCCCAGCGCTCGCGGGGATCTTGCGCGAGGAGGGCCAGGCCGGCGGCGAAGAGGGCGGCGGCAGACTGGTAGGCGGCGGCGGCCTCGGCCTTCCTGCCGGCGCGGAGGTTGAGGGCGGCGAGCTCGTCGCGCTCGGCCTGGGAACGGAGGAGCGCGGCGCCGCGGTTGAGGTGGCTCACGATGTCGAAGAGCGCGTCCTCGCGCTCGTCCGGTCTCCGCCCCTTCAAGAGCAGCCGGCCGATCCCGAGGTGCACCTCGGCGAGCTGCCCGGGCGGGATGAGCGAATACGCGGCCTGCTGCACCCGGTCGTGGAGGAAGCGATAGACGCTGTCCCGGCGGAGCAGCAGCCCCTCCCGCACGGCCTCCGCGAGCGCCGTGCGCAGGGCCCCCGCCGGCCTTCGCGCGACGATCGCGAGGGTGTCGAGGTCCACGCTGCCGCCGAGGCAGGCGGCGAGCTTGAGCGCGTCGCGCGTCGGGACCGAGAGCCGCTCCAGCTTGCCCACCATCAGCTCGACGATGTTGTCGGTGAAGCCCTTGTCGCGGATGGCGGCGATGTCCCACCGCCATGCGCCCTCGTCCGCATCGAAGGTGATGAGCCCCTCGTCGTGCAGGGCGATGAGGAACTGGAGCACGAAGAACGGGTTGCCGCCGGTCTTCTCGTGGACGAGCTGCGAGAGCGGCTCGACCTCTGCTTCGGGTGCGCGGACCGTCTCGGCGACGAGCGCGCCGACGTGGGCGGCGGAGAGCGGCTCGAGGACGATGTCGCCCACGGCGGCGCCGCGCTTTCGGACCTCGGCGAGGGTGAGCCGGAGCGGGTGCGCGGGGCCGACCTCGTTGTCGCGATACGCGCCGATCAGCAGCAGGTGCGCGTCGCCGGCGAGGGAGGCGAGCTGTTCGAGGAGCAGGAGGCTGCCGGCGTCGGCCCATTGCAGGTCGTCGAGGAAGAGGGCGACGGGGTGCTCCTTGCGGGCGCATGCGGCGACGAAGCGCTGGAGCGTGGCGAGCAGCCGGCTCTGGGCCTCGGCGGGCGGGAGCTCGGGCACGGGGGGCTGCGGGCCGAGGAGCAGGGCGAGCTCGGGGAGCATGTCGGTGAGCAGCCCGCCGCTCGCGCCGACGGCCTCGCCGAGGCGTTCTCGCCAGCGCTCGACCTGCTGCTCGCTCGCGCCGAGGATCTCCTGCACGAGGCCCCGGAAGGCCTGAAGGAAGGGGCGGTAGGGGACGTCGCGCCTGAGCTGATCGAACTTGCCGGAGAGGAAGGAGCCGCGCTCGCGCACGACGGGCCCGTGCAGCTCGGCGACGAGCGAGGACTTGCCGATGCCCGAGTAGCCCGAGACGAGCACGAGCTCTGGCCGGCCGCTCGCGACGACGCGCTCGAACGCGGCGCGCAGCGCCTCCACCTCGCGCTCGCGGCCGTAGAGCCGCTGCGGGATCTGGAACCGATCGGAGACGTCGCGCAGTCCGAGCGGGAAGGCGTCGATGGCGCCGCGCTGGCGCAGCTGGGAAAAGCACGTGTCGAGGTCGTGGCGCAGGCCGAGCGCGCTCTGGTACCGCTCCTCGGCGGCCTTGGAGAGCAGCTTGAGGACGACGGCGGAGAGCTGGGGTGGGATCGAGGGGACGAGCGCGTGGGGCGGCCGCGGCGCCTGGGCGATGTGGCAATAGACCCACGCGACGGGGTCGCTGGCCTGGAAGGGCAGGGTGCCAGTCAGCATCTCGTAGAAGGTGACGCCGAGGGAGTACAGGTCGGTCCGCTCGTCGACCCAGCGGTTCATGCGGCCGGTCTGCTCCGGCGCCATGTAGGCGAGCGTGCCCTCGATGAGCCCGTCGTGGGCGAGCTCCTGGGCCTCGCGCGGCGAGAGGGAGGCGATGCCGAGATCGGTGATCTTCACCTCGCCGGTGTCGGGGTTGTAGAGCAGGTTCTGGGGCTTGATGTCCTTGTGGATGACGTGGTGTCGGTGGAGCTCTGCGAGCGCGGCGGCGAGGCGGAGGGCGAGGGGGAAGAAGCGCTCGATCGACATCCCGCACATCGGGCGCATGGGCCCGTCGCCATCGAGCAGCCGGTCGAGCGAGCGGCCGCCGAAGTCCTCGAGGACCAGGGTCATCCGGTCGCGGAACGGCTCGATACCGTAGGCCTTGACGACTGCAGGCGACTTCAGCGCCCTGGCGACCTCGAGCTCGTGCTGGAGCCTGCCGAGGGCGCGGGGGCTCGCGTGATCGCGCCGCAGGGCCTTGAGCACCACCGGCCGGCCGTCCTCCTCGCGCCGCGCGCGGTAGAGGATCGTGTCCGCACCTTGGTGCAGCACCCCCAGTACGCGGTAACGTGGACTGTCGGTCATAAAGGGAGGGTGTCCAGAGCCGGATTGGTCTCCGAGGCGCCCGGTCGATTCGTGATGTTGCCAAAAGCACCTCGCTGCGCCACGGGAAACGGCGGCGAGCTCTCGCTCCGGCCCGCCCGCAGCGGTCTCCTGCGTCATGCAGGGCGGGAGCGGCCGGACGGACGCTGGACGCCGTGCCTCGACAGCACCTCACGGACGCGATCCAGCGGAATGGCGTCCACGGTGCGACCGCTCCCCGTGGTGGTCTCGGCCGTGAAGAGCGAGTTGTAGATGGCCTCCTCCGTCGCCTCGATCACGGCCTGAAAGAGGGCGGACGTCTCCTGGTTCGAGAGCTCCGTGATCGCGAGCCGCTTCGCGCCGGAGCGGCGCCGCACCGAGGCGCTCGTCGAGAAGGCGATCGCGTAGTCGCCGGAGCCGTTCGCGCCGGAGGATCCGGTGCGCGCGAGGCCCAGGATCGCGCGGGCGGCGAGCCGCCCGAGGTTGCGATCCGACAGCGGCGCGTCGGTCGCGACGAGGATGATGAGGATGGAGCCGTCCCCCGCCGCCGCCTCGACCTGCGACCGGAAAGCGTGGCGGCCCGGAACGCGCAAAGCGTGGTCGTGAGGAGAATGGGAGTCTCCAGCTCACCCAGCTCGCGGACCTGGGTCGCGCCGACGAGCTTGCCAAACCCGTTGCCCACGTGGATCGCCCCGGGGACGCGGTCGAGGTAGAGGTTCCCCCCGTGGGGGAATACGGCGGTGACGCCGGTGCGGATCGCGTCTCCCTCGATCAGCGTCGCGTGCCCGACGCGCACGCCGCCCACGTCGGTGATCGCGTTCAGCGGGCCCGCGTCGAAGATGCCAGGCGCGACGCCGAGATCACGCGCGCGCACGGCGTCTCCCGCGCGCTTCGTGGATCCGGGCGCGAAGGGCGCGCTGCCCGCCTCGTCCGGGCGGCGAGCGATCGGGCAGCGGCAGGACGAGGCGGCCAGGCGCGACGTGCGGCCCGGTGACGGGACGCGGCCGAGAGAGGGTTTCGGCATCCACGGGGAGCGGCGATATCAACCTCCGTGCCAGGCGCGTCGGACGCCGCCCGAGCAGGCCGTGTCCTTGGCGGTGCGCCGCGAGCGATCCGAGCCGCGGTGCGAGCCGAGATCGCGCGCCTGAGCAGGGGTTGACCAACTCGGGGTGAGCGACCGCGCTCCCCACTCGATATTGTTAAATGTATTACATAATGGTGAGTGCATGGCGATTCCCGGAGAGCGCAGATCGCGACGAACCGGTCGGGACAGGGCCGCCGCCGGCGGCCACACTGCGCCCGAGCGGCCGCACGCCGGCGTCGCTCGAGAGGACTGCAACGCATGAAGGCAATCGGAATCCATCAACATGGCGACGCCTCGCAGCTCGTGCCGCTGGAGCTGCCCGAGCCGGCGCCCGGACCCCATCAGGTGCGCGTGCGCGTGATCGCGTCGTCGGTCAACCCGGCGGACATCCGGGCGCGCTCGGCGGCGCTCGGGCCGCGCCGCATCGAGCGGCAGTTTCCGCTGGTGCTCGGCTATGACGTCTCCGGGATCGTCGACGCGGTCGGCCCCGGCGTCGACGATCTCGCGGTCGGAGACGAGGTGTTCGGCTCACCCAGCCTGTTCGGGCAGGGCGCGAACGCGGAGCGGGTGGTGGCCGACAGCCGCACCCTCGCGCGCAAACCGGCGGCCCTCTCCCACGAGCAGGCTGCCTGCCTGTCGCTCGCGGGCGTCACGGCCTGGGAATGCCTCGCGCGCGCGCGGCCCGCGCCCGGCGCCGCGGTGCTGGTCACCGCGGGCGCGGGCGGCGTGGGCCATCTGCAGCTGCAGCTCGCGCGTCACCTCGGGCTGCGGGTGGTGGCGACCGCCAGCCGACCGGAGTCGACGGCGCTCTGCCGCGACCTCGGCGCGGCGGTCGTGCTCGATCACACGACGCAGGACGTGGGCCAGGCGTGCCGGGACCTGACCGGTGGGGCGGGCGTCGCGGTGGCCTTCGACAACGCCGGCGGCCGCGCGCTGGATCAGGCGCTCGACGCCGTGGCGCCGATGGGCACCGTGGTGAGCATCGTGCCGACGCCCGCGCCGGTCGCGGACAGGCTGTTCATGAAGGCGGCGTCGCTCCTCTATCACGTGATGGGGGCTGCCACGATCTGGCGGCTCGACCCGCACGCGCAGGGCCGCGCGCTCGCCGCGGTGGCGGAGCTGGCGGCGCAAGGCCACATCAGGCCCATCGTCAGCGCGAGCTACCCGGTGCGCGAGCTCTCGCAGGCGCACCGCGCCATCGAGTCGGGCCGCACGATCGGGAAGATCGCGATCCGCGTGGCGGAAGGCTGGTGAGGCCGGGCGGGGATCGCTGGGAGGCAGGGGGAGATCGGGCGGGCGCTCGAGCGCGCCCGCGCCGCGCTACTTCGTCTGGATCCGGCGCGCGGGCAGGAGGCGCCGGAGCGAGGGCGCCTCGAAGGACACGAGCCGCCTGGCGAACGCGCCGATCGCCCGGTATTCCGCGTCCGCGATGAGCGCGAGCTCGACGCTGATCATGAATACCGCGAACGTGCCGAGCCCCATCATGACGGCGATGCCGGCGTGGAACAGGAACGCCGCGGCGAGCGAGAGCCTGCGTGTGTGCCGGTTCAGGGCGAACAGGAACGGGAAGCTGAGCTGGAACCCGACGGTCGCGTAGGTCAGCGCCGTCACCACCGCCACGCTGCGGGAGAGGCTGTCGCTGTGGCCGGGCCACGTGAACTCGCCGACGCGGGTGATGTAATAAAGGGCCGTCCCGTTCTGCCACAGCTCCCCCTGCACCTTGTAGAGCCCCGCGACCCCGTAGACCAGGCACACCTGGACGGCGCAGGCGAGGATCGCCGCGTTGTGGAGCATCGCCTTCATCCGCTGGAGCTCCCCGCCGCGCTCCCGCTGCGCGCGGAGGCGATCGGCGTCGAGCGAGAAGTACGCGCCGAGCTCGGCGAAGATGCCGTACAGCAGCGCGAGCCGGACGAGGTTGTCGCCGCCGTCGAGCAGGACGGGGTTCCGCTGATGCAATGACCAGAGCCCGACATAGGTGAGCAGCGACATGAGCCGCGTGCGGAAGCCGATCACCCACAGCGCCGTGAACAGCATGGCGAGGTGGAAGACGACCTCGAAGTAGAGCGGCGACCTGCTGAGCAGGTAGATCGAGAACGCGCCGGTGTTGTGGGCCTCCTCGAGCGACCGCGCGAAGGGCCACACCCCCTCGGGGCCATAGAGATAATGGCGCTGGAAGTAGTTGGCCAGGTAGAGGTGGAGGATGGTCAGTCCGGCGACGATCCGGAAGAGGCTGGCCCCGATCAGGCAGCGCTCGCGGCTCGCGAGCGCCACGATGCGGTGCCAGCGTGCGTTCAGCTTGCTCAGCATGGCGTCACCTCTCCTCCGCGGCCGCCGCCTGGAGGGCCACGGGCGTCTCTCGTCTGTCCTCGGTCGTCGCGTCCAGCGGCGCCACCGGTCGATGGGGAGCCCAGTCGAAATCATAGTACGTCAATTCACCCTTCGAGTCGGGCAGATCGCGCCGGGAGAAGCGCGGGAATTTCAGCACCGCCAGGCGCATCCGCACCGCGGCGGTGCGGCTCGGGCCGTACAGGCTGTCACAGTGCGCGGAGCCGGCCCGCTCCAGGACGCTCTTGCCGAGCTGAACGACGGCTTCCTGCTCCTTCTTCACCTCGTCCCTGAGCATGTCGGCCACCTGCGCATCGGACGCCTCCGCGCCGCCTCCGCCCGCCTGCGCGCGCGTGCGCTGCTGATCGAGCTTCTTCGCCATCTGCAGCGACGTCGGATCGACGGTGTAGATCATGCGCGCCGCGCCCGTCACCGATCGTCCGAGGCGCGTCGCGGGGCCGAGCCGGTTCTCCAGGTGGGATTCCCAGTAGGGGGTCGTGATATCGGTCCACCCGGTCTCGGTCGTGCTCCCGTCCGGCTCGCGCAGGCGGCAGGCGACCATCACGAGGCGCGTGTCGGTGATGGGATCGGGGGCGAAGAGGTGCCAGTTTTGCTCGAAGAACGGGTTCATGTAGCCGCTGATGAGCCGCGCGAAGCGGAGCTGGAGCGGGTTCTGCGGCGTCAGGTAGCCCAGTGTCATCGCGAAATGAAAGCAGAGCGCCGCGGCGAGCAGCGCGGGCGCGGACGTCGAGAGCACACGGAGTAAACGGCGCATGGTTTCGTCCATCCCGGGTTCGGGGTCGTCGGAGAGGAGGCCGCGCGCGGCCGGAGCGCCGCGCGCGGCCCGTGGATGCTCCGGCCCCAGCGGGCCGGCCGGGGCCGTTCGAGGCCGCCGGGGTGCGGAGCGGGGCGGAGCCCCGAGGAAACCAGCCAGGTCTGCCCGCGCGAGGCCGCGGCGAAGCGGCGCAGAGGTCCGGCCATCCCTGGCCGGACCTCTGGCGGGCGGAACGCTAGTTGTCGAAGAGGATGTCTGCTTGACCGGACGCCGGTGCGTCGTTCAGCGCGATCCTCCTCCAGCCTCCGTGGCCACGGCCGTGGCCGCCGCGGCCGTGGAAGCCCCCTGCGTTGGCCGTCGCGACACCGACGTTGCCGTACCCGCCGGCCTGGGCGACCGACGACTGGGCGACGGACCCCGAGGTCCCGATGGCGATGCCGGCGAGGCCGATGTTCGTCGAGGTGGCCACGTTGGCTCCAGGGTACCCGCTGTAGTACGCCACCTTCTCGGGGATCCCGGCGCTCGCCTCGGCGTTGAGGACTGAGCGACCCCTCAGGCTCGAGGTGGCGGGCGTCGCCGCCTGCGCCATCGCCACGCCGACGAACAACGACAACCCAGCGACCGCGGTGATGATCTTTCGTGTCATGTTCTTCCTCTTTCGTTCGATCTCGTGATGGTTGATGGTCAGAGAGGCCAGACACGCCAGCTGCGTTTGCCGACCGCGCGGAGCCCCTGCGTTCGAGCAGCTCCACCGGGCTCGGTGCATCAAGCCAGCTCGCGGGTCATGTGCCCCTGTGTCCTGCTTGCGGTCGAACGTAAGAGCACCCGTCGTGCCAGCCGCGTTCTCCGCTGGCCAGCGCGCGCCGCGCCCTCTCACAGCGCCAATGTGAGGCAGCGGCCGCTCGGCGGCGCCATTCACCGGCGGCCGGCTTGCGTGTTCGAGCAAACCATCGCGCGCAACCCTTTGCTCGGATTGTCGCGTTCGAAGCGACGATCTCGCCGCCCGTGGCGAGGATACGGCAGGACAGGCGAGCTCAACCCGCGCGGCCGGGCTGGCTCCGCCGTGCGAACACCGCGGACGCACGCGGGGCAGCGCTCCCGTACCTGCCGCGGCGCCGCGAGCTCGGCCGCCGGCCGCGCCGTTCGGCACGCCGCGTGCTCGGCCCCTGCCCATCAAGGATGCCCATTCATGGAAGCATCGCTGACCAGGAGGAGTGAAGATGCGCGGTACGCTGTTATCGGTGTTCGTGTTGTCGGTGCTGCCCGCTTCCACGGCGCTCTGGAGGAGCGCGGCCGCGGAGGCGGTGGACGGCAGAGCGGGGGTGTTGGTCGAGGCCAATGAGCCTGACCTTTCGCAGGCCAGCGAGGCCGAGATCGCGGCGGGCGTCGAGGGGGTCTCGGTCGCCTCGTGCGTCGCCACCTGCCCGAAGGGCGATAAGGTCGTCACGTGTCCTGATGGAGTGTGTCAATGCTACTGTGACGATGACGGTCGCCCGGTCTGTACATGCGAATGAGCGCGCGCCGGAGGCGCGTTCATGGCGAGGTGTAGATTCGTGGTACGGGCTCATCCGCCGGGCAGGCGAGCGAGGCGTACGGAGGTACGCCGCAGCGAGTCGAGCGACGCGGATGAGCCCGTGGCGCACGAAGGCGAACGCGCGCGGGGGCCGGCGGCGCTCGGCTCTACGAGCCGCCCCGCTTCTGGTACGTCCCGACGAGCTCGACACGCGCGAGGACGTGTCCTTCCATCGCCTTCTCGAGCTCCACCTTCGTGAGCCCGCCTCGCGGGGGCAGCACCGTGTCGAGCGCATACAGCTTGAAGAAGTAACGGTGCTTGCCGATCGGCGGGCACGGGCCGCCATAGCCGGCGCGCTTCCAGTCGTTCCTTCCCTCGAGCGTGCCTGTCGGCAGATCGGCCTTGCGCGCGCCCTCGGGCAGGCCGCTGGCGTCGGGCGGGATGTTGTAGAGCACCCAGTGGACCCACGTCGTCTTGGGGGCGCGCGGATCGGGCGCGTCCGGGTCGTCGACGATGAGCGCAAGGCTCCTCGTGCCGCCGGGGATACCCGACCAGGAGAGCGCGGGCGGCACGTCCTTCCCCTCGCAGGTGTGCACGATCGGGATCACGTCGCCATGGTGGAAATCGGGAGATTGTAACGAGAGCATCGGTTCACCTCGCCCAGCGCGCTTTGCACTGCGCGCGCCATGCAGCCGGCGTCAGACGCCGGAGGGGTAGGTCTCCGGCGGCTCCTTCTCGGCCCGCGGCGCGAGGTGCAGCGGCCGGACGGCCTGTGACTCATCGACGAAGAGGAGCGCGTCGTAGCGGCGCGGCAGCACCGTCGGCACGTAGTTCCCGTACCCGTCGTACTCGGGGTGGTAGACGACGCCGACGGCGCGGTGGCCGCGCCAGGCCAGCGACTCCTCCGGCAGCCGCCCCGGCTCGAAGATCAGCAGCTGATCCCGGCCGCCCGCCTCGTGCAGCAGGTCTTCCCAGCTCTCGGGCCGCCCGACCGGCAAGCGCATCACCTCCATCGGCGCGTCCCACGCCCGGGCGGCGATCACGGTTCCGCGGTGGGCGCCGAAGGCGACGAGCGCGACGCGCTCCTCCCCGTGGCGCTCGCGGGCGAGCTGGCCGAGGTTCACCTCGCCCCGCTCCGCCATGTCGGTGAAGCGCGCGTCGCCGATGTGCGTGTTGTGCGCCCAGACGATCGCGCGGCCGCGCGGGCCGTGCTGCTCGAGCAGCCGATCGAGCGTCTCGGCCATGTGCCGATCGCGGACGTTCCACGACGCCGCGTCGCTGCGCACCATCGCCCGGTAGTAGGCCTCGGCGTTCTTGACCACGAGCGCGTTCTGCTCGGCGACGAAGTGCCCGTCGCGCCCGTCGGCGCCGAACTCCGGCGCTCTCTCGCGCACCTCGGCGAGCAGCTTGACGGCCTCCGCCTGGCACGACTCCGGCACGAGCACCGTCGCCCGGGCGTACTCCTGGGCGTCGTCGGCGTACGGCTCGAAGCAGCGCAGCGCGCGCCGCGCGGCCGGCAGCGCGTCGGGGGCGGCCCCCTCCAGGTAGCGCATGACCTCGCGGAGCGAGTCCCAGAGGCTGTAGACGTCGAGCCCGTAGAAGCCGACCCGCTGCTCCTCGGGCCGACCCTCGTTGTGCCTGCGCAGCCACTCGACGAGATCGGCGACCTCCTCGTTGGCCCACATCCAGGTCGGCCAGCGATCGAAGGCGCGCAGCACCGCGCGGGCGCTGCTCCCCGCGTCCGCGTAGCCCTTCACATAGCGGTTGACGCGGTAGCAATCGGGCCAGTCGCCCTCGACGGCGATGAAGGAGGCCCCCGCTTCGACGATCAGCCGCCTGGAGAGCGCTGCCCGCCACGTGTAGAACTCGCGCGTCCCGTGCGTCGCCTCGCCCAGGAGCGCGCAGCGCGCGCCGCCGATGCGCTCGATCAAGGGGTCGAGATCGGCCGTGGAGCGCAGCGGCCGAGCCAGCGCGCGGAGCGCGGCCACGAGGTCGGGCGTCGCGCGCGTCCGCGGCTCGATGAGGCGTCGCAGTCGAGCCATGATGGGATCCTCCTGGGGCGCGGCGCCGGAACGGCAAGCTCGCGCGGGGTGTGCAGGCCGCCTGGCGGCGGAAGAAGGGCCGCCCGGCGCCGTTGAGCCCGCGCCTCCGCCGGCACATCGCCGCCGCAGTCCGGTTCGTCCTCCGACGATGAGCAGATGACCAGACTCTGCGTCAACGCGACGCGACGAAAAAAGTCTCGCCAACGAGCGTCGCTTCCTCGGATGCCCCGCAGGTGCGAGCTTTCGCGAGGTGTTCCCGGAGACGATCCGGATCACATCGACTGCAAGCTTGTTGAATATTTGCATCCCGACCAGATGCTGCCTGCTCCGGTCGTACGATTCCCAGCGATAAGCGTGATCGAACTGCCCTCGGCTGGGAATGGGCATCTGGTGATGTCGTTCCGGCCAGCCTTCTCCAGACCTCTCCCCCGAACGGCCCTCCTCCCCTGTTCGTCGCGTGCGGCCCGAGCGACAGCCCCGAGACCACCGGCTCCGAGGCTCTTTCCTCCGGACCCGGCTGGAACGGAGGCGTCGTCCGGGAAGAGCTTCTCCTCATCATCGAGCGACGTCCGCCCGCCGCAGGCGACTGCAGAGAGCACAGCGAGGAGGCGAAGAGCTCGAGCGGAGCGCAGAGCCAGATCCGGGACTGGCTCCCCCGATCCCCGAGAGCGCCGTTCTCATAGCTCGATTGACGGGTCCTCGGCTTGACGGCGAACGACTCGCATCGCGCCCTGGAGTTTCTCGTTCACGTGCCACTGGCATAGTCAGCGCGCAAGTTCGCACACGTCACGAAAGCATCGTCACCAACGCGAAAAACGCACAAATTTCCCTATCGTCTGCTATAAGTACGGCGGTTTGCCCGCGTGTCACGTACTACGTGTCAAGGACCGCGTGTCGCATTCCGCCACTGCACTCGAAACATGGAGGCCTTCATGTCTGTCCGTTCTCGTGCCTCGCGCAAATTAACCGCTCTCGCGATCCCCGTCCTCGCCCTCTTGAACTTCCCTGGCTGCGCTTCAGAAGTAGGAACCGGCGGTGCCGGGGGAGATGCTTCGGGCTCAGGCGGCGGGACACCGAGCGGGAGCGGGGGGGTCACCACGGGTGCGGGCCCCGCGAGCAGCGGTGCTTCCACGGGCGGCGGCGCCGCGACGAGCGGAGCCGGCACGGGCGGCGGCGCCGCGACGAGCGGAGCCGGCACGGGCGGCTCCCCGGCTGGCGCGACCAGCGGGACTGGCGGGGCCAGCGCGACCAGCGGGACTGGCGGCGGCGAGTTCAACTGTGTCCTGCCCACGTTGCCCGAGCCGAGTGGTCTGACCGAGGTCAACCGGAAGCTCCCGGATCCGTTCACGTTCTTCAACGGAACGAAGGTCACGACCAAGGAGCAGTGGGAGTGCCGCCGCAAGGAAATCCTGGCCATGGCGGCCAAGTACCTTTACGGTCCGGTTCCTCCCGAGCCGGATGAGGTGACCGGAACCGTATCCGGAGGTACCGTCTCGATCACCGCCAAGGCAGGTGGAAAGACAGAGACCTTCTCGGCGAGCATCAGCGGATCCGGCAGCGCGATCGCCCTCAAGCTGTCGGGTGGGATCTTCCCGTCGAGTCATAAAACGCTGTCGTTTGGGAGCGGCTTTCAAGACAAGATAAAGAATCTTTTCGGCCTGTCCGAGGTCAACACCAACATCGCCAACGGGTGGATGATCGACCGGGTGATGGACGTGCTGGAGAAGAACCCGGGCAGCGGACACGATCCCACGAAGGTGATGGTGTCGGGGTGCTCCGGATGTGGAAAGGGTGCTTACCTGGCGGGTGTCTTCAGTCGTGCGCCGGTGGTCGTCATCGTGGAGTCGGGCGGTGGTGGTGTAGCCAACCTGCGCCAGGCGGAGTGGTTCAGGCACGGTGAAGGTGGTTCTGTCTGGCAGTGCCGGGATGCCAAGCCTCAGAGCATCGACAACCTCGAGGACAACGGTATCTGCGGACCCTGGGTGACCGGCGCGGCCCGCTGGCTCCGGAGCGACCCCTCGAAGGTGTACAACCTCCCCTTCGATACACACATGCTCCTGGCGACCATCGCTCCACGGCACCTGGTGCACTTCACGAATGCCAACGGCAAGGACTCCTGGTGCCACCTGGGCGGGACCTGCGAGGCGCTCTCCGCATGGGCGGCGAAGCCGGTGTGGAAGGCGCTCGGCGTCCCGGAGCGCATGGGTTTCCAGATGTACAGCGCGAGCCACTGCGCCGCCTCGGGCTCTCAGACCGCTCTTGCAGGCGAGATGTTCAAGCGAGCGTTCGACGGCAATGCCAGCGCAAACACGGACGTGATGGGCATCCTGGACAATGGCGTTCAGCAGCCGGTCAGCGAATGGGAAGACATGTGGATTGACTGGGATATGGATACGGTGCTGCAGTAGTGATGCCCTTGGGGGGTATGAACGCCATTCTGGCCTTGCCCCCCCCCATTGGGCGTGATTTCCTGGCGTCGATCATTCGAAGCTTCCCTCCCCGAGAGCCCCCGGTCTCCGTGCCATTCCGCGAGGCCCGGCCCCCTCACCACCATCGGTCACCCACGTGAACGTGGTCGTGGTCGTCAACGGTACGCCGTGAACGACCACGACCACGTAAACGTTCGGATGTAGCAAAACGCGGCGCGAAGCTTCAACGCCTGTGCGGGCGCCCGGCCCGGCGGCATTCCGGCGCGGACGGAGGTAATCGAGGTCGTTGCAGTTCGCCGTCGCCTCGGGCGCCGTTGTGGGCTTGACGCTCCGGGAACGTTTCGATTTCCTCCTCTCTCATGAACGGTGTGAATTCAGCTGCCGGAACTGCCGGAGAAGGCGCAAGAATCCGACGGTCGGCTCGATCGTGGCTTGACCGGCTCACGTCGATGGTCGCGGTGTCGTTGCTCGTCGCGTGCGGGTCGGGCGATGGGAACAGCGCCGGCGCGGGCGACACGATCACGGGGGGCTCGGGCGGCGCAACGAGCGGGGCGTCTCACGGTCCGTCGGGAGGTCTGGGCGGGGGCGGCGACGGCGGCGGCGCGGGGGAGGGCGGCTCGGGCGGAGACACGGACCCTGGCGCGACGTCGGGCGCCTCTGCCGGGGGCGCAGGGGGGGCCGGAGAGGGCGGCGCTGGAGATTGCGAGAGCGGCCCGGAGGCGCTCGAGGGCAGCGTCCATCAAGGCGATCTGCTCATCGCGTCGGACGCGGACGCCCTCGCGGCGCGCGCTTACTCCACGATCAACGGCACGATCTCGGTCAGCCCCGACTTCGCCGGAACGCTCGACTTGCCCAGCTTGCTCGAGGTGGGCGGTATCCAGGCCGAGGGCAGCGCCTCGAGCGGGGAGCTGGTCACGGCGCAGATCAAGGCGATCCGCATGCCGAACCTGGTGCGCGTTCGCGGTACGTTGTGGATCTATCTGGCGTTCGAGCTGCTGGAAGCCGACTTTCGCAAGCTCGAGGCCGTCGACGAGCGGTTCTGGATCCATCGAAACCCGGAGCTCGCGACGCTGCGGCTCGACGCCTTGCGCAGCGTGGGCGAGGACGTACAGATCACCGACAACTTCAAGCTCCCGGCATGCGCCCTCGAGAGGATCGAAGCCAACCTGAGCGCGGCCGGCACCACCAGCATGAACATCTCCGGAGGCTTCCAGGAGACCGGCTGTGAATGCAGGCTCGTCTGCGGACAGGGGCTCTGCTTGTAACGAGCGCCGGTCCGTGGCCGAGTCGAGGACGTGAGCCACCGGACAGGGGAGGCCTCCCTGCCGGCGGCTTCGGGGCGTCGATCCGCGCGGCGCGACGGACCATCGCGAGAGCGCCCCCATCGAGACCTCGTGCACGGCGTCCATCCGGTCTATGCTGCGACCAGCACGCCAGGTCGTCGTGCTGGTTCGCTCGAGCGATGGGCATGGAGTCAACCCGGCCCTCATCATGAGGCAGGTGCGCGCGTTCTTTCGATCCGTGTGGTCCGAGCCGCGAGCGCCGCACCCCCCTCGACGCGTCCGGATGGACTGGGTGCTCGTGGCCGTGTTCGCCGCGCTCGGGTCGCTCGAGGTCGCGATCCGGCGCGACCTGCCGTGGCGGATCGCATCGCTGGTGCTCTGCATCGGGCTCTTGCCGACGCTGCTCTGGCGGAGGACCAGGCCGCTGCAGGTGGTCGTGATCGCGTTCGGCCTTCTCATCGCGAACCAGCTCGCCGTGATGGCGACCGGCAGCGCGTCGCCGGGGCTCTACGCGATGGTCTACATGGTGCTGCTGCCCTATTCGTTGTTCCGGTGGGGTACGGGGCGTGAAGCGATGATCGGGCTGCCGATCATGGTGACCTCGGCGGCGGTCGACATGATCCGTTCTCATGCCAGGACCGGCGATGTCATCGGGGGCTACGCCGTCCTGCTCTCCACGATGGCGCTCGGCGCGGCCGTGCGCTACCGGGATGGCGTGCGCCTGCGAGAGCTCGATGAAGCCAAGCTGGCCGAGCGAGAGCGGATCGCCCGCGACCTGCACGACACCGTGGCCCACCATGTATCGGCGATCGCGATCCGCGCGCAGGCTGGCCTCGTCGCCGCGTCGGCTCGCCCCGAGGCGCCCGTCGACGCGCTCCGCGTGATCGCGGACGAGGCGTCTCGCGCCCTCGGCGAGATGCGCGCGATGGTCCGGCTCCTGCGTCGCGGCGAGCCGGCCGAGCTCGCGCCGAGCCCGCGGGTCGCCGACCTCGGACAGCTCGCGGGCCCATCCGCCACAGGCGCTCCCGTCGAGGTGAAGTTGACAGGGAGCTTCGATGATCTGCCATCGTCGGTCTCCGCCGCGATCTTTCGCCTCGCGCAGGAGGCGATCACCAACGCTCGCCGACACGCTCGCCACGCGACCCGGATCGACGTGGAGGTCACGGCCGACGACACGTCCGTGCGCTTGCGGGTCACCGACGACGGCCAGGGGGCCCACGCCGGCGATCCCACGTCGGCGGGATACGGGCTGGTCGGCATGATCGAACGAGCGACGCTGCTCGGCGGTACGTGCCACGCGGGCCCGGGCCCACGGCGCGGCTGGACGGTGACGGCCGTGCTGCCTCGGAATGGACGGACAACATGAGCATTCGCGTCATCGTCGCCGACGACCAAGAGATCGTCCGCACCGGGCTCACCATTCTCCTCGACGCCCAGCCTGACATCGAGGTCGTGGGCGTCGCCGACGACGGACACAAGGCCGTCGAGCTGGCGCTCGCCCTCCGCCCCGACGTGTGCCTGTTCGACATCCGCATGCCCGGGATCGACGGCATCGAAGCTACCCGACGGCTCGCCGGCCCGACCGTCGACCGCCCTCTGGCGGTCGTGGTGATCACCACCTTCGATCATGACGACTACGTGGTTTCTGCCCTCAAGGCCGGCGCCCGCGGCTTCTTGCTGAAAGACGCCGGTCCCGAGCTGCTCGCGCAGGCCATCCGCGCCGCCGCGAGCGGCGACGCCTTGATCGCGCCGCGTGTCACCGCCCGCCTGCTCTCCTCGTTCGCGGCCTCTCGCCCCCAGCTGCCACGAGCACAGCCCGGGGAGGCCCTCACCACCCGCGAGGAGGAGGTCCTCCTCATCGTGGCCCGCGGTCGAACCAACGCCGAGATCGCCGACGAGCTCCACATCAGCCTGAGCACCGTCAAGGCGCACATCGCCAGCCTCATGACCAAGCTCGGCGCGCGCAACCGGGTCGAGATCGCCATCTGGGCCTACGAGACCGGTCGCGTCCGCGACTGACCCGCCGGCCCGGGGCCAGGTGGCGGTGCGCCTGGCCGAAAGTACGATCGCCCCATCGGGCAATCGGCCGACCCAGATCCGACATTTGCGCCAATTGCGAGGCAACGAGGGCCGTCCCTAGCTTTTCGGCATGACGAACGAGAGCACCACGACCCCCTCGGCGAAGCGAGACTGGCTCGTACCCGCGCTGCTGCTCGGCCTCAGCGCGGTCCCCGTGGTGGCCGGCGCCTTCCGCCTGGCCGAGCTGAGCGCCGGCGCCAAGGTCACCCCGGACAACGCCCGCTTCTTCGCTGCGCCCGTGCCCATCGTGCTGCACATTCTCAGTGTCAGCGTATTCTCGGTGCTGGGTGCGTTCCAGTTCTCCTCGGGCGTTCGCCGCCGGAAGCCTCGCTGGCATCGCGCGGCGGGGTGGGCCGTGGCCCCGTCAGGGCTCGTCGCTGCCGCCTCGGGTCTGTGGATGCAGGCGTCCTACGAGCTCCCCAAGGGGGACGGCGACGCCCTCGCCGTCCTCCGGGTGCTGTTCGGCTCTGCCATGTTCATGTCGCTCGTGCTCGGCCTCGTCGCCATCTCGCGGCGCGACTTCGTCCGTCACGGCGCCTTCATGCTGCGCGGCTACGCGATCGGCCTGGGCGCGGGGACTCAGGTGCTGACCCACGTGCCGTGGGTGCTGCTCTTCGGCGCGCCGGGCGAGGGCGTCAGAGCGGTCCTGATGGGCGCCGGCTGGGTGATCAACGTCGCCGTCGCGGAGTGGATCATCCGCAGGAGAGCTGCATCTCTTCGGAAAGAGAAACAGCCGGGCGCGCAGCTGCGTCGCCCGGCTGTCGTCCCCGCGATCGCTCGGCTTATCGGATCCAGCGATTGACGATGTTCTCGTAAAGCTCTTGCTGACCGCTCGTGAGCTTGACCTCACCGCCGGCGTTGCCGATCTCGGCCAGCTGCTCCAGCGTCAGCTTGCCCTGCTCGAACTCGGCGCCCTTGCCGCCGTCGAAGGACGCGTAACGCGCCTTGCGCATCGCCTCGAGCGGCGACTTGCGGATCAGGTCATCGGCGATGAGGAGCGAGCGGGCGAACACATCCATGCCGCCGATGTGCCCGTGGAAGGTGTCGATGAGATCGCTCGAGTTGCGGCGGCGCTTGGCGTCGAAGTTGACGCCGCCGCCCTGGAACCCACCGCTGCGGAGCAGGATGAGCATCATCTCGACCGTCTCGTTGATGTTGTAGGGGAACTGATCGGTGTCCCACGCGTTCTGGTAGTCGCCCCGGTTGGCGTCGATGCTGCCGAGCATGCCGTTGTCCGCGGCCACCTGCATCTCGTGGTCCATGGTGTGGCCGGCGAGCGTCGCGTGGTTCGTCTCGAGGTTGAGCTTGAAGTCCTTGTCCAGGCCGTGCTCGCGCAGGAACCCGATCACGGTCTCGGCGTCGAAGTCGTACTGGTGCTTCGAGGGCTCCATGGGCTTGGGCTCGATGAAGAAGACCCCCTTGAAGCCGCGCGCGCGCGCGTAGTCGCGGGCGATGGTCAAGAAGCGAGCGAAGTGCGCCTTCTCGCGCTTCATGTCCGTGTTCAGCAGGCTCATGTACCCTTCGCGGCCGCCCCAGAACACGTAGTTCTCACCGTTCAACGCGATGGTCGCGTCGAGGGCGTCCTTGAGCTGGGCGCCGGCGTAGGCCAGCACGGAGAAATCCGGGTTCGTGGAGGCGCCGTTCATGTAACGCGGGTTGGAGAACAGGTTCGCCGTGCCCCACAGCAGCTTGACGCCCGACTGCGCCTGCTTCTGCTTGGCGTACTCGACGATGGTCTGGAGGCGGCGCGACGTCTCGGCGCGGTTCTCGCCCTCCTCCACGAGGTCGATGTCGTGGAAACAGTAGTGCGTCGCGCCCAGCTTGGTGATGAACTCGAAGTTCGCGTCCATCTTCATGCGAGCGCGGGCCAGCGCGTCCTTGCCCTCGTCCCAGGGGAAGTTGATCGTCCCCGGACCGAACGGATCGTGCCCGCGCCCGCAGAACGTGTGCCAGTAACACACGGCAAACTTGAAGTGATCCTTCATGGCCTTGCCGGCGACGACGCGGTTGGCGTCGTACCACTTGAAGGCGAGGGGGTTGTCGGACTCAGGCCCCTCGTAGGGGATCTTGCCAACACCCGGGAAGTACTCTCTGTCTCCAGTGACAACGGTCATAAACGGATCTCCAGCTCGTGGTTTGCGTGTGCCTTAGTTCAGAGGGCGCTTTCGACAACGGTGTCCGCGGGGGTTGCCCCAGGGCTCTGGTCTCCGGGCCAGGGTGGAGGCGGCGTCTCCACGCCCGCGCTGGGCTTCCAGGCATGTTGCGTTTGTTGTGGCTCCGGCGCTCCTCAAGTCAGAACCACCGGCGCGCATCAGTTGCGCGCGTGGCGGAATCGGCGGGCTAGCAATAACATGGTGCCGGGTCGGAGGCTAGGGTGGGCCTCCGGCGCCTCGCACCGTCGACTCTGGCTAGCTGTGCCGCGTCAACCTCCCCGCAGGGGCGAGCCGCGAGACCTCACCGAGGTTGCCTGCGCTGCCCTCGCTGGATCCGCCAAGGCGCTCGTGCTGCCGCTCCCTGCGACGCCGGCCGTGTTGAGCGAGCCGGTCCACGGCGGCGGCATGTTACAGCGACATGGCATTCAAGCGCCTGGCGGCGGAACGTCGACGTGGGCGGTGCCCGAGAGGGGCCTAGCCCTGCGCGTCCGTCGCTTCGCGAGGCAAGGACTCATCCGCGTGGCTTGCCGCCAGCCGCGCTCGTACGGACGCTTCGCTCACCTACCAGGTCAGCGTGTGCGTGTCAACGCTCGCCAGGACCGGCGTGACGGGGGGCGGTCGGTGGTCTGGAGCGGGCGAGACTGCGGCCATCGCGGCGGATCGCGAGCGACGGTCGGCGCCGCAAGCGCGTTGCCCAGGGGCGCCTCGGGTGGCGCAGGAGGCCTTGCCGAGCCGCCGGACCCCTCACCGGGGGCCTGCGGGGGTAACGTGGCGAGATGTCGAGACGAACCATGCGAGTCATCTGGTCTTTGGTTCTTATTGCCTTGCCCCCGGGCTGCGCTGGCGAGTCGGGCGGCAAGGTGTCGAGCAGTGGCGGAGGCGCATCGAGCGGGAGCGGCGGCGGGGCGTCGAGCGCGAGCAGCGGAGAGGCGTCGAGCGCGAGCGGCGGCGGGGCGTCGAGCGCGAGCAGCGGAGAGGCGTCGAGCGCGAGCGGCGGCGGGGCGTCGAGCGCGAGCGGCGGCGGGGCGTCGAGCGCGAGCGGCGGCGGGGCGTCGAGCGCGAGCGGCGGCGGGGCGGGCGGGGATCCGGGCCCAGGCGCGTGCGGCGTCACCCGCGACCGCATTCGCATCACCCAGGTCGACGTCGGGGGCCGCGTGATCAACAACGAGGATGAGGCCGCGCTGAAGCCGCTCGTCATCTCGCCGATACCGTCCGGCGGGTCGCGCCTGGCATGGATGAGCGACGACGGACAGGTCCACGTGCTCGAGCTCGACGCCGATGACAAGGCCGTGGGGCGCTCGTTCGGCTTGCCGGCGAACGACTTCGCCGACCTCTACGCGGATGACAGCGGCGGCGTGCTGCTGCTCACCCGCGATGCGGAGGGCGGCGGGACGCTGAATTGCGGCGCGCCCTCGAACCTGTGCGGTACGCCGCCGTCCCCTCCGATCGCCTGTCACGACATGTACATGGTCCGCTTCGACGGCGAGCGCGCCACCTGGGCGACGAAGCTCACGAGCTCGAGCGCCGCGCTGCCGCCCTACTCGACCGGCCCCACCGGGCCCGCGGTGTACATGATCTGGTGGTACGCGCACCACGGCCGCATCGCCTTCGACGGCTCGCGCTACGCGGGCTATTTCGGCGCCGCGATCAGCGTCTCGCAAGGCGGGTGCATCAACATCCACCAGGGCGATCGCATGAAGGTCGTCGACGCGAACGGCGCGCTGCAGAGGGACGGCTTCGACTGGGGCTGCAGCCACAGCGGTTACGAGCGCATCCTCTGGGACGACAGCGCCCGGAAGTTCGTGACGGTGTGCAAGACCGACAACAACAACCGCATCGCGTTCGCGCCGGATTACAAGACCATCTATCCGGTCGATCTCGCCTACTCGAACCTTGGGAACCTCGTCACGGCGGCCGGCGGCGGCTACTGGCTCACGACGAGCAATATCCGCTCGGGCCAGCCGGCGGGCGCGAACGGGCTCGCGGAGGTCCGGCTGCTCCACTTCACCGACGGCGCCCCGGACAAGGACCTCACGATCGCCAGCGACGCGGGCATGAACCACCGCGCTCCGCACCTGGCCGCCTACGGCCGCTCCCGCATGCTCGCGGCCTGGGAGACCACGACGAGGGCCGGCGATATCGCCCGCAACGACGCGGCGCGCGCGCTGTTCCTCCAGACGCGCGATCGCGCCACCGGCGAGGCCGAGGGCGAGCCGCTCGAGGTCGACGTGCTCGGCAATCGTTACCAGGACTTCGTCGCGTTTCCCGACGGGAGCGTGGCGTTCGCCGCGCCCGGCGGCTCGAACACCTCGATCCGGGTGCTGCGCATCCTGCCCTGCGAGTAGCGCGCGCCGCGCGGGCGACTCGCCCCCTCCCTGGCGACCTCGGCCGTCGACGGCGGGCCGCGAGCCGGCCCACACACCGGGGGAGATGGGCAAATCGACCTTGACAGAACTGTGGCTCATCGCGCCTTCTGGGCACCGCGTCGCGCGTCGTGACGGCGGATCGAGCGGGACCCGTATGCGCCATGGAGTGGATCTCTTCGCGACATTGCAGCAGATCGTGCGACGGGCCATGGCGATCGCGCCGCGCGCGCCGCGCGGCAGCCTGCTCCTCTGCGAAGGGCACCGCCTCGTCTACAGGGCGCTCGAAGGGTTCGACGCGTTCGCTCGGCAGGGGGTGAACCTCCCGACCGACGCGGGCCTCGCCACCGCGAGCGGCCCGCGCGCCCCGCGCGCGGCGCCCGAGGCGGCGAGCGGGATGTGCGTTGTCGGTGCACATGCGTGGTATGAAGCGCACCTGCCTCTCGCGATCGCGGCAGAGGGCGCGGTGCCCGCGGGCGCGGGGGTGCTCGTCGCGCCCGTCGTCGTCCGGGGAACGCCGGCGGGCTACCTCGCGCTGGAGCAGGCGACCCTCGAGCCTCCGCAGGGCGAGCGTCGCGCGATGCTCGAGGTCTTCCTGGACGCCGCCGGGGCCGCGCTGGAGCGGCGCAGGCTCTATGACGAGAAGGCGAGGTTGGCGCAGGAGATTCGCCTTCTCGAGCAGGTGCTGAACGCGGTGGGCACCACGGTGGAGCCGGACCACCTGCTGGACACGCTCGCCCACGGCATCAAGGGCGTGCAGATCGACCAGCAATGGGCCTCGGTGGAGCTGTGGCTCGTCGAGGACGCCGGCGGCGGAGAGGGCGCCGCGGCCGCTTCGGGCGCGCTGGACGCCCGCGTGTTCCGGGCCGGGCGGTCGGCCCCCATGACGTACTTCCACACCCTGCGCGACGGCGCGGTCGACGCCGCGCGCGGCCTCGGCATCTCCGTGGATTTCCGCCTCGGGCCCCCGGGCGGCCCGGGAGGCCAGGGCGAGATCCTCGAGGACGGCATCCGGCGGGGTGTGGACGGCATCATCATCGCTCCGGGCGCCCCCGAGGAGGCGGAGGAGGGGTTCCGGCGCGCGGCGGAGGCGGGGATCCCGGTGATCGTCGTCGACACGCCGCCGGTCCCGGGCAGCCGGGCCCCGCTCTATATCGGCACGGACAACGTGGCGGCGGGCAGGCTGGCGGGCGAGGTGATGCGGCGGCTGCTGCCGCGCGGCGGGGTCGTGGCGTCGCAGCGGCCCACGAAGGACGCGATCAACACGCGCGAGCGCATCGAGGGGTTTTGCGCGGCGATGGAAGGGGCCGAGTTCACCGTGCTGCCCCCCCACGAGGACAGCGAGCACGATCAGGAGCTCGGGACGGAGCTCGCGCGGGCGGCCCTCCAGCGGCGGCCGGACATCGCCGGCGCCTTCGGGGTGGCGGTCGGCGGCGGGCCGGCATGGGGCCGCGCCGCGAGGGAGATCGGCAGGGGCGGGGAGCTCAAGATCGTCGCGTTCGATCTCTTCTCCGCGACGGTCGCGCTGCTCCGCCGGGGCGCGATCCACGCGACGATCGTGCAGCGCGAGTACGACATGGGGTACCGCGCCGCCGAGATCGTCCACCGGATGATCACCCGGGGCGTCGAGCCGACGCTCGCGGAGCTGCCGGCCTCGCGCATCATCCACACAGGCGTCGATTGCGTCACCCTCGAGCACACGCCGTGGTCCACGATGCTCAGCGATCACCTCGCGCTCGACGCGGCCCGCCGCGTCGCGAGCCGGCGCGTCGAGGGCGACGCCGCCGGCCGACCGATCGAGGTGCTGTTGATCGGCGTGGCGGCGCGCAGGGAGCCGGTCGTCGAGGAGCGCGTGTCCTTCTCGCCGCGCTCGCTGGTCGGCCGGGTGCTCGACGGAGGCCGCCCGCTCGTGATCGATCCGGCCGGGCACGACGGGCGCGAAGACGCCTCGCTCCTCCGCGGGCACGCCGGCGCGCGGACGCTCGTCGGGGTGCCGCTGCGGGCGCGGGGCAGCGTGGTCGGCGTCCTCGTCCTGAGCAGCGAGCGTGAGGACGCCTGCGGGAGCGACGACGTGCCGTTCCTCGAGCGCGTGGCCGGCACCGCGGCCGTGGCCCTCGAGAACGCCCGGCTGTTCAGCCGGATCTCCGAGCGGAGCGTCGCGCTGGAGCGGGCCAACCAGCTCCAGGAGTCGATGCTCCGGACGATCCATGAGCTGTCGAGCCCCGTGGTGCCGATCGCCGATGGAATCCTGGTCATGCCCGTGGTGGGCACGATGGATGCCCAGCGCTCGGGCCGCTTCATCGCGTCGCTGCTGGAGGAGATCCACGAGCACGACGCGCAGGTGGTGCTGATCGACGTGACGGGGATGGCGGTGGTCGACGCCACGGCGGCGAACCAGCTCGTCCGGGCGGCGCAGGCGGCGGCGCTGCTCGGCGCGGAGGCGGTGCTCGTCGGCGTGACCGCGGGGGCGGCGCAGATGATGGTCGCCCAGGGCCTGGACGTCGGCGCGATGGTCACGCACGTCGACCTGGCGCGCGGCTTCCGGTACGCCCTGAGAAAGACCGGCGGCCGCATCCTGTATCAGCGCTGACGGCGACGGCCGCCGATCGGGTCGGCGCGAACGGGGCGGCTCAGGCCGCGCTCTCGACAGGCCGGAGCTTGCTCTGCTCCGCGCCGGCGCTCGCGTCGACGCGCGCGGCGAGCATCGGGCGGAACGCGGCCCGGTACGCGAAGGCGAGGTAGAGCTCGAGGGCGAGGACGAGCCATGTGACCGGGTTCGCCGGCGCGAGGAAGGTGTGGAAGGCGACGATGTTCACGACGATGGGCGCGAGGAGCGCGAGCGCGAGGGGCACGTAGCGGTTCGAGAGCAACAGCGCGCCTGCGACGACCTCGGTCCCCTTGATGAGCGGGAACATGTACCCCGTCGCCGCGAGCGCGCCCGCGAAGCTGGCCGCGGCCTCCGGGGCCGGGGGCTGCGGCAGGAACTGCAAGAAGCCGTTGAGCCCGAACACGAAGAACACGAGCCCTTGCAGGACGCGGGCGGCGGTGGGGGCGAAACGCTTGACGTTGTTCATGATGAGCCTCGCTGAGGTGTGGCGGGCTCTCCCGAATCGGAGCGCCCACGCCTTTCCAGATGCGCCCTCGCGGCGCCCGGTGCTATCGTGCAACGGCTCAACACAACGTTGCGCTGGCGCAACCTGGCGAGAGCCCCCGATCGGCGCCGTTTACCCCTCGTGAGGTCCTACCATGCCCAGCCCCAGCCCCAGCGCGGCAGCGCGAGCGCGCCCTGCCCGGGCGCCCCAGCTCGATGAGATCGCCGCGTTCGCCAGGGTGGCGGAGCTGGGCTCGTTCACCGCCGCGGCGGAGCAGCTCGGCGTCCCGAAGTCGACGGTGAGCCGCGCTGTGACGCGGCTCGAGGACGGCCTCCAGGTGCGTCTCCTCCAGCGGTCGCCGCGCGCCGTGGCGCTGACCGAGGCGGGCCGTCGCTTCTTCGGCGACGTGGCGCCGCACATCGCCGGTCTCCGCGACGCGGCGCAGGCGCTGGACGCCTATCAAGGGCAGCCCCAGGGCACGATACGGCTGAGCGCTCCCCCGGATGGTGGGGAGTCTTTCCTCGGAGAGATGCTCGTCGAGTTCGGGGCGCGTTACCCGCTGCTGTCGCTCGAGGTCGACATGTCCACGCGCCGGGTGGACCTCTTGCGCGAGGGCTTCGACGTGGCGCTCCGGGCGACGGGCGAGCTCCCGGACTCCTCGCTCGTCGTGCGCAAGCTGCTCGACTCCTACGTGCAGCTCTTTGCTGCGCCGGCGTACCTCGCGCGCCGCGGCCTGCCCCGCGCGTTCGAGGAGCTCGCCGACCACGAGCGGGTGGTGTTCCTCCCCAACAGCCGGCGCGGCCAGCAGCCCGTCGACGGCCCCCGCTCGGTGCGCGACGCGATGGCGACCGGGCGCATCGCGACCGACGATTTCCAGCTCATCCGCTCGGTGCTCCGGGCGGGGGGCGGTATCGGGCCGCTCCCGCGCGTCCTCGCCGCGCCCGAGCTGGCGAGCGGCCGCCTCGTCCACGTGCTGCCGGAGTGGTCGCAGCGCGCAGGGACGCTGTACCTCGTCTATCCGAGCGCGCGGCACGTGCCGCGGAACGTGGCGGTGTTCCGCGACTTCGTCCTTGCCTGGGTGAAGCGCCTCGCCTGCTAGAGCGGCGGGCACCCGCTTCGGATACGGGCCCACCTCGGCGTTTTCGGTGCTCAGCGCACGGGAGTGCGCTTCCGCGCCGAAAACGCCGATCTGGGCCCGTCTCCTGTGCGGGTGACCGCCGCTCTGGGACGCTCGTACGAGGCTCAGCTGAAGACCGCTCTAGGGCTGGTTGTCGATCATCTTTTGAAGGGTCGCCGCGATCTCGAGGAGATCGGCGTCGGCGCCGGTCGTGTTCGCGGCGAGGACGGTCTCCCGGGCGGCCGAGAGCGCGCTCGCGCGTTCGAAGGGGCCGAGCTCGACGAGCTGCTTGAGGGCCTCGGCATACGCGATGATCGCCGCCGCCTTCGTGAGGTTGCCGTCGTCGATCCCGAGCCCTCCGAGCGTGGTTTGCTGCACGGCCTCCCTGGCCTCGCCGGTCGTCGCGTCGCGCCAGGTGACGCGGACCCGATACGGGTCGTTCGCGCTCGGCAGCGACGGGTCGCACGGGCGGAGGATCTGATACAGCATCATCGAGTCGCTCGGGGCGAGGTGCTGCGTGCGCACCTTGGCCGGATCGGGCGAGTACTCCTCTCCATAGAACTTCTGGATGCCGAAGTACGGCGGGAGCGTCAGCTCGATCCTCACGTCGCGCGCGGCGACGAGGACCGTCTCGGCGAACCGGTCGACGAAGACGCGCCTCGCCTCGTCGGCGCTGTCGAGGTAGACATACGCGCCGCGGCCGGCGTCGGTGACCACGTCCATGAGCGTGTCGTTCACGCCGTCGCCGACGCCGACGCCGACGAGGTAGACGCCCTCTCCGTCCGCGTCCTCGGCGTTCTCTCCGATGAGCTCCTCCTCGGTCACCCCGACGTTGGCCTGTCCATCGCTGATCAGCACGACGCGGTTGATGCCGCCCGCGGTCCTGTGCGCGTTGGCGAGCGCGTACCCCGCGGCGAGGCCGCTGTACAGGTCGGTGCCTCCGTCGGCCTCGATCGCGCTCGCGACCCCGAGCAGCACGGGGTCGTCGGGGCCCGAGACGACGTGGCCTTCGAGCACGGGGCTCTGCCCCGTATTCCAGGTGACCGCGTTCACGACGTCGCCCGCGATGAGCGTCGACGCGATGGCCCGGACGGCCGCCCTCTCGAGCTCGATCGGCTCTCCCGACATCGATCCCGACGTGTCGAGCACGAGCGTGATCGTCATGGGCTCGCGCGCGGCGGGCGCCCGGCTCGACTGCACCGCGATCTGGAGCGCCAGATCGCCCGTGAGCACGCAGGAGCCGAGCTGCGATACGATCGAGAGCTCTCCCGGCTCGGCCGGGGCGAACGAGTACCGGTAGTAATTGAGGAACTCGTGTGTGCGGATGACATAGGGGTCGATCAGCGGCGCGCCGCGCTCGATCTGGCGGCGGACGATGACCGGAGATGCCATCGAGTTGGAGTCGTCGGACGAGAGGTACAGCGTGAGCGGCGTGGAGAGGTTGACCCCCGCGCACGAGCCGCCGCTGGCCTGCGGCGCGAGCCGGGGCCCGGCGTCCCGCGAGCTGCCGGCCCCGCCGCCCGCCGTTGTGCTGCCGCCGGTCGCCGCGCCGCCGGCCGATCCGCTGCCGCCGCCGGCCGATCCGCTGCCGCCGCCGGCCGAGCCGCTGCCGCCGCCGGCCGAGCCGCTGCCGCCCTCGTCGCCGCACCCGCCGGCGCCGTCGCCGCCACCGCCGCCGGCCCCACCTTCGGCGCATCCGCCCCCGGAGCCACCGCTGGCGTCTCCGGAACCCCCGCTGCCCGCGGCGCCTCCTTCGCCCGCGGGCGGCTCTGCGTTGGGGTCCGTGGAGCCGCCGCTCGAGCCCACGCCCGCGCTCGCGCCCGTGCCCGTGCTCGCGCCCACGCCCGCCACCGGGTCGCGGCCGGAGCCGTCCCCCTCGCGGGTCGCGCCGCCGCCGCAGATCGCCGCCGGCGCCTCGCCCAGCTGGAGCGGCTCGTGCGGCGGCGGGTCGCTCGACGAGGAGCAGGCGATCGACAACGAGGCGGGGATGATGAGAGCGAGCGCTGTACGCTGAAACTGTGCCATGAACACCTCCACGGGCCGGCGCTCTCGCACGGGCGGTGCCAGGGAAATCATCAATTGTTCCGCCGATGGATGCCTCGTTTGCGCCACGGTGTTCGGCTCATGTTGGCCTGAATCGTCTCGAGGTGTGCCAAGGTGCGATGGGGCGCGTCCGCGGCGCGCCGGCGATGGAAGTGCGCCGAGCGCCCTCACGGCTCTGGGCCGCGCGGAGGGGGCAAATGGCCCTGGATCGAGCCCGAGAAGCGCACGGCGATGACCGCAATGCCGCCGCGGACGATGGCTCGGTGTACCCTCCGCGCCGTGCGTGCGTTCGAGAGTGCCGTGCTCCACCACCCGCGCTGGCTCGCAGCCGTCGTCGTGCTCGCCGGCGCCCTGACCGGGGGTGACGCCTGGGCGGAGGTCCAGCGCCTGCGCATCGCGTACGAGGCGCACGACGGCTGTCCCGGCGCCGGGGCGTTCCTGCGCGAGGTGACCGCGCGCACGGACCTCGCCCGCGCCGCCGTGGCGGACGAAGCGGCGCTCGACGTGCGCGTGCGCATCACCTCGAGCGCGGGCAGGAGCCGCGGCCGGATCACGCTCGGCAAGGGCGAGGACGCGCGCGTCCGCGAGGTCGACGGCTCGACGTGCGGCGAGGTCGTCGCGGCCCTGGCGCTCATCACGGCCCTCCGGGTCGACCCCACCGCGTCTCTCGATCCGCAACCGCCGGCCGTCGGGTTGCGCTCGTCCGAGGCGCCGGAGGCTGGCGGGGCCCGGGATGCCGGCGGGGCGCCAGCGCCGGCCGAGGATCCCGTCGCGGCCCCGCCGCCCGCCGCGGATCCCGCCGCTCCTGCGCAGCCGGCCGGGGCCGCGCAATCCGCCGGGGCTGGCGTCCCTGGCGGCGCAGCGCCAGGCGCGGGGACCTCGCCGCAGCCGCCCGCTGCCGCGCCGGCCCCACCGGCGCCGGCCGCGCGCCCCTTGCCGATCCGCCCGCCGTCGCCGGTCGCGGGGGCCTCGCACCCTCCGCGGCCGCGACGGCCGCCCGTGGAGCAGCGCCCGTGGACGCTCGGCCTCCAGGGGAGCGCGGCCTCCGGGGTCGCCCCCGAGGCGCTGCTCGGCGGGGGGCCCTTCGTCGAGCTGCGCGCCGATCTGGGCCTCGGCGCGGCGTTCCGCGTCGCCGCCGAGGTGGCCGCCACCGGCGCGGTCGACGCCGGGCCGGGCGGCGCCCTCTTCCTGCGCGGGATCGGCCGGGTCGACGCCTGCGCGGATCTCTTCCGCCCGACACGCCGGCTCTCGCTCGGGCCCTGCGTGGGCGCGGAGGGCGGCTTCCTTCACGGCACCGGGCTGGTCGGCGAGGCGATCTCCGACGTGGACGAGGGCACCGTCCCCTGGGCCAGCCTCGGGCTCCTCGCGCGCGTGACCGCCACGCTCGGCTCCCTCGTGCGGATCGACGCGCAAGGTGGACCGGAATTTCCGCTGGTGCGGCGATCGTTCATGTTCGAGCACCCCGCGCAGCTCATCCACGAGGTGCCCGCTGTCACGTGGACGCTCCGCGTCGGCGCCGGCCTCTCGCTCTGATCGCCGGCCGCAGGGAGCGACGCGCGGCGAAATTGTGATCCCGGGGGAGAGACTCGGAGATTGCTACGGCGGGAGGCTTTGCCATGAGACCTTTGAAAGCCGTACCTTCACTCGGCTTCTTCGCGGTGCTCTCGCTCATCGTCGCTGGCTGCGAGATCACGATCGTGGGTGACGACACCGGCGGCAGCGGTGGAGACGGCGGCGGCGGCGCTGGCCACGGCACCACGGTCAGCGTCGGGGAGGGCCCAGGCAGCGGCGGGGGGGATCCCTGTGTCCCCGGCGTCCCGGCGACGTCCCAGATCCCGCGCCTGCTCAACCGGGAGTACGACGCGGCGGTGCGGGATCTGCTCGGCGTGACCGCGCTGGCGAGCGCCGGCAACGGCCCGCCGTCGACGCTGCTCGCCCCCGACTTCGAGGGGGACATGACGGGTGTCGCATGGAACGCCTACCTCGCGGTCGCCGAGCAGATCGCCGCCGAGGTGATCGCCGGGCCGAACAGGTCCAGGTTCGTCAGCTGCGATCCGGCGGCGTCCGGGTGCCTCGAAGAGACGATCATCGACTTCGGTCGCAAGGCCTTCCGTCGTCCTCTGCTCGAAGAAGAGGTGCAGAGCTTCCTGCGGCTCACCGCGGTCGAGCCCCAGGGCACGCCCGACGAGATCGCCGAGGCCATCCTCTTCACCTTCCTCGCCTCGCCCTCGTTCATCCTGCGCCCCGAGCTGGCGGAGGAGCCGGAGGGAAGCGCCGTCAAGCTCTCCAGCTACGAAGTGGCGGCGAGGCTCTCGTTCCTGCTCTGGGACTCCGTTCCAGATGACATCCTGAACGCCGCGGCCGACGCTGGCCAGCTCGCCACCAGGGAGCAGATCCTGGCGCAGGCGCGGCGGATGATCCGGATCCGCGAGAAGACGGCGCCGGTCGTTGTCGCCTTCCATCGCGATTACGCGGAGATTCGCCAGAGCTCGCACTGGGGAATCCACGATCACGACACGACCCTGTACCCCGACTATTCCCCGGACGCGGTCGCTCCCATGATGGCGGAGATCGACGCCCTCTTCGAGGAGGTGGCGTTCGAAGGGGGGTCGTTCGAAGACCTCTTCCTGAGCAACGTCGCCTTCGTCAACGAGGACACCGCGGCGCTCTATGGGCTCGATCCAGCGAATTTCGGCGCGGAGCTGACGCGGGTGGAGCTCGACCCGGCCGAGCGGCCTGGGTTCTTGACCCGCGTCGGGTTCTTGAGCTCCTACTCGTCCTACGCCGCCACGAGCCCGATCCTCCGGGGCGCGTTCATCTCGAGGCTGCTCGGGATCAGCCTGGTGCCCCCGCCTGTCGCGGAGCCGGTGCCCCCTCCGGGCGAATACACAACGCAACGCCAGCGCGTCGAGGCGCTGACCTCTCCGGCGGCGTGCGCCGCGTGCCACGTCCCTTACATCAATCCGCCGGGCTTCGTGCTCGAGCGGTACGACGCCGTCGGCAAGCTGCAGACCACCGATCCGCTCGGCGGCCCCATCGATGGAACCGCCGACGTCCGCTTCGGCATGGACATCACCGAGACGATCGAGACACCGCTCGAGCTGATGAACGAGCTCGCCGCTGCTCGGGCGGCGAAGCACCACTATGCCGAGCGGTGGGTTACCTTCGCCACCGGGCGGCAGCCGAACCCGAACGACTTCTGCGACGTCGATGAGCTCGACGCCAAGCTGTCTGCCGACGGTTACACCATTCTCGACCTGCTCGCCGATCTTACCCAGACAGATTCGTTCCGTCTGCGCGTCCGCGGAAACTGAGGCCGGCGGCGGGGCGCGGCGCAGCGCTCGTGGCGGAGCGGCGCGGCGCTCGGCGTGACGCGGCGCTCCCTCGAAGCGCGCCCCGGCAGACCTCACGCTGGCCGCATCGAAGCGGGCGCCGCGCCGACATGCGCGACGCAATTGTGATCGCGGGGAAGCTCCCTGGGAATTGTACGCCGGGAGGCTTTGTCATGAGGCTCTGGCGCGCCGTATTCTCGCTCTGCTGCTTCGCGGCGCTCTCGCTCGTCGCCCCTGGGTGCGGGATCACGATCCTGGGCAAGGGCACCGACCGCGACGATCAGAGCGGCGGCGGCAGCGGCAGCGGCGGGGGCAGCGGCACCACCGCCGGCGTCGGGGGGGGATCGGGCGTCGGAGGGGGGGAGTACTGCGTGCCCGGCATCCCGGTGACGTCGCAGATCCCGCGCCTGCTCAACCGGCAGTACGACGCGGTGGTGCGGGATCTGCTCGGCGTGACGGCGCTGGCGAGCGCCGGCAACCTCCCGCCGTCCGCGCTCCTCGTCCCCGACTTCGACGGAGACATGACAGAGCCCGCATGGAACGGCTATCTCGCGGCCGCCGAGCAGATCGCCGCCGAGGTGATGGGCGGGCCGAACAAGCCCAGGTTCCTCGCCTGCAATCCGGCGGCGTCCGGGTGCCTGGAAGAGACGATCAGCGCCTTTGGTCGCAAGGCTTTCCGCCGTCCTCTGCTCGAAGACGAGGTGCAGAGCTTCCTGCGGCTCACCGCGGTGGAGCCCCAGGGCACGCCCGAAGAGATCGCCGAGGCCATCCTCTTCACCTTCCTCGCTTCGCCCTCGTTCATCATGCGCCCCGAGCTGGCGCAGGAGCCCGAAGGAAGCGCGATCAAGCTCTCCAGCCACGAGGTGGCGACGAGGCTCTCGGTCCTGCTGTGGGACTCCATTCCAGATGACATCCTGGACGCCGCGGCCGACGCTGGCCAGCTCGCCACCAAGGAGCAGATCCTGGCGCAGGCGCAGCGGATGATCCAGGACCGCGAGAAGACGGCGCCGCTCGTGGCCCGGTTCCATCGTGCTTATGCGGACATTCGCCCGGGGTCGCGCTGGGGAGCCGTAGAACACGACACGACCCGCTTCCCCGACTACTCCCCGGACGTTGTGGCTCCGATGATGGCAGAGATGGACGCCCTCTTCGAGGAGGTGGCGTTCGAGGGGGGGGCGTTCAAGGACCTCTTCCTGAGCAACGTCGGTTACGTCAATCAGGACACAGCGGCGCTCTATGGGCTCGATCCAGCGAATTTCGGCGCGAATCTGGCGCGGGTGGAGCTCGATCCGAACGAGCGGCCTGGGTTCTTGACCCGCGTCGGGTTCTTGAGCTCCTACTCGCGTCATGACGCCACGAGCCCGATCCTTCGGGGCGCGTTCGTCGTCAACAGGCTGCTCGGGATCGACCTGGCACCCGTGCCCGGCGCGAGCGAGGCGCCGCGGCCTCCGGGGCCGTTCTCCACGGAGCGTGAGGCCATCGAGTCCATGACCTCCCCGGCGGGGTGCGCCGGATGCCACGGCACGTACATCAACCCGCCGGGCTTCGTGCTCGAGAGGTACGACGCCGTCGGCAAGGTGCAGACCACCGATCCGCTCGGCGGCGCCATCGATGGGACCGCGGACGTCACCTTTGACGTCGGCAACGTCAAGACGATCACGTCACCCATCGAGCTGATGAGCGCGCTCGCCGCCGATCCGGCCGCCGTGCGCCACTATGCCGAGCGGTGGGTCGCCTTTGCCACTGGACGGGAGCCGAACGGGAGCGACCAGTGTGACGTTGACGGGCTCCGCGTCAACCTGCTTGTCGACGGCTATACAATCCTCGATCTGCTCGCCGATCTCACCCAGACGGACTCTTTCCGCCTGCGCGTCACCGGGAACTGAGGCGGGAATACGACAGGACGAGGAGCCTGTTCGCTCGCCTTCGCGCGAACGGCTCAGCGTCGCTCGCTCCCGCGGCGCCGTGGCGCGGCCCTCCGGCGGGCTCTTCCGGCGGCTTGAGCGGCGGCACCTCCGCGCGTAAGGTTCGCCGATGAAGCTCCCGTTCGACAACACCTACGCCCGCCTTCCCGACCGCTTCCACGCGCGCGTCTCCCCCGCCCGGGTCCGCGCGCCGCGCGTCGTGAAGGTGAACCGCGCGCTCGCGGAGGTGCTCGGGCTCGACGCGGATCAGCTCGCCTCGGCGGAGGGGGCGGAGGTGCTCGCGGGCAACGCGCTGGCCGAGGGCGCGGAGCCGATCGCGCTCGCGTACGCGGGGCACCAGTTCGGCAGCTTCGTCAGCCAGCTCGGGGACGGGCGGGCCATCCTGCTCGGCGAGGTCGTGGGCAGGGACGGCAAGCGGCGCGATCTCCAGCTCAAGGGCGCGGGGCGGACGCCGTTCTCGCGGGGCGGAGACGGGCGAGCGGCGCTCGGGCCGGTGCTGCGCGAGTACGTCGTGAGCGAGGCCATGGCGGCGCTCGGCGTGCCGACGACGCGCGCGCTCGCCGCGGTCACGACGGGCGAGCCGGTCTATCGCGAGGAGGTGCTCCCCGGCGCGGTGCTCACGCGCGTGGCCGCGAGCCACATCCGCGTGGGCACGTTCCAGTTCTTCGCGGCGCGGGACGACCGAGAGGCGCTGGCCACGCTCGCTTCGTATGCGCTCTCCCGGCATTACCCCGAGGCGATGGGCAGCGGCAATGACGCGCTGGCGCTGCTCGAGCGTGTCGTCGACGCGCAGGCGTCCCTTGTCGCGCGCTGGCTCGGCGTCGGCTTCGTGCACGGCGTGATGAACACCGACAACACGTCGATCTCCGGGGAGACCATCGATTACGGGCCGTGCGCGTTCCTCGACGAGTACGATCCCGCGAAGAAGTTCAGCTCGATCGATCGGGGCGGCCGGTACGCCTTCGGGAACCAGCCGCGCATCGCGCAGTGGAACATGGCGCGGCTAGCCGAGGCGCTCCTGCCGCTCCTGGCCGAGGGCGAGGAGGAGGCCGTCCGTCTGGCGACCGAGCGCGTTGAGCGCTTCTCCGCGCTCTTCGTCGCGGCCCACGCGCGCGTCCTGCGGGCCAAGCTGGGGCTCGCGCGCGAGGAGGAGGGAGATCTCGCGCTCGCCGCGGATCTGCTGGAGCGGCTCGCGTCGAACGGCGTCGATTACACGGTCTTCTTTCGGCGGCTGTGCGCGTCGGCGGCCGGTCCAGCCGCCGACGCGCAGGTGGCCGCCCTGTTCGCGGAGCCCGGCGCCTTCCGCGACTGGGCCGAGTCGTGGCGCAGGCGGCTCGCCCGGGAGGAGATCACGCCCGAGGCGCGCGCGAGCGCGATGCGGCTCGTCAACCCGGCGTTCATCCCGCGCAATCACCGGATCGAGGCGCTCATCCAGGCGGCCGTTCTGCGTGACGACTTCGAGCCGTTCGAGACGCTGGTGCGGGTGCTCGAGCGACCGTACGACGATCAGCCGGAGAACGCGCATCTGAGCGAGCCCCCGCAGCTGGACGAGCGAGTGCAATACACGTTCTGCGGGACCTGATTCCCCTTCAAGGGTGCAGCATCGCAGTAAATCGATCCTGGTGGTGGGGTACTTTGCCCGAAGGTGAGGTCATTTGAACGCCAAGACGCCATAAGACGCCACAAGACGCCAAGAAAAATACAAAAATTTGGCGTCTTGTGGCGCCTCATGGCGTCTTGTGGCGTCCTCTCGGTTCCTGCTTCCCGGCACGGTGGGAGAGTTCGCCCCCAACCAGACGAGGGGAGGTCTGGCGGACGGTTCGGCAGCGTGATAAACTACCGTTTCTTCAAGCGCTCGGGCGGCAACCACCCTCCAGGAACCGGCCACCATGAGTCAGAGGAAAGGCAAGCCGTTCCTCGCATCAGGAAAGAAGGCCCGTCGAGCCGCCCGCAAGGACGGCGCGGGCCGCGTGCATCTCACCGTCCTTCGCGACCCCGCGAGCGGGCATGAGCGCGTCGCGCTCAGGACCCCGGTGTTCCGCGAGGCGTGGCAGAACGACATCGCAGCGGCCGCGGCCAACACGGCGTATTCCGCCCTGCGTGGGGAGCCGAGCGTGGATGGCGCGGTCGAGCTGGCGCGGGACGCGATGGCGGCCACGTCGCGGCTCGCTGCGGGGCTCCTGGCGCGCGCGCCCGACGGCGCGGTGGCGTGCAGGGCGGGCTGCGATCACTGCTGCCATCAATCGGTCGGGGTCACTCCGCCGGAGGCGCTCGCGATCGCCGACCACCTGAAGTCGACCCTGTCCGACGCGGAGCTCGCGCGCGTGGCTCAGCACGTGTCCGGGTGCCACGAGAGGACACGAGGCCTGCCGTCGACAGAGCGGTTCTCGCCGGACCACCCTTGCCCCTTCCTGCGGTCGGGGCGGTGCTCGATCTACGAGGTTCGACCGCTCTCCTGTCGAGGGATGAACTCGCTCGACGCGGGAGAGTGCGCGACCAGGCTGCGGGACCCCGAGGCGCGCGCCGCGTTCCTGGCGCGGGGCGTGGGGGGCCGCTCGTTCATGGAGCCCATTCGCGGCGTCCACGCCATCAGCGCCGGCCTGCAGCTCAGCCTCTCCGAGCTCTTCCGCCTCGACATGCGCCCCCTGGAGCTGACGGCGGCGATGCACCTGCTCCTGAACGGGCCGGACTCGCTCGCCGACGCGTGGATCCGCGGGGAGCGGCCGTTCGAGTCGGCGCGCAGCGCCGACAACGCGACGGATCCCGGCCTGGGCGAGCTCATCGAAGCGGTGGGCCTCGCGCCCGGCCGGGAATCGTGAACGCCCCGCGTCAGGCCTTGAGATCGGTCAGCTCGCCCGGCTTGGTGATGCCGGCCTCGGCGTTCCTGCTGTCGAGCTTGCCAAACTGCTCGACGGGCCCGCCGCCTGCCGCCGTGCACCCGACGGCGTTCATCAGCGTCACGTAGAGCTTGTTGATGGGGACATTGCCTGTGTTCGAGCCCGTGCCGAAGCCGACGCTCGTGTCGCCGCCCGTGCAGTCCGCCTCGCTGTTGCCGGTGCCGAGCTTCCCGCCGTCCACGTTCACCACGTGGCCCTGCTTGAGGTAACCCCCCGCGCTGCCCGCGATCACGATCGGCAGGTTGTTCGTGTTGTGGGCGTTGCCGTCGGCCAGCTCCGGGAGCCACATCGTGGCGGTGTTGTCGAGCAGCGTGCGATCGCCCTCGGCGATGCTGTCGAGCAGGGTGACGAGCCGCACGTACTTGGCCGCGTACCAGGCGTCGATCTGCGCGATCATGTCGAGCACGCCGTTCTTGCAGGTCCCGCCCACCGCGAACGAGCCGTTCCGGTGCGAGAGGCCGTGGTGGTCGGCGTCGTGCTCGATGCCATCCCAGTCGAAGGTCACGTAGCCGGGATAGACGAGGATCATCGACCGGTTCATGTCGCAGATCATGCTCAGCGCCATGAGGTTCATCATCATGTCCCCGCCGGCCGTGAACGACGTGCCCAGGCCCGCGCCGAACCCGCCGCCCGAGCTCGCGGCGTCGACCTGCGCGGCCGTGACGCCGACCTTGGTCGCGGTCGCCTCGTTGCACGCCGTGGGCGCGACGTTCTGCTCCGTGCTGCGGAGCAGATCGAGCCAGTCGCTGATCCGGCGCTGGTCGGACTTGCTCATGGTGAGCCGCTGGTAGCTCTGAAGGTCGTCCTTGACGAGATCGATGGCGCTCTGCCCGCGCTTGACGCGGTAGTCGGCCTCGGTCTCCTGCCCGCCCCCGAACAGCCCGGTGAGCTGCTGGTACACCGTCTTGGGGTTGACGACGGCCGGGAAGGCGGTGTTCGGCGCCGAGAAGGACAGCACCTCCTTGATGCTGCTGCTCGACGGGCCGACCGAGAGCACGAGCGGGCTCGCCTTGCCGGGGTTGATCTGCTTCGCGATCTCGTGGTCGAGCGAGTGGGACGTCGCGTACCGCGTCTTGTCGTCGCTGATGAGCGCGCATGTGAGCTTGCCCCCCATCGCCTGATCGTGCGGGTCGATGGACTGGATCTCCGCGTACGAGTTGAACATCTTCAGGCCGCGCGGGAACAGCAGCTTCGACACGAACGGCGTCAGCCCCGCCAGCGTGGTGCCCTTGATGTGCTCGGCCGTGAGGGCGCCGCTCTCGATGGTCGGGAACCAGCGGTTGGTGAGGCACCCGTTGTGCGTGTAGAAGATCACGAGGCGCCGGGGCGGCGACGACTGGGGCGCGGACTGCGCCTTGACCTCCCGCTCGTGGACGGAGCTCAGGAACGGAGCCGCGAGAGCGGCGCCAGCGACACCCTTCAGGAAGACTCTGCGCTTCATTCGCCTACTCCAGTTCTACGGCTCGGGTTCGGAACGACGGAGACTGCGTGAGGTCCGTGACGAGGTTGAGGACCGTGTACCCCCCGGCGGTGATCTTCGCGGACACGTCGCGCACCGTGCACGAGTCGAGCGGGTGGCCGTCGCGCTCGTAGGCGTACGAGACCCACTTCTGCGCGTACTGGCGCTGCGCGTTCGGGGAGACGGCGAGCTTCGCCATCAGGTCGGCCGGGCTCGTGACCCGCACGGGCTGCCCGTCGATGCGCACGTCCGCCACCGTGTCGATGGGCGCGCCGGTCAACGCTTCCTGCGTCTGCCACGACCCCATGGCGTCGTACGCCTCCATCACGAAGCCCGGCGGGTTGATGAAGTTGTGGTGGCACGCGGCGCAGGTGGCGCCCGCCGTCTGCGCGTCCACGCGCTTGCGGTTCGTGTCGAGATCGTCCCCCTCTGGCAGCGGCGTCTCGAGCGCGCCGGGAGGTGGGGTGCCCGGGTCGATGCCGAGCACGTCCTTGGTGATGAACACGCCCCGGAGGATCGGCGAGGTGCGGTTGTACGACGAGTACGCGTTGAGGAAGCCCACCCGCGTCAGGAACCCCGGCCGCTGCGTCGGGTCGAGGGACACCTCCTCGAGATCCGCCCCGAACTCGGCGGGATCGAGCCCGTAGAGCGGCGCGGTCGCCGCGTTCACGAAGGCGACCGGGCTGAGGAGGAACTCCTGGAACGTCCCGCCGCGCGTGAAGACCAGATGATCGAAGAAGCGCTCGGTCTCTTCCGCCATGATCGGGATGAGCGCGCGATCGAACATGGGGAACATGGTCGTGTCCCGCTGCGCCGAGTCCCAGCGCGTGTTCGGCCCCAGCTCCAGGTAGTATCGATGGAAGGCGGCCACCATCTGCCGGGCCCTCGGGTCCTCCAGCATCCGCTGGGCCTGCGCCAGGACCTGCTCCGCGGTGGACAGCTGGCCCTGATCGGCCGCCTGGTTCAGCGCCTCGTCGGGGATCGTCCCCCAGAGCATGTAAGAGAGGCGCGACGCCACCTCATGGTTCGAGAGGGTGAACCCCGCGGCGCCGCCGGGCGTCTCGGTGATCTCCGCGCGCTGGATGAACGTGGGGGAGATCAGGAACATGAACAGCAGCGCCTCCGCGACCTCCTCCGGGGCCCCGCTCTCGGTGATCTCCGGCCCCTTGGCCACGATCGCGTCGAACCTGGCCACCTCCGCGTCCGTCAGCGGCCGGCGGAAGGCGCGCCGCCCGAAATCGAGGATCGTGTCGTGCAAACACGCGGCGCCGTCGCCGCTGGGCGTGCACTTCAGAAAGTTCTTCTTGAGCGCGGGGTCCGCCATCACCTGCGCGGCGATCATCTCGGCCACGGACCTGTAGGCGCTCCAGCCCAGATCCGTGAGGCTCCCTGCCTGGTCCGTCGCCAGCAGCGTCGAGGGCGCCACGTTGCCGGAGGCCGTCAGCGCCGTGACGCCCAGCAGATCGCGGACCGTCCTGTCGTACTGCGCGTTCGTCAGGCGCCGGATCTGCGATGTCGGCGCGATTCCAGGCTTGCACTCGCCGCTCGCGCCTGGGCCGTCCGGCGTGCCGTCCGTACCCCCGGTGGGGTTTTGCCCGCCCGACTCCGAGTCGACCTCGGCGTCTCCCACGGAGCCCACACAGCCAGCCGCGAACGCGGTGGCGACGATGATGCCGCTCCTCCACGTATGCATCGCACTCACCTCAGGTGGTATGTTCCAGATCAAAGAACCCAGACGGAAGCAGCAAGGGCGTCTTTGCGACCGACGCGCGACGTCCGGTGGCTGCCCTGCTCCCCGTGTACCACATCCTCTCATGTCGAGAGGATGTGGTGCAATGATGTGTCGGTGAGGGCTCTCATTTTTTTTCTGTGATTGATGCTCTAATTTTTCATCAAAGGCATGCGGGAACATTTTGGTGTTCACCCATGTGCGCTTTTCGTCAAAGGCATGAGGGAACATTTTGGTGTTCACCCATGTGCGCTTTTCGTCAAAGGCACGAGGGAACCCATGGATGTTCACCCATGCGCGCCGCGCGGCCTCTCGCGCGAGCTCCGCGAGCAGGCTGCCGCCCACCGGCCGTGGCCGCGGTTCGCAGCGGCCAGAACGGAAGGCCGGCGACGACTCGGCATGTCCAGCGTGGTGATGGCGCGCCTGTCGCGCTGTACGTCCGCGCCGCCGCGCCCGATGACGCGGCGTGGGACACATGTTGCTCTATTGCCGCGCTGCTCCTGAACGAAGCCGCCCTGCGTCATTCACCCCGTGCGGGCCTGCACGGCGGAGAGGCCCTCCGCTCAGAGGAGCTTGAGATAGGCGACCATGTCCGCCTCTTCCTGGGCGGTCAGGGTCGCGCGTCCCCCGAGGATCGGGGCGGCCAGGATCGGGGCGGCCTCGAAGGCCAGCTTGTAGTGGTGGATGACGTCCTCCAGCGTAGGGGCCGAGTTGTCGTGGAAGTAGGGCGCCGTCTCGTTGATGCCCCAGAGGGAGGTCGTCTTGCCGTCCCCCAGGACGTCGAGGGTGCCGAAGAAGAGAGCGGCGCCCGGATCGGCGGCCAGCATCGAGAGGACGCCGTCCTCGATCCTCGGCTGGTAGACGGCGATGAGCGGGAGCAGGTCCGGATTGGAGCAGAGGAGGCCGCTCCCGTCCGACGGGCAGGCCATGGCGTAGCGACGCATCGGGTTCGGCGTCGGCCGCACCTCCGGGGTGCCGAGGACCTCGCCCGAGAAGCCGGTCAGCACGCCGGTGATCCTGGTGAAAGCCCCGAAGGGGAACTGCTCGCTGCTCGTGTTGAGCATGGGCCCGCTGTGGCACTGGCCGCAGACGCCGTTCGGGAGAAAGTGCTTGCGCCCGCGCTTCTCGGACCGCGTGTGGCCGCGAGGCAGCTCGGGCTCAGGCCCGCCGTGCGCGTAACGGCGCAGCTCTCGTGAGCTGAACAGCGTCCGCTCGTAGTCGGCGATCTTCTCGAGCTGCCGCCGCGTGGGCGTGACCGTCGGCTCGAAGTGCGCCAGGATCGCGTTCGCGGCCTGCGTCTCGAGGTCGGGCTCCCGTGCGTCGAACGTGATGAGCGGATCGAGCGCGGGCGAGTTCTTGACGGAGGGGACGCCTCGGAAGACGGTCACGCTCGTGGCCGCGGGGTCGTCCTGGATCCAGACGTTCGGGGGCAGCGGGAACTCGAAGCGGAACGTGGCCTCGTTGAGGAGCCGCGTGTAGCTGTCGCCGACGCCATCGTCGCTGTCGATCGGGCGGAAGAGAGGATCGTTCGGGTTGGCCGCGTACCGCGCCTGCACTTCCGCCGGGGAGATCGTGCCTGTCTCCTCGCTGTGGCAGGTCACGCAGCGGCGCCCGTTGCCGCCGAATGTCGCTCTCTCGAAGAGCTGCTCGCCGCTCTGGAGCCGGTGCGCCTGGGCGGCGACCGCGACGAGCTCGCCTGTGTCCCACTCCTCCTGCCCCGCGCAACCCGCGGCCCCCAGCAGCGGGATGAGGAGGAAGAGACAGGCCATGAACATGCCTTGATGGGAATTGAACATGTGATTCATAAACCCTCCCTGGTAATGAGTCTGACAGGGGAGCATCGCCCGGAGCGACACGGTGTCGTGATCGCGCCGGTCGAGGGACGCGCGCTTAAGCCGAGCGCGCAGCCATCATGTTGGATCTAGATCGCGGTGATTCGGGCGTCCGCGCGAGGTTGCGGCGCGCCGCGAAGAGGACCCCCGGGTGACCTCGCAGTTTTCAGAAAAAACGAATCGGTCCCCGGCTGTCAAGGGAGCTCAGCCGTACCTGACCCGTTTGCCAGGGTGTGCGTGCCCGTGGGGTTCAGGTCGCCGATGCGCGCTGGGGGCCGCCGCTGTGTGACACCGCGTCGCCTGCTGGACCGAGGGAGCCGCGAGGGCCAGGGCGGTCCAGGAAGCCTGCCCCATCAACGCGTGTTACCCTGCGACGGTGGCCATGGAGTCGCAGCTTACAATTGACGCCCTCGAGAGCGGCGTGATCCACGTACATGCCTGTCGCGCGCCGGAGCTCCGCCCGATACAGCGCGCCGCCGTGCACACCTATTCGGTCCTCGCCTTTCACCTCGGCGGCCGGATGCGGGTGGAGCACCGCGGCGAGCTGGAGCTGACGGCTGGCCAGGTCCACCTCATCCCGGCCGGCGATGCCCACCGGTGGCTCACGGCGAGCAAGGTGGACATGCGCGGCGTGGCCTTCTGTCGCTCGTGCCTCCCTCAGGATCGGTTTCAGGAGCTGCTCGCGCCGCTCGATCGCGTCCGGCGCGGGGCTTTCCCGGTCGTCGAGCTGCCGACGAGCAGGCAGCCCCACGTGCTCGGCCTGCTCGAGGAGCTCGAGCGCGAGCTGTCGCGGTCGTCGGGCATGCTGCCCGTCGTGGCCGAGAGCCTGCTCGGGCTCGTGCTCGCCGAGATCGTGCGCGCCGCCCCGCGCGAGGTGGCTCTCCCCGAGGCCCCCTCGATTGTCGCCGAGGCGCTCACCGTGATCGAGGCGCGCTGTCTGGGTCCGCTGACCCTCGGTGAGGTGGCCCGCGCGGTGCACCGATCCCCCGCGTACGTCACGACCGCGGTGAAGCGGTCGACGGGCCGCTCCGTGGTGGCGTGGATCCTCGAAGGCCGCCTCGCCGAGGCGCGGCGACGCCTGCGCGACACGGACGAGCTCGTCGAGATCATCGCCGAGCGGGTCGGTTATGCCGACGCCAGCCAGTTCAGCCGCCTCTTCCGCCGCCGCCACGGCGTGGCCCCGGCCGCGTGGCGCGCCCGCGAGCGCGCGCTGCCTCGCCCTGGCTGACCGTCCGGCAGGCCTGTCGCGCCGAGCTCGCTGTCAGGCCGGATCGAGCGCCGTGAGCTCGCGGGCGCGGCCGCCAGGCGGCCTTGCAGCGAAGTTGCCTTCGCTGAGCGCGTGGGGCATCACCCCGACCCCCGAGCTGGTCGGCACGCCGCCGCGCGGGTCGCGGCGGCGGTCAATTCGGAGCGGGGCCAAACGAGAGGAGGACCCACGATGAGCTACGTCGACGGTTTCGTTGTTCCCGTGCCCGCGGGCAAGAAGCAGGCTTATCGCGATCTGGCCGAGAAGGTCGCGGCGGTGTTCAAGGCGCACGGGGCGATTCGCGTCGTCGAGTGCTGGGGCGACGACGTGCCCGACGGCAAGATCACCGACTTCAAGGGCGCGGTGAAGGCGGAGGAAGGCGAGGTCGTCGTCTTCTCGTGGATCGTCTGGCCGTCGAAGGAGGCGCGGGACGAGGGCAGCAAGAAGGTGATGGAGGACCCGCGCATGCAGATGAACAACGAGGACTCACCCTTCGACGCAAAGCGGATGATCTACGGCGGGTTCGACGTCCTCGTCGACGTCTGATCGGCGGGCTGCGGTCCTCGAGCACGCCCCCCGCTCAGGGGGGCCCCGGGCCGGTCACGGCGGGGTGGCGTCGATGGGGTAGGTATCGATGACCGCATCCCAGAGGTCAACGTGGTGGACGAGGCTCACGGCAAAGTGCGCCTCGTCCAGCTCCACGAGGATGGGGTCGGACTCGTCCCAGCTCGCTCCGGCGAGGACGGCGGCCACGCAGCCGGCGGCGAGCTCCTTGCGGCCGGCATCCTTGAGCGCGGAGACGCTGGCGCGAGCCCAGCCGGTCCGAGCATCGAGCAGCAGAGCGACAGTCGCGGACGGGAACGCGCGCTCAAGATGGGGGAGCGCTCGAGAGGCGGCTGACGGATCAGCTCCAGGCGTGGCGATCAGGACGAAGAACTCCGAGGTGCGGGGGTCGCCCTGGAACGCAGCGCTGTAGCGAAAGAACTGAGGGCTGTGCTCGACGCCAGGGACCGGAAGCATGACGAAGCGGCCCGCCGTGACCTCACCCGCCCCAGGATGTCCGGGCGGAACGAGGAACCCGTCCTCGATCGGCTTCACCTGGGCTGATACCGCGTGCTGGCGCGCCGCGCGCGCCGTCATCCGGGGCCCCGCAGCGCCTCGACCAGCGCCTCGACCAGCGCGCGCACCGGGAGCGAGGACGACCGCTCGCCGAGCAGCTCGAGCACATCCTCGTCGTCCTCGCCGCACGAGAGCTGCACGGCCGCGACAACGACCCCGTCGCGCTCGACCGCCAGATCGAAGATCCCCTCCTCGTCGCTCACCGGCGCGCCGAGCAGCGCCGACAGCCGGCGGCCCAGGAGCTCGGCCAGCGGCTCGTCACCGTCGAGGCTGGCCTGGTCGGGCTCGATGGTGGCCTGGACCGCGCGCGTCGGCGCCCCGCTCACCTCGGCGCCCTCCCGATCGAGCCGGAAACGAAGGCCACGCGCCTCGAAGAACCCCGTCGTCATGGGCTCGATCAAGGCATGCCGCGGGCGCGCCGGCAAGCGGGTCGGGTATCGAGCGATGGCGAACGGCCTCACGCCCGACGTCTACGTGCATACGCGCGTGGCGACTCGCCCATCGTCCTCTTGAACGCCGAGCTGAACGCGCTCTCCGACTCGTAGCCGACGGCGCCGGCGATCTCGAAGACCGAAGCGTTGGAATGAAGTAGCCTCTCGCCCGCGATAAGCATTCGCCACCGCGTCAGGTACTCCATCGGCGACTCGCCGACCGTTCGCCGGAAATGCTCTGCGAACGTCGTCCTCGACATGCTCGCCTGCTCGGCGAGCGTCTGCACGGTCCAGTCGTGCGCCGGCTTCTCGTGCATGCTCGTGATCGCGCGCGCTATCCGCGGGTTCGCGAGCGCGAAGAGCCAGCCGACGCCGCCACGCTCACCGCGCGCGAGGTACATGCGGAGGACGAGCACCAGCATCGAGTACGCGCTCTGTCGCGCGAGGAGGAAGCCGCCAGGCTGCGGATTCTTCATCTCCTCCATGAGCTGCTCGAGGTGGCCTCGCAGCGACGGCTGGTCCGCGCCCTTGCGCAGATGCACGAACGGAGGTAGCTCCCGGAGCAGGATCCCGGCGTTGCCTTCGAGCGCGAAGTGTCCGCCGATCAGCATGAAATCATCGCCGGGCGCGATCGAACGAAAGCCGTTGTAGCGGTCGATGGGGCCGGAGAAGAGCGTGCGCGCGTCGCGCGGACGTGCGTCCAGATCGCTGCAGAGGCGAAAGGAGCGGCCGTGCGGGAGCATCAGGCAGTCGCCGGTGCGCAGCTGCGCCGGTCTCTTCACGCCGTCGATCGCGACGAAGCCTTCGCCCTTCATGATGGCGTAGCACTTGATGCCTCCGTGCGCGGGGAACTCGAGCGCCCAGCGACCACCGCCGACGAGCCCTCCTGAGGCGTAGTTGTTGGGCCTCAGGAGCGACAGGACGTCAGAGAGCGGGTCCATCGAAGCCTCCGTACGAACGCGACAAAAACACGGACGATCCAGCATGGATCGTACGGGACAACGGCCATAGAAACAAGCGAACCCAAACGGGAGGTTTCATCCATGTCCGCTGACAAGAAGACCCGCACGATTCGCTTTCATGCTCACGGCGAGCCCGCCGACGTGCTTCGCCTCGAGGAGACGGAGCTGCCCGAGCCCGCCAAGGGGCGCATTCGCATCGCCGTCCATGCGTGCGGGCTGACGCCGGCGGACTACGGTCTGTGCAAGGGCCTGTTCCCATTTCCAGGCGCGCTTCCGCGCGGCATCGGGATCGAGGCCTCCGGCATCGTCGACGCGGTCGGCGAGGGCGTCACGGATGTCGCCGTCGGGGACCGCGTCCTCGGTGTGCCCGACTATGTGGGAGCACCGATCGGCGGCGCGTCGGACTTCGCCATCCTGAGCGCCTGGGCGCCGATGCCCGAAAACCTCGATTTCGCGCCCGCCGCGGCGCTGCCGATGGCGGTGGAAACGGCGTATCGCAGCCTCGATCAGCTCGGCGTGAAGGCGGGCAAGTCGCTCCTGGTTCACGGCGCAGGGACGACGGTCGGATTTGCCGCGGTGCAGATCGCGCTCCTCCGCGGGGCTCGGGTCTTCGCGACGGCCGGTGAGACGTACGCCGAGCGGTTGCGTGCGCTGGGGGCCAAGGTGACGTCGTACGACGCGGGCCTTGCCGACCGCGTCCTCAGGCTCGCGGGAGGGCCGGTGGAGCTCGCGCTCGACACCGCGCCGGTGAACGTGTCGAGCACGGTGAACAGCGCGCTCGCTGACCTCACCCGCGCTGTCGGCGGCAATCCGAAGCGCGTGCTCACGATCGCCGACTTCGCCGGCGCCGCGAAGCTCGGCGTCCGTACCAGCTTCGATCCGGAGGGCGCGACGATCGGCGGGTCTGACACACCGCAGCTCGACGAGGGAGCAGCTTCGATCATAACGAACACGCTTCGCTACGACGTGCTCGGCGAGTTCGCGAAGCTCGCCGCCGAAGGTCGCTTCTCGATCCCGATCGCACGCAGCTTCGCGCTCGAAGCGTGGCGCCAGGCGTTCGACATCCTCCTGACGGGCAACGCGCGCGGGAAGCTGCTGCTGCTCCCGCGTTGATGGCGGATCAGGTCGCGCAAGGCCCGCGGGGACGGCGCCTTTCGGCGGAACGTCACGACGTGACGTCCACCAGGACCTTGCCGACCGCGGCGTGGGGTCGCTCAGCGCGCCGCGTACTTCATGACGAACGAGGGGTATCGATCACCGACGATCGCGCCCGGCGCGAACGCAGCGTCGAGCTGCGCGAGCTCGTCCGGGGAGACGCGCACGTCGAGCGCCGAGAGGTTCTCGTCGAGCCGCGCGCGCCGGCTGATGCCGACGAGCGGCACGATGTCGTCGCCGCCGCGCGCGAGCAGCCACGCGATGGCCAGCTGGGCTGGCGTGCAGCGCTTCCGGGCGGCCATGTCGACGAGCGGGCGAGCGGCGCGGACATTCTGCTCCAGCGCGTGTCCTTCCATCCGCGGCGCCACGAAGTGCGCGCCAGGGCTCGGCGCCGTCGCGCCGCTGAGCAGCCCGTCGGCGAGCACGCGGTAGGCGACGATGCCGATCCCGAGCTCGCGCGCGGCCGGCAAGATCTCCGCTTCGATGAAGCGGCACGCGAGCGAGTACTCGATCTCGAGCGCCGTGATCGGATGCACGGCGTGCGCGCGGCGCAGGAGCTCCACGCCGACCTCGGACACGCCGATATGACGGACTTTGCCCTCGCGCACGAGGTCGGCGATGGCGCCGATCGTCTCCTCGAAGGGCACGTCGGGATCGGGCCGCCCGGGCTGGTAGAGGTCGATCTCGTCGACGCCGAGGCGCTGGAGCGAGTAGGCCGCGAACGTCTTCACCGTGGCCGGGCGGCCGTCCATCCCAAGGAACTTCCCGCCCGGAGTACGCAGCATGCCGAACTTCACGCTCACGAAGGCCCGGTCGCGCCGGCCCTCGATGGCGCGCCCGATGAGCGCCTCGTTGTGCCCCATGCCGTAGAAATCGGCGGTGTCGAGGAGGTTCATCCCGGCGTCGAGCGCCGCCTGGATCGTGGCGATGCTCTCGGCGTCGCTGCCGGCGCCGCGGCTGGGCGACATGCCGCCGCAGCCGAGGCCCAGCGCGCCGACGAGCGGACCGTTCTTGCCGAGATGAACGCGCGGTATCATGGGCATCTTTCGACCCCCCCTCAATGTTAGAGCGAACGCTCTATTAATGAATCGCCGCATGCGCACTGTCAACCCCGAACAGCACGAGAAGAAGCGTCGCGAGCTCCTCAGCGCCGCCCTGCGCCGCTTCGCCGCCGAGGGCGTGCAGGCCTCCATCGCGAGCATCTGCGCCGAGGCGGGCGTCAGCCCCGGGCACCTCTACCACTACTTCCCGAGCAAGGAGGCCATCCTCGAGGGCCTCTTCCAGCTCGTGCTCGACGAAGCGGCCACGCACCTGTCGGGCGACGTGCAGGCCGCGCGCGACCTCCCCGCGCTCGTGGCCGATCTCTACAGCGGCAAGGGGCCGAACCTCCTCTTCGACCTGCTCGCCGAGTCGCAGCGCAACGCCGCGATCGCGGATCGGCTCCGGCGCCACAGCGCCGAGATGAAGCAGCTCCTCGCGAGCGCGATCGCGCGCGGGCAGGCCGCCGGCCTCGTCGACGACACGTTGCCGGCGGCGGACCTCGCGACCATGCTGCTCGCCGTGCTGGACGGCAGCAAGGCGATCCGGCTACGCGATCCAGCCGTCGACCGCGATCACGCGCGCGAGATGCTGCTCGCGCTCGTGTCGCGCGTGCTCGGCGACCGGCCCGCGTCGAAGGCCGCAGGCTCCGCGACGGCAGCGGATTGACCGCGCGCGATCGCGCTCGCGCGGCGCTTCACCGTGCGCGTACGCCTGCGCCGCGCGACTGCCCGACCCCGCTCCGCTGCTCGAAGCAGAGCTCCTCGCCAGCTCGCAGATGCTCATCGCGCGCCACCCCGATCTGCTGCTCCCCCCGACGTGGCAGCGCTTCGCCCTCCGCCGCCCCTGCGCGCCGCTCGCGCCCTCCTCGGCCTCATCGACACCCTGCTCGGCGACAGGCGAGGAATGGCGGAGCGCAGACGAGATGACGGGGGAAATGCGCAGACCGCGGTAAGGCGCCGGTACGGATGGGCTATGTCAGTCGTCGGATACCGACCATAGCAAGCGCGCCGCCAATCGCCATGGGGAGAAGCAGTTGCCATGTGAACTCGGGACGTGTCTCCCTCGTGGCGTTGATATAGAACGCTATGCCGGCAATCAAGGTGATGACACCCCCAAGGATCAGGCAGAAGTAGGCACCAAGCCTCTGCCAGATGGAGAGACTCGGCTTGGGCGCAGTGGCCGCCGGCGTGAGCTGGGGTAGAGCCAGACGCCGCAAGGCGACGAATGCGGCCGGAGCTCCGATCCACAGGAGACCGTACTCTCCCAAGAGCGGTATCCGAGAGAGCGCGCCAGCCACTGCGAGCCCAAGGAGCGCCGCAGGCACATCCCAGAAGTGTAGCGTCGGGTTCCTTGGGTTTCCGCTTGCCATGTCGATCTCCCTGCCAGATGTCATTCTGTTACGAAAACTCGATCTGGAGCCGGAAGCCAGGGCGAGTGGGGCCGACTCCATCAACTCGCCCACGAAGCATGGGGCGATGCCGGAACCGAGCGCCTCGCGGCGCAGGTGAGAAGGCGTTGACCCCGCCCGCGCCCGGCGCGTCACCCGCCTGTTCCACGGAGCCCCGCCTCGGTGACGGCCCGCTCCACGCGGTCGGGCGACCATGCGCCGGCGTGGCGCGTGAAGAGCGTTCGCCCCTTGAACGCGCGGCCCGCGAGCTCCGCGGGCATGTCGGGCCAGCGCGCGACGAAGCTCCCCTTCGGCGCCCCCTTGCGCGCGGCGACCCAGGGAGGGGCCCCGCCCTCGACGGTGAACCAGTCGATCACGCGCTCCACGTCCTGGGCCGCCTCGAGCCGCCCGATGAGCTTCGTGCTCGTGTTGCCGAACACGTTGTAATCCACCGATCGAGGGCTCTGGGTGCACAGCAAGCAGCCGACGCCGTACTTCCGGCCCTGGGTGAAGAGCCGGATGAGCGGCTGCTTGGCGGGCGGCTTGCTGCCGCCGGCCGGGATCCAGTCGCGCGCCTCGTCGATGTAGAAGAGCAGGTTCACGCCGCCGGAGGTCGCGTCCACGGTCGTGATCATCCAGCGGTACAGCTCCGTCGCGAGGGCGGCGAGGAAGAAGTGTTTCTCATCGTCGTTGCTGAGCGCGTTCAGGTAAACGACGTTGAGCGGCACGCGCCCCGGCTTCGAGGGCCGGAGCAGCTCGGTGAAGTCGAGGCGCGTCCCCCCCGAGAACAGCCGCGCGGACGGGCCCTGCACGAACGTGTTGAGCTTTCGCGCGAGCCGCTCGCGCTCGGACTTGCGGATCAGGCTGTCGACGTCGTCGATGCCGAGGTCCTCGGGCGCGGTCACGGCGGCCACGATGTCCCTCAGCCGGACCGGCGCCGCGCGCGGCAGGTGCCGCAGCACCTGGTAGAGGAACGTGCGCTGCGACTCCTCCTCGCCGCCGCACGCGCACAGGCTGACGAGGTTGGCCGCCACGGCCACGAGCAAGCCCTCCTCCTCCTCGGCGCGGAGCGCGGGGTTCGCGATGTGCGAGAGCTCGCCCGCGCTCGGGAGCCGCAGCGGGTCGAGGCAGAGACGCTGGCCGTGCGACGACCCGGGCGTGAGGATGCGCGGTTCCATGCGCTCCCGGAGCTCCTCCCACGCGCGGTGCAGCTCGGCCGGCACGTCGGACGGCGGGCGCGCTTCCATCATCTGGACGAGATCGCCCTGGGGGTCGATCGCGACGACGGGGACACCGGCGCGCAGCGCCTCCTCCGCGATGACCTTGGCCATCCACGTCTTGCCGCTCCCCGCCGCGCCGACGACCGAGACGTGCGTCCGGAGCACCGCGGGGTCCACGCAGACGGGCGAGCCGCCGTCGTCGAAGCCGAGGAGCATGCCGGTGACGCTCGCGGTGCGGGGCTGCGGCGGCGCCTCCGCGGCCTCCGGCGGCGCCTCCGCGGCCTCCGGCGGCGCCTCCGCGGGCGCCTTTCGCCCGCGGCCCCGCGCCGGCGCCGGCTTCGGGCGCTCGACGGCCGGCTTCACGACCGCCAGCGCCTCGTCGAGCTCGGGATCGTCCTCCACCATCGGCTCGTCCGTGGCCGGCCCGTCCGCGGCCGGCGCGCTGGCCGCGGCGGGCTCGCGCCCCTCCGGCGATCCGCCGCCGCGCGTGGCCTCGAGCGCCGTCCAGCGCCTGTCCCACGCGCCCACATCCTTGTGGCCGAGCTGCGCGACGCACGCCCCGGAGCGCTCGTGCTTGCAGCCGCCGCAGTACGCGCGGTCGCCCGGCGGCGCGAGCCCGCCCGCGCCCACCGCGTGGTCGGACCAGGCCACCATGCTGGCGATGAGCTCGTGGACCTTGCCGCGCTTCGCCTCGATCTCCTCCCAGCGCGCCTCGCGGACGCTGCGCGTGGGGTGCAGGTAGAACACCGCCACGTCCGGCCGGGTGCCGTGCTGGTGGTGGTGCATCAGCGCGTACGTGAAGATCTGGAAGAGATCGCTGTTCGGGGAGGTCGCGGGCGTGAGCTTGTAGTCCACGATGCGGTGCTTCCCGAGCCGCGGATCGAAGTACACGTAGTCGATCGCCCCGGTCACGTGGACGTGGACGTCCTCCCCCACGTGGAACGTCACGTCGACCCGCTTGCGCGAGTCCCCGAAGAGCTGCGCCCGGAGCTCCGCCGCGGGCAGGCCGGCGGCCCTCGCGTGCGCCGCGAGCCGCGCGAGCTCCTCCATGTAGAGCTGGACCGCGGAGATGAAGCCCAGCCGCAGCGGCACCGGGCGCGCCGCGAGCGCGTCGAGGTTCAGGCAGGAGGCGTTGAACCAGCGCATCAGCGCCTGCTGGAGGCCCGGGGCGTCGCCGGCGGCCTCGAGCGCCGCCAGCACCTCGTCCGAGCTCGCCGCGGCGGCGTTGAAGCGCTCCACCGCGGTGTGGAACAGCGCGCCGCAGCCGGGCGCGTCCCCGCCCTTGCGCCAGATGCGGCTCACGACCGTCCGCCCGTCCTGCCGCTCGGCCGTGGCGCGCGCGTCGAACCAGTGGAGCCTCGGGCACGTCGCCGCGACGCGGAGCTGGGTCACGTTGACGTGCACGAGCCTCACTTCTTGCCCCGCAGCTGGACGAAGAGGTCGTCGTCGGTCGCTGTCGCGTGGACGTGGCCCTCGTCATGGAGCGCCTGCGCCGTCTTCTTGATGTGCGACCACACCTCCGGGAAGCGCTTCTCGTGCAGCTTCTTGCGGCTCGCGAAGATCTGCGCGAGCTCCTTCGCCATCAGGCCGAGGCGCCACGACAGCTCGGCCATGATGTGCTCCCGCGTCTGCTGCGGATCCCACGCCGGGGGCGGCGTCGAGTCCCCGCCGCCCTTCACGATCTCCTCGGTGAGCAGCTCGCGCAGCAGCGGGTGCGCGAGCAGGAGGCTCTGGCGCTCGAAGGACGCCAGCACCTCGGCCTCGGTCACCTTGCGGTACTGCCCGCGCGGGTGCTCGATCTCGAGATCATGGCTCCTCGCGGCGCCGAGGAGCCCCACCAGCGAGTCGAGCTCCGCGTGCCCGGCGAAGTCGAGGTGGAGGTGGAGGAAGCGCTGGCGGCCCAGCTTGCAGAGCGCGTCGTACGCGGCCTTGCCGGCGCCCCCGAGCCGGAGCGGCCGGCGCTCCTCGTCGGTGACCAGGATGCGCTTGTCGGTGTGCTTCGTGTCCTCGACCATGCGCTGGAGCGGCAGCCGCGCGCCGTGCCCGCTCGGCGCGCAGAGGAACGTCACGCCGGTGGTCACGATGACGCCGTCCGCGCGCTTCTCCTTGGCCACGAGGTGGTGCGCGGGGGCGGCCTTGCCGCGCTTCCTCGCGGTGGCGTGCTCGACGCTCAGGAGCGTCGAGGCGCCCTTGCCGGCGCACCTGGCGAGCAGGTGGTGGGTCAGGCTCGCGAGGTTGTCCTCGTCGGGCGGCAGCGACGCCTGCTGCAGCCGGCGGCGGGTCGTGCCCTCGACGAGCTTCTTCTTCACCTCGGCGTCGATGACGTCCTCCAGCTTCGGAGCCGGCGGCTTCGGTTCGCTCCCGTCGAGGCCGGGCCACTCCTTGAGCCAGCGCTTGCCGCCGACGGCCGCGAGCCGGTCCTGCTGCGCCTCCCAGCGGTCGCGCGCCCAGAGGATCGCGTCCCGCGGCCGGAGCTCCTGCACGCCGTCGAGGCGCCGCTCGAGCCACGCGCTGCCGAGCGGGAAGAGCCGATCGCGCTTGCGCGCGGCGATGACCTCCTCGATCTCCTTCTCCTCGAAGCCGGAGAGCGCGGCGTCGAGCCGCCCCTCGAGGATGGCGCGGGCCTCCTCCGGCGAGACCATGTGCAGCTCGAGGATCCGCTCGGCGATGCGGTCCCACGCGGCCGCCGGGATCACCTCGCCGGTGCGCAGGGAGAGCATCGACTGCTTCACGCCCGAGACGATCACGACGAGGTGCTTCGCCCGGTCGAGCAGCGCGTGCGCGTACGACATCAGGGCGCGCACGGCCTCGGCGTCGAGGTTGTCGATCTGGTCGAGGCAGAGCACGAGCGGGAGCTCGGCGAGGGCGCACAGGTGCGCGAGGACGTGGAGGACGCGCTCCACCGCGGCGTCGTCCGCGAGGGCGAGGCCGTCCTCCCCGGCCGCCTGCTCGAGCAGGCGCGCCTCGTCGGGTCCGAGCGTCTCGCCGGAGAGCCAGAGCACCGCCGCCTGGGCGCGCTTCTCGGCGCTGGCGTCGCCGAGGCTCGCGTGCGACGTCCCGGTGAGGAACGCGTTGAGCACGGGGATGACGGCGCTCTGCGGGTCGATCTTGGCGCCGAGGCGGGCCAGCGCCTCCTTGCGCGCCTCGATCTCCCTGGGCCCCGTCATCATCCTGCGGCCCTTGAGCGCGCCCGTCCGGATGAGGGCGCGGTTGAGGACGGTGTAGAGGCGCGACTGCGTGTAGTCGCTGCCGCGGTGCCCTGCGAGGTCGCTGACGGTCGCGTTGAGCACGTACCGGAGCATCCGCTCGGGCGAGGCGAGGATGTTGTGCAGGTAGACGACCGTCGCCCTGTCTTCCCCGGCCCACTGGAACAGCCGCGCGAGCAGGTGGCTCTTGCCGACGCCGGGCGCGCCGATGAGCAGCGCGCCGATGCTGATCGGCTCCTTCGCGGCGTCCTGCACGACGCGCACGAGCCTGGTGAAGGCGCTCTTGTGGATCGACTCGACCGTGGCCTCGCCGCCCCCGACGTCGGTGATGCGGTGGCTGCGGAACGGGTTGGTGCCCCGGACCGCGGCGAGGAAGCGCTCGAACGTCGGCTCCTCGCTCATGCGTCGTCCCTCCGCGCCACGTAGACGAGCAGGTTCCCGGCCTCCATGATGCCGGCGTCGCGCTCCGCCTCGGCCATCTGGTGGTGGCGGCCGTCGGACGGGTCGAGCGAGTAGCGCCGCTGCCGCCGGAGCGCGCCGAGCTCCGCGTCGAACGTGTCGCGCGGGATGTCCGGCAGCGCGGCGCGGAGCGCGTGGAGGGTGACGTAGTTGAGGCGGCCGGAGGCGCGGTCGAGCGAGGAGAAGGCGGCGTCGAAGCGATCGGCGAAGGAGATGTCCGGCGCGCCGGCGCCGCTGGCGGCCGAGGTGCCGGGGCCGCTGGAGATCGCGTTGCCGGCGCCGTCGGGGGCCGCGCGGCGGGCAGCGCCGTCGGTCGCGATCGCGGCGGGCCGCGCCGGCGCGCTGGCGGCCGGGAGGACGGCGTCTGCGACGAAGAAGAGCAGCGGCTTCTTCCCGAGCAAGGCGCCGATGGTGCGGGGGAGCCGGCGCTCGGCGATGCGCTGATCGAGCGCCGCCTTGAACGCGCGGCTCAGGGCAGGAAGGAGGCCCTTGGGGAGCTGCGCCAGGTCGACCGCGGGAGCGTCGGCCGTCCGCGCCGACTGGAGCTGCACCTCCAGGAGCCGATCGGACTGCGCGATCGCCTCCAGGTCCTCCGCGAGCAGCACCAGCGTGGCGCCGGGGGCTGGCTTCTTCTTGCCTCCCGGGGCGCGGGAGAGCAGCACGCGCCCCTTCGCCTCCTTGGTCGTCAGCGCCTTGCTCGTCACCGCGAGCGTGTCACCGGTCAGCTCCGTCAGCCGCTCGAGCGTCGGCGGGTACGACGCGCCGCCGAGCTGCCTCTGGGACTCCAGGACGCCGAGGAGCTTCGGCACCGGCGAGGGCGGCGGCTCCTTCTTGCGCGCCGCGCCCTTCTGCCGCGCGGGAGCCTTCGGCGCGGCGGCCTTCCGCGGCGCGGCGGACTTCTTCGGCTCCTCGGCGCTGCTCTTCCTCGCTGCAGTGGTCTTCGTTGTCGTCGCCCGCGAGCGCGGACTCGATGCGCTGTTCCGGTTCGTGGCCCACCTCCCGAGGGGCCGAGATTACCCCGGTATCCAGCCATGGGAAGGGGCTCCGCGCCGCCGCGCCGCCTTTCTCTATCCGATTGACGCGCAGCTCGATTCCGCGTGACGTAGACTCGGGGCCTCGTGCTGCAGAGGCGACGGAACTGGCGTGTCGGGTGGCCGATCGCCGCTCACCTCGATGCCCCGGGAGGAGCACCATGAAGCGCATCTTCTGGGTCCGGTCCGCGATCGGGGCCGCCCTGTGTCTTGCCTTGCTCAGTGTCGTCCACGGGAGCACGGCCATGGGCACGGGCGCCGGGCGCTGGACCGTCTATGGCTACGATCTCGCCAACACCCACCACGCGCGCGACGAGCACGACATCGGGCCATCGAACGTCGCATCGCTCGCCGTGAAGTGGGCCTTCACCACGACCGGCATCGTCCCCGCGACGCCGGCCGTCGACCACGGCGCTGTCTACTTTCCGGACGGGGGCGGCAAGCTGTACAAGCTCGACGCCAGGACCGGGCACCCGATCTGGACGCGCACGATCGCCGGCCTCACGGGCACGGCCGGCGCCGTCTCGCGCACGACCCCCGCGCTCCACGGCCACACGCTCTTCCTCGGCACCCTCGCCGGCGCGCACATGGTCGCCGTGGACACGCGCACCGGGGCGCTCTTGTGGAAGAGGCAGCTCGACACGCACCCCGCGGCGATCATCACGCAGTCTCCCGTCGTGCATGGCGGCCGCGTGTACGTGGGCGTCTCCTCGCGCGAGGAGCTCTTCGCGGCGGACAACGCCTATCCGTGCTGCAGCTTCCGCGGCAGCGTGGTCGCCCTCGACGCGGGGACCGGGGCGGTGCTCTGGAAGCGCTACACGGTGCCCGCCGGCTACACCGGCGGCGCCGTGTGGGGCGGCGCGCCGTCGCTCGACCTCAAGCGCCGCGCGCTGTACGTGACCACCGGCAACAACTACACCGTGCCGCCGTCCGTGTCCGCGTGCGTGGAGGCCGCCGGCGACGACCCCGTCGCCGCCGAGGCCTGCCTTGCGCCGGACGACTATATCGACGCCGTCCTCGCGCTCGACCTCCGCACCGGCGCGCTGAAGTGGGCGCGGCGGCTCCAGGGCTTCGACGCCTGGACGGGCGCCTGCTACTTCGGCGGCGACTGGTGCCCCGATCCGGCGGGCCCGGATTACGACTTCGGCACGGGCGCCACGCTCTTCACGGCCGGCCAGGGGGCGGAGCGCCGCGATCTGGTCGGCGCCGGCCAGAAGAGCGGTATCTTCTGGGCGCTCGATCGGGACGACGGGAGCGTGGTGTGGAGCACGCTGGTCGGTCCCGGCGGGGAGCTGGGCGGCATCATGTGGGGAGTCGCCGTCGACGAGAGCAGGATTTACGTGCCGATCGGCAACAACGGCCAGGTCGACTACACGCTGCAACCCTCCGGGGAGGTCATCCACTGGGGTTCGTGGAGCGCGCTCGACGCCGCCACGGGCGACATCCTGTGGCAGACGCCCGATCCCACGCCGGGCGCGCAGACCAGGGGGCCGCTGACCGTCGCGAACGGCGTGCTCTACGGCGGCTCGATGAGCGGCGACGTCCACGCGCTCGACGCCGCGACGGGCGACGTCCTCTGGAGCCATCCGGCCGACGGCTCCGTCAACGCCGGCCCGGCGGTGGTGCGCGGTACGGTGTTCTGGGGGAGCGGCTACGAGAGCTTCGGCATAGGCACGCCGGGCAACACCCTCTTCGCGTTCGACTTGCCGTAGCGCTGCCCGCCGCCGGACGGCGGACACCGGAGCCCGGCCGTGCCGTGGTGCCAGGCGCGGGCGCCGGTGGCCGTCAGTCGGCCACGAAGCCTCTCCACCTCCGCAGGTACCCGGCGAACGTCTCCGAGACGCCGCGCTCGTACAGCTCGGCGCGCGTGAGCGGCGGTCTCCGGGGTTGCCAGGCGGGGTCGGCGATCCGCTGCGGCCAGTCGGGGTTGGTGATGGCGGCGCGCCCCAGCGCGACCCCGGTGGCGCCCTTGTCGAGGAGCGCCTCGGCCTCGGCGCGCGTCCAGACGCCGCCGGCGACCACGAGCGGCAGGCTCGCCCCCACCGCCTCGCGGAACAGCGGCAGCGGGTGTGTGTCCCCGCGCTTCTGCGAGGGCTTGCTCGAGTCCCACAGCGAGAGGTGCAGGAAGTCGGCGCCGTCCTCGGCCAGCCAGCGCGCGAGCGTCAGGTTCTCGTCCAGATCGAGCCCCTTGGCCTGGCCCCAGTCCTCGGGCGACAGGCGCACGCCGACCACGAAGGGCGCGGGCACCGCGGCGCGGACCGCCCGGAGGGTCTCTCGCAGGAGGCGAGCCCGGTTCTCCCACGCGCCGCCCCAGCGATCCGCGCGGAGGTTCTGGGTGGCGGACAGGAACTGGCCGAGGAGGTAGCCGTGGGCGCCGTGGAGCTCCACGCCCGCGAAGCCGGCGGCGTGCGCCCGCGTCGCGGCGTCGCGGAAGCGGCCTATCACCGCGAGGATGTCCTGCTCGGTGGCGGCGCGAGGCACGGGGAGGTCCGGCTCGGCGACGGCGCTGGCGCTCCACGTGGGCAGGCCGGAGATCTGGGGATTGGCACGGAGGCCCCCGTGAAAGAGCTGGACGAGGCCGAGCGCGCCCTGGGCGGCGATCTCGGTCGCGAGCCGGCGGAGGCCGGGCAGCAGCCGGTCGGCGAAGACGCCGAGCTCGCCCTTCCAGCCCTGGCCGTCCTCGGCCACGTGGGCTGCGCAGGTCTCGACGACGCCGAAGCCGCCTCGGGCGCGGTAGGAGAGCCAGCGCAGCTCGTCGTCGCCCAGGGAGCCGTCGTCATGGCTTTGCCCGTTCGTGAGCGGGGCGAGCCAGACGCGGTTCCTGGCGGTGATGCCGTTCGGGAACGAGAAAGGAGAGAGCAGCGGTGAGGTCACGGGGAGATGATTAGCACTCGCCCGAGGTCAGCGCGCCCCGCAGCCTTGCCCTGTCGACCTCGGCGGACGGCAGCCACTCCACGATGCCCTCGATGGCCCGATCGATGGCGATGCGGTCGGCGCCGTCGCTGAGCATGTACTCCTCCGCGACGACCTGCCGCGGTACGTCGATCGCCAGCAGGGCCGCCGCGATGACGACCCCGGTCCGATCTCTCCCCGACGTGCAGTGGACGTAGACAGGCCAGGGGAGGGCGGGGGCCGCGAGCGAGGAAAGCGCCTTTCCAATCCAGCTCCTCACCCGTCGCTGCCGCGTGTCGTAGTTCTCGATGTCGTCCTCCGCGGGGACGTGGACAACCCTGATTCCCTCGAGATGACCGGGATCGGCGCCGCGCCGGAGGTTCAGTATCGTCCCGGGGAAACCGAGATCGCTCGCCGCTGTCATGAGGTCGAATCGCCCGCCGCGGAGCAGGCGGCCGGCGGGGATCGGCGAGACGTCGAGCCAGAGCCCGAGCATCTCGCCGACATCCCGGTAGTTGGCGGGCCGGAACGTCGCGCTCATGGGGGTCGCCTGCGCCCTGCTACTCGTCGTCCTCGTCTTCGTCGTCCGCGTCCGTGGTCGTTGGCGCCTCGCGCTCGAGCTGCTCGGTGATGGTCTGCACCTGGATCTCCGCGGCGTGGATCTTCTGGCGGCAGAGCGTCACCAGATCCGCGGCCTCCTTCACGAGCGCGGAGAGCGCGTCGATGTCGACCTGACCTTCCTCGATGTTCTGCAAGATCTCCTCGAGGCGCGACGACGCCTCGCCATACGAGACCTCTTTCGTGGCGCGCTGCGGGCTTGCCGTGTCCCCTTCGGACAGCTCCTTCGTCCCGCGCTTCGGCTTTGCCATGACCCTATGTCTCCTCCGATCCGTCCGAGCGAAGCCGCAGCACGCCCTGCTTCAGCTCGGCGATGAGCGTCGTCCCCTGGGGCGCGCGCGCCGCGTCGGTGAGCACCGCCCCTTCCGTCGTGCGCAGGATCGCATATCCCCGCTCCACGACGCGCCGCGGATCGAGGAGGCGCAGGCGCCGTTCGCGCGACTCGAGGCGCTCGGATTCGAGCGCGAGCCGCCGGGACGAGCGCGGCCCGAGGAGCGAGGCCATCTCGTCGACCCGATGCGAGGCGGCGTCGAGATCGCGCCTCGCCCCCTGGCGAAGCTGGCGGACCGCCTCCTGGAGCTGGCCCGCGCGGCGCGCGATGAGCAGCGACGCGGAGCGCGGGACCCGGGCCGCCCGGCGGGTGAGATCCGACGAGGCCGACCGGAGGACCCGCCGGCCCTGGTCGAGGATGCTCAGCAGCGACGACTCGACCTCATCCCGCGCGTCCGAGACGCGTTTGACGAGCATCGCGGCCGCGGCGGTCGGGGTCTTCTCGCGAAAGCCCACGAAATCGAGCGCGGAGATGTCTCGCTCGTGGCCGATGCCGACGACCACGGGGAGCGGGAACGTGGCGACGGCGCGGGCGATCGGCTCCGAGTCGAACCAGGCGAGATCGGTGCGCGAGCCGCCGCCGCGGCAGATCAGCAGCACGTCGAGCTCCGCGGCGCGGGCCCGGAAGTAGTCGAGGGCGTTCAGGACCGACGGCTCCGTCTGCCGCCCCTGGACGCGCACGCCGTGCGCCACGACGCGGAACGCGAAGCCTGACTCCCTGAACGTGCCGAGCACGTCGTTGTAGGCGTCCGAGCCCAGGCTGGTCACGAGCCCCACGCGGAGGGGAAGGGCGGGGAAGGGCAGGGAGCGGTTCCGATCGAGCAGCCCTTCCTCGGCGAGCCGGCGCACGATCTCCTCTCTCCGCCGGGCGGCCTCGCCGAGCGTGTAGCCCACGTCGAGGTCCTCGATCAGGAACCGGTACGAGCCCCAGGGGACGTAGAGCTCCACGCGCCCGCGCACGCGGATCTGGATCTCGTCCTCGATCTGGAACGGGTGGCCCGCCGCGGCGAGGCGCCGCTCGATCTCGGCGCGCGCGCTCTCGAAGAGGGTCGCCTTGACCTGGGCGATCTCCTTCCCGAGGGCGTCGCGCTCGACGAGCTCGAAGCCGACGATGCTCTTGTGGGCGGCCCGGTTGTACCCGCAGACCTCGCCCACCAGCCAGATCGAGGCTGGAAACGCCGCCTCGAGCGCGGCGCGGACCTGTCCGTTGAGCTTCGAGACGGTGAAGTCGGACGCGGCCACCGCGGGCCTCGGCCGCGCGTCCCCGTTGCGCGGCTCATCGGCTCGGGCCGCCTCCACGGTGGGGATCGGCGTGACGCCCCCTTCGACGAGGGCGAGGGCCCCGCCGCGTTCCCGGTAGAGGCGCTGCGTCACCTCGCAGAAGCCGAACCCCTCGGTGTGCAGCACGTCCACCACCGCGACCACGTGCGTCTCCGGGACGCGCCAGGTCTTCTGTTCAGGATTCCAGCGGCGGGACGGGAGCGACTTCACGACCTCCACCAGCCTGCGATCGAAGGCGAAGTGGATCTGGAGGCTCCCGGTCCCGTCGCTGCTGACGCGGCGGCTCATCGCGCCACTCTATCACCGCGGGCGGGCGTCGCGCGTCGCGCACGGGCATCGCAGGGGATCTCCGGGCCGACCTGCCGGTGCGCGGCCGCGCCGCGCGGTGGCCGAGCGCGCGCTGCGTGGCGACCGGGCGCGCGCTGCGCCACGGCGGCGGCGAGCAAGCCCTCGGCCTGGAGGACGAGAGATCCTCCAGCGACCTGCCCCTCAAGCGTTGAGGCTGGCGAACGCCTGGGCGATGCGTGGGGCCGCGTGAGGGCGGGCGTACATCCGATCCATGTAGGCTCGCAGCTGCGGGAAGTCGTCCAGAAGATGAGCCTCGCTGGCCCAGTCGAGGGTGTAGGCCATCACGAGATCGGCGACCGTCAGGCGGTCGCCGACGACGAACTGCCGCTGATCCATGTGCTTCTCCAGCACGGCGGCCATGGCCTTGAAGTCCTCGCGGGCGACGGGGATGTCGCCCGGCTGGCGTTTGTCCTCCGGATACAGAAACTTGTGACGCGCGATGCGCCACAGCGGCTGCTCCAGCTCGGTCGCCGCGAACAGCAGCCATTGGTTGACCTTGGCCCGCTCCCTGGGGTCTGCCGGGAGCAGGCCCTTCTCGGGGTACTTCTCCGCCAGGTAGAGCACGATGGCAACGGACTCGGTGAGCACGAGGTCGCCGTCGACGAGCACGGGGAGCTTGCCGGCTGGGTTGAGCTTGAGGAACTCGGGGCGGCGATTCTCGCCGGCCCGGAGGTTGACCTGGACGGTCTCGAAGTCCACGCCGAGCTCCTGGAGCGCCCAGCGCACACGGATCGAGCGGGTAGGAGCGAACTCATAGAGCTTCATCAGTGCCTCCCTCCTCAGCCGCGCGCCGCGGCTGGTATCGTTGCTTCTGTTTACTTACGTCCGGACCTGCTATGTTTCGAGACGAGCGGTGCCAACCAGCAGGCGAATGGCCGAGTGTATAGCCGCACCGCGCGACGAGTGTCAATGGACACATTCGCGGTGCGCAGACGGCGTCTGCGCCGTTTTTCCGCGGTCTGGAGGCAGGCTCAGCCCGCGTCAGGCGCTCTTGCCATGCCATGCCCAGAACCGGCGTGGGCGTTCTTCAGCAGCACGAAGGAGACGATGCAAAGAATCAGCTCCGAGATCGCCTCGGAGGCCCAGATCCCGGTCAGGGAGAACAGGCGGGAGGCCAGCAGCAGCACCGGCAGCTTGACCAGCAGGATGCCCCCGAGGGTGAGCAGCAGCGCCTCCCTGGCCCGGCCGACCGACTGAAACGAGGCCGCCGTGACCATGGCCACGCCGGTCAGGGGGTAAGAGAGCGAAAGCAGCCGCAACGCGGCCTGCCCTTCAGCGATGATCGCGCTCTCCCTGGACAGCAGGGCGATCAGCGCGGCCGGCATCACCAGGCAGACGCCGCAGACGAGCGATCCATAGACGACCGAGGCGCCAAGCGAGAGCCGGATGGCCTCCCGCACCCGCTCGAGCTTCTTCTGGCCGAAGTTGTACCCCACCAGCGGCTGCATCCCCTGGACGATGCCGGTCAGCGGCGCGATCAGCCCGGAGTAGAGCCGGCCCACGATCGCGAACACGCCGAGGGCGCTGTCGCCGCCGATCCGCCGGAGCAGGTTGTTGGTGACGATGGCGATCAGGCTGACGCTGACATTCTTGATGAGCGAGGGGGACCCGATCTTCACCACCTCGATGATGATGGGCCAGTCCGGCTTGAAATAAGACGCCTTGATCCGATAGGAGCGGTTCTTCCTGAAAAAGAAGAAGTGGAGGCCCATGCCGGCCGAGGTGGCCTGGCCGCAGATCGTCGCCAGGGCGGCGCCGGAGACGCCCATCTGCAGGACGAGGATGAAGAGCCAGCACAGGACGATGTTGACGCAGATCGGGATGATCCACATGGCGGTCGAGTACCTGGCGTTGCCATCCGCCCTGACGATGGCCGAGTAGCCGGTGCCGGCGATGGCGCCGAGGAAGATGATCCGCCCGTACTCGATGGCATAGGGGGCGATGCTGCCGGTGGCCCCGAGCAGATAGACGATCGGCTCGATGAAGACCGAGCCCAGGACCGTGATGGTGATCGCCGCCGCCCAGAAGATCAGGAAGGTGCTTGCCACCGTCCGGGAGGCCTTCTCCACGTCCCGCTCGCCGAGCGCCCTGGAGACCACCGACGCGCCGCCGGCCCCGACGGTCGTGGCGACGGCGCCGAGGGCGATCAGGACCGGCGCGATGATCGAGGCCGCGGCGGCGGCCAGCGAGTTGACGCCCACGGAGAGAAAGTAGATGTCCGTCAGGCTGTAGATGGCAAAGACCAGCAGCGAGAGCGTGGTCTGGGAAGACATCTCCAGCAGCAGCTTCCCGACCCGCTCGGTCCCCAGACGTTCAACCCTGGAGCTCTCGCCCATGAGCGTTCAGTTTGCGCTCAGCCAGGCCATGTGTTCGCCCATCCACTGCCTGGAGAGGTTGAGGACGGAATCGGTGTCGTAGTTGCGGTAGTAACACTCCGTGTTCATGACCAGGGCGAGGTGCAGCGAGTACAGGCGGCATCTCCGCTCTTCCTCGAAGGTGAAGGAGGTCTTGCCGTAGCCGCGCATGCAGCTGGTGATGCCCTCGGCGGAGAGCAGCCGGAACTGGGCCTCCATCAAGGGATCGGCCCAGAGCGCCCTCTCGAAGTCGATGATGCCGGCGACCCTGCCTTCCTTGACGAAGACATTGGGGTTCCAGACGTCCCAGTGGACGAGGCAGGGCGTGGTGACCTCGTCCAGCGCGGGGGCGTGCCTGAGGACGGCGGCGCGGATCTCCTCGTAGCCCTGGTCGTACGCCACGCCTTTGCGGGCGCCGTCTTCCAGCACCGACTCCATGATCCTGGTGAACGCCTCGCGCCAGGTGCTCGCGCGCAGGTCCGGGTTCCCATCATAACCAAAATAGGTGCCGGTGAAGCCGTTGATCGCCCGGACGATCTCGCCGATGTGCAGATCGATGGACGCCTGCGTCTCGGGGGAGAGGCTCGATTTCACGTGCTCGAGGTTGTCCGCGGCGATCTTCTCCATGAAGAAGTAGTCCGAGTCGCACAGGTCGCGGGTGTCGTCGAAATGGTAGATCTGGGGCACCGGGATGGCCGGGTTTCGCCGCACCAGGCGCATGGCGGCGACCTCGGTGGCCATGATGTTCTTCTCATAGAACATGACCTCCGCGTCTCTCGGCGGCGCGATCTTGAGGATGACCTCCCGGCCATCGGCGAGCCGGACGCTGTAAGCCGCATTGAACCAGCCGTCTTTCAGCTCGACCACGGCGTCTTCGCCGTCCGCGAGCGCCATGCCGCCGAACGCCCTGGCGGCCATGGCCGCGATCTGCGGGCGTGTCTTCGTGTTCTTGGTCTTGCTCTCCACGGTCTTCCTTCGTCGATTGGCGGCCCTTGGGATGAGCGAAATGCCGTTCATTGTGCTGGATCCTGGGGAGCTGTCAAGTCGCGACCTGGAGTGTGCCGGGGCCCGGAGCGCGAGGGGGCTGAAGTCGCCGGCGTGGCCGGCGGGGGCTCACGCGGGTTATCGTGTTATCCTGCGCCCCATGCCGACCTACGATCCCGAGGAGAGCTGCAGTCGCGGGGTGCTCGCCATGCGCATCGAGGCGCCCCGCGCTCGTCGCATCTTCGGCGGTTCGTTCCTTGTCGCGTCCGCCCTCGCGGCGGGCCCTCTCCTCGCAGGCTGCGGCGGGAGCACACCCGGACCGAGCGCGGCGATCGGACCGTCGCCGGCGGGGCCGGCGGAGCTTCAGCCGGCAGAGGACCGGCGGACGTTCGCGGAGCGGGCGCCAGCACGGACGCGTTTGCTCGCGCAGATCGAGCTGAAGGCGCTGCCCGCCGCCGATGTCAGCGCCGTGATCGGATGGGGCGCCGCGCGGTGCGGGGTGGACGTCGAGCGGAGCATCTCGCGAGTTCAGATCGCCGTCGCCGAGCCATCGGAGATCCGCGCCGACATCCTGGGCTCGCTCACGATCGAGGACGTGGGCTGCCTCCTCGAAGCCGAGCAGGACGGCGGCAGGCTCCGCGCCGGTCCGCTCGAGATCGTCCCGCTGCCCCACGGCGGCGTGCGCGTCGCGACAGCTGGCGCCCTCGCTGACGGCCCAGGCGCGAAGGCGGCGCTCGCGCGGCGGCTAAACGAAGCGCTCTCCCGCAGCGGCGCCGCGGTGGTCGCCGACCTCGGGGCCGCCGATGCCCCGATCGAGCTCGTCGCGACCGTCACCGATCACCTGGAGGCGAGGCTATCGTCGCCCGGTCGCTCCGACGCGTCGCTCGCGGGAACGCGGCTCGGCGAGGCGCTGGCCACCGCCCGGCAGGGCGGGGCGGCGGGCCTGGAGGCGCTGGAGGTCGCGGCGGCTCCTCCCGACGGCTTCGTCATGAGGGTCGAGATCGCGACGGACCCTGCGCGCGCCGCGGGCACGGCGCTCGCCGTGCGGCGGCACGTGATCGAGTCGTTCAAGGTGCCTTCCGGGAGCATGAGCCCGACCGTGATCCCGGGCGACCACCTCTTCGTGCTGAAAGACAAGCGTGGCGAGCGGGCCGGCCGGGGCGATGTCGTCGTGTTCCGCTCCCCGGCGAACCCGAGCCAGCGCTTCATCAAGCGGATCATCGCCACCGGAGGAGATCGTGTTCAGATCGATGATCGCGGTCTACGGATCAACGGTCGCCAGGTGCCTTCGGAGCTCGTCGGCGCGGAGCACCGCATCTCAGGAGACGACGGGCAGATTCATGAGCTATGGCAAGAGACCCTCGACGGGAGGCGTTATCCGATCTTGCGCACCCCCGGCGTCCCCGCGTCGAGCGCCGCGATCGATGCGACGGTGCCTCGAGGGAGCGTCTACGTCATCGGTGATAACCGGGACAACTCGCATGACTCGCGGCATTTCGGCCCCGTGTCCGTCGACGCGATCGAAGGGACAGCCGCTGTGATCTACTTCTCCATCGATACGAAGGGCCTGGGCCGCTGGGAGCGCACCGGGCTCGCGGTGCGGTAGGGGGCTTCCCTCGAGGCGCCGGAGTCATCCAGAGCGCTGCCGCGCCATGTTCGGTGGCCTCTGGATGCCCACCCTGGGCGACAGTTCCGTGACCGAGCGGGACCTGACCACGCTCGGCCGGGAAGCCCTGCAAATCCTCATCGACGCCCTCGGCGGCTGCGTCACCGCCGGGCATTCCACCAGCGCCGACCCGGTCGCCGACGCGATCGCGCTGTGGTTCGGCCTGCACGGATTCGCACACCAACGTGCCGTGAGCCGCGTCTTTCCCTGGCCCGCCGACTCCGCCGAACGCATCATCACCGCGCTTGCGCACCTCGACACCTGAGCCGCGTACCGGCAGACGTGAGCGCCACACCTCGATCCGCGGGACATCGCCTCGCCAGCGCCCCGGTGACGGCACGATCGCGCGGGCCGCTGCGGCCCCGCGTGCGCTCCAGCCGCGCCGCGCCCGCCAGGCCGGGCCGGGTTCGTGGATCGCGATCCTGCTCGCGCTCATGACGACGACCTCGTGCAACAGCATGCGAACCCAGGAAGGCCCGGCCGGCGAGCCCGCTGCCGCGCCGGGCAGCCCGCCCGCGCCGGCACAGCGGGCCGCCGGGCAGGGCGCCCTGCCCGCCCTGCCCGCCCCGCCCGAGCCTCCGGCGCCCGCGGGGCCTCCGGGCGCCGCGCCTCCGCCCGGCGGCGCTGCGGGGCGCGCCACGGCCGAGGCGATCGCGGCCTCCGCGCGCGCCTTCCTGGACGGCCTCGGCGGCGAGGCGCGCGGCCGGGCGCTGCTCGCGTTCGAGAGCGGCGAGCGCGAGGACTGGCATTACGTCCCGCGCCGCCGCGCCGGCCTCGCGATCGGCGACATGGACGGCGCCGAGCGCAGCGCGGCGCACGCGTTGCTCCGGGCCAGCCTTGGCCCGGAGGGCTACCGCAAGGTCGAGGGCGTCCTTCTGCTCGAGGGCATCCTCGGGGGCATCGAGGGCAACCCGGCGTTCCGCGACCCGGGCCGTTACCACCTCGCCCTCTTCGGCCAGCCCGGGCCCGGGGCCCCGTGGGGCTTTCGCTTCGAGGGACACCACGTCTCGCTCAACTTCACCGCTGCAGGAGGCGGCGTGGCCACCACCCCGGCGTTCCTGGGCGCCAACCCGGCCGAGGTGCCCTCGGGTCCTCGGAAGGGCCTGCGCGTGCTCGCGGCCGAGGAGGATCTCGGCCGCGCGTTCCTGGCCTCCTTCACCCCCGCGCAGCGCCAGCGCGCCGTGATCGCCCCCGCGGCGCCGCCCGACCTCGTGACCGAGGCCTCCCGTCGGGCCGCGCTGGCGAGCTTCGACGGCCTGCCCGCCGCCGAGATGACCCCGGCCCAGCGCGCCGCGCTGCTGCGCCTCCTGGAGGTCTATGCCCGCAACTTCCCCGCCGACGTCGCCGACGGGCACCTCGACCGCATCGCGCGCGCCGGCGTGGAGCGCCTGCACTTCGCCTGGGCGGGCGGCGCCGCGCCGAAGCAGTCGCATTACTACCGGATCCACGGCCCCACCCACCTCATCGAGTACGACAACCGCGGCGGTGATCACATCCACACCGTGTTCCGCGACCTCCAGGACGACTTCGGCGACAGCCTGCTGGCGCGGCACCTCCAGGAGGGCCACGGCGCCCCCTGAGCGCGGCTGGCGGGTCAGGCGAAGCACCCCTTCAGGCGCGGATCGGTCCGGAGGATCGCCTCGACCTCGGATACGCAGTCGCGGGAGGAGAGGACCGTGTAGTAGCCGGGCTTGATCTCCGGCGCGACGCGGACCGCCTCGAGCCACTCGTCGAGCGAGAACGGGTCTGCCCGGATCGCCTCCCAGAAGCCCGTCGCGTCGAGGACGGCGGCGATGAGGTCCGTGTCCCGCCCCTGGAGCTGGCTGACAACGTAGGCGGCCGTGCCGACCTGCAGGCCGTGGAGCCGCGGCCGGCCGGAGGTCTGGTCGAGCGCGTGCGAGATGAGGTGCTCGCTGCCGCTCGCCGGCCGGGACGACCCGGCGATCTCCATGGCGATTCCGTTCAGCATGAGCGCCGTCGCGAGCAGGCGCATGCCCTCGAGGTCGCGCCGGGGGCGCGCCATGAACTGGAACACGGTCGCGTCCGAGAGCAGGGCGGCGAAGTCGTCGACCGGCTCGCCGCGCGCGCGGAACGCGAGCTTCCAGTCGTGGACCGCGGTGACCTTGGCCGCCAGATCGCCCACGCCGGAGAGCCACAGGACCTCCGGCGCGTGCAGGCAGACCTCGGTGTCGACCACCACGCCGAAGGGCACCGCGCACGGAAGCGAGCGGCGCCTGCCGCCCACCGTGAGGCTCGCCGAAGGGCTGCAGAAGCCGTCGTTCGAGAGCGAGGTGGGCACGGCGAGGAACGGCAGCCGGGCGAGGGACGCGAGGTATTTGGCCGTGTCGAGGGCCCGGCCGCCGCCGAGCCCGACGATCGCGTCGCAGCGCGCGGGGAGCGCGGGCAGGAGCGCCGAGGCCTCCTCGACGCTGGCCGAGGCGACCTCGCGCCGGGCCAGGACCTCGATCGCCTGCGCGTCCAGGCCCTCGCGCATCGCCGCCTCGATGGCGGCCGGCGTCCCCGCGCTCGAGAGCAGCAGGACGTGGCGGCGCGCCGCCCGCGCGAGGTAGAGCCCGCTGCGCGGGAGCGCCCCGGGCTTGATGCGCACCAGCGTGGGGATGCCGATCTGGGTGGCTGCGGCCATGCGCGGTCTCCTAGGCCCTCCGCCACGGCGCGGCTAGTCGCCGCCGGCTGCTCTACTTCCGGCCGAGCCTGAGGGGCGCCGAGTCGTCCTGATCCAGGGAAAAGTGCGATGCTCGACCCGTGTCCCGCGTCGCTCTCCTCTCCGACCTCAACCGTGCCTTCGATGCCCAGGCCGACCCCCGCAATGTGGCCATGATCCGGCGTCGCCATGCGTTCTGGGCCCAGCTCGCCCGCCTTCATGGCTGGGACCTCGCGGTCTGCGACGTCGCCCAGCTCGACGCGCCGCAGGGGGTCCGCGGCAGTCTGTCCTGGATCGATCTGCCGATGCTACCCCGCGCCGCATACCACGCCGTCTTCGCTCGAGCGGTCGCTGCCGGCGCCGCGTGCGTGCTCGACCTCCCCGAGCATGTGGAGCGGGTCCTCGGGCTCGATCGATTCTACTCGGTCCTCACGAACGCCGGTGTCCCCACGCCGCGCACCGCGCTGCTGCCCGTGGACGCCGCCGTCGCTGCCGCGATCGACTCTCCCGCGGCCGTGCGCCGTCTGTTGACGGAGGCGATCTACGGCGCCCTCTTCGATGCGGAGATCGATCCCCACGCCGGGGTCTTCGTCCGCGGCTTCTACTCGTCGGCCAAGTCCGCCAACCCCGAGCTCTACTACGGCAGCAACCAGGCGGAGATCGAGGCCACGGTCTTCGAGGTGGTCCGCCGCCTGCGTGTCGCTCTCGACGTCGGCGGCCTCGCCTTGCGCGAGCACCTCGACCTCGAGCGCATCGAGCTCGCCACCCTGCCCGGCGACCGCAACGCCATCCGGGTGCCCTTCGAAGTGCGGCTGACGGTGCTGGGTGGCCGCCTCCTCATGGCCAGCTACCACGGCCCCTTCGAGGTCCTCATCGACGACGCGCGCCGGCTCCTCGCCGATGAGCTCACTGCCAGGCGCGACGTGGTGCAGCGGGCGGTTCGCGCCGTCGTCCCAGCTCTCCTCACGGCTGATCTCCCGGCGAACTACGTGGCTGACGTGGCCTTCGTTCGAGGCGGCCAGCCAGTGGTCCTCGAGCTCAACCCACTCTATGCAGCGGGTTACAACGTGCCCTCGGCGCACGCCCTGCTTGTCGCTGCGCTCGGCGCCGACCTCGCCCACCGTGCCGGGTACGCAGCGTTGCCGTGGACCCAGATCCTCGACAGCGCTGCGATACTTGCCGGCGAACGTGTCGAGCAGAGCCCGGCGGTATGGCTGCTCGGGTAATCGGTTTGCCTGGCTGTCCAGCCGGCCGACCGGCCATGTAGCAGCTGGAGCGCCTCGTGGCCGAGGGCATCCCACTCCCCGGCGACACCCCGGGCGCTCCGAGCGGCGCTCGGCGGGACCTGCCGGTCACGGCCCAGCTGTTGACGTGACGTTCGCCGCCTAGCGCGTCATTCGCTCTCGAACTCGAGGCAGGCGGAATTGATGCAGAAGCGCTCGCCCGTCGGCGCTGGCCCGTCATCGAAGACGTGCCCCAGATGTCCATCACAGCGCGCGCATACGACCTCCACCCGATCGAGGCCATGCTTCCGGTCGGATCGGCGCTCGATCCGCTTCTCGTCGAGGACTGCGCCGAAGCTGGGCCAGCCCGTCCCAGAGTCGAATTTCGTCTGCGACGAAAAGAGCTGGGTGCCGCAGCCGGCGCATCGATAGACGCCCGTGCCGTGGTGGTTCCAGTACTGCCCCGTGTACGGACGTTCGGTGTTGCCGTAGCGGAGCATTCGGTAGCGATGCGGCCCGAGCAGCAAGAGCCACTCGGGTTCGGTCTTCGAGATCTTCTTGTCTGCCATCGCTGGATCCCATCGTTGAGTTCTGGTGTCACGCCCGTTCGGCTCGGCGTCGGCGGCCGACATGCGTCTTCTGGCGTCTCAGCTTCTCGCTGTTGGCGCGCGGCCTCAACCCGTTTGTCGCGCTAGCCAGGCTTCATCCTCGGGATCGCGTTCATAGTCCAGAGGTATCAGTCGGCCGTAGACCATGGACGCCTCCGCCCACCGCTCTCGGCCGTCAAGGTAGTCGGCGATCGACTCGAAGGCGCGCACGCGCTCCGCTGCTTCGGTCTCCGCCTCCGCAGAGCGAATGGCCCGCCCAACGAGCTCGTCGGCACGGGCCGGGTCGTCTCGGTGGTTCCATCGGGCATCATCCAGCAGAGTCTTCCACGCCATGGCTTCACCTGGTCACCGGCACCAGTCCAACGACCTTGCGCTGCGCCGCGGGCGCGACGCGCCCGTCGGCACCAGCGCCTGATTGGGCGGAGGTCGGCATGATCTAGGTTGCCCGCTCCTGATGCTCGGAGACGGTTCGTACGACGCGCTCCACGTCTGCCGAGTAAAAACGGCTTCCGTTGAAGCAGTTGCACTCGACAATCTTCCACGCGCCGTCGACCCGCGCCACGTCAAGAACGAACACGCTCGCCGGCGCCCATCGCGAGGCCGCTCTCTCCGCGAAGTCGATCAGCTCGCGAGGGAGGTGTGAATCGCCGCTCGGCCGGTACATGCTACCTGTCACAACTTCACCGTCCACGACGAACAGCCGCCATTATCCATCGATCTCACGCGGTTCGCCAAGCACGACCTCGGACGTGGGCTCCACCGGCCTCGCTGCACCTCGTAGAGTTTGAAACAGGGCCACGCACTCCGAGAAGCGAAGAACTTGTCCGGTAAAGCGCTTCAGATCGTCGTTCGGCCTCCTGGAACGTCGATGCCGGCACATCCGGAGCCGCCGCAGAAATTCATGTGGGGCGACCTGGGTTTCTTCGTGCGCGCTGCCCCTTTCCCTGCAACGTCGACGCCGGTGCATCCGGAGCGGCGGCAGAAATTCATGTGGGGCGACGGGGCGTTCTTCGTGCGCGCTGCCCCTTTCTGCGGCATCCGTTCGTGCTTGACGTCGGGGCCGCCGTCGTCGCAGGTAGCGGCGTGCTACAGCCGCCAGGAGCTCTGCGAAGCCGGCTACGAGTTATCTCGTGCGGAGGCGTATGGATACTCCGCCGCGCTTGAGCGAAGCTGGCTCTCGGTGACTACAGGAGAGAACGCAGGTGGCGTGACGGATGTTTCGAGGGAGTCATACCACGCACTCATCAGTGGATGCATGATCCGGGAAAGTGGACACGGCGAGGTATTCCTCCGCATCGAGCGACGGCGCGACGGGACCGGCATCGCGCGGGCCGAGGTGCGGGACGGTCTGGTGGAACCGGACCTGCTGTGCTGTCTACGCGAAGCCCAGAGCACGCTCGTGCGGGCGCTGCGCCCCGGCACGGCGCGCGCGCTCATGGTCCGCTTTGGCGGTCAGGATGGGTTTGAAGTGACATCCTTCTGACTGGCGCCGAGTCGAAACGGCGTTCGGCTCGCGCAGCCGCAACGGCTTTCTAGCCGGCGGTCACGGTCGTCGCTCGCTTCTGGACTGCGGCGGCGCCCAGCGCGCGGACGAGCGCCTGCGCGATCTTCAAGCCGCCGGCGCCCGACGGCTCGATGGCGTTCGCGAAGTCCCCCACCTCCGAGCAGACAAGGCGGAGGTCGACGACGTCGAGCGCGCGCGAGAAAGCTTGACGGAGGATGACGTCATTGAACGTCATCAAGGCGATGCGAGCTCGCTCCGCCTCACCGGGAGCGAGGTTGCCGTTGTAGATCGTGCAGACCGTGGTCGGTCGACCGAGCGCGACGACGGCCTCGAGCGCCCACGAGTAGGATTGCGCGAACGCGTCCACGCGTTCGCGGAATATGTCCAGAGCCTCGGCCGTCGACCGGACGGGCAGTCCGAGAATGTCGGCGTTCGAGAGCGCGTCGTTCCCGCCAAGCGAGAGGATGACGTGGGTCGCGTCCTTCGGTGTTCGATCGAGCTGGGGTCCGATATCAGAAGTGGTCGTACCGTCGACCGCACACAGGGTGACTCGCCAGGAGGGCAAGAGAGCGCGGAGGTGCGATGCGACATCGGGCTCGCCGTTGGTATACGAACCATTGTCGAAGATTGAATCACCCAAGAGAACGACAGACGACATGATTCTCTCCCGTGAAATGAGTCGCGTCCGCGATCATGCGCTCGGCCGTGGACGGGAGCGGGCGCGGCCCCGGACCCGCTCGTCGTTGCGGCGCGTGGTGCCGGCGGTCCGCGGACCGTCGCCGTCGAGCCCGCCGCGCTTGTTCTCCACGTACATGATCCGGCGCATGGCGACCCCTCTCGTCCGTTCTATCACGACTCGAGCTCGAACTCGTCCGCGAGTTCGTACGCCCGGCGCTCCAAGAGCCGCGGCGGCCGGACCGGCCGGAACGGCCGGGCTGGGCGGAGCCTCGATCGGCCTCGAGGCCCCCGCCCAGCAGGTTGGCGATCGAGCCGGCCGGCGGCCGCACGGTCAGCGTTCGTGCAGCACCGCCTCTAGCCGGTGGCCGTCGGGGTCGCGAACGAACGACGCGTAGTAGCCGGGATCGTAGTTCTCGCGAACGCCGGGCGGTCCTTCATCGACACCGCCCTTGCTGAGGGCCTCCGCATGGAAGCGATCGACCGCCTCGCGGCTCGGGGCAACGAAGGCGAGGTGGAAGCCTCGACCGGGCGCCTTCACGTCAGGACCGGACGCGACGATGGCGAAGGGCGGCTCAGCATCGTATCCCTCGGGCCCATACGCCACGTGACGGGCGTTCTGCGAAAGCCGGACAAAACCGAGCGGCGCCAGACAGGCGTCGTAGAAATCCGCAGCACGCTCGAGATTCTCGACACCGACCGAGACGTGATCGAACACGAAGACTCTGGCGTCTTTGGGCATGGGTGCGCGGTACCTCTTGCGGTCGTCCGTGGCAAGCGACAACGCGCGGGAGGACCTGTACGGACGCGCCGGAGAGAGCGGCGCTGAGCGGACAGCCAAAAACTACCGAGGACAAGAGTTGCCTGGCGCTCGCCGCCGAGCAGCGCGCGCCCGGCGAGCGCGCGGCCTCAATCGGAGTTGGGCCAAGTCAGTATCCCAGGGCGCGGGTACGGTCCGAACCCGGTGAAAGGGCCCGAGGCCGATTCGCCTTCTATCACAACGTGCACCCACGCTTCGTGCGAGTCTACGAGGCGTGCCCGGTCGGTCACAATGCCAACGATGCGACACTCGCGCAGGACGCGGTCGACGAGATCCGCGTCCTCTTGGTCGAGTCCGAGCATCGCGCCGCTGCCCATGTACTTCGGACCTTCGAAGTGCGCCGCGAGGGAGCGCCACCCGTCTTCGGCGTCGAGCGGAACGAAGACGCCTTCGATCTCGGGTTGCATGCAAATGTTCCCGCAGGTCTGGTTCGAGTAGATGACCCCGCTCGGGCAGGGGATGAGCAGGCCGAGGCCTGCGTCGTATAGCCTGATGATCTTGTTCATCGTCCTCGCCTCCCGAACGCCTGCGGCTCTGTCGCGCCGCCGATCGCCGCCGCTCGCTGGGCAGCTCGCGCGACGGTTCGTGAGCAATCCGGCCTATCCGGCTCCGCGATGTTTGCTCACGAAGCGATGGTTCCAGACCGTGGGCCATGGCGCAGGCTCAAGGTGAGAAGCTGAAGGAAGACTCCACCAGCTCGAGGCCAGGCTTCACATGCGTCATGTCGTCGTCATAACATTGCTCCACCGCGATGAACGAACGTTTGTCGTTCGCGTGCGAAAACACTCGAACCGAGCCCGCGCTCACGCCTAGCAGCTTCCCTTTCAGGAGCATGCCTTGTCCGGCGTACTTGCCCCACGTGGTAAACGGCGTGCGTGCGGGCGCAGAGAGCAACCTGGGGACGAACCCGTCGATCTGCGCTTGAACGTTGTCTGCGGGATCGGTCGGCACGTCAAGGACGAAGATCATCGTCATGCACGAGCCGGGGCTCTCGACGTTCACGTGGTGATCGGGATCATTGTCCGGTGGGTCCGCCTCGACCCTCCAGTTTCCCGGGTATTTGAAGGAGAAGCCGGGCCGCACGTAGCGCTGGGTATGCACCAGATCGGCGGGCGCCTCGCTCGACGCGAGATCTTCGAGGAACGCAGCGCCGGCCTTCGTCGCTCCGATTCCGGCGAAGAACCCCACCACGAGCCCGATGAACAGGAACAGGAAAGCGACGGCGGTCTTGCTCATTCCGCCTGCTGATCGCGACGGGCCGTTGGGTGTCATCATCGGTAGATCCTGCTGTCCCCCGGGCTGGCAACTACATCAGCCCGATGCCTTACCTTTCCAGCGACTCGCTCAGGCGCGCGTGTTTCGCGCGTCGATTGGCTCGGTGCCGCCTGCGGGGCTGTTTCTGGCGCCGAACAATGCGAGCATCACGAGGACGAGCCCGACCAGCTCCAGGAGGTGAGAAGCGAAGCCCGTCAGGGAGGCAATAAAAACCAGCTTGTGCGCTGCGCCGCCGCTCCGGATACTGGATATTTGCCAGTACAGGTGCACGGCATTGATGAGCCAGCCCATGACGAACAAGGAGAATCCGCAGCCCGCGAGGAGAGCCGGCTTGCCTTGCGTCGGATAGCGATAGAACGCGAGGGCGATCGCCGTGATGTAGGCGATGAGAAATGGCATGCGGAAAATCTGCGACCCCAGGAACGTCAGCATCGTCTCACCCATGATTGTGCGCAGCTCCTCTCGCGATCCGACCCCACCCCGTCGTGCCGCCCGCACTCATCGTGAAAAGGTAGCGTAGCTGACGGCTGCCCCGCCTTGTCAAGGAGGTCAACGCGTGATCGTGCGGCCTCCAACGCCGGACGACGGCGCGGACGGGCTCAACGCTGGCTGCCGTCCAGCGCGCTCTCCTCGGTCAGCTCCGCCTTCGGCGCGCGCGCCGGCGGCACCTCGAGCCCTGCGGCGCGAGCCAGCCCCATCACCCCCTCCACGGCCGCCGCGATGTATCCGAACGGGTTGGCGCCATCGACGGCCGTGACGTGCACCTCTCCCATCCGCTGCTGGAAAGCGGCGGCGAGCGCCGGCATCTGCTGCGCGACCGTCAACCGGATGACCTCCGGCGACACGGTGTTCTCAATCTCCCGGAGCGCCCGCGCGCGGTCGATCTCGAGCTCCTGCGTGAGGCGCGCCTTCTTCGCCTCGATCTCGGCGATGGCGAGCTCGGCCTCGGCCACGAGCCGGCGCGCGCCCGCGATCGCCGCGCGCTGCGTGAGCAGGTCGATCTCCTGGGCGCTCGCGGCCATCTTCGCCGCGTGGCGCGCCGCCGCCGCCTCCGCCTCGAGCGTCGTCTTCTCGATCTCGGCCCTCAGCGTGAGCGCCGCGATCTGCTGCTCGTGGGCCAGCCGCGTCTCCTTCAGCCGCGTTTCGGAGGCGAGCTCCTCGAGCCGGGCCTTCTCGCTGGTCTCCTGGCGTCGCGTGCGCAGCTCGACCTCGGCGGAGAGCCTGGTCAGCTCGATCGCGCGCTGCGCCTCGGCCTCGCCCTGCCGGACCGCGCGCTCGGTGATCAGCGACGCCTCCCTGGCCTTCCGCTCCTGCTCCTGGCGATAGTGCGCCTGCAGGTTGCCGAACACCGCCGGAGAGAGGATGCGCACGTCCTGGATCTCGATCGTATCGATGAGGACGCCCCACCCCTTGTCGGTGGCGTCCTCGGCGCTGCCGCGCCCGGAGACGACGGGCACGATCTCTCGTATCAGCTCGCTGGCGAGCCCTTCCTTCCGCCGCGTCAGGCATTCCTCGACGGAGAGGTTCGCGACCAGCCGGCGCACGGCGCCCGCAAACATGTCCACGAGGAGCGCCTCGAGCTTCTCCTGCGCGCGCTCGGGGAACGAGAAGTTCAGCATCCGGAACGCGATGAGCGGCTCCGCGATGCGGTAGACGGCGAGCCCCGTGATCTCCACGCCGACCTTCTCGAGGGTGACCTGGTCGGCCGTGAACTGGAGCTTCTGGACCGTGGTCGGCACGATGGCGACGCTGTCGCCCGGGAGCTTGAAGCACGAGGCGCCCTGACCGGAGGTGGGCCGGAGGCTGCCCCGCCGCATGTGAATCAGGTACTCGCTCGGCTTCGCGCTGACACGGCCCCATCTCTTGAGCTTCTCTGGATCTTCGGCCGGCTTGCCGGCGCGCCAGCCCTGATCGTACCGCCCGCGATGGGCCGCCCCGGTCCCGTGATCGTCCGCGTGGAGGACCGCCGCGGCGCCGCCCGGCACCCCGTTCTCGTGGATGATGACCCTGCGTTGCTCGATGTGCGTCATGACCTCTACCTCGCGAGAACGGCTTTCGCAGGAAGCGGGCCAGGCAGGAGAGGCGGCGAAGGAGGCGTCCCGGGGCCGCGCCGCGCGCCGGCGACCCGCGACAGGCGAGGCGCCGATCCGGAATGGAGCGCAGCGCCGATCCGGAATGGAGCGCTGCGCCGGTCCAGGATGGAGCGCTGTCGCCCGGCCGCGGCGGCGGCCGACCCCTCCTGCCGCGAGCCATCACGCCGATCTCGGCCACCCGCCACAACGCACGCTCCCGGGATCAGGAGACGACGTCAGTACTTGCGGGAAAAGGCACGCTCGACCCACGCCTCGATGTCCTCGTGGGAGCTCCCCGGGCCTGGCTCATCCGTGCCCGCGATGCGGCTGCGGATGTCGGCCATCGGCTTCGAGCAGTCGGTGACGCGCGAGATGCGTCCCGCCTCGAGCTCCACCTCGAGGACGTGGGCGTATTTCCACGCCGGGTGGAAGCCCATGTGAACATACAGATCGAGCAAGAAGTCGCGCGCGAGAAGCAGGCCGCCGCTGAACGGGACGTGGAGCCCGATCCCTTCGTAGACGGCCGTGAATCCCAGGGGCGTCGTCGGCTCCTGGGGCATCTTGTCCAGCAGGGGAGGAGCTTCGCCTTCGAGCGCGACGTCCAGGCCGTCGAGGTACAGGGTGTTGTCGCGGAGCTCATAACGACAGACGAAGCCACGCCAGCACGCGGTGCTCGCCGGGCGAACACGAAGTCCGTAGCTCGCCGGGTCGAACAGCTCGCCGCCGTTCACGCCCGCCAGGCTCCAGTCAGCGCCCGCATAGGCGACGTCGTCACCGATTTGCGCAGTCATCTATCTGCTACCTCGAACCCTTCTGTCGTGGAGAGCCAGCGTACCTGACGCTTCCCCCGCCTTGTCAAGGAGACCAACGCGAGGTCACCGCGGCGCTTCCGCTCTCGAGCCCCGCGCTCCTGTCGCGATCAGCGCAGCGCGTGGGAGCGGGTCATCCGGTTCGCGAACGTCGACAGCGTGTAGGTTCCGATGCCGACGATCACCTCGAGGGCCTGCTCGGCGGTGAAGCCCGCGCGGAGGAAGGCGTCGAGATCGGCGTCCGGCACCTGGCCCCGCTCGCGCAGCGTCGCCTCGGTGAACGCCGCGAGCGCCTGGAGGCGCGCGTCGGCCGCCGGCCTCCGCTCGAACAGCGCCGCGGCGACCTCGGGGGAAGCCCCCGCGCGGAGGAGCAGCCCGCGGTGCATCGTGCGGCAGAGATCACAGCCGTTCTCGCCGGCGATGACCATCACCACGACCTCGCGCTCCACCGGCGAGAGCGTCGCACCCTCGAAGACCGCGAGGAGCTCGTCGAAGGCGCGCACCAGGAGCGGCGAGGTCGCGAAGCGCGCCAAGGGCAGCGGCAGGAAGCCGAACTTCCGCGAGGCCTGCTCCAGCGCGGGGCGGGCCGCCGCGGGCGCCGTGGCGAGCGTGTGCGCAGGAAAGTGAGGGGAAGCAGCGGTCTGGCTCATGCGGGTCTCTCCTGAATTGGTTGTCTATGCAATTAATTGGCGATGAAGAAGGCGGCGTGGAGGGCGGGGCTACGTTCAGCCTTTGGGCTCGAGGTTCGCGAGGATGCGCTGCAGCGTGCGCCGGGTCGTGAGCAGATCGTCCTCCGGGATGCCGGCGCGCGACGTGTCCACGAGGGCCTTGGCCTCGCCCGACAGGGCCTTGCGCAGCGCTCGCCCGCGCGCGGTGAGGTAGACGAGCCGGGCGCGCCGGTCCGTCGGGTCGGGCCGGCGCTCGACAAGCCCGTCGCGCTCCATGAGCGCGACGATCCGGCTCATCGTGGGCACATCCCGGAAGGTGCGCTCGGCCAGGTGCGTCTGCGTGACGCCCTCCTGCTCCCACAGGCGGACGAGGACCATCCATTGCTCGGGCGTGATCTCGACGCCGTGCGCGCGGAAGCGCCGGTACATCTCGGCGCGGGAAGCGAGGTAGACGCGCGCCACCCAGTAGCCGAGCGCGTTGTCGAGGACGATCCCCCCTTCGGCGGTGAACTGGTCGCGCATGATGGCCGAGCATACCGCGCGGTATTTGATTGTCAATGCAACCAATCGTGCGATGCGCCGCGCTGCTTCGTGCGGCCAGGCTTGCCGGCGGGATCGACCGGCGAGGCCGCGGGAGGCGGCGTCAGGGGTTATCCTGGGTCGTACGAAGCTCCCGTACGAGTCGCTCGAGCGTGAACCTCGACTCATGCCACCAGGTGTCGCTCTGGCTGAGCTGGGAGGTTCGATCCAGGAGCTCGTTCAGCTCGGGCAACAGCGCGGACGCATCCCGTCCAAGGGCGGCGACCGCGCGCAGCCAGCGCTCGAGCTGATAGGGAGCAAGCCGAGCGTCGAGCCGTGGACGCGACGCCCCGAGGACCGGCGCCATCGGGTGTTCGTCGCCGCTGCGCGCGAGCGCCTCCACCGCCAGCCAGCGCACGGTGAAGAGCTCGTCGGAGAGCGCACGACGGAGCGCCGGAGCCTGCTCGGGACACGGCGCAGCGCGCGCGAGGACGCGGGCCGCGGCGATCCGAACGGTGGGCTCCTTGCTCGTGAGGGCATCGGCGACCGTTGTCAGAACAGGCCGCGCAGCCACCCCGGCTCTCTCGAGGGCGACGACGGCGGCTCGCTGGACGTTTGGATTGGATGCATGTACCCAGCGGGCCGCGCTCTTCACGCCCCGCTCGGTCGGGGCGACCGGCGGCAGCCACCTTCCGATCGGCGCCCGACATGGAACCGGGCGGCCCCACGCCCCGGCGAGCGCGAGCAGGAACCGCTCAGGCTTCGGCTCTTCCCCCGAGAGACGCTCGATCGCCGCATCGATTCGCGCCCGATCCTGCGCAAGCGCCTTCTTGAAGTCGTCCTCCGGGTCACCGTGGTGAGGCATTCATCGTCCTCCAGAGAAACCGCGCTCGTCCGACGTCGCTGCCTCGGTGAAGTCGACCTGCCCCACGAGGTGCACCCGCTCGCTACCGCCTGAAGAACGATGCCTGCTGGAAGCGCAGGCCGGCCAGGATCTGATCCACCCGTGCGTCGGACAGCGACCCGATCCGCTCGCCCAGGCGGGCCTTCTCGACCGAGGAGATCTGCGACACGACCACGACGCTCTGCCTGGGAAGGTTCCCCTCGCCCACGTCGAGCAGGATGTTCCCAGGCTCGTTCGCCCGGTGCAAGTTCGACGTCAGCGCGCACACGACCACGGTCGTGATCCGCGAGTGGTTGAAGACGTCGTCCTGGACCACCACGTGGGGATGAGAGTAGCTCGGGACAGGCCCCCGCGAATCATCGGGCCCTATCCAGAACACGTCGCCGCGATCGATCCGCGCTGAGCGCGTGCCTGTCGGTTCTCCTGCGCCCTCGTCCATCTTCATGTGCCTCGCGCGCCGGCACGAAGGATGGTCCGTGGCGCACCTCGGCGCAACCCGCTCCTGCTGCACGACCTTCCCAGCACACCACGGGGTCTGGCAAGGAGGCACAGTCGCATCGACACGTCGCATCGACCCCGCCGATCCATCGGTTTCGCCGTCACCGGAGGCTCCCAAGCTCACCCGTGAGCACCGTGCACGGCTCACCTTGGCACAATCTGCTCCAGACTTGCTGGCAGCGCGCGTCTCCCCGGGACAAACATGCGATTTGCGGCGCAAAAGCGCACTGGCACGCAGGCTGCAAAACCCTGGCATCATGAGAACATCAATTGTCTTGGCGACCGTGCTCATGTCGGCTCTCGTGGGGTGCAGCTCGAACGAGGGAGGCGGCAGCGGCGGTGGCCCGGACCAGGGAGAGGGCGGCTCGGGGCAGGGAGGGGGCGGCGGGGCCGTCGAGTGCTTCGAGAAGAAGGCTGGATGCGTGCTGCCGTCGGACGCGGCGCGGATCGAGAGCCCGGTCGTCTCGGAGGAGGATCAGGTGTTGCTGGCGCGCAACAACGCGAGCTTCGCGCTCGACCTCGGCCGCGCGATCTCCAGCGCGAACGCGAACGTCGTCTACTCGCCTTACAGCATCTCGACGGCGCTCGCCATGACGTACGCGGGCGCGCGGACCACCACGGAGCAGGCGATGGCCGCGGCGATGCGGTTCGAGCTCCCGCAGGAGCGGCTGCACCCGGCGTTCAACTACGTGGATCTCGAGCTCCACAAGCGCGCCGAGGGATCGAGCGGGTTCGAGGGAGGCGGCTTCCGGCTCCACACGGCCAACGCGATCTGGTCGCACGTCGACCTCGCGCTCGAGCAGCCGTTCTTGACGGTGCTCGGCGAGAGCTACGGGGCGCGCGTGCGGCTCGCCGACTTCAATGCCCCGGAGGAGGCCGAGAGCCTCATCAACGCGTGGGTGAAGGACCAGACGGAGGGCAAGATTCCGAATCTCCTCAACGGCAGCGTGACCCCGGAGACGCGCGTCGTGCTCACCAACGCCATCTACTTCGACGCCGCGTGGCACACGCCGTTTGACGAGGACTTGACGAAGCCCGGCGCGTTCCAGCGCGGCGACGGCACGAGCGTCACCGCCCAGATGATGCACGGTAGACAGGAGACGCGCTACGGCGCCGGCGACGGCTGGGAAGCGGTGGAGATCCCCTATGCGGGCACCCCGGTCTCGATGTTCGTCGTCCTGCCGGCCGAGGGGACCGCGGACGCGCTGGCGGAGTCGCTCGACGGCGCGGCGCTCGAGACGATCATCACCTCGCTGCAGTCGCGGTCGGTCGACATCACGATGCCGAAGTTCTCGTTCGGCACCGCGGCCGCTCTCAAGACGGCGCTCGAGGACCTCGGCATGGGCGTCGCGTTTGGCGACAGCGCCGACTTCTCGGGCATCATCGAGGACGGAGGGATCCAGATCCAGGACGTCATCCACAAGGCGGTCATCGACGTGGACGAGGCCGGGACCGAGGCCGCGGCGGCGACGGCGGTCGTCCTCGCCGTATCTTCCGCGGCCTCGGGCGTCTTCAACGAGCCCGCGGCGATCGTCCTGGACCGTCCGTTTTTCTTCTTCATCCGTGATCTGTACACAGGGGCGCTCCTCTTCGCGGGGCGCGTCAACGATCCGACCGCGCAGTGAGGAGACGTCAGCCAGGTCCTTCCAACCGTCGTCGGATCGGTAGGATCCTGACCCGCGAGGATGCCCCATCGAGCGAGACGATCGCGCCGCGGTCGAGCTCCTCGGCGTACTGGCGCAAGAGGCCGACGACATCGGCCCCGATGGCGCTCGGGAGCAGGTTGAGCGTTCGGACTTGCAGGACGCTGGGGCCGATGGCGCCCGTGGTGGCAATCAGGATGCTGAAGTCGAGATCGTGTGTGAAAACGACGTATCCGCCCTCGCGTGCCCACGCCATCAGCTCACGATCCGGCGCTCGTGGGTCACCCATTTCAGACCAGTGGACAGCCTCGAACCCGGCGTCGACAAGAAACGACACCCAGGTTGGCGACAGGTTCATGTCCACGAGGATCTTCATGACGCCTTCAGTGGAAGCTCGACCTCCTCGGTGCGCCAGGCTGCATACGTGAGCGCCGCCAGCACATCGTCCTTCTCGAGGTACGGGTAGAGATCCAGCACCTTCTCCACGGAGTGTCCGGCCGCCAGCAGTCCCAGGATCGTGCCCACCGTGACCCTCATCCCCCGGATGCACGGGCGGCCTCCCATCACTGCAGCGTCCTGAGTGATCCTTGCAAGCAGTTCCGTCGCCATGCCCTGGAGGTTACCCTGTCCTCGGACTCATGGCACCGGCCCGGCTCGCTCCTTCGCGAGCGGAGCGCGCGCCGCGCCTAATCCCTCGTGAAGGCCGAGAGGCGGCGCAGCAGCCCCGAGAGCTGCGGGTACATGTCCCGGTAGATCCCCAGCAGCGCCGCGTAGCGCCCCCGGCGCCCGGCATCGGGATGGAACGTCGCCGTGGCGGTCCCGCGCATCGCCCTCGCGGCCCCCTCGATGCTCTCCGCCAGCCCGGCGCCGGCAGCCGCGCACATGGCGGCGCCCAGGCACGCCGCCTCGACCGTCTCGGACCGTTCGATGGCGACGCCCGTCGCGTCGGCCATCACACCGCACCAGAGGTCGCTCGCGGCCACGCCGCCGACCGCGGCGAACTCCGCGACCTCGATCCCCGCCGCGCCGCGCATCAGGTCCAGCACCAGGGCCTGCTCGAGCGCGACGCCCTCGATCAGGGCGCGGTAGACGTGGCCGCGCCCGTGCGCGTCCGTGAGGCCCAGGATCGCGCCGCGGGCGTCGGGATCCCAGTGAGGGTTCATGGCGCCCTCCCAGTAGGGCAAGAGCAGCAGGCCGCCGCTGCCGGGCGGGAGCGACGCCGCCTCGGCCTCGAGCGCCGCCATCGCGGCCCCGTCGCGCGGATCGACGCCCAGCTGGCGGCGCAGGTACCAGTCCGAGAGCAGCGCCCCGCTGCGCAGGCTGCTCTCCAGCACGTAACCGCGGCCGGAGGCGCTGGTCATGGTCCGCCACGCCGGGTCCTGCCGCGGCTCGGCGCAAAAGACGCCGAAGACCACCGCCGTGCCGAGGTTCAGGTAGGCGCGCCGCGGGTCCAGCGCATCGACGCCGAGCCCGGCCATCTGGCCGTCGCCGCCGCCGGCCAGCACCGGCGTGCCCTCGCGCAGGCCGGTGGCCGCCGCTGCGGCCGCCGACACCGCGCCGAGCGGCGCGCCGGGAGGGAGCGCCTCCGGCAGCCGGTCGGGCGTGATGCCGGCGGCGGCGCAGAGCTCCTCGGACCAGCGGCGCGCGCCGATGTCGAAGAGCGCGAGCGGATCGGCGCTCGCCCAGCTGGTGCGGGCGCGCCCGGTCAGCGCCTGCACGAGGTACGCCTGCACGTCGCAGAAGAGGGCCGTGCGGCGATGGGTGTCCGGCTCCTCGCTGGCCAGCCAGGCGATCTTGGGCAGCGCCGGGCCGAAGTCCGCGGCCTTGCCGGACAGCGCCCGCAGGCGGTCTTGCCCGATGCGGTCGATCACGGCGCCGAGGTGCCCGCGCGCCCGGCCGTCCAGCCAGAGCATGGCGGGGCGGAGCGGCTGGCCGTCGGGACCGAGGCAGGCGAAGGTCTCGCGCTGGTGCGCGAGCGCGAGGCCAGCGATGCGGCCCGGGTCCACCGTGGCGGTGACGCCGGCGACCGCCTGGCACAGGGCAGCCCACCAGTCCCGGGGATCCTGTTCGAATCGGTCGGGGGCCGGCCGCGCCAGCGAGAGCGGCGCCCGGCCGGCGGCGTGCAGGCGCCCCTGGACGTCGAAGGCCGCCGCCTTGGCCGCGGTGGTGCTCAGGTCGATGCCGAGGACGAGGTCGGCCGGCATGGCGCCGTCAGCGCCCCGGAACGCAGGATTGACAAGCGATCACGGGCGCAGACTACAGTACGGAATCGCGCCGGCACAATCGTCCAGCGCGGCGCCGCCGGGGAGCCGGCGGCGCCTTGAAAGGGAGACTGGAACAGTGCGCGCAACGTTCATTCACGGCATCCGCGATGTCCGGCTCGGCGAGGTCGAACCTCCGCGGCCGCGCGAGGGCATGGTGACGATCCAGGTCGCGGGCTGCGGGATCTGCGGCAGCGATCTCCATTATTACCTGGAGGGCGGGATCGGCGCGGCGCAGGTCCGGGACCCCTTCGTGCCAGGGCACGAGTTCGCCGGCTGGGTCGTCGACGACCACCCGGCGCTGGGCCTGTCGAGGGGGCAGCTTGTCGCCGTCGACCCCGCGCACGCCTGCGGCCGCTGCGAGTGGTGCCACCGCGGCCACGTGAACCTGTGCCCGCACGTGGAGTTCCTCGGCGCGCCGCCGCTCCACGGCGGCATGGCGGAGCGGCTGGCGGTGCGCCCCGAGCAGGTCGTGCCGGTCCCCCGCGGCTTCTCGGTGCGAAAGGCCGTGATGCTGGAGCCGCTGGGCGTCGCCGTCCACGCGATCGACCTGGCGCGGCCCCACGTGCAGGAGACGGTGGTGGTGCTGGGGTGCGGGCCGATCGGCCTCTGCCTGGTCCAGCTCGCGCGCCTGGCCGGCGCCGGGCGCGTCTTCGCTGTCGATCCCGTCGCGTACCGGGCCGAGGCCGCGCGCCGGCTGGGCGCGCACGACGTGGCGCCGAGCTTCGAGGCCGTCGCGGGGTGGACGGGCGGCCGGGGCGTCGACCTCGTGCTCGAGGCGACGAACTCGCCCGAGGGCTTCCACCACGCGGCCGAGGCCGCCCGCATCGGCGGTCGGATCCTGCTGGCGGGCATCCCGGAGGGCGACCGCTATTCGCTGCCGGCGGCGCTGTGCCGCCGCAAGGGGCTCAAGATCAAGCTCTCCCGGCGCATGGGGCACGTGTACCCGCGGGCGATCCGCCTGGTCGCCGAGGGGGCGGTGGACGTCGAGTCCATCGTCACCCACCGGTTCGACCTGTCCGAGGCCGAGAAGGGCTTCCGCATGCAGGCGGATTGCCAGGACGGGGCGCTGAAGTCGATCATCGTTCCAGACGAAGGCGACACGCCGTTCTGATCGGGGTCGTCGCGCCGGATCTCCAGGCGAGGCAGCGCGGCTGTCATTTTTCCTTCGCCCCATGTCACACGAGCTAGACCCGCTTCGTCATCGAGGGCGAGCGCGGGGTCACAGGAGCAAGGCACCGGTCGCTCGCGTGATCGACAAGGGAGAAAGACATGAAGATCGTGGTTATCGGTGGAACCGGCCTGATCGGGACGAAGCTCGTACGCAGGCTCCGCCAGCAGGGCCATGAGGTCGTCGCGGCGTCGCCTTCCACGGGCGTCAACAGCCTCACGGGCGAGGGGCTCGCCGGAGCGCTCGCGGGAGCCGAGGTCGTGGTCGACGTGGCGAACGCGCCGTCGTTCGAGGACAAGGCGGTCCTCGATTTCTTCGAGACCTCGGGCCGCAACCTGCTCGCCGCCGAGGCCGCCGCGGGCGTCAAACACCATGTGGCGCTCTCGGTGGTCGGCACCGATCGAATGCTCGGCAGCGGCTATTTTCGCGCGAAGATGGCGCAGGAGGCGCTGATCGAGGCCTCCGGGATCCCCTACACCCTCCTGCGGGCCACGCAGTTCTTCGAGTTCATGGACGGCATCGCGCGCTCCAGCGCCGACGCGGAGCGGGTCCGCCTCTCGTCGGCGCATCTGCAGCCGATCGCGGCCGAGGACGTCGCCGACGCCCTGGCCGACGTCACGCTGAAGGCGCCCATGAACGGCATCCTCGAGGTGGCCGGCCCCGAGAGGCGCCCGCTCGCCGAGTTCGTCGGCAAGTACCTGAGCGCGAAGAAGGACCGCCGCGAGGTGATCGCCGACGCGGAGGCGCCCTATTTCGGTCTCCGGATCGACGATCGGTCGCTCACCCCGGGCGACGGCGCGCGCGTCATGCCGACGCGCTTCGACGACTGGCTCGCCCTGTCGCTGGCTGGCGCGCCGTGAGGCATCCGAGGGCACGCTCAAAGCGAGCTATCGATCGTATCCCTGCGGGGCGTGGTCAGCGCCGCTCGAGCGGCTTCACGACGAGCGCCCCGGTCTTGACATAGCGCTCGTAGACGACACGCAGCTCCGCGTCGTTGAGCCCCTGCTCGTCGTCGATGAGGTAGACCCCGCGCTGCGGGTCGCGGTAAACGTTCGCCTGGAACTCCTCCCAGCTCATGGTTTCGTCCCGGTCCGGCGCGGACTCGTCGGACTCGGACGAAGAGGAGGGCTCCGTGCCGCCGCAACCGGCGAGCGCGAGCGCCACCACGGGCACGCAGAGAAGCACGGACAGGGAGCTCGCGACGCGGCTCCTGGACAGACGTCTCGAAGACGATCCTTGATTCATTGAAACACCTCTCACGGTAAGGTCACACGTTGTTCGCAACCAAGAGAATGCTGCAGGCGGCGACTCGACATCCAGCGCCGACAGCATCTGGTATATTTACACAGGAATCGAGGGATATGGAAGTCCCATGCGGGAGTAGCAGGGCATTTTCATCGTCGCCGCATCGCCGCATCGCCGCATCGCCGCATCGCCGCGTCGCCGCCAGCGGGGGGTGCAGTCTCGGTGGTGACTGCGCCTTGCGAGCCAGGAGGATGAAAAGAAGCGCGCACAGCGTCTGCCACAGGTCGTGTAAATCGAATGAATCCGGCGCGTCTGGGCTACCTCGGCCCCATCACGGCGCGCGGCGGAGGGGGTCGACTTCGCGCCGGGGTCTGCGGGGTGGTGACGAATCGTCGAGCTACCCGCCTGACGCGTCGACGTTCCACCCGTTGCCCAGCGTCAGGCTCCCGTTCCCCTCGATGGTCGTCGCGAGCTCGGACGACCCCTACTGCACCCCGGAGCGAGCCGAAGCCTTCGCGCGCGCCTGGGGGAGCGAGCTGATCCATGCGGGGCCGTGTGGGCACATCAACGTCGACGCCGGCTTTGGGCCGTGGCCGGAGGGAGAGCGGCTCCTCGCGGGGCTGACCGGGGAGCCCATCTCACGCGTGTTTCGCGCGTGAGATGGCGAGTTTTTGCGTTGAAATCTCTCGCCGGATCCCTGGCCGGACCTCTGGCGGGCGGAACCAGGTTCGGGCCGGTGGGAGGGGGCGCCTCGGGGAGCGGGTCGCCGTCGGCGCGCGAGGCCGCCTCCGCCGGGAGACTCAATATCTCCCGGTCGCCGCCACCGCCCGCCTCACCTCTTCGATCTTCACATCCCAGCTCTCGTATCGCATCGACGCGCCCCGCTCCGGGCGCGGGCCGGGCAGCTTCAGCTCTTCCTCGATCAGCTCGATGAACGCCTCGGTCGTGTCGCCGATGCGGGCCTCCTTCACCACCTCGACCTCGGGGATCCGCGTCGAGACCACCGGCAGGCCGGCGGCGAGGTACTCGCGGACCTTGAGGGGGTTGGCGTTGAGGGTCATCTCGTTGATAGGGAAGGGGTTGATGGCCACGTCGAAGCCCTTGCAGTAGGCCGGCAGCTCCGAGAAGGGTTTGCGGCCGAGGACGTGGACGTTGGGCAGCGCGGTGAGGCGGGAGATGTCGGTCGTCACCTTGCCGAGCAGCACCATCGACCCGCCGGAGAAGTGCCTGGCGACCGCCTCCATGAGCGGGATGTCGATCCACTCGTCGGCCATCAGGCCGAAATAGCCAATCACCGGCTTGGGGAGGGCGGCGATGTCGGCCGGGATCTTCGTCTTGGGGGCGAGCGCCGCGCGGAAGTGCTCGTACTGCACGCCGTGGCGCACCAGGGCCGTGCGCGGGTTGTACTGCGATTTGGTGCGGAGCAGCTTCTCGGAGGAGACGATGCAGAGGTCGGCCTTCTCGACGAGGGATCGCTCGAGCTCCATCAGCTCGGCCGGGACATCGTGGAAGGCGGTGAACTCGTCGACGCAGTAATAGATCAGGAACGACTCGCCGAGCGCGCCGGCGATGACGGCGGCCGTGGGCGTGAAGACCCAGTTGACCACGTTGCGGAAGCCGAGCCGATCCGTCGCCCGCCGCACCTGGAGCTTGAGCAGCTCCCGGTTGACCTCGTGCATGGCCGGGTTGCCCCAGGCCGGGATGGCGAGCGGGTTGAGCACGAAGAGGTTCGGCTCGACCTCGCGCACCGGCTCGGTGAAGGCCTTGAGCTTGTCGAGGATGCGCCGGAAATCGCGGCCCGAGGCCTTGGGCGCGCGGTATCCGATGGAGCTCACCCAGAGGATGCGGTTGTCCTTCGACAGCCCGCGCATGAGGTGGGTCTTGGAGAGCGGATCTCCCGTCCAGTCGTGGGCGAAACACAGCATGTCGCGTCCGCGCAGGACGCCGCTGGTGTCAGAAACCGAAGAGAACGGGATGCTCACGGTTGCCATTTAAGAGAGATACGATGATCTCGGGCGAGCGTCAAATGACGAGGTTTCTGCGGAGAAACGGTGCGCGGGGCCTCGTGTCTCGGGCATAACGAGCGGCACTCGCCTCGGCGGAGGACGGAGGATGAAAGGATGCGTGCAATGGTGTTCCGATGAAGACGATCGGATTCGCCGGCGGCGGACGGGCAGCGGGGCATCGCCGACGTGGTCGTCGACGTTCGATCTGCTCGGCTTCATGCATCACTGGTGCAGGTCGCGGCGAGGCGACTGGGCGAACCGGCTGCTGAAGAGGTATCCCCTTCCGCAGCCGCGCATCACGCACCCCGCTCCTGCCCGGTCGTAGCAAACCCGTGTCCCGAAGAGCCGGATGCGGGAATTCCGTACGTCCGGATCTGTGGGGGGCCGAGGGGCAGTCGACCCCGGCCTACCCGACTAGGCTCGACGATGGGATCAAGCGCGCAACGGCGCCGCGCGGTGCGCCCTGGCCGGTTCGCCGGCCATATCGGCCACGCGGCCGCGCGCGACCCGCGTCGCGCGCAGCCGGCCTCTCCCGACGTGGAAGCGGGCGATGGTCAGAAGCTGACGACGAGCTCGCCGCCGGTCGTGGCGTTGTTGCCCTCGAGGAGCTCGGGGACCTCGCCGTAGGCGTCCACGATCGCCCCGAGCGTGTAGGTATCCACGGGGACGTAGGTATCTGCGGCGACGACGAGGCTCTCGCACTGGCCTACGGCGAGGCTCGGCACCCAGGCGCCTCCGGGGAGGAAGTCGGCCGTCGTGATCGTCGCGTCGGGCGACAGCCGGACCTCCACCATGGTGCCGTAGCTCGGGTCCGTCCCCTGGTTGCAGACGGTGATCGAGACGTCGAAGAGGCTGCCCTGCGCGACGCTCGGCGGGCCGCTCACCGCCGAGACGACGAGATCGGGGCCGTAACCGATGGCCATCAGCTCGCCGGCGGTGGTGTTGTTGGTCTCGATGAGCTCCTGGACCGGGCCGTCCAGGTCCACGATCGCGCCGAGGTGGTAGGCGCCGTCAGGAGCATAGGCGCCGGCGGCCACGGTGATGCTCTCGCACTGGCCAGGGCTCAGCCCGGGGACCCAGCCGTTGCCGACATGGATATCGGAGGGCGTGATCGTCCCGTCTGACGACAGCAGCACATCGACGCTCGTACCGCCGCTCGGGGTCGTGCCCTGGTTGCACACGGTGACGATGGCGTCGAAGCCGCTGCCGGGCGCGGCGGTCGATGGGCCGCTCACGGACGCGATGAGATCCGGCTGGTAGCCGACGCCGAACACGCCGCTTGCGTTGGTGTTGTTGGTCTCGATGAGCTCCTGCGTCGAGCCGAAAGGGTCCACGACGGCGGCCAGGCGATAGGCGCCGTCAGGCACCGCCGAGTAGGCGGGGATGGGCACGACCGTGCACTGGCCAGGATCCAGGGGTGGCACCGGCGCGCCCCCGGCGATCACACCGGTGCTGGCCGCCTGGTCGCTGGCCGCCAGGCGCAGCTCCACGTCGCTGCCGTAGCTCGGCTGCGTGCCCTGGTTGCAGACGGTGACCTCGGCGTCGAAGCTGCTGCCCGGGAGGGCGCTGGGCGGGACATCCACCGCGGAGACGATGAGGTCCGGTCCATAGCCGACGCCGAGCACGCTGCCCGCCGCGGCGTTGTTGGTCTCGATGAGCTCGGGAGTCCAGCCGGACGGATCGACGATCGCGCCCAGGTGGTAAGCGCCTTCGGGCATATAGGCGTTCGCCGGGAGGGTCACGGTGGCGCATTGGCCCGGATCCAGGTACGGCACCGGTCCGTTGCCGGCAGGGAAGTCGGCCGTCGTGATGGTCGCGTCCGAGGAGAGGTGGAGCTCCACGTCGGCGCTGCCCGCCTGCGTGCCCTGGTTGCAGACGGTGAGCTCGGCGTCGAAGCTATGGCCCGGGGCGACGCTCGGCGGCCCGCTCACGGCGGAGACGATGAAATCCGGCCCGAAGCCGACGCCGATCACGCTGCCCGCCGTGGCGTTGTTGGTCTCGATGAGCTCGGCGATCGATTCGCCTGGGTCCACGATCGCCCCGAGGCGGTGGGCGCCGTCGGGCCCATAGGCGCTCGCGAAGACGAGCACGGAGGTGCACTGTCCAGGGCTCAGGCCGGGCACATAGCCGATCCCCGCGCTGAGGTCCGAGGGCGCGAAGACGTCGTCGCTCGACAGGAACAGCTCGACATCGACGCCGTAGCTCGGGGACGTGCCCTGGTTGCAGACGGTGACGGAGGCATCGAACCCGCTGCCCGGCGGGGCGCTGGGCGGACCGCTGACCGCCGAGACGACGAGATCCGGCCCGAAGCCGACGCCGATGAGGTCACCCGGGGCGGCGTTGTTGGACTCGACCAGCTCTTCCTGCCAGTCAACCACATCGACGATCGCGCCGAGGCGATAGGTGCCGTCGGGAACATAGGAAGTTGCGGCGACTGGGACCGCGGCGCACTGCCCGGGTGCCAGGAAGGGGACCATGCCGCCGCCAGCGGGGGTGTCGCCTGCCGTGATCGTGGCGTCGGTGGACAGGTAGAGCCCCAGTTCTGCGCCGTAGCTCGGCTGCGTGCCCTGGTTGCAGACGGTGACGGAAGCGTTGAAGCCGCTGCCCGGCATGGCGCTGGGCGGGCCGCTGACCGCGGAGACGATGAGGTCGGGCAAGTTGCCGATGCCGATCATGGCGCTCGCGTCGGCGTTGTTCGTCTCGATGAGCTCGGGGATCCAGTTGTCGCGGTCGACGATCGCGCCAAGGTGGTATGCACCGTCGGGCACGTACGCGCTCGCCGGGAAGGTCACGGTGGCGCACTGGCCCGGATCCAGGTACGGCACCGGACCGCTGCCAGCAGGGGAGTCGGCCATCGTGAGGGTCGCGTCGGCGGAGAGGAGCAGCTCCACCTGGGTGCCATAGCTCGGCTGCGTACCCTGGTTGCAGACCGTGACCGACGCGTCGAAGCTTCCGCCAGGGATCACGCTCGGCGGCCCGCTCACCGAGGACACGATGAGGTCGGGCTGGTAGCCGACGCCGATCACGCTGCCCGCCGCGGCGTTGTTGGTCTCGATGAGCTCGGCGAGCGCGCCGCTCGGGTCCACGATCGCGCCGAGGTGGTGAACGCCGTCGGGCACATAGGCGCTCGCGAGGATCGTCGCGGAGAAACACTGCCCTGGGTTCAGGTAGGGCACATAGCCGCCGCCGATCGGGAAATCGGCGGGCGTGATCGCGCCGTCGGGTGAGAGCAAGAGGTTGAGATCGGTGCCGGAGCTCGGCTCCGTGCCCTGGTTGCACACGGTGACCGAGGCGTCGAAGAGGCTGCCCTGCGTGACGCTCGGCGGGCCGCTCACCGCCGAGACGACGAGATCGGGGCCGTGGCCGATGGCCATCAGCTCGCCGGCGGTGGTGTTGTTGGTCTCGATGAGCTCCTGGACCGGGCCGTTCAGGTCCACGATCGCGCCGAGGTGGTATGCGCCGTCAGGAGCGTAGGCGCCGGCGGCCACGGTGATGCTCTCGCACTGACCAGGGCTCAGCCCGGAAACGACCTCGTTGCCGACATGGATATCGGAGGGCGTGATGATCCGGTCGGACGAGATCAGCACATCGACGCTCGTACCGCCGCTCGGGGTCGTGCCCCGGTTGCACACGGTGACGACGGCGTCGAAGGCGCTGCCCGGCGCGGCGATCGATGGGCCGCTCACGACGGACGCGATGAGATCCGGCTGGTTGCCGATGCCGAACACGCTGCTTGAGGCGGTGTTGTTGGTCTCGATGAGCTCCTGCGTCCACGCGTAGGGGTCCACGATGGCACCGAGGTGATAGGTGCCGTCGGGGGCTGCCGCATACGTGGGGATGGTCACGACCGTGCACTGGCCAGGATCCAGGTACGGAACCGGCGCGCTGCCGGCGAAGAAGCCGGTATGTGCCGCCTGGTCGTCGGCCGCCATGCGCAGCTCCACGTCGCTGCCGTAGCTCGGCAGCGTGCCCTGGTTGCAGACGGTGACCTCGGCGTCGAAGCTGCTGCCTGGCAGGGCGCTGGGCGGGCCCTCCACCGCGGCGACGATGAGGTCCGGGCCATAGCCGACGCCGAGCACGCTGCCCACCGCGGCGTTGTTGGTCTCGATGAGCTCGGGAGTCCAGCCGTACGGATCGACGATCGCGCCGAGGTGATAGGCGCCCCAGGGCACGTATGACGCGCTCGCCGGGAAGGTCACGGTGGCGCACTGGCCTGGCGCCAGGTACGGCGCCGGCCCGCTGCCGGCCAGGAAATCGGCCGTCGTGATGGTGGCGTCCAAGGAGAGGCGCAGCTCCACGTCGCCGCCGTAGCCCGCCTGCGTGCCCTGGTTGCAGACGGTGACCTCGGCGTCGAAGCTATGGCCCGGGGCGAGGCTCGGCGGCCCGCTCACGGCGGAGACGATGAAATCCGGCCCGAAGCCGACGCCGAGCACGCTGCCCGCCACAGCGTTGTTGCTCTCGATGAGCTCGTCGAGCGATTCGCCCGGGTCCACGATCGCCCCGAGGTGGTAGGCGCCGTCGGGCCCATAGGCGCTCGCGGGGACGAGCACGGAGGTGCACTGTCCAGGGCTCAGGCCGGGCACATAGCCACTCCCCGCGAGGAGGTCCAGGGGCGTGATGACGTCGTCGCTCGACAGGAACAGCTCGACGTCGACGCCGTGGCTCGGGGTCGTACCCTGGTTGCAGACGGTGACGGAAGCGTCGAATCCGCTGCCCGGCGGGGCGCTGGGCGGGCCGCTGATTGCGGAGACGACGAGGTCGGGCTGGAAGCCCACGCCGATGACGTCGCCCGAGGCGGCGTTGTTGGACTCGATCAGCTCTTCTTGCCAGTCGTTCACATCGACGACCGCTCCGAGGTGATACGCGCCATCGGGCACATAGGCGCTCGCGAAGACGAGCACCGAGGCGCACTGCCCGGGTGCCAGGAAGGGGACCATGCCGCCGCCAGCGGGTGTGTCGTCTTCCGTGATCGCGGCGTCGGTGGACAGGTAGAGATCCACGTCGCTGCCGTAGCTCGGCTGGGTGCCCTGGTTGCAGACGGTGACGGAAGCGTCGAATCCGCTGCCCGGGATGGCGCTGGGCGGGCCGCTGACCGCGGAGACGATGAGGTCGGGCAAGTTGCCGAAGCCGATCATGGCGCTCGCGCCGGCGTTGTTCGTCTCGATGAGCTCGGGAACCCAGTTGTCCCGGTCGACGATCGCACCAAGGTGGTAGGCACCGTCGGGCACGTACGCGCTCACCGGGAAGGTCACGGTGGCGCACTGGCCCGGATCCAGGTACGGCACCGGACCGTTGCCAGCCGGGGAGTCGGCCATCGTGAGCGTCGCGTCGGCGGAGAGCAGCAGCTCCACCTGGGTGCCGTAGCTCGTCTGTGTGCCCTGGTTGCAGACCGTGACCGACGCGTCGAAGCTTCCGCCAGGGATCATGCTCGGTGGCCCGCTCACGGCGGAGACGACGAGATCCGGCGCGTGGCCGACGCCGAGCACGCTGCCCGCCGCCGCGTTGTTGGTCTCGATGAGCTCGGCGAGCGCGCCGCTCGGGTCCACGATCGCGCCGAGGTGGTGAACGCCGTCAGGCACATTGGCGCTCGCGGGCACGACGACGGAGGCGCATTGCCCGGGATTCAGCCCGGGGAGATAGCCGCTCCCGGCGTGGATGTCCGACGGCGTGATCGCCCCGTCGCTCGACAGCAGCAGCTCGACGTCGGCGCCGTAGCTCTGGGTCGTGCCCTGATTGCAGACGGTGACGGCGGCGTTGAAGCTGCTGCCGGGCGTCACGCTCGACGGCCCGCTCACGGCTGAGACAACGAGGTCGGGCCAGCTGCCGACGCCGATCAGATCGCCCGGCGCCGCGTTGTTGGTCTCGATCAGCTCGGGCTGCCCGCCGTACGGATCGACGATCCCGCCGAGGTGATAGGCGCCGTCGGCCGTGTAGACGCTGGCGGGGACCGTCACGGCCGCGCACTGGCCGGGATCCAGGTAAGGCGTCGGCGCGCCGCCCGCGAACGCGTCGGTCTCCGTGATCGTGGCGTCGGCGGACAGGCGCAGCTCCACCATGCTGGAGCCCGGGGTCGTGCCCTGGTTGCAGACGGTGATCTCTACGTCGAAGCCGCTGCCCGGCAGGACGCTGGGCGGGCCGCTCACGGAAGCGACGGTGAAGTCAGGCCCGTAGCCGATGCCGATCAGAGCGCCTGAGCCCGCGTTGTTGGTCTCGATGAGCTCGAGGACCCCGTCCTGCGGGTCGACGATCGCGCCGAGGTGGTAGGCCCCCTCGGGCACATAAGCGCTCGCCGGGAAGGTCACCGTGGCGCACTGGCCGGGATCCAGGTACGGCACAGGACCGCCGCCGGCGAGGGAGTCGGCGGTCGTGAGCGTCGCATCCGCGGAGAGGCGCAGCTCCACGTGGGTGCCGTAGCTCGCCTGCGTGCCCTGGTTGCAGACGGTGACCGACGCGTCGAAGCCGCCGCCGGGGAACACGCTCGGCGGCCCGCTCACGGCGGAGACGATGAGGTCGGGGCCATGGCCAACGCCGATCAGACTGCCCGCCGCCGCGTTGTTGGCCTCGATGAGCTCGAGGAGCGAGCCGCCCGGGTCGACGATGGCGCCGAGGTGATAGGCGCCGTCGAGCACGTAGGCGTTCGCGGGCACGGTGACGGAGGCGCACTGCCCGGGGCTCAGATCGGGCACATCGCCGCCCCCGGCGGGCGCGTCGAACGGCGTGATCGCCTGATCGTACGAGAGCACCACGGCGATGTCGCTGCCGTAGCTCTGCGTCGTGCCCTGGTTGCAGACGGTGACGGAAGCGCTGAATCCGCTGCCGGGCACGAGGGTCGGCGGCCCGCTCACGGCGGAGACGATGAGATCCGGCCGATCGCCCACGCCGATCCGCCCGCCCGACGCGGCGTTGTTGGCCTCGTTCAGCTCTTCTTGCCAGTCGTACAGATCGACGATCGCGCCGAGGTGATAGACGCCGTCTGGCACGTGAGCGTTCGCTGGGATGGTCACGGCGGCGCATTGCCCCGGATCCAGGTCCGGCGCCTGGGCGCCGCCTGCGGGCGGGTCGGTCCACGTGATGTTGTCGTCGGGTGACAGGCGCAGCTCCAGGGCGGCGCTGTAGCTCGGGATCGTGCCCTGGTTGCAGACGGTGACGGTGGCATCGAAGCCGCTGCCCGGAAGGGCGCTCGGCGGCCCGCTCACCGAGGAGACGATGAGATCCGGCCGGTCGCCGATGCCGACCACGTCGCCAGCTGCGGCGTTGTTGCTCTCGATGAGCTCGGGAACGCTGCCGTACCGATCGACGATCGCGCCCAAATGGTAGGCGCCGTCGGGCGCGTAAGCGCCCACGTGGAGCGTTCGCGTGGTGCACTGCCCCGGATCGAGGTACGGCACCGCATCGCCGCCGATGGGCACGTCGGCCGCTGTGATGATCGCGTCCGAGGAGAGGTACAGCTCCACGTTGCTGCCGTAGCTCGCCTGCGTGCCCTGGTTGCAGACGGTGACCGAGGCGTCGAGGGAGCCGCCGGACATCGCGCTCGGCGGCCCGCTCACCGAGGACACGACGAGGTCCGGCTGGTAGCCGACGCCGACCGCGCCGCCCGCCGCCGCGTTGTTCGTCTCGATGAGCTCGACGGTCCAAGCCGGGACGTTCACGATCGCGCCGAGCGTGTACGCGCCGTCGGGCACGTACGTGTTCGCGGGGATCGTCGCCGAGAAGCACTGTCCGGGGCTCAGGCTCGGCACATCGCCGGCTCCGATCGGGAAATCGGCGGGCGTGATCTCGCCATCGGGCGAGAGCAGGAGATCGACATCGGTGAGGTAGCTCGACTGCGTACCCTGGTTGCAGACGGTGACCGAAGCGTCGAACCAGGCGCCAGGCACCTGGCTTGGCGGCCCGCTCACCGCCGAGACGACGAGGTCCGGCTGATAGCCGACGCCGATCAGCCCGCCCGCCCGCGCGTTGTTGGACGTGATGAGCTCCGCGTACCAGCCGTTCTCGTGCGCGATCGCGCCGAGGTGATAGGCGCCTTCGGGGACAGTGGCGCTGGCGGGCACGGTCACCGACTCGCACTGGCCAGGTTCCAGCCATGGAACCGGGATGCCGCCGCCGAGGAGGTGATCCGACGGCTCGATCGCGGCGTCCGGCGAGAGGAGCACATCCACGAGCGCGCTCTGGGTCGACGTCGTGCCCTGGTTGCACACCGTGGCCTGGATCTCGAAGCCGCCGCCGGGGAGCGCGCTCGGGGGGCCGCTCACGGCCGAGACGATGAGATCCGGGGCGTAGCCGATGCCGATCTCGCCTGCGACGGCCGCGTTGTTGGTCTCCGACAGCTCGATCACCTGCTCGAACGAGTCCACCACGACGCCGAGCGTGTACGCGCCATCGGGCACGGCCGCGGCGGTCTGGACGCGGAGCTCGACGCATTGCCCCGCGTCGAGGTACCCCAGAGGCGCATAGCCGGTGATGGGATCCGACGGTGTGATGATGTCGTCGTCCGAGAGGCTCACCTCGACCTGGGTGCCGTAGCTGGCCGAGTTGCCCTGGTTGCACACCGTGACCGACGTCGTGAAATAGCCGCCCGGCAGGACGCTGGGCGGCGCGCTCGCGCTCGAGATCACGAGGTCGGGTTCGTCGCCTGTGAGCGCCCCGGTCGCGGCCCCGACCGGCTCGGGATCGTCAGGGGGTCCGCTGCTCCCGCACCCCACGGTCATCGCCAGCATGCCGAGCACGAAGCACGCCCGTCGCACCAGAGATACTCTCAGGCTGAGCATAGAGAATCAGGAGAAGCCGGGGGCGCGTCCACGTCAAGGGGGTCGCAGATTCTTGCCGGAGTTTCGCGGGATAGGGACGTTGCGCCGTCACGAGGTGGGGGGCGCCGCCGCTTCCCTGGCGTCTTCGGTGGCGAGGCGCGCGCGCGCTGGCCTTGCGCTCACCGCTGGAACCTGAGAGAGGAGCTCCATGAACGGGAAGGTCTGCATCGTCACGGGCGGCAACACGGGCATTGGCAAGGAGACGGCCCGCGGCCTCGCTCAGCGCGGCGCGAAGGTGGTCCTGGCGTGCCGCGACACGGGCAGAGGGGAGGCGGCGCGCGACGACATCGCGCGCTCCACGGGCCGCAAGGACGTGGAGGTGATCGCGCTGGATCTCGGGAGCAAGGCGAGCATCCGCGCCTTCGGCGAGCGGTTCCGCGCGGCGCACGAGCGCCTGGACGTCCTTGTGAACAACGCCGGGGTATGGCGGAACTCGCGCGGCACGACCGACGACGGGATCGAGGCGACGTTCGGGGTGAACCACGTGGGGACGTGGCTGCTCACGCAGGACCTCCTCCCGCTCTTGAAGAAGAGCGCGCCGTCGCGGGTCGTGGTCCTGTCCTCGAAGCTGCACTACCGCGGCCGGATGGACTGGGAGGACCTGCAGTTCGAGCGGCGGAAGTACGGCACGACCGCGGCATACGCCCAGTCGAAGCTCGCGAACGTGCTCTTCACCAAGGCGCTGGCCCGGCGGCTCGAGGGCACCGGCGTCACGGTCAACGCCGTCCATCCGGGCGTGGTCAGGACTGACCTGATGCGCGATTATCCAAAGCTCCTTACGAAGCTCTTCAACCTGTTCCTTCTCACGGCCGAGCAAGGGGCCGAGTGTTCGCTGCACGTGGCCACGGCGCCGGAGCTGGCCGGGGTGACGGGCGAGTACTTCGAGAAGAGCCGCATCAAGCCGGCGGCCGAGGCGGCGCTCGACGAGGCCGCGCAGGAGCGGCTCTGGAAGCTGACCGAGGCGCTGGCGGCGTAGCGCCGCGCGGCGGCCCGCGCTATCGCGTCTTTGCGCCTTTGCGTTGAACTCTCTCTCCGGAACCATGGCCAGGACTCCTGGTGGGCTAGAACGCCGATCACGTTGAACCCCGGAGAATTTTCACAGGGAGGCGGGGAGGAAGAAAAAATGAATTTCTCCCTCTTGCCGTCTCTCGCTCCCCGCCTCCCCGCCTCCCTGTGAAATTCTTGCTTTTTCTCGTGGTCTCAACCCGTTTGTCGCTCTAGGGGCAGCTCGGCCGCCAAGCGTCGTCGGCGAAGTACCTGGCGATGAGGTCGTGGAGCGGGCGATCGTAGTCGCGCAGCTCGGCCCGGGTGTCGATGTCGTTATGGATCCCGTTCGTGGGGATCGCCTCGGTGTTGGCGTCGAACCAGGACTGGACCCCCTCGGCCCAGTATTCGTCCTTGTTCGTCGCCGCGTAGGTGTTCTCCCATTTCCCCGCCTGGAGCGCGGCGTCGAAGACGTCCTCGAGCTCCCTGTTGAACGTCGGCTCGACGAAGGCGATGCCCATGATCGCGATGGCGTGCGAGAACTCGTGCACAAGGATGTCCTCCCCGAGGTACGGATCGCTCGGATAACACAGGACGTTCTCCTCGGCGCAGGAGCTCGCCGGCCGGGCGGGGGTCGCGCCGAGGCCGCGGGCCCGCGTGTCCCAGTCCGTCCCGGGGAAGGCCTCGTACAGGTCGCTGTGCTCGGGGATGTCGGTTGTCACCTCCGTCTCCGCCATCACGGCGACGCGCGTGTGGTTCTCGATCATCGCCTGACGCACGTCGTCGCGGTGGCCGAGCATGCGGACGACCACCGAGCAGGTGCGCAGCAGCGCCGCGTCAGGCACCTTCTCGGAGCTGATGACGGCAATCCCCGCGGCGTCGACGTACTTCTCGTAGAAGGGGTCGAACCCCAGCTCGGGCGGCACCTCCGAGACGCTCCCGCACTCGCCCTCGGGCTCTCCTCCTCCCCCGCCGCCGGCCCCGGCGCCCGTCGCGGCGCTGGAGGTCGCGCCCTCGGCCGCGCTCGAGCTGGCCTCGGCGGCGCCGCCGGAGCCGCCGGAGCCGCCGCCGCCGGCTGGACCCGCGCCACCGCCGCCTCCGCCGCCCTCGCCGGCCGGCGACTCGGAACAGGCGGCCAGGGCGCAGGTGAGGAGAGCGATCAAAGCAAATCGTCGATGCACGCTTTCACGCATGCGCGCGAGGCTACAAGAGCTGACGCCAGCATCCAAGTCGCGCGCCGGCCGAATGGGCAGTTGATGGTGTCAGCCGGCGCGGCCCCTGGCGGTGACGGCGCGGGAGCTGGCACAGCCCGGCGCACGGAGAGCCACGCCATGCGGCCGAAGGACTGGGTTCCACGAGCTTTCTGCGCCGCGCCAGGCGCCGGCGCGTGCGGCACGCCGCGTGCTGTCGGAGCGGGCATGACGGTGCAGGAACGACGGGAGCACGCATGATGGAGCGCTCACCCAGCGATCACGTTCACCCTTTGTCCCAGCCGCGCGTGGGCGCGGCCCTCTTGTCGCTCGCCCTTGGCGTCGGCTGCTCGGGCGAGACCCGGCTCCCGACGGAGGAGAACCCACCGGAGACGAGGGTGTGCGACTTCGAGCTTCCCGTGGCCGCCGCGCCCGCGCCGAGCGGCGATCTTCGCATCAACGAGGTGATGACCGGCAACGACGGCGCCTGGGTCGACGAGGTCGGCGAGACGGACGATTTCATCGAGCTGATGAACATCGGCCAGCGCGCGCTCGACCTCGGGGAGTACGCGCTGAGCGACAAGTCCGGCAAGGCGACACGGCTGCCGAAGCTGACGCTCGGGCCGGGGCGAACGGCGCTGTTCTGGGCCGACGACACGCCGGAGCAGGGCCCGCTGCACCTGCCGTTCAAGCTCTCGAACTCGGGCGCGCGCGTGGCGCTGTGGTCGTCGTCGTGCCAGCTCGCCGACCTGGTGAATGTGCCGGAGCTGCCGCGGTCCGAGAGCTACGCGCGCTTGCCCGACGGCACGGGCGAGCCGTCGATCTGCCGCTATGCCACGCCCGAGCGAGAGAACGGCGAGACCTGCGGTCCGCCGGATCCGCCGAACCTCGACGACAGCATCCGCTTCGCGCCCTTCCCGTGGCCCGAGCCGTTCCCGGCCATCGCCGGTCCGCTGGTCATCTCCGAGCTCTCGCTGCGGCCCGCGGGGTTCGTCGAGGTGCTGAACGCGAGCGGCGCGCCCGTCGCGCTCGACGGCTTCGCGCTGCGCCTCGCCGCGCTCTCCCCTGGGCAGGCGCCGCCCGGCGCCGATGCGGGCGTGCTGCTCGCGTGGCCCGAGCCGTCCGTCACGCTCGCGCCCGGGGAGCGGGTGAGCGTCCCGGTGGGCGCGAGCGACACGGCCGAGCTCGAGGCCTCGCCCGATTTCGAGGGCGTGGCGACGCTGTGGCGCGAGGACAGCCCGCAGCCGAGCGATCGCATCGACTTCATGGCCTGGCCCGAAGGCGCGTCGCTGGCCCGCGTGCCCGACGCCACCGGGGCGCCGCGCTTCTGCGCAGCGGCGAGCCCCGGCGCCGCGAACGAGGGCTGCGCCGAGCTCCCGGGGCGTGAGCTCGCGAGCGGGCGCGCGCACCGGCTGGAGACGGCCGCGGACTTCGCCGAGCTGGCCGAGGGCGGCACCGCTGTCGGTGAGCTCGGCGTCAAGTTCGTCGTCGACATGGCCGCGAACGACACGGTGCACCTCCTGAGCACGCGAACGTGGGCGCTCCACTACACGTTTGTCCGCGAGCAGATCCGGAAGGAGCCCCACCTCGATCGCTGCGATCCCGCGCAAGCCGCGGAGTTCAACGTCGGCTGGGGGGTGTTCAGCCAGACCGAGTATTTCCGGGCCGAGGGCCGTCGCTACCTCCTCGGCACGCTGGTCGAGCACACCAACGGAGCCAAGACCGTCGAGTTCTCGCCCGGCGACCAGATCGTCGGCGAGCAGATGCGGCGCGCGTTCTTCGCGGCGATGAAGGCGGTGCCCGACCCGGAGGCGTGGGCGATACGGCCCACCGAAGGGCGCCAGATCCTCGAGCTGCGGGCGATCGAGGGGACCGCGCCCATCGTGGGGCCGAACGCGCCGTACAAGGGGCTCACGTACCAGTCGCTCAACCCGGCCGAGGGCTTTGGCACGCTGACGTTCGTCCCGGCGCGCGATCTCGAGACGGCCGAGCTCGGGCCCAACGTGATCGTGGTGACCGACGACGTGCCGAACGAGACCGCGTTCATGGGCGGCCTCATCACCGAGGCGTTCCAGACGCCGCTCGCGCACGTGAACGTGCTGGCGCGCGGCCGGGGCACGCCGAACATGGCCCTGCGCGGCGCGCGCGACGACGCGCGCCTCAAGGCCCTGTTCGGCAAGCTGGTGCGGCTCGAGGTGCGCGCGTCGGACTTCGACATCCGCGAGGCCACCGCGCAGGAGGCGGACGCTTACTGGGAGAAGCGCAAGCCGACCGGCGCGCGGCTCTCGCCGGCGCTCGACCGCTCCGTGCGCGGGGTCGTGCCGCTCGACGCCGCGGGCTACGCCATGGGCGACAGCATCGGCTCCAAGGCGGCAGGCATGGCCGAGCTCTACCGGGTGAGCGGCGTGGGGCAGTATTGCCCGCTCGACCTGCTGCCGCTGTACGTGCCGCCCGCCGCGTTCGCGATCCCGTTCTCGCACTACATGGATCATTTCGAGGCGAGCGGCGCGGCGGAGCTCCTGGCCGAGCTCGAGCAGGATCCCGAGTTCCGCGCCGATCCGCACGCGCACGCCGAGGGCCTGGCCGAGGTGCGGGCGCGGATGCTGGCGCACCCGGTGGACCCCGCGATCTTGAGCGAGGTCACGGGCGCGATCGAGCAGCGCTTCGGCGGCGACCGCGTGCGCCTGCGCAGCAGCAGCAACACGGAGGATCTCGCGACCTTCAACGGCGCGGGCCTGCACACGTCGACGAGCGGCGACCTGGACGCCGAGTCGAGCTCCATCGAGGACGCGCTGCGCACCGTCTGGGCGAGCCTGTGGAACACGCGCGCTTACGACGAGCGCGAGTTCGGCCACGTCGAGCAGGCGCGCGCCGCCATGGCCGTGCTCGTGCACCAGGCATGGCAATCGGAGCGCGCGCAGGGCGTGGCGATCAGCCGCAACGCGCTCGACGCCACCCGCGACAGCCAGTACTACATCAACGCGCAGATCGGGGAGGCCTCGGTCACCAACCCCGCGCCCGGCGTGACGAGCGACGAGATCGTGTACACGCCGCCGCCTCGCACGATCAAGGCGGAGTACCTCACGCGCTCGAGCCTGTCGCGCGGGCGCGACGTGCTGTCGTTCCCGGAGGTCCAGCGGCTCGGGTGCGTGCTCGAGTCTGTCCACGCTCATTACCGGCCGCTGGTGGACCCGAAGGGGGAGAACCGGCTCTACGCGATGCAGATCGAATGGAAGCTGATCGGCCCGGAGCGCCGTCTGCTGGTGAAGCAGGCGCGGCCCTACAGCTTCGGCACGCTGGAGGCGCCTGGCGACTGCCGCGAATACTAGGCTCGACGCCTCCCTCTCATTCGAGGAACACCGTGATCGGCTGCAAGCTCATGGTGGCCGGGCGGTTCGCCGGATCCGTGAAGCAGGAAGGGTGGTAGATGCCGTTCTTGGGGGCAATGGGGTCGCAATAGCTGCTGCACGGGCCAAGGAGCTGGATCGCCCCGCACGGCTGGATGGTGCCAGTCGTCTCGTCGATGTGCCCGGCGGCGCAGTCGCGAAGCGCCGCGCGTGAGCTCGCCTCGTTCTCTGGAACATGGCAGGCATAGAGCGCCGGCGAGCTCCCGTAGATGTTGCCCCAGAACGCGCCCTCCTCCCGCGTGAACGTGGACACCTCCGGCGTGTTCTGTTTGTTGATCGCCTTCGTGGGTCCACGCGAGGAGAGCGTGACGGGGACCCCGTAGTAGTTGGTGCGCGCCGCGAGGCACGCCGAGACCCAGCGCTGTCCGTCACCATCCAGCGGGATCCACGCCCAGCTCCTCGCGAGCCCGAGCATGCCTGTGTAGATCTCGTCGTGATAGACGCCAGAGGCGTCGATCCAGCCGAAGCGGAATGATTGCGAGCTTTCGAGGGCGCATTCGACGGCGTACCTCAGGTGCTCGCGTGAGAGGGCGCCGTTCGGCCCGGGGTCGAGGATCGCGGTCAGCGCCTGCGAGCCAAGGGCGATGAGGCTCAAGGCGCCGACAGCCAGCGCGTTGGGGTTGAGCGCGTTGGGATTGAGCGCGTTGGGGTTGAGCGCGTTGGGGTTGAGCGCATTGCCGGCCTCCAGCGCGCTCCGCGCTTCGCCCAGGGGCTCTTCCAGCCACTCTCCGTCCTCGCCGCATCCGGTTCCGGCCAGAACGATGAGCGGTATCAGACCTACCATGGTATTTCGAGCCATATCAGTCCCCCACTGAAAGGCTGCAATTCTGGTAATAGTGGCAGAGTCTGCCGAGGGTGTCGAGCGCGCGGGTCGAAGTCGTGACGTGACGTCCGATGGTCAGACGTCTGGAGCGTGAGGGGGACTTCGATGGCGTGCTCTGTCTCGCCTGTTTCGCCTGTCTCGCCTGTCTCGCCTGTTCCGCCCCTGAACGATCCCGGGTACGTCATTGGCGGCGAGGAGATCGCGGGGCGCTCGTCGCCTCGTCGCCTCGTCGCCTCGTCGCCTCGTCGCCTCGTCGCCTCGTCGGTTCCGCCGGTGCTTGCCGAGCGTTTACAGGCGCGCCGTCGACCGTTAGTTTCGCGAGCAGCGAGGTGCCCATGTCCACATCTGCCGAACGTCCGACGTCCGAAGAATCCCTCACCCCCGTGCGCTGGGGCGTCCTCGGGGCGAGCAACTTCGCGCTGGCGGTCAGCCTGCCCGGCATGAAGCGGGGGCCCCTGACCCAGCTCGCCGCGCTGGCGTCGCGCGACATCGGCAAGGCGCGCGACGCCGCGCGGTCGCTCGGGATCCCGAAGGCGTACGGCAGCTACGATGAGCTGCTCGAGGATCCGGAGATCGAGGCCGTCTACAACCCGCTGCCCAACCACCTGCACGTGACGTGGACGGCGCGCGCCGCCCGCGCCGGCAAGCACGTCCTGTGCGAGAAGCCGATCGCCCTCAGCGCGAAGGACGCCGAGGCGCTCGTCGACGTCCAGCGCGAGACGGGCAAGCTGATCGCCGAAGCGTTCATGATCCGCAACCACCCGCAGTGGCAGCAGGCCAGGGACTGGGTGCGAGGCGGCCAGATCGGCGATCTGGTCAGCGTCCAGGCGGCGTTCTCGTATTTCAACCGCGACGCCACCAACATCCGCAACAAGATGGAAGTCGGGGGCGGCGCGCTCTACGACATCGGCTGCTACGCGGTGAACACGTCGCGCTTCCTGTTCGGACGCGAGCCCGTGCGGGCGATCGCGCTCGTCGAGCGCGATCCCGAGTTCGGCACCGATCGCGTGACCTCGGGCCTCGTCGACTACGGCGGCGCGCACCTGACGTTCACGTGCAGCACGCAGGCGGTGGCCTACCAGCGCGTGAACGCGCTCGGCACCAGGGGCCGCCTCGAGATCGAGATCCCGTTCAACGCCCCCGCCGACCAGCCGTGCAAGGTCTTCCTCGATGACGGCTCGACGCTGAACTGCAGCTCGGCCAGGGGCACCTCGTTCCCCGCCGTCGACCAGTACCACCTGCAGAGCGAGGCGTTCTCGCGCGCCATCCGCACGGGCAGCCCGGTCGAGAATTCGATCGAGGTCGCGGTGGGCAACATGCGGGTCATCGACGCGCTCTTCCGTTCCGTCGAGAGCGGGCGCTGGGAGAGGGTCTAGCGGCGCGTCAGCGCGTGACGGCGCCGAGCTCCACGAAGGCTCCGTCGGTCATGACCACGAAGGGGCGCTCGTCGAAGGTCAGACCGCCCTTGCCGTCGTGGTCGACGATCTGCAGCTTGCCCATGCCGTAGCCCATCGGGCCGCGCGCGTAGTAGTGCGCCTGCAGGGTGTACCGGTTCGCTCGCTGCTCCCGGGGCGCGCGGATGGTGAAGCACTCGGGCCCGTAGCCGGTGGTCACGTCGGCGTAGAGGCGCCCGCCGCCTGGCAGCGTCGGGTCGCCGTAATAGGCGTGGCCGCCGCGGTCGTCCCGGATGTGGAAGTCGACGTCGTTGGCGTCGGTCTCCCAGTTCAGCACGAAGCGGAGCGAGGGCGCGTTTTCGAGCGCGGCGCCGGCCTTCGCGAGCCGGGCCAGGATGGCCGCCCGGCGCGCGGGCTCCACCTTGAGCCACGCCGCGGCGACAAGGCCGAGATCCTCGCGCAGAATGCCCTCCACGCCCGCGAAGCGCCCCGGCGGGTAGCGGCGCGCGACGCCCGCCGCGAGCGCGTCGAAGGCGGCGGCGTGCTCGCCCCGCTTGAGGCGGGCGAACGCGAGCAAGCGGTGGCTCGCGGGGTGGTCGGGGCGCTGCTCGCGCGCCTTCTCGTACGTGTCGACCGCGAGCTCGAGGCCGGCGCCGCCCGCGAGCCGCTCGAGGCGCGCGCCGGCGAAGCGGCGGAGATCCGCGCGCGCCGGGAACAGATCGATCAGCGAGCCGTACGCGCGGGCGGCGCCCGGCGTGTCGCTCGCCGCCTCGAGCGCCTCGCCGAGCGCGACGAGCGCGAGCACGTCGCCGGGGGCCTCCGCGTGCCAGGCCCGGGCGTCGCGCACGGCGGCAGGCGCGTCGCCCCGGGCGAGGAGGTCGTGGATCTGCTTGAAGCGGCCGGTGTACGGCTCCGCTCGAGGGGGCGCGGCGTCGCCGGGCGCACCGGGGGCGTCGGGCGAGGGCGCGGCCAGCGCGGGCGCGTCGCTCGAGGACGGCGCGAACAGGATCGGGTACACCACGTCGGCGCTGCCGCCCTCGGGCGCGGGGAAGGTGAGGTCGCGGAAGGCGCGGACCACGCAGGAGACCGTGGCCGCGTCGGGCAGATCGGAGCCGCCGTCGCGCGCGTTGACGAGCGCGCCGCGCGGGGCGATGGTGAAGCGCACGACGACGCGGCCTTGCAAGCCCGCGTCGCGCTGGAGCCCTTGCTCGTAGCAGAGGCGGAAGCGGCCGAAGCTCTGGCGGACGATGCGCTGGATCACCTCCGGCGGGAGCCGGCCGCTCACCAGGGTGGCGCCCGCGCGGACCTGCGGCGCCCTGGCCCGGTGGCTGCCAGCGAGGCGGCCGTGCCCGCTGCCGAAGCCCTGGCCGGTGCTCGTGGCCGCCTCGGCGCTCGGCGCGGGCGCCGCGGCCCCGGCCGCGGCCCCGCTGCCGTGGCCAAGGGTGCCGATGTCGCCGAGGCCGATGCCCTCGCCGCGACCGCCGCCGCCCTCGCCGACGCCCGATAGCCCGAGCCCGCCGGCGCTCCCGCTGGCGCCCGTCGGCGCGACCCCGTCCACGATGAAGAAGTGTCGGGTGTCCGCGCCGGCAGGAGGCGCCGGCGGCGCGGGGGGAGGGCGCAGGGCGGCGCTCCCGCCAGGGGAAACGTCGGCGCTCTGCTCCGTGGAAACCTCGGCCTGCTTGCCAGGCGAAGCGCCGGCGACCGGGCGTTGGGCCGGCGCGGGGGCCGGCGGCTTCCCGGACTGCGGCCGCGAGCGCCTCTGCACGGCGACGCGGCCGCCCTCCACGGTCAGGATGTCGGAGAGCCCTCGCCGGGCGATGTCGAAGCGCGCGTAGTCGTGCTCGGTCTCCAGCACGAGCAGCGCGGTGTACGGGCTCAGCACCCGGTGCGCGATCGAGAGATCGATGATCTGCTTGCGGATCGCGTCCTTGTCGCCACCTTCGCCCTCTCGGGCGAGGAGGCCGTCGATCTTCGCCCGGGCCCAGGAGCGCTCGAGCAGCGGGCGCTCCACGCGGCGGAGGTCGGGCGTCGTGGCGCGGCCGTCGACCGTGAGCCGGACGGGCAGCTCGGCCGGCACCTCGGCGTAGACGAGCGCCTCGTCGCCGGGCTGCACGCCGTTCAGGGTGCGGGGCCAGACCCAGCGCGCGCCCTCGATGTTCACCGCGATCCCCGAGCGCGTGGCCGAGCCGAGGCGCCGCTCGATCTCGGCGGCGCCGCGCGCGCCGTCGACCACGGCGCCGTCGCGGGGCAGGCCCGCCGCGACGATCTGCCGCAGCGCGACCTCGTCGCGGAGGCCGCCGAGCGCGACCGCGTCGAGCCGCTCGACCCCCGCGCCCCGCAGCGCCGCCGCGGCGCCGCGCAGCGCGCCCGGCGCGACCTCGCCCGCCGTGGCGATGCCGTCGGAGAGCAGCACCACGCGCCGCTGGCCGCGGGCGCGCGCGCGTTCGCCGGCCCAGCGGAGCGCGCGCCCGAGATCCGAGGCGCCGAGCGCCTGCCGCTCGCGGATGCGCGCGAGCTCCACCTCGCCGAACGCCGCGGCCGCGCCGTCGAAGACGGGGGTGACGGCCTGGTCGTAGCAGGCGACGGTGAGCGGCGCGCCCGGGCCGCCTGCCTGGGCGACCGCCCGCGCGAGGGCCGCGAGCACGCCGAGCTGCTCCTCGAGCCCGAGCGCGCGGGAGGCGCTCGTGTCCACGAGGATCACCGCGGAGGCGAGCGGATCGGGCCGCGCGTCGACCGGAGCGCTCACGCGGGCGAGCACGAGCTCGCCGCTGCGCAGGCCGCCGCGCGCCTCGATCGACGCGAGCCGCGCGGGATCCACCACGAAATCGGCCTCGGGCGCGGCGTCGTTCCGGCGCAGCGCGTGGACGGGCGCCGCGGCGCCGGCGACGGTGGCCTCGATGTCGAGGCGGCTCACCGTGGGCAGGCCGCGCAACGGGACGGCGAAGGGCGCGTCCGGGCGGAGCTCCTGGGAGTACGACAGGACGATGTGCTTCACGCCGCGCGCCGGGATGGGGAAGACCCGCGCGCTCACCTCGTTGCCCGCCGCCTGCTCGAGCAGCGCAGGGTCCTGCTTGCGGTGGAGGAAATCCTCGTACGCCTCGCGCGCGCGCTGGCGCTCGACGACCTCGCCCTCCTGCCACCGGTCGTCGATCTTCATGGCGAGGCGCCCGACGCTCGCGCCGGGCGGCAGCGTCACGCTGAAGGTGCCCTCGAGCACGCGATCCTCCGGGTTCTCGAAGGTGAGGTGCAGCTCGGCGAGCGCGAGCGGCGCCTCGATCACCGCGCGGCCGGTGAGCGCGACGAGGCGCAGCCCGGTGCCGTCCGCGGCGGTGAGCCGGAACGGCGCGGCCTCGGCGCGGCGCGCCGCGACGGCGACGGCCGGCGCGGCGGGCAGGGGGCGCGGCGCGGCAGGCACGGGCCCGCGCGAGAGCGAGGCGGGGGTCGCGGGCGGCGAGGGGCTGTCGGCGCAGCTGAGGAGGGCAGGGACGAGGGCGGCGATCGCGGCGAGCGCAGCGCGGCTGCGGAGGAGGGCTCTGGGCACGGGGCATCTCCGGTCGTTGCGCGGTGGGCCGAGCCAGGGCGCGGGCCCGCCGGCGGTGGGGCTGGGCGATCGACAACCCGGGCGGGCCCGAGGTTCCCGCCTCGGCGAGCGCGGCCGAGCGGCGAATCCCACGGCGTGGTCGGTGCGGCGTGGAGACGCAGGGGACTTGCATCCTCTCGACGGACAGCATCACCGCGGGGGCGCGACAGGGGCGCCAGCGCCGGGATCGAGGCATGTGTCCAGCGTGCGCTTGAACTAGATTGCCGCGCACCTGATGCAGCTCCTGAACCTCCCTCCCGCCGAGCGCAGCTCGCTGCGTGTGCCGGGCGCGCCGTCGAGCCGCCGCCGGCTCGTCCCCGTTTTCCTGCTGGCGCTCGCGGCAGCCGCGTGCGGCGGCGGCGAGCGCGGGCGCGCCGGTGGCAATGGCGGTGCTGGCGGCAACGGCGGCGACGGCGGCGACGGCGACGCCGGGAGCGCGGGCCAGGGCGGCGCGCGTTGCCACGACTACACGCGCTTCGACGCCGGGCGCCCCGTGGAGTTCCGGACGGAGGTGCTGCCGCTCCTGCAACGCTCCTGCGCGACCGGCGCCGCTTGTCATGCCGACACGGGCGGCGACCCGACGCGGCCCTACCTGGGACCTACCGCGAGCACGCCGCCGGCGCAGGTCAGCGCGGAGGAGCTCGCCGCCATCCGCGAGCAGAACGTGAACGTCGACTCCGGCGAGGCCTCCGGGATGAAGCGCGTGGCGCCGGGGGACCCGGAGCACAGTTACGTCATGCACAAGATCGATGGAACGCTCGAATGCGAGCTCGTCTCGTGCGACGAGGGGTGTGGCCTCGCGATGCCGCCGACGCTGAAGCCGCTCTCGGCCGGCGAGAAAGACACCGTTCGCCGCTGGATCGCTCATGGCGCCGCGATCGATTGAGGAGGAGGCCGCCAGCGGTCCATGGCTTCACTCAAAAGGAGATCCGTCACGATGTCTCACTGGAACGGTTCGCTGTGGTTTACACGGTGCATGCTCGCCGCGGCGAGCGCTCTGGCAGTCCTGGGTTGCGGCGACGACGAGCAGCTGCAGCCGGCCCCGACGGCCCCAGCGTTCCGCTGGCTCCCCACGGTCCCCACGGGGGAGGCCCGGGAGCTCGATCTGCCGCGGGCTCAGCCCCCGCGCCGCTATCCCGACCTGCCCGAGGCCGTCAGCTCCTTCGGCGCCGCCCTCACCGACGACACGATCTATACCTACGGAGGGAACCTCGGAGGAGGCTTTGCAGCCGAGCACCAGTCGACCGGGTTCCGGCGGCTCTCCCGCGCGCAAGGCGGCGCCTGGGAGGACCTCGGGGCCGTGGAGCACCTGGAGAGCACCGCGCTCGTGGCGCACGGCGGCTTCCTCTACCGCATCGGCGGCCTTCGCGTGGACAGCGCCATCGACGAGCCCGAGGTCCTCACCTCGGTGGCGACGGTCCAGCGCTACGATCCACGCGAAGGGACATGGCAGGCCATGCCGGACCTGCCCGAGGGGCGCTCCGGGCACGGGGCCGTGGTGGTGGGCGACCGGCTGTACGTCGTGGGGGGCTGGACGCTCGCGGGCCCCGGCGAGCTGCTGACCCGGGGCGTCGTGCTCGACCTCTCGACGCCCGACGCGGCGTGGGTCCCCCTGCCCGAGGCGCCGTTCACGCTCCGCTCGCTGGGCGTCGCGAGGCGCGGTGACACGATCTACGCGCTCGGCGGCGTCGGCGAGGGGATGGCGTTCTCGGGCGAGGTCTACCGATTCGACACGAAGACCGAGACCTGGTCGCCCGGCCCGGCGCTCCCCTCGGAGATCCCGATTGCGGGCTTCGGCGCGACGGCGTGCAACGACGAACAGGACCTCTACCTCAACATCGCCGACGGCCTCTTCCGGCTCAACGCGGCGGGCGACGGCTGGGAGCCCGCGGGAGCCCTGGAGTTCACGCGGTATTTCAGCCCCCTGATCTGTCCTGGCGGCGGCGAGGTGATCGTCCTCGGCGGGCGATCCGCGGCGGACAACGAGCTGACCGCATCCGTCGAGTCCGTCGACGTGGCGCGGTAACGGCCGCGCGCCGGGCGCAGGAGCGCCGGCTCATCAAGTGGAGTTGGCTCCAGTTTGCTGGAGTCGTGCAACCCGTCGGGCATGCGGTGAGGAGCGGACTGGCCTCCCTGGGTTCAGCGCGTGACGGGGATCGTGCAGGAGAACGTCGTCCCCGCGCCGAGCTCGCTATCGACAGAGATCCGCCCCCCGTGCGCCTCGACGATGCCCTTGACGATGTACAGCCCGAGCCCCGCGCCCGCGCAGCGCGCCGCCCGCCCTTGCCAGTAGCGATCGAACAGGCGCGGGATGTCTTCCGGCCGGATCCCCGTGCCCGTGTCGCTGACGGACAGGCGGACAGCGGGCCCCTGGCGCTCCGCGCCGATCGTGATCTCCCGTCCTTCGGCGGTGAACTTCAGGGCGTTGCCCACGAGGTTCGACAGCACCTGGAGCATGCGGCCGCGGTCGCAGCTGAGCTCCAGGCCGCTCCCCGGAAGGAGGGTGTGGAGCTGGATCCGCTTCTGCTCGGCGAGCGGCGCGAGCATCTCGGTGACCTCGCGCACGAGCGAGCCCACCTCGCACGGCTGGATGTCGAGCTTCAGGCCCTTCGCCTCGATGATCGCGGCGTCGAGCAGCTCGCCGAGCATCTCGACGGCGCGCTCCGCGGCGCGCTTGATCTGCCGCGCCCGATTGCGGCTGCCCCGCCGCGTCCGCGGGGGCCGATCGCTCGAGCAGGGACGCGGCCAGGATGATCGACGACAGCGGGTTCCGGAGGTCGTGCGCCGCGATGGCCAGCGCCTCCTCGCGGAGCCGCCGCGCCCGCTGCTCGGCCTCGTAGAGGCGCGCGCGCTCCAGGGCCTGCGCGCATTGCAGGGCGAGCGTGGTCATGAAGCGCCGGTCGTCCTCGCTGATCCGGCAGGTGTCGCGGTACGTGACCCCGAGCACCCCGATGGTCACGTCGCCCAGCGTCATGGGGACGCAGATCAGGGTCTTGGCCCAGTCGCCTGCCGGCGCGTCGGGGTAGGCGGCCTGATACGCCTCGATCGACTCGAAGATCAGCAGCTGGCCCGAGCGGATGCAGTCGACGACGGGCATGCGCGCGGACATGGGAATGCGGCGCAGGCGCGCGACAACGTCCTCGGGGTAGCCGGGCGCGCGGAGGACCTCGATCACGTCGTCCTCCGCGAGGAGCGCGACGTACCCCGCGTCGGCGTAGAGCGCGGCGAGCCCGAGCGAGAGGACCACCTCGGCCACCTGCGCGGGCGTCACCGCGCGCGAGAGCTCGGACGTGAACGTCTGGAGGCGCGCGACGCGCGCCTCCGCCAGCTCGACCCGGATGCGCGCGACGCGCTCGCAGGCGAGCGCCCGCTCCCGCGCCTCCTCGGCCCGCTTGCGGCGCTCGATCTCGTTCACGACCTCGACGACGTACAGCGGCGCCCCCGCGCGATCGCGGGCGAGCGAGCGCGTGACCGCGACCCAGAGCATCGACCCGTCCCGCCGCACGCAGCGCTCTTCGGTGGTGGACGAGGGGATCTCCCCATCACCCAGCGCATGGACGTGCCGGAGCGCTCCCTCCGCGTGGTCCGGGTGCCGGAGATCCTGGGCGCGGAGCGCCAGCAGCTCCTCGACGGTGTATCCGAGCAGCTCACAGAGCTTCGGGTTCACGCGGAGCAAGCGGTCGTCGAGGGAGACGTGGGCCATCCCCACCGCCGCCTGATCGAAGGCCGCGCGGAACCGCTCGTCGCTCTCGGCGCGCGCGACGTTCGCCGCGCGCGCCGAGAGCAGAGCGCGTACGGCCGTCACCAGGAGCCGGCTCTCGGCCGGCCATGCGCGCGAGCCGGCACGACAGCAATCGTACGCGGAACCATACGCTGAACCATACGCGGAACCGCACGTCGGACCGAGCGTCGAGCTCGACATCGATGGCCGACCGACGGCCGCGTTCGGCCGGCTGGCGTGCAGCACCGGCGTGGCCGCCGCGCCCAGGGCCGCCTGGAGGCGCTGGCAGAGCTCGCACCGCTCGCCGTCCGGCAGATCGACGCCGATGAGCACCAGGTCCGGCGGTCGGTGGGCTCTTCGCAGGCTCTCCGCGATCGTCGCCGCGAGCTCGACCCGCAGCCCAGCGGCCTCGAGCGTGCGGCGGATCTCCTCTCGTTGGGCCTCGTCATGATCGACGATCAGGACGGTAGGTGCCTGCATACGGTCCGCGCTCTTCCTTCGGAAAATGGAGCATTGAAATAGCTCACTTCCTCGCGGCTCGCCTCTCGAGGAGGCGTGTCGAGGGTACGAACTGTGCAAGATCCCGGAGTCGAATCGCGGACGATGGCGGACGCAACCGCGCGCTTGAACGAGGGGTGGGCTCATGGCAGCATGGCTGGAATCAGCGCTCGAGGCGGGGCGCCTCTACCGCTCGATCGGCGCCCTGGAGGCGGAGCAGCTGCGCCCTCACGTGCACCGCGCCTGGGTGCGCTCTCACGGGGGAGGGGCCGATCCGCGCCGCCCCAAGGCCGAGTTCCTGAGCGCGCTCGACACCGAGCGCCTGCGCGCGCGGCACCAGGACCTCCTCCTCGCTTCCGAACCCTACCTTCACGCGCTCAGCCTGGCCTCGGGCGACGAGCGCCATGCGATCATGGTGGGGGACGCGCGGGCGATCCTCCTGGATGTCCGCGGTGACGAGCAGACGATTCACGGCCCCGAGCGCGTGCCCGGTCCGGGCGCGTTGCTCGAGGAGCGCGTCTGTGGCGCGAACGGCGTCGGTACGGCGCTCGCCGAAGATGGCTATACGGAGCTCGTGGGGCCGGAGCATTTCATTCAGGGATTCCACGCCTTCACGTGCCATGGGCTCCCGCTCCGGGACGGCGATGGGGCGGCCATCGGCGTGCTCAGCCTCTCGGTCAGGAGACCCGAGATTGGCTGTCGTCTCCGCGAAATTCTGCTCTGCGCCGCGCGCGCCATCGAGATGGATCTCCTCGCCATGCGGCTCGAGCGGGACATGGATCGTCTGCTCACTGCGCGGGACGTGCCCATGGAGGACCTGCGGCGGTTGCTCCAGGACATCCTCCAGGCGCGGGCCGCCGCGCGGCTCAGGATCGAGCTCGCCGCGGATCAGCTCGCCGGGAGCGTCCTCGCCCAGACGCGCGATCTGCTCCACCTCGCCGCCAGCGTGCTGCGCCGCTTCCAGCGCTCCGCCGCGCTGTGGCGGGCGCTCGCGCTGGGCGAGGCGGCGGCGCCGCGCCCGGTGGCGCTCGACGCGCTGATCCGCGATCTCGCGGAGCTGCTGGAGGTCGAGTCGGCTGTCTTCGACGTCACGACCAGCATCGAGGAGCTCGAGCCCGTGGTGGTCCTGGCGGACCACGACACCCTGGCGCGCGGGCTCTTTCGCGTGCTGGTGAGCGCCATCCGGGCTGCGCGCCGCGGCGCCGTGCACCTCGCGCTCCGGGCGAGGCCGACGGGCGGAGAGCTGTGCCTCACGCTCTCACCCGGCGCGGGCTTCGCCCCGCGCGCGCTGCGCCCCGTGCGTGTGCTGGTGCCGGCACACCCGGGAGCCCCGCAGCGCGCGGCGAACGATCGCTCGGCGTGCATGGCCTGAGCCGGCGGGTCCGCGCGCGCCGCTCACCGCAGAAGCGAGCCATCACCATCGCCGATCGAACGGCGTCGTCCCGGCGATCCGATTCTTGCTCCGCGCGCCGCGAGCGGTTCGACGCGCGTTATGCTCGACCGTCTTTTCGCTTGGAGGAGGTCCAGCATGAGTCGATCATCGCTCGTCAACGTCGGGTTCGCGGCAATGTTCCTTGCGGCGGCGCCGCTGCTCCCGGCGTGCGCCGTCGATCCGGACGGCACGGAAGAAGCGGAGTCCACCGGCCGCGCGAGCATCGCCCTGGTGGCGCAGACCAACGGGCGCGTATACCGGCTGAGCAACGCGATCTTCAGCATCGAGGGGCCGATCGTCACGTACCTCGGCACCTCGGATGATCCGGGCGAGACGGTGCTCAGCGCGGCATTGCCCACCGGCAATTACTCGAGCACCCTGGAGCAGGGCTGGGTCTTGCAGCGCGATGATGGGGGCACGTTTGTGCCCGTGCAGGCGACGCTGCTCTCGCCTCCCACCGTCTCATTCACGATTCACGATGGGGCCGTCACGCCGCTGGTCTATCAATTCCAGACGGACGGCACGATCATCACGATCGGGGATGGGCAGCTGGACATTTCCATCGATGTGACCGAGGTCGGCGGTGGCGGCGCGTGCACGCCGTTCGGCGCCGGCTGTGGCGGCGGCGAGTGGTGTGCCCCAGGAGCGCTGGTGGGAGGGGCTCCGGCCTGCCTCCCGGGAGGCACCATCCCTGTAGGAGGCACCTGTGGAGGCGTCGAGGCGTGTGTGTCCAACGCCGCGTGCGGCGACCTGACCGGGGAGGGCGTCACCCTCACCTGCATCGAGCTCTGCCCGGGGAGCAGCTTCGGCGCGCCGTGTGCCAGCGGCGGGAGCTGCATCGACATCGGCTACCCGGAGTTCGGGATCTGCTTCTGAGCGGGGTTCGCGGCGATCGTCGCCGGGAGCGCGCGGGCAGCTTCCGGCGACGATCGCATCGGGCGGCGACCCTCCGTCGGGTCAGCGCGGAATGAGGTTGCGGCAGCCGCTGCCGCAGGCGTCTCCGTCGCGGTTGTTGCCGTCGTCGCACTCCTCCACGGCCTGGACGACGCCATCACCGCAGTACTCGCCGAGCTTGCAGTCCTGCGCGCACTCGCCGTAGCCGCCGTCGTTCACGCCGTCGTCGCACTCCTCGCCCAGGCCGACGACGCTGTCGCCGCAGATGGGCTTGCACTCGCTGCGCGCTGTCGCGAAGCCCTGCAGCGTGAGCTTGAACGTCGACGCCGCGGTCTGGCGCTCGGCGTGGAACACGGCGATCTGGTAGACGCCGCCGTCCGTCAGGCCGAGGTCGACGTTCCGCGGCTGGATGACATCGTCTTCCTCCGTCGCGTAGGTCACCCTGCCTCCCCCGTTGGCGTTGATGACGAGGCGTCCGTTGACGGCGCTGTGGATGCCGCCGACGTCGACCGCGAGCCGATCGTTGATGAACACCCACACATCGTCGTCGCCGGTGAAGTCGAGCTCGTACTGCTCGCCCGCGTTGTACTGGAACCAGTAGCGGATCTCGCTCGTGAAATGGAAGTTGTGCTTCGGGCTGCCCTGCTCCTTCAGCCAGTCGCCGCCGCCGTAGCTCGGGAAGATGTCGGCCGCGACGCGCTCGGCCGCCGGGGTGAACGGATCGTCGTCGACAGGGAAGAATAGCGGATTCCCGTCGTAGGTCTCCTCGATGTACCTCGCCCAGTAGACCCCGTCGCGCACGTTGCAGCTGTGGAACGCCTCGCTGTGGATGTCGCCGCACTGCGGGGTGGCCTGGGCCGACGAGGTGCACTCCTCGTCGTTCACCTCGTTGCCCACGTTGCCGCAATAGTGCTCGCTCTCCTGGGACAGCAGGGTCCACTGCTCTCCGTCCTCGCCCCAGCGGTTCACGAAGCGGCCGTCGCCGGTGTCCCAGAGCGTGAGGGTGGTGACCGTGGTGCTGTTGGTGCCGGGCACGTCGTGGTACCACTGGGCGAAGGTCTGCGCGCTATTGACCAGGCTGTTTGCGGTGGTCATGTACGTCGGCTTCTTCTCGGCGTCGAGCCGGGGCGCGACCATGTTGAAGACCGGCGTGCTGCGGCCGGGACCATCCGGCTCGAAGTCGGGGTGGGCCTCCTTGAAGTCGCGGAAGACGACAGGCACGGCCATCGATCCCGAGGGCTGGGGAACGGCGCAGGTGTAGCCCGGCTCCTCCGTGCACGTCGCGGAGCAGCCGTCGCCGTCGATGTTGTTGCCGTCGTCGCAGTCCTCGCCGAGCACGAGGCCATCGCCGCAGGTGGACGCGCAGGAGCCCGCGGAGCAATCGGGCTCGGCCTGGCAGTTCGAGGAGCAGCCGTCGAAGGGCATCGTGTTGCCGTCTTCGCAGCTCTCCGCGCCCTCTTGCGTCCTGTCGCCGCAGGTCGTCCGCGTGCAGGCGCTCGGGCTGCCGCTGCACTTGAAGCCGACCTCCACCTTGCAGGTCGGCGAGCAGCCGTCGGTCGCCTCGGTGTTGCCGTCGTCGCACAGCTCCGGGAACACGACGGCGCCGTCACCGCAGCGCGCGATACGCGTGCAAGCGACCCCGGGCAGCGGGCACGACCAGCCGAGCTCGACCGAGCGGCAATCCGCCGCACAGCCGTCATCCCCCACGGTGTTTCCGTCGTCGCACGCCTCGTCGTTGGTCAGGCCCCCGTCGCCGCAACGGTACGCGCTGTCGCTGTCGCCGATGTCCGATCCGCTCCCCGTGGTGTCGCCGTCGCCGAGATCGCCGCCGGTCGTCGTGGTGGGATTGTCCCCGCCGCCACCGGGGCCACCGCCTCCGGAAGGGCGGTCGGCGCTCGCAGAGCAGCTCGCCACCAGGGCGGCGCAGCTCGTGATGAAAATGGTTGAACCAAGCCACGAAGATCGAGGACGCATGACCTGCTCCTTCCGGTTGCCCGGGACCTCTCGGGATGCGTGAATTGGCGACAGTCTCCCACGCGGGTGCCCTGAATTCGAGCCCTTCCTGCGCGCGCCGCGGTCTCCAGGGCTGTTGAATAAGGCGACTCCCCCTGTGCGTGGACAAATCCTGAACCAGCGTCTCTTTCCCCCGAGGGCGGACCGCGTGAGGGACGTATACTCGCGCGCCTGCTGGCTCGCTCCTCCTCGCAGGGCGGCCGGCCCGTCACCGGACCTGGAGCGCTGCATGTCGCGATCGTCTGACTCGACCCGTCCTCCGGGGGGCGCACGCCTCCCCGGCGCGACCGCGCGCTCCCGGCGCTCCTGGCCCGGGTGGGCCGGCTTCTCCGGCCTGCTCCTCCTGGTCATCCTCGTGCCGTTCTTCCTCTTCGCCGACAGCCTCGAGGCCGCGGCGCGAAGGCTGCTCGCGGCGCCGCCTTCGCCCGCGGCGACGGCGCTCGTCCTCGGCGGATTGCTCGCCGGCGATATCGTCCTGCCGGTGCCATCGAGCCTGGTGAGCACGGCGGCGGGCGGGCTTCTCGGCTTCTGGCGCGGGACGGCGGTCTCCTGGGCGGGCATGATGGTGGGCTCGGGGCTGGGTTATCTGGTCGGCGCGCGCGCGGGCGCGCCGGCCTTGCAGCGGATGGTGGGCGAGGCGGAGCTCGCGCGCCTGACGCGGGCCGCCGAGCGGCACGGCCGCTGGTTCCTGCTCCTCTTCCGCGGCGTGCCCGTGCTCGCTGAGGCGTCTCTCGTCTTCGCGGGCGCGGGCCGCATGCCCTTCTGCGCTTTCGTCACGGTGACGGCCCTGGCCAACCTGGGCATCTCGGCGACCTATGCCGCGGTGGGCGCCTCGGCCGCGCGGCTCACGTCCTCCCTGCTGCTGCTCGCAGGGATGGTGCTTCTGCCGGGGCTCGCGCTGCTCCTCGTGCGCCTGCCGGAGCGCTGGCGGAGACCGCGAGGGGAGGGCGAGGGCCGCGGAAGCGGAAGAGGAGGGGAGTAGCGTTACCCGCTCAGCCGCCGGCACACCCGCCGCCGTCAGGATCGATGAAGGCCGGAGCAGCGCGTCGACGCGTCGACGCGTCGCGTGCCCCCGTGACAGGCATCGTGGCGAGTCGTTGTCTTTCAGCGTGCCTTTTCCATTGACGAGCTCTGCCGATGTCCCCTTGTGTCGAGTTTGACGCTGTGCGCAGGATGGATGACGCTGCGCACCTATCGAATGACGCTGCGCGCCTTCCGGGAGCGCAGGGCGCCCAGGTGCTTCGGCAATTGATGTGCAATTCGAAAGTCAAGCGCCTCGTGGTGGTCGCCCGCTCGTGCAGCGCTCCTGCAGGATCCCGTTGGAGGAGAGCGCCTCCTGCGATCCACCGTCGTGGGAAAAACACCGCCCTATCGATAACCGGTCCGGGCATCGGGGGATGCGTCTCGTCTTGACCCTCTGTTTGGTGGCGGGTAACATGCGAGCCCGGTTGGCAACCCGTCGGTGTTGCTTGATTGCGAATTCTGCGCAGGGTCGACTGTAGAGCGTGACCAACCGTTTATCTGGCTGAGATTGTCTTACGGACGAGCCGTGGGGGTTGTCGCTCGAAGCAGTGCGCCGTGCTCTGAATTTGTGCTTAACGAAAGAACGAACCTATGAGAATCCGAAGAAGCCATATCTTCTTGTGTTCCTTCGCCGCCCTTGCTCTGATGGGCATCGCCTGCGGTGGTGATGGATCGACCGCGGCGACCGGGGGTGGGCTGACGGGCTCCGGCGGCGCGGGCAGCGGCAACGGCAGCGGCGCGGGCACCACGGTGGGCAACGGCGCCGGCGCGGGCACCACGGTGGGCAACGGCGCCGGCGCGGGCACCACGGTGGGCAACGGCGCCGGCGCGGGCAGCTCGACGAGCAGCGGCGACACCAGCGGCGCCGGCGCTGGAATCCCGAGCGGCAGCGGCAGCGGCAACCCGGACGCGAAGCCCACGCCGGACACCGACGGCTCGCCGACCGGCAGGTTCCGCGTCAACCTCGACAACGGCCGCCTGACGCAGGACGGCACGGAGATCCAGGTTCGCGGCGGCAACTGGTTCGGGCTCGAGGGACAGGACGATCTCGAGCGTCCCGGCGCCATGGAGCTCTTCATCGGGTCGATGTGGTGGGCGGAGAGCAGCGCCCCGCGCACGATCGCGGACACGATGAAGGAGCTCACCAGCTCCAACCTCAAGTTCAACACGATCCGTCTCCCCATCGCGCCGCAGACCCTGGTCGCCAATCACCCGGACGGCAACTACAGCACCACCGAGCCCCGGATCAGGAACAACGACGAGAGCGTCTACCCGTACGCCAACGCCCTCGAGGCGCTGGAGGACTTCCTCAAGCAGGCCGACCAGAACAAACTGAACGTCATCATCGGCATCCACTCCTGCTCGAACCACCTCGGGTGGCGCGCGGGCAGGCTCGACGATTCCCCGAAATACGTGGACAGCGATCGCGAGAACTACGATTACAAGGCGGACGACTACAACTGCCTCACGGGCGAGGACGCCTACAACTACGACAAGTGGCTCGCGGACATCCGTACGATCGCGCAGCTGCCCAAGAAGCTCGGGATCAAGAACATCATCGGCGTCGATTGCTTCAACGAGCCGTGGAAGTACAGCTGGCCCGAGTGGGCGGACATGGCCAAGGCCTGCTACGACGTCATCGCCGAAGAGAACGACGACATGATCGCGGTGGTCCAGGGCGTTTCCGGCAGCCACCAGCCCGCGGGCGCCAGCGGCCTGACGCTGGAGCCGGAGCCCCACGGCGACCCCGACCTCAACCCGAACTGGGGTGAGAACTTCTACGGACAGACCGCCTATCCGATCCAGATCCCCCGGAATCGGCTCTGCTTCTCGCCCCACACCTACGGGCCTGCAGTGTTCGTTCAGAAGCAGCACGTCGATCAGTCCAAGCCCGAGTGCGTCGGGCTCGAGGACGAGGCGGCCGCCAAGGCCGGGTGCGGGCTCATCCTGGAGCGGAGCAACGCAGCGGCTGTCGCGAAGCTGGAAGCGCAGTGGGACGAGCACTTCGGGTTCCTGCACGACCAGAAGTTCTGCGTGATCACCGGCGAGTTCGGCGGCGTGAAGGACTGGCCGAAGAACGAGATGGACCCGGCGCTGGCCCAGCAGTGGGCGCACCTGCCTGCCGGCAAGCGCTACGACTGGGAGTGGCAGAACATGTACGTGGACTACCTCATCAAGAAGAAGATGACGGACTTCACGTACTGGTCCATCAACCCCGAGTCGGGTGATACGGGTGGTATCTACAACCACAAGTACACCGATGCGGACAAGTCGGGCTGGGGCACCTGGACGGGGCTGGACACCGAGAAGGTCGAGATGCTGGCCCGCCTCAAGTAGGCCGAGCCGCTGACGAAGAAGACCGCCCGCGGGCCTGGACCTGCGGGCGGTTCTCTTTTGTGACTCCAGCTTTGTGCACCCCGCTCTACAGCGCTTTCCGCCCCCCTCTGCACCATCCAGAGCCGCAGCAGAGCGGCAGCAGAGCGGCGGTCACCCGCACAGGAGACGGGCCCAGATCGGCGTTTTCGGCGCGCAAGCGCACTCCAGTGCGCTGAGCACCGAAAACGTCGAGATGGGCCCGTATCCGAAGTGGGTGACCGCCGCTCTAATCGCAGCTGTTGTTGCGGGCGTTCACCAGCGTGAGGTTGCGGAAGGTGCTGTTCTCAGCGCAGGGGTTCTCGTTGACGGCCGTGTCCGTGATCGTGAGGTTCTGGATCGTGATGTCCGAGGAGTTCGCGAACTCGGCGCGTGCGGCCAGGCGGATGTCGCCGCCGCCGTCGACGGTCCCGGACTCGGCGGCGATGTTCACGTTGTGGCAGTTCTCGATCAGGATCGCGTTGTTGCCGGTGTCGGCGAGATCGATCCGGTCGATCGTGACGCCCCCGCTCTCGGACACGCAGAAGATCCCGCGCCCGCCGCCGCGGGCGATGACCTGGCCGACGTGGATGTTGGTGGGGTAGCCGCTGCCGATGCGCCCCGCGCGGTTGGCGAGCCGGAACGCCGCGTAGCCGGTGCCCGCGCCCGCGTTCACGGCGTCGACCTTCCCGACCTCGGCGTTGGTCGTGTCGTTCAGGAGGAGGCCGCATTCCCCTGTGTCGCGCGCGATGACGGTGCCGATGCGGATGTCGTCGACGCCGTAGGTCTCGACGGCGTGAGAGCTGGTCCCCTCGGCGTGGACATGGTCGATCTCGATGTTCTTCACCTTGTTGGCGCGGTCCGAGCGCCCATGGTTGTCGATGCGGACGCCGAGTCCGCTCGAGACGCGCAGCTCGACATGGCCGAGGCGCAGGTTCTCGACGTCGCGGAAGAACATGGCGTAGAGCGGGGTGCCGCCGATCGTGACGTTCGGGATCTCGATGTCGGTCCGGCCGCGCGCGTAGATGGGCGCGTTGTCGCCGGAGCCGGTGCCGGTGACCTCGATCGTGCCGCAGACGTTGAGCACGGTGTAGCTGGGCACGTTCAGCCTCGAGCTCGCGGCCACGGTCCCGGAGCCCTGGACCAGGACGCTCTGCTTGCTGGTGCGGCCGGAGCTCAAGCTGTCGAGCGCCGCCTGCATCGCGGCCCGCATGTCGCCGCCGCTGTAGACGTTGCGAGCGCCGTTCTTCGCGATCCAGTCGGATCCGGATCGGGTCACCACGGCGTTGTAGCCGCTCGTGTCTCCGTCGCACGGATACGCCGCGTCACCACCGCCGCTGCCGCCCGTTCCGGCCCCTCCGGCGCCGCTGCCGCCCGTTCCGGCCACGCTGGAGCCCGCGCCTCCGGCGCCGTTCCCGCCGGTGCTCGCCGCGCCGGAGTCCGCGCCTCCGCTGCCGGTGCTGCTCGTGGCGGCGGAGCCTCCCGAGCCCGCCGCGCCGGCGCCCGACGTCCCGCCGCTCGCGACGCCGCCGCCCGCGCCAGAGCCACCGCTTTCGGGCGAGCCCCCCGTCGCCGAGCTGCCGCTTTCGGGCGAGCCCCCCGTCGCCGAGCCGCCGCCGCCGCTCTCCGGGTCGCTGCCGGCGTCCGAGCCGCAGGCCGCTGCCATGAGCAATCCGATGAGGATTGCGGGTATCGCTGAGATGGTGCGCAATCGAGTCTTCATTCCAAGCTCCGGACGGTGAAAGAGACCTGGCGCCCCCTGCTCCGCGCTCGCGCTCGGGGCCCGGCGCCCGGACCCCCGAGGGGCAGCGTCGAGCGTCGACAGGACGGCCGTCGCCAGGAGGGTGTCGACGTGGGGGCAAGACCAATCACCGCTCTCGACCGGCGACGCGTTGTTCGCGTGCGAGCGCACGATTGCAGCGCTGCTCGTCACCGGATCGATGCTCGAGGCTTCCCCAGCCGCCCGCATCGATGGCGCCCGGAGCCGCCGGCGCGCCCGATGGCTCGCACGGCAGCGCGCTCGCCGATCGGCGGCAGCGGCGCGCTGCCGTGTTCCGCGGCGCTCCCGGCTTGGATACGCTGCTTCACGAGCTCCCCCGTCTCGTGTGTGCATCCGGGGCCGAGCGCGCTGCTGTTCGAAGCCCCGCACCCGCCATGTACCGTACCGCCGCTCCCCTGCCTCCCGAGCCGCCCCGCGAGTGGCAGCTCATCGTCGAGGCCTTCCTGTACGAGCACCTCTCCGTGCCCGAGGCATGGCTCGCGCGCGCCGGGGGCACCGTCGCGCTGCTCGTCGGCGCGCGGATGCTCGCGCCCGAGCACCACGGGGAGAACCGCGCCTGGCTGTTCGGCGATCTGCGGCGGATGGAGGGTCAGCGGCCGCCGCTCCTCGCCCCCGCCTCGTTCGGGCTGGAGCGCGTGTGTGCGCCGGGCGAGGCGGAGGCCCTCCCGCGGCACGTCGCCGTGTGCCCCTGGCCCGACGCGGCGGGGATGACGCTGGCGGGCATCGCGCGCCACCTTCCGGGCTCGCGCTTCGAGATCGGCGCGGCGGCGGAGGTCGCGGCGCAGCTCGCGCGCGTGCGGCTCGCGGTGCCGCACGCGCGCTTCACGTACGCGCGCGTCATCGTCTTCGAGAGCGGCGAGGTGCGGGTCGCGCCGCCCCTGCCCGAGACGGAGCGCTCGGCCGCGCTGAGCCATACGGGGTTCGAGTACCTCGATGATCTGGGAATCAGGGTCTCCCAGCCCCACGACCCCGGCGAGGTGGAGCCAGGCTTCGGCGTCGCGTCGGCGCTCTTCGAGCTCGTCGTGGGCTTCGGCGAGGCGGGCGGCGTGGCGAAGCGCCAGTTCCTCCACGCCGCGGTCACGGCGCAGCCCGCGCACCCGCTGCCGTCGGACTTCGGCGTGCGCAGCCGCGAGGTCGACGCCCTCGTCGCGCGGGGCACGTCGGGCGACGCGTCGCTCCCCGAGCTGGCGCAGGCGCTCGCGGCGCTCAGCCAGGCGTTCGACGGCGCAGCCGCGCTCGGGCGCGCGGTGCGCGCGAGCGTCGCCGCGGCCGCGCCCTCGCCGCCCCACGGGCAGACGTGGAATGGAAAGCGTATTTACATGCTCTTCCCCGACGTGCAGGCGCTCCCTGTCGGCGCTGGCTGGCCGGGGTCCGAGCCCTGAAGAGACCGCGCCGCCGCGGCGTCTCGTGCGCCTCCCACGTGTCTCTCGTGTGGCCAGCCGCGGCTAGGCGCAGCCCGGCACCTCGTCGAAGCTGAAGAAGACCTGCTTGCCCATGGAGCGGGACAGCTCGACCATCTCGTCGGCTCCCTTCGAGGGGCCGCCGATCCGCAGGCAAGCGTCGCAGCGCGCGACGAGCCGGCGGGCGACGGGATGGAAGATCTCATTGAAGATCTCGTCGCCGATCTGCCGCGACCCGGCGTGCTCGATGAGCGGCAGCGCGAACCATTCGCCGAGGACGGGGAGGTGGCCGGCCCGGAAGAGGCGCACCGCCATGTCGTTCATCGCGCGAACGTTGGCCGCGATCAGGACCGGATCATCGCCCGTGCCCGAGCGATACGGCCCGGCGACGAGGATCATGAGGGGCTGGGTGGCTTGCATCGTCTGCCGTCAGGGGGCCTGCAGGTCCCGATCGGCGCTCGGGAACCAGCGCGTCGCGGCGCGGACCGCGTTGGTGGCCGCGCCGAGCCGAAGGTTGTCCCCGACCACGGTCAGGCAGACGCTCTTCCGGTCGCGGTCCCGGTGATCGGGGCGGATGCGCCCGACCAGCGCGAGGTCGCGGTCGTGCACGCAGTGGAGCGCGCTCAGGCCCTCGCCGGCGGCGCCGGGCAGGTGCTTCACGAAGGGCGACTTCGCCGGATCGCCCAGGATGCTCGCGACCCGCTCGAGATCCACCGGGCGATCGAACGTGACCCACGCGTTCTCGTAGTGGCCGACCGCGACGCCGACCCGGCAGCACTGCGCGGAGACGCCGAGCTCCGGCATGCTCAGGATCTTGCGGCTCTCGAAGATGAGCTTCCGCTCTTCCGAGGAGAAGCCGCTCTCGTCGGTGCCGCCGTTGTGCGGGACGGTGTTGCCGGCGTAGCCCGACGGCTTGAACGGCAGGCCCAGGCGATCGAGGGCCTGGAAGCCGTCGCGCGCGTCCGCGAGGAACGAGTCCAGGGCGGCGATGCCGGCGCCGCTGACCGCCTGGTACGTGCTCACCGTGACCGCGCTCAGCCCGAACTCCCGGCGCAGGGGCGAGAGCGCGAGCATCAGCGGGATGGTCGTGCAGTTCGGGTTGGCCACGAGCCGGACCGAGTCGTCGACGATGCTCGAGTTCACCCCGGCGACGACGAGCGGCACCTTCGGGTCGGCGCGGTACGTGTTGCTCTTGTCGATCACGCGGTACCCGAGCTCCACGAGCCGCGGGACGTACCGCTTGCTGTGATCGTCATCCAGGGCCACGAACGCGAGGTCTCCGCGGGGGGCGTCCTGCGTCTCGAGGCGCGACGCGCCGAGCACCTCGTACGACTTGCCGTCGAGGGTGAGCTCCTGGTCCCGGCTCGCGAACAGGGCGAGCGTCGCGCCGGGCCAGGCCCGCGCGATGAGGGTGATGGTTTCGCGGCCGACAAGGCCCGTGGCGCCGAGGATGCAGATTCGCATAAGGGCGCTCTTTACCAGACCGGGGCCCAGCCGACGAGGGGCGAGTGGCCGGGCGCCGCGGCGGCGTTCTGCCTACCTACCTACAGCCTGGCCGCGCGGCGCGCCCCTTCCGCCCGCGCGCCCAGCCGCCGTCCCCTCGGCGGCCGGGGCGCGGCCCGCGCTCAGATGACCGTGCCCGGCGGGACGACGGCGTTCTTCGGGACGACCACGATGCCCTCCCGGGCCGCGTAGTACGGGGCGTCGCTGTCCGGCCGGTCGGGGATGTTGCGGATCACCACCCCGTCGCCGATGCGCGCGTTCTTGTCGATGATCGCGCCGTCGATCGTGCACCCCCGGCCGATGCCGATGGGCGGCAGACCCCGCGTGCTCTCGGGGCCGTGGGCCTGGAACAGCGACTCGTAGTCCGCGCCCATCATGACCGTGTTCGACATGGAGACGTGCGGCCCGATGGAGGAGAGCTGCCCGACGACCGACCGGGAGATCTTCGACTCGATGATCCGGCTCCCCTCGGCGAGGAGCACCTGGTCGAGGACCGAGCCGGCGGTGACGTGGGCCGGGGGGAAGAACTGCGGGCGCGTGTAGATCGGCCGCTGCGGGTCGTAGAACGAGAACGGAGGATCGGAGTCCGTGAGCGCGAGGCTGGCCTCGTAGTAGCTGCGGATCGTGCCGATGTCCTCCCAGTACCCGTCGAACGTGTAGGTCATCATCCGATGGGTGTCGAGCGCCCGGGGGAGGATGTGGCTGCCGAAGTCGGAGGCGTTGTCGTGCTCGAGCATCTCGTAGAGCGCCTTCGCGCTGAAGATGTAGACGCCCATCGAGGCGAGCCACGGGGTCGCCGGATCGGGCACCTGCCGCACGTTGTCGAGCAGCTTCATGTCCTTCGGCTTCTCGATGAACCTGACCACCCGCCCCGTGTCGTCGGTGTCCACGATGCCGAGGCGCGACACCTCGGCCGTCGGGACGGGGCGGACGGCGAGCGTGACGTCGGCCCGGGTCTCGCGGTGGTGCTCGAGGAAGGGCTCGTAGTCCATGCGGTAGAGGTGATCGCCCGAGAGGATCATGACGTCCCGCGGGTTCGGCGATTTCACCTCGACGAGCTGCTTGCGGACGGCGTCGGCGGTGCCCTGGTACCAGTCGCTGTGGGTCGGCGTCTGCTCGGCCGCGAGGATCTGCACCGCGCCGGCGGAGAAGACGTCGAATCGGTACGTCTGCGTGATGTGGTTGTGGAGCGAGACCGAGTTGAACTGCGTGAGGATGTGGATGCGGTTGAACCCCGAGTTGAGGCAGTTGCTGATCGGGATGTCGACCAGCCGGTACTTGCCGCCGGTCGGGACCGCTGGCTTCGAGCGCAGCTTGGTGAGCGGGTAGAGGCGGCTTCCTACGCCTCCGCCGAGGATCAAAACCACCACGTCGTTGTGCTTCAAGCGGGTCTCCGCGAGGTGAGGGGGACGGTTCGACGCCCGGGACGATGGGCGCGGTTACACTAGCAGGAGTGGCGAACCCACCGGGCTGCAGATCGCTCAGCGGCAGCGGGCTGGGCGGTCGCGCGGGCCGGGGGCTTCCCGGCCGATCGCCCCCGTCTGCTCCTCCACGCTGAGCGACGTGATCCGCGCGTCCGGCGAGGTGTCCACGCGCACGGCCAGCGAGAGCGCGCCGCGCTCGCAGCGCAGGCCGAAGCGCGCCGCCGTGGCGCTCTCCACCACGGCGGAGCCGTCGAGCGCGCACGCCCCCACCCGCGCGCCGGCGTCGCGCAGCGCCCCTCGCAGGGAGGCGAGGTGAGCCTCGGGGAACCAGCCGGGCCTGAGCCTGCGATCGAGCGCCCCCGTGCGCGCGCGGCCGATGACCGAGGCGACGGCCTGAGCGGCGCGGCGCACGGGCGGGGAGGGCGGGGCGACGCGCGCCTCCATGGCGCCGGTCGCCGCCAGCTGGCCGAGCACGTCCGCGTTGAGCGACTCGAGATCGGCGCCGGCGACGTTGGCGAGCGCGACGACGCCGACGCCCCGCTGCGGGAGGAGCGTCACCGACGCGGAGAAACCGTCGATCAGGCCATTGTGGAAGACCACGTGGCCGAGGTCGCAGTCCTCGCGCACGTGCCAGCCGAGCCCGGGGCCGTCGTCGCCGCCGCCGGCCGGGAACGCCGAGCCGTTGCGCGCCATCAGGTGCGACTCGCGCACCGTGCTCCGCCGCAGGGCCCCTGCCTCGGGCGCGTCGCGCGCGGGCCAGGCGGCGAGCTCGAACCCGACGAAGCGACCCATGTCGGCGAGGCTCGCGTAGAGCCCCGCGGTCGCCTCGGAGGCCCCGAGCCGCCAGGGCTGGATCGGCGCCACGGCGCCGTCGTCGACGCCGTCGACGCCGCGCGCGTGGGGTGACGCGAGCGCGCCGGGCGGCACCTGCGACGGGTCCCAGGCGGCGTCGCGCATGCCGAGCGGCCCGAGCACCGCGTCGCTCATGTACCGCCGGTACGGCACGCCGGCGGCGCGCGCGACGATCAGCCCGAGGAGCGAATAGCCGAGGTTCGAGTAGGAGGTCGCGGTGCCCGGCGCGCTCTCGAGCCCGAAGCCGTCGAGCGTGGCCAGGATCTCCCGCTCGGTGACGTCGCGCGACGTCGACGCCGGGGGGAACACCCCGAGCCGCGGCAGGCCGGAGCTGTGCGTGAGCAGGTCCCGGACCGTGATCTGCCGCGCGTCGCGCGTCGGGTAGACGACGCCGGTGAGCGCCGGCAGGTAGCGCGCCGCCGGGGCGTCGATCGACAGCCGCCCTTCGTCGCGGAGCCGCAGTATCGCCGCCGCGGTCAGCGGCTTGGTGACGGAGCCGATGCGGAAGCGCGTGTGCTCGTCGACCGCTCCGCCCGCCGCGGCGTCCCGCACGCCGAGCACCGCCTGGATCGCGAGCTCCTCGTCGATGACGACGCCCAGCGCGAGCGCCGGCAAGCGCTCCCTCTCCGCGGCGCGCCGCGCGAGCGCCTGCACGCCGGCCGCCGCCGCGCGGAGCTTCCGCCCGCGCTCCGGATCGGGGAAGCGCGGCGTCGGCGCGGGCTCGCTGGCGAAGCGCTGGTCGAGCGGCGCCGCGGCCCCCCGCGCGACGGCCCGCGGCGCGGGCGCGGTCGACGCGCACCCGCAGAGGAGCAGGGGTGACGCGGAGAAGACGGCCGCGGCGAGGAGCGCGGCGAGCCTGTCGTCGATCGTCCTCAAGTCGGAGCCATGACTCTCGCTCTTCGATCGCGACGCGACAATTCGAAACGGACCCGGCGGAAGGGGCGAGTCCTCGATTTTGGCGGTGGAGGTAGGCGGGGAGCGCGACGTGCACGCAGCTCTGGGGTGGGGATCCCACGGTGTGATCCGCGCGGGGCCGTGGCGGCGCGCGCGGGATCGGAGGCGCCGGCGGCGGTACGCGCCTACGCCTGCGCGAACCGCTCCTGGAAGGCCCGGTAGTTCGGCCGATCGGCGCCCCGGTCGTACACCGCGAACACCACGCGCGAGAACGCGCCGCGGAAGCGCGGGCGCTCGAGGCACTGGGCGAAGACGTCGGCGACCTCGCGCGGATCGTTGCGGAAGACGCCGCACCCCCACGCCCCGAGGACCAGGCACCGGTGCCCGTGCGCGCCCGCCGCGGCGAGCACCATGTCCGCGCGGCGCTCCAGGGTGGCCCGGATCTCCTGGTCCGTGGCGTCGTCGCGCTGGAACGCCTCGCCGGCGTTCGGCGCCGGCGCCGTGAGGATCGACAGCGCGAACGGCCGGTCCAGCAGGGCGTGCTGGTCGTCGCGGAAGAACGGCACATCCGGCGAGTAGATGATGTGGTCGGTATAGAGAAAGCTCCCGCAGGCCCGGTTCTGGTCGTAATACTCGCGCTGCTCGACCAGGGACGCGTACAGCGCCGAGCACCTGGCGAGGTCCTCCTCCTGGGCCTTGGCCCCGCGCAGGAACCCGCCCCCGGGGTTCTTGGCGGAGGCGAAGTTGAGGGCCATGACGCGGGCCTCGCCCTCCTGCTCGATGAGCCTCCGCCCCGCCGCCCCCGTGGTCTCGCCGGTGACCTCGATCGCCGTAGGGCGATCGAGGCGCTCCTTCGGCTCCCAGGCGTCGAGTGATCCGGGCCGGTAAAGCACGGTCCCCTTCACCGCGGCGAGCACGCGGTCGCGGATGCGAACGGTCGCGCCCGAGGGCGCGATGTACTCGCCGCGACTCGCGATCTGCACGGTCTCTGCGGCGATGCTGGTCAGCTTCATGCGCCCAAGGATTGGCGAGCCGCGGCCGCTCGTCCAGCGAAACGCGCGGCGCGGGCGCGGCGGGGCGCGCAGCGCCCTCTGCCGGAGGCGCAGGCGGGCCGGCGATTTCCTCCAGTCAGGGTTCTCCCTCGCTCCCCGCCCTGCGCCGCGTCGGCGCCGCACCGAGAAGAGCGCCCACTGCCCGTCGCGCGCGGCGAGCTCGAGCCGCCGGCGCGCGCGCCCCGCGGGGGTCGCCGCCGCGCGCGGGCGCGCCACCCCGCGCAGCGCACGATCACGACGCTCGACGCTGTTCGCGCGATGGAAGCTGCACGACGGCGGGACGAAGCCCGATCGATCCACCGCGTCGAACCGGTCCCGGCGGCGCGCGCTGCTTCGATCTCGATACGCAAGTCCTTGCACAGGTGCGCAAGCGCCCGCTCCACACGTGTGGACTCCATCGCTCCGCGCTTGACCTCTGGACCGCAAAGTCAAGCCATCGCGCGTGCGGCACGTCGCTTGCCAATATCGGACAGCGAAACCGGACGCCATCCGCGTCCGTACCAGCAGTCGAGTCGGCCCGACCCGCCGTGGGGTCCCGTGGCGCCGTCCGGCGGAGCTCACTGCGGCGCTGCGAGCCCTCGCCTGACCCGAGAGGGAAAGGCATGAACGAGAGGTACTTGTATGATGAGTCATCTGTCCACGAAGTCTCTTGGTCTCCTCGTCCTGTCGCTCGCGTCGGTCGGGTGCGCCGCCGGCGCGCCTGGGGGAGAGGAGATCTTTGAGCAGGTCGGCGATACGGAGGTGAGCTTCGACGAGTTCGAGGCGCGCACCTATCGTGAGCCGGAGAGCGGCATCTACATCGTCGATGGCGACATTCCCGTCGAGGGCCTCGACGGGCTCGAGCGGTTCTACGAGCGCCACGTCCAGCGCGGAGCGCTCATCGTCGATCAGAGCCGTGGGAGGGACGTGAGGTGGAGCGACAGGGAGAAGCGGAACCTCAGCTACTGCGTGAGCGAGGCGTTCGGTGACGACCATGGCGCGGTGGTCTCCGCGATGGAGAGCGCCGCCGCGGCGTGGGAGGAGGTGGCGGGCGTCCGCTTCGTTCACCGCGCGGACCAGGACGACGCGTGTGATGCGCGCAACAAGAGGGTCGTCTTCGACGTGCGCCCGGTCGAGGGGCAGCAGTACTACGCGCGCGCGTTCTTCCCCGACAGCTCGCGCCGCGCGCGCAATCTCCTCATCAACTCGACCGCCCTCGGCCCGCTGGATCTCTGGACGCTCACGGGCGTCCTGCGGCACGAGCTCGGCCACGCGCTCGGGTTCCGGCACGAGCACACGCGGCCCGAGGCGGGCGCCTGCTTCGAGGACGGCGGCTGGCGCGCCCTGACGCCGTACGACGCGGGCTCGGTGATGCACTATCCGTGGTGCAACGGCACGAACTGGGGCGACCTCGACCTGACGGAGCACGACGCGCGCGGTGCCGCGGCCCTGTACGGCCCGCCCTGCCGGTGAGCTCCGCCCCGCGGCGCGCGCTGCGTCCCGCGCGCGCTGCGTCCGGCGCGCCGCGCCGGCGGGAGCGCCGGCGAGGTAGGGAGCCCGAGGGCCCATGGCGCGCGCGCGCCGCGCGTGAGATCATGGCGCGCCATGGATGAGGTCGAGCTCGGCGTCCGGCGATACTCGGCCGAGGTGGTCGCGCACCGCCACGCGCACCACCAGCTGGTCTTGCCTCTGGAAGGCGCGATAGCGCTCTCGATGGACGGTCGAGAGCTCATGGCATCCGGGCTCTCGGGCGCTCTCGTCCCGTGCGAAACCCGCCACGCTTTCGCGGCGCCGGACCAGAATCGCTTCCTCGTCATCGATGTGCCGCCCGCCTCCGCGGAAGCGCTCGGCGCCGCGCCGTGGTTCGAGCGGATCGCCGGCGGGTCGATCGCCCTCGACGCCGCTGCCGCGCACCTGGTCCGGACCGCGGCGGACGAGCTCGACCGGGGCGGCTCGGTCGCGCTGCGCCGGCAGTGGGCGGGGCTGCTCGTGCTCACGCTGGCCGAGCGCGGGGCGGGCGGCGCGCTCGGCGCGCTCGGCCCGACGCACGCCCCGGAGAAGCTGCGCCGCGCGCTGCGCTTCCTCGAGGACCACGCGCACGAGCCGCTCACCGTCGCGGACGTGGCCGCGCGGGCGGAGCTGAGCCCGGGGCACCTCCACCATCTGTTCCGCACGGTCCTCGGGACGACGGTGCAGGAGCGCATCGCGGATCTGCGCCTCGCGCGCGCGACCGACCTGCTGTCCCGCACCGAGCTCGGGATCGCGGAGATCGCGATCCGCTGCGGCTACGCCGACCAGAGCTGCCTGACCCGCAGCCTGCGGCGCCGCCGCGGCGTGACCCCGGCGGCCCTGCGTCGCGCGGTCCGGGCCGAGCGTCGGGGCGAGCCGCGGCGCGGGCGAGCGTAGTCGCGCTGCTTACGCGCAGCCCGGGCACAGCGAGCCGGGGCGCGGGTGAATGTCGCTGGGGCGCGGGCCCGTAGTCCCAGCACACGACGCCGGAGCCTGAGCCAAGACGGCGGCCGGCCGGCGCGCCATGCTCGGCGCCATGTCGGACACGACGCACGGCGACGCCCTGTCGGACGCGGTGATGGCAGCGACGCCAGCGGCGCGCCCCTCGCGGCGAGCCGCCACCCTGGCGGGCGTCGCGGCGATCGGGCTCTGGGGCAGCCTCGCCCTGCTCTCGACCTCGGTGCGCCGGTTGCCGCCGCTCCAGGTGCTCTCGTCGACCTTCGCTCTCGCGGCGCTCCTCGGCGCGGCGCGGCTCGCCCGGCGCGGCGGGGGCGGCCTCGGCGCGCTGCGCCAGCCGCTCGGCAGCTGGATTCTCGGCGTGGGCGGCCTGTTCGGCTATCACGCCCTCTATTTCTATGCGCTCTCCGCCGCGCCGCCCGTGCAGGTCAGCGTCATCTCGTACCTGTGGCCGCTGCTCATCGTCCTGCTCTCGGCGGCGCTCCCCGGCGGGCGCCTGCGCGGCGGGCACGTGGTCGGGGCGCTGCTCGGGCTCGCGGGCGTCTGGACGCTCGTCGCCGGCGGGGACGCCGTCCGCCTGAGCGCCGCACACATGCCCGGTTACCTGGCCGCGCTCGGCTGCGCGCTCCTCTGGTCGACGTACTCGGTGCTCCAGCGCCGCTTCGCCGAGGTCCCTGCCGACGCCATCGCAGGCTCCTGCGCCGCGACGGCCGCCCTGGGCCTGGCCGGGCACCTCGCGTTCGAGCGCGCGGTCGTGCCGACGGCCGGAGAGGCGCTCGGCCTGCTCGCGCTCGGGCTCGGCCCCGTGGGGGTCGCGTTCTTCGCGTGGGATCACGCGACGAAGCACGGCGACGTGCCGCAGCTCGGGGTGCTGTCCTACGGCGCGCCGATCCTCTCGACGCTGCTGCTCTGCGTCGCCGGCCACGCCGAGGCGAGCGCCCAGCTGCTCGCTGCCTGCGCGCTCGTGGCCGTCGGCGGCCTCGTGTCGACCGCGCCCGCGGCGAACGTCAGCACCGGCACCCGCGGGCTGTCGACGTTCGCACGCTGGAGCACCCGCCCTCGATCGCGGCGCTGACGCGCCCGCGATCGAGGGCGCTCTCTTTCGTTGCGGATCGTGGCTACGTGCGGCGTGTGGGGGTCGGCTCGTCGTCCAGCAGGCCCGCGTTCGCGCTCGGCGTCGCGAACACCCCCCGCACGTCGTCGGCCGGAGCCCAGTGCCCCGCGCACATGAGCGCGCCCCCGGTGATCTCGGGCTGCGGCGAGAGGTGGGCCTGCACGTCGTCCGCGTGCACGCACACGTTGACGTGCAGGCGCGGGTCGGCTTCCCGTCGCTGGGTCAGCGCCCGGTGCACGGCGGTCGCGAGCTCGATCGCCGCGCGCCGCTCCCGCAGCGCCTCGGCTGCGTTTGCCGGGAGGAGGCGAACGCCGAGCACCTCGTTGCCGGTGATCGACGCGAGGATGAAGCCTGCGCGCGAGAGCTGCGACTCGGCGATGTCGAGCACCCGACCGATGTCGAAGGTCAGCGCGTCGTCCAGCTCGCCGGCGTCGCCGCGGGTCCGGACCTCCAGGTAGACCGCCACCGCGGGGTGCGTCGGGTCGGGCCCGCTCGGCATGCCCGACGCGGGCCCGCCGATGGCGTCCCTGAGCGCGCGCATCAGCTCCTCGACCGAGCCAAAGCGCCGCTCCCGCCGCTTCTCCATGCACCGCAGCACCACCGCGTCGAGCTCGATGGGCAGCGGGACCCGCAGGCTCGGGGGCAGCGGCTGCTCCTCCAGGTGCTTCCGCACCATCTCGTCCATGTCGTGTGTGTGGAACGGTAACCGGCCCACCAGCATACGATGAAGGAGGACGCCAAGCGCATAGACGTCCACCCGCGCATCGATAGGACCGCCGAGGATCTGCTCTGGAGCCATGATGGATGGCGTCCCGGGCATACGTCCGGCGGTGGTGAGCCATGTCGACCCCTCCTCGGGCGCCATCATCTTTGCGATACCGAAATCGAGCAGCTTCACGGTACGTGGCGGGCTCGAGCAGATGAAGATGTTGCTCGCCTTCACATCCCTGTGAACGATGCCCGCTGTGTGCGCGGCTGCTAGCGCTGCGCACACAGGCTCCATCAGCTCCAGGGTCTCGCGCGGCGTGAGCCGCGTCTGGGACCGGATCAGCGCGTCGAGAGTCTGGCCATCGAGGCGCTCCATGACATAGAATGGCTGATAGTTGTTCAGCTCACCTACCGCATAGATTTCCACGATGTTCGGGTGGGATATCGACCGCAGCACCTCGATCTCGCGTGCGAACCGATCGACAACGCGGCGAGAGTGCGCCACCGCCTCGCTCAGCACCTTGACCGCGGCGGGCCTGCCCGATCGGACGTGCCTCGCCCCGTAGACCACACCGCAGCCGCCACGCGCGATGAATCCTTCGAGGATGTACTCGCCCGCCAGGGTGCCCGGCGGGAACTCGCCGCGCGCGGTCGACCTCTCGAAATCCGAAAACGGCCTGGTCTCGTCCTCTTCGTCGCTCATCTGCTCCTCCGCGCCGTGCGTCGCGATGCGTCGCGGCGCGTTACAGCCCTGCTGCCAGCGAGCGCTCTGGATCGAACGCATCCTTTACTAAAGCGCTATGCAGAAGCATTTCGAAATGGTAACTTAAACTTTGCGGCTACTCGACCTTAAACGCCAAATCGCGGCGATGAAAAGGGGGACCATCATGGTTCTTTGCTGTTCACGAAGTGTCGCGGTCTTCGCATTACCTCTGCTTACCGCTGCCTGCATCGGCGCCGAGATCGACGAGCAGGCGGAGGAGCTCGTCGGGGAAGCCGAGAGCGAGCTCGTTGCCAACAACGGCTACCTCTGGAACGGGTTGACCCCAAACGGCCTGACCCCGAACGGCCTGACCCCGAACGGCCTGACCCCGAACGCGCTGAACCCGACCGCGCTGAACCCGACCGCGCTGGCGACCATCAAGAGTCCGGGAACGAACGGCGCCCTGGCGCGGGAGCTCATGCGCTATATCGTGAGCTGTTCTCTGCGCCCCGACCAGACGTTCGCGTTCTCATGGACCGACAGCAGCGGGGTCGCCCACCCGGAGTTGTACCGCGGCGATCTCGGCTACGCGCACTGGTGGGCGACCAGCCCCATCAGTAACGATACATATGTCCAGCATCAGATCTCGGCCTGCATCGCCGCGCGGGTAAACTGGTACGGTGTTTCGGTGAACATCTCCCTTCGAAACAACGAGCTGACGTCGACTTGGGCGGAGCGCGCGGCCTATCCGGTGAGAGAGGGCGCGTTCTGGGGCAACCTGTTCGCCGCGACGCCCTACCTGGGCGCCTGCTACGATTCGGTGGGCTACGTTCGTGCGCGACAGGTGCAACGCGACTGCGCGGCCGGCCACGTCGAGACCGACCCTACCACCGGGGAAGTCACCTGGCAGCAGTGCGGATCCATGGTGATCTGGGGCTCGTGCAATCAGCTGTGCAACGGGGTCGACACCAACGCCGGCTTCTTCAGGGGGTGCATCACGAACTATTTCGTCAGCCCTTATGTGCGCACGGACCAGGTGGTGACCACGTTCTTGACGCCCGCCCCCTAGGAGCGGAATGCGCTCGGAAGCCCTGCGAGACGAGGAGCCTGAACGCGCGACCCGGGAAGGGGGGCGCTGTCCGGCTTGCGGGCGGCGGAATCAGGGCGCGTGCCCCGAGTGCGCGCAGTCCGCTCGGACGCCGTCCGGCCAGTCGTCGATTCCTCCGGAGATCACGGAGGTCGTCCCCGTCGCTTTGCCTCGTTTCCCCGGCTACTGGACCCGCAGGACGCTGGGGCAGGGCGGCTTCGGGCTCGTCTTCGAGGCCGAGCCGGAGGGCGGCGGCGCGCGCGTGGCCATCAAGCTCGCGCGCGCCGATCGCCGCGGCGCAGGCCAGCGCCTCCGGGACGAGGTCGAGGCGCTCTCGGCCATCGGCGCCCCCCACGTGCCGGCCGTGCACGCGTGGGGGGCGCTGGACGACGGCTCGCCCTACGCGGTGATCGAGCACATCGCCGCGCCCACGCTCGCCTCCCGCCTCGCGGCGCGCCCTGCTCCGCGGCTCGAGGAGGCCGCCCGGCTCGGGCTCGCGACGCTCGCGACCCTCGAGGCCGTGCACGCGCGCGGCTACGTGCACTGCGACGTCAAGCCCGAGAACATCCTCGTCGACGAGGCGAAGGCGACGCTCATCGACCTCGGCATCGCCCGCGTCGTGGGGTGGCGCTACGACGGGCAGGACGAGGACCTCGCCGTGGGGACGGCCGAGTACATGGCGCCGGAGCAGTCGGCCGGGTGGCCCGATCTCGACGCGCGCGCCGACATCTACGCGATGGGCGTCATCCTGTACGAGCTCTTCGCGGGCAGGCCCCCGTTCTGGGGGCCGCGCGCGGCGGTGCTGGAGGACCACCGGAGCCGCAGACCGCCGCGCCTGTCGGCCAGCGCGGCCGTGCCGCAGGCGGTCGAGGAGGTGGTGCACCGCTGCCTCGCCAAGGAACGGAGCGAGCGGTTCGCGAGCGCGAGCGAGCTCCGCGTGGCGCTGGAGCGCGCGCTCCGGGACGAGGTCGCGGCGAGCGTGCGGGAGGGGTCGCGCTCCGGGGCCGGCATCGAGCGCCGCGTGATGGGGCTCCTGTTCTTCGAGAGCGCGGCCGATCGCATCGCGGTGCAGCGCAGGCTCCTGGCGCTCGGCGGCGAGCTCGCGCACGCCTCCGGCGCTCGTTACGTGGGCGTCTTCGGCCAGGAGGGGACGGCGAGCCCCGCGCGCCGCGCGCAGCGGGCGGCCGACGAGCTCCTGCGACGCGGGCTGTGTACGCGGGTCCTCATCGATCTTGCGCCCGTGTCGATCCAGGCGCGCCCGGACGGGACGCGGCGGTTCCTGAGCCCGCTCTTCTCGCGCGCCGAGCGGTGGCCGTCCGCCGCCGGGCCGCTGGGGCCTTTCCTCACGCCCGAGGCGTCGGCCGCGCTCCCGGAGCCGTCGCACCCCACAGCGGGCGACGAGCTCCCGCCGGGCATCGAGGAGCAGTCGCGGGACGCGACGCGCCCCGGCGGGTTCGTCGGCCGTCGCGACATCCTCGAGCAGCTCCTGCAGAGCGCCGAGGAGGCGCTCTGCATGAAAAAGCCCACGGTCGTCTCGGTGACCGGCGGGCCCGGTCACGGGAAGAGCCGCCTCTTCGTCGAGCTCGGCAAGCAGCTCCGCGAGCGCCTGCCGCACGCCCGGATCATCGAGCTGCGCGGGCAAGAGCCCACGAGCGGCGCGTCGGACGCGACGCTCCACGAGCTCGTGCGCAAGGCGCTCTGCGTGCCCGAGCAGCCCCCGGAGAGCGGCGTCCGCGGGGCGCTCCCGGAGTCGCTCGGTGCCGTGCTCGGCGAGGAGCTCCGCTTGGGGCTGGCGATGGCGCTCGGATGGGTGGACGAGCAGACGGGCGTCGACATCTTCCCCGAGCTCGAGGCGCTCCGGGCCGCGCCCGGCGCGCTTCGCTCGGCGCGCGTGCGGGCGGCGGGCGAGTGCCTGCGCCAGTGCGCGGCCGCGTCGCCCGTGATCCTCCTCCTCGACGATGCGCACTTCGCCCACGACGCGACGCTCGCCGCGATCGAGTACGCGGCGCTCGCGGACGAGGCCACACCGCTGTGGATCTGCGCGATGGGGCGCCCGGCGTTCGCCGAGGCGCACCCCTCCTGGGGCGAGCGCGCCGCGCGACACGAGGCCCTACGGCTCGAGCCGCTGGACGACGAGAGCGCGCGGGCGCTTTGCAGGCGGCTGCTCCTGCCCGCGCGGGACGTGCCGGAGCCGGCGATCGATCGCCTGCTCGAGCGCTCGCAGCGGGTGCCGCTCTTGCTCGTGGAGCTCGTGCACGGGCTCAAGCGCGAGGGGATCCTGCGCCGGCACCTGCGGGGTGACGCGTGGTACCTGGCGACCGACGAGCTCGAGCGCCTCCCTGTGCTGCCGTCGCTCGATCCGCTGGCGCACGCGGAGATCGCGGCGCTCGGGCCGGCGCTCGGGGCGCACGCGCGGCTCGTCTCGCTGCTCGGCGCAGAGGTGTCGATCGACGAGATCGCGGGCGTGCTGCGCCAGCTGGATCTCCGCGGCGACGGCGCGGCCTTCCCGCTCGATGCGCGCGTCGGGACCGAGCGGTTGCTGAAGGTGGGCGTGCTGGTCGGCGATCGGAAAGATCGGCTGCGCTTCCGGCACGCGCTGGTGCGGGAGGCGGTGGCGCAGGACGTCGCCGAGGCCGAGCGGCGGCGGATCCACCTGGCAGCGTACGAGCACCACCGCGAGGCGGCCCACGAGGGCCGGGAGCAGCGGCGGCTCAGGATCGCGCACCACGCGGCCGAGGCGGGGCTCGCGACGGTCGCGGAGGACGCCTACCTGGAGCTCGCCGAGCGGTCGCGGGCGCGGCACGCCTACGTGGAGGCGGAGCTCTACTACAGCCGGGCGCTCGCGCAGCCTGTCGAGGCGCCCGGGGTGCGGCGGAGGAAGGCGTACCGGGGCCGGGGGCTGATGCGCTACCGCCTGGGCCGCTACCACGACGCGCTCGGCGATCTCGATCGCGCGCGCACGATGGCGACCCTGGAGGGCGACGTGATCGAGCAGATCGAGATCCTGCTCGACGAGGCCACGGCGCTCGACTGGATGGACGACTACGGTCGATCGAAGCAGCGCGTGGAGGGGGCGGGGGCGCTCGCGCGCGGCGATCTGCCGCCCGCGCTGGCGGCGCGGCTCTCGATGGGGGTGGCGCGCTCGCTGCACCGTGAGAGCCGGGAGGAGGAGTCGGCGCAACAGTTCGAGCGCGCGGCGGCGCAGGCAGAGGGGCTGGGCGACGAGGGCTACGAGACGCTCGTCGTGTCGCTGCTCCTCCTGGGCGCCATCTACCCGGGGCTGGGAAAGCTGGACGAGGCAGGCGCCGCGCTGGATCGGGCGATCCACATGTGCGAGGAGCGCGGCGATCTCCTGCACCTCGGGCCGGCGTTCAACGGCCGGGCGCTGCTCAGAGCCTGCCAGGGGGACACCGAGGGGATGATCGCGGATCTGTGCCGCCTGCTCACCATCTCGCGCCAGCTGGGCCTCGGGATGCTGGAGCTCGTGAGCGAGTTCAACCTGGGCGAGTATCTCTACCTGATGGGCGCCCTGGACGCGGCCACGCCCCACGTGGAGCGGACCGTGGCGCTCGAGCGCCAGCAGCGCGGGGAGGACGCGCGGCCGGTGGTGCGTCTGCTCCTGGCGAGGGTGCTCCTCTACCGCGGCGAGGAGAGCAGGGCGCGCGAGCTCATCGAGGCGATCCGGGCTCAGCAGGCGAAGGCCGCGGCGGCGGGGCGCGAGGACATGGCGATGGCCCCCGCGGAAGAGGTGCACTGGTCGATGATCGACCTGGCGACGCGGGAGGCGAGCGCCGAGGAGTGGGACGAGCTGGAGGCGCGGTCTGCCCGGTTCTCCGTGGGGCAGGAGCGGATCGAGGTCATCGAGGCGCGGGCGCGCGCGCTGTCTCGGCGAGGCCGTCACGCGGAGGCGAGCGCGGCGCTCGCGAGGGCGATCGAGGCAGCAGGGAGCATCCCCAACATGATGCGGGCGCGGCTCGAGCGGCAGCGAGGGAGCTAGCCTCACCGCGGGACAGCGGCCGCGGCGCGGCGCGGTGGGTCCTCGCGGTGGGAGACGCCCGTGACGGCGCCCTTGGCGCCCGCGTGCGCAGCGAGGTCGCCCGTCGCGTCGAACAGGGCGAGCGCCCTCGAATAATCGAGCGCCGCCCCGGCGGTGTCGCCCCGCTCGCAGCGCAGATCGGCGCGCGCGTGGAGCACCGCGGCCTGGCCCGCGCTGTCCCCGAGCTCCTCGAAGAGCCGCAGCGCGTCCTCGTAGTCGCGCTGCGCGCCCGGGAGCGCGCCCCGCTGGCGGCGCAGGTCGCCGCGGGCCTTGAGCGCGGCGGCCTCGCCTCGGCGATCTCCGCTGTCCCGGTACAGCAGGATCGCATTGCCATAGTCGCGCGTCGCGAGCGCCGTCTGCCGCTCTCGCAGGCGCAGGTCGCCGCGGGCCTGCCACGTGCGCGCGTGGGTCTGCTCGCACCCGAGCGCCCGGAGGAGATCGGGCTGCGGGAGCACCTCGCGCGCGGCGCGGGCGCGTGAGCTCCCCCCGCGACGCTCATCGCGGCTGCTCGGCGGGGGCGAGCGCAGCTGGCTGAGGACGCGCTCCTCCACGCCCTCGAGGATGTAGAGCGCGCGGTCGTAGGCGCGCGCGGCGCCCGCGAGGTCCCCCTCCCTGAAGCACAGATCGCCCTGCGCCTTCAGCACGTTGGCCTCGCCCAGGCGATCGCGGCAAGCCCTGAGGAGCGTGAGCGCGCACCCGTAGTCGCTCGCCGCCCCCGCCAGCTCGTCCTGGTCGAGCCGGAGGTTGCCGCGCGCGAGCAACCCCATCGCCTCTCCGGCCCGGTCGGACGCCGCCTTGAACAGCGACAGCGCCCGCTCATGATCGCGCGAGGCGGCCGCAAGGTCCCCCTGCCGCCGGTGCACGTCGCCGCGGAGCAGGAGCGCCGTCGCCTGGCCACGCCCGTGCATGGCCGCCTCGAACCCGGCGAGCGCTTCGCCGTAGTCCGCCACGGCGGCCTCGAGCGCGCCCTCGGCGAGGCGCCGGTTGCCGCGCGCGAGCAGCTCCTTTGCGCTGCGGAAGACCTCGTCGTCGGCCGGCGGCGAGCTCCGCGCCGCCGCGCGCTGCGCGTTCGCGCGCACCGCCTTGCGGAGGACGTCGCGGTGACCCGGGCGGCCGCGCTCGCGGGCGGCCGGCGTCGCGCGGAGCGTCCCGAAGGTGCCGCGCCGCTTGCTCGCGAGCTCGGCGCGACGCGCGCTCTCGAGCGCCGCGAGCGCGCGCTCGCGCAGCTCGGGGAGCGCGTCGCCCGAGAGCCGCGCCGCCTCGTCGAGCAAGCGCTGCTGGAGCTCGGCCGGGAGCCCGAGATCGACCACCGTGCAGGCGTCGACGAGCGCCCGCGCCAGCACCTCGGCGCCGCGCTCGCCGTCCCGGAACGGCGCGAGGTCGAGGGCCGCGAAGAGCTCGCAGGCGACGCGCCGGCGCGACGCCGCCTCCGGCCGCCCCTCGGCCGCGGCCGTCCAGAAGAGCAGCGCCTGCATCGCGTCCGCCGAGCCCCGGTGGAGCGCGTCCCAGCGCCTCGCGTCGGCCGCCGCGTCCTCGCGGGCCGCGGCGCGCACGGGGGGCGTCATCGTGAAGGTCTGCGGCCCCTGCTCGAGCGACACCACCCGCCCATGCACGAGCAGCTGGAGCGGCCGCGCGGCGGAGGGCGCCGGCTTCCCCGCCGCGGCGGCGACCACCTCCAGCGGAATGCCCGCCGCAGGCAGCACGGCGAGCGCATGCACCACCCGGCGCGCCTCCTCGCCGAGCGACTCCAGCGCGTCGCCGAGCACCAGACCCAGGATCTCCCCCTCGGGTCCCCCCGGGTCCAGCTGCGCCGCGTTCTTCCGCAAATACGCCTCGACCGACATTCCCGTCCGCCGCAGCGTGGCCGCGGCGATCTCGATCGCGGCTGGCAGATACCCGAGCGCAGCGACGAGCGCATAGGCCCACTGGACCTCCGCTGCGGGCGGCGCGTCCGTCCCCCATGCACCCTGGGAGAGGACGGACATCGCAGCGGATACGGAGAGCGCCGAGACGCTGAGCTCGGCCATCTTCCGATCTCCGGACGTGGAGCGGAACCTCAACATATCGCCTCTGTCATTCCAGAAGAGCTGGTTGTCCGAGCAGGCGCCGTCCGGCTCTCGGCCCGCGGCGACATGCCAGCTGGCCCCCAATCAGCCTGGAGATTGATGTCTCGAAGCCTGTGTCGAGGAGCTTAGCGCGGCGCGCGACAGGCTCAACGGCCTTCCAGGTTTTCATGCGATCCCCGCGGCGGATTCGCGGCGAACCAGCCCGCGCTGGCACGCGTCCGGCAACGGCTCGCCGATCATGGGAAAGCGCGTTCGACGAAGCGGAACGACGGGATCCTGCGCCGGACGCTCGCTCCTTTTCGCCGGCTCGTATGTCCCCCGGTCGGGTCGAGGAGAGAAGATCCTGCCCATCTCCGCGGGCCCCGCGGCGAGGCGGAGGGCTCGGGCGGAAGGCTGTGGGCGTGAGATGCGGGTCGGAGGCGAGATCCTTTATGTGACCGAGACGGGCACCGGCGAGCCCGCGGTGCTTCTGCCCAGCATGCTGATCGACGGCGCGACCTACCAGCCAGCGGTCGAGGCGATGGCGCGCCACGCGCGGGTGCTCGTCCTGGAGCTGCCCGGCTCGGGCCGCGCCTCGCGGCTCCGCGCGCCGTGGACCCTGGAGCGGTATGCGCGCTGCGTCGCCGAGGCCTTGCGGGCTTTGCGCCTCGAGCGCGTCACGCTGATCGGCCACTCGCTGTCTGGCGCCGTGGCGCTGATCGTCGCGGCGCTCCACCCCGAGCGGCTAACCGGGGTCGTGCTCGTCGATTCCATCGGATTCAACCCGCAGGGCTCGGTCCTCTCGCTCGTCCTCGCCCGCGCGGCCGAGGCGCTGCTCGAGCCTCGCTTCGTCGCGCGGGGGACGCCTGCGCTCCTCCACAACCTGCTCTTCCACGCGCGGAGCGCGCTGAGCCTGCTGCGGATCGCCGCGACCGCGGACCTGAGCGGCCATGCGGCGCGGGTGCGCGTGAGGACGCTGCTCGCCTGGGGCGCGCGCGATCTCACGGTGCCGATCCGCTCGGCCCTCGCCATCCAACGCTTGATCCCCGACTCGACCCTTGTCGTCTCCTCGAAGGGAAGCCACGACTGGATCGTGGAGCGACCAGCCGAGTTCGCGGGCGCGGTGGCGAGGTTCATGGCGGGCAGCGGCGGAGCAGCCTGAGCAGGGGGGTATCGTGGAGCGCCGCCATGCGCTACCCTTGTCGAGGCGGTCTTCGGCGTGAACCTCAGGGAGCATGGCGCGCGGCGCGAGCCGAGCCGCCATGGCAGGGAGCGGGGCTTGACTGGTTTGTTGCGCCTGCTGGAACAGGCCGCGAGGCGGGCGCGGCGCGCGGCCTCGCTCCTCGCGCTCCTCGCGACGATTGCGCTGTGCCTCCCTGCCCGCGGCGAGGCGGCGGCGCCCGCCGCGGTCCCGGGCGGCGCGGCCGGAGCCCCCGCGCCGCCGGGCCCGCGGCCGCTCCCGCCGATCCCCGGCGCGGGGAAGGTCACCGTGGTCGCGATCTCCGGGACGATCGATCTCGGCCTCTCGCCCTTCCTGGAGCGCGTCGTCGCCGCCCAGCAGGAGGGCGACCTCCTCGTGCTCGACATCAGCACGCTCGGCGGCCGCATCGACGCTGCGCTCGCCATCCGGGACGCGCTGCTCCGGGCGCGCGTCCGCACGGTGTGCTGGGTCAACCCGCGCGCGATCTCGGCCGGAGCGCTCATCTCGCTCGCCTGCGACGTCATCGCGGTCGCCCCCGGCGCCACCCTCGGCGCGGCGACGCCCGTGCAGATCGGCGAGGGCGGCGAGATGAAGCCTGTCGCCGAGAAGGTCGTTTCCTACATGCGGAAGGAGATGCGCGCGACCGCGGAGGCGAAGGGGCGGCGCGGCGACATCGCCGAGGCCATGGTCGACGCCGACGTGGAGGTCCCCGGCCTCGACGAGAAGGGGAAGCTGCTCACGCTGGACGGCGCGCAGGCGCTCGCGTGGGGCGTCGCCGAGGTGCAGGCCGGCAGCGAGGCAGACCTCTTCGGCGCCCTGGGCCGCCCCCAGCCCGCGGAGATCCTCCGCCCGCGCCCCAGCTTCGCCGAGGAGCTCGCGCGCTTCCTCTCGGATCCCACGCTCTCCGGGATCCTCATGACCCTCGGGATGCTCGGTATCCTCCTCGAGCTCTACGCGCCGGGCCACGGCGTCCCGCTCGCCGTCGGGCTCTCGTGCCTCGCGCTGTTCTTCTTCGGGCACCACGTCGTGAAGCTCGCCGGCTGGGAGGAGCTCGCGCTCTTCGCGGTCGGCGCGATCCTCATCGCGGTGGAGATCCTGGTCCCGGGGCACATCGTCCCCGGGGTCGCGGGCGCCGCGTGCGTGGCGAGCGCCCTCCTCCTTTCGCTCCTCGATCTCGAGCGCGTGCCGGTCGACGTCGCCTGGCACGCCGGCTGGCTGCCGCGCGCCCTCGCCTCGGTGTGCGGCTCGCTCGCTGCGACGGCGGCGCTCGCCGTGGGCGCCGCCCGCGTCGCGCCGAGGACGCGCTTCGGGCGGCGGTTCGTTCTGGACGCGGCGATCCGCGGCGTCGCCGTCAGAGGACCTCCCGAGGGCTCCGCGGCGCCCGCGTCGCTGGTGGAGCGGCTCGGCACGGCCGCGACCGATCTGCGCCCCTCGGGCAAGGTCGCGCTCGACGGCCGCCGCGTGGAGGCGCTCTCGGAGCTCGGCTACGTCGAGGCCGGCGCCCGCGTGCGGGTGATCCGCGCGGAGGGGGGCCGGGTCGTCGTGAGGGCGATCGCGCGCAGCGCGGACGAGGAGCGCGGAGCGTGACGCCCGCGCTGCTCGTCGTCGCGCTGCTCGTGGTGGGGCTCGTGCTGCTCGCCATCGAGGTGCTGGTCATCCCCGGCGTCGGCCTCGTCGGGCTCCTCGGCGGCGCCGCCGTGCTCGGCGCGGTCGCGCTCGCATGGGCGGCCCTCGGGATCGGCTATGGCCTGCTCGCCCTGGGCGCCGGCGTCTGCGTGACGGGGCTCCTGTTCTGGGCTGTCCCGAGGACGCCGGTGGGCCGCAAGATGGTGCTGCTCGAGACCCAGCGGAGCGGGCGTGGCCCGGACGCGCGGCTCGCCGCGCTGGCCGGCAAGGAGGGCAGGGCGCTCACGCCGCTCCGCCCCGCCGGCACGGTCGAGATCGAGGATCGCGCGGTCGATGTCGTGACCGACGGCCTCTACGTGGAGGCTGGCACGCCCGTGCGGGTCGCGAGCGTGGAGGGGAATCGGGTCGTCGTCGAGCCGCGCAAGCCCTAGGGAGCGCGCGAGAGGCGGCCCTTCACGGACAGGGACGGGTGGAGAGGGATATGGAGATCATCTCGGTCATCGTGATCGGCGGGCTCGTGCTCGTCGCCATCGTCGCGACGCTGTACATGGTGCCGCTCCGGCTGTGGATCGCCGCGCAGGCGTCGGGCGCCGGGGTCTCGATGCTCACGCTCATCGCGATGCGCCTGCGCCGGGTGCCGCCCGATCAGATCGTCAACGCGCGGATCAGCGCCGTGAAGGCCGGTCTCGAGGGGGTGTCCGTCGACATGCTCGAGGCCCACTACCTGGCCCGCGGCCGGGTGGAGGCGGTCGTCAACGCGCTCATCTCGGCCGGCAAGGCGGGGATGGAGCTCGATTTCTCGCGCGCGGCCGCGATCGATCTCGCCGGCCGCAACGTGCTCGAGGCGGTGGCGATGTCGGTGAACCCGCGCGTCATCGAGACCCCGAAGGTCTCGGCCGTGGCCAAGGACGGCATCCAGCTCCTCGCGATCGCGCGCGTGACCGTGCGCGCCAACATCGATCGCCTCGTCGGCGGCGCGGGCGAGCAGACGGTGCTGGCCCGCGTCGGAGAGGGCGTCGTCTCGACCATCGGCTCGGCCGACGACTACAAACACGTCCTCGAGAACCCGGATACCATCTCGAAGAACGTGCTCAAGAAGGGCCTCGACGCGGGGACGGCGTTCGAGATCCTCTCCATCGACATCGCCGACGTCGACGTCGGCTCCAACATCGGCGCGAAGCTCCAGACGGAGCAGGCCGAGGCGGACAAGCAGGTGGCGCAGGCCAAGGCGGAGTCGCGCCGCGCGCTGGCGGTCGCGCAGGAGCAGGAGATGAAGGCCAAGACGCAGGAGATGCGGGCGAAGCTCGTCGAGGCGGAGTCGACGATCCCGCTCGCCGTCGCGGAGGCGCTCCGCACGGGCAAGCTCGGCGTCATGGACTACTACAACATGCGCAACGTCATCGCCGACACCGAGATGCGCCAGGGCATCGCCGGCACCACGGGGGGCAAGCCCGATCCCGTCGGGGAGTCGTGAGGTGCCGCCGCGCGACCCACCGAGCCCGCTCCTCGCGTGGCTCGGCCGCCGCGACGCGCTCGTGCGGCGCTTCGTCCTGGCCGAGGTGCTCGGCCCGCCCCGGGCGCTGTCGCCGCGCGCTGCGCGGCCGGAGAGCCGCGCGGCCGGAGAGCCGCGCCCCGACGACGCTGGAGGGGCGCCATGCGTGACATCGACCTCGAGAAATACGTCGGCGTCCTCATCGGAGTGATCTGGGCGATCGTCAAGCTCGCGAGCATGTACGGGAACCTGCAAGCCAGGCGCGCCGAGCGCGCTGCGCGTGCCGCCGCGCGGCCCGGCGGCGAGGACGCCCCGCGGAGCGAACCAGCGCTCGTCGACGTCGCGCCGGGGAGCGATACGGGGCTCGTCGATGTCGCGCCGTCGAGCGCTGCGCCGTGGGCGGGGATGCCGTTCGGCGCCCCGCGCGCGCCCGACGCCGACCGGCTGCGCGTGGTGCTCCTGCGGCTCGCCGAGATCGAGCAGAGCGCCGCGGCGCTCGGCGACGTGGTGCGTCACGAACGGGCGAACCGGCGCTTCACGGACGTGCTCGTCGGGGCCGTCCCGCACGAGATCGGGAGCCTGCGCGCCGCGGTCGACGCGGGCCTCACGGCGCGCGAGGCGGAGGCCGCGGCGGACACCATCGAGCTCGTCGTGGGCGAGATCGCGGTGCTCGTGCGGCAGCGCCGCGACCCGTCGCTCCTGCCCGATCTCGGCGACGCGGACGCCCTCGCCGACGCCTGCTACGCCCCCGTGATCGCGTTCGCGCGGGCGGAGGGGCTGCCGCTCCGGAGCGGAGCGCCGGCCACGCAGCTCACGGAGTTCGATCTCGCGATCTGGACTGGCTTCATCCCGACGTCGATCGCGCCCATCTTCCTCCCTGTCGACTTCTTCTCGACCCCGCTGCGCTGGCCCGCGCTCGCGCACGAGATAGGGCACGATTTCCTGGCCTCGGTCGACGGCCTCGAGCCGGCCCTGCGCCGCGAGCTCGGCCTGGGGGGCGAGCGGGCGCGCCCGCTCGCGCCGGACGGCGATCGCATCGGGGCTCCCGCGCTCAGGCGGGTGTTCGGCGTGTGGTTCGAGGAGATCTTCTGTGACGTCTTCGGCACGCTCATGTTCGGCCCCGCCTACGTGCTCACGATGAGCGAGCTGTTCTTCCAGGAGGACGAGCCGTACGCGTCCATCGCCGTCCAGACGGACGTGACCGGCGCGCGTTATGACGATCATCCTCCGCCGCACCTGCGCGTGCTCATCGGGTGCATGGTCCTCGAGCGGGGCGGGCTCAACGAGGACGCGCGCGCCCTGCGGGAGGCGTGGGCGCGCTGCCACGCCGAGGTGAGCCTCGATGACCTGCTCCTGCCCGTGAAGGGCGCCTGGCGACCGGTCCCGCTGGCGCCCTTCGCCGCCATGGCCGCGTGGATCGTGGAGCGCCTCTATGCCGGCCCGCTCACCGCCCTGTCCGGCTTCGGTCTGCAGGACATCAGCGGACTCGACTACGGCCCGCACGAGCGCCAGGAGGCGTCGCGCGCGCGCGACGCGCTGCTCGCCGGCCGGGTCCCCGCCGTCCTCGACGCCCGGGCGCTCCTCGCGGGCGCGGTCCTGGCGGCGCACCAGGCGCCCGCGCAGTCGCTGTCGATCCTCATCAGGGCGCGCGCCGCGATCCCGGCGCTCGGCACGAGCGAGCGACGGCCCGACGCGTTCGGGTCGCGCCTCGACGCGTCCAGCGTCGCGCTGGACCGCCGCGCCGTGGCGGAGGCGCTGCTCTTCCGAGAGGTCCTGCTGCCGCCGCGAGCGCTCCGCGCCCGCCGCCGCGCCCGCCTCTGAGCGGCGGTCACCCGCTTCGGATACGGGCCCACCTCGGCGTTTTCGGTGCTCAGCGCACTGGAGTGCGCTTGCGCGCCGAAAACGCCGATCTGGGCCCGTCTCCTGTGCGGGTGACCGCCGCTCTGCGACGGCGTACCCAAGGCGGGTCAGCGCGCTTGCGCGCCGAAGACGCCGAGGTGGGCCCGTATCCGAAGCGGGTGACCGCCGCTCTGCTGCGGGTCGGGATGGGGCAGAGGGGGGCGGAGACCGCCGTGGAGCGGGGCGCCGCTCGGATCAGATGGCGTCGAGCTCGGCCGCGCCCTGCGTGGGGTGAGCCGTCTGGATCGTGGGCGCCCGCGGCGCAACGAGGCTGCCCGCCGCGATCAGGGGCAGCGACGCCCGCGGCGGGGGGATGCTCTCCGAGCGGAGCTTCATGAGCTCCTCGCGCTGGTGCTTCCACACGGTCCGGTAGCGGAAGAACGGCACGGCCGGGTAGAGGTGGTGGATCAGGTGATACGTCTGCCCGAAGAGCAGCACGTTGAACAGCGCGCTGTCGACCGCGCGCGTCGCGCTGTACCGGTCCTGCGTCGCCGTGATCTCGTGGGGGTAGTGAGGCAGGTAGTCGAAGGCGAACGCGAGGAAGAAGATCGCCAGCCGCGCCGGCAAGATCCAGTAGAGGAGCGCGAGCTCGCCATAGCCGAGCCCGAAGGCCAGCGCCACGAGCGCGAGCATGGCCGCGAGCGACGCGACCGTCTCGATCCGCTCCGCGCGCTTCTGCGCGTGGTAGGAGCGCAAAAATAGATAGTAGTAGTGGAGATCCTGTGTCGCCCAGCGGAGCGGCAGGAGGTACCACGGGCCGCGCCCACTCCAGTGGTCGGGATCCCGGTCCGCCTCGTTCGTGTGTTTGTGATGCTCGAGGTGGAAGTGACGCACCGCCACGAACGGCGCCCCGAGCAGCAGCCCGGACAGCCGCCCGATCACGCCGTTCAGCAGCGCGGAGCGCGCCAGCGACCGATGCGAGGCCTCGTGCATCGGCGTGAAGGCGGCATACGCGGCGACCGCCGCTGCGAGCACGGCCGGAACGGTCGACACCGAGCCCGCGATGCCCGCGTAGACGGCCGTCGCCCAGAGGGCGTACGACCCGGCGAAGAGCGCCACCGTCGGCCACTCGATCGTCCGGGTCTGCAGCAAGCCGCTGTCGAGCGGCAGGACGCTCCAGAGGGCCGGCCGCCCGGAAGGTCTCCCCGACGGCCTGCTCCCGGGCCGCCCTGACGGCCTGCCTAAGGGTCTCCCCGACGGCCTGCCCGAGGGGCGGCTCGGACAACTCTCGTCGTCGTTCCTCGTGAAACTCCAGACGGCTGGCCGCCCCGATGGCCGACTGAGTCGATTCTCGTCGTTGTTCATGGCGCTCAAAACTCCCGGGGAAGCTTCGGATCTTCACGTTGGTGACAGCGAACGGCGGACACCGGATCAAGCGCAAACGAACGTTCGACCACTCGGGACCGCGTTCCAGGGATGGCACCGAGAGGTCGTCAGGGGTTAGCGACCTCCAAGGCGAGGCCGTCCACGGCCATTCCCTCGGACGAACAAAGGGGCGCCATGGGCGGTCCCACTGCGAGAGAAGGCGGGAAACGCTCGCAGACGAGCACGAATTCAATCTAGCAGCCTAGCAACAGGAGCACAACGGGACTTTCGGAGCGTTGCGTCGGGCTTTCTGGTTGGCTGGATTCCAGAGGCAGCGTCGTTTGTTTCGGTTCGTGGTGGTCGCGTGGGTTGCGTCGGTTGCGTCGGTTGCGTCGGTTGCGACGCTTACGACGGTTGCGACGCTTACGACGGTTACGACCGTTGAGACCGTTGCGATGGACGCAACCGTTGCGTCGGTTTGCGACGACTTGCGCGCGTCAAAACAGTGCGCTCGGCACATTCCGCTAGACATGGCCGTGTGTCGACGCGTTGCCGTCCCGCAGCATTGCGCTCACCTCGTGGGCACAACCCCATGCCAGCGTGTATCCCGAACCGCCGTGGCCGTAGTTGTGGATCACACGGCCTTCTCGCTCGACCCGCACGGTGCTCCGGTAAGGGCGCAGCCCGGCGCGTGAGCGGAGCGAGCGGCCCGGCTTGAGCCCGGCCGCGCGCACCCGCTGGAGCATTGCGTCAGCAAGCTCGGGATCAGGCGTCAGCGGGCGATCATCGGGCGACGGGATGAAACAACCGCCAATCACGATCTCGCGACGCCTTGGGATGACATAGACGAGCGCCAATTCGTCCCTTTCATCACCCAGTGCGACATCTGGGGGGATCTCGCCTGGTTCGACGATCGCCACCTGGCCGTACACGCCGATGAGCTCGCCATCGCCGGTGAGCGCGCGCGCCCCGAGCCCGGTGCAATTCACGATGCAGTCGCCCTCGACCTCGGCGAGCGATCGCACGTGCTCGGTGCGCACTGGACAGTCGAGCTGCGCCTCCAGCCAGGGCAGGTGCAACGATGGCTCGATGCGCGGCGCCGTGAATCGCAGGCTGTACGGCGCGCCCAGCGGGTGGGGTCCAGGCTCGAGCGCGAGGTCCGGGACGCTCGGAGCCCACCACGGCAGGCGCGTGTCGTCCGCCGCCTCGCGCGCGGTCAGGAGATCCACGCCCGCCTCCGGGTGTTCGTTCGCGATGCGCGTGAGTTCATCGAGGCTCCTCGAGGACCACGCGTTGACGCGCTCGGGCGGGTTCGCCAGGAATGGGTGCCACAGCGCCGCCGCGACCGCGGACGTCGTGCGCTCGCCGCGCGCCGCTGCGATCACCTGCACCCGGTGGCCGTCGCGCTGGAGGACGACCGCCGTGGTCAACCCGATCACCCCTGCGCCCACGACGGTGATCTGCTGCCCTTGAGCCTGGCCCCGCGATGACGCCACGATCGCGCGCTCTAGCACGCCGCGCCTCAGCGTCGACATCGCACACAACGCCCGGCGTCGAATCCGGTCGTGTAGACGTTCCGCGACGTCCCGCGACGTCCCGCGACGTCCGATCCGCGACGGTTTCCGCCCACCGCAGCTACATGCCGCTCTAGATGTCTCGCGCGCAGCGGGCGCCGATGTTGTTTACGCGGTCGATGGGATAACTGAAGTCGCGGTTGCCTGCGCGCACGTCCGTCGCCGGCGCGCGGTAGCTCCCGCCGCGGGTGACCCGCGTCGCGTCGCGATCGCCGTCCACGCGATGCACGCAGTCGATGCACGGCGTGGGGAGCGCATCCCGCCACCAGTCCATCGTCCACTCCCAGAGATTCCCGGCCAGATCCGAGTGCCCCCATCGCCCGTCGCCACGCGGCTTCGACCCGACCGGCAGGATGTCGCTCAGCGCGCAAGCCCCCGCGGCGCTTCCATCCCCGGTGCAGTTGTAGGAGGCGCGATCGCCGTCGATCCCGGAGCCCCAGGGGTAAGGTCGATGCTCGTCGCCACCGGCAGCCGCATAGTTCCACTCCGCCTCGGAGGGCAGGCGGCCGCCGTCCCACGCGCAGAACGCGAACGCCTCGAACCAGGTGATGCAATTGATCGGCAGGTCCTCGTTCGACCCGGGGGCGTCGGTCCACGTCCAGAGGCGATCGCCATTGCACTGCAGCGCCGTCCGGAGCGCCGCGGTGTTCGGCGCGAGCCGCGAGCTCCACCCCGCGATCCATCCGCTGCCGCTGACGTGGGGGTGCCGGCCAGCCCCGATGGCCGGCGGGCTCTCCTGCACGCCCTGCCCGGCATCCACGAACGCTCGGAATCGCCCCACCGTGATCTCGTACCTGTCCAGGCGGAAGTCGCTGACGGCCGCGGGGAACGCGTCGTCCGTGCTCGGCGTCCCGTCGTAGCCCCTCAGGAAAGTGCCGCAGGGGACCATCCTGTTGCCGCAGCAGCTCGCGTCGCCCGGCCCGCAGCTTTCCCCGGCGCCCGGCCCGCCCACCGCGCAGCTCGGGGGCATGACCATCACGTCCGTCGATCCGCACGTGTTCGGGCAACCCGGCTCCCCGCACTCGCATTGCATGCCGCCCGCGCACGTCACGCAGTCCCCGGTGCCATCACACGCCGCGCTGCCGTCTGCCCCGCAGGGGGTCCGCTCCGGCCTCGGCCGCTCCGCACACTCACCCTCGCTGCACACCGCTTCCATGCAGGCGCTCTGCGCTGGCGGGCAGTCCTCCACCGGGTCGACGCAGCCATCCGTCGCACCGCCGCTGCTGCTGCTGGCGCCGCCGCTGCTGCTGCCGAGGCCGCTGCTGGTGGTGGTGGCGTCACTGCTGCTTGCGGTGGCGCTGCTGCCGCCGCCGGCCCCGCTTCCACCGCTCCCGACGTCGTGGTCACCAGAAAAATCACGCACCTTCGGGCTGCAACCCGAGACGAGAGAGGTGGCCACGATGAGCGCCAATTTTCTCATGTACGGCATCATACGCGACCGGGCGTACCCCCGTCGCGGTGGATGCCGTAGCGGCCCGGAGCGTTGCTGCGCCCGAGCTGCGCCGGGCGCCGAGGCGCGCCGGGGGGCCGGGGCGGTGGCCGCCGTTCCACCGACGGCGGCCGCCGCGCTGCGGGCGCTGCGTCCTCGTCCGCGCCTCGTCCGCGCCTCGCCTGCGCGGCTCCGCGGCTGGACGCCGGCTGGAGCTCCGTTACTTGCGCTGCGCGGGGGCGGCCGCGGTCGCGCCGTCCCCGGCGCGCCGGCTGGGCTCGATCTGACCGACGTCGCGGACAGCGCCGTTGGCGGCGCTCGTGGCCATCAGCGCGTAAGCCCGCAGGGCAGGGGAGACCTTCCGGTCGCGGTTCGGCCTGAACGCATCGGCGCCGCGCGCCTCGGCGGCGCGGCGGCGGCGATCGAGCTCCGCCTCGCTGACGAGGACATCGATCGTCCGGGCGGGGATGTCGATCCGGATGCGGTCGCCCTCCTCGATGAGCCCGATGGTCCCGCCTTCGGCCGCCTCGGGTGAGACGTGCCCGATGCTCAGGCCCGACGTCCCGCCGCTGAACCGGCCGTCGGTGATGAGGGCGCACGCCTTCCCGAGGCCCTTCCCCTTCAGGAACGACGTCGGATAGAGCATCTCCTGCATGCCGGGGCCGCCCTTCGGCCCCTCGTAGACGATCACGACCACGTCGCCCGAGCGGATCTGGTTGTCCCAGATCGCGTCGCACGCCGCCTCCTGCGAGTGGAACACCCGCGCGGGCCCCTCGAACTTCCAGATCTCGGGATCGACGCCGGCGGTCTTCACGATGCAGCCGTCCGCCGCGATGTTGCCGTAGAGCACGGCGAGCCCGCCTTCGCGGCTGTACGCGTGGTCGACGTCGCGGATGCAGCCCTTCTGGGCGTCATCGTCGGTGTCGGCGAAGTACTTGTCTTGCGAGAACGCGACCGTCGTCGGCACGCCGCCCGGCGCGGCGAGCGAGCGCTTCTTCGCGGCGGCCGTCGCCGTGGGGCGGCGGATGTCGTTCTCGTCGATGGCCTCGCCCAGCGTGCCCGCGTGGACCGTGCCCACCTGCCGGTGGATGAGCCCCGCGCGGTCGAGCTCGCCGAGGATCGTCAGCACGCCGCCCGCGCGGTGCACGTCCTCGACGTGGTGATGCGACGACGGCGCGACCTTGCAGATGTTGGGCACCTTGCGCGACATCCGGTCGATGTCCGCCATCTTGAAGTCCACCTGCGCCTCGCGGGCGACCGCCAGGATGTGGAGCACCGTGTTCGTCGAGCCGCCCATCGCGATGTCGAGCGCCATCGCGTTCTCGAACGCCTCGAACGTCGCGATGCTCCGCGGCAGCACCGAGGCGTCGCCGTCGACGTAGTGCCGCTGCGCGAGCGCGACGACGCGCTTCGCCGCCGCCTCGAAGAGCTCCCAGCGCGCCGCGTGCGTCGCGAGCAGCGTGCCGTTGCCGGGCAGCGCGAGGCCGAGCGCCTCGTTGAGGCAGTTCATGCTGTTGGCCGTGAACATGCCGGAGCACGAGCCGCAGGTCGGGCACGCGGACCGCTCCATCGCGGCGAGATCCGCGTCGGTCACCTTGTCGTCGCTCGCGGCGATCATCGGATCGATGAGGTCGAGCTTCCGGATGAGCGGCTTGCCGTCGCGGTCGTGGGTCCCGACGATCTTGCCCGCCTCCATCGGACCGCCCGACACGAAGACGGTCGGGATGTTGAGCCGCATGGCGGCGAGGAGCATGCCGGGCGTGATCTTGTCGCAGTTCGAGATGCACAGGAGCGCGTCCGCGCAGTGCGCGTTCACCATGTACTCGACGCTGTCGGCGATGAGCTCCCGGCTCGGCAGCGAGTACAGCATGCCGGCGTGGCCCATGGCGATGCCGTCGTCGATCGCGATGGTGTTGAACTCGACGCCCCACCCGCCCGCGGCGTCGATGACCTTCTTCGCCCGCTGGCCGACGTCGTGGAGGTGGACGTGCCCCGGAACGAACTGCGTGAAGCTGTTGGCGATGGCGACGATCGGCTTCTCGAAGTCCGCGTCCTTCATGCCGGTGGCGCGCCACAGCGCGCGCGCCCCTGCCATGTTGCGCCCCTGGGTGGATGTACGACTGCGGTATCCGGCCATGCCGGGAACCTACTCCGTTCCGGCCTTCGCGCCTAGCCGGCAGGCGGGGCCGGCGCCAGGGCACCGCCGCGCGCGCTGCGTCCACCGCCGCGCGCTGCGTCGCTGCGTCGCTGCGTCGACCAGCGGCGAGGTCGCTCGAGCGGCCGAGGCGGCGCGCACCAGGTCTCTCGGGGGCCTGGGCCCGCGACTCCGGGCGTCACCGCAGCCCGGGTCCGGCCCTTCGATCATCGGCCCCGTGGCTTGGACCACCGATCCACGGCGACCATCGCGGCGCCCAGCCCGTCGATGTAGGTGCCGTGCCGGAACGTCGCGCGCTTGAGCGCCACGACCAGCGTGGCCAGGAGCTGGCGCGCCTCGTCTCGTTCTCGCCGCAGGTCCTGGACCTCATCCCGCGACGGCCGGTTGACGACCGCAGCTTGCCCGGCGTCGTTCGTGCCTGTCTGACTCGCATTCTCGGACATGGGTCTCATCCTCCCATATCAAGTTAGCGCCGCGTCGCCCGCGCCATCAACCTCCATGAAATGTATTTGAATGGGTGTTCGTATCCCGGCCCACGTCAGCTCAGGAGCGCGCGACGAGGGTGACGAGGCCGCGCGCGATCTCGCGATGGATGACGCGGAGTCCGGCCGCGTCGAGCCTGTCGCAGACCCACTCGGGGGCGAGGCGCAGCTTGCGATAGAAGCTCGCTGACAGCGTCCACCGGCCGTCCTCTCGGCCGCGCGTGTGAACGAGGTCGTGCACCTTGACGGTCTCGGGTTCGTACTCGAGGAAACAGGTCATGATCACATCCGCGGAGTCGTGTACTGGGATGAACCGGTCGGCGCCTTCGAGCTCGCGGGTGAGGTCACGGAACGTGAGCGCGAGGTGGCCACCGGGCGCGAGTCGCCGGGCGCAGCCGGCGAACATCCGCTCCACGTCCGACTTGCTGCCGAGGTGGGGGAGCGTGTCGCCCATGCACACGGCGAGCGCGCAGGGGGGCCCCGAGCGCTCCAGCGCGTCAAGGAGGTCCCCTCTCACGATCTCGACGGCGAGCGGCCCGCGGCGCGCCTCGAGCTCGGCGAGCAGCGTGTCCGACGTGTCCACGGCGGTCACCCTGAACCCGAGCTGCGCCAGCGCGAGGGACTGAAAGCCGGAGCCGCACCCGAGGTCGATGGCCTCGGGCGAGCCTTCCGGGCGCAGGCCGAGGCGCTCGAACAGCGCCCGCTGCTCGGCGACCTTGGCGTCGTAATCCCCGAACATCCTCGAATAGTGCGCGGCGAGGAGCTTGTCGTAGTGATCGGCGACCGTGGGCATGGGCTCTGTTCCTCCGCGGCCATCCTACAGCGGCAGGGCTCGCCGGCGCACGCTTGCGCCGGCACACATGGACGCACGCACACATGGACGCACGGGGGCTCACCAGAATCGACTGCGTCCGAAAATTTCTGCTCTGCTTTGACGAAGACATGATATCTTGGTTGAAACGCGACTCTTACTCCGACATCGATTTTCGGGTCGGCGGTGTTGGAAGGCACCGGGAAGGTTCCCGGAGCGAGGTTGGAGAGGGAGAGATCGCGTCGCTGTGCGCAGCTGGTTTCGTCGGACGGGTGGGAATGAGGTACGGCGGGCTTGGACCGAGCCAGCCTGTCGCTCGCGCGGGTGCTTTGCTCTTCGAGAGCGCGCCTCGCGAAGCGCGCTGATGGACCTGTCGGAGAACCAGCGAGGCGAGCCGGAGAGCCCAGGCAGGCGGTCACGCCGGGCGACCAGGCAGCCGGAACGACGGGCGAGCCAGAACGACAGGCAAGCCAGATGACCAGGTGAGCTCGGGCGAGCCGCGCCGCGCTCCTCGTGCGCCGCGCAGCCGGAGCCCGGTCGGCCTCGCCGACGCGGCCAGCACCTGAATCTGAGCGAGGCGCGCCCGAGCGCTCAGCGCGGAGAGAAGCGGAGAGACGCGGAGAGAACCAGACGAGCAGCTGACGAGCTGTCGGCGATGAACGACGGACGACGGACGACGGACGATGGACGACGGACGACGGATGAACGACGGACGATGAACGACGGACGATGAACGACGGACGATGGACGATGAACGATGAAGAAACGGCTCATGAGCGCAAACGCCGTCGAGATCGAGAAATGAGTTGCGGAAGGTGTCTGTTTGCGTCATGATGTGAAGTTTTGTAACTGCGGTGTTTGCGAACCTGCGGAGTTCGCGCGGGTCGTGGGATCGCGTCGAAGTAGCGAAGGAGCGTGGTGCATGAAGACGGTTGGTGATTGGCTCTCCAGGTGCTCGCGATCGCTCGTCGCCGCGGGCGCGGCCGCGCTCCTCTCCGCCACGCCGACCGCGGCCTCGGCAGATCACCCCGCCACGCCGCGGCAGGCTCCGCCGGCGGCGGCGGCCGGCGCGGAGAGCGCGCCTACGGCAGAGCCCGCCTCGGCCCCCGGCGCGGGCGAGTGGGACACCTTCTCCGTGGAGGTCTATGGCAGGCTGGTCTCGCGCGCGGGGAAGGTCGCGACCCTGCTGCCGCTCGTCTCCACGACCGAGAAGCCGGTCGCCGCGGGGACCAAGGCGGTGCTCTTCCGCAAGGTCGAGGACCCCGGCGGACCGAGATCCACGAAATGGGTCGAGATCGCCAGGGTGACCATGAAGAAGATCGAGTCGACCGGCAACATGCAGCTCACCATCGACTCGGAGCCGCAGGCGCCGCCCGGCGAGAAGGGCAAGACGCCTGGCCACTTCGTGAAGGGCGCTCGGCTCAAGCTCGCGATCCAGTAGCCCGGCGCCGCGCGCGGCGGAGCGCGCCGCGGGCGTGAGCCGGGTCGCACCGCTCCGAGGAAGGACCGCGCGGTCGCCGCGAGCGGGCACGGTGGGAGGGAGTCGGCGCGGGGGCCACGGCCGAATGTCGCCTCCGTCGCACGACATTTTGAAACGCGGCGCCTCATCGTTGATAGAGTCGGCTTGCGGAGACGAGCGACGACGATGAACGCCCTTCGATCCTGGCTCTCGCAGCTGAACCGCCCCGAGGTGACGGAGTTCGCCGTGGCCACCGGGCGCATGCCCAGCGTCAAGGTCTCGGGCACCTTCCAGGCCGTCGATCCCGGGGCCCTCTCGACGGAGGACATCCTCATGCTCCTCAGCGCGCTCGGCGGCGGCCGCCACATCGAGGCCCTCGGCGCGAAGCCGTCGCAGTGGCACATCCGCATCGAGGGCATCGGCGCCATCTCGGTCGTCGCCGCGCGCCAGGGCGACCTCGTGCACGCCCGCATGACGCGGATGCAGTCGTCCGCCGCATCGGGGACCGCGGCCGCCGCGCCTCCCGCGCGCCCCTCGCAGCAGCTCTCCATGCGGGAGCACCTCGCGCCCGAGGAGGGGCAGCGCCCACCGCCGCGCGAGCAGGACGCGAAGCGCACGAGCTCCTCGGAGGTCGCGCTCGACCTCCGCTCCCCGCCGCCGCCTGCGGAGCCCCGCGCCAGCCGGCCCTCGGTGGCCCGCTTCGAGGCGCGCGCCGACGATGCGCCGGCCGCCGAGCGCGCCGCGCCGGCCGCCCGCCCGTCAGCGCCGTCCCCGGAGCCCCGCGCCGCCGCGCGCGCGGTCGCCGCGGGCGGGCGCGCGCGGCCCTCCTCCGCCGAGGTGCCGTCGGCCGCCCTCGACGGGCTGCTCGCCATGGCGCGCGATCAGGGCGCGAGCGATCTGCACCTCGTCGCTGGCCGCCCGCCGCTCCTGCGCGTGGCGGGCGAGCTGATGCCGCACGGCGAGCCGCTCGACCCGGCGGCCGTCGAGTCCCTCCTCCTGCCGCGCGTCCCGGCGCGCCTCTCGCGGGTGCTCGAGGTCGAGGGCTCCTGCGATTTCGCCCTGGAGCTCGGCGCGCTCGGCCGCTTCCGGGTGAACATCTCGCGCCACCGGCAGGGGTACAAGGGCTCGTTCCGGCTGATAGCGCGCACCATTCCGACCCTCGCGTCGCTCGGCCTGCCCGACGCCATCGGGCTCGCCACCCGCCACCACCAGGGCCTCATCGTGATCACCGGGCCGACGGGCCACGGCAAGACCACGACGCTCACCGCGATCGTCGATATCCTGAACCGCGAGACCAGCCATCACATCATCACGGTCGAGGATCCCGTCGAGTTCGTCCATGCGCGCGGCAAGGCGATGATCAGCCAGCGCGAGGTCGGGACGCACACCCGCTCCTTCGAGAACGCCCTCAAGGCCTCGCTGCGCGAGGACCCCGACGTCATCGTCGTCGGCGAGCTCAGGGACACGGCGACGGTCCGCATGGCGCTGGCCGCGAGCGAGACCGGCCACCTCGTCCTCGGCACCATGAACACGCCGAGCGCGGCGAAGACCATCGATCGGCTGATCGATCTCTTCCCGCCCGGCGATCAGCAGCAGGTGCGCGTCACCCTCGCGGGCGGCCTCCGGCTCATCGTCAGCCAGCGGCTCCTGCCGAGCGAGGGCGGCAGGCGCATGGTCGCCGCCGCCGAGGTCCTGCCCGGCTCCGTCCCGCTCTGGAACCTCATCCGCGACTCCAAGACGTTCCAGATACCGAGCCTCCAGCAGCGGGGGAAGGGCCTCGGGATCATCCGCCTGGACGACTCGCTGGCCGAGCTCGTCCGCGCCGGCAAGACGACGCTCGAGGCCGCGCTCAAGGTGGCGGAGGCCCCCGACGAGCTCGAGGCCGTCCTCGCCGGCAGGCGGCAGCCCATGCTCACGCCGGACAGGCGGCCGCCCGCCCCCGCGCCCGACGCGTCGAAGTCCGCGCCCGTCGAGGCGGGCAAGGGCCTCTTCGAACGCGCGGGCGCGCTCTTCGGGAAGAAGGGAGCGTAACGTGGCCCGGATCGATCGCCTCTTCGACGAGCTGCTCGCCAGGAAGGGCAGCGACCTGCACCTCGGCATCGGCTACCCGCCGCTCGTGCGCGCCCGAGGCGAGCTCATCGCCCTGCGCGACACGCCCCTCGACACGGCCGAGATGGAGGCGCTCCTCTTCGAGATCACGACCCCCGAGGAGACGCGGCGGATCGTCGACGAGCTCGATCTCGACTTCGCCTATTCCTACGCGGACAGGGCCCGTTTCCGCGCGAACTACTTCTACAAGACCACCGGGCTCGCGGCCGTCTTCCGCACCATCCCGAGCAAGATCCTCTCGCTCGACGATCTCGGCTGCCCCGAGATCGCCCGCCGGCTGTCCGAGCGGACGAGCGGGCTCATCTTGATCACCGGGCCGACCGGCTCGGGCAAGTCCACGACGCTCGCGGCGATGATCGATCACATCAACCGCTCGCGCGCGTGCCATGTCCTCACGATCGAGGATCCGGTCGAGTTCGTGCACAGCCCCATCAAGGCCCAGATCACGCACCGCGAGGTCGGCCCCGACGCGGGCAGCTTCGCGAGCGCGATCCGCAGCGCCGGGCGCGAGGACGCCGACGTGATCCTGATCGGCGAGCTCCGGACCAACGAGACCATGAAGCTCGCCTTGCAGCTCGCGAGCTTCGGTGTCCTCGTCTTCGGCACCGTCCACACGAACAGCGCCGCCGCGACGATCGACCGTATCATCAACGCGTTTCCCGCCGACGAGCAGCTCCAGGTCCGCGGCATGCTCGCCGAGAGCCTCGCCGCGATCATCGCCCAGCAGCTGCTCCGCACGAAGGACGGCGCGGGCCGCGTCGCCGCGCACGAGATCCTCGTCGGATCGAGCGCGCTCTCCGCGATGATCCGCGAGGGCAAGACGTTCCAGATCACGAACCTGATGCAGGCGGGCCGCTCCGCCGGCATGCAGACGATGGACATGGCGCTGGAGCGGCTCGTCAAGAAGGACACCATCTCGGTCCAGGCGGCGCTGGAGAAGGCGATCGACAAGGACAGCTTCCAGAAGCTCTTCCCCGACGCGCAGGGGGCGTGACGCAGGATCGAGCCGCGGAGACGAAAGGGGGAGAGTGAACCGCTCGCTGCCGCTCTCCGGGCGTCCAGGCGCTCTGTCTCGCTAGGCCGCGACACCCCCGCTTTTCGGCGGGCCTCCCGAGGCAGATGACGTGGCGCCGTGACGCGGCAGATCCACGGTGAAGCAGGCGCCCTTGCCCTTCTCGCTCGACACCTGGATCGTGCCCCCGTGCGCCCGGACGATCTCGTTCGCGATGTAGAGCCCGAGCCCGAGCCCGCCGTAGGACCTCGACGAGACCGCCCGCTCGAACCGCTGGAAGATGCGATCCATGTCCTCCGGCGCGATGCCGGGCCCGTGATCGCGCACGACGACCCGCGCCGCGTCGCCGCGCTCGGCGACGGTCACCTCGATGGGCCCGCCCCTGCCGAACTTGATCGCGTTGTTGAGCAGGCTCCTCAGGACCTGCGCGACGCGGAGCCGATCGAAGCAGCCGAGCACCGGGGGCCCCGCCGCGATCTCGATCCGGCAGCCCGCCCGCGACAGGAGCTCGCGGAGCTCGCTCACGACGTCGCGGGTCAGCGCGGAGAGGTCGACCTCCGCGAGATCGAGGTCGAGCTCATGGCGCGCAATCTGGTTCACGTCGAGGAGGGCCTCGATGAGCCGCTCGATCCGCTCGACCTGCCCCAGGCTCACCGCGACCATGCGCTCGAGCGAGGGGTTCACGATCTCCGTCGCCAGCTTCTTTTGCATCATCCCGAGCTTCAGCCTGAGCGGCGTGAGCGGCGTGCGGAGCTCGTGGGACGCGACGGCGAGGAACTCCTCGCGGATCTGGACGGCCTGCTGCGCCTCGCGGTAAAGGCGCGCGTTGTCGAGCGCCATCGCGGCCCTGCGCGCGAGCTCCTCGATGAGCGGCGCATCGGCCCGGGTATAGCGCGGCGTCGCTCGGGTCCGCATCAGCGAGAGCACGCCGAGACAGCGGCCGCGGGTCACGAGCGGCGCGTTCATGTACGCCGCGGGCGCGAGCTCGAAGAGCGCCTCGGGGCGCGCTGCACCCGCGGCCCAGCGCCGCATCAGGCCGTCGTCCACGAGGCAGAGCTCGGCACGATCCGCGCCGAGGACACGGTGGGGATCCCCCGGCGCGCCCGGGGACGCCGCGGGATCGCCGGCGGGCGCGGCGAGCTCGCGCAGGCGCGCGGCCTTGGCCGGGGAGTCCGCCGCGACGGCCGCCGGCTGGAGCGCGCCTGCGTCGTCGAGCACGTAGAGCGCGGCGCCCTCGGCGAGCTCGGGCACCGCGATCCCCGTGATCGCGTCCAGCGTCGCCTCGTAGCCGAGATCGGCCGCCAGCCGCCTGCTCGACTCCGCCAGGAAGCGCTCGGCCATCTCCGCTCGCTTGCGCTCGGTGATGTCCGTCGAGATGCCGCAGAGGGCATAGACGGCTCCGGCGGCGTCGTGCAGGGTGAACTTGAGGGACAGGTATGTGCGCGGCTCGTCGTCCACGACCATGACCTCTTCCAGGTCCAGCGGGCTGTCCGCCTCGATCACCTTGCGGTCGTACGCGGCGAACGCGTCTGCCAGCTCCGGCGGGAAGAGCTCGTGATCCCTCTTGCCGATCACCTGCGCTCTCGACAGATGAACGAACTGCTCGTACCGCCGGTTGATCAGGAGCAGTCGGCCCTCCAGATCCTTGACGTAGATGGCGGCCGGCGAGCTGTCGACGATGCTTTGGAGCAATGCCTCGCTCTTCTTCAGGGCCGCGTAGAGCGATGCGTTCTCGAGCGAGATGGCGGCCTGCGACGCGAGCAGATCGAGCACCGAGAGCGTGTCCTCGGTGAACGCGCCGCGCATCGCGGCGTTCTCCAGGTAGAGGATCGCGTCGACCCCGGGGCGCCGCGCGATCGGCATGCACAGGACCGATCTCGGCCGGGCCAGCGCGATGTACTCGTCCGCCGAGAACCGCGTCTCCGCCGCGTCGTCGAGGAGGACCGGCTCGCCCGTCCGGACGACGTAGTTGACGACCGACAGCGGTAGCACCGCGGAGGAAGCGGGCGCGCGCGCCTCGCCGGCGAGCGACTCCACGAACGGCTTTCCTCCCTCGATCCTCGCCCTCGCCCGGATCGACGCGGCGCCGCGGCGAGCCTCCAGCAGGTAGCCCCTCTGCGCGCCCGCGTGCGCAAGGACGACCCTGAGCAGCGCTTCCTCGAGCCGGGGTATCAGGATCTCGCCCGAGAGGCTCTGAGATGCCCTCACGATCGCGAGCCGATCGAGCTCCTCGGCCGGCATCGTGACCGTGCTCGTCGCGGCGAGCGGGCGCGCCGCGAGGTGCGGAAAGAGCCTGTCGAGCTGCTTCACCTTGCCGTCGGCGCCCCAGCGGGCGTAGCAGCAGCGGGCCGCGCGGAGGTAGGCATCGGCGATCAGGTCGAAGCCGCGATCGCGGTAGAACGCCGCTGCGAGCTCCTGGCTCAGCGCCTCGCCGTGGACGAAGCCGCTCGCGCGCGCGGCCCGGATGGCCTGCTCGTAGAGGCGCATCGCGGAGAGCTCGTCGCCCGCGATGCGCGCGATCTCGGCCGACACGAGCGCGTGGCGGTCTGCCTGGTTCGCGGGCTGGACCTCCGCCCAGCGGCGGAGATCCGCCTCGTGCGCCCTCAGGGCGGGGACGAGCTCTCTTCGCTGCTCCTCTGGCAGGGCGCGGGCATGGCACGAGAGCGCGAGCGCGGCGACGTAGGCTTGCGTGCTGACGTGGAACTGGTCTGTCACGATCCCGAGCAGCTCGCCCGCCGCGCGCGACGCGGCCACGGCTTCGCCATGGCGACCGAACAGGAGCGCCGCCTCGGCGGCGTAGAGGCGCTCGTGGAAGCGCGTGATCCGCTCCGCCGCCCCGCCCGGCGGTCCCTCGATGTCATCGGCGCCCTCGCTCTCCCAGCCCGGATCGCGCCCGCGCAGGCGCTCCACGAACCGATGCACGACGGCCAAGGAATCGTGGATGACATCGTACCGGGCCCGGCGCGCGAAGTCCATGTGGCGCTCGGCCTCGGCGACGACGTCCGCCAGCGGATCGCCCGCGGCGAGGCGCAGCGTCACGCCCTGAAACGAGCAATACGACGCGTAGAGCAGCGCGCCGGTCTCGACGGCCTCGTCAAATGCCTTGTAGAGGAGGCCGACCACGTCCTGCAAGGGGCGGATCCAGGGGTCGATGAAGGTGCTGATCATATGGAGGATCTGTGCCCGGTTCCCGGCCCGGCCGCTGGTCTCCAGCAGCGCGCGGGCGAGCTCGCCGAAGCGGTAGCTCTCCCGGTAAAGGCCGAGGACGCGGCCGATGGTTCCGCCGAACGCGACGTATCCAGGCGGAGAAGCGTCCGAGTTGCCCGCGCGGAGGCTGAGCTGGACGATGCGGCACGCGATGAGGCTGTAGAGGTGCGGATCCGAGAAATAGGCTGACGGGAGCGCCGTCGACAGGGTGGTCGCCACGGCCAGCATGTCCGGATCGACCATGCGCGGCAGGCCGACAAGCTCCTCGATGCGGCGGTCGCACACCTCGCCCCAGATCGCGCGCGCCGCGCGCTCCACCGCGCCGCGCGTCGGGTGGAGCGGGATGTCGACGTCGAAGCGGCGCAGGCAGGAGAGGGCGCTCCGCGCCGCTCGCTCGAAATCGGCCCGGGTCGTGTGGAGGACGATCTCGATGCCGTGGACCTCCGAGAGCTCGATCCGGCTCCGGGCGCGCTGCATGAGCACGTCGACGAGCCGTTCCGAGGCGGCGAAGTCGCCGCTCAGGAAGGCGCAGCGCGCGCTCTCGCAGTGGAGGTCGAGCGCGAGCGCGCGCTCCTTGTCCCACGCGTCGTCGCCGAGCAGCGCCATGCCCGCCGCGAGGTAGCTGGCCGCGGCTGCGTAGGCTGCCGAGGCCTTGGCTCGCCGGCCCGCCGCCAGGTTGAGCCGGGCGATCCGGTCCTTCTCGTGCCGGTCGGTCACGAGGGCAGCGCCCAGGTTGAGGTGGCCGGCGATCTCGAAGACGCGCGCGTCGGCCGCGTCGGGAGGCGCGTGGGCGGCGAGCAGCTGCCCGATGCGGAGGTGCACCGCTGCCAGCTCGGCCTCCGGAATGAGCGCGTGAGCCGCCTGCTGGACACGGTCGTGGAGGAACCGGTACGTGTCGCCGGACCTGAGGAGCAGCCCCTCGCGCACGAGCTCCCGGTGCTCCTCGTGAATGGCGTCCTCGGACCGATCGCGGATGACGGCGAGGGTGCCGGCATCGACGGTATTCCCCACGCAGGCGGCCAGCGTGAGCGCCTTCTGGGCCGACGGGGAGAGGCGCTTGATCTTCGCGATCATGAGATCGACCACGTTGTCGGCGAGGCCCTTGCCGCGGATCGCGTCGATGTCCCACCGGAAGGCGCCTGCGCGCAGATCGACCTCGAACAGGCCCTCTTTGTGAAGCATGGTCAAGAACTGGGTGGCGAAGAACGGATTGCCGGCGGTCTTCTCGTAGACGAGGCGCGCGAGCGGGGCGGCGCGCTCTCCGCTCGTATGGACCGTATCGGCGACGAGCCGCTGCACATCCCCCTCGGACAGCCGAGAGAGCTCGATCTCGAGGAGCCTGGTGCCGGCGCCCCGCGCGCGCTCGATCATGCGCGTGAGCGGGTGGAGCCGATTCACCTCTTCATCGCGGTAGGCGCCGATGGCGAGCAGGCGCTGCGTCTCGGGGTGGGTGACGAGGTGCTCGAGGAGCGCGAGGCTCGCCGGGTCTGCCCACTGGAGGTCGTCGAGGAAGAGGCAGAGTGGGCGCTCCTCGCGGCAGAAGGCGCCGACGAAGCGCCGGAACACCATCGCGAACCGGCTCTCTGTCTCGGTCAGCGGCAGATCGGGGACGGGCGGCTGCTTGCCGAGGATGAGCTCCACCTCCGGGAGGACGTCGACGATGAGCTGCGCGTTCTTGCCGAGGGCCGCGGAGAGCCGCCTCCGCCACTCGTCCATGACGTGCTCGCTCCCGCTCAGGATCTCGCGCACGAGCTCGCGGAGCGCCTGGACGATCGTGCCGTAGGGCGCGTGTCGGCGCTGCTGGTCGAATTTGCCCGCCGCGAAGAGGCCCCGCTCCCGGACGGCCTTCCGGTAGAGCTCCTGCACCAGCGAGGTCTTGCCGACTCCGGCATTGCCGGAGATGAGGAGAAACTCGGGGGCTCCGCGCAGCGCCACGCGCTCGAAGGCGGCGACGAGCGCGCCGAGCTCGCGCTCGCGGCCGTAGAGCGCCTTCGGGATCTGGAAGAGACCAGAGAAATCGTGCTCTCCGAGCGGGAATGGGTCGATGCGCGCGCGCGTCGTGAGCCCCTCGAGGCACCGCTCGAGATCGAGCGTGAGGCCGCGCGCGCTCTGGTACCGATCCTCGGGGGCCTTGGCGAGGAGCTTCATGACGAGATCGGACACGGGCGAAGGGAGCCCCGGGACGAGCTCCGACGGAAGCCGGGGGAGCACCGCGGCGTGACGGTGGACCCACTCCAGGGCATCGCCGGCCGAGAAAGGCAGGACGCCAGTGAGCATCTCGTAGAGCGTGACGCCCAGCGAGTAGAGGTCGGTACGGAGATCGACCGCCCGGCTCGTGCGCCCTGTCTGCTCGGGCGACATGTAGGCGAGGGTGCCCTCGATGACGCTCGGGCGCCGCGCGTCGGGGTGGTCCTCGGGGAGGAGGGAGGCAAGATCGAAGTCCGCGATCTTCACCTCTCCAGACATGGAGTCGACGAGGATGTTCTGCGGCTTGATGTCCTTGTGGACGACCCCCTTTGCGTGGATGTCCGCGAGGGCTGTCGAGATGCTGGCGGCGATCGTCAAGAAACGTCCGAGATCCATCGGCGCCCCGAGCTCCCGATCGAGCGAGCGACCGTTGAAGTCTTCCAGGACGAGCGCCGGCCGGTCCCGGTACGTGGTGAGCTCACAGGGCCTGATCGCGGACCGGCCGCTGAGCCTCCGTCCGATCTTGAGCTCGTGGCGCAGCCGCGCGGCGTCCCGGCCGTCGAGGGGCTCTGCCCGGGGGATCTTGAGCAGGACCGGACAACCGTCCTCGTTCCGGAGGCCGCGATGGACGACGAACCTGGTCCCCTCGCGGAGGATCTCCGTCACGGTATAGCGGTCGGGCGCGGGCATGTCGTTCGACCGGCGGCGACCAGGCCGCGCCGGGCGTGCTGCCCAGTCCGCCGCCGCTCGGGGTTGTGATCATCCCGGCGCTCCACGGACCGACCTTGCGCAGAGAGCCATCGAGCGCTCTCCGCAGCGAAGCCACGGAGCGGCCCAGCGCAGCCTGCATGGGTTCGATGGTCCTGCTCCACCGCCGTCAATGTGCTGACCGGCGCGTTGACGGTCAAGCGAGGGGCCGCGTATCCTCGCTGCACCGATCCAATGCTACCTTCCACACAGGACAGCGCATCGCTCGACCTCGACGCTTACCTCGCCCGCATCGGCTACCGCGGCGCGCTCGCCGCCACGCGGGAGGTCCTCGACGCGCTTCACGCGGCGCACGTCTACTCCATCCCTTTCGAGAACCTCGACGTCCTGCTCGGCCGGCCGATCCGCCTCGACCTGGCCAGCGTCCAGGCGAAGCTCGTCAGGGCGCGCCGCGGCGGCTATTGCTTCGAGCACAACACGCTGTTCGCCGCGGTGCTGCGCCGGCTCGGGTTCAAGCTCACGACGCTCATCGCGCGGGTGCGGTTCCAGCGCAGCGACACGGGCCCTCGATCTCACATGCTGTCGCTGGTCGAGCTGCCCGAGGGGCCGTTCATCGCGGACGTCGGCTTCGGCGGTCCGGGGCTCTTGCGGCCGCTCCCGCTCGTCGAGGGCGAGGGGCATGCGCGGGTGTTCGACGTGATCGGCTTGCGCCGGGAGGGCTCGTCATGGGTGCTCGCCTCCAGGGCGGGCGAGGTGTGTCAGGACATCTATGCGTTCACGCTCGAGGAGAACCTCCCGATCGACTACGAGGTGGCGAACCACTACACGTCCACGCACCCGAGCTCGCTGTTCGTGAACAACCTCATCGTGGCGCTCCCGTCGCCGGAAGGCCGGGTGACGCTGCGCAACCGCGAGCTGGGGTTTTGGCGGGTGGAGGGCGTCGAGCGCGTCTTGCTGCGCGACGACGCGCTCCTCGACGTCCTGAGAGAGCGCTTCGGGCTGGAGCTCCCGGCCGGGACGCGGCTCTCCTGCGCGGGACTCGATAGCTGAAGGGACGGCGCGTCCTCCTCGGGGCCCGCCCGGGAGGCCGGGCGGGCGCGGCTCGCCGTCCGCGCCCGCCGCCCCTCGCGCCGGGGCGCTACCGGATCAGTGGACGCGCCCGATGCCGTGGCGGATGAACGCCGAGCGGCTCGCGGCCGCGCTGGCCGCCGCGCCGCCCGTCGGCGCGGCCCTGAGCGCCGCGAAGGCCGGGGCGGGCTCGCAGACCAGCGCCGTCAGATCCTGATTCCGGCGCCTCAGATCGTTCAAGGTGCGCGGCTCACCGCTCACCGGGTCACCGACCGTGATCCCCGTCATGAAACCCGACAGCGACGCTTCGTTCCCGAGCGACCTCGGGTTCACGTGCAGGAACCCCGTCCCGGTCTCCTGCGCGCCGTGGCACCCGTTGCAGGTGTTGAGCGAGAACTTGTGCCGCGCCTCGTTGTTGAGGATGCCAGGAGCGGTCCAGGCCGTGAGGTTGTTGAACGACGAGCCGCCGAGGAACGGGTTCCCCTGGAACGTGTCGGGCACCGTGTGCTGCTCCGCGATGATCGCGGCCTCGTTCTGGTTCACGAAGTCAGCGAGCGTGGGCGATCCGTCGAAGCCGAGATCCGGCGTCAGCTTGACGGTCTCCGGCCGCAGGAAGCCCGTGTCGGGCGAGAGGACGAACTCGCGCAGCTCCCACGGCCCCGCGAGCGCGATCTCGTTCGTGCGGAGCTGCCCGAGCGAGCTCCCGTTCGGCTTGCCGGGCGCGGCGTTCCGGCCTGCGAACCGCGTTGTGATGTCCTGGAGCGCCGCGTTGTAGTCCTCGGACGGGAAGGGCAGGCTGCCGAGGGCGTGCCAGGAGCTCGCCCAGTCGAGCACGTCGGCCTCGGTCGACGCGGGGAGCTTGTACTCCAGGATCACGGTGAACTGCTGCGGGAAGCCCTGGCTGACGACGCCGAACACGAACCTCCCTTCGCCGGCGTGGCCTTCGGCGAGGTTGCGCACGTCGATCCTGTTGACGATGCCGAGCAGCAAGAGCGGCGCCTGCTGCAGGTCGAGCGACCCGTCAGGGCTCCTCGGCCACTCGTCGAGCACGACCTGCTGGATCGCCGTGCGCGCCGGCACGGTGAAGCCGTTCACGACCTGATCGGTCAGCCAGGTGCTGAAGAGCTCCTCGACCATGGCCGGCGCGTCGGCGGGCGTGGGCGCCATGTCCTCCATCAGGCGCGCGAAGGTCCATGCGCCCGTGCGGGGATCGCCCGGCGGTCCGTTGAACGTCGTGCGGAGGGGATCCTCGACCACGCTGAGGTCCTTCACGAAGATCTCCCGGCTCGTCCGGACGAAGCACCCCGTCGGCTCGGCCAGCTCGAAGTCGAGGGCCCCGGAGGCGACGATGAACTCGGGCGAGTTGAAGTCGATCACGGAGAAGGGGATCACGTGGGCGCCGGGATCTGCGTCCTCGGTGCCGGTGACGGTGACGGGGAACGTCGCCGTGCTCCCGGGCAGGACGCCGGGGAAGAACGAGGGATCGCTGGAGACGTCGATGCCCGCCGAGGGGCTGAAGATGTCGAGGAAGTAGTCGCGGCCCGCGCACGAGCCGACATCGTTGTTGGTGACGGCGATCTGGTACGCCACCGGCGTGTTCGGGGCGACCAGGCCGCTGCTCTGCGGCGTGACGACGGCCGTCGTGGGGCGCCTGAGGCAGGAGAGCTGGGCGATCTCGAAGGCGGTCGTCGGTGAGGCGGAGAGCCAGACCTCGTCGAGCAGGCCGGTGAAGCGCTCTTTCTGCACGTTGTTGCCGATGCGGATGGGCGCGTCGATGTCGTGGAGCGTGCCCGCCGCGCTGATCTGGCCGGCCTGCTCGCCGTTCAGGAAGAGCCGCACGAATGTGCCGTCGTAGATCCCCGCGACGTGGGTCCACACGCCGGCCTGGATGGGGGCCCGGGAGGTGACCGTCCGCCCGTTGGTCAAGGTCACGGTGAACCGCGCGTTGCTGTTCCGGATGTCGAGCGAGAAGCTCGTCTCTCCGCCGCCCTTCTCCTGCACGATGGTCCGCGGCGTCGACCCTGAGACCGCGGTCGGCTTGACCCACGCGGCGACGGCGAGGTGCTGTCCGAACGTGAAGCTGGCATCGTCGTCGACGAGGATCTTGTCGTTGTCCTTGTTGAAGGCGACGCCGAGGCCGCTGACACCCTGAGCGCACGCCACGTTGGCCGAGCGGGTGGCCGTGTTGCCGTTGCCCGAGGAGTCGAACAGCGCCGTGGTCGCGGCGTTGCAGTCGTCGAGCTGCCAGAAGCCGACGGCCGGCGGCCCCACCGGGGGCGGATCGTCGGGGTTGCCGCCGCCGACGCCGGTGGTGGTGGCCGAGCTGCTGCTGAAGCCGCCGGTGCCGACGCCGGTGGAGCTGGTGACCGAGCCGCCGCCGAAGCCGCCGGTGCCGACGCCGGTGGAGCTGGTGACCGAGCCGCTGCCGAAGCCGCCGGTGCCGCCGCCGCCGACGCCGGTGGTGGAGGTGGCGACCGCGCTGCTGCCGAAGCCGCCGGTCCCGGTCGCGCCGACGCCGGTGCCGACGCCGACGCTGGTGCCGACGCCGGTGCCGACGCCGGTGCCGACGCCGGAGACGGTGCCGCTGATGGCGCTCGACCCGCTGGCCGCCGCTTCGAGCGCTAGTTCTGCATCGTTGAGTGAACCTTCATCGACGTCATAGCTTCCGCACGCGGCGCCCGAGGCGAGCAGGGCGAGGATCGCGGCCGAGCTGGTTTTGATTGAGAAAGGATGGGTGAAGCCGAAGGAGAGGTTCCGCATCTGCGTTCTCGTTGGGTAAGAGTTGACTGCACGAGCGCCGTCCGGCCGCAGCTCGAGCTGCGGCCGGCGACGCGAACAGGCGTCTGTCTGACCCGACCGGGCCGTTCGGGTTTGGGCGCTGGTGCGGAGCACCCGATTGGCAATTGATATGCCCGGTCCCAGATCGTGATTTTCGCCTTGTCGCGTCGAACCCAGCGTGCCTGGGCATGTCGGCGGACTCCGACACTGGCACATCTGGCACACCCATTTTGCGGCCCCAGGCGGGGGCTCGAGATCAAACAAGCACGCTTCCGACGCGTCCGAATGGTGCGCGGCGGAGCGCGGCAAAGGGAGACAACAAGGTTCCTTCTCGCAGCCGCACGCCCGTCGCACTTCGTCCCGGCCGCAGCCCCGCCGTCTAGCGGCCATCCATTGCGCCGCTTCTATATGCCGCGCCGCGCCGCCTCCTCCACGCATCGCGCCACCATCTCAATGCATCGCGCCGCGCCGCCGTCGCGCTATGCCGACATCTCTCTATAAGGAGGTGGGCTGCAGCCGTCTCCAGCTTGCGCCCTCCGCCGCCCCCGGCAGGTTTCCGCCGCGCGATCCTCTCCGCTCTTTCTCCGAGCTCTGATACAAGCGTTAGCGGAGCTCTCCCGCACAGGAGACGGGCCCAGATCGGCGTTTTCGGCGCGGAGGCGTACTCTGGTACGCCGAGCACCGAAAACGTCGAGATGGGCCCGTATCCGAAGCGGGAGAGCTCCTCAGGAGGAGGACCAGCGGGGGCCCTGGGGGGTATCTTCGAGCACGACACCTGCCTCGGTCAGCAGGTTGCGGATGGCGTCCGCCTTGGCGAAGTCCTTCGCCTTCCGAGCCTCCTGGCGCATCGCGATCAGCCGGTCGATCGCGGCGTCACCCCCGCGCCCAGCGGCGCCCTCGGCAGGGGCGAGCGCGTAGTCCGGAACGAGCTCCGGATAGAGCGCCGGCTCGGCGATCTCCACCCCGAACACCGCGAGGTGACGCACGATGGCCCGGTAGACCGCGAGCAGCGAGGGGCGGTCCTCACATTGCTCGATCCTCGCCGAATAGAGCGCGCTCACGTAATCGAAAAATGCAGCCACGGCGTTCGGCGTGTTCAGATCGTCATCCATCGCCTCGATGAAGCGCGCGATGAACCGCTCGGTGAGCTCCCCGAACTGGCCGTGAACGTAGTGGTGGCGCATCCTCGGGAACCGCTCTTCCTCGGGTCGCTGCGACGCGTACGCGCCCGGGGCGAGGGGGGCCTCCGTCGCGCCGCTCAGCTTCTCGGCGAGGACCGTCGCGAGCTTCTTGATGCGCGCATAGCCCTGAGCGGACTGCTGCAGCAGCTCCCAGCCGAACGGGAGCTTGCAACGGTAATGCTGCGTGACGAAGAACCACCGCGCCTCGTCGTGCCCGTGCCTCGACAGGAGCTCCTCGACGGAGATGACGTTCCCCAGGCTCTTCGACATCTTCATGTCCTTGAGATCGAGGTGCTCCGGGTGCAGCCAGTAGCGCACCCAGGGCCGCCCGCAGAGCGGCTCGCTCTGCGCGATCTCGTTCTCGTGATGAGGGAACATGTTGTCGATGCCGCCCCCGTGGACGTCGAAATGGTCGCCAAGGAGCGCCGTGCTCATCGCCGAGCACTCGATGTGCCAGCCGGGGCGCCCGGTCGGCCACCCCTCCTCGCCGGTGCGCCAGCTCGGCTGGCCCGCGCCTGTCGGCTTCCAGAGGCTGAAGTCCGCCGGGTGCCGCTTCCGAGCGAAGTCCTCCTCGACGCGGCCGCTCGCCCCGACCTCCTGCTCGTCGACCTTGCGCCCCGAGAGCTCACCGTAGGACGCCCACGTGCCGACCTCGTAGAAGACCTCGCCGTTCACCGTGTAGGCGTGGCCCTTCTCGATCAGGCGCTTCGCCATGTCGACCTGCTCGTCGACGAAGTCGGTGGCGCGCGTGTAGACGGCGTAGTCCTTGATGTGCAGCTTGCGGCAGTCGCGCCGGAACGCCGCGATGTTCCGCTCGGCGACGTCGACGGCACCCTCGCGCTCGCACGCGCGCTGCATGATGCGATCGTCGATGTCCGTGTAGTTGATGATGCTCAGCACGTGATAGCCGCGGTACTCGAGGTAGCGGCGGAAGACGTCCCAGAAGCAGTACGTGCGCGCATGGCCGATGTGCATCGGGGCGTAGACCGTGAGACCGCACGTGTAGATGCGCACGACCTTCGGCCGGGCGGAGACGAAAGGCTCCTTCTTCCTCGTGAGCGTGTTATGAACCTTGAGCGGCATCGGCCACCTGCGTGAGTGTGCGAGCTCCCCCCGGGGCCGCGTACGCTACCCTGGCCCCGCCGCCCGGTCAACGCGGAACCTCGCCGGTTTTCCCTGTGGTTTCGCGGTGTCTCGCCACGTCTCGCCACGTCACGCCACGTCTTGCGGCCGTCCTGCCTCCGGTCTACGCAGCCGCGCATGCACATCACTTCAAGGACCTTGCTGTTCGTCCTCGCTGGCGCGCTCTCCGCCTGCGCGGGGAGCCCGCCGCCCGTCGAGAGCGCCCCGCCGCCCCCGCCGCCGGCCCCCACGCAGGCGCCGCCGGCCGCGCAGCCCGAGGCGGCGGCGCCGCCCAAGGCGGACCCGGAAGCCGAGAAGAAGCAGGCGGAGCTCGCCAAGCTCGCCGAGGACATGAAGGCCATGGAGGCCAAGGCCGACAAGGAGGCGGCGCGGTTCGACGACGCGCTCAAGGCCGAGGTCAAGGCGCTCATTGCGGCCAACTACCCGAGCGCGGGCGCCGCGCTGCGGGCGGCGCTCAAGGGGAAGCACCGCGCCCCGGGCAACGCCGAGCGCGACGCCGCCCGGCACCCGGTCGAGAACCTGGAGTTCTTCGGCCTCAAGCCGACGAGCACGGTCATCGAGCTCGGGGCCGGCGAGGGCTGGTACACCGAGCTGCTCGCGCCGGTGCTCGCGAAGAAGGGCAAGCTCATCATCACGTCGCTCGATCCGAACGGCCCCGCGGACTCGCGGAGCACGCTCTATGGCAAGCGCGTGAAGCGCCTGATCGACAAGTCGCCCGAGCTGTTCGGCAAGGTCGATGTCGTCGTGATCGATCGCGACAGCCCGAAGCTCGGGATCGAGGGCAAGGCCGACCTCGTCATCGCCATTCGCGAGGCGCACGGCTGGCACCGGAACGGCAAGTTCGACGCCTACGTCGCCGAGGCGTTCAAGGCGCTCAAGCCGGGCGGCGTCTTCGGTCTCGTGGCGCACCGGGCGAAGCCCGACGCCAACCCCGATGAGAGCGCGAAGCAGGGATACCTCCCGGAAGCGTGGGTGATCCAGAAGGTCGAGTCGGCGGGCTTCAAGCTCGGCGGCAAGTCCGAGATCAACGCGAATCCGAAGGACACGAAAGACTACCCGGAAGGGGTCTGGACCTTGCCGCCGAACTTCCGGCTCGGCGACAAGGACCGCGCGCACTACGCCGCGATCGGCGAGAGCGACCGCATGACCCTCAAGTTCGTCAAGCCCGCCCGCTGACCCATCCCGCGCTAGAGCGACGGTCGCCCGCTTCGGATACGGGCCCACCTCGACGTTTTCGGTGCTCAGCGCACAGGAGTGCGCTTGCGCGCCGAAAACGCCGATCTGGGCCCGTCTCCTGTGCGGGAGACCGCCGCTCTGCTCTGCATCTCGATCTCGCGGAGGTGGGCGGAAACCGCTCTAGGCGGGGGCCGCGGCGCGGCCCGGCGGCCTCACGAACACGCGGCGCATCGGGATCGTGGCGCCGGCGGCCCCCGAGACCCGGTGGGACAGGAAGGCGACGCCATCGAGCATCGCCGGCGACGCGTACACGCCTGGCTCCGCCGTCTCCGGGAGGCACGAGGAGAGCTCGAGGAGGTTCCCGCCCACCAGGGCGCCGTCCTCGGTGAGCACCACGTCGCCCGCGTGGAGGCAGAAGCGGACGCTGATCCCGGGATCGCGCTGGCCCGGCACGGCGAGCCGCGTGTGCAGCGCGACGGCGGCCGCGATCGCGCGGTGGCGCGCCTCTTCCTCCGGCGTGCCGCGCTCGCCGCGCCGGAAGGGCGCCGCGAGCAGCACGCTGGTGCTCGTGATCGCGAGCGGCGAGAACCCCGAGCGCGCCAGCGCGGCCACGGTGTCCGGGACCACGGCCTCGAGCTCGGCCAGGAAGGCGTCGGTGGGGGCCTCGAGCGCGCGGCTCTCGGCGAGGACCTCGACGAGCAGCCCGATGGCGAGGCGCCGGATGTGCCCCGCCTCCACGGCGCCGGTCCGCGCGATCCGCGCCGTCGCGGCCCGCACGTCGCCCAGGAACGCGGCGACGTCCGGGTGGCGGCCGGCGGGATCCTTGCTCATGGCCCGCACGACGATATCGTCGAACGCCGGGTCGACCGGCGCGTGCAGGCTCGGGCGGGGCGGCGCCTGGTGCAGGTGCAGGTGGCGCAGCACCGGGTACGTCGTCGCCAGGAACGGCGTGGATCCCGCGATCATCGTGTAGAGCAGCGCGCCGAGCGCGTAGACGTCGGTCCGCATGTCGACAGGCCGGTTGAGGAGCTGCTCGGGCGACATGAACGCCGGGGTCCCCACGACGTGCCGCGACGACGTGAGCGAGAGATCCGTCGCGCCGAGCAGCTTCGCGATCCCGAAGTCGAGCAGCACCACCCTGAGCTCTCCGCCGTGCTCGCACAGGATCACGTTCGAGGGCTTCACGTCGCGGTGGATGATCCCGAGCGCGTGGACCGCGGCGAGCGCGCTGCAGAGCGGATCGAGGATCGCGAGCGCCTCGTCCGCCGGGAGCCGGCCGCGCGCGAACAGGTGCTGCTCGAGGCTCTTGCCCTGGAGGAGCTCCATCACATAGTAGGGGCGCCCGTCGTCGAGCTGCCCGACGTCGAGGATCTCCACGACGCTCGGGTGCCGGATCCGCCCGATCGCGTCCACCTCGCGCTGGAAGCGGAGCACCACGTCGGCGCGCGAGATCAGGTCGGCGTGCATGATCTTGACCGCCGCCGGCGCCCCGCTCGTCGCGTGCACCGCGCGGTGCACGACGCCGAACCCACCCTCGGCGATGACGCCGTCGAGGAGGTACTCGCCTGCCCGCAGCGCCGCGGCGCGCGGGGCGCCAGGACCCACGCCCTCGCGATCGCGCGTGTCGGGCGTGCGTTGTTTGCATGTCCGCGACGTGACGATCGGCGGCTCGCCCGTCGCGGGGGCGCCGGCCGGCGGCGCGGCGGGGAACGGCTCATCGTTCTGGCCAGGGTTCTTCATGGGATATGCGACAGCCGCTTACTTCCTCAATGACAACTGCTGAGCCCGCACATTACAGTACGCGTAAGCCGGTATCGAATGCGACCCCCGGCTGCCGGCAAGCAACCGAATCATGCACCGTTGCTCCGTATGTCACGGGCGGCTCGCCGCTGACGCTCCGTGCGTCAGAGATGGCTTTATCCCCCCGCCCGGTGAGCTTGACATCGTGGCGCGCGCGGCGCCCGAGATAGAGGGCTTCTCGCTGCTCGGTCCGCTCGGTCACGGCGGCTTCTCCGACGTCTGGGCCGCTCAGCAGGACTGCGATGGATCGCCGGTCGCCATCAAGGTAGGGAGGCACGCGGCGTGGAACCTGCGCGAGCGGTTCCGGCGGGAGGCCGCGCTGCTCGAGCGCGTCGGCGCGCCGCACGCCCCGCGGCTCGTCGCTCGCGGCGAGCTCCCCGGGGGGCAGCCCTATCTCGTGATGGAGAGGCTCTTCGGCCAGACCCTCGCCGAGGAGCTTTCGGCGCTGCGCGCGCCGCTCGATCCGGAGCTCGCCGCGGGGCGCGCGGACGCGATCCTCGCTGTGATCGAGGCGGCGCACGCGCGCGGCGTCATGCATCGCGATCTCAAGCCGGAGAACCTCTTCCTCCTCGGCTCGAGCGGGCGCGCGGCGCTGCTCGATCTCGGTCTGGCGCGGCTCGCCGATGGCGGCGAGCCGCCGGCGGTGTCCGCCGGCGTGACGCGCGCCGGCGACATCGTGGGGACGCCGGAGTACATGGCTCCGGAGCAGCTGCGGGGCGACGCCGCGCGGATCGACGCGCGCGCGGACATCTATGCGTTCGGCGTGATCCTGTTCGAGCTGCTCACCCTGCGCCCGCCGTTCGTCGGCGGCGAGACGGCCGTCGAGCACGGCCACCTGGCGCTGCGCCCCCCGCGCCCGAGCGATTTCGTGGACGTCCCCGAGGGGCTGGAGGCGCTGACGCTCGCCTGCCTCGCCAAGGACCCGAGCCGCCGCCCGGACAGCGCCGCCGCGCTCCGGCTCACCCTGCACGCCCTGCGCGCGCGGCCTCGCGCCGACTCGATCCCGCCTCCGTCCGCGCCGCGATCGCAGCGGCAGGACGACGGCGCCGCGGCGGCCGTCGCCGAGGGGCGGCAGCCGGTCGCGCTGCTCTTCGCGGAGGGCGGCGCGGGGCCGGTGATCGCGGCGATCGGCGGCCGCCGGGGGTTCGTCGCGCGGCAGCGGGGGCAGCGCTGCCTCGCCGTGTTCTCCGCGCGGGACGTCGACGATCCGGCCCGCGCGGCGCTGGCCGCGGCGCGCGATCTTGCGCTGAGCGGCGGCGTGCGCGTGGCGCTGCACCTCGCCAGCGTGCGCCTGCGCAGGATCGCCGGCGGGCTGCACGCCGCCTACGGCGCGCCGGTCGAGCGCCCCGAGGCGTGGTTGCCGGCCGAGCCCTGGGGCGGGCTCGTGATGACCGAGGAGTTCGAGCGCGCGCTGCCCGACGACGAGCTCGCCCCCACGCCGCCGGACGACCCGGAGAGCCTGCGCGAGCCGGCGCTGCTCGGCCGCGACGACGTGCTCTCGGCGCTCGCGGCCAGCGCGACCGACGCCTTCGACGGGACGTGCCCCGGCCTGTTCACGCTCATCGGCGACGCCGGTCTGGGCAAGACGCGCCTCGCGGCCGAGGCGGCCAGCATCGCCGGCGTGCCGGTCCCGGACGTGCGCGTGGTGGCCGCGCGCGCGCTCCACCCCATCCACGGCGGCGCCGCGCAGGCCGTGCGCGCGCTCCTCTCCGTCGCGCTCGACGCGCCGAGGGTGAGCCCCGGAGACCCGCGGCAGTTCTGCGTGGAGCGGCTCGGCGAGACGCTCGGCGGCGCGACGTGGGAGGCCGTCGCCGCGGCGCTCGGCTGGGCCGGGCCCCGCGGGGGGCGCCTGTCCAGGGAGGCCCGCAACGGCCTGATGCTGGCGCTCGCCGAGGCGCTCCGCCGCGGGGCGCGCCGCGGCCCCCTCGCCGTGATCCTCGACGACGCCGACCAGGCGGACGACGTGCTGCTCGACGCGCTCGAGTACGCCACGCTCGACGGCGAGGGCACCCCCCTCTGGGTGGTCGTGGCCGCGCGCCCTCGCTTCGAGCAGGCCCGCCCCAGCTGGGGCCAGCGCAACCAGCGCCACACCCGCGTGACGCTCGCGCCCCTCGCCGAGGAGGCGGCGATGGATCTCGCCGCGCGCCTGCTCTTGCCGGCCGAGTACCCGCCGGCGGAGATCCTCCGCCGACTGGCCGACTGGGCGGGCGGCAACCCGGATTGCTTGCGGCAGATCGTCCGGTCGCTCAAGCGGGCGGGCGTCGTGCGCCGGCGCGCCGGCGGCGGCTCGTACGTGGCGACCGCGGAGATCGAGGCGCTGCCGCCCGCGCCGGCGTGGCAATGGCTCGCGGCGCAGAGGCTCGACGATCTGCCGCCGGAGCTCGCGACGTGCGCCCGGGTCTGCTCGGCGCTCGGCATGTCGTTCGATCGCGCCGAGCTCGAGGCGGTGCTGGACGGCCTGGAGCGCGCGGGCGGCGCCGGAGCGATGGTCGACGCGGGCTTCGGGCTCGCGGCCCTGGTCGAGCGGCGGATCCTGCTGCGCGACGGCCAGGGCCGCGGCGGCGGCGTGGACGACCGGCACGCGTTCCAGAACGCGGTCCTCCAGGAGGCGGTCTACGAGATGCTCGACCCGGCGCACCGCGCCGCGATCCACCGGAGCGCCCTCGCGTACTGGCGGGCGCAGGTGGCGGCCGGCTCGACCGGCGGCCTCCGCGCGCTCGCGCGCCACGCGGCCGTGTGCGGCGAGCGCGCCGAGGCGGCCGACGCCCACCTCGCGCTCGGCGATCTCGCGTCCGCGCGGCACGACGCCGTCGAGGCGGACCGGCGCTACGACGCCGCGCTCCAGATCGCCGAGCCGGGCGACGCGCCCCGGCGCGCGCGCGCGCTCGCGGGCCGCGGCAGGAGCCGGTACCGGATGTGCCGCGTCCGGGAGGCGCGCGGCGATTTCGGCGACGCGCTCGCGCTGGCCGAGGCGCTCGGCGACGCGCAGGCGAGGGCGGGCCTCCTGCTCGAGGACGCGACCGTGCTCGACTGGGCCTTCGAGTTCGAGGCCTCGGCGCGCCGGGTGGAGGAGGCGCGGCCGCTGGTCGACACGCACGCGCGCGCGCAGGGCTCTCCCGAGCTCGCGCTGCGCCTCCGGGTCGCCGAGGCCCGCACCGCGTGGCGGCGGGGGAGGACCGAGGAGGCCATCGCGGAGCTCACCGCGTGCGCCGATCGCGCCGCGGCGTCGGGAGACTACGACGCGCGCGTCCCTGCCCTGATCATGCTGTCGTTCCAGCTCGCGAGCGCGGGTCGCCGCGACGAGGCCGAGCGCGCCTCCGAGGACCTGATCGCCCTGGTCACGGCGGCCGGCGATCGGTTTCACCTCTGCGGGGCGTACATCAACCGCATCGCGCTGTGGGCCTGGCGGTGGTCGCTGCCGGGCGCGATCGGCGACCTGCGCCGCGCCGTCGATCTCGCGCGCGAGATCGGCAATCCGTGGCTGGAGAAGATGGCGTCGTACAACGTCGCCGTGCTGCTCCACTGGAGCGACAGGCAGCGCGAGGCGCTCGCGCTCCTGCGGCGCGCCCGGTGGCTGGAAGAGCAGGCCTCCGAGCGCCCGATGCCCCAGACGGCGATGCTGCTCGCGCAGATCCACCTCGCGCTCGACGAGTACGAGCAGGCCAGCCAGCTCGTCGAGTGGATCCAGCGATCCTGCGCCCTCGAGCCGGGCGACCTCACGGAGTACGGCTTGCTCGAGCTCGTGCTCTCGGAGATCGGGCTCCGGCCGGCGCCTCCGTCGCCTCTCGCGTGGGACGAGGCGATCCGGCTGGTGAAAGACCAGTCGATCGCCGAGCAGACGCTGATGTTCCTTTACTGGCGTGCTCGCATGGCGCTCCGTCGCGGACACGCGCGCGAGGCGGAGGAGGCGCTCGCGAGCGCGCGGGAGCACCGCGGCGAGAGCCCCCTCTGGCTGTCCCGCTTCGTCGAGCTGGAGCGCGGGTTGGCGGAGGCGGAGGCGGAGAGAACGCGGGCTCCGGACGCTCATCCACCCGTGCCGGACTGATGGGAGCCTGTCGCGATAGGGTTTATTCCGCGTCGTGCTCAGGCGAGTCCGTACTTTCACACAACCGCCGTATACCGATTTTCAGCATTGCGCGTCTTCATCGACGATGGGAGACTGCCAATTTAAGAAAGATCGATATTGCTGGTCGATGTCTGAACCTGGCCCCGTGCCTGGCTGCGCGACCACCTCGGAGGAGAGCTGAATGTCATCGACCCGTTTCATCGCGGTTGGTCTCCTTGGCGCCGGTGTGTTCACGGCGGGATGCGCCGCCTCGTCGGATACCGACCCCGACGCCCCGTCCGACGCCGACCCCGTCGAGACGGCGGAGCTGCCAATACGGCGCACGGCGGTGCCCATCGGATGCAACGGCCTGCGCCCCAGGGATTTCTGGGCGCCGGCGAACCGCACGGCGTTCCGCGCGCTCGGCCAGGGCGCGCTCGCCGACGCCGACGACGTCGTGGTCCCGACGGCGCTGCTCGACACCTCCGGCGGAAAGAGCGTGCTCGACTACACCGTGCGCTGCGCGCTGGCCTCCGACCAGGTCGTCTACGGTCCGGACGGCCGTGAGTTCCACGGCTCCTTCGGGTTCGCGCCGGAATGGACCGAGCGTGCTCTCACCCCCTCGGAGCAGCGCTGGGTCTCGGCGTGCATCTTTCAGCACCTGAACGGCACCGGCGAACATGTGGATATCTTGCTGCAGGGCAACCATCCGGCCCTCGATGGCCCCTTGAAGGAGGAGCCCTACACGGAGTTCGTCGTCAACGACGCCACGATGTACGGGAACGCGTTCCTCTCCGGGGCCATCGCCGGGTATGCCTGCATCGATCCCGATCTCACCGGGCAGCTCTCGGCGCTCTCGCTGAGCTGCCCGCTCGATCTCAGCCTCCTCTCGCTGGAGCGGCTCTGCGGCCACGTGCCGACGTGCGGTATCGCCTTCCTGGGGCTCTGCGACCTGACCTGCCTGGAGGACGCCTCCGGCAACCAGACGTGCCACACGCTGCCGCTGCTCGGGCCGCTCCTGGGGTCGCTGCTCGGGCCGAGCTACTCGGAGACGATCCGGAGCGAGGTGCGCGACAGCGATCTCCTGCCGCTCTACAAGGGCTGCGGCCTGCTCTGAGCGGCGCCGCCGCGGCGGCGCCCGGCTGAAAGGAGGCGCGCCGCGCGCCGGTCACGTCCCGAGGCGCGTCTTCAGCTGCTGAATCGCGTCGGCGATCGCCTTGTCGTCGCGGAAGCAGCACGGATCGTTCCGCCTGCACCGCGCGCCGTGCAGCACCTGGAGCTCGAAGAGCATGCGCTCGTCGCCCTCGGTCGCGGCGCGGCCGAAGAGCGCCCGCTTGCCGCCGCAGCTGGCCTTGCGGAACGCGAAGAGGACGCGGAGCGCGGGGGTCGCCCGCGCCATCACCTCGGGCCGGGCGAGGATCTCGCTGGCGCGCCGGGCCGCCTTGGTGCCTCCGCGCGCGCGCACGAGGTCGAGCAGCACGTCCAGGCCGCCGCTGCCGAGCCGTTTCGTGAGCAGGTCGAAGACCTCGTCCGCCAACGGGTTGTCTTCCTCGAACCCGATGCCCGCCACGGTGGAGAGCACCTCTTCGCGCAGGCCCCTGCTCAGGGCGAGCTCCGGATCGGCCTCGGCGAGGGCCAGCAGCGACCGCGCTCCGAGCACCCAGTTCCTGGTCGCCACCGCCCGGCTGAGCTGCGCGCGCGGGCTCGGGGCGCCGCGGGCGTCGTCCTCGGGCGCCGCGCTCGCCGACGCGGGAGGGGGCGGCGCCGCCGGCGCCGGCGGGGGCTCGACGGAGGCGACGGCCGACGCCTCCGTGGTCGCCGCGGGCCGCCGGACGACGCGCCAGAGCGCGACGCCGAGCGCGAGCGCCGCCAGGGCCGAGAGCGCCGCCGCGAGGGGCACCCAGCGCGCCGAGGCCGTGGGCCCGCGGTGCGCGCGCGCGAGCAAGGTCGCCCGGGGCCCCGGCCAGGCCGACGGCGCCTGCTCCCTGGGCGCCGCCTTCGCGGCCAGCGCGGCGGCCCCGCCCGCCGCTGTGCTCGCGCCCGCCGCGATGCTCGCGCCTGGTCCCGCCACGGCGGCCCCGCTCGCCGCGCTGTTCCCGCCCGACGGGGGCTGCCCAGCCGCGGCGATCCCGCCCCCTGCCGGCGCCGGCGGCGCCGCCGAACGAGCGATCGCCGCGAGCCCCTCATCGAGCGCCGCGATGGCGTCGGCCGCCGTCTGGAAGCGGAACGACGGATCGTGTTCCATGAGCCGCATCACGGCCTGCTGGACCTCGTACGGCACCTCCAGATCCGGAGCGCGCACGCGGAGGGCCGGCGGCCCTCCCGGCCCCTGCTGCTTGAGCCGCTCGACCACGTTCTTCGTGTCGAAGGGGTGCAGTCCGGTGAGCATCTCGTAGAGCACGAGCCCGAGCGCGTACAGATCCGCGCGCGCGTCCACCGCGTCCATCCCGCGCAGCGCCTCCGGCGCGAGGTACGCGAGCGTGCCGAAGACCTCGCCGGCGCTGGTCAGGGCGGGGCTCGGCGTCGCCGTCTTGCGGCTCTGGCTGGACAGGAGATCGACGTTCACCTTCGCGAGCCCGAAATCGATGAGCCGGACCTGATCGTGCGCGTCGAGCAGCACGTTCTGGGGCTTCACGTCGCGGTGGACGATGCCCTTCTCGTGCGCCGCCGCGAGCGCCGACGCGATCTGACGCGCGATGCGGAGCGCCCGCGCGGGCGGCAGCCGTCCCCCCGCGATCGCCTCCTTGAGCGGCGTCCCCTCGACGTACTCGAGGATCAGGAAGAACGACGCGTCGTCCAGCTGACCGAAGTCGATGGCCGCGACGACGTTCGGATGCCGGATGTGCGCTCCCGCGACGGCCTCGCGCTCGAACCGCACCACGAGCTCCGGCATCCGCCGGGCCAGGGGCCGGAGCAGCTTGATCGCGACCTGCTTGCGGAGGTGCACCTGCTCGCCGCGGTAGACGGCGCCCATCCCGCCCTCCCCGATGAGCTCGTCGACGCGGTAGCGCCCCGAGATCAGGCTCCCGATCAGCGGGTCGCCGCTCGCGCCCCCGGCCGCGGCCGCCTCGATCGCCTCGATGTCCTCGGTGAGCGCCGAGCTCGAGAGCTCCTCCATGGGCTGCGCGGCCGGCGCGCCGAGCCTCGGTACCGTGAGGTCCTCCTCGACGAAGGCCGAGCCGAGCGTCTCTTCGGATCGCGGCGTCTCCGGCATGCGGCGCAGGATATCAGGTCGGCCGGCGTCGCGGGGAAGCGGTGAGGAGGGGCGCGGGGGCGCGCGACGCGGGCGTCCGCGAGCGCGCGAAATTCACAGGAGGAACGAGACGCCCAGCGAGAACGCGGGGTATCCGAGCCGCATCGTGAGCGTCACCTTCTCCGTGAAGTGGAAGCGCCCGCCGACGAACAGGGCCGGTGCGACCCCGAAGACCCCGTTGCGGCCCACGTCGCCGAGGTACAGCGACAGCCCCGGCTCGCCGAAGACCGACCACTTCCGGTGGAGCCAGAAGTTCCACTGCATCACGACCGAGCCGAACACGTAGTTCGAGGGCGCCCCGTACCGGTCGACCTCGGTGCAGATACGCGTGCCCGCGGGCCCGTTCTCGAAGCGGGTGCACTCGCCGCGGTAGTCCGCGTCCCCTCCGTAGTGGACGCCGTCAAGGCCAAAGCCTATCCCGACCGAGTCGTTGATGCGCTTGATGAAGCCGTCGGGCGCGATGTCGATGGTGGCGCGCATCCCGGCGCCGAGGCCGTTCCCGGCGCCGGGGCCGCTGAGCGGCTCGAACGGCGTGAGGAGGAGGTGCGGCTCCAGCTCGACCTTGTAGTCGGGGCGATCGCCGGGGCGCTTGATCGTCATCTGCGCCTCGCCGACCTCGGTCCACCCGATCGTCAGCGCCGCGAACGAGAGCGCGGCGGCCATGAGGCGCGGCGCGCGAAGCTGCGATGTCATCGCTCTCTGCATCGGTCTCGGTCTCCTCAGCATCCGCCGCACGAGCGCGAGCCGTTCGGGCACACGACCGCAGCCTCGCCGCCGGGGCAGGTGACGCGGCACTCGCCGCCCACGTTGTCGCAGAACACCTCGCATGAGCCCCGGCACTCGACCTCGCACGTCGCCACGTTCCGGCAGGTCACGACGCTGCCCGAGCCGACGCTGACGCCGCACCGGCTCGTGTCGTGGCACTCGTACCGGCAGCCGCGGTCGCAGATGGCCCCGCACGCCGTGGTGTTATGGCACCGCAGATCGCAGTCGTCTCCGCAGGAAGCCGAGCACTCGTCGACATCGAAGCACTCGAACGAGCACCCGTGCTCGCAGACGGCGCCGCAGCGGTTCATCTGGAAGCAGCGCTGGTCGCAATCGTCACCGTCGCAGCCCAGGTAACACTCGTCACCCTGGGAGCACTCGCACGCGTCGCCCTCGACGCAGCCGCCGTTGTTCCAGCAGCTCGCCAGGCAGAGGCTCGCGAAGAGCGTCAAAAAAGTCAGTGCATAGAAGCGCATGGCCGGGCGAGCATACCCGACCCTCCCGGAAATTGTCACGAAATCCGCGAAGGTACGCGCGGGGGTACGCCTGAGGGCCCGGCTCACCACCGTGTCCAGCGAGAGATTCGCCGCACCCGGGTATACCGCGTATTGTCGTTCGCGAGCCTGGCCTGATCCGCGATGTGCGTGCCGAGGTGGGGACCCCAGCCGCCGTCGTCGAACGGTACGTCCCCGTCCGCGCCGAGGTTGTATTCCCAGCACTGCGCGTAGTGCTGCGTGACGTTCAGGGCTGCGATGGCGCAGTTATTGTCCGGGGCAGTGTCGCCGTCGTGATCGGCCGACGACCACCCCGAGAGGAAATGGGAGAAGAAGACGTCGGCGTCCCCGGAGACGTGCAGGGGGCGGAGGAGCTTCATGGTCGTCGTGTCGATGCCCTCGGCGGTCGCCCGCATGACCTCCGCGACGGTGCCCTCGATATCCGCGATCTCGTCGCGGTACTCCCGGCCGACGAGGTAGAGGGAGCCCTTGTAGAAGTTCCGCTCGAGCGCCGGTTCGCCCTTGGTCCCGAGCCGCTGGGCGTACGGGATTTCCCAGAACGACAGCGTCGTTCCCTCCGCCGAACCGACGCTGTTGTAGACGAGCGCCCACCCTCCGCCGTCCGTCTCCAGATCGCACACCACGGGGAACTCCGGATCTCCCCCGGCCCCGTCCAGATCGAGGGAGTACACGCCGCTCGGCAGGCCGCGGGGGACGTCGGCGCACCGGGCGTAGGCGCACCCCGCGTTGACCGCGCCGTCGCAGTCCTCGTCCTCGGCGGTGTCGCAGCGCTCGGCGGCGGGCAGCACCTCTCCGGCGCACGGGCCGAACCCGTTCCCTTCCTCGTCGCAGATCTTCATGCCGGCGCGGCAGGCTCCGCGGTTCAACGTGGCCGGCGGACCACCGTAACAGGCCTCCTGGCGACCGGGCTCGCACCCGCCCCCGCCGCTCGACGCAGAGCCGCCGCCCGCGCTCGAGGCAGAGCCGCCCTCGCCGGCGCTCCCGGCCGAGCCGCCGCCGGCGCTCGACGCCGAGGCGCTCCCGCCGCCTCCGGCGTCGCCGTCTCCGAACCTCCGCACCCTGGTCGAGCAGGCCGACACGGCGGTGAGCAGCACGATGGCCGCGCAGCAGGCTCCCGCGACCGAACCTTGGCCGAGCGACATGCGACCTCCGGGGACACGAACACACGCCACGCGGCCTTATACACCAGCCCCCCCGGCGCGCGCATCCGCCCCGCGCGGCCGGCTGCTCCGCCGCTGCGCGTCGGCACGTTTCCGACGCTTTATTGGGCGAGGGCCCGTGGCGCGCCCTGGTCGCTTTGCAGCGCAAAGGCGATGGCGCTCTGGAGCGTGCTCTTGGTCAGGAGGCCCGCCAGGTCGAGCGAGAGCCCGACGAGCGTCTGCGCCACCGCCGGCCGGATGCCGGTCAGGATCGTCCGTGCGCCGAGCAGCTGGAGCGCCTTCGCCGTGTCGACGAGGCCGGCGGCGACCCGCGTGTCGATCTCCTTGAGCCCTGTCACGTCGAGGATGACCGCCTGAGCCTGGGTGGACTGGACTCCAGCGAGCGCGGCCGACATCACCTGATCGATCCGCTCCGAGTCCATCTGGCCCACGAGGGGCATGACCATGATGCGATCGGTGATCGGGATGAGCGGCGTCGACATCGCCTGCATCGTGTCGCGGAGCCGCGCGAGCGTCCGCTCGAGCCTGTCGAGCAGCTCCCTGTACGGCGTGACGTCGTGGGCGGTGCCATAGACGAGGCGGCGCGACGGCTCCTCGGCCGCGTCCAGGTGAGCGGTCCACGCGAGCCACCTGTAGGAGCCGTCCTTGCACGCGTACCGGTTGTCGAACTTGATGGTCGTGTGGCCCTGGAAGAGCGCGGCGGCCTCGGCGAGCGTGGCCTCGCGGTCGTCGGGGTGGACGAACTCGATGAACGGCTTCGCGATCATCTCCGAGGGGGACCAGCCGAGGGTGCGCTCCCAGGCCGGGTTGGCGTGGCGGAAGTACCCCTCTGCGTCCAGGGTCACGAGCAGGCCCACGGAGACCCGGAACAGCTTCTCGTAGACCGTGGTCAGATCCATCGCCTGCGTGAGCTGCTCCGTCCGCTCCCGGTCGCTCGTCAGGTCGAGCGCCGTGGCGACCATGAGGCGCTCGGAGGGCGCTTCGGCCATGTCCACCCGGGCGGTCCAGCCGAGCCAGCGGTACGAGCCGTCCTTGCACACATAACGGTTGTCGAACCGGCCGTTCGCGCGACCCTGGAAGAGCGCGGTGGCCTCGGCGAGCGTGGCCTCGCGGTCGTCGGGGTGGACGAGCTCGATGTAGGGCCTGGCCCTGAGCTCGTCGAGGGACCAGCCGAGGGTCTGCTCCCAGGCAGAGCTCAGATCATGGAAGTAGCCACGCGCGTCCGCGGTGGCGAGGAGTCCTGACGAGACCTGGAAAAGTCGTTCATAGCTCAAGCCCATGTCGTCCCCCGCGCGGGCAGACGCGCGCCCGTCGTCGAGGCCGCCCGCCATCAGCGATTCTCCTGTCCGAACGCCGGCGAGCGCCTCGCGCGCCGCCTGGCCAGTGCGCGCACGCGCAATCCCCAGGCGGCGCGACGTCGACCCCACCGCGCGTCGAAGCCTGCTTGTCCACGAGAACGGCAATTGTGTCAAGGGTATCTGGAGGCTCGTTAGCGGGCGTGCAGGGCCGGCTGAGCCAGAAGGGACGCCCTGGGCTGGCGAACACGCGCGCGCCCGGAGGTCGCCACTGTCATGTCGCCGAGGTTGCCAGCCCACGATGAGGCGAGTACGGTCCGCGCCCCAAAGGAGTGGACCATGACCGTCTCTGCGATTTTCAACCCGGCGCGCTGGCGCGAGGTCGATGGGTTCTCGTTCGAGGATCTCACCTATCACCGCGCCGTGGACCAGGGCACCGTCCGCGTCGCGTTCAACCGCCCCGAGGTCCGCAACGCGTTTCGTCCCCGCACCGTCGATGAGCTGTACACAGCGCTCGAGCACGCGCGCACGACCTCGGACGTGGGTTGTGTGCTGATCACCGGCAACGGGCCTTCTCCGAAGGACGGCGGCTGGGCGTTCTGCTCCGGCGGCGATCAGCGCATCCGCGGGAAGGACGGGTACAAATACGAGGGTGAGAGCGCGGGGCAGGCCGACCCGGCGCGGCTCGGCCGGCTCCACATCCTGGAGGTGCAGCGGCTCATCCGGTTCATGCCCAAGGTCGTCATCGCGGTGGTGCCCGGCTGGGCGGCGGGCGGCGGCCACAGCCTCCACGTGGTCTGCGACATGACGCTGGCGAGCCGCGAGCACGCGATGTTCAAGCAGACGGACCCGGACGTCGCGAGCTTCGACAGCGGGTATGGCTCGGCGCTGCTCGCGCGGCAGGTCGGGCAGAAGAAGGCGCGGGAGATCTTCTTCCTCGGGCTCGATTACACGGCGGAGCAGGCGGCGGCGATGGGGATGGTCAACGCCGTCGTCCCTCACGCGGAGCTCGAGGAGGAGGCGCTGCGGTGGGGCGCGATCATCAACTCGAAGAGCCCGACCGCCATGCGGATGCTGAAGTACGGCTTCAACCTGCCTGACGAGGGGCTCGTCGGACAGCAGCTCTTCGCCGGCGAGGCGACGCGGCTCGCCTACGGCACGGAGGAGGCGAAGGAGGGTCGAGACGCCTTCCTGGAGAAGCGCCGCCCGGACTTCACCCGTTATCCCTGGCACTACTGACAAGGGCGCGCCGCCCGCTCCCACGCCAGGCGGCCACCATCGCGCTTGACACCGACATCCACTTCATCGATGGTGGCGGCGCTGTAAGATTCCGTGCGCGCCGCCTGGCCGCGCGGCTTCAACTTCACCTGGAGATACGCATCATGCTTTGTTCTTTTGCTGCGAAGTCGGCTCGTCGGGAGCGTTCCTGGCTGTGTTTGGGTGGGTCTCTTCTTCTGGCGCTCGCGGGCGGCCTCACCGCTGTTGGCTGCGGCGACGATAGCCCCTCGGACGGCGCGGGTGGCGCGGGGGCTTCCGGTGGCGCGGGGGCTTCCGGTGGCGCGGGCGGCGATGGCGGCGCTGGCGGTGCGGGGGCTTCTGGCGGCGCGGGCGGCACGGGCGGCACGGGGGGCGAGGCGCCGATCGAGACGGTGCCGCCGTCGGGCACCGAGCTGATCCGCGTCAACCAGGTCGGGTACCTGCCGGCCGCCGCCAAGGTCGCCACGGTCGTCGCCGCGGCCGACGAGCCGCATGCGTGGGAGCTCGTCGACGCCGGCGGCGCGGTGGTCGCCAGCGGGGCGACCCGCGTCGTGGGCGACGACGCGAGCTCCGGCGAGCACGTGCACACCATCGACTTCAGCGGTTTCACGACCGTCGGGGAGGGGTACACCCTCCGTGTCGGGGAGGTGTCGAGCCACCCGTTCGACGTGGGCCCGACCATCTACTCTCAGATGAAGTACGACGCGCTCGCGTACTTCTATCACAACCGCTCCGGCATCGAGATCCTGGAGCAGTACGTCGGCCCCGACCACGCGCGCCCGGCGGGGCACCTGCCGGACGAGGCCCCTTGCGGCGCGGATATCGGCTGCACGTACACGCTCGACGTCACCGGCGGGTGGTACGACGCCGGCGACCACGGCAAGTATGTGGTCAACGGCGGTATCTCCGCCTGGACGTTGCTGAACCAGTACGAGCGCTTCGTCGCGCTCGGGTCCACGGCGGACGACTTCGGCGACGGCAAGCTGAAGATCCCCGAGAACGCGAACCAGATCCCCGACCTCCTCGACGAGGCCCGGTGGGAGATCGAGTTCATGCTCGCGATGCAGGTGCCGGAGGGCCAGGCCAGCGCGGGCATGGTGCACCACAAGATCCACGACCTGGAGTGGACCGGCCTGCCGCTGCCGCCGCACGAGGATCCGCAGCCGCGCTTCCTGCGCCCGGTCAGCACGGCGGCGACGCTCAACCTGGCCGCCACCGCGGCCCAGGCCGCGCGCATCTGGCGCGAGCTCGATCCCACGTTTTCGGCCCGGTGCCTCGAGGCCGCGACGCGGGCGTGGACCGCGGCGAAGGCGAACCCGAAGGTCGTGCCGGACGAGAGCGGCGTCGTGGGCGGCGGCGGCTACGGGGACGCGGAGCTGAGCGACGAGTTCTACTGGGCGGCCGCCGAGCTCTTCCTCACCACCGAGGACGCCGCGGTTCAGGCCGAGCTCGCGGCGTCGCCGTACAGCCAGGAGCTCGGCGGCGTGGACGGCACGTTCAGCGCCATGACGTGGGGGCAGGTCGACGGGCTGGGCGCCATCTCGCTCGCCGTTGTCGAGGCCGAGCACGCCGCGGCGGAGCGTGAGGCGGCCCGGACGAAGCTCGTCGCCATCGCCGACAAGTACCTCGAGGTCATCGGGGCGGAGGGCTACCGGGTGCCCTTCAAGGCGAACGAGAGAGGGTATCCCTGGGGCTCCAACTCCTTCGTGCTCAACAACATGCTGGTCCTGGCGCTCGCCCACGACTTCACCGGCGAGCAAAAGTACTTCGACGGCGTGGCGTCGGGCGCGGATTACCTCCTCGGGCGCAACCCGATGGACAAGTCCTATGTCTCCGGCTACGGCGAGAACCCGCTCGAGAACCCGCATCATCGCTTCTGGGCGCACCAGCTGGACGCGTCGTTCCCGTCCGCTCCGCCCGGCGCGGTCTCCGGTGGGCCGAACTCCGGGCTGGAGGATCCGGTGGCGAAAGAGGCGCTCGACGCGACGGCCGACCGCGCGAAGTGCGTCCCGCAGAAGTGCTACATCGACCACATCGAGGCGTGGTCGGCGAACGAGATCACGATCAACTGGAACAGCCCGTTCGCGTGGACGGTGGCCTGGCTGGACGAGAAGGCCAAGGCGAGCGCCCAGTGACATTCATCCGGAGCGCGGCGGTGAGGCACGTCGACTGAACGTCGGGGCTTTTGAGCCGCCAAGGACGCCAAGGACGCCAAGGACGCCAAGAAAATCTCAATAATTTTGGCGTCTTCTGGCGCCTTGGCGGTTCCATCCTCCCGGCAGGGCGGGGGAGCTCCCCACCCCAGGCGTGGCGCGGCGTGGCCGCGCTGCGCCACGCTCGGTACGCGATTGGCCGCGACAACCGTCCAGGTTCTGCTAGGTTGCGCGGCTTTCATGAATCCAGCCTCATCGCTCGACGCCTTGCCCGCGCCGCTCGCGGGCGCCCTCGCCCGCCGCGGCTTCACCTCCCTCACCCCCGTCCAACAGGCTGTCCTCGCCCCTGAGCTCGCCGGGCGGGACCTTCGTGTCTCATCGCAGACCGGCTCCGGAAAGACCGTGGCCATCGGCCTCGCGCTCGCCCCCCGCCTCGAGCGCGCCCTCGCCGATCGCGCCGCCGCGGCCGCGCCCGACGGCGCGCCCCGGGCCGCGGCGGCTCCGGCCGCGGTGATCATCGCGCCGACGCGCGAGCTCGCCGCGCAGATCGCCGGCGAGCTCAGCTGGCTCCTCTCGCCCCTCGGCGCGCGCGTCGCGTGCGTCACCGGCGGCACGAGCTTCGGCGCCGAGGCGCGCTCGCTGCGGCGCGACCCCCTGGTCATCGCCGGGACGCCCGGCCGCCTGCTCGATCACCTGGACCGCGGGACCCTCGACCCGCGCGGCGTCCTCGCCCTCGTGCTCGACGAGGCGGACCAGATGCTCGACCTCGGCTTTCGCGACGACCTCGAGGCGATCGTCGGCAAGATGCCCGGGGATCGCCAGACCCACCTCGTGTCCGCCACCTTCTCCCGCGAGGTCCGGGCGCTCGCCGATCGCTTCCAGCGGGACGCGGTGAGCGTCGAGGGCACGCGCCCCGGCGCTGCGAACGGCGACATCGCCCACGTCGCCCACCTCGTGCTGCCGGCGGAGCGCGACGCGGCGGTCGTGAACCTGCTGCTCCTCGCGCCCGGCGAGCGCACGCTCGTCTTCGTGCGCACCCGCGAGGGCGCCGCCGAGCTCGCCGACAAGCTCACCGCGCTCGGCCTGCCCGCGCGCGCCCTGAGCGGCGACCTCGAGCAGCGCGAGCGGACCCGTACGCTCGACGCGTTTCGCTCGGGCGCCATCACGACCCTCGTCGCGACCGACGTGGCCGCGCGCGGCATCGACGTCCCCGAGGTCGGGCGCGTCATCCACGCCGATCCCCCGGGCGATCCGGAGATCTTCACGCACCGGAGCGGCCGCACGGGCCGGGCGGGCCGCAAGGGGACGAGCGTGCTGCTCGTCGCGCCGTTCGCGCGAGAGCACGCGCTGAGGCTGCTCCGTCGCGCGCGCGTCGAGGCCACGTTCCGGCCGGCGCCGTCGCCGGACGACGTGCTCCGCGCCGCCGACGAGCGGCTCGCCGCCGAGCTCGCCGCGGTGCGCCTGGAGGGCGCGGCAGCGGGCGATGCGGTCGCGGGCGACGCGGCCGCGGTCGACGCGGCCGCGGTCGATGCGGCCGTGGTGGATGCGAACGTGCGCGGCCCCCGCGAGGCGTCCGGCCCCGCGCCCGAGGCGCGGCACAGGCAGCTCGCTGCGCGCCTGCTCGCGGACATGGACGCGACCGAGCTCGTCGCGGCCCTCCTTGCGCGGGCGAAGCACACCGGCCCCTGCGCTCCGCAGCCCGTCACCGCCGTCGCGCCGCCCCGCTCCGAGCCGCCTCCGTCGCGCGCCCGGCCGCCTGCGCCGCCCTGGTCCGGGGCCCCGTCGCGCGCCCGGCCGCCTGCGCCGCCCTGGTCCGGGGCCCCGTCGCGCGCCCGGTCCTCCGCGCCGTCCTGGTCCGAGGCGCCGACGCGCGCTCGCCCCGCCGCTCGTCAAGGCAACGGGGAGCAGCCCCCGCGCCTCCCCTTCGTGCCTTTCCAGGTCAACTGGGGGGAGCGCCACGGCGCCGACCCCCGGCGCCTGCTCGCGCTCGTGTGCCGCCGCGGCGGCGTGTCGAGCCAGCAGATCGGCGCGATCCGCATCGGCTCCACCGCGTCCGTCGTCGAAGTGGCGTCCCCCGCCGCGCCCGAGTTCGCGCGCGCGGTCAACCAGCCCGACGCGCGTGACGCGCGGATCCGCATCGTCCGCGCGAGCTCGATGCGCGTCGAGTAGCGCCGCCCGCCGGAAGGCCGGCCAGGCATCCGGAGAGAGAGCCGGCGCGAAGGCGCGAAGGGCGCGAAGACGCAAAAATTCACGGCAATTGTTCTTTCTTTTGCGCCTCTGCGTCTTTGCGCCTTTGCGTTGAACTCTCTCCCTCTCCTCTCCCTCTCCCGCTCCGCTTGCGAGGCAGATCCCGCGCTACGGCTGTGATCGCCTGCGAGGCCGTGGGGTTTCCTGATTTCTCGGAGACCTCGGGTGTTGTACAACGGCCGGGTGAACCGAAGCTCGAACAACAAGCCACCCCTACGCCGCCTCGCGAGCCCGGCCGCGGTGCTCGCTGCAGTGCTCGGTCTTGCGCTCGCCGCGTGCGGCGGCGCCGTGCCTCCGCCGAACGACCAGCTCGCCTCGTCCCAGGCCGCCATCCGCGCGGCCGACGAGATGGGCGCCGGGTCCGACCCGCAGGCCACCCTCCACCTGAAGCTCGCGCGCGAGCAGCTCGAGAAGGCCAAGCAGCAGATGCAGGCCGAGGACAACGAGTCTGCCACGCGCCTCCTCCAGCGCGCCGAGGCCGACGCCGAGCTCGCGCTGGCGCTCGCGAAGGCGCGCTCCACGCAGGCCGAGGCGCAGGAGGCGCTGAAGCAGGTCGAGAAAATGAAGCAGGCGGGGGTCAAGTGAAGCGCGAGGTGATGGTGATGGCTTCCCTGGTGAAGAACCCGTCCTGGCCTGCCCGGTCTCTCGCCCTGTGCGCCGCGCTCTACGCCGCGTCGGGGTGCGGCGCGGCGGTCCCGCCGAAGGAGCTCGTCGACGCCCGCGCGAGCTACAGGCGCGCGGCGGAAGGCGCCGCCTCGCGCCTCGCGCCCGCCCAGCTCGACACGGCGAAGCAGGCGCTCTCCCGCGCCGAGGGGGCGTTCGGCGAGGACGCCGAGGCCCCGCAGACGCGCGATCTCGCGTACATCGCCGACCGCAAGGCCCAGGAGGCCGAGGCGGCGGCGGCGCTGCTGCAGGCGCAGCGCGACAAGGCCGCGGCCGAGGACGCCTTCAAGGACCTCTCGCAGCAGCAGCTCGCCAGCGCGAGGGAGGCGCTGCACAGCGGCCAGCAGCAGATCGAGCGGGAGCGGCACGCGCGCGCCCAGGCCGAGACCGCGCAGCAGCAGGCCGAGAGCGCGCGGCTCCAGGCCGAGAGCGCGCGCACCGCGGCCGAGAAGGCCCGCCAGGAGGCCGAGGCGGCGCGGCGGGAGGCCGAGCGCGTCGCGAACGCGGCGCTCGCGAGCCTCAAGGAGATCGCCGCGGTGAAGGAGGAGAAGCGCGGCGTGGTCATCACGCTCTCCGGCGCGGTGCTCTTCGCCTCGGGCAAGTCCGATCTCCTGCCGATCGCCAAGGAGAAGCTCAGCCAGGTCGCGGCCACGCTGAAGGACCAGGGGTCGCCGCCCATCAGGATCGAGGGGCACACCGACTCGACCGGCTCCGCCCAGGCGAACCGCAAGCTCTCGCTGGAGCGCGCCGACGCCGTGAAGGCCCACCTCATCACGGCGGGCCTGCCCGGGGACAAGATCGCGACCGTCGGCCACGGGCCGGACCGCCCCGTGGCGGACAACTCGAGCACCGAGGGCCGGGCCAACAACCGGCGCGTCGAGATCATCGTCAATCCCACCACCCAGCAGTAGAAGCGCCTGCCCCACGGGTTGTGCCGGGGGCGCCGGCGGTGATAAGCACGGCGCGTGATCGGACGCTTTTTCCGCCGGATCTGGCAGGAGTACGTCATCGACCTGCGCGACCGGCTCGACGCCGAGGCGGCGCACCACCGGGCCACAACGCCCGCGGGGGAGGTCACCCGCCAGGTGGCGTGCGTGTTCCTCACCGTCATCGGGGTGCTCATCTTCGTCCGGTTCGCTGGCAACGAGCACGACACGCGCTGGATGGTCGATGGCCTGCGCGCCGTGGGCCTCGACGGCGCCGCGGCGAGGCTCCACGACGCGCTGAACACGTCGCCGGATCGCCGCTTTCACCAGCGGATCGTCTGGGCGGCCGGCCGCCTCGTCGGTTATCTGATACCGACCCTCGTCGTCGCGAAGCTCGTGCTGCGGGCGCCGATCCGGAGCTTCGGCCTGCGCGTCCGCGGGACGGCGCGGCACCTGCCCGTCTACGGCTTCCTGTTCGCCGTCATGGCGCCGTTCCTCTACGCCGCGTCGCTCTCGCCGGCCTTCCAGGCGAAGTATCCCTATTACAAGCTCGCGCCGGGCGAGGGCCCGTGGCCCTGGCTCTGGGCGTGGGAGGCGCTCTATGCCGCGCAGTTCGTGGCTCTCGAGTTCTTCTACCGCGGCTTCTTCCTCCACGGGATCCGCCGCGCGCTCGGCTACTCGTCGATCTTCGCCATGATGGTGCCTTACGCGATGATCCATTTCGGCAAGCCGCTGCCCGAGGCGCTCGGCTCGGTGCTCGCCGGGTTCGTCCTCGGCACGGTGAGCCTGAAGAGCGGCTCCATCTGGGGCGGCTGCGCCATCCACATCGTCGTCGCGACGTCGATGGACCTGCTCTCCCTGTGGCATCAAGGGCGTCTATGACGGCGCGCGGCCGCCGCCTCGCCGCGTAGAGCAGGCGTCTCGCGGCTGGCTGCGCTGCGCGCTCCTCGCACGAACTCCATTTCCCGCCGGGAGGGACCGCGATATGCCTCCTGCGACGACGATGGGGCGAAGGTCGCGACGCGCGCTTCTTCTCGCGATGAGCGGCGTCCGGGTCAAGGACGAGGAGCTCGCGCGCCTGGGGCTGACGCTGCCGGGCTTCGTCGAGCGCAGCGAGGTCATCGCGTCGCTGCCGAGCCTGGGCCTGCTCACGATCGCCGCGCACACGCCCGAGGGCTGGGAGGTGGAGTACCGCGAGCTCGACGCCATCGCCGACGCGGACGTCGCGCGCATCGTGGACGGCCGGTACGATGTCGTCGCCATCTCGTCGCTCGCGGCGCGCGCGCTCGACGCCTACGCGCTCGCCGACCGGCTGCGCGCCGAGGGCGTCACCGTGGTCCTCGGCGGCCTGCACGCCTCCGCGCTCCCCGACGAGGCGGCGCAGCACGCCGATTCGGTCGTCCAGGGCGAGGGGGAGCTGCTCTGGCCGGCGCTGCTCCACGAGCTCGGCGAGGGCCGGCTGCGCCCGCTGTACAGCGCCCGGAGCGGCGCGTGGCCCGCGTTTCAGATAGAGGGCGCGCGGGTGCCGCGTTATGACCTGCTCGACGTCGCTCGGTACAACCGGTTCACGCTCCAGACCACGCGCGGCTGCCCGCTCGCCTGCACCTTCTGCGCCGCCTCGCGGCTCATCAGCCCCTACAAGCGCAAACCCATCCCGCTCATCCGCCGCGAGCTCGACGCCATCGTCGAGGCGTGGCCGCGGCCGTTCCTCGAGCTCGCCGACGACAACACGTTCGTGCAGAAGCCCTGGGCGCGGGAGCTCGCGCGGCTCTTCGTCGAGTACAACGCGCGGCGAGCGCGCCCGATCGCGTGGTTCACCGAGACGGACATCTCGGTCGCCGACGATCCGGAGCTGCTCGATCTGCTCGCCGAGTCCAACTGCGCCGAGCTGCTCATCGGCCTCGAGTCGGTCAACCCGACCGCGCTCCGGGCCGCGGAGCCGCGGGGGTTCAAGGCCGCGGAGCGGGCCCGCTACGTCGACTCGGTCGGCCGCATCCAGGAGCGTGGGATCCCGGTGAACGGCTGCTTCGTGCTCGGCTTCGACGAGGACGATGACGGCGTCTTCGAGCGCACGCTCGCGTTCGCCCGGGAGTGCGATCTCGCCGAGGTGCAGATCACGGTGCTCACGCCGTTCCCGGGCACCGCGCTCCACCGCGCGCTCGAGGCGCAGGGGCGGCTGCTCCGCCCCGTGTTCTGGGACGCGTGCACGCTGTTCGACGTGACCTTCAGGCCAGCGCGCATGAGCGTGGAGGAGCTCGAGCGAGGGTTCCGCTGGCTGATGGGCGAGCTCTACAGTCCGGGGGAGACCGCGCGCCGGCGCAGCCGGTTTCGCCGCGCCACACGCGCCCGCAGGGGACGGCATGCGCGATCCTGATCGACCGTCGTTCGCCCGCGCCGCGGGGCGGCTGCTCACCTTCCGGCTCTCGCGCGACGACCTCGCGCGCCTCGACGGGCGGCACCTCGCGCTCGGCCTGGCCTGCACCTGGCTCGTCGGCGTCGGGCGGTTCTGGGACGATCCGGTCGCCAGCGCCTGGCGCAAGACGGGCCTTGGCTCGGTCGTCTATGCCATCCTCCTGAGCGCGTTTCTCTGGATCGTCGTGGCGCCGCTCCGGCGCCCGGACGAGCCGCGGCTCTCGTACGCGAAGCTCCTGACCGTCATCACGATGACGGCGCCCCCGGCGGCGCTCTATGCGATCCCGGTCGAGCGCTTCACCTCCATGCCCGTGGCCATCCAGCTCAACCTCGGGTTTCTCTCGGTCGTCGCTGGCTGGCGCGTCGCGCTGCTCGTCCACACGCTCCGGCGTGGCGTGGGGTTGCGCTGGCCCGCGGTGATCACCGCGACGCTCCTGCCCCTCGCGCTGATCGTGACGGGGCTCACGTATTTCAACCTGGCCACCGGCGTGATCGAGATCATGGGAGGGCTGCGCGATCGCGCCAAGAGCCCGGACGACGGCGTCAACGGCGTGCTCCTGGCGCTCGCGCTGCTCTCGCACCTCGCGGTGGGTCCGCTCCTTGTCGTCTACGGGGTGCTCGTCGTGAAGGCGCGGTGGTGGCGCGGCGGAGCGGTTCGCCGGAATCGCTGACCCGATCCACGGGGCAGGGGACGCGCGGGTCCTGCGCTCCCTCCCTGGGGCCGTCAGGCCAGGGTCCTGCCGCCGTTCACGGACAGCTTCTGGCCCGTGATGAACTCGGCGGCGTCGGACGCGAGGAAGGCGACGGCCTCGGCGATGTCGTCCGGCGTGCCCATGCGCCGGAGCGGGTTGCTCGCCCGGTAGGCCTCGATGGCCTCGGCGCTCGCGCCCTCCTGGAGGTGGCGCTCGACGACGACCCAGCCGGGGGACACCTGGTTGACGGTGATCCCGTGCGGGCCGAGCTCCATCGCCCAGGAGCGCGTGAGGCCGAGCTGCGCGCCCTTCGCCGAGACGTAGCTGGAGAACTCGGGGACGCCCTGCTCGAAGACCTCGGACCCGACGTTGATGATCCGCCCCGACCGGCGCTCCTTCATCCCCGGGACCACCGCCTTCGCGAGGAGGAGCGGGCTCTTCACGAAGAACTCGAGCTGGTCGAGGCAGTGCTTCCAGGTCAGGTCCTCCAGCTTGACGAACGGCTGCGGGCCCGTCGCGTTGAGCACGAGCACCTCGACGGGGCCGAGTCGGGCCTGCACCTCGCCCACGAGGCGGGCGACGTCCTGCTCGTCGCGCACGTCGGCCCGGAACGCCTCGGCCTCGCCGCCGCCCTTGCGGATGTCCTCGACCACGCGCGCCGCCTGCTCGCCGCTGCCGAAGTAGTTGACCGCCACCCGCGCGCCCGAGGCCGCGAGCTTGCGGGCGATGGCCGCCCCGAGGCCGCGGGAAGCGCCGGTGACCAGGGCGACTCGTTTGGATAGTTGGTGCGCCATTCAGGCTTCTCCAGGAGATGGGTGACCGCGGTTCGCTCGCCGCTGCGAAGGAGATCGGCCGCACAGGCGCGCCTCCAGGGGCCTCCCTGCCGCGCGGGCGCGGACCGCTCGCCGCGCGGGCAGAGAAGCAGAGAAGACGAGGACCGACAGCGGGTCGAGGTCGGCCACCCCCAGCTGTAGACGAGCACGATCCAGCAATACAAGATTTTTCCGCGCTTGGACTTGATAAGGGGTCTTTCCGGCAGCATAATTGAAGTTTTTCAATTCAATCGCTGCTGGGCCCACCGGGGATGGTGTACGCTGGGCCACATGAACAAGCGTGCGATCCGGCAAGCCTTGCGGCTCCTGGTGATGCTCGCCATGGGGCCTGTGTTCTGTGCGGCGGTCGGGATCACGGTGATCCACGCGTGGCTCGACGTGCGGCGCAGGCCGCCGGGGCGGCGTCCTTTCGCGCGCGCCGGGGTGCGGTATCGCCGCCTGCGCCTGCGCGAGCAGGCGCCGCTGTGATCGGCGCGGCGCCTGCTCCGCGTGGCGGCGGGGCGGGGTCGCGCCGCGCCGGCGCGGCTCAGCGTACGAGGAGGAGCCAGGCCAGCGCCGCGGCGGTCGAGGCGAGCGTCACGGGGACACCCACCCTGGCGTAAGCGCGGAAGCCGATCTCGCGCTCGGCGCCCACCGTCTCCACCACGATGATGTTGGCCACCGAGCCCAGCAGCGTGAGGTTGCCCGCGAGCGTGGACACCAGCGCCGTCGTGATCCACGCGAGGTGCGGATCGGGCTGGCTGCGGATGTACGAGTCCGCCAGGAGGATGAAGGGGACGTTCGAGACGATCTGGCACCCGGCGAGCATCGCGATGCTCAGCCCGAGCAGGCCCATCGTCGGCCCGGCGGGGAGGAAGGGGCTGGCCGCGCGCAGCGCCTGCTCGGGCATGCCGGTCTTCTGGAGGCCCGCCACGACGATGAAGAGGGCCCCGAAGAAGACGAGCACGGTCCACGACACCCGCTCGAACAGGGCGTTCGCGTCGCGCCGGTGGAGCAGGATGACCGCGGTCGCGCCGCCGATCGCCGTCCACGCGAGGTTCGCGCCGAGCACGAACATCACGGACACGACCACGATGCAGGCGAGCGGCGCCAGGGCGCTCGGCCGGGCGCCTCCCGCCGGCAGGGGCGCGGGCGCGGGCTCGGGCGCGGGCGCGGGCGTCCGCACCGAGATGCGGCGCCGGAGCAGCAGGTGCAGCGTCACGGCCGTGACGGCGAGCCCGATCAGCGCGGCGGGGCCCGCCTCGAGCAGGTACGTGCGGTACGAGATGCCGGAGAGGTGGCCCACGAGCATGTTCTGCGGGTTGCCGGCGAGCGTGAGCGCGCTGCCGGCGTTGGCGCCCATCGCGAGCGCGAGGAGGTACGGCGCCCGCTCGAGCCCCGCGCGCCGGGCGGTCCGGTCGACGAGCGGCGCCAGCATCACGCAGACCGAGTCGTTCAGCAGCACCGCGGAGGCGAGCCCGGAGCCCACCGTGACGAGGTAGAGCAGGCGGACCGGCGACAGGTCCCGCTGCGCGACCCACGCGGCGGCGCGCTCGAACACCCCCGCGGCGTCGAGCGACGCCGCGAGCAGCATCATGCCGAGCAGGAGGCCGATGGTGTTCGGCTCGATCGCGGCGAACGCTTCATGCGGGTCCAGGCCGGCGCCCGGCTGGATCGCGCTCAGGAAGACCATGGCGCACGCGCCCGCGAGCGCGCCGGCCGGGCGCCCGATGGGCAGGATCGACAGGCGCCGCGCCGCGATGAGCATGTACGTCACGGCGAATACGAGCAGGACGGACAACACGGCGCGGATCTAGAGTGGTCGGGGGGGATCCTGTCAAACTGGGAATGCCAAGGCATGGGCAGGCAGCTCTCGACCCCCACCGCGATCCTCCTCGGCAGCGCCATGATCGCCGCCGCGGTCTACCTCGGCCTTCGCCACGGCCCAGCCGGCGTCCCCGCGGACCCGCGCCCCGCCGGGGAAGCGCCGTCGCCGTCTGCCGGTGCGGCGTCCGCCGCAGGGTCGGCGGCTCGGGCGGCTGGAGCGGGCGCGCCGGCGCGGGCGGCTGGACCGGACGCGCCGGCGCGCCACGTCCAGCCGCCCGCGCCGAGCGCGGCGCGCGGCGAGGTCGCGACGCAGGCCGCGCGGGCGCTCGAGGCGCACCGGCCCGCCTTGATCGAGCGCTGCTACAAGCCGGCGGTCGCGGCGCAGCCGGCGCCGCGCGGGGTGAAGTACGTCTTCAACCTCACGTTCGACGCGCAGGGCCGGCAGCTCGCGCGCGGCATCATCGAGGACCGCGAGGCGTCGCGCCCCGAGGTCACGGCCTGCCTGGTCGACGCGCTGCCGCCGGTCGCCGTCGCGCCGCCAGGGGCGAACGTGCGCGTCGATGTCCCGTTCTCACTGCCGTGATCGAGCGGAGGGCCGGGCGCGCGGGCTCGCCGCCGGGCGTGAGCGCGGCGCCCTTGACGCACCCGCCTGAACGCCCGATGCCGGAGCGGTGACGCCCGACCAAGCCTTGAAGGAAGCGGCCACCGGCGCCCTCCGCCCCGTCTACCTCGTGCTGGGGGAGGAGCGCTGGCTGGTCGATCGCGTGGTGACCGCGATCCGGGAAGCGGCGGCCAAGGGGGGCATCGCCGGCTTCAACGAGGACAAGTTCACCGCGGGCGACGCGCCTGTCGAGTCGATCCTCGGCGCCGCCCGCATGCTCCCGATGATGGGCCCGCGCCGCTTCGTGCTCGTCCGCGGCGTCGATCGCTGGGAGAAGAAGGACGAGGGCGACGACGGCGAGGGGGACGACGACCGCGGCGCGAGCGGCGCGAGCGGCGCGAGCGGCAAACGGGGCGTGTCGAAGCAGCTGAGCCCGCTCGACGCGCTCGCCGAGTACGCCAAGGCGCCGTCGCCGAGCGCGGTCCTCGTGCTCGTCGCGACGAAGCTCCACGGCCAGCGCCGCCTCGTGACCGCCGCCAAGAAGGGCGATTTCCTCGTCGGGTGCGAGCCGCTGAACCGCCGCGCCTTGCCCGGCTTCATCGCGACCGTCGCCCGCGAGAAGGGCAACCCGATCGCGCCCGACGTGGCCGATCAGCTCGCCGAGCTCGCCGGGCCCGAGCTCGGCTACGTGGTCGACGCGCTCGAGCGGCTCTCGCTGTACGTCGGGCCGAAGCAGCCGATCACCGAGGACGCGATCGCCCAGGTGGTCATCCGCGTCCGGCAGAGCACCGTCTGGGAGCTGATCGACGCGCTCGGGAAGCGGCGCCTCGACCGCGCGCTCGCGGCGCTCGCCGACGCCTACGATCCGCGCGACGGCGGGCTGCGGCTGCTCGGGGCGGTCTCGTGGTCGGTGCGGCAGATGGTGAAGTTCGAGTCGGCGCTCGCCGGGGGCGCGAGCCAGGCCGAGGCCGCCCAGCGCGCGGGCGTGGCCCCGTTCAAGGCGAACGACGTGGCGCAGTCGGTCCGCCAGCTCCCGAAGGGCGCGCTCGCCGGCTGGATGCGCGTGCTCGCAGAGACGGATCTCGCGCTGAAGAGCAGCCGCCGCCCGGCGCAGGCGGTGCTGGAGGCGATGCTGATGGAGATGTGCGCGCGCTGAGCTGAGCTCGGTGACCGCCTCGCAATCCGGGGCTCGAAGCCTTCACTCCTCGACGCTGCGCCGCACTGCGAAGGCGAGGCCGCAGCCCTCGATCTGCTCGCGATGGAGCACGCCCGTCGGCGAGAGGCCTTGCTGGTCGACCCGCCGGCCCAGGCGCAAGAGGACCTTCTTCGCCGCGAGATCCACGAGCGAGACGCGCGCCGAGCTCGCGGACGTCGTGCGCTCGACCGGGCTGTCGGCCACGACGATCAGCACCTCCGCGCCGGCCGCCTTCTTCGCCAGCTCCATCGGGGAGTGGTCCAGCTCCTTGCGGTGCCTCTTCACGGCCGCGACGTCGCGGGCCGCGCGCACCGAGCCCTCGAACGCGGGGCCGAGCACCGCGAGGCCGAGCCGCGCCTCGGAGAGCCGGCGGACGTTCGCTGTCTCCTCGTCGACCTTGGTCCCGCCGAAATACACGCCTCGCACCTTCGTGAGCAGATCGCGCTCCTCGGACGAGGGCGGAGGTTTCAGGAGGCACAGGAGGAACGCATCCTTGTCGGAGCCGCGCGCGGCGTCGTCGATGCCGCGCGCGTCGCGCAGCTCGGCGCGAGGAGCGCGCACGTACACCGCGGGCCGGCGGAGCAGGGCGTCGAGCGCCCCTGGGGCGCGGAGCGAAGGGTCGACGACATCGGCCGGGTCCCCCTCGCTCGCGGCCTCGCCGATCCAGCGATCCGTCGCCTCGACGAAGCCCTCGTGGCCCGCCGGGAACTCCGCGCGGCGCTCGTCGAGCGCGGCCAGCAGGGCGCGCCGCTCGGCCTCGACGGCGCGGCGATCCTGGACGTACATCGCGATCGCGAGGAGCACGACGGCCGCCGCCGTCAGCAGCGTGAGCAGCCGCGCGCGCCCGAGCCGCTTGTCGCTCGCGAACGTGCCCTTGATCCCGGCGCGAGCCGCGTGATGGCGCGCGCGCGCCCGGTGGCTGGCGGCCCGCTCCACGCGCGCGCGGAGGGCGGGGTTCATCCGCTCCGTCGTGAGGAACGTCGCCACGTCAGCTCTCCCGACCCACGACGGAGGGACCCGCGAACGCGGAGTCCCGACCCACGACGGAGGGACCCGCGAACGCGGAGTCCCGACCCACGGCGGAGGGACCCGCGAACGCGGAGTCCCGACCCACGGCGGAGGGACCCGCGAACGCGGAGTCCCGACCCACGGCGGAGGGACCAGCGAACGCGGAGTCCCGACCCACGACGGACAGCGCCCGGGAGGCGAGCTGATTGCGATCGATGTTGCGATCGATGAGGCCCTCGAGCTCGCCGCGGGTCACGCCGAGCCGCGCCGCGGCCTGGGCCGCGAGCGAGGTCGCGGCCACGCCGTCGACGAACTGGTACGTGGGCTTCTGCGCCGCGTCGAGCTCGACCTGGACGAACCGGAGGTTCCTTATCGCCTTCTCCCGCTCGAGCCGCGCCGCGAACGTCAGGAAATGCGTGGTGATGAACGCCTGCGGGCGGAGCTTCTCGAGCAGCGTGACGACGAGCTCGAAGATCTCCTCCCCCTCGGACGGGTTCGTCCCCGAGCAGAGCTCGTCGAGGATCACCATCGCTCCCGGGCCGAGCTCCTCGAAGAGCGCCCGGATCCGGAGCAGCTCCATGCCGAGCCGCCCCTCGCTCTGATCGAACTTCGTCTCCTGGATGAGCGACACGACGAGCCCCGGGACGCGGGCGACGCTCGCCCTGCGCGCCGGCACGAACATGCCCGCCTGCGCGAGGAGCTGCGTCAGCGCCACCGACTGGAGCAGGCGCGTCTTTCCGCCCGAGTTCGGCCCCGTGACAAGGAGCGTCGTGTCGGCCCGATCGGTCACGACGTCGCACGGCACCGCCTTCCCTCCGCCGGCGACGAGGAGCGGATTGAAGAGGCCGAGGAGCACGCGCTCGCCCTCCGCGGCGGACCGGAGCTCCGGCAGGCAGACCTCGAGCCCCGCCGCTTCGGCGAGATCCCGGAAGCCGAGCGCTCCCAGGTAGACCTCCATCTCTCCGACGAGCGGCACCAGCTTGACGACCTGATCCTCGACGCCCTCGAACACCGCGTCGACGAGCCTCGCCATGACCTCTCCGTCGCCGAAGCTGTACCCGCGGAAGAACATCTCGAGCTTCGCGAGCCAGCGCCGCACAGGCGACAGCACGAACGGGTTCTCCTGCCGCTCCCGGACGGTCACGACGTCGAAGCCCCGGATGCGGCCGTCGGCGCCGACGCGGATGTCCAGGCGGAGCGTCGCGAGGTGCTCGTCGTAATCGAGGAGATCGGCCATCGATCGATATCCCTCGGTCGCCTGCACCGCCTGGCCGAAATCGCGCAGCCGGGAGAGGCCCGATCGCGCGCCCTCGAACGACCCGCTCATCAGGTCGAAGACCTCTTTGACGATCGCGAGCACGTCGAGCTGCCGCCGCGTCGGATCGAACTTCTTCCCTGCCACCGCGCCCTCGAGCGCGCCCCGCATCCGGCACGAGGCCGTGTAGAGCCGCTCGAGCTGCGTGCGAAACGTGGGTGAGCCCGAGAGCTCGTGGAGGACCCCCCTCCGGAGCTCGGTCACGCGCGTGTCGCTCGGGGGCCGGGAGAGGACGCGGAGGATGAACCCCCGGTTGACGACGGCCTCGTGCCCCCCGACGCGGACGCGGAAGCACCGGGCCACGAGCTCCTCCAGGAACAGATCCGGCGCGAAGCTCTTCGGATCCCACGTGGAGGGCGCGATGGGCGCCCGATCGAGCGCCTGGCTGAAGAGCCCGCCGGAGACGCCGCTGGTGAACGCGAACGAGAGCGACTGTCTCAGCTCGTCGAGATCGGTCCGCGCGGGCGGGTCCACGAAGAGCAGGCTGGGGATCTTGTCCGTGGACGGGAGGGCGGGCGCGTGGGGCACGTCGGGCGCGCAGGGCTTACCGGGCTCGGGCGGGCGGGCAATGCTCTCGGCGGGGACCTGCGCGCGGATCGGGTGCATGAGCAGACGACCCGCGCGCGCGGGAAAAGTTCCCCGTCTCCCGCGAAAACCCGCGCCTCCCCCGGTGCCGCCGTGGGACCGCCTCCGCGACCGCGCTGATGTACCCTCGGGCGAGCCGCCCATGACGACCGCAGCCCCCTCGCCGCCCGCTCGCCCCGCTTCCGAGATCCCTGTCGCTCCCTCGATCCCGCTGCTCGGCAGCCTGCCGTGGATGGCGGTCGACGCCGCGGGCTTCCTGGAGCGCGTCGCCATCGAGAAGGGGCCGATCGCCCGGATCCCGTTCGGGGCCGCGGGCATGGTGATGCTCACCCACCCGGACGACGCCCGCTACGTGCTCCACGAAGCGGCCAGGAAGTACCTGCGCGGCGACAAGTCGAGGGAGACCGTACAGCCCGTCTTCGGCAACGGCCTGGCGATCAGCGATCCTCCGTTCTGGCTGCGGCAGCGGCGCATCATGCAGCCGAGCTTCTCTCGCGCGCGGATCGCCAGGATGACGGCCGCGATGAACGCGGTGGCCGAGCGCCACCTCGCGCGCCTCACCGATGGCCAGGAGCTCCACGCCCACGACCTCATGCTCGGCATCACGCGCGACGTCATCGTGGAGACGATGTTCTCGCAGCAGCTCCCGTCGGACATCGCCGCGCTCGACGGCGCGCTCGCGGAGATCGACCGCTACATCAAGATCCGGATGCTGCTCCCGTTCCGGGTGCCGCTGTCCTGGCCGCTGCCCTTCAACGTGCGCATCCGGGAGGCGACAGCGGCGTTCGACCGGGTGGTGTACGGCATCATCGACCGGCGCGAGCAGGGCGGAGAGCGGCCGGGGGACCTGCTCGACGCGCTCCTCGACGCGCGCGACGAGGAGACCGGCGAGCGCATGTCGCGGAAGGAGCTGCGCGACGAGGTGCTGCACATCTTCTTCGCCGGGCACGAGACCACGGCGAACACGCTGACGTGGGCGACTGTCCTGTTCACCTTGCACCCGCGCGAATGGGAGCGGGTGCGGGGCGAGGTGGACAGCGTGCTCGGAGGCCGCGCGCCCGAGGCGGAGGACGTGCCCAGGCTGACGCGGACGGCCATGGTCCTGCGCGAGACGCTGCGGCTCTACCCGCCGGCCTGGATGATCGTCCGCGAGGCGACGGAGGACGACGAGATCCGCGGTTATGCCATCCCGCGCGGCACGTCGGTCCTGATCTCCCCCTTCGCGATGCATCGCCACCCGTCGCTCTGGCCCGAGCCGCGCCGCTTCGATCCGGAGCGCTTCGCGGGCGATCCGGCGACGACGGGCGCCGGCAAGAACTGGGCATACATGCCGTTCGGGGGCGGGCCGCACGTATGCATTGGCAACCACTTCGGGCTGACGGAGATGGCGATCGTGCTGGCGCGGCTCGCGCAGCGGGGGAGGCTCGTCGCGCTGCGGCCAGAGGAAGCGCGACCGCGCGGCACGACCGCGCTCGGGCCGTCGGGTCGGGTGCCGGCGCGATTCGAGGCGCGGAGGCCCACGGGCGCATGCTGACCGGCTCAAGGTGGAACAAGAAAAATGACCTTCAAAAGCGCAGTCATTGGACACACGGCGCAGACAACCAGCAGGATCTTGGCCATCTTCGAGAGGCCCAAGGCAAAAGCACAACTGGCATACCAGGATGACAATGGCATTCGCACGCTCGACGTACCAATCCACAGCGCACCTCCCTACGGGCTCGCCACGTTCGAGCTGAGCGAGCTGAGCGGAGAAAGGATCCGTTACGGCATCGTCGAGCACGATACAGGAGAGCCGCTCCCGACGCCCGCGGACAGCCTGAGTGTCAACGGCTCCGCCTTCCGCACCGTGCCGGACGGGCCGATGCGAATCGGCCTCGTGAGCTGCAACAACATCGACGATCACGCGTTTCCCAAGGAAAGGCGGACGGCGATGTGGCGAGCGCTCAAGGCCCTCGTGGACGAAGGCAAGGTGGACCTCCTGGTTCACGCCGGAGATCAGATCTACGGCGACGGCGACCCAACGGGCTGGTCGCCCTCGGAGGGACGAGCCGCCGCGTACCGCAGGCACTACGTGCAAACGTGGTCGCACCCCGACGTGGCGGCCGTCCTCGGCAGCTGCCCGAGCGTCATGATGTGGGACGACCACGAGATCTACGATGGGTGGGGGTCGAACCCCGAGGACGGCACCCCTCCGACCGTGGAGCGCTACAGGGCCGCGGAGCAGGCATTCAAAGAGTTTCAGATGCCTCTGAATCCGAACCGCCTGAGCAAGTCAGGGTTCGGTTGGCTCGCGCAGCACGGCGACATCGCGATTCTCGCGGTCGATGGGCGGTCGCAGCGCTCATGGAAGAGCGGGACGATACTCGGCAAGCAACAGCTCGACGACCTCGAGACCCAGCTCGGTCAGCTCGCAGGGCTTCATCTCAGGCATCTTTTCGTCGTCGTCGGCGTGCCCGTCGTCACCGTGCGACTCGCCCTCGCCGAAACGGTCGCGAGCGCGTTTCACTTGGAGATAATCGACGACGTTCGGGATGGCTGGGTAGCCTCCAACAACCAGAACGAATGCAGGCGCTTCCTGATGTCCCTCATGAATTTCGCCGGCTTCAGTCCCAACACCCAGGTGACCCTCCTGGGCGGCGACATCCACGTGGGTACCCTCGCGCAAATCGACACGGCGCTCGGATTCGGACAGCCACGCTCTCAACCGCACATCTTCCAGGTGACTGCATCCGGCATGTCGACCGCCCCTCCCCGGGGACTGGAAGCCACGTTCTACTCCGCGCTGATGAACGGCAAATCCATGAACCTGGTCAACAAAGACATTACCGGATTCCTTCACAGGATCGCTGGCTCTGATCACAGGTATTGCGTCATTCAGCGCAATTTTGCCATCATCGATCCGACCGATGGCGGGGCAGGTTGGGATAGAAACAACAACCTGACGGTGCGCTTTCACGCGGAGAGGAACAGCGGCGCCATCGGCGTCCTCGAACAAGTCCTCCAGAGAACCCACAGGTGAGCGCCGGATCGGCTCTTTAGACGATGAAGAGGGGCTTGCCGAGCGCGCCGTACGGCGGTCCGGACAGTGCTCTCAATCGTCGGCGTCGCCTTCACCCGGGATCTGGTGCTTGATGTACGTGTCCCAGAGATCGCCGAAGAAGAACGCGCCGAGGCGCGACACCGCTGCCGCGCGGCCGCTGAGGGTGGGCACGTTGCGCGCCCTGAGGGTGGCGAGCTGCCGCAGGAAATCCGCGAAATGGACGTGCAGGATGCCCTGCGCCACGGGTCTGCCCTCGACGCTGGATCCCTCTCGGATCGTCGTGAACAGCGTCGTCGTGTCGGGCCAGACGTCGAAGCCGGGATGGTCGTGGATCGTCTTGAACCCGTCGAGGAGGTAGCGCTCGCCGTCCTCGCCCGTGAACTCCAGGCGGTAGATCATCCGCTTCGTGCGGGCTTCCGGATCCTCGATGAACAGGTTGAAGCGCCCTCGCTCCACGAGCGCGCGCGAGCCGAAGCCCGCGCCGTCCACGTAGCCCTCGCACGTCACCTCGTGCTCGCGCGACTCGATGAACTTGTGGAGATCGTCGATCACGATGGTCAGCCGGAACTCGAAGGCTCTCCCTTCGCTCTTCGCCAGCGCCTCGGCCGCCCCGTATTCCTCGGGCGTGCTCGCGGTCGTGACGGACCGCGTCAGGTGCCCGCGCATCTTCTCCGTGAACTCGACGCCGGGCGCGGGCTCGGCGAAGGCGGGGACCTGGAGCGAGACGGTGGTCGGTACCTCGATCCGCCCTGTAGCGCGGCCGTGGATCGCGTCGGCGACGCGCTCGGCGAACGCGGAGATCGTGAGGAAGGGGTTCACGCCCAGGCTCGTGGGGATGATGGCGCCATCGGCGACGAAGAGGCCTGCGTGCGTGTCGCCGCTCTCGCGGAACGCCTGGCCTGCGTGCGTGACGGCGCCTAGCTCCGCGGTCTCCCCCATCGGGCAGCCCCCCAGCGGGTGCACGGTGATCGGGTTCTTACCGAGCGCCTTGCTCCAGCGAGGGTTTGCGACGTACGTCCCGCCGTGCGTCTTCGTGAGCTCGTACATCGCGCTGGAGATAAGCTTGAAGACGTCCCGGTGGCCGACTGCGCCCCAGATGACGCGAGGGTTGCCCTCGGAGTCGAGCGTGACGCGCCCGTCCGCTCCGTCGTGCCCGATCCCGAGGTGGACGAGCGAGTGGTTCAGCGCGCCGCTCCGCGTCGCCGAGAAGGTGTCGGCCACGACGCGCTTCAGCTCACCGGCCTCGTCGAGCCAGCCGCTGTCGGTGTCTCGGCCGGAGAGCGCGGAGATGCTCGCTATCTTCCGCGCTGCGTCCACGAACGCGGATGGAATCGCGCCCTCCATCACGATGAAGTCGGCCGCGCCTGTGCCCCCTGGGCGGCGGAAGTCGACGAGGCGCATGATCGTGGGGCCGACGTCCGCGTGGCCTTGCTGGCGGCCGAAGCCGAGCGAGTCCTTCGGTGGACCGTCGGTATTGTAGGCGCAGCCGAACTGGTCGGCGTTCGAGCTGAAGTGGTGACCGATACGCCCGGAGAGGTCCAGCCCGCGCTCGCGGGAGCGGAGGAGGACGCCGGTCGAGCCCAGCGACCCGGCGCCGAGGACCACCGTCCGCGCGAAGACGATGCGATCCAGGGGCGGCGAGGACGGGTCCGCGCGGTGGCTCAAGAAGACGTAGTAGCCGTTCTTCGCCGGCGCCTCGACGAGGAAGCGGACCTCCGTCTGCGTGAAGATCCGCGCCCCCGCGGCGCGCGCCATCGGGAGGTAATTCATCATCAGCGTGTTCTTCGCGCCGACATTGCACCCCGAGACGCAGTCCCCGCACTTCGTGCACATGCGGCGGTGGACGCTGTGCGCGTCGAGACCCTCGTGCGTGGAGTTGATCGCGAGGTTGGGGACGAGGACCGGCCTGCCGAGCTTCTGGCCCGACAGGGCGTGGGCGTCGGCCTTCGCGGTCGAGAACGCGGCGGGCGCGATGCCGAGCGTCTTTTCGGCCTTCTCGTACCAGGTCCAGAGCTTGCCGCTCCGGGCCTCGGCCTGGATCGCAGACGGGAAGCGAGCGCTCGCGAACACCTCGACCAGCGGCCGTATGGCCACGTTGGCGTTGATGAGGGACGTGCCGCCGAGGCCGTTCCCCGAGAACACGTCGAGGTCGTGGCCGAATTGGTAGTCATAGAGCCCCAGCGGGTTCGCCGAGGTCCGCAGCTCGAGCGCCGCCTGCGCCGGGTCCTCGGGGAACGTGCCGACAGGGAACTCCTTTCCCCGCTCGACGATGCACACCGAGTGTCCGTGCGCGGCGAGGCGCGCCGCGACGATCGCTCCCCCGTAGCCGGACCCCACGACGACCACCCCGTAGCGATCCTGCAGGTCCAAAATGGACGAAGAGAGACGAGGCCACATCACACACCTCCCGCCCGCCGGTGCCGGAGTCCATTCCCACAGCACGGCGCGTGCACCCGACCCGACTCTACAGCGGTGCGGGCCCCCGCGTATACGCCGATGATCGAGGAAGGGCGGGAGAGGCAGCCAGGGGGTGGGGCGCGGCACCACGCCTCCGCCGCCGCGGGGCCCGGCCGCGAACCGCCCGACTACGCCCCCTCTGCCCACGAGCAGCATCGCCTGTCCGAGGGGGCCGATTCCAAAGGCCGAGCCGCCGCACTTGTCGTGGGAAGGAACGAGTACCGCGCGTCGCGCCCAATCGAGAACGACGTCCGCTTGCCGAACGAGACGCCCAGCGAGAACGGCCAACTATCATGACACCCCCGCGGCGTGCAGCGCGATGTGGCGCATGTCCTTGAGCCCTTCCTTGCACTGGCGCTTCGGCGCGTACATGCGGTCCGCGTGCGTCCACGTGGCGAGATGTCCGCCAGTGCACGGTCGCACCCCGGCCAGTGCACGGTCGCACCCCTAAGGACGACGACGGGCGGTGTGCTTCCGTGCTAGCGTTGCAAGGCGTGGGTGCCTTCCTCAGAGGAGACGTGACTGCGGTCGCGGAGCACGCCACGCGGAAGAGGGCCCGCGATGGATGAGCCCTTATTGGAGGGAGACGGCGATGATGCGGCATCGAAATGACATTCCAGGCGCGCCCGCGCGCGGGCTCCTCGGTGGTCCAGAGCATGAGCATGACCCGATCGGGGTTCGCCCTGCTCTCGAGGCCAGGCTGCGTCGCGCGCCGTGTATCCGGCGAGGGTCGCGGTTGGCTGTCGCCCGTAAGCCCGTCACGTTGAGAGGGGACACGCGGCATCCTCCCTGTCCTCGCGACGGGCATCGCTGAGCGGTATCGCCGTGCTAAGCGCCTTCCAGTACGCGCTCATGGCCCTCGTGCAGGTCACGCTCGGCGTCGCCCTGGTGTACAAATGGAAGTTCGATTATCCCGAGCAACCCTTCGGTGAGTTCGCTCAGAGCGCTCCCACCCTGGTCAGCGGCATGCTCGGTGTGCCCCTGCTGTTCGGAGCCGTGTACCTCTGGATGCGCTATGGTAGCCAGGAGGTGTGGCCCAAGTTACGAGAGCTGTTTGTTGTCCTTGCTCAGAGTATCCGAGCCGTCGTCGCTTCATGCGTGATCTTGGCAGCCGTCACTCTCTGGTTGGTGGTGCGGCTCGCCACCAGTGGTCCCATCGAGATCAAGCTCAACTCGGGCCTGAGCGCGCGCGCGTACATCGATTGCTCGGACACCAGCGCCCCAGCGACGACGTGCGCGCCAGCGCGCGAGGTGAAGGAACGCGTCGTCCTGCGAGTCGGCCGGGGCGGGATCGACACTGTATGGGACATGGGCGAAGAGAAGATCTTCCGGCGCATCACGGAATCTACGCTGATCGAGCCCAACGTGAGCATCGCCGCGCCGAGCGGCTCGACCAAGCTGGCCATCCTGCTCTGGCAGCTCCAGAGCAAAGCGCGGTCGAGCAATTTCGGGGAGCTGGTCAAAACGGTGGCCAACGATCTGGGCACCATAGCGCGAGACTCGGACTCGGTCGTCGAGTGTATTGAGATTAATCATACATACTCCGATGCTGCCTTGACGGTCTGGAGGAAAGCTCACCCCGAATTGAGCGTTGTGTCCGTCTCTGGGACCTTTGATGACGGGCTGATCAACATCGACATAAATTCCGAAAGGTCGTCGTTCCGCATCCGGCTTAACAACCCGCCTGACGGACGCGAGCTGGGCAGCTCCAGCCAGGCCGACGTGCAGGCCGAGCCCGGGCGGAACAGCGGGTCGGAGCAGGGCGGTGACGAGGAAGCGCAAGGATCGCTCATCGGTCTGTTCCTGGATATCTCACTTCGTAACAAGACCTCGTTGAACTTCGCTCTCGGAAGTCATGGTGGTCCGGTCGCGAAGTCCCCTGAGGAGATCGGGGCCAAGATCGGCACGCGCGTCGCCCTGGAGCGCCTCGCCTCGGGCGAAGTCAAGGAGGCGCTCGCGTGGCTCGATGGCGCGACACGGTGGCAGCCGGCCAGCGACATGCGAACGTACGATGAAGATCTTCGCGACGCGCTTCGCATCATCGCGGTCAGCCGTCTGGCGAACCCTGCGCGATCCTCGATATCTCCTTGGTCGGATCTGCTCGCTGCTTACCGTAAGGACCGGCGTCGACCGGTGCTTGTCGGAAAGGCGGCGGAGGAGAGCCTCGCCGTTCTCGTTCGGGCAGCCTCCGTCATCGCATGGAGTCGTGTTACCGCGCGCGTCCAGCCATTGTTGATTCAAGCTCTTGAAGGGAACCCTTCGGTGAGTCCACGTGATATAGCGCCTGCCTTCCGAAGGGCCCTCAGAGAGGAGCTTGGGGCGAGCGAGCCGCAGGCTGTGGAGTACATGATCGATAATTACCATTTGGTAATTGCCGACAATGTTCGAAACATCTCCGCGTATTTCGAAGCACAGGATGATAAGGAGCGGTACGCGAGGCATATGGACAATTTGAAGCACGTCGCGGCCGATCTGGCGGAGGACGTTCGTGAAGGTGGTATGTTTCGGTGTGGAGAGGCGTTTTCGGTTGGCGGCACGAGAACCTCGCCAGTCGTGATCTACCCTCGAGACGTTATTGTTCGTGTGCTGGACAATGTCATCGCTTGCCCCGTGTCAATGTGCGGATATCCCGAGTGGGTGGGAGAGCTGGCGAGAGCGATGAGAGGCATGCCGGGATGCAACTGAGCGGTGAGCGCGATCTTGCGTCGGGGCGCCGCCCATGTGGAGCCCTCACGTGGCGATCTGCAAGCGGATCTGCGCTCCGTGCGCATCGGAGGTCCGTTACGGCGGACCCGAGGCCGCGCAGGGGGGCGGCCTGCGCCACGGCGGCCAGCGCACGTGCAACCTGACCGGCACGGCGCGGGGCCCGGCAGCGGCGAGATGAGGCCCGCGACGTGTCGAGCAGCTCCCCGTCGAGCAGCCGTCCCCGGTGGGGCGAGCTGAGGCGACCACGACGGACGGGCAGCGGTCGAGCAGAGACGGTCAAGCAGAGGATGGCTGAGAGCGAACCTCGTGGGCCAGGGGAGATCGTGATTGACGCCGGGCACCTCGTCCCTCATGCCACCATGGCCTGCGCCACGAGCCTCCTCGTGTCAACAGCAGCATCCAGCAGCTCAATCCGGGGCGGATCCCCCAGAGAAGCATCCTCCGCATGGGCCGGCGCCGTTTCGCCCTCTTCATCTTCGCGCTCCTCGCCGCCGCCGCCGGCCTTGCAAGGCACGTGGTCCGCGGCCGGGCCGCCGCGCCGCTCGACCGGTTCCTCGCCTTGTCCACGGTGCTCACCGGGGTTGGCGACCTCGCCCGGGACCACGCGCAGATCTACCTCGACTGCCTGCTCGCACGTCCGGAGCAGGCCGCGGCGCTCGAGGACCTCTATACCAGGGTGGGGCTCGCCGGCGACGCTCCGGCGTGCCCCCTCGATGACCTGACCGCGCGGGGCGTCTTCGCCGACGCGCGCCTGCGGGCGCTCGCGGACGAGATCCTCCTGTTCTGGTACACGGGCCAGTACCACGCGGCCGGCGGGCGCGCGCTGGCGACCTACGTGGGCTCGCTCGCGTGGAGATCGCTCGCTTACACCAGCGCACCGGGCACCTGCGGCGGGGCGATGGGGTCCTGGGGAGAGCCGCCCGCGGGGTGAGGCGGCGGGGCGCGCTGCCGCCGCCCGGATGGAGCTCGGTATGGGGGACAGGCTGCAAGCGGATGTGGTCATCGTGGGCGCGGGCATCGCGGGGACGCTGGCCGGCTACCGGCTCGCGAAGGCGGGCGCCAGGGTGCTTGTGCTGGAGTCGGGGCCGCGGGTCGACCGCGACAGGGCCGCCAGCGCCTACCGGAGCGCCGTGGTCAAGACGCTGGAGGCCCCTTTCCCGCGCTCCATGGCCGCGCCTGCGCCCAGCGAGGGCGCTCCCCGCGGGTACTACGTGCAGGAGGGCCCGGACCTCTTCAAGAGCACGTACCTCCGCGTCGTCGGCGGGACGACCTGGCACTGGCTCGGGACCGCGCTCCGCTTCCTGCCCGACGATCTCCGGATGAAGACCCTTTATGGAGTCGGCGTCGACTGGCCCATCGGGTACGACGTGCTCGAACCCTGGTACGTCGAGAGCGAGATCGAGATGGGCGTGGCTGGCGATGACAGCCTCGGCTCGCCGCGCAGCGCGCCTTACCCCATGGCGCCCATCCCCCACAGCTACTCGGATCTGCGCATCGCCGACAGGATCTCGGCCCTCGGCTATCCGGTGACCGCGACGGCACAGGCGCGCAACAGCGCCGCGTACGGCGGCCGGCCCGCGTGCTGCGGCAGAAAATCCTGTATCCCCATCTGCCCGATCACGGCCCGTTATGACGCCTCGGTGCACGTGAAGAAGGCCGCGCTGGCCGGCGTGCGGATCGTGGAAGAGGCCATCGCCACGGCCGTCGGCATCGGCCCTGACGGGCGCGTGTCGCGTGTCCTGTTCAAGCGCCCGGACGGCACCGATCACGAGGCCTCGGGCAAGGTCTATATCGTGGCGGCGCACGGGATCGAGACGCCCAAGCTGCTCCTGATGTCCCGGACCGACGCGCTGCCGGACGGGGGCGCGAACAGGAGCGGCCAGGTCGGGCGCAACCTCATGGATCACCCCATCCAGCTGAGCTGGGCGCTCGCCGGGGAAGCGCTCGGGCAGCCCCGCGGACCGCTCTCGACGGGGGGTATCGACGCCACGCGGAACAGCGCCTCTCGGGGGGTGCACGCCGCGTTCCGCGTGGAGCTCGGCAACAGCGGGTGGCAGTGGCCGATCGGCGGGCCCGAGGTCGCCGCGGCCGATCTCGTGCGCAAGGGGCTACGTGGCCAGCAGCTCGCTGCCGAGCTCGCGTGGCATTGCACCCGGCAGCTCTGCGTGTCCAGCTTGATGGAGCAGCTCCCCGATCCCGACAACCGCGTCACGCCTGCCTTCGATCAGCGCGACGCGCTCGGGTTGCCGCGGCCGCGCCTTCATTACCGGATCGACCCCTATACCCGCGACGGCATGACGGCCGCGCGCGCGATCCACGACCGGATCTTCGACGCGCTCGGGGCCACGTTCCGCGAGCACCGGCTCGAGCACGAGGGCGCCGGGCACATCATGGGCACCTACCGGATGGGCGATGACCCGAACACCTCGGTGGTCGACCGGAATCTGCGCGCGCACGACCACGACAACCTCTACCTGCTTGGCAGCGGCGTTTTCCCCACCGGCGGCGCCGTGAACCCCACGCTCACCATCGCCGCTCTCGCGCTGCGCGCCGCGCATTCCATCGCGACCGCGCTCGGGCGCTGACCCCGGGCGTCGCGAGGAACATTGCCGGCGCTGGATGCAACATGTCGTACAGAGTTGTCTCCGCCCCGATGCGCCGCTCCCTCACCCTGGGCATGCTCGGCCGTTCGGTATCCCGGGGGGTAGGTCATCTTGGAATTTTCGCGGACTTGTGGTCTGAGATCAAACGGCCGGTTATGCGCGCTTCATGTCGCAGAGGCACCCTGTCGTATCGGCGCCGCAGCGGTCAGCCGGCCGCTCGTCGAGAGATCTCGGATCTCAACCGAGCAGCGCCTCGAGCGCGCCCCGCGCCCGGAGGTCGGTGAAGCTGTGGGTCGGGGCGCATGCGGCGAGCTCTGCGAGGGCGTAGGTGCCGGTGGCCACGGCGATCGACTCGGCGCCGATCGCCCGGGCCGCCGCGATGTCCTTCGGGGTGTCGCCGATGACGACGACGCGGCACGCATCGAGCGGCGCCTCGAGCATCGCCGCCCCGCGCGCCGCGCCGATGCGCAGGAGCTCGTCGCGGCGCTCGTGGTCGCAGCCGAAGCCGCCGAACGCGAACCGATCGTAGATGCCGACCCGGGTGAGCTTCGCCTGCGCCCCGGCGCGGACGTTCCCCGTGCCGAGGCCGATGGCGCACTTCGCGCGCCGGGCGGCGGCGTCGAGCGCCTCGATGACGCCGACGTGGACCCGGGTGTCGCCGGCGAGCGACATCTCCTGCGCGAGGATCTCGACGTAGATCGCGAGGAGCGCGTCGATGGCGTCCTCCGTGGCCTCGCGCCCGACCGTCTCGAGCCCTGTCCGGATGATGGCCCGGTCGGTCATGCCGGCAAACGAGAACGCCGCGCACGCGTCGCGCCGGTCGGCGTACCGGGCGAACGCGTGCTCCATGGCGCGCCGGCCTGCGCCGCCGGTGGAGAGCAGGGTGCCGTCGATGTCCCAGAGGAGCACGGTGGGGCGCATGTCCCCATGGTATAGACCGGCGCCGCCTCAGGGCGAGCGCGGAAGGGCGGCGGGCGCGACGGCCTCGTCGCGGCCTCGACAGGCGGCTGGGCCGGGGACCGGGCGTCCAGCCAGCGGAGCGCCGGTCCGCCCGATCGCGGCGCGGCTGTGACGTCGGCGCGGGGCTTCCAGCGGCTGGTCGAGGGGCCGCTGCGTCGGCCGCCCCGCGCCAGCTTGTCCAGGCTGGGAATTTCTGGAGCGGCGGCTCACCCAGGGTGAGGAGCCGCCCCGCCAGCTCACCCAGGTTGAGGCGCCAGCGCACCCAGGTTGAGGAGCGGCGTCGCGTTGAGGCGCCAGCGCACCCAGGTTGAGGAGCGGCGTCGCGTTGAGGCGCCAGCGCACCCAGGTTGAGGAGCGGCGTCGCGTTGAGGCGCCAGCGCACCCAGGTTGAGGCGCCAGCGCACCCAGGTTGAGGAGCGGCGTCGCGTCGAGGCGCCAGCGCACCCAGGTTGAGGATTTTTGATTTTTGGAGCCTTAGCTCATCAAGCGCGAGAAATTTATCTCGATCGATGCAATGCAATGTGCTCGTGCTGGTGTCCAGCCTACATATTGAGTGGTTCGAACGCAGCTGTTCGGTGATCTCGGGCGTCAGCTGGCCCAGGGTGAGAACACAGTCAAAATTTTGGAGCGAAATCTCACCTAATGTGAGAATTTTTGTTCGATGAACGCAATGCGTGTCGCGGATCCTGGCACGTTCTTGTCGTGTCGCTCGTCCTCACATCTTCTGTTGGTGTCGAGCGTTTCGAGCGCAACCGTGCGGTGATCTCTGGTAAGAAAGGCGCTGGAAATCGAGAGAGCGCGTTGCCCGAGCTCCCGTGCCCAGCCTCGACCCTGAGCCCGAGGCGCACCGCGCCTGCGACGCCCTCGCGAACTCTGCAGGGCGACCTCGCCGCGCGGAGGACCCCCGGAACACAAGATCATGCGATGCCCGCCGCTCAGCCCGATCACCGCGCTCCTGCTGCTGCTCACCTGCGCAGCGCCGGCGACGGCAGCGCCGCTCCCGCGGCGGCCGCCGCCGACCGGGCCTGACGGCTACAAGCGTCGGTTCAACGAGAACTGCGAGGGGGGCATTGGCTTCGCGGTACGTGTCAACTGGGCACTTGCAGCGACGGCCGGCGGAATGGGCCTGAGCCGAAGGAGGAGAGATTCGCTGCAATCCAGCCGCGAAGGAGGAGGGGCCTCACCCGAGCAGAACTGGCGGCGCAGCCGTCTCTCACAAACACATCGGAGGGTGGAGGAAATCATGCGCGACATCATGTGGCTGGCTTTGATCACCGTCCTGGGTCTTTCCGGGACTGCGTGTGGCCCGGACGAGTACCGGCCCCTTGCGGAGAACGAGGCGGTCGTCTTCCGGGTCTACGGATACAACGAGCCGATCGTCCGCGATGGCGCCGAGTACCTGGGCGAAGCGGAGGCCTTCGTCCGGAAGGTGGACGCCAGCAGCGCGTTCGGCGTCCGAGACCCCGGGGACGGGGAGTACCTCCCCGACAGGTTCATCGTGAGCAACGGCTCGGAGGAGGCGGAGCTCGCCTGCTACTGGTGGCATGACAGCAATCCGGACGACGACCTCATCGCCGCCAGGTGCCGCGGTTATCTCAAGCACGCCGAGCCGGGCCGCGCGATCCGCGCCCGGTTCAACGATCTCGACGGCTGGGAGATCGTGATGCCCGAGCTCTCGGAGCTCACGTCTCCCGAGCCGGAGAGCGTGTTCAGCCTCGGCTCCGGCGAGGATCTCGTGCTGGCGTGGGAGCCGCTGGGCAAGGACGACATGATGAGGTGGTCCATCGGACCTGTCAGCTTCGATGAGCCGGGTCCCTGTCTGGATGACGTATCCTGGGTCGACTCGTCGGGGGACCTGGACGACACCGGCTCGTTCACCGTTCCCGAAGGCTCGTACCCCACGGGGCTCCCCGCCGAAGGGTGTCAGGCCTTCGTGCGCTTGAGCCGCGGTCGGGACGGGACCATCGATCCTGCCGCCCCGGAGGGCGTGATGTTCGGCATGCAGGTCTACAAGATGCGGATGACGCTGAAGCCGTAGCTCCGTCCGGCAGGCGCGCGCGCAGGTCGGGCCCGCCAGATCTTCGCCGGCCTTTCGCTGGCGCAGCGAAGGGAAGAGCTCCTTACTATCCAGCGGCCTGCTCGGCGGAGAGCGCCGGCGCTCGCCTCCTGCTTCCGCCGATGTCATCATGGCGCTCATGCCCCCCGCGCCGGCGATCCAGCGAGAAGACCTTGTGGGCGGGGGCCGAGCGATCTTTTGCTGCCGGCAGCCCTCACCGGTGCAGCCGGTCATGCGGGCGCCCGTGACCCACGCCTTCGCCGCGCTGGCGTTCTACACGAGCGGCGCTTCTCGGATCGATCAGCGCGGTCGATGGAACGTCGAGGCCGGAGACGTCCTCCTCGTGCCTGCCGGACAGCCGCACCGCTCGATCGAGAAGGCGGCCCCGGACTGGATCGGCGTTGGCTTCTGTGTCCCCTGCTTGGCCGCCGAGGAGGCGGGCAGCTTGCTCGAGCCGTTCGAGCGCGTGCGCTCCGGCGCGTCCCCCGTCGTCCGGGTGCCCGCGGATCGTCACGCGCACATCGACATGCTCCTCCGCGAGCTGATGCGCGCGACGGAATCGCGCGATGGCGGCGCTCCCGACGTCGTCCAGCGGAGCCTCCTTGTGCTCATCCTCGACGAGGTTCGGCAGGCCGCGCGCTCGCAACACCCTGCCTCGCCGTCGCCGGGAGTCGTCGTCGATGCCCTTCGCTTCATCGAGCGAAACTGCCTTCGGCCGCTCTCGCTGAAGGACGTCGCGCGAGCGGTCGGGCGGAGCCCGGCGTACGTGACGACGGCGCTCTCCCGGGCGACGGGCCGGAGCGCGGTCGAGTGGATCGTGGCCGGGAGAATGGCGGAGGCTCGCCGCATCCTCCTCCACTCCGACGAGAGAGTCGAACTCATCGCCGAGCGCGTCGGCTACGCGGACGCGACGCACTTCATCCGCATGTTCCGTAGAGAGCACGGGGCGACGCCGGCGGCGTGGCGCGCCGAAGCGCAGAGCAAGGGCCGCACGCTCACCCAGGAGACGGTGTCCGGCCGCACACGCTGAAGACGAGGTCGCCGACGAAGGTGGTATTGGCCTTCGTCCGTTCGGCGGCGAGGCGTTCTTCCAGGGTGTCCACGTCGACCTCGGCCTCCGACGCCACGCCTTGCTGGACGATCCGCGGGAGCATCGCGCGAACGATGAGCGCGAGCGGATGCTGGAGCTTCGGCGTCTGCACGATGGCCTCGGCCCTCACGAGCTGCACGGTCAGGCCCGCTTCTTCGAAGACGCCCGGCATCTGGAGTCCCATGTGGAGGCTCGCGCCCTCACGCTCGACGGTCCGCCAGATCCACTGGTGCAGCTGGCGATGTAGATCCATGGGCACGAGGCTGCCCTGGCCCATCGTCGGGTCGTTCTCCTGAAGCAGGATCAGGCCGCCGGCGCGCACGGCGCCGGCCATGGCACGGACCGCGGCGACAGGATCCGGCTGGTACATGAGCACCCTCCGGCCGACGGCGGCATCGAAGCGCTCGGCGGTGGGGGAGAGCGCGCCGAGGTCCCGCTCTTCGAAGGCGACGTGGCGGAGTCCCAGCTCGGCGGCCCGCCGGCGAGCCACCGCGATGGGCGCCGGATCGCGGTCTACGCCGAGCACACAACCCCCTTCGCCGACGATGCGGGCGACCATGAAGCTCACGTCGCCTCGGCCGCACCCCACGTCGAGGACGCGCATGCCGGGAGCGATGCCGGCATCGCGCAGAAATCGTTCGGTCATGTCGTTGACCAGGTCTGTCATCGTCGACTCCGCCAGCTCGTGTCAGCTCGCCCGTCGTTGCTGGTTTCACGCCGGGCTCGTGGGTCAGCATCCCTGCTGTCTGCGGGACTGTACGGGGTGTCTGTCCTGTGCGGCAGGGCGTGTCTTTGTGCTGGATCGGCGTGGTTTGCGATCGGTCACCCCGCTCGGCCCCGCGCACCGCGGCTCAAGTTGCGCTACTCCTCCACCTAGATGGTGCTCCAACCGATTCGCGTGCCCGCGCTCGCCCTGGTGGCGGCGCTTGTCTTCCTCGGATCTCCGGCGTGCAAGAAGGGCGGGGAGGCCTCGCCCGAGCAGGGGCGCAAGCCCGCGAAGCAAGGGCTCAGCTTCCCGGTCGAGGTCGTGCCCGTCGCGGCGGAGCGGGTCGAGTACGCCGTGCCGGCCGTCGGCGCGGTCGAGGCGTTCGAGCAGGTGCAGCTCACCGCGCGCGTCGCCGGCGTCGTCGAGGCGGTGCGGTTCATGGAGGGCGCCGAGGTCAAGGCAGGGCAGGTGCTCGTCGAGATCGACCCGGCCCGGTACAACCTCGCCGTCCGCGCGGCGCGCGCGACGCTCGAGCGGATGACCGCCACCCAGGCCGAGGCCGCCGCGGGGCTCGAGCGGCGCGAGGCCGAGGGCGCCGACGGCGTCTTCAGCAAGGAAGACGTCGCGTCCTGGCGCTCGAGGGCGGCGACGACCGCCGCGCAGGTCGCCGAGGCGAAGGTCGCCGTCGACCAGGCGCTCCTGAACCTGCGCGACGCCTACGTGCGCGCCCCCATCCAGGGGAAGATCCAGACGCGCACCGTGCAGACCGGCCAGCACGTGCCTGTCGGCACCGTGCTCGCGACGCTCCTGCGCCGCGACCCGCTCCTGCTTCGCTTCCAGATCCCCGCCGCCGACGCCCCGCGGGTCAGGCCCGACATGGAGGCGCGCTTCACGGTGAAGGGCGACGCGCGGACCTACAACGCCAGGCTGACGCACGTCGCCGACGCGGCGGATCCGGCGACGCGCATGGTCGCCGTGACAGGCGAGGTGCAGGGCGAGGGCAAGGAGCTGCTCCGCCCCGGCACCTTCGCCGAGGTGACCGTGCCCGTGGGCGCGAGCGGCGACGCTCCCGTCATCCCACTCACGTCCGTGCGACCGAGCGAGCGGGGGTTCCTCGCGTACGTGGTCGACGGCACCACCGCGCGCGAGCGCGTGCTCTCGCTGGGCCTGCGCACGCCCGACGGGCGCGTCGAGGTCAAGTCGGGCCTCTCCGTGGGAGAGCTCCTCGTGGCGCGTGGCGCGGAGGCGTTGCGCGAGGGGGCGCAGGTCCGCATCGCGGCGCCCGGCAGCGTGCCGGGAGGCCAGGCCGCGGGCCACCCCCCCGAGGGAGGCGCAGGCGCCAGCGCGTCCGCGGCCGGCGCGTCGCCGCCGCCCGCCGCGTCGTCCGGCGCGTCGCCGCCCGCCGCGTCGTCCGGCGCGTCACCGCCCCCCGCCTCATCCGGCGCGTCGCCGCTGACCGCTCCCGCCAGCTCGTCACGGAGCGTGCCGTGAGCCTCACCGAAGCCTGCCTCAGGAAGCCGGTCTTCGCCTGGATGCTGATGGCCGCGACCATCGTCTTCGGCCTCGTCGCCGTGTCGCGCATCGGCATCAGCCAGTTCCCCGACGTCGACTTCCCCACCATCACCATCTCCGCCACGCTGGAGGGCGCCGCCCCCGAGATCATGGAGCACGACGTGGTCGAGCCGCTCGAGGAGGCGGCCGTCCAGGTCGAGGGGATCCGATCGATCACGTCGACGTCGCGCCAGGGGAGCGCCTCGGTCACCATCGAGCTCGACCTGTCGCGCGACGTCGACGTCGCGCTCCAGGACGTTCAGACGAAGATCTCCCAGGCGCAGCGGCGGCTGCCGCTCGACCTCGACCCGCCCGTCGTCTCCAAGACGAACCCGGAGGACCAGCCGATCATGTGGGTCGGGCTCTCCGGCCCCTTCTCTCCCCAGCTCGTCGCCGACATCGCGCGTTACCGGCTGAAGGAGAAGCTCCAGACGGTGCCCGGCGTCGGAGAGCTCACGCTCGGCGGCTACCTCGAGCGCAATGTCCGCATCTGGATCGACGCCGATCGACTCGCGGCGAAGGGGCTCACCGTCGCCGACGTCACCGAGGCCCTGCGCCGCCAGCACATCGAGCTGCCCGCCGGCCGCATCGAGACCGAAGGGCGGGAGCTCAACGTGCGGGTGATGGGCGAGGCGCTCGATCTCGCGACCTTCAAGCGGATCGTCCTCCGCGAAGGCAACGCCGTCGCGGCCGCCCAGCCGGGCGCGGCCCCCCAGGCGGCGGGGCCGCCGTCGTCGGCGCGCGCCACGGTGTACCTGGAGGACGTCGCGCTCGTCGAGGACGGCTTCGAGGACGTGCGCCGCCTCGCCCGGGTGAACGGGGAGCCGGCCCAGGGCCTCGGCGTGAGGAAGCAGCGGGGCTCGAACGCGGTCGAGGTCGCCCGGGGGGTCCGGGCCGCGCTTGCCGAGGTCCAGAAGTCCCTGCCCGAGGGGATGGAGGTCGGCGTGAACTTCGACTCGACGAAGTTCATCGAGGAGTCGGTCCACGAGATCGAGCTCGAGCTCGGCATGGCCATCGCGCTCACGGCCCTCGTCTGCTGGATGTTCCTCGGCTCGCTCTCGAGCACGCTCAACGTCGTCCTGGCCATCCCGATGTCGCTGCTCGGCACGGTCGCCGCGATCTACTTCCTCGGCTTCACGCTGAACACCTTCACGCTGCTCGGGCTCTCGCTCGCCGTCGGCATCGTCGTCGACGACGCGATCATGGTGCTCGAGAACATCCACCGGCACGCCGAAGGGGGGAAGGACCGCGTCCGCGCCGCCCGCGAGGGCACGGCCGAGATCACCTTCGCGGCGCTCGCCGCGACGCTCGCCGTCGTCGCGATCTTCCTCCCGATCATCTTCATGGAGGGGGTGGTCGGCCGGTTCTTCCTCCAGTTCGGCGTGACCCTCTGCATCGCCGTGCTGCTCTCGTACCTCGAGGCGATCACCCTCGCGCCCGCCCGCTGCGCGCAGATCCTCGACGTCTCCCGCGAGGGCCGGAGCCGCCTCGGGCGGCTCGTCGATCGCGGCTTCGAGGCGCTCTCCCGCGGCTATGGCTGGCTGCTCGCCCGGGCGCTCCGGTTCCCGGTCGCGGTCGTCCTGCTCGGCGCGCTCCTCTTCGCCGGCGCGATCGTCGCCATGCAGCGCCTCCCGACGGAGTTCGTCCCGTCGCAGGACCAGGGGCGGCTCCTTGTCCGCCTGCAGACGGCGGTCGGCTCGGACATCGAGGAGACCGACCGGCTCTTCCGCCGCGCCGAGGCGGCCGTGGGCGCGCACCCGGCGGTGGAGCGGGTCTTCGCCGTCGTCGGCGGCTTCGGCGGAGGGGGCGGCGTCAACACGGGCATCCTGTTCGTCACGATGAAGCCGGCGGACGAGCGGGCGCTCTCGCAGGCCGATCTCCAGGGCGCGCTCCGCAAGGAGCTGAACGGCTACCCCGGCCTGCGCGCCGTCGTCCAGGACCTCTCGCAGTCGGGCTTCACGGCCCAGCGCGGGTTCCCTGTCGAGTTCTCGATCCGCGGCCCCGACTGGGACGAGCTCACGAAGCACAGCGAGCGCATCCGGGCCGAGCTCGCGCAGAGCGGCGTCGTCGTGGATCTCGACTCCGACTACCAGCTCGGCATGCCCGAGCTCCGCATCGTGCCCGACCGGGCGCGCGCCGCGGATCTCGGCGTGAGCGTCGAGGCCATCGCGACGACGCTGAACACGCTGATCGGCGGCGGGCGCGTCGCCAAGTACAACGACAGCGGGCGCCGCATCGACGTCCGCGCGCGCCTGCTCGCGGAGCAGCGGAGCCGGCCCGAGGATCTCGCGCGCATCCAGGTGAGGAGCGCGTCGGGCGCGCTGGTCCCGCTGACGTCGGTCGTCACCTACGACGAGCGCCCCGCGCTCCAGGCGATCACGCGGCGCGACCGCGAGCGCGCGATCTCGGTCTTCGGCAACGTCGCGCCGGGGCGCTCGCAGGGCGAGGCGGTGGCCCGCGTCGAGGAGCTCGGCCGGGACCTGCCGGCCGGCTACCGCCTGGTGCTGGGCGGCGCGAGCGTGACGTTCCGCGAGTCGATGGGCGGCCTCCTCTTCGCGCTGGTGCTCGGGATCCTCGTCGCTTACATGGTGCTCGCGTCCCAGTTCAACTCGTTCCTGCACCCGGTCACGGTGCTGACGATCCTGCCGCTGTCGATCGCGGGCGCCGCCTTCGCGCTGCTGCTGACGGGGCACACGCTCAACATCTTCAGCATGATCGGGATCCTCCTGCTCATGGGGATCGTGAAGAAGAACTCGATCATCCTCGTGGATCACGCGATCGAGGTGAGGCGCGGGCACGGCGAGGGGGCAGGGGAGGTGATGGACGCCCGCGAGGCGATGCTCCGCGCCGGCCCGGTGCGGCTTCGCCCCATCCTGATGACCTCGATCGCGACGCTGATGGCCGCTGTCCCGTCCGCGCTGGCGCTCGGCCCCGGGGCCGAGATCCGGGCCCCGATGGCCGCCGCGGTGATCGGCGGCCTCGTCGTCTCGACGGCGCTCAGCCTCCTCGTCGTGCCGGCGTTCTACGTGGTCGCGGACGACCTGCGGGCGCGCCTTGCGCGGCTCCGGCGGCCGGGGTCCACGGCCGCCACGAGCTCACTTGGGGCCGTGGATCGGTGACCAGTCGGGGGGCGGGTTGAAGGCGAGGTCGATGAGCGATCCGAACGCCTCGCTCGTCAGGACGGTGGCTCCCGCTTCCACATCGCCGCCCGCGACGAGCTCGGCCTTGGCGATCGCCGCCGCCGAACCGGCCCGGGAGGGCAACCACAGGTTCCCCTGCTGATCGAAGGCGATGCTCTCCGGAAGCGCCAGCACCCCCACTCCGAGTTGAACCTCCGGGGTGAGCTCCGCTGACGCTTCGAGATCGCGGGGCTCGAACTTTGCGATGGTGTTCGAGGCCCAGTAACCCACCCAGAGCGCGCCCTGCTCGTCGAACGCGAGCCCCGTCGGCTGGCCCAGCGGCCCGATCACCGGCTCGGGGGTGAGCGCCTTCAGCACCACGTCGGCGGGATCCCCGTCGTCCGCGGCGAGCCGCTCGGCCGCGTACATCAGCACCGCGTCCTGCTCGGCGCTCGCCACCCACAGGTTGCCCGAGCCGTCGAACGCGAGCGCTTGGACGTTCTCGATCTCGTCTCCGGTGATGGTCACGGAGGGCTCCACCACGCCGGAGCCTTCGAGATCGGCCGCGTCGATCCTCAGCAGATGGTCGCGGATCCCGACCCAGAGGTTGCCCGCCGCGTCGAACGCGAGGCCGCCCGCGGCGCAGGGGATGACGCCCGCGCACACCTCGGACACGTCGAGCACGCGGTCAGGGGCGGCCTCGCTGCTCTCGCCCAGCGTGTCGACGAGCCGCGCGGTGATCTGGCCCGCGTTGGCCGAGACCCACAGGTTGCCGGCCCCGTCGAAGGCGATCGCGCCCTGGTTGATGATCTCGGCGCTCCCCTGGAACGCGACGCTCGGCGTGACCTCGCCCGACTCGAGCAGCGCCTCGCCGTCGAGCGCGCCGACCAGCTGGTCGCCGTTCTGCGCGGTGAACCAGAGCTTGTGGCTCCCGGGCGTGGGCTCGTAGTTGAAGGTGACCTCGGTGGTCGCGCCGTCGGCGACGCAGGCGGTCTGCTCCGGGTCCTCGGGCCGATAGACGAAGCCGACGCGTTCGCCGTCCGGGTAGTCGGCCACGCTGCTTGCGCGCAGCGTGTACTCACCCGCCGGCGTGTCGAGGGACGCGCTCGAGACCACGCGCTCGTCCGGCGCTCCCGGCGAGGTCACGGCGACGTCTCCGGCGTCGTTCGGGCTCACGATCTCGACGTCGAGCGTGCCGTCGCCTCCGGCTTCGCAAGCCGCGCCGCCACCTGCACCGCCGCCGCCGTCACCGCCCGAACCCGCCTCCGACGGGTCGCCGCCGTTGTCCCCACAGCCCACGGAAACCAGCGCCGCGAGCAGCACCCAGGAAAGTCGTCTCATGGGTCACGAGTCTAGGAACCCCGGGCAAACACCGCAAAGGGCGCGTGCCCCCCCGAACGCTCGATTTCGAAAAAAAAGCGTGGATCCGCCGCCGATCCTCCCGCCCCTGGGCGCTCCCGTGTGATCTGGACGTCCGCGCCGGGGTGCGGCGCGGCCGGCTTCAATACTCCACCGTCCCCTTGAAGAACAGCGCGCGCCCAGGCTTCTGCGCGCCGAAGAAGTCGTACGCTCTGGCGTCGGTGAGGTTCTGCAGCTCCATGCTGGAGCTCACCTGAACGACGCTCCGCACGAGGTAGGTGAGCGCGATCGAGTGAATCGTCTGGCTGTCGATGATCTGCTTGTCCTTGCGGAACCCGGCGCTCTCCCAGCCGCGGAAGAAATCATGGACATAGCGGGTGTTCCAGGTGAGAGACAGCTCGTCGTTCACGGCGTTCACGCCGGAGAACTGGAGCCGCAGGGAGGCGTTGGCGAAGAGCCACGGGCGATTCGGGATGCGATCCCCCTCGAACTCCGAGAACTCACCCTCGTCGGATGTGTTCCTGAACTCGACCCACGTCATGTTGCCGTCCAGCCAGAGGTAATCGCCGGGCGATGTCCAGCCGGCGGCGGCCTCGACGCCGAGCGATCTCGCTGTATAGACGTTCATGTACTTGCTCAGGTTTGTGTTGACCGGCTGCAACGCGATCAGCTGCTGCGTGCCGCGGAGAAAGCCGTTCAGCTCGCCACGAAACGCTCCTGCAGCGGTGTCCTTGGCGTCGATCATGACGCCGATGTTGGCGTTGTGGCTCGTCTCCGGCTCCAGCGCGAGGTTGGGCACGATGGCGGTCCCGCTGCCGAAGACCTCGTCCGGGCGGGGCAGGCGTGTGGCGTACTCGTAGGATGCCTTCGTCCAGAGCCAATCGAGCGCGCGGAAGCGCAGCGCGTCGCCGAAGCCCTGCGTGTGTGTGGCTCGCTCGACGGGCGTGATGGCGCCCCCGGGGGACGTGCGCTCGCCCGACGCCCGGTAGAGGTAATCCTTGGCGAAGAGGACGTTCTCGATGCGGCCGTCGAGGGCGGTCAGCTTGTGGTCGATCCCGCCGACGACCGTGAAGAGCTCGCGTTCGACCGACAGGGGATCACGGACCGCGGACGAGGTGTGCAGCCGGTTCCTTCCATCGCGCGTGGAGAAGCCCGGAGATACGGCGACGTGCAGCTCTTGACGGTACGGAAGCGAGTAGCTCACCTCCAGCCGACCGTGGACGCGGTGCTCCAGGTAGGTCGCGTCGGTCGCGTCGCCGATCTCGGCGAGCGGCTGGCTGCTGTCGAGGCGGGCGACGCGCCGGCCGAACCAGTCGACCCGCCACGGTGATCTGTCGACGAAATCGATGGTTCGGCGCGTATATCCGCCGAGCAGGGCCAACCTGAGGCCGCGGACGAAGAGATTGGGCTTCTCGTAACGCAGGGTCCCCCCCTGCGCGAGCTCTCCCGACGTCACTTCGCCGTAGGGCACCTCCATCACGGGATTGTTCTGGAGCTCCTTGTCGTGATCGGCCACGAAGAGCCGGAGGAGCAGCCGCTTCGCCCACGGCCTGTCGATGACGCCGAGCTCCAGGTTGCCGCCGTAGGCCCTGTAGTCGTCGTGGAAGCGACGTACGCGCGCCGGATACGGCCTTCCGAGCTCGTCGGCCGCCGTGACGTCGACGAGGTAGTTGTTCTTGGTGGCGTCGAAGAAGGCGCTGGCGCTCGCGAAGACGCCTGTCGGCTCGAAGAGATGCCGGCCAGAGGCGGTGAGCCGGTGCGTGCCGAAGGACCCCAGCTGGTACGAAGCTGCGGCGCGCGTGCCCCTGTAGCCTTGATCCGTCACGAGGTTCACGGCGCCGCCGAGCGCATCGGCGCCGAAGCGGATCGGGACCACGCCGCGGTAGATCTCGACCCGTTCGATGAGGTTGACAGGAACGTTCTCGAGGCCGAGCCCGTAGCCGGCGAGCTCGAGCGGGACGCCGTCGAGGAAGAAGCGCACCTGGTCGTCCGTGAGCCCGTTCAGCGAGAAGCGGGCCCTCGTGCCGAGCCCGCCGCCACGCCGCACGCCGACTCCCTGGCTGCGGCTCAGGACCTCCCCGAGGTCGGCGCTCTGGCGCCGTGCGTCCTTGGTCTCGATCACGTGCACCGCCTCCGCGGACCGGCGCAGCTGATCGGCCTTTGTCTCGCCCTGCACCTGCACTTCGATGGGGCGTAGAGGAGGCCCTCCTGCCTGGGGGGGCGGAGATCCGGCCTTGTGCTCCGTCGCGGCCGGTCCTCCCGGGGGCGTCCCCTCGGGGACATTCGAGGCCCCGCTCGGCGGCGCCGGCTCGGGCGCCTCGGTCGCCGGTTCCAGGCGGAACGCGTAGTCATAACGGATCTTCGCCGCGACGGGCCGCCCCGCCCGGCGCGCCGGCTCGAACCGGAACCTGAGCGCGGCGCCCTGCGCTGCTTCGTCGAAGCCGTACCCCTGCGGCTCGATCACCTCGGCCTTGATGACCGCTCCCTCGCTGTCAATCGTGAGGTGGAGCGGGACGACGCGTTCGAGCCCGGCGGTCTTGGCCTCGATCGGATACTCCGCTGGCACGAGCTCGAGGAGACGGGGCATCTCCACCTCGGGCCTGGACGGCGCAGCCTCGGCCGCCGGTGCTTCCGGCGCCGGCGGCGGAGGTTCTTGCGCCGACGCGTCCTGGAGCGCCAGAACGACGGCCGGCACCGCCATCAGGGCGAGGCATCGCTCGATAGCGCGTGGACGATGAAGCGGCTGTGGGGTGGGTCTGCAGGAGCCAGACCTGCGCATGTGACGGCTCATCGCAGGCGAGCGAACATCGTCACGAAGCCGTTGAAGGTGAACGTCGGCACAGGCTCGGCCGCGCTCGTCAGATCGAACAGCGTCGTGTCACGCCTGAACGTCGGGTCGGTCGGCTGTTTTCCGATGCTGGCAAAGACCTGCCCCTCGGGCAGCTCGTAACCGTTCGGCCCTGATGAGCTGAACCAATCGATCGAGCTCACCTCGCGCCCCGCGCCCGTCTCGAGGTCGATGTTCCACAGGCGCCAATCGTTCGCCGCTTTATCCCAGAGCTCCGAACGATCCGTCACGTCCACCCGCTCTTCGTAGAGCACCTGGACGTACGCGGTGCCGCCCGGGCCCTGCGTCCCACAACAGCCGATGCGCCCGCCGGTCGCCTCCGAGATGTTCAGCAGGAAGTCCGGATCGAACTCGTCTTCGCCGGCGCGAATGCGCAGCGCGCACGCCGGGATCGACGGGTCGGCCGCGTTCACGTTGAGGATGGCCGCCGAAGGGAAGAAGTACATGTCTCCCGAGGGCGTCATGGCAGAGGACTCCAGGCCGACGCAGCGGGTATCCGTGATCAATTTGACGACCTCATCGCGCGCCGTGTCGATCACCAGCATCCCCGGCGTGGAGTTGAGCTGCGTGTCGTTGCTGTACCAATCCACCGGCACGAACAGGAGGTCGTCGCGTTCCCGCGCGGCGTCGCGATCGGTGAAGACGTAAGGCGTGAACCCTTCGCGCTGGATGAGGGAGATGTCGATCCGCGTTCCGGTCAAGATCATCTCCGCCGGGTCCCAAACGAAGATCGTCGACAGGTCGACGTCGAAGGTATATGCCTTGTCATCGCTCAGGACGATGCTTCTGCCGCGTCTCGAGCCGAGGGCGGAGAAGTCCAGGGCAGGGCCTTCCTGGAGACCGCCGTCCGCCGTGGCGGTATAGCGGGTGATCCGCGGGGCTTCCGAGCTGTAGACGAAGACAGAGTCCTTGTGAGCAAACGGATAAATCAGGCCCTGGAACTCGATCCCGTTCTGAAGAACGTCGATCTCCTGCTTCTCGGTGCTCGACACCGTGAGAAGGTAGGTCTGGCACGACTCGGTCCCGCAGAGCCCCGACGCGGCGGCGTAGAGCGGCCCGTCGCCGCCCCCGGTCCCCGTGGTCCCCGTCCCCGGGCGATCCGCGTCGGGATCGCCGCTGCATCCCACTACCGCGAGGACCGCGACGACTGCCCCCATAACGTGGCGTGACTGGTTCATTGCTGGGTTTTCCGGGTGGGCTGGGTGATCTTACTGAAAATGACAGTCAAATTCACACGGAACGTATTGTTCCTACATGCTGCTCGCCTCGGCGTCAACCGGGAATTTCGTCCACCGGAGGGGGCGGTTTCACCCCGATCGGCGCTCCGTGAACCGCCTTCCCGCGTGTCACCGCCGCGCCGCCGCGGCGCGCTGCGAGCGCCGATGACGGCGCCACCCGGCGAGCGCCGCGCGACATGTCCGAGGAGGGCCGCAGCCGCCGGAGGCCCGACAGGGCGGCGCACCTCCTCGGGAAGGTGATCTTGATTTTTGCTTTCAAATTGGCTACGGCCAAACTCGTCCATGGACGTCAGCTCGGTTTCCTGGCGCCTGCATCCCGAGCCGCGGGTCGGGTCCAAGATCGACGGGGGCGGGCGAGATCCTTCCGCGCTTCGGAGCCCGCTTGCAGGCGTGTTGACCTCCCTGCGTGCCGGCGTGCACGCGCCGGCACGCGCTCAGGACGGCGGCCTGCCGGCGGGGCGCGCGGGGGAGGGCCGTGAGGCGAGCCCGCGCGCGCCTGCTGTCGGCGCGACGGGGGGCGAGCGTCCGCCGGCCGCCGGGGCGGCGGAAGCAGCGGGCCATCGACGTGGACGGCGGGGGCTTCACCCTCGGCGAGGAGAGCGGCTCCACGGAGAGCGCGCTGCTCGAGCTCACGGCCGAGTGAGGCCCGACGATGGGCCTGACGGTGCCGGGGTGCCTGCACGGGTTGGCGAGGGGGAGCTGAGGTCGCGCGGCGCGCTGCGCGACGGGACAGGGTGACTCGCGATGGCCAAGAAGCTCTCCCGACATGCCTTCACGACCTTCTGGGACGTGCACGCGTGGGCAGGTGTGATCGGTGGGCTCTTGCTCTATGTGATGTTCCTGACGGGGGGGATCGCGCTCTTCCGAAAGCAGCTCGAGGTGTGGGAGGAGCCCCTGGCCCAGCAGCGCTCCTCCGTCGAGCAGGCGGGGCTCCAGGCCACGCTCGATCTGGGGCTCGCCGCTGCCGGCACGGCACCGGAGGAGATCTGGTTCGACCTGCCGGCAGGCGGGCTGGGCGCCGCGCGGCTCGCGTATTCCTCGCAGGGCGAGGCGGTCTCATCGTGGGTCCACGAGGGGCTGGTGCCCGAACGAGAGTGGCTGTCCGCCTTCCTTTACCGGCTGCATTTCCTCCAGCACCGGGTGACGGGCGTCTGGCTGTTCTACACCGCCGGTCTCCTGTCCGTCGCGCTGCTGCTCGCGCTGGCGACCGGCGTGCTCATCCACCTGAAGGACCTCGTCCGTCAGTTGCATCAGTTCCGACCGGACAAGGCGCGACGTGTCCTGTGGTCGGACATGCACAAGGTGCTCGGCGTGATGGGCCTGCCGTTTCAGCTCGTCTACGCTTATACGGGCGCGTTCCTGGTGTTCGTGGGGTCGCTCGTGCCGGTGTTCACCGGGCCCGTGTTCGGTGGAGACGCGGGGCGGGCGGACCGGGCGGTCTGCGGGGTGCCGTTCGTTGATCTGCCGGCGCGCGGTGCGCCCGCGCGCGGTCTCTCGCTGGACGAGCTCATGGCCCGCGCGCGCGCCGCGGAGCCCAGGCTCGCCCCCGAGGGGTTTTATCTCCGCCACCACGGCCTCGACAGCGGGACCGTCGATATCCGCGGAGCGATCGAGGGCGTCCCGTTCGGGCGAGGCGTCGTGCGCCTGCGGGCCATCGACGGGGCGGTCGTCGCGCGCGACGCGCCGGGCGCCGAGGGCGCGCGCAGCGGCGTGTTTCGCTGGATCTATGGCCTCCATTTCGCCGATTTCGGCGGCGCCACGCTTCGCGTCGTGTTCTTCGTGCTCGCCCTGGCGACGTGCGCCACGATCCTCACCGGTAACTGGATCTGGCTCGCTCGACGGGAAGCGCGGCGAGAGCGGCTCGGCAACCGCCTCCTCGCGCGGCTCACCGTGGGCTTCGGCGCGGGGACCTTCGTCGCGATCGCGGCGCTCTTCCTGGCGAGCCGGGCGTTCCCGCTCGACTGGAGCCACCGCGGGGCGGCCGAGGAGCTGACGTTCGTGGGGGTGCTCGGGCTCTGCATCACGTGGGCGCTCGCCGCGCGTGAGGGCGGGCGCCTCTGGTGGCAGCAGCTCGGGCTCGCCGGGCTCTTGCTGCTGCCGGTCCCCGCGCTCGCGGCGCGCTGGTCGGGGGCGGGGCTCTTCGGCGCGGGGCCGAAGGTCGGAGCCGTCGTCGCCGTCGACGTCGCGCTCCTGATGACGGCTGCGGCGCTCTGCGCGTCGGCCTGGGCGCTCCGCCGGGCGACCTCGCGACCTGCGGTGCAGCTCCTGATGACGCGCCGCGCGCCGCCTTCGCTGGCGCACGGCGCGGCGGGGCTCGTGGCCAGGCGGCAGGCGGCACCTCATGGTTGAGACCGCGTCGGTCCTCTCGGCGTACCTCGCCTTCGCGTTGCTCCACGGGGCGCGGCCAGAGCGCCTCCCGCTCGTCATCGCGGCGCGGCTGCGCGCGTGGCGCGCTTGGCGCGCCGCGGCCCGGGTCCTCTCCGTCGCCTCCTTCTCGCTGTCGGTGTGGCTGTGGAGCCGAGCCGAGGCCGGCGCGGCGGCGTACCTCGTCCCCCTCGCGGCGCTCCTCTGCGCCGCGAGCCTGTTCGTCCTGCTCGCGCCCGTGTGGCCGCGCGTCGTCTGGGGCCTCGCTTTCCTGTGCCCGCCGGCCATCGCCGCGCTCTCGCTCCTCGGAGCGCGCCATGGCTAGCCACCGCCTCGCCCGGCTCGACGGCACGCTGCGCGTGCTTGCGGCGCTGATCGGGACCCTGCCGCTCGCCGTCCTGGGCGGCGTATGTCTCGCGCGGTTCGCGCCGCTCGCCGAGGCCACGCGATCCGCCCTCGGCTTTGCGCTCGTGGTCCCGCTCTGGCTCGCGGCGATGTGCGTCGCCTTCCTGGCCCGCAGCGCGGCCCGCGCGTGGAGCGTCTGCGCGGCGATCGGCGCCGTGCTGCTCGCCCTGGCCTACGCGGTGCCGCCGTGACAGGCGCGCCCCCTGGACACCCCGCTTCCGGCGCGCCTAGCCTGCACCAGGTTCGGCGAGAGACCGCATGACCGCTCCCCAGAATCCCCTCATCCACGATCGCGACGTCGAGTTCCTTCTTTACGAGGTGCTCGACGCGCCGCGCCTCTGCGCGCTCCCCTATTTCGCCGATCACGCGCGCGACACGTTCGATCTCTACCTCCAGAGCTGCCGGCGGTTCGCGCGGGAGGTGCTGTTCCCGACCTACAGGCAGGTCGACGAGGCGCCGCCGCGCTTCGAGGGGGGCGCCATCGCGGTGCACCCCGCCATCCAGCGGGTCTTCCGGCCGATGGTCGAGCTCGGGGTGCTCACCGCGGCGCGGCCGGCCGCGGTGGGGGGCCAGCAGCTCCCGCTCGTCGTCGCCACGCTCGCGGGCGCCTACCTGCAGGCGGCGAACCTGAGCGCGTGCGGCTACCTCAGCCTGACGACCGGCGCGGCGCACCTCATCGAGACGTTCGGCGACGACGCCCTGCGGTCCACCTTCATGACCCGGATGTACGCCGGCGAGTGGACCGGGACGATGGCGCTCACCGAGCCCCAGGCCGGATCGAGCCTCGCCGACGTGCAGGCGAGCGCGGTGAAGACCGACGCGGGCCACTACCTCGTCCGCGGGTCGAAGATCTTCATCTCGGGCGGCGACCACGACCTCACCGAGAACATCGTCCACCTCACGCTCGCGCGCATCGAGGGCGCGCCTCGGGGCATCAAGGGCGTGAGCCTGTTCGCCGTGCCCAAGCGGCGGCCCGAGGGCGGGCAGCTCGTCCCGAACGACGTCGAGGTCGCCGGCATGATCCACAAGCTCGGCTGGCGCGGGCTCCCCAGCCTGTCGCTCAGCTTCGGCGAGAAGGGGGACTGCCACGGCTACCTCGTGGGCAGCCCCCACCAGGGCGTCGCCTGCATGTTCCAGATGATGAACGAGGCCCGCATCCTGGTCGGCGCGAACGCCGTGGCGACCGCCTCCGCGGCCTACCACGAGGCGCTCGGCTACGCGCTCGTCCGGCCGCAGGGCCGGCCGCTCGGCGCGAGGGACCCGGGGGCGCCGCAGGTGCCCATCATCGAGCACGCCGACGTGCGCCGGATGCTGCTCCGGCAGAAGGCCATCGTCGAGGGCGGCCTCGCGCTCGTCTCCACGACCGCGCTGTACGCCGATCTCGCGGCGCACGCCGCGGACGCGGCGGAGCGGGAGCGCGCCCAGCGGCTCCTCGACCTGCTCACCCCCATCGCCAAGACCTTCCCCGCCGAGAAGGGCTTCGAGTCGAACGCCCTCGCGCTCCAGGTCCACGGCGGCTACGGCTACTCGAGCGAGTACCTCCCGGAGGCCTGGCTCCGGGATCAGAAGCTCAACGCGATCCACGAGGGCACGACGGGGATCCAGGGCCTGGACCTGCTCGGCCGCAAGGTCGTGGCCGGGAACGGCGCCGCGCTCATCGCGCTCGGCGGCGAGATCCGGCTGGCGATCGCCCGGGCGCAGCGGGCCGGCGTCGAGCCCGCGTGGGGCGAGCGCCTCGGCGCGGCGCTCGCGCTGCTCGGCGAGGTGACGGTGCAGCTCGCCGAGGCGGGGATGCGCGGCGACACCGAGCGGATGCTGCGGCACAGCGCGGATTACATGGAGCTCGTCTCCGTGGTCGTGGTGGCCTGGCAATGGCTCGCGATGGCCGCGGCCGCCCGCGAAGGGCTCGCCAGGGGCGCCGCTCCGGCCGACTTCTACGAAGGCAAGCTCTGCGCGGCGCAGTACTGGCTCTCGACGGAGCTGCCCCGGGTCGAGGCGCTCGCCGCGCTCTGCCGCTCCGGCGAGGACTCGTACGCCAGGATGCAACCCGGGTGGTTCTGAGGCGGGCGCGCGGCCCCCGGCCTCCCCGGCACCCCCGGGTGCTTCCGAAGCGGCGGCCCTCGGCTTTCTCGCCGCTCGGACGGCCCGCCGGCGCCTCGTTGGTGAGTTGGCTCACGGCCAGCGGTGCGGCGGATCGCGCGGGGACGAAGCAGATCGGCTGCTCCTCGTCGCTGACCGGCTGCTCCAGGTATGTCCTTGGAGCAACATCTTGGAGAGCTTACCTTGTTCCGGCCGGGTGCTTACGCTACCTGATTGACGCCACCTTCAGGGGTGGCCGGACAAGGGCAGGGCAGCGGGTTACCCAGGCGCGCTCCTTGCTTGACAGGCGACCCAGGATTCCTCCACCAGGAGAGCGAGATGCACGTCCCGACGACGGCGATCCGGCCTCAGCTCGATATTCGTGCCCAGGCGCCCGTGCCCACGAAGCACGGCGTCTTTCAGATGTTGGTGTTCCACTTCGGTGGGACGACGAGCCCCGACCAGGGGCTGTCTCCCGATCACGTCGCGCTCGTCATGGGCGACGTGCGCGGCCGGTCGGACGTGACCCTGCGCGTCCACTCCGAGTGCCTCACGAGCGAGGTGTTCGGCTCCCTCAAGTGCGACTGCCGCGAGCAGCTCGAGGCGGCCCAGGCCGAGATCGGGCGCCGCGGGCTCGGCGTTGTGCTCTACCTCCGGCAGGAGGGGCGCGGCATCGGGCTCGCCAACAAGATCCGGGCGTACCAGCTCCAGGCGTTCGGCCACGACACGGTCGACGCGAACCGCATCCTCGGCCTGCCGGACGACGCCCGCGGCTACGAGCCCGCGGCCGCGATGATCGAGCACCTCGGCATCGAGTCGATCCGGCTCCTCACGAACAACCCCGACAAGGTCGACGCGCTCCGCGCGCTCGGCGTCCGGATCGCCTCGCGCTCGGCGGCCATCGTCCCGGCCAACCCGTTCTCCGCGCCCTACCTCGAGGCGAAGCGCCTCCGCATGGGCCACGTCATCCCGTCGCTGCGGGACGGCGAGGGCGCCGCGGTCAGCGACGCCGAGTAGCCGCGGCGGCTGATCTCAGCCCCGCCGCAGCGCCACGGCCGCGGCGCGCTCGAGCACGCGGAACGTGAAGCTCTCGGTGAGGAAGAGCTCGACGACCTGTCTGTCGTGCCCGTCGTAGCCGATGGACAGGTCTTCCCCCACGGTCAGCTCGAAGTCGCCGCCTCGCGTGCTCAGGAGCACGCCGCCTTCGAGCGCGGGCGCCCACACGATCGGCCCGTCGATGAGCTGGCGCTCGATGTGCTTGAGGAGCGGATAGCCGTCCTCCGCGGCCGCGGCCAGCTCGTCGTACGCCTTCGGGCCCAGCGCGAGCGCATAGGGACCGTCGACGCCCGCGGCGCGGAGCACCTCTCTCGCCGCCACCACGGCGCGCGGCCACGCCTCCGGCGCGGGGATCACCACGGGGTTGTGCGGCGAGACCTCCAGGATCCCTTCGATCCCGGCGGCCGCGAGCCCGTTGAAGATGGCGCCGTCCTCGAAGCGCGCGGCGTGCTCGGCGGCGCGCACGACGTCCTCGATGTTGGGCTCCTGCGCGCCGCGCCCGACGGCGTCGAGCTCGGCGAGATCGAGGCGGATGGGCGCGCGGAACTCGACGAGCGGCCGCACGAGGCGGACGGCCGCGCTCACCGAGGACGCCTCCTTCCGCTCGATCGCGCGCAGGCGGCCCGTGTTGACGGCGGCGTATTCCCAGCCGAACGGGCCGCGGAAGTCCACGACCTTGCGGCCGGCGAGGTGCAGCTTGAGCACGCGCGTCGCCTCGTGATCGATGAGGTCCCACGCGGCGGGGAGGATGGGAGCGAGCTCGCGCTTGAGAAGATCCATGATCATGCCCCCTTCAGGCTCCCGATGCCGAGCGCGCCGCTCGGCGGCGCCGTGGCGCCCGTCTTCGCCGCGGCGCCGAGCTTCGCCGCCTCCTCGGCCGCTTCCACCTCGGTGATCGGCCCCTGGCTGTTGAGGTAGATGTCGATCTTCTCCTGGAAGACGCGATCGTTCCGCCGGAGCCACTCGAGGTTCATCATCGCGTGCTCCACCTCCTCCTCGAGGTGGTGGAGCAGCACGGCACGGAGCTCCGCGTCCGAGCACGCCTCGGCGCGCTGCTGGTACCAGTCGATCGCCTCGAGCTCCTCGATCAACGAGACGATCGCGCGGTGCCGTTCCTTGGTCGCCTCGGACAGGAGCTCAGGCAGCTCGTGGTAGTTCTCGCTCGACACGTCGCTTCGTCCTTCTGCCTAGGCGCTCTTTCGCGCCGTTTGCACCTGGAACGCCACGATCTCCGGCTCGACGTTCGAGCGGCCGCAGGCCGTGCACTGGACCGTGCGCTCCCGCTTCAGGCGCTCGAACTCGGAGAGCGACGCGACCACCTCGAACTCGGCGCCGCAGTCGTTGCACTTGAACTCGTACGTCGGCATGGGGCTCCCTGTCCTGTAAATGTGAACTGAATCACATACGTGGGCACAAGCGAGATCCGTGCCCTCCCAGGATTCGAGCCGACCCAGGTTGCAGCCGGACGAGCACGGGTGTCTCCGGCGTCGCGCGAAAATGACCTGCGCGGTCGCTGCCGGAGGCCGAGCTACAGCCGCGGCCGGAAGCTCGGGCCGGATCGCCGATGCGCTCGCCGCGCGGCTCCGGCGCTGGGAGGTGTGATCCCGGCGGGTCGGCCGGTCGCCTCGCTACCGGCCCTCACCGTGCGTGAACAGCACGGGCCGCGTCGACCTCGCCCGCTTCTGGTCGGTCATCTGCGCTTCTCGGCGACGCCATCCACGTGCGATAGGGCGATTCCGGGCCTACTTCTTCGCCGCGTCCTTCAGCCGCGCCTTGAGCCGCGTCGCGTAGCCCTCCTTGTTCTCCTGCTTCACGCGGCCGATCGCCAGCGCCTCGTCCGGCACGTCGCGGGTGACGGTCGTGCCCGTCGCCACGTAGGCGCCCGCGCCGATCTTCACCGGGGCGACGATCTGCGAGTCGCTGCCGATGAAGGCGCCGGCGCCGATCTCGGTCCGGTGCTTCCGGAAGCCGTCGTAGTTGCAGAAGATCGTCCCGGCGCCGACGTTCGCGCCCTCGCCGATGTCGCCGTCGCCGAGGTAGGCGAGGTGGTTCGCCTTCGCGCCCTTCCGGACCACGGTCTTCTTGGTCTCGACGAAGTTGCCGATGTGCGCGTCGGCCTCGATCTGGCTCTCCGGGCGGAGGTGCGAGAACGGCCCGATCTGCGCGCCGGCGCCGATCGACGACTGCGAGGCGACCGTGTACGGCTTCACCGAGGCGCCCGCCTCGACGACAACGTCCGTGAGGACCGAGCCCACGTCGATCCGCGCCCCCGCGCCCACGCGCGTCCGGCCCCGCAGGACCACGGCGTGCTCGATCACGGCGTCCGGCTCGACGACCACGCCCGCGTCGATGCGGGCGTTCGTGCGGATCGTGACGCCGCTCTTGCGCAGCCGGTCGGCGATGCGGCCGTGGAGCACCTCCTCGGCGGCGGCGAGCTGGGCGCGGTCGTTGATGCCGACGAGCGAGCCGACGTCCCTGGCCACCACCGCCGCCGCGCCGCCGGCCTTCGCCGCCTGCGCGACGATGTCGGTCAGGTAGAGCTCGCCCTGCGCGTTGTCCGTCGTCAGCCCGGCCAGCGCGCGCCCGAGGAACCCGCTGCGGGCGAGGTACACGCCGGGGTTCACCTCGGTGATCGCGCGCTCCTCGGCCGTCGCGTCCTTGTGCTCGCGGATGCCGATCACGCGGCCCGACGCGTCGCGAAGGATCCTGCCGTACCCCGTCGGATCGGAGACCTCCGCGGTCAGCATCGCGATCGGCGCGTCGCCCGCGCGGTCGAGCGCCCCGCGGAGCTGCGTGAGCTGCTCCGGATCGAGCAGCGGCGTGTCGCCGCACAGGATCAGGATCGCCTCGGAGGTCGCGTCGATGTGCGGCATGGCGCACCGCACCGCGTCGCCCGTGCCGCGCTGCTGGGCCTGGAGCGCGGTGCGGACCTTCTTCCCCTGGGCGCCGAACGCCTTGTCCAGGGCCGCAGAGACCTCTTCGCGGCCGTGGCCGACGACGACCACGACGTCCGAGGCGCCGGCGGCCAGCGCCGCGTCGACGACGTAATGGAGCATCGGCCGGCCGCAGAGCTCGTGGAGCACCTTCGGTCGGGCGCTCTTCATCCGAGTCCCTTGTCCAGCAGCGAGAACGACAGCGGTGAGCGGGGTGGGTTGGGTCGCCATCGCTCCACAGCGTATACCCACGAGCCCGCCGCCGTCCTCGTCGCAGCGCAGTGAGCCTGGAGAACACGCGCTCCGGCGTCGCCCACCTGACACCCGCAGGGGCGCCAAGCCCCTACGCACCTGGAGTGGAATAGTCTACCCTGGAGGCAACTGGGGGAGGTTGTCGTCATGCGCAGGCGCGCGCTGGGTTCCTCGGCCGCTGTCGTACTCCGGCTGGTCGCGCTCATCGCGGCCGGGGGGGCGATCGCCTCGTGTCACGAGCCGCTCGACACGACGCGGGTGGCGCCTCCGAAGGTCACGGAGGGCGGCGGGCTGGGCGACGACGTCTTCGGCATGCTCTGCGACCGCGTGGGCGCGTCGAGCCTCCACGAGGACCACACGGGCGCCTCGTACCAGCGCGTCTGTCACTACGACCGCGAGGGCCGGTACGAGGACGAGGTCGACGTCTCGCTGCTCCCGCCGGTCTCGGGCGAGCGGGCGGAGCAGGCGCGCAGGCTGGGCGTGGCCAAGGTGGAGGCGATGGCGCGGTGGCGCAACGCCCTCGTGGACGCCGTCAACGCCGCGGTGCCGGACATCGAGATCGACAACGTCGCGCCCGGCGAGGGGGGCGGCAAGATCCGGCTGCACGATGCCGTCCTGAGCCTCTCGCAGACCCTCGCGCCGCTCTACGAGACGAACCCGTTCGACGCGGCGGGGCCGGCGGTCCTGCCCGCGTCGACCCGGGGGATCGCCCGGCTCCTCGACGCGCTCATCCACGGCGGCGAGGAGAGCGCGCGGCCGGAGGAAGAGGAGGGCGACAAGAAGAGGCAGCGGGAGCGGGCGCCGATCGCCTGCGACAGGGCAGAGGGGCGGGAAACGCCCGTCTGTGCGCTCGCGAGCATCTGGGGGCGCCAGGGCTATCGCCCGGCGGAGGTGGGGCTCGGCATCGCGGGCGCGGCGCTCGCGTACCCGGGGCTGCGCCCGATGACCGTGGCGGCGCTCGACGTGCTCGGCCCCGGCGGCCCGGGGGCGCCCGCGCTCCAGGCGCTGCTCGCGGCCGGCGAGCAGGAGCTGGCCGCGCTGTCGCTGCCGGAGCGGGCCCCGCTCGCGATCGACGCCGCCACCGCGCAGCCGAGCCGCCCGCGCACGACCCTGGAGCTCGCGCAGGCGGCGCTGCTCGCGGAGCACCCCGAGCTCGCCGAGCCGCCGTCGATCTTCATCGCCCGCCGCGATGGGCGCGGGTGGGTCCTCCCCCACGGCGATGGGGTCCCCGCGCCGTTCGCCGACGCGGACGGCGACGGCCTCGCCGACGTCGACGCGTCCGGCAGGTTCGTGGACCGGACCGGCGCGCCGCTCGCGATCGACCCGCCGTTCGCCATCCCCGGCGTCACCGAGCCGCCGCGGGACCCGTTCGGGGGCCTCGCGCCGGAGCTCTACGCCTACGTCGACACCTCCCGCACCGTCCTCGGCGCGGCGCTGCGGTCGATCGTGCCGCTCGTCGACGGGACCCGGTACGCGGGCAAGGGCGATCCGGAGCCGTGGAAGACCGAGCACGAAGGGCTCATGTACGCGCTCTCCGGCGCGTACCTGCTCTTCGGCGACCGCGAGGAGGCCCGCTACGACGTCCGCCGCGGCAGGATCGTGCCGGCGGACGAGCGGTGCGACGGCTGCCTGTCGTACCGCCGCTTCCGCGGCGAGGACTCGCCGCTCGCCGACCTCGCGCACGCGGTCGGCCAGGTGCTCGCCGACAAGGACTCGGACGTCCTCCTGCTCACGTTCATCGATCTGCTCGAGAACCGCGAGGCGGAGCTCGCGCGCATGACCGCCGCGGCGCTGCGGATCCGGGGCGTCGCCCGCGAGCACGACCGGCTGGCCGCCCAGGGCAAGGAGGCCTCCGCGCGGATCGACGACGAGGCGCCGCTCTGGGACGAGCTCGCGGCGGTGCTCGGCGGGGCCGTGGAGCACCCGGGGCTCGTGGCGCGCTTGCTCGAGGCGATCGCGGGCGGCGCGCTCCTCACCCCGCACGGCGGCGCGCGGCACGCGGGCGACGCGATCGCGGCGATGCTCACGACCCGCGACAAGTACGCGTACAACCCGGCGGACCTGAACGGCCCGGCCATCAACCTCACGGTCGGGGCGCCGTCGACGGCGGCCCCGAAGACGCCGATCGACCCGAAGAAGCCGAGGGGCGGCGACAACCGCTCGGGCATGGAGCGGCTGATGCAGCTCATGCACGACACCGCCGGCGTCAGGCAGTGCAACAAGGAGGGCGCCGTGGTGAGCGCCTTCGAGGTCACGGTGCCTTTCGTCGAGTTCGCCGAGTGCGAGCTGTTCCAGATCGACGACCTGGCGGCCTTCTACCTCGACTCGCTCCTCCCCGACGGGGATCCGAAGCGGGCCGAGCTCGAGGTGAAGCCCTCGGCCCTGGCGCTGCTCGTGACCGACTCGGTGCTCGTGGACTCCAGCGGCATCGGCGGCCTGACGAGCCGCCCCACGCCGGCCGCGCTCAGCCGGCTCATCTACTTCGGGGCGGACTCGGACAGGTTCCCGGGGCTGCCGGACCTGGATCCCTTCCGGGCCGGCGCGAACCTGCCGACGAACCTGTTCATCTCGGGGACGCTCGAGCCGGCCGGCACGATCCATTGCCCCAGGAACGCGCTCGGCGTGAACGAGTGCAGCTCCCCGGAGAACCTGATCCGGGTGCGCCACCCGGGGACGACCTACCTCCTGGAGCAGCTCGGGCTCGCCGCGTACCTGGGCCCCATCGTGAAGGCGTTCGCCGACGTCGACCCCGGCACCACCGGCGAGGCGATCCTGACCGATCTCTTCAGCACGGCGTACCGCCACTGGCCGGGCAAGGAGCACGGGCCGGAGTGCATCAAGGCCGGCTCGCCCGAGGCCAACACCGCGTACTGCTCGGAGGCAGGGGTCAACAGCTACGAGCCGCTCCTGGCCGACGCGCTCCGGGCCGAGGACGTCCTGGCGTCGTCGGTGGCGTTCGCCCGGATGGCGCGCGACACGTCCGTGACCGCGCGGCGCGGCCCCGCGGCAGATCGGCCGCTGACGAAGGCCCAGGTCATCGAGAAGCTCGCGCGCATCCTCTTCAGCACCCGCTACGCGGCCGGCGTGGGCATGGTCGACCGCTGGGGGAAGAAAAAGGCCACGTGGGTGAACGGTCGGGTCCAGGACCAGCTCACCGTGTTCACCCTCCTCGCCGGCGCTCTGAACGGCATCGACGCGCGCTTCGCGCAGCGCAATGCGCCCGACGCCGCCGAGCGAGAGGGCCAGTGGAAGCGCGGCGTGGACGAGCTCGTCGATGCGCTGCTCGCGGTCGAGGGGTCGGGGCCCGAGGCCCGGTTCAAGAACCGCGCGCTCCCGAGGATGGGCGCCCTCGTCCTGCGCGTCCTTCGCGAGCAGCTGAACGCCCGCTGCCCCGATCGCGAGGCGACGGGGCGGTGCGCCTGGGCGCAGAAGGAGCTCGGCGCCACGGTGAGCGACCTCCTGAGCCACCCGCTGTTCGCCGCCGCCGTCGACGTGATGGAGGCCGTCCGCGCCCACGAGCCGGCGCGGCGGGAGATCGAGCGGTTCCTCACCTACCTGCTCGACGCGGACGCAGCCGGCGCCCCGTTCCAGGCGCTGCCGACGACGCTCGCCGACGGCCTCCAGCTCCTCGCCGACGACGACGCCTTGCGCCGGATCCTGAAGGCCGCGTCGACCGCGCTGACCCCGGCGGGGGGCGCCGGCGGGCCGGGCGCGGCCGACGCGGGGCTCAAGGCCCTGAAGGCGCTCAACGACGATCGCTACGACAGGTACCGCGCGATGGAGCGCGTGCTCCCGGCGCTCGTGACGCCGATGGCGGACGGCCGAGCGCCGCTCGACGTGTTCCTCGACGCGTTCGCGGACGTGAACCGCATCGAGGCCGGGAGCGGCGCGCCGCTGACGGCGGAGGACTACCGGCAGCTACTTGTCTCGGCCAGGGACTTCCTGACGGACGAGACCCGCGGGCTCGAGCAGATCTACGCCATCGTCAAGAACCGGCCGCACGAGTGATGCACGTGCAAACGCCCACGATCCGCGCCGTGCTCTCCGTGGCGTCCGCCGCGGGGGCGCTCCTCCTGCCCGCGGGCGACGCCGGCGCCGCCGGGCTGTACTTCACCGACCGCGGCGTCCGCCCGTCGTCCCGCGGCGGGGCGTACATCGCCGGCGGCGACGATCTCGGGGCGATCGCCTACAACCCCGCGGGCGTCTACGAGGCCGGCACCCAGGTTCTGTTCGACGTCGGGCTCTTCGAGTGGCGCAGCCGGCACACGCGCCAGGCGATCGTACGGCAGGTCGACCCGAACACCGGCGAGCCGACGGGCGCGAGCTTCGTGCAGACGATGGATCCGGTGACCGGCAGCGCGCCGGTGCTGCCGATCCCCACGCTGGCGGCGTCGTTCAAGGTCGATCCGCGGTGGGTCGTCTGGGGCGGGGTGTGGGCGCCGTACGCGGCCCTCTCCAGCTACCCGGAGCAGGTGGACGGCATGCCGGCGCCCCAGCGCTACGCGCTGCTCACGCTCGAGGGCTCCGCGCTCGCCCTCGTGGGGGTCGGGGCGGCGTACGCGCCGTCGCCCGAATGGCGCTTCGGCGCAGGGCTCGGCGCGCTGGTCGGCGCGTTCAACAGCCGGATGGTTGTCTCCGGGTGCCTCCCGGAGCGGATGTTCTGCGCGCCCGAAGATCCGGAGTGGGACATCCATTCCGAGCTCAGCGTCGCGCCCATCGTGGCGCCCACGGGCCAGCTCGGGGCGCTCTTCGTCCCGACGCCGCGCTGGCGCGTCGGCCTGGCCTTTCAGCTGCCCATCTGGGTGCGCGCGCCCGCCAAATTCAGGGCGCGGCTCCCGGCGGCGCCCGTCTTCGAGCGCGCCGTCCAGGAGGGCGAGGACGCCGACGTCGCGTTCGACCTGCCGTGGGTCCTCCGCGCCGGCGTGGAGGCGCGGGTCGTGGACGACCTGCGCGTGGAGCTCGGGCTCGGCGTCGAGGGCTGGGGCATGCACGACGACATCCTCGTCGAGCCCGACGGCGTGGTGCTCCGGAACGTCGCCGGCTTCCCGGAGGAGTTCCGCGTGCCAGCCGTCTCGTTCCCGCGGCGGTTCCAGAGCTCGCTCTCGGCGAGGCTCGGGGGCGAGTATTCCTTCGATCTCGCGGGCGCGCGGTGGGATCTGCGCGCCGGCGTGAGCCTCGAGCAGAGCGCCGTCCCGCCCGAGTACCTGTCGGTCCTCACGATCGACGCGACGAAGCTGACGACGGCGGCCGGCCTCGGCGTCCACCTCGGCCGGTGGCGCCTCGACGCGAGCTACGCGCACGCCTTCGCCACGGACGTGAGGGTCGATCCGAGGGAAGCGCGGCTCCCGCAGGTGAGCCCGGTGCGGGCCAATCCGCCGGAGAGCCCGAACACCATCAATGGCGGCGCCTACAGCGCCCGGGCGAACGTCGTCGGGCTCGGCGTCGCCTACACGTTCGAGGCAGCCGGGAGCGACCCTATCCGGCCCGCAGCTCGCGCAGCCGCTCCGTGAGCCGGGGGCCGTCCAGCCAGCTCAGGTCCTTGTCCACGCTCGTCTCGATGTGGTTACTGACCTGCTTGCTCACCGTGCCGCGGAGCAGGCCGAGGAAGTGCGGCGGCGCGACGAGCACCAGCGTCTCGTAGGCGTGCTCGTTCAGCCCCTTCTCCAGCACCTCCGCGAGCTCCTGGGCGAACTTCTGCTTCTCGACCTCCTTGGGATCGGTGTCGGGGGCGGCGCCGGGACGGCCGAGGTACTGACCCCCCGGGCCGCCGCCAGGGCTGCCGTTCCCGCCGGAGGTGCCGTTCGGCTTGCGGCCGTGCGCGTCGGCCATCAGATCCCGCACGCGCGCCCGGCTCTCGTCATGGTTGTAGGACTCGAGCAGGGTAAAGCCCTTGCCAGCAGGCTCTTCACGATAGAGCTGGGCACGGCTTGCGTCGGAGACCAGGATCCATGTCTTCCGTGCTGCCTTCTTTGCCATAAGCCTCCACGGGGGAATCAACCCTTCCCTCGGTTTACGTTAAAGACCGACCCCACGCGGCGCAAGCGGCCGGAGGGCCGAGTCCGGCGTAATTCACCCGGATCGCACCCCGAGCGGCGGGCTCCAGCAGACTCGACAACCTGCGCGCGGCCTGAATTCGTGGAGAGCGAGAGGGGGCGATCGGCGCTCGGGAGGTGGTTGACCGCGAAATACGGTGTTTGGTGTACCGGGCGTATCCACCGAGCTCGGCCGCGCCGCCGCGGCCGCGCGTCAACGGAACCGGTCGGTCGCCTCGACCAGCTCGTGCAGGATGCCCGGCTCCATCGCCGAGTGCCCCGCGTCGGCCACGATGCGCAGATCGGACTCGGGGAACGCGCGGTGGAGCGCCCACGCGCTCTCCGGCGGACAGACCACATCGTAGCGGCCCTGCACGATGACGGTCGGGATATGGCGGATCCGCTGCACGTCGTCGAGCAGCTGCGTCTCCGTCGTGAAGAACCCCTTGTTCATGAAATAGTGGCACTCGATCCGGGCGAACGCGAGGGCGAACTCATCACCTGACGTCTTCGCGACGAGCTCATGGTTCGTGAACAGGCAGCTCGTCCGCCCCTCCCAGACGCTCCACGCGCGCGCCGCCCGCTGCTGCAACCCGGGGTCCGGGCTCGTGAGGCGCCGGTGGTACGCCGTGAGCAGGTCGCCCCGCTCGGGCTCGGGGATGAACGCGAGGTACTCCTCCCACGCGTCGGGGAAGATGGCGCTCGCGCCCCGCTGATAGAACCAGTCGAGCTCCTGCTTCCGCAGGAGGAAGATGCCGCGCAGCACGAGCTCCGTCACCCGCTCCGGGTGCCGCTCGGCGTAGGCCAGCGACAGCGTGCTCCCCCACGAGCCGCCGAACACCTGCCAGCGCTCGATCCCGAGGTGCTCGCGGAGCTTCTCCATGTCCTCGACGAGGTGCCAGGTGGTGTTCTCCGAAAGGCACGCGTGCGGCGTGCTCCTGCCGCAGCCCCGCTGGTCGAAGAGCACGATCCGGTAGGCGGCCGGGTCGAAGAAGCGCCGCTGCTTCGGCTCCGTGCCGCCCCCGGGGCCGCCGTGCACGAAGACCACCGGCTTGCCGCGCGGATTGCCCGACTCCTCGAAATAGATCTCGTGAAGATCGGAGACGCGCAGCCTCCCGGCGCGGTACGGCTCGATCTCGGGATACAGCGTTCGCCTCTGGGTGCCTGTTGTCGTCATGCCGCTCCCGTTCGTCGGTCGACGCCGGCGCGCCGGCGCGCCGGCGCGCTCAGCGTACGCGAAGGCGCGCCTGGAGGGGAGAGGGAGGACGTGGACGGGGGGACGGCAGGTGGCGGGGGAGGGGCGAGGGATCGCCGGCAGGGAGGTGCGGGAGGCTCAGCCGGGCTGCGCGGCGTCGCGCGCCGTGGCCTTCTCCGCGCCGCCCGCGCCGCCGTAGAGCGCCTCGAGCGCGGGCCCGTATTTCTGGAGCGCCACGCGCCGCTTCAGCTTCAGGGTCGGCGTGAGCATCCCGTTCTCCGCCGTGAAATCCTCGGCCGCGAGGGTGATCTGCTTGATCTTCTCGAAGGACTTGAAATCGGACGCGTACCTGTCGACCTCCGCCTTCACGTGCGCGACCACCCGCGGGTGCTTCAGCATCGCCTCCGTCGACTCGAACGAGAGCCCCTCGGCCCGCGCCCATTCCGTGAGCGCCGTCATCTCGGGCGCGATCACCGCCACGTTGAAGGGGCGGTTGTCGCCGTAGATCATCGCGCCGTTGATCAGCGGAGACAGCTTGATCTTCTCCTCGAGCGGGGCCGGCGCGACGTACTTGCCGTTCTCCAGCTTGTACTGCTCCTTGATGCGGCCCGTGACGAAGAGGTACCCGTCGTCGTCGAGGTAGCCCAGATCGCCTGTGCGGAAGCCGCCATCCTCCGTGAAGACGGCCTTGTTCTCCTCGTCGCGCTTGTAATAGCCCACCATGACGTTCGGGCCGTAGACGACGATCTCTCCCTGCTTCGGGTCGTGGGTCTCCGACCTGTCGATGACGATCTTCACGCCCGGGATCGGCTTGCCCACGCTGCCGAGGCGGCGGGCCCCCGGGTAGTTCACGGTGGCGACGGGCGATGTCTCCGTGAGGCCGTAGCCCTCGTAGACGGTGATGCCGAGCGCGTCGACGAACTCGGCCACCTGATAGGCGAGCGCCGCCCCGCCGCTGACGGCGTACTTCAGCTTGCCGCCGACACTGGCGCGTATCGTCGAGAAGATGACGCGGTCCGCCGCGGCGAGCGTGAGCCGCTCGACGAGGCCGAGGGGCTCGCCCTTCTGCTTCTTCGTCGCGGCGCGCATCCCGGCGCGGAACAGGGCCTGGATGACGGCGGGCTTCCCCGCCATCTTCTTCTGCACGCCCTCGTAGATGCGGTTGAAGATCCGCGGGACGCTCATCAGCACGGTGGGGCGCACCTCGCCGAGGTTCGCGAGGATCTTGTCGACCGACTCGCTCAGCGCCATCGACGCGCCCACCGTGATCATCACGTGGAGCTCGCCGGTGTGGCCGAACGAGTGGGCCCACGGGAGGAACGACAGGCTCCGATCGCCGCCGCCGAAGGGGATGAGGTCCAGCACCGCGCAGACGTTGGAGGCGATGTTGCCGTGCGACAGGATCACCCCCTTGGGGTTGCCGGTCGTGCCCGACGTGTAGATGAGGCACGCCGTGTCCTTCGATGTCGGCTGGATGGACGGGGCCGGGCTCGCCTCGCCCGCGGCGAGGAGCTCCTTGTACGAGCTGGTCTTCGCCCCGGGGACGCCGTCCCTCGCCCCGTCGGGGTCGAACAGACAGACAACGTGCTTCAGCGAGGGCGCCTTCTCGGCGAGATCCTTGCATTTGCCGTAGATCTGCGGCGTGGCGACGATCGCGGCCACGGCCTCGCAATCGTTGATGATGAACGCCCACTCGCTCGGGAGCTGCGCCTCGTACATCGGCACGACGGCGACTCCCATGCTGAAGCAGGCGTACGCCGAGACCGCCCACTCGACGCGGTTGTTGGAGATGAGGGCCACCCGATCCCCCCGCTGGACGCCGAGCGACGCCAGGCCACCGCGGAACCTGGCGACGAGCTGCCCGAACTCGGCATACGTGATCCAGTCCCAGCGGCCATCGGTTTTTGTCCCGAACAGCGGCCGGTGGCCATGAAGCTTCAGCGCGCGATCGAGCAGGTCTACCAGGTTCTCCAGTTTCGCCATCGGTCTCCTCCCGAGCCGATTGTTAACATGGTACTGCGCCGCGTCAGTGTCCTTTTGGTGGTGCGTGGCGCCGGCTGTTGTCGCGCCGACGCTGGGGCTGCTGTCGGGCCGAGCCTGGGGCTGCCCAGCGCGCGGCGCTCGGCGCGGGGTCGGGGTGCCCTCGCGGGGGTTGACGATGGGGGGAGCGGGAGCGCTCGCGCGGCGTGCCGGCGTCGATGGCGTCGATGGCGGGGCCCCTGGCGCGCGAGGTGGCGGCCTCGGGCCCCTTCTGTTAGAGCGTTCATCGCTTCGATGCCCCGGTATTCCATCACGACGTTCGGCTGCCAGATGAACGTGCACGACTCCGAGCGGATGCACGACGTGCTCCGCTGCGCCGGCTACACGGAGGCCGGCAGCGCCGACGAGGCGGACGTGCTCGTGCTCAACACGTGCAGCGTGCGCGAGAAGGCCGAGCAGAAGCTGCGGAGCGAGGTGGGCCGGCTCGCGCGCTGGAAGCGGGAGCGCGCGGACCGGGTGCTCGTCGTGGCGGGCTGCGTGGCGCAGCAGGAGGGGGAGCGCCTCCTCAAGCAGATGCGCGCGATCGACGTCGTGGTGGGGCCCGACAACATCCCGGAGCTGCCCGGCCTGCTCGGCGACCTCGCGATCGGCGGGCTGCCGATCGCGCGCACGGTGTTCGACCTCGACGCGCCCCGGTTCCTCGTTGCGTCGCCGCCCTCGCCCTCCTCCTCGCCGCGCGCCGCGCCGACGGCGTTCGTGACCGTCATGAAGGGCTGCGACGAGCGCTGCTCGTTCTGCATCGTCCCCCACACCCGCGGGCCGGAGCGGTACCGGCCGAGCGACGAGATCGTCGCCGAGATCGCGGCGCTCGTGGCGGCGGGGACGCGCGAGGTCACGCTGCTCGGCCAGACGGTGAACAGCTACCGCGACCCGCTCGGCGCGCTGCCGCGGGCCCCGGGCGCGAGCGCGGACGACCCGGACGAGAGCGAGTTCGCGGCGCTGCTCCGGCGCGTCGCGGCCGACGTCCCCGGCCTCGCGCGCCTGCGCTACACGAGCCCGCACCCGCGGCACCTCACGCCCTCGCTCGTCCTCGCCCACGCCGAGCTCCCGGTGCTGCCGCGCCACGTGCACATGCCGGTGCAGTCGGGCAGCGATCGGGTCCTCCGGCGGATGATCCGCCGCTACACGCGCGCCGAGTACGTCGCGCGGACGCGGGCGCTCGTGGAGGCGGTCCCGGGCCTGACGCTCTCGACCGACATCATCGTCGGCTTCCCGGGCGAGACGGAGGACGACTTCGCGGCGACGCTGTCGCTCGTGCGCGAGGTCGGGTTCAAGGGGCTGTTCGGCTTCAAGTACTCGCGCCGGCCGCACACGCCCGCGCTGAAGCTGCCGGACGACGTGCCCGAGGGCGTGAAGGGCGAGCGGCTCGCGCGCCTGTTCGAGGAGAGCGAGGCGCTGCTCGCGGCCCACCTGTCGGCCCTCGTGGGGACGACGCAGGAGGTGCTCGTCGAGGGGCGCGACAAGGAGCGCGGTCACGGCGGAGCCGGCGGCGCGCTCTGGTCCGGCCGGACGGGGCGCCACGAGATCGCGCACATCGACGGCGCCGGGGAGCTCGATCTGCTCGGCGAGGTCGTCGAGGTCTCGATCGCGCGGGCGAACAAGCACTCGCTGCAGGCCGAGCTCACCGAGGCGGCGCGCGCCGCGGCCCGGCCGCGGCAGCGGGGCGGCCTTGAGGCGCGGCCCGCCCGGCGCTCGCTGCCGGTGGTCGCCGCCGAGGGCGGCTGAGGTGGCGCTCGTCCTCGACCTCGGCGGGGTGTCCCCGCGGCTCGGGCGCGACGTGTTCCTCGCGCCGAACGCGACGGTGATCGGCGACGTCGAGCTCGGCGACGAGGCGAGCGTGTGGTTCGGCGCGGTGCTGCGCGGGGACATCGGCGCGATCCGCGTCGGCCCGCGGACCAACGTGCAGGATCTCGCGTGCCTGCACCTGACGGGCGGCGTCTCGCAGACGATCGTCGGCGCCGACGTGACGATCGGGCACAGCGCGATCCTGCACGGCTGCCGCGTCGGGGACGGGTGTCTGATCGGGATGGGCAGCATCGTGCTCGACAACGTCGAGATCGGCGAGTGCTCGGTGATCGCGGCGGGCGCGGTGGTGCCGCCGGGGCGGGTGATCCCGCCGCGCTCGATGGTGCGCGGCAACCCGGCCCGGGTGGTGGGCGAGGTGCGGCCGGACCAGGCCGAGCTCGGGAAGCTGGGCGCCGCGGGCTACGTGGAGAACGCGCGGCGCTTCCGGGCGGCGCTCGCCGGGGAGGCCGTCGAGCCGCCGGAGGTCGCGGCGCGCTTGGTGATGCGAGAGGTGAGGAAGCCATGAACATCACGGTGAACGGGGAAGCGCGCGACGTGCCGGCGGCGCTCACGGTGCGGAGGCTCGTCGAGCTGCTCGGGCTGACCGAGGGGCCGGTGGCGGTGGAGCGCAACGGCGAGGTGGTGCCACGCGCCGAGCACACGGCCGCCGAGCTCGCCGAGGGGGACGTTGTCGAGATCGTCCATTTCGTCGGCGGCGGCTGAGGCCGCTCGGCGCCCTTGGCGCCATGGCGGTTCTTTTCTCTTCTCGACGGTTTAGCGATCTTCCAGGTCGTCCGCGATCCGGCTATCATGGCGAGCTGCCGTGGATACGAGGGCCCTCGTTCTGGTCTTGGCGCTCGGCGGGTCGGCCGGCGTGGGCGCCGCCCTCGCGGTTCGCCACGCGTTGCCGGCCTCTCCGGTGGTCCGAGGCCTCTCGGTCGGCGAGCGTTTCCTGCCGGACGGCGCCGCGCCGGCGGCCTGGCTCGCGGCGCGGCGCGACGTGCTCCGCGAGCGCGTGGTCCGGCTGCGCCACGACGACGTGGAGCTCACCGCCACGCTCGGTGAAACGGGCGTCGAGGTCGACGTCGACGAGACGCTCGCGGCAGCGCAGCGCGTCGGCCACGAGGGGCCCTGGGCGCGGCGGCTCCGCGAGGCCCGGGGGGCGCGGCGCGGCGAGATCGACGTGCCGCTCGCCTGGGCCGTCGATGAGCCTCGGGCGCGGGCGTTCCTCGAGCGGCTCGCTCCGCAGATCTACCGGGCGCCCGTGGACGCGCGGCTCGACCTCGCGAACCGGCGCAAGATCCCGGAGCAGGCCGGCCGGGCGCTCGACGTCGACGCCTCCCTCGCGGCGCTGCGGGCCGGGGAGCACGGCGACGAGGAGCTCATCGAGCTCGCCGTCCGGCAGATCTTGCCGCAGGTCGTCGTCGCCGACCTGGTGAGCGTCGACGTCACCCGCGTCGTCGCGGCCTACGAGACGAAGTTCAAGCACCACGGCAAGGAGGCGGGGCGCGCCCGCAACATCAGGAACGCCGCCTCCAAGATCGACGGCACCATCCTGGCCCCGGGCGATACCTTCTCGTTCAACACCCATGTCGGCCCCCGGACGGCCAAGAACGGGTTCACCATCGCCCCGGAGATCCTGGGGGACGAGACAGTCCCCGGCTACGGCGGGGGGACGTGTCAGGTCTCGAGCACGCTCTACGCCGCGTCGCTCTTCGGCGCGCTCGACACGCCGGATCGCCAGAGCCACTCCCGCCCGAGCGCTTACATCCCCATGGGCCTCGACGCGATGGTGACCTATCCGGAGTCGGACCTGAAGATCAGGAACACGCTCCCGTTCCCGATCATGATCCACGCGTATCTCCCCGAGCCGACGGTGCTCCGCGTCGAGATCCTGGGCGGAGACCCCGTGGCGGAGGTCGAGCACCACGTCTCGGCCGAGCACACCGACGATTTCATCCGGCGCATCTACGTGAAGTCCGAGCTCTCCGAGGGCAAGGTGAAGCGCCACCAGAAGGGCTCGTGCGGATACGACGTGAGGTCCTTCGTCACCGTCCGTTACAAGGACGGCAGGGCCTCGGAGCGCAGCTATTCGAGCGAGTACAGGCCCGCGCCAGAGGTCTTCTGGGTCGCGCCCGACTACGACCCGCAGGCGCTGCCGGCGCTCTCCGAGCACGCGAAGGCGGTGGAAGAGCTCCGCGAGGGGGAGTCCCCCGCCGAGGCCCCCGCTGCGGCGGGGCAGGGCGGCGCCTACTCGATGTGAGCCCGGTCGAGCGCGCCGGCCCCCAAGGGAGGCCGTGACCGCTTCCGCGCCCATCTGCCGTGGGAGCTTGCTCTTCGAGGTCGAATCAGGGGATGCCTTATCCCGCCACCCCCTTCGCGAGCGCATAGGCCTGCGTGCCGCGTGTGTAGATCCGATCCTCCGGCAGCACGTCGGCCGGCGCGATGTCCGTCAGCTGGGCGGCCTGTTCGTAGAGGGGCGCGAAGTCGGTCTCGAGCGTCTGGCGGAGAAGATCCTCGAAGCTGTCGATCAAGAAATAGCTCTGCTGGTAATCGTCGATTCGATAGCGGGTGCGCATCAGCCGCAGCAGATCGAAGCCGAGCCGATTGGGCGAGGGATCGTCGAGCGCAAAGATCGATTCGCCGTGCGAGGAGACGATCCCTGCGCCATAGATGCGCAGGCCCTCTGCGCTCTTCATCAGCCCGAACTCGACCGTGTACCAGTAAAGGCGCGCCAGCCGCTGGATCGCGCCGAGCCCGTTCGCCCGCTGGCCGCCCTGGCCATAGGCCTGCATGTAATCGGCGAAGACGGGGTTCGCCAGCAGGGGGACGTGGCCGAACACGTCGTGGAAGACGTCCGGCTCCTGCAGATAGTCGACCTGCTCGGGCGTGCGGATGAAGTTGCCGGCGACGAAGCGGCGGTTCGCCAGATGTTCGAAGAACACATTGTCGGGAATCAGGCCCGGCACCGCCACCACCTGCCAGCCGGTCGCTTTCATCAGGCGATCGGAGAGCGCGTCGAAGTTCGGGATTCCGCTGTCGCCTAGACGCAACACATCGAGCCCGGCCAGGAACTCGGGCGCGGCGCGGGCCGGGAGCAGCTTGGCCTGCCGATCGAACAGCCGGTCCCACAGCGCGTGCTCGGCCGCGCTGTAGCGCTCCCAACGCTGGGGAATCGTCCAATCCGCTGCCGCGCCTTCGGGCGGGGTGCCGTCTGCATAGCTCATGGTGGGGGAGAATGAAGTCCAGACGCTTCGGGAGACAAGGCATCATAAGAACATGGCGTCCGCAAGGGCAATCCTGCTGGTTCCCGCGCCTGCTGACGGTGGCCGCGCAACCGGACACGTCGGAGGAGCTCCGCCGTCGCCTGGTGAGGGTCGCCACCGTGCTCGCGCGCCTCCAGGCGCTTCGCCCCGCCGCGCGGGCGCCTGCGGCGGCCTGGATCCGCGCTGCGCACGGCGCCTGCACGGTAGGCGGCGCGCCGAACGCCGGCGCGACGGCAAGGACATTGGCTGTCCGCGCGCCCCCGGCGTCGCTTGACCAGGAATCGTCCTCAGGGGAAACTCTGTGTCCATGGCGGCGGGCGGCGCCCCTCTGTGCGCGGCCGAGGCGCCGAGGATCGCCTGCTGCCAGGGACGACGACGGGCGTGATCTTCGCTTAGCTTAACTTCGCTGCTCGCGACGACAGACTCATGATGAGCGTCATCTTCTTCTGGCTCGCTCAACGTGGCCGGCGCGCGAGCTCGGCCATGAGGCCGAAGAGCTCGATCGGGCCCGGCGAGGGGAGCTTCCCGCCGCTGAACTCGCGGTAGAGCGTGTGCACATTGACCACGATGCGCTCGGCGTCGCTCCAGCTCGCGTAGTCGGCGAGCGCGATGTCGCGGGCGGCGTCCGCCGGGGGCATGCCGGCGTCGTAGCGGCGCCGGGCCTCGTCGCGGATGTACACGAGGTAGTCGCGGACCGCGCGCACACCCGCGCGATCCGTGATGGGGCCATGCCCCGGCACGATGACGTCGACGTCGGCCGCGAGGAGGATGTCGCAGGCCTTGAGCCAGTTGCCGACGGGCCCTGCCCACATGATCGGCGTCGCGTCGACGAAGAGGACGTCTCCCGTGTAGATCACCCGGTCCGCCGGCACGTGCACGAGCAGATCGCCCTTCGTGTGCGAGGGGCCCACCTCGATGAGGTGGACCTCCTTGCCCCCGACCGCGACGGTCAGCTCCCCGTCGAACACCCGGGTCGGCGGCGTGGGGGCGATCCCGTCGAAGTCGAAGGCGCCGAAGCAGTGGACGAGGTACTCGCCCAGCGCGCCCGCGGCGCCGCTGCGCGCCTGTCGCATCAGCATGGCCAGCATCGGCGCGGGGACCTCGTCCATCTCGGCGGCGCCGGCGCGCGTGGCGATGAAGGTCGCGCCCTCGACGAGCGCGTTGCCGTAGCAATGGTCGCCGTTCGCGTGGGTGTTCACGACGGTGCCTATCCGCGCCGCGGCGGGGGCCGCCGCGCGCATGGCGTCGAGCATCTCGCGCGTGCGCTTCAGGTCGAAGAGCGTGTCGACGAGCAGGGCCTCGCCGTCCGAGGTGACGAGCCCCGCGTTGCTGAGCCCCCAGGTTCCGGCCGGCTGGAGATAGGCAAAGCAGCCATTGCCGATGTCCTCCAGCCCTCGTTCATACCGCCATCGGCTCATGGCCACTCCCTCGTTCCCGGGCGCCGCCTGGCGCTTCTCCGAGCCTCGAAGGTAGGCCATCCGCTGGCCGCCATGGAATCGAAATCAACCCCCGCGCGCCGCCGTGAGCGCGGGGGCCGGGGGATTGGTCAGGAGGCGGTCGCGGTCGCGGTCGTGGTCGTGGTCGTGGTCGTGGTCACCACGCGTACGCTTCCGGCGCCTCGCCGCCGGGGCCGGGGAACATCGCGTCGAGCCGCCCGAGGTGCTCGGGCGTCAGCGTGATCTCGAGGGCGCGCAGGCTCCCGTCGAGCTGCTCGGCGGTGCGCGGGCCGAGGATGGGCGACGTCACGACCGGGTTCCTGAGCAGCCAGGCCACGGCCACGTCGGCGGGCCGCTCTCCGATCTCGGCGCAGAACGCCTCGTACGCCTCCAGCTTGGCGCGGTTCTTCTCGATGCGCGCCAGCGCGTCGGCCGAGGAGCGCCGGCCCTCGCGCGCCTTCTGGAGGGCGCCGCCGAGCAGCCCGCCGGCGAGCGGGCTCCAGGGCAGGACGCCGAGGCCGAGCGCGCGGCACGCGGGCAGGACCTCCAGCTCGACGGTGCGCGCGTTGAGGTTGTACAGGCTCTGCTCCGAGACGAGGCCGAGGAAGTGCCGCTGCGCGGCGAGGCCGTTCGCCTGCGCGATCTGCCATCCAGCGAAGTTGCTGCTGCCGACATAGAGGACCTTCCCCTCGCGGACGAGCTGCTCCATCGCCTGCCAGATCTCGTCCCAGGGCGTCTCGCGGTCGATGTGGTGCATCTGGTAGAGGTCGATGTGGTCTGTCTGCAGGCGGCGCAGGCTCCCCTCGCAGGCGCGCCGGATGTGATAGGCCGAGAGCCTCTTGTCGTTCGGCCCTTCGCCCATGAGGCCGTAGACCTTCGTGGCGAGCACGATGCGGTCCCGGCGCCCGTCGCCCTGGGCGAGCCAGCGCCCGACGATCTGCTCGGTGATCCCCTCTCCGCGCTTCCGCCCGTAGACGTTGGCCGTGTCGAAGAAGTTGATCCCGTGTCCGAGCGCTCGGTCCATGATGGCGAAGCTGTCGGGCTCGCTGGTCTCCGGGCCGAAGTTCATCGTGCCGAGGCAGAGGGGGCTGACCTTCAGGCCGGTGCGTCCGAGATTGCGGTAGTCCATGGCGCCGGAGGGTAGCAACGCGCTCCGCGGGCCGTCCACACCGCAGGGCTGAACGCGTCGTAGGGTTTCGCCGGAGTCGCGGCGTCATGAGCCGGCCCGGCGGGCGGCGGCGCGCGGCGTGTGGCGCGCGATAGGCGCCGCGCGCCGCGCGCCGCGCTGGAGGCGTTGCCGCGATGTGGCGGCGGCGCGGATCCAGCGCGGAGGGCCGCTTCCTTGATGCGCAACGGTGCTTCACTTATGCTCGCTCGCCGGGGCGAGGAGACGACCATGTGGCAGCAGGAAGACACGGAGATCGCGTACGCCGAGAGCGTCCACGACGAGGCGCGGGGCATGCGCGGCGTCCGGTTCGTCATCGATATCGGGAACATCGACCCGCTCGACGCCGCCGCCATGTGGTGGGATCAGCAGGGCTGCGCGCGGGAGCTCTTCCCCGGGACCGGGTGCGAGATGCAGTCGGGATCGTACCGTGAGCCGCGCTTCGTCGTCCGGATGAGCGTGCCTCTCCCGGGCGTCGGGCATTTCACGCAGACGTTGCGCTTCTCCGCGGAGCGCGTCTCGCCCGAGATCTTCGTCATCGTCGTCGATGCGTTCGAGGAGAACGTGCTGTGGACGCGGGGGCTCGGGACTTACCGCTTCTCGCCGGGCTCGGGCGGCACGACGCTGATCGAGGTGACGAGCCTGCATGCGCCCAAGGTGCCGATCATCGTCCTGAATCAGGCGTCGCTGGCGGCGGCCCGCGCGCACCAGCGGCGCTACCTCTCGGGCCGGCGCCCGACGGACGAGGAGAGAGCGCAGTTCCTGTCGGCGATCGGCGCTGGCCCGCAGGCCGACGCCTGAAGCGCGCCGCTCGTGTCGGCAGCGGCCGGCAGCGGCCCCGCCTTGCCCGCCGCGGGGGTGCTCCTCAGGCGCGTCGCTCGCCACGAGGCGATGGCGGCGGTGAAGGCGAGGACGGCGGCTCCGCGCGCGGCGTCGAGGCGGCCAGCACCGCGGCCTCGTGCGCGGCGAAGCGCTGCTGGAGGAAGTCGACGAACAGCCGCGCCCTCGCGGGCAGGAAGCGCCGGCTCGGGTAGATGACGTTCACGGCCGAGCCCGGCGCGGGCAGGTCGGTGAGCAGCGGGACGAGGCGCCCGGCGTCGATGTCGGCGGCGACGTCCCAGATCGACTTGAAGGCGAGCCCATGGCCGGCCACGGCCCAGTCGCGCACCAGGTCGCCGCTGTCGGCCACGAGCCGTCCCGAGGGCCGGACGGTGTGGAGCCCCTGCTCGGTGCGGAAGGTCCACGAGAGGGCGCGCATGCCCGGGCGCTGCAGCACGATGCACTCGTGGTCGGCCAGGTCCGCGATCGTGCGCGGCCGCCCGCGCCGCGAGAGGTAGGCCGGCGCGCCGCAGACCACGCGGCGGCTCCGGGCCAGCCGGCGCGAGACGAGGCGGGAGTCGGCCAGCGCGCCGATGCGCACGGCCACGTCGACGCCGGCCTCGAACAGGTCCACCACGCGGTCCGACAGGCTGACGCGCACGCTGAGCCGCGGGTGCGCCGCCGCGAAGTCGGCCGCGGCCGGCCCCACCCACTGGCGGCCGAGATCCACCGGCGCCGACACGCGCAGGACGCCGCGCGCCTCGGCCTTTCCGGCGGTCACCGCGAGCTCGGCCTCGCTCACGTCGGCGAGGATGGCCATGCAGCGCTCGTGGTAGGTCGCGCCCTCGCCGGTGAGCGTGAGCCGCCGCGAGCTGCGCTGGAGGAGGCGCACGCCGAGCGCCGCCTCCAGCCGCGTCATGCGCTTGCTCGCCACCGCCGGCGAGAACCCGAGCTCGCGCCCCGCCGCCGACAGGCTGCCGCTCGCGACAGCGCACACGAACAGCTGCATGTCCTCGAGCTCGACCATCGCGCGCGCCCTCGGCGAACCCCGGAAGGGTAGGCGCGCCGGCGAACATCTTCAACTTTTTCGAAAAGCTGGTTCGGCCAGTGCGCTCGTTCTCCTTCGTGGAGGAAAGGATCAAGGTGTCCGTGTCGCCGCGCCAGGGCGGGCCCAGGACCCGCCGCGCTCGGCGCCGCGCCCCGCCGTGCCGGCGGCGCCTCCGGTCGGCGCGCGCGCGCTGACCGGCTGCCCGAGATCGCCGTTCGAAGGAGACACGTCATGAGAAAGCCCTTGTTGATCAGCGCCCTCTCCCTCTCGCTCTTCGCCGCCGCGGGCGCCTGCTATGTGCAGGGCGCCGGCGCGGAGGACCTGCCCTCGCCGCGGTCGATGGTCGTCGACGCGAGCCTGCCCAGGGCGCAGGCGGACGCGGAGATCCTCGCCGCGCGCCGCTTTTACGCGTTCTGGGGCACCGGCGACACGCGCTACCTCGACGCGGCGATCGCGCCGACGTTCACCGACCGCACCTTGCCCAAGGGGCGCCCGCAGGGCCCCGAGGGCCCGGCGTTCGCGTCGAAGAGCTTCCGCGCCGCGGTGCCGGACCTGAGCTGCGAGGTGGAGCAGCTGATCGTCGCCGGCGATCGCGTGGTGGCGCACCTGCGCTTTCGAGGCCGCTTCACCGGCGCCTTCGGCGACAGGAAGGGCGCCGGGCAGGCCGTGGACTTCCTCGCCACGGACATCCTGCGCGTGCAGGACGGTCGCATCACCGACAACTGGCACATCGAGGACAACCTGACGCTGCTCCAGCAGCTCGGCGTCGTGGCGCAGTGACCGCCGACGGGGGCGGAGCGGGCCTCAGCGATCGAGGGGCTTCCTCGCGCTGATGAGCGAGTACCCGGCGCACGACGGCGTGACCGATACGTCGTCGAATCCGCAGCCGCGGAGGAGCTCGTCGAGCTCGCCGGCCGTGAACTGCTTGCCGGGGGTCAGGATCACCATGTTCATGGAGCTCAGCGCCGCCGTGAGCGGGCCGTCCTGCCCGTCCGAGAGCAAGAGCTCGAAGACGAGGACCCGTCCGCCCGGCGGCAGCGCCTCGAAGCTGTGCCGGATCAGCTGCTGCCGGCGCGCGCTGTCCCAGTCATGGAGGACGTTGGCGAAGAAGATCGCGTCGTGACCCGGAGGCCACATGTCGCGGAACATGTCGAGCTCCAGCACGTCGATGCGATCCTCGAGGCCGTGCTCCGCGACGTACTGCCGCGTCGCCTTGCACACGGGCGGCAGCTCGGCGACCGTGAACCGGACCTCGGGGTTGTGCCGCGCCAGGGCGATGCTGAAGCAGCCGGAGCCGCCGGCGACGTCGAGCAGGCGGCGGGCGCCCGTGAGGTCCGCCCTCTGCGCGAGCCCGACCGCGGTCGCGAAGGAGTGGCTGTGCATCGCGCGGGTGAAGGCGAACGCCTGCTCCTCCGGCAGGTCCGCCTGCGCCCACTCCTCCGTGATGACCTTGCCCTGGTCCCACGCGAGCGCCCCGTCCCGCCGCAGGAGCTCCAGCAAGGTGCCGTGCGAGATCGGAGCCTGGCGGAGCAGGCGCAGCATGTGGCCCCAGTAGAACGGCTTCGTCGGGAGCAAGAAGTTGCGGGACACCTCGGTGAGGTGGAACTTGCCACGAGACTGCACGAGGAGCCCCATCCCCGCCAGGGAGGCCAGGAGCGCCTCGGTCGCGCGGAGGCTGAGAGACAGCTTTCCGGCCAGCGCCGCGATGCTCGCAGGCTCTGGTTCGAGGAGCGGAAACACACCGAGCTCGTCGGCGACGCTGAGGATGGGCAGCTGATAGGCGGACATACAGAGCTGCCGCATCAGCGAGTCGTCACAGGTGGGTTTCTCGAGATCCATGGGCATCGATGGTTCCTCCTCTCTGCTCGAAAAGGGATGCGCACGCCTGAGCGGCCTGCGATCGAGCGATCACCTATAGCGGAGCTCGGTCGCTCCTGCCCAGGTGTCGCGTCTCTCTGAACCCTGGATCCCGCCTTTCTGACCGGTCAACAAGACGAGCGCGCGCCCTCCGGGCGTCACCGGGCCGAGCTGCTCTGTGGCTGCTCGGCGGCTCGCTTCGCCGGGAGCGCGACCGGCGCGCGGCTCACTTGGCCAGCTTGATCACCGACGCTGGCCGCTCGTCGGTGGCCCAGGTCGTCCAGTAGAGCGCGCCGCAGTCCTGGGCGAGATCTCGGATGTCCGCGCTGTCGGCGAGCGGCTCCGGCGCGCCGCCCGAGGCGCGCACCCGCTGGAGCTGCTCCTCGCGGCTGTACCAGTAAACAAAGGTGGAGTCTGCCAGCAGGCGCGTGGGGAAGTCCGTGGCCACGAGTGTGCCCGCTTCGGTACCGTCCTTGTTCGCGGCGTAGATGGCGTAGCCGCTGATCCAGAAGATCCGCTCGCCGACCGCGATGTCTCCGGGGAGATCGCCGTCGTGGATGGGGATCGACGCGACGATCTCGGTCTGGCCGGGCTCCCCGAGCGCCATCCGTCGAACGGTGCTGTGCGTCCCTCCGGGCTCGAGCTCGGTCCAGTAGAGATGGGTGGCGTCGAGCGCGAGGCCTCCGACGTACGTGTCCCGGTCGAAGACGGGGAAGCCTGTCTGATCGGTCGCGTCGGCCCGCGCCGCCCAGATGCGCTTCGGGACATCGCGCGCGTCGGGATCCTGCTCCGGGTCCTCGATCACGCCGGTGCTCCAGTAGACCCAGCCGCCGCCGGCCACGGGCCGCCGGTAGCCCGCCGCTCCCTGGGCGCTGGCGACCGTCGAGACGGTGACATTCCCCGTGAGCGGCATCCGGTACACGCCCGGCTCGGTCTCGTCGGTGATGAGCAGCGAGCCCTCCGAGCGCGCGAGCATGGTCGCGAGCGAGTCGAGCACCACCAGCGGCTCGGTCGAGCCGGAAGCCGCCTTCTCGGTCGCGAAGATCGTGTTCCCGTAGCCGCTCGCCCAGAGCACGCGTCCCTCGTCCCCGTCCCCATCCACGACGAGGCCGATCGCTTCGTGCTCCTCGTCGTTGGCCGTGGCGAGGACGACAGGCAGACACCTGCCCTCCTCGCAGGCGCCGCCCAGGCAGCTCCTGCCGGGCACACAGCAGTTCTCCGGATCGGAGAGGTAATCGTTGTCCCCGTCGGCGGCCTGGCACGCGCCCGGCGCGCGCCCTGTGAACGGCTCAAACGGGCACTCCGCGGAGGGCCCGCCGGCCGCGCCGCCCCCGCCCCCGCCGGCCCCCGAGCCTGCGCTCGCGGTGGCCCCTGCGCCCCCGGAGCTGCCCGAGCTGCCCGCGCCGCCTGCCGCGGGATCTCCGCTGGCTTCTCCGTCGGGGATCCCCCAGATCGCGTTGCAGCCGAGCGCCGTGCTCAGGGCGGCGCTCGCCGCCAGGCCGGTCCAACAGGTTGGTCGCATCGCGGTACTCTAGCGCCGCGTGCTTCCAGTGGAGAAGCCGGACGCGCGCGCGATGTCGGTTTCTGATCGACACGCGCCGACTCCCGCCGGCAGGCAGACGCTCGAGGCGCCAGGGCCGCTGCCACGGTTGGAATTTGGCGACCACCTCGTCCACCATCACGCGATTGCGTCGCGTGCGGTCACATGCTTTCTAGTCTCTTCGTCAATCGCTCGCGCGGCGAGCGCCGCGTGACCAGCACCATCATGAAGAGGTACCTTGCTTTATCACAACGATTCGCTTCGATTGGTCCTTTGCCTGGCGCTCGGGCTCTCGGCGGCGGCTTGCTCCGATGACGGGTCCACGGGCACTGGCGGCGGTGCCGCCTCCAGCACGACCGGCAGCGGCGGCGGCTCCAGCCAGGCCAGCAGCGGCGGCGGCTCAAGCCAGGGCGGCGGCGGCGCTGGCGAGGGGGGCGGCGGCGCGGCCGGCACAGGGGGAGAGGGCGGCGGCGGCGCGCCGGCCGGCACAGGGGGTGAGGGCGGCGGCGGTGCGGCCGGCGCGGGGGGAGAGGGCGGCGGCGCGCCCCCGGGCGATCCCGCCTGCGGCGCGGACACCGCGGCGTTCGCCGACGTGGAGCCCATCCTGACGAGGAGCTGCGCGAACCAGTACTGCCACGGCAACGCCGGCGCGCCGTCCGGCGGGCTCGACCTCCGCGCGAGCGCGGCCGTCGGCAGGCTCGTCGAGCAGGACAGCGCGTCCTGCTCCCGCGAGCAGGCGCTCGTCGTGCCGTTCAAGCCGAGCAGCAGCTATGTCATGAACAAGCTGAAGGATGTCGGCCTGTGCGACCCTGACGAGAGCAGGATGCCGCCGAGCGCGCCGCTGCCCGAGGCCGATATCAAGACGATCAACGACTGGATCTGCGCAGGCGCTCCCTCCCGCTGAGCTCTGCCGCGTCAAGATCGTCGATGCGACAGCGCCTGCCGGCGCACGCCGATCACTGGCAAACCGGGAACTGCGACGAGGTGAGTTGCTCGGCGGTGGTGGTGTTGATCGTGGTCTCGATCGTCTTGCCGAGGACGTCGGTCACACGGACACGCCAGGGCCCTTGCCCCATGTTGCCGCTGCCGACGCGCCAGTAGTTGTACGGCTGCCGCGTGGCCTCCGTCCAGCGCCCGCCGACGTACACCTCGAGCTTGCGCACCGGGGTGCGATGGCCCTGCACGCGGAGCTCGTTCCACCAGGCGTTGCCCGGCTCCTTCAACACGATGGATACGTTCTCCTCGACGGGGCACGGGACGTATTTCCACGAGATCTCGCCCCTGACTCCGCCGTTGCCGGTCCCCAGATACCCCTCGTCGAGCGCGCCGATCTGCGCAAAGGCCTCCTTGCTCAGATCGATGTGCCCGGCCTTGCATTTGGGGTTGCTCGCCGTCGGGCATTGATCGACGACCGTCGCCACGACCTTGCGCCCATCGTCGCGGCTCACCTCGACGCAGGCGCCGCACGCGGCCGCGGTGTTGTAGTCCGCGGTGTTCAGCGCGGCGAAATACCGCCCTCCGCCGGTCGCGACGTGGCCGATGGTGTCCGGATTGCGCTGCTGGATGGGCAAGCTGCAGTTCACCTGGGCGGTGCCCTGGTCGAGGGAGTACCAGGTCGCAGAGCCGTTGCCGCTCGTGTAGCTCGGCAGCGGTATCGAGCAGGTATCGCTGCTTCCGTCGGCGCCCGTGGATCCTCCGCTGCCGCCGCTTCCTCCTGCCCCGCCGGCGCCGCCAGCGCCGCCGGCGCTGCCGGTGCTGCTCGAGCTGCTCGAACTGGAGCTGCTCGAGCTGCTCGAACTGGAGCTGCTCGAGCTGCTCGAACCCCCTCCCGTCTTGGTCACCGACACCAGCGTCGGCCGGTAGTTGCTTCCGGTCGCGTTCGCGCAGAACCCGAAGCTGACAGAGCTTCCGACCGGGATGGCGGGGCTGCCGGAGCGCGGACTCACCGTCAGGGTCGAGCCGCTCTGGCTCGACACCGCGTTCCACAAACTGCTCACGGCGGCCTGATTGAGGTTGATCACGACGGTCCACGACGTCACCGGGGCGGTTCCATCGTTCGCGACGATCACGCTGGCGCAGTAGCCGCTCCCCCAGTCCGACGGCATCGTCAGCGCTGCGGGCGTGAGCCCGTCGGTCGTCACCACAGCCCCGTACAGCGCGTCCGCCTCCTCCTCGCCCCCTGTCGCGACGGTGCACGCGGCGGCGACCAGGCCAAAGAAAGATATCGCAACAGCGGAACGACAAGCTCCCAATCGCATCCTGATTCTCCAAGTCATCGGGGCGCCGAGAGGGCGCGCCGGACGATGTAATAGACACGGATTGGCCATCTGACCATCGCCTGATGGTCAGTCAGATCGTTTTGACAGACAATAACTCTGAAATGTTCGTCCGCGGCCGGAGAGCACCCGCGGATCCGTCGAACATTTCACCTCGATCACAACAGCCTGCGCTGGCGTCGATTGTCCACATCAGGCGCCATGGGCTCCCACGGTGCCACCAAGACGGCAAGTGTGCATGCGTCGGGGGGGGCCGCGTTCGCTCCGCGACGCGGGGCTTCGCTCGGCGTGACTGCCATCCGGTCTCCTCCGCTCCGTGCGCTCGGGCAACCGACTCTCTCGCCGGTTCGCCCTCGGGGGACGCGGTGCTACGGCCCTGGCTGCGGATCCTTGCAGCAGCGAAACCCGATCTCGTAGAACCGGAACATCGGTCCATGCGAGTCGTTGGTCCCCCGGCACCCCGCCCACGGCTTGGACCAGTAGCCGCCCTTCAGCGACGAGCGGTGTGGCCACTCGGGTCGCGAGGTCGACACCCACTCTTCGACGTTGCCGACCAGGTCGACCACGCCGTACGGGCTCACGCACGCTGGATACGAGCCCGACGGCTCCCCCTGCCAGAGCCGCTGCGTCTCGGCGGCCCGCACCGCCGGGTCGGCGGACGCGAGCCGCCGCTCGCTGATCCCTCGGTACGGCTTGCTGACGTTGCAGGCGGCCGGATCGTGCGCGTAGCCGTAGGGGAAGGGGAGCGCGGACGGCCCCTCGCAGGCGAGCTCCCACTCGAACTCGGTGCAGAGGCGCTTGCCGACGGCGGCGCACTCCCGCTCGGCCTCGATGAAGCGGAGCATCACGACCGGCAGCGCGCCGGCCCGGTTCGGCCACTCGTGGCGGTCCATGCACGTGCGCACCGGCGTGAAGCGCGGCTCGGCGGCGAACAGGCCGGGGAAGAAGCCGAAGCAGTGGCCGCCGCGGTAGCTCGTGCAGATCCGCTGCACGTTCTCGGCGTGGGTGCCCTCGACGAGCACCATGTCGGACGGGCAGGACGCCGCGGGTCCGGGCCGGGGCGGCGCGTCGGCCTGGGCGAGCAGCGGGGCGAGCAGGAGGTCGAGGAGCACGCGGCGGGTCTCTATCGCAAAGCCGCGCGGCGGACGAGGGGCCGCGCGGCGCCTCGCCTCGATCCGCGGCCGTCGCGCCCCGCGGCCGTCGCGCCCCGCGGCCGTCGCGCCCGTGCCGCGCTCGCGCTCGGGCGCCCACCTGGGGTACTCTCGCGGTCTATGCGAATGGCGCTGCTCAGGATGCGCGCCGCTGCGCTCGCCGCCCTGGCGTGGGGAAGCGCCTGCGGTGGCAACGTGGTGGTCGACGGGATGCCGGACGGGTCAGGAGGCGCCGGGGCGACGGGCTCCAGCGCGATCAGCACGGGCGCGTTCGGCTCCAGCGCGATCAGCACGGGCGCGGTCAGCGCTGTCAGCGTCGGCGTGGGCGGTTCCACCTCGGTGACCGTCGGCGTGGGCGGTTCCACCTCGGTGACCGTCGGCGTGGGCGGCTCCAGCGCGACCTGGATGGCCACGTCGGGGACAGGGAGCGCCTCGACCGGGGCCGGCGGCGGCGATGCCTGGTCGGCGTGCATGAAGTTCTGCGATACCTATACAAGGGCCTGCGAGCAGGCGGAGCCGGGGCAGCAGTGCGAGGGCTTCTGTAAGGGGTATGTGAACGAGGTGCCCCAGTGCAACGAGCCGCTCGCGCTGTTCTTCGACTGCGCGACGAACGGCAGCATCGACTGCGACTTCGTCCTGGAACGGTGCCGGCCGTTCCTGGCCGAGTACGACGCGTGCCGGGCCGGCGGCGGCTGCGCGCCGCTCGAGTGCTTCGCCGATCGCAACCGGGCCTGCTCCTGCAAGGGCTCGTGCCCGAACGCCGAGTTCGCGGTCGAGTGCCGCCCCGACATGCGCAACGGGATCGTCTGCTCCTGTTTCGTCAACGGCGACGAGCTGGCCAGGTGCGAGGATCTCGGCCCGGCGTGCGACCTCGCCCATGGCTGTTGCGAGCCGTTCTTCGACGAGTTTCGCTGAGGGGAGCCCGCGGCGTTCGCCGTGGAGGGCCAGCCGGGGAGCGCGGCGCAGCGCTCGCCGTGACGATCGCGCGCTGCGTGGGGGCGCGGGTCGACGCTGCGCTCGCGCCCGGGCGCGCTCCTGGGGTACTCTTGCGGCTCATGGGAATGACGATGCTCGGGATGCGTACCGCTGCGCTCGCCGCCCTGGCGTGGGGGAGCGCGTGTGGTGGCAACGTCGTCGTCGATGGGATGCCCGACGGATCAGGAGGCGCCGGGGTGACGAGCTCCAGCGCGAGCAGCACGGGCGCGCTCGGCTCCAGCGCGATCAGCACGGGTATGGTCGTCGCAAGCGCGGTCAGCGTCGGCGTGGGCGGCACCAGCGTGGGCGGCTCCAGCGTGGGCGGCTCCGGCGTGGGCGGCACCAGCGTGGGCGGCTCCGGCGTGGGCGGCTCCGGCGTGGGCGGCTCCAGCGTGGGCGGCTCCGGCGTGGGCGGCTCCGGCGTGGGCGGCTCCACCGGGGTGACCGTCGGCGGGGGCGGCACCAGCGCGGTCGGCACCGGCGCGGGTGGCACCGGCGGGAACGGCTCCAGCGCGGTCAGCTCCAGCGCGACCTGGATGGCCACGTCGGGGACAGCGAGCGCCTCCACCGGGGCGGGCGGCGGCGAGGCCTGGTCGGCGTGCGTCCGCTTCTGCGAGCGCTACGAGGAGGCGTGCGGGGCGTTGGAGCCGGGCGGCTGCGGGACGATGTGTGAGACGGAGCTGGACCAGGCGCCCCGGTGCAACGATCTGCTCATCCCGTACTTCGACTGTCTGATGAACGGCAGGCTCGACTGCAACCTCATCGGGCCCCGGTGCCAGAGGTTCCTGGACGAGTACAACGTGTGCGCGAACGGCGGCGGTTGCGCGGAGATCACGTGCGCCGGCGATCCCGGCGGGGCCTGCAGTTGCAAGGGAGCGTGCCGGGGCGTCGTCGTCGCGGCCGAGTGCCGCCCCCAGCGCGTCGGCAGGACCCTCTGCTCCTGCTTCGTCAACGGTGAAGAGGTGGCCTCGTGCGAGGACCGCGGCGAGACCTGCGAGCTCGGGCTTCGCTGCTGCGGGCCGTACTTCGAAGCGTTGCGCTGAGGGGCACGAGCGGTGAACGACCACACGGAGGGCGCGGCGCAGGGTGGGGCGCTCGCCGAGGCGCTCGCGCGCTGCGTGGGGGCGCGGATCGACGCGGCGCACGCGAACCCGGCGACGGGGCTCGTCGCGCTCGCCGTCTACGGCGGGACGCGGCGCGTGCTCGGCGCCGGCATCGGGCCGCGCGTTTCAGGGGTAGGGATCCTGCCGAGGTTGCCCCGGCTCCGCGCCGGCGCGTCGCACCCGCTCGTCGCCGCCATGAGGGCGCACCTGGTCGGCCGCCGCGTGCTGGCGATCGAGGTGCGGGGCGACGGCATCGTGATCGTCGCGGGGGATGATGATGCGGTCACGGTGGAAAATGACCGAAAGAGTGAAGGTGGCGCACCCAGGTTGGGGTTGGCCGAACCCGAACCCGGGTTGGGGCCGGCGGTCATGGTGGAAAATGACCGAGGAGGTGCAGAGGGCGCACCCAGGTTGGGGTTGGCCGCGCCCGAACCCGGGTTGGGGCCGGCGGCAGTTGAGGGCGCACCCAGGTTGGGGTTGGCCGCGCCCGAACCCGGGTTGGGGTCGGCGGCGGTTCCCGAACCCGGGTTGGGGCCGGCGGGGCCGGCGGCGCCCCCACCCAGGTTGGGGTCGTCCCCGGGAGCGCGGCTGGAGCTCATGCCGGGACGCCGCGGCGAGGCGCGGCTGCTCGACGCCGCCGGCCACCTGATCCTCCGCTGGCCGCCTCAGGGGGGCGCCCCGCAGGCGGCGGTCGCTTACCCGGCGGATCCGCTGGCCGCCGGCGCGGCGCTCGTCGAGGCGAGCGACGACGCCGCCGCCGGGCAGGAGAAGGCGGCGCTCGCGCGCGCCGTGAAGGCGCGGCGCGCGGCGCTCGAGCGCAGGGCCGAGGCGGTGCGCGGCGATCTCGGGCGGCTGGGCAGCGTCGCGCGCCTGCAGAAGACGGGGCAGCTCCTGCTCGCGCAGGGCGCCCGTGTGCCGCGGGGCGCCGCGAAGGCGCTCCTCGACGACTGGGAGACCGGCGGCAAGATCGAGGTCGCGCTCGACCCGTCGCGCCCCGCCAAGGCGCAGGCCGAGGCCTTCTTCGCCAAGGCGCGGCGCTACCAGCGCGGCGAGGCGGTGATGCGCGCGCGCCTCGCCGAGACCGAGCGCGCCCTCTCGGCGATCGCCGCGCTCGAGGCGGACGTCGCCGCGGCGGAGGCGCGGCCCGAGTCGCTCGAGCCGCTCGCGCAGCGCGCCCGCTCCCTCGGCGTGTCGCGCGCGGAGCTCGCCGGTGAGCCCGGGAAGTCCGGCGCCCGCGCCCTCGGGGCCGGGCGGCCCGCGCCGCGGCGGCCGTTCCACGCCTACCGCAGCGCGTCCGGCGCGGCGATCCTCGTCGGCCGGGGCGCCGAGGACAACGACGCGCTGACGACGAAGCACGCGCGGCCGCACGACCTCTGGCTTCACGCGAAGGGCGTCACGGGCTCGCACGTCGTCGTGCCGCTCGCGAAGGGGGCGAGCTGCCCCGCGGACGTGCTGGTGGACGCCGCGACCCTGGCGGCGCATTTCAGCGACGCGCGCGGCGAGGCGGTGTGCGAGGTGAGCTACGTCCAGCGCCGCTACGTGCGCAAGCCGCGCGGCGCGGCCCCGGGCGCGGTGGTCTTCGACCGGGAGAAGGTCATCGCCGTCCGCATCGAGGAAGGCCGCCTCTCGCGGCTGCTCGCGACCAAGGAAGAGGGCTGACGCCGCGCGCGGCCGGCGGGGGCCACGTCCGGCGGCGCAGCGCTTCGCCCCCCGGCGGAGCCCGCGCCGCTGGCGGGGGCCGCCGTCAGGTCGCGAACGCCGCCCGGACCTGCTCGTTCAGCTGATCGAGCCGGCGCGCGGGGAGCTCGGCCGCGCGGGCGAGCGACTCGATGACCGCGCGCTCCGCGTCGGAGATCCCCTCGCTCGCGTGGGCGACCGCCAGCGCGATGATGATGCCCTCCTCCACCGCGTCGCAGTCCATGAGGATCTCCGCGAGCAGGCGCACCCGCGGCTCGACGCCCGCCGCGGCGATCACCTTCAGGCTCGCCTCGATGAGGTAGCGGACGAGCTCGACGTCGAGCTGGGCGCCGAGCATCGGCTCGATGAGCTGGCGCAGGGCGTCGATCTCCTCGGCGTCGACGGTGCCGTCGGCGTTCGCCACGAGCGCGCCGAGGTCGACGATCGGGGTCGGGTTGTACTCGTTGAGATCGAAGCGGGCGCGGAGCAACCCGGCCGCCTGCTGGACCAACTCGGGAGGCTTCATGTCCCCACCGCCCCGGCGATTCGCCTCATGACTGACCACCTTTCGGCCCGCGGCGCCGCACCGCCTCGGATTCGCTGAGGCCGAGGCAGAGCTGCGCCCGGAGCGCGCGCAGCCGCGCGAGCACCTCGGCCGATGCCGACTCCGCCTCGGCCCGCTCGATGGTCGCGTCGAGCGTCGCGAGCCTGCCTGTCTGGAGCGCCTTGAGCGAGTACGTCATCTGCACGAACGTGTCGAACAGGTCGCCGAGCTCATCGCCCTTTCGCAGCCCCTCTCCGATGGTGAGCCGCGTCGTGCCGACCTGGCGGCAGAGGCGCTTCAGCTGGTGGACCGGCCCCACGATGCGCTGGGTGATGAAGATCCCGAGCACGCCGAGGACGGCGAGGAGGAACGCGCCGCCGCCGACGAGGATGCCGAGGAGGCGACCTTGCAGCGCCTCGACGTCGGCGCGCCGCCTGGCGACCTCCGCCAGGTTGCGCTCGTACTCGCGGTTCGTCTTCTCGAGCTCCTCGTCGAGGGTGCTGCCGAGGTCAGCGCCGTCGCCGCCCAGGGCGGCGGTGCTCATCTTGAGGATCTTGGCGCTGTTCGCCGCCTCTTTGAGCGCGAGCTCCGCCTGGGTCGCCGCGTAGCGCGCCTGTTCGTTCGCGACGCTCGCGGTCTGCCAGATGACGAGTCCGAGCGCCACCATGACGGCGAGCACCACCGAGACCAGGAGCCCGGTGTATTTGAGCTGGAATCGCGGGTTCAGGAGCAGCTTGCGGCGGGATGCCGGGCGGGCCGTGGCGCGATCCTGGGCAGGTGAGGTCATGAGGGCTCGTCAGCGGGCGCGCGACATCGCCGCGTGTCCAAGATAGACCAGGAGCGGGTCGCGCCAGTGCGACCCCCCACGAAAACGCACTGCGGTCTCCGTGGTACAGCATTCCGTGCGCCGGTCGCAAGGCCCAATCCGCGGGCGGGGCTCCGACGCGGTTCGCGGCCTGTGAGGGCCATGAGGCCGCGGCGCTGGTTGTCCGGGGCCGGCGCGGCGCCGCCGCAGCGACGCGCGTGATGTCGGCGCACCCTGCCGGGGTATCATGTGCGCGCCTGTCGGGCCCAGTCGGGGCACAGGCGGTCGTCGGCGTCGCGCGAGGCGTCGTTCGGCCTTGCCGAGCTCAGGGAGAGCAGCGGCACGGGAGCCCCGGTGATTCCCGATCTCGACGTCATGAGTGATGAGCTCGACAGGGGCTCAGGGGTGGTGTTCGTTCCGGCGCCCGAGGCGCTGCCGCTCCACCACGCGGCCTTCCGTCACTGGAGGCAACCGCAAGCGACCGAGCCTTCGCGCACCGAAAAGCCGTCGTCGTCGGCGTCGTCGGTCCAGAAGAACGGCTTGACGCCGCCGCTGCACTCCGCGTCCGGCGCGAGCGCGATGCCTTCGTTGTTGGAGTCCGGCAGCCCGCTGGGGGGCCTGAAACGCCGCTCCAGCACGAAGCGCCCGAGCGCGCCGTCGATACCGAACACGGCGGATTGGTTGTCGCACGTGTCATCGCAGTGAGCCCACAAGCTCCCGGTGTCACGGTCGAGCTCGAGCCCCATCACACCCTCGAGCGGCGTCGAGATGCTGGCCACCAAGGTGGCCGCGCCGCTGTCGTGATTCAGCGCGAGAGCGTACACCTTGCCGGTCTCTTCCACGCCCACCAGAAACAGGCCGCCGCCGTGCTCGCCGTAGTCGCTCGGGACGTAAGCTCGGGCCTTGCTCTCGTCGAAGAAGTGGCGCGCCGTGAGCAAGCTGTCAGCTGCCCAGGTGACCGCTTCCAAACCTGCGTTCGCGTTGACCTCGGGCAAGAGCGCTGTGAGGTTCCACTCGTGCGTCGCGGTCAGCGTCGCTCCGGCGGCCGTCACGTCGTAGCGCAGCACGGACAGCCGGCTCACGGACGGATCGTCCGTGTCGCGCTCGGCGCACACGTAGACGCCCGCGGCGCTCGTGGCGGCGAGCGTCACTCCCTCCGCGTCGGGGGTGCCCCTGCTGTTCGGGTAACGTAGCCGTTTGCCGGAGGCCCAGCCATTGGACGTGTCCGGCGCGTAGCTCGCTCCGCTCTTCAACAACCGAAACAGCCTGGCGGAGAGGTTGTCGGTCGCCCACAGCACGCCGGGCGCCTCGTAGGTCAGCCCGCTCAGATCGCTCTCGAACGCGTCCTCGCTGTCGAGCGTGTGTACCTCGGCCTTGCCAGGCCACGGCGACAGCTGCGTCGAGCCCGCCGGGCACGCGCCGGCGCCGCCCGCCCCCGCGCTCGCACCGCCGGCGCCGGCGCTGTCGGCAGCTCCGGCGGCGCCGCCGGCGTTCGGGCTGCCCGCCACGCCGGTCGAGCCCGCGACAGCCGCAGCGCCGCCGCCCATTCCCGCGCCGCCTGCTTGTGCTGCGCTCCCGCTCGATCCTCCTGCCGCGGGCGAGGCGCCGGAAGCCGACGTACCGCCTGCTCCGCCCGACGGCGCTGGCAGAGGCGGCTCGCTCGACCCGCTGCCGCACGCGGCCAGCCATGCCATCGCGACGACGGTCGCGTGAGCCCGGAGGTTCATCGTCCTCTTCCCCTCGGCATTGAGCTCTCGCCAACCGGTCGCCGGCACCGAGCAACGATAACACTCGAGCTCGCCGCGTCACAACGGCCGACAGTCGAGATCCTCCGCGCGAGCGCCAGCGTGGTGGAATATTGCACGGCCGAGTGGACTCGTTCGATCTGTTGGGTTTTCTAGCCGGCTCAGGGGCTCGTCCCCTGTGGGTGATGTCAAGAACCAGCAGATCGAACGAGTTTACTCGGCTGTGTAACGCCAGGGCGACGAGGGGCTAGAGCGACAAACGGGTTGAAGCCGCACGCAAACAGCGAGAAGTTGAGACGCCAGGAGACGCCAGGAGACGCCAGGAGACGCCAGGAGACGCCAAGAGACGCCAAGAGACGCCAAGATTTATTGTTTTCTTGGCGTCTTCTGGCGTCTTCTGGCGTCTTCTGGCGTCGTCTGGCGCCTTAGCGTCTCATTTCTCGGGTTTCTAAGCTGAATCGGTGTTCTAGCGCAGCGGGGCCATGTCCCGCATCAGATAGTCGATGCAGGACTCCCAGGTGGAGGGCTCGAGGAGCTGCGCGAGCTCGTCGGATGAGCCGCCGAGCGCCGCTTCTTCACCCGTGCCCATCGCATCCATGAGCCGCCGCAACCTGGCGCCGTCGCCGCGAACGAAGCAGCGGACCATGCTGGCCGCTTGCACATAGAACATCAGGGCATCGTCCGTGCGGAGCGTGTAGGGGACCGCCTGCTCCATCACCTGCAGGGGCATCGGAGCGTCCCTCACCTGCTCGAGCCTGGCCGGGTCGAGCCACCATGTCTCTCGCGCGATAACCATGGCAATGCCCTCCTGCGCCCAGGCCGGCCCCAGCATGCCATGGCTCATCAGCACGTGATGCGTGTACTCGTGCACGACGCTGGTCCGAGTGTCCGCGCGCGTCGTGACCACGTGCAGCGCGCCGTCGTAAAAGGCGACCACGCCGCGGTTGGTGCAGGCAGCCGCCGTGAGCAGGTCCGTATCAAGGTACGCGAAGACGTCAGGGCGCTCGGCTTTGAGCTCCAGCCCGTAGAACACCTCCCGTTCTGCATGCTCGAGGTGATCGAGGAGGGGCAGGAGTGCGTCGTCCGGCAGCCTGGGGTCGACGTACAGGCGCCCTGCATCTCCCCACGTCTCGTGGCGGAAGTGGGAGATCAACGTCTCTTGCGCGCCGGCTGCCTCGCTCGGGTCCGTGCACAGCCCGGGCTGTAACCTCCGCCGGAACGCGGACTGCTCCCGCCGGCGCGCGTGGCGCGGCGCGGCGGCTGGCGTCGTGGGGGCATCGTGGATCGGACGCTCGATCGGCTCCTCATCGATGGGGGCAGACGGGGGCTCCTGGGGGGCTCGATCTTCCGGACTGCGCGCCGACGCCCGCGGCGGTATCGGCTCGGCGGGAGGCTTGCCAGGCGCCGGCCGGCTCGGGACGGAGATGGCGGTGGGCTGCAGCGCGGGAGGGGAGGGTGGCTCGGGTGCGGAGGCGCCAGCTCGGACCACCGGCGGTCGCGGCCGCTGCGGGGTGGGGGTGCTCACGATACCTGGGGCCCACGCGATCACCGCGATGACCATGATGAATCCGAGGCCGAGCGCGAGGCGGCGAGCACGTGTCACGGTGTGGTGATGGCAATCATTGCGCCGTGTTGATTCATGGGATTCGAGGTGCGGCACGCGGCTCGTGCTGCGTTATGGTAGACAAATCGTCGAACGCAAGCAGCATTGTCGACGATCTGTCGCGAGCCACCCTGGTTTGCGCACCGCCGCAGGGTCAATAGCGGCGTCCGAGGCCGCTCGCCGGTCATCCAGGATGCTCTCGCGTTGCACCGTCGCGGACGGATACGCTTGGCCCCGTTCGCCCGCTACCAGCGCAGGGGTCAGATCCATCGGAGCCACGCGCGTAGCACGGACTCCAGCGCCGCCTGCTTTGCCTGGACGTCCTCTCCGTCGCTGAACGTCACGAGGCAGCGATCCTTGGCGAGCCACTCCAGCAAGCCAGCCGGGTCCGCGATCTCGAGCCCCTTCGCCGCTGTGTCCTTCACCTTGGCTCCGAGGTGAAGGACGAGCCGGACGCGGTCCTTTGCGCGCAAGTTGAACGTGGCGAAATGCTCGGTTGTCCGGAAGCTCGGCGCGTTCCACTTGATCTCCTCGCGGATCGCCGGGCTGACGCCCAGGATGACCTGCCGGAGGGCCACGATCGCCTCTTTCCGCGGATGATCCAGCTCGCGCAGGAACGCAACGACGGCCGGGCTCTCCTGCACGCCAGCGGGCGCGGCGGGCGCTCCGGGGGCCTCCCGAGGCTCGCGCCTCTCGGGCGACGCCTTCTGCGCCTTCGCGCGCGGCTTGCTCGGCTTCTCGGTTATGCGCTTCATGATGTGTTGTGCGCCTGACTCGACGGCCCGAGCTCCAGCGCCCTTTCAGGGGATCTCGCGTGACCCGACGCGCTCAGGGTGAGAAAAGCCGAACCGACGCGGGGATGTCAAGGCGGTGAGGTCCAGGTGCGGCGCCGCCGACCTTTGCACGCCCGGCTTTCACGTATGCGCAGGGGCCGAGGACGTCGCCCGCCGCTCGCCCACGGGCGGCCTCCTGCCGTCCACACAGCGGCCGTGTCAGGCCGCGACGAGCCCGCCGTCGATGGGCAGAGCGACCCCGGTCACGAACGACGCTTCGTCGCTCGCCAGGAAGAGGGCCACCCGAGCCGGCTCGATCGGGTCGGCGAACCGGCGGATCGGGTGGCTCGCGAGGACGTGTTGCTCCACGGCCCCGTCCTTTATCCACCTGTCGAACATCGCGGTGCGCGTGCCCCCGGGGCAAATCGCGTTCACCCGCACGTTGCGAGCAGCGAAATCGATGGCCGCGACCTTGGTCAGCCCGATGACGCCGTGCTTCGACGTCACGTACGCGGACAGACCAGGCGTCGCCACGAGGCCTCCGACGGAGGACGTGTTGACGATCGCGCCCCCGCCGGCCTTGAGCATCGCCGGGATCTGGAACTTCATCGACAGGAAGACGCCCTTCAGGTTGATGTCGATCACGCGATCCCACTCGTCCTCCTCGAGCTCGGGCAGGCTCTTGACGACCTGCTCCACGCCTGCATTGTTGAACGCGAGCGGCGATGACCACCTTGGCGCCTTCCTGGGCGAACAGCAGCGCTGCGGCCTTGCCGATCCCCATGTTTCCACCCGTGATGAGCGCGACTTTGTCTTGCAACCGTCCCATAGGATTCGCTCCGGATCTGTGGGCCTGATGAGCGACAGGCCATGTCATGCCAGCGCGCGGCGCCGAGGCGCTCCGCCGCGCGTCGAGAAGGGCAGCGGAGCGCCTGCGACCTCGGGACGGAGGATGTCCACCCTCCGCCGGCGCGGCTTGGCAGACCGCGCTCGCCGAGTCGCTGCGCTCCGTCGTCGCGCTCACCAGCCCGGGCCACGCCGGGCGCGGGCGCCCGTACGCCTGGGGCGCCCCCCCTGCGCCGCGCATTCGAGCTCATCCGTGAGCGCTTCGTCACCGCGCTCTCCCTCGACGAGATCGCTCTGCACGTGGGGCTCGACAAGTTCCAGCTCATCCGCGCGCTTCGCGACCAGCTCGGCGTGACGCCGCATGCCTACGTGACGCAGCTGCGCATCGGTCGCGCCCGAGCGCTCCTCACGCGGGGCGTGCCGCCGTCCGAGATCGCCGCGCGCGTCGGCCTCTACGACCAGAGCCAGCTCAACCGGCATTTCAAGCGCATCGTCGGCATCACGCCGGGACAGCTCGCGCGCGCCGTGGGGTGAGCGCGCCTCCGCCCGCGGGGAGAGGGACGTCGGCGCAGCTCAGTGGAATTCGCTGCGAATGCATCAACGGACGATCACGCGCACCGGCGCGCCGGGCAGACCCTGAAGCCCCACCCGCACCGGCTTCGTGGACACGAGCTCGAAGCTGTAGCGCCGCAGCAGCGTGCCCAGGATCAGCTTCATCTCGTACAGCGCGAAGGCGGCCCCGATGCAGCGACGATTCCCGCCGCCGAACGGAAGGAATTCGAAGGGGGAATAGGTTCGCTCCAGGAATCGCTCGGGGCGAAACACCGCCGACTCCGGAAATACAGCGGGATCGTGGTGGGCCCAGATGATTTGCGCGAACACGCCTGCTCCGGCCGGCAACTCGTGGCCCGCGATCTGCATCGGCGCATTCAGCTTGCGTCCCACCCCCGGGCTGGACGGGCGCAGGCGCAGCGTCTCGTTACATACCGCTTCCAGATACGGCGCCTTGGCCAGCGCGTCGGGCTCCGGATCCGCGCCCAGCGCCGTCAGCTCGTGCCGCAGCCGGCGCAATACGGCTGGCGCGTTTCCGAGAAAATAGAGCGCCCAGGTGAGCGCGCCCGCGGTCGTGCTGTGCCCCGCGAAGAGCAGCGTGTGCAGCTGCTCGAAGATCTCCTGGTCGCTCAGCGCCGTCCCGTCTTCCTGGCGGGCTTCCAGGAGCAGACTCAGGATATCGGTGCGCTCGGCGGGATCGGCGCGGCGGCGGGCGAGCTCCGGATCGAGGAAGCTGCGCAGGTCCCGGATCGCGCGCTGCCTGCGCGCCCACGGGCCGACGCCCCGGAACTCCTGGCGCAGCCACGGAATCATGAGGGTGACGGTCAGGCCGAGGGAGAAGCTCTTGCGCAGATCCTCGAGCAGCTTCTCGAGGCGCGCCGCTTCCGCCGGCGCAGTGACTCCGAACACGATGTGGATGATCGTCTGCAGCGAGATCGTCTGCATGAGGTCCTGCGCCACCAGCTCCAGACCCGGCTTGAGGTCCCGGGAGTGCTGCAGGGCCAGGTCGCAGATCTGCTTCCCATACAGGCGCATGCGCTGCCCGTGAAACGGCGGCATGAGCAGCTTGCGCATGGCCGTGTGCCGCGCGCCCGAGAGCGCGAACAGCGACGACTCTCCCATCGCCGCGGTGAAGCTCTTGCCCAGCATCTGGTCCAAGGTCTCCGGCGGCACCGCGAACAGGGCGCGCAGACCCTCCACGCTGCCGGTGGCCAGCACCGGTTTGCCGTCCATCTTCGGGAGCGACATCGGATCGCCGTAGCGCTCCCGCATGCGCAGCGTGTAGCCGATCGGGTCCATGAGCCCCTGCACGTTCATCAGGATGCTGTTGGTGGGACCTTTGGGCAAAGTGGTCATGGGGCGCGTTCCTTCGATTGTACTGCCAGCTTGGGCGCTCTGAATTGGCATCGCTGTGTGGGGATAGAACACCCAAACGGCTTCGCAGCTGTCAAGTCTTTCATGCCCCGTCCCCTTGAGTTGACGTGATCGGCGCGCCACGCAGGCGCAGGTGGCCGAGCGGCCACGCGAGGATAGCCCGCGCAAAGCCATTCGAACCTGTCAGGAATTTCCCGGCAACGACCGGGGGCTGGCATGACGTACGGAGTCCGTGTCCGGTTGCCGTCGCTGACGGTTGGCATCCACGGTCTCCAGGTGGGTGCGACCCATGTCTCGCGTGGACGAGCCAGCCCACCCGGATGGGTTCGCGGCGTCCCGCTCACCCCTGCGCGGGGGCGAGCCAAACGACGCGGATCACGCCGCGCCGCGCGACGCGGCGCACAGCCGCAACGCACAAAATGGAGGACCACCCCAGGCGAAGCTTCCACGAGCCACGATCGGCTGTATGCTCTCGGGCATGAAGGACCCGAAGCACCTGCCCCGACCCGAGGGCCAGGCTCATGGCTGGTGAATCCTGCGGCATCTGCGGCGGCGACGGCCGCATCGCCAACTCGTTCTCCGGCACCACCGCCACCTGTCCGGGCTGCCACGGCACCGGCCGGCGCTCGGACGACACGGGCTTCCGCGACGTCACCAAGACGAAGCCTTCCCACTTCCGGCAGCCGAACAAGCAGGCGGCCGTCCAGAAGCCGGAGGGACCTGCGTCGCTGGAGGGCATCCAGCTCGCCAGGGAGGTGAACGCGGCTGCTCATCTCTCCAGCGGGACGAAGGCCAAGCTCACGCTCGAGATCATGGAGCATGAGGCCACCCACGGAAAGTGCACCCAGACCTTCATCAAGAAGGTTCGCAAGCAGCTCCGTCCGCCCGGATCGTGATCGGGCATGTCGATGGGGCGCTGCCGCCGCGACGACGGTCGCGTGAGACCGGAGGTTCATCGCGCTCGCGGTGCTTTCTTCTGAGGCGCCTGGAACAGCTCCTGCTGGGGGGTTAACCCTGCTTCGGCCTCGTGTCGGCCTGCGGCTCCAACCACCCTTGGTAGAGCTCCGGCGGCATCACCAGCGGCATGCGGTCATTCACCTCGGCGGCTTGGGCGTTCGGCGCGGTCATCCTCTCCACCTTCACAGGTCGAACAGCGTTCCCTGCCGGCTCGGCCGCCTGAACGTCGACTCGCCCTCTCGCTCGATGTACTCGCCGCTGCCGCGCGCCACGTTGAGCCCGAGTCGCTGGCAGTGGACCTCGAAGAGCCGCTGGATCGCCGCCCAGCGCGGGCCCGCGCCCTGGAAGCGCGCGCCGAAGGCGGCCTCGTTCATCTTGCCGCCGCGCATCTCCTGGATGCCGCGGCGGACCTTGGCGGCGCGGTCCGGGAAGGCCTCCTCGAGGCGCTCGTCGAAGACCGGGAGCACCTCGCGCGGCAGGCGCAGCGGCATCATGAACGCGCTCTCCGCGCCAGCGGCCCGGGCGCGCTCCAGGAGCTCCGGGACATCGCTGTCGTTCAGGCCGGGGATCATCGGCGACAGCGAGATCCCCGTCGGCACCCCCGCGTCGGAGAGCGCCCGCATCGCCTCGAAGCGCAGCGACGAGCGGCTCGCATACGGCTCCATCTTGCGCGCCACCGCGTCGTCGGCGAACGGGATGCTGAAATGGACCCGGGCGCGCGCCCGGCGCGAAAGCTCGCCGAGCAGCGCGGCGTCGCGCCGCACGAGCGCGCCCTTCGTGATGAGCCCGACCGGGTTCCTGAACGCGAGGCACACCTCGAGGCAGCGGCGGGTGAGCTCGTAGCTCGCCTCGAGCGGCTGGTAGCAATCGACGTTGCCCGAGAACACGATCGTGTCTCCCTGCCAGCTCGGCTTGTTGAGCTCCTTCTCGAGCAGCTCGGGCGCATTCGACTTGACCACGATCTTGCGGTCGAAATCCGTCCCGGCGCCCCACCCGAGGTACTGGTGCGACGGCCGGGCATAGCAGTACGCGCACGCGTGGAGGCAGCCCCGGTACGGGTTGACGCTGTACCGGAATGGAAGATCGGGGCTGTCGTTCGCGGTCACGATGGAGCGGGCCTGCTCCTCGAAGATCTGCAGCGTCGCCGGGGGCGCCTCTTCGAGGTACTCGACCTGCGTCGACGACCATGGGTTCGGAGGGTTGTTCACGGGGCGCGGCATGGTGCGGAGTACTCCGGGGCGAAGAGGCGAGCGCGGCGAGCGCAGTCTAGCGCGTCCCGGTCGGGATGGGAGCGTTTGTTCAGTAGAGCCCGGCGGGCTCCGTCGGGGCGCCTGGGACGCACCGGTCGCGCCGGCGGGGAGGCCACGGCGGGAAGAGCGGATTGACGCGGTGGGGGAGCCCTGCTGGCATGGACGCCCTCAGTCGAGACGGGGGAGGGAAAGATGGCCGAGCCGAGACAGCCTGGGTTCGATCTCCGCAGCACGTACCTGCACCTCGCGGACGCGGGGGATGCGCTGCAGATCGAGGTGAAGCCGACGTTCTGGCAAGAGCTCATGTCCGACGAGCCGGCGGGCGCCGACATCCGGCGGGTCAAGCGCGTGGATGGCTGGCTCGTGACGCGGTTTCACATGGCCGAGGACACGGCCCGGTGGGAGATGCACCCGGCCGGGGACGAGATCCTGTACCTCCTCTCGGGCGCGATCGACGTGGTGCTGCAGGACCAGGGCGGCGAGCGGGTGGTCGCGCTGCGCGCGGGGACGGCGTGCACGGTGCCGCAAGGGGTGTGGCACCGGATGATCGTCCACGAGCCGGGGGATTTCTTGGCGATCACGTTCGGCAAGGGGACGCAGCACCGCGCGGTGTAGTCGCCCCACGCCGAGCCCGCCGTCCGACAACCCGGGGCCGAGCCGCGCCGGGCCGCCGCAGCGCGCGGTGGATGGGAGTCGCCGAGGAAGTCGATGTCCTCGACGACGTTCGACGCCTCAGCCCTGCCCTGCGTGGCGGCGGTGCTCCACCATCAGGCAGCGGTCCTGCACGACCAGGATGCCCGCCTCGACCAGCCGCTCGGCGACCTGGTCGTTCCGGATGCCGCTCTGCAGCCAGACGGCGCGCGGCCGGGCGGCGAGCAGGTCGTCGAGGTGCCCGGCGACGTCCTGGCCCCGCCGGAAGACATCGACGATGTCGATGGGGCCCGGGATGTCGGCCACCCGGCGATAGACCTGCTGGCCGAGGATGGTCTTCACGTCAGGGTAGTAGACAGGGACCGGGAGCACCTCCACTCCCGCGCCCTGCAGATAGCTGGCCACGTAGAACGCTGGCTGATCCGACTGCGCCTCGGTCTTGATGCCGAGCACGGCGACCCGCCGCGCCGAGCGCACCAGCTCCGCCACCCGGGCGTCGTCGTCGCTTATATCGCGAATGTCGTCCATGGAGGGAGTCTACGCCCCCGGGCGCGGCTCGGCGACGGATCCCCGCGCGCGGGTCGTGGCAGAGTTGTGGCAGACTCGGCCGCGTGAACCTCGACCGGCTCCCCGCGCTCTGGGCCGACCTCATCCGCTCTCCCGCCTCGATGCCCGTCGCGCTGGCGATCTCGGCCTCCGTCCTCGCGCTCGGCTTCGTCGTCTACCGCCTGGTCTTCGCCTCGCTCTCGCGCCTCGCGGGCGCCACGCAGACGTCGCTGGACGACCTCCTGGTCCGCCGCATGCGGCTGCCGGCGCGCATGCTCGTCGCGCTGCTCGCGCTGCACGCGTTCATCTCCCTCCGCGGGGGAGAGCTGCCCACGCTCCACAAGGGCGTGCTCCTCCTGGAGCTCACCCTCGCCGCGTACCTCGCCATCGAGATCGCCGAGACCCTGATCATCGACTACTGGCTCGCCGAGCGCCGGAAGGTGCTGCTCCCGGCGCTGGTGCGGCACCTCCTGCTCACGATCCTCTACCTGGTCGCCGGCCTCTCGATCGTCGGCGCGGTCACCGGGGTCGACCTCGTGCCGCTGCTCGCGACCTCGACCGTCATCACGGTGGTCCTCGGCCTGGCGCTGCAGGACACCCTGGGCAACCTGTTCGCCGGGCTCGCCTTGCACTCCGAGCGCTCGTTCGGCGTCGGGGACTGGATCCTCGTCGACGGGGTCGAGGGGCAGGTGATCTACGTGGGGTGGCGCTCCACGCGCCTCCGGACGTTCTCCGGAGACGTGGTGATCCTGCCGAACTCGATCATCGCCAAGGCGCGCGTCCAGAACTTCTGCGCGCCGGACCGGAACTGCGCGCGCAACATCGAGATGCTCGTCGCGCTCGCCGCCCCGCCCGAGGCCGTGGAGCGCGCCGCGCAGCGCGCCTGCAGCGAGGTGCCCGAGGTGCTGCGCCAGCCCGCGCCCAGGCTCTGGCTCGCCGCCGTCACGCCGCTCTTCCAGCGCTACGTCATCAAGTTCTGGATCGCCGACTTCGAGCGCCACGATCTCTTGGAGTCCGAGGTCATGAAGGCGTTCTTCCGCGCGTGCCGCGACGAGGGCGTGGCGCTCAGCCCCGCCGCGGCGCAGCCGGCCCTCGCCATCGAGATACGGCCCCCGGCTGGCGCCCCGGGGCTCGCAGAGGGCGCCGGATGGCCCGCCGGCGCCGCGGTGCCCGCCGCCGACCCGAGGGCGGCGCCGGCGGTCCTGCCGGCGATCGTCGTGGCGCCGGCCGCCCCGGCGCCGGACGGTCACCGCTGAGCCCGCGCGGGCTCAGGTCGTGGCGCCGGCCGCCCCGGCGCCGGACGGTCACCGCTGAGCCCGCGCGGGCTCAGCGGCCCGATTTGCCTTGGTGCACCCGCCCCGCCGCGGTACCCCGGCGGTATGCCTGACGAGCAATCCGTCTCTCCCAGCAAGGTCGCGATCGTGGGGGCTGGCAGCGTCGGCGCGACGATCGCCTATGCGTGCCTGCTCCGCGGCGTGGCGAAGCAGATCGCCCTGTTCGACGTGAACCGGGCCAAGGTCGGCGCCGAGGTGCTCGACCTCAACCATGGGCTGCAGTTCGTCCCGGCGGCCACGCTCGATGGCAGCGATGACGTCGAGGTCTGCCGCGGGGCGGACGTCGTCGTGATCACCGCCGGCGCGAAGCAGAAGCCCGGGCAGAGCCGGATGGACCTCGCCACCGCGAACGTCGCGATATGCCGCGAGCTGCTGCCGAGGCTCCTGGCCGTCGCGCCGGACGCGCTCTACCTGCTCGTCACCAACCCGGTCGACGTGATCACGTATGTCACGCTCAAGCTGACAGGCCTCCCGCCCGCCCGGGTGATCGGCAGCGGCACGGTGCTCGACAGCAGCCGGTTCAGGTTCCTCATCGCGAGGCAGCTCGACGTGGCCGTGCAGAACGTCCACGCGTACATCGCGGGAGAGCACGGGGACAGCGAGGTGCCGCTGTGGAGCAGCGCGAGCGTGGCGAACATCCCGCTCGACGCGTGGTCCGTGCCCGGCCACGGCGCGCTCGGCGCGAGCGACCGGGCGGAGATCTTCTCCGACGTGAAGAACGCCGCCGCCCAGGTGATCTCCGGCAAGGGCGCGACGAACTACGCTATCGGCCTCGCGACCGCCAAGATCCTGGAAGCCCTGCTCCGCGACGAGAACCGCGTGCTGCCCGTCAGCAGCCTGCTGAGCGGCTATCGCGGGATCGACGATGTCTGCCTGAGCGTGCCGTGCATCGTGAACCGGTCCGGCGTCGAGTCACAGCTGCCCATACCGATGAGCCCCGAGGAGGAGGCCGGCGTCCGGGCCAGCGCGGACACGATCCGCAAGGCGATCCGATCGCTCAGATTCTGAGGCGATCCCGTGCGGCCGGGCGCCGCGCGACGCGCGACGCCAGCCCGCGCGCGAAGTCGACGCGCGCGCGACGTTCGGGACACGGCGCCTCGATCGCGACGCGACCGCCCGACTCCGCTGGTCGTGGAGGCGCGCTGTGATAGCACTCAGCCCTTGGACGCCGCGGCGGGGCGCGGGCCGTCCGCCGTGAGCGGCGCGCGTCAGCCCACCTGTCGGGCGGGGGCGAGGTGCGAACATGACCGTCGATCTTTCGATCCTCTTCGGGCTCGGCACGCTCGGCTGCGGCGCTGGCATGGCATGGCTGGCGGCCCGGACGGCTTCGCTGAGAGGACAGCTGCGCGACGCGGACAGGCAGGGAGAGGCCCTCCGTCGAGCCACCGCGGAGCTCGACCGGCTGCGGGCGGAGCTCGCCCATGACCGGGAGTCGCTCGGGCGCGCCCGGAGCGAAGAGCGCCAGAAGGTCGATTGGCTCGACGCCCAGCAGCGGGAGATCGAGTGGCTGAGACGGGAGCTGGACGTCCGGCCCAAGATCACGCAGAAGCGGTACAAGATCCTGACCCTCGGCGTCAAAGGGACCGGGAAGACGTCGCTCACGCTGAAGTGGGCCAATCCCCTCGTCGATCTCGGCAAGCTGCAAGGGACGAAGATCGAGCGTTATGAGCGGACCGTGAGCCACGTGTCCAGCAAAGACGAGCTGACCGAGCACATCTTCGAGATCGGCGACTGGGGCGGAGAGCACATCGTCGAGGCCCAGCACGAGCTCGTGATGGAAGAGATCCATGGCCTCCTCATGGTGGTCGATCTCGCGGCCAAGGACGCGCGGCAGGCGGATCCGGCCCGGATAGAGGAGCAGATCCGGGAGTTCCAGCCTCAGTCGCTGCGCTATTTCTTCGGCTCCAAGACGCTGACCGCGTGCAAGGCCGTCGTCCTGTTCATCAACAAGTCGGACGTCCTCGCCGGGACGCCGGCCGAGATCGAGGCGGAGGCGCGCAAGCACTACCGGCCGCTGATCGACGGGATCGAGCGGTTCAAGAACCACGTGGACACGCGGGTGCTGGTGGGATCCGCGAGCTACGGCCACGGCACACACCACCTGTTCTCGCACTTCGTCGAGCGCATCCTGCCGAAGCACGCCTACGACGGCCAGCTCCTCCAGCGGATCAAGCAGGACGTCCTCGCGCCGGCGGCGGTGTCGCAGACGGTGCGGCTCTCGCCCCCGCAAGCTCCGCAGGTCGAGCTCAATGGGCAGAAGTGACGGAGCCGCCGCGGGCTACGAGCCCCTGCGCTACCGCGCCGGCGACGACGCGCCCTGGTACCACGCGCTCCACGGGAACGTCCCGGAGCACCAGATCGACTTCATGTACGGCCCCGAGGTGCCCCAGGGCGCCCTGACGCCGACGCACTTCAGCCACCTCGCGCGGCTGATGAAGTACATCGAGCCGCAGACGAGCGGCGCGCACGCGTTCGCCATCGGCAACCTCTCGCGCGACGACACCCAGCACGAGGCGGGGCACGGCGCGATCGCGCTGCTCTTCGCGTTCCGGGTCGGCGGCGCGACGGACCACGCGGGGAGGGGGCACCCGCCGTTCGCCCACGGGATCCTCGCGATCGATCGCGAGGTGCGGCGCGCGTCGCTGCTCGAGGCGATCGGCTCGTTTCACCGCCAGGCGATGGAGGGCGGCGAGGCGGGCTCGCCGGCGGACGCGTTCTACCGGGCGTACGTGCGCGCGGTCCTGGAGCGCCCGGACAGCGTGCGCGGCGTGGTGGAGCGGTATGTGCAGGCATTTCGCGATCTCCCGCGCCTTCCGCGGAGCGACCTGCCGTGGGCGTGGGTCGCGGACGCCGGCGCGCAGCCGAGGCGCGTGGCGATCGTCCACGACGACGGCGAGCCGTTCGGATCCATCGCGCGCGTCGCTTCCCGGCTCGCGGCGGTGCTCTTCCGGTCGAACCTCCGGTGGACCGCGATCACGACGGGTCGAGAGGCGGATATCCCGGGCGGGCTCTCGGTGCGGCTCGTGGCCGAGCGCGACGTCGCGGCCGAGGATCGCAAGGGCCGGCTCCTGCGCATCGAGGAGGTGCCAGAGGACGAGGCGGAGCTCGCCCGCGACGTGTTCGGCGCGAGGCCGTACGGCGCGGAGACGCCGCGGGCCGTGGGCTGGCGGGAGCGGTATGCGGCGCAGCTCGCGCCGTCCGCCGGCGGGGGCGCGGCGCGGACGGGAGCGGAGGCCGAGGGCGAGCGGCGCGAGGGGGACGAGGCCGAGCGACGCGAGGGGGTCGCGGCCGACGCGGGGCGCGGCGGCGCGCGAGGCGCGGCGGTGGAGGGCGAGCAGGAGGAACGGCGGCGCACGGTGGAGAGGCCGTGTTCGCGGGCGTGGGGCAGGAGGGCGGCGGTCCTGGGTGCCGGCGCGACGCTGGCCGCGGTGGCGTCGGTGCTCGGCGTCCCGTCGGATCAGCCGCGCCAGGCGGAGCGGAGCGCGGATGTCGCGGCCCCGCGGGCGGCAAGGACCGGGAGCGAGCCGGCCCCCGCCGCGCCGCCGCCGGCCGCTGCGAGCTTGCCGGAGGCGACGCCGGTGCAGGGGGAAGCAAGCCCGCCGGCGCAGGGCCGCGGGCCGCAACGGGCGCCGACGAGATGGGGACGACCCAGAACGCCGCCGAAGTCGGTCTTCGAGACCCCGCCCATCTTCAAATAGGAAATAGATTTTCCTCGAGGTGTGCTGCGCGGTGGCGGCCGCGGCTCACGGCGCGCAGCGCGTCCCTGTCTGGAAGCTCCAGCATGCGGCGCTGACGCCGGCGTGGCCTGCGTTGGATGACGACTCGAGTCCTCCCGGACCGCCTTCACCCGGCTCTCCAGCGATGAACTCCTTCAACGACGGCACGGCAGCAGGGGCGGCGTCGTAGGCGATGCCGATCGCATGTCCGCCGCGCCCGCCGCCTCCGGGGCCGCCATCGCCGCCACGACCGCCCTTGCCACCAGCCCCGTTATCGGGCGCATTCGCATCGTTCCGGTTCGTGCCGCCCGGTGCACCTCGCCCCCCGTCTCCGCCGCTCTGTCCTGCGGCACCGATTCCTCCTTTGCCGCCATGACCCACGGTGACGGTCACATCGGCCAGGCTCAGCTTCGTCCCGATGCTCACGATTCCGAGGCTGGACCCGCCGGCTCTCCCGCCGGCGCCGCCCCTGCCGCCGCATCCCCCTGCGCCTCCACCCCCGCCGCCCGGGGCAGCGCCGTCTGACGGACGCCCGTCGACGAAGGTACAAACGATGCCCAGCACGCGTGCGCCAGCTCCCCCTCCGCCTCCCTGGCCCGGATTGCCGGGCTGGCCGGGGGCGCCGTCGCCGTCCGTGATGCCGGCGAGGGTCAGCCTCCCGTCATGGCCGCCTTCGCCAGGCGTCCCGCCGGCGCCAGCGGCACCGGCGATGCCGGCCTGGCGGGTTCCCGAGGCGTCGACCGTGCCTCCGAAGCCGTCCGGGGGCGTGCTCGCGAGCGGCTTGCCGCCCTCACCGGGCTGCGCGGGCGTGGAGGGCAGAGTCAGGGAAAGGGGCGACGTCTCCCCGATCCCGCCCGCGCCCCCATCGGTGACCACGTCGCCGCACGTCATCCGTCCGGGCTCACCACCGCGCGCGGGAACTACGCAGGCATTCGTCGCTGCGTTCTCGCCCTCTGCCGGCGCGTCCCCCCCGGCGTCTGCCGCGGTCGCCTCCGGCTCACCGCCGGCGCCGGGCATGCCGTCGCCGGCCCGCACCTCGAGGTGGCTCAGCTCGGCCGCGATGTCCGCCACGGCGACCGCGATGGACGACCCGCCCGGCTCCGTCGCGCTCGCCGCGGAGATCACGAATCCATGCACCTTCGCCCCGTCCGCGTCACCCGTCAGGGTGAGCGCGACCTGTCCCGCCGGCCCCGCGATGGTGCTCTTCGCATCCGGGCTCTGCTTCCACTCGCCATTGCACGTGAAGTCCCCGCGCACCTCGATCCCCGCGGGCAGCGTCACGGCCTCGGCGAACGGATGCCCGGCGCATGCGCACACCGTCCCGCCCTTCGCGTTGTCGATCGCCTCTTGCAGGCGCGCGTAGGGAGCGTCGCGCGTCCCTGCGCCTCCAGACGCAGCGCTCGCGCTCGCGAACACGTCGCACCCGACTTCCGGCGTCGGTCGTACAGGCTCCTCGTACAGTCGCGCCTGCTGGCACGCGGTCGCGCACAATGCAGCGGCGAGCACGGCGGCGCACCGGAATCGACGAGTCATCTCCAACGGATTGCATCGCATGAAGTCACTCCTCCGTGTCACTGTCGTCTGCTCAGCGAACGACGTGCGCCGGGCTCATGCACGACGAGGACCGACGCTCCGCTCGGTAGGATGGGGGGGACTTCGATAGGGGCGTCGCTCGCTGCTATGCTCGAGGCGTGATGACAGGCGGCGGCTCACGGCGCGCAGCGCGTCCCTGTCCTGAAGCTCCAGCATGCGGCGCTGATGCCGGGGTGGCCCGCATTGGATGAAGACTCGAGTCCTCCCGGACCGCCTTCACCCGGCTCTCCAGCGATGAACTCGTTCAACGACGGCACGGCAGCAGGGGCGGCGTCGTAGGCGATGCCGATCGCATGTCCGCCGCGCCCGCCGCCTCCGGGGCCGCCATCGCCGCCACGACCGCCCTTGCCACCAGCCCCGTTATCGGGCGCATTCGCATCGTTCCGGTTCGTGCCGCCCGGCGCACCGCGCCCCCCTTCTCCGCCGCTCTGTCCTGCGGCCCCGATTCCTCCTTTGCCGCCATGACCCACGGTGACGGTCACATCGGCCAGGCTCAGCTTCGTCCCGATGCTCACGATCCCGATGCTGGACCCGCCGGCTCTCCCGCCTGCGCCGCCCTTGCCGCCGCATCCGCCCGCGCCTCCACCTCCACCGCTCGGGGCGGTGCTGTGCATCGGAATCCCAGGTGGGAATATAGAATAACAGGTGAGTGTCAGCACGGGTGCACCAGCTCCCCCTCCGCCTCCCTGGCCTGGCTTGCCGGGCTGGCCGGGGGCGCCGTCGCCGTCCGTGATGCCGGCGAGGGTCAGTCTTTGGTCATGGCCGCCTTCGCCAGGCGTCCCGCTGGCGCCCGTGGCACCGGCGATGCCGGCCTGGCGGGTTCCCGAGGCGTCGATCGTGCCCCCAAATCCGTTCGGCAGCGTGTCCGCGAGCGGCTTGCCATTCTCACCAGGTTGCGCGGGCGTGGCGAGCAGATTCCCGGAGATGGGCCACGTCTCCCCGGTCCCGCCCGCGCCCCCATCGGTGACCACGTCACCGCACGTCATTCTTCCGGGCTCACCGCCGCGCGCGGGAAGCACACAGGCATTCGTCGGCGCCTGCGCGCCCTCTGCCGGAGCGTCCCCCCCGGCGCCTGCCGCGGTCGCCTCCGGCTCACCGTCGGCGCCGGGCATGCCGTCGCCGGCCCGCACCTCGAGGTGGCTCAGCTCGGCCGCGATGTCCGCCACGGCGACCGCGATGGACGACCCGCCCGGCTCCGTCGCGCTCGCCGCGGAGATCACGAATCCATGCACCTTCGCCCCGTCCGCGTCACCCGTCAGGGTGAGCGCGACCTGTCCCGCCGGCCCCGCGATGGTGCTCTTCGCATCCGGGCTCTGCTTCCACTCGCCATTGCACGTGAAGTCCCCGCGCACCTCGATCCCCGCGGGCAGCGTCACGGCCTCGGCGAAAGGATGGCCGGCGCAAGCGCACACCGTCCCGCCCTTCGCGTTGTCGATCGCCTCTTGCAAGCGCGCGTAGGGAGCGTCGCGCGTCCCGGCGCCGCTAGACGCAGCGCTCGCGCTCGCAAACACGCCGCACTCGTCTGTCGGATCCGGAATCGGCTCACAGTGCAGGCACACCGGTGGCTCCTGGCATGCGACCGCGTGCAGCGACGTGGCGAGCACGGCGGCACATCGGAATCGATGAACCTCGTCGAACAGACCCGCGCGCATGATGTCACTCCTCCACGTCACCACCGCGTGTTCAGCGCAATTCCTGCCCCGGGCGCCAGCGCGATCGGAGCCGCCGTCACCGCCGGTCTTCCGTCGGCCCGAGACAATCCGAACAGCGCATAACCCACGGTCGCCGTGCCGAGCACGCCGGCCCCGGCGAAGATCCCTGTCGAGAGGTTGTACATGCGCGCGGCCTTGATCCGGTGCTGGTCCACCTCGCCACACCTCACGTAGTCGAGCGACGGAGGCCCGCTCACATAACAGGAGTCCGCGCCGGGCACCGCGGCGTTGCTGCCCGACCATGCGCTCCGATCCGCGATGATCCTCACGACGATCGCCGTTCCCAGCGCAAGCCCCGTGGCCGCGCCACCCGCCGCGATGAGCGTCGTGCTGGGCCCGGCGGCCCTGCGATCCGGCGCCGGGGGCGGGCGCTGCTGCTGCGTCCGGGGTTGCTGCTGCGTCAGGGGTTGAATCGCCGCCGCAGCGGCAGCGTGCTCACCGAAGCTGAGCTCCACCTCCTGCGACGCTCCCGGCGCGAGCGCCACCGAGATCTTCGCCGGGCGCTCACCCTGGATCTGCGCCTCGATCATCCGCTTTCCCGGCTCGACGTACACCTCCCGCTCGAGCGGCGATGTCCCCGCGGGGACGCCGTCGACGAGCACCAGGGCCCCTGGTCGGCTCGCCACGATCGTGAGCGTGGAGATCCTCGCCTTGGCCTCCTCGAGCATCTGCCGCCCGAGCGCGCGATCGAGCTCGCTCACGCCCTCTGCCTCGCGCAGGAAGAACGCGATGTGCTCTGCGGCGTCGCGGTGCATTCCGAGCTTGAGCTCTGCCCGCGCGAGGTTCGCCGCGATCTGGAAGTGTCGCTTGAGCGTCCACGCCTCGAGGTACGCGGCGTAGGCGTCCCGCCAGCGATCCTCCCTGGCCGCCGCGACCCCTGCGCTGTAGATCTGCGCCGCGCGTGTGCTGTCGTCGCGCGGCGCCCCGGTCGCATCACCGGTCTCTGCGAAGGCGACCGCCTCCACGGCCGCGGCGCAGAGGATCGCGCCCAGCGCCGCTCCAGCCGTGTGCCGGCCAGATGTCGTCAGAACACTGACCATGATGTACCTCCTGCACGTCGATGACATGGGTCCATGACGGTGCATGGGCGGCGCGGGGGCATCGCGTCTCGTTGATCTCACCGCGGCGCCGGCCCTTGCGGTGCGGCAGATCCAAGGTGTCCTCCAGAGCGCTGGGCTCTGGAGCTCGCCGTTCCTCATCTCCGCGGCTCACGGGGGCTGCGCGTTCGCGCCTCGTTGTCGAGACAGAGGGTCCGCAGGAGTCCTGTCTCGCCTGCGCAAGGATCGTCCTTCGGCTGTCGGGTCGAGGGCCGGCGCGGCGAGCGCTGCGCCTGCGCGCTCGTGCCAGAGGACGGTGCGGGCGCACGCTGATTCGATGTCGGCGCCGGCGCAGGCGGTTCAGGCGCAAGGCGCGCGCCATCCACCGTTGTCGCCCCGGGGACTCCGTCGGCTCGCGCCGGATCCGCCGGGGCCGGCCGGGCTGGGCTCGCGGCCGTCCCTCCGGATTCAGGCGTGCGTTGCCACGCCGGCGACGGCGACCCGGAGCTCTCGTGAGCAGGTGTGGCGGCGCGAGGTGCGCATTGCTTCGACAGGGCGAGCCCCATCGCGACGAGCGTCCACAGCGCGAGCGCAGGGGCCGCGGCGGCGACCCTGGTATTCTGCCTCCGGCGCTCGCTGCGCCTCGCTGCCTCGGGCGTCCCGGGCGCGGCGCCGCGGCTGGCGAGGTTCATCCGGGAGGAACTCGTGACCACCGGTGTGGTCGAGCTCCCGGGATCCCGCCGGTGGCCTGGCGCGGCCTGCCCCGTGGCCGCAGTGTCCGTGGCGCTGCCCGCGGCCGAGGTCTGCGGGCTGTGCGGCGTTTGCGCGATGGCCTGCGGCGGTACCGCCTCGGTCGTCTCGCGCGCCTCCCCGGGCGTGCGGGGGAGCGGTCGTCTCGCCGTTGCGATCTCGTCGAGCAGCTCGGCCACTTCCGCTGCCGTCCTGAACCGCTCTTCGCGCTCTCGCCGCATGCAGCGGGCGACGATGTCCACGAGCCGCCCGTCCACGCGCCACAGGGTCCGCGCCAGGGTAGGGATCTCGCCGGTCAGGATGGCGGCGAAGACCTCCGTCGGGTTCCCGCGGAACGGCCGCTCTCCGGTGAGCATCTCGAAGAGCACGACGCCGAGCGTCCAGATATCGGTGCGGTGGTCGATATCGCTGTCCGCCCTGACCTGTTCCGGGCTCATGTACAGCGGAGACCCGACCGCCCCGCCTGGCATGGTGTGGAATCCGTCGTTGATCGAGAGGTTCTTGGCGACGCCGAAGTCGAGCACCTTGACGATCCACCCGCTCGCGCCGGGCTCCCGGTGCAGGAAGATGTTCGAGGGCTTCAGATCCCGGTGGACGATGTGGAGCGCGTGCGCCGCCGCGAGCCCTCGCGCGACGTCCCTGCCGATGGCGGCGCCGAGCTCCGGCTCGACCCGTCGCCTGCGCGCCAGGAGCTCGGCCAGCGTCTCGCCCGAGAGCAGCTGCATCACCAGGAACGGCTCGCCGTCGGCCGTCTCGACCATGTCGTAGACGTCGACGACGTTCCGGTGCCGGAGCGCCCCGCAGCTCCGCGCCTCCCGCTCGAGCCGCCGCCGGAGCTCCGGCTCCGAGCGGATCATCCGCTTGAGCGCCACCTCGCGCCCGGTGGCGACGTTGATCGCCGACCAGACGGAGCCCATGGCCCCCTCGCCGATCTTCTCGACGAGCCTGTACTTGCCGGCGATCGTCCCGTCCGCGTCGGGCCCGTGTGTCTTCAGCCTCGACATGCGCCCCTCTCGCGGCGGAGCCAGCGCGCCGCGAACGGACCGCATCGGGCAGGCCGCGCCGGACGCAGCTCGACGTCCAGCGGTGTTGCTCCCCTGCAGGTGTCTCGCGATCGATGGGGGTCCGGTGCCACGCTCGCCGCGGTGCAGACATGGCGCGTGCCACGAACGGCCGTGCAACGTCATCGCACCTTCGTGAACGTCGAGGGCGTCTATCGTCCCTCGGCTGGCATCGCGCACGCCCCAGCGAACGCCTGCGGTGCTGTCGGTCGATGCGCATTTCAGGGCGTCATTGGGGCGGAGACGTTCATTCGAGTCGACCCGCGACACGCTTGACGATATCGACTTTCGATGGTTGAACACCCACGTGTTCGTACGACATCTGCACCGCGGCCTCGCGGCCGTCCATCGGCACGTGCGGCAGATCGAGCAGGGACTCTCCGAGATCGCGCTTGCGCTGTTTCCGCCCGGCTTCGAGCGGGTCGCCAGCGACGAACACTACGCAGCGGCGGCCTCTCACTATTCCCAGCCGGGGCAGCAGCGGGCAGGCCTGTTCCCGTTCGAGGTGCGAGCGCTCGATGCCTACTTCGCGCCGCCGCCCGCGCGGCTGTTCGTCCCCGGCGCCGGGGCCGGGCGCGAGTTGCTCGACCTCGTCGAGCGCGGCTACTCCGTCGACGCAATCGAGCCGGTCCCGATTCTCGCCGAAGCTGCGCGGCGCGCGCTCGCGGAGCAGGGCCGTGCGCACGAGGGGGCTTCGGTGACCTGCGAGAGCCTGGAATCGTGGATGGAGCGCGGCGCCGGCGGCTACGACGGTATCCTCACGGGGTGGGGCATGTGGACGCACGTCGTCCAGCGGGACGCCCGCCTCGCCGCGCTGCGCGCCTTCCGCCGGGCGTGCCCTCGCGGGCCGGTGTTGCTCAGCTTCTGGAGCCTAGAGCGGGTCGTCGACGACCCTAGTGAGCGCAGCGGCGCTGCCGCCCACGCGACCTCGCAACATGCCACGCCCCTTCAGGCCTTCACCCATGGCCTGCTTCGGCAATCGCTCCTCGCCTGGCCGCCGGTCGAGCGGGGGACGGTCTGGCGAGCTGGGATCTTCGCGCACTGCGTGAGCGCGGCCGAGCTCCACGAAGAGGCCACCCTCGGCGGCTACAAGGTGCTCCATTACGAGCGCGACGTCGCGCGCTTCCCGAACGCGGTGCTCGCGCCTGCTTAAGCGCGTCCGAGCACCAGGCGCCGGCGCGCGACGGGCGCGATCGGACCCGGAGCTTTCTCCGTGGTGCTGCGCGGCTCGCACGGGACGGCGAAGAGGGCGATCGTCGGGACGGTCATGAGCGCGCCGAACACGAGGAGGCCCATGAACACAGCGATGCCAATGTGCAGCGCCGCCGTAGCGATGACCCACAGGAGCCGCGTGCGCCGCGGCCAGATCAGGAACGCATAGCCCACCTCGATCGCGAGCACCGCCCAGCCGAGGAAGGCCGCGAGCCACGCGTGGCGCGCCAACCACGAGAAGTCGAGCTGGCGGTATTCCGGAAGCATTAGCGCCCGCCAGATGGCCTCGCCGTTCCACCACGACGCGCCTGACGCCTTCCCGAGCCCGCTCGTGAGATAGACCGTACAGAGGTGCAACTGCACGACGCGCAGCCCGAGGCGGGCCACGACAGTCGGCTCGCTCGAAGTCCGCCCGAGCCGGCGATCCAGGGAGAGCGCCGCTCCCGAAGGCATCCAGACGAGGTAGAACAGAAAGACGTTGGCCATGTAGTCCGCCCCGTAGGTGGCGGTCGACGCGATCGTCATCAGCGCCAGATGGGCGAGCCACGCCGCAAGCGCTGCTGTTCTCGTCCGCCATCCCAGGAGCAGCGCGACCAGGGAAAGTACGTAGATCGCGCCGGTGGTCGTGACGGCGGCGCGGGCGTCGACGCCGCGCTGGGAAGTGAGATCCACGAACCAGGCGACGCAGGACAGACCGGGTTCGATGAGAATGTCGCGCGGCAGCGCCCGGAGAGCTCCGGATCGCACGCCGAGCAACGAGAGCGCGGGCGCGGTGAGCGTCGCCTGGAGCAGGAGCACAGCCGCGATCCCGATCCGGAGAGCGGCGAGCGGCGCCGCCGAGGCGGGGGCCAGGGCGAATCGCGCGAGTGGGCCCGAGGCGAGCCAGCTGCGCAGGGTGCCCGCCGCGCGTAACACGCCGGGGATGCCCATGGACTCCCCTGTCATGGCGCACCTGCGCCGTCGCCCCGGGGAGCCCGCGACGATGGTGTGCTCGTGATCCTGCCCTCGTAGCGAACATTCCACCGAGGTCGCCGTCCTGCGCGGTACTCCCGCATCGAGGGGAGGGCGCATGCCTCCAGCCGGACGACGACGCTCTCTGCTCCCGGGTGCCGCGACAGCATCTCGTCTGCCCAGGAGGCGACGAGCGCGCTCCGCGAGGTCGGCTGCCGGAAGAAGGTAGAGACGACACTACGTATCCGGATCTCCTCCTCGTGGCCATTCGCCGGTCCGAGGGTATCGCTGGCACTCGCCCCGCCGGGGTACATTATCTGAAAAGTCGCCCAAGGCGCTGCGTCGACGTTGGGAGCGAAGAAGGTGTAGGCGAGGTCGGCACCGGAGATCGCACCGTAGTACGAGAGCGCGCGTGTCAAGCGGCCATCGCCTCGCGGATAGACGAAAAGCGCGCCCAGGATGACCAGGCCAAGGTGCCCAAGCGCGGCAGCAGGCGCGAGCACGGCGCCGCTCCGGCTCATCGCGGTCCTCCTGCTCGACCTCCTCCAGGAGCGCCCGCCTCCGCGGCCCGTTCGACCTCCGGCGACCCCGGCGGGAGCAGCGGATCGGCGGGCGGTCCGCCCGCGGGACGGGACCCCATCCAGAGATATCCCTTCGTCGTCACGGCGGAATCGGGGCTGAGGGTGAGCTTGATATGGCTGACGTCCCGGAGGATCAGTGACGGCGTGACACCCTCCGCCGAAGCACGCTCCCAGCCGCACCAGCTGAGGAGAGCCGCGCGCTTCCCGGGCGTGCATAGCCGCCCCCCGACGAGGGCGTCGAGCAGTCTCGACATCGTGGTCGAACCGAACTCGAGCATCGGGCAATGGAGCTCGAGGCCCAGGAAGGGCAGGAGTGCGTCCTCCACGTAGAACTGGAGATCGATCCTCTCGACCAGAGACCCGAGATCCCGGACGATCCGGCCGGCGGCGTCGATCGGTCCCGACCATCCCACATCGCCTAGCACGTCGAGCGTGCCCTCCAGCGGGAGTTGGTCTACCGCAACCCGCATGCCGCCGCGGTTGCGCGACGTCAGGTATCCGATGGAAAACGGCTGCGCGGGAGGCGGCAGGCCGGTCAGGAGATCCAGGAGAGCGCGGGCGCGCAGCGGCGCGAGCGGCGCGCCGAGCACCGACTCCGCCGCAAGCGCGGCGGCCTGGTACGCCTCCTCAGCCGATGCCTGGCGCGGCCAGGCATCGGCTGGTGCCAAGCGGGTCGCGGGTACGACGTGAACGGCGGGCGGAGACAAGCCATCGTGTCCATCGGCGTCGAACTCGAGCCAGATGGCCGCGATGGCGGCGTGGATCGGCAAGGAGGGATCCGACCAGCGGGACCCGAACAAGCGCGTGAGCCGCCAGACGGGGTGATTCAGCAGATCCGGATCGATGGATTCCTGCGGTTCGAGGCCTGCGAGGGCTCGCTCACCGGGAGAGCCTCTGAGGATGCTGATGGATAGATCGGCAGACCCGGATGGCCCCTGCAACCCGTACTCGAAGATGAAATCGCGGGTCATCTGCGCCGGCAGCCGAGACGCGAGTTTCCGGAGCGGAGCCCATGCCGATGGCCGCATCAGAGAGGTCGCCACGTGCGATTCGGCGCGATGCATAAGTTCCAGCAATGACATGCTCCACCTCGCTCCTGCTGCAGAGCCTCCCGCGGCGCGGCCGGCCCGGTCCAGCGCGCGGGCAGCGGCCGCGCCACGCGGCAATCGCTGGCGGAGCAGCGGCTCTCCGCCGCGATGCCTCACCATCACTCCTGATGCACGACGCACGCATGTCAAGCATGGCTGCGACGGTCGCGAGAATTCGATTTCATCGTTCAACGACCCAAGGACGAAAGATATTTCAATGGTGGTACAGTGACAGTGTAGCGGTTTGTGGCGGTCGACCCATGGCACTCCCCTTGCTCAGTCTGTTCGGTAATCGAGAGTAGCGATGGGAACGCCGAAGGCCCATTGCACTCCTGAGATTCGAACCGTCGAACTGGGCCACATCTGCGAATGGGGAGACAACCATGTCAAACAACACAATCACGACAAACCTCCAGAGCAGCGCGCCGGGCTGCTCTATGATGGCGTCGCTCGATGCGGCGACGGACGTGGACGCGGCCTGGCTCCTTGAGGGGGATATCGCCCGCGAGCACCTCATGGTGCCCTCGGGCATCGCGCCGGACACCTCTGGCGACGTCCTGCAGGCCTGCTGTGGGACGATCTGGACCGCCGGCTGCTCGTTCGCTAGCCGCGCGCCGCAGGACGTTCTGCAGGCCTGCTGCGGGACGATCTGGACCGCCGGCTGCTCGTTCGCTAGCCGCGCGCCGGACGACGTCGTCGCGCCGGGCGACGCGGAGCACGCCGCAGGCCGCGTGGAGCCTGGCCTCGACGGCGCCGCGAGCTGACGGCGCCTCAGGCCGCGAGCTGATTGCGCTGCAGGAGGAGCGCTTGCGGCCCGTGGCGGACGGGCCGGTCGAGGGAGGTGCGCTCCTGTGAAGCGACATCGCGGGCGCCCTTGCCCGCAGGCATGGAGAGATCGAACGACGAGCGCAGACATCCGGTAACGCGCCTCCGGCAAGAATCATGCTCAACATCGATGCCATCACTCCCCACCTCATCCGTTGTCACCTCGTCGACTTGCGCTCGGTCCTCGACGGGCGCCTGACAATAACGAGCACCCTCAGGCGCAACTACAACCTGCGCGTCACCAGAAAAGACGGCATCGGCTATCTGATCAAGCAGTCCGACGATGCTGTCGCCGGCGGGCGGCAAACGCTCCTCCGAGAGGCGGCCTTCTACTCGTACTGTCATGCAGAACCAGGCGCCCGCTCCGTTCGAGCGCTGCTGCCGCGGCTCTGCCATTTTGATCCCGAGCGCTCGCTGCTGGCACTCGAGCTGCTCGAAGGCGTGCGGCCGCTATGGATCCAGCACCACGCGGACGATCTGGAGAGCACCTCGGTCGCGGCGTCCTGGTCGGTCGGGCACGCCCTCGCGGTCGTGCACCGCGCCTTCCGCCTGCCAGGTCCTGACCAGAATCCGCGGCTGCGGTGGCTCCGCTCGGAGCCGCCCTGGGTGCTCGCCGTCCACCGACCCGAGCTCGATCTGCTCGGAGACCTCAGCCCGGCGGGCCACAAGACGATCGAGATCCTCCAGCAGCAGGAGGCGTTGTGCGCGGCCCTGGATCGGCTGCGCGAGCAGTGGTCGCCGGAGACCGTGATTCACGGCGACGTCAAATCCGACAACATCCTCGTGCTCCCGGCACCGTACGGAGCCGCGGCCGGGCCGCCCGAGGTGCGCCTGGTCGACTGGGAGCTCGTCCAGCTCGGGGATCCGGCGTGGGACGTCGGCAGCGCGCTGCACGATCTCGTGCTCTTCTGGATCTCGACAATGCCAGCGCCCCCGCCGGACGCCCCCGGGCGGAGCGCCGCCGCCGCTGGCGCACCCCTCGCGAAGATCCAGTCCGCCGCGCGCGCCGTGTGGCAGGGGTACCACGCTGGCGCGTCGCTGCCGGAGAGCGAGGCGTGCGCGCTGCTGGACCGCGCGGCGCGGCTGTCAGCTGCGCGGCTGATCCAGTCCGCCTGCGAGATGGTCCAGAGGTCTCATGCGCTGCTCCCCATGTCCGTCCTGCTGCTGCAGATAGGCAAGAACCTCCTCGACCATCCTGAGGCTGGAGCGGCTTGCCTCTATGGCCTGTCGTGGGAGTCGTCATGACCAAGTCATTCGAGGACGAATGCCATCGTGATCTGGTGTCCGTCGCCGAGGCGGTAGATATCTGCTCTCCGGAGCAGTACTGGCTGTTGGGGGAGCTCAGGGACGTCCCGCCGAATGCGCCGCGCGACGAGGGAGGGGCGGCGCTTCCCGCCGCTCTCGCGGCCGACCTTTATACCCGGCTCTACACGCGCCCTGCAGGGCGGGAGCCATCGACGTTCGACGCGGTGAGGGAGCGCGAGCACGTGGCGGCGCTCTCCGCCGCCAACTGCGCGCAGGGCGTCTGGGAGCATGGCTGGACGGTCCGGTCGATCGAGCGCGACGGACGTATCGCGGCGACCAAGGATCAGGTCACCTTCTGGGTGCGCCCCCATAGGCTGCGCGTCGAGGAGGGCGAGCTTCGACCGGACGCGGCGTGCCGCGTTTGGGTCGGAAAGGAGATGCGCGGCAGGCTCCCCGGCTTCTACCTGGCGCTAGGCGGCGGAAACGAGGGGTACCGGCCCGGGGCGCCGGCGCCGCTCCTGCGCATCTACTGGCATCTCACGGCGGAGGTGGCAGCGGAGTACATCATGCTCGCCACGAACGGGCTGAGCGCGATCAAGATCCCTTTCCGCACTAAGGTGCTCACGCACCCCGATCGCTACCTGCGGGCCGACGCTGGCGTGCTCTACCTGGAGCGCAGGGACTTTCCTCAGGCCCTCGGGGAGATCCGCAACATCTATCGAGCGATACGCTCGGGGCTCAGACCGTGCGAGCCCATGTTCACGAAGCCCCTGGCGCCGGGGCTTGGCCTCGCCGAGGACCCGCACGACGGAATGAGCTTCGGGCAGTCGAGGTGCATGCTCGCGGCACGGTCGCTGTTCTCCGCCTACGTGCGCGGGGCCACGGATCGCGACGCCCGCCTCGCGGCGCTCGCGGCGGCCTGCCGCGACGCGGGGATCCACCCGTCACACCCCTTCCTCGCCGGGGGCTCGACGGGCGCCTATGCCCCGCTGCATCCGAGGGGCGCCCTGCGCCGCTCCCCCGGAGCGACTCTCAGGTCGAAGAGGAGGGAGGGACGGACATCATGAGCGTGCGCATTGAGGAGGGGAGCGTCTTCTTACACCGGGCGACGCAGATTGGCCGGGAGCTCTGCGACGTGGCGTTCTGGGACGAGGGGCGCACCCGGTGCACGTGGATGGGTCGCACCGACGTGGAAGATGCCGGCGCGGGCCCCGCAGCCGTGGCCACGGCAGTGATCGGCGATCACGTGTACGCGGGCACCGCGGGGATTGCCCTCTTCCTCGCCGAGTTGTTCTTGCTCACGGGAGACGTCGTCTTCGAGCGCACGGCGCTCGGGGCCCTCCGGCAGGCCATCGAACATTTTGACGCAGGGCTCGCGGATCGCGCCTCCCCGCTCTCCTTCTTCTCCGGACAACTGGGCGTCGCCTACGCGGCCCACCGGCTCGAGCAGATCTCTCCGAGCGCGCACCTAGGCGGAGAGATCGACCGGATGCTCGAGTTGATCAATGCTGCTTGCTCGACACCCCACCTGCTGGACGTCATGGGAGGCAACGCCGGGGCGATCCCTGCATTGCTGGCGCTCGCCGACACGTCCGGCAGGCAATGGTGCCTCGAGCTGGCGCACGCGTGCGGCCGCGAGCTCTGTGCGACGGTCGCGCGAGAGGGGTCTACCTGCTGGTGGGATGCCCAGGAGGCCAGCGGGATGTCCGCTTCCCGGCCGCTGACGGGGCTGTCCCACGGAGCATCCGGCATGGCGCTCGCGCTCCTCGAGCTCTACGGCGCGCTGGGCGATGCCGAATTCCTCGCGATGGCCCGCGGCGCCTTCGCTTACGAAGATCTCCTGTTCGATCCCACCCAGAAGAATTGGCAAGACGTCCGCTCACGACCATCGGCCAGCCCCGGCGGCAACGTCTTCCAGAGCGCCTGGTGCCACGGAGCGCCTGGGATAGCACTGGCGCGCCTCCGCGCGATGCGCCTGGATCGCGAGCGCGCCGACGCGCACGCCGCCATGGCGCGCGTCGGCCTGGAGGCCACCGTCGCCGCCATCGAGCAGCGCCTCGGCATGCACCGGCACGACGCGACGCTCTGTCACGGGCTCACGGGGCTGTGCGAGGTCGCCCTGATCGCCGGAGAGGCGCTCGACGAGGAGCGATATCGGTTGATCGCCCGCAGCGCTGCTGAGGCGCTCGCCTCCCGCCATGAGTCGGCTTGGAGCTGGCCCTCCGGCGCCCCGGCCGGAGGCCCCAACCCCACCCTCCTGATCGGGGCGGCGGGCATCGGCCACCACCTGCTGCGCCTCCAAGCGACGGAGGACGTGCCGCCGATCCTCTGCATCATGCCTTCTGACGTCGCCCGTCGTCAGGTTCGCTGAGCATATCGGCGCCGGTAATCAAGGGAGAGGTACGGGGGAGTGCCCCCGGAGGGCGCGCCTTCAGCGCGTCACTCGGATGGCATGGGCACATCGCCGGACTCGAGTGGTGTCGCGAGCGCTCGGCGGTGCAGCGTCATATGGCCGCGCTGGATCCCCTCGGTCGACAGCGCTCTCAGGGCGGCCAGGTTCGACGCCAGTCCGATCGCCGCCGCCACCATCGCGAGTTCGGCGGCCGACCGGACATTGAGCAGCCGCAGGGCGATCTGCGCGCCCCGGTGCACCCGGAGCGCGCCGCCCACGGTTCCGAGCGACATCGGCATCGACAGCGTCCCCGCGAGCGTCTCCCCCCCGTCGGCGAGCTGCCAGGTGGCGAGCGGTCTGTACTGCCCGGTTCGCGCGGCGTATGCGTGCGCCGCGGCCTCCACGGCGCGGAAGTCGTTGCCGGTCGCGAGCGCCACGGCGTCGACGCCGTTCATGATGCCCTTGTTGTGCGTCACCGCGCGGTGCGGATCGAGCTCTGCGAACCGCGACGCGCTCGCGACCCCGAGCGCCGCATCTCGCCCACTCGTGCGCGCGCAGCCGAAGGATTCGACCGGGATCCGCGTCGTCACGTGCACGAGGCGCCGCTCGCAGTAGTTCGAGAGGATCCGCAGGCCCAGCGCGCCGCCCGCGAGCTCCCCGATCCGCGGTCCGAGCGCTTCGGCCACGGTGTTGAGCACATTGGCCCCCATGATGTCGCACACATGGACCAGCACGTCCGCTACGACAAAGCCCTCGCCTAGGTCGCGCACGTCGACGCGGCGCGCTCCGCCGCCCCGCGCCCTGACCCCTGGGATCGCCGCGTTCGCCAGCTCGACGAGCTCGCCTTCGGCTTCGCGGATGCGCCGCGATGCCGCGACGGGATCGTGCACCTCGTGCGCTTCGATCTGCGCGATCATGAGCGGCTCGTCGGCGCTCGCGCGGAAGCCGCCGCCGGCCCGGGCCCGCTTGCTCCCGTGCGAGACCGCTGCGATTACGCTGGGCTCCTCGATAGCCATGGGCACCAGGTAGTCGGCGCCGTTCACCTGGAGGTTCAGCGCCACGCCGAAGGGCAGCGCCAGGGCGCCTATGGCGTTCTCGACCATCCTGTCGGCTGCAGCGACATCAAGGGCGGCGCCGCCGAGCACCTCGTCGAGCTCGCCCTCATCGATGGCGCAAAACGTCGCGAGAAGGCGGCGGCGGGAGGCGATGTCAAGATCGCGGAAGCCGGGAATACAGGACGTCTTCGATCCCATAGAGAAGGCCCTTCGGCGAAGCCGATTTCGCATGGGAATATGTGGTGTTCCGGCCGTCGAGCGTCAACCGGACGGCCCGCCCCGGCGCGAATCGGCACTCGCCAGCATCGCGGATCACGCGGAGAACGGCAAAACGATCTGCGCCAGAGGCGAGCATCCTTCGGATGCCTATTGCTCGGCGCTTCCATCGAAAGGCCGGAGCGCTGTCCGGCGAGCGGTTCGACGCGCGAGGCATGGAAAGCTTCCTGCTGGTCGGGACCGCAAAAGCTGCAGGCCTGCATCGCCCAGGTCGAAGCGAAGCTGGCCAAGGAGGACACGGTGGCCGCCGAGATCTCCGAGGAGTACACGAAGCCGAGAAAAATAGAGCTTGTGTGGTGGCTGGACCGGCGGAAGCGCGATGCAAACCGCGTCACGCCGCCGTCGTCGCTCGACGAGGCACGTCATACCGCAGGGCGCTCCGTCGATCACGATCACGACGTGCGGCTGCACAGCGCCATCAGGTACATCACGCTGCATGACATGCTGGCCGTCGGCGCCAAGTCGGTCAGGGCCGAACGCGATCGGAAGCTCGAAGCCGCCCGAGACCCGTCGCCAGCGTTGCTCCGCGGCAAGGAAGGCCGCGTGACCGAACGCTCGCAGTTGGAGCCCCGAAGGCGGTATCCGTCTGCCCATCGCCCGCGCGTCCGCGACGCCGCCGCGCGCAACAGAGGGCCACGTCGCGCCCGGAGCCACGCGCAACTGCGCGCAGGCGCATGCCGAGCACGGCGAGGACGCGATGGGTCCCGGCGCGAACATGGTGGCATCCTCGTCCGCGCGATGGGCCGGAGGCGCCAGGCCGCCCAGCAAAGCTCACCCGCCAGCAGCCGCCTGGTCCGACTCCCCCCACGCCACCATGACCGCGCTCGTGTTGTAGAACCCCTCGACGCTCCCCCCGAACTTCGCGATCTGCCCGTAACACGCCATTCCGAACATCGGGTTCGACGCCGCGTTCGGCGAGAGGAACGCCCGCACTTCCTCGCGGTACCGCTCGCCCAGCATCCGGAACCGCGCCGCGCAGTCGAACACAAGCGAACCGGCCACCCCGGGCAGCGGCCCCAGCACCTTGGTCGACAGGCTCTTCGCCGCCTGGAGCACCGCGTCGGTCGCCGCGTTCACGACGCGCACCACCTGCCCGCGCGCCAGCCCCCCGGTCAGCACCACCGCGCCGTCCCCGCGGATCGCGATCGGCGACCTGATCTTCAGCGACTCGCCGAACGGCGTCTTCGCCCCGAGCGCGTGCTTCGCCATCGTCTGGAGGAGCCCCTCGCCGCTCGACCGGAAGCCGAGCCGCGAGAGCTCCTCCTCGTACACACGCGCCGCAGGCTGCCCGTCCAGCGTCCTGAGCACGTTCCGCTCGATGTCCGTGATCGTGAAATCCCGCCCGCCCTCGGCCGCGCGGAACCCGTGCACCACGTCGATGTTCACCCGCTGCCGGTGCGTGAGCCGCACGAGGACCGCCGCGTCCGTCAGCACCTTGCGGCCGAGGAACACCCGCGCCCCCTCGAACGTCCACCCGTCGCCCGCCGTCCCGCCGAAGACGCGCGTGTGCGGCGGCACGCCCTGGCGGAGCGCGGCCACCAGATCGTCGCCGTCGCACGCGAACGCGTCCGCCAGCACCAGGATCGAGCTCGTCGCCCCGCTCCGCCCGCTGCCGCTCGAGACGGCCTCGTCCATGTCGCTCAGCGCCGCCCTGATGCTCTTGCCGTGATCCGAGCGCAGCTCGCGCGCCGCCGTGCACGCCACCTCGACGTTCGCTCCCCCGAGGAAGGCGCACGTCACCCCGCTCCTGCTGAAGCCGCGCTCCGTGAACGACACCCCGCCGGTGGTGGCTCCGACCACCGGAACGCCCGTCGCATCCTCGACCGCGGCGAGGTACTCCTCGTGCTTCGTCCCGCTCGGCATGGCCACGATCGCGAGCCGCGCGGGCTCCTTCCACTCCGCGACCGTTCGCTCGATCTTCCGGCCGAGCAGCCACGCGTTCCCGTCAAAGGGTCCGAGGGTCATCATCTTCATGCGCTGAAGCTCCTGCGTGCCCGGCGCCGGAGCGCGGGCTTCGGATCCAGGCCATCGCCGACGAACCGCGTCATGACGGTGATATCACGCACGAGGGAGGCCGCTCTACTCCTCATGGAGGAGGGCCGCCGCCGCGCGCGGCCGCTCGCTCGGGTGACGAGAACGGGCAGCATCGGCTCAGCTCGGATGCTGTGCTCGGGCCGCATACCTCCGCGCCGGAGCACCGCGCGATGCTGCGCCTCGCGCGCGAGCGCGGCGTCGCGCGGCGTCGACAGCAGAGCGTGCGAGCGCCGCCTCTGCGAGCGCGCTCACATGCCGAGCAGCATCGGCTCCCGCTGCCGCACGAACCCCTCCACGAGCTCCCGCTGCTCGCCCGAGAGCCGCACGAAGCGCGCCCCGAACCCAGGCGGGCCCTCCTCCTCTGCCTCGCGCGTCCATTCGACCACCCCCACCGCGTCGATCTCGCCGCCCTCCGCGAACGGGATCCTGAGCGCCACCGTCGTCCCGCGCGCCGGCGGCGGCCGGAAGGTCGGCACGAAGATGCCGCCGTGATCGACGACGTCGGCCGCGGGCGCCGTCCGGTAGAAGTTCGCCGGCGACGCCGCCCCGACCCGCGCCTCGAAGCGCGGCGGCGGCGGCTGGCTCTGCGGGCGCGCCGCCGCGCGGACCTTCTCCTCGAGCGACCGGAGCCCCTGCGCGAGCTCCGAGATCTGCGCCTCGATCGCCCGGATGCCGAACGCGCTCTGCGTCGTCGCCTTCGCGAGCGGCGCCACGAGCCGCTCCACCAGCGACAGGTGGTGCCCCACGAACTCCGACACCGAGCGATCCGTCTCGACCTTCACGTCGACCCGCGGCTGCGCCGCCCCCTTGAGCGCCGCGGAGAGCCGCTCCATCTCGGGCGCGAGCCACTGCTTCATCTCCCGCGCCCGCGCGTCCCCCGCCTGCGCCACCGCGGCCGCCTTCCCGATCGCCCCGCGGATGCCCTCCAGCTGCTCGCCCAGCATCGACAGCGTGCCGGTCACGCGCACGACCGGGTCGTCCTCCTTGCCGCCCATGCGCTTGATCCGCAAAAAGCCCTTCTTGATGTCGTCCCACCGCGCCGCCTGCTCCGGCGTCATCCGGCCGCGCAGCTCGGCGAGCTTGAGGAGGTTCTGCTCGGCGCCCGTCGTCAGCGTCTGCGACTCGCTCACGTAGTGATCGTCGATGAGCCGGTCGACCTCCTCGGGCGTGTGCGCCGCCACGACCTTCTCGGCCAGCTTGTTCATGTTCCGGTAGCTGCCCTGCAGCTTGAACGGCGGCTCCGTCCGGAAGGCGTCGTCCTGCGACGCGCTCCGGATGTACTCGAGGTTCACGGACAGGAGCACCTTCTGCACCCGGAAGAGCCGCTCGAACACCGCGACCATCTCCGAGACCTCCGCGGCGGAGTAGGCGTGCTCGAGCTCCGTCGCGGCGATGGCCTCGCCCTGCGCCATGCGGATGAGCTTGTGCGTGTCGCCCGGCGCGCGCCCGGAGAGCGGCGCGAGCGTCGGGTTCGACGTGAGCGCGTTCTCCAGGTAGCTCAGCGCGAACAGCGCCTCCTTGCCGTCGAGGATGTCGCCGAGGTTGTACGTGTCGGCCCGGTTCGACAGCATGTCGGGGATCTGGAACCGCGCGCCCGACTCCGTGTACGGGTTGCCCGCCATCACCACGCAGAACTTCTTGCCGCGCAGGTCGTACGTCCTCGTCCGGCCCCGCCACACGCCCTCGATCCGGCGCTGCCCGTCGCAGAGCGAGATGAACTTCTGGAGCAGCTCCGTGTTCGTGTGCTGGATGTCGTCCAGGTACAGCATCACGTTGTTGCCCATCTCGAACGCCAGGTTGATCTTCTCGACCTCCTGGCGCGCCGTCGCGTTCGGGGCCTCGGCCGGGTCGAGCGACGTCACCTCGTGGCCGAGCGACGGCCCGTTCACCTTCATGAACACGAGGCCGAGCTTGCTCGCGACGTACTCCATCAGCGTCGTCTTGCCGTAGCCCGGCGGCGAGATGAGCAGCAGCATGCCCATCAGGTCGGTGCGCTTCACGTCGCCCGCGGCGCCGAGCTGCTTCGCCAGGTTCGCGCCGACGAGGGGCAGGTAGACCTCGTCGATGAGCCGGTTGCGCACGAACGACGTGAGCACCCGCGGCGCGAACTCCTCGAGGCGCAGCCGCTTCCGCTCCCGCTCCGCGATCTCGCTCCTCACCTTCCTGTAAGCGCGGTAGCGCGGCGCCCGCTCGTGCAGGAAGTCCTCGATCCTGCTCAGGAATTCGTCGAGCCGGAGCGCGAGCGCGCGCTCCTTGATGCGCGGGTGCTGCCCGAGCAGCCCCTCGACGCGGGCCTCGGTGACGGCCCCGCTCGGCTCCCGCTCGATGTGCCGCTCCGTCACGACGATCACCGCCGCTTCCAGCGCGAGGTGGGCTTGCGCCGCGTGTTTCGAAGCGAACCCGCGCAGCCACGCCAGCGCGAGCTCCAGCCGCTCGGCCGGGTGCTTCTCGAGCTGCCGCAGGTCCTCCTCGAACGCCGCGCGGCCCCCCTCGAGGTCGAGGCGCGCGAGCAGCGCGTCGCGCAGATCGAGCGCCGCGTCGCTCGTCACGAACCGGGGGCGCTCCGCCGCCAGCTCCTCCACGAGGTACCGCGCCGCCACGCGCACGTCCGCCGCGCTCGCCTCGAGCCTGTGCGCCGCCGCCGCCGCGGCCACGCCCTGCGCGAGCTCGGCCGCGAGCGCCGCCCGCGCCTCGCCCTCGCCGAGCTGCGCGGCGAGCCGGCCGAGGCTCCGCGACCGCCGGTGCGCGAGGTCCCGGGCGCGCGCGTCGAGCCCCGCCCAGGTCAGGCAGGCGAGGGCCCGCGGCGCGCTCCCGAAGCGCAGCAGCCCCGCCGTGGACCGCAGCGCGAGCAGCTTCTCCAGGATCAGCGCGGCGTCCGCGTCGTGGACGCCGCGCTCGTAGCCCTCGTCGTGCCGGCCCTCCGCGTACGCGCGCACCGCGCCGAGCAGCCCGCCCGGGCCGAGCGACGCCTCGCGCAGCCGCTCGATCGACAGTCCGCACAGCCCGCCCCGCCCCGCCTCCGCGTCCGCGAGCATCGAGCCCGCGAGGAGCTCGCCCCGGTAGACCTCGGGGGTCTCGCTCGCGAGCTCCTGGCCCCAGAGATCGCGCGCGCTCTCGAGCGCCGGGTCCTCGATCGGCTCGAAGAAGTCGGTCCCGGTGAGGTGCAGCGCGAGCCCGTCGCCGCGCGGGACCAGCGTGAGCTCCAGGGCCTGCGTGCTCACGTTGAAGCGGTGGCGGCCGAGCTTGATGACGTCGCCGCCGCCCTCGAACAGGTCCTCGCGGTCGCGCAGCGCCCGGAGCGCGTCCTGCCGCGCCGACTTGAGCCGCGCCTCGACCTCGTCCCCCTTCACGCTGTCGCCGAGCGCGTGGAGATCGGCCGCGAGATCGCGGAGCTTCGCGACCATCGCGTCGGACGCGAAGTACGTGTTGAGCTCGTCCACGCCCGCGAAGGTGCGCGCCCGCCGCGCCACCCCCTGGACGATCCGGTCCGCCGCGGCGACGAGGTTCGAGACGCGCCGCTGCCGCTCGTCGAGCAGCGCCTGCCTGCGCGCCGCGATCGCGTCGTTCACCTCCTCGCGCTTGGCCGCGAGCTCGCCCAGAAACTCGTCGAACTCGCCGAACTTCCCCTCGAGCTCCTCGAGCTGGACGAGCAGCTTCGACAGCTCGGCGTCGCAGCGCTCGGGCGTGTCGCACACCGCGATCGCGCTCGAGACGCTCTGGCCGAACACCTTGAACTGCGCGCCGAACTCGGCGCGCCCCTCCGCGCCCCGCAGGTCCTTGCCGCGGGCGCTCAGCGTCGCGCGCGCGCGGTTCAGCTGCGCGTAGACCTCGCTGATCCCCTCCAGGATCCGGGTCCGCGCCGTGGGGTCGTCGACCTTGAGGCTCGCCACGATCTCGGCGAGGACCGAGAGCCCCTCGTTCACGGCGTCGAGATCCGCGGCGAACGGCGCGAGCTCGGGCGACTTCGCGACAGCCTCGATCTTCGCGATGAGGCCCGCGAGCCGGTCGGCCAGCGGGCGGAACGCCTGCTCGCCGAGGAGGAACGTCACGCACGCCTGGCTCACCTCGTCGGCGCGCGCGACGATCTCGGCCTCGAGCGCGTCGACGCGGCCGAGGTCCATGTACTTGAGCTCGCGGAGCGTGATGAGGTGCCCCCGCTGCCGCCGCAGCGCGGTCAGGGCCTTCAGGAACGCGTCGACGCTCGCCGCGTCCTCGGGCCGCACCCCGGAGAGCAGCTGCCGCTGCGCCGCCTCGGCCTCGGCGAGCGCGGCCGCGGCGCGCGCCTTGATGCCCTCGACCTTCTCGAACTCGTCGACGATGCTCTCGGAGACGCCCCGGAGCTCGTTCACGACGGACAGGAGATCGCCCGCCTCGGCGTGGCCGAGCCAGTAGTAGGCGTCGGCCATCCGCCCGGCGGTCCTGATGAGATCCTCGTACGTCTGCCGGGTCGGCGACCCGTCCAGCGCCGCGCGCCGCATGCTGAGCGCGTCGGAGATCCCCCGGACGAGGTCGGCGTTGCCCACCTTCGCGAGGTACGAGCCGTCGGTCGGCGCCGACGCCGCGAACTCCGCGGTCATGAACGGCGTCTGCCAGATCTGCATCGGGTGCACGCGGGTCGCCTCGTCGCTCGACGCCCGGAAGATCACCATCTTGCCGTCGTCGAACAGGCTGTACCCGTGGCACTGGATCGGCGTCGCGATCTCCTTGCGGATCAGGTTGTAGGGGAAGAGCACGTACCGCCCGTCCACGACCTGGTGGAACACGTAGAGCACGTCTTCCCCGTTCGGAGAGCGGATGACCCGCTCGAAGACGAGGCTCTCGGTGCTGCCCTCGAAGCGCTTCGTCTCCCCGGTGATGAGGTAGTAGCCGTTCGGGAAGACGATGCCCTGGTCCTCGGGGAGGCTCAGGCAGGCGAGGCCGATCGCGTCGATGCGCGTGACCTTCCGGGTGCGGCCGTTGTAGACGAGGTAGCGGTACGAGGGCTCCCGGAACGGCTTGATCTTGAGCAGGATGAGCGGCCCGAGCCGGGCGTACTGGATGTCGGCGTCGTCGAGCGCCTGGCCCGCGTCGTCGACCGGCTCGCGGTAGATGCCGAGCCCCGTGGTCGTGTTGTTCTCGACCTTGACCGTGAGATCGCCGCCGACCGTCTCGACGAAGATCTCGCCGAGGATCGCGACGTGCGGGTGCTTGCCCTGCACGTGGTCGTCGCGGGTGGCCTGGGTCCAGGCGAAGTCGTGGGCGCGCGGCCGGACGTTGTCCTCGTCGCCGCGCGCGTCGAGGTACCGGATGCGCCCGGTCGCGTCGATGCTCCACCGGAACACCTTGGTGTCGCGCTCGGTCGCGCCGACCTGGAAGATGGCGAGCAGCCGCGTGTCGCCGCTGCGCCGCAGCTGGAGCAGCCGGGGCTCCTTGACGTAGCGGTGGAGGTCCTTGAACTCCTTGACGAAGCCGGGGTCGCCGAGGAACGCCTCGCCCTCGTCGAGCGGCACGTGGGTCAGGTCGAACGCGCCGCCGTCCTTCGCGAAGCGGTGGAGGCTGAAGACGTCGCCGACGTTGACCTCCTTCAGCCCCATGAACACGAGGTAGCCGACGAGCAGCTTGCCCCGGATGCTCACGATGTCGCGCGGCACGCAGTTGTTCTCGGTCCTGACGCGGGCGTTCTCGAGGAGCGCGAGGTCCGTGCCGCCGAACACCTCTTTTCGCCGCGCGTTGAGCGCCTCGGCGCGGCGGGCGAGCTCCTCGGCGCGCTCGACGAGCCGCCGCCGGATGACCTCGTAATTGCCCCCATCCAGCGGCTCCGCCGCCTGCGGCGGGGACGCCCCCGCCGCTCGGGCCGCGCCGTCCAAGGCCCCTGTCGACACCATGCATGCTCCGTGTGGTCAGCCGAAAGGCCCGCCCCCGCGTCGAATCCGCGCGGGCCTCGGCCTGCCCGCGGCCAGGTTACAGCCGTTCGCCGCGTCCGGGGGGGCGAGATGGCGACCGCGCGGCGGGCGGGGCGCAAGGCGGCGCCGGGACGTCTTCCAGGGATGTCAAGCCCGAGCGTCGCCGCCGTCGTGCCGTCACGCCGCCGCGCCGCCGCACTGCCCGCAGATTCCGTCGCGTCCCGGCGGGCGGCGCGTCGGGAACCCGCTATACCTTGAAATCCGCTTGCTCCACGCGGGTGGCTGCGTTGCGATGGGCGGGAACGAGGGCGACCCACATGTCGATGTGAGCGCGCGCCTGTGCGACGCGCGCTCACTCCGCCTCCAGCGACGCACCTCGTCGCTCGAGGCGCCTCGCGGCGTGGCTTGGACAGCGTGACGACCTTCTGAAGCAAGTTGGGATGGTGGCGTCGATGGGCTTGGGAAAGAGACTTACTTCCGTGCTCCTCGTCATGCTCGCCGGTCCGCTCGTCGCCTGCGGTGGCGGCGGCGAGGGTGGCGGCGGCGAGGGCGGCACGGGCAGCGGCGTGGGCGGCGAGGGCGGTGCGGGCGGCGCCGGGGCTTCAGGCACCGGCGGCGAGGACAGCAGCGGAAGTTTCGGCGGGTTCATGACGGTCGGATCGGGCGGGAACGGGGGCGCCGGGGGCGATCCCTGCGAATCGCCGGATCCTCCGCCGGAGTGCGACGCGGTGGAGCCGGCGTGCGGCGACGGCGAGATCAACCAGGCGAGCGAGGCGTGCGACGACGGGAACAGCCTCCCCGGGGACTGCTGCTCTGGCGCCTGCAAGGTGGAGCCGTACTGCGTCTGCGAGCCCGGGGAGCTCTGTCACACGACGATCGCGTGCGGCAACGGGGCGGTGGAGCCCGGCGAGAGCTGCGAGGACGGCAACACCGCCTCGGGCGACGGCTGCGACGATCGCTGCCAGCGGGAGCCGGGCGACTGGGTCTGCCTGACGCCGGGGGAGCCGTGCGCCCGGCTCCACGCGTGCGGCGACGGGCGCGTCTCGGGCGCGGAGAACTGCGACGACGGGAACGCGGTGTCCGGAGACGGGTGCTCCGAGGTCTGCGCGCTGGAGGACCCCGGCAGCATCACGTGCCCTGTCCCCGGGCAACCTTGCAAGCCGGTCGAGCGCTGCGGCGACGGCCGCCTGCGGCCGACCGAGCGGTGCGACGACGGCAACACCGAGCCGGGCGACGGCTGCTCGCCGAGCTGCCTGGTGGAGGCCGGCTGGACATGCCCGGACGGCGTGCACTGCACGTTCACGGTCGTGTGCGGCGACGGCCAGATCGGCGTGGGCGAGGCGTGCGACGACCGCAACACGGTCTCGGGCGACGGTTGCTCGTCGACCTGCGGCCTCGAGGCCGGGTTCGACTGCGCGCGCGCGGGGAGCCGCTGCACGGCGGTCTGCGGTGACGGGCGCGTCGTCGTGGGCGAGGACTGCGACGACGGCGACACGAAGAATGGCGACGGGTGCGACGCCACCTGCAAGTGGGAGCCTGGCCTCGTGTGCCAGCCGGCGCCCGGCGGCTACACCTGCCGCGATACCGTCTGCAACGACGGGAAGAGGGAGGGCTCGGAGCCCTGTGACGACGGCAATGCCAACCTCGGCGACGGCTGCACGCCGTTCTGCCAGGTCGAGCCGGACTGCGGCGACAGCGGGTGCACGTCGGCCTGCGGCGACGGCCTGCGCCTCGGCGACGAGGCGTGCGACGACGGCAACACGAGGAGCGGCGACGGCTGCTCGAGCGCGTGCACGATCGAGCCGGGATACAGCTGCAGGAACGATTCGACCCTGGGCGACGAGCTCCGCGTGCCGATCGTGTACCGCGACTTCAAGCACGACGCGCCGAACTTCGAGCCTGACTCCAACCCGCCGGACGCCATCGTCACGGGCATCGTGCAGCCCCTGCTGGGCGCCGACAACAAGCCCCAGTTCGCCGCGGCGCGGCCGAACGCCTTCCTCACGAACGCCACGGATTTCAACCGCTGGTACAACAACTCGTCCCTCTCGAAGACGGTCGTGGACTGGCTCCCGCTCCAGCGGGTCGGGACGTCGGACGTGTTCCTCTTCGAGGATCACCTGTTCTTCCCGCTCGACAACAAGGGCTGGCAGGCCGCGTCGGTGCCGGCGGCGGAGCGCGAGGCGAGCCGCGAGGCCCGCGATCCGTTCAACGACTGGGCCGTGGCGGGCAACCACAACTTCTACTTCACGAGCGAGGTCCGCACCTGGTTCGAGTACCACGGCGGGGAGCGGCTCGATTTCTACGGCGACGACGACGTCTGGGTGTTCATCAACAACCGGCTCCGCATCGACCTCGGAGGCATCCACACCCCGATGGGGACCGGCGAGGTCGCAGGCGTCGAGGACGATCGCGGGACGGTGCTCATGGATGACCTCGGCCTCACGGTGGGGCGCGTCTACGAGGTCGTCGTGTTCCAGGCGGAGCGCCACACCACGGCGTCGAGCTACAAGCTGACGCTCGGCGGCTTCAACGCGGCCTCGTCCGTCTGCGAGCCCGTGTGCGGCGACGGCATCGTCACGCCCGACGAGCAGTGCGACGACGCGGACGAGAACGGCCCGGGGTACGGGAAATGCTCGACGAGCTGCACGCTGGGGCTCTACTGCGGCGACGGGGCGACGACCTCGCCGTACGAGATCTGCGACGACGGCACCAACCTGGGCGGCTACGGCTCCGAGGCCTGCGCGCCGGGCTGCGTGGCGGCTCCCCGCTGCGGGGACGAGGAGATCGACAGCCAGTTCGGCGAGGAGTGCGACGACGGCATGAACGACGGCCGCTACGGCGGGTGCACGGCGGAGTGCCTGATCGGGCCGCGGTGCGGCGACGCGGTCGTCCAGGAGCCCGACGAGACGTGCGACGACGGCGTGAACGACGGCCGCTACGGCGGGTGCACGGCGGAGTGCGGCGACGCGGCGAAGTGCGGCGACGGGGTCACCCAGGACGCGTGGGGCGAGGAGTGCGACGACGGCGTGAACGACGGCAGCATGGGCTGCCTCGGTTGCCGGATCGGCGCCGTCTGCGGCGACGGGAGCGTGCAGCGGGAGCTCGGCGAGGAGTGCGACGACGGCGAGAACGACGGCGGCTACGGCGAGTGCGCTCCTGGCTGCGTGTACGGCCCGCGCTGCGGCGACGGCGTGACCCAGGCGCCGCCCGAGCAGTGCGACGACGGAGAGAACGACGGCGGCTACGGCGAGTGCGCGCCGGGCTGCGTGTTCGGCCCGCACTGCGGCGACGGCGTGCGGCAGGCGGCGTTCGAGGAGTGCGACGACGGAAACACCGCGAGCGGCGACGACTGCAGCGCCACGTGTCACAACGAGGTCCACTGATCCCGCGCGAGCCCTGACGGCGACGGGAGCGCGGCGGCTCGCCTGGGGCCGCCGCGCTGCCCTCTCGACGGCTCAGGACACGCGAACACGCGGGCCATCGAAGAGGGAGACCATGCGAAAGTCGACATCTGGCGCGCTCACATTGCTCGCGCTCGTTCTGGGGTTCCTCCTCGGGTGCTCCGGCGAGGGAGCGCCGGGCTCCACGGCGGCGTCTCCGACGTTCCATCGAGACGTCGAGCCGCTGCTGCAGAAGCGCTGCATGAGCTGCCATTCTCCCGGCAACATCGCCCCGTTCAGCCTGACGGCGTACGACTCCGCGCGCGGCGTGGCCAGCCTGCTCGCGCGCTCGGCGCGGGAGCGCACGATGCCGCCGTGGGGTGCGATGGAGACGGACGAGTGCCAGCCTCCTCACGGCTGGAAGGACGATCTCCGGTTGAAGGAGGAGGAGATAGCGGTCCTCGAGGCGTGGGCCGCCTCGGGCGCTCCCGAGGGGGATCCGGCGGACGCGCCGCCCCCGTTCGTGGCCGGGGCGCCGGGGCTGCCCGGCGTCGAGCTGGAGGTCGCGCCGAAGGAGCCGTTCGTCGCGAGCGGCGACGCCGACCAGTTCCGGTGTTTCGTGATGGATCCTGGGCTCACGGAGACGCGGTACATCAACGGCGTGCACCTCATACCGGGCAACAGCAAGGTCGTGCACCACGCGCTCGTGTTCCTCGACAAGGAGGGCGCGACCGACGCGCTCGTGGATGAGCACGGCGGATACGACTGCTTTGGCGGCCCCGGGTTCTCGGGCGAGCTCGTCGCCGCGTGGGCGCCGGGGGGCGTCCCCATCGAGCTCGAGCCGAACATCGGCGCCGAGCTCCCGGCGGGCGCGCGGCTGGTGATGCAGGTCCACTATCACCCGGCCGGGACGACCGCCGAGCCCGACGCGACGCGCCTCCAGCTGCGCTTCACCGAGGGCGTGCCGGAGTGGCTCATGGGCATCGCGCTGATCGGCAACTTCGAGTCTCCCTTCGCGCAGGGGCGCGGCCTCCTCCCCGGGCCGAACGACGCGGATGGCGTGGAGTTCCTGATCCCCGCTGGCGCGAAGGATCATGTCGAGACCATGCAGTTCAGGCTGCCCGCCGCGGTGTCTCTCTCGGAGACGTACCTCTACGGCGCCGGCACGCACATGCACTATGTCGGCACGGACATGAAGGTCACCCTCGCGCGCGAGGAGGGGGCCGCCGGCGCGCCTGCGGAGCAGTGCCTGGTGCAGACGCCGAGGTGGGACTTCTCGTGGCAGCGCGGGTTCTACTACGACGCTCCCATCGAGCAGCTCCCGCGCCTCCGCGGCGGCGATCTGCTGACGATGCGCTGCACGTACGACAACTCGAACAGCAATCCATTCCTCGCGAAGGCGCTCAAGGAGCAGCACCTCCCCGCCCCGGTGGACGTGCACCTCGGCGAGAGCACCCTCGACGAGATGTGCCTCGCCGCCGTGATCCACGTGACGAGGAACCAGTAGCGGTCATGGCTCGATGACATCGGGAGATCGGTAGCGGCTGGCGAGAAGTTTGCTGTCGAGGCGGTCGGGAGCGCTGTCGGCTCGGGGGAGCTCTCGCGGATCCCGAGCGAGGCCGTCGGCGACGCGCGCCGGCATGCAGCGCCGCGTGGGGGGACGCGCGCCGGCATGCAGCGCCGCGTGGGGGGACGCGCGCCGGCATGCAGCGCCGCGTGGGGGGACGCGCGCCGGCATGCAGCGCCGCGTGGGGGGACGCGCGCCGGCATGCAGCGCCGCGTGGGGGGACGCGCCTCGCGGGGCCGCCGCCGCGTCGTCGCGGCGCGGTCGAGCACGTGGAGGAGCTGCACGCGGGTTGTGCTCGGCACTCCCATCGCCGAGCATGCCCGCATGGCGCGAACGGCCCCGTTTCCGAATGCGGCGGTGATCCCCGGCATGAACCCCGGCGTCTTCATCCTCGGCGGCGGCGGAAGCGGCGGAGGCGGCAACGGTCGCGGCGGAAACGGCCGCGGAGACGGCCAGGGCGGCGATGGGAAGAACGGCGGCAACGGCGCGCGTGGCGGCGGCAAGGACGCTGGCAGCTGCGGGCCGGGCAGCGGCGGCGGCTGCCCCAACCCCACGCATGGCAGCGGCGGCGGCACGCACGCGGGCGATCCGGTCGACCCGATCACTGGGCGCGTCACCACGGTGGCGGTCGTCGACCTCGCGCTGCCTGGCCCGATCCCCCTCGAGATCAAGCGCAGCTACAGCTCCGCGCTCGTCGAGGAGGACTGCGGCCTAGGCTTCGGCTGGACGCACTCGCTCGCGTGGCAGATCGAGGAGCGGCGCCGCGGCCTGCGGGTGCTGGAGCCGCACGCGGCGGCGACGGAGTTGCCGCGGAAGCTCGATCAGGGCGAATCGGCGCGGCTGCCGTGCGGGGTGCTGACGCGGTACGCGTGGGGCTACGCTCTCGCGGCGGAAGGCCTGGCGTACCTATTCGCGGAGCCGCGGGGCAGCCGCTGGCTGCTGAGCCGGATCGTCGACCTGCACGACAACGCCATCGCGCTCGCCTACGACGACGGCCGCCTCGCCCAGGTCATCGACAGCGTGGGCCGCCTCGTGCGCGTGCGGCGGCACGTTGACGGGCGCATCGCCGCCTTCGAGGTCAAGAATGCCTTCGCGCACGGTCGATGGGAGACACGGCGGCGGTACGCGTTCGACGCGCGCGGCGACCTCGTCGCGGCCGAGGACGCCGCGGGGCGCGCGCAGCGCTTCGCCTACGACGAGGACCATCGCCTGGTGCGGCGGGAAGAGCCCGGCGGTCTCGTGGCGGAGTTTCGCTACAAGGACAGGCGCTGCTTCGAGGCGTGGTGTCACCGCGAGGGCAACGACGCGCTCGACGATGGCGTGCGGGGGACCTTGAGCGACGGTTCGCCGGCGAAGGGGTTCCTGCACGTCAAGATCGACCACCACGACGGCGCGCTCACGGAGGTGGTCACCTCGCGCGCCATCCGGCGGATCGACGGCAACGCCTTCGGCAAGCTCGACAGGATGGTCTGGGGTGCTGGCGGCGGCGTGCACATGTTCGGCTACGACGACACCGGTGCGCTGTGCGGGTACCAGGACGCCCTGGGGCAGGTCTTCCGCTGGGAGCGCGACGCCGACGGGCGGCTGCTGGCGGAGGTCGATCCGGCGGCGAACAGGACCGCCTACGAGCACGACGCGCGCGGGCTCGTCTCGGCCATGACGGACGCGCTCGGCGGCACCGCGCGCTACGATCGCGACGCGCGCGGCGATGTGGTGGCCGTCTACGACGACATGGGGTTCGTCGTCGGATTCGCCTACGACACGCGCGGCCTGCTGATCGGCGCGACCCTGCCGAACGGCGGTGAGACGCGGATGGAGTACGACGCGCTCGCGAACCGCGTCCGCGTCGTCGAGCCCGACGGCGCCGAGCGGCGCATCCGCCACGACTTCCTCGGCCGGGTGATGGGTTTCGTGGACGAGCGCGGGCACGAGACCCGCTTCGCTTACGACGCCTGCGGCAGGCTCGCCGCCGTGTTCGGGCCGAGCGGCGCGGTGACGCGCTACGACTTCGACGTCGATGGCAACCTGGCGAGGATCAGCGACGCCGACGGGCGCACGACCACGCTGCGCTGGGGCGGCTTCCGCGTCGTCACCGAGCTCGTGCGGCCCGACGGGAGCAAGGTGCACTACCGCTACGACCGCGAGCAGGACCTGGTGCGCATCGTCAACGAGGCCGGCGAGGAGCACAGGATCGAACGTGACGCCGAGGGGCGCATCACCGGCGAGCGGACCTTCGACGGGCGGGAGATCCGGTACAGGCTCGATATGCTGGGCAGGATCGTCCGGAGGCAGTGTGGCTCCGAGAGCGTCGACCTCGAGTATGACCCACTCGGCAGGCTCGTGAAGCGGAGCACCTCCGACGGGCGCGCGGACGTGTTCGAGTACGATCCGCTCGGCCGGATCGAGCGCGCGATCAGCGGCGACATCGAGTGCGAGTACACCTACGACCGGCGGGGGCGGGTGACGACCGAGGTGACGCGGCGGGGCGCCGAGGTGCTCGCGGCGTTCGCGTGGACCTACGATGCCATGGGCAAGGCCACCTCCGTGCGCGGGCCGGGCGGCGAGATGAGCGTGCAGCGCGACGTCAGAGGGCGGCCTGTGGCCGTACAGATCGGCGAGGAGAGCGCGCCGCTGCGCCTCGCCTACGACGCGCGCGGCTTCGAGGTCGAGCGGCTCTTGCCGGGCGGCGGCGCGATCGCGACCGAGGTCAACGCGGAGGGGTTGATGGAGCGGCAGCGCGTGCTCGGCATGCCTACGGTGCCGCGCATCGGTCCGGGGGAGCCCGCCTGGGTCGGGCCGCTGCCGTCGCGTGAGACGTGGCGCAGGACGTACGCCTGGTCGCCTGCGGGGCTGCTCCGCGCTGACGAGGACCTCGGGGGCAAGGTGGGAGAGCTGCTCCGCGATGCGAACGGCCGCGTCGTCGAGCGGCGCAAGGGGGGCAAGATCGCTGAGCGGTTCCGCTTCACCGCGGCGGGAGAGATGGAGCGGGCCGGCGAGCAGCGGACGTACGCGCCTGGGGGGCAGTTGACGGCGCGCACCGCGGGACAAGAGACCGTGCGGTACGAGTACAGCGAGCGCGGCGATGTGGTGCGTAAGCGCGTGAGCGAACTGGACGGCCAAGGCGAGGTGCGGAGCGAGCGCGTGTGGACCTACGCCTGGAGCGGCGACGGGCGGCTCATCGAGGCGCGGACCCCGGAGGGGAGGGCGATCTCGTTCGCTTATGACGCCTTCGGCCGCAGGATCGAGAAGCGCGTGGCGCGGCTCGGGAGGACCGAGCGCGTGACCCGATATGCCTGGCGCGGCGATGTCGTGGTGTACGAGCGTTGTGAGCGAGCGCCGCACGGAGAGGCCCCCGTCGTGGAGGAGCGGAGCTACGTCACGCTGCCGGAGAGCGCGCTGCCGCTCGCGCAGAGGGACGGCGCCGCAAGGGCGCTCAGGTACTTCGTACACGGGGTGAACGGGTTTCCGGAGGCGATGGTCGGGGGCGATGGGAGCGTTGCGGCGGAGATCGAGACCGGGCTGTACGGCGACGTGCCGGTCGAGCAGGCGGGGATCACGTCGCTCCGGTTTCCGGGGCAGTACGCCGACGAGGAGACGGGGCTCAACTACAACTGGCACAGGTACTACGACCCGGAGACGGGCGTTTACCTGAGCCCGGAGCCGATCGGGATCGGGGGAGGGCTCAAGGCGTATGCGTATGTTGACAATTTCACGATAGATTGGGTCGATTTCAACGGCCTGGCGCGGATGGAGTGCACCATCACGCGGACGGATGGCTCGACGATAACGGCACCAAGCCGTGGGCGGCGCCGGAGCGATCTCCACCCTGCTGTTCAGGCGGCGCTGCCCCCATCGAACGCTCGCGGCCACGACGCGAACGTCCAGCCACAGGACTGCGCAGAGCCGCAGGCGCTGAGCGCCCATCTTGAGGACTGGGAGAACAGAACCGGCCTATCGTGCCGGCCAGGTGATCCAGACTGGAAGCAGCACCTGCGAAGAGCGATGGGTGAGATCAACCAGAACGACGGCATCGCCTCATCCATGGCCGGAGTCCCACGCGCGTCGTGCCCCAATTGCTCACAGACGATCCCCCGCCTTTACGCGCTTGCCGGGGTGAACCCGCCGAACGGCGTGATCGCGCCCGGGTACGGGAGTCAGGAACGCAGTGGGACTCAGACAAGGACCACCAGACCCACGAGTGGCTTCCTCTCCGACCACGGCAACCGTGCTGCCTCCAGCTTCAACGATCCACGCAACCGCGGCGGGACTCCAGGACAGGCGCCCGGACGCAGCGGGCTCGGCACCTGGACATACGACGAAGAGCGCGGATTCTGGCATCGTCATTGAACCGCTGAGCGCGCCCTCGGCGCTCGCCCACAAAGGCTCTGAGGAACCTATGCCATGGCAAATCCTAGCATGAGAGCAGAGCAACGAGACCCACTCCCCGCGGGAGAATTCGAGTTCAACCTGGTCGAACCGAGCACCTCTCAGCACGCAACGCTGCGCATTCTCGGCCACACCTTCGGGCAGAGCCTCGCGGGCGGCGGCATTCATGAAACCAAGCATAATGTATACGACAGCGCGATCGCGGCGGTGACGGTGTTCGAGCATCACGTAACGAAGCTCCTCGCATCAGGCTTCCGCCATCCCCTGACGCCCCCTTCATCCTACACTGACGTCGAGTCGCTCATCGACGATGAGCCTGAAGAGCCCACAGGTTACCTGCTTCTCGCGGAGCTGCTCCGTGCGTCAGGAGACCCGCGGGGCGAACTCATTGAAATTGAAGCTGCACGCCTTCGAGCGGACACACCGGATCTGCGCAAGCGTGAGGATGAACTACTGCGGGCACACGGGGGCCGCCTCTTTGGTGCCCTCGAGGATGTCCAGCACGCTCTTCCAGGCACCTTCTCGTACGAGCATTTCCTTGGGTTCGTTCGCGAGGCGACCGTGGCGGACGCCGACGCTGTTGCCCTTGCGGACGGATTTGAATCACTGCTGCTGCGCGCCGATCCACGCGACCTCGGCTTCGATCCCCGCGTCGAGCCGCCTGCACCCCACACGTACGCCATCCACGCGCTTCGCCGCTTGCTGCACCATCCTGCCGGACGCTTCATCCGCCGTCTGCGCATCGAGGTCCACGCGGAGCTCGATCCGTTCGTTTCTTTCCTCATGGAGCACGGCCGTATCGACCGCGTCTCGCACCTGAGCGTTACATCGCGAGCCGGAGGCGCGCTTGGACCCTCGTTGCCTGGATTGCTGGCCCTTGCCTGCTACGCCCGAGCGCTCGGCGGCTTGACCGCATCGCCGCTACCCCAGCTCGAGCGTGTCACGGTCCGCTGGGAAGCGGCGGGACTGTCCTCGGTTCTGGCTGCACTCAGCCCTGACCGCCTCCCGGCGCTTCAGCACCTCGCGTTGTGGGACGCTCCGCTCGACGCGAAGTCAACGAGCGCCCTGCTCGACGAGCCGATCCTGGCACAGATCGGGAGCCTCGATCTCTGGTCACAAATCACGCCCCGACGCGGCATGTATGAGGCGCTGCTCGCGAGGCGGAGGGATCTGGCTCATTTGGAGCGGCTCGTCCTCGCGCGTCATGGCGCACCCGCCGATCTCGTCGCTCAGTTTGCCGACTGGCCGGCCGTGATCTGGACGGACCGGACCCGCGCTGGCCTTGAAGAAGCGGATCGAGAGGCGATCGCCGGTTTCCCTCTCGGAGGAGTCCTCTTTTAGCTTCGTGAGGCCACGATGATTTCGAGAAGCTCGTTTCACCGTGGCCTCGGAGGGCACCTCGTCCCCTCGCACGTTCGGGAGCGATTCGCCGATTGGCCCGCCGTCGAATTGGTGAGTCGCGATCGCCGTGAGGTCATCGCGCTCGACATCGCCGCCTCCAGCTGGGCACGGGCACTCCGCCGATTCCCAAGAGGATCAATTCTGAGACTGCGGTGCGCCGAGCACCGAAAACGTCGGGGTGGGCCCGTATCCGAAGCGGGAGCGCCGCTCAGGCGCGCGGGCCGCGCAGCTTCGCGAGCTCGTCGATGCCGAGCTCACGCGCCTTCTGGGCGAGCGCCTCGATCTTCTTCTTCCCGTCGGCGTCGGCGCTCGGCAAGAGCGACGTCAGGAGCCCCGACAGCGTGCCGTCCGAGGGCTTTGCCCCGGGCGCGACGAGCTGCTTCAGGTCCTCCGTGACGCTCGCGTTGCCGTTCAGGTAGTCGCCGGCCAGGGCGCGCACCGTCGCGCTCTGGTCGACGAGCCCGTCGACCGACTGGCCCAGGGTGACCGCCTTGACGAAGCGATCGAAGAACGCACCGTCGCCGCCGACGATGTTGATCTTCGCGTGCTCGAACGCCCCGTGCAGGATCTCGGCCTGCGCCTTGGCGATCTCGGCCCGGATGCGCAGCGACTCGAGCTCCACCGCCCGCTCCTTCTCGAGCCGGAGGCGGAACTCCTCGTGCTCGCGCCCGACGCCGTCGAGCGCCTTCATCGCCGCCGCCTTCTCCGCCGTGCCGGCCGCCTCGGCCAGGAGCCGCTGCTTGATCGCGGTCGCCTCGGCGAGGCCCGTCTTCTCCAGCGCGAGCGCCTCGGCCTCGCGCGTCCGCGCGGCCGCGAGCCCCTTCTGCTCGATGCCCGCCGCCTCGGCGAGCAGCCGCTCCTTCGCGACCGTCGCCTCGGCGCGCCCCTGCTTCTCGATCGCCATCGCCTCGGCCTCCTTGACCATCACCCGCGCGAGGCCCTGCTTCTCCTCGCCGGCGGCGGCGGCGTTCATCTTCTCGAGCGCCACGCGCGCCTCGGCGAACCCCTGCTTCTCGATCGCCTGCGCGTCGGCCTCCTTCACCCGGATGCGCGCCAGCCCCTCGGCCGCGGACTCGGCCTGCAGGCCCTCGGCGAGGCGGATCTTCGCGCGCGCGGCCTTGTCGCTCACCTCGAGCTCGGCGTCGGCCGTGATGAGCTTCTCGCGCGCCCGGAACTTCGCCGCCTCCTCGCTCGCCTCGGCGCCCTTGAGCTGCTTGACGAGCTGCTCCTGCGCCTCGGCCTCCGCGTTGATGCGCGTCACGTCCTTGAGGCGCGTCGCCTCGGCCACCGCGCGCACGTCCTTGATGCGCTCCTCCTCCTCGGCCACCGTCTTGTCGACCGCGATCCGCGCCCGGACCACGTCGGCGATGTCCTTCCTCTGGAGCTCGAGCTCCTTCTCGCGCGCGATCTGCTGGAGCGTCACGTCGCGCTCGCGGCTCACGATCTCGAGCTGACGCGCCTTCTCGACGCGCTCGGTCTCGACCGCGACCTCCCGCTCCTTGTTCTTCTGGGCGACCGAGACGCCGCGCTCCTTCGCCTCGCGGGCGACGAAGGCCTCCTCGTCGTTCTTCTCCTGGAGGAGCAACGTCTTCTTGCGCTCGTCGCTCACGATGCGCGCGGCCTCGTTCTGCTCGCGCGCCTGCGCCACCGCGATCTCCTTCGCCTTCTTCGCCTCGGCCTCGGCCCGGCGCTGCTCGAAGCGGAAGATGGCCTCGTCGGAGTTCAGGTTCTGGCTGCCGATCTCCATCCGCTCCTTCTGGCGGAGCTCGTTCGTCAGCACGTTCTGCGTGACCGTGAGCTCGGTGATCTTCCGGATGCCCTCGGCATCCATGATGTTGTCCTTGTCGAGCAGCTCGATGGGCGTCTGCTCCAGGTAGTCGATCGCCGCGTCGGCCAGCACGAACCCGCTCAGGTCCTTGCCGATGACGTCGATGATGTCGTCCTTGAACTTCTGCCGCTCCTTGTAGAGGTCCTCGAAGTTCAGGCGCTTGCCGACCGTCTTGAGCGCCTCGGAGAACTTCGCGGCGAAGAGCTGCTCGAGCGTCTCGGGGTTCGACGCGCGGACGCAGCCGATGGTCCGCGCGACCGTGCGCACGTCGTCCTGCGTCTTGTTCACCTGCACGAAGAAGGTGACCTTGATGTCCGCGCGGATGTTGTCCTTGCAGATGAGGCCTTCCTTGCCGCGCCGGTCGATCTCGATCGTCTTGACCGAGATATCCATGTACTCGGCGCGGTGGATGATCGGCAGCACCAGCGTCCCGGTGAAGGTGACGATGGGGTCCTGGCCTCTCGTGTTGATGATCAGCGCCTTGCCCTGATCCACCTGGCGGTAGAACTTGGCGTACATCACCAGCATCCCGAGGGCGACGAAGGCGAGGACGCCGACGAGGACGATGATTAAGGGGACGGTCACAGGGGGCACGCGGAGCTCCTTCGCGTTTCGGTGGAGGGGAGGGCGCCGGCCCCCGCGTTCACGTCGGTGAGGGTCGGACGGCCAGGCCCGCTCAGAGCCGGGTCGGGGGCCGAATGATGCCCCCTCGGGGGATGAGCGTACACGAAACAGCCCGCCCGACAGCGGCGTTCAGCGGCGGCGCCCGCGCCGGCGTTCAGCCGCGGCGCTGCCGCTCGTCCGCTGCGCGCGCCGCGGGCGCGTCGTCCTCCTCGACGCCGGCCAGGCGCGCTTCCACGCGGGACGCACCCCGCTCGGCCAGGGGAGGGGGAGGGCCGAGCAGGGCGTCGAGCGGCTCGACGCTGAAGATCTCTCGGTCCGGGTCCCAGCTCACGAGCAGCGCGCGGTCGCCCCGGCGGAGCGCGCCTTCTGTGTCGCACCGGACGTCGAGGATGTGGCTCGCCCCGCCCTCGTCGATCGTCGCCTGGCCGAAGCGCTCGTCGACGCGCCCGGTGGAGATGACGCACACGCGGCCCACGAGATCCTTCTTCGACTGGCCGTGCCGGGTCACGAACAGCGGGCCGAGCGGCCGCACCGCGAGCGAGGTCGAGAGCACGGCCGCGACGAGCGAGCCGGCGAGCACCGCGACGCCGAGCGCCCAGCGAGGCAGCCCCCAGCCGAGCCAGAGCGGCTCGACGAGCACCGTCGACAGGGCGCTCGTGAACCAGCCGAACGCCGCGATCAGCGTCAGCGACACGGTCGCCGGCACGCGGTGGAGCTGGAGCGCGGCGAGGAGCGAGCCGGCGTCTTGCGCGACGCCGGCCCCGTCCGCCGTGCCCGCGCCCTCGAGCGAGCCCTTGACGGCGCCCTCGAGCGAGCCCTTGGCGGCGCCTTCGAGGGCGCCCTTCGCGGCACCTTCGAGCGCGCCCTTGGCGGCGCCTTCGAGCCCGCCGAGGTCGGGGGCAGCGTGGCCGTGCGCGCCGCCGAGCAGGTCGAGGTCGACCGCGCCCAGGAGGACGAACAGCCAGTAGATGAGCGCGAGCGCGAGCGCGACCGTGAAGATCACGGCAGGGAACGCGAGCGATGCGGCGAGCACCTCGGCCATAGACAGACGCGGGCAGGACGCGGCGCCCGCGACCGGCGTCTCCGATAGGATCACAAGGAGGGGACGGAGGGGGCCAAATTCGGCCGCACAGGGTGTTGCCGAAAAGGCTTGACATGCCTGGGTGGGCGCTCGATCGCGGAGCGCAGCGTGGGAGCGCTGAGCGCCGCGCAGACGCCCGGGGCGCGGCCAAGCCGACCTGCCAGGGAGCCGCTTCGTCCAAGGGGGCGCTTTGCGACCCGAGGCGTGCGCGGCGATCCACCCTGGTATGCTTGAATCCCTCTGGCGTCTCTTTCCTCCATATCCTGCGAGGACGCTCGATCTTCTGGCCCGGGTTTTCACCTATTCTCGTCGGAAGACCTGGCAGGCTGTTTGCGGGCCTCCGCCGTGCTCGGGTGGTTGCAGAGGGGGGAGGCGGTGGTAGTTTGAGGTGTGCGATCGACCCGCTCCGGTGTTGGTGGGCGCGGGGCGCGACGTCGGCGCAAAGGTTACGCTGCGGGTCGAACCAGCTCACGATGAGCGCTGGTGATGGAGGCGCGGCTCACGCCAACCGGACTCTGAGCGACGACACGCGCGCGTCCCCGGCCGGAGGCGCGTGCTCGTCGCAGCTTCCATAGCGAACGCCGGCCGAATGGCGATGAGGAGCGAGGTGAGCCATGACAGGCAAGGATTTGTGGCCAGATCATGACATGTCGAGCAGCGCCGACGGCATCCGGATCGCTGAAACACTTCAGCGTGCAATCGCTCTCTTTCCGGAGGAGTGGGCGGCTGCAGCGGCACGTGTGAGAGCCGGTGCCCTCGTCGACGACCTCGTGAACGTGAGTCCAGGTGCATACGACCACACTGCTTCATCTCTTCTCGCTGCCGCGTCGGCATGGGCATACTCGGACAACGAGGAAGTCATCAGAATGATGGAACGCCGCGGATTCTCGAATGTCTGTGTCACGGTCAAGTTCAATAATCAGGGCTTTCTCATGGATTCGCTTGCGCACTTCGCCCTGAGCAGGGATGGGCGGGTGGGAATCCTCGTTTTTCGTGGATCGCAGCTGCAGCCTCTGACCAACTGGTTGGCCAATATCAATATGAAGACGGAGGCGTTCTATGCCGCCGGACGTGTGCACGGAGGCTTCCATCGCGGCATACTCTCGGTGTGGTCACGTGTAAAACACTACCTTGTCGCTGCCCAAAGCGGTGAATCAATCTGTCGAGCATCGGAGCGCGATGCGATAAACAAGCGCTGCGCTCAGGAGTCCTCGGCGGAGGATGTCTGTGTGTCCTGTGGCGAGGATTCGGGCTTGTCGAAGCAAGCTGCCGAATTTCGCAGAAAGACGAGACTGTGGTCCATGGTGGGGGCGCTCGAGGACGCGCTCCGGTTCAAGATGGAGGCGCTCTACATCACCGGCCACAGCCTGGGCGGCGCGCTCGCCGTCCTCGCGGCGGCGCTGATCTACTCGGACGAGAAGCTCCGTGAGTTGCGGCCGCTGTTGCGCGGAATCTACACATTCGGCCAACCGATGGTCGGCGACCGGGCTTTTGCCACGAAGTTCCAGAGGGAGTTCGGGGACAGGCTCTTCCGGCACGTTTATCGCCGAGACGTCATACCGCACTTGCCACCGCGCTCGGCAGGGGTCTTTGAGCACTTCGGTCAGGAGTACAGCTCTTCGGTAGAAGGCTGGATCAACAAAAGGGGGCCGACCGCGGGCCAGGTGCGCATTGGGGGGGTCGCCATGCTCGGCAGCGCTCTTTCCTGGCTCGAGGAGCAGTTCTCCCCTCGCGGCCTGCTCCCCGACCTCGGACCCGTGGAATGGCTCGCGAAGAAGATCGTTCCTCCCTTACTGCGTGAACCGCTCCTGCTTGGCTATTCGCTGGGCGATCATATGCCAATCAACTACCTCCGCGCCTCCCGTGGACCCGTCCCTGGCAGCGAGTTCTTGTGAGTGAGCGCCTTCGTCAGGGCCCGCTATGATCATGGTCGAGCGGGCGCTGGCTTGCCTTTGTATGCCGGCTCCGGGCGCGGCAGGACTCCGTCGTCGGCGTGGATCCTTCCCCTCAGGGATGGACCCTGCTCGGACGGACCGTCGCGATCATCTCGGGGGGCAGCGACTCGATGACGCGCTGACGGATATGGCGAATGAGCTTCTGCAGGTCATCGCAGTAGACGGAGGGGTTGTCGAACCGCCGCTCCCGGCTGAAGCGATGCGGCATGTATCCGCCTCCGCACACGTCCCGCAGATCGCAGGCGTGGCACGTCTCGCAGAGCGCCGTGACGCCGCCCTGCATCGCGCGAACGATCGGCGAGCGACGCGCGTCGTCGAACTCGTTGCGCAGCACGTTGATGCCCAGCTTGGTGAGCCCGTGCTCGCAGCACTTGAACGCGTCGGTCGGCTCGATGCTGCCGTCGGTCTCCACGATGATCGCCCCGGCAGGTCTTCCGCCGATGTTGTCGGTGCTCATCGGATGCCCGAACAAGAGGCGCAGGATGTTCTCGAAATACCGCACGTGTCGATCGGGCCGATTCTGCTCGAACCAGAGGTCGAACAGCTCGATCATCCAGTCCCCGTACGGCATCGCCCCCGTCGGCGGCCGATTCTCATGGTTCGCGTGTGGGAGGTTGATCTCCATGCCCGGGACGTCGAGGAACTGCCACAGCTCGAACATCTCCCGAGGTGGGATGTCCGTGTTGATCACAGCGAGCACGTTCGCGAAGATCCTGGGCCCCCTCGGGTGCGCTTGGAGGCTCCGGATGGCCGCCACGACGTTGTCGAACGACCCGGCGCCCTGGTGGTCCACTCGGTGGCGGTCATGAAAGCGCTTCGGGCCGTCGATGCTGAGGCCCACGTTGATGGACAGATCCGCGAGGAGATCGATCCACTCGTCGTCGATCAGCACACCGTTGGTCTGGACGCTGAAGTGTGAGCGAACGTCGGCCCCCTCCAGCGCGCCCCTGACTTGTTCAACCCACCCGCGGAAGCGGCGCTTGCCGAGCAAGAGCGGTTCCCCGCCGTGCAGGATGACGTGAACGGTCGGAACGTCGTGTCGGGCCGTGTGCGATATGATGCGCCTCGACAACGCCGCCGTGACGTCCTCGCGCATCACCGCGGGTTGGGACACGTACGTCCGATCCGCCAGGTTATACATGTAGCAATAGCTGCAGTTGAGGTTGCAGCGGCTCACCACCTTCACCACATACGTCGATATGGGGACGGCGTGAGATCGATCGGTTGCGATAGGCAGTCTCACGACGGGGGCCATCCAGGCGCTCTCCGTGATCAGTGCGGTTGCGAGGAAGGGGGCTCCGGACAGCAGCCCGCGCCGATCCCGACCTCAGAGAGGGCATGTTTCCTCGGAACGCCGCTGTCGCTAGCCCTCCGGAAGTACGCCGGGCCTCGGCGCGGAGCCGAAGTCAGTCCACTCGCTGAGGGTGAGCGAGTCGTGTCGCCTCTGCCCCTCGCGCAGGGCTGCGACCGACAGCACCGCGGACCTTACGGCCTCTTTCCCGATCTTCCGGATGTGTTCCGGATCGGCGTTCAGAGCGGTAAGGTCTATCTCCTTGAATTCGTCGCCACACGGCTCTGCCGCCGCGTGCAAAGATTCATTCATGTCCTTGTTCATCGTCAACTCCAGATCTCGTACACCCGGCACGCCCATCGGGCGCGGGAGCACCTCATGGTAAGCTTGTGCTACTCGCAGCCACTCGCAATGGGGTGGCAGCGTGGACCAGATCTGGATTCCGAGGTGTAACGGGTCCTCCTGGCGACGCTGGCGCGAGGCTCCGGGAAGCCCAGCCCCGCGCGGGTGCATGGCTCTTCGTGCGACCCGCCGAGCGGGGGCGGACTCGTCGCGGTGGGCATCGACTTCTCCCCGGATGACACGGCGCTGGTATCCGACTATCTCTGGCGCCCCGCCGTGCCGAGCACCACGTCCATCTGCTCCATATGCCGATGAGCCGGTTCCCCATCGTGGTGGACACGCTGCGCCAGGCGGCGCCGCTCAAGCTCTACATTGATGTCGATCGCGGCGGCGGGCGTGCCCGACGCCGCGAAGAGCTCCGTCGATGCCGTCGCCGCGAAGCTTTGGCGTCTGCTCCACCTCGTCGTCACAGTACCTGCCGCTAGCGATGAGCGCGCGACCGTTCGGGAAAAGTGTTGATGAGCGCCAGCTCCTCTCCATTCGCATCGAGGGGAGCGACGACCCCGTGCGGCCCTCATGAAGGGCGACGCCAAATCAACAACGTACCGATGCCTCGAACGCCGTGGCTCAGCGAGCTCCTTGGCTTTCGAGGCTCGAGAGCACGCTGAGGTCCTCGGGCCCACCGAAGACCGGCGCCGGCACGCCGAGGATCCCGAGCTCGAGCAGTTCCCCGAACGACCTCGCCGAGATCGCGAAGTAGCCGTTGCACCGGGAAGCTCTCAGATCGGGCCTCGCGCTCGTCAGCGCGTCGAGGCTGCGCGCGCGCTCGCCCAGGATCGCGCCGACCTCCCGCGGACGCGAGGCATGTTCGGTGAGCGCCGCGTAGCCGATGCGGACCCGCGGCTCGTCCTTCGGCAGCTTCGCGAAGGCGTCGCGCGCCTCCTTCTGAAAACGCTCGGGCACGATGCAGAGCCCCGCGTGATCCGGGATGAGCCAGCCCTTCGACAGCGAGGCGAGGAGGATCGCGCTCCCGTCGTCGAGCAGCGCCCGAGCTTGCTCCGTCGGCGGCGTCGCATAGGCCGAATCGAGGATCAGCATGCGCCGCTCGTCCGCGCGCGCCCAGCGCCGGAGCTGGGCCGCTTCGGGCGGCGACAGGTGCGAGCCCCACGGCTTCAGGGGCTCGCAGATCAACACCGCGTCGAGCCCGTCGAGGACAGGTAACCCGAGGCGCGCATTCCACGGGACGACGGTCGCTCCCGCCTCGGCCGCGAGCTGCTGGTAGACGGGGTAGACGTCGGCGGGGACGCCGACGCGCGCTTCCCGCTTCGCGAGGAGCTCGAACAACGCGCGAAGCGAGCGACGGATACCGTGGCTGACCTGCGTGCGCGGCTTGAGCGCCTGCGGGAGATCGAGGTGCGCGAGGAACCGCTCCGCGAGGTGACAGCGATACGGTGCCTCCGGGTGCGTCGAGGGCGCGATGGCCGGGAAGAGACGGGCGAGGCTCCTGTAAAGGTTGAGCTCCGAGAGATCGACGAGCGAAGGACGCGTGGCCCTGAGCTCCGCGCGGCGCGCGAGAAACGCTTCGTGCTTCATAACGTGGAGCTCGGATCTTCCAGGGAGGCGAGGCAGGACCCGTCAGCCATCACGTTCCACGAGCGGACAATGCCATGAGTCCGTTCCCAGCCGACCGATGGCTCGGTGTAGGCGGCCACGCGGAGCACGCGGCCTCCCAGGGTTCCTTCGAAGACCGGGCTCCCCCAGGGGAGCTCCGCGCATCGCTCGAAGCCGAGGTCCGCGAGCGCGTGGAGCACGAGCGAGAGAGGCACCTGGTTTGCCTCGCAATACCGGTTGGCCGCGCTCGGCGCCCACGGGTTCTCCGAGAGGCTCGAGATGTAGAGCTCCTTGAAGCACACCTCCTGAAACCCCTCTCCGGCGCTCCGTTCGAGGTAGGCGCGCACCTTCGCGGCGTCGTCGACGCCGCCGCGCTGGAGCACGCAGATGGCCCGCGTGCGGAGGCCCGGTGCGCCCCCCAGCGCGCCGGAGTCGACCTCGATCCCCATGATGCGCGCGTCGTCTTCGCGCGTCACGCCGTGCCGGCTCACCGCGAGGGTGGTGAGCCCTGCGTCCCGGAGCCCTTCGACCTGCGCGAGGTCGAGGCGCGCGCCGTTCGTGATGAGGAGGGTCTTCGGGAAGAGCTCGGACAGGCCACGAACGAGCGCGCGGAGCCGTTCGGGCTCGAGCAACGTCGGCTCGCCGCCGCCGGTGATGACGGCGCGCTCGGCGCCGCGCTCCTTCGCGCGCCTCGCCCAGTCGAGGTAGCGCGCCAGCGTGGCGCTCCGCTGGCGCGCGAGATCGGAGGCGCTCGCCTTCGAGAAGCAGAACGCACAACGCGCCTGGCAGGCATTCGCGACGGGCAGCACCGAGATGCTCCGTGGCCGGCATCTCGCCCAGTCGATGAGGCCGGCGTCATCGAGGCGAAAGGCCTCCGCGGTGATCTCCTCGTGCCGGGTGGGCACGAGGGCGCCACGCGCATCGACCCACGCCACGCCGCTCAACGGGATCTCGCTCGACGGCCAGCGCCAGCCGACGCCCGTGCCCGTCACGTCGTTCGGGCGCATCGCGTCGGGCCCGACGGGGAGCCGCGCCCGCAGCGCGACGACGCGATCCTTCGGCCGCCCGAGCCTCGTCACGAGCCTCCGCGCCTTGTCGAGCCCGGGCGCAAAGGGCTCGTCTTCCTTCAGCATGTAGAAAGCGTCGGGGAAGGTCGACTCGCGGATCAACGCCTTCGAGTAACACATCCCGTAGCGATCGAAGCCCCGCAGCCAGTTCGACAGCGGAATGAAGGCAACGAAGGGGACCATGGACGACATGGTCGATGAGTCACCGAGTCGAGTCAACCGGGCTCGCGGGGGCGGACGCGAGGCCCACGGCGCTGCGGGCGCACGCCCGCCGTCGGCCATCGCCATCCGCCTGGCTCTTGCGAGGACGAAACGATTTGCGGGAGTGGGGACGAGCTACAGTGCGATTTGCGCACGTGCTCTCGAGAGCTCAGGCGGCGCGGCGGGGCCTTGCGAGGCGCCGGCGCAGCCGCGTGGCGGCGAGCGCCCCGAGGGCGAGCAGCCAGGCCGGTGCGTCCTGAGGGCCGTTCGCCGTGCGGAAGGCGCAGCCTCCTGCTGCGCTCGGGAGCTCACCGCCGCCGCTGCTCTGCGTGCCCGTCGCGCCGGCGCCGGTGGTCGTGGAGTCATCGCCGCCCGCGCTGGTCGTGGTGGATGTGGCGCCTCCTTGATGGCTGGTGTCACCGCCTTGGCCGCCTGTGGCTGTGCCGCCAGCGCCACCCTCGCCGCCAGCGCCCCCGTCGCCGCCGCCGTGGCCGCCTGCACCGCCGCTGCCGCTCACGGCCCCGCCGCCTTCGCCCGTGGTGCCGCCGCCGGCGCCGTCGCTGCCGCCCCCCGCGCCAGCGCTCTCGCTCCCGCCTCCGCCCGGCACGCAGGCGCCGCTCTGGCACATCCCGGGCGACGCCGGCTGCGCTGCGACATAGAGCCACGCATTGTCGAGACGTTGATGCCCCGAACTGCCGCCGGCGATCAGGATACGGCCGTCGTGGAGCCGCTCCATCACGGCGCTCTGAGCCCTCACGTCCAGCGCCGGCGCGAGCGTCCAGGTGTCGCTCGCTGGGTCGTAGATCTCGGCCGTGAAGGCACCGTCTTTGGCTCTGGAGGGGGACGGGAGGCCCGTCACCAGGACCCTGCCATCGGGGAGGAGCGCTGCGCGGGGGGAGTCCCGTGGCTCGACCATCTCTCCGGTCGGGGTCCACGTGTCGCTCGCCGGATCGTAGATCTCGGCCGGCTTCATGTTGGCTCCGGTGTTTCCTACTCGTCCCCCGCTGACGAGCACCCGGCCGTCCAGAAGCAGCGTTGCCGCGTGGCGGCGGCGCCTCCACTGCATCGAGGCGACGCTTGTCCACGTGTCGGTCGCCGCGTCGTAGATCTCCGCGCTCACCTCCAGGGATTGCCTGTCTCCGCCCGTGACGAGGACCCTGCCGTCCTGCAGCAAGGTCGCCGCGGCGTTGCTTCGCGGAACGTTCATGGGCGCTGCCAGGGTCCACGTGTCGGTGGCGGAGTCGTAGATCTCGACCTTTTCTCCGCCGCCGTCGACGTTGCCGTCGCCGCTGGCGACGAGCACCCGGCCGTCCGCGAGCGGCGTGACCGTCGCGTCGGCCATAGAGCGCGACACGATGGTGGGCGCGGCCGGCGTCCACACGCCCGTCGCAGGGTCGAATCGCACCGTCTGCGAGGGGCGCCGGAGCGGGCCATCGGCGATCCCCAGGGCCGTCCCGTCCGGAAGCGATACCAGCCTCGTCGGGCGCCTCGGCGCGTTCAGCTTCTCGGGGGGCTGCCACGAGCCCGTGCTCGGGTCATAGCGGAGCCAGACATCGCCCGCACGCGGCGGATTCCCTGTCTCGCCGAACCCGATCATGAGGAGCGTCCCATCCTGGAGCAGCGTGGCCGCAGGCAGGTTGAGGAGGACGCCCATCCGCCCCGTCGCCTGCCAGCTCTCGGCGGAGCCCGGGAAATCGCAGAGCGCACCGTCCGGCTTCGCGGACGCGGGCGCCGCACACCCCGCCGCGGGGTCGCACACCGGCGCTTCATGGCAGTCATCGACGGGCAGGCACACCGCGAGGCTCGACCCCACGCAGGCCCCGCCCACGCAAGCGCTCGCCGCGGAGCACACGTCGCCGTCGCTGCACGGCGTCCCGTCCGGCGCGGCCGCGCCGTCGACGCACGCGCCCGCCTCGCAAACACCCCCGACGACGCACGCGTCCGTGTCGTCGCAGGCGACGCCCGTGAGGGGGGTGCAGACGCCATCCTGCGATGCGCCCGAGGCCGCCGCGCAGGCGTCGCAGGGGCCGGCGCAGGCCGCCTCGCAGCAGACCGAGTCCACGCAGAAGCCGCTCCCGCAGTCGCTGTCGGCGTCGCAGGTCTCGCCGAGCGGCGAGCGCTCGCGGAAGAGCACGGCAGACGCCGTGGCGGTCGCGGCGTCGACGTAGCCGCCGGCGATCAGCACGCTGCCGTCGTTGAGCCGCGTCGAGGAATGGTAGGCGCGCGCCATGGTCACGGGCGGCGCGAGGTCGAGGCTCGACCAGGAGAGGGTCGCCTCATCGAAGAGCGCCTGGATCGCATAGAAAGGAACGACGGACGCTGTCGAGCCCGCGGGCCTGCAGGGCTCCGCGCCTCCGGTCAACAGCACCTTTCCGCTCGGGAGCAGCGAGGTGCGCATCCCCTGGATACCCGAGGAGTCCTGCCCGCACGGGCTCGATGCCGGAGCATACGGTCCCGGGGTCGGCTCCCAGCGGTCGTCCTGCGGCAGGTAGAGCTGCGAGAAGGCGTGAATCTCCGGGGCCGGGCCGGCGGGGAGGGTGCCTCCGACGACCAGGACCCCGCCGCCCGGGAGCGTCGTCGCGCCGGGATACGCAAGCTCGGTCGTCGGCTTCACGGCGCCCAGCTCCCAGGTCCAGAGCTGGGTCTCCAGGTCATAGAGGCTGCAGCCGCTTCCGGCCACCATCACGCGGCCGTCCTGGAGCAGGGTCGCGCTCACAGGCTGGGGCCTGTAAGGCAGCCTCACCCACCGGTCCACGGCGTCGCAGTGCGGAAGGTCCGTCCAGCCGCGCGACTCCGGGTCGTAGATGGCTGCGTTCTGGTAATAGTGCAGCACGAACTGGCCATCGAACTCGTCGTAGACGTCTTGCCAGGCCAGCCCGACGAGCACCGGCCTGCCGCCGGCGAGCATCATCGAGGGCGCGGGGTGCGCTATCGGCAGCGGCCCTGCAGGCGTCCAGGTGTCGCTCATCGGGTCGTAGATCTCGGCCGAAGACAGGGAGGTTCCCTGCGCCTGTGCGTTCATCATCCTGCCGCCGGCCACGAGGACATGGCCGTCTGGCAGCAGGATGGCCGCGTGTCCGCTGCGGGCCTGGAGGAGCGGCGCCGCGGGCGACCATGTCCCGGTCGCCGGGTCGTAGATCTCGACTGCGTTGAGGCTCATCGCCTCTCTCGTCGTGTAGGGCGGTCCGTCCAGCTCCGGGTATCCACCCGCGACGAGCACCCTGCCGTCCTGGAGCACCGTGGCTGTGTGCTCGCCCCGCGGGGTGATCATCGGCGACACGCTCTCCCAGGACGGCGCGCTGGCCGCCGACGCGACGCCCGCGCAAAGTGTCACGAACCCGCAGGCAGCGGCGCTCCCCAGCCTTCCGATCGATCTCATGTCCCGATGACCTCCGCGGCCTTCTGTTGCTCGCGGTGGCGCGAAGATTCAGGGCGTGGAGGACGCGCTCCGCACGCTGCCCGATGTGCCGTCGATACAGCAGCAATCGGCTCACCCTGGCGCAGTCTCATCGTCTCGCGCTCGGAAATCCACGATTTGTGCTGGCACATCAGGCTGGCACATCCGTTGCTGAAGGGGCGGCATGAAGACCTTTGTCCGATGGCTCATTCCCCTCGCGCTCCTTCCTGTGTTCGCCTGCTCCGACGCGGTCGAGCAGCCTTCCGGCGGAGGTTCGGGGGGCGGCACGCCCGACGAGCCCCAGTCCTCCAGCGTATCGAGCGGCGCTGGCGACACGCCCGAGGAGACCACGTCGTCCAGCGCCTCGACCGGTGGCGACGCCCCCGTCGCGTGTGATTTCTCAGGAGGGGGCGCGCCGCCGGGGGCGCGCTGCGCGAACGAGGGCGAGCTTTGCGACTACGCCTGCTCCCCCTGCAGCGTCACCTGCACCGACGGCGTGTGGGTCGAGCACTGCACCGCATGTCCCGATACGGCGCCCGAGAACGAAACGGACTGCAGTTCCTACTACGGCGTGGGGCCGTGCAGCTACAAGCGCGAGTGTGGCACAGTGAGTGCCACTTGCGACGGACCGACCGGGTTGTGGGTGGTCAGCTGCGGTGACGAGAGCGACGGGAGTGGCGGGGGCAACGAAGGCGGTGGGGGCAATGCAGGCGGCGGCGGCGAGGACACCCACGGCGGCTGCGGCGGATAGAACGACAAACGGGTTGAAACCCCGAGAAAAGCAGGAATTTCACAGGGAGACGGGGAGGCGGGGAGCGAGAGACGGCAAGAGGGAGAAATTCATTTTCTTTCTTCCTCCCCGCCTCCTCGCCTCCCTGTGAAAATTCTCCGGGTTTCAACATGATCGCTGTTCTAGGCGTGGCCGCGGCGGCTCCCGCCGCCACGTGTGCCGCGCGCTCGGCCTGCGATCGACCGCCGCGCGGCGGCCCGCCCGCCTCGGCCCTTCGCGCCGGCGCTCAGGAGGCGTTCCGGCGCGACTCGTTGTTCTTCGTCTCCGGGGGTGACGTCGCGCCGATGGAGGTCGCGGAGCCCGCCGTGACGCCGCTCGTGCTCGCGGCCGCGCGCTCGCTCGACGACGACCCCGCGCTCGTCCTCGCCTCGCCCTGCTGCTGCTCGCGGTAGAGCCGGATCTCGTTCCGCACGTCGACCACGCCCGAGATCCGCTCGGCGAGCGCCTCCAGCTGGTGCTTCACGCGACGCTCGCGGACGGTCCCGGAGAGGATGACCTCGCCGCTCTGCACCTTCACCTCGACGTCGCTCGCGTCGAGGTCCGGCTGATCGGAGATCTGATCGCAGATGTCCTCGCGGATCCGCTCGTCCGAGCGCTTGTACCCCTTGGGCGGGCGACCACGCGAGCCGCCGGGCCCGCCGCCCTGTCGAACGGTCTGGAGGAAGCTGCGGCCGCCTGAGGCCTGTCCGCCGGATCCCTGTCCGCCGTAGGGCCGAGGGGAAGGGCCTTGATCGCCGTCGAAGGACGACTCGTGGCCTTCGTACCCGCGTTGCTGTCCTGGCCGCTCGTTCCAGCCGCGCTCGTCGTCGGCCCACTGCCGGAGGCCGCCGCGGGCTCCGTATCCTTCGTGCTGGACTCCGCCCAGGCCTCCCTGGCGACCGAAGCCGCCCTGGCCGCCACCAGATCCACCCTGGCCACCGAATCCACCCTGGCCTCCGAGGCCGCCCTCACCGCCCTGGCCGCCGCCGAAGTGGCCCTGTCCGCCGAAGCCGCCCTGGCCAACCTGTCCGCCGAAGCCGCCCTGGCCACCGAAATAGCCCTGACCGGCGCCATAACCGCCCTGGCCGCCGCCGAAGCCACCCTGTCCGCCGAAGTGCCCCTGTCCGCCGAAACCACCCTGTTCGCCCAAGCGGCCCTGTCCGCCGAAGCGGCCCTGTCTGCCCTCATCGCCATAGGCGCCCTGGCCACCGGCGAATCCGCCCTGGCCGCGGCCGGATCCCTCTCCGCCGTGGCCGCCGAAGTGGCCCTGTCCACCGAAGCCGCCCTGGCCGCCACCGAAGCCGCCCTGGCCGCCGCCGAATCCGCCCTGGCCGCCGCCGTGACCGCCTTGGCCGCCGCCGAAGCCGCCTTGGCCGCCGTAGCCGCCCTGGCCGCCGCCGAAGTGACCTTGGCCGCCGTGACCGCCCTGGCCGCCACCGAAGCCGCCCTGGCCGCCGCCGAAGCCGCCTTGGCCGCCGCCGTGGCCGCGCCTGGCGTCAAGATCGTCGCGACCTCCTCGCTGGAAGTCATCACGCTGGCCGCCCCAGTCCTCACGCCGGGCGTCCTCGCGCTGCCCCCAGGCGCGATCCTGTCGGACCTCCCAGCCGCGTTCGCCGCCCTGGCCGCGCCAGCTCGGGTCGCCCTCGCCGTCGCGCTCGCCCTCGTGGCCGCGTCCGACAGACTCTCGCTGATCGGGGCGACCGCGGAGATCATCGTGACCTCCGCGGGAATGGCGCCGATCGTCTCGCTGGAGGACTTGCTCGTAGTTGCCACGATGCCCGTAACTAGCATCCCCGCTCGCTCCGCGCTCGCCACGATATCGCTCATCGCCCCGCTGACCCGGGGTTGACCCAAACCGCTCGTCGTCGCGCCCCGGCGCATCGTTATGTTCCTCGTCGATCCATCCCTGACGATTCGGCATGACTCCTCCGCCTTTCTTGCGAGGAGAGCGACACGGCAGCGAAACTGGGCCGCTCCTCTCCGGTGATCCAGCCGACGCTCGGTCTACATTCGGGCGACGCACGAGCGTGCGGGAGGACAGCCGTATCGGGCCGCCGGTCGTGCGTGCCTGTCCGGCGCCGCGTGGGCTGAAGATCCAGGGCCCCGACGCCCCGGCGCGATCCGTCATCGCACATCGCAAGGGGTGTTCCAGGACGGCGAGGGCGGTATTTCGCTCCGTTTTCAGGGAGATTTCGCCCCGTCAGGCCCGCTGCGAGGCGCGATGCGCCCCATGCCGGAGCGACCAAATCGTCTCACAGAGACGTTGTGCCACAGTGACGACATCATGACTTAGGGCTTCCCCTGAGGGTGACCCGGGAGCCGACGGACGAGCTCACATGACTTTCCGGGCCGCGCGCCGGCGTCGCTCGCCGATGTGTCGACTTCAGGCCATCCGATCTCGACCATCACTGCGCGGATGAGCCCGCTTCATCGATCGCCGATGAGCTTCCTCGAACGCCGCACGCCCGCGGGCGCCCCATGAGGGGCGCGAGAGACGAAGAGCGAGGACCGGAGCGACGAGGGGCGAGCCGCGACACGAGCCGGGAGAAGAATGAGCAGGGCGGAAGGCGAAAAATGCGACCATCGCGGCATACCGGCCGGACGCTCTGCAGGCCACGGCGAGATCCGCGGTTCGCGTGTTCGTGTGCGGGCGGCAGTCCGGCCCGCTCCTCACCGAAAAACCATGCGCGCGCCGCGCGGCCGCGATTACCCTCGCGCCTTCCTCGGAGCTCCCATGCCGGCCCAGCAGCGAAGCGTGACGAAATGGCTCGAGCGAGCCCCTGCGCCGGTGTTCACGGCCTTCGCCGTGATCGCCGCGTTCTCGACCTACTTCTGCATGTACGCCTTCCGCAAGCCGTTCGCGGTGGGCTCCTACAAGGGGATGGTCGCGCTGCCGCTGCTGCCCGCGCTCGATCTGAAGAGCCTCTACATCATCGCCCAGGTGCTCGGGTACTGCGCCTCCAAGTTCCTTGGCATCAAGATCGTCTCCGAGATGCCGCCCGAGCGGCGCGCGCTCGCCATCCTCGCGTGCATCGGGGTGAGCGAGGTCGCGCTCGTCCTGTTCGCGCTCGCGCCTGCGCCGTACGCCGCCGTCTTCCTGGCGCTGAACGGCCTGCCCCTCGGCATGGTCTGGGGGCTCGTCTTCGGCTTCCTCGAGGGGCGCCGCGTGAGCGATCTGCTCGGCGCCGGCCTCTGCGCCAGCTTCATCGTCGCGAGCGGCTTCGTAAAGACCGTTGGCAAAGTCACGCTCGGCTGGGGGGTCCCGGAGGTGTGGATGCCCGCGGTGACGGGGGCCCTCTTCTTCCCGCCGCTGCTCCTCTCGGTGTGGATGCTCGCGCAGATCCCGCCGCCCTCGGTGGACGACGAGGCGCTCCGGACCCGGCGCGCGCCCATGGACCGCGCCGCGCGGCGCGCGTTCGTCCTCGCGAACGCGGGCGGGCTCGCGACCCTCGTCCTCGGCTACGTCGTCCTCACCGCTTACCGCGATTTCCGGGACAACTTCGCCCGCGAGATCTGGGACGCCCTCGGCTACACCGACCAGCCGGCCATCCTGACGACGGCCGAGATCCCCGTGGCGATCGGCGCGCTCCTCTCGGTCGCGGTGATGATCGGCATCCGCAACAACCGCGCGGCGCTCGCCGCGATCCACGGCGTCATGGTCGCCGGGGCGGCGCTCGCGGGGCTGAGCACCGCGCTCTACCAGGCGGGCGTCATCGGCCCCGTCGCCTGGATGATCAGCGTCGGGCTCGGGCTCTACGTGGGGTACGTCCCGTACAACTGCGTCCTCTTCGACCGGCTCATCGCGGCCGTGGGCTCGGTGGCGACGGCGGGATTCCTGATCACCGCGGCCGACGCCTTCGGCTACCTCGGGAGCGTGGCGCTCCTGCTCTACAAGAGCTTTGGCCAGGCGAAGCGCTCGTGGCTCGAGTTCTTCCTCGGCTTCAGCTACGCGACAGCGCTCGTCTGCGGGGCCCTGTTCACCGCGTCCGCGGCGTACTTCTGGCTGCGCACCCGCGGCCCGTCCGCCGCCGCGCGGCCGGCGGCGCTCGACGCCTGACGCGCCGCGCGCCACGCGCCACGCGCCACGCGCCACCAACTACCGGCCGTGCGCGCGAGCCATGGGGGGCGCGTGGCGCCGGCGAGGTGGCGGGAAGGGCTCAGTTGATCGGCGGGATCTCGGTCTTGCAGCCGACCTGGAGCTGGACCTGCCCGCCCGCCTGGAAGTGGGTGCACGTCGCGGGGCACATCACGATCTTCGTCGGCGTGCCGCCGGTCGCGGGGTCGACGTCGTAGTACCAGCCGCCGGCGGTCGCGTCGCAGCGCGCCTCGGTGGCCACGTAGAAGATGGTCGACGGGTCGGCGCCCTCCGGCGGCGTGTGCTGGACGTTGAGCGTGCCGTAATCGAGCGTCTGCCCGGCGGACGGCGCCGGGACCTGGTACTCGCACGCGAGGCTCGTCCCGCGGATCTCGCTGAGCGCGTCGAGGAACGCCTGCGTCACGTCGGAGCTCGTGTCGATGAAGTAGGCCGACGTCGTCCCGCCGCCCTCGGCGATGCGGTTCATCGTGGCCTGGGCGCCGTCGTCGTCCCTGCCGAAGACGCCGATGACGAAGGTCGAGATGCTCGGCGAGCCGCCCAGCCCCTCGGCCGCGATCTCCGCGATGCCGTCGGCGGACGTGGGGTTGCACTCGGTGGGCATCCCGTCGGTGGCGAGCACGGTGACGACCCTGTGGGTCGGGTTCGCCTGGGCGTGGGCCCGGGCCTGGGCGATCGCGCCGGACAGGGCGCCGGCGGTGGGCGTGCCTCCGTCGGGAAATGTCCGGTCGATCGACCCGATGAGCTCGTCGGCCCAGGCGGCGTCGAGCGGCGCGATCGAGACGGCGGGCGTCGCGTAGTCCTCGGTGACGCACGAGTACGGATGCGCGCAGGAGCTCCGGGTCACCTTGTTGCACGTGCCCGCGCGGTTGGGACAGCGCTCGCCGATGTCGCCGCAGACGATGTTGCTGTTCTGGGAGCATACGCCGATGTCGATGCACGCGTCGTCGTCCGGGCAGTCCGCGTCGGTGACGCAGACCTGGATGCCCGTGCGGGCGTCGAACGAGCTGCGACAGGCCCGGAGCGCGCACGGCCCGCTGACGCCGCACTCCTCGTGGGTCCTGCAGCTCATGGGCTGGCCGGCGTTCAGCAGAGGGAAGTACTGGAGCCCGACGCCGAGCCCCTCCGACTTGGGGTCGGTGAAGAAGGCCTCGAGCGCGTCGGTCACGGCGGTCCACTTGGTGCCGCCCGTCGCGAGCCGATCTCTCATCGACCCCGACGAGTCGAGCATGATGTAGAGGTCGAGCGGCACGAGCTCCGCCGTCTTCGTCTCCCCGGCGCACGACGCCTCGCCGCCGGCGCCCTCGCCGGCGCCGCTGCTTGGCCCGGTGGTGATCTCTCCAGGCCCGTCGGTGCCAACTCCGGTGCTCGTCGCTCCGCCTGTTCCCGGGCCGTTCCCCGTGCCATTCCCCGGGCCTGTCCCCGAGCTGGCCCCGGCGCCCGCTCCGCCGGCTCCGCCGGCGGAGACCGAGCCGTCGGCCCCCCCGCACGCCGCGAAGATCACGCTGATCCCCGTCGCGGCGAGCGCCACCATCGCTGACCGGTTCCTCATGAGAAGAATCGAAACACCCTGGAAGCGCTTTGTCGAGCGTGTTGACTCGAACCCTCTGTCCGCGCTCTGGCGCGGTGTGGGGCGGGGTGAGACGCTGCAGGGGAGGTCAGGCGACAGCTGAGCTCCCCGTGTGCTCGCGGGCACAGGATTGCTCCGAAGCACAGGATTGCTCCGGCCAGCAAGGTGCTTTGGAGCACACGTCTGCTCCGGAGCTTAGGGCTCCGCCGCAGCGCAGCGTGCTTTGGAGTACAGGGGGGCTCCGGCGCGTGGCGCTTTGCCGGACTGCAGGGGTCGGGAGCGCCGGGGGGCTCGGTAAGGGCGGCGCGGCGCCGAGCTCAGGGGTGCTTCTTCGGACCGACGAGGCTGCGGAGGACGGCGCGGGCGACCTCGGCCCCCGTCGCGTCGCGCAGGCTCACCGGGATATCGTACTCCCTGCGCTCGCTGGTCTCCGGGAGAGGGCACTCGCAGACGGCGCGGATCGTCCCGCGGGCCTTCTTCACGTACTCGATCGAGAGGCCCGCGACGATGAACCGGGCGTCGTCGGGCAGCGCGTAGGACAGCGCCGTGTTGCCGGTGAGCTCGGCGAGGTTGACGAGCGCGACGGCGTGCACCGAGCGGAGGTGGTTGCGCAGCCCCGGCCGGTCGCGCATCGACACCTCCGCGCGCCCCCGCTCGAGGACCTCGACCTCGGCGCGGATCGTCCCCGTGTACGGGGCCATCGCGCCGATGAGCCGGCTGAACAGGCGCTTGCCCCCCGGCAGGGGGCTCAGCTTGTCCCAGACGTCGCGGATGGTGTTGCGGCGCGAGCTCGCCGCGATCGATGCGAGAGAGAAGTCGGTGAGCTTCATGCGCTGGATCCGCGGAGCGGGGGCGCAGCCTGCCTCGAGTCGCGCGCGGGCGCACCCGGAATCCCCGGCGAGCCGGTGCGTCCCGGCGCCTCCTCGCGCCGCAACCTGGGTGCGGTACGACCCATTCGCCGCATGAATTATTCTACAGAATGCTATTCTATAATCGGATGGATCCGGAGCGCCATTGCGCCCCGTTTTCGCGAGGATTCTGCGGGATTTCCGGCCTCCTGGCGCCCGTGAGCAGCCGTCCGGCCCCCCGTCCGTCGCGCGCGGCCTGCTTCGGGCGGCAATCTCCCGTCCGTGCCCGGAACTGGACTTGTGTATGACAAGACCTCGACGTCCGGGCCAAGGCGGCCCACCTGAAAAAGAGCGCGCTTTCGAGCTTCTCTTTCGTGAGCAAACCTCCGCGCTCGTAGGGCGCTGGCTGACGGGGCTGGGGGTCCCGCTGCGTGATCGCAAGGACCTCGCGCAGGAGGTCCTGTTCGCGGCGTACCTCAGCTTCGACAGATACAACCCCGAGATCTCCCGGCCCGAGCGCTGGCTGAACAGGATCACGGTCCACACGGCCTCGCACTACCTGCAGCGGGCCCAGCACCGCTACGAAGAGCTCGTGCCCGACGACGAGCTCCCTCCCCTCATCGACCCCGCCAAGACCTCGGAAGAGCTGCTGATCTCGGATCAGGAGCGGCTCGTCGTGCTGGAGCTCATGCAGAAGCTCGACGCCGATGCGCACTGGATCCTGGTCGGGCACGATCTCCACTGCACCTCGATGGCGGATCTCGCGCAGCAGCGCGGCATCCCGCTGTCCACCGCGTACAAGTGGCGCGCGCGCGCCATGCGCCTGTTCCACGACATCCTGCTGAAGCGCCGGCGCGAGGACCGGAAGAGGGAGGGCTCTCGCCTCGTGCTGCCCCTGGATCTGGCGGCGATCCTCGCCACCGCGCGGATCTCGCCGCGCGTGCCCGACGACGTCCGGATCTCGATCCTCCGCGGCGTGCAGGAGTCGGTGGGGGCGCTCAAGGCGGGCAGCGCCGGGAACGCCGCCGGGGGCGTCGGCCAGGCGCTGAGCGACGCCGCGACGTGGCTCAAGGGCCTCGTGAAGCTCGTCCAGCTGCCGACCCTGAGCGTGGCCGCGCCCGTCGCGGCCACGGCGGCGGCGGCCACGGGGGCGGCCTGGCTCGCGCTCCAGGCCCCGGAGCCGCCGCCTCCGCAGGAGGTGAGGCACGTCGCGCCCGCGCTCGTCGCCGCCATGCCGCCGCGCCGGCCCGCCGAGCCGGCGGCGCCGCGCGTCGAGCCGCCGTCGCCGCCGGCGGCCCCGGCGCCCGTCGCCGCCATGCCGCCGCGGCGGAGCCCCCCGGCCCAGCGGCGCGCGCGCGTGCCGCCGCCTGACCGGGGGGAGCGCGCGCCGGCGCCGGTCGCCGCCGAGACGATCGAGAAGCTCAAGATCGAGATCGACGGGCCCGGCAGCAATCACGACATCGCCCTGTTCGACGCGGTCACCAAGGCGCTGCAGGCGCGCGATCCGGACCGGGCGATCGCGGCGCTCCAGCGCTACGAGCGCGAGATGCCGAACACCCTCTTCGCGTCGGAGCGCAAGGTGCTCTGGATCCGGGCGTTCGTGATCGCGAGGCGTTACCCGGAGGCGCGCGCCCTGCTCGAGGAGGCGCGGCTCGATACAGCGATCCAGCGGCAGGCGATCGAGGAGCTGGACACGATATTGAACCCCCGGTGAGCGGGCGGCCGGGCCGCCGCGCGCCCCGCGCCGCGGCGGCTCAGTCGCCGGCGTAGGTGCCGAAGCTCGCCCGGCCGCTCGTGGAGACCTGCGGGGCGGCCTGGCCCACCTGCACGACCGCGGACACGAACGCGGCGGGCTTGAGCCCCTCGTCGGGCCCGGCCTCGTTGGTGATGTACTCCAGCCCGAGCCCCGCCAGGAAGCCGAACGACGTGGTGTTGCCGCCCGAGCCGAGGATGGGGATCGTCGGGGCGACGCCGACGTAGCCGAGGAGGCCGACCCGCCCCTCGCCGAGCGTCTGCACGAAGCCGCCGAGCTGCGCCGCGATCGGGAAGGCCCGGCGCTCCACCGGGTCGTAGCGGTCGATCGCGAGCGCGACGCCGACGGCGCTGAGCACGCTGCGCGTGACGAGGGGCTTCTCCACCCACGGCGCGCGGGTGACCTGCAGCGTCGCCAGCATCGCCGGGACGGTGAGGTACGCGCGGAAGCAGGTCCCCGCGGCCTCGAGCGTCTGGAAGTTGTCCTCGCCGCACAGCGGGACCGAGTGGATCGCCACCGATCCCACGAGGCGCCGGGCGCGCTCCGGCTCGCCGGGCTCGCTCGAGCGCAGCGAGCTCGCGACGCGGCCCGCGTCGGAGACGAGCACCACCTTGCCCTGCGGGCTCAGCGGATCGCTGTAGACGGCCAGCCGGAGCCGCGCGTCCCCGTCGAAGTCCTCGGCGAGCGGCGGGAGCGGGAACTCCGCGCTGCTCGGCGTGACGATCCACGTGCCGTTCTGGAGGAGCTCGATCGGCGTGCCGCTCCGCATCTGATCGGTGCGCGTCAGCGAGACGTGGAGCGCGAGCGGCGCCACGAGCCGGTGCTTGGCCTGGCCCGTCAGCCGGATCCGGCAGTTGCCCAGCCGGAGCGGCGCCGGCGAGATGACGACCGCGCCGTGCGCGAGCGGCTGCGGCCCGGGGCGCGATGGATCGACGTCGGGCGCCCGGCGAGGAGGCGGCAGCCCGGCTGGCGGCTGGGCCTTCGCCGGAGGCGGGGCCTGCTTCGCCGCGCCGGCCTGCGCCGTCGGACCGGCCTGCGCCGCCGTCGGAGGCCGCTGGCCGGCGCCTGCGCCGCCCTGGAGCTGTCCATTCGCGCGCGCAGGTCCCCGGCCCGCCGGCGGGGCAGGGGACGCCCCACGCGGCCCGGGCGGACGGGCGCTCCCGGGCGGCGGGAGGCTCCCGGCGTCGGCGCGGGGCGCGATCGGCGTGGGGCCGCAGTCGACCTTCAGGTCGTCGGCGAGCGGATCGGGGAAGAGGAGCCGCGCGGGGTTCGACTCGACGAGGTTCTCGAGCGGCGGGACGGTGACCCGGTACGTCGCGTTGACGACGTTGGCCGCCGCGGGCGCGTGGAGGTTGAAGGCGGTGACCCGGAGCCAGCCGCCGCCCGGGAAGACGCGGAGGACCTTGCCATCGGGGCGCCCGCAGCCGCCCGAGGCGACCTCGAGGACCGGCACAGTGAACGTGCGCTGGAACGGCTGCACACGGGCGTTGCCGCAGCTGTCGACGATGGCGAGGTAGTGGAAATCGGCCATCTCCGACTGCTTCGGCCACTGCATGCCCAGCGTGAGCTCGCCCGCGTCGGCCGGCGGCGGCTCGGGCCGGCCGTCGCGGCAGACGTCCACGCGATCGGGCGATAGCGGCGATAGCGGCGCCGGCGCGGCGGGCGCGCCCACGGGAGACCGCGGGGCGTCGGCGACCGGGCGGTAGGCGCAGACGTGCCGGTACGAGCGGCGGCCGAGCAGCACCGGGTCGAAATCGAGCAGGCGCTGGCCGTCCTCGGTGAGCCGCCCCCACACCGTGAGCGGCAGGGGAAGCGTCGGGGTCTGGAGCTTGATCGAGCGCAGCATCTGGTCGCCGATCGGGCTCTGCCCGGGGTCGCCGGTCTGCGCGGCGCAGCCGCCGCCGCTGCACAGCCAGCGGCCGCCGCGGCGCGCGGCCTCGATCGGGACCGGATCGGTGTCGCGGACGCTCATCCAGACGCGGCGCGCGTCCGGGAAGATCTCGGGCCCGCCGGCCGACGACGCGGCGCTGGCCGTGCCCGCCGGCGCGCGCACGACCTGCAGGCTGCCGCCGAAGTCGGCGGGGACGGCCATCGGCCCCGCGTCGGTCGGGCGCCTCAGGGTGGTGGCCGGCTCCGGCGTCTCCTCTCCGGTCTCCCCGGTGTCCGTCTCGGGATCGTCCTGCGCCGGCGCGGTGGCGGGCGCGGCGATCGCGAGCGCGAGCGCCACGGCCGACAGGAACGTGGCGGATCTGCGTGCGCTCACGGCGAGCCTCCCCCTCCGGCGCCCGGCTCGGGCTCCGGCTCAGTCTCCGTTTCGGTGTCCTCTTCGGCGTCCTCTTCCGGCTTTTGCTCCGGCGTGACGGTGACGGGCTCGGACGAGCACTCGGGGCTCGCGAGCAGGCGGGGCGTCACACGGAGCGTCGTCGTCCCCGGCGCGACAGCGACGCCCTGGATGATCGTCGCCTCGCTGTCCTCGCCGCGCAGGGTCACCGACGCCCCGCCGAGCGCGATCACCTGGTCGTCGCCGACGGTGAGGTCGACGGGGACGGCGATGCGCACGCGCTCGGCGTTGTAGGCGCTCACCTCGAAGAGATCGCCGGGCGTCCCCGCGGCGACGACGCTCCGGAGGGCGCGCACGCGGAGCAGGCGCGGCTCGGGGTCGACGGTGAGCGAGGGGATCGGGTCGAGCGCCTTCTGCCCCGAGCTCACGGCGATCTTCACCTCGCCGCCGAGGTCGCTGAAGCACAGGATGAAGGGCGGGCTCTCCCCGGTCGCGCCGAGCAGCACGCGCAGGCGCGAGGTCCGCTCGAGGCAATCGGGGGTGAGCGAGAGGGCGGCCTCGCTGTGCAGCGACTCGATGATCACGGGCGCGTGCTCGACGACGCCCGGCGCGTTCAGGGGAGGCGACGCGCGGACGCGCGCCTCGCGCGCCCGGATCGCGCCCGGCCGCCAGGTGGCGCCGAGATCGTCCGGAAGGGGGCCGATCGTGCACATGAGGGGGACGTAGGTCGCGAGCACCCGGTCGCTGTCGCCGAGGCCTCCCGCGATGAGCGCGAAGTTGGCGGCGTCCTCCGGCAAGCCCGCGGGGAGGATCGTGATCGGGAGCTCCTCGGTGCGGTCGGCCCACGAGACGACGAGCCGCGCCTCGCCGGACCAGTCGCCCTCCGAGGCGGCCGTGAAGCGGGCGTAGCCCTGGGTTCCGGCGGTGCAGCGGAACGCGCCGTCCTTCACGCCGCACGAGGCCCCGGCTTCCTGGTCGCGTTCCACGGGGTGCAGCGCGAGCGCCTCGCTCGGGACGGCGCGGACCTCGACGTAGCCGCCGTACGCCGGCTCGTTCGCCTCGGTGAGCTTGAGCGAGACCGCGGTCCGCCAGGGGCTCTGGCGGGGCAGCACCGGCTTGCCCGCCTCGTCGAGCGTGTCGGCGGCGAACAGCGGCCCGGCGACGTCGGCGCGGAGCTCGACCTGCCCGCTCCCGGCGAGGGGATAGCCGCGCTCGATGCAGGCCGGGGCGAGCGAGGCGAGGAGGAGCGCGCCGGCGGCCGCCGCGAGGAGCGGCGCGCCCGGCAGGCGTGGGCGCCGCAGGCCGCGCGGGCGAGCTTTCGCGTGGAGCGCGCGTGGAGCGCGAAGTGCGCGCGGGCAGGAGCGGGGCACGGCCGGCCGGGGCGCGCTCACTTCTGGTAGATCTCGGTGTACTCGGTCCCGAGCGGGTGGCGGTGCCAGGCGTAGGCGCTCTGCGGGAACCCGCTCTCGTCGGTGTAGTCGCAAGGGCCGAGCTCCCACTCGGTGTGCCAGACGCTCGCGCCCGTCGCGGGGTCGACGGACATCCCGTGGGCTGTGACGTCGCTCTCCGGCTCGGCGGGGTCGTGCACGACGCGCGTGGCCTCGTCGAGGTAACGCTCGAGGACCGCGACCGGGATGCGCGCCACGCGCTTGCCGGGCATCGGGATGAGGAACACGTCGCTCTTGTCAACGGTGCTGGTCATGGAGCTCTCTCCTGGAACGCGGGGCGCCGTCGGGAGGCCGCCGAGCGCCGGTTTCCGGCCCGCGCGCCGCGCTGGAGCGGGACCTGGGGAGCTGGAGCTGGCGCGCGGCGCTGTCCGTTCACGCTCGCCCGAGGATACCCGCTTCGGACAGCGCGCGGGAGCGCTTCGCGCGGCGCGGGGCCGGTCGGCACGCTGGAGGGCGCTGCTCGGCTTTCTCAGGCTGCGCTGTCGATGGCGCCTCGCCTCGTCCGGTGTCCGGCGCTGCCGGTTTTGGAGATTGACCGGAGAAGGAGACGGCGCAAAAGATCGCGGGTCCTTCTCCTTTGCGCCCCATGGACGTGATCGCCTACGACCCGTTCCGCGCGAGCTCCGTGCTCTGGCGGCCGAGGAGCGACGCATGGACGCTCACCGTGGTATGCAGGGCGACCTTCGCGCTCGTCCCGGGGGTGTCGCGGATCCTCGGCGCCAGCGACGCCAGCGGCGGCGACGCGGGCGAGGCGCCGGTCGATGAGCTCGGGCGCATCGTCGTCGCGAGCGCGCTCGCCCCCGCGAAGCGCTGGCCAGAGGTGCTCCTCGTGGGCCACGCGCGCGCGCCCGAGGGCGCTCCCGTGACGTCGCTCGTGGCGCGGCTCGCCGTCGGCGAGGTGGACAAGGCGCTCTGGGTGTTCGGCGACCGCTTCCTCACGCCGGACGGCACGGTCACGGGCCCCACGCGTTTCGTCGAGATGCCGCTCCGCTGGGAGCGCGCCGCGGGCGGGCCGGGCACCGCGAACCCCGTCGGCGTTCGAACCGGATCGAGCGCGGTCGCCGACCCGTGGGGCCGCGTCGCGCTGCCGAACCTCGTCCCGGTCGGGTTGCCCCTCGCGCACGACCGCGACGTGCCTCCCGTCGGCTTCGGGCCGATCGCGCCGACCTGGCCCGGGCGCGCGGCCCTCCTGCACCGCCACGCGGCGACGTGGGATCCTGCGCGGTGGAGCGAGCGGCCGCTCCCGGACGATTTCGACATTGCCTACTTCAACGCCGCGCCGCCGGATCAGCGGCTGCGGGAGCTCGCGGGCGACGAGCGCATCGCGCTGGAGAACCTCCACCCCCGTTTCGCGCGGCTCGTGACGAGCCTGCAGGTGGCCGCGCCGCGCGCGACCGCGACGTTGGACAGCGGCTGGTCGCAGGACGTGCGCATGCGGTGCGACACGCTCATCCTCGACGCGGATCGCGGGACCGCGATGCTCATGTGGCGCGGGCACGTCGCGCTCGATCACCCGCAGCAGGCGGGCGTCGTCCGGATCGCTCCGGAGCTGGGCGCTTTCGCGGAGACGGCGATGCCCAGCGTCAGGCAGCAGGCGGCCTTGCCGTTCCGGTCGGCCGCAGACGACGCGCCGGCCAGCGGCGCCGCGGCGGCAGCCGTCGTGACGCCGAGCTGGGAGCCGCCCAGCGGCGCCGCGCTGGCGGCTCCGGCCGGTGAGCCGAGCTGGGAGCCGGCCAGCGGCGCCGCGGCGGCGGCTCCGGCCGGTGAGCCGAGCTGGGAGCCGGCCAGCGGCGCCGCGCTGGCGGCTCCGGCCGGTGAGCCGAGCTGGGAGCCGGCGGATGGCGCTGTGGTCGCGGCTCCGGCCGGGGGGTCGGCCGCGCGCCAGGCCATCGCGGACGACGACCCCCTCGACGGTGTCGCGGTGAGCGCGGCCGGTGCGCCCACCGGCGCGTCGCAGGGGGCGCTCCTGCCGTGCGCGGGCGCGGCGGCGCCGCTGCCGCCGTGCGACGCGTACCCGATCGAGCGGTGCGCGAGGATCGCGGCCGAGCTCGCGTGGCGGCCGGACGCCGCGGAAGAGATCCTCTCGGCGGCGGGGCTGTCGCAGGAGGCATGGCAAGGGCTCCACGCGCGCTGGCTCGACGAGATCGAGGCCGAAGGGGCGCGCGGCAAGCGGAACCTGCTGTCGGCCTACGACGCGGCGTACGTGGCGCAGCTCGAAGCGGTGCGGGGCGCCATCGCGGTCGAGGAGCACGCGCGGCTCGTCGTCGCCGCGGAGCGGGGGGCGGCGGCGGAGGCGCTGCGCGAGCTCCGGCTCCCCGCGGACGCGCTCATGCGGATCCGCCGCGCGTGGATCGCGAAGAGCGCGGCTGATCCAGCGTTCGGGGCGCGGTCGCGGCGGGCGATCACGGCCGAGCGCGAGCGTTGATCGAGGCTCCGGGCGGGGCGCGCGGAGGCCTGCGAGCGGCGGCCGCCGCCGGCGCTGGGCGGGAGCTCAGTTGATCTCGACCGAGCCGCCCTGGATCCGGTTCACGCCCGTGGCGCGGCTCGATACGTAGGCGCCGCGCAGCAGGATCTTCCCGGCGCGCGTGAGCGTGATGCTGGCCTCGCCGCACTGGAGGACGATCTCGCGCTCGGCCGTGAGGACGAGCCGCTCCCCGTCGCGGGTGACCTGCAGGCTGGCCGCCGCGCCCGTCGCGGCGGCGTCGTCCGGCGCAGCGGCGTCGCCCGGCGTGGCTGCCGTGGCGCCGGGCGGGCTCGCGGCAGCGGCGGAGCGCGCCGCGCCGAGCCCCTCCGCCATCCTGCCGAGGATCACCGGGCGCGACGGATCCCCCTCCTCGAACAGGAGCGCGACCTCGGCGCCCGGGACCAGCGAGCTCGGCCCGGCGAGGGCGCGCGCCGCGACCCCCTCGGGCGTCCCCGGGAAGGCGACGCGCACGCCGTCCAGGGCCTCGATCACGCGGCCGATCACGATGCCCTCGATGCGTTCCCGGGGGGGCGGGAGGAGCACGAGCTCGAGCAGCTCTTCGCCTTCATCCGCCGGGGCGTCCGCCGCGGCCGGCGGTCCACCCTTCTCTGCCTTCGCCTGGCTCATGGCGCGTCCTCCTCCGCTCGCCGTCTCCAGATGATCTCGCTACCGGTGTCCGCTACCTCCGCGATCGCGCGCTCCACGAGCGGGGCGTTCTCGATGCGCACCCGCACGAGGCTCGTCGGCGCGGGCGTCGGCTCTCCCGGGACTTCCGCCGATCCCGACCGCTCTACCTCGATCAGCACCTCGTCGTCCCCGTAGATCCACTTGCCCACGAGGATCAGGGCATCGATGGGCGTGTCGGGGTCGGCGAGCTCCGCGCTGATCGCACCCGCCGCCGTGCCCAGGCCCGGCACGCGCCTCCAGCCCGCCCGGCCCACGAGGGCCGCGACCTGCTCGCTCACCCGCGCCGCCTCGGCGTCCGAGAGCGGCCCGACGTGGGGGCAGATGCGCGCGCTCGTCAGCTTGCCCGCCACGAAGCGGAGCGCGACGAGCGCCGCCTCAGGCAAGTCGAAGCCGCCGGGCGCCCGCGCGTGGACGCAGCGGACGACCTCGGTGACAGCGACGAGATCGATGGCGTGGAGCTCGACGAGGCGGGGAAACGGGTAGCTCGATTCGGCGAGGAGCGCTTCGACGCCCTCGCCGAGGGTGAACCGGACGGTAGGGGGCTCACCGGGGCTCATGCGCGCGATCCTCTCCAGCCTCTCACGGCAGCACGGTCCCCACCGGCGGTACGGGGTAGTTGGGCGGCGACGACGTGAGGACCTGTTTGCCTTCCAGCTTCAAGAACTCCACGCTCATCCATTTCGGCCATTTCTCTTGGAGCTTGTCGAACGCCTGGGAGACGCGTATCGCCATGTCGATACGGTCCTGCACGTCGATGATATTCCCATTGAAGGGCACCTTGGGGCCGCCGCCGCAGCTCGCGGACAGGTATACGTCCGGGTTCTTCGCGCCGAACAGCCGACCGACGACCAGGTCGTTTCCGACCTTGTTCCCGATGAGCGCGCTCACGAAGAGGGGATCGTTCTTCATGACGTTCTGGAGCGTCACCGCCTGCTCCTGGGTCGCGACCAGCAAGGTCGCCTTCTCGATGCTCGCCTTGTCGCCCTTCGCGAACAGGTTGAACGCCTGCTTCATCTCTGGCGTCATGCCGCCGGCGGCCGCGCACCGCTGCAGCGCGTCGTTCCCGTACTTCGCGTAGAACAGGAACTGCGGGTAGATGTCCCTGAAAATCGCCTTGTTGCCGGCCGCGAGCCCGCGCAGCACGGCCCTCGCCGCCTCCCTGATACCGGCTTTGACCTCGCCGAGCCCCAGGTTGTCCCTGTAGAGCTCCACGGCCTCTTTCATGCCGCACCCGGCCTCCTTGGAGACGAAGGCGCCCATGCCCGCCCACTTGAGCTCGGGGTGCTCTCTGTAGATCTTCGCGTACGCCGCGGTGATGTGCTTGTTGCGCAAGATCGGATTGCGGTCCCCGCCCCGGCGCAGGACGTCGTCCACCTCCTTGCGCACCTGCTTCCACATGGCAGCGCAGTCGGCGTTGCCGCCGACCGGCGGCTGCTGCTCCCCGGCGCAATTGAACGTGTTGCCGTGGTTGTGGAGCATCTTGTCGGTGAGCCGACAGGCCGCGTGCCCCTCGATCTTCACGTCGGCCGAGAAGGTGAGCCAGCTGGCCTCCTTCATGAAGGTGCCGCTCACCACGCCGCCCATCGTGCCCGGCTCGTCGCCCGTGCTCGTGGCGAAGATCGATGGTCTGTGCGCGATCGAGTTGCCCCCGTCCGCGAACACCGTCCCGGTCCCGCCCGCGAGGTCCGCCGAATAAGCGATGTTCGGGTACGGGACGGGCACGCCCGGCGGGGTCAGGCACACGTCCGGCGCGGTCGCGACGGAGATCCCGTCGCTGCCGCGGTGGCAGAGCGAGAGGCCGTTGACGTTGATCGTGACCGGCATGGTTACTCCCTCCCGACGCAGCGGTGCTCGAGGAGCGCGGCGGAGCGCGCGCCGCCGTCGGCGCTCGTCCACACGAGGGCGCGGGGCCCCCGCGCGGCGCCGCGCGCGGCGGCGTGCGCCGACAGCGCGAGGTAGAGCGGGCCGGACGCCGCGCCGACGTCCCCCCACGCGAGCGCGGGCGCGGTGATGCGGCCCGGCTCGGCCAGGCGGCGGGCCACGCGCGGGATCGAGAAGCCCGCCTCGTCGCCGCGCCACCGCTCGCCGTTCAGGTCGCACACGACCTCGTCGACGACCGCGCGCTCGCCGAGCGGCGCGAGCGCGGCCCGGAGCGCGGCGGTCAGGCCCGCGCCGAGCGACGGGGTCTCGGCGCGCGGCGCGACCTCCTCGCGCGCCGTCGCGGCCGCGAGCACGGCCGCGGCGGGGGCGATCGCCCGCTGCTCGGCGAGCGCCCGGGACGCGACCACGCAGAACCCCGCGCCCTCCCCGGCGACGAGCCCCCACCGATTGCGCTCGGATTTCAGCTGCTCCCGCTCGTGGAGCCAGGCGAGCGTGCTCGCGGCGAGGTACGAGTCGACGCCGCCCACGAGGCACACCTCGGCCGCCCCCGCCTCGATCCGCTGGACCGCGTGTGCGAGCGCCGCGAGGCCGGCGGCGTGATCGAGCGGGAACGGCTCGACGGCCGCGGACACGCCCCTCGCGGCGAGCGCCGCGGCGACGCGCGCGCTCACGGCGGCGACCGCGTCGTCGGGCAGGCCGGGGCGCGGGGACGGGACGCCGAGCAGCACGGGCACGGCGGCGCCCGGCGCCACGGGCAGGCCCGCGGCCACCTCGTCGAGCGCGCGGGCGGCGAGCGCCGCGAGGCGGACCGTCACGGGCGGCTCGTCCGCGGGGCGCCACGACGGGAGGTAGGGCGCGGCCGCGATCGTGAAGGCGTGCCGGCCGGCGACGGGGGCGTGCTCGCAGAGCGAGAAGTGCGACACCGAGGCGCGCGCGGCGGCGCAGGAGCCGACCGCCGACGGGGCCGACGCGGTGCAGCCGCCGAAGCCGAGGATCACGGCCGACGGCGCGGCGGGCGCGGCCACGGCCGGGGGCGCAGCGGTCACGGTCACGGTCACGGCGCCGCCTCCGCGCGGCGATCTCCGCCGCGATCAGACATACGTCTTCTCCCAGATGCGGGTGTGCTCGAGGCGGTGCTCCTTGCCGTGGCAGGGCAGCGCCGTGTGCCACACGAGGATCACGCGGCGCGCGTCCGGCTCGATGATCACCGTGTGCAGGCGGGCCCGGTGCTCCGCCGCCTCCCGGCCGAAGGACGTGCGAAAGCACGGCCTCGTCCTCGGCAGCCGGAACCGGAGCAGCCCGCCGGGGGTGAGGTGCAGCAGATCCACCGGCGTCCCCTCGCGCAGGAAGCCCGGGACCCGCTGATCCGCGGGCGCCCCGAAGAAGAAGAGATCGTCGAAGTCGGCCGGCAGGAGCGGCATGCGCTCCTCCTCCCATGCGCGGTCGAAGGTGCCGGCGAGCGCGCGGCGCGGCGCCCAGCCGCGCGCGAGGGGGCCGAAGCCTGCGGGCGTGGGGCGATCCTTCGCCGACGAGATCGGCGCGCCGGGGTCCTCGATGTTCGGCGCCGGCCGCCCGAGGAGGCGCTGGGCGCGCTCCGCGAAGCCCACGCCGGCCGGGTTGCGCGGCTCGCGCGCCGAGGTCTCGGGGTCGGCGCCGCCGAAGGCGCGCTCGTAGCGGATCGGCATCTCCACGAACGGCTCCGGCTCCGACGGGACGACGCCGAGGACACCGCGGCGGTAGGTGCGATCGCCGACGACGACGAGCCGCTTTGCGATCGGCCCGCAGCGCAAGCCCACCTCGACGCGCGCCGCGGGCTTGCCGTTCGGCGCGTGGGCGCGGCCGTGGACGAGGACGTCCGTGCCCGGCTTCGTCAGGACGAGATCGGCGTCGTAGCGCAGGCTCGACCGGTCCGGGTCGCCGAAGTGGAGCGGCGCCAGGGCGACCGGCTCCTGCGCGTCGGCGACCTCGGTCGTGCCGTCGTCGCGGATCGCGAACGTCCCCTTGACCGCGACCAGCCACACCTCGGCGCCGCGCCGGTCGCGGGCGAAGCAGCGCTCCGCGGCGTACGGCGTGTGGTTAACGAGCTGCCACACGGGGGGCCTCGTCGGGGCGTCCGGCGGGGCGGAGCGCCCGCGCCTGGCGGAAGGATGGACCGCGGACCTCGAACAGGGCGCGCCCAGGCTCCAGCGCGGCGAGGTCGAGGGCCGCGCCCGCGCGGAGCGCCTGCGGGACGCGCGCCGCGTGCGCCGGGTCGAAGAGCGCGTCGTGGAGCGCGGCGCGGTCGATCGGCCGGCCGAGCCGGTGCCGCGCCCCCTGGTCGAAGCGCCCCGCGAGGTCGGCCCAGCGGGCGCGGAGCTTCCCCGCGTCGGGCCACGCGAGCCGCGCGTCCGGGTCCATGCCGACGTCGCGCTCCCACGGATCGTCGGTGGGGCCCGCCCGGAAGCCGGGCGGAGGCACCGCGGCGAGCTCGCCCCTGGCCACGTCGACGCCCGTGATCGCCGAGAAGGCCCAGCCCGCGAGGCGCGCGAGGTCGGGCCGGTCCGCGAGCGCGAGGATCCACGGCACGGCGCGCGCGTCGCCCCACGCGGCCGCCGCCGCGAGCGCGCGCCGCTCGCCCCCCGCGGCGGCGATCTCGCGGATGAGCGCCTCGGCCTCGCCGGGCGGGAGCACCCGGACAGCGAGCTCGAGCGCGCGCTCCGCGAGCTCGGCCTCGCCCGCGCGCGCGAGCGCCGGGAGGGCGCGCCGGCACCGCGGATCACCGAGCAGGGCGCCCGACCACGCCGCCCACGCGCGGCACCCGGCGTCCGGGTCGTCGAGCGCGTCGCGCAGCGCGCCGGTGAGGTCGCGCCGGCAGAGCTCGCCCGCGGCGCGCAGCGCGGCGGCCCGCAGCCGGGGATCGCCTGCGAGGGTCGCCCGCGGGAGCGCGTCGCCGGGATCGCGCCGGTGCGCGCGCTGGGCGTGGAGCCGGAGCAGGGCCAGCGGCGCGTCCGCGCGGCCGCCGGCGGGCTCGGCCGTGACCGCGTCCGCGTCGGACCAGGGGGCCCAGCCGAGCGCCGCAACGACGTCGCGCTCTCCGCCGGCCACGCCAGGGCCGAGCCCGGCGCGCTCGGCGGCGTCGCGGAGGAGCGGGGCGCTCCGCAGGCGGATCGCGAGGAAAGCCTCGACGAAGCGGCCCCCCGCGCGGCGCGCCGCGCCGGCCGCGTCATCGCCGCCCTCCGCCGCGAGGAGCAGGCCGTCGAGGTGCGCCTCGAGGCGCTCGTCGAGCGGCGCGAGCTGCGCGAGGCCGTGCGTCCGGGATCGCGCGGCGCGCGACCGCTGCGCCCGGAGGAACATCGCGGCGTCGGCGTGGGTCTCCAGCACGTCGGGCAGGGAGATCGGCGCCATCGTCAGTTGATGTTGACGGTGCCCCCCTGCACCTTGACCGTGCCGCCGGCCTCGACGAGCACCGGCCCGCTCGCCTTGATCGCGACGTCGCCGGCGGTGATCGTGACGTTGCCGGCGGCGTCGACGTGGATCGCGCTGGCGCCGCAGGTGAGGTCGTAGGCGTCGCCGACCTGCACGAGCATCGTCTTGCCGGCGGTGACCTCGTAGCGCTGGCCGACCGTGAGCGCCTTGGCGCTGCCGACCGACTCGGAGGAGCTGATCCCGACGGTCTCGGCCTTGGAGAGCGCGACCTCCACGCTCATGCTCTTGCCCACGCTCATGGAAGCGTCGGCGCCGATCTGGACGCCCTGGCTGCCGCCGACCTGCGAGGTCCTGTTCATGCCGACCACCTGGCTCTGGTTGCCGGCGATGTCCGCGTCCTCGTTGCCGCCGATCGTCTTCGAGCGGTTGTTGCGGATCGTCACCGACTCGTCGTTGCCGACCGAGCGGGAGCGGTCCCCGCCGACCACGCGCGACTCGTCGCGGCCGACGTGCACGGTCTCGTCGTTGCCGACGTTGCGGCTCCGGTCGTGGCCGACGGTGAGCGTGTCGTCGTGGCCGACCTGCTTCACGCGGTCGTTGCCGATCCTGACCGTCTCGTCGTGCTTGACGAGCTTGTCGAGGTCGCGCTCCGCCTGCATCCGGAGGAGCTCCCTGCCGGCGGCGTCCTCGAACATGAGCTCGTTGTAGCCGCCGGTGCCGGTGGTCGAGTTGGTCTTGATGCCGCTCTGCGTCTTGTTGTCCGGCAGCCTGTACGGCGTCTGCTGGAGGCGCGTGTAGACGCGGCCGACGATGACCGGCCGGTCCGGATCGGCGCCGAGGAAGTCGACGATCACCTCCTGGCCGACGCGCGGCAGGTTGGTGCCCCCGTAGCCGGCGCCGCCCCAGGGTTGGCTCACGGGGATCCAGCACGACGAGCCGTCGTCCATCGTGCTCTCCCGGTCCCAGTGGAAGTGCACGCGCACGCGGCCGAACTCGTCGACGTGGATCTCCTCGCCCGGCGGACCGACCACGGTGGCGCTCTCCACGCCGACGGCCTTCGGCTTCGGCGTGGAGAGCGGCGGCCGGTAGGGGGCCTCGGCGCTCACGGCGGTGCACGCGTGGCCCCACTCGCCCGAGCTGGTGCCCGAGAGCCGCGACGCGACGACGAGCAGGGGGCGCTCGGGGCCGAGCTCGCGCTTCGGGTGATCGAGGAAGGAGAGGACGGCCCCCGGCGCGGGATCGAGGGCGTTCGTGTCGAACGAGACGGTGCGCGCAGACGCGCGCTTCGCCTGGAGGCGGCGCGCCGCGAGCGCGGCGCCCTCGCCCTCGTCCGCCCGGTATCTGCCCTTGTCGTCCGCGGCCGGGGTGCTCTCGCCGGCGCCGCCCTCGTAGACGAACGCGCCGGGCACGTAGTGGAACCGCTCGAGCCTCTCCTCGACGTCGGACGAGGCCGCGGCGCTGGCGATGAGCGGGTAGGTGGGAGGCCGCCGGTGATCGACGTCGCGCACCGTGTACCTGCCGGGGCGCAGCGCCCGGCCGATGCGGACCTCGGTGACGTGCTCGGCGTCGGCAGCGGTGGGGTGATCGCGGAACGCGATCGGCGCGCGCCGCGGGTTCGTCTGGGGGGCGTCGTCGAGGACGAGCTGGCTCTCCCCGTCCTCGGCGTCGAAATAGAAGCTCACGCCCGCGTCCTCGAGCATGCGGCAGAGAAAGGTGTAATCGCTCTCGCCGTACTGGACGCGATACTTGCGCTTCCTGTAGGTGTCTCTCAGCTTGAGCTTCGGTGAGACCCCCCAATCGCCGAGGAGCGCGAGCGCGATGTCGACCTCGGACATGAGCTGGAACATGCGGTGATTGCGCCGCTGGCTCGAGAGCCACAGCGCGGGCACGAGCGAGAGCTGATACGTGGACACGCCGCGCTCCTCGACCGCGGTCTGCTGGAGATCCTTGCAGACACCGGTCCACGCGCGGGTGTGCCGGCCGCGGACTACGAACCTCATCGGCTGGCCGACCACGGACTCGAAGTCGATGTCAGGGTTCTCGGAGACGGCGGTCAGGGAGACCTCGAAGAGGGACGAGATGCGCTCGTCGACCTGGAAGCGCCGCACGTCGAGCGCGTCGCCGGATGCGATGGTCGCTTCGAGGTTGACGAGGTCACGCGGGGGCGCAAGGGCCATGGGTCGCTCCGTGTCCCGGCCACACGCTCGCTCGGGCCGAGGCAGCGGATGCTACTGGGCCGCGCGGCAGGGGACAAGCTCATCCGTCCCGGAGGGACGCGAGCAGCTGGTACCCGACGCACCGACGAGCGAGGAGGCCCCGGCGATGCGCCGCGCGAGGGGGCGCTCCGCGCGGCGCGGGCGCGCAGGGCCGAAACGGTCCAGTCCTCCCGGGGCCGGAGGCGCCGTGACCGGACCCGCCATGGGAAAAGAAGGCATCATTCGATGATCTCCTCGAGAAGGGATCTGTCAGCGGCGCTGCTGTGGATATCGCTCGTCCGGTGGCGCCCACCGCCAGGGCGAATCGTGTTGTTCAATGTCATGGACATGCCCTCTCCTCCCGCAGGCGCGCCCCGCGAAAGCATCGCCCGGACGCCTCGCGCCGAGACATCGACGCAGAGCGGAGGCCGCCGGCGGCGCGGGCATCGGCGCCCTCTGTGGTAAGCTGCCCGCGCCGCGGCCCCCCGAGCTCGTCCCGGTCGCGGCCGCCTCATGTTCTCTCCGGATTGCCCGCTCGTCCTTGGTGGCCGCTACCGTCTCCTGAGCGAGATCGGCCGCGGCGGCGCGGGCGTTGTGTACATGGCCGACGACCTCGACGGAGGCGGCCATGTCGCGGTGAAGGTCCTGCTCCGGACACACGCGGCCGGCACGGCGGCGGCCTCCCGGTTCGAGCGCGAGATCCGGGCCATGCGGCTCCTCGACGCGCCCGGGTTCGTGCGCATGCTCGACGCCGGCTTCGCCCGCGAGCTCGACGACGCCCCTTTCCTGGTGATGGAGCTGCTCCGGGGCCACGACCTCGAGCAGATCGTCACCACCCAGGGCAGGCGCTCGCCCGGCGAGGTGCAGCGCTGGCTCGGCGAGGTCGCCGAGACCCTCGAGCTCGCCCACGCGCGGGGCCTCTCCCACCGCGATCTCAAGCCCGCGAACCTCTTCCTCGCGATCGGCGACGACGGGCAGGAGCGCGTGAAGATCCTCGATCTCGGCCTGGTCAAGGCGGTCGAGCCGGGCGCGCTCGGCGCGTCGGGCGGGATCACCGCCACCGGCACGGCGATCGGCACGCCCATCTACATGGCCCCCGAGCAGGCGCGAGGGCGCTCGGACCAGATCGGCCCCGCGGCGGACGTGTGGGCGATCGGCCTCATCGCCGTCCGCCTCCTGACCGGCGACATCTACTGGACCGCGAACAGCATGGCCGAGCTGATGGCGGCGCTCCTCGTGATGCGGCTCTACCCGCCGTCGACGCGCTGGCGGTGGCTCCCGCCCGCGTTCGACGCGTGGTTCTTGCGGTCGTGCGACCGCGACCCGGCCGGGCGTTTCCCTTCGGTCCGCCAGCAGAGCCTCGCGCTGCGGGCAGCGCTCGAGGGCTCCTCGGCGGCCGTCGAGCCGCCCGGCGCCGGCGGGCCGGCGCCGCCCGGGGGTGGCGTGCCCGCGGGCATGCTCAGCACCGACACCATCGAGCTCGCGGGCACGGTCGAGGCCCCGCCCCAGGCGCGCCCCGGCGGCGCGCACCGCGACTCGGACCGGTTCTTACCGCCGCCCGGCCTCCACGGCACCTCACCGCCCGGCGTCCACGGCACCTCACCGCCCGGCCTCCACGGCACTTCACCGCCCGGCCTCCACGGCACTTCACCGCTCGGCCCCCACGGCACCTCGCCGGCCGGCACCTCGCTGCCGCTCGGCTCCTACGGCGCGCCGCCGCTCGGCACCTCGCCGCCGCCGCCCGGCTCCTACAGCACGCCGCCGCTCGGCCTGTTCGGCTCGCCGGAGGCCGAGCGGCCGCGCCACAACCTGCCGGTCCAGCGCACGCCGTTCGTGGGCCGCGCCCGCGAGCGCGCCGAGATCGCCGCGCTCCTGCTCGACCCCGAGGCCGGCCTGCTCACGCTCACCGGCGTCGGCGGCACCGGCAAGACCCGGCTCGCGCTCCAGGTCGCCGAGGAGCTCGTCCCCGCGTTCCCCGGCGGCGTCTGCTTCGTGCCCCTCGCGTCGCTGCGCGAGGCGGCGCTTGTGCCCTCGGCGATCGCGCAGGCGCTCTGCCTCGGCGAGGGCGGCGCGCGGCCGGATCTCGAGCGCGTGGTCCAGTTCCTCCGCGACCGCCGCCTGCTGCTCTTGCTCGACAACCTGGAGCACCTGACGGCCGCGGCGCCGGCGATCGCGCACCTCGCCGCGAGCTGCCCGCACCTCTCGCTCCTCGTGACGAGCCGCGCCGCGCTGAACCTCTCGGGCGAGCGGCGCTACGTCGTGCCGCCGCTGGAGGTGCCGGAGCCGCGCGACGTCACGGTGGACGCCGCGCTGGCGAGCTCGGCGGTGAGCCTGTTCTGCCGCCGGGCCGCCGCGATCAAGCCCGGCTTCCAGCTCGGCCCCGACAACGCCGCGGAGATCGTGGAGATCTGCGCGCGCCTCGACGGCCTGCCGCTCGCGATCGAGCTCGCCGCGTCGCGCCTCCGGGTCCTCACCCCCGCGGCGCTGCTCTCGCGCTTCGGCGACCGCGGTGCCGCCGGGCGCTCCTCCGCGCCCGCGGGCTCGTTCCGCCTGCTCACGGGCGGCGCGCGCGATCTGCCCGAGCGCCAGCAGACCATGCGCGCCGCCATCGACTGGAGCTACGGCCTCCTCGATCCGGAGGAGCAGCTGGCCTTCCGCACGCTCGCCGTGTTCGCGGGCGGCTTCTCGCTGGCCATGGCGGACCAGATGTGCGCCTCCCGCGATCCGGCGCTCGACACGCTCGGGATCCTCGAGTCGCTGATCGACAAGAGCCTCGTGCTCCAGGTCGCGGGCGAGGAGCCGCGGTTCCAGATGCTCACGATCCTCCGCGAGTACGGCCTCGATCGGCTCGTGGAGGAGGGCGCCGCCGAGGCGTGCAACCGGCGCTTCGTCGAGCTGTCGCTGGAGCTCGCCGATCGCGCGGCCGAGGCGCTCTGCGGGCCCGAGCAGGCCGCGTGGCTCGCGGCGCTCGATCTCGAGCACGACAACCTCCGCCTCGCCCTGGAGCTCGCGCTCGCGGGGGCCGACGCGGGCGCCGCGGTGCGCCTCGCCGCCGCGCTCTCGCGGTTCTGGTACATCCACGGGCACTACCAGGAGGGCCGCGCGTGGCTCGGCCGGGCGCTCGCGGGCGCCGCGGGCGTCGCGCCCGAGCACGTGGCCTCGGCGCTCCGGGGCGCGGGGAGGCTCGCGCTCCTCCAGTGCGACTACCGCGAGGCGCGCGCGCTGCTCGAGCGGGGCGCGACGCTCTACCGCGAGCTCGGGGACGAGGGCGGGCTCGCCTCGGTGATCCAGATCCTCGGGAGCGTCGCCCGCGAGCAGGGCGACTACGAGCGCGCGCTCGCGCTGCACGGCGAGAGCCTCGCGCTGGCCACGCGCCGCGGCGACACGCTCGAGGCGGCGCGCGCGCTCGGCTACTCGGGCTTCGCGGCGTGGCTCTCGGGCGACACCGCGCGCGCGGAGGGCGCGTGCCGCCTCGCCCTGCCGGAGCTCCGCCGCGCGGGCGATCGCGAGGGGACCGCGACGGCGCTGCTCTACCTCGGCTGCGCGGCGTTCTACCGCGGGGATCTCGGCGACGCGGCACGCCTCTGCGAGGAGAGCGAGGGCCTGTCGCGGCAGGTGAAATTCAAGGAGGGGATCGCCTGGACGAGCAACATCCTGGGCCTCATCGCCATCGAGCGCGGCGATCTCGCCCTCGCGGAGCGGCGCCTGCGGGCGAGCCTGCGGCTGCACCGGGAGCTCGGCGATCTCTGGCGCTCCGCGAGCGTGCTGGAGGCGCTGGCGTGCGCGGCGGTGCGGGCGGGGAAGGCGGAGCGCGGCGCGCGCCTGCTCGGCGGCGCCGCGGCGCTCCGCGAGGCCATCGGCACGCCGGTGCCGCCCATCGAGCGGCCGGCGCTCGAGGCGTGCGTCGAGGCCGCGCGCGCGGCGCTGGGGGAGGCGGTCGACGATGCGCGCTTCCTCGAGGGCCGGGGCGCCGGGCTCGACGCGACGATCGCGGCGGCGCTCTCGGAGTGAGCCTGTTCGCGTCGCGTGAGGGAACAGGTCTTCAACATGAGTGAACGGGGCGGATCGAGCAGGATTCTGCGCCCTGGAAACGGTGCGGTTCGCTTCCGTCGTGGAGCGCGCCGTGCTCGATGGTGGATATGAAGAGCGCACGATGGGTGTTCGCAGGGTTGATGGGGGTGATGTCGGCCTTGCCCGCATGCTCCGATGACACGCAGGGAGGCCCGGGCGGCAGCGCGGGAGAGGGCGGCGGGGCGGGGGGATTCACGGTCACCGGACCGATCACGGGGGAGGCGGCTCCAGAGGGCGCCGTGGTGGCCGTCGTCTGGATCGTGAGCTCGTCCAGCCCCGACTACGGCTTCAACTTCGGCGAGGGGAGCCTCTCCGGCGCGACGTTCACCGTCGGCTTCGGGTCGGCGCCGCCGCGCGAGGCGCTCAACAGCAACGGTGTCGGCATGGGCTTCGTCATGCTCCTCGCGCCGGGCACCCAGGTGCCCGGGGGCGAGATCGACGCCGACGTGCTCGATACAGCGCTCCTTGGGGTGAGCTCGCGGCACGTCATCGTCTGGCGTGACGACTCCGGCCAGGGGTTCGACTGGTCCGAGAGCTTCCCGGCCGGGTTCGGCTGCGGCAAGTGCGTCGCGGCGCCGCCAGGCGAGGGGTTCGACGTCTACGAGCCAGTCGACTGCTCCGAAGTGGAAGTCCAGGTCGCCTCGGACCCGGATTCGCTCGAGTTCTGCAACTGGACCTGACGTCGCGACCCCGAGGCATCCACTCGAATTCTTCGGAAAATTCACAGGGAGGCAGGGAGACGGGGAGGAAAATAGTCAAAATACTCCCTGTCTCCTCGCCTCCCTGTTCAATTCTCTCGCTGCCCCGCTCCGCTCCGCCCCGCGGCCCGGCCGAGGCGCTCGGCCAGGCGGCGGAGCTCGTCGATGAGCTCCTCGGGCTCGTGCACCTCGAACTCGAACCCCATGAACCCGAGGTGGAACGCGAGCGCGTCGAGGCTCCCGCCGCCGGTGTGGACAACGCAGCGGTCCGGCGCCAGCGCCTCGATGCGCCCCGCCACGCCCGAGAGGCGCTCCGAGACGGCCTGCGCGGGGGCGTGTACGGTCACGCGCGCGCGGATCGGGTAGGCGTCCGTGGAGACCGACTTCGACACGTAGGCGGCCACGTCCTCCGCGGGCAGCGGGCGCGGCTTGAAGCGGCCCGCGGCCTTCGGCCTGCCCTGGATGCGATCGACGCGGAACGTCCGCCAGGCGTCTCGCTGGAGATCGTACGCGAGCAGGTACCAGCGCCGGCTCGTGTGCACGAGCCGGTACGGCTCGACGGCGCGCGTGCTCGCGGCGCCGCTGTGGCTGCTGTAGTCGAAGCGCAGGACCTCGGCGTCGCGGCACGCGTTCGCCATGGCGGCGAGCGCGTCCGCGTCGACGGTGGGGCTGCCGTCGCCCAGCCGCACGCTCACGGCGCCCAGCGCGGTCACCTTGCGCCGGAGCCGCTTGGGGAGCACCTGCTCGAGCTTCCCGAGCGCGCGGACCGACGCCTCCTCCAGCCCCCTCACGGGCCCGGTCGCCGCCGCGCGCAGCCCCACGGCGACGGCGACGGCCTCGTCGTCCTCGAGCGGCAGCGGCGGCAGCTCCTTCCCGGCGCCGAGCTGGTATCCGCCGCCGATGCCGGTGGCCGCGTGGACGGGGTACCCGAGGCTCCGGAGCCTGTCCACGTCGCGCCGGACGCTGCGCTCGGTGATCGCGAGCTCGCGGGCCAGCTCGCCGCCCGTCCAGAAGCGCCGGGATTGCAGCAGCGACAAGAGCTTCAGCAGCCGCGCGGACGTCTGGACCATGTGCCGCCTGTCTCCTTGCGGACCGAATCTGTCCGCAATCCAGTCTAGCTTCCTCTCATCCCGCGGGCGAGGCGCCCGAAGGCGCGTCTCGACGAGCCCTACGGCCCCCGCCCCCATCCCTGGAGCCACCGCCCATGAGCAACGCCGCTTCCGAGCACACAACGACCACCGCCGGCATCCGGACCTACAAGGGCAGCTGCGCTTGCCGCGCCGTCCGCTTCGAGGCCGACTTCGACCCGAGCGCCGGGACGACGCAGTGCAACTGCACGATCTGCACGAAGACGAGGTGGTGGGGCACCATCGTGAAGCCGAGCGCCTTCCGCCTGCTCGCCGGCGAGGAGGTCCTCGGCGACTACTCGCGGCACGAGTCCGGCCATGCCCGGTTCTGCAAGACGTGCGGTATCCGCGTCTTCGGGCACGGAAACATCCCGGAGCTCGGCGGGGAGTTCTGCTCCGTGAACCTGAACTGCCTCGACGACGCGGATCTCACGGGCGTCCCGGTGGTGTACCTCGACGGGCGCCACGACACCTGGGCACAGATCGGCGCCACGACGTACGTGGATCCGTTCTCCGCCGCAAAGGTGGCTTGAGCCGGGGCGCGCCGCGGCTCGGCCTCGCCGCTGCGATGGCGACGGCGCTCCCGGCGTGAGCGGCGCTCAGCGCCCCCCGGCGTCGTCGGGGAGGCCGTCGAGCAGCGGGACGAGCACCCTGGCGTCGATCGGCTTGACGAGGTGCAGCCGGAAGCCCGCCGCGTCGCTGCTGCGCTTGTCGCTGTCCTGGCCGTAACCGCTGAGGGCGATCAGGATCGGCGGGGCGTCCTGGAGGCGCATGTGGAGCTCGCGCCCGAGCGTGTAGCCGTCCATCACGGGCAAGCCGATGTCGAGGATGGCGATCTGGGGCCGGAAGGCGTCCACGAGCGACAGCGCGCGTGACGCGTCGTGAGCGATGCGCACCTCGTGGCCGCTCTTGCTCAACATCTCCGCGATCAGCTCGGCGCCGTCTCGGTTGTCGTCCACGACCAGGACGCGCCGGCGCCGCGTCTGCGGCGGCCGCGATGGAGGCGAGCGCGCCTCGGGCGCCGCCGAGGGCGGGGCCGCCGCCGCTGGAAGACGCACCGTGAACTCGCTGCCTCGACCGACGCCGGCGCTGTTCGCGCTCACGACGCCCCCGTGCATCATCGTCAGCGTTCGCACGAGGGACAGCCCGAGGCCGAGCCCGCCCAGGGCTCGGTCCGAGCCACGTTCCCCTTGCACGAACATCTCGAACACGTGGGGCAGCAGGCTCGAGTCGATGCCCTCGCCGTCGTCCCGGACGCGCAGCACGACATCGCCGCCCTCGCGGCGGGCGGTCACCTCGATGTGGCCTCCGGGCGGGGTGTAGCGCGCGGCGTTCGTGAGCAGGTTGTTGACCACCTGGGTGAGGCGGACCTCGTCGCCCTCGATCGCGAGGCCCTCGGTGGGCACCGACAGGGTGAGCTCGTGTCTTCGCTGGGCCAGGAGCGGCTCCGTCGCCTCGACCGCCTGCTCCACGACCCTCGCCAGCTCGAGCCACTTCTTCGAGAGCGTGACCTTGCCGCGCGCCACCCGCGCGACGTCGAGCAGGTCGTCGACGAGCCGTATCAGGTGCTGTGCCTGGCGCGCGATCACCTCGCGTTCGCGCGGCGTCGCGACGTTGCCGCGCAGCTCCATCAGCTGGACCGCCGTGAGGATGGGGGCGAGCGGATTGCGGAGCTCGTGGGACAGGAGCGCCAGAAACTCGTCCTTCTGGCGCGCCACCTCGTGGAGCCGAGCCTCTGTCTCCTTGAGCCGCGTCACGTCGACGAGCGCGCTGATCGCGCCGCGCGGCTCGCCGCTCGGCTCGCGCAGCGCCACCGCCCCGCCGTACAGGTGGATCGCGCGCCCGTCCGGGAACTCGAGCACGATCTCGTGGGGCGTCACCTCGTCGCCGCGCGCCGCCCGCTGGAGGGGCAGCTCCCCCGGGGGCAGGCTCACGCCGTCGACGAGCACCTTGAAGCCGCGGTCGTCTACCGCGTCGTTTCCCGCGCCCAGGGCCGTCCGTGCCAGGTTCTGCCCCGGATCGCTCCCGAGGAGCGCGTGCAAGGCGCGGTTGCCGTGCAGCTCCTTGCAGCCCGGGTCGCGGGCGACGAGCACCGCGGCCGGGACGGCATCCATCAGCACCGCGAGCTCGTCTGCGCGCGCTCGCGCGAGCGCTTCGGCCTCCTTTTGATCATGCATGTCGAACACGGCGGCCACCCATCGCGTGATCTTGCCGTCGTCGCCACGAATCGGCACCACCCGGCCGAGGTGGAAGCGATAGACGCCCGCCCGGGTGCGGAGCCGGTATTGCATCTCGCAGGTGCTGGAGGTGGAGAGGGCCTCGGCGAAGCACCGCTGCACGTGCGCCCGATCGTCGGGGTGCACGGCGGCGAGCGCGCCCTTGTCCCGGAGCGACTCCTCGCGGCCGAGGCCGGTGAGCTCCGTCCATCGATCGTTGACCCAATCCAGGCGTCCCTCGGCGTCGCACGTCCAGATGATCTGAGGCAGCGCGTTGGCGAGCTTCCTGTAGTCCCCTTGATCGCCGTCGTCAGAGCTCATCTTCCCTCGCCTTCCTCGACGCGTGGGACCGGCCTTTCACGCCCGGATGACCTCCGACCAGGACAATCTCGTTCGTCTCGGGCGGCTTGATCGGCGCGCGGACGGGCATGATAAAGTCACTTATCATTGATGAGGCCGACAGACAATCATCGCATCTTCGATGCTCGCCCCGTCGAACGCACGGGCGCACGGGTGCGCGGGGGCTCGAATGCGAGCGCTGCGGGGGGATCTGGGACGCGCACCTCGGGCGGATTCGCCGCGCTCGGCGTGGCAGCGGAGGACGGCGGCGAGCGACGAGCCACCGCGAGCGCCGCGGGGCGCGCGCGATCGCGGTGGATCGCCGCCGCCCTTGGTTACGGGGAGGTCGCTTTGACGACGGCGTTGATGATCGCGTCCAGGTCCACGGCGTTCGCCATCGCCTGATACCCGGCGTCGTTCGGGTGCAGCTTGTCCGCGTCGTAGGCCGGGAGCAGGCGGCTCGGATCGGCCGGATCGCGCAGGGCCTTGTCGAAGTCGACCACCCCGTCGAAGGCGCCGCCCGTGCGGATCCAGGTGTTCAGCTTCTGCCGCTCCTGCTCGCCCTTGGCGGTCCCGTAGTCACCTTTGTAGGTGCCGTTCGAGCCGGCGAACGGCACCAGGGTGCCGCCGTAGATCTTGAGCCCGGCGGCGCGGGCAGACTGGATGATCTGCTGGATCGCCGGGATCAGATCCGCGGCCTTGGCGGAGCGGTCGCCGATGTCGTTGATCCCTGCCAGCAGGATGATCGCGCGGGCGCCGGGCTGGGTCAGCACGTCGCGCGCGAGGCGGGCAGGGACCGGATACCCGAACTGGAGCTGGGGACGGACGGTGAGCAGCTCGTTCCCGATGATCCCGGCGTTCGCCACGGCGAGGGTCGGCCCCTTCCGGCTGGCGAGGCGCTGCGCGAGGTAATCGGGGTAGCGATGGTTGTCGTTCTTTGTCGACAGGTATCCATCCGTGATCGAATCACCGAGCGTGATCAGGGTGCCGACGACGTCCGGCGAGGCCTTGACGTCGACGCCGGACACCGCCATCCAGCACGAGATCTTCCGTGTGAACTGCTTGTCGGCGCCGTTCCCTGTCCGGTTGCCCGGAGCGAGGAAGTTGTCCTGTGCCGCAAAGTAGTGTTGCGTGATCGGCCCGGTCTTGCCCGGAAGGTAGACGTTCACCGCCAGCGCCTGCAGCGGCTGGACCTTCAGCGCCACGGGGTCGCTCACCGCCTCGCCGCCCGCGGCGATGAGGATCGAGGTCTGGCCTCCGAAGCGCAGCGGCAGGGAGCTCCCCGCGACCGTGGCGGCTCCACCGGCCGAGAGCGCGACCGACGCCGAGCCCACCTTGAGCGGCTCGCTGCCGCCGGCGTTGGAGATGCGCACGCGCACCGAGCTCCCGCCGGCGCTCACGCGGACGATGTTCCGGACCGTCTGTTCGGCGAGGCCGACGTCCGACGGACAATCCTGCGAGTTGAACGTGCCGCCGGGCGTCGGGCTGCTGTGCCATCCGGCGACCCATCGCCCCTCGGGCGCCTTGTCCGCGGCCAGCGCGGGGCGCCCCGGCGCGCTGGTGAGCAGCGCGATCGCCGCGGCGAGGAGGGGAGCTCGTCGTGAGCGACCGTGCCTCGGCTCGGGCCGCGCGGACGAGGAGCGCCGGGCGTCGCGGCGCGTTGAGGTGACTGCGTTATATCTCGGTGAATTATCCATCGGTCCTATCCCGGTTGTTCGCTTGGAGCCGTGGAGCGTGGAGAACGCTCACGAAGTCTCAATCCTCACGGCCTCACGGCGTCCATCGTATGTATTCCCGATCCATGGCTCCAGGTGTCACACACTTCGCAGCACGTCGGCGCCCCCGCCGACCCTCTCGCCGGGCGCAGGGTCACCGTGCGAATCCACGCCCTGCTCGACGATGCTTCGCGCTTCAGATTTCCGGGAACGCCCCGCTCAGGCCGTGCAGCAGAAGGTCGATGGCGCGCTCGCCTGGAGCTCGCCCACGGGCTCGCCGCCGTGCGGCGCGCACGCGCCCGGCTCGACATCCGCGATCAGGGCCGACTTGCTCCCCAGGCCGACGCCCGGAGGCGTCACGACGCAGAACGGGACGCTGGAGCTGACGAGGCTCGACGCGAGCAGGTCCGTGCAGGCGGCGTCGCGGAACACGGACGCCATGAGGGTGCATGAGGCGCCGGTCGGGTCGCCGCAGCCGCAGGGGGTGCACTCGCGGCCGTCGATCACGTCCTCGAAGAAGACGTGCCTGACGGCGTACCCCTCCGGACAGCTAGCGCCGTCGCCCTCGTGGTAGACGCAGGTCAGGAAGCCCGACGGCGCCGCTGGCACGCACGTCGTCGCGTCCTCGCACGCGCTGTACGCGCCGGCGAGGCACGCCCTGGCCCGCGTCGCCCACGGATCCAGAATGGGGACGGGCGGCGGGGCGTCGGTGCGCGGTGTGCACGCGCCTGTCGTGACCGAGGGCGCCGCGATCGTGAGCGACTGCACGCAGGGCTCGCCGTCGCAGCGCTGATCCTCGGGGATCGGGTTCGCCGCGGTGCACGCGCCGTCCCAGCCGTCGGGCGCGGCGAAGGAGGTCATCACGGCGCCCGGCTCGTCGCCGGGGCACGAGGCGGACGAGGACGCGGCCCAGCCGGTGGGGAGCGCGCACGAGGCCTCGGGCGGATCACACGCGCAGTTTGCGCAGTCGAGCGGCGGCTGCTGGAGATCGGCGAAGCCTTCGTAGCCGAGCGTCGGTGCGTCGGCGGGGCAGTCGGGGACGGCTTCGGCTGGGCCGAACCAGAGCAGCGCCGGGCCGAACCAGCCGAGCGGCGCAGGCGGGGTGCACTGGCCGGAGCACAGCGAGCTGTGCATGTCGCCGCCGGCGCCGCCCTGTCCGCCGGCGCCGCCCTCACCGCCGGCGGCGCCCTGGCCGCCGGCGCCGCCTTCACCGCCGGCGGCGCCCTGGCTGCCGGTGGTGGCCCCCGAGCAATAACCCAGCTCCTTCTCTTTGGGTGAGCAGGGGCCCGTGATGATGGTGGGCCCTACCTCGCAGCCAGCGATGAGCAGCAGCCCTGGAAGGACGAATCGTGCCGTGCGCATGGCTGAAACCTTACTTGAACGCCATTCTCCAGCACAAGGCCGATGACGTGTGACGATTCTCATGAACACCATTCCCTGAAGCGAGAGGAATTTCTCTTTCCGTTTCAATTTGTCGGCGCGTTCTGCAGCGTTCACTGTCGAATCACGCTCAGAAGCTCGCCTGTAGACCGACGCCGAGTGCCACGGTGACAGCAGGAGCGCTCCAGACAGGGCGCTCGGGCTCAGGATCGCCTGGGTGGCGAAGGATGGCGGCGGGGGTCACGGGATGAACGACATCCGTGTGTGCTCGGGCTGAACAATTTTCTGAGAGAGGCCACTCGATACTCGCCCGTGCACCGAATCCGGCGCGGAGATTCAGCCGTGATGTCGTGTTGAGCGGAACAGCGGCGACCGTATGGCGTACGCCGAGCTCGGCGAGGCCGCACGCGAACAAGCTCCGGCGGTCCAGACAGAAGACGACATCCGTCGTGAGGGTGGAGACCGACATGGCGGTGACGAGCACCTTGCAGTCGTCGCGCGCGCTGAACCCGTCGGCCCAGCGTCCGTGACCGTCGCCATCGCGGAGGAACAGCGATGCGGCGAGCTTGCCGTGCCGGCGCTCGATGGATGCCGTCATCGTGAACGGAGCCTCCGCATCATAGGGGTCGACCCCGCCCATCGCCCGGGCCGTCTCCGCGCGCAGGAACGGCTCGTCCGGGCAATCCTCGGCGCCTGGCCCGCGGATGAACTCGATCCGCACCCGGAGCGGCGTGGGCGTGGGCTCGGCACGGACCGGCGTGACGCCAACCACGGACATTGCGCCCGCGGCCATCGAGGCGAGCGCCGCGCGGGCCGCCCGCTTCATGCTCGTGCTCTCGTCGTGCGATGTCCGGCGCACGTGCATCGTCCGTGCGGTCACGGAAGCTTCTGCCCCGCCGCGCCGCCGGCCGGCGTCGCCTGCGCCGCCACCGCCTTCGTTCGCAGGCGCTCGCGCATCAGCTTGAGCTGCCCCTCGGGGAACCGTCGCTCGTGGGCGGCGATGCGCTCCAGCGCGGTCGCCCTGTCGCCTTGCAACAGCGCCTGCCTGGCGGCGTCGAGCAGCTGCAGCTCGTCGGCGAGCGGCTCTCGATCCTGGTCGGAGGGAGCGCGCTGCTCCGGCGCGGCGGGCTTGCGCTGGCGGAAGGCATTTGCCGGCGCGGGCGTGGGTGCACGAGGGGGTGGAGCTGCCTTATCCGAGATCGCGTCGGATCGCGGTGCATCGGCGCGCGGTGCATCGGATCGCGGCGCATCGGAGCGCGGAGCGTCGGATCGCGGCGCGTCGGAGCGCGGCCGCCCATCGGGACCGGTCTCCGGTCGCGCATCGGGGGGGACGGCACGCAAGCGGAGGAACGGTGTCGCGATCGGGCCCAGGCGGTGGGCCCAGAGGGCACGCGCCGGCGTGAGCGCGGCGAACAGCGCGGCGCCGCCGACGCCTGCCGTCGCCAACGCCAGCGCCAGGCCGATGAACCGGGCGAGCGCCGGGCGCAAAAACCGACCGAGCGGGCGCGCGCGGCGAGCGGCGCGCCCGGGTCGATCCGCGAGGTCCTGGCGTCCGAGATCGCTCGGGGGCTCGGGACGGGTCGCGGGTGGGTTCGCATCGATCCTGGCGGGCGCGCCGGAGTGGGCGGCCGGCGACGCGACGGCGGAGCGCGAGGAGGTGAGGGAGAGGGAGACGAGCGGGAACATGATCAGGCCGGAGCGGAGCGCGTGCTGCTCCTCGGCGCGCAGGCGCTTCACGGCGGTGCGGTAGTCTTCGCGCGCGAGGCGCAGCCGGCTTGCAGCGGTGTTCTCGTTGAGCCCGAGGGAGCGCGCGATGTCGCGCACCGGGACCTCGACCACATCGGCCAAGATCAGGATGGCGCGCCGTTCGGGTGCGATCGTCGCCAGCAGCCGGGTCGCGATCGCGATCCGCTGGTTCGTGGCGATGCGCTGCTCGCTGCTCGGCGCGACGCTGGTGCCCTCGAAGTACGCCTCATCCGCGAGGCCCACCGGCACCTCGAGGCGCCGGTAGGCGCGCTCCAGATGGCGCCGGACCTTTCGCCAGGCGATCCCGAAGAGCCAGCTGGACTCGGCTCGCCAGCGCGGGCCGAGGCCGTGCGGGCGCGATGGCCGAGGGGGATTGCGCGGCGCCGGCGGAGGGAGCGACGCGGGGTCGTCCTGCTCCTGCTGCTCCTGGGTGGTGTCCGCGGCGGCAGCTGCCACGGCGGACGCGAGGTACTGGAGAAGCGGCGAGGCGGCCGGCGGCGGTGCGGCAGAGCCGCCCGCCGGGGCGGGATAGGCAGGGTTGTACCGGCGGAGGCTCGTGTAGGCGCCGAGGAGGACCTCCTGGGACAGGTCGTCGATGTCGTTCTCGGCGACGCCGAGGTAGCGGAGCATCCCCGGGAGGACGTGGACGGCGGTCGCGTGCATGGACGTCCAGGTGCTGTGCTGGACGAGGTCGTCGGGAGGGGGCGGGAGGGGAGAGAGAAGGCTCATGCATGGAATTGCGGGGATTTCTCGGGATCGTCACAAAATCGACGGGGGCTGGCACCGAGGGGTGGGGCGGGAGCGTGGCCGATGGTGGCAGGAGGTCGGAGCGGTGCGGGGCGCTGGGCGGCGCGGGCGCGCAGGGGGGTCGGGGTGACCTGCTCGGGCGTCATGGCCGGCGGGCTCGACCATGGCAGGAAGGGCGACGCTTCGTGTTCGGGGCCCTCGACGCCGAGCGGAGACGCGGCGGAGCGGGGGCGATGCGTCGATTGTCGATGAGGCCGACGACCATTCTTCCGTCGGGCCGCCTTTCAGCGGTGGAAAGGGCCGAGCGCCTCTATGATGTCGCCTCGCGGGCTGGTGAGCTTCAATGAGGCCGCCGCCTTTCAGCGGCGGAGAGGACCACCAACCCCACCGCTGCCCCACAGCAGGCATCGCTTCAATGGGGTCGCCGCCTTTCAGCGGCGGAGAGGTGGACCAGAGGCGACACGAACCTCCTCTACCCTGGCCGGCATCAATGGGGCCGCCGCCTTTCAGCGGCGGAGAGGGAGCAGACATCGGCGCGGAGGCATCGGATGAATACGCTTCAATGGGGCCGCCGCCTTTCAGCGGCGGAGAGCGGAGCGCTCGCGCGCAGGACGCGCGACCTGCTGGCGCTTCAATGGGGCCGCCGCCTTTCAGCGGCGGAGAGCCGCATCGAGGGTAGAGGCTAGAGCGACAAACGGGTTGAAACCACAAGAAAGAGCAGGAATTTTCACGGGGAGGCGGGGAGCGAGAGACGGCAAGAGGGAGAAATTCATTTTCTTCTTCCTCCCCGCCTCCCCGCCTCCCTGTGAAAATTCTCCGGGTTTCAACGTCGGTGCTCTAGATGCTCTCCCGGCTGAGCTTCAATGGGGCCGCCGCCTTTCAGCGGCGGAGAGAGGTCTCCCAGACATACCTGACGTTTCGCGTACTTGTAACCCGGTTCGCGAGAGGTTCCGGTTCCACCCCTCGCTCCGGCCACCGGGGATCCCTCCGCGGGCCCCCGGACATCTCGAAGACCATCGTCTTTTCAAATACCTGGCGGCCTTGCGAGCGACTCCCGGGTTTTTCGCGTCACTCCACCGCTCGCAACCGGTGCTCCGGCCGTCTTCTACCACCTCCGTTCCCTCCCTCGGCTCTTCCGTCCTGCCCGGCGACCCTGCCGCTCCATCCCGGTCTCCGCCGCTCTCGGTCAGAAGTGTTACCAGGGCTCCGCTCGTACAACTGCGCAGCCCCGCCGTTTGTCCTGCGCAGCCTCGGCGCCCTCCTTCGCAGCCTCGCCGTCCCTCCTTCGCAGCCTCGGCGCCCTCCTTCGCAGCCTCGCCGTCCCTCCTTCGCAGCCTCGGCGCCCTCCTTCGCAGCCTCGCCGTCCCTCCTTCGCAGCCCCGCCGTCCCCCCTGCGCAGCCTCGGCGCCCTCCTTCGCAGCCCCGTCGACCCTCCTGCGCAGCCTCGTCGTCCCTCCTGCGCAGTCCCGCCGTCCCTCCTGCGCAGCCTCGGCGCCCTCCTGCGCGGCCCCTGTGGTGTCCTACGTTACGTTCGGCCCGGTCCAGCGCGGCCCCCGAGCCCCTCCTGTGCGCCCCTGTGGGGGTCCTTCGGGACCATCGTTCGGCTCCTGCGCAGCCCCGGTCGCCCTCCTGCGTCACCTCGGGCGCCGTTTCGCGTGCCCTCTGTCCATGGTGCGGTTCCGCGTGAATGCCGAGCGAGCGGCAGCGGCCGGGAGTCCACCGCGCCGCCGAGCTCGACGTCGGACTTTCCGAAGATCGGAAGGTCGGATGTGTCGGGCTCCCCTTGGCGTCCTTGGGGGCTTGGTGGTTTTTCTGCTGATCCGCGGGCGACTTCCCGCAGTAGAGCTAGCCGCCTCCCTGTCGTCCCGCGGACCATGCCGCGCGAGCGCCGGCGGGCGGGTGACGCCGGCGAGGGCAGCCGAGCCGCGGGCGGCGCGCGGTAGCGCTCGACGAATGCGCTGCTGCGCTCGTGGAATGCTCCACAGCGCATTTGCGTTGAATTTGCCGCGCCGCAGTGCGGTAATCGGCCGAGGGGCCCCCGGATGCTCGGGTGACGCGGCTCGCGGGCACCACCATGGACAGGGACGCGTGACGGGCGGACGAGACAGCGGCGGGGACCTTCCGGCGGGCGAGAGCGTCCCGCCCGCGCCCGTCGAGGCGGGTGGCCCCGAGGGCGCGCCGGGGGCCGAGCTGCGGTCGGTCGCGGCGGGCGGCGCCACGCTCTGGCTCACGCAGGCGCCCGGGTTCTCGCTGTGGCGCGGCGAGGTGGCCGCGCCGGATCGGCTGCGGATCGAGGGGCGCGACGGCTACCTCCACGAGCTCCGGCTCGAGCCGGTCGGCGCGCTGCGGCTCGGTCGCGTGGAGCGCGTGGGCGACGAGCGCAACGAGCTCGTCTACCCCGACGTGGCGTCGCGGCTCGCGGCCTCGCTGCGCCACGACGGCGTGCGCTGGTGGCTGCGCCGCCGCGAGGAGTGCAGCGTGCCCGTGCAGGTCGGCGCGCGGCACCTCGCGCGCGGGGAGGAGTCGCCGCTCGTGCACGGCACCTTCGTCTGCGTCGGCGGCATGCGCGCGACGTTTTTCGACCGCCGCTACGCCGCGCTGTCGGTCCCCGCCGGCGCGGTGGACCCGGCGACGGGCCTGCTCGCGCGCGCCGGGCTGGAGCAGGAGTGCGCGTCGCTGCTCGCGCGGAAGGGCCAGGGCGCGCTCGTCCTGCTGCGGCCGATCGAGGCGGGCGCGCCCTCGCGCGCGGCGGCCGCGCTGGTCGCGGTGCACCGGCTGTGGCCGGATCTGCCTGTCGGCGACGCGGACGGCACGGCGGTGGTGCTCGTGCGGGGCGGCGCCGCGGAGGCGGCCGCCGCGGCCCGGCAGGCCCTGGAGGCCGCCGAGGCCGCGGGGCTCGGGGCGTTCGCGTGCGGCTACTTCACGATCGCCGGCGAGGCGGACGTCGCCGGCCGCGAGGTCGAGCTCGGCCTGCACGCGATCGCGTCGCTCGCGGCGGAGCGCGAGCGGGGCGCGTCGCTCGCGGCGGAGCGCGAGCGCGGCGCGGCGGGCGCGAACGGCGCGTCCACCCCCGTGGCGGAGCTCCGCGACGGCACGGCCAGCGCGCGTTTCGCCGCGCCGTTCGAGGTGATCGAGGCGTCGCGGAGCGGGCGCCGGGCGACGGTCCTGTTCGGCATCGAGGAGCAGAGCGCGCTCGGCGGCGTCGGGCCGCACGTCATCGGGGCGCTCGCGCAGGAGCTCGCGGCGGTCGTCGCGACCCACGCGGGCGCCGGCGCGCTGATCGCGCCGCTCGCGCCCGGCGTGGTCGCCGCGTGTGTGCCCCGCAAGGCGGATCCTGCGGTGATGGCGAGCGCGGTGCAGTGCGACTGGCACGGCCGGCCGCCCATCCTCGACGGGAGGGTCGAGCACGCGCGGACCCTGTCGTGGGAGCTCCTGCACGACGCCGACGCGGGCGCGCGGGCGGCGGAGATCTCGCGCGAGTGCGGCGATCCGCACGGGGTGCTCTCGGCGCTGAGTGGCGGCCTGCCCTATCCCATCGCGGGGCGGGTGCGGGCGGCGATCGGGGCGTCGAGCGCGATCGAGCGGGTGAAGATGCTGTTCGACGTGCTCGAGGGCACGTGGCGCTTCATCGCGACGGTGCTCGTCTCGGCCTTCTTCAGCGGCGGCAGCGCGCCCCCGACCTCCGCGCGCGGCGGCGTCCCGAGCGGGCCGGGCGTGGGCGGGGGGAGCGCGGGCGCGAGCGGGCCGGGCGCGGGCGGGGCGCCTCCCGGGTGGAGCGCGCTCCTCGACTTCCACGGCCGCACGCGCACGCGCGACGGCCTGGCGCTCGGCGCGTGGCGCGAGCTCGCGCGCACGGCCGCGCGGGCGTTCGGCGATCGCGACGATCCGATCGGCTCGATGGCGAGGGAGGTGCTCGACGTCAAGCTGTCGCACAACCAGACGTTCGAGACGCTCTCGAACCTGATGCAGGCCGAGCGCAACCAGTTCGCGCACGGCCACTACACCGAGGCGCGGGCGGCCGCGGATCTGCCCGACTTCGAGCAGATGACGCGCGCGCTCCTGCGGGCGCAGCGGCCGCTCTGCGCGTGGACGCTGGTGACGGTCGAGAAGACGGAGCCGGACCTCTACGGCGATCTCCAGACGGTGGAGTTCATCGATCACACGGGCCCGTACGCGTCCGGGACGCGGCGGCGCATCGGCCTGAACTCCCCTGTTCGCCTGTCGAACGTGGTCTATCTGGCCCGCTTCCGAGAGGGGCTGATGCTGCCGCTCGAGCCGATGGTGCGGCGGCTCGCGCCGGACGATCGGTTCGATCTCTACTGGATGGATCACCTGCCGCGGCCGGGGACGTGCCATATGAGCGCGGTCGTCGCGGGCCGGGCGGTGAAGGCCCCCTGCGATCCGCGGAGGATGCCGCCGGCCCTGAGGGCGCTGGTCGACACGGCGGGCGGATGAGGGGGCGGGGAGAGAGCTAGAGGGGTGGGTGGGGGCGCGTCCACCCGGAGGGAGCTCTCCTGAGGTCGGGAAGGCGGGCAGAGGGATCGTGCCTGCTTCCCGCCTTCAGGGGTCGATCGGAGCGCGCGGAATCATGCAGCGTGACTCACGGCGTCCTTGCGCATCGGGCACCGATGTAGTCCCCACGCCATCCCGGGGAGTCGTTGGAGCGCTCGGACGAATGCAAGTTGGATTCAATATCTGTCCAGCTACCGCCCCGGCGCACCCGATGCAATCCGTTGCTGGTGTTGGCGCAGTCGTTGCATGCTCCCACGACATAGGGATCATATCTATCCAGGACCCACTCCCACACGCCTCCCGCTAGATCCGCATGTTCCCACTTCCCGTCACCCTTCGGCGATCTCACGCCCACCTTCAAAATGTCCTCCCCGCCGCATGTCCAGCCTACTCCCTGCCCGCTGCAGTTGTGCACTGCATAGCTCTGATCGATCGTGACCGAGCTCGGCGGCACCGACCACGGATACTCCCTCTGCTCGCTCCCCCCTGCCGCCGCGTAGTTCCACTCTGCCTCCGTCGGCAGCCTCCCACCATCCCACGCACAGAAGGCGAACGCCTCGAACCAGGTGATGCAGTTCATCGGCCTGTTCTCGTTGTCACCTGCTGCGTCCGTCCACATGTCATATCTATAGCATTTCAGATTGGCTTCCAGCTCCGCTCGATCCGCGGGCAGCTCCCAGTCCCACTCGGGCTGCCAGCCGCTCCCCGCTATCCCTGGGTGCGCTCCTGCTCCCTCTACAGGCTTGCTCGCCGGGTAGGCCTCGACGAACTTGCGAAACCGGCCCACGGTGATCTCATATCGGTCCAGTCGAAAATCACTCACCGTCGCGGGGTGCGCCCCCATGTTGGACCGCTGGTATGAGCCTCCCAGCACCACAGGGCTGAGGCAGCAGTTCTCATTGTCCATCGGCCCGCACGTCGCGGCCAGGCCCTCGCAGCTCGGCCCTGGACACGAACCTGACTCGCACGCCGTGTCGCACTCAGACCGGTCCTTCCAGTGTCCTCTCTCATCGCACGTCTGTGGCGTGTTGCCCGAGCACCTCGCGTCCCCGAGCGCGCACTCGCCCTCGCAGACGCCGTTGATGCATGTCTGGGATTCGCACTCCGCCTCGGCGGTCAGGTCACCGGTGGGGCCGCACGTATACGGGGCATTGCCGAAACACCACACGTCGACCCCGGGCGCGCACGACACCACGCACTCGCCACCGTGACAATGTGTCGGGCCGCCGCACAGCGGCTGGCTCTCCCACGCTCCACCGCGGCACTCCTGCGGCACGTTGCTCGCGCAGCGCTTCTGCCCCGCCGCACAGACGCCCGCGCACCCATCCACGTCGGCGGTGTCGCACGTCTGGTTGACGGTGGAGCACCACCTCTCAATCTGCCACTGCCCGTGCGTGTCGCAGAGCTGCAGCGTATTGTCGTCGTCTTCGCATCGCTTCTGCCCCGCCGCGCACACGCCCACGCAGCCGTCTTCTTCGTCGTCGGCGTCGCAGGTTTGATCGACGCATGCCGGCTGGATTTGCCATTGCCCATCCGGGCCGCATGTATGCAGCGCATTGTCCTCGCAGCGCTTCTGCCCCGCTGCACATACGCCCGTGCACCCATCTGCGTCGGTGACGCTACATGTCTGGTTGACGGTGGAGCACCACATCTCGCCTCGCCACTGCCCGCGCTCATCGCAGAGCTGCAGCGCGTTGTTGTCGGCGTCGCAGCGCTTCTGGCCCGCCGCGCACACGCCCACGCACCCGTCTTCGTCTTCGCCAGTGATATCGCAGGTCTGGTCGACACACGCCGCCTGTGCCTGCCACTGCCCATCCAGGCCGCAGGTGTGCAGCGCATTGTCCTCGCAGCGCGTCCGGCCCGCCGCGCACACGCCCACGCACCCGCCCTCGGCGGCGACGCTGCATGTCATGTCGTCGCTCGAGCACGACCGCTCGTCTTGCCACCGCCCGTGCTCATCGCAGAGCTGCAGCGTATTGATGCTGTCTTCGCAACGCTTCTGACCCTTCGCGCACACGCCCACGCACCCGCCTCCTCCGTCGTCGGCGTCGCAGGTCTGGCCGACGCATGCCGGCTGTGCTTGCCACTGCCCATCCAGGCCACATATGCGCAGCGCGTTGTCCTCGCACCGCTTTTCGCCGTTCACGCACACGCCCACGCACCCATCCTCGTTGGTGGCGTCGCATGTCTGGTCGGAGCACGCCTTCTCGTCCTGCCACTGGCCGTCCGCGTCGCAGCGCTGCAACGTGTTGTCGTCGCACCGCTTCTGCCCGGCCGCGCACACGCCGATGCACGCGCCCAGCTCGGCGCTGCACGTCTTGTCGACGCACGCCGCCTTGCTCTCCCACAGCCCGAGATCGCTGCACACCTGGGGCACCTCGCCCGCGCACCGCGTCGCTCGTGGCGCGCACTCGCCGACGCACGCTCCCGCCGCGCTGTCGCACACCTGATCGACACAGTCCGGCTGGCTCTCCCAGCTGCCGTCCGCGCCGCACACCTGCGGTGTATTGCTGTCCAGGCACCTGCGCGCACCGGCGCTGGGGCAGCCCGCGGCGTCGAAATCCTCGATTCCCAGCACCGAATTGCAGCCGAGGACCGCGGCGCTGCAGCCGAACACCGCCGCCACCGCGACGCCGGTCCGCGCGTACCGTGCTCGTAGCTTGCCCATCAGAACCTCCCTTCGATCTCGAACCGCCCAAGCCCCACGCCCGCACGCCACGCCACGCCGCCCGATGCCTTCGCGCCGCCGCCGGGGCGCCGCTCGTCCCCGCCGGGCTGCAGCACGAACAGCGCCGTCGTCCCCGCCGCCACGCCGACGGCCCCTACCACAAGACCCACCGTCGCCAGCGTCCCCAGGTCGCCTGCCTCGTCCAGCTTCTGCCGCTCCGACTGCGGGCACGAGGTGCCGCCGCACCGAGCTCGGACCTCGCCCACTTCCTTGAGCGCCAGGCCTCCGGTCACCGCGAGCAGCCCGAACCCCAGCGTCCCCACCCCGTAGCCCACCCCCGCCGCAATGTTCCTCGTCCTGCGTTGCGCGTCCGGATCCGGCTCGTGCTCCAGCACCACCTGCACTTCCCGCTGCTTGCGCCGCTCCAGCCGCACCGCTTGCTTCGCGAGCAGGAAGCCCGCTGCGCGCACCTCGACGGCATGCTCACCCAGCGGGAGCCGCCCCTCCCAGGGCGTGCGCCCCACGACCTTGCCGTCGATGTTCACGTGCGCCCCGCTGGGCGTCGACTCGACCCGTAGCGACGCGTCGACGTCCTGCGCGCTCAGGACCACGGGCGTCACCTCATACAGCTTCACGGTCGCCGTCTGCACCGGCGACTCCATCTTCGCGCCCTCGCGCGCCGCCTCCGCGCCGCCAGCGCCCGCCTCCGGCGCCGTGCACTCTGCGAGCGCCTGGAGCCCCACGAAGCCGCGCAGCTGCACCCTGTGCTCGCCAGGCTCCACGAGGCCCTCCCATGGCGTCACGCCGAGCCGCTGCCCGTCGATCTCCACCTCCAGCGCCCACCCGTGCTTCTCGCTCACCGAGAGGCGCCCCTTCCTCGACGGGGCGCGCAGCTCCACCACGCTCTTCTGCCCGGGCTTGACCTCTGCGGTTGCGGCGATGGGCTCGAATCCGTCCTTCTTGACGCTGATCTGGCGCGTGCCTGTGGGCACACGCAGCGGCGCCAATAGCGGCAGTGTGGCGCGCTCTTTCTCGTCGATGAGCAGGCGCGCGCCGACGGGCGTGTCGCCGGTGAGCTCGAGTGTACCAACGCGCTTCCGGAGGTCCTCCACGCCCCTCCTGACATCGTCCATGAGGTTGGACGGGAGCTTGGGCTCCAGCAGGACCTTCTCGTACAGGTCCAGCGACTCGTTGTACCTCTCGAGCTGCCTCAGCGTGGAAGCGAGCGCCGTCATCGCGCTCATCGTCTTCTCTTGCGACAGCGACTTGACGTATTCGTCGTGCGCCTTGAGCCACTCCTTGTCAGCGAAGTACTGGTCCCCCTGCTCGAAGTGCACTTTCGCCAGCTTCGACGCTGTCGGGTCGCGCGGCTGCGCGGCGCCGGGAGCGCTGGACGGTGGAGTCTGCGCCTCCGCTCTCCCGATCGACAGCGCCAGGGCGATCGTGGATCCAAAGACCACCCGCCTGGCAACACGAACTTTCATGTCCTATCTCCATCCGGGCTTCCCATCGCCCGCGGCAGCTTCACGTCATGTCGTCCCGCTGCATGCGGCGGGAGGAGCGTCGCTGCTCGACCCGCGAGGTGCCTCGTCCGTCCGGCGCTTCGAAAGAACAGCCCAGCCAGCTGTTGAGCCTCTCGAAATCTGACGGCTCGAGCGATCGGGCAGAGGGATGAGCCCGTCATTTGCTCGCGCCATCGCCGGGATCCTCGGACCACCGAACCCGGATCGGCTCCCACTGCGCCTTCTTCTCGGCCTTGCGCGCCACCGGCGGGGGCGGCGCGTTCAGGTCCAGGAACATCGGCGAACTATCAGCATCCCCGATCAACACGGTCTTTTCTTCCATGCGCTTCGCCCCCTTGAAAACGCGGACTTTGCGACTATCACCCTTCTTGCCGACCAGCTCGATGATGCCGTTGGTCCGCCGCGCCGGCTGACCGTCGACCTCTACCGATGCATCGCCGGGCACGACGACCAGCGCGACCCGGCGCTCATCCGACGCGAGCGGCCTGTGCTGCGATCGCGTCGCCGTCGTGTGAAACATGGAGCTCTCCCGGGGACCTGCGTCGCCCAGAGCGGTGCTGGACGCCGCCCTCCCGGCGGCGCTGCGGTGGTCGATCGATTCGCAGGCCGTGAGGCCCATCAGCATGCCTCCGGTCCATGCAACCATGCGCATCACCATCCTCATTGTCTTTGAACCTCCGTGAACAAAGGGGCTCGCAGGTGCTCTCGCTCGCACGTGGCATACCGCTCTCGCGCCATGTCTGCGGTATCGCCGAGATAGATGGCCCTCATCTCCGGAGGGAGGCAGTCCGCATTGGCGTCCTTCAAACCCTGTCGCAACGAACCCGTGTCGATCGTCCAGGTGCGCGTCGTGTTGTCGGCCGTGACGACGAGCAGCCTCCGGCCGTCGTCCAGGAACGCCATGGCCAGGGCAGGCGCCGGGACCTCGAGCTCGACGGGCTCACCCGTCCCATCGGCGCGCCACAGGCGCACTCCCCCCTTCAGCGACGAGGTGGCGATGCGCGCGGCATCCGGGCTCCAGACGGCGTGCAGCACCGGGCTCCCGTGCGAGAGCGGTACCGTGGGCGCGCCGCTGTCCGCGTCCCAGACCTGGGCGGTGTCGTCCTCCGAGGCGGTGACGACGCGCGTCCCGTCGGGGCTCCATGCCGCCGCGTGGATGGCGCCCTCGTGTCCCGTGAGCACGATGGGCTTGCCCTGGCCGTCGGCGCGCCAGATGCGCGCCGTGTGATCCCTGGACGTGGTCACGACGCGCTTGCCGTCGCGGTCCCACGCCGCCGAGGTGAGGCCGTCGATGTGCTCTGCCAGCCGCAACGGTTCGCCCGATCCGTCGACGCGATGGATGAACGCGACCTTGTCGTCGGAGACGGTGACCACGTGCGTCCCGTCCGGGCTGAAGACAGCCGCGCGCACCGCGGCCTGATGACGGGGAAGCTCCACGGGCGCGCCCACACCGTCCACCCGGACGATGCGCGCCGTCCCGTCGAACGAAGCGACGGCGACCCGGGCGCCATCGGGGCTCAAGGATGCATTCATGACCCATGCCTTGTCGGCCTGGACCGGGGTGGAGGCCGAGCCTCGGCCCACGATGACGACCTTCGGCTCGCCGGTCTCGTCTGCACCAAAGAGGCGCACTGTCCCGTCGTCGTAGGCCGAGAGAACGACGCCGCCGGCGCCGATGGACGCCGAATGGTAGAACCCCTGTCGCTCCCGCGGCAGCGATGCGAGCCGCGCCGGGCGCCAGATCCTGGCCGTCGCGTCGAGCGAGCGCCCGCCTTCGTCGCCGGTGAGCACCCGCTTGCCATCGGGGCTCCATGCCGCCGAGAGGACCGGCGCTCCATGCCCGCTCATCACAAGCGGCACACCCCCCTGTGCGGGCCAGACGCGCACCGTTTGGTCGAGCGAGGTGGTGGCCAGGTACCTCCCATCGGGTCGAAACGCCACGAACGTCACGTCATGGCTGTGCCCGGAGAGGACGACCGCCTCGCCCTTGCCGTCGGCGCTCCACACGCGAGCCGTATCGTCGTTCGAGGTGGTGGCGACGCGCTTGCCGTCGGCGCTCCACGCGGCATGGAGAACGGCGCCATCGTGTCCCTTGAGCACGATCGGCCTGGCAGCGCGCGACACGTCAAAGATGCGCGCGGTCTTGTCGCTCGACGTTGTCACAAGGCGCGTCCCGTCGGGGCTCAGGGCAGCGAAGTTCACCGCTGCGTTGTGGTCGTTGAAGACGAGCGGCGTCGCCGGGGCGTCGGTGCTCCACAGCTTCGCCATCCCGTCCTGCGACACGGTGAGCACGCGCTTGCCGTCCGGATGGAGCGCCACGACCGTGAGCGGCCCGGTGTGGTCCTTGAATTCCACGGCGCCGCCCGCGTCGTCGGCGTTCAACACCCGCGCGATGACTTCCGAGGGCCTGTCGGGCGATGCGGGCGACACGGAGGCCACGACCACCCGTTTGCCATCGCCGCTGAAGGCCGCCGCCGTGACACGCCGGCGGGGGGCCTCTGCGGCCGATGGAGCCGACACAAGCTCCACGGTGCTGCCCGAACCGTCGGCGTTCCAGACCCGCGCCGCCCCGTCCTCTGAGCCTGTGAGCACCCGCTGGTCGTCCGGGCTGAACGAGGCGACGGTGATCGGTGCGTCGTGGCGCGCGACCACCACCGGATCGCCTGTGCCATCTGCGTTCCACACCCGCGCGATGTTGTCGGCCGAGGCGGTCAGGACGCGCTTGCCGTCGCTGCTCCATGCGGCTGCCCTGAGCGCCTCCTTGTGTCCACGAAGGGTCACCTCGAGCGTGTTCGTGGCGAGGATCTCGCTCGCGAGCGCGACCCAGCCGCGCGCCTCATCGGGCTTCCGCACGCGGGGCAAGAGCTCCGTCGCCCACGCGATCTGGCCGCGGCTCTTGAGCTCGCGGGAGCCGGCGAGCAGCCGCGCGTCGTGCGCCTCGGTCTCCTTCGCCTCGGCGATCTCGGCCGCCTTCGATGCCGCCTTTTCCGCCTCGATCGCCTTGCTCGTGGCCTTCACGGCGCTGTCTCGCTGCTTGAGCGCCCACACCCCCAGCCCCCCCGTGCCCGCCGCCACTGCGAGCGCCGCGAGCGCGACGATCGTCCAGAAGCGCCGCTCCGCCCGGGCCTTGGCGAGCCGCGCCTCGGCCTCGGCGCGCTCGCGAAAGCGCTCCGCCTCCTGCGCCTCCTCGCGCCGCCGCTCCTCCTCGTCCCGCTCACGCTGCTTTCGCTGCTCGTGGACCCTGCTCGCCAACCAGTCGTGACCGATCTCGAAGTACCTGCTGCCTGAATGCGCCTGGGCGTGGAGGATCGCCGCGTCTTCCAGCGCGCGCAGGATCGTCTTGAGCTTCTCCTCGGGCACGTACCCGAGGAGCTCCTTCTCGGTGCGCAGCGTCCGGCTGCCGTCCGCCGTGACGAGCTGATCCTCGAGCAGCCGCCGCGCCTCCGGCGCGAGCGGCCCGAGATCCTCGAGCGTCGCGTCGAAGTACCGTCGCAGGATCGACTCGGCCTCGAACACGCCCTCAGCGCCGCCCTGGGCGCGCTCCTGGAACAGCGCGCGGCACACGATCTGCGCGTAAACCGCCTGGATCTCCGCCGCGTCGGACGCGCTCCCGTCGGGCGCCCGCACCTCCCTCATGAGCCCGCGGAGGTGCTCCTCGTCCCAGCGCTGCGGTGGCTGCCCCTCGGCCGCCGCGCGGCACACCGCCTTGACCATCTCGCCCACCGTCATCGGCCCGAGCCGGAACCCGTGCGCGAGCAGCTCCTTGCGATCTCGCGCGCGATCCCGGAACCGTCCCAGGTAGTCCTCCCGCAACGACAGCACGATCTGCAAGCCCTGGATCGGCGCTCGCGCGAGCCGGTGCACGCCGTCGATCAGCGCCTCGGCGTCGGCCTCGGCGCGCTCTGCGAAGAGCAGCTGCTCGATCTGGTCCAGGTAGATCAGGATCGGCTGCTCGCTCCGGCGCTCGGCGAGGAGCATCGCTTGGTCGAGCGCTTCGATGGGCGGGACGTCCTGAGGGACCACGCCGAGCTCCAGGCCTTCGAAGACGGCGCGCGTGAGCCACGGGAGGGGCGCCTCGCTCGACGGCCACCCGTCGACGCGCACCACCTGGAAGTCGTGGGTCTCCTGCAGCCGGGGGACCACCCCCGCCTGCATCAGCGACGACTTGCCGGCCCCCGACGGCCCGTACAGGGTGGTCGACGGGTGGGCCAGGATCTGGTGCGTGAGCTTCGCCACGAGCGCGTCGCGGCCGAAGAAGCGATCGCGATCCGCGGCGCGGTACGGCTGCGCGCCGGGGAACGGGTTCACGCTCTCCTGAGGATCGCTCACGCGCCGTCCTCCCCTCCGAATGCCTCGGCGAGGTCCTCCATGGAGGCCTCGATGACATCGTCGAGGCCCTCGTTCTTGCCCGGTAGACCCGACCCCTTCTTCCAGAGCTCCCGCTCCGCGTCCTCGGGATCGATCACCGCGAGGCTGCCGCGCGGAACGCCCCGCGGATAGAGGCGGTGGAGCAGGAGCCGGTGGTGCCCGGTGACGACCGACATGCCGAGGAGCAGCGCGGGTCGATAGCTCAGCGTGCTCAGGATCGCGTTCGCCAGGTCGCGCGGGAGCGCGCCGTCGAGATCGCGGAGGCTGAGCTGGTAGTCGTCCTCTGTCAGGAGAGGCCGCGCGAACACGTGCTCGGGCGTGTAGCCGCCGTAGGGCCGAAAGAGAACGATCTCCTGCTCTGGGTCGATCGTCTCGGGTGGCGCGTCGAGCTCCTCCCAATCCGTGCCGCCCGCCTCGCGGCACAGCAAAATCAGGCCCTGGTCCCCCTGGTGGAGCACATAGATCGTGCGCCGCGGGTGCTTCTCAGCCACGGCCTGCTCGAGCCACGGGTGACGCAGCAGCGTCGTGTGCACGCCCGGACCGACGGCGCGCGCCAGCGCCTCGATGAACGGCGGGGGCGGCGCGCCGCCGCGGAACGTCTTCTGAAATTCGGCGTCGAGCTTCGGCACCCCGCGGTGGAGCGCAACCCGTTGGGCGAGCGAGCTCATCGACAGCCCAGGCGCCGCCGGGGCCGCCGCCTTGGCGAGCTCCTTGTGGAGCTTGTCGCGGAAGCCCGAGATCAGGGGGCGCTGCCCTCGGAAGCGATCGCCGAGCAGCAGCGAGAAGGGTTTCCCGAGCATCCGCCCGAGCGCCGGATCGATCCCGCGGGTGACCGGCGTCGCGTGGGTGAGCGGCGCGGGCGGCACGATCTTGCGCCCTTTGAAGTCGAAGATCACGCTGTCGGGGCCGCGGAGGTACACGACCGGCGAGAACGCCTCGGCGCTGCCGTCGAAGGCGACGAGGAGCGCCCGCCGGGCTTCGTTCATGCTGAAGGCAACATCGCCTTTGTTCTGGGAGCCGGCCGCGAGCGCGCGGTAGAGCTCCGCCGAGCACGCGCGCGCCACGTCGGCCTTCACCGGCCAGAGGTGGGCGACGACCGCGTCCACGCCGGTCCGGGCCAGGATCTCCGCGGCGGAGGCGAACGCTGACGGCCGGGCTCCCTCGCACGCCTCGAGGACGATGAGCCGGAGATAGCTGCGGAGGCTCGCCTGGATCTGCTGAGCGAGCAGCTCCGCGGGCACCCAGCGCGCGTCGCCGTCCTCGTCGGCGAACTGCAGGACGGGGACGCCATGGTGCTGGCCGCCGTGCCCGACGAAATGGAGCACGTGCGGGATCGGCTCGCGGCGGAGCCGATCGAAGAGGGCGGATGCGCGCGCAGCCGGCCCCACGAGCGGATCGAGCCACTCCATCTCGCCCGTATCGATCCGCTCGCCGAGCGCGCTCCGGAGCGCGTCGAGGCCCGCGCCGCCGAGCGGCGCGACCGCGAGCACGCGGAGCGCGCCGCGCACCGCGCGGGGCTGCCAGGGTTCGCTCGTCGTCACGCCGCGCACGGGCAGCAGCGCCGGCGAGCTGGCCCAGAACCCCATGGCCTCGCCGGGTCTGCAGAGCGCCTCCCAGGGCACACCCTGGAGCTTCGGATCGAGGAGCCAGAGCCGTACGAGCAGCGGATTGCCCGGCGCCGCGGCGAGCCCGGTCCGCAGCGGGTCGAGGCCGCGGAGCACGGCGCGATGGAGAGCCTGCGCCGCATCGAGCAGGCCCGCGTCGAGAGGCCGCGCGTTTGCGGCGGCGGCACGCACGCCGTCAGCGAAGCGGGCGATCGCATCGACATCGAAGTCGGAGCCCAGGCCGTTGGGGGCGGTCCTGTCTTCGTGGCTCCAGCGCGTGCTCGCGCGCACCTCGGCTCCAGCGCTGGCGAGGTCAATCTCCATGCGCATGCAGGGCACCTTGCAGTCTGGGCATGACAGCGGATGCTACACCAACAGGTGGTGTGCGTGCGGGGCTTCGCGTGCCGCTGGCAGCACCTCCCGCAGAACCTGGCGCTTGCCGAGCCATTTCCGGAGGTTCAGCGTTGCAGTCTGCGATGGGGAGGCCGAGCCGAAAAAATCGATTGCGCTTTCGCGCGAGCCGCGCGGGGATAGCGCGTTGCGAGCGAGCGCGACGCCGATCTGCATTGGCTCGCGCTGGCGGTGCCCGGTCGCCTTCCGTCCGCGGTTCGGCAGTCAACGCGGCCGGAGGAGCACGAGCCTGCGGGATCCGCGGGGGGGGCTCGGTGCGTAGGTGGCCTCGGCCTCCGTGGGAGCCTTGAGCCGGTCGCGGCGTGGGCGGACGAAACGGGCGAGACAGCTTGGCGTGCTCTCGTCTCGAGGGCGGCAGGCAGATCGTTCGAGGGCGGCACGCAGATCGTCCCCGCACATCTCAGCGGCCCCCGCCGCTGCCGGCCGGGTGGCAAGGGCGACTCATTCATGGGCGGCGCGGAGCAGCACGCGCTGGTCTCCGACGGGGCGAGACCCCTGCTGCGTTCGCGCTGGCGTTCAGCCCGACCGCGCCGAACCAGCTCTTCGTGGCGCTCGCCGACAGGCAGGTGAAGTTGCCTGCGCCCGGCGTGGCTGATTATGCGCTGCGGGGCGCCGGATGCGGCGTACCGGCGTCCGCCGCGTCTGTTCCTCTAGCGGTCTCCCTCCTCCCGTCGCGCGGTTTCGCCCGGCTCCCCTCTCGCGTCTCTCGTGCGCGTGCTCCTGCGCGCGCGGGTCTACCATCTACACGCGGCAACAGCCCACCGGATGCTCTCCGGTCCCCCTCGGATGCCCGACCGTATCCTGCGCCGACGTGCTGCTCTCTCTCGTTGAGGCCGCCATCGGGCCTAGTTGCCTGTCACACAGCAAAAGGCGTTCATCGAGGGAAATGGACCTCGACATGGCTCGTTCTTTCGCGACACAGATTCTGAACGGGCTCCCGCGTCTGAGCGTCGCCGAGGCTGTCGGCTGGCGTTGGTACTGGATCACGTCGACACGATAGACCATGTCCGGGTCGTTCCAGCAGCCCCAGGTGTGCACCCCGGATCCGCCATAGGCACACTGCCCCTGGGTCACGCTCCGGAGTCGGAAGCCGGCGCCGGCGCTATCCGCTGTACCTCATCCTCAAGCGCGAGCTCGCGCACACGGCGACCCTCGGCTCAGACCAGTTCGTCTACTGGGACCCGACGACATCGAAGAAGCGCCTCGCCCCCGACGCCTTCGTCCGGCTGGGTATGCCTCATCGGACCTTCCGCACCTGGAAGATCTGGCTGCACTTGGCGCCTGACCTCGGGGTCGAGATCGTGAGCGACTCGGACGAGGGCGAGCCCGCCTGGGACGAGAAGCTCGAGCGCTACCGCGCCGCGGGCATCCCGGAGGTCGTGCGCTTCGATCCCGAGGATCGAGAGCGACCGATCCGCGTCTGGGACGCCCTGGAGGGCGATCTCGTGGAGCGGGCGTCCGACGACCCCGACCTGCGCGCTTGCGAGACGCTGGGCCTCTGGTGGACCGTCGTGCAAGACCCGTCGCTCGGCCCGATGCTCCGGCTGGCGCGCGACCGCGAAGGCCACGATCTGCTGCCGACGCCGGACGAGGCGGAGAGCAAGGCGCGCGAGGCGGAGAGCAAGGCGCGCGAGGCGAACGACAAGCTGCAGGCCGAGGTGCAGGCGCTGCGGGCAGAGCTGGCGCAAGCCCGAGGGAAGCGGAAGACGCGGCGACGCTCGCCGGGATGAGGCGCTCGCTTACGGTCGAACGCTGCCTCGCGCCTCATGTGGCGCGCGCTCTGTCCCGCCGCACGACGGCGGAGCATTCCCTTGATGTCAACTGTGAGCAGCTTTCGGTCGGGCATTGATCTCCGTCCGACGGCGATTCGCGCCGTCATTGGAAGAAACCCGTCTCAGATACCTACCGCGGCGTCCCGAGCTGGCCCCGTGGCCCTGACGGGTGAGCTCTGGGGTCACTGGAGCGTCGTCACCTTGTTGCCGAAGTTCGCGCCGAAGCTCTCCCGGAACCACGGCTGCTCACCGGTCGCATGGGAGAGGGTCTGCACGTTCTCCCCGGCGTCCTTCCCCGCCAGTGAGACGCGCCAGCTCGCCGAGCCGCCGGCGCCCGACTCCTGCGGGATCGTCAGCACGATGCGCTCGTCGAACGCTCCCGCCGTGAGAGCCCCCTTTCCATCCCGCGAACAACCCGTCACGGCGATGCGCCTCGGATCGATGTTGGCCGCCGGGGTCTTCTCCAGCGCGTCGATGATCCGGCTGATGCCCCAGGCCCACGCGATCATCGAGCTGGCCGGGTGGTCCTCGCCGTAGAGGTCATAGAAGATCCCCGTCCCACGCGTGCCGCCGCCGCCCTGGGCGCCCATGTCGTTGTTGTTGAAGATGGCCGTCGCGACGCCGCTCTGGCTGAACACGCTCGCGTCCAGGGTCAGGCTGCCAAAGCCATGGAGACTGATGAGGAGCGGAATCGGAGCGGAGGGCGCCCCGGCAGGCCGGTTGATGTCGACGGAGAAGGAGACGCTCTTCGAGCCCTCGTTGACGCCGACCGTCAGCTCGTTCCCCCGAAAGCTCCCCCGTCACGTCATCCTTGGACACCGCGGGCTTCGGTCCGGACTCGTACTCCTCGACCTGCGCCTTGATCTCGGCGCGCCGACATGCCCATTCCGACTTCTTCGTGATGCGCGATCCATCTAGCATCGTGAACGGATCTTGATGAGTTTCGTGGACAGGGAAAGATGCCGCGTCGGGCAACGTCGGCGCGGGGCAGCTCACGCGCCGAGAGCGTGTCCGGCCGCTCCTGCGCAGGCGTGGTCCGGTTCGCGCGAAGAGCGCATTGGGTCGCGTGGCGCTGTCCGCTGTACGTCGATGTCCATGTGAGCGTTCACAATGATATGCCACTCTCACGCAATAATTGCTGTATCACAAGAGAAGCCGAAATTTTACTCACGCGCCTCGCCCCAGCGCCTTGTAAACCAGCGGATTTGCCGGGCGAAAGCAAACTTGCGCCAAGACGAAAATACGAGAAAACTCGTGATCTGCGACCCGCGACAAGGCATCCTGATGTCTGGGCTATGCCCGATGTGCGAGCCCCTCGGACGAGGTGAGTTCTATGAACACGTGGGCGAGACGGTTCATCGTTCCTGTGCTGCTCACGGCGAGTTATGCAGCCATGGGCGGTTGCACCGCGATGATAGGCGGCGACGACCCTGAGGCGAGCAGCGGCTCTGGCGACGGGCCTGGGAGCGGGTCTGGCGACGGGCCTGGGAGCGGGTCTGGCAACGGGCCTGGCAGCGGGTCTGGCAGCGGAAGCGGCGCCGGAGGGGGCGGCCCTGGCGTCGAGCCGACGGTATGCGTGCCGGGCGTCCCGCAAACGTCGGCGCTGCCGCGCCTGACGAGGACGCAATACGACAACACGATTCGCGATCTGGTCGGCATCGAGAACCAGCCGTCGTCGATGCTCGCTCCGGACGGGGTCGGGAGCGTCGATCAGCGCGCGTGGGACGGGTACAAGACCGCCGCGGCGACGGTGGCGGCGGCGGTGATGGCAGACGCGAGGGCGCGCGCCAAGACCATCCCGTGCACGCCAGCAGGCGACGGCACCGCGTGCGCGAACCAGCTCATCGATACGCTGGGACGGCGCGCCTTCCGGCGACCGCTCACCGAGGAGGAGCGAGGGCTCTTCCAGGCCCTCTACGCCCGCCGCCAGGCGCTCACGCCGACCGGCTCGTTCGAGGACGGCGCCCAGCTGATCATCGAAGGGTTCTTGCTCTCGCCCTCCTTCCTGATGCGCGCAGAGATCAGCGAGAAGCCCGAGGGCGAGTACTTCGTGCTGAACAGCCACGAGGTGGCGTCGCGCCTCTCGTACCTGATCTGGGGAACCATGCCGGACGACGAGCTCTTCGCCGCCGCAGACGCCGACGCGCTGCAGACGCCGGAGCAGATCCTCGCGCAGGCACAGCGAATGCTGGCGGATCCCAAGAGCCGCGGGATGGTCAAGGCCTTCCACGAGCTCTACCTCCACATGGGCCCCGGCACGCGCTGGTCGGACATCCAGCGTGATCCGGCCGCCTTCCCGGACTTCAACGCGTCGATGATCCCGCTCTTGTCGGAGGAGACCGATCGCTTCATCGAGCACGTGGTCTTCGACAAGGCCGGGACGTTCCAGGATCTGGTCACCACGCCGGTGGGCTTCGTCAACGCCTCCCTGGCGCCGCTCTATGACCTGGATCCTGCAGAGTTCAACGGCGCGGAGCTCGTGCCTGTCGAGCTCGACCCGACGCAGCGCTCTGGCCTCTTCACCCGCCTGGGCTTCCTTGTGTCGCACTCGGGGTACGACCGGACGTCGCCCATCCTGCGCGGGGCGTTCTTGCAGAAGGAGGTCCTCTGCGCGGACATCCCGCCGCCGCCGCCGATGGTGGAGGGCACGCCGCTGCCCACGGACGCGAACCTCACGACCAACCGTGCCCGGGTCGACGCGCAGACGGCGGGAGACTCCTGCGCGTTCTGCCATCACACGTACATCAACCCAGCGGGCTTCGCGCTCGAGGCGTACGACGCCGTGGGCGCCTTCCAGCAGACCGAATCGTTCTCTGGCGCGCCCATCGACACGCGGGTGGACGTCGGCGTGGGCGAGGACGTCGTGGCGGTCGACGGCCCGGTGGCGCTCTCCGAGGCCATCGCGAGCTCCCCGGCCGCGCACACGTGCTACGTGCGAAAGTGGGTCTCGTTCGCCTACCAGCGCGAGCTGAACAACGAGGACTCGTGCACCGTGGACGAGCTGACCGCCAAGCTCACCCAGGGCGGCTACACGGTGCTCGACCTCATCGCAGACCTCACACAGAGCCAATCGTTCCGAGTTCGTGCCCTGCAGGCGGAGGTGGAGCCGTGAACCGAAGACTGTTCCTGCGCGGAATTGGCGGCGCGGCGCTCGCCGTCCCCTTCTTGAATTCGCTCGGCCGCTCGGCGCGAGCGCAGGAGGCGCCGTCGCCGCGCCGCCTCGTGATCTTCTACACCAACAACGGTTGCCTGACGAACCGCTGGTTCCCGACGGGGATCGAGAACGGGGCCGGGGCCGTCACCGCGGCGTCCCTGGAGACGACGCAGGCGGACGGGAAGCCCCGGACCCTCGCCGCGCTCGCGCCCTTCGCGGCGAAGCTGCTCTTCCCGCGCGGGCTCGCGATGCCGCTGAACGGCTTCAACAACAAGGTGGACGGCACGGCTTATTTCGATCCCCACGATCAGGGCATGGGCAGCAAGCTGACCTGCGCGCCCCTCGATCCCGCCGGCGATCACTGGGCGCTGTCGCACTCGCTCGATCACGAGATCGCGCAGCGCTTCAACCCGGGCACCAACAAGGTCCCGCTCGTGCTCTCCGTCGGCAATGCCTTCACGAACGTCAAGGGCATCGTGTCGTACTCGGCGCCAAAGACGCCGTACGCGCCCGTGACCAACGCGCGCACGGTGTACAGCAGCCTGACCGGGCTCTTCGTGAGCGGCTCCGAGACCGAAGCGGATTATCGCGTGGCTCGCGGCGAGAGCATCATCGATCTGGTGAGCCGCGACCTGAACGCCTACAAGGCCCGCAAGATGAGCGGCGCCGATCGGAAGAAGATCGACGACTGGCTCTCCCTGCTCCGCGAGACGGAGCAGCGGGTCATCCCCTCTGCTTGCACAGCGGAGTCGGCGACCGCCCTCGGCGTCACGGACGCCGCCCTCACCGAGGCGGGATACCCCGCCCGCGGCGGCGGCTTCCCCAACAACGAGAAGGTGTACACCCTGGGCAGCGAGATGATGATCCGCCTCATCGCCCTCACGATGATGTGCGACAACAACCGTTCCATCGTGCTCCAGTGGCCGGGCTTCGTGACGTTCAAGTGGGACGGCATCGCGCACACCCATGATCATCACGGGCTCTCGCACCGGAACGGGAGCGCCGCCGTCGGAGGCCAGTGCGTGAGCGGCGTCATCGAGCAGATCCACGAGATCGACCGCTGGTATGCGGGGCGCTTCGCCAAGCTGGTGAAGACCATCGACAGCATCGAGGAGGGGGGCGGCACCATGCTCGACAACTCCGCGGTCATGTGGCTGCCGGAGCTCGCCGACGGCAACGCGCACAACAACAACAACCTGCCCATCGTGATCGCCGGCGGCGCCGGCGGTTACCTCAAGCAGGGCGTCTCGGTGAACGTCGCGGGCGGGAAGCTCGAGGCAGGCAACAGCGAAGCCACCTGCTCGAGCGGCACGGAGGGCGAGGACAACAGCGGCAACACCGGCTCGTCGGGCGGAACCGTCCCGCTGAACAAGCTCTACACGACGTTGATCAACGCGCTCGGCGCCGGGATGCCCGACTGGCGTCCGGTCGATCGCTTCGGCGTCTCGGATGCGGTCGCGGTTGGCTTCGGTGGCAGCGGGCCGTCGTTCACCACCGACGGCGCAGGCAAGGTCACCGACGGGCCTGGCATCAGCAACCCGGGGGAGCTCGACGCCATCAAGGCGTGAGGCGACCGAAAGCCGCCGCAGTCCCGGGCCTGCGCGTGCACGAGAGCGCCGTCGGCGCTCTCCGACTTCCACGATCGGTTCGAGCGTGACCGCCCGACCTCACCTCGCCGGCGGGCGCGCGCGGGCTGGCCCCGAGGGCAGCGGCGCGCTCATCCCGGTCGACTGGCCGGCGCGGCGGAGCGCATAGGCGATACCGCTCTGAAGGGTGCCCATGGTGACGATGGACTTCAGCTCGATGTCCAGGCCCACCATCGCCTGGGCGACCTCGGCGCGCGTGCCGGTGAGCACGGCCTCCGTGCCGAGCAGCCGCAGCGCGTTGGCGGTCCCCACGAGCGTCTGCGCGATCTGGGTATCGATGTGCTTCATCCCGGTGATGTCCAGGATCACGACGCGCGCCTGGTGGCGCTGGGCGCCGTCGAGCGCGACCTCCAGCACCTGGGCCGCCCGCGCGGCGTCCATGGTGCCGATGAGCGGCATCACCATGATCCGGTCGGTGATCGGGATGAGCGGCGTCGAGAGCTCCGCCAGCCTCGTCTGCTGCGCCTCGAACATCTGCCGCTGCAGCGCGGCCCGCTCCCGCTCCGCCTGCTCGCGCTGCGTGAGCTCGATCTTCAGGCGCTCGTTGCTCGCGCTGAGCTGGGCGTTGGAGCGCTGGAGCTCCTCGGTGCGCTGCGCGACCTCGGCCTCGAGCCGCCGGTTGGCGTTCTGGACCTGCTCCTTCACCTCCCGCATGCCCGAGAGGAGCAGCGCATTTTCAATGGATATCGCGGCCTGGGACGACAACAGGCCGAGCAGCTCGACGCGGCTCGCGTTGAACGCCCTGCTCGCGGCGTTGTTCTCCAGATAAAGGACGCCGTTCATGCGGCCCTGGTGGAGCAGCGGAAGGCACAGGACGGATCGCGTGCCCTGCCCGAGGATGCACGGATCGTCGGAGAACCGGGCGTCGGCGCTGGCGTCGTCGAGGACCAGCGGCTCGCGGGTGCGAGCGACGAACAGCGCCACCTTGTGCGGCAGGTCGGGGCGCGTATCGAGCGGCTCGCTCGGCCCGAGCGCGAGCGTCCCGGGCTCGACCCCGAAGGTCGCCTCGACGAAGAGCCGCCCGTCCCGCTCCAGGACGAGCGCCCCCCGCTGCGCGCCGGAGTTCCCGAGCACGAGCGTCACGAGGCGCTCGATCACCCGCTCGAGCTCCGTCTCGCCGGCGATGCCCTGCACGGCGCGCACGATCAGCGCGGCGTCCCGCAGGTTGCCGACCGTCGTCCGGCCGAGGATGGTCCCCGCGTGCGCCGGGCCCGACGTCGCCGAGGGGATGGACGAGATCGGCACGCTGTCGCCCGAAGAGGGCAGCAGCGCGGCGTGATCGCGCGCGAGCGCGTCCGCCTTGGCCGTCGCTCCCCAGTGCCGGTAGCCGAGGTACGCGTCCGCCATGTACGCGCGCGCCACCTTCGTCCTGCCCTCGTGGAGGTGCAGCTTCGCGCACAGCTCGTTCGCGAGCGCCTCGTCGTGAGGAAACCCGTTCTCCCGGGCCAGGGAGATCGCCCGGTCGTAAAGGCCCATGGCCTCGAGCTGGTCGCCGGCGACGCGCGCCTCCTCGGCCTGGATGAGCAGCAGCAGGTGCTGGAAGTTCATGGGGGCGCTCGCCGCGAGGCCCGCGATCCGCTCCTTGTGGCGGGCGATGGTCTGCGCGCGGCGCTCCGCCTCTTCGGGCGACGCCGCGGCGGGCAGCCCGAGGAACGCCATGCAAGTGTAGAAATGCAGCTTCGTCGGTTGATACAAACCGAGCATGCCGGCGCCGTAGGCCTCGGCGTCCGCGGCGTGCGCCGAGGCCCTCTCGCAATCGCCGTACAGATAGGGGAGCTGCAGCTTGAGCAGCGCGTAAAAGAAGAGGCCCGTGATCAAGTTCCTCTCTTGGAGGCGCGCGACGAACTCGTCCTCGTCGAACTGGTCGTCGCTCAGGCTGTCGGGGGCCCGCGTCCGCCCCTGCAGGCTCGCGATCGCCTGCCTCATGAGCGTCATCACGGCCGTGCCGCTGACATCCGCGGTTCGCCGCAACACGACGAGGCCTCGCTCCACCTCCTCGCGCAGCTCCTCGAGCGGATAGCCCGCGGTGAACATGTTGCTTGTCACGCAGTTCCACAAGTTGCTGAGGTGGGGGAAGTCGCCCGATTCCAGCAGCCCTTGCCGCGCCTGCATGAAGCGAGAAATGCCGTCGCGCACGTCGTGGAACAGGTGGGAATACGTGGCGAAGATGAAGCTCACCCTGGCGGCCAGAGCGGCGTTCGAGAACCTGTCGCTCAAGGTGATGGCGAGGCGGCCGAACGCATGGCCGTCCGCGGGCCGCCCCTGCAAGACCGCGAGCAGGAACCCGTACGAGGTGTACGCGAGGGCGGACACGTCGGCGTGGCCGTACCGCAGGGAGATGTTGACCTGCTTGAGGACGAACAGCGGGTAAAGCTCCGGCCTCAGGCAGAAGACCGGCCCCATCATATCGCTGATGAGCTGGACGAGCGCCCTTTGCTCCGGGTTGTCCATCACCGGCGCGTCGATCAGGTCTTCTATGCGCCGGCCTGCCAGGTTCGCGTCCACCTCTGCAAGCTCGGCCCCGACGCGCGCCTCTAGCTCCGCCTCGCTGCTCGGCAGCGTGAAGCCGAGGGCGCCGGTGCCCTCGCCGCCCAGGCGCACCGCGTCCGCGAGGTTCCCCAGCGTCACGTGGAGCAGCACGCGAAGGCTGTAGATCTGCGCCCGCTCCACGTTCGACCGCGCCCGGGGCATGAGGGACGTGAAGAGCTCCTCGGCCCGCTCGGGCGCGCCGCTCAGGTACACGCACTCCGCGTTCTCGCGGCTGAGCGCGAAGCAGAGCTCCTCGTGGCGCTCCCAGCGCGCGTCCCCGAGGAGCTCGAGCCCCGCGCTGAAGTGGTCTGCGGCCGCCTGATAGGCTGTCCTGAGCTTGGCAGCCCTGCCCGCCCGCTGGTTGAGCCGGGCCAGGGCCAGCCGCTCGGCCTCGCCGGTGATGCCCCGCGCGCCCAGGTTCAGGTGGCGGACGATCTCGATCAGGTCCTCGTCCGGCGGCGTCTCGCCGGCCCGCGCCCAGAGCAGCCGGCCGATCGAAAGGTGCAGCGCTTCCCTGCGCGAGGGCTCGACCAGCGAGTAGGCCGCGTGGCGCACCCGGTCGTGCAGGAACCGGTACGATACCTTGATCTCCTGGGGGGCCGAGGGCTCGGTGTCCGCGCTCTCGTCGAAGAAGCGATAAGCGCTGTCACGCGGCACGATCAGGCCCCCGCGCAGCGCGTCCCACAGGTCGGCGGCCGTCGCGGCGGGCGATTTCTCGTGGACGGCCGCCAGCGTGGTGAGATCGAACGTGTGGCCCAGGCACGCGGCGAGCTTCAGCGCGCGCTGCGTCGCCGGCGGGAGCCGGTGCAGCCTGTCGAGCATGAGGTCGACCACGTTGTCCGCGGCGACCGCCTCCCGGACGCGCGCCTCGTCCCATGCCCAGGCTTCCGTGGGCGCGTCGAACCACAGCGCCCCCGCGTCGTGGAGCACGCCGAGGAGCTGGCCCAGGAAGAAGGGGTTGCCCTCGGTCTTCTCGAAGACCAGCGTCGCGAGCGGCGCGACAGCGTGCGGCCGCGCGCTCAGCGTGTCGGCGACGATCTGCGTGACCGTCGGCATGTCGAGGGGCTTGAGCGTGAGCTCGGCGATGGCCACGCCCGACTTGCGAAGCTCACCCAGCGTCGCGTGCAGCGGGTGGGCGGCGTCCACCTCGTTGTCCCGATAGGCGCCGATGATCAGGAGGTGGTTGCCCTCCACGTCCGTGAGGAGGCGGTCGAGGATCCTGAGCGACGCCGGATCGGCCCACTGCAGATCGTCGAGGAAGAGGGTCAGCGGGTGGGTCGGCGCAGCGAAGACCCGCAGGAAGCGCTGCACCAGCAGATCGAAGCGGTTCCTCGCCTCGGTCGGCCCGAGCTCCGGCACGGCCGGCTGAGGCCCGAGGATCAGCTCGAGCTCCGGGATCAGCTCGATGAGGAGCTGCCCGTTCGCGCCGACCGCGGCGAGCAGCTTGCGTCTCCACTCCTCGACGGCCGCCGCCGACTCCGTCAGCACCTGCCGGATGAGCTCGCGGAAGGCCTGCGCCACCGACGCGAGCGCGACATCCCGGTTGATCGGATCGAACTTCCCTCTCGCGAAATACCCCCCGTGACGGGCGATGGGCTTGTGGATCTCGTTCACCAGCGTGGTCTTGCCGACGCCGGAGTAGCCCGAGATGAGCACCAGCCCGGCCGCGCCCCGGCGAGCCCGCTGAAAGGCGGACAGGAGCACGTTCACCTCGTGATCCCGGCCATAGAGCCGCTGAGGAACGCGCAGATCCAGCGGCCGGTCGTGCTGGCCCAGCGGGAACGGATCGGCGCGGCCCGTCGCCTCCCACCGCCGGAGGCACTCTTCCAGGTCGAGCTTGACCCCGCGGGCGCTCTGGTACCGATCCTCCGGCATCTTGGCCAGGAGCTTCACGATCACGTCCGACAGCGCGCGGGGCACCCCCGGCGCGCGCTCGTGCGGCGGCGTCGGCATGCGCGCCATGTGGCTGTGGATGAGCGCGGTGGGATCGCCCTCCTGGAAGGGGAGGGCCCCTGTCAGCATCTCGTAGAGCGTGACGCCGAACGAGTAGAGATCGGCGCGCAGATCCACGCTCCGGTTCATGCGGCCAGTCTGCTCAGGGGCGATATACGACAAGGTGCCCTCGAGCGCGTCCGGCGGGAGCGTCTCGGGGGTCTCCCGCGAGAGGCGCGCCGCGATGCCGAAATCGACGAGCCGCGGGCTCTGCGTCTTCTCGTCGATCAGGATGTTGTGCGGCTTGATGTCCTTGTGAATGATCCGGAGTCCGTGGAGCGTGTCGAGGGTGCCGGCGAGCGCGATGGCGGTGCGGAGCGCCGTGCCCACGTCGAGCCTGTGCGCCCTCAGGACGGCGTGCAGCGAGGAGGGGCCGAGGTCCTCCATGATGAGCGCGAGGCCTCTGCCGCACTTCTCGATGGCGTGCGCCTTGACGACGCCGGCCACCTCGCCCGCGTCCCGAAGGATGGCGAACTCGCGCCGCAGCCGCGCGAGATCCCTGGCGGTCGGGAACTCGGACCGAGGCATCTTGACCGCGACCGGCGCGCCGTCCTCGTTCCGTCGGCCGCGGTACAGCACGGTCTCGGAGCCTTCGTATACCCTCTCGAACAGCGTATGACCTGACAGATCGATCATTGCAGCAAGACCCCGTATTCCGCGTCAGCCATCCAAAGGAGCGTGACGCCCCCCACACATCAGCTCGAGCTCCCGCCGTCCCCCGTCGGACAGAGACCCGCCCGCCGGCAGAATACGCGGCAAGGCATGGAAGTCCAGCCTGGCGGCGCTCAGCGCTTCTCGCGACCTCGGGGCGACTCCCCGCTACAGCGCTGGTGGATCGGCTCGATGCGGTGTCGCTGAAACCGTGGATTCAGAGGTTGGTGGCCGCGAGCACGCCCCGATACACGTCGTCCACGCCGATCTCGCACCCCACCGACGACAGCGCAGCCCGAGCGCCGGGGCCGTAGACGCGGAGCACCCAGCTCCCGTCGGCCTGGCGCGCGAACACCTCGATGCGAGGCGCCTTCTGTGACGCCAGGACGACCTCTCGGATCGACGCCACGGTCTGGTAATGCGCGAACTTGTCGCCGCGATCGTACGCCTCGCTCGAGTCGGAGAGCACCTCGATCACGAGGACTGGGTTCAGGAGGGTGTCGCGCCGCTCGTCCTCGAACTCGGGGCGGCCGCAGACGACCGAGCCGTCCGGGTAGACGTAGCGATCCGCGGCGGGGATCTTGATGCGCATGTCGGAGTTGAGCGCCACGCTTCCGCGCTCGCCCAGCGCGTTGCCGAGCAGTCGGCCGATGTTCGCGGCGATGGCGCTGTGCTCGAACGTGCCGCCGGACATCGCGAAGAGCTCGCCGCCGGCGTACTCGTGCCTCGCCTCCGATGCGCGCTCGAGATCGAGGTACTCTTCCGGCGAGAGCTTCCTTCGCGGCGCCGCTTCTCCCATGTGCGGCAGTGTCGCGCGCCGGGCTTCCGATGTCCACGCGCAGCCGGGCGGACCGCCGCGGCGCCGGGGACCGCGGTGAGCGCGACCGTCCACCTCTCGCCGCGCCGGTGATACCGTCGTCTCGCGATGGACCGCACGCTCGTCGACGAGGGGAGCTCCTCCCGCGATCCGGGCCCGGTGCCCATGCCCGCGGGCGGGCTCGCGCACGCCCCCGGCGACGTGCTCGACCGCCGCTACCGGCTCCGCGTCCGCCTCGGCCGCGGCGGCTTCGGCGACGTGTGGCGCGCCGAGGAGCTCCTGCCCGACGGCGCGCCGTTCCGCGAGGTCGCCCTCAAGCTGCTCGTCTCGGACTTCGCCGACGCCGCCGACTGGGCCGACGAGGCCAAGCTCCTCGCCTCGTTCCGCCACCCGTCGCTCGTCACCGTCTACGCCGCCGGCATCCTGCACGGCGCGCCGAGGACCCCGTTCGTCTCGATGGAGCTCCTCGAGGGCCGGAACCTCGCCGACCTGATCCGCTTCCGCCGCCGCATCCCCTGGCGCCGCGTCGTCGCCTGGGCCCGCGACGTCGCCGGCGCGCTCGACGTCATCCACGCGCGCGGCGTCGTCCACCTCGACCTCAAGCCCGCCAACCTGTTCCTCACCCAGGACGGCGCGCTCAAGGTCCTCGACTTCGGCATCTCGCGGCGCGCGGGCGCCCCCGTCTCCCGCGCCCCCGCCGTCGCCGTCGGCGGCGGTCATGACAGCGGCGGCGGCGACCTCGGCACGGCGGCCTTCCTCGCCGAGCGCGACGTCTACGCCTCCACGCGCCGCGCCTTCGCCGGCGCGGACAGCCCCGCCGCCGCGCGCAACGTCATCGGAACGCCGGGCTTCATGGCGCCGGAGGTGCTCGAGATGGCCGAGCCCACCGCCGCCACCGACGCCTATGCCCTCGCCGTCTGCATCGCGCAGCTCGCCACCGGGCGCCTCCCGCACGCCGTGCCCGACGAGCCGGACGACTGCTCCGACCCCGCGAGCGTCTCCGCCTGGTGGACCGAGCTCCGCGCCGCGACCCTGCGCGGCACCATGCGCGACCTCGAGCGCGACCCCGCGCGGCTGCCGCGCGGCCTCGTCGCGCTCCTCCAGCGGCTCCTGTCCGTCGATCCAGCGCACCGGCGCGTCGCGCCAGGGAAGCTGACGCAGCTGATCGACGAGGTCTGGGAGCGGCCCCACGGCGTCCCCGATCGGCCCTACAGGGGCCTCGCGGCGCTCTCGTCCACCGACGAGGGGCTCCTGTTCGGGCGCGACGACGACACCGCGCGCCTCGGGCGCGAGCTCGAGTTCGAGCCGTGCGTCGTGCTCCAGGGGCCGCGCGGATCGGGCAAGAGCTCGCTCGCCTCCGCGGGGCTCGTGCCCCACCTCGCGCGCCGCCACGTCGACCAGAAGGACGACTGGATCGAGGCGCGCCTCACCCCGGGCGACGACCCCGACGGCGCCCTCGCCCGCGCGCTCGCCGCCGTCTCGCCGGAGCTCGAGGCTGCGGACCTCGACGCCCTCACCAGGTTCTGCATGGCGTCCGCCGTCGGCGTCGCGCTGATCGTCGACCCGATCGCGCCCCTCGGCGACGGGCGCCTCGCCGCCCTCGTGGGCGCGCTCGCGACCGGCGAGCCGCGGCGAGGCCTCCGGCTCATCGGCGTGCTCGACGAGGCCGACGACCGCACCGCGGCCCTCCTCGCCACCCCGGCCGGCGAGGGCCTCCGGGCCGCGCTGCGCTACGTGGGGCTGCCCGCCGCCGCCGCCGTGAAGGACCTCGTCGCGGGCCCGGCGAAGCTCGCCGGCGCCGAGGTGCGCGGGCTCGCCCAGGTCGCGGCCGAGGCGCAGCGCGAGCTCCGGCGCGGCGGCGCGGCGCTCTCGTTCATCGCGCTCGCCCTCGCCGAGTGGTGGGAGCGCGCGCGCGCCCTTCGCGGCGCGCTGAGCGGCGAGGCCTGGCAGGAGCTCGGCGGCGTGCGCGGCGCCCTCGCGCGGCACGCCGACGCCGCCCTCGCCGCCCTCGCCCCGGAGGACCGCGCGATCGCCGACGAGGCGCTGCTCCGGCTCGGCGCGATGGACGGGTCGCGCGTCCGCTGGCTCGAGGCGGAGCTCGCCGAGGCCGTCGCCGCGCCGCCCGACGATGTCGACCGCGTCCTCGGCGCCCTCGAGCGCGCGCGCCTCCTCGTCCGCCGCGACAGGTCCGTGGAGCTCGCCCACGAGTCGCTCGTCTCGAGCTGGCCGCACGCCGCCGCCACCCGCGCGCTGCACATGGAGCGGCTCATCCTGCTCGAGCGGCTCCGCGAGGCCGCCGACGTGTGGGATCGCTCCGGCGAGAGCCCCGATCTCCTCCTGCGCCGCGACCTGCTCGAGCAGGTGCAGAAGAGCGCGGCCCTCGCTTCGCGGCTGCCGCGGCGCGAGCAGGCGCTCGTGCGGGAGAGCCTCCGGCGCGCCCGCGCCCAGCGCGCCAAGAACATCGGCGCGGCCCTGGCGCTCGGGCTCACCGTCGCCTCGGGGTTCGTGGCCGAGCGGTGGGTCGCGGCGCGCCAGGCGCAGGCCGAGGCCAAGGCGCGCGAGGCCGAGGAGCGCGCCGAGCTCGCCGAGCTCATCGGCAAGGCGCGCCGCACGGAGGACCCGTACCACCGCGCCGCGTGGATCGCCGCGGCCCTCGCGCGGCGCGCGGACGACGCGGCGCTGCCGCTCGATCTCGCGTCGGCCGCGGTGGGCCTGCCGCGCGCGCGCTTCCTAACCGTCGACGGCGTGGTGGGGCCGGCGCTGCCGTGGGACGATCGGTGGGTCATCGCCGGCGGCCCCGGGGGCTCGCTGCTCGTCGCCGACCTGCGCCCGCCCGACCCGGAGGTCATCGACGACGTGGCGCTCGACGCCGATCCCGAGAGCATCGAGCGCGCCAAATCGCCGCGCGTCCTCGCGCTGCGGCCGCACGACGCCCCGCACGTGGAGCGCGTGCCGTTCGCGTTCGACACGGCGCTCGCGACCCGCTCGGTCACCGGCGAGGTCCGCGTCTTCCGGCTGCGGGAGGGCGGCACCGTCGCGCTGGCCGCTGTCGCGCCGGTGCGCTGCAGCAGCGCCGTCCACGCGGCCGAGGCGGCGCCCGTCCTCGCTTGCTCGACCGACGGCGGGATCGCGCGCTGGGACATGCGGCGCGGCGGCGGCGCCGAGGCGGTCGATCGGCACCCGTTCCGCGGCAACGTGCTCGGCGTCTCGCCCGACGGCGCGCACGTGGCGGCGGTGCTCGGGCGCAGGGCGCTGCTCTGGGGGCCCGGCGGCGGCGCGGGCGCCGAGATCACCCTGGGCGCGCCCGCCGTGCTCGGCCGCTTCAGCCCGCGCGATCCCGTGATCGCGCTCGTGCAGCAGAGCAGGACGTCGATCTACGCCCTCGACCGGCCCGAGGCGCCGCTCTTCGAGCTCGACACGGATCCGGCGCCCGCGTCGGCGCGCTGGGACGCGGGCGGGCTCGATCTGGGCGTGTGCGGCGGCGGCGGCAGCGTCTGGCACTACCTCCGGAAGGGCGGCCGCGCCGCGGGCGATCCGCCGCCCGAGGGCTCGCCGTGCGAGGCGACCCCGGGCAAGGGCGCGCCGCGGCCGCTGCGCGCGCGCGGCGAGGTGGCCGACATCGCCGAGCGCGACGTCGGCCCGCACGCGCTCCTCGGCGGGTGGCGGCTGCCGGACCGGCGCGTGCTCACGCGCGATCTCGTCCTGTTCAGCCCGGGCGCGCCCGCCGCGGAGCGCCTCCTCGGCTTCGAGGGGCTCGACCCGGAGGGGAGCCCCGAGGTGCGCGGCGCGGCCGCCTCGGCCGCGGCCGCGCTGCGGCGCGGGGGCGTCGTCGCCTTCGAGCTCGGCGGCGAGGTGCGCCTGTACGACGAGGCCTCGCGGCGCCGCACGGCCGCGCGGCGGGGCCACCTCTTGCGCGCCTGCGACGACGGCCGGCTCATGGCGTACCGGCGGGACGAGGGGGTGTGGACGCTGTTCGACGCGACGACCGGCGCGACGGTGGAGGTGGTGCCCAGGGCGCCGGCGCTCGTGCTCGGCGTCGACGCCGCCTGCCGGACGCTGTTCACGCAGGAGCTCGACGGAAACGTCGTCGCGACGTCGCTCCGCGACCTGTCGTCCCGCACGATCGCGGTGACCGACGGCTATGTCTACGAGGCGCGCCCGAGCGCCGCGCGCGGCGACGTCGGCCCCGGGCTGTGGCTTTCGTTCAGCTCGGGCGCGCTGGCGCGCATCGACGAGGCGCGGGGCGAGGTGCGGGTCCTCGGGTACGCCACGCCGCGCGCGACCGCGATCGCGGACGGCCCCCTGCCGGGGGACGCGGCCTTCGCGGACGCGACGGGCGTCGTCGTGATCCGCCGCGCCGGCCTCACGGAGCGGGTGCTCGAGGGCGTGAGCGGGGCGGAGTGGGAGGACATCGCCGCCGCGCCCGACGGCAAGACGTTGCTGCTCTCGTCGGCGGACCGGATTGCGGCGCTCGACCTGGAGCGGCACGAGATCGTCGGCGCCATGCCGTCCGAAGGCCGCGAGCGGCTCGCGCCGTGGGACGCCGACGGCTCGGTGCTCTCATGGTCCTTCGGCCGCGTGGGCGGGGCGACCGGCCTCGTGGTGCCCCGGGGGCTGCCGCTCGCCCAGCGCGTGGGAGAGGCGGTGTCGAACCTGAGGGCCCAGGGCGAGCGGCTCGTCCCGCGGCTATGAGGCCGCGGTCGACGCGCCAGGTCAAAGTCAAAGCCAAAGCCAAAGCCCGCCGTCGCGCCGTATTGTAGGGCCTGCCCTCACCCGCGCGCTCGCGACCGCGCTCGCGCGAGAGCAGAAGGCGTTGGCTCCGCTGCGGGAACGACGTAGGCTGTGGCAATCGTGCCCGCGTCCGAACCGAACCTGAATGCATCACTTTTCCTGTGCATCACGTTCTTCCCGAGCGACCGCCTGGCGACCGCGGTGCTGCGGCTCGTGTCCAGTTTCTGCGGGATGATCCTGGACGACGCGAACGTGAGCTCGCGGTTCTACATGGCCGCGCACGAGCTCGCCGAGAACATCACCAAGTATTCGACGGGCCCCAAGGTCAGCCTGGAGCTCGCGCTGGAGGAGGCCGGGAGCTCCTGTATCCTGAAGATCCGCGCGCGGAACGAGGCCTCTGCCGATCGCCTGCGCGAGGTGGAGAGGCGGCTGCTCGAGCTGAAGACGACGAGCGATCCGGTGAAGCACTACGACGAGCTTATCCATGAGACGGCGATGGTAGACGGGGTGTCGGGGCTCGGCCTCGCGCGGGTGCGCGCGGAGGGCGGGCTCGACGTGGACTACAAGATCGAGGGGAACGAGCTGACGATCATCGCGCACGCGCCGGTTGGGAGATGGAGGGGAGATGAGCAGCTTGAGGGTTGAGTCCGTCGTCACGGACAGCTTCGGGATCGAGCCGACCCTGAGGGAGGACACCCTCAGCGTCAAGCTCACCGGCACGGGCGACATGGCGGCGGCCGCGCCGCTCGGCTCCTACTGCAAGGCCCTCCAGGCGGAGGTGGTGCGCCTCTCCGTGAGCGCCGTGGAGTTCGACGTAAGGTCTCTTTACTTTTTGAACTCGAGCTGCCTGAAGGCGTTCATCGGCTTCATCTGCGGGCTCGCGGGCCTGGGGCTGAAGTGCAAGGTGCAGTTCCTCACGGACGCGAGGCTGGGGTGGCAGCGGCGGAGCCTGACGGCGCTCGAGCGCATGTCCCCCGAGCTGGTCTCCATCGCGGACGCCTGAGGCGAGGACTGCAGGGCACGATGAAGAAGCGCCGGACGATCGCCCTCCTCATGGACTACGTACGAGGCGAGTACCAGTCCGAGGTGCGCTTCGGGGTCGAGCGCGCCGCCGAGGCGCACGACGTCAATCTCATCATCGCCTTCGGCGAGACGCTCGCGCTGCCCGGGGCGGCCAGCACGGCCCAGAACAGCATGTATCACCTCATCGGCGCGGAGACGGTCGACGGCATCATCGTCGCCTCGACGACGCTCTGCCATCACGTCGGCACCGAGGGGATGAAGCGGTTCTGCCGGTCCTACGCGCCGCTGCCGATCTGCAGCCTCGGGATGGCGATCGACGGCATCCCGAGCCTCCTGGTCGACAACGGCCTCGGGCTCGATCTCTCGGTCGGACACCTCGTCGACGGCCACGGGTGCCAGCGCGTCGCGTACATCGGCGGGCCGCCGAGCAACGAGGAGGCGGAGGTCCGCGCCGACGCCTACCGGAGGGCGCTCGCGGACCGCTCGCTCCGCGCCGACGAGCGCCTCGTCGCGTTCGGCGGCTTCACGATCGACACGGGGCGCGCCGCGATGCGGGAGATCATCGGGCGCGGGGCCGCGTTCGACGCCGTTGTCGCCGCCAACGACAACATGGCGCTCGGGGCCATCGAGGAGCTCAAGGCGCACGGCCTGAGCGTCCCGAAGGACCTCCCCGTGTGCGGCTTCGACGACGCCGTCATCGCGCGCTTCGCGAAGCCGTCGCTGTCCACCATCCGCCAGCCCATCAAGCGCATCGGCGCGCGCGCCGTGGACATGATCGTGCGCATGATCGAGGGCGAGCCGGTCCCCGAGTACAACCTGTTCCCGGTCGAGCTCACGCTGCGCGAGTCCTGCGGCTGCGGGTACCAGGTGGAGCCCGCGGGCGCGCCTCCGAGCAAGGCGTGGAGCGCGCCGCTCCCGTCCGCTGGCCAGCGGGACAATCTGGAGCGCCTGCTCGAGAAGAGCGTCGCGATCCCCGCCGGGTCGCTCGACGGCTGGGCCCGCCTGCTCCTGTCGGCGCTGGAGGAGGAGCTCGCGGGGACCGAGGGCCGCTTCCTGCGCGCTGTCGAGTCGCTCCTCGACGCGGCGGGGCGCGAGGGCGCGATCCTCGAGCACTTCCAGGGCATGATCACGCTGCTCCGCGAGCAGTTCCGCCGGGGTAACGGGGCCCTCCGGGACGCGGTCCTCGACGAGGCGCTCGAGCGGATCTGGCACGCCTCGCGGATCGTCATCGGGAGCGCGTCCGTGCGCGCCGAGGGGCAGCAGCGGCTCAACGTGGAGCTCGCGTCGCTCTACCTGAGCTGGAGCGCGCGGAGCTTCTCGACCTGCCTGAGCCTGCCCATCCTGCGGCGCATGATGGCGTCGGAGCTGCCGCGGATGCAGTTCTCGCGGGTCGCGGTGTCGCTCTATGACACCGCGCACGACCCGCAGCGCACCACCATGAAGGCGCTCTTCCTGATGGAGGACGGCCGCGAGCTGGAGCCGCCGGCGGAGAGCTTCCCGGCGCGCCGCCTCGCGCCCGAAGGGTTCCTGGGAGGCCGGGAGCGCACGAGCATGATCGCGCTCCCCGTCGCGTTCGGCGACGAGGAGAAGTTCGGTGTCGCGGTGCTCAACAGCGGCGCGAACGAGATGGTCTATGACGCCCTGCGCCTCCAGATCGGCTCGGCGGTCAAGGCCGCGGCGCTGCACTGGGAGGTCGTGCGGCAGGTGGAGCTGCGCGAGCGGCTGGAGCAGGAGAAGGTCCGCCAGGAGAGCGTCGTCGCGGCGCGCATCCAGACGACGCTGGTGCCGGCGCAGCTCTCGGTCGAGGGCCTCGAGCTCTCCGCCGTCATGAAGCCGGCCGCGGAGGTCGGCGGCGATTACTACGACGTGCTCGCGACGGACGAGGGCGGTTGGCTCGGGATCGGCGACGTCGCGGGGCACGGGCTCGCTGCGGGGCTCGTGATGCTGATGATCCAGAGCATGATCTCGGCCCTGACGCGCAACGACCCCCGCGCCAGCCCCGGGGACATCCTCTCTGCGGTGAACGGGGCGGTGTACGAGAACGTCCGCAGTCGGCTGAAGCGGGACGAGCACGCGACGCTGCTCCTCTTGCGGTACGAGCGGAGCGGGCGGGTGACGTTCGCGGGGGCGCACGACGACATCATCGTGTGCCGCGCGCGCACCCGCCGCTGCGTGTGCATCCCGAGCTCGGGCGTCTGGATCGGCGCGCTGCCCGCCATTGACGCGATGACGCGAGACGCCGAGTTCGTCCTGGAGGACGGGGACGTGCTCGTGCTCTACAGCGACGGGGTGACGGAGGCGCGCAACGCGCACCACGAGCAGTTCGGCCTCGAGCGGCTGTGCTCCACCATCGAGTCCTCCCAGAGCGCGCCCGCCGAGGCGATCCGGGACCGGATCCTCGGCGAGGTCGAGGGCTGGTGCCCGAGCCCCGATGACGACATCACGGTGGTCGTGGCGAGGTACAGCGCGCCTCGAACACTGTAACTGTGGCAACTGTGGCCCGAGGCCGCCCGCTTTCCTACATGAGCGCTATCGTCGGTGTCAGCAGAAGGGATTGGATCCGGGTTGAGAACCACGTACGCTGCGCCAATCGTGTCAGTGTCCGAACCGAGTCCGAACGGGTCACTGTTTCTATGCATCTCGTTCCATCCGAGCGAGCGTATGGCCAACAGCGTGCTTCGGCTGGTGTCCAGCTTCTGCAGCATGGTGCTGGACGACGCCAACGTGAGCTCGCGGTTCTACATGGCCGCGCACGAGCTCGCCGAGAACATCATCAAGTACTCCTCGGGCCCCAAGGTCAGCCTCGAGCTCGCGCTGGAGGAGCGCGAGAGCTCCTGCGTCATGAAGATCTCCGCGCGGAACGAGGCGTCGCCGGAGCGGCTGCGCGAGGTGGAGAGGCGGCTCTTCGAGCTGAAGGCGGCGAGCGATCCTGTGAAGCACTATGACGAACTCATCTGTGAGACGGCGATGGTAGAAGGGGTGTCGGGGCTCGGCCTCGCGCGGGTGCGCGCGGAGGGCGGGCTCGACGTGGACTACACGATCCAGGGCAACGAGCTGACGATCATCGCGCACGCGCCGGTGGGGAGGTGGAGGGTCGATGAGCAGCTTAAGGGTTGAGCCCGTCGTCACGGACAGCTTCGGGATCGAGCCGGCCCTGAGGGACGACACCCTCATCGTCAAGCTCACCGGCACGGGCGACATGGCGGCGGTCGCGCCGCTCGGTCTGCTGCTCAAGGACCTCCACGCCGAGGCGGCGCGCCTCCGCGTGAGCGCCATCGAGTTCGACGTGAGGGCCCTTTACTTCCTGAACTCGAGCTGCCTGAAGGCGTTCATCAGCTTCATCGCCGGCGTCGCGAGCCAGGGGCCGAAGTGCAAGGTGGAGTTCCTCACCGACGCGAGGCTCGGCTGGCAGCGGCGGAGCCTGACGGCCATCGAGCGCATGTCTCCGGAGCTCGTCTCCATCGCCGATACCTGACGCGAGAGCCGCGGGAGATGAGCGAGAAGCGCCGGACGATCGCCTTCCTGATGGACTATGTCGGGGGAGACTACCAGTCCGAGGTGCGCTTCGGCATCGAGCGCGCCGCGGAGGCCCACGACGTCAATCTCGTGATCGCCTTCGGAGAGACGCTCGCGCTGCCCGGCGAGGGGGGGGCGGCTCAGAACAGCGTCTATCAGCTCATCGGCCCGGAGACGGTCGACGGCATCATCGTCGCCTCGGCGACCCTCTGCCATCACATCGGCATCGAGGGGATGCGCGAGTTCTTCCGGGCTTACGCGCCGCTGCCCGTCTTCAGCATCGGGATGGCGATCGACGGTATCCCGAGCCTCATCGTGAACAACGGCCTCGGGATCGAGCTCTCGGTCGGGCACATGATCGACGTCCACGGGCGCCGGAACATCGCGTACGTCGGCGGACCGTCCAACAACGAGGAGGCCAGGGCGCGCGCCGACGCCTACTGGGCGGCGCTCGCGGCGCGCGGCCTCCCGCTCGACGAGCGCCTCTTCGCGGCGGGCGCGTTCACGATCGACAGCGGCCGCGTCGCGGTGCGCGACATCCTGGACCGCGGGGTCGAGGTCGACGCCGTGGTCGCCGCCAACGACAAGATGGCCCTCGGCGTGATCGAGCTGCTCGCGGAGCGGGGGCTCCGCGCCCCGCAGGACATCCTCGTGTCCGGCTTCGACGACGCCTTCATCGCGCGCTTCTCCAAGCCGTCGCTCACCACCGTTCGCCAGCCCATGAAGCGGCTCGGGGCCCAGGCGGTGGACACGATGATGCGCATGCTCGACGGCGAGGTCGTCGAGGACGTGGCGCTCCTCGACGTCGAGCTCACGTGCCGTGAGTCGTGCGGCTGCCGGGTCCAGGCGAGCGCCTCGCTCGCGCCGTCGGCCTCGACGCCGCGCGACGGGGCGTCCCTGATCGCGGCGCGGCGGGAGTCGCTGGAGACCGCGCTCAGGAGGAGCGTGGCCATCCCGACGGGCTCGCTCGATGGCTGGCCTGGCGAGCTCCTGTCGGCGCTGGAGGACGAGCTCGCGGGGCGGGAGCACCGCTTCCGGCACGCGCTCGAGGCGCTGCTCGACGCGGCGGGGCGCGCGGGCGCGATCCTCGATCACTTCCAGGGCGTGATCGACGTGCTCCGGGAGCGGCTCGGCCGGCCGCCGTCGGGCGGCGGGGGCGTCGCTCTCTACGACGCCCTCGAGCGGCTCTGGCACGTGTCGCGCATGGTCATTTCGAGCGCGTCGATGCGCGTCGAGGGGGAGCGGCGGCTGACCGTGGAGCTCGCGGCGACGTACCTCAGCTGGAGCGCGCGGAGCTTCTCGACGTGCCTGAGCCTGCCCGGCCTGAAGCGCGTGCTCGCGTCGGAGCTGCCGGTCCTCGGGATATCGCGGGCCGCTGTGTCGCTGTATGACGACGCTCCCGAGGCGCAACGAGGTGTCATGCGGTCGCTCTTCCTGATGGAGGACGGCCGCGAGGTGGACCCGCCGGCGGCGAGCTTCCCGGCGCGGCGCCTCGCGCCCGACGGGTTCCTTGGAGGCCGGGAGCGCACGACCATGATCGCGCTTCCGGTCGCGTTCGGCGACGAGGAGAAGTTCGGTGTCGCCGTGTTCAGCAGCGGCGCGCACGAGCTGATCTACGACGCGCTCCGCCTCCAGATCGGCTCCGCGACCAAGGCCGCGGCGCTGCACCGGGAGATGGTCCGCCAGGTGGAGGCGCGCGAGCGGCTGGAGCAGGAGAGGGTCCGCCAGGAGAGCGTCGTCGCGGCGCGCATCCAGACGACGCTGGTCCCGGAGCGGCTGTCGGTCGCGGGGCTCTCGCTCTGCGCCGTCATGAAGCCGGCCGCCGAGGTGGGCGGCGACTACTACGACGTGCTCGCGACCGCCGACGGCGGCTGGCTCGGGATCGGCGACGTGGCGGGGCACGGGCTCGCGGCGGGGCTCGTGATGCTGATGATCCAGAGCATGGTCTCGGCGCTGACGCGCAGGGACCCGAGGGCGAGCCCCGCCAGGGTGATCTCGGCCATCAACGCGGCGCTGTACGAGAACGTCCGCGGCCGCCTGAAGCGGGACGAGCACGCGACGCTGCTCCTGCTCCGGTACGAGCGGAGCGGGCGGGTGACGTTCGCCGGGGCGCACGACGACATCCTCGTGTGCCGCGCCAAGACCCGCCGCTGCGTGTGCATCCCGAGCTCGGGCGTCTGGATCGGCACGCTGCCATCCATCAACGAATTGACGCGAGACGCCGAGTTCGTCCTGGAGGACGGCGACGTCCTCGTGCTCTACAGCGATGGAGTGACCGAGGCGCGCGACGCCCACCATGAGCAGTTCGGCCTCGAGCGGCTCTGCACCACCATCGAGGCCGTGCAGACCGAATCCGTCGTGGTCATTCGTGACAGGATCCTGAAGGAGGTCGAGGGGTGGTGCCCGAGCCCCGACGACGATATCACGGTCGTCGTGGCGAGGTACCGCGCCCCCCGGCAGCCCTGATGCATCGGTCGAGGCGCGGCGGCGCGCCGGCGAAGCGGCGAGCGCCGTGGTCGAGAGGGACACCGTGAACGGGAACGGCGCGCCGGGGCGCTCGCGATCGTTCGCTCGCCTACATGGGCACACGGCCGATCAAGGGGGATTGGATCCGGTGCAAGAATTACGTACGCTGCGTGAACCGTGTTAGCTTCCGGACTGAGCCAGGACGCTTCACCGTTCTTGTGCATCACGTTTTTCCCGAGTGAACGGATGGCTAGCGCGGTGTTACGGCTGGTGTCCAGCTTCTGTGGGATGGTGCTGGACGATGAGAGTGAGAGCTCGCGGTTCTACATGGCCGCGCACGAGCTCGTCGAGAACCTCATCAAGTACTCGTCCGGCCCGGAGGTCAGCCTCGAGCTCGCGCTGGAGGGGGGCGAGGGCGCGCGGGTGCTCGTGATCCGCGCGCGGAACGAGGCGTCGCCGGAGCGGCTGCGCGAGGTGGAGCGGCGGCTCTCCGCGCTGAGGTCGGCGAGCGATCCTGTGAGGCACTATGACGAGCTCATCCGTGAGACGGCGATGGTAGAAGGGGTATCGGGGCTCGGCCTCGCGCGGGTGCGCGCGGAGGGCGGGCTCGACGTGGACTGCACGATCGAGGGGAGCAGGCTGACGATCATCGCGCAGGCGCCGGTTGCGGGATGGAGGGGAGATGAGCGGTTTACGGGTTGAGCCTGTCGTCACGGACAGCTTCGGGATCGAGCCGACCCTGAGGGACGACACCCTCGGCGTCAAGCTCACCGGCACGGGCGACATGGCGGCGGCGGCGCCGCTCGGCCTTTGCCTCAAGGCCCTCCAGGGAGAGGTCATGCGCCTCTCCATCAGCGCGGTGCAGTTCGATATAAGGGCTCTTTACTTTCTCAACTCGAGCTGCCTGAAGGCGTTCATCAGCTTCATCTGCGGGCTCGCGGGCCAGGGGCTGAAGTGCAAGGTGCAGTTCCGCACGGACGCGCGGCTAGGATGGCAAAGACGGAGCCTGGCGGCGCTCGAGCGCATGTCTCCGGAGCTGGTCTCGATCGAGGACACCTGACCGGAGAGCCGCAGGACAAGATGAAGAAGCGCCGGACGATCGCCCTCGTGATGGACTATGTGCGCGGCGAGTACCAATCCGCGCTGCGGATCGGGGTCGAGCGCGCCGCCGAGGCGCACGACGTCAACCTCGTGATCGCCGTCGGGGAGACGCTCTCCGCCCACGGCCCCTCCGAGGCCGCCCAGAACAGCATCTACCGCCTCGTCAGCGCGGAGGCGGTCGACGGCATCGTTGTCGCGTCGGCGACGCTGTGCAATTTCGTCGGCGCCGAGGGGGTGCAGCGCTTCTGCCTGGACTACGCGCCGATGCCCCTGTGCAGCATCGGGATCCCGCTGGAGGGCATCCCGAGCATCGTCGTGGACAACGGCCTCGGGATCGAGATGGCGGCCGGCCACCTGCTCGACGATCACGCGTGCCGGCGCGTCGCGTACATCGGCGGGCCGGTCAACAACGGGGAGGCGAGGATCCGCGCCGACGCGTTCCGCAAGGCGCTCGCCGCGCGCGCGATCCCGTACGACGAGCGCCTCGTCGCGAGCGGCCAGTTCACGATCGAGACGGGCCGCACCGCGATGGCCGAGATCCTGGACCGCGGGGTCGAGATCGACGCCGTCGTCGCGGCGAACGACAACATGGCCCTCGGCGCGATCGAGCTCCTGAAGGCGCGGGGCCTCCACGTGCCGAGGGACATCCTTGTGTGCGGCTTCGACGACGTGGGCGTGGCGCGCTACGCGAAGCCGTCCTTGACGACGGTTCGCCAGCCGATCAAGCGGCTCGGGGAGATCGCGCTCGAGACGGTCGTGCGCATGCTCGACGGCGAGCCCGTCCCGGAACGGAACATGCAGCAGATCGAGCTGACGCGGCGCGAATCCTGCGGCTGCGCGTACCAGGCGATCGCGATGCGGCCGCTCACGAACCCGCCGCGCGTCGGGGCGATGTCGCTCGGCGGCCGGCGCGACGAGCTGGAGCGCGCGCTCGAGCAGGCCGTGGGGATCCCGGCCGCGTCGCTCGACGGCTGGGCCGGCGGGCTCCTGTCGGCGCTGGAGGAGGAGCTCGACGGACACGACGGGTGCTTCCTGCACGTGCTGGAGCGCGTCCTCGACACGGCCGGGCGCGAGGGGGTGTTCCTCGATCTGTTCCAGGGCGTGGTGACGCTCCTGCGCGCGCGGCTCCGGCGGCCGGTCGAGGAGGGGGGCGACGCCGCCGTGAACGAGGCCCTGGAGCAGCTGTGGCATGCGTGCCGCGTCCTCATCGGGAGCGCGTCCGTGCGCGTGGAGGGGCGGCAGCGCCTCGACGTCGAGGTCGCCTCGATCGACCTGAGCTGGAGCGGGCGGTGGTTCTCGACGTGCCTGAGCTTGCCCCTCTTCCAGCGCATGCTGGCCTCGGAGATGCCCAGGCTGCACTTCACGCGCGCCGCGGTCTCGCTCTACGACGACGCCCAGCGAGCCACCATGAAGACGCTGTTCCTGATGGAGGACGGCCACGCGGTGACGCCGCCGACCGAGGGCTTCCCGTCGCGCACCCTGGCCCCTCCCGGGTTCCTGAGCCCGAGCGAGCGCACGAGCGTCGTCGTGATGCCGCTCACGTTCGGTGAGACCGAGTATTTCGGGGTGATGGCGCTGAACAGCGGCATGAACGAGATGGTCTACGACGCGCTGCGGCTCCAGATCGGCTCCGCGGTGAAGACGGTGGCGCTGCACCGGGAGATGGTGCGTCAGGTGGAGCTGCGCGAGCGGCTGGAGCAGGAGAGCGAGCGGCAGGAGACGGCGCTCGCGGCGCGCCTCCAGACGACGCTGGTGCCGGAGCAGCTGCACATCGAGGGGCTGGAGCTCTCGGCGGCCATGACGCCGGCGGCCGAGGTGGGCGGCGACTACTACGACGTCATCGCGACGCCCGAGGGGGGGTGGCTCGGGATCGGCGACGTTGCGGGGCACGGGCTCGCTGCGGGGCTCGTGATGCTGATGATCCAGAGCATGGTGTCGGCGCTGACGAGCAGGGACCCGGGCGCGAGCCCGAGCGAGCTGCTCGCGGCGCTCAACAAGGCGCTCTACAAGAACGTGCGCGGCCGCCTGAAGCGGGACGAGCACGCGACGCTGCTCCTGCTCCGGTACGAGCGGGGCGGGCGGGTGACGTTCGCCGGGGCGCACGACGACATCATCGTGTGCTCGGCGCGCACGCGGCGGTGCGTGTGCATCCCGAGCTCGGGCGTCTGGATCGGCGTGTTGCCCGTCATCGACGAGGTGACACGGGACGCCCAGTTCGTCCTGGAGGACGGGGACGTGCTCGTGCTCTACAGCGACGGGGTGACGGAGGCGCGCAACGCGCACCGCGAGCAGTTCGGGCTGGAGCGGCTCTGCACCGCCATCGAGGCCGCGCAGACCGCGCCGGTCGAGGCGATCCGCGACAGGATCCTGAGGGAGGTCGAGGGGTGGTGCCCGAGCCCGGACGACGACATCACGGTCGTCGTGGCGCGGTACCGCGCGCCGGCGTAGCGCCCGAGGCTGGTTACCGTCGCGACCCAACCTGGGTGGGCAGCCCGGACGGCCCAACCCGGCCGGCCCAACCTGGGTGGGCAGCCCGGATGGCCCAACCTGGGTGGGTGGCCGCGGATGACCCAACCCGGGTGGGGAGGCGCGGATGGCCCAACCTGGGTGGGTGGCCGCGGATGACCCAACCCGGGTGGGTAGGCGCGGATGACCCAACCTGGGTGGGTGGCCGCGGATGGCCCAACCTGGGTGGGTGGCCGCGGATGGCCCAACCCGGGTGGGTAGGCGCGGATGACCCAACCCGGGTGGGTAGGCGCGGATGACCCAACCCGGGTGGGTAGGCGCGGATGGCCCAACCCGGGTGGGTAGGCCGGCCAGGCCCGCTCCGGCTCAGTCGACCGAAGGCACGGTGGCGTCGACCCGGGTTGGGAGCCCGCGCGCGCCTGCGGGCGCGCGGAACGCTGCGCCCGACAGCTCCCGCCGCATGCAGGTGGCCGCCTCGTCGTAGCGGGGGTCGGACGCACTCCCGATGATCGTCGGCACCACGATATAGCCCTCGGCGTCGACGTTGAACTCCACCCGGATGGCGTCAGGCGGCAGCAGGCTCCCGCCCGGGCCGCGGCAGCGCTGCACGAGGTCCCAGTAGAGCTGCGCCCGCGCCGCCTTCTCGATCGCCGGGCTCGACATGTTGGCCTGCACCATGGGCGCGCCGATCTCGACGCGCGAGCGGGGGGCAGGGGTGGGGGCGGGCGCCGGCTCCGGCGGGGGCGCGGAAGGCGCCGGGAGGCCGGTGCTCGTGCCGATCTTCGCGACGCTCACGCCATCGGCCGGCCCGGGGGCGGCCTCCCGCGCGGCGGCGAGGATCTCCTCGAGCGCATCCGGCTCGACGGACCCCACCGCCGGCGCGCTGTCCGTCCGGAGGCGGGCGCCGCGGTCGTCCAGCGACGCGGCGGCGCCGCGCGCCCAGGGGGTGAGCGCCCCGGCGTCGGCCCCCGCCGGCGGCGCGGGCGGCGGGCGCTCGCAGGCCGCGAGCAGCGGGAGCAGGGCCACGAGCGCGGTGCGCACGAGGAGAGGGTCGATCGAATGCGCGTCGCGCGCAACAGCGCCGGCAGTGTACCGTGGCATCGCACGTCGATGCGCGCGCTCCTCGCGATCCTGCGGATCGGTCTTCGCTCGCTGCGCGAGGGGAGCGTGTCGCCCATGTCGTCGTCATCGGGAGGCTCGCGAGGCGGCTCTTCCAGCGCCGCCGCGCGCCTCGCCCTCGTCGTGGCGCTGTCGTCGCTCGCGGGCGCGCTGTCCGGCCTGCTCCCGGCGATGGCCGGCGTGGCCATCGGCGCCGTCTCCGGACGCGAGGCGCCGCCCTCGGGCGGCATCGGCGGCGCGCTCGCCCGGCTGCTCGCCGGCGCACCGCCGGCGGCCGTGGTCCTCGCAGCGCTCGGCGCCACGCTCGTGTCCGCCTCCCTGGCGGTGCTCTCGGGCCGGAAGAGCTCGGAGCTCGGCGGCGACCTCACCGCCGCGCTCCGCGTCGCGCTCTTCCGGGCGGCGCTCTCCGCCTCGCCCCGCGACGTGGACGCCGCCGGGCGCGCGCTCATCGCGGCGCAGGCGGCGGGGCCCGCGCCGCGGCCGCCGAGCGCCGGGCCCGCGCCGCCCGTCCGGGGCGCGGAGGTCGTGCGGCTCGCGATCGCGCGGGACGCCGGCCTCGTCGCCGATTTCGCGATCGCCGTCGCGACCGGCTTGCCCCAGGCGCTCGCGACGCTCGCCGTCCTCGCCGGGTCGCTGGTCTCGAGCGGCATGGCGCTCGTCCTTGCGGGCGGCGCGGCGCTGTTCGCGGCCTCGCGCCTCGCGGCCGACCGGGCCTCGGGCCGCGTGGCGCGCGCGATGCGGGAGATGCAGCACGCCGACACGGCCGTCTTCGGCGCGGTGGGCGAGGCGCTTTCGGGAGCGGAGGACCTCCGCCTGCTCGGCGCGCGCGCCCAGGCCGAGGGAGAGCTCGCCGCGGCCGCGCGCCGGGTCGCGGACGCGCGCCGCCGCTTCGGCCAGGCGCTCGCCGTCTCCGGCCAGATCAAGGGCACGCTCGCCGCGCTCTCGCCGCTCGTCATCGTCGCCGCGCTCGCGGCCTCTCGCGGGGTCGCCGGCGCGGGTCAGGTCGGAGAGCTCCTGCTCGTGGTGCCGCTGCTGATGGCGCGCCTCGAGGCGCTCGACGCCCTCCGCGCCGGCTTCATCGAGCGCGCCTCCCTGCTGCGCGCGACGCTCGCGCTGCTGCGCCTGCCCGAGCACCCGCCGCGCCCCTCCGGCGGCCTCGCGGTGCAGCTGGACGGCGAGGCGAGGCGCCCCCTGTCGATCGCCTTCGAGGGGGTCACGTTCACGCCGCCGGGCGCGAGCCGCCCCGTCCTCGATGGCGTGTCGCTCTCGATCCCCGCCGGAGCGGTCGTCGGCGTCTGCGGTCGCTCCGGCAGCGGCAAGTCGATGCTCCTGCGCCTGCTCCTGCGCCTCGACGAGCCGTCGTCGGGCGCGATCGCCGTGGGTGGCGTGGATCTGCGGCAGATCCCGCCCGAGGAGCTCCCGCGGCTGTTCGGCGTGGTGGGGCAATCGACGCGGCTGTTCGAGCGGAGCATCGCGGACAACCTGGCGCTCGGCCTCGATCCCGCGCCCACGGAGGAGCGCATGCGCGAGGCGCTCCGCCGGGTGGAGCTCGACGAGCTCGCAGGCGCGCCGCCGGCGGGGGGCGAGGCGCGGCCTGCGCGCGGCCTCGCGACGGAGGTGCGCGCCTCACCGCCGAGCCTGTCGGGCGGTGAGGCGCGGCGGCTGCTGCTCGCGCGGGTGCTGCTGCGCGAGCCGCGGGTCTTCGTGCTGGACGAGCCGGAGGCGGGCCTGCCGGGCGCCACAGCCGAGGCGGTCCTCCGCACGGCGTGCGAGGTCGCCGCCGGGCGCACGGCCATCGTCGTGACCCACGCGCCGCACCTCCTCAGGTCGACGTTCAACGTGCTGCTCGACGGCGGTCGGGTCGCGGCGGTGGGCACGCACGAATCCCTCCGCGAGAGCTCGCCGCTCTACCGGTCGCTCCTGGCCGAGGCGCTGCAGCGAGCGCCTGCTCCCGCGAGGCCGGCTTCGGGCTGACCCAGGGAGGTCGTGGCTCTCGAAGCGGCGCTGCGGCAGGAAGAGCATGGACTGTTCATAAATGTTGAGAAGGATTCGATGGATAGCCAGGGAGCGGTTCGTCGACAGCTCCTTGACCGCGAGCGGCCCAAGGAGATCGACGGAGCCGAGATCCTGCCTGCGAAACGGCCTGTTCCACGGGGTCTTCGGCGAGAGGTCGGCCGGTAGATCGAAGGCGGGGGAGGAGAGATACTGTTGAATCGAGTGCATCGCTTCGCTTTCTTGGCGTTCGTCTGGCCGCGAGCGTGGCGGTCGTGCGGGGACCGACGCACGAGCCCGAGCGGGGCTCGCAGCGCCACCGTGCTCGGCGCAATTGGGCGGGGTCGTCGCCCTCAGGCTCGGCGCGCGAGTGCAATCCACAGACCATGCCCGCACGGAAGGTCGGAGCGGCTTGAATCTGACCGAGGCGCGCACCCCTGGAGCGGGCAGCGGGAGAGCCTCCGCGCGGTCATGGCGCTCGGCAGGGCTTCTGCGCGCAGGGGTCTTGCTCGATCGAGCAACGGTTGGAGACGATGCGGGCAGACTGGACGACGCTTCTCGGGCTCGTGCGCTGAGCACCAGCGCTTCGAGCGACACACGAGCTGCCTATCGGCCGGGCGCATCGGGACGCCCACGGACAGCGCCCGTGCCGCGCCTTTTCAGCTGGGTAACGGGCTCATCACGGGCGCGGTGTTTCGCGTAGAAGGCCGCGCCGGCTCGTCGGATCCACACGTGGGCCGCGTGTGCTGTCCTGCCGAGTCCGGCATCAGCGCCGCTCTTGTTCATGAGGCGGCCTCCATGGTTGTGCGTCAGGTGTCTATTGAGAAGTAGTATTTATAAAGCGGCTGCCGCCGACGAGCGCGACGGCAGCGACGAGGAGCAGGAGGCGACAGGTGAGGCCGCAAGGCGGTTCAGCTCAGGGCGCGCCGCGGGCCGTGCGGATCGAGGGATAGAGGGCGCTCGCCTGACGGGGCTCCGCTGCCGTGCAGATTGGCCGCTCGTCCGGATATCATGGTTGGAAGGGGTCGTGCGCTCGCCTGCGCGGCCTCATCGGTCGCCGGGGCCGCTCGCTCTCACGGTCTGGTTGGCGATCTGCTCGGTATCGCTGCCGGGGCGGAGCGCCTCCTCCGGCACGTCCGCCGGTACATCGGGGGGGCGGCCTGCGAGCCCTCGCGCGAGGCAGACGAGGATGGAAGCGGTCCCCCAGGCGAGCGCGAACGCGACGCCTGCGTCGACGATCGCGCGGTACGGCGGGGGCATCTGCCGGACGAGCACGATGAGCGCCACGATGCCCGCGATGAGCACCCATGTCGCGATCAGCCGGCGGCGCGTCGTGTGAAAGAGCGCCATGCAGTAGAGCGGCGCCAGCGCCACGTGCAGCGGACGACGGTGGTCCGCGAGGTGGAGCGCGCGCGCGACTACCCGCGGCGAGAAGCGCTGCTGAAAGCCGCGATACCCCTCGAAATAGGCGATCGCGACCGTCCAGACCCCAAGCAGGACGAGCTGGCCTGTCGTGAGATCGTGGGCTGTCAGGATGCGAACCGCCGTGGCCCCGAGGCGGTAGATGGCCTCGACCAGGACGGCCACGACGCCGAGGACACCCCAGAGGACGACGGCGAGACGGCGCTGCTGCTCGCGGGTGGACGAGCTCATCGGACCCGCGCCGGATCGAGGGGCCTCGCGGCCGCGGGGCGCGAGCCGTCTGCCGCGTACGGGGGCGATCGCTTCGGACGGTGCGCAAGGCAGCCGAATCGCGGCATGTCGTCGCATGCTAGGAGAGGTTCGGAGCACGTCAACCGGAACCTCAGCCGGCAGGAGACCGCCTGTGGCACCTGCGCCGGCAGCGCTGCACCGGGCCTCTGCCGGCTGTCGGCGCGCCGGCATCGCGCCGGCGGCATCGCCGGCATCGCCGGCATCGACCCGGGTTGGGGGCGCGAGGCGACCCGGGTTGGGGGCGCGAGGCGACCCGGGTTGGGGGCGCGAGGCGACCCGGGTTGGGGGCGCGAGGCGACCCGGGTTGGGGGCGCGAGGCGACCCGGGTTGGGCGACCGGTGGGCGACCGGGGTTGGGCGCGCGCGCGGCGACCGGGGTTGGGCGCGCGCGCGGAGCGGCTCGGCGGGGAGCGGCTCGGCGCGGGCGTCATTGCGGTTCGCTCGAGGGCCCTCCGGCGGTAGCATCGGCGGCCCATGCCGCTCGCCGCCCGCTCCGCGCCGGGTGTCCCGCCCGCCCCGGCGCGGGCCCTCCCGCCCCACCCGCACGCGTTGCGCTCGCCGCTCGCGCCCTTCACGGCGCGCCTGCGCGACCTGCTCTCGACCGTCGAGTCGGCGGCGCTCCTCGGCGCGGTGGAGGCGCGGGTGCGCGGGCTCGGGGAGCACCTGCGCTTCGCGTGCCTCGCGATGCCGTGCTCGGAGGCGCTCGTCGCGCTCGAGATGGAAACGCTCGGGCGGCTCACGGTCCCCGTCGTCGCTGACGCTGTCGGCTTCCGCGCCCCGGGCGCGGAGCTGCCGCCGAGCGGTACCCCGTTCGCGTACCTGCTCGGTGGCGGCGGCGGGCACGCGGTGGAGCTGTCCGACGGCGACCCGATGATCGCGCCGCTCCGGCCGCTCCTGGCCGCCGCGCCGGCGTCCGCGATCTTCGTGCCCATCCGCATCGGCGCAGCGACCGTGGGCGGCGCCGCGCTGTTCTCGCACGAGGCGCCCCTCGGCGGGCGGGAGCTCGACCTGGCCGAGCGGCTGGCCGAGGTCCTCGCGCTCACCGTGGAGTCGTTCCGCACCGAGCGCGTCGTCTTCGAGCTCTTCGCGCGCGCGATGCCGGACCTGCTCGCGCAGGCGCCAGGCCAGCCGGCGGCGGGGCCGGGCGGGCGCGCAGCGTCGGGCGCGGAACCCCCCATCCCGGAAGGGGCGGCCCCGCCGCCGACCTCGCTCCGCGCCGCGCTGGAGCGGCACATCCACGCGCTGCGCCTCACGCCCGAGTACCGCCGCCGCCTGGAGCTCGCCGCGGTGGTGGGCAGGCTCGCCGAGCGCGGCGAGGCGGAGGCCCGCCTGGCCCTCGATCTCCTCGCGCGGATCGACGCCTACGCGAGCGGCGCCGGCGATGCTGGGGAGCCCGCCTCCGCAGGGGAGGGGAGCTCCGCGTGACCACGGCTTCTCCCGCAGGACCGGGCGGCGAGCTCCACGGCGCGCCACGCCCGGGCGCGCGAAGCGGCGCCGGCGTGCGCGTCGCGCTGATCGACTCCGGCGTCGATGCCTCGCACCCCGCGCTGCGCGCAGCGGCGCTGCGGCACGTCGCCCTGGTCCAGCGCGGCGCTGGCGGCGGCGCGTACGGGGTCGCGCCGTGCGCTCCGGGAGATCTCAGCGGGCACGGGACGGCGTGCGCGGGCATCGTCCACCGCATGGCGCCCGCGGCCGAGATCACGAGCGTCCGCGCGCTCGGCGATGACGGGCGGTGCTCGCGTGACGGGCTCGTCGCCGCGCTGCGCTTCTGCGTCCGCGAGCGATTCTCCGTGGTCAACCTGAGCCTCGGCATCGACATCCCGAAGAACGCGCCGCTCCGCCCGGGCGACTACCGCTCGCTGGTCGAGCTCTACGAGGTCGCGGACGCCGCCTACACCGCGGAGGTCGTGCTCGTGGCCGCCGGCCCGAACGCGGCGGCGTTCCGCACCTATCCAGGCCGCTTCAAGTCGCTGATTGGCGTCGGCAGAGGGGACTTCCAGGACCCGGAGGCGCTCCGGAGCGAGCTCACGCTCGACCACGAGATCCTCGCGCCCGGTGACGACGTGCTCGCGCCCGCGCCCGGCGGCGGCGAGCGGCGCTGGACCGGTACGTCGTTCGCTGCGCCCCACGTGACCGCGCACGTCGCGCGGATCCGCGCCGCCTGGCCGGAGCTCTCGATCGAGGCGGTGAAGGCGGCGCTGCACGGGCTCGCGCGCGGGGCGCGCGGCGAGGGGGTGGAGGAGCGCGGTGCTCCCGCTTGATCCGATCGACAGCGTGTCGCCGCTGTCACGGCTGCTGCGGAGCGCGCCGGGCGCGGAGGTCCGCGCCGAGCTCGACCGCATCGAGGGGCTCCTCGGTGTCGGCCGCGATCCTGCGGCGGCGGTGCTCGAGGGCGGGCCGCTCGTCGCGGCGGCGCTCGGCTTCGGGCGCGGCGCGCTCGCGTTGCGTGAGGGGGCGCTGGACGCGGCCGTGCTGCACCTCGAGGGCGCTGTCGCCGCGTTCGACCGAGGAGGGGCCGCCGAGGCCCGGGACCTCGCGCGGTGCGAGGCGGCGCTCGCGCGCTTGCGCCGCGACGTCCGAGCGGCCTGTGCGTCCGCCATCGAGGAGCTCGACGCCATCGCGGCCGCAGGCGATCCAGGACGCCGCGCCGCGGTCGTCGCCGTCCATTACCGCGGTACGGCCGAGCGGCTCCTCGGCGACGCGGCGGCTGCGCAGCGCACGCTGCTGTCGGCGCTGCGCCGCTCGGAGCCGTTCCTCGGCGAGCGCGCGCAGATCCTGAACTCGCTCGGCACGCTCTATGTGACCCTCGGCGCGCACGGCGCGGCCGAGGCGCTGCTCGAGCACGCGGCCGAGCTCCACCGCCGCCGGGGCGACTCCGTAGGCGAGGCGATCGCCTGCGGCCAGCTCGGCGCGGCGGCGCTCGGCCTCGGCGCGCTGGAGCGCGCCCGAGCCCCGCTCCAGCGACAGGAGTGGCTGTGCGCGCGTCTCGGCGACGCCTTCGGCCGGGCGCGCGCACTCACGTTCCTCTCCGAGCTAGCGCTCGAGCTCGGCCGCGCCGACGATGCCCTCGCGCTCGCGACTTCCGCCCGCGACATTGCCGAGCACGCCGCGCCGCCGCTCCGAACCTGGGTCGCTTACGCATCGCGGGCGATCGGGCGCGCGCGGCGGGATCTCGGCGATCCGGGTGCGGCGGCGGCGCTGGATGAGGCGGGCGCGCTCTTTCGCGCGCTCGGCCTTCCGCTCGGCGAGGCGCTCGCCGCCTGGGATCGCGCCTCGACCGAGGCGCTCGCGCTCGCGGAGCCAGCGGACTGGTTCTCCGCTGCCTGGTCGCTCGGCTCCCTGGGTCTGTCCTCGCGGGTCGCGCAGCTCCTTCGGGAGCGTCTGGAAATCGAGCAAGCCGCGCCGCTGCCAGAGAGGGGAGGGCCGGCGCCGGACGGCGAGGCCTGCGAGCGGGCGCTTGCCGCGGCGGCGCAGACCTCGCCTCACGTGGCGATGCAGCGCGAGGTCGAGCTCGTTTACGATCGTCCCGACCACCTTGCCGCGATCGCCGCTCGCCGGACGGCGGCTCAGCGCAACCTCGGTCGGCTCGCGGCGTTGACGCTCGCCCGGCCGGGGCTCATCGTCGCCGCGATCGCGGCATCACCCCTCGGTGCCCGTGGCCGCGCGCTCCCCCCCGAGCGCGCGATGGCGGTCTGCGTGGCCGACCTGCCCGGCCTCACGGTATGGATCTGGCCGGCGGCTGCCACGCCAGCCACCATCGGCAACGATCTAGCCGTGCTGCGCGCGACGCTGGGCGAGCCGCTGCGTGCAGCGCTGGCGTTCGCGCCTGCAGGGCGCGTGCTGTGTCCGCCGTTCGCGGGCGACACTGGCGCGGAGCTCGATGCGGTCGAGCTCGTTGGTCTGATGGCGCTGCCCGCCGTGCTCGCGCCGGGCGAGCTTCGCCTAGATCCGCAGCTCGGCTGGGACGGCGACGCTCGTGCGAGCGTGGAGGCACTGGGATTCGTCGTCACGAACAACCCGTGCCACCCAGGTTGACCCGAGAGCGGCGCGCGCTACCTCACCCAGGTTGTCCCTGCCCTTTTACCCTCAAAGTACCTACATCGCGAGCACAACATCGGCCATATTGGCGCCGTGAAACGTGCACATCCACCACGTCCCTGCCGGGAATACCACGCTGCGCACGCCGGCACGCCACCGCTCGAGCGCCGCGCGGTACAAGGCGCGAAACCCGCGTACAGTGGCACGAGCCGCGCGCCACGCGTCACCCTGCTTCCGGCCGACAGCAAACGTCGGATTGACAGCGCGCGGCGCCTCGAGGCTCGTGATGCGCTCATGGGGCGAGACCTTGCCGGCTTGTTCGGCGCCGAGGAAGCGGCCCCCTCGCTGCTTCACCTCCGCTTGCGCCTGCAATTCTTGCCTCTCGAGCTCGGCGGCGATGGCGTGGCGAAAGTCCTCCGCGCTGTCATGCTCGATGGTCGGCGGCAGCGTGAGTGACAGCGTTGCTTCCTCCGGCCACTGTGGATTTTTGGGGTTGAAGTATGCGGCGGGACGCGCCGCGCACAACACGCCCCGGCCGATCTCGCCCACCTTCACCTTGGCGCCCGGCCACTCATGCGCATGAGGGACGAGTCCAGCGGCCACAGGGTTTGCGAGGACATAGGCGATCTTCTCCACCACCGCCGCGTGTGTCAGCAACCGCACCACGCTCGTGGCCTCATGATCCCATACCGGCCCTTCCCACGCGCGGAGCACCTTCGTGCCGAGCGCGACGATGCGATGGAAGAACTGCAGGAAGCGCGGCAGGACGCCGTTCACGTCGGTCACGACGAGGTGCAGGTGCGTCGACATCGCGCAATGCGCGTGGACCTCGATGCCGTAGCGGTGGGTCGAGACCGCGAGGGCGTAGACCAAGAGCTGAGTGATGGCTGCGTCGGGCCGGAAGAGGAGATGCCGGCGCAGGACGCGACGGGTGATCAGGTAGGTTGCGCCGGGCGCGATCTGGCGGGGCTGGCTCATGGTCGGGCAGAATTCCAAGAGCCGTGCCGGCGATCGTGGTGAACGATCTCAAGTACTTACCAAGTACTTACCCATGCCTGCGGGTGGCGGCGCCATGGCGGACCGTGCTCCGTCACCCGGCGGGTCGGGTCAACCTGGGTGGGTCGGGTTTCCCCGGTCAACCTGGGTCGGATCAACCTGGTTGCAGGTCAGCCTGGGTGGGTCAGGTCCTGGTTGGGTCAGGTCAACCTGGTTGGGTCGCGCCCGCGCGGATCGCGCCCGCGCGGATCGCCTTGCTGAGCCAGGAGCGCAGCCAGCGATGGCCTGGATCGTCGTGCACGCGCTCGTGCCAGACAGCCGAAGATCGGTCCACGCCGAGCTCGACGGGGGGCCGGGCCGCGCGTAGGCCGAAGGGCGTCGACACCGCCGCGAGCGTCGCTGGACACGTCACCACGAGGTCCGAGGCCGCGATCAGGAAAGGCACCGTCACGAAGTGCTGGACCTGCGCGACGATCCGCCGCCGCCGCCCACGCGCTTCCAGCGCGCGATCGACAAGGCTGCCCGGCATGCCGTGCGGAGCGATGAGCACGTGCCCGAGCTCCAGGTAGCGCTCCAGGGTCAGCCGCCGTGACGCTGCGGGGTGGTCCCTGCGCATCAGCGTCACGAATCCCTCCTCCGGCAAGCGCAGCTGTCGTGACGACGGGGGCACGAGGAACTCCGGGACGAACGCGAGATCCGCCGTTCCCCGCTCGAGCCGCCTCACAAAGTCCGCTTCGGCGCGGTCGACCTGCACCGTGATGTACGGTGCCTCGCGCGCCAGCAGGGGCAAGAGCCGCGGCAGCGCTACCGCCTCCAGCAGGTCGTTGCCGAGCAGCACGAAGCGGCGCTCGGACGTCGCTGGGTCGAACGGCGCGCCGGCCTGGACCGCCGCGCGCAAGCTCGCGAGCGCCTGTGCCAGCGGATCGGCGAGCGCCTCGGCGCGCGGCGTGAGGGCCAGCAGCGGCCGCCCCGGAGCGAGCAGCGCATCGCCGAAGAACTCGCGCAGCCGCCCGAGCCGCTGGCTCGCAGCCGACTGCGTGATGCCGAGCCGCTTCGCCGCGCGCGTCACGTGCCGCTCGCGCAGCAGCACGTCAAGCGCGAGCAGGAGGTTCAGGTCGTCGGGGAGCGCCTCGAGCATTAGACACACTGATACATCATATTAGAGCGATTTCCTGTACTAATCGTTCGAGCCGCCTCAATCTCTGCGCATGGCCGTCGCTCGCGGAGCCCGGTCACACGTCCTCTGGAGGATGGAGCGCATCATGGAGAGGAAACTCAAGGTCTCGCGGCGGCGCCTGCTGGAAGGCGTCGCGACGCTCGCCGTGGCCGCGGGAGCGGGCTGGTACGCTGCTGGCCGGGGTGTGTTCGACGATCGGACGGGCGAGCCGTTCGCCCCTTGGACCGCGTTCCGCGGGCAGCGCGGCGGCGAGCTCGCCGAGCTCGTGCGCGCGGCGGTGCTCGCCGCGAGCCCGCACAACACGCAACCCTGGCTGTTCGAGGTCCACCCGGATCGCATCGACGTGCTCTCGGACAGGTCTCGATCGCTCGGCACGATGGATCCGTTCCTGCGCGAGATGCACATCGGGCTCGGTTGCGCGATAGAGAACCTGGCGCTCGCGGCGGGTTCGATGGGATGGGCCCCCCGCGTCGAACTCGAAGCCGGCCCTCTGCCGGGCTCCGACCCGGAGGGATCTCGCGCTCGCGAGCGCGCGGCGCCGCGGGCGATCCGGGTGGCGAGCGTCCGTATCGAGCCAGGCGCAGCGGCGTCCCCGCTGGCGGAGGTCATCGCACGGCGACACACGAACCGCGGCCCGTACAAGGCGCAGCGCGTACCTGGCTCGGCGCTCCAGGAGCTCTCGCGCCTGAGCGAAGCGGGCTCCGATGGTGAGGTCGTCTGGCTGGAGCACCCCGATCAGCGCGAGAGCTTCGCCGCTCACACGCTGCGCGCCACCGAGACCATCGTCCGCGACGCGGCGATGGTGCGGGACAGCGACGCGTGGTTCCGGCTGGCGCCGGAGGCGGTACCGAGCCATAGGGACGGGCTGACCCTCGATGTGATGGGGCTCGGCCCGCTGCTCACCGCGGCCGTCAAGCTGCTGCCGCGTCCGTCGGCGGAACAGATGCACGACGACTGGCTCCGCGTCACCCGCGAGGTCCACCTCGCCGGCGATCCCGCCATCGGCGTCATCACGGTCCGCGACCGCTACGACCTGGGCGCGACGCTCCGCGCCGGGCGCCTGTGGCAACGCATGCATCTCTGGGCGACCGCGCGCGGCATCGCGATGCACCCGCTGAACCAGGTGCCGGAGGTCATCGACCGGGAGCGTATGCTCGGACGAGCGCCGGCGATGGAGCGCTCGTTCACCGAGGCGCTGGGTCCAGGCGACCGGCAGCTCACCTTCGCGTTCCGGCTGGGCTTTCCGGAGCGAGAGGGCGTGTGCGGCCCGCGCCGCGCCGCGGAGGAGGTGATCCGCGCCGCGTGAGCGCCGCGCCCCGGCTGGCGTGCTGACCGAGCGCGGCGAACCCTGGACGCGGAGGAACGACCGTCACCGCACGGCGATGCCCTGGGCGCCGCCGCCGGGCGTCAATCCACCCGCCTCCCCGCGTGGGATCAGGCTGCCGTCGCGGCTCACCTGGAACGCCGCGATCGTCCCGGTGCCCGCGTTGAGGGTGTACAGAAACCGGCCGTCGCGCGTCATCGCGAGGTCGATCGGCGCCGTTCCGGTGGGGAACGAGGCGGACACGCCGTCGTCGAGCAGCGTCAGCGCGCCCCGGGCGTCGACCTGGAGCCCGGAGAGCGTGTTGCTGCCCGTGTTGGCCGTGAAGACATAGCGGCTCCCAGGGGCGCCGGTGATCCAGCAGGTCGCCCGCTGGAAGGTGTCGACCGTGTCGCTGATGACAGCGAGGCTCCCGTCGTGCCCGATTTTATACGAGGACACCACGCTCGTGTCGCCGGTCGCGGGCACGCCGTCGCCGCCGACCTCCGCCACGATGAGGTGGCCGCGACGATCGAAGGCGAAATCGAACGGGACAAGGCCCCTGGAGATCGTCGTGACCGGCGCGTCGCTGGGCAGTCCGCGGCCGCTCATGGGGAACACGTGGAGCTGATTGGACCCCTTGCCCGCCACGACCAGCGCCTCGCCGTCGGGAGAGAAGCCGATCTGACCCGGCGTGGCGCCGAGCGACGGCGGCGTCGTGCCGCCGAGGCCGAGGCCGCGGTTCGATCCGTCGAGCGGGACGAGCTCGCCGCACGGGTTCACTTCAAAGCCGGCGATGTTGCCTTCGCCACCCACGTTGAGGACATAGAGCAGGTCGCCGTGCGAGGCGACGCTCACCGGGAAGTCGCCGCCCGAGTCGACCACATCGAGCAGCGTCAGGCCGCGCGGGCCGACGCGGAACATCGACACCTCGCTGCTGCCCGCGTTCACGGCGAACAGGAGCTTCCCGTCCTCGCTGAGGACGAGCGAGCCCTGGGATCCGAGCGCGTTGATCGGCCGGGTCGGCGCGCCGAGCCCTCCGGTCGCGTACGTGCCGGCGTACGAGAGCGAGCCGTCCGCCGCCCGGTCATACGCCATCACGGCGTTGCCGTCTCCGGCATTGGTCATGACGAAGATCTGGCCGTGCCGGTGGGCGCCGCTGCCGTGCGCCATGGCGTCGCCGGGCGCGCCCGCCGCGAAGAGACCGAAGCTCAGGGCCGTGATGCTCATCGTGCTGCGAAACATGAGAAAGCTCCTGGAGAATGGCGCCGCGAACCCAGCGGCGCGGGCTTGTCGGTGCGTCGATCGTCGAGGCGCATCTCCGTCGTGGCGACGGGCACGGCGCGCCCCGAGCTCGCGGGCGCGCGGCTCTGCGCGCTCCGCCGAGCGGGTTCATCCGCTGCTACGCGGAAGCCCCTCCGCGGTTTCGCTGCCGTCGACCGGTCCGCTCCGGCGCGCCTCAGCCCTTCACTCGAGCGTCGATCCGCCTGCGGCAGCCTGGTCGGCGTGCGTGCGTGGCCCTGCCTTGCGTGACGAGGGACCGATGACGTCTCCGCTGGCCTCGCCCAACCTGCAGATCGCCCAACCTCAGATCGCCCAACCTGGGTCGGGTTGCCTGCCGGATCGCCCAACCTGGGTCGGGTTGCCCAACCTGGGGTCGGGTCGCAGTCGTCCGGGTCGGATCGCCGCCGGATCGCCCAACCTGGGTCGGGTCGCGCTCGTCCCAACCTGGGTCGGGTCCGCCGGGGTCGGGTCCGCCGGGTCGGGTCCGCCCCGGTCCGCCCCCGGGTCAGGTCGCTGCCCCCGCTGCCCCAATCTGGGTCAGGCCGCTCCCCAACCTGGGTCGGGTCGCTGGTCGGGTCGCTCACGGCTTCTTGCGTACCTGAGCAACCGTTCGCCGGGCGCCACGGCACCCCCGCCCTCGGCGGCCCGGATCCAGCGCGAGGTGCCGCGGAAACCGCGCTTCCCCCAGGGCGATGACGCGTGGCATCGCCGATGCTTCGGACGCGATCGCGAAAATCCATCCACTCTCCAACGGGAGTTGAACCATGTCCGTCTCGAACGCCCCGCTCACTGGAACCCCCGAAGCTCGCCGGCCCGCCCGCGGCTGCGAGCCCGACGCAGGCGCCAGTGTTCGGGACGAGTTCCTCACGCTCGCGTCGCACGAGCTCCTGACGCCGCTGACCTCGCTCAAGTTGCAGGTCCAGCGGATGAAGCGGCTGAGCGAGCAACGGGCGGAGGACGGGTCAACGTGGGTCGCCTCGCTCGAGGTCGTCGGCCGGCAGGTCAACCGGCTCACCCGGCTCTGCGATGACATGCTCCAGGCGATCCGGCTCCGATCAGGCCCGCTCGATCCCGAGCGCGAGACCGTCGATCTCGGGGCGCTCGTCCGGGAGGTGATCGCCGAGCTCTCGGTGGAGCTCCGCTCCCCGTCCTCCACGATCTCCATCGACGCCCCGGAGGGCGTCGTCGGCCGCTGGGATCGGGAGCAGATGGGACGCCTCGTGTTCCATCTCGTCAAGAACGCCATCCAGTTCGGCGCGGGCCGGCCGATATCCATCGAGGTGAAGGCCTGTCCCGGCGGAGCGGAGCTCCTCGTCCGCGATCGCGGCGCGGGCATCGCGGAGGAGGACCAGGCCCGCATCTTCAGGTGCTTCGAGCGCGCGGGCGGCGTTGTGCACTTCGGCGGCCTCGGGCTCGGGCTCTACATCGCGCGCGAGATCGTGCGCGCTCACGGCGGAACCATCAGCGTGGAGAGCTCGCCGGGCTGCGGCTCGACGTTCATGATCGAGCTTCCCCTCGAGCCCGAGCCCGCCAGTCGCGCCGCCATCTCGCTCGCTCCCTGACACCGTCGCTCCCTGAGACGTCCTCCCACACGCCGTCTCCCTCCCCATCCCCTCGTCGAGCGCGCGCCCACACCGCGAGGCGCCGCGCATCCCCCACCATCGACGTGAGCTCATCGGTCGCGCGCGTCGCGCGCGTCGCGCGCGTCGCGCGCGGCGCGCCCGACGCCCGCCGCAGCGCAGGCACGCGCCCGCGCGACTTGTCCGCTCGCCGCGAGATCTCGTGATCTCCCGCCTCGCAGAGGACGCCATCACCCGTCGACAACGGGGCGTGCCCTCCCTGGCACGCAATCCATTGCTCGATCGTGTAGCGGTCCGCGCGCTCATCCCCGCTCGCGCGGCCAGCGCCCCGATATCCCCGTGAATCTGCGCGAGCTCCGCCGGCACGAGGTGTGCTCTGGCTCACGTGAGAGCTAGGGCCAGATAGGCAATCCGCGTTCGACGAATGCTCGATCGAAGCGGAGCCGATCGATCGATGGGGCGTCGTCGTGGCGCCCGCGTCGCAGGGAGAACCATGAAGATCGAAGCGACCAGCGACCTCATCCGCATTGTGCTCGGCAAAGGTCACCCCACCATCGTCTCGGAGGCCGCGAAGAGCACCGAGGCTCACGGCGCGCGTCATTCCATGAGCGCGCGACCCGCCGGCCTCGCGGAGCTCGACGGGGAGAGGGCGGCTTCCGGCCGCCCCGCCGCCCCTCGCTACCAGAGCGCCGTGACCCAGCCGGCCGCCGGCCTCGCCAAGGCGCCGGAGCTCCTCGCCGCGAAGCAGCGCGTGCTGTCCGGCAGCAGGCTACCTGCGGCCTCGGTCCGCTTCGCCGGGCCTGCAGAGATCGACGTCTTCCTCGGCGAGCTCGATCAGGCGATCCGTCCTTTCGAGGACTGCTTGCGGAAGGCAGGGGCCCGACACGGCGACAGGGCCGCCCAGCTCAAGGCCATCATCAAGAAGGCCTCGATCCAGACCAGCAAGACCCGGTTCGAGTGCCCCCGCGACATGGCCGAGTTCGACGCCAGGCTCGAGCGGATCGTGCGGACGGGTGAGCCCATCGTGCTGGCCATGCCGGAGGGCGGCGGCAAGGTGCCAGTGCCGCTCAAGACAGGCAGGTTCGGCCGGGGGCCCGATTTCGCGGAGTTCCTCGGCATCAAGATGCGAGCGGCGCTGGCGCGCGTCCTGCGCGAGTTCCACCCTGGCGGCGCCCACGTGGTGGTCGTGCCGGATACGTGCCTTCACACCCGCGACATGGGCTTCTGCGCGGACGAGGTCCGGAGCCACCTCGAGCAGCTCTGGCGCGATCTACCCCGCCTCGGCGTCCGTGACGAGGTGATCGTCGCCGATACCCTCGCGTACCTGCCCGCGGACTGGGGCAGCGTCGTCGAGCGCAGCGCCGCGGAGGTGGTCGCCTCGATCGCGGAGGATGAAGCGGTGAGGGAGGCGGCCGCCGCCCAGTCGAGATCGCTGATGTTCATCAAGGACTGCGGCCTCTCCGACGAGGACGAAGCGGTGCTGTTCTATGCCGCCGTGGCCGGGCACCCGGACGGGATCCCCACCGCGCTCGCCGCCCAGGCCAGGGCCTTCCAGGCGGCGACGGACGAGGTGACGCCCCTCTACATGGCCATCAACCATCATGGCATCCGGGGCCTCGGCCTGATCGAGCGGGTGGTCGACGGGCTCGGCTTCTCGAGCGCCAGCTACCTCCGCGCGAGCGTCCACGCCAAGCCCGGCTGTCCGCGGCCCGCCCTCAGCGTCTTCCATGCCCTGGCGCCGGTCGCCCTCTTGCCGATGCACGCCCTCGGCGTGCGCGTGATCGAAGAGACGCCTCGCTGGGGGCTCTCGTTCGATGTCGTCGGACGGATGCGCGGCTGGCAGGCCGTCTGCGAGGCGACCACCGGGCGCTTCCTGTTCTATGAAACCACGCAGGAAGGCGCGGAGATGGGCGGCGCCTGTGCCGAGCGGGCAGCCGCGTGACAGCGCCGCGGAGGCCGGCGGGGGCGCCTGCCTCACCCCCTGTCCAGGAACCGAGGAGGACGCGCGTGCAAGAGTTCAATACGATCGTGGTCGGCGCCGGCATCACCGGCCTCTACTGCAGCTTTCGCCTCGCCCGGCGGGACCCCGGCCGCACCGTCGGGCTCTTCGAAGCCTCGGAGCGGTTCGGGGGCCGGATCGAGACGGTCGAGCTCGATGGTTTCCTCGCCGAGTGCGGCCCCATGCGCTTCGAGAAGCGCCGGCAGCGCCTGCTGATGGGGCTGCTCGACGAGCTCGGCCTGAAGACCAGGCCGTTCACCGCGTACGCGGCCGAGCCCGCCCAGGGGCCGCGGTTCTCCCTCGCCCCCGACGAGGCCGGACCCGCTCATCGCCCCCACACGACGCTCGAGCTGATGAAGCTCGGTATCCTGAGGATCTTGAGGGACACCCCGTGGGCGAGCCCCGGCAACCCGGACGACCCCAGGGACGCGAAGCACCGGGAATGGCTGAGGCGCCTCGCGGAGGACGATTATGCCAGCATGCGCCGCGGCGCCAGGCTGGGAGGCGCCTTCCTCCACGAACAGGGGTTCTGGAACGCGCTGAGCGACGTCCTCAGCCACGGGGCCGTGCTCGCGATCCGCGATCAGGGCACGTTCTTCCACCTGATTCCCGAGAACCCCAACGCCATGGACTGGATCGTCTTCTGGCTTCGCGCGCTGTCCAGCGAGGGGGAGGGGGACGCCTCGCTCGTCAGCATCGAAGGCGGCTCCCGGGCGCTGCCCCTCGCCCTGGTGCGGGAGCTCGAGCGGCGCCCCGAGCAGGTCGCCATCCACCTTCGCCACGCGCTCACGTCGCTCGCGGCGGCGGAAGGAGGGAAGATCCGCCTGCAGTTCGCCCGCGGCGCGGAGACGGTGGAGGCCGTCGCGAAGCACGTGATCCTCGCCTTGCCCCGCAGCCCCCTGATGCGGCTCGCCGGCTGCTTCTCCCGGGAGATCCAGCGGGATCTCGACGCGGTCTTCGGGTTTCCGCTCCTCAAGTGCTTCCTGGTCACGGACGCGCCGTGGTGGACGGCGCGCACGCCGCCCCACAGGAACGCGTCGCTGATGCCCGCCAGGGAGGTCCATACCACCTACCGCGAGAGCGACGGCAAGGGCATGATCATGCTCTACACCGATCGACCGGCCACGGAGTTCTGGAAGGTCTATGTCCAGGGCGAGGCCCACGATCGCGCGGAGATCGACGGCAGCGAGGCGCTGAAGCGGCAGCTCCTGAAATACCTCGGCGTGGATCTCCAGGACCCGGCCGGGCGGCAGCGCGCCGCCGGCGCCGTGACGACCTGGGCCATCCGGGACTGGAGCCGGGAGCCCTACGGGGCGGGGGCCCATACCTGGCGGCCAGGCGTCAGGTCGTGGGAGGTCCTCGAGAGGCTGAGGGCGTTCGACCTCCCCGGCAGCAACGCGCCTGTCGGCAACGTCCATGTCTGTGGCGAGGCCTACTGCGATTATCAAGGGATCGAGGGCGCGCTCCGCTCGGCCGAGAGCGCGCTCCAGACCGTGCCCTGATCGTCGATGCGGCGCGCGCTACGGCTCCCGCGGGGGCGCGTACCCGAGCCGCTTGATGCCGAGCGCCTTGAGCTTGTACACGAGCGTGCGCAGCGGCATGCCCAGCGCGCGCGCCGCCTCCGTCTGGTTCCCGCTCGCCTTGCGGAGCGCCTCGACGATCAGCTCGGCCTCGCAGCGCTGCAGCCGCGTCTTCAGGTAGTCCCCGCCCGGGGCCGCGGCGGTGAGCTCTCCGACCTGGTACGGCAGCTCCCCCTCCGCCGGCTCGGAGGAGGGCGCCGCCCGGGCGCGCTCAGGCAGATCCTCCTCGGCGATCCACTCGCCCTCGGCGATGACCACGGCCCGCTCGATCGCGTTCCGCAGCTCCCGCGCGTTCCCCGGCCAGGAGTACGCCCGGAGCCGCGCGAGCGACTCGGCGTCGAAGCCGCGGATCGCCCGGCCGTTCGCCTGGTTCGCCTGGTCGAGGAAGCGCAGCGCGAGCGGCTCGATGTCCTCCGGGCGCGCCCGGAGCGGCGGGATCGTCATCGTCATCGTGTTCAGGCGGTAGAACAGATCGCTGCGGAACGCGCCGGACGCGCACATCGCCTCGACGTCGCGGTGGGTCGCCGCGACGACGCGCGCGTCGACGTCGATCGGCTTGTTCGAGCCGACGCGGGTCACCTGCCGCGTCTCGAGGACGCGCAGGAGCGCGGCCTGCACCGCGGCCGGCAGCTCGCCGATCTCGTCGAGGAAGACCGTCCCGCCGTCCGCCGCCTCGAACACCCCTCGCTGCTGCTGCCACGCCCCGGTGAACGCGCCGCGCTCGTGGCCGAAGAGCGTGCTCTCGACGAGCTGCTGCGGGATCGCCCCGCAGTTGACGCACACCATCGGCTTGCCGCTCCGCGGGCCGCTGTCGTGGATCGCCCGCGCCACGACCTCCTTGCCCGTCCCCGTCTCGCCCAGCAAGAGGACCGGGATCGACGAGCGCGAGACCCGCTTGACGATCTCGAAGACGCGGCGCATCGCCGAGCTCACGACGACCGGCTCGAAATTGCAGGCGCCCGGGCCGCTCTTCCAGGTCCCGCCCGGCGCCGAGCGCACCGGCTGCTCCACCGTCGCGCTGCGCACGGCGCTCCAGCACCGATCGAGCAGCTCCTCCGCCACGGTCCCCGCGTCGGGGAACGTCGCGAACCCCGCGAGCACGACGGGCGACCCGCCCCCGGGCGGCGCGGCGAGCGCGCGCGCCACGTCGAGCGCCACCTCCGTCCCGGCCTCGAGCAGCAGCGCCGCCACCACGTCCGAGCTGTAGAGCGCGATCCGGTCGACGGGGCGCAGCAGCGCCCGCACGCGCGGGAACAGGTGGCTCACGTGGGCGCCGGGCTGGCGGGCGACCCGGGCCATCACGACGGCGAAGCTCCGCCCGAAGTACCGCGCGCGCTTCACCTCCTCCTCGAGGGCGACGCGGAGCTGCTCGTGGCTCATCAGCCCTGGCAGCTCGTCCTCGGCCGCCGTGATCGAGCGGACGGCGACAACGACCTTGCCGAGGATCACCTCCTCCCCCGGCTTCACCTCGCCTCGCGTGATGCGCTCGCCGCCGAGCCAGGTGCCGTTGGTCGAGCGCAGATCCTCGATGACGACCTTGTCGCCGGACTGGGTGAAGCGGGCGTGCTCGCGCGAGAGGCTGACGTCGCCGATCTGGACCTGCGACGGCGGCGCCCGGCCGATCACGACCGGCACGCCCGGGCTCAGCACGGCGCGCTCGGCGCCGTCGCGGTGGTAGACGAGCAGGGCGACGCGTCGATCGTCCTGCCTGACCCCCTGGATCGCATCGATGAAGCTGCTGGACAGCGGCGTTGTCTCCGGGCCGATGTCCGTCTCGCGAATGACTGCCACGCTGTTCACCCCCTTCTCACACGACCTCGCCCCCGGGCTCGCGCGCCCCCGCGGCGTGCACCGGCGAGCCCGCCCGCCCGCGCTCCAGGCAGGCGCTCGCTGACGCTGAATTGCGCACCAGCACGGGCGTCTCCGGCGGGCGGCGACGCACCAGCTTGTCCATCAGAATCCGGTGTTCATGAAGCGCATCCCACGCATCCCGCGCCTCCAACGCGTCCAATGCACCCGGCGCACCTTGCAATTCAAGCACCACCTGGGCGTCGAGCTCGCTGGTGACAAGGAGACCGTGTTCCTGATCGGCGAGCGCGAGCGCACCATGCTCCGCGGCCGTGTCGTTCACCTCGTGGGGCCGCCGCTCGACGGCCGGCGGACGGCGGACGAGCTCGTCGCCGCGCTCGACGAGAGGGAGAAATTAACGCAAAGGCGCAAAGACGCAAAGACGCAAAAAAGAATCAATGATTTGTATTTTGCGTCTTTGCGTCTTTGCGTTGAACTCTCTCTCTCTCCGGAACCCTGGCCGGATGTCTGACCTGCGGCACCAGACCAGAGGAGATGTCCCGTGCGCGACGGCTATCGCATCCTCGACGCGGATCGTCACGTGATCGAGCCGCTCGATCTGTGGAAGACCCACCTCGAGCCGGAGCTCCGCGCTCACGCGCCGTACCTCGCGTACGCCGGCGACGGCGAGCCCCTGGCCGACCGCGTGGCGCACCTCGGGCCGGAGGGGCTGCTCCGGCTCCCCCCGCAGCCGATGGTGGATGGCCGGCCGGTCCATCACCGGATGAGCGCGCGGACCTGGCGCGCGATCGCCGCCGCCGGCCGCCGGCGGCTCGGGGCGCTCGCGTCGCTCGGGCGGCTCGATCAGCCGCAAGCGCAGCTCGACGACATGGATCGCGAGGGCATCGACGTGGCGTTCCTCTACCCGACGCTCGCGCTGGCGCTCCTCGGCATGACCCCGCTGGAGCCCGCCCTGGCGAGCGCGCTCGCCAGGGCGTACAATACCTGGTTACGGGGCTTCTGCGATCACGACCCCTCGCGCCTCCGTGGCGTGGCCCTGATGAGCCCGCACGATCCGGCGCAGATGGTGCTCGAGCTCGCGCGCGCGGCCGCGCTCGGCTTCCGCGCCGTCGTGCTCCGGCCGAACCCCGTCGCGGGGCGGACGCTGGGCGACCCTGCTTATGAGGCGTTCTGGGCCGAGTGCGAGCGGCGCTCGATCGCCGTCGCCATCCACGAGGGCACACACGCCTCCTTGCCCGCAGCCGGCGCCGATCGCTTCCGCAGCCGCTTCGCCCTGCACGCCTGCTCGCACCCGATGGAGCAGATGATGGCCTTGCTCGCGCTGATCGAGGGCGGCGTGCTCGAGCGCCACCCCGGCCTGCGGGTGGCCTTCCTCGAGGCCGGCTGCGGGTGGCTGCCTTACTGGCTCTGGCGCCTCGACGAGATCGAGTACCGGGGCCTGGCCGAGGAGGTCGCGCCGCACATCCGCCGCGAGCCGTCCGCGTACTTCCGCCGCCAGTGCTTCATCGAGATCGAGCCGGACGAGCCGTGCCTGGAGCAGGCGATCCCATGGCTCGGCGAGGACAGGGCGATCTTCGGGACGGACTTCCCCCACATCGATCACGACGCAGGCATGGTGGAGCGGGCGCTCGCGCTCCGCGGCAAGCTCCCAGGAGAGAGCCTCCGCAAGATCCTCTGGGACAACGCCGCCAGCTTCTACGGCGTCGAGGGTTGACTCAGCAGATGATGCAAGACGAGCCGGGGTCGCTCGTGAGCTCGGCCAGCGCGACGGGCTGATCCTTCAGCTCCGGCGCTGGTGGGATACAGAGTGTGATGGCGCCCGCCGACGGGTCCCAGCCCCTGCGCTGCTCGCAGAAGCGCAGCGCGTCGCCGCCCGGCGAGCCTGGCTCCCGCGCCTCGCGGATGGTGAGGTCGATCCCCGGCGGCAACGCATAGCCGCAGCGAGCCATCAAGTACCCCCGCGGGTCGCTCTTCAACCGATCGCGCTGCGTCGGATCTTCCCAGCAGAGCGCGACGGCGCGCAACCAGGCTCCTTCCAGCCCCAGGAGCCGTTCCTCCATCGCTCCTCGCTCGTGCAGGAGGCGCGCCTCCTCGTCGAGATGCGCGGGAGCACCGTCGGTTTCCGCGATCCTGGACATGTATTTGAATGATTGATGGGAAAACATGGCCACCTCCAATCGCCGGTGCCGCAGGCCCTGGCATGGGATATGGATCTCATTGAACCGGCGCCGCGCGTCGTCGAGCCCTTCGCGCATCCAATGCAAATGAACGCAGATCCAGATGCGCTGAAAGCGACCGAGGTGCCGCCGCGGCAGATCAATCGGTCACTTCCTGGAGCAGCGCTCGCGCCCTGGCAAAATCGGGAAGATCGGCGCACTCCACAGGCCAGTCGGTGAGCTGCCTCAGCAGGGGACGCGCCTCGTCGCGTCGGGCCTGCTGCACGAGCATCTGGCAGAGCGCCAGCGTCGAGCGCAGCTCGAACGTCCTCGCGCCCTGCTCCCGCGCGACGGCGATCGATCGCCGCAAGCACCGCTCGCTCTCCTGATCCGCGTCGGCGCCCAAGGCGTGAAGAGACAGCCCCTTCAGGCGGTAGAGCTCCGCGACGTAGTACACGTCCCCCGACTCCTCGGCGAGCAGCAGGCAGCCCGCGAGCTGCTCCACCGCGGCCTCGTGTTGCCCGCGCTCGGCCTCGAGCTCTGCCACGAGAGAGAGCCAGTACGGTAGGCCGCTCTGCTGGCCGCCGTCCCGGATCGTCTCGATGTGCTGCCTCAGCTGCTCGAGGTCTCGCTGCGTCCAGCAGCGCAGGGCCCAGCAGTGGGCCGTGACCCAGAGCTGATGATGCTCCGTCAGCTGGAGGAGGGAGTCGAGCATCGCGGAGACCTGCTCCCGTTCGCGGGCATAGTGGTAGACGCCGGCCAGGTGGAGCAGCGCCATCCCGAGGCTGTTCAGGTGATCGAGCTCGCGCGCCCACGCCACCGCGGCCTGCCCGTGGGCGAGCGCCTGAGCTGGACAGCCCATCAGGTAGAGCACCACCGCGAGCGTGTACTGGGCCCACACCTTGACGTCGACGCCGGAGAAGAACGCGTGCTCCCGATGTGCCTGAGGGTCGTAGAGCGCGATGCCGCCATCGAGTTGCTGGCGGGCGTCTGAGAGCTTTCCTTCGAAGAACGAGCACTGTCCCAGCAGCACCATCGACGAGACCAGCTGCGCGGCGTCCTGCGACCGCCTGGCCAGGTCGAGCCACCGCTCCGCTGTCGCCCGCGCCTCGCGGCGATGGCTCCGCATGTGGTGGTACCAGAACATCGCCCAGAGCGTCGGCGGGGTCATCGAGCTCTCCCCGAGCTCGTCGCTCAGCTCCTCGCAGCGGTGGACCGCCGCCTCGAGCTCCCTCGGCATGTACCCGCGCCGGCGTACGAGCGCCAGGATCAGCAGGCTGTTCAGGCGCAGCTCCGCCAGCGCGCGCTCCCGCGCGTCCGCGATCGCCGGCAGCCAGCCGAGCGCCTGCGTCACGTGGACGATCGCCTCGGTGTCGTCGGCGTTCGCGGGCCGCTTCAGCGCGCGCTCCGCCGCGATCTCCGCGTACGCGATCGCCCGCTCCAGCTGCTCGGCCGCCGCGTGGTGGTGCGCGAGCAGGTTGGGCCGCGCCGCGACGATCTCGGGGAAGCGCGCCTCGAGCGTCCGGGCGATGATCGCGTGCACCTTCCGCCGGCTCCGCTTCGAGAGCGACTCGTAGGCCGCGTCCCGGATGAGCACGTGCTTGAACTGGTACGTCGGGTTGCTCAGCCGCCGCTTCCTGTGGATGAGATCCGCGGCCATCAGCCGCTCGAGGTCCTCCTGGACCTGCTCCCCGCCGAGCGCGGACACGGCGCAGAGCACGTCCTGGCAGAACTCCCGGCCGAGCGCCGCGGCGATGCGGGCCGTCTCCTTGGCCCTGCCGAGCCGGTCGAGGCGCGCCACCAGGAGGCCCCGCAGCGTCGTGGGGATCGCGAGCTCCGAGAGCGGCTCGGCGAGGCGGTAGTGGTCCCCCTCCTCCACGAGCGCCCCGGACTCGAGCACCATCCGCGTCAGCTCCTCGACGTAGAGCGGGACGCCGTCGGTCCGGTCGACCACCTGCGAAAGCACGGGCCCAGGCAGGGCGCGGCCGCCGGCGAGGCGCGCCACCAGGTGCTCGACGTCCGACCGATCCAGGCGGCTCAGCTGGATCTGGAGCATGCCCGACATCGACCAGGGCGGCGAGAACTCGGGCCGCGCGGTGAAGACCGCCATCAGCCGCGCCGAGGGCACGTCGGCGATCATCACGCCCAGCCACTCGAGGGTCGTCGGATCGGCCCACTGCAGGTCCTCGACCATGAACAGGACGGGCTGCTCCTCGGCCATGTCGAAGAGCATCGTCACGAGCACGTTGAGCGTCCGCTCCTTCTGCCGCGGCGGCGGGTCCAGCGGGGCCGAGTAGCGCCCGTCCAGGGGGATCGACAGCAGCGCCGCCAGCAGCGGCACCATCTCCGGAAGGTCGAAGCCGCGGCGCGAGAGGAGCGCCTCGAGCCGGGCGAGCCGGCGCCCCGGCGCGTCGTCCCGGCCCGTCTCGATCAACCGCTCCAGGAGCTCGATCAACGGGTAGAGCGCGCTGCTCCGCTGATCGGGCACGCAGCGGCACTCCAGGCAGCTGTGCCGCTCGCCGTGGAGCCGCCGGACGAGCTCCCCGGTGAGGCGCGACTTGCCGATCCCGGGGCCGCCGGTGACGAGGATGCTCTGCCCGATGCCCTGCCGGACCTGGCCCCAGCGCTGGAGCAGGAGATCGAGCTCCTGGCTCCTCCCGATCGGCGGCTCGGTGTCGCGGCCGGCGATGTCCTGGTCCTGGGCCGGGGGAGGGATCTCCTGCCCCATGCGGTAGATCGCGAGCGGGCGCGCGACGGACGAGAGATCGGGCGGCGCCATCGGCTCGAGCGCGAACCGGCTCCGGAGCAGCCTGAAGGTCTCGCCGCTCACCACGATCGTGCCCGGCGCCGCGGCCGCGCTCAGCCGGGCGGCGATCTGCGGTGTCGTCCCGAGGTGCTGTGTGTACCGATGGAGCTGGCCGGCGACAACGAGGCCGGTGTGGAGCCCGATCCGGACCTCGAGCGCCACGCCCCGCGCCTCCGTGAGCCGCGCGCTGCGCGCCTCCACGTCCGCCACGACCTCGAGCGCCGCGCGGGCGGCGCGCCGGGCGTCGTCCTCCTGCGCGGAGGGATAGCCGAAGTGCAAGAGGATCTGATCCCCCAGCGCGCCCGCGAAGCGCCCCCGGTGGCGGCGGGCGATCTCGGCGCAGACGTCCTGTTGCTCGTCGAGCAGATCGTCGATCTCCTCGACGTCGGTTGTCTTCAGCCCCGGGCCCGAGGCCGTGAAGGTGCAGCAGACGACGGTGAGGGGCCGCCGCTCGCCGTCGGGTCGCTCCAGCGCCGGCGCCTCTGGCCCCGGCGGGGCCGGCGCGTCCACGCGCCGGGGCGTGGCCGGAGACGGCATCGTCTCGGCCGCCGCGTGGTCGCTCGGCGGCGCCCGGGGCTCCCGCGAGGGCGCGTCGATCGGCGCCGTCTCGCTCGCGACGACGCGCCACGGGCTCGCGTCCGCCGCGCCTCGTGTCGGGGCCGGCGGCGAGCGCGGCGCTCGCGCGGGCTCGACGAGGTCCTCGCGGCTCAGCGCGTCCACGTCGCAGGCCTCGAGCTCGCGCAGCAGGCTCGAGGCCGTGACGACGCGCGCGGCCATGTCCTTGAGGGTCGCGCGCCGGAGCAGGGCGCCGAGCGGGTGCCCGAGGAGCGCCGGGGGGATCGGGATCGGCTCGGGGCTGGCCTGCCGGAAGAGCACCTCTTGCAGCGATCTGCCGGTGATCGACGGCTTGCCGGTGAGGCACTCGAGGAAGACGAGCCCCCAGGCGTACAGGTCCGAACGCACGCTCACCGGCTGTCCGAGGAGCTGCTCCGGCGCCGCGTAGGCGGGCGTGCAGAGGATCTCGTTGCTCGGGGTGAGCTTGGGATCCACGCCCTCCATGGCCCCGGCGATGACCGCGCCGATGCCGAAGTCGAGCACCAGCGCGTTTCGCCGCGCCCCGGTCGAGACGATCATGATGTTGCTGGGCTTGAGGTCGCGGTGGACGACGTTCTGCGCGTGGGCGCAGCCGAGGGCGTCGAGGACCTGGAGCATCAGGTACCGCGCCTCGCGCGGATCGAGGGCGATCTCTTCGGCCAGCACCTCCGCCAGGTTCTGGCCGGGCACGAACTCGAAGATGGTGTAGAGGGTGCCGTCGTCCGTCTGTCCGGCGTCGATGAGCCGGACGATGTTGGGGTGGTGGAGCTGCGCGCAGAACCGCGCCTCCTGGTGGAAGCGGGCGCAGCGCCGCGCGACGTCGGCGGGCTTGCTGCCCCGGATCGGGTGCATGACCTTGATGGCCACGGTCTGTCCGGTGGCGAGCTGACGCCCCTTGTAGACGTCGGCGAAGCCGCTCTCGCGCAGCGCGGCGACGATCTCGTAGCGCTCCTGGAACACGGCGCCCGAGGCGATGGCGCTGCGGCTCATCCCATCTCCCTCCGCCGGGCGGCCCGGCGCGACCGGGGGAGCGGGCGTGATCGGGGAAGGGCGGCGCGCTGCGCCTGTCGGCCCGCCTCATCGATGAAGCGTCTGGACACACCGGCTGTCGATCTCGTCAGCACAGCTTGTCCGCGGCCGACCTCGCTGCTCACGTGGGTGCATATAGGGTGGAACTCCTTCGACGTCCGTCGATGCCGACCGGCTTCCGGCGCCTTCGGCGAAGAAACCCCCGGAAGACGCTCGCGCCCGGTCGGCTCCGTGGGGTGCGGCTCCGGAGGCGGGCAGACGTGCGCGGGCTCGACTCTCGCGGGGCGGCGGCCGAGCTCCGCCTGCATGTTCGCTTCGGCTACAATCTTCTATCGTGGCTGCTGTCGTGGCGACCGAGCAAGCCGCGGTGAACAGCGGCGAGTTGACCTCTGGCACGGCCGGTGAGAGGGCGGATACGCGGACTTCGTCGGCGCTCGACGCGCGCGGGGCGCCGAGAGCGTTCCTTGGGCGGTGAGCGACGATTCAATGCTTTTCAATCCTTTGTGGAAGGAGCACGAAACATGCTGAGGCAACTGGCGACCCACATCGTTTTGCTCGCGCTGGCGGCGGCTGGTCCGGTCGCGTGCGGGGGCTCGGGTGACAGCCCCGCGGACGCCGGCAGCGTCGCCAGCGGGAGCGGCGGCGAGGCCGCTTCCGGCGGACAGACCTCGGGAGGCGGCGCGACCGGCGGAGGCGGAGGCGGAGACGGTGGAACGGGCGGCAGCGCCTCGGGGAGCGGCGGCGCGGGCGCGGGCGAAGCGGGCGCGGGCGGCGCGGGTGACGGCGGCGCGGGTGATGGCGGCGCGGGCGCGGGCGGCGCAGGCACGGGCGGCGCGGGCGACGGCGGCGCGGGCGGCGCGGGCGGCGCGGACGGCGCGGGCGGCGGCTGCCCGGGGACGGGGGGAATCACCTACACGCTCGCGAAGGTCGCCTCGCCGACGGCGGAGCAGCAGTCTGCGTACGACAAGATCACGAGCGCGATGGACGAGGCGCTGTCGCACTACAACTGTCAAACGAGCATCGAGAAGCGCCTGTCGGTGTCCTACGTGCCGTCGGTCGCGACGGCGGACGGCAACGTCAATGGGTCCATCCGGTTCGGCGCGACGAGCTCCATGAACTACATCACCGCGATGCACGAGATCGGTCACACCCTGGGGGTCGGCAGCCGTGAGTTCGGCGCGCTGGTGGTGGACGGCGTCTTCACGGGCGAGGCGGCGACGCGCCAGCTCAGGGCCATCACGGGCAACGAGAGCGACGTCGTGCACGCGGACACGCAGCACTTCTGGCCGTACGGTCTCAACTACACGACCGAGGTCAAGTCGACGGACGATCTCGTGAACCACTGCAAGATCGTGGTCGCCATCCGCGAGGACATCGGGTTCTGACGGAGCGATTCCGCGGGGGTGAACCGGTGCGATCCGTCGGATCGCGAGAGCTCTCGCACCTGACGCATGAACGAACGTACCGGGGTCGTCGGACAGAGCCCAGCTCCGCCCGCCAGAAGTCCGGCCATCTCTGGCCGGACTTCTGCGCCGCTTCGCGGCGGCTTCGGGCGGGCGGCACTGGCTTTGTTTCCTCGGGCCTCCGCCCCGAACCCCAGCGCCGGCTTCGCGCCGCGGGCTCTGCCGATTCCAGGGCGACGCCTCAGTGAGCGCGGCTGGACGTCGCGCGCGCCGGGCCGACGCCACGGCAGTTGCCGGCGCAAAGCGTCGCCTGCAGGAAGTCTTCGCGGAGCTGCAGGTCGGTGGTGAGCAGGAACGGCGAGAGCCGGCCCGTGCCGTCCGAGCCCCCCGTGCGCAGCGGCGATACGTGGTAGAAGTTGTCGATCACCGGCGCCTCCGCTGCGTGACAACCGTTGCACGTCTGCTGGGCGAAGGCGTGGCGCACCTGCTCGCTGACCCCCGGGACCGTCCATTCGAAGTCCGCGTCCGACTCACCGCCGAGCATCCACCCAGGGACGATCGCGGTGCCAGCAAGGATCGCCGACGCGTTGCGGGAGACGTAGCTCGCAAGCTCCGCGGAGCGTTCGAACGCGAACGACTTGGCAGGCGTCTGCTTGGTGGTGGTGATCCGTAGGCGCGCCGGGCTGTCTGCGACCAGGTTGAACTCGCGCAGCTGCCAGGGGGAGAACAACGGATCGAGCAACTCGTTGGTGCGCAGCTGGCCGAGCGCGCTTCCGTTCACGCCGGCCAGGTTCGCGCCGCGCGCTGCGTACTGGTCGGTGATCATCTGCAGCCGCGCATTGTAGTTCTCGCCGAAGGGCAGCGTGCCGAGCGCGTGGAACCGCTGCGTCCACACCTCCCGCGACGCGCTCGCGGGCAGCTTGTACTCGAAAATGACGGTCATCGCCTGCGCGGATCCGCCCTGGTTCAGGCCGAAGACGAAGCGACCTTCACCCGCTCCGCCTCCCGAGGCGAGATCGATCCGGTTCACGATGGCGAGCAGCTTGAACGGGGATTGGCTGAGATCGATCTTGTTCGTCCCCGGGATCTTCGGCCATGAATCGATCAGCGCCATCACGTTCACCCGATCCTGGACGGGGTATTCATTGACGGTCCCCGCCGCGAACCCCTTGCTCAGCCAGCTCGCGACGAACTCCGACGGGTCCGCGCCCGGGGTCACCATCTGCTCCATGAGCCAGCGGAAGCTCCAGTGCCCGTTCTGCGCGCTGGAGGCGCGCACCGGATCGTTCACCACCGAGGGATTCACGATCATCAGCTCCTTGAACCGCGAGACGGTCTCCTCCGTGGTCCGGGCGCAGAACACGCCGGGGCCGATGGGATCGCAGGCGGCGCCGATGTCCCCCTGGAGCACCGTGTCCTCGAACAGCACGACCGGCGAGCTCGGGGTATCGCCGCTCCGGAGGTTGACCCGGTTCAGCCCGATGACCGGTGACGAGGAGGTGATCTCGACCCACCCGACCGAGCGTCCGTTGGCGGGATCCGAGGCCGGCAGCGAGAGCCACTCGGGATCGGCGCCCGAGCGCCACATGCCACGCCCGGCGATCTGCCGGGTGAAGAACGTCAGATCGCCCGAGCCGTCCACCTTGTGAATCCGGACGGTGATGGTCGCCGGGGAGCTGCTGGGGTTGTTGACGACCAGATCGGTCCACTGCGTGTATCCCGCCGTGCTCGGCCATTTCTTCAGGTAAAACGTCGCGAAGCTCTGGCTGCCGGTGGTCTGGACGAGCGGCTCGTCGTCGAACAGCTTGAAGGGCGAGCTGGCCGTGTTTCCGTCGCGGAACATCACCCGGTTGAGACCGAACACAGGCTGGCTCGCGGTGATCTCGGTCCAGCCGATGAGGCCGGCGGCGCTGGACCAGCTCGCGTCGCCGAAGGCGTTCCACCAGCCCATGGCCGGGATCGTCCTCGAGAACGAGGCGAGGTCCGGGAGGGTGCCGTCCGGCCGCCGCACGACGACGTTGATGGTCGTGGGCGTCGGGTTGGGATTGACGACGACGGGGTGTGACCACTGGGTGCTCGTCCCGCCCGCCGTCGAGCCCTTGAGGAAGAGGGGCGCGCGCAGGGTATGGGCGGCTCCGGCCTGGAAGCCGGAGTCATCGAGGAGGAGGGGCGACGCGTCGTACGTGGCGCCGCTGCGCTTCGCGAGCCGGCTGGAGGCGACGACCGGCGCGTCCGAGAGCACCTCGATCCAGCCGATAGCGCCGCCGTTGCCGGGGTCGGTGGGCGGGATGTTCAGCCACTCGGGTTTGCCGTAGGATGACCAGGAGCCCTTCGCGGGCACGGTGACGTTCCGGGTCGCGTGCACCCCGCTCCCGTCAATCTTGTGCACCCGCACCGTGACGTGCGCCGGCGCGGCGTTCGGGTTGTTCACGGTGACGTCCGTCCACTGGGTGACGCCGCTCATCCCCGTGGGCCAGTTTCGCAGGAAATAGGGAGAGAAGAGCCGCAGCGACGGGGAGTTCAGGAACGGAGCATCATTGAAGAGCGCGACCGGGGAGTTGAACGTCGTGCCCGTCCGCACGTCCAGCCGGTTGTTCGCCACCACGGGCACATCGGAGGTGAGCTCGATCCAGCCGGTCGAGCGATGGTTCACCGGATCTGTCTCCGTTGCGCCGAGCCAGTCTGGCTGGCCGTACGAGTTGTACCAGCCGCGCGCGGGAATCGTCTTCGAGAGCACGGCGAGCGTTCCGGTCCCGTCGTTGCGGTGGATGGTGAGCGTGACCGTGGCCGGGGTGGGGTTCGGGTTGTTGATGACGACGCTGGACCACTGCGTCCGTCCGTCGGTCGTCGGGACGTTCTTGAGGTAATCACCGGCGAACTGATGCGTGGAGCTGGCGATGGACTGTTGGGCGCTGCCGAGCGGCTCGTCCATCGTCCCGTCATCGTCGCCGCCTGCGCAGCCCGCGGCCAAAGCGAGCGCCCCGTACACGGCTGCTGTTCGTATGATCTTGAGCATGACTTCCTCTTTCGATGTTCGTTTTCAAGCGATCAGATGTGATTCATCCGTCTCGCGCGTCCGGCATACGCATGACGTCGAGCTTGCCGCTCGAGGTGCGCACGAGGCACGCCCGCGACGACTGGACCAGCGCCCTGGCCGACGCGTACCGGTCAGGAGCACAGACCACGAAGTTATCCGTCCGGTATCGATGGCCGCGCGTGCGCGCGTGACAGCCATCCCCTGGCGTGGCGTGGCCGGGGGGAGCCTCGCCCTCGGTGAGCGATCAAGCTAGGGTGCGACCTCTTCGACGCAGGAGAGGTTGCGCGACCGAGTTGAATGTACCTTAGCCGCGGCGTGAAACGTCGACGAGCTGGGTGTGTACGCCGTGTGAAAGCAGCGGGAGGCGGATGGTGAACATCGCTCCCTGCCCCGGTGGCGAGGCGACGGCGATGGATCCCCCGTGCGCCTCGACGATGGCCTTCGTGAGCGCGAGGCCGAGGCCGGTACCCCGGCCGCCGGGCCGGTCGGTGAAGAACCGGTCGAAGATCCGGTGCACGTTCTCGGGCGCGATCCCCGGCCCCGTGTCGCTCACCTCGATCTCGCACGCGCCCTCGACGGCGCGCACCCGGGTCACCACGGCGCCCCCCTCGCCGGCGAAGGAGACCGCGTTGTCGAGCAGATTGCGGAGCGCGACCTCGATCCGCCCAGCAATACCCAGGACCCTGGCGGGGGTAGCGTCAACCTCGAAGCGGAGGCCGGCGTGCCGCTCGTCGATGCGCATGGCATCGACCATCCCGCGGAGGAGCTCCGCGACGTCGATCTCGGCACGCTCCTCGTTGGGCAGGCCCGCCTCGGCGCGCGCGAGGTCGAGGAACTGGGTCACGAGCGCGTCCAGTCTGCGGCCACTCTCGAGCAGCGCACGGCCCAGGCGCTCCGCTCGCGACGCGGCGAGCGGCCCCCCGCGCATCGCGTCCGCGGCCGTGAGCACGACGGCGACCGGGCTCTTGAGCTCGTGCACGAGGTCTGTCATGAAGTCGTGATTGCGGCGATTTCGTTCGGCGATGGCAGCGAGGAGCGTGTTGAAAGCACCGGCGACATCGGCGATCTCCACAGGCCCGCGCAGATCGATGACCTCCCCCGACAGCGGCGTGCGGGCGCGTGAGAGCACCTGGTGCCGCAGCTCGTGGAGCGGCGCGATCATGCGCCGGACGAGCCAAGTCGCGACGAGGAAGCCGACCAGGAGCATGTATAAAGTATACTTGAGCACTGGATAGCGCACGTCGTAGAGCGCGAGGAACGCCAATCGCGCGCTTTTTTGCGAGAGCACTACCCGCGAGCCTCCTGGCCCCGCCGTCCGGATCGCCGTATGGCAGACGAGCAACGTGCCGTTGATCGTGCGAACGCAGCCATCGTCGCGGCCATCCGCGAGCGCACGACGGATCTCGGGACGCTCTGGAAGCGGCAGCGCTGCCTCCTCGTAGGTGCGCAGGGTCGGCGGGCCTTCGGGGCCCCAGAAGAGCTCGCCGATCCGGTCCCGGAGCGAGGTGGCGGGCTCATGATCGCAGTCCACGATCACGCGGCCGTCAGCGTCGATCACCCGAACGCGCACCTGGTTGTGAAGGGATGCCGCGTCGACCGCGGCGCGAAGCGCGCTCCCGTCGCGATCATCCATTTCCACGACGGCCTGGGCAGCCTCGGCGCCACGCAGGGCGCGCTCCTGGTTCCGGCGGATCGTCTCATCCGTACTGTCGAGGATCCTTGAAGCGAAGAAGAGCGCGGCGACGGGCAGCGCCAGCACGGTCAGGATCCCGGCGTAAGTCTGACGGCGTAGCGAACCCCTGCTAAGCACCAGGCTCCCTCCAGCGATAGCCCGCGCCGATGACGGTCTCGATGCGCTCGAACGCCGGGTCTATCACCTCGAGCTTGCGGCGCAGGCGCCGGACGTAGGTGTCGACGAGGCGTACGTCGACGGTGGAGTCGTCGCCGCGAGCAAGATCGAGGAGCCGATCACGCGAGAAGACCACGCCTGGCCGTGCCGCAAGCGCCTCGAGGAGCCGAAACTCGGTGAGCGTGACGGTGATCGGCGCGCCGCGGTAACGCGCTTCTAGCCGCTCCGGGTCGAGATCGAGCGCTCCGACTGCCACGACGCGGCGTGCGTTCGGCGAGCCCGCGCGGATCTCCTGCCGCCGGAGGAGAGCGTTGACGCGCGCGAGGAGCACCCGGGTGCTGAAGGGCTTGACCACGTAGTCGTCTGCTCCGAGTTCCAGGCCGAGCGCCTGGTCGATCTCGGCGTCGCGCGACGTGAGCAGGACGATCGGAACGAGGTTCTTGGCCTCGCGCAGGCGACGGCAGAGGCTGAAGCCGTCGAGGCGTGGCATGTTCACGTCGCTGATCACGAGATCCGGCACGTCGCGCTCGATGCGCCGGAGCCCATCGAGACCGTCGTGCGCCCGGAGGACCGCGTGCCCGGCGTCCTCGAACGCGAGCGAGAGCACGTCGACGAGCGCGGCGTCGTCCTCGATGAGAAGAATCCTTTTCATGGGTATCACAAGTCTCGCGAGGGCCTGAATCTCGTCCTCGCGGCGGGCCGGACGAGGTGACCCGAGGGTAACACGGCGTCCTGGTCGCTGAGGGCGCGCGCGCGGGACGCGACCGCATCGCGCCGCGTCCACCGCAGCCCGCCCTAGGTGCGGGGGCATCGCGGGCGCGAATTGCGGCGTGTCCTCGTGCGCCTCCTCCGAGGCCTCGGGTGCGGGCGCCCCCGGGCGAGCGCGCAGCGGGCGAGCACGCTGCGCGGCGAGCGCGCCCCCGGCGCAAGCGCGGGCGGGTCAGTACGTGAGCGAGGGCGTCGTGCAGCCCAGGCCGAAGGCGCCGATGGCTCCGCCCTCGACGACGGTCTGAACGAGGTTCGCGACCTGGTCTGCACCGCAGAAGGTGTCCGGGAACTCGCCGCCGCCGTCGCCGCCCACGCCGTCCGGCCACGTGACGGGGCCGATCTCGACGCGGAGATCGCCGGGAGGTCCCGTCACGAGGAGCGGCGCACAGGCGATGAAGAGGAGATCGAGGTACCTGCCGGATGAGCCGCTGAAGCCCACCACCACCTCGTTCTCCGGGCACACCATCTCCCAGGGCTCGGGGCCCTCGCTGCCCCGGAAAGGGGTCACGTCGCCGGGCATCGTGGTGATGGTGTACGGGCCGTCTCCCGTGAGCTCCAGGTGGCCGCACTGCGCCTGGATCTTGGCATGGATGAGCGACTCCCCCAGCGGTCCCAGGGACCCTCGAAACCCGAGGAGCACCTGGCTCTCCGGGCACCGGTCCATGGCAGGGGTGGCCGTACCGGGGCTGCCGCGCAGCTCGGTGTAGGTCTGCTCCACGACGTCGACGCCTGTCGGCGCCGGGCACGGCTCCCCGTTGCACGCGCCGCCGCCGCCCGCGCCGCCGCCGCCCGCGCCGCCCGCCGCGCCGCCGCCGCCCGCGCCGCCCGCCTCACCGCCGCCACCGCCCAGCCCGCCACCCCCATCGCCAGGCGGGGCGCCGCCTCCTCCGCTGGCGCCCACGCCGTCGAAGGTCAGGCTGCCGATACCCGAGATCGCATTGCATCCGGCGAGGACGAGACCGGAGATCAACGCGGAGAGGCCGAGCAGATGGCGCGTCACCGAGATCAAGTACCCGATCCGCGTCCGGACCGGTAGCTGCTCGCCCAAATGCCGCGCGGGCTGCTCGAGGAGATCCCGAAGGTCACGCATCGCGGGCATGCTGACAAGGATGTGCCGATAGACACGTGGGTCGTGCACGCGCACGCGCACGCGCACGAACACGCGCACGAACACGAACACGAACACGAATACGCGTTCGTGCCGTGTGATGGCCTGCCCCTTTCCCTTGTGGGGAGGCGTACATATGCGACGCTGGGGTGAACTTCACCGAATTCCCGGCCGGGTTGCCGCGATCATCAACACTCGGGGATGAGCGGCGAGAAACGATTCCCGAACAGATCCTCCTGCGTCTTCTCGAAGCAGCGGCAATAGGCCGCAGCTGGGGCTCGACGTCTCCAAAGGGTTTGGATTTTCTTCCCTACATGGAGGCTTCCCGAGGCTGCACAGCAGCAGTGACGGCCATGCGCAGGCGTCGAGCCATGGTGACGCAGGCCACCAGCTGGGCGCGCAAGGAAGCGCTCGAGCTGCACAGGAGCCCTGACATTGTATGATAGGACACCAAAATGCATGTGCAGGAGGGCTGCCGGGGCTGCGCAGGAGCCCTGCGATCCTGCGATAGGACGCCCAAATGGGTGCGCGGGAGGGTCGCCTGGGCTGCGCAGGAGGACGCCGAGGCCGCACAGGAGGCGGCCGGGGACCGCGCAGCAGGGCCGCCGGGGTTGCACAGGAGGGCGCCGAGGCCGCACAGGAGGCGGCTGGGGACCGCGCAGCAGGGCCGCCGGGGTTGCACAGGAGGACGCCGAGGCCGCACAGGAGGCGGCCGGGGACCGCGCAGCAGGGCCGCCGGGGTTGCGCAGGAGGAGGCCGAGGCTGCACAGGTGTACGAGCGGAGCCCTGGTAACACTTCTGACCGGGAGCTGCGGTGACACTTCCTTGAGCCACGGGGCCCTGCTCCGGGAGGACTGGAAACAGGGACCGGATCCTCGTCGACGCGACACGCTCGCCGCACGTTCTCGGACCGCCAGGATCGAACCACGAACCGCTCCCCGTTGTCGCGGTACACACGCGGCTCTCCTCATGATCCGGCGCGCGCGCCGGCGGGGATCACTCGAGGTACGCGGCCAGGCCGAGCTTCTGATCGCGCACCGCGCCGGCCATGACCTTCGCGATCTGCTCCGCGCCGGAGCGCGAGAAGTGCGTGTGATCATCGCAGAAGAACTCGCCCACGGGGCCGCTGGTCGTCGCGCTCACGTCGCCCCCGGGGACCGGGCAGAAGCCCAGGGAGCCGTAGAGCGCGACGCTGAGCTCGTGCAGGTCGATCACCGGCACGCCGTACTCCTTGCCCGCCTCGTGGGTCGCGGTCACGTAGCCGCCGCGCGTCCCCCGGGCCGTGCTCCCGCTGCAGGAGATCGCGCTCACGGGGGTCACGAACACGGGCTGGGCGCCTCGCTCCTCCGCGGCGCGGGCCATCATCCCGTAGCTCGACTTGAAGGCGTCGAGCCCCACGTGCCGATCGCACGTGCGCGAGCCGTCGTTGATGCCGAACTGGATGAACAGGTAATCGCCCCGCTTCATGCCGTCGAGCATCTGGACCCACCTGGCCTGCAGCACGGGCTCGCCGCTCGAGTCGCGCGCGAGCTCGCACTCCCCCGCGCTATCCATGGTGGTCTGCACGTTGTAGAGCCACGTCCGCACGCTGCGGCCGCCGACGGCGCTGTTCACCACGGTGACCCGGTCGTCGAAGAGCGCCGCGAACCGGCCGCCCCAGCCGGCCGGGCAGGGGGTCTGCCCGTTGGCGACCGTGGAGTCCCCCGCGATCCAGATCGTGATGTCCGGCAGCGGCCCCGCGCCGCCCGCGCCGCCCGCGCCCGCGCCGCCGCTGCCGCTCGGCCCACCTGAAGATCCCGCCGAGCCTCCCGAGCCGGCGGGCGCGTCGCCCCCGGCCCCCGCGCCGCCCGTGGAGCCGGCCGAGATCGCGCTGCTGCCCGCGCTCGCGCTCGATCTGCTCCCTTCCGGTTGCGAGCTCCCGCCCGCGCCGCCCGTCCCCCCGCCTCCGCCGGCGCCGCCCGCGCCGGTCTCCGGATCAGGGGAGCAGGCGGCGGTGAGCAACGCGAGGCAGGACACCCGGGCAAGCATCCGGCCGCGCGCGCGCGCGGCCGATCGAACGTTCCAGTCCATGAACATGCCTTTCCTCCAGTCACGACACGAGCATCAGCCCATCCACGCCGGATGGAGCTGGCCCGTCGCCTCCCGGTCCCGCAGGCCGCCAGGGCACGCTCGGTCGAGGAGCCGGGCCCGCGGCACGACGAGCGCGCACCGCCGCGGGCGCAGGGCGCGCCGCGAGCGGCAAGGCAACGCCGGCGAGGCGAGCGGCGGGGGCGACGGGGGGCGAGCACGGCTCGCGTCACTGTGTCGGGAACGGCTCCCAACCAATCACGGACAGGAGTTTTTTTTCGGATCTGCGTGCCGGGGTGCGCTCCGGAGCACACCCATCGCAAGTCTGAAGCAGTGGCGGAATCCAGGCCCAGGCGAGCGCCGGCGCGAGCGCGCCCGTCTGTCCACCCGCCGCACCGACGCCGCGCTCGTGGAGAGGAGACCCGCGGCGGTTCGTTCACGACACATGGCGATGTCCGGCGACGGATTGGCACAGTTGGCTGTGCTCCCAGGGCAATCACGCCGATGCAGGGCAGCGCAGCGCAAGGAGCATGAGGGCGGAAGGTGGACGGAAATCCGTTGAACGGAGATGTGCTGTGGAAGGTATTATTATGCCGTTGACTGACACAAACTTTGTCACGTATGTTTATCAAGGGTGACGCTGGTTGAGGGGTGGCGTCGCACCAAGCGTGTAGACGTGCAGACGTGACCGATGGCACGGATCGGCCAGGCGCGCTCTCGTGCGCCCGCGACGCAGCGGCGCGAGGCTCGGGTGCGCCATGGCCCCAGGGAGACGGCGCTTGTGTCAGTGTCTTTAAGAACTCATTCCAAGCTCTCTCACGGTCGAGGCGACGGCGGCCTCGGCGCGATGGTGCAGAGAAGGGTTCGAGTGCTGCTCGCTGGCGGCGACGGGCGAGCCGCGCTGCGCGCGAGGGCCGAGGAGGGTGGATCGGCATGAACAGCTGGGATCCCCTGGGTGCGGCGGAGCAGGCCGCGGTCGCGGACGAGATCCTGTCCGTGCTGCGTCACGACCTGCGCAACCGCTTTGCGATCGTCCGGAATGCGTCGTTCTACATCAAGCGGAAGGTCGCGCGAGACGCGGCCTACACGGCGGATCCGAGGATCGAGGAGTTCTTCGGGATCATCGAGGAGGAGGTGATCGCGGCGAGCGCGCGGCTCGAGGAGTCGGTCGACGCCGCGAGGCTCTTCACCCGCAGGAGCGTGTGCGTGAGCGCGGCGGGCTGCGTGCGCCGCGCGGCGGCGTGCGCGCGCATCGGCGCGTCCGGGGCCCGCATCGTCCTCTCGGCTCAGGACGGCGACGTCGAGGCGGACCCGATCGAGCTCGCCGTCGCGGTGCGGTGCCTGATCGAGAACGCCGTGGAGTCGACGCCGGGGGACGGCGTGGTCACGGTCCGGGGCACCTCGAGCGCCGCGCGGTACTGCATCGAGGTCACGGACGCGGCGACCGTCCCCTGCGAGTCGGACAGCGAGGCGATCCTGCGGCCGTTCTACACGACCAAGCCGGGTCACTCCGGCCTGGGGCTGAACATCGCGAGGCGGGTCGCCCGTCGCTACAGCGGGTCGCTCGCCGTCGAGCCCCGGGCACACGGCTCGTCGGTCGTCATCGCGCTGCCGCTCGCCGCCGCGCCGGTGCTCCGTGGCGCCGGATCGGAGCCGGCGCCGTGAGCGCGGGCGGTCCGCCCGCAGGGCGCGCGCCGGAGGCCCGGGAGCCAGCGGCCGGGCCCTCCGCGCGGCGGGCGCGCCCCCGGGCCTCGCTGGTCTCGCTCCTTATCGCGTCGACGGCGGCCGCGCCCGCGGAGCCGGAGCGGACGGAGGCAGAGGACGAACCGGCGCGGCCGCCGATCGAGGAGCTTTTCCTCGGCGAGACGGCCTTTCCGCAGGAGGCGCTCGAGCTGCAGATCACGAGCGCGCCGAGGTGGGAACGCGACGGGCGCCAGGTCGGCTTCCGCGTCCCGCTGCTGCTGGAGCTCGGGATCACCGATCGCCTGCAGCTCGGGGGAGAGCTCCCCCTGGAGCTCGCGCGCCAGGACAGCGGCGTCGTGGCCGGGCTCGGCTCTGTCGAGCTGGAGGCCCTGTACAACCTCGTCAACGAGCGGGGGCTCGGGCTCGCGCTGTCCGCGGGGCTCGGGGTCGGGCTCCCCGCCGGCGCGCGCGAGCTCGGCGCGCCGGGTTACGCGCTGGAGCCGTTCGTGAGCCTCGACAAGGCGATCGGGGGCGTGCACGTGGGCATCTCCGCGTCGGCCGAGATCCGGCTCCCGGCCGCCGGGAGCGACGCCACGGAGCTCAGCCCCGGCGCCTCGCTGGGCTTGATCCTGCCGCTCGGCGACGTGGTGCCGACCATCGAGCTCGCCGCCGAGATCGAAGACACGACGTCGCTGCTCCTCGCGCCCGGCGTGCTCTGGCACCCGGCGCCCGGCCTGGAGCTCGGCGCAGCGCTCGAGCTCGGCCTCGCGGGGGAGGCGCCCGACGCCGGGCTCATGCTCCTCGTCACGCGGGAGTTCGAGCTCGCGGGCGACGGCGACGACCACGCGAAGCACGCGAGCAGGAGCCGCTCCCCATGAGCATTCGAGCCACACTGGCCGCCATCTTCGGCGTCGCGCTGGCGGCGGTCCTCGTCGCCGGCGGCGCCTTCTACTTCGCCGTCGCGGAGATGCTCGTCTTTCAGCGGCGCGCCGAGGCGTCCTACGACGACCTGAAGCTGCACGTCACCCTCGCCAGCAACGCCAGCCGCTACATGAACGAGGCGGTCAAGTCGGTGCTCCACGGCAGCGTCAGCGAGGAGCTCACGAGCGCGGCCGAGGCCACGGAGCGCGATCTCGACGCCATCGAGGCGCGCAAGAGGGCGATGATCGCCGACGAGGAGATCAGGGAGAGCGACGAGGAATCGGCGGAGGAGATCGAGCACATCGGCTTCATGCGAGCGAGCTTCGAGCGCATCGTCGAAGGCGTGGCGGCCGCGACCCATGTCGAGCGCGAGCGCACGAACGAGCGGCACGAGATGCTCGTGCAGCTCTCCGACCGCGAGTACAAGGCGGGGTTCCTCCCGCACATCAGCGCGGCCGTGCGCGACGCGGAGCGCGACGTGGCCAGGATCCTCGACGACGAGCGCCACCTCCGGGCGCGGGTGGCGTTGCTCGGCGCGGCGGCGACCGGCGGCGCGCTGCTCGTCCTCGTCGTGCTGCTCGGGCGGCTCCTCCGCTCGGTGGACCGCGGCTTCAACTCGCTGATCGACGGCTCCCGGCGGATCGCCCAGGGAGATCTCGGGCTGCGCCTCTCGGTGCTCGACGAGCACGAGTTCGGTCGCATGAGCGCGGCGTTCAACGAGATGGCCTCCAGCCTCCGCGACGCCCAGGAGGCCAGGATGCGCATGGAGAAGCTCGCCGCGGTGGGGCAGCTCGCGGCGAGCGTCGGGCACGACCTGAGGAACCCGCTCGGCGCCGTCCGGAACGCGACCCATTACCTCAAGAAGCGGATTGCAGGGACCGAGCTCGGCGCGGAGCCCCGCGTGGCGCAGTTCCTCTCGATCATCGAGAAAGAGCTCGCGGCGTGCGCCAGGATCATCGGCAACCTGCTCGACTTCGCGCGCGAGCGGCGGCCGTGCTTCGCGGCGTGCGCGCTGAGGCCCCTCGTGGACGACGCCATCTCGGTCGTCGAGATCCCGCCGCGCGTGCGCGTCGACAACGACGTACCGGACACGCTCCCCGTCGTGGAGATCGACAAGGACCAGGTCCGGCAGGTGCTCGTGAACCTGATCCAGAACGCGGCCGAGGCGATCCCGGCCGAGCGCGAGGGGCGCGTGCGCATCGCCGCGGAGCGGACGGGCGACGGGGTGACGCTCTCGGTCGCCGACGACGGGACGGGCATCTCCGAGGAGACGCTCGCGCGGATCTTCGAGCCGCTGTTCAGCACCAAGCTGAAGGGGACGGGCCTCGGCCTGGCGATCAGCGCCGGGATCGTGGAGCGGCACGGCGGCACGATCGAGGCGACGAGCGCGCTCGGCGACGGCACGACCTTCGTCGTGCGGCTGCCGGTGCGCGAGGCGCCCGAGGCCGCGGAGCCAGCGCTGACGCCGACCGGAACCCAGGGCGTATGACGGGGGGGCAAGCCATGCAGGTGCAGGAGCCCGCGCAGCGGGGCAAGCGGGTGCTCGTGATCGACGACGAGGAGGGCATGCGCGTCACGCTCGCCGCCAGCCTCGAGCTCGAGGGCTACGAGGTGGTGGAGGCGAGGGACGGCATCCACGCGCTCGAGCTCGTCCGGCAGCAGGCGTTCACGCTGGTCATCAGCGACATCCGCATGCCCGGGCTCAACGGCGTCGAGACGTTCCGGGAGCTCAAGAGGATCCAGCCGGAGCTCACCGTCGTGCTGATGACCGCGTTCGCGCTCGAGAGGCTCATCGAGGAGGCGATCGCCGAGGGCGTGTACACGGTGATCCACAAGCCGTTCTCGATGGACCACCTCGCGCGCATCGTCGCCCGCGCGGTGGACTCGCCGGCCGTCCTCGTGGTGGACGACGTCCCGAAGGTCGCCGACTCGATCGTGGCGGTGCTCCGGGCCGCGGGGCTGTCGGCCCACGCCGTCCACGATGGGCGGGCCGCCGTCCAGCACGTCGTCGAGCGGGGCATCGACGTCTGCGTGCTCGATCTCGTGATGCCCGATCAGGACGGCGTGACGACGTGCGCGCAGATGCGGGGGCTGAAGAAGCGCGTCACGGTGATCGCCATGACCGGGCACGCGGTCCCGGAGATGGTCAGCGCGATCATGAGCAAGGGCGGGTACGCGTGCCTGCACAAGCCGTTCGACGCGCGCGAGCTCATCCACACGATCGCCCGCGCGCGCGGGGACGCGGCGCATGGATGAGCGCGCGCGCCCGCCTCACGCGGGCGAGCGCCCGGCCGGGGAGGGGATCTCGCCGAGCCACGCGCGCGCGAGCGAGAGCGTGCGGGCGTTGGCGGAGACGTCCTCGAGGAAGCCCCTCCTGAACGCGGGGTCGCCGATCCGGTCGGCGCGCGCGAGCAGATCGTCGCGCGCCGCGCGGAGGATCTCGCGGGCCTCCTCGACGTCGCCCTTCGCGCGGAGCGCCTGGGCGTAGAGCGCTGGGAGCGCCTCCTGACGAGGCGTGAAGACCACGCCGGCGCGCCGGTCCGCCGCGAGCGCCTCGCGGGCGAGCGCGGCCGCTTCCTCCGCGCGCCCCTGCCGGAGCCGGATCTCGGCCATCAAGGACAGGTGCGTCGCCTGGAGCGGCGGCATCAGCGCGGCCGGGTCCCCCACCGCGCGGAGCTCCTCCTCCGCCTCGACGAGCTCGCCCCGGAGGCAGCGCGCCTCGACGCGGAGCAGGCGCGTCGTCGCGCTGCGGCTCCTGGCGATGGGCGTCGTGGCTTCCCGCTGGAGCGCGGCGCCGGTTTGCTCGAGCGCCTCCGTGAGCCTCCGCCGCTCGAGGAGCGAGACGATCCGGAACGTCAGCGCGCGGCTCGAGACGAAGCCGGGCGCGCCCTCCGCGGCGAGCACGCGATCGAGGTGCTGCTCGGCGGCGTCGAAGGCGCCGAGCCACACGCAGTCCATGGCAGCGAGCACCGACGCCACGAGCCCGTAGAGGTGATGGCCGAGCGACTCGAAGTGCCGCACCACGGCGAGGTGCGCGTCGAGCGCCCCCCACGGGTCGCCCGCCGCCTGGCACAGCCAGGCGCCCCGCGCGATCCGGACGCAGATCTCGGCGTGACGATCGCCCGCGAGCGCCGTGGCGACGTCGCCCTCGAGCCGGCTCAGGTAGCGCTCGGCCAGATCGGGCCTCCCTTCCCACAGCAGGCAGAGGATGATCCGGCACGCGAGCTCCGCTCCCCGGAGATCGGCGGGGAGATCCGCTGGATCGAGCCGCGGGAGCAGCGCGTCGAGCGCCGCCCGGTCGTCGAAGCTCACGACGTAGCCCAGCGCGCCGATCAGGGCGCGCCGGTAGGTGTGACTGCCGGGGGCGGAGGCCTCGAGCGCCCGGAGCGCGGCCCTGTAGGCCTCGTCGTGGGCGTCGCTCCAGAGGAGGCCGTCCATCTGGCGCACATGGAGAGCGGCCAGCGTCTCTCCCGTGGCCCCGCAGTCGAGCCCCTTCTGCGCGCGCGCGAGCGCCGCGGGCACGTCGGCGCGGCGCAGCGCGAGCTCGGCCGCGCGCAGGTGCTGCTCCGCGGCGCGCGCGGGGTCGTCGCCCCGCGCGAAGTGGTCGGCCAGCACCATCGGATCCTGCTCGCCGGCCTCGATCAGCCACTCGCCGGCGAGCCGGTGGCCGAGCGCCCGGTCGCGATCCGTCAGCATCGCGTAGGCCGCCTCCCGCAAGAGCGGGTGGCAGAAGGCGATCTCCTCCTCGCCCGCGAACCGGGAGCTCGGCCGTCGCTCGATGATCTCGCGCTCGACCAGCTCGGCCCACGCGTCGCGCTCGCTCGTCCCCGGCGCACCGGCGCCGAGCAGCGCGCGCACGCCGCCCACCCAGGCGACCTCCCCGAAGACGCTCGCCGCCCGCAGCTGCCGCCGCGCCTCGGGCCCGAGCGCCGCGAGGCGCGCCTCCGCCATGCCCAGCACCGTCTCCGGCAGCGCGCCGCCGCGCCCCTCCGCCAGGGCCCGGATGAGCTCCTCGAGATAGAAGGCGTTGCCCCCGGCCCGCTGGACGAGCGCGGAGATCTCCCCGGGCGCGAGCTGCCTGCCCGCGCCGCCGAGCGCGCTCCGCACGAGCTGCTCGGCCGCGCGGGCGGGCAGCTCGCGCAACCGGAGCTCCGAGAGGCCCCGCTCGGCCCAGAGCCTCGGGAAGACCGCGTGAACCTCGGGCCGGGCGAAGGCGAGCAGCGCGTACGGCCGGTCGCCGAGCTCCCGCAGCGCCCGGTCGAAGATCCCCATCGAGGGCGCGTCCCCCCAGTGCAGGTCCTCGAGCACGACGAGCACGGGGCGCGCGGCCGTCACGGCGCGCGCGTAGTCGAGGTACGCGCGCTGGATCCCCTCGGCCATCAGCGCCGGGTTGTGCCGCGCGGCCCGCAGCGCCGGCAGATCCTCGTCGGGGAGGGGGGCGACGCCGAGCAGCTCGCCCAGGAACCCGCCCACCCGCAGCCCTCCCTCGCCAGAGAAGAGCGGCGCGAGGGCCTGCGCGAGCTTCCGTCGCCGCGCGTCGACGGCCTCGCCCGCGGCGATCCCGAGCGCGCCCCGCAGCGACCCGGCGAGCATCGCGAACGCGGCGCCCGTGCCGATCGAGTCGCCGCGGACGACGCTCAGGCTCACGTCGGGGTGGCGCTGGCGCAGCACCTCGACGGCCTCGTGGCGCAGGCGCGACTTGCCCATGCCCGCCGCGGCGGTCACCAGCGCCACCGCGGCGCGCCGCTCGGCGAAGCTCTCGTCGACGAGGTCGAGCAGGTGGCGCAGCTCCCGCTCGCGCCCGACGTGGGGGCTCGGCTTGCCCAGGAGCTTGCGCGGCCCCTCGCCGATCTCGCGCTCCGCCCTGAGCCAGGAGAGCCCGCCCCGCTCCACGACCTCGAAGCGCACGTCGAGCAGGGCGCGCGTCACCGCGTCGATGTGGACCCCCTCGCGCAGGCTCTCCGCGCGGCCGGTCGCGGCGGCCTCGTCGAGCAGGGCGGCCGCCCTGTCCAGCACCTCGCTGAGCGGCGATCGACCCGCCGGCTCGCCCCACCCCGTCACCAGCACGACCGCCGCGCCGGGGAGCTGCGCGCAGATCTCGAGCGCGCAGCGCGCCACGAGCGCCGCCTGGTCGGTCGCGCTGCCCGCGCTCACCACGAGCGTCACCACCATCCCGTCGCCGAGCTCTTCGACCTGCGCGCTCAGCGGCATGGCCGCGCGGCGCACGACGGCGAGCGTGTTCGGCGGTGACGCGTGCAGATCGAGCGACTCTGTCGACTCGAAGAACGAGGCTTGCGCCGGCCGGACCGCCACCATCGAGACCAGGCGCTTCTCGCCCGTGGTGATGACCGCGCCGGGAAGGGGGGCCGAGGACACCTTGCTCCTCGTCCAGGCGCCGAGCGTGTCCAGGGTGCGCGCCACGGCCGCGCCGTCCTCGGGCCGCGCCGAGGGATCCTTGGCCAGCATCTGCGCGACGAGCTCGTCGAGCGCGTGGGGCACGTCGGGCCGCAGCTCCCTCGCCCTCGGCGGCTCCTCCAGGAGCAGCTTCCACACGAGCGCCATCGGGTGTTGCTTGCGGAACGCCGGCTTCCCGGTGAGGCACTCGTAGAGCACGCATCCGAGCGAGAAGATGTCCGCGCGCGCGTCGAGGGTGTCCCGCTCGCCCCGCGCCTGCTCCGGCGCCATGTAGCCCAGCGTGCCCAGCACCGCCTCCGTCCGCGTCAGCCGCGTCGAGGCGTCCGCCAGCTGCGCGATGCCGAAGTCGAGGAGCTTGACCTTATCGAGCGCGCGTTCGACCAGGAAGAGGTTGCTGGGCTTGATGTCGCGGTGCACGATCCCGCGCGCGTGCGCCGCGCCGAGCGCGTCCGCCACCGTCCTCACGAGGGCGATCGACTCGTCGATGCGCAGCTCCTGCCGCGCCAGCCGATCCGAGAGGCTCTCGCCGGAGAGCCACTCCATCGCGAGGTACAGCTCCCCCGTCGGCGCCATGCCGTGCGTCGCGTAGCGCACGATGTGGGGGTGCTCCAGCCGGGAGAGCGTCTCTGCCTCGCGGAGAAAGCGCGCCTGCGCGCGCGCGTCCGCCGCCTTGCGCAGCAGCTTGACGGCGACCACCGTCCCGCTCGAGCGATCGAAGGCCCGGTAAACGGTGCCCATGCCTCCGGATCCGGCGATCTCCGCCAGCTCGAAGCGGCCGTCCAGCAGCCTGCCAGGCAGCATGCGCGTGAAGGATGCACTCTCCTCGGAGCGTGAGGCAAGGCGGACGAACGGTGCAAATGTGCCGTGGCACCCGCGCGGGGAGGCTGGGTCGCCTCGATGCGTCAGGTCTTCGGGTCGGCGCCCGATCCGCGCCGGAGCTGCTCCAGCAAGAGCGGCATCGCGCCGGTGCCGGCCGCGAGGAGGCGCTCGTCGAGCGCGGCCAGGCCGCAGCGGTACTCATAGACCCTGAGCTGCGCCTCGTTGTGAAAATACCTGAGGTTCAGGCCGGCGCCGGTGGCCGCGTCGATATCCATGGCGACGATGCGGAACCCTGCTTTCAGCTTGGCGATGATCACCGCGTTGTTGCAAGGGGCGTGCTCGCTGACCACGTAGTCGAAGCCGAGCTCTCGCGTGTAGGCGAGGACCCGGCGGAGGAACTCCCGGTACAGGCCGCGCCGGCGGTACTCGGGGTGGATGACCGAGTGCCACATGCGGTAGGTCTCCGCGTCCCGCTGGTGGCCCGCGAACATGGCCACGACCGCCTCCCCGTCGCGCACCGCCCAGAAGTCTGCGAGGGGGTGGGCCCCCTCCGACGCCGTGAGGCGGGAGCGGGCGCGCTCCCCCTCCTCGCCGGACAGCGCCCGGAGGTCGAAGAAGACCTCGGGCGGGAAATGGCGGAGCATCTCGGCTTTGTGCAGCGCCCAGTAGGCCTCGCCGTCGGCGAGGCGCTCGAGCGGGTAGAGGCCTCCGAGCGGCTCGCCGAAGTGCTTCTGTCGTAGCGGCACGACCCAGTCCCACGCGGTGCTCATGGCTCGAGCCCTATCATGGGGGCTCGCTCCACCCCAAGAGGCGTGTTCGCGGAGGCGCTCAGTCCGTTCAAAGGCCCGTGGACCGCGTTAAACAGGAGCCGTTACGAAGCGCTGTCGCCGCGATCGAGGTCGAGCCGCATGGCGCAGCGCTGCGTCGGGTCGAGGCCCTGGCGCGCCTCGTTCTCGAGGATCTCCGCGAGCCGCGGGGACGCCTCGGCCGGCGACAGCTCGCGGAAGCCCATGGAGGCGTAGAACGGCCCGTTCCAGGGGATGGTCCGGAAGGTGGTCAGGGTCAGCGCCTTCAGCCTCGCTGCCCGCGCCCACGCGATGACGTGGGCGAGCAGGCGTCGCCCCAGCCCTTGCCCCTGGCGGTCGAGGACGACGTCGAGCTCGCGGATGTGGAGCTCCTCGCCGGCCGCCTCGGCGCCCAGGAACGCGATCGGCTCGCCGGCGCCGTCGTCCATCACCCAGAGCGTCCCGGCCCGGAGCGCGCCGCGCCAGCCCTCCGCCGGCGTCACGTTCGCCAGGGCCTCGACGTCGAGGTCCGTCCGCCGGAACGCGTCGCTCGCCGAGCGCTCGATCTCGGGTAGGTGAGGCAGGTCGGGCTCGACGGCAGGTCGGATGAACGTTGATGCCATCGGGGCTGCGCAGGCTAGAGCAACGCTCACGTTGAAACCCGAAGAATTTTCACAGGGAGGCGGGGAGGCGGGGAGGAAGAAAAAATGAATTTCTTTCTCTTGCCGTCTCTCGCTCCCCGCCTCCCCGCCTCCCTGTGAAATTCCTGCTTTTTGGCCGCCGCGGACGAAAGAGCGGCGTCGATTGAACGTTCCGCGCGCGTCCGGGAACCGAGGTCCATCCAGTCACGCCGCGGCGCCCCCCACGGAGGGAGGCCCGAGGCGTGCTCGCAAGGAGCCCCAGATGACGCTCGTCTCCTCGGCCCGCGTGGCGCGGAGCTCCGCGCCGCGATCCGCCCGGCGCCGGCTCGTGAAGCCGCTCCTCGGCCTCACGGTCTTCGCGGCGCTCTTCCTCGTGCTCGCGTGGCGGCTCGACACGCCTTCTGTGGCCGCCGGGCCGCTCGACGCGGCGGCCGGGAACCCGCTCGGCCAGCTCTCCCGCGGCGCCGCCGACAGGGCGCCCATCGCCGGCCTCGTCGAGGAGCGACTCCCGGCTGGCTCGTACACCTATGTCGCCGTGCGCACCGGCGAGAGCCTCACATGGGCTGTCACCGTCGGCGACGCGCCGCCGCCCGGCACCCCGGTGCAGGTGCGGAGCATGGGTCGCAAGGCGAATTTCCACTCTCGACGCCTCGCGCGGACGTTCCCGGACCTCGTCTTCGGGATCGTCTCGCGCGCTGACTGAGCCCCCGACAACGGACAGAGCCTCCAGCAACGGACAGAGCAGAGAGGACATGACCATGACGACACGTGGATTCGACCAGATTCCGGGCGCGACGATCGCGCGATCCTCGGGCGCGCTCGCCGCCGCCGTCATCGCGGCGCTCGGCGCGATCCTGTCGGGGTGCAGCTCCGATTCCGGCGGGAAGACGACCGACGCTCCCCTTCCCGAGCTTCCCGAGTGCACGGGGGGCGTGCTCGAAGCCGATCTGGAGGCAGACCCGCTGAGCGGGCCCGGCGTCGATCCGGAGACCGGGAAGCTCCGGCCGCCTCCGGAGGGGTCGTCGTACGCGGTCAGCGCGACGTACGGGGTTCCACGGCCGGGCGACGCCGTGATGCAGCGATACGTGCAGATCTTCGGGGCGATCCAGGCGGAGCTCGCGTCGCAGCCCGGCCTCCTGGCCATTCAGCTGGGCCAGTCGCCGTCCTGCGGCTCCGGGCGCACGCTGGCCGTGTGGGCCTCGACCGACGCGATGTACGAGTTCGTCATGGGCCCGGCCCACCTCGCGGCGGTCAACGCCGCGGACGAGCTGCTCGAGCCCACCTATGTGGTCACCCACTGGGAGACGGCCGAGACCGATGGCATCACGCTGGCCGACTCGGTCAGTCGCATCCGGGCGCTCGACGCTCGTGCGCCATGAGCCGGCGCGGCGGCGGCCTCGCCTGCGCGCGCCGCCGACGCCCGCCCCGGCGCCCGAGCTCTGGGGGCGGGCCCCCGGGCTCAGCGGGCGGCCGCGCGCTGCGCGCTGAGGCGGCTCATCGCGTAGGCGAGCCCGCTCTGGAGCGTGCCTTGCGTGGTGATCCGGCCGAAGTCGATGCCCAGCCCGACCAGCGTCCTGGCGATCTCCGGGCCGATGCCCACCATCACGCTCCGGCAGCCGAGCAGCTCCGCCGCCTGCACGGCGCGCACCAGGTGGCGCGCCACGGCGGAGTCGATCACCGGCACGCCGGTGATGTCGAGGATCACGAACTCCGCGCGCCGCTGCCCGATGGCCGCGAGCAGGCTCTCCAGCGCCTGGGCCGCGCGCCGATCGCTCATCTCGCCGACCAGCGGGATGAGCAGGATCCCCTCCCAGACCTGGATGACCGGCATGGCCACCCGATCGAGCAGCTCCGCCTGCATCTGGATGATCGCGCGCTGCTCCCGGTTCTCGGCCGCCATCCGCTCGGCCTCCATGTGCCGCTGCTTCAGGTCGGTGATGTCCGTGATGAGCCCGCACAGGCCGACCACCTCCCCCTGAGCGTTCTTCATGGGGAACTTGCGGGTCCAGATCGTGCGCGCCACCCCGTCCGAGCCCGTGGCGCTCTCCTCGTTCTCGCTCGGCTCACCCGAGTTGAAGACGACGTCGTCGTAGCTCCAGAAGACCTCCGCCTGCTCCTTCGGCCAGTAGTCCGGGTCGCTGCGGCCGATCAGATCGTCGTAGCGCTGCCCGATCAACCTGCAGAAGCCCGGGTTGCAGGCGATCCAGCGATGTTGCCGATCCTTGACGAAGATGGGATCCGGGATGGTGTCGATCACCAGCTGGAGCAGCCCGAAGGTCTTCCAGTCCGAGACGTCGATACAGCGGAGTGTGAACGCCATTCAGCCAAGCCCATCTCCCCCGACCCCGACCAGCCTCCCTTTATCAGCCATCGTGGATGGCCATGCAAGGGCAGAAATGCGGCGGATCACCGCGGAGACCCGGAGACGTTCGCGCCGCTTCAGGGAGCGCCTGAGTGTGCCTCCCCTTGCTAACTGCCGCTACACGATGACGCGAGGGTTCGACGGGAGGCGCGCGCGAACTCGACTCTATAACGAGGATGCCGTGGTCGCCCTCCAGCGGTTCGCGGAGGAGCGCGGCATGAGAGGAGACGCGGCGCCTGGACAGCGAGCGGCGGTGAACCCCCAGCGTGGCTCCGGCGTGACAGCGCGGCGCGGCAGCGACCTCGGCGCGCCGCCCTCCCGGAGGTCCCCTGCGGCGTCGTCGACGAGCTCGAGCCCTCCGTCCAGATTCGACCGCGAGGTGTGATCAGGGCGACACCGCCCGGGAATTCATCGGGGCCGTACGGCAGGCCCCGCGCAAGCGAGGCCTCCACATGGAGAACCCGCCACCTCGCCGGTTCATTCCCCGCTTTCTGCACGAGGAAGATCGAGCGAGGCGCGTCGGAGGCAGGTGTCCCTGCCCGCTGGGATGCCTTTGTCGAGGCACATTGGACCGCTGGGGGCCCTGGAGTCCCGTCCCGCATGAAAATCGTCGACATCCGCGCCACCACCGTCACCGTGCCGCTAGAAGCGCCCCTGCGTCACGCCAACGGCTGTCACTGGGGTCGCTTCGTGCGCACGATCGTCGAGATCGAGGCGGATAACGGGCTGATCGGCCTCGGTGAGATGGGCGGCGGCGGCGAGTCGGCCGAGGCCGTGTTCCGGGCGATGAAGGGCTACCTCGTCGGCCACGATCCCGCCCGCCTCGAGGAGATGCGGTTCAAGATCGCGAACCCGACGGCCTCTCTTTATAACAACCGCACCCAGGTCCTCGCCGCGCTGGAGTTCGCGTGCCTCGACCTGCTCGGGCAGGCCTTCGGCGTGCCGGTCCACGATCTCCTCGGCGGCAAGCTGCAGGACGAGGTGCCGTTCGCGTCCTACCTCTTCTTCCGCTACCCGAACGCCGACGGGTCAGGCGAGGTGCGGACGCCAGCGCAGCTCGTCGAGCAGGCGAAGGCGCTGAAGAAGACGCACGGGTTCACCTCGCACAAGCTCAAGGGCGGGGTTTTCCACCCGGACTACGAGCTCGAGTGTTACCGCGCGGTCGCCGCCGCCGTGGGCGAGGATCGCGTCCGCTTCGATCCGAACGCGGTCTGGTCGACGGAGCAGGGAATCCGCTTCGGGCAGGCGATCGAGGACCTGAACAACGACTACCTCGAGGACCCCGTCTTCGGCCTCCACGCGATGCGGCGCACCCGCGAGAAGGTGCGGATGCCGCTCGCGACGAACACCGTGGTCGTGGGCTTCGAGCAGCTCGCCGCGAACGTCCTCGACACGGCGGTCGACGTCATCCTGCTCGACACGACGTTCTGGGGCGGCATCCGGCCGTGCGTGAAGGCGGCGGGGATCTGCGAGACGTTCGGCCTCGGCGTCGCCGTCCACTCCTCGGGCGAGCTCGGCGTGCAGCTCGCGACGATGCTGCACCTCGGCGCCGTCATCCCGAACCTCTCGTTCGCCGCCGACGCGCACTATCACCACCTGCGCGACGACGTGATCCAGGGCGGCCCGCTCCCGTACCGGAACGGCCGTATCCGCGTCCCCGCTGGTCCCGGCCTGGGCGTCCGCCTCGATCGCGAGAAGCTCGCTCACTACGCCGAGGAGTACCGCCGGCTGGGCTCCTATCCGTACGACAAGGACCCGCTGCGGCCGGCCTGGTGCGCGACCGTGCCGAACGACCGCTGGGCCGATCCGAAGGACGACCGAACCCCCGAGGTGCCGAGATGACCCTCGCCGAGCGCGTGGCCGCGGCCGTCGACGCCGCGCCCATCATCGATCTTCACACCCACCTCTTCGCGCCCCAGTTCCCCGCGCTGAACCTCTGGGGCGTCGACGAGCTCCTCACGTACCATTACCTCGTCGCCGAGACCCTGCGCGCCGAGCCGAAGGTCACGCCCGAGGTGTTCTTCGCGCTCGACAAGAAGGCGCAGGCCGATCTCGTGTGGGCGTCGCTCTTCGTCCGCCGATCGCCGCTGTCCGAGGCCACCGCGGGCGTGGCGACGGTGCTCGCCGCGTTCGGGCTCGACCCCGCCGCGCCGGATCTGCGCGAGGCCCGCGCCTTCTTCGCCGAGCGCCGGGTCGAGGATCACCTGGAGGACGTGCTGCGGCTCTCGGGCGTCAGCGCGCTCGCGATGACGAACGATCCGACCGACCCGGTGGAGCGCGCGATCTGGGACGCGGGCGCCACGCCCGATCCTCGGTTCTACACGGCGCTGCGCCTCGATCGGCTCATCCACGCGGCCGATCTCGCGCCCGAGCTCGAGCGGTGGATCGCCCGCATGCGGCCGCGCTACCTGGCGATCTCGGTCAACGAGGTCTCGGCGCCGCCCCGGGCCGTGCTGGACGCGTGCCGCGATCACGGGCTGCCGTTCGCCATGATGATCGGCGTCCGGCGCGCGGTGAACCCCCGCCTCGGCGTGGCCGGCGACGGGGTGAGCACGGTCGACCTGACCCCGCTCGAGCGGCTCGCTCACGAGAACCCCGACGTGCGCTTCCTCGTCACGACGCTCGCGCGCGAGAACACGCACCCCCTCTGCGTCGTGGCGCGCAAGTTCGCCAACGTCCTGCCGTTCGGCTGCTGGTGGTTCATGAACAACCCGAGCCTCATCGAGGAGACGACGATGATGCGCCTGGAGATGCTCGGGCCGACCTTCGTGCCGCAGCACTCCGACGCGCGCGTCCTCGATCAGCTGATCTACAAGTGGCGCCACTCGCGGCGGTCGATCGCCTCGGCGCTGACCCGGCGCTACGGGGCGATGCCCGTCCCGCCGACCGACGCGCAGATCGAGCGCGACGCGCGGGCGCTCCTCGGGGGCATCGCGAAGGAGTGGCTGGGATCATGACGAGCCGCTTCGACATCTCGGGCCGCACGGCCGTCGTGGTCGGTGGCACCTCCGGTATCGGGCGCGCGATCGCCCTCGGCCTCGCCGAGGCGGGCGCCCACACCGTGGCCACGGGCACCCGCGCGGACCGCGTGCAGGCGGTCGCCGCCGAGATCCGCGAGCGGGGCGTCCGCTCGATCGAGGCGGCGTGCGACGTCGGCGATCGCGCGACGCTCGACGCCCTGCGCGACCGCGTGATCGAGGCGTTCGGCGGCGTCGACATCCTCGTCAACTGCGCCGGTCGGACCTTCCGGAAGCCCACTGTCGATGTGGGAGAGGCCGAGTGGGGCGGCCTGCTCGACACGAACGTCACCGGCATGCTGCGCGCCTGCCAGGCCTTTCATGGCCCGCTGAAGGACAGCGGCCGGGGCCGCATCGTCAACATCGCCTCGCTGTCGAGCTTCGTCGCGTTCCACGAGGTCGCGGCCTACGGGGCGTCGAAGGCGGCCGTGCTGGCGCTCACCCGGAGCCTCGGCGCCGAGTGGGCGAAGCACGGTATCCGGGCGAACGCGCTCGTGCCGGGCGTGTTCGTGACGGACCTCAACCGGGCCCTCCTCAACGGCACGGGGCGCGGGCAGGAGCTTCTCGCTCGCACGCCGCTCGGCCGCTTCGGCGACACGCAGGAGCTGGTCGGCGCGGCCCTCTTTCTCTGCTCTGACGCGGTGAGCTTCATCACCGGTACGAGCATCACAGTCGACGGTGGATTCCTCGCCTCCGGGGTGAACCAATGACCGCAGCGTCTCCCGTGGCCCCGGCGACCGCCGGCGTCATGTCCCGCACGCGCTGGACCATCTGCGCGCTCCTCTTCTTCGCGACGACGATCAACTACCTCGATCGGCAGCTGTTCTCCCTGCTGATCCCGTTCTTCGAGAACGAGCTGCGCCTCGGGCCGACGGACCTCGCGCTCATCAACGTGAGCTTCCTGCTCGCCTACGGCTTCGGCATGGTGTTCGTCGGCCGCTGGATCGACCGCGTCGGGCCGCGCAAGGGGCTCAGCGTGACGTTCCTGCTCTGGAACATCGCCTCGGCCGGCCACGCCATCGTCGGCAGCTTCGCCGGCTTCGCCGGTATCCGCTTCCTGCTCGGGGTCGGCGAGGCCGGCAACTTCCCGGCCGCCGTCCGCACCGTGGCCGAGTGGTTCCCCAAGAAGGAGAGGGCGCTCGCGACCGGGCTGTTCAACTGCGGCTCGAACGTCGGCGCCATCCTGGCCCCGCTCCTGGCGGTGCGCATCGCGGAGGCCTACGGATGGCGGACCTGCTTCCTCATCCTGGGCGGCGTCGGCGTCGTGTGGATCTTCTTCTGGACGCGCCTTTATCGGCGGCCCGAGGAGCACCCGAAGGTGTCGCCCGAGGAGCTCGCGCACATCCGCTCCGACCCGAAGGAGGCGACAGAGTCCCTCGGCGTCGGCGAGGTGTTCGGGATGCGGCCCGTCTACGCGGTCGCGGCGGCGAAGTTCTTCACCGACGCGCCGTGGTGGTTCTACCTCACCTGGCTACCGAAGTTCCTTGTCAGCGAGTTCAACCTGAAGCCGACCTTCATGGCCTACGCCATCCCCGTCGTGTTCCTCGTGGCGGACGGCGGCGCGATCGGCGGCGGCTGGCTGTCCTCCAGGCTCATCGCGAGCGGCCGCTCGGTCGGCACGGCGCGGAAGCTCGCGATGCTCGCGTGCGCGCTCTCCGCGGTGCCGGTCATGTCCGTCGGGCTGCTCGTCGATGTCCCGAGCGTCGCGGGCATCCCCACGATCTACGTCGCTGTCGCGATCCTGTCGATCGCCGCGGCGGCGCACCAGGGCTGGAGCAGCAACCTCTACACGCTCGTCTCGGACGCCCTCCCGCGCCCGGCGATGGCCACGGTGGTCGGCGTCATGACCGCGTTCGGCGTCGTCGGCGGGGCGCTCTTCCAGATCTTCGTCGGCTGGGCGCTCACGGCCACGGGCTCGTACGTCCTGCCGTTCCTGCTCGCGGGGACGCTGTACCTCGTCGGCCTGCTGGCGCTGCACCTCATCCTGCCGCGCGTCGAGCCGGTCGCGCCGAAGCGGCGCGTGCCGAACGCGGCGGTCGTCGCCGGCGGCCTGGTGATGCTCGCCAGCATCGCGGGGCTGCAATTCGCCCTCAACCGCCCTGCGTACACCTCGGTCGACCAGTACCGGGCGACGCGGCCGGCCCAGCTGAAAGCGACGGGCGCGCCGGTCGAGGGCCCCGCCGCCCACGTGGGCTGGATGGACGCGCGCTGGTACTTCTGGCCGACGGACGCGGGGACCAAGGCGGAGCTCGTCAAGTTCGACCGCGATGGGCGGCCCATCGTCGAGGGGAAGGGCGCAGCCGCCAAGGGCTACACAGGCCCGTCCGCCGCGGAGGTCGAGTCGTCCCGCGCGCCAGGAGGCGATCGGTAATCACCGCCATCGGCCCGTCTCATCGCGATACCCGCGATGGAGGCGGCCCCTTGAACCCTGCCTGTCCACCAGCTCTTCCGCCTCACGGCCTGCACCACTGCAAGGTAGCCATGTCCTTCACGCTCCGTGATCCTTCCACCTGCCGCTGGGATCTCGTGTCCCTCGGCGAGGTCATGCTGCGCCTCGATCCCGGCGACGGGCGGATCTCCACCGCCCGCAGCTTCCACGCCTGGGAGGGAGGCGGCGAGTACAACGTCGCCCGCGGCCTGCGCCGCTGTTTCCGGCTCAGGTCGGCCATCGTGACCGCCCTCGCGGACAACCCCGTCGGCCGCCTGCTCGAAGATCTGATGCTGCAGGGCGGCGTGGATCTCACGCACGTCCGCTGGGCGACGCACGACGGCGTGGGGCGCCTCGTGCGCAACGGCCTGAACTTCACCGAGCGGGGCTTCGGCATTCGCGGGGCGGTGGGCCTCTCGGACCGTGGCCACACGGCCGCGTCTCAGCTGAAGCCCGGCGAGATCGACTGGGATACGATCTTCGGCGCCCAGGGCGCGCGGTGGTTCCATACCGGCGGTATCTTCGCCGCGCTCTCCGAGACCACGCCTGCCGTGGCGAAGGAGGCGATGGAGGCGGCCAGGCGGCACGGCGTCGTCGTCTCCTACGATCTCAACTACCGCCCGTCGCTCTGGAAATCGATCGGTGGTCAGGCCCGCGCGCAGGAGGTCAATCGAGCGCTCGCGCCGTACGTCGATGTGATGCTGGGCAACGAGGAGGATTTCACGGCTGCCCTGGGCTTCGAGGTCGAGGGCGTCGACGAGGGGCACGCCAACCTGCGCGTCGGCGCGTTCGAGGGCATGATCGAGCGCGTCCTCTCGGTGTTCCCGAACATCCAGGCGGTGGCGACGACGCTCCGCGTGGCGACCTCGGCGACGCGCAACGACTGGAGCGCGGTGCTGTACGAGGGCGGCCAGCTCTACAGGGCGCCCGAGCGCAAGGACCTGGAGATCTTCGATCGCGTGGGCGGCGGCGACTCGTTCGCCTCGGGGCTCATCTACGGCTTCTTGATGGGCAAGGGGCCGCAGTGGGCGGTCGATTGCGGCGCGGCGCACGGGGCGCTCGCGATGACGACGCCCGGCGACACGACGATGGCGACCCTCGATGAAGTGCTCAAGGCGATGAAGATGGGCACGGCCCGGGTGGACCGATGAACAAGCAATCCGTGCTCGAGTGGATCGCGCGCGGGCGCATCGTCCCTGTTGTGCGCGCCGGCTCGGCCGGCGAGGCGCTGCAGGCGGTCGAGGCCCTCCTCGAGGGGGGGATCGACGTGCTCGAGGTCACGATGACCGTGCCCGGCGCGGTGGAGGTCGTGCGCGAGGTCGCCGCGCGCCACGGCGAGCGGGCGCTGGTCGGCGCGGGGACGGTGCTCGACGCCCGCACCGCCGAGGCGTGCGTCGAGGCCGGGGCGCGCTTCGTTGTCAGCCCCGCGCTCGACGAGGCGACGGTGAGGGCGTGCGTCGCGATGAACGTCGTCCACGCTCCCGGCGCGCTCACGCCCACCGAGGTCGTGGCGGCGCACCGGGCGGGCGGAGATGTCGTGAAGGTGTTCCCCTGCGATGCCCTCGGCGGCGCCTCGTACCTCAAATCGCTCAAGGCGCCTCTGCCCCATATCCCGCTCATGCCCACGGGCGGCGTGACGCTGGAGAACGTGGGCACTTTCTTCGCGGCGGGCGCGGTGGCGGTCGGCGTCGGCGGTAACCTCGTGGATCTCAAGCTCCTGCGCGACGGGCGGCGCGACGAGCTCGTCGCCCGCGCCCGCGCGTTCTGCGACGCGGGCCGCGCGCCCTGAGGGAGCGCGCAGGAGGCGCGCCCGCCGTTCACCCTGTCGATTCCAGCGGCTCCCCGGGGGGAGACGGCCGTGGTGCGCGCGCTGCGCGGTGCGACGTAAAACGTAGTTAAAACCAATAGTTGCGGCGTTTGCAGGGGATTCCTGGCGCCATGGATAACCCAGGGGCTTCGAACATGAATCAATCGAAGATTGCGAACCTAGTCGGTGCGTCGATTTTCTTCGTGGCGGCGGTCGCGCACGCCCAGACCCCCCCGCCGGCGCCGGACGCGGCCGCTCCGCAGGCCGCTGCGCCGGCCACGCCGGCGGACGCGCAGGCGCCGGCCACGCCGCCTGCGGAGGTGGCGGCTCCGGCGGCGCCGCCGGCGGAGGCCGTCAAGCCGGCCTCCAAGGATCCTGTTCCGGTGACCTCCAAGTGGAAGGCCACGATCTACGGGATGGCGGAGTTCGACATCATGCACGACACCACCGAGAGCTTCGGGGAGTCGGTGGGGGCCACGGTCATCCAGCGCGAGGACACCTACGCCGGCTCGCACGGCCGCACGCACTTCACGGCGCGTAACTCCAGGTTCGGCGTCAGGGTGAACGCGCCCGAGGTGTCCGGGATCAAGACAACGGCCGTGCTGGAGCTCGACTTCTTCGGCAATCAGCCGCCCACCGTCTCCGAGGCCTCGCTGGTGAGCAGCGGCACCTTCCGCTTGCGTCAGGCCCACATCAAGGTCGAGTCGGACTACGTCGACCTGCTGATCGGACAGGGCTATCACCTGTTCGGGTGGCAGCCGTTCTTCTTCCCGGCCACGACGTCCTTCTTCCCGGTGATGAACCAGGTCTTCGGGCGGATGCCGCAGCTGCGCGTCGGCCACAACTTCAAGTCGGACGCCGCCAACGTGGAGATCGCCGCTGCCGTCCTCAAGCCGCCGCAGCGCGACTCCGAGGTGCCTGACATGCAGGCGGGGTTGCGCATCGGGATCAACGGCTGGAAGGGAATCCACACGCTCGGCGCCGGCGGGATGTTGCACGATCCGCTGTCGATCGGCGTCTCGGGCGTGTTCCGCCATCTCAGGGTCAACGAGCACTCCGCGACCCCGCTCGAGCTGCGCTCGGCCAACGGCTACGGGCTCTCGGTCGACGCGATGGTCCCGATCATCCCGGCCGAGGCGCTGGACGACGCCGGGAACGCGCTGACGTTGACCGGCTCGTTCTTCTCTGGCACGGGCATCGCGGACATCGTCGGCGTCGCGAGCAACGTGCCGCACCCGCCGCTCCCTGACGGAGCCGTCTATACACCGAACATCGACAACGGCCTCGTCGTGTTCGACGCGAACAACAACCTGAAGACGATCGGCTGGACGGGGTTCATGGTCGGGCTCCAGTACTATCTGCCGCCCTCGGGGCGCTTCTCCGTCTCCGGCAACTACACCCAGGGCTCGAACGACCGTGTGACCGAGGAGAACGGCTACCGCGATCTCCGCACGGCCTACCACAAGTCGCGCTACATCGACGGCAACCTGTTCGCCGACATCACGCCGGCCATCCGCGCGGGCCTCTCGTTCCAGTACTCGGAGCAGACCTTCGCGGACGGCGTGACCGCGACCAACGAGCGCATCAAGCTGTCCCTCTACAGCTTCTTCTGAGCGACGGCGGCGGGCGACCCGACCCGGGTCGAGGCGAGCCGACCCGGGTCGAGCGACGATCCTCGGCGAGAAAGCTCCGGATCGAGCGGCCTGGAGCGTACTATCGCTCCCGACCGACCATGGATGCCGTCACGACCTACGAGGTCTTCTCCGCCGCGCAGTGGGCCGGCCTGCGCGCGGCCACGCCGCTGCCCCTCACCGAGGCCGACCTGATGGTCCTTCGGGGCCTCAACGAGCGGCTCTCGCTCGACGAGGTCGCGACGATCTACCTGCCGCTCTCGCGGCTGCTCAACCTGCACGTCGGCGCGGCGCAGCAGCTCCGCCGCGTGAAGGACACCTTCCTCGGCCGCCCCGCCGGGCGGCGGCCTTTCGTGATCGGCATCGCGGGCTCGGTCGCGGTGGGCAAGAGCACGACGGCGCGCGTGCTGCAGGCGCTGCTCGCGCGGTGGCCCGACCACCCGCGGGTCGATCTGGTGACCACCGACGGCTTCCTGTACCCCAACGCGGTGCTCGCGTCGCGCGCTGGCCTGCACCGCAAGGGCTTTCCCGAGAGCTATGATCTGCGGCGGCTCGTGCAGTTCCTCGCCGACCTGGAGGCCGGCGTCGAAGCGATCGACGTGCCGGTGTACTCGCACGCCACCTACGACGTGCTCGCCGGGATGGCGCAGACCGTGAGGCAGCCCGACATCGTGATCCTCGAGGGGCTGAACGTCCTGCAGGGCCCCGACCGCGCCGCGGCGATCGCCGTCAGCGACTTCTTTGACCTCGGGATCTACGTCCATGCGGACGAGGCCGACCTGGAACGATGGTACATCGAGCGCTTCCTCACGCTGCGGGCGACGGCGTTCCGCGATCCGTCGTCCTATTTCCATCGCTATGCCGCGATGGGCGACGACGAGGCGCGCGCGTTCGCGCTCCAGATCTGGCGCACGATCAACGGCCCCAACCTCACCGAGAACATCCTGCCGACGCGCGCGCGCGCCGACGTCGTGCTCGAGAAGGGGCCTGACCACGCGGTGCGCGCCGTGCATCTCCGCCGACTCTGACCCGAGAGGAGGATTGTTGCCATGGACTGGAAAGAGAGCTGTCGCTCCCGCCTTCGTGAGCACCTCGACGCGCACGGTGACATCGCTCCGCCGTGGGAGCGCTTCCCCGACTACGAGCGCTACACGATCGGCTGGCGCATGGGCTCCGGTGAAGACTGGCTGGGGATGTGGGGGGTCTTTCTCGAACAGCTCGCGCCGGACCGCGAAACACGCGTCGCCTACCTGCGGCGCCACCCTCCGGCGCCGATCACCTGGGCAGAGGCCGTTCACAAGGTCTTGCACCCGACGGAGGAACGGGCAGATGACGAGGACGGCGACGAGGAGGACGGCGACGAGGAGGAGGACCCGAGCGCGGCGGCCTCGCGTCGATCGGCGCTCCTGGAGCAGGGGTTCATCGCGGTCGACGTCTCCTTCACCATCTGGCTCAGCCAGCAGGACGGCGTGCGCTGGCCATGGGAATCGTACGAGACGCCCGAGAAGGCGGCCCGCTACAACACCCGCGAGCTCTGGTTCTGGTCGCGCCAGGTCGCCGAGCTCCGGAGAGGCGACGGGTGGACGCCCCCCGCCGTGCCGGAGGGTTGGCGAGCGTGCGCGACCGCGCTCGCGAGCGGCGACGCAGAGCCGATCGCGCCTCGCGACGGGCTCCTTTCGCTGGCTCGGCTGCTCTGCGCCGGGCACGTCAAGGCGCCCTGGCAGCTCGGCCTCAAGCTCGCCGACTTCGCCGATTCATTTGACGACGACATGGGTTACGTCGACGCGTTTCGCCTGTGGGGAATGTCCGCCTTCGACGACGCCTACCAGCTGCGTCGCTACCTCGAGGCCACCCGAGTTCCGCCGGGCTGGGAGGCCTGGATCGCGGAACAGTTCCCCGTGGATTGAGCGGCGGGACCGGTCTTGCCGACTCGACCCGGGTCAGCCGACGCAACCTGGGTCAGGTCGCCACACCGGCCGACGCCGCCTGGGTCGGATGACCTCCGGGGCCGGGTGGGCGCCCAACCTGGGTCGGGTCGGCGGCCGGCGGCGTGGCCGAGCGGGCCAACAACTTGGCCGTACGGGCAAAGGCCGGCGCCGGCCGCGGCGCGTAGCTTCCCGGCATGCTGCTCGCTGCTCATCGCACCTCGCGCTTCCTCCAGACCCGCGCCCTCGTGGCCGCCGCCCTGCTGGTCGGGCTCGTGGCCGCCGGCGGCTCGCTCGTAGTCCACGCCGCTGCGCATCCTCGGGCGCACGCTGACCGGGACGTCGCGGGAGACGCGCCGCCCGGCAGCCCGCTAGGCGACCTGTCGAGATCCCTCGGCGACCTCGCGCCCGTGGTCGGCGTCGTCGAGGAGCGGCTCGCGGCAGGGAGTTACACCTACCTCGCCGTGCGGCCGGACGGCGGCAGCCCGATGTGGGCCGTGACCCTCGGCGGCGGACAGCCGGTGGGCGCGCGCGTCTCGGTCAGGAGCTTCGGCAGGCGCACGGAGTTCGTGTCTCGCCGCCTGCAGCGGACCTTCCCCGTCCTCGTCTTCGGCGTGGTCTCGCCCGCGCGCGCGGACGAGCGCTGATTCGCACCCGACACCATCACCTTCTTTCCTGTCATGAGGTCCATCATGTCTCGAACCGACTTTTCTCTCTCTCGCGTCGCGCTCGTCCCGCTCCTCGTCGCGGTCGCCGCCTTCGTCCCGGCGTGCGGCGCGGACGACGGGACACCGAGCAACACGAACGGCGGCTCCGGCACACAGACCGCCGCCTCCGAGTTCACGTGCACGGATGACGATCTGCAGAGCGCCCCGTTCGGCGGGCCCGGGTTCGCGGACGGCGCGCTCACGGGCGCCGCGCAGGACTCCTATGTCGTCTCGTCGACCCTGCTCTGGCTCAAGACCGACGAGGCGGCGCAGCAGAGGTTCGGCGAGGTGATGGGGCCCATCCTCGCCCAGCTGCCCGCGCAGGAAGGGCTGATCGGCTTCACGCTCGGAACGTCGGCGAAGTGCGGCTATGCGAGGACGATCACGGTGTGGAAGGACGAAGAGGCGATGGGGAAGTTCGTGATGTCGGACGCCCACCTCTCGGCGATGAGCGCGGCGAGCGCTGTCAGCGTCCACGGCGTCGTGACCCAGTGGACCGTCGGCGCGGGGGATCTCCCGCTGTCGTGGGAAGCGGCGAGAGAGAAGGTCGCCGCCGCCGAGATATCGTATTGAGGCCGGGCGCGCTGGACGGCCGCGGCCCGAGGCCCCGGGCCGGGCGGGCCATCGCCCCGGCGGTCAGCCGTCGTCCGCCGCGCGGGCCACGCCCGCCGCGGCGCGGCGCCCCGGGGCGCCGCGCGCCTCCTCACGGAACCGGCCGGGCGTCCTCCCGGACCAGCGCTTGAAGGCCCGCGCGAAGGCCGTCACCTCCGAGAACCCCAGCAGAAAGGCGATCTCCGACATCGACGTGTCGCTCTCGCGGAGCAGCTCCTCGGCGGTCTGACGGCGCACCTCGCCGACGATCTGCCGCAGCGTCGTCCCCTCGTCCTCGAGGTGCCGCCGCAGCGTGCGCTCGCTCGTCCCGAGCCGCCGCGCGACGGCGGCCGCCGACGGCTCGCCCGAGGCGAGGAGGTGCGCGATGACGTCACGCACCCGATCGGACATGGGCGACGCGCCGGCGACGCGACGGCGGCGCAGCTCCTCCGCGTGCTGGTGGAAGAACGCGCTCAGGGCCGGGTTCGCGTCGCGAGGCACGAGGTCCAGCAACGCCGCTGGGAAGGCAAAGCCATCACGGGGCGCGTCGAACTCGACAGGGCACCGGAAGAAGTCCCGGTGCGTGGCGAGATCGCGCGGCGCGGCGTGCCGGAAGCTGACCCGGAGCGGCGAGAACTCGACGCCAGCGCACTGGCGGAAGCAACGGACGTGAATCGCCAGGCTGCACTCGGTCGCGACGCGCGCGCCCAGCGTGAAGCGGGGCGAGCGGTGCAGCTCCGCGAACGGCGCGTCCCGGTCCGTCGTTGTATCGGTCACCCAGCGCGGTGTATCCGCCAGGAGCACCATGTAGCGGTCGACACGGTCGAGCGACTCACGGGCGCTCGTGCTCGTCATGACCGCGAAGCCCATGACATGCATCTCCTCCATGCGCGTCTGCGCGGCGAGGCGGATGGGCGCCCCGGGATCGTCGAGCGCGCGTACCACGTGCGCCCACAGCGCGTCGAACGACGTCACCGGCAAGCGGCTGTCCGCGTCGGTCAGCGACTCGGCGGAGACGCCGGCGACCTCGAGAAGATCGCTGCGGCGGAGGCCGCGAGAGGCGGCATACGAGATCACCCGGCCGGCGAGGGCCGTGGACACCGTGGGCCGCGACGGAGAAGACGGCATGCCCGAGCGAGTCTATCATCCGCCGTGGACCGCGAGATGAGCGGGGTGGGCAGGGTGAGCACTGCGGCTCGCCGAGCGCCCGTGATACGGCACGACGGCGACGGGCTCGATGGCCGCGTCAAGTTGTCGTTATATCCGGTACACAAGAAATTCATGGCGACGATTCGTCGTAAACACGGTTCGAGCCCGCGCTCCGACGTGAAACGGCGCGCATCGAGCGACCAACAGAGGACATCGCCGCGTGGCACCGATGTTGCTCAGTATCCGATGTTGCTCGACATCCACGAGCATCCGATGGAGGTATGACGATGTCGTTCCGATCCGAGCGCGTCGCTGCGATCGACCGGCCAGGCCAGGGCCGCGAAGCGCCCCGGCCGCCCACCTCGCAGCCTGCTCCGGCGCGGTATCGGATCCCGGTGGCGTCGGCGCTCCGGCGCTGCCTTGCCAAGGGGTACGGCCTCGGGGATCTCCAGGCCGACCTCCTGGCGGGCACCGTCGTCGGCGTCGTGGCGCTCCCTCTCTCCATGGCCCTCGCCATCGCGGTGGGGGCTCCTCCTCAGCACGGGCTCTACACGGCGATCGTGGCCGGCGCGCTCGTGGCGCTGCTGGGCGGCTGCAAGTTCCAGGTCACCGGCCCGACGGCGGCGTTCGTGGTGATCCTCGCGCCCATCGTGGCGGAGCACGGGCTGTCCGGGCTGATGACGGCGGGGCTCCTGGCCGGCGTGCTGCTCGTGATCATGGGGCTCGCGCGGCTCGGCCGGCTCATCGAGTACATCCCGTACCCGGTGACCACGGGCTTCACCGCCGGGATCGCCACCGTGATCGCGACGCTCCAGGTGAAGGACGTCCTGGGCCTCCAGGCCGGGCCGCTCCCGGAGCACTACACCGCCAAGGTGGCGGCCTTGTGGGCCGCGCGCGGGACGGCCGACCTCTTCGAGCTTGCCGTCGCCGCATCGACGCTCGCCCTGCTCTTGCTCGTCCCCCGCGTCATCAAGAAGGTGCCGGCGCCCCTCATCGCCATCACCGTCGTGTCGCTCGCCGTGGCGGCCGTCGACGCGGTTTACCCCGCGTTCTCCGTGGCGACGATCGGCAGCCGCTTTCGCTCCACCGCCTTCGGCGTGGAGATCGCCGGCATCCCGTCGATCCTCCCGACGCCCTCGCTGCCGTGGGGTGATGGGCTCTCGCTCGAGCTCGTGAGGGAGCTGCTCCCCGCCGCCTTCGCGATCGCCATGCTCGGCGCCATCGAATCGCTGCTGTCGGCGGTCATCGCCGACGGCATGACAGGGACCAAGCACGATCCGGACTCGGAGCTCATCGGCCTCGGTATCGGGAACATCGTCGCGCCGATCTTCGGCGGCATCGCGGCGACCGGAGCGCTCGCGCGGACGGCCACGAACATCCGGGCTGGCGCGCGCTCTCCGATCGCGTCCGCGACCCACGCCGTGGTCGTCCTCCTGTCGATCGTCGTCTTCGCCCCGCTCGTGGCCTACGTCCCCATGGCGTCGCTGGCGGCGCTGCTGCTGCTCGTCGCGTGGAACATGTCCGAGCTCCACCATTTCATCCGCATCGTGAGGCTCGCGCCGAGGAGCGATGTGTTCGTGCTCCTGACCTGTTATGGGCTCACCGTCCTCCTCGACATGGTGATCGCCGTGTCGGCCGGCGTGATCCTCGCCGCCATCCTCTTCATGCGCCGGATGGCCGAGCTGACAGGGAGCCGGACGGTGCTGGACGCCGCCGGCGGATCGAGCGAAGTCGAGCTCCCGAGGCGGGTCGCCCTCTACGAGATCAACGGCCCGCTGTTCTTCGGCGCCGCCCAGAACGCGATGGCGGCGCTGCACGCCATCCGCGGGGACAGCTACGAGGTGATGATCCTCGACCTCGGCAAGGTGCCGTTCATCGACAGCACGGGGTTCGTCGCCCTCGAGAACGCGCTCGACGGGCTCGCGCGGCGCCAGAAGGCGGTGATCCTGGCCGGTCCGCTGCCCAGGCCGCGCGAGATCTTCGACAAGGCGCGCCTCCTGGAGCGGTACCAGCGCATGTACGTCGCGGAGGATCTGGCGGCGGCGCTCCGCCTCGCCGGCGAGCTGGTGAGCGGCTGAGCGCTCGCCGCCGGCAGGTCCGCTGTACCGCTCCTCTCTCGCCGGACACCGCTGCGGCCTCTGCGCGCGCCGCGCGGCTCGCTACTTCAGCGCGTCGCTCAGCCGGGCCGCCTGCGTCGCCAGGTAGCTCTGCTCCGGGATGCTCGTCGTGCGGCTGGCCGCGCGCCTGTAGTGCGCGATCGCCGCCTCGTGATCGCCGGCCCGCTCCAGGAGGTGCGCGCGGGCGGCGTCGAGGCGGTGATGACCCGAGAGGCGCGCGTCGGCGTCGAGCGCGTCCAGCAGATCGAGCCCCGCCCGGGGGCCGTGCACCATGGCGGTCGCGATCGCGTGGCTGAGCGCCACCATCGGGTTGTCGGACATCCGCATCAGCACGCCGTACAGCGCCAGGATCTGCGGCCAGTCCGTGTCCTCGGCCCGCGCTGCCTCGTCGTGCACCGCCGCGATCGCGGCTTGCAGCTGGTAGGCGCCGACCGAGCCCCTGGACAGCGCCGCCGTGACGAGCGCGACGCCCTCGGCGATCGCGCGCTGATCCCACAGGCCCCGATCCTGCTCCGCGAGCGGGATCAGCTCGCCCAGAGGCCCTGTCCGCGCCGCGCGCCGCGCGTCGGTCAGGAGCATGAGCGCGAGGAGGCCCGCGACCTCGCCGTCGTCCGGGAGGAGCGCGTGCACGGCGCGCGTCAGGCGGATCGCCTCGCCCGACAGATCGTCGCGGTGCAGCGCGGGGCCGGAGCTCGAGGTGTAGCCCTCGTTGAAGATCAGGTAGAGCACGTGCAGGACGGCGCCGAGGCGCGCTGTGCGCGCCTCGGGCGTCGGCCGCTCGAAGGGCACGCCGGACGCCTTGATGCTCTGCTTCGCCCGGCTGATCCGCTGCGCCATGGTCGCCTCCGGGACCAGGAACGCCCTTGCGATCTCGGCCGTCGTCAGGCCGCCGACGGCGCGCAGGGTCAGCGCGATCGCGGACGGCGTGGACAGCGCGGGGTGGCAGCACATGAACAGCAAGGTGAGCGTGTCGTCCTCGAGCGCCGCCTCGTCGCTGTCGGCGGCGAGGGCGATCTGCAGCTCGGGCGGCACGAGGCTGACCACGATCGCCTCGCGGCGGCGGCGCGCCGCCTCGCTCCGGACGTGATCGGCGATGCGCCGCGACGCCACGTGGATCAGCCAGGCGCGCGGCTCGTCGGGCACGCCCTCGCGCGGCCACTGCGAGGCCGCCGCGATCAGCGCCTCCTGGACCGCGTCCTCCGCGGCGCCGAAATCTCGGAATCGCCGCATGACGGCGCCGAGCACCTGCGGCGCGAGATCGCGCAGCAGGCGCTCGGCCGTGGCGCCCTGGGACGGAGAGGTCACTAGAGATCGCGGGGCGGCGCGCTCATCACCTCGCGCACCTCGATCCCCATGTTGAGCGGCGCGCCGCCGGGGCCGGGCGCGGCGGACGCTTGCGCGGCGATCTCGTACGCGCGCTCGGGGCTCTCTACCTCCACGATCCAGTAGCCGGCGAGGAACTCCTTGGTCTCCGGGAACACCCCGTCGGTGATCGGCGCGCCGTCCTTGCCAGCGCGCACGAGCTTGGCCTGGTCGGGCCCCGCCAGGCCCTCGGCCGCCACGAGCTCGCCCGACGCGCTGAGCTTCCTGTGGAAGCTCTTCATGAACGCGATGTGCGCCTGGAAGTCCTTCTGCTGCCAGTTGGCGACCTGGTACGGCCCCCCGCTCGGGGTGTTCATCATCAGGATGTACTTCATGATCGGCTCCTTCTCTTCGCTGTCGCCCCGGGATCGGGCGCGCGTTCGTGGGGTTGTCGGAGCCGAGGGCGGGTCCTCGACATCCCGGGCGACGATAGCGAAAAAATCCGAACCCCGACACAAGGGACGGCCGCGTGTGGGTGTAGGTACGCCTGCGGCGCCAGCGGGAGTGTGCAGGTCCGTCGTCGCGAGCGTGTGTCCTCCGCGGTGCGATGTGCTCCGTGGTCGCAGGTAGTCGGCGGAGGAGGGGAGATGTGCGTCGTCTTCGCAGGTCGCCGATCGCAGGGCGGCCCATCACGGGCGGATTCCGCGGATGACGTCCGGCGCGCCCCCACGCGACCTCTCTGCTGACGAAGCGCTCGGGCGTGGTGATTCCGCGCGTCGCCGGCCGTCGTGATCGGTGAAGCGCGCGCCGGCGGACCGCCCTGCGAGTCGACTCTTTGGCTCAGGCGCGGGACATGCACCCTCGCGCTCCGATTCTCACGGATGCATGAACCTGGAGGAGCGTCGATGGAGAAGCGTGTTCCGCAAGGGAAACTTGGACGCCGGCAATTCGCCGGCGGCGCGATGGCCACCGCGGGGGTCTCGCTGCTCGCCACACCGAGCCTCGCGCAGCCCGACAAGAGCTACGCGGTCTGCGAGTCGATCGCGCCCCTCGCCCTCCCGGCAGGGGCCGCCTATACGCCCGGCATCTCGGTCGACCGGCGCTCGAGGAAGCCGGTCTTCCTGCCCGCCCCAGGCGCCGGCTATGCAGCGCACGCCGTCTCGGAGGTCCTCTTCTGGACGGACCAGATGATGGAACATGCGTTCTTCATCGCGCTGCTCATGCCCGGCGACCACCTCCGCGGGCCCCGGGACGAGGCGCGGCAGTACCAGAACCTCTTCGCCAGGCACTTCCTCGCGGCGCGCGACCGGGGGTATGGCGATTACGGGATCTCCTCGCTCCTCACCTCGACGCGGTCGAGCGTCCAGCGCTTCATCGAGTACAAGCGCCGCATGCAGCGCGCGCAGGAGAGCGGCTCGCTCCGGAGCCTCGTCTGGCCGCTCTTCTTCGACCACATCGCGCGGGAGGCCGAGCGCTTCGTCGCCCGGCTGGATCGGCTCGCGTACGGCGACATCGCGCTCCAGAGCGACGAGGTCTCGGCGTTCTGGACGACGATCATGGCGGATCACCTCGAGTTCATCGCGCACCTGCTCGACCCGCAGGAGCGCGCGCTCATCGACCAGGCGACCGCGCGCGCCGGGCAGATGTACCAGGCGCACGCGTTCCGCGTCGACAGCGGGCAGCTCGCGACGATGGCCGACGAGGTCATCGATTTCAAGTCGGCCGCGGAGCAGGGCATCGAGACGGGGCAGATCAAGAGCATCATCGATCCGACGCTCGCCGATCACGTGCTCCGCGAGGCGGTGAGGTTCTCCGACGAGGTCAGGCGCGCCCTGTGAGGCCCTGGGCGCCGCGCGGCGGGGGCGAGCCTGGCCCCTCCTCCTGCTCGCCGCGCGACGCCTGTACAGCGGCCCCGCGCCGGGATACTCCTGGTCGCGGGCCCGGCGGAGCTCTCCGCCGAGCCCGCGGCGCAGAGGCCGTGTCGGAGGGATGGCCGCCTCTGGCGCAGGCAGACCTCGAGCTCGATCGCTCACCACGCACGCCGATTCCGAGCGCGATCCAGGCTGTGCCGTACAGCCATCGAGAAGAACGGTTCTTGTTCATGCCGACCTGAAGCATCCCCCAGAATTTCGGGAAATTCACAGGGAGGCGGGGAGACGGGGAGAAAAATCCAACCAATCTCCCCGTCTCCCTGTTCAATTCCTCTCGCAAGCTGAACGATCGTGGCCGGCGATCGCCATCGAGCCGGCCGCGCGGTCACCGGGGCGCCGCCCTCAGCGAGGAGGCGGGGTGCAGGTGAAGCACCCGCCGCACTCGTAGTGCTGCGTCGTGGTGCCCCACGCGATCCGGTTGTTGCAGCAGTCGCGGCCGTACTGGCCGACGACGGTGGTGTAGCTCTCGTCGCTGTAATAGGTGCAGTTTCCCCCGGGCGCCGCCTCGCTCGAGGGGACCAGCAGGGCAGTGGTTCCCAACATCGCGGTGCCTGCCGTCAGGGCAGCGAAGAAGTAACGAACGCGGGCAGCAGGACTGAGACGGCGCATGGACGCTCCTCTTGTAATGGGGGGCCTGTTTCGGCCTCCGAAGCTATGTGAAGCAGCTTAGACCGCTCGCTCGGCTCGAGCAAGCGCTCCGGCCGGAGTGGGCTTTGCGGAGCTCTGCAAAGTTTCATTCGGCGGTGGGAGGCGGCGAGCTCATGTGCGCGCTTCACGAGGGCAAGAGAGGCATCCTGCCCCGAGGCCGGCTGAGTGATTGCGGTGTCAAGGAAATTCAGCCGCCCCGATGGGGCTTGGGCCGGCGTATCGACGCGGTACGCATCGAGAGGGTCGTTGAGGCGAGCAAGCGAGCGTCCCCAGCGTGACGGCGCCGAGGATGGCTGGACTCGGCCGTGGTAAAAAAGCAGGTGTTCCCCATGACGAGACAGCTCACCGGCCAGCGCGACCGCGTCGAGGAGCGGACCGGCGCGGGCCGCGTCGAGGAAGCGAGCGCCGGGGCCGGGCCGGATCCGGCCTGCGGCGCGCTCGCGGGCGGCGGGGAGATGGGGGCGCTGATACGCTCGATCGACTGGTCGCAGACGGCGCTGGGCCCGGTCGAGGCATGGCCCGAGTCGCTGCGGACCGCGCTGTCCATCCTGCTCTCGTCCGAACACCCCATGTTCCTCTGGTGGGGTCGGGAGCTCATCCAGTTTTACAACGACGCCTACCGCCCGATCCTCGGGTCCAAGAAGCACCCGGCCGCCATGGGCCAGGCGGGCCGCGAGTGCTGGAAGGAGATCTGGGACATCCTCGGGCCGATGCTCGAGAAGGCCTTCGCGGGAGAGGCCACCTACGTCCGCGATGGCCTGCTCGCCCTCGATCGGCACGGCTTCATGGAGGAGTGCTACTTCAGCTACGGTCAGAGCCCCCTCCGGGACGAGAGCGGCGCCGTCGCGGGCATCCTCGTCGCGTGCTCCGAGAGCACGGGGTACATCCTCGGCCAGCGGCGGCTGCAGGTCCTCGGGGCGCTGGCGGCGAGGGCGGCGGACGCGAGGAGCGTTCATGAGGTCTGCCGGGTGATGATGGAGACCCTGGCGCAGGACGGGCGCGACGTGCCCTTCGCCCTGCTCTATCTCGTCGACGATGACGGCGCGCACGCCCGCCTCGCGGGGACCGCGGGGCTCGACCCGGACCACGCGGCGGCGCCGGCCACGGTGGGCCTCGGCGCGGCGGCCGGCGCGGTGTGGCCGCTGCATCGCGCCCTGCGCGAGGACGTGGAGGTGGAGCTGTCGGCGCTGCCCGCGCGCGTCGGCCCCCTTCCGGGAGGGCCGTGGCCGGAGGCCGCGCGCCAGGCGGTGGTGCTGCCGCTCCCCCGCGCCGGCGCCGGAGGCCGACCGGCCGGCTTCCTCGTCGCGGGCGTAAGCCCCCGGCTGGTGCTGGACGACGACTACCGCCGCTTCCTGCGGCTCCTGGCCGGCCACGGCGCGGCGGCCCTGCAGAACGCCCGGGCCAGCGAGGAGGAGCGGCGCAGGCTGGACGCGCTCGCCGAGCTCGACCGCGCCAAGACGGCGTTCTTCAGCAACATCAGCCACGAGTTCCGCACGCCGCTCACGCTGATCCTGGGCCCCGTCGAGGACGGCCTCTCGGACGCCGAGCACCCCTTGCCCGCGCCGCAGCGCGACCGCCTCGCGATCGTCTACCGCAACAGCCTCCGGCTCCTCCGGCTCGTCAACACGCTGCTCGACTTCTCGCGCATCGAGGCGGGCCGCATCCGGGCCAGCTACCAGCCTACCGATCTCGGCTCCTTCACCGCGGAGCTCGCGAGCTCGTTCCGCTCGCTCATGGATCGGGCCGGCCTCGCCCTCACGGTGGAGTGCCCGCCCCTCTCCGAGCCGGCCTACGTCGACCGCGAGCTCTGGGAGAAGATCGTGCTCAACCTCGTCTCGAACGCCTTCAAGTTCACGTTTTCGGGGGGCGTCCGGGTGACGCTGGAGGAGGCCGGGGGGCGGATCGTCCTGGCGGTCGAGGACACGGGCACCGGCATTCCGGAGGAGGAGCTGCCGCGCGTGTTCGATCGGTTCTACCGCGTCGAGGGGGCCAGGGGCCGCAGCTACGAGGGCAGCGGCATCGGCCTCGCCCTGGTGCGGGAGCTCGCGAAGCTCCACGGCGGCAACGTGGCCGTGGAGAGCCGCCTCGGCGCGGGCAGCCGCTTCTCGGTCGCCATCCCGCTCGGGAAGGCGCACCTGCCCGCGGATCGCATCGACCTCGCCCCCGCGCCGGCCGCGGAGGGGCGCGGCGCGGCCCCCTTCCTCGACGAGGCCGCGCAGTGGGAACGCGACGAGCGGGCTCCGGATGCCCTGCCGGCGGAGCGGCGCCCGGCCCCGAAGCAGCCGGGGCACATCCTCGTCGCGGACGACAACGCGGACATGCGCGATTACGTGCAGCGGCTGCTCCTCGACGAGCGGTGGACGGTCGAGGCCGTGGCCGACGGTCAGGCCGCGCTGGAGAGCGCCCGCGCCCACGTCCCGGACCTCGTGCTCACCGACGTGATGATGCCGCGGCTCGACGGCTTCGGCCTGCTCAAGGCGCTGCGCGCCGACGAGCGCACCCGCGGCGTCGCCGTGATGATGCTCTCCGCGCGCGCGGGCGAGGAGGTGCGCGTCGACAGCCTCGGGGCCGGCGCCGACGACTTCCTCGTGAAGCCGTTCTCCGCGCGGGAGCTCCTCGCGCGGGTCCGCATCCACGTGGAGCTCGCGCGCCGGCGGCGGGAAGCCGAGGGGCAGCGCCAGTACCTGAACGACCTCTTCATGCAGGCCCCGGGGCCCATCGCGATCCTCCGCGGGCCGGAGCACGTCTTCGAGGTGGTCAATCCGCTCTACCAGCAGCTCGTCGGCGGGCGAGCGCAGGTGGGCAAGCCCATCCTGGCCGCCCTGCCCGAGCTCGCGGGGCAATCCATCCTGGATCTCCTGGACACCGTGACCCGCACCGGTGAGCCCTACGTGGGAAGGGAGCTCGCCGTGCGGCTCGATCGCAAGGGCGACGGCACGACGGAGGAGCGCTTCTTCAACTTCGTCTTCCAGCCGATGCGCGACCGCGACGGGGCGATCGAGGGCATCTTCGTGTTCGCCTTCGAGGTGACCGACCAGGTGAGCGCCCGCCGGCGCGTGGAGGCGCTCGTCGAGGCGCTGAGGCTCGCCGATCAGCGCAAGGACGAGTTCCTCGCGATGCTCGCGCACGAGCTCAGAAACCCCCTGGCCGCCATCAGCCTGTCGCTCACGCTGCTCGGCGATCTCGCGGGCGAGGCGCCCAGATCGGCGCGCTACCGCGAGATCGCCCGGCGGCAGGTGGGCAACCTGGTGCGCCTTGTGGACGATCTGCTCGACGTGTCGCGCATCACGCGCGGCACGGTGGAGCTGCGCCTGGAGGACGTCGATCTCGCGGCGGCGGTGCGGAACGCCGCCGCCGCGGTGAGCCCGGCCGTGGAGGCGCGGCGCCACGCGCTCTCGGTCGAGGTCGGGCCGGGGGACTTCGGCATGCGGGCCGACGCCACGCGGCTGGAGCAGGTGGTCACGAACCTCCTGACGAACGCCGCGAAGTACACGCCGCCGGAGGGAGCCATCTCGGTGCGGCTGACCCGCGAGGCGGCGGGCGCCGCGCCCGAGGCCGTGCTGCGGGTGCGCGACACGGGCCGCGGCATCCCGGCGGCGATGCTCGAGCGGGTGTTCGAGCTCTTCACGCAGGTCGATCAGACCATCGACCGCAGCACGGGCGGCCTGGGCCTCGGGCTCACGCTGGTGCGGCGGCTGGTGGAGATGCACGGCGGCAGCGTCGTCGCGGAGAGCGCCGGACCGGGCCTGGGCAGCGAGTTCATCGTGCGCCTTCCGCTCGGCCGGGGCGCGGCGCCGCAGCTCGCGCCCGGCGCGGCGCCCCCGCTCGCGCCCGGCGCCGAGCCGCCCGCCGCCCCGCCGCCGGCGGAGGCCGCCGAGCGGCGCCGGGTGCTCGTCGTGGAGGACGTGGAGGACGTGCGCCGGGTGATGAGCGAGTTCATCGAGGCGCTGGGGCACGAGGTGACGGTGGCGGTGGACGGGCTGGACGGCGTGACGAAGCTCCTGGAGCTGCGCCCCGAGGTGGCCTTCATCGACATCGGCCTGCCGGACATCGATGGCCACGAGGTCGCCCGCCGGGCGCGGGCCGCGCCCGGGGGCGGCGCGCTCTGCCTTGTGGCGATCTCGGGCTACGGTGGACCCGAGGACCAGGCCAGGTCGAGGCAGGCCGGCTTCGACCTGCACCTCACGAAGCCCGTGGGCGGCGCGACGCTGCGTCAGGTGCTCGCCGAGCGGCGCGCGTGAGCGAGCGCGCGCCGGCAGGGCTACGACTGGATCGCCTCGGGGGCCATCCAGACGACCTCCCAGTGGTGACCATCGATGTCGTAGAAGCTCCAGCCGTACATGAAGCCGTGATCCTGCGGATCCATGGCGTGCGACCCGCCCGCCGCGATCGCCTTCTTCACGATCTCGTCGACCTCGGCCCGGCTGCTGCACGAGAGCGCGAACATCCCCTCCGTGTGCGTGCGCGTGTTGCAGATCTCCCGCTTCGTGAAGCCCTTGAAGAACGGCTCCGTGAGGAGCATCACGAAGGCTTCCTGGCTGACGATCATGCAGGCGGCGTTGTTGTCCGTGAACTGCGGGTTGAACTCGAAGCCGAGCTTCGCGAAGAACTCCATCGACCGCTTCAGGTCGCTGACGGCCAGGTTGACGAAGATCTTGCGGGCGCTGTTCGTTGTCATGGTCCTCTTCTCCTGTTCGAGCATGGATGCCGGGTGATGCCGGCCACGATCGCGGTCATGCGGGCCGTCGTGCCGGAGTTCACCCCATAGACCCCCGCCTGCGCGGGGACTCATCGGTCGACCGGAAAAAAAAGATCGCCGCCCCGATCCGGCTGGGCGCGGGGGCTACGCGGGGAGCTCGAGCGGCAGGCCGAACCGCGGGAAGATCGTCTCGGTGTCGAGGAAGGACGTCATGCCGGTGATGCGGTCCTCCGCGAGATCGAGCACGATGAGCGCCCAGGCCCGGTGGCCGCCCTCCGGCGCCGGGCGGTACTGGGCGAACGCCGGCGAGCCGCAGGCGGCCGTCGGCACGAGCCGCGACCCGCGGCAGCCCGCGCCCGGGCCCAGCAGCCACGCGCGGATGGCGTCGGGGCCGCGGAGCCAGAGGGTGAAAGGCGGCATCGACAGGGTCGCGTCCTCGTGCAGCAGCGCCGCGAGCCGGTCCACGTCGTACTGCTCGAAGGCGGTGACGTAGCGGTCGAGCAAGGCGGACTGCGGCTCCGGCAGCGTGGCGCGCACGTCGTCGAGATCGCGGCTCGCGAGCGTCGCCCGCGCGCGCTGGAGCGCGCTGTTGATCGCGGCGACCGAGGTGCTGAGGCTGTCGGCGACCTCCGCGGCGGACCACCCGAGCACCTCCGTGAGCAGGAGCGCGGCGCGCTGCTTCGGCGGCAGGTGCTGGAGCGCCGCGACGAACGCGAGGCGGATGCTCTGGCGGAGCACCACCCGCTCCGCGGCGTCGATGTCCGCCGGGAGGGCGTGCGCGTCGGGGACGGGCTCCAGCCAGTGCGTGCGCGGGCGCGTCTGGAGCTCGTCGTCCACGGTGCCGACCGGGCCTTCCTCGATGGGGCGCGCTCGGCGCGCGCGATCGGCCCGCGCGTCGAGGCAGACGTTCGTCGCGATGCGGTACAGCCAGGTGCGCAGCGACGACCGCCCGTCGAACTTGTCGAGGCTCCGCCAGGCGCGCACCATGGTCTCCTGGACGGCGTCGTCGGCGTCGACCACGGAGCCGAGCATCCTGTAGCAGTGCCCGGTGAGCGCCGAGCGGTGTTCCTCGAGCTGATCCACGCTCCCCGACATCGCGGCGACGGTACCACCGGTCTTCGGGCGGATCCACGGTCACGCTCCCTCGCCGCGCGACACGCGCGCCTCGGGCAGGGCGCTGGTCTCGACCCGGGCACTTTTTGTCGGCCTGGTCGGCCTGAGGCCGCGCTCGGCCGGCGACGCACCAGGGACGGCACGCCGCGGGTCGCGCGGTCACGACGAGGTCGCGCGGCCACGGCGCCACGGCCAATCGGCTAGGATGGGCGACGGTCAGGGCGGCGCTGGCGCGCCGCGAGGGCTCCGTTCGGCAAACTGGCAACCTTGAACCCGGATATGGACGACCAGGAACTGCAGCGCAGAGTCGGCGCCGTGTTGTGCGGGAAATGGACGATCGAGCGGCTGCTCGGCTCGGGCGGGATGGCGGCCGTCTACGTCGGCGTGCACAAGATCGGGCGGCGAGATGCCATCAAGATCCTCCACCCCGAGATCGCGCGCATGCCCGAGCTGCGTGCGCGGTTCGATCAGGAAGCGCAAGCCGTCAATCGATTCGTCCATCCCGGCGCGGTGGAAATACGCGATATCGACGCGACGGCGGACGGCTGCCCGTTCCTCGTCATGGAGCTGCTCGACGGTGAGTCGCTCGCCGGGTACGCCAGGCGCCTCGGCAGGATGGACATGGCCGAGCTGCTGGCCATGGTGGACGGGCTGCTGGACGTGCTGGCAGCGGCCCACGCGCACGGCATCATCCACCGCGACATCAAGCCAGACAACCTGTTCCGCCTCCGCGACGGGCGCCTGAAGGTGCTCGACTTCGGCGTCGCCCGTGTCAGGCAGGCCGCGGCCGACTACGTTCGGACGCGCACGGGAACGACGCTCGGCACGGTCGCCTACATGCCACCGGAGCAAGTCAGAGGCGACGAGATCGACGCGCGTGCCGACCTGTTCGCTGTCGGAGCGACGATGTTCCGTCTGATCACGAAGCGGCGCATCCATGACGCGAGCTCTGACACCGATCTGGTCGTCAAGATGGCCACGCTGCCTGCGCCGCCGCTCGCGAGCGTCGCTCCGGAGACCCCGCCGTGGGTGTGTGCCATCGTCGATCGCGCGCTCGCGTTCGATCGAGGCGAGCGCTACCCGAGCGCGACGGTCATGCAGCAGGACGTGCGCGCGGTCCTGGCCGGTCAGCCGCCCGCTTTTGCTCTGCGGTTCGGCGCGGCCGGGCTTCCCGCCCCCGCGGCGGATCCGCTCAGCACCGCCACGACGGTGTGGATACCCCAGGGGCTCGCCCCTTCCTCGGCCGTACCGGTGCGCGCCGCGGGCGCCGGTGGTCTGCATCCCGCCCCGCCGCCGGCGGGTGGCATGGGGAGCGTCCTCCGCGATGTCTCCATCGCCAGCGCCCCGAATACCCCGAGCGCGCAGGGCGCCCCGGGCGGCGGATCGGCCGTCGCTCCGGCTCGCGCCCCCTCACCGGCGGCATCGGTGTTCACCCAGGCGACGCAGTGGACGCCGACCACGGTACGTGGACGGAGGCTGCGATGGGCCGTGCTGGCGTTCCCGCTGCTCGCCGCAGGCGTGCTCGCCGCCGTATATCTGCGTGCGGTGAACGTCGAGCCCGACGCGAGATCGCCGGGGGCGACCGGCGCGCAGCGACCGGCGGCCTCACCGCCCGCCAAGGTTCCCGGCGGTCCGGCGGCGGATCGCCTCCTGGCGAAGGCTCCGGAGCCCGGCCCCGAGAAGAAGGGCGACACGAGAGCTCGCCTCCCTGACTCACCGAGCCCCGGCCCCGAGCAGGGGCGCGGCGCGTCGCAGCGGGCCAGCTGTATGCAGACAAACGACTGCGATCACGTGTGTGATGAAGCGTGCCAGATTGCTTGTCAGGACGGGACCGTCTGCGACATCGGGGCGCGCCGGGACGCGCTGGTCAACTGCATGGGATCGGGGATGCACAAGATCTGGTGCGAGGGCGATTGCTCGGTCAATTGCATGACGAGCGCTCCCTGTCTGGTGTACTGCACGCCTGGATCCGATTGCGTCATCGGCACGTGTCTCGGGCAGATAGAAGCCTGTCCTGGCAACGTCATCGCGTGCGGGGCCCCATGCCCCGACTGATCGTCGCGTCGCGCTCATGCGCTGCTCTCATGGCGTCTGCGAGGAGGGCGCCGCGGCACGCGCGCTCGGCCCGCACCGCGGAGGAGTTGGATGGACATGGACCGGTTCGGCCGTCGTGACGACCTCGCGTCCCCCTCGCCGCGCGGCGAGGATCCCCGCCGTGACGATGCGGCGGTGGGGGAGCCCGCGACACAGCTCTGGGTGCGCTCGCCGCAGGCCACCCCGCCGATCCCCGAAGAGGGGGCTCGCCAGGCCGGACCGGAGCGACCGACGCTACCGTGGTCGCCGCCGCCCGGGGGCGGCGCCGCACGGTCGTCGCCGGCCGATGCCTCCGCCCAGCCGGCCGTACAAGGCGCGCTGCCGGCGCGGCGGCTCGCGAGGGCCGCTGGTCGGATCGCATCGGCGCTGGGTGCTCTGTCGAGCGCGATCGAGCGCGCCGTGGCGGCCCGCCGGGCGCGGGAGCAGGGGCATCCGCGCCCGCGAAAGGTCCAGTGGAAACGACGCTTGCGGCGATGGGCGTGGCGCATCGCGATGGCCGCTTCGACGCTGCTGGGCCTCGGTCTGCTGATGTTTGCGGGGCTCCTCTGGTACTACGGCCACGACCTGCCGCGGACCTCGGAGCTGAGGAGCTATCGTCCGCCGGAGGTCACGCGCATCCTCGCGCGCGACGGGACACCGCTCGCGGAGCTCTTCGTCGAGCGACGCACCGTCGTCCCGATCTCGGCGGTGCCGGCGAGCATGAGGCTCGCCGTTCTGGCCGCGGAGGACGCGAACTTCTACAAGCACGAGGGGCTGAACTACCTCGGCATCCTGCGGGCGCTCCTCGTGAACCTGCGGTCCGCGCAGGCCCGCCAGGGAGGCAGCACGATCACCCAGCAGGTGATCAAGAACGTGCTCCTCACGCCGGAGCGCACCTTCGCGCGCAAGATCCGTGAGCTCATCCTCGCGCGCCGCATCGAACAGGAGCTCACGAAGGACGAGATCCTGGAGCTTTATCTCAACGACATCTATTTCGGGCACGGGCGTTACGGCGTCGAGGAAGCCGCGCGGTACTACTTCGGGAAGAGCGTTCGAGACGTGCAGCTCGCCGAAGCGGCCCTGCTCGCAGGCCTGGTCAAGGGGCCCAGCATCTACTCTCCGCGCGTGGACCTCGCCCGCGCCGAGGAGCGGCGCAGCTACGTGCTCCAGCAGCTGGGCGACAAAAAGTTCGTATCGCGCGCCGACGTGGACGCCGCCGCTCGCCAGAAGATCGCCCTGGCTCCCCCGCCGGAACACGCTTCCGAGCTGGCGCCCGAGGTCGTCGCCGAGGTCGAGCGCGCGCTGGTCGCCGCGGTCGGCCCGCAGGCCAACCGTGGCGGGTACACCGTGACGACCACGATCGATCCGGCGCTGCAGAGGGCCGCGAGAGCGGCGGTGCGCAGCAATCTCGACGCGTACGCCGCGCGCCGCGGGCTCATCGCCCCGCTGAAGCGTGGCAAGGGAGATCCTGCCCCCTTCGAAGGAACGCCCACGCAGGGCAGCGAGCGCGTCTACCACGGCGTGGTCACGAAGGCCGACGACGCGGCAGGCACGCTCACCGTGCGCGTGGGCACGGCGCAGGGCGTCGTGAAGCTGGAGCGAGCGGCGCGCTACAATCCACGCAACCTGCCCCCGAGCCAGTTCGCCGAGATCGGCAAGGTCGTGCGCGTCACCTTTGTCGGCGGCGACCCGCGCAGCGGACGGCTGGAGCTCGCGCTCGGGCCCCAGAGCGCGCTCGTCGCCCTCGACGTCCGGACGGCCGAGGTGCTCGCGGTCGTCGGCGGCTACGACGCGGTGCGCGGCGCCCTCAACCGGGCAAGGTCGGCGCGCCGCCAGCCTGCATCGACGTTCAAGGCGATCGTGTACAGCTACGGGATCCAGACGCGGGCATTCTCCGCGGCGTCCATCCTCGAGACCGATCCAGCCGCGCTCGGCGGGAAATACAGGCCCGACAACTACGACGAGAGCGACGGACAGGCGCCGCGCCGGCTGCGCGAAGCGTTCGCCCAGAGCGTCAATGTTGCCGCCGTATGGGTCCTCGATCGGCTCGGGCCGGCCAAGGTCGCCGAGTGGGCGCGATCGCTCGGAGTCACGTCGAAGCTCGGCGCGGACCTGTCGTTGGCGCTCGGCGCATACGAGGTGACGCCGTTCGAGATGGTCGGTGCGTTCAACGTGTTCGCCGCGGGCGGCACGTACCGCGATCCAGCGCTCATTCGCAGCATCATCGGCCCGGGCGGCCAGCCGCTGCCGCTGCCCGCCGCGGCGCCGGCGCGCCGGGTGATGGGCGAAGCCGAGGCGTACATCACGACGAGCCTCCTGCGTTCCGTCGTCGACTCGGGGACAGCCAAGCGCGCGCGATCCATGAGCACGCCGGTCGCGGGCAAGACGGGCACCTCGAACGCCGCGAAAGACGCGTGGTTCGTGGGTTACTCGACCGACATCGCGTGCGCCGTCTGGACGGGCTACGATGACGCCGTCCCGCTCGGCGCCGGCGAGACGGGCGGCGCGACCTCCCTGCCGGCCTTCATCGCGTTCATGCAGGACGCACACAAGGCGAGACCGCGCACCGACTTCGCCGCGCCGCCGGACGGGCTCGTGCGCGTGCTGATCGACGCGACGACCGGTCAACTCGCGCTGCCGGGCGCCGCGGGGGCGATCGAGGAGGTGTTCCTTGCAGGCACCGAGCCGGCGGCGTACGCCGAGCTTCCGTCGAGCGGCGAGGTACCCCGCATCATGTGGCCATTTTGAGCCTCGGTCAGCTCGGGGGCTGCCTGCTACACCCCGTCTGTCGTACACACCGCGCCGGGCTCGCAGTGGACCACGCAGTCTCCCGAGCCGGGGCACCGCACGTCGCAGTCGCCCTTGCAGACCACATCACAGTCGCCCGACCCGGTGCAGTCCACGGTCGAGCCATGGCCGACCGTGAGCGTACAGTTGCCCGAGCCGGTGCAGGCGATGTCGCAGTCAGGGCCGCAGTCGAAGTCGCAGCTCCCGGAGCCGGCGCACTGGAGACCGCACTCGGCGGTGCAGAAGATCGCGCAGTCGCCGGACGAGGGGCAAATGCATTCGGCGCCGTTGCACTCGCACGTCGGGCCCTCGTTGGGATCGCCGACCGTGCAGTCGTCGGCGGGGTCATCGCCGCATGCGGCGATTCCGCCCCAGAGGAGGGCGAGGAGCGACAGAGCGACGACGTGGTGGGTACGAATGTGCTGGCGCATGGGTCCTCCGATCGGGGTGGATGAATGCAGGGGCGGAACCGACGGCGTCCCCCGAGCTTTGGTGGAGCGGCGAGCTCCTCGCGTCGTGTGGTCATCTGGAGTCCTGGTCAACTCGGGGCCGCGGGCCGCGTTGCCGCGGTCAGTCGCACACGACGGGTGGCAGAGCTTCCAGCGGCGCGACACCGTAGTTGTCGAGCAGCGTCGCGTTGCTCGACGGCACCACCGTCTCACTACAAAACACGTTTCGTACGAACGCCCCCGCGTTGCCCGTGATGCTGACATTGCCCCGGACGAGCGAGAAGCTGATCCCGAAATTGTTGCCTCTCGAGGTGAGATCGCCCGTGATCGTCAGGCCTCGCAGCCGTACCTCCTCGCCTGCCGCCGTGATGCTGCCGTCGATGACCACCGCGCGATCGAGGAAATCCTCGCCGTAGAGGAGCGTGCCCTTCCCGGTGATCGTGATGCTGCCGACGTACGTACCCGGGCGCAGCACGACGACCCGATCGTCCTCGGCCAGGTGACCTTCGATGTCTGCCAGGGGCACCGACGGATCGAGGAAGATGGCGCCCGATGCCTCGCTGACAGCGTAGCGGATGGGCGTGTTGTCGAAGAAGGCCGCAGCCGACCCGGAGAACGCGACAGGCGCATCCACGACATCGCCCTCTGCCTGGACCGTATGCGCGAGGCTGGCTCCCGAGACATCGAGCTCGATGCCGCCGGGCGCCACGCCCACGACCGCGACGCCGTCCGCTGTGACGTCGCTGTCGCCCGGCCTGGCGGTCACCGTGAGCCCATCGCGCGCGTCCCCGAGCTCGTCGGGAACTCCCGTCGTGTGGGGCGTGTTCACCACCGGGTTGACGATCGCCACGATCGCCGTGGCGCCCGCCGCGACGTCGACATCATCCGGGGTTCCCGTCGCGTCATCACCGCCGCAGCTGACGGAGCCGATGCACGCGAGCGCGAACAGGGCTCGTCGTGCAGAGAGGGCGCGCGACGGGATCGTGCCGCCGAAGCCAGCTTTCTCCTCACATGCGTCGTTTTGGCCAGTCATGGCGAGATGTCCCTCCGGGTGAAGACCTTCACTGCGTGATCGCGGGAACGTGGATCGTGAAGCGGGCCGCGGCGCGGCGCGCTTTCATCATCACTTCCAGCGCCACTTGCCCTTGCCCTTCCACTTGCCCTTTCCCTTGCGGACGACGATGACCCGGCGGCCGTCGTCGTCATCGTCGTCGTGCACCACCACGGTCGGCTTGACGTTGACCTTCACGGCCCACGTGGTGGCCACCAGGATGCCGATCACGGGCGCGCTCGCGCCGACCACGATCACCGAGCCTGGGTGGTAGTTGCAGAGGACCACGTGCGTGCGCCCGCCGTCCTTGAGCACCACCGTGATCTTGGTCGGGTTGACCTTCACCTTCAGCTTGCCCGTGAAGTAGAGCCGATCGGGGCCGGGCGCGAGCACGAGCACGTCCGGGCCCGACGCCGTCTGGATCGCGAGCTTGATCTCGCGCTGGCCGATCGGGACCGGCTTGAGGTCGAGATCCAGCACGTACACGCGCACGTCGCCCGTCGCCTTGTCCGCGACGATCTCCACGATGTCGTCCCCGACGGGCTGGAGCACGCCCCCGTTCGGCCCCTTCTTCCCCTCGACCTTGATCGCCTGGCTCTCCTTCGCGCTCTCCTGGAGCTCCCGGGTTCCGCCGCGCGGCACGTGCAGCGCCCCCTTGAACGGCTCACCGTTGACCTTGAGCTCGTAGCCGACCTCCGTGAGCTCGTCCTCGAGCGGCGGGATCTTGGCGACCAGGACTCCCCCCGCCTTGGGCTCCGGCACGAGCTCTGCCGTCGCGGGGGCTCCCTCCTTGCCAGGCACCTTGACCGTGAGGTTGCCCGACACGCCCTCCTCGATGGGCTTGCCATCGCGGTCCTTGACGAGCGCCGTCACCTTCCCATCCGGGGCTACCGTCATGACGACCGAGCCGGGCTCGTGCTGCTCCGTCAGCGCCCAGTTGTCCTCGATGCTCTCCGCCGTGATCTGCGGCGGCTTGCTGCAGGCAGGCGAGGCGAGCGCCATGGAGGCGACCGCGAGCGAGAAGAGCACGGAGCGGAGACAACGTTGGATTCGCATACAACCCTCTCTGGCGACACCTTGAAGGCCTGATCGCCTCACACCTGCTTGCGCGTCACGGACCAGATGAAACCGTCGTACCAGAAGTGCAGCAGGGCGACGCGGGAGCAGGAAGAACGCCCAGTCATACCAGCGGCTGACGATGTACGCTTCGCTGCCCGGTGAGGCGAGGAGCGCAGGAGACGCGGGCTCGGCTCGGGCGCTCATGCCGCACGCTCGACCGCCGCGGGCCGCGGCTCCGGAGCTGCCTGCGAGAAGCCGATCGTCCACCCCTGCACGCCGAGATGGTCGACGAGCGAGAGCAGGAAGAGATTCACGCCGAGCATCTCCATCGACTCCTCGACGAAATCGATGAGCCCATAGACGAGGTTGTTGCTCCCGGCCTGTTCGGTCCAGTACCCGAGCGGCAGCTCGAGGACGAGCGCGCCGGTGACATAGATGCAGCCCGAGAGCAAGAACCGGTTCCTGGTGCCGCGCGGGAGGTGCGCGAGGAACCTGAGGTACGCGACCGCGAACGCCGCCACCACGACGGCCGCCGGGATCACCCAGCTGAAGTAGAGGACCCCGCCCAGATCGAACCAGGAGCTCGCCGCTTCATGGATCTGCACGACCTCGTCGAACGAGATGTAGAGGAACGCGGCGGCGAGCCCCCACCAGTGCTTCACGAACCGGCCCTCGCGGCGGGCACCGGCGGCGATCGCCGCGAGGGTGAGAGCGCACGTGAACAGCAGACACGATGTGTACCACGTGGGCACGTTGTGCTCGTAGCTCAGCGAGAGCAGCGGGACGACGCCGCTGCGGCTCCTCAAATTGAGGATCGGCTTGAGCACCTCGACGGCGAGCCCGGCGCTCGCGACGGCCGCCAACAAGGCGAACAGCGCGACCTGCAGCCTGGCTCTGGCGAGGGTGATCTGCATCGACAAGGAACAGCTACACGACTGCGTGAGTCGCGGTCAATGTGCCTAGCACCGGTGTTGCAGCGCAGGTGCGCCCATGGCGAACGGGCTCAAGCGCGCTCGCACGCCTTCGCGAGGCCATCAACGGCACAACACCGCTTGCGCAAGAGTGACACCGTTGTTCGTCCTCACGGTAGCCGCTACCCCGCCGTGCTGGCCGCCATCGTGGCCAGGTATACGGGCGCAAAGCACAACGTCAGGCACGCTGGCGGCAACGCAAATCGCAGGTACATGAGCGCACATCGCCCCCCCATGCAGGGATTGTCTGAAGGAGCAGTCGCATCGCCGCTCATCGACGGCTCAACAATCGGCAGCTCGGCCGCCCGCCGGCGGTGTCTCCTGTGCGGGTGACCGCCGCTCTGCTGCGGCTCTGGATGGTGCAGAGGGGGGCGGAGACCGCTGTCGTACTAGGCGACAGGCGACGCGCCGTTGGGCGCTGGGCCGGACACCGCCGCGCCGGGCGGTGCAGCGCCGGACACCGCCGGTGCCGCCGTGTCCCGCGGCACGACCGGAGGCGCGGCGCCCGGCGACGCCGGCGGGCCAGCAGGGGCGCCGTCCTCCGGCGCCTCGGCGGTATCGCTCGACGACGCGGCGCGACCGCCGCGGCCCTTGTACAGCGACGGCGCGATCGTGTCGGCGTCCCCCTCGTTCCATCGGAGGTAGGCGATGGCCCGGCGTGTCTGATCGTAGGCGTGCACGAGCAGCGCGAGCCTGTCCAGCTGCCTGCCGCTAACCGGATCCGGTTTCCCGGGGCTGCCCAGCTGCCTGCCGGCAATCCGGTCCGGTTTCGCGAGGCTGCTCTTTCTCTCGCTGCTTCACCTTGCCACCCGGTCGCGTGTGAACCCGAGGCTTCGTGGTGCGCTCCTCCTCCGCAGCGAGGCGCCTCGCGAGCGCTTCCTGCGCGCCGTGGAGCGCTCTCGTGCGCCACTTGTACGCCGTGCTGAGGGGCACGTCTCTCGTCTCGGCGATGTCTCTCATGGGGATCTCGTAGAGGTCGCGCTGGACCAGCACCGAACGCAGCTCGAACGGCAGCTCCCGGACGAGTGATCTCAGCAGGCGCCGCCGCTCCGCTGTGAGCAGGAGCTCGAGGGCGGTCGCGCTCTCGCCGGCCTCGCTCAGCTCCACGGGATCCGTGATGACCTCGTGCCGCCGAGAAGCCTTCGCGTGGTAACGTGCAGCCAGGTTCACCGCGAGGCCGTTCAGCCACCGCCCGATCGGGCCACGCGAGGGGTCATAGTTGCCGAAGCTCATGACAGCCGCCAGGAAGACATCCTGGCTCAGGTCGTGCCGATCGCGCTCGGGCACACGGAGCCGCGCGAGCCACCGGCGAACGCGCCGAATCGTTTCTCCCTGAAGGAGGCATTGGAACGCATGAGCCCGAGACGGGCTCGTGGCAGGCTTCACCTCGTTCCTCCGGGGTCCCGGCTGCGCTGCCGTCCGCTGCGCGGTGCGAGGCGCGCCGGATGCGCTCGAACGAACCGACCTGTCGTGCCGCGCCGGAGGAGCCGCCCCCTCGGCGAAGACGTGTGTTCTGATGGAATGCATCATCACCCCTCGCGAGGGCGGCGCCAGGAGCTCCATGGCTCGCCTCCAGGTGAAATGTGAATGCTCCGCGCGAACGCTCGTCCGCGCGCGGACACGATCGCTCCTCTGCGGGCGTCGCTCGGCGCGCGACGCCCTCTCAGGAGGCGCTCAATCCGCTACGACGAAGGCCGCGAACCACGGTGGTCCAGCGCCGCCTCCGTGACGAAGGCGCACGTCGTGTGCGCAGCGATGCCTATGGCGCGGTCATCACCTGAGCCCGGCCAGCTGCGCCTCGCGTTCACCCGCCAGGCGACCGCGCGGGAATCTCCGCCCGTGCTCCTCCAGCAGGCGTCGCGCCTCGACGAGCGACACGACATCACCGGCCGCCATGGCCGTCCGTGCGCGGGCGATCAGCTCCTGCTCGCGGGAGCTGATCCTCGGGCGGCGCTGCGCCGCTCGCCAGCCTGTCGGCGTGGCGGGGACGGCACCGGCCGTCACCACCCCATCCAGCGCCGGAGGGGCCATCACCGCCCCGTCCAGCGCACCGCTCACGCGCGCCGGCTCGGCGGGGTCCCGCGCGGCCTGTCCGGTCGCTGGCTCGGTCGTCCTCCTGGAGAGCAGGGGGGTCAAGCAGGGGCGGAGAGGCTCGACGGGCTTCATCGGTCCCACGGCCAGCGCGCCGAGCGCCGCGGCGCAGGCGACGGCGAAGCCTCGGGCCATCCAGCGCGCGGGAGCGCCTCGCCGCCAGGAACACCGCTCCAGGAGCCAGGGCGGGAACAGCGCGGCGCGCAGCCGGCGAGCGCCGCGGCCTCGTTGCCTCGCTTCCCAGCGGGCCGCCGCCTCTTCGAACTCCTCCCAGGCCCGGCGCAGCCGACTTCGTGCCGTCTCCAGCGGGATCTCCTGCTCTCGGGCGACGTCGGCGATCGGCCGCTCCAGGAGCTCGCACGCGATGAAAACCCCGCGGCACCGCTCGCCGATCTTCTCGATGAGCTGCCGCACCAGCGCCGCCTCCTGGCGAGCGATGGCGTGATCCTCGGGGCTCTCTCGCTCGTCGCAGAGCGCCGCCTCGTCGAGGCCCGTGAGCGCTTCCTCGCGCCTGCGCGACGCCCGCCGGTGATCGCGGGCCGTGTTCAGGACGACGCTGTCGCACCACGCGCTCGGGTTCCTTGCCGATCGGGCCTGCTCCCGCCGCTCCCAGAGCCGCACCATCGCGTCTTGCGCGACGTCATCGCGGTCCCGCTCGGGCACGCCAGCGTAGCTGATGAGCGATCTCACGCGGGCGGGTACAGGGCAGGTCGGCGTTGGTCGGTCCACGCTCCAGCAGACGATCCTAGCCCGGCCCGACGGTCAAAAAATCGACCGAGCCCTCGCAAGAGGCGCGGCGAGTGGCTCCACGGCGGGCGATCCCGAAGAGACGAGCCGGCGCTCGGTGAGGTCTCCTCCGCCGCCACACCTCCGCCCGCTTCGGATCTCAACGGATGCCGAGCAGGCGTGGGTGCGATGCTCGTTCCGTCCCCAAGGCGCTCCGAGCGGAGCCACGCATTGCATCATCATTGCTGAAATTCTCGTGCATCCGGTGGCTTGAGGACGATTTCTGATCATCGTGAGCTCACTGGACCACGAGGCGAAACTACGAGGCGGCTCGGCGGTCGTGGGGGAACCTGCGCGTTGACATGGGCTTGCGTGCAGGAGTATCCAGCGTGGCGTGCGCCATGCGCTCCTCTCCGTCTTGCCGTGCGTCTTTCTCGGCGTCGTCGCGGTGCTGGAGGGCGTGGCGAGCGCGCAGGCTCCCCATGGGCTTGCGGGGCCGCAGGAGACATCGACCGCGGAGGATCTGCTGCGCCGTGCTCGGCAGGCGCGCGACGCCAGGCGATGGGGCGAGGCCGAGGCGGCGTACGAGGCGGCGCTGAAGGCGGCCGACGCGGCGTGGACGACCGACGCGGAGCGCGCCGAGATCGCCGCGGAGCTCGGCCTGTGCGAGCTCGCGCTGGGCAGCTATCGAGACGCGGCAGACCACCTGGCGCAGAGCTTGAGACACCGCGGCGCGCTCCGCAGCCCGCTGGCGGAGCGGGCCGAAGAAGGATTGCTGAAGGCCGAGCGCCGGGTGGTGACGCTCTACCTGGGTGTGAGTCCACCGGACGCCGAGGTCTTCGTCGATGGCAAGGCGCTGGGTCGACGGGCGCCGACGTACGAGCTGTTCCTGGAGCCGGGGCAGCACACCGTGCGGGCGCGGCTGGACGGCCACGGCGAGGCGGTGGGCGCGTTCGACGGGCAGGCGGGCAAGACCAGCTCGCTGACCCTGAAGCTGCCTCGCGCGCCGGAGCGCGGCGCGCCGGGGGCGGCAGGCGCCGGCCCGGCGCGGCCGGCGGCCCCGTCGCCTCCTCCGGCAGCGCGGCGGGCGCTTCCGCTGACAGAGCTGCGGATCGGGGGCGCGGTGCTGGCGACGGCCGCGGTGGCGGCCGGCACGGTGTTCCTGCTGCGGGCCCATGTGATCGATGACGATGCCGCCGAGCGCGAGGTGGCGCTCCGCCGGCAAGGCTGGACGCCGACGACATGCTGGTGGCCGAACGCGCCCTCGGCGTGTGTGGAGATCCGCGACGACGTGGCGGAGCGGGATCTGTTCGCCACGCTTGGCAACGTGGCGCTGGCGACTGGCGCGGTGTTCGGGATCGCGACGGCGGGCTCCTTCCTTGCAGAGAAGTGGATCCTCGACGAGACGCCGGTCCGCGGGCGCGTGAAGGTGGTGCCGAGCACGACGGGAATGCAGGCCGGGTTCGTCCTTCAGGGCGTGTGGTGAGGCGAAGCGGAGCGATGGGGATGCGCGGGGGGCGACGTCGAGGAAGGCTGCGTTCGATCGCGATGATCGCGCTCGGCTGCGCGAGCGCCGCGGGGGGCGCCGGGTGTTATTATGCCGAGGATTGCGCGAGGACGTTCACGTGCCATCCGCTTCCCGGCGAGATGCCGCCCGTCCTGCCGGCGTCGCCGTGTGACGGCGATCCCGCGACGAGCCCGGCGAAGGACGGGTGCGGGGTGTTCGTCGCGCGGCGCGGGGACGACGCGAGCGACGGGACGAGGGAAGCGCCCGTCAGGACGCTGCGGCGCGCGGTGGAGCAGGCATCGAAGCCCGGGGGGACGCGGCGGGTGTACGCGTGCGCGGAGGACTTCGAGGAGGCGGTCACGCTGCCATCGGGCGTCGCGATCTGGGGCGGCCGGGACTGCGCCACGGCGGCGTGGACCTGGGGCGGCAAGGACCGCCTCACCGAGATCGCGCCGGGACCGGAGCGGGTGCCGCTCGTCGTGGAGGCGCGCGAGGAGAGCATGACGTCGGCGGTGTTCGGCGTGCGGCTCGTGGCGGCGGACGCGACGCGGCCGAGCGGGTCGGCCATCGGGATGATCGTGCGGGAGGGCGCCGCGGTGGACGTGGTGTCGAGCGAGATCCTGGCGGGGAACGGGGCCGATGGGGCGGATGGGGAGAGCGCTCCGCAAGCATGGCGGGCGCCGGACGGGGCGCCTGGCCATCCGGGCGCGCCCGGGTGCCTGGCGGACTGGACCGAGGGCGCTCCACCGGCGGTGACCGTGTGCGAGGACGGCATGAGGTCGATCGGCGGCGCGGGCGGTGATGGCGACGTCGATGCGGGCGGCGATGGCGAGCCAGGCGCACCGGCTCCGGGGCCGGGCTCGATGGAGGACGGCGAAGGGGAAACGGGCGGGCCGATGACCTGCACATCCGGCGAGAAGGGCGGCGCTGGGGAGGCCGGCGCGCACGGGGTCGGCGGCGGGACGGGCGTGGACGAGCCGCTCAAGTACGGAAGCATCAGCGCGCGCGGCTGGCAGGGTTTCTCGGGGCGGGACGGCCAGAACGGCGGGATCGGCCAGGGGGGCGGCGGCGGGGGCGGCGTCGGAACGAACGGGCAGTGCCGCCCTGTGGATCCGCAAGGCGGACCATCCGGCGGCTCGGGCGGGGGCGGCGGCTGCGGGGGGCGCGGTGGCCGAGGTGGCGGCTACGGAGGCGGTAGCTTCGGGATCATCGCCCTGCATGCGCACGTCCTGGTGGACAAGACCGCCATCATCACCGGCAATGGGGGTCGCGGCGGCCACGGAGGGCAGGGGCAGGAGGGAGGCCGGGGCAGAGCGGGCGGCGCCGCGGGAGCGAACTCCACCGGCACCAGCTACTCTGCCTGTGCAGGAGGGCCTGGCGGCGCTGGAGGCGACGGCGGTCATGGCGGCGGAGGGCTTGGAGGCGTGTCCATCGTCATTGCACGCGTGGACAGCAGCGTTGACCTCACGGAGAGCGCGATGTGGGCCTGGGGAGAAGCCGGTGCTGGTGGCGTCGGAGGCGATCCGACCATGAAAGAAGCCTGGGGGGAGCCCGGCACGATTGCCCAGCTCTGGGACTTCCCCGAGCTGGTCGTGCCGCCCCAATGAGATGGCTCACGCGGGGATGAACAGGAAACGAAGAACATGAAGTTCACAGCCACTGCATGGGTCCTTCTGCTGTCCTCTCCCGCCGCCCTGGGGTGTGAAGCGGAGACGTCCACCCCGCCGTGCGCGGAGGGCGGCACCTGCGACGCAGACCCCTCGGCCGAGCCCTCGGAGGAGACGTGTCTCGAGAGCCTCGCCGCGCGGCGCGTGCAAGACCGCTGCGGGGTGTTCGTGAGCGCTCTCTGGGGGGACGACGGCAATCCCGGCACGAAGGAGGAGCCGGTGAAGACGCTCGCCCATGCGATCGCGATCGCGCCGCGCGCACGGGGGCGGGTGATCGTCTGCAACGAGAATTACTTCGAGGCCATCACCCTGCCCTCGGGCATTGACCTGTTGGGTGGCTACGATTGCTTCGGGACCAGGCCATGGTGGAAGCACCACACGGAGAGGATGACCAACTTCTTGGTAACGCTCCGACCACCGTTGGACAACGCCGTCCCGATCACCGTGGTAGCAGCGCAGGGCGACGGCGAGGTGGCGAACGACGGCGTATCCACGATCGTGGACATGAATGTGCTGCAGGAGTGGAGATTGGGGCTGGGCCTCTCGTCCATCGCGATGAGGCTCCGGCCGGGCGCGGTCGTGGAGGTGCTCCGGAGCGTGATCCAGGCGGACGGTGCCGAGAAAGGCGAAGACGGCGAGGACGCGGGGTACTTTGCCCCACCGGCATCGTACGGGGAGATCGGCGCGATCGGCAGGGACGCTTGCTCGGCAGCGACGGTGGCCGGCGCGCCCGCCGTAAGGACCGTGTGCGGCGATCTGGTCTCGACGGGCGGCAAAGGGGGCGATGGCTATCCTGATCGCGGCGGCGATGCAGCGGACGGCAAGCCGCTGCCGACCCCGAATCCCGGGGACGCGGGCCTGGGCGGCGTGGGCGCAAAGGACGGCGCCACATGCGATGACGGCCGCCGTGGAGAAGACGGCGCGGCGGGCGCGCCAGGCGCCGCTGGCCAGGGTGGACGCCTCACGGAGGCCGGTTGGGAAGGCGTGCCGGGCAGCCAGGGCGGCACGGGAGCGCCCGGCCAGGGGGGCGGCGGCGGCGGCGGGGCGCCGGGCGGTCGGAGCGCCTGCGGCAACGCGGCGCTGGGCGGCGCGTCGGGCGGCTCGGGCGGTGGTGGCGGGTGCGGCGGCACGGGCGGCAAGGGCGGCGGCGGGGGCGGCGCGAGCATCGCGATCTTCGCCCATGCGGGCAGCAAGCTGACCCTCCGGGAAACGCGCGTCATCACGGGCAGGGGCGGCGCCGGAGGCAGGGGGGGCGAAGGCCAGATGGGCGGGCAAGGCGTGCAAGGAGGCCCGCCGGGGCTGGATCCGCCCATGCTCGGCGAACACGCCTGCCGAGGCGGCTACGGCGGCTGGGGCGGCAAGGGCGGCTACGGCGGCGGGGGCTCCGGCGGGCCCTCGATCGGCATCGCCTATGCCGACGACGAGCAGCTCACCCTGGATCGCGTCACGTTCGAGATCGGCCCAGGGGGCCCGGGCGGCATCGCGGATGTGGACGACGAGACGCGCGACACGGCGAACCGAGGCAGCGACGGCTTCTCCGCCGAGACGATGCGCTTCTCGCCATAGCGATCCACCTGCGTCCAGGCGCGCTGCCGTCGCCACCTCGACAACGACGCCGAGATCCGTCCAGACGGTCACCAGCGCGGACGCCGCGGCCCTGGGGGCGTCGACGCACTCCGGCGAGCGCGCGCCGCGCGTACTCCGCCCAGGAGCGCAAACCTACTTTGGGAGTACGGGCACGGGGCGGGATGGCATCGCAAGGACATTTGCGTGTCCCAGATCACTACTGACGCCGCGCTTCAGCGAGAAAACCATAGCCAAGTTCGGAATGGACAAGGCGATCCATCTGCGTTTTGTGATTCACATCACTCACCATGCCTGTTCTGCGGTGCCGCTCGCCAGGACAGCGCCCGCGTCGGGTCCGGATGCAACGCCGCTTCCCTGGACGCGAGCGACCCGCGCATGGGCCATGCATCGCCGCCCGTCACGCGTGCGGGGCGCGGGACGTGAGCTTGCCCCCCAAAGGAGATTCGCATGAAGCGATTCGTTTTGCGCGCTGTGGTGCTCATGTTTGCTCTTTGCTCAATCGGAGGAAAGGAATGCACTCCCGGCATCGGAGCTTCTAGTCAAAACTCGGGCCTGCCTTTCTGTCATTCGGACCCGCCCATCTTCTGCGCCGCATATTGCTCTGGTTATGATAGCGTCACATTCAGGCCCGAGTGCTCGGACATCGGCGCCGACACGCTGGAGATCCTATTCGAGCTAAAGGTAATGAGTCTCTATCAGGAGCAACTAAACCAGGACATTCACCTGTGCACCCCAAGCCGATCCATTCACGTTCGTGACGCCGTGCCAGGTTGGCATCATTCCCCAGGAGTGGCCAAATCAGGACCATGAAGTTTGCCAGCCTGTACCCCCAGGCTGTCCGTTGTAGCCGTGAGATGCGCCATGACAATTCGTAGCTCGGTTGCACTCATACTCATTGCCGGCGTTGTCGGCGTCTTCATCGGACGCGCCGTGCCGCACGATGCACCAAACGCCCAAGCGGCGCCGAGCACATCATCCGCGCCTTCGGCCGCGACGCCTGCCGGCCATGACTGCAAGGCTGAACGCGCCGAAGTCGCATCGACCAAAGCGCAACTGGCTATCTGCATGGCATTCGATACGCGTTTTTTCGAGGCTGAACCGTCCGGCGTTCCCGAGCTATCCGAACCCACAGACCCGCAACGCAGGTCGAGAGCCGAGGAGATCCAGCGGAATCGCAAGCTCTTGAAGACCTATCCCGAGGCCGTGATCGTGCAACACCATGACGGGAGGACCGGTGTCTATCGATCCGACGAATGGCCCATCGACGGTGATGGAGTAATCGTCGCGAGAAAGTTACCAAGTGGAGACATCGGATGGTATTCTGGGCCCGATGCCGGACCACGTTCGGATCCTGCCGCATTCCACATCTTCTCCGCGTCGTCCGATTTCATGGAGCCCATCATCGAGACTGCGCCGGACGGAACGATCATGGTAAATGGCGAGCCCGCTGATCCTGTCGTGCAGCGCATGGTTGGCGGAAGGGTCAAGCCGAAGCAGGGAGATGCACCATGACGATTCATCGCTACATCGCCCTTGCGCTCGCACTCATGGCCGGCATCGCCGGCGCCGTCATCGGATACGAAGTGCCGCGCAATGCACCTAGAGCCCAAACGGTCGCGAGCGCATCACCCGCGCCTGACACGGCGCCCGCCGTCCATGACTGCAACGCTGAACGCACTGAGCTTGCCTCCACGAAGGTGCAACTGGCTATCTGCATGGCCACCAGCACACGGGCTCCCGCGACCGCGCCGCATGACGTCCCTGACGCATCTACCCCCAATCCTCAAGAATTTGAGTCTCCAGAGGTCAAGCGCAATCGTGAGCTGTTGGAGAGCGATGCCGAGGCTGTGATCGTCCGGCGCACGGATGGAACGATCGGCATCTATGAACCCGATGAATGGCCGGCCGACGGCGACGGACTGATTATTGGGCGAAAGTTTCCTGATCGACAGATCGGATGGTACTCCAGACCAGTTGCCGGGCCGCGTTCGGACGCTGCCGCATTCGGGCAACCCATTCCCCCAATCTTCCGGGGGACATCTATCGAGCTTGAGCCAGATGGAAAGATCTCAGTACGTGGAAAGCCTCCGCCGCCTTGGGTGACGCGCATGCTCGGCGGAAATGTTGATGAGCCGGCCGGAAACTGACTCTGAGGGCCAGGTGTCGCGTGGAGGCGTCGCCGCCGCACGCGTGAACAGCAGCGTTCACCGCACGGAGAGCGCTACCTGGACCTCCGGAGAAGCCGGCGCTGGTGGGCTCGGCGGCGGCGGCGATCCGAACGACAAGACAGCCAGGGAAATGAGCAGTCGGACCGCCTTCCTCTGGGATTTCCTTCCCCGCGCTGATTGTCCACGGGGTGATCGGAGCGATCGGCAAGGACGCTTGCTCGGCAGCAACCGTGGCCGGCGCGCCCGCCGTGACGACCGTGTGCGGCGACCTGGTGTCGACGGGCGGCAAAGGGGGCGACGGGACCCAGGACAGTGGTGGCGATGCCGAGGACGGCAAGCCGCTGCCGCCCCCGAACCCCAGGGATGCGGGCCTGGGCGGGGTGGGCGCGAAGGACGGCGCCCCGTGCGCGGATGGCCGTCGTGGGGATGACGGTGCGCCGGACGCGCCCGGCGCTGGCGGCCAGGGGGGCGCCTCACCGAGGCCGGGTGGGAAGGCGTGCCCGGCCGCCAGAGCGGCACGGGAGCGCCCGGCCAGGGGGGCGGGGGCGGCGGCGCGCCGGGCGGCCGGAGCGCCTGCGGCAACGCGGCGCTGGGCGGCGCGTCGGGCGGCTCGGGCGGCGGCGGCGGCTGCGGCGGCACGGGCGGCCGCGGCTGCGGCGCGGGCGGCGCGAGCATCGCGATCTTCGCCCACGCGGGCAGCAGACTGGCCCTGCGGGAAACGCGCGTCATCACGGGCCGGGGCGGCGCCGGAGGCAGGGGGGGTGAAGGCCGGACGGGCGGGCAAGGCGTGCAAGGAGGCCCGCCGGGGCGGGCGCCGGACCTGGGCGGCGAACACGCCTGCCGAGGCGGCTACGGCGGCTGGGGCGGCACGGGTGGCTACGGCGGCGGGGGCTCCGGCGGGCCCTCGATTGGCATCGCGTATGCCGATGACGAGCAACTCACCCTGGATCGCGTCACGTTCGAGATCGGCCCGGAGGGTTTGGGCGGCATCGCGGATGTGCTCGACGAGACGCGCGACAAGGCGAACCGAGGCAGCGACGGCTTCTCCGTCGAGATGATGCGCTTCTCGCGGTAGGTTCGCGCGCGGGAGCGCGGCGACCGGTTCCCCTGCCCGATCGGGAGAAGGGACGGCCTCTCGGGTGGAAGCGAGCGCCGCTTCCCGCTGCCCCAGGTTCGCCGCCCGAGGAGCCGTCGATGCCGGACACGGTGCGCTGCGGGGTCGTGCGTGACGGCGTTTGGACGAGCTCAGCGTGGTGTAGACAATGTCACACGGTCGAGTGAGCTCGTCGGAGCTGGTGGCCTTTCGCGCTCGCTCCTGGTGAACGGGATGGTACCCTCCGCCCGCTCGATGGACGACGAGGAGCTCGCGGCGCGGCGTATCGGCACCCAGATCGGGACCTGGACGGTGGAGCGCGTGCTCGGGGGCGGCGGGATGGCGAGCGTCTTCCTTGGCCGGCGCGCTGACGGCCAGGTCGCGGCGGTGAAGGTCCTGCACCCGTCGCTGAGCCAGATCGAGGAGCTCCGGAAGCGCTTCCTGCGCGAGGGCCCGATCGGCAGCGCCCTGGCGGCTGTCGGCCCGCTCTGCGAGGGGTTGCCGCTCGTGCTGGAGTCGGGCATCGCGGAGGACGGCGCCGCTTACCTTGCGATGGAGGTGCTCGAGGGCGAGACGGTCTTCGACCACATGGCCCGCGTGGGGACGCTCGCGGTGGGCTATGTGCTGGCGCTCGCCGAGCGGGTCCTCGATGTGCTGGTCGTGGCGCACGCGCACGGCGTCGTTCACCGGGACATCAAGCCCGAGAACCTGCATATCGGGAGCGATGGGCGGGTGAAGGTGCTCGATTTCGGGATCGCCCGCGTGCTCGATCCGCTTCCTTTCGGGATGGGGGAGCTGCCGGAGAAGACGGCCACGAAGACGGGCGTGGCGCTCGGCACGTGCGAGTACATGGCGCCGGAGCAGGCGAGGGGGATGGTCCGCGAGATCGACGGCCGGACCGACGTCTTCGGCCTGGGCGCCACGATGTTTCGGCTGCTCTCCGGTCGCGCGATCCACGGCCACGTGGCCGAGGCGCGCCTGCTCATCGCCGCGGCGACGGCGCGGGCGCCGTCGCTCGCGCAGTGCGCGCCGGACGTGCCCTCGGAGGTGTGCGACGTCGTGGATCGCGCCCTCGCGTTCGACAAGGTCGAGCGTTACCCGGACGCAGCGACGATGCGCGCCGACGTCCGCGCGGTGCGTGCGGGCCGCCTGCCGCCGTACGTCGTGGCCGTCGAGGAAGGGCGGATCCCGGCGGGGGCCCCGCTTCCTCGTCGCTGAGGGAGCCCACCTCGCGAAGGGCGCCGTGCGCGGCCGTGGCGCGCATCAGCGGCGGGGAGACCGAACCGACGCGGCTCATGGAGCTGCCGTCGAGCGACGAGCCTGCTCCCTCGATGTGGCCTTTCCACGTCTCTGTCAGCTGAGCAGGATGGCGATCAAGAGCGCGACGCTGAGCGAGAGCGATACGACGATGGACGCGATGAGCCACGGCCGCATCGCCGGCGAGGTCCACCTGGACGCGAGCGGTGTCGCGCTCGTCTGGCGCCCCGGAGCGCCGGGCTGCATCGCAACGGTCGGCTCGAGCTGCCTCGGCGCGCCCTCCATCGCCGCGATGGCCCCGTCGATGGCCGCGATCACATTCGTAGCCGTCGGATAGCGCTGGATCGGGTCTCGCTGGACGAGCCGCATCACGAGCGCCTCCACGTCGGGGCGGATACCCGATCCCGGAGCACGCTGGCGGAGCGGGGGCGCATCTTCGAGGAGCCGCTTCCGGAAGGAAGATTGGCCGTCGCTCGCGTCGAACGGGCTTCTCCCGGACAGCATTTCGTACATGATGATTCCAAGCGCATAAAGATCTGCGCGAGCATCGACGGCATCCATGCCGCGCACGGCCTCCGGCGCGAGATAACTGAGCGTGCCGAGGACCTGGTCGGCGGCGGTGAGGTCCTGGCCTTTGAGCGCGGCCTCGCGGCTTTCGGTGGACAGGAGCTCCACATTCACCTTGGCGAGGCCGAAATCGATGAGCTTCACCTGATCACGGGCGCCGAGGAGGATGTTCTGCGGCTTCACGTCGCGGTGCACGATCCCCTTCGCGTGCACCGCCTCCAGAGCCGACGCGATCTGCCGCGCGATGTGGAGCGCGCGTCGCGCGGGGAGCGGCGCCGAGGCGATCACGTCCTGGAGCGGGGTGCCCTCGACATACTCGAGGACGAGAAAATGCGATCGATCCGCGAGCTGGCCGAAGTCGCTTGCCGAGACCACGTTCGGATGCTGGATATGCGCTCCCGCGATCGCCTCGCGCTCGAACCGCGCCACGATCTGGGGGAGGTTCCGGGCGCCCGGCTGGAGTACTTTGATCGCGACCTGCTTGCGGAGGTGCACCTGCTCGCCGCGGTACACGGCGCCCATGCCGCCTTCCCCGATGAGCTCGTGGACGCGGTACCGCTCCGAGATCAAGCTCCCGATCAGCGCTGGCGCTCTGTCGTCTGAGCGCACCAGCGTCGGTGCGTCGTCCGACCACGGCCGCGCCGCGGTCTCGATTTCTTCCACCAGCGCCGAGCTTGTGAGCTCGACGACGGATGCGTCGCGTTGTCTCCCGAGCATCGGCACCGTGACGTCGTCGGTGCTCGAGCGCTCCTTGGGTGGGATTGTCCCTGGCATGCCGGGGAGTGTACACGCACAGAGGTGCTGAGAGCGGAGGAACCGCACCGCCGTCCGAGCGGACATCACGCTTAATCCACGCATCGCACGGGAAAACTGTGCAGTTTCGCGATGTTCGTGGATCTGGATCCATGCACCGGTATCAGCCTACAAGGATGTCCACAGTGCATCGAGCCGTGGCTCGCTGGTCGCCGCCCGCATCGCCGGAACCTCCAGCCCCGCCCCGAAGGCGCGATGAAGACGTCGGTGGCCAGCGATCGAAGAGCTGGGCGGCGGCGTGCTCTTCGGCACGCCGGCACGGTACGAGACAAGGCCGCCGCACCTCACAAAGCTATTGCCATTGAAGCTGGGAGGGGTGGTAGGCTTTGAGGCCGTCAATCGGGATGGGCCCGTCGGGGGTGCCGCTGCACACTTTGACGCCCTCGTCATTCGTGCGTACTGGATAGGCGTGTTTCAGCTTCGACGTGACGCAGAATGGATATTTCCCGTCTTTGATGAGGAGGCGATACTTGCTATCGGAGGCGGGCCGGCGCGTCGGTGGGGGGGCAGCGGTCGAGGATGGCGTGGATGGCGTGGATGGCGTGGATGGCGTGGATGGCGTGGATGGCGTGGATGGCGTGGATGGCGTGGATGGCGTGCTGGTAGTGGAAGACGTGGCCATCGTGCGAGCGCTGCCGCTCGCCTTGTCCTCTTGCGATGTCTCATCGTCCGCGCTCTCACGAGCGTCTTCGGCGGGGGCTCGCGAACGAACAACGAAGAAGACAGCGGCGAGGCAAACGGCGACGGCAAGCGAGCCGATCACTGCAATGATCAAGAATGGCGGATTCGAGCTCGCTCGTGGGCTGGTCGCAGCAGATCGAGGCGGCACCGGCACGACCATCGGCGCCTGCATCGCTTGGCCGGGAGCAGGAGCGACCATCGTCGGGCCATCGACGCTGATTGGAGACGACGCGTCGGCTCGGAACGACACCGGGGCTGGCGCGTGAGGGGTAGCCTTGGCGCCCAGGACCCGCTCGATGTCTTCGCGCATGGCGCGGGCCGTCGGATAGCGGCACGACAGATCGAAAGCGAGCGCGCGATCAACGATGGCGCAGACCTCTGGGCTGACAGAGGGGGCAACGGTGCGCAGGGCCGGCGCATGCTGCGTCGCCATCTTGATGAGGAGCTCGCTCTCCGTGGAGCCCTCGTGCACATGGCGTTTTGTCAGGATTCGAAACATCGTCGCGCCAACGGCGAAGACGTCGGTCCGCCCGTCGATCTGGCCACCCGTGATCTGTTCGGGCGACATGTAAGGTGTAGTCCCGAGCACCGCGCCGGTGCGTGTATGAACATTGGAGCCGCCCTGCTTCATCCGAGCGATCCCGAAGTCGAGGACCTTGACGCCGCCTGAAGAGGTCAAAAATAGATTGTCAGGCTTGATGTCTCGATGGACGATGCCGAGCCCGTGCGCGACGTCGAGCACCTCGAGCACGGTCGAGACGATGCGGAGCAGCTCGCGCTCCTCGATGCCGCCGGAGCCGCGGGCGCGCTTGCCGAGCGAGTCACCGTCGAGCAGCTCCATCACCAGGAACGGCGAGCCATCTTCGCTCGTATCGATGTCGAGGACATTGACGGCCGCGGGGTGGCCGAGCTGGTTTACCGCGAGCGCCTCTTGCTCGAACCTGGCTCGAAGCTCCTTCGAGACCGCGATCTCCGGATGGAGGATCTTGATCGCGCAGCGCCGGCCGATCCTGTGTGTCGCCTCGTAAACCGCGGCCATCCCGCCGACGCCGATGAGCGAATCGATGCGCCATTTGCCCCGGAGGACCGTCCCGATGCGTGCTGTACAGTGTGCTAGCTGGGGATCATCATTCATCGAGGTTCAGGCTCCAATGTATCCCGGAGGCGAGGAGCTGAACAACATGCTCGGCGTGGCCACGGGGAGCGCCGGCGCACGCCCTCGCGCTTGTCTCCCCGGCACAGGCCTGCTGGTTGCCGACAACACGTTGCCGGAGGCCTCCGGGGGCGCTTCGGCGCGCAACCGCTGCGCACGGGCGATCTCGGCAGAGCCCGCGGGCGCTGGCGAGCCGCGAGCGCCCGCGCCGGCGGCTTCCCGCGCCCCGCGGTTCGCGCGAGCATGGGGCCATGAGCATCGACCGCGCCGTGCTGGAGCAGCTCGATCGGGTCGGCGCCCGCCTCTCCGAGGGCAAGGCGCTCCGGCTGCTCGAGGACATCGCCTGGCCTCGCGAGGTCGAGGAGCGCTTCTTCGCCGCCGGCGAGGATCGCCTCCCCGAGATCGAGCGCCGCGTGGATCGCGACGGGCTCGCGCGGCGCATCGCCGAGCTGCGCGAGCTGCTCGGCTCGATCGACGGCGACGCGCCCGCGCTCGACTGGCTGCGGGACAACGTCCGCGCGCAGATCCAGGCCGCGGAGCTGCTCGAGGCGGCGGGGACCCGCGAGTTCTCCGAGCGGTCGCGGGCGCTCTACGGCGGCGCGCGCTCGCGGTTCTTCGGCGGCGAGGTCCGCAACATCGACCTCGCCGAGCACCTCACCGCGCGCCTGCGCGTCCACGGCTGGGACGAGGCCAGCGATCCCGACGAGGCGCCGCTCGACGCCGGCGCGCTCCGGGAGCTGCTCGCCGCCCGCGTCGCCGCGCGGAGGCCGCCGCTCGACATCGAGATCGTGCTCGACCCGAGGATCACGGCCAAGGTGGTGGCGGGCATGAGCCGCGTCCGCATCCGCCCCGAGGCCACGTTCGCGTCCTGGGAGGCCGAGGGGCTGTGGCACCACGAGGTGGAGACGCACGCGCTCACCGCGCACAACGGCGCGGCGCAGCCGCGGTGCGCGTTCCTGCGGTCGGGCGGCCCGCGCACGACGCGCACGCAGGAGGGGCTCGCGATCTTCGCCGAGCTGTACAGCCGCTCGCTCTCCATCGGCCGTCTCACCCGGCTCGCCGAGCGGGTGCGGCTCGTGGACATGGCCGAGCAGGGCGCGAGCTTCCTCGATCTCTACCGGTACCTGCGCGAGCGCGGCGCCGGGCGCCGCGACGCCTATTTCGACGCCCAGCGCGTCTGCCGCGGCGGGCTCGTCGAGGGCGGCGCGCCCTTCACGAAGGACGCCTGTTATCTGGCCGGCCTGCTCGAGGTCTACGCCTTCCTGGCCGCGGTCCTGCGCGGCGGCCTGCGCGACGAGGTGGAGCTGCTCGTCTGCGGCCGGATCGCGCTCGACGACATCGCTGTCCTGGCGGAGCTGCGCGCGGCCGGCGTGCTGGAGCGGCCGCGCTACCTGCCGGGCTGGCTGCGCGCCTGGCAGACGCTGCTGCCCTACTTCGCGTTCACCTCGTTCATGGATGGCATCGACCTCGGCCCGGTGGAGCGGCACTTCCAGGAGCTGCTCCGCGTGGCCGCCGAGGCGCGGCCGGTCGGGGACGGGGAGGGGAGCAAGCGTCGCGGCCGGCCGCGGGAGAGGTGAGCGCGCCGCGATCGCGGGCGCAAACCGGACGAGCGGGACAAGGCGGATGTCCCTGCGCCACGGTTGAGGTATGCCGCTCGCTGATGGGACGAGTCCATTCTTGCTTCGCGCATCCCAGCGCGCCCCCGGCGCGCGCGTCTTCCACTGCCGCGACCGCGGTGCGCCGCCGCCTCGTCGCGTTGGCGCTCGCCCTTGCCGGCGCGGCGCTCGCGTCGAGCGCGGCCGCGCAGGCGCCGGCGGAGGGCGCGGAGCGCGCGCCGCCCCCGCAGCTCGCGCCCTCCGCGCCCCCTGCCGCGCCGGCCGCGGAGGAGCTCCCGCCGCAGGCCATGTGGGAGGCGACGGTCGCTGCGTACGAGGCGAGGATCGAGGCGCTCAAGCACGAGGCGGACGCCGTCCACGATTTTGTTGAAGACGAAGACATGCGAGACGCCCGGGGGCGCCAGATCGAGCTGGAGATCGAGGCGACGAAGAGAGAGCTCCGCAACTTCATGGAGCGGACGACCGAGCGGAACAGCACGGTCATGATGGTCTCGGGGATCGTCCTCGCGGGCCTCGGAGCAGCCGCCCTCGTCACCGGCGCCGTGCTGATCACCGCGAAACACGACGAGGGCGCCACGAAGCACCGTGACACGTACACGGTGGCCGTGGCGACGGCGGCCGGGGGCGTGGCCGCCGTTGGCGTCGGCCTGCCGCTCTACGTGATCGGCAAGAAGCGGGTGCTGCGGCAGGGGCTCGATATGCGCGGGCTGGCCGCCGCGCGCCTCCTCGTCGGTCCGGGCGCCGTCGGCGGGTCGCCTGGAGCGATCCCCCTCGGCGTGGGGCTGCGCTTGACGTTCTGAGCGGTGGCTCGGCGCGCCCGTGCGAGCTCCTGCCGCTCGTGGAGCGGGGGGGAGAAGCAGACGTTGAATGAGGAGAGGAACGCTCCGCGAGGACAGCGCTCCTCCACAGACACAGAACGTGGGTGGTGGGGGAATTCCCCCACCCTGCCGGAATGACCGCCAAGAGACGCCAAGAGACGCCAAAAGACGCCAAGAAAACACAAAAATTTTGGCGTCTCTTGGCGTCTTTTGGCGGTTCAAAAGACCCCATTCTCGGCCGAAGCACCCCACCACCAGAAAATGCTGGGCGATCTCGGGCTCCGGTGCTAGCGTTGCTCTCGACGCGTCGCCCGCGTCAATCATGGACACTTCCCTCTGATACCACCGCTCCGTCACGCGGCCCCGAGGGGTGAGCGCCTGTTGCCCAGGTAGGCACGGCGCCCTTCTGTTGCCGCGCGTGAGCAGCCACGACAGCCGCCCGCGGAACCCCGCGCGAGCGTGGTCGTGTGCTCGCGGGGACGGAGCGTGGCCGACATGCGAACGAGTCCGATGCGCTGGAGGTCGCTGACCTCGCGGGCGCAGCCCCTCGCTCGCTGGCCGCTCGCGCGAAGCACCGAGCCGGATGGTTCGTGGCGCGGCGGGCCGACTCGCCATCTCTCCTGACGGCGAGGCGCTGAGGCGCCTTGCCAGGGGGCGTGTGGTGAGGCGGACCGCCCTGCCCCGGCGATGCGTGGAGGTGCGTCCATCGCGCGAGAGCGCCAGTCGAGCGGCCTTTGGGCGGCGTCCGGAGCCAGCGTCCGTCGCGGCATCGGTGTGCCTGCAATCCGGGGTCGTACGATGAATGGAGGGTGTATGAGAGCTGGTTCTTCGAAGGGTTCGTTCAGCCTTGCTGCTCTTTCTGCCGTGGTGATGTGTGATCGAATGGAGGATTCCATGACCGAGCGACCCGCCCATCTCCCCGAGCGCGCGCTGGAGCTCGGCTCGGCCAAGACGCCCGAGCGGCGCCCGCCGCAGACGGGGCATGTCCCCGCGCCGAAGCCCGCGCATCGGGAGCCGCGCCCGCCGAGCAAGCTCCCGAACCAGGACCGCTCCCGGCCGGCGCTGAACATCCCGCAGCGCCGCCGCATGGGTGTGCAGCGGTAGATCCGCTGCCGCCCCGGCGCCGGGGCGCCGCGAACGGGCGGCGCTCCGGCCGTGCGCGCCGGCGGCGTGGAGCCGGAAGGCCTAGACTTCCGCGACTCCACGCCGTCCGGCTGCGTCATGGCGGCTCCGATCGTGATTGGGCCAGGGCGCAGCCTGCGGTAAGACCTCGCCACCCGCGCGGCCTCGCCGCCGAGGCCGCAGGGGTCCCACCATGATCCAAGCCGAACCGTTCGAAGCCCGCCTCGCCGCCGTCCGGCCTCTCAGCCCCTTCGTGCGAGAGCTCTCGTTCGAGCGCGCTGACGGCAGGGCGTTCCTGTTCGAGGCCGGGCAATGGGTCAACCTCGTCCTCCCGCTCCCGGGCGGCGAGGTGAAGCGCGCCTACTCGATCGCTTCTGCTCCCGACGGCTCGCCTCGCTTCGATCTGGCGGTCACCCGCGTGGAGGGCGGGGCCGGCTCGGAGTACCTGCACCGGCTGGAGCCCGGCGCGACGCTCCGCGCCGTCGGCCCGCACGGGCTCTTCACGCGCGATCCCGGGGATTCCGCGCCTTCCTTGTTCGTCGCCACCGGCACGGGCGTCACGCCGCTCCGGAGCATGCTGCATGCGTCGCTGCGCGCCGGGGCGGCCGCGCACCTGTGGATCCTGTTCGGCGCGCGCTTCGAGGAGGACATCATCTACCGCGACGAGCTCGAGGCGCTCGCGCGCGGCTCGGACCGGATCCGCTACGAGATCACGCTCTCGCGCGGCGGCCCGTCCTGGTCGGGCCGCCGCGGCTACGTGCAGGCGCACGTGCCCGAGCTCTACCGGGAGCTGGCCGGGGCGAGCGGGGATCCGGCCCCGCACGTCTTCATCTGCGGCCTCGATCGGATGGTCTCGTCCGTGCGCGAGCTCGCCCGCGGCGAGCTCGGCGTCCCCCGCAAGCACGTCCACGTCGAGCGCTACGACTGAGCCGCCGTCCCGGCGAGCGCGTCCGCGTCGAGCGCCGCGGCGGAGCCGCCGGCCTCGCCAGGACGGAGCCGCCGATCTCGAGCGGGCGCGAGCGCGGATCGCCCTCCGGTGACGCGGCGCGCCTTGAGCGTTACCCTGGGTACGACGTAGGATGCGCGCCCCCGCGGGCGGTACCTGCGGGGTCAGTTCTGCAGGTGATCACGTGACGACCAAGAAGACGTTCCGCACCATCGATCCAGCGACGCTCCCGAAGCACTTCGACTCGCCCGTCGCCGAGCAGCGCCTGGCCGACGCGTGGGAGGCCGACGGGACGTACCGTTATGACCCCTCGCGCCCCCGCGAGGAGACCTTCGTGGTCGACACGCCTCCGCCGACCGCCTCGGGCTCGCTGCACATCGGCCACGTCTTCAGCTACACGCACACGGACGTCATCGTCCGGCAGCGCCGGATGCTCGGCTTCAACATCTTCTATCCCATGGGCTGGGACGACAACGGCCTGCCCACCGAGCGGCGCGTGCAGAACTATTTCCACGTCCGCACGGACGTGCGCACGCCGTACGAGCGCGGCCTCTCGCTGCCGCAGGCGGCGCCGGAGGCGCTCAAGAAGGAGCAGCCGCGCATCGTGTCGCGGCCGAACTTCATCGAGCTCTGCCACAAGGTCACGCGCGAGGACGAGCAGGTCTTCAAGGCGCTCTTCCGCCGGGTGGGCCTCTCGGTCGACTGGCAGTACGAGTATGCCACCATCGATGATCACTGCCGCAGGACGGCGCAGCTGTCGTTCCTGGATCTGCACGAGAAGGGCCACCTCTACTCGGTCTTCGCGCCCACGATGTGGGACGTCGATTTCCAGACCGCGGTCGCCCAGGCGGAGGTGGAGGATCGCCCGCAGTCCGGCGCGTTCCACGACATCGCGTTCGCGGTGGAGGGCACGGGCGAGCAGCTCGTGATCGCCACGACGCGCCCGGAGCTCCTGGCGGCCTGCGTGGGCGTGACGGCGCACCCCGAGGATCCGCGGTATCAGCACCTCTTTGGCAAGACGGCGCTCACGCCGATCTTCCGCGCGCCGGTGCCCATCTTCCCGAGCACGCTCGTGGATCGCGAGAAGGGCACGGGCATCCTGATGGTCTGCACCTTCGGCGACGCGACGGACGTGATCTGGTGGCGGGAGCAGAAGCTCCCTCTCCGGCAGATGCTCGGCAAGAACGGCCGACTCCTCCCGGTGACGTTCGGGGAGGGCGACTTTCAGAGCCGCGATCCGGCCGCCGCGAACGCCGCGTATGCCCCGCTCCAGGGCAAGGGGGTGAAGCAGGCGCGCACGGCCGTCGTCGAGCTCCTCCGCCGCGAGGAGCACGCGGCGGTGCCCGGCACAGGCCCGGCGCTGCGGGGCGAGCCGAAGCCGATCGAGCGGGCGGTGAAGTTCTTCGAGAAGGGCGATCAGCCGCTCGAGTTCGTGCCCACGCGGCAGTGGTTCGTCCGGCTCGCCGACAAGAAGGAAAAGCTCCTCGAGCTCGGCGACAAGATCCAGTGGCACCCGGATTTCATGCGCCTCAGGTACCGCAACTGGACCGAGGGGCTCCAGGGCGACTGGTGCATCAGCCGCCAGCGTTATTTCGGCGTGCAGTTCCCGGTCTGGTATCCGCTCGACGCCGAGGGCAACCCGGATCACGGTAGGCCGCTGCTCGCGACGCGCGAGGTGCTCCCGGTCGATCCGACGGTCGACGTGCCGCCCGGGTACGACGCGTCCCAGCGGGACAAGCCGGGCGGCTTCACGGCGGAGTCCGACGTGTTCGACACGTGGTTCACGAGCTCGCTCACGCCGCAGATCAGCTCGCACTGGGGGCTCGACGAGGGGCGCCACGCGCGGCTGTTCCCGGCCGATCTGCGCCCGCAGGCGCACGACATCATCCGGACGTGGGCGTTCTACACGATCGCGAAGGCGATGCTGCACGAGGCGTCGGTGCCGTGGCGTCACATCGCGATCTCGGGGTGGATCCTCGACCCCGATCGCAAGAAGATGTCGAAGAGCAAGGGCAACGTCGTGACGCCGATGCACCTGCTCGACAACTACTCGTCGGACGCGGTCCGCTACTGGTCGGCGAGCGCGCGGCTCGGCACGGACACGGCGTTTGACGAGAAGGTGCTGAAGATCGGCAAGCGCCTCGTCACGAAGATCTGGAATGCGGGCAAGTACGTGCTCAGCCAGTCGGCGGAGGTCCATCCGGTCTCCGAGGAGCTGGATCGGGCGTTTTTGCACAAGCTGTCGGCGGTGGTGGCGGACGCGTCGCGCTCGTTCGAGGCGCAGGAGTTCGCGGCGGCGCTCGAGCGGACGGAGGATTTCTTCTGGCGCTGGTTCACCGACGCTTACCTGGAGCTGGCCAAGGCGCGGGCGCGCGGCGAGGGCGGCGCTGGCGAGGCGGCGCGGGGCTCGGCCGTGGCTGCGCTGCGGCTCGGGCTCTCGGTGCTGCTGCGGCTGTTTGCGCCGGTGCTCCCGTACATCACCGACGAGGTCTGGGCCTGGGTGTACGCGGAGGAGACGGGGCAGCGGTCGATCCACCGGGCGAAGTGGCCGTCGGCGGGGGATTTCGCGGAGGTCGCGGCGCCGGCGGACGCGGGGCTCCTGGAGCTGGCGGCCGCGGCGATGGCGGCGGTCAACAAGCGGAAGAGCGAGCTCGGCGCGAGCGTGGGGCGCGTGGTGACGGATCTGGCGTTCGGCGCGAACGCGGCGACGCTGGCGCGGCTCGGGCCGGCGCTGGGGGACGTGCTCGCGGCGGTGCGGGCAGGGGGGGCGCACGAGCTCGTGGAGCGGGCGGAGCTCGCGGATGGTGAGGTCCAGGTGGTGCGCTGCGAGCTGGAGGTGACGGCCGCGGCGGCGGCCGGGGCGGGGGAGGCTGCGGCGGCCACGGAGTAGCCCGGATCGAGGTAGTCGCCCGGCCCTCGCGGAGGGAGCCCGCCGCGCGGCGCGCTCCCTCCACGAGGGCCTACGGCTTTGCTGAAGGGGGAGGGGCTCCCGCGAGGTGACCGGCGCGTGCCGCGCGCGTCATCCGGTCCCGCGCGGCCGGCGTCGGGTTGGAAGGCACGTCGAGAGCGTCCCGGGACAGGCCCTGAAAGACGAGCCCGCTCAGGCGCGGCTCACGACAACCTCGCGGCCGGCAGGGGTCAACGCGTGTTCGCGGCACGTGCGCTCGGCGATGGGAGGCTGTCCCGAGCGCTGGTTGAAGAGGATGAGCCATCGAGCAGGCGATCGGCGTCGAGGCGGCCGTCCTGGGTGAGCCAGGTCGCCGGGATGCGCGGCAGCGAGTCGCGCACCCCGCTCGCGAGCTCACGGACGATGATCTCACGGTAGATGGGGTTGGCGATGACGAGACCGCCTTCCGCCGTTCGGCGCACGAGGCCCAGGTCGACCGCGAAGCGCCGGTCGTCTTCAGGGACGTCGCCCAGGGTGGTGCCGGCGAGCATGGGCTCGATCACGGCGCGGATGCGCGGCTGGCGCAGCCGGTCCACCAGGCTGTCGAGGTGTGTGTCCTGCCGCTCGATGAGGATCTCCCTGGCGCGATCGACGTCCGCGGCCGTGATGGGCAGCGCGCGATCCTTGACCAGGACATCGACGAGCTGGCGGGCGAGCGCGTTCACGAGCCATGGCTGACCCTGGGTGAGCTCGAAGGCCCGGTCCACGGCGTCCGGACGGAAGACCTGGCCGGTTTCGGCCGTGTGCTGGGCGTAGAGCGCCGCGACCTCGTCGTGCGTGAAGTTGCGCAGGGTGAGGGACTCGACCTTGATGTTGAAGGGGCTCGACGTCCCGAGCCTGTCGCTGCCGCCGGACGTGACCTTGTAGTCGCGCACATCGCGCAGGCCGACGAGCGCGAGCGCGTGCGGGAAGTCACTCGGGCGATCGGGATAGCCGCTGCGGATCTGGCGCAGCAGGGAGACGAGCGTCGCGTCGCGCAGGGCGTCGGCCTCATCGAGGAAGACGACGAGCGGACGCGGCGCAGCCTTGGCCCAGGCGCGCAGGGCCGCTCCGATGCGCTGGCCGGGGGGGGCATCGGGGAACGGTGGCGGCCGCAGATCGGCCGGGAGCTGCGAGCCGGCGGTGCCGCGCCATTCGGCGAGCATCGCGAGCTCGGCTGCGCCAGGGTCGTCGGGGAAGGGAGCGCCGATCTCCGCCGAGACGAGGACCGCCACATAGCGCCCTTCGGCCGTGAGATCCCGGGCGAGCGTACGCAGCGAGGTCGTCTTTCCGATCTGCCGCGGCGCGTGCAGGACGAAGTAGGCTTTGCGATCGATGAGCTCGCGCACCCCGGGCAGGCGCTCCTCGGCCGGGAGCATGTAGTGATCGGCCGGATTGCAGGGGCCTGCCGTGTTGAACCAGCGGTGCATCGCGGCGGTGAGCCTAAGGGCGGCGGCGCCGGGTGACCAGCGCGGCGACGCCGGTCGCGTTCGCCCGGCGGCGAACCTCGATGGGATAGGATGCGTGGCAATGTCGAACGGGCGATTCGGAAGCGGCGCGGCGGGGCTGGGTGCGATCGCCCTGGCGGCGGCGATCGGCGGCTGCAGCGGCGCGCCGCCGGCGCAGCCGCAGCCGACGCAGCTCACGCCGGCCGCCCCTCCGGAGGCCTGGCCGCCGCCGGGAGCGCGGCTGGCGAAGCCGGAGGGGCACCTCGCGAAGGTCAACTGCCTGGCGTTCTCGCCGGACGGTCGGCAGATCGTGTCCGGGGGCGAGGATCGGGTGCTGCTCGTCTGGGATGTGGCGACCGGCCAGGTCGTCCAGCGGCTGGAGGGGGTGTGGCTACGAGCGCGCATCGAAATTCCGGATCCGACTCGGTGGTTGAAGTCGAGGCCAAGCGAGGCGCGCACCGCAGAGCCTGGGTGCTGACCACGTAGCCATCAGGACATGCCAGGCGGCCATCAGGACATGCCAGGCGGCCATCAGGACACACCCGTGCCCGTCAGGACATGCCACGCGCTCGTCAGGACATGCCACGCGCTCGTCAGGACACCGCGCGCGTTCCTCTGCGCGTGATTCGGCGCAGCACGGTGAGTGCCGTGCGCATCCTCTGGCCCCGCGGCCGGCGTCGGGGCCGGAAGGCACACCGAGGGCGTCCCGGGACAGCTCCTGAAAGACGAGCCCGCTCAGGCGCGGATCACGACGACCTCGCGGCCGGCGGGGGTCGACGCGTGCTCGCGGCGCGTGCGCTCGGCGATGGGAGGCTGTCCCGAGCGCTGGTCGAAGAGGATGAGCCACCCGCGCTGGAGCCCCAGCCCGGCGAGGTACTCGTCCAGCTGGGCAAGCCCTTCGCCAAGGGGATCCGGGCGGCCGTCTCGCCAGACCTTGAGCTCGATGGCGAGCGTCTCACCCGCATACTGAACGCAGAGATCCATCCTGCCCCGGCCGATGGCGTACTCGCGATCGATGGTGCCGCCGCCGTTCACGACGCGGTGGAGGAAGGCCATGACCACGAGGTGCGGCGCGATCTCGTGGTACGGCGCCGCGCCGAGGAGCGGCTCGCCGTGCTGGCGCCAGAAGGAGAGAAAGGCGTCGAGCAGGCGGTCGGCGTCGAGGCGGCCGTCCTGGGTGAGCCACGTGGCCTTGATCCGAGGGAGAGACGCCCGGATCGGGAACGCGAGCTCGCGGACGACGATCTCGCGATAGATGGGGTTGGCGACGTCGAGGCCGCCCTCCGCGGTCATGCGCACGAGGCCGAGGTCGATCGCGAACCGAAGGTCGTCGGGGGGCACGCTGGGCAACGCGGTGCCGGCGAGCATGGGCTCGATCACGGCGCGGATGCGCGGATCGCGCAGCCGATCCACCAGGCTGTCGAGGTGCGTGTCTTGACGCTCGATGAGGATCTCCTTGGCGCGATCGACGTCCGCAGGCGTGATGGGCTGTGCGCGGTCCTTGACGAGGACCTCGACGAGCTGGCGGGCGAGCGCGTTGACGAGCCACGGCTGGCCCTGGGTGAGCTCGAACGCGCGGTCCACGGCGTCCGGCTGGAAGACCTGCCCGGTCTCGGCGGTGTGCTGGGCGTAGAGCGCTGCGACCTCGTCGCGGGTGAAGTTGCGCAGCGTGAGCGACTCGACCTTGATGTTGAAAGCGCTCGATGTGCCGAGCCGGTCGCTGCCGCCGGACGCGACCTTGTAGTCGCGCACGTCGCGCAGGCCGACGAGGGCGAGCGCGTGCGGGAAGTCACGCGGACGGCTCGCATACCCGCTGCGGATCTGGCGCAGCAGGGAGACGAGCGCCGCGTCGCGCAGGGCATCGGCCTCGTCGAGGAAGACAACGAGCGGCCGCGGCGCGGCCTGGGCCCAGGCGCCCAACGCGGCCCCGATACGCTGTCCCGGAGGCGCCTCGGGAAAAGGTGGCGGCCGGAGGGCGACGGGGAGCTGCCAGTCGGCGAGGCGGCGCCACTCCGCGAGCATGGCGAGCTCGGCCGCGCCGGGGTCGTCCGGGAACGGTGCGCCGACCTCCGCCGAGACGAGGACGGCCACGTAGCGCCCTTCCGCCGTGAGATCCTGGGCGAGCGTACGAAGCGAGGTCGTCTTTCCGATCTGCCGCGGGGCATGCAGGACGAAGCAGGCCTTGCGATCGACGAGATCACGCACCGCGGGCGAGCGCTCCTCGGCCGGGAGCATGTAGTGATCGGCCGGGTCGCAGGGACCTGCGGTGTTGAACCAGCGGGGCATCGCGGAGGTGAGCCTATGGGGGGCGGCGCTGGCTGGCCAGCGCGGCGATGTCGGCCGCGTTCGCCCGGCGGCGGCGCCACAGCGAGCGCACCGGCGTCGTCACAGCGGCCAGCGTCGGCAGCGACGCCGCCGAGACGCCGCGCGGGGGCGTGTTCACGCAGGCGCTCGTCGGGGCCTGGACCGACCCGGCGGCCGTGGATCCCGAAGGAGCCCGTGCGTATCGGCGTGTACGCGGTCGACAAGACGTCGTCGCGAATGCCCCCGGACGCCCGGGCACCGGAACGCGCTGTCGTCGCGAATGTCCCCGGGCGCCCGAGCACCAGAGCGCGTTGTGGTCGCGCTACGACCCAGGTGCCCGAGACCGGCCACACGCCGGGGTGATCGTGGTGTAGATTACATCTGGCTCCCGACAGGGTACCGTGATCCTGCGGGTGAGGGCCGTCGCTGGAGGCCCTTGTGAACGACATCGCAGACGCAATGCGCGATTTGGACGTGGTCGAGGATCGGTTCGAGATCGAGCGGTTCGCCGGTTCGGGCGGGATGGGGGAGGTCTATCGCGCGCGTGACCGGCGGTCGGGGGAGGCGGTCGCGCTCAAGGTGCTGCACAGCGCGAGCGCGGGCGATCTGCGGCGGTTCGCGCGGGAGGCGAAGGCGCTCGTCACGCTCCGGCTGCCAGGGGTGGTGCGGTACGTGGCGCACGGGACGACGGGCGCAGGGCAGCCGTACCTCGCGATGGAGTGGCTGGAGGGCGTGACGCTGGAGCAGAGGCTCGCTCAAGGGCCGCTCTCGATGGCGGAGAGCGTGACGCTGGCGGCGCAGGTGGCGACGACGCTGGGCGCGGTGCACCAGCAGGGCATCGTCCACCGCGACCTGAAGCCGAGCAACCTGATGCTGGTGGGCGGCGCGGTGGAGCGAGCGACGCTGCTCGACTTCGGCATCGCGCGCGAGCTCTGGCACACGCAGAGCCTGACGGCGCCCGGAGCGATCCTTGGGACGCCCGGGTACATGGCCCCCGAGCAGGTGAGCGGCGAGGCGCCGGTGGACGCCCGCGCGGATGTGTTCTCGCTGGGGTGCATCCTGTTCGAGTGCCTCGCGGGGCGCCGGCCGTTCGTGGGCGACAACCTGCTGTCGCTGCTCGTGAAGGTCGTGCTGGAAGAGCCGCCGCGGCTCGGGGAGCTGCGCGACGGCATCCCCGAGCCGCTCGAGCGCCTCGTGGGCCGGATGCTGTCGAAGCCGGCGGAGCACCGGCCGCGCGACGGCGCCGCCGTCGCGGCGGAGCTGGCCGTCTTCGCCGGTGAGGGGCTCGCCGCAGGAGGGAGCGCGATCGCGGCGCGGCGCGCGTCCAGCGAGGAGATCACGACGTCGGAGCGGCGGGTGATGTGCGTCATCCTGGCCGCGCATGGCAGCGAGGAGACCGACGCGACGCTGGCGGAGGCCGATGGGGTCGCGCAGGCGCAGGCGCTGCGGGACATCGCGGCGCGCCACGGTGGGAGGCTCGAGGTCCTGCGGTCGAAGTGGCTGCTCGTCGCGCTGTCGGGGGCCGAGTCTCCGACGGACCTCGCGGTGCGAGCGGCCCATTGCGCGCTGGCGCTCCGGACCGTGGTCGGGGGCGTGCCCATGTCGGTCGCGACGGGGCTTGCGGAGATCGAGGGGAGGCTGCCTGTGGGTGAGCTGGTCGAGCGGGTGGCGCAGCAGCTCGTGGGGCGCGACGGCCCGCCGTCCGGGGGGATCCGGCTCGACAGCGCGACGGCGAGCCTGCTCGCGAGCCGCTTCGATACGGCGCGAGGGCCCGAAGGATGCTGGCTGCGCGGCCGGAAGGAGGAGCCGGACACGGTGCCGAGGCTGCTGGGGAAGCCGACGCCGTGCGTGGGGCGCGAGCGAGAGCTCTCGCAGCTCGCGGCCGAGTGGCGTCATTGCGTGGACGAGCCGACCGCGAGCGCGGTGGTCGTCGTGGGGGCCGCGGGCATGGGCAAGTCGCGCCTCGCCTGGGAGTTCCTGCGCGCCATCAAGGAGCGGCGCGAGGCCGCCGAGGTGTGGATCGGCAGGGCCGATCCGATGGCGGCCGGCTCGGCGTTCGGCCTCGTCGCCCAGGCGCTGCGCCGCGCCATGGGGCTGCTCGACGGCGAGGCGCTGGACGTGCGGCGGAGCAAGGTGCTGGCGCGGGTAGAGCGGCTCGACGGGCTGGGGAGCAAGGGGCCGCACGTGGCGGCGTTCCTCGGCGAGCTGGTGGGGGCGCCCTTCCCCGACGAGGGCGATGTGCAGCTGCAGGCGGCGCGGCAGAGCCCGGTGCTGATGGGCGACCGCATCCGCGAGGCGTTCGAGGACCTCATCCGGGCCGAGTGCGAGCGGCAGCCGGTGCTGCTGGTGCTGGAGGATCTGCACTGGGGCGACCTGCCGACGGTGCGGCTGATCGGCGCGGCGCTGCAGCACGCGAGGGACCTGCCGCTGCTGGTGCTGGCGCTGGCGCGCCCCGAGGTGGACGAGCTGTTTCCGGAGCTGTGGCGCCAGCAGGTCGGGCTTCGGCTGCGGCTGGCGGCGCTGCCCCGGCGCGCGAGCGAGCGGCTGGTGCGGGAGGTGCTGGGCGAGGGCGTGAGCGCGGCGCAGGTGGACGAGCTGCTGGCGCGGGCCGAGGGCAACGCGTTCGTGCTGGAGGAGCAGCTCCGCGCGGTGGCCGAGGGGCGGGGCGAGGGGATGCCGGAGACGGCGCTGGCGATGGTGCAGGCGCGGCTGGAGGCGCTGGGCGTGGAGGAGCGGCGGGTGCTGCGCGCGGCGAGCGTGTTCGGCGAGACGTCGTGGGAAGGCGCGGTGGCTGCGCTGGTCGGCGGCGCGCCGGTGGCGCAGCCGCTGGCGGAGCTGGGGCGGCGGGAGCTCTTGGTGCGGCGGCGCGAGGCGCGGATCGCGGGCGAGGTGGAATACGAGTTCCGGCACGCGCTGGTGCGGGAGGCGGCCTACGGCATGCTGACCGAGCGCGACCGCCGCGTCGGGCACGGCCTTGCGGGCGACTGGCTGGCGCGCGCCGGCGGGGCGGACGCGACGGTGCTGGCGGAGCACTTCGAGCTCGGCGGGGCGCCGGCGCGGGCGGCGGAGGCGTACCTGCGCGCGGCGGAGCAGGCGCTCCGGGGCGGCGATCTGGACGCGGCGATAGCGCGGGTCGACCGGGGCATCGGCTGCGGCGCGGCCGGGGACGCCGCCGGCAGGCTGCGCTGGGTCCAGGCGGAGGCTCACGTGTGGCGCGGCGAGCTCGCGCTGTCCGCGGAGCGGGGGAGCGAGGCGCTGGGCCTTGTGGAGCGGGGCTCGGCCGCGTGGTTCTCGGCCATCATCCCCCTGGTATGGGCCACGTCCAAGCTGGGTCGGCTGGACGAGGTGGAACGCTGGACGACCGAGGCGGTGGGCGTGGCCGCCTCCGGCGACGCGCAGAGCGCGAAGCTGCGCTGCCTGTCCGTGGGCGCGGGCGCGCTGGCGCTGGGGGGGCGGTACGCCGAAGGCGCCGCGTTGCTCGATGTGGTGCAGCGCGCCCTCGCGAGCTCGGAGACGAGGGATCTCGAGGTGGTCGCGAATCTCCACGACGCGCGCGCGGCCTATGAGATGTGCAGAGGCGACCTGGGCTCCTGTGCCGCCAGCCAGGAAGCCGCGTTGCTCGCCTTCGAGCAGGCCGGCGATCATCGCAACGCGCTCAGCGCCAGGGCGAGCCTGGGCGCCGTGTGCATGGAGCTCGGCGACTTCGAGACGGCGCAGTCGATGCTGCGGGCAGCCCTGGAGGCGGCCGACCGGATGCACCTGGACGAGCTGAAGGTCTCTGCACAGGCCAACCTCGCGCAGGTCCTCGGGTACCGTGGTCAGCTCGCCGAGGGGCGGGCGCTCGCCGAGGAGGCGGTCGCGTCGAGCCAGGGAGCGGGCATGGTGCGCACGGAGCTCTTCGCTCGCTGCTACCTTGCGAAGATCGCCCTCGCCATGGGCGATCTCGAGGCCGCCGAGCGCGAGGCGCGCGGGGCCATCGCGCTCTTCGAGAGCGCGCCGACGCTGGGCGTGCAGGCATTTTCCATCCTCGCGCGCGTGCTGCTCGGGCTCGGGCGCATCGACGAGGCGACGCAGGCTGCGGCCGAGGCGAGCGCGCGGCTCTCGGAGTTCGGCACGCTGGAAGAGGGGGAATCGCTCGTCCGCCTGGCCCATGTCGAGGCGCTCGCCGCGAGCGGGAGGCGCGCCGAGGCCGAGGCAGCGATCGCGTCGGCCAGGACGGCGCTGCTCGCGCGCGCCGGGCAGCTCAGCGATCCGGCCTGGCGCGAGCGCTTCCTCCGCGACGTGCCGGACAACGCCCGCACGCTCGATCTCGCGCGGCAGTGGCTCGGCGGCTGAGCCCGCGGCGCACGAAGCGGCACGCCGGTGCCGGCGCCACGGGCCCCTCGCTCGCCGGCGCTTACTTCGTGGCGAGCTTCGTCAGGTCGAGCATTTCGTCGACGTCCGGCAGCACGATCAGGTCGCACCGGCGGTTCTTCTGCTTGCCGGCCGGCGTGTTGTTGCTCGCGATGGGGTCCGTGTCCGCGAACCCGGCTGCGCTCCAGTGCCTCGTCGGCAGCTGGCCCTCCTTGCCGATCAGGAACAGCAGCACGGCCCGGGCGCGCATCAGCGACAGCCCCCAGTTGTCCTGGAACGGGCCGCTCTTGTAGCGCTGGCTGTCGGTGTGCCCGGCGACCTGGTAGTCGCGGTCCACGAGCGACTTGTCGCCCCGGATGACGTCCGAGATCTTCTTCAGGATCTGCTGGCCGTCCTTGCTCAGCGTGTCCTTGCCCGAGTCGAACAGGACGTCTCCGGGCAGCGAGATGACCATCCGGTTCCTGCGGACCTGGACCTCCAGGCCGAGCTTGACGAGCTCCTCGAGCTTCTTCCGGAGCAGGTCGAACCGCGCCTGGATCGCCTCGAGCTGCTTCGCGCGCGCCTTGTACTCGGCCAGCGCCTTCTCGCGGTCCTCCAGCGTCGAGCTCATCTTCGAGATGTCGGCGCCCTGGTCCGCGAGCTTCTTCTCGAGCTCCTCGACGCGCTGCTTCGCGTCGGCGAGCTCCTTCTCGAGCTCGGCCTCCCTCTTCTGGCTCCGGTTCTGGAGCTGGTTGTACTTGTCGAGCTGCGATTTCCACTCCTGCTCGGAGTGGCCGCAGCCCGCGGCGAGCAGCGACGACAGCGCGAGGGGTAGTGCAATGAGTGTCCGGTTCATGAGCGCTTTCTCCATGGCTCCGTCGGCGGGAGCGGGATGCTGCGGGCGAGAGCGTCGCTCAGCTCGGGCGAGAGATCCAGAGGGGAGGACGGCGAGATCCGCCCGTCCGCGCGGCCGTGCGCTGCAGGTGAGGCGGGATCGGGGCTCCGGCGGCGCAGGTGAGAGCGGCGACGGCGCGGCCGGCGACGGCGCTGGCGCGAGCGAGGTGGCCCCGACCGAGGTTGAGGTGGACCCGACCGAGGTTGGGCGGCCCCGACCGAGGTTGAGGCGGACCCGACCGAGGTTGAGGCGGACCCGCCACCCCGACCGAGGTTGAGGTGGCCCCGCCAGCCGTCCCTGCCAGCCGACCGGGGTTGAGGTGGCCGGCGGCCCCTGCTCCGATGCGTCCCGGGTGTGTATCCGTGACCGGGTTCCAGGGCCCGGGGCCGAGCGGTGCCTTGACCACACAGGCCGGGCGTGAGACATCGGCCCCCGGCCTCCGGGCCACCGAGAGCTCGGATCTTCAACCTCTTCCTGCGCGCGGGGCGAAAACGCGCGAACGAAACCAAGCAGATGCCCATCTCGTCGCGGTCTCCGGGTACGTCGTGCCGCCCTGGCTCCCCTCGCCGTCGCCTCCGGTCGGGCCTCGCGCTCGCGCTCGTGCTGGGCGCGTCTTCCGCGTCCGCCCAGCCGGCACGCCGGCCGGCGCAGCCGCCGGCGGCCCCAGCGCAGCCGCCCGCCGGGCAGGCGGGCACCCCCGCAGCGCAGCCGGCCGCGCCGGCCCAGCCCGGCGCAGCGCCGCCCGCCGCGCCGGCCCAGCCCGGCGCGGCGCCTGCGCAGCCCGGCGCGGCGCCGGACGGCGCCGAGACGCCCGAACCCCCGGCGGCGCGCCAGCCGCTCCTGCCGCCAGCCGACACGGCCGCTCCCTCCGCGCCGCAGCCGGCCACGCCGGCGGCCTCGGAGGCGCCCGCTGCCGCTGCGGCGGCCGAGCAGCCCGAGCGGCAGGCGATCCAGGCGGAGATCGGCGCCCGGCCCAGCGAGGTCTACGCCGAGGACTGGTGGTCCCACGCGCGACCGACGTTCGAGTTCCACGGCTACTACCGGCTCCGTTGGGAGCTCTTCAACAGCTTCGCCCTCGGCCGCACCGGCCTCCGTAATGAGGCGCTCTGGCCGCAGCCGGCCGACAACTCCTACACGGGGCACGTGCTCGAGCGCTGCAACCCGAGCGAGACCACGAGCGGCGGCACGCGCTCGTTCGACTCGTGCAAGAACGACACCCAGGCCGGCGCGAACATGCGGTTCCGCCTCAATCCCGAGCTGCACATCAGCGACAACCTGCGCATCCTCACTCAGGTCGATCTCCTCGACAACGTGGTGCTCGGCTCGACCCCGGACGGCTACGCGAACCAGCCGGCGGCGGGCGGCGGCTACCAGGTCGCCCGCCGGGGCGGCTACTCGCCGCTCGGGGCCTTCTCCAGCACCCAGTGGGCGCCCAGCGCCGGCATCAACTCGACGAAGGACTCGATCTCCGTCAAGCGGGTCTGGGGAGAGTACATGACCCCCGTCGGTCTCCTCCGCTTCGGCCGCATGCCGAACCACTGGGGCCTCGGTATGGTGGCGAACAGCGGTGACGGGTACGACTCAGACTACCAGTCGACCGTCGATCGGCTGATGTTCGTCACGGGCATCAAGAAATACGACATCTACTTCGCCGGTGCGTGGGACTGGGCCAACGAGGGCGCGACGAGCGCGTCGATCCAGGACCTCGAGGGCCAGCCGTACGACCTCGCCCAGTCCGATGACGTCGATCAGTACGTGTTCGTCGCCGTCCGCCGCAAGAATCCCGAGCTCCAGAAGCTCGAGCTCGCCCGCGGCAACATGGTCATGAACGGCGGCGTCTACTTCGCTTACCGGCAGCAGACGCTGGCGAACGACATCACCGCCGGCGACACCAACGACGACCTGTCCGCGTCGCTCGGCCAGAGCGCCGACAACGTCGCGGCGGGGTACGTGCATCGGGGTGCGGAGATGATCATCCCCGACGTGTGGTTCCAGCTCCTTTACAAGAAGTTCCGCTTCGAGCTCGAGGCGGCGATGATCTACGGATCCCTCGATCTGCGCGGGCAGGACGAGAGCGATTATGCGAACGTCCTCTCGCCGAAGGACACCGGCTGGGGCGTCCGGCAGTTCGGGCTCGCCACGCAGGCCGAGCTCACCGAGATGGAGGGCCGGCTGCGCGTCCACTTCGGCTTCGGGTACGCGACCGGCGACGACGACGTGCCCGCCCTCGAGCCGCGAGGGACGGAGCTCGGGGCCATGGATCCCCAGAACTCGACCGATCGCACCTACTCGACATTCCGCTTCCACCCCGATTACCGGGTCGACCAGATCCTCTTCAGGAACATCCTCTCTCGGGTCCAGGGCGCCTATTATTTCCGGCCTGGCGTCGACTGGGACTTCGCCCGCGACAAGAACGGCCAGCGCGCCGGCCTCGGCGCCGCGGCCATCTGGAGCCGCGCCTCCGAGTTCCTCCAGGCTCCCGGCAACTCCCGGGATCTCGGCATCGAGCTGAACGCGCAGCTGTACTTCCAGTCCAAGGACGGGACGCTCAACGACGACCCCGACAAGATGGGCGGCTTCTACACGGCGGTGCAGTACGGCGTGCTGTTTCCTCTCGGCGGGCTCGGCCAGCTCAGGGGTGAAGAAACGGTCCAGAAGATCGATCTCGAGACCGCACAGACGGTGCGCTGGTATCTCGGTATCCTCTTCTGAGCCGAAGCCGCCCGGCGCTCAGCCAGCCTCGCGCGTCGCCGCGTGTCTGGAAATGAGCGCTGGGGGCGGCGAAGCCGCGCCAAACGGTGCGAAACGGCGACGTCGTCGCTCTCGTCACGAGTCCTGCATGAGCCATCCGGGGCCAAACAGCCCTTGATCTCGCGACCGTCCTGGCCAAGGATAAGGATTGTCTGGACGCCAGGCGCGTCGCGATACTTCCGTGGCTCACCGAGGAGAACGGGTGGCGCAAGCCGCCGTTCTCCGGAGGGACGTGATGGTTCGTCGTCTCCTCATTGCGATGTTCTTGGCGGCGTCGATGGTGCTCGGGTCGACCGCCCTGTCCGTCGCCCAGGACGCAGACACGTCCGCTTTTCGCGACATCGCGGTCGGCAAGGACTACCGGCTCCGTGTCGCGGCGGCCCTGTCGCTCAGCAGGTCGAAGAGCCCCGGCGCGCGGCCAGCCCTCGAGAAGGCGCTCAGGGATCCACACCCGGCGGTGCGCGCGTCGGCCGCGGCGGCGCTCGGCGCGATGGGCAATCCCGCGGCCGTCCCGGCGCTCAAGGCGGCGCTCAACCTCGAGCCTGCCCCCAACCTGAAGCGCCCGATCGCGGCCGCCATCGAGAAGCTGTCGCGCTCGTCGCCCAAGGCGCGCTTCCTGGTCAGCCTGGGCAAGTTCGAGAACCGCTCCGGCGTGAAGGACGCGAAGCTCGGACCGCAGCTCAAGCAGCAGACGCGCAACCGCGTGGCGCAGTTCGCCGACATCGAGATCGTGGCCGACGGCACGGACCTGGCTGCGGAGGGCAAGAGCCGCAAGCTGCCGGCCTTCACGCTGGACGGCTCGGTCACGCACCTGAGCAAGCGCCATGGGGCGGACGGGGTCGGCTTCGCCGCCAAGGTCGAGTACGTGATCCGCGAGATGCCGAGCCAGACGCTGAAGGGCTCGATGACCGGCTCGGCCCAGGCGCTCGCCGAGGCGAAGCGCGCCCAGGGCCTGAGGGAGCTCGCCCAGCTGCAGAGCGACGCCGTCGCGGGCGCGATCGAGAGCGCGCTCCATCGGGCGCCGCTCGCCCTCGAGGCCGCCTCCGGCAGCAGCGTCGTCGCCTCCGGCCGCTGACCCGGCGGTCCGGCCTCGCCGGCGTGGGCCGGCGCGCACCGGCCCGGCGCAAACCGGCCCGGCGCGCGCGTCTTCCGCGGCGGGCGTCGCGGGCGCGTCGAGCAGGCGGAAGCCGCTCTCCGGTCGTGCTAGACCGCGCGTCCTCCTATGTCCATCGCAACGCCTGCCAGCTCCGACCTGCTCCGCCGCACATTCCTCGAGTTCTTCGCCCAGCGCGGGCACGAGATCGTCCCGAGCGCGCCGCTCGTGCCCCAGAACGATCCGACGCTGATGTTCGTGAACGCGGGCATGGTGCAGTTCAAGGACGTCTTCACGGGCAAGGACAGGCGCCCGTACCAGCGCGCCACCTCGAGCCAGAAGTGCATCCGGATCAGCGGCAAGCACAACGATCTCGAGAACGTCGGCGTCACCGCGCGCCACCAGACGTTCTTCGAGATGCTCGGCAACTTCAGCTTTGGCGACTACTTCAAGGAAGACGCGATCGCCTTCGCCTGGGAGCTCCTGACGAAGGTCTACGATATCTCGCCGTCGCGGCTCGTCGTCACCATCTACAACGGCGAGGGGGGCTTCCCGGCCGACGACGAGGCCGCGGCGATCTGGCGCAAGGTCACGGGCTTCGGCGACGACCGGATCCTCCGGCTCGGCCTGGCCGACAACTTCTGGACGATGGGTGACGTCGGCCCGTGCGGCCCCTGCTCGGAGATCCACTTCTTCCACGGGAAGGAGCCCGATGTCGCGCGCTTCGGCGAGGAGCCGCGCATCGACGGCACGGGCTGGACCGAGATCTGGAACAACGTGTTCATGCAGTACGACCGCGTCGAGAAGGACGGCCCGCTCGTGCCGCTGCCGGCACCGAGCATCGACACCGGCATGGGCCTGGAGCGGCTCGCGAGCGTGCTCCAGGGCGTGACGTCGAACTACGACACGGACCTGCTCCGCGGGCTCGTCGACAAGGCCGCCGAGCTCAGCGGCAAGCCGTACACGGGGGGCAGCGCCGACGACGACGTGTCGATGCGGGTCATCGCGGATCACGCGCGGACGGCCGCGTTCCTGATCGCCGAAGGGGTGATGCCCGAGAAGCAGCGGCGCGAGTACGTGCTCCGCCGGGTGATGCGCCGCGCGATCCGCCACGGGCACCGGCTCGGGATCGATCGGCCGTTCCTTCACGAGGTCGCGCTCGAGGTGGTCCGCCGGATGGGCGAGACGTACCCCGAGCTCCGCGACCGGCGAGAGCTCATCGCCCGCGTCACCGAGGACGAGGAGGTCCGCTTCCGCTCCACGCTGAAGCGCGGGATGAAGATCCTCGACGAGCGCTTCGACGAGATGCGCTCGTCCGGCGAGCGGACGCTCCCGGCCGCCGCTGCGGCCGATCTCTACACCACCTACGGCTTCCCGCTCGATCTGACCCAGGTCATCTGCGCCGAGTCGAACTTCGACGTCGACGTCCAGGGGGTCGAGGCGATCATCAAGGGCGCCGGCGAGGCGGACGAGGCGGACGGCCCGATCGATCCGACCTCCGCGGTGGACCCCGCGCACCGCGAGGCCCGCGCCAAGCTCGCGCAGCCGGTGGTGTTCACGGGCTACGAGCACGAGGAGGGCGACAGCGAGGTCGTCGCGATCGTCCGGGTCGAGGTCCAGGGCGAAGGCGACCGGGCGCGCAAGGTCCGTGCGCTTGTCGAGCGCGCGGAGGCGGGGGCGACGGTCGAGATCGTCGTGCGCGAGACGCCGTTCTACGCCGAGTCGGGCGGTCAGGTCGGCGACGTCGGCGAGGCGACGGCGGACGGGGCGCGCGTCGAGGTGAAGGACACGAAGAAGCCGCTCGCCGGGCTGGTCGTGCACGAGGGCGTGGTCAGCGAGGGGGCGATCGCCGTGGGGCAGCGCGTCCACCTGGCGGTGGACCACGCGGCGCGGTCGGCGACGCGGCGCAACCACTCGGCCACGCACGTCCTGCACTGGGCGCTGCGCAAGGTGCTCGGCGAGCACGCGCAGCAGAAGGGCTCGCGGGTCGGCCCGGACGTCCTCCGCTTCGACTTCACGCACAACCGGCCCCTCACCCGCGAGGAGATCGCGCGGATTGAGGATCTGGTGAACGAGAAGGTCCTGACGAACGCGAAGGTGACGACCGAGATCCTGCCGATGGACGAGGCGCGGCGGCGGGGCGCGATGGCGATCTTCGAGGAGAAGTACGGCGACACGGTGCGGATGCTCACGATGACACCCGAGGTGGTGGAGCTCTGCGGCGGCACGCACGCGTGCGCGCTGGGGGACATCGGGCTGTTCAAGATCACGAGCGAGGGCGGCGTGGCCGCGGGCGTGCGACGGATCCTTGCGTCGACCGGCCTGAACGCGCTCGCGTATGCGCGGGACGTCGAGGCCGAGCTCGCCCGGGCGCGCCAGGTCGCGAAGGCGCAGGGCGGCGATCTCGCCGAGAAGATCGGGAAGATCGTGGCGCACGAGCGGGAGCTCGAGAAGAAGGTCGCCGAGCTCGAGCGCCGGATCCTGGAGGGTGCGGGCCCCGCGCAGGGCGGCGGCGGCATCGACGCGATGCTGGACGGCGCCCGGGACATCGGCGGGATCAAGGTGCTCGCGCGCCGGGTGCCGGACGGCACGAACCCGGGCGCGCTGCGCGATCTCGCGGAGAAGCTGCGCGACAAGCTCGGCGATCGCTCGGCGGTGCTGCTCGGCGCGGCCGTGGGCGACAAGGCGCAGCTCGCCGTGATGCTCTCGAAGTCGGCCACCGAGCGGCTCAAGGCCGGCGAGCTCATCAAGCCGATCGCCCGCATCGTGGGCGGCTCCGGCGGCGGCCGCCCGGACATGGCGCAGGCCGGCGGGACCGACGTGGCGCAGCTCGACGCGGCGATCGCGGCGCTCTACACCGAGGTCGAGCGGGCGCTCGCGTCGTAACGCGCGCTGCCTGCGCCCTGCCGGGACAGCGGTTCAGGCGTCACGCCACTTGGTGCGGGCGAGCGGGAGCAGCTTCGGGGCTTTCCCGCCCCGCGCGGGGCGCGCCGGCAGCCGCGCTGGCTCGCCCGGCGCGGCCGCCCGGGGCCGCGCGCCTCGGCCGTGAGCGCCGATGGTCGCGCGGACGATCGGCGGCAGGAACACGGACTCCAGATCGACGCGCGCGAGCGCGGCCGCGACCGTGGCGATGCGATCCGGCAGCGAAGCGTTGGCGTCGACCAGGATGATCCGCCGGCCGAGCACCGTGCAGAGCCCGCCCCGCGGATTGCGCGCGTCCGACAGGTGCGGATCGAACGCTTCCATCCTGACGGCGATGCCGACCTTGTCCGCCGCCAGGGTGAGCTCGTCGAGCAACCGCGAAAGCTCCACCCACACAGCGTAACCCTCCTGTCCGGCAGATGGCAAAGCGCAAAAGCGCTGTTGTCCGCGCCGCGCCGCGCCGCGCCGCGCCACCGCTGGCCGGGCGAGCTGCGGCCGTGACGACCGCGCGCCGACCGGGGTGCGCCGTCCGGGAGCGCCCGTCCACGCGTAGTTACGCGTGGTTACGCGTGGTTACGCGTGATTGCGCGTGATTGCGCATGGTTACGCATGAACACGCGCGGTCACGCATGAACACGCGCGCTCATGTACGGTGATGCCCGGTCCGTCCAGCGCGCTTCGACCAATCGCTTCCTCCATCATCGCATAGCGCTCCTCGGCCGCGCGGCGGTGGTGCTGTCGTGCGGCGATGCGGTGAGTCGAGGGAGAGCCTTCGACTCCTGGACTCCCGGACCTGTCGTCGCACTCGACACTTCGCCTCAACAGATCAACCCATCGACTCCTCTTCTCCCGTGGTCTTCTCCCGCGCTCCGGACTGGCCGACATCCGCTCACGAGCCACATCGATGCTCGTCCAGGGGGCCCGCGCGCGCCGTTGACTGCGCGCCGCGCGTTCATCGTTCATCCAGCCTGCCGTCGCCGGCCGCCGCGCGCTCGCCTCGGCGCGGCGCCCGGTCGATCCGGGCATCGCGCCGCCCGGCCCCCGGTTCCGTGCCCTAGAGGTCGGCCAGCGGCTTCTCTTGAGCCGGATCGCGCGTCCCGTTGACCGCCGTTTCCGAGCATGCTACGAGCAGGCCGTTCCGCGCGTCGTGGCCGAGTGGGAGCGAATGTGCGTTTCCCGGCTGCGGTGGGGTATCCCGCGCGCTTCGTCAGCCACTTTGGACGGGGCGGCCGCGATGGGGACGACGAGGGCGCCCGCCGGGCGGCGCGCCCGAAGGGCGAACAAAGATGACGTTCACGGATGCAGCCGCCGAGGTGCTTCGCCTCATCGGTAGACCGCTTCACTATAAAGAGATCACCGATATCGCGATCGAGAAGAACCTCCTTAGCCATGTTGGAAAGAGCCCAGAGGTGACGATGGGCGCCCGCCTGGCGGCGACGTTGAAGAAGGACACGGCGGACAACCCCCTGGTGCGCGTGAAGCCGGGCGTGTTCGCGCTGCGCGAGTGGGACGAGAAGACCATCAAGTCCGGGCTCGACGGCAAGAAGGCGAAGCGCGGCGGAAAGCCCGAGGCGGCCAAGGCGCGCAAGGACGAGGAGCAGCCGACCCTGTTCGACGCGGGCGCCGACGACGACGCGGCGGAAGAGAGCGAGCTTGGCGCTCCCGCGGAGATCGAGGCGGAGAGCGGCGCGGTCGAGGTCGAGGTCGGCGCCGCGGACGCGGCGGCGCAGGCCGCGCCTGCGATCGACGATGAGGACGAGGACGACGAGAAGGTCGCCGCCGGCGCGACGAGCGCGGCCGGGCTGAACGGCGTGGAGATCGCGGCAGCGCGCGAGCCCGTGCCGCCGCCGACGCCGTCGTCCCCGCGCGCCGCGAGCACGTACATCGACGAGGAAGAGGGCGAGCTCGACGACGCGGAGCCGCCGGGCCCGGACGAGGCGATGCGGGCCGAGGCCGTCGCCGGCGCCGCGGAGCTCTTCGACGAAGAGGACGACGACGATCAGCCGATCCTCGGCGGCGAGGACCGCGCGACGCCCGGCTCGTCGGGCGAGCAGGGCGAGGGCCGTCGCCGCCGCCGCCGTCGCCGCCGCGGCCGCGGGACCGCGGAGGCCAACCCGAGCACCGGTGGCCTGCCTTCCTACGTCGCGACGCCGGTGTTCGAGGCGCGGCGCGAGAACGGCCGCGAGCCGCCGCGCTCCGACCGGACCGAGCGCTTCGATCGTCCCGAGCGAGGCGAGCGCACCGACCGGGTCGAGCGCACCGACCGGGCCGAGCGCATCGACCGCGCGGAACGCCCCGACAGCTTCGGCGCCGAGCCCGTCTACCGCGGTCCGCAGGTCATCGAGCTCACGGGCGGCGAAGGGCACGCGCTCGACGACCTCGCCGGCCGGGATCTCGCCGATGCGGTCGCGGGCATCCTCTCGACCTTCGATCGGAACGCGGGCGCGGTCTCGCTCCGGCAGATCGCGGAGACGGCGCAGCGCCGCGGCCGCCTCGCCGGCGACGTGCAGCTCGTGCAGTCCCAGGTCGCGGCCGCCGTGCGCGCCGACAACGCGCGCCGCACCGCCGCGGGGCAGCGGCCCCGCTTCCGCTTCGCCGGCGGCAGGATCGCGCTGACGGACTGGCTGTTGCCGGGCGACCTGGCGCGGCTGGAGCAGGAAGCGCTCGCCGCGGTGGAGCGCTACCGCGACGCCGCGCGGCGCGCCTTCGTGCGCAAGCTCTCCGAGCTCCCGGGCCATGCCTTCGTCGAGATCTGCGTCCTCGCCCTCGAGCGCATCGGCATCGGCCAGCTGCGCGCGGTGCGCCGCGCCGGGGCGCCGGGCGGCGAGAGCCACTTCTCCGGCGCGCTCCGCACGGCGGGTGACGAGATCAAGCTCGCGCTGGTCATCCGGCGGGACGGCCGCGAGGTCGGCCGCGAGCGGGTCACCGAGCTGCGCGGCTCGCTCCACCACTACGGCCCCGCGACCGCCGGCTGGATCCTGACCGCCGGTCAGATGCTCTCCGGTGCGCGCGAAGAGGCCGCGATCGTGGGGACCGCGCCCATCTCCCTCTTCGATGGGCTCGCTGTGGCTCGCCTCTGCGAGGACAACGACGTCGCCGTCCTCCGCGCCCGCCTCCCGGTCGCGATCCCCGACGTCGATCTGCTCGAGGCGCTCCGGGCGTCCTGATCCCGCTCGCGCGCGTCCGGCCGGGGGCTCGCCCCGGGCCGGACGCGCGGCCCTCCTCGTCGCCGTCTTCCGGGCCCTCGGCCCTCGCTCGACACCCCTCCTCCACGGCCACGCCCCTCGCGCCGCTCCGCCGGCGGATGAACTCGGCGCCGCTTCCGCGGTTGACGGGCTCGGCGATCCTTGCCAGCGTCCGCGCCCATGCGCCATCGCGCGATCGCCTGGGCCGCGCCCCTCGCCGTGCTCGTGACCGGCTGTGCCTCCGTGGATCCGCCCGCGTCCCGGTTCCCGACCGCCGACGCGGCGCTCGACCGGATGAAGGCCACCTATGCCTGCGTGAACGGCGTCCAGGGCACCGCCAAGGTCGACCATTTCTCGCGCCAGGGGCGGCTCCGCGGGGACATGTACATCCTCGCGGTCAATCCGGATCGGGTGCGCTTCGACGTGGTGAGCCCGTTCGGCGCGACGCTCTTCACGCTCACGTCGAATGGCACCCAGTTCCAGATGCTCGATGTCGGGGAGAAGCAGCTCCTGCACGGGCCCGCGAGCGCGTGCAACCTGGCGCGGCTCACCCGGGTGCCCATCCCCGGGCACGCCCTCGTCTCGCTGCTCCGCGGCGAGGCGCCGGTGCTCGCTCACGAGCCGCGCGGCGCCTCGATCGCCTGGGACGGCGATGGGTTCTACCGCGTGCTGATCCAGGGCTCCCGCGACGCGGTGGAGGAGATCCACCTCGAGCCGCACCCCCGCGACTTTCTCGCGCCGTGGAGCCAGCAGCGCCTGCGCGTCCGCGAGGTCCGTGTCGCGCAGCGCGGGACAGACCTCTATCACGTGGAGCTGAGCCATCACGCGGCCATCCGCACCGCGCCGCCGCGCGTCGATCCGGAGGGGATCGACGATCCGATCCCGCCGAGCGGCGGCGCCTGCCTGGCCGAGATCCCCCGCTCGATCCGCATGCGGGTGCCCAACACCGAGGACGACGTGATCTTTCAGTACAAGGAGGCGAAGTGGAATCCGCCCATCATCTCGGGGGCGTTCACCCAGCCGGTCCCGGGCGGCGTCGTCCGCCGTCATGTCGACTGCCAGGACTAAGGTGCTCTGAGCAGGCGCGTTCAGGCGGCTCCTGAAAGGACAATGGCCATCACGGCTGGCGCCCGCTGGCTCGTGGCAGCGCTCGCCTGATGGCGTGGACGCCGCTCGCTCGAACGTCTAGACAGACGAATTCCACCTCGCCGTGGCCGGAGGAGTCGGCGATGGACGTCGAGCCGGGAACGATCGTCGGCGACAAGTACCGCCTGGAAGGGCCGCTCTCGCGGGGCGGGATGGGCTCGGTGTGGCTGGCCCGGCACCTCCAGCTGGGGGCGCCGGCGGCGATCAAGTTCATGGATCCGGAGCACGCGGCCTCGCCGGAGTTCCGCGCGCGCTTCTACCGCGAGGCGCGGACCGCGGCGAACCTCGGTAGCCCGCACGTGGTGAGCGTGCAGGACTACGGGATCTGGAGGGCTGTCCCGTACCTCGTCATGGAGCTGCTCCGGGGCGAGGATCTCAGCCGTCGCCTGAGGCGGGTCCGCCGCCTCTCCCTCGCCGAGGCGGCGCGCATCGCGGTCCAGACCGGCAAGGCGCTGCGCCGCGCGCACGAGTCCGGGCTCGTCCACCGCGACCTCAAGCCAGGCAACCTGTTCCTCTCGCGCGTCGATGAGGACGAGGAGATCGTCAAGATCCTCGACTTCGGCATCGCCAAGCAGCTCACCGGCAAGCTCCTCACCGACGAGACCACGAGGACCGGCGAGCTTTTGGGCTCGCCGTTCTACATGAGCCCGGAGCAGGCGCGCGGCGACAGGAACCTCGACGCGCGGAGCGACCTGTGGTCGCTCGGGGTGATCCTCTTCCGCGCGGTGACGGGCAAGCTGCCGTTCGAGGGCGACGTGCTCGGCGCGGTCCTGTCGCGCATCCTCGTCGAGCCGATCCCGCTCGCGACGCACCTCGCGCCCGACGTGCCGGCCGATCTCGACGTCTTCTTCCTGCGCGCCCTCTCGCGCGACAGGGCTCAGCGGTTCCAGTCGGCGCAGGAGATGGTGCACGCCTTCGTCGTCGCGATGGGCGATCCGGGCATCCCGCTGCCCGTGCCCTCGACGCCGGCGCCCGTGACGTCGCGGCCGGCGCCCGTGACGTCGCGCACGGGGACGCTGCTCGGGCTGTCGCCGGGCGGCACCGGCGCGCTGGAGGGCTCAGGGGAGCTCGCCCCGCTCTCCCGACCCGGGGACCAGGGCCCGCGCTCGCTGCAGGACACGCTCGCCTCGCTGGCCGATCCGTCCCAGCCCGGCACGCTGACGGCGGCAGCGGCCGGCGAGGTGCGCGCGGACCGCAGGCCTCACGCGAGCGCGACGCTCCGCTGGCTCGTGGCGTGCGGCGCGCTGTCCGCGATCAGCGCGACGGTCGCGGTTACGGCGCTGCGGCCCGTCGGCGTGGAGGGCGCCGCGCCCTACCACGTGGCCGCGCCGATCGAGCCCGAGAGCGTGAGCTCGGCTGCGCCGCCTCTGGAGGTGGTCCGCGCATCGACCCCGGTGATGGCACGCGTGCCCCTGGCCGAGGACGTGCCCGCCGCGGACGCCGCGCGGCGGGCGGCCACGGCGGAGCCGGCGGCGTCCGCCGAGCGAAAGGCCCCGCCGGCTCCGTCGGCCCCGCGCCGGGGCCCGCGCCGCTCGCGCGAGATCATCGACCCCTGGCAGCGAAGGTAGCGCGCGGCCGCGCCTGTCCGACGAAGCCGGCTACGCGAGCGCGTCGCGGATGCGGCGCGGCGCGTCCGTGATGAGCCCGTCGACGCCGAGCGCCGCGAGGTCCTGCGCTTCCCGCGGGTCGTTCACGGTCCACACGTTGATCACGCGGCCCTGCCGCTTCAGGAGCGCGATGCGCTCCGGGGACGCGATCGTCCGCTCGATGTGCGCGGCGAGCGCGCCGAGCGCCGGCGCGAGGCGCACGGCCGTGTCGTGGTAGCGGCTCCGGTGCACGAGGAGCGCGCGCGGGACGGCGGGCACCAGGGCGCCGAAGGAGGCGATCATGACAGGATCGAACGACGAGACGAGCAAGGCGTGGCGCGGATCCCAGGCGCGCACGAGCCGCGCGGTCGCGAGCACGACGGCGGTGCGATCGGGCACGTCCCGCTTCATCTCGATGTTGACGGCGAGCCGAAGGCCGCGCGCGAACGCGAGCACCTCGGACAGGAGCGGCACCCGGTCGCCGCGGAGGTCGACCCGCCGGAGCTCCTCCCAGGGGAGCGCCGCGGCGGCGCGCGGGTCCGCGCCCCCGGTCACCCGCGCGAGGTCCGGGTCGTGCAGCGCCACGAGCTCGCCCGAGCCGCACACCCGCACGTCGAGCTCGATCCCGTCGGCCCCCTGCGCCGCGGCTTGCTCGAAGGCGGCGAGGGTGTTCTCCGCGGGGGCGCCCTCGCCGCGCACGCCCCGGTGCCCGAAGAGGAGCGGCGCGCGCGTGGCCGCCGCGCGTGATGACGCTGCCCGCCCCGTCTCGCGCGCGCTCCTGCGGAAGCGCTGCTCGGCCCAGGTCACCGCGCGGGCTCCCCGTCGAGCTCCTCGGCGACGGCGCGGGCCGCCTCGCGCGCGCGCTCGAGCGCGGAGAGCGGGAAGGACGCCGCGCCGACCGCCGGGTGCCCGCCCCCCTCGTAGCGGCGGCAGATGGGGGCGATGTCGCGATCGCGGGGGACGCCGCACCAGGGGTTGTAGCCGACCGAGAGCTTGTAGTGCTGCTTCTGCCGGGAGAGCGTGACCGAGTACACGCAGTCCGGGTACATCGCGTACGTCATGAACTTGCCGACCGCCTCGAGCGGCGCGTCGGAGAGGTCGACGAGCACCACGCGGCCGAGCTTCCGCGCGCCGCGCTCGATGCGCGTGACGAACGTCTGCCGCGAGACGGAGAGCGGACGCCAGAGCTCCTGGATGTCCGCCTCGCGCGCCACCTCGCTCACCGGCCGCTCGACGAGCCGGGGCACCACGGAGGCGAGGAACGGCCCGTCGCCGTGGTGCTCCACCACGGAGGCGAGCTGCATGATCGGCTCCTCCCGGCTCACGGCGGCCTCAGCCGAGGGGAAGCGCGCGGTGTCGATGAGGTCGGCCCACCGGATGAGCTCATCGGCGCCGGCCATCTCGACGCCGAAGTGATCGCGGGCGACGTCCGCGATGAGCTTCGTGCACGAGCCGTAGGCGGCGTCGTAGAAGACCTGAGGCGCGTCGCCCGCGACCTTCGCGCGCGACGCGCCGGCGAGCGCCGCGTCGCGCTCCTCGTCCGATCCGAACCCGGTGACGTGGTGGTCGAAGTACCACGTCAGCTTCTTCGTCGGCGTGTAGCGGAAGTCGAGGATCGCGTTCTCGTCGCCGTCGAGCCACGAAGGCGGGATCATCGTCATGCCCGGGCCGTACCCGCAGGAGCGGTACCGCAGCGCGAGCGGCTCGCCGGGGCGGAGCGCCTGCATCAGGCGGGTGAACAGCGCCGCGCTCGCCATGCCGTCGAAGCAGTGACCATGCGTCGCGACGACGATGTCCCTGGGTTTCATCGGGCGAGTGGGTAGCACGACCCACGGCCGGCCGCTCGCAGACCGAGCGCGGCGCGGCGGTTCTGGTAGGCTCCGCGCGGTGCGGCGCGCGCTCGCTCTCGTCGAACTCCGTCCGTTCGGGCCGGCGCGCCGCCTGCTCGCTGCGTCGCTCGCGCTCGCCGTGTCGGCGTGCGGCGGAGAGCGCGCCGAGCTCCTGCGCCCTAGCCCGCCGCCTCCGCCGGCCTCCTCGCCCGCGCCCGACGCGCCGCGGAACCCGCCGCCTCCGCGCGACGCGCCCGGGCCGGACCCGGAGGCGTCGCGCCTGTTCCTGAGCCGCGCGGCGGAGCAGCGGCCCGCGGCGAGCGCGCCGGTGCCGCGCGTGACGGCGCTCGCGCTCGCCAACACCGCGCGCGGGGAGGCGAGGGGCATGGAGCCGCTCGGCGACGTCGCGTCGCTCGCCATCGAGGAAGGGGAGAGCGCCGCGATCCCCGTGCGCGTCCCGCGCGGTGTTGACGAGTGCGCGGTGTTCATCGCGCAGGGCGGGCTCGGCGTGATCGAGGTCGACCTCTTCGTCACGAAGGGCGCGCCGCCCGCGCTCGAGATCGTCGCCCAGGACGCGGATCGCGGGCCTGTCGCGGTGATCGGCGGCCGGGGAGCGTGTTTCTCGGCGCCCGGCGCCGCGCCGCTCGCCGTGGAGCTCCACGCGCAGGTGCGGCGCGGCGCGGGCGTCGTGCTCGTCCAGGGCTTCCGCGGCGCGCGCCCGGCCCCGCCGCCCGGCGCCGCGCCGCCCGGCGCGACCCCGCCTGACACGGCGCCGCCGAGCGCCGCGCCTCGCGCGCCGCCCCGGTAGCGCGGCGACCGCGCAGGGAGCGGGCGGCCGCGCGCTCCTCGCGCCGCGATCCTCATTTCGCGCAACTCGTCCCGGGCGTCGGTCGACACGCCGCGTATGGCGTCGATCGAGATCCAGCCCGCAGATCCCTCCTACCCCGCGCAGCTCTGGGCCCTCGTGACGGAGACCGAGGCCGCGCCGCCGACGCTCTACCTCCGCGGCGCGCTCCCGGCGTGCCCGGGCGTCGCGATCGTCGGGACGCGCGCCGCGAGCGACGAGGCGCTCCGGTTCACCCGCGCGCTCGCCGCGGCGCTCGGCGAGGCGGGCTTCTCGATCTGGTCGGGCGGCGCGCGCGGCGTCGACGCGGCCGCGCACGAGGGCGCGCTCGACGCGCGCGCGCCGACGGTCGTCGTCGGCGGCGGCGGCCACGCGCGCCCGTACCCGCGCGAGCACGCGGCGCTGTTCGCGCGCGTCCTCGCCGCGGGCGGCGCGCTGCTCGCGCGCGTCCCCGACGACACGCCGCCGCTGCCGGCGCTGTTCCTCCAGCGCAACGCGGTCCTCGCCGCGCTCACGCTCGCGACCGTCGTGGTCGAGGCGGGGGTCGAGAGCGGCGCCCGCTCCGCCGCCGCCGCGGCCCGCCGCCTCGGCCGCCACCTCTGCGTCGTCCCCCACGCCCCGTGGAGCCCGCGCGGCGTGGGCTGCGCGCTGGAGCTCGTCTCCGGCGCGCGCCCCATCACGCGCGCGGCCGACGTCATCGACGTCCTCGGCGGGCAGGCGCCGCCGCCCCGCGCCCGACGCCGCGCGCGGCGCTCGGCGCGCAACAGGTCGCCCGGCGGGGGCACGCTGCCGCTCCCGGAGGCCGCCTTCGGGGCGCGGACGGGCGTTTTGCCCGAGGAAAATGGGCCACCTCCGTCGATGAGCGCGGCCGAGCGCGCCGTCCTCGACGCCCTGGACGCCCGGCCGGCGCACGTGGATGAGGTCTGCGAGAGGACGGGGCTTCCGCCCAGACGCGCCGTGGAGGCACTCTTGACGTTGACGCTCCAGGCCGTAGTAGTAGAGGGGCCCGCCGGGTTGTTTCGGCGGGCTCTTCGTTGAAGGGGCGCGCCGGCTCACCCTGCCCAGTGCGGTTTCCGGGTGGCCGCCTCCTCGCGGGGGGGCCTCCCTCGCACCGAAGGGCGCCCTTCAATCCTCACAAGCCCGATCTCGTTGCTCAGAAGGTGGTGATGGCCAAGACGCTCGTCATCGTGGAGTCGCCGGCGAAGGCGAAGACCATCAAGAAATATCTCGGCAACGGGTACGAGGTGTTCGCCTCGAAGGGGCACGTCAAGGACCTGCCCAAGAAGCAGAACGCCGTCGACGTGCAGAACGATTTTGCCGAGACCTACGAGGTCATCGAGGGCAAGGAGAAGGTCCTGGAGGAGCTGAAGTCCGCCGCGAAGAAGGCGGACGAGGTGCTCCTGGCGACCGACCCCGATCGCGAAGGGGAGGCGATCGCGTTCCACATCTCGGAGGAGATCAAGAACCCGAAGCTGAAGGTGGCGCGGGTCGAGTTCCACGAGATCACGAAGAAGGGGGTCGACCACGGCGTCCACAACCCCCGCAAGCTCGACGAGAACCTGTACGACGCGCAGCGGGCGCGGCGCGTGCTCGATCGCATCGTCGGCTACGACGTGTCGGCGCTCGTCTGGTCGAAGCTCGCGTTCGGCCTGTCGGCGGGGCGGGTGCAGTCGGTCGCGCTGCGGCTCATCGTGGACCGCGAGCGCGAGGTCGAGGCGTTCGTCCCGGAGGAGTACTGGAACATCGCGGTCGGCCTCGGCGCGGCGAGCCCGCCGCAGCGCGCCCCGTTCGTGGCGAAGCTCGCCTCCGCCGACGGCAAGAAGCTCGAGGTGACGAACGGCGAGGTCGCCGGGAAGGTGCGCGCCGATCTCGAGACCGCGCGCTACAAGGTGGCGAAGGTCGTGCGGCGCGAGCAGAAGCGCAACCCGCCCGCGCCGTACACCACCTCGAAGCTCCAGCAGGACGCGACGAACTACCTGCACTTCGGCGCCAAGCGGACGATGCAGATCGCCCAGGCGCTCTACGAGGGCATCGACCTCAAGCGCGACGGCGGCCCGGTCGGCCTCATCACGTACATGCGTACCGACTCGACGCGCGTCAGCGACGACGCGATCGCCGAGGTGCGCGGCGTGGTCGCGAAGCGGTACGGCAAGGAGTTCGTCCCCGAGCGCCCGAACGTCTACAAGTCGAAGAAGAACGCGCAGGACGCGCACGAGGCGATCCGGCCGACGAGCGTCGAGATCCACCCGGACTCGATCAAGAAGCACCTCAAGGACGAGCAGTACAAGCTGTACAAGCTCATCTGGAACCGCTTCGTCGCCTCGCAGATGACCCCGGCGGTGTACGACCGCACGACGCTCGAGATCGACGTCGCGCCGACGGTCGCGGCGCCCGCGTACCGGAGCTACCTCGCCCGGGCGACAGGGCGGATCCTCAAGTTCGCCGGCTGGCTGCAGGTGACCGAGGGCCAGCAGGAGTTCGCCGGCGAGGAGGAGAGCGCAGGCGCCGCCGCGGAGGGCGGCGCCGCCGCGCCGGCGCCCGAGGCGACCGCCGCCGAGGCGGAGCGCGCGGCGCCGGGGCCCTCGGCCGAGGAGGACTCGGAGGCGCTCCTGCCCGACATGAAGGAGGGCGAGGCGCTCTCCGTGTCGCCCCCGGGGGTCATCACCGACCAGAAGTTCACGCAGCCGCCGCCCCGCTACAACGAGGGCTCGCTCGTGCGCGAGCTGGAGAAGCGCGGCATCGGCCGCCCGTCGACGTACGCCGAGATCATCAGCAAGGTGCAGCAGCGCGCGTACGTCGAGAAGCGGGACGGCGGCGCGTTCCAGCCGACGCTCCTCGGGAAGTTCGTGGTCGACGGCCTCGTCCGGTCGAACCTCGACATCATGGATCCGAACTTCACGGCGCAGATGGAGGAGGAGCTCGACGCCGTCGGTGCCGGCAGCCTGAAGCGCGAGCAACTGCTCAAGAGCTTCTACAAGAAGTTCAGGGAGCAGCTCGACAAGTCGAAGAAGCTCGCGCCGTGGAAGCCCGAGGCCGAGAAGACCGACATCGTCTGCGACGAGTGCGGGTCGATGATGCTCAAGAAGTGGGGCAAGAACGGCTGGTTCTTGAGCTGCGAGCGCTACCCGAAGTGCAAGGCGACGCGCGACCTGTCCGACGCGCGGGGGACCGCCGCCGTCCGCGAGACCGACATCTCGTGCGACAAGTGCGGGAAGCCGATGATCATCAAGACGGGCCGCTTCGGCGACTTCCTGTCGTGCACCGGGTACCCGGCCTGCAAGAACACGCGCCCGGTCCCGCTCGGCGTCGCGTGCCCGAGCTGCGGCGGCGATCTCATCGAGATCCGGCCGCGCAAGAAGGGCGGGCGCACCTTCTACGGCTGCTCCAACTGGAACGCCGAGCAGAAGTGCGAGTTCAAGCTCTGGCAGAAGCCGGTGCCGGTCCCGTGCCCGCAGTGCGGCGCGAAGTTCGTCACGCGCACCGCCGGCAAGAAGGCGATGCTCGTCTGCGCGACGAAGGACTGCGGCTTCAAGCAGGAGATCGTCGAGGGGGAAGGGGAGGACGGCGCCGCCGACGGCACCGCCACCCCGGACGCCGCGGCGGTCGTCGCGAGCGCCGCCCCGGCGCCGGCCGCCCGGCCCGCGCCGGCGGAGCCCACGCCAGCCGGCCGGCCCGAGGCCGCGCCAGAGGGCGCTGGCGCGGCCCAGGGGGCCGCCGAAAAGCCGGCGCGGGCCGTGCGCGCCCGCCGCACGGCGAGCTAAGAAGCCCGCGAGACCCCCACCCTGGTGAGCTGTATGAACGGAGCGGAGAGCCCGCACGACGTCGTCGTCGTCGTCGGGGGCGGCCTGGCCGGTTGCGAGGCGGCGTACCAGCTCGCGCAGCGCGGGCTGCGCGTGCGCCTCGTCGAGATGAAACCTCACCGGCGCACGCCTGCGCAGACGAGCGATCGGCTGGCCGAGCTCGTGTGCTCGAACTCGCTGCGCGGCGCCGCGCTGAGCAACGCGGTGGGGCTCCTCAAGGAAGAGCTCCGGCGCGTGGGCTCGCTCGCCTTGCGGTGCGCCGACGAGACCTCGGTGCCGGCCGGCGGCGCGCTGGCGGTCGACCGCGAGCGGTTCGCCGAGGCGATGACGCGGGCGATCGAGGCCCACCCCCGGATCACCGTCGAGCACCGGGAGGTGACGGAGATCCCCGCCGAGCGGCCCGTGATCCTCGCGACGGGGCCGCTCACCTCCGACGCCCTCGCGGCGAGCCTCGCCGCAGCCGTCGGCGCCGAGCACCTCGCCTACTACGACGCGATCGCGCCGATCGTCAGCGCCGACTCGATCGACTGGTCGCGCGTGTGGAAGCAGTCGCGCTACGGCAAGGGGGGCGCCGTCCGCGGCGACCGGGGCGCGCAGCGGGAGCAAACCGCGCCGCCGGACCGGGCCGCGCAGCGGGAGCAAACCGCGCCGCCGGAGGACGCGGCCGAGCGCCGCGACGACGCCGAGGCCGGCGACGAGGCGTACGTGAACTGCCCCTTCGACGAGGCGCAGTACAAGGCGTTCGTCCAGGCCCTCGTCGCGTCGGAGAAGGTGGAGGCCCGCGCCTTCGAGGAGGTGCGCTACTTCGAGGGGTGCCTGCCCTGCGAGGTGATGGCGGCGCGCGGCGAGCAGACGCTCTCGTTCGGGCCGATGAAGCCGGTGGGGCTCACCGATCCGCGCACCGGCCGGCGCCCCTACGCGGTGCTCCAGCTGCGCCCGGAGGACGAGGCGGCGACGGCGTACAACCTGGTCGGGTTCCAGACGCGCATGAAGTACGCAGAGCAGCTGCGGGTGTTCCGGATGGTGCCCGGCCTCGAGGAGGCCGAGTTCCTCCGCATGGGCTCCGTGCACCGCAACACCTTCGTCGACGCGCCGGCGCTCCTCGGCCCCGCGATGGAGCTCCGCGCGCTGCCGGGCGTGCACCTGGCCGGCCAGATCGCGGGCGTCGAGGGCTACGTGGAGAGCGCCGCGGCGGGGTTCGTGTGCGCCGTCCTCCTCGCGCAGCAGCTGCGGAACGAGCCGCTCCGGCCGCCGCCGCCCACGACGGCGCTCGGCGGCATCCTCACGCACCTCGGCCGGAAGCAGCCCACGTATCAGCCGTCCAACATCACCTGGGCGCACATCGCGCCGCTCGATCCAGCGCACGGCAAGCTGCGCAAGCGCGCCCGCTACGAGGTGATGGCCGAGCGCGCCCTCCGCGACCTCGACGCGTGGTGGGCCGCGGGCTGACGGCGGCTCGCGGCGCTCCCGCATGGCGCGCGGCGCGCCAATCGTGCCCGGGCTGCCCGCCGCGCGCGGGCTTGGATAGCCTGGCGGTGGTGCGCCGCGCGCCGCCCGCGCGCCTCGAGAGCCCGCCCGCGCGGACCCGCGCCCATGGAGGTAGCCGATGAAACTTCGCTTGTTCGCGCTCCTTGCGCTCGCCGTTCCTTCCGCGACGCTCCTGTCATCACCGCGCGAGGCGCTCGCCTGCGGCGGGTGCTTCGCCCCGCCCACCGAGACGACGGTCGTCAACGCGCACCGGATGGTGCTCTCCGTGTCGCCCGTCCAGTCGGTGCTCTGGGATCAGATCCAGTACTCCGGCGATCCGAGCGCGTTCGGGTGGGTGCTCCCGGTGAAGCGCGGAGCGATCCTCGAGGAAGGCTCGGACGCCTGGTTCGAGACGCTCGAGGCGGCCACGTCGGTGCGCATCACCGCGCCGAGCTCCACCTGCGCCCGCAGCGGCGGGGGCTGCGGCTCGACCCTCGGCTCCGCGGACGCGGCGGGGGAGGCGTTCGGCGGCGGCGATCACGTCACCGTGCTCCACCGCGGCACCGTCGGTCCGTACGACACCGTGACGCTCGCGACCGACACGCCCGGCGTGCTGAACGCGTGGTTCGACAGGAACGGCTTCAACGTGGACGAGTCGACGCAGCCGATCATCGACGCCTATGTCGACGAGGGCTTCGACTTCATCGCCATCAGGCTCCAGCCGGGCAAGGACGTGAAGGAGATGACGCCGGTGCGGGTCGTCACGCCGGGGGCGAACGCCGCGCTCCCGCTCCGGATGGTCGCCGCCGGGACGGGCGCGAACGTCGCGATCACCCTCTTCACCATCAGCGAGGCGCGGCTCGCCCCCGAGGGGTTCGCGGCCGCGGCCGTCCCCATCGACCTCCTCGCGTGGGACTTCGCCTCGCAGGAGTCGAACTACGGCGTGCTCCGCGAGAAGGCGATCGCGGCGGCCGACGGCGGCCGCGCGTTCCTCACCTCCTACGCGCAGCAGGGGTCGCTGTTCTCGCCCGTCTCGAGCCCCGGGGCGCCGTTCGGCGTGCGCTACACGACGAGCGGCTCGACCACCCCGGTCGACACGATCGCCGCCGCGTTCGCCCAGCAGGGGTTCGCCAACGGCGAGACCGGCGAGGTCCAGGACGCCGCGTGCGCCGTGCGCTTCGCCGAGATCGCGACAGAGAGCCGCGCCGTGGCGAACCCGTGCCCGGCCGGCGTCCCGCTGTCGGATCCGAGCTGCGGGGAGGTCGCCGCAGGCCAGATCGACGCGCGCGAGCTCGCGTGCGGGGCGCTCGACGACCTCGCGATCGCGATGGTCGGCCTGCACCCGAAGGACGTCTGGCTGACGCGTCTCGAGGCGAACCTGCCGCGCGCCGCGCTCGACACGGACCTCGTCCTGAGCCCCGCGCCGCAGGAGCGGGTCGACAACTGGCTGCGCGCCCGCGTCAGCGTCCACGCCGACGTGCTCTGCGGCGGGGCGACCCCGGTCCTCGACGGCGATCGCCCCTCGCGGACCCGCGGGCAGGGCACGCTCGTCGGCATGACGCTCGGCGCCCTCGCCCTCGCGGCGGCGATCGCCCGGCGCGGCGCGCGCCGCCTCGCCTCCCGCCCGGCCTGACCGGCGTCTCTCGGCGTCGCGTTCGCGCCGTTCTTCGACGTCGAGCGGCTGCGCGACCTGCAGCGTGAGCAGGGCGGCGCCGGATCGAGGCGCTGAGGAGCGAGGCAGCGCCGGCGTTCGCCGGGCGCGGCGTGCCTGGGTCCTCACCGGCCGTTCATGGCCGCGTCGATGGCGCGGAGAAACATGCTGTCAGGGAAGGCCGCGCGGAACCGCTCGGCTCGCGCGTCGGCGTCGGCGCGCCGCCCGGCCTCGATGAGGGCCTGGATGGCCAGCGCCTCGCGCTGCTCGGCTCTCGGGCTGCGCGGATGGTTCCGTGCGTGCAGGGCCAGCACGTCGAGCGCTCCTGTCGCGTTCCCTTCGCTGAGCGCAAGGACGGCGCTGCTGAGCAAGGCGCTCTCCTCGGTCGCGTCGTGCTCGCCGGGCGGGGCGGCCTTGCGAGAGGGGGCGCGTGACGGCGCCGCGGCCGCCACGTCCACGGCCCCCGGGGGCCCGGCGTCCATGACGGCGTCGGCCACGACGAGCCCGCCCGCGGCGCGCTCGCCGACGGCGTCGGCCACGACGAGCCCGCCCGTGGCGCGCCCGCCGCGCCCTGCCCCGGTGCGCTCGGCTCGGTCGGACGCGGCGCCTTCGTCCTCGGCGCTGATGGACACCACCTCGGCGCTGACGGACACCGCTGGCGCCGCGGCAGGCGGCGCGAACGCGGCATAGACCACGACGGCGCCCGTCCCGGCTCCCCCGAGGAACAGCGCCACGCCTGCCTTGATGAGCCTGGATCGCGCGATCGTGACGACCGGCGGCGTGCGCTTCTCCCCGGTAGCGCCGGCGGCCTCCACCGCGTTCCCGGGACGGCGCTGGTGGGACGACGAGGCGCCTGCATGGGGCTGCGCCGCAGGGCCGCCGTGGAGGCCGTCCGTGCCGCGGGCGAGCCCTCCGGTCGAGGCGAGCGACCGCTGAAGCCGCGCCCACAGCGGTCCGGCGAGCTCCTGCGAAACGCCGATCCGGACCCTGCTTGCGTCGAGCAGCATGGGCCTGTCGGCCAGGGTGAACGGCACCAGGGCGAAGCGCAGGCCGCGAAGGCCGAGCGCGTCCGGGTCCCGTGCGGAGAGCCGTTTGACCGCGGCCGTGAACTCGTTGCGGGCGCGCCTCAGCCGATCCCATGCCGTGTTCACGGAGATCTGGAGTGCCTGGGCGATATCGTGCATGTCGCAGCCATCGAGGTCGTAGAGCACGAACACCGCACGTCGTTCCTTCTCGATGTGCTGGATGAGCTCGCGGACGATGCGCTGGGTCTCGGCCTGCGCGACCCGGCGCTCCGCGTCGAGCCCGGGGTCCGCGAGCTCGACGGGCTCGGCGCCGTCGAACTCGAGCAGCTCCCGCTGGTTCCGCGCGAGCTCCCGGTGGCGGAGGGCGACGTGCGCGCTGATGCCCGCGACCCACGATTTGAGCGACCGGCGAGGCACATGGTCCTCGAGGCGCCGGTGAACGACGAGAAACACCTCGTGAGCGACATCGTGAAGATCCCGAGACGCGACGCCGAGCCTCCAGAGCACTGCGAGGACGTACGGGAACAAGGTCTGGTAGACCTCCTCGAACGAGGGCTTCGGGGAAGACCCGATGGCGGGCGCAGAATCACGACCGGGTGCGGTGGCGGGCTCCGGCGCGGGCGCGAGCGCCGCCTCTGGAGCGGGTGCAGGTGCCGCCGCCGGGGCGGGCGGAGGGGCGAGGGCGGGCGCAGGAGGGGACGCGGGGCGTGGTCGGGGTTCTTTCATGGATAGGTAGTCCGGCGAGGCGGCCCGGCTCGTTGCGAAATCGTACAAGGGCTCGACGCGACCGGCCGAGCGGGCCCGAGCGGGGACCGAGAGGAGGCCTCGCCCCGGCGCCGGTGTCACCGAGCGGCGCCCGCACTGAAACCGCAGCCTCGATGAGGCGAGCCTTTCGGCCAGCGCCCTCCTGGCACGACGCAGCCGGCTTGCGGCGGAGTTGGGGTTCATGCGGCGCTTTCGTGCCCAGGCCACGAGGCTGAGGCGCCCGGCCGCCGCGAGGAGGATATCGCGATGGCCCCTGGGCAGCGCGGCGACCTCGCGGAGCGCGGCGCGGGCGAGGAGCGCTCCTTCATCTCGACGTGCGCCTGGCCGGCGGGCGCGAGGGGCGCGCCGAGCAGGATCTCGCAACGAACATGGGCCCTGTCCCGGTAATGGGACACCTGGTGCCAGACGACGCCGTGCAACCAGGCGCGCAGCGCGTGGCGCGGGTGCCGCAGCGGGTCCGGGCGGTACCTGCGCGCTCGGATGGCTTTCCAGGCGCCGAGGAGCACCGTCTGGAGGAGATCGTCTCGATCGCGGGCGGGAACGTGGAGGGCGCGGAGCAGGAGGGCGACGAACGGCCGCTCGGCCCAGAGGACCTCGATCGAGGGTGAGGCTACCGGGTGGAGCACCGCTTTCGGCGCGCTGCGTGCGCGACGGCGCGTCCGGGCTCCCGGCGCATCGGTGGACGGGCGGCGGGCTTCCCGCCGGGGAGGGATCGGCAATGGGGTCTTCATCGGAGCGGAGTCCGGGACTGCCCCGCTTCTCGTTGCACAATCGACGGGCCAGCGTACCCGGGGGTGCCAGAGCGCGCGTTCTGGGGGCAGGCGGGGGACGGGTGCACGACGAGGACAGGTCGACCCCTCGCGAAGGGGCGATGTGCGCTGTCGGCTGGCGAAAAAATGAGAAAAATATCTCGCTCTACGTAATGCGATCGAACGTGGGTGGTCTGCCCGGGGTTGGTCTGGCGGCGCCCTTGGGTTCCCTGGTAACGTGGCCGCACTTACGGCGGCGCGCCGTCAGCGGCGCCGCAGATCATGAGGAGCGGCGATGGCGACGCGGGCGCGACGTTGGCAGCGTGAGATCGTGGCGGTTTGTTGTGCGAGCGCGCTCGGGCTCGGTGTCGCGTCCAGCGGGTGCGGGACGCCGACGACGTACTTCTGCCCCTGGGATGAGGATGAAGGACCCAAGGGAACGCCTTGTGAAGCGACGGAGCCCCCCGATGCCGGCGGAGCTGGCGGGTGTGGCGGCGGTGGCGGCGATGGCGGCGATGCCTGCGCGGCCGAGGACGACACGGACGCCGCCATCGCGTCCGATTTCGGCGATCTGATCCCGTCAGTAGAGGTCTGCGCAGGGCAGTGCGTACCGAAGGAGCCGCTCGGGTGGTCCGAGCCGGCGCTGCTCTGGATCGGCTCTCCTGATGCCGTGCCGAGCTGCCCTGCGACCGCTCCGAGCGTCGGCTACGAGGGCTACGCGGATTTCGCGGCTCCAGCCCCGCACCAGTGCCCCGCCTGCGCGTGCGACCCGCCGGAGGCGACATGCGAGGTGCCGGCGGAATGGAGCGCCTACGCCAGCTTCCCTTGCGGCGGCCCCGAGGCTCCCGCGATCTCATTCGCTGCCCCGGAGGGGTGGGACGGGACCTGCACCTCAGCGAATGCCGTCGAGGCCGGACGGACCTGCGATGGCGCCCCGTGCGTGCAGTCGCTCGCGATCCAGGCGCCTCGCGTCGTCTCCGCAGGTTGCGCACCGAGGGTCGCCGAGGTGCCAGAGAGCCCCGACGAGTTCGCGACGACGGGGAGCTTCGCGATCGTCGCCCGGGCGTGCACCGGAAACGCGTCCCCCCCGTGCGCGGATCCGGGCATGACCTGCACGCCGGCACCGCCGAGCGGTGACGCCGCGCCGCCGGAGGGGTTTCTCACGTGCATCCACCACGAGGGAGAGCAGGACTGCCCCGCCACGTACCCGGACCGATACGTTTTCTATGCCGGCGTCGAGGACACCCGCGGCTGCGCTCCTTGCGGCCGCACGGAGCCCACCGGAGCGACCTGCAGCGTCCTGGCCTCCGCGTTCAGCGACGAAGGGTGCTCGCAGCTCGTTGCGGCCCAGGTGATCACGGCCGCCGCCCCCGACTGCGGGACGGTCGCGACCGGCACGGCGCTCGGAAGCAAGTCGGTGAGCGTCGTCAGCCTTGACCCCGGACGATGCGAAGCGTTCGGCGGCGAGCCGGTCGGCAGCATCGCGCCGACCGCGGCGGCGACGTTCTGCTGTCATCGCACCAGCGCTGTACCGGCCTGAGTCGACGGCTCGTTCCGCATGGGACGCGGCAGCAACCTCTCACGGAGGTGGCAGGCCGCGAAGGACGCGCCTGCGACCCCAGCGCGCCGCACGCGCTCGCAACCCCCGCATGGAAATCGCTCCCGCGCGCGCGTCCGATGCTTCGCGAAACCGCACGAAGGTTTAGAAGAAAGCGATCAGACGGAGCGCCACGGCCTCCGAGATGGGCGCGGCGGACCACCCTTCGCCATCGATTGGCCGAAAGTGCGGCCGAAGCATGTTGACCAAGAGGTCTCCGCTGAGCTGCCCGGCGAGGCGAGCCGAAAGCGGCGCCTCCAGCCCCGCACGAAACCCGAGCGCTGCGTAGGGCACTGCGCGCTCTCTGGCGGTGCTTTCCCTGACGTGCCACACCCCGCCTGCCGTGGCGAGGGCGCAGCCGAAGAACCAGTCCGCGTGGCCGCAGGGAACCAGCGAGCCGCCCAGCCCCGACACCTCAATGATCCTCCCGTGGTAGGGCTCAGTGTCGATCGGAAGATCCCCGCGGGCCTCCAGCGAGAGCGAGAACCTCTCCCAGCGGAGACCGGCGACCCCCGAGAACCCGACCGCCACGGAGGGCGCCACGCCGGCGCCGAGCAGGACCCCGGCGCCCACCTGAAGGCGAGGGCGCTCCGGCGGCGGCCCCGGGCGCGGAGCGAGTCGGGCTGGCGCAGCGACGGGGCGGGGCGGCTCCGAGGCCGGCGCCTCGGGCGGCGCGTCCGGTGGGGTGGGTCGAGCGGCCTCCCCCGGCGCCGGCGGAGGCGACGCTGCGTGGGGCGGCGCGCTCGGCGAGACGGATGGAGCGGCCTCCCCCGGCGCCGTCGGGGTCGGCGGCCCTGAGGGCGGCGTGGGAGCGCCCCCCGGTGCAGGCCGTGGTGGCAGGAACGGGCGCATGAAGATGCTGAGGGAGAGGCCGATGTGCTGCACGAGCACGCCGCAGACCGGGTTCGAGAGCTCCTGGCGGCCGAGCTCCCGGCCATCGCGGTCATGGAGCACGATCTCTCCCTGGAACACCGTCCCCTTGCGCTGGACGACGACCTCGATGTGCCGCGCACCGTCGTGAACGAACGGGTCGACCCCGGCGAGCTGGCTGGCGACGATCGCCCGGAGGCTCGGCTCCTCGAGGCACCCCTCGGCGCCAGGCCCCCGCGTGTAGGACAGCCGCGCGCCGCGCTGCGCGCCCTGCGCGAGCGCCGCGGGCGCCGCCAGGAAGAGCGAGGCGGCGAGCGACAGCACGGCGCGATTCATCCTCCGGATCCGGTTGCGGGCGAGCGCGAGGCGGACATGAGCGGAGCTCCCTCCTCTGTACTATTTACGATGTCCGGCAAGGTCCTCCGGATCGTTGCGAAATCGTGCGCCGGAGCCGAAGAAAGAACGAGCCGGCGAGGCGCCGTCCGTGCGCCGATTCGGCCGGAGGCCCCGGCCGCCGCGCCGGGCTGAGAGCCTCCGCGGCGCCGGGCGCCCGCGCCGCTCACCCCCTCGGACAGCAGCCGCCCGCGCCTCCCGCCCGGCCTGACCGCCGCTCACACGCCTTCGTCCCGCGTCCTGGCCGGGGAGACGGGCAGGCCGTGGCCCTGCTCCGGGACGATGGTGAGAGCGCCGTCCGCCTCCAGGATGGCCCATCGCACCTGGGAGAAGCGCTCCAGCCCGCTCTTGTGCATCTCGGACAGGATCTCCTCCGGCTGGATCCGCTCGCGATTGCACGCCTCCTCCAGGATACGGCCCTTCGCGACCAGCACCGTGGGCGAGCCGTCGATGACCTCGGACGCCTTCGGGAAGAGGTGCGTCAGGAGGGACGTCAGGAACACGAGCACGAGGACGGTGGACACGCCCGCGAGCGCGTTCGCGAGCGACGCCTCGCGCACGAGAGCCTGAGAGACGATCTCGGGGATCAGCATGAGCGTGACGAGCTCGAACGGCGACATCGAGCTGAGCTCGCGCTTGCCGAGCACGCGGAACGCGGCGGCGAGGAACACATAAACGAAGGCGACGCGGGCGACGGTCTCCATGGTGATCTCACGGGAAGATGAACGTGCGGAGCGGCACGTGGACGCCGCGCTCCTCACCGCACGACAGGGTCGCGTTGCCCGAGGCGAGCCAGCTGCGCTCGCCGCGGAGCTCGACGTCGATCCGGCGGCGCTCGCCGGGCGCGAGGTCGCCCAGCGCGAAGCGCCCGAACGCCGCCTCCAGAGGCGTTGTGTGGTGCTCCTCGAAGCTGTCCAGGTACGCCTCGTCGATCGTGAGGGCGGCCGCCCGGCAGGGTTCGCCCGCCGTGTTCTCCACGTCGAACGTGACCCGCTCTATGTCGCGGAAGCGCATCCGCTCGGGGTAGGCGACGCGCAGCGTGAGCCCCTGCGCCGTCGCCTCGCGCGTCCCCCGCGCGTGCATGAACAAGGCGCTCGCGGCCACGCAGGCGAGCGCGAGCGCGCCGATCGCGTGCAGAGGATCCAGGGCGAGCCGGCGCCGCAGGGGCGGCGCGGACGGCGGTGTGGGCTCGGGCTCGGACGGCGCCCGGCGTGACCTGGTGCGCGTCCGGGCGGGCCGAGGAGCGGAGAGCTCGCGGGCGGCGGGGATCATCGCGCCCACGCCGTTCAAGACTGGTGCCGCGGCCCGCTCGCGCCCGCGCGGCCCGCTCGCGCCCGCGCGGCCCGCTCGCGAGGGCGGCCGCTGCGCCGGAGAGGCCGCTTGCCCCGCAGGCGCCGCGGACGGCGCCGTGGGCGTGGCGCTTTGCCACGTGGTGAGCCTCCTGTTGCTGACTTCCCCGCGCGATCGCGCCCTGGCAATGTGGCACACGGGCTGCTTGAGCCACGGCGGTGAGGGCGCGCGGGCCCCTGTGGCAATCGAGCTGCAGCCGCCCGGCGTTCGGGACTCGACATGACCTGCTCGGCGCCGACGTTTCCTGGCTCCAGGGCGGACTCCAGCACCGGTCGCGCTGGGGCAGGGGGCGCTCTCCACACGACGCGCCTCCTCCCCGGGATGAAATGGGTGCTCGAGTCGCTCCTCGACGACATCGCGCTCGCCCGGGAGCGGATATGGATCTCCACGTACATCTACCGCAACGATCTCATGGGTCGTCGCTTCGCCGACGCCTTCGCGAGCGCCGCGCGGCGCGGCGTGGATGTCCGGCTCCTGTACGACGCGCTCGGCAGCCACACGACGCCGGCGGCGTTCTTCGAGGACATGCGGGCTCGCGGCATCCGCGCCCGCGCCTACAGGCCGCTGGGCGCCGTGCTCCGCGGGGGCGCCCTGTTCCCTCGGGAGCACTCGCGCATCGTGGTGATCGACGGCGCCGGGTACGTCGGCGGCGCTGCGTGGGCCGACGAGTGGCTGCCGCGCGACGAGGGCGGCGACGGATGGCACGAGGTCTGTAGCCGGGTGATGGGGCCCTGCGTGACCGACATGGCGCGGGCGTTCGAGTGCCGCTGGATGCTCGCCGACGAGCTCGCGGGGCGCTCCTTCGATTACTGGACGGGCGGCGTCTACGGCGACGTGGAGTTCATCACCGACGCGCCCGCGCCGCCCGCGGTCATCTACGCGCGCCACCTCGCGCGGGTGCGCGCGGCGAGGCGGCGGGTGTGGATCGAGAACGCGTACTTCTGCCCTCCGCGCGGGCTCGAGCGCGAGCTCATCGACGCCGCGCGCCGCGGGATCGACGTGAAGATCATCGTGCCGCGCGACTCCGACCTCCCGGCCATCCGCCACGCGAGCCTCGCGCGGTACACCTCATGGCTGGAGAACGGGCTCCAGATCCACGAGTTCCTCCCGTCGATGCTCCACGCGAAGTTCGCGGTGATCGACGACGACTGGGCGACGGTGGGGACCTTCAACGCGAACCCGACGAGCCTGAGGTGGGTGAGCGAGGCGAACCTCATCGTCAAGCAGCCCGCCTTCGTGAGGGACGCGGCCCGCCTGTTCGAGCAGGACCTCGGGCGGAGCGAGGCTGTACGCCTCGACAACCTGCCCAGGCAGGGCCTCTTCGCGCAGGCGCGCAACGCGCTGTGGAGCTTCGGCCTCGACCTGGTGGAGCCTCGCTATGCGGGCGCGGGCGCGCTCCACGAGGCCGAGCGCGAGGGCGGGTTCCTGCGGGCGCTCGGCGTCTAGAGCGCCCATCTCATCGATCCACCGAGAGATGAACCGCCAAGCGCGCCAAGGACGCCAAGAAGAGGATAAAAATCCTGGCATCCTTGGCGTCCTTGGCAGTTCGAAACTCTGCCCTGTTCAGGCGGTTTCAACCGGTGTCCGAGGCGCTACGGCGCCGCTGGAGCGCTCGAAGAGCCCTCCGCTGCGCCGGCGTCCGCCGCCGGCGGCCCCTCCTCGGTGGTCGCCGGATGGTGGACGCCCGGCTCCTTCTCGGCCGTCCCGGCGTCATCGTAGACCTCCACGGGGCTCGTCGGCGCCTCGGCGGCCGGCGCCGGCGGGCAGGCCGCTTCCCCGCCTTCCCGGCCTTCGCCAGCCGGACAGTCGGCGCTCCCTGGCCCCTGCGCCGAGCCGGCGGCGACCGGCTGCGCAGTCGAGGCCGGCGCCTCCGCGCCCGCGCTGGGCCCGGACGACCCGGGCGGCGCGCTCGCCGCCGGCGCCGGCGGCTTCCCTGTCGCGGCTGGCGTGCTCGCCGCCAGCGCCGCGATCGCGGCCCGCGTGGCGGCCGCGGCCGGCGCCTGAGGCGCGGGGGCCGCGGCCTTCAGCGCGCGCGCCGGGCGCGGCGTCGTGGGCCCGGTCGGCGGCGCCGCGCTCCCGTGCGCCACGCCGGCCGGAGGGGAGCTCACCTCGAGCGCTGGCTGCGCCGGAGACGGCGCCGCGGCCACCCTCGCCACGGGCTGGACCGGCAGCGCCGGCGTCGACCCGCCCGCGCGACCGGCCTTGCCCAGCGCGACGCTCCACACCGCCGCTCCCGCCAGGGCCACGAGCCCGGCCGCCGCGACGCCACGGAGCGGAAAGCGCTCCCGCCACGACGACCGCGGCGACGGAGGCGCCGCCCCCGGCAGATTCACCATCGCGGTCGCCTCGGACCACGCGCGCTCCCCGCTCTCCTCGATCCCCTTGCGCTCCGCCGCCCCCGGCGCGCCGTGACCCGCCGCCGCCCCCGGCGCGCCGTGACCCGCCGCGGCCGTCGCGGGCAGCGGCAGCTCCAGGGAGTCGTCCGCGCGGCGCGAGTGCAGCGTCGGCGCGGAGCTCACCGCATCCAGCCGCGGCGACGGCGACGGGATCTGGCTGGACCGCTCGTCCAGCCATTGCGCGCGGAGCGACGCGCCGCACACGTCCTCCGAGACTCCCCTCGAGACAAGCCACGTCGCGAGCGCGCTGCCCAGCTCGCGCATGCTCCCCCAGCGATCCGCCGGATCCTTGCGCAGCCCGCGCTCGATGATCGACCACAGCGCCGGATCCGAGCCGCACCGCTCGACGAGCGAGCGCACCGGATCCTGGATGATCGCGCGCAGCGTCCCGAACCCGTTCTCCCCCGCATACGGCGTCTCACCCGCGATCACCTCGTACAGCATCGTGCAGAGCGCCCAGACGTCCGCGCGATGATCGATGTGGCCTTGCCCGAGCGCCTGCTCCGGCGGCATGTACTGCGGAGTCCCGATCACGGCCGCGCCCGTCGATCCGGACTCGGGCTCGGTCCACGTCACCTTCGCGATCCCGAAATCGACGACCTTGGGCCTTATCCGCCCGTCGCCCTGATTCGCGAGCATCACGTTGTCCGGCTTGAGATCCCGGTGGACGACGCCCCGCTCGTGGGCCGCGTGCATCGCGCTCGCGACCGGCAGCACGATCGCGACCGCCACCTCGGGGGCGAGCCGGCGCTCGCGGCAGAGCACGTCCCGGAGGGCCTCGCCCTCCAGGAGCTCCATCACGATGTACGGGGTGCCGCCCGCGGTCTTGCCGAGATCGAAGACACGCACGATCCCGGGGTGGCTGAGCTTCGCCGCGGCCCGCGCCTCGCGCAGCAGGCGCTCGGCGATCGCGGGAGAGCGCATCTCCGGCCGCAGCACCTTGATGGCCACATTGGCCTCGAGCGCCGTGTTCGTGGCGACCCAGACAGACCCCATCGCGCCCTCTCCCGCTTTGCGGAGGAGCTGGTATTTCTCGCCCACCACCGTGCCCACCTCGAAGCATTCCCCTGAGGTGTGCTCGAACGCCTGGGTCATGTTGCTCGACATGCGCTCTCCTGCCGTCTGCTCCGGCCATCCGCCGCTCGCCACGCGCCGAGTCTGGAGCATCGCGTGTGCCAGGCGAACCGCTCGGGGAGCTCCTGAAACCCTGCACGGGCGCGTCAGCGGCAGCGCGCCTCAGCGAGGCAAGTTGCCACGTGCCTCCCGCCTTCCCGCGACCGCTCAGATGAAGCTGTCGTAAGGACGCCGCTGCGAGCTCTCGCTCCGGACGTCCTCGGCGCCGGCATACTCGAGGATCAATTCCAGGATCTCTGCGTCTCGCTCGGAGGAAGCATTTACGCCCACGAGGATCGCGCCTTGTCGTAGGCCGCTGTCGTAGATGCTCGCCCGGCGCTCGGGAATGCCGGCGCTCACGAGCGCGTCGACGAGCCCGCCGGCCGCGCCGCCCGCGCAAGCTCCGGCGAGCGCGGCCCCGATGGGCCCCGCCGCCACGAGCCCCAGGCCAGGGAACACCACGCCCGCGCCGAGCACCACGAGCGCGGTCGAGGCCGCCCCCGCCGCCCCGCCGAGGCCCGCCGCCGCGCCCGCGGCTCCGTCCACGGCGCGATGGTCGCGCCCCGCGCTCATGACAAGGCTGATGGCGTCACGCGTGTATCCGCAGCTCATCACGCGCTCAACCGACCTCTCGGCGTCCGACCACGTCCTGACAAGACCGGTCACCAGCTTTGGCCTCACCTACAGCTCCTTTCCCGATGAACGTCCTCGCGCGCGCGCCCTGCCTGTATTCTGGAAACCCACATCGCCACAGAAGGCGACAGCAGGCGGCATGCCAAATGAAAATGCGGAAAATGCTCGGTACTCTGCGCAGTCGATCCCCCGTGGGCCGCGCAAGAGCTTGCGCAGGTGCGCCACACTGAGGCGTCGTTGCAGCGCGGACGAAACTGCCGGACGTGCTCGGGGGCGATCGCGGGGCGTTGTGTGGAGAGCGGCGGTGACGGGAGATGGAGCGAGCTCAGCGATGCAGCCAGATGCGGAGCTGCGCCAGCAGCTGCTCCGTGTCGACAGGCTTCGAGGTGTAGTCGGTCGCGCCCGCCTCCAGGCACTTCTCCCGATCGCCTTTCATCGCCCTCGCCGTGACGGCGATGATCGGTAGCGTCTGGAATGCCGGCTGTTTGCGGATTGCGCGGATCGTGTCGTATCCGTCCATCTCCGGCATCATGATGTCCATGAGCACGACGTCGATCCCGCTCGTGCTCCCCAGGAGCTCGATGGCGGCCTTCCCCGTCTCGGCGGTGAGGGGGGTCATCCCGTAGCTCTCGAGGACGGTCTTCAGCGCATAGATGTTGCGGAAATCGTCGTCGACGATCAGCGCACACTTGCCGGCGAGCGCGGAGGTCGACTCGTGGAGCTGCTCCACGATGAGCCGCGCCGGCCCCGGCAGATCCGAGAGCCGGCGGTGCAGCGCGAGCGTAATCTCGTCGAGCAGGCGCTCTCTCGACTGGACGTGCTTCACGGGCAGCTTCTGCGCCAGCCGGGAGAGCTGCGCCTCGTCCTCCCCGGCGACGCCGGCCGGCGCGTACACGATGGCCGTGAGATCCGCGAAGCGCCCCGCGCGATCGAGGCGCTCGATGAGCTCGAGGCCGGGCATGTCCGGCAGGCGCAGGTCGATCACGATCGCGTCGAACGCCTCGCGATCGAGCGCGTCGAGCGCCTCCTCGGCCGTCGCCGCGCTGGCGACCGTGACCGCCTCGTCCCCGAGCAGCTCGGTCACCGGGGCGAAGGAGGCCTCGTCCGGCGCGACGACGAGCAGCCGGCGCCGCGGCGAGCCGATCAGCCCGGCGAGCCGCGCGAACGCCTCGTCGAGCGCCGTCCTGCTGCTGAGCGGCTTGTTGAGCAGGCCCACCGCGCCCATCCGCCGCGCGCGGCTCCGCTCCTCCTCCGTCTCTGTCGTGATCACCTGGACCGGGATGTGCCGCGCCGAGAGATCCCGCTTCAGGCAGTCGAGCACGCGCCACCCGTCGACGTCGGGCATGTTGATGTCCAGCGTGATCGCCGCGGGCTGGATCTCTCGCACCAGCGCGAGCGCTGTCGCGCTGCGGAGCGCGACGACCGCCTTGAAGCCGTGCTCCCGCGCGACATCCACGAGGAAGCGGGCGAACACGGTGTCGTTCTCCACGATCAGGATCGCGCGGTCGCCGGGGCGGACGCTCTCGCTGTCGTCGATGATCTGGACGTCCGCGCTCGCGGACGTGCGATCCGACGGCCGGCTGCTGTGGACGGCATCCTCGATGGACGGCGGCGCGTCGAGGACGTGAGTCGGCTGCCGCCGCGCCGCCCGCACGGGCCGGAAGGTGCGCGGCAGGTAGAGCGTGAACGTGCTGCCGCGGCCGGGCGCGCTGACCAGCGTGAGATCGCCGCCGAGCATCCCCGCGATCTCCCGGCTGATCGCGAGCCCGAGCCCGGTGCCGCCGTACTTGCGGCTGGTGCTCCCGTCCGCCTGCTGGAACGCCTCGAAGACGATCTGCTGCTTGTCCGGCGCGATCCCGATCCCCGTGTCATGGACGGAGAGGGCGATCACCACATCGGCCCGGCTGAGCACTTCGTTCTCACGGCTCCAGCCGCCGCGGGCCACTGTCACCTCCAGGACCACCTTGCCGCGCTCGGTGAACTTGAAGGCGTTGGAGAGCAGGTTCTTGATCACCTGCTGGAGCCGCTTCGCGTCGGTGAACATCGACGCCGGCAGCGTCGACGAGAAGGAGAGCTCGAAATCGAGCTTCTTCGCCTCGGCGACGTGCCGGAACGTGCGGCGCACGTAGTCCGAGAGGTCCGTGAAGCTGATCTCCCCGACGTCGACGACGACGGTGCCCGACTCGATCTTCGTGAGATCGAGGATGTCGTTGATGAGCCCCAGCAGATCGGTGCCTGACGCGTGGATCGTCTTCGCGTACTCGACCTGCCTCGCGGTGAGGTTCTGGTCGTTGTTCCTGGAGAGCTGGTCCGACAGGATGAGGAGGCTGTTCAGCGGGGTCCTGAGCTCATGGGACATGTTGGCCATGAACTCCGACTTGTACTTGGACGTGAGGGCGAGCTGGCGCGCCTTCTCCTCCAGGGCCTGGCGGGCCTGCTCGACCTCGTGGTTCTTCCGCTCGACCTCCACGTTCTGCTCCGCCAGGAGGCGCGCCTTCTCGCCGAGCGCGGCGTTCGTCTCCTGGAGCTCCTCCTGCTGGCTCTGGAGCTCGCGCGCCAGCGACTGGGACTGCTTGAGCAGGTCCTCGGTGCGCATGTTGGCCTCGATCGTGTTGAGCACGATGCCGATCGACTCGGTGAGCTGATCGAGGAACGCCTGGTGGGTCGGGCTGAAGCGCTCGAGCGACGCGAGCTCGATGACGGCCTTCACCTGCCCCTCGAAGAGCACCGGCATCACGATGATGTTGACCGGGGGCGCGTCGCCGAGGCCGCTCGTGATCGTGATGTAATCGGGGGGCGCGTTGACGAGGAGGATCTTCTCCTTCTCGAGGGCGCACTGCCCGACGAGCCCCTCGCCCAGCTTGAACTGGTTGTCGACGTGCTTGCGCTCCTTGAACGCGTAGCTCGCGAGCAGCTTCAGGACGGGCTCCTCGCCGGAGGCATCCATGATGTAAAAGACGCCCTGCTGCGCCGTCACGACGGTGGCGAGCTCGGACAGGATCCTCCGGCCGACGGTGAGCAGATCCTTCTGCCCCTGGAGCATGCGCGAGAACTTGGCGAGGTTGCTCTTGAGCCAGTCCGTCTCGCTGTTCTTCAGCGTCGTGTCCTTGAGGTTCCGGATCATCTCGTTGATGTTGTCCTTCAGCGCGGCGACCTCGCCCTGCGCCTCGACCTTGATGGACCGGGTGAGATCGCCCTTGGTCACGGCGGTGGCGACCTCGGCGATCGCGCGCACCTGCGTGGTGAGGTTCGCCGCGAGCTGGTTCACGTTGTCGGTGAGGTCCTTCCACGTGCCGGCCGCGCCGGGCACGCTCGCCTGCCCGCCGAGCTTGCCCTCGACGCCGACCTCGCGCGCCACCGTCGTCACCTGATCCGCGAACGTCGCGAGCGTCTCGATCATGCCGTTGATCGTGTCCGCGAGCGCGGCGATCTCCCCCTTGGCGTCGACGACCAGCTTGCGCTTGAGATCGCCGTTGGCGACCGCGGTCACGACCTTGGCGATGCCGCGCACCTGGTTCGTCAGGTTGCCGGCCATCGAGTTCACGTTGTCGGTGAGGTCCTTCCAGGTGCCGGCGACGCCGCGGACGTCGGCCTGCCCGCCGAGCTTTCCCTCGGTGCCGACCTCGCGGGCGACGCGGGTGACCTCGGAGGCGAAGGAGCGGAGCTGATCGACCATCGTGTTGATTGTGTTCTTGAGCTCCAGGATCTCTCCCTTCACGTCGACCGTGATCTTCTCGGAGAGATCGCCGTTGGCGACGGCGGTCGTGACGGCGGCGATGTTGCGCACCTGGGAGGTGAGGTTGCCTGCCATCGAGTTCACGGAGTCGGTGAGGTCCTTCCAGGTGCCAGCGACGCCGCGGACGTCGGCCTGCCCGCCGAGCTTTCCCTCGGTGCCGACCTCGCGGGCGACGCGGGTGACCTCGGAGGCGAAGGAGTTGAGCTGGTCGACCATCGTGTTGATGGTGTTCTTGAGCTCCAGGATCTCGCCCTTGACGTCGACGGTGATCTTCTTCGAGAGATCGCCCTTGGCGACGGCGGTGGTGACGGTCGCGATGTTGCGCACCTGGGCCGTGAGGTTCGACGCCATCGAGTTGACGGAGTCGGTGAGGTCCTTCCAGGTGCCAGCGACGCCGCGGACGTCGGCCTGCCCGCCGAGCTTTCCCTCGGTGCCGACCTCGCGGGCGACGCGGGTGACCTCGGAGGCGAAGGAGTTGAGCTGATCGACCATCGTGTTGATGGTGTTCTTGAGCTCAAGGATCTCGCCCTTGACGTCGACGGTGATCTTCTTCGAGAGATCGCCGTTGGCGACGGCGGTCGTGACGGCGGCGATGTTGCGCACCTGGGAGGTGAGGTTGCCTGCCATCGAGTTGACGGAGTCGGTGAGGTCCTTCCAGGTGCCGGCGACGCCGCGGACGTCGGCCTGCCCGCCGAGCTTTCCCTCGGTGCCGACCTCGCGGGCGACGCGGGTGACCTCGGAGGCGAAGGAGCGGAGCTGATCGACCATCGTGTTGATGGTGTCCTTGAGCTCCAGGATCTCGCCCTTGACGTCGACGGTGATCTTCTTCGAGAGATCGCCCGTGGCGACGGCGGTCGTGACGGCGGCGATGTTGCGCACCTGGGAGGTGAGGTTGCCTGCCATCGAGTTCACGGAGTCGGTGAGGTCCTTCCAGCTGCCGGCGACGCCGCGGACGTCGGCCTGCCCGCCGAGCTTGCCCTCGGTGCCGACCTCGCGGGCCACGCGGATGACCTCGGAGGCGAAGGAGCCGAGCTGCTCGACCATCGTGTTGACGGTCTTGGCGGTCCGGAGGAACTCGCCGTCGAGCGGCCTGCCGTCCACCTCGAGGGCCATCGTCTGCGAGAGATCGCCCTTGGCCACGGCGCCGATGACGCGCGCCGTCTCGGCGGTGGGGTGGACGAGATCGCCGATCAGCGCGTTGATGCACGCGATCTCGTCGGCCCATGCGCCGCTCACCTCGCCGATGAAGGCGCGCTGGGAGAGCTTGCCCTCCTTGCCCACCGCGCGGCTCAGGCGGGCGAGCTCCTTCGCGAGCTTCTCGTTGCGCTCGACGACATCGTTGAACGTATCGGCGATCTTCCCGTCGAGCCCGAGCCAGTGGACGGGCAGCCGCACCGAGAAATCGCCCTTCTTCAGGCCCGTCAGCGACATCAGCAGCGTCCGACGGTCGAGCTCGTCGCTCTCGAGCGGCGCGGCGGCGCGGGGGCGCTCGGCCGGGCGGGCCTTCCTCGCGCGCGCGGCGCCGTCCTGCAGCCCATCCCCGGACGCGGCCTTCTTGCTCTTGCCATTGGCGGCTCTCGCCTTGCGGGCCGCCTTGTCGAGGTCGCTTCGCTGCTCCATGCCGCTGTTCTCCTGGTCCCGCCTGTTGACAGGACCGATCGGTCAGTAAGTCGGTCAGTAAGAAAAATGAGCGCGCGCCCCGGGCGCGGAGGGGCCCAGGGGCGCTCTGGGCCGTCGGAGCCGGTGCCCCGGCGTGATCCCAGGGCGCCGCGCGAGAGGACGGCAGGAGGACAGGCCCTCTCGCCTGGATGGCGGACTCATCCGTAGAGGCTGCGATGGGGCTCTCTGCAGCCGAGGAGCGGGGCCCTCGCTGAAAGGCCGCGAGGCGGCCGTCGGGGCCCCCTCGGGTTCAGGCTTCATGGCACGTCGGCCATGCGCTTCTGCTCCCACCGCGCAGCAGCATGGGCTCGTATTACTAGCAGGCGCTCGGCCGGGCAAGCTTCGCGCCACGCGCAGCACGCAGCGCGCGCGCACGGCGCGCAAGGCGCGCGCGCCCGCGGCGCGCGGTCGGCAGAGCGCGCGCGTGAAGCCGCGGCGGGACACCGGCGGAAGCGGCCCCCCGCGCCGGCGGGGCGGCCCTCCGAGCCGGCGCCTCAGGCCACGTCGGACTTGGGCGTGCGGCGCCTCGTCGGGAGATCGCTCGGCTTGTTGCGCGGCGTGATGATGCTGTAACGCCCTGCCTCTCCCACCCTCTCATGGACGCCCGACTCCATGGCATCTCTCGCGGTCCTGAGCGGCGGCAGCCATCGCGACACGTTCGCGAGGCACGAGGTGCGCTCGGGAAAGGGAGAGTGACGGGGGGGCGGCCTCTCCGTCGCTCCGCGGAGCGGCCGCTCCGACGCCGCGTCGTGCGCCCGCTCTTCGGCGGCTTCAACCGGCCGCTCCGGTGGCCCGTCAACCGGCCGTTCCGCGGCGGTGTCGTACGGCCGTTCCGCGGCGGCGTCGCACGGACGCTCCGGGGTCGCGCTGTGCGTCCGCTCCGGGGGGGACCCGTGCGGCGGCGCGAACGGGGCGGCGCTCTGCGCTGGGAGCGTGCCGGAGGACGCGCGCCGCTTCGCGGTGGTCGCGGCGATCCGGTGCCGGAGATCCTCGACGTGCCTCGCGAGCCGCTCGGTCTCCTGCGTGAGCCGCGTGAAATCCTCCTCGGTGAGCCGAGTGAAATCATCGACCTGGCTTCTGCGCTCTGACATAAACGATCCCTTTGCCGCGTCTCTTCAGCCGATCTCGACGCGCCGTCGGCTCCGCTGCACCTCCCGTTGCGTTTGCACACCGCATGCCGCGCCGCTCGGGTCGGTCGCACGCACCCGGCGCGGGTCGAGCGACGCTGGCGCGGATCGCCGCAATGGGGCGCGCCGGCCTCCATCCGTCCTCGCGAGCTCTCGTCGGCGAGCGGCGGAGATAGGGCTGGACGCGCGGGGGAGGGGTCCGCGGCACGCCGTGTGCCGTGGGGACGCCGCACACACGATGGATGAGCCCGGCGCGCCTCGCTTGGTAAGGGCCCTCTCCGCCGCTCTCCAGAGCGCGGCGGGGAGGCCCGTGTCCCCGGGGCTCCAGGCCACGGAGGCGCGCGCGACGCTGGTGCGCTGGTGAAGGAGTGGACGCATGCAGAGCTCGAACTTTGAATCGCTCGGCGCCCGGCTGGGGATCCCGGGGGATGGAGTGTGGCCGTGGGTGATCGTCGCGGCGAGCGTTCCGGTCGGCTTCGGGCTCGCTCGCATCGCCGCGGGCGTCTTCCGGCGCGCCGGTTCGGTCGTCGCGCGGCGGACCGCGACGCCGTGGGACGAAAAGACACTCGACGCGGCAATCGGCCCCGTGACCCTTTGTCTCGGGGTCGTCCTGACAGCGGGCCTCGCCAAGCTCACGCGGCTCGGCCAGGGCCTCGTGACCGATCTGCGCTCGCTGCTCTCGGCGCTGTTCATCGGCGGGGTGGCGTGGCTCCTTCTGCGCATCGTGGGGATCCTCACCGAGGTGCTGGACGCGCGCGCCTTGCGTCACCTCGAGGAGGGGAGCGAGTCGTCCCGCGGGCTCCGCACCCAGGCGCGCGTTCTCGAGCGGGTCGCGCGGGTGCTCATCGTGATCGTGGCGAGCGCGCTCGTGCTCCTGAACTTCGAGGCGGTGAGGAACGTCGGCGTCTCGTTGCTGGCGTCGGCTGGCATCGCGGGCGTCGTGCTCGGCCTCGCGGCGCAGAAGCCGGTCGGCGCGATCCTGTCGGGCCTCCACATCCTGTTCACCCGCCCCATCGACCTCGGCGACAAGGTCGTTGTGGACGGTGAGTTCGGGACGATCGAGGAGATCCGGCTGACCCACGTGGTCGTGAAGATCTGGGACGAGCGGCGGCTCATCGTCCCGACGGCGAGGCTCCTGGACCAGTCGTTTCAGAACTGGACGAAGCACGGGGCGGCGAAGCTGGGCACCGTCGAGATCTACGTGGATTACCGGACCCCGGTGGACGCCCTGCGGCGGCATTTCGAGTCGCTCCTCCCGAGCAGCGCGCTCTGGGACGAGCGCGTGAAGGCCGTTCAGGTCACGAAGGTGACGGAGCGCACGATCGAGGTGCGTCTCCTCGTCTCGGCGCGCGATCCTGGGCAGCTGTTCGATCTGCGGTGCTGGCTTCGCGAGCAGATGCTCCGCTGGGTCCAGGAGCAGGAGGGCGGCGCGTACCTGCCGCAGGAGCGTTTGACCCGGAGCGCCTCTCTCTCGGAAGCGGCAGAGGGTCGTGGTCCGGCCTCGGGCCGCGCGCGCCGGGCTGGAGCGGGCGACAGGCTGCCCGATGTGGCGCCGTGACGGTGTGCGCCCACCATGTAGCGGAACGCCACACCGCGGCATTCAGGCGACGTGTGATGAGCCCGGCATTCGCTGCGTCCCCCGGAATGGCTCCGCGCGCCGCTCCCTCGCAGGTGAGGCGCAGGAAATCGGCATGTGATTTGCAGTAAAATCAGAAAGATCTGGGACAAATGCCCGTCCGCCGAGCCGTTGTCGAGCGCGCGACGAGGTGTTCGCCACGCCCCGGGGGGAGGGGGCAGTGGCACGTCGGAACTGCGCCTCTCGCCATGTGCAGGTGCCTGCGGGAACCCAGGAGCAAGACACCATGAAGTCGGTCATCAGGATCACGCGGCTCGGCGGTGTTGATGTGTTTGTGCATGCGGCGTTCGGCCTGCTGCTCCCGATCGGGGCGCTCCAGTGGGGAGCGCGGCACGGCTGGAGCGGCGCGCTCTTCGGCTGCGCGCTGGGCGCGGCGCTGCTCGGGTGCGTGGGGCTCCAGGCGCTCGTGCAGGGGATCGTGGCCAGGCAGCTGGGGCTGAGGCTGCGGGAGATCCAGCTCTCGCCGCTCGGCCCGATCGTCAGCCGCTCGCGTCCTGCTGTGGGACGGGCGCAGGGCGGCGCGCTCGGCCTTGCGGCGAACGTGGCCCTCGCGGCGCTCTTCGCGCTGGCCGTCGAGGCCGAGCGCGGGGTGGGCGAGCTCGGGTGGATCTCGGCCCTTCAGGCCGCCGAGGCGCCCTCGCGCGAGGCCGCGATCGTGTGGATCGCCAGCGCGAACCTTGGGATCGCCCTGCTCGGCCTGCTGCCGGCGTTGCCGCTCGCGGGGGGGCGCGCGCTGCGCGAGGCGCTCTCGCCGCTCACCGGCGCCTGGCTCGCGACGTCGATGACGGCGGCGCTCGGGCAAGCGGCGGCGGCGGTGCTGTTCTTTATGGGCCTGTTCGGCGGCCAGCTCGTCGTGGCCGCGCTGTCGGCGCTCCTCTTCGTGGAGGCGCGGCGGGAGTGGAGCGCGGCGCAGGCGGTGATGGCGCCCGTGGCGCCGCCCGAAGAGCCTCCGAGCGAGGGCAGGGCGGTCCAGCTGTGGCCTGGCGAGCTCGTGGGCGACGCCGCGCGGCGGATCCTCGCGAGCCAGGAGCCGGACTTCCCGGTCGTCTACGAGGACCGCGTGATCGGGGTCGTGACGCGCACGGACGTCATGTGCGCGCTGGCCGCCGGCCAGGAGGGGTCGTTCATCGCGTGGATCATGCGCTGCGACGTGCCCCGGGTGGAGGCGGACGTGTCGCTCGACGAGGTGGGGCGGCAGATGATCGAGAAGAACACGCCGGTGGTCGCCGTCTTCGACGGAGAGAGCTACCTCGGGCTCGTCAAGCACTCGGACATCGCGGGCGCGCTCACGCGCGGGGGCCGGCTCGGCAGGATTCACCTGGCTCTTCAGGTCGGCTCGGCATAAGCGTTAACCAAGCTTCCCGCCGCGTCCTCCCACAGCCGAACGTTCACGTAAACGTTCACGTTGGTGACCGATGGGGGCTCGGCGGGATTCCCGCCCTCCGGGATCGGGAGCGAGCGTGGTTCCGGACTCAACGACGCTCGAGCAAAGCGCCCCGCCAACCCGGAGAGGGGGCGGGGCGCTTGTCGGCAACCGCGAAGCTCAATCGCCTCGAACGAAATTGAGCTTGAAGGAGACCACGAGCACGAGCGCGTCCTGACTGATGCGGCGCTTGCCCCAGGCGACCCCGATGTGCAGCCCCTCGATCGGATCGAGGTTGGAGGGGAGCCCCACGGTGTGCGTCAGCGTCTTCGTGAAGTTCCACTCAGGCCGCTTGTTCGCGAGCGCCGCGTTGACCGCCTTCATGACGGTGTGATCGAGGATCGAGGGGATCCCCCGGATGTCCGCCTCCTCGAGCTCGACGTTGAACGCCAGGACACTCCCCTTGTTCCTCTCGATGATCTCGGGGCAAATCAGCACCTTGAGCTCATCGAGCCGGATGGTGGGGTTGACGCCCGCGATGGACCACTGGAGCTCCGCCGGGCAGGTGACCCGCAAGCCCAGGTCGTCGGCCAGGGCAATCTCGGTCGCCTTGCCCAGGTACAGCCAGCGATCGGTCGACTCGTCGTCGTCCAGGTGGATCTTCACCGGGAGGAACTCGCCCAGGATCTGCGCGAGATCCTCCCGCGTGATGATGGCTTCGAGCCACACGGCCAGCGCCTCAGCTCAGGTGATGGCCGCTCTCGCCGCCGTGGGACAGCCCAGCTCCCTCGATGCCGTAATGCGAGTTCGCGGAGCCCGCGTCGGACGGCGCGACCGCGCCCTTCACCGCGTCGACCGCGCTGCCGACCTTGTCCTGGACCTTGCGCTCGGCCTGCTCGACCCCGCGGGTCGCCTGGCGCTTCAGGCCGTCGAGGCGGGTCAGGAGCTCGCGGCGCAGCGCCTCGCCCGACGTCGGCGAGAGCAGCAGGGCCACGCCCGCGCCCACCGCGAGGCCGGCGCCGAAGAGGCCGAGCGCCGTGAGCGGGCTCCGCTTGCGCGAGAGCCCGACCCAGCCGAGCACGTCGTCGAAGCCGAGCGCCCCGACCGTGGCGGCGACGCCGGCGACCGCCTTCGCGACGTCGAACGCCGTCGTCTTGGCCGCCGTCGCGGCGACGCCCGCGCCGGTAGCCGCCGACTCAACCACACCCTTCGCAGTCCCCACCGCGCTGTTCATTCGGTTCGTCATGGCTCTTGTCTCCTCGTGACGGACACGACATCCGCCGGTTCGTGTCAGGAAACCATTGCAGGGCCCGGACCAACCGAGAGCTTGCGCCCCGAGCGCCTGTCCCCGGGGCCGCGGAGCGCCGCCGTGGCGCTCGCGTGACGAAACGCCACAGCTGTCGTGACGCGCCTCGGGCGCAACACGCGCCGTGAGACGGGCGCCGGTGAACCAAGGGCCGCGGCGCGCGGCGCCGTCGCCAACGGAAGAGATGGACTTGGAGGAGGAGAGCCGCCCTGCCGAGAGGGAGAGAGCCAGCTGCAGCGCCGCTCCGGCAGGGCTCCGAGCCGCGTCCGCCGAGCGGGCGAGCGGGCGAGCGCGCGCGTCACCGGGGGGCATGGGCGACGCCGATCAGCGCGACGTCGACCCTGCGATCATAGCCATAGGAGTACATCGGTTGAGCTCCGACCGCCCCTGCGGCGCCCGTCGCGCGCGTCGTGATGCGATCCGCAGGGATGCCCTCCCTCACGAGGATCTCCTTCACCCGCGCGGCGCGGCGGAGCGAGAGCTCCTGGTTGTACGCCGGGGTGCCGCGCGGATCGGCGCGGCCGACGAGCTCTATCCTCGCGCCCTTCAGGCTCGATGAGCGCAGGCAGTCGACGAGCGCCCGGAGCTCCACGTGCTCCTGCGGGAGCGGCTCGGAGGCGTCGAAGGCGAAGCTCGTCTTGGGAAGGCGGCAGACATCGGCGATGTCGGCCCCGAGGGTGAGGCCGATGAAGCGATCTTCGCCTTCCCTGAGATCGGGCCATTCGACCTTGTAGACTCCATCCGGGCCCGGGCTCGGCAACCTCGGCTCGGGCCGAGCCTGCTGCGGGGGTGGCGCCGCGGCGCACGCGGTGAACAGCGAGAGCGCAAGCGCGCCCAGGCAGAGCCTGGGCAGGTTGGACATCGACAGCATGGGAACCCTCCTTTCGAGGTCGGCCGCGACAAGCCGCCTTGTGTTTGGAGGAGGTCGTTCAAGCTCCGTGCCTGTCCGGCGATCGAGGCGTGTCGCCGCGCGCCACGCCCCGCGCTCGAGGCGGGCTCATCAGGGGGATGAAGGCTCCCTGGCCTCGATCTTGGGCCAGGTGAACCGGAAGGTGGCGCCGGCGCCGACGGCGGACTCGACCCAGGCGCGCCCGCCCTTGCTCTGGACGATCTTCTGCACGACCGACAGGCCGATGCCGGTGCCCTCGACCTTGTCGCGCGCCTTCAGCGTCTGAAAGATGCCCCAGATGCGGTCGTGGTACTCGGGCGCGATGCCCGCCCCGTTGTCGGAGACCGAGAACTCCCAGAACGGCCCGGCGTCGCGCGCGCTGATCCGGACCTCCGGATCGGCGCCCCCGGCGTGCTTCAGCGCGTTGCCGATCAGGTTCAGGAACGTTTGCTGGAGCGGCGCGCGCTCGGTGACGAGGACGGGCATGTCGGGGGCGATCTCCACGAGCGTCTCCGGCGGGGGCGCGAGCAGCTCGATGACCTCCCGGAGGAGCTTGCCGACGTCGATCGCCTCGGGCTTCTCGCGGGCGCGGCCCGCCCGCGAGTAGCTCAGGATCCCGTCGATGAGGTTCTCGAGCCGGTGGACGCGCCCGCGCAGCAGATCGAGCTGCTTGCGGCTCTCCGCCGTCATCTTGTCGTTCAGGTCCTCCTCGATCCACTGCGAGAGGTTGGCGATGCCCCTGAGCGGCGCCTTGAGGTCGTGGCTCGTGACGTACGCGAACTGATCGAGCTCCTTGTTGCTGCGCTCCAGCGCCTGGACGAGCCGCTGCCGCTCCTCCTCGGCGCGCTTCTGATCGTCGATGTCCGTGTACGTGCCGAACCAGCGGACGATGCGGCCCGATCCGTCGCGCGCGGCGACCGCCCGGCCGATGAACCAGCGGTACACGCCGTCCGCGCGCCGGAGGCGGCACTGGCTCTCGTACGGCTCGCCCGTGCGGAGCGCCTCCCGGAAGGCCTCGATCGCGCGCTCGTGCTCGTCGGGGTGGATGATCCGGCTCCAGCCCTCGCCGCCGGTGTCCTCCGCGGTGAGCCCCGTGTAGTCGTACCAGCGCCGGTTGAAGTACTCGTGATGACCGTCCGGGCGGTTCGTCCACACGAGCTGCGGCATCGTCTCGGCGAGCAGCCGGAACTGCGCCTCGCTGTGCTTCAGCTCCTCCGCGAGCGTCTCGACCTCCTTGCGCACGGTGACCTCGCGCTCGAAGAGGAGGGCGTTGTCGACGCTGAGGGCGGCGCGCCGGGCGAGCTCCTCGGCGAACTGCACGTCGACCTTCGTGTAGTGCCGGCCCGACTCGGCGTGCGCGAGCGTGATCGCGCCGAGGACGCGGCCGCGCGCCGCCAGCGGCACGACAAGGTACGACCGGAGGCCGAGCTCGCGCGCCATCCGGAGGTGCTCCTCGTCCCGCGCGTTCTCGACGAGCAGGGAGTCCGAGAAATCGGAGGCCCACTCGGCCTCGCCCGTCCGGAGCACCTTCGGCACACCGCGGCTCGCCGCGGGATCGACAGGATAGCTCTGCTCGATCTGGCGGATGAGCTCCGCCTTCTGCGGGTCGGTGTGCAGGACGGCGACGCGCTGGATCGCGCCGTCCTGGCCCTGGATGTCCACGGCGCACCAGTCGGCGAGCAGCGGAACGACGAGCCGGGCGAGCTGCCCGAGCGTCTCGCGGAAGTCGAGCGAGGACGAGAGGATCTCGCCCGCGCCGGCGAGGAGGCTGACGTTGGCCTCGGCGCGCTTGCGCTCGCTGATGTCGAGCACGTAGGTGAGGTTGCGCCGCTGCGTCTCGATGCGGGCGGACCCGACGAGGACAGCGACGCGCTTGCCGTCCTTGCGGATGTACTCCTTCTCGAACTGCCTCGTGACGCCGTGGAGGCTCAGCTCGTTGACCGCGTCGTGGTGGACGTGCTCGTACTCCGGCGGGGAGAGCTCCTGCCAGCTGAGCCGCCCCGCCTTGAGGTCCTCGCGGGTGTAGCCGATCATCGAGAGGAAACAGTCGTTCGCCTCGATGACGCGCCCCTCGTAGTCGCTGAAGAGCAGGCCCATCATGCTGGTGTCCATGATGCGCCGGAACACCTCGTCGCTCGCCTGGCGCTCCAGCTGGCGGAGCGCGGCCTCCTGCCGCTTGATCTGCTCGGCCCTCCGGTGCAGCTCGACGAAGACCGCCACCTTCGCGCGGAGGATGTCGGGATTGAACGGCTTGACGACATAATCGACCGCGCCCTCGCGGTAGCCGCGATACCGTCGGTCCTCGTCCTCCGGCAGCCCCGAGATGAAGATGATCGGCGTGTGCCTCGCCCGATCGAGCCCCCTCACGCGGGCGGCCGTCTCGAAGCCGTCGATTCCGCGCATCTTCACGTCCATGAGGATCAGCGCGAACTCCTCGCGGTTGAGGTGCTCCAGCGCCTCCTCGCCGGATTGCGCGGTGACGAGCCGCTGGCGCAGCGGATCGAGCACGGCCTCGAGGGCGAGGAGGTTCGCGCGGTGATCGTCGACGAGCAGGATGCTCGCCACCGGCTCGGACGGAGCGGACGGGAGGGGAGCGCCCGGCTGGACCGAGGACCTCACCTGAAGCGGGCTCAGCCCTGGCTTTCGGTCGGGCATGACGAAGACGGTTAACGGCGCCCGGACCTTCTGGCAAGCGAAAGCGGCGCTCGCGCGGCGAGGGCCATTCTCCTGCTCCAAGCAGGTATCTCCGGCTCGCCGCGGCACCTCCAGCGCGCAGCGACGAGGCCGCGCGGGATCGGGCTCCGCGCGCCACGCTGTGGCGATCCGTCACGCGCGCCGAACGGAGCGGACCGTCGTGGATGCGGCGCCGCGACGCCGCGGCCGGCAGCGCATGGCTGGCATGGGGCCTGCTGGACGTGCCGCAGAGGGAGCACGTATGCGATTCGGACTCAAGCTGGCTTCATTCGTTGGAGCGCTCGTGGGCGCGCTGCTGCCGTCGCCGGCGGCGGCGGCCGACGGAGCGGGGCTCTTCGCGCTCCCGCCGAGCCGGCTCGACGCGGCGGACGGCGCGGGGATGCCGACCTCCGAGCCGCCTGCGATGTCCGGAGGGACGTTCGTCGAGCTGATGGCGCGCGCGGTGATGGCCGTGCTGTCGCCGCCTCCGTCGGAGCTCCGCGTGGCGCCCCTCGTGGGCCGAGGTGGCGGCGGAGGGCTCCGCCTCGTCCTGCCCGTGTGCGAGGACGGCTGCTCGCGCTACGCGTCCCGCGCCGTCTTCCTCGTCGCGCAGAGCGCGCCCGACTCGCCGTTTGCGTGGCTCGCCGCGGTGGGTCACCGCGGCGGGCGATCGCCCGAGGGGCCGCCCGGCCTCGCGGCCGTCCGGGAAGAGGCCCGCCGCGCGCGCGCGAAGGTGCCTCAGGAGGAGGCGAGCGCGCTGCCCGAGTAGGCGCCCGCTCACCGCGTCACCGCGTGGCCCGGGTCGACGTGGCCGCCTCGTGGAGGGCGCGGAACATCGCAGCGAGCCTGTCCGGCTGGTAGCTGGCGTTGAGCCCGCTGGGGTTCGGAAGCACCCAGAGCCGCGTTGCGCCGAGCGTCTCTGTCTGGGGGCCGGGCACGGCGCGGGGCCTGCCGAACGCGCCTCGATAGGCGCCAATCCCGAGCACGGCGAGGAAGCGAGGGCGGTAGCGTCGCACCGTGGCCTCGAGCCGCCGCCCGCCCGCGGCGAGCTCCTCGGCGGACAGCTCGTCCGCCGATGCTGTCGCGCGCTCGACCACGTTGGTGATCCCGTACCCCAGCTCGAGCAGCTCGCGCTCCTCGGACGGGGAGAGCACGCGATCGGTGAACCCGCCGGCGTGCAGCGCCGGCCAGAACCGGTTGCCGGGGCGGGCGAAGTTGTGCCCGACGGCGGCGGTGTAGAGGCCCGGGTTGATGCCGCAGAAGAGGACGTCGAGGTCCGGGGCGATGACGTCCGGCACCGTCTTGCCGGCGGCGGCGAGGAGCTCGTCGCGGGTGGGTCGTCGGGGGCGGGGAGGGGAGTGCACAGGCTTTCCGGGCGGGCGCAGGGCGCCGCGGCTGCAGCTTACGACGCCGCTGCGCGAAGGCGCGCGGGCGCCGAGGGCGAGGAGCGCGGGCGCCGGGGACGACGGGCGCGAACGCCGGGGGTGAGGGCGTGGGGGGCGAGGACGTGGATCGGCGCTGGACGGGGGCGCGACAACGGATACCGTCGTGCTTTCCCCGGATGCTGGTGCGCTCGCTCGCTCTGATCTCGGCTCTCCTCGCGGCCGCCTGCGCGCGTGCGCCCGAGCCGAGCCCGGCGAGCGGCGCGGGGGCTCGGGCCGCGCGTGCGCCGGGCGCGACCGGCTCCGCCAGCGCTGCCCCGGCGGGGGCGCGCTATTTCCAGGCGCTCTCCGAGGGCGTGTTCCGGGCAACGCACGACGGACCGGCCGCGGCCGTCGCGGCGCGCGTCGTCATGGAGGGCGCGCGGCTCGAGCTCGGCGGAGACGGGCGCGTCGCCGCGGCGGCGTGGGAGGCCGATCTGTGGGCGTCCGGCGAGCCGGTCGTCGGATCACTCGCGATCGCGCCCCACCTCGGCGGGGGCTTCCTGCACTGGACCCGGCGCAGGGCGTTCCGCTCGCGCGGCTTCACGGGGCCGCTCGCGGAGGTGGCGCTCGGCGGCGGCGGCGCGGTGCGGGGCGCCCGCAACGGCCTGCGAGGCGTCGTTGTCTTCACGGAGCAGGGGCCGCGGGAGCTCCTGCCGGGCGAGGATCGGGGCCGGGCGCTCGACACGCCGGCCATCCACGATCTGGCCGCGCTGGACGCCGCGCGGGCGGCGCGCCTCGACGTCTTCGGCCGCGCCGCGACGACGGCGGACGGCGGCAGGACGTGGATCGACGCCGGCCAGCGGCTCGGGCTCGCCGTGCGCGCCCTGAGCGTCGCCCCGGACGCGCTCTCGCTCGACACGGCGCTCGGGCGCGTGGCCGTCCTCCCGGACGGCTCGCTCGGCCGGCCCGACGGCGATCCCCGCGCGATCTGGCAGCCGAGCGGGTCGTTCCAGCTGCTCTTCGCGGGCGCCCAGGCCGCCTCGCGCGACGCCCCCGTCCTCGACGATCTCGCGCCGCTCGCGGCGGCCGTCTCCGCGGGCGCGCTCTTGCCCGACGGGACAGCGCTCGCGGTGTTCGACGGCGGCGTCGCGCGGATCGACGTGAGCACGGGCGCGGTGCGCGAGCGATTCTCCGGCTGGCTCCCGGACGGGCTGGGCTGCGCGCCGGTGCCCGCGAAGGACGGGCCGCTCTTCCTCTGCGCGTGGGACGATTACGACGGCTACGGCAGCTACGTCCTGCGCTCCGAGCGCGGCGAGGCGCCGCGGATGGAGCGCGCCTTCAGCGACGAGGGGTTCTTCGTGGCCGACGATGGCGGCGCGCTCGGCTACGTCGGCGGCTGCGCGGCGTCGCCGCGGGTCGCCAGCGACGAGGAGCGAGATCGCCGCTACGGCGAGGTCGTGATCCACCCGAAGATCTGCGTGCGGCGCGGCCCGGACGACTGGGTCGAGCATGCGGTCGAGCTCGGCGAGTCGCAGGCGCTCGTCGGCTGGGCGCCGCGCCGCGACGGGAGCGCGATCGCGCTGCTGAGGGGCGAGCGCGACGCGCGGCTGCCACCGCCCGCCGGGGCGCCGCGGGGCCGCGACGAGGGGGGCGCGCGGGTCGTGCAGCTCCGCGGGCACCTCCCCGGCTGGTACTGGACGCCGCCCCTGCGCGACGGGACACGGGCGCTCGTCGACAGGCGCTTCCGCGCGCGCGAGGACGGCGGGGTCGACGGGTGGCTGTCGTCGGTCGAGTGGCCCGATCCCGTCGGGCAGGGGAGCCTGGGCGTCACGATAGCGGACGACGGGACGGTCTCGCCGCACGCCCTGCCGCCGGATCCGGCGGGGATGGTGGTGACGGGCGACAACGGCGTGCTCGTCACGGCCGGCGCGGAGCTCTACGAGACGCTCGATCACGGCCGCACGTGGCGCGCCGCAGGGCGCTCGCCGGTGCCCCCGCCGTCGTTCCAGGGCGGGTGCTCCGCGCTCGGCTGTGCGTTGAGCGGCGTGGTGCGGCTCGGCTGGGGCGCGGGCGAGCCGTCGCCGGCCATCGCCGCCGCGCCGGGTCCCGGCTGCGGGGCGGCGGAGGCCGGCCGCGCGGGCGGCGCCGGGGCGGGCGCGGCGGCTTGCCCGGGCGGCGCCGGCCGGATCGACGGGCCGCCGGAGGCGCTGCCGTCGCTCTCCTGTGCGCCGATCGAGCTGCCGGCGCTGCGCCCGCGCGCCGCGCCCGAGGCTGGCTCGGAGCGATGGGCCGTGCCGACGCCGTATGGCGAGACGCTCGAGGTCGTCGCCGACGCGCCGGCGCCTGGGCGCGCCGCGCGGCCGGCCGAGGAGGCGCCGCCCGCCGAGGAGGCCGCGCCCGAGGAGGCGCCGCCGAGCGGCGCGGCGCCGGGCAAGGGCGGCGGGGCGCCGGGAAAGGGAGGCCCGAAGGTCGCGGCGGTCCGGACGCACAGCGTGCTCTACCTGCCGCCGTTCGATCTGCGCGGCGAGGCGCTGCGGCTGAACGCGACCGAGCTCGCGCTGCGCGGCGGGCACGGCGGGAGGCGCGGCGCGTCGATGCCGCTGCTCGCCGCGAGCGGCGAGGTCGGGCTGCTCGTCCTCGCCGAGGGGGGCGAGCTGCTGCTCGGCCCGCAGGGCGCGCTGGCGCTCCCGGCGTTCGAGCCGCGCCGAGGTTACGCGGACACCGCGCCGGGGCGGGCCCCGGGTCTCCTGCTCGGTCCTGGCCGCGCGCTCGTGCTCGGCGAGCTCCGGCGCCGCGTGGCCGTCGAGGAGCACACGCCGGAGCCCCGGCGGCCTGCGCGCCTCGTGGCGCTCGACCGCGAGGAGCTCCGGGGCCGGCCGATGACCCTCGCGTGGCGCGACGACGGCGAGGCCGGCGTGCTGGTGCTCGACGGCGCGGCCCTCGAGATCGCGGGCGCGGCGGTGCTGGACCGCATGGGGGGGACCGCGGGCGAGGTGGCCGCGCTCGCGCCCTGGGCGACGCTGACCGCCGCCAGCGACGCGCGCTGCCGCGCCCAGAGGGGCGCGTGGCGCGCGCTCGTGGCGCTCGATCCGGAGCGCGCGCTGCGCCTCGACAGGAGGGCGCTGCCCGCGATCGCGCTCGGGAACCAGGGCCTCGCGCTGGTGCGCTGGGGGCGCGAGCGCGTCTGCCTCGACGCGCTGCACCTCGCGGCCTCCGACTCGAGGCGGCGCGGTGAGCGCGCGGAGGACGCGGCGCTGATCGCGCGGTGGACGGCCGCGCGGGGGCAGGGGGGCGGCGCCGGCGCCGGCGCAGGACAAGGCGCGCTGCGAGCGCAGGCGACGACGCAGCGCCTCGTGTGCTCCGTGGGCGCGCGGCCCGAGGACGGCTGAGGCGCGGCGTGGATGTGGGTCTGCCGCTCCGAAGACCCCCCGCGAGCACGATCGGCTCGGACGAATGATGCGCCCGGCGGACGGATAGGTTGGTACCATCACCATTTCCAATGCACGGCGACGGGACAGAACGGTCGAAGGACATCGATAGTACAGCGTCAATGCAATTTCGTGCTCCGTTCTCTCGGCAGACCAGCGCCGGGGCGGGGCTCGTGTTGCTCTACGCCGACAACTACGAGCAATTCCGTCCTGCGTACCCCGTGCTCGAGCAGGGCTCGGTCCTCGGCCGCGATCCGACAGCGGATGTGTCCGTGCCGACGCGGAGCGCTTCGCGCCATCATGCCCGGATCGAGCGGCGGGGCGGCGTCTGGCGGCTGACCGACCTCGGCGGCCGCAACGGCACGCTCTGCAACGGCGCGTTCGTCACGGAGGCGCCCATCGCGCACCTCGACCAGGTCCGGGTGGGCGACGCCATCTTCAAGTTCGTCGAGCGCGACGTCGAGAGCTACGCCCGCTACCGCATCGACGGGGCTTACGTCGAGGCGCCGGGCTCGCAGGAGGGGCCGCCGAGCTTCTCGATGGGGCGGATCGTGGGCGGCTACCAGACCCGGACGCTCGCCCGCAGCCTGTACGAGATCGCGCGCAGCGAGCTCTCGGTGCTGATCCGCGGCGAGAGCGGGACGGGAAAGGAGATCTTCGCCCAGCAGCTCCACGACTGGAGCGGCCGGCGCGGCCCGTTCCTGGCCGTCAACTGCGCCGCCATCCCCGCCGCCCTCGTCGAGGGGGAGCTCTTCGGGCACCGGCGCGGCGCGTTCTCGGGCGCCGACCGCGACAGGGCGGGCATCCTCCGCGCGGCCCACGAGGGCACGCTCTTCCTCGACGAGATCGGGGACATGCCGGCGGAAGCCCAGGCGAAGCTCCTCCGGGTGATCCAGTCGAAAGAGTTCACGCCGCTCGGCGGGACGCAGGCCGAGCGGATCGACGTGCGGATCGTCGCCGCCACGCACCGCGATCTCGACAAGCTCCAGCAGACGGGCGCCTTCCGCGCCGATCTGTTCGGTCGCCTGAACGAGCACAGCGTGACCCTGCCCCCCCTCCGCGAGCGCAAGGAAGACATGTTCTTGCTCTGCACCGCGCTCGCGGCGCGCCACGGCCGGTCCGAGATCCGGCCCAGCATGGTCTCCATGACGGCCCTGCTCCACCACGATTTCCCCTACAATGTGCGGGAGCTCGAGGCGCTCCTGAAGCGCTGGGCCGCCGCGGATCGCGGCGCCGAGTTCGGCATCCAGGATCTCAGCGACAGCATCCGCGATCGGATGAAGACGTACGGGGCCCGGGGCGCTGCCCTCGCGAGCCCGCTCGCGGAGGACGCCCGCGCCACGGTCTACCCGCAGTACGACGAGGAGCCCGCGGAGGACGGAGCGTCCGCGCCGGGCGGGCCGCTGCCGCCGAGGACCGCCCCGGAGGAGAGCGTGCTCCGGGATCTCCTGGCGAGGCACCAGGGGAACGTCGCCGCCGTGGCGCGCGTGCTGGGGAGGGATCGCGTGCAGGTGCACCGCTGGATGAGGCGGTACAACCTCAAGCCCGACACGTTTCGCGGGTAGCACGCGCTCGAGGCCGCGCAGAGCGGCTACACTCGCGCCGAACGGGAAGGACACGCGCTGAGCGGCCTGCCCTCGATCGCGCCGAGCACCGCACGGGATGGATCCTGCCCGCCTGAGACTGGATGTCGTGGCTCCTCTCCTCGCCGCGCTCGCGCTCGCGGCGTGCGGCGCGGCCGAGCCGGCGGCCGCGCCGCACGGCGCGCTCGAACCGCCTCCCCGCGCCCCCTCGACCGTCGCGCTCGGCCCGGCCCGGTACGTCGCGCAGCCGTACTTCGGCCTCGTCGAGCGCGTGGTCATCGACGGCCGGGAGGTCGACAGGGCGATCGTCAACGGCCAGCGCGCCGAGCTGCACGGCCTCGATCGGCTCGATCCGCTGGGCGCGGACCGCGTGGTGCTCGCCGGCGGCGCGGCGTTCCCCGCGTGGGCCCGGCCCGGCGGGCGCGCAGCCGGCGTCGCGCGCGTCGCGCCCGCCGCGCGCTACCTGTTCTGGAGCGGCGGCGACATCTACGCCGCCGAGAGCTTCGGCGGGGAGCTCCGCAAGCTCGCGACCCTGCCGGGCGACGTCGCCAGCGCGTTCCCATGGCTCGACGGCATCGGGCTGCTCACGGCGGCCGGGAGCTTCGTCGTCCAGGGCGCGAGCGGCGCGCTGCGGCCGCTCGGCGCGCCGTCCCTCGTCGCGGCCGCGGCGGCCAGCGAGCGCCGCGCGCTCGTCCTGACCGTCTTCGGGCGCGCGCTCCTCACGCTCGACGCGGGCGCTTCGTACCGCGACGTCACGGCGGAGCTCGGCGACGCGATCGCGCTCGACGTCCGCGGCGAGGAGATCGTCGCCTCGCTGGCCTTCGGCCTCGAGCGCGCCGTCGAGCCGAGCGGTCGCCTCGGCGAGCCCCGCGCGCGGCGCGCGCCGCCGGAGGCCGGCGTCGATCCGGGGTGGCTCGGCCGCGCGCCCTTCCAGCAGCTCGCGGAGGCCGTCGCCTCGGGCCTGCCGCTCGCCGACGGCGGGGCCGCGCTCGCCGTGGACGGCCTCATCGGCCGCGTCGACCTCGCCACCGGCCGCGCCTCGTCCGTCGCGCCGCTCCCGCCCGGCAGCGGCGAGTGCGCGCCGTTCCGCGCGGGCGACGCGCTGCTCGCTGTCTGCGCCGGCCCGGAGCGCGCGAGCGTCGTCGACCTCTCCAGCGACGCGCGCGCGCTCCGCGTCGAGCGCTCGTTCGAGCTCCTGCCCGAGCCGGCGCGGGAGACCGATCGCTTCGTCGGCGTCGACGGCGAGGCGCTCGGTTACGTGGGGCCGTGCGAGGGGCGGCCGACGCCGCGGATCGATCTCCGCGCGCTCTCTCAACAAGGGGCGCTCGGCGGCGACGCGACGCAACAGAGCGCGGTGTTCTGCGTGCGGCGCGGGCCGGGGGACTGGGTCGAGCACCGCCTCGACGCGGCGGACGCGAGCGACGTCCTCGCGTGGATCCCGCGCCGCGGCGGGGGCGCGGTCGCGCTCATCGCGCGCCCCGGCACGTTCCTGCCGGACGGCGAGCGCGTCGAGGTGCGCGGCGCGCTGCGCGTCGTGCGGCTCGCGCGGGGCGAGCCGCCGCTCCTCTGGCCTCCGTACGGTGAAGAGCAGGCGGAGCTGCTCTCGCGCGCGCTCGCCGCGCGCGCGGACGGCGCCATCGAGGGCTGGCTCCCCGTGCACGGCTACGCGGCCGATCCCGCGCCGATCACGATCGACCCCGCCGGCCGGCTGCGCCGCCGCGCCGTGCCGGCGCGCGCGCGCTCGATCGCGGCGTCGGGCCCCTTCGCGCTCGCCGAGACCGAGGACGGCGAGCTCTTCGAGACGATCGATCGAGGGCAGCGGTGGGCGCCCGTCGCGCCGCCGCCGGGCGGCGGGGCCGCGCGCCTCGACGCCTGCTCGGCGGTGGGCTGCAGCCTCGGCACGTTCCTCCGGCTCGGGTGGGCGTCGGCCCCGCGCTCCGGCGGCGGCGGCGGCGCCGGAGGCCGCGCCGCGTCGCCGCCCGGCGCGGCCCTTTCGGAGCCGCCCCTCGCGCGGCCCGCGCCGGATCGCGACAGGGCGGCGCGGCCTCCGGCGCCGCCGCCCCTCGCGCGGCTCGCCTGCAGCTTCGCGGGGCCGCTCGACGCCGCGCGCGTGCCGGAGTCGTCCGGGTTCGGCGCCGTCGCCGCGCCGCCCTCGCGCATGGCGGGCACGCTGCGGCTCGGCACCCTCGGGATGCTGGCGCTGCCGTCGTTCAACGTCGGCCAGCCGGGCAGCGTCGGCCCGTCGGGCGGCGGCGGCCTGCCGGGCCCCTCCTTTGCCGACGCGGAGCTCGCGTGGATCGCGCCGCTCGACCTGCGCGCCGAGATCCACCGCGCCACCGTGCCGCTCACGAGCGCCGGGCTGCTCCAGCTCGCGTACCGGCCGTACGAGGCGCCGATCGGGCTCGTCATCGATCGCGAGGGGCGCGTGGTCCCGGTCGCGGCCGGCCCGGCGGAGGCGTGCCTCGCCGGCCTGCTGGACGCCGCGCGCGTCACGCGGCCGGTCGGCGGCTGCGCCCCCCAGCCCGCGATCGGCGTCGATCTCGGCGATCGCGCGGTGTTCCTGAGCCCGCGGCACGACGGCCTCGCGGTGAGCTCGGTCGACCTCCGCGGCGCGCGCGGCGAGGCTCCTCTCGCGCGGCCCGCGGGCGGCGGGCCGCCTCCGGCGATCCGGGAGCTCCACGTGCAGCGCACCGCGCGCGCGGCGGCGGCGCAGCGGGCGCGCTTCGCCTTCGGCGCGGGCGCTCGCGCGGGCGCGCCCGTCTTCGTGGCGGTCGCCGGAGACGGCGGCGCGGTGCTCTCGGTGGTCGACCCCGTGCTCGGCACCCTGGGGCCCGAGGAAGCGCTCGCCCCGCTCGGCGCGCTCGGCGCGGGCGGCGACCCCGCCTGCGCGCCGCGCGCCTTCGATGCGCGCGTGGTCCTGTCGTTCGACACGGAGATCGGCCTCGTGCCCGGCGCGCTGCCGGGGATCACCGCGGCCGGGACGGCCGGCGTCGCGGTGATCCGGTGGTCGCGCGAGCGCGCGTGCCTCGACGCCGTCGAGCTCGTCGTGCGCGACGAGCGCTACGAGGGCGGCCTCGGCTTCTACGAGCCGCCCGGCGTCGTGAAGAAGCTCATCGCGCGCTTCGCGGGGCCGACGCCCGCGGCGCCGCTCGGCGCGTACGCGAAGGGAGGGCGCGGCGGGCCGAGCCCCGCGGCGGCGCGGCGGAGCGAGCCGGTCGAGCGCGCCGGGGGAGGCACCCTCGCGCTCGTGCTGCAGGGCCAGGAGATCCGGCAGCCGGTCGAGTGCAAGGCGGTCGTGAGGGGGCCCTGAGCAGTCTCTGCGCTCTCCAGCGTGGCCTCCGCGCCCCTGCTGTGCGGCCCTGGCGCCCCTGCTGCGCAGCCTCGGCGCCCTCCAGCGCGGCCTCCGCGCCTCTGCTGTGCGGCCCTGGCGCCCCTGCTGCGCAGCCTCGGCGCCCTCCAGCGTGGCCTCCGCGCCCCCGCTGCGCGGCCCTGGCGCCCCTGCTGCGCAGCCTCGGCGCCCTCCAGCGTGGCCTCCGCGCCCCTCCTGTGCACCCCCTTGTGTGTCCTGCGTCACGATCGCGTGGGTCCAGCGCGGCCCTGGCGCCCCTCCTGCGGCGTCTCAGCGGTCTCCAGCGCGGCCCTGGCGCCCCTCCTGCGCACCCCTCCCCAGAGCGACAAGCGGGTTGAAGCCACGAGAAAAAGCAGGAATTTCACAGGGAGACGGGGAGGCGGGGAGCGAGAGACGGCAAGAGGGAGAAATTCATTTCTTCTTCCTCCCCGCCTCCCTGTGAAAATTCTCCGGGTTTCAACGTGAATCGGTGTCCTGGGAGCCATGGAGGATGCTGAAAGCCTTCCTCATCCTCTGAGATCGACACCTCGCTGCCCGCTCCGGTGTGCTTTGGGATCGTCTACAGTGCCCTGCGTGGTCCCCTGGGAGGGCGACGGAGGCGCAGGTCATGGAACGGCAGACCGGACCCGGAACGACGTTCGCCCCGGACCTCATCCGCACCACGACGGCCGCCGGCGTGCTCTGCTGAAGCCGCGGCGATCGCTCCTCCGCCTCGCGACGCTCGCCGCTGCGATCCCGTCCCGCGCAGGCGTCCTCCTCGGGCTCGCCCTCGCCGCTGCCTGCAGCGCAGCCCCGGAGCGCCCTCCGCGGCCTGCGCAGCCTCCGGCCGCGGCGCTCGCCGACCCGCTATCGCTCTCTCCCGCGCGCTACGTCCTCACCGAGGACATCGGCGTCCTCCTCGACGCCGCCGCCGGGGCCGACGAACGCGCGCCCGCGCCCCGCCCGGAGCCCGCGCTCTTCGAAGGGCGCCGCGTTCGCCTCGACGGGGGCGTCGTGCTCGCCGACGCCCCTGCGGCCGAGCTGCTCCGCGGGTTCCGGTCGATCCCGGCGCGCCTCGGGGGCGGGTTCCTCCTGTGGTCCGAGGGCCGCGTCTACCGCGCCGCCGACTTCCTCGGCGAGCTCGCGCCCATCGCCGACGTCGGCGCCCCCGGCGGCGCGCGGCCGTACCTCGACGCGATCCTGCTGCGCAGCGATCGGGGGCTCCTCGAGATCGATCCCTCCACGCTCGCCGTTCGCCGCTTCGGCGCCGCGGGCGTCGTCGACGCGGTGGCCGTCGACGCGCGCCGCGCGGCGCGCCTCGACCTGTTCGGCCGCGCCTCGGTCACCCTGGACGGGGGCGCCACCTGGATCGACGTGCTCGAGACGCGCGGGCTCGCCACGTCGCTCCTCGAGGAGCAGGACGGCGGCAGAGCGGTCGCGCTCCTGGCTCCGCTCGGCGGCGCCACGCTCCACGTGAGCGCTGCCGGCCTCGCACCCGCGCTGCCCCCTCCGCCGCGGGCCGGGCCGAGCGCCTCGCTCTCGCTCCCGCCTGCGCGGGACCCCACGCTCGGCGCCTCCTCGGTCCGCGCGCTGGCCCCGGCAGGGCTCGCGCTTGCCGCGGCCACCGGCGCGCTCCTCCCTGGCGGCCGGTTGCTCGTCGCTCGCGACGGCGTCCTCGCCGTGTTCGCGGCGGCGACCGCCCAGCCCCTCGCGGAGGCGGCGATCGAGAGCCTCGACCCGAGTTATGCGCGCTGCCAGCCGTTCCGCTCGGGCGACGACGTCTTGCTCGCGTGCGCGCACGAGGGCGCCCAGGTGCTCCGGCTCGAGACGACGCTCTCCGCGCCACAGCTGGAGGCCACGTTCCCGCCCCGCGGCCGAGGCCTCGATCCGATCGCGAGCCCGCACGGCGCGTTCGTCGGCGACGATCGCGGACGCCTCGCCTTCCTCGGCCGGTGCGGCAGCGTCCCCCCTGGGCTCCACGACTTTCCGGAGAGCCCGGGAGGCGCCGGCCCGACGGACGACGAGGCGCCATGGCCCCCGCGCTTCGCGCGGCTTTCGCCGGACGAGCCGCGAGAGGACGCCGCGAGCCGCGAGCCCGCAGACGAAGGCGTCACGCGCGTGTGTGTGCGCGTCGGCGGCGGCCGCTGGGTCGAGCGCCGGATCGAGGGCGAGGACGCCGACCGCCTCTACCGCTGGATCGTCGGCGAGCGCGGGACCGTCACCGCGCTCGTGCTGGAGGCGCCGGAGGGGCCGCGGCCGCGGCCGCGGCCGCGGCACTCCGAGGAGGAGGAGGACGAGGAATCTGACGAGGAAGTGCGCCGGCCCTCCGAGGGCGAGGAGGAGGACGGCGCGCCGCGGAGGTCACCTCCCGGCTCCCCCGCGCGCGGGCGCGAACGTCCCGCGGGCCCGCCCGAGGGCGTCCGCGTGGTCCGCGTGCGCGATCGCGACCCGGCGCTCGCGGGCGGCGCCTTCCCGGCGCTCGCGGGCGGCGTCTTCGCGGGGGCCGCCGACGCCTCATCGCCGCCGCGCCTCATCGACACCGATTTCTGGGAGGACGACGACGGCGCCGCGCGCGGCTGGCTGCACCTGCCCGAGGAGGCCTATGGCGTCTCGCCCGCCCGCGAGGCGCTGCCGGAGGCGGGCTCTCTCTCTCGCGCCCGTCGAGCGGAGCGGCTGCTCTCGCGCCGCCGCGGCGGCCGCATCGCCGGCCTGCGCATCGACGCGCGCGGCGGTGTCACCGTCTTTCCCCTCCCGGCCGGCGTCCAGAACGTCGTCGTCGGCGGGCGGTTCGCGCTCGCCGCCACCGGCGACGACCCGCCGGCCTTCTTCGAGTCGACCGACGGCGGCCGCTCGTGGCGCCCGGCCGAGGGGCCGCCCGCACGCCAGATCGAGCCTCCATTCGACGAGGGCGCCCCCTTCGCCTGCTCCCCGATCGGCTGCGCGATGGGTGAGCACGGCCTCGTCCGCCTCGGCTGGGGCGGCCCTCCGCCCTCGCCGCGCGGCGCGCCGCCGCCCTTCGCTCCCGCGGTGAACCCAGCGCTCCGCGCCGCTCCTCCGCCGCTCGTCTCCTGCCGCCTCGACGACGACCCCTCGTCCTTCCCGCCGCCGTCGGCCGCCCCGGCGCCGCCCCCCTCGGGTCGCCGCGCTCCCCGGGGCACGCCCGTGGCAGGGGGCGTGCCCGCGACGGCCCGCCTGGCCGGCGGCGCGCCCCCTGTCGTCTCGCTGTCGAGCGCCCCGTCCTCGCCCCTGGGCGCGCTCCGCGACGGCACCTTCACCGCGAGCGTGCTCCTGCCGTTCGCGCGCGCCGGAGCGCCGCGCCGCCTGTCGCTCCGCGACGGCTCGCTCGGCGCCGCGTCCGGCGACGTCGTCCCCGTGCTGCTCGCGCCAGGCGCCAGGGCGCCCGCGGATCTGCTGCTGCTCTTCGACGCGAGCGGGCCGCACGGGCGGCGCGGCCTCCGCGTGCGCGCGGGCGCCGAGCCCCCGGCGCTCCTGCCGTTCGACAACGCCGGCACGATCGCCGCCGCGGTCGAGCTGCCGGGCGGCGAGCTGCTCGCCCTCGACGCCGGGAGGCGCAGCTTACTCGTCGCCGTGCGGCAGGGCACCTTCCCGGCCTTCGGGCTCGCGCGTGTCCCCGAGCTCGCGGGCGCCCGCCTCACCCTGGGCCGCCGGCTCGACGCCCCTGGCGTCGCCCTCATCGGCTACTCCGTCGCTTCGGGGGAGGTGGTCGCGGGGCCGATCGACGTCGCCCGTGGCCAGGTCGGCCCGATCGAGCCGCTCGGGACCCTCGCGTCGCTCGCGGCGATGGGCGCCGGCGGCTGCGGCGGCGCGCGGCCGTCGCACCGGTTCATCGCCGAGCTGCCCGCCACGCTGCGGGTGGCGTCGAGGAGCGGGGCGCCGCTGTTCGAGGGGGACGCCCCCGCGTCCGCGCTGCTCTCCGGCGGCCGCGGCGCCCTGTGCGTCGAGGCGATCGAGATCCGCGCCGCGGCCCGGGGCGGGCTGGACCTCGGCGTGGTCTTCGGCCCCGACGGCGCCGCCGCGCTCCGCGACGGCGGGGGCGGCGGCGCCGTGAGACTCCGCTGCGAGCTGATGTGAAACCCGCCATGACGGGCGGCGAGCATCCGGAGATTCCGCGTCGGCGGGCCTCCCGTGCTAGGGTCCGCCAATGCCCGCCCTTCGATCCTTGGCCCTGCCGATCGCGGTGGCCGCGTCGATGCTCGCGCTGAACGCATGCTCTGAGCGGCCCACCAACTTCCCCGATCGCGACGGTGTCATCGCCGCCCAGGCCGAGTGGTGCGCCGCGCTCGCCAAGCTCCAGCGCGCCGGTTCTTCCTGGGAGCACCTCAACGCGTGCAAGGCCGCCTACCCGACCTCGTCGCCAACGTACCTCCGCGCGATGACGAGCTGCTTCTCGCGCCGCATGGAAGCCGCCGCCGAGAGCTCGCCGGACCGGAGCCAGATCATCCTGGAGTGCAACGACGAGGTGGCCGTCAAGCTCAACCCGGACGAGCCCGCGGCGGCGCCGGTCATCGAGTCCCGCTGCGCGCGCATGGCCCGCTGCGAGAGGGTGCCCGTCCCCGCGTGCAAGAGCGCGTTCAGCAAGCTCGAGGCGGCCCAGCGCGCGATGTTCACCACCATCTACAACGCCTCCGGCCGCTACGAGATCATCGACTGCCTCGAGAACGCGAGCTGCACCGACAACGAGGAGGCGGGCCGCCAGGCCTGTTACAAGCCCACCTCCGACGCGCTGCTCTGGTTCCCCGACTGAGCCCCGCGCGCCGGCGGTCGCCGCCTCGTCCACGCTGGCGGTGATCTTCTCGTCCACGCTGCCAGCCCTCTCGTCGTCCGCGCCGGACGCCCCATCGTCCGCGGCTCGTTTCCACGAAATCCCTGGTAGCGTGCCGCGTATGCGAACCGCCCGATCTCGAACCGGTCCCCTGTCTCAGCTCGGCGCGCGGCGTCCGCGCGCCGAGCGTCCTCACGCCCGCCCCGCCGCGACCCAGCCCGGCGCGGCGCGCCGCCTCTTCCTCGCCGCGCGCGTGGTCGCCGCCGCGCTCGCGCTGATCGGGGCGTGGCTGCCCGCGAGCGCCGCGCACGCGGCGGGCACCGTCACCATCGTCGACCGCTCGCCCAAGGAGGACAGCGGCCGATGGAAGCTGAAGATGACGATGAACTACGGAGGGATGCCCCACCTCGGGCACATCCCGATGCTGTTCTCGTTCACGCCGACGGTGCACTACGAGCGAGCGCTCACCGACAAGTCGCCCGAGACCCCGGTCCTCGTCCGCATCCCGCTCCAGAACCAGCAGTCGATCAACGAGAGCATGGACGTCGGCTTCTCCGACAGCAGCGGCAAGGTCTATGCGATCACCAAGTTCGACTTCGTCCTCCGGCGCGATCGGGGCTTCGAGGCCGGCGAGTACGAGCTCGTGATCAAGCGCGCGAGCGACGGCGTGCAGATGGGGCAGAAGCAGAAGATCACCCTGCAGGGCGAGAACCCCGTCATCGATCGCCGCGCGATCGTCTTCAGCGGCGAGAAGAAAAAGAAGGACGAGAAGACGGACAAGGCCGAGGCCGAGAAGAGCGACGAGCCCGCCAAGGAAGAGGCGCCCGAGGGCGCGCCCGAGGAGGGCGCCGCCGAGGCGGAGGCGCCCGTCGACGACGCGCCGCCGGCCGAGGCGCCGCCGCCGGTGGAGCCCAAGCAGGGCGGCTGCGGCTGCCGGCTCTCGCCCGACGAGGCCGCGACGCCCCTCGCCCTGCCGCTCGTCGCCCTCGGCGCGGCCGCCGCGCTCGCGCGAAGGCGCGGCGAGCGCCGCGCGCGCCGCGCCTGACGGCGCCCGCGCCGCGAGCGCCGCGCGCGCCGCGCCTGACGGCGCCCGCGCCGCGAGCGCCCGGGATCGAGCGAGGCCGCCTCTGTGCTGGACGTTGCGCGCGTGGCCTCGGCCGGCCGCGCCTGCAGCTCATCGTGATCCCGCTTGCAGGGACCACCCGAGCGCGCAGACAATCCCCGGCCGACGCCCGCTGTCCGCGACTCCCTCGCGGGCCCCGCCGTCCCCAATCCAATCGATGAGCTCCCTAGTCCCTGCCCACCAGCACCCCCTGCTGTACGCGATCTTCGTGCGTGTCTGGCTCCACGAGCTCTCGCGCGCCGCCAAGGCCAGGGTGACGCTCGCCAGCGTGCCCGACGCGGCGCTCGACCGGCTCGCCGCGCTCGGGGTCGACTACGTGCACCTGATGGGCGTCTGGTCGCTCGGCGAGGAGGGCCCGCGCCGCTCGCTCACGGATCCCGACCTGCGCGCCGAGTACGACCGCGTGCTGCCGGACTGGACCGAGGCCGACGTGGCCGGCTCCCCGTTCGCTGTCGCGCGCTACGAGGTGAACCCCGCGTTCGGCGGCGACGCCGGCCTCGCGGATCTGCGCCGGCGCCTCGCGGCGCGGGGCATCGGGGTCATCCTCGACTTCGTGCCCAACCACGTCGCGCGCGATCACCACTGGGTGGCGGAGAAGCCCGAGCTCTTCATCGCCGGCGACGACGGCGCCCCGCTCAGCGGGCGCGATCCCTACATCCCGCCGTGGCCCGACACGGCCCAGCTCGACTACCGCCTCGCGGCGACGCGCGCCGCGTCCGTCGAGGCGCTCCGCGGCGTCGCGTCGCGCTGCGACGGCGTCCGCTGCGACATGGCGATGCTGGTGCTCGACGACGTCTTCCGGCGCACGTGGTCCAAGCGCCCGCCGGCGGAGCGAAAGGCCGAGGCCGCCGGCGAGTTCTGGGCCGAGGCCATCGACGCCGTCCGCCGCGACCACCCGAGCTTCGTCTTCATCGCCGAGGCGTTCTGGGACCTCGAGTGGCGCCTGCAGATGCTCGGGTTCGACTACACGTTCGACAAGAGCCTTTACGATCGGCTGAGCCACGCCTCCGCGTCGTCGGTCCGCGGCCACCTCGCGGCGACGCCCGACTACCAGCGGCGGAGCGTCCGCTTCATCGAGCACCACGACGAGCCGCGCATCGCGGCCGTGCTCCCGCCGGATCGGCGCCGGGCCGCCGAGTTCATCGCGGCGACGGTGCCCGGGATGCGGTTCATCCACCACGGCCAGCTCGAGGGGCGGACGGTGCGCGCCTCGCTGCACCTCGCCCGCGCCCCCGAGGAGCCGGTCGATCAGGCCTGCCTCGCCTTCCACGAGCGGCTGCTCGCGGCCGTGCGCCGCCCCATCCTGCGCACCGGGAGCTTCGCCACGCTCACCGCGCGCGGGCCGGGCGCCGACGCGTTCGTCGCCTACCGGTGGGAGCCGCTCCCGGCCTGCGGCGCGCCCCGGAGCGCGGCGCCCCTCGTGGCCGTGATCAACTTCGCCCCGTCGCGCAGCGGGTGCCGCATCCCGCTCGACATCGCCGGCATCGCCGGCCGCAAGGTCCTGCTCGCCGACCTCATGACCGGCAACGAGCACCCGCGCGACGGCGACGAGCTCGTCGATCTGTCGCGCGGCCTCGGCGTCGAGCTCCCCGCGTACGGCATCCACCTCTTCGAGATCCGGCGCTGAGGCGCGCCTCGCGCCCGCGTCGCCCGGGGCCCTTGGAAATTCTTTATGCCTGATCCTGGCGCGCGCGCGCCCCTCCGCCTCATCACCATTCCCTGGAGCCACTTCTGCGAGAAGGCGCGGTGGGCGCTCGATCGCGCCGGCGCGCGGTACAGGGAGGACGCCTACCTCCCGCTCGCCCACGCGCTCCCTTCGCTGAGGGCCGGCGGGCGCCGCTCCGTCCCGGTGCTCGTCTCGCCGGCGGGCGTGCTCGGCGACTCGACCGACATCCTGCGCTACGCCGACACGCTCGTGCCGCCGGAGCGCGCGCTCTTCTTCCAGCTCCAGGGTGCCCGCGAGCCCGACGCGGCCCGCGCCGAGGTCGAGGCGCTCGAGCAGCGCTTCGACGTCGACCTCGGCCCCGCGATCCGCCGCGTCGCGTACTTTCACCTCCTGCCCGACGCGGAGGGCGCGTTCGCCTTCATGGGCGGATCGTTCCGCTCGCTCGATGGCGCTGGCGCGGCGCCGCCGTGGTGGTTCGGGCGGGGCACCTTCCGCGCTTACTACCCGGTCGCGCGGGCGGTCATGAAGCGCGTCATGCGCATCGACGCCGCCGCCGCCGAGCGCTCGCGAGGCAAGCTCCGCGCGGTCTTCGACGCGGTGAACGAACGCCTGCGCGATGGGCGCCCGTACCTCGTCGGAGACCGCTTTTCGGCCGCGGATCTCACCTTCGCCGCGCTCGCCGCGCCGCTGCTCGCGCCCGAGCACCACCCGTCGCCGCTGCCGCCGCCCTCCGAGCTGCCGTCCGAGCTCCGCGCGCTCGCCGAAGGGCTCCGCGGCGAGCCGGCCGGCGCCTTCGCCCTGCGCATGTACCGCGAGCACCGGCGCGCGAAACCTGAGCGAAGCGCCGGCGGGTGACGCTCGACGCCGCCCGGCCGCGTGCCGGCGCTCACGCGAGCGGCGCGCTCACGCGAGCGCGCGCTCACGCGAGCGGCGCGCTCACGCGAGCGCCGGCACGCCCGCGAGGAGATCCCGCGCCCCGGGCCCTGCCTTCAGCGGGTCGCGGTGCGCGCCGAAGTGCCGCGCGTGATCCCGGACCGCGCCGATCGCCGCCTCGGGGGAGAGGCCGTGCCGGGCGCGCAGCCACGCTGCCAGCACGACGCCCGCGCGGCCCGCGCCGGACGCGCAGTGCACGACGGCGGGCGCGCCGCTGGACTCGGCGCGCCTGAGCGCGTCGAGCGCGCGCTCCAGCGCGTCGGGCGAGGGGAGCGCGCCCCCGTCGAGCGGCACGTGCGTCACCCGGAGGAACTCGCGCTGGTAGCGGCCGAGGAGCGGGATCCGGTGGAGCGCCAGCTCTCCCTCGTCGAGCAGGCAGAGCACCTCGCGCATCCCGTGCCGCGCCATGAAGGCGAGCCACGCCTCGACGGGCGCGTCGCTCGGATCCGCGTGCGCCGCCGGGCTCGGCGGCGCGACGACGGACGAGCGGATCCCGGAAGCCGACCAGCTCGCCATCCCGAAGCCGGGCCGCTCCGCGCCGTGGACGATCCGGTCGAGCGGCGACGCGGGCGCGAAGTTGAAGGGCGCCGGCGTCGCCTGCTCGTGCGCGCTGCGGTAGAACAGCTCGAACTCCGCGACCGACACCTCGAGCTCGGGGTCGTCGATGGAGCCTGGCCGCACGCGCCGCACCTCGGCGATGGCCTCGGACGCCGATCTGCCCAGCGACACGAGGCGGCACGCCAGGACGACCCCGGTGCGCCCGACGCCGCCCTCCCCGTGAACGGCGATCGGCCGCGGCGCCCGGCCGAGGAACGCCACGGCGCGGAGGAGGTCCACGCCCGGGATGCGCGTGAAGTCGGCGAGCGGGCAATGCAGGTGGATGAGCGGGCCCACCGCCGCGGGCGGCGGCGCCCGACGCGAGAGCGACACCAGGCTGCGGAAGCCGAGCTCCGCGAGCTCCTCGACCGCCTGGGGCGCGTGGGGATAGGCCATGCCGGCGAGCTCGCCGGGGATCACGAACGAGAAATTTTCGAGCTCACTCATGGCCGTCGCTCGGTGCACAGGAGGTCGTGGCGCGCGCCTCGGGGTGGGGCATCCGTCTGCACCTCACCTCGAGATCGCAGCTCGTCGCAGCGCTTCGCCGCCTCGCGCTGCGAGGCGACCGGGAGCGGCTGCTCCGGGCCGTCGGGCGGCGGCCGCTCGTCCGTCCTGCGGGCGAGCGGGGCGCCGGGCGGGCGGCGGCGGCGAGGCCGAGGACCGCCGGGAGCGTGGGCCTGGGCGCAAGGGCATTCCTCATGGTGGGGGAGCATTGTAACGGCAGTTCACCGCCGCATGGCAGCCGTCACCGCGGGGTGGTTCGTCCAGGTCACGCCGACCCGTGCGAATCGCGGACGGTACGGGTGAATCGCGGACGGTGCGGGTGACTCGCGGAGGGTGCGGGTGAATCCGGAGGGGCGGCGCGGCGGGGTCGCGCCCCGACGATCACACGTCGCTCCTGGTTCCCTCGGCACGGTCCGGCGTGTATGAAGGGCCCGTGGTCCGCTTTGCCCTCGCCCGGACGGCCATCGCGCGTCCGCTGATGCTCGTCGCGCTCGGGCTGGGCGCGGCGTGCAGCGGCGCCGCTCCGCCGGCGGCGGCGACAGCGCCGCCGCGCCAGGGGGAGGAGGCGCCCGCGACCCCGGCGCCCGCGGAGGCCGCCCCCCCGCAGGCGGCGCCGCCCGGCCCGGCCGAGGCGGAGGCCTTCGTGGCCGCCGTCGACCGGGAGCTGCGCCGGCTGCGGATCCAGTCCGCGCGCGCGTCCTGGGTCAACCAGACCTACCTCACGGACGACACCGACGCGCTCGCCGCCTCCGCCGAGGAGGCGAGCATGGAGTACCTGAGCCGCACGATGAAGGCGGCGGCGCGCTTCGACGGGCTCGCGTTGCCCGCGGACGTCGCCCGCCAGCTTTCGCTCCTCAAGATCTCGACCTCCCTCCCGGCGCCGAGCGACCCGGCGGAGCGCGCCGAGCTCGCCGCGCTCTCGGTCGAGATGACGAGCCTGTACGGCAAGGGCAAGCACTGCCCGAAGGCCAGGCCAGGGCGGGCGGCGACCGCGGGCTTGGGCGCGGCGCGCGCCGCGCGCGCGGGCGCCGGGGCCGAGCCGAAGTGCCTCGCGCTCGACGAGCTCTCCAGCCTCCTGAAGACCAGCCGCGACTGGGACGAGCTGCTCGATGCATGGGCGGGCTGGCACGCGATCGCCCCGCCGCTCCGGCCGAAGTTCGAGCGTTACGTCGCCCTCGGCAACAAGGGGGCGGCGGAGCTCGGCCTCCCGGACGTCGGCGCGCTCTGGCGAGCCGGATACGACATGTCCCCCGACGCGTTCGAGGCCGAGACCGAGCGGCTCTGGGGCAAAGTGAAGCCGCTCTACGACGAGCTGCACTGCTATGTGCGCGCGAGGCTGCGCGCGATCCATGGCAAGGACAGGATCGGCGAGAAGGCCCCGATCCCGGCGCACCTCCTCGGCAACATGTGGGCGCAGGAGTGGTCGAACGTCTACGGGCTCATGGAGCCGTACAAGGGCCAGCCCTCGCTCGACGTGACGCGGAAGATCAAGGCGAAGAAGCTCGACGAGAAGCAGATGGTCGCGCTCGGCGAGCGGTTCTTCACCTCGCTCGGGTTCGACCCGCTGCCTGCGACCTTCTGGGAGCGATCGCTGCTCAAGAAGCCGGCCGACCGCGAGGTCGTCTGCCACGCGAACGCCTGGGACGTGGGCGACCGGGGCGATCTCCGCCTCAAGATGTGCGTCGAGCCGAGCGAGGAGGATCTCATCACGATCCACCACGAGCTCGGGCACGTCTACTACTTCCACCAGTACTACAAGCTCCCGATCCTGTTCCAGTCGGGCGCCAACGAGGGCTTCCACGAGGGGATCGGGGACACGCTGGCCCTCTCCGTGACGCCGCGCTACCTGAGGTCGCTGGGGCTGCTCGACAGGGTGTCCGAGGACGAGAAGGGGGTCATCAACTTCCTCTTCAAGAAGGCGCTCGACAAGATCGCGTTCCTCCCGTTCGGCAAGCTCATCGACCAGTGGCGGTGGGATGTCTTCTCGGGCAGGACGAAGCCGGCCGACTACAACGCGGCGTGGTGGGCGCTGCGGCTGAAGTACCAGGGCGTCGCGCCGCCGGTGCAGCGCAGCGAGGCCGATTTCGACCCGGGGGCGAAGTACCACGTTGCGGCGGGCGTCCCGTACATGCGCTACTTCCTCGCGCACATCTACCAGTTCCAGTTCCACCGCGCGCTGTGCAAGACGGCCGGGCACACGGGGCCGCTCCACGCGTGCTCGATCCACGGCAGCGCGGCCGCGGGCGAGAAGCTGCGCGCCATGCTCTCGCTCGGCGCGAGCCGCCCGTGGCAGGAGGCGATGCGGGCGGTGACGGGGGAGACCGCGGCCGATCCGGGCGCCATGCTGGAGTACTTCGAGCCGCTCCGGAGGTGGCTCAAGGAGCAGAACAAGGGTGAAGTCTGTGGGTGGTAATTGAGCGTGGGTGAGCGTAGGTGAGCTGTGCGCGTCTTCGTCGCCGTTGATCCGGGAGCCGAGCTCCTCGCCAAGGTCGGAGATCTCCTGCGGGAGATCTCGCCGCGGGCTCCGTCCGCCAAGTGGGTGGAGCCTGCTGGGCTGCATATCACGCTCGCCTTCATGGGCGAGATCGGAGAGGAGCGCCTGCCGCTCGTCATCGCTGCTGCCGGGAGCGTCGCCGCGTTCCACAGGCCGCTCACGTTGCGCATCGAGAAGGGCGGCGCGTTCGGAACGCGGCGTCGCCCGCGCGTGCTCTGGCTCGGCGTGGGCGGCGCTGTCGGCGCCCTCACCGCGATCCACCGCGACCTGGAGCAGACGCTCTCGATGTCGACGGGCTACGTCCCCGAGGACCGGCCGTTCGAGCCGCACCTCACGCTCGCCCGCTCGCGCGATCCGCGCGGCGATCCGGCGCTCGACGCCTGCGCTCAGGCGGTAGGCAACGTCGACTTCGGCGAGACGCGGGTCCAGGAGATCATCGTCTACCAGAGCGAGCTGACCCCGAAGGGGGCGCGCTACACGGCGCTCGCGCGCGTGCCGCTCGAGGGGATCGGCGCCCCCGAGCCGGCGCGCTGAGCGTCGTCCTCCGTGGAGGCGCTGCGCTCCGTCCTTCGAGAGGACGGCGTCTCGCTCGGGCTCCTCAGCGCTTGCGCGGCCCGGCCGGGGGGATGAGCCCGAGGCGCACCGCCTCCTTGTAGGCGAACGATCGGCTCAGCCCGAGCAGCCGTCCGGCCGTCGCCGCGTTGCCGCCCGCTGCCCGGAACGCTCGGGCGAACGCCTCGCGGCGGGCCCTCTCGAGCGCCTCTGCCAGGAGCTCCACGGGCTGCTCCAGCGGCGCGTCCGCGAGCCGCAGCCGCTCGCCGGGGAGCTCGATCCGCGGGGCGAGCGAGCGCTCCTGCGCGCCGCCGTCGATCGCGTCGAGATCCTCGCGCCGCACGACGAGCGCCCTGCCGGCCGCGCTCTTGCCGTCCGCGATCGTCCGGCGAAGCACGGCGCGCTCCACGGCGTTCTTCAGCTCGCGGACGTTGCCCGGCCACGCTCCCTGGGCGAGCGCGCCCAGCGCCGGCTCGGTGAAGCCGACCCCCGCCGCGCCGAGCTCGGCCGCGAGCCCTGCGGCGAAGCGCTCGCAGAGGGCGGGGATGTCCTCGCGCCGCTCGCGCAGGGGCGGCACGCAGATCGGGTAGACCCAGAGCCGGTGGAACAGATCGGCGCGAAAGCGCCCCTCGGCGACCTCCCGCCGGAGATCGCGGTTCGTGGCCGCGACGACCCGCGCGTCGACGCGGCGCGCCCGGTCCTCGCCCACGGGCTGGATCTCCCCCTCCTGCAGCGCGCGCAGGAGCTGCGCCTGCGCCGAGAGCGGGAGCTCGCCGATCTCGTCGAGGAAGATCGTCCCGCCGTGCGCCGCCTCGAACCTGCCGGCGCGCGCGGCCGTGGCGCCGGTGAACGCGCCTCTCCTGTGGCCGAAGAGCTCCGACTCGACCAGCTGCGCGGGGATCGCCGCGCAGTTGACGATCACGAGCGCCCGGCTCGCCCGGGGTGATCGCTCGTGCAGCGCGCGGGCGACGAGCTCTTTCCCCACGCCCGTCTCGCCCGTGACGAGCACCGGCACCGACAGCGGGGCGAGCACCGCGATCTCGCGCTCGATCCGCAGCATCCCGGCCGAGCGGCTCGCAGGCGCCGGGCCGATCGACGCCGAGCCGATCGCGCGGCGCGCCTCCGGGCCGGCGTCGAGCAGCACGGCGCCGGCGTCGAGCCGCAGCGCGCCGGCGCAGAGCCCCGCGAACACGCGCGCGTCCTCGTCGCGCAGGCCGCGGAGGCCGTGGGGATCGCAGGCGTCGAGCGTGAGCAGCCCGGCGAGGCGGCCCTGCACGTGCAGCGGCACGGCCATGCAGGCGTGGATCGGGTGGATCTCTCCCGGGCTGCCGAGCAGCCAGCCGCTGTAGGGGTCGGGCTCGCTCGGGTCGAGGAAGCGGATCGGGCCGGCCGCCTGCGTCGCCCTGCGGAGCCGCGGGTGCTCCGCGGGCCGGAAGCTCATCCCCAGGGCGGCCGGCGACAGCCCGATCTGCGCGGCGACGCCGACCGAGCCGTCCTCCGCCGCCGTGAGCACCGAGAGCGCGTCCGCCGCCGACACCCGCGCGAGCGCGCGCAGGATCCGCTGCAGCGCCTCGTCGCGGGCGGGCGCTTCGGACAGGCTGAGCACGGCGTCGAGCAGGGTCACGCGGGTTCCTCGAGGAGACGGAGGCGGCGGAGGTTTCCTGTCGGAGACTCCGGCAGGAAACACCGTGGGGTGCAGCGGAGCAAGGCGCGCGGCGGGGCGGCGCGCGGGTGGGCGCGCGGGTGGACGCCGCCGGCGCGGCCGCGCTCGGCAGCCGGCCGGGTTTCCTGCGGGAAACCGCCGCAGGTCGCCGGGCGCGCCGGCCCGGCGAGGATCGACGCGATCGGCGGAGAAACGCCCCTGGCACAGCCCGTGCGAACGCGTTCGGCCAGCGCGTGCCGACGGGCGAATCGATCGCCGAGGACGGCTAGCACGGGCACCTCGCCCGGCCTGGAGGTTTGTCATGGGATTGAATGTTGGCTTGCTGCGGGAGAGCTTCGAGCTCGTGATCGAGAGGGCGCCCAACCTCACGCACCGTTTCTACGGGATCCTGTTCTCTCGGTATCCGCAGGTGAAGCCGCTCTTCGGGCGCAATAGCCAGGAGCAGCAGGAGAAGATGCTCACGGAGGCGCTCGCCGCGGTCATCGACCGGCTGGAGGACGCGTCGTGGCTCGAGGAGAAGCTCATGGCGATGGGGGCGAAGCACGTCGACTACGGCGTCACGGACGCGATGTACCCCTGGGTCGCCGACGCGTTGATCTCCGCGATGGCCGAGGTCGCGGCCGCGGACTGGTCCCCGGCGCACAAGGAGGCCTGGACCGACGCGCTCGGCGCGATCGCCTCGCTCATGCAGCGCGGGGCGAGGGAGTACGGCGCCGCGAGGCCCCACGCGCCGCAACCCGCGGCGCCCGCGGGCGGCTAGGGAGACGAGCGCCCTCGACCCTGTCGCCAGCGCGCCGGCCGGCGGCGTCACTCTCCCATCGCCTTCACGACGACGCGCTTGCGCCGGCCGCCATCGAACTCCGCGTAGAAGATCTGCTGCCAGGGCCCGAGATCGAGCTTCCCCGCGGTGATGGGCACGATCACCTGGTGGTGCACGAGGATCGATTTGAGGTGGGCGTCGCCGTTGTCCTCGCCGGTCCTGTGGTGCTTGTAGTCGGGCCCCTCGGGGGCGAGCTGCTGGAGCCACGCCCAGATGTCCTCCCAGAGGCCCGGCTCGTGGTCGTTCACGAACACGCCGGCGGTGATGTGCATGGCGCTCACGAGGACCATGCCCTCCCGGATGCCGCTGGCGGTGACGACGGCCGCGACGCGCTCGGTGACGTTGATGAGCTCGCGCCTGGCCTTCGTCTCGAAGTAGAAATAGTCGGTCTTCGATTTCATGGCTTCTCCCCGGCGCGGGTCACGGGGCGTGACGGAGCGCGCCTGATCGACGATCGCGCCGCGCTCAGGGGTAGAGCCGCTCGACGCGCCAGCCGTCGCCGTGGCGGACGTACACGACGCGGTCGTGCAGGCGGTTCTCCTGGCCGTACCAGAACTCGACGCGCTCCGGCACCACCCGGTAGCCGCCCCAGAACTCCGGCCGAGGCACCGGCCGGCCCTCGAAGCGGCGCTCGATCTCGCGCACCCGATCGAGGAGCGCCTCGCGCGAGGGCAGCGGCGCGCTCTGCCGGGACGCCCAGGCGCCGATCTGGCTGCCCCGCCCGCGGGTCTCGAAGTAGGCGTCCGACTCCGCGTCGCTGACCCGCTCGATCCGCCCCTCGACGCGGATCTGCTCCGCGGCCTTCGCCCAGTGGATGCACAGCGCGGCGAACGGGTTCGCCGCGAGATCCATCGACTTGCGGCTCTCGTAGTTGGTGAAGAACACGAACCCGCGATCGTCGATGCCCTTCAGCAGCACCATCCGCGCCGAGGGGCGCCCGGACGCGTCCGCCGTGGCCAGCGTCATGGCGGTCGCGTCGGTCGGTTCGGTGGTTTGCCGCTGCTCGAGGAGCTCGCGCGCGAGGACGAACGGTTCGGTCGGCTCGGTGATCATGGTGAAGCGGTGCTCATGGTGAAATTGCGTCATGCATATACAAGCAGAGCGCGCCGCTGGCGAACCCGCGATGCGAGCAATGCGCGCAATCTCGGATGGCTGCGTGGCAGCGTGGCAGCGTGGCAGCGTGGCTGCGTGGCCGGGTGGCTATGGCGGCGCGGCGGTTTCCCTCGCCCCTCGCTGATTTCCGGGAAAGCTCGCGTTGTCGCGCCCGCGCCGTTTTGATACTAGCGGAGGGGCGGAGCGAGGGCGTGCATGGTCGTACCGGTGAGCGTGGGGGACGTCCTCGCGGAGAAATACGAGGTCGAGCGCGTCCTCGGTGAAGGCGGGATGGGCGTGGTCGTCGCCGCCCGCCATCTCCTGCTCGGCGAGCGGGTGGCCATCAAGTTCCTGCGGCCCCAGGCCCGCGAGCGCGCGGACCTCGTCGCCCGCTTCCTGCGCGAGGGGCAGGTCGCGGCGCGCATCCGGAGCGAGCACGTGACGCGCGTGTACGACGTCGGCACGCTCGCGCGCGGCGAGCCTTACCTCGTCATGGAGTACCTCGAGGGGACCGACCTGAAGGCCGTCCTGCGCGATCGCGGGCCGCTCCCGAGCGCGCTCGCCTGCGACTACCTGCTCCAGGCGTGCGACGCGCTCGCGGAGGCGCACGCGCTCGGCATCATCCATCGGGACCTGAAGCCGGGCAACCTGTTCCTGACCCAGCGGGCCGACGGCAGCCCGCTCATCAAGGTCATCGACTTCGGCATCTCCAAGATGGCCCTCGCGGCGGAGGCGACCGGGCCCAAGGCGCACGACATGACCGAGAGCTCGACGATGCTGGGCTCGCCGTTCTACATGGCGCCCGAGCAGATGGTCTCCTCGAAGAGCGTCGACGCGCGGGCCGACGTCTGGTCGATGGGCGCCATGCTCTATCAGCTGCTCACGGGCGCCGTCCCCTTCCGGGGCGACTCCGCGATGGCCATCTACGACCGCATCCTGGAGGGGCCGCCGCGGATCGACGCGCAGCGGCCCGACGTGCCCGAGCGCCTCGGCTGGGTGGTCCAGCGCTGCCTCCAGAAGAGCCCTGCCGATCGCTTCGGCAACATCGCCGAGCTCGCCGCCGAGCTCGCTCGGTTCGCGCCGCCGCACGCGCAGCACCTGGCCGATCGCGCCGCGCGGGTGCTGCAGATCCGCCTCGACGCGGGCGCCGAGGCGGGCCGCGCGCCCGGGCCGCCCCGGCGCTCGAGCTCCACGTCGCCTGGGCCCGCCGGCGGGACGCCGTCGTCCAGCGACCCGGATGGAAAGGGCGTGGCGGCCGGCTCCGCGTGGTCTGGCGCGCCCACGGCGCTCCTCTCGGACGGCGCGGCGACGGATCGCTCCTGGGGCGGCACGCGCGCCTCGTCGGGCCAGGGCGGCGGGGCGCGCACCCTGGGGATCGCGGCGGCCCTCACGGCCGCGCTCGTGGGCGCCGCGGGGCTCGCGTGGCTCGTGTGGTTCGCGCTCCGCGTCCCCGCGTCGGGTGGGGCGCCGCTCGCCGCGTCGGCGCCCTCGGAGGCGCCGCTGGCGCCGGAGGCACCCTCGCGCGACGCGGCGGTGCCCGCGGCCGATCTGGCGGCGGGCAAGGCGGCCGAGCTCCTCGACGGCGGCCCTGCGCCGCCGCCTGAAGCGCCCGTGTCCGAGGTCGCGACCGCGCGCCCGGCCGCGAGCGGGCCTGCGGCGCCGCGGCCGCCGGCGTCGTCGAAGGGCGCGCGGCCGTCGGGGCGGACCCCGCCGCCGACCCGCCCCACATCGACCGCGCCGCAAGACCTCTTTTCCGATCCGCGATGACATCCCGTGAGCCCAGGAGAGGTGCCGTCTTGCTTTGCCATCGTCGTCTCTCGAGCCCCTGTCCGGAGTCCGGCTGCCCTGCTGCGGTCTCCCGCGCCCCGCTTTCCGGGGCCGGCCGCCGTCGAGCGGTAGCGCTCCTGTCGGCGCTCGCTGCGCTCGCCTCGCTCGCGCCGGCCGCGCGCGCCGCCGAGCCGACCCGGGAGGAGCGCGCCGCCGCTGTCGCGCTGTTCGACGAGGGCCGCGCGCTGATGGCCGCGGGGAAGCACGCCGAGGCCTGTCCGAAGCTCGCCGAGAGCCATGCGATCGACCCCGGCGTCGGCACCCTCTTCAACCTCTCCGACTGCTACGAGCGCACCGGCAAGATCGCGACGGCGTGGATCGGCTTTCGCGACGTCGCGGCCGCCTCGCTCTCTGCCGGGCAGACGGAGCGCGAGCGGGTGGCGCGCGCCCGGGCCGCCGCGCTCGAGCCGCGGCTCTCCCGCCTGCAGATCGTGGTCCCGCCGGCGGCGTCGATCGCGGGGCTGGGCCTCACGCGGGACGGGGTCGCCGTGGGCAGGGCGCTCTGGGGGACGGCGGTGCCGCTCGACCCGGGTGAGCATCGGATCGCCGCCTCCGCGCCCGGGTACGAGCCCTGGGAGGTGAAGGTCGCGATCGACAAGCCGGGCGTGGTGACCGTCACGGTGCCGGCGCTCGAGCGCGCCACGGAGCCGGCCTCCGCCTCGGGATCGGGCGGCGCGTCGGCGCCGGCGGTCGCGCCGCCGCCTCCTGTCCGTCCGCCGGCGAGCGACCCGTCCTCGGCGCAGGGCGGGAGCATCCGCAAGCCGCTCGGCATCGTCGGGGTCGGGCTCGGCGTGGTCGGGCTCGGCGTCGGCACGGCGCTCGGCTTCATGGCGAAATCGACGTTCGACAAGGCCACCGAGGGCGGCCATTGCGACGAGGCGGGCCGCTGCGTCGATCAGACGGGCCTCGATCTGCGCGACGACGCGGTGGCGAAGGGCAACATCGGGACGGCGGTGTTCATCGCGGGCGCGGCCTTCGCCGTGGGCGGGGCGATCCTCTGGATCACCGCGCCGTCTGCGCCTGACGCCGCGGCGTCAGCGCGCGGCCGCGGGCCGACGGCCGACGCCCCCTGGAGCGCGCGCGTCGGCCTGGGCCCCGGGAGCGTGTGGATCGCGGGCACGCTCTGAGCGGAGCGCCACAGGAGCAGGAGCGGGCGTCGTCGCAGCGGGGGAGCTCGCGGGACGCCCCACGACGTCCGGCGTCGGGCCGGGTGAGCCGATTGGCACCGACGGCAGAGGAGAGCCGGAGTGAGCGAGGCGTCCGGAGATACCCGCGTTCAGCGCGGCGCCCCGATTGACACGGAGCCGCTCTCCGACATGGCGCCGTGCGGCGAGCTGACCGATGATGCCGAGTCGGCCGGCATCGATTGCGGTGCACGGGTGAAACACAGCACGTCTCTCCGCCGGGCTCGTCCGGCGCGGTGAGCCAGGCGCCGTCGCGCCATGGCGCGGCGCGGCTGGCCTGCTGGTGACGCCGCGCGCTGCCGGCGAGCGCCGGCGGCGCGGGCGTGGTGAGCGATGATCCGTCGCAGGCGATGATCAGAAGGGTCCTGGACGGGAATATAGCCCCGGCCCCGAGCGGACCTCGGGGACTCGCACGTACCGCTCTGTTTCAAATATCCATCTCGACGAGTGAGCAGCGCATCGATGGCCCACGTCCGCGTGCGCCAGGCGCATTTCATCTGAACGGCTGATCAAATCATGGGCAATGCTGCTCGACGCCGGTCGAGTGGCGCTGTTCTCCCATGGCTCGATTGCGGTGGCGACCAGGCGAGCGAGCCTGTCGAATGCCCTTGAGCCCACACGCCCTGGGGAGGCGCGCGCCGCCGGCGTCTCCGAGCTCGCATCGAGCAAACGTGCGCCGTCGGCCGGCCAGGCGAGCGCGTGTTGACGTCCTGCAGGCATGATCCGTCACCTGCTCACCCCCGGCTCCGATGTCCTGTTCTTTCGCCCGGCGATAGTTCATGAGTGCGCCACGGCGCCTGTCATGTATAGAATGCGTCTCATGACGAAACAGCGTTCAACCTTGGCTTTGTGGATGACCTTCGCGCTGGGTGGCGGCGCGTGTCTCGCGCTGGGCGCCGGTGCGTGCAGCGACGACGGGGCGACCAGCTCTGGCGACGCCGTGACGAGCGGGGGGAACCAGGGCTCCTCCGGTGGGCAGACGGGGACGGGGGCCGGCGCTGGCTCCGCCTCAAGCTCCGGCGCGGGCGCCGGCTCTGGTTCCGGCGCAGGCGCTGGTTCCGGCTCCGGCTCCGGCACCGGCGGCGGCAGCAGCACCACGTCGTCGTCCGGGACCACCACGGGAGAGGGCGGCTCCGGCGCCGGCGGCGGCGACCCGGTGGAGTGCAATGCCAGCGCGGCGCCCGACGTCGGGAAGCTGGCGCTCGCTCCCGTCGTCACCGGCGTGGACAGGCTGGTTTACGCGGCTCAGCCGAAGGGGTCGAGCGACTGGTATCTCGTGCTGCAGACCGGGCAGATCCGCGTGTTCTCCGGCGGCCAGCTCCGCAGCGGGGCCTTCCTCGACGTGAGCAATCAGATCACGCTCGGCTCCGGGCCCTTCGACGACGAGCGCGGGCTCATCAGCATGGCGTTCCCGCCCGACTACGCGACGAGCGGCAAGTTCTACATCATGATGACGGCGACCACGGGCACGAACATGAACCGTGACATGGTGGTCGAGTACAAGCGGTCCAGCGATCCTTACGTGGCGGATGCAAATTCGGCGAAGACGATCGTGCGGCTCGACGCGTCCGCGGTGAACCACAACGGCGGCCATATCGCGTTCGGGCCCGACGGCATGCTCTACGTCGGCACGGGCGACGGGGGCGGCTCCTGCAACAGCGACAAGCCTGGCGGGTCGCAGGACCCGGCGTCGCTGTTCGGCAAGATCCTGCGCCTCGATCCGAATGCTGCCGAGCCGTACGCCGCGGCCGGCAATCCCTTGGACGGCGCGGCCTCGCGGACCTGGCACTATGGTCTGCGCAACCCGTATACCTTCACCTTCGACCGGGGGACGGGCGACCTCTTCATCGGCGATGTCGGCCAGGATGGCTACGAGGAGGTCGACTACGTTCCTGCCGGCACCTCGGGGCTGAACTTCGGCTGGCCGAAGTGGGAAGGCACCCACGCGGATACCTGCCAGGGGCGCACCATGCGCGCGGGCGATACGCACACCCCGCCCATCGCCGACATGGATCGGCGGCAGAGCGCGACAGGGCCGTACCGCGACTACAAGTCGGTCGTCAGCGGGTTCGTGTACCGGGGCAGCCAGGTGCCGCAGCTCCGGGGCGTCTACCTGTTCGGCGACTACACCGGCGGGAAAATGGGCGCGCTCATGCAGTGCGGGGCGCAGACGTCGCCCATCACGATCATCAACAAGAACCCCGATCCGAACGCGCCGAACGCTCCGGCGTTCACGCGTCAGGGCAGCCTGCCGACCTTCAACGCGCTCACCGCGATCGTCGAGGACAACGACGGCGAGCAATACTTCGTCGCGAACCGCAACAGCCTGGTGAAGATCGTTCCCGGGACCTGACCAGGCCGCCCAGGGCGCGGGCGCCGGAATCTCGCGCCCGGCCCTGGATCCGGCGCGCGAGCTCCCGCACGGCTCCTGCACGTTCTTGCACGCGGGCGGCCACGCGCGCCCGCTGCCTCCTCCGCGCAGCCAACCCCGCGCAGCCGCCGTCGCGCCGCCTCCGATGGCGGCGGACGGCGCGCCCCCCTTCCGAGCGCCCAGCGGATGTGCTTCGCTTGCCCCGCTCGTTCAGGAGGAGTCCCATGAAGAATGTCTTGACAGTGCTTGTGGCGCTCGGCGCGATGTGTCTCTTCGGCTGCGAGGGCAAGCCCCAGGCGACGCCCGAGGCGAAGCCCGCGGCCACGACCGAGGCGGCGAAGCCCGCGCCCAAGGGCGAGCCCGAGAAGGCGGCGCCGGCCGAGACCGCGAAGCCGGCGAGCACCGGCGGCTGGTGATCGGCGCGGCGGCGCGGCCCGCTGCACCGCGGCGCGGGCGCATGGCCGCGGTCCGCCTCGCGCTTGCGCTCTCGCTCGGCCTGGCCGCCGTGGCGTGCGACGGCCGCCCTGCGCCCCCGGTCCACGGCGGTGCGCCCGATCCGGACCCGCTCGAGCCGCTGCGGCGCTTCGAGGCGGCGCGCCGCGCGGAGGCCGATTTCTCCCGCGCACCCGGCTCCGACCGGCTGTTCGGGCCCGACCCGATCGCGCTCCGCCCCGTGGATCCGCTGGGCCGCCCCGCCGCGCCGGGCGCGCCCGCGCTGCTCTCTCCGCTCCGCGGCCGCGACGCGCTCGTCCTGCTCGACGCGTCGCTTCGCGAGCTCTCCCGCGCCCCCGCGCCGGCCTCGCCGACAGGGGTCGCGGTCACGCCCACCGGCGAGGTCTTCGCGAGCGGCGAGGCGTCTCCCTCGCTCTTCCGCTACGCCGTCCGCGGTGCCTCGCTCGAGCCCGCGGGGCGCATCGAGCTCGCGGGCCTCCACGGCGTCCGCGACGTCGCCGCCGGCCCCGAGGGCCTCCTTTACGCGCTCGACGAGCGCGCCGGCACGCTCGTCACGCTGCGCCCTGGTCGCACCGGCGCGGACGGGCGCATCGAGGTCGAGCGCTGGGACGAGCCGATCGGCGCTGGCCCGTTCCGCGTCGTGCGCCTCCCGCATCACCTGATCGTCGATTGCCTCCTCGACCAGACGCTCGTCGTGCTCCCGGTCGGCGCCGACGGCCGCCCGCTCGCGGGCGGCGCGGCGCGCGTCCGCCACGACGGCCCGATCTGGAGCTTCGACGCGCTCGAGACGGGCGGCGCCGGGGGCGGGCTCCTTCTCGCGGCCGGCGGGGTCGAGGATCACCCGCTCGACCGGACCGGCGGCTCGTTCGGGTACATCGACTCATTCGTCTTCCTCTACCGCGTCGCCGCCGGCGCCCGGCCCGAGGTGACGCGGCTCTCGGCCGTCAACGTCTCGGAGCTCGGCGTGCTCACCCCGAAGGCCGTCGCGCTCTCGGCGATCCCTGGATCGAGCGGCGTGCGCGTGATCGCGACCGGCTATGGCGGCGATCGCCGGGCCGAGCTCCTCTTCCGCGCCACGGACGCCGGGCTCGCGAGCGCGCCGGAGGTCTCCACCCGCCCGCTTTCCCCCGGCGTGGCCGCCGTGGCCGCGCTCGGCGGCGGCGCCTTCGCCTATGCGAACCCGTTGCTCGACGCGTGGCTGCTCGACGCGGGCGACGGCGCGGTCGTGAAGCAGCCGGTCCTGGACGGCGGCGAGGACGCCCGCTCCGACGAGATCCGCCTCGGCGAGGCGCTCTTCTTCACCTCGCTGATGGCCCCGTGGAACAAGGCCGACGGCCCGCTCAGCCGGTTCACGTGCGAGACGTGCCACTTCGAGGGCTACGTCGACGGCCGCACGCACCACACGGGTCGAGGCGACGTGCGCGCCACGACCAAGCCGCTGCTCGGCCTGTTCAACAACCGCCCCCACTTCTCCCGCGCCCTCGATCCGGATCTCACCGCGGTGGCGGACAACGAGTTCCGCGTCGCCGGCGCGCTGAGCGGCCACGACCCATGGTTCTCGATCTCGAGCGAGGCCGCGCCGTGGCTCGCCGATCTCGGGCTCGCCGACGCCGGGCGCGCCGCGCGGCCGCCCGAGGCGCTCCGCCGCGCGCTCATGAGCTTCCTCATGGCGTTCTCGCACCGCGCGAACCCCGCCGTCCTCGGCCGGACGAGCTTCACCCCGCTCGAGCGCGGCGGCGCCCGGGTGTTCCGGGACCGCTGCGCCCGCTGCCACGCGCCGGTGCTCCGCAGCGACGACCCCGGCTCCGCGGCCCCGTTCGAGCGCTGGGAGGCGCTCGTGCTCGCGCCCGAGGGCCCGATCGTGTGGGGGAGGGCCGGCTACGAGAAGACCGGCGTCGTGCCGTACGTGCACGAGGACGGCGCGCGGGTACCGTCGCTCCGGCGGCTCTACAAGAAGCGGCCCTACTTCACGAACGGCTCCGCGAAGACGCTGCGCGATGTGCTCGAGCGGGCGCGCTTCGAGGACACGGGCGGCCGCGCCGCCGGCGATCACCGCAGCACGGCCGCTGCCGCTGCGCCGGGCGCCTTCTTCCACGACGGCGCGCCCGCGGGCGAGGGCCTCGTCGCGCTGGACGCCGGCGCGATCGAGGCGCTCCTCGCCTTCCTCGATCTGCTCTGATCGCGCGGCGCGCCCGCTCGCCCGCGGGCAGGCAGACCGCGGGCACGCCGCGCGGAGCGCGCGTGTCCGCGTGCGCCCCGCGTGCACCCCGCGTGCACCCGATTCCGGCTGCGGCCAGCCCTGAGCCCGCCCGCGCGGATCCCCCAGCATCGCCGCGCGATCCGCGGTAAATGGGGGAGATGCGACAGCACCCCACGTTCCCCCGCCCGTCGGCGTCGGCCATCGACAAGGCGCGCCGGCTCCTCGAGCGCGCGCTCGGCCCGTCGAAGGTCATCACGTCGGCCGACGGGTGCGCGGCCTACGCGGGCGACGAGTCCGATCAGCCGCCGGTGAGCCCGGATGCGGTCGTGCTCGCGTCCTCGGCCGCCGACATCGAGAAGGCGGTGCGGGCGGCGAGCGAGGCGGAGGTGCCGGTCGTGCCGCGCGCCGCTGGCAGCGGCAAGTCGGGCGGCGCGGTGCCGGTCGGGGGCGGGATCGTCATCGCCACGATCGGCATGAGCTCCATCAAGGAGATCAGCCGCGAGGAGCAGATCGCGGTCGTCGAGCCGGGCGTCATCCTCGCCGACCTGCACGCGGCGGTCGAGGCCGAGGGGCTCTTCTACCCGCCCGATCCGAACTCGCTCAAGATGTGCGCGCTCGGCGGCAACATCGCCGAGAACGCGGCCGGCCCGCGCGCCTTCAAGTACGGCGTCACGCGCGAGTACGTGCTCGGGCTCGACGCGATCCTCATCGACGGCACGCGCCTCCGCACCGGCCGGCGCACCGTGAAGGGCGTGACGGGGTACGACGTCACCGCGCTGCTCGTCGGCAGCGAGGGCACGCTGGCGATCACGACGGAGGCGACGCTCCGGCTCATCGCGAAGCCCCCGTCGGTCATGACGCTGCTCTGCCTGTTCCCGGACGTGCGCGCCAGCGGGCGCGCGGTGAGCGCCCTGGTCGCCGCCGGCGTCGTCCCGCGCTGCCTCGAGCTGCTCGATCGCCCCACGCTCGACGCGGTGCGCGCGCGCGGCGTCGGGGTCGACGAGCGCGCGGGCGCGATGCTGATCATCGAGGTCGACGGCGAGCCCGCGGACTGCGAGGTCCAGGCCGAGCGGGTGGGGGAGGTCTGCATGGATGCCGGGGCGCTCGACGTGCTCGTCGCGCAGGACGAGGCGCAGCGCGAGCGGCTCTGGGAGGCGCGCCGCCAGCTCTCGCCCACGACGCGCGCCATGGCGCGCTACAAGATCTCGGAGGACGTCGTGGTCCCGCGCGACAAGATCCCGGCGTTGCTCGACGAGGTCGCGGAGATCTCGGCGGCGACGGGCGTCCGCATGCTGACGTACGGCCACGCCGGGGACGGCAACCTCCACGTCAACCTGCTCTGGAACGACCCGGACCTCGTCCCCCAGGTGGAGACGGCGCTGTCGCGCCTGTTCCGCGCCGTGATCGGCATGCGCGGCACGCTGAGCGGCGAGCACGGCATCGGGACGTCGAAGGCGGACTTCCTCGCGCTCGAGCAGTCGCCGGAGCTCATCGCGATCGAGCGCAAGATCAAGGCGCTGTTCGACCCGAAGGGCCTGCTCAACCCGCACAAGATCTTCCCGCGGCGGACGCTCGAGGCGGCCGAGCGGGGCGATCGCGACGGGGGGGCCGAGCGCGCGCCGGGCTTCCCGGCCCACGTCGTGGCGCCCTCGCACGGGGCCTGCTGAGCCGATGCGGGTCCTCGGCATCGACCCCGGCTCGCGCCACCTCGGGTGGGGCCTGCTCGTGCGGCAGGGCACGCGCATCGAGCACGTCGCGCACGGCGTCATCGACATCGACACGAGCGGGACGTTCGCCGCCCGGCTCGTGGAGATCGACGACGAGCTCGGCAAGGTGATCGCGTCGCTCGCGCCCGACGCGGCCGCGGTGGAGAGCCTGTTCTTCGCCAAGGACGCGCAGAGCGCGGCGAAGCTCGGCCACGCGCGCGGGGTCGTGCTGCTGCGGCTGGCGCGCGCGGGCGTGCCGATCTCGGAGTATCCGCCGGCGCTGGTGAAGCGGACCATCGTCGGCCGGGGCGCGGCCGAGAAGGCGCAGGTCGCGCAGGTGATGACCGCGGTCCTGCGCCTCGCCGCGCCCCCGCGGCCGGACGCCGCCGACGCGCTGGCCATCGCGATGACCCACCTCAGCGCCGCTGGCTTCGCGGCCGCGCTGGCGGCGTCGGGCGCGCCCGTCCCGCGCCGCGCCCGGCCGCGACGGGCGCGCCTCGGGTGAGCGTGGGCCGACGCGGCTCCCTGGTTGCGCATGGGGACGCCGGGGAGGCGCCTCGGCTGACCGCTGACCGGGGGCCGGCGGGGGCGGTCCTGGCGCACATCCCGTGTGCTATGGAGCCTGCATCGGACGCTCCCGCGCCGCGTCCAACATGAAAATGTGCGGCGCGCCCCGGCTTCAGCGAGGGTGCGGCTGCCAGGGCACGGAACCGGCGGTGCATCGCCGGCGCCCCCGTCGCCGACGGGCGGGGGCGAGACGCCTCTGGACATCAAAGGAGATCGGGAAGGATGACGCGAACCTCACTCAACCGCCTCGCCGCCGCGTGCCTCATCGGGCTGACGGCGCCCCTCACGGTCGTGCTCGCGACGCTCGCGACCGCCGGCGAGTCCCAGGCCGCGGGTCCCACCGCCGAAGAGCTCGGCAGGCGCGTCCAGCAGTTCTACGACTCCACGAAGACCTTCAAGGCGAGCTTCACCCAGACCTACACGATCAAGGTCCAGGACGTGAAGAAGGTCTCCACCGGCAAGGTGACCTTCGAGAAGCCGGGCAAGATGAGCTGGATCTACGACGCGCCGAACGGAAACCGGGTCGTCTCCGACGGCGTCACGATCAAGGTCTACGAGAAGGACAACGAGCAGATGTTCGAGACCCCGGTGAAGGGCTCTCAGTATCCGGCGGCGCTCGCGTTCTTGATGGGCAAGGGGCAGCTCACGAAGGATTTCTCGCTGCGCCTGCTCGATCCTGCGCAGATGAAGTTCGAGGGCGGCTATGTCCTCGAGGGGACGCCGAAGGAGGCGACCCCTGCGTATCAGAAGATGCTCCTCTACGTGGACGCGCAGACCAACCAGGTCCGCCGCGTGCTGATCCTCGACGCGCAGGGCAACCGGAACCGGTTCGATTTCTCGTCGCCGGTCGTGAATCAGCCGGTCGGGAAGACCGAGTTCGATTTCACGCCTCCGCCGGGCACGCGCGTCGTCCGCCCCTGACGTTCTCCCGCCACGTTCCCGGCGCGGAGGAGCCGCTGCCGCGTTACCCCGCCGACCCCCGACAGCTCGTGGAACCCGTGGAAGCGGAGCGTCACAGCCTCCGCGCTCTTCGCCGGCAGCGCGCCGTGGCGAAGCTGCTGGGATATATGCCCGGCGCGTCCCCGCCGTGGTAGAAATATTCCGTGATACTTCGATCCCACGGGCGTGAGCGACAGCTCCGAGGCTGGCGTCGCCCGCCGCGGATCGTCACCGCTGCTTTCGGCTCCACGCGCGCGGCGGGGATTCGCCTCGGCTGAACGGTCACCCGCTGTCACGAGGCTTTCGCGAGAGCGCTCGATCCATGAACAATCCCCACGGACATCGTCCCGATTCCCCCGGCGTGCCGCAACAACCCCGGCCGGCGGAGCGCTTGAGCGAGCGCGCGCAGGGCCCTTCGGGGTATCCGGCGCAAGGTGCGGGGCAGAGCTCCATGGGGCAACCGCCGCATGGGCAGCAGGGCCACGGGCAGGCGCCGCAGGGGTACGCGCACGCGCAGCCAGCGCAGGGCTACGGGCAGGGGCACGCGTATCCGCAGGGGCCGCAGGGCTATGCGCACGGACCGCAGGGGCACGCGTATCCGCAGGGGCCGCAGGGCTATGCGCAAGGGCCGCAGGGCTATGCGCAAGGGCCGCAGGGGCACGCGTATTCGCAAGGGCCGCAGGGGCACGCGTATTCGCAAGGGCCGCAGGGGCACGCGTATTCGCAAGGGCCGCAGGGGCACGCGTATTCGCAGGGGCCGCAAGGGCACGCGTATTCGCAGGGGCCGCAGGGCTACGCGCGGGGGCCGCAGGGTCACGCGTATGCGCATCACCACGCGGGCTACCCGGCGGCCGCTCGGAGGTTCGACCCCGACCGGCGGCTGCGCATCGCCGGGCTGTGGCTGTGGGCCATCGGCCTCATCGCGGGCGCGGTCCTCAACGTGCTCTTCACGCTCCTCGGCGTCATCGAGTCCGGGGGGAGCATGCTGAGCGCCATGCTCGTCGGGGCGCTCTTCGCGTTCCCACCGCTCGTCCTCTACCTGTTCGTCCCGATGATCATCGATCGGTACGATCCCGAGCCGTGGTGGTGCCTGCTGATGGCGTTCCTCTGGGGCGCGCTCGCGGCGACCGGCTTCTCGATCCTGATCAACACGGGCGTCCACATCGGCGTCTCGAGCAACTTCGGCGAGCCGGCCGGCGAGCTCGTCAGCGCGTCGGTCAGCGCGCCGTTCGCAGAGGAGCTCTTCAAGGGGCTCGGCGTGTTCGGCTTCTTCTACTTCCTGCGCCGGGAGTTCGATGGGATCGTCGACGGCATCATCTACGCCACGTTCTGCGCGCTCGGCTTCGCCGCGGTGGAGAACGTGCTCTATTACGCGCGCGCCTCGATGCAGGGCAGCGACGTCCTCGCCGGCACGTTCGTCCTGCGGGGCGTCTTCACGCCCTGGCTCCACCCGCTGTTCACGTCGATGACCGGCATCGGCTTCGGGCTCGCCCGAGAGTCGTCGAAGACGTGGGTGCGCGCGGCGGCCCCGATCGGCGGCTACCTGCTCGGCGTCGCGCTGCACGCGGTGTGGAACTTCCTCCCCACCGCCCTGGGGCGCGCGATGGGGGACATCTTCATGCCGTGGCTCCTGCTCTGGTTGTGCTTCGTCGCGTCGTTCTTCGGGATCATCGTGGCGCTCGTGATCCGCAAGGGCTGGGTGATCCGGGATCATCTGCGCGACGAGGTCGCGCTCGGCATGCTCACCCAGGACGAGCTCGAGCTCGTCTGCTCGCCGATCGGCCGGCTCCGGTGCACCCTAGGCTGGCGCGGCGCCACAGGGCGGAGCTTCATCCGCGCCGGCGCGCGGCTCGCGCTCAGCAAGTGGCACACGGCGCGCGCGCTGCAGGGCCGGAACCGCACCCTGAGCGCCGATTTCATCGGCCCGCTCCGGCAAGAGATCGCAGAGCTCAGGCAAGAGCTCCTCGCCCGGGCGCCTCGATAGAGCGCCGGTCAGCTCTGCGAGCTGTTCGTCCCGTCCGCGGCCGGGCGCGCGGCGGGCTGGGCGGCGCGGTCCTCGCGCCGCTGCACGGGCTTCGCGGGGATGCCCACGACCGTGGTGTTCGGCGCGACATCGTGCACGACCACGGCATTGGCGCCGATCCTGGCGCCGTCACCGACCGTGACCCCGCCGACGATCTTCGCCCCCGCGCCGATGAAGAGGTCGCTCCCGAGCACCGGTGTCTGCCGCCGATCGGCGCCGATGGTCACCTGGTGCTCGATGAGCACGTTCGATCCGCCGCGGACGTTGCCATTGATGACAACGCCGTTCGAGTGGATGAGCACGAACCCGGGCCCGAAGTCCGCGCCGCGCCCGATCACGCAGCCGCCGGCCAGGTTGGTCGCCTTGTTGAGCACCATCTCGAGCACCGGCATCCGGTGGGCCCGCGCGGCCTGCGTGAACCTGTAGAGGACCATCGCCGCCGTGCCGTCGGTCGCCAGCGTCTTCAGGATGGTCGGCAGTGGATCGCTGCCGTAGCACCATGTGGCCTTCTGGCGCACGTCGGCCGCGATGAGTCGCAAAGTCCGCAGCATCCCGGCGAGACTAGCGCATCTCGCCCCGCCCGTGCGACCTTTCGCCGCGCGCCTGCGGGGCACCTCGTCTGTCTCGTCTCGTCTCGTCGCGCCGCGCCGCGCCGCGCCGCGCCCGCGTGACCTTTCGCCGTGCCTGCGCTCCCCTACCACATCCCGCCGTGCGTCCGCCGCGCCTGCGTGCCCGTGCGGTCTTTTCGGGGCCGCACCGCCCTGTTGCGATCCGGTCATCGGTCCGTCACATCGCTCGGGTACACGCGCTCTTCACCATGGCGCGGATTTTGGTCATCGAGGACGAGCCGGCGCTCCAGAAGGTGCTCGATTACAACCTCAGGCAAGCCGGGCATGAGGTGCTTCTCGCGGGGCAGGGCGGTGAAGGGGTCCGGCTGGCCGTGGACCAGCGGCCCGATCTCGTCTTGCTGGATCTCATGCTGCCCGACATCCCGGGGACCGAGGTGTGCCGTGCTCTCCAGCAGAGCGATGGCACCCAGCGGATCCCCCTGATGATCGTGTCGGCGCGCGGGGACGAGGTCGACCGCATCGTCGGCTTCGAGCTCGGCGCCATCGACTACGTCGTCAAACCGTTCAGCGTGCGGGAGCTCGTGCTGCGCGTGCAAGCCGTGCTCCGCCGCGCGAAGTCCTCCGGAGAGGGAGAGCGGAGCATCGAGTTCGGGTGCCTGCGGATCGACGAGGGCGCTCACCGCGTGTGGGTCGAGCGCGAGGAGATCGAGCTGACGCTCCTCGAGTTCAAGCTCCTCGTCGCGCTGTACGAGGCGCGCGAGCGCGTGCAGACGCGCACCGCGCTCCTCGACGGCGTGTGGGGCATCGACGTGAGCATCACGACGAGGACCGTGGACACCCACGTCAAGCGGCTTCGCGACAAGCTGCGCCGCGCCGGCGATTACATCCAGACCGTCCGCGGCATCGGCTATCGATTCGCCGCTTCGCCCGACCTCCCCGAGAGCCGCAGCGCCTGAGCGCCCGGCCGGGCGAGCACGACAATCGTTGCCCCGCCGTCACCGGGCCGCAACGGCAGCCAGTGTACCGTGCAGACGGTGATTCACATGCTGGGCGACATCGTTGAAGCGTGCAGGTCCCTCTCATGAGGTCAGGTGGAGCTCTGGTGTCGTCGCCGGCGTGTGCCGGGAGCCTCGATGTATCTTGAAACGTGGAATGCAGGGGAGGCCGATCCTGAGCGGGCAAAGCGCCTCGCGATCGGGGTTGCGGCAGGGCTGCTGCTGTTCGCGGCCATCGGGCTCGCCGCCGCCCGCCTGAGCGGCGCGATCGCGCATCCTCCGCCCGAAGAGGATGTCGTCGAGGTGAAGCTCGCCACCCAGGTCCCCGAGGCGCCCCCCGTCGCCCCGGCGCCCGCGCCCGCGCCCCCGCCGCCGGCGGCGGAGGCTCCGGCGCCTCGCCCCGCGGCGCCCAGACGCCCGGCGCTCGTCGCGCCGACCGCCGTGCCCAGCGAGGCGCCGGCGGAGGCGGACCCGAGCCAGGCCAAGGCGAGCGACGACGACACCTACGGAGAGCCTGGAGGCGTACCGGGCGGCGTGCCCGGCGGGGTCCCCGGCGGCACGGGGACGGCCGCCGTGGCTGCGCCCGCGCCGCCGCCACCGCCGCCTCCTCCTCCGCAGCCGAAAGGGCCGATTCACCTCCCCGAGAACGCCACGCCGCCTGTCGCGCTCTCCAATTCCCTCCCTCCCATCCCCGAGGGGGCGCGGAGCGCGGGCATAGAAGCCACCGTGGTCGTCAGGTTCGTGGTGACCGAGACCGGCGAGGTCACGAACGTGACCATCGTCCGCGGCCATCCGCTGTTTAACGACGTGGTGCTCGCGACAGTGAAGACGTGGCGCTACCGGCCGGCGATCCACGAGGGGAGGCCGGTGTCGACCTTCAAGACGGTCCGGATCCCGTTCAAGGCGAAGAGATGACGTCGAGCGCGCGGCCGCGGACGCGGCCTCTCGCGCGAGGAACGAAGGAGGTTGTAACCATGATGCAGTTTGATCTCGGGCACATCTGGGCGACCATGGGGCTTTTGAGCAAGCTCGTCGCGTTCGCCCTCGTGCTCATGGCGCTGGCGAGCGTCGCCGTCGTGGTGGAGCGGCTCATCGCGCTCGCGCGTCAGGCGTCGGAGACCCGGCGCTTCGCGAGGGAGGCGCGCCCCGTGATGGAGGCCTGGGACACCGCGCGGCTCGTCTCGATCGCCGACGGTTATGGACGCTCCGCGCTGGCCCGGCTCGTCGGTGCGGCCGTGCGCCGCTTCCAGCGCGCCGTCGAGGCCGGCGACGGCGGCGTGCCGCCGGTGGAGCTCGCGCGCCGCGAGGTGTCGCGGCGCCGGGAGGCGATCTCCGCCGACCTGCGCCGCGGCCTGTCGGTGCTCGCGACGGTCGGCTCGGTGGCCCCGTTCGTCGGGCTGCTCGGCACCGTCATCGGCATCATCACGGCCTTCCAGACCATCGCCTCGACCGGCTCGGGCGGCCTCGGCGCCGTGAGCGCCGGCATCGCCGAGGCGCTCATCGTCACCGCGCTCGGGCTCGGGGTCGCCATCCCGGCGGTGCTTTGCTTCAACTACCTCACCACCCGGATCGCCGCGGTGGAGCTCGCGCTCGAGCGCAGCGCGGGTGAGCTCATCGACGAGATGGAGAACGAACATGGGCGTTCGAGCGGAGAGCGGTCGCTCGGGTCGGCAGCAGCCGCCTGAGCCGGAGATCAACGTCACGCCGCTCGTCGACGTGGTGCTCGTGCTCCTCATCATCTTCATGGTGATCGCGCCCCAGATGGAGCACGGCGAGCGGGTCGAGCTCCCGGCGGTGTTTCAGCCGGATCCGAAGTCGAAATCGAAGCTCGATCCGATCTACGTGACGATCACCGGCGCAGGCACCATGTTCCTCGAGAAGGAGGCCGTCGCCGACCTCGGCGCGCTCGGCGAGCGGCTGCGGGCCATCCGCGCCGCCGAGCCGGAGCGCCGGGTGGTCATCAAGGGCGACTCCTCGGTGCGGTACGGCCGCGTCCGGGAGGCCTTCGCGCTGTGCCAGGAGGTCGGGTTCGCCGGGATCTCGCTGCAGGTGAGCCAGCGGGGCGGCGGGGCGTCCGCGGCGCCGGAGGAGGGATAGCGCCGTGGGGATGAGCGTTCCGCAGGGCGGAGGCAGCGGAGGGAAGACGCGCGGCGTCGCGCCGAGCATGAACGTGACGCCGCTCGTCGACGTGGTGCTCGTACTCCTCATCATCTTCATGGTCGTGACGCCGCTGCTCGCCAAGCAGCTCTGGCTGAACCTGCCCAAGAAGGACGACACCGCGAAGCTCGCGCCGCCTCCCATCGACGCCGACAAGCCCGTGGTGCTCACGGTGGATCAGCGCGGCGTCCTCCGCATCAACCAGGCCGAGGTGCAGCGCGGCGAGCTGAAGGAGCGGCTCGCGCGCATCTTCGCGGCGCGCTCGGACAACGTTCTTTACTTCGACGCGGATGACGAGGCCGTCTACGCGGTCGCCGTGGAGGCCATGGACGCCGCGCGCATGGGCGGGGCCAAGACGATCGCCGTCCTGACGGAGAAGCCCGCGCGCTGAGCCAGGGCAGAGGCCCGATGAGGTGAAGTCGAGGCGCGCGGGAGCCGCCGCCGCGTCGCTCGAGCGCGCGGGCGCGGCGGGGTGCACGGGAGAGGGCGCGAGGTGGCCCTCCGCTCTCCTCATCAGACGGGCGCGCGTGCGCCCGGCCATCGAATCGAGAGTCGCGCCCGGGCTCGGAGCGCGCGAAGGGACAGGTGCATGAGTCGCAGAAGGATCTCGGGGGTAGTCGCAGCGCTGGTGACACCGCTTTGCTGGGGGGCCACGGCCCTCGCGCAGGGCGACCCCGGAGCCGCCGCGCCGCAGCCAGACGGCGCGGCGCCTCAGGCCGGCGGTCCTGCGGCGGAGGACGTCGCGGGGCTCGACGAGCCGAGCCCGTCGCGCCCGCCGCCCGCGGGGAAAGGCGTGGTGTGGGGCGTCGTCACCGACACCGCCACGAAAGAGCCCTTGCTCGACGCCCAGGTGTCCGTCGTGGGGACGAAGCTCAAGGCGATCGCGGACCTCGACGGGCGGTATCGCCTGGAACTCCCGCCGGGCACCCATCAGCTGCGCGTCTGGTACGAGGCGCACAAGCCGCAGCGCGTGCAGGACGTACGTGTGACGGCCGGGCAGGTGGTCCAGGTCGATGTCGGCCTCGATCCCGATCAGCAGACAGAGGAGGTCATCGAGGTCGAGTTCGAGCCGGAGCGGGCGAGCGTCGCGGCGCAGCTGCTCATCCGGAAGAACGCGGCCCACGTGGGCGACGCCGTGGGCGCGAAGGAGATCGCGAGGACACCCGATCGCAACGCCGCCGAGGCCGCGAAGCGCATCGTCGGCGCGACCGTTGTCGACAACAGGTACGTCTACGTCCGCGGCCTGGGAGAGCGCTACACGAACGCGCTCCTGAACGGCGCCCCCCTGCCGAGCCCCGAGCCCGACCGGCAGGCCGTCCCGCTGGACCTCTTCCCGTCGCTGGTCCTCAGCGACATCACCGTCGTGAAGACGTTCACGCCCGATCTCCCCGGCGACTTCGCGGGCGGCTCGGTCCAGGTCAACACGCGCGAGCTCCCGACGAAGTTCCTCTTCCAGGCATCGCTGTCGCTCGGGCTGAACAGCCAGGCGACGTTCCGCGATCGCCTGACCTACGCCGGATCGGGCACCGACTGGCTCGGGATCGACGGCGGTGTGCGCGCGCTTCCCAGCGAGATCCCCGACTACAAGGTGGTGCGGCTCGGCTCCAAGCCGGGCGGTGGCACCATCACGAGGGACGAGATGACGGCCTATGGGCGGGCGATCAACTCGTCGATGGTGACGACGCGGTCGTTCACCCCGCCGAACGGGAGCGGCAGCGTGGTCGTCGGCGACACCCTGAAGCTCGGCGGCGAGCAGCGCCTCGGTTACATCGCCACCCTGAGCTATGGCCGGAAGTTCGCTCCGCGCGCTGAAGAGCGCACGAGGAAATTCGATCCCGATCCTCTGGGCGGCGAGCCCGTACCCAACGCCGACACCAGCACCGGGAGCATCCGTGACCAGGTGTCCTGGGGCGCGTTCGCCAGCGCCACCTACAACCCGGATCAGAACCACAAGGTGACGATCACCGGGCTCCACAGCCGCTCGTCCGAGGACCTGGCCAGCGAGATCAGCGGGAACCCTCTGGACGGCAGCAGCGCGTTTCGCGACACACAGCAGCGGTTCATCTCCCGCGCCCTCACCTTGGGTCAGCTCCAGGGAGAGCACCGCTTCGGAGCGCTGGACGGCGGTACCCTCGATTGGAAGGCGTCCATCTCCGGCGCGTCCTCGGACGAGCCCGATACGAGGGAGACCGTCTACATCAGGGACGATACGAGCGGAGCCTTCTCGTGGGACGAGGGCACGCTGAGCGGCGCCCACTTCTTCAGCGACATGACCGACGTGAACTACGGCGGGCAGCTCTCCTATACCCAGCCTCTCGTCCGTGGGGACACTCCGACCCGGCTGAAGCTGGGCGGTCTGTTCAACCTCCGAGAGCGCGAGTTCAACGCGCGCCGGTTCCGGTTCAAGCAGCGTCCGGGCTCGGATCCGACGATCTTCCGCCAGGAGCCGGGTCAGCTGTTCTCGGACGAGAACATCGGTACGGCGCTCGAGCTGGAGGAGATCACGCGCGAGACCGACTCCTACACGGCGAACAGCGATCTCTACGCCGGTTACGTGATGACGGACGCCGCCATCACACGATGGCTCCGCGCGGTGCTCGGCGCCCGGATCGAGGCCTCCACGCTGTCGCTTAGGGCGTTCGACAGGTACTCCCCGGCAAGCCCGGAGATCAAGGAAGAGAGCGACAAGGTCGATCTCTTGCCTGCGGCCAACGTAATCGTCAAGGCGAGCTCGATCTCGAATGTCAGGCTCGGCGTATCCAGGACGCTGGCGCGACCCCAGCTCCGCGAGCTCAGCCCGACCTTGTATCAGGAGGGATACAGCGGGATGGAGGCGAAAGGCAATCCGGAGCTCGGGCGGACGAGCGTCGTGAACGTTGATCTCCGCTTCGAGATCTTCCCGACGGCCGGCGAGGTGGCGGCGGTCAGCATCTTTTACAAGCACTTCCAGGATCCGATCGAGGAGATCATCGTCCCGAACAGCGGCAGGGGCAGGCTCAGCTACGTGAACGGAGAAGCCGGTTATGTCGCCGGGATCGAGCTCGAGCTCAGGAAGGGCCTGGGCTTCATCACCCCGCTCCTGAAGGAGGTCACGGCGCTCGGAAACCTCACGTTCGTGCAGTCGGAAGTGACGATCGATCCCGATGACAACGAGGGAGGGGTCACCATCGAGAGCACCCCGACGCACCCTCTTCAGGGGCAATCCCCCTTCGTGGTGAACCTGGGGCTCGACTACGCCAGAGAGTCGACCGGCACGAGCGCCCGGCTCCTCTACAACGTGTTCGGCGCCCGGCTCAAGCGGGTGGGTCGCAACGGGCTGAAGGACGAGTACGAGCAGCCGCGGCACCAGATCGACCTGACCGTGGCCCAGCGCCTCGGCGAGCACGTCGAGCTGAAGCTGGCCGGTGAGAACCTCATCGATGCGCCCGTCCGCGTCACCCAGGGGAAAGCGGACGATGAGGACAAGATCGTCAGCCAGTACAGTGTCGGAACGACTGTGACGTTGAGCGCAGCGTTCACCTACTGAGCACCTGCCATTGAATCGTCACGCCGCGCTCGTCACGAGTTTTCCTACATGCGCCATGTTGGGGGAGGAGGTAGAATAAATTGCGTACATTCAAATTGGGCTTGGTTTGCGCCTCGGCGCTCTCCGTCGCGGCGTTCGCCGCGTGCGGCGATGACGACTCGGTCTCCCCGACCTCGACAAGCACCTCGTCCGCGAGCAGCTCCGCCAGCGGCGGTGACGGTGGTGGTGGCGGCGAGGGCGGCGGTGGCGAAGGCGGCGGTGGTGGCGACGTCAGCGCCGATTGCTCCTCCCCGGTGGAGGTCAGCGAGGCGATCACCGCCAGCACGACGTGGACCGCCGACAAGTGCTACCTCATGAAGGGGATCCTCTTTGTCGAGCGCGGCGCGACCCTGACCATCGAGCCCGGCACGAAGATCATGGGCGAGAAGGTGAGCCTCGCCACGCTCGTCGTGAAGCCCGGCGCCAAGATCAACGCCAAGGGCACGGCGAGCAAGCCCATCGTGCTCACGAGCCAGGGCGAGGAGGGCGATCGCGCCGCTGGCGACTGGGGCGGCGTCATCCTGCTCGGCGAGGCGCCCGTCAACGTCGAAGGCGGCAAGGCCAGCGTCGAGGGCATCACCGGCGAAGGCACGGAGTACGGCGGCGACAAGCCCGCGGACAGCAGCGGTGTCCTCGAGTACGTGCGCATCGAGTACAGCGGGATCCTCCTCTCCCAGGACAACGAGGTCAACGGCCTCACCTTCGCCGGCGTGGGCTCCGGGACGACCGTCGATCACGTGATGGTGCACCACACGCTCGACGATTGCTTCGAGTTCTTCGGCGGCACCGTCAACGCGAAGCACCTCATCTGCGCGCAGAACGGCGACGACGGCTTCGACTTCGACCTCGGCTACACCGGCAAGCTCCAGTTCCTCGCGCTCCAGCAGGACCCGTCCGTGGCCGACGAGACGAACGGCTTCGAGGGCGACAACGACGCCGACTCGTCGGCCAACACGCCCCTCAGCGAGCCGACGATCTACAACGCGACCCTGTGCGGCAAGAACAAGGAGGTCGACAAGCAGCAGTACGGCATGCTGCTCCGCCGCTCGACGAAGGCCCACGTCTTCAACACCATCGTGACCGGCTTCGAGGCGGGGGTGGATCTCCGGAACGAGCTCACCGAGGTCGAGCTCGCGAGCTCGATCTTCTTCGGCAACATCGAGGCGAACATCGCCTACGAAGAGACCGACACCGAGGCGGCGACCGAGTCGAAGCTCGACGACGACGACGACGCTGGCACGGACGAGGTCGCGTGGTTCGAGGGCGAGGCGACCAACAGCACCGAGGATCCTGGGCTCGCCGACTGCTTCGCCGCCACGCCCGACTTCCGGCCCGAGGCCACGCTCACCGAGAACGCGGCGACCCCGCCGGATGACGGCTTCTTCGACCCGGAGGCGAGCTACATCGGCGCCTTCAAGGCCGATGACACCTGGGCGACGGGCGCCTGGGTCTCGTTCGACGCGAACTGACGCGGCGCCGTCCGCGTCGGCCCTCCGCGATGCGGCGGGCGGACAGGATCCGTGGCGAGAGAAATGACGAAGGCCGGCTCTTCAGCCGGCCTTTATCGTCTCTGGTGTCACGACTCCGCCGCAGGCGCTCAGCGCACCCGCGGCGTGAACCCGGACACACTGCTGCGATGCTCGCTGCATACGCCTCGCGCGTCCGCGGTCTCCTTGAATGACACCCTTCCGCACACCTCGCAGATGCACAGGTGTGCGCGATAGAACTCCCGGTCGAGCAGGATGTCGGCGGCGAGCAAACTGAGCACAATGTCGCCGAGGAAGTCGATCTCGCGCGGCGAAGCGACCCAGACGGGACGGCCGCCGACCGCCGCCCGGCGGACCCTGCCCCCGTAGATCGCCGCGTTCAGGAATCGATCGTCGGCGACGGGCGCGATCAGCCCCCGGAGGGCCGTGATGACGCGCCCGCGGGCCTTGTGGATGAGCTCCTCGAGGTTGCTGCCGCCGTCGGCCCGGGGATCGAGCATGACGGGCGTTGCGCCGGGCTCGCGCACGATCTGGGGGCGCTTCATCAGGCCCGGGGTCACGAGGTGGTCCACGAACCACTCCTGGAGGTCCTTGGGCGTCCACTCGGACGCCGGCCACTCCAGGAACTCGAGAGCGCCGCGGAGGCCGCTGATGCTCTGGAGGCCGGGGTGGGTGGGGAGGCTCGGCAGGGTGCGGGATGTGTGCAGACGCCGGGACGAGCGGCGGCTCGCCTCCTCGATGTTGCGGCCGGATCCCATGTTCACCTCGAGGGCAGACCCCCGGTCCCGATGGATGCGAGCTCTTGCAGAGGCCACCATGCCGAGGGAACAAGCACAACTTGTGCCGAACCTGGCGAACGGGGCGACCTGGATTTGCTGGGAGTTCTGCCCAGAGAGCCTTCGCAGGCCGTTGGGATGGCCGGCCACTGGCCGGCCAGGTTCTTCAACGGGTAAGATTGTGCCCGATGGACCACTCCACCGTCCGCGTCTCGGTTTCACCGGAGCCCTCGGTCGCCGAGCCTGTCCCCGGCATCGTGCTGATCTTCTCGGGGGATCAGCCGCGCTGCGCTCCCATCCCGCTGGATCGTGGCTCCGTGGTGGTGGGTCGCGGAGGCGTCGGCGGCGTGCCGCTCATGGACGACTCGCTCATGTCGCGGCGACACGCCCGCATCGCGTACGACGGCGGCGCCTGGACCGTGGAGGACCTCGGCAGCACCAACGGGACGTCGGTCAACGGCGAGCCCATCCGCGGCGAGGTGCGGAGGGACGCGATCCAGGTCGTCGGCGCGGGGACGTCGGTGTTCCTCGCGCTCAGCGACATCCGGAGCTTCGCGCGCGGGGGCGTGCGCCTCGAAAAGGAGAGCGTCCTCGGGCCGAGGCTGCAGCTGATTTACGACACGATCATCCGCGCCGCGGCCGGGGGAGACAGCCTCCTCGTGACGGGCGAGAGCGGCACGGGCAAAGAGCTCGCGGCGCGCGCCTACCACGAGGCGGGCCCGCAGGCGCGCGGCCCGTTCGTCGCCGTCAACTGCGCGGCCATCCCGGAGGGCCTGGCGGAGCGGCTCCTCTTCGGCGCCAGGCGCGGCGCTTACTCCGGCGCGACGCACGACACCGACGGCTATGTGCAGGCCGCCCACGGAGGCACGCTCTTCCTCGACGAGGTGGCGGAGCTCGACGCGGCCGTCCAGGCGAAGCTGCTGCGGACGATCGACACCCGGCAGGTCCTCGAGCTCGGCGCGGTCGCGCCTCGCCCGGTGCAGATCCGGATCTGCGCGGCGACACACGACCTCCGCGCCCGCGTCGCCCAGGGCCGCTTCCGGGATGATCTCTACTACCGTATCGGCCGGCCCGAGGTCCGGCTCCCGCCCCTCCGCGAGCGGACCGAGGAGATCCCGTGGCTGTTCGCGCAATGCGCAAAGGCGGTCGGCGCGGCCGCTCAAAGCGCGCCGCCCGCGATTCACCATTCGATGATCATCGCGTGCGCGATGCGCCGATGGCCGGGGAATCTGCGCGAGTTCGTCGGCGAGGCGCGGCGCGCCGTGACGCGCGCGCTCGACGAGGGGCGGCGCACGGTCGAGGCCAAGGATCTGGATCCGCTCGCCGGCGTCGGGCTGAGCCCGGAGGCGGTCGAGCCGCAGGCCCGGCCGACGGCGAGCGATGTTCGACCGGCGCGCGCAGGCCAGGCGCCGCCCGAAGACGAGATCGCCGAGGCGCTTCGCCTCGAGCGAGGCAATGTGTCTCGCGCGGCCATCCGGCTCGGAGTGCACAGGAATCGAATTCGACGCTGGCTCGAGAAGAATGGCGTCGATCGCTCCCACTTCGCCGAGGGAAGCGACGTGTCCGATAACGACTGAACCGCTGGCGCCCGCCGTCGCATGCACAGGTGCAGGAGTGCGTCAATGGTGCCGCCGCGTCGCCGGAGAGCGCTCGTCCTCCGGCTGCGTTGCGATGACGAAGTCGCTCCCGGCGTAGGCTGCTGAGCCCGATGGGGCGGTCGTTCCATACATCACCTCCAGCAAACGCTCTGCTCTTTCCGAAGGCCTGAAGGCCGTCGCGGCGCTGTTTCTCGGGCAGGGGAGCGCCCGATCGTCGCAGGGTTGCCTCCATCTGGCGACGCAACGTGGGCTCGATCGACCGAACGGCCATGTATAGGGACTTTACAGAGCTGATTATGCGGGTTGTAATGTGGTGTGTAAGCCCCGTCTCCAGCGAGGTGCTGTCACGACCACGGTCAACTCAACGAGTCCGGCGCGTGCTCGCCAGGTCGGAGCCCACGATGCGCCCTGAAGAGACCATCGGTGAAGTGTTCCGTGGCCCGTGCGTCGCGCGCGGCCTGCGCCATCGAGGCCGCGCTCCTCGCGATCCGCGCGCGCCGCGGCCGGCGGGGCTTCCGCCTGCGGCGCGATCACGCGCGCCTCGCGGGACGCCTACGAGTGCCTACGTCTGTCGCCAGAAGACAGGCTCGGACGGCGCGCGGAACACGAGGACGGGGGCGCGACGCACAATGACGATCTTGGACTTGACCGGGCGGGCGGCTTCATCGATGTACAAAGAGTTGTCTGTCGGGTCTCCCTGCGAGCTCAGGTCGCGTCACGGGTGGGCGCCGCGCTTCGCGGCCTCGCCGCGGGCGCGCGGCCGCCGAGCGCCTGCCCCTTGCTCGCCGTCGGGCTCTCCCTCAGCGACATGTGCAAACATTGAAACCCCTGGCTCCTGCGAGGTGGTCGACGTCATGCGTTCTCGCCTGAAATCGGCTGCCCGCGGAGAGCCCAGCCAGGACGGCGGGCTGCCTGGTTGAACAGCCCTGGACACCATGAACGCGATCCGTAGACACGAATCGGCCGAAGAGGCGCCTCTTAGCCTGCGAGCGCACATCGAGGGGCCCACCAGCTCGACCGCGTCCAGCCCAGGGCAGCAGCCGAGCTCGGGGACCCGCCAAACCCACTCGCGTCGCCGCCCGTTCCTGAGCCGCCTCCTGGCGGCGGGCGAGGCGATCGACGCGGGGGATACCGAGCGCGCGAGGGCCCTCATCGAGGGCATCCTGCGGGCCGAGCCCGATACGGGGGACGCGTCCGAGCGCATCTCTGGCGTGTTTGGCCGGGCGCTGCTCGCCCGCCTGGACGGAGATCGCTCCGGCGACGGGAATCTGTACCTGCGCAGCGCCGGGCCGCGGGACATGCTCGCGGCGTTTCAGCTGCTCGTCCACGCGACGCCGCTCATCCGGTTCGGCTACCTCAGCGCGAACGCGGCCATCGTCGAGGCGTTCCAGGACGAAGGGGAGATCCATGTCATCGACATCGGCGTTGGCGGCGGTACGCAGTGGCCATTCCTGCTACACCGGCTGGCGACGCGGCCCGGCGGCCCGCCGCGGGTCCGGCTGACCGGCATCGATCTGCCGTGCCGGGGCCCCGATCCCGAGCAGCGGTTGCGCTGGGCGGGCGCGTTCATCGGGGGGTGGGCGGAGCGGCTGAAGGTCCCCTTCGAGTTCCACGGCGTCGCGTCCTCGGTGGAGCGCGTCGACTGGAGCCGTATCGCGTCCCGCTCCACGGCGCCCATCGCGGTCAATGCGGCGTTCGCATTGCACCACGTGCCGGATGCCTCGGTGCACGCCACCGCGAACCGCGACACCATCCTCACGAGGATCCGCGCGCTGTCGCCGCGCGTGCTGACGCTCGTCGAGCCGGATGTGGAGCACAACGCACATCAATTCCTCCCGAGGCTGTCGGAGGCGATCGGCCACTACTACGCGGTATTCCAGGCGCTCGAGGCGCTGCTCCCGCCGCACATCGCCGCGCGGGAGACCATCGAGCAGGTCTTCTTCGGGCAGGAGGTGATGAACGTGGTGGTGGGCGAGGGGGCCGCGCGGGTCGAGCGGCACGAGCGCCGGGGCGCCTGGCAGCGCCGCCTCCGCATGAACGGCTTCGAGCCGCTCCGCGTCTCGCCGCACGAGTCGCTGGTCCGCGGAGCGCTCCGCCTGAGCCAGGGGTTCGACGTCCGGAGCGACGAGCCCGCGCTCCTGCTCATGCGCAACGGCGTGTCCATCGTGGCCGCGTCGGCGTGGCGTCCGCGGCAGCTCCCGCCGCCATCGCGGTTCATGTCCGGCCTGTTCCGCCGCTAGGAGCGCCGCACAGCGCAGGTGCGCCCATAACGCACGACCGGACGAGCTGACCGAGCTGACCAGCGCGCGGAGCTCAGCGGGTGACGAGCACCTTGAGGGCGCCGGGCGCCGCGGCGGCCGTCAGCGCCTCTGCGGCGCGCTCCAGCGGGAGTCGCGCCGACACGAGGGAGCGGACGTCGACGGCCCGGGCCTCGAGGGCGCGCAGCGCTGGCCCGAACAGCCCGCAGCGCGACCCGACGACGGTGATCTCGTTGATGACGAGCTCCGCGAGGTGGACGCTGGAGAGCCCGGCCACCGTGCTCTTGAGCACGAGCGTGCCCCTGGGCCGGGTCGCGCGGACGGCCCGCACGAACCCCTCGGCGGTGCCTGTGGCCTCGACCACCAGCTCAGCCGGATCTCCGGCCCAGGCGCCCAGAGGCGGCGAGGCACCGGCGTCGGGCTGGCCCGAGGGCCCCGGGCGAACGAGCTCGGTCGCGATGCCCTGCGCGCGCAGCAGGGCGAGCTTCTCCTCGTGTTTGCCGACCGCGAGGACGCGGGCGCCAGCCTGGTGGAGGACCTGCGCGATGAGCAGGCCGAGCTTGCCGTCGCCGAACACGAGCGCCGACGCGCCCGGCGACACGCGCACCTGCTCCAGGATCGCGAACGCCGCCGCGAGCGGCTCCGCGAACACCGCCTCCTCGTCGTCGACCCCGTCGGCCACGGCGTGGAGGTTCGCCACGGGCACCGCGACGCGCTCCGCCAGCGCGCCGTCGGCGCCGACGATGCCCATGACCGTGCGCGTCGGGCAGTGCCTGCCCAGCCCGCGCGCGCAGCTCTCGCAGCGGCCGCATGCGAAGTTGATCTCGCCCACCACGCGGCGGCCGAGCCAGGCGGCCGGGCCCTCCACGACATCGCCGACGAACTCGTGCCCGAGCGTGCCGCGGAAGCCCATGTAACCTTGGATGATCTCGAGATCCGTGTTGCAGATCCCGGCGCACCGCACCTCGACCACGGCCATGCCGGCCGTGGTCGAGGGGGGGTCGCGGTCGATGACGCGCGCGGCCGTTCCGTCCCAGACCAGCGCTCGCACGGTCGAGCTCTAGCCCGCCGCAAGCGCCAGCCGGCGCTTCGCCGGCTGCATCAGGTACGCGTCGACCGCGTCCGCGGCCTTGCGCCCCTCGGCGATGGCCCAGACGACGAGGCTCTGTCCGCGCGACATGTCGCCGGCGGCGAAGACGCCCTCCACGCTGGTGCGCCCGCCGTGGGCCTTCACGTTGCCGCGCTGGTCCATCTCGACGCCGAGCTGCTCGAGCAGCCCCTCGCGCTCGGAGCCGACGAAGCCCATCGCGAGCAGGACGAGCTCGCACGGGATCTCGAACTCGCTCCCCGGGACCGGCGCGAACTTCCCGCCTTCCAGCTTCACCCGCGTCGCCTGGAGCGCGCGGACGTGGCCGTGCTCGTCCCCGAGGAACGCGGTGGTCGACACCGACCAGTCGCGCTCGCCGCCCTCCTCGTGGGAGGACGAGGTGCGGAGGATGAGCGGCCACGCGGGCCACGGGTTCGTCAGCGAGCGCTGCTCGGGGGGGCGGGGGAGGAGCTCGAGCTGCGTCACGTGCGCCGCGCGGTGGCGGTGGCTCGTGCCGAGGCAGTCGGAGCCGGTGTCGCCGCCGCCGATGACGACCACCCGCTTGTCCGTGGCGAAGATCGCCTCGCTGTCGGGGATCACGTCGCCGGCGACCCGCTTGTTCTGCTGGGTCAGGAAATCCATCGCGAAGTGGACGCCCTTCAGCTCCCGGCCGGGCACCGGCAGGTCGCGCGGCCGGCGCGCCCCGCCGCACAGCACGACGGCGTCGTACTGCTCGCGCAGGGCGTCGCCGGTGATGTCGACGCCGCAGTGGACGCCCGTGCGGAACGTCACCCCCTCGGCCTGCATCTGCTCCATGCGCCGGTCGATGAGGTGCTTCTCCATCTTGAAGTCGGGGATGCCGTACCGGAGCAGGCCGCCGATGCGGTCGTCGCGCTCGAAGAGCGTCACGTCGTGGCCCTTGCGCGCGAGCTGCTGGGCAGCAGCGAGCCCGGCGGGCCCCGAGCCGACCACCGCGACCTTCTTGCCCGTGCGCTGCTTCGCGATGACCGGCACAACCAGGTTCCGGTCGAACGCGCGATCCGCGATCGCGCGCTCGACGTTCTTGATGGTGACCGGCTTGCTCTCGATGTTCAGAACGCACCCCGCCTCGCAAGGCGCGGGGCACACGCGCCCGGTGAACTCGGGGAAGTTGTTCGTCGCGTCGAGCGACGCGATCGCCTCGGGGAGGCGATCGCGGAACATGTGATCGTTCCAGTCGGGGATCAGGTTCCCGAGCGGACACCCGTCGTGACAGAACGGGATGCCGCAGTCCATGCACCGCGCTGCCTGATCGCGCAGCTCGGCGTCGGGGACCGGGAGCTCGAACTCCTGCCAGTCGTTCAAACGCTCGGAGACGGGCCGCTTCTTGATGTCGACCCGCTGGATCTCGAGGAAGCCTCGTACCTTACCCATGGGCGGCCGACCTCTCTCCCGTGCTCAGGGGACCCGCGTTGGCGGGGATGTAACGTCCAGTGGAAACATAGGGGGTGGAAGGAGAAAGGAGAGACACGAGCCTGTCGGACCCGTCCGCTCCGTTCGTCGCGGGCGACGCCGCGGCCTCCAGGGCGCGGCGGTACTCGCTCGGGACGACCTTCACGAACTTCGACAGGACGGCCTGCCAGGACTCGAGCAGCTCGATCGCCTTCCGGCTGCCCGTGCGCCGCACGTGCTCCTCGAGCAGCGCCCGCACCGACTCGGCGTCGGCGGCGGTCATCGTCTCGAGCTGCACCATCTCCTTGTTGCAGCGCGCCTCGAAGAGCGCGTCCTCGTCGAAGACGTAGGCGAGCCCGCCGCTCATGCCGGCCCCGAAGTTGCGGCCGGTGGTGCCGAGGATGATCACGGTGCCGCCCGTCATGTACTCGCAGCCGTGGTCGCCCACGCCCTCGACGACGGTGGTGGCCCCGCTGTTCCGGACCGCGAAGCGCTCGCCCGCGCGGCCGTTGAAGAACGCGCGGCCGCCCGTCGCGCCGTACAGCACGACGTTGCCCACGATGACCTGATCGTCCGGCCGGAACGGCGCTTCGCGCGGCGGCCGCACCGCGACCACGCCGCCCGAGAGGCCCTTGCCGACGTAGTCGTTCGCGTCGCCTTCGAGCTCGAGGGTCATGCCCCGCGAGGCGAAGGCGCCGAAGCTCTGGCCCGCGCTGCCGGCGCACTTGACCACGATGCTGTCCTCGGGGAGCCCGGCGCTGCCGTGGCGGCGCGCGATCTCGCCGCTCAGCATCGCGCCGAGCGTCCGATCCGAGTTCTTGACGCGGGTCTCGATGACGACGGGCGCCCCGCCGTCGATCGTCGCGCGCGCCTTCTCGATGAGCTTGAGGTCGAGCACCCGGTCGAGCTTGTGGTCCTGCAGCTCCACGCAGTGGGTCGGGCTCGTGAGCGCCTCCTTCGGGCGGTACAGCACCTCGGAGCAGTCGATCTTCCTCGCCTTCGGGTGGAGCCCGGCGCTCCGCTGCACGATGCAGTCGGAGCGCCCGACCATCTCGGTCAGCGTGCGGAAGCCCAGGCGCGCCATGATCTGCCGGAGCTCCTCGGCCACGTAGAAGAAGAAGTTGATGACGTGCTCCGGCGCGCCCGTGAACTTCTTGCGGAGCTCGGGGTCCTGCGTGGCGATGCCGACCGGGCAGGTGTTGAGGTGGCACTTGCGCATCATGATGCAGCCGGTCGCGACCAGCGGCGCCGTGGAGAAGCCGAACTCCTCGGCGCCGAGCAGCGCGGCGAACGCGACGTCGCGGCCCGTCATCAGCTTGCCGTCGGTCTGCACGATGGCGCGGCCGCGGAGCCCGTTCATCACGAGCACCTGGTGCGCCTCGGCGAGGCCGAGCTCCCACGCGACGCCCGCGTGGTGGATCGACGTAAGCGGGGAGGCGCCGGTGCCGCCCGAGTCGCCGCTGATCAGCACCACGTCGGCGTGCGCCTTCACGACGCCCGCGGCGATCGTGCCGACGCCCGCCTCGGCGACGAGCTTCACGCTGATGCGCGCCTTCGAGTTGATGTTCTTCAGGTCGAAGATGAGCTGCGCGAGATCCTCGATCGAGTAGATGTCGTGGTGCGGCGGCGGCGAGATGAGCGTCACGCCGGGCGTCGAGTGGCGCACCTTCGCGATCACCGCGTCGACCTTGTGGCCCGGGAGTTGGCCGCCCTCGCCGGGCTTGGCCCCCTGCGCCATCTTGATCTGCAGCTCGTCGGCGTTCACGAGGTACTCGGCCGTGACGCCGAACCGCGCCGAGGCGACCTGCTTCACCGCGCTCCGCTTCGAGTCGCCGTTCGGCAGCCGGAGGAAGCGCACCGGGTCCTCGCCGCCCTCGCCGGTGTTCGACCGCGCGCCGATCCGGTTCATCGCGATCGCGAGCGTCTCGTGCGCCTCCTTCGAGATGCTCCCGAAGGACATGGCGCCCGTGGCGAAGCGCTTCACGATCGAGGCGGCGGGCTCGACCTCCTCGATCGGCACCGGCGGGCCCGCGGGCCTGAAGTCCCACAGGCCGCGGAGCGACATCGGGTGCTCCTGCTGCTCGTTGATGATGGAGGCGTACTCGGCGTAGCTCTTCGCGTCGTCGAGGCGGACCGCCCGCTGGAGCGACGCGATCGACTGCGGCGTCCAGAGGTGCCGCTCGCCGGACACGCGGAAGTGGTGGTGGCCGCCGACGTCGAGGTGCGCGCGCGCCCGCTCGCCGTAGGCCGCGTGGTGGCGCGCGAGCGCCTCCTCCGCGATCTCGCGCAGCCCGACGCCGCGGACGCGCGACGCCGTGCCGGTGAAGTACGCGTCGATGACGAGCTGATCGATGCCGATCGCCTCGAAGATCTGCGCGCCCTGGTAGCTGGAGAGCGCGCTGATCCCCATCTTCGACATGATCTTCAGGATGCCCTTCTTGAGCCCCTTCACGTACCGCGAGCCCGCCGCGGTCGGCGAGAGGTCGGCGCCGAGGGTCTTGTCGCGGCACATCGCCGCGATCGACTCGAACGCGAGGTACGGGTTCACCGCGCCGGCGCCGTAGCCGATGAGCAGCGCGATGTGGCCGACCTCGCGCGCCTCGCCGGTCTCGACGATGATGCCCGCGCGCGTGCGCGCCCCCTCGTTGATGAGGTGGTGGTGCACGGCGCCCACCGCGAGCAGGCTCGGGATGGGGGCGAGCGTCTCGTCGATGCCGCGGTCGCTGAGGATGAGGATGCTCGCGCCGTCGGCGATCGCGCGGCTCGCGTCCTTGCAGAGCTTCGCGAGCGCGGCGCGCAGGTTGTCCTCCGGGTCGCCGTCGACCGGGAAGTACATGGGCAGCGTGGCCGCGCGGAAGTCGGGGAAGACGTTCTTCCGCAGCTTCGACAGGTCGTCCTGCGTGAGGATCGGGTGCGGCAGCTCGAGCATCCGGCACTGGCGGGGCGTCTCCTCGAGGAGGTTGCCCTCGCCGCCGACGCAGCTCACGAGCGACATCACGATCTCCTCGCGGAGCGGGTCGATCGGCGGGTTCGTGACCTGCGCGAACAGCTGCTTGAAGTAGCGGAAGAGCAGCTGGGGCTTCTCGGAGAGCACGGCGAGCGGGATGTCGATGCCCATCGAGCCCACCGGCTCCTCGCCGAGGGTGGCCATCGGCCCGAGGATCATCCGCAGGTCCTCCTCGGTGTAGCCGAACGCCTGCTGCAGGCCCCGGAGGTCCGCGTGCGGGATGGTGTAGAGGCTCGGCACGTCCTCGAGGGCGCGCAGATCGATCTTGTTCTCGGCGACCCACGCCGCGTAGGGCTTCTGCGTCGCGACGCGGCGCTTGATCTCGTCGTCGCTGACGACGCGACCCTCGGTCGTGTCGACGAGGAACATCTTGCCCGGCTGGAGGCGCCCCTTCTGGATCACGCGCGCCGGCTCGATGTCGAGGACGCCGAACTCGCTCGCGAGCACGACGAGCCCGTCGCTCGTCACGACGTACTTCGCGGGGCGCAGCCCGTTCCGGTCGAGCGTCGCGCCGATCAGCCGTCCGTCCGTGAAGCACAGCGCCGCGGGGCCGTCCCACGGCTCGATCAGACAGCCGTGGTACTCGTAGAACGCCTTCTTCTCGGCCGACATGTCCGGGTCGAGCGCCCAGGCCTCGGGCACGAGCATCATCATCACGTGGGGCAGCGAGCGGCCGCTCGCGAGCAGGAAGTCGACCACGTTGTCGAGCGCGGACGAGTCGGAGCCGCCCGGGCGGATGATCGGCTTGAAGTCCTCGATCGCGTTCGCGAAGACATCGCTCTTCAGCAGCGCCTCGCGCGCCGACATCCACGCGGTGTTGCCGCGCACGGTGTTGATCTCGCCGTTGTGCGCGATGACCCGGTACGGGTGCGCGCGCTCCCACGTGGGGAAGGTGTTCGTGGAGAAGCGCGAGTGCACCATCGCGAGCCGCGACACGGTGCGCTTGTCGGACAGATCGGGGTAGAACGCCGCGACCTGCTCCGCGAGCATCAGGCCCTTGTAGACGACCGTCCGCGACGAGCACGACGTGATGTAGAAGTCGTCGGCGTTGGCGGCGCGGCCGGCGCGCTTGCGGATCGCATACAGGACCTGCTCGAAGGACTGGCGCGGCGCGACCCTGCCGATGAACAGCTGGCGGATCGCGGGGCGCGAGTCACGCGCGGTCGGGCCGATCGCCGCGTCGTCGATGGGGACGTCGCGCCAGCCGAGGACGCGCTGTCCGTGGTGCACGACCGCGGCCTCGAGGATCGCCTCGCACTGGCGGCGCCGCGACGGGAGCTGGGAGAAGAACGCCGTCGCGACGGCGTAGTCGCCGGGAGCAGGCAGCGCGATGCCAAGGGCGGCCAGGGACGTGGCGTACAGCTCGTGCGGGATCTGGAGGAGGACGCCCGCGCCATCGCCGGTGCAGGGGTCGCAGCCAGCGGCGCCGCGATGGGTTAGATTTTCGAGGATCTCGAGCGCTTGGCAAACGACCTCGTGCGTCGCTTCACGGCGGAGCGTGGCGACGAATCCGAGACCGCATGCGTCGTGTTCGAAAGCCGGATCGTAAAGACCTTGTCGTTGGGGCAGAGGCATGGTGCTGACTTCACACGCGCGTAGCACAGATGGCACAAGGATTGGAGCCCTAGTTTAATGCGGCGCGCCAGGAGCCGCGGAACCGGGCCCAAAATGGGGGAGGGCAGTCGCCTTGCCCCGGGGACCGCTCCGCCCGGCGGCGGCGCTCGGCAGTGGACGCCCGTCGTCGGCCGTGGTGTGGGTGGGGGCGGCCGGCTCGCCGGTCCGGCCCCCGGCGGCGCGGTATTCGGATGAAGCTCTTCGCACTCAGCGATCTCCACGTCGGGTATGCGGAGAACCGGTGGGCCATCGAGCGCATGACGCCGCGGCCGAGCGACTGGCTCATCCTCGCCGGTGATCTCGGGGAGACGGAGCAGCACCTCATCTACGTCCTCGAGACCCTGGGTCCGCGGTTCAAGCGGCTCGTGTGGACGCCGGGCAACCACGAGCTCTATACGATGCCGAGTGAGCGCGGCGGCCCGCGCGGCCAGGCCCGGTACGAGCGGCTGGTCGAGCTGTGTCGGAGCCGCGGCGTGCTCACGCCGGAGGACCCCTACGCGATCTGGGACGGCGAGGGCGGACCGCACGTGCTGGCGCCGATGTTCCTGCTCTACGACTACAGCTTCCGGCCGGACGGCGTGCCCGAGCGCGACGCGGTGGCGTGGGCGATGGAGAGCGGCGTCCTCTGCAGCGACGAGGAGCTGCTCGACCCGGCCCCCTACGCGAGCCGGCCCGCGTGGTGCCGGGCCCGCCTCGCCGCGACGGAGGCCCGCCTCGGCGCGATCGAGGGGCGCCCCACGGTGCTCATCAACCACTTCCCGCTGCGCGAAGAGCTCGTGCGGCTGCGGCACATCCCGCGTTTCTCGATCTGGTGCGGGACGCGGCGCACGCACGACTGGCACACGCGGTTCCGCGCGCGGGTGGTCGTGTCAGGGCACCTCCACATCCCCCGCACCGACTGGATCGACGGTGTTCGTTTCGAGGAGGTGTCGTTCGGATACCCGCGCCAGCGGCCCGTCGAGCGCAGCGCCGACAGCTGTCTTCGGGAGATCCTGCCGGGCCCTGCAGGCGCGGCGCCGCCGAGGATGATGTAGATGCTCACGATCGGCCCCGGCGCCGCGCACCTCTGGTACGTCTTCTGCGACTCGGCTCGCGACGAGGCGTTGCTCGAGGCGTACCACCGGCTGATGGCGCCTGACGAGGCGGCGCAGCAGGCGCGCTTCCTGTTCGCCGAGAACCGGCACGAGTACCTGCTCACCCGCGCCCTCGTGCGCACGGTCCTCTCGAAGTACGCGAACGTCGCGCCCGAGGCGTGGTCGTTCGTCCGGAACGAGTTCGGCCGCCCGCAGATCGCCGGACCTCCGGGCGTGCCGCCGATCCGGTTCAACCTGTCGAACACGCGGGGGCTGATCGCCTGCCTGGTCGCGCTGGATCGCGACGTGGGCGTCGACGTCGAGGACACCGAGCGCGCGAGCGGCGCGGTGGACATCGCCGATCGCTTCTTCTCGCCGGGCGAGGTGAGGGCGCTGCGCGCGCTGCCGCCGGAGAGGCAGCGCGCGCGCTTCTTCGAGTACTGGACGCTCAAGGAGTCGTACATCAAGGCGCGCGGGATGGGGCTCGCGATCCCGCTCGATCAGTTCTCGTTCCACCTGGACGATGGCCCTTCGATCGGCATCTCGTTCGATCCTCGGCTCGGCGACGACCGCTCGGCCTGGCAGTTCGCGCTCTACCAGCCCTCGGCGCGGCACACGATGGCCGCCGCGATCCGCAGCGGGGGCGGACCCCCGCTGTCGATCGAGCTGCGGGAGACGGTGCCGCTGCGCGACGGCGGATGAGCGACGGCCGGGGCCGCCCGCGCGAGGCCGGCGCGCGGCGCGCGAGGTCAGTCGGGCCGCGCGATCGAGAGCTCGACGTTGCGCCACGAGGGCTCTCCGCGGCCGTCGTCGCCGAAGCCGGAGGTGACGTCCACGACGGCCCGGCGGCGCCCTTCGGCGGCGATCGGGTCGTCGTCGACGGCGTAGTCGAGGGCGGCGCCCCGGATGGCGAGGAAGCCGTTGTCCTCGTCCCAGATCTCGATGACGCGGACCTGATGGGGGTAGTCGGCGAGCGCTGAGGTCTCGAGCTCCCAGTACGCGTGCCCGCCGGCTGGAGAGACCCGGGTCACCCGGTGCACGTGGGTGTGTCCGGCGAGGTGGAGCAGGACGTTGTCGTAGCCGCCGACGAGCGACTGCCACGCATCGACGTCGATCGCGCCGGGCACGGCGGGGGTGCCCGTCGCGGCGAAGGAGCCGTCCCCGAGCGAGCGCGACGCGTGGTGGGACGTGAGGATGACCCACCTGCGCTCGCGCTTCGCGCGGTCGAGCGCGGGACGGATGAACCGATCGACGTCGTCCTGGAGGATCACGCCGTTCGGCCCGCCCGTCTCGGCGGCCGTATCGAGCACGATGACGCGAAGGGGGGTGTCCTTCATGTCGAACTCGTAGAACGCCTTGCCGTACGCGCGCTCGTCGGGCCCGATCCCGTGCCCGTCGCCGGTCGCCGCGACCCGATCGAGCACCTCGGGGCGGCTCAGGAGCGCTCTCCTCGGGTCGGGGACGACCTCGCCCGTGATCACCGGAGCGCCGGGGAGAGACCAGTCGCGCGTCCCGCCGTCCGACCAGCTCCCCGTCGCGAGCTCGGCGCGCGTGTGCACCGGGAAGTTCCCCTGGTGCAGGACATCGTGGTTGCCGGTCACCCATCGCCAGGGCACGAGCAGCCCCTCGGCGAAGAACGGATCCTTGGGATCGTTGTCGGGGCCTGGCTCGGGATCGTCGTCAGCGCCCGAGTCGCACTCGACGCGCTCGGCGCCGTCGAGGATGGCCGAGAACCACGCGATCTCGTTCGTCTGCGCGCTGTCGGCGTTGTCGCCGCCGAGCAGGACGAAGTCGATCGGCGCGCTGCGATGGAGCGCGTTGATCGTGCGGACGGCGGCGTTGAGGATCCGGCACTCGTGCCCTTCCTGCGGGCGGAACGCCGACGCGAACACGCCGGGCGAGTCGAAGATCGCCAGCCGAGCGGGCGACTCGTCGTCCGCGAGCTGGGTGTCGGCGAGGTGGACGAACCTCGTCAGGAGCGTCGGCCGCTCGCCGCGCGGCGGTGGAGGGGTGTCGTCGAGCGTCGCCGGGGCGAGCGGCTGCCCCGGCCCGCCCTCGAGCTCGCCGTAGCCCTCCGCGAGCATCTGCTCGATCTCCGCCGGGACCGCGGGGTTCCTGTCCGGCGGATCGGCCACCGCGGCGCGCGGCGCCCAGGTGCGAGCGGTCGTCAGCGGCGCGCCGCTGAGCGCTGGCAGCGGGACCGGCGCAGGGAGCGGCGCCGGAGCGATGGACTCCTCCCCGGCGCACGCCGCGAGCGCGAGGGACGCAAGGAAGAAGCGCGCCGCGGGGCGACCTGGGCGCGCTCGCGCGATCCTCCGCCGACCGGGCTCCCATGTTGCGATGCCCACCGCTCGTGTCTGGCTCATCGCTTCCTTACATGACAACACCACAGCGCCCGATCAAGAAATGTTCACTCGAGCGGTAGCGCTGCCGTTGGGGGCCGGCGCCGACCGAGGAAGAGAGAGCGCAGAACGCGCGTAGTACGTCCCACATCGCGCCGCGCGGCGGCGGACGTCGGCCGAGCGTCACGTCGAGGCGTACGAGCGAGCCGAGCCATGGTAGGGCGGAGCCGCCGGCCGGCGCGCCGGCGGCTGCTAGGATGCGGCGCGTCCGAGCCGGAGGCGCTCGTCTCGAGGTCATCTATGGTCATTTCGCGATTCCTGGGTTGCGCGCTCGCGGCGGCGATGCTGGTGAGCTGCAGCGATCCCGAGCCCGTCATCGAATACCGCTACAGGGCCTACGAAGGCGACGCGTATCCGGACCGACTCCCCGAGATCACGATTCCGGAGGGCGGGATGGGGCTCGTGAGCGATAGCCTCTCCGATACGATCTCTCTCGTCTCGCTCGCGACCGGGGAGCGGTTCGGCGTCCACCCCGTGGGCCGCGATCCCGTGACGATCGACGGGCCTCACCATGTGGCCGTGGACGCCGAGGGCGGCGCCGTCTACGTCGCGCTGTCGTACCCTGACATCGCCGGCGCGATCGGCCCCCACGCGGTGCACGGCGGGAGCGTGGTGGCGGGCTACGTCCAGAAGCTCGCGCTCGACGATCTGCGCATCCTCGGGCAGGTGCGCGTCGAGGCCAACCCGGGCGATATCGTGATCTCGGAGGACGGCAAGCGCGTGGTCGTCTCTCATTTCGATCTGAAACGCGTGCTCGACAACCCGGGCGACGCCGAGGCGGCGCGCTCGTCCCTCGCGGTGATCGATCCCGAGGAGGTCCTGCTCTCGGGGTCGCCCGAGCCGGAGTTCATCCCGGTCTGCATGGCCGCCCACGGAATCGCCCTCTCGCGCCCGGACGGCGCCCGCGCCTACGTCGCTTGTTACGGTGAGGACGTGCTCGCGATCGTCGACCTGACGGACCCTTCCGCCGAGGTGAAGCGCGTGCCGGTGGGGTCCACCTCCAGCCCGTCGCCCCATGCCAACAACTACGGGCCCTACGCCGCCGTCATGTCGCCCGATGGGAAGACCATCGCCGTGAGCAGCACGGAGAGCAGGGACGTGCGCTTCTTCGACGTCGCGTCGGAGACGTTCGACGATTCCCGGAAGATCCTCACGATCGGCGCGCCCTACTTCCCCGCGTGGACCCCCGACGGGAGCGCCATCTATGTGCCGACCCAGGTGCCCGACACCATCGTGAGGATCGGCGTGACCGCGGACGACGACGGCGTCGTCACCCGGAACATCGCCGACGAATGCATGCGGCCGCACCTCGCGCAGCTCGACGAGGAGCACGGGCTCTTCCTCGTCTGCGAGGGCGACAGGAGCGCGACGCCCGGCAGGGTGCTCCGGCTCGATCCAGAGACGCTGGAGACGCTCAGCGACACGGAGGTGGGCCTCTATCCCGACGGGCTCGTGCGCGTCGCGCCGGAGGCGCCGTGAGGGCGCCCGTCAGCCTTGCGGCCGCGCTCGCGTGCGCGGCGCTCCTCTGCGGCTGTCCGGGTGATCCCGAGACGAAGGTCGTCGACGCGACGGCCGTCGACCACGGCGCGGCGCTCTTCCGGGACCCGTCGATCGCGGAGACGCGCTTCAATCGCTATTCCTGCGCGACGTGCCATGAAGCTGTCGCCGGCGACGCGGGCGACGCCATGCTCCCGGGCGCCCCGCTGGCCGGCGCCGTCGAGCGCCCGCATTACTGGGGCGGGCAAGAGGTCGAGCTCCTCGGCGCGATCAACCATTGCCTCTATTACTTCATGACGAAGGACCTGCCCTGGACGGCGGACGACGACGCCGCGCAGGCGATCTATGCCTACCTGGAGTCGCTGCCCGGCGATGCAGGCGCGGCCGAGGCCGTCCCCTTCACGCCGGTCTACGAGCTGAGCCAGATCCCGGCTGGCGACGCGGCCGCGGGCGGGCGCATCCACGAGCGCGCCTGCGCCTCGTGCCACGGGCGCGCCCATTCGGGGGAAGGCCGGCTCGTGGCGCGGGCGCCGGCGCTGCCCGACAAGACGCTGGAGGAGCACCCGCTCGGCGAGTACACGGAGGCCGACCGGCGGCTGGTCTTCATCGAGAAGGTCCGGCACGGCGGGTTCGTCGGCTACGGCGGGCAGATGCCGCCTTTCTCGCGCGAGGTCCTCTCCGATGAAGAGCTCGGCGATCTGCTCTCGTTCTACGGGCTGCCCTGGCCGCCGTGAAGCGCGCCGAGAAAGCCGCGAGGATCGCCGAGATCCTCGACCGATTGTACCCGGCCCCGCCCATTCCGCTGGCCCACGACGATCCGTATTCGCTGCTCGTCGCGGTGATGCTCAGCGCCCAGACGACGGACAAGATGGTCAACGCGGTGATACCGGCGCTCCTCGCGCGCGCCCGGACGCCCGCGGCCATGGCGGCGGTGCCCACCGAGGAGATCGCCCAGCTCATCCGGAGGATCGGGTTCGCGCCCACCAAGGCGCGGCACCTGAAGGCGCTGAGCGAGCGGATCGCGACCGAGCACGGCGGCGTCGTCCCCGCCTCGTTCGAGGCCCTGGAGGCCCTCCCGGGGGTCGGTCACAAGACGGCCTCGGTGGTCATGGCGCAGGCCTTCGGCCACCCCGCCTTCCCGGTCGATACCCACATTCACCGGCTCGCGTTCCGCTGGGGGCTGTCGTCCGGAAGGGACGTCGTCGAGACGGAGCGCGACCTGAAGCGCACGTTCCCGCCCGAGCAGTGGAACAAGCTCCACCTGCAGCTCATCTACTTCGGCCGCGAGCACTGCCCGGCGCTGCGCCACGACATGACCGGCTGCCCCATCTGCAGCTGGGCCGCCCGCCGACGATGATCGCGGCGCCCGGCGGCCGCCGACGACGGGGGCGGGTACAACGCCGCCGGAGCGGCTGGCAGGCTATCGAGGCGGCGCGTTTCCGTCAAGCAGGGTGCAACGTCCCGGCGAGCTCATGAGCGTGACCACCGCCCGCCGCGCTGCGGCGCGAGGCGGCCGGGCGCGGTCGTGTGCGGGTGTGCGGTTCCCGGTCGCGGCGCGCCTGCGGTTCAGGTAAGGCACTTCTGTGACAAAGATTGGATTTGAGATCATCGGGACGGGCCACTACGTGCCCGGAGAACCTGTCACCAACGACGACCTCGCGCGGGTGATCACGACCTCCGACGAGTGGATTTACCAGCGCTCCGGTATCCGCCAGCGCCATTACGCGCCGGACGGCGTGGGGGTGAGCGATCTCGCGTGCGAAGCGGCGAAGCGCGCGATCGAGTCGGCGCGCATCGCGCCGTCGGAGATCGATTACATCCTCTTTGCCACGATGACGCCGGACTATATTTTCCCTGGCTCCGGGGCGCTGCTCGGCGCGAAGCTGGGCATTCCGGGCGTCCCCGCGCTCGACATCCGGCAGCAGTGTGCCGCGATGCTGTTCGGCCTCCAGACGATCGACGGGCTGATCCAGACCGGGGCCGCCAAGACCATCCTGTTCGTGGGCGCAGAGGCGCACGCCGGCTTCATGCCCTGGGAGGACTGGGGAGCGCTCGACCCGAAGAATGGCCGCTCCGCGACGCCGGAGGCGCGGGCGCACGCCGACCGCCACCGGAACCTCGCCGTCCTGTTCGGGGACGGGTCGGGGGCGCTCGTCCTCCGCGCGACCGATCGCGACGCGGGCCTGCGCGGCAACAAGATCTGCTCCGATGGACGCTTCGCCGAGCTCCTCTTCGTGCCGGGCGGCGGCTTCCGCTCGCGCCCGTACTGGAAGCCGACGTCGTTCGACGAGGATCTGCATATCCCCCGCATGGATGGCCGCGAGCTCTTCAAGTTCGCGGTGACCAAGCTCCCGGCGACGGCGCGGGAGCTCTGCGCCTCTCAGGGCCTCGCGATCGAGCAGATCGACGTGTTCCTGGCGCACCAGGCGAACGGCCGGATCAACGAGCACATTCGCAAGGACCTCGGCGTGCCCGTCGAGAAGCTCCCGAGCAACATCGATCGATTCGGCAACACGAGCGGCGCCACCGTGCCCATCCTCATCGACGAGGAGATGCGCGCCGGAAGGGTGAAGAAAGGGCAGCTCGCCATGGTGCTCGCGCTCGGGACCGGCGTCCACTGGGGCTGCGCGCTCTGGAAGCTCTGAGCGGCTGAGCGGCGGCGCCTCGCTCGCAGGCGTCACCGTGCTCATCGTCATCGTCATCGGGCCGCGCCGGTTGCGCGTGGCGTATTGCGTCCGGCGCGGAACGTCGCGGAAATTTCGTGCGATCGTGTCGCGACGGATTGCACGTGGCGTATCCCTTGTTACGTTTCCATCAACGCCCGCAGCAGACCCCGTGTTTGCAATGCGATCGACCTTGCGCGGGCGCTACCGGGAAGGGAGTCACCTCAGGGCTCGGCGGCACGGCCCCTCCCCGGCCAGCGGCGAATTGCGCACGAAGCACCCAACGCGCAGCAGGTAACGCGCAGCAGGTAACGCGCAGCAGGTAACGCGCAGCAGCCAAAGCGCAGCGCGGGACCTACGTGCGGGGGTGCGGTGTTCGTGAATGCTCGTGTGTGCGTGTGTTTGGATGTCGTCTCTTGCCGCTCTTGCTCATACGATTGTAGGCCATTCACTTCATTGGAGCATGTTTTCCTTGATGGCGAGGACGCAAACTCTTCGCATTGACTCGGACGCACAATTATCGGATTTTGCACACTGAGGTGAGTGTGATCGGAGAACACGGAGCGTCGATCTTGAGAGACACACCGACCCAGCTTGGGCTCGGCCGGTATCGTCCCATCGCGAAGCTCGGCCGCGGCGGGATGGCGGACGTCTTCCTCGCGATGGCTCACGGGCCCGCCTCGGTGAACAAGCTGGTCGTCGTCAAGCGTCTCCGCAGCTCCGGGGACGAGGAGGATCGCCAGGTCCTCATGTTCATGGACGAGGCCAAGCTCTCGGCGCGCATGAACCACCCGAATGTCGTCCAGACCTACGAGGTCGGCAGCGATCGGGACGGCTACTTCATTGTGATGGAGTACCTGGAGGGCCAGCCGCTGAAGCGCGTCATGAAGGCGGCTGTCGAGCGGGAGTCCGGCACGGGCGGGCTCGTCCGCGGCACGTGGATCCGGATCGTGGCCGAGGTGCTGCGCGGGCTCCATTACGCGCATGAGCTCTGCGATTTCGACGGTCGGCCTCTCGGCATCGTGCATCGCGACGTCTCGCCGCACAACATCTTCATCACGTACGACGGCGCGGTGAAGCTCGTGGATTTCGGCGTGGCCAAGGCCGCCGTCAACGCCTCCAGCACCGAGAGCGGGACCTTCAAGGGCAAGCTGACGTATATGGCGCCCGAGCAGGTCACGGCGGGCAAGACGGTGGACCGCCGGGCGGACATCTTCGCGGTCGGCGTCGTGCTCTGGGAGCTCCTCGCCGGGCGGCGGCTGTTCGAGGGCGATCAGATCACCGTGATGCACCAGCTCCTGCTGGGGAAGATACCGCGGCTCTCCACCGTCGTTCCGGGCATCCCCATCGCGCTCGATCAGATCACCGCGAGGGCCCTCGATCGCGAGCCATCGAGGCGCTTCGCGACGGCGCAGGAGATGTGCGATGTGCTCGAGAACTACCTTCAGTGGTCGGGCGAGGACGTCCGCAGCGAGTTCCTCGGCGCCTGCATGCGGGGGATCTTCGCCGAGAGCCGGGCCTCCATACGCCAGCAGATCAAGGCGCAGATCGAGCGGGTGGCCAGCGCGTCGCTGCTGAGCGACGCCTCCAGCCAGGTGACGATGAGCGGCATCGGCGTCGCGATGGCTCCCTCGGGCTCCGGCTCGGGCAGCAGGCTGCCCTATGTCGGGGAGTCCAGCCGGTCGGGCGTCGAGCGCGTGTCGGGCTTCGAGCGGGCGTCGGGCGTCGAGCGGCCCAGGACCCCCGTGAGCGACTCGGTGAGCCTGCGAGCGACAACGTCGGGGCCCGTGTCGGCCTCGAAGCGCGGCTACCTCATCGGCGCGTCCGCCCTGACCGCGCTGGTCGCGCTGGTCGGTGGCGCGGTTCAACTCGCGAACCAGCACGCGCCCGCCCTCGATGCTCCTGCGGCCGTGGTCGCCTCGCGCGGCGCCGAGGCCGGGGAGACCGTCGAGAAGAAGCCCGAGGAGGGCCCCAGGGCGAGCGTGACGATCGCGAGCGATCCGCCCGACGCGACCGTGAGCTGGAAGGGAAAGACGCTCGGCAAGACGCCGCTCAAGACCGAGCTGCCCGTGGGCACGCAGGTCGTCGTCGTCTCGAGGTCCGACTGCTTCGATGAGACGCTCATGCTGGCGCTCTCACCCGCGGAGGCCGTGGAGCGCTCCGTAAAGCTCCGCCCCAAAAACTTCACCCACTAGAGCGGCGGGCACCCGCTTCGGATACGGGCCCACCTCGGCGTTTTCGGTGCTCAGCGCACGGGAGTGCGCTTCCGCGCCGAAAACGCCGATCTGGGCCCGTCTCCTGTGCGGGTGACCGCCGCTCTGCTGCGGCTCGGGATGGGGCAGAGGGGGGGCGGAAGGCGGGTGATCCGGGGGGCATCCGCTCGGCGGCGACCGGGGGCACCGCCTTGACCGCGGCCAGGTCGACGGCCTCAGGGCGTCATGAGCCGTGACGGATGTAGGAGATCACCTTGGTGACGCCATCGGCGTCCAGGGCCTCCTTCACCGCCTCGGTCGCCTCCTTCACGCTGGCGACGGTGCCTTGCAGCGTGACCACGCCGTCGCGCACCGTGACGTGCAGCTTCTTCACCGCGTCATGATCGCTCTCCGCGAGCTTGCCGCCGACCGCGTTGCGGAGCGTCTCGTCGGACGGGCGCGCGCCGGTCCGCTTCGCCTCCTTCGTGGCGATGACCGAGCCGTCACGGCCGAAGGTGACCTGATAGTCGTTGTCCTTCGCTGCCTGCGTCCACTCGTCGCGCGTCATCGCGGCGGCATTTCCCTCTTGCTTCTTGGCTCCCTCGGCCTGGCCCTGTTGCGGGGGCTGCGGCGCGGCCTTGTCCTTGGGAGCGGCAGGCGGCGCCGACTGCGGGCGCGCGCCCTGGTCGTCCTTGAGCGCGCCGGTCTGCTCGCCGACCCTGTTCATCTGGTCGCCGACATCGCGGCCCGCCTGGCGCCCGCGCTCGGCGAGCTGCTCGGCCTTCTCGCGCGTCTCCTGGCCGAGCTGCTGGCCCTCCCGGGCGAGCTGCTCTGCCTTGTCACCCGCGCGCCCGGCCTGCTCTCGCGCCTCCTTGCCGAGCTCCTTGCCCTCCTGGGCGAGCTGCTCCGCCTTTTCGCCCACGCGCCCGGCCTGCTCGCGCAGGTCTTTGCCGGGCGTCTGGTCCGGGCCCGGAGGCGGTTCGCCTCTCCTGATCGTCTGGTCACCGGGCTCGCGGACCGCTCCTTCAGCTCTCTCGCTCTCGCTCCTGCAGGCCGTGCCGGCGAGCGCGAGCGCGAGGACGGTTGGGCCGGAGAACCAGCGTATTCTGCTCATCGTGCAGCGATAGCTCATGGTGCATCTCCGGGCGCACACCGAGGCAGACGTCGTGCCAGGAACTCGGTCGTTCCCGGCCGCCCGGGAACAACGGCGCGCCGCGCGTGTCGACGGGGGCATGCCGAGACCCTCCCTGGCCACCGCGCAGCGGCGGCACCGGACACCGGACGAGCGCTCCGGCCCGACGCATCGTAGTAGGCTCGAGGTCGTGAGCGCGGCGCCGCCGGAACCCGTCCTGCCTGACGCCCCGCCAGGACAGCGCTCCGCGCCCGATCTCCTCTCGCACCGGCCGGCGCTCCGGGTCGACGCGCGGGCGGTCAAGGAGTCGCTGGCGTTCGCGTTCGCGGGCGGCGCGCCCGCGGGGGCGTTCGATCGGCACGTCGAGTCGGCCTCGCTGCCCGCGTCGACGTGGGATCCCGCCCGCTTCGCGCAGCACGTCTTCCTGCGCGAGCTCATCGTGGGCTGCCTCCCTTTCACGAGCGAAGGCCGCACGTACATCCCGAGCCCGGCGCTGCTGGGCCGCGCCCTCTCCCAGCCGCCGAGCGATCGCGACACCGTCGAGCTCCGGCGCGCGATCTTCCGGGAGCTCACCGGGTCGGAGGCGCAGCGCCGCGATCTCGAGCGCGCTTACGCGGCGCTGCGCCGCTGGGTGCGCCAGATCGAGACGATCCCCATCTCCCGCGGCGAGGGCAGCCGGCGCCGGCTGGACATCCTCGCCGCCGCCAAGGACGCGTTCGACGCGCTCGCCGGTGGGTTCGCGGGCGCTCGCTCGGGCCTGTCGCGGCTCTCGGCGTTCGGCGCGGCCGTGCGCGAGGGCGAGGGGTACCGCCGCCTCGCGGATCTGCTCGCGTACGACGAGGAGATCGCGACGCTGGACGTCCGGATCCGCGTCGGCTCCGACGGCCATGTCCGCGATCTGCGCGCCCTGTCGATCCGCGAGAACAGCGAGAACCGCTTCCACCAGTCGCCGCTCGGGCGCCTGGTCACGAAGCTCGTGATGCTGTGGAGGGGGTACCGGTTCAGCGACGACGAGCTGCTCGCCCGCCACGTCAACAGCGTGTTCGACGGCATCGAGGACGATCTCGTCGCGCTCGTCCAGCTGCTCGGAGATCTCGAGTTCTACCTCGCCGGCCTCGCGCTGCGCGACCGCGCCCGCGCGGCCGGGCTCTCCGTCTGTCTGCCCGAGCTCGCCTCGCCGGGCTCGTCGGGCGGCGCGCACGGCGCGCGCGGCGGGAGCCCTGGGCGCGAGCTCAAGGGGCTGTTCAACCCGCTGCTCCTGGCGAGCTCGGCGAGCACGGTCCCGTGCGACATCGCGACCGATCACCACGACGCGACCGTCATCGTGACCGGGCCGAACTCGGGGGGGAAGACCCGGCTGCTCGAGGCGCTCTCGCTGGCCCAGATGATGGGGCAGGCGGGCTTCTTCGTGCCGGCCGCGGAGGCGCGCCTCTCACCGTGCCACGGGCTCTTCGTGTCGCTGATCGAGCAGGCGCAGGCCGATCAGAGCGAGGGCCGCCTCGGGATGGAGCTGCTCCGCATCAGGTCGCTGTTCGAGGCGATGCAGGTCGGCGACATGGTGGTGCTCGACGAGCTCTGCTCGGGCACGAACCCGTCGGAGGGCGAGGAGATCTTCCAGCTCGTGATCTCGCTCCTCTCGGAGCTCCGCCCTCAGGCCTTCATCACGACGCACTTCCTCGAGCTCGCGGCGCGGCTCGAGCGGGAGCGACCGGTCGATCGGCTCGTGTTCCTGCAGGTCGAGCTCGACGCGCAGCAGTGGCCGACATACCAGTTCGTCGACGGGGTAGCCCGGACCTCGCTCGCGCACCGGACGGCGGCGCGGCTCGGGGTCACGCGCGAGGAGCTCGTCGCGCTCGTCGAGCGCAGCAAGCGCGCGCACCGCCGCCGCGGGGCCGAGCCCGCCTGAGCGCGGCCACGCTCGCCGTGGCGGGGGAAATCTGGTTGTATGCGCCGCCATGGAGTATCGATCTCTTGGCAGGACGGGCTTCCGCGTCTCCTCGGTGAGCTTCGGGGCCTGGGCGATCGGGGGCACCTGGGGCGACGTCGACGACAAGGAGTCGCTCGCGGCGTTGCACCGGGCCGTCGATCGAGGCGTGAATTTCTTCGACACCGCGGACGTGTACGGGGACGGCCGGAGCGAGCGGCTGCTCGCGCGGCTCAGGCGCGAGCGGCGCGAGGAGATCGTCGTCGCGACGAAGGCGGGCCGGCGCCTGAGCCCGCACACGGCGGCAGGCTACACCGAGGGGAACCTCACGGCCTTCATCGAGCGCAGCCTGAAGAACCTCGAGACGGACGCGCTCGACCTCGTCCAGCTGCACTGCCCGCCGACGGACGTCTACTACCGGCCCGAGGTGTTCGACGCCCTCGATGGGCTCGTGAAGGCAGGCAAGATCCGGTTTTACGGCGTCAGCGTCGAGCGGGTGGAAGAGGCGCTCAAGGCCATCGAGTACCCCGGCGTGCAGTCGGTGCAGATCATCTACAACGTCCTCCGGCAGCGCCCGGCCGAGCTCTTCTTCCCCGAGGCGAAGCGCCGGCAGGTCGGGGTCCTGGCGCGACTGCCGCTCTCCTCGGGGCTGCTCACCGGGAAGATGAGCGCGGCGACCCGGTTCGCGGCCGACGATCACCGCAATTTCAACCGCGAGGGCGCCGCGTTCGACAAGGGCGAGACGTTCTCGGGCGTCGACTACAACCTGGGCCTCGAGGTCGTCGACGAGCTCCGCCCGCTCGTGCCCGCCGGCGTGAGCATGGGCGCGTGGACGATGCGCTGGATCCTGATGCAGGACGCGGTGACGTGCGTGATCCCCGGCGCGAAGCGGCCCGAGCAGGTGGACGAGAACGCGAGCGCGGCGGACCTTCTGCCCGTGCCAGAGGAGACGATGGCGAAGATCCGCGAGATCTACGACCGGCGGCTCCGGCCTCGGGTTCACCAGCTCTGGTAGACGCCGCCCGGGCGAGGGCTGCGAAGGCTCACAAGATGCGCGGCAACAGCCATCCTGCGAACGAGATGAGGGCCGCCGTGCCGAAGAGCGGCCCTAGCCCCCGGATCTCGAAATCGTCGATGAGCTTGTCGGTGACGTAGATCAGCACCGAGTTCACGACGAGGCCGAAGAAGAGATACGCAAGGCCCAGCGTGAGGATGGCGGCGGGCAGGAGCGCCACCGCGACCAGGAACTTCACGAGCCAGCCGAGCAGCAGGTTGAGGACGGTGAACACGGCGGCGACGACGAGCGCCGTCTGGGTCTTTCGGATCCGCACGCCGGGCAGGATCTTCGTTCCGACGAGGACCGCGAGGCCCGCGGCGAGTGCCTGGATGATGAGCGCCTTCATGACCACCTCCCTGGGCCGGCACCGCTCGGGCGGGCCGGCGTTCGCACCTTCCTCGTGACCCAGGCAGGTGCCGGGCGCAACCTCGTCCGGCGCGGCGCGGCGCGGCGCGGCGCGGCGTGAGCGGAGCCGGGGCGCGGCCTCCGCTCAGCCTCAGCGGCGCCGCCCCGGCTCATTCCTTCGGCTTGTCGCCGCCGAGCAGCTCGCCGATGGCGGGGGCGCCGCCCGGGCCGAGGGCCTGCGTGCTCTCGATGAGGTGGATCAGGAACTGGCGGTTGTCCGTCACCGAGAGGTTCTGGAGCTCGAGCGCGCCGATGCGGTCCTCGGGGGTGAAATAGGCCTCCTCGACCTTCTCCATCGAGAGCTTGTGCGGCGCATAGGCCATGTAGTCGGCGCGCGTGTTCAAGATGTTGTAGTCGTCGCCGCGGCGCAGCTCGAGCGTCACCTCGCCGGTCACGCCGGGGGCGATCCAGCGCGAGAGCGCGTCCTTCAGCATCATGGCCTCGGGGTCGTACCACTTGCCCTCGTAGAGCAGACGCCCGAGGCGCCTGCCCTGGGTGAAGTACACGTCGAGGGTGTTCTCGTTGTGAATGGCGGACAGGAGCCGCTCGTAGACGGCGTGGAGCAGGGCCATGCCCGGCGCCTCGTAGATGCCGCGGCTCTTCGCGTCGATCACCCGGTTCTCGATCTGGTCGCTCATGCCGAGCCCGTGGCGCCCGCCGATCCGGTTGCACTCGACGAACAGCTCGAACAGGGAGCCGAAGCGCTTGCCGTTGATCGTCGTCGGGACGCCGCGCTCGAACCCGAGGGTCACCGTCTCGGCCTCGATGGCGACCTCCGGCCGGAAGGAGGCGACGCCCATGATGGGCTGGACGATCTTGATGCCGGTGTTCAGGTGCTCGAGGTCCTTCGCTTCGTGCGTCGCGCCGAGCACGTTGGCGTCGGTGCTGTACGCCTTCTCCGTCCCCATGCGGTAGGGCAGCCCGTGGCGCTCGAGGTACTCGCTCATCTCCTTGCGCCCGCCGAGCTCTCCCACGAACCTCGGATCGAGCCAGGGCTTGTAGATCTTGAGCGAGGGGTCGACGAAGATGCCGTAACGGTAGAACCGCTGGATGTCGTTGCCCTTGTGCGTGCTGCCGTCGCCGAAGACGTGGACGTCGTCGTCGCGCATCGCGCGGACGATCGCGGTCGTGGTCACCGCGCGGCCGAGCGGCGTGGTGTTGAAGTACTTCTTGCCGCCCGTCGAGAGGTGGAAGGCGCCGCACTGGATGGCGAGGATGCCCTCGCGGACGAGCGCCTCGCGACAGTCCACCAGCTTGGCGGAGACCGCGCCGTGCTGCAGGGCGATCGGCGGGATGTCGCCGGGGGAGTCCTCGTCCGGCTGCGCCAGATCGGCGGTGTACGCGTGCACCTTGAGCCCGTTGCGCGAGAGCCACGCCACCGCGCAGCGCGTGTCGAGGCCGCCCGAGAACGCGATGCCGAGGTGGGTGCCCGCCGGGGGGAGTGAACGGAAGATCCTGCTCATGGCGGCGCAGCATAATCGCAACGCCCGCGACCGCGCGAGCGGAGATCGCGGGGCGGCGGAGGCGCCTGACGGCGCGTGTGCGCGACGTCAGAGGCTCCGCCCGCTCCGCCGGGGCGGCGCTGCCGCGCGCTGGCTTGCACGAAACGGCGCAGACCGGGCCTCATCGGACTAGGATGGAGGACACCGTGTCGCGCGAGCCCTGCTCGCAAACGAGGTGCACGTCCATGCCGAAGCTGTCGTACGCCGAGATCGCCCGGATCGAGGAGCGCCGGCTGGCGGTCAGCATCGCCGCCGTGGTCGCCTGCGCGGAGCCCATCGCGGGCGGGTGGATGGCCTTTGATGGAGAGGGCTCCTGGGGAAACTTCGCTGTCGGGCTCGGGCTCGATGGGCCTGTCTCCGGCGAGGATCTCGATCACCTCGTGGCGTTCTACGCGGCGCGCGGCGCGGAGCCGCAGATACAGGTCTGCCCCTTCGCGCACGGATCGCTGGTGCGCGGCCTCGCCGAACGAGGGTTCGTGCTGCGCGAGTTCGAGAACGTGCTGGCGCGCGAGCTCGCGCCGGACGAGGACCTCCGCGCGCTGGCGTCGTATGGTGGCCCCGGGGAGCTGGAGATCGTGCGCATCGATCCGGGCGACGAGGCGCAGGTCCGGGTGTTCATCGAGATCGCGACGAGCGGCTTCCGGCCCGCGGACGCGCCGATCTCGCCGGTGCTCTTCGAGATCACGCGCCGCGTGGTCGCGCACCCCGGATGCGACTCGTACCTGGCGCTCGTGAACGGCGAGCCCGCCGGCGGCGGCAGCGTGGAGATCTCCGGCGAGGGCGCCGCGCTCTTCGGCGCCTCGGTGCTCCCCCGGTTTCGCGAGCGCGGCGTCCAGCAGGCGCTCATCGCCCGCCGCCTGGAGCGGGTGCGCGAGCAGGGTCGCCTGCTGGCGTGCATCAGCGCGAGCCCCGGTATCCCCACGGAGCGCAACGCGATGCGGCTCGGCTTCTTCATGGCGTACAGCAAGGGGATCTTCACGCGGCGGACCGAGAGCCCAGAGACGCCTGCCTGAGCCGCTCCCGGGCGCCCCGGGCCTCGTCGGCGGCGGCGCACAGTTCGCACATTTCAGGTGTGCAGCGCTGCTCGTGCAGAACCGAAATGAACGCCCAGGACATCCATGCGAAATGCCCGACCCTGACGGAAGTGCGCCATGGCACGCCTCATGCTGATATTCTGGTTCAGCGCCGCTGGCGTGGCCTTTCCCCCCCCGAGGCCCCGGCGGCGCTTTTTCATTTCGCCGCCAGCGCCCCGCTTCACCGATCGACCGTCACCGCCCGCCGCTCCGCTGCAGCTCGGTGACCGCGTTCCTCACGAGCCGGAGCCCCACGTTGTCGTCCTGCGACAGGATCGACTCCGGATGGAACTGGACGGCCGCGACGGGCAGCTCCGTGTGCTCGATCGCCATCACGACTCCATCCTCGGTCTCGGCCGTGATCTTCAGCGACGCGGGGAGCGCGTCGCGCAACGCGTAGAGCGAGTGGTAGCGACCCGCGCGGAACTCGCGCGGCAGCCCCTCGAAGAGGCGCCCGCCGAGCACGCGCACCTGCGAGGCCTTGCCGTGCATCGGGTAGTCGAGGACGCCGAGCTTGCCGCCGAAGTGCTCGACCATCCCCTGCAGGCCGAGGCAGACGCCGAAGACGGGTAGCCGGCGCTGGAGCAGCGCCGCGAGCGTGCCCGAGAGATCGAAATCGCTCGGCGTGCCGGGGCCGGGCGAGAGCACAACGAGGTCGGGAGCGTAGGCGTCGAGCTCCTCGTGAGGGAAGCCGGCGCGGAGCGTCATCACCTCGGCGCCCGTCTGCCGGAGGTAGTTGGCCAGCGTGTGCACGAAGGAGTCCTGGTGATCCACGAGGAGGACCTTGCGCGTGCCGCCAGGCACCGGGTGGATGGCCGCCGGGGGCGGCGTGGCGATGCCGCGAGGCCTCCGGATCGCGTCGAGGAGCGCCGACGCCTTCACCTGGGTCTCGCGCTCCTCCTCGTCGGGATCGGAGTCGAAGAGCAGCGTCGCGCCGACCCGGACCTGGGCCACGCCGTCCTTGACCCGGATCGTGCGCAGCGTGAGCCCCGTGTTCATGCTGCCGTCGAAGCCGACGATGCCGACCGCCGCCCCGTACCAGGCGCGCGGCGAGCGCTCGTGATCCTCGATGAACTGCATGGCCCAGGCCTTCGGCGCCCCCGTGACCGTGACCGCCCACGTGTGCGCCAGGAACGCGTCGAGCGCGTCGAAGCCGTCGCGCAGGCGGCCCTCGATGTGATCGACCGTGTGGATCAGCCGCGAGTACATCTCGATCTGCCGGCGCCCGATCACCCGGACGCTCCCCGGGACGCAGATGCGGGACTTGTCGTTGCGATCGACGTCGGTGCACATCGTGAGCTCCGACTCGTCCTTCGCGGACGCGAGCAGGCGCGCGATCTGCGCGGCGTCGGCGAGCGGGTCGCTGCCGCGCGGGATCGTGCCCGAGATGGGGCAGGTCTCGACGCGATTGCCCTCGACGCGGACGTACATCTCCGGCGAGGCGCCGATCAGGTACTCGGCGTTGCCGAGGTTCATCAAAAAGCCGTAGGGCGCCGGGTTGCGCTCGCGCAGGCGGTAGAACAGCTCGGTGGGCGCGACCGGGCACGGCTCGTAGAGCGTCTGCCCCGGGACGACCTCGAAGAGATCGCCCCGCTTGAAGGACTCGCGCGCCACCCGGACGAGCTCGGCGTACTCGCCCGGCGCGTACTCGTTCTGGGGCGCGCGGTCGGCGCCGACGTAGGCGTGCGTCGCGCCCTCGCGCGGCAGCCCTTCGGTCGAGCGATCGCCGAACTTCAGCTCGTAGCGCGTGCGCGTCGCGCGCTCGCGGCGGTGGTCGACGGCGACGATCTCGTCGGGGAGGTAGAGGACGAGATCCCGCTGATCCGCCGGGCGCTCCAGGCGGAGGCGGATGGGCTCGAACTGGAAGGCGAGATCGTACGCGAACGCGCCGTAGAGCCCGAAGAGCGGGTCGCCGGGGACCCCGAAGAGCTCGATGAGCCGGCGCAGCACCGAGAAGATGGACGGCTGCCGGCTGCGCAGCTCCTCCGGCACCCGCTCGCCCGGCGGCCGGACCGCGCCGACCACCTCGTCGCCGCGCCGCTCGAGGGCCGCGACCGCGTCGAGATCACGGAGGGCCTCGTCGATGGCCGGCAGCAGCACGCGCCCGCGCTCGTTCAGCGCGGTGAACCGGAAGTCGCGGCCCCGGGAGACGAGCACGAGCGGCGGATCGACGAAGCCGATGTCCCAGCGCGTGTACCGGCCCGGGACCTCGTAGCTGGACGCCAGGACCACGCCGAGGTGGCTGTCGAGCGCCTCGACGATGGGCTGGATGGCGCCGTCGACGGCGAGGTCCTCGACCGTCCGCCGCACCGCGACGCCCCTCCGCGTAATGTTGCTCTCTCGTTTCACGACCGCGTCTCCTTCTGTGCGATGAGTATACGCGGTGCGGCATGCGCGCCGTACCGGCATCTTGCCGCGTGCACGTCTGCGTCGGGCGCGTCATCCGCGCAGCGCGCTCGTCGCGCGCACTTCTTGCGCGGACGCCCGGCCTCCGTCCGCGGCTCGCTCCGCGAGGTAGATGGCGCGGAGCAGGGGGAAGCTCTTGACGAGGACCTCCTCGTACTCGGCCTCCGCGCTCGACTCCGCGACCACCGCGCCGCCGCTGCCGAAGCTGAGCGCCCGGCCGTCGGCGATGAGGGTCCGTATGGCGATGTTCATGTCCATGGGGCCCTCGTACGCGAGGTACCCGATCGAGCCCGTGTACACGCCCCGCGTGCGCCGCTCCAGCGCGTCGATGATCGAGATCGTCCGATGCTTCGGCGCGCCGGTGATGGACCCGCCGGGGAAGCACGCCTCGAGCGCGTCGAGCGCGCCCTTCCCCTCGCGCAGCGCGCCCGTGACCACCGAGGAGAGCTGGAGCAGGGTCGCGTGCTCCGTGATCCGCTGGAGCGCCTCGACGTCGATCGAGCCCATGGCGCAGACGCGGCTGAGGTCGTTGCGGACGAGGTCGGTGATCATGAGGAGCTCGGAGCGGTCCTTGTCGCTGGTCGCGAGATCGCGGCGCAGGGCCAGGGTCTCTTCCTCGGTGGCGCCCTTCGGTCGCGTCCCCTTGATGGGCTCGCTGCGCACCCGCCGCTCCCGGTCGACCGCCAGGAACCGCTCCGGCGACGACGAGAGCACCGCGCCCTCCGGCATCCTGAGGAACGCCGAGAACTGCGCGGGGTTCGTGCGGCGCAGGACGCGGTAGAGGGCGAACGGATCGAGCGAGGTCCGCACGTGGAACTCGTTCGTGAGGCACACCTCGTACGTCTCGCCCTCGCGGATCTCGCGGAGGATGGCCTCGATGGCGTCGAGGTGCTCCCGTCGCGACAGGCGCGGCGCGTGCGCGATCCGGTCGGCGAAGCCCTCCGGGACGGGCGGCAGGAGCGGCTCCGAGAGCGCCGGGAGGCCCTGGAGGCGCGCCGCGATCTCGTCCAGCCACGGTCCGGACGGGGGCGACGCAGGCTCCTCGGCGTCGAGCGCGTCGATCGCGTCGATCGCGCACGCGTACACCGCGCGCTCGACGTGGTCGAAGGCCAGGATCCGCCGCGCGATCATCATCGCGCTGTCCGGGAGCGCGCGGCGCGGGTGAGCGGACGCGCCGAAGCCGAGGTGCTCCTTGAGCTCGTAGCCGAGGTAGCCCACGAGGCCACCGGTGAAGTGGAAGGGCAGGCCGCTCGGATCGAGCGATATCGAGGCGAGCTCCCGCCGGAGCGCGACGAACGGGCTCCCCTCGGACGTGGTCGGGGTGAAGGCGTCCCCGGGGCCGCCGGCGCTCCACCGCGTCACGGCGGCGCCGCGGCTCTCGATCGCCTCGGTCGCGCTCCCCATGAACGAGAAGCGCCCGTCCCGGCCGGTCGCGCTCGAATCGAGCCAGAACGCGTAAGGGGCCGCGGCGAAGAGCCCGGCGAAGGCCCGCTCGGGATCGACCCACGGGAGCCGGAGGTGACGCACGCGCCCGCGTCGCCGCGCGCCCGCCGGCGCGCCCGGCGCGCAACCGCCCGGCGCGCCTGCGGAGAGGCCCGGCGCGCGCGCGATCCGGCGGAGCGCCGCGCCTCTCCGGTCGCGCGGCGTGTTCATGGCGATATTCCTGAAGTTGCTGATGATCCTCTTGCCGTGCTCGGTGCCGATCGACTCGGGGTGGAACTGCACGCCGTAGAACGGCCGGTCCTTGATCTTCAGGGCCATGATGAGCCCGTCGCCGCGCGTGCGCGCGGTCACCTGGATCTCCGCCGGCAGCTCGCCGTCGCCGACGATGAGCGAGTGGTAGCGCACCACCTGGAACGGGCTGGGCACGCCCTCGAAGAGCCCGGCGCCGTCGTGCTCGATCTCCACGATCTTGCCGTGCATGACCCGCGGGGCGTGCTGGACGCGCCCGCCGAAGCGCGCGGCGAGCCCCTGGTGGCCAAGGCAGACGCCGAGGATTGGCGTCCCGGCGAGGGCCTCGATCACCTCGGCGCAGACGCCGAAATCGGCCCGGCGCTCCGGGCGGCCGGGGCCGGGCGAGATGACGATGCTGTCGAGCTCCAGGCCCTCGATCTCGGCGAGCGAGAGGCTGTCGTTCTTGACGATGATCGGCTCCTCGCCGCTCACCTCCCAGAGGTACTGCCCGAGGATGTGGGTGTACGAGTCGTAGTTGTCGATGAGGAGTGTCTTCACGGCGAAGCTCGCCTCGGGGCCCGCATCGAGGCGGTCGATGCAGGCGAGCCGGCGCGGATCCCGGCTCGGGTGAGGCGCCCCGGCGGCGGGCGCGGCATCAGGGGCGGATGATGGCCGCGAGCATGGCCTGGAGCTTGAGCTGCGTCTCGACCAGCTCGGCCTCCGGGTTCGAGCCCGCGACGACCCCGACGCCCGCGACCATCCGCGCGCGCGCGCCGTCGACCGTGGCGCTGCGGATGCCGATGAACCAGTCGCCGTCGCCGCGGGCGTCGACCCAGCCCACGAGCCCCGCGTAGAGCCCGCGCCGGATGCCCTCGTGCGCGCCCAGCCAGGCCTCCGCCGCCTCGCGCGGCGTGCCGCACACGGCGGGCGTCGGGTGGAGCCGCGCGGCGAGCGTGAGGGCGTCCGGCGCCGCCTCCGCGAGCTGGCCGTGGATCGGGGTGCCGAGGTGCATCACGTTGCGCAGGCTCAGGATCGACGGCTCGCTGGGGACCTCGAGCGACGCGCACTCGGGCGCGAGCGCGGCGGCCACGGCGTCGACCACGAAGCGGTGCTCGCGCTGGTCCTTGGCCGAGCGCCGCAGGACCTCGGCGAACCGGCGGTCGGCGTCGACGTCGGCGGAGACCGCGTAGGTGCCGGCGAGCGGGTGCGAGGAGACGGCGCGCCCGCGGCGCGAGAGCAGGAGCTCGGGGCTCGCGCCGAGGAAGCCGTCGACGTGGAAGATCGCGCACGAGGGGTAGAGCGCGGTCAGGCGGCGCAGGACCTCCTCGACGACGATGGGGCGGTTCGCCTCGACGTCGACCGCGCGGGCCAGCACGACCTTGGAGAGGGCGCCCTGCTGGATGTCGGCCACCGCGCGCGCGACGCGCCCGCACCACTCCTCGTGCGGGAGCGCCGAGCGGAGCGTGAAGCTGTCGGGCGAGCGCCGGTGGCCCTCGGCCCGCTCCAGGTGCGGCGCCGGGGCGGCGCCCTCGCCGATGGTCGTGACCCACGCGGTGCCGTCGGGGGCCGCGCCGACGATCTGGGCCGGCACGACGAGCGCGGCCGGCTCGGTCCGGTCGAACGGCAGGGCGCCGAGCGCCACCGGGCCGCAGCCCGGGCGTCCCACGGCGTCGGCGGCCTCGATCGACGCGAGCGCCTCCTTGATCCACCCCACGCCGCCCTCGATGCCGTGCGGCAGCTCCAGGCGGGCGGCGACCCCGTGCGCGACCAGCTGGGTGCCCGGGTGCAGCCAGACGCGCGCGCCGTCTCCCATGAGCGACGAGACGCCGCCGGGCAGCTTCGCGAGCGTGTCGGCGTCGAGCCGGAAGGTGCGGGCGACGAGCCGCGCCGCCTGGCGGGGGGCGTCGGCCGAGGAGGAGAACGTCAGGGGAGTCATGCACCGCCGTGCGCAGGCCGGTTCGGGCTCGTCCTGCTCGGCAGGACCAGCCTGGAGCCAGCAGGCCACGAGCCCGCGGCACCGTGCCGGATCGCGAGCGCCGGCCACGCAGCATCGGCTCTACCGCCTCCGGAAAGGCTCCGCAAGCGCAAAGCAGCCCACGTTCGGGGCGCGTGCGACGCGCGCCTACCGCTGAATTGCCGCTGAAATTGCGCTTCGAGGCGAGGTGGTGGCGTCGGCGCGCGCGCACGCACGTATTGCGCGCGTTGCGTCCGCGCGACGCAGGCGCATCGCGTTTCGTCTCACCTCATCTCGCCGCCAGCGCGCGTCGTGTCGCGTCTCGCGGCCAGCGCTGCTGTCTCGTCTCACCTCGCCGCCAGCGCGCGTCGCGTCTCCGCGCGGCACATCGCGCTTCGCGCTTCGCGCCGCGCGCCTTCGCGACGCGCTGTGTGCGGCGCGCCGCGCGCCGTCTGCTGCGCTGCCAGCGAGCAGAGCAGTGCCGAGCAGCGAGCAGCGAGCAGAGCAGTGCCGAGCAGCGCGCGCTCCGTCCCGTCTGTGATCGACGGCTCTTTCCTGGGCTTTTTACCCCTGCAGAGGTGGCGCGATCGCTTGCCCCCGAGCGCGCATCTGGTCGATGCTGCCGCGGGCACTCGCCCTTCGCGGCGCGGGCGTGAGCGGCGCGTCTCGATAGCCCTGCCGGCCACCGGGAATGCGAAAACTCTCCAGAACAGAGCTCAGAAAGGATCCTGCGATGGACCCCACTCGGCAGCATCATCTCCGCGCATGGCGAACCGCAGCGCTGCTCCTCTTCGTCGTCGGGCTGTGCGCCTGCCGCGGAGACAAGAGCCCGCCTGCCCGCGAGAACCCCCCTGCCGCCGCCGCCACGACGGCGGCCGCGGTGTCGGAGGCGCCGGGCGACAAGGCGATCAAGGCGCAGCCCCCCGCCGTGCCGAACGCCGCCGAGGCGAAGCGGTACGCCGGCAGCAAGCTCAAGTATTACAGCGAGCCGGTGGGCGTGGGCGCCGAGCTCGACAGGGTGATGATCCAGCAGTTCCAGAAGGACACCGGCATCGAGGTGACGATCATCCCCCGTCCCAAGGACGCGACCGAGACCTACTCCGTCTACCAGCGCCTCTTCCAGGCGCAGTCCGGGGACATCGACGTCATGATGCTGGACGTCATCTGGCCCGGCGCCTTCGCGCAGAACCTCGTCGATCTGAGCGAGAAGCTCGGCGAGGCGGCGAAGCAGCACATCGAGAGCATCGTCCAGAACAACACGGTCGACGGCAAGCTCGTGGCGATGCCGTGGTTCACCGACTTCGGGCTGCTCTATTACCGCACCGATCTTCTGGAGAAGTACGGCTATCAGAAGCCGCCGGAGACGTGGGACGAGCTGGAGCAGATGGCGAAGAAGATCCAGGACGGCGAGCGGGCGGCGAGCCCGAACTTCCTCGGCTTCGTCTGGCAGGGCAAGGCCTACGAGGGGCTGACCTGCAACGCGCTGGAGTGGATCGCCTCCCACGGCGGCGGCGCGATCATCGAGGAGGGCAAGATCACCGTGAACAACCCGGGAGCCCAGAAGGCGCTCGCGCGCGCCAGGGGCTGGGTGGGCTCGATCTCCTCCGCCGGCGTGACGAGCTACGAGGAAGAGGACGCGCGCAACGCGTTCCAGGGCGGCAACGCCGCCTTCATGCGCAACTGGCCTTATGCCTACGCGGCGGGCAACGCCGAGCGGTCGCCGATCAAGGGCAAGTTCGCGGCGGGCCCGCTGCCGCACGAGCCCGGACAGAAGAGCGCGGGCACCATCGGCGGATGGCAGCTCGCGGTGTCGAAGTTCTCGCCGAACAAGGACGCGGCGATCGAGCTCGTCCGCTACATGACGAGCCCCGAGGCGCAGCGGTTCCGCGCGACCGCGGGCTCCTTCCTCCCGACGATCCGAGCGGTGCAGCAGGACCCGGAGGTGGTGAAGTCGCTGCCCTTCCTGGCGAGCGCGAAGGACATCGCGCTCGTGCCGCGCCCCTCGAACAGCACCGGCGCCCGGTACAACGAGGCGTCGATCGCCTTCTTCCAGGGGGTGAGCCAGGTCCTGCAGGGCAAGGAGCCGAAGGCGGTGCTCGGGCAGGTGGAGCAGCGGCTCACGCGCGCGCTTCGCTGACACCGCACGCTCGCGAGAACGGATATCCCATGAGCATGCCGGCGAACCCAGCGGCCACGAGCGCGGCGGCCCCTCTAGACCACCTATCGCTCGACGCGCGGCGACGGCGGCGCGCCTGGCTGTTCCTCCTGCCGACGCTCTCGGTCGTCGCGTTCATCGCCCTCTATCCCCTCGCCGAGACGTTCTACCTGAGCTTCACGAACGCGCGCCTCGGCGCCGGGGAGCCGGCCAGGATCATCGGGGCGCAGAACTACGTCGATCTCGTGCAGGACAGCTACTTCCACGACGCGGTCCTGCTCACGGTGCTCTTCACGGTCGTCACCGTGCTCGGCGAGCTCGCCCTCGGGCTCGGCGTCGCGCTCGTCGTCAACTCCCGCTTCAAGGGGCGCTCGGCGGTGCGCGCAGCCATGCTCATCCCCTGGGCCATACCGACCGTCATCTCGGCCCAGATGTGGAAGTGGATGTACAACGACGTCTACGGCGTCTTCAACGACCTGCTCGTCAACCAGCTCGGCGTCCTGGACCGCAACATCGCCTTCGTCGCCGATCCTGCGGTGTCGTTCTGGGCCGTGGCGCTCATCGACGTCTGGAAGACGACGCCGTTCATGGCGCTCCTCCTCCTCGCCGGGCTGCAGCTCATCCCGCACGATCTCTACGAGGCCGCGCGGGTCGACGGCGCGACGGCGCTCCAGCAGTTCACCCGGATCACGCTGCCGCTCCTCAGGCCCGCGATGCTGGTCGCGCTCATCTTCCGCACGCTCGACGCGCTCCGGGTGTTCGACGTCTTCTTCGTCATGTTCGGCAACCGGCCGGACATGCAGACCATGGCGACGTACGCCCAGCAGACCCTCGTCAGCGTCTCGAACATCGGCTACGGCTCGGCGATCTCCGTCGCGCTCTTCCTCATCATCGCGGTGTTCATCACGATCTATCTCGCGGTGTTCCGCGCCGAGGAGGTGTGAGATGAGCGGCGCGTCGCGGGGCGCAGGGCGGCGCCGTTCGCTGGGACAGGGCGCCTTGCGGGCCCTGCTCTACCTGATCGTCGCCGCGGTGCTCGTGTTCACCGTCTTCCCGTTCGTCTGGGCGTTCGTCTCCTCCATCAAGCCCGACGACGAGCTCTTCACGACCCCGGTCCGCTACTGGCCCGGCCGCGCGACGCTCGACAACTACCGCCTCGTGCTGGCGAACGGCGAGTTCCAGACGGCGCTCCTGAACAGCGTGATCGTCGCCGTCTCGGTCACCGCGGTGTCGCTCGCCGTCGGCTCGCTGGCCGCCTACGCGCTGGGGAGGTTCCGCTTCCGAGGGCGCAGCCTCGTGCTCTACGTGGTCCTGGGGATGACCATCTTTCCGCAGATCGCCGTGCTCGGCGCCCTGTTCCAGATGATCAACTTCTTCAAGCTGTACAACCAGCTCCCCGCGCTGATCCTGACGTACCTCATCTTCACGCTCCCCTTCACGGTGTGGGTGCTCACCGGCTTCATGAAGGCGATCCCGCGCGAGATCGAGGAGGCGGCCTACGTCGACGGCGCGACGCACTGGCAGGTGTTCACCCGGGTCATGCTGCCGCTCTCGGTCCCCGGGATGGCGACGACGGGCATCCTCGCCTTCATCGCCGCCTGGAACGAGTTCCTGTTCGCGCTCTCCTTCACCCAGACGCCGGACAAGCGCACCGTGACCTACGCGATCCAGGCGTTCTCGACGACGAGCAGCGGGCTCTACGAGATCCCCTGGGGGCAGACCATGGCGGCCTCCATCGTCGTGACGGTGCCGCTCGTGGTGCTGACGCTTGTCTTCCAGCGGCGGATCCTCGCGGGGCTCACGGCGGGCGCGGTGAAGGGCTGACGGCGCGTCAGGCGGCGCGCGCGGCGCGGGCGCCGGCTCACGCGCGCCCCCACGGGAAGCGCAGCCAGCGAGGCCCGCAGGCGGCGCCGAGGTCGCGCAGCCCCGAGAGCAGCACGCCTGCGGCCATGAGCGGCAGGATCACGCGGAGCGAGAGCGGCGCGTCCCAGCGGGAAAAGCCGGTGGGGCCGCGCGCCCAGCGCCAGATCTCGGGGACGAGGTGGGCGAGCGCGCCGCCGTAAATGATGCCCATCACGGCGTGCATCACCCGCTCCCCCGGGTAGACGCCGCCGAGCGGCCGCCGGACCGTGTCCTCGACGACGAAATCGCGGAGCGTGATCGCGATCTCCGCGAGGAGCAGCGCCGCGAGCGCCCACGCGGCGAGCCCCTCCCAGCGCACGAACGGCAAGGAGGCGAAGAGCACCGCGTACAGGAGATCGCGCGCACCGTGGAGGACGAGCTCGGGCGCCGTGCCCGGCACGCCGCCGGGCAGGCGCGCCCGCCACTCGTGGTAATAGAGCGTGTCGAAGGCGCCGAGCGCGCCCTGCACGGCGAGGAGCACGAGCGCCGTGATCATGCGTGGGGCTCCGGCGCTGACAGCGCGGTCGATTCCGGCGTGGGCCCGCCGGCGCGAGCAGGGGGCACCTCGCCGCCCGCCTCGTTCGCCACGCGCCCCTCGTACGCGACGAGCAGCCCGGCGACCGGCGCGAAGATCCGCACGTCGACGTGGACCTCGTCCTGGAGCGGCCCGGCCCGCCCCTCGATCCGCGGGGCGAGCCACCGGGGCAGCGGCAGGCCGAGGCGGCGGAGCCCGAGCGTCGACCGCACCTGCTCGAACACGAGCGCGCCGCCCTCGGCGCGGAGCCGGAACCAGCACTGGACGAGGCCGAGCCCCTCCACCAGGAGATCACCCGCGCGCCACTGCGAGGAGAAGAGCGGGCGAACCCCGAAGGTGCGGAGCCACCGCTCGCCGTCGCCCGCCGGCTCGACGGCGAGCGTCACGGCCACGTCCTCGGCCGCCTCCGGCATGCGCAGCAGGCCGGCGACCAGGCGCGCCGCGAGCCCCCGGCCGCGCCGCACGCGGAAGCGGCCGCGGGCGCGCACGCCGCCCGCGTGGAGGCGCTGCACCGGCGGCGCGAGCGCGGCCCACGCGGCGCCGAGGAGGGCAGGGTAGAGCGCAGGCGCTGGAACACCCCGCGCCGCGCTCGAGCAGGGCGCGGGAGCTCCCCGGGGTCGACTGTCAGGCGCCCCGGCGGAGCCGCGCATCAGGCGTCCTCTGGGAGCATCTCCCGCGGCACCGCAGGGCTCCTCGGGGCGACGGCCGCATCGGCGAGATCGCGGATCTTGACGATGATCGCGTCGTCCGAGTCGCTCCGCGCCTCCTCGCAGTACGACCGGATCTGCCAGAGCAGCTTGCGGGTGCGCCGCAGCTCGAAGACGAGCCATCGGGTCTCCGGCTTCGCCTCCTGGGGGTGGCGCTCCAGCTCGACCTCGATCTCGCGGATGCGCTCCTCGATCTGCTCTCCGGTCGGGAGGATGCGGCCGTTTCCGTGACAGTCCTTGCACAGATAGGGGCCGGAGTCCGTGTTGATCTCGCCTTCGCCATAACAGCTCGCGCACGTCACCAGCTCGTAGGAGTTCATGCGGCGCACTCTATCCGATCCCGTGCCGTGCTCGCGACCGGCGTCGCCGTCGTTCGATCGGCCGCTCGGTCGCGCCACGGGCGGCGGCGTCGTGCCCTCCGGCGTGGCAGGCGGCGACGCCTCCGCCATGGAACGCGCGCCGTCGCGACCGGCGTCGCCCGCAGGCGCCGGGGGCCTGGCCGTCTGGAGGTCTCGCGCTCGCGGCGATTTCGCCCAAGGCCACAGCGCTCTGCGCGTCCTAATTCCGCTTGCGCCGTTCCTTGCGGTAATGGGAGGCATCCTGTGACCTGCCCTCATCCCTCGCGTCGAGGCGCGCTGTGCGTCCTGGCCGTGTGCGCCTTTTCCCTCGGTTGGCCGAGCGTCGTCGTGGCTGCCCCGCTCCCGCGGCTCGCGGTCCAGCGGGCGCCCGCTGCGGCCGACTGCCCGGACGCGCCGTCGCTCGCAGCCGCGGTCGAACGGGTGATGGAGAGGCGGGCTCTCGACCCCGTGAGCACCGCCGGCCCGCCCACCGGCGCCGGCGCCCCTACCGGCGGCACGGCGAACGCGGGCGGCGCTCCTTCTGGCGACCCGTCAACGAACGCGCGGAGCGCCCCTCCTGGCGACACGCCGGCGAACGCGGGCGGCGCCCTGGCGAGCGCGAACGGGGCGACCGAGCTCGAGGTCCGCTTTCTCCACGACGGCGCCACGTACACCGCCGTCCTTCAGGCAGGTGGTCGCACCCGGCAGCTCTCGTCCGAGGTGGGGGCGTCCTGCGGCGAGCTCGTCGAGGCGGTGGCGCTGACCCTCGCCATCCTGCTCGACAGCGATCCGCCTGCGCCGGCCCCTGTAGCGCCCGCGCCCGCGCCGTCCCCTGTCGCGCCTGCGCCGGCCCCTGTCGCGCCCGCGCTGGCTCCTGCCGCGCCCGCGCGGGCGCCTGTCGTGCCGGCGCCGCCGCCTCCTCCGCCTCGGGCGGCGCGCGGGGACGTCTCGATGGAGCTCGGCGCCGCGCAGACCATGGGCATGCTCGATCCCTTCCGGGCGGCCGCGATCGCCGATGTTTCCCTGCGGCGCCGCGGGTGGTCCGCAGGCGTCGGCGGGGTATGGCTGCCCCCCCAGGACACCGAGCTCGCGCCGGGCGTCGTCTCCCTCGGGCTCGGCGCCGCCACGGCGCGCGGCTGCGCCACGATCGCCGGCGATCTCGACGGCCTCCGGCTCTCGGCCTGCGCGGCGGCGGTGCTGGGCGCCGTTTACGGCTCCGGCAAGGGGTTCGCCCCGGACCGCGAGGCCTCCGCTCCCTGGTTCGCCCTCGGCGGCTCGGCCGTCGCGGAAGGGACCCTCCTCGGCTCCAGCGCGCTGGGCTGGTCCGCGCGCGCGACGCTGCTCGCGCCGGTCGCGCGGGCGCGCTTCACGGTCGAGCGCCGCGCGGGCGGCGAGGCCGGCACGCCCCTGACGCAGGACGTGGCGCTCGACCCCTCCCCGGTGGGGCTGCTCGTCGGCCTGAGCGCCCGCGTGTCGATTTTTTGATGGCGAGCCACGCGACCCGCCACGGAGGTGATGGGCATGGCGAGAAGCGGCAGGACAGGATGACCTTCGGAGAGGTCTATGCGCAGCACTTCCGGTTCGTGTGGCGGTCGCTGCGACGCCTCGGCGTGCCCGAGAGCGACGTCGCCGACGCGGTCCAGGACGTGTTCCTGGTCGTCCATCGGCGGTTGCCCGAATTTGAGGGTAAGTCCAAAATTACGACCTGGCTCTACAGCATCTGCTTTCACGCCGCCCGTGACCGGCGCAAGCTCGCGCATATGAGGCGGCGCGCTCACGACGACGAGCCGCTGCTCGACTGCGCCGATGACCGGGCCGACGTCGGCGCGGAGGCGGAGCGGCGGCAGGCGATCACGCTGCTCGAGGCGATCCTCGACGAGCTGCCCCTCGAGCAGCGCGCCGTGTTCACGCTCTTCGAGCTCGACGGCATGGGCGGCGAGGAGGTCGCCGATCTGCTCGACGTCCCGCTGGGGACCGTCTACTCGCGCCTCCGCCTCGCCCGCGACGCGTTTCGCCGCGCCGTCGCGCGCCTGAAGGCGCGCGACGAGTTCCACGTGGGCGGGCCCCGGGTCATGCGGTCGCAGCCCGTGTTGAAGGCGGCCGTCGAGGCAGCGCCGGTGCCCGAGGGGCATCCCTCGGTCGTGCTTCCGCTGCCGGAGGTGGAGCGGCAACCCGTCTGGAAGCGCGCGGGAGGGGAGCGATGAGCGATCCGGTGCGCTGGCTCGACGCCGAGGCGAACGCGCTCGCGATGGAGCGCGAGCTCCTGCGAGCAGCGCCGTCGGCGGACCCGCCCGACGGGGCGCAGGAGCGGGTGTGGGCCGCGATGGCCGCGCAGATCGGCCTCGCCGGAGCCGCCGGGCTCGGAGGGGCTCAAGGCGCCGCGGGAGGGGCGCTCCCGGTGAACGTGGGTGGCGCGGCGAGCGCGGGCGCTGGCGAGATCGCCGCGGCCGTGTCCGCGGGCAAGGTGGCGTCCGCAGCGGCGGGCGCCGGCGCTGCCGGCGCGACGGTCACCGGCGGCGTGGCCGCAGCGGCGGGCGCTGCGGGTATCCTGAAGGCGATGCTGTTCGGCGCCGCCTGCGGGGGCCTGATCGTCGCCGGCTATGTCGTCGTGGCTCCGTCGAGCGAGGCGCCGCCGGCTCGGATCGTCGAGGCCGCGGAGGCCGTCGCGGCACCGGTATCCGCGCCGGTTTCGCCGCCGGAGGGCCAGGGGCCTGCCGCGCAGGCCGAGCCGGCACCTGCCGAGCCGCCGCCTGTCGAGCTGGCGCCGCCTGCCGAGCCGCCGCCGGTCGAGGCGCCGCTGCGATCCAGGCCGCTTCCGCCGGCCGAGCCGCCGCTGCCGGACAGGCCCCCCGCGCGGACCGGCCCCCGCGCGGCCACGAGACCCGCGAGCCCGGGCGCGCCGCTATCGGAGCGCGCCGCGAGCGCGCGGCCCGCGGCCGGGACGGACGTCCTCGAAGCGGCGCCCGCGCCGGAAGCCATTGGCGCGGAGCTCGGCGCGGAGGGCGCGTCCAGCCCGGGGTTGCGGGAGAGCCGGCTGCGCGAGGAGCTGACGCTCCTCGGCGACGCGCGCGCGGCGCTCCGGCGCGGCGACGCCTCCGGCGCGCTGAGGATCGCCGAGCAGGCGCGGCTCCGCTTCCCCGGCGGCGCGCTGGCGCAGGAGCGCGAGGCGCTCACCATCGAGGCGCTCTGGCAGAGCGGCGATCGCGCGGCGGCCGCGCAGCGCGCGTCGGCGTTCCTCCTCGCTTATCCGTCGAGCCCGCACATCCCTCGCCTCCGCTCCTTCACCACTCACTAAGACCGAGGGGCAGAAGTCCTGACAGGGATCTGCCTCGCGACCCGCGAGAGTTCAACGCAAAGGCGCCAAGACGCAAAGACGCAAAAATTCACGAGAATTTGTTCTTTCTTTTGCGCATTTGCATTGAACTCTCTCTCCGGACTTCTGGTGGGTGGCATTTGAGCGAAGCGCTCTCGCTTCGGAGACGGATCCATCGCGACGCTTTCGGCGCTCAGCGCGCTTGAGCGCGCTTCCGCGCCGGAAACGCCGCTCCGGGCCTGTCTCCTGTGCGGGAGCGCCCCGCTCTGCGATCTGCGGGGGGCGATCCGGGGGAGGGGCGGGAAGGGGGGCTGTCCGCGGCATTTGGGGCCAGGTGTTTTTTTGAAATGGGAAGCAGGGCGGGCGTCCCTTCACGTTCGGTCACTGCCGGTGTTGGACGGCGCGTCATGGCACCGCGCAAGGAGGAATTATGTCTTCGAGACTATCAAGAACACTCTCACCCTTTCTCGTCCTGAGCGCCGTCTCGCTCGTGGCATGTCAAGTCGAGCTCTCCCTCGGCGGGGCCGGCGACAGCTCCACCACCAGCTCGGGAGTCGGCGGCAGCGACGGTCCCGGGGGCAGCGGCGGCAGCGACGGTCCCGGGGGCAGCGGCGGCAGCGACGGTCCCGGGGGCAGCGGCGGCAGCGATGGTACCGGGGTGGGCGGGGGTGACTCCGGCACGGGCGCAGGCGGCTGGATTCCCCCGCAGTTCACGCCGGACAAGGTCGATCTCCTCTTCGTGGTCGACAACTCCGCCTCGATGTCGGACAAGCAGGAAGTGATGCGCCTGGCGCTCGCCGACTTCGTCGACGGCTTGACCAACCCGCTCTGCGTGGATCCGACCGGCGTTGCTCCGGGCGTCCAGCCCGCGAGCGGGTTGAGCGCATGCCCCGCAGGCACATTGCGCGTGCGCACTCCGGTGCAGGACATGCACATCGGTGTCATCAGCAGCAGCCTCGGCGGCCACGGGTCGAGCACCTGCCAGGCGCAGACGTCGCCTTCGAACGTCGACATGGCCCGCCTCCTCGCGCGCTCTGAGGCGTCGAGCGAGAACGATCTGCCGACCTACCAGGACAAGGGGTTCCTCGTGTGGGACCCGGCCGGAAGCCACGTCCCCGCGGGAGACTCCGATCCGGTGGCGCTCGCCGGAAAGCTCAGCGATATCGTGCAAGGGGTCGGGCAAGCAGGGTGCGGCTACGAGGCGCCGCTCGAGAGCTTCTATCGCTTCCTCGTCGATCCCGAGCCGTATGGGACGATCGGTCTCGTGAACGAAAGCGCCGTACCGGCAGGGCTCGACACGACGCTCCTGGCGCAGCGGAAGGCCTTTCTCCGGCCGGACTCGCTCCTGCTCATCGTGATGCTCTCCGACGAGAACGATTGCTCGATCAGGGAGGAAGGCAAGAACTACCTCGTCGCCGAGACGGGAGCGGGCTTCAGGATGTGGCGGCCGCGGAGCGAGTGCGCCACCAACCCGAACGATCCGTGCTGCAGGAACTGCTCCCAGAGACAGGACGGTTGCCCCAGCGATCCGGTCTGCACCGGCCCCGATGGCAACGCCGCCAGGCTCTCCGCGGCGGAAGACCCGGTGAACAGCCGGTGCTGGGACCAGAAGCGCCGCTTCGGGTTTGACTTCCTCTACCCGGTCGATCGGTACACCCGGGCGCTCACGGAGCCCATGGTGGCGTCGAGGAGCGGAGAGCTCGTGCCGAACCCGATCTTCTCGGATCTGGACCCGAGCGACGACAACACCCGGACCCGAGGGCCGCAGCACATCGTGTTCACCGGCATCGTCGGCGTCCCGTGGCAGGACCTCGCGCGCCAGAACGCGCTCGGCGAGCCCGATCTCCTGGACGGCCTGAACCAGCTCGGCCAGCCGGTCGGCGGGCTCAAGAACGCCGCCGAGCTCGCCGATCCGCCGTCCGGGACGACCCTCAGCAGCACCTGGGGAGCCATCCTCGGCGATCCGGCGAACTACATCCCGCCCGCGGATCCGCTCATGGTCGAGTCGGCGGCGCCCCGCTCGGGCGTGAACCCGATCACCGGTGACGCGACCGTCCACCCGAGCAACGCGGGCTGGAACCCGATCAACGGCCGCGAGTACACGATCCCGCCGGGGAGCACTGGAGATCTCCAGTACGCCTGCATCTTCCCCCTCGCCGAGGAGCGCGTTTGCGAGGGGAGTGCCCAGTCGTGCGATTGCAGGTCGATCGCCGGCACGCCCAGCGACAACCCGCTGTGCAGGCCCGAAGGCACGAACGACCCGGCCGACCCCGGGGCGCGGTCCACGACGCAGGACCACGCCAAGGCCTACCCCGGCCTCCGTGAGCTGCAGCTGATCCGGAGCCTCGGGGAGCGCGGGGTCGCCGGCTCGATCTGCCCGGCGCAGCTGGCCGACACCACGTCGGCTGACTACGGCTATCGGCCGATCATGAACGCCGTGCTCGACCGGCTCTCCACCGCGCTCTGACGCGTCGGCGCCCCCGTCGACGCGGCCCGCCCAGGGGCGGCGCGCGGAATGCATACAACGCATACGCCGCCCCTGGGCTCGCGGAGGAGACGACTTCCGCGCGCTCCCGCGGATCCTCCCGTCAAGCCGCTGGCACAACCGCGACACAGCAAGACACCGCGATCGCGGTGCCCGCGCCGAAAACCGCGCGCTCCGCCCGAATTGCGTCCGCTTCCCGTGGCACCGAAGCTGCTTCATGGTGGGGTTCGGACAAACGCAACGCGGAGGTTCTGATGCGCCACAAAGGGATGGCTCTCTTGCTGATCGTGATCGGGCTCGTGGGCTGCCACAGGGACGGCGGCGGCGACACCGGAGGGCCGCCGGATCCGCCCGGATCAGAGACCTGCGGCGGGTTCCTCGGGACCCCCTGTCCCGACGGGCTCGCCTGCGTCGACGATCCGGGCGACGACTGCGACCCCGAGCACGGCGGCGCGGACTGTCCCGGCGTGTGCGTCGAGGACCCGCCGACGACGATGTGCGGGGGATTCGCGGGTTTCCCGTGTCCCGACGGGCTCGAGTGCGTCGACGATCCGAGCGACGACTGCGACCCGGAGCGCGGCGGGGCGGACTGCGGCGGCATCTGCGTGGAACCGACGCCCAAGCCGCCGTTTTGCGGGGGGTTCGCGGGGATCGAGTGCCCCGAGGGGCTCGTGTGCATCGACGATCCGAGCGACGACTGCGACCCGAAGCACGGCGGGGCGGACTGCGGCGGCATCTGCGTGGTGCCTGACGAACGGGCGCGCCCGCTGCGCGACGGCGCTCAGTAGCGGTGCTTCCAGAGCAGGTCGAGGCTCGTCGCCGGGTTCGCGCCGGTGGCCATCGCCGCCCGCAGGGACCAGTCCCGGCGGAAGCGCCACTCGAGGCTCACCTCGGTGCGCGCCTGCGCGCCGGTGTTGCCGCCCCCGGACCCCGGCCCCTGTCCTTGCCCCGTCGGCCCCGCCTCGTAGGTCGCGCTCGCGGTCACCTGCTGCCCGAGCTGGTAGCCCACGGTCGTCTTCAGCGCGCCTTCTTCGGTCGTGCCCAGCCTCGTCTCGAAGTTCCGGAGCGGACCGATGCTCTGGAGGATCATGTTGAGCTGCGCGGACGCGAGCCCCGTCCCCACGCTGGCCGCGACCCCGCCGGCGGCGCTGCCGCCGCCCGACGCGGGCTGCTCGGACGTGCCGCCCGCCAGCGTCCCTTCCGCGAACTCCCTGCCGAGCAGGAGCTCGGCGATCACCTCGTTCTCCGGGCGCGGCGGCTCCGAACGGAAGGTGATCTTGTCCTCGGTGATCGGGTTGAGCTGCCCCACATAGTCGATGAAGATGCGCGTCCCCTCCGGCGTGTCGTGGAACGCCCTCACGTTCAGGAACGGGTTCGAGGGATCCCCCTGCAGGGCGACCACGCCAGGCTCGATCTCGAACTCCTTGCCGAGCACCTCGAGCCTGCCCGACACGATGTTCACGTTGCCCCGGATCTCGGTCTCTCCCGCGACCTTGATGCGGAGGGGGTGCGCCCGATCCCCCGACAGCGAGGCCCGCACCATGTCGCCCTCGACGCCGATCCTGCCGAGGTGGACCTCCACGGCGATCGGCGTGCCGCCCTCGCTCTCCTCCGCCTGCTCCGGCGGCTCGGCCGGGGCTCGCCGCGCCTCGTAGTCCTCCTGGCTGAGCGGCGCCGACGTCGTGATGGTCGGGTTCTCGCCGAGCGGCTGCACGCTCCGCCCGATCGTGGGCGGCAGCGTCAGATCGAGCGAGGGCACGTCGACGCGGACGGCGATCTCCTCGGCCCGCTTCTCCGCCGCGAGCGCCACCCGGCCGCGCACCTCGCCCATCGGGACGCCCTCCAGCGTGATCGGGAGGGCCCGGCCGCTGGGGATCGAGAGCTCGGCGCGGGCGTTCCGGAACGCGAGCCCTTCCATCTGGAGGGTCGCGCTCCCGCGCACCTGGCCGTTGCCTGCGTCGGCGCGGAGGTCGTCGACGCGGAGCTCGCCGGAGGGGCTCGCGGCGACGCGGAACGAGGCGTTCTCGAACGGCTGGCCGATCGTGGCCACCTGGACGACGCCGCCCTCGAGGCGCATCTCGCCGGAGAAGCCCGCCTGCGCGCCGAGCCCGAGCCGCACCTCGCCGTCGAGCGTGCCGTCGAGCCGGTTCACCGAGCCCTGCACGAACGGCTCCAGCGCCGTCAGGCGGAAGCGATCGACAGCGAGCGACACCGAGGCGTTCCGATCGTCGGTGAGCGTCGGGATCGCGTTCGCCTCCCACACCATGGGCGCCTGGGCCCTGGCCTCGAGCCGGCCGCCGTCGCGCCCCTCGAGCCGCACGCTGGCCACGGCCGCGGTGCGCCCCGCGCCGCCCGGCGGCGCGATGTCGAGCGACGCCTCGGCGGTCTCGTACCGCGCGTCGGGGCCGAGCGTGAGGCCCGGGACCTGGAGGTGCGCCCTGACCTCGGGCGCGGCCTCGAACAGCCCGCGCACGGAGATCTCGCCGCGCGCCTCGCCGCCGATCTGCATGTCGGCGAGGACGGGCACCTCCGCGAGCGGCAGATCCGCGATCTTCGCCTCGAGGCTGCCGTCGCTGAAGCGCCGAGCGGAAGGGGCCCCGCCGAGGAGGGCGGCGGCGTCCGCGCCGAGCTTCGCCTTCGCCGTCATGTACGTGATCGGTCCGCGGAACGCGTACGCGTCGAGCGCGGCTTCGCGCCCGTCATAGACGAGCAGCGTGTCGAGCCGGACCTTGCCGAAGAGCGAGGGGCCGGCCGTGCCGCTCACGTTCACCGCCGTCGCGCGGGCCACGAGCCGGGGCTCGGCGAGCTTCCCCGCGAAGTACACGTCGAGCCCCGCGGAGCCGGAGAGCACCGGCGTCCGCTTCCCGAGGGCGGCCAGCTCGGTGAGATCGTTGAGCCGGCGGCGCGGCACGCGGAGGTGCGCGGCGATCGACGCCCGCGGGAGCGCGGCGGCCGGATCGGCGAGGAGCGCCGGCAGATCGGCGTCGAGCGCGGCCGAGAGCTCCGCCACGAGCTGGCGATCGAACACCGACAGCGTGACGTGGGCGTCGCCGGTCTCCGCGTCGAGATCCCCCGCGATCCGCGCGTCGAGCTTCCTCGACACCCACGCCGGCGCGCCCGTCTGCGCGTCGATCGGCCCGGCCGCGCGCAGGCCCTCCGTGCGGACAAGGAGGCTCCGCACCGACGGGAGCCGCTCTCCCGCCTCGCGCGCCACCGCGAGGCGCGCGGTGAGCCGGCCCGAGAGCTCGCTCAGCGCGAGCTGGACCGGCGACACCTGCGCCAGGCACCCGAGCTGCCACGCGTCGGCGTCCATGCGGGCCGAGCCGGTGACGGTCTGCCAGGTGCGCGCCGAGAGGAGCGGCCCGCGCAGCCTCGCCGCGCTCCCGTCGACCAGCACGCGCGCGATGGCGCCGTGGCACACCGGCGGGGGTGGCGCCTTCTGCTGCGACGCCGCGTCGAAGGCCGTGGTCAACGTCGGGTCGGGCGTCGCGCCCCGGCGCTGGGCCTCCTGCCCCTGCGCGGGCGGCGGCTCGGGCGGCGCGAGCAGCCGGACCAGGCCGTCCGCCTTCAGCGCCTCCCCGTCGAGGCGCGCCGTCACGTTCATCGAGAGCCGCGGCGCCACGCCCGGCGCCGAGCCGTCCTCGAGCTCGATCTGGAAGCGCCCCGCGCGGCGCGCCCCCCGGCCGTGCACCGACACGTCGAGGTTGGCGAGGCCTCCTATCCCGAGCGGCGCGCCGGTGATGTCGGCGATGCGCGCGAGGTCGATCGCGGTGCCGCGGAGGTCTCCTTCGATCTCGTCCCCGGCGAGCGAGAGGCTCCCCTCGATCTCCCCCACGCCGTCGCCGCGCAGCGCGAGCCCGCGGAGGGCGATCCCGCGGTCCCACGCGACGCGGGCGGCCTGCGCTGTCACCTCGTCCTCCCCGCGCGCCACCTCGACGCGGAGCTGCCGCGCCTCGCTCCGCGGCAGATCGAGGCGGGCGGAGGCCGTGATCCGGCGCTCCGCGCTGGCCAGCGACACGCGGACGCGCGGCGCCGTGACGGGCCCCGCGGCGCTCGCCGCCACGCTGCGGAACGCGTACTGCTGGGCGCGGAGGTCGGCGCCGCGGAACACGCCGTCGATCGTGAGCTTGTCGAGCGGCCCCCTGGCCTTGGCCCGGACCTCGCCGCGCCCGAGCTTCAGATCGGACCCGACGCGGAGCCCGGCGACGCGCACGGTCGCCTCGGCGTCGAGCGCCTCGTCCCTGAGCGATCCCTCGACGTGGAGCGCGGCGCTGCCGTGGATGCCGCGCGGGACGCGCTGCACCGCGCCGAGCGACGGGATCTCGCTCTGCGCCTCGAACCTGAGCGCCCCGTCCTTCGAGCGGGCGACGCTGGCCTCGATGGGCGCGCCGGGCTCGTGGATCGTCGCCGCGGCCCGCAGCGCGCCGCGCTCGAGCGTCGCGCGCGCCTCCGTCGCCGGCACGCGCTGCCCCGCGACGACGAACGGCTCCGTCCTGGCCTCGGCGACGATGCGCGGCCCGCCCTCCTCGTCGAGGTGGATCTCCCCGCGGGCCTCCGCGCTCACCCGCGCGGCGGGCGCCGCCCCGACGAAGGCGCGCGGGTCGAGCTCCGAGATCCGCACCTCGGCCGTGATGCGCTTCGGATCGAGCGCGTCGAGCCGGGCGCTGGCGGTGACCTCGCCGGTCACGGCGTCGCTCGCGACGAGCGGATCGAGGACCGCGACGCGCGCCGTGACGGCCAGGTCCGAGAGCGCTCCGTCGGCCGTCACCAGCACCGAGAGCGGCCGGGCGAGCGGCGCGCTCGGATCGATCGCGAGGGCCGCCTCGGGCGTCACGCGCGCGGACGAGACCCGCGCCGTGAGGCGCTCGTCCTTCAAGGTCCCCTCGGCCGTGAGCGGGATCGCGCCGACGCTCCCTTCGAGCTTCGCGGTGAGCTCCATCGGCGCGTCCGCGGGCACGCTGACGCTCCCTTCGATCCTTGTCGCCTCGACCGGGACCGGCAGCAGGCGCCGCTCCGTGATGCGCACGCGCTCGAGCGCGTACCGGCTCCGGTCCGCGACGACGACGCCGCCGGCGAGATCCTCGATCGTCGCGTCGATGGGGCTCCCTGGCGCGACGGTGCCGTGGACCGCCGCGCGATCGAGCACGACGCGCGACAGCTCGAGGCGGAGCGGCCGCGCAGGCTCGGCGGGCGGCTCCTCCGGCGGCTCCGACGGCGTCGGCGTGAACGCCTCGGCCAGGGTGAGCGCGCCTTGCTCGTCCTGCTCGAGCAGCACGTCCGCGTCCGCGATCCGGACGAGCGGGATCGTGACGGCGAGGTCGCCGTCGCCGAGGAGGAGCTCCCTGGCGATCGACAGCGCGTTGAAGTCCGCGTGGACGCCGCTGACGCGCAGGAGCTCGGTTCCGTTCGGGTGGCTCACCGTCACCCTGGAGATGTCGGCGGTGAAGAGGCCGAGGCGGTCGACGTGCTCGATCTCGATCCGCCCCTCGAGGCTGGACCGCAGGGTATCGTTGACGAGCTGCCTTGTCAGGTTGCGGGTCGACCCGGCGTTCAGGTGGATGACGGCGCCGACCGCCGCCGCAGCGACGAAGACGCCGCCCAGGCCGATCACACTGGCCGACACCGCGGCCGCGCGGGCCAGCGCCCGGCGAAAGCGGCCTTGCCGGCGCGGGACGCCGGTGCCGGGCGCGGGAGGGCGGGCGGGAGTCTCTGGCATATCGCCTAGGGACCGCTCCGGGCGCGCGGGAAATCGTGGCCGGGGACCTCGTGAGGCGGCGGCGCCGGGATCTCCTGCGTGTGCGCGGGCGCAGGCACCTCGGGCTGGTGCCTCGTCCCCGGATCTCCTCCGGGCTGTGGCGTCCCCGGGAGCTGGATCTCCCGGTCCGGCGACGTGCGACCAGGCGAGCCGGGGGTCGCTGGCGGCGCCGGCGTTTCGCCGGGGGGGCTCGCCGCCGGCTGCGGCGCGCCGGGCTTCCAGGGTTCACCGTTCGGCGAGATGTCCGGCGCGCTGTTCGACGCGCTGTCCAACGTGCTGTCCAACGTAGCGTTCCTCTCACCGTTCCGCGGTTGCGACGCGTTCTTCATGGCCTCCACCCTGTCTCCGGATCATGCCGGCATGCGGCGCCCGAGCGCGAGCGAAATCACGGCGAGCACCAGGAACGCGACGAACAGGATCTTCGCGATCGACGCGGCGCTGGCGGCGATCCCGCCGAAGCCGAAGATTGCGGCGATGATCGCGATGATGAAGAAGGTGACAGTCCAGCCGAGCATGATGTCCTCCAAAGGGGGTCTCAGGGGTCGATCCGTTGTCTTCGTGGGGACGACCTCAACGTGGTTCCTGACGGCGGCTGTTCGCCGCGGTTCCTTGCTGTTCCCTGACGTGGCCAGTTGCAGCCCCCGTGCCGCCCGGCGGCAGAGGCCGTCGGCCGGCGCGCTCTCGGCGGCGCGAGGCGGGCAGCGTCGAGATCGGCCCAGCCGCTTCCGTCCGGGCGCGCGCGCGGCGCCTCGCGCCTGGGGCAAGATGCCTCGATCGTGACAGGGTGGACCTGCGCGGCGGGGCGCGGGCGTCGGGCGAGCGCGCGCCTGCGCCGCGCTGCTCCATGCCGGCAGCGTCTGCACGGAGGCTCCACGCGGACGCCCCGCAACTTCCCGGAACGGGCGACTCTGGACGGGTTATAAGGGCCCCGCCATGCCGAAATCGAAGGTCGCTGTGATCCGCACGTCGCCTGTGACGGTGCTCTCGGACTACCACCGGCTGATGAACCTGGCCGGTTACCAGGATGTGGTCGCCAAGGACGCCGACACGGCGCTCAAGGTGAACATCTCCTGGCACTTCTTCTACCCGAGCTCATCCACGACGCCCTGGCAGCTCGAGGGGGTCATCCGGGCGATGACGCAGGACGGGTACTCGAAGGACCTGATCCACGCCTGCCACAACCGCACGGTCGTCATCGACGCCCACCTCGGCGAGCGCGAGAACAAGCAGATCGACGTCGTGCAGGCGCACGGCCTGCGCAACGTCCACCTCTACGAAGGGGAGGAGTGGATCCCGATCGGGGACGCGGTCGGCGATCTGCGGAAGAAGTTCCTCTGTCTGAACGAGGTGTACCCGAAGGGGTTCTCGATCCCGAAGCGCTTCATCGGGGAGAACATCATCCACCTGCCGACGGTGAAGACCCACATCTTCACGACGACGACGGGCGCGATGAAGAACGCGTTCGGCGGCCTCCTGAACGAGCACCGGCACTGGACGCACCCGGTGATCCACGAGACGCTCGTGGATCTGCTGATGATCCAGAAGAAGATCCACCGCGGGGTCTTCGCGGTGATGGACGGGACGTTCGCGGGGGACGGCCCGGGGCCGCGCTGCATGGTGCCGCACGTGAAGAACGTGCTGCTCGCGTCCTCGGACCAGGTGGCGATCGACGCCGTGGCGGCGAAGCTGATGGGGTTCGATCCGCTGCGCGATCTCAAGTTCGTGCGGCTGGCGCACGACCTCGGCCTCGGGACGGGCGACGTGCGCGACATCGAGCTCGTGGGCGACGTGGACGCGGCGAACGAGCAGTGGAACTTCGATGGACCCTTCAAGGAGATGACGTTCGCCTCGCGCAACCAGCACCGCATCTACTGGGGTCCCCTGAAGAAGCCGATCGAGTGGTCGCTCAAGACGTGGCTCGCCCCCTGGGCCTACGTGGCGTCGGTCACGTATCACGACATGTTCTGGTACCCGCGCTACGCGAAGGAGAAGATGGCCCCCGTGCTGGAGAGCCCCTGGGGGCGCCTCTTCGCGAACTGGGGCAAGGTGCAGCCCGACGCGGCGGGGCAGGGCTACCCGGAGGTCGGCGAGGCGAGCCACGAGCTCGTCCGGAGCGGGGTGAAGCACTTCCTGGAGGGCATGCGCCTCGTGGGGATGGCGGTCGCGGAGTCGCCGGAGATCATGGTCCGCAAGCGGGCGCGCGCGCAGGCGGCCAGCGGGGGCGGGGCGGCGGCGGTGTAGTCCTGGAGCGGCGGCTCCGCGCCGGCCGAGCGCCGAGCGGAGCCGCTCAACCGCTCGTGGGCCGAGCGAAGACCTTGAGGTAGAGCTCGTCCACTGCCAGATCGCAGCCGATCGACGCGATCTGGAGCCGCTCGCCCGGCCCGAGCACGCGGAGCAGCCAGGTCCCGTCCGGCTGGCGACGGAAGTGCTCGACCTCCACCTGCTTCTGGGACAGCAGGATGTAATCGGCGATGGATGGAATGCCCCGATACAGGGCGAATTTGCCGCCGCGGTCGTAGCTCTCCGAGGAGTCGGAGAGCACCTCGAAGACGGCTGTGGGGTTGAGCAGGGTGTCGCGGTGTTCGTCCTCGAACAGGGGCTGGCCGCAGACGACCGAGGCGTCCGGGTAGACGTAGCGGCCCGTCGTCACGTTCTTGATCCGCAGGTCGGACGCGTGCGCCTCGCAGGGACGCGCTCGCAGCGCGCCGCGGAGCTCACCCACCACGTTGGCCGCGATGAGGCTGTGCTCGCGCGTGCCGCCCGACATCGCGAACACCTCGCCGCCAGCGTACTCGTGCTTCACCTCGGAGGAGCGCTCGAGCGCGAGGTACTCCTCCGGGGACAGCTTCGCCTGGGGCGCCTTCTGGGCCATGCCGGGTTCTACCATGCCCTCCCGAGGGCAGGCGGCCGGCGGGAGCGGAGCGGCGGCGGTATAGCGCCGGGTGGGCGGCCCCAGGCGCCGCCCGCGACCCGCCGCGCCTTTCAGCCGACGCCGCCGCCCATGGCCGTGCCGTCCGAACGATAACACGCGTAATAATAGCCGAGCTGCCCCGGTACCCCCCGCTCCGTGTAGCTCGCCGTCAGGTAGTACGTCATCGCCCAGCCCCACTGGCCGAGCGAGTACGAGTAGCCGTAGGACCAGCTCCCGCTCGTCGAGTCGACGTAGAACTTCGAGACGCCGTTGAGCGGACCGCTGTACATCGTGCCGATCGTCGCTCCGCCGGGCTGGTTGCGGAGCGTGAGGGACTGGGCGCAGGCGGCGTTCACCGCGCCCTTCGTCTCCGCCTGCTCGGCGACGGCGGTCTGCTCGTCGACCTCCGCGTCGTCCCCCAGCTCCGACGAGGAGTCCGCATCGACGACGCACCCCGTCAGCGCGAACACCGAACCCAGGATTGCGAATGCATTGAAACTTTTCATTCTATGATGCCTTTGAACTCCACCGCGCGACGACCCGCACGCGGCTTCCCCAAGCAAGCGCGCCGAAGGCGCATGTCCTATCGACTCCCGGAGCCTCCTCCTGTGCTTCGCTGGCTCGGGGGCTCGGGGGCGACGGACCTCCAACGAAGGAATTTAACCGATCGTGAAGGCTTGTGGGAAGCCCATTTGATCCGTCGTTGATGCATCGATGATGCATCGATTCATCGCGTGTGCGACGACAGGCCGCTTTCACCTCACGTCGGACGACATCGCCGTCGCGGCGCGCGGCCACGCAAGCAAGCCACCCATGCCATCGTCCGCGGATCCGCGCCTCGATGCGCGACGGCGAGCCATCGCGTGATGCGTCGATCGCCGTTCCTGTGCGGATCGAGGCTCAGCGTGCCGCGCTGGTCGCGTGCGACGGCCGTCGCCCCGACGTCACGGCCGGCGCGGCGCCCGCGACGAACCTGACGCGCACCGGCCTCGGCCGGAGCGGCGGCAACGACCGGGCGAGCCGCTCGTAGGCGTCGCGCCCCACGCGCCGCTCCTCGTGGACGAGCGTCGCCCAGATCTCCGCCTCGCGCGCCTCCGCGTGCTCGGCGGCGCGCGGATCGAAGCGCAGCCCGCGCTCGATGGCGCTGGCTCCGGGGATGCCGTCGTCGGGGCGGCGCGCCGCGCGATCGCGGAAGACGCCGGGGCCGAAGCGGTCGTACTGGAGGATCGTGTGCGCGGTCGACACGGCGCCGGCCCACGGATAGCTGCGCAACGTCCAGCCGCGCGACAGGTCGGAGAGCCGCGCGTCGACGTCGGCGCGCTCGGCGTCGGTCTTCCACGGCTCCCGCGGGACGAAGAACAGGCCGAGCCCGAGCTCGTCGCCCTCGAGCGCGAACACCTCGTCGATCCCGAAGCGCTCCGGGGTCTGCGCGACGAGCGAGCCGTGCGTCAGCCCGAACTCGCCGACGATGTAGACCGCGAGCGCCTCCCGCCGCGCGCGCAGGAAGTCGAGCGTCTCGACGGCCTCGGCGTGCGTCTCGGTGGGGAAGTCCGTGAAGCACATCGCCTCGGCGGCCACGCCCGCGGACGCGAGGTGGTCGATGACGTCGGAGACGACCTCGACGGGCGCGCCCTTGTCGATGAGGCCGAGGACGCGCGGCGACGCGGACTCGACGCCGAGCGCGCACGCGACGGCGCCCGCGCGGCGCAGCACGTCCGCGCGCTCCCTGGTCAGGTACTTCTCCGGCTTGAGGTCGGTGGCCCACCGCACGTCGAGGCCGGCGTCGAGGATCGCCTGCGCCATCTTCACGAGCGTCTTCGGCGCGACCGAGTCCTGCGACAGGTAGAAGTGGCGCGTGCCGTGCCGCGCGCCGAGGGCCGCGAGGTGCGCCACGATGGTCTCGACGGCGCGCTCGCGGTACGCCGCCGTGCCGACCTCCGCGAGCCCGTAATGGCAGAAGGTGCATTTGCCCCAGTAGCAGCCCCGCGTCGGGTCGTACGGGAGCACGAGCGCCGGCGCGAGGTACGCCTCGAGGGGGAGCCCACTGAAGTCGGGCGCGGGGAGCGCCTTCAGGTCCTCCATGCCGTGACCGGGCGTCCAGCGCGCGCCCATCAGGCGATCGCGCGCGACGACGTTCGGCACGTCCCGGAGCGGCCGGCCCTCGTCGAGCGCGCGCGCGAGCGCGAGGAGGGTGTGCTCGCCCTCGAACAGGCATGCCGAGTCGAACGGGCCGAGCGCGCGCGCGAGCCGCTCGCCCGACAGCCGGAGGAGCAGCTGCGTGACGCCGGGGCCGCCGCACGTGACGTGCGCGCCGGGCAGCGCCTCCTTGATCTTGCGCGCGAACGCGTACGCGGGCTGGAGCTGGCCCGGGAAGCACACGGAGAGGCCCACGATGTCGGCGCGCGCGTCGCGGAGCCGGGGCACGAGCGTCTGCTGCACCCAGGCGTCGAAGGGGTCGTGCTCCGGCCGGCTCGACCGGGCGATCTCGTCCATCGACGTGAGGCCGAACGGCGTGCGGTACGCCGTGAAGTCGAGCTTGAGCGGGTGGTGCGTGGCGGACACGACGCCGAGCGCCGCGTCGAGCGTCGCGACCGCGCGGGCGTAGGCGTCCGGATCGTAGAAGGCGTCAGGGGAGCGGAGCGTGGCCTTGGCGAGGTCCACCGCCTCCGGGACGGCGTGCGCGTCGCCGCGCGCGCGGGCGAGGGCGACGTACTCGAGCTGCTCGGCGTGCGGGAGCGCGGGGCGGCGGTCGAGCTCCCCGAGGCGCGCCTCGAGGCGGTCGCGGAGGTCGGCCATGCGCTGCGCCGTGAGGAGCGCGTCGAAGGCCTCGACGTTCGCGTCGACGGGCAGGACCTCCACGCCGTTCGCGCGGAGGAAGCCGGTCAGCATCGGCACCGCGAGATACGGGGCCGTGGGATCGCAGGTCGGCGGGTAAACGAGCGCGATGCGCATCGGGGCGGCGGTCTAGCACAGGGCTGGAGGAGCGTCCGGCCCGGGCGTCCGGCCTCACGGCGCGGCGCGGCGAGGGGCTCGGGCGCGTCCGACGGCGCGTATCCCTGCATCCGCGGTGGTATCTTCTCCGCCATGTCGCACGCGTCGATGTCTGCGTCCGGCCAGCGAGTCGCCATCACCCCGCTCGGCCCGGCCGTCGCTGCGACGGTCTCCTGGCGTCTTCGCGGCCGGCTCCATGTCACCGTCGTCGTGAAGGCGACGTTCGCGCTCGTCCCCGAGGGGCGCATGTCGCTCGTCGCCCCGGAACCGATCGCGGCGGAGGAGCAGCCGGATCCTTCTGGTCAGCGGCTCCAGATCGCGAGCGATCTCGCGCCGTACCTCGATCCGTGCGGTGTCGTGGTGACCGGCCATGCAGAGCTGCCGCCGGGCTTCTCGTCGCCGCACGCCATGGTCCGGCTCACGGTCGTGCAGGACGGCCAGGTCCGCATCGACAAGCACGCTCAGCTCGACGGCTCCGCGCGCGTCGGGCCAGCCCGTTGCCACGTCCGTATCGACGGCCTGGGGCCGCTTCCCCGCACATCACCGCTGCGCAGCCGGCTGCTCGGCGCGGTCGACGCGCGTCGCGTTCACGGCTCGCTGCTCGACATCCCCGAGGGGCTCGACTGGAGCTACTTCCAGGCGGCGCCCATGGATCAGCGCATCCCGGCGCTGCGCGGCGACGAGTGGATCGTGCTCGGCGGCATGATCGCGCAGCGGCCGAAGCTCCGGACGCAGCTGCCCGAGGCGCGCGGCGTCGCGCGGCTGTACCGCCAGAAGCTCGCCGCGCCGCGCGCCGGGGAGCCGATCCCGCTCCGCGCCGACGCGGTGCACGTCGACGTGGATCGGCGGCGCTGCGCTGTGGTGTGGCGAGGCCATGCGCCCGTCGAGGAGGCGGAGATCCAGTCGCTGCGCGTGCTCGCGGGTGTGGAGCTCCCGGCGCAGCCGATCGCGTGGGCCGATCCGTTCGCCGCCGGCAGCGCGCCCGCTGCGCGCGCGGCGCCCTCGGGATCGGCCGCGCAGCAGAACCCCAGGGCCAGCACGCTCGACGGCACCAACCAGCTCAGCCCCGAGGACGCGGCCAGGCTGGTCGCGGCGGCGGCGACGCCGTTCAGCGCGACGCGAAGGCCCACGCCGGCGGCGTTGCAGCCGGCCGCCGCCCCGCAGGCTGCGGCCGCCGCGCCGGCGCGGCCCGGCGGCGTCCGCGATCTGCTCGGGGAGACGGACGCGCTCGATCCCGAGGACGCGGCCAGGCTGGTGGCCGCCGGGGCGATGCCGTTCAGCGCGACGCGAGGGCCTTCGGAGCCCGCGCGCTCGGCGACGCCGGCGACGTGGCAGCCGGCCGTCGCCCCGCGCGCGGCAGCCGTCGCGCCGGCGCGGCCCGGCGGCGTTCGCGATCCGCTCGCGCAGACGACCTCACTCGAGCCCGAGGACGCGGCGAGGGCGATTGCCTCCGCCGCGACGCCGTTCGACGCGCGCCGGGCTCCGATCGCCGCGCCTGCCGGGCCTCCGCGCCAGGCAGCGTCATCCAGCGCGCCTCCAGCGCCCCCTTCGCTTCTCTCGCCAGCGCCTCTCGTCGCCGCGCAGGTCCCTGCGGCGCCGCCCATCGTGCACCCGCAGCGCCTCGGCGATGCGGGCGCCTTGCCGGAGGCGCTCGGCGCTCAGTTCCTTGCCGCGATGGCCGAGGCAGGGCTGCTTCACGGCTAGCACCCCCCGGGACTGCCGAGGCCGCGCCGCTCCGGCGCGCGCCCGTCGCCGCGCCAACGTCGCGTTCGGCTGTCCCGGCGCGCCTCAGGCATCGAGCTCAGCCGTCCATTGCGGTCGAGCGGTCGCAGCATGTAGGATGACTCCGGTTGAATGCTGCCCGCGGTCTGTCCGCGCACGCGCTCCGAACAGGGGAGAGTCCATGCACTCGTTTCAGGTCGACGGACTGGAGCACGAGCTCCGTGTGACGCGGTTCGAGGGGCGCGAGGGCATCTCCGAGCTCTTCCATTTCGATGTGCTGGTCGCTTGCGCGGACAGGGACATCGCGTTCGCGGACGTCGTGGGCAAGACGGCGCTGCTCACCTGGCAGGTCGGCGAGCTGCCGAGGCACCTTCACGGTGTCGTCGCGAGCTTCGAGCAAGGTGAGGAGGGCAAGCGGGTCACGGCGTATCACGCCACGATCGTGCCCGACGTCTCCCGCCTCAAGCACCGCAGGAACAGCCGGATCTTCCAGGCGCTCTCCACCCCGGAGATCATCGAAAAGGTCCTGGGCGCGGCCGGGATCGCGAGCAAGGGGTATCGCTTCGTGCTGAGCGGCGCCTATCGCCCGCGGGAGTACTGCGTGCAGTACCGGGAGAGCGACTTCGCCTTCGTGTCGCGCCTGCTCGAGGAGGAGGGCATCTGTTATTACTTCGAGCACGACGAGGGCGGCCACGTGCTCGTGTTCTCCGACGGTGCGTCGGGGCACGGGCCGATCGCGGGGGAGAGCACCGTCGTGTTCCGGCCGCCGCTCGGCGCGCTCCACCAGAGCGAGCACGTCTCCCGCTTCCGTTATGCCGAGCGGGTGCGCTCCGGGAAGGTGACGCTGCGCGACTACAACTTCAAGAAGCCCAGCTTGTCGCTCGAGAGCAACGCCCAGGCCGAGGCGGACGACGATCTCGAGGTCTACGACTATCCTGGGGACTACGACGCGCCCGGCGCGGGATCGAGCATCGCCAAGATCCGGCTCGAGCAGCTCCAGACCTCACGCAAGACCGGCAGCGGCGAGGGCGTCTGCCCGCGCTTCGTTCCTGGCCAGACCTTCACGCTCGCGGAGCACGCGCGCGACGATTTCAACCGGGAGTATCTGCTGGTGTCCGTGCGCCATGAGGGCCACGAGCCCGTGGTGGACGCTGTCCCCGAGGGCGACGCCGCGGCCTACCGGAACGAGTTCCATGTCGTGCCGTCCGACGTCCCCTTCCGTCCGCAGTCGGTGACGCCTTGGCCGACGATCAAGGGGATCCAGACAGCGATCGTCGTCGGTCCTGCTGGCGAGGAGGTCTATACGGACGAGCATGGCCGCATCAAGGTCCAGTTCCACTGGGATCGGGAGGGCAAGAAGGACGCCCAGAGCTCGTGCTGGATCCGCGTGAGCCAGATCTGGGCGGGCTCCGCGTGGGGCGCGGTGTTCCTGCCGCGCATCGGCCACGAGGTGGTCGTCGACTTCCTCGAGGGCGATCCGGACCGGCCGCTCGTGGTGGGGAGCGTCTATCATGGCACCAACGTGCCGCCGTACGCGCTCCCTGCGGAGAAGACGAAGAGCACCCTCAAGTCGAGCAGCTCGAAGGGCGGCGGGGGGTCCAACGAGCTCCGGTTCGAGGACAAGAAGGGCTCGGAGGAGATCTTCCTGCACGGCCAGAAGGACTGGAACATCGCGATCGAGCACGACAAGAAGCAGTGGATCGGGAACGACGAGGCGCTCGAGGTGGACCACGACCGGAGCAAGGTGGTGGGGAACGACCAGAGCGAGCAGATCGGCGGCAACAAGAGCATCGACGTCGCGAAGAGCCATACGGAGAGCATCGGCGAGGACGAGACCCTCTCGGTCGGGGGGAGCCGCTCGGTCACCGTGGAGGGGGATCACACCGAGTCGGTCGGGGGGAGCCAGTCGATCGACGTGGGCAAGAGCCAGAGCGCGTCGATCGGCAAGAACAAGAGCGAGACGGTGGGCGGCTCGAGCTCGGAGAGCGTCTCCAAGGGGAAGTCGACGAGCGTGGACGAGGGCTACACCGTGACGGTGGGCAAGGACATGACGGTGACGATCGGGAAGAGCGCGAAGGAGGAGGTGAAGGAGAAGAAGACGATGATCATCGGCGAGAAGCTCTCGATCCAGTGCGGGGACGCCACGATCACGGTCGAGAAGAACGGGAACGTGACGGTGCAGGGGAAGAAGATCACGGTGAAGGGCGAGGGGCCGATCCGGGTCGAGGGGAAGAAGCTCGACGTGAAGAGCGAGGGGGCGGTGAACGTCGAGGCGTCGGGGAACGTGAAGATCAAGGGGAGCAACGTGGGGGTGAACTGAGGCGGATGGGGGGATCTCGGGCGCTTCGGGGATGGGGGGAGCGGAGGAGCTGGGCAATGAGAGACGACGGGCGGGCACCGGCGGCGGAGCCGAGCGGCGAGGTGATCCTGATCGAGGAGGCCGAAGGGGAGGCGGCGGCAGCCGGCGGGGAGGTGGCGGACGAGGGCGGGGGAGAAGCGGGAGCGAGCGAGGGAGCGGAGGGGCTCCTCGAGCTGGTGGTCGCGGCGCACGAGGAGCGTGTCCGGGCCGAGGCGGAGAAGGCCGGGCCGATCGAGGGCGTCGTTGTCGGGCGGATCGTGGGGTTCGCGCAGAGCGGTGAGCCGCTCGTCGAGGCGGCTGTCCTGGGAGAGGGGGCGCGCGGGGGGATCGCTGCGCGGGCGATGACGGCGCTCGGGCCCGAGGACGAGGGGCGGGAGGTGGCGCTCCTGTTCGAGGGCGGGCGGCGCGACAGGCCTGTGGTGATGGGGCGGATGCACGTGGCGGGGGAGAGCGCGAGCGCGGCGGTGCGCGACGGGGCGACGGCGACCGCGGACGGCGAGCGGCTTGTGTTCACCGCGGAGAAGGAGATCGTGCTCCAGTGCGGGAAGGCCAGCATCACGCTGACGCGCGCCGGGAAGATCTTGATTCGTGGGGCGTATCTGCTGGCCCGGTCCTCCGGCGTGAACCGGATCCAGGGCGGCTCGGTGCAGATCAATTGATCTCGACGATCGAGGTCGAGATCTTCGGGCAGCACGCCTCGGAGGCGGCGTTCCTGTGGTCGTACAGGGACGCTGCGGTGGTGGATCCGCTCTACGATTTGCAGAGCCTCGGTGAGCTGGACGAGCGGCTGGAGGCGCATGTCGACGGGCTGCGGCTGGCGGGTGATGCGGGGTGGGAGATCTGCAAGGACGCCATCGACGAGGAGGAGCCCGGGAGTCTGTTTGCGCCCATGGTGCTCGCCGTGGAGCGGCGGGATCTGCGGGGCATCGCCGGGGTGCTCGACGTGGGCGGGAGCGTGCCGGCGCTGTCGCGGGCGATCGTGTCGGCGCTGGGGTGGGTGAGTTTTGACAAGGTGCGGGGGATCCTTCCGGGGCTGCTCTCGCACCGGGTCGGGCCGGAGCTGCACCGCATCGGGATCGCGGGGTGCGCGGTCCAGCGGCAGGACCCGGGGGCGGCTTTGGGATACGCGGTGATGGCGAGCGACCTGCGCCTGAGGGCGCGGGCGCTGCGCGCCGTGGGGGAGCTCGGGCGGGGGGATCTGCTGGGCGAGGTGCGCGGAGCGCTGGGCAGCGAGGACGAGGCGTGCCGGTTTGCAGCGGCGTGGTCGGCGGCGTTGCTCGGCGATGCGGCGGCGCTGAGGGTGCTCGGGACAATCTCGGATCGTGGCGGGCCGTTCGCGGAGAGGGCTTGCGCGATGGCGATGCGGAAGATGGATCCGGGGGTGGCGTCCACATGGCTGCGCGCGATCGCCGGGACGATGCGGGGGGCGCGCGTGGCGCTCGCGGGGGCGGCGGCGCTCGGGGATCCGGCGCTGATGCCGTGGATCATCGAGTGCATGGGGACGCCCGAGCTTGCGCGGGTGGCGGGCGGGGCGTTCACGATGATCACCGGGGTGGACCTCGAGGCGGCGAAGCTGCGGGGGGCGCGGCCGCCGGGGTTTCAGGCCGGGCCGAGCGATGATCCAGAAGACGAGGACGTGGCGATGGATCCGGACGAGAGCCTCTCGTGGCCGGACAGGGAGAAGATCGCGACGTGGTGGGGCAGCCGGGGGAAGGAGCTGAAGCGGGGAACGCGGTACCTGCTGGGGAGGCCGATGGCGGTGGAGTGGATGGGCGAGGTGCTGCAGAGGGGGAGCCAGCCGGCGAGGGGGGCGGCTGCGGTGGAGCTGGGCTTGGGCAGCGCGGGGCCGGGCATGGTCGAGGTGCGTGCGCCGGCGCGATGCCGTCGGCGGGAGCCGTAGCCAGCGAGGCTCTCGATGACCCTCGTTGACGCTCTCCGGTCGATACCCTCGGATGAACGAGGCGTTGCTCATCCGTGACGCACGCAAGCGGCGCCATCGGCTTCGGGATCACGGCACTGGGAATGGTCAGCGCGCTAGGCCGTGATGTGGAGACCTCATGCGCCGCCGCCCGGGCCGGGCTCAGCGCTGCTTCCGAGCTGACGGTCATGGACTTCCGGACCCAGGCGCTCTTCGGCTCGGAGACCCTCGACGGGCCGCCGATCGTGTTCGGCCACGTCGTCAGGGAGGTGGCCGAGGGGTTTGCTGGGCCTGGCAAGGCCCTTGTCCTTGGTGCGGCGGCGCTCCAGAATCTGATGCGGCGCAGGGGCCTGTCGCATCGCGAGCTTCGCCACACCGGGCTGGTCGTCAACCTATCCGATGCGGCGGTGCAGGACGCCGACGCGCGCGGCAGCTCTTCCGACGTCCACGGGGCCTCTCCCTCCGCCGCATGGCGAGCCCGCACGGCGTCCTTGGCGCAGCGGCTCGCGGACATGGCCGAGATGCCCATTCCAGGCCAGCTTCAGGCCGTGCGCCACGCCGGCAACGCAGGCATGTCGCTCGCGGTAGCGGACGCGATGACCATGATCCGGGATGGAAGAGCCGAGCGCTGCCTCGTCGGAGGCGTCGACTCGCGCGTGGAGCCGGGGTTCCTCAAGGCGGCTGCCCGCCTGAGGTTGCTCCGGACCAACGAGAACCCGGTTGGCCTGGTCCCTGGCGAGGGGGCGGCGTTCTTCCTCATCGAGCCGATCGATTCACGCCGGGCCCCCACCGCTCCCACAGGCGCTCCGCTCGCCTTCATCGAGTCCGCGGTGTCCGCCGGCGATCCAGTCGGTCTGCTGTCCGAGGCCACCCCGAACGGGGACGCGCTCGCCCGGGCCGTGCTCGGGTCGCTCTCGCCGAGGCACGTCGTCGAGCGGCCGATGTCGGCATGGCTCATCGGAGACCTGAACGGCACCGAACGGCGAGCCATGGAGTGGGGCGGCGCCCTGATGCGGGTGCGCGAAAAGATCGACATCGGCGGCCTGTCCTGCTGGTTCCCGGCGACGTCGTTTGGAGATACGGGGGCGGCGAGCGCAGCGATGGCCCTATGCATGGCAGCGCGGGCGTTCGAGCGAGGCTATGCGCCCGCGCGAAGATGCGTGATCTGGATGTCCTCGGAAGGCGGCGCCAAGGGCGCTGTCGTGCTGCACGGCGGCTCGGGCTGACTGCGCGAAAGAGGTGGAGCGTGAGCAACAGGCATATGGAGGAGGCCAACGGCTGGAAGTTCAAGCGCCACCGCGACGGCGACAAGCACGAGAAAAATTGCTCCGACGGGTACTACCGCACGCTGACCATCCGCGACGGGACGGAGAAAACCAGGGGGGAACGGCGGGTCACCGAGATCCACCACGTGCTCTGCGTGCATGCCTGCTCGGACGAGACATTCCCGCCCACCTTCACCCAGGAGAGGATCGGCTTCATCCACAAATTGCTTGCGATCACCGACTGGGACATCAACGGATCCGGCAACAATATCGGTCTTCCGAAGAAGTGGGCCTATGTTCTCGATCCTGGCAACACGACACAGTGGGGCGGGTTGCCGTGCCACCAGGTAGATCACGACATCTATCTTGATGCGCTCGAGCTGTGGATGGCCGAGAACGTATGGGACAAGATCGAGGAGAATAAGCAGCAAAAAAAATGTGAGAAAATGGCCCCCGAGTCTGTCAAGGAGTTGTTCGAGTGCGGGAGCATCGAATGGAAAAAGTTCTTGAAGAAGAGAGGCACGGATCACGGCGGCACCAAGGCGTGCCTCGATTACTGCCTCACCGGGTCGAACGACCCAGCCAAGGAGAGCGTATGGCACATACCGTTCTCTATGGCATGTCCGGAGAGTGACGTACGACGCCGCGTCAAGCCGCCGGCGGGGGCCTCGGTGGCAAGGAAGCACCTCCTGGCTGCTGCGGTTAAGTAGAGTCGAATAGCTGCCGGGATGTCGCAAAGAAAGGAGTGGATGAACGTATGAGCTTCTTGCTGTGGAGGCCGGGGCGAAACATCGACGGTATCTGCAAGATCCTGGACGTGGAGGGGGTGGAGGACGCCTTCGAGCTAGCGCAGGGGGTGTCTCGGGCCACCGGCTGGCCCAAGGACGCGCGCTGCCGGATGGACCCTCGCAAGCCGAAGGACATCGCACTGGCGGATAGCCTGCTCGGAGCGAAGCGCCTGGTCGTCTCCGGGCGGGTGAAGAAGGCGCTCGAAGACGCCGAGGTCAGCAACGTCGAGCTCTTGCCGATCGCGATCATCAACCACAAGGGCCACACCGCATCGGCTGACTATTTCATCGTCAACCCGCAGGACGTCTGCGACTGTATCGATGTGGCGCAGTCGGGCGTCAAGTGGAACGCGCTCGATCCCGATTCGATCTGCGCCTGCGACTCGCTCGTGCTCAGGCAAGACGTGGTGCCCGCTTCGTACAAGGTGTTCCGCCTCCACAAGTGGCGGAACCTGGTTGTGATTCGCCGGGAGCTGGCTGATTCCATGCTGGCGCAGGGGCTTTCCGGGCTGAGCTTCATCGAGCCCTCCAAGTACACAGGGCTCGGCTGAGATGGATATTGCCGACGTTCATGCGGAGCTGGTCTCCGAGATTCATTACAACATGCTCTGCGTCGGCAAGGCGCCCATTGCAGAACTCGGCGATATCTTTGATGAGCTCGCCGCTCAATTCGGAGCTCTCGGGATCTGTCACCTGCTCGAGTTCGCGGATGTCGGCGAGTTTCGTACGAACCTGATCCGCAGCGGGCATTCACGGCGGTACTTCTTGCGGCGCTCGCGCGCGGAGGGCAACGTGCGCGACAGGCACCTGGCGCTCAACCGGACGAACTCCGTCCTCGACGCCGTCGTCGCCGGCGACCTCGCGCTAGCGCGCCAGATCGCGGACGAGTCAACCGAAGTGTGGAATCCCGATTGGGAATACGAGGATGACCATTGCTTCTTCCTGCTGCTTCACAGGATGCTGCAGAACCCGGGTACCTCCCCACCGCCCGATGCACCGGTGCTCCTGACGCGCTTCGAGCGCTCCCTGGAAAATCGGCGATCGCCGCGGTATGACGTATGTCGATCGCTGGTGGCACGGGACTCGGAGGGGTTCGAAGCGTCGGTATCGGCGCTGCTGGAGGAGGAGGCGGGGAGGAACGACGAGGCTCGTGATTCAGCGGCTGTGCACGAGGGTGACGTCGTGTACTGGCCGCGCAGTTATCTCTCCCTCGAGGGCCTGGCGCTCATCAAAATCGCCGAGCTTCTGGGCATGAAGGTGAGCGGCGAGCTGGCCCGCTGCCCCAGGATCGCGCGTCTGCCCTGGGCCAGTCACTCCGTCGAGGATCTCTTCGCGGCGATCGAGGGCCTGCCCTGACGTGTCCGTGCGGCCCAAGAGGCCGCCGTGCACGTGCACAGCGGGCTCGGCCGCTATTTCAGAATTCCTTTTCGCACGCGGCGCACACCCGCTTCGGCGCCTGCCCTGCTGGCAGGATCACCACCACCGGCCCCTGCATCACCGGGAACGGCGGCGTGTTCTTGTCGTTGTGCAGCATCAGGTCGAACGCCCTCGCCACGTTCTTCCCCTCGAACTTCACGTCGAACGAGAAGTTCACGAACTCCGCCTTCCCCTTGGTCTTGCTCGACACGATCCCGCCGAGCGAGCCGGCCTCGTCCCCGGTGCTCGTGCTGAAGTTCGAGTCCTTGACGCAGACCGACTCCCCGTCGCACTTCACCTTCTTCGTGCCCTTGGCCGTGTCGCCGCTCTTGGCGATGTTCGGGTAGGGGATCGGCAGGGGCGGCGCGGGCGGCGCCGGGGTCTTGCAGACGTCCGGGAATGCGATCGTGATCCCGCTGCTCTTCGCGTGGACCACTGACATCATGTTCACGCCTACGGTCACGCCCATCGCCATCTCCTCAATAGGCCAGCGTTCACTGAGGCCGAGCCGGCTCACGGGACCATCCCGAGGGGACCTGTCTCCGGACAGCGCCCAGATCTTCCTCGATCGCGATCGTGCGCACGTCGTGCGGTCCGTCCCGCAGCACGACGTGCCCTCGGTACAGCAGCAGCACCCGATCAGCATCGGTGTCCACGACCACCGTATCGAGCCGGAGCTCCACGGAGGCGTCGTCCTGCCGCACCAGCCCTACCCGGCACCTCGGCGCGCTGAGCCCTGGCAGCCGGAACGAGAGCCTCCCGAACGGCGACGCGTTCTCCACCAGCACCGGCTCGTCGCCCCGCAGGTATCCCGGCGCGACGAGCCCCCTCGACGCCGCGTTGAAGAAGCGCCGGTCGAAGTCCTTTGGCAGGAGCGGCATCCGCTCCTTCGACCATGCCTCGTCGTAGGTGCCGGCCAGCGCGGCCCGAGGCTGCCAGCCCGGCGAGACGAACCCGAGCCCCGCCGGCGCGACCACCTGACCATAGCGCTGGAGGGGGTCGTTCGGATCCTCGATGTTTGGTAGCCGGAGCCCCTCTTCGCTCGCCGCGTTCGGCGCACGGAAGCCGATTCCCACGGGGTTCCTCGGCTCGAGCGTGTGCTTCGCCGGATCCGGGTGGCTCCGGTCCCAGCCACCGAAGGCGTGCTCGTAGTTGAGCGGGACGCGATCGAACGGCCGCGGCCGCGAGGGAACGAGCCCCCCCGGGCTCTGCACCCACGCCCGATCGCCGACGACCCGCACGGCCTTCCCGACCGGTCCGACGCGGAACGCCACCTGGAGCTCCGGGACAGCATGGCGCGGCACCTGGGCGTGGCCGAGCAGGACCACGTCCGTAGCGGGCTTGAAGAAGGCGAACGCCGGCTCGATCTTGTAGCTCGACGTGGCGGCGTCGGCCCCCCACAGCTCGCCTGCGAGGCTCGGGGGCAGCTGTTGCTCGGCGCGCTCGAGGCCGCGCAGGGCGTGCAGCGTGAAGGTCGCCTGCACCAGCACGACGAGGAGCGGGCGGTTCTCTTCATCGGCGAGGAAGACCGGCTCGATGGCAAACGGCGTCGTGTTGTCGATCGCAGGATGCCCCACGGATGGCAGCATCTCCGATCCGCCAGAGCGGCGCAATGGCCTCAGCGCGCCGTCCTCACCGCTCCCGCCGCTCTCCTCACCGCACCACCCGGGGCGCGGCGCCGCAGCTGCCGACGACGACCGGTATCTGCATCATGCTCTCATCGGCGTCTGCTGTAGCGGTGCTCCCCCGGGCCGCCGCAACTCGCCACGCGGGCGGGACGCTCCTTCGGCTCGGAGGGTACCTTCGCGGGCCATAGCTCAGCGCCGTGATAGCGGAGAGGACGAACGCACAGTCTTGACAAGACGTCGGCGTGCGGCGAGCAGCAGCCCCAGCAACACGCCGACCTCGCCGCTGCCTCCCGACGGGGCGCCGCCCATGGCGCAGCCGTTGCCGTGCACTCGAAGGTGATCGCGAGGCTCAGGGCTCATGCCAGGCGCACCGCCAGCGTCCTGGCCGCTCGCTTCGCCGCCTCCGGTGCCTCCGCCGATGCTGCTGCTGACGCCCGTGGAACCATCGTTCGCGCCCTCGCCGCCGGTTCCCGCGTTGGAACTGCTGTCCTCGCCCCCGGAGCCGTTGCCAGGGATCTGGTCGATTAGGCAGGTGCCGGCAAAGCACTCCCCGCGCTGGTCCCCAACGACGCAGGGGGTACGTTCGAGCTTCGGGACGGGTGCGCAGGCCCCCGTGCGAGGGTTGCACCACCCGGCGACGCACACCGCCACGTCGAGGCAGGTGACGGCGGCGCCGCTGAGGCAGACACCGTCCTGGCAGGTGTCGCCCCGGGTGCAGAGGTCGCCATCATCACAGGCGGCGCCGTCGGGCCTTGGGGGGCTCGCGCAGTCGCAGGCGTCCCCGCGACCGTCCCCGTTCGCATCGGCCTGGGCGGGGTTCGGGAGCGTTGGGCAGTTGTCGGTCGGGTCGGGCACGCCGTCGCCGTCGGTGTCGAGGGTGCAGACGCCACCGAGGCACTGGGCGCTCAGGCACTCGTTGGCCGCCGTGCACGCGGCACCGAGCGGCTTCTTCGGCGAGCAGGTGCCGGAGGCGCAGTACGCCTCGGGCACGCACGCGGCATCGTCGGCGCACGTCGTGGGGCAGGTGGCCTCCGCGCATAGGAAGAGGCCGCAGCTCTGGGAACCGCCATCCGTGCAGGTGCCGCGGCCGTCGCACTGATCGGGTAGCTCCAGCATGGCGCCGCTACAAGCTGACGGGCCGCAGAGGACACCGGCAGGCTTGAAAGGATAGGCGCACTGGCCGGTAGCAGGCTGGCAGATCCCAGGCTCGTGGCAGGCGCTGGGCGGCGCGCACACGACAGGGTTCGAGCCGACGCAGGCGCCTGACCGACAGGTGTCCGTCTGTGTGCAGGCGTTCCCATCATCGCAAGCGTCGCCGTCAGGCCTGGGAGGGCTCGCGCAGTCGCAGGCGTCCCCGCGGCCGTCCGCGTTCGCGTCGGCCTGGGCGGGGTTCGGGACCGTCGGGCAGTTGTCGATCGGGTCGGGCACGCCGTCGCCGTCGGTATCGAGGGAACAGATGGCGCCGATGCACTGGGCGTTCAGGCACTCGTTAGCCGCGGTGCATGGGGCACCGAGCGGCTTCTTCGGCGAGCACGTGCCGGCCGCGCAGTACGCCTCCGTGACGCACGCAGCGTCGCTGGCGCACGTCGTGGGGCAGGTAGCCTCCGCGCACAGGAAGACGCCGCAGCTCTGAGAACCGCCATCTGTGCAGGCGCCAAAGCCGTCGCACCGGTCAGGTAGTTCCAGCAGGGCGCCGCTACATGCGGCCGCGCCGCCGCAGGGGCTACCGGCGGGCTTGGCTGGATAGGCGCATTCGCCGGTAGCAGGCTCGCAGATGCCAGGTTCGTGGCAGGCGTTGGGCGGAGCGCAGGCGACAGGGGTCGAGCCGATGCAAGCACCCGCCTGGCAGGTGTCGGTTTGCGTACAGGCGTCCTCGTCATCGCATGGGCCTCCGCTGATGAGCGTACAGGCTCCATCAGACGACGCCCCGTTCACTGCCGCACAAGCGCTACACTGCTTCTCGCATGCAGTATTGCAGCAGACACCATCGACACAGTAGCCGCTGGCGCACTGGGATGCTGCGAGACATGGGTCCCCGAGTTGGTTCTTGATGATATATGGGTAGGCCGAGCCACGCTTTGATGCGCCGGAATAGTCATTGGGGCTACCCACGATCACGGTACGCTCTTCCATCGCTACAGAGGCGCCAAAACCTTGCTCATCAATTCCATCTGCAGGCGCTAATTTCTGCTGCTGCATCCAGTCAGTGCCACTACGCCTAAAGACATAAGCCGCTCCCGATGATACTTCATTAATACTATCGCTCCGCCGCGCTCCCACCACCACCATGTCCTGAGCGACCGCAACAGCCTCACCGAATCGGTCCGCTGCCTTCCCATCTTCAGGCAGGATCTTCTGCTGCTGGGTCCAGGTCCCAACGGATCGAACGAAGATGTACGCGGAACCCGATTCCGTTCCATTGTCGTCATCGAATGGCATTCCGATGACAGCGGTGTCTCCCGAGATCGCAATTGATCTGCCGTAGTTGTCCAATGGTGCGCCGTCGCGAGGAAGCAGCTTTTGCTGCTGAGCCCACGTAGAACCGGAGCGAACAAAAACATAGGCCGAGCCCGAGTCCGTGCCGTTGTCGTCGTCGTAAGGTGTTCCAACAATAGCCGTATGTCCTGAGACTGCGACTGCATACCCGAAGCCGTTTGCCACCGTTCCATCGCTGCGAATTAGCTCTTGCTGCTGGGTCCAGGTGGAGCCAGAGCGAACGAATACGTACGCCGCATTCAGGTCGGTGCCATCGCTGTCGCCGTAATGTGCGCCCACAACGACGGTGTCATCCGAGATCGCAACCGAGTAGCCTAAGGACCGAGCTTCCGTCCGATTTCTAGGAAGAAGTTGCTGCTGATGGGACCAAGTAGATCCCGAGCGGACGAAGATGTAAGCGGCGCCCACATCGGTAGCCTCATACGGAGCCCCAACAACTGCGGTATCCCCATCGATGTCAACTGCCCAGCCGAAGTAGTCGGATATGCCGGTGGGAAGTAATTTCTGCTGCTGAGTCCAAGTGGAACCGGAGCGAACGAAGATGTATGCGGAGCCCCCATATTCGCCATCGAAAAACGCCCCCACGATGGCCGTATCACCCGAGACCGCGACCGAGTTGCCGAAGTGTTGATTGCCAGTTGTCGTATCGCTGGCATATAGTTTCCCCTGCTGCATTGCGACCAGCGGATCGATCACGACCGGGTACACCGCCTCTGCATCCTGGATGCGGATCGTCAGGATCTGCTCCGCCACCTCCAGCCGCGCCGGCAGTTGCTGCCCCGCCGCATCATGCACGAACAATTCTCCGTAGCGCGCGATCCGCGCCCCTCCTGGCTCGCGCAACTCCACCGCGCCGCCCCCATCCACCGGCTGTGCTGGCACCGCGCCGGCTACCGACAGCTCGATCACCACCTCGTCCGGCTGCGTTCCGTCGCGGCAGTCCGGCGCCGCAGGCAGCGTAAACCCCTGTTCGAGGCCGAGCGGACCGTTCACGTACCACTCCACCAAGCCCACCCCCGCGGCCCCATCGCGGCGGTACTCCACGCGGTTCTTCTCGCCTCTGGGTTCGGCGGGGTCGACCGGACGCAGCGCGCCCGCGCACCCGTAGCGCGCGGTCGAGAGAGAGAAGCTCCAGTCCTCGTGCTCCAGCCGCACGCCTTTTGCCGTGAGCTCTACACCGAACCGTTGCATCGGGTTGTGGGCCCGCAGCCTGCCGCTTGCCTCCGGCGTCACGTGATACGCCGCCGGCGCCCCGGCCTGGACTGCCGCAATGTGCGCGGCGCGTAACCCGGGCGGCGCGGCATCGGTCCGCGCAGGCCGTCTGGGCCGTGGCGGCCGGGGCTCCGACATCGCTCCCGTGGCCTCCGCCGCGCGCTGTTCGCTCCCGGCGCCTGAGTCGACCTCCAGGCTGGCGCAACCCAGGCCCGCTGCATGAACTAAATCCACCACCAGCAGAGCAGCATGCCGCGCTCTCACGCAAAGCTTCTCCATTGTGATGCGGCGCACTATCTCAACAATTGCTCGTGGACGCAACAAGCGCCGCCTGCTGCACAGGAGATGTGCTGCGATCACTCTGATGCACTGTCCGCTCTGCGGAAAGGCGAACGTCTTCCGGCGCTCGATCGAGGAGGCACTCCGCCGTGGATGGTAGGTACCCTGGTCCACGCGGAGCGCCAGGCCACGCCGCGCCGGGCAGGTGTGGAGCGGTCGACGCGTGCCGCCTCTCGCCGTGGGACATGCGAGCCAGGTGCCCTTTCTTCGTCGAGCAGAACCCGCGAGAGCAGGAGCCCGCCGCTTCGCAGCGGCCTTCCCGCTCCGATCGGTGTACAACCGCCGTCGCCGCCTCCGCGGTGTCCGACCCGTGGCAAGGCCACATCCGTCAAGCAGGTCCGCATGCGCAAGATCGTCGTCCACGCCCCCGGCAGCCACGACAAGCTCCGCGTCGAGGAGCACCCCGATCCGACCCCCGCGCCCGGCGAGGTGCTCGTCGACGTGCGGGCGGCTGGCGTCAACTACGCCGACTGCGTCGTCCGCATGGGCCTTTACGAGTCGGCGAAGAAGTACGTCGGCTGGCCGATCACGCCCGGCTTCGAGTTTGCCGGCACCGTCGCCGCGCTCGGCGAGGGCGTCTCCGATGATTTCGCGCCCGGGGCGCCCGTCTTCGGCGTGACGCGCTTCGGCGGTTACGCCTCGCGCGTCGCGGTCCCGCGCCACCAGGTCTTCCCGCTGCCGGCGCGGCTCACGCCGGAGGAGGCGGCCGGCTTCCCGGCGGTGTTCATGACGGCGTACTACGCGCTCTTCGAGCTGGTGCGGCTGCGCCCGGGCATGTCTTTGCTTGTGCACTCGGCCGCCGGCGGCGTGGGCAGCGCGCTCGTGCAGCTCGGCAAGATCGCCGGCTGTCGGGTGGTCGGCGTGGTGGGCGCGGCGCACAAGGTCGAGACGGCGAGGCGTCTCGGCGCTGACGCGGTGATCGACAAGAGCAGCGAGCCGCTCTGGGCGGCGGCGGAGCGGCTCGCGCCCGAGGGCTACGACGTGGTGCTCGACGCGAACGGGGTCGAGACGCTGCGGCAGAGCTACCGGCACGTGGCCTCGGCCGGCAAGCTCGTCGTGTACGGATTCCACACGATGCTTCCGCGGCAGGGCGGGCGCCCGAGCTACCCGAAGCTCGCTGTCGACTTCCTCCGGATGCCGCGCTTCAACCCGCTCGATCTCTGCAACGACAACAAGAGCGTGCTGGCCTTCAACCTCTCGTATCTCTTCCACAGGACGGAGATCCTGCGCGAGGCCATGGATCGGCTCATCGGCTGGGTGGAGGAGGGGCGCCTCTCGGCGCCGCCCGTGAAGACGTTCCCGCTGGAGAGAGCCGGCGAGGCGCACCGGGCGATCGAGTCGGGCAGCACCGTGGGCAAGCTGGTGCTCACGCTGTAGGGCGGCGGCTGCCGGAGGGGGCGAGGGGCTGCCGGCTCCGCCGGCGTCGGATCGAGCTCGCGCGCACCTCGAGCGAACGCTTCTACGCGGCGTCGCGGCCGCGTGCGGTTGTCGTTGGAGCCCCGCAGCGTGGCGTCGGGAGGCGCGCGGGGCGGAGGATGAGAGTGTCGACGCCGGCACCGAAAGGCCATGAGCCATCTCGCCCAGAGCGGCTGTGGCGCGGCTTCGTCCAGGCCGGCGCAGGAGTCGAGCGTTTCTGGGGAAGACGGATGCGGACATTCGTTCTCGGAACACTCAATTTGAGAAAGGGGGCATGACTGGACATCTGCCCTTGCCCTGATAACGTAGTGCCGTCGCGTTGTGCTGCGGCGTATTCGTCGCTCGCAGTCCGAGGGGGGAGCGCGCTTGAGCGTCATGGAAGCGCTGATTTGTCCGGGGGCCCTGCTGCTCGGCAAATACCGTGTGGAGGGCGTCCTCGGGAAGGGGGGAATGGGGGTCGTCGTGGCGGCACGCCACGTCGATCTCGACGAGCTCCGCGCGATCAAGCTCCTGCTGCCCCAGACGCTTCGAGACGCGCACGCGAAGGAGCGATTCCTCCGTGAGGCGCGCGCGGCGGTTCGCGTCAGGGGCGAGCACGCGGTGCGTGTCCACGATATCGGGGAGCTGCCGACCGGCGAGCTGTTCATGGTGCTCGAGCTCCTTTCGGGCGCGGATCTGAAGCAGATCGTGCAGGCGCGCGGCCCGCTGCCTGTCGAGGAGGCCGCCACCTACGCGATCCATGCCTCGAAGGCGCTGGCCGAGGCGCACGCGCTCGGCATCGTCCACCGTGACATCAAGCCGGCCAACCTGTTCCTCACCCATCGGCCCGACGGCTCACCGTGCGTGAAGGTCCTCGATTTCGGCGTCTCGAAGCAGATTGCCTCGGACAACATGGAGCTCACGGCGACCGGCGCCTTGCTCGGCTCGCCACTCTGCATGTCCCCAGAGCAGATGGTGCGCACGAAGGAGGTCGACGCGCGGAGCGACATTTGGGCGATGGGGGTGTCTCTGTACGAGCTGGTCACGGGCACGCTACCTTTCCGGGCGGACACGTTGCCCGAGCTCGTCGGCCGCGTGCTCCAGGAGGATGCCGCTCCGCCGAGCCGGCTTCGCCCTGGCCTGCCCGCGGAGCTCGACGCCATCATCGCGCGCTGTCTCCAGAAGAAGCCCGAGCTTCGATACCAGCGCATCGAGGAGCTCTCTTCCGCGCTGGCCGCGCTCCCCGGCGGGGCGCAGAGAGGCCTTGTCTCGCGGCCGGACGTCGCATCGCAGCCCGCGCTCGTGCCGCCGGCGAGCCCGCCGGCTGCCGCCAGGCCGGCGAGCCCGCCGCAGACCGTCCCAGCGAGCGCGCCGCCGGCGCTCGTCGCAACGGGCTCCGCCTGGGGCCATACAGGTGTGCGCAGCCGGCCGACGGCCAGGCATCGGGCGCGTGTCCTCGCGGGCGCGGCGCTGGGCGTGGGCGCGCTCGTGGCCTGTGGTTTGTGGCTCGCTCTGCGCGCCGCGCCGGACGGTGTCGAAGCGCCAGCCGCCGCGCCGACGAGCTTGCCAGACGATGTGCCGCTGACTGGCGAGCCGCCGTTGGCTTCGAAGGCCAGCGAGGTCGCGCCGTCACGACCCGGGGAACTCGCGGCACCGTCATTATTTCTGCCGCCGGTGGCGACGACCGGAACGCCGTCATCTGCTGGGTCATCCACCGCTAAAGAGCGTCCCAAGGGCGCCGCCGCGAGCCTTCCAAGGCTGAAGCCGACGAGCTCGGGGCCAGTTGCAGGTAAACCTAGCATCCCCGTCCCGGAGAAGCCTCAAGCCCTGGAAGCAAGCCGCGCCCGGCCAACACCGACGCACGAACCTCTGCGCTGACACAACCCAGGAGAGCAGCTCATGACCCGCCTTGCGTGCCGCGTGCGATGGCCACGCGCGTTCGTCCTTTCTCTGTGCCTGCTCGCGCCCGTCGCGGCGCGGGCGCAGCCGGCCGCTCCCCAGAAGGAAGCCACCGTACAGGCGCTCTACGAACAGGCGACCTCCGAGATGGATGAGATGCGCTACGAGCGCGCGTGTCGTCGGATCGAGGAGGTGGTCCGCCTAGCGCCCGACGCGCTCGGCGCGAAGCTCACGCTCGGCGCATGTTACGAAGGCTGGGGCAAGCTCGCGAGCGCCTGGTCCCAGTATGTGTTGGTCGAGGGGGCGGCAACCAAGGTCGGGGACCTTGACCGCCAGATGAAGGCCGCCATCAAGGCAGCCGCGCTGAAGCCGAAGCTGGCGACGCTGACGATCGAGGTCCCCGCGTCCGTCCGGTCCATCCCCGGGCTGACGATCTCGCGCGATGGGTTGCCTGTCCGCGAGGCGCAGTGGTCCGTGCCGCTGCCGCTCGACGTCGGCCGGCATGAAATGGTCGTCAGCGGGAGAGGATACAAGACCAGGACGCAGCAGATCGAGATCGCGGCGGACGGGGAACGGGTCGCCGTGCCCATAGCGCCGCTTGAACCCCTGAGGCTCGCTGCGCCGGCTTCAGAACGGCCGTGGCAGCGCCCGGCGGCGATCGCCGCGATGGGGCTTGGCGGTGCAGGCCTCGCCGCGGGGGCGGTGCTCGGAGCGATGGCGATCGCGAGAAACCAGGAGAGCAACGACGGCCATTGCAGCGCGCAGGACCGCTGTGACCTGGCAGGGCTCGAGCTGCGCCAGCAGGCGGTGGGCCTCGGAAACGGATCGACGGTGGCGCTGGTCGCGGGCGGGCTCTTGGCGGCGGGAGGCGTGGTGCTGTTCGTGACGGCGCCGTTGCACGTGCAGCGCGACGAGCGCGCACAACCCAGCGGAGCCCAGTGGCGCGCCGAGATCGCGCTGCGTCCAGGCGGCGTGGCCGTTAAGGGGGGGTGGTGATGGGAGCGACGCGAGGAGGGATGCCGGGCGCGACCGTGGTGCTCGTCGCGGCGGTGAACTGCAATCAGGTGGCTGATATCCGTCGGGGTGATGAGGGATGTCTCACGGTCGCCGACTGCAAGGCCGGCGAGCCGGCATGTCGCACCGCCGTGGCGTGCCAGGAGGGCGTTTGCGTCTTCGAGGACGCCGTCGAGGGCAAGCCGCTGCCCGAGCAGACAGCCGGAGATTGCGCGCAGCTCGTGTGCGACGGCGCGGGCTCTGCCAAGCAGGTGCCGCTGCCCGCGGATGTGCCAGACGACCGGGATATCTGCACGATCGATGGGTGCGACGGGACGGCGCCCGTGCACACTCTGAGCGCCTCGGTGCCTTGTTACAACGGACCTGATGGGACGGAGGGCGTCGGGGTCTGCCGAGCGGGGCTCCAGCGGTGTGATGACCAGGGGAGGCCCGTGGGAAGCTGCGACGGCGAGGTGACGCCGCAGGCCGAGGTCTGCGACAGCGGCAGCGGTGACGAGGATTGCGACGGCGAAACGAACGAGAACGGCGAGGACTGCGCTTGCGGCGACGGATGGGTGTCCGCGGGAGTGGGAGAGGAGTGCGACGACGGCGGCACCATCGACGGCGACGGGTGCGCGGCGAGCTGCGTAAGGGAGAGGGTCGTCCAGATTGAGGCAGGCCAATACCATACATGCGCCGTATTGAACACCAGACGAATCAAGTGCTGGGGATGGAATAACAGCGGCCAGCTCGGGATAGGCGATGCAGTGAACCGCGGCGATGTGCACGGCCAGATGGGCAGCGCGCTGCCGGTAACGGACCTTGGCACAGATGCAAGGGTCGAATCGCTCGCCATGGGCGGCTCGCATACCTGCGCGCGGCTGACCAGCGGCGCAGTCAAGTGCTGGGGGGGCAGCCGCTTCGGCGCGCTCGGGCTCGGCGAGAACATCACCTTGCGCGGTGTCGATCCGAGCCAGATGGGTGATAACCTTGAGGTGGTGAATCTGGGCGGAGTAGCGGCTGCGATCGCCGCGGGAGGTGGTCACACCTGTGCGCTCGTGAGTGGCGACGTGACCCGATGCTGGGGCTGGAATGCGTTTGGGCAGCTCGGGCTCGGTGATGGAGAAAACCGGAGCGAGGCCAACGGCCTCCCCGTGAGCCTAGGTGGTGGCAAGGTGGCCCTCTCGTTCGCTTTGGGCGAGAGACATACCTGCGCACGGATGAACGGTGGCAGCGTCAAATGCTGGGGTTATAACGTAGATGGTCAGCTCGGGATCGGTGATACCGTTGGCCGTGGGGACGATCCGGACGAGATGGGCAATGGCCTTAGTATCGTTGATCTAGGGGGTGAGTCGACGCTAGCGATTTCGGCGGGACTCTATCACGCCTGCGCGCGGATGAGCGGTGGCAGCGTCAAGTGCTGGGGGCACAACGCACATGGTCAGCTCGGTATGGGCGACAGGATCTATCGCGGCACAGCCACGAGCCAAATGGGCGACAACCTCAGCGAGGTGAAGGTTGGCGAGGCCGTCACAGCGCTTGCCGCGGGCGGGCTTCACACCTGCGCGCTGCTCGCCAGCCGCCGCATCAAATGCTGGGGGGACAACGATTTCGGCCAGCTAGGTCTGGGCCACGTTGATCGCCGTGGTGACGATCCAGACGAGATGGGCGACGCGCTGCCGACGGTCGACCTCGGGGAGGGAGCGACGGCGGCGGCCATCACCGCTGGCGCATATCACACTTGCGCGCTGCTGACCGACGGACACGTCAAGTGCTGGGGGCGCAACCATTTCGGCCAGCTCGGACTGGGCGACGCGAAGCCCCGTGGCCACGAGCCCGGCACGATGGGCGATGCTCTCCCCGCGGTCGAGCTCTTCAAGAGCCCCTGACCCGTCCCTGGATCGCCCTCCGCGCGCCCGGCGACCCGAGACGCCCCGCAGCGGGGCACCGCGCTGGCTTCGCCGAGAGGCGTGCGTCCGGGGCTCCCGGCGCGTTTCATCCCGCTCTCTTGCCGGAGGTAGGTGAATGGATCCCATCGAGTGCAGGAAAGGATCTTCCTTGATGATCGTCGCCGCCGTCCTCGCTGGCTGCGGATCGCCGGAGCCCCTGGGGACGGCCGCGGAGCGCGCCGTGGCAGGCGAGCCGGGCAGCAGCCGCGAGCCGAGCCCGGCTGGAGACATCTGGATCCACGTGGCGAGCGGGGGCCGCGATCGCGCGGCCCTCCTGCACGTTCCGAGCTCTCTTCAGAACAAGAAGAAGCGCGCCCCGCTCGTGCTCGACTTTCATCACTTCAATGGCACGCCCGAGCGCGAAGCGGCGCTCTCCGGCCTCAGCGCGCTCGCGGACGAACGAAAGCTCCTGGTCGCCTATCCCGCGGGTATCGGCGGGAGCTGGAATGCAGGCCGGTGCTGCGGCCAGGCGTGGGAGGAAGGCGTCGACGACGTGGCCTTCACACGAGATCTGATCGACGCGATCTCCGCGGAGCACAGCGTCGACCCGAGCCGCATCTTCGTGACCGGCATGTCCGGTGGCGCGCTCATGGCGCACCGCCTCGGCTGCGAGCTCGCGGACAGGATCGCGGCGATCGCCCCGATCGCCGGCGTCCTGCACATGCCGCCGGAGACCTGCGAGCCGGTGCGCCCCATCTCCGTCCTGCATGTGCACGGGACCGCGGACTCCGTCATTCCCTACGGCGGAGGCCTGGGGCAGGTCCCGGTTCCGGTGCCGGGGAGCCTCGAGTTCATCTCCGTGGCCCAGAGCCTCGCCATCTGGCGCGATCGCGACGGCTGCGCCGATGTCTCGCACCGCACCTATGCGCATGGCGATACCACCTGCAGGGCGTGGTCGATCTGCGCTGACGAGGTCGAGGTCGAGCACTGCGCGGTCGAGGGGGGCGGGCACACGTGGCCCGGCGGAGGAGATCTGCCGCCGGTGTTCGGGCCGAAGAGCGAGACGTTCCACGCGAGCGAACGGCTGCTCGATTTCTTCGAGGAGCACCCGAGGTGACGGGCGAGCCCGCCGCACGGGAGCCTTCGCTCCGCGTCCCCGGCGCGGCGATGCGCGGCAGGGAGCCAGGCTGGGTCGCGTCGCGCCCCCGGAGAGGCTCCCGGGAGAGATGAACCTCTGGGCGGAGGCTGTCGAGAGGCTCCCGGGAGAGATGAACCTCTGGGCGGAGGCTGTCGAGAGGCTCCCGGGAGAGATGAACCTCTGGGCGGAGGCTGTCGAGAGTCCTGCGGGTCTCTTTTTCTCGTGTTGGTGAAACTTCGCGCAGGCAGGGCCCGTGCCCGACGGAGCCGCAAAGAAATCGACCGACCCAGGTCGATTGTCGTGACCCGATCGGGGTCGCGCTCCCGATTGATCTCCTCGACGGGACGGAAGGACGCCGGGCGACGGATCCCCTTCGCGCGACGCGCTCGGTCCCGGTGGCCTTGGTCCATCGTTCGCTCGCGCTGCCTGCGCGGCGCGGCGACGGCTCGGGTCGAACGCAACCAACTGCCTCCCTTTCGAGGAGATTTCAGGAGGAGAGATATGCCTGCTGTGACGAAGTCGAAGAAGCGCTCCGCGACCGCTGCCGCCTCTGGAGAGCCATCGTACGCTCCGCCCATTTACGACCCCGCGGCTGGTAAGAAGGCGCTCGAGGCGCTCGCCCCGGAGCTCGACCGCCTCGCCGAGGCCGAGCTCATCACTGTGAGGATCGATGTCGAGGCGGCCACGTACGCCGCCCTCGGCGTCGTCGGGTTCGTGTCCTCGCCCGACGTGCGCGCGCGCTTCGCGCGGCTGCCCCGGGAGGAGTTCGACGTCACGCACGTCGACGAGCTGGAGCTCGCGTGTTTCGCCGTGCTGCACGCGCTCGCGGAGGCCCGGGCCGCCGGCGCGCTCGAGACGGAGGCGCGGCTGCCGATCGCGCTGGTCACCGAGGGGCTGGAGGTCGAGGCGCGCATGCAGGCGCTGTGCGAGTACCAGCTCGCGGACGACCCTGCGATCAAGCCGGAGCTCGATCGGCTGCGGCCGGGCACCGGGCACCGCGACCTCGCGAACGATCTGCTCGGCTACGCGCGGATCTACGAGCTGCGCGCCGACGTCGTGAAGGCGGACGCGAAGCACTACCGGGCTGACGACGCGGCGCGCGCGCGGGAGCTGGCCGGGGCGATGATCCAGAAGCTCTCGACGGCGATGACGCCGAGGGCCCGGCAGGCCTTCGACCGGTACGTGCGGGTCTGGACGTTGCTCTGCCTGCGCTACGAGGAGGTGCGGGCGGCAGCGCTGTGGCTGTGGCGGAAGAGCTCGCGCACCCAGGAGCGGTTCCCGTCGTTGTTCGCGGTGGGCAGGCCCAACTCGGCCCGGTCGTCGAGGAAGGAGGCGCCGAAGGGAGGCGAGGGGGACGGGCGCGGTGATGGCGGAGGCGGCGGTGGGAGCGACAGCGGCGAGCAGCCGGGGGCGACGCCTGTCGTCCCGGAGCTCGTGACGGAGAGCCCTGGCTGAGCTGGCGCCGAGGCGCTGCGCTGCGCGCTCCCGGTCAGCGTGCAGCGCGGCGGCGAAGCGCCCCCGGGCCTCGGCCGAACCGCCGAAAATGACGCCCGGGCCTCCACAGGACAGGCTTCACCGGCTGGTCCCACGGGCGTACCTTTCCGCCTGCCCGTGGCGCCTGACGCGGCGGGCGGCCCCGGATGCCGCTGCTCTCCGGCCAGGGGAAGCTCGACCTGTAGGAATTTCCGCATGATCACGTCCGTTCGACTCCAGGAATTCAAGGGCCATCGGGACAGCACCGTCGCGCTCGGCCGGCTCACCGTGCTCGTCGGCCCGAACGGGTCCGGGAAGACGAGCGTGCTCGAGGCGCTCGCGCTTCAGAGCCGCCTCGTGCGCTACGCGCCCCGAAACTTGCTGACAGGTGATTGGTCGCCCGGGGATCTGCTTCGCCGGGGGACCAAAGAAGGGGCGATCGCGCTGACGTCACGGGGCACATGGGAGGACGAGGCATGGAGCTTCCGGACCGTGCTCTCGGAATCGTCGGTGCTCGTCGACTGGGAACGGACCGGCGATGCGCGGCAGTTCACCGCTGAAGGCCACCGCCCCCTCCGCGGTCAGGTGCCGCGGCTGGACGAGATCGTCGCACCCACGACCGTCTACAAGCTCAACGCGGAGCGCATCGCCGCCGCAGCGTACAGCGATGAGCTCGCGCCCACCGTCGGCTACGACGGGACCAACACCGCTGTCGCGCTCGCCGCAATCAAACTCGGCCACGACGAAGTGTTCGATCGTATCGAAGAGTCGCTCCGTCGGATCATTCCGAACGTGGAGCGGGTTCGCATCCGGCAGGCCAGGGTCAGACGCCCGAACCCAGAGCTGCCTCACAAGGCCGAGGACGTCGTCGGAAGCAAGGTGTACTTCGATTTTCGCGGAGCCCCTTCCGTCCCCGCGCACGCGGCGAGCGAGGGGACCCTCATCACGCTGGCGCTCCTGACCGTGCTTCATGGCCCGAACCGCCCGGAAGTCCTGCTCCTGGATGACTTCGCCGAGTCGCTCCACCCGCAGGCGCAGATGGAGCTGGTGCGGCTGGTCAGACGCCTGCTCGAGGAGTTCAGCGATCTCCAGATCGTCGCCACGACGCACTCGCCCTACATCCTCGACGAGCTCGACCCCTCCGAGATCTACGCCTTCGCGCTCCGCGACGACGGCACCGTCGCCCTCAAGCGCCTCTCCGAGCACCCGCAGGCGAAGGAGGTGAAAGGCACGCTCTCGGCGGGCCAGCTCTGGAGCATGGATCCAGAGCGAGACTGGGTGCTCGCCGAGAGCGCGCCGTGAAGCTCCTGGTCTTCTGTGAGGCCACCGCCGACTTCCTGACAGCGAGCGCTCTCGTGGACCGCGTGCTTCACGACGAGGGGCCCGCCTGGGTGAGCGACCTCCTGCGTTCCCACCCGGAGTCCATCCGTGAATGGGCGAGCGACGGCCACGGCAAGGAGTTCTTCGACATCCACAAACTCGAGGCGTACAGGCGAGGCCTCGGCAACGTGCGCTTCATGCCGGGGCATTTCGACGGAAAGCCGGGGGCGGCGGGCGCCCAGGCCGCGAGGAACGCATTCGCGATCGCGCGCGAGGTAGGGAAGCGGGATCCGCCGACCCGCCTGGGAGCGGTCTTCATCGTCTGGGACATGGATGATCAGGGGGAGCTCCGCCGGAAAGGGCTTGCTCAAGCCCGGACCGAGGCCTCGCGGTGGGCGTCTTTTCAAATCGTCCTCGGCTGCCCTGATCCGATGCGCGAGGCCTGGGTGCTCGCGGGGTTCGAGCCCGAGTCGGACGAAGAGCGCGCTCGCCTCGGCGAGCTTCGACGCGAGCTCGGCTTCTCCCCCTGCGACGAGGCGCACCAGCTCAACGCGAAGGACGAGCAGGCGAAGCGGAACCCGAAGAGGGTGCTCCACCGGCTCACGGGCGACGATCGCGAGCGCGAGGCGCGCTGCTTGACCGAAGCGCCGCTCGAGCGGTTGCGGGAGCGGGGGGCCGCCTCTGGGCTGCGCGCGTTTCTCGAGGAGGTGAAGGCGCGCGTCGTGCCGCTGTGCCAAGGGTCTCCTGCGAGCTCTCGGTATGCTCGACCGCAAGAATAGCGGCAGCGGGGAGACGCTCCGCCTGGCGCTCTACCCGGACGTCGCGCCAGCCAGCCCCACCCGATCCGGCGCGGCGGCGCCGCCCTGCGCGCGCTCCCGGTCCGCTCGCAGCGCGCCGGCGAACCGCTTCTGGGCCTCCGCGCTGCGCCGCTTGGCGGTCCGCTCCGAGCAGCCGAGCGCCGCGCCGATCGCCTGCCAGGTCCGCTCCTCGACGTGGCGGAGCACGAGGACGCGCCGCTCCTCGTCCGGGAGCCGCGACAGGGCGGCCTCCACCGCGCGGATGGCGCGGTCGTACGCGGCGCGGAGCCGCTCGCCCTCCTCGCCCTGCGCCGTCAGCGCGCGGCCGACGAGGCCGAGCACCGCGGCGGCCGCGACCTGGTCGGCCATCCCGTCGGCCTGCGCGGTCGTCTCGACGTCGCCGTCGGCGAGCACGTCGCTCGTGTCCTGCGCCGCCTCGGCGGCGTCGTAGCCGTCCTCGCGGGCGGCGCGCCAGTGCTTCGACTCCTGCTGCAGCGCGTCCGACAGCGCGCCGTCGACGCGCCGCCATGCGTAGACCTGGAAGGGGACGCCGCGGGCGGGATCGTAGCCGAGCGCGGCCTCGTGGAGCGCCTGGACCGCGGCGGAGCGGAGATCGTCGGCCACATAGTGCGCGCGCGTCCGCCGGAGGAAGTGACCGCAGAGCTTCTCGACGAGCGGCACGGCCTCCGCGACGAGCGCCTGCTGGTCGGGGCGGAGGGGCCTCCGCGGCCGGTCGCCGTGGCTCATCGGGCGCCGCCTTGTCCTCGGCCCTTGGCGGCGCCCGCCTTCGCGGCGAGCCGCTGCGCGGCCTCGGCCAGCGCCGCGGGCTCGCGCCGGTCGACCTCGCCGCTCGCGGCGGGCGGCGTGCGCGGGCGGAGCCGGTCGACGAGCGGGGCGGCGACGGGGTGCGTCGCGAGGAAGCGCGAGGTCAGCGCGCGCAGCGCCTCGAGATCCTCCGCGGGCAGGAGATCGGCGTACGGCGCGACGGCGTGGGCGACGCGGGCCTCGAGGGTCGGATCGCCGTCATCGGGGTCGGGGCGGGGGCTCGACATCGGGCTCCGGGGGCGCGCTGCCCGCTGGCGCTTCATGCGCTCGGCGCGCTTCGCGCGATGGACACCCGACGCTACCTTTCCCGGGGAGGGTCAACAAGGGCAGAGGAGCGAGGAGGGCCGGGGCGCTCTTTCGCCTATCGTCAGCTGCTGCGAGGTAGGGTGTCGCGAGGTGACGAGCGTCGATGAGCCGCTGAGCCCCGGGGCGCTGTTCCAGGGGCGCTTCCTGATCGATCGCCTCCTCGGACGCGGCGGGATGGGCGAGGTCTGGGCCGCCCTCGACACGGCGCTGGAGCGGCCGGTGGCGATCAAGATCATCCACCGTGCCCTCGCGGGGGAGGCGCGTTACGCCGAGCGCTTCCTCCGGGAGACGAAGCTCGCGGCGCGGGTCGCGCACCCGAACATCGTGCGGCTGTACGACGCCGGCAGGGCCGCGGACGGGCGGCTCTTCATGGTGATGGAGCGCGCCGCGGGCGTGCCGCTGCGGGAGATCATCGCAGGCGGCGCGCGGCTCGATCCGGTGCGCGCGCTCCATTACGCGATCCAGATCGCGGACGCGCTCTCGACGGCGCACGAGGCCGACCTCGTGCACCGCGACGTGAAGCCCGAGAACATCCTGGTGAGCGACGGCGTGCGCGCGCGGCTCGTCGACTTCGGCGTGGCGAAGGACGCGCGGGGCGTGGGCCTCGGGCTGACCGGGCAAGGCAGGGCGGTCGGGACGTCGCGCTACATGGCCCCGGAGCAGGTCGCCGGGGGCGCCGTGGACGCGCGCGCGGATCTGTATGCGCTCGGCGTGGTCACGTACGAGATGCTGGCGGGGGCGCACCCATACGCGGTGCTCGACGAGGCGTCGGGCATCGGGGAGACGGAGATCCTTGCGGCGCACGTGCACCTGGAAGCGATGCCCCTGCCGGAGGTGCTCCCGGGGTGTCCGGAGGCGCTCTGGACCGCGGTGGCCAGGTGCCTCGCCAAGAGGCCCGAAGCCCGGTTTGCGCGGGCGGCGGAGCTCGCGGCGGCGCTGCGCGAGGCGGCGGGGACCGCGGTGACGGCGGAGAGGGCCGTGGACGACGCGGGCGCGCGGCAGCTCCTGAGCGAGGCGGCGGACGCGGCAAGGGAGCGCGCGATCCGCGAGCGCGGGGGGGCGCCTCGGGGGGAGAGGGCGGGGAGCGCGGTGCGGCTGGTGGCGGCGCTGCCGGGGCAGGGGGTGATGCCGGGGAGCGCGGCGCCGGGCGCGGATGCGCGGAGCAGGCTGGCGATGGCGCAGCGGTTCAGGGTGGAGACGGCGTGGGGGCTGGGTGTGGCGAGGGTGGGTAGGGTGCCTCGGATCGGGGATGAAGCGGCCGCGGGGCCATTGCCTTCACTGGCGCTGCCGGCGGAGGGCAGAGCGGCGGGGACCGAGGGGGAGGGGCGCGGCCCGGTGGCAGGGGCGGCGGGAGCGCCGGAGACGGCCGCGCTGGGGAGCACGGAGATGTGGGAGGAGACGCCTGCTGGCGCCGGCGTGAGAGCGGCGACGAACGCGGCGCATTCCCGGACGAGGTGGGGGCTCGTCGTGGCCGCGGTGGCGGTGCTCGGTGTGGCGATGCTTCTTGCCGTTGTGGTGATTGGGCTCGTGAGGGGGTAAACAGCCGTCCGGGATCAGCCTGGGGGCTCGCCGGCGAGTTTCAGCACGCTCGCGCGCAGCGCCGGAGCTATCCGAAAACCGAGCGAAAACCGAGCGCTTGGAGCCGATCAAGACAGGGGCTCACGCGGTCGAGGAAGCCCCGCTGTTTTGCCCGTAGGAGCACGCCGAGCGTGCCGGTGAACGTCAGCCCGAGCATCGTCGCATAGCGGCGGGCCTGGCCATCGTCCAGGAGCAGAAGGCTCGCCGGGCGTCCGGCAGCGAGGGCCAGCACCTCGCGCTCTCCGGCGTCCAGATCGGCGACGAGTCGCAGGAGAGAGGCGTGCTCTACCTCCTCGACGGCGAGCCACGGGAGGTCCTCGACCCGTGGCACGGCGTGGCCAAGCCGCATGCCCTCACGGAGCTCATGGGCCACGGCCTTGGGGATGGTGATCCGCTGGTACAGGTCCGGAAGCAGCTCGAGCCGGTCGAGTTGGTGAAGGTACAGGAGCGGTGATGTATTGCAGAGCACGTCACGCATTATCGACATCCGCGCGCAGCTCCTCGTCGGTCATGCGAAAAGTGTCGACGCCGTAATCGGCCAGCTTCGCGAGGAACGAGACGCGAGGCACGCCTGCCAGGCGCGCCGCTGCACCAGAGGAGAGACGGCCCAGCTCGTAGAGCTTGATCGCCGCCGCCATGCGCAGCTCGCGCGTGACCTCGGACGGCGCCACGTGCAGGGCGAGCATGGCGTCATCGGGCAGGTCGAAGGAGATCGTGGTCATGCGTGGTCCTCCCACGCTCATCCTTGCCGCGGGGCGCAGCTATCGGCAAGCGCGCGGCGAGCTCGGCTGCATCAGCCGACAACGGCTACGCGGCCATGAGGGGTTCAGCCTGAACGGGTAACGCCGCCTGTAGGAGGCTGCCAGTTATCACCCTGAACAGGCGCAACTCCAGCACCGGGGCCCCGCGGGAGAGCTCGAGCCAGCGCTGGGTCAGCGTGACGCCAGACGATGACGCTCGCAGGGAAAGCTATGCGCATACCGGCGTGCCACCGCTCAACCGGCAAGAGCGAGATTCACCAGCACCATCGAGCGCCAGCGGTCTCCTGCTCACCTACAGGCGAGCGAACACACTGACATTCACTTTGAGCCACCTTCGAGATTTGAACTCGAGACCTACGGTTTACGAAACCGTTGCTCTACCACTGAGCTAAGGTGGCACGCCTCTCGTCGAGGAGGCGCGCAGATTACCCACTCGCCATGCCGAGTCAAGCTCTTTTATTTCCGTCCTCGAGCGAGCCGGTTCCGTTCGCTGCTGCGGCTGCGCCCGCTCCTCCCGCGCCTCGCGCTCCTCGCCTGATTCCCTGGCCCGCCGCGTCCCCGGCGTCTCCTCCCGCGGCGAAGAAGTCGCCCAGCCGCTCCGCCAGCTCCGCCGCCGCCGACCAGTGCATCATGTGCCCGGCCTCCGGCAGCTCGACGTGCTCCGCGCGCTTGAGCCTCGCCACCCGCTCCGCTTCGTCCTCCGGGTGCCACCCCGTCGGCCCGCCGCTCACGAGCAGCGTCGGGCACGCGATGCGCTCCAGGAACGTCATGAACGCCTCCACCTGGAACAGCAGCGGCGAGGTCGTCCGGTGCATCGGATCGTACGCCCACGCGAGCCCGCCGTCCGGCTCTTCCCGCGTGAGCAGCGGCGCGCGCGTCGCCAGCACGTCGCGCGGCACGCGCGGGTGGTTCGCCACGAGCCGCGCGATCGCGTCCTGCATCGACGAGAGCTTCCGCGGCGCGCGATCGAGCTCCGCCATCTGGCGCAGCCACGCCTCGACGCGCGCGACGGCCACCTCGGGGCCGCTCGCCGGCGGCCCCATGCCCTCGAGCAGCGCCAGGCGCTCGACGCGGCCGGGGCACGCGCCCGCGTAGTACACGGCGACCGCGCCGCCCATCGAGTGGCCCACCACGCCGAGGCGCGCCGGCGCGAGCGCGTCCACGAGCGCCGCGACGTCGGCGATGTAGTCGGGGAAGTAGTAGTAGCTGCCCGCGCCGACGCGGGCGCTCCGGCCGAACCCGCGCAGGTCCGGCGCGACGACGTCGTGCCCCGCCCGCGCGAGCGGCTCGGCCACGAGGTCCCACGTGCTCCCGGCGTCGAGGAAGCCGTGGAGCAGCAGCAGCGTGAGGCCCGTCGGCCGCGCGTGGTCGTCGCGGAAGCGATGGACGCAGAGAGCCAACCCGTTGGTGTTCAAAAATTCCGACGACCTACGCACCACGCGCGCGCTCCCGTCTGCAGATCTCCCGTCAGCCCTCCGCGCGGCCCGCGCGGTCAGCGCGCGTCCCGCCGGCGCTCCTGCGCCGCGTGCGCGCGCGGGCGTCACCGCCTCCCCGGCGGACCTTTCGCCGGGGGCGCCGCGGGGGCCGCCGGGGGCAGCATCGTCCCCGTCGCCACCGGAGCGGCCGTGGCCGGCTCCGCCGCGCCCGCAGGCGCCGCCGCGGGCGCCGCCGCGGGCGCCGCCCCGGTGGCGGCCGGCGCCGCGGTGTCCGGCGCGGCCGGCGCTGCGCTGCCCGGCGCCGCTGGCGCGACCGGGAGCGCGGCGCCCGTGAGCTGCGCGGCGTCCTTCAGCACCTCGTCCGCGTGCACCCCGGGATCCACGTCCGGATAGACCTTCGCGATCTTGCCGTCCGGATCGACGAGGAACGTCACGCGCGCCGTCGCGCCGAGCCGCATCGGCACGCCGAACGCCGTGGCCCACGCGTGATCGGTGTCGACGAGGATCGGGAACGGCAGCTTGTTCTCGGTCGCGAACTTCTCGTGCGACTCGCGGGTGTCGGACGACACGCCGAAGACCTGCACGTTGGCCTGCTTGAAGCGATCCCACGCGTCGCGGAACGCGCACGCCTCCGCGGTGCAGCCCGGCGTCCCGTCCTTCGGATAGAAGTACACGACCACGGCCCGACCCCGCTGGTCGGACAGCCGCTGGATCGCGCCGTGCTGATCCGCGGCGAACACGTCGGGCGCCGCCGCGCCGACCGGGATCAGCCCTTGTCCACCATCGGGTCGCTCGGCCGCGCCACACCCGAGCAGCGAGGCAAAGGCAAAGACGACAGCAAGTACGACAAAAACGACGGCAATCGGGAAGCGTCTCTTCATCAGAGCGCCACGTTAGCACGCACTCGGTAGGATCGATCGGACGCTTCTGGTACGTTCCCGCGCCAGGAGACGAGGCCGATGGCGATCTTCGGAAACGACAGCGGCGCCGCGCCCGGCGTGGTGCGCCAGGGCAGGGAGGTCACCTACCCCGATTTCTCTTCGCCCACCGTGGATAAGGTCATGGTCGAAGAGCGCGCAGCCGGGCTCGGCAAAAGGAGCATCAAAGGCCCCGCCAAGGTCGCCGGCCTCAAGCTCGCCATCTCGATGATGGACCTCACCACCCTGGAGGGGAAAGACTCCCCCGGAAAAGTTGAGCAGCTCTGTCAGAAGGCGCTTCGACCCCACGAGCGCGCGGACATCCCTTCCTGTGCGGCGGTGTGCGTCTATCCCAAGCTCGTCGCTGTGGCGAAGCGAGCGGTCTCGGGCTCGGCGGTCAAGGTGGCCAGTGTGGCGACCGCCTTCCCGAGCGGCCTCTCCACGCTCGCCGTCAAGCTCGCCGACGTCCGCCAGGCGGTCGAGCTCGGCGCCGACGAGATCGACATGGTGATCGACCGCGGCGCGATGCTCTCCGGCGAGTACGGCGCGGTGTACGACGAGATCGCCGCGACCAAGGAGGCGTGCGGGCACGCGCACCTCAAGGTGATCCTGGAGACGGGCGAGCTCGGGTCCTACGATCGCGTCCGCAAGGCGAGCCGCATCGCGATGCTCGCGGGCGCCGACTTCATCAAGACCTCGACCGGGAAGATCACGCCGGCGGCGACGCCCCCGGTGACGCTGGTGATGCTGGAGGCGATCCGCGATCACGCGCAGGCGACCGGGCGGCGCGTCGGGATGAAGCCGGCCGGCGGGATCCGCACCGCGAAGCAGGCGCTCCACTACCTCGTGCTGGTCAAGGAGACCCTCGGCGACGCCTGGCTCACGAGCGACCTGTTCCGCTTCGGCGCGTCGACGCTCCTCAACGACGTGCTCATGCAGCTCGAGAAGGAGCGGACGGGCGCCTACCAGAGCGGGGATCATTTCAGCAAGGACTGACCGCGCCGCGAGGGCGGGGCCGCGTCGGTGTTCAACGCGCGGCCGCGGGCGTAGAGTGCGCCGCATGAGCGACAACAGCACCGCCGCGGCTGGCGGCGACGGGGGCTCGCCCCGGGACGCGACCGCGGCGCGCGACGCGGCCGTCGTGTTCGGCGACGCCTGGCGCTACGCGCCGGCGCCCGAGGGGCGCGACCACGTGAAGATCGCGCCGCGGTACGAGCTCTTCATCGGCGGCGCGTGGCGCGCTCCGGCCTCGGGCCGCTACCTCGACAGCATCAGCCCGTCGACCGAGGAGAAGCTCTGCGAGTTCGCCGAGGCCTCGGAGCAGGACGTCGATCTCGCCGTGCAGGCGGCGCGGGCCGCGTACGAGAAGCACTGGTCGCGCATGCGCCCGCTCGATCGCGGCAAGTACCTCTACCGCGTCGCCCGGGCCCTCCAGGAGAAGGCGCGCGAGCTCGCCGTCGCCGAGTCGCTCGACGGGGGCAAGCCCATCAAGGAGTCCCGCGACGTCGATCTCCCGCTCGCGGCCGCGCATTTCTTCTACCACGCGGGCTGGGCGGACAAGCTCGAGCACGCCTTTCCCGGGCGCGATCCCCGGCCGCTCGGCGTCGCGGGCCAGGTGATCCCGTGGAACTTCCCGCTGCTCATGGCGGCGTGGAAGCTCGCCCCGGCGCTCGCGGCGGGCAACACGTGCGTCCTCAAGCCCGCCGAGACGACGCCGCTCACCGCGCTGCTCCTCGCGAAGATCATCGAGGAGGCCGATCTCCCGCCCGGCGTCGTCAACGTGGTCACGGGCGCCGGCGCGACCGGCGCCGCGGTCGTCGGCCACCCTGGCGTCGACAAGGTCGCGTTCACCGGATCGACCGAGGTCGGCAAGCGCATCCAGCGCGCGCTCGCCGGCACCGGGAAGCGGCTCACCCTCGAGCTCGGCGGCAAGGCCGCGAACATCGTGTTCGAGGACGCGCCGCTCGATCAGGCCGTCGAGGGGATCATCGGCGGCATCTTCTTCAACCAGGGCCACGTCTGCTGCGCGGGCTCGCGCCTCCTCGTCGAGGAGAGCGTCCACGACGCGCTCCTCTTCAAGCTGCGCGAGCGCATGGCGACCCTGCGCGTCGGCGATCCGCTCGACAAGAACACGGACGTGGGCGCCATCAACTCGCGGGCGCAGCTCGCGAAGATCGAGGAGCTCGTGGCGGCGGGGGAGCGCGAGGGGGCCGCGCGCTTCTCGGTGAGCTGCGCGCTCCCGCAGCGGGGCTACTGGTTCGCGCCGACGCTCTTCACGGGCGTCGCGCAGTCGCACCGGATCGCGCGCGAGGAGATCTTCGGCCCGGTGCTCTCGATCTTGACCTTCCGCACGCCCGAGGAGGCGATCGAGAAGGCGAACAACACGATGTACGGGCTGTCGGCGGGCGTCTGGACCGGCAAGGGCTCGAAGAGCTTCTGGGTCGCGCAGCGGCTCCGCGCCGGCGTCGTCTGGGCGAACACCTTCAACAAGTTCGATCCCAGCGCGCCGTTCGGCGGCTACAAGGAGAGCGGCTTCGGCCGCGAGGGCGGGCGCCAGGGGCTGCTCGCCTACCTCGAGGTGGACTGATGGCGCTCGGCGACAAGGACAGCGGCGGCGACGAGGGGTGCACGTCGATCGGGGAGTGCGCCGGCGCGGCCGCGCTCGACGCTCCTCCGGGCGAGGCGCGCGCGCGGGTCGGCGTGCGCAAGGCGTACAAGATGTTCGTCGGCGGCGCGTTCGTGCGCTCGGAGTCCGGGAGGTACACGCAGGTGCGCGATCACGGAGGCGCGGGCGCGGTCGAGAACATCCCGCGCGCCTCGCGCAAGGACGGGCGCGACGCCGTGCTCGCGGCGGCCGGCGCGCTCGGCGGGTGGTCGGCGCGCGCCGCGTACAACCGCGGGCAGATCCTCTACCGCCTCGCCGAGATGCTCGAGGCGCGGCGCGCGGAGCTCGCGGCCTCGCTCGAGCGCGGCGGGCAGGGCGCAGGCGCCGCCGAGCGCGAGGTCCTCGCGGCGATCGATCGCGCTGTCGCTTATGCGGGCTGGGCCGACAAGTACCAGAGCCTCTTCGCGAGCCTGAACCCCGTGTCCGGCCCGCACTTCACCTTCACCGTGCCCGAGCCGATGGGGGTCGTCGTCATCGCGGCGCCGCCGCGGCCGGCGCTGCTCGGCCTCGCGGGCGCTCTCCTGCCGGTGATCACCGCCGGCAACACCTGCGTCGTGCTCGCGAGCGAGGCGGATCCGCGCACGGCGCTCGTCTTCGGCGAGGCGCTCGCCACGAGCGATCTCCCGGGCGGCGTCGTCAACGTCCTCACCGGCCAGCTCGCGGAGGTGCTGCCGCACCTCGCCGCGCACATGGACGTCGCCGCGCTCGATCTGCACGGCGTGGACGCGGCGCTGGTGAAGCGCCTCGAGGAGGCGGCCGCGGCCAGCGTCAAGCGGGTGCGGGCCCGCTCGCTCGGCGAGGCGGAGTGGTTCGACGACAGGGCGGCGACGTCCCCCCGCTGGATCGAGCGGTTCGTCGAGATGAAGACGATCTGGCACCCGGCCGGGCCGTGACGCCGGCGGCGCTCGACGACCGGGCGCCGTGACGCGGGCGGCGCTCAACGACGGGGCGCCGTGACGCGGGCGGCGCTCATCGACCGAGCACCATCCCCGTCTGGAGCGTCCGCCCGGCGACGAGGTCCGCCGCCGCGAGCGGCTTCCGCCCCTCGACCTGGGCTCGCACGATCTGGATCGCGCCCGCGCCGCAGGCGACGATCACGACGCTGCGGCCGGCCATCACCACGGTCCCCGGCGGCGCGCCGGCCTGGTCGGCCTCGCTCTCGACATGCGCGGCCAGCACCTTGAGCGCCTTGCCGTCGATCGTCGTGAAGGCGCCTGGCCACGAGGTCATCCCCCGGATGTGATCGTGGATCTGCCGGGCGCTCCGCTCCCACCGGATGCGCCCGTCTTCCTTCTTCAGGAGCGCCGCGTGCGTCGCCGCCTCGTGGTCCTGCGGCGTCGGCGCGAGCTCGCCGTCCACCGCGCGGCGGAGATCCTCGCGCACGACGCGCGCGGCGAGCGCCCCGAGATCGATCGCGAGCTCGTCGGCGGTCGTGTCCGGGCCGATCGGCGTCCGGCGCACCGCGTAGACGGGCCCCGTGTCCATGCCCTCGTCCATCTGCATCAGCGAGATGCCCGTCTCGGCCTCGCCCCCGACGATCGCCCAGGTGATCGGCGCGGCGCCGCGGTAGCGCGGCAGGATCGACGCGTGCAGGTTCATGCAGCCGCGCCGCGGCGCCTCGAGCACCGCCTTCGGCAGGATGCGCCCGTAGGCGATCACCAGCGCGACGTCCGCTCCGGCGCCCGCGACCCACGCGGCGAACTCGGGCGTGCGGACCTTCTCGGGCTGCAGCACGGGCACGCCGAGCTCCAGCGCCTTCACCTTCACCGGCGGCGCCTTCAGCTCGAGCCCGCGGCCGGCCGGCCGATCCGGCTGACAGACGACGCCGACGACGTCCGCGATCGACGCGAGCGCCTCGAGCGACGGCACGGCGATGGCGGGGGTACCGAAGAACAGGGCGCGCACGCCCTGGCTTCTAGCAGGACCTGCGCCCGTCGTGCCGCCTTCTTCGCTCGCGGCGAGCGCCGCCGTGGAGGCTCGGCCTCAGGGGCCGGGCGCTCGCCCGCCGCGCTCGTCGTCCGCCGCGGGCGCCGCCGCGCCGCGCGAAGGGAGCGCCGAGCGCGGATCGGCGCAGCAGCGGAAGCCGGTCTCGTAGAACACGAACTTCGGATCGTGCGCGTCGTTCGTCCCGCGGCAGCCCGTCCACGGCTTGGCCCAGAAGCCGCCCATGAGCGCGCCTGGCCACCGGCGGCCGCGGCGCGAGGCGACCCACTCCTCGACGTTGCCCATCATGTCGAAGATGCCGAAGGTCGAGGCGCACCCGGGATGGGAGCCGCTCGGCGCGCCCTGCCAGAGCCGCTCGACCTCGCGCTGCGCCACCTCGCCGGAGGCGCCGAGCTTCCGCTCGTCGACCGGCCGCCAGGCCTTGCCGCTGTTGCAGACCGCCTTGTCCACGCGCCAGCCGTAGGCGAGGGGACGCCGCTCGGGGCCCTCGCACGCGAGCTCCCACTCCTGCTCGGCGCACACCCGCTTGCCGCGCGCGGCGCACCACGCGGTCGCCGTCTCGAACGACTGCATGACGAGCGGCTTCGCCCCCCGCTGGTTCGGCGCCTCGAACTGGTCCATGCACACGGAGATCTCGGTCGACGGCCCCTCCTCGGCCGTGATGTCCTCCCAGTACGCGAAGCAGTGGGTCGCCTTGCCGCTCTTGACCGGCTCCACGCAGACGTGCTGCACGTCGTCGCGGTGCGTGCCGGTGACGAGCCGCATGTCCGCCGGGCACGCCGGGCTGGGCCCTGGATCGAGCGACGGCGCCGCCGGAAGGCCGAGCATCGCGATCGCGAGCGCGCCGAGGCCGAGCAGGGGATCGATCATCGTTCAGCGAGGGCCAGGGTGTCGCTCCGTGCCGGGCGCAGCCTCGGCCTTGCCGCGCCGAGCGGCAAGGCCGACGCGCGCCTCCTCGGTGCGCGTCGTTGACCCGGCGACCCGGCCGCCGGGGATCCTGCGCCGCGTCGCGCGCGCGCGCGCCAGGCGGTGGTGATGACGAGCGTGACGAGCGAGCGCTGCAGGTCGGAGTCGGAGCCGACCACCCGCAGCGTATCCTCATTCAAAAAAATGGCCAGGGCTGTGGCACGCGGCATGCGCCGTGTCTATGGTGAGTTCCCGTAGCCTCGCGGGCTGTCTTCCACCAAGAGCTGCCAGCAGGGCTCCGCGTTGCACCATCCGCATCCGTCTGGATGCAAGCCAAGATGACCGGGGCGCGCGGTGGCCGCGCGGCCCGGCTGCGTGTTGATGAAGGGGTTTACCTCCCCCGGTCGGGTGCCTAGAGGAGATCGCCATGTCCGAGAAAAAGAACCCGCCGATGCCGCCGCGCTCCGAGGAAGAGGTCGTCTTCGGCGACGAGCTGCCGGTTCTGCCGATCCGCAATGCGGTGCTGTTCCCGGGCGCCGTCGCGCCCTTCGATGTCGGCCGCGAGAAGTCGGTCGCGCTGGTGGAGGATGTCGACAACCTCCCCGGCCCGGTCATCGCGATCTTCGCCCAGCGCGATCCGTCGACCGACGATCCCGGGGCGGAGGACCTGTACCCGATGGGCTGCGCCGCGCGCGTGCTGAAGGCGCTGAAGCACAGCTCGGGCAACTACTCGTTGATCTTGCAGGGCCTCACGCGGATCAGGCTCGATAGCGTCACGGCCCACACGCCGTACCTGCGCGCCAAGATCCGCCGCATGGACGAGCCGGCGACGGAGGACGTCGAGGCGGAGGCGCTGGCGATGAGCCTGCGCGACATCGCGAAGCAGGTCATCCAGCTGATGCCGGAGCTCCCGCGCGAGGCGGGCTCGCTCATCGACTCCATCCAGGCGCCCGGCGCGCTCGCCGATCTCGTCGCGGCGAACCTCGACGCTCCGGTCGAGGAGAAGGCGCAGCTCATCGAGACGATCGACGTCAAGGAGCGCATCCGCAAGGTGCTGCGGCTGCTCACGCGGCAGCTCGAGATCCTGAAGATGCGCGAGCGCATCAACTCCCAGATCAAGGAGGAGATGGGCAAGAACCAGCGCGAGTACGTGCTGCGCCAGCAGCTCAAGGCCATCAAGGAGGAGCTGGGCGAGGACGACGGCGATCAGGGCGATCTCGACGGGCTCGAGGATCGCATCGCGAAGGCGAACCTGCCGACCGAGGCGGAGACCGTCGCGAAGAAGCAGCTGAAGCGGCTGCGCACGATGCAGGTCGGGTCGGCCGAGTACACCGTGGTGCGGACGTACCTCGACTGGATCCTCGACGTGCCCTGGACGCAGTCGACGCAGGACAACCTCGACATCGGCAGCGTCCGCAAGGTGCTCGACGAGGACCACTACGGCCTGGAGAAGGTCAAGAAGCGCATCCTCGAGTACCTGGCGGTCCGCAAGCTGAAGCAGGACAAGAAGGGCCCGATCCTCTGCCTGCTCGGGCCTCCCGGCGTCGGCAAGACGTCGCTCGGCCGGAGCATCGCGCGCGCCCTCGGCCGCAAGTTCCACCGGGTCTCGCTCGGCGGCGTGCACGACGAGGCGGCGATCCGCGGCCACCGGCGCACCTACGTCGGCGCGCTCCCTGGCCAGATCATCCAGGGCATGAAGAAGTCGGGGACGATCAACCCGGTCTTCATGATGGATGAGGTCGACAAGATCGGGCACGACTTCCGCGGCGACCCGTCGGCGGCGCTGCTCGAGGTGCTCGATCCGGAGCAGAACAACACGTTCGCGGATCACTACCTGGAGATCCCGTACGACCTGTCGCACGTGATGTTCGTCGCGACCGCGAACGTGGCAGATCCGATCCCGCCGCCCCTCCGCGACCGCATGGAGATCCTCGAGATCCCTGGCTACACGCGGAAGGAGAAGCTCGCGATCGCGCGGCAGCACCTGCTCCCGAAGCAGCTGTCGGAGCACGGGCTCACGACCGAGCAGCTGGAGGTCACGGACAAGGCGCTGGAGGAGATCATCGATCACTACACGCGCGAGGCCGGCGTCCGGTCGCTCGAGCGGCAGATCGCGGGCGTCATCCGCGGCGTGGCGGTGAAGGTCGCCGAGGGCGACACGCAGAAGCGGCGCGTCGACAACGAGGACGACCTGCACGAGTTCCTCGGCCCGGCGAAGTACACGAGCGAGGTCGCGGAGCGCACCGCCGAGAGCGGCGTCGCGACGGGCCTCGCGTGGACGAGCGTCGGCGGCGAGATCCTCTTCATCGAGGCGACGCGGATGTACGGCACGGGCAAGCTCCAGCTGACCGGCCAGCTCGGCGACGTGATGAAGGAGTCGGCGCAGGCGGCGCTGTCGTTCGTGCGCAGCAACGCGTCGAGGTACAGCATCGCGAAGGACTTCCTCGAGAAGAGCGATCTGCACATCCACATCCCCGCCGGCGCGATGCCCAAGGACGGGCCGAGCGCGGGCGTGACGATGTTCACGGCGCTCGTCTCGCTCCTCACCGGGATCAAGGTCCGCCACGACGTCGCGATGACGGGCGAGATCACGCTCCGCGGCCGCGTGCTCCCGATCGGCGGCCTGAAGGAGAAGGTGCTGGCGGCGCACCGCGCCGGCATCAAGCGCATCATCGTCCCCGAGCGCAACCGGGCGGATCTCGAGGAGGTCCCGAAGGAGGTCGTGGACGAGCTGCAGTTCTTCTTCGTGAGCCGGATGGAGCAGGTCCTGGAGGCCGCGCTCGAGCGGCTGCCCGAGCCCGCGCCCGCGACCGAGGAGTCGAAGGACGGCGAGAAGAAGGAGATCGAGAAGTCGGAGAAGAGCTCGATCGCCAGCAACTGATGACGGCCGTCGCCAGCGATCGCTGAGCGACCTGTCTGCGAGGCGCCGCGCGGCTCGAACGCGCGGCGCCTTTTTTCGTGCTTCTTTCGTGATTCGTGAAGACGCCCGCGCGGCGGCGACGGACACGTCTCCCTCTCGGCGAGCTTGGCGCGCTCGCGTCGCAGCGCGTGGCAGCGGCGTCGCATGGCCTGCGCCGCGCGGCTTGAACGCGCGGCGTGCTCGCGCGCTCTCGCCAAAGCGCGGCTTTCACCTCGACGGATGTCAAGCGAATCGGTAGCCTCGAGTCCGCATGAGGCCGTGTCCGAACTGCGCGTGGATGCTCAAGGAGACCGACGCTGCCTGCTCGATGTGCGGTACGAGCGTGGCGGGCGCAGCGCCTGGAGCCTCTGTTCCGGTCGCGCCTCCGCCGGTGCAGGCGGGGGCTGGCGCCTATGCTCCGCCTGGCCCGCCTGGCTATCCAGGGCAGCCAGCCGTCTCGGGTTATGGCGGCGCGGCGTCGCCAGGCTACGCGGCGGGGGGCGCGCAGGGCGCCTATCCACCTCCTCCTCAGGCCTACGGGGTCGGGGGAGGCGGGCTCGCGGTGCCGGCATCGCCGGGGGGAGGCGTCGCCTTCTCGACGGGCGCGGAAGCTCCCTTCCCGGTCTCACCCTGGGCCCGAGCGGCGCCTTCCGCGGGGCTCACGTCGCAGCCGGCGTCTCCTCCGATGAACGCGCCGGGCGTCCCGCCGGTCCAGCCGGCGCTCGGGGCGCCGGGGCCGGGTATGGCGCCCGGCGCGTCGATGGGTGGCGCGATGGGGCAGCAGCCCGTGGCGCCGGCGCCGGTCTTCGGCGCGCCTCCACAGATGGTTGCGCCCCCGCCGATGGTCGTGCCGACGGGGGCGCCGGGGCTGGTCGCGCCGCCGATGGTGCAGCCGGGCGTGGTGGCGCCGCCGCCGATGGTGCAGCCGGGCGTGGTGGCGCCGCCGCCGATGGTGCAGGGGGGCGCGGTCGCGCCGCCGCAGATGGTGCAGGGCGGGGTGCCGGCGGTCGCTCAGGCCAGGGCGCCTGCGATCGTCGCGCCGCCGATCGTCCAGGGCGCGGTCTCGGGCGCGGTGCCGCAGGTGGCGGCGCAGCCCGCGCGTGTCCTCGTCGGCTTCATCGTGACGTTCCAGAACGATCCCGGAGGCAGCTTCTGGCCGATCTACAGCGGCCGGACGCAGGTGGGGCGCGCCGGGGCGGACCCGGCGACGGAGATCGGGCTCGCGGATGCGAGCGCCTCCTCACGGCACGCGTCGATCCACGCGGATCCGACGACGGGTCAGGTCTTCATCGAGGACGACGGCTCGCGCAACGGCACCTTCGTCAACGAGCAGCGCCTCGGGCAGGGCGAGCGCCGGCAGCTGCGCGACAACGACCGGCTGCGCCTCGGGAGCACGACGTTCGTGGTGAAGGTGCTGGTCGCCTGAGCGGAGAGCGAGGCTACTGGCCGCCGGCGCCGCCTGCACCGCCAGTACCATCTGCGCCGCCTGCGCCACCCGAGCCGCCGGCGCCACCAGCGCCGGTGCCTTCCGTGGGCGCTGTGCATTTGGAGAAGCCATCCACGACGAGGCACTCGAGCCCATCCGAGCAATCATCGCCGCCCCTGATACACGACTGCCCATCGCCGCACCGCTCTTTGCAGAGCGCGCCGCCGCAGTCGATGTCGGTCTCCGTGCCGTCCTTCACGCCATTGAAGCAAAGCGGGAGGGCCGCCGGGATCTCGCAATTGAAATATTCCACCACCTCAGCCGAGGGGGCCGCGTCGGAGCCCGCTCCACCATCGCCCCCGCCGCCAGTCCCCTCACCCTCCCCAGGCGCAATGATAGGTGGGTAGTGGATGCTGAAGGAAATGAAACCATTGTACTCATCGAGATCGTTGGGGTCCGCCTCCGGGGGGGGCTGTTTGCCCAGGCTCGTTTTGAGTATGGCCCTCGGAAGGAGCGCGTCGTAGCCGCCGCACTTCGTTTCGGCCTCGAGCCGGTTGAAGTGGTACTGCGTGCCCTCCGAGCAGCTCAGGTCGAGTGTTGCACGGCCTTCCGGCGTGACAACGGTCACTGCACCGCCGTCCACGTCGGCAGCCTCGTTGCCGCCCCCGCCAGTGGCGCCACCACCGCCGGCACTTGCGTTTTCGCATTGTGGGATGGTGACGGCACCGCCGCCACCACCGGCACCGCCGCTACCACCATCACCACCGGCACCGGTTCCATTCCCGGTCTGGACGCATGGATTGATGGCCACCGAGTAGCTGAACTCCCCCGAGTACGTGAAGGAGCCGCATTCCTGCGCCTGGTCGTCGAGGCGCTTGAATGCGATGCTCTTCGGAGGGAACGCAGCGATGTCGAGCGGCGGGTCGAAGACGACCTGACCTCCCTCCCTGAGGAAGCATATGTCGAGGGTTTCGCGGCTGGCGAACTGGCCGATGGGCCCGTTTCCTGCGCCAGGTGCACCGCACCGATTCACGACATCGGCATGAAAATCTGCGTAGCAGTTGCTGGTGTCTTCGAGGAACGCGCAGACGTCATCGAATTCCTCTGCGCAGCCGGGCACGGAGACGGCTGCGGTCACGGCGAGGATCGGAGCGACGGCGGCGGCGAGCAAGACGTAACGGCGCATGGGCGCAGTCTACGCGTTCTCCCCGAGCGTGGGCCACCTTCGCAGAGGTCTGCAGACGGCGCGCCGGCGGCGTGCGCCTCTACCCGGCGCGCCGCCAGCTCCCCTCACAGCTCGGCGTAGGGCCCGGGGACGACGTACGCGTCGTCGTTGGCCGCGTACGTGAAGACGCCCCAGCAGACGAGCTTGTACTTGATGGCGAACGCCATCGCCTCCCTCAGGCTCGCCTTCGGCGCGAGCACGGCGAGGTTCGAGCGGCGGACGCCCCACCAGCCTGGCCCGTGCTGCAGCACCGCGTCGTGGAGATCCTGCGTCGCGTGCTTGGCGTCCTCGAGCACCGCAAGGCGCAGCCGGATGAACGACTTGTCGCGCGCGGGGAAGTCGAACCAGTACAGGTTCGACCTCGCCAGCTTCGGGGTGATGCTCCCGGCGCCCTGCGCCGCGAGGAAGCGGCTGAGATCCTCGGGCGAGAGCTTCTGGGTGACCGGGTGCGTGTCGACGCCGCTGCACGTCTCGGGGCCGATCTTGAACTCGCCCAGCGCGAGCGGCGCCTCGGGGCCGTTCTCGGGAGTCAAGAGGTTCCGATCGATCGCGGGCAGGTCGTCCGGGTACTCCACGCCGGCGTCGATGCCGCTGCACGCAGGGGCCCCCAGCGCAAGCGCGAAGGCTGCCGCGAGCGCGGGGCGCCGGGGCGCGCGGCGGCCAGGCGCCGGACGCTCGTGGCCCTGGCTCGTGCGGGTGGAGGGGGGGCTCGGCGCGCTCGCCGCCGGTGCTCCGGCGGGCTCGCCCTTGCGACTCGGTTTGCTTTCGTTGGACATGTCTCTCTCACGGCACGGGGTACCGCCTCGATCGGCGGGCGCAGCGCTGCCCGGGCCGGGCAATCATTCAATGCCGGGCACCCCGAGGGCAAACTCCTCGGCGAACATTTGGCTGGCGTGCCCTCGCTGGCCTAGAGTTCCCCCGATGAGGCACCTCGGAATGCCGATGCTCGCGCACGTCCCCGCCTTCCGCGCCCGCCGTCCGCTCGCCGCCGGAGCGGGGCGCGCGGGCGTGGCCTGCGCCGCCGTGGCCGCGATCGCGCTGCTCGCCGGCTGCGGCGGCTCCCCGACCGCCCCCAAGCAGGACGACGTCTTCTACCTCCACGGCGCGGCCGGCTCCCTGAGCAAGGACTCTAGCTTCGAGGTGTACTTCCCGCCGCTCGACGCGCCGGCGACGGACCGGGTGCCGCGCCGGATAGGCGTGGGCCTCATGAACGGCGACGTCCGCATGAGCCGCCCGATGGACTGGAACGTCGGCGGCGCCGACTACACGCCCGAGCGCCGCTTCATCACGTACCAGTCCCCGCGGCAGTTCCTGTTCTCGATCTACGAGCGCATCGACAGCCCCGAGGATCCGTGGCCCGACGTGCTCAAGCGCTACGAGGCGGACCTCGAGGAGCAGGGCGCGGAGATCCTCTCCGGCCGCGCGCCCGTGGCCACGGCGAACACCCAGGGGCGCAGCTACCTCGTCAAGGCGAAGATCCCGTCGAAGCCCATCTCGGACGCCTTCGCCCACGAGATCCTGCTCCGGAGCCCCCGCCGCATCCTGCTCGTGCAGATCGTGCACCACGAGAACGTCGACGCGAACGCCGACGAGATCTCGGCCGCGCTGCAGAGCCTCACCGTTTACTGAACGCAGGGCGGGGCCGCGGCGCTCGCGCCTCCCGGCGGGCCCGCGGCGGCGGCGCTCGGCCTGGGTCACATCGGCGGGGGCTCGCCCCGATCGTCGTCGTCCTCGTCGTCGCCGCCCGCGAGGTGCTTGTCGTCGAGGGGGATCGTGATCACGAGCCGCTCCGCCGCAGAGCCGCCGATCCACGCGGTGCGCTTGAGCGTCGCGGCGCGCGGCGAGCCGAGCTGGAACCGCGGCGCCTCCTCCGTGTCCACGTGGATCTCGAGCATCACGTCGTGGATGCCCGGCGTGAACGTCTCGATGACGCCGCGGACCAGATCCTGCCGCCGACCCCCGGGCAAGAAGGAGAGGTACTCGTCGTAGCCCACCGGGCCGAGCACGACCTTGTAGCGGCCGGAGCCGTCGAACACGTAGCGCCCCAGGGTCAGGCTCTCGCCCAGCTGATGGTTCATCACGCCGAGCTTGTTCCTGAACGGCTTCTCGATCTTCGTCCAGTGGCCGACGAACTGCTCGATCTTCACGCCGATGTTGCCGAGCATCTCGGACAGCACCGTCTCCAGGTTCCTCGCCGAGCGCGACTTCGAGGCGAGGACCGACGCGTAGCGGAGGAAGAAGAAGCGATCGAGCGGCGTCTCGTAGCCGCGGAAGCCGTCGATGCCGACCGCGCAGAGCATCCGGCGCGAGAAGGGATCGGCGCCCTGCTTGCGGTACGTGACGGGCAGGCGGTACTTCGTCCACGCGCGGTAGAGCAGCGACAGGAGCCGGTGGTGGAAGACGTCGAGGAGCTCGCGGATCGGCTGCGGGCCGCCCTGGTAGTCGGCCTGCGCGATCTGCTCGATGAAGTACGCCGGCAGCGGCGACACCGAGCCGTACAGGGCGAGGAACGTGGTCGAGACGCGGGCGCGCTCCACGCCGTCGGCGGCCTTGACCGGCGCGAGCTCGCTCACGTCGCTCGAGGCGAAGATGAGCGAGGGGTCGCCGCGCAGCCGGATGCGCTCGTCCTGCACCGGCCCGAGCTGGCCCACCGGCGGCGCGGCAGGGAAGAGCCGCTCGAGCAGGTAGATGAGGCGGTAGTACGAGAAGCGTGGCGCGGTATCCGCGAAGCGCCGGAGCGTCTCCAGCGCGACGGGGTCGGCGCTCGCGGCGCCTCTCGGCGCAGCCGGCTTCAGATCAGCGTCAGGCTGCCGCTCTTCGGGTCCCATTTATGCACCACGCGTGTATTCGTGCCGGTGACCGTCAGCTGCGTGAACGAGTTCAGCGAGACGTAGGACCCGAGCATCTCGTTCAGGATGCTCGCGAACAGGTACATCTCGCCCTCGCCGACGAACCCGCCCTCGTCGAGCTCGACGTCGACCGCGACGCCGCGCACCGGCGCCCCTCGGTACAGCCGATCCGTCGGCCGCACCCGGATCGCCTTGATCGCGGCCAGGCGGAGCTGGTTCGCGCGCGCCGCCTGACGATCGATGATCGCCTGGAAATTGTAGAGATCGACCGTCGCCCGGAGCACCTCGAGCTCGGTGATCGAGCGGTAGCTCATCGCCATGTGGGCCAAGACGCGCCACTGCAGCTCGCGCCCGAGCGGCGGCGGGAGCGGCGCGGTGACGCCCGTGAGGTTGGTGAAGCTCGCCACGGCGGGTGAGGTCGCCGTCGGCACCCTGAGATCGCCGAGCTTCAGCTGCGCCGGCAGGCGGCGGTTCGTGCTCGTCGCCTCGATGCTGATCACGTCGAACTCGGGGAGGGCACCCGCGTCCTGCGGGGAGCCGAACGAGAGGTACATGTCGATGCCGTCGCCGATGGCGGCCGGGCGGAGGTGCGCCTGGTAGAAGATCGTCCGCGCGGCGGCCTCAGGATCGAGCTCGTGCTGGAAGCTGAAGAACGAGGGGATCTCGACGCGCTGGCTCGTGCGCCGGGCGATGCCGACGACCTTGTCGATGCTGTGGATCTCGAAGGCCGAGGGCGCCGCGCCCGCCGGGCGGCAGAGGTACTCGTGCTTCGTGGCCTCGGGCTTGATCGGATCGCTCGTGTGCTCGAACAGGTTCACGACCGGCGAGCAGAACAGCCGGATGTTCTCCTTGCCGAGCCGCGTCCCCGGCGGGAGCCCGTCCCTGAACTGCAGCAGGATCGCGAAGCGGTCGGAGATCCGCTCCGCCGAGAGCGCCTGCAGGCCGGTCACCTCGAAGAACGCGAACTTCTGCGGGAGCGTGAAGAACTCCTGCAGGAGCCGGAACCCCGGGTAGACCGTCTTCGGGTACGGGATCAGCGACTCTTCATCGGAGAAGCCGGTGAGCCGCACGGCGCGCGCCGGGAGCGACGCGATCGTCGTGTCGCGCCCCGCGGCGTCCACCGCGGCGAGCGCGACGGTGTCGACGTGCGCCCCGACCCAGAGGCGGAGGTCGTCCTGCAGCCTGCGCTCGCCGTGGATGTAGAAGCGCAGCGAGGAGAGCGACAGGCCCGACAGCGCGGCGCCGCCGGTCAGGCGGAGCTCGATGCGGAGCGTCTGCGCGAGCTGCGCGCCCGTGTCGACGCGCACGTCCTCCACCGCGAGCGGCACGAGCTCGACGTCCTGGGTCGTGCGGAACCGGCACGAGACGCCGTCGACCGGCACCGACCCGACCTCCGCGTGCCGAGCGACGACGAGCTTCTCGCGCACCACGTTCGGGAGCGGCGTGAACTCGATGATCGAGGTCGCCGGGATCTGGCGGAGGTAGTGCGGAAAGAGCAGCGACGCGACCGAGTGGATCACCTCGGGGAGCTCGTCGTCGAGCTTCTGGCGGATCTTGCCGGTCAGGAACGCGACGCCCTCGAGCAGGCGCTCGACGTCGGGGTCCCCGCCTTTCTCCGCGAGCATGGGCGCGATCCCGGGGTAGGCGGCCGCGAACTCGCGCCCCAGATCCCTCAGGTAGGTGAGCTCGTCCTGGTAGTACTTGTTGAACATCCTCTCGCCACCGCCAGTCGACCGCCGGGGCCGAAGGCTGTCAACCGCCGTGAGCCAGGCCGCCGGGCGGGGGCTACGTCATCCGGACGTTGCCGCTCTGATCCACTGCAGCGCCGAGCCGGAGCGCTTGGCGACGGCCATCGGGAAAGTGGATCTGCGCGGTGATCTCGAACTCGAGGACCATCGACTGGATCGCGTCGCTGCGCATGTGCCGGACCTGCACGTTCTTCAGCCGCGGCTCGTAGGTCTGGATGCAGTTCTTGAGCGAGCGCTGCACCAGGCCGATCGCCTCGGGGAACTCATGCAGCACCTCCGAGACCTCCATGAGGCCGTAGTCCGGGCAGGTCAGCGAGCTCCCCTGGCGGGTGTTCAGCATGTGCCCGAGGTGCGTCAGGATGGCCGACTCGAGGTCGTGATCCCGGTAGGTGTGCCGCTCCGTCGAGTGCGGGTCGGCCGCGTGCGCGATTCGGGTGAGGAGGGAGGCGCCGGCCACCGCGGGATCGTAGATCAGCTCGCCCCTCGAGCGGAAGCCCGCCCGCTCAGCGCGGGGTGAGCCAGTCGTCCTCCGCGGAGGCACCCCCGTCGTTCCAGGTCCAGACGACCTTCTGGTACGTGAACGCGACCTCCTCCTGCTCGGGCAGGCGCGATTGCCCCGGGTTCCTCACGTTGAGCATGTGGAACTGGATGCTCGAGATGTTCGCGTTCGTGAGCTGGACCGTGAAGACAGGCCTCTCGACGCCGATCGCGATCGACCTGTAGAACTGGAGCTCCCAGCGGGGGATGCTCTCGTTGTGGCTGAGAATGCTGAGGAGGAGCGGCGTGGACCGATCGAGGTCCTTCGTGACGATGAAGGGCTTGTGCATCCGCTTGCCCGTCGGGCGCCCGGTGACCGGGTCGCGCGGCCCCACCAGCGAGTGGAACACCTCGGTGACGAGGATGCTACCTTCTCGCCCCTTCTGGGTGACGGAGCCCCTGATTTCCCCTTGTCTTTCGCCGACGAGTCTGAGGTAGGCGCTGAGGGGCATGCCAACATTCTGAGCTTGCTGCGCGTGATGGCCATGCCTGATTTTGAGGAACCCCCTGATGCCCCAACGTCAGGACGACAAACGCAACCGGGCGACCCGAAGGTCGCCCGGTGCGACGAGACCTCAGCAGCTAGGTACTACCCCTGCGGCGTCTCCCAGTCGTCGTCCGCCTGACGCGCGCCGTCGCCGTCATCGAACGACCACTCGATCTTCTGGTACGTGAAGGAGACCCGCTCGTACTCCGGCCGATCCTTCGCGCCGTCCCCGCCGCGCGTGTTGTCCATGTGGAAGTCGATGCTCGCGACCGTCGCGTTCGTGAGCTTGACCGTGTAGTGGTTCTGCTCCTTGCCGACGTTCTTCGACGCCGCGGTGCCCGGCGTGTAGAACTTGAGCGTCCACTCCGAGATGCTCTCGTTGTTGACCAGGGCGTTGTAAAGAAGGGGGGTTGCCTTGTCGAGCTCCTTCGTGATCACGAAGGGCTTGTGCTGGCGCTTCCCGCTGGGCAGCCCGGTCGCCGGGTCACGCGGGCTCACGACCTGATGCTGCACCGAGATGACAGCGATCGACTTCTCGCGACCCTTCTGGGTGACCGAGCCATCGATCGGGCCCTGGGTAACGCCCTTCAAAACGAGGTGAGCTTGCAACGCCATGATCAAATGCCTCTTCCTTCAAGAACTCGCCGCCTGGGCTCAGTCTACGCCCCATTGCGCGCTGGCAGACGGTGCGCTCCGTCGGGACTAGGAGTTCAGAGACGCAGAGATAAGACTCTTATCGTATCTCTACCCCTGTTCGTCTCAGGGAGTCCAGAAGGTAACTCCCTCTTTGGGAGCGTCAAGACTTTTGTGTCCGGGAGCGGTGCGGGTTTCTTGGCATTCGGTTCGCTTTTGGTTGGGGTTTGGCTCGCGTCTGGTTCCTGAGGGCGCGCAATATTCCGTCGCGAAGCCATCGCTTCCATAAGAGGACGCGGGCGTGTCCATCGCGTTGCGGGCGTGTGGGGAACGTGACGACGCGCGGGGCGGCGGCGTGATCTGGCATGCGCGCGACCGCCGACCCGGAGAGAACGAGGCGGGCTGGCCGGCCAGAGCCGTTGGCCGGCCAGGGCCGTTGGCCGGCCAGCCCCGTTGGCCGGCCAGGGCGTTGGGTCGCGAACTCGCCTTGGCGACGCCTTGCATGATACGAAGAGCGCGTGAGCATCGTTCGCTTCGGCTCCGTCGTCGGCCTGGGGCTCGCCGCCGCCCTCGCGGGCTGCGGATCGTACCCAGAGCAGCCACACGGCGAGCTCCAGACACGCAAGCAGAATCCGATCCCGGTGTGCACGACCCAGCTGCCGCCTGCGAAGCGCGGGGCGGGCGGCAAAGCGGCCGTCCGCACCCTCGACCCAGACCAGTGGCTGAGCGTCGTCGTTCCCGGCTACAGCGAGGAACGGGGGATCGGGCCGACCGACGTCGACTGTACCGGCCACTACGTGTTCGCCAACGAGACCCTGCGCGGCGGCATCTCCAAGTCCGGCTGGCCGCGCAAGATCGACCCCGACGAGGTCGAGATCCGCTCCGGGCCGGAGGGGCTTCGCGCCGTGTGGGTGCGCGTCCTCAAGTTCGAGAACGGCGACGAGGGCGGCCTCGTCGCGCTCGTGCGAGCGGCCGGCGATCGCGCGGACGTCTACGGGGTCGGCAGCTTCCGCGCGCCCGCGAAGGGGACCAAGCTGTCCCCGGTGCGCCTCGGCAACGACAACCTCGTCGTGGCCGAGACGAAGGACTGCCCTGATCCCGACGACTGCCGACAACGAGCGCACTTCTACCTTGCGCGAAGGGGACGGCTGATCGAGGCGGCGTCCGTCGACCTGGAGCGGACGGCGGTGGTGCCCTCCGTCACCGAGCGCGGGCTCTACGCCCGCTACGCGCTGCGCACCGACGTCTCCTACAAGCCGAACGGCATTCAGCTGCTCGAGCAGGTGCGGGTGAAGATCGTGAAGCACGACGACGGCAACCGCGACAGCGACCGCGAGCTCCGCCGCGTCGAGTTCCAGCGATTCCTCCGGGTGGAGCGGGATACGATCTTCTCGTCGAACGATCCGCTCTGGGAGCGCGTCGTCGGCCAGGACTAGAGCGGCGGTCACCCGCTTCGGAGACGGGCCCATCTCGACGTTTTCGGTGCTCAGCGCACCTTCGTACGCTTGCGCGCCGAAAACGCCGATCTGGGCCCGTCTCCTGTGCGGGTGACCGCCGCTCTGCGACGCTCGTGCCAGGGGCGGGCGGAGACCGCTGGAGAATGGCGGCCGAGGCCAGGGGGCGCGGGGGACGGGCGGCCCCCTGGCTGCTCCAGCGAGCGGAGGGATGCCTGCGGAGAGGCGGCTACCAGCAGAACAGCGCGTTGCCGTAGCCGCAGTTCGGGCGCTGGAGCATCGCGTAGGCGGTGCCGACGGCGAGGCCGCTCAGGAAGCCGGTGACGCCGCCGATCGCGATCTGACCGGCGTTCTCGTGCGGCCGCGTGTCGCCGGGGGCGACGCCGCGGGCGATGGTGGTGACGACCGAGGCGGTGAGGGGGATGGCCACATTGCCGATGAAGGCGCCGGCGTTGAAGCGGCCAGACGAGTAGCGGAACGTGTCGACCACGAAGATGCCCGTGCCCGCGCCCGTCGCGCCCCAGGAGGCGAACGCGTGCGTCGACGGGCCGCCGAACGACTCGCAGCCCGAGTCGGACACCGCCGCCTTCGTCTCGTCGATCGAGCAGCCAGGGCGCGTCGACTCGAGCGCGTTCTTGATCGGCAGGTCCACGAGCAGCGTCAGCGCGGTCATCGTCATGGCGGGCGCCATGACCGAGAAATGCCAGCGCCCCTTCCAGCCGACCGTGGCCTCGGGATCGCTGTAATAGACACGCGGCATCAGGAAAACGACGGAGCTTCCCAGCACGAGGCTCACGTCCGAGACCGTGGCCCAGTTCTTATCGCGTTGGACCGTCGTCTGCGCGGCCGCCTCGCGCGGGGCGAGGAGGCACGCGGCGACGGCCAGACAACCTGCTGCTACGACTTTCTCCCTGATTCGCATGAACGGCGCCTCGCGTTCGGCCGCGCCTCCGGCGAAGATCGGCGAGCCCAAGGCGCGGCTCGCCGCGCGAAGCCCCGCCGTTGTGGGGCGCTAGCGTTTGTTCGGATTCCCAGAGCCGGGGAAGCGGACGATGCTCCGGCCTCCCGACTCGCCGGACGACCCATAGTCCTCTGCGGCGGTCGCAGCGTACGCCCGAGAGAACTGCTCGCCAAATATTTCCCGAAAGGTCTCCTTGTCCTCCCCCGAATAGTCGCCGTGGCGGCGCTCGTAGAGCTTCCAGAGCTCCTCGTACCTGTTCGAGAACAGCCCGCCTTTCTTGCCCGCGCGCTCGAGCTTCTCCTCGAGCGTCTTCGGGGAGAGCTTCACGAGCAGCGACCTCACGCCCCCCATCACGCCGTTCAGGAGCGCGATCTGGTGGCTCATGACATCCACGAAGATCTCGTGGAGGTGCCGCGCGGCGTCCGGGCCCCCGACCGGCGTGAGCAGGACCGTGCCGAGCTCCTTCGCGTCCTGCGCGTTCGCGACCTTGTCCGTCTCGGCGGAGCGATCGCGCGCCAGCACCTCGGCCTCGAACTCCTGATAGCCGTCGCGCAGGCTCACGAAGCACTTCAGGAAGACGTCCATCGTGTCGCGGAGCCGCCGCGCGAAGTTGACGATGCCAGCGACGTCGTCCGGGGGCTTCGCGCCGGGCGCGAGGGCGCCCGCGAGCTCGGAGAGCGCTGCGAACGCCGCGTTCGCGGGGGCCAGCTCGCCGAGCGTGCGGTAGTCCACGCCGTAGTACTGAGAGATCTTCTGAAAGTCCCGCTCCGCGAGCACGCTCGGGTGCTCCTCGCCGAGCCGGCGCAAGTAGCTCTGGCGCGCGTCGGGCGGGAGGCGCGCAAGGTGATCCCAGATCATCCGGTAGACCGCGGCCCACGCGGTCCGGTACGCCTCCAGGTACGGGACCACCTGACGCAGGTAGGGGTCTTCTCCGCCGGGAGCGGCGCGCTTCTGCGGGCTGATCAGCGCGGAGAGGTTGTCTCCGCCCGTGCCGAGCAGCGTGCCGTCGTTCGGGCTCTCGGACTTCAGCGGCGCCTCGATGATCGCGAGCCGGATCTGGATCGGGCCGATCGTGATCTCCGGCTGGCCGGTCACGTCCACCGAGGTGTCGCGCGCCAGCCGGTGCCCCGCGAACATCGTCCCGTTGGTGGAGCCGAGGTCGCGCACGAAGATCCGGCGATCGCGGACGTCCACCGCCGCATGGAACTGGGAGATGTAGGGCCGGTCGATGTGAAGGTCGTTCAGCTGATTCCTGCCGATCCGGACAGGGAAGCGCTCGAACGAAACGTCGAAGCTTTGGTTGGCCTGGGTGTCGGACACGCGGGCCGAGAGCGCCGCCGGCATGGGGGCAGACTAGCAGACCCGCTCCGCCGGACGGGAGTGCCTGACGTCCATCCGCACCCTACGGCCCGCCAGTCTGCGTGCAGCCCACCCAGAGGCCACGCCGAGGCCCGAGAGGGCGCCGAGGCCGGCCGAGAGGGCGCCGAGGCCGGCCCCCCAGCGGCGCGCCACGCCCGGCTCGCCCGGGCCGGCCGGTTTGTTGACCGGTTTGCCTACATGGTGCGACGTTGAACCACACACCAATGAGCCTCGTCCACAAGATCCCTCCCCTGGTCTCGGCCCTGGCGTTTGGCTACGGGGTCGGGATGGCGGCGCCCCAGTCGGCGATCACGTCGGTCCAGTCGGCGGTATCGACCTACCAGCTGGGGGCAGCGCGGGCCACGGCGCCGGTCGGGGCGCTCGCCGCGGCGCCGCCGCCGTACGCGGCGCCGGCGCGCGGGCTCGACGGCCCGGCAGCGCCGCCGGGGGGCGAGTCGCGGGAGCTGTGGCGGCTGCGCGAGGCGGCGGGGCGCGACGCGCGGGAGGGCGCCGCGTGCGAGCTCGATCGGCCGAGCTTCTCGCGGCCGCCGCGCGCGTTCTCGGCCGAAGGCAGCTACGCCGACGACGTGGACGACCTCGACTCGGCCGGCGCCGAGGCGCTCTCGAAGCTGCAGCTGCCCGACCTCCGGCTCTCCGTGTCGCGCCGCACCCTGAAGTACGTCCGCTTCTTCACGCGCACCGACCGCGGGCGGCAGATGTTCGAGACGTGGCTGAAGCGGAGCGGGCGCTACCAGGAGATGATCCAGGCCGAGCTCAGGGAACGACGGCTCCCGGAGGATCTCATCTGGGTGGCCATGATCGAGAGCGGCTTCGACCCGCGGGCGAAATCGCCCGTCGGCGCCGTGGGGCTCTGGCAGTTCATGCCCGCCACCGGCGCGGTCTACGGGCTCCAGCAGACGCGGCACCTCGACCAGCGGAAGAACCCGCGCCTCGCCACGCAGGCGGCGGCGCACCACCTGCGCGATCTCTACCTGCGCTTCGGCAGCTGGGACCTCGCGCTCGCGGCCTACAACATGGGCTACGAGCAGCTGCTCGACCGCATCGATCGCTACGGGACGTCCGACTTCAACGAGCTGGCGCGCCAGGAGGCGATCCCCTCGGAGACGGCCGCGTACGTGCCGAAGATCGGGGCGGCGGCGATCGTGGCGAACAACCTGGAGCGGTTCGGGTTCGATGAGGTCGCGGTGAGCCGGCCGATCGACGCCGCCGAGATCGCGGTGTCCCCGGGGACGCCGCTCAAGACGCTGGCGAAGGCCGCCGGCATCGGGACCTCGGCGCTGCGGAAGCTGAACCCCGACATCCTGGGGGACCGCGTGCCGCCCGGACGGGGAGACTACCTCGTGATGCTCCCGCCGGACACGCTCGCTCGAGCGCAGGCCGCCCTGCCCGCGATGCTCTCCACGGAGCTGAACTCCACGGACGACGCGTCGATCCTCGATCCGGTCGATCTGCTCGGCGGACGCGACTTCGCGCCGCGGAGGGGGAGCCGGGACGACGAGAGCCTGCTCTCGCTGCTCCCGAAGCCCGCGCGGAAGCGGACGGCCCAGACGGCGGACGCGGACGACGCCGGCCGGTCCGCGCTCGGCAAGCGGCGCTCGATGCGCGATCCCGTGGCCACGTCCTCGCTCGACGACGGCGCGGAGGGCTCGTCCGACGACGACGCGGTCGACGTCTCGCGCGCCCCGCTGCGGACGGGCGCCGCGCGCGGTCAGCCGCGGTCCGCGCGCGAGGTGATGCTCTACCGCGTCGCGCCCGGCGATACGCTGATCGGCGTGGCGCGGCAGTTCGTCATAGACGTCGAGGACGTCGCGCGCGATAACCGTATTGAGCCGGACCAGAAGCTCCGCGTCGGCGCCCTGCTCAAGCTGCGGATACGGCCCGACATGGTGGACCGCGTCGCGGCGGGCGAGCCGCTCGCCGCGCAGGAAAAGGACGCCAGCGCCCACGACGCAGCGCCGGCGCCGCGCGGCGGCGCGACCCGCGGGGGCGCCAAGCCGGCCGCGCGGGAGCGCGGAGACGCGGGCGGGGCCGAGGGCCGCGCCCCGGAGGCCGCGGAGAAGAAGCGCAAGGGGCGAGGCTGACGAGGCGCTTTCGGACGAGGGCGCGCCTCGGCTAGCATGCCGCGCATGCAGCTCGTCGACACCAAAGCCATCGTCAAGCGACTCACCAAGAACTGCACCTCTGCCCTCGAGGCGGCGATTGGCCAGTGTGTCAACGCGCGCCACTACGAGGTCACGCTCGAGCACCTGCTCCTCGCGCTGCTCGACGACGCGAACTCCGACATCGCGTTTCTCGTATCCCACTATGATCTCGACCCGTCGCACCTCCGCGCCGCGCTCCAGCGCAGCCTGGAAGAGCTGAGGAAGGGCAACGCCGGGAGGCCCGTGCTCTCGCCGACGATGCTCGAGTGGATGCAGGACGCCTATCTCGTCGGATCCATGGAGTACGGCTACCAGCGGGTCCGGAGCGGCGTGCTCTTCCAGCGCCTCGTCCAGCAGCCGACCCGGTACTCGGTGAGCAGCATCGGCGCGTATCTCGAGGGCATCTCGAAAGACGATCTCAAGAACAACCTCCCCAAGATCGTCTCCGGCTCCAAGGAGGAGGCGGAGGCCGCCGCGGCGGCGGCGGGCGCAGGCGCGCCCGGGGCCGGGAAGCTGCCGGCCGGGATGGCGAGCGCCGGGCCCGATTCGGCGCTGGCGAAGTTCTGCGTCGACTACACGGGGAAGGCGCGCGCGGGGCAGATCGATCCGATCTTCGGCCGCGAGCGGGAGATCCGGCAGGTCATCGATATCCTCGCGCGGCGGCGCAAGAACAACCCGATCATCGTCGGCGACGCGGGCGTCGGGAAGACGGCGCTCGTCGAGGGGCTCGCGCTGCTCATCGTCGAGAGCACGCCGGAGAACCCGAAGGTGCCGCCGCTCCTGCAGGGCGTCGACATCCTCGGGCTCGACATGGGGCTGCTCCAGGCAGGGGCCGGCGTGAAGGGCGAGTTCGAGAACCGGATGAAGCAGGTGATCGCCGAGGTGAAGGGGTCGTCGAAGCCGATCATCCTCTTCATCGACGAGGCGCACACGCTCATCGGCGCGGGCGGCCAGCAGGGCGGCGGCGACGCGGCCAACCTGCTCAAGCCGGCGCTCGCCCGCGGCGAGCTCCGGACGATCGCGGCCACGACGTGGAGCGAGTACAAGAAATACTTCGAGAAGGACGCGGCGCTGGAGCGGCGCTTCCAGCCGGTGAAGGTCGACGAGCCGAGCGAGCCGGCGGCCGTCGTCATGCTCCGGGGGCTCCGGCCGAAGTTCGAGGCGGCCCACAACGTCATCATCCAGGACGAGGCGGTGACCGCGGCCGTGCGGCTGTCGGCGCGCTACCTGACCGGCAGGCAGCTGCCGGACAAGGCGGTCGACCTGCTCGACACCTGCGCGGCCCGCGTGAAGGTCGCGCTGCAGCAGCGCCCCGCCGCGGTCGAGGACGCCGAGATCCTCATCGTGAACACAGAGACCGAGCTCAAGGCGCTCGAGCGGGATCGGGACAAGGGCGTCCACATCGATGAAGAGCGGGTCGCGGAGCTCAAGGACAAGCTCGCCAAGGCGAAGGCCGAGCTCGAGTCGGTGCGCGCCGACTACGCGAAGGAGACGGCGGGCACGCAGCGGGTCATCGACGCCCGCAAGAAGATGGACGAGGCCAAGACGACCGAGGAGCGGGACGCCGCGCGCCGCGACGTGGTGAAGGCCCTCGACGAGCTCAAGCAGAGCCAGGGCGAGGTGCCGCTGATCCGGCCGGACGTCGACGAGGCCATGGTCGCGAGCGTTGTCGCCGCGTGGACGGGCATCCCCGTCGGCAAGATGGTCCAGGACGACGTGAAGGCGCTCCTCGAGATGGAGGACCGGCTGACCCGGCGGATCAAGGGGCAGACGCACGGCATCGTGAGCATCTCGAAGGAGCTCCGGAGCGCGCGCGCGGGCCTGAAGCCGCTGAGCACGCCGCAGGGCGTGTTCCTGCTCGTGGGGCCCAGCGGCGTCGGCAAGACGGAGACCGCGCTCGGGATCGCCGACCTCATGTTCGGCGGCGAGCGGATGATGACGGTCATCAACATGTCCGAGTTCCAGGAGAAGCACACCGTCTCCCGGCTCATCGGCTCGCCCCCCGGCTACGTCGGCTACGGCGAGGGCGGCATGCTCACCGAGGCCGTGCGCCAGCGGCCCTACACGGTGGTGCTCCTCGACGAGGTCGAGAAGGCCGACCCCGACGTGATGAACCTGTTCTACCAGGTGTTCGACAAGGGCATGCTGAGCGACGGCGAGGGGCGGCTCGTCGACTTCAAGAACACGGTCATCATCCTGACGAGCAACCTCGCGACCGACAAGATCACGAACATGACGGTCGCCGCGCGGGAAGAAGACCCGTCGCGCCGCCTCGACGCGGACGGCGAGTTTATCAAGGAGATCGTCGAGTCGATCAAGCCGACGCTCTCCGCGCACTTCAAGCCGGCGCTGCTCGCGCGCATGACGACGGTGCCGTACCTGCCGATCTCGCCCGACGCGCTCGGCGAGATCACGCGGCTCAAGCTCGACGCGCTCGTCGACCGCCTGCGCAAGAGCCAGCGGATCGAGGCGTCGTACTCGGACGCGCTCGTCGAGACGATCGCGGCGCGCTGCACCGAGGTCGACACGGGGGCGCGCAACATCGACCATATCCTCCGGGCGTCGCTCCTGCCCCTGCTCTCGGTCGCCGTCCTCGAGAAGATGGCGGAGGGGCCGCTCCCCAAGCGGCTCCAGATCGGGGTCGACGCCGAAAAGAACTTCACGATCGCCTTCTCGGACTGAATCCGTTCTCGGACCGATCGACGCCGCTCGCACACCGAAAGTTGTACTGGCCGCGAGACTCCGCATAAATTGGGCGGAGCATGGTCCCGTTCGCCAAGCTCCTACAGCGTTCGATGTGGATCGGGGAGCCCCGTTCGCCCTCCCCCGCAGGGGAGGGCTCGGCGCGCCAGCCGGGGCCTCGGCGTCGGCCGGCGTCGCTCCTCCGCGGGGCGGCCCCGGCGAAGGTCGCGGCGGCCGTCGCCGCGGCGACCTTCGCCGCCTTCCTCGGGGCCGCGCTGCCCGCCGCGCTCTCGGGCTGCACGTCCGCCGCGCCGCCGCCCGCGGCCCCCGAGCCGTGCGACGTCCAGATCGTGACGCTCTCGATCTACGCGTCCGACAACATCAACCCCAACGAGAACGGGAACCCCCGGCCCGTGGTCGTGCGGCTCTACCAGCTGAAGAGCAGCGCGCGCATGGAGAACGCGACCTACGACCAGATCCTCCTCAAGGACAAGGAGACGCTCGAGGACGACCTCGCCAAGGTCGACGAGGTCGAGGTCTTCCCGAACGACCTCGTCGAGGTGAAGTTCGAGCGCCTGCCCGACGCGAGCCACCTCGTCGGCGCCGCCCTGTTCCACAGCCCGAAGGGCAACAGCTGGAAGACCTTCTACGAGTTCCCGCTCCCGCCCGGAGAGGCGCAGTGCGGCGGCCGCGAGCCCGACGCGGGTCCGCCCGTGGCCGATCCGCGGGTCGCGTTCTTCATCGACTCGACCAAGATCGACAACGGGGTCGAGTTCGACGAGTCGATGTTCCCCAACGCGAGCGCCGTTCGCCGGCTCAGCCTGCCGAAGAAGGTGGCCGCGCCGGAGGCGCCCGCCCGCTCGGGGAAGTGATCGCCGTGGCGCGCGCAGGTCGTCCTCCCAGCGGCAGTCCGCGCGGCGTGCGCGACGCGACCGCGCGGCCGTCGGCGACGACGAGCGGCCCGATGCGCGCAGCGCCGCGTCGGCGCTCCCCGCGCCTGACCCGCTTTCGCGACGCCGCGCACGGCACATCTGGTAAGACTGGACGGGCGACATGATTCACCCGCGCAAGCCGGTCTGGACCGAGGGGCTCTTCATGACCCCTCAGCACCTGCAGCAAACGGACGCCTACCACGAGACGCTGCTCCACGCGCGCCTCCATGCCGTCGTGGGCTACGACTGGGGCATCACGTCCGCCCAGTTCGATGAGCGCGCGCTCTCCGCCGGGCAGTTCAAGGTCGTCAAATGCCACGGCGTCTTCCCCGACGGCACGCCGTTCTTCATCGGCGATCGCGGCGAAGACCAGGTCGAGGCGCGGCCGCTCGAGGGCGCTTTCCCGGCCGCGTTGAAGACGCTCGACGTCTTCCTCGGCATCCCGAACCTGCGCGAGACCGCGGCGAACATCAGCCTGGACCCGGCGAAGGCGGGCCCCGCCCAGCGGTTCGTGGCCGCCCAGACGACGGTCCCGGACGTGAACTCCGGCCGCAACGAGCAGTCGGTCACCTGGGCCCGCACCAACCTGCGGCTCCTCTTCGGCACCGAGCCGCGCGACGCGTACCAGACCGTGCGCATCGCGCAGCTCGTCCGCGACAGCTCCGGCGCGATCGCGCTGCGGAAGAGCTTCATCCCGTCGGTCCTTCGCATCAACACGTCGGACCACATCATGTCCGGCCTCCGCCGCGTGCTCTCGGCGCTCGTCGGCAAGCAGAAGTCGCTCGTCGAGGGGCGGCGCATGCGCAACGCGGCGTCGGTCGACTTCCAGGCCTCCGACCTCACCAAGTTCTGGCTGCTCCACACCCTGAACTCGTACATCCCGATCGTGTCGCACCTCGTCGACCACGGCGGCGCGCACCCGGAGCAGTGTTATGTCGTCCTCGGCTCGCTCATCGGAGAGCTCTGCACCTTCGCGGCCACCGACAGCGATCCGACGACGATCCCCAAGTTCAACTACCTCGAGCTCGATGGCGTCCTCGACCCGATGTTCGACCGGGCCTACCGGCTCATCAACGAGGTTGTCACGGAGCAGTTCGTCATCGTGCCGCTCGAGAAGCGCGAGGACGGCATGTACCTCGGCAGGTTCGAGGACCCGAAGCTGCCCCGCAGCCACGAGATGTTCCTCGAGGCGAAGGGCACGGACGAGGGCACGCTGCGCGAGCGGCTCCCGCGCCTGCTCAAGATCGGCTCGTGGACGCAGATCGGCCACATCCTGCACTCCGCGACGCCCGGCGTGAACGTCGCCATCGAGTACCGGCCGCCGGGCGCCATCCCGGTCAAGCCGGGGCTCGTCTACCTCCGCGTCAACCAGAACGGCGATTACTGGAACGATATCCTCGGCTCTGGCACGATCGCTATCTACCAGCCGATCGAACCGCAAAAGGTCGATCTCCGGCTGATCGCCGTCCCGGCAGGAAAGTGAACGTGTCAGGCCGCCCCTTCCGGGTGAGGAGCCCATGAGCCTCTCGCAGACGATGTACTTTGTGTGCTCCGACGTGCTCTCGCTGATCCTGCAGCTCAGGAACTCGCGCGACCTCCCGGCGCCCGACATCCTCCAGCGGCGCGTCCTCGGCCTGTTCGACACGATGATGCAGAACGGCCGGGAGGCGCGCATCCCCGAGCAGGACATGATCGACGCGAAGTTCGCGCTCGCGGCCTTCGCCGACGAGGTGATCTTCAACTCGAACTGGCCGGGGAGGACGCAGTGGCTCCAGAACCCGCTGCAGTTCCAGTTCTTCCAGCTGAACACGGCCGGCGACGGGTTCTTCACGAACCTCGACAACCTCTACGGCCAGCGCGGGAGGAACCACGTCGCGCAAATCTACTTCCTCTGCTTGGCCCTCGGCTTCCAGGGGAAATATCGTCTGCGCCAGCAGGAGGGCCTCGGCGCCGTCATCGAGGGCGTGGGCAACCACGTCGCTGTCGCCGAGGGCGGCGGTGAGGCCCTCGCGCCGAACGCGGAGCGCAAGGACGGCGGCGCGAACGCGGTTCGCCGCGAGCTGCCCTACCTGGCCATCGCGCTCGGGCTGCTCGTGCTGGCCGTCCTCGTGGTCATCGTGCTCCGGCTCGTCGTGGCCTCGGACGCGGAGGGCGTGGCCGACCAGATCAAGAAGCTGATCAGCACGGGGACCTAGGCGACTCCGCCGTCCTCTGCTGTTCCCGAGGGAGACTTCCGATGTGGCTGTGGATCCTGAGCGCCCTGTTCCTCACCGCCGTGTGGGGAGTGTGGTTCATGCTGCGCCCGGCGGCAGGGGAGGGGGCCGAGGCGTTCCCGATCGAGATCCCGCTCGTGGCGACGGCGGTCGTCCTCGCCCTGCTCGTCGGGCTGGCGGTCTATCGGCGCATCCGCGCGGCGCGCGCCGCGCGGGCGCTCGAGAAGGCGATCGCGCAGCAGGCGCAGGAGCAGGTGATCAACGCGAAGCCGGAGCGGCGCGCGGAGATCCAGGAGCTCAACCGGCAGATGCAGGAGGGCATCGCCGCGCTCAAGGCCTCGAAGCTCGGCGGAGGCAAGCGGGGCGCTGACGCGCTCTACGTCCTCCCCTGGTACGTGATGGTCGGCCCGCCCGGGGCAGGCAAGACGACCGCCCTCCGGCACTCCGGGCTCGTGTTCCCGTACATCGACCCCGAGCGCACCGGCGTGCGCGGCGTCGGCGGCACCAGGAACTGCGAGTGGTGGTTCACGAACGAGGCGATCCTCCTCGACACCGCCGGCCGGTACACGACCGAGAGCGACGACCACGACGAGTGGATGGCGTTCCTCGAGACGCTGCTGCAGCACCGCGAGCACAAGCCGCTGAACGGCGTCATCGTCGCGGTGAGCCTGAGCGAGCTGCTCGACGCGAGCGACGAGCAGATCGATCAGACCGGCAAGAAGATCCGCGCGCGCATCGACGAGATGCAGCAGACGCTGCACATGGTCCTGCCGGTCTACGTGCTCTTCACGAAGAGCGACCTGGTGGCGGGCTTCACCGAGTACTTCGGCGACCTGAAGAAGAGCGAGCGCGCCCAGGCGTGGGGCGCCACCGTGCGGCTCGACGAGAACAAGGACGAGCCCGGGAAGATCTTCGATCGCGAGTTCGACGTGCTCGTCGAGAAGCTCCACGCGCGCCTGACGAAGCGGCTCATCGGCGAGCGCAGCCGCGAGGTGAAGGAGAAGAGCTACCAGTTCCCGCTCGAGTTCGCGGCGGTGAAGCGCAACCTGTCGGACTTCATCGCGGCGGCGTTCGCGCCCAAGGCGGGCGCGGCGCCCACGCCGATCCTGCGCGGGTTCTACTTCACGAGCGGCGTCCAGGAGGGGCGGCCGCTCGACCGCGTGGTCGGGGCGATGGGGCGCGCGTTTGGGCTCCGCGCCGGGCTCGGCGAGGGCGAGGAGGACGCGGCGGCCCCGAAGGAGTCGAAGAGCTTCTTCCTGCACGACGTCTTCACCAACGTCGTCTTCCCGGATCAGGACCTCGCCGCGCGCTCCGAGGCGGAGCTCCGGCGGCGGCGGATGCAGCGGATCCTGGTGGCGGCGGCCGCGGCGCTCGTGGCGCTGCTGTTCCTCCTGCCGGCGGTGATCTCGTACTTCAACAACAAGGGGCTCGTCGCCGAGACCCGGCGCATCTCGGACGAGATCGCGTTCGTGGACTGGTCGGGGCGGAGCGGCGCGCCGCCGAACGTGCGCGCGAACATCGACAAGCTCGATCGGCTGCAGGAGCACGTGGGGCGGCTCGACGGGTACGTCGAGAACACGCCGATCGAGTACGGCTGGTTCATGTTCCAGGGGGACAAGCTGTTCCCGCCGACGATGGGCCAGTACATCATGAGCTTGAAGCAGGGCTTCGTCAGCCCTGCGAAGGCGCAGCTCGAGGCGAAGCTCGAGAAGGTGCGCGAGGGGGAGTTCCTGGACGGCTACAACGCCCTGCGGAGCTACCTCCTGCTCGGCAAGGAGTACCAGGGCCACATGGATGAGCAGGCGGCGCGGTGGCAGACCGGGCGGCTCGTCCAGGTCTGGGCCGACACCCTGAAGCCGTTCACCGATCTGCCCGAGAGCGAGCTCAAGGAGCGGCTCACGCCGCACGTCGCCTACTACATCGACCTCGTGCGGCGGAAGAAGCTCGAGGCCGAGGAGCTGAACGAGCCGCTCGTCGCCCGGGCGCGCGCCGACCTGCTGCGGGTCGATCCGACGAAGCGCTACTACGATCAGTTTGTAACGAGCCTGATCGATCAGAAGTACGACGAGTCGGGGCCGAACACGCCGGAGAACCTGAAGTACCCGCCGGTGTCGCTCAACGAGATGTTCGCGGATCGGCCCGAGGTGCTGACCGTCGTCCACAGCGCGCAGAAGAACCGGGGCGGGACGTGGTTCGAGGTGCAGGGGCCCTACACGGCCAAGGGGCACGCGCAGGTGCTCGAGTCGCTGAAGGAGGGGAGGAAGAAGCTCGAGCGCGAGCTCTGGGTGCTCCCCCTGTCGAGCGACGAGAAGCGGCAGGGCGACCAGATCCAGAAGGAGCTCGACCGCGTCCGGCAGGACTACGACAACGCGTACATCGCGCAGTGGGAGGCGTTCTTCCGCGACATCCAGGTCGACGTCCCGAAGACGAACCGGGAGGCGATCCACGAGTTCAGGGTGCTCTCCACGCCCGACTGGCCCTACCGGCGGCTGCTCCAGCGGCTCTCGGACGAGACGCAGTTCGGGAAGGACGAGAAGCCGAGCCTGCTGACAGCGGACGGCGGCCTGCTCGACAGGGCCAAGGACATGATCGCGCAGAAGGTCGATCAGCGGACGGGCGTGCGGATCGACTCGATGCTCACGGGGAACCAGCGCCAGCACTACGATCCGGTGCCTGACAAGTTCGAGTCGATGGCCAGCTTCGGGGTGCCCCAGCCGCCGGCGGGCGAAGGGCAGCCGCCGCCGCCCCCGCCCAAGCTCGGCCAGTACGTGGGCCACCTCGAGCGGCTGGCAGGGGAGATGAGCGTCGTCGAGGACGGGCCGCCGGACGCGGACACCTCGAAGGCCACGGAGGCGTTCCAGGACGCGGTGAAGGAGACGCAGGGGCTGCTGCTCTCGATGGACCAGACCGGGCAGCGGCTGATGGAGCCGCTCCTCATGAACCCCCTCCGGCAGGCGTACAAGGCCGTCGTGCGGCGCGCGGGCGGCGCGGCGAGCGGGATCTGGGAGGTCGAGGTCTGGCCGCACTACCGCGACAAGATCAAGGACCGCTACCCGTTCAACCTCGCGTCGTCACGCGACGCCTCGCTCGAGGACGCGATGGCCTTCTTCAAGCCGAAGGACGGGGTGCTCTGGGGCTTCTACGAGACGTACCTCAAGGGCTTCCACTACCAGGTCGGGCACGAGTTCTTCCCGAAGGCGCACCTGTCGGGGCAGCCGCAGGCGGCGAAGCCGTTCACGCCGTTCAGCGCGAACCTGTACAACTGCCTGAGGCGCTCGAACGAGATCTCCGACGCGCTCTTCGGGAGCAGCGGCGGGGCGGAGCCGAAGGTCGTCTTCCACATCAACATGAAGACGGTCAGCCCGATCGTGAGCGAGGTGGTCTTCGAGGTCGACGGCCAGAAGAGGCTCTATCGCAACGAGAAGGAGTTCTGGCACACCTTCAACTGGCCGGGCGAAGGCGCGAAGGGGGCGAGGATCCAGGTGCGCGGCGCGGGGGGGCTCGACGAGGAGCTCGTGCGCGAAGGGCCGTGGGGGATCTTCCGGCTCTTCGAGGCCGGGACGACCACCGCCCAGAAGGACAACGACGAGCTGTTCACGGTGACCTGGCAGATGACGGCGCCGCCGGTGACCGTGACCATGGAGATCAGGCCGACCCGCGGGAACCACCCGTTCCCGACGAGCTTCTTCCGGGCGACCAACTGCCCTGCCAGCATCGGCGATCGCTTCGGTAAAGGGTGATCTAGGCAGCAACGGAGCCAGCGGGGGAGGGGGTGTCGTGCGGGGGGCCGGCGGGGACCCCCTCCCGCGAACTCGCGCCTTTTGGGAGGCTATTGCCGTGAGAACGGGGGGCCGAGACCGCGCGCGACCAGCTCCGGGGCGGGCCGGCGCTCGGGTTCGCGGGGCCCTCCCCCGCCGGCCCCCCGCACGACACCCCCTCCCCCGCTGGCTCTTTGTGAAAAGGGGGGAGAGGGGGAGAGAGGATCGTGGACGGGGGCGCGGCCCCCTCCCCGCACGCTCCCGCCGCAACCGGGAAGGTGGTAGCGCTCGGTGAGCAGTTCGTGGTTCACTCCCAGCAGTCATGTTCTGGCGCCGCAAGAAGGGCCCTGCCGCTCCGCCGCAGATCGGCTGCTTCGGCAAGCTTCCCGCCACGGGCGATTTCATCCGGCTGAACGCAGGTGGCGAAGAGCTCGCGGCCTTCGACCGCTGGCTGGGCGCGTCCATCGACTTCGCCCGGCGCGCCATGGGCGCCCATTTCGATGCGCACTACCAGACGGCCCTGGGCCTCTTCGTCTTCCACGGCGAACCGAAAGGCGACGAGCCGCCCACCCGCGGGCTCGTGGGCGCCTGGGCCGCCAGCGGCGATAACGCCGGGCGGCTCTACCCGATGGTGGTGTTCGGGTCCTACGATTACGATCAACTCGTCTCCGCCGGGCCGTCGCTCCCCATCACCCTGTTCCCCCTCCTCGCCGCCGCCCACGACGCCGCGACGAACGGCAGGACCCTGCCCGTCGACGCCTTCCTCCACCGCGTCTCCCAGATCGCGCCGCCGTCGCTCGACGACCCCGAATCGGCGCAGGCCGCCTACCGCGCATGGCTGAAGACCCAGCCGATGAAGGCGCTCTGGGACGCCGGCTTCGGCACCGACGCGAGCCGCTTCTGGGTGCTGCAGAACATCCTCGACTCGGTGGTCCCATTCCGCGGTCAGGAGCTCCCGAGGACAGGGCTCGCCCTCAGGCTGCCGCTCGGCGCAGGAGACGCCTACGCCGCCGCCGTGTGGATGGACATGACCCGCCGCCTGTCGAAATGGGGACGCACGCTGATGAACGCGTTCTGGACACCACAGCGCACCCTGCTCCTCCACCTCGGTACCCCCCACGTGGGCTCGTTCCGCGAGATGATCGCGCCCACCACCCAGGCCGAGCACATCGCCGACCTCTGCGGACCCCCACGCGTCGAGGAGCACGTTTCCCGACATGCGCTCGGGCCAGAGCTCGACGCGCTCGTCGCCCGGACCGATCTGTCGCTCGACAGCTTCCTGGAAGCCCTCGGCTGAGCCGATGCCCGCGCCGAAGGCACCCGCTCCACCCCGCGCACGGCCGCTCCGGGGCGCCGCCCGGCTCACCGCCGAAGTCGCCGTGCAGCGGTCGCGCAGTCGTCGTGCGGTCGCCGTCTGATTCGCCGTCTGATTCGCCGTCCACACCCGGGACGCCTTGATATCCTGCGCGCCCCATGGCCGCTGAAGACGCCGTCCAACAATCCAAAGAGCGGATCGAGGCGCTGTACGCGCCCATCAACGGCGGCGTCGGCGCCGACGTCACCTACGACGAGGCGTTCGAGGGCCTCAAGAACGAGGTCGACAAGCTGCAGTCGCTCGCGGGCGGCAAGGTCGACTGGGGGCGCATCGCGAGCGTCGCGGACGAGCTCCTGAGCGAGAAGTCCAAGGACTTCCGCGTCGCGCTCTACTACGGGGCGGCGAAGTCGCAGGTCGACAAGCTGCCCGGCCTGCTCGACGGGCTCGTGCTCGTGCAGGAGCTGAACAACGCGTTCTGGGACACCATGTATCCCGCGATCAAGCGGCCCAAGGCGCGCGGCAACCTGTGCGCCTGGTTCGGAGACCTCGCGGCAGGGACGCTCACCGGCATCACCGTCTCCGCCGCGGACCGCGACGTGGTGAACGCCATCGACCAGGTGAGCCGCGCGCTGGACGTCGACCTCGCCGACAAGCTCGGCGACGCGTACGGAGGGCTCGGCCCGCTCCGGAACGCGATCCGCAGCCTCGTCGCTAGCCTGCCCGCGGAGGCGCCGCCTCCGCCGCCGCCTCCTCCGCCCCCGCCGCCTCCTCCTCCGCGGGTCGAGCCGCCGAAGGCCGAAGCGCCGCCGGCGGTCACGGTTGCGGCCGCCGCGCCGCCGCCCCCGCCCGCGCCCGTCGCCGCCGCGGGCGATCCGGCGCTCAGCCTCGAGGCGATCGTCGACGAAGACTCCGCGCTCACCGCCCTCGGCAAGTGCTCGCCCCTGATGGCGCGCGCGGGCGACGCGCTGCGGGCGGCGGATCCGAAGCGGGCGTCCGCGTACCGCGTCCTCCGGGTCGGGCTCTGGGTCGACCTCCTCGACGATCCGGGCGCGTCGTCTCCGACGGGCAGCACGGCGATCCCGCCGCCGCCCGAGCACGTGCTGCAGACGCTCCCGGCGCTCACGACCCAGGGGGCGTTCGCCGATCTGCTGCAGGTCGCCGACGAGTACGCGCAGAGCTACCCCCTCTGGCTCGATCCGCACAGGTACGTCGCGAACGCGCTCGAGCAGCTCGGCGACGACTACGCCGACGCCAAGCGGGCGGTGCTCGTCGAGGTGGGCGCCCTGCTGCTCCGCGCGCCGCTCCTGCCGACCCTCAAGTTCAGCGACGGCACGCCGTTCGCGGACGGCGAGACGCAGGCGTGGCTCTCGTCCGAGGTCGCGGCCGCGCTCGGCGGCGCGGGGGCGAGCGGCGCCGCAGCCCCGGCGAGGCCCCGGAGCTACCTCGACAAGCCGCTCTCCGAGGCCCGAGGGCTCGTCGCGAACCAGCAGCCCATCGACGCGATGGCGCTCCTCGAGAAGGCCGCCGCCGCCGCGCCGACGGCGCTGGACCGCTTCCGCGTGAGGCTCGCGATGGCCCAGATCAACATCGAGCTGTCCCAGTTCCTCGTGGCGCGGGCGCAGCTCGAGGCGCTGGAGCACCTCGTCGACCACCACCGACTCACCACCTGGCAGCCGGATCTCTGCGCGGAGCTCTACGCCGCGCTCTACACGTGCTACCGGGTCCTGAACCAGGGCTACGAGGCCACCCCCGAGGCCAAGGCGAAGGAGACGCTCTGCTTCGAGCGCGTCTGCCAGCTCGACGCGGCGCTCGCCTTGAAGATGTCGCTGGGGGAGTGAGCCGGATGCCGGGGGGCAGGGGAGGCAGCGTGGCAAAGGCGGGGATGCGCGTCGCGCCGAGAAGCTTGCCCGAGGGGCGGGGGTTTTGTTCTATGCTCGTTCGGCCTGCGGGCGCTCCGCCCGCTGCTGACGGGGAAAGGAGCCTGCGATGAAAGAGGGATCGGTCGCGCCGAAAGAGCGCGTGAACATCACGTACAAGCCGGCCACCGGGAACGCGAAGGAGGACGTCGAGCTGCCGCTGAAGCTCCTGATGCTCGGCGACTACACGCAGCGGCCGGATCCGCGGCCCCTCGAGGACCGCAAGCCCATCAACGTGGACAAGGACAACTTCCAGAAGGTCATGAGCGAGCAGAAGCTTGCGCTCACCTTCAACGTGAAGGACGTCCTGTCCGAGCAGGAGAACAGCGAGCTCACGGTCAACCTCAAGTTCCGCCGCCTGAGCGACATGGAGCCCGAGGCGATCGCGAACCAGGTGCCGGAGCTCAAGAAGCTGCTCGATCTGCGCGCCGCGCTGACGGCCCTCAAGGGCCCGCTCGGAAACGAGAAGGCGTTCCGCAACAAGATTCAGCAGATCCTGAGCGACCCGGCTCAGCGCAACAAGATCGTGAGCGAGCTCGGGCTCGACAAGGAAGGGGAGTAAGCGATGGCGACGGAGACACAGGCCGCGGGGAGCGCGGGCGTCCAGACCCTCGAGGGGGGGTCGCTGCTCGACGAGATCCTCGCCGAGACGAAGATGACGCCCGGCGACGAGGGGTACGAGATCGCCAAGCGGGGCGTGCAGGCCTTCATCTCGGAGCTCGTCGCCCCGCGGCGCGAGGGCGAGAAGGTCGACAAGGCCTTCGTCGACGCGCTGATCGCGGAGATCGACGTCAAGCTGTCGCGGCAGATCGACGAGATCCTCCACAACCCGAGCTTCCAGAAGCTCGAGTCCGCGTGGCGCGGCCTCAAGTTCGTCATCGACCGGTGTGACTTCCGCGAGAACGTCAAGGTCGAGATGCTCAACTGCTCCAAGGATGACCTCCTCGCCGATTTCGAGGACGCCCCCGAGGTGCCGAAGAGCGGGCTCTACAAGATCGTCTACTCGGCCGAGTTCGGGCAGTTCGGCGGCAAGCCGGTCGGCGCGATCATCGCCAACTACGAGTTCGGCCCGGGCCCGCAGGACATCGCGCTCCTGCAGAAGTGCGCCGCGGTCGCGACGATGTCGCACGCGCCCTTCATCGCGGCGGCCGGGCCGCAGTTCTTCGGCCTGAAGGACTTCCAGGGGCTGCCCAACCTGAAGGACCTCAAGGCGCTCTTCGAGGGGCCGCAGTACACGAAGTGGAACGCGTTCCGCGAGACCGAGGACGCGCGCTACGTCGGGCTCGTGATGCCGCGCTTCCTGCTCCGCCTGCCCTTCGGCGCCAACACCGTCCCGGTGAAGGCGTTCAACTACGAGGAGGACGTGGTCGGCAAGCACGACGCGTACTGCTGGGGCAACGCGACGTACGCCTTCGCCACCCGGCTCGCCGACAGCTTCGCCAAGTACCGCTGGTGTCCGAACATCATCGGCCCCCAGGCGGGCGGCTCCGTGGAGAACCTGCCGCTCCACCAGTACGAGGCGATGGGCGAGATCCAGACGAAGGTGCCGACCGAGATCATGCTCACCGAGCGGCGCGAGTTCGAGCTCTCCGAGGAGGGCTTCATCGGGCTCACGTTCCGCAAGGACTCGGACAACGCCTGCTTCTTCTCGGCCAACTCCGCTCAGAAGGCGAAGTTCTTCGGGCAGAGCGACGAGGGCAGGGCGGCCGAGATGAACTACCGGCTCGGCACGCAGCTGCCGTACATGTTCATCATGTGCCGCATCGCGCACTACCTGAAGGTGCTGCAGCGCGAGCAGATCGGTACGTGGAAGGAGCGCGGCGATCTCGAGAAGGAGCTCAACGACTGGATCGGCCAGTACGTCGCCGATCAGGACGTCGTCTCCGCGGCGACCCGCGGGCGCAGGCCGCTCCGCAAGGCGCGCATCATCGTGACCGAGGTGCCGGGGAACGCCGGCTGGTACAAGGTCGACATGCAGGTGCGCCCGCACTTCAAGTACATGGGCGCCTTCTTCACGCTGAGCCTCGTCGGCAAGCTCGACAAGGAGTGACCCGCCGGCCACGGCACCGCCGCCGCGCGGGGGTGCCGGGCCGCGGCGCGGGGGCGCCAGGGCGCGCCGCCGGGGAGAAGGCTACTCTCCACGGCGCGCCGGCCCACCGCTCCCCGCTTGGACGAGCTCGCCGGCCGGCGTAGGCTCGGGCCCATGAGAACGCTCTCCAGGATCTGCGTTTACTGCGGGTCGAACCCCGGCGCGTCGCCGGCCTACCGCGAGGCGGCCGTGCGGCTCGGTGAGCTGCTCGCGGCGAGAGGGATCGGGCTCGTGTACGGCGGGGGCCGCGTCGGGCTCATGGGCGTGATCGCCGACGCGGTGCTCGCGCGCGGCGGTGAGGTGATCGGCGTCATCCCGGGGTTCCTCAACCAGCGGGAGATCGAGCACCGCGGGCTGACCGATCTCCGCGTGGTCGAGACGATGCACCAGCGCAAGGCGGAGATGGCCGCCCTCGCGGACGCGTTCATCGCCCTGCCGGGGGGCATCGGGACGCTGGAAGAGCTGTTCGAGGTGTGGACATGGACGCAGCTCGGCTCTCAGGACAAGCCGGTCGGGCTGCTCGACGTGGCGGGGTATTACCGCCCGCTGATCGCCTTTCTGGATCACGTCGTGGCCGAGCAGTTCATGAAGCCGGCCCACCGCGCCGTGCTGCAGGTCGCCGAGGAGGCGCCGGCCCTCCTGGATCTGCTCGCCGCGTGGCGCCCGGGCGCCGAGCCCAAGTGGATGACGCCCGGCGAGCGGTAGGCGCCGCGGCGCCGTGTGATCGCGCCGCTGCCCTTCAGAACACGCGCGCGAGGACCACGACCGAGTAGCCGACCGCCGGCTGCTTGCCGGGGTTGTGGTACGAGTGGCGCTGATCGCCGCGGAACACGGCGACGTCGCCGGAGCCGAGCGTGAACCGCTCTCCGCTGACCACGAGCTGGAGCTCCCCCGACTCGCACGTCAGGTACTCGCGGGTGCCCGGGGTGTGCGGGACGCCCGTCATCCGCCCGCCCGGGGGGATCGCGATGCGATCCATCTCCATGCCCGGGATCGGGTCCGGCAGGAGCTTGCGGACGAGCGCCTGCCCGGGCGAGCGCGTGGGGAGCGTGTCGCGCGCGTAGAGCTGGCACGTGGCGCGGGGCGCGGAGAGCATCTCCTCGATGGACACCTGGAGCGCGGCGGCGGCCCGGTGCAGCACGCCGAGCGTCGGGTTCGCCGCGCCGGACTCGAGGTGCGCCCAGGTCGCCCGCGGCACGCCGGCGAGCTTGGCCAGCTGCTGCTGCGTCAGCCCGCGCGCCTCGCGCAGCTGCTTGATGTTCTTCGCCAGCCGCCCCGCGAGCTCCGCGTCCTGGTCCATGCCCGGAGATTAGCACTCTTCCAGGATATTGGCGCCCGCTCCAACGAGAGAACCCGCGCGGCGTAGGCTGGTGTCGAGGAGGAAGGCACCATGAACGACGAATCGACCGGAAGCGAGGCGCTGATCCAGGCCGGAGCGAGCTCCCGCCCGTCGCTCGCCCGCGCCGCGCGGGGCGAGCGGTTCGCGCCACGGGCGGCGCTGGTCACCGGGGCGAGCCGCGGGCTCGGCGCCGCGCTCGCCAGGGAGCTCGCCCGGCGGGGCGCGAAGGTGGTCCTCGTGGCGCGCGAGCGCGCGCCGCTCGAGGCCGTCGCGGCCGAGATCGCCGCGCAGGGCGGGGAGGCGCACGCGCTCGCGGCGGACATCGGGGACAAGGGCCAGACGCACGCGATCGCCGGCGCGGCGGCGGCCCTTGTCGGGCCGATCGACCTGCTCATCCACAACGCGAGCACGCTCGGCAAGACGCCGCTGCCGATCCTGCTCGACACCGAGTGCGAGGATCTCGGGCGCGTGCTCGAGGTCAACGTGGTCGGGCCGTTCCGCCTGACGAAGGTGGTCGCCGGCGCGATGGCGCTGCGGCGGCGCGGGGTCGTCGTCCACGTCAGCTCGGACGCGGCGGTGAACGCCTATCCGCGGTGGGGCGCGTACGGCGCCTCGAAGGCGGCGCTCGATCACCTGAGCCGCACCTGGGCCGCCGAGCTCGAGGGGACGGGCGTCGCGTTCTACGCGGTGGACCCGGGCGAGATGAACACGCGGATGCACGCGGAGGCCATCCCCGACGCCGACCCGAGCACGCTGGCCGATCCAGCCGACGTGGCGAGGCGCATCGTCGCGCTCGTCGGCCGCGCCGGCGAGGTGCCGAGCGGCGCGCGCCTCGAGGCCGCGCGCCTCGAGGAGGCGCCATGAGCCCCGCCGTGTGGCCTCGCGAGAACCCGCTCGAGGAGCGGCTCCTCCACGTGGACCCGCGAGCGGGGCGCCTGCGCGACGCGCGCATCGCGGATCTGCCCGCGCTCCTCGAGCCGGGTGATCTCCTGGTCGTCAACGACGGCGCCACGCTGCCGGCGTCGCTCCACGGCGCGACCGAGCGCGGCGCGGCGGTCGAGGTGCGCCTCATCGGCGAGCTGTCCGAGGGGCGCTACGCGGCCCTGCTGTTCGGCGCCGGCGACTGGCACACGCGCACCGAGGAGCGCCCGGCGCCGCCCGCCCTCGGCCCGGGGGACGCGGTGACGTTCGGAGAGGACTTGTCGGCCGTGATCGAGCGCGTGCCTCCGGCCTCGCCGCGCCTCGTCGAGATCGCCTTTCGCGAGCGGGGCGCGCCGCTCTGGTCGGCGCTCTACCGGCGGGGGCGCCCGATCCAGTATGCGTACGTCGCGGCCCCGCTCGCGATCTGGCACACGCAGACGCGCTACGCGAGCCAGCCTCTCTGCGCCGAGCTCCCCTCGGCCGGCCGGCCGCTCGTCTGGGGGCTGCTGCTCGAGCTGATCCGCCGCGGCGTGCGCGTCGCCTCGCTCACGCACGCCGCCGGGATCTCGTCGGCGGGCGAGCCGGCCCTCGACGCCCTGCTGCCCTTGCCGGAGCGCTTCGACATCCCCGAAGAGACGGTGGCGGCGGTGCGCGAGGCCAAGGCGCGCGGGCGCCGCGTCATCGCGGTCGGCACGACGGTGACGCGCGCGCTCGAGGGCTGCGCTGCCCAGCACGGGGGTGAGCTCCAGGCCGGGCCGGGGGTCACCGACCTGGTCCTTCACCACGGCTTCCGGCCGAGGGTGGTCGACGGGCTCTTGACCGGCGTGCACGATCCGACAGAGAGCCACTTCCGGCTCCTCGAGGCGTTCGCGCCGGCCTCACTGCTCCACCGCGCGAACTCCTATGCCGAGGAGGCAGGGTATCTCTGTCACGAGTTCGGCGACTCCTATCTTGTCCTGAGCTGACGCGGGCGACGGAAAATCATCGCGCGGAAACCACGGCGAAACTCCTGTCCGCACATCATCGACCGCGTTGGGTGTCGTGCTCGGCCGGCGCGGCGAGCCCGAGCGCAGCCGCCTTCCCGGGCGCCCTCGTGACGAGAGGGCGTGTGGTAGGGCCGCCCCGCCGTCGCGGGTCGGTGGGATTCGTCCGGCGTTGCCGTCGCCTCGGAGCCATCCATGGAAGGAAATCCGGTTCGGGTCAGTTTCGTTGCAGGTTCCGCCGGGGAGTGGCGGGTCGAGAGGACGGTCCTGGTGCGAGGCGAGGAGCTGCCCGCGGCGCCGCGGCTGCAGCGCGTCGAGGGGAGCAGCTTCGTCGCGCCGCCGGGAGCGGCCTGGGTCCTGAACGGCGTGAGGAGCAACGAGCGCTACGTCGAGCTCGAGGAGAGAAGGCGCCTCGTCGCTGTCCAGGAGGACCTCGGCCGGGCGTCGAGCACGCAGGCGGCGCTGATCCCGCTCAGAAAATCGAAGGCGTGGTGGGCGCTCGCGCAGGACGAGCGGCGGGCCATCTTCGAGGCGAGGTCGCGCCATATCAAGATCGGGCTGGAGTACCTGCCGGCCGTGGCGAGGCGGCTCTACCACAGCCGGGATCTCGGCGGCCCGTTCGACTTCCTGACCTGGTTCGAGTTCGCCGAGGGCGACGCCGGCGCCTTCGACGAGCTCGTGGGCAGGCTGCGCGAGACCGAGGAGTGGTCCTACGTGGAGCGGGAGGTCGAGGTGCGGTTGTCGCGCGCATAATACGGCGTCGCCCAAAGACGAATTTGAAGTGGCGAACCCGTGCAATCCGTCGGTTGCTGCAGGATTTCGGGCCCTGACGACGAATCGCAGCCCCTCGGAAGCGACGGCCCCAACCCGAGCCCAACCGGCGAGCCCCGGATCGGGGAGCTGGCGCCGGCTCACCCGTCGCCTCGGGGAGCTGGCGCCGGCTCACCCGTCGCCTCGGGCTGCCGTGGTTGTCGAGCTTGCCAACACCCTGAGCCGCACCGTCGCCCTCGGGGCTCAGGTGGTGGGTCGTTCACAAGGCGATCCGTCGGCTGTTCGGGCCGCCGGTGGCACCGGAGGGGTGAGCAACCATGCGACGAGCGTCATCCTGCCATTGCCGATCTGGCGTGTCGCTAAAACGAAGCAGAGCTCGCCCTGCTTGAGCGCGTGGGGGAGCTCGCGATCCGCAGAGCGCTCTACGTACAGCGCGTTGTCCCGGACCGCGCCACCGGTCTGAAAGCGACGCCGCTGGGTCGAGCCGGACGAGCGAAGCGCGGAAGCCATGGGTGAATGGTCGCCCTCCCGAGGTGAGCTCGTCACCCAGCCGGACAACCGCTCCAAGGCGCTCACGGAGTACGTGCTGGTCGCAGGTTTCCGCCCATCTCCGGTCGCCGCCAGTCACCGATCGCCGATCGTTCTTCACCCTCCAGCTGCCGGACCCAGGTCGGGTCGCTGGACCTAGAGGGCGGACCGGACTCGGCCGACGGCACCGCTCCAGGGGTCTGCAACCTGAGCATGCGAACAGGATCAACGGGCGAACAAAATTGCTCAGAAAAAGATCGTGCTCTCGGACATTGATCTGGTAGATCGTCTTATATTCAGAGGATCAAGATCGTTAACGATCGTCAGATCGATCTTTCGTTGACGGACGAAGATCTTTTTGGTATGTCTAGAGGCACCTGATGGATGAGGAACGCGGCCCATGACGAGCACTCCGGAGCACCCGCTTCTCGGCCAGCTGTTCACCTTTCTGGAGAAGCTCGTGGCCGCCCGTGCGATGCCCAGCAACACGGCGCGCGTTCGGCGGACTGGGTTACGTCGATTTTTCCAGACCATCCGTGAGCTCGCGCCTGAGGTCTACGCCGAGGAGGATCCGCGCCGCCTCCAAGCCGAGCTCGATCGCATCGAGATGCTGTGGAAGGAGCGAGGGGACGAGAACCCGTCAACGATCGCTACCTACGCCTCGCGTACCCGGGCAACCCTGGCCGACTTCATCTACGAGCAAGAGGGGCCGAACGCCTTAGCGCAGCGCAGCGCGGCGGAGCCGCGGAGCGAGGTCGCTCGGCAAAGTGAGGCGGTACGGAGACCCCAAACGACCGGGCGCGCACCGGAATCCTTGTCCGTCGGGAACGTGCACTCGATCCCGATGGGCCCCGGTCGCCGGCCATTCATGTTCGTCGCACCGCACGACTTCGCGATTCAAGACGTGCGACGCATCGTGATGTATTTGCTCAGCATCTCGCCGGATTTCGACACGACGAGGCCGGCGCGCGATCAGATTTTTCCGAGCGGTGGAGGAAGCGAATGACCGTTCGGCACAAGAATTTCGCCAGGGGAAGCGCGGCGGCGCAGCACGCCGCAGCCCCTGAAAGGCGAGAGCCTCCGCGGGTACCAGCCGCGAAGGCCTCTGGGGTCACCGCCGCCCGACCGATGTGGACAGACCGGGAGCCCGCAACAACGCGCAGGATGCACCTCCGCGCGATCCTGGTCAAGTCCCGGCCTAAAGTGGGCGGCCTCTGCCAGCGCCTCGTGCGCGGAAGGAGGGCTCGACCATGTCGGAGCCGTTCCCCGCCCGGCCGGGATTTCGCTGGGTCTTCACGCCGTATTTCCGGCATTGGAGATCTGGCAAGATCCTCTGGGCGAAGAACTACGGACGGGAGGCCTGGTGCTTCCTCGTCCGGGTGAAGACCCGCTAAGGTAGCGGACGGGGCCGTCGGCTGCGCGACGGCTCCTCCTCTTTAGGAAAGCGGCCCGGAAGCCAGTAACCGCTGCGGATGCTTGTCGAGCAGACCAAGGAGTTCGCTCGCCCGATGCGCCACCCTGGAAGAGGTGCTCTATACTGTCGCAATCACTCGCAGACGTTCGTCGTCGTGTTGCACGTGGCCGGCGAGGTGCAGTTCGAGTCGTCGTTGCACTCGACGCACGTGCCAGCCGCGAGCCCGCTGCCGCACACCGTCTGGCCAGGCAGGCCGTCAGCGGTGCAGTCGGTGCCCGCCGGCGCCGTCGAGAAGTTCGGCATGGCCGGCGTGCCCGTGCACGTGGGGTCCGTCAAGCAGACGGTCGCTGACACCGGGGCATCGGTGACGTCTTCGTCCGTCGTGGTGCCACCGGCGCCGTTGCATACGCGCTGCTGGCAATCGCCCGGCGTCTGCCCGGACGGCACGACCGTGCCCGCTGCGTAGCGCTGGCAGGCGCCCGCACCGTCGCAGAACCCGTTGGTCCCGCATGACGCCGCGCCCGTGTCCGGGCACTCGTCGTCCGGATCGCCTCCGGCCGCGATGTAGCCGCAGACGCCGTCGGAGCCGCCGAGCTTCTTGGCCGCGGAGCACGCCTGGCAGGCGCCGGTGCACGCCGTGTTGCAACAGACGCCGTCGACGCAGCGCGCGCTCGCGCACTCGGCGTTGGTCGCGCAGGACGCGCCGTCCGGCTTGGCCGCGCAGGTGCCGCCGCTGCAGAAGCCCGTGGTGCAGTCGTCCGCGACGCCACACGTCTTCCCGACTCCGCACTTGTTGCAGGCCGGAGCGCCCTGGAAGGAGGCGCCGCCGCAGTCGATGTCGGTCTCGTTGCCGTTCTTGTCGGTGTCCATGCAGCTGGGCGTCGCGCACCTGCCGGCCGTGTTGCAGTAGCCGCTCGCGCAGTCCGAATCGAGCGCGCACTCCAAATCGTCGGCGCAGAGCGCGCAGCCGGAGCCGGCGTCGACGCCGCCGCAGTCGACGTCGGTCTCGCCGCCGTTCAGCGCGCCGTCGGTGCAAGACACGTCCACGCACCTGCGCGTGCCCATCGGATCGCAGACCTGGGGCGCGGTGCAGTCCGTGTCCGCGAGGCAGTCGACGCAGGCGCCGTTGCCGTCGCAGACCTTGCCGCCGGTGGTGCACCTCGTGCCAGCGGTCTTCGGTGTGCTGCCCGGAGAGCCGCCCGGGCACGTGCCGACGTTGCATTCGTCGTCGGCCGGCTTGTCGGTGTCGTCGCGGATCGACGTCGTGCCGCCGTCGCCGTCGCAGACCTGCTGCTTGCAGTCACCCGCCGCCTGGCCCGCCATCGTGGCGGTGCCGTCGGGCACGCTGGTCGTGCCGCAGCACCGTGCTTCGCACGTGGCCTTCACGCACTCCGTGGCCGGGGCCGGGCAGTCGCCGATCGTGTCGCACGGTGTCGCGCCGCCGGCGCACGTCATTGAGCCACCGGTGCCGTCGGAGCCACCGGAGCCGCCCGTGCCACCGGAGCCGCCCGTGCCGCCGGAGCCGCCCATGCCGCCGGAGCCGCCCATGCCGCCGGAGCCGCCCATGCCGCCGGAGCCGCCCGCGCCGCCGGTACCATCCGAGCCGCCGGTGTCTGACGACGAGCTGGCGCTGCTGCTCGTCGTCGTGCCGCCGCCGGAGCCACCGGTTCCGCCGGCGCCGCCAGCGCCGCTCGTGTCGGAGATCCGGCTGCGATCGACGGCGACGATGAGCTCGCAGCCGGTCACGTTCACCGTGAGCGCGCCCGCCGCGAGCACCAACGCAGGGAGGAACGTCGTTTTCTGGTTCATGCCAACAAGCACATTGGCCAGGGGCCAGACCTGACCTGGCGGCGAGCCTACAGCAAAAGGCACAAGGAATCGCCGGCTTTCTCTTGCGATTAGAATCGATAACGTCCCGCACCGCCCGCGGCCCAATCGCGCCTTGGCCGCGGCGCCGAGCTCCGAGTCAGGCGCGCCGCTCTGAAGCCTGAAGGGCGGCCGGCTGCGCCCACATCGGGCCACAGCGGAAGAGGACCCAGCTGCCCGGGAGGCATGGACCCAACGCGGGGCGACCGCTGACGCCCGAGGTGGGAGAGCCCGCGCCGGGCGCCCTGTTTCCACCGCTCGTTCCATCGCGCGAGGGGGACGCGGCCAGTGCGCGCTCTTGACCGCCGCTCGTTCATGAGTAAATAAACATTTACCTGATGCCGGGAGACGAGAAAAAGGAGACGCGGCGGGCGCTCCTCGACGCCGCCGCCGAGGAGTTCGCGCGGCACGGGCCCGACGGGGCCCGCGTGCACGCCATCGTGGGGCGCGCCGGGGTCAACGAGCGCATGATTTACCATCACTTCGGGAGCAAGGACGGCCTCTACCGCGCGGTCCTCGAGGACCAGTGGTCCGGCCTTATGGAGGGGTGGCGGCCGGCGCTCGAGGAATCGGCGGCGCTCGAGCCGCGCGAGGGCCTCTGGCACGCGTTCACCATGTTCTTCCGGCTGCTCCTCTCGCGCCCCCTGTGCATGCCGCTCGCGATGCACGAGGCGATGAGCGGCTGGCAGGCCGCGCCGCCCGCGACGCTCGCGATGCTGCCGTCGCAGCTGCGCGATCTCTACGAGCGAGGTCAAGCCAGCGGTGTGTTCCGGCGCGACTGCGAGTTCGAGCTCCTGTATTGCACCGCCGTGGGCGCGCTGGCCGGGATCGGCATCTTCGGGCCGCGCTTCTCGGACCTCCGGGCGCGCCTCTCGTGCGATCTCGAGCTCGCCGCGCGCCTCGGCGAGCAGACCGTGAGCCTCGTGCTGGATGGCGTGACCACGCCTGGATGGGGCGGCCGCGCGGGCACCGGAGAGGCCACGTGACGTGAGCCTCGTTCATCCCTCATCGCGCGCAGGTCGTCGCTGAACCATCGTTGTCAATCGATCGTTGCTCGACAAGGAGAACGCTTATGAACGTCGATGTCGTCATCGTGGGCGGCGGTCCGACCGGGTTGATGCTGGCCTGCGAGCTGCGGCTGGCCGGCGTGCGCCCCGTCGTGCTGGAGCGGCTTCCCGAGCCCACGGGGCTCTCCAAGGCGCTCGGCCTCGGCGGGCGCGCCGTGGAGATCCTCGACCACAGGGGCCTCCTCGATCGCTTCCGCGCGGAGCAGAGCGCCGCAGAAATGACGCGCTTCGTGCACTTCGGCGGGATACCGCTGGCCCTCGGCGGCGACCACGCGCGCGTCTCCAGGCGCTTCCTGAGCATCCATCAGGCGCGCATAGAGGCGCTGCTGGAAGAGCGGGCGCGCGAGCTGACGACGGAGATCCGTCGAGGTCACGAGCTCATCGCGCTGACTCAGGACGGGGAGGGCGCGACGGTCACCGTCCGAGGCCCGGACGGCGATTACCCGCTTCGGGCGCGCTTCGTGGTGGGGTGTGACGGCGGCCGCAGCGCCGTGCGCAAGCTGTCCGGGATCGGCTTTCCTGGACTCCCACCCTCCCGGCTCCTGCGCCTCGCCGACGTCACGCTGGCCGAGGGCGCGACGGAGGACGGGCACCTCGTCCTCTCCGGCGGGCGCCGCGTTCGGTTCGGGCTCGGCGGGATCGCCCTCGTTCCCCTGGGAGCGGGCGTGTTTCGCGTGGTCACGTCGGAGCCGTATCCGCCGGACTTCGACCGGGACGCGCCGATGACGCTCGACGAGCTGCAGGCCAGCATTCGCGCGGCGCTCGGCGAGGATCTGCCCGTCCGCGAGGTGCGGTGGTTGTCCCGGTTCACCGACGCGAGCCGCCAGGCGGAGACGTACCGCGCGGGCCGCGTGCTGCTCGTGGGCGACGCGGCGCACATCCATCTCCCCGCCGGCGGGCCAGGCCTCACCACCGGATTGCAGGATGCGGTCAACCTCGGCTGGAAGCTGGCCGCGGAGGTCCACGGCTGGGCGCCGCCGGGGCTCCTCGACACCTACCACGCGGAGCGGCACCCCGAGGGCAAGCGCGTGATCATGCACACCCGGGCGCAGGGCGCGCTGATGATGCGGGACGAGCGCGTCGCCGCGCTGCGTGAGCTGGTCGGCGAGCTGCTCAAGCACGAGCAGAGCCTGCGGTATGTCGTCGAGATGCTGGACGCGGCCGACGTCCGTTACGAGATGCCGACCGAGCCCGGCGAGCAGCACCCGCTGCTCGGGCGATGGGCGCCGGACGTTTCGGTGACCACGCAGAAGGGGGAGACGCGCGTCGCGCAGCTCATGCACGGGGCCAGGGGCGTGCTGCTCGACCTGACCGGCGGCGCCGCGCTCGGCGGCGTGGCCGCGCCCTGGGGCGATCGCGTGGACGTCGTGAGCGCGCGCTGCGCTGCGCTGCCGCGCCCCGCGGAGGCGCTGCTGATTCGCCCCGACGGCTACGTGGCCTGGGCGGCTGCGGCAGGTGAGCCCGAGGCCTCCGCCCATCGCCGGCTGCGCCGCGCGCTCGCTGCGTGGTTCGGCGCGGCCTGCGGCAGCTCCGCGGCGGCCTGAGCCAGCGGCGTGCAGCGCCGGCGCAAATCCGGTAGAGGGCATCGTTTATGGCCGAGCCGTCCGAGACCCCTTTCGATCTGCTGGGCGGCGAGCCGGCGGTGCGCCGGCTCGTCGAGCGCTTCTACGACCTCATGGGCCGCGACGAGCCGGCGCTCGCGCGCCTCCACGTCTGCGACGAGGGCGGCCAGGTCGCCCGGGAGAGCCGCGACCGATTCGCGCTCTTCCTGATCGGCTGGCTGGGCGGGCCGCAGGACTACATCGCCGCGCACGGCCACCCGCGGCTGCGGATGCGCCACGCGCGCGTCCCGGTCGACGTGGCGATGCGCGACGCCTGGATGCGCTGCATGCGGGCGGCCATGGCCGAGCTCGACGTGCCCGCGCCGCTCCGCGCCTTCCTCGACCAGCGCTTCGCCGAGGTGGCGGACTTCATGCGAAACCGTCCGGGCTGAGCGCCAGATCCGAGCGTCGGAAACTCCGCCAGAAAACCCGGTCGATGACGAGTGGCCGCCGGAAACAGCAGCAAATTTGATAGTTTTCGCATGTTTCGCCGCCGAGGGCAGCTCCGGTGTGGCCCGACGGGACGCTCTCCGCCGCTTCCCCAGCCCGAGCCGTGAGCGCGCTCGGGCTCGCTCCCCGTCGGCCGCGCGGTCTCCCCGATCGTCCGCCGGCGCTCACCGACCTTCGATGATCAGGTCGCGGAGCGTGTCGTCGAGCTCGGCGCGCGCCATGGCCACGTCCTCGATGCGCTGGGTGATCTTCGCGCCGATCTCCTCCGACTGTCGGGCCACCTCGGCGAGCCGGTCGAGCAGGGTTTGGCGGAGCTTGCCGGCCTGGGGCGTGCGCTCGATGGTCCTCAGGCTCTCGCGCAGCTCGGCCGCGCGGTCGATCAGCTCGGCGCGCCTCCGCCGGAGCGGGTCGAGCTCGTCGTTCGCCGCGTCGAGCGCGCGCCGGAGCGCGAGCGCGCGATCCAGCCTCGCGCGGAGCTCGGCCGGGAGGCTCGAGCCCTTCAGGTAGAGCGAGAGCCGCTCGCTGTCGGCCTGGACGAGCGGGATCTCGCGCTGAGACAGCCGCGTCTCCTCGACCACGACCTTCTGGGGCGCGCCGGGCGCGAGCTTCTTCTCGACGAGGCAGGCGTCCGGCGTCGCGTCCGTGCACCCCGGGAGGCCTTGCGGCTCGAACCCCGTCGCCCTCGCGTGGCGGATGAGCAATGTCTCCGGCACGTCCCGGCCGGGCCTCACATCATAGACCGTCACGCGCCGGTACCGATCCTCCACGCGCAGCGCGCCGCGGAACAGCGACACGACCCGCACCGGCACCTCCGTGGTCATGCTCGTCGCGCGCACCGCGGTCGAGCTGTCGATGGCGTACGGGATCGTCGCCCTCTGCCCGGGCAAAAGGCGCGTGAGCACACCCTCGCCCACGAAGGTCCCGCCGGAGAAGATCGACACGGATCCGGGCTGGAGACCGAGCGCGCTCCGGTTCTCGATCTGCGCTGCGCGGAAGGGGTGGGTCGCGCTCGCGGGCGCCGCGGGATCGGGGCGGAACAGGAGGACGTCCTCGCCCGCGACCGGGCGGTTGATGAGCGTGATCAGCGCCGACGACTTCTTCGGGAGCGTCACCGGGTTCGCGATCGCGTACCGGAAAGCCCCGGCCACGGCGTCCACGCTCGCCGCGCCCTCTGGCGCCTTCTCCATCGCCTCGGGCGTGACGGCCGGCGCCTCGCGCCCCGGGTTGGGGGTCTGCGCGTGCCTGACGTCCGTGGCGCGCAGGAGGACGCGGCGGTTGCGCTGCCGGGCTTCCTCGGTGTCGCTGGCGACGAGGGGCATCTCGGCGCCGCGCGAGCGCGTCACGAGCTCGGCCGTGACCCCGAGCTGGAGGAGCGCCGCGCGCACGGCCGCGGCGCGCCGGGCCGCGAGATCCGCCGCGCCGGCCTCGTCGGACGACGCATGCCCTTCGACCTCGAACGCGCGGAGGTGCGGGACGCTCTTGATCGTGCGCGCGATCTCCTCGATGAGCGGCCTCGCGCGCGGCGGGATGACGTCCGATCCCTTGTCGAAGGGCACGGGGGTCAGGATCTGGATCTCGCTGCTGGTGGCGCGGACGGCGTGCGGGCAGCCGTGCCGGTCGGGTTGCGGGCTCGCCGAGCCGGGTTCGCGCGGGCAGGCGTCCTCGTGGTCGAGCACGCCATCGCGGTCGGCGTCGGCCCCGGGCGAGCTCTCCGCGAGCACCGGGGCGAGCGCGCCGCCCTCGCCGTCGTAGACGCCCTTCAGCTCCGGCCTGTCGAGCATCGCCGGCGCGCGCAGGTTCGAGACGTAGGAGAGCGGCGCGCCCGTCGCGAGCGTCACGTTGACCTCGCTCCAGTCCTCGTCGCCGATGTTGCTGATGAGCGCCCAGGCCTGGAGGAGCGCCCGCTTCTCCTTCTGCCCCTTGGCTGGGAGGATCACGCGGTAGGTCGCCTTCCAGGCGGCGGTCGGCACCGCGTACGCGATCGACACGGGCCTCCTCGCGGCCGGTGAGAAGACGAGCTCGATCTCGGTGGGATCCTCGGGCCCGCCCGCCTGCCCGGAGCGCGGCAAGAGCGCGCTCACGGTGGAGGGCGTCTCGTTCGGCCCGAGGTCTTGCTCGACGACCACCATGCTCTTCAGCACGTCGTCGACCTCGCGCTCCCGGAACCGGAGCGTGAGCCGCTCGCCCGGCATGACGCCGGTGCGCTCGAAGTAACCGAGGCCGTTCTGGTAGAGGACGACGTTCCGCAGGCGGAGATCGACCGACGGCCCTTTCGCCAGCGGTCCGGCGCACGCGCTGAGGGCTAGCGAGAGCGCCGCGAGGAACGCGTGCTTCATGGGGGCGAGCTTTCTGTGAAGAAGTAGGTGGAGGCGCTGGTGCGCCGGCAGTGTACCCGACGCAGAGCGACGGCAAGCGGCCGAGCACGGCGGCGGCGCAGCAGCTCCCGGCTCGCCCGGCCGCCGCGAAGGCGCATACCGCGATCCCGGCGTCGTCCGCCTCGTACGAGGTCGTCGTGCTCGCGCCGCCGCTCACGGGATTCGCGACAGATTTGTTGCTCCCGGGGGCGCTGCCCCTGCGTTAAACCTTTCGTTGCCGGCGGACGGCGCGTGAGCACGCGACGCGCTCTCCGCGGAGCGGCACGAGCTCCCCTGGGTGAAGATCCGAAAGGAGCACGTCTTCGTGGGCCGAGCGGGCGCGCGTCGCTCCGCGATTTGTTCGAGAGACCGTCGTCACGCGGACGCTCACAAAAGTCCACGACGGCGCCCGGATTCGCCTGGTGCATGCCGGTTTCTGCGCGACGAAGAATGATTTTCGCTCGAGAGCACGAGCGAAGGATGGCCGAAGGTCGTCGGAGGATCGGCGCCATCTCCAAGGAACACAACTCCACCGAGGCAGAGAATTCAAATGGATAAGATCACCGTTACGGGATTGCCCTGGGCCCCGCCGTTCGCGCAGGGGCTTGTTCGCGACCTGCGGGTGCGCTGGGCGCTGGAGGAGGCCGGGCTTCCCTATGAGGTCAGGCTGATCGATGGCGAGGAGCGGGGCTCGCACGCATACCGTCAGAAGCACCCCTTCGGCATGGTGCCGGCCTTCGAGGCGGATGGTCGGGGGCTGTTTGAATCGGGCGCCATCGTACATCACATCGCTGCGGACTCCGAGGCTCTGATGCCCCCCGATCGGCACGACCGCGCCAACACGGTCGCCTGGATGTTCGCCGCGCTCGACACGGTTGATCCGCCGATCCAGGACCTCTTCGCGATGGACCTGCAGCACAGCGAAGAACAGTGGGCGAAGCTGCGGCGTCCCGCGGCTGTGGATGCGGTGAAAGTTCGGCTGGGCGCGCTCTCCGCTTGGCTCGACGGGCGCGACTACCTGGTCGATCGCTTCACCGCGGCGGACGTCCTGATGACGACCGTGCTGAGGTTCCTTCGCCACACAGACCTGGTGACCGAGTCTCCCGTGCTCGACGCCTACGTCAAGCGCTGTGAGGCGCGGCCAGCCTTCCAAAAGGCCTTGCGCGACCAGATGGCGGACTACGCTCGAAACGCTCCAGTCGCAGCCTGAGGCTGTGAACGGCCAAGCCCTTCGCTCCCCGTGGCGGGCTCGACGTTCGGTCCAAGCTTGCTCACCGGTGCAGCGCCGCCGGCGGCCCGAGCAACCGACCGGGCGAGGAGGCGTGCCGGACGCTGGGGCTGGGCGAGGCGGCCATGAAGAGCCGGTTGCACCGGGCGCGGCAGCTGGTGAGGGCGGAGGTCCTCCGGCGCGATGGCGCGCCCTCGCAGCCTGTGCGACGACGGCGTCGACGAGGCGTCGATGAGCGCACGCGAAGCGCTGGTCCCGAGGGCGCGCTCGGCGTATGGACACGGCCACCATGCATCGGGTGTTCATCGACGGACAGGAAGGTACGACGGGGCTCCAGATCCGCGAGCGGCTGCAGGGCCGCCGCGACCTCCAGCTGCTCGAGATCGACCCCGAGCGCCGCAAGGACCCGGCGGCGCGCCGCGCGCTGATCAACGAGGCGGATGTGCTCATCACGTGCCTGCCCGACGACGCCGCCCGCGAATCCATCGGGTGGATCGAGAACCCGAGGACGCGCGTCATCGATCCGAGCACCGCGCACCGCACGGGCGACGGGTGGGTGTACGGCTTCCCGGAGCTCCGCCCCGGCCAGCGCGAGGCCGTCCGCGGCGCGCGGCGCGTCGCCGTCCCCGGGTGCCACGCGACCGGGTTCCTCGCGCTCGTGGCGCCGCTCGTCGACCAGGGGCTCCTGCCCAGGGACGCCCGCGTGATCGCGCACTCGCTCACCGGCTACAGCGGCGGCGGGCGCAAGATGATCCAGGCCTACGAGCAGGCCGACGGGGCGCGCCGCGAGCAGCTCCGCGGCCCGCGCCCGTACGGGCTCACGCTGCAGCACAAACACCTGCCGGAGATGCGCGCCATCGCGGGCCTCGACAGGGCGCCGCTGTTCCAGCCGGTCGTGGGCGACTTCTACAAGGGCATGCTCGTCTCGGTGCCCCTGTTCGCGGACGCCCTGGCCCGGCCGGCGACGCCCGCCGCGGTCCACGAGCTCTACACGTCCCATTACGCCGGCGAGCCGTTCATCCGGGTGATGCCGCTCGGCGGCCAGGGCGCGCTGGACGACGGCTACCTCGGCGCGGTGGAGTGCAACGACACGAACCGGCTCGACGTGTTCGTGTTCGGCAAGCCGGACCAGATCCTCGTCGTGGCGCGCCTCGACAACCTCGGCAAGGGCGCCTCCGGCGCGGCGGTGCAGAACCTGAACCTGATGCTGGGCGCGCCGGAGGCCACCGGCCTCGACTGAGCGTCATCCGGGTCACCGGGTCACCGGGTCACCGGGTCACCGGGTCACCGGGTCACCCGGCGCGCGTGTAGAGCCGCGGCGCCGAGCTCTCGAGGGCGGCGATCAGCCGCTCCGCGGCGTCGGCCGACGCGCGCCGGAACGCGATCCGCCAGGGCCGGCGGAGCGGGCCCGACGAGAGCCGCTTGACCAGGAGGTCGCCGCTGCCGAGATAAGCTTCCGCCACCCATTCCGAGAGGGTCGCGATCCCCATCCCGGCGCGCGCCGCGTCGACCACGGCCTCCGTGAGCGGGAAGCGCAGGAGCTCGATCTTGGGCCGCTGCCGCCCGAAGACGGCGCTCATGAACCAGCGCGCCTCGGCCGGCGTCGCGTTCGGCGTGATCAGCGGGCCCTCACGGAGGTGGTCGCGCGTGAGCGACGCCCGCCCGGCGAGCGGGTGCGAGGTCGAGATCACGAAGACGACCTCGTCCGAGAAGAGGGGCCGCTCCACGAGCGCGCAGCCCGCCTCGCGGTCGGTCGGCAGGGACGACGTGGTGAGCAGCGCGACGTCGATGTCCCCCCGGACGAGCGCGGCGACCGGATCGTGGGTGTGCTCGACCGCGAGCACGATCTCGAGGCGGGGCAGCCTTCGCCGGAGGCTCGTCATCGCGGAGGGCAGCCAGCGGTACGCCGTGTAGCACTCGCACACGAGGCGGACGCGCGTCGTCGCGGCGACCGGCGCCGCGACCTCTCGCTCGAGCTCCCGGAGCTGCGCGAGGACGAGCCCGGCCCCCGCGATGAGCCGCTCGCCCGCGGCGGTCGGCGCGACCCCGCGCGCGGTGCGCTCGAAGAGGCGCGCGCCGGCGCGATCCTCCGCCTGGGCGAGCGCCCGGCTCACGGCGGACTGCGTGATGTGCATCGCCGAGGCGGCGCCGGCCGTGCTCCCGGCGGCCGCCAGCGAGAGGACGAGCTCCAGATCGCGGATCTCGAGCCGAGGCCGCGGCCCGATCGCGGGAGGCGCAGGGGAAGACGGTATGCGTGACACGCATAGACTCTATCACGACGATGCGTTGGACGCACAGCCCCGCGAGGCGCACCTTGGGCGCCGTCAGGAGGTTTTCATGAAGCTCTATTTCGCTCCGCTCGCATGTTCTCTCGCCACGCGCATCGCCTTGTACGAGGCCGGCGCGGAGGCCTCGTATGTGGAGGTCGACCTGAAGGCGCAGCGGACCGAGGGGGGCGCCGACTACCGTTCGATCCACCCGCTCGGGTTCGTCCCCGCGCTCGAGATCGAAGGAGGCGAGATCCTCGCCGAGAACGCGGCGATCCTCCAGCTCGTGGCGGATCGGTTCCCGCAGGCGGAGCTCGCGCCGCGGGATCCGCTCGGCCGGGCGCGCCTCCAGCAGTGGCTCGGCTTCATCGGGAGCGAGCTCCACAAGGCGGTCTACATGCCGCTCCTGGACAAGACCGCCTCGGCCGAGGTCAAGGCGTATGCGCTGGCCGGCGCGCCGCGCCGCCTCGGCTGGGTGGCGGATCGGCTCGAAGGGCGGGAGTTCCTCCTCGACCGTTTCTCGGTCGCCGACGCGTACCTCTTCGCGGTGCTCAACTGGTCCGTCGTCACGCCGATCGACCTGAAGTCCTGGCCGGCGCTCGCCGCGTACCATGCGCGCCTCCACGGACGTCCGAGCGTGGCGCGCGCCTTCGCCGAGGAGCGGGAGGGCTACTTCCGGGAGCAAGCGCGGCACGCGAAGGCCGCCGAGGCCGTCGCCGCGCCGGCGCCGAGCATCTGACCGGCCAATCGCCGCATGGCCGGCCAATGGCCGCATGGCCGGCCAGTCGCCGCATGGCCGATGGACGCGCGACGTCATGGAGCCCTCCCGAATCCAGCTTTTCACGCGCGATCGGCTCTGATACGACAGTCATCATGAGACACTTGCGACAACTCTTCGTATGTTCGGTCCTGGCCATTGCTGCGATCCCGGTCGGTTGCACGGCGGACGCGCCGGATGACGCCGCGCAGGAGTCCGAGGTCGGCTCGCTCAGCCTGGCCCTCGTCGGGAACAGCTCCTCGGGCACGACGTACCGCCTGTCCCAAGCGTGGTTCGATATCCACGGCCCGACGGCGCGGACCCTCTACGGAGGTGGCGACACGTCGGCGCTCACGGAGGTGCTGCCGGTCGGCCCCTATGACGTGATGCTCCGGCCGGGCTGGGTCCTCGAGCGGTGGACCGGCGGGGGTTACCAGCCCGTCTCGGCGTCCCTCACGTCGGCGAACCCGACGTGGGTCTACATCGGCGAAGGTGCGACGTCGACCGTGGCGTTCCAGTTCCGGGCAGACGGCGATGTCATCTCCGTCGGGCATGGAAGGCTCGACATCGTTATCGGCGTCGACGATACGACACCACTGCGGGAGGACACCGATTGGGCCTGCAGCAATGGCTACGATGACGACTTGGACGGCCTCGCGGATTGCGCCGATCCGGAGTGCCAGTGGAGGCCGTTCTGCGCGCCGCCGCGCGAGGACAACGAGTGGGCGTGCAGCAACGGCTACGACGACGACATGGACGGCCTCCCGGATTGCGCCGATCCGGAATGCCAGGTGTATCCGTTCTGCTCGCCGTGGCGCGAGGACACCGATTGGGCGTGCAGCAACGGCTCCGATGACGACGGGGACGGCCTCGCGGATTGCGCCGATCCGGAGTGCCAGTGGATGCCGTACTGCATGCCGGTGCGCGAGGACACCGACTGGACGTGCAGCAACGGCGCCGACGACGACGGGGACGGTCTCACGGATTGCGCCGATCTGGACTGCCAGTCGCAGCCGTACTGCATGCCGGTGCGCGAGGACACCGATTGGGCGTGCAGCAACGGCTCCGATGACGATGCGGACGGTCTCACGGATTGCTCCGATCCGGACTGCGTGTGGTTGCCCGTCTGCGCGATGCCGGGCCTCGTCATCGAGGACTTCGAGGACGGCGATTTCCACTTCTCCCCGCCGTACGCGGGCAGCGCCCCGCCGTTCACGGGGCCGTGGGTGACGTACGACGACGGGACCGTCCCGCCGGTCGACCTGTTGCCCGCTCCGGGGCCTTTCAGCTCGACGGCGCTCGCGGCGTACTCCCCTGGGGTGCCGTCCGTGTCGGGGGCTGGCGTGACGCTGGCCTTCGAGATGTGGCCCGTCGATGTGTCGTCGTTCCAGGGCATCCGCTTCCACATCCGTGGCCAGGGCACGCAGGTTCGCTTCGACGTCGGCACGCTCCTTACGACGCCTGAGGGCGGGCTCTGCTCGGCTTGCTACGACAGCCACGGTATCGACCTCTGGGTCGGCACGGAGTGGGTCACCGTCGAGCTGCGCTGGTGGGATCTGATTCAGCAGGGGTGGGGCACGCTGGTGCCGTTCGAGCCGTCGAGCGTCATGAACCTGAACTGGCGCACGCCCGTGGGACAGCCGCTGCGCATCGAGATCGACGACGTCCAGCTGTTCTGAGCTCGGTCGCCCAGGGAGCAGCGCCAGCGCCGGCGCTGCTCCCGGGCGCCTCGTCCTCCGCTTCCGTGTCAGGCGACGTCGCGGGGGGGCGGCGCCGGGCGCGCGGTCAAACGCCGCATGCAGTGCATCAGGCCGGCCCGCAGGTTGGCCTTGGTGACGATGGCGCTGAGGTCGAGCCCCAGCGCCACCATCGTCTGCGCCACCGTCGGGCGGATTCCGCAGATGATCCCCTCGGCGCCCAGCAGCTGGATGGCTCGCACGAGCTTGATCAGGTGATCGGCGACCTTCGTGTCCACCATCTGCACGCCGGTGAGGTCCAGGACCGCGAAGCGCGCGCCGCGGCTCGAGATCGCCTCGAGCAGGCTCTCCATCGCGTCGGCCGTCCTCGCGCTGTCGACGACGCCGATCATGGGCAGCGCCAGCACGCCGTCCCATACCTCGATGATCGGCGCCGCGAGCTCCCGGATGACCCGCTGCTGCGCCTCGATCACGTCGAGCTTCGTCTGGAGGGCCTGCTGCGCGCGCTGCCCCTCCGTCACGTCGAGCGAGAACCCGACGGCGGTGCTGACGTGCCCCCCTTCCTCCGCGAGGGGGACGATCCAGCTCTCCCATACACAGCCGTGCGTCTCGGCCAGCCCGTGCACCGGGTCACCGGCCAGCGCGCGCGTGACGGCGCCCCTGGCCTCGCCGTAGAGGTCAAAGATGTTCTCGCCGACGAGCTGTCCAGGTTGATGGCCGACGGCCTCCAGCCCCTTGCCTTCATGGTAGAGATACGTTCCGTCGGTATCGACGGCCCACATCGCTATCGGAAGCGTGTTGATCAAGGCGCGGAGCATCCTGTCCCGTGCCCTCAGCTCGGTCAGCTCGTCGAGCGCGCCGTCGCCGACCGGCGCGTCACGGAACGAGCCGTAGACCAGCCCATCCGAGCGCGCGCCGCGCACGACGCAGGCGAGCGGTCTGTAGCTGCGCTCCGCGCTCACGACGCGGCCGTGGACGTGAATGGGGGCCGTGCTCTCGCGCACTTGCTCCCACCTTCGGGTGAGCGCGCCGCGGTCCTCCGGGTGGAAGAGCTCGGTCAACGGGGTTCCTTGCGCGAGCGCGGGCCCGATCGTCTGGCCCAGCGCGTCGCTCCATCGCAGCAGCGCGCCGTCGCCTCCGGCGACGAACAGCATCTCCGTCGAGTGTGCGATAAAGTCATCCAGCGAGCTCAGTGCTCCGTTTGCGTCAGCCATCGTATTCCCCTCCGCAACCGGACAGGCATACCGGGATTGCGCATAACAAGGTAGATCGATGACCGCACGCGAATAGTAGGGTGCAATCCGCGACGCGCACGAAGGCATGGCCTTACTCCAATCGTCGGAGCGCACGAGGGGGACATACCGCCTCGGGCGACGCTCGCCGCGGGATCTCCGGCGATCCGTACGACCGGTACGTACCGGTTCGTCCGCGCCGGAGCGGCTCAGCCGCCGGCGTCGCGGGTAGGAATGCCGAGCAGATAGAGCTTCTTCGCTCTCCCGCCGATCACGCCCTTCTCCCATCTGTAATCTTCGTTCCGGAGCCCGCTCAACAGCTCATCGAGGTCATCGAGCGTGTAGGTCCTCGCGTTCGAGACCGCCCCGTCCCACGCGAAGCACAGCGGGATGATCGGCACGATATAGGTGAAGACGAGCTGCCGCACGGTCATGGGCCTCGCCAGGGGCGTGATGAGGAGGCACATCACGAAGTTGATCGGGAGGGCGAGCCACCCGAGGAACAGCGGATGACTGTTGTCGCTGATCTCGAAGATGCAGATGGGCTGCCTGCTCCTCTGGGCCGACTCCAGTATCTTCCTCGCGTCGTCCGGCCTCATGTGATGAAAGCTGCTGACCATGGTTCTGAGACCCGCGAGACCTGCGGCACCCGTGGAGCCAGCTATCTCGCCGTCGATCTTCGTGGCGTCCACCGGGCTCGTCCGGTAGGATACGTTGCTCCCTTTCTGGTCGTTGATGAGCTCCGCCGCTTCCATGCTCGGGTACAGGTCCGTGAGCGTCAGCTGGATGCCCTCGAACCCGGGCTTCTCGCGCAGCGTCCGCACGACGTCGATCATCGGCCCGCCGCTCCCGGAGCAGAGGTCGACGATGTTCGATGTGTTCGACTCCTTCAATGCCCTGGCGATCAGCTCGACCAGCGCCTCGCGCGTGCCCAGCGCCCTGTGCATGATCACGAGCAGGCGTGTCATGCAGGCCCGTAGCCACCCGGGAAACCAGCTGAAATCCTCTATCTCGAACAGGTGTATGCGCTTCATTCGCTCCTCGGGGTCGTGCCGCCTGACCGCGCGCTGCAGCGCGGGTCGAGCGCTGGCTCCGTCGGGCGGCCGGTCGTCTCTCCGGCTGCCCGCTCGGAACGAGACTATTCAATTTTGCTCTGCGGCGCGATGGCATGGAGGTGCGGCGTGAAGCGCATGATCTTCGAGATGGAGACCGCGGACCCGGATGATTTCATGACGCTGCTCTGGCTCGCCGATCACCCCGACGTCGAGCTGCTCGGCGTGCTCGTCACGCCCGGCTCCGAGGATCAGTGCCGGCTGGTCCGCTGGGGGCTGGATGGCTGCGGGCGGGCGGAGGTCCCGATCGGCGCGCTGCACGGCCCCGCGTGGTGGGCGACGAGCGAGGGCAAGAAGGCGCGGGTCTCCGGCTTCCACCAGGCGTGCTACGGCCCCGGCGTCCTGGAGCACCCGGCCGGCGAGGTCGCGGGCGGCCCCGCGCTGCTCGCCGAGCTGCTCCGCGACCCGGACGCCACGGTGCTCGTCGGGGCCGCGCCCAAGAACATCGGCAAGGCGTTCAGGGACGTCCCCGAGCTCCGGCTCGCTCGCTGGGTCCAGCAAGGCGGCTTCGCGGGCGACAACCTGGTCGCCGAGCCGCTCGAGAAGTTTCGCGGGCGCCTCACCTGCCCGAGCTATAACCCCGGCGGCGCGCCCCGGGAGACGCTCGCGCTGCTCGCCTCACCGCAGATCGGAGAGCGCAGGTTCGTCTCGAAGAACGTATGTCACGGGGTCGTCTACACCGAGGCCATGCGCGAGGCGCTGAGCCGCCGGGTCTCCGGGCGATCGCCGCGGAGCGGCCTGACGAGGATGATCGACGCGCTCGATCGGTACCTGGCAGACAAGGGCGTGGGCAAGGCGATGCACGATCTCGTGGCGGCCGCCTGCGCGCTCGACGAGCGCGTCTGCGACTTCGTCGAGGTCGAGATCTACCGCGAGAAGGGCGCGTGGGGGGCGCGCGCCATGGAGGGCACGAACACGCGGATCTCGGTCGGGTTCCACGAGGAGCGCTTCCTCGACGTGCTCGCGCGCTGAGCCGCCGGCGGAACCCGCCTCACCGGGCTGCGCAGGTCTTGCGGAGGGCGCGCGCCCTGTCGATGCACGCGGCGAGGGCGTCCTCGGGCGGCTCGTCCGGGCACGCGGCCTCGAAGGCGCGGATCGCGTCGCGGAGGCCCCCCGCGCCGCCGGCGCCGAGATCGAGCTTGTGCTTGCGATCCTCGTCGTCGTCGTCGCCGCCGACGAGCAGGAGCGTCCCGACGACCGCCCCCACGACGACGACGCCCGTGACGACGCCCGCCACGATCACGCCCGTCTTGCCGTCCACGTCCGGCGGCTCCGCGTCCGGGAGCGACGGCGTGCCCGCCGGGATCGGCTTGGCCTCGAGGCCCGCGGCGAGCGCGGTGGTGGCGATGCCGCCAGCGAGCCCGAGGCCGCCGATGACGAGGCTCGACAGCGTGAGCGCGCTCGGCCCCGCGTCCGCGCGCGCGCTCACGCTGGCTTCGATGCGCACCTGCGCCGCGTTGCACGCGGCGTAAGCGTCGAGGCGGTGGATCTCGAGCGATGCGCGGGGCGCGGTCTCGGGCGGCAGCTTCGCGGCGAGGATGATGTCGTCCGCCGATCGCCGGAACGTGAGCGGTGCAAGCGGCTCGGGGGCGGCCGCGGGCGGCGTGGAGGCCTTGCCGCAGCCGGCCAGTCCACACGCGATGAGCAAGAGCGTCGTGCAGGAGAGGGCATGATCGCGCCTTTGGGTCATACAGCCACGCTACGCCGAACGAGCGCGGTTTCGTCGAGCGAAATGGGCCTCGTCGCAGATCGGAACGACCGCCGGCGAGCGGGCTGAGCCTGGATGACAACGTGGTGTGGCCGACGCGCCGAGGAGCGGAAGGTGCGATATGCGCAGGCCTGTTGGCCGTCCCGAACGTGAGCTCCACCGCGTGTGTTAAGATACCCTCCCTGGCGGGCGGCCTCGTGCTCCGCGGGAAGAGGGCCGGTCACGGCGAGGGTCTTCGCAGGATGGGATTCGAGCAGGCGTCGCGCGAGGTCAGGAGATGAGCACGGCCGATCGCCGGCGACCGGCGGACGTCCTCGAGGCGCTCGTCCGGGAGCCGCAGCGTCGCGCGCTCTGGCACGCGTCGGCCAGAGCGCTCCTGCCGCCCCGCGGCGGTCCGGTGCCCGCGGAGCTCTCGGCCGAGCTTCTGGTGCGGGTCCTCGCCCTGCGACGTGTTGCGGAGGGGTACGACGAGAAGCTCCATGCACGTCTGGACGTCGCGCACCTGCGCGGACACCTGGCGCGCACGCTCGGGAGGATGGGCCGTCGCGCCGCCACCACGGTGCCGGCGCTCGTCGAGACGCTGCGTGAGCCGCTCGGGGAGCGGTGCTCGCCCATGTGCTGCTCGGCCTCGTCGGTGCGTCACGAGCAGATCCTCGCCCGGGTCAGCGTGCTCGATGCGCTGCGCCGGCTGGGCCCGGAGGCGGGGAGGAGCGTGCCGGCCGACGTCGTGGCGGAGCTCCTCGCGCCGGCGTCCCGCAGGATCGCCCTGAGCGCGGCGGAGCTCCTCGCGCGACATCCGGAGAGCGCGCTTCAGCACCGCGCGGCGCTGCTCGAGGCGCTCGAGCATCCGTACGCGCCCGTGGTCGAGGCGGCCGCGCGCGGGCTCTCGCGGGCGGCCCCGAGCGCCGCGCGCGAGGCGGTGCGTCCCCTGACGACGCTGCTCCGACACGAGCAGGGCGGCGTGCGGCGCGCCGCGATCCGGGCGCTCGTCGCGATGCGCCCGGGCGCGAGGGGAAGCGAGATCGCGCGGGCGGAGGAGCGCTTCGTGTGGCTCGCCGAGCGCGATCCGGACGCCGCCGTTCGGGTGGTGGCCCGCCGCGCTCTCAGGTCGCTCGAGGGCCCGTCGACGGTCGAAGCTGGCTAGGACTTCCGCTCGCCGCCGTCGCCGAGCATCCCCTCGGGCTTGAGCCCGATCACGAACTTCCCTCCGGCCTTCGCCATCTCCCCGAGCGCCTCGATCTCGCGCAGCTTGAGCAGCGCGGGGTTGTCGGCGACCGCCCGCGCCTCCTCGATCTGGGCCGTCAGCTTGAGCTGAATCCGCTCCTTCTCCGCCTCGGCCATGAGGCGCGTCTGTTGCATCGTCGCCTCGATCTTCTGGCGCGCGCGCTCGTTCTCCGCCTCGGCCTGGATACGGAGCGCCTCGGCGTCCTTGCGCGCCTGGATCACCTTGGCCTCGGCGCGCCGCTCGGTCTCGAGCACCTGATTCATGATCTCGCGGAGGTTGCCGGGGAAGACGAGGTCCTTCACGTCGGCGCGCACGATCTCCACGCCGTAGCGGGCGGCGGTGCCCTTCACGTCGTCGCGCACGGCGTCCGAGATCTCGTTCCGGTCGCTGAGGATCGCCTCGAGGCTCCGGCTCGCGAGGAAGCGCCGCGCGGCGAGCTGCACGTCCTCGTAGATGCGCTCCTCGTAGGAGGCGACGTTGTGGACCGCCGCGGGGGCGTCGGTGATCTTGAAGTACACGAGGAGGCTCACCCGGATCGCGACCTTGTCGGCGGTGAGGATCTCCTGCCCCTTGATGGTCAACGAGCGCTCGCGCATGTCGACGAGCGTCACCGTGCGGACGACGTCGTCGAACCACCCGCGCTTGAGCTGCGCCTTGCCGGGGGGCAGCACGGCCTTGAAGGCGCCGTCCTCGTAGAGGAGGCCGACGAACGACTGCTGGATGATGACCTCTGTCTTCGTCTTGCTCATGGCAGGTGGCGAGGAGGATGGGGGGACGCGCGGCACGGAGAGAGAGCGCCGGCGCCTACACACTGGCGATGTGCAGTACGGGCCTGGGAGGACGATGGCTTCTGATCTCTTGGAAGGAGACCGATCGCCCCAGCCCGCTACGGCCAGGTGGGCGCCGACCGCGACAGGTTACGCGGCCCGCCACGCAGCGCAAAGGCCCAGCCTGCGCGCCCCGCGCCCTCTGGAAGGTACGCCGCGCTCCTCGGGGGAAGCGGGATTGACATCGCTGCCGTTCGCCAGATAGCCTGAACAGGTTGGACGGACTTGGGTGGACTCATGGAACGGTAGTTCGGCCGGCGGATGGTTGGACGACGACCACCGGCTCGGGGGCCCGAACCATCGCGCGACAGGTGTGAGCGCGTCGCACGTCGCCTCGTGACCGACGTGATCCCACCGAGACCCCGACAAGGCACGCGGACGCCGAAAAGCCAGCCTGCGCGCCGGCAAGGATGCTCCGTGAGGTCTGGTGACGTGTTGTCGTGTCCGAACCTTCGAGAAGGTTGATCCAATGGGTGCCATCAGCGAATGGGATCGTGACTACAACCTCGTCGAGGCGAGGAAGCATCCGTCGAAGAAAGCCGAGGCGCCGCACCAGACGGAGGCCCTCGCGAGGCTCCGGGTGTGGTACGAGTCAGCGCCCACGCCCGATGCGGGAGGACTGCTCGTCCTTCCGACCGGAGGAGGCAAGACCTTCACGGCGGTGCGGTTCCTTTGCCGCAATCCGCTGAGCGATGGCTACAAGGTGCTGTGGCTCGCGCACACGCACCACCTCCTGGAACAAGCCCTGGATGGCTTTGGAAAGCGCAGCGACGGGGCCGAGGCGATGGAAGTCGGCTTGATTCACGAGCCGAAGGAGCGGCTGCGGGCGAGGGTCGTCTCGGGGACGCCGGGGCACAGCAAGATTGCAGCCGTCAAGCGCGATGACGACGTGGTGATCTGCACGCTGCAGACCGCCGTGCGCGCTCACCGCGAAAATCACGCTGCTCTGCGCGCGTTCCTGACCGCGGCGAAGGGGAAGCTGATGGTGGTGTTCGACGAGGCGCACCACGCGCCCGCCCCGTCGTACACCGAGTTCCTCCTCGCGCTGCGCGAGCAGGCGCCGAAGATGAAGCTGCTCGGGCTCACCGCGACCCCGATGTACAACGACAAGAGGGGAGAAGGCTGGCTGGCGAAGCTCTTCCCGCAGAGGATCCTGTTCGAGGTGAGCGCCTCCAAGCTCATGGCGATGGGCATCCTCGCCAAGCCGATCCCGATTCCATGCAGCACGAAGTTCGAGCCAAAGGTCGACGCCGGGCAACTTCAGCGGTGGCACGCGACCTTCCAGGATATGCCAGAAGAGATCATCACCCGGCTCGCGGAGAACCAGGAGCGTAACGACAAGATCTGGAAGACCTACGTCGACCGTCGCCAGGAGTTCGGGAAGACGATCATCTTTGCCGACCGGTGGTTCCAGTGCGACTACCTGCGCGAGAAGCTCCGCGCGCACGGCGTGCGCGCCGATGTCATGTACTCGCACGTCGAGGTGAAGCAGGGCTCTGTCGAGGCCCGAAATCAACAGTCGCGCGACAAGAACGCCGCCGTCCTGAAGAAGTTCCATGAAGGCAAGCTCGACGTGCTGATCAACGTGCGCATGCTGACGGAAGGCACCGACGTCCCCAACGTCCAGAGCGTCTTCCTCACGCGACAGACGACGAGCCCGATCCTGCTGCGCCAGATGGTCGGCCGCGCCCTCCGCGGGCCGAAGTTCGGTGGAACCTCCACAGCGAACATCGTCCTCTTCATGGACGAATGGCGCGAGGCCATCCAGTGGGCGCATTTCGATGACGTCTGGGGCACGGGCACCGACAGACCGAAGCCTGAGCCGAGAAAGAGAATGCCGCTCCAGCTGGTGTCGATCGCGCTGGTCCGGCAGCTCGCACGGTGGATCGAGCTCGGCGAGATCGCGCCGGCGTCGTTCCTCGAGATGCTGCCGCTCGGCTGGTACTTGCCCGAGTTCGACGTCGAGGTGTCGGGCTCCGAGGACACCGAACACGCGCGCCCGATGGTCCTTGTCTACGGAGACGAGAAGGAGCACTACGACGCGTTCCTTGTGCACGCGGCCAAGGCCGATCTCGGGCGCTTCGCGGATCCAGAGGTACAGTACGACGCCGTCGAGGCGCAGATGGAACGCTGGTGCAAGAAGTTCTTCGCCCACGCGGGCAAGTCCGCGAGCGGGCTCGGCATGAACCTGTTCCATCTGGTTCGACACCTCGCGCAGACGGGCGGGAAGCCTCCGCCGTTCTCCCCGTTCGAGCACCGCGAAGAGCACGATCTGACGCCGCTGGCGAAGGTCGCCGCGGCGGAAGACTGGGGGCCTGCGCGGACGCGGCAGCAGCTCGAGGCGATCTACATCGACGAGCGGCGCTTCTGGCGCGCGATGATCCCCACGTTCGATCTCTTCCGCGAGCAGTTCCGCATGCTGGTCGAAGCGGAGATCCAGCGCATGACGGGCGCAGGTGGCGCTCGTCGGGCGGGTGGCGTGATCGCGCCGGCTCAGCGGCTCGTCGATCAGGAGCCGTCCGAGCAGGTCAAGCGGGAGGTCATCCGTCGTGACGGGGAGCGCTGCCTCTGCTGCGGCGAGACGCGGCGAAAGAGGCTGCAGGTGGACCACATCATCTCGCTCTATCACGGCGGGACGAACGAGCCCCACAACCTGCAGACGCTGTGCTCCGTGTGCAACCGCGACAAAAGCATCAAGGAGATGCACTTCCGCAAGACAGAGACGACCCTGAAGTCGGCGCCACCGCTGAAGTTCCCGGCCGGATTCGACTCGGCGGAGCTCGACCAGCTCATGCTCGACATCCAGCGCACGATCAACATGTTCTACCAGTGCGCTGCGGTCGATGAAATCGAGATGAAGAGCAAGGGAGTCAAGCGCAGAGAGTGGCGCATCCGGCTGCGTTCGAACAATCCGCGTGCGTGGTTCGAAGGGCATATGGATGCCCTTTTTGGTCGGATTATCGAGGCGCAGAAGGACGGTCGAACCGAGCCAGTTCGCAGCATCGTTCTCGACGCCCCCGGACACGAGGACGGCTTCTGCGTCTACTCGAAACAGATCGGCGATATCCAACCTCTCCGCATTTCCGAGATCCGGCCGCGGATGTCGGTTGCGGTCTACTGGCCCTTGGGGCCGGGGGTGCCGAACGAGCCTCTCGCCGCCAAGGTGATTCGCGTCGACGCCCGGCGGAGAGAGGCACACGTCCGTGCGACGATCGGCCGCTTCGCGCGCGAGCTCACGAACGTGCCGTTCGATGCGCTGTTCGCCTCTCGCGCCGCGCTTCGCGAGGAGGAGCAGGAATGAACGCTCGCGCCCGGGTCCCTCACGCTGTGAATGCCCGCAGCAGCCGATCGCGCTGCGCCCGCAAATAGCGGATGTCCTCTTCGTACAGCGCAGGGTGCCCGGCCGCGATGTGCGCCTGGGACGCGACGTCGCCAGCCGCGGCATGCGCGCGCATGGAGGCGAGCAGCGCCGCGAGTCGGTCGGCCATGGTGTCGAGCAACAGGGGCCCTGGCGGGAGGCCATAAGCGCGGCAGAACCGAGCTGCGTGCCGCGCCTGGTCCTCGAGGCTGCCGGCGCTGTCCGGGTTGCTCGGCGCGTGCAGCGGCGCGAAACGGTAGACGGCATACGCCACGTCCCACACGCGCGGGCCCGGATGAGCGGTGTCGAAATCGATGAAGCCGACGACCCGGCCGCCGCGGACGACACAGTTGTACGGCGCGAGGTCGCCGTGACAGATCACCTCGGCCGGTGGGCGGGGCGGGAGCTGCCACCGGTCGTCCGATCCTGACACGAACGTCGCGCTCGCGTCGTGGAACCGGCGCAGCAGGATGGCGGCGGACGCGAGGAGCTCGGGCGTGCGCAGCTCGGCCGGGAGCGGGTTGTGTACCTCGCCATCGAGGTACGACAGCACCTCGTTCCCCTCGTCGTCGCGCCCGAGCGGCTCCGGCGCCGCGTCGAAGCCCGCCGCCCGGACGTGCCGCAGGAGCCGGTGGATGGCAGGCGTGGCCGCCGTCGCGGGCCGGTGGACCCTGTCGCCGCGCCGGCGCACGGTGTTGACGCCGCCCTTGAATACCTGCTCGTCGACCATGCAAAGCCCTCTCCGCCGGGGCGCCAGCTCCGCGGTGGCGGAGTCGGCCCCTGTTTCGTCGCTGGTTGCGGAAAAGCGGGTCTCCCCTGGTGCACCTCGACCGCCTCGGCGCGCTACGGCCGGAGGAGGAGCTCCTCGAGGACGGTGGTCAGCTCGTCGACCCTCACCGGCTTGGTCAGGTACCGATAGAACCCGGCCTGCTCGGCGCGGCGGGTATCCCGGGCCATCGCCGCCGCGCTGAGCGCGATCACGGGAATGTCGCGCGTCTCCGGCCACTCCTCGAGCTTGCGCATGGCCTCGTAGCCGCTCATCCCGGGGAGGTTGATATCCATGATGACGACCTCGGGCTGCCGCGAGCGCGCGAGCTCGATGCCGATCTCGGCGTTCGGCGCGGTGATCAGGTGGACGCGCTCGAACTCGGAGATGAGCTCCTCCATGAACGCGATGTTCGACGGGTTGTCTTCGACGTACAGGACCGAATGGCGGACGCCGCCGGGCCCGGCGAGCGGCGACGCCTCCAGGCGCGCATCCGCCTGCGCCGGGGCGGCGACCGCCGGCGGCTCCTGGTGCGCCGGAAGCTCGATCCAGAACTCGGACCCTTCGCCCGGTATGCTGGCGAAGCCGACGCCGCCGCCCATGAGCTCCGCGAGCCGCTTCGTGATGGCAAGGCCGATCCCGGTCCCCTCGATCGGCCCCGTCTCCTGCCCTGCGCGCTGGAAGGGCTGGAAGATCTTCGCGTGCTGCTCCTGGGGGATGCCGATGCCGTTGTCGATCACGCAGACTTTCACGACCCCGTCCTCGGGCAGCGACACCGCGATCGTGGCGCGGCCCCCCCTGCGGCCGTACTTGATCGCGTTCGAGCCGTAGTTCATGAGGATCTGCGCGAAGCGCGTGCGATCCGCCGTGATCTTCGGGAGGTCGGCGGGGAGGGGCGCGAGCGCGATCTCGATCCCGGCGCGCTGGGCCATCGGGTCGAGCGTCGTCTTCACCTCGATCAGCACCTCGGGGACGTTCACCGGCTCGATCGACACCGTGACGCGGCCCGCCTCGATGCGCGAGAGATCCAGGATGTCGTCGATGAGCTTGAGCAGGTGCTCGCCGCCCTTGAGGACGTGCTCTATCCGCTCCTTCTGCCGATCGGTGAGCGGCGTCTTCCTGTCGCGGTGCAAGAGCTGCGCGAAGCCGAGGATCGCGTTGAGCGGCGTGCGGAGCTCGTGGCTCATCGAGGCGAGGAACTCGCTCTTCGCGGAGCTCGCGGCCTCGGCGATGCCTCGCGCCTTGCGCAGCTCCTCCTCGCGATGCACGTCGCCGGTCATGTCCCAGAGGGTGCACACCGTCCCGCCCTCGGCCGTGCGGCGCTCGGTCGCGCGCAGGCTGCGCCCGTCGCTCGTGCAGAGATCCAGCGTGCCGTCCGGCTCCGCGTGGTAGGCGAGCATCCTCTCGCGGAAGGCGGCCGGAGGCTCGCCGCCGAGGGCGAACAGCCCCGCGGCGAGGCCCTCGCCGACGATCTCGTCATAGCTCCGCCCGATCATGGGGCCGCTCACCCGCGCGCCGAGCCAGTGCCGGTAGACGCTGTTGCAGAGCGCGAGCCGATCCTGCGCGTCGAACACGGCGAACGCGCCCTGGAAGCTCTCGACCGCGCTCCGCAGGAGGTCGCTCGTGCGCTGCGCCACGGCCTCCAGGCGCTTGCGGTCGCTGATGTCGCGGATGGCGCTCGAGAAGAGCGTGCCCCCCTCGGTCGTCAGCGGGCTGAGGCTGATCTCGACCGGGAACTCGCTGCCGTCCCTCCGGCGGCCGAACAGCTCCAGCCCCGACCCCATGGGGCGCGCCCTGGGCGCGGCGATGAACGCCGAGCGGTTCGCGACATGAGACCGCTGGAATCGCTCCGGGAGCAGGATCTCGATCGCCTGCCCGAGGAGCTCGCCGCGCGTGTAACCGAACATCCGCTCGGTCTGGACGTTGACGAACACGATACGTCCGTGCTCGTCGACGACCACCATGGCGTCGGGCGCCGCGTCAATGAGCAGGCGGAACGTGCCGTCGTCGAGCTGGCGAGCGCCAGGCCCATGGGGCGCCGGCTCGGGTGCTGACAGGCGTTCGACGGAGGAGATCTCATGGGTCATCGGGGAGCCTCACACAGAACACGGCGCCAGGGGCGTTGTCCTCGATCCGGATGTCGCCGCCGTGCGCCTCGACGGCCATCTTGCAGAACGCGAGCCCCAGGCCGCGGCCCGCGCGGTGGAGGGCCGGAGCGTCGCCTCCGAGCTGGACGAAGCGATCGAACACCTGCGCGCGCATCTCGGCGGGGATGCCCGGCCCCGCGTCCGCCACGCGGATCTCCACGTCAGCGCCGCGCTTCACGGCGCCCACGGTCACCGCCGTCCCGGCCGGGGCGTGGACGATCGCGTTCTCGAGGAGGTTCTCGAGCGTGCGGCGGAGCAGGTCCGGATCGGCCCGGACGGCGGGCACCTCGACGGCCTCGCGCAGCGAGAGCGATCGGGAGCTCGCGCGCAGGTCGAGCGCGGCGAACGTCTCGAGGACGAGCGCGCGGAGATCGACGCTCGTCCGCTCGGGGGCGAGCCTCCCCTCCTCGCTCTTGCTGATGTCGAGCAGGTTGTAGATGAGCCGCAGCAGGGCCCGCGCCTGGTCGCGGATGTGCCGCGCGGAGTCGCGCGCCTGCTCCGGGAGCGCGCGGTCCCGGAGCAGGAACTGCGCGTGCAGGTCCATGGTGCTCACCGGGTTCTTCAGATCGTGCACGACGAACGCCATGAGCCGCTCCTTCTGGAGCTGGAGGCGCATCAGCGCGTCGCGCTGCTGCCGGACGAGCTCGACGTGCTCGCGCAGCTCCGCGCCGAGCCGGCGCAGCCTCAGGGCGGCCTGGACCCGCACGAGCAGCTCCGACGGGCGGATCGGCTTCGTCAGGAAGTCGTCGCCGCCGGCGCGCAGCGCGCTGTCGAACGTGTCGACGTCGCGGAGCGCCGTCAAGAAGACGATCGGCGTGCTCGCGCCCTCGGGCAGGCCGCGGATCCGTGCGCACACGGCGAACCCGTCCATCCCCGGCATCCGCACGTCGAGCAGCACGCAATCCGGCTTGTGGCGCTGGAATTGCTCGATTCCCTCCTCGCCCGTGACGGCGAGCACGACCTCGTAGCCGTCGTCCTCGAGCGTGGCCTGGGCCAGAGCGCGGTTCTGTTCGTTGTCATCGACGACCAGCACCTTGGATCTCGGCTCGTGCTGTTCCATGCGGCCTCGGCTCCGGGCGCGAGGTTACATGAGCGGCAAGTGCCCTACCACAGCGTTCAGGTCATGGCGTCGACGTGTCGTTCGCGGGCAACCGCCTCACTGCGAGCGGGAAGCGCGAGGAGGAGAGACGCGAGGAGAAGGAGACGTAGCTGGACGCCCCTCGGTCCGCGGCGCTCGACGCTGGCGCTCACGAGGCAGAACAACGCATTCGGTTGCGACCCAATCAACGGACGACTGTCCTGGTGCGCGTCGCGCGCACCGCCAGCGCCGCGAGCAGCGCGCACAGCCACGCGACACCGTAAGCGGTCGCCGAGGACACCCGCGCGAGCCCGATGTGCAGCGCCACGAAGAAAGAGGCGAAGCCGAGCAGGCCACGCAAGAAGCCCGCGAGCAAGGCCACCGTGGCGGCCGCGCCGTGCCGGGGCAGGGTGAAGCACGGCAGGACGTTGCCGGTGATCGGGATCGCGAGCAGCAGCCCGCTGAAGCCCACCGGCGCGGCGCCAGCGCTGCGCACGATGCACCAGGCCATGGCCATCGCCGCGGCCACGCGGCAGGCGAGCTCGACGCGCGGAATGGCCACCACCGCGGGCGGCTCGCGCAGGCGTGACAAGGAGAGCGCGCCCAGGGCGGGCGACGCCAGCGCCGCGGCGCACGCGAGCAGCGGGGGCAGCCGCAGCGCGAGCAGCGCCGCGCCCACCGACAGGAACGCCGCGTTGGCCGCGAGCAGCGCCACGCCCCAGCGCCGCCCCCGCCGCGCGCACCAGGCGAAGGTGAGCACATGAACGATCGTGGCCGGGACGCACACCAGCGTCGCGAGCGCGATCGCGCCCGCGTGGGCGGGCGTCTCCTGCAGCAGCACGAAGCCCATGATCGGGCCCACGATCATGGGCAGCCCGGCGAGCGTGCCGCCCACCGCGTGGCCGAAGCGGCGCGCCGCCAGCGAGGAGAGCAGCACCGACGCGCCCACCAGCGCGAGCTTCAGCAGCACGAAGGCCCGCGCCTCCATCGATCGCGCCGCACGACACGCATGGCTCGCGGGGCCCTGTAGGGCCACGCCCCGTGTAAGACAATGCCAGAGGCTCTCCTGCTCGGCGCCTCGAGGTGGTCAGACCTCCGGCGCGCGCCTCGCGCCCCGCGGGGCCGCGAAGCCGGGCCTCGACGCGGGCGGCTCGGCGCCGAAAGGACGCCTCACGCTGCGCCCGCCCGCCGGAGGCCGGAGCACAGCGCGCCCGCCGGTTTGCGACGCTCGGTGGCTCTGGGCTGCGCCGGGCTCCCCGTGTACGCTCTCCGTGGCTTTCTCATGTCGACATGCCCTACGTGCCGAACCGAGCATGCGGACGGCGTCGCTGCCTGCGCGACGAACGTCGAGACGCTCGCGGCGGAGCCCGCGCCGCCTGGCGCCGATCCGGAGCTCGCGCCGGGAACGCCGGTCGGCGAGTACCGCGTCGAGGCCAAGATCGGGGCAGGGGGCTTCGGCACGGTCTACCGCGCGATCCACCCCGTCATCGGCAAGGCGGCGGCCATCAAGGTCCTGAGCCGCCAGTGCTCCGCGAACCCGCAGCTCGTCTCCCGCTTCGTCGCGGAGGCGCGGGCCGTGAACCAGATCAGGCACCGCAACATCATCGACATCTTCTCGTTCGGCGCCCTCGAGGACGGCCGGCACTACTACGTGATGGAGCTGCTCGAGGGGATGACCCTCGACGCCTACCGCCGCAAGCGCGGGCGCCTCCCGCCCGCCGAGGCGCTGCCCATCCTCGTCAAGATCGCGCGCGCGCTCGACGCGGCGCACGCGGCGGGCATCGCGCACCGCGACCTCAAGCCCGAGAACGTGTTCCTGGTCTTCGACGAGGACGGCGCGATCTTCCCGAAGCTGCTCGACTTCGGCATCGCCAAGCTGCTCGGCGAGTCGTCGAGCGCCGTGCACAAGACGCGGACGGGGCACCTGATCGGGACGCCGCTCTACATGTCCCCCGAGCAGTGCCGCGGCAAGAACGTCGATCACCGGACGGACATCTACTCGTTCGGGATCCTCGCGCACGAGCTGCTCGCCGGCGCGCCGCCGTTCGACGGCGAGAACGCGTTCGACCTCCTGATCAAGCACACGTCGGAGGCGGCGCCCCCTGTGTCGACCGTGGCGACGCACCTCTCGCCGGCGCTCGACGCGCCGCTCCTGCGGATGCTCGAGAAGGACCCCGCGAGCCGCCCGGCGTCGCTGCTCGAGGCGACCGTGGCGCTCGTGGAGGCCGCGCGCGGCGCGGGATACGAGCTGCCCGGCGGCCTCCTGCGGGCGAGCGACGCCGCCGTCGGGCGAGGCGCCGCCGCGCGGGATCGCGCGCGCGGCGCGGCCGTGGAGGCGCTGGACGCCGGGCTCGCGCCGACGCAGCGCGGCCCCGCCGCGGAAGCGAGCTCGGGGCTGCACGGGAACGAGACGTTGCTGCAGGGATCGCTGCCGAGCAACCTGGAGAGCAAGCCGGCCACGGCGTCGCGGCGGAGGGCGGCGCTCGCGGCGGTCGCCGTCCTCGGCATCGGCGCGGCCGCGGCGCTCACGCTGCACTTCGGGCACATGCAGATCGGCCACGGCGAGCCGGCGGCCGATGCCCCGCGCGCGCCCGCGTCGGCCGCGGCGATGCCGAGGACGGAGGCCGCGCTGGTCGCGCCGGTCCTGCCGGCTTCCGCCGCCGCCGCGGCCGCGCCGGAGTCGGCCGCGCCGTCTCCGCCGCTGGAGGCGACAGCCGCAGCCGCGGCGAGCGCCGACGCGGCGCCGCCCGACGTCGAGCTCCGGATCCAGGCGACGCCGAAGGAGCTCGAGGTATGGAGCGAGGGCAAGCTCGTCGGCAAGGCGCCGGGGCCGCTGCGCCTGCCGCGCGGGCGCGCCGTGAAGCTCACCTTCAAGGCGCCCGGGTACCAGGAGCAGGCGCAGGAGGTCCCGGCCGAGGCGGACGGCGCGATCACCGTGTCGTTGAAGAGGGTGGCGCCGACAACGAGGGGCGCCGTCAGGAAGGGCGACCTGGAAAACCCGTTCCAGTGAGCATGCGCGCGCGGCCCGGCTTCAGGCGATACGTGCGGGCGATCGGGGGGGCCGCGGCGCTGCTCGTCGCGGCCGCCGGCTCCGCCGGGTGCGTGGAGCTCGGCGAGATCTCCCCGGGCGTGTGCGGCAACGGCGTCATCGAGCCGTCGCGCAACGAGGACTGCGACTGCTTCGAGGCGCGCGAGCCCTGCGAGGTGACGACGCGGGATGCGCAGGGCGCCACCTCGACGAGCTGGTGCAACCCGCGCGGAAGCGAGAACGAGTGCCGCTTCGTGTGCAACGACGTGGACGCCGCGTGCCCGAGCGGGTGGGGCTGCGGGGTCGACGGCGTGTGCCGCGCTTCGACGGGCAATTTCAAGCCGCTCGGCGCCGCGCTGCCGCTCGGCGCGCAGCGGCTGATCACGGGTGATCTCGACGGCGACGGCCGCGGCGACCTCGTGGGCGTCGGCTCGACGAGCCTCGAGGCGCTCTATTTCGATGCGAACAGCACGGTGGGGACCCAGGTGTCGATCCCCTCGGCGGGGGACACGCCCGCGCTCGCGCGCCTCACCGACGACGAGACGACGGACATCGCGCTCAGCGTGGGGCCCGGCGTGGCGATCCTGAGCGGCGAGCCGGGCCGCACGTTCGCGCCGGTCCCCGTGCTCGCGTCGGTGTTTCCCCTGGGCTCGCTGCTCGGCGCGGCGTCCGAGACGACGACCCTCCGCGGCGCGCGGCTCTTGCCCGTCGGCAGCACGCGCGAGGACGGACAGACGTGGGTCGCCCTGGTCGTCGGGACCGACACGCGTGGGGCGGCGCCGGAGGATGTCATCGCCGTCGTGCAGGGGTCGGAGAGCGGCCAGCTGGCGTTCATCGATCGGCAGCGCGGGCTGCGCGACGTCGCCGGTCCGCTCGTGAGCGCGGAGCTCGGCGGCGGCCCGCTCCACGAGGTGGTCGTCGCCCTCGCGGACGACTCGGCCGTGCACATCTACTCGCCGGACGACGGCGCGCACACCGCGGTGGAGCTCCCGGCGGGCGCGCGGATCGCGGGCGCGGCCTTCCTCCGGGACGTGAGCGGCGACGGCGTCCTCGATCTGCTCGTGGGCGCCACGTGCGCGCAGCCTGACCCCCGCTTGCCCGCGGGCGCGCCTTGCTACGCGCTCGACGTCGCGGAGGGCGCAGGCGGCGGCGCGTTCGGCGCCATGGCGCCGTACGGCGATCTCTCGTACCCGGCGGGCGACATGAGCTCCGGGCGCTTGCCCGGCTTCGGGGCCCCCGTCGCGATCGGCGATCTCAACGGCGACGGGGTGATCGACATCGTGGACCCCGACGCCGTGAGGCTCGGAAAAGCTCGGCCGTCTCCTCCCTACCAGGTCGAGTTCGACCGGCTCGCGCCGGCGAACGGCCGGCGCTGGACCAGCGCGGTGATCGCAGACCTGACCGGCAACGGCGCGCCCGACGTCGTCGCCGGCTCCGCGGACGCGACGGATCTGACGTTCTTCAACGGCGTCCCCGGCGCAGAGGCCTCCGATTTCAAGCTCAACGAGCTCAAGATCCCGACGCTGGGCAACGTCTCGAGCTTCGTCGTGGGCGACTTCGACGGCGATCTCCTGCCGGATCTCTCGTTCGCCGAGAGCGCCGGGAGCTCGCTGTCGAGCGCGGACCACCCGACGCTGGCCGTCTGCTTCGGCCGGTACATGAAGGCGCCGGAGCCGCCGGTGCGGCTCGGCGCCTTCGAGGGGCTCCTCGACATCGCGGCGGTGCGGCTCCCCGAGCCGGACGACGCCGTGGACGACATCAGCGTGCTCTTCTCGCACGGCGGCGACGTCGCGTTCAGCCTCATCGAGGGCAGCAGCTCGCGGTCGCTGCTGCCGGCGCTACCGCTCGTCCGCCCGGGCGACGCGCGGCAGGCAGGCGAGCTGCGCGCCGTGAGGAGCATCGCCGGCCGCTTCGGGGGCGATCGGGCGGAGGTCGCGTCGCTGACGATCGCTCCTCCGAGCCCTGGCTCCTCCCGGGGCTCGGCCGAGCTCTGGCTCTTGCCGGCGGTCGACTCGGGCGTCATCGCCATGGTCGACGAGGTCAAGCACAGCGTCTCGCTCCCCGCGGAGCTCGTTCCCTCCCGGGAGCCCGCGTGGGCGCTGGATGGGGTCGCCGTCGATCTCGACGGCGATGGAACCGATGAGCTCGTCCTCTCGCTGCCGATCGAGGTCGCGGCGGAGGACGCGGCGGCGGAGCCGGGGACGCCGGCCCTGGCCGGCGCGGTCACCCTCGTGCGCCGCGGCGCGAGCGGCGCCTTCGAGGCGCCGGAGGCGGCCTTCTCGCCCGCGCCTCACACGCTGTACGCGGGGCTCCGCGCCGGCGACATGGACGGCGATGGCCACGCGGACGTCGTGGGCATCGCGTACGAGCTGGCGAAAGGGACGCGAACGATCACGGCGAGCCGGCTCGCCGTCTTCTGGAACACGGGCGAGGGCGCGCTCGACGCGCCGATCGAGCTCGAGGTGCCCGACCCCAGCCTCGTGGATCGGGCGAGCGACGTCACCAGCGCCGACTTCGCCCGCGTCGACGACGGGATGGGAAGGTCGCTCGTCGTGCTCACGCGCAGCGCGGCCTACGCGCTCGACGTGTGCGGCGACGGCGCGGCGGGCTGCCATGATCTCGCCCAGCTCCAGCTCCGCAAGCTGGACGGCATCCCCGGCGGCTCCGCGATCGCGACGTGCGACGTCCTCGGAGATGGGGTGGACGATCTCGCGGTGCTCAGCGACGGCGCGCTCCGCGTCCACGAAGGAGTGCCGATCCGCCGATGAAGACCTCGCTGTGCGTCGTGCTCATGGCCTTCGCGACGACCGCGCTCGCGCCGAGCGCGGCCTCGGCGGAGGAGGACATCGAGCAGGCGAAGGCGCTCTACAACGCCGGCGCCCAGGCCTACGCCGCGACACGGTACCGCGACGCGGTGCAGTCGTTCGAGGCGGCGTACAGGAAGGCGCCGCGCCCTGCCCTCCTGTTCTCGCTGGCCCAGGCCTACCGGCGCCTGTACGTGGTCGAGCAGAGCCCCGAGGCGCTGCGGGCCGCGATCGCGAACTACCGGCGCTACCTGGAGCAGGTCCCGCAGGGCGGGCGCCGCGCGGACGCGACCGAGGCCCTGAGCGAGCTCGGGGTGATCGCCGCGCGCCTCGAGGCGAGCGCTCCGTCGTCGCCCGCCGCGCCGGAGGCGGCGCCGCCCGACACAAGGCCGCGGACCCGCATCAACGTCACCTCGCCGACCGCGGGGGCCCGCGTATCCATCGACGGCGGCGCGCTGGCCGACGTGCCGCTGATGGCCGAGGTGCAGCCGGGCAAGCACCGGATCAAGATCACGGCCGACGGCCACGTCGACGAGGAGCGCGAGGTGGTCGCGATCGAGGGGGACATCCTCGGGATCGACCGGGAGCTGCGCGAGCGGCCGGCGCTCCTCCAGGTGAAGGGCCCCGTCGGCGCGCAGGTCACGCTGGACGGGCGCTTCGTCGGCACGACGCCGCTGCCGCTCCTCCAGGTCGCCCCGGGCAAGCGGTTCTTCGTCGCCACGAAGAACGGCCACCGGCCGTTCTCTCGCGAGCTGTCGCTCCGCCGCGGCGAGCGCCTCGTCATCGAGGTGGGCCTCACGAGCTCCTTCCAGCGGAAGATGTCCTATGGCCTCGTCGCGATGGGGGTCCTGTCCGCCGGCGTCGGCGTGCTGACGCTGGCCTCGGGCCTCGAGGAAGAGGACCAGGCGCGCGAGATCGCGGAGAAGCGCGCGGCGCAGGGGATCTCGGAGAAGGAGCTGGGCGACTACCGCGCTCACCTCGACACGCGCGACGAGCTCGCGAACGCGACCGTCGGCCTGTTCGGCACGGCCGCGGCGTTCGCCCTCGGCGGCTTCGTGTTCTACGCGTTCGACACGCCGAACCCGCCGCCGCTGCCCGCGCGCACGGACCCCGCGCCCGCGCGCACCGGCGGCCCGATGCTCGAGCTCTCGGCCGCGCCGATCCTCGGGCCGGGGCTCGGCGGGGTGGGGCTCGTCGGCCGGTTCTGGTGAAGGGACCGCAGCGCCCCGGGCCGCCGAGGGCGGCCATCGCGAGCTAGCGGCGGTATCTGGGAGGAGGTCGACCCGAGCGACGCGCGGCGCTGCGCCGGCGTCGCGGGCCCGCGGGGGAGGCGTCGAACGACGCCTTCGCCCCGCGTGCCCGCCTTCGCTCGATCAGTTGGGGAACCCGTCGAGCTGGCAGGTCAGGCTGCAGCCGTCGCCGCCCGTGCGGTTGCCGTCGTCGCACGCCTCGTAGGCGCTGTGCACCTTGCCGTCGCCGCAGTACGGGCCGTAGACGCAGCCCGGCGCGCACTTGCCGTAGCCGCCGGTGTTGTTGCCGTCGCCGTCGTCGCACTGCTCCGGGCCGTTGCGGATGCCGTCGCCGCAGCGCGGGCCGAGCTGGCAGCGCGGGCCGCACTGGCCGTAGCCGCCGTCGTTCTTGCCGTCGTCGCACTGCTCGCCGGGCTGGACCACGCCGTCGCCGCACTGCCCGCCGAGGCGGCAGTTGTTGCTGCAGCCCGTGGCCTCGTTCGGGGGATCGCACTGCTCGCCCCACTCCTCGTCGACCCGGCGGTCACCGCACTTCGCCGCCGGGCTGCAGTCGGGCATGCAGCTCCCGTAGAAGCCGTCGTTCACGCCGTCGTCGCAGGTCTCGGCGCCGTTGACGCGGCCGTCGCCGCAGTACGGCCCGTACTGGCAGAGGGCGTCGCAGCCGTCGTACTCGCCGCTGTTGTTGCCCTCGCCGAGATCGCAGTCCTCCTCCACGGGCTGGACGATGCCGTCACCGCAGCGCGGCCCGAAGACGCACGAGGGGCCGCACTTGCCGTACTCGCCGTCGTTGATCCCGTCGTCGCACTCCTCGCCGAACTGCGGCTGGATTACCCCGTCGCCGCAGTGCGCGCCGAGCCGGCAGCTCACGCAGTTCGGGTCGGTCGCGCTGTCGCACTCCTCGCCCCAGTCCGCGTCGACGCGGTTGTCGCCGCACCTCGGCGCCGGCGTGCAGCCCGGCGCGCAGGTGCCGTAGGTGCCGTCGTTCACGCCGTCGTCGCACGGCTCGGCGCCGTTCCTGATGCCGTCGCCGCAGTACGGCCCGTAGTCGCAGGTCGCGGTGCACCCGCCGTACCCGCCGGTGTTCTGCGCGCTGCCGAGATCGCAGTCCTCCTCGGTGGGCTGGACGATGCCGTCGCCGCAGCGCGGGCCGTGGAGGCACGCGGGGCCGCACTGGCCGTACCCGCCGTCGTTGACGCCGTCGTCGCACTCCTCGCCGAGGGCCGGCTGCGTGATCCCGTTGCCGCACTGCGCAGGGAGCCGGCAGCTCACGCAGCTCGGGTCAGCCGCGTTGTCGCACTCCTCGCCCCACTCGGTGTCGACGCGGTTGTCGCCGCACCTCGGCGCCGGCGTGCAGCTCGGGTTGCAGGTGCCGTAAGCGCCGTCGTTCACGCCGTCGTCGCACCCCTCGGCGCCGTTCCTGATGCCGTCGCCGCAGTACGGACCGTAGTTGCAGGTCGCGGTGCACCCGCCGTACCCGCCCGTGTTCTGCGCGCTGCCGAGGTCGCAGCGCTCTTCGTCGGGCTGGACGATGCCGTCGCCGCAGCGCGGGCCGTAGAGGCACGCGGCGCCGCACTGGCCGTACCCGCCGTCGTTGACGCCGTCGTCGCACTCCTCGCCGAGGGCCGGCTGCGTGATCCCGTTGCCGCATTGCGGGGGGAGCTGGCAGTTCAGGCAGTTCGGGTCGGCCGCGTTGTCGCACTCCTCGCCCCACTCGGTGTCGACGCGGTTGTCGCCGCACCTCGGGGCCAGCGTGCAGCTCTCGTTGCAGGTGCCGTAAGCGCCGTCGTTCACGCCGTCGTCGCACCCCTCGGCGCCGTTCCTGATGCCATCGCCGCAGTACGGACCGTAGTTGCAGGTCGCGGTGCACCCGCCGTACCCGCCGGTGTTCTGCCCGCTGCCGAGGTCGCAGCGCTCTTCGTCGGGCTGGACGATGCCGTCGCCGCAGCGCGGCCCGTAGAGGCACGAGAGCCCGCACTGGCCGTACCCGCCGTCGTTGACGCCGTCGTCGCACTCCTCGCCGAGGTCCCGCTGCGTGGTCCCGTCGCCGCAGTGCTCGCCGCGCTGGCAGCTCACGCAGTTCGAGTCGGCCGGGTCGTCGCACTCCTCACCCCAGTCGGCGTCGACGCGGTTGTCGCCGCACATCGGCGCCGGCGTGCAGTTCGGGTTGCAGGTGCCGTAGAAGCCGTCGTTGACGCCGTCATCGCACCCCTCGGCGCCGTTCCTCGTGCCGTCGCCGCAGGACGGCCCGATCTGGCACTCGCGCGTGCAGCCGCCGTAGCCGTTCGCCGTGTTGCCGGAGCCGAGGTCGCACGCCTCGTACGGCGCGTTGACCGCGCCGTCGCCGCACCGGGGCGGGGCCACGCACCCGGGCGCGCAGGCGTTCGAGGCGTTGGCGTACGTGCTGTTGTTGACCCCGTTGTCGCAGGTCTCCATGCCGTTCCTGACGCCGTCGCCGCAGTACGGCCCGAGCTGGCAGTTGTTGCACTGGCCGTAGCCCGTCCCGTTCTCGCTGCCGTCGTCGCACTCCTCGCCCGGCGTCACGACCGGCGGGTCGACCCCGCACTGCGGCGTGCACACCGACGTGCCGGCGCCGAAGCCCGACAGCGTGAGCTGGTAGTTCGACCCGGTGACGTGGCGCTCGGCCTGGAACACCGCGATCTCGTAGACCTTGCCCGGCTCGAGGTTCAGGTCGACGTCGTAGGTGGCGCCCCGGTTCGTGCAGCCGGCAGCGGCGGTGCACGGGGTCACGCGCGCGTCGCCGTTGTCCAGGATGGTCACGCTCTCCTGGAGCTGCCCGTGGATGCCGCCGATGTCCGCGGTCAGCGTGTTCTTGATGAACACCCAGACGTCGTCGTCACCGAAGAAGGTGAGCACCGGATCGGCCGCGGCGCCGTTCGGGTTGAACTGGAACCAGTACCGGACCTCGCTCGTGAAGTAGAAGTTGTGCCCCTGATCGCGCGCCCGCTCCAGCCCGGCGGAGACCAGGTTGTCGAGCACCGGATCGCCGTTCGTCTGGGTGCGATCCACGGGCCAGAACGGGTTCCGCTGGTACACGTACCTGGCGGCGTCCGGGCGCAGCTCGATGGTGGTGACGAGCGTCCTGTTGTACGTCTGGTTGTCCCGGTACCACCACTGGAAGTTGGTTTGCCCCGTGGTCCAGCCGTTGTTCGCGGTCGGCAGGAAGGGGCCGGCGCCGTAGGCATTCACGGGCTTGCCCGCGCTGTCGAGCGTCGGCAGGACGGTGTAGTCGGTCTGCCCGTTGCCCGTGATCTCGAAGTCGAAGTGCCCGATGCGGTTGTCCGCCAGGTTGGCGTCGCAGTCGGTGTTGTTCGAGCTGCTGTTGTTGCCCTCCGGGCACCAGCCGATGAAGTCGCGGATGACCATCGGCAGCCGCATCTCGGTGGGCTGAACGGCGCAGGTGTAGCCCGGCTCGATCGTGCACGTCGCGGAGCATCCGTCGCCGCTCACGGTGTTGCCGTCGTCGCACGCCTCGGTGGTGTCCCCGGGCAGGAGCATGCCGTCGCCGCACCTCGAGACGCACGCGCCGCCGCTGCAGTCCGGCTCGCCCTTGCAGTCCGGCGTGCAGCCGTCGCGCCAGTTGCCGTTGCCGTCGTCGCAGGCCTCGGTGCCCTCGCGGATGTTGTTGCCGCAGACGGAGAAGCCCGTGCAGTCCTGGGGCTCCCCGTCGTCGCAGACGCTGCCGGGCTCGATCCGGCAGGTCTCGTCGCAGCCGTCGTCCGAGAAGGGATTGCCGTCGTCGCACTGCTCGGCGCCGTTCTTGAACCCGTCGCCGCAGACGGTCTTGCAGGGGAACCCCACGCGCGAGCAATCCCACCCGTCCTCGATCGTCTGGCAATCGGCGCTGCAGCCGTCCCCGCTCGCCGGGGGCTGCTGCCCGTCGTCGCACACCTCGGTGCCGCCGATCTTGCCGTCGCCGCACACGGGCGGCGGCGGCGGGGTGCAGCGCCCGCCGCCCGGCGGGCACATCCAGCCGACCTCGATCTTGCACTGCGCGGTGCAGCCGTCGCCGCCGACAGGGGTCTCCCCGCCGCCGTCGTCGCACTGCTCGCCGAGCTGCACCGTGCCGTCGCCGCAATAGGTCCTCACGGTGCAGGGCTGGCCGGGCTTGCAGATGAAGCCCTCCTCGAGCCGGCAATCCGCCGTGCAGCCGTCGCCCGACACGGAGTCGCCGTCGTCGCACTCCTCGCCGTTGTTCACCCGCCCATCGCCGCACTGATAGACGAGGACGCAGGCCCTGCCCGGCTCGGGGCACACGTACGCCGGGTCCACCGCCTTGCAATCCGCGCTGCAGCCGTCGCCGCCCGCGGTGTTGCCGTCGTCGCAGAGCTCGCCGGGGTTCACGGCGCCATCGCCGCACCGGAACAGGAGCACGCAGGGCTGGCCCGGGGTCGGGCAGCTGTAGAAGGACTCCTGCCGGCACAGGCTCGAGCAGCCGTCGCCGCCCGCGGTGTTGCCGTCATCGCACTGCTCGCCGGTCTCCCTGAGGCCGTTGCCGCAGGCCGGCAGCCGCGCGCACGGCTGGCCCGGCCGGCTGCACTGATACCCCGGCTCGCGCATGCAGTCCGCGCTGCACCCGTCGCCGCTCACGGCGTTGCCGTCCTCGCACTGCTCGCCGTCGTTCACGCGGCCGTCGCCGCACCAGTAGTTGAGGGTGCAGGGCTGACCCGGCGTGGTGCACGTGTAGATCGGGTCCACCCCGCTGCAATCGGCGCTGCAGCCGTCGCCGCCCACGGTGTTGCCGTCGTCGCAGACCTCGCCCGGGCTGAGCACGCTGTCGCCGCACCGGATCAAGAACTCGCAGGGCTGGCCCGGGGTCGGGCAGCTGTAGAAGGACTCCTGCCGGCACAGGCTCGAGCAGCCGTCGCCGCCCGCGGTGTTGCCGTCATCGCACTGCTCGCCGGTCTCCCTGAGGCCGTTGCCGCAGGCCGGCGGCCGGGTGCACGGCTGACCGGGGCGGCTGCACTGATACCCCTCCTCGCGCATGCAGTCGGCGCTGCAGCCGTCGCCGCTCCGGGTGTTGCCGTCCTCGCACTGCTCGCCCTCGTTCACGCGGCCGTCACCGCACCAGTAGAGGCGGGTGCAGGGCTGACCCGGCCTGGGGCACGTGTAGATCGGCTCCACCGCGCTGCAGTCGGCGCTGCAGCCGTCGCCGCTCACCGTATTGCCGTCGTCGCAGACCTCGCCCGGGTTGATCGCGCCGTCGCCGCACCAGTAGAGGAGGGTGCAGGGCCGACCCGGGGTCGGGCAGGTGTAGAAGGACTCCTGCCGGCACAGGCTCGAGCAGCCGTCGCCGCCCGCGGTGTTGCCGTCGTCGCACTGCTCGCCGCTCTCCAGGGCGCCGTTGCCGCAGACCGGCAGGAGCTCGCACGGCTGCCCGGGCTTCGAGCACACGAAGCCGGGCTCGCGCATGCAGGTCGCGCTGCAGCCGTCGCCGGAGGCGGGCGGGTCGTCGCCGTCCTCGCACTGCTCGCCGTTGTTCACGCGCCCGTCGCCGCAGCGATAGAGGAGGATGCAGGGCTTCCCCGGCTCGGAGCACGCGTAAAGCGGGTCCAGCGTCTTGCAGTCGGCGCTGCAGCCGTCGCCGCCCTGGGCGTTGCCGTCGTCGCAGATCTCGCCCGGATCCACGGCGCCGTCGCCGCACCGGATCAGGAGCTCGCAGGGCTGCCCCGGGGTCGTGCAGACGTAGAAGGACTCCTGTCGGCACAGGCTCGAGCAGCCGTCGCCGCTCGCGGCGTTGCCGTCGTCGCAGTGCTCGCCGGCCTCCTTGACCCCGTTGCCGCAGACCGGCAGGCGCTCGCACGGCTGCCCGGGCTTCGGGCACACGAAGCCCGCCTCCCGCTTGCAGTCCGCGCCGCAGCCGTCGCCGGGCGTCTCGTTGCGGTCGTCGCACTCCTCGGAGCCGTTCACGCGGCCATCGCCGCAGTCGTAGAGCAGCGTGCACGGCTCGCCCGGCCTCGGACAGACGTACGAGGGGTCGACGACGATGCAGTCCGCGCTGCAGCCGTCGCCGTCAGCGGTGTTGCCGTCGTCGCAGAACTCGCCCGGATCGACCACGCCATCGCCGCAGGCGATGGTCAGCACGCACGGCTCGCCGGGCGTCGGACATGCACAGTAAGGCTCGATCTCGCACAGACCGGAACAGCAATCGCCGGGCAGGCTGTTGCCGTCGTCGCACGCCTCGCTGGCCTGGTTGATCTCGCCGTCGCCGCAGGCGGGCTCCTGGGGCAAGAGGCACTCGGGGGGCGGGTCGTCGACGGCGCAGGGATCGGGCCCGCCGCCGCTTCCGCCGCCGCCGGAGGCGACGCCAGAGCCGAAGTCACTGCCGCCGCCGCCGTCGCCGGAGCCGCTGGAGGTCACGCTTCCCGCGCCGCCTACGCCAGGATCGCCCGTGGTGGAGGGCGCGCCCCCTCCACAGGCGGCGACTATTTGCAGCAATCCCACGGTCAAAGCCAGATAAGACGTTCTCAACCTCACGACACACCTCGACGAACACGAGCGGCTGCGCTCGGGCAGGACCAGGACGAACACGAGCGGCTGCGCTCGGGCAGAAAGGCCGACGACCCGTCTCCAGGGTACCCCGGCCGCCCTTCGCACCCCTAGACGAAAATCACTTCATCCTGCGCCACTCCGCCACACCCGAAGGAGCGCCCGTTCGCGGCGGAGCCTGCGGAGCATCGCTGACGAATGACGCGCGTTGCGCGACGCAGCGACGGATGGACACGGTGTTTCATTTCAGCTGCTGGTGCACAGGCGCGCGAGCCAGGCTGGCAGCCCGGTTCGGTCTTGACAATCGCGCGGTGACGGGGCTCGGAGATGGTTTGTGTCCCAGGGAGGCGCGGAGATCGCCGCGCCCCGCGGATCCCGGCTGCCGCGCGCTATCCGCCGGCTCGCCTGAGCGCGCCGCCGAGGCCCATCCACGCGATGTACGCCCGCTGCACGTCCTCGGTCCTGCGGTTGATCTCCTCCGCGGCGCCGTTGCCCAGCGGGTCGAGCACGGTGCGCAGCGGCCGCTCCCCGGCCGGCAGCGCCGTGAGCTTCAGGATCGCGTCCGCGATCTGCTGCGGGTCTGCGCCACGGTGAACGCCTCGATCGGCCCCTGCGACAGGACGCCCGCGTTGTTGATCACGACGTCGACGCCGCCCGCCTCGTCGAGCACGCGCGCGACGCCCGCGTCGACCGAGGCGTCGCTCGTCACGTCGAGCTCGAACACGCGGAGCGCGAGCCCCTCGCGCGCGGCGAGCTCCGCGAGCTCGGACGCCGGCCCCGCGTTCTTCGACGTGGTCGCGCGCATCCCGGCGAAGACGCGGTGTCCCGCGCGGGCGAGGGTGACGGCGGTCGCGCGGCCGAAGCCGCTGCTGGATCCTGTGATGAGGGAACGGAGCTCTCGGGGCATTCTCACGCTCGCTTTCGAAAGGGGGAGCAAGGAGCGTGTCGCGCTGGACCCCTCCGGTGGAACCGGCGAACGGCGATCGTCGGGGTGCGCGGGACAATTTGCCACGCCCTCATCTGGGTATCGTCGCGACAGGATCGATTTCAATGCGAATTGCAGCGGTCGATTCGCAGGCTCGCGCGTGCGCGCGCCGAGATAGTTTCATTGGTCCTGGAGCGGCCGACTCGGTGGATGGCCGGGCGGCGCGATCCACCCACGGATTGCCTGCCTTGACCCCTTTGGGTTGAACCGTATAGTCAGCCAGACGGTCGGGCTGCCCACAAATCGTGTCTGCCGGACCGTCGAGCACACGGCCGTCGCCCTGCGCGGGTCGCGGACGTGTGCGCCGTGGTTGCATCGTCCACCATCACATCATCGGAGGTTCGAATGGAACACCTGATTCGGCAAATCGCCCAGGATCGTCTCTGGAAGCAGTGGATCGCGGCCAACACGTCCGGCGCGCCGACCCTCGACGCCGGCTGCATCTCGCGGAAGGAAGGCTGCATCTCGAAGAAGGCCGGCTGCATCTCGCGGAAGGAAGGCTGCATCTCGAAGAAGGCCGGCTGCATCTCGCGGAAGGAAGGCTGCATCTCGCGGAAGGAAGGCTGCATTTCGAAGAAGGCCGGCTGCATCAGCTGACGGAGCCGCCGGGGCCGCGGGCGAGGCGGCAGGACCATGGTCATCTGCCGTGGTCTTCTGCCTCGCTCGCGCGCGCCCGGACCGATGGGGGCTGCGCTTCTCGATGGCTGTTCAACCTTTTTCCTGGAGTCGACCGATGGACGCCCACGGACCGACGCTCGCGGCGATGATCGATCAGGTCAGGGACATCCCTATCTACCGACAGTCGATCGAGAAGGGCTCTTTCCCGATCCTGGACAAGCCGGAGATCGCAAGAGGCTTTCCGGACAACTGGATGACCCCGAGGCTCGCCGAGGCGCTGAAGGCCGGCGAGGCGGAGCTCGTGCTCTCGACCGGGACCAACCACGCGCGGATGCAGATCATCCGCCCGCCCTTCTTCCTTCTGAAGTCGTACTACCGCCTGTGGAGCGAGCACCCCGACATCGCGGTCACCTGGCATGAGGGCTGCCAGCGCGTCTCGATCACCACGGTGCTGGCGACCGAGCACGTGGCGCGGCTCGCCGCGAGGCGGCGCGGCGCCGATGCGTCGGCGCTCCCCAGCCTCGAGGAGCGCCGGCTCGACGAGCGGACGCTCTATGTCAACCAGCGGCTCGACCCGGGGCTCTGGGATCGCGGCGACGTCGAGCGCATGCTCGACGAGATGACCGCCGTCCGAGAGGCGCATCCGCGGCGTCTTTACCACCTCGACTGCGATGGCTACCACCTCGCTCACCTGGTGAAGAAGGCCATGGACATCGGAGCGTGGGAGCGCTTTCCGAGGCCGGCCAGCGTCGTTCACGCCTACGAGCTCACGCCGAGGAACGTGCGGCGGTTCCTGGCGGAGCACGTCGAGTGCCCGATCGTCGACCTGTTCGGCAGCACCGAGCTCGGATATCTGTATTACAGCGATCGTCACGGCCGCTACTGGCCTTACCTGGACCAGATGCACCTGGAGCTGATCCCTGTCGAGGAGGGCAGCGCGATCTACAGCCTCATCGTCTCGAGCGTGCGCAACCCCTGCATGCCGCTCATCCGCTATCGCTCGGGCGACTGCGCCGAGACGGTCGACGGCTCCCCCGATCCGCTCCGGATCCGCCGGTTCTGCGGGCGCGAGCGGGAGCTCTTCTGGGCCGAGGAGAGGGGACCGATCTCGCAGGCCGATCTCGATGACTGGATCGCCGTCTCCGCGCCGTCCGTCTTCGTCTATCAGCTCCACGCGGAGGGACAGCGGCGGGGCCGGTTGCTCTATACCACCTTCGACGGCGCGCCCGTCGGCCCGGCCGCGGCGCGCTCGCTGCGAGAGCGGATCTGGGAGGGTGCCGGCCTCGACTGCGTCCTCGAGCACCGCGCCCAAATCGCGATCGGCAAGTCCGGGAAGTACGCATGGCTGGTGCAGGGCGGCGAGGCCGCGGAGCGAGGTGGCTCGTGACGACGGAACGACCCAGGGTGACGGCCGCCGCGCTGAAGGCGCGGCTCGACGGCGCGTTCTTCTCCGGCGTGGTGCGCCATTTCGTGCGGACCACCGGCGAGGAGCCCGCCTATGTCGAGCGTCAGGTGCTCGAATGCCTGCGGTACCTCTACCTGATATCGCGCTATCCGGAGCCGCTGGCCGGGCTGTTCCTGCCGGTGGAGCAGGCGATCGACGAGGTCTGGCATTACCTGATCTTGCAGACGCGGGAGTACCGCGAGCTGTGCGAGGAGCGCCTCCCGGGGCGCTTCTTCATCCATCACCGCAGCCTGCCCTACGAGGACTATCAGGAGGCGCAGGCCAGCCGGGAGCAGGCGATCGAGGAGGCGCTGCGCTGGCTGCCGCTCTACCGCGACGAGTTCGGCCCCTTCGACGAGGGCGCGCTGCCTCACTGGACGATGGTGCGCTTCCTCCACGAGCGCCTGGGCCTCTCTCTCGAGGCGATCGCCGCGCTTGACGCGGGGAACGGGGCCGCCCTGCCTTCCGTGGAGGGCGTCCGTTGAGCCGTCAGGCTGTCGTGCCCGCGCCCGCGCCCGCCACGTCCGTCAACACGCTGGTCCTGCTGCTTTGCCAGGTCCTGGGGATCGCTTCTGTTGTGTCGGTCCAGTTCGCCGGCAGCGTGGTGGGTGAGCGGCTCGCGCGGGACATGCGGCTCGCGACGCTCCCGGTGGCCGTGCTCGTGCTGTCCTCGGCCCTGGGCACCTGGCCGGCCAGCCAGCTGATGCGCCGCTTCGGGCGCAAGCCCTGCTTCATCGCCGCGGCGCTCCTGTCCGCCGGCTGCCTCGCGCTCGCGGCGCGCGCGGTGGACCGCGCCGATCTCCCGCTGTTCTGCGCGGCGGTCTCCGGCGTCGGCCTGCACGGCGCCTTCGTGCAGCAATATCGCTTCGCGATCCTCGAAGGGCAGGAGAGCCACCGGGCGCCGCGCCTCTTGACCATGATCCAGCTCGCCAGCGCGCTCGGCGTCGTCCCTGGGATCTCGCTCTTCGGCCTGCTGGAAGGACGGACGTCGAGCGAGCTGCCCTCTGCCCTGCTCGTCCTCTCGGCGCTCCAGCTCGTCGCGGCGCTCGCGTTCGTGTCGTACCGGCCGCAGGAAGCGCGGGTCGCGGAGGCCTCCGCCGCGGCCGACGCGGGGGCTCCGGCGCTGTACTGGCCCATGGTGGCGATGGGCGCCGGCGCTTTCCTCGTGATGAGCCTGATCATGGTGCCGACGCCCCTCCAGATGTGCGGCGTCGAGCAGCGCTCGATCCGGCAGGCGGGCTGGGTGATCGAGGTGCACCTCCTGAGCATGTACCTGCCTTCGCTCTCGGTCGGCGCCCTCCTGCAGCGGATGTCGATCGCGGCGCTCCAGGGGCTCGGGCTGCTGTTCTTGCTCGCGGGGTTCGTGATCAGCCTGGCCCCAGGGTTCGGAGGGCACCTTGTCGGGCTCTCGCTTGTCGGGGTCGGGTGGTGTTATGTCTTCGTGACCGCGACGACCCTGGTCGCGCGCAGCCGGTCCGGCCCCGAGCGTTTCCGGGCGCAGGGCGTCAATGATCTGTGCGTGTTCACCGCCAGCGGCGCGGCGTCGCTCACGTCCGGCGCGCTCCTGTCGGCGCTGGGGTGGAGCGGCCTCGTGCACCTCGGGGTGGTGCTGGTCCTGAGCCTGATGGCGCTCGCCCTTCGCGTCCACCGCGCCCCACGCCCGGCGCCGGCGCAGGGCGGCGCGCGTCTCTGAAGCGATCGCGCGGGGCCTCGAGCGGCCTCCCGCGCACCCATGTCCGGAGAGGGAGGCGAACATCATGTCTGACGTGCAGTCGAATCGTTCAGGAGACACCCCGGCGCCTCTGGGCCGCGTCGACGCCGTCGTCGTCGGCGCCGGGTTCGCGGGTCTGTACATGCTCTACCGCCTGCGCCGGCTCGGCCTCTCGGTCCGCGTCTACGAGGCGGGCGGCGGGGTGGGCGGCACCTGGTACTGGAACCGCTACCCCGGCGCGCGCTGCGACATCGCGAGCATGGACTACTCCTATTCGTTCTCTCCCGAGCTCCAGCAGGAATGGACGTGGACCGAGCGATACGCCACGCAGCCGGAGATCCTGCGTTATCTCGAGCACGTCGCGGACAGGTTCGAGCTCCGCGCGCACATCCAGCTCCGGACGCGGGTGACCGCGGCCGCCTTCGACGAGGCGGCGGATCGGTGGGTGATCCGGACCGACGATGGCGCCAGCGTGTCCGCCGGGTTCTTGATCATGGCGACAGGCTGCCTGTCCGCCGCGAAGGTGCCCGACGTCGAGGGGCTCGAGGCATTCCGGGGCGAGCGATACCACACGAGCCACTGGCCGCACGGCGGCGTCGACTTCACCGGCAAGCGCGTCGGCGTCATCGGCACGGGCTCGTCCGGCGTCCAGGTCATCCCCGCCATTGCCGAGCAGGCGGCGCGCCTCTTCGTCTTCCAGCGGACCCCGTGCTTCAGCGTGCCAGCGCGCAACGCACCCCTGGAGGCAGCCTACGAATCGTGGATGAAGGCGAACTACGCGGAGCACCGGCAGAGGGCCCGCGAGACGCGCGCCGGGGTCATCATGGACGTCGACCCGCGGTCCGCGCTGGAGGTGCCGCCCGAGGAGCGGGAGCGCGCGTATCAGGCTCGCTGGGAGCAGGGCGGCACCGGCTTCCTCGCCACGTTCTCGGACGTGATGCGGTCCCGGGAGGCCAACGAGACAGCCGCCGAGTTCGTCCGTTCCCGGATCCGCGCGACGGTCCGCGACCCTGCCGTCGCCGAGGCGCTGTCGCCGAGGGGGTATCCGCTGGGCACCCGGCGGCTCTGCGTCGACACCGGTTATTACGAGACCTTCAACCGGGAGAACGTCACGCTCGTCGACGTCAAGGCGTCGCCCATCGAGGAGATCACGGAGACGGGGCTCCGGACGCGGAGCGCGGAGTACACGCTCGACAGCCTCGTGCTCGCCACGGGCTTCGATGCCATGACGGGCGCCCTGACCAGGATCGAGCTCCGCGGGAGGGGCGGCGAGCCGCTCACGGCGAGGTGGGCCGACGGCCCGCGCACGTACCTCGGCGTCGCCGTCGCCGGCTTCCCGAACCTGTTCACGATCACCGGGCCTGGGAGCCCGTCCGTGTTCAGCAATGCGATCGTCTCCATCGAGCAGCACGTGGAATGGATCGCGGACTGCATCGCGTACCTCCGAGAGCGAGGCTTCGCGTGCATCGAGGCCACCGCCGAGGCGGAGGAGGGGTGGGTCGCGCACGCCAGCGAGGTGGCCGGCGGCACGCTGTATCCGCTGGCCAGCTCCTGGTACGTCGGGGCGAACATCCCTGGCAAGCCGCGCGTCCTCATGCCCTATGCCGGGGGCGTCGGCGCCTACAGAAAGCGGTGCGAGGCGGTCGCGGCTCAGGGATATGAGGGGTTCTCCCTGTCGAGGGCAGGGTAGTTGCGGTCGACAGGGGTGGGCCCTCGTGATGGGCGCGATCGGCGCGGAGGCCGAGCGCGGCGGTCCCCGCTCGCCCAGCGCCCCGTCGGCGCGGCTCGCTGGCTCGAAGGAAGACGCGCGAGGGGGTCATCTGCAGCGCACGGCCGCCGGCTGCCCACCGCCTGGCAACTGTGGTAGCTGACCGCGGTGAACGCCACACATGAACCGTCGTACCTGGTCCCGGAGGCCGTCGCCGCCTTCGACGAGGGAGCGCGGCAGGCGGTCTACGACGTCATCGCCCTGCGGCGGGACGTGCGGCATTTCGAGCCGGGGCGCGCGCTCGACCGGGCCGTCCTGCGGCGCATCCTCGAGGCCGCCCACCTGGCGCCCAGCGTGGGGTTCTCCCAGCCCTGGGGCTTCGTCGTTGTGCGCGACGAGGCGCAGCGCGCGCGGATCCGCGAGAGCTTCCTTCGCTGCCGTCAGGCGGAGGCTGCCCGTTTTCCGGAGGGCCGGCGCGAGCAGTACCTCTCCTATCGCCTCGAGGGGATCCTCGAGGCGTCGCTCAACGTGTGCGTCGCGGTCGACTTGAGGCCGCGCGGGGAGGCGATCCTGGGCACCATCGTCCAGCCGGAGGCGGTGCGCGCGAGCGCGTGCTGCGCCGTGCAGAACCTCTGGCTCGCCGCGCGCGCCGAGGGCGTCGGCGTCGGCTGGGTCAGCATCGTGGAGCCCGCCGTCCTCCGCGCCGAGCTGCGTCTCCCGCCGGGCGTGGAGCCGATTGCGTATCTCTGCCTGGGCCACCCCGTCGCGTTCCGGCGGCGACCGATGCTGGAAGAGAGCGGCTGGCGAGCGCGGCGCGCGGTCGATGAGGTCGTCCACGAACATGGCATCTGGCAAGACCGCGACGACGCCGGCACGCCCGCGGCGGGCCGCGCGAGCGAGCCGCCGCGCTCATCGCTCCGCACGACGGCGATCTCACCGCTCGACGCCGCCGCCATGGAGGCCTCGCGTGCGCACCAGGCCACGCTCGGCCTGCCGGCGGGCAGCCTGGGGCGGCTCGGGCAGCTCGCGGCGTGGTGGGCCGGCGTGCGCGGCGAGCTCCCGCTCCCGCTGCCCGCGCCGGGGCTGGCCGTGTTCTGCGCGGACCACGGCGTCGTCGCGGAGGGCGTGAGCGCTCACCCCTCGTCGGCGACGACGGCGAGGCTCGCGAGCGTGATGGCCGGGGGCGCGGCGGTCTCCGCGCTGGCGGCGCGCCACGGCGTGCGGCTCGTCGCGGTCGACGTCGGCCTGTCGGGCGATCTCTCGGCGCTGCCGTGCGCGCCTGTCGTCCCGCTGGCGCCGCGGGTGGTGCGGCGTGGCACAGGCAACCTGCGGCGCGAGCCGGCGATGACGCGCGACGAGGCGGCATGCGCGATGGAGGCGGGGGCCGAGGCCGCCCGCGCGCTCGCCGCGGAGGGCGTCACGCTCGCGGGCGCCGGCGACATCGGCGTCGGCAACACGACCGCGGCGACAGCCGTCCTGTGCGCCCTCACGGGCGCGCCGCCGGCGAGCCTCGCGGGGCCGGGCGCCGGCCTCGACGCGGAGGGCGTCGCGCGCAAGGCCGGCGTCGTCGCCGACGCGCTCGCGCTTCACGCGCCCGATCCCACGGACCCTCTCGATGTGCTGGCGAAGGTCGGTGGGCTGGAGATCGCCGCGATGGCCGGCTTCGCGCTGGAGGCAGCGCGGCTGCGCATGGGCGTCGTCGTCGACGGGCTGACGGCGTGCACCGCGGCCCTCTGCGCCGTCAGGATGGCCCCAGCGCTCCGCCCATGGCTCCTCGCCGCGCACCGCTCGGCCGAGCCGGCGGCGGCCCTCGCGCTCACCGAGCTCGGGCTCGAGCCGTTCTTCGATCTCGGACTAGGGGCGGGCGAGGGGATCGGCGTCGTGCTCGGGTTGCACCTCGTCGGCACCTGCATCTCGATGTCGAGCGGGCTCCACCCTCGTCGCGAGCTCGCGCGCAGCTCCGGCGCTCACGGGGTCGTGGCCTCGGGCTCCGTCTCCGGCGCCGGCTCCTTGTAGAACGCCACGTCGTCGATCCACACGCTGAATTGACGGCTCGCCGCGAAGCGGAACTGGACGGCCCAGACCTGCGTCAGGTCGGCCGCGTCGAACGCCTGGCCCCAGCCGGACTGCTTGAGGCTGGCGAAGGGCACCTTGATTTGAGTCCAGCACTTCGTCAGCGTGACGGTCCTGGTGAAGTGATCGCTGCACCCGCCGTCAGCATCGGTGCAGATGCCGCCATCCTGCCAGGTCTGCGCGTCGACGACGTCCACGAGAACCTTGTTGTAGGAGCCTTCGTCGGCGTAGGCAAAGAAGGTGACGCCGCTGAACTCGGAGACGTTGTAGAGGCCCAGCTGGGACGACGAAGGGCTGTTCAGCTGGAAGCCGAAGAGGGCTCCCCAGCTCTCGAACAAGTCGTCGGCCACGACGTGCGCTGCCAGCGTGCTGTCGCCGCGCGGCGGTTCGAGGAGGCTCATCACGAACTGCTCGCCCACTCCGGGCGTTTGCGTCCCCTTGCCATCGTTCGCTACGAACCAGAGCCCTCGCCGTGGGTTCGTCTCATCTTCCACGTCGATGATGAAATGGTCGTCATCTTCCATGTCGTCGATCAACGACAGCTCCAGCGTGGGGTCGCCCAGCGGCGGCTCCGGGCATCCTGCCCCCTCTCCTCCACCTCCCGCATCCCCGCCGGCGCCGCCCTCGCCGCCAGCGCCCCCGCCTCCCGCGTTCGTGCCGCTGGTGCTGCCGGTTGTACCGCCCTCGCCGCCGGCGCCCCCGCCTCCCGTGTTCCCGCCTTCGCCGCCTTCGCCGCCAGCTCCCCCGCCTCCGGTGTTGCCCTGCGCGACCTCGTACAGCTTATCGAAGCCGAAGATCTGGGCACATCCAACCCCGAGCACCGCAATGAGGCACCCGCTGGTCCACCGCGCAAAAGCCAGCTTGCTGTTCATGGTCATGGAAGGGATCTCCGAGAAGCTTCAGCCAATCACGATAGGACGCTGCGTGCCAGAATGGAAGCGCGTCGGTCGCGACGCGAGCCGCCGCGGCGCGGGCTCGAGACAACGGTTTCAGGCCCCTCGCCGGCCCAGCGCTGCTCAGCCTGTCGAATCAAGGCAGCTCGACTGCGCCGAGCGACCGTTCCCTACATGAACTGTCGGCGTGAGGAAGCCTCCGCCATCGCCTGTCGGCGACTCGGTAGCTCTGGCGAGCTCCGTGGTGACAGCCCTGCGTGTCACGGCGCTGCGGGAGCGCCCTTCCCCGACCGCGCATTGGCCAGGTGGCGCTCGACCGGGGCGATGAGCTCGGCGTGATCGAGCGGCCTCGAGAGGCAATCCGCGGCTCCGCGATTCACGGCGTCGACGGCCGCCTTCACGGTGGCGTGGCCGTCATGAGCGCGAGTCAACACGCGCCTTCCGCGCGGCGGCCGCGGGCCGCGCCGGCGAGCGCGAGCCCGAGCAGCGCTGCCTGGACGAGGCATGTCTCGACCGCGGGGTAGATGCCGAGCGCGGTGAATCGAGGGAGCGGCAGCCGGTGGAGCGGCAGCAACCCGCAGAGCTGGAAGGCGGCCACGGCGCGGCCGGCGAGCGGGACGCACAGCAGACAGGCCAGCCATGCGGGAGGGCTCGCCCAGCGGTGCGCGGCCGCCCGGCTCGCGCGGGTGACCAGCGCCGCGCCGGCGGCGAGCAGCGCGAGCGTGAACAACACCCCGGCCACGGCGGGCGGCGCGACGGGGAGCGACACCCCGAGCGCGGCGTCGAGCGCCGAGAACGCCGCGCCGAAGCCGGCCAGCAGCGCGGCCGCGAACACGGCCGCTCGGCGGCCTTGCGACAGGCCGCCATGCAATGGATCGTGCGAGCTCACCTGCCGCGCGCCGCGCTGCCGGGCGAGCGCCGCCGCGCCGGCGAGCGCCGCGAGCGCGAGCGAGATCGTCGCGCCTGCCGTGAGCGTCCGCCAGAAGCCGGCCATGTGCCCGAGCGCCGCCGCGACCCACGCGGCGAGCGCGAGCAGCAGCGCCGCGCCCGACGCGACGTGGACGACTCGCCGGCTCCGTGACGACGCGACGGCGGCGAGCGCGGCGAGGAAGAGCGCCGCAGCGGCGAGCTCGCGCAGCGCCAAGCGGCTCGAGGCCTGGGCCACGAGCCGACCTTCCGCGCGCCCGGACCGCGCGAGCGCGACCTCGGCGTAGGTCGCGTCGCGCAGGAGCGTGGCCATGCCCGCGTCGAGCGTGTCTGTCGTCGCGCCTGCCGCGAGCGCCGCTCGGAGGGCGAAGGCGCCGTCGCCGAGGTCGTCCGCGAGCGCCTCCTTCACGGTGCGGACGCTCGCCTCGGCCACGTCGATGCCGTCGAGCTGGGCTGTGCTGAGCGCCTCCCGCGCGTCGACGAGCCTGCCCTCGCGCAGCGCGGCGCGCCCCCTGTCGAGCGCGGCGCGCGCGATGGAGAGGGGGTGTGACGCGGCCTCGCCGCCATAGGCGACGCGCCGTCGGAGCTCCGCGAGGAGCGCCGCGTGTCGCTCGGCGGGGATCCCGCGCGCGGAGAGCTCGGCGCGCAGGTCCGCGTCGGAGCGGACCGCGAGCTCGACCATGGAGTAGTCCGGCAGATCGAGCGGCCTCGGGCCTTCGCCGGGCTCGGGGTGGTGGAGGCCGGCGACGTGGAAGGCGAGGTCCCAGCGGTCGCGGGCGGAGAGAAAGGTGAACGGCACCATGGCCGTGCCGCTGACGCCGAATCGAACCGCGGACTCGACGCCGATGGGCGCGAGCTGCTCGGCGAGGATCGGGTCGTGGAAGTTCGCCGGGGGCGGGACCAGGCTCGCCGCGCGCCGGGTATCGGCGTGCCCCGTCGGGCCGTGGCAAGTGGCGCAGTTCTCCTGGTAGAGGGCCGCGCCGCGCGTCGCGTCGGGCCGCGAGAGCGGCGCCTCCGCCAGCCGGAAGGCGGACGCGACCCGGTCGCGCGCGCCCCTGGCCGCGACGGCGACGCGATCCGCGGCGACCTTCGCCTCGACGAGCTCGCGCACGCCGACGATGCCCTGCGCGAGGTCGCCCGCCCCGCTCTCGAGCGCGGACGGCTGGATGCGGGTGGCGACGTGGATCGCCTCGCCGAGCAGCGCCAGCTGCTCGTCATACTCGATGACGCTGGTGACGGCGCCGTTCGCGACGCTCCCGCCATAGTCCATGGCGACATAGCCGAGCACATGGACGAGGCGGCGCGCCTCGACCTCGGCCGGCTCCCCCGGATCCGCCAGCGCGGGGCGCTCGCCGAGGAGCAGGGCGGCGGCCATGGCGGCCGCGCTGACCGCCGCCATGGCGGTGAGCCCGGCCGTCGTTGCTCGCGGGCTACGCGCGAATCGCGGAAGTCGCGGAAGTCGCGGGAGGCGCGGGAGGCGCGGAAGTCGCGGGAGGCGCGGGGTGGAGCCGGCCCGCGCCGGCGATCCAGCGCGCACCCCCGTCGCGATCATGCGCCCGGGTCGCGCGCGGCGAATCAGAAATCGCGATGACACATATCCCTCATACAATCGAAAAAGAGTTCATGCTAGCTTCCCCCGATCGTGCAGCGACCCGCTGCTCGACGACAATGCTTTGAGGTCCTCATAATGATCCTGCCGCGTGGCGCTCGGGGGCGCCGCACCAGCTGGCCAGGGAGCAGAAAGGTTTTGCAAGACTGACCTACCGCCGTCGCGCGAGGCGGCCACGGGCGAAGGCCCCGGCGTCCATCCTCCGTGCGAGCGTCCGTGCCAGAGCAAGCGCACGCGACGTACGCGACTGAGCGCTGGGACGACGAGCGCCGACCGTCGGCGCCGGGCACGCATTCCGTGTTGGCCAGTGTTGGCGCGCTGGTTCGACAGTGGTGACGGAATTCTGTTGTGCTTTGAGCGCGCCCCGGCAATCGCTGCCCTCCGGCCCCACTCAGAGGCAGAGGCAGAGACAGAGACAGAGACAGAGGCAGAGACAGAGACCGGAGCGGCTTGCCGTCGGCGCGAGGCTCTCCGATTTAAGATGATCTCCCACCTGTATGTTCGGTAAGATGGTAGCAGCGCGTTCACGTCCGATGCGCTGATAGCGCACGGTATCAGGCGCGATGCGATCGCTGGCGTGACCGGCCGGGAAGGCGCTCGGCTCGCCGCACGGCGATCGTTTGTTGGAGGCAAGGCGGGATGAATCAGGAAGCTCGGAGGGTGAAGCAATGAAATTGAACCCCGGACATCTGGCCGCGGCGTCGGTGGCAGTGACGATCGCGTGGGCCGGCCAGGCGGCCGCCCAGTCGGTGATGAGGCAGCCCTATCTGCAGTCGTTGACGCCCAGCTCGGTCTACGTGGTGTGGACGACCGACGTGGGCACGGACAGCCGCGTGCGCTACGGGACCGATCCGGCGAATCTGACGCAGACGGTGGATCTCGGCGCGCTCGCGACCCAGCACGAGGTGCTCATCAGCGGGCTCACGCCGGACACCCGCTACTACTACAGCGTCGGTACGTCGAGCGCGGTGCTGGCCGGCGGCTCCTCCTCCTTCTACTTCGAGACGGCGCCGCCCGTGTCCACGCCGAAGAAGTTCCGGGCGTGGATCATCGGCGACACCGGCTACGGCGGCACGGCGCCCTGGGCGACGCGAGACGCGATGCTGAACGTCGTCGGCGCGTACCGCCCCAACCTGTTCCTGCACATGGGGGACATGGCGTACAACTTCGGCACCACCGAGGAGTTCACCAACGGCTTCTTCAATCAGTACGCGGAGATCCTTCGCAACACCGTCGTGTGGCCGACGTTCGGCAACCACGAGGGCCTGAGCTCCGACTCGGCGACGCAGACCGGTCCTTACTACACCGCCTACGTGCTCCCCACCGCCGGGGAGGCCGGCGGGGTCCCCTCCGGTACGGAGGCTTACTACTCGTACGACTACGCGAATGTCCACTTCGTCGTGTTCGACGGCTATGGCTCCTCGCGGTACTCGACCGGCGCGATGGCGGCCTGGCTCGCCGCCGATCTCGCCGCGACGGAACAGGACTGGATCATCGCGTACATGCACTTTCCGATGTACACGAAGGGCACGCACGACTCGGACGAGGACTGGCTGATCATCGAGCACCGGGAGTACCTCGCGCCCATCCTCGACGCGGGCGGGGTCGACCTGGTGCTCGCGGGCCATTCGCACAACTACGAGCGCTCGTTCCTCGTGGACGGCGCCTACGATACGCCGACCACGGCGGACGGGCACATCGTCGACGGGCGCGACGGCAAGCCGCTCGGCGACGGCCCCTACGTGAAGCTCCCTGGCAAAGGGAGCCACGAAGGGGCGGTCCATGTCGTCGCCGGCCACGGCACGTACGTGGGCGGCTCTGGAGGCCACCCGCTCATGTACTTCAACGAGGCGCAGAGCGGCTCGTGCCTCCTCGACGTCGAGGACAACCGGCTCACGGTGTCCAACGTTCGCTACGACGGCGTGATCAGCGATCGCTTCGCCATCGTGAAGGGAACGGCCCTCGACGTCGCGGCGCCCGACGGCGGGGAGCGCCTGCCGCCGGGCGGCATCTTCCCGATCCGCTGGGCGACCGTGGGGAACATCCCCACCGTCCGGATCGAGTACACGACCGACGACGGCGCGACCTGGACCACGATCACGAACAGCACCGCCAACACGGGCCGCTACAACTGGGTGGTTCCCTCCATCGACACGACGACGGCCCTCGTGCGCGTCTCCGACGCCGAGCACCCGCTGCTCTCCGACGAGAGCAACGCCGGCTTCACGATCCAGAGCCTCCCCCGCACGGCCGTCTACTTCGGCGATTACTGGGTTTACGACGACCTGGGCGTCGACCGGGGTACGGAGTGGCGGAGCCTCACGTTCGACGACTCGTCGTGGAAGGGAGGCTGGGGGCAGCTCGGCTACGGCGACGGCGGGGAGAGCACGGCCCTTTACCGGGCCACGCCGTCGTATCCCACGGCCTACTTCCGCAAGATCATCCCGATCGACGGGCCGGTCGCGCAGGCGACCATGAAGCTCATCCACGACGACGGCGTCGTCGTCTGGCTCAACGGCGCCCAGGTGGCATCGAAGCGCGTGACCGGCACGGCCTACGGTGACTATGCGTCCGCGGAGTCGCGCGACGACGAGCTCACCACGGTGACGCTCTCCCCGAGCTCTTTCGTGGTCGGAAGCAACATCCTCGCCGTGATGGTCAAGCAATCGGCCCCCAATTCGACCGATCTGTCCTTCGACATGGAGCTGACGCTCACCTATGCGCCACCCGGCAGCGGGAGCAGCAGCTCGAGCTCGTCCAGCAGCTCGAGCTCGTCCAGCACGAGCGCCTCGAGCACGAGCGCCTCGAGCACGACCAGCAGCACGAGCAGCAGCACGAGCGCCTCGAGCACGAGCGCCTCGAGCACGAGCGCCTCGAGCACGAGCGCCTCGAGCACGAGCGCCTCGAGCACGAGCAGCAGCACGAGCGCCTCGAGCACGAGCACGGGCAGCGTCATGATGAGCAGCGCGATGAGCGTGGGCAGCACCGGCGCGGGCGGCGCGGGCGGCGCCGGCTCTGGAGGCACGCCCGTCTGCAGGACCGTGCAGCGCGGCGTCTTCGGCACGGTCTGGGACGCGACGCTCTGGTCGGCCTCGCCGACCTACAAGGAAGGGTCGTACGTGTCGATCTATACGGGCGGAGCCGGCACCGGAGGCTTCCGTGCTGCGCTGGTCTGGTTCGACCTCTCGTTCATCCCCGCGGGCGCGCCGGTCTACTCGGCCACCTTGACGATGAATCAGGTGTACAAGTCGTCGGTCACCACCGTTCATCTCCACGAGGCCCTCGCGCCCTGGGGCGAGACGACCGTGAGCTGGTCCAGCTACAACCAGAGCTGGGAGCCGCTCAGCTTCGCGTCGATCGTCACCGTCAACGGCGCCGGCGATCGGACAGCCAACCTCACCGACCTGGTGCAGGACTGGGTGAACGGCGTCCTCCCGAATTACGGGTTCGTGATGGAAGAGGACGTGGCGGGGGCGTCGCAGTGGCGGGCCAGCGAAGACTCCACGCCGTCGCGCCGCCCGCGCCTCGAGGTCTGCTACGCAGAGTGACCGCGCGCGGCGACGCCCCGGCGGGCACCGCCGGCCAGCCTCGTCGCCCCCTGCGCGTCCACGATCTCCGCCCCATCCCTGGTGAGCGCTGAGCGCCGCGCTGGCCAGCTCGGTTGCGCGGCCCAGCCGCACTGTCTACGCTCGTCCGCCGAACAGCGAGTGATCCGCGTGCGCCGCGGCGGGCTGTCGAGGCCCGCCGCTTTCGCGCGATGGCGCTGAAAGGGAGGGGATCGTCCATGTGCGGCATTGCGGGATGGGTGGACTACGAGCGCGATCTGACGCTGGAGCGTGATGTCCTGCAGACGATGACAGCGACGATGAGGCTCCGCGGCCCGGACGACGAAGGGGTATGGCTCGCTCCGCGCGCCGCGCTCGGGCACCGCCGCCTCGCCATCATCGATCTCGACGGGGGCCGCCAGCCGATGATCGCCGACCAGGACGGCGCGCCGGTGGCCGTGCTCATCTACACGGGCGAGGTCTACAATTTCCGCGAGCTGCGCGGCGAGCTCGAGGCCCGGGGCCACCGCTTCAAGACGCACAGCGACACCGAGGTCGTGCTCCATGCGTATCTCGAGTGGGGCGCGGGCTTCCCCCGGCGGCTCAACGGAATGTTCGCCTTCGCCCTCTGGGACGTCCGCGCCGAGGAGCTGCTGCTCGTCCGGGATCGGCTGGGCATCAAGCCGCTGTTCTACCAGCGGATCGGCTCGGCGGTGCTCTTCGGCTCGGAGCCCAAGGCGATCCTCGCGAACCCGCTCGCGTCGCCGGTCGTCGACGCGAGCGGCCTGCGGGAGCTCCTCGCCTTCGTCAAGACGCCCGGAGCCTCCGTGTTCCGCGACATGCGCGAGGTCCGCCCAGGCCATGTCGTGCACGTGCGGAGGGATGGGATCTCCGAGCGCCGCTACTGGGCGCTCGAGGTAAGGCCGCACGAGGACGACCTGCAGGCCACGATCCGCGCGATCCGCGGGCTGCTCGAGGACACCGTGGCGCGACAGCTCATCTCCGATGTGCCCCTCTGCTCCCTCCTGTCGGGAGGGCTCGACTCGAGCGCGGTGACCGCCCTCGCGCAGCGGGCGCTCAGGGCGGAGGGCGCGGGGCCCGTGCGCTCCTTCTCCGTCGAGTTCGCGGGGCACGCCGAGCACTTCACGCCGGACGCGCTGCGGAGCACGCAGGACACGCCGTACGTCGCCGAGGTCGCGCGGCACGTCGGGTCGGACCACGCGGGGATCGTGCTCTCCGCAGCCCAGCTGGCCGACCCCGAGATCCGCGCCGCCGTGCTGCGCGCCCGGGATGTCCCGATCGCCTTCGGTGACCTGGATACTTCGCTGTACCTCCTCTTCCGCGCCATCCGGGAGCGCTCCACGGTGGCGCTCTCCGGCGAGTCGGCCGACGAGGTCTTCGGCGGATACCCCTGGTTCCACGACCCGGAGATGGTGGCGGCAGAGACGTTCCCCTGGCTCGCCATGCGCATGAAGATCCGGGGCGCGAGCGCCGCCGCTCAGCTGCTCGCCCCCGCGCTCCTCGCGCAGATCGACCTTCAGGGCCATGTCGCCGCGCGCTACCGGGAAGCCCTCGCCGAGGTCCCGCGCCTGCCGGGCGAGGACGGAGCGGAGCGGCGCATGCGGGAGATAGGTTATCTGCACCTGACGCGGTTCCTGCCGATCCTGCTCGACCGCAAGGATCGCATGAGCATGGCGACCGGCCTCGAGGTCCGGGTCCCGTTCTGCGACCACCGGCTCGTGGAGTACGTCTTCAACGCCCCCTGGTCGATGAAGACCTTCGACGGGCGCGAGAAGAGCCTGCTGCGCGCGGCGTCCGAGGATCTCCTGCCGCGCTCGGTGCTCGACCGTCGCAAGAGCCCGTATCCGACGACGCAGGATCCAGCGTATACGGAGCGGCTCCGAGGCCAGCTCGCGGGGCTCCTCGCCCGGAAGGACGCGCCGGTGCTGCCGCTCGTCGACGTGGCACGCGCCCGCGCCGTCGCCTCGGAGTCCGCAGGAGCGGTCGACGAGCTCGCCCGGTCGAGCATGCATCAGGTCCTCCTGCTCAACGACTGGCTGACTCGTTATCGGATCGAGCTGGCGCTCTGAGCCGCCGCGGCAGGCGCCGCCGACGAGCGCGACCGCTGCCGCGCCCGGAGGGCAGGCTCGCGCCGTCGAGCCGCCTGCGGGCTCATGTGTCAACCGCCGGTTGACGTCGTTGACGTCGGCCCATGACAGCGGCGAGCGTGCCTGTCCGCCGGAGCGGGTGAAACGCTGTCCTTCAGCGGAAAAATGCAATCATGGTGCCCTGATCTGCGGCCGCGGGTGACGGCGCGCCGTGGCCTGGGCATTGCTCTCGCGCCAAGACAAGACAAGACAAGACAAGACAAGAGAAGACAGGACAGGACATCTCGTAGACATCGCGAGGCCACGACGACCCGTGGGGGAGGGTATGCAGAGGGAGTGAAGGGTGGGGTCGTCGGTCGCGCGCAACGTTAACGATCGAGGGATAAAATCATGAGCTTGAAATTGACCTATGCTTTCGGTGCCCTGTTGTCGTTCGGCCTCGCCGGCTGCCTCGCGGCGGACGGCGCCGACCTGGATGTGGACGTGGACTCGGCGAGCGACGCGCTCAGCGCCGTCAGGATCGAGGCCGAGAACCAGAGCTGGTCCATCTCGTCGGGCGACAGGATCGAAGACAACGCGGACAACGTGAAGCTCCGCGCCAACCAGAGCGGGGACACCTTCAAGTTCTCCGCGTCGGTCGCGTCAGGCACATACAAGATCGTCCTTCGTTACGCCAAGCGGAACGTGTACGGCAAATACGAGCTCGCCGTGAAGGGATCGTCGGTGAAGTCCTTCGACGCTTATGGCTCCTCCACCGGTGACAGCTGGACGACAGCGACGCTCGGGGAGAAATCGCTCTCTGGCAATGTCGAGTTCGCGCTCACGTGCAAGGGCAAGAGCTCCTCGTCGTCGGGGTATGACCTGAAGGTCGACTACATCGAGCTCGTGCCGGTGGGCGGCGGCGACTCTGGCGGGAGCTCGGGCGGCGGGAGCTCGGGCGGCGGCACCACCACGGCGGGCAACGGCGGCGTCGTCAGCTCGACGATCATCGTGAAGGCGGGCGAGACGTTCGACGGCGGCGGCAAGCGGTACATCGCCGACAAGAACACGCTCGGGGACGGCAGCCAGGCCGAGGGCCAGAAGCCGGTGTTCAAGCTCGAGGACGGCGCGAAGCTGAAGAACGTGGTCCTCGGCGCGCCGGCGGCCGACGGCATTCACACGTACGGCAACGTCACGCTCGAGAACATCGTCTGGGAGGACATCGGCGAAGACGCCCTGACGGTCAAGAAGTCCGGCACCGTGGTGCTGAACGGCGGCTCCGCGAAGAACGGCGACGACAAGGTGTTCCAGATCAACGCGGCCAGCACCTTCAAGGTGTCGAATTTCACGGCGCAGAACGCCGGCAAGTTCATCCGGCAGAACGGGGGGACCGACTTCAAGGTCGACGTCTTCATCGACCGGTGCGACATCTCGAAGATGAAGGAGTCCATCTTCAGGACGGACAGCAGCAGCAGCAGCGTGACGATGACGAACACCCGCTACAGCGGCATCGGCAAGGCGCTCTTCATGGGCGTGAGCTCCTCGAAGATCACGACGTCCAACAACACGCAATATTGACCCAGCGGTTCTGCACATTTCCGCCAGGGCAGGAGCGTCCTCGCGGGCGCTCCTGCCCGCTCTTGCGCGGTGTCAAGGGTCAAGGGCCCTCCGCTCCGCCTCTTCCTCTCTGGCGAGCAGGCGAGAGACCTGGAGCGATGTGTCGCGCAGGGCGCGCTCATGTCAACGTTCACATTCTTCGATCACTCACTGTTCCGGGAAATGTACCGCTAAATTGCGGATCTTTGTCGCAAGGGGAGAAGCGACTGTCATCGCGATAGGAACGCCGGTGTGGCATCATGCGCCAATGCGTACCATCACGGATAGGCTCACACGTAGCGCTCGATACCTCGCCTTCGCGGCCCTGCCGTTCGCCATACTGAACTGCTCGAGCGGCGATCCCGATGAGTCCGGGAACGGCGGGAGCACCGCGGCGAGCACCAGCTCCCAGAGCGCCAGCAACAGCAACAGCAGCAGCAGCGCCGACAGCTCGAGCTCGAGCTCGAGCGGCGGCGACCCCACGACCACCACGACGTCGGGGGCCGGGGGCAGCGGAGAGGGTGGCGCGACGGGAGTCGGCGGGAGCGGAGAGGGCGGCTCCGGAGGGAGCGGCGGCGCGCCCTCCGAGGAGTTCGCGCTCGCGAGCACCAATCACGAGGAAGGCGCCAAGTTCGCCGACAAGTACACCTGCCAGACCGCCGGCTTCCAGAACAGCGTCATGCCGGAGCTCCACTGGACCCCGGGGCCTGCGGGCACGAAGAGCTACGCCATCACCTTCATCGATGTCACCCTGGCGCACGCGACGCCGTCGCAGCCCAACGGCTACCACTGGGTTCTGTACAACATTCCTGCCACCACCACCTCGCTGCCCGAGGGGTTCAAGCAGGCGGACGCGACGCAGCTCCGCGCCATGCAGAACTCGAACTACCTCGGGCCTTGCCCCAATTTCGGCTCCAGCAGCGGCACGAAGACCGACACCTACGAGTTCACGATCTACGCGCTCGCCGAGGAGTCGATCACGATCACGGGGACCGGCACGGCTGCAGTGAGGGACGCGGAGACCAAGCTCGAGGCGAAGAACCTGGGCAGCGCGAAGCTCACCGGCACGTCCAACGCCTTCTCGACTCGATGAAGCGGTAGCTGCTTTTGCGGTCCTGAAGCATCCTCTCGAATGTTTCGAGGAGATTCACAGGGAGGCGAGGAGGCGGGGAGTAGAATCCCATGAATCTCCCTGTCTCCAGGCCTCCCTGTTCACGTTTCTCGTCCCCAGAATGCCAACGAAATGAGAGGACTCGTCGGCTCTACAGCCTGACCCCGGGGTCGCATGTGCGATGTCTCGGTGACCGCCGGCGGACGCGCAGCGCCTGCCGAATCGAGGCGTCCGTCATCCAGAAGCGGGGTCCCGGCGGCGGCCCTCTGGACGCTTCGGGGCCTGCTGCGGGGCAGACAGGGGCTCCGCGAGCTTGCCGCTCCCCTGTTCGATCAGCTTCTTCTCGTACCAGGGACGTGTGGCCTGCGCGCGAGCGAGATAGGCGAGCGCGATGACGCCGAGGAGCGGCAAGGCGGCGTAGGCCACGGAATGGGCCGTCACGTCGGGGCCGATCGCGCTGGCTGAGCTCCACGAGGGGACATGACGCGCCTTCACCGTCTGGCCCTCGCGGAGCCGGGCGAACACGCCGTAGGACACCTCGTCGGAGAAGGCGGCGCCACGGTCGCCCCGCATCGTGACCTCGAAGCGGGTGTGGTCGCCGTCCTCCTTCTCCTGGAGCTGCGTCACCCGGACGTCCACCGTCTCGCCCAGCCAGCGGCGCGCGTGGAAGGCCGCGAACGCCATGTTGAACGCGAGCGACGCGACGGCCGCGGCGATGGCCCACCGCTTATGGAACGCCGCCCTGCGCGCGAACCGCTCGCCGAGAGGCTCGGACGAGAGGAGCATGCGGCCCCCGCGCGGGGGCGCGAGCAGGTATCCCTGCGCCTGCTCGCGGTACCCCTGGGCCTGCGCCTCGGGATCGGGCGCGCGCCGGAGCTCGCCTGTCGCGAAGACCCTCTCGCCTGGAATGAGCTCGGCCACGCGGACGCGCCGGGTGAGATCGACCCGGATCATGCCGTCGAGCGCGTCGACGAGCTGCACGTCCTCGCCCGGCTCGACCCGGATGCGCGCGCCCGACGCGTGGCGGAGATAGAAGGGGTGGACATGGACCTTGCGGCCGGTCTCGGCCCACTGGTGGGTCCAGACGCCGGAGGTCTCGGACTCGGACCCCTCCTGCTCGACCTCGACGCGCACCGCCACGTCCGCGCCTTGCTCCCGCTCGACGGTGCCCGCGACGACGGCCTCGCCGGGCGCGAGCGCGGCGCCGGGCATGAACGAGGCCTCGGCCCGCGCGGCGGCGCGGCGCTGCCGGCGCGAGAGCCGGAGCGCGAGCGCCGCGAGGACGAGCAAGCAGGCCGTCGCGACGCCTTCCACCAGGAGCGACGACAGCCCGGCGTCGAGATGGTATCGGCTCGCGAGCAGCCAGATCCGGGGTTCCATGGCCCGCCATGAGAGCGCAAACCGGCGCACCCGTGCGAAAAACCCGGCGCGCGCCTACCCTCCGGAGCAACGATGCCCGCCACGCCGCCCCCGTTCCGCGTTCACGAGCCTGACATGGCGGGGCCGATCGTCGTCGAGGTCCCGCACGCGAGCCTCGCCGTGGACGAGCTCGCGGCGCGCTTCACGCGCGTGCCGGAGCGCGCCCTCGCGGCCGACGCGGACGTCGCGGCGGACGCGCTCTTCGGCGGCGTCACGCTCGAGGGGGCCGCGCTCGTCGTCGCGACGGCGAGCCGCTTCGTCATCGACCTCAACACGGCCCCGCGCGTGCCCACGCCCTACGAGGACAAGCTCCCCTACGGGCTGCGGGAGGTGCGGCGGCGCTCCGCGAGCGGCGAGCAGTGGCTCGAGAGCCCACCACCCCGCGCGGAGGTCGAGCGCCGCGTCCGCGACGTGTTCGAGCCGTACCACGCGGAGATCGCCGCTCGCCTCGCCGACGCGCGCGCGCGTCACGGCGCCGCGATCCTCGTCTCCGGGCACACGTACCCCGACGTCATGTTCCCGGGCGCGGCCGACGTCGTGCTCGGGACCCGGCGCGGCGAGAGCGCGGCGGGCTGGGCGCGCGACGCGGTCGCCGAGGTCGCGCGCGCGCACGGCCTCTCGCTCGCGCACGACGATCCCTTCCCGGGCGGCCACGCGATCGAGCGGCACGCGCGCCGCGACGAGGGGGTCCACGCGCTCCAGATCGAGATCGCCCGCAGGCTCTACTGCGACGCGCGCACCCTCGCCCTCCGCCCCGACGATGTCGCGCGCCTTCGCGGCTTCACCCGCAGCGTCATCGCCGCGCTCGCGAGTGCAGCCGCGCGATAACGCGGCACGCACACGGTACGGCTGCAGCGCGCACACGGTGCGCGCGCAGGGCGCACACGGACGCGGCGCGCGCGCAGCGACGGCGCCGAACACGAGCGCAACGAGCTCGGCAGGCGCGCGCCGTCGAGCCCGCGCTGCTCGGCGAACGTCGCACAGGTGGGCGCTCGTCCCACCACCGGATCCGCTGTTCCACAGCACGCTCGTGGCGCATGCAGACGTTGACGCCGCGACGCGATGCACCGAGATTCCGCCCTCAACACCAGGCCAGGGATGGGGAGGCTCTCCATGCGCCCAGACGGTTTCTCGCTCTCGTGCTCGGCACTCGCCAGCGTTGCTTTCATCGGTTTCCGCGGTACCGAGCACGTCTCGCAGCCGTACGAGTTCGAGCTCTTCTTCTCCGTCCCGACGAGCACCGACGTGCGCAAGGCGGTGGGCGAGCGGGCGACGGTGCGCGCGAGCCGCGGCGACGGGAAGGACCCGCTCGTCGTGCACGGCGTCATCGCGAGCGTCCGCCTCTTGCACCAGAACGCGGAGCGGGCGCTGTACCAGGCGCTGCTCGTGCCGAAGCTCTGGTTCCTGCGCCACTTCTGGCGCAGCCACGTCTTCACGAACCAGCCCGTCAAGGAGTTCCTCTCCGCGACGCTCCAGAACGGCGGGCTCGCGGGCGGCGACTTCCGCTTCTCGATCAACGACGGCGACTACCCGGTCGAGGAGTTCGTCGCGCAGTACCGCGAGACGCACCTCGCGTTCTTTCACCGGTGGCTGGAGCGCGAGGGCCTCTACTACTTCTTCGAGCACCCGGAGGACGGGCCCGGTGAGGTGCTCGTCATCGTCGACGATCGCGGGCTGCACGACGACTTCCCGGGCGGCGGGGTCGTGCGCTACGTCCCGCTCTTCGGCGACGACGTGACCGCGCCGCCGGGCCTGCACCAGATCGAGCAGAACGTGCAGTGGCTGCCGAAGACGGTCACCATCGCCGACTACAACTACTCGAACCCGTCCGCGTCGGTGAAGGGCGAGAGCAGCATCACCGCGAACGGGGTGGGCGCGATCCGCGAGTACGGCTTCCGCGTCTTCGTGCAGAGCGACGCCGAGCGCCTGGCGCAGGTGCGCGCGCAGTCGATCGGCTGCCGCGAGGTGACCCTGCGCGGGAGCGGCGACGCGCTCGGGCCGCGGGCGGGGTACCGGTTCTCGCTGGACGATCAGCCCGCCGACATCGTCGACCAGTGGCTCGCGCTCGAGGTGCAGCACAGCGCGTCGATCGCCGGGATCACGCCCGAGGTCGCGCGGCTGACGGGGCTCTCGGCCAGGGACATCTACGCGATCAAGCTGCTGGCGATCCCGGCCGACGTGCAGTTCCGCGCGCCGCAGGCGACGCAGTGGCCGCGCATCTACGGGTTCGAGAACGCGATCGTCTGCGGCCCCGCCGACAGCCAGTACGCGCAGATCGACGCCGACGGCCGCTACCTCGTGCGCTTCGAGTTCGACACGAGCGGCCTGCCCGACGCGCGCATCTCGACGCGGGTGCGCATGATGCAGCCGCACGGCGGGACGACGGAGGGCTTCCATTTCCCGCTGCGCAAGGGCACCGAGGTGATGATCGCCTTCCTCGGCGGCGACCCGGACCGGCCCTTCATCGCCGGCGTCGTGCCCAACGCGCACCGGCCGAGCGTCGTCGCCGAGCGCAACCTCAGCCAGAACATCATCCGGACGGGGAGCGGCAACCAGCTCGTGCTCGAGGACGAGCAGGGCAAGGAGTTCATCTTCCTCCACACGCCGAACAACCGCACCGGCATCTACATGGGGACGCCGAGCGGCAACCACGGCTCGGTCTACACGGGCGACGGCGACACGCAGACCGGCACGTTCCTGTCCCCCGAGAACGCCGACCCGGCCATCGCCGGCAGCAGCCTCGTCGACGTCACGTTCAGCTACCTGGAGACGACGTGTGGGGACGGGGGCTCATGGATCGGCGGCGACTCCTGGGAGAACGTCAGCGGCAACAAGTTCAGCATGGTGGTCGGCAACCTCTGGGCGGGCGTCGGCGGGACGTACACGCTCCAGGTCACCGCCGAGGCGGAGGAGACCTACTACGCGACCCGCAAGACCACGATCAAGACGGGCCGCGAGGACACGGTCGAAGCCGGCGGGATGAAGCAGACCATCACCGACGGGATGACGCTGACCATCACGAGCGGCGGGATGAAGCACGACGTCCACGGCGTCTTCGAGCAGACGATCGAGCCGGAGGGCTCGTCGACGGTGACCGGGCCGTGGATGCACAAGGTCACGGCCGAGAACTTCGACGACTACAAGAGCTGGAAGACGGAGGTCGCCACCACCTGGAAAGGCCACTTCGGCGGCGACGTCGACCTGAAGTCCGACACGAACTTCCTGATCAAGGCGCCCAACGCGAAGATCACGGCCACCAACCTGAAGTGGGAGGTGCTCGGGCTGACGTTCGACCTCACCCCGAACAAGCACGAGCTCTACTTCTACAAGGGGGCGACCGGCGTCATCAAGACGGACCACGCCGCGCTCGCCCAGCAGGCCTACTTGCTCAAGCTCGAGACGTCGTTGATCAAGCTCGACTTCGCCGCGTTCGATAAGAAGGCCGTCGGCGCCAAGATGGATCAGTTCGGCACCTACCTGAAGCATCAGGCGGTCGCCCTGACCCTCGCGGGGCTCATCGCGTGGAACAGCGCCTTCACGAAGATCTGAGCGCAGATGCGAGTCGTCAAACCCCTCAAGGTCCCGGCGCTCACGCGCGTCGTCGAGGTCGCGCGGCGCCTCAGGTTCCACGTGGGCGCCATGATGGCGTTCCCCCTCGACGCGCCGCGCGCGCTCGTCGATGAGATGTCGTTCTGGCAGGCCGCGACGGCGGCGCTCGGGAGCATCCCGCTCGACGACGGCATCACGAAGGCGCGCGGCGAGCTGCTCGTCGCGGGCCGGTGCTACGCCCCGGAGGGCCGCCGCGTCGGCGCGTCGTTCGTCCGCGCGCGGCTCGGCTCCGTCGACAAGCGCCTGGCCGTGCTGGGCGACCGGCACTGGAGCGGCCACGGCTTCACGGAGCCGGAGCCGTTCTCGGAGATGCCCATCGACTGGGCGCGCGCGCTCGGCGGGCCGAAGGACGCGGCGAACCCGTACGGGAAGGGGATCGAGGAGGTCGAGCGCGGCGGGCAGCGCGTCCGGCCGCTGCCGAACGTGGAGCACTACGGCGCGCTGATCCGCTCGCCCGGCGACCGGCCAGGCCCGGCGTCCTTCCTCGCGATGGACGTGACGTTCGCCCAGCGCCGCGCCCGCGCGGGGACGTACGGCGCGGACTACGCCGAGAAGTGGGCGCCCGGCCTGCCGCCGGACGTCGATCCCGCCTTCTTCAACGTCGCGCCGAGCGATCAATGGCTCGCCGAGCCGCTCCGCGGCGACGAGGCGTTCCTCGTGGAGAACATGCACCCGACGCGCCCGCGCATCGAGGGCGCGCTCCCCGGCCTCGCCGCGCGCGTGCTCGTCACCCGCCGCGACGCGAGCGGGGAGGCGTTCCTGGAGCTGCCCGTCCGCTGCGACACGGTGTGGCTCTTCCCCTCGGCCAACCTCGGCGTCGTGATCTTCCACGGCTCGATGCCCGTGGCCGACGACGACGCCGGGGAGATCGTCGACCTCGTCGTCGCCTGCGAGGAGATCGGCCGCCCCCGGCCGATCGAGCACTACCGCGAGGCGCTCGCGCGGCGGATCGACAAGGACCGGGGCTCGATCGCGTCCCTCAGCGACAGCGATCTCATGCCGCCGCGCGAGTCGGGCGTCGCCGCGAACGTCGCCGGGATCGAGATGGTGCAGTGGCTCAAGAGCGAGAACCTCGCCGCGCAGAACCTGCGGCGCGGCGCGGAGCGGGAGCGCGAGCGCCGCCGCGAGGAGCTGCTCGCGGACGGCATCGACCCGGCGCGATTCGGCCTCGACGCGCCGCTGCCGGAGGAGGAAGCGCCTCCGCCGATCGACGATCTCGACGCGCTGGTGACGTACCTCGACGCGGCGTCGCGGAAGATGGAGGAGGAGAAGGAGAGGGCCGAGCGCCTGAAGAAGGAGGCCGAGGAGCGCATGAAGGCGCAGGCCGCCGAGATGGACGTGTCCGAGGAGGCGCTCCGCCGCGGCCAGACAGGGGAGGAGCCGCCGGGCGGCCCGCCGCGCTTCTCGGCCAAGGCGCAGCTCCAGCAGTACGCGGAGCTGGCCGAGGCGGCGCGCCTCGGCGGCGTGCCGAACCTCGAGCTGGAGGCGATGCTCGCGGATCCAGGGTTCCCCGAGCAGCTGCTCCGCCTCGAGCAGGCGGCGCGCGAGGGCTACCGCGGCTCGGCGCACCTGAGGTCCGCGGCCCTGCCGATGACCGCCGAGGCCTCGCAGATGGCGCGCGTCGTCGTCGACGCGGCGCGCGAGGCGGGCGAGCCGCTCGACGAGCGCGACCTCACCGGCGCGGACTTCCGCGGGGTCGACCTGCGGGGGATGCGCCTCGCGCGCGCGTTCCTCGAGGGGGCCGACCTGCGCGGCTGCGACCTCTCGGGCGCGGTGCTCGAGGGCGCGGTTCTCGCGAAGGCCGATCTCTCTGGCGCGAACCTCACGGGAGCGCGGCTCCGGGGCGCGAACCTGGGCAAGGCGAACCTCGAGGGCGCGGTGTTCGACGACGCCGATCTGACCGAGGCCGTCCTGATGGGCGCGAGGCTCGCCGGGGCGAGCCTGAAGCGGGCGAAGCTCGAGCGCGCCGACGCCCTCCAGGTGAGCTGGGCCGGCGTGGATCTCTCGGGCGCGGATCTCTCGCTCTGCTCGTTCCTCCAGGCGAGCTTCGCCGGGGCGAACCTCGCCGGGGTGAACCTCGAGCGGGCGATGCTCCTCGAGTGCTCGCTCGACGGCGCGGACTTCTCGGGCGCTCGGCTGCACAAGACGTCGCTGATGAGCTGCACCGGGGCGAAGGCGCGCTTCGCGGGGGCGCGCTTCTCCGAGGGGGTCGCCGTCCACAAGAGCGGCCTGCCGGAGGCCGATTTCCGCGACGCCGTGCTCGACAAGACCTGCTTCCGGACGACGGATCTGCGCGGCGCGCGGTTCGATCGAGCCCAGATGACGATGACCGATCTCTCCGAGGCGGACGCGACGGGCGCGACCTTCGACCGCGCCGTCATGAAGAACGCCCTCTTGATCCGGACGAACCTCGACGGCGCGTCGCTCCGCGGGTGCAACCTGACGGAGGCGATCCTCTCGAAATCGCGCCTGGCGGGGGCCGACTTCACGGGCGCGCAGCTCTGCCGGGCCGATTTCAGCCGCGCGCGCGGCGACAACCGGACGACGTTCGCCGAGGCGAGCGTCGAGTTCACCCGGTTCGACCGGCAGGCGGCGCCGGCTCCTGGAGGCGCGATATGAACCGCGACGAGGTGCTCGACAAGGTCCGCCACGGGGACCCGATCCAGGCCGTGGACATCTCCGGGCTCGACCTGACGGGCGCGGATCTCTCGGGCGCGGTGTTCGACCGGGTCCGCATGCCGCGCGCGATGCGGGGCGCGCTCGTCAAGGAGTCGACGTTCTCCGAGTGCGATCTGTCGGGCGTGGACGCGGCGGGCGTGGACCTGCACCTGACGACGTTCTTCCGGAGCCGCCTCGACGGGGCGACGCTCTCGGGGGCGAGGCTCGTCGGCGCGAGCTTCATCGAGTCGACGTTCGAGGGCGCGGCGCTGTCGGGCGCGGAGGCGCCCGTCGCGACCTGGACGACGTGCTCGCTCGAGCGCGCCTCGTTCGAGGGGGCGAACCTCGACCGGGCGAACCTCGTCGAGGTCAAGGCCGGCGGCGCGAACTTCTCTCGCGCGAACCTCGAGAAGGCGACGCTGTACAAGCTCGACCTGCGCACCGCGCTGCTCGACGGCGCGAACCTGACGCTCACGACGCTTGTCGAGGCGGCGCTGGGCGCGCGGGCGTTCCAGGGAACAAAGCTGTTCCGCACGCAGTTCATGCGCGGCAGCGTCGCTGGATCGAGCTTCGCGGGCTGCGACGCGACGCAGTGCAACTTCACCGGGGTCGACGTGTCCGACTGCGACTTCTCCGATGCGGTCCTGACGCAGGCGCTCTTCGGCGAGGCGAACGCGGCGAAGGCGCGGTTTTCGCGGGCGAAGCTGCAGAACGCCATCTTCGAGCGGGCCGCGCTCGCCGAGGCCGACTTCTCGGGGGCGGAGCTCGTCGAGGCGTACCTCGCCTTCGCGTCGTGCGCCGGCGCGCGCTTCGTCGGCGCGAAGCTCGCGTACGCGGACCTCTCGCACTGCGACCTCTCGGGCGCGGACTTCACGCAGGCGGCGATGTTCCGCACCAAGCTGCACCGCGCTCGCCGCGACGGGGCGAAGGTACCGGCGGGCGCAGGCTGGCTCGGCGACGACGAGAAGCTCGCCGCGCTCGAGGACTGGAAGCCGCGCCGCGGCGGCGAGCGCGATGGGCAGCACGCGTGACGGTGCCTGCTGCGCGGGCCGCGCGGAACCATGAGATACGAGACACGAGACACAAGACCGCAGCCACGACCCGTGAGACTCGGGGCGAGGCCGCGTTCCACGAACTTCATTGATTCCTGCCGTGAAATGGTTGAAACTAGCGTTGCGGCGCGCACGTCCTGACCGGGCGGATCCAGGCCGAGGAGACCCGAGATGCAGAGCATGGCGGCCCGCGAGCCCCTGACGGTGGCACACGACGACAGCGCGCAGGACGACCTCCTGGCCGCGGTGGATCTGCCGGCGATCGAGCGCTCGCCCTCGCCGCGACGCGTGCCGTCGCTGGAGACGGGCGTCGTCCGGGGCGCGGCGTCGGGGCTCGTGGTCGAGCTCGGCGGCGGGCCGGTCGCGGCGCGGCGCGCGAAGAGCTGCCTCGTCGCGCCGGACGCGGGGGATCGGGTGCTCTGCGCGGTGGACGGCGAGCAGGTCTTCGTCCTCGCGGTGCTGGAGGGCGAGGCGGGCGCGACGACGCGGATCGTCGCCGAGGGCGATATGAAGGTGCAGGCGACGGGGCGGCTCGGGCTCGGCGCCGGCGACCAGATCGAGATCGCCGCCGCCAGGGAGGTCGGGCTGTTCGCGGGCAAGCTCCAGGTCCGCGCGCAGGCGGCGGCGGCGGCGATCGAGGAGATCGGGCTCGTCGGCCGGTCGCTCGAGGCGCACCTCCAGAAGGCGGTCGTCGTCGCCGAGCGCATGGAGGCGCGCGCGGATCGGCTCGTCCAGCGCGCGAAGCAGGCGTTCCGCTTCGTCGAGGCGCTCGAGCAGGTGCGCGCGGGCGTCTTCGATCTCCGCGCGGAGGGCCTCGCGGCGGTGCGCGGGGAGAACACGATCGTCGCCGCGCGGACGCTCGCGAAGCTCGACGGCGAGCAGGTCAAGATCGGCTGAAGGGGCGCGCCGCGCGGGGCCGCGGGTGCCAGCAACGACGAGGGGTGAAGCGATGCTCGCGAAGACGACCGCAGGGGGGATGTGCCTGGCGTTCCCGGACGTGTGCCTGACCCCGACGCCGGCCCCGGTGCCGATCCCGTACCCGAACATCTCGCTCCATCCGATGAGCGTGCTCTTCGTGCCGAACGTGCTCGTCACGTGCGCGCCGGCGCACAACATGCTGACGGTCGCGCCGCTCACGATGGGGGACAACCCGGGCGTCGCGCTCGGCGTCGCGTCCGGGATGGTGATGGGCCCGTCGCGCAACGTGACCGCGGCCTTCACGGTGATCGTCGGCTGCGCGCCCATGACGCGCCTGACGAGCATCTCGATCCAGAACAGCACGAACGCGCCGGGCATGGCCATCGTACCGAGCGTCACCACCGTCCTCGTGCTCGCGCCGTGAGGGGCGCGAGCAAGGGGTCCGCCACGGATTCAGGGACGGCGCCGGAGAAGAGCGCGCTGACCGAGGCGCTCGCGAAGCTCGAGGCGGCGATGCGCAGGCCGACGGGCAGCAGCGCCGATCCGGATCGGCGCCGCGTGGCGGCCCGGCTCGCGGATCTCGCTCGATGCGAGGACGACGAGCTCACGGCGTTCGCCAGGCGGCACCTGCCCGGCCGCGCGGCGGACGAGGCGGCGCTGCGCGCCGCTCGAGAGATGCTCCTGGCGATCGGCCGCGTCCTCGGTCCGGAGGGCGAGAGCGCCGAGGCGCTGGCCGTGCTGAAGGACGCGCACGGGGCGCTCGACGAGCGGCTGGCGGAGGCGAAGCGGGCCGCGGCGCAGCGCGCGGCGGACGAGGCGGCGGCGCAGCGCGCGGCGGAGGAGGCCGCCGCGACGACGGGCGCGCCGGCGCTGGTCGAGGCGCATGGGCCGCTGTCTCGCCTGGGCGGAGGGCTGCCCTTCGTGCCGCCGAGCGTGGCGAAGTACGCAGCGGAGGAGGTCACCGCGACGACGAGCGCGCCGGCGCTGGTCGAGGCGCAGGGGCCGCTGTCTCGCCTGGGCGGAGGGCTGCCCTTCGTGCCGGCGGCAGCGCCGACGGCGGAGCCGATGCCCGCGCCGATGGCGGTGCTGGGGTCAACGGCGGTGCCAGGGCCGGCGCCGCTCGGTGTGCCCGCGCCGGCGCCGCTCGGTGTGCCCGCTCCGATGACGGTATCCGCGCCGGCACCGATGGCGGTACCTGTGGCCGTGCCCGCGCCGGTGGCCGTGCCCACGCCGGTGGCGGTGCCCGCATCGGTGGCCGCGCCCGCACCGGTGGCCGCGCCCGCACCGGTGGCCGCGCCCGCACCGGTGGCCGCGCCTGCACCGGTGGCCGCGCCCGAGCCCGAGCCCGCCCCGGCACCCGCGTCCACACCCGCCCCCCAATCCGTCACCCAGCCCGCGATCGTGCCTGTTCCCGCGCCTGCGTCGGTTCCTCGGACGGACCCGCCGGTGAGCGGCGCGGAGTCGAAGCCTCTGAGCAAGACGTTCCCCGATACGCCGCGGGTCATCGACTCCGCGCTGCCCTTCATCCCGGTGGCCTCCGAAGAGCGCCCTCGGCCGTCCGTCGCTCGTTTCGACTCGGCGCTGCCGTTTCAGCCCGTCGCCAGCCCCGATGGACAGCCGGTGCGCGAGCCTGGTCCGGCGCCCGCGCACCACTCCCCGGCGGTGCCGCTCCACGACGAGCGTCATTCCGTTGCGGCCACGCCGAGCGCGCAGGCCGCTGCCACGGCGAGCCCGCTGCCGGTCGCTGCGTCGAGCGCGCAGGCCGCTGCCACGGCGAGCTCGCTGCCGGTCGCTGCGTCGAGCGCGCAGGCCGCTGCCACGGCGAGCTCGCTGCCGGTCGCCGCGTCGAGCGTGCCGCCGGTCGCCACGCCGAGCGCGCCGCCGGCCGCCGCGCCGAGCGCGCCGCTGGTCGCCACGCCGAGCGCGCTGCCGGCCTCCGCGTCGGGCGCGCTGCCCGTCGCCACGCCGAGTGTCCCGCCCGCCTCCACGCCGGCCCCCGCGAGCGTGAGCGACCCGCTCAGCGTGCGCCCGCCACCCTCGCTCACGCTCAACCAGTACGCCGGCCTCGTCGTCGCGTGCGAGCTGTACCCCGCCTACGTGGAGAGCACGAACGCACGCTACGGGGTGCCGACCCCCGCGGCGCGCGCCGCCCTCGACGCCTTCTGGGCAGGCCGCTTCGCCGCAGATCCCGCGCTTGCCCAGCGCTGGCCCGAGCTCTGCGAGGCCGCGCGCAGGTACTTCCTGCAATCGCGCTGAACGCCGGCGCCGCACGCGCAGCGCCTCGCAGGAACACCTCGTGGAGCAGCGCCGCACCGGTACGCTGAAGCCGACCGAGGTTCGAAACCACAAGGCACCGGACGCCAGGAAGAGATCCAGAGCTCGGCGCCGGTGACGCTCTGGTGGATTTTTCCTTCGTTGAACGGTGTGCCGGCGCCAGCGTTCAGCCGGCGGTGCTCGAGCAGGCTCGGATGAGCTCGGCCACGAGCGGCGGCAGCCGACCGGCGAGCGCGGCGCGCTCCGGCTGGAACAGCGTGGCGACGAAGAACGGATGGCCGTCGAGCTCCACGGCGCGCACGTCGCCGGCGTCGTCCTCGGCGCCGATGCGCAGCGGGCCCGAGACCAGCGCGGCCTGGAACTCCGGGTTCAGGCCGTAGCGGCACCGATACCCTTCCGTGGCCTCGGGGCGGCCGTAGGCCCGCGCGATGCGGGTTCCGGCGTTGAAGCGGATCTTGCCGGTGGCCTCGACCAGCGAGCACGCGAGCGGCGCGATCACCGCGCGCTGCGCCTCTGGCGCGGTCTCCGCGTGCTCGGCGTCCGACCAGCCCAGCACATGGCGCGCGTACTCGACGACCGCGTGCTGGAAACCCCCGCAGGTGCCGAGGAACGGGCGCCGCTGCTCGCGGGCGAAGCGGATCGCGCGCAGCGCGCCATCCATGCTCCGGTACGGGCTCGCCGGAACGCACCACAGGGCGTCATAACGAGCCACCCGCGAGGCGTCGGTCACCTCCTCGGTCGGCACCCAGTCAAAGGAGAGCGGCGCGGATAGCGCCTCTCCCGCCAGCCGCAGCGCCACCGGGATGGCCCGGTGGGCCGTCACGGCGTCGTCGCGGTCACCGATGAGCCCAACATGAAGCATCGTCTGCATCGTGGCCTCAACGCCGCCAGGTGTACGGCGGTGCGACCGTCACCTCGGTGACCGTCGAGACGCCCGCCCAGTCGTCGGGGACGAACCCGTAGAACGTGTTGCTCGCCTTCGACGTGGCGACGAACTCGACATCCCCGAGCAGCGTTGCTGTCCCGGAGACGGACTGGCGATCGCCGAACCAGCCGAGCGGATAGAAGGTGGTCTGCACGTTCGCCGAGCCGCTCACGCTGAACCCGCGCGCCTGGATGCCCGAGCCGCGTTGCCCGACCAGGCTGAGCGCGCCGACACGGCCGCCGGAGATCACGCCGTTGACGATGGTCGCATGATCCTCGACGCGGACGTCGCCGCTCACCTCTCCGCCGAGGATGGTCGCGTAAGGACCGACGTGGACGCTCGACGGCGTGCCCGCGGGCGCGCAGCCGCCGCCGTTCGCGTGCCTCGTCGTGCCCCGCGGACACGCATCGAGCTGGCCGTCCTGAAACCCGGCGGGCCACGCGCCGTCGAGCTCCACCATGTACGGATAGCGATAGATCGACGGGTATGCCGGCCCATCCGAGGGGTTCGTCCAGACCAGCTTCTGGTATTCGGTCGGCGTCGCGACCACGACCAAGTAGACGTTCTCGCCGGGGCTGACGCAGAAGTCCATCTCGCCGCCGCTCCCCCGCTGCAGAGGGCTGTAGCGCGATGTGGTCAGCTCCGGGTCCGTCGCGACGAGGCCCCAGCGCCAGCCGGAGCCGGCGCCGGCCTGCGTCACGCCCCGGAACACGACGCGCACGCTGGTCGCGTCCGATTTCGGGTGCAGGCGCACGACATTGTAACCCCAGCGCTGCGGCGCCCAGTGATACGGCGAGACGAAGCGGCGATTCTGCGCCCAGTCTGCGTCGAGCGCCTCGAGCCGCGTGAGACGAAGGCGGCGATCGGTGCGGCCGTTCGACGTCATGTCGGCCTCGATCGAGCCGTATTTCCGTCGATATACGCCGGAGGGATCGCCTCCGTCCGTGGGCGGAGGGTCCTTGTAGTCCCAGGTGATGTTGTGCATCGCCCACTCGCCGAACTCGTCGTTGAGCCGCTCGATGTCCCAGCCACGGCTCAGCATGAGCTTCTGCCATGGGTCGCCCTGGCCGCGCGGCGCCTCGTGGGCCCACATGTCGTTGACGGCGCTGTAGCAGTGCTTGTCCTTCAGGAACTCGAAGAACTGCCAGTTGCAATACCGGTTCCGGGTGTTGCCATAGTAGAGGTGCGGCATGTTCGGCAGCATGTCCGAGCAGTGCACGTTGTCCCGCCATACCTGATGCGGCATCCAGTTCGCGTGGCTCTCGAAGATCCAGCAGCCGTCGCCGCCGCAATCGGGGAACGCCTGCGTCGTCGACTGCACGCCGTGCATGAACTCATGGGCGAGCCCCCACGGGTCGCGTGCGGCGTCGGGGCCGATCCACATCCCCATGTAATTGATGCCGTTGCGGCTCCACCCGCCGCCCCAGAGCGGGAAGCTGTTGTCGAAATGGACCGCGGCCTTCCACTTGTCCGCTGATTTGCAGTACGGCTCGGGGAAGAAGATGGGGCTGCCGAAGTACGCGCTCCAGATGCTCTCGAGCGTGTCCGCCGCCTCCTCCGCCTGGCTCAGGTTGATGTCCGTCCCCTCGGGCCAGTAGAAGGCGAAGTGCGCCGACTCGTGGCGCAGCGGCGCGCGCGTCTCGCCGCCGTCGCGCGGCGCCCTCCAGGTGCCTGCCGTGCAGCTGGCCGCCGTGGTCTGGCAGCTCGTCGCCCACGCCGTGCTCGTCGTGCCCTGCTCGCAGGCACCGGGGTTGCCGCCTGCAGCCCCGGTCGAGCCGCCGGTTCCCGCCGCCTCGGCCGTCGAGTCGGCGGTGCTGCCGGTGGCGCCGGCGCCGCCGGCGCTGCCGGTGCTGCCGGTGCTGCCGGTGCCGGCTGCGCCTGAGGTCGCCGTCGTGCCGCCGCCGGACCCCGATCCCGGAGCAGGTTCCTCCGGCGCCGGACCGCACGCAGCGAGGATCGCGGCGACAGCGAGCGTCGAGCCGTTCACGAGAAGCTGCTGGAACAATGTGCGAGTCGCGCGACGAACGCCCGCGGGGGTGCGGAATGTGTAAGTGAAGCTCTCACCGGCTGCGTGTTTGTGTAGCGCGGATGAGTCATAAGCTGGGTCGAGCATGCTGTATTCTCGTTCGGAGCGCGCTCTCCATGCAAAAGAAAACAAGGCCGGGGTGAGACCCGACCCAGGTTGGACCGATCCAGATCCGACCTCATCCACATCCAGACCAGACCCATCCAGACCTGACGCTGACCCATCCAACACAACACAGCTGACCCAGGTTGAGACCTGACCCAGGGTGACCACAGACCGACCCAGGTTGAGACCTGACCCAGGTGAGACCTGACCCAGGTTGGACCCGCAGACCGGACCCAGGTCGGAGACTCGACGCAGGTCGTCCCAAGACACGACTTACATTTGCTCCTAAATCTTAACCTATGTTGGGTTGAAGGGAGGGAGGGGAGAGGTTGGTGGAGGTGGCGGGGGATGGGCTGCGATGTCTAGATGTGGTGAATATAACATTCGCGGTGGAAGACGGCATGGCGGCCGCCACCTCTGGCGCAGTGATCGCCACCCGCGGGGCGTGGCAAGTGCTTGAAATGATTGACTACAATCTCTGGCACAGCGTTTGTTGATATGCACGGGCCATGAGCCACCCCCGCGAGATCTCGCCCGGCGCTACCTATATGATCACCCGTCGCGTCTTGCGTCGGCACCTGCTCTTGCGCCCCGACGCAGCGATCACCCAGCTCTTGGTCTACGCCCTCGCGGTCTCGGCTGGTCGCTTCGGGATCGAGGTACACGCGTTCTGCGCGATGTCAACGCATCTGCACCTGGTCGTGACCGACGTGAATGGCGTCCTGCCGCGTTTCTTGCAGTTCTTTCATCGCATTGTGGCGCTCGGGACCAAGGTGCTTCGCGCGTGGGAAGGGCCGGTATGGGACCACGAAGCCACGAGCGTTGTGCGCCTCCTGACGCGCGCTGCTGTCGTGGAGAAGATCGCCTACGTGCTCGCGAACCCTGTGGCCGCAGGCCTCGTCCGGCATGCGCGTGAGTGGCCCGGAGCGAAAGTCGATGTGAGAGAGCTCGGCTGCGGCGTGCTGCGTGCGGCGCGTCCTGTGGCGTATCTTGACCCGGAAAATCCACAGTGGCCCGAGGAAGTGATGCTGCCTCTCGCGCTGCCACCGGCGGTCGAGCAGGATGGCATCGATGACTTTCGGCACTTGGTCGCCGCCGCGCTCGAAGAACAGGAGGCGCTGGCCCATGCGGCGCTCCAGCGGCAAGGGCGTCGCTTCCTTGGTGCTGAGCGAGTCAGCAAGATCTCCCCGTACGAGCGCGTCACGAGCTTCGAGGCGCTGGGCGAACGCAATCCGACATTTGCGGTTGGTCGCGAGCAGGGTGATGTACGGCGAATCGCTGGTGCTGCGGTGCGGGCGTTTCGTGCGTCGTACCGCGCGGCGCTTGAACGGTGGCGCGCCGGGGTACGCGGTGTGGAGTTCCCGGCGGGAACCTGGTGGATGCGCACGTTTCACGGCGCCAGCGTGATGGACCTCAGACTCGTGGTGTAGATACCGCATGGCGCCGTTCTCAGCGATGCGAAAAGCGCGGGAGCGGGTTCGACGCGTTGCTGTCGTGTTGTGGAGAACGTCCGTCTGGAGAAGCCGGAGCGGGCGGAACGTTTGTCTGGTGCTGCGCGTACGCCCAAGAATGGGGTATGCCGGATCGAGCGCGTATGCGGCGATTGGTATGGTGACGTTAGATAGGTTCTGACTGACAGAGCGGGACGGTTATGGGCCGATAGGTGAGGCGAAGTGATTGAATCAACCCGGGGCAACCCATAGATTGCGGGCGCGCAGATCCGGTGGCCGACAACCCGGGTCGAGTTTCCTCTTGCGTACGCTTTCGCGATGATGGCTCAACCTGGGTCGGTCGGGTGGGGCGGGTCGGGCCGCTGGGTCGCTCTCACCTGTACATACGGTCGATCCGCTCTTCGGGGGCGCGCGGGTCGAGCAGAAGGAGCGTCAGGTAGAACGCCCACTCCAGCGGCTTCATCGCGAGATAGATGACATCGGCGGCCCAAGCGGCGCCGATGTATCGGCTCACGGGCAGCCCCATTCGGTCGTAGAGCTGGCGCGCCGCGCGGCCGAAGCGCGGCCAGCGCTCGTGCAGCAGATCCTCGAAGGCGTTGGCGATGGCGAGCTGGCGATTGACGAGGATCGGCGTGCCGCCCCGCCGTCCGAGCCGGATCGGGCGCACAAGCCAGGCGTGGCCGCGCGCAGCGACGGTGCATAAGTAGTGGCAATCACCGGGCAGCTTCACGATCGGGAGCTGCGACAGCGTGTACCCGCACGTGCGGGTGAAGACCTGGAGGGCGGCTGCCGGATGTCCCAGCCAAGCCGCGTGCAGGACGGCGTGAACCCCGAGCAGCAGCGGGGTAGCCGCGAGGGCGCGCCACAACGTGGGTCGGTGAATCGCGGGCGGCGGCGGCAGCGGGACTTGCGGCGGCCCTGTGCGATAGGCGGGATCGGCAGCGGCCAACGGAGCGGGCGCGTTGGCCTCGACGCCCCGCCTCAGGAGGCGCGCGCGCAGCTCGGCGGAATAGAAGACGACCGTGAACACTGGCGCGACGCACGGCAGGAGCAGCGGCGGCACGAGCAGGCCGGCCGCCACCCAGGGGCCGAAGTGCACCGCCAGGAGGACGTGGAGCGCGATTCCGACGATCAGCGCTGCATGGACGACGAGCTCTGCAGGGCCAGGCAGCGCTTCTTTCCGGCGCCGTGACACGACATAGGCGAGCGCGGTGAGGGCGTGCAGCGCGATCAGGCCGTGGACTTCCGGCTCGGCGAGCGGCCGGAACGCCGTGGTGCCGACGTCGCATGCCGGGACGGCGCACGTCCCGGGGGCATCGTGGCTGTATGCCAGGCCCCAGGCGGGCAGGAGGAGCAGCGTGAGCACCTCGGCCGCCACCTGGAAGGGGGCGCGCCCCCGGCGCCGTATCGCGTGGTATGTCCGCACGGTCAGGCCGATCCAACCCGCCAGCCCGAGTGCTCCGGCGACGAAGATCGCGCCATCGAGTTGGACCAGCATCGTCGCGCCGAAGAGCGGCGCTGCGAGCACCGGAACGCCGTAGCCGGTGGCCACCAACGCGGCGAGGGCGCCGTCTGTCAGCGAGAAGGGCTGCTCGGGCGGCGATTGCTGCGGCTCGGGCGGTGGCTGCTGCGGCTCGGGCGGTGACTGCTGCGGCATGCATCCACCATGCTAACGGCTCCAGTCTCAGGAGATCCATCCTGGGAGGTGGAGCGCGCGTCCTTCGCGAGCCACGTCGCACGTTGGAGAGTGAGCCGTGCTGGCTGCTCGCGCAGGGAACCCCGGTTGCGTCGAACGGATGCTGATAGGATCCAAGGGATCTGGCATGAGCCCGGACCGAAAGCGCCGTCTGCGCCCCGCAATCTCTGCCGAAGGGCGGCCGCTCCGGCGGTGGGGGGCGTCTACGGCGATCGCCATCGATCGCCCGTGACGATCGCCCGTGAGGTGGTTGGGTCGCGACGACGTGGTTGGGTCACGACGTGGTTGGGTCGCGACGCGGACGCCGCGCTAGCGCCCCGCGGGGTCGAGCGGGCGCCCCTCGGTCGGAGGCGTCGGCCCGGAGGACGTCTCCAGCACGAGCTCGCCGCCGTGGGTCAGCACGTGCCAGCGCGGATCCCGCGGCTCGGGCGGCAGAGGCCCCGGCATTCCCTTGACGTCCGGCGCAGGATTTGGACGCACGCGGAACCACACCTGCCCGTCCCGTATCTCCATCCGCGTCAGGTCCTGGTCGACCTCCACGTCGCGCGCCAGGGGGAGCGCCGGCTGCCCTAAGCGATCCAGCGTCACATCGAGGCGTTTGCCGGCCGAGGCCGCGGGCGAGCTCGCGAGAAGCGCCGCGCCGCCGGGAGCGGGAAGCGCCGCGACGCCGTCCGGCGCCGTGATCCGGCGCCACGCTTGCGGTGCGCCGAGCGGCAGCGGGCTTCGCACGAGCGCCTGCAGCGGCTCGCGCTGCAGGGCGCCTGCGGGCGGCGCCGACTGGAGCAGGAGCAGCGTGCCATCCGGTGCCGCGGCGATCCACTTGAGGGCCTCGGCCGGGGTCGCCTGGCTCCCCTCCGCGTGCCACGGACCTTGCGCGCCCCGCACGAAGAGGGTCGCGCTCCCGCTGCCTCCGCGGCAGATCAGCACGCCGACGCCGGCCGCGTTGTGCAGCGCGACCGGTTGCGGGCACCCCTCGGGCGCCGCGACGGGCGTCACGGTGCTCGCGATGTGGTCGACGACCGCGAACGTCGGTGGCCGCGTGACGTGCGCGGCGCAGGCGCTGCCGGGCGGTCGCGCGCTCGTCGGTTCGCAGATCCCGTCGCCGAACGTCGCGATCCGTGTGCGCGTCGGCTGTGGCAGCGGCGTGGCGCTTTCGAGCAGACAGAGCGCGCCTCCGCACGAGGCGCCGAGCACACCCATGAGTCCGAGACCGCCCACGACGCCGCCGCCGTCGCTCTTGCACGGCGGCTCCCGCCCGACCGCGGCGCCCCCGCGCGGGGGCGGCTCGGGCGCCGGCGGGGCGACGGCCGAGCGGAACGAGCCGGCCTCGATGGCGCGGATCGCGGGGGAGAGGTGCAGCGCGATGCCCAACGTGGGTCGGGCGTAAAGGCCAGCAGCGGCCCTGGTCCACGCCTGGCCGTCGCGGCTCAGCACGGCGGGGCAGCTCGCATCGCCGTTCCAGATCCAGGATCCCGCGCGCTCGATCGAGCGCGGCTGAAACGCGGATCGCTTCCAGGTTTTCCCGCGATCCAGCGAGAGGAACGAGTCTGGCGCCGCCGGCTGCTGGCCGCGCGCCGGCGCCTGGACCACGGCCGCGAGCACGCCGTCGGGTCGCACGAACACCGCGCGCACCGGCTTGCCGGGCGCGACGACGGCTGAGGTGAAGCTGCGGCCCTCGTCGGCGGAGACGCTGACACGCTCTCCCGCCGCGGCCGCGATGAGGGTACCGGCGGCGTCCCAGGTCGTCGCACCAGGCACGCTGCCGCGCGGCTCGAAGCCGTCCGGCCTCAGCGCACCGCGGACGCCGGCGGCGCGGTGGAGCACGCCCTCCGGCGTGGCCGCATAGAGCGCGTCGACCTGCGGTCCGGCGACGCCAACCCAGGTGAAGCGAGCGGGCAGCTTCAATGGGCCGACAACGCCGAGCTTCTCGTCGACCGCGAACGCCCCGCCCGCGGGATCGGCGCCGCCTCCCTTCGCCGCGAAGATCGCGACGCGCTCGCCGAGGGCGATCTCGCTGTGCTCGCGGAACGGGTCCCGAGCGGCCCTCGCCCGCTCCTTCTCTCCGAGGGGCGGCTCGACCCAGGTTGCCGGCGGGGCCGCGGCGATCGGCAATATCAGCGGGGCCGAGGGATCCACGGCCGGCGCGCCCGCGGCGCGCGCGGGCGCTTCCAGCGGGGCCGCGGGGATGGCGACCCAAGCCGGCGCGAGCGCCGCGGGGGCCGACCCGGCGGCGGGACCACACGAAGCGGCGAGAAGCGGGAGGGGGAGGAGCGCGAGCCGCGAAGCCGTCATGCAGGGAGGGTCTCCTGGTCCACCCTTACCAGGCTCCCCGACGAGGATCACCAGGCGGGCCCCCCGACAATCTCGCTGCCTGGAGCGACAGGCTCACGGCTCGGGCAGCACGTCGCGGAGAGCGGCGATCAGCTGGCCATGGTCTGCGATCAAGCGGGCAGCGGCGATCGACATGGGCAGCCAGTAGAGATCGAAGGCGATCGGCTCACGAGCACCGTCCGATCCATCCCGCTCGTGGTGTCTCCACCTCTCCGGGACGGGGGCCACGACCGGCAGGTGGAAGAAGTGGCGAAGGTGCATCTCTTCCTTCCCCATGCGTCGTGCGTCGAACTCCGACGTGCCGATGAACTCCACCGCCGAAAACGCGCCCAGCCCGGTCTCCTCCCGCGCCTCGCGGACCACGGCCGTATCAGGTGGTTCGCCTGGAAGGATCGTCCCGGCGGGCACCTGGAGGCCCGCCTCCGGGAAGTCCGCGTGCTCGAAGACCAGCAGTCTCCCTCCATTCGTGATGTAAGCGAACGCCTTTCCCACCACGCGCACAGCGGCCGCCCTCCCTCCGGAACCGCTCTATCATTCCCCCGCGTCGGCCAGGAGGGCCATCGGCACGGACAGCGACGCCGCCTCGCGCGCGCCGCGCCGTGACAGCCCCCCTTCTTCCGGAGATCTCCTGAAGATCGCGTCGAGGAGCACGCCAGCGAGGCGGCCGACCTCCGGCACCTCCCTGGCCCGGGGGCGCGGCAGATCCACCGCGACGCTCTCCACGACGCGCCCCTCATCGAACACCAGCACGCGATCTCCGAGCAGGACCGCCTCCTCCACGTCGTGCGTCACCAGGATGGCCGTGAAGCGGCGCTGCGCCCACAGCGACTCGACGAGGCGTTGCGCCCCGATCCGCGTCAGGGCGTCGAGCGCGCCGAACGGCTCGTCGAGCAGCAGCACCTTCGGGTCGTGCACGAGCGCGCGCGCGAGGGCGACCCGCTGCCGCTGACCTCCCGAGAGCACGCCCGGGTAGTCGTTCAGCCGATCTCCGAGCCCGACCCGGTCGAGCACGTCGCGCGCGCGCGCGTCGCGCCCTCTCGGCCCGCCGATGCACGTGTTCTCCAGCACCGTGCGCCAGGGCAGCAGCCGGGGCTCCTGGAAGACGACGCGCACGGCCTCGCGCGCCGCGACCTCCCTCGAGGCCAGGACGCGCGCCGCGCCGCGCGTCGGCTGCTCGAGGCCGCACAGGACGCGGAGCAGCGTGCTCTTGCCCGAGCCGCTCCGCCCGACGATCGTCACGAACTCGCCAGGGCGGATGTCGAGCGCGATGCCCGAGAGCGCCAGCCGGTCGCCGTACCGCTTGTCGACCTGCTCCAGCACGACGCGCGCGCCGGCGGTCTGATCGCCCGAACCGCTCATTCGCTCACCTCGCCTCGAGCCGCTGCAGCTGCGGCTGCCACGGCAGGAGCCGGCGCTCGAGCCACCGCGCCAGGGAGTCGGCCAGCTTGCCGAGGATGGCCCAGAGCACGATCGTGAGCACCAGGAGATCCATCTGCATGAACTCGCGGGCGTTCATCGCGACATAGCCCAGGCCCTGGCTCGCGCCGAGGGTCTCCGCGACGATGAGCACGAGCCACGAGAGCCCGAGCGCGAAGCGCAGACCCACGAGGATCGAGGGGAGCGCGCCCGGGAAGATGACCTCGCGGTAGAGCGCGAACCCCCGCACGTCGTAGACCTGCGCCATCTCGATGAGCTGCGGATCCACGCTGCGCACCCCGTGGAACGTGTTCAGGTAGACGGGGAACAGCACCGTGATCGCGACGATGAAGAGCTTCGCTGTCTCGCCGAGCCCGAACCACAGGATCACGAGCGGCACGAGCGCCAGCGCGGGGATCGCCCGGAGCATCTGCAGCGGCCCGTCGATGACCAGCTGCAGCGGGCGCGAGAGCCCCGTGCCGAGGCCGAGCGCGAGCCCGACGGCGGCGCCGACGACGAGCCCGCCGGCCGCCCGCAGCGCGCTCACGCCGAGGTGCGCGGGCAGATCGCCGCTCCTCGTGGCGTTCGACGCGGCCACGAGCACCTCGACGGGCGACGGCAGCAGGCTTTTCGGGATGATCTGCAGCCGCGACAGGACCTCCCAGAGGATCACGAGGGCCAGCGGGGCCAGCCAGGGCGCGATGCGCACGCCGAACCCGCGCGCCGCGCCGCCCCGGATCGGCGCTTCGCCGGCCGTCATCGCGCGCCTCCGACGATCGCGGCGCCCGGCAGGAGCGCCTCCTCGACGCGGATGTCGCGCGGGATGATCGCGAGCTTGTGGAACGTATCGGCGATCGCTTGCTGCCTTTGCACGATCTCGGGCGTGATCGGCAGGATCTGGAACGCGCGCCGGTGCTCGGACCGCAGGAACGCCTCGTACGAGATCCCCGAAGATCGCGCGAGGATCTGCGAGGCTTCCTCGCGGTGCCCGTCCTCCCAGGCGCTCAGGGCGCGGTACTCGTCGAACACGATCTGCAAGATCGCCGGCTGCTCTTCCGCGAACTCTCGCCGGACGACATAGAAGAGGCGGTTGTCGACGAGCCCCTCGCCGTCCTGGAGGACACGGGCCCCGGCGAGCTCGGCCGCTGCCAGGAAAGGATCCCAGATCACCCAGGCATCGACATTGCCACCCTCGAACGCGGTCCGCGCGTCGGCGGGCGCCAGGAAGACGACCTGGATGTCGTCCAGCGTCAGCCCGGCGCTCTCGAGGGCCCGAACCAGCAGGTAATGCACGTTGGAGCCGCGGTTGAGGGCGACGCGCTTGCCTTTCAAGGCCGCGAGCGTTCGGATCGGAGAGTCCTTCTTGACGACGATCGCCTCGGCCCTGGGCGCCGGCGCGTCGGTGGCGGCATAGATGAAGGGCACGCCGCCCGCCTGCGCGAACACAGGCGGCGTCTCGCCGACGTGGCCGACGTCCACGGCGCCCGCGCGCATCGCCTCGAGCAGCGGAGGACCGGCCTGAAACTCGACCCACTCGGCGCGGGCGTTCCTCGCCTCGAGCGCCTTCGTCAGGGCCTCCGCGCGCTCCTTGAGGAGAAACGGCGTGCCGATCTTCTGGTACCCCAGCCGGACCACCACCGCCGCCCGCGTGTCCTCGGCCGCCTGTCCGGCGTTCGCCGCGCCCACCTCGCCGCCGTCGCGGCCGCACCCGAGCAGCAACAAGCTCGAGAGAGCTGCGCAGCCCAGCAGCGCGGAGCGGATCGTCGTGAACGAGATGTACCTGCTCATGAGGGCTCTTTCGCCTCCTCTACAACCCACGTCAGCACGCAAGAATTCTATGTTCGATGCAAAATTGCATCTGTGACGGAGGCGAGGTGGTGAGTTTGGTCCAGCAGCCCCTGTGCCAGGTCGAGGCGCGGCGCTCCGCCGGGGAGGCCCCGTGGAGGAGCCGTCGATTGCTGCTTCATCAGCAGTCGATCCGCAGTTGGTGTTGCTGGGGCAGCAGCGGCGTCGTGGCGGCCTGCCCGGCGAGGTTCCTTGGCGCCGCGGGCTCGAGCGCGCGGCGGCGCGCGGTGCGGATCGTGCTCTCGCGCGCCTGACCCGGCGACCCACGGGCGAGGAGCTTCTCCATCGATGAACGTCTTCTGGTTTCTCCTAACGCACGGGGACGGCCGCTACCTTGGCACCGCCGAGGGCGCGCGCCCCGTCACGCTCCCTTATCTTCGTCAGATCGCGCAGGCCGCCGACGACCTCGGCTATCACGGCGTGCTGGTCCCCACCGGGCGATCGTGCGAGGACGCCTGGGCGGTCGCGTCGGCGATGATCCCGCTGACGCAGCGGCTTCGCTTCCTCGTCGCCGTGCGGCCGGGCGTCGTCTCGCCCACGTGGGCCGCCCGCATGGCGTCCACCGTCGATCGCCTGTCGGACGGCCGCCTGCTCGTCAACGTCGTGACCGGCGGCGATCCGGCGGAGTCCGAGGGGGACGGCGTCTTCCTGAAGCACGACGAGCGCTACGTCGTCACCGACGAGTTCCTCGGCATCTGGCGGCGCGTCATGGCCGGCGAGACGGTCGACTTCACGGGGCAGCACCTGCGCGTGAAGGGCGCGAAGATCTTGTTTCCGCCGCTCCAGGCGCCGCACCCGCCGCTCTACTTCGGGGGGTCGTCGCCCGCGGCGCACGCGCTCGCGGCGCGCCACGTCGACGTTTATCTGACCTGGGGAGAGCCTCCGGCCGCCGTGGCCGAGAAGATCGCGGACGTGCGCCGCCGCGCGGCCGCGGAGCAGCGCGCGGTGCGCTTCGGGATCCGCCTTCACGTCATCGTCCGCGAGACGGCCGAGGCGGCGTGGGCCGCCGCGAACGACCTGATCCGGCACCTCGACGACAGCACCATCGCAGCGGCGCAGCAGGCCTTCGGGCGCCTCGACTCCGAGGGGCAGCGGCGCATGGCGGCGCTGCACAAGGGGCGGCGCGACGCCCTCGAGGTGAGCCCGAACCTCTGGGCCGGCGTGGGCCTCGTGCGCGGCGGGGCCGGAACGGCGCTCGTGGGCGACGCGGAGACGGTCGCGCGCCGCATGAAGGAGTACGCGGAGCTCGGGATCGAGACGTTCATCCTGTCGGGGTACCCGCACCTCGAAGAGGCCTATCGGGTCGCCGAGCTGCTCTTCCCGCGGCTCCCCGTCGAGCGGAGGGCCGCAGGCGTCCGCCCGAACCTCACGGGGCCGTTCGGCGAGATCATCGCCAACGACATCGTCCCGCACCGATCGCAGAGCTGAGGCGGCCGATCCCCCCCGAGACGATCACCTTGTCAGATAGGCCTCCCAGGTTCCAGGCTCGGGAGCGCCCGGTCGATCCAGCTCGAGGCCCCTCGCGCCGTCAATGTCGGGTTCACTGCCGACGCCCTCGTCGTCCTCGCCGGAGCGTGGCTCCAGGCCAACCCGGGAGGGTTTCTGGATGCTGCGCCAGCGCCAGGCCAACCCGGGAGGGTCTCTGGATGCTGCGCTCGAACACCGGGTGGGCGCCGATGAAACTGCGCGTGGACCTGCGGTAGATCGCCCGGACCACCTCGGCGGCGATCCGATCGGGCTCGTCGACCAGGATCTCCGCTGACACGTGGGGGACGATGGGCGCGGCCATCTCCGGCTGGAAACGCAGGAGACGCAGGGGGGAGGTGGCGGAGAGCTCGCCGGCCACCGGTCCCCGAAGACGATCAGCGTCAAAAAATCGATGCCACGAGAATTTCCATGGCAGCGGTCCGGGACGGAACTACGGCGCCCCTTGTGCGGCGGATTCGTCCCGGAATCGATGAGGACGTTACGATTTCATGAAGGGCGACCGGGCCTGACCGCATCCAGTGAGCAGGAGCGGGTGCAATGAACCTGGCCCACGCAGGTCCCGCGGCTGGGGCTTGACGTCTCCGAAGCGACTGGACTCTCCCCCGGGCCCGCTCCCTTCGAAGGCGGCCTGGCGGCTCGTCACGTCGTGAGCCCCGAGCCTGCGCGTGGGTTCGATGTCTGGAGTCCGTGATTCCAGACACGCTCGCGTCCGCTGTTGTCACGCGCTTTTTCCGACATCACAGAGGCACAATGCGCAACGTTTTGTCCGCCCATCGCAGCGGGTTTCTTGTTCTCTGCCTCGCGCTCTCCGCCTGCAGCGCTGCGACGGAGGAGGGTGAGGCGGAGGAGGTCGAGTCGATCTCCGCCGTCCAGCAGCCGGCCATCGTCGGCGGCTTCAAGGTCGCGGCGATCTTCATCCGATTCAAGAACAGCCCGGCTCCGACCTACACCATCAATGACGTGCGGGACCGCCTCTTCAACGACCCGGATTCGGCCAACAACTTCTTCATTGAAGCCTCGTACGGAAAGATGAACCTGACCGGCCACATCAACCCCGACGGGGACTATTACGGCTGGTACACGATCAACGCGGAGATGCCCACGATCTGCGATCTCGGCCTGCACATGGCGCTGGGCAGGCAAGCGGCCGCGAACCTCGGGGGCTACGTGGAGGCCAACTACGATAACACGATGCACTTTTTCAACGGGTTTCCGTCGAGCTGTGCCGGCGCTTATTCCTCGGGGTCCCACACGTGGTATCCCAGCCCCACCGACGCTGGCACGTATGCGCACGAGCTGGGGCACAGCATGGGCCTGGTCCACGCCAATGTGCTGAATTGCGCCGACAGCGCTGGCAACTGGGCGCCGATGAGCACGACCTGCGCGCAGCCCAATCTGCCTTGGTGCGCCAACCCCGGTCAGCTCAACGCGGGGAACACGAGCTGCGTCCAAGATATGGGAGACTCGTTCAGCCCGGTGGGTGGGGGGTACATGCACTACAGTGCTCCGGAGAAGGCGCTGTTCGGCTGGTTCAATCCGGAGAACACGGCGACCGTGAGCGCGAGCGGGACCTCCATCGTCAGCGTCAAGCCGATCGAGGTCATCTCGACGGGCGTGCAGCGGCTCGTCATCCCCATCCCCGGCGGGGACGAGACGTACCAGGTCGAATATCGTCAGCCGATCGGCTTCGATCAATATCGTCAGTCCACCCCCGATAGGGTCGACGGGTTCACGGCAAACGCGCCGGTCGCTCGCGGGATCCTCGTGCACCGAGGCCCGCTGGAGGGGAGCCCGAAGGGCATCGTCAACATGACGCCCTCGTGGCCGATCATCGACTTCGCTCATCTTCAGGCAGACGCCTCGCGCGAGGCGCTCCCCTGGGGTCATACGTTCGTTGATCGCGACGCGGACCTCGCCATCTCGTTGCTCGGGGTCTCGCCGTCCGAGGCGACGGTCAAGGTGACCCGCGGCACGGCGTCGGCGCCGATCCCCGCCTGCGCCGGCGCGCCCAGCCACTGGTACCTGAAGTGTGGCGCGACCGGCGTGACCTCATGGAATGCAACGACCGAGCTCGCGGCGGCCGGCGGTGATGCCCTTGAGCTCACGTACCAGGTCAGCCAGACAATCGCGAACCAGAGCGGTGGAGACGCCTGCGTGCTCGTCCAGACGCACACGGCTGGGCAGTCGGATGCGTGCACGCAGTTCTGGAAGCCGGAGGGCGGCGCGCTGGCGTCGGGGGAGACGAAGACCCTCTCGCCCAATAGCGCCGTGTTCCACATCACCTATCCTGCGCCCGGGAGCTACAAGGCGTCCCTCAGCGCCAAGGGCGCGCTCAGCGTCACGCCCGCTCCCTGATCGCGGGCGCCCCTCGGGGGCGCGGCCCGTCACCGTGATCTTCTACAGGAGGTCTCATGTTGTTCAAGCATTCGAGTTCGAGCATTTCGGTGCGCTCATGGTCTGGTCCCGGCTCTGCCCGTGCGAGGCGGAGAACGCGAAACGCCGCGCTGGCCACGCTCGCCCTCCTTCCTGCCGCGTGCTCGGACTTCAGGCCGGAGGACGGCGGGCTGGCCGGGTCCGGTGAGCTGGCCGAGCTCGCGGAGAGCGAGATCGCCGCGGCCGCCCAGCAGCTCACGCTGCCGTTCCCGATCGATCCGCGGAAGTCACTCGTCGTCACGGACGTCGACATCGTGTCCAGCTTCACGCTGCAGACGGTGCTGCAGCAGCTGATCAACCAGTCGGGGGCCACGGGCCGGACGCCCCTCACGCTGTTCCGTCAGTTCATGGACACCCACCGGACAGCCGCGACAGCGACCTTCTTCTCCGCCCCGCACTGCGACGATGTGCCGGCCAACACCGCCGATATCTACCCCCCCGGCTCCTCGGCCCCGGCCGAGCAACCCACCGGCTCGATCAACGGGTGGCCGGTCCTCTGCCCGCGTACTGCGGACGAAGCCGCGAACGATCCTTTCGCCGACCCGAACGCCGACAGCGCGTACATGGCCACGACGCTCTCGAACCGCTTCGACCTCGCCCCGCCGGACGGCTCCAATTGCGGGGAGTACCGGATCGTCTTCGCGAGGCGCAGCGGCCGGACGGATGGCGGCAACTTCAATCGGAATTTCATCATCTTCGAGGGCCGGCTGCCGAACCCGAACCCGAGCCTCGGCCGGGAAGCTTGCCTCCCGGTCGTCCAGTTCTGGCTGAACCAGTCGGATCCCGCGAAGAGCGTGGCGACGCGGAGGATCGAGCTCTGGCAGTTCTACTTCCTGGGCCTGCCCGGGTTCGAGCCCGTCTTCCACATCGACCATTACGGGCACGCCGCGGGGCCCGACCGCGGCCAGATCCGAACCAACGAGTTCCTGAACGGCACGGGGTCGCCGGAAGCCTGGTCGCTCCGTGAGTTCAGGCTCGTCCACGGCACGAGCGGCAGCCCTTCGCTCAATATCGTCCCGTCCTTCGTCAAGGACAACCCGGGCGCGAGGCTCTTCTCGCCCGCCGCATCGAGCGACCCGCGGGTCACGGACTTCCGGCACAACATCTTTCCAGGCGCGGTGGAGCGGCTCGCGGCTGCCGACGACATCAACCGCTTCGGCTACCCGTCGGCCCTGCCCGATGCGATCAACGGGGGCGAGAGCCTGATGATCCCCCTCCAGAACAACTACTTGAACGCGCTCGGCACCGGGACGTCGACCCTCCGGACCAACATCGAGAACCAGCTGGCCGCCATGGGCAGCGACCTGTCCGGCACGCCCGGCAACCTGTCCGTCGACCAGATCGTCGGGCGCGCGCAGACCCTCGCGTGCTCGGGGTGCCACGAGCCGGCTGACCGTAATGGCGACCCGTCGAGCACCTTCGATGTAGGCCTGTCCGCTCCGTTTCCGAGCACCCTGGTCTTCACCCACACCTCCGAGAGGACGGAGCCTGTCGACCCGAGCAACCCGAGCGGTCCGCAGCGCTTCATGATCTCGCCGGCCCTCATCAACGTGTTCCTCCCGTTCCGCCAGCAGGTGATGACCGAGTACCTGCTCAACAACCCGATCCTCGGGTTCGAGACGCCGGGCGCGTGGACGTCGCCGGACGCCCAGCTCGCGACCCACACGGGCCGAGTGAGGGAGGGCATCTCGTCGCTGGAGATCAGGAGCTCGCTCTGGCAAAGCGAGATCATCAGCCCGATCTTCAGCACCTCGGGCCTCACGCCGGTTGGGGACAAGATCAAGGTCGATCTCTTCTTGCCCGTCGCCGTGCCGGCCCCGGCGAACAACGGCGCCCTCCAGGTGTTTATCGAGATCCCGTCCGCCAGCATCTCCCAGCTGTCGGTCGGGCTGGTCAGTCTCAACGGCCTCACCCGGGGCGCATTCAACACCGTCGCGTTCCCGCTCCCGACGCTCCCGGCGATCCAGGCCGCGCTCAACGCAGGGCCGAGCGACGTGAAGCTGAAGCTCAGGCTCACCGTGCCCCCCAACTCCGGCTCCTACTATCTGGACAACGTTCGATTCGAGGACTGATCCGCGTCGCGCTCTCGTGACGGGGCGCCCGGCTCGCGTCCCGTTCGGCGCTTCCGGCGGCCTCCGCTCAGGTCCGATCGAGGCGAGCGCGGAGCCGATTGACGCGCGGGAGGGCGAGGCGGCATGAGGGCGCGACGGCGATCGCGCGGTTGCGTGGTGGCCACCTCGGACGATGACGATGAAGACAGAGATGGCTCCTCCTCCGAAGACCGGCGGCAGGCGCAGCGCCGAAGGAAGGCAGCCGGCGGAAGGGAGGCGGAACGCCGGAGGCGAGCAGAAGGCCGAGGGGAGCCCGCGCCGCATGGGCCGGCCGCGCAAGGCGCCGCAGCGGAGCGATCTCGCGCCGCGGGAGCAGATTCTGCAGGTGGCGGGCCGGCTGTTCGCCGAGCGGGGGGTGGCCGAGGTGTCGATGCTGGAGGTCGCGCAGGCGGCGGGGCTCCGGCAGTCGTCGCTGTACTACTGGTTCCGGCGCAAGGAGCTGATCGTCGCGGAGATCCTGCAGCAGGTGAACCGGCTGCCGCTGTCGTACGCGCGGAGCCTCGAGGCGGCCGGCGAGACGGCGGACGTGCAGCTATGGCGCTTCGTGCGCTTCGACGTGCAGACGGTGTGCGGGTTTCCGCTGGAGATCACGGAGATCCACCGGTTCAGCGAGCGGGATCCGGCGGCGTTCGCGACGTACTGGGCCGAGCGGCGCGCGCTGACCGAGGCCGTGGCCGCGATGGTGGGGCGCGGGATGGGGGAGGGGAGGTTCCGCGAGGTGGACGCCTACCTGTGCGCGCTGACGGTGCTGGCGCAGGACGAGAGCGTGCAGAACTGGTGCCGTCCCGAGGGAGGAGCGCGCGTGCATCCGCTCGCGGCCAGCGACCCGGCGGCGCTGGGCTACGGGCCGGAGCAGATCGCGGAGCTCGTCGCGGATCAGACGGTGGGCGGGCTGCTGGTGCGGCCGTCGAGGCTCGCGGCGCTCCGGAAGAAGGCAGGGGGAGCCGACCCAGGTTGAGGGAGCGGACCCGACCCAGGTTGAGGCGACCCGACCCAGGTTGAGGCGACCCGACCCAGGTTGAGCGGAACCGGGCGACCCGACCCAGGTTGGGATCGCGCCCAGGTTGGGATCGCGCCGCCGACCCAGGTTGGGATCGCCGACCCAGGTTGGGATCGCCGGGGATCGCCGGGGCGCTCAGAGCGGGTTGAAAGGCGCAAGCCCAGGGAGGTCCTTCGGCCTGCGCCCCGCGGCACCGACCGCCGGCACCTCCTTGATCTTCTCGCGAGCACGCCCCGTGCCGTCATCCACCACGGTCCATTCATTCCAGAAGTGACCGTCGACGACGAACAGCTGCGGGTGATCGAACGGCGCCTCCTCGAACCGGACCCGCTCGTCCGTGAGCGTCGCCAGGAACGCCACGAGCGCCTTCTTCTCATCTTCCGTCAGCCCGAGCGGCTGAATGTTCGGAGCCAGGTTCGTCCCGTTGGTCCCAAACCCGGTGGTGTCACCGCCCTCCCGTTCTCGCCGGCCGCCGCCACGGTTGTAAAATTCGACGACTTGCCGCAGCGTCAGCGCGCCTCCGTTGTGGAAATAGGGGCCCGTCAGCTCGATGTTCCGGAGCGTCGGGACCTTGAAGGCGCCGTCGACCGCATCGCGCTCGCCCGATGCGATCGGCACCCCTGGTTCGACCTCGAACGACGCCGGGTTGATGCCGAATACGTCCGGGGCGCCCTCGCCCGTGGCGAGCAGCTTCCCTTGCCGCGCGAACGAGAACGGATGACCGAAGGGGTCGACCCCCCCGACGCCGATGTCCTCCTCGCTCGGTCGAACGCCAATGTTGTAGTAGCCCCTGTCGTACAGCGCGGCGCCGCCGTCCCCGACCCGCATCCGCGAGATCAAGCCGCCCACCTGCTCCTCGCGCTGCGGGCGGGTGGCGGCGCTGGTGAACTCGGGGCCATGGTGGCAGTTGATGCACCTGCCCTTGCCCTGGAAGATCGCGAGCCCCGCGCGCTCCTCGTCGCTCAGGGCGGCGCTGTCCCCGTCGGCGAAGCGATCGAACCGGCTGTTGTCGGACACGAGCGTGGCCTCGTAGAGCTGGATGGCGAGGCCAAAGAAGAGCGAGAAGTTCGCCTCCACGAGCGGCCGATCGCCGACGCGCTGATCCGACCGCCAGTACGCGTCCATGAAGGCCTCTTCGACGAGCTGCCCATAGGACGGAGCGAGCCCTTTTCCGCTCGAATCCCGGAGCTCACCGAGGATGCTGTCCGTGGGGTCCACGATCTGGAGAGCGAGCGGCCTGCGCGGCAAGAGCTTCGCGGCGACGTCAGCGTACGTCCTCCCCTCACACGACATCTCGAAGGGGTTGACCGGCGGGCCCACGGCCTGAGATGCGAGGCTCGAGTTCTCCAGGTCGACCCTCTCGCGGACCAGGACGCCATCGCGCACGGCGTGGACGGCGGCGTCCGGATCTCGCCTGCCGAACGGGTTCACTCCGTTGAAATGGTTGCTTGCGCGTCCGTCCCAGAAGTTGCGGAAGTTGAACACTGCGTTGATGACGGTGGGCGTCTGCCGCGGCTCGACGCGCCGCACGTTCACCCCTTGCACCTGGAAGACGTCCGGCAGCAGCGTGCAGTCGTCCTTCTCGCTCCCGGGCACGATGCCGTTGAATCGAGCGTGGAACACCCCCTGCGAAGAGATGACGTCATCGGCATCCGCGGGGAAGTCGCGGCGGAAGGTCCAGTCGCTCGCCACGAGCGCGTAGTTCGGTCCGCCCTTCCCGTCCGACCTCGTGGCTTCGAACCTCGTGCGCCGCTCGGGATCCTGGTTGTTGATACCCGGGTTGATCTGGTTTCGCTTGCGGTGGTCGGCGCCGGCGTGGAAGTGGCACGTCGCGCACGCCACGCCGTCGCTGCCGACCTGCATGTCCCAGAACAGCGCCTTTCCGAGGGCCACGGCCGTCTCCCTGCTCTTGACGTAGCGGGACAGGTCGCGCGGCTCCGGGACGGCGACGCCTCGGAGCGAGCCGACGGACGGCGGCGGAGTGGCTGGCGCGGGCGTCGCGCCGTCGTCCGGCGGATCCGACGGCGAGTCGCCGCTCCCGGGCGTGACCGGCGACGAAGCCCCGCCGTCCCCGAGCGACGAAGACCCGCCGTCCCCGAGCGATGCTGAGCCGCCGTCCCCGAGCGACGAAGCCCCGCCGCTCCCGAGCGACGAAGACGGTCCGGGCCTCCCGCATCCCGAGCACGGTGGCTCGCGTCCCTCGGGCCAGCAGCCGGCGGTTGACGATAGACCCATCAGGACGACGAGGATGCACGCCCCGATCTCGCCCGTGCGCGGGTCTTCAGAACGAGCTCTAACCATCACGAGGAAGCCTCCTTCGCTGCTGCGCGAGTGAATGACAGGCGGAGCGATCCAGCGTCCTCGCGGGACACCGCGGGTCGCCGGCATGTTCGTCCGACCTGCGATGAGCGGATGTCGCGAGCGCCGACGCTCGACGCGGTTCCGCCCGGCATCGTTCGAGTCTCTTCAAGTCATCCGATCTTCAGAAAGACAGCGCGTGTCCAGGGTGCGCATCGACGTCTCGTCCTGTCTCGTCTCGGCCGGGCGTCTCCCCGTGTCGCGAGCGCACCGGCTCGCGCGGGGGATTCGAGGGAGAAGACGACCTCTGTCGAGGACCGGACGAAGTGGGATGAAGGGACAGGACATATCCCTTCATCGCGCCGTCACCGCGCCGAGCAGGCGCGGCCGTGTGCGTCGCCGAAACCCTGACTCATCCACCGAGTTCGGGCAATGTCGTCGATGAGGAAGCGCGGGAGTGAGCCGATCGAGCGCGGATCGCCTGGTGAACGAGGCGAAGGCGAGAGGGCTAGACTCTGGTCTTCGAGGAGGCCTCGAAGGAACGGAAAGCGCGCCGCGGGAGCTTCGCTGTCCGCGCCCGAGGCGAGGTGGCGCCGCGCGACCGACCCGGGCGGAGCGCCCCCGGCCTCGACGGCGCCCCTCGGCGGGCTTCCCGCGTCAAGGCGCCTGGATCTTCTGCTTCACCCACCGCCCCGACTCGGTCAGCTGGCCATCCGACCACGGGCCGCCGGCGCTCGCGCCGGGCCTGAGCGCGGCGCAGGACTCGGCCTTGTCGACGATGGACCAGTTGAGCCAGCTGATGCTGTTGCCGGCCATGAAGTCGAGCCACCGCTGCGCCTCGGCGAGATCCAGCGCGCCGTCCCCGGTGGAAGCGCAGGTGCCCCACTCGGTGACGAACAGCGCGAGGCCCTTGGTCATCGCGGTCGTCGCCTTGGCGCGCAGCCAATCCTTGTGCGTCGCCGCATAGAAGTGGAGCGTGTAGGCGATGTTGTCGTGGCTCGTGATCGGGTTGTTGGCGGCGACGTCCACGTCCTGCGACCAGTTCGGCGACCCGACGATCACGAGGTTGTCGGAGCCGGCGCCGCGGATCTCCCGGATCACCTCCTCGGCATACGCCTTCACCTGCGCCCAGGTCTCGGTGTCGGGCTCGTTGAACACCTCGAAGATCACGGCGGGCTCATCGCCGTACTCCGCCGCCATCTCCCGGAAGAAGCGCTTCGCGGCCTCCTTGTTCTGGATGGCGTCATGATCATGCCAGTCGACGATCACGTAGATGCCTCTGGCGATGGCGGCGTCGACGATCGCCTTGACCTTCCGCTTCTCCGCGTCCGGGTTGTTGACGTAGCCGAGCCGCGATGTGTTGGCGGTCATCGCGGCGCGGACGACGGTCGCATCCCAGTCGTTCACGAGCGTGTCGACGGCGGACGTGTTGTAGAACTTCTCGCCCTCCCAGACGCTCCAGAACATGCTCATGCCCTTGAGCTGGAGCTCTTCGCCGTGCTCGTCGACGACGCGGTTGCCCCTCACCTTCAGGCGGCCGTGCCGCTCCACCGGCGTCCTCGCGAGGGGGCCCGTGCCGGTCGAGGTGGTCGAGCTCGTGCCGCTCGAGGCGGTGGTCGCGCTCGACGTCGAGGCATCGCCGCCACCCATGCCGCCGCCCGAGGAGGCCGACGAGGATGCTACGGCCGACGTCGAGGCATCGCCGCCGCCCGCGCCGCCGCTGCCGGACGAGGCCGATGAGGAGGCCACGGTCGACGTCGAGGCATCGCCGCCGCCCGTGCCACCGGCGCTGCTCGAGGAGGCCGACGAGGAGGCCACGGTCGACGTCGAAGCGCCGGTACCGCTCGAGGACGCCGACGAGGACGCGGCGGTCGACGCGTCATCGCCTCCTGTGCCGCCAGCGCCGCTCGTGCCGCCCGAGGAGGCCGACGAGGAGGCCACGGTCGACGCATCGTCGCCGCCGACGCCGCCTGAGCCGCCGTTTCCGGCCGCGCCGCCCGAGCCGCCATTGCCGCCTGAGCCGCCCGAGCCGCCGTTGCCGCCCGAGCCGCCATTGCCGCCCGAGCCGCCATTGCCACCGTTGCCGCCCGAGCCGCCGTTGCCGCCCGAGCCGCCGTTGCCGCCCGAGGAGGCCGACGCCGTCGTGTCGACGCCGCCGCCCGAGGAGGTCGACGCCGACGCCACGCTCGATGCGTCGCCGCCGCCTGATGCCGAGTCTTCCGACGGGCCGCCGCATGCGAGCAGCACCATCGCCGGCAAGGCGAGCTGCAGAAGACCGCGCGTCCACTTCGGCCCGGTGAACCGTCCGGGGGTCAAGTCATGGGTCATCGTAATTCTCCAAGGAAGGCGCCTTGCACGGCGCGCCCGGCCTCTATCGCGGGCGTCAAGCAAGGACATCGGCAAAGAAGGCAACCCACTGCATAGCAGGCCCGGCGCGACGGGTGAAGGTGAAAGTGGGAGAGCCACCGAGGCCTGCACGCGCGATCCACACGATTCGCGATCCACACGATTCGCGATCCGCGCGATCCCGCGCGGGATCACCCTTCACTCCACCCGTGGGCGTCTCTCTCGGAGCCTGACGGCGCGAGGGGCCGACGGCCCCTCCCTACGCGCGGCGAACGATGTCTTGCAGCGCGCTCTCCAGCCGGCGCTCGATGGCGGGGTCGTCGAGCGTCGGCGTGATCTCCTCGGGCACGACGCGCGCGCGCATGATGACCCGCGCATAGATGAACGCGTCGCGCGCGTTCGGAGGGTCCTTGTCGCCGAGACAGGAGCGGAGCAGCTGGTACGCTCGGCCTTTCACCACGCCTCCGCTGTTCGCGCGCGCTCGACGGTGGTGATGATCCGGCGCACCGCGGCGGTCGCGGTCTCGTGCGCCGCGAACGCGTCCCGCACGACGTGCGCTGCCCTCGCGGCGGCGCCCTCGTCGAGCGTGCCCTCGAGCACGCTCTCGGCGAGCCGGACGAGCGGGCTGATCTCGACCATGTCCCGCGTGAGGGACCGCGTCGCCTGGGCGAGCTCGGACGCCGCCTCGGCCGGAGCGGAGCGCGAGAGGGCCATGGCGTCGTCGGCCAGCTCGGCCGCGATCGCGAACATGTCCCGGTAGCAGTCGACCGCCGCGCGCAGATCGTCCGGGCCCGGCGCGAGCTGCGGCGCCTCCGGCAGCGTCGCCGCCGCGCGCTGCGCCTCGGCGATCACGGGAGCGATGGCCATGAGCGCGCGCTCCAGCGCGCGCGCGGTCTGCCCGAACCGGGCGAGGCGCTCCCGCGCGGTGCGGCTCGGCGGCGGCGTGTCGCTCTCCAGCGCCTCGAGCCGCGCGCCGGCCTCGGCGGCGATCCGATGGAGGCCCTCGACGACGCCGGGCTCGAACGTGCGCGGGACGAGGTCGATCACGCAGAGCGAACCGACCACGTGCCGTCGCACCCGCACCGGCACACCCGCGTACGCGCGGATGCCGTAACGCTCCACCAGCTCCTTGGGCACGCGCTCGTCGTGCACGGCGTCCTCGACAACGAGCGGCTTCTCGTGGCGCACCACGAGCTGGCAGAACGAGCTGCTCCGTGAGGTCGCGCAGCTGACGCCCAGGTCGGGCGGCAGGCCCCGGTGCGCGCGGAACAGCTGGATGTGTCGGACCACCAGGCTCACGAGCGCCATCGGCGCCCGGGCGAGCTCGGCCGCCCGCTCGACGCAGGCGTCCAGGATGGCGTCCGCGTCGTCGCGCAGCAGCACGTGGTGCAGCTCGGCGAGGCGCGCGGGATCGTTCAAATCGGCCATGGGGGTGTTCTTGCCGGGGCGACAGGGCGGGCTCAACCGCGAGCGCCGCCGTGCCTGCGCCCGGCTCACGACCTTACCGCAACCCGGCGCCTCGAGCTGCCCCCGCGGGCGCTTCATCGGCTCCGCGCTCCAGGAGACACGACCCCACCCTTTTTACTCGCGTGCGAGCGGCAGCGCCCAGGGCCCTCCGGCGCCGGCGCGAGAGATCACCTGGGGCAACGCGTCGCTCGCCCGCTCGGGCGTGTAGTCGTAGGGGGGCTCGAAGACGTCATCCGCTGGCTCCCCGTCTCCCCCCAGGTGAACGCCGCTCTCGTCGCGGTAGAGGTTCGAGCCAGGGACGGCCAGGAGGAGTCCCCGGCCCGTCCCGTCGCTGCAGTCCGAGCGCCGCGTCGCTGCCTCGGCGTTCTCGAACACGCTCGCCTCGAGCAGCACCTGCCCCTCACAGGCGGCGCCGACCGCCCAGTCCGAGATGTTCGAGAACACATTGTTGAAGAGGTGGGCGCGCGCTCGGGGGCCGGTGGCGAGGGGGGCGCGCGTCCTCACTTCATCGAAGCGACAGTGGTGCATCGTCACCTCGGCGTCGGTGATCGTGCAGGCCCAGCGCTCGCGGCCGCCGCACTCGGCCTCGTTGCTGCCGTCGAAATGGCCGTAGGAGAAGGTGACCCCGCTCGTGCCCGCGTGGACGTCGGCGAAGGCGTCGCCGATCCGCTGGATGGTCGTGTGATCGATCCAGACCCTGGAGGCTTGGGTCAGCGTGAACGCATCGCCCGCTTCGTGCACGTTCGAGTTCAGATCGTAGAGGGCGAGATTGCGGATGATCACGTTCTCGCTCTGGTTGAGATCCATGTTCACGCCCGGCAGCGCCGCGCCGCGGCCGAGCCCGACGACGGTCTTGTTGGAGCCGAACTGGAGGACGCGATGGTTCCGCGTCGCCCCGACGAGCGGACGCTCGCAGGTCGCATCCCCGGTGAGGACCTCTTGGAACGTCTTCTCGGGCTCCTCCGAGCAGGTGCTGGGACAGACCTCGATGTCCTGGACCTCCGATCCCGTGCGGCGGAAGTCGTAGAGGCCTTCGGCGAGCAAGATCACGGCCGGCTCGTCCGAGCGGGCGAGCGCCTCGAGCTCGGTCCAGCTCGAGACAAGCACGGGCGTCGCCCCCGCGCCCCCCGTGGTGCCCTCGCCAAAGCCGATCGCCTCGACCCGTATCACCTTGCGGAGGGCGATGGGCCCCCGCGTCCCCGGCGCGGGCCCGATCCAGCGCGCCTCCGTGCTCGCGGGGAACGCCGCCTCGGGATCGCAGCCCGGCAGATCGCCAGCGCTCCCCAGCTCGCGCGCCGCCGTCCAGCCGCTGTCGTCGTAGCCGGGCGCGGTCCAGTCTCCTTCCGGCGCTGTGCTCAGCTTCCAGTCGCTGCCGCTCCCATAACTGCGCTCGAGCTCGTCGAGGTGGATGAGCGCCGCGGGGGTCCCGACTGCGGCGTGAACGCTCACGGCGATCACGTTCTCTCCCGGCAACAAGGAGAGGGGCACGAAGATCGGAGCGCGCGCCGACTCGCTCGCGGCGATGAGATCCCCGTTGACGTGGACGCGGAAGGTATCGCGCGCCGTGATCGAGAGACCGGGGCCCTCGAGCGCGCCGTAGCTCGCGCTGACGAGCGGCGAACTCGCGAGCTCCTCTCCCTCTCCGAAGGCGGCCCCCGGAGGGAGCTCCGCCGCGGGCGGCTCGCCGTCGCAGGCGAGCTCCGTGAGCGTAGGAGAGCTGCCGCCGACACCCGCGTTCCCCGGGGGTCGGGTGGCCGTCTGGATGAGCTGATCCTCGCAGGAGAGCCCCCAGGCCAAGGCCGAGAGCGCGGCGACTCGGAGCAGCCAGGTGCGGCAGGAGAGGCGCATGGCGAACAGGGCAAAGCTGCGGGGCGACGCCCGGGAGCGCAACCCAAATGCTCCGAGTTGCCTGCTCCGATCCAGCGTCCTGGCGGCGGGCGAATTTTTCTGGAGGCTCGGGATGCCCCCAAGTAACTAGGAGCGAGTGGCTCAACCCACGCGCTCCGCCCCGCCGCCCGGACCCACCTTGGCCCGCTTCCCCGCCGACAGGCGGTCGGACGCGAGCTTGGTCGCTGGCGCCGCCGCTGGAGAGCGGGAGGCCCTCGCCGTCATCTGGGACAGGTACTCGGGTCTCGTGCGAGGTGTGCTGTATGGCGCCCTCGGTCCCGATACGATCCTCGAAGATCTGGTCCAGGAGGTCTTTCTCGGCCTGATCCAGGGGGCCGCGCGCATCCAGGACGGGGGGGCCCTCCGTGGCTATCTTGCGTCCATGGCGGCGCGGCAGGCAGCGCTCGAGATCCGGAAGCGCAAGATACGCCGCTGGGTGGGCCTTTCCCCGAGCGGAGAGCTCCCCGAGCGCGCCTTCGAGCGCGTCGACTTCGAGCATCGCGAGGTGCTCAGCGCCCTCCACCGTGTGCTCGACAGGCTGAGCACGCGCCGGCGCATGGCCTTCGTGCTGCGCCACGTGCAAGGCCTCGAGATGCTCGAGACGGCCGCGGCGCTCGGCGTGTCCGAGTCGACGGTGCGCCGTGAGCTCGAGAGCGCGCGCGCGTTCTTGCTCAAGGCGCGCGAGCCAGCCCTCCAGGAGTTCCTGTCCCGGTGTGAAGGACGTTGGCCATGAGCGAACCCGAACGACAGCTCGATCCCGTCGCGGCCCTCCTGCAGAGAGCCGCTCAGCTGAGCGAGCCGGAGCGCCGCGAGGCGCGCGCCGCCTTCCTGCGCCGCGTCGACGAGGCGCAGGCGCGCGCGAGCAAGGCGCGGGTGGTCGTTCGCTGGGTGGCTCCGCTCGCCCTCGCCGCGAGCGTGCTGATGGTCGTTTTCTTCTTCTGGCGAGCGGAGCGAGGTCTCGATTACGTCGTCGAGGGCGCGGTGAACGAGAGCGGCTATGTGCGCGTACCCGTCGATCACCCGGCCGCCATCACCTTTTCCGATCAGACGCGGATCCAGGCCGCGTCAGGGACGCGGCTTCGTATCGACGAGACCAGAAACGAGCGCGGCGCCCGCATCTCGGTCGAGCGCGGCCGGGTCGAAGCCGAGGTCACGCACACCGGGCACAGCGAGTGGCGCTTCGTCGCGGGTCCCTTCGTGGTCCGCGTGGTGGGCACGCGCTTCGAGCTCCTCTGGGACGCCGACCGCGAGCGGCTCGAGGTGATTCTGCGCGAGGGGGCGGTCGAGGTGGAGGGCTACGCCGGCTCTGGCGCCGTGAGCGTGCGCGCGGGGCAGCGCTTTGTGGGGGACGCTCAGGCGAGGACCCTGCACGTCAGCGACACGACGGCGCAAGCCCTCGACACGGCGGCGCAAGCCCCCGACACGGCGGCGCAAGGCCCCGACACGGCGGCGCAAGGCCCCGAGCCCGCGCCTCCGGCGGCGCAGGGACAGCTCGCCGAGGTCGCGGCACCGCCGCCGGAGCCCGCTGCTCCCCCGGCGCCGAGCTCCGCTGAAACCCCGGCGCCCCTGGTCGCCCCGCCGAGCACCAGACCGCCCTGGAGCAAGCTCGTTTCCCAGGGCGAGTTCCGGCGCGTCGTCCAGGAGGCCGCGGCGCGGGGCACGCAGAGCTGTCTCACCTCCTGCGATGCCGCCGACTTGAACGCTCTGGCCGACGCCGCTCGCTACGTGGGCCAGAACGAGCTCGCCGAGCAGGCCCTGCTCGCCCTGCGCGCGCGCTACGCATCGACCGCGGGGAGCCGCGCGGCCTTCTTGCTCGGGCGCCTTCACGAGAGCCGCGGTGCCGCCGCGCGCGCCAGGACCTGGTACGAGACGGCCCTCCGCGAGGCGCCGGGCGGCGCCTTTGCCGCCGAAGCGCTCGCGGGGAAGATGCGCGCGGTCCAGAGCCTCGAGGGACCGGCCGCCGCGCGCGCCGTGGCGCAAGAATACCTGCGCCTCTATCCGAGCGGGGTCCACGCCAAGACGGCTCGACAGCTCGCCGCTCAGCCCTGATCCATGGTCCGGCGAGCGCGAACGCTCCTCGTCCTGCTCCTGCTGCTCGTCTGCCCTCGACTGGCGTGGGCGCAGCGCGTGCTCGTCGTCCGACCGGACCCGCGCGACGCCACGCTCTTCGAGGCCTTCGGGCGGCTCTCCGCCGAGCTGAAGCTGCAGTCCTTCGAGGTCATCGTGCTCGGGAGCGCCGCGCGATCGCCCGGGGCCGAGGAGCTCGAGCGAGAGGCGCAGGAGAGCGAGGCCTTTGCGGCTGTTGCGCTGCGGCGCGACGGGAGCGGCACGGCGGCCGAGGTGTGCATCGTGGATCGGGTGACCGGCAAGACGACCACGCGAAAGCTCCTCATCGATCCCTCCAGCGATGGCCCGATGCTCCTCGCCGTGCGCGCCGTCGATCTGCTGCGTGCAAGCCTCCTCGAGCTGGGCCCGGGCCAGGCGCCCGCTCGGGATGTGCTCGGCGTCGAGGCCCAGCCGCCCGCCCCCGAGGTGCTCCGCTTCTCCCGGGAGCCGCCCCGCTTTCACGTGCGCACAGGAGGGCTCGTGCTCTTCACGCCTCCGGTGGGCGGCGGCGTCGGCGCGCAGATCGGGGCGCACACCCGCCTCGACGAGCGCTTCCGTCTCGGCCTGCTCCTCGGTGGTCCCCTCTTCGGCGCCGAGTTCCGCGCAGCAAGCGGCGCCGCCCGGGTGCGCCAGGAGCTCGCGCTCCTCCGGGCCAGCTGGAACCTCGGGCAAACAGGTGCCGGTCTTCACTGGGAATGGGGGCCGCTCCTTGGCGTCGGCGCCTACCACCTCCAGGCCACCGGCCATGTCGAGCCACCTCTCCAGGGGCGCAGCGAGGAGTTCTTCAGCTTCGCCGCGGACGCGGGGCTGAGCGTGCAGTACTTCTTTCATCCGAGCGTGGGCCTCGGCCTCGAGCTCACCTGCCTCACGCTCCTGCCGCGCCCCGTCATCGCCGTCGACGAGGAACGCACCGCTCCGCTCATCGCTCAAGCCCTGGGCACGCTCAGCCTGGGGGTCTCGTTCTGAGGGAGCATGGCGAGGCGCGCGTGCGTCCTCGAGGCGTCACGGGACGAGGGAGTTGATGTACTCCTCGAGGTTCGTCCAGCCGTCGCCGTCGCGGTCGCCATTGCGATCCTCCGGGTCGCGAGGATCGAGCGAGGCGGAGACCTCCCACGCATCGGTCATCCCGTCCTGATCCGTGTCCGCGGGCGCAGGGCCCCCCGGGATGTCTCCAACGGTGCTGGGGAGGCCGAGGCTCTTCTCGTCGCTGATCGTGGCGCCCTCGGCCCCGAGGGACGCGAGCTCGTCCATCACGAAATCGTCGACCGGGTCACGCCAGAGAGACGCCCCGGCGTGCTTCATCACGTGGTCGAAGGCGTCCTCCGCGCTCATCGCGGGCACGTCGGGGACCTCGACGCTCGGCGCCGTCTCCCAGGTCACCGAGCCGAAGTCCCCCTGGCCGAGCAGGCGGCCGTTCAGGACACCGTCCTTGTTGCTGTCGTACCAGTTGTCGGCGGCATGGAGGTGGTACTCGGGCGTGGGGCTGTCCAGGGTGCCGCCCTTCGTCTCCGGGCCGGGGATCAGCGTATTGCCGACCATCACCCCGTCCGAGCGCCCGCTCGTGTCGCCCAGGATGTACCCCGAGGCGACCCAGTTGTAGACGACGTTGTTGACGAACTGCAGCGTCCCGCGGGCCTTGGGGTTACGGGAATTGTTGTCGATGTACAAGGAACGGATGATCGACGTGCCGGTCGTGTTGACGATGCCGCCCGTGCTGTGGGTCTGGAGCCCCTGTGCGACGATCGAATCTTGAAGCGTGATGTTGTAGAGCTCCGCCCCGCTCTCCCGGTTCAGATCGAAGGTGCCGTCGCGCCCCCAGCTCAGGGAGCAATGGTCCCAGATCACGTCGTGCCCGCTCGCCATGGTGACGGTGTCCTTGCCGGAGTCGCCGATTTTGCCCATGCGAAACCGCACGTAACGAACGATCGTGTTCGACGCGCCGGAGAAGGACGTGCCGTTCCCGTACACGGTGATGCCGCCGCCGGGCGCGGTTTGCCCGGCGATCGTCTGGTTATTCTTGAACACCAGGCGGGAGTCGATCTTGATGACGCCGCCGACGTCGAAGACCACGGTGCGATTCGGCTGGCTGATGGCGTCCCGCAGGGAGCCGGGCCCCGCATCGTTCAGGTTGGTGACATGGTAGACGTCGCCGCCGCGGGCGCCGGTGGCCATCCGCCCGAAACCCTCGGCGCCAGGGAAGGCCCCGAACGCGACGGCGCCCGACCCGCCCGTCCCAGCGCCGCCGCCCACTCCCGCGCTCGGTGCGCCGCCGCCCGCGCCCGGGCCCGGCGCGCCGCCGCCCGCGCCCGGGCCCGGCGCGCCGCCGCCCGCGCCCGGGCCCGGCGCGCCGCCGCCCGCGCCCGGGCCCGGCGCGCCGCCGGCCCCTCCAGCGCCCGTCGTCACCCCGGAGGCGGCGTCGCTGCCCGATGCCTCTCCACCCGGCGTCGCTCCGCCAGCGCCAACAGGATCCGTCGAGGGAGCCCCGCCGCCCCCGGAGCCGTCGTGCGGCGCCCCAGAACACGCCCACGCGGCCGCACCCAGAGCACAAAGTGACAGCCAAGAGGTGCTCGCCCGGCCTGGCGGGCATCGCGCCCAGGTCTTCATGCGCCCGGAGTTGATCCAGCCCCTGCTCACCTTTCAGAAATCGTCACCCGCGGCGTGGCCGTCCTCCTTGCTGATCCTCCGCAATGAGCCCACAGCAAGCCAGGAGAACTCATCCGCAGCCCTGGAGATGCGGCGCAGGTCCCGCCCGCCATACGGTGTTTGGTGACCGGACGGCCCGGTCCACCTTGGAGAGGATGGCAGGGGACACCATGGGCACACTGAGCACTTCCAGACGGATCCTGGTCACCGGCGCGTCGCGCGGGATCGGACGCGCGGCCGCGCTCGCGCTCGGCAAGCAGGGGCACACGGTGGTGCTCGCCGCGCGCGACGAGCACGCGTTGAGGTCGCTCGCCGGCGAGATCGCTGGCGCGGGCGGGCGGGCCGAGGTCGTCCCGATGGATGTCACGGACGACGGGAGCGTCGAGCGCGGGATCGCGCGGCTCCTCGAGGCGGGGCCGTGCGACGTCGTGATCAACAACGCAGGTTCCTGCGACCAGACGGATTTCATGGCGCAGGACATGAGCGCGCGACGCGCCGAGATGGATCTCAATTACTGGGGTGCGGTGCGGGTGACGCGCGCGCTGCTGCCGTCGATGCTGGCGCGCCGCTCGGGCGTCATCGTGAACGTCTCGTCGTTGCTCGGGATCGTCGCTTCGCCGACGACGGCCAATTATTCGGCGACGAAGGCGGCGCTCGGCGCGTGGTCGCACGCGCTCCGAGGCGAGGTGGGCCGCTTCGGCATCAAGGTCGTCGTGTTCGTGGCGCCCCACACCGACACGGCGTGCGGCCGCGGCGCCCGCTTCGACGGCGTGGTGAGCTTGCCTGTCGAGTACACGGCGAAGGAGCTGCTCCGCGCCGTCGATCGGGCGCCCCGGCAATTTGCGGGGAGCCCCGTCTATCGGCTCCTCGTGCGGCTCGCCGGGTTTTTTCCGGCCTTCCTCGAGGCGCGGGTCGCCGCGTCGGCGCGGGCTCATCTGCTGCCTGGCTATGGGCCGTAGGAGCGAGCGCGGCGGTCTGTCCCGAGAGCCCCGGAGAGCCCGCTCGCGCCGGTCACCGCGCTACCGCAGGATCTCCTCGAGGAGCGCGTTCGGCACGCCGCGGCGATCCTCGCCGAACGACGAGACGCCCAGGCCGTAGTACTGGTTCATGATGGTGAACCACAGATCGCGGAGCTGGCGATCGCTGCCGAGGGCGTCGTAGGCGACGTGCGCGTCGTTCAAGAAGACGCCGTCGCCGCCGAGGAGCACGATGGGCAGGTCGTACCCGTCGTGGTCGTGCGACCGCATCTCGCTCATGTGCACCATGACGCAGTGATCGAGCACCGTGCCGTCGCCCTCGGGGATCGCGTCGAGCCGCTGCGCGAGCTGCGCGGTCTTCTGGGCGAGCCAGCAGTTGATCGCCGCGTAGTCGAGGTTGCTCTGCGCGATGATCTTGTACTGGCCGTCCTGGGTCGCGCGGTCCAGGTTGCCGGCGGCGTGCTGGGAGGAGTGGAAGTGCAGGCTGGCCTCTCTCCTGTACGCGAGCCCCACCTTGGCGCGGACGTCCTCCGGGATGCACCGGTACTCGAACTCGGAGCGCATGTCGTCGAGCATGTGGGTGATCACGCGCGTCACGTCGCATTGAATGGCCATGACGATGAGGTCGATCATGACCTGCGCGTGATCTTCGTGCTTGTACGGGCCGGCTCCCGTGTTGTCGTTCTCGTTGAGCCCCTCCGCCTGGCCCGGCGGCTCGGGGACGACGCCGGGCTGGCTGATCGGGCTGCAGCCAAGGCCCGTCGAGGGGGTCATCGTCGACTGGACGCGGGTCGCGTTCTTCTCGATCTCGCGCAGCGAGTCCAGGTATTGCTGGACGATCTTGCGATCGTCGGAGCCGACCCGGTTCATGAGCGAGTTCGCGTCCGCCAGCACGCCGTCGATGACGCTCTTCTCCATCGCCGCGCGGCGCTCCGCCTCGATCCTGGCCTCCTCGTCGCTCTGCCCTGGCATGGACCCCACCGCGCCCGCGCCGACGAGCGCGTCGAACACCGCCTTCGGGTTGACCGAGCGCTTCAGCGGCTCGCGCGGGCTCTTCCAGGAGAGGACCTGGTTGTAGGCGTAGCTGCGCTGGTCGAAGAAGCCGGGCTTGACGCCGAGCCCCGTCTGCAGCGACGGGATGCGGGTCGCCTGCTCCGGGCCTGCCTTCTGGACGATGAGCTGGTCGACCGAGACGCCGTTGCCCACCCACTCGCCGAGGTCCCGGCGCGCCTCCCTCCCCAGCTGATCGGCGTCCACGCAGGTCGAGAGCGCCGCGCCGAGGCGCGAGTGGGAAGGCTCGATGTAGGGGTGCTGCTCCGTGCTCCACGTGTAGTTGCCGAGGCGGCTTATCATGAGCATCTTCGACTTCACCGGCGCGAAGTGCTCGAGCACCCTCGGCAGCTTGAAATCGGCGCCCTTCAGCGTCTTTCCGAACGCCGGGGCCGTCTCCCACCAGTGATGGGGCGCCCCGTTCGGGAAGGTGCAGAGCACGAAGCGCTTCGGGGTGCCGGGCTCCCCGCCGCGCGCGCTGCGCGGCGCGAGGCTCTCGAGGAACGGCAGAGCCAGGCAGACGCCGGCGCCGCGCAACAAATTTCTGCGTGTCATCAAGCGTTTCATGTGCGCATCGCTCCTTCGTGCTTCGTCTTGTGCAGAAACAACGCGTGCGGCCTCACCGCGCCTTGTCCTTCGCTCGAAGGCGGAACGCCTCGCTGGTCACCACCTGCTTCACCAGATCCGCGATCGTGCCGCCGCCCCAGCGCGCGGCGATCTCCTTGATCCTGGTCCTGTCCCCGGCGCTCGGGCGCCGGCGCAGGGCATAGCTGAAGACCTGCTCGGAGGGGCAGGTCCCCGACCGGGCGGCCTCCACGAGCGCCGGCACGAGGCCGGAGATGTCCTCGAACGCTTCGCCCTCGTACACCCCCGTCGCGTCGATCGGGTCGCCGTTCGGGTACTGGGTCCGGTAGGCGCCGATCGGGTCGAAGTGCTCCAGGCTCAGCCCGATCGGGTCGAGCACGTCGTGGCAGCCCGCGCAGTCGGGCGACGCGCGGTGCTTCTCGAGCTCCTTGCGCACGTTGGTGACGCCGCCCTCCTCCCCGTCCGCAGCGCCGAGCTCCGGGATATCCACGTTGGCGGGCGGCACCATGGGCGCGCAGAAGAGCTGCTCCAGGATCGTCTTCGCGCGGGACGTCGGAGAGGTCCTGTCGGCGCGGGACGACAGCGTCAGGAACGCTGGGAGCGTGAGGAACCCTTCGCGCACGCCCTCGGGGTCGTTCGCATAGAGCGGCTCGATCAGCCGGCTCTCCGGGTGGGGCGCCGTGAGGAACTCCGACCACGGCCGCCCGCCGGTCGTGAAGCCGGCGAAGTACTCGTTGACCTGGTCGAGCATCGCGCCCTTCAGCTCATCGTCCCAGCTCGGGAACTGGGTCGTGTCGGCGTTGTGGCTGGGGAGCGTGCGCGTGCCGAGCCACTGGCCGTAGAAGTTCTGGAAGAAGGCGGCGCTCTTCGGGTCGGCCAGCATGCGGTCCACCTGCTGCCCGAGCTCGCCCTCGGTGACCAGCTGATCGCCCTCCGCCGCGTCGAAGAGCTCGTCGTCCGGGAGCGAGCTCCAGAGCAGGTAGGAGAGGCGCGACGCGACCTCGTAGCCGTTGAGGGCGCCCGGCGATCTCGCCGAGTCGGGGCCCAGCTCGATCCGGAGGAGGAAATGCGGCGACGTGAGCACGGTCCGGACGACGTGCTGCACCGCCTCGACGGGGGACATCTCGAGGGTGGTCCGCGCGTCGTCGTACTGCGCCGCGTACCGGTCGACCTCCGCCGCCTCGAGCGGGCGCCGGAACGCGCGCAGCCCGAAGCGCTCGATGATCTCGCGCGCGCACGCGTCGTCCGCGCCCTCTGCCGGGTCGCACACGAGGATCTTGGCGCGCTGCGCCTCGTCCGAGAACGCGTCCTCGGCGAGCGTCCTGGCGGCGTCGTAATACCCCTGCACCAGGACCTGCGAGAGGTTCGAGAGCGCATTTACGTTCGCGTCGAAGCCCTTCGCGCCGAAGGCCGGGAAGCCGTCCGCGGGCCTCAGGCTCGTTCCCAGGAGGTGGGCGACGGTGGAGTTGTACTCCGACGCTGTCATGTGGTGCAGCGGCATCCCGTCGATGGCGATGGCGGCGTCCTGCTCCGGAGTCTGCTCCGGAGGGCTATCGTCCCCGAGGGCGCCAGTGCACGAGATGCTCAGGAGGCACCCCCCGGCAGCGATCCAGGGACTCGCGAACACTCGGTCCAGTCTGAATGTCATTGTCGGCTCCCCGTGTGGAATCGGCAGTTCTCGTTTTGTGACCGGAGCACACGATCTTCGTGATCTTCACCCCGCGGGGCGCGCTCGTCTGGATCTACTGCTCCAAGCTCGCCCTTCGAGAGGAATCGCAATCCGCATGGGACATCTCCCCCTGTTCCTGGCTCGACCTCTCGAGAGCGCGGCATGGATAACCCCTTCAAAGGGCCCGGATTTCAACATGACGGCGCCGCGCGTCAGGGGCGGGGAGCGGGAGATATTTCTGACAAAGCGATGCTATATCAACAGATGAACAGCAGCTGCAATCGCTGCTGCACAAAGGTGCTGCTTGCCAGGGCTGCGATTCCAGCCGCGGGCAATTTGATTGAGCTCACCGTTGCCCGCGTCCGCGACGACCGAGCGAATCGACGCCGATGTCGATCGGCGACATCAAGGTCTCGGCGCGCGTGGCGACCCCTCCAGCGGGGAAGCGAAAGGATACCCGCAGACGCATATTGTGAACGCTCACATTCGCAGTGTCAACCCCTATCGGCGGGACCGCGGGGAGTTCCTCGAGCGCGAGGGAGGGCACGGCTGGCGGGGCTCCTCCGGAGCGCCGGTCCGAGAGGCGGCGCTCGGCGTGCATTGCTATCGAAACGGGGCAGCCGTGCTGGACCTGCTCGAGACGATTCGCGAGGAGGGGTGGGAGATCCCGGCTCGCACAGCCGTCCCGGCGTGGACGGCCGTCGCTCAGCGAAGGCCGGGCAGCGCGCGGAGGCAGACCTCGATGCCGGCGCGGAGGTTGCCATGTGTGGTGACGCCGGAGAGGTCGACCCCGATGCCGCACATGGATTGGGCGACGGCGGGCCCGATGCCGGTCAGGACGCCGCTCGCGCCGAGCAGGCGGATCGCGCGGACGATGCGGACGAGGTGGTCGGCCGTCGCGGCGTCGACGCTCTCGATGCCGGTGACGTCGATGATGGCGAAGCGAGCGCCTGTGCGCACGACCTCGTCGAGGAGCTTGCTTGTGACGTCGGCCGCGCGGGCGTCGTCGAGCGCGCCGATGAGGGGCACGGCGAGCACGCCCTGGGCGACCTGGAGGATGGGCGTGGACAGCGCGCGGATGAGCGCCTGCTGGCGCTGGATGACCGCGAGCTGATCGACGATGGCCTGCTTCTGCCGCTCGAGCTCGGCGATGGTCGCCGTCATGTGCTCCTCGTGCTCCCGCTGCGCCGTGATGTCCGTTCCAATGGCGAGGATGTGCGCCGTGCCGTCCTGCTCGACGAGAGGCACCTTGACGACGGACATCCACCGCGTCTTGCTGTTCGGGCGCGTGACGGGCTGAACCCTCGAGACCGGCTGCATGCGCGCGAGCACCTCCCGGTCCATCTCGCTGATGACGGAGAGCTCGGCGTGGGAGCGCGGCAGATCGTCAACGGTCTTTCCCACCGCGCCCTCCGCCGTGGTGTTGTACAGCTCGGCGTAGCTCTTGCTGACGAGCTTCATCTTGCCGTCCCGATCCTTGACCGTGACGACGATCGGGATGGTGTCGAGCACGAGGCGGATGAACTGCCGCTCGCGCTCGAGGGCGAGCTCTGCCTCCTTGAGCGCGGTGGTGTCGATCCGCAGGCCGACGAAGCCGCCGTCGGGGAGGCGGCCGCTCTTGAGGGCGATCCAGCGGTCCCCGAACCGCCGCACGTAGACGTCCCCGGGGCGGCGATGCTCCGCGAGGCGAGCGGCCACCCACTCCTCTTCGCCGAGGCCGCTGTGGAGGTGGATCCCGTTCCGGCAGCCCTCGCGGACGACATCTTCGAACGTAGTGCCCATCTGAAGGGCGGCGGCACATTCGGGGTAGAGCGATTTGTAAGCTGTGTTGAAGAAGCGGAGCCGCTCCTCCGCGTCGTAGATGACGAAGCCGACGTCGAGCGCCTCGACGGCCGCTTGCAGGCGCGCTCCTCGATCGCACGCCGCCCGCTCGGCCCGGCGTTGCTCGGTCACGTCGCGCAGCGCGAGGAGCACGGCGGCGCACGCGCCCGCAGGGTCGACGAGCGGGCTGAGGCTGCCTTCGGCGAGGACGACGCGCTCGTCCGCGAGGTGGAGGGTGAAGTCGGGCGGCAGGGCGCGCGGGGCGCGATCGCGGAGCACCTGCTCGAGCAGCGCGCCGAGGGGCGCATCGGGCCGCAGGACCTCATCGACGGGCCTCCCCCGCGCCGTCGCCCCGGGCGTGGAGGAGAGGCGCTCGGCGGCGGGGTTCAGCGCCAGGATCAGACCGCTTCCATCGAGCAAGAGCAGCGGGTCGACGCTGCAGGTGAAGGCGAGCGAGCAGAGATCAGCAGGAGCGTCGCTGGGCATCGGGAGGAGCGTAGATCAAGAGCTCCTCAGGGTGTCGGCCTCGGTGACCTCATGAGACGCATCGGCAGGCAGCGGAGCCGCTGGCCGAGCTCAGCCGAGGCTCGGTTTTGCGAACCGCCGGACGAGGGCCGCCGGCGCCGCGCCGCCTGGAGCACCGCGCGCCGCGGCACACCGGCAGGCCGCCTGGTATTGCCCGCCCATGCGCTCATACACTGTGTGATTTGTCCCTCTGTTCCTCTCCTCGTCGCCGAGCTCGCCTGGTCACTTGCGCTGTTCGCCTCACCATCGAGGCCATCGGGCAGAGCGGGACGGCGGCCGCGAGTCGGCGCAAGCGCGAGAGCGGATGGAGAGAGCGCCGCTCCACGCCCTTGACGAAGACGCGCGTCAACGATCCTGCAGCCATCGCGCCCTCCTCCGCCCGACCCCCGTCGCGGCAGCAAAATTCCTGTCGCCTGACAACGGCTCGCCTCGAGGCATAGGCGGGTATGCCTATGCCTCGAGCCAGAAGGCTCGGGTACGAAGTCGTTGCAGTCACCTCGGGTCCGTCACGCTTCACCAGCTACGTTCAAACACCGCATCGGTTCGGCTGCCGCCGGCTGCAACCATCCCGGGCAACGGGAACGAAACGGGAGGTTTCCCCATGGGCGCATCGCCCCCCCACGCGCCGCGCGGCGCCGTCACGCTGTCGCTGTGCTTCTTGATCGCGCTGCTGGAAGGGTTCGACATCCAGGCGGTCGGCGTGGCCGCCCCCCTGCTGATCCCCGCCTTGGGCCTGACGCCAGGGCAGGCGGGCGTCGTGTTCGGGGCCGGCATGGCCGGGCTGGTCTGCGGCGCGCTGGCCGGCGGCTGGATGGCCGACCGCATGGGCCGGAAGCCGCTGCTGATGCTGGCCGTCGGCGTCTTCGGCCTGTTCACGCTGGCCACCGTGGTGGCGGGAGGGCCGGTGTCGCTGGGCATCTACCGGCTCCTGGCCGGGGCAGGGCTGGGGGCGGCGATGCCCACCCTGGTGGCCATCGCCCTGGAGATCGCCCCGGCCGACCGGCGGACCCGCACCACCACGTTGATGTTCAGCGGCATGCCGGCCGGCGGCGCGCTGGCGGCGCTGTTCGCGGCCGGCTTCCTTGCGCAGTTCGGCTGGAAAAGCATCTTCGTGGTCGGCGGCGTGCTGCCGCTGCTGCTGCTGCCGGTCATGGCGTGGCTGATGCCCGACAGCCGCACCGCAGCGGCCAGCGGCGCTGAGCAGCCGGGCGGGGGGCAAGCGCTGTTCGGCCAGGGCCGGCTGCTTGTCACGCTGCTGGCCTGGTTCACCTTCGGCCTGACGCTGCTGGTGCTGTATCTGCTGCTGAACTGGCTGCCGTCGCTGGTGGCGGCCAAGGGCCTGGGCGGAACGGGGGGCGCTGGCGCCGCCTTCGCCTTCAATGTTGGCAGCGTGATCGGCTGCGGGGTCATCGGCATGCTGGTGGACCGGTTCGGGCCGCGCGTTCCCATCATCGCGGCCTATCCCGCCCTGGCCCTGTCGCTGTTCGGGCTGGCGGGGGCCGACAGCCTCCTTCCGGTGGTGGTGCTGGCCGGCCTGGCGGGGTTCTTCTTGCTGGGCGCGCAGTATTCGCTCTATGGCGTCATCCCGCTCTATTACCCGGCGCGGGCGCGCGGGCTGGCCACCGGCGCCTCCATCGCCGCCGGCCGGCTGGGTTCCATCGGCGGTCCGATGGTGGCGGGCCACCTGCTGGGGCAGGGCTGGGGTCCCGCCGGCGTGGCCATGGCCATGGTGCCCGTGGTCCTGTCGGCCGGGGTGGCGGCGGCGGTGATGACCATTCGTGGGCGTTATGCCGCTGATTGAGCAAAGGGCGGAGGCGATCCGCGCCCGGCCGCGCGCCGGGCGCCATCCGGGCGGCGGGGCCTTCGGCCTGCGCTGTCCCGAGGGTCGCCGCCCGCTGGATCGTTCGAGTGGACTGGCTGCTGCTGGCGCTGGCGGCGCTGCTCGTCGCGCGCTTCGCCCGCTCGGCGGCGGCTTCAACGAGGTGCGGCGTCATGCCGCATGTCTGCGGGAGGACTCATGCAGGTAATCGTCGCGGGCGCCGGGATCGGCGGCCTGGCCGCAGCTCTGGCGCTACACGCCTCGGGCCATGAGGTGACGGTGTTCGAGGCCGTGCCCACCATCCTGCCGCTCGGGGTCGGCATCAACCTCCTGCCCCACGCCGCCGAGGTGCTGGACGAGCTGGGCCTTGTCCAGGCCTTGATGGCCCACGGGGTGGCGACCCGCGAGCTTGTCTATTTCAACCGCTTCGGCCAGCGCATCTGGGGCGAGCCGCGCGGCCGCTTCGCGGGTCACGCCGCGCCGCAGATCTCCCTGCACCGCGGCGCCCTCCAAGGCGTGCTGTTCGACGCCGCCGTCGAGCGGCTGGGCACAGACCGGGTGATCTGCGATCGGCGCCTCCTGGCCCACGAAGAGGGCGAGGGCCGCATCGTCGCGCGCTTCGTCGACCGCGAGGGCGTGGTCAGGGCGGTTCCAGCCGATCTCCTGATCTGCGCCGACGGCATCCATTCGGCGGCGCGCGCCGGCCTCTATCCGGACGAGGGGCCGCCGGTCTACGGCGGTCGCATCCTGTGGCGGGCGACCAGCCTGGCGGCGCCCTTCCTCACCGGCGCCAGCATGATCATGGCCGGGCATCAGGACCAGAAGTTCGTCGCTTATCCCATCTCCCCACCGGGGCCGGACGGTCGCCAGACGATCAACTGGATCGCCGAGCTCACCGTCGCCGAGAGCCTGCGGCGGGAGGACTGGAACCGGCGGGGCGATCCCGCCGACTTCCTGCCCAGGTTCGAGGCCTGGCGCTTCGACTGGCTGGATGTGCCCGGCCTGATTCGGGGCGCCGAGGCGATCTACGAGTTCCCGCTGGTCGACCGCGATCCGCTGCCGCGCTGGAGCCATGGGCGCATGACGCTGCTGGGGGACGCCGCCCATCCGATGTATCCCATCGGCTCCAACGGGGCGAGTCAGGCCATCCTGGACGCCCGCGCCCTGGTCCGCGCGCTCGCCGCCCACGCCGATCCAGCGGAAGCGCTGGCCGCGTACGAGGCGCAGCGCCTGCCCGCCACCGCCGCCATCGTTGCGGCCAATCGCGGCAACGGCCCGGAGCAGTGCATGCAGATGGCCCAGGACCGCGCGCCCGACGGGTTCGAACGTATCGAGGACGTCTTCGCCCCGGGCGAGCTGGAGGCCATCGCCGCCCGCTACAAGGTGCTGACCGGGCTGAAGCGCGCCTCGGAGCCCCGCGCGTGAGCCCTCCTCTCATCCCTCTGATGACACTCGAGGTGGCGGTGGACCCGCCGGTCACCGTCAATCCGGGCTCGCCCGGCCGGCGCTTCATCCCGATCGTCGGCGGCACGGTGGCCGGCGGCCTCGAGGGGCGGGTGCTGCCGGGCGGCGACTGGCAGACGATCTGGGCCGACGGGCGGATGGAGATCTCCGCCCACTACATCCTCGACATCGCCGGCCATGGGACCGTGGAGATCCTCTCCGAAGGCGTCCGCGCCGGGCCGCCGGAGGTGCTGGCGGCGCTCGGGCGCGGCGAGGCCGTGGACCCCGGGCTCTACTACTTCCGCACCGCCATCCGCATGCGCACCTCGGCGCCAGGCCTCCTGCGGCTGAACGCCGTGCTGGCCCTGTCCGTGGGCGAGCGGCTGGCCGACCGGGTGCGGCTCACGGTGTACGAGATCGGCTAGGGGGCGCGAGCGCGGCTGAGAGCTTCAAGGCCTCGGATGGCCTGACACGGAGAACGCATGAGCACACAGACGAGAGCGGCGAGACGCCGGGGCGATATCGGCGCAGGGTTCTTGGCCGTCATCCTCGGCATCACCTCCTTCCATCGCTCGGCAGGGGCACAACCGCCGCCCGAGGCGCCGCCGGCGCCCCCGGGCGAGACTCCGCCGGATGCGGCCCCCGCCGCGGACGCGAGCGCGGCGCCGGCGCCGCCTGCGGAAGCCCTCGCCGGCGCGCCGGCGCCCGAGAGCGCTGCCGGGCCCGGCTCAGCCGCGACGGCACCGCCGGCGGAGAAGGAGCCATGGAAGAAGCCGATCAGCGTCGCGGCCTGGGCCCGCGTCGGAGGTCGCTTGCAGAACCCCGGCGCGCGCGAGAAGATGGACCGGCTGCTCGGGGACGGAGAGCTGGATCTGATGGTCTCGGGCGAGATCAACCGGTTCATCGGCCTGCAGGGCGCGTTCGTCGCTCAGTTCGGGCCGACCCCGACAGGGGGCAACATCACGGGCAGCGCGACCATCCGTGACGTCATCGCCAAGTTCCAGTTCCATGATCTGCTGAACGTCTGGATCGGCCGGATGATCGTGCCGTCGGATCGCTCCGCCTTCTCCGGGCCGTGGTCGATGGGGCCGTGGAACTATCCCGGGTTCTTCGAGCCCTATGCGCCGCCGATCGGGCCGAGACAGGGGCCTCTCGGGCGCAACGATGGGGTGACCGCCTGGGGCAAGGCGGCGGGCGGCCTGTTCAAGTATTACGTGGGGGCTTTCAACCTGCATGACTCGTCGGTGAGCCCGCTTTACACGGCCAGGCTCAACCTGAGCTTGCTCGACCCGGAGCCAGCCTATTACCAGAAGGCCACATACCTCGGGGAGAAGAGCATCCTCGCGCTCGGCGTGGCGGGTGAGGTGCAGAAGGAAGGTTCGGTCGAGTCGCTGCCGCCCCCTGCGGCGGGCGAGCCCGCGGGCGTCCCGCGCAAGGACACCTACGGCGAGGTCAACGCCGACCTCCTGTTCGAGAAGAACCTCGGCGCGTCGGGCACCCTCACGCTCGAGGGCGCGTTCTACAAGTACTTCGGCGACTTCGAGAGGTTCGACTATTCTTATTTTGCGCTCGCGAGCTACCTCACGCCGAGCAACGTCGGCGTCGGGAAGCTGCAGCCTCTGGTCCGACTGCAACAGGCGAAGCCGAAGAACGCCGACGCCTATCTGCTCATCGACGCCCAGATGGGCTACATCATCGAGGGGCACGCCGCGCGTGTCGCGCTCGGCTATCAAAGAAGCGATCTGTCGGGGGCGAAGGGGAACGCCCTGTTCCTCGGCGTCCAGCTGCAAAAGTGATCCCCAGGACGGTGGGGGTTCGCGCCCACGACCCGCGGCATGGGCGCGTATGCCTATGTCGCGAGCCAGGGGGATCGGGTACGAAATCGTCGCAATCACCTCCATGGCGCGCCGCGCGAGATCGTGGGGCGTCGTGAAACCATCCAATCCGGTGTTCATGCGGATCCGTTCAACCGGTTACCCGGTGCACAGCGCGCAAACGAGGACGAGCCCTGGCAGGCGCGACGGGGTTTCTGCTCGTCCGGCGGAGACGATGCCACTGCCGGGGCGCCACGGGGAGCTCGCACGCGCATGAAGCTCGCCTCTCTCCGCGGCCCCGGCCGCGATGGCACGCTCGTCGTCGTCCGCCGCGACGGCCTCGCCTACGCGCCTGCCGGCGAGGCCTTCCCCACGCTCCAGGCCGCGCTCGACGACTGGGAGCGCGCCGAGCCCGCGCTCCGCCGCATCGCCGACGAGATCGAGCGGGGCGGCGCGGCGGTGATCCCGCTCGCCGTGGAAGATCTCGCCGCGCCGCTGCCCCGCGCTTACGAGTGGGTCGACGGCTCGGCGTACATCCACCACATCGTGCTCGTGCGCAAGGCGCGCGGCGCGGAGCCCCCCGAGACGCTGACGACCGATCCGCTCGTGTACCAGGGCGGCTCCGGCGTCCTCCTCGGCCCGGCCGACGACATCGTCCTGCGCGACGAGGCCTGGGGCCTCGATTTCGAGGCCGAGGTCTGCGCCGTCCTCGGCGACACGCCGCAGGGCACGCGCCGCGAAGAGGCCCACCGGCACATCCGCCTCTTCCTGCTGGCCAACGACGTGACGCTGCGCAACCTCGTGCCCGCCGAGCTCGCGAAGGGGTTCGGGTTCTTCTGCTCCAAGCCCGCCACCGCGTTCTCGCCGTTCGCGATCACGCCCGACGAGCTCGGGGATGCATTCCGCGACGGGCGCGTGCACCTGCGGCTCCGCTCGACCTACAACGGCGCGCTCATCGGTGATCCCGAGGCCGGCCCGGAGATGCATTTCTCGTTCTTCGATCTCATCGAGCACATCGCCCGGACCCGCGGCTTCACGGCGGGGACGCTCCTCGGCAGCGGCACCGTCTCGAACCGGGATCCGGCGCGCGGCGTGTCGTGCCTGGCCGAGAAGCGCATGCTCGAGATCCTCGCGCACGGCGCGGCCACGACACCTTTCATGAAGCCAGGAGACACGATCATGATCGAGATGCTGAATCGCGCGGGAGAGAGCCTGTTCGGGCGCATCGCGCAGCGGGTGGTACCCGGATGAGCGCCAAGGTGGGGTCGATCGGCATCAAGCGCGTGGAGGCGCTGCACTACTACGTGCGCGACCTGGAGCGGAGCCGCAGGTTCTACACCGAGAAGCTCGATTTCCAGGAGATCGCCGCGAGCTCGCCGGAGCTCACGGCGGCGGCGGCGCAGCAGTCGGTCGTCTTCCAGGCCGGCGAGTGCGTCGTCGTCTGCTCGCAGCCGATCGCCGAGGGCGGGCGGGCGTGGCGCTACCTGCGCAAGCACCCCGACGGCGTGGGCACGGTCATCTTCGAGGTGGAGGACATCGATCGCGCCTTCCGGCTGCTCGACGGCCGCGGGGGCACGCCGATCGACGAGATCCACCGGGCGACGGACGAGGGCGGCGCGTTCGCGTCGTTCTCGATCACGACGCCGTTCGGCGACACCACCTTTCGCTTCGTGGAGCGGCGCGGATACCGTGCGCTGTTCCCCGGCTGCGTGGCCTACGACGCGCCGCGCGGCGGCGAGAACCGCTTCGGGATCGCCCGGTTCGATCACATCACCTCGAACTTCCAGACGATGGCGCCCGCCCTGCTCTGGATGGAGCACGTGCTCGGGCTCGAGCCGTTCTGGCAGATCGCGTTCCACACGAACGACGTCGCGAAGGACACGGACCACGGCTCGGGCCTGCGCTCGGCCGTGATGTGGGACCCGGCCTCGGGCGTGAAGTTCGCGAACAACGAGCCTTACCGGCCGCACTTCAAGAGCTCGCAGATCAACGTCTTCAACGAGGAGCACCGCGGCGACGGCGTGCAGCACGTGGCGCTCGCCGTCGACGACATCCTCGCCGCCGTGCGCGCGATGCGCGGCCGGGGCGTGGAGTTCATGCCGACCCCGGCCGCCTATTACGACATGCTGCCCGAGCGCCTGCAGCGGCTCGGCATCGGGCAGATCGACGAGGACGCGGCGGCGCTGCGCGAGCTCGAGGTGCTGGTCGACGGCGACGGCGCGAGGTCGTACCTCCTCCAGATCTTCCTCAAGGAGTCGTCGGGCACGCACCGCGATCCCGAGGCCGGGCCGTTCTTCTTCGAGCTCATCCAGCGCAAGGGGGACCGCGGCTTCGGCGCCGGCAATTTCCGGGCGCTGTTCGAGAGCATCGAGCGGCAGCAGAAGGCGGGGAGCGGCTGATGCTCGATCGCGTCGTCGCCGGGATCGTCCCGCCCAAGCACCACATCGCCCTGCGCAGCGAGGCGGGGGATCTCCGCTACGAGGAGTGCCTGACGCGGGCGGGCTTCGACGGCCCCTACACGATCGCCTACCACGAGCGCCGGCCGCACGAGCACCGGCTCGCGGAGGCCGCGCACGGCTTCGCGCTGCCGGTCGCCGCGCCGGCGCGCCCGCTCGCGAAGCGGCACTACCGGTCGCAGGATCTGCCGCGGCGGGGCGGGCCCGCCGTCGACTGCCGCGTGCCGCTGCTGTTCAACGACGACGTGGTGATCGGGCTCGTCCAGCCGGACGCGGCCGATCCGGTGTACTTCGCGAACGCGGACGCCGACGAGCTGTTCTTCGTCTTCCACGGGGGCGGCGTCCTGCGCACGATGCTCGGCGATCTCCGCTTCGAGCAGGACGACTACGTCGTCATCCCGAAGGGGCTCTTCTACCGCTTCCTCCCGGACGCCGCGCCCCAGCGGTGGCTGTCGATCGAGGCCGCGGACATCCACCTCCCGCGCAAGTGGCGCAACGAGGTCGGCCAGCTGCGGATGGACGCGCCGTACTCGCACCGCGATTTCCGGCGGCCCACGTTCGTCGGCCTGCTCGACGAGGGCCTCCGCGCGCTCGTCGTCAAGCGCGGCGGCGCCTTCCACGGCTTCACCCTCGAGCGCTCGCCGCTCGACGTCGTCGGCTGGGACGGGGCCGTGTACCCGTTCGCGTTCCCCATCCAGCGCTTCCAGGCGCGCGTCGGGCTCGTGCACCTGCCTCCGGACTGGCACGGGACGTTCGCCGCGCGCGGCGCCCTCGTCTGCAGCTTCGTGCCGCGCCCGGCCGACTTCCACCCGGAGGCGATCCCCTGCCCGTACCCCCACGCGTCGGTCGATTGCGACGAGTTCCTGTTCTACTGCCGCGGCAACTTCACCTCGCGCCGCGGCGTCGGCCCCGGCAGCATCTCGCACCATCCGGCCGGCGTCCCGCATGGGCCGCACCCAGGCGCGTACGAGGCGAGCCTCGGGGCCCGCGAGACGAGCGAGCTCGCGGTCATGCTCGACACGATCCGCCCGCTCTCGGCCACCGCGGCCGCGCTCGCGGTGGAGGACCCGGGCTACCAGGACAGCTTCATCGCGGGCCCATGATCGAGGTCAGGCGCCCGGCCGACGATCTTCTCGCTGGATTCCAGCGCGCGCCGGACGCCGTGAATCGATCAGCGACAGGCGACAGCGCGCTACTCGAGGTGCCACACCACGATGGCGATCGTCAGCGAGCCCAGCACGCCCGTGACGTAGATCGCGGCGGCGTGCTCCGGGAAGACCGCGGCGGCCGCCGCGCACGCCGCGCAGAGCGCGGCCGCTAGCCAGCTCGCCCTCGGCAGGCTCGGCGCGGCGGTCGCGTGGACGGCCGCGAAGAGGAGCAGGTTCGTCGCGAGCGCGCGCTCCACGGGCTCGTCCGTGATCACGGCGAGCGCCCGATGAAGGAGCATCGCGACGAGCAGCACCTTCACCACGTGGCCGATCCGCCGGTTCACCGCGCTCTTCGAGAGCGGGCGGCGGAAGACCCGGAGCAGCGTGAGCCCCGCGAGCGCCGTGACGCAGCCCATGGCGAAGAGGTCCACGGGGCGGACCACCGGGACGACGCGGCCGATACCCACCGTCGCCATCACCACGCCGAGGGCGCCGATCAGGAGGCCGAAGCGGATGCGCTCGCGCCTGGAGACGGTGAGATCGAACTCGGAGCTCCTCGCCAGCTCGTCGGCGAGGACGCCCAGCAGATCGTCGAGCCTCGGCCACCGCTCCTCCGGCCGCGCGCGGAGCCCGCGCGCGAGCGCGCCGCGGACCCGCGCGGGCACCTTCGAGCCGGCCGGCGCGGGCCTCAGGAGATCGCGCCGCGCCCCGTCGAGCCGCGCTCGGACGTCCTCGCCCTCGAACGGCGGCTCCCCGTAGAGCGCCTCGTAGAGCGTCGCGCAGAAGCTCCACTGATCGCTCCTCGCCGTCGCCGGCCTCCGCTCGGCCTGCTCGGGCGCCATGTACGCCGGCGTCCCCATGAACGCGCTCCCGGCCGTGAGCGGCGCGCGGAGCGCGTCCTCCCCGGGGATCTCGGCGCCGAGGCCCCCGCTGGAGAGGGGCCGGTCCTCCTCGACGTGGAGGCGCGCGAGCCCGAAATCGGCGATGCGCGCCCGGCCGTCCTTGCCGATCAGGATGTTGTCCGGCTTGACGTCGCGGTGGACGAGCCCCTCCTGGTGCGCCGCCGCGAGGCCGCGGCCCGCCTGGATCCCCGCGGCGAGCGCGGCCTCCCAGGCGCGGGGCTGCTCGCCGCGCAGGTCGCCGAGCGTCCGGCCGTCGACGAACTCCATCGCCACGAACACGCCCCGCTCGTGCTCGCCGATCTCGTAGATGGGGACGACGTTCGGGTGCGAGAGCCTGGCCATCACCTGCGCCTCGCGCACGAGGCGGGCCCGGTCGTCGGGATCGACCCTCCCCGGCGCGATGAGCTTGAGGGCGACGCGGCGGTCGAGCTCCGCGTCGTAGGCCGCGTAGACGACGCCCATCCCGCCCTGTCCGGCCTTGGCGAGCACCGTGAACCGCCCGATGCGCGCGCCGGGGCTCAGCGGTTCGTCGCGGCCGGGGAGGGCGACGGCGGCGCCTTTCAAGAAGCCGTCCGGCTGGGCGCCGTCGCTCCGGAGCAGGCTCCACACCTCCCGGAGGAGCTCCGGGCGGCCCGCGCACCGCGCCTCGAGGAACGCCCGGCGGTGCTCGTGGCGCTCATCGAGCGCCGCCTCGAAGAGCGCCTCTACCTCGCTCGGATCAAGGGGCGGGCTCATCTCCGCCGTGGAGCGCGCGGTAGAGCCACGCCTTGGCGAAGCGCCAGTCGCGCTCGACCGTGCGCGTCGTCACGCCCGAGAGCTCGGCGATCTCGTCCTCGGTCAGGCCCGCGAAGTAGCGCAGCATCACGATCTCGGCCTTGCGCGGGTGCTCCTGGCTCATCTTGCGCAGGGCCTCGTCGAGGGCGAGGAGGTCCTCGACGGGGAGATCGAGCGCGAGGGGCAGCTCGTGGAGGTCCTCCTCGGGGGCGCGCACCTGATCGCCGCCCCGCTTCCGGGCGGCCTTGTGGCGCGCGTAATCGACGAGGAGATCGCGCATGGCCTGGGAGGCGGCGCCGAAGAAATGGGCGCGGCTCTGGAAGCGGGCCTCGCCGTCCCGGAAGAGCTTCTCGTACGCCTCGTGGACGAGCGCGGTGGGGCCGAGGGTCTGCCCGGCGCGGAGGTGGCGGACGCGGGCCAGGGCGATCGTCTTGAGCTCGGCATAGACGGCGCGGAGCAGGGCGTCCGCGGCGTCCCTCTGGCCCTCCTGGGCGGCGTGCAGGAGGCCCGTGATGGCCTCGCCGGCGCTCGGTCCGGGGGCGCGTCGGTCGCTCGCGTTCATGGGGGCGCCTCGATCAGGCCGGAGCGTACACCAAGTGGCCGCGCCGACGAGCCCGACCGCGCGCTCCACGCCACGGCGGGCCGCGCGCCGCTCCGCCGCCCGATCGGCCGAGACGAGGCACGCCCGCCCCGCGGCCGGGCGCGGCCCCGCGGTGGCGGCGATCTCACGTCGCCTTGCGCTTGCCCGACCGTGCCTTCCGCTGCGTCGGCGCCCTCCGCTGCGTCCGCTCGGGGGCCGCCGCCTTCTCGGGCCGCGTGGCCAGGGCCACGACGCAGCCGAGCTCCTCGCGGAGCGCGTCGGCCCTGCTCTCGCCGAGCTGCTCGCGGACGTGCTTCTGCGTCCGCTCCCACAGCGGGAACGCCGCCTCGATCGCGCGCTCTCCCTGGCGCGTCAGGGAGATGATGCGGACGCGCGCGTCGCCGGGCGCCCGCGCCACGCGGAGCAGGCCCGCCTTCTCGAGCGGCACGAGGTTCCTCGTGAGCGTCGTGCGATCCATGACGAGCCCGTCCGCGAGCGCGCTGAGCTGCACGCCCTCGTCGCCGCAGGTCGCGACCGCGGCGAGCATCGTGAGCTGCGTCGACTGGAGCCCAGCCGCGCGCAGGCTGTCGTCGTAGAGCCGCGTCAGCGCGCGCGACGCGCGGCGGACACGCACGAGGGCGCACTGGCTCGCGATGATCTGGGCTGCGCGGGCAAAATCGGTCACCAGTGTATCTACACTATTTCGACCAGGTCCGTCAAATCGCGGCCAGGATCCCTGCTTGACATACGTTCAGGTGTGGCTACACCTATCTCGTCCTCGACGACGTGGATCCGCCTCGTCTGCTCGACCGCCTGCTCGGCGTCGGCGGTCCGGGCGGCCCCGGCGCGCGCTGGCCGATCCCTCGATCGATCGGTCATCCGTCGCCAGGGCCATGGCGGCGCCGAGGCGAGCACCGCGGCATCACCCGCGCGGCCGGGGGCCATGGGCCCGCGGCGCGCTCCGAGCATTTACGTGTAGGTACACTTATTCGAGCGGCCCGAGCGGCGCAGCGGTGAAAAGCGCACGAAACATCGGCTGGCACGCGGTGCCAGGCGTGCGTCGACGCGTGCGCGGGCGGGTCGCGTGGAGAGGATCTATGGGCGAGTTCTTCGTCGTTCCGTACTGCGTGAAGTTCGAGGACAGCATGGCCTATGGCAGCCATCACTACCTCACGAACTTCCGCTTCCAGTGCATCGCGCGCGAGACGCTCTACTTCGCCGAGGCCGCGGACGGCACGCTCCCGCACGAGGAGGATCGCGCCGCGATCCGGCTGCTCACCACCGAGGGGTACAGCCGGAACCTCGCGCCGGTGCGCGTGGGCGAGCGCGTCGCGATCTTCATGAGCCTCGGCGCCGTGACGCGCTCGAGCGCGTACGGCTACTTCCGCACGGTCCGCTTCGACGGCGAGCCCGTGGCGTGCGGCTACCAGCGCATCGTCGCCGTCTCCTCGGGGAGCGACGAGCTCGCGCCGCTGCCCAGGTCGGTGACGGCGCACGTCGGGGCCCTCGACGAGCGCGTGCCGCACCAGCGCTTCGTCGAGCTCTGCCTGCGCGGCGGCTCCGCGCTGCGCGAGCTCTTCCCCGAGCGCCTGCTCCGGCACGCCGCCGAGGTCGCGCGCGGGCCGCTCCACGAGGCGCGCCCGCACAGGGCGCGGTGGGGCGCGGAGACCGCGGCGGGCGGGGAGGCCGCGCAGGGGCGCTCCGGGGAGGCCGCGCGGGAGAGCGGCGGCGTCGCCGGCAAGATCGCGCTGCTCCTGCCGGGCCAGGGCTCGTTCGACCTCCGGCTCCTGCGAGCGCTCCACGCGCGCTTTGACGCCGCGCGCGAGGCCGTCGCCGCGGCCGAGCCCGCGGCGCGCGAGCTGCTCGGCGCCTCGCTCGCGGCGCTCGTGACCGCCGGCGAGGCGGAGGCGCGGGCCGCCCTGGAGGCGTGCGTCGATCTCGATCAGCTCGGGATCCTCGTCCAGGACCACGTCGCCGTCGCGCTGCTCCGGTCCGCCGGGCTCGAGCCGGACGTCGTGGCGGGGCACAGCCTCGGGGAGATCGCCGCGCTGGCCGCGGGCGGCGCGTTTCCCCTCGCGACGGCCGCCGAGGTCGTCTGCCGCCGGGTGCTCGCCCTCCGCGGCGCGCCGCCCGGCCGCATGCTCGCCGCCCACACCGGCGCGGAGCGCCTGCGCGACGAGGTGCATGCGCTCGGCCGGGACGACGTGTTCGTCGCGGTGGTGAACGCGGCCGATCAGGCGGTCGCGTCGGGCACGGCGGACGGCATCGCGGCGCTCGAGCGGCGGCTCACCGGCGCCGGCGTTCGCGCGACGGTGCTCGCGAGCCGCTACGCCTTCCACTCGCCGCTGCTCGCGCCGGCGGTCGGTCCGTTCGCGAGCGCCCTCGCGCGCGCCGGCGCGGCGCGGCCCGCGCTGGCCACGTACTCGCCGATCGATCGCGTCCACTACGGCGACGGACCGCTCGCGCCCGCGCGCCTGCTGCCGATGCACCTCGTGACGCCGCTCGACTTCGAGGCGGCCGTGCGCGACCTCCACGCGGCGGGGGTCCGCACCTTCGTCGAGTGCGGCGGCGGCGGCGCCCTGACCGCGCTCGCGCGGCGGAGCGCGCCGCCCGGGCCCGATCTGCGCGTGATCTCGACCTTCCGCGCCGGAGAGGACGTCGTGGCCGAGCACCGGCGCGTGATCGACGCGCTGCGCGCCGCGGGGCGCCCGCTCACGGCGGTCGCGCCGCTCCCGGAGGCGGAGCCGGACGGCCGCCGCCCGCGCGAGGCAGCGAGCCCCGCCGCCGCCGCGAGCCCGCGCGACGACGCCGCCTCCGCTGCGGGGGCGGCGCCGATCGCGATCGTGGGCATGGGCGCGGTGCTGCCGGGGGCCGGCGGCGTCGACGCCTACCTCGCGCAGCTGCTCGCGGGCACGTGCGGGATCGCCGACACCGGCGAGCGACACCCGGAGCTCGCGACCGACTTCCTGAACCGCGGCCGCGCCGCCGACAAGACCTACAGCCTGCTGGTCGGCACGGTCGACGCCCTCGGCCCGTACGCCGAGCAGACCGGCTACGACGCGGCCACGCTCGAGCGGCTGCCCAAGACGGCCCGCATGCTGGCGTGCGCGCTCGCCGAGGCCCGATCACACGCGGCCGCGCTCCGCGGCGGCGCGCCCCTGCGGATCGTGTGCCTCCTCGGGTCCACGGCCGACGGCTCGATCGAGCACGACGAGGCCACGCTGCTGCTCGGCGTCGAGCGCGCGCTCGACGGCGCCGCCGCGGACGAGGCGGCCCGCGCCGCCGTGATGGACGCGCTGGCGGCCGAGCTCGGGCTCGACGCCGGCCGGCGCGCGGCGTGCCGCGGCCACCTCGAGCCGCTCGCGCGCGTCGTGCGCGACGTGGTGGGGGAGGGCGCGCGCACCGTCCTCGTCGACGCGGCCTGCGCGTCGTCGATGCACGCGGTGCACCTGGGCGCCGCGATGCTCCGCCGCGGCCTCGCCGACGTCGTGATCGCCGGCGGCGCCTACCAGCCCGGCCCGACGAACGCGTGCCAGTTCTCGCAGTTCGGCGGGCTCTCGGCGACCGGCAGCCGCCCCTTCGACGCGTCCGCCGACGGCGTCGTGTTCGGCGAGGGCGCCGCGGTCGTCGTGCTCGAGCGGCTCGACGACGCCCGATCGCGGGGCGATCGCGTCGACGCCGTGCTCCTGGGCAGCGGCCTGTCGAGCGACGGCCCGAGCCCGTCGGTCACGGTGCCGCAGCGCCGCGGGCAGGCCCTGGCGATGCGGCGCGCCCACGCGCGGGCCGGCGTCGAGGCGCGGAGCGTCCAGTACGTCGAGGCGCACGCCACGGCGACGCCCGTCGGCGACGCCACCGAGTTCCAGGCGCTCGCCGAGGTGTTCGCGAGCGACGCCGGCGACGCGGGCGCCCCGCGCATCGCCCTGGGCAGCGTCAAGTCGCTGCTGGGCCACACGGGCTGGACCGCGGGCGTCGCGTCGCTCATCAAGGTCGTGCTCGCGATCCGCGAGCGCACGCTCTTCCCGCAGCACGGGTTCCAGGCGCCGAGCGCGCGCATCGATCTGGCGCGCTCGCCGTTCGCCATCCCGACGGCGGCCGCCCCCTGGAGCGCCGAGGGCGGAGCCCCGCTGCGCGCCGCGCTCGACAGCTTCGGCTTCGGCGGCACCAACGCGCACCTCGTCGTCGAGGAGCACCGCCCCGAGCGCCACCCCGCGCGCCCGCGCCCGCGCGACGGCGCCCGCGCCCTGTGCGTCGTCGGGCTCGGGTCCGTGTTCCCAGCCACAGGAGGCGCGACCGCGGGCGCCCCGTCGGACGTGCTCGCGTTCGACGAGGGCGCGCTCCGGCTGCCGGCCCGCGCGCCGGTCCTCCCGGACGCCCTCGAGGCGATGGACCCGACGCAGCTGCTCGCGGCGATGGCCGCGGAGGAGGCGCTCGCGGCGCTGCCCGCGCGCGAGCTCTGCGAGCGCATCGGCGTCGTCGTCGGCCACGAGGGCAAGACGCGCCGCGGCGCGCGCGCCAACGAGCGCATCTTCGCCGACCGCGTGGCGCGGGCGCTCCGGGCGCGCGGCGTCGGCCCCGCGCTGGCCTCCGCGACGGCCGACGCGCTCCGCGCGGGATCGCCCGCGACGGGGCCGTACACGCAGCCGGGCAACATGCCCAACGTCATCTCCGGGCGCGTCGCCAACGTCTTCGGCCTGCGCGGGCCGAACTTCGTCGTCGACACCTCGGCGACCTCGCTGCTCGACGCGCTCGCTGCCGCCGATCTCGTGCTCGACGAGGACTGCGACGTCGCGCTCGCGGGGGCCGTCAACGCCTTCAGCGACGACGTCGCGCGGGGCGCGTCCGCTACCTGTGACCCGCGGCCGGTCGGCGAGGCGGCGCTGCTCGTCGCGCTGTGCACCGAGGACACCGCCGCGCGCCACGCCTGGCCGGTGCTCGCTCGCCTGCGCCTCGTCGGCGGCGCGGCGGAGGGCGCCGCCGGCGCGGCGGGGCGCGGCCCCTCGGCCCGCGATCTCGCGGTCGGCGGATCGCGCGCGCGGCTGCGCGGGGCCGAGGGCGCCGTCGAGCTCCACGCGGCGATCCGCGGCGCGCGCGCGCACGGCGCCGCGCTGGTGCGCTGGCCGTCCGATCCCCGCGCCGTCCAGGTCACGCCTCCCGAGGCCGCGGCGGTCGCGCCGGCGCGAGCGGCCTCGGGCTTCGCGACGGGCACGCCGATCCACGGCTTCGTCCCCGAGATCGCCCCCGCGCCGGCGACGGGGCCGGCGGCGCGCGTCCCGTCCCGCGTCCTCTACGTCTGCACCGACGCGGCGCTCGCCATGGAGGTGCGGCGCGCCGCCCGCTCCGGCGAGGAGCGCGCGCGCGTCCTCGCGCTCGCCGTCGAGGAGGCGTCCGGCACGGCGGAGCCCGGGATCCCGCGCGACCTCGCGGCGCCTGGGGCCGAGGCGTCCGGCGGCGCGCCCTCGCTCGACGCCCGCGACGAGGCGCGGCTCGGCGCGTCGTTCGCGGCCCTGGCCCCCGATGACGTCGACGCGGTCGTCGTGCTCACCCGCGCCACGGACGCGCTCGCGTTCGTCGACGGCGCGCCGGGCTCGTACAGGCCGGCGCTGCGCGCGCTGTTCGGCGCTGCGCGCCGCTATTACGGCGCCATCGCGCGCGGCGAGGTGGCCTTCGCCGCCGTCGTCGCCTCCGCCGTGGACCTCCACGGGCGGCTCGCGCCGGTGAGCGGCGCCGTCGGCGGCTTCGTGAAGTCCCTGGCGCGCGAGCTCCCGGGCGGCGACGTGCGCGTCGTCCACACCGACGCGCGCGACGTCGCGGCCGCGCTCGGCGCGCTCTCCGAGGAGTGGCGGCGCGCCCGGCCCGCCGTTCCCGAGGAGGTGGTCGATCTCGGCGGCGCGCGGCACGCCGTGCAGCTCGCCCACGCCTCCGCGAGGCCGCGCGCGCGCGCCGTACCGCAGCTCGGCGCCGACTCGGTCGTGCTCGTGACGGGCGGCGCGCGCGGCATCACGGCGGAGCTCGTCGAGGGCCTGCTCGACCGCTTCGGCTGCCGCGCCGTGCTCCTCGGCCGCTCGCGGCTGGAGGACGCTCCGGCCCGCGCGCTCGCGATGACCGACGCGGCGTTCGACGCGTACGAGCGGGACTTCTATGCAGAGGCCCTGCGCGAGAGCCCGGGCCTGCGGATGGGCGTCCTGCGCGAGCGCTACGCGCGCCTCCGCGCGGCGCGCGAGGCGCACCGGGTCCTCGCCCAGCTGCGCGCCGGGGGCGCCGGTGGTCGCGTCGTCGACTACCACGCCGTCGACGTGACGCGCGGCGAGGACGTCGACCGCGCCGTCGCGGCGGTCGCGGCGGCGTACGGCCGGGTCGATCTGGTCGTGCACGGCGCCGGCATCCAGGTGTCGAGCCGGCTCACGTCGAAGCCGCTCGAGCTGTTCGAGCGGATCGTCGACACGAAGCTCGCCGGCCTCGCCCACCTCCGCCGCGCCCTCGCGCGCCACCTGCCCGACGCGCGCCCGCACGTCCACCTCGTCACCTCGGCGTTCAGCGTGCTCGGCAACGACGGGCAGCCGGACTACGGCGCCGCGAACGAGGCGATGAACCGCGCGGCCGCGTACTTCGCCGCCGAGGCGGGCGCGGGCCCGTGGTCGAGCATCGCGTGGCTCGGCTGGAACGGCGTCGGCATGACCGCCGGCTCCGAGTACAGCGCGCTCGGCGCGGCGCGCGGGCTCCGGGGCGTCGAGCCGGAGGAGGGGAGGCGGATCTTCCTCGACCTCGTCGCCGAGCCGCCCGCCGGCGCGGCGCATGTCCTGCTCGGCGACGGCGAGATCGAGCGCTTCGCCCCGCGCCTCGTCGCGGCGGATGCGGCGGTCGCGGCGGACGCGTCGGGGAGCGCGCCCGCGAGCGCGTGGACGCTCGATCCGCGCGTCGATCCGTGGCTCTCCGACCACCGCGCGCGCTCGAGCGCCGTCGCTGCCGGGGCCTTCCTCGTCGACCTGGCCGTCCGGCACGCGCTCGCGACCTCCGGCGGCGGCGCGCTCGTCCGCGAGGTCCGCGACGTGCGCTTCCTCGAGTTCCTGCGCCTCGCCGACGACGCGCCGCGCGACGTGCGCGCGGTGACGACCCGCCGCGAGCGCCTCGCCGGCGGCCGCGTCGCGTGCGCCGTCGAGGTGCGCGGCGACTTCGTGCACCGGTCGGGCGTGACCCTCCGCGCCGGCGTTGTCTTCGCGACCTGCGTGGTCGAGCTCGCCCCGATCCACGTCGGGCGCGATGGCCTCGCTTCGCGGCACGCCGGGCGGATCGACGGGCCCCTGGTCCGCGACCCCTACGCGAGCCCTGGCTCGCCGGTCCGGCACGCGGGCTGGTTCGATCACCTCGGCACCTTCGTGCTCGGCGCCGCGCTCAAGGAGGCCCGGTTCCGCCTCACGACCGACGGCGCCCTCGCAGGGCAGCGCGGGGCCGCCACGCCGTTCCTCCTGCTCGACGCGCTCCTGTCGCTGGGCACCCTGCGCCGCGACGAGGCGGGCGCGTTCCCGGTGTGCGCCGCGGGCGGCGTCGACCGGATCCGCTTCGGGACGGCGGCCAACGACCTCGCGCTCCGCGACGCGGGCGTCCCCGTCCGGCTCGTCGCCACGGCCCCGACCGCGGCGGGCGACCGCGTCCTCGGCGCGTGGGCGCAGGCGCTCGACCCCTCGGGCGGCGTGCTCCTGGAGGTCGAGGGGCTCGAGGGCCGCGTCGTGGGGCGCGTGGCCGCGGACGTCCGCCCGGCGGCGCAGGCGACGCTGACGCTGGGGGCGCCGTGACGCCGCCGCTCGCCATCGCGGTCGCGCGGGCGGACGCCGAGGCCGCGGCGCGCCTCGAGCCCTACCTGACGGCCGGCGAGCGCCGCGCGTGCGCCGCGCAGCGCGTCGCGGCCCGGCGGGCGCAGTCCGCGTGCGCGCGCGTCGCGGCGAAGTGGCTGCGCCTCGAGCTCGCCGCCGGCCGCGGCGCGCCGCTTGTCGCGCTGGACGCGGCCTCGCTCGAGGCGCACCCGCGCGCCGCCTACCTCGCCTGCGCGGTGACGGGGCCGTGCGGCCGTCGCCCGCGCTTCGAGGACGGCGCGTTCGCGCTGTCGCTCTCGCACGCGGGCGAGCTCGCGGCGGCCGCGGTCACCACGGCGCGCGCGGTCGGCGTCGACGTCGAGCGGGTCGAGGCGCGCGCGGCGAGCTTCGCCGACGAGCACTTCACCCCGCGCGAGCGCGAGGGCCTCGCGCGGGGCGCCGCGGCGGGCGCCCCGCGCGCCGCCCTCGAGACGTTGCTCTGGAGCGCCAAGGAGGCGCTCTACAAGACGGGGGCGCTCGCGCTGCCGGCGCGGTTCTCGTTCCGGGACATCGACGTCGCGTTCCCGCCGGGGGGCGCGCGCCTCGCGCAGCCCTCGATCCGCTCCTTCGCGCTGGGCGCGCGGGGCGGGCAGTTCTTCGGCCGGGCCGTGCTGACCGGTGCGTTCGCGCTCGTCGCGGCCGTCCCGCTCCCGCCGGCCGCCGCTCTCGGATGAATGGCACTCACCAAACACGAGGTTTCGACGATGCAATCTCATGATCTCCTCGACCACGTTCGCTCCGTCTTCGTGCGCATGACGCGTTACCCCGACGAGGTCGTCGTCGCCGACGCCGATCTGGAGCAGGACCTCGGCATCGACTCCGTGAAGCGCGGCGAGATCCTCGCGACGCTGCGCGCCGATTTCGGTCTCCCGAACGCCCTCAAGGCGGCGCCCGACGAGCTGCGCACGGTGGCCCGCGTCAGCGAGCTCCTGTCGCGAACGATCGCGGCCAGCGCGGAGGCCGGAGAGCACGCCAAGGGGCACGTGGAGACCGGAAGCCACGCCAATGGCCATGTCGAGGCCGGAGCGCACGCCAAGGGGCACGTGGAGACCGGAAGTCACGCCAATGGCCATGTCGAGGCCGGAGCGCACGCCAATGGCCACGTGGAAGCTGAAGGGCGCGCCAATGGCCATGTTGGGGCGGCGAAGCACGCCAATGGTCATGTGGAAGCCGGAGGGCATGCCAATGGCCACGTGGAGGCCGGAAGGCACGCCAATGGCCACGTGGAGGCCGGAAGGCACGCCAATGGCCACGTGGAGGCCGGAAGGCACGCCAATGGCCACGCGGGCGAGGCGCTCCATGTCGTGGTCCAGGCGCTCGCGGACGCGACCCGCCACCCGGTCGATCTGCTCGTCCCCGACGCGCGCCTCGAGGAGGACCTCGGGGTCGACCGCCGCCGGCGCGACGAGCTCCGCGCGCTCCTCTGGCAGCGCGGCGCCCAGCCGGGCGCGCTCGAGGTGGCGCTCGACGAGGCCCGCACGGTCGGCGATCTCGCGCGCCTCGTCGAATCCGCGCCGCCCGCGCAGGTCACCGCGGCGCGCGCGCCCGCGGCCTCCGCGGCGCAGCGGGCGCTCCCTGCCCCCGGGGTGGCGCTCGCGGGCAAGACGGTCCTCGTGACCGGATCGAGCCGCGGGCTGGGCCGCGCCATCGCCGCGAAGCTCGGGCGCGCCGGCGCGCGGGTCGTCGTCAACAGCTTCCACTCGCGGGACGACGGCGAGGCGGTCGCCGACGAGATCCGCGGGGCCGGCGGCGACGCGGTGCACGTCTGGGGCTCGGTCGCCAACCCCGCGCACATCGACAGGCTCTTCGACGCGATCGCGCGCGACGTCGGCGAGCTGGACCACTTCGTCAGCAACGCGTCGAACGGCCGCTTCGGCCCCCTCGAGCAGACGACCCCGGAGCACTGGGAGCTGGCCTTCCGCACGAACGTCATCGGCTACCACCTGTGCGCCATGCGCGCGGCGCGCCTGATGGAGCGCCACGGCGGCGGGCGGATCGTCGCGCTCTCGTCGAACGGCTCGTCGAGGTACCTCGAGCACTTCGGCGCCATGGGCGCCGTGAAGGCCGCGGTGGAGTCGCTCACGCGCGCGCTCGCCGTCGAGCTCGCCCCGCGCAACGTGCAGGTCAACTGCGTCTCCGCCGGGCCGATCTATGGCCATGTGACGAGCAACTACCCGGATCACGAGCGGATCCTCCCGTACTGGGAGTCGCGCACGCCGGGCGGCCGGCTCTGCACCGAGGACGACGTCGCCGAGGCCGTCCTGCTGCTGCTCTCGGACGGGGCGCGGAGGATCAACGGCGCGACGCTCACCGTCGACGGCGGAGGCTCGCTGTGCATCTGACCGCGCCGATGCGCGGCGCCGGGGTGCGCTCGGCGCGGGTCCGCGCGGAACAGCTCACGTCAGCTTCCTTGAAGCTCGCGAAGAAGGAGGAATCATGAGTGCCACGCTCGATCGGCAGCCCCCGGGCCCCGGCCCGCTCGCCAGCCTGCGGTACCTGGCGAATTTCAGGACCGGTGACATGCGTCATTACGAGGACCTCTTCGCGCGTTACGGCGACGTCGTGCGCCTGCGGGCGCCCGGGGCCGAGGACTTCGTCATGGCGTTTCACCCGAACGACATCGCGCACGTGCTTCGCGCGAACGTCCGGAACTACCCCAAGGGGAAGCGCTACCACGAGCTCGCGCCCGTGCTGGGCTGGGGCCTCGTGAACAGCGAGGGTGAGCTCTGGCGGCGCCAGCGCAGGCACGTGCAGCCCCAGTTCAACCACGCCAACACGCTCACGTTCGTCCCCCTCATCGTCGAGCACATGGAGGCGGCGCTCCGGCGCTGGGACGCCCAGCCGGGCGAGTTCGAGCGGGACATCAACGACGACATGATGGACGTGACGTTCGGCATCGCGGGCGAGGCGTTCTTCGGCGCCGCGCTGGAGGCCCACACGGACACCGTCCGCGAGGCGTTCAAATATGCGCTCTCGATCGCGCTCAAGCGGATGTACTCGCTGGTCAACCCGCCCCTGTCCTGGCCGCTGCCCAGCCACCTGCGCTTCCGCCGGGCCATGGACCGCGTGCACACCGTGATCGACGGCATCATCGACGGCTACCAGCGCGGCGCGGGCGGCGAGGACAACGTGCTCGTCCGCCTCATGAACTCCGTCGACCCCGAGACCGGCGCGAAGATGGACCGCGCGCAGCTGCGGGACGAGATCAAGACCATCCTGATGGTCGGGCACGAGACATCGAGCGTCACCGCCTCGTGGGCGCTGTACCAGGTCGCGCAGCACCCCGAGGTGTGCGCTCGCCTCACCGACGAGATCGATCGCGTCCTCGGCGGCCGGTCTCCGACGGCCAGGGACATCGAGTCGATGCCTTACCTCACCATGGTCTTCAACGAGTGCCTCCGGCTCCTGCCCTCCGTGCCGTTCATCCTCCGCAGCCCGCTGGAGGACGACGTCCTCGGCGGCTACAAGGTCGCCGCGGGGTCGACGGTGGCCATCGTCCCGTGGGTCACGCACCGGCACCCGGAGTTCTGGAGCGATCCGCTGGAGTTCAAGCCCGAGCGCTTCGCGAACCACCGTCGGAGCGCGGACGACAAGCTCGCCTTCATCCCCTTCGGCGCCGGCCAGCGGATCTGCCTGGGGGAGTTCATGGGGCAGCTCGAGGGCAAGATCATGGTCGCGATGGCGCTGCAGCGTTATCGGCTCCGGCTGGTCCCCGGCTTCGACCCGCGTTGCCGCGGGTTCATCTCGCTGCAGCCGGTGAACGGGATGCGCATGATCCTGAAGCGGCGGGAGCCGTCGAGCGCCGTACGCGCGGCGCCGGCGGGGCGGGAGGAGCCCGTGGTGACGGAGCCCGTGGCGGCCGCCATGAGAGCCCACGGCTGCCCGTACAGCGCCCGCGCCTGAGGGCCTGGGCCCGGTGCACCTGGCCGGCGGCGCGACCGCCCGGCCTCTCCTCTCTGGTGGAGCCCCCGCCATCATTTTTCTCTCGGTCCATGTCAGGCCCCGGGGAGCCGCGGCGAAGTAGCAGGCAGGCAGGCGGACGGCTCGGGACGAACCCCTGAGCGCTAGATCATGACGCGCGCTTCCCACGCTTCCCACGCTTCCCACCCAAGTTCCGGCCTCGTTGTCTGTATCATCGCCTCATGAGGCACCGCCGGGGACGGGGCTCGAGGGGATGGTCATCACGGCGGCTCGGGCCGACAGGACCGCTGGCCGTCGCCGTCCCGCTCCTCTGTGGCTCGCTGTGGCCGTCGGTGGCCCGCGCCGACAGCTACGAGCGGTGCGTCCGCGAGGCGGCGACCCAGGCCGAGATCGACGCCTGTGCCCCCAAGGACGAGCCCCTCGAGGTGAGGGTGCGGGCGAAGCCGCCGGCCCGGAGCGCCTCCGACGTCGAGGCGGACGCGCAGGTCCTCGCCGCGGCGCCGCACGGCTCGGGCGCCGACGTGCTGCGGGTCCTCCCGGGCGTCTTCATGAGCGATCGCGGCCTGCCCGGTCGCGCGCCGCGCCTGTCGCTGCGCGGCTTCGACGGCACCTCGGGTCAAGACGTCGAGATCTTCGCCGGCAACATCCCGATGAACCAGGTCTCGCACATCCGTGCTCCCGGATATGCCGACATGCGCCTCATCATGCCGGAGGTGGTCCGCTCCGTCCGGATCGCCAGCGGCCCGCACGATCCGAGGCAAGGCGATTTCGGCGTCGCCGGCTCGCTCCGCATGGATCTCGGCCTGGAGGCGCCGGGCTTCTGGTTGAAGGGGGGAGTCGGCTCGTTCGGGACGAGGCGTGTCCTCATCGCGTTTGCGCCCGAGCACGACGAGATGATGGACACGTTCGCGGCCTTCGAGACCGACGCCACGGACGGGCCGGGCGGCGTGCGCGGCGGCGAGCGCAGCTCCTTCGTCGGGCAGCTCGGCGGGGGCGAAAACCGGGTCCAGTTCCGCGCGACGGTGGCCATCGGCTCGGCGCGCTTCGACTTTCCCGGCTACCTGCCGCAGGGCCCCGTGGAGCGGGGCGCCGACCCCTACGCGGCGCAGCGGCCGCTCGGCCGCGATCGGACGTCGCAGGCGCTCGTCGGCTCCGATGTCCTCTGGAGCCTAGGCGAGGGCACGATGGGCATCGGCGGCTTCGCGGGCAAGACCAAGACGACGTTTCACCAGAACCTCACCGGGTACGCGCTCGACCAGCTCGCCGGCGAGCCGATCGTCCGGAGCGACGACAGCGAGATGGTGAACGACGCCGCGACCTTCGGCCTCACGGTGCTTTACCGCCATGGCGTCGAGATCACCTCGAAGCGCGATTCCATCGAGATGGGCGCCTACGCGCGCGTGGACACGGTCGACCAGACCGACACGCGCCTGTTCGAGGATGGCACGAGGAACGCCGCGCTCGTCGACGCGACGATCGACGCCACGAACGTGGCCGCGTATGCCGATCTCTCTCTCTACCCGATCAAGCGCGTGGTCGTCCGTGGCGGCGCGCGCCTCGACTCGCTCTCGTACGGCGTGCGGGATCGCACGAGCAACGCCGGGCTCGAGCGCACCGCGCAGGGCTTCGTCGTCTCGAGCAAGGCCATGGCCGACATCGCGGTCCGCGGCGGCGTACACCTCGTGGCGAGCTACGGCGAGGGGTTCCGTTCCCCGCAGGCGCGCGACCTCGACGAGGGCGAGCGCGTGCCGTTCACCAAGGTGCGCAGCGTCGAGGCGGGCGTCCGGCTCAAGGAGGGCAAGACCTTCCAGGGCTCGGCCGTGGGGTTCGGCTCGTGGCTCGGCAACGACCGTGTGTTCGACGCGGCGTCCCGGCAGCACGTCGAGGCGCCGCCGTCGGTGCGCGCCGGCGCGCAGGTCGTGATGAGCGCGCGCTCCGGCCCGTTCGGCGCGCACCTGAGCGGGACGTACACCCACGCTCGCTTCACCGGCTCCGACGCGCGCTTCGCGGAGGGCGACCCGGTGCCCAATGCGCCGGCGTTCGTCCTGCGCGACGACGTGTTCGCCTCGGGGGTCGTCGGCCGGCTCTCCGGCAAGGAGGTGACGGTCCGCGTGGGCGCCGGCGTCGAGGGCATGGCGGGTCGCTCCCTCCCGGGCGGGCGGGACGGCAAGGACGCTGTCAGCCTCGATGCCGTCGCAGCGGTCGGCTGGCGCGGCATGGAGCTCGCCCTGAACGGCACGAACCTCCTGGGCCTGCAGTATTACGACGCGCAGTACGTCTACGCCTCGAGCTTCGTGAAGGACAGCGCGCCCCCGCTGCCGTCGCCGCACGTGCTCGTCGCGGCGCCGACCGCGTGGATGCTGACGCTCCAGATCCACCTCCGTGGCAAGGAGCGCGAGCCGAGGCCAGGCCTATAGCAGCCCCTTTCAGCGGAGAAATTGAACAGGGAGGCGGGGAGTCAGGGAGTATTTGAAAAATTCCCTCCCCGTCTCCTCGCCTCCCTGTGAATTTCCGAAAAACTGAAGGGGATCCCTTAGGCTGTCCCCTGTGTGGACGTCACCCGATCTCGCGGTAGTCGAACCAGTCGAAGTCCGCGTGCAGGCGCGTGCCGGCCAGGTCCTGGCACGCCATCCCGACGAAATTGCCCGTGAACCCGCAGGGCACCGCGTGCTCGTCCGACAGGATCGACGCGTCGTGCTCCCACCCCACCGCGTGGTAGGTGACGCCATCCCGCGAGTAGAAGAACGATATCCGCTCGTCCTTGATCTCGAGCCGCAGGAAGATGTTCTCCACCCCGTCCAGCACGTACTCCTTCTCGACCGGGAACGTCAGGTTCCCGCGCTCGCACTTCATGAGCGAGAGGGCCTTCTCGGCGTGGTCCGCCCGTGAGACGTAGAGATAGTAGAACGAGTCCGTGCTGTAGAACGCGACGAGGCCCGCCATCTGCTGGAAGTGCTGAGGGGCGAACTGCATGCACGTCGTCGCTTGCACGTGTTTGGCCTGCTGGCGCCGCGCGACGAGGCTCTGCTCGAAGTTCGAGGTGATGCTCTCGCGCCCGATCAGGCGCAGGTACCCGGGTCGGGCGGCGAGGCTGCTCACGTCCGCCGGCCGCACGCGCGGCGACTGCCACTCGATGTCCAGCGCGGGCTTGTCGAAGTCGTCGCGCTCGGGTGTCTTCGGCCATTCGTGGCGAGCCAGGTTCGGCCCCTCGTAGACGTCCAGCGGAACCTGCCCGCCCGAGGTCAGCCGCGGCCACCCCTCGACCCAGGTGATCCCCTGGAGCGCCGTCTCGCGTCCCAGCGTCGACCGGCCATTCTTCAGCGGGCGGCGGCACAGGTGCGCGAACACCCACGAGCCGTCCTTGTTCTCCACGAAGCTGCCGTGACCGGCGCTCTGGAGCTGCAGCTCGGGGTGGGACGCGCTGGAGATGAGCGGATTGTTGGGCATGACCTCGTAAGGGCCGTGAATCGAGCGAGAGCGGGCCACCGTCGCGGCGTGCGTGATGAACGTGCCACCCTCCGCGGTGAGCAGGTAGTAGTAGCCATCTCGCTTGTAGAGGTGCGGCCCCTCCACGAGCCCGAGCGCCGTGCCCCGGAAGATGTTCTCCACCGGACCGACGAGCTTCTTCTCCTTCGGGCTGTACTCCTGGAGCAAGATCCCACCGAACGGGTTGTTGCCCGGCCGGTGATCCCACACCATGTTCACGAGCCACTTGCGGCCGTCGTCGTCGTGGAACAGCGAAGGATCGAACCCCGAGCTGTTCAGGTAGATGGGCTCCGACCACGGACCGGTGATGGAAGGCGCGGTGACCAGGTAGTTGTGGACGTCCTTGAACGCCCCCGCCCAGCGGCGCGAATTCGTGTAGATGAGGTGAAACAAGCCGTCCGCGTAGGTCAGGCACGGCGCCCAGATCCCGCCGGAGTTGGGGTTGCCGCGCATGTCCAGCTGCGAGTACCGCTCCAGCGGCCGCGCGACCACCCGCCAGTTGGCGAGGTCTTTCGAGTGGGAGATCTGGACGCCCGGGAACCACTCGAACGTCGAGGTCGCGATGTAATAATCGTCCCCCACGCGAACGATCGACGGATCGGGGTTGAACCCTCTCAGTGCCGGATTTTCCACCTTGCTCATTCACTCACCTTGATTGTCTCGTTGTGTTCCAGCGCAGCCAGTCCTGCTTCCAGAGCTCGACGGATACGCCCGGCACCGCAGGCGCTCCCTGCCCAGGTCCCACCGCTCGCGCGCTGGAGGAGGCACCGCAGGTGCGTGTCCACAGGCGGCTCGCGACGCGGCGCGAGCTCGGGATGCGGCGTGGGGGAGAAGGCATCATAAGGGAACGTGGCGTCTGCAACGTCGCCCCTGCTGGTTCCCGCGTCTGCCGTCTGTGGCCGCGCTGCCGGACCCGCCGGAGGAGCTCCGCCGTCGGCGCGCGAGGGTAGCACCGCGCGCGCGCGCGTCCAGGCGCTTCGTCTCGCCGCGCGGGCGCCTCCGGCGGGCTCTGGCGACCGCGCGCCCGCTCACTCCGCTGCCGCCGCGAGCTGCGCCGCATCCGCCGGCCGCGCGCGGTTCCACGCGGACGCCACGGCGGCGAGCGACGCCATGTCGGCGTCCCCGTGCGTCCCCGCGCCGAAGCTGCGCTTGCGCCCGACCGAGAGGGCCACATACGCCGCCGTCTCGTCGCCGGCGCTCCTCGGGAGCGCGTGCGCCGCGTGCTCGTCCACCGCGATCGCGATCCCCGCGTGGCGCGAGAGCGCGCTCGCGAGCGCCTCGGCGGGGCTGTCGCCGGCGGCGCTCAGCACGTGGGCGGCGCCCCGGAGCTGCACATGGAACTCGTGTCGTTCGTCCGCGCCCTGGCCGACGCGCCTGTGCCGGGTGACGCGGAGCGGCCCTGCGCGGTTCACGTACTCCCGCTCGAAGATCGCCAGGATCTCGGCCTTCTGCACCTCGCCCTCGGTCCGCTCCGCCCTGCGCTGCACGGCCTGGCTCACCTCGACGGCGAGCCCCCTCGGCAGCGCGTAGCCGTGGTCGTGCTCGAGCACGTAGGCCACGCCGCCCTTGCCCGACTGGCTGTTCACGCGGATCACCGCCTCGTAGCTGCGGCCGACGTCCTGCGGATCGATGGGCAGGTACGGCACCTCCCAGAGCGGGCTCCCGCCCTCGCGCAGCGCCTTGAACCCCTTCTTGATCGCGTCCTGGTGCGACCCGGAGAAGGCCGTGTACACGAGCTCGCCGACGTACGGGTGGCGCGGGTGGACCGGCAGGCGGTTGCAGTGCTCGACCGTCTCCTTGATCGCCTGGACGTCATGGATCTCGAGCTCGGGATCCACGCCCTGGGACATCAGGTTGAGCGCCAGCGTCACGACGTCGACGTTGCCCGTGCGCTCGCCGTTCCCGAACAGCGTGCCCTCGACGCGGTCGGCGCCCGCCATCACGGCGAGCTCCGCCGCGGCCACGGCGGTGCCTCGGTCGTTGTGCGGGTGCACGCTCAGCACGATGCAGTCGCGCTGCTTCAGGTTCCTGTGCATCCACTCGATCTGATCCGCGTACACGTTGGGCGTCGACATCTCGACGGTGGCGGGCAGGTTCAGGATGATCTTCCGTGATGGCGTGGGCTCCCAGACGTCCATCACGGCCTCGCAGATCTCCTTCGCGAAATCGAGCTCGGTGCCCGTGAAGCTCTCGGGGGAGTACTCCAGCGCGACCTCGGTCCCGGGCGACCGCGCCGCGAGCTCCTTCACGAGCCGGGCCCCGCGCACGGCGATCTCGGCGATGCCCGCGCGGTCCAGGCCGAACACCACGCGCCGCTGGAGCGTGGAGGTGGAGTTGTAGAGGTGGACGATGGCGCGGCGCGCCCCGCGGATGGCCTCGAAGGTGCGCTCGATCAGCTCGGCGCGCGCCTGGGTGAGCACCTGGATCGTCACGTCGTCCGGGATGAGCCCCTGGTCGATGATCCAGCGCACGAAGTCGAAGTCGGGCTGCGACGCGCTGGGGAAGCCCACCTCGATCTCCTTGAACCCCATGCGCACGAGCTCGTGCCACATGCGGAGCTTCCGCTCGAGGCCCATGGGCTCGACCAGGGCCTGGTTGCCGTCGCGCAGATCCACGCTGCACCAGCGCGGCGCCCGCTCGATCACGCGGCTGGGCCAGCGGCGATCGGGCAGGTGGATGGGCTGAAAGGGCTTGTACTTGTGGACAGGCATCGTGGACATGACGGGACTCCCTGAAAGCTAGCGATGGGAGTCGTCACGACACGACGACGAGACGGACGACCCCACCTGGACCAAGAGAACCGAGGGGGCCGTACTGCGAGGAGCGACGTCGATCAGCAGCGCGCGCAAAGGCCCCCGGGCCGTAGGCCTGGGCAGGGGCGTAGGGAGCGCGCGCGAGGGACGGACATCGATGTGCAGCCTAGCGAACATCCGCGCGCCTGTCCAGCGCGATGGTGGGTGTGGCGTTCAACACCGCCGGCGCGACGCTCTGCGCCTGCTCGGACCTGACCCGTCTCGTGTAGGCTCGTCTGTTGGGCGCTGCCGGCGCGAGGTCACGGGGCATGCGAGAGCGGGGGGCTGAAATGTGGAATCGAGGATCGGTTGAACGATGGTCGCTCGCCGTGGCGACCTGGCTTGTTGTCTCCTTCTCTGGCGCGGAGCACGCACGGGCGGACGACGGGGCACCGCCGGCTCCGCCGCTCGTGCAGGCGCAATCCCTGCCCGCGCCGCAGGCTCCTCCGCCTCCAGGCTTCCACGGCGGCCACGGCGCCCCACCCGCGGGCCCGAAGGTGCTTCCCTGGAGGGAGGGCGAGCCGGTGCCGCCCGGCTATCATCCGGAGACGCGCGTCCGCAAGGGGCTCGTGATCAGCGGCTCGATCGTCTTCGGCACCGTCTACCTGTTCACCGCGATCGGCGGCGGTGACGCGGTATACCGTGGCTCCCCTGGCTACGCGGCGCTGTTCGTGCCGTGCGCGGGCCCCTTCATCACCCTGGCCACGACCCGTCAGGACGACCTCGAGACCATGGCGCTCGTCCTCGACGGGCTCGTCCAGATCACGGGAGCCGCCCTGCTCATCCCCGGCCTCCTCGTGCCGCGAAGTGTGCTGGTCCGGAACGACGTCAGCCAGCCCTTCGTGCTGCCGGCGCCTGTGGCGCTCGGCCCGAGCAGCGCCGGGCTCGGCCTCGTCGGTCGGTTTTGATCGAGCGAGGCTGCTGCCTGCAGCCCCTGGAGGCTGCGGCCCACGCCGCTGCCGGCGCGCGCCTCTGACCGTGCAATCAGGCGTCTTTTCGACCTGTTTGCCGTCCCCGCCCAGTTTCCGCCCACCTCAGCTACATACCGAGCAGAGCGGCGGTCTCCCGCACAGGAGACGGGCCCAGATCGGCGTTTTCGGCGCGCAAGCGCACTTCAGTGCGCTGAGCACCGAAAACGTCGAGGTGGGCCCGTATCCGAAGCGGGTGACCGCCGCTCTAGGGGGTGTCGAACTCGGGGATGAGCTTGCCGATCTGGCGGATGCTGCTCATGACCTGCTCGTGCGACAGGCGCCCGACCTGCTGGAAGCTCAGCAGGCGATCGATGCCGAGGTCCTCGTAGAATTTGATCTTCTGCCGGCACGTCTCCGGGCTGCCGACGATGAGCGAGTTCTGCTCCTTCAGGGCGTCGAACACCTCCTCGTTCGGGACGTCCTCGTTCTGCATGATGCGGGCGAGGACGGCGTTGGCCTTGGTCTCGGCCGGCGTCTTCCCCGCGCGGTCGCGCAGGAGCTGGCCCACGAGGCCGCCGCCCGCCGGGTCCTTGGCCAGCGCCTGCTCCTCGGCGTGGGTCCGCAGGAAGTGCTCCTTCGCCTCGAAGAACGTGAAGGACCCGTTCGTGTACCACGCGGCCGCGGAGGCGGCGCCGTTCTCCATGGCCTGCTGGTCCGTCTCGGCGCAGTGAGCGAACGTGAAGAACCCGACCTGGTTGTTGATGAACGCGCCGACGGGCCGCTCACACCGGCGGATGGCCTCGCGGTAGATGCCGATCCACTCCTTCACCTGGTCGGGCGGCGCCCACAGCGTGACGCCGAGCGCGCCGACCCCGTTGCGCCCGGCCTGCTCGAACGAGGCCAGGCTCGAGCAGGCCTGCCAGAGGGGCGGGTGGGGCTTCTGGTACGGCTTCGGGAGGATGGGGACGTTGTTGATCTCGGCGTCCTCGCTCTTCCAGGAGAACCGCTCCTGCGTCCACATCTTCGGGATCATCTCGAACGCCTGCTGCATCTGATCGCGCGTCCGGTCCGGAGGGATGTTGAACGCGCGCCACTCCGGGATGGTCGAGCGGGCCAGGCCGAGCTCCAGGCGCCCGCCGCTCAGGTGATCGAGCATCGCCGCGCGCTCGGCGACGCGGATGGGGTGGTTGAACCGGAATGGCGACAGCACCGAGGAGTGCCCGAGCCGCATCGACGTCGTGTGCTGCGAGATCGCCGCGAGCATCACCTCCGGCGCCGACGAGTAGCTGAACTCCTCGGCCGTATGGTGCTCGACCTGCCACCAGCAGCCGTACCCGAGCCGATCGGCGAGCTTCGCCTGCTCGAGGGTGTTCATGATGATCCTGTGCTCGTGGTCCTCCGACCACGGACGGGGACTCTGCATCTCTGTGAACAGGTCGATCTTCATTACTTCCTCCCGCGCGATGGCTGCGCGCCAAGCATCGATCCGTCACGTACAAAACGGCAATGTGTGGTTTGGCGCACACCGATCTACATGTCGATGGATCACCGGAGTCGGGCGCTCAGAGGCTGTGATGTGCGTGTGGACCGTCGCGGGAGACCTCCCGTGGAGGGCTCCTCGGGCGCCGGCGGTCCCGGCCCCGGGGCGCTCCGGGGGCGCGCGCCGTCGCCACGTCTTCGCCACAACCTCTCCGCGTTTGTTCCTCGTCGGGCGCGCGGGTGCGCCTCACCCGGGGGGTACGCCCAGGGAGGTCTGCGGCGGTCGTGACCAGGCCGCGCAGCGCTCACCCCGAAGGAGGTCCACGTGCAGGTGCAAGCTACCTGTCTCCCCCTGACGTCATCGCTCGAGGCCGGCACGGACGCCGGCGCAAACGAGCCCGCGGCGCGTCGAGACGACGCTCCCGCGGCCCCCGTGCCCGGCCCCGCCGTGGAGCCCGCCGAAGGCGCCGGACACCGCGGCTGGACGGCCGCCCTCCTCGCGGAGCGGCCTTCGGCCTCGCTCCGCGAGGAGCTGTCCCGGTTCGGCGTCGGCGTCGGCCTCGCCTCGCTCTACGGGCTCTCGCTCGGCGCGCGGCACGGCGGCGTGTCGTTCGCTCACCACGCCGCCGGCGTCCCTGCGGCCATGGTCGCCGTCGCCTTCGTCGGCGTGCCGGCGCTCACGATCGTGCTGACCCTCTTCGACGCGCCGCTCGACCCGCCCCGCGCGCTGTCGGCGACGGCGCGCGCCGCCGCCGCGACGGGCCTCGTGCTCGGCGGCCTCGCGCCCGCCGCGGCGCTCTTCGTGGTGACGGGCGGGTCGGACCTGACGGCGGCCCTCATGGGGCTGCTCGGCCTCGCGGTGGGCGGCGTGGTCGGCGTCGGCGTCCTGCTGCGCGATCTCGGCGCGGCGCTCCGGCGCGACGGCGGTCTCGTCAGGCTCTCCGGGGCGACCGCGGCGCTCGTCGGGTTCGCTGTGTTCGCCGCGGTGCTCGCGCTGCGCGTGTGGGTGGAGACGCTCCCGATGCTGAAGGGGGGGGCCTCGTGAGCGCCTCCGTCGTGAGCCGTCTGCTCCGGGCGCCCGCCGAGGTGGCCGCGAGCTGCCGTGAAGACAGGGACATCCGCGCCATCGCGCTCGCGTCGCTCGGCGCCATCGCCCTCGGCTCGGCCGTATTCGGCGGCGTGGTCGGCAGCTTCCGCGGCAGGGAGCAGATCGTCTATGCGGCCATCAAGGTGCCGCTGGCGATGCTGATCACGCTCGCGATCTCGGCCCCGGCGCTCCACGCGTTCTCGGCCGTGCTCGGGCGCCCGTGGCCCATGCGGTCCGTCATCGCGCTCGCCCTCGCGTCGGCGGCCCGCTCGTCGCTCGTGCTGCTCGCGTTCGCGCCCGTGCTCTGGCTGGCCATCGACACGGGGCTCGGCTACCACGCGTCCTCGGTCGCCGCCTGGCTCGCCTACGCCGTCGCGGGCCTCGCGGCGGTCGGCGTGCTCGTGCGGGGTATCGGCGCGGGCCGGGGCCGCTGGCTCACCGCGGTCGCCTTCATGGCCGTCTTCTTCGCCGTCGGCGGTCAAGCCGCGTGGATCCTCCGGCCCTACCTCGGGCGGCCGAGCGAGAATGTGGTCCCCTTCCTGCGCGCCAGCGAGGGGAGCTTCTCCGACGCGCTCTTCCGGAGCTTCCGATCTGCGCGCGGGATCTATGACGACGACGGGCTTCCGCCCGATCCGGACGACCACGCGCACGGCCACCGCTACCCGTACGAGAACGAGGACGGCGGCGCGCGCGACGGCCTGACGGGGAGCGAGCGATGAGCCTGCGCGACCTGGCGGTCCTGTACCTGATCGCGGGGCTCGCGTGCGCTGTGGCGGTCTACCGCGGCGCGCGCCCTGACGGCCACGGCGCGCGCCGCCGCGCCGCCCTGTCCGCGGCCCTCTGCGTGCCGCTCTGGCCGATCTGGGCGCCCGTCGCGCTCACGGCGGGCCGCGGAGAGAGCGGTGGGGGCCCTGGCGGCGCCGCGGGCGAGGCCGCCGCGCGCGTCCTGGGCGCGCTGCGCGAGGGGGTCAGCGCGTGCGCTGGCACCGCGTTCGAGGCGCTCCTGTCGCGCGAGGCGGCCTCGCGGATCGAGGCCGAGGTGGCGCGCGCCGCCGCCCGCCACGCCGAGCTCGACGCGCTCTTGCGCCAGAGCGGCTTCGACGAGGGCGCCGCCGCGGCGCGCGTCGCGGAGATCGAGCGGGGCGGCGGCGGCGCGGGCGCGCGGTCGCTGGCGACGGCGCACCTGCACCTCGAGAACATCCGGCGCCTGCGGGCGATGCGCGACCGCGACGCCCGCGCCCTCGAGGAGCTCGCGGATCTCGTCCAGGCGCTGCGCACGCAGCTCGTGCTGGCGCGCTTCGCCGGGTCCTCGGTCGAGGGCGTCGGTGGTATCGTGTCCGAGGTCTGGGCGCGCGTGGAGGGCCTCGGCGCGGCGATCGACGCGCACGGCGCCGGAACGGACGGAACAGACGGAACAGTGGGACCGATCGCGACGTGAGCAAGCACATCCTGGTCGTCGACGATGAGGCGCGCATCCGCGAGGTGCTGCTCTACGCCCTGCAAAAGGAGGGGTACGCCGTGACGGCGGTGGCCGACGGGCGCGCCGCCGTCGAGGCGGCGGGGGCGGGCACGGTGGACCTCGTGGTGCTGGACGTGATGCTCCCGGAGCTCGACGGCCTCGAGGTGTGCCGGCGGCTGCGCGCCGGGAGCAGGACGCCGATCCTGTTCCTGTCGGCGCGCGCCGACGAGGTCGACCGCATCGTCGGCCTGGAGCTCGGCGGCGACGACTACCTCACGAAGCCGTTCTCGCCGCGGGAGCTCGTGGCGCGGGTGCGCGCGCTGCTCCGGCGGACCGAGGCGCCGCCTCCCGCGCCCGCGCCGGCGTCCGCCGGCGCGCGCGCCGCGGTCCTCCGCCACGGCCCGATCGAGGTCGACACCGAGCGTCACGAGGCGCGGTACCTCGGCCAGCCGGTGTCGCTCACGGCGACGGAGCTCGGCGTGCTCGGCGCGCTGCTGGAGCGGCCCGGGGTGGTGCTCTCGCGCGGGCAGCTCATGCAGCGCGCCTACCGCTACGACAACCTGATCACGGAGCGCACCATCGACACGCACGTCCGCCGGATCCGCGCGAAGTTCCGCGTGGTTGGCGGCGATCCGATCGCGACCGTGCACGGCGTCGGCTACAAGCTGCAGGGGGCGTAGCCGGGCCGCGATGCCTGGCCGCACGATGCGCACGATGATCGAGCGCCTGCGCTGGGAGCTCGGCCGGATCCGCGTCCGGCTGCTCGTCGTGAACCTGGTTGTACTGCTCGTGCCAGTGGCGGGGCTCGAGTTCGCGCGCCTCTACGAGCGGCAGCTGCTCGGCTCGCTGGAGCGCGACATGGCGAACCAGGCGGTCCTGGTAGCCGCGATGCTCGCGTCGGATCTCGACCGGGGTGTCGAGCTTGGCGCGCTCGATCACCGCCACGTCTTGACCCGGGCCGCGAGGCACACGCGCACGCGCGTCCGGATCCTCGACAGCGCGGGCGCGGTCGTCGTGGACTCGCACCAGAACGGCCCGCCCGAGGGGCCCGAGCCGGCGGTTCCGCGTCTCCTCTCGACGAGCGGCCGTGGACCTGGCTCGTCGGGCCTCGCGGATCTCGCCAGCGGGGTGCGCCATTTCGGCGAGAACGCGCGCGAGAGCTGGCCCGAGGTCGGGGACCGCTCGGAGGTGCGCGAGGCGCTCGCCGGGCGCCGCGCCGCATGGACGCGCGTGCGGGAGCGGCAGCCGGCGGTGTTCCTGTTCCTGGCCGAGCCGATCTGGCGGGGCGGCGAGGTGGTGGGCGCTGTCTACGTGGTGCGCTCGACGCAGCCGGTGCTGGTCGAGCTGCACAGGATCCGCTCGGGGCTCATCCGGGTGCTCGTCGTCGCGAGCCTGTTCACCGGCCTCGTCACGCTGGCGCTCGCGTGGTCGATCTCGAGGCCGCTCGGCAAGCTGTCGCGCGCGGCGAAGCGCGTCGCGGCCGGCGAGCGCGACGTCGTGGTGCCCGTGTCGGGGAGCGGCGAGATCCGCGAGCTCGGCGCGTCGTTCGCCGCGATGAACGAGCGGCTGGGGGCGCGGCTGCGGTACATCTCGGATTTCGCGGCCGATGTGGCGCACGAGTTCAAGTCGCCGCTGACGTCGATCCGGGGCGCCGCCGAGCTGCTCGACGAGGGGGCGGCGGACGATCTCGAGGCGCGGCGGCGCTTCCTGCGGAACATCGAGCTCGACGTGGCGCGGCTCGACCGGCTCGTGTCGAGGCTGCTGGAGCTGAGCCGGATCGAGGCCTCGAGCGAGGCGATGACGGTGCTCGATCTGGAGGCGCTCGTGGCGCGCGTGGTGGAGCGGCGCGCGAGCCCGGGGCAGCCGGTGGAGCTGCGGTACGAGATGCGGACGCGGCTGCTCCGGGCGCGGCAGACGGACCTGGAGACGGCGCTCTCGAACCTCGTCGACAACGCCGTGAAGTTCTCGCCGCCGGGGGAGCCGGTGGTGGTGACCGTCGAGGGCGGGGAGGGCCGGGAAGGGGAGCGGACGGCGAGGATCGCGGTGCGCGACCGGGGGCCGGGGGTGCCGCCGCAGCACCTGCCGAGGATCTTCGACAGGTTCTTCACGACCGACGAGGGCCGCGACGGGACGGGGCTGGGGCTGGCGATCGTGAAGAGCGTCGTCGAGGCGCACGGCGGGGCGGTGACCGTCGAGAGCGCGCCGGGGGAGGGCGCGAGCTTCGTGGTGGAGCTGCCGGTGCGGCAGTGAGGAGCGCGGGGAACGGATCCTCGTGCCGCGACGCGCGGACGCGCGTTCGCGAGCCGCATCCGGCGGCTTTCCCATTCCCGGTCGAGCCGATCCTGGGGCGGGGAGCGGCTCGACGCTGTCCACGTCGTTTGGTCCACGTGCCTGGCGCTCGTCTACAGCGGGGCGGGAACAGGGGCTAAGAAAGCCTCCCGGCGATACGCGGTTCGCACTCGACGGATCGAGACCGGACGCGTGCCAGTTCCGGACCGAGGATCCGCGGTGCGTGCAGCCTTGCGGCTCCGGCTTGCGCGCCGGCGGGTGGTTTGACGCACGGTGCGTGCTGCCGTAAGTGGGAGTGCATGCGCACGGCACCTGTCCCCAACATCCCTGCGATCCCTGGGATGAATCCCGGCGTTTTCGTCCTAGGCGGCGGCGGAGGCGGAGGGGGCAGCGGCGGCAAGGGCGGCAAGGGCGGCAAGGGCAACCAGAAGGCCAAGGGTAAGAACGGCGGCAAGGGCACGGGTGGCGGGGCAAGGGCGCGTGCGGGAATGGGACCGGTGATCCTAATGGCGGCTCATGCCCGAAGCACCACAAAGGCAAGAAGAGCGGCAAGGCCGCCAAGGGCGATCCGGTCGATGTCGTCACGGGAAACGTTTTCACGAATCCCGTGCTCGACGTCGATCTGCCGGGCCCGCTCCCGCTCGAAATCGCGCGCGCCTACTACTCGACGTCGACCGAGCGCGACGTCGGCCTCGGCTTAGGGTGGTGCCACTCGCTGGCGTGCGACGTCGAGATCGGCCGGCGATCCATCACAGTGTGGAGCGACCAGGGCCTCGGCCTGGAGTTCGACCTCATCGAGGAGGGCGAAGGCACGACAGGGCCCGAAGGGATGGTTCTCGTGCGCGGCGCAAAGGGCTTCGTGCTCGACACCGGTGAGGGCAGGTGGCTCGTGTTCGAGGCGCGCCATGAGGAGCGATGGCTCCTATCGGCCATCCGCGATACCTTCGACCAGACCATCTCACTCGTCTACGCCGGCGGGCGGCTCGCTGAGGTGCACGACTGCGTCGGCCGGGTCGTCAGGGTTCGCCGCGACCACGACGGCCGCATCGCCGCGTGGGAGCTGAAGAACGCGCCGGAACAGGCCCGCTGGGTCGCCCTCGGCCGCTTCGTCTACGACGAGCGCGGCAACCTGATCGAGGCGCGCGACGCGGAGGATTACGTCACCCGGTACGCCTACGACGAAGACCACTTCTTGCTCGCGCATACCTCGCCCGTCGGCCTCACCTTCCATTTCCGTTACGACGAGCAGAAGCGCTGCGTCGAGACGTGGGGAGCGTACGAAGGCGCCGAGGACAGGAGCCTCTCGGCCGACGTTCCCGCGCTCCTGGCCGACGGCGAGACCCGCGCGAAAGGCATCTATCATTGCAAGTTCATTTACGATGGGAACGGCTACTCCGAGGCGATTGATTCCATCACCGTTCATCGGTACTTCGGGAACGAGCACGGCAAGCTTGACAAGGCCGTCTCGGCTGGCGCGGTGGTCCAGCGCCGGTATGACGAGGGCGGGAATCTCGTCGCGTACACCGACTCGCTCGGCGCGACGACCCAGTGGAGGCTAGACCCCCGCGGCCGCGTGCTTCAGGAGATCGACCCGCTCGGCCGCTCGACCACTTACGAGCGCGATGCGGACGGGCACATCCGCCGGAGAGTCGACGCCGCTGGCGGAGTCACCAGCGTGGTGCGCTTTGCTGGAGGTATCGCCTGGACCGATCCGATCGGCGCGTCGTTCGAGAGCCGCTTCGGCAACCGTGGTCTCGTCGTGGAGACCATCGGTCCAAACGGGGGACGCACTCAGTACCGCCACGACAGCCACGGCAACCTGGTAGAGAAGGTCGACGCGCTCGGTCACGTCACCCGCTGGGCTTACGACTACTGGGGCCGGTGCACGGCCAAGCAGGACGCGACCGGTGCTACGTTTTACTACGCCTACAGCGTGCGGGGCGATCTGCTCTCCGAGCGCAAGCCGGACGGCAGCGTTGTCCGGTACGAGTACGACGGCATCCGGCAGCGGACGAGCGTGATGGGTGAGAACGGGCGCATCACACGCTATGTGCACGGCGGGTTCCGCAAGCTCTGCGAGATTCACGAGGCGGACGGGTCGACGACGCGGATGAAGTACGACCGGGAGGGCCGGCTTGTGGAGGTGATCAACCCGAAAGGAGAGGTCCACTCCATCAAGTTGAATCTAGCCGGCATGGTCCTCTCCGAGCGCACGTTCGACGGCCGGCAGCTGCATTACAAGTACGACTCCGAGGGCCGGCTCATCATGGCCGAGAACGGGCTCCGCCAGAAGACCTGGTACGAGTACGATCTGGCGGGCCAGCTCATCGAGCAACGCTACGACGATGATCGGGTAGAGAAATTCGAGTACGACGAGCTCGGTCGGGTTGTATGGGCGGAGGGGCCGAGCGGCGTATTCGAGTACAAGCGGAACGCGCTGGGATGGGTCGTGCGCGAGAGCCAGACGGTCAACGGGCAGACCGTCGTTGTGGACGTCGAGCGCGATCTCGTTGGGAACGTCGTACGGCGCTCGACGTCGCTCGGCCACTCCCTGGTCTGGGATCGCGACATCATGGGTCAGTGCACGCGCGCCGTGCTCGACGAACTCGAGGAGATTCAGCCGATCCACGATGTGCTCGGCCGCGAGGTCGCGCGCCTATTGCCCGCTGGCGGCCGGATCGACGCGGCCTACGACGAGCGCGATCGTCTCGTGCAGCGCCGCGTGACCACGTCGAGCAGACCCACGCTGGGGCAGCCTGCATGGCATGCCGCCCCAGCCGGAGCGCCGACCGTGGAGCAGGCGTACCGGTACTCTCCGGCTTCCGAGCTCCTGGAGGCGTACGATCGTGCCTACGGCTCGCGGCGCTTCGAGCACGACGCCGTGGGGCGTCTCGTCGCCGCCGGCACCGACGAGCGGAACATCGAGCGCTTCGCCTACGACGCAACCGGAAACCTGTATGAGCGGTATGGCGTCGAGCGGCAATACGGACAGGGCGATCGTCTCGTGCAGCGCGGTGGCAAGCGCTACACCTGGGACGACGACGCTCGCCTCGTTCAGGTGCGCGCTGCCGCGGGCGACGGCGAGCACACCGTCCGCTATTGCTGGGCAGCGAACGGCCTGCTCGAGGCCGTGGAGCGCTCAGACGGCGTGCGCATCACCTTCGCCTACGATCCGTTCGCCCGGCGGGTCCAGAAGACGGTGGTCCGTGTCTCGCCGGGCGCCCAGCCGTCCGTTGAATCGACCACGCGGTACGTATGGGACGGCGATGCGCTCGTGCACGAGATCACGCAGCGCATGCTTGGCCACGGCGCCCCGATCGTGGACGAGCGGACGTACTGCTACGACGACCGGGGCTTCCCGTGGGCGCACAAGGATGCGCGCGTCGAGCGTGGGCATCGAACGGCGAGCGGCTATTACCATTACCTGACCGACGATATCGGCACGCCGGAGAAGCTGGTGTCGTCCGACGGGTCGGTTGCCTGCGAGATCCGGCGGAGCGCCTGGGGACGGTTCGAGGTCGCGCCCGGCGCCGTCACGACCACACCGATCGGCTATCAGGGCCAGTATCACGATGAAGAGACCGGCCTGTTTTACAATCGGCACCGGTACTATGATCCCGAGGCTGGGCGCTACATCAGCGCCGATCCCGTGGGGCTGATCTCGGGCTTCAACGCGTTCGCCTACGCCGAGAATCAGCCCACGCGGTTCGTCGACCCGATGGGGCTGATGGCCAAGGCCAGGATCTGGGATCAACCGGGGGCGGACAAGAAGAAGGAGATATTGGGTTACTCCGAGGGCCAGACGCGGCCTCGGCGCGATCCGGACAAGCCGCGCGACCCGCAGCAGCAGCCCGTATATGACCCTGCAATTCAGGACGCCATTGACCAGGCAAAGGGCAAGTTCTCCGAGGTCGATCCGAACACGGACAAACGAAAAGATCCCTCCAAGGAGAAGCTTCGGAACACGGCGGGCAAGTGCGCCGAGATCGAGGCGCTCGACCGGCAAGCGAAGGAGATTCGAAGCGAGCTTCGGAAGAAAGCCGGGTGGGAGAAGCTTTCGAAAGAGGAACAGAACGCGCAGGTCCGTAACGAGCTCCGCGAGCAATACCGGAAGGGCGCGAAGATTCAGGCGTACGACAAGGATGGAAAACCGATTCCGCCGTGCAAGTTCTGCGCGCAAGTGTTCCGCGAGCTTGGCATTCACCCCGAAAATATCAATGCGGACCCGAACCAGGACAGGAAGACGAAGGGCCAGGAGCTGCCCAAGGCTACCGGCGGCGTGTATCACGCCGGTGCGCCGTGGGACGGCATGAAGGTGCATGGCACCGAGAGCCCCACAACCGGGCGGTCGGAGACGCCCGCCGTACCTCGCACCGACGGGGAGGGTAAGCAGATCACGCAGAGAGATCCAAGGACCGGAAAGAATCGGGGGGTGTATTATCCACCGGAAAACCCACCCTCCGGCGGCTACTCGCCTGAGGGACCGAAGGGCGCCTGGCCGGGGCCTGGCGGCGGTGGTGGCAGTGGTGGAGGGGCCGCCGGCGGCAACTCATTCTTCGACGATCAAGGCAACTACATCGGCCCGCGTGACAAGCACCAGCGGAAGAAGTAGGCGCGCGGGAGGCAACAGCCCATGGATATCTCGGCAGGCAAAGATATGCTGGCACGCTCGCTCGACGAGTGGCGTCTCGCGGATGTGTCATTCGAAGAGGCCGACTCCGAGCGCGCGCGCGCCGAGGCGATGCTGCGGCAGCTACGGGCGAGGGAGATCGTGGAGCGCACGTACTGGGCTGAGAACGATATCCCCTTCAGCCTGCGCGTGAAAGCGGTGGAAACCGGGCTGTGGAGCGCGGAGGAGGCGATCGACGGGCTCCGGCGCATCGACTTCGTGAGCCGTCACGTGTTCGTCTTTCACCACCTTCGGCTGTTTCCCGATGCCTCGCTTCGCGCCGTGCTCGCGCTCGTACGGCAGCCGCAGCCCGGCGATGGCCCGGAATGGTTCGCCGACGAGGCGGCGCTGGTCGCGGTCGCGGTGCGCCTCGCGCGCGCCGGGCAGCACGACGCGGCGCTCGACGCGATCCGCGCGCTGAGCGCGCGCCGCGGCGAGGCGCTGCGCTCGTGCGCGCCGTATCTATCCGAGGCGGCGATGGCGCGCGCCATCTCGGAGCTCGAGGCGTGGCTCCCCGAGGCGGAGCCGGTCGTGGCGTTCCTCGTGGGGTGCGATTCCCTGCCGCTCGTGCCGGCCCGAGATCGCGAGCGGGCGCGCGGCGAGATCGTCCGGCTGCGCGCGGCCCTGGAGGCCAAGGAGGCGGAAGACGGGCCGCGCTGGGGGTTCTCGGCGCGCAAGCGCGCCGCGGAGGCGTTCGCGGTCGCGGGTATGTTCGAGGCGTCGGAGGCCGAGTGCCGGGGGCTCGACAACGTCGATGATCTGCTGTCCGTGGCGCGCGAGCATCCGGGCGAGTCGCGCGCGCGGATCGCGCGGATCGCGCTGGAGCGCGCTCGAACGAGCCGGTACCTGGCTGCGGCGCTCGCGGACACGGTGTCGGTGTGCTCGGCGCTCGCGGACGAGGCGATCGCGTGCGCGCGCGGTGCGGCCAACCCGGTCACGGCGGCAGACGCCCTCCTGCGCGTCGCGGCGCACCTCGGAGAGCCGCGCGCGTCGGCGCTGTTCCACGAGTCGTTTCGCCGGATCGAGCCGCTCGGCGACGCCGCTTCGGACGCGATCGAGTGGATCGCGGACTGGGCCGCGGATCACGGGTCGTCGCTCACGGAGCGCGAGCGCGTGGTGCTGGGCGAGCGCGTGGCGCAGGCGATGAGGGAGGCCGAGGAGCGTGGGGCGACACCCCCCGTCGAAGCGGCGGAGTCGCGGCTCGGACGGCTGCTCTTCGGCCCGACGCACGCCGACAGGATCCGCACGGATCGAGGCTTTGAATCGGTACTGGAGTTCGCCGAGCACCACGCCACCGGCGACCACCTGACGCTCGTGATGGAGTTCGCGCGCTCGCTCAAGGGCGAGCGGCGCGCCCGGCTCGCCCGGGCGCTGCTCCAGAGCGGCGACGAGCTCTACGACTCCCCTGCATTCGCCGAGCTGTTCTCCGCCGAGGAGCAGCGCGAGCACCTGCGGGAGGTGCTCGTGCGCAGGGAGCGGCCGGCCGACGTGGAGATCCTCCACACGCTGGGGCGCGCCACGCAGCTCGCCACCGGAGCGCCCCGCGGCGTCCTCCTCCCGCTCTACCTCGACGAGGTGCGGGAGCGCGGCGGGCGCGTGCGGCTGAGGGGGCTCTTCACCGCGGCGTCGCTCGCCGAGGGCGACCATCGCGCGGCGCTCGTGGACGAGGTGCTGGCGGAGGTGGAGACGTGCGACCACCTCAGCGAGGAGGATCGTGTCGAGGCGATCGCCGCGGTGATGCCGCTGGTCCCGGCGGCGCGCGCCGTGGAGCTCGCCGGGCGGGTGCTCCACGCGGTCGCGGAAGGGCAGATCGGCAGGACGCAGGCAAGCCATCGGCTGATGGCTATTCCGGATCCGGTTTGGGCCGCGCTGCCGGCATCCCGGTGGGAGCCGGCGCTGCGCTGGGCGCTGGAGGAAGGGGCGGAGTTCTTCGATTGGACATCCTGGCGGCAGAAGACCTTGCCGCGCGAGGTGCGTGCGTTGCTCGAGGTGCATCCGTCGTCTTCACCCGCGTGTGAGGGCGAAGTAGAGGTATCGTCGAGCGTCGCCGAGCCCGACGCTGGGGGCGCGAGAGGAGAGCTGTCGCCCGAGCAGCGGCTCCGCCGGTGGGCCAGCGAGGCGGCGTCGCTGTCCGAGGCCGAGCGCACGGCCCTCGCGCCGGAGATCGACGCCGCCGTGCGCGCCATTCTCGCGGAGCCGGAGGCGAAGGACGGCGTGCTCTGCGACACGATGGCGAGCCTGCCGGGCGCCGCGCTCCGGGCGATCTGGTCGGCGCGCGCACGCGCCGACGCGTGGCGACGCACCATCGACATCAGCGATCCCGCCCTCTTCGCCTATCTCCCGTCGGAGCACTACCTCCACGCTGGGGCCGTCCTCCAGCTCATCTTGCGGCTCGGCGGCGCCTCGGCGCTCTGCGACTTCGGGCGCATGCTCGTCGGCCTTCGACACGAGTCCGCTGCTTGATGCCCCCGATCCGGAGGGCAGGTCAGGGCGCGGGTGGCTCGCGCACGCTCATGATCAGATCGATCGCGCCCTGCACCTGCGCCAGCCGCTCCGTGGGCGACAGGCTGAGCATCCAGCGGACGAGGGAGCGGTCCACGCCGTTCTCGTCGTAGGGGCTGTCGTCCCGCTCCTCGGCGGGAGGGTCCAGAGGCTCGGGCATGCTCGGAGCCTAGCATGCGTGGACTGGCGAGCTGCTGGCACCCTGCTTCGGGTCGACCTGCCCGGTTTCCAGTCGTCCACGAGCACAGAAACGAGTGCGTGAGCTGGGCGACGGACGACCCGAGGGCGGCCCACTTCTCGATAAGCGCCTGATGTCAAAGATAGAATACGGCACGAGGCTCGTCGATGCGGTTCATTGGAACTGCCCCTTCCTCCAGGCGGCAACCCGCGTCGCGGCCGCCTTCGAGCTCGGGCGGCGCCTTCATGCCGCGCGCTCGCGCCGCGCGCAGCGCCTGCGGCGCCCGCTCGACGCCGCCCGCTTCTTCCCTCGTCGTCCAGTTCGGGCGGCTTCGTGCGCTCGTGGGCTCGGTAGTCCTTGACCTCGATGAGCTTGGTGCGGGCGCGCATGACGAGAGGCGACGCACGGTAGCGGGACCCGGTTCGCCCAACAATGGCCGGTCACCGTGTCGGGAGGCTGACCAGCTCGACCAGCGCCGGCCTAGCGTCCGCCGCCCTGGTGCTCGTGCGCCTCGTGGTGCGTGGTCGATCAACCGCGCACCCGTCCGCCCGCCGCTGCGCGCCCCGGCGAGCTGTTCGCGACGGCCGAGGCGAAGGTCCGGTCGTCCAGGAGGATCGGCCACCCTCGACGCCGCGAGCTGCCGGAGCGCTGTGCACGACTTGAGCGACCACGACACCCGGGCTGGCCGCCCCGCCGAAGCCGCCTCCTCGTCTAGCCCTGGCCCCGCGGCTGGGCAGGGCGTACCTCGTCGCGCTCTCGCCGAGGAGTGCGCGTTGCCAGAACAGTGCCAACCACTCTATCCCCTCAACATCCCTCGACCTTCTCACCCTCTCTCCACCCGCCATCGCCCCCGCATAGCAGGAATTCGACACCGCACCTTCTTCTGCAAATCGCCCTCCCATCAAAATATCCCTGGACAACCCTCTTCATCTCATCGATAGCTCACGATGGCCCGTCTGGCATTCCAGCGCAATCCCGCGCTCGTGCCGCGGACGAGGGTGATCTCATGAGCAAATACACAGCATCGGAAGTGATCCAGCTCCCACGCTTCACGGCCGTGGGGGCGATGGCGCTCGGCGAGCAGCTGCTCACGGCGGCGAAGCCGGCCAAGAAGCAGCTCGTGAAGGGCGTCGCGCGGGTGCTCGGCGCGCTGGCCTTGCGCCACGACGAGCTCGCGTCGGCGCTGCGCGATCAGGTGTCGCTCTCGGAGGGAGGGGAGGCGAGCGAGGATGCCGTCCAGTGCGATCGAATCCTCGACGGTTGCTGGAGCGGCCTCCACGATTTCCTGACGGCGTTCACCAAGCTGCCGCCCGGCGCGCCCGAGGCCGCCGAGGCGAGCGCGCTGAAGGCAGCCATCTTCACCGGAGGGCTCAAGTTCCTCCAGCTCACGTATGTCCTGGAGTGGTCCGAGAGCGAGCTCCGGATGCAGCGCATCCGCAAGAGCGGCCTCGACGCGCGCATCGAGGCGCTCGGCGGCAAGCGCTTCCTCGCCGCGCTCGAGGCCGCGCACGCCGCGTACGGCAAGGCGCTCGGCGTCACCGCGCCCGCGGCCACGGCCGCGGCGGCGCCGCCCAGCGTGCGCGACGCGCTCGCCGCATTCACCGAGGCGCTGCGCGCCTACGTGATCAAGGTGCTGGGCTCCGTCGAGCCCGACGAGCCGGAGACGCAGGAGCTCGCCGACAGGCTGCTCGCGCCGCTCGCGAGCTGGAGCGTCGGGTCGAGCGGCCGCAGTGCATCCCGGAAGAACGACAAGCCCGAGGGCGACACCGCGGTGCCCGCCACGTCCGGCGTTCCCCTCCAGCCCAGCGCGCAGACGGCCGCGCCTGCGCCTGCCGATAGCTGATCCCGGCTGCCTGACGCGCACCGCCGGCGCCGCGGTCTCCTCCCGCCTCGTCTCCTCCTTGTGACCCCGTCCCGGGGCCAAGACCCCGCAGATCCCTCTGTACGCTCCGGACGGCGTGGCCGTCGCCGGCACCCGCCGGTGTCCCTCTCCGGCCTCCGGCCCATCCCGCGGCGGCCAGCGCCGCACCCTGTGCCGTCTCGGCCTCGATCTGTGCCATATCAGGGGGGTCCGACACTGGCTCAACCGCAATGCATTGCGACACACCGGGGTCCGGACCCCTCCGATGTGCTCCGGAGAGCGTCTCACCAGGGTCAAGTTGTGTCAAATATCGCTGTCCATCTCGTTCTTCTGTGCCATCGACCCCCGGATCCGCAGCGTATTGTGCCAGATGGAGGGGTCCGGACCCCTCCCGACCGCAATGAAGAGCGCTTGCCGGGGTGCCGGACCCCTCCCGACCGCAATGAAGAGCGCAGGCGGGGGCACCGGACCCTTCCGGATCGCAGCGCAGAGCGGTCGCTGGCTGCCCGCCGAGCGCCTGGGCGTCCGCGAGGTGCGACCCCGATCCCGAGGCCCGACCCAGGTTGAGGTACCCCGAGGTACCCCGCCCACCGAGGTTGAGGTATCGCCCCTGTCCACGAGAAGGTGATCAAGGGCTCATGGACCACGGTGGATCTGCGGCCCTTCTAGGAGCCGCGCTCACCCGCTCACCCAGGCTCCACGGGAACGAACGCCGCCCCCGACTGCAGCCACGCGGCGAAGTACGGCGCTGGCGCGCCGGCGCGCCGCAGCGCGAGCAAGAACGGTCCGTCGCACACGAGCTCGCGCCCACGGCGACGGCGGCTCTTCATGCCGAGGGCGAGCGCCTCGGACACGAGCCGCGCTCCGTGCTCGTCGACGTCGAGCTCCAGCGTCTGGAACGCGGCGACGAGAACGCGATCCCCCGGCACGATGGGCTTGCCGACGAGCTCGTCGAAGGACGCATCGACGCGCAGCGACACGACCGGGACCTGGAAGATGTCGTCGTCCTGCAGCGAGGTCTGCCCCCACAGACGAGCCCACCGGCCAGGCCCACGATCGACCGCGCCGAGCGCGTCGTGCGTCGCCTCCGCGAGCGTCGACCAGCCTTGACGGCGAGCGACGACGACCGACGCGCCGCCGCGGCCGCGGAGCTCGATGACGAAATCGCCCGGCGACTCGTAACGGTGTACGGTCGCGGCGCCCGCATAGGCGCTCGCCCCGGCGCCGCCCCAGTGGCCGAAGCACTGCACGCGGCCCCCCAGGAACGAGAGCCCCGCGGAGCGATCGCGGACAAAGGGCCGCTCGAATGCAACCCTGGTCCGCAGCAAGGCGAACGCCACGAGAGCGTGCGCCGGCACGCTCTGCGGCAAGAGCCGCGTCTGCGCATCGCCGAACCGGCGAGCCAGCTCGGCACGGATCGCAGCGACCGCCGCATCACCCTCTCCTGCGCAGGCGAATGACTCCGCCGAATCCACGGCGCCGGCGGCGACGGCAGCTGCGCGGCCCAGCGCCCGCGAGAGCTCCGTGGGCTCGACCAGCACGTCCTCGGATCCGAGCTGCCGCTGGAGCTCCGCCCACGCGAGCGCGAACGTCGCACAGTGGACGAGGTCACGGTCGATCGGCAGCGCGTGCTCGAGCGTCGGCGTCACAAGGGGGGCGGTCATGAGCTGCTCGCCGTGCACTGTACGTCGAGACCCGGGTTGAGCTACCGCCGCCGCCCACCGTCCCATCCGTACCTCCTGGTGCCGTCGGGGGGGTCGCGGACGCGGGGGAGCACCAACGGGAGCACCTGACCGAGCGAGCCTCAACGCTCGCGCTTCTTCCGTGCGCGCTCCTTGAGAACCGCAGCCACTATCTCGCCCACGCGCTCCGTTTCATCATCCACGAGCTTTTCAAGTCTGCGCTGAAACCAGAGCCCGAACGGACCATTTATAGGAAGCGGCAGCCCGATGTCTCCGGGCTCCTGACCCAGCCATGTGATCGGCAGCCCGGATTTCTCGATCGCGTGTCGCGCATACCGCATGGCACCTTGGATTGCCTGAATGGCGTCGACCCCTTCGACATACTGGATGTCCGGATCCAGCCCATCAAGAAAAACAGGGCACGTCCACGAGCCGCTCGGCGAGGCAGGTTGTATTGGTTCGCCGATCTTCAGGACGATCTCGCGCTCTGGTTCACCTTCGACGCCATACCGACGAACGGCTATGACCTTGTATTTTCGTCGAGCCACCCACGCAGGGTAGCTAAAACCCGTCGTCGAGGCCCGACCCAGGTTGAGGCACCGCCGCTGCCGCTCACCGGGGTTGATGTTCCCGATCTGGGTTGAGGTTCCCGATCTCGGCGCCGCCCGCGCAGCAACGCTCGCGCGCCGAGCTGGCTCGCCCACCGCCTCGCCCCGCCGAGCCCGCGCGGCGCCCTCCTCGACCGCCACGCCGGCGCGTCGACGCCTCGCGGGGTGTTGCCAGGTCGCGATCGCTTCGCTATCTTCTTGCTCGCCGAAAGAGGTAGGCCGGTTCAGGCGAGCCCCGGCCACTCCCATGACGGGAGCCCATGTCCCCTCCACCACGGAGTGAGGTCCCACGGCACCTGGACGCACGTGCGTCCTCCGTGGAGGCTCCCATGCAGCTCAATCACATCGATCTCCAGGTCCCCGACGTCCTCGAAGCGGCCGCGTTCTTCGAGCGGCACTTCCAGTTCGAGGTCCACGGCAACCGGCGCTCGCCGGCGATCGCCATCCTCACGGGGCCCGGCGACTTCACGCTCGTCCTCCAGCGCCGGCGCGAGGAGGATGGCCCTTATCCGGAGGGCTTCCACATCGGCTTCATCGTCGGCGACGTTGCCGCCGTGTACGACAAGCACGCGGCGATCGTCGCGGCGGGCGTCGACAGCGGCCCCGTGAGCGAGAACGGCCGCGGCGTGATGTTCTATTTCAAGGCGCCCGGCGACATCCTCATCGAGGTGGGCTGCCGGCGCCGCCCGCTTCCGGCAGCGCGCGCCGGCGGTTGACGGCGCCGCGCCGCCCGCTCCCGGCAGCGCGCGCCGACGGTTGACGGCGTCGCGCCGCCGGGACGCGCGGTGATCGACGCAGGGAGAGCCCGAGATCTCGCGGACATTCCGCCGCTTCCACCGCCGGCCCGCCGAGGTCGACGTTCCGGGCCTCCCCCCACGTGTCCGGGCCGGCTACTGCAGCTTGATGAACTTCGCGACCGACGGGACGCCCTGCGTCGAGACGACGAAGAGCATGTAGTAGCCAGGCGGCGCGACCTTGCCGTTCGGCGGAGCCGTGAGCGTCAGGGTGCTGCCCGACTGCCCGGTGATCGCGAGCTTGACGGCGCGCTGGCTCTGGTCGAATCCGTGCGTGACCGAGCCGGGAGACATGAGCATTGCGCTGCCGATGCCCGTGGCGGCCACCGCCGAGGACAACGTCACCGAGATGGACTGGCCGTACGACGCGGTCGAGGCCACCGACTGGATCACCGGGCGCGCGTTGCCGCTCAGGAGATAGGGGGGCGTGAAGATCTCGACCCGCCGCTCGGGCCATTTGTAGGGGAGCTCGTTGAAGGCGTGGTCCCGGCCCGCCGTGAGCACGCGCGCGTCGGGCAAGAGCAATGCGGTCGAGTGATAGAGCCGAGCCACGCGCATCGGACACATCTTGGTCCAGGTGTCATTGCTCGGGTTGTAGATCTCGGGCGTCATGACCGGCACCGTCGCGTGGTCGGACGAGCCTCGCGCGCTGCCTCCCACGACGAACACCTTGCCGTCCGGGAGCAGCACGGCGGTGTTCAGCACGCGCGCGTAGCTCATCGACGCCTTGTAGGTCCACGCCGGTGACGCCGCGCCGAGGTCGAGGAGCTCCGTGGTGGCCGTGGCGGGGATCGGGGTGTCGTTCGGGTCGCTCGTCGCCGCGTTCGAGACGGCCCCGCCTCCGCCGATGAGCATGACGCGCGCGCGGTAGCTGTCGGTCGGCGAGAGCGGCAAGAGCACCGAGCTCCCGTAACCGGGGTACGTGCGGGAGTTGGCGTACTGCGTCGTGTACTGCGTCGCGCTCCAGGTGTTGCTGCTCGTCGTCAGCAGCCGCGAGCCTCGGCCCGAGTGGACGAACACCTTGCCGTCCGGCAGCTGGTAGACGAACGGGTAGAGCTGTATCGGGCGCCCGTCGCTCGTGAACGGCTCCGGCACATCGTTCCGCGCGGAGAGGGTGCCCGCGGTGTTCAGCGTCTGCCAGCTGCTGTTCACCGGCTTGGTGCTCGAGATTCGCCCCGTCTTCGTCGTGCCGGAGATGGCCAGCACCGAGCCGCCGTCGAGGCGCGTGAGCGTGGGATACCAGCGCCCGAGGGTCATGTCCGTGAGCGAGGCCCACGTCGAGCTCGAGGGGTCGAACCGGTGCGAGCCCTTGACGTGGGGGTCATTATGGCCCCCCGCGACCCAGAGGCGGCCGTCGCTCAGAAACGCGTGGCCAGAGCAGAAGGCGTGCGGCTGCGTCCCGCTCGGCAAGGACGCCTGTCCCGTCGCCGGATCGAACACCTCGGAGTACCCCTGGTCCGAGTCATCCGTGAACCCGAAGAGCAGCACCTTGCCCGTCCGCAGGAGCGCCGCGTGGATGCCGATCGCCCCCGCGTAGAGCGGGTCGCTCCACTGCCCCTTCGTCGCGGGATCGCAGCACGGCTCACCTCCGAAGACCGAGCCCGCCCACACGGTGCTGCCGGAGGCGTCCTTGCCGTGCCTCACCCAGCCGCCGTTGTAATAGAAGGACGCCAGCGACCCATCGGCGCTCCGCCGGCCGACGACCTCCAGGTTGTCGTAATCGCTCCAGATCACGCCCGCGGCCGAGTACGCGTTGATCGGATCGACCCACGTGGCCGACGTCTTCCAGGGGTACGCGCTGTCGTCGTTGTCGCGGTAGTAGTGCCGCAAGCCGCCGCTCGAGAGCGGCACGACGAGCTCGAAATTCCCTTTGGTCCCGGACTTTCCCTGGATGAACTGATGCACCCCGGTCGCGGAGATCGCCTGGTTGTTGTCCACGCGGATCTCGGCCGGCGTCGTCCAGCTGCGGTCATCCCTGCGATACATGGAGTAGAGCGTCGATCCGGAGCGCGCGATCACCTCCAGGCGGTTCGTGCCGAAGTTGCTCTCGACCACGCTCACCGCGGAGTACGTTCGGCCCGTCGCGAACGTGGTGCCCGAGCTCCATGGATGGGACGCGACCGAGTTGTCGCGCCAGTAGTGGGCGAGGCCGCCGCTGGCGAGCGGCACCACGACCTCGAAATTGCCGGGCGATAGCTTGGCCTGCACGATCCCAGGCTGCCCGGTGACGCCCGTCGCGACCGTCGTCCCGCTCGACCAGTCCTTCGTGGATTGATTGCGGTAGTAGTGCACGAGGCTGCTGCCCTGCACGGCGATGACCTCGAGGTTCCCGCCGCTCGAGTTCTCGAGCATGCTGATCCCGTTCACGTCCGCCGAGCCCACCTTCTTCGGGCCGAACCAGGTCGGGGTCGACACGAGCGAGGTGGTCGCGTTGTTCCGGTAGTAAGCCGAAAACCCGCCACCCGTGTGCGGCACCACGAGCTCGAAGTTGGGGACCGTCCCGGTGCCGTCCGAGCCCTGAACGAACCCGATTCCGAACGTCGGGCTGCAGGTGCACCCGGCTCCGCTGCACACGAGCTCATCGCTCTCGGTATCCAGATTGAGCTCGTCCCCGTTCGTCCACTCGGCGCAAGCCGCGCCACCCAGCGCCAAGCCGCCGAGCGCCAGCAGCGTCCTCGGCCCACTCCTCCACCCACCGAGCAATCGCATCATCTTGCTGTTCATGTTCTCCTTACTGCTTCAGAGGGGCGGTGCCTCGGATGGACTCAAGCTCCAGAGCGAGCGACATCTTGACGTCCTGCGCGCTGATCGACGCTTCCTACCCCGTCTGGCGCGAGCATCGACGACGGTTGAAAGCTCACCTCATCCCGGGGCTCTTACGTCGGGCAGCGCTCACACATAGAATGCATTGTCAGGGACGGCAGAGCACCAACTTTTTTCGTGTTTTTGTGCTGGCGCAAGTTTGTTTCGGCCACGAAATTCCCATCAATGACGTGCTCTGGGGATCGATGCCACGGGCGTTGGGAGTCAGGTGGCATGCGGCTCCCTGGCGCTGCTGGGACGAGCTGTTGAGGCCTCCACCGCGTGATGGACCGCGACGAGCACGCCCAGCGGAGGAGGCACGCCCAGCCGAGCGCGGGTTTCTCCGAGTGGATGAGTGAACGTTCGCGGGACGGTGGGGATAGGCCGAGCTCGACGAGCGGAGCCAGGTTTACGACGACACGAAAGAGGGATCGGCTCTCTGGCAGGCCCTCCCCGCGCGGGATCTGCCTTGTCTCGTCTGCGCGTACAAAAGCGCTGTCCTCGGAGAATCGATGGGCTCGCGCAGGCGTGTGCGCGGGGATGCCGTCGCGCTGGCCGCCCAGGTGGATCCTCGGTTGCGACCGCCGCCGCGGCGAGTCGCATGCACCTGGTTTCTCGACGCCTTGCTGGTCATGGCCGCTCGCCCGTCCGATGCGACGGCGACGCGCCGTGGTTCGGCGCGCGGCCGGGGGTCACGCGACGGCGAGCGAGGCGGCGACGCCCGGGGAGAGCGGCGTGCGGGGGCTCCAGCTCGTGGCGGCCTGGAAGCGGCGGGGATCGCCGACCAGCCACGGGGGCTCGCGGGCGCGCGGCGGACGGGCGCCGAAATCGAGGAGCGACTCCGGCGCGCCGAGCTGCCGCGCGACCTCGAGGCAGACCTCGCGCACGCTCGTGGGGCGCCCCGAGCAGACGTTGTAGGCGGCGCCGGGCTCGAGCCCCGCGGTCGTCGCGCCGAGCAGCAGCGCCTCCACGACGTCCTCCACGAAGGTGAGATCGCGGCGCTGCGTGCCGGCGGTGAGGTCGACGCGCTCCCGCGCGCGGAGCCGCGCCCCGAGGTGCGGGATGAGGCGATGGGGCGCCTCGCCAGGGCCGTAGACGCCGAAGAGGCGGAGCGTCACGAGCGGCACCGACAGGGCCTGTGCCACGGCGCGCCCGTAGTCGTGGGCGGCTGCCTTGGCGGCGCCGTAGAGGTCCGAGGGGGCGCGCGGCGCGCCCTCGTCGACGAGCTGCCCCTCGACGACCGCGCTGTACTCCGAGCACGATCCCGTGAAGACGACCCGCGCCCCGCCCCAGCGGGCGGCGGCCTCCAGCGTCGCGACGAGGGCCGCGACGTTGCCCTCGAGGAGCACGCCCGGCGCGCGCTCTCCCGGGTTCACCCCGGCCGACGCCAGGTGGAAGACCGCGCCCGGCGGCTCGTCGCCGACCGCTTCGAGGAGCGCGTCCCGCGTCAGCCGATCGAGCGGGAGCCGCCGGAGCCGCTGGCGCGGCGAGAGGCGCGCCCACCCCGCCGATCGCGCCGGAGCGGTCGCGACGACGTCGCTCCCGCCGGCGAGGAGCCGCCGGACGAGCGCCGAGCCGATGAACCCGGTCGCGCCCGTGACCAGCGCCTTGCCGAGCCTCACGCGAGCCCCGTGGCGAGCCGGAGCTGCTCCTCGACGAGAGGCCGCGCGCGCCCGCGATCGTCGAGGTACCGCGCGTACCACGCGCTCGTGAGCTGGATGGCGCGATCGGTGTCGAGCAGCGGGCGCCAGCCGAGCCGGGACCGCGCCTTGCTGCAGTCGAGCCGCAGCGTGCCGGCCTCGTGGAGCCGCTCGCCGTCCGAGGGCTCGGCCAGCTCCAGCGAGCCCCGCCCGAGCTCGCGGACGATCGCCTCCGCGAGGACGCGCACCGTCCGCGGCTCGGCGTCGTCCGGGCCGAAGTTCCAGGCGCCGCTGTACCGCAGCGGATCGTCCCAGAGCCGGCGCGCGAGCAGGAGGTACCCCGAGAGCGGATCGACGACGTGCTGCCAGGGGCGCACGGCGCGCGGGTGCCGGATGCGCACGGCCTTGCCCGCGGCGACGCTGCGGACGATGTCCGGTACGATGCGGTCCTCGGCCCAGTCTCCCCCGCCGATGACGTTGCCGGCGCGGGCGGTCGCGAGCGCCACCTCCCGCCCGTAGAACGACTGCCGGTACGCCGCCGCGACGAGCTCGGCGCAGGCCTTGCTCGCGCTGTACGTGTCGTGGCCGCCGAGGGGATCGGTCTCGCGATAGCCCCAGACCCACTCGTGGTTCTCGTAACACTTGTCCGTCGTCACCACGAGGACGACCCGCACCGACGGGAGGCGCCGCGCCGCCTCGAGCACGTGCGCCGTCCCGAGGACGTTCGTCGAGAAGGTCTCCAGCGGCCGCGCGTACGACCTCCGGACGAGCGCCTGCGCCGCGAGGTGGAGCACGATCTCGGGCTCGGCCTCGCCCATCGCCCGCGCGAGGTGATCCGCGTCGCAGACGTCGCCGAGGATCGAGGTGATCCCGTCGTCGATCCGCGCGTCGGCGAAGAGGCTCGGCGCGCCCTCCGGCGGCAGCGAGTACCCGGTGACCTGCGCGCCGAGCAGGCGCAGCCAGGCGGTGAGCCAGGAGCCCTTGAACCCCGTGTGCCCGGTGACGAACACGCGGCGGCCCGCATAGAAGTCGAGGTGCTCGCTCATCGTCAGGCCCTCCAGGGCGCGCGCCCGTCGTCCCAGAGCCGCTCGAGGAGGCGCTTGTCGCGCAGGGTATCCATCGGCTGCCAGAAGCCCTCGTGCTGGTAGGCCATGAGCTGCCCGTCGCCGGCGAGCCGCTCGAGCGGCTCGCGCTCGAGCGGCGTCGCGTCGTCGCAGTCGAGGTACTCGAGTGCGCCGGGCTCGAAGACGAAGAAGCCGCCGTTGATCCAACCCGCCTCGGCCTGCGGCTTCTCGGTGAACGCCGCGACCTCGCTGCCCCGGAGATCGAGGACGCCGAACCGGGCCGGCGGGCGGACCGCGGTGATCGTGGCGAGCTTGCCGTGGGCGCGGTGGAAGGCGACGAGCTTCGCGAGATCGATGTCCCCGACCCCGTCGCCGTAGGTGACCATGAACGGCTCCCGCCCGAGCACGCCACTCAGCCGGCGGATGCGCCCGCCCGTCTGGGTGTGGAGCCCCGTGTCGATGAGCGTCACGCGCCAGCTCGGGCAGTGGACGCCGAGCGCGTCGATTTCACCGCTCCGCAGGTTTACCGTGAAGTCCGCGCGGCGCGTCCGGAGCCCGGCGAACCAGTCCTTGATGACGTCGCCCTTGTAGCCGCAGGCCACGACGAAGTCGTCGAAGCCGTACGCGGCGTACCTCTGCATGATGTGCCATAGGATGGGCTGGCCGCCGATCTCGACCATCGGCTTCGGCCGGTCGACGGTCTCTTCACTGAGACGGGTCCCGAGCCCGCCGGCGAGCAACACGGTCTTCATCGCTGGACCTCCTGTGCGTGGTTCTCCTGCGCCGCGAGCGCGCGGCGCACCGCGCCGGCGACCGCGGGGTCGTCGGCGAAGGCCCACGAGAGCGGCTCGTGGGTCACGGTCGCGTCGCTCGCGACGTGGAAGAACAAGAGCGCCTTCACCGCGGGGTGGCGCTCGGCGAAGCCCGTCAGGGCCTCCTCGTACCAGCGTGCGCGGTCCCCGCCGGCGGCGAGCGTGCCGAGCTCGGCGATCATCAGCGGCTTGCCGAGCGGCGCGAGGCGCTCGTAGTGCCGCGCGAAGAGCTCCTGGAACGAATACCACCTGGACCAGCGGACGGCGGTCCCGTAGTTGAGGACGCCCGTCGCGACCCAGTCGACCCACGCGCTTCCCGGGTAGTACTCCCAGTAGTTCTCGTACGAGACGCTCGGCGCCCAGACCCAGAGGACGTTCCCCGCCCCGGCGGCGCGGAAGCGCCCGACGACGTGCCGCCACGCGCGGATGAACTCCCGCGGGTCCGGGTTGTTCACCGGCCCCCAGGGGTAGCGGTAGCCGTCGTTCATCTCGTGCGCGAAGCGGAGGAGGATCGGGTGGCCGTGCTCCGCCGCCGCCTTCGCCCAGCTGTCGATGTAGGCGTCGTACGCGCCGCCGGCGATGTCGGTGAGGCCACCGTGGTCCGGCGTCGCCGCCGGGCGGAGCGAGAGGCGCGGGCGCTGGAACGCGCTGAGCCAGGGCTCCCACGTGATGACCGGCACCGAGCCCACGGCCCAGATGGCTCGCGCGGCCCGGCTCGGGAAGCGCTGCTCCGCGCCGTCTCCCCAGGCCGCGTAGATCTGCGTGAGGAGGAGCGTCTGGCCCACCGCCTCCTCGAGGGCGAGGTACCCGCCGACGTCGCCCGGCAGGCCCCCGTCGTGCGCGCCGTAGAGGAGGCGCGCCGGGGCGCGGAGCTCCGAGAGCTGGCGCGACGCGCGCTCCGCGGACACGCGGGCGAGCCGCGCGTCCCGCTCGGGATCGGCGATCCAGGAGAGCTCCGCCGAGGCCACCGCCGCGCTCGCCGTGCCGAAGAGCGACGAGAGCCAGAGCTCGGCGGGCGCGCGCCCGTAGGTCGAGGAGAGCACCGCGAGGGCGGCGCCTGTCGTGGCGGCCGCGGCCAGCGCGGCGCGGTGGGAGCGCTTCATGGTCATCCTCCTGGGGTGATCGTGGTGATCGTCGTGGTCGTGGCTCCGGGCGCGGGGAGCCGCTCCCAGGGGTCGGCGCGCGGCGCGCGGCGCGGCGCGCGCGCGGCCCAGGCGATCGCGCCGCTCATCGAGGCGGCCCCGAGCGCGCCGAAGACGAGCGTCGCCCAGTAGGACTCCGCGTCGCTCCAGCGCTCGGCGAGCCCGCGCGCGGAGGCCCGGAGCCAGAGGCTCGCGGCCGTCGTGGCGAGGAACGACACGACGACGAGCAGGTGCGGCCACGCGAGCGGCAGGAGCCGGCCGCCGAGCCCGCGCTTGGGCGTGGGCACGTAGCGGACGAGGCGCTTCGCGATCGCCAGGGCCACCCCGAGCGTGTAGATGGGAAAGGCGGCGAGCTTGAGGAGGAGGGCGCGCCAGTGGACGCCGCCCTCCGAGGCGCGGTCGCAGAACCACCGCTGCCCGTAGGCGTGGAGCGCGACCGCCGCCGCGGCGACGGGGGCGCCCGCGGCGACGAACCCCGCCGGATCCACGCGCATGGGCCAGAGGTCGCCCCAGAGCGCGAGGAGCGGCAGCGCGAGGTACGTCAGCGTGGCGGGGCCGGTGAGGTAGTACGTGCCGATGGCCACGTACGAGAGCCGCTGGCGCGCGCTCAGCCGGAAGAAGCGCGGCACGACCTCGGAGAAGAGCGCGTCGACCGCGCCGGTGGCCCACTTGAGCTGCTGGGCGAAGTACCCGCCGAGGTCGTCGGGGACGAGCCCGCGGCTCACGATCTCCGGGACGTAGACCGATCGCCACCCGGCCGCGTGCAACCGGACGGACGTCATGAGGTCCTCCGCGAGCCCCACGGCGTGCCCGCGGACGGACGCGAGCGCGGCGCGGCGAAAGGTGCAGTTGGCGCCGATGGCGACCGCGCAGCCGAGCCCGTGGAGCCCGAGCTGCATCGGCCCATAGAACCCGTAGGTCTGCTCGGCCGCGCCGCGGGCGATCGGGGAGTCGGCCTGGTTGTAGTAGCCCTGCGAGACCTGCACGAAGCCCACGCGCGGGTCGTCGAAGTGCCCGAGGACCCGGTCGAGGAACTCCGGGAACGCCAGGTGGTCCGGGTCGAGGACCAGGACGAAGTCCTCCGTGGTCCGCGCGAGGGCCGCGTTGATCTTGCCCGCCTTGGCGCCCGGGACGCCGTCCGAGTCGAGCCACACCGCGCCGTGCCGCTCGGCGAGGGCGCGGAAGCGCGGGTCGGCCGTGCCGTCGAGGAGGTAGGTGCGGTGCGGGTAGCGGACGCGGGCGAGCGCCGCGAGGGTCGCCTCGAACATCGCGAGGGGCTCGCCCGGCGCGGCCGTCGTGAAGACCGCGACCGAGAGCCCCGGGGGCGCCGGGCGGTGCTCGACGCGGTCCACCGCGAGGTACCCGATCCAGGCGAGGACGATGCGGCTGATGCCGTACCAGACCGCGATCGACAGCGCGACGAAGGCCGCGAGGTGGGCGACGTGGCGCTCCTGGAACCAGAAGCTCGCGAAGCCGGCGACGCCGACGAGCCCGAAGGCCACGAGCGCCCAGACGATGACGCGATCGACGAGCCGCACGGGCGCGGCCGACGACCACCGGAAGAGCTCCGGCTCAAAGAGGGAGCTCGAGACGGATCGCCGCGTCATGGACGTGGTAGTGGAGGTTCTGGTTGTGGTGGTAGGTGGCGCCCACGCGGGCGCCGCCGAGGTCGAGCGAGGCGCCCGCGCGGAGGTCGACGTGAGCGCTGTCGACGCGCGACGTGACGCCCCAGGCGAGCGCGGTCGGATCGAGCTCGCTCGCCTGCACGGCGACGTCGCCGCTCGCGTCGAAGCGGAGCTTGCCGAGCGAGAGCGCCGCGACGACGATGGGTCCGTGGCGGCGCAGGCCGAGGGGCGTGAAGTACGGCGAGTAGGTCCGCGTCGCGAGGGACCAGCGCGAGCGCGAGGTGTCGGCCCAGGCCGCCCCCCACCCGGCCTTGAGGCCGAGCGCGCCGCGCAGGACCGGCGCCACGGCCCAGCCGCAGGCGAGGACGCCGTCGTTGCCGTCGGAGTACCAGCGCCCCTCGCCGCGGAGCTCTCCGCTCCAGCCGCTCCAGTCGGTGACGGCGAGCGCGCCGCCCGCCGCGGCGACGAAGGCGTGCTCCCGGATCGCCGCGTGGGTGTCGAGGAGCTCGTCGCGGCGCGCCGAGGCGCGGAGCCGCAGCGGCGAGAGCCACCGCCCCTCGATCTCGCCGCTCCCCGACACCTGCGCGCTGCCGTCCGCCCAGACCCGCCCGAGCCCCGTCGCGCTGACGTCGAGGTCGGCCCGGGCCGGGCGGAACAGGAGCCCCACGAGCCCGCCCACAGCGTGGGCCGGCGTGGCGCGGCCGCGGGTCTCCGCCGTCGCGCCCGGGGCGCTCGGGTACCACAGACCGAGCGCGCGGAGCCGCAGCTGCAGGCCCGCGTTCGGCCAGAACGACAGCCCGGCGCCCTGCGACCAGCGGTCGAGCGGTTGCGTGTCGGCGAGGGCGCGGGTCTCGAGCTCGAGGCGCGGGGCCAGCGCCGCGTCGAGCTGGCCGCGCAGGATGCCGGCGTCGCGCGCCGCCTCGCTCCCCGGGGGGATCCGCGCGAGGAGGTCCTCGACCGCCGCGTGATCGGCGATCGCGAGCCGCTCCTGCGCCTCGGCGATGTGGCGCCAATCTCCGGGGAGCTGGGGCGGCGCGGCGCCGGCGGCGTCCGCGAGGGCGGCGGCGGCGACGAAGCAAGAAGCGAAGGCGGCGAGGTGCATGGCAGGGGAGGGGACGGCGCGTCCCGGTCGACCCCAAGGGACCGCCTCCGCCCCGGGACGGCTCACAGGAGCGAACCGAGACGATCCGTGAGCCGTCTCGGACCCCTGCCGGTCCCTTGACGGAGAGCCGTGCCCACCCGCATCGAAGCCGCCCCGCCCCGCCCCGCAGCGCCGCGCCACGGCCCGGCGACCTCGCAGCGTCCCGTCGAGGAGGCCGCCGTGCCTAGCGGATCTCGCTCGGCGCTGCCGCACCCCGCGAGCCGCGCCGGCGCCGCGCCGAGCGGCGGGCAGCTCGTCGCGCTGCCGGTGGAGCGCGACGACGCCGAGCTCCTCCGACGGCTCCAGCGCGGGGACCCCTGGGCGAAGGCGATGCTCTTCGAGCGCTACGGCGCCCTCGTCGAGCGCATCGCGCGCCGCATCCTCGGGACCGAGCGGCACACGACCTTCGAGGACGTCGTGCACGACGCCTTCGTGTCGGCCTACTCGAGCGTCCACCAGGTGAGCGACGCGGCGGCGCTGACGTCGTGGATGAGGTCGGTCGCCGTCCACACGGCGTGCAAGAGCATCCGCCAGCGCAAGGCCCGGAGCTGGCTGAGCTTCCTCTCACCGGAGGACCTCCCCGAGCTCCCGGCGCGCGGCGCCGACGCGGAGCTCCGGGAGGCTCATGATCGGACCTACCGGCTGCTCGAGTCCTTCCCGCTCGACGAGCGCGTGGCCTTCGCGCTGCGCTACATCGAAGGGATGGAGCTCACCGAGGCCGCGGCCGCCGGCGGCGTGTCGCTCGCGACGATCAAGCGGCGGATCGCCCGGGCCGAGGCGCGCTTCGTGAGCGCTGCCCGGCGAGACCCCGTGCTCGCAGCCTGGATCGAGGAGGGCGCGCGATGGACCCCGTGACACGACGCATCGAGGCCCTCGGGGCCGAGGTGGCCCGCACATCCGACGAGCGCGCCAGGCCGGCCGAGACGCTGGCCGCGGCCCGCGCGCGGCTCTTCGCCGCCGAGGTCGAGGCTCGGCCGCGCCGGGCGCGCTACCCGCTCTGGGCCGCGGCCGCCGCGCTGCTGCTCGCGGCGGGGGGCGCCGCGAGCTTCCGCGCGGCCTGGGCGCCCGAGCGCGGTCCCGGGCTCGCCGCCGCGCCGAGCGCGGCCCCCGCGGGCGAGCCGGCGCCGGGCGCGGGCGCGCGGGTCGAGGCGCGCGACGCGCCCGTCGCCTTCACCTTCGCCGAGGGGACCTCCGTGCGGCTCGACGCGGCGTCCGCGCTGCAGGTCCTCGCGACCGACGCGCGCGGCGCGGAGCTGCGCGTGGAGCGGGGCGCCGTGGACTTCCGCGTCGTCCACCGGAGCGACACGCGCTGGGTCGTCCACGCCGGGCCCTACGCGGTGCGCGTGACCGGGACGCGCTTCGCGGCGGGCTGGGCGCCCGAGGCGCGGCGCTTCACGCTCGCGCTCGCCGAGGGGAGCGTCGAGGTGACGGGCCCGGAGCTCGGGACGGCGCGGCTCTCGGCGGGCGATCGGCTCGACCTCACCGCGCCGAACGAGCCCGCGGCGAGCGACGCGTCCGCTGCCCCCTCGGCAGGCGCGAGCGCCGCGGCCGCGGCGCCGCCCGGGGACGGGGATCGCTCCGCGCGCGCGCCGGGGGCCGGCGGGACAGACGCCGCGCCGCGCTGGCAGTCCCTGGCGAGCGCGGGGCGCCACGAGGAGGCGCTCGCGGCGGTCGAGCGGCTGGGGATCGACGCCGTGCTCGCGCGGGCCGCGCCCGACGAGCTCCGGCTGCTCGCCGACGCCGCCCGCTACGCGGGGCGCCCGCACGCGGCGCGCGCCGCGCTGCTCGCCCTGCGCGCGCGGCACGGCGCGCGCGGCGACTCGGCGTTCCTCCTCGGCAAGCTCGCCGCAGATCAGCTCGGCGATTCCGCCGACGCGCTCGCCTGGTTCGACACGTACCTCCGCGAGGCGCCGGGGGGCGCGCTGCGCGAGCAGGCGCTCGGGCGGAGCCTGGAGCTCCAGCAACGGCGGGACCGGGAGGTCGCGCGCCGCGCGGCGCTCCGGTACCTCGCCGAGTACCCCCACGGCGCCTACGCGCCCCTCGCGCGCTCGCTCGCGGATGCGCGCTGAGCGCTACCCTGCGCGCCGCGCGGCCGCCGGTCTCCGCCTCGCCGCGGCGCTCGTGGCGCTGCCGGGCCTCCTCGGCGCGGCGCCGGACGCGGCGGGAGCCCCGGCCAGCGCCAGCGCGCCCGCGCGGGCCACGGTGTCCCTCTCCGGCGACCCGGCGGACGCGACGTTCCAGCGGATCCGCGACGAGCTCCGCGCGCTCGATGTGCGCATCACCACGGGTGACCCCGAGGACGCCGACGCGCGCGTCGTCGTCGCCCGCAAGCGCGCGACCATCACCCTCGCCGCGCGGCACGGGGGCGGCGAGCTCGACGTCGCGGTGCGCCGCGGCGAGGGCCCCGAGGTCCTCGCCCTGGCCGCCGTCGAGCTCCTTCGCGCCCGCCTCCTGCACCGCGACGTCTCCCGCCCTCCCTCGACCGGCGTCGCCGCTGCTGGCGGCCACGGTCACCCGCCCTCGGCGTCCAGCCCCGAGAGCGGGTCCGCCGCGCGTCCGGCGGCCTCTGCCGCGACGACCTCTCAGGCGTCTCCCGCTACCCGCGCGCTCGCTTCGAGCTCCACCTCGCCCGCCGATCAACCCTCCCAGCGCGCCGGCGGCGGTGCGCGGCCACGCACGCGCCTCGCCGCCTCGGTCGGCCCCACGCTGCTCGTCGCCTTCGGCGACGTCCCCGCGACGCCGGCGCTCTCGATCGGCGCGTCCGCGATCTTCCGCGGCTGGTACGTCGCGGTGGACGGGACCACGACGCTCGGCGGCACCTCCTGGAGCGTCCCCGGCGGGCGGATCGAGCACGGTGTCTCCTTCGTCGGCGCCGCGGCGGGCGGCGCGCATTCCTTCGCGAGCGGCCACGGCCTCGCGACGCTCGGGGCGGGCGCGTCCGTGCTGCGCCTCCATCACCAGACGCTCCTCGCGTCGCCGGTGTTCGACGGCGCCTCCGGCGCCGCGTGGGCGGCGGTTCCGCACGTCGAGGCGGCCGTGCGCTGGTATGTGCACGATCACGCGGGCTTTCGCCTCGGCGGCCTTGCCGGCGCCGCGCTTCCAGCCATCGATATCCCGTACCCCGAGCGCAGCGCCGGCAGCCCGGGCTCCGCCGCAGGCGCGACCCGCTACGGCCGCCCGCTCCTCGCCGTCTCGCTCTCCCTGGAGGCGCGCCTCTGACGGATCGAGGTGAGCGCTGGCGACCCGATCTCGTCCCTCGCGGAGGCCGCCACGGGCGGCGCTCACATCCCTGCCCCGAGTCTCCCGCGCCGGCCACTCCGCCGCCCGAGGCGCCAGGCGAGCCGCTCTCCTGGCCGGTCCCCGGGTCTCCGCCGCACCCGGTGAGACCCATCATCCCTGCGCAGACCGCCGCGCACCATGCACTGAGATCCATGCCGTACTCCCTCTCCTTCGGGCGCCGTGCCATTCCCATTCATGGCGCGGTCCGATGAAGTTCAATCGTCGAACGCTCGTGAACACGCGCGCGGTTCACTGGCTCCGGCGGCTCGCGAGGCCTGCCAGGCCGGCGGGCGCGCCAAAAGGTGCTGTTGGGTTGGGGTGGGTCAGCCTGGCCGTGCGCTCATTCGAGTTGTCGCCTCAGTTCCGGGAGGCGCTCTTGCCACCAGGCGCTCAGCGTGGAGACCGCGTCGGCGGCGCCGTCGGCGAGGGCGGGGTCGGCGTCGATGGGCGCAGCGGCAACGCTGAGGACGCGGTCGAGCTCGGCGTCCACGAAAGACGCGGTGATCTCTTCGTCGAGGATTTGCTGGACGATGGCGAGGTAGTCGGCTTCCCAGTGGCTGAAGAACGCGTCGGTGAAGGCGGTGGTGCCCCCGGGCACGCTGCCGTTGGTGATGTTCACCGAGGCCGACATGGTGGTGTCGAGATCCCAGGGGAAGTAGGTGCGCTTCCCGCCGACGGAGTCGTAATGGTAGTAGTTGTTGTCCTTGTAGAGCAGGCCGTCGGTGTTGCCGATGATGGCGTTGACGGCGCCCAGGCGATGCATCTGCGGGATGTCGGCGCGCGTGGGTAGCTGTTCGGCGAGCGTCGCGTCGTCAGGGCTGGCACAGCCGCCCTTCTTCAGGAAACAGTACCATGCCTCGTGGGGGTTCTCGACGCCGTCGCTCTCGTGCGTCTTCAAGCCGTCGCCGTCGCCGCCGGACTTCTTGTAGAGCCAGCCGTCGTCTTCGCCCAGCCGATCCTGAAGGAAACGTTTGTCGACCTGTTCGACATGCACGTACACCATCGCCGGGCCGCCGTTGACGCTGATCTTGGCCAACGCGCTGCGGCTGGCCATGACGCCCGCTGCGCGCATCAAGCGCCAGCCGAGATACTCCGCGATCACGTCGCGCGGCGTGGCATCATCCTGATTGGAGCCGGAGCTCGTGCCGTTGTCGAACCCCAGCTTCTTCAAGCCGTGGAAGGTCTGCTCGGCGACCGTCGAATTCAGGTCGACCTTGAGGCCCACCTTCGTGGCGCCTCCCGAGCGCTTGCGCTCGATGGCGACTTGCATGGGCGCACCGCCGTTGCAGCTGAATTCCCCGGGGGCGGAGAGCGAGAACGTGGTGTCGGCGAGGATGGCGGCGTAATCGTCGGGCGCCATCGTGATGGCGTACTCCAGCATCTGATCGGGATTGAACACGCCGGAGCAGCCGGTGTCCGTGTCCAGCGAGAATGTGCCGCCGCCGCCACCGACACCCGTGCCGCCACCGACACCCGTGCCGCCACCGACACCCGTGCCGCCACCGACACCCGTGCCGCCACCGATGCCGCCGCTGCCGGCACCGCTGCCGCCACTGCCGGCACCGCTGCCGCCGCCACCACCGACGCCCGTGCCGGCATCGCTGCCGTCGCTGCCGCAACCGACCATGGCGACGCTCGACGCCGCCATCATGATGAAGCCAAGAAATCGATTCATTTCATATACTCCTTCGAACGCATGCGCGGACAGGATCGCGCAGGATCGCGGCGCGTCCCGGTCGACCCAAGGGACCGCCTCCGCCCCCGGACGGCTCACAGGAATGAACCGAGACGATCCGTGAGCCGCCTCGGACCGCTGCCGGTCCTTTGACGGAGGGCTGTGCCCACTCGCATCGAAGCCCCCCCGCAGTGCGCGCCACGGTCCGGCAACCTTGCGGCGCCCGTGATGAGGCTCGTGAGGCCCTACCGAGGTTGACACCCCGGCCGAGCCTCCGACCGAGGTTGAGGTCCTCAAGAGGTCCCCATCAACTGAATCGGTTCAGTTTTTTCTGCGCCTCCGTGCTATGGCCGGTCATGGTTTCCACCACGCGGCCTGGCGATCGACGCTCCGGGCCGCGCGATCACCCGGCCCGCTCGTGCAGCGGCAAGGAGCCAACATGCGACAATCTTCGTTCTTGAGCCTCGGTTCGTCAGGCACGCTCGCTCTCCTCCTCGCGGCGTTCGGATGCGACTCGTCGGACGGGACGTCCTCTGGCGCCGGCGGTCAGGGCGCCGGCGGTCAGGGCGCGACGAGCAGCGCGAGCGGCTCCGGCGGCGCGGGCGGTCAGGGCGCGACAGGCAGCGCGAGCGGCTCCGGCGGCGCGGCGGGCACCGGCGGCGCCGGCGAAGGGGGCGGCGGCGCCGCAGGCACCGGCGGCGCTGGCGGCGCTGGCGAAGGGGGCGGCGGCGCGCCGCCGGCGCCGCTCTGGGACTGGAGCGGCATCGTCGGCACGGGACAGAGCCTCTCGGTCGGCGCGGAGGGCACGCCGCCCCGCACCACCACGCAGCGCTTTCACAACCTCAAGCTGTCCCTCGGGAACGCGAGCGTGCCCCCCTTCGATGCGGCGAACACGGCCCTCTCCCTGGTGCCGCTCGTCGAGCCGATCCGCGGGTTCGCGACGACCTACCCCAGCGCTTACCCGAAGAACATCTATGGCGAGACGCCGCACACGGCCATGGCCGACCAGATCTCGTCCCTCGCGGAGGCGTCCGCCGGCGGCGACCACGTCACGGTGCACACCGTCGTCGGCGAGAGCGGGCAGCCCATGAGCGTCCTCCGGAAGGGCGCCACCCAGACGGCCACGGGCGACACGTCGATGGGCCGCGCCTACGCGGCGACGCTGTTCGAGGCCGAGGCCATCGCGCGCCTCGCCAGGGAGGCCGGCAAGACGTATGGCGTCGGCGCCGTCGTGATCACGCACGGCGAGTCCGACGCCGGCAGCGCGACCTACGGGGATGAGCTGGTAAAGCTGTGGTCCGACTACAACCAGGATCTCCTCCGGATCACCGGCCAGTCGCGGAGCATTCCCCTGCTCGTGTCCCAGCAGAACTCGGTGCACACCGACGCCGGCACGCGGTCGACGTCGACGCAGGCGCAGTGGCGCGTGGGCGTGGATCACCCGGGTGATATCGTCTGCTCGGGTCCGAAGTACCAGTATCCGTATGCCGGCGATCACATCCACCTGAACGCGAACGGCTACCAGCAGCTCGGCGAGAAATTCGGCCAGATCTACTTCGAGAAGGTCGTCCTCGGGAAGGACTGGCAGCCGCTCCAGCCGACGCGCGTCGAGCGCAGCGGCGACGTCGTCACCGTGCACTTCCATGTCCCGGTGCCGCCGCTCGCCTGGGACAGCGCGCTGCCGTCTCCCCACCAGACCGCGTTCACGGAGTGGGCGCAGGGCCGCGGCTTCGAGCTCTGGAGCGGCAACACCCGGATCCCGATCAGCGGCGTGGAGATCTCCGGCGATTCGGTGCAGATCACCGCGCAAAACCTCCCCGCGTCGGGCGTGATGGTCGGCTACGCGATGACGACCGACGGGACGTCGATGACGGGCGGCACGATCCGCTGGGGTCAGCTGCGCGACTCCGACCCGTTCGTCGGCTCGACGACGGGCAAGGCCCAGCCGAACTACAGCGTGGCGTTCGAGATGAACGTCCCCTGACGGGTGGCTCCAGCGCGGCGTTCCGCGCGGCGTTCCGATCGGAGGGCCTGCGGGCGGCGGTCCGCAGGCGCCTCTCCGCGCGCTTGACAAGACAGACCTGTCTGTCTAGATCAGCGTCGTGCGGGACGCCAGGCGCCACATCCTCGAGGTCGCGGAGCGCCTCTTCTACGCCGAGGGGTACCGCGCCGTCGGCGTCGATCGCTTGATCGCCGAGGCGGACGTCGCCAAGGCCACCTTTTACCGCCACTTCCCGACGAAGGACGACCTGCTCGTGGCGGTGCTGGACGCGCGCGACGCGCGCTTTCGCGAGTGGCTTGCCGTGCGAGTCGAGGCGCTCGCGGACGATCCGCGGGACCGGCCGCTCGCGGTCTTCGACGCGCTCGCCGAGCTGTTCGCCGCGGACGACTTTCGCGGCTGCGCGTTCCTCAACACGATGGTCGAGGTCGCGAGCCGGAGCCACCCGGCGCACGAGGCCGCGCAGCGCCACAAGCAGCGGCTCATCGACTATTTCGATCGGCTCTTGCGCGAGGCCGGCGTGCCTTCGGCCAGCGCGATGGCGCCGCAGATCCTGCTGCTGATCGACGGCGCGATCGTGACCGCCGTCCGCGAGGGGGGACCGGGCGCCGCCGCGCGCGCGCGGTCCCTCGCCGAGAACCTCATCGCAACAGCGCGGCCAGGAAGGCGACGACGATGAACAGCATCACGGGTGTCCCGAGCAGGTGGAATGGACGTGCCGAGCAGCTCCCGCAGCCCGCCGGGGCCGAGCCCGGCGCAGGCGCGCCCTCGATGCGTCGCCCGCGCAGGCCGCGGGCGCCCGTGGGCTCGGCGGTCGCGGCGCTGCTCGCGCTCTCCCTGACGGCCTGTGCTTCGCCGGACCGCGGCGGCGCCAGCGCGCCGCCGGCCGGCGCGCCGGCCGCGATCGCGCCGCCGGCCGGCGAAGCCGCCGCGGCCGAGGCCTCGAGCGGGCGCCTCCAGTGGCGCGGCGGCCCGACGGCGATCCTCGAGCGCGACGGCCTCCGGCTGCTCACCGATCCCGTCCTCGGCCCGCGCGGGCCAGCGGCGTTCGTGCTCCCCAAGCACCCGTCGACCGGCGTCGAGAACGCGCCGGTCGCCCGCTATACCGATCCTCCTGCGGAGCCGCTCGGGCACCTCGACGTCATCCTCCTCAGCCACAACCATGCTGACCATTTCGACGCCGTCGCGAGGGAGACGCTCCCGAAGGACGTCACCTTCATCCTACCTCCCGACGCGGTCGGCGCGGCGCGCGCCGCCGGATTCACGAAGCTGACGCCGCTCGACTGGGACAACGAGGCCGTGCTCCCGACCCGCGCCGGCCGCCTGCGGATCCTCGCCGTGCCGGCGAACCACGCCCACGATGCGGCGCTCGACGCGACGCTCGGCAAGGGCAACGGCTATGTGCTCCGCTGGGAGGGCGCGGCGCCCTATTCGGTCTACTGGACCGGCGATTCGGTCTTCACCGAGCCGATGCGCGCGGTGGCGGCCCGCTTCGCGCCCATCGATCTCTGGCTCCCGCACCTCGGCGCGGTCGGCGTCGACGGCGCGCGGGGCCTCCGCACGATGGACGCGGAGGAGGCGGTCGCCGCCGCCGCGCTGCTCCGCGTCCGCCACGTGATCCCCATCCACCACACCACGTTCGCCCATTACCGCGAGCCCGTGACGGCGTTCACCCAGCGCGCCGCCTCGAAGAACCTGCCCGCGCAGGTCCACGTCCCGACGGACGGCGCGTGGATGCCCCTGCCGCGCTGAGCCTGCCGCGGCGCCCCCGCCGCGCCGGCGCTGCGGCGTTCAGACCAGCCACTTCAGGAGGAAGAGGCCCACGGTGGCGGCGAAGCCGATGATCCAGACAGCGGTCCGGGCAGAGGCCTTGTCGCCGATGTACATGACCAGATAGAGAACGCGCGCGGCGACGTGGGTGACGGCGAGGATGGCGCTCCAGCGAGCGTCGGCGCCCGCGAGGTGGGCCGTGAAGACGGCGGCGGCGAAGGGCGCAAACCCCTCGAAGGCGTTCTGGTGGGCGGCGAGGGCGCGGCGCCCGACGCCGGTGAGCTTGGCCTGCTGGTCGCGCGGGTTGCGGTTGTCCAGGCCCTCGGGCTGCTGTGCCTGCGCCCTGGCGACGAACAGGCGGGCCACGTAGATCAAGAGAAATGAGATGAAGACGCACGTCAACGGAATGGTCATCGGATCCCTCTCGAGCGCACAGGCTCCTCGGAGCGCGGAGCGACTCTAACGAGCTCCCGCCGCCGGCGCGAGCGCCAACCGTCGTGGCCGCTCAAACCGCGCCTGCGCCGGAGCGGGCAGGGCGGTCCCGCGGGGCGGCGCGCTCGAGCGACGGGCGCGCGCCGATGGCAGGGCGGGAGCGGCCGGTCCGCGGCACGGCCCTGGGGAGCTTCGCGTGAAAAGGGGTTGCCGGGGATGGGAGATTCGAGGAAGGTTCGTTCAGGTGCACCTTGAGCGAAGATCCTGTCGTGTCGCGCCCGCCGCTGCCGCCCTTCACCGCAGAGACCGCCGCCCGGAAAGCGCGGCTGGCGGAGGACGCCTGGAACAGCCGGGATCCCGCGCGCGTGGCTCAGGCCTACACGGTCGATAGCCGCTGGCGGAACCGGGCCGAGTTCTTCGAGGGGCGGGCGGCGATCGAGGCGTTTCTGCACCGCAAATGGCAGCGGGAGCTGGACTACCGCCTGATCAAGGAGGTCTGGGCGTTCACCGGGGACCGGATCGCGGTGCGCTTCGCCTATGAATGGCACGACGACAGCGGCAACTGGTACCGGTCCCACGGCAACGAGCAGTGGGAGTTCGATGCGCAGGGGCTGATGCGGCGGCGCGAGGCGAGCATCAATGACGTGCGGATCGCGACGGAGGAGCGGAAGTTCCACTGGCCGCTCGGGCGTCGACCCGACGAACATCCGGGGCTGAGCGAGCTCAGCTTGTGATGACGAGCGAGCTCATGTCCAGCTCTCCGGACAAGCCCGAGATCGCCACGGCCTACGATCGATGGGCCGCGACGTACGATGACGATGTCAACCGGACGCGCGAGCTGGCGGCCGAGGTCCTCCGGCAGCGCGGCCTGGCGCTGGCTGGCCGGGACGTGCTCGAGATCGGCTGCGGCACCGGGCGCAACACGCAGTGGCTCGACGAGCACGCGAGGAGCGTCCTCGCGCTGGATTTCTCCGAGGGGATGTTGCGTCGCGCGAGGGCCCGCGTGTCTTCTCCCCGCGTCCGGTTCGTACAGCACGACATCCGCGATCCCTGGCCCCTCGCGGAGGGCTCGTCGGACGTCGTGATTGCCATGCTCGTGCTGGAGCACATCGAGCACATCGACGCGGTCTTCGCCGAGGCTGCCCGCGTCTTGCGCGCGGGAGGAGAGCTCTTCCTGTGCGAGCTGCACCCCGTGCGACAGATGCGCGGGGGGCAGGCCAATTTCATCAACCCGGAGACGGGCCAGCCGGAGCGTGTGACAGCGTTCCTGCATGACGTGTCACAGTACGTGAACGGCGGCCTGGGGGCCGGGTTCGAGCTCGTTCACCTGGGTGAGTGGCGCGACGCAGAGGCCGCCAGGAGCGACCCGCCGCGGCTCCTGTCCGTGCAGCTCAGGCGCACTCCTCACTCGCCTGGCCAGCGGCTGAGTCCGTAGCACACAAATCTGCGCTCCGCTGTAGAGCCCATCGTTGCGTTCTGGATCGCCGTTCGGGTGACGTGGATTGGGCCATCGGTCTAGGATGGCCGCCATGAAGCTCTCGTCGCGCCGGCGCCGCCGCGCGCTCGCGTCCTCGTTCGTCGTCACGGTGGCCGGCGGCGCGGCGGGTTGTGGCACGGCTCAGCCGCCGTCCGATAACCCGCCGCGCCTGGATCTCACGCCGACGTATTCGTCGGGCGTGGAGGATGCGGTCGCGCCCAGCGACGCCGGGACGACGGAGACGCAGGACGCGGCGGCTCCGGAGACGTCACAGGACGCCGGGACGACGTCGGCGCTGGCCGCATCCAGTGCGCCCCACGGCGCAGGGGCGACGGCGGCGCAGGGCGAGGAGGAGCCGCTCCCGCCGCCCGCGCAGGGAGGGAAGGTGATCCGGGGCCCGGACGGCACGTGCAGGCAGTTTTTCCCGAACCCCTGCCCGCGGCCTCGGCCCTCTCGCGACGGAGGCCCTCCCGTGGTCGTCATGTGCAACCCGCCGCCGCCCCAGCGGGTCGCGTGCCCGCCGGAAGGCAGCCCGCCCTGAGCGCGGGGGTGCCCTCCGGAGCGGGCGATACGACTCCCGTGGATCCCGCACTCCTCGAGCACGCGTTTGCGCTCTACGGCTTCGATCCGGCGACCTGCCGGCACATCGGCGGCTTCGAGAGCCAGGTGTTCGAGGCGCGGCGGCGCGACGGTACCTTCGTCCTGAAGCTCGGGGATCCCGGGCGCAGGTCCCTGGACGCGGTCGAGGCGGAGTGCGAATGGCTGGAGTACCTGACAGCCAATGGCGTCCGCGCCGCCCCGGCGATCAGGGCCGCTGACGGCAGCTACGCAGCGTTGCTCGGCGGGGCCGGCCAGGCCGTCTGTGTGCGCGCGTACGCGAAGACGCCAGGCGCTCCGCTCTCTGCCGACGATCTGACGCCGGACGTGGCGACCGCCTGGGGGCGGCTCCTGGGGCGACTTCACGCCGCGACCAAGGTGTATGTTCCGCCGTCGGCGAGGCGGCGTCATGCGTGGCATGAGGACGGCGACTTCACCAGCGCGCGGGAGCTCTTGCCGGAGGACGAGCGCGACCCGATTGGCGGTCGGCTAGAGCGGCTCGTCGCGGAGCTCCGGGCCTTGCCGACGGACCGCGACGCCTTCGGCCTGGTGCACACCGACGCCCACTTCGGGAACGTGCTCAAGGACGGCGGCGCGCTGACGCTGATCGATTTCGACGACTGCGCCTACGAGTGGTTCGCGAGCGATCTCGGGATCGTCCTCTTCTATGTCGCGATCGACCCGCTCGGCCCCGGGCGGCCGCCCGAGCTCCTCCGGAGGTTCCGCGACAGGTTCCTGGACGGCTACGCCCGGGAGAACGCGCTCTCCGCGCGGTGGCTGGCGGAGATAAACCGGTTCATGAAGCTGCGCGAGCTCGTGCTCTACACGGCGATCCGCCGGGTCAGCCGGCGCGGGGCGCTGGACGCCTGGTGTCGCGCTTACCTGGAGCGCCACAAGCCGCGCATCCTCGGCGATCGGCCGGCGTGGCCGGAGCCTGGTTGAGCGCGCGTCGCTCAGCCGCCCTGTCGAGCTAACCCACCCCCCGAGGCGGCCGCGGCGCGAGCATCGGGTGCAGCTCGGCGAGCCCGAGCCGCGCGCGCCCCGCGAACTCGTAGGCGTCGTCGGTCGCGGCGATGTGCTGCGTCGCCGCGTGGATGTCCCGGAAGCACCGCTGCAGCGGGCTCGCCGCGTAGAGCGCGCCCCCGCCGCCGGCCCGGTAGGCGAAGCCCGTGACCTCCGCGGCGACGTCGGTCACAACCGTCTGGACGAGCCGGATCGCCGCCCAGTCCTCGATCGAGAGCGCCTCTCCAGCGCGCGCCTGGTCCCACATCCGCCCGAGCACGTCGAACGCATAGGCCCGCGCCGCCGCGAGCTTTGCCTCCGCGCGCCCGAGGTCCATGTGGAAGGCCGCGTGGCTGCCCAGCGCGAGCTGCGGCCACGCCTTCACGCGGCGCGGGGCGACCGCGGCGATCTCGTCGAGCGCGCGCCGCCCGACGCCGAGCGCGAAGCCGACGTGACCGGCCGCGAGCAGGGCAAGCAACGGCAGCGAAACCAGCGCGCCGCCGCGCCGCTGAGGCGCCGCCGGGAAGGGGCACGTCCGCGCCTCGGGCACGAGCGCGCCGTCGATCCGGTAATGGTCGCTCCCCGTGCCGCGCAGGCCGGCCACGTCCCACGTGTCCTCGATCACCACCTGCTCGCGCGGGACAGCGAGGCTGATCATCTCGGGCGGCCCCGCCGGAGGGGCCCCGCCCTCCGGGGCCACGACGGCGCAGGTGAACACCCACGACGCGTGCCGCACGCCGCTGCCGAAGGCCCAGCGGCCCTCGAGCGCGTACCCCCCGGAGGCGCGCCGCGCGAGGCCGGTCGGAATCTGGAGCCCCGCGAACGTCGGGAACGGCCCTGCGAACACCTGGCGGGCCCCCTCGTCCGGCAGGGTGCCCCCGGCGAGCGCGGCGAGCAGCGCGCTGATCATCAGCGACCACCCCGCCGACGCGTCCGCGCGCGCCATCGCCTCGAAGACCTCGACCTGCGTCAGCGGGTCGCTCTCGACGCCGCCGAGCGCGCGCGGCGCGGCCATCGCGAGCAGGCCGCTCGATTGCAGGGCGTCGACGACCGCGGGCGCGAGCGTGCGCAGCCGCTCGGACGCCTCGGCGTGGGCGGTCGCGACGCCGCGGACGCGCTCCACGGCGGTGAGGAGGCGTTCGCGCTCGGGGGATCGACGGGGCTCGGACATACGGGGCTCCTTTCCTGGATCAGGTGCAGCGCGCCAGCCATACCTGGCCGCCCGCGCGCCCGATGATGACAGTGACAACATGGGAAAGTTTCCGCTGCCTACATTTTCTTCGCGACGGCCTGCAGCTCCTGAGCTCGCGGCCCTGCGCCCCGCGGCTCGGTGGACCGCGGCCTTCGTGGTATCGTGCGCCTGCGCTGTGGCTTCCTCCGCAAGGCGCCGCCGTCCGCGCGCGCGCACCTCACCCGCAACCGCGTCGCGCTCTTCACCCGCGCCCGCGTCGCGCCCCTCACCCGCAACCGCGTCGCGCTCTTCACCCGCGCCCGCGTCGCGCCCCGTCGACCGGCCCTACCACCACGGCGACCTCCGGCGCGCCGTGCTGGAGGAGGCGCTCTCGCTCATCGAGGAGCAAGGGAACGCGAGCTTCACGCTGCGCGAGGTCGCGCGGCGCATCGGCGTCTCGCACGCCGCGCCTTACCGCCACTTCGCGGACAAGCGCGCCTTGATGACCGAGCTCGCCGTCCAGGCGAGCGCGGCGCTCGGCGCGCGGATCTCGGCCGCCCTCGCGGGCGCCGGGGGCGACCTCCGGGCGCGGTTCCTGGCCGCCGGCTTCGCCTACGTCGCCTTCGCGCTGGAGCACCCCGCGCCCTTCCACGTGATGTACTCCGGCGAGGTGGACGTGGGCGACCCGCGGGTCGCGGCGGCCACCGCGCAGAACCTGGGGGTGCTCCTCGGGTTCATCGAGGAGGCGCAGCGCGCCGGCGCGTTCCCGCCCGGCGATCCGTGGGCGCTCGCGGTCCCGATCTGGGCGATGCACCACGGCCTCGCGACCCTCGCGGCGTCGGGGGCCCTCTCCAAGGCCGGACCGACGGCGCTCCGGAACCTGGTCGACGACGCCCACGCGCGCCTGCTCGACGGGCTGCTCCTCGCCACGCCGGGGCCGTCGCGCGCCTGACGCCCGCGACGGATTTCCGTGCCCCTCCACCCCGGCTACGCTCGCGCCCCTCATGCGTGCCACCGCCGCGCTCGCGCTCTCCGCCTTCCTCGTCGCCGTCTCGTCCTCGCCGGCCGCTGCCGCCGACCCGTCCCCCGAGCTCACGTACCGACCCGAGATCGATCTGCCCATCACCGTCGTCGGCGGCGCCGCATGGATCGCGTCCGAGCTCGCCAAGAAGGGCCTCGCCCCCGGATCGTGCCGCTGGTGCACGGCCAACGCCCTCGACACGTCGATCCGCGACGCGCTGGTCTGGAGAGGCAACCCGAACACCGCTCATGATCTCAGCAACGTGACGGTCCTCGGCGTCGCGCCCGCCGCGGCGCTGGGCCTCACGGCGCTCGCCGCGTGGTACGACGGCCGCTCCGACAACATCGCCGCCGATCTCGTGATCGTCACCGAAGCGATGGTGGTGGCGATGAACACGAACCAGATCACCAAGTACATCGTCGGCCGCCAGCGGCCCTATGCCCACCACGACAACCCGGATGTGCTCCGCGCGGGCGAGGGCCCCTCGGGTCCGCTCCCGCACGACGACGATCTCTCGTTCTTCTCCGGCCACTCCACGGCTGCCTTCTCGCTCGCCGCCGCGAGCGGCACGGTCGCGTCGATGCGCGGCTATCGCGCGGCGCCGTGGGTATGGGCGAACGGAATGGCGATCGCCGCGCTCTCCGGCTACCTGCGCATCGCCGGCGATCGCCATTATTTCACCGATGTGCTCACGGGCGCCGTGTTCGGCGCCGCCTCCGGCGTGCTGATCCCGGCTCTGTTTCATGCCCCGCGCGCGGGCGTTGCAAGCTCTGGCACCCGGCGTTTTCGCCTCTCGCTCGCGCCGGCGGGCGGCGGCGCGGGCGTGGGCGTCGCCGGCGCCTTCTGAGCCGAGTAGGGCGATCTCGGCCATCGACAAGCGGCAGCGCCGCTCTCGGACGGCGTAAGTAAGCCGTGTTGACAAATCGATGGTTCATTTTTACAATACGCCTGTCAGCTAGGAATGCTGGTGCTCGGGCCGTCGTTGCTGGAGCGCTAGCTCATTACGTCGAATACGCCGTGCCGCCCTGGCGGCCATGGCGACGGCGAGCTGCGGTCCCGCAATGGGCACGCGCGCTTTCGCGGGCGCGTCTCGACGGGGATCCGCCAGCTCGGCCCCATGAAGGAGTCGACGACATGCATGTCGTTCACCATTCGTCACACACCCGGTGGATCGCGGGAGGCCTCGCCGCCCCGCTCCTCGCCCTCCTCGCAGGTTGCAGCGATCAAGCGCTCGGGGCGCCCGTGCCGGCGCCCGGCGCCGATCTGCCGCCGCGGTCCGCGCCCGGCGTGGGCCGGGAGCTGCCCCAGGGGAGCGCCGGTCAGGGCGAGCCCACGCTTCGGCCCGCCGCGACGGCGGCCGCGCAGCTGGAGCGCGACGAGCTGCTCCGGGAGGCCGGGCGGCTCGCGGAGATCAGGGCGGTGCTCGCGCGATCGCCGGAGGCGCCGCTCGCCCTGCTCGACGAGCACCGGGCCGAGTTCCCGGAGGGGCGCCTCGCGGCCGACCGGGAGATCGTCGCGATCGACGCGCTGCTGCGCAGCGGGCGCGCCGACCAGGCGCGCGCCCGCGCCGGGGAATTCCTCTCGCACTTCCCGGCGAGCCCCCACGCGGACCGGGTCCGCCGCCTGACCGGCGCCGCGCCATGAGACGATTCGATACCACCCGTCGTGGGTAAAAGGCGCGCACGTCTTGCCAGAACACGACGGCCAGGCAACGCCCTGCAGCCGCGCGGGGCGGCCCCCCGCCGGAGGAGGCCTGTCGACACGGCACCACGGCGCGTTCGTCCCGCCGATACCGGCCCTCGCCCGGCGCGGAGCCGTCGCCGTCGTCACGCGCCGGAGCGAAGCGGCGGACTCAGCTGTGCAGGCGTCATTCGGGCTGCCCTCGGTGGGCCGCGCCAGCCGCGGCCACCTCGGGCAGCGACCCTGACCGCCCCGCGCGAAGCACGCGCAGGATCAAGCGAGGATCCAGGAGCGCCTCCGGCCCGTCGAGCATGTGCAACGCGCGCACGAAGCGCACATAGACCTCGCGATCGACCTGCGCGGCCCGGTGCAGCATCCCGGTGTACCAGCGCATGATCGGCTGGAGGATCGGCCGCCGGCCCCTGGTCTCGGGGTAGGCGAGGTCTTCCCCCGTGGACATCCGCCACGGCAGGTCGACCGCCTTGGCCGCGGCCGCGTGGTAGCGGCGGGTGAGGCCCGCGATCGCGCCGCGCCCCGCGCGGCGGCGCTGCTCCTTGAGCGCGGCGTCGAGCGCCAGCGCCTGGAGGCAGGCCGACGTCATCCCCTGGCCGTAAACGGGGTTGAAGCTGGCGAGCGCGTCGCCCAGCACGGCGAGCCCCTCGGGCATCCGCGCCATCCGCTCGTAGTGCCGCCGGAGGTGCGCCGGGAACTTGGAGACGGCGACGTCCGTCACCGGCTCGGCCCCGAGCAGCGCCCGGTAGAGCGCGTCGTTGGGCAGGCCCCGGGCGAACTCCAGGAAGCCCTCGGGATCGGCGGGCGGGTGATCGCCGAACAGGCCCGCCAGCACCACGATCCAGCGCCCGCCCTCGATCGGCGCGATGCAGCCGAACCGCCGGCTGTCGGACGGCGAGCCGAGGACGTACAGCGACTTCCACGGGAGCTCCGCCGGATCCCGCGGCCGGTACTGACGGCTGGCGTACCCCACCCGGACCTGGATGGTCGACTCGTCGGGCCGCCGGTAGCCGAGCGCCTCGAGCCACGCCGGCGCGCGCGAGCCGCGCCCGCTGGCGTCCACCACGAGCTCCGCCGGCAGCCGCTCGATCTGGCCGCCCTCGTCGCGTTGCCGGAGCACGACGCCCGTGATCCGGGAGCGATCGCGAGACGCCGAGAGCTCCACCACCTCGCGCTCGTCCAGGCGCCGCACCCTCGGCAGCGCGAACGCGCGGCGGCGCACGTGCGCCTCGAGCAGCGGACGGGTCATGCACACGGTCCGCACCCCCGTCTCGAAGCGCGGCTTCCAGGCGCCGTGGTGGTGCCACGCCAGGCCGAGCCCGAAGTCGTACGCGATGGCTCCGTCCTGGAGCAAATCCCCGGTGAAGCCGGGGAACAGGTCGTTCAGGATCCGCTCTCCCTGGGCGAGCAGCCCGTGGAGCTGGCGAGCCTGGGGCACCCCCTTGCGGGCCTCGCGGAGGTCATCCGGGATGGCGTCGCGCTCGACGACGGCCACCTCGCCGAAATGGTCGGCGAGCACGCGGGCTGCGACCAGGCCCGCGATGCTCCCACCGATCACCACCGCCCTGCGGCCGGCGAACGGGCGATTGGAGCGGATGTCCTCCTGGGTGCAGGGCTTCATGAAGCCGCCAGGATTGCAATCCTCGGGCCGCCCCTGAGGACCGCAAGGCCGGCGCAATGCTCGCTGCGTGATGAGGCGCTCAACCCGCGTTGCGCGCGCTGCGCACATCGCGCGCGACCCGCGCGACGTGCCAGCGCCCGACTGAGCAGCTGCGCAACTACGCAACTCCACGCGCTCCGTCGAGATGAAAGCGACGATCACTCCCGCGCTCTTCGTCGCCATCAAAGATGGAGCTCCGGCGCGGCACGCGCGGAGAGGCCGTATCGAGGCGCCGCTCCCCCGCCGGCGGGTGGCCGCTCCGCGGCGGGTGTGAGAGAGAGCACCGCTCGCGATCCGGTCCTCGCGTCTTCGTGAGAGACGCTCGACGTGCATTGCAATGCCGCGCGCCCGGAGCCGCGCGACGTGACCCGTCGACCCCGCGATGGGCGCCGGGCTACTTCTTGCGGCAGCCGCAGTCGGACGTCGGCGCTTGCGGCGCCGCAGGCCGCTGGCACGTGGTCACGAGGGTGCTCAGGACAGCGAGGAGGATCGCTACGCGGAGCCGCATGCCGGCGATCCTCCCCCGCGCGCCGGGCGGCGTCAATCCGGGGCGCTCAGCCGAGCGGCATCTCGAGCGACACCTCGTCGAGCCCCACGCCGAGGAAGCGGCGCGGGCGCACCGTGACCGCGATCTGCGCGCCGCCCTCGCCGCGGCCCGCCTTGACGGTGAGTTCGATGCTGGCGGGCGGCGCGTTCTCGAACAGCGCCCAGAGGGCGCCCTCGACGACCGGCTGGACCTCCGCCGGGTCGCTGTCCGGGGGCAGCTTCGAGCACAGCGCGCGCAGGAACTGGACGACGCGCGCGACGAAGAGCTGATCGACGAGCGAGACGCGCTCGAGGCGCTCGTCCGGCTCGGCCGTCGGGCTGTCGTACGTGAGCTTCTCCGGCGGAACGTAGGCCGTCGGCGCGGCGAGGACGTACACCGCGTCGCTGTTCGGGGCCGACGCGAGCAGGAGCACGCCGCTCTTCGAGAGCTCGCGCTGGGTGTCCGTGGACACGAACGCCTCGGTCGGGATCGCGACGCCCTCGTCGCCCTCGTACGCGCCCTTGACCTCGTGCACCGGCAGATCTCCGAGCGTGCCGCCGCCCTTCGCGCCCGTGACGCGGCAGGGCCACCCCGTCTCGCGGAAGCTCCCCGCGATCAGCGCGCCGACGACGTACGCCGGCGAAATCCAGACGCGGCCGCCCTCATCGCCGGGCTGCTCGGCGATCGCCGCTTCCCGGATCCGGGAGGTCGACCGGTCGTACGGCATCCGGCCGAGCACGCGGTTCATCGCGATCGCGACCCACCGCGCGCCGTGCCGCGCCGCAGCGGAGCGCCACGGCGCGCGGTGCGGCGCCCGGAACAGCGCGGCCTTGTTGTCGAGCCGCTCGACGCCGCCGAGATCGTCGACCCCGAGCAGGCGCGCGTCGCCGTTCACCACGGCGGGGAGCGCGTGCGCCTCGGCGACGCGCGCGATCTCCTCGAGCCGCGCGAGCGACGCGGCGCTGCCGTCGATCGCGACGTCCACGATGGCGACCGACGCCGGCGGCTCGGAGCTCGCCGTCTGCGCGAGCACCCGCGCGAGCGCGCCGGCCGCCTCGTCCGGGCGCGCGCTGACGACGTCGAACCGGACGCCCTCCGCCGCCTTCGCGCGCTCCACGAGCAGGCTCAGCCCGCGCCACGCCTCCTCGAGGCGCCGCACCTCGGGGTGCTGCAGGATCGCGCCGAGCTGCGCGCCGATCGCGCGCTCGATCTGCGCGATCGCCTCCGCGGGCCGAGCGGGCTGGCCCGCGCGCGGGCGGGCGCTCGCCGCCACGGTCGCGATGAGCTCCGAGAACCGCCCCGCCTCCGCCGGCTTCTGATCGAGGCTGCCCGGCGTCGCGGGTGGGGGCGCCGCCTCGGCGCCCTCGCCCCCGCCGAGGTCGACCATCGAGAGCAGCGCGTCCACGTCCGAGCCGGGCGCGGGCGCGGGCGCCGCGGGCCGCTCCGCGGCGGGCGCGGAGCGGCCGGGCGAGGCGTCCCGGCGCTCCGGGACGAGGCCCAGGATGTCGCGCACCAGCGGGGAGCCGCCCCAGAGCCGATCGAGCTCGGCGCGCGCCTGGTCGAGCGTGGCCGAGCCGTCGCGCAGCCGATCCAGGACCCGGCGGCCGTCGAGCAGCGAGCGCAGCAGCGGCACCTCGGCGCACAGCGCGTCGGGCCGGAAGCTCTTCATCCCGGCGGGCGCGAGATCGACGCGCACCGCCCGGCCCGCCGCGAGCACGCTCGGCACCTCGATCGCGAGCCGTGGCCGGAGCATCGTGAAGAGGTTATCGAAGCGGCTCGCGTCGACGCGGATCGCGCCCGCGGGCGGGCTCGCGCCGGCGTTGTGCGGATCGCGCGGGGTGAGATCGGCGACGACGAGCACGCGCAGCGGGAGCAGCGGCCCCCGCTCCACGGCGCCTCCGTCCTCGCCCACGTGGAACCTGAACTCGTCGCCCAGAACGCCCTTTTCCGTCATGGCCAGCGCAGCATAGGCGTCACCTATCGGCGCGAGAAGCGCTAAGCTCCGCGCGCATGAAGACGGAAGGCGGTCCGCCCTTGAACTTGAACCCTGAACCTCACGCCGCCAGCGATCGCAGGCGCCTCCGCGGGGGTGCCCCGATCCAGATCGGGCTCCTGGGCTGCGGGACGGTCGGCGGCGGCGTCCTGCGCCTCCTGGCCGAGAACTCCGGCTACCTGGCGGAGCGCGCGGGCGTCCCCCTCGTCGTGAAGCGCGTGGTCGTGCGCGACCTCGAGAAGGAGCGCGTCGCCGCCCTGGATCGCGGCCTGCTCACCACGAACCCCGAGGAGGTCGTCGACGACCCCTCGATCGACGTCGTCGTCGAGGTGATGGGCGGCGAGACGCCCGCGCGCGCGCTGATCGAGCGCGCCATCGACCGCGGCAAGGGCGTGGTCACCGCGAACAAGCTGCTGCTCGCCGCCCACGGCCCCGCGCTCCTCGCGCGGGCCTCGGCGCGGCAGGTCGACCTCGCGTTCGAGGGGGCGGTCGGCGGCGGCATCCCGATCATCCGGACGCTCCGGGACGCGTTCGCGAGCGACTGGGTCGAGCGCGTCACCGCGATCCTGAACGGCACCTGCAACTACATCCTCACGCGCATGCGCGACACGGGCGCGTCGTTCGACGCCGCGCTGCGCGAGGCGCAGGAGCTTGGCTACGCCGAGGCCGAACCGTCGCTCGACGTCGACGGCCACGACGCCGCGCACAAGCTCATCGTCCTGGCGATGCTCGCCTTCGGGGCGCAGGTCGACAGCGCCGACGTGCACACCTCCGGGATCCGGAGCATCGAGGAGGCCGATCACCGCTACGCCGATCGGTTCGGCTACACCATCAAGCACCTGGCGATCGGCCGCGACCTCGGCGATTCCATCGAGCTGCGCGTGCATCCCACGCTGATCCCGAAGCAGAGCGTGCTCGCCAACGTCTCCGGCGTGCTCAACGCCGTGCTGCTCGAGGGGCGCGCCGTCGGCCCGTCGCTCGTCTACGGCCGCGGCGCCGGCGACCTGCCGACCGCGGTCAGCGTCGTCTCCGACATCCTCGACGTCGCGCGCTCGATCGCGTCGGGCGTCGCGGGCATGCAGGGCCGCGGCATGTCGATCAAGCCCCGCGCGGTCCGCCCGCTCGGCGAGATCGTCTCCCGGTACTACCTGCGCTTCGCGGTCGAGGACCGGCCCGGCGTCATGGGGCGCCTCGCCGGCGCGCTCGGCGACGCGGGCGTCAGCATCGAGCAGATCGTGCAGCAGGGGCCGACGAGCTCGGGCTCGGGCGCGGCGCCCGCGGACGAAGCGGCCGCTCGCCAGCCCGCGGTGGACGTCGTGCTCATCACGCACGACGCGCGGGAGGGGCTCGTGCGGAACGCGCTCGACGCGATCGCGCGCGAGCAGTTCCTCCGCGAGCCGGTGCACCTGTTCCGCATCGAGGAGCCGTGACGTCCCACGGCGACGCGCCGCTCGGCGTGTTCGACTCGGGCCTCGGCGGCCTCACGGTCGTGCGCGCGCTGCGCAGGCGCTGCCCGGCGGAGGACATCGTCTACCTGGGCGACACGGCGCGGGTCCCGTACGGCACGCGGTCGCCGGAGACGGTGGTCCGCTACGCGCTCGGCTGCGCGCGCGTGCTCATCGGCCGCGGCGTCAAGGCGATCGTCGTCGCGTGCAACACGGTGAGCGCCGTCGCGATCGACATGCTCCGGGTCGAGCTGGATCTGCCCGTCCTCGGGGTCATCCTGCCCGGCGCCCGCGCCGCCGTCGCCGCGTCGCGCGGCGCCACGATCGGCGTGCTCGGGACGGCCGGGACGATCGCGTCCGGCGCCTATCCCCGCGCCGTGGCGTCGCTCAGCACCCGCACCGAGGTCGCCGGCCAGGCGGCCCCGCTGCTCGTCTCGCTGGCGGAGGAGGGGTGGCTCGAGGGCGAGGTCCCGCGGCTCGTCGCGCGGCGGTACCTGGAGCCGCTCATCGGCGCGGGCGCCCGCTCGATCGTGCTCGGGTGCACGCACTTCCCGCTCCTCCGCGCCGCGATCGAGGCCGAGACGGCGTCGCTCGCCGGCGGCCCCCTGCCGATCGTGGACAGCGCCTCGGCGACCGCCGAGGAGGTGGCCTCGTTCCTCGCCGAGCGGGGGCTCGCGACCTCCCGGAGCACGCCGGGCGGCCTCTCGCTGCTCGTCACGGATCTGCCGAAGAGCTTCGCCTCCGTGGCGGCCAGGTTCCTCGGGGAGCCGGTCGTCGCGGACGGCGCCGTACGCCCCTCGACCCAGGCTGGCGCCGCTGTCCGCTCCCCGACCCAGGTTGGCGGAGACGCCACCGGCCGTTCTTCCCATTTTTCCGCCCAAGGCGTCGACGTGGAGCAGATCGACCTGTAATACGCAGCAAGCTTCGCCCGGGGCTCCGGGCGCGGAGGAGGTTTTCCACACGATGACGCAGCTCAGGTGGCTTTCGGCCGGCGAGTCGCACGGGCCGGAGCTCGTGGCGACCGTCGAGGGTATTCCGGCGGGCATGCCGCTCCTCGCGGAGGACATCGACGAGGATCTGGCGCGTCGCCAGCGCGGCTACGGGCGCGGCGGGCGGATGAAGATCGAGACCGATCGCGTCCGCCTCGTCGCCGGCGTGCGCGGCGGCGAGACGCTCGGCGGGCCCATCGCCATGGTGATCGAGAACCGCGATCACGCGAGCTGGGCCGGGCGGATGGGCCCCGAGCCGTTCCCCGAGCCGCCCGAGGCGCTGACCCGCCCGCGCCCTGGCCACGCGGATCTGGCCGGCGGCCTGAAGTACGCCCGGCGGGACCTGCGCGACGTGCTCGAGCGGGCGAGCGCGCGCGAGACCGCGGCGCGGGTCGCGGTGGGCGGCGTCTGCCGCAAGCTCCTCCGGTCCGTCGGCGTCGAGGTCTTCGCCCACGTCCTGTCGATCGGCCCGGTGGCGTCGCCGACCTCCGCCGCCTCGGGCGGGGGTGAGCTCCCGCTCGCCGAGCTCCGGGAGCGCGCCCGCGCCTCGGATCTCGCGTGCGTCGACGCCGCTGCCGCGCAGGCGATGCGCGACGCCATCCGCGAGGCCGCGCACCGGGGCGACACCCTCGGCGGCGTCTTCGAGGTGATCGCCACGGGCCTGCCGCCCGGGCTCGGGAGCCACGTGCAGTGGGACCGCAAGCTCGACGGACGGCTCGCGCAGGCGCTGATGAGCATCCAGGCGATCAAGGGCGTCGAGATCGGCATCGGCTTCGAGGCCGCGCGCATCTCGGGCTCCGAGGTGCACGACCCCATCGCCTACGATCAGGGGGCGCACGCGTTCACCCGCCCGTCGAACCGCGCCGGCGGCCTCGAGGGCGGCATCACGAACGGCATGCCGCTCATCTGCCGCGCCGCCATGAAGCCGATCGCGACGCTCAAGCGCGCGCTCCCGTCGGTCGACGTGCGCACCAAGGAGCAGTTCGACGCCGCCTTCGAGCGCAGCGACGTCTGCGCCGTCGCGGCCGCCTCGGTCGTCGGCGAGGCGATGGTGGCGATCACGCTCGCCGCCGCCCTTCTCGAGAAATTCGGCGGCGACAGCCTCACGGAGCTCTCGCGCAACGTCGACAGCTACCTCCAGCAGGTCCGCTCTTACTGAAGGCCATGGAACTCCCTTCCGACGCACCTCCGCTCCTGCTCACCGGCTTCATGGGGGCAGGCAAGTCCACCGTGGGCCGCATCGCCGCCGCGCGCACGGGGCTCCCGTTCCTCGATCTCGACGACGCCATCGTCGAGGAGGCCGGCGAGAGCGTCCCTTCGCTCTTCGCCACGCGCGGCGAGGCTGGCTTCCGCGCGCTGGAGGCGGCGACCCTGCGCCGGCTCCTCGGGGCGCGCGGCCCGCGCATCATCGCCCTCGGCGGCGGCGCCCTCGTCGATCCCGCGCTCCGCGCCGAGGCGCTCGAGCGCGGCTGCGTCGTCGCGCTCACCGCCACCCCGCGCACGATCGCGGCGCGCACGCCGAACGGCAACCGCCCGCTGCTCGACGGCGCGCCGGATCGTGAGGCGCGCATCCGGGAGCTCCTGGCCGCGCGCGCCCCCGTCTATGCCGAGGCCCACGCGCGCGTCGCGACCGACGGCGTCTCCCCCGCGGACGTCGCGGCGCGGGTCCTCCGCGCCTACGCGGATCGCCCGCTCTTCGTGCCGCTCGGCGACAAGAGCTACGCTGTGCGCATCGCCTCCGACGGGGCGGCGTCCACGGCGGACGCCATCGCCGCGCTGGCGCCGACCTCCGTCTTCGTCGTCACGGACGAGAACGTGAGCCGCCTCTGGGGCGCGCCGCTGCTCGCCGCGCTCGCGGCGCAGGGGACGCCGGCCGCGGCCGTCACGGTGCTCAAGCCCGGCGAGGAGCACAAGCGGCTCGCGGCCGTCGAGGCGGCGCTGACGGCGATGATCGACGCGGGCGCCGATCGCGGCGCGGTGGTGCTCGCGCAGGGTGGGGGTGTGGTGACCGACATCGGCGGGTTCGCTGCGTCCACGCTGCTGCGGGGTGTCCGCTGGGTCGCGGCGCCGACCACGCTCCTCGCGATGGTCGACGCCTCGGTCGGCGGCAAGACCGGGGTCGACCTCGGCCCCGCGAAGAACGCCGTCGGGACGTTCCACCAGCCGTCCGCGGTCGTCGCGAGCCCGGCGGCGCTCGCCACCGAGACCGACCGCGCCTACCGGAGCGGGCTCGCGGAGGTGGTGAAGTCGGCCTGCATCGGCGATCCCGAGCTGCTCACGCTGCTAGAGCGCGAGGCCGACCGCGTCCTCGCGCGCGACCCCGGCCTGCTCGCCGAGATCATCCGCCGCTCGATCGCCGTGAAGGCGGCCATCGTCGCCCGCGACGAGCGCGAGTCGGGCGACCGCGCCCTCCTGAACCTCGGCCACACGCTCGGGCACGCCCTCGAGGCCGAGGGGGGGTTCGTCCGGCTGGCGCACGGCGAGGCGGTGGCGCTCGGCATGGTCGCCATGTTCCGCGTCGGCTGCGCGCTGGGCGTGACCGATCGCGCGGCGGCCGACCGGGCGACCCGCTTGCTCGCGCGGCTCGGTCTGCCCACCCGGATCGAGGACGAGCCGGTCTCCGCCGCGCTGCGCTTCCTGTCGCTCGACAAGAAGCGCCGGGGCTCGTCGGTCCGGACGGTGCTGATGCGGGACATCGGCAGCACGTTCGTGGAGCCGATGCCGCTCGATCGCCTCGCCTCGCTCCTCGAGCGCGCGGCCGCCCGCGCGACCTGACCCTCGGGCGCCGAGCGGTGTGCCTGAGACAGCCCTGCTCCGGGCGAAACCCCTGCGTCGGCGCCGTACGCCCTCCTGGCTGAGCGCCTCCGGCGCAGACGGCGCGTGCGCTGTCGGTGAATAAAATCGATGTGTTTCCAACGTTCTTCGGAAAAAAATCCCGGCACACCGCCCGCATCGTCCGCTCCGCGCTATCTTTCTCGGCGCCGATGGTGACCGCGACGAAGAAGAGAATCCTGGTGGTGGAGGACGAGCAGGACACGGCGGCGATGATCGCCCGGTTCCTCGGCGACGAGTTCGACACCGTGGTCGCGACGAACGGGATCGATGGGCTCGCGCTGGCCCAGCAGGAGCCGTGGCCCGATCTGGTGATCGTGGACATCATGATGCCGAAGCTCGACGGGGTGAGCATGACGAAGCGGCTCCGCGAGCACGAGCCGACGCGCCGGGTGCCCATCATCTTCCTGACCGCCAAGTCGGATCCGATGGACGTCATCGCCGGCATCCAGGCGGGCGCGCGCCATTACATCACGAAGCCCTTCGTCCTCGACGATCTCAAGAAAAAGGTCCGCAAAGCCGTCTACGGCCGCTAGAGCGGCGGTCACTCGCTTCGGATACGGGCCCACCTCGGCGTTTTCGGTGCTCAGCGCACAGGAGTGCGCTTGCGCGCCGAAAACGCCGATCTGGGCCCGTCTCCTGTGCGAGAGACCGCCGCTCTGCCCCGGCGGACAGCGGGGCGGGGCGGGGCGGGGGGAAACCGCAGCAGGGGGCGGGACTGGCTGGGAGGCCCGCTGGTCATTGAGAAGGAGCTCAAAGAAGGCCGACTGGCGATCTTGGCATCTCCGAGGTCTCTCGCCTCGATCCGGTCCGTTTCTCGCGTGCTGCGTGGGGCCGCAGGGCAGGAATCCCGGCGGTCTCTACCGCCGTCGCGCGCCGGCGCCGCGGGGCGCTCGCCTTGGGTTCTATGAGGTTCTTCGGAGATGTCGTATCGCCGTTCGGGCTCGGCGCCGGTCGTGCGCGGCGCTGCCAGGGGGCCCGCGTCAGCTGCCGCCGCGGTGCGGGACGCTGCAGGCCCTGAACGCCTTCTCGAACAGCTCGAGCGAGCGGGAGATGCTCGAATGCACCCGGCGGATCTCCTCGGCGGAGGTGGTCGCGAGCTTCACGATCTCGAGCGCCTCGCGCGGGTGGGCGTCATCGTAGTTCGCATGCGCGGCGAGCCACGTCAGCGACTTGCTCCCCTCGCCATAGAGCTTCGTAAAGCTCGGCAGCACCACGCGAGAACACTCGCCGATGACCCCCTCGATCGCATAGTTCACCGCGCCGACCGCCTCCGCGAGCGAGCCGCGGTACGACACCGACCAGAGCCACTCGAAGAGCGACGCGATCTCCGGGCTCGGGCGGTGGCTCGTGATGTCCGAGGTGCTGTGCCCGTGCCACGCCGCCCAGTCGAGGTACCAGCGCACGTGCAGCGCCTCGACCCGGATGTTGCCGATGAGCCAGTCTCGCACCAGGGAGTCGCGCGGCGTCTGGCCATAGGTCGTCTTGGCGAGGCTGAGCCCCATGTACTTCGGGAACGCCTCGACCACGCAGAAGAACTCGCGGAGGAGCCCCTTCCACATCTCCTGATCGACCGGCTCCGTCATCGTCTGCGCGATCGGCGGCGTGTAGACCGCAGCCTTCCACTGGTCGGCCAGAGACTCGAGCATGTCCTCGACCCAGACCGGGTGCGGCGTCGCCTGAAGGCTGTCCTTGACTTCCTTGTGCCGCTGCGAGCGAGGTGACAGCATGAAATTACCTGTAGGGTTGCTGGGTCAATCTGCCTCGTGGCTGCCCGCCGGCCTCTACCCCACCGAACCCCCGCAGGCTGACCGGTCAGCGGCCGTCAGGAGACAATCCGCAGAGCAGGCACGATGCTGACCCCGAGCACGAAAGACGAGAGGGGCAGCGCGAGGACCTCACCATGGGAGGCTTCGCGTACATGTGTCCTGCCTGCATCCAGTCTGGATCAAGGTGAAGGAGCAAGTCAATAGGCAAACGAGGGCGCCGCCGCAACGACAAGAGGGCCGATCTCGCTCAGGTCGCTCACCATACGACCTCGGAGAGGCACTCCGTCGCGCCGCGAAACCGGCACCGCTGGTGGGTTACCTTGGGGGTGGATGCGCCGCACAGGAGGAGCGCCTGCTCGACCCAGCCGCAGACGCCCTCTCCGCAGTTCATCGCGGAGGGCCCCTCGTCGTCCCCGGTCGGGCCTGTGATGGTCAGCACCCACTCCCGCGGCTTCACCATGCGCGGGAAGACCTTCCCGGAGTCGAAGTAGCGCGACCAGAACATTCCAGTCCGGGCGACGATCGTGTCGGGCATGGCGATCGAGAGCGCGAACTTCAACACCGTATTGAGGTCGCGATCCGCGACATAGCGGGCAAACCGCTTGAGCTCAGCGGTTTGGTCGCTCGCAGTCCGCGCGTGCGTCCGCAAGGCGCGGTTCCAGACGCCGATCGGATACCAGCTGCTCGCGAGCAGCGGCTGAGAGAGTACGTCCCGGTCTGACTTGGGCAGCGACGTCACCAGGCGCTCCCATGCACCGGCGTCGCGGGTCGTCGTGACGAACGACCGGAGGTTGACCAGCAACGTTCCTTTGCATCTACCGGCGGGGATCGAGGTCTTGGTCTTCGTCTCGTGCGTCTTCATCGCGGCGAACCTACGGCGGGAAGGCCCCGGCGAAGCTGAGCCCGATCGGGGGCGCGGCGCACGTACCCTCGGGCGGGAAACCCTGCCCGGGAGCACATCGTCGGGGCAACTCCAGGAGTCGTGGTTGTACCTTGCAGGGGAGCGTGAGTCGGGCTCGATGGCAAGAGATGATTACGTGGGAGCAGCCGTGCGACACGAGCCGACGTGGCCCTGCGCAAGATCACGCCGGTTGTCCAGCTCTCCTTTCGACCCGAGACGCCAGACCCCCGGCGACCGCCGCAGACGTCAGCGCGCGCAATGGTGTGATGCGCATTACGCGATTTCGCGCCGCGCTCGTCGGTCGTCGTGGCCGTCGGCGGGCGCTCGTCGCGATGACGGGGGGCTCGCTGCGGCGACGGGCGCTCGCGGCAGGGGGCTGCGCGTCGCGGAGGTGCTGCGCGTCCGCCTGCGGAGGTGCTGCGCCTGGCAGTTGCCGTCCTCCCCGAACCTCGGTACCCCTACGCCCATGAGCGAACCCACCACGGGCCGGCCCGCCGCCGGCCACGCGGAGCCCGAGCTGCCGCACATCGACGTCGCCGAGCGGGGGGCGCCGCGCGACGGCCGGCCGCAGGTCATCGACGGCCGGCTGTTCATGCAGCTGCTCGTGTTCCGTTGCCCCGGCGACGCCGATCCGGCGGAGCTGACCCGCGCAGCCGGCCAGGCGCTCGCGTCGCAGCGCGTCGGCACCGTCGTCTACGAGGACATCAACGATCCGCGCGGGATCGCCGTGCTCACGTGGGCGGAGGACCCCGCCGTCTTCGTCCAGACCGTCCGCCCGGCGCTCAACCGCAGCGAGCTCCGGGCCCTGGAGCTCCGCCCCGATTTCACCATGCTGGGGCGCACGTACTCGACCGGCTACGAGCAGGATCTCGACTTCTGGCTGCTCCGGCGCCCGGCGGAGACCGTCTTGAACCCCGCCTGGCCGTGGGCGGTGTGGTACCCGCTCCGCCGCAGCGGCGCGTTCTCCAAGCTCGAGGGGCGCGAGCAAGGGAGCATCCTGCGCGAGCACGGCACCATCGGCAGGGCCTACGGCGCCCAGGACCTCGCCCACGACATCCGCCTCGCGTGCCACGGCCTCGACGCCCGCGACAACGAGTTCGTGATCGGGCTCGTCGGCAAGGAGCTCCACCCGCTCTCCCACATCGTGCAGACGATGCGGAAGACCCGCCAGACCTCGGAGTTCATCAGCCAGATGGGCCCGTTCTTCGTCGGCCGCGCCGCCTTCCGCAGCCCTGGCGGCTGACGGGGCCGCTCCCCCTCAGCCGATGCCGGCGAGGCCCGAGAACGCCAGGGCCAGGGCGTCGAGCCGCACCGCCGCGCGGGCCTCGGCGTCGCCCAGCGGCTCGTCCGCGGCGACCTCCTCGCGCACGTCGAAGTAGAACTTGATCTTCGGCTCCGTCCCGCTCGGGCGGGCGATGAGCCGGCTCCCGTCGTCGAGCTCGTACACGAGCACGTTGCTCGGAGGCAGCACGAGCGGCTCGACGAGGCCATCGCTCGTCGTGCGCGTGCGCGCCTCGAAATCGCGCCATGCCACCACGGGGACGCCGCCGATCGCGGCAGGCGGCCTCTTCCTCAGCGCGTCCATGATCGCCGCGATCTTCTCGAGGCCGTCGACGCCGCGCAGGGTGTACGAGCGCTGCGCGCTCATGTAGAGGCCGTACTTGCGGGTGATCGCCTGGAGCTCGTCGAGCAGGGTCCTGCCCTCGGCCTTGCGCACCGCCGCGAGCTCGGCGACCAGCGCCGCGGCGCTGATGCCGTCCTTGTCGCGCACGACCGGGCCGACGGTGTAGCCGAGCGCCTCCTCGAAGCCGAACACGAAGCGGGCGCCGGTCGAGCGCTCGATGTCCATCGCCCGGTTGGCGATCCACTTGAACCCGGTCAGGGTCTCCTCGTAGTGAACCCCGAGCGCCGCGGCGATGACGCCGAGCATCGGGGTCGAGACGCACGACGCCAGCACGAGCCGGCGCTCGTCCGCGCCCTGCGCGCGCCCCTCGGTGAGCAGGTAATGGCCGAGGAGCACGCCGACCTGGTTGCCCGTGAGCTGCACGTACTCGCCGTCAGGGCGCCTCACCGCCACGGCGAGCCGGTCGACGTCGGGATCGTTGGCGAGGACGAGGTCGGCGCCCTCCCGCTTCGCCAGGGCGAACGCCAGGTCCATGGCGCCCTTCTCCTCGGGGTTCGGGAACGCGACCGTGGGGAACGCGCCGTCCGGCTCGGCCTGCTCGGGCACGCTCGCCACGCGCGTGAAGCCGGCCTCGCAGAGCGCCTTTCGGACCAGGCGATCGCCGACGCCGTGGAGCGGCGTGTACACGATGCAGAGGTCGCGATCCCCGTCGCTCCGCACCGCGAGGCCGCGGATCGCGCCGAGGTAGCTCCGCTCCAGCTCCTCGGGGAAGTCGCGCACCAGCCCGAGCGTCCTCGCCTCGTCGAGGGGCATGCGGGGGACCTCATCCGCCGGCGGCGAGGCGTCGATCGCCGTCGCGATGCCGGTGTCGTGGGGTGGGATGATCTGCGCGGCGTTGTCCCAGTACACCTTGAAGCCGTTGTACTCGGGCGGGTTGTGGCTCGCCGTCACCATCACGCCCGCGGCCGCGCCGAGGTGGCCGACCGCGAACGCGGCGATCGGCGTGGGGCAGGGGACGGGCGAGAGGTGGCTCGGGATGCCCGCGGCGGCGAGGGCGCAGGCGGTGTCCTCCGCGAACTCTCGGCTCATCCGGCGGCCGTCGTAGCCGATGACGACGCCGGCGCTCCGCGCCTTGTCGCCGATCGTTTCGAGGAGGTGACGGGCGAGCCCCGCGGTCGTGCGGAGGATGACGGCGCGGTTCATCCGGCTCTCGCCGGCCCCGAGGACGCCGCGGATGCCCGCGGTGCCGAACTCCAGCGGGCCGGCGAAGCGCTCGGCGAGCTCGGCGCGGACGCCGTCCTCGCCCGCCCTGGCCGCGTCGATGAGCTGGCGCAGCTCGCTCTGGGTCTCCGGATCGGGGTCGTGGGCAAGCCAGCGTTCGGCGGGCTCGAGGACGAAGTCGTGGCTCACGCCTGGTATTTAGTTCATGCCGGCCGTGGTTTGCACCACGAGCGCGCGATTCAGCCGCGGGCGGTGACGGCCGCGCGCCGATCGCCGGCCCGCCGCCGACGTAGCCGGCGGCTCCAGCTCGGACCGCTCAGCCCGCCCGGACCGCTCAGTCCGCTCGGACCGCTCAGCCCGCTCGGCCGAGCGTCATCCGGCCTTCTTGCCGGCGGCGAGCGCCTCGGCGAAGCGCGTGTCGTACTGCCCGCCGCGGAAATCACCGTCCTGCAGGATCTGGCGGAGGAACGCGAGGTTGGTCGCGGCGGGCCCGACCGGACCGGTGAGCTCGATCGTCGTCTCGGCGAGCGCCCGGTCGAGGCGAGCGATCGCCTCGTCGCGCGTCGGGCCGTGGGCGACGATCTTGGCGAGCAGCGGGTCGTAGAACGGCGTCACCTCGAGCCCCTCGGCGACGCCTGTCTCGATCCGCAGGTCGTCGCCGGCGGCCGGCCAGCGGAGCGCTGTGATGCGGCCGGGCTGGGGGGCGAACTTCTTCGCCGGATCCTCCGCGTAGAGGCGCGCCTCGACGGCGTGGCCGCGGTAGGTGTGGTCCCGGACCTCCGGCGCGAGCGGCTCGCCCGACGCGATGCGGATCTGGTGCTCGACAAGGTCGAGCCCGGTGCACATCTCCGTGACGCAGTGCTCGACCTGGAGCCGCGCGTTCACCTCCAGGAAGAAGAGCTCGCCGCTCTCCGCCGCGACGAACTCGACGGTGCCCGCGCCGACGTAGCCGGCGGCCGTCACGACCCGGAGGGCGCTGTCGTGGAGCTCCTTCCGGCGGACCTCGCCCGCCGCTCCCTGGAAGAACGCGGCCGGCGACGGGGTCTCCTCGACGATCTTCTGGTGCCGGCGCTGCGCGCTGCACTCGCGCTCGCCGAGCGCGACGGCGCCGCCCTGCCCGTCGCAGAGCACCTGCACCTCGATGTGGCGCGGGCGCTCGATGTACCGCTCCATGTACACGCGCGGGTCCCCGAACGCCGCGCGGCCGCGGTCGGAGCACGCGGTGAGGGCGCGCGACAGCTTGCCTGGATCGGTGACGACCTGCATGCCGATGCCGCCGCCGCCGCCCGCGGCCTTGACGAGCAGCGGGAAGCCGATGCTCTCGGCGGCGCGCTGGGCGGCCTCGACGTCGGCGGGGTCGACCGGACCGCCCGTGCCCGGCGGCGGGAACACGCCGGCCCCGCGCGCGTGATCCCGCGCGAGGATCTTGTCGCCGAACGCGTGGAGCACCGTGGTCGGCGGACCGATGAACGTGACGCCGGCCTCGACGACGGCCTCGGCGAAGGCCTGGTTCTCGCTCAGCAGCCCGTACCCGGGGTGGATTCCGTCGGCGCCCGTCGCGCGGGCCGCCTCGATGATCGCATGGATGACCAGGTAGCTGTCCCGGACAGGCGGCGGCCCGATGCGCACCGCCTCGTCGGCCATCGCGACGTGCGGCGCGCTCGCGTCCGCGTCGGAGTACACGGCGACCGTCGCGATCCCGAGCCGTTTGCAGGTCCGGAGGACGCGGCAGGCGATCTCTCCACGGTTGGCGACGAGGATCTTCTTCAACACGGCCGACAGCTACGCCCCCGCGCGGCGGCGCGTCAAGCCACCCGCTGCGGGCGGCGCTCGCTCGCGCGCTCCCGGGGGGCGGCGCGCGCGAGCGTGCGAGCGTGCGAGCGTGCGATGTCAGCCGAGCGCCCGCCGCACCTTCGGCTTGGCCCCGAGCAGCACGAGCTGCCCGCAGGCCGCCGAGACGTCATCGCCGCGCCGGCGGCGAACGAAGCAGGAGTACCCCGCCTGGGTGAGCACCTCCTGGAACGCCGCCACGCGCTCCTGGGCGGGCGGGCCCAGCGAGGAGGCCTCGATCGGGTTCATCGGGATGAGGTTGATCTTCACCGGGAGCCCGCGCAGGAGCTTCGCCAGCCGCCGCGCCTCGGCGGGATCGTCGTTCTGCCCGGCGACCAGCGTGTATTCGATGGTGATGCGCCGGCGCCGCGGCAGCGGGTAAGCGCGCAGCGCCGCGAGCAGCTCGTCGAGCGGGTGCTTGCGGTTGATGGGCATCAGCGCCGAGCGCGTCTCGTCGTCCGCGGCGTGCAGCGAGATCGCCAGCGCGATCTGCCCGCCAAAATCCGCTCCGAGCCGCGCGATCTCGGGCACGAGGCCCGACGTGGACACCGTGACCCGCCGCGTCGAGAGGTTGATCCCTTCCGGGTGCGTGAGCAGGCGCAGCGAGCGAGCGGTCGCTTCGTAGTTGTGGAGCGGCTCGCCCATGCCCATGTACACGACGTTGCGGAGCTCCTCGCCCTCCTCGAGCATCGCCCGCCCGAGGAGCACCTGGCCCGCGATCTCCTCGGCCCCGAGGTGGCGCTTGAGCCCCGCCACGCCGCTCGCGCAGAAGCCGCACCCCATGGCGCAGCCGACCTGCGTCGAGATGCACTGGGTGACGCGGACGCGCGGCGCGGCGCCCGCCTCCGCGGCCGCATCGTCGTCCTCGTCGTCATCGAGCGCCGCCGCCGCGTCGGCGTCGAGCTGCGCGTGCGAGCCGGGGCCCGACACCGACGGGAGCAGGACGGTCTCGATGGTCGCGCCGTCGCGGAGGCGCAGGAGCAGCTTGCGCGTGCCGTCCTCGGAGCGATGAACCCGCTCGGGCGTCAGCACCTCGCCCAGCCCCTCCGCGGCGAGGTGCTCGCGCAGCCGCGCCGGGAGGTTCGTCATCGCGGCCGGATCGAGGACGCCGCGGCGATGGATCCACTGGAATACCTGCTTCGCCGTGAACGACCGCTCTCCGCGGGCGGCCAGCGAGGCCGACCATTCTTCAGGCAGCCGGGCGACAGGGTGAAGCGGCGTGGAGCGCACCTGCCTGGACTACTGCGCGCCGCCCCCAGCGGCAAGGGCAGCAGGCGGGCGACCAGGCCAGAGCGTCAGCCGCTCTGGCTCTCGACCTGGGGCGCCGTGAGCTGCCCGTCGCGCTCGCGGCGCGCGCGCGTCCGGCTGGCGGCCTCGAGCACCTCGCGGGTGTAGCGCTCGAACGCCTCGGCCCGGTGCATCGCCGTGTGCTCGGCGAAGACGCGCTGCCTCGCCCGCTGGCCCACCGTGAGGCGCTTGTCCTCCTTCATCTCCCTGAGCTTCCGGAGCACGTCCTCCGGCGAGCGCACGAGCAGGATCTCCTCGCCGGGCTGGAAGAACGTCTCGATACCCGGCCAGGTGTCGCTCAGGACAGGGGTCCCGCACGCGGCCGCCTCGAACAGGCGCGCGCTCGGCGACCACCCGGACTCGACCATCGCACGGCGGGTCAGGTTCAGCGTGAAGCGCTGGGAGTTGTAGAAGATGCGGTGCTCGTCCGGCGGGAGGTGCTCCGTCCGGGAGACGTTCTCCGGCCACGCGAGCGACGCCGGGTACTGCGCGCCCGCCACCGCGAAGCGCCCGCGGCGCATGCGCCGCGCCGGCTCGAGGAGGAGCCGCTCGACGGCCGCCTGCCGGTCGTCGCTGTAGGTCCCGAGGTAGCCGAGATCCCAGCGCATCGGCGCCGGCTGGGGATGGTACACGTCCGTGTCCGCCGAGCAGTAGAGCGCCCGCGCGCGCACCGCGCCGTGGCTGCGCTCCAGCCGCTCCAGCGTCGGGCCCCCCGTCGCCGACAGATAGAGATCATACCGCGGGATCAGCGCCGGCGTCAGGTACGCGTGATCCCCGTGCGCCAGCCGGCCCAGCGTGACGGGGGTGTCCAGATCGTAGAACGCGGCCTTTCCGCGGGCCTCCTCCGTGATCCATGCCCCGACCGTCGCCCCTTCCGGTACGAAGGAGCCGACGATCACGAGATCGGCTTCGCGCACGGCGCGTGAGAATCTATCGCGGAGCTCGGTAATGCTCGAGTACTGCTCGGTCGTGCCGTAAGGCGGGTTGGGCAGGTCGCGGTGCTGATCGTAGATGGGGAGGTTCCGCTCCAGAAAGAGCATCCGGTGGCCGCGCGACGCGAGCGCCCGGAGGAGCGCTCTGTACGTCGTGGCGTGGCCGTTGCCCCACGAAGACGTGATGGAGAGCCCCAGGAAGACATAGCGGTAGGTAGTTGTCGTCATAACGTGGTGGCGGCAAGGGTTGAGAGATCCCAGAGGGCGTGCCGGCCCGGAATGCGCCGGTCCCGAGGTACACCGCGGCGGCCCCGGAGAGGCGAAAGACGCCTCGCGGACACCTGCGCGACGTGCGCAACATGCGTAACACGCGCAAAACGAGCGGCACGCCGATCCAGTTGCCCTGGCGCCGCGCGAGAGGGCGCGGCGACGAGCGCACCCGGGATTAACATGCGTGCTCACCCTCTGCAATGCTGTGAGATGCAGTTTCTTGATCGAAGGTGCGTATTCCTCGTCAGACGCCGGGCGGTGAGGCCCGCCCTTTTCCCGTGACGACGAAGCGCGCGAAATCGCCGCTTGCTCCGGGATAACGCGGCTCGTTCGGGTAAAGCACCCGACGGCAACCGTCCTCGCATCGCAGAGGAACCGGCCTGTGCGGTAAACGCTGTTCAGAAGCGATGATGGTGAGAAAAAGAGGGGCGTTGTCGCAATGGTCGGTGACGGCTGCTGGTCGAACGGAGCGTCGACGGGGGAGCCCTGCTCCGGAACGCCGGGGCAGCGCTGGCGAAGCGCCGCCCAGGCCGGCGCGCGCTGTCGGACGCATACGCCGCGGAGCGACGGGGCCTGGGGACGCGGCCGGCGGCAGGGGATTCCGCCGTCCAGCCGAGCTCGACGGCGGACCGGCGGCCTCGGCCGGGCAGGGGCGCCTGGCCTCGCGGAGAAATCGGGCGGGGGAGCAGGAAGGCAGCAAGCGCGCTGCGCTGTCTGGGCGCCTTCCTGTCGGTGCGGGGACGCTGCGGTGGAATCGGCAGGCCGGGTGTCCAGCCTTCAGCGGCGGTGGGGCCGCGCGAGAGCCGTCGAGACGTTCAGGTGGTGTGGCTCAGCGCCTGCCAGCCCTGGATCACCTCGGCGATGCTCGCGAAGCGGCGGTCCGGGCTGTGCGCCAGCCCCCTGTTCACGAACACCTCGATCTCCCGGTCGACCGGCGGAGGCATCAGGCTGCCCAGGCGGCGCGGCGGCGTCCTCGTCTTGAGATCGGCGAGCATCATCAGATTGCGCGCGGCGTAGGGGAGCTCGCCGGTGAGCGCGTGAAAGATCACCGTCATGGCCGCATAGAGGTCGGCCCGGTGATCCACCGTCTTCCCCTTCGTGAGCTGCTCGGGCGGCGCGAACCTGAAATCACCGAGACACCGGCTCGGTAACGTCGGCGCCGCGTCGGAGAGCTCGGGAGGGAGCTTGCACGAGCCGAGATCCAGGAGCGTCAGCCGCTCGCCGTCAGGGCCCTGGTCGAGGAGCACGTTCGCGGAGCTGATGTCGCGGTGGATGATGCCAATCTCGTGCAGCTCGGCGATCGCCGACCAGAGCTGCTCGCCCAGCGGGTGAACGGCGCTGAACGGGAGCGGCCCCTGCCGGGCGATGCGCTCGCTGAGGAGCTCCCCCTCGCGCAGCTCGAACACGAGGAGAGGACCGTGCGCCGGGTCCTTGCCGCCGTCGACCGAGGGCAGTGTGTGCGGGCCCCGCAGCCGCTCGCACGCCACCGCCTCTCGCCGGAAGCGCGCCTCGGCCTCCTGCAGGGGCATGCGCTCTGGCGTGTTGAGCACGCCTCCCGGCTCCTGGCGCATCGGGGGTTCCCCGAGCACCTTGACCGCGACGCGCCGGCCGGTGCTCGCGTCCTCGGCGCTGAACACCTCACCGAGGCCTTCGCGGCGGAGATGACGTACCACGCGGTAGCGCTGGAGCAGAACGGTTCCGGGCACGATTGACAAGAGCGGCCTCCTTCGCTTGACAAAGGGGGTCCAGCGCGTTCCGGTCGCCTCCCCCCTCTCCCCAGACAAGCTCATTTATCACGCAGACGCGACAGAGGAAGCGCCGCGCGCAGCGTCACACGACGAAGGGCCCCGGCGCCTTGTTTTTTGTTTTCCGGCGCGCGCCGCTTCACGTCGGCCGCCCGTCGCACCCGAGGTCGCCTGGACGAAAAAGCCGCGGGGCACGGGACGGGGAAAACCGGGGCGCGCCCGCGGGACAGCGGGGCGCAGGCGGTCCGGGGAGCCGGGGCGCGGGCCGCCGGCCGAGGCGCGTCGCGGCGGCGGGAGCGGCCAGCGCCTGGGCCACCACGGCCGCGCCGGCACCAGCGGCCGGGCCGCGCCGGTGTGCCGCATTGCCCTCGTCGCGCGCCGCCGGAGCGCCGAGCGGGTGCCTCGCCGGAGCGCGCTCCGGTCGACGGCGGTGGAGCGCCGGACTGCCCTCGTGGCCGGGGCCGCCGGCGCTTCGACGCTGCAGAGTTGCCCCTCGCCGCGCTCTCTGGTGACGATGCGCACCGGAGCGCGGCAATCGGTGGTGTCGGTGGTGATTGCATGACAGCGGCGGCGCCTCGCGGCGCCCGCTTCCGGTGACACGCCCGTAACCCCGAACCGCTGGCCATTCAGGTGAACTTCGCGTAGCTCCCACACAGGGCGGACGATCCGGAGCGACGGCAGGCAATGCGAGCGGGAGACGTCATCGACGGCCGGTTCGAGATCATGGAGCTCGCGGGCGCCGGCGGCATGGGCCACGTCTTCCGCTCGCGCGACCTCAAGACCGGCGAGACCATCGCCCTCAAGGTCCTCCAGAACGCCGCCTCCCAGGACTCGAACCGCCTCGCGCGCGAGGCGCAGGCGCTCGCCACGCTGCGGGTGCCGGGGGTGGTGCGGTACATCTCGCACGGCCGCACCGAGCACGGCCACCCCTACCTCGCCATGGAGTGGCTCACCGGCGAGACCCTCTCCCAGCGCCTTGCCCGGCAGGCGTTCACCCTGGAGGAGAGCCTCAAGCTCGCCCGGCGCGTCGCGACCACCCTCGGCTCCGTGCACCGGCTCGGCGTCGTCCACCGCGATCTCAAGCCGAGCAACCTGCTCCTCGTCGGCGGCACCATCGATCGCATCACGCTCATCGATTTCGGCGTCGTCCGGCTGTCCGGCATCGACCAGCAGCTCACCATGCCCGGCGCCATCCTCGGCACCCCCGGCTACATGGCGCCGGAGCAGGCCCGCGGCGAGGCGCACGTCGACGCGCGCGCCGACGTCTTCGCGCTCGGCTGCCTGCTCTACAAGTGCATCTCGGGGCGCGCCCCGTTCCGCGGCGCGCGCGGGCTCGCCGTGCTCGTCAAGGTGCTGATCGAGGAGCCGCCGTCGCTCCGGTGGCTCCGCGACGACGTGCCCGAGGCGCTCGACGCGCTGGTCCAGCGGATGTTGTCGAAGTCACCCGAGGGGCGGCCGAGCGACGGCAACGCGGTCGCGATCGAGCTCGCCGGGCTCATGGATCCCGCGGCGATCTCCGTCCGCCCGCCCTCGATGTCCGTCCGCCCGCCGGAGCTCACCACCGGCGAGCGCAAGGTGATGTGCCTCGTCCTCGCGCGCGACGGCCTCTCCGCCGCCGATCCGTCCCCCTCCGAGGTCGACGAGCAGGCGCGCGCGCAGGCGCTCTCGACCACGGCGGCGCGCTACAAGGGCCAGCTCGAGCTCGTCGACGCGCGGCTGCCGCTCGTCGTGCTGTCCGGCGCGGGCGCGACGACCGATCTCGCGGCCCGGGCCGCCCGCTGCGCGCTCGCCGTCCAGGCGCTCCTCGGCGGCGCGCCGGTCGCGGTCGTCACGGGCAGGGCGGAGATCGCCTCGCGCATGCCGATCGGCGACCTCATCGACCGCGTGGTCCAGCTGCTCCCCGAGGGCCGAGCGACGTCCCGCGCGCCGGCGATCCGCATCGACGAGGTGACGGCGGGCCTGCTCGGCGCGCGGTTCGAGATCACGTCCGACGGGGGCGGCCCCTGGCTCCACGGCGCGCGCGAGGAGCCGGAGGCGCCGCCCCACGTGCTCGGCAAGGCGACGTCGTGCGTCGGGCGCGAGCGGGAGCTCGCGCTGATCCGGGACGAGCTCGCCCGCTGCATCGAGGAGTCGACCCCGAGCGTCGTGCTCGTCACGGGGCCGGCGGGCATCGGCAAGTCGCGGCTCCGCCACGAGCTCGTCCGCGCGATCCGGGAGGACGGCGAGCCGGTCGAGGTGTGGCTCGGCCAGGTGGATCCGATGAGCGCCGGGTCGGCCTTCGGCCTGCTCGCGCACGCGCTCCGCCGGGCGATCGGCCTCACGGACGCCGATCCCGTCGAGGAGCGGCGGCGCAAGGTGCGGGCGCGCGTCGAGCGGCACGCGGCGCTCGACGCCGCGCGGGTCGCGCCGTTCCTCGGGGAGCTCGTCGGCGCGCCGTTCCCGGACGACGACGTGCAGCTCCGGGCGGCGCGGCGCAACCCGATGCTCATGGGCGATCAGCTGCGCCTCGCCTGGGAGGACTTCCTGCGCGCCGAGTGCGCGGTGCAGCCGGTCCTCCTCGTGCTCGAGGACCTGCACTGGGGCGACCTGCCCACGGTCACGATGGTCGACGCCGCGCTCCGGAACCTGAAGGACCGGCCGTTCATGGTCATGGCGCTCGGCCGGCCCGAGGTGCACGAGCTCTTCCCGAAGCTGTGGGACGAGCGGCGCGGGCACAAGCTCCGCCTCGCGGGGATCTCGCGCCGGTCGAGCGAGCGGCTCGTGCGCCAGGTGCTCGGCGAGCGCGAGAGCCCGGCGCTCGTGGCGACGCTGGTCGAGCGCGCGGACGGCAACGCCTTCTACCTCGAGGAGCAGATCCGCGCGGCGGCGGCGGGCAAGGGCGTGGACCTGCCCGAGACGGTGCTGGCGATGGTGCAGGCGGAGCTCGACGCGCTCGACGTGGGCGCGCGGCGGGCGCTGCGGGCCGGGGCGATCTTCGGCGAGACCTTCTCGCGGGGCGGGGTCGCCGCGCTGGTCGGCCGGGCGGAGGTCGAGCCGCTGCTCGCCGAGCTCGAGGTGCGGGAGCTCATCGTCCGGCGCTCCGTGGAGGGCGCGCCGGAGGCGGCCGAGTACCGGTTCCGGCACGCGCTCGTGCGCGAGGCGGCGTACGGGATGCTGACCGATCACGATCGCCGCCTCGGCCACCGGCTCGCCGGCGAGTGGCTCGAGCGGACGGGCGTGGCGGATCCGATGGCCCTGGCCGAGCATTTCGAGCGCGGCGGCGAGCCGGCGCGGGCCGCGGCGGCGACCCTGCGCGCGGCCGAGCAGGCGCTGCTCGGGAGCGACCTGGGCGCGGCGATCGAGCGCGTCGAGCGCGGCATCGCGCGGGGCGCCTCGAAGGCGACGGCCGGGGCGCTGCGGCTCTGCCAGGCGGAGGCGCACCTCTGGCGGGGCGAGTTCGCGCTGGCGGAGCGGCGGGGGACCGAGGCCCTGGAGCGGCTCGCGCCCGGCTCGGCGCCGTGGTTCTCGGCGCTCACGCAGGTGATCCTCGCGGCCTCGAAGCGCGGCAACCACGACCAGGTCGAGGGCCTGCTGCGCCTGGCGCAGGGCACCGAGGCGCGGCGGTCGGCGCGCCCCGCGCGCAGCGTGTGCCTGTGCGCGGGCGCCGGGCGGCTCGTGTTCGGAGGGCGGTACCAGCTCGCGGACGAGCTGCTCGACGGGATCGAGCAGGACGCCGAGGAGACCGAGCAGGAGGTCGAGGTGCTGGCGCGGCTCCACGAGGCGCGCGCGTACCGGGCGATGGCGGTCGGCGATCCCGGCGCGTGCCTCGCGGGCTTCGAGGCGGCGCTCGCGGCGTTCGAGCACGCGGGCGATCGCCGCAACGCCTGCTGGGCGAGGAACAACCTGGGCTCCTGCTACGCGGAGCTCGGCGATTTCGAGGGCGCCGACGCGGCGCTGCGCGCGTCGCTCGCGGACGCGGAGCGGATGGGCCTGTCGGACGTCCGGCTCGGCGCGCTCCTCAACCTCGGTCCGGTGCTCGCGCAGCGGGGCCTCGTCGAGGAGGCGCGGCGGACGGCGGAGGAGGCGATCGCGACGTCCCAGCGCCTCGGCGACGCGCGCGGGGAGGGCGCCGGGCGGGCGTGCCTCGCGAGGATCATGCTCCAGGCGGGCGATCTCGAGGGGGCCGAGCGCGAGGCGCGCGCCGCGGTCGCGATCCTGTACGGCGCGCCGCCCTTGCGGGCCTTCGCGTACGCGGTGCTCGGGCGGGCGCTGCTCGACGCGGGGCAGGCGGTGGACGCGCTCGCGGCGACGACGGAGGCGCTCTGCCTGCTGGAGTCGATGGGGGCCGAGGTGGGCGAGTCGCTCGTGCGCCTCTCGCACGCCGAGGCGCTCTCGGCCTGCGGCCACCGGCGGGAGGCGATGATGGCGATCGCCTCGGCGCGGGAGCGCCTGATCGAGCGGGCGCGGAAGATCGGCGATCCGGTGTGGCGCGGGAAGTTCCTCGGCAACGTGCCGGATAACGTGGCCACGCTGGAGCTAGAGCGGCGCTGGCTCGATGAGGCCTAGGTCGCCGGCGCGCTCAGAGGAACTCGCAGAGGTAGCCGGTGGGCTGGGCGGCCCTGACGTCGAAGCCGCTCTTACCTGCCACCTCGAACGACGTCCCTGCCGGATAGGCGCGCCACTCCGTGGAGCCGTCGACGCGGATCGCGAGCTCGCCGGCGACGACCGTCATCCGCTCCGGCGCGTCGGTCGAGAAGTGGAACTCGCCGGTGTCGATGACACCCACCGTCTGCCGGCGCCCGTGGCGCTCGAAGCCGACGCTCTGGACGTTGCCGTTGAAGTAGCTGTTGTGCTTGAGCATGGCGCCCTCCTACCGCGTCCCGCCGCGAGAGACCAGCCCGGACGAGCCCGCTCGCGGTGGGGCGCGACAGGGCAGCTCGGCGTCTCCGTGTCTCCTGCCTTGCTCCCTTGCTCTCTCGCCGATCAGGGCAGCTAGCTCGCGTCGCCGCCCTCGCCTCCGTCCGGCGCTCCCGGCGCGGCTCCGCTCGGCTCGGTGGCGGGCGCCTCCGCGCCGTCCGGCGGCGCCTGCCCGGGCTTCCCGCCCGCGTAGCGCTTGCCTGCGCGGTCCGAGGCCCGGAGCACGGGCCCGCGGACGATCTCGACGTCGCGCGCCGGCGCGCGGGACATCTCGAGGTTGGAGAGCACGAGCGACACGATCTTGAACCACTGGCTGCGCGCGGCCTGGATCGTGGTCTTGCTGACGGGCGTGGTGGTCTCGGTCGCCTCGAGCTCCGCGCGGGCGCGCTCGAGCCCCTGGAGCTCCCGGCCCTTGGCGAGCCAGCGCTTCGTGACATCGAGCAGCGACGCCTTGCCGCGGGCGGGGACGGACTTGAGGAAGCCGGCGATCGCGGGCTCGTCCTCGAGGAGGCGGGCGATGCGCGTGGTGTTGCCCGCCTCGGCGAGCGGCGAGGCGTTGAGGATGGAAAGGCCGCCCGGGAAGAGCTTCTTCTGGACGACATCGCACTGCGCGGCGCCGGCGGCGTCGGCCGCGTCCTCGGCGAGGCAGAGCTCGCGGCGCGCGTCGATTCCGTAGGATACGGCCCTGGCGAGGTGGTCGTGGCACCGGTCGACCTCGGTGATCGAGTCGAGGAGCGCGCGCATCTTCGACGACGCGCCGCCGCTGCTCGGCTGGACCGCGACAACGCCCTCGTGGGCCTCCACGACCCGCGGGTGGAGCGGCGCGATCTCGGGGATCGACAGGAAGACCTTGCGATGCTTCGCGTCCTCGACCCACGGGGAGAGGAGCGCGACCATCTCGTCGAGATTCAGATGCTTCAGCATTGAGGAACACCTCCTGATGGGGTGATGCAAGCGATGCCTGAAGAGGCACCTCGGATGAGCAGCTAAGGGAAGTCCTGTCGTGACGTGCGTCAAGCGCGGCGCCGCGCGGGTTTCGTGCGGTGTTGGCGCATGTGTTGAACTATTGCAGGCACCTTGGAGCGTCCACGAGCGGCGGCGCGGGCATCGGGGATCTCTGCGTGGGCGCGGCGAGGTCGCGACGTGCTGGAACGGCCTCGGGAGGGGGGCAGGTCGATCTGAAATCGAGAGAGGCGGTCCGGACGCTGGCACGGCGAGGTCGCGACGTGGCGGGGCGGCCTCTGGAGGGGGGTGGGTCGATCCGAGATCGAAACGGCGACTCCCGAAGGCGGCGCGGAGAGGTCGCGACGTGGCGGGGCGGCCTCGGGAGGGGGGTGGGTCGATCCGAGACCGAGACGGGCGGCCTCGGAAGGCGGCGCGGCGAGGTCGCGACGTGGCGGGGCGGCCTCTGGAGGGGGGCGGGTCGATCCGAGATCGAGACGGGTGGCCTTTGGAGGGGGCCGGGTCGATCGGAGATCGCCTTGGATGGGTGCGACCGGGATCAGGAGCGGCCAGGGATCCTGGCGCTCGTGTCGTCTCCCTCTTGCGCGGACGGCCGCGGAGCACCCAGCTCGGCGCCGGCGTCGTCCTTCAAGGCAGCGTCCGCGAAGACGGGCACCAGGCGGGCCTCGACCTCGCTCAGGAAGGCGGCGAGGCCGTTGTCTCTGCCTCGCTGCCGCAGATGACCGAGGTCCGGCTCGGTCCAGCACCGCGCCTCACGCTCGTGCTCGCCTCCGGTGAGGCGATCGAGGACGCGCTTCGGGCTCTTCTTCGCCGTCTTGCTCGATGCGTCGAGCTCGTGCGATCGGGCGGTGGGGTCGAACCCGAGCTCCTGCCGGAGGGCGGCGAGCGATGCGCCCTCTGGCTTGCCCTTCGGAACGAAGCCGGCGAGCACCCAGCACTCTCGCATCGGGTGGGCGACGCCAAGGAGCACCTCGAAGGGCCAGTGAAACTCTCGCCGGGCCTGCTCCAGACCTTGCCGGCGCTCGGCTTCCTTGCCATCGCTGTCACGCACCAGAACGACAGCCTGGGGCTGCGGATCCCGCGCAATGAAACCACGGAGCACGAGCACGGCCGTACGAGCGTCCTCGAGCGCCGGCTTTCCGCCGAAGTGCCCATGCTTCCGCGGCACCGGATGGTGATGCACCGCGCTCCACGTGACGTAGGTCGCGCCGGCATCGAGCCCACAGAAGGTTCGAGCTCGCGCGAGGTGGCCCGTGAGCGCGGGGACCGCGTTCACGAGGACCCGATCGACGAGACCGGGCACCGTCCTCGCGTCATCCGGCCCTTCGACCACCATCCCGACGAGACGCGCGGCCACGCTCACTCGTGCGCCTGAGGTGCGCTCGCCCGCTGCGCGACCCAGTCCTCGCCGACGAAGCTCCAGAACTCGCCGGGGCGTGTCGTGTTCTTCCACCGGTCGAAATCGGGGTGATCGGCGAGCGGGGCGCACGCGGTGGAACCATCGGGCAAAAGCGCCGTGAGGAGCACGTCCTGGGCAGCGAAATGATCCAGCAGGTAGGGCGAGTGACTGGTGGCGATAATCTGGAGATCGGGCGTCATCTCCAGAATCTTCTGGATTTGCGAGACCAGCTCCTCCTGCGCGCGCGGGTGCAGCGCCTTGTCGATGTCGTCTAGGAGCAGCAGCCTGGGTTTGGGATCCATCCACAGCGCGGTCAGCAGGCCGATGACGAGCAAGGTGCCCTCGCTCGCGAGCGGCGCCGGGACGTCCGGAGCACCCTTGAAATCGAGCACGAGCTGCTGGCCCCAGTAGTCGCGCTCGACGGAGCGCTCGACCGCTTCGGCGCGGTCGATGCGGATTTTTTGGTATTCCTGTCGCTGCACCTTGGCGCGACGCGTGCGGATCCGTTCAAGGGTCGGAATCACACGGCACGCTGCCTCCTGGATTGACTGGAACGCCTCGGGGGTGCGCGTTGCCGCGTCCGCCAGCACCGAAGCCAGGTCGCTACCATCCGTCGCAAGGCGAGGCGCTTCTTCTTCGCTGTAGGACGGCGCCGCAAGCGCAAGGATGTCCAGCCGGAGCTTGCGCGCGGAGCCGAGTTCGCTCGCAAGTTCCGCCATCTCGGGGAGAGCATGTGCCCGCAGCGCGTTTTTCCTGGCTCGTTGTCGCTTCTGTTGCTGGTCGATCGGCCTGACGGGCAGCGCTCCCTCTTTTGTCTCGGAGGTCTCCTCGACGGCATCACCCCAGCGCCGAGCGACGGTCCCGTGCCACCTGGCGTCGCCGTTCACGTCGTCCTCCCACTCGACGACGATCCCAACCTCCGCGTTCACATCATGGAAGCTACCGGCAGCCGCGAGCTTCATGGGCCCGGCAGTGCCGCGGCTTTTCAGGTTCGAAGGGGCGAATGCTCCGTGCATGATCCGTGCGAGCGGAGTTCGCGTCGCCTGCGCCAGGTAGTGCAGGCCGTCGAGGATGCTCGTCTTGCCGGAACCGTTCGGCCCGACGATGACCATGAAGCGCCCGAGATGAGCATCAACCCTGCGCAGGGATTTGAAGTTGGTGAACGATACCTGCTGGATCATGGTTGTCGCCGCCTGCCACGTGCCGCGCCGCCGAGGTTCTTCGGGTACCGAGTGGGTATATACCCAAACGCTGGCGGAAGAGACGACCGAGCGGGTTCTGTTCTCCGCCCTTCAGCCCCCCGCGCCGACCGGCAGCCGCAGCGCGACCTCGAGGCCGCCGCCGTCCGCGTTCCTCGCCTCGACCTCGCCGCCGTGGATCCGCACCGCGCGGTGCGTGATGGCCAGCCCGATCCCCGTGCCGCCCGCGCCGCGCGCCCTGTGGTCGTCGACCCGGTAGAACGGCTTCCAGAGGTCCCCGAGCGCGCCCTCGGGGACGCCCGGGCCGCGGTCGCGGACGCGCACCTCGGCCGTCCCGCCGGAGCACTCGAGATCGACGCGGACCGCGGTGCCCGGCTCGGTGAAGCGCACCGCGTTGCGCACGACGTTCTCGATGGCGCGCCGGAGGAGCTCCTCGTTCCCGTCCAGCGAGCACGCGTCGCGCGCCCCGAGCTCGACCGAGCAACCTCGCTGCTCGGCCTCGAACGCGGCGTCCTCGACCAGCTGCTCCAGGAGCGCCGTGAGATCGACCCGCTCGGTGCGCTCCATGCCCCGGCCCGACTCCAGGCGGCTCAGCGTGAGCAGCTCGCCGATCATCCCGTTGAGCCGCTCCGTCTCCCGCTCGATCCGGTCGAACGCCGGCTCCACATCCGGCGGCGAGCGCCGGCGGACGAGCTCGAGCGCGATGTTGAGCCGCGCGAGCGGCGACCGGAGCTCGTGCGAGACGTCGCGAAGGAGCCGGCGCTGCGTCTCCAGGAGCTCGTCGATGCGCTCGGCCATCCGGTCCATGTCGCGCCCGAGCGCCAGCGTCTCGCCGTCCGCGCCCGCGAGCTTCTGCGCGACGCGCACCGAGAGATCGCCCGCGGCCATCCGCTGCGTGGCGCCGCGCAGGATGCGGATCGGACGGGACAGGTACCGCGCGAGGAGCACCGCGACGAGCCCGGTGACGGCGACGATCGCGAGGAGCCGCTGGGGCAACGTCTCCGGCACGATGAAGAACATCCACGGCGACCGGACGGGACCGGCCGCGACCGCGGCGAGCGCAGGGTCGCGGCGCAGGACGACCGCGACGAGCTCCCGCTCCTCGCCGACCTCGATGGCGATGCCGTCGGCCGAGCGCCTCGCCCTGTCTTCGACGAGCGGCGCGCCCTCGATGGGCTCGCCCATCACGAGCGCGCCGGCCCGGTAGACCGCGACGCGCTGATCCCGCGGATCGAGCGGCGCGAGGCCCTTCTCGCAGCCGGGGAGCCCGTCCCGCGCGCAGGCGAGCGCGCCCTCCGCCCGGAGCTCGACGCTGCGCGTGTTCAGGCGGCGGCGCAGCCCGCTCGGCTCGGCGGAGAACGCCCAGCCGTGGATCACCGCGAGCAGGCCGACGAGCAGCGCCATGGCGAGCCACAGCGAGACGAGGAGGCGCAAAAAGAGGCTCTTCACGGCCGCCCTCCGGGGACGAAGCGCTTCACGCGCGCTCCCGCGCGAGGATGTAGCCCGCGTTGCGGACCGTCTTGATGCGCTCGCCGCCGCCCGGCCCAGGCCCGAGCTTGCGGCGGAGGTTCGAGACGTGCATGTCGATGCCGCGGTCGTACGCCGCGAGCCGGCGTCCGAGGACGCGCCGCGCGAGATCCTCGCGCGAGACCACCGTCCCCGCCTGCCGGGCCAGGACCTCGAGCAGGTCGAACTCGGCCGTGGTGAGCCGGACCTCCTCGCCACGGACACGGACGCGCCGCGCGGCGGGGAGCACCTCGAGATCGTCGACCGTCAGCGCGCCCTGCGCCTCGGCGGTAGAAGGACCGGCCGCCGCGCCCGGCCCAGCCGCCGCGCCAGCGTGCGAGGCGCGCCGGTGGAGCGCCCGCACGCGGGCGACCAGCTCGCGCGGGTTGAACGGCTTCGGCAGGTAGTCGTCGGCGCCCATCTCGAGGCCGACGATGCGGTCGACGTCCTCGCCCCGCGCGGTGAGCATCAGGACGGGGACGCGTGAGCTCTGCCGCAGCCGCGTCAGGACCTCGAACCCGTTGAGCCCAGGCAGCATCACGTCGAGCACGACGAGCGTGAACGGCCTCTCCCTCTCCTCCTGCGCGCGCGCGAGGCCGGAGATCGCGTCGCGCGCGCTCTCCACCGCGTAACCCTCCTGACCGAGCAGCTCGGCCAGGAGCTCGCAGAGCTCGGCGTCGTCGTCGATGACCAGGATCTGGGGCGGATCCGCCATGTCGCGACTGTAGCGCGGCCGTCGCACCGCCGTGTAAGGCCTGGTCAAGAGGCGTCTTGACGAATCTTTACACGACCAGGACACCTCTTGAGACACTGCCCGTTAGCTTGCGGCGCATGACGTTCTCTCGCTCCGTTCCCTTGCCGTGGCTGGCGTCTCTCGCCCTCGCCGCCACGTGCTCGCTGAGCGTCGCGGCGCGCGCCGAGACGCTCACCGCCGAGGAGGCGGTCCGCCGCGCCGCCTCCCAGAACCCGTCCCTCCGCGCGGCGCTGCTCGAGGCCACCGCGGCGCGGCAGGCTGTCGCCGCCGAGGAAGGCGCCCGCAGGCCCACGCTCTCGGCCTCGGTCACCGGACAGTACCAGGAGTCCTACGGCAGGATCGCCGACGCCAACGGCGACGCCCCGGGCAACGGCGCCGGCGCGCTCCAGCGCTCTGGCGGCACGTCCGTCGCGTCGAACGCGGCGCTGCGGTACACGACCGACGTCGGGACGAGCCTCGAGGTGGGCGCGTCGGCGCGCTCGCCCGCGGACGGGACCCCGGGGCCGAACTACGGCGCGCAGGCGTACGTCTCGGCGCGGCAGCCGCTCCTGCGGGGGGCCGGGACCGACGCGGTCCTCGCGCCGTACGCGCAGGCGCAGGCGTCGGCCGTCGCCGCGGAGCAGGAGCGCGAGCTCGCGGCGAGCCAGAACGCGCTCGACGTGCTCGGGGCGTACTGGGAGCTCTGGTACGCGGAGCAGGCGATCCTCGTGCAGGAGCAGGCGCTCGCGGCCGCAGAGCGGCTGCGCGCCGACGCGAAGGCGCGCGCCGAGACCCTCGGCACCGGCACGAAGGTGGACGTCCTGCGCTTCTCGACCTCGGCCGCGTCGATCGCGGATTCGCTGTCGCAGGCGCGGGCGACGCGCGCGGCGCGGGCCATCGCGCTCGGGCGCGCGCTCGGCATGACCCCGGCGAGCGCGGCGTCGCTCGCCCCGACAGGCGCGCCGCCGTCGCTCGGGGCCCTGCCGTCGGCCGACGCGCTCGTGCGCGCGGCGAGCGAGCGGTCCCTGGAGCTCGCGGCCCTGCGCGCCGACCTCGACGCGCAGCGCGCGCGGGTGAGCGCGGCGGAGGACGCGGACCAGATCCGCCTCGACCTGTTCGCGACGGCCTCGATGGACGGGCAGTGGGTGCGCGACGGCCTGCCAGGGCTCTCGCTGCCCGGCGGCCGGCCAGCGTTCGGGGTGCTGGGCGGGATCGAGATCGAGCTGCCGCTCGGCGGCGGGCGGGCGTCCGCGGACGCGGCCCGCGCGCGGACGCAGCTCGCGGCCGCGGAGGCGCGGTACCAGGCGCGCGCCGAGGCGATCGCGGCCGACGTGAGCTCGCTGCGCGCGAGCCTCGAGGCCGCGGCCGAGCAGGTCGCGCTGGCCACCGAGACGGCGCGCATGGCGGGCGAGCTGGCCGAGGCCGAGCGCCAGCGGCTCTCGCTCGGGACCGCGACGTCGGCGGACGTGGTGCAGGCGGAGCAGACGCGGAGGGAGGCGGAGCTCCGCAGGCTGCGGGCGGCGGTGACGGAGCTGACGTCGCGCCTCCAGCTCGATCACGAGACGGGCGCGCTGCTCGTCCGCTTCGCGTCGGTGCTGCCCAGGAGGTCGTCATGAACAGGAACAAGAAGCGCTACCTGATGTCCGGCGTGGCCGCGTTGACCGTGGCGAGCTTCGCGATCGGCGGGTACGCCTGGTACAAGCAGCCGGCGAAGACCCCCGCCGGCCCGACCGTCGAGATCCGCCGCGGGAGCCTGACCGAGACCGCGGCCGCGTCCGGGAAGATCGAGCCCGACGTGCAGGTCGAGGTGAAGTCGCGCGCCCCGGGCCAGGTCATCGAGGTCCTCGTGAAGGAGGGCGATACGGTCGAGGCAGGGCAGCTCCTCGTGCGCCTGGACCCGACGGACGCGGAGCGCGATCTCGCCGCGGCGCGCGTGGCGCGCGACCGCGTGAAGGCCGATCTCGCCGCGGCGAACGCGTCGGTCGCGGTCGCCGAGCTCGAGCGCAAGAACAGCCAGGCGAGCCAGGAGGTCGCCGAGAAGAGCGCCGAGATGGGCCTCGGGTCGACGGACGCGGCCCGCACGGCGGCGCACTCGACGAAGGTCGCGGGCGCCAACATCACGCTGCGGCGGGCGCAGCTGAACGCGACCCAGGCGCAGCTCAAGACGGCCGAGCTGGCGGTGCAGGACGCCGAGCTGCGGCTCAAGGAGACGCAGATCTACGCGCCGATCGCCGGGACGGTGCTCGACGTGGCCGTGGAGAAGGGGACGCTCGTCTCGTCGGCGCTCACCAACGTGAGCGGCGGCAGCGCCGTGATGACGCTCGCCGATCTGTCGAACCTGCGCATCGTCGGCGCGATCGACGAGGCGCAGATCGGGCGCGTCGCGCCGGGGCAGCGGGTCGACATCCGCGTCGACGCCTACGGGGACCGGGTGTTCCAGGGCGTCGTCGACCGGGTGAGCCCGCTCGGCAAGGAGGTGTCGAGCGTCGTGACGTTCGACGTCGAGATCGTCGTCAAGGACAAGGACGCGTCGCTGCTCCGGTCGGGGATGAGCGCGGACGTGGAGATCGTGACCGCGGAGCAGAAGGACGTGCTGCTCGTGCCGCTCCTGGCCGTGCAGTCGCAGGGCAAGCGGCGGTTCGTGCGGCTCGCGAGCGGAGAGGAGCGGCCGATCCAGACCGGGGCGACGGACGGCTCGCGGATGGTCGTGACCGAGGGCCTGAGCGAGGGCGACGACGTGCTCGCGAGCGCGCCCGCCGCGAGCGCGGCGGGGCCGCAGGGGCAGGGGCAGCGGCAGGGCGGCGGCCAGAACCCGATGCGGGGGATGGGCATGGGGATGGGCGCCGGTCGAGGGGGGCGCTGAGATGGACGTCCCGGTCCTCGTGAGCGGGCTCTCGAAGGTGTACCACGCCGATCGCGAGGATCTCGCGGTGCGGGCGGTCGACCGGATCGGCTTCGAGGTGCGCCGGGGCGAGTCGGTCGCGATCATCGGGCCCTCCGGCTGCGGGAAGTCGAGCCTGCTGAACATCCTCGGGTGCCTGGATCGGCCGACGGAGGGCACGTACCGGCTCGGGGGGCGCAACGTGGCGGAGCTCGACGACGACGAGCTCGCGGCGCTCAGGAACCGCCACATCGGGTTCGTGTTCCAGAGCTTCAACCTGCTGCCGCGGATGACGGCGGCGGAGAACGTCGAGCTGCCGCTGCTCTACGGGGCGGTGAAGAACAGCCGCGCGCTCGCGGAGGGCGCGCTCGATCGCGTGGGGCTCGCGGCGCGCGCGCGGCACCTGCCGTCGGAGCTCTCCGGCGGGCAGCGGCAGCGCGTGGCGATCGCGCGGGCGATCGTGACGCGGCCGTCGATCCTGCTGTGCGACGAGCCGACGGGCGCGCTCGACAGCAAGACGGGGCGCGACGTGCTGGAGCTGCTCCTGTCGCTGAACGCGGACGGGACGACGCTGATCATGGTGACCCACGACCTCGGCGTGGCGCGGTCGCTCTCGCGCGCCATCCACATGAGGGACGGGCACATCGTGGCCGACGGGCCTTCGGCCGACGTGGTGTCGGCGTTCCACGCGGGCGAGATGGAGGCGGCATGCTGATCAAGGAGACGGCGAAGAGCGCGTGGCGCTCGCTCGCCTCGAACCGCCTGCGCACGCTGCTGACGATGCTCGGCATGATCATCGGGACGGCGGCGGTCGTGGCGGTGCTCGGGATCGGGGAGGGCGCGCGCAGCAGCGTCGAGGGGCGGATCCGGTCGCTCGGCGCGAACCTGCTGATGGTGCGCCCGGGGTCCGCGTCGGCGAGCGGGGTGCGGTCGGGCACGGTGAAGACGCTGACCGAGGACGACGCCGAGGCGCTCAAGGGGCTCGACGGCGTGGCGGCGGTCGCGCCGGAGCGGAGCGGCAGCGCGCAGCTGCGGTACATGGCGAGCAACCTGAACGCGTCCGTGACGGGGATCACGCCGGCGTACCTCGAGGTCCGCTCGCTGTCGGTGGCGAGCGGCGTCTCGTTCTCCGACCTGGACGAGCAGCAGCGGGCGCGCGTCGTCGTGCTCGGGGCAAATGTCGCGCGGCAGCTCTATCCGGGGGCCTCGCCGCTCGGGACGCGGCTCCAGATCAACGGGAATGCGTTCCGGGTGGTCGGGGTGCTGACGGAGAAGGGGTCGGGCATGGGGTCGCCGGACGACGGGGTGTTCGTGCCGCTGTCGACGCACCGGTCGGTGCTGTTCGGGCAGGATCACCTGTCGACGATCTCGCTGCAGCTGGCGAGCGAGGAGCGGTCCGACGCGGTGATCGCGCAGCTGGAGCAGCTGCTGCGCCTGCGCCACCGGCTGCGCGCGGATCAGGCGAGCGATTTCGAGGTGCGGTCGCAGGCCGAGATGCTGGCGACGATGGGGCAGATCACGGGCACCTTCACGATGCTGCTCGGCAGCGTGGCGGCGGTGTCGCTCATCGTGGGTGGCATCGGGATCATGAACATCATGCTTGTCTCGGTGCGGGAGCGGACGCGCGAGATCGGCGTGCGGATGGCGGTGGGGGCGCGGCGCGGGGACATCCTGCGGCAGTTCCTTGTCGAGGCGGTCGTCGTGTCGCTCGCGGGCGGCGTGGCCGGGGTGGGCCTGGGATACGGCGCGGCGGTGCTGCTGTCGCGGTTCGGGGAATGGGCCACCATCGTGCCGACGTACGCGGTCGGGCTGGCGCTCGGGGTGTCGATCCTCATCGGGATCACGTTCGGCGTGGGGCCGGCGAGGCGCGCGTCGAGGCTCGATCCGGTGGAGGCGCTGCGGTTCGAGTGAGCGGCAATGGGGGCGGCACGGGTTGAAGGCGCGAGTCTCGGGCGTGCGGGACGATCAACCAACATGACCAACACACATGACCGCCGGTCGTCGTCCCGAGAACCGAACTCGCTGGCCTGAATGAAGGAGGCTCGTTCCCGCCGCCCGCGCCCACCGCGAGGGAATGCAGACGCCGCTGGTTCTGGGCCGCACATCGGTCCACGCACACCCGAACCCACGCCGCTGCGCGGCGGTCCGTTCTGGCCGATCACGCAGCATTTGCCGGCGCAGCGCTGAGCTCGCCATTGCTTTTCAGTGCCGGCGCGCCGCCGGCTCGCTATCCTGTGGTGGGATGGATGTCCTGCTGCAGAACGACCACCTGACGGTCACCCTCGATCAGGAGATGTCGATCGTCCGCAGCACCCGCTCCGAGCTCCCCTATCCGTCACCCGACGATTTCATCCGGGTCCACTCCGACGCGCTCAAGGTCTACGAATCGCTGGATCGCTGGTGCCTCGGCCACCTGATCGACCTCCGCCGGGCTCCGATGAACAACGATCCGGCGTTCGAGGCCGCGACGATGCGCACGCGCAGCATGCTCGTCAGCGAGTTCACGTGCGTCGCCATCGTCGTGCGGACGGCGGTCGGCGCCCTCCAGGTGAACCGGCTCCTGCGTGAGGAGAACAACGACCATGTCGTCGTGCTTCAGGACGATGACGCCGCCGTGGGAGTTCTCCTCGAGGAGCTCGGAAAGCAGGTGCGCCGGTCCAGCGCGCCGCCGCACAGCCGCCCCCGGAGCTCCCATCCCCATCCCTGGATGCGCTCCGCCAGGCAGCGCTGAGCCCGATCATCCGTCCGGCGACGTGAAGGCGGCGCCGGCGCCAGGAGCGAGGGCGCCTGTCATCGCGCTTCTCGTGAGCGCTCCGGGCCTCTAGACTCCCAGGGTGCGCGCCGATCGCAGCCCGTGCCCGCGATGCGGCCTCCTGATCGACGCGGAGGGGCGCTGTTATCCGGGGTGCCAGGGGCCGCTCGCCACCGTGCGCTGCGGCGGCTGCTACCAGCTGAACCTCCCCGACGCGGAGCGCTGCGACGGGTGCGGGCACGAGCTCGGCCTGGAGCCCATCCCCGAGCCCGACGCGCTCCTCTGCGCCGATTGCGGCGTGCCCTTCTCGGCGTTCCGCGCCGCGGCCGGCCTCCTGCGCGACTGCGGCCGGTGCGGCGGCCAGCTCGTCGACCACGCGCTCTTGCGGGACCTCCTGGAGCGCCGGGAGAGCTATGGGACGAGCGCGCCGAGGCCGCCGCGGCAGCCGGAGCACGTCGACGTCCGCGTGCGCTACGTCCGGTGCCCGGCGTGCGGCCAGCGGATGAACCGCAAGAACTTCGCCGGCAAGAGCGGCATCATCGTCGACATCTGCAGGGAACACGGCACCTGGTTCGACCGGGGCGAGCTCCCGCAGCTCCTTGCCTTCGCCGCGTCGGGCGGCACCGCGCGGGCGAGGCAGCAGCAGATCGAGGAAGAGGCGCGGTCGCGCCGGGAAGCCGAGATCGCCAGGGAGGCGGCGCGTCGGGCGAGCGCCGTCGTGGCCGCCTCGTCCTGGGAATCCCGCTGGAACAACCGGCGGGCCGCCGTGCAGGAGCTGCTCGAGCTCCTGTGGCAGATCACCCGCTGAGCGTCCGCGCGCGCTGGCCGCACCGGTGAAGAGACGGGTGAAGAGACGTTAAGGGGCGTGCAGGACGGACGGGGGCGTCGTATGACGTGCCGCCACGACATGACGTCCCTCGACCAGCGCCTGTCGGCGCTCGATCTGTCCGTCCTGCCGACCTGGGTCTACGACCACGGCCGGCACCGGTTCCCCTGGGTGAACGCGAAGGCCCTCCAGTTCTGGCACGCGACGGATCGCGCCGAGCTGCTCTCCCGCGACCTCTCGGACCTGTCGCCGGCCGTCCGCGCGCGGCTCGACGGCTACCTGCGCGTCCTCGCGGAAGGGGAGACGGTGCTGGAAGACTGGACGCTCTACCCGCGCGGGACGCCCGCGACCGTGACGCTCCACGGGCAGCCGATCGACCTCGATGACGGGCGGCTCGCGATCCTGTTCCAGGCGCTCCCCCAGGCCGCCAGCGTCGGCGCCTCGATGGTGCGCGGCGTGGAGGCGGTCCGCCACTCGTCGGTGCTTGTCAGCCTCGTCGACCGGGAGGGGAAGGTGCTCTTCCACAACCCCGCGGCCCTGCGCGCCCTCGGCGACGCGCCGGCGATCGACGCGGCGTTCCCGGACGAGGGCGTGTGCGCGGCGGTCCGCGGCGCGATCGACGCCGAGGCGGCGTGGGCAGGGGAGGTGCGGGTCGTCACGACCGACGGCGAGCGGTGGCACCAGGTGGAGGCGCGCCCCACGACCGATCCCGTGACCGGCGCGCGCGCGGTGCTCGTGCAGCAGCTCGACGTCACGGCGCAGCGGCGCGCCGAGGGGCAGGTCGAGGAGCAGGGCCGGCTCATCGACCAGCTGAACCGCTCGCTCGCCCTCGTGGAGGAGCAACGGCGGCAGATCCTGAACCTCTCCGCGCCGATCCTCGACGTCGGCCGGGGCACGCTCGCGGTGCCGCTCATCGGGCGGCTCGACGCGGAGCGCGGCAGCGAGCTCGGAGAGCGGCTCCTCCCCGCGATCGTGGCGCAGCGGGCGTCCCATGTGGTCCTCGACGTCACCGGCGCGGAGGCGCTCGATCCGGACGGCGCCGCGGCCCTGGAGCGGCTGGCGCACGCGATCCAGCTGCTCGGCTCCAGGCCGATCCTCACCGGCGTCCGCCCGGAGGTCGCGCGCGCGCTCGTCGACGTCGACCTCGGCGAGGAGCTGCTCGTCCTGCGCAGCCTCGGCCGCGGCCTGGAGGTCAGCCGGAGGCGCGCGCGTGGAGGCGCGCGGCGCCGGGCGTAGGCGCCGGCGCGCGCGGCGCCGCCCGGAGCAGCGCCACCCGAAAGGGCGTCCCCGCGCGCCTGCGACCGCCGCAGCGCTTTTCGAGCTGCCAGGCCGGACGGCCTCTGCCATAAGAGGCCGCCATGACGCTTGAAATTCGTGGAAAGTGGGCGCTGGTCACCGGCGCGAGCCGGGGTATCGGAAAGCGGATCGCGCGCGGCCTCGCGGACCTCGGCTGCAACGTCGTCCTGCACAGCCGCGACGCGGCGCACACGCGCGAGCTCGAAGGGGAGCTCGCCGGCAAGGGGATCCGGGTGAGCGCCGTCTCGGGCGAGCTGTCGGATCAGGCGGCGGTCGACCGCATGCTGGACGACGCCATCGCGGCGTCGGGCGGGATCGACCTCCTGTTCAACAACGCCGCCATCATGACGCCGTTCCGCGCTTCGCACCTGCAGACGCCGGCGGACGATTACCGGCTCAGCTTCGAGGTGAACGTCATCAGCCCGATACGGATCACGTACCGGCTGCTGCCGACGATGCTGGAGCGGCGCTTCGGGCGAATCGTGCAGGTGACCTCCGGGATCCAGGATCAGCCCGAGCTGATGGCCTACGCGGCGTCGAAGGCCGCGCTCGACAAGTTCGTGCGCGACATGGCGCCCTCGCTCCGCGGCACGGGCGTGCTGATGAACCTCCTCGATCCGGGGTGGCTGCGGACCGATCTCGGCGGGCCGAAGGCGCCGAACGACGTCGAGTCGGTGCTGCCCGGGGCGCTCGTCCCGGCGCTGGTCGACGGCGAGGTCCACGGGGTGCTCTTCCGCGCGCAGGACTACGCGCGTCCCGCGGCGCGCTGACACGCGCGGGGCGTGCTTCTGACGTCCGCGCGCCCCGCGTGAATCGCGCCGGCTCGACAAGTTGTGCCGCGTCGCCGGTGCGCGTCTTGCTAGCGTCGTGGGAGATGAACGAGAGCTCGGGACCTGGGGCGGACACGACACCTCGCGCGGGCTGCGGCGCGGGGGAGGCTCCCACGGCGCGCGCGACGGCGGCCGTCGCGCGTGCGGTGCGATGGGGGCGCTGGGCGGCGCTCTTGCCGGTGCTGGCCTGCGCGTGCTCGCTGGAGGGGTTGTCCGCCGCGTGGGACGCCTCGCCGGCGGCCGCGGGAGGCGGGAGTAGCTCGTTCAGGATCAGGATCGAGGCCGAGGACTGCGAGCTCTCCGGCCGCTTCGAGCGCGTGGACGACCCGCTGGCGAGCGGCGGGACGTACGTGGCGGTCCCCGAGGAGGCGAATTGCGAGAGCGACCGGGTCGACTGCTCGTTCGACATCGGCGAGGCCGGCACGTACCAGATCAGGGCCAGGGTCGCCACGGGGCCCGACGAGAGCACGGACAACTCGTTCCTGGTCCGCGTGGACCATGAGCCGGAGCTCGGGACCAGGTACGACTTCAACGGGACCGAGTTCCACGAGGATTACGTTCACGACTCGAAGGACGCGACAGGGCTGCTGCTCAAGTTCGCGCTCGATCCAGGCATGCACATCGTCTCGTTCGGGTGCCGCGAGGACGCGGCGAGGCTCGACTGGGTCGAGCTCGTTCGAATCGGCCCCTGATCCCGGGAGGCGCCGCGGAGCCGAGCACGGGACCACGCCGCGGCGCTCGATATCGCGGGCATCGTACAGCGCCAGGGCTGATGACGCGGTGTTGCACGTGTCCACCGTGTCAACCGGTGGTTGACAGCCTCGGTCGCGGCGCCTGCCCGGGAGCTCCGGAGGAGAGCTGCGGCGCGGCAGAGATCCGTGCGGGAAATGCGGTGAAGCCGTGTGATCCTGACAGGGCTGGTTCGTTCTGAACTGATGGCATGTGTGTTGCTGTGAAGCTCCAGCGAACGGCTTGTGTGCTGTCCGGCGTCTCCGCCCGCGTCGCGCGAGCTGCTTGGCCTTGGCTCATCACGGAAAGGTGACTTGCTCATGAAGTGCGAATCTCGAGTCGCTTGGGCTGCGCTGCTCGCGCTCGGCATCCTCGGCGTTTCGGTGGTCGGGTGCGGCTCGGAGACGTCAGAGCCGGAAGACGACGCGGGGCAGCCGACGAGCAGCGGGAGCGCAGGCTCCACGGCGAGCGTCGGCGCCGCCGGGACCGGTGGGACCGGCGCGGGCAGCGGCGCTGGCAGCTCCAGCGGCGGGACCGGGGGCTCCGGCAGCGGCGAGGGCGGCTCCGGCAGCGGTGAGGGCGGCTCGGACGAAGGCACCGGCGGCTCCAGCAGCGGCGCGGGCGGCTCGGACGAAGGCACCGGCGGCTCCGGCAGCGGCGCGGGCGGCTCGGGCAGCGGCGCCGGCGGCGGCGACCCCGGCGCGGTCGACTTCAGGATCTACGGCTATGCCACGACCGGCGACGGCACCACCGGCGGCAAGGGCGGACAGGTCGTCTCCGTGAGCTCGCTCGACGCCCTGAGGAGGGAGGCCGCGAGGGACGGCGCCCTGATCATCCAGATCACCGGCAAGATCAGCGGTAGCGGCGACGACGTGGACGTCACCTCCGACAAGACGATCGTGGGGGTCGGGTCGAGCGGAGAGCTGGAGGGGATCGGGCTCAATCTGAGGAGGGCCTCCAACATCATCGTCCGCAACCTGAAGATTCACCACGTGCTGGCCAGCAGCGGCAACGGCGACGGCATCCACATGGACGAGAGCCACAACGTCTGGATCGACCACTGCGAGCTCTGGGCCGAGTCCCCCGCCGTGAACTCCGACAAGGACAAGTACGATGGCCTCATCGACGCGACCCACGAGTCCTCGAACATCACGATCTCGTGGAGCTACCTGCACGACCACTGGAAGGGCATGCTGGTCGGCTCGTCGGACAAGGACAACAGCGACCGCCGCATCACCTTCCATCACAACCGCTTCCGCAACGTGAACTCCCGCATCCCGAGCTACCGCGGCGGCAACGGGCACGTCTTCAACAACTACTTCGAGGACGTCCCCACGTCGGGGGTGAACTCGCGGGTCGGCGCCTGCCTGAGGGTGGAGGGCAATCACTTCTACAAGGTGAAGAACCCCATCACCACCCTGGACAGCCCGGCCGGCGGTACACACCGCATCGACAACGTGTTCGAGCAGACCACCGGGACGCAGGCGTCGGGTGAAGACTGCTCCTGGACCGCGCCGTACGAGTACCCGCTCGACCGCGCGGCCGCCGTCAAGGCGCTCGTCCTGGAGCACGCGGGCGTCGGCAAGACGGACCCGCTGGCGAACCTGCCCTGAGCGCCGCCGCCGCCGCGCCCCTCGTCCCGGCGGCTCCAGGCGGGAGCGCGGCCGAGCGCGCGTCCGCCGGCTGAGCCATTCCCGGCCCGTCGGGGTACATAGGGAGCATGAACCCCGAGCCGCCCCTCCGCGCCTGGGTGCGACCGCCCCTCACCCAGGGGAGCGTGGCGCGCCAGTGGCAGCGCATCGAGGAGCGGCTCGAGGCCCGGGGCGCTCGCCATGGCCGCCGGTGGCTCTGGGCCGGCTCGCTCGCCGGAGCGCTCGCCCTGGGGGCGGCCGCGCTGTGGGTGGGGGCGCGCGGCGGCTCGTCCAGCGCGCCGCCGGCCGCTGTCGCGGCGGTGGGCTCGGTGCTGTCCCTGGCGGACGGCTCGACGATCTCGCTCGACCAGGGCGCGGAGCTCGAGGTGCAGCGCGACGAGCCGCGCCACGTGGCGACCGCGCTGCGCTCGGGCGCGGCCCGCTTCGAGGTCGTCCCCGACGCCGCGCGGTCGTTCACCGTCGTGGCGCGCGGCGTGGAGGTCCGCGTCGTCGGCACCGAGTTCCGCGTGGCCGTCGACGGGGCGACGGAGGAGGTCACCGTCTCGGTGACGAAGGGGATCGTCGAGGTCCGTCACCCCGCGCGGCCCGACGACGTGAAGCGGCTGCACGCGGGCGAGTCGTGGTCGACGAGGCTCGAGCCCGCGAAGGCGGAGCCGCCCGCGGACGCGGTGCCCGCCCAGCCCCCGCCCGCCCAGCCGCTCGCCACGGGCGTCCCTGCCGCGCCAGCGCAGGGGGGCGCGGCGGCCGCGCCCTCCGCGCCGAGCGCCGACGCCGCGCAGAGGCTCTTCGAGGCGGCCAACCAGGCGCGGCGGGCAGGGGATCTCGCGCGCGCCGCGACGCTGTACCGGCAGCTCGTTGCGAGGCACCCCGGCGACGCGCGCGCGCAGATCGCGGCGCTCGAGCTCGGCCGCATCGAGATGGAGCGAGGCCAGGGCACGAACGCCGAGGACGCGCTCAAGACCGCCGCCTCGTCGGCGGCAGGCTCGTCGGTCCACGAAGATGCGCTCGCCCGCCTCGTCCGGCTCTACGATGGCCAGGGGAAACGAGCCGCGTGCGAAGAGGCCCGACGTCGCTACCTCACGACCTACCCGAGCGGCGTCCACGTCGCCGCCGTGAAGGCCGCCTGCGCGCCGCGGTGATGGCGGCGGGGCGCGGGCTCGTGCTCCCGGCCCTCCTCGCCGCCTCCGCCGGGGTCGCGCGCGCCGAGGGAGACGCCTGCGGCGGCGATGCGCCGCCGATCGCCGTGCTCGTCGAGGGCGCGACGCCGGAGCTCGAGCGCGCGATCTTCGTGGACCTGGCCGCCGAGCTCGCCCGCACCGACCTCTGCGCGCGGCTCGAGGCGGGCGCCTCGCCCGACGCGCGCGGCGCGGGGCGCGAGCGGGCGATCGCGCGCGTGACCATCCGCATCTCGCCGGAAGGCGTCGCCGCGGTCCACATCGACGATGCCGTGACCCAGAAGCGCCTCGAGCGCACGGTGGACGTGGCCGGGCTGAAGGACGACGGCCGCGCGCTCGCGCTCGCGATCGCCGCCGACGAGCTCCTCCGGGCGAGCTGGGTCGAGCCCACGCTGAGGCGGCGGGCCGCGATGGCGAGCGCCGCGCCGGCGCCGACGGCGGCGCCGGCGCCCGCGGGCGGGGTCCGCGAGGCGCCGGGCGCGGGCGGCGGAGCGGATCGGCGCGCGAACGAGATCGGCGTGCGCGCGACGGTGGCCGCGTACGGCGGCGGCCAGGTGCAGCTCGGGGGCGCGCTCTTCCTCCGCCGGGACGTGCTGCCCTGGCTCGCTGGCTCGGTGTTCGTGTACGCGCGCGAGGCGCTGCCCGCGTCCGCCGCGCTCGGGACGGTGCTCGGGCACGCCGCGGGCGGCGGCGCCTCGCTGTCGGCGTACGTCGCGCGGACGGGGCGCGCCCGGCTCGGCTTCGAGGCGGCCGTCGAGGTTGGCTACGTGCTGTTCGAGGGGCGCGCCGAGGAGGGCGCGTCGGCGTCGCGCTTCGGGGGGCCGAGCGCGTTCGGCGCGCTCGGCGTGACCGCGGACGTCGACGTGCGGCCCGTGCGCTTCGGCGCGAGCGTCGGCGCGCTCGCGCCCTTCATGAGGGTGGAGGCGCTCGCGGGCGACGCGGTCGTCACGAGCACGGGCGGCCCAGGCGTGCTCGCCGCGCTGGGCGCTGGGGTGGTGTTCTGACTCGGCGCTCGACGCGGCCGCGGGCGTGGCGCGCGATCGCCGTCGCCGTCGCCGTGGGGGCGTGCACCCAGAGCGGCGTCGTCCTCGAGGCGGGGCCGGGCGGCGCCGGCGCGGGCGGCGCCGGCGCCGCTGGAACAGCGGGTGCGGGCGGCGCCGGTGCAGCGGGCGCCGGCGCGGGCGGCGCTGCCGAGGACACCGTCCTGCGCGTCGACGGCCTCGTCGCGGGCCCGTACCACACGTGCGTCATCCAGGGCGGGCGGCTCTCCTGCTGGGGGGCCAACGACGCGGGGCAGCTCGGCGTCGGGGACACGGAGGACCGGACCACCCCGGCCGCGGTCGAGGGCGACGGCTGGGCCGAGAGCGCCATCGGCGAGCTCCACAGCTGCGCGAGGCGGCTCGACGGCAGCCTGTGGTGCTGGGGCGCGAACGGCGAGGGGCAGCTCGGGATCGGGTCCGCTGCCTCCCAGGTCACGCCGGCGTTGGTCAGCAGCGCGGCGCGGATGGCGCAGATCGGGAGCACGTACCTGCACACGTGCGGGGTGGACGTCGATGCGGCGCTCTGGTGCTGGGGCGACAACGAGGAGGGCCAGCTCGGCCTCGACGATCCCTTCCCCGAGGATGGCGTCGACCGCGACCAGCCCACGCGCGTCGGGTCGGCGAACGACTGGACGCTCGTCGACGGCGGCCAGGGCCACAGCTGCGGTATCCGCGCGCCGGGCCACCTCTACTGCTGGGGGCGCAACTCCAGGGGTGAGCTCGGCCTCGGCGACGACGCCGAGATACAGCTGCGCGATCCGCGCCGCGTCGGCGACGCCGCGGACTGGATCGACGTCCGCACCGGCCAGAACGGGGCCTGCGGGCTGCGCGACGCAGGACGCGGAGGCCACGAGGGCGCGCTGTACTGCTGGGGCGAGAACTCGTTCGGCGAGGCGGGCGTCGGGCACGAGGAGATCCTCCGGGCGCCGGCGCGCGTCGGCGCGCTCGACGACTGGGTGAGCTTCTCGATCGACACCTTCCACACGTGCGGCGTGCGCGCGAACGGCGAGCTCTACTGCTGGGGCTACAACCTGGAGGGCCAGCTCGGCCTGGGCGACATGAGCGATCACACGACGCCGGTGCGCGTCGGCGACGCCTCCGACTGGGCGTCGGTCGCGGCCGGGCGGCACCACACGTGCGCGCGGAAGCGCGACGGCGCGGTCCTGTGCGCCGGGCTCAACGATCGCGGCCAGCTCGGCGCCGGAGACCTCGATCGGCGCCTCGTCTTCACGCCGGTCGCGGGCGCGCCGTGAGCGCCGTCACGCGCCCGGCTTGCGCGGGCGCCCGGCCTGCGCCGAGAGGCGCTCCTCGGCGGCCGCGATGCGCCGCTTGACGGTCGCGAGCGACGCGCCCGTCGCCTCGGCGACCTCTTCCAGCGACATGCCCTCGACGCGCCGGAGCAGGAGGGCGACCCGCTCGGCGACCGGGAGCGCCTCGACCTGCGCGTAGAGCTGCCGCACCTCGACGGCGACGTCCTGCGGGCAGTCCGCGCCGACGACGTCGTCGAACGACACCTCCCCGCGGCGCGCGAGCCCGAGCCGCTCGGCGATGCGCTGGCGCCGCAGCTGCTTGTGCGTGAGCCGCACCGCCATCGAGGCGATCCACGAGGCGAAGGCCTGGGGGTTCTCGAGCTTGTGGAGGGAGACGAACGCCGTGAAGAACACGTCCTGCACCACGTCGTCGAGGTCCGCGCGGTTCGGGATCAGGCGCCAGAGGATCCCCGAGACGTACGGCACGTGCCGCAGGAAGAGGGCCTCCTGCGCCCAGCGCTCCCCCGCGCGCGCGGCCAGGACGAGCTCCGCGTCGGAGGGGCCCGCCTTGGCCGCGGGCGGCGCGCCTGGCGTCGTCGCGCTCCCGCGTGCGCTGGGCGGACTCTGGCTCACGACGGACGATATACAATAGGGGATCGTCGCCGGACGAACTGTGAGCTCAGGGGAGGGGCGTGGTGCGCCGCCTGACGCTTCCCGATCCGGAGAGCTTCCGGGAGGTCCCGTCGGCACGGGAGAAGCGGCGCGTCGCACGGCGGAGCTGCCCGCGCGGGAGCCGAGTGTGGCGAGCGCCGACGATGTAGTCCGTTCAGCGCCGGGGGTCGTCTCGAAGGTGTCTCGTGGCGTCCGGTGATTCCGTCGTCTCCTGATGTATAAGGGCCTATCGGGCCCCGCCGAATTGGGCGATGCGCCGCTCGGGGAGCTCGGCTCTCTCGAACGGCCCGGAACCTGGGGGAAGATCTCGTCATGTTGACCTTCGCGGCGCTTTGTGCTCAGAGCCGGGCGATTTCACGGATGGCGTTCGATCGGAAGTACCCGCACGCCTGGCTGCTCCGGGAGCTCGGCCCCGATGACCAACCTCCTCCGTCGTTCAAGACCCTCGTCGCCGGGACCTCGCCTGGCATGAGCGGCCAGCCGATCTCGTCCCGTCACCGGATCTCGTCGGGGATGATCGCCACGTCGCACGGCTGCGAGCTCCTGCCGGTGGCGAAGCGCCCCGAGAGCCCCTGGCAGGATCGCATCCTCATCGGGCGGGCGCTGAACAGCGATGTCGTGCTCCGCGACGCGTCCGTGTCCAAGGTCCACGCCCACATCTCGGTGCTGGTCGCGGACACCCCGATGCTCCACGCGAGAAAGAGCACCAACGGGACCTTCCTGAACGACCGGCTCCTGGCGCCGTCCGGGGACGGCGTGCCTCTCCGCAGCGGCGACATGCTCCAGCTCGGCAACGTCCTCTGCGAGTTCATCGTGAACGCCGATCTCTACCGGCTCGTCGCTCGCTGAGGGCGGGGCTTCCCCGCTGCTGCGCTCGCCCGTCGGATCGCCCGAGCCCTGACTGATGATCGCCGGCGCCGGCGCCGGGATCAGCTCCGCTCCGGGTGGGGCGCGCGGAAGAGCACCTCCACCGGGCCCGCGTGCGTCTCCACGACGTAGCTCGCCTCCACCGGGTCGCCGCCGCGGAACGCCCTCGTGACCTCCTTGCGCCGCTTCATCAGCTCGACCAGGCCGAGCGCGAGCGCCTCGGAGGCGGTGAGCTCCTTCGGCGTCGGCTTGCGGCCGATGAGGTCCTCGTCGACCATCGCGAGCGTGGGGTAGGCGTCCGGGTCGGCCAGCTCCCAGCGCTGCTCGGCGACCTCGGCGCGCAGCGCGGGGTGCAGGTCGCTCGCGCGATCGAAGCTCAGCGAGAAGAAGCTCGCCGGCAGCGACGCGGGCGGCGCGTCCGGGAGCTTGGCGGTCTCGGCCAGGTAGAGCGCGAACCCGCGCGCGCTCTCGAACAGGAGGACGCCGTGGCTCTGGCCAGCCTGCCCGACGACGCACAGCGCGAGATCGCGCGCGCCGAGCGACGGGATCGACAGCGCCATGATGTCGGCGTCGCTGGGCACCGCCTTCCAGGGCGTCACGCGGTAGAGCGCGGCCGCCGCGCGGAAGAACGAGGCCATCGCCGGCGCCTCGATGCCGCCCCCGAGGAAGCTCGGCGTCAGGCGGCCGTCCCGCGCGCCGAGGTGCGCCTCCAGGTCCTCGGCCACGACGTCGATCTCCGGCGTGGGCGCGACGCGGACCTCGACCTCCGGGCCGAGCCGCGCCCGCAGGGCCTCCGCGAGCGCCGGCGAGGCCACGCGCACGCGCTCGGGCAGCCGCGGCTTGCCCTCCAGGGGACCTCTGGCGGCGGCCTCGAAGCTGTCGACCGCGCCCGTCACGACGTCGCCGGGGCGCAGCGCGGCGCAGCTCAGGACGAAGCCGCGCTCGGTCATCCAGACGACCGCCTCGGGGCGGTACGCGTCGTCGCCCTCGTGCACGAACGCGCGCAGGGAGAAGAAGCCGCCGATCCACTCCTCGTCCCTGCGAGGCAGCGAGCGCGCGCTCTTCTTGGACCGCTTCTTCTTGGGGGCTGGCACGGAGGACATCAGGGCACCTGTTCGCGAGGGCGCTCCAGCCGGCACGCTCGACGACCTGGGAGCGAGGGCGAGACCGGAACCGAGAGGAACAGAGAGGAACCGCGAGGAACCAGAGGAACCGCGAGGAACCGCGAGGAACCGCGAGGAACCGAGAGCGGAACGCTAGCGCAAAGGCCGCGTGCGTCGAAGCGCGAACACGGCGCAACGGGCGCAACGGGCACGCAAGGGACGCGCAACGGGCACGCAAGGGACGCGCAAGGGGCACGCAAGGGGCACGCAAGGGACGCGCAAGGGGCACGCAAGGGACGCGGCGTGGCGGCTGGCGCGGGGGTCTTTCGTCTGGCGCTCGTCGCGGTGCCCTGTTATCGGTCATCGTGGTCCAGCGCGGGGACCTGAAGCAGGTGTCGCTCGCCGACCTTCCAGGGGACTCGATGCCTGAAGCGATCAGCAGAGGCTCCCGGCGCTCCGCAAAGGGTGTGGGGCGCGCGGGGCGAAGGGGGCTCGGTCAGCCCGCGCTCGGGCTCCTCGTGACGCTGGCCGCCTGCGCGCAGGCGGGCGTGGCACGGGCCGAGCAGACCGCCGCAGAGGTGTCCGAGGACGTGAAGGCGCTCCCGGTGACGCGCGACGGCGTGGCCGCGAAAGGGGCCAGCGCGGCCCGCCCTGTCGAGCCGGGGAAGCGCAAGGTCATCGCGGCTGCGCCCGCGAGGTACGCCCTCGCGCGCGACGTCGAGGTGACGCGGCCGGGAGAGGCCGTCGAGGTCCCCGTGAGGGCGCTCGCGCCCAGCGCGGCAGCGCAGGATCCCGCGCCTTCCACCGGCGACATCGAGCCGCGCAGGCCGACGCCTTACGACGCAAGGCCGGATCCGATCCACCGGAACCTGATGTGGGTGACGGGCGGGCTCACGCTGGCGGGCATCGCGCTCGGAAGCACCTTCGGTGGCCTGGCGATCTCCACGTGGGACAAGGTCGACGACGCGGCGAAGACGGCGTGCGCGAACCCGAGGCGTTACCGGGACTGCGCGCAGCCGGTGCCCGATCTGGCCAGCAAGGCGATGTCGTATGCGACAGTGTCCGATTTCTCCTTCATCGCCGCGAGCGTGGCGCTCGCCGGCACGGCCGTCCTCTGGCTGACGCTGCCCTCGGACGGGCCGCGCGCGGCCGCCCGCGTCCAGCTCGCTCCGGGCGTCGTCGGTGGCTCCGTCGTCGGGGCGTTCTGATGACGATGAGGCTCGAAAGGCGCGCTCGGCTGTGGCTGGCGAGCTCTCTCGTCGCGGCGAGCAGCGCGGGCTGCGCGGAGATCGTGGGCATTCAGCTCATCGACGAGCAAGGCGTCGGGGGCGGCTCGTTCAGCGAGCCCGGCTATACGTGCCAGTGGGCGATGTCTTTCGGTGGCGCCGAGACAACGCTCGGCGGGATCGCGGCCGACGAGGACGGCACGCTGTGGCTTGCGGGCGGCTTCAAGGGGGACCTCACCGTTGCCGGCGGCGCCCCGCTCACGGCGGGCGGCGCCGGCAAGGACGTCTTCGTGGCGCACCTCGCGCGGGACGGGAACCACGTGTGGAGCGAGCGCTTCGGGAACGCGGAGAACGACACAGCGACCCACGTCCACCAGGCGACCGCGATCGCGCTGGACGGCGGCAGCGTCTACGTGGCGGGCGACTTCACGGGCAGCCTGTCGTTCGGCGCGGACTGCGGGCTGCCCGAGGGCGCCGGCGACGCGTTCGTGGCGCGGCTCGACAAGAGCGATCCCGACGGGGTAGCGGCGTGCGTGACGCACGGGTCCAGCGGTCTTGACGAGGCGAAGGCGGTCGCGGCGGAGGGCGACCGCGTCTTCGTCCTGACGTCGCTCCAGGGCGGGCTGGACATCGGGTTCTCCAGCTACGATGCGCAGACCCTCCTGAACCCGTGCAGCGGCGTCTTTGCGGGCCGTGAGGGAGCGCGTCTCTGGCCTCGCGATCTCCGCGTGGCCTCCGGCGATGCCTTCGTGATCGCCGATTTCGAGGGCCGCGTGAGCGTGGGCTTCCCCGGCTTCGAGAGCGCGCTGCCGCCCGGCGGCGCGGCCTCGGACGGGATCGACGCGCTCCTGGCGTCGTTTCCGGCGTCGTGGATCTGCGATGGATGGAGCGCCGAGGGGGCGGACGTCTGGTATCGACACTACGCCGCTCTCCGCGGCGATCAGCGCACCAGCGCCGTGGCGATGCACGAGGCGGGCGTCGTCTTGACCGGCTCGTTCGAGGGGCAGATCGATCTCGCCGGAGAGATCGCCTCCACAGGAGAGGACGGCTTCGCCGCGCACCTCGACCGGAGCGGCGCTGCCACGTGGGCCAAGCAGCTCGGGGGCAGCGGGGCGCAATCGGCGCAGGTCGTCGGCGTCGACGAGCTCGGAAAGATCGTCGTGGCCGGGCATTTCGATCAGCAGATGAAGGTCGATGACGTCGAGATCGGCGGGGAGGCCGGCGAGGGGGACGCCTTCCTCGCGCGGCTCCGGGCCACGGACGGCGAGGTCGAGTGGCTGGACGCGCTCGGCGGCCCTGCGCTCCAGCGGATCCTGGCGCTCGCCGTCTCCGGGACGGACGTGTTCCTCGCAGGCACGTCCGGCGCCGACTTCGCGCTCCTGAACTGCCCTGTCGAGGCCGAGGACGGTCAGCTGTTCGTCGCCAAGCTGTCGGTCTCCTCGCGCTGACGGCCGTCCGCCGGGCGCGGGCGGCTGCGCTCGATGCCGCCGCCGCCGCGCGAGAGCAGCGCCCGCGCGCAGGGCGCGATGACCTGAGCGAGCGCGCGCTCCCGGATCGCGCGCCGGTGCTGCGGGGAGAGCACGCCGAAGCCGAGCAGCGGGCCGCCGTGGCTGGCCTCGCTCGGGGCGGGGAGCTCCGCGGAGGCCGCGGCGAGCTCGTCGATGATGGCGCTCGCGAGGGAAGGATCGCGGTCGAGGGCCCAGGCCGCGAACCGGAAGGCGAGCTCGGCGTGCCGCGTCTCGTCCTCGGCGATCTTCTCGAGCGCGCGCCGCACCGAGGGATCGGTCGCGTGGAGGGCGGCCTCGGCCGCTTCGATCGCGGCGATGGTCTCGCCGATGCACCCCTCGCGGAGGGTCGTCACGAGGATCTCGCGGGCGCCTTCGCCGCCGAGGGCGCCGTCGATGGCGAGCGGCCCTGGGCCGACGCCGCGGCCGGCGAACGCGCTGGCCAGCTCGAAGCACGTGCGCGCGTGGTCGGCCTCGTCGCCCATGGCCGCCTGCGCGGCACCGACGAGCGCCGGCGGCGCGCCGAGCGACAGGAGCTGCAGCGCGAAGCGCGCGAACGCGGCGATCGACGCGTGCTCGAGGAGGGCGGCGCGGGTCCAGTGCTCGGCGAGGGCCGCCCGTTGCTCGACGGACAGCTCTTCCAGGCGAGGCGGCGCGTCCGGAGCGGCGGTCCGCCAGTCGTCGCGCGCGGCGGGCTGCGCGGTGCGCACGACGCCTTCCACGAGGAACGGCCGGCCGATCGCGCAGATCTCCGCCGTGCAGGTGTGCCGCAGGGCCTCGAGCGAGCATTGCTCGTCCCCTGAGCAGTCCTGGTCGCTGGCGCACTCGTCGGCGGGCGTCTGGCACGCGAAGGCGGTCCCGCCGCATCCGGGGTGCAGGACGTAGCTGGAGCAGAGCAGCCTTCCGCAGTCCTGGTCGCTGGTGCACCGCGAGGGCACGCACCGCCCGACCGGATCGCCGCACAGGCAGATCTGTCCCTCGCCGCAGTCGGCGTCGGTCGTGCACCCGTACTGGCAGAAGCACCCTGGAGCCACCTCGCCTCCGGTCATGACGTCGCAGTAGCCGTGTGGCTGCTCGGTGCAGTCGGCGTCGGAGGTGCAGTTCCCCGTCGCGCCGCTCGGGTCCGCGCAGGCCTTGGCACGCGGGAGCGGGCTGGGACAGGTGACGACCTCCGCGCGGTGGATCCAGCCGTCGGCGCAGCGCACGTACCCGGTGTTCTGGTCCGCGACGATGATGGGCTCCGGATCGTCGCAAGCGAACGGAAACCCTTCCGGTGGCAGGCCTCCGGTGCTGCTGGAGGCGCCTTGGCCTGTGCTGCTGGAGGTGCCTTGGCCTGTGCTGCTGGAGGCGCCTTGGCCTGTGCTGCTGGAGGTGCCTTGGCCTGTGCTGCTGGAGGCGCCTTCACCTGTGCTGCTGGAGGCGCCTTCACCTGTGCCGCCGCCCGAGCCTTCACCGGACGTGACGTTTCCACCGCAGCTCAGCGCAGGCGCGATCGCCAGCACCGAGAGCAGCCTCGCACCCCAAGAGTCCATCGAGACGAGCAATCGCATGGTATGTCCCTCGTTCCAGGATCTTACCCGGGTTCGGCGCCGCGGTCGCGGGCGCCACGAGCGTCGTTGCCGCGTCCGGCGCGCCGTGCGAGCGTCGCGTGATGCGGGTGTTGATCGCGGGCGGGGGGATCGGCGGGCTGACGGCGGCCCTGAGCCTGCACGCGGCCGGCATCGATGCGTGTGTCGTGGAGGCCGCGCGAGAGATCAGGCCGCTCGGCGTCGGCATCAACCTCCTCCCTCACGCCGTGCGAGAGCTGACGGAGCTTGGCCTCGCAGACGCGCTGGTGGCGACAGGGATCCCGACCGCCGAGCTCGTGCACCACGATCGGTTCGGCGGTCGGATCTGGGGCCATCCGCGGGGTATCTCCGCCGGGTATCGCTGGCCACAGGTGTCGATCCACCGTGGTGAGCTCCAGTTGATGTTGCTCGCGGCGGTGCAGCGGCGCCTGGGGGCCTCCAGCGTGCGCGTCGGGCTGGCGGTGGAGAAGTTCGAGCAGACGACGTCCGAGGTGCAGGTCACGGTGCGGGATCGGCGGACCGGTGAGCGCGACGTGGTCCCTGCGGACGTGCTTGTCGGGGCCGACGGCATCCACTCCGTGGTTCGCGCGCAGCTCCACCCGGCGGAGGGGCCGCCCAGGTGGAACGGCATTCACATGTGGCGCGGCGTGACCGAGGGCGAGCCGTTCCTGGGGGGGCGCAGCATGATCATGGCCGGCAGCAACCTGGCCGCCAAGTTCGTCGCGTATCCCATCTCCCGCCGCGCGGAGCTCCGCGGCCGGGCCGCGATCAACTGGGTGGCGGAGGTGCGGCTGCACGAGGGGGCGGCGGTCGCGCCGGGGAGCTGGAACCGGCAAGGACGCCTGGAGGACGTGCTGCCCCACTTCGCGGCGTGGCGCTTCTCCTGGCTCGACATTCCGGCGCTCATCGCCGCGGCGCCCGTCATCTTCGAGTATCCCATGATCGATCGCGATCCGCTGCCGTGGTGGGGCGCTGGCCGGGTCACCCTGCTCGGCGACGCTGCACATCCCATGTACCCTGTCGGTTCCAACGGGGCCTCCCAGGCGATCCTCGATGCTCGCGTGCTGGCCTGGCACCTCGCCCAGACGAGCGCCCCCGAAGAGGCGCTCGCCGCCTATGAAGCTGCGCGCCGTCCGCCGACGAGCTCCCTCGTCCTCGCGAACCGAGCGATGGGCGCCGACCGGGTCCTCTCGATGGTGGAGCAGCGAGCGCCGGCGGGCTTCGCCCGGATCGAGGACGTGCTGAGCAGCGACGAGCTCGAGGCGATGGGTCGCAGCTACACGGAGATGATTGGAACCGACGTTGAGGAGCTCAACGCCCGGCCATCGTGGGGCGTCGGCGGGGGACGGGAGGCGCCGGGAGAGCGGAACGGCTCCAGCTGATCGGCGCGGTTCCGGCGAGCCGGTGGCCGAAGGCCGCCACGCTCCGATCGCAGCGCTGCAAGCTGCGATTCCACGACCGCAAGGTGTGCAGGAAAAGCATCTGAAATCAGGCAGGGGCGTCCTTGGCTCGCCTCCTGCAAGAGGCGCAAGCAGAGCGCCCGTGACGGTTTCCCCCCCACCGTCGAATGGGCGCTCTGTTTTTTTGTGCTCCTGCCATAGGCGCCGTGCGGGGGGGCAGGAGGAGTGTCTGGCTCGGCTCATGGGGCCTGGCGGACGTCCATGACGGATGCGCTCGCGCCTGCTGGCCGCTTCCGGCGCTTTCTCAAGGCAGACGATGGAATCTATCCATCCTCTCGGTGACCGGCCCGACGACGGCCGGGCTTCGATGCCATGATCGGTCACGGCGCCTTCGTCCGCGGTATCCGCCGCCTTCAACCCGGGTCGGGCAGAGCTCCCGCCGCCTTCAACCCGGGTCGGGTAGAGCTCCCGCCGCCTTCAACCCGGGTCGGGTAGAGCTCGGGCAGAGCTCACGCCGCCTTCAACCCGGGTCGGGTAGAGCTCCCGGGTCGGGTAGAGCTCCCGAGTTGAGCAGCTTTTCGTCGCCAGGGATTCGGCGAACCACCGTGGACGGATCTCGGCACGTTCGCGGCGTGTCACCGCCTGATCGAGCGCCATGAAGGCGCCGCTCTATGGCGTGCGTAGGGCGACCGTCATCAGCGTCGAGCGCCGCAGATCGCCGACAACAGCGACACAACCACGGCGACAGCGACACAACCACGGTGCGGGCGTGACCCAAGACCAGGCGGGGGCACCTACAGGGCCCGCACGCGAAGCCAACGTGGGAGAAGCGTCCGCAATAACCGCTCTTCCACACCTACGTCCCAGTCGAAGTCATGGCAAAGCGTCTTGATTCGTGTTTCGAGATGGAATACTAAGTTTTATGTATGCTGCCTCGTAAAAATCTATTTTCTTTCACATCGAAAGACCCCTCGGCGTTCGGGATCCATCTCGCCGCTGCGGCGAGGGAGCACTCCGTCTATTTCGACGAGGGACTCGGCGTGCCGGTCGTACTCCGCGGGGCCGATGTTGCCGCGGTGCTGCGCGACAGCGAGACCTTCAGCACCCGGGCCTACGACACCGGGATCATGAAAGGGACGCTCGTGACACTTGGCGGTGAGTCGCACACGCGCATGCGGCGGCTCTTCAACGCGGTCCTCTCCCCACGCGTGATCTCCCGCTACGAGGAGGCGACCGTGACCCCGGTGGCGCGCAGGGTCGTGGAACGGCTCGTGCGGAAGGAGCGGGCGGATCTTTTCGATGATTTTGCGATGTCGATGCCCATGGGCGTGACGAGCGCCCTCTTCGGGCTCCCGGAGGAGCGGATCGCCGAGAATGACGTGCTGATTCGCAAGATGATCCGCAGCGTCGTGATGCCGCAGGATCCCGTCGTCGTGGCCGAAGGACGGAGCGCCCACGCCGCGATGGAGGCGCAGCTCCGGGAGATCGCTGAGCGCGAGGTGGCGCACCCGAGCGATACGCTGCTCGGCGAGATCGCGCGGGCGATCGTCGCGGAGGGGCTGGGTGGTGTGGAGGCGTGCGAGGGGGTCGTGCTCACGTTGATCCTCGCCAGCTACGAGACGACCAGCTGGATGCTGGCCAACCTGCTCGTGGCGCTGCTCGCCCACCCCGACGCGATGAACCAGCTGCGTCAGCAACCTTCGCTCCTGCCGCAGGCCATCGAGGAGTCGACCCGCTGGTGCAACAGCGCGGCGGGCATCGTGCGGTTCGTCGAGCGTGAGGCGACGATCGGCGGCGAGACGCTGGCTGCGGGGACGATCCTCTACCTGTCGCTGATCGCTCGCCATTACGACGAGGAGATCTACCCGCGACCGGAGACCTTCGACATCCATCGACGACCCGTGGGGATGCTGAACTTCGGCGGCGGTCCGCACTACTGTGTCGGGGCGCCGCTTGCGCGGATGGAGGCGAGGATCGGCGTGTCCCTCCTGCTCGAGCGCTTTCCGGCGCTGCGGGCCGATCCGACCGTGCAACCGACGTTCTCAACGGCGCCGCGCGGCGCGGCCGCGTTCGGACCTGACCAGATTCCGGCGCTGCTCGTGTAATTTTCGCGACCCGACCCAGGTTGGCGGCGGCGGCGGCCCGCGGCGCGGCGCGGCCCGCGGCGCGGCGCGGCGGCCCGACCCCGCGGCGCGGCGGCCCGACCCAGGTTGGCGGCGGCGGCGGCCCGACCCAGGTTGGCGGCGGCGCGCGGCGGCCCGACCCAGGTTGACGCCGACCCGGGACCCGACCCGACCCGCGACCTAACCCCCGCGCGATCCGACCCAGGTTGGGCGGCGAGGACCGCGAGGACCCGACCCAGGTTGTGGACTCTGGATTCTGTGGACTCGACCCAGGTGGGGCGATCCGAGTGGCATGGCGGCCGCCACCCCTGGCGTAGGAGCCGCCACCTGCGGGGCGCCGCAATTCCTTGAAATGATTGACTGCGATCTCTGGCACAGCGTTTGTTGATGTGGACGGGCCATGAGCCACCCCCGCGAGATCGCGCCCGGCGCTACCTATATGATCACCCGTCGCGTCTTGCGTCGGCACCTGCTCTTTCGCCCCGACGCAGCCATCACCCAGCTCCTGGTCTACTCGCTCGCGGTCTCGGCCCCGCGCTTCGGAATCGAGGTTCACGCGTTCTGCGCGATGTCAACGCATCTGCACCTGGTCGTGACGGACGTGAATGGCGTCCTGCCGCGCTTCTTGCAGTTCTTTCATCGTATTGTGGCGCTCGGGACCAAGGTGCTTCGCGCATGGGAAGGATCGGTATGGGACCACGAAGCCACGAGCGTCGTGCGACTCTTGACGCGCGCTGCCGTGGTGGAAAAAATAGCGTACGTACTCGCAAACCCTGTAGCCGCTGGCCTCGTCCGGCATGCGCGTGAGTGGCCGGGGGCGAAAGTCGATGTGGGAGAGCTCGGCTGCGGCGTGCTGCGAGCGGCGCGTCCCGTGGCGTATCTGGACCCGGAAAATCCACAGTGGCCGGAGGAAGTGACGTTACCTCTCGCGTTGCCGCCGGCGGTAGAGCAGGACAGCGTCGATGACTTTCGCCACGAGGTTGCAGTCGAACTCAACGTACGGGAGGCGCAGGCCCATTCTGCGCTTCAGCAGCAGGGGCGCCGTTTTCTTGGTGCTGAGCGAGTCACCACGATCTCGCCGTACGAGCGCGTAACGAGCTTTGAGGCGCTGGGTGAACGCAATCCGACCTTTGCAGTCGGCCGCGAGCAGGGGGACGTACGACGAATCGCTGGCGCCGCTGTGCGGGCGTTTCGCGCGTCGTACCGCGCGGCGCTCGAGCGGTGGCGCGCCGGGGTACGCAGTGTGGTATTTCCGGCGGGGACGTGGTGGATGTGCACGTTCCACGGCGCCAGCACGAGGGACTTCGGGCTCACGGTGTAGATGTCGGGCGGCGAGCTCCACAGCGGTCCGGAATAGGAAGGGCGGCTCCGACGCGTCGTTGCCGTCGCATGGGAACATCCGTTTGGGGGAGCTGGCGCGGGCGGGCGAAGTGTTCATGGGGCGCTGCGCGCCCCTCACGAACGGGGGATGTGGTGTCGATCGCGGATGGATCAGCCCCGGGTGACGCCGATTGCGTTTGATCGGCGGACGCCGATATTTCACCGGTTGTTGGGACGATCTGGAGCGGCTCGTCGTGCAGAGAGCGCGCTTGGCATCCGTTGCGCCGGGTCGTTGCAGACAATGCCGTTGTGGTCAACCCGGGTCGCGCATCCGGCTTGTTCCGACTGTGGGCCCCGAGAAGGCCGCCGCGAAGCGGCGCCGGAAATCCGTATCCGCGATCAGCTTGTCGCGCAGCGTTCGGGACATCTCAACATGGTAGAATGGTGCGCCCATCTGACGCGACCAGCGTGCTTGCACGTTCGTGGCACCCCCCAACCTATCAATCTCCGTGGGGTAGGCGAGGACCTTTCCCTCGTTGATGATCGCCCGTAGAGGGGCGAGCAGTCGGTCCAACGCGGCGCCGTGCCCCACCGCGCTGGCGATAATGGCGGCATTCGGAGCCGAACGGTCTTGAAAGCCGTGCAGCTGCACGGTGGGCGTGCCGGGGAAGCTCTGGAGCAGCGCCCGGTGCACGGACAGGAAGAACGAACGCTCGGCGTGGGCTACGTCTGCGAAGGCGAGCGACGCAATCAGCCGCTCTCGGGAAGCACGGTTATCTCCACGAGCGCTGCCGCCGGTGCCCTGGGCGCCGTCCTGCGTGGTGTTGCCGTCGACGGCTTCATCACCGCCGTCCTCGCCACCAGCGCCTTCCGTGCTCTCGTCACCATCCGCGGTGTGACCCGGGTTGCGCCCGCCCCCGACAGCGGCACCCAGGTTGGGGCGCCCGGCACCCAGGTTGGGGCGCCCGCCTTCTGCGCCGTCTTCGTCCGCGCTGGCGTTGCGTGGGTTGGGACCCCCGCCGTACCGGTGCGACGTATTCACGAGCAGCGCGCGCGCCCGTTGCGCCTCGAAGATGGCCAGCGCGACGGGCAGCGTTCCCCGATCGAAGAACGTGTGCGGCGCCTCGACGATCAACGGCGCGGCCGCTCCTACGCGCAGCACGACCGCGGCTGCGCCGCGGCGGCGCGTGCCGTCCTCGGACAACACCCACAGGTCGCGCCCGCGGACCGCCCGTAGCGTGAACCCCGGTGGTGCGGCCGGCGGCGGCTGCCTGTTCTGCGCGGCGAGCCCTGCCGCCGCGATCCATGCGGCGTACGTCACCTCCTCCGCGTCGTCCGGCGGCTCCGCGATGAGGTGGCGCCCGCCCTTGCGCAGCGGGGTGATCTCCTCGTCCAGCACCTCCTGCTCGCCGCTGTTGACCAGGGCCGCCGTCACGGGCTCCTCCGCAGCTGCTCCCGGGTTCGGCGCCGTGCCCGGCGCGCTCCCGATACTCCGACACACCCCCTGCGAGCAGCCGGCGATCGCGAGCAGCACCACATAGCCTGCGCTCTTCATGGTCGTCCTCGTCGTCAGCGCCTCGATGCCCTCCTTACTTTTCTCATGCTACGGCCTCGGAAGCCAGGATGACGCTCTGCGATAGCGCGCCCTGCATCGTCTCCTCTTCCGCGTCCGCTTCCGCTTCCTCTGCCTCCGCTTCCGGAGCGGGGGCGGTTTGCGCTAGTAGCACTGCATGCCTCGTTCCTTCGAGCCCGTGAAGGCACCGCCGCTCCCCGAGCAGGTCGGTCGTACGTTTCCGCGCATGGTCGAGCTGATGCAGCGGCTCCTCGCACCCGACGGATGTCCTTGGGATCGCGAGCAGAGCTTCGCGACGCTCAGGCGCTACGTGCTCGAGGAGGCGTGCGAGGTCATCGATGCCATCGACGGCGGCGACCGTAAGGAGCTGTGCGCCGAGCTCGGCGATCTCTTGCTCCAGGTCGTCTTCCAGGCCGAGCTCGCCCGGGCCGAGGGGGCGTTCGGGCCGGACGATGTGATCGCTGCGATCTGCGAGAAGCTCGTGCGGCGCCACCCCCACGTGTTCGCGGACGAGAGCGCCGAGAACGCGGACGAGGTGCTTCAGAACTGGGAGCGCATCAAGGCGGACGAGCGGGCGAGGCAGGGGAAGGACCGCGGCGTGCTCGGCGGCGTTCCCCGCAGCCTGCCGGCGCTGACCCGGGCGCAGCGGGTCGGAGAGAAGGTCGCGCGCGTGGGTTTCGATTGGCCGGACGCGCGGGGCTCGCGCGCGAAGGTGGACGAGGAGCTCGGGGAGCTCGATCGGGCCCTCGATGGCGGCGATTCCGCCGCGATCGAGGAGGAACTCGGGGACGTGCTCTTCGCGCTCGGGAACCTGGCGCGCCACGCCGGCGTCGACGCGGAGGGGGCCCTGCGTCGGACGATCGACAAGTTTACCCGGCGCTTCGATCACGTCGAACGGCGGGTCATCGAGCGGCACGGGGGCTGGCCTGTCAAGGCGTCCCACGACACGCTCACGCTGGAGGAGCTCGACGGCTACTGGGACGAGGCCAAGCGCGCGGAGCGGCAGACCTGACCGTGGCGCGCGGACGGTCCTGGCGAGATGCGCGCCGGGGAGACGCCGGCAGCATCCGGCGTCACCCATGCGGCCTCTCCAGGCGGCCAATCCAGGTCGAGCGGCGCGCTCCGACGGCGTAGCAAGCGGCCAATCCAGGTCGAGCGGCGCGCTCCGACGGCGTAGCAAGCGGCCAATCCAGGTCGAGCGACGCGCTCCGACGGCGTCGAGACCGACGCGACGCTGCCTCCGCTGGCTGGCCCTCGGAGCGGTCAAGTAGGCGCCATCGCATCAAAATTCGGCCTGATCATGACGAAATTCACGTAATCCGTTCGCATTTGTCGCGTCAATCTGTCGTTTTGTGCCGCTGTTCTCCGAAAGGGTCGTCGGCTCTCCCATCGCGATAGGCGCGTCCTCAAGGTTCTTGCGCCTTTCACGAGGCGGCCCACGGCTTGCTAGACGCCCGGGCAGCCATGGCAAACCGCTCCTCCGCCAGGTTGCTCCACGTCGCCGTCGTCGCGGACAATCCGGAGACGATCGACGCGCTTCATGCCTACTTCAGCCAGGCCGGGGTTGCGTCGAACGGCAAAAGGACATTGAACGACGCGCACAGGATGGCGCCCGCGGCGACCGCCCTGGTCCTGTTCCCCGACGACTTCGATCCCGGCGACATCGTGACGTTCATCACGTCGCTGCGGAGCGCGCGACCGAAGCTCCTCATCCTCCTCGTGACGGGCACACCACAGTCCTTTCGCTCCGCGCTGGGGCCAGACGGCCATTCCTTGCCTCCCATGGTGCTGCCGAAGCCGGCGTTTGGCTGGACCATCCTCGACGCTCTTCGCGCGCACGCTCATTCGGAGTCCATATGACTGCTTCAATCATTCGGCGGAATTCACCTCCTGCCGGCGCGGCGCGACGCGCCAGCCGACGTCGCGAGAGGACAGCAAGGTGACGGGTTCTCTGCTCCTCAGCGTGCCCGTGCTGCTCGTCGGGGCGGCGCTCTCGCTGGGCCTGCGCTCGAACGGCGCGCGAGGCGCGGCCGCGATCGCCTCGCAAGCGCTGGCCGCCGCGCTCGTGCTCGCGAGGGCCGTCCCCATCCTCCGAGGCGGCGAGGCGCTGGAGATCGTGTGGCGCTGGCCGACGCCCATCGACAGCATGGCGTTCCGCGTCGACGCGCTCGGAGCGTTCTTCCTCGCGTGGTCCCTTCCGATGACGCTGCTCGGCACGATCTACGCCGTCGGATACCTCCGCCCCTACTTCGATCGAGGGAGGAACGGCGGCCCACACTTCGCTCTCTTGAACATGGTCGCGCTGTCCTTCGTGCTGATCTACTCGGTGCAGAACGCCCTCGTGTTCTTGCTGGGATGGGAGATCGCCGCCCTCGCAGCGTGGCTGCTCGTCATCTGGGATTACCGCAACCAGAAGATCCGCTTCGCCGGCTTCAACTATCTCATTTCAACCCATGTCGGGCTCTTCGTCCTCGTCGCGGCGTTCATGCTGCTCCACAGCAAGACCGACTCCATGGACCTCGCCGTGTTCGGCGAGTTCCTGTCGAGCCAGGACCCGGCGCGGGGGACGCTCTTCCTGCTCCTCGGGGTGTCGTTCGCGCTGAAATCCGCGTTCTTTCCGTTTCACACGTGGCTTCCCCGGGCCCACTCCGCGGCGCCGGCGCACATCTCGGCGCTCATGTCGGGCGTGATTCACAAGGCCGGCCTCTTCGCCTTTCTCCGCTTCACGCTGCTCATGGGACGACCCGACGAGTGGATGGGATGGAGCGTGCTCGGCTTCGGCGCGCTCTCCGCGTTCTTCGGCGTCCTCTCCACGTCGGCCGAGCGCGATCTGAAGCGCCTGCTCGGGTACTCGTCGACCGAGAACGTCGGCATCGCGGCGATGGGCCTCGGGGTGGGATACCTCGGATGGACCTGGGGAGTCCCCGCGCTGACCCTGTGCGGCTTCGGCGGCGGGCTCCTGCACATCCTGAATCACGCGCTGTTCAAGTGCCTCCTGTTCTACGCCGCTGGAGCGATCTACCGCGCTGCGCACACCGTCGATCTCGAGCGGCTCGGCGGGCTCGCGAAGCGCCTCCCGCGGACATCCGTCCTCTTCCTCATCGGATGCCTGGCCATCTCGGCGCTCCCGCCGCTCAACGGCTTCGTCAGCGAGCTCCTGATCTACGCCGGGCTCCTCGCGGGGCGCGCGCCTTCCAGTCAAGGCAGCGCGGTGACCATCGCTGCGGCGGCGGCGCTGGCCTTCGTCGGCGCGGTGAGCGCGCTGTCGATGACGCGGGCCTTCGGCCTCACCTTCCTCGGCGTGCCTCGGGAGCCAGGGCTCCACGTCGGCGAGGACGCGCCGGGTTCGATGCTCTGGCCCATGGTGGTTCACGCCGCGTTCGTGATCGCCATCGGCGTCGCTCCAGACCTGGGCATCGCAGCGATAGGCGCCGCGCTGAGGCTCTTTCCCATCGAGTCCAGCGCGAGCACGCTGCCAGCCCTGCTCACCCCGCTCGCATGGGCCAGCCGCGCGCTCGCCGGCGCCCTGCTCGTCGCCGGCGTGATCGGCTGGCGTCGAGGTCTGGCGGCGCGGCGGAGCGTCACATGGGGGTGCGGAACCACCGCCACCTCCTCTCGCATGCAGTACACGGGGAGCTCGTTCTCCGAGCAGTTCACGCGAATCTTCGCATCCTTCTTGCCGTCGCTTCGAAGGGAGCGGCTGCCCGAAGGGCCATTCCCGCAGCAGCCCGGCCATCTTTCAACACACCACGTCGACGCCGTCGAGCGACGCATGTTCGAGGTGCTCGGGCACGGAGAGAGCTTCATCGCTCAAGCGTTTGAGCGCATCCCAGAACAGCCGCGCTTCGCGTTCTCCGCAGGGTTCGTCGTGCTCGTCATCATCGGCGCGATGGTGATCGGAGGGGTCGGCCGATGATGCTCACCCGCCTCGCGAACGTCGCCGCGCTCGTCGTCATGCCGTTCGTCCTCACCGGTGTGATCAACCGCGTGAAGTCGCTGTGGTCCGGACGCAAGGGACCGCCGATCCTTCAGCTCGCCCATGACGTGAGGCGACTCTTCCGGAAATCGTCTGTCTACAGCACGACGACGACACCGATCTTCCGGATCGCGCCGTACGTGTTCCTCGCGACCGCGGTGGGCTCCGCCCTCATCGCGCCTCTCCTCGGTTCGACGCCCCTCGCGTCGTTCCAGCTCGATTTCGTGTGGTTCGCGTACGTGTGGGGGCTCGGCCGCGTCGCCGTCATGCTCGCCGCGCTCGACACGGGGAGCGCGTTCGAGGGGATGGGCGCAGCGCGGGAGGCCGTGTTCTCGTCGCTCCTCGAGCCTGCGCTGTTCCTCGTCACCGGCGCGCTGAGCTTCGTCGGGGGCCGACGTACCCTGCACGAGGCGCTGGCGCCGCACCTCCACGCCGGCGCATCCGCGTTCGTCTGGGGCGCCGCGGTCGTGGCGATGCTCATCGTGCTTCAGGTCGAGACGGCGCGCATGCCCGTCGACGACCCGACGACCCACCTCGAGCTCACGATGGTGCATGAGGTCATGATCCTCGACCACAGCGGCCCGGATCTCGCGTGCATCCACCTCGGCTCCGCGATCAAGCTCTTCGTCGGCGCGTCCATCGTCGCGACGCTCCTCAACCCGTGGGCGGGCTCCGGCGGCGCGGCCTGCGCCACCGCGAACCTCGCCTTGACCCTCGCGGCCGGCGTCGTGATTGGCACGATCGAATCCCTGGTAGCCCGGCTGAAGCTGCGCTCTGTTCCCCAGTACATCGTCGTCGCGCTCGCCGCTGGCGTCGTCGCGCTCCTCGCGACCGTGTGGCGGGCGGGGGCCCCCGAATGAGCCCTCTCTTGAATACGCTGCTCGGCGTGCTGCTCATCCCCCTGTTCGTCGCGACGTGGCGGACGAGCCTGCTCGGCCTGTCCTGTCAAGGGTTCTTGATGGCGTGGGTGGCGTACCGCCTGCATCCGGACCTCGACACCGTGAGCGACTGGGTCACCCTGGGCGATCTGGTCCTCCTGCGCGGGCTCGCCGCGCCGATCGCGCTCTACCGCGTGCTTCGATCGCAGAACGCGCCCAAGCGCAACGACGTCATCTCGCCGAACCTGCTCTCTTGGACGATCGCCCTCGGCATCGTCCTCCTCGCCTTCAACTTCTCCGAATCGCTCGTCCCCGAGCACGGAGAACGGCGAACGCTCGTCGCGGTGGCCGCGGCTGGGGTGCTGCTCGGCTTCCTGGTGCTATCGACGCAATCCGGTCCGTTCAGCCAGATGGTGGGCGTTCTTCGCATCGAGAACGCGATCGCCCTGTTCGAGCTCAGCGGTGCGCATGAGCATGACGCGCTCGCCATTCAGCTCGGTCAGGTCGCCGTCGTCGCGGTGACGATCGCGCTCTATCGCTGGTACCTCAAGATGCTCGGCGCGAGCACCGTCGCGCAGCCCGAGAGCCCTGTGGAGGGGCCCACGTTATGAGCTCGATCGCCCTCGTCCTGCTTCCTGCGCTGGCATCCGTGGCGCTCCTCGCGCGCGCCGCCCGCGAACGAGCCACGCTGGTCCTGGTCGGCGCTTCTGCGATCACCACCGCCCTCGCGATCATGGGAGCCGCGACGCCCCCCGACGTCCCGGGCCTCCTCGGGGGCTTCCTTCGCGTGGACGCGACTTCACGGCTCTTCATGACCGTCGTGGACTCGATCTTCCTCGGCATCTCCTTGTACGTCATGCATCGGGTGTACACGACCCCGGCGCTCCGCAAGGACATCGCGCGGTTCGTGTGGCTGGCTCTCTTGTTCCTGGCTGCAGCGAACGCGGCGCTGCTCGCGAATCACCTGGTGTTGCTCTGGATCGCGCTCGAGGCGACCACCCTCGCGGCCGCGCCCCTCATCGCGCGACCCGGCATCCCCGCGTCCCATCGGGCGTCATGGCGCTATCTGCTCTTTTCGTCCGTCGGGCTCGGCGTGCTCCTCGTCGGCTTCATCTGCCTCGGGCGCGGGCTCGAGGCCGGCGGCCAGGCTCCGACGTTCTTCCTCGATCGCCTCCTCGCGCTTCCCGCGCTCCCGGTGAACAGCTGGACGAAGCTCGGGGCCGCGCTGGCGCTCCTCGGGCTGGGCACCAAGCTCGGCCTCGCGCCGATGTACAGCTGGCTTCCGGAGGCCTACGACGAAGCCCCGCCGGCCGTCGCGGCGCTCCTCGGCGCCATCCAGTTCAACTGCGTCCTCGTCGCGCTCTTCCGCGTCGTTCAGGTGCTCCGACCGACCCATGCGGCGCTTCTGGCAGGCGAGCTCCTCACGATGGGCATCGTCTCGGTGGTCGTGTCGACGGTCGGCATCATTGCGACTCGCAACCTGAAGCGCCTCATCGCTTATGCGTCGATCAACCACGCCGGAGTGATCGCGATCGGCCTCGGCGTCGGCAAGTCGGCGTCCTACGGACTTCTGCTCTACGTCCTGAGCAACGCCTTCATCAAGGCGCTCCTCTTCCTCACGGCGGGCACGATCAAGGCTCACTATCACACCAAGGACACGCGCGCGATATCGGGCCTCATCGAGGACCTCCCGTACAGCGGTGGGTTCTTGATGGTAGGCACCTTCGCCCTGCTCGGCTTCCCCCCGTTCGGCAGCTTTCTCGGAGAGCTTCTGATCCTGTCTGCCCTCGTCGGCTCGGGGCAGATGCTCGTCTTCGCCGCCTTCTGCGTGCTGATCACGATGACGTTCGTGGCGACGGGACGAGCGGTGTTCCCGATGATCTGGGGTGAGCCCACGAGGCAGCGCAGCTGGCCTCGGCAGACGCTGCCGGTCGCGCTGCCCAAGCTCGGGTTCCTCGTCGCGCTGGTCGTGCTGGGCGTCTACATCCCGCCGCCCATCAACGCGCTGCTCGCACAGGTGGCTGGTTGCCTGGAGGGGCCGTGAGAGAGTCGACGACCGTCCACCAGGTCGCCGTGGGCGCCATCCCGAGGCTCGAGCCGGGGCCGTGGCGCGACGAGCTCTTGCAGCAGCTCCGCGCGGACATGCGTGTGGTCACGCTGTATGGCAGGCGCGACGTCGACCGTGTCGCGGTCACGGCGGTCCTTCAGGCGCCGGACCGCGCCCTGCACGTCTCGAGGACCGAGGTGGCCGCGGAGCGCGGGTACCACGAGATGACGACAGAGCATGCCGCGCTTCACTGCTTCGAGCGCGAGCTCCACGAGCAGACCGGCGTGCGGATCGCCGGACATCCGTGGCTCAAGCCGATCCGCTACGAGGGGCAGGAGCAGTCGGCGATGAGCTCGCACCCGTTCTACAAGATCGAAGGGAAGGAGGTGCACGAGGTCGCTGTCGGCCCCATCCATGCCGGGGTGATCGAGCCCGGCTCCTTTCGCTTCATGTGCCTGGGGGAGCAGGTGCATCACCTGGAGATCCATCTCGGTTATCAGCACCGCGGCGTCGAGCGCCGCCTCCTCGAGCGTGACCCGCGGAGCCTGACCCCGCTCATCGAGACCATCGCGGGAGATACAAGCGTCGCTCACGCATGGGCGCACTGTTCCGCCCTCGAGAGCCTCGCGGGATGCCGGCTGGACATCGAGGTCGAGCTCGCCAGGGCGGTCGCCCTCGAGCTCGAGCGGGTCGCGATGCACCTGTCGACGCTCGCCGGCATGGCGGCGGACGTCGGGTTTCTGCAGGGAGCGACGACGTACGGCCGACTCCGAACCACGGCGATCAACACGATGATGCGGCTCTGTGGCAGCCGCTTCGGCAAAGGAGCGCTACGCCCCGGTGGAGTCCGGATGCGGCTGCCGCCGGAGACGCTGCCTGACATCCGGGCGAACCTCGACCTGCTGCAAGCAGATCTGCCGATCATCAACGATTGCTTTCTCATGGCGCGAACGGTCCAGCACCGCCTGCGTTCCACGGGGACGTTGACGACCGCGCAAGCGCGGGAGCTCGGGCTCGTCGGGCTGGCCGCGCGCGCCTCGGGGATCGAGCTCGACGCGCGCCACCTCACGGAGCACGGGGCGTACAGCGTGGTGCCCATCCAGCCCGCCGTCTTGCCGGACGGCGACTGCTGGGCACGTGCGCGTATCCGCATCGCGGAGATCGAGGCGTCCCTGTCGTGGATGTCGGCCGTCATCGCGCTCTACGCGAACTGGGAGCGCCCGCGGCCATCGATCGGAGAGCTCGCGCCGAACCAGCTCGCCATCTCGGTCGTCGAGGGCTTTCGGGGAGAGGTCGTCCACTGCATCGAGACCGGCGCGCACGGTGAGGTGGTCCATTACAAGGTCCAGGATCCATCGCTCCGCAACTGGATGGGCCTCGCCCTCGCGGTGCGCGGCAACGAGATCTCGGACTTCCCGATCTGCAACAAGAGCTTCGACCTCTCCTACTGCGGGAACGATCTATGAGCATGTTCTTGTCGCTCCGTGTACGTGCCTCCCAGGGCACGCAGGCCATCGCGGATCTCCGCAAGGCAACGCCGACCGGGTTCCGCGGTCGCCCGAGGATCCGTCGCGACCCGTGCGCGGCCGATTGCAGCGCGTGCCGTGACGCGTGTCCGACCCAGGCCATCCGGCTGGCTCCGGTGACGCTCGATCTGGGCCGCTGCGTCTTCTGCGACGCCTGCGCGGAGGGCTGCCCCGAGGCGAAGATCGAGTTCACGCCGGAGCCGAGGATGGGCGGGAACGAGCCCTCTGATCTCACGGTCCGAGAGGGCGAGGAGGAGATCGTGCGGGTCCGCGCCTCCGCGGCGTTCTCGAGGTTGTTCGGGCGGTCTCTGAAGATGCGCCAGGTCTCGGCCGGCGGCTGCAACGCCTGTGAGCTCGAGCTGAACGCCGTCACCAACGTCAACTTCGATGTGCAGCGGTTCGGGATCGAGTGGGTGGCCTCTCCGCGGCACGCGGATGCGCTCGTCCTGACAGGCCCGCTCACGCGCACCATGAAGGAGGCGGTTCAGCTGGCCTGGGATGCGATGCCCGAGCCGCGGTTCATCGTCGCCGTGGGGGTCTGCGCCATCTCCGGGGGGCTCTACGACGGCGCCGCGGGCGTCGACCGCGGCTTCCTGGAGCGCGTCGGCCCTTCACTCTACGTCCCTGGATGTCCGCCGCACCCGCTCACCTTCGTGAACGCGATACTCGATCTGCTCGGGATCGCGTGACGCGCAGCGGCGCGTCACGCGTCGTCGTGGTGATCAGAGCTCGTCCGCAGGTAGGCCCGGACCGGCAGCCACGAGGCGCGCCTTTCGCCACATCCGCAGGACGTTTGGGAGCTCCCGATCGACGCGGACTTCGTCATAGCTGTCCGGCACCCGCCCGCCGAATCCGTTGTACGTCAGGAGATAGGTCCCGAGCGGCGCCTCGTTGAGGAGCTCTTCGGCGGCCGCGGTGTCGCGCTGGTATCGATCGACCCCCAGCTCGACGTCTTCATCGAGGTGGTCTTCTCGTCCGAAGAGATTCTCGCCGAACGGGTTGAAGAAGTAGTAGGCGTCCGCGCGAGGGACTTCCGCTCTCCCCAGGGCGGCCTCGACGAAACGAACGCGGTCCTCGATCTCGTAGACCCGCGCGAGGCCGCGCGCCGCCATGACCAGCCGAGATCGCTGCTCGATCCCCGTGAAGTGGCTGCGTCCCGCCAGCGCCGCCGCCACGCAGAACTTGCCGGCGCCCGACCCGACGTCGACGACGGTGCGCACGTCGTGTTCGTCCAGCCACTGGGCCGCGCGAACAGCGACCTCGATCGGCGTCCAGAACTGAGCGGAGACGCGGCGCAGCTCGTCGGGAAGGAAGCGGTCGAAGTCGTGATTTCGGGGGCTGCGCCCCGCTCGCAGCGCCTGCGCGACGGCGCCTGCCAGTGGTCCGGCCGCGCGGCCATCTATGGAGGAAATGTTTGTGTCGCGGCAGACGTTCGCCGCCGAAGTTTTGGTATGGTCTTCCACGAGTTCTCCCAGATCAGCTCAATGCAGCGAATCGTGCAGCCGCTTGACGAGCGATCGGTGCTCGGCCAGCAGCGCCGCGGGGAGTCGATCCGCGAACTTGCGAAGGAACTCGAGGACGCCGTCGGCTTCCCTCAACCACGCGCCGCTGTCGACCGCGAGCAGCTGGAAGAGCGCGTCTTTCGAGAGGTCCATCCCGGTCAGGTCGATTCCCCCTTCATGCGGAAGGAGGCCGATCGCGGACTCGCGCGCGGTCGCCGTGCCCTCGACACGCTCGAGAATCCACTTGAGGACGCGGATATTGTCGCCGAACCCGGGCCACAGGGGGCGCCCGTCGTCCCCCGTCCGGAACCAGTTGACATGAAAGATCTTCGGCGGACGACTGAGTCCCTTCCCAACGGCCATCCAGTGCGCAAAGTAATCGCCCATATTGTACCCGCAGAAGGGGAGCATCGCCATGGGATCGTTTCTGAGGACGCCCACAGCGCCGGTCGCCGCGGCGGTCGTCTCGCTCGCCATGGTCGCACCGACGTAGACGCCGTGACGAAAGCTCCGCGCTTCGTAGACGAGGGGGGCGAGCTTCGATCGGCGCCCCCCGAAGAGGATGGCCGAGATCGGCACCCCCGTGGCGAGATCGAAGGAGCCTGCCGCGCTGGGACACTGCCGCAGCGGGACGGTGAAGCGCGAGTTCGGATGCGCGGCAGGAGACGTCGCGGAGCCTTTCGTCCACTTCGCGCCGCGCCAATCCTCGATGACCTCGTGCTCGTCGAGCTGGGACATCCCCTCCCACCATACGCGACGGCCCGCGCGCAGCGCGACGTTCGTGAAGATCACATCGTGCGCGAGCGACTTCATCGCGTTCGGGTTGGTCTTGAGGCTGGTCCCTGGTGCGACGCCGAACATGCCGTTCTCCGGGTTGATGGCCCAGAGCCGTCCGTCGCTGCCAGGGTGCATCCAGCAAATATCGTCACCCACCGTCTCGACCTTCCACCCCGGGATCGAGGGGACGAGCATCGCCAGGTTGGTCTTGCCGCACGCGCTCGGGAAGGCAGCCGTGACGTAGTGCGTGCGCCCCTCGGGGCTCGTCAAGCCGAGGATGAGCATGTGCTCGGCGAGCCAGCCTTCCGCGCGCGCTTGCGCGCTCGCAATGCGCAGCGCGTGGCACTTCTTGCTGAGCAAGGCGTTGCCGCCATACCCCGAGCCGATGCTCCAGATCTCGAGGGTCTCGGGAAAATGGACGACGAAGCGCCTGTCCGGCGAGAGGTCCCCGAGGCTGTGGAGGCCACGAACGAAGCTCTCCGTGGCGCCGAGGTGACCGAGCGCCGCGCGGCCCATGCGGGTCATGATCCGGAGATTGAGAGCGACGTATGGGCTGTCGGTAAGCTCGACCCCGACGCGGCTGAAGGGCGAACCCGCGGGGCCCATCAGGTACGGCACAACGTACATCGTCCGGTCCTTCATCGCGCCTGCGAAGAGCGGCCATACGCGCGCCTGCGCCTCCTCTCGGCTCATCCAGTGGTTCGTGGGCCCCGCGTCCTCCTGTCGTCGCGTCGAGATGAAGGTGAGGTGCTCCGTCCTCGCGACGTCCGTTGGATCCGATCGATGCAGGAATGAACGAGGGTGGGTCCGTGGATCCAGCTCGATGAACGAACCGGAGAGCGCCATGTCGCGCTCGAGGGTGGCCTGCTCCTCCTCGCTCCCGTCGCACCAACGGATGCGTGCGGGGCGCGTGTGTTCGGCGATCGCCTGGACCCAGGCGCGGAGCGCGCGGTTCGTCGTGGGAGTTTCGTTCATGGTCTTGGTCTTGGTCACAGCAGAATCCGTGCCGGAGCAGGGGCTGGCCGCGCACCGCGCCAGGAGCGCTCGAAGCGGCGCGCTTTCTCGGCATTTCCAGGGCGAACAGCCGACGAATTTCGCCAGTCGAGGGGCGACGTGGATCGCGGGAGCCGATCTCGCGGTCGGGCTTGCAGGTTGCGACAAGATCGCCCACTATTTCTCGCGTGCGAGAGCGAAAACGACGACCTGACGTGGTGTTTGAGCCGATCATGCGCTCCCACGCCATGAAGAAGGCGGACCAGATCCTTCGCGCCGTCGCCGCGAAGGACGTCACCCTGACGCTGATCGGCGAGAGCGGCTCCGGCAAGGAGGTGCTGGCGAGACGCGCGCACGAGCTCTCGGAGCGCCGGCGGGGGCCGTTCGTGCCCATCAATTGCGCGGCCATCCCCGACGCGCTCTTCGAAAGCGAGCTCTTCGGTCACGAGCGCGGCGCGTTCACCGGGGCAAGCGAGCGAGCGAAGGGAAAAGTCGAAGCGGCCGAGCGGGGCACGCTCTTGCTCGACGAGATCGGTGATATGCCGATGCCGATGCAGGCGAAGCTCCTGCGATTCCTCGAAAATCGCCGGTACATGCGCGTCGGCGGCGCGACGAAGATCGACGCGGATGTCCGGTTGATGTTCGCCACGCTACGACCCCTCGATCAGGAGGTGCGCGCGGGTCGTTTTCGCGCCGACCTGTTCTATCGAATCCAGGGCATCACGCTCAATGTCCCCGCTTTGCGTGAGCGACGCGCGGACATCCAGCCCCTGCTGAATCAGTTCACCGCGCAGCACTCGGCGCGACACGGGGTCCGCCCGCCGAGGTTCAGCCGGCAGGCCAAGGCGCTGCTGCTCCGTTACGACTGGCCTGGCAACGTGCGCGAGCTCCGGAACGTCGTGGAGACGCTCTGCCTGCTCCGGGATGGGCGGCAGGTGCGCGTGGCCGATCTGCCCGAGAGCGTCCGTTCGCTGGCCGTGCCGGAAGAAGCCGCCGCGGGCGTGTCGCGCGCCAGCACCTCGCCCGCGCTCGACCTCGACGACGGGTTGGAGTCGCTCATCCAGCAGATCGTCGAGGCGGCGCTGGAGCGCGACGGGGGCGACAAGGTCAAGGCGGCGGCGCGACTTCGGATCAGCCTGAGGACGGTGCAACGCTACGTCGCAGCGGGGCGCGTGCGGGTGCCAAGCGGGCCTGTCCGTGGAGAGCAGAGGGCGGCGAAGAAATGAGCCGCGTCGGCCCGGCCGGCTGCCGACTACCGAGGTTGGGGCTGCCTGCAGGTCGCGGTAACGACCGGAGCCGACCAGGTCGCGGTAACATGTCTCGCTGGGCTCACTCGCGTTCAGCTATCAGAACGAAGCGCTCGCGCACGCGCGCCTCATTCGACTCGTGACGGACGTGGATCTCATACCGGCCCGGCTGAGCCACGGCCACGCCGAGCGGCGCGTCGCCGCGGTAGCTCGTCAGCCTGTGTGAGCAGCGCTCCTGCCGGCAGTGCTGCTCCAGCGATCCACCTTCGCCGTCGGGCAACCGCACGCGCACGTGCTCCGGCACCTTAAGCTGGACCACCGCCGGCTCGTCCGCGTGGCGGTGAGTCCACAGATCGAGGTGCGTCCACGCGTGCCCTTCGTCAGGCAAGGCGACGGCACGCTCCTCGGATCGCTCGATCGCCGGAGAGCACGCGCCCCTGTCGCCCGCCGCGAAGACGGCGACCGCCAGCGCGGCAAGCGCCGGGGCTGCGATGAACGCCCTCCACCCCCAGCTGTCGCTCGCCCGCTGCGAGCGCGCGCCGCCGGCCGCCGCCGGGCGCTCAGGTCGCTCGGGGAGCTTGCTCAGCGCGCGCTCGACGCGCTCTCTCCGGCGGCGGCCTTCGCCGCGCTCGGCGCCTACCTGCTGCTCCTTCGCACGCCGAGCGAGCGGGTCGTGTCGCGCGTCGTGCTCTCCACGCTCGCGCTCTCGCTCGCGGCCTCGCTGGCGATATGGCTCTCGGCCGTCACGGCGCCCTACGCGGTCGTCCCGGGGGCGCTCGGCCGCTGGTTCGAGCTCGGCGATTATGCGTTCGAGGTCGTCCTGCTCGTCGAGCGGCTGTCGGCGACGATGATGCTCCTCGTCTCGCTGATCGCGCTCCTGGTCGGCAGGTTCTCGGTGGCGTACCTGCACCGCAAGCCGGGCTTCGCGCGCTTCTTCCTGCTCCTCGCGCTGTTCTCGACGGGGATGCTGGGGCTCGTGTCGGCGGGCTCCGTCGACCTCCTCTTCGCCGGCTGGGAGCTCGTCGGCGCGACGAGCGTGCTGCTCGTGGCCTCCTTCCACGAGCGCGAGGCGCCGCCGCGGGCCGCGGTGCGGGTGTACATCACCTACCGGCTCTGCGACATCGGGCTGCTCGGGGGCGCGGTGCTCATGCACGACGTCGCCCGCTCCTCGCAGTGGGGCGAGGTGTTCGGCGGCTCGCCGTGGCCCGGGGGCGCCGCGCCGCTCGGGCCCGGCGCGGCCACGGCGCTCGCGCTGTGCCTGTTCCTCGCCGCGATGGGCAAGAGCGCGCAGCTTCCTCTGGGCAGCTGGCTGCCGCGGGCCATGGAGGAGCCGACGCCATCGAGCGCGCTCTTCTACGGCGCCATCTCGGTGCACGCCGGGGTGTACCAGCTGCTGCGCGCCCCCTCGGCGCTCCGCGACGCGCAGGACATCCGGGCCGCGCACGCCGGCGAGCCGCTGCCGCACCTCGGGCTCGCTGGCCGTCTCTTGCCGGCGGCGCTCGTGCGGCGCGCGTACTGGCTGTCGCTCGACCGCGGGCTGCAGGAGCGGCTGGTCGCGGCGCCGCTGATGCGCCTCGGGCGCCTGCTCGACCGGAGCGAGCGCCGCTGGGTGGCGGCGCTGAGCGGCTGGCCTGAGCGCACCCCCGCGGCGCCCGGCGACGAGGGCGCGCGCGGAGAGACAGAGATCGCGGCGGCCTTCCAGCCCCGCGCGCGCGACACGAAGAGGGCTCGCACGTGAACGCCTTTCCGCTCCTCGGGACGCTCGTCCTCACGCCCGCGATCGCGGCGCTGGTCGCCGCCCGGGCGCGCAGCGACGAGCGCGCGCGCCGCGTCGCCCTCATCGGCGCGGCGCTCACCCTGCTCCTCTCGCTGCTGCTGCTCGCGCTCTCCCACGCCGGCGTCGCGCTCACCGCCGGGGGGCCCACCCTGCCGCTCCTCGGCGCGCGCCTCCGCCTCGGCCTCGACGGCTTCACCATCACGTTGCTCCCGCTGCTCGGCTTCGTCCTGCTCGCCCTGCTCGCCGCGAGCCCGCGCGCCGCGATCGATCCGCCCAGCGCCGCCGCGCTGCTCGCCACCGGCAGCGCCATCCTCGGCGTGTTCTGCGCGGTCGATCTCGCGGTGCTCGCGGCCGCGTGGGTCGCCGCCCTCGTGCCGGTGGATCGCCTGGTCGCCAGGAAGGGCGCCGAGGACCCGCTCCTCCGGCGCACCTGCCGCATCTTCCTGCTGGGAGGCACGGCGCCGCTCGTCGTGGCGATCGGCGCCATCGCCGTGCTCGCCGCGCGCCAGGGCGCGGCCCTGCCGTTCGACGTCGAGGAGATCGCCCGCGCCGGCGTCCCCGAAGCATGGCAGTCGCCGCTGTTCGCGCTCGTCGGCATCGCCGTGCTGATGCGCATGGCCGCCGTGCCGTTCCACGGCTGGCTGCCGGTGCTGCTGGAGCGGGGGCCGCTCGGCGTGACCATCCTGCTCGCGCAGATGCAGGTCGGCGTCTGCGTGCTCGTCCGCGTGGGGGTGACGCTCCTGCCCGCGGGCTCGGCCGACGGCATGCCGATCCTCGCCGTGCTCGGCCTGATCAGCGCGCTGCACGGCGCGGTGCTCGCGCTGGTCCAGACCGATCTGCGCCGGCTGCTCGGCTACCTCGTGGCGAGCCAGAAGGGGCTCGTGCTCCTGGGGGTCGCCTCGCTGAGCCCGCAGAGCGTGAGCGGCGCGCTCCTGCAGAGCGTCGCCTTGTCGATCGCGATCACGGGGCTCGCGATGGTCGTCGGCGCGATCGAGGCGCGCGCCAGTACGGCGGACACGCGGGAGCTCGGCGGCCTCGTCGCCCGGACGCCCCGCATGGCCGCCTTTTTCTTCCTGCTCGCGTGCGCCATGATCGGGATGCCGGGGGCGCTCTCGTTCGTGAGCGAGGACCTGCTCCTGCATGGAATCTTGCACGCCCATCCCGTGCTCGCGGTGCTGGCGCTGACGGCGGCGGCGCTCAACGGGATCACGCTGTTCCGGGCGTTCCAGCGGACCTTCCTGGGGCCGCTCCGCCGCCACCTGAAGGGCGCCGCGCTGGAGGCGCTCGTGCTCCGCGAGCGAGCGTTCCTGCTCGCGCTGGTCGCGCTCACCCTGGTCCTGGGGGTGGCCCCGACGCGGCTGATCGCGATCCATGCGCCGGTGGTCGAGCGGGTCCTCCACGACGTGGCGCACGGCGCGCAGGCGCGCCTCGCGGCGGCGGCGAACCGCCGCTCCATCGACGCGGACGGCCGAGCGCCCCGCCGTGACGGACGAACGTCGCCCTGAGCCGCGTCCGGCGGATGGCGCGCGCTGCGCCCGCCGCCGCCGGGGGTGGCTCAGAGCAGGTAGCGCTCTCCCGAGTCGGGCAGCACGGTCACGATCGTCCCGCGCACCCTGCGCGCGATCTCCACGGCCGCGTGGACGTTGGCGCCGGAGCTCGGCCCGACGAGGAGCCCCTCCTCGCGGGCGAGCCGCCGCGCCATGCGCGAGGCGCCGGCCTCGGTCACCGTGAGGATCTCGTCGATGAGCGATCGCTCGAGGATCGCCGGGACGAAGCCGGGGCCGAGGCCCTGGATGCCGTGGGGGCCGGGGCCTCGCCCGGAGAGCACGGCGCTCTTCGCCGGCTCGACGGCGCAGATGCGGACAGCGCCGCCGAGCTGATCCCGGAGCACGCGCCCGCAGCCGGTCAGCGTGCCGCCGGTGCCCACGCCGACGACGAAGGCCGCGATGTCGCCGCCGGTCTGCGCGATGATCTCGAGGCCGGTGGCGCGCGCGTGGGCGCCGGGGTTCGCCGGGTTCTGGAACTGCTGGCTCATCCACCCGCCGGGGGTCGCCTCGCAGATCTCGATCGCGCGGGCGACCGCGCCGGCCATGCCCTGGCCCTCGGGCGTGAGGACGATCTCGGCGCCGTAAGCGCGGAGGACGTGCCGGCGCTCGACGCTCATGTCCTCGGGCATGACCACCACGCAGCGGTAGCCGCGCACGGCGGCGATCATCGCGAGGCTGATCCCCGTGTTGCCGCTCGTCGCCTCGACGATGGTCGACCCTCTCCTGAGGATCCCTTCGCGCTCGGCGCAGAGCACCATGCCGAGCGCCGCCCTGTCCTTGACGCTGCCGCCCGGGTTCATCGACTCGAGCTTGCCGTAGACGACGCCCCCGCCCTCGGGCGAGATCCGGGCAAGGCGGACGAGCGGCGTGCCGCCGATGAGCGACAGGGCGTCCGCAACGACCGGACCGACGCGGAGCGCGCCAGCAGGCGGAGGAGCCGAGCTCTCACCAGGCGCGTCGGGCGGACTCGGCGGTCCGTCGCCCGGTGCTCGAGGGGACGACATGCCGCCAGTGTACACGTGAACAGGGCATCCCCGGGCAACGTGCCGGAGCGCACGCCCCTCCAGGGGCGCCGGCCCGCTTTACATCGAGATCTCCGAGAGAACCCCGTAATGATCCGATGCGGCGACGCCGTTGCGGATCTCCTCGAAGACGACCCTCGACGAGAGCGGCTTGCCTCGCCCCTGCGCGTCCGGGCCGCGGACGAAGACGTAATCGATGCGGCGCGGGTACTCGTTCGTGATGGCCGCGAACGGGTTCCGCACGGGATCGAAGGTGAATCCGGGGCCCTTGCCCGTCTGGTCGAAGGTGTCGGCGAAGTACACGCTCTTCTGGTTCAGGGCGTGCAGCCCCTTCATGAACCGGATCTCCGTGGCCTCGGGCTGCGCGTTGAAGTCGCCGACGACGATGGGCGGCAGGCCCTCCATGGGCGCCTCGCGCATGACGATGTCGGCCACGGCCGCGACCTGCGCCTCGCGCACGGCGCCGTGGTGGAACTTCCAGTTGAGGTGGGTGACGAAGAACGGGATCGCGCCGTGGGGCGACCCGAGCTCGGCGAGCAGGATCGAGCGCTTCTCGTCGGTCTCACCCGTGGGCAGGGGGAACGCCTGGCTCCGCGCGATCGGCCAGCGCGACAGCACGGCGTTGCCGAAGAGCACGCCGCCGCCGAGGTCGTGCGCGGCGCCGAACGCGACCTCGTAGCCGAGCCCGTCCGCGATGCCGTCGGCCAGCGAGCGGCCCTCGTACGACAGCACCTCCTGGAGGCCGACCACGTCGGGATCGAGCTCGCGGAGACCCTCCCGGATGACCTCGAGGCGCGCCTCCCACGGGTCGTGGCGGTTCCAGATGTTCAGGCTGAGCACCCGGAGGGAGCTGCGAACACGGATGCCGGATCCGCCGTGCGGGGAGCCGCTGATCCCGGAGCCTTCTCGAGGACGTTCCATGCCGACGGGCTACGCCAGCTGCGCGCCCGGATCCAGCCGTGATACGAAGGGCCCGGCGCAGGCCGCTGCCCCTCCGGCGCGGAAGGGCGGCCTTGACCGGGAGAACCTGAATGATCACGTGTGCTCGTCGACGCGGGCGGCCAGGATCGGCCTCCTTCCGACCTCGGACCTCGCTCCGCATGACCGCGAGCTTCCTCCTGCTCGCGCTGGTCGCCGGTTGCGAGAGCAAGATGGATCCCAAGGAGTGCGACAAACTCCGCGGCGACGCCTTCGAGATGGTGAACAAGGCGCAGCACTGCAACACGGACGCCGACTGCCGTCAGAGCGAGTGGCCGGGCTGTGCGAAGCCCATCAGCAACGCGACCTTCGACAAGATCAAGCCCCTCTCGGAGAGCTACAAGACGGGCAAGTGCGAGGAGCCCAAGGTCGACTGCAAGCCCCCGCCGGACGCCTACTGCAAGCAGGGGCTCTGCGTGCACCGCGAGATCGGCACGCCGGAGGGGGCGGGCAACACGCCCGCCGACCAGATCCAGATCCAGTGATCCCCGCCACGCCGTCCGCCAGCGCGCCCCGCGGGCCGCTGCGCGGCGGCGCTGCCCGAGCGCGCCGCGCGCCGGCCCGCGCCGCGCGCGGGGCCGCGCTGCCGGGCGCAAACGGGCGCGCCGCCTCGGTACGCGCTTGACGCGCGAACCCGCAGGGGCCACGGACGCGGCCGTGAGCGAAGGCTTCTATCGCGGCAAGCGCGTCGTGGTGACCGGCGCCGGCGGGTTCATCGGCAGCCACCTCGTCGAGGCGCTGGTCCGGGAGGGCGCGCGCGTGAGGGCGCTCGTCCGGTACACCTCGGGCTCGCGGCGCGGGCACCTCGACCGGCTCCCCGAGGACGTGCTCGCGCAGGTCGAGGTCGCCCCCGGCAACGTGGAGGACGCGGGCGCGGTCCGGTCGCTCGTGCGCGGCGCCGACGTCGTGTTCCACCTCGCTGCCCTGATCGGGATCCCGTACTCGTACGTGGCCCCGCAGCAGTACGTGGCGACCAACGTGCAGGGCACGCTGAACGTCCTCGAGGCGGCGCGCGAGCACGGCGCGCGCGTGGTCCACACGTCGACGAGCGAGACCTACGGCACCGCGCGCTACACGCCCATCGACGAGGCGCACCCCCTGACCGGCCAGTCCCCGTACTCGGCCACGAAGATCGGCGCCGACAAGCTCGCCGAGAGCTATCACCTCTCGTTCGGCCTCGAGGTGGCGACCATCCGGCCGTTCAACACCTACGGCCCGCGGCAGTCGTCGCGCGCGATCATCCCGAGCGTGATGCAGCAGCTCGCCGCCGGCAGCGCCGTTCTCCGCCTCGGGAGCACCACGCCGGTGCGGGACCTCAACTTCGTGACCGACACCGTCGCCGGCTTCCTCCTCGTCGGATCGAGCGCGCGGGCCGTGGGGCAGACGCTCAACGTCGGGAGCGGGCGCGCCATCTCCATCGGCGATCTGGTCCGCCTCATCTTCGAGGTGACGGGCAAGCGCGCGGAGCTCGTGACGGACGAGGCCCGGGTGCGCCCCGACGCGAGCGAGGTCATGGTGCTGCTCGCCGATTTCCGTCGCGCCGCGGAGCTCGTCGGCTATGCGCCCCGCGTGCCGCTCGAGGAGGGGCTCGCGCGGACGTACGCCTATGTCGAGCGTCACCTCACCGATTACCGGCCGCGCGAGTACGCGATCTGACGCGCGCCGCCGCGCGGCCGGGGGCCGGCGCCTCGCGCGCCCTCTCCGCGGGGCGCCGGCTGGATGGATGGAAGGCCATGTGGAAGATACCTCTCAGCGATCTCTCGTTCGGGCCTGAAGAAGCCGAGGCCGCGCGGCAGGTCGTCGCGTCGGGCTGGTTGACGATGGGGGAGCGGACGGCGCAGTTCGAGCGGGCGCTCGGCGAGGCGCTCGGCACCCCGAGGGTGCTCGCCGTGACGAACTGCACCGCCGCGCTGCACCTCGCGTACACCGCGCTCTCCGTGGGCCCCGGCGACGAGGTCATCTGCCCGAGCCTCACGTTCGTGGCGACCGCCAACGCCGCGCTCCTGTGCGGGGCCAACGTGGTGCTCGCCGACATCGTCGGCGGCGACGACCTCAGCGTCGATCCCGCCGACATCGTCCGCAAGATCACCCCGAGGACGCGGGCGATCGCGGTCGTCCATTACGCCGGCTACCCTTGCGACATGGACGCCATCTGCGCGATCGCGGCCGAGCGGGGGCTCGCGGTGGTCGAGGACGCGGCGCACGCGCCGCTCGCGAGCTACCGGGGCAGGGCGCTCGGGACGCTGGGGGACGTCGGCTGCCTGAGCTTCTTCTCGAACAAGAACCTCGCGGTCGGCGAGGGGGGCGCCGTGATCGCGAGGGACGACGCGCTCCACGCGCGCATGCGGCTCCTCCGCGCGCACGGGATGACGACGCTCACCCTCGATCGGCACAAGGGGCACGCGTTCACCTATGACGTCGTGGACGCGGGCATGAACTACCGCATCGACGAGATCCGCAGCGCCATCGGCCTCGTGCAGCTCGGCCGGCTCGCGGCGGGCAACGCGCGTCGGCGCGCGCTCGCGGCGCGCTACCACGAGCGCCTCGCCGGGGCGCGGGGCCTCGGGCTGCCGTACCGCGACTTCTACGCGCGCGGGCTGGGGGAGAGCGCGCACCACCTCATGCCGGTGCTCCTGCCCGAGGGCACCTCGCGCGAGGCCGTGATGGAGGCCATGAAGGCGCGCGGGGTCCAGACGAGCGTGCACTACACGCCGATCCACCGCTTCTCGCACCACGGCGCCTCGGACCGGGTGCGCAAGGAGGGGCTCTCGCGGACGGACGCGATCGCGGGCCGCGAGCTCACGCTGCCGCTCCACCCGCGCATGGCCGACGCCGACGTCGACGCCGTGTGTGAGGCGCTCGCCGCGTCACTCCGGTAGGTACCGCTGCCGGTTCTTCTCGAACTCGTCCTGCGCCTCGGCGAAGTCGTCGCTCCTTCCGATGTCGAGCCAGTGGCCCCGGAAGGGGAAGGTGGCCACCGGCTCGCCGGCGCCGAGCAGCGCGTGCATCAGGTCGTCGAACCCGAACGGCCGGCCCTCGGGGATGAAGCGCAGCACGCCGCGGCTCATCGCGTAGATGCCCATGCTGACCCAGAACGTGTACGTCGGCTTCTCGCGGAAGCTGACGACGCGCCCGTCGGCGCCGAGGTCGAGCACCCCCAGGTCGATCTTCGAGGCGCGCTCGCAGACGGCGACGGTGAGCGGCGATCCGGTCGACTCGCCCGTCCGGTGGAGCGCCGAGAAGTCGAGATCGCTGAGGATGTCGCCGTTCATCACGAGGAAGCGCTCCGGCAGGTCCCGCTCGATGACCCGGAGCGGGCCCACGGTCCCGAGCGGCGCGTCCTCGCGCTGGTAGGCGATGCGCAGCCCGTATCGGCTCCCCTCGCCGACGACCGCCTCGATGAGCGCGGCCTGGTGGCCGACGCACATCACGACGTCGGTGACCCCCGCCCGCGCCAGCTGCCGGAGGAGGATCTCGACGATCGTGTGATCCCCGATCGGCATGAGCGGCTTCGGGATAAGGGCGGTGTAGGGGCGGAGCCGGGACCCTTTGCCGCCGGCGAGCACGACTGCCTTCATGCGATGACGTATACCCACGCGCTGCCCGGACGGGGGACCATTCAGCAGAATTTCACGCTCGCCCGGCCCGCGGCGTCCTCTCCGATTGACTCTCTTCGGGCTGCTCTATTACTGGTTGGAGAGCGTCCCGCGGCAGGTCAGCCCCGGCGTGGGGCGATTCACCCCTCACAGGCGACTTGGGCAGCAATCATGACGATGGTACCTCCGTCCCGTACCCCCGCCAGGAAGCGCCGGAAGCTCGGATATCGAGGCAGCGGCACCTTCGCCATGTGCAGCGCCGGCCCGCACCCGGGCGGTCCGCTCTTCCGGCAGCTGTGCACGCTCGCCGACCGCTTCAACGCGTGCGAGGGCGATCCGGCCGCGGCGCAGATCGGGAGCGTGCTCTCGCTGCTCGCCCTCTACGCGACCAAGCCGAACGACCGGGATTTCCGGTTGCCGTTCGGCTCCTTCGTCATGGATCTCGCCCTCGCCGACGAGGCGCGGACCCGGGCGCCGGGCGGCGGGCCCGTCCCGTACGGGCGCCCGCTGCTCGCTCGCTGACCTGGGCTTCATGAGCACGCGAGAGCTACCGACACGACCAGCGGGGCGCAGCAAGCGGACGGCGTCGGCCTCGGTGGTGCTCATCGTGAGCGCCAGCGAGCAGCTCGCGGAGCGTTGCCGGCGGCTGGTCTTCGTCGAAGGCGCCGACCTGCTCGCGTGCGATCTCGTGTCGCTGCGCGGCAGCGCGGCATGGCTGCACCCGCTGGCCATCGTGATGACGCAGGACGTGCGGGCGTTCGATCCGGAAGGGTTCATGGAGCTGTCGCGGCGCATCGGCGCCGAGCTCGTGGTGCTTCCCTCCGAGAACGTGTCGGACACACAGCTCACCGCGATGATCACGGCGGCGCTGGACATCGCCCAGCGCCGCCGTACCGACTGACGGCGAAGCGCGGCGGTCGAGGGCGCGTCAGTCGCGCGGCGGGAGGACGTCGCCGGACCGGCTCGCCCGCAGGCACCCCTCGTCGAGGCCCAGCTTGCACGCCTTCGTGAACAGCTCGACCGCCTTCCGGTCGTCGCGCTTCACGCCCTCGCCCTCCGCGTGGAGATGTCCGAGCTCGACGCAGGCGGGGGCGTTCCCGCGCTCGCAGACGCGCTGGAACAGCGCGGCCGCGCGCCCGGGATCGGCGCTCGCGCCCTGGCCGTGGAGGTAGGCCCTGCCTGCCGCGAGGCATCCGAGGTTCGCGCCCGCGTGGCATGCGCGCGCGTGCCAGTAGAGCGCCGCCTCGTCCGCCTCGCTCGCCCCGCCGGCGCCGCCCGCGCGCGCGAGCCGATCGTGGTAGGCGTCGCCGAGCCGCAGGCAGCCGCGCGCGCTCCCCTCCGCGCACGCCCTCTCGAACAGCGTCATCGCTCGCTCCACGTCGATCGAGACGATCGCTCCGCCCAGGTACATCGATCCCAGCGTCGCGCAGTCCTCGATCTGGTGGTCGGCGCAGCCGTTCGTACAGCCGACGAGATCGTCCGCCTCGCACGGCAGCCGCAGCGGCGGCGGGGCCGCCTCGGCGCTCGCCGCGGCTCGCGGTGTCGCCGCGCGCCCCTCGGGTGCAGGCCGGCCCGGATCGGCAGGGCGCCGCGCCGCGGTCGCGCTGCTGCAGCCGCAGAGGAAGAGCGCGCCGAGGAGCGACTGGGCGAGTTCGCGCACGTGCATGCTCGAACTCATGACACACAGGGAGCGCTCTCCCAATGCCGCCCCTCGGGCACTTTCAACCCCGCCGCGTTTGCCCCGGGCGCGCGGGGTAAGGGGAGCGCTCCAGGGCTGGTCCCGCGCCGGGCCTCGGTGTACACGGAGACGATGCCCCAGATGAGCCCTCCTCCGCTGCAAACGCTTGATGAGCCGAACCTCGAGGCGCTCGTCGAGCTGATGTTCCTCGCGGCGTTCGCCGACGGCGAGTTCAGCCCGGAGGAGAAGATCCATTTCGCCCGGAGCGTAGAGTCGCTCACGGATCGACGGATCCCGCAGAGCACCATGGACACGCTCCTCCAGACCGTGGTGGAGCAGCTCCACAAGGAGGGCCGCGCGGCCCGGCTCGCGTCGCTCAAGGAACGGCTCGCCAGCCCGCAGGCCCGAAAGGTCGCCTTCTTCCTGGCCGCTCAGGTCGTGGTCGCCGACGGGATCGTCAGGAGCAGCGAGCGCGAGCTCTTGCTCGACGTCGCCGCGGCGCTCGAGCTCGATCAGGCCGAGGCCGCGGAGATCGTGCGGAAGCTCGCCGCTTCATGAGCGGCCGGCCGCCCTCGGCGCGCCGCGCGCGGGGGGACAGGGGCGCCCCCTGCGCCGCGAACGCGGGCCGCTGCGCGGGGCGCGCGCGGCGGGGTGAACGGGCGCCGGCGTTTTCGGTTACGATGGCCTCGCCGTGACCTGGTCTTCCACTGGTAGTTTCCTGATCCCGTTTCCGGTGCCGGGATCAGCGCTGACCTCCACCCGGGGGACGTACGTGATCGGGGCGCTCATCGGCGACGGGCAGTATGGCTCGGTGTACGAGTGCAGCGGGCCGTTCGATCAGGTGTACGCCCTGAAGATGCTGCGGCCGGCGAACAAGCCCTACCAGGTCGTCAAGGAAGAGTGGTCGCGCGAGATGCTCCGCCTGGAGAGCTTCCGCCACCCGAACATCGTCTACATCCACGACGCGTTCGAGGTGAATTACCTGTTCTACCTGGCGCTCGAGCGGTGCGACACGAGCCTCCGGGCGCTGCTCGGCGCCCCGTTCCAGCCGCCGCTGCTCCTGGAGCTCGCGCGCCAGCTGCTGATGACGCTGCAGTACCTGCACGACAACGGCGTCGTGCACGCCGACCTGCACGCGGGCAACGTGCTCATCTCCCAGCTCGACCACAGGCCGCTCGTCAAGCTCACCGACTTCGGCGTGGCGCACCAGCTCGACGGCGTCACCCGCTGGTTCCGCCCGCAGGTCGCGAACCCGAAGATCCTCGTGCCGGAGCTCGTGACGGCGGGCTACACGACGACGCAGAGCGACCTCTACCAGCTCGGCCTGCTCATGTACCAGATGCACACCGGGCAGCCGGCCATCGACGTCAACGTCGCCTACGAGGAGATCACGCGGCAGATCGCCGAGGGCACCCCCCGGCAGAAGGCCGAGGCGCTCGGCACGCCGCTCAGCCAGGTGATCGCCAAGCTGCTGCGCCGCCGCGACGCCTACCGCTACCACTCCGCGCGCGATGTCTGGGACGATCTGCGCCAGCTCCGCTGGGCGTAGCGCGATCTCCGCTGCGCCCCGCGCGCGTTCCGGGCTAGATCTCGCGGCATGATCGCCGCCGAAACGCCACGCGTCGTCTCGCTCACGCCCGCGGTCTTCCACCTGCCGGACGCGGTGAACCAGGTCTCCCGCACCTACGGAGAGAGCCCGATCGTCCCGCGCGGCCCCCGGCTCCGGCCGCTGCTCGACCGGGCACGGCACGGCATCGTCGAGGCCCTCGGCGCGTCCAGCTACGAGGCCATCCTCCTCACGGGCTCGGGATCGACCTCCATGGCCGCCGTGCTCGGCTCCTGCTTGCGGCGCGACGAGCGGCTCCTCGTCGTCCGGAACGGCGCCTACGGCGACCGGATCTTCGAGTACGCCGCCACGCTCGGCCAGCCAGTCGTCGACATGTGCCTGCCCTACGGCGAGCGGCCGGACCTCGCGAAGATCGAGGCCATCCTGGCGGCGGACGAGGTCGACGCGGTGGCCATGGTCTACGGGGGCACGTCGACGTGCACGTTGAACCCCTTGCCCGAGGTGGGCGCGCTCGCCCGGAAGTACGGCAAGAAGCTCCTCGTCGACGGCATCAGCGCGCTCTTCGTCGAGCCGCTGGCCCTTGAGGGCTCGGGCATCGCCGCCGTCATGGGCTCGTGCAACAAGGGCCTGCACAGCCACCCGAACCTGACGGTGGCGCTGGTCCGGAAGGACCTGCTCGCCGAGATGGAGCGGATCCCCGCCCGCGTCCCGAGCCTGGAGCTCCACAAGACCTGGCGCGCCCAGCAGGGCGGCGCGCACCCCTACACGATCGACCCGATGAGCCTCTGCCAGGTGATCGCGGCGCTCGATCACCTCGCCGCCACCGGCGGCGTCGCCGGGCGTCACGCCGTGTACCAGGCGCGCTGCGCGATCCTGCGCCCCGGCTACGAGCGCCTCGGGCTGACGATCGCGCGCTGGGAGAACATGCCGCTCCAGTCGATCGGGACGGCGCTGCACATCCCGGCCGGGCGGACCTACGACCAGATGGCGAGCCGGCTCGCCAGCGAGCCGGTCGATGGGCACGTGTTCGAGATCTACGCCGCCCAGGGGAAGCTCTCGGACCGGCTGTTCCGGATCTTCCACATGGGTGAGTACCCGCTCGAGGCCTACGAGATCTTCCTCAAGGCGCTCGCGCGCGTCGTCTGAGCGCGGGGCCCGCGGCTCACGCCGCGCGGGGCCCGCGGCCCTCGTCGCGCGGCGGCCTGCGGCTCACTTCGCCTCCTTGGGCGCCTACTTCTTCTCGGCCGGCGCGGCGGGCTTGTCGCCCTTGGCCGCCTTGTCGCCCGCGGGCTTGGCCGCCTTGTCGGCCGTGGTCTTCCCGGCCTTGGCGTCCCCGGCCGCGTCCTTCGCCGCGTCGCCGACGCCGAGCAGCTCGATGTCGAAGACCAGCGTCGCCTTGGCCGGGATCTTCGGCGGGCTGCCCGTGTCGCCGTAGCCCAGCCGGGAGGGGATCGTGAGCTTGCGCTTGCCGCCCACCTTCATCCCGGCCACGCCCTGGTCCCAGCCCTTGATGACCTCCGACGCGCCGAGCGTGAACTCGAACGGCTCGCGGCCGACGGAGGAGTCGAACTCGGCGTTGTTCTTCAGCAGGCGCCCCGTGTAGTGGACGCGGACTTTGTCGCCGTCCTTCGCCTCCGGGCCGGTGCCCACGACGGTGTCTTCCTTGATGAGATCGGCGGGCTCCGGCTCGGCGGGCTTCACCACCGGCACGGCGCTGCCCGGCGGCAGATCCGGCTCGGGGACCTTCTCCTCGCAGCCCGCGACCGGGCCGAGGAGGACAGCGCAGGAGATGGCGATGACGATTTGGAGGGGCTTCATGGCGCCACGTCTTACGCACCCGGCGCTGGGCGATCAACGGTCACCCGACGCGCCCGGGGGCCTCCCGGCCGTCCGGGTTTCCGTTGCAGCGCTCCGGCCCGCGCGGTTAGGGTGCGGCCACCTTGGCCCGCGCGTTCTCCGTCGCTGCCCTGGCGATCGCCGAGGGGGGCGCCAATGCCGTTGGCGCGGTGCGCTTCACCTGCGCCGAGGCGGAGCTCGAGGTCGAGCTGGTCCGCGTGGCCGGCTACTCGGAGGGGTTCGCCCTTGGCGCCGTAGCGGCGCCGGTCCGCTTCGGGGTGCCCTACACCGCGATCCGCGGCCTCTTCCGGCGCGGCAAGGCGCTCTGCGTCGCGCTCGATCCGTCCGCGTGCTCGCCGCACAACTGCTTCGTCCTCGCGCGCTTCGAGGGCGATCTGCCCGGCGTGCCCGGCGTGACCTCGCCGGCGGCGATGGAGGCGATGGAGAGCGCCTACCGCGCGCGCCTCCACGCCCGCATGGCGAGCTGGATCGCGCCGGCGCCGCTCGGCGTGCTCGCGGCCGCCCTGTCCCCCGACTATCTCGCGAGCGGCCCGCTCGGGACCGCGTCGCTCGCGTGCCTCGTCGCGCTCGCGACCTGGCTCGCGTTGCGCTTCGTCGCGCGGCTCGCGACCTGGGGAGGGCCGCCCTCGGACCGCCTGCGCGACGCGCTCGTGGCGGAGATGTCGAGCCGCATGGGCTTCGCGTCGGAGCGGCTCGCGGCCTCGTCCCCCGGCTCGCCGGCCGCGCCCGTGTTCGCGCCCCGCCCGACGCCGCTCGGCGAGCGGCCGGGGCGCGAACAGAGGCGCGGCGTCGAGGAGGGGATCGACGCGCTCCCGCTCCGGGCCCGCGTGCTCGTGCCCGCGGCGCTCGCGGTGATCGGCATCGTGGCGACGATGGCGTTCGTGCAGCGGTTCGCGGCCCCCCGCGATCTGCCGCCGGCCGAGCGGCAGGCGGCGCGCGGCGTCGGGCAGGCGACCCGGGGAGCCACGGCCGCGCTCCTCGCGAGCGAGGCCCGGGAGCGCGCCGAGCCGTCGTTCCCGCACTGCCTCTGCGACCGCGCCGACTCGCCGCTCTGGCGGGCGGGGGTGCCGATCCTCAGCCTGCTCGGAGCGACGGGGCCGGACGACGGCGCCGGGGTGATCGCGCCGATCCTGCGGCGAGACCGCGCGGACGACGACGCGGAGAGCGAGGCCGGCGCGGGGCAGGGCGACGCCGCCGGGGAGCAGGGCGACGCCGGAGCGGAGCCGAGCGACGCGGGCCGGGCCGGCCGCGCGACGCGGCCGGCGCGCGGCCGCTACGACTTCGAGCTCGCGGTCGTGAACAACAGCGGCGCGCCCGTCAGCGACTTCCGCGTGCTGCTCACGTTCGCGCGGCGCGATCGCCGCGGCGAGCGCGCCGGCATCACCGAGCGCGGGCTGTTCTGGGAAGGCGCGCTCGGGCCGGGGCGCGCGGTGAAGTGGCACGTCGAGGCGCCCGGGACGGAGGTGAAGATCGAGCCGGGCGTGACGGGCATGCTCGACGGCGAGACCGGCGTGGCGTCGCCCGACGCCTTCTTCCAGCTGACGCGCGCGCGCTACCGCGTGGTGCGCATCCACGCGGCGATGATGCTCGCCTGGCTCCGCGACCCGCGCGCCCGCGACGCGCTCGTGGCGCTCCTGCCCGCCGCGCCCGCGGAGGAGGCGATGCTCGGCCGGATCCGGCGCGCGACGGCCGATGTCATCCCGTGCTCGGCCGCGGTCGTCGAGGGGCGGCTGCGCGCGTGCCTCTTCAACGGCGGCGTGAATCCGGTGCGCGGCGCGACGCTGCGCGAGGTCGCTGCGGGCGAGGGCAGCGCGCCGCGCTCCTGGCCCGTCGGGGCGACCCTTCCGGTGCACGAGGGGGTGGAGGTGACGCTGCCCCTCGAGGGGAGCGCGGCGCCCGAGGAGCTCGAGGTGGTCCCGCAGGAGCGATGAGCCGATGATGGGGGAATGAAGAGAGGCTTCAGGGCCGCGCTCGCCCTTGTCGCCCCGCTCGCCGCCGCGCTGGCGCAGCTCGCGGGGGCCCGCGAGGCCGCCGCGTGGGCGCCGCTCGATCTCGAGGTCGTCCCCCGCTGGCGCGCGCTGCCGGCCCGCTACCACATCAACGGGGCGACGATCCCGGGGCCGCTCTCCAGCTTCGCCGCCGCCAGCATCGAGGCCGGCTTCGCGGCCTGGTCGAGCCCCGGATGCACGGCGTGGGAGGCCGAGCTCCTCGGCGACACGGGGGACGGCTACGACTTCGACGACGGCAAGAGCGTATTTCTCTGGATCAGCGACGGCTGGCCTGGCGAGCTCGGGCGAGCCGACTCGGTCATCGCCGTCACGATGCCGGTCTGGGATGCCGACGGCGTCATCGGCGAGGCCGACATGATCTTCAACAACGTCGGCTTCTGCTGGAACGACACGGGCGAAGGAGACTGCATCGATGTTCGATCGATCGCCACGCACGAAGAGGGGCACTTCCTTGGCCTGGGCCACACGAGCGTGCGCGGCGCGACGATGCTGGGGTTCTACCCGGGCGGCACGTCGGCGCGCACGCTCGAGGACGACGACATCGAAGGGGTCTGCGCCCTCTACCCGATCGCCGGGATGAGCGCCGCGAGCTCGGGCGGCGGCGGCTCCGGCGCGGGCGCGACGGCGACCTCGGGCGGAGCGGGCGGCGCGGCGTCGGGGAGCGAGGACAGGCCGAAGAGCGGCAACGTGGACGAGGCCGAGGGCGACGCCGGTTGCTCCTGCTCGGGCGCTGGCCAGCCGCCGATCGCTCTCGGCGCCCTCCCGATGACGGCGCTCGGCGCGCTGCTGGCCTTCTGGCGCCGGAGCCTGCGCGAGCGGCAGCGATCGGGCGGGGCAGGAGAGCGCGCCCCCCGTGTTGTCGCGCGGACGGGTGCGCTTTACAACCCAGCGCAGCCGGGGCAAACGTCCCGCCATGCCCGAGCCGAGCACCGCAGCGTTCGAGGCGGAGGTCGCGCGTGCCCTCCGCTCCCTTGAGGCCGACAGCTCCGTTTCCGCCCTCGATCCGCTCGGCGATCCGGCCGGGGCGGCGCGCGTCCTCTTGGCGGAGGGCGGCGGCGCGCCGCTGATCCTCCGGGTGGCGCCCGAGCTTGGCGCGCTGCGGCGGGAGCAGGATACAGGCTTCGGCCCGGCGCCGCGGGACCCCGTATGGCTCCGGATCGAGCGCGGCGCGAGCGCCCTCCGGCTCGCGCCGCTGAGGCTCGCGGGCGCCCGCCACGCGCAGCCCGAGGCAGGCGGCGCGGGCGGGGCCGGGGAGGGCACGGCCGAGCTTCGCGAGGCGGTGGGCGTCCAGGTGATCTCGGAGCGGCGCCCATGCTGCGGCGCCCCCACGTGCGCGCACGAGCGGACGTACGTCGCCGCCTGGCTCGGGCTCGCCGCGCCCGCGCCTGCGCGCGCCACGGCGGCGCGGCGCCTGCTCGTCGCCGAGGCGCAGGATCTCGAGGCCGCGCGGGCGGAGGCGCTCGTCGAGGCGGTGGCGGCGCCGCTCGCGGCCGCGCTGGGCGTCCCGCTGGAGACGGCGCGGGGTACCGAGCCGCCCGGCGCCATCGCGCCGCGGCCCCTGCCGGAGCCTGCGCCGACTCCACTGCCAGCGCTGCCGGCCGCCGCGCTGTCGCGGTTCGCGATCCGGAGCGAGGGGGAGCTCCTCGTCTTGCGGGATTACGCGAGCCACGGCCCGCGCGGCTCCGCGGCCCGCAACGCGCTCATCGGGGCCGCGTTGCTGCTCGGCGCGCTCGCGCTCTGGATCCAGGTCATGCGGAGCGTCTCCGCGGGGGACAGCGGCATCGCCATCGGCGTCGGCAGCGCCGCCGTGCTGCTCTCGCTCGCGGGCTACGCCTTCCTGGGCGTCGCGAGGTTCTCGTCCCGTTATGCGGCGCGCTCCGCCCCGGTCGTGTCGTTCGGCCCGGGCCGCTTCGTCGTCGCCCCCTGGGTGAGCCGCACCGGCGCGATCGACCTGCGCCCCGAGGGCCGGCTGGGAGCGGCCATCTCTGCCGGGGAGGTCCGCGAGATCCGCGTGCTCCCGCGCGGCGACCGGTTCGCGGTCGAGATCGAGACCGACCACGGGCCCATCGACGCCCTCCTCACCGAGCGCGAGGACGTCGCGCGCTACTGGCGGGACGCGATGGATCGCGCCGTCGCCTCGGTGCGCCACGCCGGCGGCCCGTCCGCCAAGCAGCGCCTCCGGGCGCGCGCCCAGGCGCAGCAGGCCCCCGCGGCGGGCTGAGCCGTACCGGCGATCGCCGCCTGCGCGGGGGGATACGCAAAAAGATGTCCGACGGGCGTCCTCAACCGGCGTCCTCAACCTGGGTCGGATGCCCCTCAACCTGGGTCGGATGCCCCGATGCCCCACCACCGCAACCTGGGTCGGATGCCCCAATTCTCCTTGTGTGCCGCTCTTTCTCATGTAATGAACTCGTTCAGTGAACGCGTTCACTCAAAGACTCGGCCGGCGCGACGCTCAGAAAGACGCGACGCGCGCCCGGATCCTCGAGGCCGCGCGCGACCACTTCGAGCGCCACGGCTTCGAGGCCGCCAACGTCCGCGCTATCGCCGCGGACGCGGGCGTGGCCGCCGGCACGGTCCTCCTCCACTTCGCCGACAAGCGCGACCTTCTCCACGCCGCGCTGTTCGACGACCTCGCCGCCACCGCGGCCGAGGCCGTCCGCGACGAGGAGCCCGGCTCCCTCGAGCAGCGGCTCCACCGGCTCGGGGCCGCCTTCTTCGCGTACTACGCCCGCCGGCCGGCCCTCTCGAAGACGCTGCTCCGCGACGCGCTGTTCGCCGACCCGCCCTGGCAGGCTCGCTTCACCGAGCAGGTCGCCGCCGTGCACGGCCGCGTCGTCGAGCTCTTCAACGCCGCCCGCGCGCAGGGGGAGGTCGCCGACGACGCCGACCCCGCGCTCTTCGGCGTCGCCTTCTTCTCCTTCTACTACTTCGCGCTGATCGCCTGGGCCCAGGGCGCGCATCCGTCGCCCATCGCCCTGCTCGATCGGCTCGTCGCTCAGCACCTCTGCGGCCTCCGCCCCGCAGCCAACGTCAGGAGGGCTCGATGACGTCATCCATCATGTTCCGCAGTCCAGCGGCGCGCGCGCGCATCGCGGCGTGGTTCGACAGGTTCCACGAGAAGCTCCCGGTCCCGACCCGATCGCGCGAGATCTCCACCCGCTTCGGCGCCACGCACGTCCTCATCGCCGGCCCCGAGGACGCCCCGCCGCTCGTCTGCCTGCACGGCGCGCTCGCCAGCTCCGCGCACCTCATGCCCGAGCTCGGCCCGCTCCTCGCGCGCTACCGCCTCCACGTCGTCGACGTCATCGGCCAGTCCGTCAAGAGCGCCGACGTCCGCCTGCCGATCGACGGGCCCGCCTATGCCGAGTGGCTCACCGACGTCCTCGACGCGCTCGGCCTCGCCCGCACCCACCTCCTCGGCGTCAGCTGGGGCGGCTTCGCGGCCCTGCGCATGGCCCAGGTCGCGCCCGCCCGCATTGACAGGCTCGTCCTGATCGTGCCGGCGGCCCTGGTGTCGGGCTCGGCGTGGCAAGGCCTCACCCGCATCGCGATCCCGATGGCCCTCTACCGCGCCTTCCCCTCGGAAGAGCGCCTCGCGCGCCTCGTCTCCGGGCTCTTCTCCACGCACGACGACATGTGGTGCTCCTACTTCGGCGACGCCGTCCGCAGCTACCGGCTCGATTTCCGCCCCCCGCAGCTCGCCACGCCCGCGTCCCTCGCCGGGTTCACGCGGCCCGCGCTCGTGTTCGGCGCCGACGACGACGTGAGCTTCCCCGGCGCGAAGCTGCTCGCGCGCGCGAAGGAGCTCCTGCCCCACGCCGAGACCGAGCTGCTCGAGGGGTGCCGCCACTCGCCCCCCACCGACGACGCCTTCCGCGCGCGGCTCTGCGGGCGGATCTCGCGCTTCCTCGGCAGCGACCCCGCGCGCGACGCCGCCGACGTCGCGCCGCCCCCCGCGCCGCCCGGGCTCGCCGCGCCGGTCGCGTGATCGCGCCGCGCTCCCGCTGGCGAGCGCCCCTCAGTGCCCCGACACGTCGTCGACCTGCGCGAACGCCTCGATGAGGCGCTCGCGCGCCCGCGCCGACAGCGGCGGCGCCTCGATCGAGCGCACGTTCTCCAGGAGGTGCTTCACGCGGCTCGTCCCCGACAGGATCACGTGCGCCCCGGGCTCGTCCCTGCAGAAGCGGTACGCCGCGTCCGGGAGCGACGAGGCCTCCTCTCCTTCCAGGAGCCGGTCCAGCCCCTCGTCGCCGAGCTCGGGCGACACCTTGCCGCGCGCGGCCAGGTCCGCGAGCAGCTCCCGCAGCCGATCGGGCCGGCTCAGCGCGCGCCGGACCGCGAACATGATCAGCGTCCCGATGTCCTTCGCCCGCGTCAGCGGGAACACCCGCGCTCGCGCCGACTGGTTCAGGAGGTTGAACCCGACCATCACGACGTCCCACACATCGTCGCGGAGCGCCTGCTCGAGCGTCGCGTGCGCCGGATCGGCGGCGAACGCCTCCGTGATGCCGAGGAAGCGGATCTTCCCCTGCTCGCGCAGGCGCAGCAGCACGGGGACGATCCGCTCGCGCAGATCGGCGTACTGATCCGGCAGCACGCCGTGCAGATGGTAGACGTCGACGTGATCCGTGCCGAGCCGCTCGAGGCTCGCATGCAGCGACGACACGACGTCTTCCGGCCGCAGCGGCGCCTCGAGGCGCGTCGTCTTCTTCGTCGAGAGCACCACGCTGTCGCGCGGCACCTCGCGGAGCGCCTTGCCGATGAGCCCCTCGGTCCCGTACGCCTCCGCCGTGTCGATGAAGTTCACGCCGCGCTCGATGGCCGCACGGACGAGCCGGAGCGACTCGGCCTCCGCGATGCGCCCGGACCCGAGCCGGCTGTCGCCGCCCGCGCCCAGGCCGAGCACGCTGACCTCGAGGCCGGTCCGGCCCAGGATGATTCGATTCACGATGGTCCTCTCCCTCGATGAACGGTGATCGTCACGGCGCCCACGCCGGGCCAGGGCTCACTCCTTCGGGGCGACCTTCCACGACGTGAACCGCCGCTCGACGCGCATGAGCAGGTGATTGAACGTCAGCCCGAGCGCCGTGATGGTCAAGATGCCGACATACATGCTCGGGATCTGGAAATTGTATTGCGCGTAGATGATCAGGTATCCGAGCCCCGCCTTGGCCCCGATCATCTCCGCCGCGACGAGGACGAGCAGCGAGTACGCGCCCGCCAGGCGGATACCCACGAAGATCGTCGGGACCGCGGCCGGCAGGATGACCTTGCGGAACAGCTGGAGCGGCGACAGCCCCATCGTGCGCGCCGACTTGATGAGCAGCGGATCGACCCCGCGCACCCCGCTGATCGTGTTGAGCAGGATCGGCCAGGTGCACGAGTAGATGACGAGCGCGATCTTCGAGGACTCCCCGATCCCGAGCAGCAGCAGGAACACGGGCAGGAGCGCGAGCGCCGCGGTGTTGCGCAGCACCTCGAGCAGCGGATTGAGCGCGTCCGCCACGCCCTTGTACCACCCGATCGCGAGCCCGAGCGGCACGCCCACCGAGATCGCCAGCGTGAAGCCGACGAGGGAGCGCGACAGGCTTGCCTTGATGTGGCTCAGGAGCTGCCCGTTCTGGAGCAGCTGCCACCCCGACCCCAGCACCTCGGACAGCGGCGGAAGGAACGCCCCCTCCACGAGGCCCGCCCGCGGCGCCGTCTCCCACAGGGCGGCGACCGCGAGGAGGATCCCCGACCGCGCGATGGCGCGGCCGATCCACCGCGCCGCGTCACCCACGAGCTGCCCTTGCTGCGACTCCTCGGGCAGCGAAATCGATTGCTCCAGGCTAGCCATTGACCGCCACCACGCCCGCCACGGGGCGGCTCTCCGTCGCGCGCTTCTGCCGCTTGCTCCGCTCCTGCTCCTCGGCCTTCAGCACCTCTTCGCGCAGCAGCGTCCAGATCTCGTGCCGCAGCCGTCCGAACTCCGGAGTCGACCGCGCGTCCTCATAGCCCCGGATCTCCTCCGGGATATCGATCACCCGCTTCACCCGGCCGGGCCGGGACGTCATGATAGCGACCCGCTGCCCGAGGAACACCGCCTCGTCGATGCTGTGCGTGATGAACAGGATCGTCTTGCGCGACTTCTCCCAGATCCGGAGCAGCTCCGCCTGCAGCGACTCGCGCGTCTGCGCGTCCAGCGCCGCGAACGGCTCGTCCATCATCAGCACCTCCGGGTCGTAGGCGAGGCTCCTCGCGATGGCCACCCGCTGCTTCATGCCGCCCGACAGCTCGTGCGGATACCGATCCTCGAAGCCGGAGAGGCTGACCAGATCCAGGTAATCCTGGGCGATCTCCTTGCGCCGGCTCTCCGGGATGCCCTTGGCCTCGAGCCCGAACTCGACGTTCTCGCGCGCCGTCCGCCACGGGAACAGCGCGTACTGCTGGAACACGATCCCTCGATCGAGGGCCGGGCCCGTGATCGGCTTGCCGTCGAGCAGGAGCTTGCCGCTGCTCGGCTTCGACAGGCCGCCGAGCAGATCGATGAGCGTCGACTTGCCGCACCCGCTCGGCCCGACGAGGACCATCAGCTCGCCGGCCCTCACGTCGAGGTTGAGGTCCTCGATGGCCGTGAACCGCGCGCTCTCCTTGGCGCCCGCCGGCCCTTTGACGGCGAATGTCTTGCTCACATTGTGGAACTGGATCTTGTTGCTCATGGCTCCTCCTGCTCCCGAACCTCGATGAGGGGGGGCCCCTTCACGGACCGCCGTTGAGCACGCCCCGTACCAAGCGTGAGCCGGCTTCCTGGACGCAAATCCGCTATAACAGATGACGGCCTGCTGCTGGAGCAGCAGGCGCTTGCTCACGGAGTGTTGCTACAGCAACAATGGATCCGTCCTTACGAACCCAGGGCGGTCCGACGAAGACGAATGGCAGTTATTTCGACGTGCGCGAACGCCCAGGGTAAATTTCCACCCCATGACCGCCGCCACCACGTCCTGGGGAGAAATCGACGCCGAGAAACTCGCGGGCAAGCGCGCACGCCTCTTCGAGCGAGCGCCGGTCGCGATCGTCCAGTACGGCAAGGAGCTCACGATCGAGGACTGGAACGGCGCGGCCGAGCGCCTGCTCGGCCACGCGCGGATGGAGGCGCTCGGCCAGCGCGTGGACGCGCTCCTGCCGGCGTCCGGCAGCCCCGACGGGTGGCAGCAGCTCCTCGCGGAGGACGGGGCGGCCCCCCGGGTGTGGAGCCACGTCAGGAAGGACGGCGCCGTGGTGAGCGTCGAGTGGCGCCACGAGCGCATCCTCGACGAGCACGGAGAGATCATCGGCGTCGGCGTCTTCGGGCAGGACGTGACGGAGCGGACCGAGCAGGCCCATCGCCACCATCAGAGAGAGGTGATCCTGCAGGCCATCACGCAGTCGCTCCCGATCATCGTCTGGGCCATCGATCGCGAGGGGATCTTCACGTGCCACGAGGGCAAGGCGCTCGAGGGCATCGGGCTCCAGCAGGGCGCGCACATCGGCAAGAACGTGTTCGACCTCTACGCGAGCAACCCGCAGGGGTGCGAGGTGCTGCGGCGGGCGCTCGCGGGCGAAGCGAGCCATTCGGAGTCCCTGACGCACGGGGTGTTCTGGGACAACTGGGAGGTCCCCATGCGCGACGAGAAGGGCGAGGTGTTCTCGGTCGTCGGCTTCACGCTCGATATCAGCAAGCCGAAGAACACCGAGCAGGAGCTCCGGGCCAGGCTGGAGCTCATCGAGCGGCAACAGCGGGTCATCCGCGACCTGTCGACTCCCATCATCCAGGTGTGGGACGGCGTGCTGACCCTGCCGATGATCGGCGTGCTCGACAGCGCCAGGACAGCGGAGGTGATGGATACCCTGCTCGACGCGATCGTCCGCACGGGCTCGCGCTTCGCCATCCTCGATCTCACCGGCGTCGAGCTGGTCGACACGAAGACCGCGAGCTACCTCCTCGATCTCGTCGCCGCGATCAGGCTGCTCGGCGCCGAGGGCATCGTCGCGGGCATCCGCTCGAACGTCGCCCAGACCATCGTGAGCCTCGGGCTCGATCTGGCCAACATCACCACCCTCGGGAACCTCCGGGCGGCGCTCCAGTACTGCATCCGTCAGATGACCAAGGAGCGCGCGGCCGGCGCGGCGCACGCTTCGCTCCACGGCGCTGCTCCGCGGCCCGCGTGACAGCGCCGCGCGGGCGACCGCTCCGGCGCGGCGCTCGCTCGGCTCCCCTGCGCTCCCTCACGAGCTCAGGCCACGCGATCGATCGCCCCCTCCACGCCTTCCTGCTTGGAGCAGTGCGCACAGCAGTAGAACGCCCCGCCGGCCTCGATGCCGTGCCCCACGATGCGGCAGGCGCAGTGCGCGCACACGGGCGCGAGCTTGTGAATCGCGCACTCGAAGCAATCGAAGGTGTAGCTCGTGCCGCTCACCATGATCTGAAATGCCTTGTCGTAGCTGTTGCCGCAGCAGTCACACGTGTTCATGGAAACCTCTCGACGGTTAGGGGACGACGTTGCGCCGCGCGCCGAGCGCGGCCGGCCCTCGCGATCACCCCGGGCTCCTTGGGGGGCTGTCCCGGCGCCGGTGGGTCTTCGATCTCCGGAGAGCGCTCTCCGGGCGCTGGTGGAGGGGGCGGGGGATCCCGACGCGCCGGCTCGCCAGGATCGGGATCGCGCCGCGGGGGCTCGCGCGGCGCCGGATCCTCCGCCGGCGGACCCCGTCCGGGATCACCGACGGGCTCGGGGCTGGGCGTTCTTCGGGAGGGGGGCGCATTCACCGGCATGGACGGTTCTTTCCTCGCGCGTCCTTGGCTGACCTCGTGTTGACGCGGTGCAAACAAGGTTGCATGAACCGCGCCACGAGCGCCTCCGAGCGGAGCGGCTCGACAGCGCGACGTGCTGCGCCCGCGCGGTCCTGGTACGCGCTCTCCGCGGCCCTCCACGGCGCGCATTCCTGTCACAGTGAGGCGCGGCTGCATGGCTGGGGCCGGCGCGGCGAGCCGGATGGGCCCGCCCGCCGACCGCCGGCGCTTCATTTCGGGAGGAAATGAAGGATCTGCCCGAGCGCCTTGGTGAGGCTCTCGGCTTCCAGCACGTCGGGCAGCACGAGCACGCCGAGCACGCTGAGGCCGATGCCCATCAGCGAGCCTCCGGCGATCACGCCCGCGCAGATGGCCTCGGTGTTCTCCGCGGCGAGCGCGTACCAGGGCCGCGCGGGCGGCGCGTCCGAGCGCCCGCCCGGCGCCGTCTCGCTGAGCCGCGTCTCCTGCTCGCGCTTCTTGTGCCAGAGCGCGGCGCGCCGCTCGAGCAGCCAGAAGAGGAACGAGCCGAGGAACATCGACCAGATATCGGTGAAGTTGAGGATGAACGCGAGCCCCAGGGCGACCGCGGAGAGGGGGAATCGGTTCTTCGTGACCTGCCTCGTGATCTCGACGAGGAGCCCGACGATCGCCCCGACCACCACCGCGGACTTGGCCGTCGGGTGGAGGAAATCGAGCCCCTTCATCAGCACCTCGGCGACGGCCTTCCACGTGAGCGCGCTCGGGACCGGCAGCCGCTCCGTCCCGTAGCGGCCGATGTCGCCCTGGATGAGCACGAGGTACCAGATGGGCACCGACAGCACGAGCCCCGCGACCGTCCCGAGCACGTGCCCCATCGCCTGGTGGCGCGGCTTGCCGCCGAGCATGTAGCCCGGCTTGATATCCATCAGCAGGTTCGCCGTGTTGCTCGCGACCTCGGCGGTGATCCCGGCCGTCATCAGGTTCGTCGTGATGTTCTTCGGCGCGAGCGCGCCGTAGGTGAGCTGCGTCAGCTTGCCGAGCGCCCCGGTCGGGGTGATCGCCGTGATGGCCGTCGAGTTGACCGCGATGAGCGAGAAGATGAAGACGAGCGGGATCGCGAGCGCCCCGAGCCACCACGAGATCCCGAACCAGAGCTGCCCGAGCACCACGATCACCACGCCGACGATGGGTATGCCGATGATCGACAGCTTCACCGGGAGCTCGATGTCCGCGAGCACGTCGGTCGCTCCACCCTTCTTGGCGAGGCCCTTGAACGCGTCGATGATCACCTTTGGCTTGGAGAAGAAGGCGTAGAGAGAGGACGTCGTCATGCACGCGACGCCGCCCCACAGCGCCCAGAGGGTGATCGCGCCGAACCCGAAATGCCCGTTCTTCGGCAGGATGATCCCGCGCTCGATCAGCATCGGGGCGAGGATCCAGTAGTTGAGGATGCCGCCGAGGAGGAGCGACACGCCGGTCCGGATGCCCATCAGGCCGCCTGTGGCGACGAAGATGATGCTCGTGTCGAACCGGATGGTGAGCTCGTTCAGGGGGGTGCCGCGGATGGCCGGCGAGAGGCCCCAGCGCTTGAGCAGATCGGCGAAGCCCCCGCCATAGAGGAGCTCGTCGTAGTAATGGGGGATGTTCTTCAGCGCGAAGAGCGCGCGCATCACCTTGTCGTCGCGGAGGAGCTCGAGCGCGGCGCTCAGCAGGCCGCCGCCGAGGAGGAGCTTCGCCTTGAAGAGGCCCTCCTTCTCGTCGCTCTCGTGCAGCGCGTCCATCACGACGCCGGCGGCCATCCCCTCGGGGAAGGGCTGCTGCTCGTCGTTGATGAAGCGCTTCTTCATCGGGAAGGCGAAGAGCACGCCCAGGATGGCGAGGACGAACATCCAGATCATCGCCTGACCCATGGGGATGATCGTCGTCGTGACCATCGAGTAGGCCGCGAGGCTCGTGAAGAGCGGCGCGTTCATGTATCCGGCCGACGTCGCGATGGACTGCATCGCGTTGTTCTCGAGCACGGTCATGTCGCTGCCGAGGCCGAGCCTGGAGAGCACCTTGAAGAGCCCGAAGGCCAGGATCACGCTCGTGATCCCGACGCCGAGCGACCAGCCGGTGCGCGCGCCGATGTACAGGTTCGTGAGCGACAGGAACGCGCCGAGGAGCATGCCCGTGATCGCCGAGCGCCACGTGAGCTGGGGCATGTCGCCGCGGTAGACGTTCTTCAGCCACCATGCGTCCTTCTCTTCGAGCGACATGGTGTGAACCTGCTCTGGCGTGAGCTGTTTGATGGCCATTGCGCGGCGACCTCCTCGCACCTTGTACCATGGTGGGCGACGCGCCGTGCATCCGTTCGGAGAGCGCCGGCGGCGCAGATCTCGCCGATTCCCCGTTCGCCACAGCCTCCGCGCGCCCGTCGCCGATCCCGGCGAAGCCACGCTGCGACGGAATTGCTGGCCCCGTGTCACGGGCCTCGCGCCCGTCGCGCGGCGCGGAGGCGGGCAGAGGCTCCCTCAACGCGCCTCGGGGCGGAGCAGGCGGACCATCGCCTCGGCGACGCCCGCGGCCGACGCAGGGTTTTGCCCGGTCACCAGGCGCTCGGCGACGACGACCTGCTTCTGCCACGGCGCTGCAGGTTGGAAGAGCGCGCCGCGCTCGACGAGCCGATCCTGGAGCAGGAACGGCACCACGGCGTCGAGCTTCACCGCCCGTTCCTCTTCGTTCGTGAACGCGCTCACCGCCTTTCCGGCGACGAGGTGCTGTCCGGACGAGAGGCGCACGTTCACGAGCGCCGCGGGCCCGTGGCACACGGCGCCCACGACGCCGCCGCGCTCGTAGATGCTCGAGCGCTACCCCGGCATACGCGTCGATATCCACGTCGTGTTCCAGATGCCGCGCTCGGGTCGGGCGCTCCCGTGGGTCTTCCACCCCGGCCCGACCACGCTCGTCCCCGACGCCCACTACCGGTGCTCGGAGGACGTGCTCGGCATCATCGGCCTCGCGCGCGCCGGCGTCGGGCTCGTGCAGACGTACGACTTCCTCGTCGAGGACGACGTCGCGCGCGGCACGCTGGTGCAAGTGCTCGTGCCTTTCCGCGGCGCGAGCAGGCCGTTCTCGCTGATTCACCCGAAAGGCACCGTGCTGTCGCCCGCCGCCCGCGCGCTCAAGGCGTTCGTCATCGAGCGCGAGGCGGCGCGCGTGAAGTGAGGGCACGAGCGCGGCTCGCTGCGTCACCATCGCATACGCCAATCCGAGTCGAGCCGCCCGCGCGAACCGGGGTCGGGCCGTGTCAACCTCGGCTCGAGTCGGCGCCTATCATCCGATCCGAGAGGACCTCTTCGTGACCACCACGACGTGCGCCCTTCCCACCCTCATTGTCTGGGGTGACAGTGACCGCATCAGCACGCCCGACGTATGCCAACAGCTTCCAGGTGGCGAACGCGGGGCAGCTCGTCCAATCCCGCCTCCCACAGGTGTACCGACGTTATCGGTTTCTCGGGTAGCGCTGGCCTCTCCCGAGCTCCCCGGCGACCGCCGCCGCGGCCTCCGCCTCCGCCTCCGCCTGGACGGCGACGTCGTCCGGCGGCGGCGGCGCCTGAACCGCAGGGAACCGCGCGCCGAACACGCCGGCGCCCGCGGTGATCGGCTCCACGCGCTCGCTCGTGGTCCGCGCGTCGAACTCGACGATCCGGTTCACCGCGCGCTGCATGGCGATGGCGACGAACAGCCAGGTGATCGGGCCGGTAAAGAGCTGGAGGTACGGGATGACGCTCGCCACACACGCCGCGATGACCAGGCCCCGCGGCACGCCGTCGGGCATGCCCCGCAGGCGGCACTGCAGGTTCACGCGATCACAGAGCCGGAGGCCGTTCCAGAAGATCCAGTAGTAGTTGAAGTACGGGGCGAAGTGCAGGACGATGGCCTTCCCCATGGAGGGATCGTCGCGCTCGGCCCGGGGCAGCTGGGCGTGCATCGCGTTGAAGCGGATGAACGACACGATTCCGAACGTCATGACGTGCAGCAGCGCCGTGGCCCACACCGGAAACGCCTCGAGCTGATGCCGCGCGAGGGCGACCCGCTCGCCCGCGCCCAGCGCGGCCACGCCGCCCCGATAGCTGTTGGAGGCGACAGGCTGCCCGCCGACGCGCTGCGCCAGCAGGGCGTGACGCATGGCCTCGTTCTGTCGGCGCAGGCGCTCGTTCTCGGCCTGAACGTCGTCGAGCTTGCCCGCGAGCGCGTCTCGATCGGAACGGAACACGGGGCAAGTATAGCGCCGCGCCCGGGCCCAGCAGGCCGAAGCGGAGGGTCGAGCGAGTGATGAGGCCCCGATGGCCCGCGCGAGGCACGAGAGGGAGAGCCGTGGCGCTCTCGGCGCAGGGCAGATGGGGTATCAGTCGCTGTCTCGGCCGCTGCCTGTGAATCCGTCTTCCCGGCGGGCGAAGAGGACGTTGAACGTCGTGAGCGTCCCGTAACAGCCCGTGATGTACGCCTGGAGCTGGACCTTCTCCGCGTCGCTCAGCCCCTCGTGCCCGTTGATCTTCTGCTCCAGCACGCGCAGCTTGTCGCGGAGCATCACGATCTTGTGGAAGAACACGTCGAGCGGGATGCGCTTCTCGGCCGTGCCCTCCTTCCCGGGCCGGAGCACGATCTCCCCGCCTTCCCAGCGGCCGCCCAGCTCCGCGCGGCCGACGCCGAGCTCCTCGGACAGCACCTCGCGCAGCACACGGCGGAACTCGTCGATATCCATGTCGATGTCGATCTCCCTTGGCAGCGGCGAACGGAAGGGCTGCGGCGCCGCGCTCGTCCGGCGCTCGGGCGACGGGGCGCGCTCGGGCGCCCGCGGCCTGACGCCGGAGCCGCGCGGCTGGCCCGCCGCCCGGGGTGGCGGTGGCGGCGGAGGCGCGCCCTTGGCACGGTAGCGGGCGCACGTCGCTGTCGCCTTGATCGGCGGCGGGTACACCTCGAGGGCGCACTCGCCGACGCGGCCGCGCGCTGGATCGTCGTGCGCCCGGGTGAATGCCGCGCAGCTGCCGCACCGACCCGCGTAATCGTTCACTGCGGCGGGACTGTACCAGCTTTGCGGCCGTCGGGGAGCGCCTTGTCGACGCACGGAGGCGCCTGCCAGCGACGCCGCGATCCGGTCCCGGTGCCGCGCTCGGTCCCGGTGCCGCGCTCGCCTGTCGCAGCGAGGGCGAGCTCGCCGCGGTTCGGCTACCATGTCTGGCCGTGCGTGCCCCGGCCCTGCTCCCCGCCCTCGTCTCCGCCGCCGCCCTCGCTGCCTGCGCCGCCGAGCCGCCGCCACGCGCGCCGTCGCCTCCGGCCGCCGCGCCGTCGCCGCCAGCCGCGGCGCCCTCGCCAGCTGCCGGGCCGGAGCCGGCGGCCGCGCGGCCGCCGCTCGAGTTCATCCACGACGACGTGCCGCGGGCGCGCGAGAAGGCCCGGGCCGAGGGCAAGGCGCTGTTCGTCGATGCGTGGGCGCCGTGGTGCCACACGTGCCTGAGCATGAAGCACTACGTGCTGACCGATCCGTCGCTGCGCCCGTTCGCCGATCGGGTGGTGTTCGCGGACGTCGACACGGATCGACCGGAGAGCGCGCCGTTCCTGGAGCGGCACGAGGTGACGGTGTGGCCGACGTTCTTCGTCCTCGAGCCGGCGGGCGGCGAGGTGATCGGGCTCTGGCGGGGCGCCGCCTCGGTCGAGGAGCTGCGCGAGCTCATCCGCGAGGCGCTGCTCGCGATGGATTCGCAGGCTGCGTCGGCGCTGCCCGCGGACGATCCGAACCGCCTGCTTGTCGAGGCGAAGCGGGCCCACAGCGCGGGGGACCACGCCGCGGCGGTGTCCGCCTACCGGCGCGCCCTTGCCCGGGGCGGAGAGGCCTGGCCGCGGCGCAGCGAGGCGCTGCTCGGCCTCCTGGCGGCGCTCTACCGCAAGAAGGACGCCGCGGCGTGCGCGGAGCTCGGCAGCGCGCACGTCGGCGAGGTGAAGGGCGCGGCGCTGCCCGCCGATTTCGCGAGCATCCTGCTCTCCTGCGCGGCCGCGCTCCCCGGCGGCAAGGCCCAGCGGGCCGCGCGCGAGGCGGCGGTCGCCCGGCTGCGGTCGATCGTCGCGAGCCCGCCCGCGGACGCGAGCGCGGACGACAGGGCCGACGCGTGGGGCCTGCTCGCCGAGGGGCTCGAGGCGCTCGGCGACGCGGGCGGGGCCCGCGCTGCGAGCGAGTCGAAGCTCGCCGTGCTGGAGCGGGCCGCGAAGGAGGCGAAGACGCCCGAGGCGGCCGCCGCGTACGACTACGGGCGCGCCATGGCGTATATCGCGCTCGGCCGTGGCGAGGAGGCGATCGCGATGCTCTCGCAGCGCGAGGCGCAGATGCCCGCCTCGTACGAGCCGCCCGCGCGGCTCGCGCAGGTGCTCCACGCGATGGGCCGCGAGGCGGAGGCGCTCGCCGCGGTGGAGCGGGCCATCGGCCGCGCCTATGGCCCCCGCCGGCTGCGCTACCTGAAGCTCCGCGCGGAGATCCAGCAGCGGCTCGGGCGGGGCGCGGAGCAGATCGCCACGCTGCGCGAGGAGGTGGCCGGCTACGAGGCGCTCCCCAGGGGACACGCCAGCCAGGCGGCCCTGGACGACGCGCGGCGGCGGCTCGCCGAGGCGGAGAAGGCCCAGCGCGGCGGCGGTGTGAAGAAGCGCTGACGGCGGCGGCGTCTGGCGACCCCCGAAGAGCAGCGAGGACAGGCGTGCGTGGCTCACGTGCGCTGTATGCCACGCTCCCGCTTCACAGCGTCGGCAGCACGCCGCGATCCCGGCCGAGGGGGAAGGCCGTCTCGAGGCGGGCGATGTCCTCGCTGCTGAGGCGCAGATCGCCCGCGGCCGCGTTGTCGAGCGCGTGTGCGGCGTTCGCGGCCTTGGGGATCACGAAGACCGGCTGGCGGCGGAGCAGGAAGCGCAGCGCGACCTGCCACGGCGTCGCGCGGTGGGCGGCGGCGACGGACGCGAGCACCCTGCCCGCCGCGCTGTGCGGCGCCGGGAACCGGCCCGAGCCGAACGGGCTGTAGGCGACGACCGCGATGCCGTGCCGCTCGCAGAGCGGCAGCACCCGGTGCTCGATCGACCGCTCGAGCAGGTGATAGAGCACCTGGTTGCAGGCGATCTCGCGCGCTCCGGCGATGGTGATCGCCTTCGACAGCTCCGCCTGGTCGAAGTTGCTGACGCCGAAATACCGGATCTTGCCCTGGTCCCTCAGGTCCTTGAAGGCGCGGAACGTCTCCTCGAGCGGGTGCGTCCCGGGCCAGTGGAGGAGGTAGAGGTCGAGCCTGTCGGTGCGGAGCTGCTCCAGGCTTCGCTCGCACGCCGCGATCGTACCGGCGTAGCTCGCGTTGCTGGGCAGCACCTTGGAGGCGAGGAACACCTCGTCGCGGCGGCCGGCGATCGCCTTGCCGACGATCGCCTCGACCGCGCCCGAGCCGTACATCTCCGCCGTGTCGATGTGCGTCATGCCCGCGTCGATCCCCCGCCGGATGGCGTCGATGCAGGCCGCCTCATCGTCCATCTCCATCTGCCAGGTGCCCTGTCCGACGACCGGGATCGTGACGCCAGTAGAACCGAGTACGCGCTGCTCCATGATGATGAACCTCCGCTTTTGTCACCGGGGGCCGCACGCGCCGCCCCCGCCCCGCCGGCAGAGCCGGCGGGGCCCCCACGCGGTCCGTGCTGGCCTCCCTTCACGGAGAGCCGCATGGACACAGCAATTCTACCTGATCGGCGTTGCAGAGGCGCCCCTCCGCCCCGGGTGGGATCGCTGAATTCACCACGAAAAGCAAGCCCGAGCGCCTTCATCGGGCTGAGTCCGGCGGTTCGCGACGTCGGTCGCTGGCGCCATGCCCATAGAAAATTCCTTGCTTGAGGACGTCGCAGACAGACGATGAGCCGCTGTGTAGATTGCGCTGTCCGCGGGCTCCGAGGAGGTGGATCGATGCGTTGCATGCTGATGGGATCGTTCGTACTGGCCGCCGTGATGTCGTTCGCTGGCGTGAGCCGCGCGCACATCGACCTCACGTCCCCCGCGCCGAGGCACGCGGACGACCAGCAGAAGGTGGCGCCTTGCGGTGCTCGCGGCGATGCGCGGGGTGAGACCGTCACCGTGTTCGAGCCGGGTGAGACCATCACGGTGACGTGGAACGAGACGATCGATCACCCCGGGCATTTCCGGATCATGTTCGACGACGACGGCTTCGACGATTTCCCGGAGCCGACCGATGAGAACGATCTCTGCGAGCCGGGGGTGGACAAGGGCTGCCTGCTCGACGGCATCGCCGACAAGCGCGGAGGGTCGTATTCGGCGGAGGTCACGCTCCCGGACGTGGAGTGTGACAACTGCACGCTTCAGCTCATCCAGGTCATGACGGACAGGAGGCCGGCCACCCTCTACTACCGTTGTGCGGATCTGGTGCTCAAGTCCTCCGACCCTGGCGCCGCGACGAGCGCCGCGAGCTCCGGCGCCGGCACGGGCGGCGGCGCGACGGGCGCTGGCGGGGACGCGGCGACGAGCGCGAGCAGCAGCGCCACGGTGGGCGCGGGCGGAGACGCGACGACGGGCGCGGGCACGGGCGGGGGCGCAACGACAGGGGCGGGCGCGGGCACGGGCGGGGGCGCAACGACGGGCGCCGGCGTTGACGAGGGATCTGGCGCGGCGGAGGACGACGGCGGGTGCAGCTTCGGCGGCGCGGCGGGCGGGGCTCCGATCTCGGCGGGGCTCGGCGCGCTCGCCGCCCTCGCGCTCGCGGCGCGCGGGCGGAGGCGAGGCCGGCCGGCGCCGCGGCAGGACGCTGCCGGTCGCGGGCCGCGGCGCTCGTGATCGCGGGGCCGGCGCGCCGTCAGGAGCGGCGCGTCGGCCCTTCGGAGAACCTGGCGATCTCGACGATCTCCGTGGCGCGGTCGCTGGCCGGCGGGGCGAGCCAGGGGCCGTCGAACCGCGTGACCAGCGCGGTCACGTTGTCGCGGCCTCCGGCGGCGAGCGCGGCGTCGATCAGGGCGCTGGCGGCCGCCGCGGGGTCGGGGTGGGCGTCGAGCGTGGCGGCAATGTGTTGATCGTCGACGAGGTCGCTCAGCCCGTCGGTGCAGAGCAGCAGGGTGTCCTCGCGGCGGAGCTCGACGGCGGAGAGCGCGATCCTGAGGTGTTCGCGGAGCCCGAGCGCCTGGAGCATCACGCCCCTGTGCTCGAAGGTGGCGGCCTCTTCGGGCCGCAGCTTGCCGCTGTCGAGCAGCGACTGGAGGAGGGTCTGGTCGCGGGTGAGCTGGGTGAGGACGCCGCTGCGGAGGAGGTAGGCGCGGCTGTCGCCGACCTGCGCGAGCAGGAGGCGCTCATCGCAGAGCGCGGCCACGGTCGCCGTGGTGCCGCTGTTCCGGTGCTGTGAGCTCCGGCGGGCGTTGTCGCGGACGGCGCGCCCGGCCTCGCCGATCGCCTCGAGGAGGCTCCGCTCGAGGGCGTCGCTCGATCGGGGCGCGGAGCGGGTGAGGATGGCCTGGACGATGCGCGCGGCGAGCCGGCTCGCCGCGTCGGGGGACGACGCGCCGCCGGAGCCGTCGTAGACGCCGAGCGACAGGGCGAGCGGCGGCTCGACGGACGCCTGGGCGGCCGCGGGCCCATGGGCGAGCCCGCGCGCGAGATCGCTGATCAGGAAGGTATCCTCGTTGTGCTCGCGGCTGAGGCCCACGTCGGTCCGGGCCGCCACGGAGACCGCCGCGGCGTGTTCGGCGGCGGACGTGCGGTACACGGGCATGCGCGCATCGTACCGCGGGGGCGCCGTCCGAGGGAGGGCGCTCGACGCGCGGCGCGCCTCGTGCCTCAAATGAAGAGAGACCGCATGAGGCTGCTCCCCAACCCCGAGCGCGCGTGGGAGCGCGCCGCGCACGTCCATACCCTCGCGCGCGCCGAGATCGAGCGGCGGATCCCGCCGTTTACGGGCGAAGCGGAGGTGCTTTCCGGCGGGCACGCCAACGCGAACGTGCGCCTCGGCGCCGAGCGCGTGCTGCGGGTGTACCGCCGAGACGCCAGCGCGGCGCCGAAGGAGGCCAGCCTGCTCGCGCGGGGCTGGAGGTCGTTCCGCGTCCCGGCGGTCCTGTCGGCGGGTGACGATTTCCTCGTCCTCGGGCACGTCCCGCACGTTCCGCTCCAGGACACCGCGACGTGCGGCGCTGCGGTCGGGCGCGCGCTCGCGGAGATCCACGGCGTCGGCTACGACAGCGCGGGTTTCCTGGGGCCGGAGCTCGCCGTGTCCGGCCCGTTCGCCGACTGCATCGGCGCGCTGCGGGGTCATGTGGACGCGGTCCTCGACAGGCTGGCTCCGGCCCTGCGCGGCGAGCTGAGCGAGCGCGTGCGCGCGTTCCTCGACGCGAACACGGCGGCGCTGCGCGCGCTGGCGTCGGCGCCCGTGCTCCTCCACGGGGATTTCAAGGCGTCGAACCTGCACTGGCTGTCGTCGGGCGAGCTCCTCGTGCTCGACTGGGAGTTCGCGTACGCGGGACCGAGCCTGATGGACGTCGGCCAGCTCCTGCGCTGGAGCCCGGGGCCCGAGTTCATCGCGGCGTTCGCGGGCGCTTACCGCGAGAGCGCGCCGCTTCCCGAGGGGTTCGAGCGCTGGGCCGCGGCGTTCGACCTGTTCAACCTGGTGGGGCTCCTCGACGGGGCGGAGCCTGGCTCGCGCCGGGCGGCCGATGTCCGTGGCCGCATCCTTCAGACCACGGGGTAAACGAAGGCTGAGGTGGCTTGAAGGCGTCCAATCCGGATGGCTCGTTCATCCTCATTGACGGGCGCCGCAGCTTGAATAGTTGTTTTTCGTGATGAGCGCGGAGCTCCTCGCGTAAGGATGCTTGTCGCGGATCTTCCGCTCTATCTTGTGGTCCATTCACCGTGATGCGGTTAGGGTGCGACGCCGATGCACAACGGCGCTGACCAGTTCGCGAAGAACATTCTGCGCGAGGCGCTCGCCGATCTGGCGGCGATGCCGGAGGATTCCTGGGAGAGGAGCGTCGCCACGCCTCGCCTGGTACATTTCCAGCTCGGACTCGATGAGCAGGCGACGAGCGAGGAGGACGACGTGAGCGCAGAGATCCGGGCGTGGTTCGAGGATTACCAGCAAAAGCTGCGCAACGAAGGGCGCGACGAGGGGCTGAAGGAAGGGCGCGACGAGGGGCTGAAGGAAGGGCGCGACGAGGGGCTGAAGGAAGGGCGCGACGAGGGGCTGAAGGAAGGGCGCGACGAGGGGCTGAAGGAAGGGGGGCGCAACCTCCTGCTGCGGCAGCTCCGGGCCCGTTTCGGCGAGCTGCCCGCCGCCGTCGTCGCTCGCATCGATGCAGCCGACCTGGCCGAGCTCGAGCGGTGGGGCGAGCGGGTGCTCGGCGCGCGGACGCTCGACGAGGTGCTCCGCGCCCCGAGCTGAAGCGTTGAGGAGGGCCCGCCGCGCGTGGACGCCCGACAGCGCGGCCGCGCAGGGGCGGCAGTGATGCACCGGCGTCCCCGGCGTCCCCGGCGTCCCCGGCGTCCCCGGCGTCCCCGGCGTCCCCGGCGTCCCCGGCGTCGCCGACCACCCCGTCGCTCTCTGCGCAGAAGACGCCCGCTCAGGGCGGGCCGGCAGGCGTCAGGACGACGCCTTCACCCAGGCGGGACGCTCGCTGATCCGCTTCCACCACGCCCCGACGTTCGGCCGATCGGTGATGAGATCCCCGAGCTTCGACACAACGAGACACTGGAGGTACGGCATCCACGAGATGTCGGCCAGCGAGTAGCTCGAGCCCGCGAGGTACTCGTGGCCGGCCAGCGCCTTCTCGACCGCGTCGAGCGCCTTCGAGACCTCGGCCTTGGACGCATCGACGATCGCCTCGTCGCCTGGCTTGCCCTGCATCGGCAGGAAGACCCGCTGGAAGCAGATCTTGACCGCCGGGGTGGCGAAGTACGATTGCTCCACGCTGAGCCACTGATCCATGAGCGCCCTGGCCCTGAGCTCGGTCGGCGTCAGCGGAGCTCCCGGAAGCTTGTGATCGAGGTAACGCATGATCGCCCTCGACTCGTAGAGCGTGAAGTCCTCGTCCTCGAGCACCGGGATCACGCCGAAGGGGTGGCGCGCGAGGTAATCGGGCTGCTTGTGCGCGCCCTTCATCAGGTCGACGAGCACGAACTGCGCCTCCTGGCCCTTCTCGGCGAGCACCGTCAGGACCTTGCGCGTACACGTGCTCATGGGATGTCCGTAGATCTTCATCGTGTCTCCTGTCCTGTGTTTCGTCGCGAGGCGCCGACCGGCGGCGGCCTCCGCGGCGCGCTAGCCTAAACGGATTTCTCCGACCGCGATCGCCCAGATGGCGCGGCCGATCACGGCGCGCGGTCAGCCCTCGCGCCGCCGATCCTCCTGCCACTCGGCGTCGCGGGCCGCGGCGAAGACCGGGAGGCGCGCGAGCCACCGCTCGCCGGCGTTCGGGCGCTCGAGCGCGATGCGCAGGGCCGCGATCAGCTCCAGCGGCGCGGCGTCGAGGCCCTGCTCCTTCGCGGCCCAGCCCAGGCCGGCGAGGACGGCGTTGGCGACCTCGTAGCCCGGGCGGTGCATCGGCGCCGTGGGCACGGACGCGGGCGCGGCGAAGTGGCGCTCGCACGCGGCGGCGTCGAGGGAGCTCCAGCCCGCGCACACGATCGGGCGGACAGCGTGGATCGAGCAGGCGCCGCGCCCGTCGAGCAGCGGGCAGGGGACGCCGGCCTCGGCGCGTTCCAGGCGGGAGAGCCCGCGCGTCGCCGTGTCGGCGGCGCGGACGCGCTCCTCCAGCGCGGCGAGCTCCGCCTGGCTCCGCGTGGCGCGCAGGTGGGCCGCGATGCGGAGCACCTCCGGCGCCAGCACGAGCACCTTGCTGACGCAGCAGGTCGCGCAGCCGGCCCTGCAGGCGATGGGCCGAGCGGGCGGCTCGGCGGCGACCGACGCCCCCTGCAGCGCCTCCGCCCGCGCGAGCGCCGAGGCCGCGGCCGACACAGCGCCGGCCTCGGTGCGCGCGGCGAGCGACAGCGCGAGCGCGGCGCGCTCCCCGTCGGCGATCCCCTCGAGGACGGCGGGGGTGTACCGCGTCGCGGGGGCGAGCGGCAGGGAGCGCTTCCGCCGCGTCATCGCGGCGCTACGCGGTCTCCGGGAGCCGCCAGTCGATCTCGTCGGCGCCGCGGGCGCGGAGGGCGCTGTTGATGGTCGAGAACGGCTTGCTGCCGAAGAAGCCGCTCCTCGCCGACAGCGGCGAGGGGTGCGCCGCCTTGATGACCGTGTGGCGCTTCGCGTCGATGAGCTTCGCCTTCTTCTGCGCGTGGCCGCCCCAGAGCACGAACACCACCCCGTCGGGCCTGTCGTTGACCTTCTTGATGACGGCGTCGGTGAACGACTCCCAGCCCTGGTTCTTGTGGGAGTTCGGCGTGTGCGCCCGGACGGTGAGCACGGTGTTCAGCAGCAGCACGCCCTGGGTGGCCCACGTCGTGAGGCAGCCGTGGCGCGGGATCGTGAAGCCCGGCAGATCCGAGACCGCCTCCTTGTACATGTTGGCCAGCGACGGCGGCGGCGTCACGCCCGGGCGCACGGAGAAGCACAGCCCGTGGGCCTGCCCGTCGTCGTGGTACGGGTCCTGGCCGAGGAGCAGCACGCGGACGCTCTCGTACGGCGTGAGCTTGAACGCGGCGAAGACGTCCTCCTCTGCCGGAAACACCTGGTGCGCCTTCCGCTCGTCCTCGACGAAGCGCGCCAGCTTCTTGAAGTACGGCTGCTCGAGCTCTCCGGCGAGCACGCGCTCCCACGAGGCAGGTAGATCGATCTTCATCTCTCGCTCAGACCCCTTCCTTCGGACAGAACTCGCTCATCCGGCACTCCCCGCACTTCGGCTTCCTGGCGACGCAGGTGTAGCGGCCGTGCAGCACCAGCGCAGGGCCGAAGAACGTCCATTGGTCCTTCGGCACGATCTTCATCAGGTCTTCCTCGATCTGCTCGGGCTTCTCGCGCTTCGAGAGGCCGATGCGCCCGCTGAGGCGGGCGACGTGGGTGTCGACGATGATCCCCGAGGGGATGTCGAACGCCGTGTTGAGCACGACGTTCGCTGTCTTCCTGGCCACGCCCGGCAGCGTGGTGAGCTCGGCCATGGTCGCGGGCACCTCGCCGCCGAAGCGCGCGACGAGCTCCCTGCACGTGGCCTGCACCGTCTTCGTCTTCTGGCGGTAGAAGCCGGTCGGCTTGAGCTCTTCCTCGAGCTCCGCCGTGGGCGCGTCGGCGTACGCCTGCGCCGTCGGGTACTTCGGGAAGAGCGTGGCGGTCACCCGGTTGACGCGCTCGTCCGTGCACTGCGCGGCCAGGATGGTCGCGACGAGCAGATCGAGCGGCGTCTTCCAGTCGAGCTCGTAACGCGCGTCGGGGTGCTCCTTGCGCAGCTGCTCGAGGAGGAGGGGGATGCGGTCTCGGGCGTTCATGGGGGTCGTCGCAGCGTACCCCAGCCCCGGGCCGCCCGTCAGCGGGGCTCGGCCCCTCAGCGACGCCGGGCGACGAGGCTGTGCGCGGCGAGCGCGGGGCGTCGGCGCTCGCCTTCCCGAGCGGCCAGCGCCGCTCACGCCTTCTTGCCGAGCGCCACGTCGACGAGCACGTCGCCGAGCGGTGCTTCCAGGAGCAGGTGCACGCTCTCTCCTGCCGGCCTCCAGTGTACGATGGCGCGCGGCTCCACCTGGAAGCGCGCCGACGTCGTGATCGCCCCGCCGTCGATCCGGAGGACGGCGTGCTCTCCCGGCGCGTGCTCGACGAGCACGTAGAGCCCGTCATCGCCGGCTGCGAGGTGGATGGGTCGACCTTCGAGCTTGGCGGACCCGGAGCGCGCACCCTCCCAGGCGACGAGGTTGAGCCCCGGCGCGAACCACGCGAGCGCGCGTGTCGCTACCGCGCGCGGCAGTGGCGCCCCGGTCGCGCCGAGCTTCGCGTACGCTTCCTCCTCCTCTTCGTCAATCTCGAGGAAGACGGGCATTGGCTCCTGCGCTTCCGCCCGCTCTGCGCAGCGTCGCCGCGCGCGCTCCCAGCGCGCGCGCGCGACGCCGTAGGAAAGCGGCGAGCGCACGATGCGGGACCAGAGGCTGGGCTCGGTTGCGACGACCGGTCCCCCTGGCGTCGATACCTCGCAGACGCGGCCGTTTAGCAGGAAGAATGCCCGCCCGTTGCGCGCGAAGAGGGGGGTGTGCACGCCCGGGAGCTCGAACAGGATTTGCCCCTCGGGCGCGCCGGCGCTGAACCGGGTGATGGAGAGCCCGTCCAGCGCATCGACGTGATCGCCGTCTCGGCAAATCCGAGAGAGGCGACCGTGCTGCGCCGCCGCGAGGAGCCGTGTGCCCTCGGGAGCGGCCAGCGGAGCGGGAGCGAGCGCTGCCTCGAGAGCGCGGCTGCTCCCCTCGACCCCCGAGGTCCGCGCGGCCTCCCGCAGGGCCACCAGGGTTCCTGCGAGCCGCTCGCGTCGCCGCTTCTGATCCGCGCGGGTCGCGATTGTCTCCGCGACGAAGCGAGCCGCTCCGCGCCGCGCTGCGGCCGAGCTCAGCCCGGCGCGGATGGCGTCGTCCACCACGGCATCCCCGAGCACGCGGAGCAGCGCGAGCGGCACGGGATCGCTGTGCGGGGCGGCCGTCCAGGCGCCCGCGTCATGACCGAGCCATTCCAGCAGTTCCGTGGCCTGATCCAGAGGCGCCGGACGCGCTTTCCCCAGCACCGACAACGCCTCGACGGCTCCCCCGAGGCGGCCCGCTTCCGGGGCTGCGAGCGCCCCGCGGAGCGGCGCGAGATCTGGCGGAGCGCCCTCCGGCCAGCGGGGCCCTTCCGCCGCGCTCTCGGGCCCGGCGCCCGGCGTCCCACCCGGCGGCGCGAGACACCCCCGCTCGGCCAGCCAGCGCGCGAGTTTCTCCGGGCGCGCGAGCGGGGCGGCTGCGTTCCAGCCGGGATAGCCGACCGCGAGCCCGTGATGCAGCGTCAGCGTTGCGACGCGCTCGCCCTGGCCGATCAGCTCGAGCACCGGCGCCTCATGCCATGCACTCTCGGCCGGTGGCGCCCCGTCGCCGATCTGGAGCAGCGGCCGGAGCTCGGCGAGCGCGCTGCGGTCGACCCACGAGAGCGTCGGCGTGACGCTGCGCCCTGGCGCCGGCGGTCGCGCCAGCACGCGCCCGAAGCTGGCCCGCGAGAGCAGCGCGTCGATATCTGCCTGCCGGGGCAGCCCGCCAAAGGGGGATGGTACGCCCGCGAGACGAGGGCTCATGGCTTGAACGGGACGCCGCTGACCGATCCGGATGGCGTCACTCCGACGTAGTAGCCTTGATGCACGAAGGGGCCCTTGGGCGTGGGGCACATCTCGCCAGGACGATAGGGATACTGGGGGGGCTTCCCCCAGAATTTCCAGGAAGGTTTGTTGCGCCCATCGTGGGGTAGGGGATGGGCGACGGCCGTCAGCGACGCCGCGCGACGGGCCCCGCGCGCCTGCGGCCGAAGTAGATCTCGAGCAGCTCGCGCCCCACGAGGTTCGCCTTGGTGCGCCACGCGATGTCGTTGGCCAGCATCACGGAGACCGCGATCTCGGGTCGATCCGACGGCGCGAACGAGGCGAACCACGAGAACATCCGCGACGGCTTGCCGCCGACGAGCGTGCCGGTCTTGGCGGCGACGGGCATGGTGCCGAGGGCGCGGGTGCCGTCGGGCTTGCGGAACGCCTTGGCGCAGGTGCCCCGCCGCGTCGTGACCTCGAGCATCGACCGGAGGGTGCGCGCGACGTCGGCCCGCAGGCCGCGGCCGTCGGTGCTCCGCGGCGTGACGGCGCCCGCGTCCTCGCGGTCCTGCGCGCCCGGCGGCGCGAGCAGCGAGAGGCGGACGCGCTCGCCGTCGTTGGCGATCGTCTGCATCGCGAACAGGGCGCCGAGCGGGCTGAGGCGCCCGCTCCAGAAGCCCGCGGCGGCGCGGGCGAGGCCGAGCCCGGCGGCGGGGATGTTGGCGGTGCTCGGCGCGACGGGGATGTCGATGGGGACCTCGCCGTCGAAGCCGAGGTCGCGGGCCTTGTTGCGCAGGTCGTCGGCCGTGAGGTGCCGGCCTGCGAGGCGGGCGAAGACGCCGTTGATGCTGCGGCCGAGCGCCTCGCCGAAGACGGTGCACGTGGCGCCGCGGCCCTCCAGATCGGCCGCGGTGATCGCGCTCATGCCGCCCGTGTAGCAGACGGGCGTGGCGACGTTCACCTTGCGGCCCTCGAGCAGCGCCGCCGCGGTGACGATCTTGAAGAGGCTCGCGCTCGGGGCGAGCGGGGTGGCGACGTAGTCCCGGTCTCCGCGGCTCGCCCACACGAGGATGCGGCCGGTGCGCACGTCGGAGGCGACGATGGCGCCCTCGGGGGCGCCGGAGCGGGCGAGGAGGCGCTCGGCGGCGCGCTGGAGCTCGGGATCGAGCGTGAGGCGCACCTGCTTGCCCGACGCGCCGACCGTGGCGTGGACCGCGCCGGCCTCGACGTGGAGCTTTCGGACGCCCGGCGGCGCGGGAGATGCCGTCGCCGGCGCGATCCCGACGGCGATCGCGGCGGCGAGCGCGAGGAAGAGACGCGATCGCACCCCGCGGAGATGCCAGGCGGCGCGCGGGAGGGCCAAGTTCCGCGCGCTGGTCGCGACGGGTACCTCGTCGCCCACGGAGGAGGGGGGAGGGGTTCATGAGGAGCAGCGCGCGCTCCCCGGCTTTGCCCTGAAGCGGCTCAGCGTTCTTGTTCCAGGGCGATCCGATGGCCGTCGGGATCGATGACCGTCACGGGCGAGCTGCCCTCGGAGCCGATGGCGCCGACCACCGCGCCCAGCGCTCGGAGCGACTCCAGGATCCGATCGAGGTCGGAAACGACGAGCCCCAGGCGGAGGCCGGACGTCGGCCTGTCCGAGAGCGGATAGAGCTCGAGGATCATCCCACCCACGTTGCACGCGTAGTGCTTCGCTCCGTTGCCGTGCTGCTCTGGTGACAATCGCAGGCCAAGGCCTTCGTAGAACCGCCGCGAGCGCTCGAGGTCCGCGCACCGGAGGACCACGTAGGCAACACGTTGCACGCTCATTGGAAGGGATCCGCGCGCCCTGACCGAGGTCAGCGCCGCCCTTCCGGCACGATCGTTTCTCCTCGCGCCAGCATCTCCACCAGCGCCGCGATCTTCTTCGCGCGCCCGGCGGGCGTCTTCATGTTGTTTGTGCGAAACGCCAGCGCGAAGAGGTTCTGGCGCCCGAGGGTCTGGAACGTCTTGCGCGCCCGTGGGTTCGCCTCGATGGCCGCGCGAAGGTCGTCGGGGAGGGTGTCTCCGGTCGCGCGGCGGATGGGGGCGTAGGCGGCCTCCCAGCGGCCATCTGCCTTCGCGGCGTCGACCTGCCGCTGGCCGTGCGGGGTCATGCGGCCGGCTGCCGTCAGCCGAGCGACGTGCTCCCTGTTGATCTGGCTCCAGACGCTCCTCGCCTTGCGAGGGGTGTACCGCTGCAGAAACGAGACCTCGTCGAAGGTCTTCCGGATGCCGTCGATCCACCCCCAGCACAGGGCCACGTCCAGCGCCTGCGCGTAGGTCACCGTCGGCACGCCCGAGTCCTTCTTGTGAATCTTCAGCCACAGCTCGGTCTCGCGGGCGTGATTCGCGGCCATCCAGGCTTCGAAGGCCGCCTCGGTGGGGAAGCTCTTGATCTTGTCTGGGTTCGGAATGATCGGCGCCATGAAAAAGGTCCTGGTTGAAGCCTATCGATCAAGGATCCAAGGGAGCCGGCGCGCCGGGGGCACTGCACGTACCAGAGCTCTCCTACGCAGCTCGGTGCTTACAGCCGATCTTTCCACGCGTCCGGATGGCGGTGCAGATGAAGCACCGCTATCACGAGCACCAAGGGTTCTTCGAGTACGAAGAAGACGCCGTAAGGAAAGATTCGAACCAGTGCGCGACGAATGCCGGGCTCGATCTCAGGAAACTGGAGAGGATTCTCTATGGTACGGCGGATCGTGGCATCCACTTCAGACTCGAATCGGAATCCGAGATCGCGTCGCTCCCGCTCGTAGCGAAGCGCATCCTCAAAGATTTCAACCTCCGCTTCCTGGCGGATTTCAAGCCGTCTCATCGCTGCGCGGCGCGCAGGCGCGAGAGCAGGTCTCGGCGGGCCTCCTCCCACGAGCGGCTTGAACCCTGACCAGCTCGGTGCGCCGCCAGGCGTTCCGCGATGATCTCGCGATGCCACTCCAGGGCGGGAACTGCCTCAGGATGGAGCGCGACGCGGTCCCAGAGGGCCTGGACGTAATCAAGCTTCTCTGCGGGGGAGAGATCGTCGAAACCTGGAGGGGGCATCGCCGGGAGGGACATATCCGCAAATATACCGCAAACGCCACGGGAGATCACGCCCAGCGGGCCGTGCCTCACGCCAGGGTGTCCGCGGGCCATTTCTGTCCGCATTGTCCAACGATTCCAGAATCTTATGCGATGCCCGCGCCAGTCCGGGGCCGTGCCGGCCGAGAGGGCTCGGCCCCCACGCGCGGGTAGAGCAGAGACAACCCTGCACTCCGCGCACGGGACGGAGAGAGCGGTCGGGAGCATGATCGACGAGACCTCTCTCTGGCTGAGTTCTCCAGTCTAACGGCTGGCCGCCGCGCAGCGGGCCAGGCGGCCGAGTGAAGCGAGGCTGCCCGGATCATCGCGCATCAGCGGCTTGTTGGACGGTTGTTCCTCCCCTCGGCTCTATGCATGAGGCCTTTCCTCGTTGACGACCTCAAGCACATCGAACTCCTCGATCGACAACTCCACGAACTCTGCCAGCGGCTGCCAACCATTCGGGGCGGCCCCGCGTTGCCACGTGAACCGGGCAATCGCCTGCACGCCACCGCACACGGTGGCCTCAAGAACCACGCCGTCGAGAACTCCGACCTGCTCGAGCGGCCGACGGACGGGAACTTGCAGTTCCTCCAGCTTCTGGAGCAATCGCCATAGCGCTGCGGGCTTGGCTGCGACTTGATCGTAACCAACCACGAGATCGGCTCCCGCGCTGGTCGAGAGAGAGCGGAAGAGGTGCAGGTTGCCGACGTCGCCACGGATCTCGTAACATACGCCTGCTCGCCACGATGGACGACGAACGAATTGTGCCTGCAGGGAGCCCACGCCGGGAAATCCCCAGGTCATGTCGTGCGGAGCGCGCGGCGTGGCGACGGCGAGCTCGATCTCTTGGCGTCGCTCGTTTTCGAGACGCATCTGCCGGCGTTTCTTCTTCGGGCTCATGATTCGCTCTGGTATACACGCGCATCCGCCCAACAGCTACAGCTTCTGCCGCGCGTGGGTGCGCACAGGGCACCCACGCGTCGGTCACCAGCGCCATGTTGGGCGGCTTGTGTGGGGATTCGCCCGGTGTCACGTCGCCGTCTGCAGAAGAGCCTGGGTGCGGGACAAGACGCCATTTGCCAGGTCGCGTGCGCGTGCGAGGTTCCCGATCAGTTGAGCAAGCACGTTGACCGCCTCCTGGCGGACCGCATCGAGTTCGTAGGTCAGTTTCGGCAGTAGCCCAAAACTGTCTCGATACTGCTCAAGCGCTTCGGCTGCTTCCCCCAATCGGTCTCGATAGCCTTCGACCACTGCAGCGTTCGCTTCAAGAGTCTCACGAGATCGAGAAGGAGGCAGGCTGCCAAGGAGGTGCGTGATCCCACTCATGGATCCAAAAACCTCCTGAATAGATTGCGAGAAGCTCGGCAGCTGGGCGAATAGTGCGTTCTTCATGTCGGTCATAGCGCTTACAAAATTGTTGGTGATGCGCAGTCGCTCCTTGTTGGACATCCGCCGAAGCTCTTCGCCGCTCATGGTGGCGAGGCGTCGATTAAGAGAGCGCGTTTGCCCGTTGAAGAGCGCCATGGCAGACGCGATGTTCCTAGCACTTTCGAGCAGGATGCCGGTATGCCGGTCCAGCATTTCCCGGTGATCCAAAAGACAGTCTTCGGAGGCGATAAAGTCGGAGCTGATCAGAGGTACGATGACCGTGGCAGCGCTGAGTCGTTGCTGAATGGTCGAGTCGCGCTCGGCTCCCGGTTCAAGCAGTCCGTCGTGCCACGTTGAGATCAGCCCCTGGTACGTCAACGCTGCAAGGTGTGCCAGCAATTCGTCGCGAAGCGAACGATCCTCGTGCGCGGAGATCAGTACCACTTCAACTGGCGAAAAAATCATAGACATCCCGTTACGTAAAGCTTGCCCATCCAACGATTTTCCGGTCTGCCGGCGGCGCGCAGCGCCGCCGGCAGCAGCTCGTTGGGCGGCCTCAAGGCTCAATCCTCGGGCGGATGCCAACCCGCGATGACCCAGCCTCGCCGGGCTTCCACGAGCTCGGCGCGGTTCAGGCGCACCGCAGCGATCGTAGCTCGGCCAGTCGGCGTCTTGCCGATGATCAGAGATCCCTCCGTATTCCAGCCGAAATGATCCAGCCAGACCTGCTGTCGTGGGTTGAAGAGACGCACGACTTCCCCGGTGTGCGGGTCGGGAGCAGCGATTCGATTGCCCTTGTGATCGTTGCACATCGAGCATGCGAGCCAGAGGTTTTCTCTGGCAGTAGGCCCGCCCAGCGACTCAGGGATAATGTGGTCGATCTCCATCGGTGTGCCGATGATACGCGCCGAGGTCAGGCAATAACCGCAGCGATGGCGCGCCTCACCGGCGACCTGCTCACGCAGCGCCCTCCCGATGTAGCTACGGCTCATGTCCTTGGTGAAGCCCCGAGACGTCATGGCCTCGCTGCTTGAGCAGCGCGGCAGATCGGGAGCGAACCAGCATGATCCGCGTGTACTCCTTCATGAGCGTCGCGAGCGCCTCGATGTCCGACGCGGAGAGCCCCTCGCTCTGGCGCTTGATGTGCAGATCCTCGAGGTCTGCTGCCTTCTCCGGGGCGAGGCTCTGCCTGGCGGCCCGCCAGAGATCCTCGTCACCTAGCAGGTGCAGCGCGGCGATGGCCTCCGCCATGTCGACCGCCAGCTCGTCCGGTTCGTCAGGGAGGGAGGTTGCCACCGCGTCGACGAGCTCGGCCTCGACGGTTCGTTGCGTTTTCTGCGCGCGGCGAGCCAGGCGCTCGTACAGCGGCTCGGGCAGGTTCACGGTAACGGCTTGAACGGCCATATCCTAGTTTACGATGGGCCGTCGAGGCCAGCAAGCTCGGCGGTGCAAGGCGCAGCGTGACGCGCAACCGGCCGTTCTCCTCTGCCGTGCCATGATCGGTATCCTCGTCGGCCCAACACTGAGCCCGTGATGGCGAGGGAGATCCACGCGTGGCTAGGGTTCCCGCTGGAAGCTCCGGAATGCCGAGCGCGCGAGCCCACGGAAGGGATGCCCCGGTCTGACGGGCCCGCGTGCGGGAGGCCCGCCGCCGCGGCGGTCGTCGCCGAGCGCCGGGTCTGGTAGGGTGCGCGCAGAGGTGCCTGTGCTCAAGCTGCCGAAAGATCTCGTCGCCGATCCGCGCCATGACGCGGTGTCCGACCTCCTCACCAAGCACGCGGGTCTCTTGTGGGAGAGCGGTCGAAACCGGGTGGCGACGCTCCCGATGACCGACGCGCTGGCCGCGGAGCTCCGCGGCGCGCTCGCGGCCGAGCACGCCTGCCACGGCCTCGAGCTCATCGCCGACAAGCTCGCCAGCGAGCAGAAGGGGCTGGACGCCGCGGCCAGGCGAGCCCCGGAGAGCCCGCAGAACGCCCGCGCGTCGCGCATCCTCTTTCTCGCGAGCGACGGCAGCACCCGCTTCTATCGCGACTGCGACGCGCTCCTCTCCCGCTACCCGCAGCGCCTCCTGGCCTGCCGGCTCGAGATCGCCGGCGAAGCGCTGGGCGAGAAGCTCACCGGGAGCGCAAGGCTGATCCGGAGCGTGCTTGTCCTCGACAAGAGGGTCGCCGCCCGAGCGCTGCTCGCCCTGCTCCCGCCGGGCTGACATCCGACGCCGCCACGGCGCGCTCCAGCACCGCGCGTCCTCCGTCCACGCTGCGCTCGCGCGCCGTCAACACCGCCGGCGCGGCCTCCTGGAGAGGCACGCCTCTGCGCCTGGAGGTCCTGGCCTCCAGGCCACAGCCTCCACATCGGCGCCTGGAGCATTTTGGCAGAGCTGTTGGCGTGCTCCCTTCCCGGCGCTCGCTCCACGAGCGCCTCCTCAAGATCACCGCAAATCCACGCCCGTCGAGCCGGCACGCTGCGTGCTCAGCGTGCTCAGGGGGAAGGACAGTCAATCGATCCATCAATCCCCGACCGGAGAGAACCCGTCATGAAATCTACCGCATTCATCCTCAGCAGCCTCGTTGTCCCCTTCGCCCTCGTCGGATGCGTCTCGGACTCCGAACCTCACGACGAGGGGCTCATGGACGTCGAGGAGGCCGCCGCCTTCCCCGAGGCAGCCCGCGCCCCGGTGGAGGTGCAGCCGTCCGAAGGCATCGGCGCGCAGAACACGGCGCCGGCCGAGGACGCCCTCGCCCAGCAGGCGCCGAGCCCCGCCGGGAAGTCTGCCCCGGAGATCGTCGTCGGCTCCGGCGGCGCGCAGTCCCTCGTCCTCCTCCAGCTCCCGATCGTCAACCTGCTTATCAACCCCGGCTTCGAGAACGCGCAGGCCGGCATCCCGTCGGGCTTCATCGATCATGGCAGCGCCAACGCGTCCTGGTTCGCCGGCTGGGGCACCGCGGCGGACTCCTGGCCTGCAACGAGCAATGACCTGAACTACGGCGCCATCGCGACATGGCTCAAGACCGACGTCGTGCACACGGCCAACAAGCGCAGCCTCCTCGTGTCCGCGACGACGACCAACGGCGGCATCGCCCAGCAGTACTGGACCTCCGCAAGCCCGCCGCCGAACAACGCCTACCTGCGGTTCAGCGTCTGGGTCTATACAGTGACCGGGCAGGTGACGATAGGGCTCGGCAGCGGCGGGACGGGTTACACCACCAGGACCTCGACCCAGACCGGAAAGTGGGAGTACCTCCAGACCTGCGGCACGTCGTTCAACAACCAGGTCCTTATCTACACGATCGGCGGGCCGGCCGTTTACTACGTGGACGACGCCAACGTGTCGGCGACGCCTTCGCCCCTCCTCGACCAGTATTGCTCGCCCGGCGCCGTCGTCTTCTGAACCACGCCGCCGTCGCTCGGCGCGCACGTCGGGAGATCCGCACCGGGCGCACCGAACATGGGCTCCGCGCCGCATCGCTCAGTCGGTGCAGCACGGGGCCCCGCCGGGGGCGTCGCAGGTCGCCGGATCGTCGCTGCACGGCAGCCCCCAGGCCACGGTGGCGCCGAGGACGACCTCCACCTGCGCCGCGTGCTTCGTCGAGCCGTCGTCGTTGCGCGCCTCCGCCGCGAGGATCACGTGGGTCCCCTCCTCGAGCACGGCTTCCGGCTCCCACTGCCCTCCCGGGAGGAACGCGATGAGCCCGAACGCGTGCGGGAACTCCCCGGGGAGGAGCTCGACCATCCCCTCCTGCGGCACGCCAGGCGGGAACATGTCCCCGGTCGCAGGGTCCTTGACGCTGTACCGCACGCGGACCCTCGCGCCGCAATCGCTGCAGCCGACGGCGAACCAGAGATGATATCCGCCCTGGGGCCCGGCCATCACCGGGAGCGTGGCGCCCTCCTCGATGCTCTCGAAGCAGGTCTCGCCGGTCCCGATCTCGAACACAGCGGGGTCGTCCGGCAGGCGGCACCCGCCGCCACCGCCCGCCCCCGTGGAGCTTCCGCCGCCGCCTTCCCCCGTGGAGCTGCCGCCTTCGCCAGCGGAGCCGCCGGCGCCTTTCCCCGTGGAGCCGCCAGCGCCCGATCCATTCGAGCTTCCGGCGCCGCCGCCGCCCTCGCCGGTCGAGGTGCTGTCGACGCTCCCCTCGCTGGTGGAGCTACCGCCGCCGCCCTCGCCGGTGGAGCCGCCGCCCATCGCGTCCGCCTCGACGCTCGAGCCGCAGTGGAGACACAGCAGCGCGAGGGCGAGGGTGAGCACGGGAGTCGCTCGCCAGCGGGTCGATGCGCGAAGGAAAGATCTCATGGGGAGCACCTGGAACACGCGAGGGCGCTGTAAAGGGGAGAGCCGGAGCGCTCCCTCCTTCAGGCGCGATGTCCCGGAGGGCCGCGGCGGGCTCGACGCGAGCGTCCGCCCTGGCAGCTTTGGCAGCAACCGTTCCATCGCGCGCTCCGCGCAATCCAGGCGCTTTCCCGAGCGCGCTCGCCAGCGCGCTGCGCCACGTGTGCCAGGCGCAGACAGCCCTGGCACAGGGACCGGGCCCTCCCGACCCGGCCGGCGCGGCGTGCGCGCTGGAGAGGTGCGGCGAAGGCGCGCCCGGCCCCGGCGGGCGTCTTCGAGACCCACGCCGTGCCGTGGCGCGCTATGGTGTCGTCTCCCGGCCGGGGGTCGGGGTTCCTTGCCGCCCATGCCGACGACCCGCCTGTTGCACAGCGCCGAGATCCCCCAGGCCGACAACCTGGCCAACGTGCGGCGCGTGCTCGAGGCGCTCTCGGGCGGGGTGACCGAGAAGGAGCGGATCTCCGAGCAGACGGGCATCTCCCTGCGGCACGTCGGCTATGCGCTCGCCGCCGCCCGCGTCCTCGGCTGGCTCGGCGACGACGGCGCCTCGATCACGCCTGCGGCGCGCGAGCTCCTCGCCACCTCGTCCGGCTCTGCCGACGAGCGGACGCACCTCAGGCGCGCGATCTTCGCGTGCGAGGTCGTGAAGGAGGTCGCGCCGGATCTCTTCGAGTCCGCGGCGCCGACGCGGGAGGCGCTCGCGCGGCGCATCTTCCGCTTCACCGCGGGCATCGGGAAGGAGACGGCGCGCCGGCGCGCGCAGACCCTGCTCGCCTGGCGGAGCCAGGTGCTCGAGCGGCAGCTCCCGCTCTTCCCGAAGCGCCCGAGGAAGCGCGGCGCCGCGGCCGCAGCGAGCGCCGGCGAGGAGACAGCGCCGGGCGAGGGGACGGCCTCCGGCGAGGAGACGGCGCCGCGGCGCTGACCTCGCCGGATCCCGCTATTCCGGGTCGGGGAAGGCGCATAACCTGGGATCCTCGGCGCGCGGCGCCCAGCGAGACCGCGCCTGAACGCGCGCCGGGAAGGAAGAACGCATGAACCCTTATGCACCTCCGACTGCCTCCATCGAGCCTCACGCCGCGGACGTCGCGCAGATCAGCCCGGAGCAGCGCCTCGAGATCCAGAAGAAGCTGAGTCGCTACAGCAACTTGAGCCTCCTGTGCGGGGTGCCCGGGTTCCTTCTGCAATCGGTGGGGCGCGCGATGGACAACGCTGCCATCTCGCTCCTCGGCGTCGCCCTGTTCATCACCGCCCTCGTGTATTACGCGAAGATGCGCGGCCGGAGCGGCGCGTGGGGGATCGTGGGGGTGGTCACCTGCGTCGGCCTGGCGCTCCTCTACTTCCTGCCGAAGCACTGCCTGAACTGCGCGGCGAAGCACTCGTACCGAACGAAGGGTTGCGATCGCTGCGGCGCGCCGCTCGGCTCTTGAGCGGGCGCGCTCGGCGGCTCCCCGCCGCCGCGGCAGGCGGACCGCGGGCCTCGATCTCGGGCCCCTCGCGGCGCTGCGAGGGGTAGGATGCCGCCCATGAACCGCGTTTCCAGGAGGGTGACGGCCACGGTGATCGCGCTCGCGGGGGTCGCAGCCGGCTACGGGCTCCTGAGCTCGCGCGCTTCCGATCCGAAGACGCTCGTCGGCCGCGTCTGGATCGAGCGGCTCCCGAAGGGCGACACGGACCTCGTCGAGCTCGTCGTGCTGCTCGCCGACGAGCCGATCGGCGTCTTCCGGCGTTCGTCCCAGTACGAGGGCTCGTTTGCCCTGTTTCGTTACGAGCTCCGCGGCAACGACAAGGTGCAGCTGCTCTTCCCGCAGGACAAATCGAGGCACGAGGTCGCCTTCGATGCGCGGCCGTGTGATGTGAAGGGCTTCGACTACTGCCTCGATCTGAGCGGCGCTCCGCGGGGCGCCGCGAAGTACTACAGCCGGAAGGAATGGGAGATCGAGGGGAGCGACCTGCCGGCGCTGGAGAGCGCGCTGCGAGCGCTCGGTGATGAGCTGGTCCGGTCCGCGCCGGAGCCGTGAACGGAGCAGGTCGGCCACGGCTCGCCGGCCACGGCTCGCCGCGCGCTCGCCTCGGAGCTACCGCGCTGCCGGCGCCTTGCGCGCGGGGCGCGCCGCGCGCAGCTCGTCGGCGCTCACCTTGCCGTCGCGGTTCGCGTCCGCCGCCTTCACCCGCTCCCAGCGCTTGTCACCCACCTCGTCCCTGGTGAGGAAGCCGTCGCCGTTCTTGTCCTTCTTGGCGAAGCGCGCCTTCTGCTTCGCCGCCCGGTCCTTCATGCGCAGCTCGGCGTGCGCCTTGAGCTCCTCGGCCGACAGGGTGCCGTCGTTGTTCGTGTCGGCCTTGCCGAGCCGCTTCTGCGCCTTCTCGGGGAGCTCGGCGACGGTCAGCTTGCCGTCGCCGTTCTTGTCGAAGCGCTTGATGAGGCGGGCCGGGTCCTTCGGGCCGTGCTGGCGGCGGGCGTCCTTGCCCTGGCCCTGGTGCAGCGCCGGCTTGCCCCCCGTTCCGCCCGCGCCGTTCGCGGCGTAGGCCGCTCCGCCGCCGGCGAGGACGGCGGCCGCGAGAAAGCTGCCGAGGACGAGGCGACGGATCGCGCTGTGGGTCTTGTGGGAGAAGAGGGCGAGGGTCATGGGGGTCGTGCTCCTTGGTGCAAGGGCCAGCCTGTTCTTGCCGGCTTCTGTTCGTGAGACGCGCCCCGGGCCGCCCTCCCTACGCGCCCCTCGATCTTTTTTCAGCGGGCGCGGGTGTGCGCCACGGCTCCTCGCTCGGCCCCGGCCCGCCACCACCTGCCCGGGCGCAGGGGCCGCGCGCGGCCCGCCGGTGTGAGCCTCCGCGCGTCGCATCGAGGTCGCCGCGCCGGCTCCGGCAGGCGGACGCTGAGATCCACGTCCAGCGGGGGTATAAAGGAAGCGGAGACGACGATGATCTTGTACCGACCCGTGGGCCTCGCCGAGCTCCGGCTCATCGCGGAGGCCGGCTATCGCGCGTTCCCGCCGCGCCTGTCGCATCAGCCGATCTTCTATCCGGTGCTGACGGAGGAGTACGCGCGCAAGATCGCCCGCGACTGGAACACCGCCGATGAGACCTCCGGGTTCGCGGGGTGGGTGACGCGGTTCGAGGTCGAGGACGACTTTGCCCGCAGGTATCCTGTGCAGATCGCGGGCGGACGCTCCCACGAGGAGCTCTGGGTGCCCGCCGAGGAGCTGGAGGAGTTCAACCGGCATCTCGTCGGGACCATCGAGGTCACCGAGGTCTATTGCGGGCCGAAGTTTCAGGGAGACATCGATCCTGCGACCCGCCTCCCCCTCGGTTGGCTCCGCGACCCGCCCACGAAGGGAAGGTGAGGCCATGGAGCTCTTTGGCCTGCCCTTGCGGCCCGAGACGTAGCTCGAACGACCAGCCGCGTCCTGTTCCCGGTGGACGCGGACGGCCTACTCGCCGGGGCAGGCGATGAACAGCGTGGCCCCCTGCTGGGCTTCCCCTCCGCCGACGAACCGGATCTTGCGGCGCTCGTCCGCCCGGCAGTCGGCGACGATGGCCGGGTCGCCGCGACCGTTCGCCGGGTCGACGTAGCACCACCCGTGTACCGGCTCGCCGCCCGCCTCGACATCGTCGCTCGCGTCGTGCCTGCACGCCTCGCCCTCTGCGCCTGCGAGCTGCTCGATCTCGCACACGCAATCCCAGCCGGCGGCCGCTGCGATCGGATCGGCGAGCACCTCTTCCTTCGCCGCCGCGTGCTCCTCCGTGACGTCGGCGCGCGCCGGGATGTCAGCGCAGCTGCACGCGCCCTGGGAGTTGCGCGCCTCGAGGATCAGACAGGCGACCTCCCCTCCAGCGTCGGGCGTCAGCGTGCGCTGCAGGCACCGGCTGTCGAGCCCCGTCTTCAGACGCTCGATGACAGCGCCGATCGCCGGCCGGTAGCCGAAGTCGGCCGCGTTGGCGTCCGTGAGCTGGCGCGGGCACACCGAGCCGACGATGCCCTGGGGGCCGAGCTCCCGGATGAGCTGGAGCTCGCGGAGGCTCGGGTAGGCCTTCACCTTGATCTGCGTCGTCGACCTGGGTCCCGGATCCTCCTGGTCGTTCCCCGCTTCCGGCTCGCACAGCGGGTTGTCGGTCGCCTGACCCCCCACCGCTCTGCAGTCGCAGCTCTGAGCCTGCCCATCGCAGCGCTTCACCGCGTCCCTGGGGAGATCGAAGATGCAAGCGTACTGGAGGTCCCCCGTGCTCTCCGCCGGGATCGTGTACTCGCGGCCGTTGATGGCGTTCCAGCCGGTCTCCTCCGGCGGGACGATCGTGTCGCCGGTGATCGGGTTCGCGCCCGAGCGAGGCTTCATCGACTCGACCATGAAGGGATCCTTCGGCGCCTGGTACTTCGCGGGATCGCCGAGGATGAGCTCCCAGGTGCTGCCGTGGTCGCCCACCGGAGCGCTGAGCTCGTCGGCGTTCTTGAGCCCGCCGACCGGCTCGCCTTCCTGGTTGAGGCCGTTCAGCAGGTCGGGCTGGCCTTGCGCGTTCTGGCGCGCGATGTCCTGCCATGGCACGCCGACGATGCCGGCGAAGAAGACGAGCCCGGGATCGCGGATGCCGTAGTCGAGGTCGTCCGGGTTCAGATCGCTGAAGATCGGGTTCGGGACCAGCTCGCCCCTGCGGTTCGGGATCTCCGCCTCGGTGAAGGCGCGCCTGTAGCGGTCGATCGGATAGAGGAAGTTGAAGCCGAACCTGCGCTTCTGGTCCCAGCAGCGAGAGTTGATCGGGTCCTCCGCGGCGGTCAGCCTGGCCGCGTCGCCGTCCGGGCCTGTGCACGCCGGGTCCTCGGTGCAGCCCGTCTGATCCTGGCGGCACGACCTGCAGCACGTGTTGCCCGGGTCCTGGGCGCACTCGGCGCGCGGCCGCCACATCCGGAAGCCCGGCGCTGTCTCCGCGACGAGGTAGTCCATGCCCTCCTCGCGGATCGAGCAGTCGTTCTCGTCGGTGAGCATGAGGATCGCGAGGAGGGAGCTCGGCCGCAGGAAGTCGGCGCGCTGCTTCTTGACGACGGCATCCTCGCCGGAGACGACGATGTACTCGGTGGCCGGGTCGACGCTGATCGTCGCGTAGGGCTCCGGGTCGACGAGGAAGCGGTACACGCTCTCGAGCTGCGCCTCGAAGCCGCAGCCGGTCTGCCCCGTGCCCCTGACCATCGCGGTGAGCTGCCCGACCAGCGACGTGTCGTTGAGGTCGGCGTTCGAATCATTGGGGCCGATGTCCGCCTCGCCGTCGAGCGGATCCGGCGTCTCCGGCTCGCCGTCGAGCTTCTGATCCGGATCCCAGGCCAGGAAGCCCCGGTCGAGGTAGGTCGGGAGGTCGTTTGTGGTGGAGTTCTCGTCGCTGCGCGCGAGGAGGTGCGCCATGTCCACGTTCGAGGCGCTCGTCGTCCCCGGGCAGGCGCCCGACCCGTGGCCGCCGAGGCTCGAGCTGATGATGCCGATGTGAAGGTCCTTGATCGGCGCGAACTCACGCTCGTAGTCCTGCGGACAGGGCGTGATGGGCGAGGCGACCGTGGTCGGGGGCATCGCGCCGGCCTCGTGGATGCAGCGCGGGTTGACGAGACCGTGGACGAGGTCGGGGATCGCGATGGCGAGGACGTCCTGCTTGTCGGCCATCGAGCTCGAGTTGTCGATCGCCAGGAGGAGGTCGATCTTGTCGACCGAGCCCTGCACCAGCCGCTCGGGGTGCACCGTCGCCGGTCCTGGCTCCGACATGCCCCCTGCGCCACCCGTCCCTGGGCTCTGCCCACCGTCGCCCGGCTCCACGCGGATATTCTGCGCGCAGCCGCCAGGCGCAACCGTGGCAACGGCCCAGAGCCAGACCGCCGCCGCTGCTGCCCTGCTCCTGCCCCTCATGGCGCAGAGCCTCTGGCGGTGTGCTTCGCAAGTCAAGCGCTCCGCTCGGCGCGATCCTGCTGACGGGCTTCCTGGGCGGCGCCGTCGCGCACGCACGTGCGCGTCGACTGAGTCAGAGCAGGTCGCGCGGTCTGTGATGGAGGAGCGCCCGGCGTGCCGGGCGAGCACCCAAGGGACGATGCGATGCTTGATGCTGTGATGGTCACTGCGAGGTGCTACCGCTGATGGATGGGCCTCCGCCCTCCTGAGCGCGCGAGCTACGACGATTACACCCTCATGTGAATTGTGCAGTGTGACGGCTGTCTGAAGCCTCCGGCCAGAGTTTCATCTCTGCCGGGAGGGTGTCGACAGCTTCCGGCCAGAGTTTCATCTCTGCCGGGAGGGTGTCGACAGCTTCCGGCCAGAGTTTCATCTCTGCCGGGAGGGTGTCGACAGCTTCCGGCCAGAGCTTCATCTCTGCCGGGAAGGTGTCGGCACCCTCCGCCCGGTGGTCCGAGCGTGGTCTGTCGCCCGCGAGCGCGGCGGAGCGGGTGGCGGGGGAGGTTCCGCGATCGGGGCTTGACGTTTCCGAAATGCTTGGACTCCGTTCCACGGAACGGCCGTGATTCCTGGTGCGGTGATTCCGGGCGTGGCCGTCACCCCCCCGCACGCCCGACCGCGGCCCGCCCGTTGCTCCCGGGGGGAGCGGAAGGGCAGGAGGCTCATGGCTATCGACGCGTATACCGCGCGCAAATCGGTCATGCAGGGAGAGGCGCTCGGGTTTCACGTGAGCAACACCGCGGCAGATCCCGCGGTGCAGATGGCCATCGAGCGGATCGGGGCGCGCGCGTCGCTCGGCGCTTCTGTCAGGTTCTCCGCAGGCGCCCACGCGACGCCGCCGGACGCCTACGCGGTGGGCTGCGGCTGGCCCCGCGCCCATGAATGGCTCGTCCCTCCCGATTGGCCGAGCGGCGTCTATCTGGCCACCCTGAAGAACGCGGATGGCGAGGAGGCGTCGCTGCGCTTCGTGGTGAGAGCCCGCGCCCCTGGCGCGAGCATCCTCGTTTGCATCCCGTTCTTCACGGACCAGGCCTACAATGGCTGGGGTGGCAACCGGCTCTATCCATGGGCCTCGCCGGACCGCTCCAGGAGGGTGTCCTTCGAGCGCCCCGGCGGCACGGAAGCGAAGAGCGCGCTGCCGCTCGTGCGCTGGCTGGAGAGGGAGCAGATCGCTGTCGACTATTGCTCCAGCATGGACCTGCACGCGGAGCCCGACCTCTTGCGAGGTGTTCAGCTCCTCGTCAGCACGGGCCACGACGAGTACTGGTCCAGAGAGATGCGCGATGCGGTCGAGGCGTTCGTGCGCTCGGGCGGCAACGTGGCGTTCCTGAGCGGCAACACGTGCTACTGGCAGGTCCGCATCGAGGACCAGGGCCGCACGATGGTCTGCTACCGCGACGCCGTCGAGGATCCGCTGGCGGGGATCGACAACGATCGTGTGACCGTGCAATGGGCCAGCGCCCCCGTGGATCGCCCGGAGAACCACATGACGGGCGTGGGCTACCGGGTCGGCGCCGGCAACTGGCTCGACCCGGAGGCGCAGAAGGAGGCGGTCTACCGGGTGAATTTCCCCGAGCACTGGGTCTTCGACGGCACGGGGCTCGCGCTCGGAGATGCCTTCGGGAGAGGCTCGGTCGGCTACGAGACCGACGCGGCCGAACTCGTCGATGTCGACGGGATCGCGCGCGCGACCGGGCTGGGCGGCACGCCGCCGACGTTCGTGGTGCTGGCCGTCGCCGATCTCCGGCAATGGCGGGCGCAGGGGCAAGGCGGGCTCGCGACCATGGGCATCTACCGCCGCGGAGGCACGGTGTTCACGGCCGCGAGCGTCGACTGGGCGGCCCCGTTCGACAGGGGGACCGCTCCGGAGATCGAGCGCATCACGCGCAATGTGCTCGAGAAGCTCTCGCGCCGGTACCCCGAGCACGGCTGGCAGCGGGTGGGCAGCGCGCCGCGCATCGCGGCGATGACGGGCGCCGAGGGCCTCCTCTTCGCGGCCACCGAGGACGGCGCGCTGCTGTGGCGGGAGCCGTCGAGCCAGAACCTCCCCTGGAGGTCCGCGGGGGTGGCCCGCGGCGTCGTCGCCATGGCGTGCCCGGTCGAGGCCGAGGCGGAGCAGCCGATCGGGATCTTCCTTGTGACCGCCGACGGGCGCCTCTTCTTCCGCGACCCCCTGCGCGAGGAGGTCGTCTGGCGGCCGGTCGGCGCTGGGCCCGGTATCGTGGCGATGGCCACGACCCATTTCGATCTGTTCGCCGCGACGAGCGGCGGCCTCTTGCTCACGCGCCCCACGCGGGGCGGCGACGTCCCGTGGAAGCCCATCGGGCGCGCGGAGGGCGTTGTCGCCATGGCGGCGATCAACGGGAAGGTGTACTCGGTCACGGGGGAGGGGCGCCTCTCATGGCGGGCGCCGGTGCGCCACGAGAGCCCGTGGGTCTCGATCGGAGAGGCGAAGGACGTGCGCGCGCTCGCGGGCGCGCAGGGGAGGCTCTTCGCAGCGACGGGCACGGGCGCGCTGCTGGCGAGGGACGGTTTCTAAGGCTGCAGCGGGAACTTGCCCCGGATAGGCGGAAGACCGCCACGGCGGTTCGTCGCCGCGCCGCCGCGCCGGCTGCCTCTTGACTCCGGCCGCCCGCTACCTCTTACGGTGGCGTCCGCCGCCGCCTCTCCGCGGCGCCAAGGAGCCCAACCATGCACACACGCAAGCTCGGAACTCTCCAGGTCTCCGCCCTCGGCCTCGGCTGCATGGGCATGAGCGATTTCTACGGCGAGCGCGATGAGGCCGAGTCGAGCGCCACGATCCACCGCGCCATCGAGCTCGGCGTCACGCTGCTCGACACCGCGGACATGTATGGTCCCTTCACGAACGAGGAGCTCGTCGGCCGGGCCATCGCGGGCCGGCGCGATCGCGTCGTGCTCGCGACCAAGTGCGGCATCGTCCGCGACCCGAACGACGTCACGGTCCGCGGCATCAACGGCGCGCCGGAGTACATCCGCTCGGCGTGCGACGCGAGCCTGCGGCGCCTGCGCGTCGATGTGATCGATCTCTACCAGCTGCACCGCGTGGATCCGAGGACGCCCATCGAGGACAGCGTCGGCGCGATGGCGGACCTCGTGAAGGCCGGCAAGGTGCGCGCGATCGGCCTCTCGGAGGCGAGCTCGTCGACGCTCCGGCGCGCCCACGCCGTGCACCCGCTCGCGTCGGTGCAGACGGAGTACTCGCTCTGGACGCGTGATCCCGAGGACGACGTGCTCGCCACGTGCCGCGAGCTGGGCATCGGCTTCCTCGCGTACAGCCCCCTCGGCCGCGGCTTCCTCACGGGGCAGATCCGGCGCTTCGAGGATCTCGCGCCGGACGACTACCGCCGCATCTCGCCGCGATTCCAGGGCGAGAACTTCCAGCGGAACCTCGATCTCGTCGCGAAGGTCGAGGGCGTCGCGCGGGAGAAGGGCGTGAAGGCGTCGCAGCTCGCGCTCGCGTGGGTGCTCGCGCAAGGGGACTTCATCGTCCCGATCCCCGGCACGAAGCGCCGCAGCTACCTCGAGGAGAACGTCGCCGCGGCGGCGATCGAGCTGACCGAAAGCGATCTGCGGCGCCTCGACGCGGTGGTGCCGAAGGGCGCGGCCGTCGGCCTCCGCTATCCGGAGGCCGGCATGCAGTTCGTGAACCGGTGACCGAGGCAGCCTGAAGAGCGCGGCTCGGCCCGCGGCTGCGAGCGCCGAGGGAGGGCTACTGGCACGCGGTGGGCACGCTGCCCCAGTGGCTCTTGGCGACGACGAACCCGTCCGGGCCGGACGTCGAGTGTGAGCCGCACAGCCCATTGGCGTCCGAGATCACGGAGTCGATGCCGATGCCGTACTCCCAGTATTTGACCTCGAGGCTCGAGTCGTGGGTCGTGCCGCTTCGTGCCGGGATGGAGGGGACGAGGATGCCGCTCGACTCGTAGAACTCGAAGCCCTCGATCGAGATCGAGAGCGTCACGTTGCGCACCTGGCCGACGCAGGTCGTCCTGCACGTGGGGTAGCCGGCGGTGCTCTCCACCGTGAAGCCGGAAGGGCAGCCGGACGTATACGTGCAGTAGCCGGTGCATTTGACGGGCAGGGGCCCCGGCAGGTCGACGCACTCGTACTCTGCTCTGCCCTGGATCGTCTGGCGCCGGGTCTCGAACCCCCCTGACGTCACCGAGGTTCGGCTGCCGAGCTCTCGGTACAACACGTAGTCGTTCTTGAACGACTCGTCGTTCGTGCAGAGGCCGCCGTTGCAGTGGGCGACCGCGGCGAACAGCCCGGACTCATGGTCTTCCAGGAGATAGCGCTCCCCCGCGATCTCGACCGCACGGTCTTCACCACCCAGCTCGCCGATCAAGCTCGCCTTCGCCACGGCGATCTCGTCGGGCGAGCCGATCGACACGCCGGCCACCTTGATGGGCCGGCCGCCCTCGTCTCGTTCGACCGTCACCGGGCCCATCTCGAGCTCTTCGGCCCGCCTGGCGACCCACCCGAGCGCGTCGTGCTCGCTCGCGAAGCGCAGCCCGCCGTCAGCCGAGGGCTGGGCGAGAGGGGCGGCGTCGTCCACCTCGGTCGACGCGGCGGTGCAGCCCATCATGAACGCCGCGGCGAGCAGGGGCGCGGCTCGGTACGTTCGACGAGGCGTGTTGGCGAGAAGCCTGTGAGTTCTGTCGGTCATGGAGCGATCCTTTAATCACGCTCCGTGCCACGCCCGCGTCGAGGGCCCACGACCTGGCCAGGCGCTCCGGGGACGCGAGGCCGCGCGGCGCGAGCGCGGGGAGGCCTGCGCTGGTTTGCTCAAGTTGAGCAGGAACTCGCGCAATCGGGGCGGCGTTGCGCAGGAATGGCCAAGCGCGCGGGGCACAGCGGCGGGGACATCCGCGCGGCACGAAGGCGCGTTCCACTGGGCGCCAGCCCGTGCAGATCGCGCTCCGCTTCGGGCGGCGGGGTCATTGGACCGAAAGTGGGGTCTTTTGAACCGCCAAGCGCGCCACAAGACGCCAAGAAAAACACAAGAATCTTGGCGTCTTGTGGCGGCTTGGCGGTTCCATCATTCTGGCAGCGGGGGGTAAGTACACCACCACCGCCAGGAGCGTGCAGGTCTTCGCCCAGGAGGCGGGGTGGGCAGGGGCGAGGAGCTCGTCACGGGGCGTCGGGTGGGGAGGGCAGGGCGGAGAGGACAGCGGTGGCGAGCTCGAGCGCGTGGCGGTTCTGGGCGCGCTTGGCGAGGGGGATGGCGCGCGCGGCGGCGACACGGGCTTCGGTGGCTTGACCGAGGAGCGCGTGGGCGGCGGCGAGGTTGGTGAGGCCGTTGGAGAGAACGAAGGCATCGTCGATGGCCTCGTACAGCGCCAGCGCGGCCTCGTAGTGGGGCAGGGCGGCTGCGGGGTTCTCGCGGGTGAGCTCCACGTCGCCGCGTGCTTTCAGGACGTTTGCCTGTCCGAGGCGTGAGTCGACGAGGAGGTAGAGCTCCAGAGCGCGCTCGTAGTCGAGGAGAGCGCCGTCGAGGTCGTCTTTTCTTCGTCGGAGGTCGCCGCGTGCTTTCAGGACGTTTGCCTGTCCGAGGCGTGAGTCGACGAGGAGGTAGAGCTCCAGAGCGCGCTCGTAGTCGAGGAGAGCGCCGTCGAGGTCGTCTTTTCTTCGTCGGAGGTCGCCGCGTGCTTTCAGGACGTTTGCCTGTCCGAGGCGAGAGTCGACGAGGAGGTAGAGCTCCAGAGCGTGCTCGTAGTCGAGGAGAGCGCCGTCGAGGTCGTCCTTTCTTTGTCGGAGGTCGCCGCGTGCTCTCAGGACGTTTGCCTGTCCGAGGCGGTCTCCTGTGTGGTCGAACGAAACGAGCGCTCGCTCCAGATCCTGAAGGCTCGTCTCCTCATCGTCCGACGCTTCTGCGCGCTTCAAGAAGATGCGTCCGCAATCCGCGGCTCGCTCGAGTGCCTGGTACATCGCCAGCGCGCGACCATAGGCGGCCACGCCCTCGCGGGGGCTATATAGCCGCATGTCGACGTCCCCCCGCAGCTCCTCGCAGAGCGCCTCCTCGTAGGTGCCGTGCAACGATGCGAGGCCTCTCAGGATCGCGGCTCCCTCGGCAAGACGCGCTTCGGCGCTCCGTGGCTCTCCCTGAGAGAGGAGCTCCTGCGCATGACGCAGCAGCAACCGCCCGAGGTTCCTGTCATCCCCGACCTTCCGCGCCGCCTCGATCAGGCGCGGCGTCTCGTCGCGATCGCCCTCCGAGCTCCCCGGCATCGCCGTCGAGGAGGCTCGCTGCATGTCGTTCAGGCCGAGCAGCGGAATCCGGAACGTGAGATCGCGGATCGACCAGAGATCCGGCGCCTCCTCCCACGTCGCGTTCAGGAACGTCCGGAGCCCACACCAGACCAGCGTCTTCCCGAGCCGCTTCGCCAGCGTGTCGCGCTGCAAGTTGAGCCGGTTGAGGCCCTCGCGAACGTCGTCCGTCACGTCCCGCGGTCCGAGCACGACAACCACGTCCACCTCGCTCGCCGGCACGGCCAGCAAGGTCGCCGCGAATTCGACGCCCTGCCCCGGCGTCACCACAACGCGCGCTACCTTCGTGCCCGCCCGCTCGAACGACGCCGCGAGCTCGCGGCCGACGTCCATCGAAGGCACCTCTACCGGCGCGAGCACGAAGCCCTCGTGCAGCGCGAGCGCCGCGCGCAGCTCCGCGAAGTGCCCGAGGTAGGGCCGCGCGAACGGCGGCGCCTCCGCGGTCGGGCTCAGCCCCCGCTCGGCGCGATCGAGCTCGGCTTCGCCAGGCGCGCTCGGACTCTCGGATCCCGGCGCGCCATCGGATGCAGGTCGTACCATTCCTTCCCGTTCCTGTAGGCCAGCACGAGCCAGCGATCGAGCAGGCGGATGAACCGCGCCACCTCTCCGTCGTTGTCCAGCGGGACCGCGTTCGTCTTCGCGACCTCGACGAGCACGTCGATCTCGTCCCCGTAGAGCGCCATCGCGTAGTCCTGCGCGAGCCGGTCGATCTGCCGCTCGACCTGCTCGGGCGTCACCGGAAAGCCGCCGCCCGAGGTGAGCAGATTGCGCACGACGCGCAGGAGATCCCGCGGATAACCGCCCGTCGCGAGGAGGATGGGGTCGAGCACGCGCGACGGCTCGGCGCCGAAGATGCTCTCGAGATCGAGCCGCTTGCCGATGACCTCCGTCAAGCACGCGATGCCTTCCCGCACCGGCTCCTCTCCCCCGGGCATCGCGACCTTCACCATGGGCAGGACGAGCGGCTCGCCGTCGTAGGTCGCTCCGAGAGATGTCGATGTACTCTTCGAGATCGACGTAGACGACGTGGGTGGGCAGGTCCTTCGCCTCGTCGAGGCGCTGCTGGAGCCGGCGGAGCTCGGTGGTCTTCCCCGTCCCGGGGAACCCGGTGAAGAGCTGACAGGACTCCTCGGCGATGAGGACCGTCTGCTCCAGGAGGTCCACGCAGCTCGGCCCGATGCTGCCACGGGCCCGGTCGAGGGGGACGTACCGCTCGTCCGTCCCCGAGAGGGACTTGTTCGGATCGCAGGCGGCGTAGAAGCGCTTCAGATCTTCACGCGGGACCGTCATCGCGCGGCACGGTACCGCGGAGCGCACGCGGGCGCCAAGGAGGCCGCGGGAGGTCGCCCGTCAAGGCGTCCCAGGCAGAGGCGCGGGGAGCTCCGGCGGTCTCGCCTTTGGCCTGCGCGCTCCCCCGGCGCCGCGGCGTCGCGCGACGAGGGTGAGGCCGAAGAGGGAGACGGCGAGCCCGACATTGCCGGGCGGGTCGGCGCCGCCGCGGAAGCTGCACTGCGTGCCGTCGCCGGGGCAGCTGGGCCCGTCATCGCCGCCGCTGGAGGCAGAGACGCTGGACGGGCGCTTCGCGATGCCAGCGATCGAGCGAGCGGCGTCCGCAGCGTCGATCCGGGCGCTCACGCGCACGACGAGATCGCCGAGGCCACCTGGCCGCGCGGGGAACCGGAACGCCTGCTGTCCTGCTCGCGGCTACTTCGATGCAGCGACTTCCGCGCGCTCCCGCAGGCACGCCGCGAGCCTCGCCTCTTCGGGCACCCCGGGCAGCCGGAGGACGCGCAGGGGGCCCTCGGACGAGACCAGACCGGCGAGCGCCGGGTCGGTCATCACCTCAAGGAGATCGCGCTCCTCGCCGTCGACCGTGCACCGTCGCCGCACGAGGCGGACGACCTGCGAGTAGTCCACATGATCCGGATCGTGCGCGAGCCCGAGCGGTTGCCACAGCGTGTGCTGGCCGTGCCTGTGGGCCGCGCCCGGGTCGAACCAGCCGTAGTTGGCGGCCCGGTCGGGGCGGTCCGCGAGGCGGTTGGTCAGTACCCAGTGCTTGCCGACGTTCTCGATGAGCCCGGTCCTCCCCGCGACCTGCTCCTCGAGGCGGCGGTGGTGCTCCAGCATGCGCGAGGTGTTCGCCATCGAGGCGTCCGGGGCGCCGATGCACGGCGGGATCCGCACGGTGGCCTGCTCCCACACGAGGTCGCAGAGGCGCGTCGTCAGCATCGCGCACTCGAGCAGATCCGCGATTCGCTGGGCCGTCCGGGCCGAGGCGTTGACGCGGACGGAGTCCTCCGCGTCGCCGATGCGGAGCGCGTCGGCGCTCACGAGGAACGTCGCGCGGCGCTCGTCGAGCTGGCTGTACACAGGGACCCACGAGATCGGCGCCACGTGGCCGGCCTGCACCGCTTCGAGGATGGCCTCCTCGCGCGCGGCGCACGCGTGCTCTGGAAGGCCTGCGATGAAATCGGTGCCTCTCAGGACGTCTGTCATGCTCCCCCTCCCGCGAGCGCGACCACGGCGCTCGAGGTGGAAGCGTGAGCGGAAGCGGGCGCGGCAGGAAGAGGTTTCGCGCTCTCTCCTGCGGCGTGCCCATGGCCGCGCGCTCCTGCGCCGCTTTGCGCTGTCCGTCCGCCCGCCCTAAGCTCCGCCCCATGTCGCCCTCGGCGAGCCGCCTCTCCCCGCGTCCATCCCGCGCTTCCCGCTTCCTCCTCGCCGCCTGCGCCGCGCTCCTGGTCGCGCTGGCCGCCGGCTGCGGATCGAGCGCCGCCAGGGGGCCCGAAGCGGGCGCCGAGCTCGCGTCGATCGACGCGCGCCTGCGCGGCAGCTTCCGGCTCGTCCGGTTCGAGCCCGAGGTCCCGCTCGAGCCGATGCTCGCGTCGATGCTCGAGTTCCAGTACGCGCACCTGGTCGTCCGCTTCGACGGAAAGCGCATCCTCGCCGACTCGCCCGGCCTCCACGTGGACCGCGCCTATGAGATCCGCGATCCCGCGTGGGATCGGTTCAAGCTGGTCTCCTACGACGAGGCGGGGGTCGCCTACGAGGCGCTGTGCGAGTTCTCGGCCCAGGGAGAGCTCGTCGTTCATGCGCAGACGCCACCCTGGAAGGGCGTCGCCACGCTTCGGCGGGCGCAGTGAGCCTCTTTGGCAGACAAAATCGGACCGGCTCCCGTAATGCGCTGAATCGACTCGTCGGATGAGAAATTACGACGCGTCGGCGTAATGCTCCGGCGGTCCTTCCGCGCGCGCAGCTCGGCGTTATTGACCTTGCGTCACCGCCCCGGCGGCTCTAGTCCGTCGCGCACGGCCTGACTGTCGGCTCATGGCGAGTCGACTCCACAGGGGAGACCTCGTGTCGCAACGCGGTGAAGGCGCGTCGGGTGATCTGCTCGTCCGGCGCGCCCCAGGTGACGCCCAGGCGCTTCCGGTCCCGTCGCGCGGCCGGGCAGCGGTGGACGGAGCGGCGGTGGACGGAGCGGCGCGAGCGCTCCCGGCAGCGAGCGCCTCGCTCGCCGAGCTCGCCCAGATCGCGTCGCCCCAGCCTGCCTGGAAGGGCCGGCGGTCGGCTCGGCCCTGGCTCGCCGACCCCTACCTCGGTGAGCCGTTTGGCGCGCGCCTTCCTGCCGCTCCTGCCGTACCCGTCAACCAGGCCGACGAGCGCCCCGCGCCGGCTCGCGGGCGAGCCCGTCGACGTCGCGCCGCAGGTGCTTGATCTGCCGCGCGAGGCGGCCGACGCCCTCCTCCACCTGGATCCCGAGCTGCGCGACCTGCTGCTCCAGGCTGCGGAGGCGCTCCTCGTGCGCGGCGAGCGTCGGCGGTGTCTCCGGGCCTCCGAGCTCGTAGACCGTGGTGCGCGACACGCGCATCGTCTCCGGCTCCTTCGCGGTGGAGGGCGGCTGCGTCACCTCGCCCCCCGACCAGAGCCTCGCGGAAGCGCGCGGCGAGCGCCGGCGCCCGGGCGCGGTCACGTCGCCTTGAGGAACCTGCGGGCGCCTTCCCATACCGCACCTTCCAGCTCTGCTGCCATGTCCGGGCCCAGCGTCAGCGCGTGTCGCCCCGAGGCCACGAGGACGAGCTCCGTCGCGCGGAGGAGCGCGACGGACAGCCGCGCCACCGGTCCGCTCGGCGGATCGACGGACCACGCGACGGCCGTCTGGGTCAGCCGGTGCGAGCGCGCGATCGACGGCCTCGACTTGAGCCTGAGCGCCGGGATCGGCCTGTAGGCCCCTTCATCGATCACGAAGGTCGCCGTCACATCGACGCTCGCCACCTCGCCCCCTGGCCAGCCTGTCGCGATGCGGTGAAGCACCTTCGGCCACCCTCCGACGGCGCGGCTGGAGCCCTTGATCCGCTGCGGGATGGACCCTTCCGGCATCATCTCCCAGCGCAGCTTGAGGTGGGCGCTCGTCTCCTCCCCGGGGACCGGACGGAGATCTCCGTAGAGGTACAGGGGCTCCACCTCCGCGGTCGTCCCCGTCGGGAGCGCGTAGAAATAAGCGGAGTAGTCGACCTTCGTCCCGCTCTTCCCCGCACCCGGGATCGCCGACATGCCCGTGGCCTCGACGAACCTGCCCCACTCCCGCGGCGAGGCGCTGGCGCGGAGCACCGCCTCCAGCGAGTCGAGCGTGACGCCGCGCCCGCGCTTCCTCGACGCCGGCTCCGGCCCACCTCCGGCACTGCCCTTCACCCGCGCAGCACGTGCTGACACAGGCATGTGATACACGTGACCATTGTATCGACGGAGAAAAAATTATCAGTTAACGAAGACATTTTGTGATTTTGGTAGGTTGATGTATGTCTTTGTGGTTTGTTGGCGGTGGGTGCTTCCCTCGGGGAGCGACGCGCTCGCCATCTACGTTCGCTCCCGCGGTGGGGTCGGGGCCCGCGGGGGCGATGTGGCCTTCCGGTGGGTTCTCGTCGGGTCGCCGCGGAGTCGCCATGTCCGTCGAGGCGCGCTGTGCGCCTGTCAGCGCGGTGTTCGGTCCGCCGGTGAGCGCCACGCATCGAGCCATGACGTTCACGGCGCTTCCCGCGCGGCCCTGGGTGCCTGTCCTGCGGCGGGGCGACGGCTCATCCGGGCCCGTGGAGTCGTCGCGCCCTGAAGCGTACGCTCGCACACGGAACCCACCGCGAGATGCGTGGAGCAGGCAGCGGATCCGCTGCGTCAGGGTGCGTCGACGGGACAGGAGGACATGCGCTGTCGGAGGCGCTGCGCGTGCCTTCCTCGTGCTCGAAGTTCACCCGGCGGGGTCGTCCTTTGATAAGATAGCTAGGACGGACGTAACTGTCCACACGGCGCGCCAAGGAATCACCGGATCATGAATAACGGCGAAGCGGATGTTCTCGCTGCGATGCGAGCGGAATTGGAGGTGCTCCGCTGGCGCAACGCCGAGCTCGAGCGGGAGCTCGCCGAGAAGCAGCGCGTGGAGACCGCGCTGCGGGAGAGCGAGGCGCGCTACCGGGGCATCGTCGAGGACCAGACCGAGCTCATTTGCCGCTTTCGGATGGATGGCACGCTGACCTTCGTCAACGACATCTACTGCCGGTACTTCGAGAAGACGCGGGAGGAGCTTGTCGGCCACCGCTTCATGCCGATGGTCCCCGAGGAGGAGGGGCCGTACCTCGCCCGGCAGTTCGCGAAGCTCGGCCCCGAGAACCCGATCGTCCACACAGAGCACCGCGTCATCCTCCCGAACGGCGCGGTCCGCTGGTTGCACTGGACCAACCGCGCCCCGCTCGGCGAGGGGGGGTCGCTCGCCGAGTTCCAGGCGATCGGCGTCGACGTCACCGAGCGCCGGCACGCCGAGGACGAGGTGAGGCGCCTCAACGGCGAGCTCGAGCTGCGCGTGGCGGACAAGACGAAGCGGCTCGAGCAGATGGTCCGCGAGCTGTCGACCCCGCTCATGCCGGTGGCGGATCAGGTCATCGCGGTGCCGCTGATCGGCTTCCTCGACAGCGACCGCGCCGCCTCGACGCTCGAGACGGTGCTCAACGGGGTCGTCACGCACAGCGCCAGGACGGTGGTCCTCGACATCACCGGCGTGGGGGTCATCGACTCGCAGGTAGCCGACTCGCTCATCCGGCTGGCCAAGGCGGTGAACCTCCTCGGCTCCCAGGTGGTGCTCACCGGCATCCAGCCGCGGATCGCGCAGACGCTGGTCGCGCAGGGCGTCGGCGTGGGCGGCATCGTGACGCTCCGGACCCTGAAAGAGGGTATCGCGTTCGCCCTGCGGCGCGGGCTCACCGCCTCTCCACCTCCGGCCCGCCTGGGCAGCTAGCGCCGAGCCTCGGCGTGCGCCGGAGAGGGCGCGCCTGTCCACTATCCCGTCTCACGTGCGATCGTGTAGCCTCATCGACGATGGCGCACACGCAAACGACTGCTCAACCCGACGTGCATTCGGCTGCTCACGGCGCGAAGGCCAGCGAGGGCTTTCAGCAGACAGGAGGGGACATCGACTCGCGCTACATCAACGAGGATATCGCGCCCGTGCGCCTGGACCAGCGCAAATGGGGGATGAAGGACATCGCCGCGCTGTGGGTCTCCATGTGCGCCTGCACCCCGACGTACATGCTCGCCTCGGGCCTGATCGCCGAGGGGATGAGCTGGGGGCAGGCCGTCCTCACGATCCTCCTCGGCAACGTCATCGTGCTCATGCCCATGATCCTCAACGCGCACGCGGGCACGAAGTACGGCATCCCGTTCCCCGTCTACTGCCGGAGCGCCTTCGGCATCCGGGGGGCGAACGTGCCCGCGGTGCTGCGCGCCCTCGTGGCCTGCGGCTGGTTCGGGATCGGGACGTGGCTCGGCGGGTGGGCCATCTACAAGATCGCGGCGGTCTTCGCCCCGTCGATAGAGCAGATGCCGCCGACGCCGCTGGGCATCAACGTCGCGCAGCTCGCCTGCTTCCTGCTCTTCTGGGGCATCAACATCTGGATCATCCGCATGGGCATCGAGTCGATCCGGATCCTGCTGAACATCAAGGCGCCTCTCCTGATCGGCCTCGGCCTGGCGCTGCTCCTCTGGGCCTACAGCCGCGCCGGCGGGTTCGGCCCGATGCTCGAGAAGCCCTCGTCCTTCGGGGTGGGGCAGCCCAAGGAGGGCCAGTTCTGGGTCTTCTTCTTCCCGGCGCTCACGGCGATGGTCGGCTTCTGGGCGACCCTGGCCCTCAACATCCCGGACTTCACGCGCTACGCGCATTCGCAGCGCGATCAGGTCATCGGGCAGGCGATCGGCCTGCCGCCCACGATGGCGTTCTTCTCGTTCATCGGCGTCGCCGTCACCTCCGCCACGGTCGTCATCTACGGCGAGACGCTCTGGGATCCGGTCGTCGTCATCACCCGCTTCGAGAACCCGGTCGTCCTGATCATCTCGCTCGCGGCCCTCTGCATCGCCAACCTGGCGACCAACATCGCCGCGAACGTCGTGAGCCCGGCCAACGATTTCTCGAACCTCTGGCCGTCGCGGATCTCCTTCCGCACCGGCGGCCTCATCACCGGGATCATCGGGATCCTGATGCAGCCGTGGCGGCTCGTCAGCGACCCGACGGGGTACAATTTCACCTGGCTCGTCGGCTACTCCGCGCTGCTCGGCCCCCTCGGCGCGATCCTGATCGCGGAGTACTACGTCGTCCGCAGGACCAACCTCGATGTCACCCAGCTCTACAAGCGGGAAGGGATCTACTGGTACGCGGGCGGGTGGAACCCCATCGCGATCGTCGCCCTCGTCGCCGGCGTCGTGCCCAACTTGCCTGGCTTCCTCGGCACCATCCAGGTCGCGACGGTCTCCAAGGCATGGATGGATCTCTACAGCTACGCCTGGTTCACGGGCTTCGCCATCTCGTTCGTCGTCTACGTCGCCCTCTCGCTGATTCGCCGCCCGGCCAAGCTCGCCGCGGCCTGACCCTCATCGCCTCGCGCCGAGGCGCGCGACCCCACCGCCCGTCCAACTCGGCATCAGCGCCGCCGGCCGCGAACGCCGCACCTCCCCCGCGGCGCGCGCCCCCGCGGCGCCCTCTGCCTCGGGAGCGCCGCCGGCGCCTCGCCGGCGCGCCGCCCCGATGGGTCGCTCATTTTTTTTGTACGCGGGCATTCATCTCGTGATCAACGACGAGGCTCGCCAATGGCAACAACGTTGTTGTGGGTCGGGGCCCCACCGTGGGAGACCTGTGGTGTGTTGTGGAGCGCTCCTGCCGCCGAGGCGCTCCGCGCTTTAAAAGTGTCTTGCCAAACAACGTGGGTTGATTCCATCCGTCTGTCTCTTGCTCCGTGGGTGCCTTTCGATGGATCATGAAATGTCGCTCTTCTCCCGCCTTCGAGGTGCCCATGAACAAGATCGTCCTGTGGTCGCTCCCGGCTCTCGCCCTGGCCGCATGCGCTGAACACGGCACGCCTGTCGACGAAACCCCGGCCGTCGCGGGCGCCCCGATCACGGTCGCCGCCGCCCGGCCTTACTCCCTCTTCGAGAGCGGCCAGGTCCGCCCTCTCGCCCTCTCGCCCGACGGGTCGATGCTCTTCGCCGTCAACACGCCTGACAACCGGCTCGAGATCTTCAAGGTCAGGAGCGGCACGCTCGAGCACCGCGGCTCCGTCTCCGTGGGCCTGGAGCCGGTCGCCGTCGCGGCCCGCACCGACGACGAGGTCTGGGTCGTCAACCACCTCTCCGACAGTGTGAGCGTGGTCGACGTCTCGAGGCCGAGGAGGCCCCGCGTCGCGCGCACCCTCCTCGTGGGCGACGAGCCTCGCGATATCGTCTTTGCCGGCGCCGGCAAGAGCCGCGCCTTCATCACGACGGCGCACCGCGGCCAGAACAGCCCTGTGGATCCGGCGCTCACCACGCCGGGCGTCGGCCGCGCCGACGTCTGGGTCTTCTCGGCGGCGAGCCCGAGCCCCGCGCCGCTCAACATCATCACCCTCTTCAGCGACACGCCGCGCGCGCTCGCCGCCACGCCCGACGGCTCACGCGTCTATGCGGCGGCCTTCCACTCAGGAAACCGCACCACGGTGATCGAGACCAACGTGGTGAACCTGGGCCTCGGCCTGCCCCCGCCGACGACCAACGCCGCCGGGGTCGCGCAGCCCTCGGCGCCCCTCATCGTCAAATTCAACGGCACGCACTGGGTGGACGAGCTGAATCGATCCTGGGACGACAAGGTGAACCTCTCGTTGCCCGACAAGGACGTCTTCGTCATCGACGCCCTGGCCAGCCCGCCCGCGCCCGTCGAGGGGCCCGGGGGCGTGTTCCGGGGGGTCGGCACGGTCCTCTACAACATGGCCGTCAACCCGGTGAGCGGGCGCGTCTACGTGGCCAACACGGAGGCGTTCAACGAGAACCGCTTCGAGGGCCCCGGCGTCTTCGCCGGCCACACCGTGCGCGGCCGGTTCAACCACAACAACATCACGGTGATCGATCCCGCGACGGGCGGCGTCGCCCCGCGGCACCTGAACAAACACATCGACTACAGCACGTGCTGCGCGCCGGTCCCGAACGCCGAGAACCGCAAGAGCCTCGCGCTGCCCACGGGCATGGCCGTCTCCAGCAACGGGAAGAAGCTCTACGTCGCCGCGCTCGGCTCGGACAAGATCGGCGTCTTCAACACCGCGGCGCTGGAGGCGGACACCTTCGTGCCGAGGCTCGCGCGCCAGATCCCGGTCTCCGGCGGCGGGCCGACCGGCGTGGTGCTGGACGAGGCGCGCGGGCAGCTCTACGCCCTCACGCGCTTCGACAACTCCATCTCGATCATCGACGTCGGCGCCAGGGCCGAGATCGCGCACGTGCCCATGTACAGCCCCGAGCCGGAGAGCGTGGTCCGCGGCCGCCGCTTCCTCTACGACGCGTCGTTCACGTCGAGCCACGGCGACTCGGCGTGCGCGAGCTGCCATGTCTTCGGCGATCTCGACAGCCTGGCGTGGGACCTCGGCGACCCCGACGCGGTGAACACGCCGATGCCAGGCCCGTTCGTGCTCGATCCGGCCATCTTCGGCGCGCCCCGCGAGTTCGCCGCGCTCAAGGGGCCGATGACGACGCAGAGCCTGCGCGGGCTCGCCAACCACGGGCCGATGCACTGGCGCGGAGACCGCACCGGCGGGAACGACGCGCCGAGCGCGCAGCCGGACAGCGGCACCTTCGACGAGGACGCCGCGTTCAAGAAATTCAGCGTCGCCTTCGTCGGCCTGCTCGGGCGGAACGCGCCCATCCCCGCGGCGGACATGCAGGCGTTCACCGACTTCACCATGCAGATGATGTATCCGCCCAACCCCATCCGTCAGCTGGACAACTCGCTCACGGCCGATCAGGCGGCGGGCAAGGCCTTCTTCACCCTGCCGGCCAGCGAGGGAGGCGCGTGCGCCTCGTGCCACGTGCTCGATCCAGCGGCCAACGCCGAGCACGGGGTCGCGTTCCCCGGCTTCTTCGGGACCGACGGGCGTTACACGTTCGACTTCATCTTCCAGAGCTTCAAGGTCGCCCAGCTCCGCAACGTCTATCAGAAGGTGGGTATGTTCGGCATGGTGCAGAACCCGCGCTTCAACAACCGGAACTTCGAGTTCCAGGGCGATCAGATCCGCGGGTTCGGCTTTGGCCACGACGGGACGATGGATACGATCTTCCGCTTCCACGATCAGAACGGCTTCAACGAGGCGCCTGGGATCGCCGGCTTCCCGCCGGGCGCGGCGGGCGACGTGCTGCGCGGGCAGGTGACCGACTTCCTGCACGCCTTCGACAGCAACCTGGCGCCCATCGTGGGCCAGCAAGCGACGCTCGCCGGCGCGGGCGACACGGCCGCCGAGCTGCGGGTGGATCTCCTGATCGCGCGCGCCGGCGCGGGGGAGTGCGATCTGGTCGCGAAGGTCCGCAGGCACGGGAATGAGGAGGGCTTCCTCTATCAACAGGGCGCCGGCACATTCCTGCGGGACAGGGCGGCGAGCGCGGCGATCAGCGCGGCGGCGCTGCGCGCGATCGCGGGGCCGAACAAGGCGCTGACCTTCACGTGCGCGCCGCCGGGATCGGGGGTGCGGATGGCGCTCGACCGCGACAGCGATGGGGCGCTCGACGGCGACGAGGCGGACGCGGGGACCGACCCGGCCGATCCGGCGAGCGTGCCCTGAGCCCGCCGGCGCTCGCGTCACCGGCGCCGGAGGGCCGGCCAGATCAGGTGATGGTGAGTCGGACGCTCCCTGCCTCATCCTCCGCTCGCTGGAGCTGATGGGCGAGCATGCGCCTCCAGGGGATCTCCCCGAGGAGGATGTCGTCGATGGCCCAGGTGAGGTGCTCCATGGCGGCTCCCAGGGCCTTCATCCCGTTCATGAAGATGAGCTCCGTGTCGGGCGTGGTGAACGGCCGCGGCTCCAGGGCCCCCGCGGCGGCGATCGCGGGCGTCATCAGGACCGGGCCCGCGGCGATCACGTCGGGCAGGTGCTCGACGCGGGTGCCGGCCCGCCGGGCGGCGGCCACGCGCCGCTTCACCGCCTCCGCCGGGTTTCCCTCCAGGGCCTTGTCGACGCGGAGGTTCAGCGCCCAGATGGCCGCGTACCAGGGGTTGCGGATCGCCGGAAAGCCCCTGTCCCGCTGGATGGCCCCGTCCTCCAGCCAGATCCTCGGCGCGATCATCTCCAGCGGCACGGGGGCGCGCGTCAGCCGCTTCACCGCCGCCACCTGGCGACACGCCTTCACGACGGACTGCCCCTGGCTCTTCGCGGGCACCTTCGCCTGCGCATACAGCGTGTGCTTGACCTCGATGTACGCCAGGACGGCCTCGGCTGGCACGCGCTCCCGGATCGCGAGGTCGCCGCCCAGCCCGCGCAGCGTCGGGAAGCGGGCGGCGTCGTAGATGATGATGTCCTCGCCCTGCTTGTCCCCCGTGACATCCACCACCCAGCCGCGGCAGACGCCGGCGCGCTCGGGGAGGAACTTCCGGAGCGCATGGCACATCGCGATCTCCAGCTCGGGACCGAGCTCGAGGGTCGCGAGGGCGCGGAGCTTCCGGAACTCGTCTTCCAGGTGCTCGACGATCTCCTCGGACCAGCCGTCGTAGAACCCGCCGCGCGGCGGGGCCCCGCCGCCGCGCTTCGACGCGGCGATCCCTGGCCGCGTGGTCGTCTTCGCGCGCTTGCCTGCCATCGTCACGTCACCACCGCCGAGGCTTCCTCGCGAGCCACGCCCTGTCTCCCCACGGGCACGTGAAATCGAGCGGCTTCGTCAGGATCCAGAGCACCGGCAGCGGCGGCGGCGCCGGGGGCGTGGGCCCCGCGCCGTCCGTGAAATAGATCACGCCGGAGACCTTCCGCGCCGCCAGGAACTCCGGGGCGAACACCGGCCGCAGATCGGTCCCGCCGCGGCCGCCGACCTCGTCGAGCCGCCCGTCGAACGCGTACACGCGGCCGATCTCCACGTCGCACTCGACCACGGTGATGCGCGCCGACTCGCTCATCACCTGCAGCTGCCGGGCGATCTCCGAGAGCTCCTCGCGCCGCATGCTCATCGACGTGTCGATCGCGACGAGCACCGACGGCTTCGTGATCGCGCGGGGCGCGTACGTCCTGCCCGGGACCTCGCCGACGCGGCCCGGGAAGCGCCGGTTCGGGCGCGCGTAGGTGTGCACCGGCGCGCGCTCCCTCGCCACGAACATCCTGAGCGCGGTCTTCCAGTCGAGCGGGTGCGCGGGCGGGCCCAGCGCGTCCGTCAGCTCCTCGATGAGCCGCCCCGGCGTCTTGCCCGCGAGCAAGAGGCCGGGCACGTCCGCCGGATCGCCGTCGTCCGCGAGCGCGTCCGCCTCCTCGGCGGCGCGCAGCAGGAGCTGCCGCGTCTGCTCCACAGCGCCCGGCTCCCGCGAGGGGCGCCGGAGCACGCGGTGATCGTCGACGGCCTCGCCGCCGCGCTGCGGGAGCTTGCCCTCGCGCGCCGCGCTCACGAGCAGCTCGTAGCGCTCGAGCGTGCTCTGGCCGCCGCGCAGGCCGATCGGGGCGTAGGGCTGCCAGCGGATCGGATCGGGCAGCGGCTCCTCGATGTACTCGTTGGCCGACATCTCCAGGGCGAGGTCCATGAGCTCCGGCTCGTCCGCGCCCGCGAACTTGGGGTGGCACAGGTGCCCGAGCGCGACGTGGTGCACCTCGTGGAGGAGCACGCCCCGCAGGAACACGGGCTCGTTCATGAACGACTCCACGTTGACGTGGAGGAAGAAGCGGCCGTCGAACAGCGAGACGGCCATGCGCTTGACCGAGGGGTCCGCGACCGGCGCGAGCCGCGCGAGGATCGCCGCGTAGCAGGGGTACTTCTCCAGGAAGCCGGGATCGCGCACGAAGGCGTCGAGCCACGCGGCGAGCGCGTCCTCTGGCACCTCACGCACCTCGCGCACCTCGCGCACCTCGCGCACCTCGCCGCGCCCCGCTGTCTCGCTCATTGCGGCCGGACCGGCGTGACGCCGTGCTTCTTCAGCGTCCCCGCGAGCCGGAGGGCCCAGCGCTCCGGCAGCTGCGCGAGCAGCTGGCCCAGGCACACGCGCGCGACGTTGCTCCGCCGCACGTCGACGAGCTTCGCCTGCTGCGCGAGGTGCGCCGACAGCGCGGTCACGACGAGCCCCACGCGGTGCTGCCGCAGCGGATCGGCGCGCCACGCCAGCACCTTCTGCTCGGCGGCGCTGCCGGCGTAGTTCTGGAGCAGCTCCTCGGGGCGGACGTCGATGAGCTGCGTGGCCGTCGCGTTGCCGCCGAGCGCGTCCTGGAGCCGCTCGCGGTGGTCGCCCGGCAGGTCGGCGAGCAGCGCCTCGAACGCCCCCAGCGACAGCTTGCGCTGCGCCGCGAGCACGCCGACCTCCGGCCCCTCGAGCAGCGGCGCGAGCCGCGTCGTCACCTCGTCGAACCGGTCGGTCTCCCCGCGCTCGCGCGCCCCGCGCAGCACCTTGCCGGCCAGCGAGCTCGGCCCGTAATCGGCGAGCAGCGCGCGCAGATCGAACGGCAGCCGCGTCGACCAGGTGTCCTTCGACGCGAGCAGGAGCTCGACCCAGCTCGGGGGCAGGTACCCGCCCAGGGTGTCGCGCAGGAGCACGCCGTCCGCGAGCTCCTCGGGGCGGAGCGCGCTCAGCACGTGCGACGCATAGGTCCAGGTGCGCGGGGGCACGTCGTCCAGGATGCGCTCGTGCCCCTGCGCGAGGGCGATCACGCCCGGGTGGAGCCCGTTCACCTGCGCCCAGGCGAGCCACGACGCCCGGTCCGCGCGGACGTTCAGGTGGAGGAACCGCGCGCGGAGCGCGCGATCGAGGGGGGTCACCTGGTAATCGGCCGACTCGGGGTTGACGGCGGCGAAGCACACCCAGCCCGCGGGCAGCTCGTACTCGTGCAGCCGCCGGGCGCTGAGCAGCTGGAGCGCCGGCTGCTGGATGTACCGCTCCGCCCGGTTGAGCTCCTCGAGCATCAGGATGCCGGCGCCGTCCTGGGGCAGCACCGACGGCGCCGCGTAGCTGGTCCGGCCGTCCCGGATGACCGGCAGGCCCACGAGGTCGGGCGGCTCGAGCAGGCTCAGATCGAGCACGACGGTGGCGATGCCGAGCCGCTCGGCGAGCTGCCGGACGAGCTCGCTCTTGCCGATCCCCGTGGGTCCCTCGAGCAGCACCGCGCGGCGCGCGCGGTAGGCGAGCTCGAGCACAGCCTCGAGGCGCGGCCCGACCGGGATGGGCGCGGAGCGTCCCTCGAGGAGGTTCGGTGAAGTCGCCGGGGCCGGCCGGCCCGGCGCGTTGCCATCGGATCTGGGCTTCGTCACGGAGGAAGAGGGGGTGCCGCGCGAGGGCGCGAAGAAAGGACCGCCGAGGCCCGGGGCCCAGCCCTTCCGTACCCGACGGGCTTCCGGCGCGCTTCGTCTTTCTTGCCGGGTCGCCCCGAGCTCTAGCAGCCGCTGCGCGACCTGTCATTCACCACCGCCCACGCGACGGTGCGGGCGCGGGGCGACTGGGCGCTCAGGCGCCAAGGAGCAGCCCGAGGGCGGCCGCCAGCGTGGCGTCGCTCCACGAGGACAGCCCGCGGGGCAGGAGCACGGTCGCGTGATGAGGCTGGCCTTCGCAGCGACGCGACCCCTCGTAGGTGCGCCCCGTCCGCGTGAGCTCGTAGCTGCAGCGCCCGATCGTGCCCGTGAGCTGCCGCTCGTCCAGCCGGTAGTCGGAGAGGGCGCCGGCCAGGAGGCCCTGCGCGCGGAGCCCTGCCTCTGCCCGGGTCACCGAGAGCTCCAGCGGCATGGCGCCGACGATGCCGGCCGCGCGCTGGTCCGTCGCCGTGACGTTCACGGTCCGGTTGAACGCCACGCCCCGGACTGTCTGCCCGTCTCGCCCTCTGTCGGCGGCGTACACGCCGAGGTTCACGTCCGGCCCGACGACGCGTCCCGGCTCGATGTCGGCGCTGACGAGCTCGCCCCGGGCGGTCAGCAGGATGAACTCGTTCGGCCCCGCGGCGCGGAAGATGTCCTCGCGCGCCGGGGATTCCGCGCCCGGCGCCGTCCCGCACGCCGCGGCGAGCGACAGCGCGAGCGCGAGTAGCCAGTGACCGCGCCCGGAAAAAAGGTTCATCCGCATCGCAACACCTCGCCGCCCGATCGGGTGTGCCCGATCGGCCACGTGCAACGTGATGCCGGCGACGCCGGACCGGTAGACGCCTGTCCCGCCGGGAGCGCGCTTCCCGGCTCCGTCCCTGATGCCATCAAGGACCCCCCTGACGAGTCCGTCCTCCGTCCCAAGGCTCCTCCCATTCCGCCCACCTCATGCACCATGCCGATCAGAGCGGCGGTCGCCCGCACAGGAGACGGGCCCAGATCGGCGTTTTCGGCGCGGAAGCGTACTCTCGTACGCTGAGCACCGAAAACGTCGAGATGGGCCCGTATCCGAAGCGGGCGACCGTCGCTCTAGCGGGGGAGATCTAGGGGGGCACAGGTCGAGACGCCGGCGCCGACGATGCGGAAGCCGATGTTCGTCATGTAGTCCGTGTCGATCGAGCCGTCGGACGGGCGATAGCGGCTCACGTTGGTGGTGCGCGACGGGGACCCGAGCTCGCTCGGGGCGGTGTAGAAATAGAAGTCGCCACCCCAGAACGAGAACGCCCAGGCGCTGGGGGTCTCGATGCCCGGCAGGTCCGTGGCCTCGATGATCTCGCCGGTCTCCTTGTCGATCTCGGCGAGCTGCACCGGGGTGGTCGTGAAGAAGCCGAAGAGGCGTCCATCCCCGGTGCCGGTGAGCTCCGCCGAGATGTCGCGCATCGAGCCGCTGAACTCGCCGACCGGCGTCACGGACGGGCCGTCGATCCTCCCCAGCCCGATGCCCGGCGTGCCCGTGGCGCCCGCCACGAACAGCTCCTCGGTGTCCGGGCGCGAGAGGTCGCTCGAGAAGCCCATGCCGAGCCGGGCCCACCCGCCGGCGAGCGTGGCCCCGGAGGGCTCGCAGCTCGCGTCCTCGGTGCTGACCTTGAACAACGTCCCCTCGCTGTCGTCCGGCTCCACGTAGTTGACCCACGCCACCGCGTTGCGATCGATCGCCATCGAGTTCGGATCCATGCCGGTCCGGCACCCCAGGACACCAATCTTCGTGAACTCCTTGCGATCGGGCCTGAAGCTGTAGAGCTCGTTGTCCTGTGAGAGCACATACACGAGGGATGCTCGCTCGATGCACCCGTTGTCAGGGGCCCCACTCCCATTGCCCCCATTCCCGACGTCTCCGCTGTTCCCGCCGATATCGGTGCCGGAGCCAAACGGGTCGTCCCGGCCGCCCGCGCCGCTCCCTTCACCGCTCTCTCCGGCGCCCGCGGACGGGTCGGCCTCCGTCGCGGACGTGCCGCGGTTGGACGCGCTGCAACCGGCCGCGGCGAGCGCGATCCAGAAGCACCATCGTGCGATTCGCATATCCGCTCTCCCTTTCGCGTGATTCGCTCTTATAGCCGCGAAGCACGCGCACGGGTACACGAAGTCGCACCCTCGCTCAATAGGGCGTCCGGGTCGAACAGCCCTTGGCGGGCGGGGTCATCAGTAGATAGGGATGACCTCGTCTGACTGGCAGCAATAGTAGGCCAGGCTCTCCGGCGTCACCTGGCCCGTGGCGACTCCTCCGGTCGGGGCGCACCGGCCTGGGTCGTCCCTGATCCATCGCGCCTCCATGCTCTCGAGCCGCAGATCCGGCCCCGCGACGCACTTCGGCCCGGCCATCGTCACCGTCTCTGCGCCGAGGAGCTCGCGACAGCCGCCGTCCTCGTAGACCGACACGAGCGCGGCGCACGTGGCGTCCTCGAGCTGCTCGCACGCGCAAGGCGTGCAGCTGCGCGTGTCGTCGAAGCCCGCGGCGACCGCCAGCAGATCGGGATACGGCTCAGGGCACTCCGGCGTGTGCTGGAGGAGATAGCGGATGCACATCGTGAAGCCCCCGGACCGCTGCCTGGGGGCCGCGACACACATCGTCGAGGGATCTCTGCACTTGTTCTTGTCGGCCGCGCCGGTGCACGCGCGCACCCGGGTGCTCGCGGGGGCGGCCAGCTCGGGCGGCGCTCCTCCGGGATCGTGCGCCGGGGCGCACGCGCTCACGGTCGGCGCCGGGATGAGGAGCGCGCCGAGCTCGCCCGAGGTCGCCGCGGCCGGCGCCGTGCACGCGCCGCTCCACCCCTCGGGGGCGGCGAACGACGTGGACGCGCTCCCGTCGCACGTGGCCGAGGCGCTCCCCAGAAGGCCTGAAGGCAGCTCGCAGGAGGGCTTCGTGCAAAGGCACGTCGGACACGTGTGCTCGCCGCCGAACCCGCTGTAACCGTCGAACAGGAGATCCGGCGCCTCCACCGGGCACTCCGGTGGGGACGTCCCGCCTGTCGCGTCGCCCCTCCAGAGCAGGATGGGATCGTCGAACCCGAGCGACGGCGGCGGCGGCACGCACGCGCCGTCGCACACGGGGCACGGATCATTGCACTCGTGAGCATCCAGGCTGAAGCACGGCTCGTTGCACGAATAGATCTGGACAGCGCCGCCTTCCCAGCAGCCCGCGAAGCTGCCGGCGCCGGCGAGCGCGAGCGCGATGCCGAACGGGTCCTTCCTTCTCCTCATCGTGATGGTCCTTCTCTCGCGTGTCGCGTTTCGGCTCTTCGGCAGGGGGCACCGCGACGATCGCTCGGCGCTGCCCCAAGCCTCTCTCTTCCCGCTCCTTCACGCCGGCGAGGCGACCCGACCGGGGGCGCGCGGCGCCCTTGTCACTTCGGAGCCAAGGAGAGCTCGCACGCCTATTTCATACTTGGGCAGGCGAGGACAAGGAAGCCGAATCTGTCGTGAAGGCGCGATGACTCGAGTGTATATCGAATGTATTTTACGATAGGCCCCGAGAAGATCTCAGCATTTGTTGATCGCGCGCTTTTCGTGAGAATCTCACCGCGGAGGGTGGAAAGCACGGTGGCGCTGCCGCGCTGCCGGCGGGAATCGGGCCGCGCCGGGCGTGGCGGGCGGCGCGCGCAGGGAGGTGCGGGCAGTGCGCGCGGCGGCGGGCGAGGGCAACCTGAGCAGCCTAGGGCCTCGCGTGGCTCCGGAGCGTCCGTGGCGGAGCGCCACAGCGACGGTCCCTGTGCCGTGCGTTCAGGAGGAGCAGACGCTTGTCCAGGTCCAAACCATACCGTATGGTATTGTTTGAAGGTGAGGCCCTGATGGATTCACTTCTATCGAGCGCGGCGGTCGTCGCCGCGCTCATCGTGCTTGTCGCCGGCGTATCCCGGCTCGGGGCGCCGCGCCGGGTGTCTCCGTGGACGCTGCTCGGCCTGCTCGCGATCCTGTGCGCGGCCGGGGCGCTGGGCGTCGGGGTCCCACGGCGCGACGTGCTTGCCCTGGCGTCGGGCGGCGCCCTCGGGGGGCTCGCGGCGATCCACGTCTACTGGGGCCTGGGAGGCGCGTGGCCCGGGGATGCGCGGCACGAGAAGGTGGAGATGGTGGTCGGCTTGCCGAAGGGGAGTCCCTTTCCTTCCCTGGGCGCGTGTCTCGTCGTGGCGTGTCTCCTCGCGTCGTCCGCCGCGCTGGTGCTGGCCCAGCGGTACGGCGGCGGCGGTTCGCAGGCGCTGCTCCGGCTCGGCGCGTGGGCCGTCGCGCTGGTGCTCGGGGCGCGGGGCGTCGGCGGCTACCTCGACGCTCGCCTGCGGCCCGGCACGCGCGCGCTGCCGTATCACCGGCTGAACCGCCTCGTGTACTCGCCGCTCTCGCTCACCCTCGCGGCCGCCGTCGCGGGCGCCACGCTCGACTGACCCGCATGGCGCGCACCTCGAGGAACGACTGGCTCGACAAGGGGCTCGACGCGCTCCGCGACGGCGGCGAGGGCGCGCTGACGATCGACGGGCTCTGCGCGAGGCTCGGGCGAACGAAGGGCTCGTTCTATCACCACTTCGAGGACGTCGCGGCGTTCCTCGCGGCGCTCCTCGCTCGCTGGGAGGAGCGGCAGACGTCGGCGCCGATCCACCACGCCGAGGCGGGCGGGAGCGCCGAGCAGAAGCGGCAGCGGCTCTCCGCGGTCGTGCGCTCGCTCGACGGCCGGCTCGAGCTCGCCGTGCGGGCGTGGGCGCTCCGAGACGAGCGCGCCGCGGCCGTGCTCCGGCGCGTCGACGCGCGCCGCGTCGAGTACCTGGCGTCCCTGTACGCCTCCGAGGGGCGCGCGCGCGGCGCCGCCTTGCTGCTCGCGCGGCTGGAGTACGCGGCTTTCGTCGGCGCGCAGATGCTCTTCTCCGACCTCTCGGCCGAGGGCGCGCGCTCGCTGGGGCTCGCGCTCGATCGCGCGCTCGAGCTCCTGGCCAAGGACGAGCGTGTCGCGCGTCCGCCGGGCGCGGCGCGGAGGCGGCGAGCGACGTGAGGCCTGGCGGCGCGGGCGCGCCTATCGCTGCGACCGATCGAGCGCGTCCACCGCGTCGAGCTGAGGCCGGAGCAGGGCGCGCTCCTCGTCGGAGAGCGGCGCCTCGTCGATCTCGTCGCGCAGGGCGCGGGCGCGCGCCTGTTCACCCAGGGCGACAGCGAGCTCCAGCCGGGCGGCGAGGGCGCGGGCGCGCTCGAGCGGGTCGTCCGGCCCCTTCCGGGCGAGCGCCACGTCGAGGACCTTGGCGGCCGCGGCGTCGTCGTTCTTGAAGTCGCGCAGCCGCGCCGCCGCGCGCAGGGCCTTGCCCAGCCTCGAGTCCGAGCGCGATCCGGCGGCCCCCTCGTCGTCGTCCGGCGCGTCCCGCCGGATGAAGATCACCGAGTTGCCCGCGACGTCGACCACCGTGAAGCGGCTCTGCCCCTTCTTCATGCGCGAGATCCTGGGCAGGCCGGAGATCGGCAGCTTGCCGTACGCCCGCCGCAGCCCCTCCGCGAACGTCTCGTGGAGCTGCTCGACCTCGGGGACGATCACAAGGCACGTGCTGTACGCCTGTCTGGGATCCAGCCCCTTGAGGCCCATGAAGTGCAGGTGGACCTCCCCGCGGCGCGTCGCCGCATACACGTTCGGCGCTGTCTGCTGGTGGGTGACCTCGAAGCCCAGGGCGCCGTAGAACGCCAGGGTCTCGGGCAGCGACACGCACGGGAGCACGGGAATCGTCATCGCTCCGCTCATGGGATCACGCCTTTCGAGCGGGTCGCGCAGGCGACGCCGCGTCCTCTTCGAGCACGCGTCGGGCCTGTCGCAGCGCATCGAGGGTCGCGTGCAGGCTCGACAGGTCGAGCCGCTTGCCGATCCGATCTGCCCACGCGGCGTGGCGCGCCTCCACCTGCCGCAGGGCCTCGCGCCCTGCCGCCGTCATCGCGATGAGCTTGGCCGTGCGGTGGTGAGGGTTCTCGACATACTCGACGAACCCTTCGCGCTCGAGGGCGTCGGCTATCTGCTGCACGCCCTGGCGGGTCAGCCCCATCGTCCGAGCGACGTTCGAGACCGGCGCAGGGCCGTGGTCGACGACGCCGAGCACCTGCCAGCGCGCGCTCGTGAGCCCCGCCGGCCTGGCCAGGGCGTCCCCGGCCTCGAGCGCCAGACCATTCAAGCGGAACACCTCGAGCACCAGCTCGCTGAGCGCGGTCGCCTCCGCGGTGAGCCTCGTCATTGGAAGTAACCTGTCATATTGACAGCTACCTGTCAAATTGAGTGCTGTGCCGACGTCCTCGGCCTGGCTTGCATCTCAGGGAGCTCGGCGCGGCAGGGAGGCCCGGCGGGATGTTTCAAGGCGCGGATCCCATGCCATGTTTGAAAGCATAGATTTCAGAATCGAAAGATGTCGGGGGTGTCCTTAAGGGTAACCCCAGGAACAGAGAAGGGGAGAGCCTTGGCCCGTGTCCTGCTAAGCATGGAGGCCAGAGCGCCCGTGACGGCTTCCCCCCCGCCGTCGAATGGGCGCTCTGTTTTTTGTCTCCCCGGATCGGGTGAGGGGACGCGAGGGGACGCGCCGCCCGTCGATGGGGCCGACGGGCGCCTCGCGAGCGCGGAGACGCGTCCAGGGCGCGTGGGGGGCCGGGCGTGCATGGACTCCCTGGCTTCCGTCGAGCCGCTGGATTTGCTAATTCCGGGGCGCCACGGGGGAGGTTCTCCCGGCTGCCCGGCGGCGCATTTACGACATCCGCGTGAGATCCCCAGGCGCACTCTTCTCCCTCGCGCTCGCGGCCGCCGCCACCTTGCATGCGGGCGAGGCGCGCCCTCAACCTGCAGGCCGCCCGGCCGGTGAGCCGGCGGGAGCCGGTGAGCCGGCAGGAACCGAGGCGGCGCAGGCGCCCGGCGCGGCCCCGGCCGAGCCGCCGGCTCCCGTGGTCACCGAAGGACAGGCCGCCGCGCCCGCCGGGATCGAGGTCACCGTCGAGGGCAACCGGGCTCCGCCGGGTTCGGTCTCGCTCACGCGGCGCGACGTCCGCGAGCTGCCCGGCGCGCTCGGCGACCCCTACCGCGCCATCGAGATCCAGCCCGGCGTGACCTCCATCGCGAGCGGCATGCCGTACTACTACATCCGCGGCGCGCCGCCGGGGAACATCGGCTACTTCTTCAACGGCATCCAGGTCCCGCTCCTCTTTCACGTGGGCGCCGGCCCCAGCGTCATCCCGGCCGCGATGGTCCAGCGCGTCGAGATGCACCTCGGCCCCTATCCCGCGGACATCGGGCGGCTCGCGGGCGCGGCGATCGAGGCCGAGAGCGCGCCGCCGTCCGACGTCTGGCGCGGGGAGGGGAGCCTCCGGTTCGTCGACCTCGGCGGCGTCGTGGAGGGGCCGATGGACAGCGACACCCACGTCCTCGTGGGAGGGCGCTACGCCGCCGGCGCGGCGCTCACGTCGGCGCTCGTCCCGAGCGTCGACGTGGGCTACGCCGACTACCAGGGCCGGATGACGCACCGGCTCGGGCCGGAGGAGCGCATCACCGTGTTCGCCTTCGGCGCGTACGACTACCTCGCCAGCATCGGCGAGGAGGGCGGCGCCGAGGCGACCGACGTCCTCCTCGACAGCGACTTCCACCGCCTGGACATGCGCTACGACCGAGACGACGCCGCGTCGGGCGCGCGCGTCCGATCGGCGCTCACCCTCGGGCTCGACCGGTCGCGCGGGGTCGGCGTGGAGAGCGCCGAGGCGTGGAAGCTCAACGCGCGGATGAGCCTGGCCCGGCCCATCCTCGGCGGGCGCGCGCTCGTGCGGGTGGGCGTCGACGCCGCGGTCGACCGCTATGTGGTGACGCCGCGCCCCAGCTCTTCGGACGGCGAGCCCGGAGACGGCACGTCCACCGAGGAGGACACGCCCGCCGAGGGGACGGCCCAGCTCGACGAGAGCTTCCCCGAGCTCTTCCGCAGCCGGCTCGACCTCGCGCTGGGCGCGTGGGCCGACGCGCTGCTCGTGCTCGACGAGCGCTCGACGATCACGCCCGGCGTGCGCGTGGACCACTACACCTCGCTCGGCAAGAGCGCGCTCGCCGTCGACCCGAGGATCGTCGGCCGCTTCGGAATCGGCGACCACGTGCGGCTCATCCCGGCGTTCGGCCTCGCCTCGCAGCTGCCCGGCCTCGCCCCGCTGCCGGCGCTCCAGATCGGCGGCATCCCGGGGGGGCTGCAGCGCAGCCTGCAGTCGAGCTTCGGCGTCGAGGTCGACGCGGGCCCCGTCAACCTCAGCGCCACGGTGTTTCGACAGGCGACCTTCGGCCTGAGTGATCCGATCGGGACGGGCCGAGGCACGACCCTCAGCACGGAGCGCTTCCTCACGCGGAGCCTCGGCGACACGTACGGTCTGGAGCTCGGGGCGCGCGGGGCGCTCCGCCGCGACATGTTCTTCCTGGCGTCGTACACGCTGTCGCGCTCCACGCGCACGCGGGGCGGGTCGACGATCCCCTCCGCCTACGACCGGACGCACGTGGCGCACCTCGCGCTGCTCTACGACCTCGGCGGGGGCTGGCGCGCCGGGATCCGCCACGTCTTCTACACCGGCTTTCCCGCCGACGAGGCCGCCCCGGGCCGCCCCCCGAGCGAGCACCCGGATCGCGTCGCGCCGTTCTACCGGCTCGACATGCGCCTGTCGAAGCGCTGGGCGCTGGGCGCGCGGAGCTACCTCGGGCTCGTCTTCGACGTGCAGAACGCGACGCTGGCGAAGGAGGTGTTCGACGTGAGCTGCGATGACAGCGGGTGCACGCCGCGGAAGATCGGGCCCATCACGATGCCGGGGCTCGCGATCGAGGGCGGTTTCTGAGGGGAAGCCGAGGGGAACGGGGAACGCGGCCGGCGACGCCGCGGTAGACCGGCTGATCCGGCGGCCGCGGGAGCTACCGGTGGAGCACCTCGAAGAGCTGCTTCAGCATGAGGTACGTCAGCCCCCAGACGACCCGCTCGTCCACGAGCAGGCACGGGAGCTGGAGGACGTTTCCCTCGTGCGTGTACGCATAACGCGAGGTGCGCTCGCCGCGCGCGAGCGGCCCGAGCGGCGTCCAGAGCGCCTCGGCCACCTCGCCGCTCAGGGTGAGCTCCGGCGTGGAGCGCAGCGCGAAGACGAACGGGGCGACGATCATCCCGGCGCGCCGCCCGCGCGCGACCGCGGGGACCTCGGGCAGGCGCGCGAGCAGGGTCCCGTGCGCCGCGAGATCGATCCCCACCTCCTCCCGCGTCTCGCGGATCGCGGTGGCGAGCAGGCTCTCGTCCGCCGGCTCGCGCCGCCCGCCCGGGAGCGCCATGTGCCCCGACCAGGGATCGGCCGGGTGCTCGGCCCGGCGGATCAGGAGGAGCTCGGCCTCCCCGGGCTCCCGGCCCCCCGCAAGAGGATCGAACGCCGCGCCCAGAGGCCCCGCCGGCGCCCGCAAGATAGCGGCGACCGCGGCCTGGCGCTCCTGCGTGAGCAGGTCGAGCGCGGCCTCGCGCCCGTCGAGGCGGGCCATGATGGCGGCGAGGTCGTAGGAGGAGAGCACCGTGGTCAGGATAGCATAATATCTATCGCTATTTAGCGCGCGGCGGCGGCGGCGCTCGGGGATCGCGCTCGCGGCGGGCCCGGACTCAAGACTCAAGCCGCGCAGGCCGCTCGCCGGGCCTCGGCCATGGCGTGACGCGCCGCGGCCCTCCGCGCGAGCACCGTCAGGGCGCCGCCGTGGCGAAGGTGTCCCACGCGTCGCAGAGCTCTCCCTTCAGGCCGGCCTGCGGCGCGATGTCGAGACCGAGGGTGAGGCTCTCGTCCCCCTCCGCTTCATACCTCGGCCACGCGACGGCGCCCTCGCCGTTGGGGTCCCCGCTCGCCGCGTGGCGCGACCAGTACCCCATGATCTGCTGCGACATCTCGAGCTCACCGTCGGTCAGCGGCTCCGGCAACACCAGCGTCGGGTTGCCGAACACGAACTTGATCTCGGCAGAATGGAAGGCGCCGAGATCGCCGAGCAGCGAGCTCTCGGGCGCATAGGTGAAATGATAGAGATACGTCGCCGCTCCGCCGCCCGCGATCGCGCGCGCCGCCCGCCGCGTCGGGCACACGAACATCGAGTCGCCCAGCGCCGCGATCGCCGCCGCCTGCGCCGAGCCGTAGGTCTCGCTCGGGTAGAGCGCCACCACCTCCTCGCCGTGTCCCGGGGCGAGCGTCTCGGCGAACGCCTCGAACGCGGCGTCGTCGGCGATCGTCGCGGACTCGCCCCAGAGCGCGACGAAGAGCGTGCCCTCGTCCGCGTTGCTGCCGAGGATCGTCGGCACCTTCTCGAAGCTCCCGGCCTCGAGGAGCTTGCCCGGCGTGTCGGGGAGGTTCCACCCGTCGACGACAGGGAACCACGTCGGGCCGGCGCCCTGGAGGAAGGCCGCGCCCCGCGGCAGCGCGCTCATGATCTCCTCGTCCGACTTGCCGCGAAGGCACTCGAGGACGGAAGGCGCGTCGGCGCAGCCCAGCGCCTCGACGAGCTCTTTCCCCTGCGCGCTGGCCGTCGCCTCGTCTGCCGCGGAGTCGCACGGTCCGCTCTCGATGATGGCGGTCTGGAACAGGCCTTTGCTCCTGGGCGACACAAGGTGCATGCAGACGCTGATGCCGCCCGCGGACTCGCCGAACAGGGTGACCCTTCCAGGATCCCCGCCGAACGCGGCGATGTTGGCCTTGACCCATTCGAGCGCGGCGCGCTGGTCCTCCAGGCCGTACGCGCCCGTCGAGGGGTGATCGGGATCCTCCGACTTGAGCTCCGGGAGGGCGAGGAACCCGAGCGGGCCAAGGCGGTAGTTGAAGGTGACAACCACCGATCCGGTCGCCTCGGAGAGCGCCCGGCCGTCGTAATCGGCCTCCCCGCCGCTGCCGAGCTCGAAGCCGCCGCCATGGATCCAGACGAGGACGGGTAGGGACGAGGACGCCGGGCGCTCGGGCGCCCAGACGTTCAGGGTGAGGCAGTCCTCTCCCGAGCTCTCATTGAAGCCCGGGGTGAGCAGGTTCAGCTGCGAGCAGGGGATGCCCACCTCGACGGCAGCCCGCGGCTCGGTCCACGGCGCGTGCGGCGCGGGCGATCTCCAGCGCAGCTCCCCGACCGGCGGCGCGGCATACGGGATGCCCAGGAAGGCGCGCGTCGCGCCCACGAGCGCGCCCTCCACCGGACCCGCCTCCGTCTCGACGAGCGGCGCCGCCGCCTCGCCGCCCGAGCCACCGGCGCCGCCCGAGCCACCGGCGCCGCCCGAGCCACCGGCGCCGCCCGCGCCACCGGCGCCCTCCAGAGCCGGCTCGCTCGAGCCGCAGGCGGCAGCGAGCAGGCCAAGAAGAATGGTGTGCGACAATGAAGGTCGAATGGGCATGATCGTCTCCATCAAGAGCAAATCGTGAATGCAGGATCGTGGGAAAAGGAGAGCGCGGCGCCGAGGACGTAGGGGGCGATGAAGGCCGCCAGTCGGCGGAGCGACGTTCTGTGCACGCGGAATTCAACCATGAAGGGCGAGCGGTGGTGCTGGAATTTGACGTCGATGTCTGAGAAGCTCTCACGGTGACAGCTTCGTGCCGTGGGACAGGGCCACCTTGACATGGCGAAGGGCACGAACTCCTTCTGTGCCCATGGCAACTCATGGGAAAGACGGGATCGCGGGCGGCGCTGGGCGTCCAGGGGCTTCGGCGATGAGCCACAACCTCGTGCGCCTCGCGGACGGCCGCACGGTGCTCCACGTGATCAACCACGAGTACAGCGCAGGTGTGGTGGAGCAGGTAGGGGTGACGGCGAGCTTCCCCGTGGACGCGAGCCCGACGCAGGTCACTGTCGCGTCGATCGACTTCGAGGAAGATCGCGTGGTGCCCTTCTCGTACGAGGATGGCGTGGTCACGGCGGCGATCGGGGCGCTGCCGGCTTCCATCGCGATCGTCGCCGAGTGAGCGGGGCGGCGCCGCGGGCTCCGCTGTCCATGCCGGGACGCCTGGGGGGTCGTTACTGGCCTGTGACGTAGAAGACGCCGCGCAGATCCTCTGTCGCGGAGATGGCGCCCGGCTCGCCGCCCGGGGAGCGCCAGGAGGTCACGCGGAACTGATAGTACATGCCCGGATCGAGGGGACCGCCGTACTCGACCGAGACCTCGTCCACGCCGCTCGATCCCGGGATGCTCGGCCCAGCGCACGTCGGGTCGTCCCCGAGGCACCACACGAGGTCGCCATAGGCGTTGTAGACGACCACGGTATAGAAGTCCTCGCTGGCGTCGTCTCCCCACCGGAGCGTGGGCGCGGCCGTCACCGGCTCGGGATCCGTCGCGCCCGGGCCGATCAACGGCAGCGACTCGGTGATCTTGAACGAGGTCGGCAGCGAGACGTCCTCGCCGGGGCTCGGCATCTCCACGGTGACGAGCTGCGTGCCGGCGATGTTCGGATCGGGATCGCGGACGAGGCTGTCGTTCTCGAACGCGGCCAGCACCACGTATTTGCCCGCGGGCACGCCGGAGATGCTGAACTCGCCGCTCACGTCGGGCGGCCCGCTGAGCGGCGTGCGCAGCCCGCGCGGCACCTCCCCGCGGACGAAGGCGTCGTTGAACGTGGACGCGACGACGACCACGACGCTGGTGGTCGAACCGCCAGGAGCGTCGACGATGTTGAGCGTGCCAGTCAGGGTGCCGAGGGCGGCGTCCGAGCGCGCCAGATCCACGCCCGTCACCGCCGCGTCACCGACCTCCGCGGCCTTCGGATCGAGCGCGAGCCCCGCCGCGTAGCCGCTCACCGAGTAGCCGCCGGCCGGCACGTTGAAGATCGTGTAGGCGCCGCCGCGATCGGTCACCGCGCTGAACCCCTTGCCGCCCTCGTCCTCGGCCACGACGAGCACGCCGCCGGACTGCTCGTCCGCGAGCACCGCGCCCGAGATGCTCGGCAGCCCCCGCTCGTCCTCGGGCAGCGGGATCAGCGCGATATCCGTGAGCGCGGTCTCGATGCTCCACCCGTCGTCGCCCGACGTCGCCTCGCTCGAGGCGATCGGCAGGGCGGTGCGGAGCCCGCCCGGGAAGGGCTGGTGGTCCTGCGCGCTCGCCCGCAGCGTGAAGATCACGTCCCCGATCGGCGCGCCGTCCTCCGTGCGAGGCACCGGCACCTCGAGCACGTAATTCCCTGCGGCGTCGGTGGTCGTCACGTCCGTGATCGCGGTCGCCTGATCGTCGAGCGCGAGAACGAGCGCGCCCTCGATGCCCGCGGTGCTCTCGGAGTCGAAGACGCTCCCTCTCGCCAGCACGGGCGGATAACACGCATGGCCGCCTGCGACGAGCTCGGCGCAGGTGAGCCCGCCCGCGCACAGCGGGGCCTCCGGATCGCACGCGCCGCCTTCGGCGATGCCGCAGATTCCCCCGCCGTCTCGCGTCTTGCCGCAGACCGCGTCGTCGAGGCAGAGATCGGGGCCCGCTGGATCGCACGCGCCGCCAGGCGGGGTCTGGCAGGTTCCGTCAGCGCCGCACGTCGTGCCTTCTGCGCAGAAGTCCTTCGCGTCCCCGGCGCAGGGGCCTCCGAGCGGAACTCGGCATGTGCCGTCGTCGCCGCAGACGGCATCGCCCAGGCAATAGTCGGTGCCGCCCGCATCGCAGCCGGCGCCCGGCGGCGCATAACAGATGTGATCCTCGCCGCCGTCGGCGCACACGAGGCCGTTCGGGCAGCCGTCATCCGGAGCACATTCATCGCCGGCCTTCTCCGGGTCAGGCCCGCAGCCCAGCGCGACGAGCGGGAGAGCGATTGCGGCGGCCTGCGCGGCCAGACGAGCGTACTCGGCAACTTTCATTGAAGTGTCCTCCCTCTTGTAAGTTGAAATGCGACGCGGTCGCCAGCGAGGCTCAGCGCTCACTCGCCCGGGCAATCTGGATGACATGAGGAGATTGCCTCTCTCGCCCTGGGTGAACGAGCTGGCCAGCACATGCCCCCTGCAGTGCCCGGGCGATCCGTGGACGGCTCAGCTTTTATATTGTCCGAGGAAGTGCCACTTTCCGGGCCAACGACCACGCAGGCCGACACGCGCGCTCGCGCGACGCCAGAGGTGTGTCCGGCGGCGCGCTGAGGCACACAGCAGCGCTATTGCGCGAGCGGCGGCGCGTGCTCGTCCGTGCGGGGGGCGCCGGAGCGCGGCTCGACCGACATCTCGCCGGTGAGCACCGTCAGCGCGACCTTGATGGCGATCGTGAGCACCATGAACCCGACGGCCCAGATGCCCGCCGTGATCTTCCACTCGGCCATCGAGGGCACGTACTCGACGAGCTCGTGCAGGGTGCTCGGCACGAAGCCCGGGATGATGAGGCCCATGCCCTTCTCGATCCAGACGCCGGCGAAGGCGGCGACGCAGGCCGCGTTGAGGTAGGCGCGGCTCCCGCGGCTCGCCGGCAGGTGCAGGAGCGCCGCGGAGGCCACGTTCAGCGCGACCGCCGACCAGATCCACGGCACGAGCGCGCTCTTGCCGTGCAGGCCGAAGAACAGGTAGGTCACCGCGGCGCCGTGCGTGCCGCCGGTGTAGAGCGACGTGAAGAGCTCCGAGCCCAGCATGAACAGGTTGAGCAGGACGGTCACGCGGAGCACGGAGGTGAGCGTGCGGATCGGCCCGTCGCCCACGCGAAACCGGGTCAGCCGGGCGACGAGCTGGAGCAGCAGGATCACGAAGGCCGGGCCCGTGATGAAGGCGGAGGCGATGAAGCGGGGGGCGAGCAGCGCCGAGTTCCAGAAGGGGCGGCCGCCGAGGCCCGAGTAGAGGAACGCCGTCACCGTGTGGATCGACACCGCCCAGCCGATCGACAGGAACACGAACGGCAGATACCACTTCCTGTCCGGCTTCCTGCCCAGGTACCTCGTGTAGATGAGGTAACCCGAGATGTGCAGGTTGATGAACAGGTAGCCGTTCAGGACGATGACGTCCCAGGTCAGCATCGAGATCGGCCAGTTGAACCGCCCGAGTCCGGGCAAGATGTGCCAGAACCTGTCCGGGCGCCCCATGTCGGCCACGATGAACATGAGGCACACGACGATGGCGGCGATCGCGAGCAGCTCGCCGAGGATCACGACGTCGTGCATCTCGTGGTCGTCGTAGAGGTACGCCGGGATCACCATCATCACGGCGCCCGCCGCGAGCCCCACGCCGAAGGTGAAGTTCGCGATGTAAAGGCCCCACGAGACGTGGTCGCTCATGCCGGTGACCCGCATGCCCTCGGCGAGCTGGTGGGCCCAGGCGTTCGCGCCGACGAGGGCGATCGCCGTGAGCACGGTCATCCAGAGATAGAAGCGCCACGAGCCCTCGAAGCTCTGGCCGATGACCCGGAGCAGGAAGCGCGGGTAGGTGATGGCGTGTGTGTCCTTGCCCATCGTGGCTCCGCTCGCTCAGACGTCGAAGAAGTAGAAGAAGCGCGGCCGCGTGCCGAGCTCCTCCTTGAGGATGAAGATCCGCTTGTTCTCGAGCACCCAGCGGATCTCGCTCTTCGGATCCAGGAGGTTGCCGAAGACGCGCGCGCCCGTGGGGCAGGCCTCGAGGCAGGCCGGCATCCGGCCCTCGCGCGTCCGATGCAGGCAAAAGGTGCATTTCTCCACGACGCCCTGGGGCCGGATGCGGTTCGACAGGTAGCCCTGGTCCGGGTTGATCTCGTCCGCGGGCACCTCGGGCTTCGTCCAGTTGAAGCGCCGCGCGTGGTAGGGGCAGGCGGCCTCGCAGTAGCGGCAGCCGATGCACCAGGTGTAATCGACGGCGACGATGCCGTCGGGCTCCTTCCAGGTCGCCTGGACGGGGCAGACCTTCACGCAAGGCGCGTTGTCGCACTGCTGGCACTGCACCGGCAGGTAGTACTTGCCCTTCGCGGGCACGGCGTGCTCGTACGTCGCGTCGCCCTTCTCCATGTCGAAGCTGCCCTGGTCCATCTCGAGCACGCGAATGTAGGAGTTGTTCGTGCGCCGATCGTGGTTGTTCTCCACGTGGCACGCCTCCACGCACTTGCGGCAGCCGATGCACACGCTCAGGCTGAGCGCGTAGCCGAACTGCACCCCTTCCTGCGGGCGGATATCGCGGATCGTGACCTCGCGGCCGTACTCCTCGCGCGTCTCCCGCTCGAGGCGGTCGATGACCTCGGCGAGCTCTTCCCTCGTGAGCTCCTTGTAATGGCGCTGCAGGAACTGATCGAGCGAGAGGTCCTTGCTCCACGCGCGGAGCGGCTCCATCGCGTGGGCGAACGCGGAGGCGCCGAGGGTGGCTCCGAGCACCTTGAGCGCGACGCGCCTGGATGTCTGGGTCATCGGTGGGCTCCTTCTCCTGCGCCGCGCGCCTCCACGAAGCGGTCGCGCGGGGGCAGGACGGGCATCGACGGCTGGAACGCCGGCACGTGCGGATCGTGGCAGTCGACGCAGTGGTTGCGCACCCGCGCGCCGCCCGCGTAACTGCCGTTCATCCCGCCATGAGCCCCGTTCGCGTAGTCGCGGAGCTGGGGGCCGTGGCACTGGGCGCAGAGCTGCATGGCGTCGCGCATCGGGAGGAGCGCGCCATCGGCCTTGCGCAGCGTGTCCTGCTCGCCGATCACGTGGCACGAGGCGCAGCTCAGCCCGCCGTGCTCGAACCTCAGCCCGACGTGGAACTCGTCGAGCTCCGCCGTCGAGGTCGGCAGCGCGTCGGGCCTGCGGAGCGAGTGGCACGTCACGCACGCCGCGCGGATCGGCCGGCCCAGCGAGTCCCGCTTGTCCGTGGCGACACCGGAGAGCTTGTCAGGGCGGTGGATGCTCGCGGAGGCGATCGGCGTCGCGTCGAGCGCGGGGCGCAGCCCGAGCGGCTGGTCGCGATCCTGGCAGCCTGCAGCGTGCGCCACGCACAGGAGCCCCAGGAACGCGGCGGCCCCGGGAAGATGAAGAGAGGAGTGCACGGGTCGATTCACATCGCACGCCACGTGCCATCGCGCGCGTCCGGGGCGGCGCCGCGGCCCGCGGCTGGGCGCGGTGCAGGGAGCGCGTCCGGACGCACCGTTTGCGCTGCCCCGCGGTCCGCGCGCGCCAGGGATCTCCGGTGAGGCGCTGGGCGCAGGCCGCGATGGACGGGCGTCCCGGCGACGATCTCGCGTGGCGTGGACCTTGCGATGTCGTGATCCGACGCTCGACCCGCTCGATCACATCCACCCGATCAACCCCAGACAGGCGTTCCGATGCCCCTCAGTGCTCTTGTTATCACGCTCTCCGATGAGCCCAGCGCGCGAGCGCGGGCGTGTCGCTCGCTCGCCGCGGAGGCGGCGCTCTCGCTCGGCCCGCCGTGTGGTTCGAGGCTGCCCGCGATCGCCGAGACAGCGACCCTGCTCGCGGGGGAAGAGCTCGTGGAGCGGGTGTTCCGCACCGACGGGGTGGACTTCGTCGATGTGGTCTCGGTCGACTTCTCGGATCTGGAGCCATGATGGATCGCCGCGAGTTTCTGAGGTGCTCCGCGATGGGCGCGGCGACCGTGGCCGCCAGTCGGCTCGCGCTGGGCAAGGACGGCGTCGCCGCCGCCCAGGCGGCGCCCGGGGCGGGCACCGCCTCCGATGTGGTCTGGAACAAGGCGCCGTGCAGGTTCTGCGGCACCGGCTGCCACGTTCAGGTGGGCGTGCGAGGGGGCCGCGTTGTCGCGGTCGCGGGCGACCAGAGCGCGGACGTCAACAAGGGCCTGCTCTGCGTGAAGGGGTATCACGTCGGCCTCGCCCTCTACGGCAGAGATCGGCTCACGAAGCCGCTGCTCCGCAAGAACGGCAAGCTCGAGCCCATCGGCTGGGATGAGGCCATCGCGATCGTCGCGCGGCGCGCGATGCAGAACCCGGCGGGGTTCGCGCTCTACGGCAGCGGCCAGTGGACGATCCCCGAGGGGTACGCGGCGAACAAGCTCGTGAAGGCGGGGCTCGGGAACAACCAGATCGACCCGAACGCGCGCCTCTGCATGTCGTCCGCGGTGACAGGCTTCCTCTCCACCTACGGCGTGGACGAGCCGGCCGGCTGCTACGAGGATCTCGACAGGTGCGATGTCCTCCTCATGTGGGGGAACAACCCGGCCGAGATGCACCCCGTGCTCTTCTCGCGCGTCGTCGACCGGCGGTCGAGGGGCGAGCAGGTGCTCCTCATCGATCTCACGACGCGGCGCACCCGCACCTCGGCCTTCTGCCAGCACACGCTGGTTTTCAAGCCGAACACCGATCTCGCGATCGCGAACGGCATCGCGCACCTGCTCGTCGAGCGCGGGACGTTCGACCGGGCGTTCGTCGACAGGTTCTGCAACTTCCGCAAGCGGACCGAGCCCCCGACCCTCGACGGGCAGCCGATGAGCTTCGAGGAGTACAGGACGGCGCTCGCCGAGTACACGCCGGAGCGGGTGGAGGCGATCTCGGGCGTCGCCGCGAAGGACATCCGGATGCTGGCGGATCTCTTCGGGCGCCGCGATCTGAGGATCACGAGCCTCTGGTGCATGGGGATGAACCAGCACACCCGCGGCACCGCGATCAACGATCTGGTGCACGGCGTGCACCTGCTCAGCGGCCATTTCGGCAAGCCCGGCGACGCCCCGACCAGCCTGACGGGCCAGCCGTCGGCCTGCGGCACGGTGCGCGAGGTCGGCACGCTGGCCCACGGGCTCCCCGGCGGCCTCGTCGTCACGAACGCAGAGCACCGGAAAGAGGCCGAGCACCTCTGGAACCTGCCCGAGGGGCGGATCAACCCGAAGCCCGGCTACCACACGGTCGACCTCTGGAAGCGCTTCTCGACCCCGAAGGAGCAGGGGGGCGACATCGACACGATCTGGGTGATGGTGACCAATCCAGGCCAGTCGTTGCCGAACACGAACGAGCTCTTCGACGCGAGCCGCAAGATCCCGGGCAAGTTCCTGATCGTGTCCGACGTCTACCCGACGGCCACGGTGCGCGCCGCGGATCTCGTGTTGCCCTCGGCCATGTGGGTCGAGAAGAACGGGATGTTCGGCAACTCCGAGCGCCGCACGCAGCAGTGGTTCAAGATGGTCGAGCCGCCCGGCGAGGCGCGGGACGATGCATGGCAGATCATCGCCGTGGCGCGCAAGCTCCACGACATGGGCTTCGCCGGGATGAAGGACAAGGACGGCCGTTTCCTGTTCGACATCCGGAAGGGCGGCAAGGAGGTGCCGGTCTGGGACTCCAAGCATTACCACGACGTCAACGTCGACGAGCAGCTCTTCGAGGAGTACCGCGAGTTCAGCCGGTTCAAGCACAAGGACCTGGCGCCGTACCGCGAGTACGTCAAGGCGCGAGGCCTGCGCTGGCCCGTCGTCGAGCAGCCCGACGGCTCGTGGCGGGAGACGCGGTTCCGCTTCGCGAGGTTCGACGACCCTTATGCCACGAAGGCGGAGATCCAGTTTTACCACTCGGTGACCAAGGACGACCGGGCGCTCATCTGGTTTCACCCCTACGAGCCGCCGCCCGAGTCGCCCGACGCGGAGTATCCCTTCTGGCTGTGCACGGGCCGCGTCCTCGAGCACTGGCACACGGGGTCGCTCACCATGAGGATACCCCAGCTGCAGCGGGCGATGCCGCAGTCGTACCTGGAGATGAGCCGCGAGGACGCGCGGAGGCTCGGTGTCGGCGACGGCGAGGTCGTGATCCTGGAGAGCCGGCGCGGCGCGCTCGAGCTGCCTGTCTGGATCGAGGGCAGGGGCGCGCCGCCGCCTGGCACGGTGTTCGTGCCGTTCTTCGATGAGACCGTGATGGTGAACCGCGCGACGCTCGAGGCGCACGATCCGCTCTCGAAGCAGCCGGACTACAAGAAATGCGCGGTCAGGATCCGTCGCAAGCAGCAGGGCAAGCGGGGAGAGGCGCGATGAAGGACGCCCGCGGCCTGCACGTCGGCCTCGCCGCGATCGTCGCCGTCGCGGCGGCGGGCTACTTCTCGGGGGTCCGCGGCACGGAGCAGGGGGTCGCCGAGCTGCGCGGCGATCCCGCTCCGCCCTCGGCGAGCGTCGAGGCGCGCAGCTACGCCGACATGCGCGAGCGCGCGCACGGCCCGAACGCCGGCATGTACGAGGGCGCATTCGCACGGCTCGAGGCGGCGGACGCCGATCTCTACGCGCCTGTCGAGCCGTCGGAGGCCGATAGAGAGGCGGCGCTCGAGCGGCGCGCTTCCCGCCGCGCCTACGACGGCGCGCCGCCAACGATCCCGCATCGCATCGAGCAGCTCGGCGCCCCGGATTGCCTCTCGTGCCACGAGCGCGGGCTGCGCGTCGCGAACCTCACCGCGCCCAGGATGAGCCACCGTCGCTACGAGAGCTGCACGCAGTGCCATGTCGTCGGCGCCGACCCGAGGCCGCTCGCGGAGACGCCGCCTCCGCCCGACAACACCTTTGCTGGCATGCCGTCGCCGCGGCGAGGCGCCCGCGCCTACGAGGGCGCGCCGCCCACGATCCCGCACCCGACGCTGATGCGCTCGGAGTGCGCGAGCTGCCATGGCGTCCATGGCGCCCTGGGCATTCGCTCGACCCACCCTTACCGGCAGAGCTGCACCCAGTGCCACGCGCCTTCGGCCGAGCTGGATCAGCGCGCACCGAGGCCCCTCTCGGCGTGGCCGCCGCCGAGCGTGGGAGCGGACAGGCCATGAAGCTCCCCTCCAGGCATGAGACGGATGTCGCTCCCGAGATCCCGCTGCCTCCCTTGCAGGAGGCGGTGCTCGACGAGGCGACCCTCGATCAGCTCTTCTTCGACCTCGCCGAGGCCGCGGAGCTCGTCTCGGTGTCGCTCAAGGCCGGTGCGACCTCCCGCGCGGGGGATCTCCAGCGGGCCGGCAGCGCGGGCGGCGAGCTCGCCCTCGCCCGCCGCGCGCTCGGCGACGGGACCGCGCTCGGGGTGCAGATCCGTTATCGCTTCGCGGGCTCGGAGTGGTGGGACACGCTGCTCCGGGTGCCCTCCGGCGTGCGCCTCGTGCGCGTCCGGCTCGAGGACGCGCTCGGATAGCGCGCCGCGCACGCGTGGCGCCATCTCCCGATGAGCAGAGTCACCGGGGCGACCGCATGCCCTCTACAGTGCCCGCGCGATCTGCCGGCGGCTCACCTTTCGTAACTGGCTGAAGCCGATCCACGTCGTGGACGAATGAACATGCCGACCGAGCAGGCGCCCTCGGCCAATCCGCGCGCGGCGAGCGCCGCTCGCGAGGCGCGCAGCCGCCCGGACACGGGGTAGAACACCTCGGTTCGGCGCGGCTGCCCATGTCCTTGTCCTGGTTGGACAGCCCTGTGCCTTGGCTTTCCATTCGTTGGGTGATTCTCTTGTCAGCCAGCAAATCCACCGTATACTGATTGTGAGTCGCGCTCCTGCCGTCCGCCATGTCGTCCTGAGGCGTGTCGCAGCGCTCGTGTCGATTCGCCGGATAAGGCTCCGACCATTCCATGTCAGTTCTTGCGATGCCCTGGACGGCGCGCTCGCCGCTGGTGCTTGCGAGCTGAGCGGACATGGCGCTGAGGGGGAGCGCCGCTGCCGTCGCTCTGCTGCGAGGCCCGGCGGAGCGGCGGCGGACGGCGCGCGGGGTTGTGTGGAAGGGAGGGGGAGATGCTGCGGTTTCACCTGGTGACCGATGTCGCCGAGCTCGTCGCGATGCGTGGGGCGTGGGAAGAGCTGATGGGGCGGAGCGGCATGAACGAGCCGATGCTCACGCCGGACTGGATGCTCGCCTGGTGGCGCGTGTTCGGGGCGCAGGGCCGCTCGCTGCGCGCCGCGCTCTTCTTCGATGGGTCTCGCCTGGTCGGCTTCGCGCCGCTGCTGGAGCGCCGCTGCCGGCACCGCAGCGGCATCGTGTTCCGCCGGCTGGAGCTCATCGCCTCGGGGGAGGATCAGGCCGACGAGGTCTGCTCTTGCAACCTCGGTGTCATCGCCGAGCGGGGCGCCGAGGCCGACGTCACGCACGCGCTCGCCCGCGCGCTTACGGGCGCGGCGCTCGGGGCCTGGGACGAGCTCGTGATGCCGGCCATGCGCCCCGACGGCGCGCTCGCCGTGATCCTCTCGCGCGAGCTCCGGCGGCACGGCATCGACGCGCGGATCGAGGTCACGGACGCCTCGCCCTACATCCCGCTGCCGTCCAGCTGGGAGAAGTACCTGAGCGCGCTCTCCGCGTCGCGCCGCTACCTCGTGCGCCGCTCGACGCGCGATCTCGAGGCGTGGGCGGGCGGCACGCTGACGTTCGATCGGGCGAGGACGCGCGCGGAGCTCGAGCGCGCGCGCGAGATCCTGCTCCGCCTGCACGCCGAGCGCTGGTCGGCCGATGGGCGCGCCGGCGTGTTCGCCTCGCAGCGCTTCCGCGAGTTCCACGACGAGGTGATGCCTGCGATGTTCGAGCGCGGCGCCCTCGATCTCGCGTGGCTCTCGGCGCGCGGCGAGCCCATCGCGGCGCTCTATAACCTTGTCTGGAACAACAAGATCTATTTCTACCAGTGCGGGCGCAGGGTCGACCTGCCGAAGGGGCTCCGGCCGGGGACCGTGATCCACGCCTTTGCCATCCGCGCTGCGATCGCGGAGGGGCGGCGCGAGTACGATTTTCTGGACAGCCCTTGCCAGTACAAGCTGGCCCTCTCGCTATCGGCGCGGCCGCTCATCGAGCTCCGGGCCGCGCGCCCCTCGGTGAACGACAGCGCCCGCCGCGCCGCCGAGCTCGCCGCGCACGAGCTCCGCGCGCTGAAGCGGCGCGTCCTCGCGACGTGGCGCGCCGCAGCCGGGTCGCTCGCGCGCGGGCCCGCGGATGGGCAGGAGACCCCGCGCGGCGAGCCCGCAGTCGCCCAGGGAGATCCCGCCATCGGGAACATGGGAAGAACAGCTCAATGATCTCCCCACCTTCATGGAAGCTCTCGCCGGGGAAATGCGACCGCTGCCCGGCGTCGCGGCGCGTCTCTCGAGGTGGCCTCAGAGGCCGACGGTGGCCCGGAAGAGCTGGCCGTGTCCCTCGATGGCGTAGCTCCCCGACGAGAACGGGACGAAGATCGAGCCCCCCTGGCGGAGCTCGCGGGCAGCGCCGCGCGCGTCGACCAGCGAGGCCTGTCCCCGGGTGCAGAGGACGATCTCGGGGCCTCGGCGGTCATCGGTCCTCCAGGGGACCGCGGCGTCGAGGTCGATGCGGGAGAGCCGGAACTCCGGCGCTGGGGTGTCATAAAAGGACTCCACGCCCACCTGGCGCGGCACGACGGGCTCGACACGCCACGGCGCGAAATCGAGGACGCGAACGAGCTCGTCGACGTTGACGCGCTTCGGCGTGAGCCCGCCGCGCAGCACGTTGTCGGAGCTCGCCATGATCTCGATCCCGACCCCTTGCACATAGGCGTGCAGACGGCGCGGCGGCAGGTACAGGGCCTCGCCCGGCTCGAGGTGCACGTCGTTGAGCAGGAGCGCGATCACGACGCCGACGTCGCCCGGGTAGAGCTCGTGCAGGCGGAGCGCCCAGCCAGCGGCCCGCGCGAGCCATCCGCCCGCCTGGGCGCGTGCGCGGCACGCCTCGACCACCGAGGACACGAGCTCTCGCCGGGCGGCCGGTTCGAGCGCGAGCAGGCCCTGGACGAGCCGCGCGACCGCGGCCGCGTCGATCACATCGGCGCCGCGCGGGACGAGCGCGTCCCCTGGGCCTCGGGCGAGGAGCCCGAAGACCTCCGGCAGCGCGGTGGCCGGCCGGAAACCGCAGAGGGCGTCGAACGGGGTGAGCGCGCAGATGAGCTCGGGTTTGTGGTGCGGGTCGCGGTAGGTGCGCTCGGGGGCGTCGACCGGGACGCCGGCGGCGTTCTCCGCGTCGAACCCGCGCCGCGCCTGCGCTTCGTCCGGGTGTGCCTGCAGCGACAGCGGCTGGTCGGCCGCGAGCACCTTGAGCAGAAAGGGGAGCCGAGCGCCGAAGCGTTCGCGCGTCGGTCCGCCGAGGAAGGCGTCGGCGTGCCTGGAGATGGCGTCGATCAGGCGCTCTCGACCCCCGTCGAGCTCGATGCACGAGGAGGCCGCCGGGTGGGCTCCCATCCAGAGCTCGGCTTGCGGTTTGTCGGAGGGGCGCTGTCCGAGCAGCGTCGCGATGGCGTCCCGGGAGCCCCAGGCGTACTCCTGAACACGGTTCTCGAGCGAAAACATGGGGATAGCGTGCTCCTGCAAGGCGTCACCCTACCTCATGGCACCGGAGAAATCAGCTCTTGAGCGGGCTGTGAGGAGGCGCCGTTCCGGCTTTACGAGGTCGTGCGGGCGCTCTACGCTCGCCGGATGACGATGCGCCAGGACGACGCGAGGTTCACGCCCATCCTTGGAAGGCTGCGCGACGCCGCGCTGGCCTATCCCGAGGCGGTGGAGGAGTTCCCCTGGGGCGACCGTGTCGCCAAGGTGCGCGGGAAGATCTTCGTCTTCCTCAACACCCACGAAGGGAAGCTCCATGTCACGGCCAAGCTCCCGCAGTCGGGCGAGGCCGCGCTCATGCTGCCGTTCGCGGAGCCCACGGGGTACAACCTCGGCAAGAGCGGCTGGGTGACGGCGCGCTTCGGCCCGAAGGATCGCGTGCCCGAGGCGATGCTGCTCGAGTGGATCGAGGAGAGCTATCGCGCTGTGGCGCCGAAGCGGGCGTTGCAATTGCTGGATGGGGCGGCGCTGGCCTTGGGGAACGCGGGGAAGGCTGCGGCGAAGAAGGGGACTCCCGCCAAGAAGGCGGCGGCGGAGCAGGGGTCTCCCGCCAAGAAGGCGGCGGCGAAGAAGGGGTCTCCCGCCAAGAAGGCTGCGGCGGAGAAGGGGTCTCCCGCCAAGGAGGCGGCGGCGAAGAAGGGGTCTCCCGCCAAGGAGGCGGCGGCGAAGAAGGGGTCTCCCGCCAAGAAGGCGGTGGAGAAGGAGAGCCGGCGAAGTCCATAACGCTTGTGAACGCGGCGGCGCCAGCGGACGCGGCCCGCGAGCCCGGCCGGTGAGGCTGAGTGCGTTCGCCGCCGCCCCCGCGCGTCGAGACGGACTCTACACGCCGACGGAGGAACATCGATGCGCCACCGCGAGCCATCCAGGGATGCGTCGACCGAGCCACAACCGCAACCCGAAAGGCCTCCTTCTTCCCCACCGCGCTGGCGCCGGCTGCGGTTCTTCGTGCTCGCCGTCGCCGTGCTCTACCTCCTCGCGGTCGCGTCGATCTGGCTCGCCCTGCCCATTGTGGGCGACCGGTGGTGGCCAGGGACGCTCTTTCTCTTCGGCCCGCGCCAGATCGTCGCCCTCCCTCTCCTCGTGATCGTGCCCGCCGCGCTCCTCGTGCAGCGCCGCGCTCTCCTCCCGGCGGCGCTGGCATCGGCGATCGTCGCCGGACCGATCCTCGGTTTCACGCTCTCGCTCCGCGCCCTCTCAGGAGCCGCCGACGGCGCCGATCTGCGCGTCGCCTCCTTCAACACGGGGAGCCGCGCCATGAACATCGATCGACTCAAGGGCTTCGTGGCCGAGACCCGGCCCGACGTGCTCGCGCTGCAGGAGTGCTCGGCGCCGGAGCCGGAGCTGAGCGCAGCGTTCCCGGGGTGGTCCGTCCACGTCGAGCAGGGGATGTGCCTTGTGAGCCGGCACCCTCTCCTCAAGGTCGAGTCCAGGGATCGTCGCGACGTCTGGGATAAAGGCGGCCACGGCGCGATCCTCCGCTACGCCATCGCGCTGCCGGACGCGCCACAGCCGAGCTCAGGGCAGCCGCGCGGGACCCGTGTCTTCAGCCTGCTCAACCTGCACCTGGAGACGCCCCGCGAGGCGATCGAGGCGCTGATGCACGGCCTGTGGAAGCAGGCAGCGGAGCACGACCGCGTCATCGCATTGCGTGTCTGGGAGTCCGAGCTCGCACGGCAGTGGGTCGACGAGGCGCCCTATCCGGTCGTCATCGCCGGCGACTTCAACATGCCGGTCGACAGCGCCATCTACCGGCGCTTCTGGGCAGGCTTCGAGAACGCGTTCTCGCGCGCCGGCCTGGGGTTCGGCGCGACGAAGCGCACGCGCTGGTTCGGCGTCCGCATCGACCACGTGCTCGCCGGGCCTGGCTGGACGACCGAGCGCGCGTGGATCGGCCCGGATCTCGGCTCGGATCACCTCCCCATCGTCGCCGATCTGCGCTGGAGCGGCACCCCGCGCGAAGGGCGGGCGGAGCGCTAGCGCGGCGTCGCCGCGAGGACGAGCGGGGGCGGTTCGAGCCGGCCCGTCATGCGCGCGCGGGGCGCGGGCCGCACAGCGGGCGCAGCGCCTCGCGCTCGGCCGCGGACAGCACCGTGATGGGGTACTTCGGCTTGCCGCTCGCGCGATCGAAGAACGGATGCGGCCACGCCTTGCCGCGCAGCTTCCAGCCGAGCAGCTTCCGGGCCACGTGCGCGAGGAAGCGCACGCTCGGCCTCAGCGACCCGGGCGGCGGCTCGCCGATGGCGAACTTGCCCAGGATCGCGCCGCGCGGCGCGCCGAAGATCTCGTCGCACGGGCGCGCGCTCGGGGCTTGCTGGAACAGCTCGGTGGTGATGCCGATGAACGGCAGTCGCGGCGTCAACGTGTTGCCGAGCGGCGTCTTGCAGCAGCTCGCGTACCAGCGATAGAGGCCCTTGGGCGCCAGCCGCGCGGCGACGACGAACTCGTCGCCGCGGTCGAAGGAGACCGCCGAAGGAGCCACCTGCACGATGTCCGTGCCGCCCTGCTCATCGAGCAGGTCGGCGCGGCCGAGGTGGTGCAAGAACGCCTGACAGTCGTCGCAGTAGCAGACGGCGCGGTTCACCGCGTCCGGCGATGCACCGCGCAGCCATCCGTGGACCTTTCCGCAGCGACACTGGAGCTCGACGTCTCTGGACATTCGGCTCGCATAGCACGGCTCGACGCGCGCCGCGCGCGCTTCTCATCGTCAGCGGTCGAGGAAGTCCATCAGCCAGGTCATGGCCGGCCGCATGGTGCCGTTCGACTGCTGGAGGCCCGTGTTGGCCCTCCAGGTGGAGCCTACGATGTAACCCCACAGCGTGATGCCGGGGACGGACGGGTGATTCCAGAACATCGTGAACTGTTCCTGCATCACCCGGCGCTGCTCCTCGTCGTTCGCGATGCCGATGTCGTACTCGGTGATGTACACGGGCTTGCCCAGCGACGCGAGCTTGTCGATGTACCCTTTCACCGTGCTCGTGTTGAGCTTGTATGCGTCGTGGGCCTGCGCGCCGAGCGCGTCGACGGGGGCGCCCGCGTTGATCACCGCCCTCGCGATCCGCATGAAGTTCTGGTGATCACCCTCGTACTCGATGTTGTTGTAGTCGTTGAGGATCAGCTTCGCGTTCGGACAGAACTCGCGAGCCCACTTGAAGGAGTTGACGATCCAGTCATAGCCGCTGGCGCCGTCGCCGCCGATGCCGTTCTTGTAAGAGGGCGTCGTGTGGGGCGGCGGCTCGTTGACGACGTCGATGTACTTGGTGTCGGGGTAGCGCGTGCAGAACGACCGCATCCAGTCCCTCACGGCCGCCTGCTGGTCCGACCCGGAGAGGCCCGCGAGCCAGTCCGGCTGCTGGCTGCCCCACACGAAGGTGTGCTGCTTGAACGGGATGCCGTTGTCCTTCGCGTACTTGTAGATCGCGTCGAGCTGCCTCCAGTCTTTCTGGCCGCGCGTCCTCTCGACGGAGCCCCACTTGCCCTCGTTCTCGGGCGTGATCTGGTTCCAGTAGTTCGCGAAGCCGGTGCGCACGGCGCCATTCGTCGTGATGTTGCCCACGAACTTCGCTCCGGTCGGGGTGCCGCCTCCGGAGCCGCCGGAGCCGCCTGAACCGCCCCCGCCACCGGAGCCGCCTGAACCGCCCCCGCCGCTGCTCGCCGAGGAGCTCGAGCTGCTGCTGCTCGCCGAGGAGCTCGAGCTGCTGCTGCTCGATGAGGAAGCGCTCGTGCCGGTGCTCGAGCCTCCATTGCCCTTGACCGAGACGATCGTGGGGCTCCCGGTGCCGCTCGCGCAGAACCCCCATGACGTCGAACGGCCTGCAGCGACCGAACCGTTGTAGCTCTCGTTGGTGACGTTCATCTGCCCGCCGGACGTCGTGTAGCGCGCGTTCCACAGGCTGGTCACCGTGGCGCCGTTGAGCCCGACGACCAGACCCCAGGACGTGGCCGGGCCGTTGCTCGTGTTCGTCACCGTCACGTTCGCGCAGTACCCGCCGGTCCATTGCGACTGGAACGCGAGCTCGGCCTTCATCGTGTTGTCCGGGCTGCTCAACCCCGACTCGAGGGCGTCGCTGTCCTCCAAGTCAGCAGGCTCCATGGCGCAGGCGACCAGGCAGCACGCGAACGAAAAGGAGACAGGGCCAAGTAAGCGATTGATACGCATAAGGTCCTCCATGATCCGGCCGGCCGAGCCGCAGGGTTGTGCTCAAAGCGAATAAGTAAAATAGAGTTGCGCCTGCGAGCCCTGCCGCCCATCGGGTCGAATTTGTAAGATTGCGGCCGGAGCGATACGCGATCGACAACGGCCGTTGCACGATCACACCGTGACTGTCGAAGCAAGGTTTACACATGCCATGCGCGGCGCGAGGCGATGCCGAGCATGGCATATGACTTAAGCATGCAACTGGGAACCGATGTCAAGCGCTCCGCGCGATCGGTTTCCTGATACAGTCACGTTGCATTCACTGGGCCGCGACGGAACGACGTGCGTGCCGTCCGCCCTCCTGAAGCTGCGACGAGGATTCGATGGCCGAGCTGTGCGCTCAGGGGGATACCGTTGCTCCCGCGGCCTGCGGGCGCGAGGTCAGAAGCCCGGGCGGATGTGTGGCCCGCGGGCCGCGCTCACCCCGCGGGGTGTGTCTCGGCGTCCGCGCAGCAGCGGAAGCCGACCTCGTAGCCGTAGTCGTCTTCCTTGTGAAAGGTCGTCATCGGGCGGCACTGGCTCCGGATCGGACCCCACCATCCGCCCTTGAGCCCGCTGCGGTAAGGGGCCTTCTGATCGGTGCGCACCACCCACTCGTTGACGTTGCCGTTCAGGTCGAAGACGCCCGCCCACGAGGCGCACTCCGCGCGCCCGCCGGCCGGCTCGCGGCCGTCCAGGCGCGCGAGCTCGGCGGCGCATCGCGCGTTCTGCTGGCACGCTGCGTAGTGGAGCAGCCGCTGCGAGTGGTCTGGAAAGCGGTAGTCTCGGTCCTGATTGCACGTCTCGGCGTTCCGCTCGTAGCCGTAGACGTAAGGCAGCGATTCGGGGCCTTCGCAGGCGAAATTGAACTCGGCCTCGGTGCAGAGCCGCTTGCCCTCGGCCGCGCAGAGCCCTGCGGCTTGCTCCCACGAGGTCAGCGTGCGCGGCAGCGCGCCCGGGACATTCGGGTATTCGTACCGGTCCATGCAGAACGAGAGGTGCTCGGTCTTCTCGGCGACGCACCGCGACGGCTCGCGGAATCGCAAGCATCGGGCGGCAACCCCCGGCTCGCCGTGGCGCTTTGTCCATTCGGGATGGTACTCGAGGCACTCCTGCACCACGGCGCTGCAATACTCGCCCTCCACCCGCACCATCCCGTCGGGGCAGCCCTGGGTCGAGCCGGGCAGCGCGATCGGCACCTCGATCATCGCCGGCTGGTCCAGCGGCTCGTCGTTCTCCGCGGCCGGGGGCTCGGCCGGCAGCGGGTCCGTCATCTCCGCCTCCGTCGCCGGCGTCTCGACCGGCAGCGGGTCCGTCATCTCCGCCTCCGTCGCCGGCGTCTCGATCGGCAGCGGGTCGGACATCTCCGCCGACTGCTCGGGAATCTCGGCGTGCCGGGCGTCGCCTCCACCTCCGCCCCCGCTCCCGCCGCTGTCCGAGGGACCGGAGCAGCTCAAGGTCGCAACGCCGAGCAGTGTCAGTACCGTGAAACCCAGGATACGCACGTTGACCTCTTCCCACGTTTGGCTACATCAGCCTACAGATGTGGGCCAAAATTGATGCTGACCCGGGCTCGCCTCGATTTCTCGCGAGCGTCGGGAGCCATCCGGAGGCACTGCAAAATCTCGGCCTGCCTCCGCACCCCGGAAAGCCGGGCTACAGGGCTGTTGGCCGTGGCTTTGTCCCGTGGCGTGGCCGCCCGGTGGTCCAGGATGGCCGGCCAGCGCGGCCACCCCGGGCACATCGGCCAGCGCGCGAACTGCGCGCCCTGCGTCCTCTTGCGCGGCTGGCTGGTCGCCGGCCGCCGTGGGCGCTCCGCGGGAGTCCGCTCGATGGATGGGGCTAAGCTACGTTATGGTGAATACCACGAGGTAATGAGGTGCCCGTTGCGGGCGTCGAGGCCAGGGCCGCCGCGTCTACGCGGGGTTCCCCTCGTCGTCCCACGTGGAGAAGCCGTGCGCGTCCGGATGATGGGTCTTCACCACGCAGAAGCGCTGGCCGGTCGGCGCCTCGAGCACCCACCACGTCGAGGCCTGCGTGATCCGCTTGGCGCCGAGCCGCTCGAGGCGGCGCACCTCGGCTTCGACGTCGTCGGTCTCGATGTCGAGGTGAACGCGGCTCCCGTGCTTCACGCTCTGCACCTCGACCGAAAGATCGCGCGCAGACGCGTCCAGGCGGACGTAGGCCTCGCCATCCTGGCCGCGCGATCGCATGCCCAGGGCCGCGCTCCAGAAGCGGGCGGCGCCATCGAGATCATCGGTCCGGCAGTCGATGATGAACCCAGCCAGGCGACTCTTGTGCATGCGCTCTGCTAGCACGGCCACCACGCTGCGGCCGCGACCCGATGCGCCCAGGTGAGATTGCTGCCCACGCACCAGTCGATGGGGTGCGTCGCCGTGGTCAGAGGTCCAGCGTCGGCTCCTGGAGCATCAGGCTCACGTCCGCCACGCCGGGCAACGCCTGCAGGCTCGTCACGAGGCCGGCCCGCATGTCGGGGTGGCGAACGCGGATCTGGTAGGCGTGCTCCATGACCGTGCCCTGCGCCGCCTCGCGCAGGGTCACGAGCGAGAAGGTGCCGCAGTGCTCGCGGAGGATGCCCGCGATCGGGCCGGAGATCTCCGCGCCGGCCTGGCCGGCCGGCGCCACGAACCGGAGCAGCCCGTCCGGCTGCCGGCGCGACCCGTAGCCGGTGACGTGGAGCAAGAGCGTCGCGACGCCGAACATCGCCGCCCCCGCGATCGCCGCGCCGTAGGCCCGCGCGCCGCTCGCCATGCCGATGGTGAGCGACGCGAAGACGAACACGACGTCGCGCGGGTCGCGCATCGTGGTGCGGAACCGGATCGCGGAGACACCCCCCGCGATCCCGATGCCGGCCGCGATGTTGTTGCCGACGGCGAGCATGAGCGTGCACGTGATGATGCTGCCGAGCGCCATGCTCTGGACGACCGTCCGGGAGTACGAGAGGCCGCGGAACGTGAGCATGTAGACGCCGGCGATGCCCTGCGTGAGCCCGAAGGCGACGAGCAGGGCGACGAGCGCGTCGCGCCACTCGACGGCCTCGCCGTGCGAGAGCGCTGCAAGCCAGTCCATCATTGCCACCCTGCGACCCGGGCCGCCCGCACCTCCGGGAGCATCAGCTGCGCGGTGACGCTGTAGCAGTACTTGGAGAACGAGTGCCGGACGAGGTCGAGGCGCCGCACGAGCGCCACCATCCACGCAGGCGGCCTGCGCTCGAACTTGAGCTCGAGGACGCAGACGGGCTCCGGCGTCTGCGTCTGGACGGGGTGATCGACCGGGCGCCACCCCCCGTCGGTGGCGTCGAGATCCAGCGTCTCCCTGCGCTGACAGACGATCTTCCGGTCGAACGTCAGGCGCGCGTAGCTGTCGAGGGTGCTCTCGTACGCCTCGCGCTCATAGTCGACAAGGAGCATCGGCCTGAGGTCGTGGCGGTGGAACGCGCCGATGAACTTCTCCGCGCCCTTCCGCGCGTTCGGCGCGAGCCGATCGAGCGAGGGGGGGCGGCCGGGCGCGAGCAGATCGCGCCACTCGCTCGCTGGCACCGCCGCGCGCGACTTGATGATCACATCCTGGACGCGCCGCTTGACCTCCAGGAAGGCCGGGCTGGTCTTCCCGGGATAGGTGCGCACCCGCAGCTTGAAGCGGTCGCGCTGCTCGCGGGCGTTGGCCCAGTAGAGGTCGAACCCGCGGGTGTCGAGGTAGAGCGACCGGATGCGGTACACGCCGCCCGGGCCGGCGTACCGGTCCAGCCGGCCGATCGCGCAGGCGGTGGCCCGGATCGCCGGGACCAGACGCTCCGGTACCAGGTATTTGAACTCGTATCGTTCGATGACGTCCAGGACTCTCGCCTCCTCGGTCGTCAAGGGCAAGCGCGCCGCGCAGCTGCGCGTCGCAAAGTTGTTACGGTAACCGCGCAATAATGACACAAATTTCGCCGGCGTCCGCAAGCGGAATCCATGACCGCTTCCCGAGATCTTTGCGCTTTCCCTGCAACCTGCGCGCCTGCGGCTGCGCCGCGGGGGGAGCGCCCGGCGCGGCTCGGGGCCCGCGCCGGCGCTGCTCCTTGCCGTGGGCCGACAGGGCTCGGGGTCGGCGCCAGCGGGGGCCTTCGGCTGCCGGGGTGACGCGGGCCGGCGCGCTCCCCGGCATCGGCCCGCGCCGCGCGCGAGCGGAGGTCGCTGCCTGTTTGTGCCACGAGCGCCCAGCTCGTGATCGCACCGTCATGAGTCGATGTCGTGAGCGGCTCCTCGCGAGGTGCGCCGCCTCTCGGCCGCGCAGCCGCTTCCGATCCCCGATTGACCCGATCGATCGATCACGCGCGAAGTTGTTGAAGGCCGCCTGGATCCAGGCGAGATCGTCGAACGATCCGCATGCGTCAGGTACCCGACCTCCTCGCCGTCCTCCAGCAGATCGTGCGGCGGGCCATGGCCGTCGTGCCGCACGCGCCGCGCGGGAGCCTGCTGCTGCGCGAGGGCGACCGCCTCGTGGCCCGAGCGCTTGTCGGGTTCGACGCGGTGCCTGGGGTCTCCTCGCGCGTTCCGGTCGGCGCGGAGGTCGAGGGGGGCGCGCCCGGCGCGGCGGCGCCCTCCGACGGCGCGCACGCGAGCCGCATCGTCGATGCGCGGGCGTGGTACCGGACGTACCTGCCTTTCGCGCTCGAGGCGGGCTGCGGCGTCCCCGAAGGCGCCGGGGTGCTGGTCGCGCCCATCCAGCTGTGCGGCGAGCCGGCCGGCTATCTCGCCATCGAGCTGGCCACCATGGAGTCTCCGGGCGAGGAGCGCCGCGCCACGATCGAGGTCCTCGCGGGCACGGCCGGAGATGCGCTGGAGCGGCACAGGCTCTATGACGACAAGGCGAGCGCGGCGCAGGAGATCCGCCTGTTCGAGCGGCTGCTCCACGCGGTGGGCACGACGCTCGCGCTGCACGACCTCATCGAGACCATCGCGCACGGCATCAAGAGCGTGCAGCTCGATCCGAGCTGGGACACGGTGGAGATCTGGCTGATCGAGGAGGACCGTGTCGGGGACGGCCCCGGGCTCGCGCGGGGCGACCTCTGCGCCCGCGTCTACCGGGCTCCGGCGTCGGAGCCGACGACCTACTTCCAGAACGTCCGCGCCGGCGCGGACAGCGCCGCGCGGCCCCTCGGCGTCTCCATCGACTGGCGGACCGGCCACGGCGGCGAAGGCGACGGCTCTCAGCGCGCCCTGCTCGATGAGGCGATCGACCGGCGCATGTCCGGCATCATCGTTGCGCCCAGCAACCCCGAGAGCGCGGAGGACGCGTTCCGGCGGGCGGCCGAGAGGGACATCCCGGTCGTCGTGATCGACACGCCCCCGCTCCCGGGCAGCCGGGCGCCGCTCTACATCGGGACGGACAACGTGGCGTCGGGCAGGTTGGCGGCCGAGGTGATGAAGCGGCTGCTCCCGGGCGGCGGCGTCGTCGCGTCCCTCGGCGCCGTGGGGCTCGCGCTGAACATCCGCGAGCGCGTCGATGGCTTCTGGGCGGCGGCGCTCGGATCGAACCTGACGGTGCTGCCGACGATCCCGTGCGACTGGGATCAGGAGACCGGGACGAGGCTCGCCACGGTGGCGCTGGAGGGGCGGCCCGACGTCGCGGGCGCCTTCGGCGCCGCGGCGGACAACGGGCCGTCCTGGGGCCGCGCGGCGCGAGCCCTCGGCAGGGCCGGAGATCTCAAGGTCGTCGGCTTCGATCTCGTCGCCCGTACGGTCGCCCTGCTCCGGCAGGGGGCGATCCACGCGACGATCGTCCAGCGCGAGGACGACATGGGCTTCCGCGCCATCGAGACGATCCACCGGATGATCACGCGCGGCGTCGGGCCGACCCTCGCCGAGCTGCCGCCTTCCCGCGTCCTTCACACCCGCGTCGATTGCGTCACCCTCGAGCAGACGCCGTGGTCCACGACGCTGAGCGATTACCTCTCTCTCGAGGCCGCCCGCCGGGCCGCGGCCGGGAACGGCGGTCGGATCGCGCCCGTCACCCCTGCGATCGAGGTCATGATGATCGGGCTCCCGCCCCCCTCGAGCTCCGTGGTCGAGGACCAGGTCTCGATCCCGGCGCGCTCGCTCGTGCGCCGCGCGATCGCGGCGGGCCGCCCGGTCGTGATCGACCCCGCCGAGGAGGGCGTGGACGCCGCCCTGCCTGCCGCGCACGACGGCGCGCGCACGGCCATCGCGGTGCCGCTGCAAGGCCGCGGCGACGTCCTCGGCGCCCTCGTCCTGAGCAGCGCTCGCAGGGAGGCGTGCGGCGCGTGCGACGTGGCGTTCCTGGTCCGCGTCGCCGGCACGGTGGCGATCGGCGTCGAGAACGCCCGCCTGCTCCGCCGCGCCTCCGCGCGGAGCGAGGAGCTCGAGCGCGCGAACCTGCAGCAAGCGGCGATGCTCCAGACGATCCGCGAGCTCTCGAGCCCCGTGGTGCCCATCGCGGACGGCATCCTCGTGATGCCCGTCGTGGGCGTCATGGATGCCCAGCGCTCCAGCGACTTCATCGCGTCGATGCTCCGCGAGATCGACGCGACGCGCGCGCACGTCGTGCTGATCGACGTCACCGGCATGGCGTTCGTCGACGCGACGGCGGCGTCCCGGCTCGTCGAGGCGGCGCAGGCGGCCGCGCTGCTCGGCGCCGAGGCGGTGCTCGTCGGCATCCGGCCGGAGGCCGCGCAGATGATGGTCCGGCAAGGCCTGGACGTCGGCTCGATGGTGACGCACGCCAACCTGGCGAGCGGCTTCCGCCATGCGCTCTCGAGGGTGCGCCGCCGCGAGGCGAAGCGCGGCTGACCGCGCGGCGGCTACTCTCCTGCCCGCGGCGCGATCACCCGGGGCACGCCGCGGCGCAAGCCGCGCCGCCGCAGTCGACGCCGGCCTCGTCGCCGTTCTTCACGCCGTCGGTGCATGTGGGCTCCTCGCAGACGCCGCTCCAGCACACGCGGCTCAGGCAGTCTGCGCCGGTCTCGCAGCCCCCGCCTGGCGGGCAGCGCGGGCAATATTGCTTGCCGCAGTCGACGCCGGCCTCACGGCCGTTCTTCACGCCATCGCTGCACGTCGGGATCATGCAGCTTCCGTTCGTGCACACGCCGCTCTCACAGTCCGTGGCGGCCTCGCAGCGCTCGCCCGATGGGCAGGGACGGCATGAACCGCCGCAGTCCAATCCTGTCTCGCGGAGCCCCTCATCTCGTGCGCCGTTCACGCAGTGCTCCGGCACGCACCAGACACCATCACACGCGAGCCCGCCAGGGCACAGCGGCGTCGGGTCTGTGTCCACGCACTGCACGCACGCGCCCTCATGGCATCGTCCGGCGCCCGAGGCGGGACATGCGACACCATCCAACAGGAGATGTCGCGGCTCGTCGATGTCGCAGGCGTCGAGGGTGCACTGGTTGCCGTCGTCGTAAGGGTCGACGGCCGCCACGCTGACCACGCGGCCGTCGGCCGTGCACTCCTCGACCTTGCAGTCGCCGCGGATCTGCGAGGCGATCGGGCCCCGCTCGATCTCCACGACGCACGCGCCGTCCACGCACCTTCCCACGCCGCACCGCGGGTCCGGCGGGCCCGCGCAGTCCGCGTCGTCCTCGCAGCCCCCCGGCGGAACCGGCACCCCCGAGCCCGAGCACTCCTCCGTGCCCTCGGCGCACTCGTCGCAGGTCCGGCACTCCTCGAAGCAGTTCGGCGTGTCGTCATCGCGCGCGCAGCAGATGACCTTCCCCGGCTCGCCACACTCGCAGTGCTCGTTGACGCAGATCGTGCCCGGCACATTCTGCTGGTCCGACTGGCAGTGGTCCGTCGTCGCGCACCTTCCACCCACGTAGGGCCCATCGCCGCAGGCAAAGAAGGTCGCCGAGGTGATGAGAAAGAGCAGAGCAGCAGCACAACGCGCGATGGGTCTACCCATGCGTCCAGTCCTCCGGCACGAGGCTGTGGCGCCGGCACCCAGGCGGCCCCAATCCGCCGAGGTGTCGTTTGCCAGGTCGTCTCGGGGCGCAGTATGCCGCGGTCAGGCGGCCGCCGTCACGCAAGTTTTCGCAAGATCGCGCAGCGTGCGAAGCGGCCTTCGCTCAGAGCAGGCGCAAGTTCGAAGCGCACATCAAAACGTGCTCGTCAACGTAAGCCCCTTGGCTGACACCGTGATCTCTGCCGGCCCGCGCGGATAGAACGTGTAACCGAGCGTGGCGGCCAGGACGGCCCCTCCCGCGATGAGGCCGGCGAGGCCCACGCCCCGGTAAGCGATCGCGTCGTCGTAGGCCGACGCCGACTGCTGGCAAATCGGCCGGGTCAGCCGGAAGCAACGGTTCGGCCCTGCGGAGAGCGCAGCGGTGTCGCCCGCGTCGTCCTTCTTCTCCGCGCCGACGAGCATCACGCCGCCGATCGCCGCCAGGGTGGCGGAGAGCCCGAAGCCCCCGGCGACGAGCTCCGGCCGCGGCCCGGGCCGGGGAGGCGGCGGAGCGAGGGGGGAGACACGGGGGCCGGGGGGCGGCGCCGGCGCGCCTGCGGGCGCGGCCGAGGGGCCTGGGAGCGGCGCAGGGACGCCGGCGGGCCGGGCGGCGAACGTGAGCACGACTTCCCGCGCCTCGCCGCGCGGCACGTCGATATCGGCCGTCGCGACGTTGCCGTCCAGCACGGCGCGCACCACGTGGTGGCCGGGGGCGACGGGGATGGGCTTGTCGCCCTCGAGCTCGGCGGGCGCGCCGTCGATCGTGATCTTCGAGCCCGCGGGGGCGATCACGTGGAGCTCGCCGGCGAGCTGCCGCGCGCGGGCCAGGTCGCTGAGCCGCGACGCGACGAGCGCGCGCTCCGCGGGCGTCCTGGGCGCGCGCATGATCTCCTGGCATAGCGACAGCCAGCGCACGGCGGCCGGCGCGTCGCCGAGCCGGAGCGACAGCGCCCCGATGTTGCACGCGGCGACCTGGGCGCGCTCCAGCCGCCAGACCGCCATCCACAGGTCGCGCGAGTCGGCGAGCCGATCCTCGCGAGCGGCCGCGTTCGCCTGCGCCATGAGCCGGGCGACCGCCTCCGGAGGGGCCTCGGCGCGACCCTCCGCCGCGCCGGCCAGCAGGGCGATGCACAGCGGGAGCGCGGCGACGCGGCGTGTGTTCCTTAACACGGGTGCGGATCTCCTTGGCCGAGCCTCGGTCTGAAGGGCCGCTCCGGAGCGAGGGCCCCGGGCGACGGCCCCACGTACCAGAAGGAGGCTGTCGGTGGAAGCCCCGGAAGCCGCCGGGATGCCGGGGGGGCAGGCGATGAGGGCTGGCCAGGCGCGAGCTCGGTGCGCTGTGGCGGAGCGCGCCAGATCTCTTGCCGGGATCGAGGGCTGATAGCCCGGCGATGCTTTACGATGTCCGTGTCGATGCCTGGCGCGAGGTGGGGCGAGCGGGCAGCCCTACTTGACGAACACCAGTAGCTTCTTGACGCCGTCGACGTCGAACACCTTGACCGCGACGACATCGCTGACGTCGACGTCGTTGTTGCTGAGGACGTCGCCGACCTTGATCCCGTTGGCGACGTCGACATCCTCCAGCACGTTTTGCAGGTTGAGGATCTGGAGGTTCACGATGAGGTTGTTCAGCGTCTTGTTCACGTTCACGAGCTGGTCGCCCGTGAGGATGTCATCGAGGTACACGATCTTGATGCTGTCGACGTCGATGACCTCGTCATTCAGATCCAGGACATCCGTGATCAGGACAGGGATGGCCACGAGCGCGGCGGTCAAGTTGCCGTAGTCCGGAAAGTCGGAGGCGGACGGGACGTCATAGCTCGCCAGCGCGGTGGTCGACACGCCGAGAGCGACGAGAGCAGCGCCAACGCCCGAGAGAACGCGAGACTTGAGAGGCTTCATCTTGTATGTCCTCGAAAATTGGGTTTTCGGTTTGCTGCTATTTTTTGCTCAGAGCGCGGCGCGCCGGTCTGTCATCTGCCTGTCACTGTGCTGTTCAGCCGATCGTATCGTCGGGCGGCTCGGCACCCTCCGATGCGCGCCTGTTTCGAATTAGCTCCGGTGCTCACGCGCTCTGCTGAAGACCATTTCGTCCTCGTGTCGCCGCTTATTCACGCGTGATGCCAGGTGTAAGTTCAATGGCAGTGTCTGGAATTGTCGAGAAATTCAGCTGTGTTGTTGATTTGTGTGGCCCAGGTGACAATCGTGCCTCACCAGGCTGTGACAGCGAGACAATCGGCTACGCGATGCCGGCGGCCTCTGGGCATGGCGCGCGTCAGGCGTTGTTGAGCTCGATGCTTGACGAGCTCATCCTTCAGCGCTCGACATGATGAAAGCAGGCCGCGTGTCGATGGGGCCGCCGGCGCGAGCGGCTCGTGCGGTCTGAAGATGCGGCTCGCTCCCAGGCAGCGGCCGAGGCGAGGATGCGCGCGTCCTCGGGCACGTTCTCGAGGTAGCCCCGGTGGCGCTCGGGGTCCTCGATCTTTCCTTGCCGCGCGTGAGAGCAAGAGGTCGCGGGCCTCGATCAACACGGCCCACGCTCGGACGCCGTCACCCATCGCGTGCAGATCTCTCGCGGCGCGGGGAGGACCTCAGGCGGCGAGCCCCGCCCTTCTATCGCTCTCCCGCGCTCAGCCCACCGCAGGCCCGGCCTTCCGCTGCGCGCTGTCGCAGACCCAGCGGACCACCCCGGGAACGACCCCCTGCGCGATCGCGCTCACCCGCGAGCCCACGTCGGGGTAGATCTCGAACCGCCCGCGCGCCATGCCGTCGGCCATGCTGCGCGCCACGGCGTCCGGCTCGAGCGTCTTCACGTTGCCCGCGATGGCCTTCGTCTCCGCCGGCTTGTACTGGTTCTCGAACGCCAGCTGCGGAGTGTCGGTGTCGGGCGGCATGCACACGCTCACCCGCACGCCGTGAGGCCACATCTCCGCGCGCAGCGCCTGCGAGAAGCCGATCAGCGCGAACTTGCTCGCCGCGTACGGCGTGTAACCGTAGATGCCGATCACGCCCGCGAGCGACGAGACGTTGAGCACATGGCCGCTGCCGCGCGCCGCCATCGCAGGGAGCACCGCCTTGCACAGGTGCACCGCGCCAAAGAAGTTCACGTCCATCATGCCCCGGAACTGATCCATCGGCAGCTCGAGGAAGCGCCCCGGCATCACCACGCCCGCGTTGTTCACGAGGTGATCGATCGGCCGGTCGGCGAGCCGCGACTCCATCGCCCGCGCCACGTCGTCCGCCCGGCTGATGTCGAGCTCCAGGACGTCGACCCGCGCGGACGGGTGCTCGCGCCGGATGCCCACGGCGGCCTCGTCGAGGAGGGCGCGGCGGCGCGCCACCAGCGTCACCGCGGCGCCGTACCCCGCGACGAGCCTCGCGAACGACAGCCCGATGCCGCTCGAACCGCCGGTGATGAGAACGCTCTTGCCCTGGAAATAAGTTCGGGTGTCCATCGGCGGCCGAACCTACCCCAGGACCGCCCGAGGCGCGAGGCGCTCGTGCAGGCCCGCGGCGGCGCGCCTCATGACGGCTGCGAAAGCTCGACGTCGGGGTTCGCTCTCCCCGATACGCCATTGGCCAGCTTCGAACCGCCCATCGCGCTCGCCCACGCCCTCACCTTCCGGCTCACGGCGGTCTTCGCGCTGCTCAGATAGTTTCTCGCCTCACCGCTGTACAGGCCGGCGGCGAACACCGCTGCGAGGCTCGCCGCCGCGGCCACCGGCTGGAGGGCTCTCCGGCCGAGCTTGTTGAGCTTCCTCTTTTGCTTCTTCGAGAGCTTCGCCTTCATGATCCCATCAGCTCAGCAGGGGTCGTGCCATGGCGATCGAGGCCGAAGCGCGGTGACGAGCGCAATGCGCCCCGGTGACACGCGCCCCGCAAACAGGACGTTTTGCCTCGGTGTGGTGGAAATGCGCCTTCCCATGGGGAATGCCGCCCGCGTTACGACCAGCGATGTTGGGAAGCTCACAGCCTGGGCGGACTTGCGGCCGCCAGCGGGCGGCCTCGTCCGGCCGCTGCGGGCGGAGCCGCTGGCGATCGGGGCCGAGTTCGTTTACTCCGTTGTAAGCAGGCTCATGCGAGGTCTCAGGTAAGGCGGGGACGAGATGCGCGTGGGAGACGTCATCGACCGTCGCTTCCTGATCGAGCGCCTCGCCAGCTCGGGCGGGATGGGGGACGTCTACCGCGCCTGCGATCTGGTCACGAACGAGCCGGTGGCGCTGAAGGTCCTGCAGCGTCGGGGGCTCCAGGAGGCGATCCGGTTCGCGCGCGAGGTCGAGGCGCTCGAGGCGCTCACCGCGCTGCGGCACCCGGGCATCGTGCGCTACATCGCGCACGGCGCGACCGACGCGGGGCAGCCCTACCTCGCGATGGAGTGGCTCGCCGGCGAGACGCTGACCGAGCGGCTCACCCGCAGCTCGCTCACGATCGCCGAGAGCATCGCGCTCGCGTCGCGCATCGCGTCGACGCTCGGCGTCGTGCACCGCGCCGGCATCGTCCACCGCGACCTCAAGCCGAGCAACCTGCTCCTCGTGGGCGGCGCGATCGAGGGGGTCACGCTCATCGACTTCGGCGTGGTGCGCCTCGGCGCCATGGACCGGCACCTCACCATGCCCGGGACGATGCTCGGCACCCCGGGCTACATGGCGCCGGAGCAGGCCCGCAGCGAGCCGAACATCGACCCCCGCGCCGACGTCTTCTCGCTCGGCTGCGTGCTCTTCAAGTGCCTCACCGGGCGCTCGGCGTTCCAGGGCGCCGACGGGCTCTCGGTGCTCATCAAGGTCATCCTCGAGGAGCCGCCGCGGCTCCGGGAGCTGCGCGGGGACATCCCCGAGGCGCTCGACGACCTCGTCGCGCGCATGCTCGCGAAGCCGCCGAAGGACCGGCCCCGCGACGGCGACGCGGTCGCGGCGGAGCTGCTGGCGCTCGACGACGCGGGCGCCGGCGCCGCGAGCAGCCGCCCGTCGAACACCCTGCGCGGGGGCGAGATCACCACGAACGAGCGCAAGATGATGTGCCTCGTGCTCGCGCGCGACGCGAGCGGCGACGCCGAGGCGACGCGCTCGCAGGAGGAGGACCTGGAGCGCAGCAAGGCGCTCATCGCCGTCGCCGAGCGCTACCAGGGCGAGCTCGAGATCCTGGAGTCGCGCTCGCCGCTCATCGTGCTCACCGCCGGCGGCGCCCCGACCGACCTCGCGGCGCAGTCCGCCCGCTGCGCGCTCGCGCTGAACGCGCTGCTCGGCAGCGTGCCGGTCGCGCTCGTCACAGGCCGCGCGGAGATGTCCGCGCGGCTGCCGGTCGGCGAGCTCATCGACCGCGCGGTCCACCTGCTGCCGCCCGCGCACGCGCCCGCCGGCGCCGGCGCCGACGCCGTCTGCATGGACGAGGTGACCGCGGGGCTGCTCGGCGCCCGGTTCGACGTGACCCGCGACGCGGGCCGCCTCCGCCTGCACGGCGAGCGCGAGGAGCTCGCCTCCACGCCGCCCCTGCTCGGCAAGCCGACGCCCTGCGTCGGGCGCGACCGCGAGCTCGCGCTGCTGGAGGCGGCGTTCTCGCACTGCGTCGAGGAGTCGACGCCGAGCGCCGTGCTCGTGACCGCCCCCGCGGGCGCGGGGAAATCCCGCCTGCGCTCCGAGCTGATCCGGCGGCTCCGCGACCGCGGCGAGGACCTGGAGGTGTGGATCGGGCGCGGCGACCCGATGAGCGCCGGCTCGGCCTTCGCGCTGCTCGCCCCGGCGCTGCGGCGCGCGATCGGCCTCTTCGAGGGCGAGCCCATGGAGGCGCGGCAGCGCAAGCTCCGCGCGCGCGTCGCGCGGTACGGCCACGCCGAGTCGGCGCGCACCGCGGCGTTCCTCGGGGAGCTCGTCGGCGTGCCGTTCCCCGACGGCGACAGCGTGCAGCTGATGGCGGCGCGGCGCAGCCCCGTGCTGATGAGCGACCAGATCCGCGTCGCCTGGGAGGAGCTCCTCAGGGCCGAGTGCTCGGCGAGGCCCGTGCTGCTCGTGCTCGAGGACCTGCACTGGGGCGATCTGCCGAGCGTGCTGCTCGTCGACTCGGCGCTCCGCAACCTCGGCGATCAGCGGCTGATGGTGCTCGCGCTCGGCCGGCCAGAGGTGCGGGAGCTCTTCCCGAAGCTCTGGGCGGGGCGCGGCGTCCACGAGGTGCAGCTGTCGGGGCTGCCGCGGCGCGCGAGCGAGCGGCTGGTGCGCCAGGTGCTCGGCGAGGACGTCGCGCCGGAGCTCCTCGCGATGATCGTCGACCGCGCCGACGGCAACGCGTTCTACCTGGAGGAGCAGCTCCGCGCGGTGGCCGACGGCAAGGGCGCCGACCTGCCCGAGACGGTGGTGGCGATGGTGCAGGCGCGCATCGAGGCGCTCGACATCGAGGCGCGGCGGGCGCTGCGGGCGGCGAGCGTCTTCGGGCAGACGTTCTGGCAGGGCGGGGTGTCGGCGCTCGTGGGCGGGGCGCAGGTCGCGCCGAAGCTGGTCGAGCTGGAGCAGCGCGAGGTGATCTCCCGGCGCGGCGAGGGCAGCCTCCCCGGCGAGGTGGAGTACGGCTTCCAGCACGCGATCGTGCGGGAGGCGGCCTACGGGATGCTGACGGACGGCGACCGGCGGCTCGGGCACCGGCTCGCCGGCGAGTGGCTGTCGCGCGCGGGCGCGGGCGCGGTGGACGCGATGGCGCTCGGCGAGCACTTCGAGCGCGGCGGCGAGCTGTCGCGGGCCGCGGCCGCGTACTGCCGCGCGGCGGAGCAGGCGCTGCGGGCGCAGGACCTCGCCGCGGCGATCGAGCGCGCCGAGCGCGGCGTCGCGTGCGGCCCGAACGCGCAGGCGCTCGGCGCGCTGCGCCTCGTGGAGGCCGAGGCGCACGTCTGGCGCGGGGAGCTCGCGCTCGCGGAGCAGCGCGGGACCGAGGCGGTGGACCGGCTGCCCGCCGGCTCCGCGGCGTGGTTCTCGGCGATCAAGCACGTCGCCATGGCCGCGGGCAAGCTGGGCGGCTTCGAGCGGGTGGAGCGCTGGATGAGCGCGGCGCAGGCCGCCGAGGCGGAGGCGGAGGGCGCGCTCGTGGCGAAGCACATGTGCCTCGGCGAGGGGGCGCAGCTGCTCGTGTTCGGGGGGCGCTACGCGTTCGCGGACGCGCTGATCGAGGCGATCGAGGGCGACGGGACGGATCTCGCGGAGCGGGAGGTCGAGGTGGTGGCGCGGCTGCATGCGGCGCGGTCGGCCCGGGCGCTCGTGAGCGGCGATCCCAGCGCGTGCCTCGCGGGGCTGTCCGCGGCGCTCGCGGCGTTCGAGCGCGCGGGCGACCGGGGCAACGCGTGCGCGTTCCGCATGAACGTCGGGTACATGCACGCGGAGCTCGGGGATTTTGCGGGCGCGGAGGAGGTGCTGCGCAGCGCGCTCTCGGGCGCGGAGCGGATGGGGTTGCACGATCTCGCGGTCGCGACGCTCAGCAATCTGGGGCACGTCCTCGGCTACCGGGGGCGGATCGAGGAGGCGGAGCGGACCGAGCGCGAGGCGATCGCCCTGTCGCAGCGGCTCGGGGATCCGCGCACGGAGGGGAGCGCGCGGACGTACCTCGCGCGGATCGCGCTGCTCGCGCGGGACTTCGAGGGGGCGGAGCAGGAGGCGAGGGCGGCGGCGGAGATCCTGCAGAGCGCGCCGCCGCTGCGCGCGGCGGCCGTGGCGGCGAGGGCGAGGGCGCTGCTCGGCCTGGGGAGGTTCGACGAGGCGCTGTCGGCGGCGGGGGAGGCGTTCTCGATGCTGAACGCGATCGGGGCGATCGAGGAGGGGGAGTCCGCGGTGAGGAACGTCTACGCGGAGGCGCTGGCGGCGAACGGGATGGAGGCGGACTGCGCGGCGGCGATCGCGGCGGCGAGGGAGAGGTTGATGGAAAGGGCGGGGAAGATCAGCGATCCGGTGTGGAGGGAGCGGTTCCTCACGATCCCGGAGAACCAGCGGACGCTGGAGATGGCCGAGCGGTGGGCGGGATAGGAGGGACGGACGGGGGGCTCAGCCCTCGCGGGGCTCGGCCGGCAGGCCGGCGTTCTTGCGGAGGGTGGCGATCAGGCGGTCCATCGCCTCGCGGTAGGTCTTCTGGGCCGCGGCGATGCGCTCCTCCATCGTCTCGTCGATCTGCTTCGCCTGGGTCGCGGACGAGTCGAGCATCGCCTTGCTGCGCCCGAGCTCCTCGATGCGCGCCTCCGACGCCTTCTTCTCCTCGTCGGTGCGGCTGCCAGAGGACTGGAATGCTCGCTCCGCCTGGACCGCCTCGTCGATCGACTTCTTGATGGTCTCGATCTCCTCGAGCATCCGGCGGAGCCGGAGCTTGTGCTCGACCATGTCGATGTGGACGACGTAGCTCACGAAGCTCACGGCGTCGGCCTGCTTCTCGAGCGTCGCGGCGTTCTCCTTGCCGAGCGAGGCGCGGTAGCGCTCGAGGCGGCGGTGCGCCTCGCTGCGCTCGCGGACGTACTTCTCGAGCTGGCGCTCGACGCCCTCCTCGAGCGCGTGCGCCGTGGCCCCGGTGACGTCGACGTCGCACCCCTTCTGCTTGACGACGTACTGCGCGGCGCCGCTCACCTTGCGGGTGAGGTCCTCCTTGTTGTCGTTGAAGAACGCCACCGCGCCGTCGACGGCGCGCACGCGCTCCACGTAGTCGTAGCTCCGGCCCGCCGCGTCCGCCTGCTCGATGACGTCGAGGACCTGCTTCCAGTCCGGCTTCTTGAGCTGGTCGGGATAGCCCGCGAACTGCTCTGTAGCGCGCTTCGCGAGGTCCACGCGCTCGCCGAACGACGTCGCCGTGGCCTGTAGCTCGGCCGGGTAGCGCTCCGCGTAGCCGCTCTGCGAGGCCGACGACGCGATCTCGGGCTCCGGCTTGGGGGCGCTGCAGCCGAGCGCGAAGAGCTGGCCGGCCAGGAAGAGCGCGCCGGCGATAAGGTACGGTCGGTTCATGGACGCTGGCCTATAGCCCATCTCCGCCCTGGCCGCGCGTGCTCCGCGCCGACGCCACCTCGGTCAAGGGTCACGTGACCCACATCCGCGCAGCCCGGCGCAATCAGGGCGACGCACGCGCGACACCACGGCACAAGGAGCCATGTTGCGCGTCGTGTGCGCGTCGTGTTGAAACGCGGAGAACGCCGGAATCGCTTCCCTTTCGTACCCGCCCTTGGCATCGTCACGGGCCCGCTCTGCGCGTTCAGTTTGCGTTCCAGACGGTCGAGGACGGTTGTTCCTTCACTCTGCATTTCACAAGCGCCGGCGCCTGTCACGGAGGCGCCGGCCACCTTCGCGAGGGATGTGAGGCATGGGAGCTCTGAAAGACAAGGTCGTCATCGTCACGGGCGCGAGCTCGGGCATCGGCAGGGCGACGGCCGTCGCGCTGGCCGCCGAGGGCGCCAAGGTCGTCGCGAGCGCGCGGCGCGAGGCGCAAGGGCGCGAGCTCGTCGCGGCCGTCAAGGATCGCGGCGGGGAGATCACCTGGGTCACCGCCGACATGCGGGTCGAGGGCGACGTCGAGGCGCTCGTGAAGGCCACGGTGTCCACCTACGGGCGCCTCGACTGCAGCTTCAACAACGCCGGAGCCGGCTTCTTGGTGCCGCTCGCCGACATGTCCAACGCCGACTACGACCTGGTCATGGACACGAACCTCCGCGGCGTCTTCTGGTGCATGAAGTACCAGCTCAAAGCCATGCTCGCGAGCGGCGGGGGCTCGATCGTCAACTGCGCGTCGGTGGCCACGTCGCGCTTCTTCCCCGGGCTCGCGATCTACGCTGCATCCAAGGCCGGCCTCGTCGCGCTCACGCGCACCGCCGCGGTCGAGTACGCGCAGAAGGGGATCCGCATCAACGCGGTGAGCCCCGGCGTCGTCGAGTCGGAGATGTCGACGGCCGGCTGGCGCCTCGACGATCCCCAGGGCCGCGCCTTCGCCGCGTCGCTCCACGCCATGAACCGCGTCGGCGGGCCCCACGAGGTAGCCGCGCTCGTCACCTTCCTCTTCAGCGACAAGGCCTCGTTCATCACCGGCCAGGAGGTCGCCGTCGATGGCGGCCTCCTCTCGGCGGCGTGGCCCGCCAACTACGCGGGCGGGGGCTGATCCGCGCGCCGCTGCTGCGCCCGGGGGAGCGCGCCGCGGCGGAGCCCGGCCGGAGGCCGCGCGCCTCACCCCGCCGCGCTCGGATCCTCCGAATCGCCGGTTCCCGAGCCTCCTGCGCCCCATACTTCGGCCATGGGTCAGCCTGAAGCGGAGCCGCCCCCCGCGGCGGGTCGTGGTGAGCACCCGGCGGCCTCTGCCCCGTCGCTGTTGCGCGCGCTCCGCCACCGGAACTACCAGCTCTTCTTCGCCGGCCAGCTCGTCTCGCTGGTCGGCACCTGGATGCAGTCGGTCGCCCAGTCGTGGCTCGTCTACCGGCTGACGGGCTCGTCGCTGCTGCTCGGCGCCGTCGGGTTCGCGACGCAGATCCCCGTCTTCCTGCTCGCCCCGATCGGCGGCACGGTGGCCGACCGGCGGAGCCGCCACCGCATCCTGCTCGCCACGCAGTCCGCCGCGATGGCGCTCGCCTTCGGGCTCGGCGCGCTCACCCTGAGCGGGCACGTCCAGGTCCCGCACATCCTCGGGTTCAGCGTGCTCCTCGGCGTCGTGAACGCGTTCGACATCCCGACGCGGCAGGCGTTCGTCGTCGAGATGGTGGGCAGGGAGGACCTCGCCAACGCCATCGCGCTCAACTCCTCGATGTTCAACGGCGCGCGGATCCTCGGCCCGGCGGTGGCGGGCATCCTCGTCGGCGCGATCGGCGAGGGGTGGTGCTTCGTCGCGAACGGGGTGAGCTTCCTTGCCGTGCTCGGGAGCCTCCTGGCGATGCGCGTCGCGCCCCGTCCGGCCGCGGCCGGGCGCGGCTCCGCGTTCGCCCATACGGCCGAGGGCTTCCGGTTCGTCGCGCGCACCAGGGCCATCCGCGCGCTCCTCCTCCTGCTCGGGGTCGTGAGCGTCACCGCGATGCCGTACGCGGTGCTGATGCCGATCTTCGCCGATCGGATCCTGCGCGGCGGGGCGCAGGGGCTCGGCATCCTGATGGGCGCGTCGGGCGTCGGGGCGCTGCTCGGCGCGCTCGTCCTCGCCAGCCGGAGGCGGCTCCGGGGCCTCGGCCGCTGGGTCGCCGCGGCCTGCGCGGGGTTCGGGGTGGCGCTCGGGCTGTTCGCGCTGTCGCGGTCGTTCTGGCTCTCGGCGCTCCTGCTCGTGCCCGTCGGCTTCTCGATGATGGTGCAGATGGCGGGGTCGAACACGCTCGTGCAGGCGATGGTGCCGGACGCGCTCCGCGGGCGCGTCATGGCGGTCTACGCGATGATGTTCATGGGGATGGCCCCGCTCGGCGCGCTGCTCGCCGGCTGGCTCGCGGGCAAGATCGGCGCGCCCGCGACCGTGGCCTCGGGCGGCGTGTGCTGCGTCGCCGCGGCGGCGGTGTTCGCCGCCAGGCTCCCCGGGCTGCGGCAGCAGGCGCGGGAGCTGATCATCGCCCAGCAGATGGCCGCCGGGACGCCCTCGGAGCAGCTCACCCAGCCGGTCGCGGCGGGGGCCGCCTCGGAGGCGCAGGGCGCGGCGCGGCCGGCGTGAGCGGGCGGGGCCGGCGCGGTCCGGCACCTCGCATGCACGCCGCGGGTCGAGGCGGGCGTGTGTGCGGTCGACGCACTGCGCGCCGGGCGAGGGAGGGGATCATGGGGCAAAAGGCCAAGCAGCGGTCCGAGGCGCAGGCGCAGGCGCAGAAGAACGCGCGGTTCGACGAGGTCGATCAATCGAAGGGGATCTTCCGGCTCGACGGGCCGCACCCCAAGGACGCCGAGCTCCGCGCGCCGGGCTCGCTCGGCGGCGGGCCGTACGAGGAGTCGGGCCGCGGCGGCCCCGCGGGCTCGCTCGAGCTGCGGGAGACCGGCGCCGATGCCACGGCCGCGGGCGCGGCGGCCCCGCCCGAGGAAGAGCCGCCGCCGGAGAGCGGCGCGACCGAGCAGGTGCAGCCGAGAGGCGCGTTGCCCCAGCACGAGGAGCCGGGCGCGAAGGAGCGCAAGGCCGCCGGGCAGAGATAGCGGGGCGCGGCGCCCCGGCGGCGCTCGCGCCGGCGCCTCGCGCGCTCACCGCGGGGCGACGGCGCTCGCGACGCCGAGGGCGACGTATTTGCCGACGGTGCCGGCCACGCCCATCGTGTCGCGGAAGCCCTTCATGAGCCGGCTGGGCAAGACCAGGTCGTCGAGCAGGAAGCCGCCGAGCGCCGACAGCGCGCCCGTGAGCGCGCCGCCGCGCCGCCCCGCCGCGTCGAGCGCTTTCTCGTAGCCGATGCCCCACACGAGCAGGCCCCCGGCGAGCGCCGCGATCCCTGCGGGCGTGGCGATCGGATCGAACCGGTCCTTCGCGCGCCGCCCTCCGAGGCCGACCGCCGCCGCCATGGCGTTCATGGCGGCCCAGGGCGAGCCGCGCTTGAGGGTGGACGCTGCCATCATCGTGCACATCGTCGCTGCCGTCAGCACAACGCCGGTCCGCAGCCCGCGCGTGACGATCTCGCTCATCCGGATCGCCTGCTGAGGGCGCTGCGCCGCTGCGCGAGGCGTCGCCCAGGGAGACCCGGGCGTCGCCGCGGGCGGCAGGGCGGTCGCCTCGGGCGGCAGCGCCGTTGCCTCGGGCGGCGAGGCGATCGGCGCGGCGGCCACCGAGGCGGCTTCGGGCGGCGGGGACGTCGCCTGGAGAGGTGAAGTCACCCCCTCGGAAGGCGGGACCAGCGCCTCGGGCTGATCCGGCTCCGCGCCCTCCCGGCGGCCGACATGGAGGTAATCCTCGCGGCCGTCATGGTACGTGTAGGGGACCGGCCTGGGACCCTGGTGCTCCGGCTCCGCCGTTCCTGCGGCGCGTTCCGGGTTCATTCGATTGTCCATCTGGCACCTTTCAGCGATTTCTGCGGATACGTGGGTTCCTCTCCCCGGCATGTGCCAACTCCGTGCCAGGTCCGAGCTGGCCAGTCCATCGAGTCGGGGCGCCGTCGGTTCGTGGCCGGCGAGAGCGCCGCGGTCCGACGGCGGCGACCCGGTCGCTCCGCCGGCCCGACCGATCCGTCCTCCGCCGCCCGACGGCTGTGGTTTGCCGCTCGCATGGGGGCGCGCTCAGGAGGATTTCATGAGCACAGCCCGCCCGCTGGAGAGCACCACCGCCACGAGGACATCACGCGCCGTGAAGACGGCGGGGGTGATCTTCGGCATGGGCGCAGGTGGCCTGATCGACGGCATCCTGTTTCATCAGCTCCTGCAGTGGCATCATCTGATCTGCTTCAGCTGCCATCCAGGCGCGACCATCGACGATGTGAGGCGGAACATCTTCGCCGACGGTCTGTTCGGCGTTGTCGCATTGGGCCTCACCGTGGCAGGTGTCATCAAGCTCTGGAGCGCCCTGCGCGCGGGCGGAGCCGAGCTCCCCGGACGGATGCTCCCGGGCGCCGCCGCCATGGGCTGGGGGCTGTTCAACCTGGTCGAGGGGGTGATCGATCATCACCTCTTGCAGATCCACCATGTCCGTCCGGGTCCGGGGCAGGTCGGCTGGGACGTGGCCTTCCTCGCGTCCGGTGTCCTGCTGATGCTGGTCGGCCGGCGCCTGATGCGCGAGGCGCCCGCGTCAGCGGCCGCGCCGGCTCGGACCTGAGTCGCCCCCGCGCCAGGCCAGCTGGACCAGGCGGTGCAGCAGCGACAGCGACGGCGCCTGAGGGCCTGCCTCGAGCGACGGAAACGCGCTCGTCAGCTGGGCCGCGGCGAACGGCGTCTTCCTGGCGATGAGCAGCTCGCAGCGGCCGTTGAACACCGCGGGGTCCCGGGGCGAGGCGGGGGGGGCCAGCGAGAGCGCCTCCGGGAGCTCGGCGACGGCCCGCCTCAGGTCGTCGAGCTCCTCGATCGCGAGGCGCCGCTCGTGCGGCGCTTCTGCGCCGTCGCCGCCCGCGCGCAGCAGCGCGTGCCCGCTGGCCTGCGAGCGGAACGGGCCGTCCGAGGACGGGGACAGCGAGAGCTCGACCTTGACCCAGCGGCGCCCTCCGCCGGCCGGCGCGATGCCCTCGAGGACGAGCAGCCAGTCGGGGGCCGCGGGCCGGCGCGCCAGCGCGCGCCTCGCCCAGCGGCGCTGCGCTCCTGGCCCGACCCACGGCGAGAGCCCCGCGTGCCACGCGCGGAACGCGAGCTCATCGCGGTACGCCGCGCCCGGGAGCCACCCCCTGGCCACGCCGATCGACTCCCAGACCGCGAGCCCGGCCGCGAGCGCCGGACCCACGCTGATGCACTGGACCAGCCCCGGAATGCAGGCGCCGGCCGCCGCGAGCACGGCGCCTCCGGCCGCCGTCGAGGCGGCGAGCTGGACCGCGCCGAGCCCGAGCTCCCACGGCTTGCAGCCCCGGCACCGCTGCCGCAGCTCGGCGGTGCTCAGCTCGCTCGGATCGCGCAGGTCGCATGCCGCTCTGGTCATAGTCCTCGTCGCCGCCGGGCGCCGGACCGGAGGCGAGCTCTGCCATCATACCGCGGATCCCGCGGCGCGCGCGTTCAATCCGCGTCGCCGCCTGGCGACGGGTCAATCCGCGTCGCCGCCTGGCGACGGGTCAATCCGCGTCGCCGCCTGGCGACGGGTTCAATCCGCGTCGCCGTCAGGCGACGCGATGGCGCCGACCTTCGCCCTGGTCGCGCGCAGATAATCGCCGGGAGCGATGAGGATCTGCGTGCCGCGCACGCCGGCCGAGACGGAGACGACCTCGAAGAGCTCGATCGTCTCGTCTGCATAGACGGGATAGGCCTTCTTCGCGCCCAGCGCCGTGACCCCGCCGCGCACGTAACCGGTGAGCGGCTGGACCTCCTTCAGCGACACCGTGTCGACCTTCCGGTCGCCGGTGAGCCTGGCCATCGCCTTCAGATCGAGCTGGGCGTTGCCCGGCACCACCGCGAAGCAGACGCCGTGGCGATCGCCGCGCGCCACCAGCGTCTTCCACACCTGCTCTGGCGGCAGGCCGATCTTCCTGGCCACGGTGCCCGCGGTCAGGTCGCTCGGGTCGACCTCGTAGGTGCGCAGCTCGTACGGGATGCCGAGGCTGTCGAGGATGCGCGCGGCGTTGGTCTTCATGGGAATGGGCCGGCCCATGTTATACCCGAACCGGCTCCGGTTCGGGTTCTGCTCGGTCCTCGCGCGCCTCGACGTCGAGGCCGACTACGCCGCGGTCGAGGGCGCCTTCCTGCGGGAGGCGGGGTTGCTCGGGTAGGCGCCGCTCGGGTAGGCGGCCGGGCGCGGGGCGCCGGCTCAGCGCGGGCGCCGGTCGTGGAAGAGGAGCATCTCGATGGTGCCGGCCTCGCGGAGCCAGGGCTGGTCGTGCGGCCCCGGCAGGACGCGGAGGGTGTGGGGGATGGACCGCTTCGCGAGCTGCGCGGCCAGGGCGGCGTTCGCGTCGCGGAACGGGTCTCCCTCGCTGGTGAGCAGGTGGAGGTCGCGCGGGCCCGTCGCGGCGACGGCCCTGGCGAGCCGGTCGGCGTAGGCAGGGGCGCGGTGGGCGCTGATGGCGGACTGCACGCCGCCGAGGGCCCCGAAGAGCTCGGGCCGGCGGAGGAACACCTCGATCCCGATGAAGCCGCCGAGGGAGCAGCCGTCGAGCGAGGTGCGGGCCGCGTCGTCGAACGCGGGCGCCTCGGCGCGGGCGCGGGGGACGACCACCTCCGCGAGCCAGCGCGCGTAGCCGTCGAGCGCCGCGGAGGGGTTCGGGGCCTTGTGGACGTTGGGCGTGAAGGGGCACGCGATCGCGAGGCCGCGGAACGGCCGCGCCGCGAGCGCGGCGTTGACCTCGGCGAGCCGCGCGTCAGTCCAGTCCTTCCGGCGCGAGGTGCGGCCGACCGGCGGGCGGCGCAGCCGCTCATAGGCCGACCCGAGGCCGTACCGCTCCAGCCACGCGAAGGCGCCGAGGCGCTCGTCGCCGGTCTCGCCGAGGCCGTGGAGGAGCACGAGCAGCGGCACGCGCTCGCCCGGGGCGAGGTGCTTCGGGGCGAGCAGCGTGAACCGCCTGCCGAGCGCGCGATCGCCGGGGACCTGGAGGTCGCGGACGTCGAAGGCGGGCGGGGAAGCGGCGGGCGGCGGCGAGGGCGGCGCTGCGCCGGCGGGGTCGGCGAGGGCGGCGCGCGGGGCGAGGGCGGCGGCGCACACGGCCAGGAAGGGGCGCCGGTGGAGGAGCATGCGCGGAGTGTCGCAGCTCCGCGGCCGTCAGTCAGCCCGCACCCGCGCTCCGAGGCGCGCGGCGCCTGCGAGCGGCGTCCGGGCGCTGCGCTGCGGGGGCGGTGGCCGTTCGGGATCTGACGCCAGGTCGACGAGCCCAGAGTCTCTGGGAAGTTGCTCTTCCAACGCATGTCCAAGGCACCGAGCAACGGAGTCGCCCCTTCGCTGTCCGCGGCTTGACTCGGCTGTGTGTGGTCGTAGGCTCCCTGCGAAATTGCCGCGCCGCTGCGCGCTGTTCTGGGTGGATCGCGGCGACGCGCTGATGGATCCATACCGTGCTCGAGAGAGCCGGTCAGCGGAAACGAGCTATCGAAGGCTTCGGACCTGCGGTGTTGGCGAACGCGGGCGTCGCCACCGGACTTGTCGAAGGGGGGACGGTCATGTGGATTCAGACGGGGGCGATCGCGCTCGCGGCGGTCGCGGCGGCCGGCTGCGCGCACGCGAAGGGCGGCCGGGGCGCGGGCGATGTCGTGTACCTCGACCAGGGATGGGGCGATGAGGAGCGCCGGATCTTCTACCGCGCCTCCCAGGGTGCCAGGCTGATCCCGCTCGGGTGGTTCCTTGCGCTCGAGCGGGAAGACGGCGCCGAACGGTTCGCCGCGAGCGACTATGTGGCGCGCTATCGCTTCATCGACGATCCGGACGCGAAGAACAACCCGGAGCGCCTCCCGGTGGGGTTCGCCAGGGACGTCGACCCCCCGACGCGCGAGGTGTACGTCGGGTTCACGTGCGCGACTTGCCACACCCGCCAGATCTCCTACCGTGGAGCGAGGATCCGGATCGACGGCGGCCCGGCGACGATCGACGTGGTCGCCTTCACCGACGCGATCTTCGGCGCGCTCGACCGCACGCTGGAGACGCCGGAGAAGCTGGATCGCTTCGCGAGGACGGTCCTCAAGGACCGTTACGGCGAGGACTCCACGCGCGCCTTGCGAGCGCAGATGGAAGAGAGGCTGGAGGTGGTCCGCCTACAAGCGTTCACCCGGGGCGCGGCCGGGCCCCACGCCGCCGTTGACGGGTTTGGCAGGCTGGACGCGCTCGGGCGCGCCGGCAACCTGCTGTTCGGTCCTCTCAGTCCGGAGAACCTCCGCGCGGCCAACGCGCCGGTCGACTATCCTCACCTCTGGGATGCGCCGAGCTACGACTGGGTCCAATGGAACGGATCCATCATGCAGCCGATGGGGCGCAACATCGGGGAGGCCCTGGGGGTGGGCACGCACACGCGGCTCGACCCCACGCCACAGGGGGCGAGGGTGCAGCTCCAGTCGAGCATCCGGGTGGACAACCTGCACCTGATCGAGCAGCAGGTCGAGAAGCTCCGCGCGCCGCGCTGGCCAGAGCACCTGCTCGGCAGCATCGACCGGGAGCGGGCGGCACGCGGCGGGCGTCTCTACAGGATGCACTGTGCGAGCTGTCATGACCCTGGGTGGACTCCACCGGATGAACACGGCAAGCGCTTCCGGCGAGCGATGATGTCCCCGCTCGAGTTGATCGGCACCGATCCGACACACGCCGTGAATTTCAACGAGCGCACGGCGGATCTGGGGACGCTCGGGCTCGGGGAGATGGGGATGGCGCAGGCGCTGGAGTTCGGCACGTCGGCGATCCGCGAGCTGAAGTACGAGGAGTACGGCCTGTCGGCGGAGCAACGGCTTGTGTGGAATGGGTATCGCCCGAACCGGTGGCGCGCGCCGCGCGCGTACAAGGCGCGGGAGCTCAACGGGATCTGGGCCACAGCGCCGTATCTTCACAATGGCTCCGTCCCTAACCTGTACGAGCTGCTCCTGCCGGCGGACCGGCGTTCGAAGAGGTTCTACCTCGGCAGTGCGGAGTTCGACCCGAAGCACGTCGGCCTCCAGGTGAAGCCCTTTCAGGGAGGGTTCGAGCTCGCGACGGACATCCCCGGAAACTCGAACGCCGGGCACGAATACCGCGACGGGCAGCGCGGAAACGGCGTCATCGGGCCCGCGCTGACCGAGCAGGAGCGCTGGGATCTGGTCGAGTACCTGAAGACGCTGTGACGGGCGCGCGCCTGGCGAGGTGCGCCGAGCGATGGCGGCGCGGGGGGAGCGCCGGCCTGCTGGTCTGCCAGAGCGGGCTCGATGGTCGCCGTGGAGGAGGTCCAGGGCTGGCAGGTGCTGACAGGAAATGCCCGAGGCGCGCGCGGCGGGGTGGACGCGCCGGGGGCGCAGCGGGTACACCGATGCGCCCATGGACACGACGCACGACGCAACGGACGACGAGGTTGGGCAGACGCGCCCGATCCGCCCTGAAGATCAGGACCCCAAGCTGTGGAAGGGGAACGGGTGGACGGCGCGGGTGATCAAGAACGAGGACGACGACGGGTGGGCAGTCGAGATGACATGCGACGGCCAGAGCGAGCCCTCGCTGGTGGGGCCGTGGACGATGGGGCGTGACAAGAAGAACCCGAAGCCCCTCGACGCCAGCGCCTTCGCTACCTTGGTGAAGACGGCGAACGAGGTCCTCTCGCGGCACGTCCAGCAACGCCGGGCGCAGCTGCACCGGAGCGTGACGACGGTCGTCGGGGGCGGCGCCCGGATGCGGGTGGACCTCGACATCGTACCCGACGAGGACGATCCCCATGCCATCCTCACGGGGCGAGACGCGGCAGGAGAGACCGTCAGGCGGTCGAGGGTGCCCCCGGACTTCAAGCTCACCGCCGAGAGCGCGCGGACGTGGCTCGAAGAGGGCGTTCCCGAGCCGTGACGGGCGCGTAGCCGGCGATGGCCGGGTGAGAAGGCACGATCGACGGATTGACCTCCTTCAGGCACGCCCACGCGCGTGGCTTTCGCCGAGGCGATCTGCCGGGCACGGACGAGAGCGCGGACTTCAAGGAATCATGGCTTCGCTACCACAGCCACCCTCACCGTGGTAGCTTTTTACAGTGGGGCCTACGCCGTCTCCGCGGCGCGGGCGTTGGCTTTCGTTCCGTGGGGAGCGCTCGCGCGCGCTGTCAGGAAGGGGATGGAACGTCATGTCAGATCAAGACAATCGGGTTGCAGAGCCGTTGGTGAGCAGAAAAACGCCTGAGCCTCCGGTCGCCATCGTGTTGACCGGCGCGGGGGCCCGCGGCGCATACGAGGCCGGCTTCGTCTCCAGGCTGCTGCCCGAGCTCGGGAAGACCCGACCGACGATCCTGATCGGCACCAGCGCCGGCGCCATCAACGCCGCCCTGATCGCGTCGCTGGCCGCCAGGACCCCGGAGGAGGCCGGCGCCGAGCTCGTCGAGCGCTGGCAACGCATCCACAAAGAGATGGTCCTCGGTCCTGTCTGGCTCTCCTTGGTTCGCGCCGGCCTGGATTACGCCGCCGGCTTGCTGTTCGGCACGGACGGCCCCACGAGCTTGCTCGACACGAGACCGCTGCGGAGAAACCTCGCGAACCGGACCCTGATCGACTGGGATGTCATCAGCGACAACCTGCAAGTCAACCCCAAGTACTGCGGGCGCGGCGGGAGGGTGGACGGCAACAAGCCCATGGTCGATGTGCTCGCGGTTGCCACGACGGAGTCCGGGTCGGGGCGAACCAAAATATTCTACCAGATGGGCACCAACAGCCGTGCGAAAATACCGCAGAACGACGACGATCGGGCCATCGACTACGTCCCTACCCAGCTGTCCTCGGACCACGTGCTGGCGTCGGCCGCGATCCCGGTCCTGTTCCCTCCGACCCGGATCGGCTCGTCGGCTCGCGGCCGCTTCTACGTCGACGGCGGCGTGCGCCTCAACGCGCCGCTGCGGCCCGCGATCGATTTCGGCGCCAAGGGCATCATCGTCGTCTCGACGGACTCCCGGCGATATGGCGCCTCCGCAGCGGTGAACATCCACGAGTGGCCAACGCTGCAGGATCACGTATTGCAGATGATGCGCGTGATCACCTCCGATCGCATGATCGAGGAGGTCCGCAAGCAGCTGGAAGCGAACGAGACATCCGGGGAGACCCCCATCCCGATCATCTTCGGCGGCCCATCAGGGCAAGAAGACGTCGGCTCCGTGGCGGCGAGAGCTCTGGAGGACATCCTGCGTGGCACGCGCAAGCTAGAGCATCACGACCTCGCCCTGCTTTACTGGCTCACCTCCGTGAGCCCGCACAGCCGTCCCGATGTGCTCAGCTATGTGCTGTTCAACGAGATCTTCATCAGCGACGCGTTGCGGGCGGGCATTCAAGACGCCGATGAGTTCATCGAAGACGCCTACACGTTCAGCGTAGGCGGCTCGGACGAGGCGAAGCTCTGGAATGCGCTGCAGAAGAGGCACGACGAGAAGATGAACCGTCCGCGGTCATGCCCGTGAGCGTTCGCCGCCTGCACGCCATGGTTGAATCCGCTGGATATCGTCCGGAGCGCCTGCTGCATCGCGCGGTGCGTGAGGCCGCCGGCAGCCGCCATGCCGCGGCGCTCAGCCCGGGTGGATCGGCGTCCAGGCCGGCGGGTCGCTCGCCGGGAACGACTCGTCCGACGCCTCGTCCACCGGCTCCCACGCCTCGCGCTGCGAGAGCGACCCCCCGCGATCGAGCGGCGTCTGCGGGCTCCGCTCCTCGCGCGTCTTCGCCCTCGTCGCCTCGGGGCCGGCCGCGGCGCCTTCCGGCGATTCCGGCTGTCGCTCCGCTGCCTTCTTCTCGTTCGTTCCCATGCGTCACCCTCCGGCGCTCCCGTGCCCGACACGACAGGTGGAGCCGGCGAGGCGTGCCGCAAGGGGGACCCCGCGCTGGATCGCGACCGCTCTCGCTCGCTCCTCCCCGCTCAGCGCGCCGGCTGATCCTCGACGAACCGCTCGAGCACGGCCTTGCGCAGCAGCTCCGGCGGCAGGATCCCCTGGGCGAGCACGAAATCGTGAAATCGCTGCGCGTCGAAGCGGGGGCCCATCATGGACTCGACCTCTTCCCGGAGCTCCATCAGCCGGGTGAACCCGTAGAAATACGATGTCGCCTGTCCCGGCGCGCGGAACGTGTAGCGCTCCACCTCGGACCGAGCGAACGGCGCCGACAGCACCACCTCCTGCTCCAGGAAGGCGCGCGCGGCCGCGGGCGTGATCTTGCCGGCCTGGAGCTCCGGGTCCAGGAAGGCGCGCGCGGCCCGCAGCAGGCGGAATTGCAGCGAGACGAGCTGACCCTCGGGCGGCATGAACGGGAACACGAGCGCCTCGGAGTACAGCCCCCACCCCTCGGCGTTGGCGCTGTTCATCGCGAAGACCGCCCGGGCGATCGAGACGCCGCGCTCGACGAGCGAGGCGAACTGGAGCTCGTGTCCGGGGCGCGCCTCGTGGGCGGTGAGCGTCCACGACGCCGCTGCATGGGTGAAGTCATCGACCTTCTGCAGCTCGTCCGCGGCGCCGAGAGGGCCCGGGAGGCTGAGCGGCAACACGAACTCCCCCACCTCCCCCTGGTTGCCGATCAGCCGCGGCGGCCGCATGTGCGGCGCTGGCGTCTCGGCGCTCTCGGCGGCGGTGCCGAGCCGGATGCGCGCAGGCCGCTCGGGCAGCGTGACGAGGCGCTCTTTCCTGATGATGTCCTCTATCTGGGCCAGCCGCGCCTTGTAATGCGGCAAGATGGCCTCGCCCACCAGCTGCTCTTTCTTCAGGGCGCGGATCACGTCGCGGTAATCCGCGCCTGGCAGCTCGCGCGTCCTGGCGACCGATCTCGAGAGCTCCTGCATCCGCGCCGTCAGATCCTCGAAGGCGGCGTGGGCCAGGGGCGCGAGCTCGGCGGGCGGCAGATCGACGCCGTACGACTCGAGCGCGAACGCATAGAGCGGCCGCGGCAACGCGAAGTCGGTCCGCGCCCGGGGGAGCACGTCGCTGCGCAGCGCCGCGTCGTACGCCTCGAGCTGGCGGTTCAGCGCCGCGAGCGGCTCGTCATGGCCGCTGATGCCGTATTTCCTGAACAGCTCACCGATGCCCTCCCGCACGCGGGCGTTCGTGGCGAGGTGCCGCTCTATCTCCATCCTGGGCGGGGCGAGCAATCCGGGCTTCTCGAGGTCCTGGAGGAGCCTGGCCATGGCCTGCTCGGCGATGGGCACGTAGCCCGCCTCCAGGCCGGCATAACGCCGGAGGCGCGTGCGGGCCGCAGCTCGCCGCGCCGGGGATACCCGGTCGTCCAGCAGGCTCGAGATGCCGTCGAACACGAGCCCCGTGACGTGCACGTAGGTGACGCTGTACTTCTCCTCGAGCTCCGAGCTCTGAACGGCCCGGTCCGCGGCGTCCAGCAAGATCTGCAGATCTTCGGCGACCGCCGGGTCCTTCTCGGTCTCTCGCCGTTTCTGGAGCTCCACGATGGCCGCGCGGAAGGCCGCGCGTTTCTGCGCCTCGACCCCGGGCGAGAGGTCCGCGATCTCCCGGTCCGCGCGCTCGATCCCCAGCGCTCCGGCGCGCTCCGGCGAGAACCGGACGAGCACGTCGAGGAGGACCTTTGCGTGCTCGTTGCTGCGCTCGACCCAGGCCGGGGGTCGCCGGGCCGCGGCAGGCGCCGAGCGCGCGGCGGGCGCGGTGCTCGTGGCCGCCGAGGGCGGCGGCGAGGGCAGGGGAGCCGGCGCGGCGGCAGGAGGCGGGGCGCCTCGGGCGCACGCAGCGGCGAACAGGGGGACGAGGAGGGAGGTGCGAAGTGCGCGCAGGGCCATGCCGCACATCTTGCGACGGCGCCGCCGCGCGCCAGCCGCGACGCGGAGCAAATGCGGCCGGCGTGAGCCCAGCTCAGCTGTGCTCGAGCGGAAGCCCCGCCTTCACCCAGCCGCTCGTGCCGCCATCCAGGTTGTAGAGCTGGTTGAACCCGAGCCGCTCGGCGAGCTTCGCCGCCGTCAGGCTGCGGGCGCCCTTCGCGCACACGAACACCACCCTATCGCGCGGCAGGGCCCGCTGCGGATCCGCTCTCAGCTGATCGAGGGGCACCAGCCGCGCGTGCGGCACGTGGCCGACCGACCACTCGCGTGGCTCACGCACATCCACAACGTCCACCTCCCCGCTCTTGATGAGCTCGTCCGCGTCCCTGGGCGATATCGTCTGGATCATTCGTCCATTATAACGGACGCGTCCGACAGTGGCAACCCGGGGGACACAAGTTCGCCGTCGAGACGAAAACCTTCGAAATCCCGTGTGCACCGCCTGTTTCGAGGATCCAGCCAGGGGGTTGGGCGGCGTGGGCGGCTGGCAGGGAGCCCGGCGGCGTCCGTCTCAGCGGACAGCCGCCGGGCGGCCAGTCAGCGGGACCTCCCGATCTGGATCCTATGCAGCGCGTCAACCAGCGCGTCGATGTCCTCGCAGGTGTTGTAGGGGGCGAGCGACGCGCGCACGGTGCTCTCCAGGCCGAAGCGGCGCAGGATGGGCTGCGCGCAGTGGTGGCCCGAGCGCACCGCGATGCCCTCCCGGTCGAGCGCCCCGCCCACGTCCTCGGTGCGCTGCCCATCGAGGACGAAGGAGAGCACGCCCGCCTTGTCGGCCGCGGTGCCGATGAGCCGCAGCCCGGGCACGGTCGCGAGGGCGTGGGTGGCGTAGTGGAGCAGCTCGTGCTCGTAGCGGCCGATGTTCTCGATCCCGATCCGCGTCACGTAGTCGAGCGCGGCCCCGAGGCCGACCGCGTCCGCGATGTTGCCGGTGCCGGCCTCGAAGCGCGCGGGCGGCGGGTGGTAGATCGTCCGCTCGAAGGTGACGTCCGCGATCATGTTGCCGCCGCCCTGCCAGGGCGGCATCGCGTCGAGCACCTCGCTCTTGCCGAAGACGGCGCCGATGCCCGTGGGGCCGAACACCTTGTGGCCCGAGAACACGTAGAAGTCGCAGTCGAGGAGCTGCACGTCCGCGCGCATGTGGGACACCGCTTGCGCGCCGTCCACGACCACGCGCGCGCCGTGCCGGTGCGCCATCGCCACCATCTCGCGGGCGGGCGTGATGGTGCCGAGCGCGTTCGAGACCTGCGTGATCGAGACGAGGCGCGTCCGCGGGCCGAGCAGCTTCTCGTACTCCTCGAGGATCACCTGGCCCCGGTCGTCCACCGGAGCGACACGGAGCCTTGCGCCCTTCTCGGAGCAGAGCTGCTGCCACGGCACGATGTTGGCGTGGTGCTCGAGCCACGTGATGACGATCTCGTCGCCCGGGCCCACGTTCCTCCGGCCCCAGCTCTGGGCGATCAGGTTGAGCCCCTCGGTGGTGCCGCGCACGAACACGATCTCGCGCGTGGACGGGGCGTTGATGAAGCGGCGCGTCGCCTCGCGCGCCGCCTCGTACGCGTCCGTCGCGCGGGCCGCGAGCGCGTGCGCCGCGCGGTGGATGTTGGAGTTCTCGTGCTCGTAGAAGTACGAGAGACGATCGATGACGGCCCGGGGCTTCTGGGTCGTCGCCGCGTTGTCGAGCCAGACGAGCCGCTTGTTGTGGACCCGCTCCTCGAGGATGGGGAAGTCGCGGCGGATCGCGTGGGGGTCCAGGATGCCGGCCGAGCCGCTCACGCCGCGGACCAGCGCCGGATCCACGGCGCGGATCTCGTGCGCTTCGACCTGGGGAGGGCCGACAGGCGACTCGATGCCCAGCGCGGACGCGCCGGGCACGAAGTACGGGTCGGCGTCGCGGCCCACGAGATCGCCCAGCACCGGGATGCGGAGCACCTCGTCGGCCGCTCCCAGGCTCAGCGGATCGGAGCCCACGAGCGGGACGCGGACGAAGCCGGCGCGCACCGTCGCGTCCGGCAGCGCCACGTCGCCGGGGAAGGCGGGCGTCGCGCCGGAAGAAGCGAGGACCGCGCCGGGAGCCGGCAGTGCGGCGCCGGAATAGGGCGGGACAGAGCCGGAATAGGCGGGGACAGAGCCGGAGTAGGCGGGGACAGAGCCGGAGTAGGCAGGGGCTGACCCGGGGTAGACGGGGGCCGCCGCCGCGGACGGCCCCGGTACAGGGGACGGCGCCGCGCCAGCCACCGCCAGGTGCGGGACGGGTGACTGCGACGGCGCGGCGCCAGGCAGCGGGGCCGCCTGCGCCGCCGCCCCCTGATTCAACGGCGCGCCGAGCATCTCGTTCGCGATCTGCGCGATCACCGCGGCCAGCGAGGCGGGGTCGAAGCCAGGGCCGGCGGGCGCCGGCGCGGGAGCGCCGCCCGGCGCCGAGAGCGGCACGTTCAAGGGCGCGATCCCAGAGCTCCCCACGGCGTGAGTCACCTGCAGCAGCGCAGCCTGGAGATCCGCTGTCTGGATCTCACTTGTACTCATAGTAGCTGTCCACCTGGACGCCCTCGAGCACGCCGAGCGCATCTTCGGTCAGAACCGCCGCCGAGCAATAGAGGGACGCGAGGTACGAGGCAGCCCCGAGCTGGTTGATGCCCATGAAGCGGATCGACAGGCTCGGGCTCACCTCGCCCTGGATCCCCGGCTGGAACAGGCCCACGACACCGCGCTTCTTCTCGCCGGTGCGGACCAGCAGGATATCGGTCTTGTTGCCCGCGAGGTGCAGCTTGTCGGTGGGGATGAGCGGGAGGCCGCGCCACGTGAGGAACGGCGAGCCGAACAGGGTCACCGTGGGCGGCGGAACGCCGCGCTTCGTGCATTCGCGACCGAACGCCGCGATGGCGCGCGGGTGCGCCAGGAAAAAGGCGGGCTCCTTCCACACCTTCGTGATCAGCTCATCGAGATCGTCCGGCGTGGGGCCAGCGCCGCGCGGCTTGACCCGCATGCTCTCATGCACGCTGTTCAGCAGGCCGTAGTTGCCGTTGTTGATCAGCTCGTCCTCTTGCTTCTCCTTGAGCTTCTCGACGAGGACGGTGAGCTGCTCCTTCACCTGATCCATCGGGCTGCGGAACAGGTCGGAGATCCGGGTGTGCACCTGGATCGTCGTGGTCACCGTGTTGAGCACGAACTCGCGCGGCTGCTCTTCATAGTGGATGCGCGCGGTGGGCAGCTCGGCCGCGTCATCCGGGCTGCAATCGACCGCGAAATCGTTATCGACGACCCGGTTGAGGCGGTACACGCCTGCTTCGACGGGCGTCCAGGGGAGCAGCTGCACGAGCCAACGCGGGGTGGAGCCGGCCCACTGGGGCGGAGTCTTGCTCGTGTTGGCGTGTTGCCTTGCGGCGCGCTCGCCAAGGTGATGGCGCACCGGCCCCGAGCCGCCGGCGCGCCACCGACGCGCCACGACGACTGAGCGGCGACGGCGTTGGCGGGCACAAGGTGCTTGGCGGGCTTTGTCCGTTATGTTAGATGAATATCCGCTGGTAATCAAGCGCGGCGTTCGCTGCCCGCTCGACGTCCTCCGACCTCGAGGACGCGGAGGCATGCCGTCGCACCCCAGAGGGCCCATGTCGAACGTCACACGCGGCCGGTTCGAAGACAGCGCAGAATCCATCGGCCGCACGCCGCTCGTGCGCCTCCGTCGCGTCGTCGACGGCGCGGGCGCGCTCGTGCTCGCGAAGATCGAGGGCCGCAACCGGGCGTACTCCGTCAAGTGCCGTCTCGGCGCGGCGCTCGTGTGGGACGCCGAGGAGCGGGGGCTGCTCGGTCCGGGGAAGGAGATCGTCGAGCCGACGAGCGGCAACACGGGCATCGCGCTGGCCTTTGTCGCGGCGGCGCGGCTATCAGCTCGGGCGGCAGGCGCTGCCGTCGCGCGAGGTGCTCGTCGGCATCGCGCGCGATCTGCGCGCCGTGTTCTTCCCGGCGCACTTCGGGCCCGCGGATCTCACCGAGGAGGGGACGGACTACTTCGTCGGGCACACGCTCGACGCGGCGCTGCTCGCGCTGCACGAGCAGGTCCGGAGGGGCCTTGGCTTCCCGAGGGAGCTCGACGCCCGCGAGGCCGCCCGCCGCGAGGGCCGCGCCGCCGAGATCGTGCGCGACTTCGCCGCGGGCCTCCCCGCGGTGCAGGAGCTGCTCGAGACCGACGTGCGCGCGGCGTTCGAGGGCGACCCGGCGGTGACCAGCATCGACGAGGCGGTGTTCTGCTATCCGGGCATCACCGCGATCATGCACCACCGGATCGCGCACCTGCTCTACACGCTCGGCGTACCGCTCATCCCGCGCATCCTCTCCGAGATCGCGCACGCCGACACCGGCATCGACATCCACCCCGGCGCCGAGATCGGGGCGAGCTTCTTCATCGATCACGGGACGGGCGTCGTCATCGGCGAGACGTGCCGTATCGGCGAGCGCGTGCGCCTCTACCAGGGCGTCACGCTCGGCGCGAAGAGCTTCCCGCGCGACGCGAGCGGCAACCCCATCAAGGGGATCGACCGCCACCCCATCGTCGAGGACCAGGTGGTGGTGTACGCCGGCGCGACGATCCTCGGGCGCATCACCATCGGCCGCGGATCGAGCATCGGCGGCAACGTGTGGCTCACGCGCAGCGTCCCGCCGAACAGCCGTATCAGCCAGGCCCAGGTGCGGAGCGACGTCTTCGAGGACGGCGGCGGCATCTGACGGGGGGCCGAGCGCGCCGTCACGGCGCGCTCGGCGCGGGCGAGATCCCGCTCGTGCCCGGCGCCGGCGCGGTGTATGAGCGCCGGCCTTCCGCCGAGGCCGCCCCGCGATGATCCCCCGCCGCCGCCTGCACCGCGCCGTCTTCGCGCTGGCTGCCCTCTACAACGCCTGCTGGGGGCTCTACGCCGCCGCCGACCCGCAGTGGCTCTTTCGCTTCGCGGGCATGGAACCCCTCAATCACCCGCAGATCTTCGCCTGTCTGGGGATGGTCGTCGGGGTGTACGCCATCCTCTACGCGGAGGTCGCGCGCGCGCCCGAGCGCGGGTTCCTCCTTGCGGGCGTCGGGCTGCTCGGCAAGGTGCTCGGGCCGATCGGCCTCGCGGCTCTGCTCGTCACCGGGCAGTGGCCGCCTCGGTCCGCCGTCCTCTGCTTGACGAACGATCTCGTCTGGTGGATCCCCTTCGGCCTGTACCTCCACGACGCGTGGCCGTTCTTCGTGCGGCAGTGGAGGGATGCGCCGGGGAGCCCGTAGCGCCTCCGGGGGGCTGACCTCCGGGCCGAGCCGGGGACGAGCTCGGCCGGCATGTGTCGTTCGCGCGGGTCAGGGCGGCTACACTGCCGCGGTTCGCCGGCGCGAGGGCCGGCGGGAGGGTGCGCGTTCATGAGCTCGAACAAGGCAGCGGTCGTCGTCGGCGTCGGCCCCGGACTCGGGGCCGCTGTGTCGAGGCGCTTCGCGCGCGAGGGGTTCTCCGTCGGCCTCATGGCCCGGACGGCCGCCGCGTGCGAGGCCGTGCAGCGGGAGATCGAGGGAGCCGGAGGGCGCGCCTTGAGCGTCCCGGGGGACGCCACCGACGCGGCCTCCGTCGCGGCGGCCTTCGCGCGCGTGGAGGCGTCGCTCGGGCCGGTCGAGGTGCTGATCTACAACGCCAGCGCCTTCCGCGTGGCGGGCGCGCTGGAGCTCACGCCGCGAGAGCTCGAGGACGACTGGAAGATCAGCTGCCTCGGCGGCTTCGTGAGCGCGCAGGCGGCGCTGCCCGGCATGCTCGAGCGCGGCCGGGGGACGATCCTCTTCACGGGCGCCACCGCCTCGCTCCGCGGCGGAGCCCGCTTCGCGGCCCTGGCCGTGGGCAAGTTCGGCCTGCGCGCCGTCGCGCAGTCGCTCGCGCGCGAGCTCGGCCCGCGCGGCATCCACGTGGCGCACGTCGTCATCGACGGGCTGATCGACACCCCGCGGGTGCGCGCGATGGTGCCCGGGAGGAAGGCCGACACCCTGCTATCGCCGGAGGCGCTGGCGGAGACCTATTTCCAGCTCCACGCCCAGGCGCCGAGCGCCTGGACCCACGAGATCGACGTGCGCCCGTCGGTGGAGAAGTTCTGATATCGTGGCGAGCTGGCCGTGGCGCCCGCCGGCGAGCGTGCAGCCGCGGACGCGGGCGCGCGCCGCGTGGAGGCGCGGCGCGCTCGCAAGGAACGAAGGATGACAGAGAGAGACAGGCAATCGACCCCCGCGGCGACGGAGCTGTGGGGAAACGGGCGCGGTTACGGCCCGATCTCGCCGCGGCACCCGCTCGGCGGCGAGATGACGGACGTGGTGCGCGGCATCTTCACGCGCCTCAGGCTCCCGTGGCTCCTCCAGCGCTACTCCAAGATACCCGTGCTCGCGGTCTTCAGCTGCGTGAACGGGTTCGTGAGCATCGGCCTGATGGCGGCCCTCGCCGTGGTGACGAAGTCGCCCTTCGTCTTTCCGTCGCTCGGGCCAACTGCCTTCCTGTTCTTTTACACTCCCACGGCGGCGTCGGCCGCGCCGCGCACCACCATCGTTGGGCACAGCATCGGCATCGCGGTCGCGTACATGAGCCTGCTCATCACCGGGCTCACGCACGCAGGTCCGGCGACCGCGACCGGGGTGACCCTGCCGCGCGCCATCGCCGCGGCGCTCTCGCTGGGGCTCACGGCCGGCCTCATGGTGCTCGCCCGCGCGCCGCACCCTCCCGCGGGCGCGACGACGCTCATCGTCTCGCTGGGCATCCTGTCCCGGCCTCCGATGCTCCTCGTGCTCCTCGGCGGGGTCGTGCTGCTCACGCTCCAGGCCATCCTCATCAATCGCCTCGCCGGCGTCGACTACCCGCTGTGGGCCCCGCGGCAGGCGCGCCCGGAGCAGGATCCGCCGCCGCCTCCTCCTCCTTAAGAGCCAAGGGCCTCCCGTCGCCGAGCGGTTGAGGCGCCAAGGGCGCCAAGAACACCTCGAAGACTCTGGGTCCTTGACCTCCTTGGTAATTGGGCGGTTCCATCCAGCGCTCCGCCGGGCGGCGCGCCCGGCGCCGCGGCGTCACTCCGCGAGCGCAGCGTCGCCCAGCGTGTTCACGTAGCCCGACTCGATGATCCTTTTAAGGAGCATCAGGAACACGCCCGCGTCGCGCCAGCACTCCGCCGGCAGGCTCGCCACGCCGCCGCGCACGACGTCGACGAACCGCTCGACGACGCGGTTATCCCCGGCGCTGTCGTCGGCGGCGAGGTCGCGCAGCGTCGCCGCGATGACGTCCTCGTCATCGACGCCGACGAACCGCAGGGTGGCCTCGACGAGCCTCCGGTTCGGATGGTTGAAGAGGTTGAGATCGAACCGGCCCCGGGGGCCCGAGCGCCGATCGACGTCCTGATCTCCCACGTCGTCGAAGATGCGCGAAGCCGCGTCGGCGAATCGCTCGCACACGCGCCTGACCGCCGGGGAGGCCAGCACCTGTCCTGTCGTGGGGAGCTCGGGGCGCGCGCTCCGGTAGAGGCTGTAGACGACGGCGACCGTGCCGGCCGTTTGGATGCTCCCGATCGCATGCGCGACGAAATCGTCGGCGTGGTCGTCCCAGAACGCACCCTCTTCGCGCTCGAGATAACGCTGGCTGAGCTGCCGCATGGCGGAGCCATGGCTCAAGAAGCCGGCGACGGGCGACTCGATGAGCGCGCCCGCGTCCTCGGGAGAGCTCAGGCGACGCAGCAGGCGCGCCACCTCCGCCAGAGGTCGAGCGCGCGCCGCGACGAGGGCAGGATCGGGGCGCGGCGCCCCGGCCGCGTCGAGCTCGCTCCGGAGGACGGCGGACGCCAGCCGCTTCGCGTCGTTCGACGCGGGAACGTGCAGGCGCGGCGCGTGAACCTCGATGAACCGGTGCGTCGCGACCACCATCGCCAGGTCCCCGTCGTCCATCAGGCCGTCGAACAGGAACAGGAGCCCAAATACGATGGAGACCTCGGCGAGGCGCTCGACCTCCTCGATCTCGATCGCGATCGCGGCGCAGAACGCGGTCGCCTTGGGGCCGATCTGGCGCACGACGCGCTCGACGTGCTCCGGATCGAGATCGGGTAAGGCGCCCTGGACGATCGGGCGGAACCTCTCGAGAAAACACGCGTGGACGGCGCGCATCCTCTCGGAGAGCGCGCGCCGGCCGACGGCGGTCGGGTAGGAGTCGCCGAAGACGTGGCTTTGCCACGTCCTTTCCATCAGATCGTCTAGCTTTCCCATGACGGTTGCGACACGAGGAGGGCGCCGAGGATCCACGCGCGGTCCACCCGCGCCGGGCAATACAGCTCCTTGCCGATCCAGCGGAGATCTTCCTGGCCGGCGCCGACGTCATGGTTCGATATCAGCCAGTCGCGCCCCCGTCGCCAGGCGCCCCGCGCCATCGATTCGAGCTCGCGGTTCCTCCGGGCGGCGCGGAGCGCGAGCACGGCGTACGCCGTCTCTGCCGCGGTGGGCGCGCCGCCGGCTCCCCAGCCGCCGTCGCCGCGCTGGGCGCGCAGCAGCGCCTCCATACCCCGCTTCACGGCGGGCAGCTGCCCCTCGTGCGAGAGGGCGAGGATGACCTGGCTTGTCGTGTAGAGCCAGGAGCTGTGCCATTTGTCGCCAACCCACCGTCCGTCCGGCTGCTGACGCTCGAGGAGGTACCGCGCCGGCTCCGACGCCTCCTCCCCGCGGGACGCGAGGGCGTGCATCGCGTGGGCGTTGGTCGTGAGCGAGGGTTGCAGCTCGTTCGCATACGTGATGAACATGCCGCCTCGCTCGAAGCGCCGCAGCGCCTCGATGGCGCGGGGCGCCGCGAGCTCTCCCAGCGTGGCGATGACCGTCGAGGTGATGTCGCCGTCCTGCGTGAACGCGTCGCTCATGCCGATGCCCTCGGGGCGAAGCGCGGCGCCGAGGTCGAGCAGCTGCAGCCGCGCCACGTCGCCCAGCCGGGGATGGTCGAGGAGATCGAAGGCCCGAAGCGCGTACAGGACCCAGGCCTGCTCGAATCGGCCGATGGGCCACACCGTGGGGACGACGCCGGGGATCCCGACCTCGGTCGCGTCGCTCGCTCGAAGCAGGTACTCGCGCGCCGCCGCTCGTGCGGCCGCGAGGCCGACCTTGTCCCGGGACGCGTGAAGCCAGGCGGCCGTTGCCGCGGGGCTGTGCCCGACGCCGCCGCTCACGTCGAGGAGGTCGGGCGAGGGGCCGCTCCCCCAGCCCTCCCACGAGTGCGACGCCGCGCTGCCGGCCCCCGGCCGGGCCTTGCCGATCAAGGCCCGGCGCCGCTCGCCGAGCGCGATGAGCGCCCTGTACGGGCCCCAATCGACGCCGAGGCCGAGCGAGGAGGCCCGGTCGAGCAGCCTGGGCATGAGCAGCTCCAGCCCGACAGGGATGTCGTCCGGCAAGGACGTCCCCCAGTGCGCCGCCTGGTCGCGCAGGAACGCGAGGCCCCCCTCGCAGGCGCGGCGCACCTGCGGCATGAGCTCGCGGTAGGGATGGAGAGCCACGAGCGACGCCAGCGTCGGGAGATCGCGCGCGCGTGGGACCGACGAGAGCCCCCAGCCCCCATCCGACCGCTGCTGATCCAGGAGCCATGGGATGATGCTCGCCCTGGCATCGGGAAAGACATCGAACATCAGCACGGTGGCGGTGTCGTACACCGACGGGCTGACGAGACCCCCGCCTCGCCCGAGCTCCGCCACGAGCTCGCGAAGGACGGCCAGAGCGTGATCGGAAGGACTCGAATGTGGTGAGGTGTTCATGTGCTGATCCACCCGGTGAGGGCCGGTTGCCGCCGGCGACCGTGTTCATGGTGAGCGGCGTCGCCCCGCCGGCGATCGCGGTCGATGGCTCGATGCGTCGGGGGGCTCGGGCTCTTCCCGTTCAGCACCGGCGAAAGGCGACCCGTGTCGCGGCCGTCGGGTGCCCGGTCGGGAAGTACACGTGCTTCGGTGAAGCGCCCTCCAAGTGTGGAACGACCCCGGCGCGGCGCAACGCCCGGACGAGGATGAACTGAAGCTGGAGCGCCTCGATGCAAGCGACGTTGTATCCAAGACAGAAGTGCGGCCCCCCGCCGAACGCGGCCAGCTCCAGCGGACCTGGTGGGTTCGCGCGATCTCTCCAGCGGCTCGGATCGAAGCGGTCGGGGTCCGGGAACAGCGATGAATCATAACCGAACTGCGCGGGGCTGAGGGCCAGCGGCGTATGTCGAGGGATGCGTCTGCCGTTCAGCGTGATCGTCTCGGTGACCGTCCGGGGAATGAACCAGACCGGCGTGTACATCCGCAGGACTTCCCGGAAGATGGCGTTGGCGACGGGGAGCCGGTCCGCCTCTCTCGCGGACATGGGCACGGGCGCGTCCGGCGCGGCCGCGTGCTCGTCGCAGAGCGCGCTCCACACCTCGCTCCGGCGCGACAGGACGATGACGATCCAGGCCAGGATGGAGGCGCTTGTCTCGTGTCCGGCGAGCAATATCGCGCGAAGGTTGTCGACGATGCCTTGGTCCGACAGGGGCTCGCCCTCGTCGTCGCGAGCATTCGAGAGCATCTCGACGAGAGAGCCCGCGGCGCCGCCCCCGCGAGCGAGCGCAAGGAGCTTCCGCAGGCGGTCGTCTATCCAGGCGCGCGCGCGATCCGAGCGGTACGCGGGCATGCCCGGCAGACGGCCCGGGATGGGGTAAACACCCAGGAACAGCTCGCGATAGGCCCGGCTCCAGGCGCGCACGTCCCCTGTCGGGACGCCGCAGATGCGAAGGATGATGTCGAGGGTCAGATCCCGCATGGCGGGATGGACCGCGAAGCTCTCTCGCTGGAGCCAGGCATCGATGTTCGCGGCGATCGCGGAGGCGATGGAGGCGGCGGCCTTCCTGGCGAACCCCTGCGGGGAGAACGAGGGGTTGATGGCCGAGCGCATGTGCCGGTGCAGGGGCCCGTCCTGCGCGGCCATCGAGCGGCCCACGATCCCCTCGAGGTGCTCCGGATGGTCCATGACCACCTCGGGCGCGCGCAGGAGATCGAGGGCGTCGGCTCCGACATAGAAGAGCCGGCGTTGCGCGAACCCGAGGTTGACCCAGAAGAGCGGGCCCAGCGCGCTCCTGCTGCGGCGCAGCAGGCCGATGGCGTCCCGGTAAAGGACGGGCAGGTGACCGAGCACCGGCAGCTCTCCGGCCGCGGTGGGGAAGCTGTCTTGGTCGGTTCGACCCAGGGAGAGCATGACGCGCGAGCAGGAGGGGAGGGGCCGCGGGTCAGCGGCCCGAGGGGCCGTTCGCCGCCGGCGTCGACGCGGGCTGGCGCATCTGGTTGATGCAGAACATGATTCCAGCCCGCAGGTTCGACCGCGTGACCATGCTGTTCAGATCGAGGCCCAGCTCGACGATCGTCTGCGCGACCGACGGCCTGATGCCGCAGATGATCCCGCCCGCGCCGAGGAGCCGGATGGCGTTCACGAGCTTGATCAGGTGATTCGCGACCTGCGTGTCCACCATCTCGACGCCCGTGAGATCCAGGATGGCATACCGCGCGCTGGTGCGGACGATCTCGTCGAGCAGGTTCTGCATGACGTCGGCCGTCCTCGCGCTGTCGACGACGCCGACCATCGGCAGCGCGACCACGCCGTCCCAGACCTGGATGATGGGCGTCGAGAGCTTGCCGATGACCTCCTGCTGCTTCTGGATCTGAAGCAGCCGCAGCCGGAGCTCCTCTTCCGCTCTCTTCGCCTCCGAGACATCGAGCGAGAGCCCGATCACGGACTCGACGTTTCCGAGCGGACTCTGGATCGGCACCATCCAGTTCTCCCAGAACGAATTGTTGGTGGGGACGTGGCTCATCGAATGGGAGGGAGACCCGCGGAGCGCCCTCCTCACGTTCTCCGTGCCTTCGGGAGCGTTGGCGAAGACGTCGAAGAGGTTCGTCCCGACGAGCTGCCCCCGCTTGAGGCCGAGCCCCGCCAGGCCCCTCCCGTCGTGGCGGGTGATGACGCCCGCCGCGTCGCATGACCAGACGATGACAGGGAGGTTGTCGGAGAGGGCGCGGAGCATGTCCGCGTCCTCTCCCTTCCCCGGCTCGGCAACGGGGTGATCGTCGGCGCCGGACGCCGCGTGCAGCGAGCCGTAGACCGCCTGGCCGTGCGGCGCTCTGCGCAGCACGCAGGAGAAGGACGCATACACGTTCCCGGCCGTCATCACCCGCCCGCGGAGCTCGACGGCCCCGGTCGCCTCCAGGAGCCCGGACCACTTCGCCCGGGCCGCCTCCCGGTCGTCGTCGTGGAAGAGCTGGAAGAACGCCGTCCCCGGCGTGGCCGCGTGCCCGACCGTGCGGCCGAATGACTCGCTCCAGTGCGACAGCGTGCCGTCGACATTCGCTACGAACAGCGCCTCGGGGGAGTAGAGATAGGCTGCCTCCCACGTGTCGCGTGAACTCGTGTAATGCTGTGTCATGACGAATGTTGCCCTCCCCCAAGCCCGATTCAGGCCTCCTACCGGTGCTCACCTCGTTCGTAGGGGCCGTGGATCGCGCATGTACTTTGACCAAGAATCGGCGTCAGCGGACTCACCCCTCTCAGGACCCGCGAGCGCGATGACGAGCGCCCGGAGATGTCCAAATGCTTCGATCCCAGCGAGGGTTCCAGCTTGCATTGCGAGATTACAAGCCGCACATCTCCGGCTGAGGCCGGGTAGATCCGGAACTCGCGCTAAGGCCATTCCCGATGTGTGATCGAGATCGGCGTCCAGGATGCTGTTCAATCCGTTCGGCCCGGAACGCCGCGAGGCGAGGGGGTCGGGCGAGATGCGAAGACTGCGCTCCTCATGACGGTGATCGGACGTTGATCGCGCGGATGCCGCCCGGAGCTCCATGGGGTCACCTATGCTGTCGTCACGCCAGGGAAAGGACTTGACTTCCACGAACCGCTTGGATGTGCTGTCCGGCAGCGCGGCCGCGCCGCTCTGAGCTCGACATGGAAACCGAGACCGCCCCGAGCCCCTCGCCCGAGCAGATCGACCTCTCCGCGCCTTCGGTGATAGCCGATCCTTACCCCGCGTACCGCGCGCTGCGCGGGCGATCTCCGGTGCTCTATGCGCGCGTGCCCGCGGGCGGCGCCGCGGGCCTCGGCGAGCCAATCCGGTCCTACGCGCTCCTGCGCCACGCGGAGGTGCTCGCCGCGCTGCGGGATCCCCAGACGTTCTCGTCGAACGTCACCGAGAAGATCCGTGTCTTGCCGCGGATCACGCTGCTGCACGACGATCCGCCCCGGCACACCCACCTCCGCAGGCTCGTCAGCCGGACGTTCACGCCGCGGCGCATCGCGGAGCTCGAGCCGTGGATTGGCCGCCTCGCCGCCTCGCTGCTCGAGGCGACGGGCGACGGGCCGTCAGACCTCATGGGCGCCTACGCGATGCCCCTGCCGATGATGGTGATCGCCACCCTGCTCGGTATCCCGGCGGAGCGCTATGTGCAATTTCGGAGCTGGTCCGAGTCCGTGATGTCCTACAGCGGTATCCCGGCGGAGGAGCGCGCGAGCCGCGGCAAGGCGATGGTCGACTTCTTCGCGGAGGAGCTCGAGGCGCGGCGGCGCGCGCCGTCAGGCGATCTCATCTCGGCGCTCGTCGAGGCCGAGATCGACGGCGCGCGCCTCGACACGCCCGAGGCGGTCGGCTTCTGCGTCGGCCTGCTCGTCGCCGGCAACGACACAACGACGAACCTCATCGGCAACATGGCGCACCTCCTGTCCGAGCGGCCCGAGCTCTACCGGCGCGCGCAGCAGGATCGGAGCCTCGTGGAGCCGATCATCGAGGAGACGCTGCGCCATTCGAGCCCGGTGCAGCGCCTCCTGCGCGTCGCCACGCGGCCGGTGGAGGTGAGCGGCGTGATGATACCGGCCGGGCACCTGGTCGACGTCGTGTTCGGCGCGGCGAACCGGGATCCGGCCGTCTTCGAGGAGCCGGACGCGTTCCGGCTCGACCGGCCTCCGGCGGAGCACCTGGCGTTCGGACAGGGGACCCATTTCTGCATCGGCGCGGCGCTGGCGCGGATGGAGGCGCGGATCGCCCTGAACGCGCTCCTCGACTGCTATGCGTCCATCACGCCCGGCGAGGCGCCTCCGCTGCGGCAGACGCGGGCGATGATGCCGCTCGGGTTCGAGTCGCTCCCGCTCGTCCTGCGCCGGAGCCGCATCAACCCCTGATCTCGGAGCGCTAGAGCGTGAGCTCTCTCTCGATCTCCGCCAGCGTGATCCTCGCCATCGCCAGGTTGGCCCGCGCGCGGTCGAGGGCCACGTAGAAGAAGAGCGATTGCTTGCTCCGCAGCGGCCTTAACAGGTGATATTGCTTGGAGAGCGAGATCAGGATGTCCTCGATGTCGTCCTTCAGGTTGAGGTTGCGGATCGCCTTGCGCTTGGCCCTCACCACCTCGGTGTTGCTCGCGCCGGCGATCTCGAGGTTGAGCGAGCCGCCGCCCTCCTGGCCGAGCAGCATCCCGCTCTCGGAGTCGACGAGCGCTGCGCCGACAAAGCCGTCGATGCTGTTCAACCTGCTGAGGCATTGCTTGATGTCCATGGGTTCCTCCTGCGTTGACAAGGTCTCGTCGTCCCAGATCATGTCGATAATCAAGTGATCGCCGCCATGGCTCGCGGGCGGCGCCGCTCCGACGCGCATCGTCGGCGGGCCCGTGGCCGAATGTCCCTCCTGTGCGCCGGCGCCCGGCGTCGTGGCGAGGCTCCACCCGGCCTTGGAGGCCGGTCCGGTCGAGGACTCCAGCGTGCGCCGGCGCTCGTCGATGAGCCGGCAGCTCTCCATGATGAGCTCGGTCCAGCTGGCGTGGATCGTCTGCTCGGGCGCCTTCAGCCCGAGCTGCATGGTGAACTCGCCCCCGCTCCAGAGCATGACCTGGTAGAAGGCGTCGACGCCGGCCGCCGTGGAGGTCGACGCGTGGACGATCCTCCCGCGCTCGAACCAGATCCGCCCCTCGCCCGTCCGGTGGCGGACCCGGAGCACGCCGGTCGCGTTGGACAGGGCGTAGAGCTGCACGATGTCGGGGAGCGTCTGGACCGAGATGGCCCCGGAGAAGCCGACCCGCTTCCGCTCCAGCACCTCATCGACGCTCCGAAGGAAGCGCTCGAACTCGAACGGCTTCTCGAGGTACTCGATCGATCCCCGCATCGCGACCTCCCGGTGGATATCGGCGGTCGGATAGGCCGTCATGACGATCACCGGCAGCGCCGGCAGGAGCTTGCGCGCAGCCATGATGAGCTCGAGCCCGTGCATCCCCTGCATGCAGATGTCGGTGATCAGGAGATCGACCGGCCCCGAATCGAAGAGCCGGAGCGCCGCGTGCCCGTCCGTCACCGACTCCACCGCATAGCCGGGTCGCTGCTTGATGATGCGGTTGGACAGCGACCAGACCAGCGCCTCCTCGTCATCGACGAGGATGATGCGCAGCTTCGCGTCGTCCATCGGTTCGTCGCTCATCGCTTCGGACTCCATCGGATGGCTCGCGCCTGCGCTTCCGTCGAACAGGTCAAGCAGGCGCCGTGCCGCGCGTCGCCGCCGCGCCGAGGCGCTGTATCCGCGGACAATCACGGAGCCGCGGCGGGCAGGCCGTGACCGGCGGTCACGCGCGTACCGGCTCGGCGCGGACCAGCCGGTCAATCGCGGACCATGGCGGCCGCCGCGAACCACCGGAGCGCGAGCGCGCGCGCCTCCGCGCGGCGCGGACGTCGCTGGGACAGCGCCGAGCCACCCGCGCGGGGCTCAGGTGCTCGCCGCGCTCCGTTCCTGGTCCGTGAGGTAGAGTCGCAGGTGTCGCCGCAGGCAGACTCGGGTGATGCCGAGGGCGCCGGCGGTGCGCGTCACGTTGCCGCTGTGCGCGGCATAGACCGAGAGGATGTGACGACGGACGGCCGCTTCGAGCGACAACGTGGAGTCGGCCGCGGGCGCCACGGCGGCGGGAGGGAGCGACATGGCGCCGGCGGCGGACGGCGCAGGGGGCGCGGGCGCGGCGGCGCCGATCTCCGGCGGCAGGTGCTCGACGTCGATGACGCCGCCGCGCGCGAGCACGAGCGCGCGCTCGATGACGTTCCGGAGCTCGCGGACATTGCCGGGCCAGCCGTAGAGCTCCAGCAGCGCGACCGCGCGCGGCGTGATCGTCGTCGCGCGGAGCCCCATCTCGGCCCCGAGCGCCGCTATCCAGTGCACGACCAGCCTGCGGACGTCGCCGGTGCGGTGCCGGAGCGCCGGCAGCGACAGCTGGAACACGCCGAGGCGGAAATAGAGATCCTCCCGGAACGTCCCCGCCGCCACCATCGCTTGCAGATCGCGGTTCGTCGCCGAGACGACGCGCACGTCGGTCAGGAGCTCCCGTTGCCCGCCGACCCTGCGGAACGGGTGACCCTCGAGGACGCGCAGGAGCTTCGGCTGGAGCTCGAGGGGGAACTCGCCGATCTCGTCGAGGAACAGCGTCCCGCGGTGGGCCAGCTCGAACAGCCCCTGCCGCGACGAGCGCGCGTCGGTGAACGCCCCGGCCTCGTGGCCGAAGAGCTCGGACTCGAGGATCTGCGCCGGGAGGCAGGCCGCGTTGACGGTCACGAACGGGCCGGCGGAGCGCGGGCTCGACGCGTGGAGGAGGCGCGCGACGAGCTCCTTTCCGGTGCCCGACTCCCCCGTGATCAACACCGAGGCGCGCGAGCGCTCGGCGAGGAGGTGGAGCTCGTCGAGCACGCGCGTCCACGCCGGGGAGGCCCCCACGAGGCCTCGGTCCTGGATGGCCTGCCTCGCCTGCTGCACCTCGCGGCGCAGGGCCGACTCCTCGCCGGCGCGGGCGACCGCGCGCAAGAGCTCCTCCCGCTCGAAGGGCTTGACCAGGTAATCGGCGGCGCCCGCGCGCAGCGCGCCCACGGCCGCGCGCGCGTCGTCGCGGCCCGTCAGGACGACGACGCGGCAGCTCGGATCGGCGCCGAGGAGCGCGGTCAGGACCGCGGCGCCCTCCGCGTCCGGCAGCCCGAGGTCGAGGACGACGACGTCGACGGTCGCTTGCGTCGCGATGGCGAGCGCCTCGCGCGCCGTCGCCGCCATGTACATCCCGCTCGCCTGCTTCTCCAGCGCCCGGGAGATCGCGTGTCGCACGTCATCGTCGTCATCGACGACGAGGAGCCGCGTCATCCAGTCCCCGGCAGCTCGATGGAGAAGACGCTGCCGCGCCCCACCGTCGACCGGATCCGGACCCTCCCCTGGTTCTCGCGGAGCAGCTTGAGGGCGATCGAGAGGCCGAGCCCGGTCCCCCGCGCCTTGCGCGTGAAGAAGGGGTTGAATATCTGGCTCAGGATGTCGTGCGGTATCCCCGGCCCATCGTCCTCGATGTCGACGTAGACCCGCCCGCCGCGGCCGATCGATGGCTCGCCGTCCTCGGGCGGTCCATCGTGGATGCGGACCCGGACCTGATCCGCGCTGCCGGCGGCCTCGATCGCGTTCTCGAGCAGGATGACGAGCACTTGCACCATCTGGTGCTCGTCGATGACGACGGTGGGGGCCTCGGCGTCGCACGAGACCCGGATAGGACCGCCGGGCGTCGTGCGCAGGCGGGCGCCGAGCAGATCCAGGGCGCTCGCCACGAGCAGGCTTGCGTCGTGCTCCTTGCGGATGGGCCGCTCGGGCTGCACGAGGCGGAGCGAGCTGCGCACGAGCCGCTCGATGCGGGCGATGAGGCCGCTGAGGCGCGAGATGTCCCGGCCCCACTGCTCCTCGGCCGCGGGCTCTGCCGAGAGATCCTCGACGATGGACTTCAGCGCCGCGAGCGGGTTGCGGACCTCGTGCGCGAAGCCGGCGATCATCTGGCCCATCGCGGCGAGCTGGTCGCTCGACGGTCCGCCCGCGGCGCCGGCGCCGTCCGCGGGCGATATCAGGCACAGATAACGGAGCGGGCCGCGCCCCGACAGGCGCCGGACCGTCAGCGTGGTCGGCCGGGGCGTGCCGTGCTCGTTCCAGAGCTCGAGGTTGTAGGTGTGCACGCCTCCGTCGCGGTTGCTGAGCTCTTCGCGGAGGCTGCAGCTGAAGTTCAGCACCGCCTGGGCGGGCTGCCCTTCCCAGCCGTACAGCCCGAGCCGGAGCAGATCCCGCGCCCTCTCGTTCGCCACGATCACGAGCTCGGCGTCGTCCAGCCCGAGGATCGGAGCAGGGATGTCTTCGACTCCGACCCTGTACCCGTGGACGTAATTGGCCGGCTGACCCGATATCGCGCCTTTCATGAGCGCGTTCAGCACGGTCATCCCCGAGTCGACCGTTATCTCCCGCGGCGTCGCGTCCGGGTGCTCAGGCGGTGATACGCAGGCACGTTCGGTGAAGTGCATCAGGCCCCCCCTCCTGCACGTTCAGATTCCTGCGGACGGACTCGCTGGGACCGCCCTCGTCGATGCTGGAGAGGTCATGGTACGCCTCCGTTCTGGGCTTGAAAAGAGAGAACAATCCGGCGGATTCGTGTGCTTATGTCCGCGGCGGCGCTCATGTGCTCTCGGCCGGACTCGCCTGGACGATGGCCTGCAACATCGACGGAACGCTCGACTCGCCTCATGCGCCGAGGCGCCGACTGGCGTGCGGCGACGAGGCGCGCCGGCTCGTCACGCGCGCGGGAGGAACGTCACCTTGCCGGTCTCGAGGGCGTACTCGGCGCCCACGATCAGCATGCCTTCCTCGGTGCACAGCCGCTCGAGGAGCCGGCTGCCGTGCCGGAGGTGATCACACGAGTTGCGCACGTTGGCGCGCACCGCCTCGCGCAGGAGAAAGCTCCTGTCGGCGTCGCGGCCGGCGGCGCTCACCACCGTCTCGACGGGAGCTCGGCAGCGCTCGACGATATCGCGGATGTTGTCGGTGACGGGGCCGCCGTTGTCCTCGTGGAGCAGCTCGCACAGCGTGGCGTCGATGGCGCCGCAACGCGAGTGGCCCATCACCACGGCAAGGCGGGTCCCGAAGGCGGCGGCGGCGAACTCCACGCTGCCCACGAGCGAGGGCGCCACCACGTTGCCCGCGACCCGGATGACGAACAGGTCCCCGAGCCCCTGGTCGAAGATGAGCTCCGACGGCGCCCGCGAGTCCGAGCAGCTGAGGATGATGGCGAAGGGCTGCTGCCCCTCCACGAGGGCGGCCCGCGCCCGCTGTCCCATCATGACGTGCTCGCCGCGGATGTTGTCCACGAAGCGCCGGTTGCCCTCGATCAGGCGTTCCAGCGCCTGGTCGGCCGTCACGACGGGAGAGGCGGGCGGAGCGTTGCTGAGTCCCATGCTTACCGGCCACCGTGGGGGACCGGGCCGCGGGCGTCAATGGGTGAAACTTACGCCTCCCATGTCAGCTGCCGGGCTCATCGCTCATGGTTCATGGTTCATGGTTCATGGCTCATGGCTCATCGCTCACCCGGCGCCGCCTCCTCGCGAACGCCGCGAGCGCCGCGGCGGCACCGAGCGCGGCCATCGGCCCGCGCGGCGCGCCCCCCGGGATCGCGCACCCGCAGCCTTCGCCTCCAGCTTCCGGCTCCTTCGCCGGATCGACCACCACGCTGACCTGGTCGGTCGCCTCCAGGATCCCGTCGCTGACCGTCACCTCGAACGACAGGGCCGTCGTCGCGGCGACCTCGGGCGCCACGAAGGTCGCCCGCGCGCCCTCGCCGATCAGCTCGACCGCGGGCCCCGCCGTCTGCACCCAGGAGAACGTCAGCGCGTCCTCCTCGGGGTCCGAGCTCCCCGAGGCGTCGAGCGTCACGAGCTCGCCGATCGCGACCGCCTGGTCCACCCCCGCGTCGGCCACGGGCCCGCCCTGGCAGGAGGCGGTGTCCTCGACCACCGTCGCGAACGGCTTGTTCTTCAGGCCCGCGAACCCGATGTCGTCGAGCTCCCAGCCGGCGTCGCCCGCGGCCGCGTCCGTGCCGACGCGGAACCGCACCTGCACCGTCTCCCCGGCGAACGTGGTCCCCAGGTCGATCGCCACGTGGTCGACCTCGGGCCACGAGGGGCTCTGGCCGACGAAGGCCCTCCGCCTGCCCAGCGGATTGCCCGACTCGGCGGTGACCCTCCCGCTGTAGCCGGGCTGCGCGCGACCCCCGATGTCCCGCCATGTCGCGCCGCCGTCGGCGCTGAGCTCGACCACCGCGCCGTCCCAGGACGTCTCGTCGCTCGTCTCGAACCGGTGCCGGTGCGCGAACGTCAGCACGAAGCGCTCGGACTCGCTGACCTCCAGGGCCGGCGACACGAGCGCCGTGTCGGACACGCTCCCGAGGTTGACGCCGCGCCACACGCGGTTCGGCGCGGTGCCCTCCGCGCGCGACCAGACGAGCTCGCTGGAGAGCCCCTCGACGCGCCAGGTCGTGCGCTGCGCCTCCACGTCGTCGACCGCCGAGGACCCCGGCAGCTCGTCGAAGTTCACGCGGCGCACCAGCGCCTCCACCCGCACCGGCGTGCACGCCGCGGCGCTCTTCAGCGTCAGGCCGAGCTCGAGGTCCTCGGCGGGCGCCACGGTCCGGTCGAGCTTCACCGCCACGGTCGCGGTCCCGGTCGCGAACGGCGCGATGTCGCCGAACGACGCGCGCGCGCCGTCCGGGAACGTCACCCCGGCGGAAGGCACCTCGATGGACGCCACCGCCCCGGTCAGGGGCGCCGCGCCGCGGTTGACGATCTCGATCGTGATCGTGCCGGACTCCTCCGCGTCGAGCAGCCCGTCGCGGTCGCAGGAGCCGGCGCTGTCGTCGAGCTCCGCCCGGACCAGCGAGATCTCGGGCTGGACGCTGAAGCTCTCCACGACGCCGGAGAAATCGCGCGAGTCGGCGCGCGGGGACACGGCGCACGTGCCGGCGCCGCGCCGGGCGAACGCCTCCGCCATCGCCAGGAAGTCGCCCTGATCGCTGGCGAGCGCGGCCGCGAGCAGGGCGTCGCGCTGCTCGGTGAACGTCGGGCTCACCGGCGCGAGCTGCATGCCGGCCACCACGTAATCGCTCATCCGCCGCCGGGTCTGCTCGAACGCGCGCGGCGGGGTCAGGCCGCTGCCGTGCCGGATCAGCCCGACGTAGGCCTCGAACAGCATGCTCGCCCAGACCTCTCCGGCGTTGTGCTCCTCGGAGTTGTCGGAGGACGAGCCGTTGAGCGGGTGGTCGGGGAGGCGGGCGCCCTCCGAGATGTGCTTGAACGTCAGCCCGTTCCTCGTGAAGTCGACGGAGTAGGGGGCGCGGCGGATGCCGAAGTAGCTGTCGCCGAGCGCCGCGCTCCCGTAGCTCGAGAGCGGGAAGACGCCGTCGAGGTCGTCGCCGTCGCGCAGCGCCATGTGCAGGGCGATGAAGTCGCCCCACCCCTCGCTCTGCGCGCCGCACATCTTCGTGCCGCAGGCGACCTGGCGGAGGTGGATGTAGTGGCCCCACTCGTGCGCCACGATGCTGTTGTCGATCGTGCCGTCGCGCTCGACGCCGGGCTCGCGGGTCATGGTGACCGTGAGCGGCGCGTCCGCGGCGGCGAGCGCCGCCTTGAGCGCGCTGCCGTCCTCGTGCGAGACGCTCTGGGCGGGGGTCGTCACCTCGGGGGCCTCGCCGGACAGCCGCGGGGCCCCGTCGCTCTCGCGGCTGTTGGCGATGATCACGCCGATGGCGCCCGCCGCCTGCGCGCTCTCTGCCTTCTCGGCGAAGGTGCACCCGCCCCGGTCGACGAGGGCGATCTTGCCGGCCACGTCGCTCGTGATCGGCCCGCACGCGTCGCCGCGGGGCTCGACGCCGTCGAGGGCGAGGGCGAGCTCGCCGGTGACCTCGTAGCGCCGCGGCCCGAACAGGGCGGTGTTCGACGCGTAGCTGGCGTTCTGCGGCGTGACGCTCAGCGAGCGCTGATCCGGCCCGGACCACAGGTACATCTGCATCCGGGGCGACGCGCCGTCGTACGTCGCGTCCATGTTCGCGTTGTCGCGGCTGCCGCCGGTCGCGTCGTCCTGCGCCTCCGCGAGCAGCGGATCGCCGTCGAGGCCGCCCCGACCGAGGTTGTCGCGCTGGGCGTTGCCCGCGGCCTCGGTGAAGCCGGAGTCGTAGTACCAGTCATGGAGCCAGTTCGTGACGTAGAAGATCTGGGTGACGGCCGCCATGGTCTGCTCGGGCGTGGCGAGCGGCTCGGCGAGCGGGTCATAGATGTGGTCGAACGAGCCCGGCCCCGAGAGCGCCGCGCGGAGATCGCCGCTGGAGAACCCGTCGGGCGCGTTGTGGTCCGCGTAGGCGTCGACGTTGTTGCCGCGGGTCGAGGTCGCGCCGGCCGGCAGCCACGGATCGGCCCCGCCGTCGAGGTTCGTGTTGAAGCCATCGATGGAGATGAGGCTCGGCGCGACGAACCGAGGGACGTGGCCGTCGGGCCGCCCGGTCGGGTGCGGCGACAGATCCGCGAGGGGGCCGTCGAGCGGCCTGTGATCGCCCCCTTCCTCCGCCCAGACCCGGTAATCGAACGCGGCGTGGGACAGGTTCTCCCGGGAGAGCAGCTGCCCGTCGCCGGCCCCGAACACCCAGGCGTACGCCGAGGAGCTCGTGCCGCCGGCGTCGCCCGAGACGAGCTCGACGAAGTAGCCGGCGACGAGCCGGTCGGGCAGGGGAAAGAGCACCTTCCTGACCCGCGCCGGCTGCGTGAAGCGCAGGCCCCCGGCGCGCTGGCGCGCGTGATCGGTGTCCGCGATGTCGAAGAGCCGATACCCGCCCTTCGCCTCGCCGAGCTCGCGGAGGTCGGCCGTCTTGACGTCGATGCTGTGCGCGTCGCGCAGGGCGCGGACGACCGCCTGCGCCGGCGAGCCGGAGAACGCCCGGCCGCGGAGCGAGCCGGCCGCCGGCGAGGCGGCGCCGGGCGAAAGGGGGACGGCCGACGCGTGGAGGTTGCCCGCGAGGGCGACGAGCCCGAGGTCGCGCTTCATGAGCACCTTCAGCCCGCTCCGGAAGACCGGGATCCCGTCGACGTCCTGGCCCAGCGTCACGACGATGCCGCCGCGCCCGGTGTCGTGGATGTGGCGCACAACGGCCGTGTCGAGCGCGGCCTGCGGAAGACCGTAGAGGCGCGCGTACCGCTGCGCGTACCACCGGGCCGCGGCCTCGGGCGTCGCGTGGGTCGCGGCCGGCGGGCGGTGGCCCGGGGCCGTCGCCCACACGAAGGTGGGCACCCCGCGCTGCGGATCGGTCGACGCCACGACGGCGCCCGGCGTCGACGCGCGCTCGTCGACGTCGATGACGCGCGCGCGGCGCGCCGCGCGGACGGGCGGCGCGGGTGGGGCCTTGAAGTAGGCATCGTAGTCCGGGCGCTCCCGCGCGTGGGCGATGGGGCCTGCGAGCAGCGCGAGCGACAGCGCGGTGTACCGAACTGAGACCTTCATGTTCCTCGATTCTCCGACTCCGAGCGGACGACGCATGACCGGCCGCGCGCGGGTAGGCCGCGCGCTTCCTCCCCGGGCGCCTCGCGCCCACCCGTCGAATCCGCGGCGCGAGGCAACCTAGCCCCAGCGTGCGCGCAGGGAAAGCGCGACGGCTCTCGCTCCGTCCGGCGTCGTAAGGCGCCTCTCATGCGATTTCGTCCGGGCGCTCCCGAGAGCGCGAGTCACGCGGCGCCGGGACCAGGATGGAATAGAGAAGCACTCCTTGCTGGCGCATTGCATGAATCCATGAATTGCCGTGTCATGTGTCCTCGCGAGGCGAGCCGAGCGGTTCCCTCGGTCGCCGCCGGGTGGGCAGGAGGGTGGTTGTCGCGCCCGCGAGCGGTTGTCGCGCCCGCGAGCGGTTGTCGCGCCCGCGAGTGGTTGTCGCGCCCGCGAGTGGTTGTCGCGCCCGCGAGTGGTTGTCGCGCCCGCGAGTGGTTGTCGCGCCCGCGAGCGGTTGTCGCGCCCGCGAGTGGTTGTCGCGCCCGCGAGCGGCGCCGGGACCCGGACGGCGTCGGGTCGGCTCGCGCGGCGCGTCGTGCAGGGCCGGCTCGCGGGGGGGCGGGCTCGCGCGGCGCGTCGTGCGGCGCCGGCTCACGGGGTGCGGGCTCGCGCGGCGCGTCGTGCAGGGCCGGCTCATGCGGTGCGAGCTCGTGTGGTGCGGACTCATGCAGGGCTGGCGCCGCGAGCCAGCTCACGTGCGGGGTGCCGGTATGACGAAGCGCTGACATGGCGCCCGACCCCCGGCGATTATCTTCGCAAAACCCAACGTGATTCACGCCTTGCACATCGAGACCAAGCTCGTCTCCGAAGAGCTCTGCGTACTGTTGCGTCAGGTCGATCCCGCCGTCTTCGTCTTCCATGACGAACCCGAGGTTCGCGCCCGGGTCGAGCGGGTGGCGTCGCGGCTCCGCGAGCTCGTCGTGGCGGCCGAGCGCGACGATGCCGGGGGCACGATCGAGCGGCTCCGCGAGCGGCTCCGCGTGCTGCTCGCGGCGGTCGAGCGGGCGACCCCGACCGGAACACCCTCGCCCAAGGCGGCGTGGATTGCGTTCCAGCGAGAGGTGCAGCCTGCCTACGAGTCGCTGCTGCTGACGCTCCGCGGCGTGGTCGGCGCGCCGCCGAGCGTCAGGCCGACGAACCATGCGCGCAGCCTGTGGCACGTGGGCATGGGGCTCCTGGTGCTCGGGCTGATCCAGCTGCTGCCGGAGCGCGGCTGGCTCGTGGCCGCGAGCGGCGCGTTCGTCGTGGCGGTGTGGTCGATGGAGATCGCCCGCCGGGTCAGCGAGCGGGTCAATGAGCGGCTGATGGGGGTCTTCCGGCTCGTGGCGCACCCGCACGAGCGCTACCGGGTGAACTCGTCGACCTGGTACGTGACAGCGCTCTTCTTGCTGGCGCTGTTCGGGACGCGGCTGAGCCAGTCGCTCGCCGTGGTGGTGCTGGCGGTGGCCGACCCGGCGGCGGCCCTCATCGGCCGCCGCTTCGGCCGCACGCGGCTGCGCGACGGCCGCTCGCTGGAGGGCACGCTCGCCTTCTTCGTGGCGGGCGCGCTGAGCGCCCTCGCCGTGATGTGGGCGCTCGGCCCGGCGTCGCTCTCCTCGCGGCTCCTCCTGGCCGCCGTCGCGGGCCTTGCCGGGGCGGCGACCGAGCTGTTCTCCACGCGGATGGACGACAACTTCACGATCCCGGTGGCCGTGGCGGCCGCGGTGACGGTCGCGGGCGCGGGCTGACGTCAGCTCGCGTCAGCCGCCATCTCGCCGCCGATCTCCAGCGCGAGGCGAGCGAGGTACTGTCTCATGAACTCCGCGCGTCGCGCGCCCTCGCGGCGCCCTGCGGCCGTCGTGAGGCTCTCGGCGGTCTTGAACAGCTTCACGTGGAAGTGGTCGATCGCGTTCACCCGGTCGTCCCACGGCCTCCGCTCGGCGAACGGATCCCCTGGATCGTAGAACCGCACGCCGAGCAGGCCGCCCACGGCGAAGCAGCGGGCGATCCCGATCGCCCCCAGGCCGTCGAGGCGGTCGGCGTCCTGGACCACCCTGGCCTCGAGGGTCGTCGGCGCGATCCCCGCGCTGTAGCTGTGGCTCTCGATGGCGTGGGCGATGTCGGGGAGGAACGCCTCGGGGTACTCCACGCTCCGCAGGAAGCAGAGCGCCTCCTCCGCGGAGAGCCGCGACGCCTGGGAGCGCCTGGGGTCGTTCTTGGGGACGTTGACGAGATCGTGCAGCCACGCCGCGGGGACGACGATCTCGAGCCTTGCCCCTTCGTCCGCCGCGAGCGCCTTGGCCGTGGCGACGACCCTCGCGAAATGCGCCAGATCATGGGCCGGATCCTTGCCGAGGTCGGTCTCCTCGAGCTTCTTTGCGAAGAGCGCTTCCCAGTCCTTCATCTCCCGCCTCATAGACGCGGACCCCGACCCGCGCAACGGCTCTGCGCGGCGCCCGCGCCTTCAGGGACGCCACCTCCCTTCGCTCTGAAGCATCCTCTCTACTTTCTTGTTCGGGAAAATTTACAGGGAGACGGGGAGACGGGGAGTAAAATCCCACAAATCTCCCCGTCTCCCCGCCTCCCTGTTCACTCTCTTTCTTCGCTCGGTCACCGGCGCACATCGAAGTGCCCGAGGGGGTGCGCCACGCCGTTGACCATCACATCGATGCTGTGGCGACCGGGATAGTGACGGCGGGTCGTCATCTCCTCGAAGGAGACCTTGCCGGTGATCTCGGCTCGACCCGACGGCGGCAGGACGAGCTTCCGCAGCTTGAAGACCTTTGGCCGCGTCGAGCCGTTCGCCTTCACGAAGTGCACGGCGCAGTCGACGACGAGCTCCTGGTCGCGCGGCGCCGTCGACGCGAGCTCGAACGAGAAGCGTAGCTCTCCGCCGAGCCTCACCGATCGCGGGGACAGCGCCGCCGAGGCGATCGCGACGCTCGGCGCCGCGCCGAAGCCGAGCGCGTCGAGCGCGCCGCGATCACCCTTCTTGACGAGCGAGCGCAGCGCGTGGCGCACGATCCATTGCCGCCCGGGCGGCGCGCCCTCGAGCCAGCGCCGGCAGAGGCTCGCCGCGATGTCCGGGTGGTCCTTGCCGATGTCATTGATGTTGTTGGCGACGGAGCGCTGCACGTAGCGCTCCGGATCGTCCTTCAGGAGCTCGAGCAGCTCGATGACCGGGCCTGGATCCTGCTGGAAGGCGCGGAGCCGCGGGGCCCACGGCAGCCGCGGGCGCGTCCCCTCGGAGACGAGCCGCCGGACATGGACGTTCGGGTCGGCGGCCCACGCGCGGAGCCGGCGGAGCGTCGCGTCGGGGTACCTCGTCAGGAACGCGCGGATGCTGAACTCGGCGGAGAACCGCTTCGTCAGCTCGACTTGCGCTGTCATCGCCTCCTCGAAGTGATCGAGACCGCGCTTCGCCACATAGAACACGTGCGGCATGTACTGCAGCGGCGCGAGGCCGAACGCGTCGCTCCGATCGAGCTCGGGCCCGAGCGAGGCGACGATCACGCGAGCGGCCTCCGGAAAGGGCTGCGGCAGGTGGTGGTGCATGACGTCCGCGATGTGGGAGGCGCGGCCCGTGAGCTCCAGATCGGAGAGGCCGGTCAGGCAGTCGCGGGCGAAGCCCCGCTCGTCGAGGCCAGGGTGCGCCGAGCTGAGGTTGCGGGAGATCGAGCGGACGCACCGCTCGTCGAAGAGGTCCTTCAGCCGGTCGGCCATGGGTACCTGCCGGTGAGGACGCCGAGGCCGATTGGCCAGGTGTTCGCCACGTTGGACATGGGCGTTGACTAGCGCGAGACCCTGACAGATTCTGTCACCATATGTCGCGCGCCGTCCGGGTCATGGAGCTCTCCGACCTGCTTCGCGCGCGGGGAGCGACGACGGTCGGTGAGCTGGCCGCGACGCTCGGGGTCAGCGCCCGCACCGTGCGCAGGGATCTCGCGACGCTGAGGGAGCGCGGCCTCGACATCGAGGGCGAGGCCGGCCCCGGCGGGGGGATCCGGCTCGACGCGGGCCGGGGCGTCACCGCCGTGCACCTCTCGGTCGCCGAGATCGTGACGCTCTGGCTCTCCGCGCGCCTCTCCCAGGCCGCGAGCGACCTTCCGTGGAGCGACGCCGCCAGCTCCGCCCTGGCCAAGCTGCTCAGCAGCCTTCCTCCTGAACGAGCGCGGGAGCTGCGCGCCCTCTGCCGCAGGGTCATCGTCGGCGATCCGGCGAGCGAGCCAGTGCGCACCGGCGCCGGGGCGCCCCCTGCAGAGCTGGTGAGGCTCTTCGAGGAGTCGTTCTCCGCCGGCGTCGGTCTCGGGTTCGACTACCGCGACCGCGAGGGGAGGACGTCGAGGCGACGCGTGGAGCCGCACGGCCTCCTGATCCAGAGCCCCGTCTGGTACGTGCTCGCCCTGGACACGGGGAAGAACGAGCCGCGAATGTTCAGGATGGATCGCATCTCGACGCCCCGCGTCCTGCGGGAGATCGCGTTTCGTCCGAGCGCCCACGTCATCTGGGCGCTCTTGCCGGAGGAGTGCGCGTGGCGGCCGCTCCTCGGCGAACGACCATGAAGCTCGGCCAAAACGGACGGACATCCGTCAGGCTCCGGCGCTGTGCCCACCACGCTTCGATCGAGCGGAGCCCGGGAGTCAGGGTGTCGGATGGTCGCGCATCGGCGCTGGCGGATGGCTTAGGTTGGATACCGAATTCTGGCGACCCAGCTTCCACGAGGCGTCCTGGGAGAACGCGAACAGCCGCATCTACCACGGCCCCGGCCAGCCTCTCAGTTCATGAGCCGGGAGCGAGCGGGCGCCCACCGCTCGGGCCGCGGCGCGGAGAGCGGGCCCGCGTGGTGGTGGACCATCTTCCATTGCCCGTCCTCGAGGACGAACACGTTGGTTGCGCACAGGTGTGCGGGCTCATCGCCGTTCGCCTCGTAACACGTGACGAAGGCGAAGTCCCCGAAGAGGTGCGCCGAGGCGCCCTGGCAGCGCATGCGCAGGGGCGAGGTCTGGCGCAAGAGCTGGCTCCAGCTCTCGAGCACGCTGGCGCGCCCCGAGAGCGCCTCCATGCCGGGATGGGCGCAGGCCAGGGGCGCCCGCTCGGCCCACACCCGGCACATCGCCTGGTAATCCCCGGCGCGGAACGCCTCGTAAAAGGCCTCATTTGCGGCCAGGACAAGCCGTTCCGCCGCGACGCGCTCCTCGACGCTCATGCAGCGACCATGCTCCCCGGCCAGCGCGGGCGCAAGGGCCTCGACGGCGTCGTCTCGGCGCCTCGCCCGCTCGACCCCGCGCCCGGGCTGCCTGGGACGGGCCCTTGCTCCGCTGGTGGAAGGACGAGCTGTGTCCGGTTCATCCGCTTGATGCAGGGCATCCCGGCCGCGCGCGGGGGCAGGGCGCGCGCGGCCGATCGGCGGAGCGTCAGGCCGTCGGGTGGATCTCCGAGCCTGCGGCGCGGTGGGGAGGCGCCGCCGCGAGCTGGTTGATGTGCACGTGCTGGCTCGGGACGGGGAGCCCCATCTTGCCGAGCTCCTCGCGGATGATCTTGGTCGTGGCGAAGTAGACGTCCCAGTAATGATCGGTGTGGCAGAAGGGCCGGACGGCCAGCACGGGCCCGGCGAGGGTGAAATCCAGGATCTCGACGCTGGGCGCAGGGGTCTTCGCGACGTTGGGGATGAGCGCGAGGTGCGTCTTGAGCCGGGCGATCGCCGCCTCGTGATCCGCGCCGTGGGCGAGCTGCGCGGTGCAGTCGACGCGGCGGACCGGGTTCGTGCTGAAGTTCTGGATCGTGTCGCTGAAGATCTTGTTGTTGCCCACGATGGTGCGGACGTTGTCGGGCGTATCGAGGGTGGTCGCGAACAGGCCGATCGAGTGGACGGTGCCTGTCACGCCGCCGGCCGTCACGAAATCCCCGGTCTTGAAGGGGCGCAGGAGGACCATGAAGATGCCGGCCGCGAGGTTCGACAGGAGGCCGGACCATGCCATGCCGACGGCGATGCCGATCGCGGCGAGCAGGCTGGCGAAGGTGGTCGTCTCGACGCCGAAGACGCTGAGCACGGCGATGACGAGCAGGATGTTCAGCAGCACGGACGCCGCCGACTCCAGGTAATGAGCCAGCGTCGTGTCGAGCTTCTTCAGCGCGGAGCTGCGCTGCATCATCGACAGGAGCCCCCGGACGATCATGCGGCCGATGATCCAGACCAGGATCGCGCCCACGATCTTCCCGCCGACGCTCACCCCGAGCGCTACCCCCATGTCCACGTACCGCTGAACCCTCTCGTCCATCTCAAGCCTCCTGGCGACGTATGCGCCGCTCGCGGGGGCCCCCGTGCAAGGCGCATGCGCGACGCGCCTTGCTGGATCTGCCCCCCGGCGGCCAGCTTTATCACACCGGCGGGCCGCACCGCGAGGGGCGCGACCGAGATTTTCTAGCCTCAGCGCTGCGGCCTGCGGACATCAGGCGGCTGCGGAGCGGATACCTCGTTGTAGCGAAGGAGCAACGGGCGGCGCGGCCGATCGCGGCGTGCGGAGAGCGGACGCGGGCCAGCGGCGTGGGCGGAGAACGGCGTGGCCGGCGTACGGGGCTGTGAACCGGCTCAATGAAGACTGTGTCCAAAGGCTCTCGGGTTGATCGGGAACTTCAAGCCAATGACCAGCCCGTACTCCGTGCCGTAAGAAGGCATCGTCGCGCCAGCTCTCCCGTCGAACGGAAGGGCGAGTCGAAAGCCCGCGTAGGCGATGGGGATCGCGATGAAGGGGACGATCTGCGCCCCATACGTCCGGGCGTTCGACCGGCCCGCGCCCTCGGTGTACATCGAGAGCTCGGCGCCGACCGGGCCGAACCCACCCTGGAAGCCGAGCGCCAACCTCTCGTGGACCGGTCGGTCGGCGACGAGCTGCGCCTGCACCACGGCGCCTATCCAGGCAAACGAGCGCTGTCCGTACCACGCGAGGCTCCCCTCCACGCCGGCGCCCACGGCGTCATCGGCGTTCTCGCGGCCAGTATAGCTGAAGAGGCCGCCCACGCTCACGACCGGGTCGCCAGGGCGCCCCACGTTGGGCCAGCCTTCCGCGGGATACACCGCGGGGGGAGGGCCCCCCGCCGGGGGCACGCCGTCCGCCTGCGCCGATGCAGCGCCGACGAGAAGGCAAGCGCCGACAAGGACCGCTGTGACCGCCGACTGGTTCATGCACCTGTGATCTAGCCCATGCGACTCGGCCCGTCACGATGCAGGCGCGGGCGAGCGGTAGACGCGCTCCGGGAGCGCCGTGCTAGGCTCTCCTGCCATGGTGCAGCTCTCGCGCGCGGAGCAGGTGGCGGCGCTCGCGCGCATGATCGCCGCGCTCGACGCCCGGCCGGCGCCGCATTTCGACGCCTTCGCGGCCCTGTTTCACGGCAAGAGCCTCAGGAAGGGCGAGGCGTTCGTGCGGGCGGGCGAGGCGAGCGACTCGGTGGCGCTCGTCAACTCCGGCATCGCGAGGATGTTTTACACGCGGAGCGATGGGAAGGAGTTCAACAAGGGGTTCGTCTCCGCGCCGGACTTCATGTCGGTGCTGGAGGCGCTGATCACCAGGGAGCCCGCCCGGCTGACGATCCAGGCGCTGACGCCGATGCAGCTCTTCGTCGCGCCCTACTCGCGGCTGAGCGAGCTCTGTGAGCGCGACATCTACTGGGAGCGGGTGAGCCGCCGGATCGTCGAGCGGGTGTACCTGAAGAAGGTGCGCCGCGAGGCGTCGCTGCTGATGGATCCGGCCGCCGAGCGCTATCGCGCGTTCCTCGCAGAGCACGGGGCCGTGGCGCGCCGCGTGCCCGACTACCACATCGCCGCCTATCTCGGCATCACACCCGAGGCTTTGAGCCGCCTGAAGCGCGCCGTGACCAGGACCGCTGCTTCTTGATCTGGATCAAGGTGCGGGCTCGTTCCGCTGGTCATGGTCTCCCGCATGACGACGGAACGAACGAAGCGAGACGGCGAGCGCCCGGCGACGGAACCCACGCGCGGCCCGGGGCGCCGCAGAGCGCCGCGGGGCGCGGCCCGAAGGACGGCGCTGATCGCGGGCCTCGCGGTCGTGCTCGCCGGCTCGGCGCTTGTCGCGTGCGGCGCGGCCGCGCCGAGGCTCCACCCCGTGTTCCCCGAGCGTCCGGTGGCAGAGAAACCCAGAGGAAAGATCCTGTTCGTCCTCAGCGCCGCGCGAGAGCAGACGCTCGCCGACAGCTCGAAGCGCGCGACCGGCACCTTCCTCGGCGAGTTCTACGAGCCGTACCTGGCCCTCACCGGCGCGGGGCACGAGGTCGTGTTCGCGACCGACGGGGGCGCTGCCCCGGCGATCGACCCGGAGAGCCTCGACGAGCGGTACTGGGGAGACGGAGCGCGGCGCTCGCAAGCGCAGCGCTTCGTCGAGCGCGCCCCGGAGGTCCGCGCGCCGCTCAGCCTCAAGGCGGCGCGCGCCGCGGCCGACTCGTTCGACGGCATCGTCGTTCCCGGCGGACAGGGCGTCATGGTCGACCTGCTCGACAACGCGGATCTGCACGCGCTGCTCGCTCACTTTGGCGCGAAACACCAGCCCGTGGGGCTCATCTGCCACGCGCCGGCGGTGCTCACCCGCATGCGGCAGCCGCATCCGCTCAGCGGTCGGACGGTGACGTCGGTCTCGTCGTTCGAGGAGTTTTATATCGAGACCTTCGTGATGGGGGCCGACGCCCAGGTCCGGGGCATCGGCGAGCAGCTCGAGGATCACGGTTACGAGCACGAGGCCGCATTCCCCGGGAGCGCCTACGCGCAGCGGGATTGCAACCTCGTGACCAGCCAGAATCCGTTCTCCACCGATCGGTTCAGCGCGCTTTATCTGGAGGCCCTGGCCGACTACCGGCGCGGCGCCCGCTGCGCCGAGGGGGCCCGCGAGGGCCACCGATAGGCCTGCTCGGCGGAGCGAGGGCCATGGGATTTCCCTGGCCCGTTCGGCCCGCGGCGCTACGACGTGAGCGACAGTCCGCGCACGTGCTCGGCGAGCGCCCGCTCCGCGCTGCCCACCGCCTCCCGCCCGCCCGGGAGCTTCGCCGACGCCCCCCCGCGGAAAACGGCGCCTCCCCCGATGCCGCCGCATGGCCGCCTTCGCGAGGACGACGGGCGCATGTTCAGTATCGACGCGCCACGCGCGCCGGGTTGCAATCGCGGCGAATTCACAGAGGGGTGACGAAGATGCTCATCGACGAGCGACCGAGCCATTATCAGGGCGACCTTTCGTGGGACAGCCTCAAGCAGCTCATTGAAGGTTACGACGACAACGAATTCCAGGGTCTCGTGCAGGGGCCGGTGGGCTACGCTATCAAGGTCGTACGCGGAGCGCACGACGGGAGTTTTTATCCGTCTTACGGGTCGAACTACTATTTCAGTTTCACGGCCACCCACGCGCTTGGCGAGAGCGGCACTCATCACGCGATCCTGGACTCGAGCGGAACCAAGATCCTGGGAATCGAGCCGCCGCTGTGACGGAACGATCTCTGCCGCACACCGAGGGGGCCCGTCCAGCCCGAGCCATCACGCGTGAACTGCGGTGACCTCAGCGTAGCATCCCCAGCTCTTTTCCAGACACCATGATGGGGGTGCTCAGGAGGTCGCCAGGGCGGCGCAGGAGCAGCTCGTTTGTGAGACAGGACACCGATGGGGGTGCGGAGGAGGGGAGCGGAGGCCGCGCAGGCGGGCGCCGGGCCCGCGCAGGAGCAGTGCCGAGCCTGCGGAGGAGGGGAGCGGAGGCCGCGCAGGAGGGCGCCGGGCCCGCGCAGGAGCAGTGCCGAGCCTGCGCAGGAGGGGAGCGGAGGCCGCGCAGGAGGGCGCCGGGCCCGCGCAGCAGGGCTCCGAGGGCCGGGCAGCTCGGCACGACCCCCGCGCAGCCGGGGACGATCTCGGTCGACTCCAGAGCTACGTCGTGAGCGACAGGCCGCGCACGTACTCGGCGAGCGCCCGCTCCGCGCTGGCCACCGCCTCCCGCGCGCCCGGGAGCTTCGCCGACACCGCCGCGATCCGGTCTTCCTGCTCGCTGAGCGTCTTGAGGTAGCGCTCGTGGAGCGCGCTCCCCGGGGGCACGACCTTGAGGTTGTCGCGCACGCGCCCCTGCTCGGCGCGGAGCGCCTCGATCTCGGACTTGAGGGCCGAGAGCGCGCGCTGCCTCTCGGCGAGCGCGGCCCTGAGCTCCGCGAGCCGCGCGAGCGCCGCGCGCAGCGCCTCGGGGATCTCGCGCGACGACAGGACCACCTCGATCTGCTCGTCGGAGAGGCCCGTGAGCGCCACCGTGTGCGAGATGGGCTGCTCCAGCGCCACGGTCACGCGCGCCGTCTCGCCCGCGGCGACCTCGCGCCGGACGCGGTAGCGATCGCGCGTCGCCTCGACGCCTTCCGTGGGCTCGGCGAGGTCCCAGCCGGCGATGCGCGGGTGCTCGATGAGCAGGACGCGCGGCTCGCGCGCCGCGCCCGCGATCGTGTAGACCGTCACCTTGCGGGCGGTCCTGACGATCTCGAGCATGCCGCCCTGGATCTTGGCGCGCGAGAACACCTCCTCGCCCCGCTCCTCGCGGTCGATTCGCACCTTCCGGTCCACGGCGAAGCTCACGATCCGCGATTCGCCCGGCGGCAGCGGCGAGAGGCGCGCGTCGCCGACGTAGGTGACGACCCCCCGGCCCGAGCGCTCGAAGACCGTGATCGCGCCGGCCGGGAGGGTCGTGTCGCCGTCGTTCCTCAGGCGGACCGAGGCGAGCGGGCTGCGCGCGCTCGCCTCGGGCTGATAGAGCCACAGCCGCTCTGCCGGGATCTCGCGCTGGATGATCGGGAGGAGCGCCGTCTGGCCGCTCGCGATCGTGAGCGGCGCGGGGAAGTGGAACACGACCTGCGTCGCCGCCTCCGCGGGCTCCGGCTCGACCTTCTCGGCGGGCACGGTGACCGCCGCGGCGGGCGCGCGGGCCTCGTCGGCGCCCCCGCCGGCGCGGTGGCCCATGCGCCGCGCCGCCCTGGCCGCGAGCCCCGCGGCGCCCTCGTCGAGCCGCGGCAGCACGCGCTCGGCGACGTCGACGGGCACCTCCGGCCGGGCCACGTAATAGATCTCGTAGAGCGCCTGGCGGAACGTCACCGGGTCCCCCGACACCAGGGTGAAATCCACGTTCTGCCAGTCGCTGCCGCTCTGGTTCTCGACGACGGCCCACCCGGCGAGCGCCCCGGTCTTCGTCTGCGCGTCCTCCGGCACCGTGAGCCGATACGTCGTCTTCCAGAGCGGCACCTCGATGACGTAGGCCACACGGACCACCCGCTCGCCCTCGCCGGCCGTGCGCACGACGAGCTCGCGGCGGTTGCGCTCCCGCCGGATCGAGAGCCCGACCAGCGCCGCGCCGACCTGCTGCCGCAGCCGCTCCTCGACGAGCTCCACGCTCTCGAGCTCCTCCAGGACGACCTGCTTCAGCGCGCCCTCCGACATCAGCGAGAGCCGGTGCCGGTCCTCCGAGCCGCCGTGCGGCAGCGCCGCCTGCGCCGTTGTGACCGCGACGATCCGCCCGGCGATGGCCCCTTGCGCCCCTCGCGTCCGCACCTCGGCGCCGCGGAGCGCGTTCAGCAGGGCGGCCTCGGACTCGAGCGCGTCCTCGTCGAACGGGAGCTCGCGGAACAGATCGCGCAGCGGCTCCCTCCCGGGAAGCGTGATATTCCCTATCACGCCGCGATCGTCATAGACGACGATGCTCTTCAATACATCGTCGACCTGATCGAGCCGCACCTCGAGCCGGAGCTCGGCGTCGCCGCGCACGCGCGCCTCGTGCTCGAAATATCCGACTCCGCCCGTCGAGAGCACCACCCGCCTCAGCAGCAGCGTGTCCGGCGCGGCCCCCGATCGGGCCGGATCCATCGCGGCGGCCCGCAGCGTCGCTGTGGTCCTCAATCCATGGTTCATCGTCGCCTCCCCCGGCGGAGGCGTGCGATGGCCCCGCCCTGGGGGTCCATAACGCCCCTCCGGGGGGCGTCAACGACGGTGGCTCGCCGGGAGATCGGGCGCGGCGCCGCGCGTCAGCCGCGCCGCGAGGCCTCGAGCTGCTTCACGACCGCGAGCGCCTCGTCGACGTGGCGGGTCGCGCGGAGCTGGGAGGAGAAGGCATGTCGAACGATGCCGTCGCGATCGATGACGAACGTCACGCGGCCCGGGAGGAGGCCAAAGAGCGACTTGACGCCGTAGCGCGCGGCGGTCTCCCCGCCAGGGTCGCTGAGCAGCGTCATGGGCAGGCGGTATTTGTCGGCGAACTGCTGGTGAGACCCCGCCGAGTCGGCGCTCACGCCGAGGACCTCGGCGCCCGCCTCCGCGAACGCATCGTAATGGTCGCGGAACGCGCACGACTCCGCCGTGCATCCCGGGGTGTCGTCCTTGGGATAGAAGAACAGGACAACGGTCTTCTTGCCCCGGAAGTCGGAGAGCTTGACCGTCTCCCGCTTCTGCGATTGCAGGCTGAAATCAGGCGCTGTCTCGCCGACGGACAGGGTGGATTTTCCGAGCATGGCGTCTCCTCTACCCGATGCGCCGCGCCGCGTCCAAGGCCCCCGCGGAGCGCGGCGGCTCGCCTGCCGTGACGGCCGCCTGCGCCCCGGATCAGGAAGAACTTGAGGAAGCGGTCATGATGGCGCGCCGGGCGCGACGGACGCCGGCGCGGGCCGGAGATCGGGTTACCCTGAGCGCCCCATGGCCACCACGTTCGCTGCGTTGATCTTTCGACCCGCCGACATCCCGGACCGCGCGCTGTCCCAGGGCTTTGCCGTGGCGCTCGGTGGCTGGGACGTCGCCTCGCCGCGCCTGTTCATCGCGCCGCTCCCCGGCGTGCCCGGGCACGCGGCCGCGTTCTACTCGAGCGGCGAGCCCGCCAGCGGCGGGGACGACGAGCTCGACCACCTCGCCGAGCTCTTCGAGGACGAGCTCTCTCCGCCCGTCGCCGTGCTCGACGCGGCCGCCGAGCTCGGCCACCCCGGCGCGACGGTCTTCGCGCTCGTGTTCTCGGAGGACGTCGTCCACGACGACGGCTGGCGCTTCGAGGCGAGCGGGTTCGTCCGCCACTTCGTGAGGGAAGGGGACGAGGGCGTCGAGGCCGGCGTGGAGGCGCCCGACCGGAGCGACCTCGTCGAGGTCGACGTCGACCTGCCGGAGGGCGCGACAGCGGCGGAGGAGCGCGAGGCCATGGACCGGGCGATCCGGCCGCACCGCGGCTCGACGTTCCTCGCGGCCGAGCTGGGCGCCCCGGTGCTGGGCGCGCTCATGGGCGGCCTCTTCGCGCCCGAGCGCCGCGTCCAGGTGCACCTCGTCGCGCCGGGGCCGGGGTCGATCGCCGACGAGGTCGCGCGGCTCAACCGGGTGCTCCGCCGCGACGACGGCCGCGGCGCGCCCGCGTCCCCGCCGCCCGTCCGCGGCGTCGCCCCGCCGGCGACGTACGCGGCGTTCGTGCGCGCGTACGACTGGGCCGATCCGGCGGATCCGGAGGACCTCTACCGCGAGCTCGCGATCGGCGCCGTCGAGGGCACGCTGCGCTTCCTCCGCGAGGGCGAGCTCCTCGCCCACGATCGCGAGCCGGGCTGGGAGGCGGCGGCGGCGCGACAGCTCTACCCGATCGCGCGGCTCTCGGGCTCGGCGCTCGGCGGCGGCGCGGCCCAGCGGTCGGTCGTCGCGCTCGGGGCCGACGGCGAGCAGCTCTGGGTCGTCCGCGGCGGCACGAGCGCGGCGCTGGCCGGCCCGACGTTCGGCGAGCTGCTGCGCTACCTCTCGCTGGGCTGGTCGCGCAGGAGCGACGCGGAGGAAGACCTCATCGGCGCGCTGATGCTGCGCGCGCGGCTCAGGTCGCTCGGGGGTTGAGCCCGCGCCCCGGCGCGGGATCCGCCTGCCGGGGTGAGGCGCTTTGCCTCGCGACGCGCGCGCCTCGGCTCAAAACGACGTGTCGTACGCGTGGTGCCGGTGGGCTTCCGTGTGGAACGACGTCATGTGCGGGTCGTCCAGGACCAGGTGGAGCAGGCCGACGTCGCGCTCGCTGCGCGCGAAGACGCTCACGAGGATCCCGCCCTGCCGGACGCCGGCCTCGTAGCGTTCCGCCCAGTGCCTCGGGACGCCCGCGGTGAGGAGGATCTCGCGCAGGCCGCCCGTGATCCCGGCGCCGACCGCGCTGGCCACGACAGCGGCCAGCGGCCCGGCGACCACGAACCCGAGGTCGGGGACCACGACGCTCATCGAGACAGCGGCGCCGAACGTGCTCGACGGCGGCGCCACGTCCGGGCTCGGAAAGCACCTGTCGCGTGTCGCCTCGGTCATCAGCAGGCTGACCTCCTGTCGTGTGTAGCCGCAGTCGATGATGCGTTCCGCCGCGGCTTCCGCGTCGTCGTGCGTCTGCACCAGGCCAATTACGAGCTTCTCCATGGAAGAGACCTCCTTCGCGTTGAGCGCGTCCTCGCTCTGGGCCCCGGCGACGGATACCGCACGCTCTGTGCCAATCCGAAATTCTCACGCCTCGGTGCGTTCGCGCCGATTTCTCTGCCCCTTCCGCTGGAGGAGCGAGGCGGGATGTCGCAGTGCGCCCCGTGGGCCTCACCTTCCGATGTCGACATCGCCCGTGCCAGCGCGGTTGATTCCATCTTTTGCTGTCGAGCCGCGCGGGCGCCCCATTTCGACGGGCTCCGTCTGACCAGGTCGTGCGAAGGCCGCGTACATCGGCGCCCGGGGCGGCCGGTGCGCGGTGAGGCCGGAGGCCGCGTCAGAAGCCGATCGTGTCCTCGATCGGCGCGGGCGGCTTCGTCCCCGTCGGGCGGCCCGTCGATGTCTCCCGCGGCGTGGCGCGGCCGCGCCCCTCCGAGGTGCCGCGCGGCGCCGCCGTCGCGCCCGGCCTCCCTGCCGCGCCGGTGCGGGCAGCGCCCGCCGGCTGCGCGGTCGCCGCCGTGGCCGCCGGCTGCGCGGTCGCCGCCGTGGCCGCCGGCTGCGCGGTCTCGGCCGCGGGCGTCGCGCTCGCCGGCTCTGCCGGCACCGGCGCGGCGGCGCTCGCTGGCGCCGGCACCACCGGCTGCGCCGGGACGGGCGCGGCCTGCCGGGCCGGCGCCTCCGACGAGGGGGTCACCTCGGCCGTGGGCGACGGCTTCGTGGCCAGGAACACGACCGCCGCCACCAGCGCTCCGAACGCGAGCGCGGCCGCCAGGATGGCCGGCGCCCACCTCCGGGCCCCGTCCGTCCCCGAGGTCGCCATGCCGGCGAGCGTCCGCCCCGGCGCGCCGTCCGTCGAGAGCCGCGCGCCCGGCGCCGACGACGGCGGCGTGCCGGTCGTCGAGAGCCGCGCGCCCGGCGCCGGCGGCAGCGGCGTCGGCTCCCCGAACAGCACCGGCTGCGACGCGCTCCCGTGGAGGGCTCGCTCCCCCGCGGACGAGGGCTCGGTCGTGAACGCCGTTCGCGCGATCCCGAGGACCGCGCGCTCCAGCGCCTCCGCCATCTGCCGCGCCGACGCGAAGCGCGCCGCCGGATCGTGCGCCAGCGCCTTCTTCATCCAGGCGTCGATCGCCGGAGAGAGCTCCGGCCTCACCTCGCTCGGCGGCGTGAAGATCCCGGTGTGCAGCACCACCGACAGCGCGCCCAGCGTCTCGCCCCGGAACGGGACCTGCGCGGTGAGCGCGTGGTAAGCGACCACCGCGAGCCCCCAGAGATCCGCGCGGAAGTCGACGTGCTTCGCGCTGAGCAGCTGCTCGGGGCTCATGTAGAGCGGCGTGCCCAGCACGCTCCCGGTCGACGTCATGCCGAGCTCGCCCTGGACCCGCTTGGCCACGCCGAAATCGAGCACCTTCACGAACAGCTCGCCCTCGACGTCGAGCAGGAAGATGTTGTCCGGCTTGATGTCGCGGTGGACGATCCCGACCTGGTGCGCCCGGCCGAGCGCCTTGGCCGTCTGCGACACGATCGCCGTGACCTCGACGGGCGGCAGCGCGCCCAGCCGCTGCATGCGGCTCTTGAGGTCCTCGCCCTCGAGCAGCTCCATCACGATGAACGGCACCCCGTCCGGCGTGACGCCGTGGTCGAAGACCTGCGCGACGTGCGGGCTCTTGATCTGCGCGGCCGCCATCGCCTCCCGCCGGAAGCGCTCCACGAAGCCCGTCTGGTCCGCGTAGGCCGGCGCCATGAACTTCACCGCCACCTGCGTCCCGAGCGCGAGGTGATCGGCCACCCACACGCTCCCCATCGCCCCCTTCCCGAGCTCGCGCGCCAGCCTGAGCGTGCTCGTCACCTGCTGTCCGGGGTTCATCGGGGGTCCCTCTTCCAGATCGGCCGAGTCGACGACCCTGGAGGGGCGTCCTGTGCGCGCGACGCAGCCCTCTGGGTGTCGGAGCGTGTCGGCGCGCACAGCGTACAACAAACACCCTGGACCGTCACCACCGAGCGCTCGCGCCGCGCACCTGACGGGAGCTCTCGGATAAGCTGGCACCATGCGCGAGGGCACGCTGGTCGCAGGCCGGTTCGAGGTGCACCGCCTTGCCGGCGCCGGCGGGATGGGCACGGTCTACCGGGCGCTCGATCAGCTGACCGGGCGCCCCGTCGCGCTCAAGGTCGCGCCCCCGGAGCTCGCCGCCCGCTTCCGGCGCGAGGCGCGCATGCTCGAGGCCGTGCAGCACCCGCTCATCGTGCAGCACATCGCGCACGGCACGGGCGACGACGGCGCCCTGTGGCTCGCGATGGAGTGGCTCGAGGGCGTCACGCTCGACGCGCGCCTAGAGGAGGGGGCGCTCCCCGTGGCCGACGCGCTGCTCGTCGCGCACCAGATCGCGGAGGCGCTCGCCTCGATCCACGCGATCGGGATCACGCACCGCGATCTCAAGCCGAGCAACGTGCTCCTGCGCGACGGCAGGGTCGACGGCGTGGTCCTGCTCGACTTCGGCGTCGCCCGGGCGGCGGCGTCGACCTCGCTCGTCACGGAGGCCAGCTCGCTCGTCGGCTCGCTCGGCTACGTCGCGCCCGAGCAGGCGCGCGGCGACGTCGAGGTCGACGCGCGCGCCGACGTCTTCGGGCTCGGCGTCCTGCTCTTCGAGTGCCTCGCCGGGCAGCGCCCCTTCGCGGCCGACGACCCGCTCGCCGAGGTGTGCCGCATCCTCCTCGAGGAGGCGCCGCGCCTCGTCGAGCGGCGCCCGGACGCGCCGCCCTTCCTCGACGAGCTCGCCGCGCGCCTCCTGGCCAAGGATCCGGCGGCGCGCCCCGCGGACGGCCGCGCGGCGGCGGCCGCGCTCGCGGACGCGCGCGCCCTGCTCGCGCGCGCGTCCAGCGCGGGCGCGGACGGCGCGCCGGCGTCGGTCACCGACGACGAGCGGCGGCTCGTCAGCGTCGTCCTGGTCGATCTTGGCGCCGCCGACCCGGAGCCGGCGAGCGATCGCGGCGTCGAGCGGATCGTCGGGGACCTCGCCGAGGCGTTCGGCGGCGACCGCGTGCGGCTCCCGGGCGGCACGCGCATGGTGCTCCTTTCCTCGCAGACCGACGAGGTGTTCTCCGGCCGCGGCGGCGCCGGCACGATGGCCGCCTTCGACCTCGCGGCGCGCGCCGCGCAGTGCGCGCTCGCGCTGAAGGCGCGCCTGCCCGGGCGCCCTGTCGCGCTCGCCACGGGCCGCGCGCAGGTGGGCGAGCGCCTGCCCGCGGGCGACGTCATCGACCGCGCGGTCGCCCGCCTCCGCGAGGCCGAGGGCGACGTGCGCATCGACGAGGTCACCGCGGGGCTCGCGGCGCCGCGCTTCGAGGTGATCGGCGACGGCCCCTCGTTCCTGCTGAAGGGCGAGCGCGACGGCACCGAGCCCGAGCGCACGCTCTTCGGCCGCGTCACCTCGTTCGTCGGGCGCGACCGCGAGCTCGCGACGCTGCTCGGCCTCTTCGAGCAGAGCGCCGACGAGCCCGTGGCGCGCGCCGCGCTCGTCCTCGGCGAGGCCGGCATCGGCAAGACGCGCCTCCGCTGCGAGCTCATCCGCGCCGTGCGCGAGCGCGACGCGCGCGCGTCGGTCTACGTGGCGCGGGGCGACCCCCTCGGCTCGGGCGCGCCGTTCGGCATGCTGGGCGAGATCGTCCTCGCGGCCGCCGGCTGCCTGCCCGGCGAGGCGCTCGAGGCGCGCCGCGCCAAGATCCGCGAGCACGTCGCGCGGGCCCTGCCCGCGCCGGCCGACGACGCCCCGCGCGTCGCCTGGTACCTCGGCGAGATCGCGGGCACGCCGTTCGACGACCCCGACGCCGAGCTGCGCGCCGCCCGCGGGGACGCGGTCGCCCTGAGCGATCAGGCCCGCCGCGCCGTGCTCGAGTGGCTCGCCGCGCGCTCGGGCGAGGGGCCGGTCGTCGTGGCGCTCGAGGACATGCACTGGAGCGATCACGCCTCGGTCTCGGTGCTGGACGAGGCGCTCCAGGCGCTCTCGGATCGCCCGCTCCTCGTGCTCGGCTTCGCGCGCCACAGCGTGATGGAGACGTTCCCCGGCCTCTGGGGCTCGCGCGGCGTGCAGCACATCAAGCTCGGCGCGCTCAGCCAGCGCGCGGCCGAGCGCCTCGTCCGCAGCGTGTTCGGCGAGGAGCTCGCGCTGCCCGAGGTGGCGCGGCTCGTCGAGCACGCCGACGGCCACCCCTTCTTCCTCGAGGAGCTCATGCGCGCGCGCGCGGAGGGCCGGAGCGACATGCCGCCCACGGTCGTGGCCCTGATGCACGCGCGCATCGAGGCGCTGCCGGCCGAGGCGCGGCGCACGCTGCGGGCGGCGAGCCTGTTCGGCGGCAGCTTCTGGCCGGAGGGCGTGCGGCAGCTGCTCGGCGCCGGCACCTCGGCCGAGTCGCTCGACCGCTGGCTCAAGAGCCTGCTCTCGGAGGAGCTCGTCGCCCGGCGCGGCGTCTCGCGCTACCCGGGGCACGACGAGCTCACGTTCCGTCACGCCCTCGTGCGCGACGCCGCCTACGGGATGCTCACGGACGGCGATCGCGCCGCCGGCCACCGGGCCGCGGCGCGCTGGCTGCGCTCGGTGGGCGAGACCGACGAGCGGGTGTTGGCCGAGCACGCCGAGCGCGGCGGCGACGCCCCCACGGACGGCGAGGGCCTCGTCGCCCGCGGCCCTGCGCAGGATCGCGGCGGAGGAGGAGGAGGGCAGGGGCGCCCCCCGGAGCGCAAATCCGAGCGTGAACGGAGCGAAGCGCAGGGGGGCCAAGGTTGATGAACAACCATTGACGTGATAACCCGCCGCCCGGAGCAGTGAGCATGGATTCTTCTGACCTGGGCGCCGTCGGTCCTTACGAGCTGCTGTTGCAGCTGGCCAGGGGCGGCTCGGCCGAGGTCTTCATCGCGCGTCGCGCCCGCGCTGCAGGCGGAGGGGACGCGGGCGGCGCGGGTCCGGAGCGCGGGTCGCTCGTGGCGGTGAAGCGGATCCGGGCCGATCTGCGCTACGAGTCGAGCTATGCGTCCATGCTCTTCGACGAGGCGGGCATCGCGTCACGCGTCGCGAGCCCCCATTTCGTTCCCGTCCTCGATTACGGCCTCGACGAGGGCGCGCCGTACATCGTCATGGAGCTCGTCGTGGGGGTCACGCTCAAGCACCTCACCCGGGCTCCCGAGGCGCTCGGGGTCGGCGACGCGATCGAGCTCATCGCGCAGGCCGCCGAGGGGCTGCACGCGGCGCACGAGGCGCGCGACAGCGCGGGGGAGCTGCTCCAGGTGATCCACCGGGACGTCTCGCCCTCCAACATCCTTGTCGGCGTCGACGGCCGGGCGTCCATCTGCGATCTCGGGCTCGCGTATGCCCTGCGCCGCACGACGCGGACGAAGACCGGGATGGTGAAGGGGAAGCTGAGCTATTTCTCGCCGGAGCAGGCGAACGCGAGGCCGCTGGATCGGCGCTCGGACGTGTTCTCGCTCGGGGTCGTGGCGTGGGAGGTGCTGGCGAGCAGGCGGCTGTTCGCCGGCGGCAACATGGTCTCGACCCTCCACGCCGTCCTGGAGCGCGAGGTGCCGCCGCTCTCGAGCGAGCGCGAGGGCGTGGGCCAGGCCGTCACGGCCGCCGTCGCGCGGGCGATCGAGCGCGATCGCGACGCGCGCTGGCCGACGGCGGCCGATTTCGCGCGGGCGCTCCGGGCCGCCGCCGGGGAGGAGGGGCACGCGGCGTCGCGCGACGCCATCGGCGCGCGGGTCGCCGAGGTGCTCCCGCCGCCGCTGAAGCCGCTCGCGCCGTCCTACGTCTCGGGCGGGCCGCGCGTCACGGAGGAGATCGTCGCTGCCTTGCAGTCGATGCGCGCGGCGGGGCCGGTGGGCGAGGGGGAATCGGGCGGGCTCCTGGAACAGCGGCAGTCCTCGCGCGGCTGAGCGCGCTGCTGCGGTTCCGGCGTCCGCTCCTGTTGACGCGGCGCTTCGGAGGAGCTCCGCCGACCTTATCCTCCCTCGGGCTGGCGGACGCGCGCGGGCCGATCGATAGGCGTTGACATCCTGCATGTGAGCGTTCACATTGCGGGGGTATCCTTTCGCTTTGCTCTGGGTGGGTCGCCATGCGCATTGCGCGCTTCGTGGTCGGGTATCGGGTCGATCCTGGTGCCGGTTACGTTCGTTCGGTCGTCGCGCAGACGATCGTCGAACGATGGTGATCGGCGTTTCGCCAGGCGTGAGCCACCAGAGGACGCGACAGACATCGATTGTTCCACGATCGTCGTGAAAAATCATTGGTATTGCTCACGCAGCGTGCCCACAGCGGGCGAAGAGAGAGAACCATGGTTAGGCCCTCAGATCATGAGCAGGCGCGTCCTCTCCTAGGCGCCCGGTCAGCCGTCTCGATCGCGTTGATCGTGGCCAGCGGCTGCACGGGAGACCTGGGCGGGTTTCGCTCCGACGATTCCGATTCCACCACGACAGACCCGCCGCCCACCACCTCGACGGGCACGGGCCCGACGGACCCGGCCGCTTGCGAGGACGGCGCGGTGTACCCCGGGCGAGCCCCGCTGCGGCGGCTGACGCGCTTCGAGTACAACCAGACCGTCCGCGACCTCCTGGGCGACACGACGGATCCAGGCTATTCGCTTCCGAGCGAGGATGTCGGGAACGGCTTCGGCAATGACGCGGACACGCTGTCGGTCTCGAGCCTGCTCGCCGGGCAGCTGGGCACCGTCGCGGAGGGCGTCGCCAAGCGCGCGACCGCCACCCCGGAGGCGCTCGCGAAGCTCGACCCTTGCGCGAGCAGCGTGACGAGGGAGAGCGAGGAGGTGTGCGCGCGCACGATCATCGAGCGGATCGCGCCGCTCGCTTACCGGAGGCCGCTCGCCGACGGCGAGGCGGACGAGCTCCTCACGCTGTACAGCGCCGGCCGGACGGACGCCACGTTCGACGTCGGCATCGCGACGGTGATCGAGGGGCTGCTCCAATCGCCGGATTTCCTCTACCGCATCGAGTTCGGCACACCCGACCCGGAGCGCCCCGAGCTCCGCCGGCCCACGGGCGACGAGATGGCGACGCGCCTATCGTACCTGCTCTGGGGCACGATGCCCGACGAGGAGCTGCGCACCGCGGCGCGAGCAGGTGAGCTCTCGACCAGGGAAGGCGTGCGCGCTCATGCCGAGCGCATGCTCGAGGATCCTCGGTCCCGGGCCACCGTCCGGTACTTCTTCGACAACCTGCTCCCCATCAGCAGCCTCGCGGATCTCGAGCGAAAAGCGGAGTCGTTCCCGACCTTCTCGCGGAAGATCGGCTCGCTCATGCACGAAGAGACGCAGCGATTGCTCGCGCACGAGATCTTCGAGGAGAACGGCACCTGGGCGTCCATCTTGACGGCCCCGTACACGTTCATGAACGGGCCCCTCGCGGAGTTCTACGGCGTCCCCGGCGTGACGGGCGACGAGTTCCAGCGGGTGGAGCTCGACACGACCCAGCGCCTCGGGCTCCTTACGCAGGCCGGTATGATGGCCGGGACGACGCACTCGAACAACACGAACCCCGTGGTCCGCGGCGCGTTCGTGCTCGACAAGCTGATGTGCCAGAAGATCCCGCTCCCCACCGGCGACATCCTGGAGCGGGTGAAGCCGCCGGATCCGTACACCGGCGCGACGGCGCGGGAGCGCTTCAGCCAGCACAGCAAGGACCCTGTCTGCGCGGGGTGCCACCAGTTCATGGATCCGGTCGGGTTCGCGCTCGAGAACTACGACGCGGTCGGGCTGTTCCGCACGACGGAGAACGACGTCCCGATCGACGCGAGCGGCGGGGTCCCGGGCACGGACATCAAGGTGAGCGGGCCGATCGAGCTGGTGCAGGGGCTCGCCCAGACCGAGGCGGTGCAGAGCTGCTTCGCGACGCGCTGGGCCGAGTACGGCTATGGTCTCACGCTTCGCGCCGGGGACGCTTGCACCAAGAAGGCTGTCACGGACGCCTTCAAGGCGTCCGGATACAATGTAAAGCAGCTCCTGATCGAGCTCACGCAGACGGATGCTTTCCACTACATGGCTGCCCAGGAGGAGTGATGGTTATGTCGAACTTTCGTTTGAGCCGACGTGCCGTGCTGCGCGGCGCTGGCGCCATCGCCATCGCGCTCCCCTGGCTGGAGATCATGGGCACCGAGCGCACGGCGAGCGCGCAAGCCGCCCCCGCCAAGCGTTTCCTCTCCGTCTACACGCCGGGCGGGACCGTGATCAACCGCTGGCGGCCGACCGGCACCGAGACGAACTTCACCCTGGGGCCCATCCTGTCGCCGCTCGCGCCGGTGCAGGACAAGCTGCTCGTCGTCGACGGCCTCGACATGAAGAGCGCGGTCGGTGAGCAGCACCAGGCCGGGATCATCGCCTGGCTCTCGGGCACGACCCAGGCCCCGAACGGCGGCTACGGGGGCGGACCGTCCATCGATCAGGTGATCGCTTCCCGGATCTCCGCCGGTAAAAAGGCCAAGGCGAGCATCGAGATCGCGGTGCGCTGGGCGACGGGCAAGTCCCACGGCCTGCTGTCACCGATGAACGCCGCGAATTTCGAGAGCGCCGCGCCGTTCAGGCCGATCCCGCCGCGCCTCGATCCGACGGAGATCTTCACCGATCTCTTCGGCACGCTGGATCCCAGCGCCGGCAACGATGCCGCCCGCCGGCTCGCGCGCAAGAAATCGATCCTCGACTTCCTCGACGGGCGCTACTCCGCCCTGTCCTCGCGGCTCGGCGCCGCCGACGCGCAGAAGATCGACCAGCACCTGACGAAGATCCGCGAGATCGAGAAGGGCCTCAGCAGCGTCCCGGTCGAGACGAGCGCCTGCAAGGCGCCGGAGAGGGTCGACACGTCCGACTACAACCCGCGCACCGGGCTGAACTCCTCCGACAACGGCTCGATCAAGGACACCTCGACCGACGCGGCGATCCCCAAGGTCGGCAAGCTCCTGATGGATATGCTGGTGATGTCGTTCGCCTGCGACATGACCGCGGTCGGCACGCTGCAGTGGAGCGACACCGAGGCGAAGCACACCTTCCCCTGGCTGAACCTGACCGAGCACCACCATTTCTACCAGCACGACGGCGGCTTCAGGCCAAACGAGTGCGAGCTCATCTGCAACTGGTATTCGAAGCAGCACCTCTATCTGCTGCAGGAGATGGCGAAGGTCGACATGGGTGGACACTCGCTGCTCGACGAGAGCGTCGTCTTCTTCGGGTCCGAGCTCTCGGATCCGCCGAGCCACAACAAGTCGAACATGCCGTTCCTGCTGGCCGGCGGCGGCGGAGGCCTGCGCACTGGACGCTGGGTCCGGTACCCCAACCTCCCGCACAACAACCTGCTCGTCTCGATCTTGAACCTGTTCGGCGACAGCCGAACGACGTTCGGCGACCCGAGGTTCTGCACCGGGCCGCTCACGAACCTGACGTAGCCGTCACAAGGGCGGAACGCCGGCCGGCGCGAGCTCAACGACGCCGGCCGGCGGTATCCTGTCCGGGAGCTCCGCTGTCGGAAATCCGGCGTGCGTTCGCCTTTCGATTTCAGCGGAGGTACGGGTTCAACGCCTGGAACCAGACCTCGGCCATGCGGTTATACCCTGCCTGGTTCGGGTGGAGATTGTCGGCGAAGAGGGACTGCTTGTAGTTCGGGTCGTTGGTGAACGCTGTGTACATGTCCACCAGCACGATGTGCTGCCCCTTGCTGACGCGCGTCGAAACCAGGTCGGGCATGGCCGCGTTGTAGGCCTTGATGGCGTTGTTCGTGCCGTCCGTTCTCGACGGCACGATCTGCGCGAGCACCACGAGGATGTTCGGTTCACGCGTGAAAATCGAGTCGAGCAGCTTGCCCAGGCGATTCGGTGCGTCCGCAACGTTGATGTTACCGTTGATGTCGTTCGTTCCGATCATCAACGTAACGATGTTGGGCTTGTAATTCGGAATGCTGGTGTCTACGAGCTTCGCGATGCCGTTGTTGCCCTCGATCGTCCAGCCGCCGTGACCCTCGTGGTTCCTCGGGAACGTCACTCCGTCCACCGTGGGCACGCTGTAGTCATTGGCGGAACCGACGAAGGTGATGTCGCGGCTCGCTTCGAGCGCGAGGTGGAACAGCGGGGCGCGGTAGCCGCCGGCGACGTTGAAACCCTGCGTGATTGAATCGCCGAAGGGCATGATCTTGCAGGGGCCGCTCGCCGGGCAGGGCTGGAATGCCGGGCCGCCGCCCGCGCCGGCGCTGCCCCCTGCACCTCCGTCGCCCCCGGTACCTCCGACACCGTCGGATGCGCCGCCCATGCCACCCGAGCCCGCTCCGCCGGCGCCCCCGGTGCCGCCGGCGCCCCCGGTGCCGCCGTCGCCGCCCGAGCCTGCCGAGCCGCTCGTGGCGACTCCCCCTCCAGCGCTCCCGCTGGTCACGCCGCCGCTCGTCACCCCCCCGCTGGTCGCGCCCGTCGTAGCGCTTGCGTCGGCTCCGGAGCTGGTCGACGTCGCTCCTTCCGGATCATCGGAACACCCGCTGAGCATCGCCACCAGCGCGGCAGTCCCCACCAGCGTGGCCCACGTCGAGCGGCGCGGTCTCCGGATCTCCGCATCGTTCCGCTCGCGCGACCCACACAGCGAACCATTCTCTCGAACCATACGCATCGCATTCCTCCGTCCCACGCACGCCGAAGCGGAGAGCCGCAGGATGCGAGCTCCGCTGCGCCGTCGGGATGATCGACCGAGAGCCGCCGAAACGACACGCGACGCCCTCGCGACCTCGCCGTTGCTCGCGTCCGCGACGACCAGGCGAATGGAATCGGCGCAGAGGGCGAGCCCGAGCCCAGGGACGAAGGGCCGGCGCGCACGACGGCCTGTTCAGGGCAACGCGAAAGGAAACCCCGAGGCGCACTGTGAGCGTTCACACTGCTGGTGTCAAAGGAAATGGACCGGCGCGCGGCCTTCGAGCACGGCGGTCACGCCCGGCGTGCGCGCGAGCGTCGCGGCGAGCTCGTCGCCGGATCGCGCGCGGGAGGCGCCGGGCAGGGGAGGGGCCTCCGGCCCCTTTGCCATGCGGCCAGGGCGCGCTTCACCGGGCGACGCGCGGGCGCTCCGTGGGCCGGAGCGCGTACGCGATGCCGCTCTGCAAGGTGCCCATCGTGACGATGCCGGTGAGGTCCGCGCCGAGCTCGATCAGGGCGCGCGCCACCTCGGGGCGGATGCCCGTGAGCACCACGCGCGCGCCGAGCATCTGGGCGGCGCGCGCGGTCCGCGTCAGCGCATCGGCGATGAGCGTGTCGACGGCGCGAACGCCGGTGATGTCCAGGATCGCGGTGTGGGCGCGCTGGCTGCCGATCCCGGTGAGCAGCGTCTCCATGATCTGCCCCGCGCGCGCGCCGTCCACCGTCCCGACGAGCGGCATGGCCAGGACGCCGTCGGCGAGCGGGATGAGCGGCGTCGACAGCTCCCGGAGCGCGTCCTGCTGCGCGGCGATGATCTGCTCCTGCAGCGCGGCCCGCTCCGCCTCCGCGCGCCTCAGGTCGGTGTCCTCTCGCACGACGCCGCCGACGCCGACCAGCTCGCCGCGCTCGTTGCGAACCGGGAACTTGGCCGTGAAGAAATAGAATTTCTCGCTGCCGTAGTCCAGGACCTCCTGGTACCGCATGGCCTGGCCGCTCTCGAACACCTCCCGTTCCTTCGCCACGATCCGGTCGGCGACGCCGGGCGGCGTGGCGCCGAACTCATGCTCGTCCTTGCCGAGGAACTCGATGGCGTGCCGCCCGAGGGCCCGCGCATAATGGCGGTTGAGGAACACGTAGCGACCCTCCGCGTCCTTGATGAACATGACGTTCGGCGAGTTGTCCACGAGCTGCACGAGCATCTGATAGCGTTCGTGCAGCAGGCGCTCCCTCTGCCGCGGATCGTCGCCTTCATCCACGATGGCCGCGATCTCCCGGACGTCGCCTCGCTCGTCGCGCAGCACGGCGTAGGTCCACCGGCAGGTGATCTCGTTTCCCTCTCTCGTCCTGCTCGCGCTCGTGGTCGTCGCGAAGAGGCTCTCGCCAGGATCGTGGTTGAACGCCTCCACCTCCTCTGGCGACACCGGATCCGCGGCCACGAGCTCTTCGATCCGGCGGCCCATGGCCTCGCCCTCGCTCCAGCCGAAGAGGTACCCCGCGGCGTCGTTCCAGCGCGTCACGGTGCCGTCCTGGCGCCAGTGGATCAGCGCCGGCACCTGCGTGGCGCCCAGAGCGAACGGAGCGTCGAGGTACGCCGCCGCCGCGCTGACCAACCCTCTCTCGCGCCCGAGCTCGTCGCGCCGACTGGCCAGCTCATTCTCCAGCTGCTCGATGCGCGCGCGCAGCGCCCAGCACTCTGCCTTGTAGTCGATCTCGCCATCGATCTCGCCATCGATGCGCGCGGGCACCCCGCCCGGCGCGGGGCGCCCGTCGAGCTTGTAGGGCCCCCCCGCCGCGCTCCCTGCTTCCGAGTCGAGGTCCCCTCCGGACACCCCGCCCGCGTCCGCGCCCCCGAACGGCCCGCATACCCGCTCGCCCCCGTCGCGACCCATGCTCGCTCCTCCGCGCGCTGATCGACGAGCGCGCCGCCCGTAGTCTACTGGTTCCGCAAGTCGATCTCGCCGGAAAGTGAAGGCCCGCCGCGAGGCGCACCTGCCGCCCCCCGCGGCGGCGATGGCCCAGCGACGAGCGCCTGCACCCCCGCGACGGGCCTGTCGTCGAGCCGCCGGAGCGCGTCAATACGGGTGCAGCCGATCCGGCTTGAGCTCAAGTGTGTGAACGAACACATTCTCCAGGGCCACCGCTCCGGCCTGGCCCGGGACTGGGGTCGTCATGAGCCCCGGTGGCGTGATGCCGCTCAGGCGAGCATGCCGTCGATGGGCCCGGAGCCCTTGCCCTCGCCGAAGTTCTCCGTCCACTCGGTCTTGTCCCGAACGGCGGCGGCGATGAGGCCGTTGAAGAGCCGGTTGTTCGTGACGCCTCCGGCGTCGATGTAAGCACCCTGCTTCAGGTAGCCACCGCCGTCCCCGGCGATGATCGTCGGAACGTTCTGGAAGCTGTGCGACGGGCCGTCCGACACGTGGTTCGTCCACATGAGGATGGACTTGTCGAACAGGCCGCGCGCCTTGAACTGATCGAGGCCGTGGAGCAGCGTCTGCATGCGGACCACGTCGATCTCGGCGTGCGCTTGCTCGGCCGTCGGGTTGCTGCCCGAAGAGGCGTCCGACTGCACACGATGGCTGATGTGGTGGAAGGGCCACCCGAGCTTCTCGTTCGACGGCACCGCATACTTCGTCTGATCCGTGCCGTCGCCGTGCTGCAGCGTCGCCACGCGGTTGAAGTTGCAGGCGAACGCCAGCGCCACGAGCTCGAGGTGGAGCTTCGCGACGTCTTCTATCATGCCGTTCGTCTTGAACGCGAAGCCGCTCTTGAGCGCGTCGAGCTCCGACGTCGAGAGGCCCGCCTGGCTGCAGGTCCCGGCGGCCATCTCGCCCATCGTGACCTCGGCGTCGCGGATGGCGTCGAAATGCTGCTGGAGGCGGTGCTTGTCCGCGGAGCTCAGCGCCGACATGCGCATCAGGCTGTTCAGCTCCTCGCGCACGAAGTCGTTCGCGCTCTTGCGGCTGCGGATGAGCTCCTCGGCGACCTGCGCGCCGCTGCCGCCGCTGCTGCTGCCACCGCCGCTGCTCGTCAGGCCGACGAGCTTGGAATAGAGCGTGTACGGGTTGTCGTCCGCGGAGCGCACCTGTCCGGAGCCGCCGCCCTTGAACGAGATGCGCTCGGCGATGTACCCGTTCCTGAGGTTGCCGGCGTAGAGCGTGAGCGGATCGGCTCCGCCCTCGTTCACCAGCTTGGCGACGACCACGTCAGCGGACACGCCGGTAGAGGCGACGGTCCTGCCGCCGCCCTGCGCCGGGCGCGCGGTGAGCGACTGACTCAGACCCTGCGCGTGGCCGCAGTTGGTGGGCCCATTCATCGGGAAGTTGATACCGCGGATGAACAGCAGGTTCGAGGCGTGAGGCGCGAGCACGTGCGTCGCCTTGTCCGTCATGGCGGCGAGCCCTTCGGTCGTGAGCTGGCCCGTCTTGTCCGGGAAGAACTTCTTGCCCACCACGCCGCACGCCGCCACGATGTAGAGGCTGAACACGGGCGGGCTGTCCGCGGCCCAGGCGGAGCGCGCCGGCAGACCCTCGAGGAACGGAAGGGCGATGGCGACGCCGCCCGCGCGCAGGAACGCGCGCCGGTTCATGCCGCGCCGGTGCGCCGTGCTCGGAGGAGCGAGGTTCATTGCGATCTTGGGGTTCACAGCGTACCTCCCATGCGAGTCCGGAATGCTTCCTTCTTCACGAGCTCGAGCATAATCGCCTTCACCGAGCCGCTGGCGCCGCGGCTCACCTCGGCGAGCGTCTCGACGAGCGGCAGGTCCGACGGGACGACGTCGCGCTGGAGCGCGAAGCTCGCGAGCTTCTTCGCGTAGCAGAGGTGAGCCTGCTCGCCCTCCGCCATGTGGTGCATCAGCTCGCCGGCGTCGGCGAACGACTTGTCCCCTTCGGAGAACGTGTAGACACCGCTGCTGTCGATCGGCAAGCCTCCGTTCTCCTCGTCCCGATATATCCCCATGCCGTCGAAGTGCTCGAAGGCGAAGCCGACGGGGTTGATGAGCTGGTTGTGGCACGCGCCGCCGCAGGCGGAGGTGAGCCGCGTGATGCGCTGGCGGTTCGTCTGCCCGGGCTCGAGCGGCGGGACCGGCGGAATGTTGGGGGCCGGCGCGCCGAGCGGCGTGCACAGCACGTCGAGGTTGATGCTGACGCCGCGGTGGATCGAGTCCGACTCCTCGTTCAGAGCGTTCAGCGTCAGGTAAGGGAGCTGCGAGAAGAAGCCGACGCGATCGGGGCCGAGGTCTCGCTCCGCGACGCGGCTCCCGCTCGGCGAAAGGCCGTAGAGGCTCGCCATCCCCGGCCCCACGAAGCCCTTGGTGGACGTGAGGATCTCCTTGACGCCGAGACCCTCGGTGAAGATCTTGTCGAAGAACAGGTACGCGCTCTCCTCGTACTCCGCGTTCAACGATTCGTCGTAGCTCGGCACGCCGAGCTTGCTGATCGTGGAGTAGCGATCGAAGTGGAGCAGCTCGCGATGGAAGTACCGCATGCCCTCCACCGCGGAGGGCTCCTCCAGCATGGTCTCGGCGACCGCGGCGATCGCCTCCGGCGTCGTGAGCGTGGGCGCCTTGTCGAGCAGCTCGTCGCTCGGCGCGGCGTCGCGCAGCCAGAGCGACAGCTTCGCCGCGATCTCGTAACCATCGAGCGGCTTGCGATCCTGGCCGAGCTCCGTGCGGTAGAGGAAGTGCGGCGACTGGAGCATCGTCCGGAGCACGAGCTCGGCGCCCTTGGCGAACGCGCTCTTCGAGCCCGACATCGCCGTTCCGGTCTCGAAGAGATCCGTGTACCTGGCGATCTCGTCGTCCGTCAGCGGACGGCGATACGCACGGCGCCCCACGGTCTCGATGAAGCCGGCGGCGTCCGTACCCGGGTAAACATCGGCGAGCGCCTCCGCCGAAGCCGTCACCTCCTCGGCGAGCGCCTCCGCCGCCGATTGGTACTCGCCCCACAAGCGCTGGTTCACGCTCAGCAGGTGCTCGTTGTTCGTGAAGTCCGTCGTGCCGGAGACGGGCTTCTCGAACCCGTCGGACAGCGACGGAGGCGCGGCGAGGTTCAGGACCACCTGGACGCTGCGCGCCCACTGCGAGTTCGTGAGCCGCACGAACCGGTGGTACTGCGGCCCACCCGGCATGTCGATGCCGCGCGCCACCCCGCCGGTGACTGGGCCGTTCACGTCCGGCGGCGCCGGGTCGCCGCTGTCCTCCGGATCGCCCAGGGCGCCCGTGCATCCCGCGAGCAGCAGCGCGGTGACGCAGAGCCCCGCGCCCAGCGCCCGCCTGCCGCGTGGCAAGCCGGTCATGAAAAAAGACGGTGGGGTCATGATTGCCTCCTGACCAAGCTCGGGTGACGAATCAGCTATTCAGCCCAGTTGCAATGCAGCCATCATCCAGTAACGGTCTTGTCCATCCGAAAGTCGACGATCCATGCATCGAAGAGATCACGTTCAGTCCACCGCCTGCGAGAGGCCGCGTTCCCTCACGGCCTGCGCGGCTCACTTGAGCGACTGGAAGAAGCGCCAGGCTCGCCCGCCCGCGCCGGACGGTACGTTGTGGCCGCCGGGGTGCGTGCAGTACACGACCGGCTGGCCCTCCTTGCAGCCCTGGTACTCGACGCACGAGTCGCCGAAGCTCGACCGCATCGTGGTCGCCTGGCAGCCGTTCCGGCCGCGCCAGAAGTCTCGGGTCGCCTGTCCCAGCTGGGGGGTCACGGTCCCGTCGGTGTCGCCTTGCGTTTGAATCAGCGCGTGCGCGGCGCTGGCGTCGCTGCACGTGGGCTGGGATCCGTTGGGGCCCCACCCGGCGACCGGGGCGAGGCCGCGGAACACGGAGGCGCGCTGGCAGCCGAGCGTGTTCGTCATGAAACCACCTTGGCTGAACCCGACCGCGAAGACGCGCTTCGTGTCCACGCAGTAGTTCGTCTTGGCGTGCTCCAGCATGGCATCGAAGAACGCCAGGTCGGCCGTCATGCGCGCCTGATTGGCGTTGGGCGGCGGACCGCCCCAGTTGGAGTCTGCAGTGCCCCACTGCGATTCGGTGCTCGGCGGCGTGGATTGCCCGTTCGCCGGCAAGCCCTGCGGGTAGATGAGCAGCGCCTGGTTGTTGGTCTCCTGGATGAGCTGGAATCCGCTGTTGTCGTGAGCGGCCCACACGTTGTTCATGTTCAGGCCGTGGATACCGAAGACCAGCGGCAGCGGCTTGCTCGGGTCGTAGTTCTCCGGCACGTGCATCAGGTAGTAGCGCGTCACCCCGCCGACCATCAGCGTCTGCTGCGTGCGAGGGTTGGGGCGCGTCACGGCCTTGCCGCAGCCCACCGAGCCGCCGTCGCCAGGGTTCATCGAGCCGCCGGCGCCCGTCGAGCCGCCGTCGCCGGCGCCTGTCGAGCCGCCGTCGCCAGCGCCCGTCGAGCCGCCATCGCCGGCGCCCGTCGAACCGCCGGTGCCGGTGCCGGACGAGTCGCCGCCCGTGCCGGAAGAGCTGCTCGTGCTCGCGGCCGTGCCCGCGCCGCTGCTGGACGTTCCGCCCGACGTCGCTCCCGAGGTGGGGCCGCTGCTCGTGGATGCGCCAGAGGAGCCGCCAGCGCCGGGGTCGACGGGATCCGCCTCCGAGCCGCATGCGGCCAGCGCCGCCGCCACGCCCACGGTGAAGAGAACGTTCAGTCCAAACACAGATCGACTCATAAGGACACCACCTCGATAGCTTCTGCTCGCCGGGGGCTCGGGCGATCGCGGGTCGTTCGCCACGCCCCCCCTCGGCTGGTTGATACGGGCGTCATGCACCGGGCGCCGCCGGGCCAATCATGATCCTCAATAGGTCGAGAACAGGCTCCAGAGGAACTTGGGCGCGAACGCGGGCCAACCATGATTGGTGTTCTGGTAGTTCGGGTCCCCGTGCTGGCACCAGTAGACCGGATAGCCCTCGTCGCAGCCCTGAGCCAGGACGCAGTTCGAGAGATCGTCCGTGTACCCGTCGACCGGCGTCGTGCCCGCCTCGCAGTGGTTCAGCGCGGTATAGAAGTCGCGCGTCTTCGGGCCGTTGTCCGTCCCGACCACGGAGTCGCGCTTTCCGTGGATCACGACCGCCGTGACCTGCCCGGTACACTTCCGGGTGCCGGCGTTGAGCGGGTACTGCTGCACGTTCTTGGTGGCGCACGGGCCCACCGCGCGCAGCTTGTCCGCGTGCTCGCAGCCGAGGATGCTCGAGAAGTCGCCGCCCGAGCTCTCGCCCGCCGCGAACACGCGGGCCTTGTCGATGCAGAGGTTGCCCGTGATCTGATCGTAGAACGGCTGAAAGAAGGAGACGTCGTTCGCCCCCCAGCCCGAGCTGGAGTTGGCCGGGTGAGGGTAGACCCGGATCCAGGCTTCCTTGGGGCCGGTCGCCTCGAAGCCCGCGTTCTGCTCTGCCCAGCTGATCGGGTTGCCCGTCGGGTTGAACATGATCATCACCGGATACGGCTTGCTGGCGTCGTAGTTGGTCGGCAGCTTCACGTAGTACTGGTGACCCGATACGGTGAGCGGGCTCTGCGCGCTGCCCGTCTGCGGATTGGCCTTGCCGCAACCCGTGCTCGGCTGCGGGGGGACCTTGCCTTCCATCGATCCGCCCTCACCGCCCGCCCCTGGCGAACCGCCGCTTCCGCTCGTTCCTCCTTCACCGCCCGCTCCACCCGCGGACGTGCTGCCGTCGCCGGTCGTGGCGCCGCCGCTGGTCGTGGCGCTGCTGCTGGTCGTGGTGCTGCCGCTGCTGCCCGAGACGGCGGCCCCGCCCGTCCCGGCGTGAGGGTCGTCGCCTGACGAGCTCGCGCCGTCATCGGCGCCACCCCCGCAAGCCGAGAGAGCGCAAGAGCCGGCCAGCGCCGCGAACAATGTGGCTCGAACGAGTGTAGATCGGTTCGTCATTCGAATACCCAGGCGCAATTTTTCCCCCACCGGCGGCGTTCCACGAGGCGCGCCCGCAGCGTGAGGTCGTTTCCAGTTGATTGAAGGACCCGAGTCCGACGGCTGAGCCGGGATTCAGCGAGGTGGTGCGACTTTGATGTAAACAAGCCGTCTCGCTGGATTTCCGCTCGCCGCGCTCACGACAAGGCATTCATTGTGATCGTTCACATGATCGATGTCAACTCTTGTCGACGAAACCGCGGAGTTCCTCGATCCCGAGGGAGGACAGGGCTGACGCGGCTCCTCCGACGAAGCGGCGCGTCAATCGGGGCACCGGGTCGCGGGACGCCATCTCCGCGATTGGGGCCATCGGACGGTGTGGGACCTCACCTGGTCGCGCAACTGGCTCGAAGCCGACCAGAGCACTCGGGATCGAGGAGAGCCGCGCGCTGGTCAATTTTGTTTGACGCCCTGAATGTGATCGTTCACGGTGCGCCCTCGGGGGTCCTGCTGCTGACATCGTATTTGCGCAGGCACACGAGCCGCGATGGCGAATCGATGGTCCAGCGGAGCGGATCGAGGCATCGCGCCGGGGGCCGCCGGACGCTGCGGGCGCCAGCAGCTCGCTCGTGATGTGAACCTGGTTGGTGTCAGTGCATTTTTCTGCGATTCGTGAATGAGCCATCGAGTCGCGCGCCAAGGGGCCTCGGAGAACCACGAGCGCTCGGCAGCGCGCCCAGAACGGGCTGATCTCGTCCCTGGAGTGAGCATGACGACGCGTCGATTCCTTTCGTCACTGGCCTCTATCGGCTGCGCGCTGTCGCTTGCAGCCTGCGGGAGCGAGGATGCCGGCGGCGGCGCCGCCGCCTCCAGCGGCCAAGGTGGGGGCGGCGCCAGCGCGCCTGGCGCCGCCTCTAGCGGCCCCGGCGGGGGCTCTCCTGGAGGCGCCTCGGCCAGCGCGGGCGGCCCAGCGGGCGCCGGCACGGGCGGCGAATCGTCCAGCGGCGGGACGGCGGCGGCCGGCGGCGAGGGCGGCGCCGCAGGGGAGGGCGGGGCGGGCGGGGCGGGCGGTTCAGACGAATTCGAGCCGGTGACCATCTGGTTCGGGACCACGCTCGATCCGCGCACCCAGGTGCTCGAGGCGCGGGCGCTCGCCGAGTCCGTCGCCGATCCCGGATCTCCGCAGTGGCGCGCCAAAGGCGACCAGCGCAGGACGTATCGCTTTCCAGAAGCGGGCGCGGACGTTCCTTACCGCGTCTGCGTCCCGAAGGGCTGGGACGGCACGTCGAAGCTGCCCCTCGTGATGTTCTTGCACGGCGCTTCGAACGACGAGAGCTCGTACCTGGATCAGAACAACAGGCAGATGGTGAATCTCGCCGACCAGCATGGCGTGCTCCTTGTCTCGCCGCTCGGCCATCAGGGCGCCTACGGCAACTTCCTGCGGCTGCCGGCCGTGTTCGGGCAACCCGAGGAGGCGGAGAAGCTCCTGGCCATGCGTACGCCCGAGCGAGAACGCGCGCAGGAGCTCAGCGAGAAGGACGTCATCAACGTCCTGGAGCTGGTGCTGAACGAGTACCCCATCGATCGCGGCGCGATGTTCCTCACCGGACACTCGATGGGGAGCGGCGGCACCTGGTACATCGGCGGTAAATACGCCGACTACTGGGCGGCTCTGGCGCCCATGTCCGGCCCCTTCGTCCAGGAGTCGGGCTATCCGTGGGACCGGCTGCTCGACGTGCCCATCTTCGTGACGGAAGGGACCGTCGGCACACCTTCCCTGACCGGCAGCCGGGCGCTGCGCGACTGGATGATGGCTGGCGGCTACACGATCACATACAAGGAAGTCGACGCGGACCATGCAGGCATGGTTCCGCTCGTGCTGCCCGACGTCTTCGACTTCTTCGACCGCTGACGACCTCCGCGCTCGTCGCGCGCCTTCACGTCGCTCGATGTACGCAACGGCGCTCTCAGCATGCGTGTCGCCGGCGGAAAGTTCCAGTCCTCACGGTCCCACGGCCAAGCCAGCGTCCTCGCTCGGGCCGGAGGAACCATGCGGGCGGGTCGATTGGGTTTGACATCGATCTTGTGATCGTTCACATTGCCTCGGAGCGGTATCCTTTTGTTTCGTCTTGGGTGGGCCGTCACGCGGACCGAGACCTTCGTCCTTGGATGGATGTCGGCACCGGCACCGCTCGCTCGGCGGTGCGCGCCGCGGGCGGCGGATCGGCGCTGAAGTGGCCGCCCGGTCGCCAGCGCTTTACCAGGAGAGAGAGGAGAGAGAGACGATGACCCCACCGTCTATTTCGATGATCCTCCTGCCACGCTGGAGGCGCGCGCTGGGCGCGCCGCTCTGCGCTGCGGCGGTCCTGCTCGCGGGGTGCACGGGCTCTCTGGGCGCCCACGAGGAGGGCGACGGCCCCTTGCCGGGCGGCGCGGCGGCGCCGCAGGTCGCCGAGCGCAGCATGTTTCCGCGGCTGAGCCACGCGCAGTGGGAGAACACGGTGCGCGATCTCCTGCGCCTCGACGACACGCCCGGCCTCTCGGCGTCCTTCACGAGCGATCCGCTCGGCGGGGTGTTCGACAACAACGAAGCTGCGCTCCTCGTGACGCCGGGCCTCTGGAGCGACTACCAGCGCGCCGCGGAGGAGCTCGCGGCGCTGGTGACCACCGACGAGGACAAGCTCGGTCGGATCGTGCCCGCCGACCTCCCGGTCGAGCCGGAGGCGCGGGCGCAGGCGTTCATCGAGCGGTTCGGCGAGCGGGCTTTCCGGCGCCCGCTCACGGCCGAGGAGCGGGACACGTATGTCGCGCTGTTCCGTCGCGGCGAGCAGCTCTTCGAGGGCGAGGAGCCGTTCGCGGCGGGCGTGCGCGCGGCGCTCGAGGCGTTTTTGCAGTCACCCCATTTCGTCTACCGGGTCGAGCGCGGCGCCGGGCCGGCGAAGGGCGGGCTCATCCCGCTGAGCGGCCACGAGATCGCGGCCAAGCTCTCGTACCTCTTCTGGAACTCGATGCCGTCCGACGCGCTCCTCGAGGCGGCGAAGGCGGGCGAGCTCTCGACCCGCGAGGCCGTCCGCGCGTACGCCGAGGGGATGCTCGACGACCTGCGCGCCCGCGAGGTCGTCCGCGCGTTCCATCGGCAGCTCTACGATTACGAGCAGTACCACGACCTCAACAAGGACAAGGCGCTCTACCCCGAGTTCGTCCCCGAGATGGGCGGCGACATGCAGCGCGAGGCGGAGCGCTTCGTGGATCATGTCGTCTTCGAGAGGGAGGGTGGCCTCACCGAGCTGCTCACCTCGCGCGCGGCGTTCGTGAACGACCGCCTCGCGGCGGTCTACGGCGTCGAGGGCGACTTCTCGGACGAGCTCGAGCAGGTGGAGCTCGACGAGGCCGAGCGCTCGGGGCTGCTCACGCGCCTCGGCTTCCTCGCGGCCAAGGCGACGGCGCGGCAGCCGGACTCGATCCACCGCGGCGTCTTCGTGAACCTCAGGATCCTCTGCGCCTCGCTGCCGCCGCCGCCCGACGACGCGACCTCGCTGCCGCCGGGCGAGCAGGCGACCAACCGCGAGCGCGTCGAGGCGCACACGGGCAAGGGGACGTGCGGCGCGTCGTGCCATGGGGCGCTCATCAACCCGGTGGGGTTCGCCTTCGAGCATTACGACGCGATCGGCAAATACCGCACGACCGACAACGGGATGCCGGTCAACTCCGCTGACACCTACACGCTCGGCGGCCAGCCGCGGAAGTACGCGGATGCCATCGAGTTCAGCCAGCTGCTCGCCGAGAGCCGCGAGGCGCACGCGTGCTACGCGGAGCGCTGGCTCGAGTTCGCCCACGGCCGCGACGCGGGCGTGAAGGACAAGACGTTCGTCGAGCAGCTCGGCGAGGCGTCGCGCGGCGGCTCCTCGACCAAGGAGCTCCTCCTCGAGATCGTCTCCTCCACGCCGTTCCTCGCTCGAGTTCCCGCGGAGGCGCCATGATCACCCGACGACGTGTGCTTCGAGGCCTGTTCGGCGTCACGGTCGCGCTCCCGTTCCTGGAGACCTTCGCGCCGCGGCGCGCCTCGGCCGGCACGGGGGACGTGCCGCCCTTCGCGATCTTCATGCGCCAGGCGAACGGCGTCGCGCAGGCGGCCGGCGACGAGCCCGAGATGTTCTGGCCCAGCGAGACAGGCGCGCTGACCGCCGCGTCGATGGAGCGGGACGGCGACCGCGCGGTCAGCGAGCTCAAGGACCACGCGAGCAAGCTCATCCTGCTGCGCGGCGTGGATTTCGCGTTCAAGGCCAACGGGTGCGGCCACTCCGGCGGCGGCAACCAGTGCCTCACGGCCGCGCGCGTGTCGGACCAGCCGGCGGGCAACGAGTCGCTCGCGATGGGCGAGTCGATCGACAACCGCATCGCGACCGAGCTCAACCCGGCGGGCGTCGAGCCGCTGACGCTCTACGCGGGCAGGATGTCCGGCTACATCAACGAGGTGCTCTCGTACCGCGGGCCGAAGCAGCTGCGCGCCGCCGAGCGCAACCCGGCCAACGCGTACAAGAAGCTCTTCGGGCTCGCCGACGTGGACACCGAGGTCCAGCAGTCGCTCGTCGAGCGCCGCACCAGCGTCAACGACCTGGTGCGCGGGGAGATGAAGGCGCTCATGAGCCGGAAGGACATCAGCAAGAGCGATCGCGAGCGGCTACAGCTCCACTTCGACAGCATCCGCGATCTCGAGGTCGCGCTCGCGTGCAAGCTCCCGGAGGAGCAGGTCGCCGAGATGGAGGCGATCTCGCCGAACGTCGGCAAATCCGAGAACGTGGAGGCCGTCACGCGGATGCAGATGGATATCATCGCGCTCGCGATGGCGTGCGGCGTCACGCGCGTGGCGACGCTCCAGGTGGGCGACGGCAACGACGGGACCGAGTACACGATCAACGGCGTCCGGCAGAAGAGCTACCACAAGATCTCCCACCGCATCGACAGCGACGGCACCTCGGGCCCGCCGATCGAGGGCGCTCAGGAGCTGCACCACCAGATCGACAGGATCCACGCGCGGCTCTTCAAGCACCTGCTCGACAGGCTCTCGTCGTACGAGCTCGGCTCGGGGACGCTCCTCGATCACGGCGTGGCGGTGTGGCTCAATGACAACGCGGACAAGTTCCACGGGTTCCGGAAGGTCCCTTACATCCTCGCCGGCGGTGCCGCGGGCTACCTGAAGACCGGCCAGTTCGTCGACGTGAAGATCACCAACAACAAGCTGCTCAACACGATCGGCGCGGCGGTCGGATGCACCAACAGCCAGGGAGGGCCGCTCGACGACTTCGGCGACGAGAGCCTCGAAGGCGGGCTCGTCGATCCGATCATCGCCTGAAGAGGCAAAGAGTCCAGACGTTTCGGAGGCCGAGCCGCGCCTGTCGGCTCGCCGCTCAAAGCATCGCGATCTTCAATCGCTCAACTTGCGGAAATCCAACATGAATAAGAACCGTTCTTCTCGATGGCTGCGCGGTACGACGTGGATCGCGCTCGGGGTCGCGGCTCTCGCTGCATGCGGCGATGGGGGCGACGGCGGTGGCGCGGGCGGCGAGGGAGGAGCTGGCAGCACGACCAGCGCCGGCACGACCAGCAACGGCACGACCAGCAACGGCACGACCGGCAACGGCACGACCGGCAACGGCACGACCGGCAGCAGCACGACCAGCAACGGCACGACAAGCGCCGGCACCGGCGGATCAAACGAAGGCGGCGGCGGTGCGGGCGCCTCGAGCAGCACGTCGAGCAGCACGTCGAGCAGCACGTCCGCCGGAGCCGGCGGCTCCGAGCCCACGGGGAAGTTCGTCGGCAACATCACGACGCGGGGCGCCGTGCGCGACGGCTTCGCGAATTACTGGAACCAGATCACGCCCGAGAACGAGGGCAAGTGGGGCGAGGTCGAGAAGAGCCGCGGGAACAAGGACTGGAGCAAGCTCGACAGGATCTACAAGTACGCGCAGGACAACAACATCATCTTCAAGCACCACGTCTTCGTGTGGGGCTCCCAGCAGCCCAGCTGGGTCGGGAACCTCCCCGGCAACGAGCAGCAGGCGGCCGTGCGGGACTGGATGAAGTCGTTCTGCGAGCGCTACCCCAAGACGAAGTACATCGACGTGGTCAACGAGCCGCCGCCCCACACCACGCCCTCGTACAAGAACGGCATCGGCGGCGACGGCGCCAGCGGCTGGGACTGGATCGTCAACTCCTTCAAGTGGGCCCGCGAGTTCTGCCCGAACGCGGTCCTGATCCTCAACGACTACAACAACATCGAGTACCAGAACGACCACAACAACTTCATGAAGATCGCGCGGGCGGTGATCGCAGCGGGCGCCCCGGTCGACGCCATCGGCGCGCAGGCCCACGACGCGTACAAGATCAACACCAACACGGTCAAGGGCTTCGTCGACCAGCTCGCCTCGCTGGGCAAGCCTGTTTACATCACCGAGTACGACATCGGCGAGGCGAACGACAACAGGCAGAAGCAGATCATGGAGGAGCAGTTCACGATGTACTGGAACCACCCCTCGGTCCAGGGCATCACCTTGTGGGGCTACATCGTCGGCACCACCTGGCGGGACAACACCGGCATCCAGTATGATGACAACAGGATGCGGCCGGCCATGCAGTGGCTGATGGACTTCCTGGATAGCCAGTGATCGATATCGCGCTGAAGAACAACGGCCGGGCGGCGCACACCCCCTCGCCGAAGGACAACGGCCAGCCGTCGACCTAGCGCGCCGATCACGTTAAAACCCGGAGAGTTTTCACAGGGAGGCGGGGAGGCGGGGAGGAAGAAGAAAATGAATTTCTCCCTCTCGCCGTCTCTCGCCCCCCGCCTCCCCGCCTCCCCGCCTCCCTGTGAAATTCCTGTTCTTTCTCGTGGTTTCAACCCGCCTGTCGCTCCGGGATCCTCGCGAGGTATTGGATTTCTTCGCGCAGCTCTGAGCTGAGGGTCGAGCGGCGCTCGGCGCGCTTCGCCGGAGAGCCGCCGGGCCGGGGAGCTCGAGGAGCCGGGCGGAGCGGATCCGCCGCGAATTGACGGTTGGTGCAATCATTGGAGGTTTGATCATGTTCACGAGAGTCCGCGCAGGTCTGATGCTCGCCGCTGCCTCGCTGGCGCTCGCGGTCAGCTCGACCGCGGCAGCGAAGCCGTACAAGGGCGCAGAGATTTACTCGGCCCAGAGCTATCTTCACGGTCGCATGGAGATGCGCATGCGCATGGTGCGCGGGAGCGGCATCCTGTCGACCTTCTTCACCTACAAGAACGGCTCCGAGATGTCCGGCGCGTTCTGGGAGGAGATCGACATCGAGGTCTTCGGGAAGAACGACGCCCGGAGCTGGCAGTCCAACATCATCACCGGGATGGGCACGAGGGTGACGTCGGAGGGGGTGCACGACGCGGGCGTCTCCCTCGCGGACGGCTATCACACCTACGCGCTGGAGTGGACGCCGGAGTACGTGGCCTGGAGCATCGACGGGCGAGAGATCAAGCGGTCGACTGGGGCGCAGGTGACCGCCCTGCAGAATGCCCAGTCCTTCCGCTTCAACACGTGGTCCTCGGATGCCACCGAATGGGTCGGACCGTTCGACGATTCCGTGCTCCCGGCGCACCAGTTCGTCAACTGGATCAAGTACTATCGCTACAACAACGGAAACTTCGAGCTCGCGTGGCAGGACGACTTCAACACCCTGGACAGCGCGCGATGGAGCAAAGCGGACTGGACGTTCGACGGGAACCGCGTGGACTTCGACCCGCAGAACGTGACGGTGAAGGACGGCACGCTGGTGCTGTCGCTGACCCGGGAGGGCCAGACCGGGTTCAACGGGAATGTGCCCCGCGATGAGGACACCGGGTCGGGCGCGGGCGGGGCGACGACCGCGGCCTCCTCCTCCTCCGCCACCGGCGCGGGCGGGGCGGAGACGGCGGCCAGCTCCTCTGGCAGCGGCGAGGGCGGGGCGGCGACGGCGGCCAGCTCGTCTGGCAGCGGCGAGGGCGGGGCGGCGACGGTGGCCAGCTCCTCCGGCAACGGCGTGGGCGCGGCGGGGACGGCGGCCAGCTCGTCCGGCAGCGGCAGCGCATCGGGCGAGGGCGGTGGGGTCGACGGAACCCCGCCGGACGGGGAGTCCTCCGACGAAGGTTGCGGGTGCGTCGCCGCCGGAGCCAGCTCCACGTCGAGCTCGTGGGCCGCGGCGCTCGCCGTGGGGCTCTCCGCCCTGGCGATGCGGCGGCGCCGCCCCCGCGGCTGATCTCCTCAGGATGCTCGAAGGCGCCGCGGGGCGGGGGCGTGCGCCCTCGCCGCCGCGGCCGTGACGCGGGCGGTCGCCCCGGGGCGTCGCTAGACCTTCTCCCAGCGCCTGCTCTCGGCGGAACGGAACAGCGCGTCGATGACCCGCATGTTGCCGACCGCGACGTCGATCGAATTCTCGACCGGGCTGCCCGTGCGGATGGCGCGCGAGAACGCCTCGCTCTGCAGCTGGTACTGGTCGGCGACGGGGAACGAGGTGACCTTGGCCGAGCTGCAGTCCAGCGTCGAGCCGTCATCGAGGAAGATCTTGCACGGCCGGTCGGCAGGCGCGTTGAACGGGATCTCGATCTCGATGCGGCCCTTCGTGCCGAGCGCGTTCACGCGCTGGTAGGCCACCGCCTGCGTGCTGCACGTGAACGTCAGGTGCGCGCCGCCGTAATCGAGCAGGCCCGAGGTCAAGCGATCGGTGCCGAACTCGGGATCGCGCTCGACGAGCACCATCGCCCGCACGGGCTCGCGCCCGAACAGCAAGCGCGACGTGTTCACCGCGTAACAGCCGATGTCGTAGAGCGCGCCGCCCCCGACCTGTTCCCTGTTGCGGATGTTGGTCGCGTCCCGGTTGAAATACGAGAACGCCGCCTGGACGCTGACCAGCTCGCCGATCCGGCCGCTTCGCACCCAGTCCCTGGCCTGCTGCCACTGCGGGTGATAGCGGACCATGAACGCCTCGGCGATCCGGTTGCCCGTCTCGTGCTGGACGTCGACGAGCGCCGCGGCGTCCTTGGCGCTGAGCGCGATCGGCTTCTCGCACAGGACGTGCTTGCCGGCGCGGGCCGCGCGCGCCGACCACTTCACGTGCAGGTGGTTGGGCAGCGGGATGTAGACGGCCTCGATCTCCGGATCGTCGAGCAGCTCGTCGTAGCTCCCGTACGCCTTCGGGATCCCGAGCGACTCCGCGGCGGCGCGCGCCTTGTCGATGTCGCGCGATGCCAGCGCGGCGACCTGGGTCAGGGGCCCTCGGCTCATGCTGGGCAGGCTGACCTTCAACGCGAAGTTGCTCGCCCCGAGGACGCCCCAGCGCACGGGGGTGATGGATTCGCTCGACTTCGGATCTTGCGCGGATGTGGACATGGACACCTTGCAGCGCGCGACGCTGGCGGCCGACGGCGCGTCTGAGAACGCTCGACGTGAATCGACCCGACGGGTCAGGCCAGGGGATGGAGGGAGAGCGCCCGCCCTGCGCGAGGAGCGGAGAGGGCGAGCGCAGGGCGCGGCGCCTCAGGAGGCGTCATCACGGTGCTTCGCCTCGTACTCCACCGTGCACAGAGCCGTCTTGATCCAGCCCCTGTATCGGACAGGCTCTCTGTCCTTTGTCGCCGCAGCTGAAATCCTTCCGTTCGGCGACGGATGCGGGGACGTCCCCCGTCCCGCCCGCGGCCCATGCTGCGCCCGCAAAGCCGCCCGCAAACCCGAAGGCAAAGCCAGTGCCGACGCTCATCATCACGGCCCCCATCAGCTTCACGCTCATCCACATCCGATGTCTCCTGATCAGGGAAGGGGCAAGCTCAGCCGCGCGATCGCAGCTCAGAGACGGATTGTGATCGTTCACATGATCGAGGTCAATCAAAATGGACCGGTGTGCAGCCATCCTCGGCCGCGGTCAATGCGTGGCGGCGGCCGGCGATGCGTGGCGGCGGCCGGCCGCGGCGCCCGCGTGAGCTGTCATACGAGCTTGGCTCGGTCGAGATCGTGGGTTCCGGGGAGCCCGGAGGGGGCTCTTGCGCTGCACCGGCTCGGCCTCGACCGGGATGCGCGCGGCTCTGGAGGACCCCGCCGGCGTCGTCCTCCCTCGGGATCGAGGGGGCCCGCGCGCCGGTCGATTGGCGTTGACTCCAGCCATGTGATCGTTCACATTGCGCTCAGGGGCTCCTTTTGCTTCGCCCTCGGTGGGGCGTCCTGCGCCGAGACCTTCGTCCTCTTGATCGGTCCCGGCGCCGATTCCGTTCGATCGGCCGTCGCTGAAGCGGTTGCCGATCATGGTGCTTGGTGTGTCGCCAGAGGTGATCACCAGAGGCCACGACATGCCTTGCTGATTCGATGGCTGTCGTGAACCCCTGGGTGCTGTTCACTGGAAATTTCTTGGGAGTCCGGCGAAGCGGCCGGATGGCAACTTCGGGGGCGGCGTGACCTGTGTTGCGGCGGGCTATGCTCAACCCCTCCTCGGGCGCAGCAGTGTCATCACACGGGCCCCGTCCTGTATCTGGTGCTCCGGGATCCATCACGCGGGGCGAGATGGGCTCCGTGATGCGAGCGCCTGCTCTGAGGCATGGTCGCGAGATGTGGGGCCCCGCGCGTCGTCACCCCCCTTGCATTATCGGAGAGCAAGATGAAGAAGCCGTCATGGCACGAGCTCCGTTTCTCGAGAGAAGTCGCCGCCGTTTGCGCGCTCGCGTTCGCTGCCGCGTGCACGGGCGCGCTGGGTGACCCGACGGAGGAGGGCCCTGGGGCGTCCTCTTCCTCCACCGGGGGAGATGAGCCGCCGACGACGGGCTCGAACCCGCCGCAGTTCCAGCCCGCGGCCGGGATGCTGCGCCGCTTGACGAGGACGCAGTTCCGCAACGCCGTGCGCGACATGCTGGGCGTCGAGGTCGATATCCATCAGCTCGACGCCGACAGCTGGAACGGGAACTTCGCGGTCATCGGCGCCGCGACCGTCGTGACCTCGGAGCGAGGCGTCGAGCAGTACCACGCGGCCATCGAGGGCGCCGTCGACGCGGTGTTCGCGGATCCCGCGAGGCGAGACCAGTTCATCGGCTGCGCGCCCAGCGGCGCGGAGGACGACGCTTGCGTGCGTGGTTTCATCGAGGCGCAGGGGCGCCGCGCGTGGCGCCGCCCGCTCGAGGCGACCGAGGTCAACCGGCTCGCGGCCGTCGCCGCGAAGGCCGCGGCCGAGCTCGAGAGCGCCGTCGAGGGGGCCCGCTGGGCGACGGTGGCGCTCTTCACGTCTCCGAACTTCCTGTATCGCCCGGAGCTCGGCGCTCCGAGCGCCGACGGATCGCTTCGCTTGACGGGCTACGAGATGGCGTCCCGGCTCGCGTTCCTCGTGTGGAACAGCCTGCCAGACCAGGAGCTGCTCGACCAGGCCGCGAGCGGGGCGCTCGGAACGGCGGAGGGGATCCGCGCGGCGGCGACGCGGCTGCTCGAGGCGCCCGCGGGGCGCGAGGCGGTCGGCGCCTTCGCCGAGGAGTACATGCGGCTCGATCGGATCAGCACGCAGGCAAAAGACACGGCGCTCTTTCCGGAGTACAGCCCCGCGCTGCGAGCGGCGATGGTCCGCGACATGCGAGGCACCTGGGAGGTCCTCGCGTTCGACGAGGGAGCGAGCGCGCTCGAGCTGTTCTCGACAACGAAGGTCGTCGTCAACACCGACCTCGCCCAGCTCTACGGTCTCGACACGGCCGGCCTCGGCTCGGACGCCTTCGAGGTCCGCTCGTTGCCCGCGGACGGCCCGCGCATCGGGATCCTCAGCAAAGCGGGCTTCCTCTCGCAGTTCGCGAACCAGAAGGAGGGCTCTCCCACCTTGCGCGGCAAGTTCATGCGCGACGCCCTCATGTGCACGCCCATCCCGCCGCCCCCTGGCGACGTCGCCCTCGAGCTCCCGGAGCCGCCCGCGGACAAGCCCCTGACGAAGCGTCAGCGGCTCGAGATCCACCGGACCGAGCCCGCCTGCGCCGGCTGCCATTCGTTCATGGACCCGCTGGGCCTGCCGCTCGAGACCTTCGACGCGATCGGCCGCTTCCGCACGACCGACCACGGCCTGCCGATCGACCCGAGCGGCGAGTTCGACGGCGTGCCGGTCGCGGACGCGCGCGCGCTCGGCGTGACCCTCAGCTCGAACGCCTCGGTCGCTGAGTGCCTCGTCCGCAAGTACTACACGTATGCAGCAGGTCACGAGGAGAGAAAGGTGGACAGGCGCGTGCTGGACGCGCTGACCGCCTCGTTCGAAGGGTCGGGGTACAGGCTGCGCGAGCTGGTCCTCGACGTCGTGACGAACGCCGCTTTCTCGTCCGTCGCCCCCCAACCCTGATTGCAGGTACCCCCATGACGAACAAAGTTTTGAACCGACGAACTGTTCTCCGGGGCATGCTGGCGACGGGCGCCGCCGTCACCATCCCGCTCCCCTTGCTGGAGATCATGCTGAACGAGAGCGGCACGGCGCACGCTCAGACGAAGACGCCTGTGTCGCCGCTCTACGTCACGTGGTTCTTCGGGAACGGCACGCTGCCCGGTCGCTGGAAGCCGACGCGCACGGGCTCCGGTCAGGCCTGGGCGCTCAGCCCCGAGCTGGAGCCCCTCGCGGACCTCAAGTCGTATCTCACGGTGATCAGCGGCCTCGAGAACAAGCTCGTGGTCTCCGGCGTCGAGCACCCCACGGGGTCGGCGGGGGCCACGACCGGCGCGCCGCTCAGCGGGAACGCCGTGCGGGCCGCGTCCATCGATCAGGTCGTCGCGAACGCCATCTCGGAGGGGGCGCCGTACCGCTCCCTCGAGGTGGGATTGACGCCGGCGACGCCGGGCGGCCCTCAGGACTCGCTGCACACGGTCTCGCACAGGGGGCCGAACGCGCGCAACAACCCGGAGTTCGATCCGAAGGCCGTGTTCAATCGATTGTTCATGAACGGCTTGCCCGAGCCCACCGACGACGGCGCGGAGCGGGCCGCGAAGCTCGCGAACGTCCGGAAGAGCGTGCTCGACTCCGTCCTGCAGGACGGCGCGAGCCTGAAGCAGCGGCTCGGGGCGGCCGACAGGCATCGTATCGAGGAGCACCTCGAGTCGATCCGGGCCATCGAGCAGCGCCTCGAGACCATGCCGTCCGGCGGCGGCGCGACGGCGGCGTGCAAGAGCCCGACGGCCCCCACCGCCGGCAAGGACTCACAGAGCGAGGCGCCCCCTGCGGTGAACGCCGCCATGGTCGAGCTCTCGGCGCTCGCGCTCGCCTGCGAGAGGACCCGCGTGCTCTCGTTCATGTTCTCGCTGCCCGCCGCGCACGTCTACTACCGGCACCTCGCGCAGGACATGAACGACGACTTCCACGACACCATCTGCCACGGAGATGCCGGGGATCAATCGAGCCAGCCTCGCGTCGACAAGGGCGTGATGTACACGATGCGCTGCCTGAACGAGTTCTTGACGAAGCTCAAGAACACGCCTCACGGCAGCTCGAACCTGCTCGACAGCTCGCTCGTGTACGTCACGTCCGACACCGCGTGGGGCAAGGTGCACACGAGGACGGAATGGCCGGTGCTCTTCGCCGGGAAGGCCGGAGGGAGGCTGCGCGGCGATGAGCACCGCAACTTCCCCGGCGACAACCTGAGCAAGGCGCTCCTGACGATCGCCCAGGTCATGGGCTTGAACGTGACGGAGATCGGCGTCGACGCGGGGCGGGTCACGTCGCCGCTCGCTGGCATCCAGGTCTGACCGCGGCGCCGCCGCGTCTGGAAGAGGCGCTCGGCAGGCGCTCGCCGCCTGCCGGCGCCGCCCCATCGTCCCCGGATCGAGGACAACCCACCTCGCGGTGTCAGCGTGACGGAGGGCTCGTTCGACGTGCCGTTCGTCAGAGGCGAGTGAGGCTCACCGGCACGGGAAGGCGTTGAAGCGGCCGCAAACGGACAGGTCGGTGCGGCCAGCGCCCACGGATAGATCCCACGCGATCGCCGAAGGCGCCCCGACGTAGGGCTCGATCGTGAGCGTGCCGGTGACGAGATCGGGCTGCAAGCCCCTGGCGGCCATCGCCACGCCGTGCGGCGTCTCGACGCCGAGCGTGAACGTTCCCGGTTGCCCGTCCCACCTCACGATCCCGAACACGAGCACATCGTCCAAGACGTCCGGGGCGGGCAGACAGCCGGAGCCCCTCGGCGAGATCTCCACGAGGAGCGTCGAGCCGGCGGGCTCGCAATCGATGTGGCTGTAGACCCGATCGGGCGGCACCGTCCAACCGGGTGACGAGGACGAGCTGCTTGTGTCGCTGCCCCCGGCGCCTGGTGCTGACGTTCCGCCGTCGCCGCCGCCGCCGTCGCCCGCACCATGGCCGTCCTCAGGAACGATGACGGTGCTGTCACAGGCGCTCGTGAAGAGGAGCGCACCCAGGAGGACCACCCGCACCATGCGGGCCATGTCAACACGCGCGAAGGATCCCAGCGAGGGTCGCCCCGCAGGCTGTGGCTGTGGAGTGAAGGCGACGATTTCAATGCTTCTTCCAGAGGTGGTGGATCGCATAAGAAAATGCTCTGTCATCCGGAAAGCAAGCTCCCAGGGAAAGGAATGCGGGAAAGAGGGGTACCGCAAGGGCGCAAGGCGCGCAAGGGGCCAGAGACGAGAACCTCTCTTACCCGCCGCTCGCGCCCTTGCGGTTCGTCCTCTCTTCTGTTGATTTTCTCGGAATTCGACGTGAGCTGTTTTCAGCTGCGCCTGGTACCAGCGTCGCAGAGCGGCGGTCACCCGCACAGGAGACGGGTCCAGATCGGCGTTTTCGGCGCGGAAGCGCACTCCTGTGCGCTGAGCACCGAAAACGTCGAGATGGGCCCGTATCCGAAGCGGGTGCCCGCCGCTCTAGCGAGCCGGCTTCAACAGTCCGAGGCGGTACGGGAGCTGCGAGTATTCGCCGCCCGAGCTCGGGTTGCGTCCTTGGTACAGGAACTGCAGATTGCAGGTGTCGATCGTCGCGGTTTCGTCGTTGCCATCACGCACCAGCTCGCCATGGCTGACGTCGTCGCTCCAGTCCGCCACGCCCGGCGCGTAGGTGACGTTGTTTTGACCTGCGAAGGGGGCGTTCCAGCTATGCGCGAGCGGGGTCCACGCGCCGTCGAGGCGATCCGCGGTGAACGAGCGATAGAACCTGGCGCCCGTCGGGCCGATGGCCTCGATCAGGGTCAAATACTTGTTCATGCCCTTGATCTTGTACGTGGAGCTCCCCTCGAACAGGTTGTTGCGGTTCGAGTCCTGAAGGGCGATCGAGACCGGGCCGAACCCGTTCGGGAAGTTCTGCAGTGTGGTCTGGCTGCGGTACATCCGACCGTCGTCGCCGGTGAAGAAGAGGTAACAGTTGGCGCTGTCGCAGATCACCCAGTAATCGATCGGCAGGCTGGGCATGCCGGCGGGCGTGGACGCGAAGAAGTTCTGGGGCCTGGTCCACGTGTCCGGGCGGCTCGGGTCGCTGGTCGTGGAGAACTGCGGCGGCTGCGATTGATAGATGAGGTACCACTTGTTCTGAGGCCTGAAGAAGAACATCTGCGGCGCGCACCGGTAGCCGCTGAAGCCAGGCGTACGATCCATGTAGTAATGCGACGCGGACGCGGCCTGGGACCAGTCGGCGAAGTTCAGGTACGTCATCTGCCAGTTCCCGGCGGTGTTCGCCGTGGTGGCGTAGATGTGCCATCGATCGTTGAAGAAGGAGACCGTCGGATCCTTGATGGACACGATGTTGTGAGTCGCGTCGGACTTCGGGCTTACCAGCATGCCGCTCGACTGCCAGCGGAAGGTGGTGGGCAAGCCGCAACCTTCGCCGCCCCCGCTGCCCCCGCTGCCCCCGCTGCCCCCGCTGCCGCCGGTGCCCCCGCTGCCGCCGGTGCCGCCGGTGCCTCCCGTGCCGCCGGTGCCGGCGCCCGAGCTCACGGGCGTGATCCGGAATTGCTGGTTGGTCCCGCCGTTCGATGCCCATTGAATCACGGCGGTGCCGTCCGCGGTGCCGCGGCCGTAGACGTCCAGGGACTTGCCGCTGTTGCGTGCGGTGAGGCGGACGACGCCGCTGGCGACGTCCGTGAAGGACCACTGCTGGTTCTCCCCGCTCCAGCAGGAGTATTGCTGGATGCGGGCGCCGTCGCTGGTGGAGGCGCCCGCGACGTCCATGCAACGGTTGCTGTTGACGTTGCGGATGCGATAGTAGCCGCCGCCCGCGGATTCCATGCGGAACTGTTGCCGCGTCGAGCCGTTGCAGCTGGCGATCTGCATGGCCGCTGCGTCAGCGGTGCTGCCACCAGCCACCTCGACGCACTTTCCGCTCTGGACGCCGACGATCGTGTAGGTCGCCGCGGTGTCGATGGTGACGCTCTCGGCCAGCTCGTCGAGCTCGGGGCCGTCTTCATCGAGCTGCTCGGCGGAGACGCACGCGGCCGTGGCGGCGAGCGTCGTGAGCAGCGACCATCGTCTGAATCGGATTTTCATCATGATCCCCTCTGTTCAAAGGCATACGAAGCGGGAAGCAAGACACATGGGAAAGCGCCCGGGATCGGCCGCGCGGGCGCTGGCCTTGCGGGTCGACTCCGTCGACCTGCGACCGTGCCTGCGCGGCGATCTCCGGGCGCGTGGATCTCCGTGAAGGGCGCGTCGGCGCGCCCGGCGTCAGCGCCCCAGGTAGCTCATCAGCCAGGACATGGCGGGCCGCATCTGGCCGCTGCTGCTCATGAGCCCTGAGTTCGCCACCCACGTCTGGCCGCTGATGTACCCCCACAGCGTGATGCCTTTCACGCTCGGATGCTCGTAGAACATGGGGAACTGGCTCTGCATCACGTTGAGCTGCTGCGTGTCGTTCGCCAGGTTGATGTCGTACTCGGTGATATAGACCGGCAGGCCGGTGCCGGCGAGTCGGTCGAGGAAGCCCTTGACGGTGCTGGTGTTGAGCTTGTACGCGTCGTGAGCCTGAGCCCCGATGCCATCGATGGGAGCCCCTGCCGCCCGGATCCGATTGACGATGTTGAGCGTGTTCTGGTTGTCACTGCTGTACTCGATGTTGTTGTAGTCGTTGAGCAGCAGCTTGGCGTTCGGGCAGTACTGCCGCGCCCACTTGAACGCTTGCACGATCCAGTCGTACCCGCTCGACCCCGCGCCGCCGAGGGCGTTCATGTACGACGGGGTGGTGTGCGGGGGCGGCTCGTTCACGACGTCGATGATGGCGACGTCCGGGTAGCGCTGGCAGAACGCCTGGATCCACTCTTCTACCTCTGCGCGCTGCTCGCTCTGCGACAGATTGGCGATCCAGCCCGGCTGCTGGGCACCCCAGATCAGGGTGTGGCCCTTGTAGGGAATGCCCTTCTGGCGAGCGTAATCCCGGACTCGGTCCATGCCGGCCCAGTTCATGACGTCCCGCGTGGGTTCGACGGAGCCCCACTTGCCCTCGTTCTCCGGGCTGAGCTGGTTCCAGTACCGGGACAGATCCGCTCGCACCTGCCCGCCGGTTGTGATGTTGCCGACGAACTTGCCGCCGGTGCCGCCGCCACCACCACCACCGCCGCCGCCGCCGCCGGTGCCGCCGCTGCCCCCGGTGCCGCCGGTGCCCCCGGTGCCCGAGCTCACGGGCGTGATCCGGAATTGCTGGTTGGTCCCGCCGTTCGATGCCCATTGAATCACGGCGGTGCCGTCCGCGGTGCCGCGGCCGTAGACGTCCAGGGACTTGCCGCTGTTGCGTGCGGTGAGGCGGACGACGCCGCTGGCGACGTCCGTGAAGGACCACTGCTGGTTCTCCCCGCTCCAGCAGGAGTATTGCTGGATGCGGGCGCCGTCGCTGGTGGAGGCGCCCGCGACGTCCATGCAACGGTTGCTGTTGACGTTGCGGATGCGATAGTAGCCGCCGCCCGCGGATTCCATGCGGAACTGTTGCCGCGTCGAGCCGTTGCAGCTGGCGATCTGCATGGCCGCTGCGTCAGCGGTGCTGCCACCAGCCACCTCGACGCACTTTCCGCTCTGGACGCCGGTGATCGTGTAGGTCGCCGCGGTGTCGATGGTGACGCTCTCGGCCAGCTCTTCGAACTCGTAGCCGTCTTCATCGAGCTGCTCGGCGGAGATGCACGCGCTGAGCGCGATCGTCGTCAGCAAGGTCCATCGTTCAAATCGCATTCTCATAAGGTTCTCCTGTACTTAAGCGGGAATGTCGCGGTGGCGTGAAAGCGGCCCCTTCGACGCGTAGATGAGCTGTTGAGCTGGCGTCGCTCTCCCGTGGGGCCGGATCACATGGAAAGATGTTCTGTCAACATAGGGCAGCTCCCGCAGTCGGGGCTCGATGCCGAGGCGCCATCGGAACGTTCGGGCTCGCCGTCGCTCGCGCCCGTGACGACCGAGCGAGCGGGACCGATGCCGAGATCGATCGGCTGACGAAGATCTCAGTGCGCATGACTGCCTTTCCGAAGCGAAGCAAAAGAATACCGACGAGCGCCAATGTGAACGCTCACATCTCCGATGTCAATCGCGGAAGGCCGTTGAGGGGAGGCGGCTCCTTGGATTCACAGGTAAGTTGTTGATATGGTGTCGCTTTTTCGGGGACGCCGGAGTGCGTGGAAAAATGTTCTGTCGCTCCAGGGCAGCTTCCGCGGTTGGGACTTGACGTCTCCGGAGGGGCCGGGCTCCCCTCTCCGTCTCTCCACATTGGACTTCCTTCTCCCACATTGCGGGACGTGGTCGAGCCTACGCGGGCAGGGACGAGCTGCTGTTGCAGCTGGCCAAGGGCGGCGCGGGGCTGCGCCGGTTCACCCCTGTCACACCTGACACGTGCCACACCGGTCAGTGTGGCAGGCGCCAGGCCGCCGCGCGTGTGCGCTCCGGCGCTCCCAGGGGAGGGGGTGTCCTCTGGGCGGCAGGGGACAGCGCGCGAGATTCATCGGACACGGCCGCGTGTCGCGCGATATCTCGGCGCGTCATCGCTGCTGGCCCCGCTCTTGCGATGTGCTGCGGTGAAGGCCGTCGCGACGCGCTGACGAGCCGACACGCCCGCGGGTGGCCCGCGGGCGCGCCGGATCCGTCGTGTGCGAGGGGGGTTCGCGCGCCGGCCGCCGCGCGGGCGGGAGCCCGCGCTCAACCCACGTAGGACCGAGGAGAATGATCATGACCTTGAATTCGATGCTCCGTGTTGTCTCGATGGCTCGCACCGCCCGCCGCGCCGCGGCCCTCGCGCTGGGGCTCTGCGCCCTCGGCGGCTGCGCCGTGGGGCAGGAGCCGGCGGACGAGGCGGTCGAGGAGGGGCTCGCCCCGATCACGAGCCTGCAGCTCTCGAACGGCGCCGAGGTTCATTTCTACGAGCCGGAGGAGGGCCGCGTCCTGGCCTTCACCACCGGCGAGATCGACGAGTCCATGGAGCGGCTGGCCCCCGTCGCGCTCTACGAGGCGCTCTCGCGACAGGTCGCGCCGCCGGCGCTGATCGCGGCGCAGGAGCGCATGGACGCCGCCCGGCTCGCGGGCGGCGCGCGCCGCGCGCCGATCGCGCCCGGCGTGGACGTGATCGAGGAGGCGCAGCCGGCGCCGGCGCGGCGACCGAGCGCCGGAGAGGAGTTCGGGACCGCCGCGCAAGCCCTGACGGCGAGCGATTTCGTGGCGAGTTATTGCAACCCGAGCAGCGTCGATTTCGATTATTGCTGGACCGACAGCACCGTCAACCGCTCGGTCACGGTCAACGGCACCAGGTGGTATCACGCCCACGTGGACTCCACCTCGGGCACGGTCCAGATGGCGGTGTACTACAGGAACATGTGGGGCAACGATATCCTGGTCTTCGTCCGGACCGTCACGGCGACGGGGGGCGTGTTCTCGTACGAGACAGAGAACAACGATACGTACACGGTCGTCGTCTCGCAGGTGGACCCCGGCAACACCTATCATCTCTCGGTCCACGGCGATCAGTAGGCGGCGGCCCGCCGCGCCCTTCTGCGCGGCGAGCCGCCCGGGCGAGATCGGCCGCCCTCGGGCCGGTCTCGCCTGGGCGCACCCTCGCGGGGACGATACCCTGGGCGAGGATGGAGCCCATCTTCGTCCTGATGATCATCTCGGGGATCGCGGGGCTCGCGCGCTTCTTCGCGCACGCGCGCAACGACGCGCGGCGGGCGGCCGAGGCCCGCTGGCGGCTCGCGCGGCCCATGTGGCAGCGCGCGGCGGCCCTCGTCGGGGGGGAGTTCCGGTCGGGTCCGGGCCCATCGGGAGACCCGCGGATGCAGATCTCCGCGGCGCTCGACGGCGTCGCGCTCCTCGTCGACCACGACGTCGATCGCAGCGGCGCGGCCGTCGTGCGCTACAGCACCCGCATCACGGGCACGGTGAGCAACCCGTCGGGCCTCAGGCTCCGGGTCAACGAGAAGCAGCTCGACAGGTCGAGCGGCGGGGGCTTCCGGGCGCGGCGGGTGGACGCCGGCGACGCGGCGGACGACGGCGCCTTCGTCGTGCAGGCGAGCAGCCCGGCGCTCGCGCGCTGGTGGCTCACGCGGGAGCTGCGCGAGGCGCTCCGCGCGGCGGCCGAATACCAGCTCACGCTCGAGTCGCACCGGCTGACCGCGATCCGCGCCGGGCTGGAGGACGACGCCGAGAAGCTCGCGAGCGCCATCCGCGCCGCGGCGCTCGTCGCCGGCCGCGGCCGGGCGCTCGCGAAGGAGCTGCGGGCGCTGTCGCAACAGCTCGGCGGGCGCCTGCTGTCCGGCGCGGGGACCGCCTCGCCCGGAGGAGGCATGACCATCGAGCTCGAGCACCGCGGCCGGCGCCTCACCGTGGCGCTCGGCCGGGATGGAACGCGGGGGGCGTTCGGCACGCAGGTGCGCGTCGCCCGCGCCGCGTCCCCGTCGGAGCGGTTCATCGTGAGGCGCCGGCAGAGGCGCGGGCCGGACCCGGTGAACGCCGGGCAGCCCGACGACGGCGGCCTGTCGCGGGCGTACGAGGTGCAGGCCGACGCGCCGGACCGGGTGGCGTGGCGCCTGACCGACGAGGTGAAGCGCGAGATCGCCGCGCTCCGCCCGGCGGCCGTCGTGGGGGATGAGGCCGCGGTCAAGCTGGTGTTCGGCCGCATCGAGACGGGGCGCGACCGGATCGAGCGCGCGATCGCGATCGTCTCCTCCCTCGCGGCGCCCGCGCCGCAGGGGCCCTACCGCTGACGGCCCGGCGAGCCGCCCTGAAAGCTCGGGGCGCCGCGACAGGACGACCAGCGCGTGAGCTCCGCGCGCCTGAGCTTGCTCCACTGGCTGGCGGGGCGTGATAGATCGTGGGCCTGCGGCATGCAGCCTCGGGTCGATTCCCTGGCGCCTCCTCCGTGCGCGGCCTGCCAGGGGCGGAGAGGGGCAGGATGAGCGCGGGTCGGGACGAGCCGACGACGCTGGTCCGCACCCGGCGGCACGCCAGCTCCGCGGCCGAGCCGCGGCCGTTCCTCTTCCTCGTCTTGCAGTGCCAGCGGCCGATGGATCCGCCCGCGCGGCTGGCGCTCGACGGGGTCGACGAGGTGCGGTTCGGGCGAGGCCCGGTGCGGTCGATCGACCGGCGGACCGAGGCGGACCGGGCGCTGCTCGACGTGCGCCTCGAGGACGGCTGGGTGTCGTCCCGCCACGCGCGGATCACGCGCGACGGCGGCCAGCTCTGCCTGGAGGACCTCGGCTCGACGAACGGCACCTTCGTGAACGGGGTGCCACGGCGGAGCGCGACGCTCGCCGAGGGGGACCTGATCGAGCTCGGGCACACGTTCTTCCTGTTCCGCGAGGTCGCCGTGCCCGACGAGGCGGCGAGCGACGCGGTCCAGGCGGCGGATCAGCCGTTCGGCCTCGCCACCTTCTCGCCCGAGCTGGCCGAGCGCTTCGCCTCGCTCCGGGCCGTCGCGCCCGCGCCCATCCCCGTCGTCCTCCAGGGCGAGAGCGGCACCGGCAAGGAGGTCGTCGCGCGCGCCGTCCACGCGCTCTCGGGGCGGCCCGGCCCGTTCGTCGCCATCAACTGCGGCGCGCTGCCCGAGAGCCTCATCGAGTCCGAGCTGTTCGGCCACAAGAAGGGCGCCTTCTCCGGCGCCGCCGAGGACCGGCCCGGCCTCATCCGCGCGTCCGACCGCGGCACGCTCTTCCTCGACGAGATCGGCGATCTGCCCGCGGCGTCGCAGACGGCGTTCCTGCGCGTGCTGCAGGAGTCGGAGGTCGTCGCGGTGGGCGCGACGCGCCCCGTGAAGGTCGACCTCCGCGTGGTCGTTGCCACGCACCGCGACCTCCCGGCGATGGTCGAGCGCGGCGACTTCCGGGGCGATCTCTTCGCGCGCCTCTCGGGCTTCGTGCTCGAGCTGCCGCCCCTGCGCAGGCGCCGGGAGGATCTCGGGCTGCTCATCGCCGCGCTGCTCCGCCGCGCCGCCCCGGACCGGGCCGCGTCGATCTCGCTGGGCTGCGAGGCGGCGCGCGCGCTCCTCCTGCGCGAGTGGCGGCTCAACGTCCGAGAGCTGGAGAAGTGCCTGGCGACCGCGATCGTGCTCGCCGGCGGCGGCCGGGTGGAGCAGAGCCACCTGCCGCCGCCCGTCGTCGTGCCGCGGAGCAGCCACCCGCCCGAGGCCTCGAAGCCCGACGCCCAGCCCGCCGAGCGCCAGCGGCCCGCCGAGGAGGACCAGCAGCGGCGCGAGGCGCTCATCCGCCTCTTCCGCGAGCACCGCGGGAACGTCAGCGCCGTGGCGCGGGCGATGGGGAAGGGGAGAACGCAGATCCACCGGTGGATCGCGCGTTATGGCATCGAGCCTGGCGACTACAGGGACGGGTGAGCGCGCGATTGGGTGACGGCGCGGCCGCGCGACGGCGCGGCCGCGTGGCCGCCGCTCAGGGACAGTACTGCGCGCCGGCGGACAGCGGGCTTCCGGGCAACATCGGCGCGAACGGGGAGAACGGGAAGTCCCGGACGACATCCGAAGGGTGGTTGAGAAACACGGTGATCGGATGGCGCCATGTGCGCCCGCCGCCCTTGCACTGCTGGAAGTCCCTGTCGCCCTCCACGAGCCCCCCGTCGTCGACGGAGCACTGGTGGAGCGTCGGACACTCCGCGACGAGGAGCGATTCGTCGCAGGCGCCGACCGGGGTCGCGACGCAGTCGACGTCGCCCTCGGCGCCGGCGCAGAGGCGCTCCCCCACGTACGCGGCGTGATCGGTCCAGTATTCACCCGTGCAGGCGAAGGCGTGCTGATAGATGGCTTGCCCGGAGTCCTCCCCGGCGGTCGGAGCAGGGTGGAATTTGCCCTTCTCGTCCACTTCATTCATCCCCACCTGGAGCCGGGGGTGGAGGGGCTCATCGCCCCACAGGTTCCCGTAGAACGCGCCCTCGCGCCAGCCGAAGACATCGATCTCCGCCGCCGGATACACCGCGGGGCGGAACGTCGCCTCGTTGATGGAGATGGCGCCGGGCGGCGGCGGGGGGCTCGGCCGCGGGTGGCTCGCGACGCTGAAGCGGCGGCTCCTCTGGAGCACCGCGGCGACGCCTCCGCCCGGCGCCAGGAGGCCGGCGCGGCCGCTCGTCCGCGGGCCGCTCATGAGGCTGAAGTAGGCGCTTTGAGGGCAGACGAAGCGGAGCGCGGGCTCGGCGCGGCCGTCGCAGCGCACCTCGCTCGGATCGATGTGATCGGGTGAGTCGGCGTCGCAGCCCCGGACACCGCTGCAGACGCGAAGCACCGTATCGCTGGCGGGCAGCCCGGCGGCGCTCGCCGGGTCGTCGGCGCAGTCGGTCAGGGGCGCGTCCCCGGTCGCGATGAACACGGTCGAGCCCGGGGTGCACGAGCCGACGTCCTGGGCCGTCCATCCACAGTTGCGCGACGCGCCCTGGGAATCGATCGCGCACCGCCTGAAGCTCGAAATGGCGTCGCCGTCCTCCGTGTTCCTCACCACGCGGACGGAGGGCGCCGGCGTGAGGAGCCCCGGCCGGTGCTCCGGGAACGCCTGGCCTCGCAGCGAGACGGTGATCGAGCGGCCCATGGCGTTCACGAGCGAGAGCATGCACGCCGAGACGAGCTGCTGGCACTTCGGCCCCGCCTTGTCGACGGCCCAGACAGGGCAGATCCCGATCTTGCCGTCGAACGTGAATTCCTCGCCTGTCGACGTGTCGGTGTACGAGACGCTCTGGCCCTGCTCGAGGGCGCAGGCGACGAGGTAGTCCATCACCTCGCGCGTGGGCTCGTGGCGGAGCTGGTAGCGGAGCTCCGGGTACTTGCTGTCGTCGGCGTAGCTCGCGGTCGCGAGCGGGACGGTCACCATGACGGGATTGGCCCGCGGGTTCGCGATCAGCGCGTTGCGGGTGAGCGCCTCGGCGGAGAGGCCGTTGCCCCAGACGCCCTGCACCGCGTCCGCGATGGCCGCCACCAGATCGCTGGCCGACCCGCCGCTGGCCGACCAGCCGCTGGCCGGCCCGACGACCGACCCGCTCGATGAGCCGCTCCCCGCCGGCGCCGCGCGCGGCCGCCCGTCGAGCGGGGAGGCGTCGCCGCCCGCGACGGCGCAGCCCGCGCCCACGAGCGAGAGCCCGAAACACAGCGCAATCAACCCTCGTGTCCGGTAAATCTTCACGCGGTCAGATCCTTTCTTGTCTCTGCTCCGGGCGATACGACCGGTCGGTTCACGCGGCGCCGGTCGCTCCGGGCGTGAGCAGGGCGCGCTCGATCTCGTCGAACCGCTGCTGCCAGAAGCCCGCCGACGTCGCCCTCGCCTCGGCGAGGAACAGGCGCGCTTCGCCGCCCTCGCCCGCGCGGAGCGCCGAGAGGGCCGCGCTGTGGAGCGCCTCGGCGTGCTCGTGAAGGATCGCGGTCTGCCGCGCCTCGTCCACGAGCGCGCGCCATGCCGCAGCGTCGAACCGACCGGCTGCCCGGTCGTCCAGGGCCTGTTGCACCAGGCGTGCCAGCGTCCGGGCACACGGGGTGAGGTCGGGTTCGGGGAGGCTCGCGCGGGCCTCGGCCAGGTGGCGCGCCGCCTCGTCGTGCTCGCCCCGGGCGAGGTGGATGCGGGCGAGGAGGAGGACGTCGTCCGGCGAAGGGCGCTGGTTGAAATAACGCCGCTGGAGGTCGAGGCTGCGGCGCGCGAGCGGGAGGGCCTCGTCCGGCGCGCCCAGCCAGTACCGCAGCTCCGCCAGGTTCAGCGTGGCCCAGCGCTCGAGCTGGGCGTGGCCGAGCTCGCGGGCGAGGCGGACGGCCTCCCGCTGGTCCGCGACAGCGCGCCCTTCCTCCCGCCGCTTCACCCACATGAAGACGCGGTTGATGTACGCGGTGCACAGGTGGAAGACGTCGCCGGCGCGCAGGCAGGCCTCGACGACGGCCTCGGCGTGGCGCTCGGCCTCGTCGAGGCGGCGGGCCACCGACAGCGAGGCGACGAGCACGAGCCGGGCGATGACGTGCGCCTCGTGATCGCCGGCGGCGAGCGCGCCGCGGGCGGCCCGCTCCAGCTTGGGGATCCCCTCGTCGACGCGCTGGTCGCGGCAGTCCGAGCGGCCGCCCGCGAGCAGACAGCGCGCGTCGAGGCGAGCGTCGCCGAGGCCGGCGCAGAGCTCGGCGGCGCGCGTCGCGAGCGCCGCGGAGGCGGGGAAGTCCTCGAGCCAGTCGAGCGCGGTCGCCTCCTCGAGGAGGAGCTCGGCCGCGCCGGCCCGGTCGCCCGCGGCCTCGGCCAGCGCGCGGGCGGCGCGCAGATCGGCGAGCGACTCCTCGAAGCGCTGCAGGCGGTAGCGCGCGCGGCCTCGGCCCGCGAGCGCGCGGGCGCGGGCGCGGGTCGAGGCGTCGTCGCGCTCGAGGAGGCCGGCGAGGCGCAGGGCCGCGGTGAAGCGCTGCTCGGCCTCGACGACGTCGTGCCGGGCGAGCGCCTCGTCCGCGAGCTCGGCGTGCGCCGCCGCCGCGGCGGCCAGGTCTCCCGCGGCGGCCGCGTGGCGCGCGATCCGGGCGCGCGCCCCCGCGGCGCGCGGCGCGCCGAGGAGGCCCTGGAGGACGGCGGCGTGCAGCGCGCGGCGGCGGGCGGGCGGGATGCGCGCCTCGACGGCCTCGCGCAGGAGCGGGTGCCGGAAGGCGTAGCGCGGCGGCGACGCCGAGCGCACGACGAGCACGCCCGCCCTGGCGAGGCGCGCGAGGCCGACGCCCGGGTCCAGCGCGCCGGCCGGCGGCGGCGCGCCGGTGGCGCGATCCTGCGCCCGCAGGGCGGCCTCGAGGTCGGCCGGGGAGAGGTCGTCGCCGAGGATCGCCGCGCCCTCGAGCAGGTCGACGAGCGGCGGCGGCAGGGCCGCGAGCGCGCGCTCGGCGAGGCGCTCGCCGAGCGGCGCGGCCGACAGGGAGAGCAGCTCGTCCGGCGCGAGCGTCCAGCCCTCGCCGCCCCGGGCGCGCTGGATCGCGCCGCCGACGCGCAGGGCGCACGCCACCTCGACGAGGTCGCGCGGGACGCCGCGCGCCAGCGCGTGGAGGCGATCGAGCACGGCGCGGGGGACGAACTCGACGGGGCGGAGGCGGTCCTGGAGCAGCGCGCCCGCGGCCTCGGCGTCGAGCGGGCCGAGGTCGAGCGCCACGCGGCGGGCGGCGCGCTCCCCGAGCCCCGGACGGAGCGACGCGATCGAGGGCCGCGCGGCGAGCACGATCGCGAGGCGCGCCGCGCTGCCCTCGGCCGTGGCGAGCTCGATCGCGTCGAGCGCGGACGCGTCGGCGCGATCGGCGTCGTCGAGCAGCAGCGCGAGCGGCGCGGCGGCCGCGAGGGCGGCCGCGAGCGCGCGGGCCTCGGCGTGGCGGCGCGCGCCCGGCGCCCCGAGCAGCGGCGCGGCGGCCGGGTCTCCCGGGGCGAGCCGCCCAAGGGCGAGCCCGACGGCCGGCCAGGCGCGCGCGGCCTCCGCCGCGCCGAGCCGCTGGACGAGCGCCTCCTCGGCATCCGCGTCGCGCTCGCCGCTGGCCGGCAGAGCCAGGGCCGCGCGCAGGAGCGCGACGAGCGTCGCGCCGTTCTCGGCCGCCTCCGGCCGGAGGGCCGCCGCGGCGTGCACGGCCGCGCCGCCGGCGTGGAGCGCCGCCGCGAGCGCCCCGAGGAACCGGCTCTTTCCGTGCCCTTCCGCGCCGAGCGCGGTGACGAGCGCCGGCCCGCCGCCGGCGAGCGCCTCCTGCGCGGCGGCGAGGGCCGCGCAGAGCGCCGCGTCGCGGCCGCGCAGGGCGGTCTCGCCGGGCTCGTCGGGGGGCGCGTCGCGCGGAGAGGGTGGGGTGTCGTGCAGGCCGTCCGCGAGCGCGCGCCGCGCTTCGGCCGTGAGGATCGCCGGCGGCATGGCGTCCGCGTCGCCCGGGCCGGCGCCCCAGGTCTCCGCGTCCTCGAGCGCAGCGCCCGCGAGCGTGACGCCGCGCGTGCCCTCGCGCACCCGGAGCGGAGCCAGGTGGACCACGAGGGGCGGCTCCGCTGCGCCGGCCGCGGCGAGGCGCTGGGCCACCCGCGCCGCCGCGCGCACGCCGTCGCCCGGCGCGTCGGCGGCGGGGAAGGCGAGCACCATGCGCTCCCCGCGAAAGCGCGCCAGGATGCCGCCTTCGGCGCGGGCGATCTCGACGAGCGCGTCCGCGCGCTCCCGCGTGCGCAGGGCGAGCAGCGCCACCGCCCGGCGCGGGTCGGCGGTGGGAGCGGGCGCGCCGGAGGAAGCCGCGCGCCCTCGGGGCGGGGCGACGCGCGCTTCCAGCGACGCCGCGAGCGCGCGCGCCACGTCGCTCGCGCGGGCCGGGCGGGCCTCGGGATCCTTCGCGAGGCAGCGGAGGACCGCCTCGTCGGCGCCCTCGGGCAGCGGCGCGAGCGAGGAGGGCGGGTCGGGGCGGCGCGCCACGTGGGCCTGCCGCACCTCGGCCGCCTCGCCGACGAACGGCGGCCGGCCGGTGAGCAGCTCGAAGAGCATCGCGCCGAGCGCGTAGATGTCGGCGCGCGCGTCGACGGCGCGCGCGCCGAGGCACTGCTCCGGCGCCATGTACGCCGCCGTCCCGAGGATCGCGCCGGTCTGCGTCAGGTCGGGGCCGAGCGCCGCGCGCGCATCGCCGCCGGCGCGCGCCTGCGCGGCCAGGCCGAAGTCGATCAGCGCGACCTCCCCGCCCGGCCGAAGCCACACGTTCTCGGGCTTGAGATCGCGGTGCACAAGCCCGGCGTCGTGCGCCGCGTCCAGCGCGACCGAGAGCGCGCGCGCGATCGCCGACGCCTGCTCGAGCGGCATCGCGCCGGTGCCCGGCAGGTCCGCGAGGCAGCGCGCGAGCGAGCTGCCCTCGAGCCGCTCGAGCACGAGGAACGGGCCGAGCTCCCCCGAGCGCCCGCGGCCGAGCAGCGCGGGGGCCAGCGGCGGCGCGAGGCGGGCGAGCGCCGCGGCCTCCCGCTCGATCCGGCCGTCGTCTTGCCGGTCTTGCCGGCGCGCCACCTTGAGCGCCACGGCGCGGCCGTCGCCCTCGCGCGTCGCCGCGTAGACGCGCGCGAACCCGCCTTGCCCGAGCAGCCGCTCGACACGGAGCCCTTCGACGCGGAGCCCGGGCACCAGCGGCGACGGATCCCGATCGAGCGCCTCGAGCTCGCGCTCGTCGGCGCTCGTCGCCGGCGATGGGGCCAGAGGGTGCGCCGGGCACGCGGCGCCGGCCCGCGCTGGGAGGCGGCGATGGCACTCGGAGCAGCGCATGGGGCGCGAGTATACTGGGGTAGGTGCCATGCGGACGCCTGCCGAGCCCCACCAGGACGAGACAGCCGTCATCTCGGGCCGACAGCTGGAGCTCGAGGCGAGCGCCGCCGGCGACGCGCTCCCCGCCGGCGCGGTGGTCGGGGGTTACGTGCTCGACGACGTGCGGCTCGGAGGCGGCTTCGGCGTCGTGCACCGCGCCGTCCCGGTCGGGGGCGGCGCGCCGGTCGCCTTGAAGGTCCTCCGCCGCGGCCTGTCGCTCCTGCCGGCGATCCTCCGGCGCTTCCAGCGGGAGGCGGAGGTGCTCGCGCGGCTCAAGCACCCGGCGATCGTCGAGGTCCGCGGCGTGGGCGCCCTGGACGACGGCCGGCCGTACATCGCGATGGAGTGGGTCGAGGGCCGGAGCCTCGCGGCGGAGCTGAGCGCGCGGGGCGCCTTCTCGCTGCCCGAGGCGGTCGCGCTGCTCGAGGAGGTCGGCGGCGCGCTCGCCGCCGCGCACGCGATCGGCGTCGTGCACCGCGACGTGAAGGCCCAGAACGTCATGGTCTGCCCTGGCGCGGGCGGGCTCGGCGCGCCGGGCGTGAAGCTGGTCGACTTCGGCATCGCCAAGCTCCTCCGCCCGCGCGACGTCGATCGCGCGCGCGGCGCCAAGAGCAGCAGCCTGATCCTCGGCACGCCGCTCACGATGGCCCCGGAGCAGATCCTCGGCGGCGCGGTGGACGCGCGCACGGACATCTACGCGGTGGGCCTGCTCGCCTACCAGCTCGTGACGGGCGAGCTGCCGTTCCAGGGCGCCGATGCGGTCGAGACCGAGGAGATGCACCTGCGCGCGCCGCCGCCCTGCCCGAGCGACCGCGCGCCCGTGTCGGCCGCGTTCGGCGCGGTGGTGCGCCGCTGCCTCGCCAAGGAGCCGGCGGACAGGTACGCGGGCGTGCCCGAGCTGCTGGCCGCGCTCCGCCAGGCGGTCGCCCGGGCGGTCGGCGCGCCGGGCCGAAAGACCGTGGCGCCCGCGGCGCGCTCGCCGCTCGACGCTCGCCTCGCGGGCGCCCGCGCGCAGGGGCCGTGCGCCGCGCTGCTCGTCGAGGCCCGGCTCTCGGCGCCGGACGAGGCCGGCGACGAGGCGCTCGCCGACGTGGAGCGCCTGGTCCAGGCGGCGCGCGCGGCGCTCGTCCGGCTCGGGGCGACGCTCGTCGTCGAGAGCGCCGACGCGCTGCTGGCGGCGCTGCCCGCGCCGTACGATCGCGCGCCGGAGCGGGCGCTCGGCTGGGCCCTCGAGCTCTGGGCGGAGCTCGGCGCGCGGGCCGGCGCGAGCCCCGAGGTCCTCCCGCGCCTCGCGCTGCACGCGGCCGAGCCCGAGGCGCTGCGCGGCTGGGCGCCCGCCTCGACAGGGGCGGGCGTGTTCGTGACCGACGCGTTCGCCGAGGGGCTCCCCGGGGAGGTCGGGGAAGGGGAGGAGAGCGACCGCGCGCCGCTCCGGGGCGAGGGCGGCGCGCTGCGCCGGGTGGTGCCGTGAGCGCCGCGGCCTGACGCGGACGCGCGCTGCCACAGGGTGTCACAGCGGCGGTGTGACAGGGGACAGCCGGGCTGTGGCAGGCGGGGCGCCCGCGCGGCGCGGAGCCGCAACGCCGCGGCCAACGTCACGAGGATGGCCGAGCCGCGTGCCATCGAGGTGCTTGGATACATACCGGTCAACACCGCCGATGAGGTCTTGCGCTGCAATGAGCGCTTCGAGCGCGTCAATGGCCGGGCGTCGAAGCGGCGTACATCCCGACAGGGAGGTTCGAGGCCGGGTAAGACGCCCGCGCACAGCCGGACGAACAGCGGATCGGCCGCGAGGGATTCAAGCCCGAAGATGTGGAGCTCGCCCACGACGAACAGGTCGATCCGTCGGCGGAGCTAGATGCCCGTGACGTAGACCGTCCTGTCGCCGATCTTGAGATCGGTTGAAGGGCTTCTGGATCACGCGATCGACGCCCAGCTTGTACAGCTGTCCCTCGCGAATTGGCGTTCGTTTACGCTGGTCATCTCCGTGTCGCCGGGAGGCGACCGACGGCGCTCTGGCTTGACGCGCTCGACGTCGGGCACAAGAGCGGATCCATGTTGGGTATTCGAGCGCGACAATGGCTGGGTCGAACGTGGCAATGGGTGGGCGTCGGCCTCCTCGCGGCGCTCATCGTCCTCGGCACACAGCTCCTCAAGCGGCGCGCTGGAGCCCGCTCCGTGGCCACGGTGACGTACGCCTGGATGCAGCGGCGGGGGCCACATGGGCCGAACGTCAGCGTCGATCTCTACGCGCCGCCGCGCGCGAGCAAGCGCGGCCCGCTGGTCGTTCTCTTGCAGGGGAACGAGCCCTCGCAGCCCGACGAGCGGCTCGCCTTCGCTGCAAACGTAGGCGACTCCCTACAGCGAAACGGGGTCGCCGCCGCGGCCGTCTCGTTCAACATCCACACCGGCTACACGCTGCGCGCGTGCGCGGCGGACGTCGCCCGGGTCTTGCAAGAGGTCACCAGCGCGCGCAACCCGACGCGCGTGGTCCTCGTCGGTCGCGGCGTCGGCGCGTGGATGGCGTCCCTCCTTGCGCTCGATCGGCGGCTCCTCCAGGGGGCCGGCATGGATCCCGGGCGCGTGGATGGCGTCATCCTGTTGCGCGGCACCTACGACCTCGGCGAGGCGGCGCTCGAGGGGCACCCCGACGCGGCGTTCTTCGCGGCCTCGGTCGAAGATCGCAGGGAGTCCTCGCCCATCACGTACGCGCGGTCCGATGCGCCGCCGTTCTTGATGCTGTTCGGCGCGGAGGACGACATCGGCTGGGCGCGTCTCGCTCGCCCCTTCGCGCGCGCGCTCCAGAATGCGGGCGCGCCCGACATCGACCATTTCGTCGTCCCCAGGCGCGATGCGCACAGCATCGTGCACTGGGGCGGAAGGGGAGACATGGTCGGCGATCTGGTGTTCCCCTTCGTCGCCTCGGGCCTCAAGGACCTCCCCATCGACAGCCCCTTCGGCGTGCTCCGCCGCTGGGGTGCGCGGCCGCCCCTCGACATGTCGGAGCTCCGCAAGGATCCTCGGGCCATCAGCACCTACCCGGTCGACGCCGCGCTGCGGGAGACGATAAGCGCCCTCTTCGGCAAGGGGGGCCTCGAGCGCTACCCCTTGCCCGGCAGGACGTATCAGGCCATCGATCTGCTCGCCTACCTGGCCGCGCGGCCGAAGTCCGAGGTGGGCGAAGGTGACTGGCTGGTGGTCTCGAACCTTCGGGGAGAGCAACAGTACTTCCCGCGCGAGGCGCTGAAGAAGGCGCAGGCGGTCATCGTGGTCGGACTCGACGACGAGGACAATCTCTACCGCATCGTCGATTTTTACCGGCTGAAGCGCGCCTACTCGTGGATCGAGGGCGAGGAGCCAATGCCAATGATGATCCGGCCGCTCGGCGCGTTCCTGCACTTCCGGACGCCGCTGCCCGCGGGCCTGGGGAACAAGACCTACGCGGCATTCGGGCTCGACGCGGCGAGCTTTCGCTGGGTAGAGAGCGATCCGCTCGCGCCGTTCCGCTCGCTCTCCGGCGGGCTGCGCGAGGCGCTGACCGGCGAGCAAGGGTGCGTCAAGTGCCACAGCTTCCGTGGCGTCAACGTACGAGCGCACCACGCGCTGGCGCTCGACGGCACGCCGTACGGGGCGTACGCGCTGCCGCTCGAGGAGTATCCGAGCGAGGTGCTGCGGCGCTTCTTGTTCGAGCAGGACGCGGTGGCAGCGAGCTTCGGGGTCATGCCGCTCCGGGTGGACGAGACCGTCGCGGGGCAGCTCCTCGATCTGGTGAACCACGAGAAGAACGAGAAGAACGAGGAGAAGTAGCGGCCCCAAACCTCAGGGGTCTACCTGTTCGTGGAGCGCCGCCGCCCACTCGGCGTGCGCGCGCGCCGAGGGGTGCAGGCCGTCGCTGGCGAGCATCTTCGCCTCCGCCTGCTTGTGCATGAGCGGATAGAGGTCCACGTAGCGCGCGCCGGCAGCTCCTGCCTCGTCGCGCAGGATGGTGTTGAAGGCGACGATGCCCGCGCCGATCTGCCGCGGATCTCCGAACGAAGCGGCGGCCGGAGAGAGCGACCAATCGGGCTGCGGGAGCGCCACGATCCGATCCGGCGCGACGCCAGCGTCGATGATCGCCCGGAGGAGCACCCGCACGCGCGAGCGGTAGACGTCCGCGCTAAATCGACGCACGTAGTCGTTGGCGCCCACCGCGAGCGTCACGAACGTGGGGCGAAATGGCGCCACCTCCGGGATCTCCCGCTCTTGCACGTCTTCGGTGGTGTAGCCGTTGACCGCCACGTTCTTGAGGGTCACGCGGCGGCCCTGCGCGCGCCAGAGGTCAGCGAGACGCGAGGGGAACGCGTCGGACGGCGGGTTCCCGGTCCCTGCCGTGAACGAGTCGCCGAGCGCCAGATAGCGGATCTCCTGGAGCCCGCGCGTGGGCGCGACATCCTCGCTGGCACCGGTGGTCGCGCTCCGTGGATAGCCCCCGAGCAGCGGCAAGGCGAGCAGGAGAATCCCGCCGAGCAGCAGCAAAACGGGCAGGAGAAGCGGGCGGATCCAGCGCATCAAGAAGGTTAGCATCACCTCATCACCGAGCCAGATATCCGTCGAATCGCTCCTCGCGGGCTGACCACGGGCCCAGCCAAGGGGCATGATGACGTGGACGATTCGTCGATTCGCGGCGCGCCGTCCGTCCGGACGTGGCAGCGACGCCACCCGCGAGCTGCGAGGTATCCATACAATCCGCCTCACGCCGCTCGCCGAGCTTCAGGCGCTCCCGAGGGACGGAAGCCCGTTGTCCTGTGAGACGAACGATCGGAATGAGGATTGGATCGATGTCCTGACGGGGATCCGACGCTCGGTCGACACGCTCGCAGGGCGAGTCAGCGCAATCAGCGCAATCAGGGCGAGTCAGCGCAATCAGCGCAATCAGGGCGAGTCAGCGCAATCAGCGCAATCAGCGCAATCAGCGCAATCAGCGCCAGGTGACGGGAAGGACGTGCCCATCGAGCGCGCTCCCGGGCCTATCTTTCCACGGCGGGATCGTGCATCATCGAACGATGGTGCCCTGCGGATACGCCGCGATCGCGTGGCGGGGTTGGACGGAGGACGTGAGCGCATGACGACCCCCCTCCGCCCCGAGGAAGCGCTCGCGAGCCTGCGCCGCGCGGGCCTCGCGACACAGATCGACGCCGCGGCCTTCGCGGCGGCGTGCGACCAGGAGCGAGGCGGCGCGCCGCTCGACGCCGAGATCGCGCTCTCGGCGCTGGCGTCGGTCTACGGCGTGCGCGGTCCCTCGGACGCGAGCGCCGTGGACCGCGCGTTCGTGGTGGACGAGCACGCCGCGGCCGACCCGGCGGTCCTCGGCGCCGCGTGGCTCGCGCTCGAGCGATGGCTGGAGCACCCGATCCCCGTCTTGGTGGCGACGGACCTCGACGAGCTCGTCTCGTATGCGGGCGACGTGTGCTTTCTTCGCCGGCACGCCGACGCCTCGGGCGAGGCGCCGTATCTCTTCTCCATCGACCTGTGGCGCGCGGGTGATGACACGCCTTACTCGCTTTACGTGCTGCGGAGCGACGGCGCGCCGCTTTATGCGCTCGGCGTGCCGGTCCAGCTCCACGTGCACCCGGACACGGAGGCCGCGGCTGCCGGCGTCTTCCGCACGGACGGCCTCACGCCGAGCTACAGCGAGCACGCGGCGGGGTGCGCCGCGTGCCGCGACGCGCTCCGGCGCGCCGCGGACCGAGGTGTCCTGCCCGACGTGTTCCGGCCGCTCCTGAGGTAGGGTACGGACAGGTGGCCTGGTAACGGTTCAGACCGGCAGCCTGGGTAGCACCTCGACGGACGAGGGATTTGATCAGCGGGTGGCTCTCGACGAACGTGAGCTGGGAAGAGCGTCACGGGCTCGCCGTCAGCGCGCTGTGCTTGCGGCTGTAGCCGAAGTAGATCGCGAACCCGAGGAGGAGCCAGGCGGCGAGGCGCAGCCAGTTCTCGGTGGGCAGCGAGAACATGAGGAGGAGACAGATCACGATCCCGAGGATCGGGGTGAGCGGGTAGAGCGGCACCCGGAACGGGCGCGGCGCGTCCGGCGCCGTCCGGCGCATGATCAGGACCGCCGCGCAGACGAACAGGAACGCAAGGAGCGTCCCGATGTTGACGAGCTCCGCGAGGATCCGCAGCGGGAGGAGCGCCGAGAGGGTGGCGACCACGAACCCGGTGAGCAAGGTGGACTTCCACGGTGTCTTGAAGACCGGGTGCACCGATCCGAAGAAGCGCCTGGGCAGGAGCCCGTCACGGGCCATGGCGAGCAGCACGCGCGGCTGGCTGAGCATGAGCACGAGCAACACGGAGGTGATCCCGGCGACCGCCCCGAGGGAGATGATGAACTGCGCCCACGGGAGGCCGACGCGCGCGAAGGCATCGGAGACCGGCGCGTCGATGCTCAGCTCGGTGTAGGGCACCATGCCCGTCAGGATCGCCGCGACGGCGACGTAGAGGACGGTGCAGATCACGAGCGAGGCCACGATGCCCGTGGGCAGATCGCGCTGCGGGTGCTTCGCCTCCTCGGCGTGGGTCGAGACCGAATCGAACCCGATGTAGGCGAAGAAGATGGTCGCGGCGCCGGCGAGCATCCCGAGCGGCTCTCCCCCTTTACCGGTCTCGCCGAAGACCGTGTGACCGAAGAAGCTGAGCCCCGCGAGCCCGAACGGCGCGAACGGCCGCCAGTTGTCCGGGTCGACGTAAAACGCGCCCACCGCGATCACGAAGAGCACGACCGCGAGCTTGAGCGCGACCATCACGGCGTTGAGCGTCGCGCTCTCGCGGATGCCCTTGAGCAGGATCACCGTGACCGCGATCGTCACGAGAGCGGCGGGGAGATCGATGATCGACCCCGTGGACACGAGCTCGCCGAGCGCTGGTTCGTAGTCGAACGGCGCGCTCCTGAGCTCTCTCGGCAGCTCTACCCCGAAGATCCCGATGAAGTCCTGGAAATAATGGGACCACCCGTGCGCCACGGTGGCGGCGCCGACGGCGTACTCGAGGACGAGATCCCACCCGATGATCCACGCCGGCAGCTCGCCGAGCGTCACGTACGAGTACGCGTAGGCCGAGCCCGCGACCGGCACCATCGCCGCGAACTCCGCGTAACAGAGGGCCGCGAACACGCAGGCCATCCCCGCGACCACGAAGGAGAGCATCAGGGAAGGACCTGCCTTGTCGTGCGCGGCCTGACCGGTGAGCACGAAGATGCCTGTCCCGATGATGGCGCCGATCCCGAGGCTCGTGAGCTGCAGCGGCCCGAGGATCCGCCGGAGGCGGTGCTCCCCCTGCAGCTCTTCTTTCATGACCGACAGCGGTTTGCGGACGAGCAGCCGGCTCCCCATGATCTTCGGTGTGCTGGCTTTGCGGCCCGGTCCCCGGCACGTCAAGCCGGAGGCCCGTCGGGTCAGGAGCGGCCCCGCGCCGCCGGACAAGCGGAGCCTGCCGCGCCGAGCGCCCCCGCGCCCGGAGACGGCCCCGTGCGGACTCCCTGGCCGCCAGGCGGGTCAAGGAGAAGAGCCTTGCCCTGAGGAACGTGGTGACCTTGTTCCCGGACGAAGGGGAGAAATACCTGAGCGAACGATGGTTCTCGCGATGAACCGCGGCGCTCTCGTCCTGCGATCCCGCGGCCGCGCGTGGAAGGCCTCGCCCCTCGTCGCGCCCCTTAGGTCGGTTGTCCCCGCTGGACGGGGCCGATGCGGTACGGCCGCATCATCTCGTTGTCTTCGTGTTCGAGGATGTGGCAGTGCCACACGTACTGGCCGGCGGTGGCGAAACGCGCCCGGATGCGCGTCACCTCGCCTGGATAGGCGATCACCGTGTCCTTGTAGCCCGTCTCCCACGGCTCCGGCGGACGTGCTGCGCCGACGAGCGGCGGCAGCTGCCCTCCCGGCGAGGCCTCGATGTCCAGGGCCTTCCGGTTGACCACCTCGAACAGGGTCTCGTGGATGTGGATGGGATGGGCGTCGCCCGTCAAGTTGTGGAGCTCCCAGACCTCCGTGTCCCCCACCTGCGGATTCTCGGTGACATCGTCCTCCCACGTCAGCAGCTCGACCTCACCGTCCCTGCTCCTCCCGAGCATCGCCGCCACCGGCGCATCGGCGGCCCTTCGGGACACGGCCGAAGTCGACGATGAGATCCGCGCGCTCGGCCGGCGCCATGAGCAGGCGGTTGCCGTTGGTCGCGGTGAGGTTCACGGGTGAATCCAGAAAGCCGCCCTCGTTTCCAATCATCCAGACTTCCACGGCCGGGATCCGATTGAAATCCAGGATCAAGAAACGCGACTGGCAGCCGTTGAGGAAGCGGAAGCGGTAGCGGCGCTGCTTGACCGCCAGGAACGGCCAGGTAGTGCCGTTTACCATGATCATGTTGCCGAAAAACTCGGGATTCCAGAGCGGCGGGACGTCGGTTTGCGGGATGAACGGACCCGTGATGCCGTCGAAGAAGGCCCGGGTGTCCGGGTAGAACAGCGACCCGTCCGAGTTGAACGAGCGATCTTGGATCGCGATCGGGATCTCGCGATAGTGGATGTCGGGGGCGTCGCCCCGCGAAGGGGCCGGACCGGGGAGCACGGCCGGCCTGTGGGTGCGCGCGTCGAGCACCAGGTCGCTCTGGCCGCCGCGGACCAGGTAGAAGCCCGCCGGACCGGCGTACACGTTCGCGCGCGTCATCCCGAGGGTGTGATCGTGATACCATTCGGTGGAGGCTCGACCCGCGTTCGGATACTGGGCGATCGCGAATCCAGGCCCCCAGGTCACGCCGAATTTGGCGAGCGCCTTCGCCGCGAAGAAATCGTACCAGGTCCCCCTGGTAGCAAACCCCGGTGGGATGTTGGCGGCGGCGGGCAGATACCACGCCTCGGGGTAACCGTCGCTCTCGTCGCCGACTCTCACGGCGCCGTGCACGTGGGTGACGATGGGCACGGGGCCGGTGTAAGGTCCCGGCGTCTCCTCGAGCTCTGGGCGCATGTCGCGGCCCGCCGTGCCTCCCGGCGGGTTCGCCCAGTGCAAGGTCTGGTCGACCGGCAAGAGATGAGGCAAGTAGTTGCCGCCGGCGTCCACCAGCTCGTTGATCCATTTGATCCGCACCGGTCGTTCGTATTCAGCCTCGATCGTGAGCGACGGCGCGTGGAAGATCCGGGGCTCGCCCTGGGCGACCTTCGGCCCGTATCCCCACACGGTCGTCGCCGGGTAGGAAGGAGGCAGGATCTGCTGCGCGAACTGCCGCACGGCGATCTCGTAGCAGTCGATGAACCGGCCGCCGTGGAGCGTGATCTCGCCGGCTCGCGGCATCGCGGGCGGGACGAGCAGCGGCGTCACGTACTTGTCGACGCCCAGAGGGTCGAGCGTGCCGCCGGGGATCGCCGCGCACGCCGTGCGAACGGAGCCGCCGACCCTGTCGAGGAGGAGGAGGGTCGTGCCCCCCGCCCCGATCTTGAAGAACTGACGTCGTGTGAACATCCCCCCACCCTCCGTGTCGAACGCTGGCCCGCAAGCATAGAGGCTGTTCGCTTCGACGCAACCACGGTGTCCTACCACGCGACTCTCGTCGTCGAGGCCGCAAGGCCGCCACCGACACCGATGTTTGCAAGGACACGCTCGCTCGGCGCCGTCGCGAGCGGCGGGCTTCGGGGCGTCGATGAAGAGCTCTGCCGAGCGCCGCAAGCCCGCCCGGCTCGCGTCATGATCGCCGGGGAGGGGTCCTGGCGGCAGGTGGATCCTGGACGAGCCGGGGCGCCTCCACCCCGGAGACGGGCATAGGCGTTCACCAAGCCTCGCGCCGCATTCTCCTACATCCGAACGTTTACGTGGATGTGGACGTTTACGTGGACGTGGACGTTTACGTGGTCGTGGTCGTGGTCGTGGTCGTGGTCGTCAACGATAGGTCGTGAACGGCCACGTCCACGGCCACGACCACGTCCACGTCCACGTCCACGTAAACGTTCATGTAAACGTTCACGTTGGTGGTCGAACGAGCTTGGTGAACGCCTATGCCCGGAGACGGGTGCGATCCGTCTTTTCTTGGAGACCCGTCCACCGGGAGACGGTGGGCACCATCTCGTGCTGGAGCCGTGTCCACCCCGGACATGGGTGCGACCCGTCTTTTGCTGGAAGCGTGTCCACCAGGAGACGGGCGCCACCCATCTTTTGCTGGAGGCGTGTCCACCTCGGAGATGACGGCGACCCGTCTTTTGTTGGAGGCGGGTCCACCGGGAGACGGGTGCCAGGCATCTCCCGCGTGGACGCGCCGGCTCACCCGGATGGGTTCACGGCGTACCGCCCGCCTCGACCGGAGGCGCCGAGACGGCTTCGGCCTTCCTGGCTGGGGCTCTCCGGCGGGATCTCGCGAGGTCGTCGACCATCTCGACGTAGGGCGCCAGCAGGAACGCGGCCAGCGCCTCGCTCCCCGGGATCTCCGGGTCGGCGTGGCTCTCCATCTTCTGGATCAGGCTCCGCAGCGCATCCCGGGCGGCGCTCCACTGCGGCCGGCCGTCGGTCTGCCCGCGCCCGCCCTCCTCGGCGGCGGCCACGGCCGTGAACCCGTACGCGTCGCCGAAGCGCGCGTGGGCGGCGACGAGCTGGCGGTGGTGCCGGGTGCCGCCGAACCCCTCGATCACCGCCTGCGCGCGCTGCTCCTCGAGCGTCTTCATCCGCTGCACCATCGCGGTCCACTGGACCCGGGGCCGGCGCGTGATGAAGCGAAGCCCATCGGGCGCCGGGAAGAGCTGCGCATAGAGCCAGCGCGCCTCGGACGGCGCCGGCGCCTCCCCGTCGTCGGAGAGCCCGGCGGCTCCCGCGTTCCACTGCTCGAACGCGCGCCACCGGTCGTCGCTGTCGATGTTCGCGGCGCTCCGCTCGGCCTCGCTCGCCGCCGCGTGGCGACGGTCGGCCTGCGCGCTCGCCCGCATGCTGCGGAAACCCTGAAGCTCTGTCGTGGCCGCGTCGAAGCGCTTCCAGGGCCTGTCGATGTGGGGCGGCAGCGCCGCGAGGAGCTCGACCCCCCTGGGCAGCGGCGCGTCGCCCTCCCTGCGCTTGCCGCTCTTGGGCCGGAGCACGGCCGCGATTCGCGCGCTCACCTGATCTCGGACAGCGATGACATCGTCGGCGACGAGCTCCGGGGGGAGGACGAGGGTCGAAAACATCGGTGATTCACTCACGGGGAAAACCTCCTGTGATGTCTGATGGGATCCGGCCTGCCGCCGTGGCGACACGCCGTGGTTTCGTTGCGGCGTTGCGGCATGGCAACACGTGTGCCGGTGCGAGGTGAGCCCGTGGCTCGGCGCTGCCGCGCAGGACGGAGAGGAGGGGGAGAGGAGGGGAGCGCAACGCCCTGCCGTGAACCGCAACGGATTGCGCCGTTGCGCAGCGGTTCGCTGGTTGAGAAAGCGGGGGCTTCTCGAGGATCGATCGCCCCGTCGAGGAGCGGTCTACCGAGGCAAGCGAGAAGAGCGCGCTGGATGCTCGTGCCGACGCAGCGATGCGCGGAGGGGGGTTCGTGCGGCTCGGGTGCTCGCGGCCGCGAATGCGGGTAAGCCGTGGCCGTCGCGCCGGCCCGGTGGGGGACGCGGGCGGTGGTGGCGCTGCCGCGCGGCTACGCTTGTGGTAGCGTCCGCCCCGGAGCTCCCGTGCCATGAGCAGCGCCCCGATCGCCACCCTCCGCGGCCACGCGGTGTCCAGCCGCGTGCTGACCCCGCCGCCCGCGCAGAACCTGGACGATGCCGTCCGCCTCTGCGACCCCTACTCGCCGCTGGACCCCCGGGAAGACTCGAGCCTGTTCGCCAACCTGACGGCCATCCGCGGCAGCGATCGCCTCGGCCGGATCGTCCGCAACATCCGCCGGTCCGGTGGGATCCCCACCCTCCACTTCGTCAGCGGTCACCTCGGGAGCGGGAAGACCACCGAGCTCCTCCGGATGAAGGTCCAGCTGGAGACGGCCGCTCACGGCGCGCCGCTCGCGACGGTCCTGTTCCTCGACGCCGACGTGATGCTGAACCGGACCGACATCGATCTGGAGGACATCCTCCTCGCGCTGTGGAAGCTCGTTGATGAGCAGCGGAAGGCGGCGGCCGTGAAGGTGCTCATGCCGCTGTGGAAGGACCAGATCAAGGGGGCGCTCAGCAAGACGATCACCAACCTTCCCGGCGACATCTCGGAGGCGCTCACCCGGATCCTCGGCGAGGTCCGCCTGCCCAGCGCGGAGCGCCGGAAGGATATCCGCACCGCCCTGCGTTCCACGACGGCCGTGCTGATCGAGGGGCTGAACAAGGCCTTCGCCGCGACCAGGGAGGCGCCGGATGACGGCGCGGGTCCGCTGGTGGTGCTCATCGACAACATGGAGAAGCTGAGCCAGGCACACCATGAGGGGGTGGAGCGGCTCTACCGGGAGCGGATGGGCGCCCTGAAGAGCCTCGACGCGCACCTCGTCATCACGGTTCCGCTGTATCTCTGTTACGCGCCGGCCGGCGCGGGGCTGAGCGGGCTCTACGGCGGCGAGATCGTCGTCGTGCCGATGATCGAGGTCCGCCGGCGCGCCGCGGAGGGCGGTGGGGACAACCAGGGCGGCGTGACCGCGCTGGCCGACCTGCTCAGGAAGCGAGTGCGGTTCGATCGTCTGTTCGAGGAAGGCGACAGGGCGGCGGAGCGAATCGCGCGCCTCAGCGGCGGCTGCATCCGGCACGCGCTCCACATGGTGCGGGCAGCCAGCAACGAGCACGATGACCCCCCGGTGACCGCGGCCTCGGTCGAGCGGGCCGCCGCCATCTTGCAGGCCGATTTCGAGCGGGCGCTGCCCGAGGGATATGTGCCGATCCTGCGCCAGATCGCCGAGACGAATCGATTTCCGGACCAGTGCGACGTAGGGGTGAAGCGCGACCTGCTGCTCAACCTGTTCGCCCTCGAATATCAGAACGGCGGTCCGGACCCGTGGCACGCGGTCCACCCGCTCGTGGAGCGGTGCCGGAAGTACCGTGAGCACGGGTGAACCCGCGGGCGGGGGGTCGTATTTGCCAGGGTCGGCTGGCGAGCCCATCGCCAGCCTGACCGACGAGTCCGAGGAGCGGCTCAGGGCGCTCCGCCGGGGACTGCGGCGCGCGGACCGCTTCGCGTTGTTCGTGGTGCTGGCGTCCGGCGCAGCGCGGGCCGAGGTGTTGCGGCGGATGCGAGGATGGAGCGGGCAGGAGGGGCTCCCGACGCTCCAGTTCCTGCCGGATGGAGCGCAGGGCGTGCGCGCCGTGGAAGAGCTCCTGGAGACCGCGGGGCCTGTCCAGCCGCTCCGGGGTGTCGTCGTGCCTGATACAGCGTCGTTGCTCGACGCTGCGGAAGGCCGCGCGATTCAGGCGCTCAACGTCGCGCGCGACACGCTGGCGCGCGTGATCGTGGGACCGCTCGTGCTGGTGCTTTCGCCGGACCGCGCGGCCGATCTGCCGCGGGTGGCGCCTGATCTGTTCGACGTGCGATCAGGGACATGCGAGGTGGAAGCGCTCCCAGGCGCCACGCTGGGCGATGCAGCGAGGCTGGCATCGCCGCCCGATGAAGCGGGACGCCCGGCGGGATCCACCGATGAGCTGGACGAGTTGAGGGCGACAGCAGCCCGGCTTCGCGAGGCGATGGCTTCGTCGGAGGCGCCGCCGCCGGCCGCGCTGGCCGATGCATGGCTGAATCTCGGGCAGAAGCTGCTAATTCATCACCATGCCCTCGACGAGGTGCTGGCTAGCTCAAGCGAGGCGAGGCGCCTGGCGGAGGGTATCGGCTATCACGGGGCAGTTGCCGCTGCCTTGGTCCTTGAAGGCATCGTGGCGATGCTCCGTGGAGATCGCGAGCGCTCAAGGAAGGCATACGAGCATGGCCTGGAGATCTCTCGAGCGGCCCAGGATCGCCTTGGCGAGGCCACCTGCCTGAAGAGCCTCGGCGACCTCGACATGCGCGTCGATGACCTCGATACCGCTCGCGCTTCCTACACCCTTGCTTTGCCCATCTTTCGCGAGATTCGCGATCGCCTCGGAGAGGCCAACTGCCTGAAGAGCCTCGGCGACCTCGACATGCGCGTCGACGACCTGGATGCCGCTCGCGCCTCCTACACCCTCGCTCTGCCCATCTTTCGCGAGATTCGCGATCGCCTCGGAGAGGCCAACTGCCTTCAGAGCCTTGGTCTCCTGGCGCTCGCGGCCGGAGAGCCCAGGGAAGCCTTTCAGCGCTTCCTGGAGGTGCTCGCCCGCCATCGCGAGATCCGGAATCGAGTTGGCGAGCAGGCTGCTCACGGCTACCTCGCACGCGCAGCCGCGGCTGTCGGCGCTCTGGACCAGGCGTTGATCCTCGTAGAGCGCTCTCTGGACATCGGCCGGCGGATACACGCTCGCTTTGGCCAGAGAATCACACTGGAGCTCCAGCTCCGGCTCTTCTCCAGCCTAAAGGACGACCGAGCGTTCCTCGCCACCGCCCTTCTGCTCCGGGATCTCTGCACCTCCCTCCGCGAGGTCGAGCGCGCCCAGGGCTACGCTGCCCTCCTTGAAGAGGCACAGCGCACGCTGCCCGCCGAGGCGTGGGCCGACCTCCAGCAACACGCCGAAGCCATCCGCCTGGCGGCCGTCGCTGCAGCGTCTCAGCGCCTCCAGGACGCCGGCCGCGACCCCTACGCCCTCCCCAGCCCTCCTGATGCCACGACTCCGTGACTCTTCAGCCGTTCAGGGCGCGTCGCGGCCTGTGTCCGCGAGAGCGCTCAGGGCGCCCGCTCCTCGACGGGGATCGCGGAGCTCGTCCCGGTGCCGTCGCCGAGCTGACCCAGGGTGCCTCTGCCCCAGCACAGGACCTGGCCAGGGCCCGTGGGGCCGCACGCCCCCTCGACGATCGCGCACGTGTGGAAGATGCCGGCGCTCACCGCGACGACCTTGGCGAGGGGTCGGAGCTGGCTGTCGATGGCGAAGGTCGCCTGCTCGGTCAACGCGATCTGCGTGATTGTCGCCGCGCCGAGCGACGCGGGAAAAAGCACGCTCATCGGCGTGCTCGAGGAGACCGCCATCGCGCGCGGAACACCCAGCTGGCCGAACGAGTTGTCCCCCCAGCAGGTGAGAGAGCCGTCATGCCGGATCGCGCACGTATGGCTGGCGCCCGCAGCCACCATGATTCCGTGCGCCTCGCCCCTCCGCGGCCATGGACCGCCGCGTGAGCCGTCACCCGTTGCTGCGCTTTTCTCGACTACAGATGAGAAATTTCGGCGCGTGCGCGCAATGCACGGATGGAACACGCAGCGCTTCTGCACGCTCGCCCGGGTCAGCGATGTGATATCAAAGGCAACGCCGCGCTGAACGGGTCAGCGCGGCGTTGTGGTCCCCCTCGTTTGCGCCGATGTGAACCGTGCGTGCGTCTAGTCTACGAGGCCATCTGTGGCAAGCGGCCGCCCTGGCAGCCGTCCTTGCCTCCACGTTCCAAGCCGCGGCCGCGGACCCTCCCCCGCGGTCCCGCGAGGTCCAGGAGCTCATCGACGAGGCGGAGAAGGCCGCCAAGCGGCTCGAGCTCGCTCGCGCTCGCGATCTCTGGGCGCGGGTCAACGCGCTCGAGCCCTCGACGATGGCCGTGTGTCAGCTCGGGGTGTTCGACTTGCGGCTCGAGCGCATCGAGAAGGCCGCGGAGGAGCTCACCGCGTGCGTCGCGCAGATGCCCGAGCCAACCAACGACGTCGAGCGCCGTCGCTACGAGGTGAGACGCGCCGATCTCGCGGCGGTGCGGCAACGCGTGGCCGAGCTCCACGTGAGCGCCCCGCGGGGCACGGCGCGGATCCTCGTGGACGGTCGCAGGGTGAGCGAGGGCCGTTCCGTCTTCGTCGCGCCCGGACAGCACGAGGTGACGGCGACCGGACCGCAGGGGCAAGAAGCCCGTGCGGCCGTGAAGGTGGCAGCGGGCGAGTCGCAGCACGTGTCGCTCGCCTTCAAGGCCACGAAGGCTGCCGCAAGTGCTCCAGCGCAGGCGCGCAATCCTTGGATCATCGGCTCCGGCGCGGCCGCATCGGCGGCCCTGCTCGGCGCCGGCGCAGGGCTTCACGTCGCAGGCGACTTCGCCGGGCGCGAAACCGTTGCCAAGGTGGCCCGCCTGAACGACGGCTCGATGCTCCACAGCAGCGCGGAGTACCGCCAGATCTATGACGAAGCGGATGCGGCCGACACGCGAGCGAGCCTGTTCCGTGGCCTGGGCTCGGCTGCGCTCGTCGCCGGCGCCGCGCTCGGTGCCGCGACGATCGTCTACGTCGTCTGGCCGCGGAAGGCCGAGATCCGCCCGCGAGGCGCCGGCGCGGAGGTCACGCTCGTATGGTAGCGGCGGGTGAAATCTGGGAAGGCCACGAGCTGCTCAACGAGGAACGCGGCCTGGTCCGTCATTTCCTCGCGCGGCAGGTCGGCGACAAAGGAGACCTCGTCTGGTTGCACGTCCACGAGGGCTCGGGCCTCGACGCGGGCGCGTTTGCTGAGGAGCTCGCGCGCCTGCAGCGCCTCTCCGACGATGTCCCGGAGATCGTCCGCGTGCTCTATGGGGGGGTGAGCGGCTCCGTCGCGTGGGCAGCGACCCCCGTGCTCAGCGGCGCGGTCCCGCTCCTCGACGCCATGCGGGGGCAGGACCTCGGCTCGGCCGCGCTCAAGGTGCTGATCGACCTTGGCCGCTGTCTCGAGCGCGCTCATGAGCTCTCCATGATCCATGGCGCCCTCAGTCCGGACCGTGTCTTCGTCGTGAGCGAGGGCCGGTACGCGATAACGCACTTCGGATTCGTTCGGCTCTTTCAGCTCGGCCCAGACGACGCTCTGCGCGATCCGTACGGGTACGCACCGCCGGAGCGCTTCTCCGGTGGACACATAGGACTTCGCGCGGATGTCTACGGCTTCGGCACCGTCATGTACGAGCTCTTGTGCCAACGCCCCCTCTCGATGTGGACCGAGCCCACGAGCTTCCCCGTCGGGATGCCTCCGATGCTTCGGATGATGATCAAGGGGGCCCTCGAGGAGAACCCCAAGCGACGGCTGGTGAGCGTCCGAAGGATGCTCCTTGTTCTGACGCCCTTCACCCGCGCGTGGGAAGAGCTCGGCGAGCCGCCGGAGCTTCCCCACGCGGACATCTTCGCCGCGCCGTCCGGCGCGCGGCGCAAGCTGGACGAAGAAGCGCCGATCTCGATGGAGGACGAGGCGGAACCGCTCGGCTCGGGTGAACAGGTGGGCCGAGCCAGCGCGGTCCCCACGCCGCGCCCCTCGGAAGCGCCCGAGACGGCCAGGAGCGCGCCGCCGCGGGACGCGCAGGACCACGCCACCCACGCGGCGCCGGTTGCACCGCCGCGCCCTCCCGATACGCCCGACACGCTCAGGAGCGCCGTCCCGCCGCGGGACGCGCAGGATCACGTCGCCCACGCGCCGCCGGTTGCGCCGTCGGCGCCTCCAGCGCCCGAGCTCCCGGACCTCGATCCGCGGCTGCCGGTAGCGTCGGCGCCTTCGATCGCTCCGCCTTCTCCGCTGCTGCCGGTCGCGCCGGCGCCCTCGACCCCTCGGGATTCAAGCACCACCCCGGAGCGACGCTCCCGCGCGCGCTGGTACGGTGCGGTGCTCGCGCTGGCGTTCGTGCTGGGCAGCGCGGCCGCGGTCCTCTGGCGCGAGCCCCCCCGCCGAGCCGCGCCACGCCTGGGGCCGGTGGTCCAGGCTGCTGCGGTTCGAGCCACGCCGCCGCCCTCCGTTCGACCGCTCGCTCGAGGCCCTGAGCCGCTCCCCGAGGCCGCGCCGCCGCCCGTCCCGCCGCGGCCTCGCGCGACCCGCCCCGCCGCTCCCGCACGGCAGGCCATGAAGACGCCGACCCAGGAGTTCGATCCCTGCGACGGCCTGATCCCTTGTCAGAAGGACTTTTACTGAGCGGCGGGAGGGGTTCTGATGCGGTCGAGCGCTTGTTTTGTAAGTGTCGCCGTCATGCTGACAGCGTGTGGAGACGGGCTCGATGCGTACGGTGTCTATGCCCCGCGGACGGACGACAACGCCGTATGGCTCTGGGTTGACGAGAGTCCCGATGCGCCAGCATGTCCGGGGCACCGGCTGGACTTCTGGGAGGGTTGGGCTGACGTGCGTGCCGTCGAGGAGTGCGGCGTGTGCACGTGCGGACCGGCCCTGTGCACGTTGCCGTCGAGCGTGACAGCACACAGGTCGCTGCGCTGTGGCGACTACGGAACCCAGATCGTCTTCGATGAGCAAGACGCGGACGAGGATCACGGGGGCATGTGCCGCAAGGCTGCCCCTCCTGTACCAAGCGAGGTATTCGCCTCGGTCACCTTCGATCCGCCGGCACTCGCTGCCGAGTGCGCCCCATCGTCGGCGTTCGACCCGCCGCCGATCTTCGGCAACTTTGCAAAGGCCTGTCCGATGGTATTAGGCATTCGACCAGAGCGTGAATGGCGAGCGTGCATCTCCCCCGAGTATGACGGATTGTGTCCGCCAGGATTCGATGTCCGACTGGAGTTCAAGGAGCGAATCGCAGACGCACGCACGTGCACTCCATGTTCCTGCGAGGCTCCGGTGGGTGGGAGCTGCGAGGCGGAATTCCTCGTGTATGCCGAAACCAGCTGCACTACCAAGATCATCGGTGGCGGGTTCGGCGTCGACCAGAACGACAGTCGGTGCACCGACATCGATCCCCTTCCGATCGCGGCGATGCGTGCGGTGCTAACCCATCAAAAGCCGGGCACGTGCGCGCCGACGTTGCACGTCTCCCAGGTAATCGGCGATCTTGTCAGCGGAGAACCGCGCGTTTTCTGCTGCTCCGACAAATTTAACTGAAGGGCGGTACCCACGATGCGATCAAATGCATCACTTGTCCTTGCAGTGTTCGCACTGCTCGGGTGCTACTCGATAGACCTTCCACCAGAGCTACCAAAGCCCGATCCGACCAAGGAAGTATTTGTCCTCGTGGAGGGCGCTGGCGCATTCAAGCAATGCGAGGCGTTCAACGATGAGCTTGCGTGGGAAGGGTACTTCGAAGCAGAGGGGTTCAGCGCGGAGGACAAGTGTGAGCCCTGCGAGTGTACGCCGGCCGAGTGCGAACTGCCGTCGAAGGTGACCGCCAGCGCGTCGGTCTGTTCTCGCGAGGACGCCGTCGGCACGCTCGACTTCGGCGCGTCATGGGACGGTTCCTGTTCAGCGGCCGAAGAGCCGATCCCGGGAGACGCCGTCGCTACAGTGACGTTCGAGCCGTCGACCCTCGCCCCGTGCGCTCCGGTGTCTCCGGTACCGAAACCGTCGATGGGCAGCCTACAGTTCGTCAGGGCCTGCAAGTCCGATCCTCCCGGGTACGCACCGACGCTCAGCATGACGTGCTACCCTCCTCAGGAAAACGGCGAGTGCTGGAAGGGTTACGACCGCAAGTTCGAGTATCCCATGCTCAACGACACCCGCGAATGCTCTCCGTGCTCTTGCGGCGCGCCGAGCGGCGGAAGCTGCACGGCGGAAGTCATGCTGTACCAGGATCCCGACTGCATCAGCGAGGTCGCATCCGAGTACACCACCAATCACAGCAACCCTGTTTGCACCAGGGCGACGAGCGCGTCGCTTGCGGCGATGCGCTCGGTGTTCTTGAAGAGCGAGCCTGGAACGTGCGCTCCGTCGACCGACTCCGAGATCGTGAGCGGTTCCCTGGAACGCGGCGTCACACACGTCTTGTGCTGTGATCGCTAGCGGTCGCCGTCGTGCCCCCGCGTCGATGAGCGCCCCGGCCGGCGCGCCGCCGGACCCCTGCACCTCGCCGCCTTGCCGCGCCGCTCGTCCCCGGGCAGGCTTCCGCCATGGGCCCGCCCGCCGCCAAGCAGCGCCGCGCGACGTACGCCGATCTCGAGGCCGTCCCGCCGACCAAGGTGGCGGAGCTCATCGCGGGCACCTTGCACGTGTTCCCCAGGCCGGCGCCGCCTCATGCACGCGCATCGTCTCGCCTCGGCATCGAGCTCGGCGGTCCGTTCGATGCAGGGAACGGGGGGGCCTGGCGGCTGGTGGATCCTGGACGCGCCCGAACTGCATTTCCCGGACCCAGCGGTGCCGGGTGAGGTGGAGGCGGTCGTACCGGACATCGCTGGCTGGCGTCGAGAACGCATGCCCGAGCTGCCGACGACAGCTTTCTTCCCGCTCGCCCCGGATTGGGTCTGTGAGGTGCTGAGCCCTTCGACCGAGGACGTGGACCGCGACGAGAAGATGCCGATCTATGCGCGCGAGGGCGTGCGGCACGTGTGGCTGGTCGACCCGCTCGCGCGGACGTTGGAGGTCTTCTCGCTCTCCTCGGGTCGGGGGTGGGGGCCCGCCGCCGTCCACCGCGACGCCGCTCGCGTCCGCGTCGAGCCCTTCGAGGCGATCGAGCTCGATCTCTCGGTCCTCTGGGCGAGGTAGCCGGCCACCGTCCCGAGCTCCTGGACGGCCCCGCCCGCGTCCTGACGAGGCGGACGCGGCGCGAGATCCGCGATCAGGGCGCTGTGCCCTGGCGTTCCAGCAGGCGCGCCGTCATCGCCTGCGCGGCGTCCGCGACCCGGGCGGCCGCGCGCGCCGTGTCGCGGACCACCTCGTCCACGCGGCGCGCGCCGTCGCTCCCCGCCGGCCCCCAGAGCAGCGCCGCGGGCAGCGCGATCCCGAGCGCCAGCGCCGCCCCGGCCGCCGCGACGCGAAAGCGCCGCCTCCGCGGAGCTGCCGGCGGCGCCACCGGCACCCCCGCCGCGGCCTCGAAGGCAGAGATCATCGCCTGGACGCTGGGGAACCGCTCCGACGGGCTGATGGCGAAGGCGCGCGCGAACCACGCCTCCAGGGCGGGCGGCGCTCCCGGGCACAACGTGGCCAGCGGGGGGCGCCCGCTGACCAGGATGGCCGCGAGCACCGCGGCCAGGTTGCGGCCCGGGAACGGCTGCCGCCCGGTCAGCGCCTCGTGCGCGACGACCGCCAGCGACCACATGTCGAGCTGCGGGCCGCCCAGGCCGTCACACGTGTGCTCCGGGCTCAGGTAGGCCGGCGTGCCCAGCACGACGCCGTCCGCGGTGCGGCGGCGGAAGTCGGCCGGCCGATCCTGGCCGACCCACTTGGCGATCCCGAAGTCGGTGATCTTGGCGCAGAGATGGCCGTCGCTCCCCTCCACAAGAAGGATGTTCGACGGCTTGATGTCCCGGTGCACGACGCCGAGGCCGTGCGCCACCGACAGCGCCTCTCCCAGCTGCCGCAGCAGCGACGCGAGCTCGACGGCGGGGATCGTCCCTCGCTCCTCCAGCAGCTGACGCAGCGACCTGCCGCGCACGTGCTCCATCACGATGTACGGGCCCGCCGCCAGGTCCTCGCCGGCGTCGAGCACGGCGACGACGCCGCGGGTCTTCTGTCCGAGCTGCGCGGCGACCCGCGCCTCCAGGCGGAACCGCTCGATCGCGTCGACGTTCCGCCCGCCCCGCGCCACCGTGAGGAACTTCAGCGCGACATCGGCGCGCCGGACGCCGTCGTGCGCGCGCCAGACCTCGCCCATCGCGCCGCGACCGAGCAGCTGATCGACCTGGTAACGCCCGTCGATGAGGCGGCCTCGCAGCCGTACGGAGCGGCGCGAAGAGGCTGGGCGGGAGTCCGCCGGCCGATCGGCGAGCGCGACCACTCCGCGCGCGCTGTCTCTCCTCTGGGAGTCAGGTTGTGAGTCGAACGAGGAAGGATGGAACACGATCGAGCACCTCCGTGCCGCCTCTGTGTCCCAGCCACGTCGGTGTCCTTTTCGGGCGACGCGCTGGGGTCAGGGACCGGGGCATGCCCAGAGCGTATCGCGAACATACGATCCTGGGAATCCTGGACTGCGCTCCTCCAGCAGAGCGCCAATCACGGATACGCGCTCACAAGGTCATACGGCCACGCTGGATGTCGGGTCGGGCGCGCAGCGCGGCGCAGAGCCGGCGCGTCGCCTCGCGCAGCTCGCCTTCGTCGAGCGACGCGAACCCGCGCCGCGCGGCGCCGCACCCTACAGCGCGCTCGCTCCCGGGGGCCAGCGCGCCGGAACCCCTTGAACCGGGCCCTCGCACCGACGACGTTACGCCGCCCGTCATGCCCGGCGACACCCAGGCCGTCCCCCCCGTTCCCCCCGTAGCCCCTGCGGCGCCCTTCGAGACCCGCGCGGCCCTCCTCGCCTGGCTCGCGCAGCACGGCGTCGCGCACCTGGCTCGGCTGAGCCTCGAGGCGGTCGCGCCGCGCGTCGACCCCACGCTCTGGCCCGAGCTGCAGCTCCTCGGCGCGCGGCGGCGCCTCATCGACCTCGCGAGCGCCGAGTCGCTCGCGGAAGCGCGCGCGTGGCTCGCGCCCTCGCGCCTCCGCGACGTCCTGCCGCCCCTCGTGGCTCGCTTCCTGGAGGACGAGCGCGACGACGCGGCGCTCGCGCGCGCCGCGGCGCCGTCGCTCCTGCGCGCGCCCGAGGAGCCGCGGGCCCTGCCGGCGCACGAGCGGCTCTGCGAGCTGCGCGCGCGCGTGCCGGACGCGGCGGCCCCGCGCCCCGAGCGGGCGCTCCGGGCCGCCGCGCTGCGGTTCGACGCCGCGCTCCCCGGCTTTCGCCTCGACGACCCGCGGCCCTTCGAGGCGCACCGCGCAGGCGCCGGCTTCGTCAGGCCGGAGGCGCGGCTGACCCTCGCGCCCGGGGCCCTCCGCGCCGAGTGCGACTGCGGCGCGGCCGGCTGCGTCCACGCGCTCGCGGCCATCGACGCCGCGCTGCTCTGGCTCCGCCAGCCCCCGAGCGCGGCCTTCTTCCAGGCGCTCGGCGAGCTCGGCCGCCCCGCCTGGGAGCGCGCCTTGCTGGCGCTCGACAGGGCCCTCGACGAGGGCCCCGGGGCGCGCGGCGGCGTCGAGCTCTCCTTCCGGCTGGACGTCGTCGAGGCGGCCGGCGTCGTTGTCGCGCCCTGGATCCACCGGATGGGCAAGAAGGGCCAGCGCGGCGCCGGGGCGCGGCTCGGCAAGAAGCGCCTCCTGCTGGAGCACGGCGGAAAGCTCTCCCCCGAGGACGCCCGCATCGCGTCCCTCCTGCCCGAGGGCAGCGCCTTCGCCTCGCGGGCGCTGCTCGACGCGCTCATCGGCCACCCGCGCCTCTTCGTCGACGAGGCGCCCGACGTCGCCGTGCGGATCGAGCGCGCGCCGGTGGGCGTCGTGGCCGAGCAGCGCCACGGCGCCGTGCGCGTGAGCGCCGGCGTCGAGGGTACGGCGCTGCCCCCTGCGCTGCTCGATCGCGCGCGCCGGGCCCGGCCCGAGGAGGTGCTGTTCCTCTGGGACTGGGACAAGGGCGCGCGGCGGCTCACGCTGCTCGACGTCAAGGCCGAGATCCGGGCGCTGCTCGACGTGCTCGCGCGCGAGGGCGACGTCTTCCCGCCCGAGAGCCACGGCGCGCTGCTCGCCGCGCTCTCGCGGTGGGCGCTGCGCGTGCCCGTGGCCATGCCGCGCAGCGTGATGGGCGAGTCGGTCCCGCCGGAGCTGCTCCCGGTGCTGCGGCTCACGGCCCAGCCCCGCGGCGCCGTGGAGGTCGAGCTGCGCGTGCGGCCGCTCGCGGACGCCCCGCCGCTCGTGCCGGGCGCGGGCGCGCGCGACGTCCACGTGCGGCGCGGCGACCGGGCCCTGCACGCGGTGCGCGACCTGCGCCGGGAGCAGGACTTCGCCGACGCGCTCGCCGCCGCGCTCCCGCTCGCCGGGGCCGAGCCGTTCGAGGATCGCCCGTTCCACTACCGCTTCGCCAGCGCGCAGGGCGCGCTCGATCTGCTCGCGGCCTGCGCGCGGCGCGAGCCGCCCCCGGAGCTCGAGTGGGTCAGCGAGCCCCTGCGCGTCGTGGGCGACGGCGGCCCCCGCGCGCTCAAGGTCGTCCTCGAGAAGCGGCGCGAGTGGTTCGGCGCCCTCGGCGGCCTGAGCGTCGCGGGGGAGCGCGTGGAGCTGGCCCGGCTGCTCGACTCGGCGCGCCGCCACGAGCGCTACGTGCAGGTCACGGCCACCACCTACGTGGAGCTGGGCGAGGCCCTGCGCGCCCACCTCGAGCGCCTGGCCGATCACGTCCACGACTCCCCGCGCGGCCTCTCGGTGGGCCCCTCGGCCGCCGCGGTGCTGTGGGAGCTCGAGCGGGCCGGCGCCGCGATCGAGGCGGACGGCGCGTTCCGGGGGCTCGTCGAGCGGGTCGTGGCCGCCGGCGAGCTCTGCCCCGCCGCGCCGGCGGCGCTCGCGGGTGAGCTCCGCCCTTACCAGCTCGATGGGTATCGCTGGCTCGTGCGCCTCGCGGCCTGGGGCGCGGGGGGCGTGCTCGCCGACGACATGGGCCTCGGCAAGACGGTGCAGGCGCTCGCCGTCCTGATCGAGCGCGGCGAGCGCGGGCCGGCGCTCGTCGTCGCGCCGACCTCGGTGGCCTTCAACTGGCAGGACGAGGCGCGGCGCTTCGCGCCCTCTCTCCGCATCACGCTCTACGCGGACGAGGCCGATCGCGACGACGCGCTCGCGCGGCTCGGCCGGGGCGACGTGCTGGTGCTCAGCTACGGCCTGCTCGTGCGCGACGCCGCGCGCCTCGCGGCGCGGCGCTTCGCCACCGTCGTCTTCGACGAGGCGCAGAGCCTGAAGAACGCGACCACCCAGCGCTTCCGCGCCGCGAGGGCGCTAAAGGCGGACTTCAGGTTCGCGCTCTCGGGCACGCCGATCGAGAACCACCTCGGCGAGCTCTGGAGCCTCTTCGCGCTCGTCTTCCCCGGCCTCCTCGGCGGCTGGGACGCGTTCCGCGACCGCTACGCCATGCCGATCGAGCGGCAGATCGACCCTGCCGCGGGGCCCGCGCTCGCGCGCGTGCTCGCCCCGTTCCTGCTCCGGCGGACCAAGGCGCAGGTGGAGGCCGAGCTGCCGGCGCGCACCGAGGTGCGCGTGCCGGTCGTGCTCTCGGGCGCCGAGTGGCAGCTGTACGAGGACGCGCGCCTCGCGGCGCTGTCCGACCTCGAGACGCCCCGGGCGGTCCGGCGCCAGCAGGAGCGGCGCGTCGAGGTGCTGGCGGCGCTCACGCGGCTCAGGCTGCTCGCGTCGCACCCGCGCCTCTACGACGCGCGCTCGACGCTCGACTCGTCCAAGCTCGCGCGCTTCCTCGGGCTCGTCGAGGAGCTGTGCGCGGAGGGGCAGCGGGCGCTCGTGTTCAGCCAGTTCACGTCGCACCTCGCGCTGGTGCGCGAGGCGCTCGAGGCGCGCGGCGTCGCGTACGTCTACCTCGACGGCGAGACGCCCCGGAAGGCCCGGGCCGAGCGGGTGCGCGAGTTCCAGGAGGGGTCGGCGCCGCTCTTTCTGATCTCGCTGAAGGCGGGGGGGTTCGGCGTCAACCTCACGGCGGCCACCAACGTGATCCACCTCGACCCCTGGTGGAACCCCGCGGTCGAGGATCAGGCCTCGGACCGGGCGCACCGCCTGGGCCAGCGGCGGCCGGTCACCATCTATCGCCTGGTGGCGCTCGGGACGATCGAGGAGAAGATGCTGTCGCTGCACGCGGAGAAGCGCTCGCTCGTGGCGCAGGTGCTCGGCGGCAAGGACACCGCCGGCAAGCTCTCGACGCAGGAGCTCGTCGGCCTGCTCTCGGCGCAGCTCCGGGGGCCGGACGGCGGCGAGGGCGGGGACGGCGAGCTCTCGGACTCAAGCCCTCCGAGTCGCGCTCTTTGACTCGGGCTCTCTGACTCGTGCCGTACCTCCGAGAAAATTGAACAGGGAGACGGGGAGACGGGGAGGGAAATCTTCAAAATACTCCCCGTCTCCTCGCCTCCCTGTTCAATTCCCCCGCTGAAAAGGGCTGCACAATGAGGGAGTTGTTCAGGTCGCCCAGAGCACGGCGAGATCGAGCTCGATGGCCTGGAAGGGCGTGGCGCGGACGCTCGCGGTGTCGCGGTGGGTGGCGATCGGCGCCCAGCTGCGGTCCGCGGCGAGCGTGAAGATCTCCAGGGTCCGCTGGAGGGGCGCGATCAACCAGACGTGCCGCACGCCCTCGCGCGCGTAGACGGGCATCTTCTCCTTGCGATCGTGCTGCTCGGTCGAGGGGCTCAGGACCTCGCAGATCCAGTCCGGAGCGAGCGAGAAGTAGGGCGTGTCGGGGAGCTCGGGCATGCGCTCCCGGCGCCACCCGGCGAGGTCCGGCACGACGACATCCACGTCGCCTGGCGAGGCCGGATCGGGGAAGTGGATCTCGGGCGCGTCCAGGATCCACCAGCCGCCCGGGCCGTTCTTGCCGTGATCGAAGGGACCGCCGAGCTCGATGCCCAGGCTCGACGCGGCGCGCGCGTGCCGCGGCGCTGGCCGGGGGAAGCGGTGAAGCTCGCCGCCGATGAGCTCTGCCACCTTGTTCGGCGGCGCCGCCTCGAGGTCGGCGTACGTCGCGCGTCGGCGCTTCTCGGCGGGATGGCCCATGGGTCCAGCGTGCCCTGGGGGGGGCGGCGACGCAAGCCCCAGGCCTTCGCGCAGGGCGGCCGGCGCGCAGGTGATGATGCCGTTGCTCACGAACGGTGAGGGCGAAGAACACGTGACACACGCCGACGGTAGGAAGGTCCGACTCTTGGGATGCTTCCTGTCGTCAGATCGGTTCCAAACGTTCCAATCGTCGATTGCATCAGGCTCCTCGCCTGGGAGCGGGGGAGACCGGCCTCGTGGTGGGCAGTCCAATCGCGGCGTAACGTGGCGAACGCGCGGCGACCGTCCATCCCGCTGGCGCGCAGCTTGCAATCGGCCGACGCCGCTGAGCGCTCCTGCGCTGTCCACGAGCGCCAGCGAGGAGAAACGACATGCCGAAAGCGAAGTCCGCGAGCGCTTCCTGGAACCCGGGAGCGCGGCCCGCGCCGTCCGGGCCTTCCGAGGCGTCCCTGCCGCTGGCGCTCACCGCGGCCGAGCAGGACCTCCTGGGTCGCGCTCTCCGGTTCCTCGTCAACGTCCAGGCCGCGCCGTTCATCGCGCGGGCGCGTCGCGAGGGCTACGCGGCAAACGAGCACCGCGAGGGGTGGCGGCTATTCAAGCTCGCCTCGGGCGAGCAGCGCCCGCTCGAGCACCTCTTCGCGGAGGTCGCGAGCGGCGGAGGCGTCGAGGGCGCCGAGCGGATGCAGCTGCTCCGGGAGGTCGACGTCTTCGAGAACACGTGGTTCCCGCGCACGCGCGCGATCATCCGCCGCGTGGTGCCGCGCGAGCGGCGCGACGGCTTCGAGGCCGCGTTCTTCAAGCACCTGGAGCCGCAGCCGCTCGGGTCGACGGTGACCATGTCGGTCGGGACGTACCTCCGCCGCCTCGAGGGGCTCGCCAGGAACAGCGATGGCGACGCGAAGAAGGTCCACAAGGTGCTCGCGGCGCGCGGGCTGACCGAGGCGAAGGTGCAGCAGGTGCGCGATCTGCTGGCGAAGCTCGAGGCCGGCGCCGGGGCGCAGGCGCAGCCGCCCCGGGTGCCGGCGGCCGAGCTGGCGAGGGCCTGGCGGGAGCAACGGGAGGGGATCGAGGGCCTGCGGGGCTGGTTCAACGACTGGGCGACGACGCTGCGGCAGGTCTTCCCGGTGAAGGCGCAGATCCAGCTCGGCCTCACGGCCGTGAGGCGCACGGCGGCCGCCGGAGAGGTGATCGAGGAGGAGGTGTCGCTCGACGAGGACGAGGGCGCCGACGGCGAGGTCACCGGCGCGGAGCCGCCGGTCGGCTGACGCTCTCCGGCCGCCGCGATGCCGGACCGGCGCCCGCGGCGCCCGCGCTGCCAGCGCAGATCCCGCGCGCAGGCCGCACAGAGGGTGGGAGATGGGAGCCCGCGCGGCGCCAGGCCGCGGAGGCGGCTACGCAACCGCTTGCTCTCTTCCGCAATGGTTTGCGGGATCCAGCAAAAGATCGCGCTCCGAGGGCCCCGGCGGAACGTCCCGCACGGCGCGGGCACGGCTGCGTGCGGGCGGCCGCGCTGCAAGAGAGACTCGCCCCGTCGACTGGGCTCGTCGTCCGAGCCACAGCCCGGCTCCTCGCCTGATTCTGAGCGATGACTGGGCTCCTCACCTGAGCGATGACTGGGCTCCTCACCCGAGCGATGACCGGGCTCGTCGCCTGAGCCTCAGGCCGGCTCCTCGTATGCCAGGTCTCGGCACCTGGGAATTGCCGCAATGCCGAGCGGCTCGAAATGGCGGAAGAACAGGAGGAGAACGACGGGAGCGCTGGTGCGAAGGAGAGGGGCTGACGCATCCGAGGCGCCGACACCGGACGATGTGGGGGGGTATGCTATAGAACCTCCCAACAGGCAGCGACGGTTGGCTGCTTGAGCATCGGTCCGGGTACGCCGTCGGGTTCTCTCGCCAGAGCGGCGCGACGAGCTCGACATTCGGGAGCGTTGCGTGTCGACAGGGGGTGGGGACGTTTCACCCGGAGCCGCCGCGCGGGCGTGGCAGCGATCGGAGGGGCCAGGATGAGCCGCGAGACCCTCGCGCCAGGGACGGTGTTCCAGGGTCGCTATGAGATCCTGTCCTGCTGCCGAGCGAGCGGCCGAACGGTCGTTTACAGGGGCCGGCGCATCGGGGGCGGTCGGCCGATCGTCCTCCAGATTCTCCGTCTGCCTCGCGAGGGAGACCGCAGGCACCCTGCGCGGCGCTCCATCTCGCGGTTCCTGCGGGAGATGCGCTCTGGCACGCGGCTCCACCACGCTCCGATCGTCCGGCCCGTCGACTGGGGGCACGCCGGCGAGGGGCGGCTCTATACCGTCTTCGAGCTCATGCCGGGACACACCCTGCAGGAGGTGATGCCCTCGCAGGACGACCTGCAGCAACACGCGCTCGGCGCGACCCTGCCGCAGGCGACGCTCGAGCTCAAGGAGACCCCGCGCCGCGACGCCGAGGCCCAGGAGCAGAGACAGCCGGACCGGTCGGGATCGAGCGGAATGCGCGGCGAGCGTGGCGAACCGGCCGAGACCACGCTCGCGCTCGCCGGCCTGGCCCCCACGGAGGCGTCGGCCGGCGTGACGCCCGAGGAGCGAGCGCGCGAGGCCGCAGCGCCGTCGGTACACGACGCGCTCGACGCGCACGGCGCAACCGCGGCGGGGGGAGCGGCGCCGACGGGGCGCGGTCCGGGCTCCGCGCTGCCGGACGTCGGCGGCACGATCAAGCATTACGAGATCATCCGCAAGCTGGGCCGGGGCGGCATGGGGATCGTGTACCTGGCCCGCGACACCAAGCTCGGGCGCCTCGTGGCGATCAAGCTGCTGCTCGAGTTCAGCGGACAAGGAAACGAGCGCTTCCTGGACGAGGCGCGGGCCACGGCGCGCTGCCGTCACGAGAACATCGTTGTGATCCACGAGGTGGACGAGATCCGCGGACACCCGTACCTGGTGCTCGAGTACATCAAGGGCCGCACGCTGAGCGAATGGCTGACCCAGCGCGAGCACCCGAGCGCGCCAGGGCCGCTCGCCGCGATAGGGCCGTCCGGCCCGATGCCGCCCGGCCAGGTGGTGGAGCTGATGATCCCTGTGGTTCGCGCGCTGGTGTGCGCGCACGAGCTCGGGATCGTGCACCGCGATCTGAAGCCCGAGAACATCCTCATCGACGACGCGGGGAGCATCAAGGTGCTCGACTTCGGGATCGCCAAGCAGCTCGACGCCAGGGTGATGTCGACGCTCACGGGCACGCAGGCGACGCTCGCGCGAGGCCACGTCGACGGCCACCGGAGCGGGCTCATCGGCACGCCGGCCTACATGTCGCCCGAGCAATTGCTGGGCGGGGACATCGATCCTCGCAGCGACCTCTGGGCCGTGGGCATCCTCCTGTACACGCTGCTCGTGGGGGCGCATCCGCTCGACCCGTTCTCGGTCGCGCGGCTCGCGGACATCGTGAAGCTCGATCTCCCCATGCCGCGCGTGAGCGCGCGGCGGCCGGACGTGGGCGCGCTCGGCGACCTTGTCGATCGGTGCCTGAAGAAGCGCAAGCACGAGCGCATCGGCTCGGCCAAGGAGCTGCTCGCGGAGCTGGAGGCGCTGCTGCCCGGCCGAAAGGCGCTCGAGCTGGGCGACGACGAGAGCCCGTTCGCGGGGCTGTCCGCGTTCCAGGAGTCGGACGCGGCGCGCTTCTTCGGGCGCGATCGCCAGATCGCCGCCACGACGACGCGGCTGCGCTACCAGCCGCTCCTCACGGTCGTCGGGCCGTCGGGGGCGGGCAAGTCGTCGTTCGTGCGCGCGGGGGTGATCCCTGCGTTGAAGCGCGGCAGCGAGCGGTGGGAGACGTTCATCGTGCGGCCGGGGCGCCGGCCGCTGTCGGCGCTCGTCGATGTGCTCGTGCAGGTGGCCGAGTCCGAGGTGGCCAGCGCGGGGTCCGGGTCGGCCGAGCTCGCCGACCACGACGGGATCGTGGCCACGCTGCGCGCGCAGCCGGGGCACCTGGGCGCCCGGCTGCGCGCGCGCTGCCGCCGCGAGGGGACGAGGCACCATGTCCTGCTCTTCGTCGATCAGTTCGAGGAGCTGTACACGCTCGGCGCCAGCCGCGAGGAGCGGGCCGCGTTCGTGGCCTGCCTGGAAGGCGTGGCCGACGACGCGTCATCACCCCTGCGTGTGCTGCTCGCCGTCCGCTCGGATTTCCTCGATCACATGGCCGATGATCACGATTTCGTGATCGACGTGACGCGCGGTCTGTCGCTGCTGCCGCCGATGGGGCGCGACGGGCTGCGCGACGCGCTGACGAGGCCGCTGGAGGCGGCCGGTCATCGCTTCGAGACGGCCGAGATGATCGAGGACATGCTGGGCACGCTGGAGAGCACGCGGAGCCCGCTGCCGCTCTTGCAGTTCACGGCCGCGAAGCTGTGGGAGGCGCGGGATCGCGAGCACCGGCTGCTGACGCGAGACAGCTACGAGAGGCTGGGCGGCGTGGCGGGCGCCCTGTCCGCGCACGCGGACGCGGTGCTCTCGGCGCTGCCGGTGCGCGAGCAGCGGCTGGCCCGCGCGGTGCTCGTGCGCCTGGTCACGCCCGAGCGCACGCGCGCGGTGGTCAGCCTGGAGGAGCTCCATGGGGTGGCGCAGAACGGCAGGGGTCCTGCGGGCGAGGCGATCGATCAGGTGGTCCAGCACCTGGCCGGCGCGCGGCTGCTGCTGATCGAGACCGGGGGCGAGCGCGAGGGCACGACGGTGGAGCTGGTGCATGAGTCGCTGATCGAGCGGTGGCCCAAGCTCCGGCAGTGGCTCGCCGAGGGCGAGCAAGACGCGCAGTTCCTGGCCCGGCTGCGCGCCTCGGCGCAGCAGTGGGAGGCGAGCGGCTGGGCCGAGGGGCTGCTCTGGCGCGACCGCGCGGCCCAGGACGCGAGGGCATGGTACGAGCGCCGGCGCGCCGCGCAGGGCGCCGACGGGCGAGCGGGGCTGAGCAAGCGCGAGGAGCGCTATTTGCTGGCCGTCGTGGAGCTCGCCGAGCGCGCGCGGCGCTTGCGACGGCAGTTCGCCGTGGGCGTGATCGCGACGCTCAGCGCGTTCGCGGTCATGGTGTCGTACCTGGCGATCCGCGCGCAGGCGGACGCGCTCCTGGCGCGCAACGCCACCCGCATGGCCGCGGCGCGCGAGCTGCAATCCGATCCCACGACGGTGCTGGCGCTCTTGCGGGAGGTCGAGCCGCCCGAGGTGCCGCGCGGGTGGGCCACCCTCGCGCGCTGGGCGCTGCACAGCTGGGTCGCGCGCGTGGTGCTCACCCACCCGGATTTCGTCATCCGGGCGGCGTTCAGCCCCGACGGCAAGCACATCGCGACGATCTGCGCGGACAGGGCCGTGCGGGTGTGGAACGCGGACGGCACGGGCGAGCCGCTGGTCCTTCGTGGCCACGACGCGCCGATCAACTCGGTGGCGTTCAGCCCCGACGGCGAGCGCATCGTGACGGCGTCGGACGACAGGACCGCGCGGGTGTGGCGCACGGCGGGTGCGGGCGAGCCGCTCGTCCTCCGCGGTCACGAGGACGGGGTCTATTCGGCGGCGTTCAGCCCCGATGGCGGGCGCATCGTGACGGCGTCGTTCGACCGGACCGCGCGGGTGTGGAGGGCGGATGGCACGGGCGAGCTCGCCGTCCTTCGGGGTCATGCGGAGCCGGTCTATTTCGCGGCGTTCAGCCTCGACGGCGGGCGCATCGTGACATCGTCGTTCGACCGGACCGCGCGGGTGTGGAAGGCGGATGGCACGGGTGAGCCGGTCGTCCTGCCCGGTCACGAGGATGCCGTCTACTCGGCGGCGTTCAGCCCGGATGGCAAGCGCGTCGTCACGGCGTCGTGGGACAAGACGGCGCGGGTGTGGAACGCCGATGGGTCGGGCGAGCCCCGGATCCTGCGCGGCCACGAGGATGTCGTCTACTCGGCGGCGTTCAGCCCGGATGGCGAGCGGATCGTCACGGCGTCGTGGGACAAGACGGCGCGGGTGTGGAACGCCGATGGGTCGGGGGAGCCTCGGACCCTGCGCGGCCACCAGGATCGGGTCTATTCTGCGGTGTTCAGCGCCGACAGCAGGCGCATCGTCACGGCGTCTTATGACAAGACGGCGCGGGTGTGGAACGCCGAGAGCACGGGTGAGCCCCTCAGCCTCCGTGGTCATGACGATTCGGTCTCCTCGGCGGCGTTCAGCCCGGATGGCAAGCGCATCGTCACGGCGTCGTGGGACAGGACGGCGCGGGTGTGGAACGCCGAGGTCGCGGGAGCGCCCGTGATCCTCCGTGGCCACGAGGGGGAGGTGTTCTCGGCGGCGTTCAGCCCGGATGGCAAGCGCATCCTCACCGCGTCCGACGACAAGACGGCGCGGGTGTGGAACGCCGACGGCTCGGGCGAACCGCTGGTGATCCGTGGTCATGCGGACCGGGTTCGCTCCGCGGCGTTCAGCCCTGACGGCGAGCGCATCGTCACGGCGTCCTTTGACAAGACGGCGCGTGTGTGGAGCGCCGACGGGTCTGGAGAGCCCGTGACGCTCCGTGGTCACGCGGACAGGGTGCGTTCGGCGGCGTTCAGCCCCGACGGCGAGCGCATCGTCACCGCCTCGTATGACAACACGGCGCGTGTGTGGAACGCCGATGGCACGGGCGAGCCCGTGGTCCTGCGAGGGCACGATCGTTGGGTCGTATCGGCGGCGTTCAGCCCGGATGGCGAGCGGATCGTCACGGCGTCGTGGGACAAGACGGTGCGGGTGTGGAACGCCGACGGCACAGGCAAGCCCGTGGTCCTGCGTGGTCATGAGCACCTGGTCAATGCTGCGGTGTTCAGCCCGGATGGCAAGTATGTCGTGACCGCGTCCGACGACAAGACGACGCGGATATGGAACGCCGACGGCACGGGCGAGCCCCTGGTGCTGCGCGGGTCCGATGCGTCCGTCAACGCGGTGGCGTACAGCCCCGATGGCAAGCGCATCGTCACCGGGTCCGACGACAAGGTCGCGCGGGTGTGGACCGACCTCGAGCCGCTCCGCGGCGTCGATGATCCGAAGCTGTGGACGGCGACGACCTACTGCATGCCTGTCGAGCGGAGGATCGAGCTCCTTCGTGTGCCCGAGTCGGCCGCCCGGGCGAGCCAGGAGGCCTGTCTGCGGCAGGTCGCCGCGGTTCGCGCGGCCGCGCCGAGGGGGCAGGCGGATTCGGGGGGCCGGCTGCGCGGCACGGCCGGCCGATGACGAGCGTCGCTGCGTCGAGCGCGTGAGCGCGTCGAGGAAGCAGCGGGCTCTGGCGCTGCTCGCAGGTCCATGCTGCGTCTCGCGAGGAATGCGCGAGAGCGGCGGCGGGCCGGAGATTGTCGGAAAGAGAGCCGTAGAGACGTCCGGAGCGTCGATGTCGGGCGATGCGTGGGGGCGGATGCTATAGATCATTGAGGACAGGCAGCGAGGCTGCCTGAGCATGGGATCGGGTACGGTGTCGAGCTCTCTCGTCAGACAGGCGGGACAAGCCCGGCCGTCCGGATCGCTGCTTGTCGATTCGGGGTGAGGATGTTGCGCCTGAAGCTGGCGAGCGAGGCGACGGCGAGTCGAGGAGCCAGGATGAGCCGGCGGACACTCGCGCCAGGGGTGGTGTTCCAGGGCCGCTACGAGATCTTGTCATGCTTCCGGGCGAGCCGCCGAGCGGCGATCTACAAGGGGCGGCTGATCGAGAGCGGTCAGCCGATCGTCGTTCAGATCCTGGGCATGGCGCCGGACGGAGCTGGCGCGCATCTGGTGCGGCGTGGCCTGGCGCGATTCCTGCGGGAGATGCGTTGTTGCACGCGGCTCCACCACCCCCGCATCGGCTGGCCCATCGACTGGGGGCACGCTGGCGAGGGGCGGCTCTATGCCGTCTTCGAGCTCGTGCCCGGACGTGCGGCCGGTGTGGAGGGCAGCGGGTGGGAGGGGCGGGAGCCGAGAGGAGCGAGAGGAGAGGACACGAGCGGAGATTCTGAGGTTCTGGTGCGGCGACAGCCGGACCACCGGAGCTCGATCAGCGCTTCTGTTGAAGAGGCCGTGTGCACGCTCGGTATCGCCGGCGTGGCGCCCACGGAGGCCGCGGGAGACCCTATGCCCGAGGAGCAGGCGCAGGAGGCCGCGCTCCTGCCAGCGCAGGATGCGAGGGCGCTGGCGGGAGCGACGGTGGCGGAGCGCGCTCCGGGCTCTGCGCTGGCGGACGTCGGCGGTACGATCAAGCACTACGAGATCATCCGCAAGCTGGGCCGGGGCGGCATGGGGATCGTGTACCTGGCGCGGGATACGAAGCTGGGGCGCCTCGTCGCGATCAAGCTGCTGAGCGAGTACAGCGGGCAGGGGAGCGAGCGCTTCCTGGCCGAGGCGCGGGCCACGGCGCGCTGCCGTCACGAGAACATCGTCGTCATTCACGAGGTGGACGAGATCCGTGGATACCCGTACCTGGTGCTGGAGTACATCAAGGGCCGCACGCTGAGCGAATGGCTGGCTCGGCGCGAGCACCCGAGCGCGCCGGGGCCGCTCGCTGCGATAGGGCCGACCGGCCCGATGTCACCCGGCCAGGTGGTGGAGCTGATGATCCCTGTGGTTCGCGCGCTGGTGTGCGCGCACGAGCTCGGGATCGTGCACCGCGATCTGAAGCCGGAGAACATCCTCATCGACGATGCAGGGAGCATCAAGGTGCTCGACTTCGGGATTGCCAAGCAGCTCGATGTCCAGATGATATCGACGATTACGGGGGTGCGTGCGGCGCTCGAGGGAGGCGGTGGTCAGGGCTATCGAAGCGCGATCATCGGCACGCCGGCGTACATGTCGCCCGAGCAATTGCTGGGCGGGGACATCGATCCTCGCAGCGACCTCTGGGCCGTGGGCATCCTGCTGTACACGCTGCTCGTGGGGGCGCACCCGCTCGACCCGTTCTCGGTCGCGCGGCTCGCGGACATCGTGAACTTGGACGTCCCGATGCCGCGCGTGAGCGCGCGGCGTCCGGACGCGGGTGCGCTCGGCGCCCTCGTCGACCGCTGCCTGAAGAAGCGGAAACACGAGCGCATCGGCTCGGCCAAGGAGCTGCTCGGGGAGCTGGAGGCGCTGCTGCCCGGTCGAAAGGCCCCCGAGCTGGGTGAAGGAGAGAGTCCGTTCGCGGGGCTGTCTGCGTTCCAGGAGTCGGACGCCGGGCGCTTCTTCGGTCGCGATCGCGATGTCGCCGCCATGACAGCGCGGCTTCGATACCAGCCGCTCGTGACGGTTGCCGGCCCCTCCGGGGCGGGCAAGTCGTCGTTCGTGCGCGCGGGGGTGATCCCTGCGTTGAAGCGCGGCAGCGAGCGGTGGGAGACGTTCGTCGTGCGGCCGGGGCGCCGGCCGCTGGCGGCCCTCGTCGATGTGCTCGTGCAGGTGGCCGAGTCCGAGGTCGCCGAGAACGAGGGCACCATCGCCACCTTGCGCGCGCAGCCGGGCCATCTGGGTGCTCGGTTGCGGGCGTGCTGTCGCCGTGAGGGGACGAGGCACCATGTCCTGCTCTTCGTCGATCAGTTCGAGGAACTCTTCACGCTCGGCGTCGCGCCAGAGGAACGGGCTGCGTTCGTGGCCTGTTTGGAAGGCGCGGCCGACGACGCGTCATCGCCCCTGCGCGTCCTCCTCGCGATTCGCTCGGATTTTCTTGATCGCATGGCCGGGGACCACCCCCAAATGACTGACGTGGCCCGTGGGCTCTCGGTTCTGCCACCCATGGGGCGCGAGGGTCTGCGTGACGCGTTGACGAGGCCGATCGAGGCGACCGGTCATCGCTTCGAGACTGCGGAGATGGTCGAGGAGATGCTGGGCACGCTGGAGAGCACGCGGAGCCCCTTGGCACTTCTGCAATTCACGGCCGCGAAACTGTGGGAAGCGCGGGATCGCGAGCGCCGGCTGCTGACGCGAGACAGCTACGTGAAGCTGGGCGGCGTGGCCGGTGCCCTGTCTGCTCACGCGGATGCGGTGCTCTCGGCGCTGCCGATGCGCGAGCAGCGGCTGGCCCGGGCGGTGCTCGTGCGTCTGGTTACGCCCGAGCGAACGCGCGCACTGGTGAGCTTGGATGAACTCCGCGAGCTTGCTCAGGACGCCGACGGGGGCACTGGCGAGGCGATCGCGCAGGTGGTCCAGCACTTGGCCGCAGCGCGCTTGCTGCTCATCGAGACCAGCGGCGAGCGTGAGGGAACGACCGTGGAGCTGGTCCACGAGTCCTTGATCGAACGGTGGGCAAAGCTCGGGCAGTGGCTTGCAGAGAGCGAGCAAGACGCGCAGTTCCTGGCCCGGCTGCGCGCCTCGGCGCAGCAGTGGGAGGCGAGCGGCCGCGCCGAAGGGCTGCTCTGGCGCGACCGCGCGGCGGAGGAGGCTAGAGCGTGGCGCGAGCGCCGGCGCGCCGCGCAGGGCGCGGAGTGGCACGCAGGGCTCGGCAGGCGGGAAGAGCGCTATCTCTTGGCCGTCGTGGCTCTGGCCGAGCGCGCGCAGTGCCTGCGGCGGCGGCTCGCCATGGGCGTCATCGCGACGCTCGGCGCGATTGCGCTCATGCTGTCGTACCTCGCGGTTCGCGCCGACCAGGAAACGGCCCGTGCGCAGGCCGAAGCCCGAGATGCGCGCAACGCCACCCGCATGGCGACGGCGCGCGAGCTTCAATCCGATCCCACGACCGTCCTCGCGATATTGCGGGAGGTCGAGCCGCCCGATGTCCCGCGAGGGTGGGCAGGCCTTGCGCGGTGGGCGCTGCACGGCCGGGTCGCTCTTGCGGTCCTCACGCATTCGGATGGGCTCCATTCGGCGGCGCTTAGCCCCGATGGCAGGCGCATCGTCACGGTGTCGTGGGACAACACTGCGCGGGTGTGGAACGCCGACGGCACGGGCGAGCCCCTGGTCCTTCGTGGTCACGAGGCTGGGGTCCGGAGCGCGGCGTTCAGCCCCGATGGCAGGCGCATCGTCACCGCGTCCTCGGACAAGACCGCGCGGGTGTGGAATGCCGATGGCACAGGCGAGCCGCTGGTCCTTCGGGGGCACGAGCAGCGGGTCCAGTCTGCCGCGTTCGATCCGGATGGCAAACGCATCGTCACTGCGTCCGCGGACAAGACCGCGCGGGTGTGGAACGCCGATGGCACAGGCGAGCCGCTGGTCCTTCGGGGGCACGAGCAGGAGGTCTACTCAGCGGCGTTCAGCGCCGACGGCAAGCGCATCGTCACGGCGTCGTGGGACAAGACGGCACGGGTGTGGAATACCGATGGTGCGGGGGAGCCCCTGATCCTTCGCGGCCACGAGGGAGGGGTATGGAGCGCAGCGTTCAGCGCCGACGGCAAGCGCATCGTCACGGCGTCGTGGGACAAGACGGCACGGGTGTGGAATACCGATGGTGCGGGGGAGCCCCTGATCCTTCGCGGCCACGAGGGAGGGGTATGGAGCGCAGCGTTCAGCCCCGACGGCAAGCGCATCGTCACGGCGTCGTGGGACAAGACGGGACGGGTGTGGAATGCCGACGGCACGGGCGAGCCCCTGATTCTTCGCGGTCATCAGGATGGGCTCTGTTCGGCGGCATTCAGCGCCGATGGCAAGCGCATCATCACGGCGTCGTGGGACGAGACTGTACGGGTGTGGAATGCCGAGAGTACGGTTGGGCCCCTGGCCTTTCTTGGCCATGAACTTGGGGTCTATTCGGCAGCATTCAGCGCCGATGCCAAGCGCATCGTCTCCGCATCGTCTGACAGGACGGCGCGTGTGTGGAACGCCGACGGTACGGGCGAGCCGCTGGTCCTTCGGGGGCACGAGCACGAGGTCTTCTCCGCGGCATTCAGCGCCGACGGCACGCGTATCATCACGGCATCGTGGGACAAGACGGCGCGTGTGTGGAACGCCGACGGCACGGGCGAGCCGCTGATCCTTCGGGGACACGTGCGCGAGGTCGTCTCGGCGGCGTTCAGCCCCGACGGTAAGCGCATCGTCACCGCGTCCTGGGATAAGACCGCGCGGGTATGGAATGCCGACGGTACGGGTGAGCCCCTGGTCCTGCGGGGGCACGATGGTCGCGTCAATTCGGCCGCATTCAGCCCCGACGGCAAGCGCATCGCTACCGCCTCCCACGACAAGACGGTGCGGGTATGGAATGCCGACGGTACGGGCGCGGCCCTGGTCCTCCAGGGGCACGAGGCTCCGATCATGTGGGCGGCGTTCAGCCCCGATGGCAAGCGCATCGTCACGGCGTCGTGGGACAAGACCGCGCGGGTGTGGAACGCCGAAGGTACGGGCGAGCCCCTGATCCTGCGGGGGCACGGGCACTGGGTCCTGGGGGCGGCGTTCAGCGCCGACGGCAAGCACGTCGTCACCGCGTCTCAGGACAGGACGGCGCGGATATGGAGTGCCGATGGCACGGGGGAGCCTCTGGTCCTGCACGGATCCGATTCACCAGTCAATTCGGCGGCGTTCAGCCCGGATGGTAAGCGAATCGTCACGGCGTCGGACGATAACGCCGTGCGGGTATGGACCGACCTCGAGCCGCTCCACGGCGTCGATGACCCGAAGCTGTGGACTGCGACGACCTTCTGCATGCCCGTCGAGCGGAGGATTGAGCTCTTCCGCGTGCCCAAGGCCACCGCTCGAGCCCACCAGCAGGCCTGTCTGCGCCGGGTCGACGCAGCCCGCGCGGCTGCTCCTTGAACTCGGCTGGACTCGGCCGTCGGACCACGCGGCACGCCCGACCGATGACGAGCGCTGTTCCCCCGCGTCGTACATGCTGCCAGGGCGGGTCGGCACGCAGCGCAAGGTCGCGGTCTGCCCGGCGGTCAGGTTGCTCACCCGAGGTGCGACTGCAATAACAGGGTACCACAACCAACAAGACCATTGCACGGAAATCGCTGGAACGTCGAGCGAACTGAGATTGTGGGGAAGAGAGCCGCCCGGGCATCCAGAGCGGCGATGCCGGACGGGGCGGGGGGACGATGCCGTCGAGCAAGGATAGGCAGCAAGGCTGCCTGAGCGTCGAGCCCGACGCGCCGTCGAGCTCTCTCGTCTCGCGCAGCGCTCCTGGTGAAGAGGCGGCGCGCACGCTCGTGCTCCCCGAGCTCGCGCGCGCGGAGGACGTGGTCGGCCGAGTGCCCGAGGACCGAGCGCAAGAGACCGCGGTCCGGCCATCGCCGGCGTCGACGACGCTGGCGGGCGCGACGATGGCGTACCGCGCTCAGGGCTCGACGCTCGTGGAGGTCGGCGGGACGATCAAGCATTACGAGATCATCCGCGAGCTGGGGCAAGGCGGCATGAGCATCGTGTACCTGGCCCGGGACACGAAGCTCGGGCGCCTCGTCGCGATCAAGCTGCTGCTCGAGTACAGCGGGCAGGGGATCGAGCGCTTTCTCGCCGAGGCGCGCGCCACGGCGAGCTGCCGGCACGAGAACATCGTGGTGATCCACGAGGTGGACGAGCTCCGTGGACACCCGTACCTCGTGCTCGAGTACATCAAGGGTCGGACGCTGAGCCAGTGGCGAGCCGAGCGCGAGCGCTCCGGCGCGCCGGGCCCGATGCCGGTCGGGCTGGTTGTCGAGCTGATGATCCCGGTGGTCCGCGCGCTGGTGTGCGCGCACGAGCTCGGGATCGTGCACCGCGATCTCAAGCCGGAGAACATCCTCATCGACGACGCAGGGTGCATCAAGGTGGTCGACTTCGGGATCGCCAAGCAACTCGATGCCAAGCTGCTGTCGACGCTCACGGAGGCGCGGGGGGAGCTCCCGGGAGAGGATGAACAGAGCTTTCGGAGCGCGCTCGTCGGAACGCCGTCCTACATGTCCCCCGAGCAACTGCTGAGTGAGGACGTGGACGCGCGCAGCGACCTCTGGGCCGTGGGCATCCTCCTGTACACGCTGCTCACGGGGGCGCACCCGCTCGACCCATCGCAGATCGAGCGGCTCGCGGACATCGTGAGCTTCGATGTTCCCATGCCGCGCGTCGGCGCGCGGCGCCCTGATGCGGGCGCGCTGGGCGCCCTCGTCGACCGGTGCCTGAAGAAGCGGAAGGACGAGCGCATCGGCTCGGCCAGGGAGCTGCTCGCCGAGCTCGAGGCGCTGCTGCCCGGTCGCAAGGCGCCCGGGCTCGGCGAGGACGACTGTCCGTTCGCGGGGCTCTCCGCGTTCCAGGAGTCGGACGCCGCGCGCTTCTTCGGCCGCGATCGGGACGTGACCGCCTTGACGGCGCGGCTGCGCTACCAGCCGCTCGTCACGGTCGCCGGCCCCTCCGGGGCAGGCAAGTCGTCGTTCGTGCGCGCGGGGGTGATCCCGGCGTTGAAGCGCTCCAGCGACCGCTGGGAGACGTTCACCCTGCGCCCTGGGCGCCACCCGATGGCGGCGCTCGTCGATGTGCTCGCGCAGGTGGCCGAGTCCGAGCGCGCGGGCGCGCCGGCGGGCCCGGTCGAGCTCACCGGGAACGGTGGGCTCGTCGCCACCTTGAGCGCGCAGCCGGGCTACCTGGGCGCGCGGCTGCGCGCGCGCTGCCGCCGTCAGGGGACGAGGCACCATGTCCTGCTCTTCGTCGATCAGTTCGAGGAGCTGTACACGCTCGGCGCGAGCCGCGAGGAACGGGCGGCGTTCGTCGCCTGTCTGGAGGGCGCGGCCGACGACGCCTCGTCGCCCCTGCGGGTCCTGCTCGCCATCCGCTCGGACTTCCTCGACCGCGTCGCCGATGACTACGAGTTCATGACCCACGTGACGCGTGGTCTCTCGTTGCTGCCGCCCATGGGGCGCGAAGGCTTGCGTGAAGCCCTGATGAGGCCGCTCGACGCGGCCGGTCTTCGCTTCGAGACCGCCGAGATGGTCGAGCACATGCTGGACACGCTGGACAGCACGCGGAGCCCCTTGCCGCTCTTGCAATTCACTGCCGCGAAGCTGTGGGAGGCGCGGGACCGCGCGCGCCGGCTGCTCACCCGGGACAGCTACGAGCAGCTCGGCGGCGTGGCCGGGGCGCTGTCCGCGCATGCGGACGCGGTGCTCTCGGCGCTGCCGGTGCGCGAGCAGCGGCTGGCTCGGGCGGTGCTCGTACGCCTTGTCACGCCCGAGCGCACGCGCGCGGTGGTCAGCCTGGACGAGCTGTGTGAGCTCGCACAGGACGGCGAAGACCACGCCGGTGAGGCGATCGCGCAGGTGGTCCAGCACCTGGCCGGGGCGCGGCTGCTGCTCACCGAGGCCGGCGGCGAACGCGAGGGCACGACGGTGGAGCTGGTTCACGAGTCGTTGATCGAGAGGTGGGCAAAGCTCCGGCAGTGGCTCGCCGAGAGCGAGCAAGACGCGCAGTTCCTTGCCCGGCTGCGCGCCGCGGCCCAGCAATGGGAGGCGAGCGGTCACGCCGAGGGGCTGCTCTGGCGCGATCGTGCGGCGCACGAGGCGCGAGCGTGGCGTGAGCGCCGCCGCGCCGAGCAGGGCGCCGAGTGGCGCTCCGGGCTTGGCCAGCGCGAGGAGCGCTATCTCCTTGCCGTCGTGGCCCTCGCCGAGCGCGCGCGGCGTGTGCGGCGGCGGATCGCCATGGGCGTGATCGCGACGCTCACCGCGATCGCGCTGATGGTGTCCTATCTCGCGATCAGCGCCGACCGGCAAGCCAGGCGCGCCGAGCAGCAAGCCGCGCGCGCCGACCAGGAAACGGCCCGTGCACAGGCCGAAGCCCTGCAAGCGCGCAACGCCACCCGCATGGCCGCGGCGCGCGAGCTGCAGGCCGACCCCACGACCGCGCTCTCGATATTGCGCGAGGTCGAGGCGCCCGACGTGCCGCGAGGGTGGGCCGTCGTGGCGCGCGGGGCGCTGCACAGCTGGGTCGCTCGGGCGGTGCTCACCCATCCAGGCGGCGTCATGGGCGCGAGCTTCAGCCCCGACGGCAGATACATCGTCACCGCGTCGTTGGACATGAACGCGCGCGTGTGGAAGGCCGATGGCACGGGCGAGCCGCTGGTCCTCCGAGGTCATGAGAACGGGGTCAGCTCCGCGGCGTTCAGCCCTGATGGAAGGTGGATCGTCACGGCGTCATGGGACGGGACCGTACGTGTGTGGAAGGCCGATGGGACGGGCGAGCCGCTGGTCCTCCGGGACCATGGGGGGCGGGTCAATTCGGCGGCGTTCAGCCCCGATGGCCAGCGCATCGCCAGCGCGTCCCACGACAGGACCGTACGTGTGCGGAAGGCCGATGGGACGGGCGAGCCGCTGGTCCTCCGGGGGCACGACGCTCCGGTCTATGCGGTGGCATTCAGCCCTGACGGCAAGCGCATCGCGACCGGATCGTACGACCACACCGCGCGCGTGTGGAGCGCGGATGGCACCGGCGAGCCAGTGGTTCTTCGCGGCCATGAGCACGAGGTTCAGGGGGTGGCGTTCAGCCCCGATGGCAAGCAACTCGTCACGGCGTCGTCGGACAAGACCGCGCGTGTGTGGAAGGCCGATGGGACGGGCGAGCCGCTGGTCCTCCGGGGTCACGAGGCGCCGGTCTATTCGGCGGTATTCAGCCCCGATGGCCGGCGCATCGTCACCGGGTCCAGGGACAAGACGGCGCGGGTGTGGAAGGCCGACGGGACGGGCGAGCCCCTTGTCATTCGTGGTCACCAGGATGCCGTCTGGGCGGCGTTCAGCCCCGACGGCGAGCGCATCGCGACCGCATCGTACGACAACACCGTGCGCGTGTGGAGCGCGGATGGCACGGGCGAGCCGCTGGTCCTTCTCCGTGACAAGGAGCCGATCGCTTCGGTGGCGTTCAGCCACGACGGCGGGCACATCGTGACGGCGCCCGAGGACAGGACCGCGCGCGTGTGGAACGCGGATGGCACCGGCGCGCCCGTGGTCCTTCGCGGTCACAGGGACGCGGTCCATTCGGTCGCGTTCAGCCCTGATGACAAGCGCATCGTCACGGCGTCGTGGGACAGGACGGCACGTGTGTGGAACGCGGATGGCACCGGCGATCCAGTGGTCCTTCGCGGTCACGAGGCTCAGGTCTGTTCCGCAGCGTTCAGCCCCGATGGCGAGCGCATCGTCACGGCGTCGTGGGACAGGACGGCGCGTGTGTGGAACGCGGATGGCACCGGCGATCCAGTGGTCCTTCGCGGTCACGAGGCTCAGCTCTATTCAGCGGCGTTCAGCCCCGACGGCAAGCGCATCGTCACCGTGTCCTTCGACAAGACGGTACGGGTGTGGAACGCGGATGGCGAAGGTGAGCCGCTGATCCTTCGCGGTCACGAGGATGTCGTCTACTGGGTGGCGTTCAGCCCCGATGGCGAGCGCATCGCTACGGCCTCCTGGGACAAGACGGCGCGCCTATGGAAAGCGGATGGAGCCGGTGCCCCGGTGGTTCTTCGTGGTCATGAACACTGGGTTCTGGGGGTGGCGTTCAGCCCTGATGGCAAGCGCGTTGTCACCGGGTCCCAGGACGGAACGGTACGGGTATGGAATTCCGATGGTACTGGCGAGCCGTTGGTTCTTCGCGGCTCCGAGTCTCCGGTCAACAGCGTAGCGTTCAGCCCCGACGGCATGCGCATCATCAGCGCGTCGGATGACAGGGCCGTCCGGGTGTGGACCGATCTGGAGCCGCTCCACGGCGTCGATGACCCGAAGTTGTGGGCCGCGACGACCTACTGCATGCCGATCGAGCGGCGGATAGAGCTTCTCCGTCTGCCAGAAGCCCTGGCCCGGACCCATCAGGAAGACTGCCTGCGCCGCGTCGCGGCGGCCCGCGTGGCCGCCCCCGGGTCCCAGCCAGGCTCGGCTGCCCGACCGAGCGACACCGCCGATCGATGACGAGCACCCTCCATCGAGCGCGCCCTCACCCCGCCCGCAGCCTCCACACCGCGGGCCGCAGCAGCAGCAGCGGCGCGGCAAAACCCGCGATGACGAACGCCCAGACGGTCGCCTCCACGCCGATCCGCCCCGCGAGCCAGCCGGCCGCCAGGGTGCCCGCCGGCAGGAGCGCCCCGGTGAGCACATGGAGCGTGGCATCGACCCGGCCGAGCACGTGCAACGGCAACATGGATTGCCGGGCGCTCACCGCGTGGATCATGAACGCCATGAGGAACGCGTCCCCCACGAGCTGGTGCACCACGAGCGCAGGGACCGCGAGCCGCCCGAGCTGCGCCGCCAGCGGGATGAGCGCGCAGCCGGCCTGGCTCATGAACAGGCTGACGATCATCGCCGGCCCGGCGCCGAGGCGTCGGCCGAGCCAGCCCGCGAGGAAGCTGCCGCCCAGCGCGCCGATGCCGCCCACGCTGATGATCAGCCCGACCGTTGTCGTGTCCAGCCGCAGATGCTCCAGAAGAAAGAGCATGTACAGCGCGGAGAAGGCCCCGCCGAGCAGGAGGGCGTGGGCGCCCATCGCCAGGAACGTCGCCCCGACAACGGGGTGGCCCAGGCCGTGGCGCAGCCCCACCCGGAGATCCTCGACCAGCGAGGCGCCCCCATCGCCTCCGCCGCCCGCGGGGACGGCCGGCGCCTCCGTCGCCCGGATGCGCCCGAGGAGCGCCGCCGACACGAGGTACGACAGCGCGTCCACCACCATCGTCACCGGCGCCGTCAGCGCCTGGATCAGGATGCCCGCGGCGCCGGGGCCGGCGATCTCCGCGGCGGCCTCGGTCCCCTCCAGCCTGGCGTTGGCCTTGACCAGGTGCTCCTGCCCCACGAGCGCCGGCAAGTAGGCGTTGTCGGCGATCTGGAACAGCGACGTGGCCATGCCCACCAGCGCGGCCACCACGGAGAGCTGGAGCAGGGTGAGCGTGCCCGTCCAGGCCGCGATCGGGACCGAGAGGATCAGCGCCGCGCGCACGAGATCCGCGCCGACGAGGAGCGGCCGCTTGCGCGAGCGATCGACGAGCCCGCCCGCGAAGAGCCCCACGAGGACGCCCGGCGCGGTGGACACGGCGGAGAGGAGCGCCACGCCCGACGCGTCGGCCCCGAGGCTCACGATGGCGATCACGGGCAGCGCCGTCCGGCTGATGCGGCTGCCCACGGCGCTCACCGCCTGCGCCGCCCAGAGGCGCAGGAAGTCGGGGTGACGAGAGAGGCCGGCGGGGGGAGGGGACATCGTCTGGGGCGTGAGCAGAGCAGAAAGAAGGAGGGAAGGAGAAGCGCGCATTGTCGAACGCGGCGGATCGGCGGCCATGCGATGACCGCTCACGGCCTCGTCGGGTTCTCGGAAGACACCGCCCTCCTCCCCGGACCGTCCACCGAGAACGCAACCCGCTGGATTGCGTCGGGGCGCCCGCATCCCGCTCGCCTCTCCGGGCAGGCGCGGCTACGAAGGCAGCCCTGGAGTCCCACGCGACCATGCCCACGCTGCTGCGTTCACCGGCCACCAGGCTCGGCGCCGCGCTCGTCGCCATCGCGATGGCGCTCGTCGGCTTCCTGCCCCTCTTCGACGGCCCCGGCTACGAGAGCGCGCTCGCCGCCGGCCTGATCGTCCCGGGCGCCGCGGCGATCGTGACCGCCCTCGACGTCGCCGCGCATCGGCCGCCGCCTGTCGAGGCGTTCCGCCGCGGCGTCGCGAGCGGCGCCCTGCTCGCGGTCGTCGCGTACGCCACCACGCTGGCGCACGGCCTGCGCGCCGGCTTCTGCGATGTGCTCGGCGGCTCGGCGCACTTCGCCCTCGGGCCCGGGATCGGCGCGGCGCTCGGCGGCGCCTGGGGCGCGGTCGCGGGCGAGATCGCCGCCGGCATCCGCCGCGACGACGCCGCGCCTCCCCGCCCGGCGTGGCGGCGCCGGCTCATCGCCGTCGTCGCGGCGCTCGCCGCCCCCCTCGGCGCGATCGGCGTGAGCGCCGTCCGCTTCTACACGAGCCCGATCGTCTTCGCCTACGACCCCTTCGCCGGCTTCTTCAGCGGCACCCTCTACGACACGGTCGTCGACGCGTCCGGGCTGCTGACGTACCGCGCGGGGACGCTGGCCACGCTTTTCGCGGCGTCGGCGCTCGCGCAGCACCTCGTGCACGACGCGGGCGGGCGGGTGTCGTTCCAGTCGCAGGGCCGGCCCGGGCTGCTCCTGCTCGGCGGCGTGAGCGCCGCGCTGAGCGCCGCGACCGTCCTGGAGGGCGCGCGCCTCGGCCACTTCCAGACCTCCGAGACCATCGCGGCCGAGCTCGGCGCGCTCTCGAAGGGCCAGCGCTGCGAGGTCGTCCACCCGCGCGGCATGCGCGAGGCCGACGTCCAGCGCTTCGTGCGCGAGTGCGACGCCCACATCGAGGCCGGCGAGCGCTGGCTCGGGGCGCCCGCGGTGGTCGACGGCCAGCCGCTCCGGGTCCGCGCCTACCTGTTCGAGAGCGCGGCGCAGAAGGGCGCGCTCATGGGCGCGTCGCGCACGTACGTCGCGAAGCCGTGGCGCCGCGAGGTGTACCTGCAGGCCGCCGGCTACCCGCACCCGACGCTCGGGCACGAGATCATGCACGTGCTCGCCGGCGCCTTCGCCCGCGGCCCGTTCAAGGTCGCCGGGCGGCTCGGCGGGTGGCTCCCCGACCCGGGGCTCATCGAGGGGATCGCCGTCGCCGGCTCGCCCAGGGAGGGCGAGGACCTGAGCCCGCGCGCGTGGGCCAAGGCGATGAAAGATCTCGGGATCCTGCCGCCGCTCGCGCGCCTGTTCGCGCTCGGCTTCCTCGCCGAGAACTCGTCGACCGCCTACACCGTGAGCGGCGCGTTCGTCGGCCACGTGCGCGCGACGTACGGCGCCGACGCGGTGCGCGCCTGGTACGGCGGCAAGGCGCTGCCGGAGATCACCGGCGCCTCGTGGGCCGTGATGGAGCGCGCGTGGCACGCCGATCTCGACGCGCTCACGCTCCCCGACGCGGCGAAGGCGCAGGCGAAGGCCCGCTTCGATCGGCCGGCGCTCTTCGAGCGTCGCTGCCCGCACGTGGTCGACGCGTGCACCCACGAGGCGGAGGCGCTGCGCGCGCGCGGCGACCACGAGGGCGCCATCGCCGCGTACCGGCGCGTGCTGTCGCTCGACCGGAGCCCCGCGCCGCGCATCGCCATCGCCGAGACGCGGCTCGCCAGCGACGCGCCCGGCGAGCGCAGCGAGGGGATCCGCGAGCTCGAGGGCATCGCCGGGGACGGGTCGATCCCGCGCCACCTGCGCGACCGCGCGGCCGAGCGCCTCGGCGACGTCGCGCTCGCCGCGGGCGACCGGGAGCGCGCGGCGGCGCGGTACAGCGAGGTCGCCGGCCGGCTCGTCGACGAGGATCGGCTCCGGACGCTCGACGTGAAGATGGCCGCCGCGAACGACGAACGCGCCCGCGCGGCCATCGTCGAGCTGCTGATCGGCACGCGCGGCGGCGCGCCCGACAGGATCCGCGCGGCGGAGCTCCTCGGCGCGTGGGCCGCGCAGTCCCCCGGCGACGGCCTGCCGAACTACCTGCTCGGCCGCCATTACCTGGGCGACGGCCGCTTCGATGAGGCCGCCGATCGCCTGGATCGGGCGCTCGCGGCCCACCTGCCCGTCCAGCGGGTCTGGATCGAGGCCGAGCGGCTGCGGCTCGTCGTCGCGTGCGGCGTCGAGGACGTCGAGACCGCCCGCAGGATGTTCGCCCAGTACGCAGCGCACGACGGGGCCGCCGGCACGGGGCCGGCCGTGAGCGAGGAGCGCCGGGACGCCGCCCTCCGCCTGCTCGAGCGCTGCGCCGGCGCGGCGGCCCGGCCTACGTCCCCGGCGACCGCGGGCGACCCGCCGGCCGGAGAAAAGTGAAGAATGCCTCTCGTCCCTGCGCGCTGACGTGGTGAGATGTCGTGGAAATGCACGCTGAGCCTGCGAGCGAGAGGGTTGGCCGCCTCGTCGCGCTGAACGCCGTCCTCACCGTCGTGGCCCGCCACTCGAACCTGCTCCTGCCGAGGCCGTTCGAGGAGCTCGCCGGGGCCGTCGGCCGGTTCGCCGCGTTCCAGGTCTTCGCGGTGGTGTTCCCGGAGCCGGAGGGCGGGCTCCGCGCGTACGCGGTCTTCCGCGGCGACGCGCTCGCCGCCGCGCCGTTCGGCGCGCGCCTGCCGGCGCCCGCGGCGCTCTTCCGGCGGGTGTTCGCCGAGGGCGAGCCGTTCTCCTGCGACGACGCCCGCGCGGGGAACGCCCTCGCCCAGATGGGGGCCGGCGAGGGGTGCCTCTCGTACGTCGCGCTCCCGGTGCGGGCCGCGCCTCCGGGCGCCGAGCCCGGCCACCCCGCCGCGCGCTCCGGGCCGGCCGGCGCCGCGGCCGGCGGCTTCGGCTGCCCGATCATCGCGGCGCTCGTCGTCGGCTACGGAGACGCCGGCGCGGCCGCCTCGGCGCCGATCCCGCTCCTCGAGGAGATCGCCGACGCGCTCGGCGCCGGCCTGGATCGCTCGCTGCGCGTCGTCGCCGGGGAGCGCGAGGCCGCCGAGCGGCTGCTCAGGATCCGCGAGCTCGAGGAGCAGCACCGGAACCTCCTCGACAACGCGCCGCTCATCATCTTCCGGCTCGATCCCGAGTCCGGCGAGCTCTCTTTCCTGAACCGGCACGCCGAGCGGCTCCTGGGCGTGCCGGTGGCCGAGGCGCTCAGGACGCCGGGCTTCCTCGGGGAGGCCCACGCCGACCCGGAGGGCGTGATGTGCTTCGAGGACGCGGTCGCGCGGGCCAAGCTCGGGGCCCCGTCGGCCTCCTACGAGGCGCGCCTGCGGCGGCGGGGCGGCGACGCGATCACCGCGCGCGGCACGGTGTACCCGCTCGTCTCGGATCGCGGCCGTGTCGTGGCGATCGAGGGCGTCCTCGCGGACGTGAGCACCGAGCACGCGGCGCGCACGCGGCTCATCCAGGTCGATCGCCTCTCGACGCTCGGCACGCTCGCGGCCGGCGTGGCGCACGAGATCAACAACCCCGCGGCGTTCATCCTGCTCGGCCTGGACATGCTCGACCGCCTCCTGCGCGGCCCGAACGTGCGCATGGAGGGCAGCGCCGCCTCCAGCGCGTCGGAGCTCGTGAAGGAGCTGCGCGACTCGATCAAGCGCATCGTCGACATCGTCCGCGATCTCAAGCTGTTCGCGAGCCCGCCGCAGCCCGAGGGCTCGCGGCGCACGCTGACGGACGCGAACCGCACGGTCGAGTCCGCGCTGAGCCTCACGCGCGGCCAGATCATCGAGCGGGCGCAGATCGTGAAGAACCTCTCCGAGGTGCCGCCGATCCTCATGGATGACGGCCGGCTCGGCCAGGTCATCGTGAACCTCCTCGTCAACGCGGCCCAGGCGATCCCGAAGCCGGGCTCGAAGCACGAGCCCCGCGACCAGACGGTGACGGTCGAGACGCGCAGCGACGGGGAGACGGTCGAGATCGTGGTGAGCGACACCGGCGCCGGCATTGCGGAGGAGAACCTGCCGCGCATCTGGGCGCCCTTCTTCACGACGAAAGGTCCGGAGGTCGGCACGGGGCTCGGGCTGTCGATCAGCCGCGAGATCATCGAGCGCGCGGGCGGGCAGATCACGGCGGAGAGCCCCGTCCCGGGGCGCGTCCCGCCGGGCGGCGCGCGGTTCATCATCTCGCTGCCCGCGGCGGGGCGGACGGACGAGGCGACGCCGAGCGTCTCGCCTGTGCCGCGGCTCGTCTCGAAGCGGGTGCGGGTGCTCGTGGTGGAGGACGAGGCGTCGCTCGCCCGCGCGCTGTCCGATCAGCTGGGCCGTGTGCACGAGGTGGCGCTCGCGCCGAGCGCCGACGCCGCGATGGGGATGCTCGCGGGCGGGCAGCGCTTCGACGTGGTGCTCTGCGATCTGCGCATGCCCGGCATGTCGGGCGACGTCTTCTACACGCGGATCCGCGAGAGCGATCCTGTGCTGGCCCAGGGGTTCATCTTCATGACCGGCGTGGGCTTCGGCGCGGACGTCGAGCGGTTCCTCGCCTCGTCGGGCCGCCCGCTCCTGGAGAAGCCGTTCTCCGCCGAGGACGCGCTCTCCGCGATCGCCGAGGTCGTCTCCGCGAACTCCGCGCCCCGCCCGGAGGCGCGCGACAGCAGCAGGTGAGAGGCGCCCGCGCTGTCGCCAGCGGGGCCTCGCCGCCGTGCACGCCGCGCGCTCGCGATCGGTGGCCGGCGCGCCCGCTGGAGCGCGCTGGTCACGGACAGATCAGCCGAGGAGCTGCGCGCAGATCTGCTGGAGCTCCCGCAGCACGTCTGGGGTGGCCTGCAAGGTGATCCGGGAGCGGTGCTCGCCCTCCTGGTAGCTCAGCGTGAGCAGGACGACGGGCGCCGCGATCTTCGCCCCGCGGCTCGCGGCCGCGATCGTGTCGACGCGCCAGTCGACGCCGGTGAGCAGCTTGCCGTGGTCGAGCAGCGCGCCGCGCACGATCTCCCGCCGCACGACCGCTCGTGCCTGGTCGTAGCCGGCGAGCAGGATCGCCTGGAGCTCCTCGGCGCCGTCGCCCGGCGCGAGCGCCGCGAGGTCGGCCGCGAGCGCGGCGCGGTCGAGGTCGCGCTTGCTCGCCTCGCGGACGAGGAACCGGCACGCCTTGAGCACGCGCGCGAGCGCCTCGGAGCCGACCTCGTGCCGGCGGCAGAACGCGTCGAGGAGCCGCTCGACGGCGGCGGGCACCGGCTCGCCGAGGCTCGGCCCGAGCGCCTCCCAGAGGCGCTGCCGCGCGCCCTCCGGCAGCTCCAGGAGCCGGCGCAGGTCGACGGCGAGCTCCGGGGGCGGCGGCGCTCCGCCGAGGCAGCGGAGCTCGGCACCGCGCGGGCTCATTGGCTCAGCTTGATCGGGACGTAGAGCGCCCGCATCGTCGCCGCCGTGCCCGCGCGCGTGTACCCGGCGAGGCCGAACAGGACGTTCCACCAGTGACCTTCCGGGGTCTCGCCGTACGAGAACAGGGGGACGAGGTGGAACTCCCACTCCTTGCCGTTCCGCACCCGGTGCTCCCGGTACACGGTGTTGAGCGCGACCTGCGTCACGGAGTTTGGATCCGCGAACCGGAAGAAGAACGGCAGGGCCACCGTGGTGCGCGACGTCGGCGACGCGAAGTCCCAGAGGAACGGCGCGACGACGAGGTGCGTCGAGTCGCGGTTCCTCCCCGAGTAGAAGAACGGATAGATGTCCGTCTCCCAGCCGGTGAGATCCCGCGTGTGCCGCACGAGCGGCGTGAGCCACGTGGTGTCGCTCAACCCGTGGCGCTTGAAGCGGCCATAGAACGGGAAGAGGACGAGATCATCGCTGCGCGGCGAGGTGTTCCGGTAATAGAACGGGAGCAGGAACGTCCGCTCGAGATCGATGGCCGGATCCCGGTATTGCCAGAAGAGCGGCGTGATCATGTCGAGCTCCGTCCGCCCTCGGTAGCGAGCGTAGCCCCAGGTCGCGAAGGTGCTCTCCCCCTCCTCGCCGCGCGCCTTCAGGAAGAGCGGCGTGACGAGCAGGCTCTTGTTGCCCTCGTACCCGTAGTGGAAGAACGGGAACAGCGTCGTGCGATCGTGGTTCTTGCCCCAGCTGTGCCAGTAGAAGGGCATGATGTTGAACACGTCGCCCTTGCGGGAGTGCTGCCACATCAGCGGGCCCCACACGTTCGTGGAGCGGTCTCCGACGTCGCTGTAGTGGTAGTAGTGCAGGAGCGGCGGGATGACCTCGTACTCGCTGCTCTCGTCGTGGCCGTAGAAGTAGAGGGGGGCCAGGCCGAGATCGATCTTGTCGGCGGAGCGCGTGTCGCACGCGGGGCCGCCCTTCCAGCTGCAGAAGAGGGGGCCGATCAGGTTGAAGCCGCTCTGCGCCGTGTGATGCGTGAAGGTCAGCAGCGGAGGGATGTGGAAGTAGCCGCTCCCGTCGTCGCGCTTGCCCTCGAAGAAGAGCGGCGCGAGCCAGTTGTCGTGCCGGCCCGGCTCCGCCTTCCGCCCCGGGCTCGCGGGGCGCCCCTCGGACTCGCGGTGCATGAACGGGCCGACGATCGTCGTGTACGTGTTCTCGTCGCGGAGCTTCCAGAAGAAGGGGAAGAGCACGTCGGCGTCGACGTCCTTGCTCCGGCGGTTGTAGTAGAGCGGCGTCACCATCGTGGCGCGGTCGCCGGGCATCCGGCGCTCCGCCCACAGGGGGAAGACCGTCCTGAACTGGTAGCTGCCGCTCCGCTCGCTGTAATAGGGGCCGTACCAGTCGCGCTGGATCTCCTCGGCGCGCCCGCGCTCCCACTCGCCGACGTCGTTCGTGCCGATCTGCTTCTTGACCGCGGGCGGCACCGCCAGCGGGTCTTCCGGCAGGGTCGGCTCCTGGGTCTGGATCGGGCTCTCCTCGGACGTCGGCGCCGCGTGCGTCTCCGGCGTGCCGGGCGGCGGCTTCGACGGCGCGCTCGCGGGCGGCGGCTGCGTCATGCCGGGCTGGCCGAAGCCGAGCTGCGCCGCCGCGACGGACGGCGCGGCGAGCGCGGCCAGCGCCGCGGCGAGCGACAGCGCCGATCCCGCGCGGCGAGCGCGGCCCCGCCCCTCGCCCGCCGGCGCGCCGCGCGCCCCTCGCGAGCAGCCCCGCGCTCCCATCGCTTTGGAGGAGGTCAACGCGCTCCCCGCTGGCCGCCGGGCGACGCCTCTAGGGCCCGATCCGCGAGCACGCGCGCCGCACCCTCCAGCGGGATCTCCTCCTGCACGTGCGCCACGAGATCCTTGATCTGGAGCACGCCGCGCTCGATCTCCGCGTCGCCCAGGATCACGCAGAGCCGCGCGCCGAGGGAGTCCGCGCGCCGGAGCATCGCCTTGAGCCGCCCGCCGCGCCCGTCGAGCTCGACCGGGACGCCGAGCGCGCGCAGCTGCTTCGCCAGCACGAGCGCCTGATCCGCGCCGCTCTGGCCGAGCGGGGCGAGGAAGCAGCCAGGCCTCCGGCGGGGCGAGGCGCCGGGCATCATCGTGAGCAGCCGCTCCATCCCCATCGCGAAGCCGATCGCAGGCACGCTCGGCCCGCCGAGCCCCGCGACCATGGCGTCGTAGCGGCCGCCGCCCGCGAGCGTGCTCTGGGCGCCGAGATCGCCCGCGGTCGCCTTCACCTCGAAGAGCGTGCGCGTGTAGTAGTCGAGCCCCCGCACGAGCGATCGATCGACGACGTAGTTCACGCCGAGCACGTCGAGGCAGCGGCGCACGCCCTCCCAGTGCGCCCGGTCCGCGTCGTCGAGCAGATCGAGGATCGACGGCGCGTCGCGCGACACCTCGTGATCGCGCTGGTCCTTCGAGTCGAGGATGCGCAGGGGGTTCTTCTCGAGGCGGCGCTGCGAGTCCTCGCTGAGCTCGGCCTTGCGCGGCGTGTAGTGGGCGAGCAGCGCCTCGCGGTAGCGCTCGCGCGTGCCCGCGCTGCCGAGCGAGTTCACGTGGACCACGAACTCGCCGACCCCGATGCGCTGCAGGAAGCCGGCGACGAGGTCGATCGTCTCGGCGTCGCAGAGCGGCCCGGGATCGCCGAAGAGCTCGCAGCCGGCCTGGTAGAACTGGCGGTAGCGCCCCTTCGCCGGCCGCTCGCCGCGGAACATCGGGCCGAGGTAGTACCAGCGGGTGACCGGCTCCTTCGCGTGGACCGCGTGCTCGACGTAGGCGCGCGCGGCGCCCGCGGTGCCCTCGGGGCGGACGGTGAGGTGATCGCCGTGGCGTTCGAAGGAGTACATCTCCTTCTCGACCACGTCCGTCGTCTCCCCCATCTGGTGCCGGAAGAGCTCCGTCGGCTCGAGCAGCGGCGTGCGCACCTCGGCATAGCCGTGGAGCTCCGCGTGGAGGCGGAAGGCCCCCTCGAGCTTGTGCCAGCGCTCCACCTCTTCGGGGAGGATGTCGTTCATCCCCCGTACCGCGCGCAGTTCCATCGCGCGGCGCTTATGGTCGGTGCTGGCGAGCGGGTCAAGCCGGTCGGATGCTTCCGGGTTACGCTCGGGTCTCGCCGGCGCGTCGCCCGAGGACTATGGGGTCTTTCCAGAGGCATGGCGAAGGCGAAGACACGCGCTGCGGCGATCGATCTTGGGAAGGCCCGCGTGGGCGTGGCCGTGACCGACGAGCTCGGGCTCTACGCGCACCCGCGGCCGCTGCTCGACGGGCGGAACCGGAAGGCGCTCCTGGAAGCCCTCGCGGCGCTCGCTCGGGACGAAGGCATCACCCGGTTCCTCGTGGGGCTGCCGCTCGAGATGAACGGGGACGAGGGGCCCGCCGCGCGGCGGGCGGTGGCCTTCGCGCAGGCGCTGGCGGACGCGGCCGGCGTCGAGGTGGAGCTCGTCGACGAGCGGCTGACGACGGTCGAGGCGGCACGGCGGCTGCGCGACGGGGGCGTCTCGGGGCGGAAGAGCAAGGAGCGCGTCGACGGGGCGGCGGCGGCGCTGCTGCTCCAGGCGTGGCTGGACCGGCGCTAGGGCGGGGCTACCGGCTCTCGCTGCGGAGCAAGAGGTACGCGCCGGCGGCGCCGACCGCGCCGACCGCGAACAGCACGACGTCCCACATGGGCCACGCGACGCCGGCCGCGCGCCGGAGGACGACGGCCTCCACCACCCGCACGAGCAGCGACGCGAAGCCGTACGCGCACAGGCCGACCACGATCGGCCGGCGCAGGTTGTCGGCCAGATCGACCGCCTTCATGCTGTTGTTCCAGACGGTCTTGCGCACGTGGCTCGCGCTGATCAGCGCGGGGGTGATCAGCGCGAAGCCGATCCCGGACGCGAGCAGGACGGCCTCGAGGCCCGTCAGGTTGTCGGTCACCTGGCCGCCGCGTGACAGGCGGATGATCGCGGTGACGAGCGTGATCAGGCTGCCGGCGACCCAGAAGAGGCCGAGCGCGAAGAGCAGCAGGATGAGCGGCCTCGCCATGGTCACCTGCTGCGCCTGGCGGAGCTGCATCGTCGGCGCAACGCGCGGCGCCGACGGCATCGACACGCGCGGCCCGGGCAACCCGGGGGCGTCGAGCTCCTTGGGCTCGGCCTCGCTCGTGTCGTAGAGCGCGAGCTCCGCGTCGAGCTCCTCCATCGTCTGGTACCGATGGCCGGGCTCCTTCGCCATGGCCCGCTGGATGATCATCTCGAGCGGCTCGGGGATGCTCGGCTCGAGCGAGCGCGGGCGGGGCGGCTCCTCGGTGAGCACCGCGGTGAGCGTCGCGGTCGGATCGTTGCGGTCGAACGGGCGGCTGCCGGTGAGGGCGCAGTAGAGGATCGCGCCGACGGCGTAGATGTCCGCCCGGTGATCGACGCGCTCGCCGCGGGCCTGCTCGGGCGCCATGTACGAGGGCGTGCCCATGATCATGCCGGTCTGCGTGAGCGCGGCGCCCGGCGCGTCGTCGACCTTGGAGATGCCGAAGTCGATCACCTTGGCCGTCGGCATCGCGAGGTCGCCGGTGAGGAACACGTTCTCCGGCTTCATGTCGCGGTGCACCACGCCCTTCGCGTGGGCCGCGGCGAGCGCCTTGCAGATCTGCCGGACGATGCGCACGGCGGGGCCGGTCTTCATCTTGCCGGCCTCGTTGAGGTAGTCGGCGAGCTCCTTGCCTTCGAGGAACTCGTTCACGAGGAACGGACGGCCCTCCGCGGTGCGGTGGACGTCGAAGACGGTGACGACGTACGGGCTCTGCACAGCGGCCGCGGCCTCGGCCTCGCGCTGGAAGCGCGAGATCACCTGGGGCTGCCGCGCGAACTCCGGGTGCAGCATCTTGATGGCGAACCGCTTGCTGGCGATCCGCGTGTGGCGCGCCTCGTAGACGCGCCCCATGCCGCCCTCGCCGACGACGCGCACGACCGTGTACGTCTCGTTGAGCGTCTTGCCGACGAGATCGTCGCGGAGCGCGTCGTCCTCCGACTCGTCGAGCGTCGCGGCGTCGCGCGGGCAAACCCTGAACTCGGCCGGGTACCGGACCCCGCAGGTGGGGCAGACCTTGGGGGTCGAGTTGTCGCTCCCGGGGGTCGGGAGCGCCGTGGCGGAAGCGGAAGAGGAGAGGCTCGTCATCGCGGTCGCGATATGAAGGTCCGACTGCGAGCCGCGCGCGTCCGACTGCGGTCGGGAGGCTTCGTCAGGGGGCCGGATGGTGCCGGGCATCGCCGACCGAGGGTAACCAATCGGCCGTTCTGGGGGTGACAAATCGCGCGGCCGTGTCGACCGCGTTGACGGACCGAGGCACCTGCGTATACTCGCGCGCTCCTCAGCTCACTGGCCTGAACTTCGCGGGCTCCCGCCACTACGGGCGTGGGGCTCACATTCAGGCGTCACTTGGCCAGCCGCCGGTCCCGTTCTTCCGTTTTCGGGGAAGACGAGCCGGCCCGGACGCTCGGTAGCGCACCGGCAGGGCCATGGAGAGCCAGCCATGCTGCACTCGGTTCAGAAGACGGACATCATCCAGAAGTACGCGATCCACGACGGCGACACCGGGTCGCCGGAGGTCCAGATCGCCCTCCTCAGCGAGCGGATCAACCAGCTGCAGGAGCACTTCCGCACGCACCAGAAGGACCACCACTCCCGCCGCGGCCTGCTGAAGCTGGTGAGCCAGCGCCGCCGGCAGCTCGACTACCTGAAGCGCGTCGACATCGAGCGCTACCGCAGCCTCATCAACCGCCTCAACCTCCGCAAGTAGCGCGATAAGTAACGCGATCCTCGGGCCGATCGGGCCTGAGGTCCCGGCGCGAGGCGTGCGCCGCACGACCGCGCTGCGCGAGAGCAGGCGACCTCGCCTGCCGTCGGCCTGCCGGGCCTGTCTGTCCCACCTGCTGCTTCACCCCACCGCCGGCGGTTCCTTCAGCGGCCCGTCCGCGTGTGATCGATCCTGCTCGCGGCCAGCACGCGCGCGGTCCGCCTCATCCGCGGTTCCGCGCGCCTTTCTGCACAAGCGCCCCTCTGCGCGCGGCCGTTCCGGTCCCTTCCGTTCGGGAGGTTTTGCGAGACGCACCCCTGAACGCCTGCGTTTTGCGCTGGCGAGAGTGGAGCGGACGCTCTAAGGAGGTCACTCATTGACCACGGACCGGCGGGGCGATCGGGCCTCGCCGTTCCCGAGCGCGGGCTCCGCGCGTCTTCGTCTTCGCTTCGTGCGCAGCAGGTCGGCTCCTGCGCAGGAACCGAGGAAGAAGAGCAGCCCCTCGCGCTCGGCGTAGCGCCGCACGCAGCGGCCCTCGCGATCGCGCGAGAGAGAGCTGAAATCCCAATGTTCGTTCGTGAATCCGTCATGGTGGGCGGCCGTGCCCTCACCCTCGAGACAGGCCGCCTGGCCAAGCAGGCCCACGGGGCCGTGCTCGTCACCTACGGCGATACGATGGTGCTCGTGACCGCCGTCTCGCAGGACGAGCGGCCGGGCCTCGACTTCTTCCCCCTCACCTGCGAGTTCGTCGAGAAGACGTACGCCGCCGGCAAGATCCCCGGCGGCTTCTTCAAACGTGAGGCGCGCCAGCGCGAGGAGGAGATCCTCTCGAGCCGCCTCATGGATCGCCCGCTCCGCCCCCTCTTCCCGGAGGGCTTCAAGCGGGACACGCAGATCATCGCGACCGTCCTCTCCAGCGACAAGCAGAACAAGGCGGACGTCCTCGCCCTCACGGGGGCGAGCGCCGCGCTGCACATCTCGGACATCCCCTGGCAGGGGCCTGTCGTGGGCGTGCGCGTGGGCCGGCTCGACGGCGAGTTCGTGGCGTACCCCACGGTCGCCGACATCGAGCGCTGCGACATCGACCTCGTCGTCGCCTGCTCGCGCGACGCGATCGTGATGGTCGAGGGCGGCGCCGCGGAGGCGACCGAGGCGGAGATCATCGACGCGCTGATGTTCGCGCACGAGACCGCGCAGCCGGTGATCGATCTGATCGAGAAGATGCGCGCCGCGGTGGGCAAGCCGAAGCGCGAGTTCGTCGCGCCGGCGCTGCCGGAGGAGATCAAGCGGCGCGTCGCCCAGATCGTCGACGAGGACCTGAAGGCCGCGACGAAGGTGACCGACAAGAAGGCGCGCTACGACGGCTACAGCTCGCTCAAGAAGAAGCTGACCGAGACGCTGAACGCCGAGCTCGGCGCCGAGAAGCTCCTGCCCCTCCAGGGGCTCGTGAAGGCGGAGTTCGAGGAGCGCAAGGCGCACGTCGTCCGCACCTACGTGACCGAGGAGGGCAGGCGCATCGACGGCCGCGACGGCAGGAGCATCCGGCCGATCATGTGCGAGGTCGGCCTGCTGCCGCGCGTGCACGGCAGCGCCCTGTTCCAGCGCGGCGAGACGCAGGCGATCGTCACGACGACGCTCGGCACCTCGACCGACGAGCAGAAGATCGACGGCCTGATGGGGGAGACGTGGAAGCGCTTCTACCTCCACTACAACTTCCCCCCCTTCTCGACGGGCGAGACGAAGCCGCTCCGCGGCCCCGGCCGGCGCGAGATCGGCCACGGCGCGCTCGCCGAGCGCGCGCTCTCCCGGATGATCCCCGCGCCGGATCAGTTCCCGTACACGATCCGCATCGTGTCGGAGACGCTCGAGTCGAACGGCTCGTCGTCGATGGCGGCCGTCTGCGGCGGGTGCCTCTCGCTCATGGACGCGGGCGTGCCGATCAAGTCGCCCGTCGCGGGCATCGCGATGGGCCTCATCATGGAGGGCCAGCGTTACGCGGTGCTCTCGGACATCCTCGGCGACGAGGATCACCTCGGCGATATGGACTTCAAGGTCTGCGGCACGGCGCGCGGCGTGACCGCGATCCAGATGGACATCAAGATCGCGGGCCTGAGCCGGCAGATCCTGGCGCAGGCGCTGGATCAGGCGCGCGAGGGGCGGCTCCACATCCTGGGCAAGATGCTCGAGACGCTGCCGACCACGCGGCCCGAGCTCAGCCAGTACGCGCCGCGGATCACCACGGTGCGCGTGAAGCCCGACCAGATCCGGCTGATCATCGGCCCCGGCGGCAAGACCATCAAGGGCATCGTCGACCAGACCGGGGTCGCGATCGACGTCGAGGACGACGGCACGGTGAACGTCGCGTCGGCCGACTCCGACGCGGTGAAGAGGGCGCTCGACATCATCAAGGGCCTGACGGCCGAGCCCGAGGTCGGCGCGACCTACAAGGGGACGGTCAAGCGCATCACCGACTTCGGCGCCTTCGTCGAGATCCTCCCGAACACCGACGGCCTGCTGCACATCTCGGAGATGGCCCACACGCGCGTCGAGCGCGTCGAGGACGTCGTCAAGGAGGGAGATTCGCTCGACGTGAAGGTGCTGAGCGTCGATCGCGAGGGGAAGATCCGGCTGAGCCGGCGCGAGCTGCTCCCGCTCCCGGAAGGCGAAGAGGGGGATCGGGCGCGCGAGCGCATGGCGCAGGCGCGCGACGCCGGCCCGCCGCCGCGGCGCGATGGACCGGGCGGGCGGGGCGGCGATCGCGGCGGCGATCGCGGATCGCGGCCCGGCCTGGAGCGCGATCGTGGCGGCCCGCCGCGTGAGCGCCGAGAGCGCCGCTCCTAGTAGATACAAGCCCCCAGGGCGGGACCTCATGCCGCGCTGCGGCGCGCGCCCGAGCCGTCCCGCCGCTCACTCGCCCTCCGAGAGATCTCCGATTCGCAGCGATCCGCGGCCGTGCGCGCGGATCGCCGCTGCGCACGGCCGGGCGCCGCGCTGCTGCGTTGACGCGCGCGTGCGCCGCGCCGCGCAGCGGCTCATCCCCCAGCTGCTTTGTTGGAATCCGGTGAAGTCCGCATGGCCCGTTCACAATCAGGGTAGTGTCGCGACCCCTGCTCGTGGCATGCTCCGCCCGTGCTCGTACGCAGAGCGAAAATCGTCTGTACCATTGGCCCTTCGTGTGACTCTCAAACGACGCTGGAGCAGCTCATCCGCGCCGGTATGGATGTCGCTCGACTCAACTTCTCTCACGGCTCGCATGAGGATCATGGCAAAGCAATCGCCACGGTCCGTGCGGCTGCGGAGGCATGCGGGAAGCCTGTGGCTATCCTGCAGGACCTCTGCGGCCCGAAGATCCGAGCCGGTCGCTTCCCCGGCAACACCTTCGAGGTGGCTGACGGGGCTACCGTTTGGCTGACCGAGGCGAACAGGGACAGCCCTGTCGCGACGCCCGGCGAGATCCCGATCCTCTACGAGGGGCTCGCGTCCGATCTGCAGCCGGGTGACGTCGTCCTGATGGACGACGGCCGCGTCGTCGTCACCGTGACCAAGGTCGAAGGAGACCGCGTCCAGGCCGGCGTGACGCAGGGCGGACGTCTGCGCGATCGCGTCGGCGTCCACCTGCCCGCCAGGCGTGTGCGCATCTCCGCGCTGACCGAGAAGGACAAGGCCGACCTCAGCTTCGGCCTCGCGCAGGGGGTCGACTATGTCGCCCTCTCGTTCGTCCGCAACGCGGACGAGGTCCGTCACGTCCGCGACATCTGCGAGGCCTGGGGTCGCCCGACGCCGATCGTCTCCAAGATCGAGACGCCAGGCGCCATCGACAACCTCGAGGCGATCATCCTCGCCTCGGACGGGGTGATGGTCGCGCGCGGCGATCTCGGCGTGGAGTTCAACCCGGAGCGGGTGCCGATCATCCAGCGCGAGATCCTCGGCCTCGCCCGCGTGCACCAGAAGCCGGTCATCGTCGCGACCGAGATGCTCCAGTCGATGGTGACCGCGACGCGCCCGACGCGCGCCGAGGCGAGCGACGTGGCGACGGCCGTCTTCGACGGCACCGACGCGGTCATGCTCTCGCAGGAGACCGCGACGGGCGCGCACCCGCCGCTCGTCGTGCGGATGATGGCCCGCATCGTGACGGAGGCCGAGCAGAGCTCGTTCTACCGTTATCTCTCGAGCGAGCAGCCCGGCCAGCGCGCCAACGTCCCCGAGGCGACCGCGCGCAACGCGTGCGACATCGCGCGGGACATCGGCGCGAAGCTGATCGTCGCGTTCACCGAGAGCGGCCTCACCGCGCGGTACGCGTCGAAGGCGCGCCCCGTCGTGCCGATCGTCGCGTTCTCGCCGAACGACACGACGCGCCGGCGCCTCGCGCTGCTGTGGGGCGTGGTGCCGCTCCCGATCGACGCGCTCATCAACTCGGACGAGATGATCGAGCGCGCCACCGGGTACCTGCTTGCGAACGGCCTCGTCTCGCCGGGCGACAAGCTCGTCACCATCTTCGGCGCTCCTGTCGGCGTCTCGGGGTCGACCAACACGATTCGGGTGAAGGTCGTTGAATGAGCCTGCCCGCCCGCGATAGGGGCTCGTCGGGCGAGCAGGAATCCCTCTCCAGAAACGCGGGCGCAGAAGTCCTCCCGAAGCTCGAGAAATACGAGCTGATCGAGGAGCTAGGCCACGGCGGGATGGCCACGGTCTACCGCGCCCGCGACCCGCGGCTCCGCCGCGAGGTCGCCGTCAAGATCATCCACAAGCACCTCCGGGAGAACGCGGAGGTCGGCACCCGCTTCGTCGCCGAGGCGCGCGCGGCGGCGAAGCTGCGCCACCCCGGCATCGTCGAGGTGTACGACGTCTCCAGCGAGCAGGACCGCGAGCGCTACCTCGTCGTCGAGCTGCTCCGCGGCGCCACGCTGCGCAAGATCCTGGGCGCCCACCGCGAGATGCCGGCCGAGATCGGCGCCGCGGTGGTGCTCGAGCTCTGCGACGCGCTGGAGCACGCGCACGCGTCGGGGATCATCCACCGCGACGTGAAGCCGGAGAACGTGCTCGTCGAGCTGCCCTCCGACCGCGACGGTGAAGGCCGCCGGGACGGCGCGAGCGTGGTGATCAAGCTCACCGACTTCGGCATCGCCAAGATCCTCGACGCTCAGGGCGTCACCTCGACGGGGCAGGTGCTCGGCTCTCCGGCGCACATGGCGCCGGAGCAGATCGAGGGCGGCGAGGTCGACGCGCGCACCGACGTGTTCGCGCTCGGGGTGCTCTTCTACGAGTGTCTCGTCGGGCACCTGCCGTTCGAGGGCAAGAACCCGGCGCAGGTGCTCCGCAAGGTGCTCGAGGGGATCTACCCGGAGGCCGAGCGCGAGCGAGCCACCGTGGGCGCGCGCTGGAGCCGGATCGTCGCGGGCGCCCTCGCGCACGACATCGCCGCGCGCCCGGCGAACCCCCGCGCGCTCGCGGATCAGATCAGGGCCGAGCTCACGGCGCTCGGGATCGCGGAGCCGCGCGCCGAGCTCGCCGCCTACTTCGCCGACCCGGCAGGCTACGCCGAGCGGCACGTCGCGGGGCTCGTCCCGCGCCTCGTGGCGCGCGCGGAGGCCGGCCGCAAGCGCGGCGACGTGCCCGGCGCGGCCGCCGACTACAACCGGGCGCTGGCCCTCGCGCCGAACGACCTCACCATCCTCAAGCGGCTCGCGAAGCTGAACGCGAGCCGCAACCGGCAGAAGCTCGCGCTGCGCGCGCTGCTCGTCGCGCTCGGGTCGGTGGCGCTCGGCCTCGCCGCGTTCACGATCGCCCGCGCGCTCCGCGACCCGCCGCCGGTGGACGTGGACGCGCTCGCGGCGGCCGAGCCGCCGCCGGCGCCCCCGACGCCGCCGACGCGCATCGACGCCCTCGTCCCGTCGCCGAACGTGCGCGCCGTCGCGCCGAGCGCCAGGGAGGTCGCGAGCGCGCCGCGGCCCCGCGCGCGGCCACCGTCGCCGCACATCTCGCCCTCGCCCGCGCCGACGGAGGACGTTCCGGCGGTGCGCGACGTCGTCTTCCAGATCGTCCCGAGCGGCGCCAGGCTGGTGCTCGATGGCGTCGAGATCAGCTGGTTCGGCGCGAACAAGGTCACGCCGCTCAAGATCGGCACACACACCGTTCACATCAGCGTGCCCAGCTCGCGGTGCTGCAAGCCGTACGCGGGTGTCATCTCGGTCGTGGCGCCGAAGCCCGGCGTCTCCGCGCCGCAGCGGATCATCCACAAGCTGGAGATCCTGCCCAGCACGGTCGTCCTGAGCGGCGCGCCGCCGAGCGCGCAGGTCGCGTGCCCGCAGATCGGCCTGATCGGCTACGCGGGCACCCCGCAGGCCGTGACCTTGAACGACGTGTCCTGGAGCGGGAGCTGCCTCTTCACGCCCGCGACGCCGGAGGCCGCGCCGCGCGTCGGCAACGTGACGCTGGTGGCCGGCGAGCCGAACACGGTTTCCTGGCCGTCCGGCTGACGGCATCGCCGTCATTGTGGCGTCCGCTCCGGAATTCTCAGCATCCCCGTCCAAACTCCGCTACATCACGGCGCACCCCTTCCGCATGGCTGCGCGAACTCCAGGCAGGAGATCTCCCGGCGCTCGCTTCCCATCGGTCGGGGGCTGCCGCGCCCTGCGCGCGCCGCGGCGCCTCGCGGCGGCGGCCGCCGCCGCCCTCGCGCTCTGCTTCGCGGCGCCGGCGCGCGCCGACGACGTGCAGCAGTTCGAGCTCGCCAAGACGCGCTTCGACGCCGGGCACTACGAGGAGGCCGTGAGCCGCTTCGCGGCGATGCTCGATCCCGCGAACGCGCTTTGCGAGCGCGGCCCGATCGAGGCGGAGGGCAAGCCGTGCAGGATCTCCGAGCCCGGCCTGGTCGAGCGGGCGCGCGGCCTCGCCGCCGCGGCGCTCGTGGCGCTGCGGCGCACGAGCGAGGCCGAGGCGTACATCGAGAAGATCCTCCTCGACAACCCGATGTACTCGCCGAACCCGGCGGTGTTCCAGCCCGAGGTCATCGATCGGTTCACCGCGGTCAGGGCGCGCATCCGGGCGCGCATCGAGGAGGTGACGCGGCAGAAGGCCGAGGCGCAGCGCGCGGCGCGGCTGCGGGTCGAGCGGAGCCGCGAGGACGAGCGCCGCTGGGTCGCCGAGCTCCATCACCTCGCCGGGCGCGAGCGCGTTGTGGCGCAGAACTCCCGCTGGACCGCGATGCTGCCCTTCGGGGTGGGGCAGTTCCAGAACGGCGACGATGGGCTCGGCTGGTTCTTCCTGGTGAGCCAGGCCGTCGCCGGCGGGACCTCGATCGTCTCGGCGATCGCGCTGGCCAGCTACGAGAACGTCGACGTCTCGCCGAGGTCCTCGGGGCAGGGCGGCGGCCCGGTGCAGCGCGTCGACATCGACGCGCTGAACAGCCGTATCGGGACCGCGGCCGCCGTCAACCGCGTGGCCTTCGGGGCGTTCGCGACGCTCGTCGCGGCCGGGATCGCCCACGCGCAGATCACGTTCGTCCCCGAGCGGGTCTCCTTCCGGACGCGCCCCGTGCCGCCGCCGCCGCCGAGCTTCACCGCCGCGCCGACGATCTCCGTCGTCCCCGGCGGCATGATCGCGGGGCTCACCGGACGGTTCTGACCGGGGGCGCCGCGCGGCTCACGCCTTCCGCGCGGCGGCGATCCAGAACCCGCCGAGCTGGGCGAGCGGCGTGTCGCACAGCGCCCACTCCGCCCTGTGCAGGAGGCGCCCGAGGCCCGGCACGCGCATCGCGGCCGCGAACGGCGTCACGATGCGCACCCCGCGCGAGGCGACGACGCGCACGCCGTCCGGCATCAGGGCGGCGGCGGCGCTCGGCGCGTCGAAGCGCGTGAAGACGGCGCTCTCCCGGGTCCTGTCGCTGATGGCGCCCGCCGGGCCGAGCCGCTTCACGAGCCCGCGCAGGCTGTAGGGGTTGTAGAACTCGGCGATCACGTGCCCGCCGGGCCGCACCACGCGCGCCATCTCCGACAGCGCGCGACGGATGTCCTCCACGTGGGCGAGCACCTTGAACGAGCACGCGACGTCGAAGCTCTCGTCGGCGAACGGCAGGTCGGTCGCGCTCCCCTCCACGACGTCGAGCCCGCGCTCCCGGGCGCGCTCGAGCATGCCGGGCGAGAGATCGACCCCGCGCGCGGCGCGCGCGAACGCGCCGATCCGCGCGAGCAGGAGCCCGGTCCCACACCCCACCTCGAGCACGTCGCGGCCCTCGCCGAAGCGGCGCACGAAGTCGACCTCGAGCGCGTCGACGAGGTCGTGGTAGCCCCCGGGATCGCGCCCTCCGCGCCGGGCCTCGTAGCGCGCCGAGAACTCGTCGTAGTACGCCCGCGTCGCGCGCAGGTGCTCGTCCGTGCCGACCTCTACCGTCTGGGCTCCCATGGGCCCGCTATAGTACTCCGCGCCGCGCGCTGCCCGCGCTCGTTGCGCTCCTTGCGATTCACCGCGCCGGGCCGCATCTCTCCTGCGAGGTGACCGATGAAACCCGGCGACCATCCCGATTTCTTCCGCTTCGCGCCGCCCCCAGGGACCTCCCGCGAGAGCTCGATCCGGCTCGATCGCGAGGGCCGCTTCTGGCACGACGGCGCCCGGGTCGACCATCCGGCGATCGAGCGCGGGCTCCGGTCCTGGATCGGGCGGCACCCGGACGACGGCCGGCCGATCCTCACGAACGGCTACGACTGGTGTTACTTCCAGGCCGACGACGCGCCGCTCTTCGTCGACGCGCTCCGGATCGGCGAGGGCGGCGCGGTCTCGCTGCTCCTGTTCGACGGCACGGAGGAGCCGCTCGATCCGGCGACGCTCTCCCTCGGCGAGGACGGCGTCGTGTACGCGCGCGCCCGGAGCGGCGCGCTCGAGGCGCGCTTCTCGCGCCACGCGCAGACGCAGCTCGCCCCGCTGCTCGTCGAGGCCGAGCCGCCGACGCTCCGCGTGGGCGGGCGCGAGGTCACGCTGCCCCCGCGGGCCGCGCGCTAGCCCCGCGCGCCGGAGATCCAGGGGGGGATCGCCGTCGCGCGGGGCCGAGGCGGCCGCGCTCGGCTCAGTACCGGTACTGCCAGAGCAGGTCGAGCATGCCCGAGGTCGCCTGGCGCGCGTCGACGCCCACCGTGCCGCGGAGCGTCCAGTGCTCGCTGAAGCGCCAGTCGATGGTGACCTCGGTCCGCGTGCCGCGCTCGCTCGCCGTCCCGCCGGGGGTCGGCCCGCTCGAGCCCGTCGCGGCGCTCTGCTGCGCGCCTTCCTGGAAGGTGGCCTGCGCCGTCAGGTTGTCGCTCAGCCGGTAGACCAGGCTCGTCCGCAGCGCGCCCTCCGAGGTCGTCCCGAACCGCGTCGTCAGCCCGCGCAGCGGCGCGATGCCGCTCAGCAGCGCGTTGAACTGCGCCGACGCGATCTCGCTGCCGACCGACGCCGCGACGCCGCCGGCCGCGAGGCCCGCGGGCGTCTGGGAGCCCGCGGCCTGCGCGCCCTCCGAGAAATCGGCGCCGAACAGGAGCCGCGCGAGGATGTCCTGCTGCGAGCTCGGCGGGCTCGAGGTGAAGCGCAGCGACCTGTCGGTGATGGGCCGGAGGTTGCCGTTGAAGGCGACGTGGATGCGCGTGCCGTCGGGGGCGTCCCAGTGCGCCGTGGCGTTCAGGTGCGGGTTCGACGCGTCCTCCTCGCGCAGGCGCACGCGCCCGCCCTCGATCTCGAACGCCTTGCCGTAGATCTCGAGCTCGCCCCGCGTGATCTCGATGCCGCCCGACACCCGCGTGTCCTCTCCGATCACGACGCGCGGCGGCGCGTCCTCGGCGCTCTGGAGGCGCAGCCGCAGCCCCGCGCCGCTGACGAACGCGTCGCGCACGTCGAACGTCGCGGAGTAGCGGAGCGCGTCCGCCGCGCGCCGCTGCTTCTCCGGCCCGAGCGGGTGCGAGACGGAGATGTCGGGGTTGTCGCCGAGCGGCTGGACGTCGCGGCTGCTCGTCGCCGGCAGCGAGACGCGGAGCGTGGGGACCGTCGCGTACAGGGCGAGCTCGCCCGGCTTCTTCTCCGCGATGAACGACAGCGCCCCGGAGGCGGTCCCGAGCGGCACCCCCTCGAGCGTGAGCGGGAGGGCCTGGTCCTCGGCGATCGTCAGCGCCCCGGCGCCGTCGCGCAGCGAAAGCCCGGCGAGCCGGAACAGGGCCCAGCCCTGCGCCATCCCGGTCGTGCCCGCCGCGCGGAAGCCCTCGAGCCGGACGACGCCGCCCTCGGCCGTGACGCGGGCGGCCACGTCGCGCAGCTCCTGCCCGAGCTCCGGGATGTGCACGACGCCGTCCCTGACCTCCAGCTGGGCGCGGAGGTTGCCGTCCGCGTCGGACGGGCCGCCGAGCTCGATGCGGAGGTCGCCGTCCAGCGTCCCATCGACCTTGCTCAGCAGGCCGCCGACAAGCGGCTGGAGCGCCGCGAGCCGGAAGCGCTCCGCGGAGATGGCGAGGTCCGTGCGCTCGCCGTCGAGGACCGGGATGAGCCCGCCGCGGAAGCGCACGCTGGCGAAGGCGTTCGCGCGGATCTTGCCGCCGCGCCGGCCCTCGAGGGCGAGCTCGGTGACGCGGAGGTGCCCGCGCCCGGCCTCGCGCATCGGGTCGATCCGCAGCGCGAGCACGCCGCGCTCGAAGGCGAGGTCGCTCCCGAGCGTGACGCCCGGCACCGTGAGGCGCGCCTTGAGCGACGGCGCGATGTTGAGGCCGCGCATCTCGATCTCGCCGCTCACGCGCCCGGCGATGCCGCTGTCGGCGAGCAGGGGGATCTCGCCGAGCGGGACCTCGCGCAGCGTCGCGCGGAAGGAGCCGGTCCACGCCGGGGGCGGAGGCGCGCCTTTGAGCGCGCGCGCCGGGACGTCCGCGAGCAGGCGCTCGAGCGGCGCGAGCACCTCGGCGCTCACGGTCGCGATCTCGGCCGCGCCGCGCGTGACGTGCGCGTCCAGCGTGGCCTTCTCGCTGTCGTACGTGAGCCAAGCGTCGAGATCGGTGGGGAACAGGAGATCCGTCGCGCTCGAGGCGCCCGGCGGCGCATAGGTCAAGCCCCACCAGAGGGTGCGCGCCGTCAGGAACGGACGCTCGATCGTGCCGTTTGCGTACGCGTCGATCCGCACCTCGCCGGCGAGCGGCGGGAGCGCCTCGCGCACGAACGAGGGCAGCGTGGCGAGCTGGTCCATCCCGCGCCGCGGGATGGAGGCGTGCGCGGCGATGGGCGAGCGCAGGAGCGACGACCAAAGGGCCGCGGGCGGCCCCGTGAGCGCCTCGAGATCGAGCTCGATCGCGCCGGAGACGTCGGCGAGCAGCCCGCCGTCGTACAGGGTCAGCGCGGCGTCCGCCTTGCCGGTCGCGCCGCTGAACGAGCCCTTGAGCTGCGCGTCGACGAAGCGCGACTCCCAGGCCGGGCGCTCGGCGCCCAGCCGATGAGGCCCGGCGACCGCGAGGCCGTGCGTCCGCACGAGCACGTCGTGCAGCGAAGGCAACGGATCGCCGGCCGCGCGCGACACCCCGAAGCTGGTCGTGAGCTTGCCGCGCACCTCGCTCACGATGTGCCCGATCGGCATGAGCTGCGCGAGGCAGCCGAGGTCCCAGTCGTCCGCGGCGACCTCGGCCTTCCCGACCAGGGTGGCCCAGGTCTCCGCGCGCAGGAGGGGCCCTTCCAGCGTGCCCTCGGCGCCGGACACACGCACGCTCGCGAGGGTGCCGGCGCACCGCGGCGGGGCGTCGTTCCAGGCGCCGTTCGGCGGCTGCCCGCCGTTCCCGTTCGGCTGCGGCGACTTCGCGTCGATGCGCACGGATCCGTCGGCCTTGACCTGGTCGCGCTCGAACGTCGCCGTGAGCTGCGCGGAGATGCCGGACAGGAACGCGATCTCGCCCCCCGTAAGGCCGAGCCGTACGTGGCCCGAGCGCCCGGTCTCGCGGTCCCGATCGAGCGCGACGTCGACCTCCGCGCGCCCGCGCACGCGGATCGGGATCCCGAAGATCCGGGCCAGGCGGCCGACGTCGATGCCGTCGCCCTGGAGGCGCCCGGTCACGTCATCGCCCCGCACCGCGAGCCGGCCCTTCAGCGAGCCGAGCTCGGCCGAGGAGAGATCGAGCCCCTCGACGGCGAGCCCGCCGGCCGAGGAGGTGATCGCCGTGATCTTCCCCGCGACCGCGGCGCCGTCGCGCTTCAGCTGGAGCTCGACGTCGCGGAGGGCGAGGGGCGTGGAGCTCAGCCGCGCGGAGGCGCTCAGGGCGTCGTCGCCGTCGGTGAGCGTCGCGCGGAGCCTCGGCGAGGCGAGCGGGCCGGAGATCTGCGCGGTGACCTCGTCGACGGTGTGGCCGCCGGCGAGCGCCTCCTTCCCGGAGAGCGAGGCGTCGATCGAGAGCGCGTCGATCGGCCCGGAGACCCGCCCCGCGACGCGCGCGCTGGCGAGCGCGACGTCCTGGCCGACCCGGAGCCCGGCGAACGCGCCTTCGACGCGCGCGTCGAGCGCTCCCCCGCGCAGGCTCCCCTCGACGCGCACGCGGCCGGCGCCGTCGACGGGCCCGGCGAGACGCGGCGCCGCGGCGATCGCCGGGATGTCGGCCGTCGCCGCGAAGCGGAGGCCCTGCCCGCCCGGCAGGAGGGAGACGGCGGCGTCGATCGGCGCGCCCGGCTCGTGGAGGTGCGCGCGCGCGTGGAGCTCGCCGCGGTCGAGCACGAGGTGGACGTCCGCCGCCGGCACGCGCTGCCCGAGCAGCGCGGTGGGCTCGGTCCGCGCCTCGACGGAGAGCCGGAGCAGGTCGCCGAGCTCGACGCGCACCCGGCCGTCCGCGGTGATCAAGGGCGCCGGATCGGAGCCGCGCTCCGGCGCGGGCTTCGCCGCGGCAGCGCGGAGCCGGGCGGGCGCAACGCGGGGCAGGGAGGGCGCGGCGTGGGTCGGGGTGGGTACGGCGCGGGGCCGGGCGGGCGCGGCCGGTGCGGGCGCCGCGCCGGCCGGTGCGGGCGCCGCGCCGCTCGCCGCATCGGGCGAGAGGCGCACGCCGAAGAGCCGCAGATCGACGTCGCGCGCTTCGACCTCCGCGTCGAGCCGCACGGGCCCCGCCACGTCGAGCCGCCCGGTGAGGGCGAGGCCGCCGCCCGCGGGGCCGGCAGGATCCGCCGAGGCCGACGCCACCACGTCGAGCCGAGGGAGGTGGCCGTTCACGGCCACGCGCGCGGAGATGGGCTCGGTGAGGGGGTGATCCGGGAGGAGGCTCCGCAGCTGCTCCGGCGTGGCGCGCGGGACGCTCGCCTGCGCCTCGAGGTGCTCCCCGTCGAGCACGGCCCGCGCGGTGACCTCGACGTCGGCGAGCCGACCGGCGAAGCTGCTCCACATCCGGACCTCGGCCCCGGCGCGGAGGTGGTAGTTCGCCGTGCCCGCCGTCCTGGCCGGCAGGAACGCGCGATCCACGAGGCCCGTCTGATCGACGTCGACCGCGACGCCCTCCGGGCCGACGTGCACCGACCCGAAGAGCCGGCTGACATCGGCGTCCAGGGCGCGCGGCGGAGCGACCTGCCCGTGGACCCACCCGCGCCCGATCTCGACGTGCGAGAGGGCGACGACGACGTCGCGCGGAGGCCCCTCGGGCCTGGACGAGGGCGGGCTTCGCGGCGGCAGCGGCGTGAACGTGTCGCCGAGGGTGACGCCCCCCGCGCCGTTGTCCTGGACCAGCACGTCGGCCTGCTCGACCCGGATGTACGGGACCTCGATGCGGAGCGCGCCCGCGCCGAAGAGCGCGCCGCGGAGCATCGCGAGCACGTCGGCGCGCGCCTCGAGGCCGCTCGCGCGGATCACCTTGTTCCCGCGTGGATCGAGCGCGACCGCGGATCGGATCCGCACGCCGCCCAGGCCGAGCGCGTCGATCTCGTCAGCGACGATCCGCCCCTGGAACAGCGAGCCGAGGAGCCGGTTCGTGGCGTCGCGGGCCACGCGGCGCGCGGCGGGCGTGTCGAGGTGGAGCGCGACGCCCACGGCCGCGGCGCCCGCGAACGTCAGCGTGAGCCCGAGCGCCGCCGCGACGGCGGACGCGGCGCGGCGCGCGCGTCCCGGCGCGCGCGGCGGGCGCGGTGGGCGCGTCGGCGAGGAGCGCCGCGCCTCGTCGGGTGCGGGGTCGGGCGTCACGGCGGGTAGCTTAGTACGCACGGGGCGCGGCGACCGTGCTGGCGCGCGGCGCGACGGCTGGCGGCGGAGGAACGCCGCGCCGCCGGGTCGAGCTCCGCGGGGGCGCGTCCGAGCCGGATCCACGCGCGCCGCAGGGAAGTCCTCGCCGGAGCGCCGCGACCTGCGACACGCCGCCACGATGTGCGCCCGGGGCGCGCCGGAGCGGAGCGGTCAGCCGGCGAGCCGCTCGAGCTCCACGAAGAGCGTGCCGAGCTCCGGCTTCGATCGGAGCGGCGCGCAGAAGCGGCTGGCCAGGTGGAGCAGCTCGGCGTCGAGCTGATCGACCCTCCGCCCGATCTCGGCGATGCGCTCCTGGGACTCCCGGCGCCGCGCCTCGAGCTGCCGGTCGAGCTCTTCGAGGCGCTCGCGCAGCTTCTTGATCTGCGCGTCCACCTCGGCCACCTCGTGCTCGCGGGCGATCGCCTCGCTCTCCGCCTCGTAGTCCGCCTTGCGCGACGCGTACCAGCCCTCGACGAGCTCGGCGAGCTTGCGGTAGCTGGCGGCGAGCTCGAGGTAGGGCTCGGCGAACCCGCACCGGCCCTCCCAGCGCACGGCCTCCTTGTGCGCGATCAGCACCTCGGGGACGAACGCCTGCGTCGCCGCGCTGAGCGGCGCCACCCTGGCGCGGAACGACCGCGCCTCCTCGCGCGTGAGCGAGGCGTCGACCGTGAGCGCGTCCATCGCCCGCCCGATCTGCATCCGGCCGTCGCGCCACTCCTCGGCGACGCCCTCGAGGCGCCGCTGCTCGTCGAGGGCCCTCGAGCGGAGGTCGGCGTGCTCCCGCACGACGCCGCGCAGCGCCTCGAGCTGCCGCTGGATCTCCCCCGGCGCCGACGCGCCGAACGCGCGGGCCGTCATCCGCTCGAACAGCTCGAGCCGGCTGACCCAGGGATCGCGCCCGGCGCCCCTCGAGCGCACCGCCGAGTCGCGCGGCATCGCCTCCGGCGGCGGGGGGAGCGCGATCCGGCCCGCGGCCGCGATCTCCTCGAGCTCCGCGAGCACGCGGTACGCGTCGACGGGGCGCTCGGAGGGCTCCTTCGCCATCAGGGCGCTGACGAGGCGGTCGAGCGCGTCCGGCATCTCCGGAGCCAGCTCCTTGAGGTGCGGCGGCTGCTCGTTCATGTGCTTCAGGATCCAGCTCGCCGGATCCGGGGCGTCGAACGGCAGCCGCTGCGTGATCATCTCGAACATGATGACCCCGAGCGAGTAGAGGTCCGCCGGGGGGCCAGCGTCGATCGTCGTGCTGCGCTCTGGCGCCATGTACTGCGGTGTGCCGAAGATCTCGCCGAGGTTCGTGAGGCGCGCGTCCTGCGCGCAGCGGGCGATGCCGAAGTCGAGGAGCTTCACCCAGTCGCCCTTCATCAGGAACACGTTCTCCGGCTTGAGATCGCGGTGCACGACGTCGAAGTCGTGCGCTCGGCCGAGGGCGCGCGCCATCTGCACCCAGATGGGCAGGGCCCGCGCGAGCGGCACCCGGCTGCGCTCCACGACGTCGGCGAGGCTCGTCCCCTGGAGCAGCTCCATCACCAGGAAGGGCAGCCCGTCGTCGGTGTCGCCCTGATCGAAGATCTCGATGATGTTCGGGTGCGCGAGGCGCTGCGCGTGCCGCGCCTCGCGCCGGAAGCGCTCCCGCGTCGTCGTGTCCTGCGCGAACTCGCGGTTCAGGATCTTGATGGCGCACGGGGTGCCGATCAGCTTGTTGTATGCCCTGTAGACCGTGGCCATCCCGCCGATCCCGAGGCCCTGCTCGATGACGTACCGGCCAGCGATCGACGTCCCGATGCGGGGATCCTTCTCGGAGACGAGCGACGAGCCGTCGATGAAGCAGAAGGCGCTGTCGGCCGGGTAACGCTGATGGCACTGCGGGCAGGTCTTCATAGCGGGCACGTCGGCTGCAAGGCTACACTCTACGGGGGGCCGCTCTCGAGGGTCAACGCTCGGCGCGCGCCTCGGCGCTTTGTCGATCGTGGTGTGCTGCGCCGCCTTGCCCTGCGTGATTCCGCGTAGCCCGGTGTCTCCTCGCGCGGCCCCGCGTCCTCCCACGTGGCTCACGCGCCTCCTCGCATCCCGCGGCCTCCCCTCGCGTGGCCTCGCGCCTGCCAGCGTCTCCTGGCGCCTGCCAGCGTGATTCCAGCGCGGTTTCCGCGTGATTGCCGGTGGCGCGGCGCGCGCCGCGCGGGCTCTCCGCGATATGTTCTCGTGACGTCATGGACGAGGCTCCCTTGCGCGCGGTGGTGATCGGCTCTGGCGTCGGCGGCGCTGCCGCGGCGCTCCTCCTTGCGCACGCCGGCATCCCGACCCTGCTCGTCGAGAAGGAGCGCCGGCTGGGCGGATCCTCTGCCGCTTACGAGAGGGACGGCTTCCGTATCGACACAGCCACGCACATGCTCGGCTGCGGCGAGCAAGGCCCGCTCGGCGACGTGCTCCGCCGCGTGGGCCAGGGCGACGCGGTCACCTTCCAGCAGAGCGACGAGCCGGCGGCGCTCTGCTTCACGGGCGCCCGCGCCGGGACCGCGCGCGCTCGCCGCGTCGTCCTGCGGGCAGATCTCCTCCGGCTCGCCGGGACCGCCCTGGATCTCGCGCGCGGCCTCGACCTCACCCCGCTGGAGGCAGCGGGCGCCGCGCGTCTCTTCGCGCACGCGGCGGCGATGCGCGACGTCGATCTGGCCGCGTGCGACGACGTGACGGCCGAGGCGTACGTGGCCCGCTTCATCCCGCGCGCCGCGGCCGCCGCTCGGCTCGGCGGGCTGCTTGGCCTGCCGCTGCTGCTGCCAGGAGCCGAGGCGTCCGCGGGCGAGGCGCTGTTCTCCTTGCGCCGGCTCGCCCGCGCCGGCCGGCAGCGTTATCCCGAGGGAGGTGCCTCGCGGATCCCCGAGGTCTTCTGCCGCCTGGCCCGGGAGCTCGGCGCTGCCGTGTGGACGGGCGCGACCGTGCGCCGCGTGCTGGTGCGCGATCGTCGCGTGCAGGGCGTCGAGCTCGAGGACGGAACGGCGCTCCCCGCGCGCATCGTTGTGAGCGCGGCCGGGCTCCTGCGCACCGTGTCGGGTCTCGTTGGCGAGCCGCACTTCCCCGACGCCTACGTGGCGCGCGTCCGTGCGATCGCGCCTCGGCCGAGGCTGGTCGAGGTCAAGATCGGGCTGCGCAGGCGGCTCGCCCCGGCGGGCGCGCTCGCCGGTCTCGCCGGCGGCGCCGGCGCGCCAGCGTTTCCGTTCTACTGCCTCGCGCCGACGCGCTTCGACCCGTCGCTTGCGCCGCCTGGGCATGAGCTCCTCTGCGCGTGCGCCGTACCGGGGGGGAGCGGCGGCGCCTCGCGCGGCGGACCCGGCGCGACGGTCGACGATCTCTTGCGCGCGCTGTCGGCGGCGGTGCCCGGCGTGCTCTCCCAGGCGATCTTCGTCGACGGATCATCCCCGGACGGAGGCGGAGATGCGTGCGCTCCGGGCGGCGAGCTCGCGTCGGGGACGGCGCAGACGCCTGGCCAGGTCGGCCGCGCGCGGCCGGCGGTGTACACGCCCGTGAGGGGGCTGTACCTCGCGGGGCGCGCGGCCGGCGGGCGCGGCGCGGGGATGGATCTCGCCGCCTCGAGCGCGATGGAGTGCGTCGACCGCATCCTCGTCGATCTCGGCCGCGATCTCGGCGCGCCCGCCCCGCCCGCGCTGCTCGACATCGCGAGCGATCTGCTCGGGCGCGCCGCGGGCTCCGCCGCATCGTGGCTCACCCGCCCCCGCTAGAGCGAGCGGCGGTCACCCGCTTCGGATACGGGCCCATCTCGGCGTTTTCGGTGCTCAGCGCACAGGAGTGCGCTTCCGCGCCGAAAACGCCGATCTGGGCCCGTCTCCTGTGCGGGTGACCGCCGCTCTGCTGTCGCTCTGCTTGGTGAAGAGGGGGGCGGAAGACGCGCTGGGCCGCGGTTCAGCGCGTGGTCGTGGTGCCGCGGTTGCTCCGCGCGAGCGCGTCGAGCGGCAGCTTCTGATCCTCGAACACGGCATCTAGCTCCTCGCTGCCCCGCTCTCGCACGCCGGAGCGCGGCGACAGCTCGGGGCGCACCGAGGACGCCGGGGCCATCCGCGCCGACAGGGGGCCCATCGTCTTGATCGACGGCGGGGGCTCGGCGCTCGAGGGCGTGCCGGGCGGGACGGAGCGCACCGAGGGGGGCGAGCTCGCCATCGTGCGCAAGGACGGCGGGCTCGGCAGGCTGCGCCTGGAGGACGGCGGCCCTGCCGGCGCGCTCGACGGCGTCGGCGTGGGTCGACGCGCCGCAGGGCCCCCTGGCAGAGGGCGCGACGAGGGGACCGGCGGCACGCTCGGCTGCGCGCGCGTCGACGGAGGTGGACCCGACAGGAGCTGCGAGCGCATCGACGGAGGCGGGCTCGACAGGGGCTCGGGGCGCGACGACGGAGGCAGGCTCGACAGGCGGCCGCCCCCGGCGCCCTCCGCATACGCATAGGCGGGGCTCGAGAGCGGGCGGGCGGAGGGCGGCGGTGCCGATGGCGACCCGCCCGGCGCGAACGCGCTCGGCTGCGTGCGCGCCAGCGGCGGCGCGGAGGGCACCGACGGCGGGGAGCGGAACGAAGGCGGCGCGCTCGACGGGGGCACCGGCGTGAGCGCGTGGCTCGCGAGGGGCCCCCGGGCCGACAGCGGAGCGGCGGAGCGCGCCGATGGCGGCGGCAGCGTGCTCTGGCTCGTCGACCTGTCGCGGACCTGCGGCGCGAGGCGAGAATCCGCGCTCGCGCCCGCCCGCTGCGGTGCGCGGGAGTCCGCGCCCGAGGCCGCCTTGTGGCCGAAGGTCTCGCTGCGCTGCGCCCCGATCATCGTGTAGCGCCCGCCTCCCTCGTCGCGCCGACCCGCGTCGCGCTGCGCGTTCATCTCGCGCGTCTCGCGCAGCGCGCCGTGCAGCATCGCCTCGAGCTCTCGCTCGCTGACCTCCTCATCGAGCCGCAGCAGCGTCGAGTGGACGTCCCGGGCGAGCGCCTCGAAATCGGCAGGATCCCTCGCGTAGATGCTGTTGGACAGGAGGATCGCGAGCGGCCGCCGCTCGGCGGCGATCGTCGCGGCGGTGGCCGCGTCGCAGCGGTGCAGGAGCACCCCGCAGCCCGGCGCCACCGCGAGGCACAGGCTGAAGAGCGCCGGCCACGCGGGATCAAGGACCACAAGAATGCTGGGCACATGAAGCGGGGTTGCGGTGATCTGCGCGCGGCGGTCCATGGCAGCCCGAGGATAAACGAAACTGCCCGAGCGATCGTAGTTCTCTTTCTCTGAATCGGTCATTTTTACTCTGCTTGTACGTTCCGCGTACGTTCCGCGTACGTTCTGCGATGAGGCCAGTGGCGTCGATCTCCTACAGCTCGATTGCGTGTGCGCCATTCATTGCGGCGTCGCGTCATCACGTCGTCGCGTCGTCGCGTCGTCGCGTCGTCGCGTCGTCGCGTCGTCGCGTCGTCGTCGTGACATCGACCTTTCGGCTCCCGCGTCCACCCGGTGCGCGTCCTGCTCCGGGCGGGGCGCGCGCGCCGCGCTCCCCCGCCCGGTCGAGCGGCGGAGGGCGCGCGGCGCGGCAACGCCGGTATCGCGGTGGGCGTCGTGGGCTCGGTGGACGCCGGGAGACGACGTGGTGTGATGTCTGCGCGGCGCCGCCCCGCCCGGCGGCGCCGCGATCACAGCCCGGTATAGATGGTGGCGAAGGAGGCCGCCTCGCCGCGGAGGAGCAGGCTGAGCCGCGGGTTCGGCACCTTGAAGGTGTGAATCTTGGCGTTCCGCACGTCGAGCACCGCGAAGGCGCCGCCCGGCGTGCTCTCCGCGAGCCCGTTCATGAGCAGGTTCAGCACGACCGAGACGCGCTTGGACGACAGGGGCTCCCCGCGGAAATACATCTTGATGACATGCGGCGTCCCATCGATGACGAGCCCGAGCTCCGGGTTGACGTTGATCTCGAGATCGCCGAGGCGGTACGTCGACGCCGGCGGCTCGAACCACGTCATCCTCGTCGAGGCGAGGAACTTGCGATATCCGTTCACCACCGACGGGTAGATGCGGCGGCGCCGCTCGTCGTGCTGCGCGGCGAGGAAGCCGTCGAGCACGCTGGTGGGCTTTCCGCTCCTGTGCATGTCGACGATCGCCTCTCGCACCTGCCTGTAAAAGTCCGTGTGGAGCTCGTCCTTCCGCTCCTTGAACTCCCTGACGCCCGTCAGCTTGGGCGTCCCGGCCTTGAGAACGAAGTCGACAAAGTACGTGAGCGAGATCTTTTCCATGAAGTCTCCTCCAAAACGAAGCATTCGGGCGCGCCATTTACACGCTCGTGCGAGAGACACGCCGTCGCGCCGCGTTCTTGATGTCTACCATGGATAGTCATCTTCGACCCGTCGGGAAAGGGATCGATCGGACGGACATTGTCCCAACCCGTCAGGGGCGGACGGCGGTGCCTGTGACCGTGATAATCATTGTAATTTCGTATGTTTACGTGTGTCGCCGGGCGCCGGTTCACCCTGCGGCGCGGCGTTCCGCTAGGCTGTGCGAATGGCCATGACGAGACGCGGCGCGCGCGGCGAAGGTAATCGACAGAATCCAGCTGTCGTCCAGGGGATGTCCTGTGGAGAACGCCTGTGGAGAACTGGAGAGCAAGGGGCGTTATCGAGGTGTCGACCCGGTGGGACATGGTCTGTCATAACCGCGCCCTCCCTGGCGCTTGACGCGGCTCGCGGGCGGGGGATCGCGCCGGACGCTGCCCCTCGCGCAGGCCGATCAGCGGAGCGGCGCCGGCCCGGCGGGGTGCGTCGATGATGCACGTCAGGCCGGAGCGCGCGGGCGATGAAGCGGGGATCCGCGCCGTTCACCTCGCCGCGTTTCCCTCGACGCTCGAGGCGGATCTCGTGGACAGGCTGCGGGACGCGGGGCGCGCGGCCGTCTCGCTGGTCGCGGAGACGGACACCGGCATCGTCGGACATGTCCTGTTCAGCCCCGTGACGATCGCCGGCGACGGCGTCCCCGGCAAAGGCGTCGGCCTCGCGCCGCTCGCGGTCTCGCCTGCGCTCGCGGGCCGCGGCATCGGCTCCGCGCTGGCGCGGCGGGGGATCGCGGCGTGCAGGGACGCCGGCTTCGCGTTCGCCGTCGTCCTCGGAGCGCCCGAGTACTACGCTCGGTTCGGGTTCGAGAAGGCCAGCCTGTACGGCCTCGGCAACGAGTACGCGGCGGACGAGGCGTTCATGGCGATCGAGCTCGCGCAGGGCGCGCTGGAGCGCGCCCGAGGCGTGGTCATCTACAGCCCCGAGTTCGGCGTCTTCACGACCTGAGCCCGAGTCCGGTCTTCACGGCCTGAGCTCGCGTCCTCTCCGCCGGATCGCCCGCCGCCGTCCGGCTCAGGGGGGCGCGGCGGACCTGTCCGGCGCTGTCGCCGCGCGCCACGCGGCGACAGCGTCGAGGCCGTGCTCGCCGAAGCGAGGCGCGTAGTCCCGCTCCACGGCGCGCTCGAGGATCTCGCCGTACCGCGCGGGCGGCATCAGGCCCCAGGCGCGGTCGTCGTCGGACATCGCCGCGCGCCTCGCGCCGCCAGGGGGCATGTAGCTCCTGCGAAGCCGCGTGAACATGGCGTGGAGCTCGCGCTCGACCAGCTGCCGCACGGCCGGCGCGCACGGCTGCTCGAGCAGGTAACGGAGCAGCGTCCAGCCGAAGTCGCGGTGCCGCACCTCGTCGCGCAGGATGCGATCGAGCGCCCGGCGCGCGACAGGCACGGTGCACCCCTCGCGGAGCACCTTGAAGAGCGGGACCGCGACCGTCTCCCCCAGGCAGAACACCTCCACGCCCGCCCGGGCGACGGACATCTCGAGCGGCTCGTCTCCGCTGCTCCTGAGCCCGAGCGTCTCGCGGCGGAGCGCCGGCAAGGCGCCGCCGCCCGCGCGGGCGTGGACGCGATGGCTGAGGCGCGCGTGCGCGAGCTCGTCCTTGACGATGCGGAGGCCGTCGTCGATGAGATCCGGCGACGCGCCCATCTGGATCAGCCAGAGCGTGAGGTGCTGCGTGATCGCCGCCGAGCGGTACTCGGCCTCGACGCGCCGCCCCCACTCGGCGCGCACCGCGTCGCTCGCGGGAGGGAGGGGGGCGCGCTGCCCGCGCGGCGCCTCCGCGTCAGCGTCGCTGTCCTGCTCTGCGTCGGAGGCGTCCGTCATGGGATCACGCTAGGCGGGGAGTCCGGGGGCGGCAAGACGGGAGACGGGCGCTCGCCGCCCCTGGACGAGCTCACGGCGACGCGCTCGGGCGCCCGCCAGGCGGCGCGCACACCTGGATGGTCGAGCCGCACGCGTCACAGGCCTGCTTGTAACAGGGGTTGATGACGAGCTCCTGGCAGCGCGTCCCGCCCGGACACGCCTCGTCGACCTCGCAACCCTGGCTCGGGAAGCAGCCTGCCTCGGCCAGCACGGGTGTCGTCGACGCGTCGCCGCAGCCCGGCGTGAGCCAGCGACACGCCGGCCCGAGGTTTTCGCACGCGTCCTCGGTGGCGGCGTTGAGACAGACGGCGGGGGGCGGCGGGTTGCAGAAGACCTCGGCCACCTGCCAGCTCCAGGTGTCCTTCTGCTGAACGCACATGGCCTGGGTCGGCATCGGGCCGCAGCCGGTCATCATCTCGTAGGGGCAGGGCCCGCTCGCCGCCGCGCAGGGATCCCCGTCCGTCGGCATCACCTCGGGACACACCGGCGCCGGCGGGTTGCAAGCCGCCGAGATCGGTTCGGACCACGTGCCGTCGTCACCGCAGCTCACCACCGCAGGGCAACCGGTGGCGTCATAGTGGCAGGTCGTCCCGGGCTCCGCGCAGGCGCCGCCGGCCTTCGGCACCTCCACGGGGCACTCCGGCGGCGGCGGGTTGCAGGCCGGCGAGATCGGCTCGGACCACGTGCCGTCGTCACCGCACGTCACCACCGAGGGGCAACCGGTGGTGTCATAGTGGCAGGTCTTCCCGCGCTCCTCGCAGGCGCTGCCGGCCTTCGGCACCTCCGCGGGGCACTCCGGCGGCGGCGGGTTGCAGGCCACCGTGGGTCCCTCAATCCACTCCCCGCTCACACACGTGCTGTCGATCGGGAGGCCGCACGACTCCTTACCATAGTTGCACGTGAGGCCGTCGTCCTCGCAGCTCGAGCCGACCTCCGGCGCCGACTCGGGACAGCTGCCGCTCGTCACCGTGGGATTGCACCCCGGCAGGGCCACCGCGCCCGCGAGCGAGGCCGCCGCGGCGACGGTCACGATGAACGGCGCCTTCAGCACCTTTCGCTTCTTCTGCATGGCCATGGTTCGATCCGTCCTTTCGTTTGGCACAGGTTGGCGCAAGGTTCCGTTCTCGCGCGCTCCACGGCTGGTCGAGCAAGCGAGGTGCCAGGGCGATCCATGGCGGGCCCGGAGGCGAGGTTTGTCAGCAGGAAAGGAAAATGACGTTCCGGGTGTGTGTTTTCACAACGCTCGTGGGAGCCCGCGAGCGCTCTCGCGCTCGGGCCATGAGCCGATTCAGCGGCAGGCGCTGATGCGACGGCGGCCCGCTACGGCCCCCGCCGGCGGGCGCGCTCGCGCGACGGACGGATCACCGGGGCGCGGCCGTCATCGAGGCGTGGCCGCGGGCGGCCGGGGCAGCGGGGTCGGCCGCTGCATGATCGCCTGGCGGCTCGTCACGTCGCTGAGCATCAGCGTGAGCATCAGGCCGACGAGGAGCGCCGCCACGATCATGGGGAGGGCGTTCGTGAAGCGCTGCTCGATGAGGTGCATGAAGAAGAGCAGCACGAGCAGCGTCTTCACCGTGGCGATGAGCAGCGCCGCGACGACGTCGGCCGCGCCGAGGTGGGCCAGCGAGAGGAGGTACGACGCGAGCGTCAGCCCCATCAGGAGGAGCCAGACGATCACGTAGGTCCGCGAGGAGAGGTGCTTGACGGTCATGGGCGCAACGTGCCGTTAGCGGTGCATCAGTGCATCAGGTAGAGCATCGGCCAGAGGAATATCCAGATCACGTCGACCAGGTGCCAGTAGAGGCCGCCGAGCTCGATGTGCGTGTCGTTGCCCGCGCCGTACCGGCGCCGGAAGCACCCCCACGTGAGCCAGCCGAGGACCACGAGCCCCGCCGTGACGTGGATCGCATGGAGCCCGGTCGTCAGGAAATAGAGGGTGAAGAACATCTTCGCGCCGGCATACGGGAGCTCCTCGAAGCGGTAGGCCGCGCCGGGGAAGATCCCCTCGTGGAAGTGCTGGGTGTACTCGACGCCCTTCAGCGCGAGGAAGGCGAGGCCGAGCGCGATGGCGCCGAGCAGGAGGCGGCCGGCCATCGTGGGCCGGTCGAGGCGCACGGCGTAGACGCTCAGCGCGACGAGCAGGCTGCTCGTCAGGAGGATCGCGGTGTTCGCGGTCCCGATGACGGCGTTGTTGTGCGCGACGCCGGCGCTGAACTCGTGGCCGAAGACCGCGCGGTAGGAGGCGTAGAGGGCGAAGAGCCCGGCGAAGAGCAGGACCTCGCTGGCGAGGAAGATCCACATGCCGAAATGCGCGGCGTGGGTCTGCTTCTCGAGATCCTCGAACTGCATGGCCAGCCGCGCCGGCGCGAGCTGCTCAGCGGGCGGTTGAGACTCGGGCATGGGCTTCCTCTTCGGTCAGGTGGTAGTCGTACGGGCCGCGATCGATGACCGGCGTCACGGGGAAGTTGTGCTCCGGCGGGACGGGCGGCGTCATCCACTCGTAGCTCCGGGACCTCCATGGATTGGCGCTGGCGCGCGGCCCCCAGCGCAGGGCGATGAGGAGGTTCACCAGCGCGAGCACGAGCGCGCCCGCGAGCAGGTAGGCCCCGCCCGTCGAGAGGACGTTCAGCCACTGGTACTCCGCCGGATAGCTGTAATAGCGGCGCGGCATCCCGGCGTTGCCCGCCAGGAACTGGGGGAGGAACGTCAGGATGAACCCAAGGAACACCCCGAACGACGTGAGCAGCCCCATCGGCTCCGAGTAGGCGCGGCCGAACATCTTGGGGAACCAGTAGTGCGCCGCCGCGAGGAACGCGGTGAGCGTGCCGCCCACCATGATGAAATGGAAGTGGGCGACGACGAAATAGGTGTCGTGCCAGTGGACGTCGAGCGACTGCGTGGCCACGGCGACGCCCGTCATGCCGCCGAAGACGAAGAGGAACAGGAACCAGAAGAAATAGAGCATCGGGGTGTTGAACTGGATGGCCCCCTTGTGCAGCGTCGCCACCCAGGTGAAGACCTTGATGGCGGAGAAGATCGCGATGAACATCGAGAACGCGCCGAAGATCCCGGCGTCGAGCTCGCTCATCCCGGCCACGAACATGTGGTGCCCCCACCCCGCGAACCCGATCAACGCGATGCCGAACGACGAGAGGGCGATCGCCCAGTAGGACGCCGGCTGCCGCTGCGCGAAGGTGCAGACCACCTCGCTGATGACCCCGAGCGCCGGGAGCACCATGATGTAGACGGCAGGGTGGGAGTAGAACCAGAACAGGTGCTGGAACAGCACGGGATCGCCGCCGAGCGTCGGATCGAAGACGCCGAAATGGTAGATGTGGTCCAGCCCGACGAGCAGGATCGTCAGGCCGAGGACGGGCGTCGCGAGCAGCATGATGATGCTCGTGCTGTAGATGGCCCACACGAAGAGCGGCACGCGTCCCCAGCTGATCCCGCGGGCGCGCATCGTGTGGGTCGTGGCGATGAAGTTCACCGCCGTCATGATCGACGAGGCGCCGAGGATGAAGATGCCGATCACGACCGGGAGGACGCCCGCGGGCGTCGTCGTGCTGTACGGCGGGTAGAACGTCCAGCCGGTGTCGGCGCCCCCGGCGATCGTCGCCGCCAGCGTGATGACGGCGCCGATCGCGTAGACGTAGAGGCTCGCCAGGTTGAGGCGCGGGAAGGCGAGATCCTTGGCGCCGATCATGAGCGGGAGGACGAAGTTCCCGAAGATGTTCGGGATCGACGGGATCATGAAGAGCCAGACCATGACCACGCCGTGGAGCGTGAACATGCGGTTATAGACCGCCGCGCTGATCACGGTGGGCCCGGGGGTCAGGAGCTCGGTCCGGAGGACCAGCGCGAACGCGCCGCCGAGCAGGAGCATCAGCGCCACGAGCACGTAGAACATGATCCCGATGCGCTTGTGATCGGTCGTGAGCAGCCACGACCGCACGCCCGCGCCGGCGCGGAGATAATCGACCTCGTGCGCGCCGTGGACGGGCGCTGTCCCCTCGACCTCGTGGGCGATCATGGCGCTACCCCCTCCGGCGTGACGCTGCTCCCAGGGACCCCGCCGTCCCACGGCACGTCGGGGCCGTGAGGGACGTCGCGGATCGATTTCATGAGCTCGATGATCGCGGCGACGTCGGGCGGCGCGATCTGTCCGAGATAGGACGGCATGACCGGCGGGAACCCGCGGTGCAGCGCGGCGAGCGGATCCATGATCGACTCCGTGATGTAGGCCTCGTCGGCGGCGCGCTCGCCGCCGGACTCGAGCGGCACGACAGCGCGGTAGAGCCCGGCCCAGCTCGGGCCGACGTGCGGTGTTCCGTCGAGGGTGTGGCAGCGGAGACAGCCGTGCTTCGCGGCGGCGCGCTCGCCGCGGCTCGGCATCGTCGGCTCCGCCTCGGCGAGCTCGTTCTCCGCCTCGGCGGCGGCCTCCTGCGCGAACGCCGGGGCGCTCGCCAGGCCGCCCGCGAGCCAGCGCTCGTAGTCGACCGGGTCGAGCGCGATCACCTGGCCGCGCATCTCGGAGTGGCTCGTGCCGCAGAACTCCGTGCAGAGGATGGGGTAAGCGCCGGGCTCGTTCGCCTCGAACCAGGCCGTGGTGTACCGGCCAGGGATGACGTCCTGCTTGATGCGGAACGCGGGCACGTAGAAGCTGTGGATGACGTCGCGCGACGTCATGATGAGCCGGACCGGCCTGTGCGCGGGGACGTAGAGCACCGAGATCTCGCTGTCTCCCCCCGGATAACCGAACTTCCACATCCACTGCTTCCCCGTGACATAGACGTCGAGCGCGTCGTCCGGCGCCGTGCGCAGGTCGGCGAACTGGCGCGTGCCGATGGTCCAGAACGTGAGGAAGAGGAAGCCCAGCGCGAAGAGCGACACCGTCTCGAGGAAGAGCGCCGGCCGCGCGAACACCCCGGGGTGCGGCCGCGGCGTGTCCTGGAGCCGCCGGCGATAGCGGATCAGGAAATACCCGCCGATGAGCGTGATGAGGGCGGCGCCGCCCATCGTCACCAGGATGACGAAGTAGTGCAGCCCGTCGATCTCGCGGGCCAGCGAGGAGCGCTGCTCGGGCAAGAAGAGCAGCTGGCGCAAGAGTTCGTTCATCGCGCGCGCTCCTGTCTCCTGCGCCGCCGCCCTTGCCAGCCGAAGAAGGCGACCACCGCGGCGACCCAGGTCAGGATGGCGGCCCCGCCGAGCCTCAGGAAGCCGGCCACATAAGGGCCGTATCGGCGGCTCGCGGGGTCGTAGCGATAACACGTCATGAGCACGCGCTCGAGCGGGGTGCCTATCTGCCCCCGGCTCGCCTCGAGGAGCGAGAGGCGGAGATCGAGGGGGGAGAACTCGATGCCATAGAGGATCCGCGAGATGCGGCCCTCGGGCGTGAGGACGAAGACGGCGGCGGGGTGCGCGTACTGCTCCGTCCGGGGGTCGTACGCGAACCGGAAGCCGAGATCGCCGGCGAGCGCGCGGATCTCGGGCAGCGCGCCGGTCAGGAAGGGCCAGGTCTCCGGCGTCGGCGCGCCGGCCAGGCCGAGGGCCGACAGCGCGGCTGTCCTCTTCCGAGCCGCCGTGGCCGGGGTGTCCCGCGGATCGAAGCTCACCGTGAGCGCGCGGTAGTCCTCGCCCAGCCGGTAATCGAGCTTCGCCATGCCGGCGACCAGGCCGCGCAGCACGAGGCCGCAGAGCGTCGGGCAGCGGTAATAGGCGAGGACCAGGAGGACCGGCCGCCGCCCGTCGAAGTGCTCGGCGAGCGGGGCGCGCCGCCCGTCCATGTCGGTGAAGTGGAGCGCCGTGTCGATGGCGCTCCCGAGGCGCTCCTCGATGTCGGCCTCGCGCGCGGCGGGCGGGAGCGACGGCGGATCGGCGGCGGCCGCGATCGGCGCGCGCGCGAGCACGAGCGCGAGGAACGCCGTCGTGGACAGGTGTTGCATCCTCATCAGCGGCTCTCCTCCACGACGAGATTCATCGCGTCCTCGATCGGGATCTGCGCGAGCCCGCGGCTGCGGTCGACCCAGCCGAAGCGGCCGAGCTCCTCGCGCTTCCGGCGGTTCAGCGCCGTACCGACGCCCTCTTCGCCCATCTCCTCGCGCCGGAAGATGCGCTGATCCACCCCGGCCACCTCGCCGCGCGGCAGGGAGATCTCACGGCCGCGCTCGGCGCTCCTCCCCGCGGGGCGGAGCTCCGCCTCGCGCCCGCGCATGAGCATCCAGGCCCAGAGCCCCAGGACGATGAAGATCACGACGACGGCGAGCGCGACGGCGAGGATCGTCTTCCACTGGACGACATCCTCTTCCTGGTGCACGTCGGGGCGGCGATAGTTGGACGTCATACGCTCTCGTAGCGGAAGGCGGCCGGCAGCGCCGGGTCGTTGACGGGGACGAGCGGCTTGCCGCGCACCCGCAGCACGGTGAACGCGACGCACGAGCCGACCACGGCGAGGAGCGCCGCCGCGTCGAGCCAGTGGAATGGCGCGCGAGCGCCGGGCGCCTCGGGCGCGACGAGCCAGTGCATGTCGAGGTAATGCGCGACGAAGATCCAGGCGGCGACGGCCGACAGCCAGGCCGGGCGCCGCTTGATCCTGTAGTTGAGCAGGATCAGGAAGGGGATCACGAACCGCGTGAGCACGAGGATGAGAGACACGACCGCCCACGGGCCGTGGGAGCGGAGGACGTAGAACTCCACCTCTTCGGGCCTGTTCGCGATCCATATCAGCAGGAGCTGGAAGAACGCGGCGTAGGCCCAGAAGATGGTGAACGCGAGGAGGAGCCGGCCGAGCGCGTAGTAGTGCGACGCGTTCAGCCCGGGCAGGAGCCCGGCGCGCTCGGCGGCGAACGCGAGCACCGTGAGCAGCGCGATCGACGCGACGAAGCCGCCGGCGAACACGTAGACGGGGAACATCGTCGACACCCACGTCGGCGCGAGGGACATGAGCCAGTCGAAGGCCGCGAACGAGAGCGTGAGCGCGACGGGCGGGAGGCCGGCGACGCTGATCACGCGGAGACGCCGGCTGTCCGCGAGCGCCGGGGTCGCGTCGCCCTGGATCGAGCCGCGCCGGAGCAGGGCGCCGAAGACGAGCCACACCGTGAAGTAGATCCCCGTCCTCACGAGGAAGAAGGGGAGGTTCAGGTAAGGCGTCTTGTGGAGCACGATGGATCGGACGTGCTCGTCGGGGATCGACTCGGGGCGGAGCCACTCCCCGTAGAGCGCGCCGAGGCCGAACAGGAGCGGGACGAACAGCGCGCAGAGGAGCGGCAGCGTCCCGACGATCGCCTCCGCGAGGCGGCGGACGGCCACAGGCCATGTCGCGGCCATGGCGTGGCAGATCATGAGAAACAGGAGCGCCCCGACCGCCGTGGTCACGGCGAAGGCGTAGGCCGCGAGGTAGGCGTAGAAGAGCCGCTCCCGGTCCACGAACGCGCCGACGACGAGGAGCAGGGCGCCGAGGAGCGCGAGGCCGAGGGACCTCGACACGATCGCGCGGCCGCCCCGGAAGATGGGGAATCGCCGGTTCACTGGAGCTCCTTCCGGGCGCGCTCGCGGAGGGGCGGGGGGAGCGCGTCGAGCGCGGTGGCGCGGCTCTTCCCGAGTGCCTTCACATAGCCCACGATCGCCCAGCGCTCCATCAGCGGGACCTGCGTCTCGTACGAGCGCATGAGGCCGTAGCCCTCGACGATGACCCGGTAGATGCGGCCGGGCGGGAACGCCTGCACGCGCGGGTCGACGAGGGACGGCGGGCGCCGCAGCGTCATGTTGCGCGCGACCTCCGACTCGCCATCTCCGGCGACCCCGTGGCAGGCGGCGCAGTGGATCTCGAAGCGCTCCTTCCCGTACTGGAGCAGCTCGATGGTCACCGGGACCGGGATGCGCGCCACGTACGTTTCGCCCGTGAACCCGTGGGTGAGCCCGGGAGCGCCGGTCACGCGGTCGCTCGGCACGGCGCCCGCCGGCGGGTGGCGCATGGCCGAGCCGTCGTCGAAGAGGTCTGTCGGCTGGTAGGGCGCGAAGCGCCGCTGCCTGAGCATGCGCTCGAGATCCAAGAGGTCAGCGTCGCCGGGCTCGGCGTCGGCGGTGGTCACCGGCGTGCACGAGAGGCAGAGCGCCGCGGCCAGGCAGGAGAGCGAGAGGAGCCGTCCGCGCGTCATGAGCGCTCCTTTCCGTTCTTTCCGGCCCAGGCCACGGTGACGGCGCCGAGATCGGTGAGATCTCGCTCGGTGATGGGGCTGATGAGCGCTGGATCGCGGGCGTCGATGCCGACCCAGAACCGATCGATGGAGGCGCGCTCGAACCCGGGGACGTCGAACACAGGGTGCCAGAGCTCGGGCAGCCGCGAGAGGACGAGCAGCACGACGAACCCGGTGAGGGCGGCCGAGAGCACCATCATCTCGAAGGTGATCGGTATGAAGGCCAGGGCCGCGTGCGCGGGCCGCCCGCCCACGATGAGCGGGTAGTCGAACGCATTGCAGAACCACTGGACGAGGTAGCCGCCCGCGGTGCCCGCGAGCGCGAAGGGCAGGATGATCCAGTTGAGCGGCGAGCGGCGGAGCCCGAGCGCCTCGTCGATGCCGTGGATCGGGTACGGCGTGAACGCGTCGAGCCGCCGGTATCCCCGGCTCCTGAGCTCCGCGATCGCCCGGAGCATCGCCTCGGGCGTCTCGAACTCGGCGAGCAATCCTCTCCTCATCTCAGTGATCCTCCTTGTGGCTGAGCTCGTGGTTCAGCTCCTTGACCTCGGCCACGGGGATGAACGGGAAGAGGCGGAGGAAGATCAGGACGAGCAGCAGGAAGAAGCAGATCGTCCCGATGAACATCGAGATATCGACGAACGTCGGGTGGTAGGCGTGCCACGCCGACGGGATGAACTCGCGCTGCAGCCCCATGACGATGATCACGAACCGCTCGGACCACATCCCGACGTTCACGAGGATCGAGATGACCCAGAGCAAGGGCATGTTCCTCCGGACCCGCGGGAACCAGAGCAGCTGGGGGACGAGCACGTTGCAGATCATCTGCGCCCAGAAGATCGCGGCGTTCGGCCCGGCGGGGCGCGCGACGAAGAACTGGTGGATCTCGTACGCCGATCCGCTGTACCAGGCGGCGAAGAGCTCGATGATGTACGCGTAGATGACGATCCAGGCGGTGACGAGCGCCAGCTTGCTCAGGTTGTCGATGTGGCGCTGGGTGACGACGTTCCCCAGGTGGAAGATGCGGCGCGCCGGGATGAGCAGCGTCAGCACCATCGCGAACCCGGAGAAGATGGCCCCGGCGACGAAGAACGGGGGGAAGATGGTCGAGTGCCAGCCCGGGACGAGCGCCATCGCGAAATCGGTGCTCACGATCGAGTGCACCGAGAGCACGAGCGGCGTCGCGAGCCCGGCGAGCAACCCGTAGAGGAGCCGGTAGTGACGGAAGGTGGCGGCGGAGCCGCGCCAGCCGAGCGACAGGACGCCGTAGACGACCCGGCGGAGGCGGTTCGGAGCCCGGTCGCGGAGGGCCGCGAAGTCGGGGACGAGCCCGATGTACCAGAAGACGAGAGAGACAGTGAAGTACGTGAACACGGCCGCGGCGTCCCACGGCAGCGCGCTCTTGAACTGGGGCCATACCCTCAGGGTCGCGGGGTAGGGGACGAGCCAGTAGGCGAACCACGGCCGGCCGAGGTGCAGGAGCGGAAAGAGGCCCGCCTGGACGACGGCGAAGAGGGTCATCGCCTCCGCGAACCGGTTGATGCTCGTGCGCCAGCGCTGCTCCAGGAGGAGCAGGATCGCGGAGATGAACGTCCCCGCGTGGCCGATGCCGATCCAGAACACGAAGTTGATGATCCCGAACGCCCAGCCCACCGGGATGTTGTTTCCCCAGACACCGATGCCGGTGGTGACGGTGTAGAGGACGGCGAGCGCGAGCACGACCGTCCCGGCGCCGGTCAGGGCGAACGCCGCCCACCACAGCCTGGACCGCGGCTTCCAGACGACCGACAGGAGCTCTTCGGAGAGCTGCTCGTCGGTCGGCCGGCCGAGGATGAGGGGCTCCGTCACGGCTCGTCGAGCTCCGGGTTCTTGTTGTCGACGCGCGCGAGGTACATGGTCCTCGGCCGGGTGCCCTGGTCGTGGAGCACCGCGTAGCTCCGCGGCTCGCCCCGCCACGCCACCATCGCTGTCTCTCCGTGCGCGAGGGAGCCGAACTGGATCGCCTGCGTCGGACAGGCCTGCTGGCACGCGGTGACGACCTCTCCGGGGCGGATCGCGCGGTCTTCCACCCGCGCGGCGATCTCCGCCCGGCGGATCCGCTGGACGCAATAGGTGCACTTCTCCATCACGCCGCGCTCCCGCACCGTCACGTCGGGGTTGCGCTGGAGCTTCGTGAGCCCCGTGTTGTACGCGCGGAGCTCGCCGTAATCGAACCAGTTGAAGCGGCGGACCTTGTACGGGCAGTTGTTCGAGCAGAACCGCGTCCCGACGCAGCGGTTGTACGTCATCTCGTTGAGCCCGTCGGGGCTGTGCGTCGTCGCGTTCACGGGACACACGTACTCGCACGGCGCCTTCTCGCAGTGCTGGCACAGCATGGGCTGGTGGACGACGGCCGGGGCGCTCGGGTCTCGCGGGTTGTCCACCACGTACGTGTCGATGCGGAGCCAGTGCATCTCGCGGCTGTTCAGGACCTCCTCCTTGCCCACCACGACGACGTTGTTCTCGGCCTGGCACGCGGCGACGCACGCGCTGCAGCCGGTGCAGATCGTGAGATCGATCGTCATGGCCCATTGGTCCTTCGGCGCCCCGGGGGGAGGCATCGGGGGCATGAGGGACGGCTGTGGCCCCTTGAGCGCCTCCGTGAAGCCGGGGTGCTCGCGGTAGACGGCGAGGGGGACCGAGAGCGCTATGGGGCGCCCCTCCAGGCTCCAGTGCCGCTGCGTCAGGGCGAGCTTGTGCTTCTGGTCCGGCCGCTTCGTCACCGAGACGCCTGCCGCGAAGAAGGGCGCGGCCGTGGTGCGGAGCCGGTACGCGTCGGACCCCACCCCCGCGGCGATCGACTCGGCGCCGCTGCGCCCGTAACCGAGCGAGAGCGACACCGTGCCGTCGGCGTGCCCCGGCGCGACGAGGACCGGTATCGACATCGTTCGCCCCCCGAGCTCGAGATCGACGACATCCTCGCTCTCGAGGCCGAGCGCCTTCGCCGTCGCCGGGCTGAGCAGCGCGGCGTTGTCCCAGGTGAGCTTGGTCATGGGATCGGGCAGCTCGAGGAGCCACGGGTTGTTGGCGAACCGGCCGTCATAGACGCTCGCGTCGGCCGAGAAGGCGACCTCGATGGCGTCCGCCTTCGGCGGGGCCGCCGCCACGAGCTGCGCGAGCGCCGCGGTCACCCCGTCGAGCCGCAGCTTGGCGTCCTCGCGCGGGGCCGCGGTGCCCTCGACGAGCCCGCGCCGGAGCGCGTCCTCCCAGAACGCATCGAAATCGGCGCCGCCCCGGCGCGCGGCCCAGGCGTCGCGCACGAGGTCGCGCGCGCTCTTCTGCGTCTCGCCCGCGAACACCGCGAGCACCTCGGCGGCGGTCCTGCCCTGGAAGAGCGGCTCGATGAGCGGCTGGATCAGCGAGCTCGTGCCGTCGTACGCGCGCGCGTCTCCCCAGGCCTCGAGATCGTGCGCGGCGGGAACGAACCAGTCGCAGCCCGCGGCGGTCTCGTCCTCGTAGAGCCCGAGGTAGACCCGGCTCGGGACGGAGGGGAGCCGCGCCGCGAGCTCGAGATCCGCGGGCGCCGTGTACACCACGTTGCTCTCGAGGAGCACGAGGGTATCGACGGCGCCGCGGCGGAGCTCCTCGGCGAGCGCCATGAGGTCCTGCTCGGCGGCGCCCGCCGTGATCAAGGTCCCCGCGGTGCTCCAGGCCGCGCGGTCGTTGCCGAGCGCCGCGTTCATGAGGTGCGCGAGCGCGTGCACCCCGGGAGGCTGCCGCTCCCCCGCGACGACGACGCTCGCCGCGCCCCCGCGCGCGAGGTCGCGCGCCACCGCCCGGGCGAAGCGCCTCTCCGCCTCGCTGACCCGCGCCCGGAGCGGATCGAGCGCGCCGAGCGCCTGGGGAGGCATGAGCCCCGGGCGAGCGCCCCCGCTCAGGAGCAGCTCGGCCGCGATCGCCGCGGCGATCGCCGGCACGTCGCTCGGCCGCTTGCGCAGGCGGTGATCGGCCATGCTCCCCGTCGGGGTCAGCCCGGGCTCGATCACATAGAGCCGGTTCATGGTGCCTGTCGGCGAGCCGATGCGCCTGCGCTCCGCGAACTGGCGCGAATACCGCACGCTGAACGGCATCGACGCGAGGAAGTCGGCGTCGAGCGCGAGGATGACGTCGGCTGTCCGGAAGTCGTACTGCGCCTGGAGCGGAGCGCCGAAGGCGAGCTCGGCCCCGCGCGCCGGGTGCGCCGACCGAGCGGGCGCGTGGAACGTGAACCGGGCCGCCGGATAGCGCGCCTTCACGCGGCCGATGAGGTCGAGGAGGAGCGGAGAGCCGGTGGGCCGAAGGACGAACCGGAGCCCGGCGCCGCGATCGCTCCGGGCGCCCTCGAACTGCTGGACGAACGCGCGCCACGTCGCCGGGGCCGCGCCGCGGCGCGCCGCGCGCGCGCGGTGCTGATCGTAGAGGCCGAGCACCGACGCTTGCTCGTAGACGCCGGTCGCGCCGAGGCTCGCCGGGTGCAGCGGATTGCCCTCGACCTTCGTCGGCCGCCCCTCGTGGCTCTCGACGAGGACGCCCGTCGCGAACCCGTCGAGATCCAGGCTGGTGGCGTAATACCGGAGCACGCCCGGCGTCACCTCGGGCGGCGTCGTCACGTAAGGGACGATGTTGTCCCCAGCCCTCGCTCTGCACCCGGACACGCCGGCGAGCGCCATGCTCGCGCCGAGGAGCTCGAGCCAGCGCCGCCGGCTCATCGTGGCCGGAGCGCCCGCGCCCGCCGGGAGCTCCCGCGCCGCGGCCTCGAGGAGCTCTGGTGACTCGAGGAGCTCCGCGAGGCTGCGCCAGTACGCTTTACCCGTCTTGCCGTCGAGCGCGGCGCTCCACGGGATCTGTTTCTGATCAGCCATCGTCCCTCTTCAGGTCATCGTTGGATCCGCGCCGCCGCCCTGACGGCGCTCCGCTGCTGGCCGCCCATGGCCCCTCGTCCTCTCGCGCTCTCGTAGGTGTCCTGGTCGCTCCTCGATGATCCCCTGTGTGTCGCTCCGTTCGCGCCCGCGCGCGCTCACCTGTGGCAGGCCGAGCAGTGGACGAGGTGCCGCACGCCGAGCTGCTGCGCGATCTGCCGGCCGATCCGCTCCGCGTCGGGGCCGGGGTCCCAGTCCATGTCCGTGATCGCGGAGAGCGGGCGGAGGTGGCGCTCCGGCGCCCTGTGGCACTCGAGGCACCAGCCCATCGTCATCGGCGTCACCTGGCGGACCTCGGGCATCTGATCCACGCGGCCGTGGCACGTCACGCAGCCGACGCCCTTGTTCACGTGGATCGCGTGGTTGAAATAGACGAAGTCGGGCACGTCGTTGACGCGGTTCCAGACGATCGGCGTGTCCGAGAAATAGCTGTTCCGGACGAGCTCGAGCTTGGGGCTCTGATTCCAGATCTGGCTGTGGCAGCCCATGCAGTCCGCTGTCGCCGGCATGCCCGCCGTGGCCGTCCGTTCGACCGTGTGATGGCAGAACCGGCACTCGATGGCGTCGTCCTGCACGTGGTGCCTGTGGTCGAACTGCACGGGCTGCTGCACGGGCAGGTGCCGCCCGGTGTTCCAGTCCGAGCGCACGTAGATCATCGGCGCTGACACGGCCGCCGCGCCGCCGAGGAGGACGGCGGCGATGGCGAGTCGGAAAGCGGTGTTGCTCCAGCGCGGAAAAACGGATGCCATGCTCTCGTGTGCTCGGCCTCGCTCGAAGTGCGGCGATGGGGCCAGCTCCATCGATATCGATGCGTGAATCGCGGGGCTCGTTTCGCGATCTCGCCACGCCCCGAACGCCGGCACAGGCGCGTCAGGGGGGGCCGCAGCGGCGCCGTCCGGCGTGCGCGCGGCGGGCGGGGCGCGCGGGTGCCTCCAACACCGTATCTCCGCCGCCCTGGGCTTCGATTACGATATCGTCCGACCATGAGGCCGTCGAGCTCAGCCCTGTCGCCCCTTCCGATCCTCGCGCTTTCTCTGGCGGTCGAGCTCGCGTTCATCGCCTGCTCGCGCGAGGAGTCGATCTCTCCGCTGCCGCCCGGCACGACCGGCGGGACCTCGTCGGCCGCAGCCGGCGGAGCAGGCGCGAGTGGGGGTGGCGGCAGCGGGGCTGGCGCGAGCGGCGCTGGCGGCAGCGGGGTGGGCGCGAGCGGTGCTGGCGGCAGCGGCGGCACCGGCGCTGGCGGCGGCGGCGGCGGTGAGCCCGCGGCGGGATTCAGCTGTGCGCCGCCGAGCGAGGACGAGGGCGCGCTGAAGCTCACGACGGTCGTCTCCGGCCTCGATCACCCGCTCCTCGTGAAATCCGCGCCGGGCGACCCCACGCGGCTCTTCCTCCTGACGCAGCCTGGTCAGATCCTCGTCCTCGACGACGGAGCGGCGGAGCCCAAGGTGTTTCTCGATATCCGGGATCGCGTCCTGTTCAATGACAACGGCGAGCGCGGTCTGCTCGGGCTCGCCTTCCATCCGGATTACGAGGACACCGGTCGCTTCTTCGTCCACTACACGGACAAGGCGACGGGCGGCAACGCGCTTGTGGTCGAGTTCGCGCGGGGAGAGGGACCGGACGTGGCCAGTCCAGACCCGGTGGCCACGTACCTCGAGGTCGTGGATCTACATCGGAACCACAACGGCGGTTCGCTCGAGTTCAGCCCGATCGACGGCTTCCTCTATCTCGGGCTCGGCGACGGCGGGGACAACAACGACGCCGGCCCCAACCATGCCGACATCGGCAATGGCCAGGCGCTCACGACGCTGCTCGGGAAGATCCTTCGCCTCGACGTCTCGACACACCCGTACGGCATCCCGGAAGGGAACATGACGGGCGAAGGCGTCCTGCCCGAGATCTGGGACTATGGCTTGCGGAACCCGTACCGCTTCAGCTTCGACGCGTGCACGGGCGATCTCTACATCGCGGACGTCGGTCACCGCCTCTGGGAAGAGATCAACATCGAGCCGGCCGGGCAGGGACGGAGGAACTACGGCTGGCGCCGGATGGAGGGCGCGCACTGCTTCATCCCCGCGGAGAGCTGCGATCTCGAGGGGACCATCACGCTCCCTGCCGTCGAGTACGGCCACGCCGGGCGGGTCATCGAGGATTGCTCGGTCACCGGCGGCTACGTCTACCGGGGCAGCAGGATCCCGTGGCTCCGGGGGAGCTACTTCTACGGTGATTACTGCAGCGGCAGGGTCTGGACGCTCACCTATGAGGGCGGGGTGGCCTCCGCGCCCGTCGACCGGACGGACGATCTCGGGTCGTTCGGCTACAGCATCGCCAGCTTCGGGCAGGACGGCGCCGGCGAGGTCTACGTGGTCGATCTCGGCGGCGCCGTGTACCGCATCGATCCGGAATGAGCGCTCGCGGCCCCCTCACATGGACCAGCGGAGCCCGGCGTAGCGCGGGCCGATGACGAGCTCGGGCGGCGGCGCCGGCGTGGAGGCAGCCTGCTTCTCGGGCTGCACCGGCACCTTGCGGCCGCCGACGATGGCGAGCGGGATGCCGACGCCGGCGAGGACGAGCCCGCCGACGACGAGCCCGACCCCGGCGCCTTCCGCGCCGTCCTCCTCGTAGCCCGCGTCATCGGAGAACGGGTCGCTGGAGGGGTCGTACTCGCAGCCGTCGCCGGAGCACGAGGGGGTGGAGGCGATCACAAGACCCCCGCCCAGGAGGGCGATGGTGCCGAGGCTCGTCAGGACGATGCCGGTGACCATCATCCCCTTGTTGCGGCGCTTGGTCAGCGGCGCGGCTGGGGGCGCCGGCGCGTGCGCGGCGACCGGCGCGAGCGGGGCGCCGCTCGGAGGGGGCGCGGCGGCGCCCGCAGGCGCGGCGGGGCCGCTCGGCGGGAGCGCTGCGTCGCGCGCCGGCGCACCCGCGGGCAGCGGCGGGATGGCCAGCGTCTCCGAGGCGCCCGCCCGGGTGAGCTCCATGGATCTCGCGAACGGCGCTCGGCCGGCGGCGGAGGCCTCGACCGTGTGCTTCCCGGGATCCACGGGCACCGGCGTGCCCCACTGCGCGCGCCCCACGAGGGCGCCGTCGCGCTTCACCTGGAGGTCGGCCGGGGAGTCGGCCGGCGCCGTGATCGTCAGCCGGATGAGCCGCGGCTCGAGCGCGGCGGCGCGCTGCCGCGCGACCTTCTCGCGCTCCAGCTGGCCGGCGGCCCTCGACGCGCCGGCCACCTCGAGGAACATCGACCAGGCGCTCGCCGTCCGGCCGATCTGCTCGTAGCAGGCAGCGAGGTTGAACTGCGTGCCGATCCCCGGGTCGAGCCGCTGGCTCTCCTCGAGCTTGGGGCACGCGTCGGCGTATTTGCCCTGGGCCATCAGCTGCTTGGCCGCGTCGAACAGGGCCTGCGCGGCCGCCGTGTCGGCCCTCGCGTCGCGGCCGCCCGAGAGGAGGGCGGCAAGGAACATCGCGAGCGCCAGCAGGCGCCCGAGGTGCTTCACGGGCAGGCTCGTCATGGTGGTGTCCTCACTTGCGATCGTCGAACAGGTTGCCGCCGGACGGCGCGGCGGCCGGGGCGGCGGGCGGCCGGGTGGCCGGAGCCTGCTGCGTGGCGTGCGTGGGGGCCGGAGGTCGCGGTGCGGCGCTCGGCCTGCGCGGCGCCGCGGGCTTGCCGCTGGCCGGCGCCGCGGGGGGCGCAGGGGCGATCTCGGCCGGGCCCGGCGCCGCCGTGCGGTCGTCCACCGGCGCGGGGGCCTCGGCGCCGCCGGGCGTGACGGTCGGTGAGAGCGACGCGGGCGCGGTCGCCGGCTGTGCCGCGGCGTCCGCCGGCGACGGCGCGGCCGAGGCGCTGGCGGCCGCCTCCGTCGCCGCGCCGTCGCCGCGCGAGCGGGACGTCAGGAACGCGAAGGCCGCGACCGCGGCGATCAGCGACACGAAGGCGCCGGCCGCGACGGCGAGCCCCACCGGCCGCTTTCGCGTCACGACCGTCCCGCTCCACGTCGGCGAGGTGTTGAGCGACGTGTTCACCACGGTCGGCGAGGTCACCCCGCTCGCCGAGGGGAGCTCCGGCCGCGGGGGCCCCGAGCTCCGCGAGATCCCGCTGATCCGGTCGACGGAGAGCCGGGCCCGCCCGGTCGCGAACGGCGCGAGCGCCTCCGCCAGCTCCCCGACGTGGCGGTAGCGCTGCTCCGGCAGCTTCTCCAGGCACTTGCGGATCACCGCCTCGAGCGCCGGGGGCACGTCGGAGCGGAACGCGGCGAGGGGGCTCGGGATCCCCTGCATGATCGCCACGCAGAGCTGCGGCATCGTCGCGCCGTCGAACGGCGGCGCGCCGGTGAGCAGCTCGAACAGGATGACGCCGAGCGACCAGATGTCGGTGCGCGCGTCGACGTCGCGCGAGGACTTGAGCTGCTCGGGCGACATGTAGAGCGGCGACCCCATGATGGCCTTCGTGTCGGTGATCCGCGGGTCGGAGCCGCCGGTCGCCACCTTCGAGATCCCGAAGTCGAGCACCTTCACGCACGGGGAGCTGTCCGCGCGCCGCGTGAGGAACAGGTTCGCCGGCTTGAGGTCGCGGTGGATGATGCCCGCGGCGTGCGCCTCGGCGAGCGCCTCGCAGGCCTGGAGGACGTACTCGACGGCCGCCTGCGGGGTCATCGGCCCGCCCGCGCGGAGCGCGTCGGCGAGGTCGCTGCCCGACAGGTACTCCATCACCATGTACGGCGTGCCGGAGTCGAGCGTCCCGACGTCGGTCACGCGCGCCACGTGCTCGCTCTTGACCTTCACCGCGGCGCGCGCCTCGCGCACGAAGCGCTCGGCGAGCGTGCGCGACTTCGCCGCCTCGGGCAGGAGCAGCTTGATCGCGACCCGCTCCTCCAGCTGGAGGTGGGTCGCGGCGACGACGACGCCCATCCCGCCGGCGCCGATCACCCGCTCGACGCGGTACTTCTCGGCGATGACCTGCCCCGGTCGCACCAGCCCTTCGGCTTCGTCGTGTGTCGGCGCGGTGCTCGTCATGGCTCGGTCCCCTCGCACGCCGGACCGTGGATCCCGTGAACAGCGCGATCTTCGCGGAAAATCCGGTGCAAAGCCAGCCCACGATAGCCGCCGGGCGTACGGCGATCAATCTCGGGGCTGGGCTCCGTCGCGCCGGCGCGGCCCGCGCGCCGTCGGGTTCGTGCGCCATCGCCAGCGGCCAGCGCGCGGCCCCGCCCGTGCCCGCGCGCCGTGGCGTCCCCATGGTCCCTGCCGGCCGCCCGCTAGGACGCTTCCCCCGGCCGTGAATCCGGGAGAACATCGCTCACCTCATGGAGCACGGTTACCCCGGCGGCGCCACTGAGCGGCGCCAGCGGATCCTCGAGGCGACGGAGCGGCTCCTCCGCCGGTACGGGCCTGCCAAGACCACCGTCGCCGATATCGCGCGCGAGGCGGAGATCGCGGTCGGCGCCGTGTACCTGGAGTTCGCCTCGAAGGACGCCATCGTCGAGGAGCTCTCCCAGGGCGAGCACCGCGCCGTCATGGCCGCGATGCGCGCCGCAGCGGCCAGGGACGACGTACCCTTTTGCGACCGGCTGCGGGCCGTGTTCGACGCCCGCGCGTGCGCCTTCCTGGAGCTCGCCGGCTCGGGCGCGCACGCGTGCGATCTCGTGCATTGCCAGAGCCGCGCCGTGAAGGCCGCCCACGCCCGCTTCCTCGACGAGGAGCGCGCGCTCCTCCGCGATCTCGTCGCGCGCGGCGCCGGCGCCGGCGAGCTCGACGCCGCCGACCCCGAGCTCACCGCGCGCGCCCTCCTGCGCGCCTATGCGAGCTTCGCTCCTCCGTGGCTGTTCCAGGGCTCCCGCGAGGAGGTCGAGGCGATGCTATGCGCGGTCCACCGGATCGTCCTTTATGGCCTCGTCGGCCGCGGGCCCGCCCGCGAGCCGGGGGGCTGACGCCGCGCCGTCAGCCGCCGGGTCTGCGCAGGCTCGCGGCCTCGGAGACGACCCAGTCCCTGAAGGCGGCGACCGGCTTGCGCCGCAGGCTCGCGCGCGTGGTCGTGAGGTAGTAAGCGAGGCCCGTCGGCAGCGCCGGGAGCCTGGGAAAGAGCAGCACCAGGCGGCCGAGCTCGAGCTCCGCGGCCGCGAGCGACCAGCGCGCGAGCGCCACCCCCTGACCGCGCACCGCCGCGTCCACCAGCATCGACGAGTCGGTGAGCTGGCTCTGGCGGACCCGGGCCGGCAGGCGGCGCGAGCGCTCGCGAAACCAGCGGCCCCAGGCGTCGGGGTGGTCGTCCCCGAGCAGCACCTCGTGGCTCAGGTCCTCGACGCGCCAGCGCGCGCGCTTGCTCGCGACGCTCGGCGCGGCGGCCACGATCAGGGCGTCGTCCGCCAGCTTGACGGTCAGGAGGCCCGGGTAGCTGCCGAGTCCATAACGAATGCCGATGTCCACCGGCTCTCTCGCGAGATCGACGAGGCGCTCGGTGGCGGAGATGCGCACGTCGACCTCCGGGTGGCTCACAAGGAACTGCCCGAGCCGCGGCACGAGCCAGCGCGCCCCGAACGACGGCGTGACGCTGACCGACACGGCGGGCCGCGCGTCCGCGGCGGGCCGCCGCAAGCGGGCGTTCGCCTCGCGCAGCCTGGCGAACACGACGCCCAGCTCCGCGGCCCAGCGCTCGCCGTCCTCCGTCAGGCTGATGCCGTGCGGCGCGCGGCGAAACAGCGCCGTCTCCAGCGTGTCCTCGAGGGCGCGGATCTGGTGGCTGACGGCGGCCTGGGTCACGCCCAGCTCGCGCGCCGCGCGGGTGACGCTCGAGTGGCGCGCCGCGGCCTCGAACGCCTGAAGGGCGGTGAGCGACGGCAGAGGCGGAGGGCGATCCCCCGGGGCGGGGCTGGTCATGAGAATTTCTCATGTACCATGGAAAACATTCGTTCGCTCGTCCAGGCGCGCCGCGGTATCCCGGGAGTCATGAAGCTCTACCGACTCCGATATAGCCCCTTCGCCCGCAAAGTTCAGATGCTGCTCGACCTCCTGGGCCGCCCGTACGAGCTGGTCGAGGTGCCGTACGATGATCGCGACGAGCTGGCCCGCGTGACCGGCGGCTACATCTACGTGCCGGTGCTGGTCGGCGACGACGGCCGGGTGACGGTCGAGTCGCGGCGGATCTGCGAGCTCCTGCTCGAGGACCCTGCCGCCCGGCGCTTGACGCTCGACGTCCTCGAGGGCCCGGTCTGGGCGTACGCGGACTTCTGCGACGGACCGCTGGAGGACGTGCTGTTTCGAGTCGCGTCGCCGCGCATCCGCGACGCCTGGGAGCGGCCGGGCCAGCGCGCCCTGTACACGCTGATCAAGGAGCGCAAGTTCGGCGCTGGCTGTATCGAGCAGTGGGAGCGCGACACCCCGGCGCTGCTCGAGCGCGCGAAAACCCTGCTCGCGCCGACCGTCCGGACGCTGAAGCGATCGCCGTTCCTGTTCGGCGAGGCCCCGAGCCTCGCGGACGCGGCGCTCTACGGCAACCTGGCGATGTTGTTCGAAGCGGACCGGGCGCTGCCCGGAGCGCTGGCGGTGGAGCTGCCGGGGTACATCTCCCGGCTCGAGCGGCTCATCCCGTCGCGGTGAGCCTGGGCTCGCCGCCGCGCTGATTGCCCCGCTTCGCGGAATTCACCAGTTCGGCGGTCAGGAGTCGGGCTGTGAGGTAGGCGCGCAGCTTCACGAGACGCACGATACGGCGCGCTTCGAGCTCAGCGCTCTGCGCGCCCGGAGAGCGCGCCGCGGCTCAGGTGCAGACGCCCTCGACGCACGCGTTGCCGCCCGGGCAGTCGCAGTCCGCCTCGCAGGAGATGGCCGGCTCTGGCGGCGGCGCGCAATAGCCGCCTTCGCACGACTCGCCCTCGGCGCAATCGCACGAGGCCGCGCACGGCGTCTTGCAGATCCCCTCGACGCACGCGTCGCCGCTCGGGCAGTCGCACGCCGCCTCGCAGGCGATCGCTCCCCCTGAGGAGCTCCCGCCCGCGCCGCCGCTGCTCGCGCTGCTCTCGCCGCCGCCGCTCGCGCTGCTCTCGCCGCCGCCGCTCGCGCTGCTCTCGCCGCCGCCGCTCGCGCTGCTCTCGCCGCCGCTGCTTGCGCCTTCCTCACCGTCGTCGTCATCGGTGTCCTCGTCATGATCCGGGCGCTCGAAGTCGGGACCGTCGGGCGCGTCGATACAGTCGTCGTCCCAGTCGCAGTCCTCGCCAGTCTCGATGTAACAACCGACCGTCGTCATCGAGAAGAAGGACAAAGAGAGACCGAGACCCCACTCGAAGGCCGTGCGCATGCTCATATGTCATCACTCCTGATCAGCGATGGATCCAGGGCAGCGGCGCGGCGCGTCGGCGCGGCGCCCTCTGCCCACTCGGAGCTGCGTGCCCGCTGCCGCGCGCTCCGTTCAACGGGTCGCGCGCCTGCGCACGATCTCGACGGCCGAAGGTCCGGACCTCCCGGGCGGCGGGGTGGACCCCCGGCGGTCGATTTCGCCGACCGGGGTTGAACGTTCCCGGCCCCTCCGGGCACGAAACCGACGCGCCGACCATGAACGCTCTCCTCCACGCCGGGCACGACGGGGTGTGCCTCACGCCGACCCGGGCTCTCCGACGCTTGTTGATGGCAAACGGGCAACGCCGCCGAGCGCGTTCGGGTGTAACGATGATGGCGCAGGGATGGACCGAGATGGAACGGAGCGAGCAGCGGGTTTTCCGGGGACAGAGCCGTCCGGCGACGTCGAGCCCCCGCGCGCCGGGGAGAGGTGGCGACCGATGAAGACCATGGCGCTCCTCATGCCGTTCTTCTTCGCCCGCGGCGCCGAGCGCGCGCAGGACGCGGAGGAGGAGCTCGTCGAGCGGCTGCGGCGCGGGGACGCCGCGGCGGTCGGCGAGGCGTACGACAGGCACTACGGCGCGGTGCGCGGGTTCGCCCGCCGCCTCACCGGCGACGACGCGTCCGCCGAGGACCTGGCCCACGACGTCTTCATCAGCCTGCCGCAGGCCGCGCAGCGGTTCCGCGGCGGCTCGTCGCTCAAGACGTTCCTCATCGCGATCGCGGTCAACCACGCCCGCCACCACCTCCGCGCGGCCGCGCGGCGCCGCGCCGCCATGGAGCGGCTCGCCCTGGAGCCGGACGAGGAGCACGCGTCGAGCCCCGAGCGGGAAGCCGGCCGCGCCGCGCTCGCCCAGGCCCTGAACCGCGCCCTCGACGCGCTGCCGACGGCGCAGCGCGTGGCGTTCGTGCTCTGCGAGGTCGAGGAGCGCAGCGCGCGAGAGGCCTCCGAGATCATGGGCGTGCCCGAGGCCACCGTGCGCACGCGGCTGTTCCACGCCAAGCAGAAGCTCCGGACGCTGCTGGAAGAGAGGGCGCCGTGAAGGAGAAGGACGACGTGCTCCGCGAGGCCGCGCGCGCGCTGCGCGCGGAGGCAGACGCGTCGCGCGCCCGCCGCGACGCGACGCGCGCCCGCGTGATGAGGAGCCTGAAGGCCCAGCGCGCCCGCCGCCTCGCGATGGTCCGCGTGGTGGTCCCGCTGGCCGCGGTGCTCGTCGGATCGGTCGCGTGGGCCTCGGCCGCGCGCTGGTTCCCGGGCGGCTGGGACGACGTCGCGTCGCGGCTCGGGCTGCGCGTCTCCGAGGCGCCCACCATGCCGCCCGCGCCGCCGCCGCAGCGCGCGCTGTCCGGGCCGCAGCGCGCGACCGAGGCGCCCGCGCCGCCCGAGGCCGAGGCCGAGGCGAGCGCGGAGGCGGCCGCGCCGGAGCCGCCGCCGCTGCCTGCGCCGATCGCGGAGCCCCCGATCGCACCCGCGCCGCCGCGCGCGCCGGTGCTGGCGGTCGCGCCGGTCCGGTCGGCCTCGCGCCCGGTCGCGGCCGTCGCGCCGAGCTCCGCGCGCCAGCCGACCGCGCCGCGGCCGGCCGCGGGCGATCCGCAGGCCATCGAGCGCCCGCCGGCCGGCCCCGACGTGGACGCGCTTTATCAGGCGGCGCACCGCGCGCACTTCGTCGAGCGCAACCCGGCGGCCGCGCTCGACGCGTGGAACGCGTACCTGGCCGCCGCCCCGCGCGGCCGCTTCGCGGTGGAGGCCCAGTACAACCGCGCCCTCTGCTTCGTTCGCCTCGGCCGCAAGGACGAGGCGCGGCGGGCGCTCGAGCCGTTCGCGCAGGGCGCCCTCGGCGGCTACCGAAAGGACGAGTCGCGCTCGCTGCTCGAGGCGATGCGCAGCGCGGACGAGTGAACGTCGCGGCGCGTGAACGAACGCGCGGCGAGCGGGCACAGCACGGTCGATGAACGCACCCGCCCTCGCACCTCTCCCCGCGCCGCCGCGGGGCTCACCGCGCCGTGATCGGAAGACGTCCGCGCGCGGCGCGGCCCTCCGCGCGGGCGTCCTCCTTCTGCACGCGCTCGCGGCCGCGGGCGCCCTCGCCGCGGTCACCGCGCCTCCCGCGCCTGCCCTCGCCGAGGAGCCGAGCGCCGCGGGCGTCGATCTCGTCGTCGACGGCGCGCCGTGGACGCTCGATCCCGACGCGGTGCGCGCCGCCATCGGGCGCGAGCTCGGCGCCGACGTCACGCTGGCCCGCGCGGCGACCGCCGGGCGCTCCACGCTGGTCCTCCGCGGCGAGCCCGACGGCCGCGTCACGCTGAGCTACAGCGCCGCGGACGGCCGCCGCATCGAGCGCACCATCGACGTCCCGGAGGATCCCGATCGCGCCGCCGAGGCGATCGCCCTGCTCGCGGGCAACCTCGTCCGGGACGAGGCCGCGGAGCTCGCGGCGGCGCTCGGCAAGCGCTCGCCCGAGGCGCCGGCGGCGGCGCAGCCAGCGCCCGCGGCGCCGCCCGCCGCCGGCAGGCAGGCGCCACCTCCCCGCGCCGCGCGCCCCGCGAAGGCCGCGCGCCCCGCCCCCGCGCCGCCGGAGCCGCCTCCGTGCGCGTCCCCCGGCGCGACGAGCGTCCTCTTCGGCGCCGACGTCCTCCCCCTCGTCGGCTCCTCGACCTCCACCGGCACGAACGTGGTCCGCCGCTACTCGCTGAGCCTCATCGCCGGGTACACGGCGGGCACCACGGGCATCGAGCTCAGCGCGGGCGCCAGCCTCTCCTCGTCGTTCCTGTGCGGGGCGCAGCTCTCGACCGCGGCCAACCTCGTGTTCGGTCCGGCGCGCGGCGTGCAGGTCACGACCGGCGTCAACGTCGTCGGCTCGCTCCGGGGCGCGCAGATCGGCGCGATCAACGCCGCCGGCGGCCAGGTCGCGGGCGCGCAGGTCGGCGTGCTCAACGCCGCCGCCGGTCAGATCGACGGAGCCCAGGTGGGCATGGCCAACCTCGCCGTGGGAGCGTCGATGGATCTTCAGATCGGCGTGGCCAACGTCGCAGTGAGCAAGGCGACCGACGTCCAGATCGGCCTGGCCAACGTCGCCGTGGGCGAGGCGACGGACGTGCAGCTCAGCCTGGTCAACGTCGCGGCCGGCGGGTCGGCCGATCTGCAAGCCGGCCTGACCAACGTGGCCGCTGGCGAGTCGGCGGACGTGCAGATCGGGCTCCTCAACATCGCCACCGGCAAGGTGGGGAGCGCGCAGATCGGCCTCGTCAACTACGCCGACGACTCGCCGTTCTCGCTCGGTTTGTTCAACTTCATCCGCAAGGGCCGCCTGCACGTGGACGTCTGGGGGCTCGAGTCAGGCATCGTGGTGGCCGGCGTCAAGCACGGGAGCGAACACTTCCACAACATCTACGGGATCGGCCTTCGCACGATCGGCAATCGCCCTCTCCTGGTCTCCGCGCTCGGCCTGGGCGGCCGCTTCTCCATCCACCAGCGCGCCTATGTCGATCTCGACGTGCTCGGGTACACGCTCCACGAGCCCTCGACGCTCGAGGCCGCGGCCACGATCGCGCAGGCGCGCGCGCTCCTCGGCTTCCGCCTCTTCCCGGAGCTCGCGATCTTCGGGGGCCCCAGCTTCAACGTCTCGTTCAGCCGCACCCCGAAGGACGCCCAGCTGAGCCCCTACGGCAGCGCCCCCCTCGGCGCCGACGACGCCAGCAGCACCGAGCGCGCCTGGCCCGGCCTCGTGCTCGGCGTCCAGCTGTTCTGATCCCGCCGTCGCGCTCGCCTGCGGGGCGGGTTGACGGATGCGTGAACGAATTTACTTTTCGTTCATCGATTCATGGAGCTCGCCCGAGCGGTTGCTCGCGGCGGTCTACGTGAGCCCAACCGCGCGCTGCGCCGCCCTGACGGGCGGAGGCGCGGCGCGCTGTCCACGCAGTCCACCTGACCTTCGACCGATCCGGCACGGATGGCGCGAGCCGACCGCTGCCACAGGAGTTCGCATGAGCCAGCTTCGCAGCGGCGCCAGCGCGCCTCGTTCCCCCTTTCCCCTGCTCCCGCTCCGCACCGGCGTCCTCTTTCCCGGCACCGTGCTGACGCTCCCGGTGGGGCGCCCCCGCTCGGTGGCGCTGCTCAACGCCGTCCACGCCGGCGACGTGATCGGCGTCATCGCGCAGCGCGATCCGAAGCGCGAGGATCCGCGGCGCGAGGACCTCCACGACATCGGCACGTTCGCGCGGGTCGTCGACATCTCGCGCGTCTCGAACGGCTACCGGCTGGTGCTCGAGGGGCTCGATCGCTTCGCGCTCTCGGCCCTGGTCGAGACGGAGCCGACGTGGCGGGCCGAGGGCACCCTCGCGCCCGAGTTCCTCGGCGAGGCCGAGGAGGCGCGCCTGCTCGCGGCGTCGCTGCGCGAGCGCGCCCGCGAGGTCGGCCCGAAGACGGGGACCAACCTCGCCGAGATCGCCGCCACGAGCCGGGCGGAGCCGGGCGTCTTCGCGGATCAGGTCGCCGGCGCGCTCGGCCTGAGCACCGAGAAGGAGATGGAGGTGCTCTCGGAGCTCCGCGTGGTGCCGCGGCTCCAGCGGGTCGCCGGCCTGCTCGCCGAGGCGTCCGCGCTGGCGGACCTGAAGAAGAAAATCGACGGCGACGTGCGGCGCGAGCTCGGCAAGGGCCAGCGCGAGGTGATCCTCCGCGAGCAGCTCCGGGCGATCCAGAAGGAGCTCGCGGGCGGCGAGGAGGGCGAGGACGAGCTGTCGGCCCTCCGGCGGCGCCTCGACGAGGCCGGGCTCCCCGAGGAGGCGCGCGCCGTCGCCGATCGGGAGCTCCGCCGGCTCGAGTCGGTCGGCCCGCAGAGCGCGGAGCACAACGTGATCCGCACGTACCTCGAGTGGATCGCGGACCTGCCGTGGAGCGCGAGGGCAGAGGTGAAGGACGACCTCGACGCGGTGAAGGCGAAGCTCGACGAGGATCACCGCGGCCTCGACGACGTGAAGCGCCGCATCCTGGAGCACATGGCGGTGCTCAAGCTGACCGGGAAGGCGCGCGCGACGATCCTGTGCTTCGCGGGCCCGCCCGGCGTGGGCAAGACCTCGCTCGGCCAGTCGATCGCCGACGCCACGGGCCGCCCGTTCGTGCGCATCTCGCTCGGCGGCGTGCACGACGAGGCGGAGCTGCGCGGCCACCGGAGGACGTACGTCGGCGCGCTGCCCGGCCGGATCGTGCACGCGCTGAAGAAGGCCAAGGTGAAGAACCCGATCGTGCTCCTCGACGAGGTCGACAAGCTCGGCGCCGGGTGGCGGGGCTCGCCCGAGGCGGCGCTGCTGGAGGTGCTCGATCCGGAGCAGAACCGGACGTTCGTCGACCACTACCTGGAGCTCCCGTTCGATCTGTCGGAGGTCGTCTTCCTCTGCACGGTGAACGATCTCGGCGCGCTCTCGGCGCCGCTGCGGGACCGGCTCGAGGTCATCGAGCTGTCCGGCTACACGCCGGACGAGAAGATCGCGATCGCGCGGTCGCACCTCGTCCCGAAGCAGCTCAAGGAGCACGCGATCGACCCGGGGTCGCTGTCGATCACGGACGAGGCGCTCGCGGCGATCGTGCGCGACTACACGCGCGAGGCCGGGGTGCGGCAGCTCGGCCGCGAGATCAAGAAGCTCTGCCGGGCGGTCGCGCTGGAGATCGCCCGCGCGGCGGACGGCAAGGCGCCGCGCGTGGTGGTCGAGGCGAGCGATCTCGGGACGTACCTTGGCAAGGTCCGGTTCTTCAGCGACGTGGCGGAGCGGACGAGCGTCGCCGGCGTCGCGACCGGGCTCGCCTGGACGCCGGTGGGCGGAGACATCCTGTTCATCGAGACGTCGCGGATGCCGGGGAAGGGGAGGGTCGAGATCACGGGTCAGCTCGGCGACGTGATGAAGGAGTCGGCGAAGGCGGCGCTCACCTACGTGCGCAGCCACGCCATCGAGCTCGGGGTCGACACGGCGAAGCTCGAGGCGGAGGACCTGCACATCCACGTCCCTGCGGGCGGCGTGCCCAAGGACGGGCCGTCCGCGGGCGTGACGATGTTCACGGCGCTGACGTCGCTCCTCTCGGCGCGGCGCGTGCGCTCGGACACGGCGATGACGGGCGAGTGCACGCTGCGCGGGCGGGTGCTGCCGGTCGGCGGGATCAAGTCCAAGGTGCTCGCGGCGCACCGCGCCGGGATCAAGCGGGTCGTCCTGCCGCAGAAGAACGCGCGTGACGCCGAGGAGATCCCGAAGGAGGTGCGGGCCGAGCTGGAGCTCATCTTCGTCGAGGACATGAGCCAGGTGATCGCGGCGGCGCTGGAGGAGGCGCCCATCGATGCCGCGGGCACGGGCGGCGCTGCGGGGGTGGCGGCGGGGGAGCCGGCGGCGGCCGCGTAGCGGAGAGGGGCTGAGCCGAGCCGCCGCGCCGGCGGGGGGCTGTGCGCGGCGGCGCGCGGGTGGGCGCTCGGCCATCCGCCAAGACCGGGGCGGGAGAGCTTGCGCCGAGAACACCGCCCGGCATGTCTCACTTCGGGCCATGCCTTCTGAGACGTTCCGTCGCGCGCCACACAAGGCGCGCCTGGGACGTGGAGCCTCCTGGGACCTTATGGCACCTCGTTCGGTGCTCGCCGCGCCCACCCGCGCGCCGCCGCGCACAGCCCCCCGCCGGCGCTCCCGTTGTCTCGGGGGCATCATTATGTCCGGCGAGACGTCCGCCGAACGCCACGATTTCGACGTAGCGATCGCCTACGACCGAAGATCGCTGACATACAAGGACCACAGCTGGGTGCGGCCGTATCATGCTGCCCGTGCGGTTCGAGCGGGGCTTGTCGTGACGTTCAGGATGCATGACCGCGGCGGGTGGCTCGTCGTCGCAGCCGCGCATTGGCGGTCGAACCTGGGAGATACGGCGGACGCGGACGCGCGGAGGGCGCGCTCCGCCGAGGCACTGCGCGACGCGATCATCGCGAGCGCAGGCCGTCGGCGAAGACGTTCCCGCCCTCATCCTCGGCGACTTCAATGCCGAGCCGCTCGAGAAGCAATTCGACGCGAGCCTTCCAACGGCGCGGTCGCGGGCCGCGGTCCAGCGGCATCGGCCCCGCTCGCCGTCGGATCTCCTTTTTTACAATGCAGCGTGGCGCTGGCTTGGCGAACGCCATGCCTGGGATGGTGAGCAGCAGCCAGCGACGCTCGCCGGTACGTTCTGTTCGAGAGGCGCTGTCGGACAGACCTCCTGGCGGACCTTCGATCAGGTGCTCGTCTCGCCATCGCTGCTTCGAGGCTACGGGTGGTCGCATCCAGCTCCTCGACACGGCGAACCTCTGGTGGACGAGCCGGCGCCGCTCGAACCCACGCCCGCCCACTCCAGGCCCGCCGAGCCCGCGCCTCCCACGCGAGCTCGCCTTCGCCCGTCTCCGCGAAGCGAACGACCGCCCGGTCGATCATGAAGGCCGAGTGCATCGGCAGCCTGTAGAACGTGACCAGCGCAGGGAAGTTCCAGACGACGCGGAAGCTCATCCGCCTTGCTCGCGGGCCAGCTCCTCCAGGGCCCGCGGCAGATCCTCGTGAGCGACGAGGCGCGCACGGCCCGCCGCGATGTCGGCGAGGTCCCGATCGAGCTCGGCGCGCTGCTCCGGCGTGAGCCTCTGCACACGCGCCGCGCGATCGATGGCCGCGAGGATGGGGTCGCTCGGCAAGGAACCGGGCCGGGTAGGCATGGGTTCAGCGTGGATCAGAAGGGGGCAGGGATGCAAGAGCGCACGCCTCTGGCGCGAAGCGCAGGATCTGTGCCCGCCCGGCGGCCGTCCATCCGGCGCCTTGTCTGCCGACGTTCTCGAGGCTTCCCGCCGCCGCTGTCGACAGCGCCCGCCCTAGAACAGCTCCCCGATGCGCCGCAGGAAGCCGCCGCTCGAGAAGAGCGCCCGCATGCCCCGCTTGAACCAGCTGTACGACGACGCCGTGTAGGGGAACCAGGTCGGGTCCTTCGACCCCAGCGCGATGCGGTCGGCGTTGATGTGCTTGACGTCGCACATCTGCCGGAGCCCGTCCTCGCCCATCACCCGGCCGAAGCCGCTCTGCTTGACGCCGCCGAACGGCGCGTCGGGGAGGGCGCCGTTCATGAGCACGTCGTTCACCAGCACGCTGCCGGCCTGCAGGCGCTCGGCGAGCCGGCGCGCGTGATCGGTGTCCTCCGAGAAGACATAGGCGTTGAGGCCGAGGTGCGACTCGTTCGCGAGGCGGATCGCCTCCTCCTCGGTCGCGACCTGCATGAACGGCACGACCGGCCCGAAGATCTCCTCGGTCATCACCGTCATCGCATGATCGCAGCCGGCGATGATCGTCGGCTCGAAGAACTGGCCCTGCCCCGGCGCGCGCTTGCCGCCGGCCTTCACGGTCGCCCCCTTGTCGATAGCGTCCTTGATGTGCCGCTCGGCGACGTCGATCTGCGGCGGGAAGATGATCGCCCCCACGTCGACGAACTCCTTGCCCGGATCACCCTGGTTCAGCCCCTTCGTGATCTCGACGGTGCGATCGAGCAGGCGATCGTGGATCTCGCGGTGCGCATAGACCCGCTCCACCGCGACGCACACCTGCCCCGCGTTCGCGAAGCCGCCGAAGACGATCGCCTGCGCCGTGCGCTCGATGTCCGCGTCCGCGCAGGCGATGAGCGGCGCCTTGCCGCCGAGCTCCATCACGCACGGGATGAGGCGCTCGCCGCAGGCGGCGGCGACCTTCCTCCCGGTGCCGACGCTGCCGGTGAACAGGAGCATCTGGATGCCGCTGTCGATGAGCGCCGCGCCGGTCGGCCCGTAGCCGGTGACGACCTGGAACAGATCCTCGGGCATGCCCGCGCCGTCCCAGATCTCCTTCTGCTTGAGCGCGATGAGCGGCGTCACCTCGCTCGGCTTGAGCACGGCGGCGTTGCCGGCGACGATCGCCGCGAGCACGTCGCGCAGCGCGAGCTGGAACGGGAAGTTCCACGGCGAGATCACGCCGACCACGCCGCGAGGGACGTAGTGGACCCAGCTGCGCCTGTGCTTGAAGAGGTGGAGCTTGATCTCGTGCGGCTCGAGCGCCTTCGGGGCGACCTGCGCGAAGTACGTCGCCATGTCGGCCGCGACCAGGACCTCGTGCAGCAGCGCCTCGTGGCGCGGCTTGCCGCACTCGCGCGAGAGCAGATCGACGATCTCGTCCGTGCGATCGACGATGGCGTCGCGGAAGCGCAGGACACGCTGGCAGCGCTCCTCGACGGGCAACGCGCCCCACGCCTCCTGCGCGCGCCGCGCCCGGGCGACCGCGGCACGCACCTCCTCGGCGCTCGTGTTCGGGGCCTCTCCAAGGAGCTCCCCGGTCGCGGGCGCGTAGCTGCGGATCGCCGCGCCTCCGTGCCCGTTCACGCCAGGACCGCTGCCATTGCCCCCGATCGGGCGTTCGCTCACCACCTGACCCATGTTCGATCCCTCCGCCTGTCGAGCCCGCGTCGCTTGCCGGATGGCCTCCGTGGCTCGCTGCTCGACGCCGGGACCCTACCCTTCCCGAGAAGGTACAGCAAATGAGCATTTGCGCTGTTTCCCGATGAATCCCGACGATTCTCGGCGTGCTCGCGGTCGATCCGGCCCACCGACATCCGCTGTTGCGCTGCGGACAAATGGTGAGCACACCGTGGTTGCGCCAGGGGGGACCGGCGCCGCAGGCCGCGCCGGTGCGCCCGGGTGAGCCTGGTCGGCGTCTCGGGCGGACTCTCGGCATGACGTCGGCGAGTGGAGCCGCTATAGGCGGACCCCGACATGTTGGAACAACGAGAACTCGATCTCATCGCGGCAGTCGAGCATCCGGATCCGCACCACGTGCTCGGCGCGCACGAAGACGAGGACGACCTGGTGGTCCGCGTCTTTCGGCCGGACGCCACCGAGATCGCGGTGGTCCCGGGCGACCCCAGGCTCCGGAGGCAGCCGATGGAGCGCGTCCACCCCGCGGGCCTCTTCGAGGCGCGCTTCCCCGGCGTGTCCTACCCCGCGGACGGACGCTTCCCGTACCAGCTCGAGCTGCGCTTCCCCGACGGCAACTCCTCGGTGGAGCTCGACCCGTACGCGATGCCGCCGACGCTCGGGGACATCGATCGCCACCTCCTGGCCGAGGGGCGGCACTGGGAGCTCTACCGCGTCCTCGGCGCGCACGTGCGCGAGGTGGACGGGGTCTCCGGGACGTCGTTCGCGGTCTGGGCCCCGAACGCGCGGCGGGTGAGCGTCCTCGGCGACTTCAACCACTGGGACGGCCGCCGCCACGCGATGCGCCGGATGGGCGAGGGCTTCTGGGAGATCTTCATCCCGGGCCTGGGCGAGGGCGCGCTCTACAAGTACGAGATCAAGACGCCGGAGGGGCACATCACGGTGAAGACCGATCCCGTCGCCCAGGCGATGGAGCTCCGGCCGGCCACCGCCTCGCGGGTCTACACGAGCCGCTACGCCTTCCAGGACGGCGACTGGATGCAGGAGCGCGGCAAGGTCGACTCCCGCAAGAAGCCGCTCACGATCTACGAGGTCCACGCCGGCTCCTGGCGGCGCGTGCAGGGCGAGGGCCCGCCGTACGAGGGCGGGATGCGCTGGATGACGTACCGCGAGCTCGCCGACCACCTCGTCGAGTACGTGGCCGAGCTCGGCTTCACGCACATCGAGCTCATGCCGGTCATGGAGCACCCCTTCGACGGATCGTGGGGTTACCAGGTGGCGGGCTACTTCGCCCCGACCAGCCGCTTCGGCGATCCCGACGACCTTCGCTACTTCATCGACCGCTGCCACCAGCGGGGGATCGGCGTGATCCTCGACTGGACCCCCGCGCACTTCCCCAAGGACGCGTGGGCGCTCGGGCGGTTCGACGGCACGGCGCTCTACGAGCACCTCGACCCGCGCCTCGGCGAGCACCGCGAGTGGAACACGTACATCTTCAACTACGGCCGCCACGAGGTGCGGAACTTCCTTGTGGCCAACGCGCTCTACTGGCTCGACGAGTTCCACATCGACGGCCTGCGGGTCGACGCGGTCGCCTCGATGCTCTACCTCGACTACGCCGCGCAGGGCGGCGACTGGGTGCCGAACCGGTATGGCGGCCGCGAGAACATCGAGGCCATCGACTTCATCCGCGAGCTGTCGAACCGGGTGCACGAGCGCTGTCCGGGCGCGATCCTCTGCGCGGAGGAGTCCACCGCCTGGCCGTCGGTGACCCACGCGACGTACGTCGGCGGGCTCGGCTTCGACTTCAAGTGGAACATGGGGTGGATGCACGACACGCTCGACTTCTTCAAGCACGAGCCCATCCACCGCGCCTTCCACTACCACCAGCTCACGTTCGGGCTCATCTATGCCTTCTCCGAGAAGTTCCTCCTGCCGCTGAGCCACGACGAGGTCGTGCACCTCAAGCGGGCGCTGCTCTCGAAGATGCCCGGCGACTACTGGCAGATGCTGGCGAACCTGCGCGCGCTCTACGGCTACATGTGGGCTCACCCGGGCAAGAAGCTGCTCTTCATGGGCGGTGAGATCGGCCAGTTCGCCGAGTGGAGCGAGAAGACGGAGCTCGACTGGGGCCTGCTCTCGGTGCCCGAGCACGCGGGGCTCAAGCGGCTCGTGACGGAGCTCAACGCGCTCTACAAGAAGTATCCGGCGATGTACGAGCTCGACGACGAGCACCACGGCTTCCGGTGGATCGACTGCACGGACCACATGCAGACCGTGATCTCGTTCATCCGCTACGGCGACGGCGCGGGAGATCAGATGTCGCCCTCGGGCACGCACGTCGTGTTCATCGGCAATTTCACGCCGGTCCCGCGCCATCCGTACCGGATCGGCGTCCCGCGGCGCGGCGCCTACCTGGAGGTGCTCAACACCGACGCGGTCCAGTACGGCGGCAGCGGCGTGGGCAACCTGGGTCGCGTCGAGGTCGAGGACGTCCCGAGCCACGGGTTCCCGCAATCCATCGTGCTCTCGCTCCCGCCGCTCGGGGTGCTCTGGCTCATCCCCGAGCAGGACGCTCCGGGCTGAGGCCTCCTCCGGCGCGCTGCTAAGCAGGTCCCCCCAGGGCGCCTTCGCTCGTCGGGGCGAGCGCGCTCCGCGCGGGGCGCGCGCGGCGGTTTACTGAGCCTGGGCCTCGTCGGCCGGCGCTGCCTCGCCTCGCCGCGAGCGCCTCGGCAGCCACATGTCCACCGTCGAGACGATCGCCATGGCGCCGAGCGACAGCAGCATCGCCACGCCGGAGATGGGCATCAGCGCCGCGGCGCCGGGCGCGCTCCGGAGGAGCCATGGCGCCGCGATGTGCAGCCCGCTCGTGACGACGGCCGCCGCGACGCCTGCTGTGTGGAGCCATGACGGCAGGCGCGCGAGCAGCCAGAGGTGCGCGAGGATCAGCACGTAGACCGGCACCGAGAAGAGGTGGAAATGCGTCACCTCGAGCAGCTTCCGCTCGGAGATCTGCTCGACGAGGACGCGCGGCGCCTCCGGCGTCCCGGGGAGATCGAGCTCCGGGCCGAGATCGAGCGCGGGCCCCTCGGCCGCGGCGGGCGCCTGGGCCGGGGCAGGCGGCGGCGCGGCGACGGCCGCGCCCGCGTAGTACGCGGCGGCCCCCGCGTCCTGCACCATCGCCCCGTAGAGGCGCCACGACACGAGCAGCCCGATGACCGACGCGAGCGCGAACGCCGAGTAGAGGAGCTTCGCGCCGAGCGAGAGCGACCTCAGCCGACCGGCTGAAGCTGTGAAATCCCTCACAGAGCGCCGCGCTTCAGCGCGAGCTGGAGGACGAGCGCGTCGCGCTTGACGCCGAGCGCCACGGAGCGGGACGAGATGGATGCGCCCGACACGATGTCGATGTCCTTGCCCGCGGTGATCGGGTCGCCCGCCGTCTTGCCGCGGAACTGGGCGCGGAAGCGATCGCCGCGGACCTCGTCGCCGTACGCCTCGCGGTACTCGAGGATCTCGATGCGCTCCACCGCGCCGGCCGTCGAGAACTGCACGGCGAAGTCGATCGGCTCGTGCATCCCCTTCTCTTCGTCCTTGATCGCGTAGCCGTCGATCTTGCCGTCGGACTCCGCGACGTACACCACCCACTCGCGCTTGACCGGCGCGCCCAGCTTCTTGCCGAGCTCCTGCGCCTCCGCGTCGCCGAGGACGACCTTGCGATAACCGACCTTCTTCGAGCTCGCGAAGAAGCTCTTCAGGACAGCAGGGACCGTCCAGTACGTCGCGCCGTGGGCGGGCAGCGCCGCCAGGATGAACGTGAGCGCCGCTGCTGCAGCGAAGTGGGCGGTGCGGAGGTCACGAGAAGGACGCATCAAGCTCCGACGAAGCTGTCATTCGTGAAAGTCAAAGTCAACGGCGTTTGGGCCGCGGATTTGCGGCGCGGGCGTCAGTCGCGTCAGTCGCGCACTTGTACATCCAGGTAGCGCTCGGCGTTCAGCGCCCACGCTTCCGGGCTGCGGCCGGCCTCGACGTGCGCCACCGCGTCGGCCGCGATCGCGGCGCAGTGATCGAGGTTGCAGTGAAGGAAGAGCGCCTGCCGCCCGAAGGGGACCACGCCGAGCGCGGCGGCGCGGCGCATCGCGGCCCGCCAGTCCCGCAGCCAGCCGCGCCGGTAGAGCGGGTACACGCGGGGCACGAAGCGCTGCCGGGCTTCGATCGGCGCCACCCCGCGCGGGGCGATGCCCGCGCGCACGAGCTGGTCGAGCAGCGCCTCGAGCGGCGGGCCCGAGGCGAAATCGCGCCCGCGCCCCCAGGCCCCCTCGGGGATCTCGACGCACAGCACCGTCTCGCCGGGGCGGCGGAGATCGGGCGCGTAGTTCTGCAGCTCGGAGACGCGGCCGAACCAGAAGCGCGGGTCGGGGCAGTAGTACGTCTCCGGGGCGCCGAGCCGCGCGCGCGGGTACGCCAGGTAGACGAGGTAGAGCCCGCGGTGCTCGAGCGGCGTGTCGGGCACGAGATCCGCGAGATCGCCGGCGAACAGGATCGGCGCCGCGCCGGCGCGCGCGCCCGCCACGGCCAGGCCGAGGGTGGTCCCGCACTCGGCCACGACGCCGGCCTCCGCGAGGCGCGCCTCGAGGTACGTGACGAGCGACGAGATGCCCGCCGGCGGGTAGATGAACCGCGCGAGATCCGCCGAGGCGCCGCCGCGACCGCGGGTGAGCCCCTTGAACAGCGCGAGCGGGCTCGTCGTGCTGATCCGCTTCTTCGCGACGGTCTGGGAGAGCTCCGACGGCGGGATGCCCCAGACCTTCTCGGCGTAGGGCCGGTAGAACGACGCGTAGGCCGCCGCGCCGACGCGGTCGCGCACGAACCGCTCGAAGCCGACGTCCTCGCCGGCGAGGGCGCGGTCGTGCTCCCAGCGGGCGAAGGCGGCGCGGCGGCCGCGCTGCGCCACGAACCCGAGGCCCATGGCGGCGCCGGCGCGGAGGCCGAGCGCGCGGAGCATCGAGGGCGCGCTCGGCGGGTAGGGGACGTGGCGGCCGCCGAGCACGAGCACCCCGCGGCGCGGGCGCGAGAGGAACGGGGAGCGCGCGTGCACCTCGCGGAAGAGCGGCTGATCGAGGGCGGCCGGGTGGAGCCGGTGCGAGCCGAGATCACACGGCAGGCCGCGGAACGTCTCGGCGCCCGCGAGCCCGCCGGCCCGCGCCGCGCGCTCGAGGAGGCGCACGCGCCGGCCGGCCCGCGCGAGCAGCAGCGCGGCGTAGAGGCCGGAGATGCCGGCGCCGACCACGAGGCGCTCGGGCCCGGCGTCGTCTGGGCGGAGTGACATGGTGTGCCCGCGTCCGGCGCGCTCAGTACATGAAGCCGAGGCCGAAATTGAGCTGCGTCTGGTCGAACCCGAGGGTGCGGTCGCGCAGCTGGTAGTCGGCCTTCACGACGACCCCCTGGGTCGGCCGGTACGAGGCGCCGAGCGTGAGCTCGCGGACGCCGTACGAGGCGTTGGCCTTGTAGCCCTCGGGCACCGCGGACTGCGTGTCGTACGCCTCGACGCGCGCGAACGGCAGGAGCTCGTGGCCCACGTCGAGCGGGCGGAGCACGTCGAACGCGGCCTCGACATAGCCGCCGCGGATCCGGGAGGCCACGGGGCTCGTGGGATCGATGAAGTTCGGCGCGCCGCTCTCGTTGAACGAGACCATCAGGGCGCGCGCCTCGGGGAGGTGCCACTCGGCGAACAGGACCCGCGTCTCCAGGCCGCTCCTGCGCCAGCGCGCGTCGAGCGACCAGCCGAGGACCGGGACCGACAGATCCACCGGGGTGCCATCGCGAAGGAAGAATTTGCCCTCGCCGTTCGGGCCGGCGTCGCTCGCGTACACCGACGCGCCCGCGACGACCCCGAGCAGCGGCTCGGCCTCGACGCGCGCGACGGCCGCCCATGCGTTGGCGCGGGCGAGCCCGCCGCTCTGCCGCCCGCCGGCGAGGCCGCCCGCGCGGAAGCCGAGCGGATCGAGGCCGGTCATGGCGTAGGCCTCGAAGCGCAGCCAGTCGAGCGGCTGCCCGAACGCGCCGATCCCGATCTCGCGCCACGTCGAGGGGATGACGAGGGTCTCGACCTTGGGCCTGACCACGCCGTGGAACACCGGCGGCTCGTGCCACTGGTTGATGATCCCCATCGGGACGAGCACGAGGCCCGCGCGCAGCCCCAGGGCGCGGCCTGCCGCGTTCCACTCGATGTAGGCCTGCTCCAGCTCCGCGGCGCCCGGGCAGCTCGCGCAGGAGATCGAGTGTTCGACCTCGAGCTCGACGTAGGACCGGATGTCGGCCGTGAACTCGTGCGCCACGAAGAGCACGAGGCGCGGGATGTCGGCGACCCACGCGCGCTCGCCCTCGCGGCCGGTCGTCGTGCCGCGGACATGCACCTCGCCGTAGCCGCCGACGGAGGTGCTGCTGGCGCTCGCCCCGGCGCTGCGGAACCGCTGCTCGGTCAGGCCGCGGACGAGCTCGTGCTCGGGCGCCTCTCCGGCGCCGAGACCGACGGCGGGCTTCCGGGGCTCCGGCGGCGGCGCGGCGTGCTCGGGCGGCAGGTCGAGGACCGGGCCGTCCGGCGCGGGCTGCGCGGCGGGGGCGGGCTGCGTGGCCGGCGCAGGCTGCGTGGCCGGCGCGGGCTGCGCGGCGGCGGCGAAGGGCAGCAGCGCGCCGAGGACGACGCCCGCGGAGCGAGGCCACAAGGACGTGATCGCTTTCATGACGAGGACCGGGAGCCCGGGGGGCGGGAGTCTTCGCGCCCTTGAAAACGGAGGTCAACCTCGTTTTCAGCGAGGGGGCGCGCCGCGCGGCGCGCGCGAGAGCGCGCCGCCTGCCGGAGGTCCGGCGGGCAGCGCCTCGAGCAGCGCGAGATCGCTCCAGAGCGCGTCGACGTAGCGCGAGCGCGGGCGCGCGAAGCGGATCGCGATCGTGTAGCCGCGGCCTGCGAGCGCGTCGCGCGCCTCCCGCGACAGCGCCTCGCTGGTGATGAGCGCGCCGCCCGGCCCGGCCTGCTCGACGCCGCGGACGAGCGCGGCGTCGTCGCGCACGCGCACGGGCAGCCGGCCCGGCGCGCCCTCCTGGATCATCCGGTCGAGGTCGCGCGTGAGCACCGGGCGCTGCTCTGCACGGGCGTCGCGGAGGAAGCGCACGATCGCGGCCGCCGGCGAGGGCGCCTCGTGCTGGCGAGCGAGCGAGATCGCGTCGGCGAGCCATTGCGCCGCCAGGGCCGCGACGAGGGCGAAGGGCGGGGCGCCGCGGAGCGCGCGATGGCGCGGAGCGCCCTCCGCTGCGGGGCGCGCCGCCGAGAGGGCCGCTGCGCCGGCGGCCATGGCGACGAGGAGGAGCGGGACGAGCGGGAGCCAGTGCCGCGGCTTGTAGGCGATGTTTTGCCCGAGGAACGCCCAGAGGAAGTAAGCGAACGCGGAGGCCCAGAGCTCGGGTTGCTCGCGCAGCGCGCGCGCGGCCCGCTCTCGCGACGCGACCCGGAGCGCGCCCGCGGCGAGGAGCGCGACCAGGAGCGGCGCGCCGAGCCAGCGCGCCGCCGGCGCGTCGGGCCACGCTCCGCCGAGCCCGTTGGCCCAGATCCCCCAGATCACGCCGCGGAGGCGATCGAGCGGCGACGAGACGGTGATCGCCGTCCCGCCCCAGCGGGTGAAGTGCCCGAGCCCCTGGACCCACGTCGTCGCGACGAGGTCGCGCGGCGTCGCGATCAGCACGAGCGGCACGAGCCACGCGAGCGCGCCGGCCGCGAGGTCGCGGCCGCGCGCGAGCCACGCGAGGCGGCCGCCCTCGCCGCGGGCGATGACGGCGAGGCAGGCGAGCGCGAACGGGAAGTACGAGAGCCGCACGCCGAGCCCGACGCCGAGCAGCACGAGCGCCCAGGTGCGCGTGCGCGCCGCCGCGGCGGCGGCATCCAGCGGCGCGGCCGGAGCGGCCGCCCGCGCGCCGCGGGGGCGCCGCGCGCGGGCGCACAGCCAGAGCGCCGCGGTCACCGCCGCGGTGCCGGCCATGTCGCTGAGGAGCTTCTCGGACGACAGCCAGAGGAACGGCGAGGCGAGCGCGAGGACCCCGGCGAACACCGCGGCGCGCCGCCCGGCGACCTCGCGCGCGAGCAGGGCGGTGAAGGCGACGGCGGCCGCGCCGGACGCGGCGCTGACGAGGGCGAGCGCCGCGCGCGGCGTCGCGCCGAGCAGCGCGAGCCCCTTCGCCGCCGCGACGAACACGGGGTAGTACGGCGCGTGCGGGCGGAGCGCGGCCACGTCGAACCGCTCCACGCCGAGCGCGAACCGGAGCGCGTCGATGTCCTCGTCGTGATCGATGCGGAAGAGCAGGCGCGAGGCGAGCGCGGCGGCGGTGAGCGCGGCGAGCGCGAGGACATCGCGCCGCTCTTCCCTCACGAGCCCGAGCCGGATCCCGAGCCGGGCGCGTGCGTCGGCGCGCCGCAGTCCGGCTGATCCACGCTGGCCGCCCCGGCGCTCGTTGTGGCGCCCGAGCCGGACCCCGAGCCGGGGAGCGGCGCCGCCGGCGTGTCGCACTGATCGAACAGCTCCTCGCCCGCGTAGTCGAGGCACGCGGTCGCGAGCGACGCGACGACGAACGTGGCGCCCGCCACGACGAACGCGGTGCGAAGCGATGCCCAGGAGCCCAAGCCAGCCACGCAAGCACCGTGCCGCTGCCCCAAATGACTGTCAAGCGCGTGTGTCACCCGGGTTGCGCCTGCGCGGCGGGGCGGAGCGTCGCTCGTTTTTTGCTCCTTCCGGGGCCGCGCGCGTAGGGTCGCGCGCATGGAGTGGCTCGAGTCGATGCACCGCATCCGCGCGCTCAAGCTGGAGCTCGCGCGGATGGATCCGCGGCGGGGAATGCCGATCGCGCCGCCGGCCGGGGCTCCCGAAGAGGCGATCGCCGGCGTCGAGCGGCGCCTCGGGATGGCGTTGCCGCCGAGCTATCGGGCGCTGCTCTCGCGGCACGACGGCTGGCCGCAGCTGTTCGCCGGCGCCAGCCTGCTCGGGGTGCGCGCGCTCGCGCGCGGCTCGTACATGGACGTCGGGCGGATGGTGCTCGAGCACTGCGAGGGCGAGGATGCGCGCGGCGCGGGCGAGCGCGACGGCGCGCCGGCGACCGTGCGCGGCCGCTACGGTGCGCGGAGCGCGCTCGTCCCGTTCGGCATCGACGCGGCGGCCGAGACGGTCTTCGCGTGGGATCCCGAGGCGAGGGCGCCTGATGGCGAGCTCGAGATCATCCTCTGGACGAACGACGTCGGGCTGCGCCTGTCGGGCTTCCCGGAGCTCCTCGACATGGTGAAGGACATGCTCGCCGCGGAGCTCGACGATCGCCGGCAGCGCGCCGCCGCGCAGGTCGCGCAGATCGAGCCCGCGGCGCTCGCGCGCGGCGCGGTCGCGTCGAGGAGCCGCGTGCGCGCGGTGGCGGTCCCGCTCACACCTGCACCTCGCCCGTTCATGCGGAGCGCGCTCACGGGCTGAGCGAGCCTCGCCTCCCGAGCCTGGCCACCGCGATGCCCGCGTGAGGCTGCGTCCAGGGGAGAGGGCGCGCGCTCGTGCGATCGTCACAGGCCGCATTCTTTGCGCGCCTCGCCCGCGGGCTCCGATGAAGACGAGCCGGTTGTTTCCGCGCGCAGCGTGGGACGTGGTGTACTAGGTGGACCATGACGGATGCCCACCAGCAGCAGCGCTACCGGGTCATCGAGCGGCTAGCTTCGGGCGGCATGGCCGAGGTCTTCCTGGCGGAGAGCGCCGGGATCGAGGGGTTCAAGAAGCAGGTCGCGATCAAGCGCGTGCTCCCGCACCTCAGCGAGAAGAAGCGCTTCATCGCGATGTTCCTCGACGAAGCGCGGCTGTCTGCGCACCTCTCGCACTCCAACGTCGCGCAGGTGTTCGACATCGGCGTCGGCGACAACGCGTACTTCATCGTGATGGAGTACGTGGACGGCGCCGATCTGAAGGCGGTCCTCGAGTCGATGCGCAAGGCCGGCCGCACCCTCCCGGTCGAGTCCGCCGTGTTCATCACGGCGAAGCTCTGCGAGGGGCTCACGTACGCCCACGAGCTCAAGGCGGCCGACGGGCATCCGCTCAAGATCGTCCACCGGGACATGTCGCCTCCGAACGTGCTCATCACGAAGTACGGCGAGGTGAAGATCGTCGACTTCGGCCTCGCCAAGGCGACGAGCCAGCTCGAGAAGAGCGAGGCCGGGATCATCAAGGGCAAGTTCAGCTACCTCTCGCCCGAGGCCGCGCAGGGCCAGGAGGTCGATCACCGCACCGACATCTTCGCGCTCGGCGCGATCCTCTGGGAGATGCTCTCCGGCAAGCGGCTCTTCCTCGGCGACACCGACTACCAGACGGTCAAGCTCGTGCAGCAGGCGCAGATCCCGCCGCTCTCCGAGAGCAACAAGGCGGTCCCCCCCGAGCTCGATCGCATCATCGCCCGCTCGCTGGCCCGCGATCCCGCGGAGCGTTATGACTCGGCGCGCGAGCTCGGCCGGGATCTCACGACCTTCCTGTACAGGTTCGGCAGGCCCGTCAGCGCCTACGACATCGCCGAGCACGTCCGCAGCGCCATGGCGCTCCGGAAGCGGGCTCCCACGTCGGACAAGGCGTCGTTCATCGACCGGCTCATCGAGGAGACGCTGCTCGAGTTCACGTCGCTCCCGGACGACAAGGCGGCGCCGAGCACCACGCGCCTGAACGAGCCGCTCAAGATCTCGGCCTTCGAGGACATCGGAAAGTGGGCCGACGAGATCAAGCTCTCGGCGCCGGGGGAGGACGTCATGCGGCGGTCCCTCGCCACCGTGTCGGTCGAGGAGGGCAACCTCGCCGCGCTCGAGGAGACGGGCTTCGGCCTTCCGCTCGCCCCTTCCTCCCGCGTCCCCTCGTCCAGGCCCGTGGGTCCGCTGCTCGCGCCGCCTGTGCCGGCGCATCCGCCGCTCGAGAGGCGAGCCGTGCCGACCCTGGCCTCCCCGCAGCCCGTACCCGAGATGCAGCGCCCTGCGCCGCCGCCCATCGCGCCGCTCATCCCGGCCGCGCCGCTCGTCCCGGCCGCGCCGCGCGACCTGGAGCCGGATCTGGCCCCTCCAGCCAGGACCGGGGGCGGCGCGGTGAAGGCCGTGCTGCTCGTCGCCGCGCTCGCCGCCCTCGCCGCAGGCGCGTGGTTCGGCGGTCTGATCCCGCCCTGACCCGGCGAAGGGAGCGTGCTCCTCGCGGCGCCCACGGCCGAGCCATGGGCGCTGCGTGCTGCGCGGCGGCGAGGTGCCCAGCGCACGAGCGCTCAGCGCACGTCAGCACGCATCAACACGCGACTACGCGCCGCCCCTGCGAGGCGCGCCGCACCGTGATCGGTGTCGTGGCGCGCTCTCTCGCCGGACGTGTTACTCGGTCCCCTCCGCGTCGTCGTCCTCGTCGTCGTCCTGCTCCTCGAGCTCCCTCTCGAGCTTCTCGATCTCCTCTTCCTCCGTGTCGTCCTGGGCAGGAGCGGCGCGCCCTTCCTGGATCGCCTTCTGACGCGCCTTCTCCGCGGCGGCGCGGGCCTGGGCCACCTTCTGCAGGATCGCCGGCTTGGGCGCCATCATCAGCGTCATCGTGCGCTGCTCCATCATGGGGCGCACCTCGACGTTCGCGATCTCCTCGCAGTGCTGGACGATCCAGTCGAGCTGCTCCTGCGCCTTCTCCGGGTGGGTGATCTCGCGGCCGCGGAAGCGCACCGTGAACTTCACCTTGTGGCCTGCGCCGAGGAACCGGTGAGCAGCCCTGGTCTTGAACTCGAGATCGTGGTCGTCCGTCTTGGGACGGAGCTTGATCTCCTTGATCTCCACCACACTCTGCTTGCGCTTCGCCTCGCGGGCCTTCTTCTTCTCGTCGTACTTGTACTTGCCGAAGTCGAGGATCTTGCAGACCGGGGGATCCGCCTTCGGGTTGACCTCGACGAGGTCGAGCCCCTTCTCCTGTGCTCGGCGCAGCGCCTCGTGGGTCTGCATGATGCCGAGCATCTCGCCATCATCACCGATGACGCGGATCTCCGGGACGCGGATGCGCTGGTTGATGCGGATCTGCGGCCCCCGCTGGGCCTGCCGAGGGTCGAAGCGTCTCATCGCCATGTGATATTTCGCTGCCTCCTTGTGTTCTGTGCTCTTGAAAGCGACGGTCCGCCGCTCCGCGACCGAGCCCGGTCGTGGCGTCCATCACCACGACAATGTCGCCTGACTCTGCGCCGCAGGCAACGGCAGCAAGCAGGACGAGCGCCGCAGCGCATCGGCGCTCCGGGCCATGGCGCGCCGGGCTCGACGGGGGTGGGGAAGGGACTGCCGGACGAGAGAGGCCGGCCGGAGCGGCAGGTCACGAACCCGATGCGCTCACGGCGAGCCGGGGGAGCTTCCGCGCTGCGGCTCGCCGGCCGGCGAGCTCCGCGAGCAGCATCGCCCCGAGGACCTCGTCGAGGTCGCGCGACCGGGGGGCGGCCGCGGCGTTCGCCGAAGGGCCATCCGGAGCGCTCGTCCGGACCAGCCCGATCCAGGCCGGGTCGTCGAAGTGGAAGGGGGGGTGAAGGTGAAGAACGACGAGGCGCCCGTTGACGTGGGCGCCGAGGATGGGGCGGTTCTTGGCGATGTCGTCGGCGAGAGCCTTGCGCACCGTGGTGCGGGCCGCCGGGGCGGCCAGGGCTGTCTGATCGAGGGCCATGAAACCTCGCAGGCTAGGTCTCCTGCTGATTTGTAGGCGCGGCCGGTTTCGAACCGGCGACCCCTACCGTGTCAAGGTAGTGCTCTACCACTGAGCTACGCGCCTATGTCCCGCCCGCTCGGCCCGAGGCCGACGAAACGGAGAGCGCCTCCTATCAAGGGGGTGGAAGTCCGTCAAGCGATATGTTTCGTGGGGTCGCTTTTGTCGTGGCGGCCCGGTGCATGTGACCGGTTCCCTGGTGTTCCTGGTGAGGGCTCGGACGGCGGCCGTCCTCGCCCCGCCGCCAGCAGCCGGTTCGCTGAATCGTCGAGCCGTCGATCGGTCGACGACGCCCGGCGGCAGCCACAGGCCGGGCGCCGGGCGCGGCAGGCTTCCCCGGCGCGCTCGGTGCGCCGGGCGAGCGACCGGCCGGGAGCCGCGCGCGGCGGAAGCGCATTGCGCGCTGGGAGCGTGAATTCTCGGATTTACGTCCGGACACTGACGGACACCGACGAGCGCGATCGCCGCGCTACTCCAGGCCGGCCGCTGTGCGGAGGCCGATCGCGCTCGCGCTTGACCTCGCGTGCGGCTCGGGCGACGAACGATGGGATGGCAGGGCCTGACGGTCTAGGCGCGCCGCCGGATCCGGCGGCGGTGATCGCACATGTCGAGGTGGCCGCGGGGAGCGCGCTGTTCGCCGCGCACGCGGCCGTGCCCGGCAATCTGCCGATCGAGCGCGCCGCGTGCGCCACCGAGGCGATCCGCGGCGCCGCCGCGCGCACGCGCGCCGGGCAGCGCGCGAGCGTCGTGCTGGGCGCCCACGAGCTCGTCGGGGCGCTCGCCGCTCTCGGCGAGGCGGCGGCGGTGCGGACGCCGGTCACCGTGCACGTCATCGAGCGCCGCGGCGGGCTCGCCGTCGGGCGCGACGAGCTCGCGCCTGCGCTCGACGTCGGCGCGGGGGTGCTCGTGACCTGGAGCAGCCAGGAGGCGGCCGACATGACGCTCGTGGCGCGGCGCGCCGCCGAGGACAGCGAGACGCCGTTCCTGCACCTCGTCGACGCCCTGCCGTCGGACGTGTCGGCCCTCGGCGGGGCGCGCGAGCTCGCGGCGCGCTTCCTCGGCTCCGAGCGGAGCGCGCCGACCTTCACCGACGCGGCGCCGGGCGAGAGCGACGGCGACGGGGGGCCTCGCCCGCAGGGCCGCGGCGTCGTCCGCAAGCGGGCCGAGCGGGGCTTCTGCGCGCGCGTTCCGTTCGCGCTCGCCAGCGCGATGCGGGAGCTCTGCGAGCTGACCGGCAGGCCGCTCGGCGCGATCGAGCGCGTCGACACCGCGGACGCGGAGGAGATCATGGTCGTCGTGGGCTGCGCGTTCCCGGCGGCACGCGAGGTCGTGCGCAGCCTGCGCGCGCAGGGCCGCCGCGTCGGCCTCGTCGGCGTGCGCGCGCTCCGCCCGTTCTTCGGCGCCGACGTGGTGAAGACGCTCGGGCGCGCCAAGGCCATCGTGGTCCTGGAGCCGCTCGACGTGCCGCTCGCGCCGTACGGGCCCGTCGCCGCCGCGGTGAAGGCGGCGTTCGCCGACGCGCTCACCTGGGCCCCGGGCTTCCCCAGCGTCGGGCGCATCCCGCCGATCCTCTCCGCGACGTTCGCGACGATCGACGGCACCATCACTGAACGCGACGTGCGCCTCTCGCTCGCGGAGATCGCGAGCGGGGAGCGCGCTCGCCGGCACATCGTGTTCGGCAGCGACGGCTGACGCCGCGCGGCAGCGGGAGAGCGGCAGGGACGCAAGCGCGGAAAGGGCCGCCTGGCTGCATTCCCCGGACGCCCGGGTGAGCCTGCCCGCCTAGCTCCTTGCGCGACCCTTGGATCCTGGGTATGGAGGCGGGCCCCGGGGGGTTGGGAGAGGCCCGCAATTTGCGGGCGAGCCCGTCGGGGCCCGGAGACACGCGTCACCTTGGCAAGCTCAAACTGGTTCCAGCCGAACGCCGCCCCCGGGCGAGCGGGCAACGCGCCCGCGACGCCGGTCGAAGGTCAATCGCCGCCGTCCGGAGGGCAGGAGGCGCCGCCTTCTTCGCCGTTCGGCGGAGGGGCCTTCCAGTTCCTCATCCTGGCGCTGCCGCTGCTGCTCATCTTCGTGATGACGCGGAGCCAGAGCAAGAAGCAGAAGCAGCTCGAGTCGAGCCTCAAGGCGGGCGACCGGGTCGTCACGCAGTCCGGGCTCCTCGGCAGGATCGTCGACATCAGCCCGAACTCCCCAAGGGTCAAGCTGGAGATCGCCCCTGGCGTGAACGTGCAGGTCCTGAAGAGCGCGATCCAGGGCCCCGATCCGGGCGAGGTCGCGGCGGCGGACGCCAAGGTCGCCGACGCGGCGAAGGAAAAGAAGTCGTAGGCCGGCGCTCGGCCCAACAGGAAGCTTTTTTACCGCCCCCGCGGCGCCAGACTCCATGCTCCTAAACATCTTCCAGTACGGGTTCGCCGGCGTCGCCGGCCTGTGCCTCCTCGGCGCGTGGCTCAGCCGAGCGAAGCGCGGCGTCTTCGCCTGGGCGGCGCTCTCCGCCGGCGCCGCCGCGTTCGCGGCCCACTACCACGTGTTCTGGGCCCTCGCGACGTTCGGCCTGATGGTGCCGTGGGCGCTGCTCTGCCTCGGGCCGTGGATCGATTTCGCGTGGCGGGCAAAGACGGGCTTCGTGCTGTTCCTGGCGCTCGGCTCGGCGCTCGCCATCTACCCGACCTACCACGACGAGCGGTATGGCCGACCCGTCCACACCGGCCTCTCGTCGGAGGAGGTCGCGGAGCAGGAGACGCGGGCGAGGGCCGGCGAGCTCGGGTTCAGCCGCTTCCTGACGTCGAACATCCCGTTCCGCCTGGTGCGCGGGCTCGATCTGAAGGGCGGCCTCCGCCTCGTCTACACGGTCGACGTCGACGAGGCGATCAGCGACAAGCGCGATCGGTACTACGACGACCTGCGCGCGGCGCTCGCGAGGTCGTTCGGGTTCCACGAGGGCGACAGGCCGCCGACGATCGAGGAGATGCAGAAGCTCCAGACGAAGCTCCGCATCGAGAAGTCGCGCGAGCAGGCGGACACGATCGCGATCACGTTCAACGACCCGGCGGACTCCGAGAAGATCAACGACGAGTTCCTGGCGAAGTTCCTGCAGGAGCTGCAGCTCCAGCGCTCGGCGGATCGCCGCGTCGCGAAGTTCCGGATCCGCGACGAGGTCTCGAGCAGCATCCGCGAGCGGGCGGTGTCGCAGGCCAAGGAGACGGTGCTCCGCCGCGTCGACGGGCTCGGCCTCAAGGAGGCGAGCGTCTCCACGCGCGACGAGGACGTCATCATCGAGGTCCCCGGCGACGACGAGGCCGCGTTCACCACGATCCGCGAGATCATCAGCCAGACCGCGCGCCTCGAGTTCAAGATGGTCGACGACGACCAGGACTTCTTCGAGCCGATCGCGAGGAGCGCCAAGGAGGAGGACCTCCCGAAGGGGCTGACGTTCTCGATCGAGAACGCGCCGGTCGGCCCCGGGAAGACGAAGCCGGTCCACTTCGCGCGGATGGTGCGCGCGGAGCACGAGGAGATGCGCGACACGCTGAAGCGGCTGCGCGAGTGGGTCGGGACGCTCCAGGTCCCGGCGGACAACGAGATCGGCTTCGGCAAGCTGTACGAGTATGACGAGGAGAAGGACGCCATCGACGAGATCGGCTGGCGGACGTACTTCCTCTTCAGCAAGGCCGAGATCACGGGCGACATGGTGCGCGACGCGCAGGCGCTCCCGGATCAGAGCGAGGGCGGCCTCGGCGGCTGGTACGTGTCGATGGATTTCACCCCGACCGGGGCCGACCGGTTCGAGGACATCACCGGCAGGAACGTCAAGCGGCGGTTCGCCATCATCCTCGACGACAAGGTCGAGAGCGCGCCGGTCATCCAGACCAAGATCGGCGGCGGCCGCGCCCAGATCACGATGGGCTCGCAGAACCCCGAGCAGCAGCTCCAGGACGCGCGCAAGCTCGAGCTGGTGCTCCGATCGGGCGCGCTGCCGGCCCCGATCTCCCCCTCGAACGAGCAGCGCATCGGCCCGTCGCTGGGCAAGGACGCGATCCAGCAGAGCATGAAGGGGGCCATCGCGAGCGGCCTGCTCGTCGTCGTGTTCATGGTGGTGATCTACAGCCGCGCGGGGCTCATCGCGGACGTCGCCGTCATCTTCAACCTCATCCTGCAGATCGCCGTCCTCGCGATGTTCGGGGCGTCGATGACGCTGCCCGGCATCGCCGGCCTGGTGCTCACCATGGGCATCGCGGTCGACGCCAACGTGCTGATCAACGAGCGCATCCGGGAGGAGCTGAGGAACGGCAAGAGCCCGCGCGCCGCGGTCGACGTCGGTTACGACAAGGCGTTCAGCGCCATCCTCGACGGCCACGTGACCACGCTGATCTCGGGGCTCATCCTGGCGCAGTACGGCACCGGCCCCATCAAGGGCTTCGCGATCACGCTGATCGTCGGCATCGCGATCAGCCTGTTCACCGGGGTCGTCTGCACCCGCCTGATGTTCGACTGGGCGGTCCGCGGCCGAAAGATCAAGACGCTCTCGCTCGGCTGAGAACGAGGGGGCGCGAGCCGCTCTCCGACCTTATGAGGGAGAACGCGCGAGCGGCTCTCCGATTGAGACACGACGATGGAACTCATCAAACCTGGCCGTCAGTTCGACTTCATGGGCAAGCGCTGGCTCTTCATCGGGCTCAGCGCGGTGCTGCTCATCCTGTCGATCATCTCGTTCATCGTGCCGGGGCCGAAGCTCGGGACCGATTTCAAGGGAGGCACCGAGGTCGAGGTCGCTTTCCGGGCTCCGGTATCGAGCGCCGAGGTCCGCGAGGCCGTCACCAAGGCGGGCTTCGACGCCCCGGACATCGTGTCCGTCGCGGATCAGGCCAACCCGAACCGCTACCTCATCCGGGTCCACGAGGTCTCGGCCCTGTCGGAGCAGCAGAAGGCCGCGGTGCGCGATCGGCTGTGCCTGCCGCCGGAGAACGGCTCCGTCCCCGAGGACCGCTGCCCGCCCGCTGTGCGCGCCACCGAGGTGAAGTTCAGCCCCGGCGGCGACAAGATCTCCACGCGCTACGACGCCGCGCCCGATCTGGAGGGGATCAAGAAGCAGCTCGAGGGCATCGAGGGGGTCGAGCTCAGGGCCGGCGCGAACAACCCGCTCGTCGTGAGCGAGCGCGACAACAAGGTCGAGCTCCACCTGAAGTCGAAGGGCGACCAGCTGATGGACGGCCTCCGGCAGCACCTCGGCGCGGACAAGGTGCCCGAGCAGGCGCTCCGGGTCGAGTGGATCGGCCCGAAGGCCGGCGCGCAGCTGCGCGACGCGGCCATCAAGAGCGTCGCCATCACGATCTTCTTCATCATGGCGTACATCGCGTTCCGGTTCGACATCCGGTTCGCGCCCGGCGGCATCGTCGCCCTCGTGCACGACGTCGGCATCGCGCTCGGCGCGATGGTGATCACGCAGCGGGAGATCACCCTGTCCACGGTCGCCGCGCTGCTCACGATCGTCGGCTACTCGATCACGGACACGGTCGTCGTCTACGACCGGATCCGCGAGAACCTGGGGAAGCACCGCGACATGAGCTTCGCCGCCGTCATCAACTTCTCGCTCTCCGAGATGCTCGGGCGCACGATCCTCGTGTCGATGACGACGCTGCTGTCGCTCGTCATGTTCCTCTTCTATGGCACGGGCGTCATCAAGGACTTCGCGTTCACGCTCGTCGTCGGGATCGCCGTCGGCACGTACTCGTCGATCTACGTCGCGGCGCCGCTCACCGAGTGGATCGACCGCCGGTTCTTCGGCGCGAACGGGAGCAAGCGCAAGAAGGTCCGCCGCGTCCGCACGCAGAAGCGCGCCGACGCGGTCGTCTGAGCGCCTCGCCGTGGCCGCGCGTGGCCGCGCGGCCTGAACCGCCCCAGGCCATGGACGCACCCACCCCGTCGGTGTACCCGCTTCTGTGATGAGCACCGCCACGGAGGCCTGGAGGGAGCTCCCCGAGCGCGAGGCGCCGGCCTCGGCTTCGCACGGCGCGGGGGGCGCCGCGCCCGTCGCGGATCCGGGCGAGGCGTCCGCCGAGGCGCTCGTGATGGCGCGCCAGCTGGGGCTGTCGATCACGGTCGCGGACATCCTGCACCGGGCCGGCTGGGCGCCTGACGAGGCGACCCGGCGCTTCCTCGACCCGCGGCTCTCGCACCTCACGTCGCCCGACGCGATGGCCGATCGCGAGGCGAGCGCGGAGCGGATCGCGCGCGCCGTGCGCGCCGGCGAGCGGATCGCCGTCTTCGGCGACTACGACTGCGACGGGATCACCGCGACCGCCATCATGACCAGCGGGCTGCGCGCCCTCTCGGGACAGGTGGTGCCGCTCCTCGCGACCCGCGCCGAAGGCAGCTACGGCCTCTCGGCGCCCGCGCTGGAGCGCGTGATGCGCACAGGTCCCACGCTGCTCATCACGTGCGACTGTGGCTCCAGCGATCACGAGCGGCTGGCCGCGGCCCGCGCGGCCGGCATCGACTGCGTCGTCATCGATCACCACCTCGTGCCGGCCGAGCCGCTCCCCGCGATCGCGTTTCTGAACCCGCACCGCGCCGATTGCGGCTTCCCGTACAAGGGGCTCGCCTCCTGCGGGCTCGCGCTCTCGCTCCTGGCCGCCGTGCGCAAGAAGCTCGGCTCGTCGCTCGATCTCCGCCCCTACCTCGACCTCGTGGCGATCGGCACGGTCGCCGACGTCGCTCCGCTGACGGGTGACAACCGCGCGCTCGTGCGGGCCGGCCTTGGCGTGCTCCAGACCGGGCCCCGTCCAGGGCTCCGCGCGCTCGCGGCGCTCGCCAACCTCGATCTCGGGCGCGGCGCGTCCGCCGAGGACGTCGCCTTCCGGATCGCGCCCCGCCTCAACGCGCCCGGTCGGCTCGGCGATCCCGACATCTCCCTGGAGCTCCTGCTCGCGCACGACGGCGTGACCGCCTCCGCGCTCGCCGCCACGGTGGAGCAGGCGCAGATGAAGCGGCGCGCGATCCAGGACGAGATGCTGACCTCCGCGCTCGCCGAGATCGAGCGCGCCGGGTTCGCTCGGGATCCTGCGATCGTCATCGCGCGGCAGGGCTTCCACCCCGGCGTGGTCGGCATCGTCGCTGGCAGGATCACGGCTCGCTACGGCAAGCCGACGATCGTGATCGCGCTCGAGGGCGCGAAGGGGCGCGGCTCGGTGCGCGGTCCAGCGGGCGCGCGGCTCCACGACGCGCTCACCCGGTGCCGCGCCGAGCTCGTCGGCTTCGGCGGCCACCAGGCGGCGGCCGGCGTCGAGGTGCGCGCCGATCGCGTCGAGGCGCTCCGGTCGGCGTGGTGCGACGCCTTCCGCGAGCAGGACCTCCCGGCCGCCTCGGCGTTCGCGGCCGCACACGTCCGGCTCGACGATCGCGACGATCCGGCGGCCGTGGCGCGCGATCTCGAGCGGCTCGAGCCGTGCGGCGAGGGCAACCGCCCGTCGTACGTCCTCGTGGCGGGCGCGGCCGTGCGCTCCGCGAGGAACCTGAAGGGCCACCTCAAGCTGGAGCTCACGTTCGCGCGCCGCGAGATCTCGTGCTTCGGGTTCGAGCTGGGCGAGCTCGCGCCGCGGTTCACCGGCAAGCGCGTGGACGTGGTGGGCCGCCTCCGGCGCGACGCCTGGCGCGGCGGGGACGCCGTCGAGATCAGGATCGAGCACGTCGCCGCGTCCGACTGAGCGTTCGCGGCGGGCCTCCGCGGCGTGCTAGCGTGAACGCGTGGCTGAGCCGCTGATCCGGTTCTCGCGTGTGCGCAAGGCCTTCGGTCCGAAGGTCATCTACCGCGACCTGAACCTCGAAGTGTACCCGGGCGAGACGCTCACCATCATGGGCGGCTCGGGCGTCGGCAAGAGCGTCATGCTCAAGCTGCTCATCCGTCTGCTCGACGCTGACGGTGGATCTATCCAGTTTCACGGTGAGGAGATCACGCGCCTGAGCGAGTCGCGCATCGCCGGGGTGCGCCAGCGCATCGCGATGCTCTTCCAGGGCGGCGCCCTGTTCGACTCGATCTCGGTCGGTGAGAACGTCGCTTACGGCCTGCACGAGCACTACCGCAAGGAGATGACCGAGGCGCAGATCGCGGATCGGGTCAACTGGGCGCTGTCGCTGGTCGGCCTGCCGGGCATCGAGCAGATGCGCCCGGGGGACCTGTCCGGCGGCATGAAGAAGCGCGTCGGCCTCGCGCGCGCCATCGCGGTGCAGCCCGAGGTGCTGCTCTACGACGAGCCGACGACCGGCCTCGATCCGATCAACACCGAGCGCATCAACCACCTCATCAAGGGGCTGAAGCAGGCGCTCAACGTGACGAGCATCGTGGTGACGCACGACATGAAGAGCGCGTTCTCGATCTCCGATCGGATGGCGATGATCTTTCGCGGCGAGGTCATCGCGACCGGCACCCCGGACGAGTTCCGGAGGTCCACCGATCCCCATGTCGCCGATTTCATCACCGGGACCGCTCCGGTGAATGAGGACGTCCAGACGCTTCTCGGCGCGTGACGATCCTCCCGAGATCGCGCAAGATGCCCTTCTGCATGGGCAGAGCGCGCGATCTGAAGGTCGGACTCTTTGTGCTGGCGGGCCTTGTGCTCTCCGCCGTAGTCATTTTCCTGATAGGAGACGAGCGGCGGCTCTTCGACTCCTCCGTCGCCTTCACGACGAACTTCGCCGACGTCCAGGGGCTGAAGCCGGGCGCGCCCATCCGCATGGGAGGCATCGACATCGGTCACGTCGCCGAGGTCGCTTACGGCCCTGATCCGAAGGACACCAAGATCTATGTGAAGCTCGAGATCGTCGAGAGCGAGGCGAGCCGGATCAAGACGGACAGCGTCGCCCAGATCGCGAACAAGGGCCTGCTCGGCGACAAGATGCTGGAGCTCACGAAGGGGCAGAGCCCGGACTCGGTGCCGCCCGGCGGCCACATCCCCGGCGAGGTGCCGACCGACGTGATGGGGAAGGTGACCGGCATGGCCGAGAAGGCCGAGGCGACGCTCGACAACATCCAGAAGGTCTCGGAGAACATCGCCGACGAGAAGCTGCACAGGGATCTCCGCGAGACGGTCGCCTCGGCGAACACGCTGATGAAGCAGGTGACCGAGGGGGAAGGCTACCCGCACCGCTTCCTGACCGATCCCGAGGAGGCCGAGCGCATCTCGCGCACCGTGCAGAGCCTCGACCGCCTCAGCACGGAGCTCGCGAGCGCGGTGCGCGAGGTGCGGGGGGTCGTCTCGCGGGTCAAGGAGGGGCCGGGGTTCGCGCACGATGTCATCTACGGCGACGGCCCGCAGAAGCAGATTCAGCAGTTCGGGAGCGCGGCGGACGAGGTCGCCATGACGCTGCGGGGCATCCGCGAGAGCGACAGCCTCGCGCACGACGCGCTCTATGGCGGCAAGGGCGACGGCGCCGAGGCGCTCGCCAACGTGACGGCGATGACCGGCGATCTGCGGGCGATCGTGCACGACATGAGGGCGGGCAAGGGGACCCTCGGCGCCCTGCTGGTCGATCCGTCGATCTACGAGGACATGAAGAGCCTCCTCGGAAACGTGCAGCGCAACGACGTGCTCCGCGCCCTCGTGCGCTACTCGATCAAGCAGGACGAGCAGAAGCCCGCGGTCCAGGTCGGCGGCGCCACGCCGTCGCCCTGACGGCACATCCGAGCCGCCCGCGCAAGCGCCGGAGCGGTAGCGCCTTGCGTTATCTCAGGCCGCCCTTTATTCCTCAGTGTCTCGATGCCCAGGAAGCTCGCTGACCGTCTGTCGGCCGTCGCGCCCAGTGCAACGCTCGCCATGGCGGCGAGGGCCGCGCGCCTCCGCGCCGACGGGCACAAGGTCTTCTCCTTCGGCGTGGGCGAGCCTGACTTCGACACGCCGGAGCACATTCGCATCGCGGCGAAGGCGGCGCTGGACGCCGGCGCCACCCACTACACGGCCGTGTCCGGCATCTCCGAGCTGAAGTCGGCGATCTGCGCCTCGACCGAGCAGCACCGCGGCTGGCGGCCGCTGCCGAGCCAGGTCACCGTGAGCTGCGGCGCGAAGCACGCGTTGTTCAACCTCGCGACCGCGCTCTTCGAGCCGGGGGACGAGGTCGTCATCCCCGCGCCCTACTGGGTGAGCTACCCGGAGCAGGTGCGCCTCGCCGGCGCCACGCCGGTCATCGTCGACACGACCGAGGAGATGGGGTTCCGCCTCACGGCGGACGCGCTCCAGGGCGCGCTTTCTCCGCGGGTGAAGGCGATCATCCTGTGCACGCCCTCCAATCCGACCGGCTCGGCGTATGCGGAAGAGCACCTGCTCCCGCTCCTGGGCGTGCTGCGGCGCCATGACTGCTGGATCGTCGTCGACGAGATCTATGCCGATCTCACCTACGACGGGTTCCGGCACGTGTCGCTCCCGGCGCTCGCGGAGGACCTCGCGCCGCGGGTGATCGTCGTCGACGGGGTCAGCAAGACCTTCGCCATGACGGGCTGGCGGATCGGCTGGAGCATCGCGCCGGCCGAGGTCGCGAGGGCGCTCGACGTGGTCCAGGGCCAGAGCACAACGAACGCGGCGGCCGTCTCCCAGGCGGCCGCTGTCGCCGCCCTGAACGGGCCCCGCGACGCGGTGTTCGCGATGCGCGCGGCGTTCGCCCGGCGGCGCGCGCTGATGGTCGAGGGGCTCAACGCCGTACCGGGGGTGCGCTGCAGGATGCCGGAAGGCGCGTTCTACGCGTTCGCCGACGTGCGCGGGCTCTGCGGGCGCGCTTTCCAGGGGACGACGCTCGCGAGCGACGAGGACGTGGCGACGTGGATGCTCGATCAGGCGCACGTCGCCGCGGTCGCCGGCACCCCCTTCGGCGCGCCTGGGTACCTTCGCTTCTCGTATGCCTGCGATGAGGATCACATCGAAGCAGGCCTCGCCGCGCTCCGGCGCGCCGTCGCCACGCTCGATTGACCGCGCGCGTCGCTCTGCGCCGGTGCCCGCGCGCGCTCGAAGCGCAGCGGCGCCCGTCCCCGCTCGCTCGACCGCGACGCCGCGCGGACGCGGCGGTCCGCCTGGCACCGTGCCCCGGTCGCTCACCGGCGGCGCGCAGCCGGCGCGCGCGGGCCCCACGGCCGGCGCGCTGGCCGCAGCCGCCAGACGCGCCTTCACCGGCGACCCGCCGGTTCGGGCCTGGTTCGGGGCCTGATGAAGGAGCGCCGCGAAGAAGTTCGACATCGCCAGCGAGTTCTTCTTGTCGAACGCCGATGTTTGGGTTAAAAGCGCCACGTCTTTCCGAAACGGCCGGGTGACAACTGGCTGGCATCGGGCGCATAACTCAGCGGTAGAGTGCGTCCTTCACACGGACGAAGTCGCAGGTTCAAGTCCTGCTGCGCCCACCCCGATTCGCTCCTCTGGTGAGCTGGTTCCACGCATCGAGCTGCATGCGTGGCCGTGCCGCTCCCAGCGCCTGTTGAGCGGCTGCTTCGGAGCATCGAGCCGCCCACGCGGCCGTCCTGGGACCTCCATGCGTGCCGGCAGCGCTGCGGGGTTGGCAGGGCGGAAGGCCGGTCGCCGCCGTCACGTCGAGGCGCGACAGCGGCGATGCGAGGGAACAGGCCGCTCCGGGGTTGGCGAGGCGAAGGCGGTCAGCGAGCAGCGCTCGCGGCGGGCGGCGCTGCCGCCGCCTTGTCGTTCTTGCGCTTCTCGATGGCGCTGGCCGTCGCGCGGAGCTCCTTCTGGAGGGGGCCGCACCTGAGGCACTTGCGCGTCCGATGGCCCCGGCATGGCTGGGGGGTGCCGAACGCCTTGATGTAATGGAGCGCGCGGACATCGCCCTCCTCGCGCGCCCTGGCGAGCATCGCCTTGGTGGGGCAGTCCGTGAGGCGGCGCAGATCGTCGGCGACGAGCAGCGCCGGCGACGCGAGCTGCCGCACGCTGCTCTCCATCAGCCGCGTGCTCGCGTGGTCCCTCGGCCAATCGCCGAACTTCGGCGCGGTCACCACCTCGTAGAGCAGGTCGGGACCGCGGCTTCCCATGTGCTTGGCCATCAGATCGAACGCCGTGAGGGCGAGGTCCGGGGTGCCGTTCGCCGCCCTCAGGATGATCTGCTTGAGATCGTCGTTCCCGACCTCCTCGGGAGCGATCTCGAACAGCCGCTGCGCCGTGAGCAGCGCGGCCGCCATCGCCTTCTCGCGCCCCTGCGCGACCGCGAGCGCCCGGAGGACCGCAGGGTCTTCCGGATACCGCTGCGCGAGCGAGCCGAGCGCCGCGCTCCCCGCGGCCTGGGCGCTCTCGAGCTCCGCGGGTTGAGCGCGGGCAGGCGGCGCCTTCGCCGGGGCCTCGGGCTCCGCGGGCGCGAGCGTCGGCGCCGGCTCGGGGGCCGGCGCGCTGCTGCTCTCGCGGCCGCTGCTGCTGGGCGCGGCCGCCGGCGAAGGGCTCGGCGAGGCGCTGGCGCCTCCCTCGAGCGCCGTCACGGCCGTCGGATCGCGCAGCGCGACCGCGCCGCAGACGAGCCCGGTCGCGGCCAGCAGGCCCAGCGCGGCCAGCGTGGCGGCCGCCTTCGAGCGGCCCAGCCCTGATTCACCGACGTGACTCACCGAGCCGCTCATCGCAGCTGCCTCTCCCGCGGAGGACCCGCGGCCTGGTCATCAACCGTAGGGATCGTCGTTCTTCGGCGGCTTCGGCGCGGCCGGCCTGGGCCTGGGCGCCGCCGGCTTGGGCGCCGCGGGCGCCGCCGTCGCCGTGGGGGCCGCGGGCTCCGGCGCCGGGGTGGTCGCTGCAGGCTCCGCGGTCGCCTTGGGCGCCGCGGGCTCCGCCGGCGCCGGCGCCGCAGGCTCGGCCGTCACCTTGGGCGCCGCGGGCTCCGCGGTCGCTCCGGGGGGCGGGGTGGCGCTCGCCGCCGGCGCCGCCGGCGCTTCGGCGGTCGTCGTGGGCGCCGCCGTCGCGGCGGGCGCAGCCTTGTCCGTCGCCGCGGGCACGACCTCCGTCGGCTGAGGCTTCTCCGCGGGAGCCGCAGGTTTCTCCGCCGGCGCTGCAGGCTTCGCCGCGGGCTGCTCCGGCGCGGCCGGCGGGGTCGCGGAGGGCTTGTCGCTCTGCCCGAAGACGAGCCAAAGCGCGCCGCAGAGCGCCGCCGCGACAAGCAGGATCGTGAGCAGCCGCCCGGTGCCGCTGCTCTCCTCTTCCTGTGCGAGCGGAGTCTGGGCCGCGGGTGCGGCCTTGGCCGTGGCCGCCTTGTCTTCCTTGGGCTTGGCGGCCGCTGGCTTCGCCTTCGCCTGATCGTCGGCCGCCTTCACGTCCTGGCGCGCAGGCTTGCCGTGCGGATCCTCCGCCGGCGCCCGGTCCGCGACCTCGGCCGGCCTCCTGGCAGCGGCCGCCTTCGCTGGTCTCGCCTCGGCCGCGGGCGCCTCGTCCCGCGCCTCCCGCTCGTTCGCCAGCTGAGCGACCGCCTGGACCGGCATCGCCGCCGGCTCGGCCAGCGGCCTGACGTGCTCCTCTTTCGGCGCCGGAGCGGGCTCGGCCTTCTTCGGCGGGGCGGCCATGAGCGGCTCCTTGGACGGGCCGATCTCGTCCAGCGAGCCGCCGGCATCGGCGAGCGCTTGCTTCAGCAGCTCGGCCGCCTGCTTCATCATCGTCCGCTCGTCGGGCGGCGGCATCTCCTTCTCGGGGTTCGTCTGCGGGAAGAAGCTGCCGCCCTCCGCGACGTCGGCCTTCTTCGCCTCGCCCTTGCCCGCGTCGCCCTTCGCCCCGATCGAGCCGAGCCCCAGCATCGTCGACGCCCGCTTGACCTGCGCCTGCGCTGCCTTGGAGGCCGCGGGCTCGGCCTGCGGCGCGCTCGCGGTCGCCGACGGGGCCGTGATCTCCTGCACGTCGTCGCCCAGATCCGCGCGGTCGGTGATGCCGGCCTCGAACGCCGACCCGGCGCCCGCTTGCGCGTCGACGAGCCGGGTGATCACGGCCTTGGATTTCTCATCGATCTTGATGAACTTCACGCCCATGCCCGCCGGGTGCGCGTCGCTCCCCTGCGCGGGCTCGCGCTTCCACACGACGCGGCCGACGCCGGCGATCACGGCTTGCTCGTCCTGCAGACGGATCTCGAACTTGAGCAGCGTGCCAGCGGGGAAGGGCGACGGCGTCTTGATGAAGATGCCGCCACGGCTCACGTCATGCGAGTGGTGCTCGATGAACTCGTCGACCGTGGCGCTCTTGTAGCGGACGGTCATCTGCAGCACTCTCGCTCGCGGATCTTTGCGTGTGTCCTGGGCCATCAGGGTAGAACTCCCGTCTACTTCGCGACTCGCTCGCGACTCGCTCCAGCGGATGTGGTCCGCATGTTACCCAAGGTTCGCCGCGAAGCCCAAAGGCTAACACGTGACGGTCGCTTTACCGAACGCAGCCATGGGCGACCGGGCGAGCATGCTGTTCGCGCGGCGCGCGTCACCGCGCTCGCGCCCGCGCCCCTGCGCCGCAGGGCATGGCGAACCGAGCGTGGGCGCGCGTCTCTCGTGATATGTTCGCGTCGACTGGAGAATGCGCCAGGATGGCTGTCCGGGACCACTTTCGCGTTCACGCGAGGCGACGCGTCGATCTTGGGGCGACGCTGCGCGATCGCCAGTCGATCGAGGAGCACGGCGTTCGCATCCGCGATCTGGGGCTGGGCGGCGCCGGCATCGAGCTGTCCGAGGCCCAGCTCGCGTCGGAGCTCCTGGATCCCGAGGCGTCGGTGACGCTCGAGGTCACCGCCCCGAACCTGTGGGATCCGCTGAGCCTCCGCGGTCGCATCGCCTGGATCCGCCGCGGTGCGGCGGGCCGGCCGGCGCGCGCGGGCGTTCGCTTCGAGCACCACGACGCCGGGTCGCTCTACGGCCTCTACCAGCTGCTCGGCACCGAACACTTCGATCTTTAGCGCGGGGGGCGCCCGCTTCGGATACGGGCCCATCTCGACGTTTTCGGTGCTCACCGCACCGGAGTGCGCTTCCGCGCCGAAAACGCCGATCTGGGCCCGTCTCCTGTGCGGGCACCCCCCGCGCTGCGGCTGGAAAGGGGAGCGGGGGCGGAGGGGCTCGGCTGTATCGACGCGCTGCGCTGCGGCGGGGACGGCGCGCTGGAGCACGTCTGCGCGTCGGCGATGTCGCTGTAGGTGCGGGAGGCGGCGCTAGAAGGCGAACACGGGGCTGACGGTGGGGGCCAGGACGAGGCCGAGCGTTGGCCACATCAGCATCACCTTCATCTCGGCAGAGACTCCGAAGTTCTGGGTGATGCCGTAGACCACACCGGCGCCCAGCGCGGAGAAGTTCCGCCCGGTGATCTGGTAGGCGTCGAGATTCTCGACGTAGCGGGTGTTCGCCAGACACCTGTTGCTGCTGCTGGTGCGCACCAGATCCCCCTCCTCGGTGCGGCGATCGCACACATCCACAGGCACCGAGGCGTTCACCTGGGCTAGCCCGATGGGCGAGGCGAAGGCATAGGGGCGGAACCCGCCCTTCTCGACGATCCGATCCCCCAGGAGGAAATACGTGGCGCGGAGCTCGGCATGGAGCGGCAAGAAGCTGAGCGCCTGGAGATGCGGGTTCTGCAGGTCATTGCCCGCCTCGTCCGTCCACGGGTTCGGCGCGTTCTTGGAAGACGGCGAGCCGCCGAACGCGAATCCGACCCGCACGCCGAGGAGCAGCGACAGGTCCGAGAACAGCTGCCGATCGTACGACAGCATCACCCGCCACCCAGCCAGGCTCAGGCCGCCCTTGACCCCGTTCGTTCCCTCCAGATCCGCGGGCTCGCCGTAAAACTGCCGGCCGTCGCCGCCCGGATGGAAGCAGGCGTACGCGGCGTCGCTGCCCGAGCAGACGTAATCCGTACTGCGCACCAGGAGCAGGTCGAGCTGGCCGGAGACGCCGACCACGTTGCGGTTGCCCTTGCCCTTGCCCTTCGACGCCCCGCCGCCTTCGTCGCTCCCCTGCTCGCAGGTCCCGTTCACGCAGGCGAGCCCCGACTGGCACTCCTCGGTCGCCTCGCAGGCCGCACCCCAGGTCTTGTCCCCGCGCTGGCCGCCAGCCTCGGGGCAGCCAGGCAGGCCTGGCGGGCAATCCTCCTTCGCGGCGCACCGCCTCGGCGGCTCCTGGCCAGGCAGCGACGGCTCCTGCTCGATCTCGTTCTTGATCGGCACCCGGTGAGGCGCCTGCATCGAACCGGCGGTGCCCACCGGATCGCCCGCCTCGTCCCTCAGGATGACGAAATACCGGATATCGCCGGTCGTCGTGACATCCTCGCAGGGGATCTCCACCCCGAAGCCGCCCTCGATACGCTTCATCTCGAGCGACTTCCACTTGGGCGAGCCGAACGGCTTGTAGCGGAGCGTCGCCTTGGACGCGTCGATCTCCTCCGGGATCTCAACATACACGGGCACCGGCGTGTTCACCGCCTGCTCCGCCACCGGCGTGTGGGGAACGTCGCCCGCCGCGGCCTTCGTGGCCTTGCCGCCGTCGCGAGGCGCCTTCCCGGCGGCCTGCGCCTCCTTCTGGGCCTCCTTGAACGCCTGGGCCAGCTCGGTCGTCGTCAGCGCGTCGATGAGCGCCGCCTTCGGATCGGCCTGGAGCGCCAGCACGAACTCGGCCCTGGCCTGCCGGAGCTTGTTGCCGCCGCCGTACACCGTGCCGAGCGCGATGTGCAGCTTGCCGACCACCTGCTTCGAGCACGCGTTCTTGTCGCACTTCTTCAGGGCGTCTTTGAGCTTCTTCTCCGCCTTGTCGAACTCGACAGAGAGGTAGTCATCGTCCATCGCCTGGTTGTGCAGCCTCATCGCCTCGGCGTCCTTTTCGCCGGCGGCGCCGGCGATCGCCGGCGCGCCGAGGACCCACAGCGAAGCCAGTGCAGACGCGAGACGAGCGCGGCGTGAACGACGGGAAAACACGGGTTCAGACCTCCAGGGTGTGCTGGGGAGGGGCTCTTGCTTTCAGGAGGAGGGGGCCGGGTCCGGCCCCCTGGGCTGCGCGGTCGAGAGCGACCGTACCCCGATACGCCAGGCGGTGCCCCCGCGACGGCTGGACTACTGCGCGCCCTCCGTGCGGACGAACTGCACGCGCCGGTTCAGGGCACGGTTCTGGTCGGACGTGTTCGGCACGATCGGCTGCTCCATGCCGTACCCCTTCGATGTCAGCCGGGCTTCGTCGATGCCCTTGGCCACCAGGTACTTCTTCACCGAGGCCGCACGCCGATCCGACAACTTCTTGTTGTAGGCCGCGGCGCCCTTGTTGTCCGTGTGCCCCTGGATCTCGATCCTGATCTTCGGGTTCTGCTGGAGGACGTCCACGACGGCGTCGAGGATCGGGAAGCTCTCGGGCCGGATCTTGTCCTTGTCGAACTCGAAGTGGATCTGCTGCGTGATCTTGATCTCCTTCTCGGTGACGATGACAAGGCTCGGCTTCTTCGGGCAGCCCGGCTTGTCGCCGCCGACCACGCCCGGCTCGTTCGGGCACTGGTCCTCGAGATCGACCACGGTGTCCTGGTCGTTGTCCGGCTCGGGGCAGCCGTCGGCGTCCTCGTAGCCGTCCGGATCCTCCGGATCGTTCGCGCAGTTCTTGCCCGTGCTGTCCTTGTCGTTCGCGTCGAGGATCGTGTCGAGGTCGTTGTCGAGCTCGGGGCAGCCGTCCTCGTCGAGGTAGCCATCCTTGTCCTCGGGCAGGAGCACGCAGCTGTCCTTGCTGTTCGTCAGGCCGTCGCCGTCCGTGTCCGGATCGTCCGGGCAGCCGTCATCGTCCTGGAAGCCGTTCCAGGTCTCGGCGTCGCACGGGCACTTCTTGTCCTGCGGATCGAGCAGCCCGTCGCCGTCGCAGTCTCCGGGCTTGGGCGGCGGCGCCTCCTCGACGAACCCGCGCTCGGCGCACTTCTGCGGCGGCGAGAGGTCGTACGCGGCGTGCGTGTTCGCCTTCGCGATGTCGAGGTGCTCCTTGGCCCGGACGAAGAAGCCCTGATCGAGCTCGACCGAGGCGAACGACAGGTGCGACTTCGCCATCGCCAGCTCGCGCGGCGCGCAGCGGAGCGCGCCGTTGCGCTCCGCCTGCTTCGCGATGGTGGTCAGCGCCTCGATGTCGCCGCGCATGACCGGCACCTGCGTGCACGAGAAGGCGGCCCCGGCGATCGCCACGACAGCGACGGCGCCTGCGCGACGGGCGCGGCGGGAACTGCGGCGCGTCATTCCAATGCTCATCGACCCGCGCCCTCGTGCGCCTGTTTCGCTAGGGTGATCGCCTTGTCCGCGTACTCCTCTGCGACGTCGGCGAAGTCGATCGCGTCGCCGTAGTCGGCGGCCGCGGCCTCTTCCCGAGCCTTCCAGAGGTGCTCGCGCGCGGTGTAGTACTCGTACGGCGCATACTTCTCTGCGCCGAGAGCCTCGGCCGTCTCGAGCTTGCTCGAGGCCGAGTTCGCGGTGAACGCGTAGAGGGTACCGCCGCAGCCGCCCGTGAGAGCCGCCGCGAGCACCACACCCGCGCCTGAAATCCAAGTCCCGAATCGCCGCCCGTGCGTCGTCACGATCGCGTTCTTTCTGGAGCGGGCACCTAAGACCGTCTGCCCGGCCGTCGCGACGCTATCAAGGCCGCTCGGCGCACGTCAACCGGCTCGGGTAAGGGAAAGGTGAGGTCAGAGCTTCCGGTAGACGCCGACGACCACGCCGAGGAGCATCGCGGGCTTGAAGTCGCTCGCCCGGACCAGGATCGGCGCCATCGCCGCGTTCGCCGGCTGGAAACGCACGTAGTCCTTCTCGGGGAAGAAGTATTTTACGGTCGCCTCGTCGCCGATCAGCGCCACCACGATGTCGCCGCGCTGCGCGGTGAGCTGCCGGCGCACGAAGATGTAGTCGCCGCTGAAGATGCCCGCCTCGATCATCGAGTCGCCGGTGACGCGCAGGCCGAACACCTCGCGCCCGCCGCGCACCAGCGTGCGCTCGATCCGGACCGTATCGAGGACGTGCTCCTCGGCGAGGATCGGCAGGCCCGCGGCGATCCGGCCGACGACCGCGATCTCGACGAGGTCGTCCTCCTGGTCATTTGCAGGGGCGTCGTTCCCACCGTTCACGAGCGCGCCGCGGAGATCGGCGCCGCCGCCGGCGCCCGCGCCGTCGAGATCGCGCGGGCGGAGCGCGCGCGACTTCATGTCCTCGCGCGTGAGGTAGCCCTTGCGCTCGAGCGCCCGGAGGTGATCGTTCACCCCGTTCGTCGAGCGAATCCCCATATGCGCGCCGATCTCGCGCAGCGTCGGCGGGTAGCCGCGCTCGCTGATCGACTGCCGGATATAGTGAAGCACCTGCTGTTGTCGCTCGGTGAGCCCCTGCATCGGGCGGAACCTACTGAACGGTTGGGTAGATGTCAAAAAAGTGTGGAGCCCCCTCTCCAAGGCATCGATTTTACTGCGATTTTATGGATGCCAGCGGCGCCCGCCCGCCTGCCCGCCCGTCCGGCTCCCGTCGCGCCGCGCCGCGCCGTGAGCCGCGAGGCGCGTCGAGCGTGCAGGGTGAACCGAAGGGCAGGGCGCCGCTGTGGTCAAGCCTGCTTCGGGCCGCTGTTCCGTGAGCTCACCGCCTGACGGGGCTCCAGCATCGCCCGGATCTCTTCGCCGTCGGCGGCCGCCGCGAACGCCTCCTCCAGCGTGATCATCCGGCGCTGGTAGAGGGACACGAGCGACTGGGCCATCGTCTGCATGCCGCTGCCGGCCTGGCCCACCTGCATCTGCGAGTAGATCTGGTGGAGCTTGTCCTCGCGGATGAGGTTCCGGATCGCCGCGTTCGGGATCATGACCTCCATCGCCATGACGCGCCCAGGGCCGTTCGCGCGCGGCAGGAGGAGCTGCGTCATCACGGCGACGAGCGTGAACGAGAGCTGCTGGCGCACCTGCGACTGCTGGTGCGGCGGGAAGACGTCGATGATGCGGTTGATCGTCGAGATCGCCGAGTTCGTGTGGAGCGTGGCGAACACGAGGTGGCCGGTCTCGGCGATCGTCAGCGCCGACTCGACGGTCTCGAGGTCGCGCATCTCACCGACGAGCACGACGTCCGGATCCTGGCGCAGGGCGTACCGCAGGGCGTCCTTGAACGACGCGGTGTCGGAGCCGATCTCGCGCTGGTTCACGAGCGACAGCTTGTGCGGGTGCAGGTACTCGATCGGATCCTCGATCGTGAGGATGTGCAGCCGCTGCTCCGAGTTGATCTTGTCGATGATGCTCGCGAGCGTGGTCGTCTTGCCCGAGCCCGTCGGGCCCGTCACGAGCACGAGGCCGCGGGGCTTGGCGGTGATGTCGAGCACGACCGGCGGCAGGCCCAGCTCGTCGAAGTTCATGATCCGGAAGGGGATCTGCCGGAACGCGGCGGCGACGGCGCCGCGCTGCATGTAGATGTTGGCGCGGAAGCGGGCGAGCCCCTTCATGCCGAACGAGAGATCGAGCTCGTTGCGCTGCTCGAACGCGGCCACCTGCTCCTCGCTCAGCACCGAGTAGCAGAGCTGCTTCGTGTCGCTCGGCATGAGCGGCGGGAGCTTCAGCGGCACCACCGTGCCGTCGATGCGCAGGAGCGGCGGCGTGCCGCTCGTGATGTGCATGTCGCTCGCGCCCTTCTCCACCATCGCGCGGAGGAGCTGCTGGAGCGTGTACCGGAGGCCTTCCTGCTGTCCGACGAGCTCGGTGGTCATGCGCTCAGTCCCCCATCGTCACGCGGCCGACCTCCTCGGTCGTGGTGACGCCCGCGAGCACCTTCTCGATCCCGCTCATCCGGAGGGTCAGCATCCCGCCCTTGATCGCGGCGGCCTTGAGCTCGGCCGTGGACGCGCCCTGGAGGACCATCTCCTTCAGCGCGTCGGTGAACCGCATGACCTCGTAGAGCGCGACGCGGCCCTTGTAGCCCGAGCCGTTGCAGGTCTTGCAGCCCGCGCCGCGGACGAGCTCCGCGCGCGCCACCTGCTGCTCGGTGAAGCCGAAGTCGAGGAGCACCCTCGCGTCGACCTTCAGCGGGACGCGGCAGTCGGGGCAGATCTTGCGCGCGAGGCGCTGGGCCAGCACGAGGTTCACGCTGGCGGTGATGAGGAACGGCTCCACGCCCATGTTGAGGAGGCGCGAGATCGTCGACGGCGCGTCGTTCGTGTGCAGCGTCGAGAGCACGAGGTGGCCGGTGAGCGCGGCCTTGACGGCGATCTCGGCCGTCTCGAAGTCGCGGATCTCGCCGACCATGATGATGTCCGGGTCCTGCCGGAGGAACGACCGCAGCGACATCGCGAAGTTCAGCCCGATGTCGTCGTGCATCTGCACCTGGTTGATGCCGTGCAGGTTGTACTCGACAGGGTCCTCGGCGGTGCTGATGTTCGAGCCGATCTGGTTGAGCTCCGACAGCGCCGAGTAGAGCGTCGTCGTCTTGCCGGAGCCGGTCGGGCCGGTGACGAGGACCATGCCCCACGGCTGGCTGATGGCCCACTTGAAGTCGGCGAGCGGCTTCGGATCGAAGCCGAGCTTCGCCATGTCGAGCTGCAGGTTCGACTTGTCGAGGAGGCGGAGGACGATCTTCTCGCCCCAGATCGTCGGCAGCACCGAGACGCGGAAGTCCATCTCCCGGCCCCTGCCCATCTTCAGCTTGATGCGGCCGTCCTGCGGGAGCCTCCGCTCGGCGATGTCGAGCGAGCTCATGATCTTGAGGCGGCTCGAGATCGCGTTCTTCAGCTTGATCGGCGGCTGCATCTCCTCCATCAGCACGCCGTCGATGCGGTAGCGCACGCGGAGCTTCTTCTCGTACGGCTCGACGTGGATGTCGCTCGCCCCCTTCTTGATGGCGTTCAGGAGGATCGCGTTGACGAGCCGGACCACGGGCGCGCCCTCGGCGGCCTTCTCCAGCTCGAGGACGTTCACGTCGTCGGCCTCGACCTGGAAGCCGACCTCCTCCTCCCCGAACTCGCTCAGCACCTCGTCGTAGGAGGGGCCGACGTTGTAGGCGCGCTCGATCGCCTCCGTGATGCCGGTCTCGGACGCGACGACAGGCTCCACGTTGAAGCCCGTGAGGAACTTGATGTCGTCGATCGCGTGGAGGTTCGTCGGATCGGCCATCGCCACGACGAGCGCCGTCCCCGACCTGGAGATGGGGATGATCTTGTGCTTCTCGCAGACGTCCCGCGAGACGAGGCGCGAGACCTCCGCGTCGATCTCGTACTCGTCGAGGGCGACGGCCGGGACGCGGTACTGCGTCGAGAGGAAGCTCGTGATCTCTCCGTCGGAGATGTACCCGAGCTTGGCGAGCGCGTACCCGAGGTTCTGACCTGTCTTGCGCTGCTCCTCTTGGGCTTGCCTGAGCTGTTGGAGGCTGATGAGCTTTTCGCGGACGAGCAGTTCGCCGAGGCGGTTCGTTGTCGACATCGAGGCCGCAAATCCTGCGGGTGACGAGGGAGGGAGTCAACGCTGGCGGTTGGGGCCGGCGCGCATCAAGGGTAGGATGTCGGACGGTGGCGAGGATGGCGCTGCGTGAGTCTCTTTGAACGGTTCGGGCTCAGGCGGGGGGACAGCCGACGCAGGGCGGCCGAGGCCAAGGAGCTCGCCGGCGATCTCGCGGGGGCGGTCGAGCTGTACCTCGACGCCGGGATGCCGGACGACGCGGCCCGGGTCCTGCTCCTCCGGGCGGACGCCGAGCGCAGCGTCGAGAAGCGGATCGCCTTCTGCGCGTCGGCGTCCCGCATGGCAGAGAGCCCGGAGCTCAAGCGCTCGGCGCTCGGGCGCAAGGCGCTGCTCGCGTTCGATCTGGTGCGCGCGCGGGGCGCGAGCGTGATGCGGAGCGAGGCGCTGGCCGTCGCGCGCGATCTCGAGGAGGCGGGCGAGCTCGAGCGCGCGGCCGACGCGTACGCCCTGGTGGGCGACACCGAGTCGGAGACGCGGGTGCTGGCCGCGGCGGGCGCGATCGAGCGGCTCGAGGAGCGGCTCCGCTCCGCGATGACCGTCGAGAGGGACCAGCGAGAGCTCGCCGCCGTCCTGCGGTCGATCGCGGATCTCGACCGGATGGCGGAGCGCCGCGAGGCGATCGCGGTGGCCGAGGCCTGGATCGCGGGGAACCGCGGCGGCGAGCAGGTGGCCGACGCCCTGCGCGCGATCCGCGCGCGGCTCCTCTCGGGGCCGATCCTGTCGCTCGAGCTCGGCGGCGCGCTCCTGCGGTGCGCGCTCGGCGACGAGGTCACGATCGGCCGCGGCGAGGCGACCATCGTCGTCGCGTCCCGCGCCGTCAGCAGGACGCACGTGAGGATCCGGCGCGGCCCGTCCGGCGTCGAGGTCGAGGATCTCGGGACGCGCAACGGCACGACGCTGGCGGGCGCGCGGCTCACGGGGCCGCTGCCCGTCGGCCGCGGCGTGCAGCTCCTGCTGGGCGGGGAGGTGCCGTGCGCGATCACGCCGCGGACCGGGGAGGGGTGCGTGGTGGAGATCGCGGGCGATCGCTTCACGGCGCCGCTCGGCGATCTGCCGGTCGGCCCCTGGCGGATCCGCGTCGATCGGGCGGGGGCCTCGGCGTTCGTCGCGCTGAAGACGCCGCCGGGGGCGCCGCCGCCGTTCCTCGGCGACTACCAGCTCGCGCCGTCGGTCGAGCTCTGCGCGGGCGACGCGATCGCCTCGGCGCGCGGGGGGACGGCGGTCTTCCGGCTACCCCCCGCGGGCGAGGCTCCGTCGATCCGGCGCGGCGGCGCCGAGGGCGGCGCGGCGTGAGCCTGTGGCGGCGGCTCAAGGAGCGCCTCGGCGGCGCCGCGGCGGACGGCGGTGCTCCGGCGGACGCGCGCGGCGGCGCCGGGCCGGGCGGGGCAGACGTCGGGGGCAGCGCGCATCCTGCGCGAGCGGAGCGGCCGCAGGCGCACGCGCGCGCGTCGCGCGAAGGAGGAAGCGACGACATCGCGCGCCTGCGGAGCGCCGGCACGCGGGAGGGGCCCTCGACGGACGAGGTCATCGCCGTGCTCCGGCGGGCGCGCGGGACGCTCCGGGAGGCCGAGGCCGTGGCGCACCTCGTCGCGGCGATGGAGGAGCGGGTGCTGCCCGATCCGATCCGCGTGGCCTGCGCGGATCTGCTCGCGGCCCGGGGCGACGAGCAGGGCGCACTCGCCGTCCTGGAGGGCGCCGCGTCGCGCGAGCGCGGGGGCGCGTCGCGCGCGCAGCCGGTGTCCTCGACCGAAGGCCTCGTCCTCGCGGCCGATCTCTACGCCTCGCTGGGGCAGCTCCCGCGCGCGGTCGGCGCGATCGAGCGCGTGCTCGTCCGGGAGATCGGCGCGCCGGGCGCGCGCGAGCGCCACCAGCGCTGGCGGGCGGCGCTCGGCGCGGATCGGCCCGCCGCGGTCGCCCGCCTGGACGACGCGACCGTGGTGGCGCCCTCGGCGGGCAAGAGCCCGTTCCGCCTGCTCCGGGAGGTGGCGCGCGGCGGCGCCGGCGCGGTGTACGAGGCCGAGGACGAGGTGCTCGGCCGGCGCATCGGGTTCAAGGTCTACCACGGGCGGGGCGGCGACCGGGCGCACCTCACCCGCGAGGTGCGGCTCGCCGCGGCGCTCGGGGGCCCCGGCGTCGTGCGGGTCTTCGACGCGGACCCCGAGGAGGGGTGGATCGCGCTCGAGTGGATCGCGCGGGGGTCGGTGAGAGACGTGCTCCGCGCCGGCGACGCGGCGGCGCTCGCGCCGATCGCGCGGTGGGCGCGTCCGCTCGCGCGCGCGCTCGCCCGGATCCATGAGCGCGGCTACGTCCACGCGGACGTGAAGCCGGCGAACGTGCTCCTGCGCAACCTCGGCGAGCCCGTGCTCACCGACTTCGGGCTGGCCAGGCCGCGCGGCGCGCCGTCCGCCGGCGGCAGCCCAGGCTACGTCTCACCGGAGCGGCTCGCCGGGCGGGCGAGCGATCCGCGCGATGACGTCTACGGCTTCGGCCGCGTGCTCGAGGACGTCCTCGTCCACCTCGAGCCGCTCGGCGGCGAGGGGCTCGCTCCCTGGAAGGAGCTGTCGCTGCTGTGTCTCGGCCCGGACGAGGACCGGCCGCCGGACGGCGCCGCGCTCGTCCGGGCCGCCCGCTGAGCGCCGCGGCGGGCTCAGCAAGCTTCGAGGCAGCGCTGGTACCGATCGAGCGCGGCCGCGTCGGTGCCGTCGAACGCGCCGCAGGGAGCCTCCGCCGCGCACGCCGACGCGCACCGGACGCGGCCGTCGCACGACGCCTCGGCGGAGATGCCGCCGCCGTGGAAGCCGCACTCCTCGGTGTGCTCCGTCGCCTCATCGCACACGCCCCCGCAGCCGGACGCGAGGGCGACCGCGAGCGCAATTGACGCAGCTGACGCAGCCGACGCGGCTGACGCGGCGCGAGCTGCTCGTGCGCTTCGGGGTGCTTCCGTCCACCAACGACGCCTGCCTTCGCTCATGCCTGTTCTCTGCCGGCTGATCTCTCGTGCGGGGGACCTCACGCTGCGCCGTGGTGCGGCGCAGCGTGGCAACCCGCTTCGCTTCGGGCGCGGCCCTGGGTAGATTGCTCGCCTGCATGCGCGTACGCAACGAGAAGAGGGCGCCCTGATGCGCTTGGCCATCGTCGCCACGCCCAGCTTGCACCGCGATCAGCGGCCGGCGCCCGGCTCGCTCGACGGAGATCTCATCCGGGCCCGCCTCTCGCTGGACGACGCGGGCTTCCGGGTGATCGACGTCGATCCCGCCCGGGATCTCGCGGAGCAGCTCGACGCGCTGTTCGACGAGGTCGTCGCGACGCGGAGGACGCTGGTCGACGCGGAGGACGCCGCGCGCGACGATGCGTCCACCCTGTTCCTCTTCTACGCCTCAAGCGCGGTCGCGCTGTCGCCGGACGGGGAGCTCTTCCTCTGCCTCGACCCCGAGAACCCCGGCCTGGGTGACGCGCTGAGCGACATCGCCGCGGTGTTCCGCGATCGCGCGCGCGGCGAGGTGCTCTTCGTCCTCGAGTGCCATCACGGCCCCGGGGCGACCTCGCGCGCCGTCGTCGCCGCCGCGGAGCAGGCGGTGGCGTCTTCCGTGACGGGGGTCGAGCTCCTCGTCGCGGCCCACCCGATCGGCTCGCTCGACGCGGATCTGCCGTCGGTGCTCACCCGCGCCTTCGTCGAGCACCTCGACGAGGCCGAGCCGGAGCGCGGCCTCACCGCGGAGGCGATCATCCGCCGCGTGGAGGGGAACGCCGAGCTCGCCAGCGCCATCCCGTGCTTCGCGCGGACGGGCGGGCGGGGCTCCTTCTCGGTGCTCGTCCCGCGCGGCGGCGCCCCGGGCGCGCGCCCGGCGGAGAGGCCCGACGCAGCGCAGCTGGTCGTCGCGGACGAGCGGGACGCCGCCACCACGCCGGCGCCGGCGCCGGACGATCCGGTCGCGCAGTACCTCGCGGCTGGCGACATGCTCGCCGCAGCCGCGGATCTGGACGGCGCGCTCACGGCGTACAAGAAGGCGCTCGCGCTCGTCGGCGTCGCGCACCGGGACGCCCGCGCGGAGGTGCACCTGCGCATCGCCCAGACCAGATGGCGCCAGGAGCGGCACCGCGAGGCGATCGAGAGCTTCGACAAGGCGCTCGCGCTCGCGCCGGAGCACCGGCCCGCGCTCGAGGCCCTGGTCGAGCTCCACCTCGCCGCGCGCGATTTCGTCCGGCTGCGCATCGCGGAGGAGCGGCTGCTCACGCGCGTCGAGGGGGACGGCGATCGCTTCGGGCTCCTCGTCCAGTCCGCAGAGCGCTGGGAGAGCATCGCCGGGGAGCCGGCGCGCGCGCTGGAGCTCCTCGAGCGGGCGCGGGAGCTCCGCCCCGACGACCCCGCGGTCCTGCGCGACCTGGGCCGGCTCTACGAGGCCGCGGGCGACGTAGAGGCGTCGATCGAGGCGCGCCGCTGCCTCATCGAGCGGATGGAGGAGCCCAGGGAGCGGGCGGTCGCGCTCCTGGAGCTCGCGCGCGCCGCGATGCAGGGCGAGGCCCGCGCGACCTTGACCGAGGTCACGCGGGAGCGGGACGGGATCGAGCTGCTCGAGCGCGCGCTGGACGCAGATCCCACGTTCCTCGATCCGCTCTCCCTCATCGCGATCCTCCTCTCGGCGCGGCAGGAATGGGGCGAGCTCGAGCTCGCGTACCGGCGGATGCTCGATCGGGCGCAGCGCATCGCCGACCTGCGCGTCCGGAGCGACGTCACCTGGGAGCTCTGCCGCCGCCTCGGCATGCTCTTCCGCGATCACCTCGAGGATCCCAGCTCCGCGCTGGAGGCGTTCGAGGGCGCGGTGGACGAGCGACCGGACGACGTCCCGGGGCGGCTCAGCGCGGCGTCGCTCGCGCGGACCGCCGGCCGGCTCGAGCGCGCCGCCGCGCACCTCCAGGCCGCGGCGGTGCTCGATCCCGGCAACGTCCAGGTGTTTCACGACCTGTTCGACACGTTCCAGAAGCTGAGGCGGGTCGACCAGGCGTGGTCCGCGGCGAGCGTGGCTGTCTACCTCGGCGCGGCCGAGGCGCGGGAGCGCTTCATCTTCGAGGAGCACCGCCCGGCGGGCCTCGTCCAGCCTGCGCGCGGGCTGAGCGCCGCGACGTGGGACCTCCTGCGCGCGGGCGATCGCGATCGCGCGCTCGAGGAGGTCCTCGCGTCGGTCGCAGGCGCCGCGATCCGCGCGCGGTTCGCCCAGCGCGTGCGGGAGAAGCGGGTTCCCCAGCTCGATCCGGCCGCGCGCGCCGACGCGGAGCGGAACGCGGCGGGCGTGGTCCGCCTGTTCTCGTGGGCGAGCCGGTGTCTCGGGATCGCCGCGCCGGCGGTCTACCTCCGCAAGGACGCGCCGATCGCGGTCGCCTCGGTGGCGGTCGAGGAGTCGAGCGTGCTCGTCGGCGGCGAGGCGCTCCGCGGGAGGACGGCGGCCGAGCTCGCGTTCCTGGTGGGCAGCCACGTCGCGTACCACGTCGGCCCGCACCGGCTGCTGCTCCATTTCCCGTCGCTCGAGGAGCTCGGCGTCTGTCTTGCCGCAGCGGTGAAGGTGGCGCGGCCGTCGGAGCTCGTCCCCGCCGACCTCGAGGGCGCGGTGCTCGCGCTGGTGCCCCTCCTCGACGAGCACCTGACGGAGAGCGAGCGTGACGCCCTGGAGGCCGCGGTGTTCGAGCTCTACGAGATCCGCGCGCCGCTCGATCTCGCGCACTGGGTGGGATCGGTCGAGCGGTGCGCTGCCCGGGTCGGCTATCTGCTGACCGGCGATCTCTCGGTGGCGGCGTCGTCGCTCTCGCGGGGAGACGCGCCGGGCGTTCTGACGCCCGAGGAGAAGATCGGCGATCTCCTGTCGTTCACGGTCTCGGACGCCTACCACGCCTTGCGCGAGGAGCTCGGCGTCGCGATCGAGCCCTGAAGCTGCCGTTCACTCCTTGCCCTGGAGGTAGGCGAGGTACGCGTCGTGGCTCGGCGGGCGGCCGAGGAAGCGGGTGACGAGCGCTCCCGCATCGACGCCGCCGCCCTTCGCGAGCACCTCGTCGCGGAACGCGCGCGCGACGGCGGGGTTCAGCAGGCCTTCCTGCTTGAAGCGGGTGAGCACGTCGCGCGAGAGCGACAGCGCCCACTGGTAGCCGTAGTAGCCCGCGTCGTAGGTGATGAGGTGCCCGAAGCTCGACTGCAGGTGCGTCCCCTTCACAAAGGCGAAGGACTCGTTCGCGCGCTGCGCCTGCTCCACGACCACGGTCGCGTCGAAGCCCGGATCGCGGGTGTGGAGCTCCAGATCGATCGACGCGAGCGTGAGCTGCCGCTGCGTCGCGAGCGCTCGGCCGAAGCCTCGCGCGCGGGTCATCGCCTGGAAGAGGGCGTCCGGGATCTTCTCGCCGGTCGCGTGGTGCTTCGCGAACAGATCGAGCACCTCGCGCGACCACGCCCACTCCTCGAACATCTGGCTCGGCGCCTCGACGAAGTCGCGCACCGTCGCGGTCCCTGAATAGGAGGCCAGCTCCGAGCGCGTCAGGAGGTGGTGCAGCACGTGCCCGAACTCGTGGAAGAACGTCACCACGTCCTCGTGGGACATCAGCGCCGGCTGCGCCCCCGGCTTCGGGAAGTTGCACTCGAGCGCCGCGACGGGGCTCTGCCACGACCCGTCGTCGAGCAGCTTCGCCGTCCGCACGGTGAACATCGCCGCGTGTTTGTACTTGTCGGGCCTGCTGTACAGGTCGAGGTAGAACTTGCCGATCAGCTTGCCCTCGGAGCGCACCTCGTACGCGGTCACGTCGGGGTGCCACGCCTTCGCGGGGACCTCCTTGTACTCGAGGGCGTACATCTTCGCGGTGATGTCCATGAGCCCCTGCTTCACCGCGCCGAGCTCGAGGTAATCCGAGAGCGCCTGCGAATCGAACTGGTAGGTGGACGCGCGGACCCGATCCTCGAGGAAGTAGCGATCGGAGGGGGGGAGCCTGTCGGTCGGCTTGCCTCCGAGCCGCACGTGCTCCTTCATCAGCGCGGCGAACTCGGCCTTGGCGGGCTCTTTCAGCGCGGTCCTGACCTGGTCGAGGAAGCCGCGCACGGCGCCGCTCGTCTTGGCCATCCGCGGCTCGATGGCGTAGTCCGCCCAGCTCTTGTAGCCGAGCATCTTCGCCTTCTCGGAGCGGAGCGCGAGGAGGCGATCGAGCAGCTTCACGTTCTTCTCGCCGCCGCGGTTGGTGAACAGGACGTAGAGGGCGAGCGCGGCCTTGCGGTCCTTGGCGTAGGTGACGAACGGGAAGAAGTCAGGGTAGTCGGTGGTGATCTCGACCTTGCCGTTCGCCTTGGGCGCGTGCTTCGCCACGTACTCCTTGGGCAGCCCCTGGAGGGAGGCGGGCGCGATCTCGATCGATGCGGTCGACGCGGACAGGTTCGACATGAACTCCTGCCCGATGCGGGTGATCTGCTCGTTCACGTCGCGGAGGCGCTGCTGTCGGTCTACCGGCAGCGACAGCCCGTTGCGGCGGAAGTCGCGGAGGACGTCGGAGAGCAGCCGTGCGCGCTCACCGCTCAACGCCTCGCGCGCGTCGCCTTTCGCGGCGTACGCCCCGATGACGGCGGCGAGATCGGCGTCCAGCCACATCGCGGTCGTGAACCTGTCGACCTTCGGCTCGCAGAGCCTCGCGGCCTCTCGCACCGCCGCGTCCGGGTGGGCGACCCCCATCAGGTACGGGAACTCGCCCGCGCTGTTCACCTCGAGCGTGGCGTCGTCGAACCGCCCGAGCGTCGCGGCGTAGGTGAGCTTCTCCGGCGGCGCGCCTCGGAGCGCCCTGATCGCGTCGAGGTGCCCCTCCGCGGCGCGCAGGTGCTCGTCGCAGAGCTGCTTCACGCCCTCCACGGTGAGCCCCTGCGCCACGGGATCGAACTCGGCGCGCGGCGGCGTCTCGGACGGCGCGGTCGTCGCCGGCGTCGACGTCGGGCCCTGCGGCGAGGCGCTGCCGGCCGTGGCCGGCGAGGAGACCCCACCGGTCCGGGTGCCAGCGTTGCAGGCGACGAGCAGGAGAAGTGAGAGGAGCCCTGAGCGCGCGGGTGTGGTGCCGACCTTCATGTCGGTCGGGCTATACCACGGGGAGCGGGGAGGCCCGGGGAGAGCCGCCGGCGATCGGCGCGCCCGGTGTGCCGACGACGACGCGCGCGGTGCCGGCCTTCGAGCGCGGTCCGGCGTCGCGTGCTCTGGCGCACCCGGCGGCGAGCGCCCGGGGGACGGGCGCTCACGCCATGAGGTGCTTCAGAGCCTCACTCGGTCTCCGGCGGCAGGTAGGCGAAGAGGCAGTTGTATCCTCGGCTCGTCACGTCGGCGGCGGGCGTCCCGGCCGATACCCTGACGAGCAGCCGGTTGTCCGCAGGGGCCTCCGGGATCGCGACCCGCTCGACGTACAGGTCTTCGTCCTCGGTCTCCGTGGCCGAGTAGGTGGCGGCGTCGATCGATGTGCCGTCTCCGTTCAGCACCTCGGCGCTGAGCTCGCGGACCCCGGACCCGTTGCGCTGCGCCTCGCAGACGACCGAGAACGTCCAGCCCTCTTCCACGTCCTCGAGGGGGACCGCATAGATGTCGACGTCGGCGGTCTCTCCGTCGGCGAGCTGGCCCTCGATCGCGTAGCTGACGCCGCCTCCCCCGTTGGGGAAGGAGACCAGGCCGCCTTCCGGCGTCTCCACGACACCGTTGGTCTCCTCCTCGGCCTCGAGGGGATCGGAGCTCATGCGGTTGTGCAGCAGGATGTAGAAGTCGTTCTTTCCTACCTCTCCCGCAGGGCGCTTGACGAAGACGAGGTACTCTTGCCCGGCTTCCACCGGGAGGGTGATATCGCCGCCGTTCGTCGGGTCCACCTTCGCGTACGCGTTGGTCAGATCGGTCGAAGCGAACACGGCGATCTCGCTGACCTTCACCGTCGACCCGTTGCCCTCGATCCCTGTCGGCTGGTCGGCGATCAGCTGGGCGAGGATGACGTTGTCGACCGCGGGGGTCTCCGGCGGGGTGAACGAATACACGTCGACGTCGGTCGCGCTCTCGAAATTGCCGAACGCGAAGGTGGTGAAGTACCCCGACTCGTCGTTGTTCAGCTCATAATGCAGCTGCACGGCGTGCTCGGCGTCATTGTTGGGCTCGGCCTCACTGATGAGGCTGTCAGTTTCGCTCTCCGCCACATCGAGCGGAAGGAGCGCCACCCCGTAGTCGAAGCTCACGACCTCGGCGGGGTCGAAGCAGCCGTTCGGGAAGGCGAACTGCGGGAAGGCGGCGTTGCAATCCTGGACGACGATGAAGTACTCGCCGTCTGCTGGCAGGACGGTGAGCAGCTCGCTGTCATTGGTGAAGCCCCGGGCCGGGTCGTCGTTCTGCGCGAGCTGGTTCCCGTCGGCGTCGAGCAGCGTGAGGACGGTATCCGGGTATGTCGGATCCCTCTCGTCATCCGGCGGCCTCGCGTCGCTCAGGATGTACACCGGCTGCCCCTTGGCTCCGGTGAAGCTGTAGTAGTCAGCGTCCTCGTCCAGCGGCTCGAGCGTCCCCTCGAGCCAACCGTCCTCGGATTGGATCGGCTCTGCTTCTTCGGGGCTGTCGTTCCCGTCGTCCACCTCGCCTGAGCCCGTGGAGGTGCTGCCGGCGGTGGGGCCGGTGGTCGCGGAGGACGTCGTGGTGCTGCTCCCGGCTCCTCCCTCGCCGCCGCCGCCTCCCTCGCCGTCGTTGTCTCCGCCGCAGCCTGCGGCGGCCGCCGCGATCGTGCCGAGCACGAAGAAACCCAGAAAATGCATCGACTTCATGGCACCTCCAACGTTTGCTATCCCACAGCGACTCCTGGTGTAGCGGCGTGGGAAATATACACCTACGCTTCTGCTCGTCCTGCGCGCCATGGGAACGCACGCTTTTGACGGGCGGAGATCTGGAGCATACGTAACGGCCGGGGGCTGCTCCACAACCGAATCGCCGGTATGACGGATCGGCCTGTAGAGCTCGGTGCATGGCGGGTCGGATGGCGATGGAGCCGGGCCTGACACCCTGAGAAGAAATCCGATCTCCGTTGGTGCGCTTGACGACTCGGGCGGAACACGGAGTTCGCCGGTGGGCTCACGAGCTCGATTCGCCTCCGGCGGCGCGCGCTTCCAGCAGGGGGATCCGGGGCAGGGGCGAGCCGGCGACGCGCGGCCGCCCCCTGCTCGCCTCTCGCCGCCGGCTCGGCCGCGTGCTCCGATGGCCGCTGGAACTTTCGCCATGCCCCGTCCCGCGCTCCTCCTGGCCCTGCTGCTCCTCGCTCCCACCCCTGGATGCTCGTCGGACATCGACGCGTGCGAGGTGGTCTGCACCAAGAACGCCGAGTGCCAGACCGACAGCCCTGGAAAGGACACGTGCGTCGCGCTGTGCCTCGAGCTGTCCGACCGCGCGTCCTATGCCACGGCCATCGAGCGCACGGCCGAGTGTTACGAGGAAGAGGACCGGTCCTGCGCCGATCTCGCGGGTGGCGTCTGCGACTACTCGCCGGAGGATTGAGCGACGAGGCCCGCCGTGTCTCCGGCGCGGGGCGCGCTGGCTACTCGGCCGCCATGAACGGATAGGCGACCGCGCGCGGCGGGGCGAACGTCTCCTTCACGACCCGCGGGGAGACCCAGCGGAGCAGGTTGAACAGGCTGCCCGCCTTGTCGTTCGTGCCGGAGGCGCGCGCGCCGCCGAACGGCTGCTGCCCGACGACGGCGCCGGTCGGCTTGTCGTTGATGTAGAAATTGCCCGCGGCGAAGCGGAGCGCGTCGCTCGCCGCCTCGATGAACGCCCGATCCCGCGCGAACACGGCGCCGGTCAGGCCATACGGCGACGTCTCGTCGCAGAGCGCGAGCGCCCTGTGCTCCTCGCCGTCGGGGTAGACCCAGACCGTGAGCACCGGCCCGAACAGCTCCTCCGCCATCAGCGGGTGGCGCGGATCCGTTGTCTCGATCAGCGTCGGCTCCACGAACCAGCCGTCGCTCCCGTCGTGCGCGCGCGCGCCGCCGCCGCACACGATCGAGCACGCCGCGTCCGACTTCGCCGCGGCGATCCGCCCCGTGAGCCGGGCGTGCGCGCGCTCGTCGATCACCGCGCCCATGAAGTTGCGGAAGTCGGCGACGTCCCCCACGCGGATCGCCCGGATGTGGCCCACGAGCCGGTCCTTGAGGGCCGGCCAGAGCGAGCGGGGGATGTACGCGCGCGACGCGGCCGAGCACTTCTGCCCCTGGAATTCGTAGGCGCCCCGGACGAGCGCCACGGCGAGCGCGTCGACGTCGGCGCTCGCGTGCGCGAAGACGAAGTCCTTCCCGCCGGTCTCGCCCACGATCCGCGGGTAGCTGCGGTAGCGCCCGATGTTCTCCCCGATGCGGCGCCAGATCGACTGGAAGACCGCGGTCGAGCCGGTGAAGTGGATGCCGGCGAAGTCCGGATGATCGAGGCACGCGTTCGAGACGAGCTCGGGCGGGCCCATGACGAGGTTGATGACGCCGCGCGGGAGGCCCGCCTCGATCAACAGCTCCATCACGAAGTGCGCGGAGTACAGCGCGTTCGCGGACGGCTTCCAGACCACCGTGTTGCCCATCAGCGCCGGGGCCGCGCACAGGTTGCCGGCGATCGCGGTGAAGTTGAACGGCGTCGCCGCGAAGACGAAGCCCTCCAGCGGGCGAGGCTCCGCGAGGTTCCAGATGCCGGGCGCGCTCGCCGGCTGCTCCGCCGCGATCCGGTGCGCGAAGTGGACGTTGTAGCGGAAGAAGTCGATGAGCTCGCAGGCCGAGTCGATCTCCGCCTGGTACGCCGTCTTGCTCTGCCCGAGCATCGTCGCCGCGTTGAGCGTGGGGCGGTACCGGGTCGCGAGCAGCTCGGCCGCCTTGAGGAACACGGCGGCGCGCTCGGTCCACGGCGTCCTCGACCAGGCCGGGTGCGCCCGCCGGGCGGCCTCGATCGCGCGCGCGACGTGCTCGGCGCCGCCTTGATGGGCGCGGGCGAGGAGGAGGTCGCGCCGGTGCGGCGCGCGGACGTCGTCGAGCGCGCCGGTCCGGATCGCCTCCCCGTCGATGACCATCGGGATCTCGATCGTCTCCCGCGCCCGGCGGTCGAGCTCCGCCTTGAGGGCCGCGCGCTCGGGGCTGCCAGGCGCGTACGTGAGGACGGGCTCGTTCTGAGGGCTCGGGGGCGTGGCGATGGCGTCGATCATGACGCGAGTCTAGCGGCGGAGCCGAGGGCGCGCAGGCTCCGGCGCCGCTGCTCTCCGCAGCGGCGTGAGCCAGATGGCCGCAGAGGAGAGAGCTCGGTGCAATCACGCGATATCACGCGATTCGCACGACTCCAGCGATGCCAGGTTTCCGGCGTCGCTCGCCTTGGGCAGCGACCACGTCGCCGCTACTCTCGTCGGATGCGCGAGCTCATCACGCCGCCCGATGCGATCCTCGACCCGAGCACGGGAGCGGCGCGCGTCGGGTCGTACCGGGGCGATCTCCCGCGCGTCGACCCGGCGCTCCTCGCGCCGCGCAGGCTCGATCGGCTGCTCAAGCACAAGCGATGGGTCTACGTGGCGATCGCGTCCGACGAGATCTTCATCGCCGTCGCGGTCGTGCACCTCGGCTATCTGTCGATCGCGTTCAGCGTCGTCTTCGACAAGGCAGGCCGGCGGCTGCTCGTGGACCGCGCGGCGTTCGGGCCGCCCTTCGCGGCGAGCGTGGGCGACGCGGGCGGCGAAGGCCGCTCCTCGCGGGCGTGGCTCCCCCGCGCGCGCGTCCGGATCGAGCGGCCGCGCACGGACGCGACGACCGCGCTGACCGCCGCGCTCCGCGGCGTCGAGCTCGAGGCGCGGCTCGACAGCCGCGCGGCGCCGCCGGCGCTCTCGGCGATCGCGCAGGCCTCGGATGGCTTCCTGATCACCACCGAGAAGCGCCTGCTCCTCGGCGTCGAAGGCGAGGCGTCGGTGCTCGGTCGCCGCATCTCGCTCGACGGAGCGATCGCCAGCTACGACTACACGGGCGGCCTCCTGCGGCGCCGCACGACCTGGCGCTGGGCCCTCGCGCTCGGGCGCGCGGAGAGCGGCGAGCGCGTCGGCCTGAACCTCGGCGAAGGCTTCGTCGGCGACGCCGAGTGCGCGATCTGGATCGACGGCGAGCTCATCCCGCTCGCGGAGGGCCGGTTCACCTTCGACGCGGCGCGGCCGCTCGATCCGTGGCGCGTCCGGACCGCGGACGGCGCCGTGGATCTATGCTTCGTCCCCGGCGCGGCGCACTCGAACCACACGAACCTCGGCCTGCTCGCGTCGGAGTTCATGCAGCCGATCGGCCTCTACTCGGGCACGATCCGCCTCCCGGACGGGCGGCTCCTCGAGCTCCGGGACGTCCTCGGCGTCACGGAGGACCAGGACATCACCTGGTAGGGGCCGGCGGGTCGAGGCCGCGGCTCGCCTCGGTCAGCCGCCGCGGCGCTCGGCGATGAGCCTGTCCAGATCGTCCTCGGTGATGAGCTTCGTACCGTACTTGCGCGCCTTCACCGCCTTGCTCGACGTGGACGCCACGTCGGCGATGACGAGGTAGTTGAGCTCCTTCGTGACGCTGTTCAGCACCCGGCCGCCGTTCGACTCGACGAGGTGGGTGAGCTCGCCGCGGGGACGCGCGCCCGCGCCGGTGAAGCAGAACGTCAGCCCGGCGAGCGGGCCTTCGGCCTCGGGCGCGACCGGGACGATGCCGGCGGCGAGCAGCCGCCCGATCTCGTCGCTGCGGGCGCGCAGCCCTCGGACGATGCTCGCGGCCTTGATCGCGCCGAGGCCCGGGATGCCGGCGAGCTCGTCCTCGCCGGCGGCGAGCAGCTTCTCGATCGTCGTGTACCCCGCCGACACGAGCAGCCGCGCCGTCTGGATCGCGAACCCCTCGATGCCGAGCGCCGCGAGGAACACCGGCAGCGCGAGCGGGAGGCGGCTCTTCAGCTGCTCCAGGCACTTCGTTGCGCTCTTCTCGCCGCGCCGATCGAGGTCGGCGATGTTCTTGACCGTGAGCTTGTAGAGGTCGAGCGGCTCTCGCACGAGGCCCGCGGCCACCACCTGCTCGATCAGCTTGTCGCCCCACTCCAGCGCGCCGATGGCGTCGATCCAGTTGTGGATGCGCCCCTCGATGAGGGCGCGGCACGCGGCGTTCCGGCAGAGGAGGTACTCTCCCTCGACGACGAGCGGCGCGCTGCAGACCGGACAGACCGACGGAGGGACGGCGGCGGGGCCGCGCTTCTCGACGACCTCCTCGACGTACGGGATCACGTCGTTGCGGCGCGAGACCAGCACCTCGTCGCCCACGCCGATGCCGAGGCTCCGCACGTTGGCCGAGTTGTGCAGGGACGCGCGCCGGACGTTGGCGCCGGCGAGCTCCACCGGCTCGACGATCGCCACGGGGGTGACCCGGCCGCTCGGCCCGGTGTCCCACTGGATCGCCACGACCGTCGTCACCTTGGCGGGCGACGCGAATTTGAAGGCGACCGCGCCGCGCGGCCGGCGGTTGACGTCGCCGAGCAGGCCCTGGACGTGGAGCGAGTCCACATAGACGACGAGCCCGTCGATCTCGTAGTCGAGGCCTGCGCGGAGCTCGCTCGAGTAGCGCCGGTAGAGCTTCACGACGTCCTCGACGCTGCCGTGCGCGGTCTGCGGCGTCGCGAAGCCGAGCTCGCGCAGCCAGGCGAAGCGCGCCCGGCACGTCGGGATCTCGAGATGATCGGCGACATCGTAGAAGAGCACGGTGCAGTGCTCCGCCCCCTGGCCGTCGAACCGCTTGGCCGCGCCCGCCGCCATGTTGCGCGGGCTGGTGACGCCGGGGAAGTGGCGCTTCATGTCGGAGAGGCGAAGGATGATCTCTCCGCGCACGGACAGCCGGCCCTTCTCCCGGATCCGCGAGGGGATCCCCTTCATCCGCGCGACGTTCGCGGTGATCCGCTCGCCCCACTCGCCGTCGCCGCGGGTGATGGCGTCGACGAGCTTGCCGCCCTTGTAGATGACCTCGATGGAGATGCCGTCGAGCTTCTCCGCCACGAAGAGGTCACCCGCGACGCTCGAGGTGGATCCCGGCGCCTGCGGCGCGGCGCCCGTGCCGCCGTCGCCGTGCCCGTCCTTCACGAGGATCTCGTCGCACCGGGCGACCCAGGCCAGGAGCTCGTCCTCGGAGACGACCTTGTTGAGCGAGCCCATCGGGATCTCGTGCCGCGCCTTCTCCCACTCGGTGATCAGGGAGGCCGAGCCGACCCGGGCGAGCACCGGGTGCGCCGGATCGAGGGCGCGGAGCTCGTCCTCGAGGGCGTCGAACGCCGCGTCCGAGATCTCGGGGTGCCCAGCGTAGTAGCTCGCCCTGTATTTCTCGATGCGCTCGGCGAGCTCCTCGATCCTCGCCTTGTGCTTCGGATCCGTCGCGAGCCCGCCCTGCAGCGGGTTGCGCGCTCCGGCGTCGTCGTGGTGTGCCTGCGTCATCGCTTGCCTCGGCTCACTCGAGCTCCGTGTCGCCGGCGCGCCGGGCGGCGGCGAAGAGATCCCCCATGTCCATCGCGAGCTCGGACGGGAGCTCGTCTTCCCGGAACAGCCTGGCCTCGCGGATCTCGAGCGGGTTCTGCGGAGGGCGCGTCGGCGCGGCGATCCGGGCGGTGACGACGACCGTCACGGCGTGGAAGCGGATGTCGCGATCGGGCCGCGAGTACACGCCCACGACCCGCCCGAGCTCGACCTCGGTGACGCCGGCCTCCTCGGCGAGCTCCCGCACGATGCTGTCGCGGAGCGTCTCACCCCATTCCAGGGTGCCTCCCGGGAGCGCCCAGGTTCCGGTGTCGCTGCGGCGAACGAGCAGCCACCGGCCGTCGGCGGTCTGAGCGGCGGCGGCGATGCCGACGACAGGTCGCCGGAGCAGCGCGCGGGCGACCTCCTTGGCGAGGGCGAGCACGGAGCGCGGCAACAGCGACAGGGGAGCGATTTCCATGAGAATTTTTGTGGCGTGCGGGGAAAGCATAGGAGCGATCGGGCGCCGCCGGGAGAGGGTTCCGTGCGGCCTCGGCGGATCCTGCGGACGTCCATGCGCCGTGCGGCTCAGGCTCGGTCGCGGGAGAGAGGCAGGCTACGCTCGTCCCCATCATGGCGATCGTGCGGAGGGCGATGCGCGCTCCTGTCGGGTTGTACGGCTGGGCTGTCCTCTGCGGCGTGATGGCCTGGGGCGCGGCGCTTGCGCTCGCGTCGCTCCCGAGCTGCACCGACGAGCGGCTCCCGTCGCCGCGCCCTCAGGCGGGCAGCTCCACCAGCGCGGGCGCCTCGGGGGGATCGCCGCCCGATGCGGGCGCCCACGAAGGGTCGTCGAACGTCTGCGAGTGCCTCGCGGCCTACGGCGGCGAAGCCGGCCGCTGCGGCGATTGCTTTAACGAGCATGCGTCCCGCGGTGGGCGCTGCGAGGCGGAGCTCGCGGCGTGCGACGGGGAGCCCGGGTGCAGGCCGATCAGCCTGTGCCTCAAGGGGTGCGGCCACAAGAAAGCCTGCCAGACGGCGTGTGTGTTCCCGGACGAAGCGGGCGCCGCTCACCGGATGTTCCAGCGGGTGCTCGCCTGTGTGTGCGCCGCGTGCAGCGCCAGGTGCACCTACTCCGGTGCGCCGCTCGAGTGCGCCGCGCCCTCCGAGGTGGACGGCAGCGGTGGAGCCGCTGGCGCCGGCGGGGCAGGTGGCGGTGGAGCCGCTGGCGCCGGCGGGGCAGGTGCCGCTGGCGCTGGCGGAGCTGCTGGGGCAGGTGCCGGTGGGGCTGCGGGCGCCGGCGGGGCAGGTGGCGCGGGTGCCGGTGGGGCTGCGGGCGCCGGCGGGGCAGGTGGCGCAGGTGCCGGTGGCGCTGCGGGAGCGTCCGGAGATCGAGGAATCTGACGAGCCCTGCGCTCTCGTCGGCGCGCGGTCCACGCCGGGTCCCCGTGCGGTAGGCTTGCCGCATGGAGAAACCGGTGATCTGGGCGGCCCTTCAGCTCTCCAGCCAGGAGAACGTGAGCGAGAACCTGGCGCGGGTCGAGGTGCTCGTCGTCGAGGCGGCGCGCCGTGGGGCGACGACGGTCGTGCTGCCCGAGAACTTCGCGTACATGGGCAACGAGGAGGGGAAGCGCAACATCGCGGAGGACCTCGACGCTGGCGGCGGTCCGATCGCGCGTCGTCTCGCCGACGCGGCGCGCTCCGCCCGGGTGACCATCGTGGCCGGCGGCTTCCCCGAGCGCGCGCACGATCCGGCGCGACCGTACAACACCTGCGCGGTCTTCGGGGCCGACGGCCGGCTCACCGCGCGCTACCGGAAGATTCACCTCTTCGACGTCGAGATCGCCGACGGAACGAAGTACCGCGAGTCGGCGTCGACGACCGCCGGGGATCGCCCCGTCGTCACCGAGATCGACGGCGTGAAGCTCGGGCTGTCGATCTGCTACGACGTCCGGTTCCCGGAGCTCTACCGCGCGCTCTCGTCCGCGGGCGCGGAGGCGATCGTCGTCCCTGCGGCGTTCACCCTGCTCACCGGCAAGGACCACTGGCTGGTCCTGCTCCGCGCGCGGGCCATCGAGGCCCAGGCGTACGTCGTGGCCGCGGCACAGTGGGGCAAGCACCCTGGCGGGCGGGCGACGTTCGGGAAATCGTGCGTCATCGATCCGTGGGGTGAGGTGATCGCTCAGGCCTCGGAAGGGGAGGGGATCGCGATGGCGATGCTCGACCCCTCCTACCTCGATCGGGTCAGGGCGAACCTACCGTCGCTCACGCACCGGAGGCTCTGATCGTCGTGTCATGGGGGTAAGCACTTTGTCCTCGCACCGGAGGCTGCGGTGCCCGCGCTCCGCAGGGTCGATCTCTGCCGTCAGCTCACTCGGCAGAGGCGTCGCTCGGCTCCGTCTCTCCGGCCGAGGGCGGCGTGCTGCCGCGCTTGGACAGGAGGGCGCGGAGCTCCGCAGGTCTGCGGAAGCCGATGCGGCGGGCGACCTCTCCCTCGGTTAGCCCCTCATGCAGCAGCGTTCGCGCGCGCTCCGCGCGCACCTCATCGTAATAGACGTGGGGCGATGACCCGAAGGCCGCGCGGAAGAGCCGTGCGAAGTGAAACTCGGACAGATCGAGGTCCAGCGCGACCTCGTAAGAACGGATCCTCTGGCCTGCTTCCGCGGCGCTGCGGATGCGGTCGCGGCCGAGCAGGATCCGCTCCGAGGTACTGCGCGGCAGCGGGGCTGCCGAGCGCAGTGGTGGCGTGGATCGGGAGGCGCCGGTCGCCACAGCGCGCTCGCACGGCAGCTGCGCGCCGTGGCTCGGCGCAGCGACGCCATGCGCGGGGAGCGACGCCGGCCGCGCGGCAGGCGCGCCGCCCGGAACCGACAGGGAACATGCGGCCGGCATGCTGTGGGACGAGGAGGGTGCGATCGGAGTCGAGATGGGAAGCGCAGTCGTCACGAGTACCTCTCCAGCGGTGAAAGGGCGGTGTCTCGCGGTCATCGCGGCCACCGGCGCGACGTATTGCAACCAGCAGGCCGCGAGCCGACGCAGCGCTCTCGGCTCGCGCGGTTCGGCATTCAGCAGCACAAAATCCCGCGATTGTCCGGCAGCCTGCTCGCGATGTCCGACGGGGTGTGGCCTGCCGTTCACGTGGCACAGGCGCCAGAGATCACCCGCGGTTGGCACATTGTGTCTTCGCGACGAGCACGCCATGGCGGTCGCCTGCATCGCGACATCCTCGCGGCGAGCTCATGGGGGGCAGGGAGGATGAATGCTGGAGCGCGGCCGCGCATCCAACGAGGTCCGCGCGAGGCGCGGAGTCGCCGCGACCCCTCGAACGAGGGATCGATGTCAGACGTCGATCTCGGCGTTCGGCGCGCGCTCCATGATGAAGCGGAAGCGCGCCTGGGCGTCCTTGCCCATCAGCTCGTTCAGGATGCGATCGGTCTCGATCTCTCCCTCGATCACGATGCGCAGCGCGCGCCGGCGTCGGATGTCGAGCGTGGTCGCCTTGAGGTCCTCCGCGGGCATCTCGCCGAGCCCCTTGAACCGCGAGATATCCGCCTTGGCCGTCTTGGGGAGCTTCGCGAGGACCCGGTCGCGCTCCGCGTCGTCGAGCGCCCAGTGCGTCTCCTTGCCGACGTCGATCCTGTAGAGGGGCGGCTGCGCCAGGAACACGTGCCCGCCGCGGAGCAGGCCGGGCAGGTGCCGGTAGAAGAACGTCAGCAGCAGCGTCGCGATGTGCTGGCCGTCGCTGTCGGCGTCCATGAGTAGAAAAATCCTTCCGTAGCGCAACTTGGAGGCATCGAAGTCCTTTCCAAAGCCGCAGCCCAGCGCGCTCACGATGTCCTGGAGCTCCTTGTTGCCGAGCACCTTCGAGGTCGAGGCCTGCTCCGCGTTGAGCACCTTGCCGCGGAGCGGGAGGATCGCCTGGGTCCGGCGGTCTCGGCCCTGCTTGGCCGAGCCACCTGCGCTGTCGCCCTCGACGATGAAGAGCTCGCTCTCGCTCGGATCGGTCGATGCGCAGTCGGCGAGCTTCCCTGGCAGGTTGAGCCGGTGCGACACCGGCGTCTTGCGCAGGACCTGCTGGGTCGCCTCGCGCCGCGCCTCCCTGGCGCGCGCCGCCAGGATCGCGCGGGCCACGATCGACTCGCCGGCCGTGCCGTTGTGGAGCATCCACTGCTCGAGCGCCGGCCGGACCATGCCCTCGACCGCCGGGCCGGCCTCGGCGTTGTTGAGTCGATCCTTGGTCTGCCCCTGGAACTGCGGATCCTGGATGTAGATGGACAGGACACCCACGATCCCCTCGCGGATGTCGTCGGCCGTCAGGGTGACCCCCTTCGGCTGGACCTTCTTCGCGTCCATGAACGCGCGGACCGCCTTCACGATCGCGCCGCTGAAGCCGGACTCGTGCGCGCCGCCCGCGTGCGTCGGGATGCCGTTGACGTACGACTTCACGTACTCGTCGGTCGACTCGGTCCACTGGAGCGCGGCCTCCAGGCGGATCTCGCCCTCGCGCGCGACGTAGAAGATGGTCGGGTGCGTCACCGGCTTGCCGCGCTGGGCGACCAGCTTCGGCAAGAAGTCCGCGATGCCGTTCGGGTGGAGGAGCTCGATCGACTCTCCGGACGAGAGATCGCGGAACGCGATCTCGAGCCCTCCGTGGAGGTACGCCTTGGCCTCCAGGCGCTCGCGGATGGTCTCGGGATCGAAGCGCCGGCCCTGCCCGAAGATCTCCGGATCGGGCCTGAAATGGATGGTCGTGCCGTGCTTGCGGGTGGGCGCGCCCTTCTTGAGCTTGCTGGTCGGCGCGCCGCGCGAGAACGTCTGCTGGTGATCGAACCCGTCGCGCAGCACCCGGACCTCGACGAGCTCGGAGAGCGCGTTGACGACGCTCGAGCCGACGCCGTGGAGCCCGCCTGAGACCTTGTAGTTGTCGCTCGCGAACTTCCCGCCTGCGTGCAGCGTGCAGAAGATGAGCTCGAGCGCGGGGCGCTTGTACCTGGGATGGACGTCCACCGGGATGCCGCGCCCGTCGTCGGTCACGGTGGCGCCCTGGAGATCGGCGTCGAGCGTCACCTCGATCCGCTTCGCGTGCCCGTTGATGGCCTCGTCGACCGCGTTGTCGACGATCTCCCAGAGCAGGTGGTGGTAGCCCCTCGCGTCGGTGCCGCCGATGTACATGGCGGGGCGCTTGCGGACGGGCTCGAGCCCCTCGAGCACCTCGATGTCAGCGGCCGTGTAACGTGCGCCGGAAGCGGCGCGGACCGGGGAATTCGTGGCGGCCATGTTCAGCTCACCTCCAGCGTCGGTACGACGACGGCCGGCGGCACCACGCGGGCGAAGCGGTCGCGTCGCGCGACCGGCTCGCCCTGGGTGCCGCGCTGGCCGGCGATCTTGCTCGCGGCGATCTCGAGCGTCTTGCCCTTCTCCGTCTCGACCGTGATCACGTCGCTCGGCCCGAGGGCGAGCGCGGCGCCGACCAGGCGCTCACCTTCGGCGACCCGCATGACGACGGAGCCCTTGCCCGGGCCGGAGAGCAGGGCGAGCTCCTCCACGGCCACGCTGAGCGCCCAGGCGTCGCTCGAGGCGCAGAGCACCCGGTCGGCGCCGTCCACCGCGTGGACGAAGAGCACCTCGTCGCCCTCGTTCAGCTTGGCGAAGCGGCGCCCGGAGCGCGTCGATGGATCGCGGTGCGGCCGCAGCGAGAACCTGAAGCCGAGGCCTCCTCGGGTGATCGCCAGCGCGAAGGGCGGCTCCGGCTCGGCGGAGTCCGGGGTCTGCGCCGGGACGTCGAGCGCCCTCGGATCGAAGGACATCAGCGCGATCAGCCGCTCGCCGTCGGCCAACTTGAACAGCTTCTGCACGGGATCGCCGTAGCCCGTCGACTGCGGCACGTCGTGGATGCGGCACACGTAGCACGCGCCGAGGTTCGAGAAGAACGCGACCGTCGACCGCGTCGAGCCGGCGACGGCCGCGAGGACGCTGTCTCCCTCGCGAATGCGCGTCGAGGCCAGATCCTTCACCTCGCGGACCCGCTTCACCCAGCCCTGCGCCGAGAGGATCACGTTCGCGTCCTCGGCGACGATGAAGTCCTCCGCCTGGTACTCGGGCTCGTCGATCGAGCCGACCACCTTCGTGCGGCGCTTCTCGCCGTAGGATCCCTTGATCTCGACGAGCTCGTCGCGGACGATCCCCCAGCGCTTCGCGTCGTTCCGGAGCAGCCCTTCGATCCGCTTGGCCTCGGCGCGCTTCTCGCCGAGATCCTTCTGCACGAGCAGGATCTCGAGCCGCGCCAGCCTGTAGAGCTTGAGCTCGAGGATCGCGTCCGTCTGCTCCTCGTTGAGGGTGAAGCGCTTCATCAGCTTCTCGGCCGCGTCGGCCTTGCCCTCGCTCTTGCGGATGATCCGGATCACCTCGTCGAGCGCGTCGAAGATCTTCTCGAACCCCTCGAGGATCGTGATCCGCCGCCTCAGCTCGCCGAGCTCGAACTCGAGCCGCCGCGTCACCGTCGCGTAGCGGAAGTCGAGGAACTTCGTCAGGATCTCGTGCAGACCGAGCCGCCGCGGCGCGGCGATCTCCGCGTTGTCGGTGGGCACGAGGCAGGTGAGGTTCACCTGCACGTTGATCGCGAGCGGCGTCTGTTTGTAGAGGTACGCCATCACGAGCTGCGCGTCGGCGCCGCGCTTGAGCTCCATCACGATGCGCACCTCGCCGGTCGACTCGTCGCGCACGTCCACGAGCGTCGGCAGCTTCTTGGAGAGGATCACCTCGGCGATCTTCTCGACGATCGCCTTCCGCTCGATGCCGTACGGGATCGAGGTGATCACGATCTGCGGAGCGGCGCCGCGCTTGCCGTCGCCCTCTTCCAGCTGCCACTCGCCGCGGAGCTTCAGCGAGCCCTGGCCTGCCGTGTAGACGGCCTCGAGCTCCTTCTTCGTCGCGTGCAGCTGACCTCCGGTCGGGAAGTCCGGCCCCTTCACGTACGACAGCAGGCGGTGCGTGGTGAGCTCGCGGTTCTCGATCAGCGCGACGCACGCGTCGATCACCTCGCCCAGGTTGTGCGGCGGGATGCTGGTCGCCATCCCGACCGCGATCCCCTGCGAGCCGTTCACGAGGAGGTTGGGGAAGCGCGACGGAAGGACGATCGGCTCGAAGCGGGTCCCGTCGTAGTTGGGACGAAAGTCCACGGTGCGCTGGCCGAGCTCGCTGAGCAGCTCCAGCGCCAGGGGCCGGAGCTTCGCCTCGGTGTAACGCATCGCGGCGGGCGCATCGCCGTCCACGGAGCCGAAGTTCCCGTGGCCGGCGATGAGCGGCGCCCGCATCACGAAGTCCTGCGCGAGCCGGACCATCGCGTCGTAAATCGCGACGTCGCCGTGCGGGTGGTACTTGCCCATCACGTCACCGACGACCGCCGCGCTCTTCCGGTACTTCGCGTCCGGCCCGAGGTGCAGGTCGTGCAGCATCGCGTAGAGGATGCGGCGCTGCACCGGCTTCAACCCGTCGCGGACGTCGGGCAGCGCGCGCGACGTGATGACGCTGAGCGCATAGTTCAGGTACCGGCGCTGCGCCTCGTCGGCGAGCGAGGTGTCGGGCGCCGGGGGCGGCGGCGGCTCGCTGTCACCGGGCCGGCCGCCACGGCGGCCCTTGCGGGACGCGTCACCGTCGGACGGAAGGGAGGGGGGTCGAGACACGCGATGCTCCAGGGAGTGCGCGGGCACCGGACGAACAGGTGCTCCGATGTTCAGGTGAACGCTGGCGAGCCTCGGCAATTACCCAGGGGCGCGCGCTCGGTCAAGGCTGCCTCGCGGGAATTTCTGGGCAGCGCGTGCTCGCCTGCGCTCGTGCGGACCCTGGCATAGCGTCAGATGGCCGCGAGATCGACCCGAACGCGGGCAGCGCAGCGCGGCCTGACGGCGACGCCTTGATTTCGGCGTCCGCCCTTGAGACTCACGGCGCGCTGGGCTACGGGGTGGCGCCTTGTACGCGACAGGCACCCGACCCATGCTTCGCCTTCTCGGCCGCTGGCTGCGGCTCGTCTGGCTCGGCCTCTTCCTGGTGTTCGTTGCAGTGGCGGCGATACGGCCCCGGCTCGCGGCAGCCCAGGTGCCCGGAGGTGCTCCGGGCGCGCAGCCGCCCCGGGGCGGCGCCGCGCCGCCTGCCGCCCCGGCCAGCGCTGCGCAGCCGCCCGCGCCGGCCGACGCGGCCGTGGGAGCCCAGCCCGGCGCCGGTACACCTGCGCAGGTCGCCGCCGACGCCGTCGAGCCGACGATCCATCTGGCGCCCACGGAGGCCGAGCTCGCTCGGGGGCAGCCGGTCGTCCAGGTCGCCATCGCCGGCAACCGGCGGGTCTCGACCGAGGACGTGCTCGTCTACCTCGGGCAGACGCGGGTCGGCAGGCCGTTCACCCCCGAGGGGCTGGCGCGCGACGTGCGCGAGCTCTGGGACTCCGGCCTGTTCGACGACGTCGAGGTCGACCTCACGCGCCGCGACGACGGCGTGAGCCTGAGGGTGCTGGTCCGCGAGCGCCCGAGCATCAAGGCCATCGAGTTCTCCGGCAACAAGGAGATCGACAGCGAGGATCTGACCGAGGCGCTCTCCGTCGAGATCAAGACCGGCACGATCCTGAGCTACGCGGCGATCCGGCGTGGCGTGCAGAAGCTCCGCGACAAGTACGCCGAGGAGGGCTTCTTCCTCGCCGAGGTCAGCTACGAGGTCAAGCCGGAGCGGGAGAACCAGGTCACCGTCAAGTTCACGATCAAGGAGCACTCCCCGGTCACCGTCCGGCGCATCACGTTCATCGGCAACCAGAACATCTCGGACGAGGAGCTCCGGGAGGTCATGATCACGGGGCAGGGGGGCTTCTTCGCCTTCGGCACCGGCGGTCCGTTCCGCCAGGACGCGTTCGAGCGCGACGTCCTCGTGATCAACGCGCTCTACTACGATCGTGGCTTCCTCGCGGCGCAGGTCGCGACGCCCAGGGTGATGCTCACGCCCGACCGCACGGGCATCGAGGTCACGATTACGATCAACGAGGGGCCGCGCTTCCGCATCCGCTCGCTCCGCGTCTACGAGCGCGACGCCGACGGCCGCGAGATCGAGCCGCTCGGCGGGCGCCGCGCGCTGCGCGAGATGGTGCGGGCCAAGCCGGGCGACTGGTTCAACCGCGCCGAGCTGGCGAAGGATCTCGGCGCGATCCAGACGCTCTACCGCGACGCCGGTTACGCCAACGTCGAGGCGTCGCCTGACACCCAGCTCGACCCGGACAGGCGCGAGGTCGACATCACCGTCGGCATCCGCAGAAACCAGCTCGTCTACTTCGGGCGCATCGAGATCCGCGGCAACACGAAGACGCGGGACAAGGTGATCCGCCGCGAGATGGAGGTGGAGGAGCGGCGGCTGTTCAGCGAGACGAAGCTGGAGCGATCGAAGCAGCGGATCACGGCGCTCGGCTACTTCGAGCGGGTCGACATCTCCACCGAGCAGGGCGACGACCCCCAGCACATCAACGTCAACGTCGACATCGGCGAGAAGCCGACGGGCACCTTCCAGATCGGCGCGGGCTTCTCGAGCGTCGAGAACTTCATCGCGACGGCGCAGGTCCAACAGGCGAACCTGCTCGGGAGCGGCCAGTCGCTGTCGCTCCAGGCGCAGATCTCCGGATCGCGGCGCCTCATCGACGTCCGCTTCTTCGAGCCGTACCTGTTCGACAGCCCGTTCTCCGCGGCGGTGAGCGTCTACAACCAGCTGCGGACCTACACGGAGTTCTCGCAGACCTCCACCGGCGGCTCGCTCACGCTCGGCTACCCGCTCATCGAGCCTGAGCTGCGCGCGCAGCTGACCTACACGCTGGAGAACGACGAGATCTCGTCGGCCACGAACACCGGCCTCGGCACGGCAGAGGAGCGCGCCTCGTTCCAGCGGCTCCCGCTCTACAACCTCTTCAACGCCGGGCTCACGTCGAGCATCCGCCCTGCGCTCACCTTCGACACGCGCAACAACCAGCTCTTCCCGACCTCGGGCATTTACCTGCAGGGCTCGGTGGAGCTCGCCCACAGCGCGTTCGGCAGCGAGAACGAGTTCCTGCGGTACCGCGCCACAGGGAGGTTCTACTACCCGATCACGGACAGCCTGGTCCTCAAGCTGAACACCGAGGCCGGCATGGTGACGAGCCCCAACCCGCAGGGGGTGCCGATCTTCGCCCGCTTCTTCCTTGGCGGCATCCTCGACGTGCGCGGCTTCGAGATCCGGGACATCGGCCCGCGCCTCCCGCTCCGCGAGTCGCTCGATCCGAACTCGCTGCCCATCGCGAACGGCGCGAACATCGGCGGCAACCTGATGTACTACCAGAACCTCGAGCTGGAGTTCCCGATCCTCGAGGCCGTGCAGATCAAGGGCGTCGTCTTCACGGATCTGGGCAACGCCTGGAACCTCGAGAAGCTGTACTGCAACGCCGCCCCCGCATCGCCGCACGACGTCACGAACCCGTGCTTCTCGGCCGAGCGCCTCCTCGACGTCCGCACCTCGTGGGGATTCGGGCTCCGGTGGTTCTCCCCGCTCGGACCGCTGCGCTTCGAGTGGGGCTTCCCGTTCAAGCGGCTGCCCTACGAAGAGACGTACAAGTTCGAGTTCAACATCGGCAACTTCTTCTGAGCCCCTGGCCAGCGGGCGCAGCAGGGACGTGCGCGTTCCCCGGGGGGGCTGACGGGGGGCTGACGGGGGGGGTGGTGCGCGGGCGGGCGGACCCTGCCCCGGAGCGTCCTGGATGGCGCGCAGCGGGCGTCGCGGCCGCTGGAGGGGGGCGGGCGCCGGGCGGATCGCCGTGGAGTCCGGGGGCGGCGGTTGCTCGTCGGGGGCGCCGCTGTTAGGTGGAGATCCATGCGCCCGGAGCACAGCTCGATGGGGTTCCCCAAGCCAGGCAAGGCCCTGCTGGGGATGATGATCGCGATCGGCTGTATCTGGGTGATGTTCACCCTGGGCCTGAACTGGGGGGGCGCCGGCGAAGGCGTGCTCGAGCCGTTCCTCGGCATCAGCGAGAAGGTGCTCCACGGCCAGGTGTGGCGGCTGCTCACCGCGCCGCTCGTCCACAACCCGAGCGACCCCTGGCACTTCGTCACGACGCTGCTCGGCCTGTATTTCCTCGGTGCCTCGCTCGAAGAGCGCTGGGGAGCCAGACGCACGCTGGCGTTCCTGTTCGGCTCCGCCGCCTTCGCGTTCGCGCTCCAGGTGGCGGTGGGCGCGCTCCTCCCGAAGATGGCGCGGCCGGTCTTCTACGGCGGGCTCGGGATGATCGAGGCGGTCGCCGTCGCGTGGGCGCTCGCGCACCGACATGCCACGGTCCGCCTCTTCTTCGTCCTCCCCGTGACGGGCACCATGCTGCTCGTCTTCATCTTCGGGATCTCGGTGCTCAACGTCATCGCCATGCGCGCGCCCCCCGAGGGGCTGATCACGCCGTTCGGGGGCATGCTCGCGGGGTATCTCTTCGGCGACTTCTCCCCGCTGCGCCGCTTCTATCTGCGGATCCGCTTCCGTCAGCTGCAGGCGCAGTCCGCCGCGCTCCGCCGCGTCCCTGCGGCGCGCGGCCGCTCCGGGGGCGTCCCGCTGAGGGTCATCCCCGGCGGCCAGAAGGACCCTCCGAAGGACAAGCGCTACCTCAACTGAAGGGGTCGCGCGGCGCCCCGCCCCGGCCGTGCTCCCAGGCGTTCAGGGCGCGGCGCACCGGCGGAGCTCTTCGAGCGTCTTCGCGCGCGTAAGGCAGGCGAGCTCGCCGGGGTCGACCTTGCTCCCGGCGAGCTCCCGCTTGCAGTCGGATGTCCACTCCGACGAGAGCCTCTCGCCCTCGCTGTCGATCACCACGGAGGCTTTCCCCGGGCCCCCTTTCGCGGTGGACCCCACCCGCTTTGCCTCCGCTGCCCACGCGGTGCGCATGCCCTCGCCGATCGTGCGGCAGTCTTCTTCGGACATCGTCTTGGTGCAGCCGCCGAGGACCGCGCCCGCGAGCACGAGGAGGGCCACGGCGGCGCGTTGCTCGCCGACCGCGCAAGCGCGTGCTCGGCCAGCGAGAGGCCAGCAGCGCGGCCTGCGCGGTAGAGCTGCCTTCGTTTGGCGAGCAGGCCAGCCCACGGACTAGCTGTCGATGAAGCTCTTGAGCTGCTTCGAGCGGCTGGGGTGCCGGAGCTTGCGGAGCGCCTTCGCCTCGATCTGCCGGATGCGCTCGCGCGTGACCTCGAAGTCCTGACCGACCTCTTCGAGCGTATGGTCGCTCTTCTCACCGATGCCGAAGCGCATCCGGAGCACCTTCTCCTCGCGCGGCGTCAGCGTCTTCAGGACCTTACGGGTCTGCTCCGCGAGGTTCATGTTGATCACGGCCTCCGCGGGCGAGATCACGCTCTTGTCCTCGATGAAGTCGCCAAGGTGCGAGTCCTCTTCCTCGCCGATGGGGGTCTCCAGCGAGATCGGCTCCTTCGCGATCTTCAGGACCTTGCGCACCTTGTCGAGCGGGAGCTCCATCTTCTCGGCGATCTCCTCGGGGGTCGGCTCGCGGCCGTACTCCTGCACGAGGTAGCGCGAGGTGCGGATCAGCTTGTTGATCGTCTCGATCATGTGGACCGGGATGCGGATCGTCCGCGCCTGGTCAGCGATCGCGCGGGTGATCGCCTGCCGGATCCACCACGTCGCGTACGTCGAGAACTTGTAGCCGCGCTTGTACTCGAACTTGTCGACGGCCTTCATGAGGCCGATGTTCCCTTCCTGGATGAGGTCCAGGAACTGGAGGCCGCGGTTCGTGTACTTCTTCGCGATGGAGACCACGAGGCGGAGGTTCGCCTCGACCAGCTCCGCCTTGGCGCGCTCCGCCATCCGCTCCCCCTCGCGGATGTTCTCGTAGGTGTCGCGGATCGCGGCGACGTCGATGTTGAGCTCTTCCTCGACCTTCTTCAGGCCCTTCTGGGCGTTCTTGATGGTCGATTCGAAGTCGTTGAGCTCCTCGCGGTTGACGTTGAGCTTCTTGGCGAGCCGCCCCTCGAGGGCGCGGTTGCCCTTCACCTTGATGAGCTCGCGCTTGAGCTCGCCCTTCGAGAGCCCCGTGCGCCGCTCCAGCTCCGTCGCGCCCGCCTCGGCCTTCTCGACCTTCGAGATGAGGCTCTTCAGCTTCTGGACGATCTTGTCGATCGTCCGCTTGTTGAGGCGCATCTCCTCGAGGGTCGTCACGAGCTCGGCTGTCGCCTGCGTCACCTCGACGTCGATCTGCTTGCGGCGGACCTCCGTCTTCACCTCTTTGCGCTCCTCCAGGAGCTCCGCTTTCTTCTTGTCGACGCGCTTCACCTTGTCGATGAGGCGGATGATGCGCCGGTCGGCCTCCTCCTCGTCGAACTCCTGGTCGTCGTTCTCGGCGTCCTTGATGAGCTCCTTCACCCGGATCTTGTGCTTCCGGAGCTTCTCTCCGAGATCGATGATCTCGCGGACGGCGATGGGGGAGTCGAGGATGGCGGCGTTGACCTTCTGCTCGCCGATCTCGATCCGCTTCGCGATCTCGACCTCGCCCTCGCGGGTGAGCAGCGAGACGCTGCCCATCTTCCGGAGGTACATCCGGACGGGGTCGTTCGACTTCGAGTAGTAGTCGACGTCCTCTTCCTCGCGGTCGGGCGTGACGACGAGCTTCTTCTCGCCCGCCTCCTCGTCCGCGATGCGCTTCGGCGCGATCTTCACCTGGGTCGCGCCGTCGACGATCTCGATGTCCTCGTCGCCGAGGGCGCCCACCACGTCGTCGAGCTGATCGGGCGCGACGTCCGCGGGGAGCGCGTCGTTCACCTCGTCATAGGTGAGAAAGCCTTTGCTCTTGCCGGTTTCGACGAGCTTTTCGAGCGTCTTCCGATCCTTCTCCGACCGCTCGGCCCGGATGCCCGCGTCTCCTTTGTTGCTAGGGCGCGCCCCCCCCTCGGCGTGCCCGCGTGTCGATGCGTGCCGCGCGCCGTTCAGCGCGCCGCCCCCCGCAGCCCTCGCGACCCCGCCTGCCCGACCGGAAGATTGCTTGGCCTTGCTCGCCATTACCTCATGCTCCACTTACGGCGATCAGCTCGCCGCGACCGACAAGACACCAAATGACTCCGATAAACTCTAGGGATCACGCACGTCGAGTCACCACGGCGAGGCGACCCGGAACGCATCAAGGAAGACCGAGACCCCCCGCTCTTCGCTGGAATAGCTCACGCAGCAAAGCGTTTTCAGCATCAGCGTCGACCGCGCTCTTCTGGAGCTGGCTCACGACGGCTGCTTTCTGTCGCGCCAGGGCTTGCCTGCTCAACTTTTGTGAATTCTCCAAGAGCGTCGCCTTGGCCGTTGAGGCCGCTTCGAAGACAGGCGAGACCAGCCGTCCAGCCGCGAATGAATGGATCGGAGCCGGGACTTGCGCAAGAAATTCGCTGGCGGCAAGACCCATTTCAAAAGTGAAATTTTGACGCGCCGCAACAATTGCCAGGGCGACGTCGCCTTCGAGGCACTCCAGCGCCGTCTGGAGATCCTCGTCGGCCAGAAGCTCGGGAAAATCGAGGATCGCACCCAGGATCTCCAGGCTTACCTCCTGGATTTGCGTGCGCGAGCGAGCGCGCTCCCACGTCTCGGTCGTCTGTCCGGAGGGGGTCACCTCTCGGGTTGCCTGGCTCCTCGGGCGGGAGAGGGACTCCTCGACGACGCGCTCCAGCTGCCGGAGGTCGTCCGGTGAGCGGCCGCCGATCACGAGCTTCGACGAGAGGCGATCGGCGTAGAGCTTCGCCATCATCCTGAGGTTCGGGTCGTCTTCGTCGGCGAGCAGCGACGTCACGGCGCGCACGCGGGCGAGCTGCTCGGGCAGCGACGAGCCTCCGAAGCTGTCGCCGTCGAGCGCCTCGTCGATCAGGTGCTCGAGCAGGCCGCGCGCCGCCTTGACGATGCGCGCGATCGCCTCCGGGCCGTGCTTGCGCGCGAGGTCGTCCGGATCGACGCCGGGAGGCAGCACGGCGACGCGCGCGCTGAGCCCCGCCTCACGGCACGGGGCGCGCGCCGCGCGCGTGGCCTTCTTGCCGGCCGCGTCGCCGTCGAACAGCAGGATGACCGCGGGCGCGAAGCGCTTGATGAGCTTCGCCTGCCCGGGCGTGAAGGCGGTGCCGAGCGGGGCGATCGCCTGGCCGATGCCGCGCGCGTGGAGCGCGACGACGTCGAAGTTGCCTTCCACGAGGATCGCCTCGCCGCGCTGGCGGATCGCCTGGCGCGCCTGGTGCAGCCCGAAGAGGTGCTCGCCCTTCGTGTAGATCGGCGACTCGGGGCTGTTGATGTACTTCGCCGGCGCGCCGTCGGCCTGCGGCGCAGGGCCGGTGAGGCCGAGCGACGAGAGCTCGGAAGGGCTGGGATCGGGCAGCGCGCGTCCGCTGAACGCGATCACCCGGCCCATCACGTCGGTGACGGCGAACATGAGCCGGTGCCGGAAGCGGTCGTAGTGTCCGCTCCCCGACGAGCGCGGCACGAGGAGCCCGACGCGCTCCGCGAGGACCGGGGAGACGCCTTGCTGTCGCAGGTACGTGGAGAGCCCGTCCCAGCCGAACGGGGCGTAGCCGATCCGGAACGCCTGGAGGGCGTCGGCGATCGGGTCGGCGGCTCCATCACCGTCGCGGAGGGGCAGGCCGCGCCGCTCGAGCTCCTCGTGCGCGTAGCGCGCGAGCGGGTGAGGAGCGCTGCCCGGCCCCCCGCGGAGGCTGTGCTCGAAGAACGTCGCGGCGAGGTGGTTGACGGCGTAGAGGTCGTCCTTCGACCTGCGCGCCGCCTGCGCCTCGCGCCGCTCGGCCTCGGTCAGCGACTCCGCCACCTCGATGCCGGCGCGCTCGGCGAGCGCGCGGATCGCCTCGGCGAACGTCCGGCCCTCGAGCTTCATCACGAAGTCGATGGCGCTGCCGGTCTCCTTGCAGCCGAAGCAGTGGTAGAACCCGCGGTTCGGGCTCACGTGGAAGCTGGGCGTCTTCTCCTTGTGAAAGGGGCACAGCCCGGTGAAGGAGTGCCCTCGGCGGGCGAGGCGCACGCTTTCGCCGATGAGCGCTACGAGATCCGTGCGCTCTTTCACGAGCGCGATCGTCTCCGGAGAGATCATGGGCTGCCTTGGGGGCTCCGTGCGTGCGGGGCCCGAGGATCATCACGGGTGGACTCAGACGGCGTGGCGGCGTCCGCGCCAGCGCCTCGGTGGTACGGGCGGCTCGCGAGGCGGGAGACTTCCCAGTCCCTCGCGGCCTGTGTGGAGACAAGTGTCCTGTGCGGCGGCCGCACGTGCAAGGCGGTAGCCGCCAGAGGCGTCACTTCGGATCGGGGAACGGAGAGCCGGGCTTCTTGTGGTCCGTCAGGCTCTCGTCGGGCTGGGAAGCCTCGACCATCTCGTCGACCGGCGGCGCCTCGGCGTGATCGGCCAGGAAGCGCGTGTCTTCGCGGACCATCGGAGGGGGCGGATCGCCGATGAGCTCGAGCTCGGTGGCGAGCCACTGCTCCTCCTCGATGAGCGCCCGGCGGCGCGGATCAGTCAGGTCGCCTTGCCAGTGGTCGAGCTCGGTGTCGACCTCCTTGAGCCGGCGGCGTACCCTCACGACGTCGACGTCGTCCTTCACCGCGAAGCGCTCGGTGAGGAGCAGCGCGGTGTCGCCGGCGACCTCGACGAAGCCATGATGGACGGCCAGGCGGTGCTCCTGACCGTTCTGGTGGTAGGTCACGAGGCCGGTCCGGAGCGCGGCGAGCAGCGGGAGGTGACCCGGGAGCACGCCGAACTCACCGGCGACGCTCGGCGCGGTCACGTCCGTGACCTGCTCGCGCAGCGCGACGCCGGTAGGCGTCACGATCTCGAGGAGGATTGTGTCGGCCATGGCTGCGTCAGGACGCCCTCTGCGACGCCTTGGCCTTCACGTCCTCGATGCCGCCCACCAGGTAGAAGTCCTGCTCCGCGACATGGTCGAGCTTGCCGTCGAGGATCTCCTCGAAGCCCGCGATCGTGTCCTTGAGCGGCACGAGCTTGCCCTCGAGCCCGGTGAACTGGGCGGCCACGAAGAACGGCTGTGACAGGAACTTCTGGATCTTGCGGGCGCGCGCCACGACGAGCTTGTCGTCCTCGCTGAGCTCGTCCATGCCGAGGATGGCGATGATGTCCTGGAGGTCCTTGTAGCGCTGCAGCGTCTGCTGGACGCGCCGCGCGACGGAGTAGTGCTTCTCCCCGACGATCTGGGGGTCGAGCATCGTCGAGTTCGAGTCGAGCGGATCGACGGCCGGGTAGATGCCGAGCTCCGAGATCGCGCGCGACAGCACGGTGGTCGCGTCGAGGTGGGCGAAGGCCGTGGCGGGCGCGGGGTCGGTCAGGTCGTCCGCGGGGACGTAGATCGCCTGGACGCTGGTGACGGAGCCCTTGGTCGTCGAGGTGATGCGCTCCTGGAAGGCGCCCATCTCCGTCGAGAGGGTCGGCTGGTAACCGACGGCGCTCGGGATGCGTCCGAGGAGCGCGCTCACCTCGGAGCCGGCCTGGGTGAACCGGAAGATGTTGTCCACGAACAGGAGGACGTCCTGCCCCTCCTCGTCGCGGAAGTGCTCGGCCACGGCGAGCGCCGAGAGCGCGACGCGGGAGCGAGCGCCCGGGGGCTCGTTCATCTGGCCGTAGATCAGCGCGGCCTTCGAGATGACGGGGCTGCCGTCCGCGAGCTTCGACTCGCTCATCTCGAGGAAGAGGTCGTTGCCCTCGCGCGTCCGCTCGCCGACGCCGGCGAAGACGGACACGCCGCCGTGCGCCTTCGCGACGTTGTTGATGAGCTCCAGGATGAGCACCGTCTTGCCGACGCCGGCGCCGCCGAAGAGGCCGATCTTGCCGCCCTTGCGGTAGGGGGCGATCAGGTCGATGACCTTGATGCCCGTCTCGAAGACCTCGACCTTGGTCGACTGCTCGATGAACGGGGGCGGCTCCCGGTGGATCGGCGCCACCTTCTTGGCGTGCACGGGCCCGGCTTCATCGATCGGCACACCGACGACGTTCAGGATCCGGCCGAGGCACTCGTTGCCGACCGGCACCATGATGGGCTTGCCCGTGTCGCGGACTTCCATCCCGCGCACGAGGCCGTCGGTGGAGTCCATCGCGATCGTGCGCACCGACGACTCGCCGAGGTGCTGGGCGACCTCGAGCACGAGGTTGTCCGGCTCAGCCGAGATGCTCGGGTTGCTCAGCTTGAGCGCGTTCAGAATCTTGGGCAGCTGGCCAGCCGGGAAATCGACATCGACGACCGGTCCGATGACCTGGGTGATCTTTCCAACAACCATGGAGCGGGAGCCCTCCTCGTACGTGCTTTGACGAGTCGCGGGGCCCACTAGCACGGACCTGCGCGTCCGACTAGTGCCGTGTGCCAGAAATTCTGCGGGATTTTTGACGGCCGCGTCGCTGCGGACGCGCGGTCGTGGGCGTGTTTTCCGGGGCTGGGCTCCACGCAGGACGTCCGTGTGCGACGTCCAATCTCGCATCACTCTCCGGCTCCGGCTCCGGCGACGGGGCGCCGGCGCGCGGCGGGCGCTCAGCGTCCTCTAAAGGCGGCGATCCGCGCAAACGCCTCCACGCTGAGCGTCTCGCCGCGAGCGTCGAGCGAGATGCCGGCGTCCTTCGCGTGCCGCTCGAGCTCCTGGGAGGACCAGCCATAGAGGTTCTTCCAGGCGTTCCGGAGCGTCTTGCGGCGCGCCGAGAACGCGGCGCGCACGGCGGCGCGGAAGGCGTCCGTCTCCTCGGCGCGCCGCGGGCGCCACGGCGTCAGCACGACGACCGCCGAGTCGACCTCGGGCCTCGGGTAGAACGCGCCGGCGCGCGCGATCAGGAGGCGGCGCACGTCGAACGCGGCCTGCACGAAGACCGAGAGCGCGCCGTAGTCGGCGCTGCCCGGGGCCGCGACCAGGCGATCCGCGACCTCGAGCTGCACCATGAACACCGCGCGATCGATCTGGTGCGCGACGGTGGTCGCCTGCTCGAGGAGCCGGCCCGTGATGTGGTACGGGAGGTTGCCCGCCACCGCGTGCGGCCGCGCGTGGCCGGAGAGCGCGCCGACCCAGTCGACCTGCGCTGCGTCGGCCTCGAGCAGCGTCAAGCGGCCTTCCTCGATCGGCCCAGCGAGCTGCTCGCGCAAGATCGGGACGAGGTCGCGATCGCGCTCGATGGCGACGACGTGCGCGGCGCGATCGAGGAGCGGCCGCGTGAGCGCGCCGAGCCCTGCTCCGATCTCGATCACCGCGCCGCCCTCCGTCGTCGTGGCCGCCTCGGCGATCCGGCGCGCCGCATCGACGTCGACGAGGAAGTTCTGCCCGAACCCCTTCTTCGGGGAGAGACCGCGTGTGCGCAAGAGCTCTGCGATGGCCATCGCCCGTCCTCAGATCTGCGGTGGGTGCGCCCCGTCGTGGGCTACGTCTGCGGCTCTGCTCGGCGCGGCCGCCGCGCGCAGCCGCACCACGCGCACGCCGGCCTTGCGGAGCGCGGCTTCGCGGCGGGTCTGAGCCACCCGCGCGCGGATGAGCACCGCCTCGGCCGCGATCGGCGCGAGCTCCTGGAACGCCTTGCTGGACGGCGTGGGGCCGCTCTGCCCCTCGTCGCCCTCGCCGTCCTGCGGTCGCGGCGCCTCCCAGGGAGGCCCGAGCCCTGGCTCGAGATCCGGGAGCGTCCACACCACGTGAACAGCCTTCCGCGAGAGCCGACGCACGGCCTCCGAGAGCTGGCCCAGCTGTGCGTCGGCCGGAGGCGACGCGAGGACGTAGACCATGCTCGCGCGCGGCTTGGCGCGCGCGATGTGCGTGAGCGACTCGGCGACCGCCACGGCGGGATCGCGCCGATCCGGCTCGGCGCGCGCGGGCGACTCGATGCCGTAGCTCGCGAGGTAGCGGCGCAGCGTCCGTTCGCGCTGCGAGCGCCCGAGCGGCGCCGGCGCCGAGAACGGCGCACGCGCGCGCATCGACTCCGCGCGGGCCGCCAGCCGGTCGAGGTCGCCGCGGCGCAGATCGTCGAGCCCGCGCGCGTCGAGCGGCCTGAGGTGCTCGATGACGCGCGCCGCGACGTCCGTCTCGTCGAGCTCGCTCCGATCCGCGTCGTACGTGCCGCACCCGACGGTGAGCGCCTGCGCGATCTTCTGGCCATGCCCTGGGCCGTGATCGGGCGCGATCGTCACGCGCGGGCCGGGGGCCAGGACGATGAGCCCGACGCGATCGCCGCGCCCGAGGTGCCTCGTCGCGATGGCCGCGGCCTCGTCGATCATGAGATCGAGCGGCGCGCGGCCGAGCGGGCCCGCCCAGAGCTCCACGGCCGCGTCGACGAGGATCCAGACCACATCCCGCTCCTCGCGCTCGAACTCCCGCACGAGCAGTGTGCCCCGGCGCGCGCTGGCCTTCCACGCGATCTTCCGGAACGGGTCCCCCGGCTGGTGCTCTCGCAGCTCGCGCAGGTCGTCGCCTTCGCCGCGTACGCGCCCGGGCTTGCCGGAGGCTGCGAGGAGGTGACTGCGTCCTCCGCGCGGCTGCGTCAGGTACGGCATGAAGGGCCGCGGGAGCACCTCGATGCCATACGGGTTCGCGAAGGTCAGGGGCACCTCGAAGAGGCCCGGGGCGCCGTGGACCTCGAGCGCGAGCCCGTGGAGCCCGTGCTGGCCGACGCGCGGCGTTCGCACGATGACCTTCACCTTGAGCCGACCCGAGGCGGAGACCTCGCCGCGGTTCGGCTCGATGCGCACGTCGAGCTGCGACGACGCGATGGTGCGCAGCTTGACGTAGCGAGCCGCGAGGGTGTCGCGGTTCCGAACCTCGGCCTCGATCTCCACGGTGCCTCCGCGCGCGGAACGGAGGATCCGCCGCGAGCCGCCCCAGAGCATCTCGAACCCAGCCGCGCGGATGCGCGCCACCGACACCAGCGTCACGCCGCGGGCGAGCGCGATCGCGACCAGGATCGCCCCGCCCCAGCCGACGATCGCCGGCTCGCGCGCGATGAGCCCGGCGCCCATGACCGCGACGCCGGCGATGGCCAGGTGGGCGGCGGTGCGCGTGGGGTAGAGCTGCATGCGGATCTACGCCGGCCGCGCCGCGCGCCGGTACCCCACGCGCTGGACCGCCTCGTCGACGATCGTGTCGCGCGCCTTGGGATCCACGTCGGCCTCGGGTACCAGCACCAGGCGATGGGCCAGCGTCGCTTGTGCCATGCCGCGCACGTCGTCCGGCGTGACGAACGGGCGCCCGCCGATCACCGCCGCCGCCTTGGCCGCCTGGACCAGCGCGAGCGTGGCCCGCGGCGATGCGCCGAGCAGCACGCGAGGGTGCGTGCGCGTGAACGCGGTGAGGTTCACCGCGTACTCGTACAGGTCGTCCTCGACGTGGATCCTTCGCGCGACGCCCTGCAGCATGAGGAGGTCCTGGACGGAGAGCGTCGCCCGCGCCCGCGGCGCCTCGACGTTGTGCGCGCGGAGCATCGCCACCTCGTCCTTGTGCTGCGGGTAGCCGAGGCTGACCCGGATGAGGAACCTGTCGATCTGCGCCTCGGGCAGCGGGTAGGTCCCCTCGAGATCGATCGGGTTCTGCGTCGCGAGCACCATGAAGGGCGACGGCAGCTCGAAGCGATCTCCCTCGATCGTCACCTGTCGCTCCTGCATGGCCTCCAGGAGGGCCGACTGGGTCTTCGCCGGGGCGCGGTTGATCTCGTCGGCGAGCACGAGGTTCGCGAAGATCGGACCGGGGCGCAGCGTGAAGGTCCCCTCCTTGGGCGACAGGACATAGGTCCCCGTGATGTCGGCGGGCAGGAGATCGGGCGTGAACTGGATCCGCCGGACCGACGCGCCCAGCGCGGCCGCGAACGCCTTGACCAGCGTGGTCTTCGCGACGCCGGGGACGCCCTCCAGCAGCACGTGCCCCTGCGCCAGCAGGGCGGTGAGCATCAGATCGAGGGCGCGCGACGAACCGATGTAAACGCGCGTGATCTCTCGCCGGACCGCCTCGATCCGCTCCTTTGCCGCGGAGATTTCGTCGACGGCGACGGCCTGAACCTGGTTCATCGAGCGCCTTTGTCTGAGTGGGGTGGTGCGAGCTTCGCGTCTGTTGGCGACGGGGACGCCGTCGCAGGATCGGGGGGCGCGCCGGGGTGACGTCCGCGCGGTGGCTTCCGGCCGTCGGCGCCGCAGGCGGCGAGGACATGCCGCACGACGTCGGCGGCGTGCAAGAGCGCAGGCCTCGACACGTTCGCCGGCTTGCCGGCGACGACGGACGCTTCGACTCGGTACATGGTGCCCAGAACATCCTTGAAGGCCGAGAGGGCTCGCTCGTCAAGAGATCCCTCTCGCGCCACGAGCCGCGCGACCGTCTCCTGCGCCGGATTCGCCTCCAGGCCGAACCGCAAGGACAGCGCCTCGAACAGGGCGCTCTTCAGCTCGAGGAACGCGAGGCCCCGCGGGGAAGAGGGGGCGGCGAGGACGGCGAAGCGCCCGGCTGCGCCTCCCTGCGCGACGAGCGGCGTCGGGCGAGCATACCGGGGGAGCGGGCTCCTGTAGGGCCGTGCGGAGGCGCGCGCGGTCCAGATCGCGAGGCCGAGGCCGGCGAGCGCCGCGAGCGCGAGGAGGGCGCCGCCCGGAAGCCCGTCCCGGCGGGCGTCCTCGACGGCGCTCGCGAGCGCCTTGACCTGCGCGTCGAAGTCCTTTCGGAGCGACGTCTCGCCGCCGAACGAGCTCTCTTCGTCGAACCGGTTCGCGACGATGTGGAGCCGCCCTCGGCGCGGCTGAGCCCCGTCCTCGTCGACCAGGTAGCGCGTCAGGCCCGAGGCGAAGGCGCGGTTGCCCGGGTACCTGAGCATCATGTTCATCAGCGCGGACGGGTCGCCCATCGCGAAGAGCCGGCCCTTGCCGACCTGCCCGGCGACGGCGAGGATCACGTCCGGCTCGCTGACGGCGCGGATCCGCAGCACGGGCGAGAGGTTCGGGTGCCGGAGGCCGGTCGCGTGGTTCGTGACGAGCCGCTCGACGTGGCTGACGACGGGGTGCCGGCCGACGGAGTGGCCCCCGACGGTGTCGGCGACCGGCTCCGCGATCGCGAGGGAGGGCCGGTTCCGGAGCGCGGCGAGCGGCCGGGCTGGCGTCGGGATGCGCTCGATCTGGAATCGCCGGAGCGTGTCGTCGCCGCGGCCGAAGTCGTCGATGATGGCGAGCCGCCCGCCGGCCTTCATGAAGGCGGTCGTCTCGTCAGCGTCGAGCGTTTGCAGCGGGTGGAGGACCAGGATGCCGTCCTCGGGGCCGACCTGGCTCCAATCGAGCACAGCGACGGGGTGGACCCTCGCGGCCCCCAGCTCCGCGCGCGCGATCTCGAGAAGCTCCGAGCAACCCTCCCAGCTCGGGTCGTTCACGTCGAAGGCGGCGCCCGCTGCTCGGGCGGGCGCGAGCAGCGCCATCAGTGCGACCAGCGCCGCCAGGAAGGAGCAGGATGTGACGTGCGAGCGCACCGGCCGACGCCGGTCTTCCCGAACAAGTTCGGAACCGGAACTGGAGCCGGAACCAGAACTGGAACTGGAACCGGAACCGGAACCGGAACCAGAAGCAGAACCCGACCCGGGACCGGACCTTGAGCCTGAGGAGCATGCGTGCGCAAACCACGCGCCGTGCCGCGTCATGAGCGCTGCGAACATACCACTGTCGGCCCGACCGATAACCTTGACCCGCCATCCCACATTGCTAGATTCGCTTCTAAGAGCGGGGTGCTTTCTCGCAGACCTCGTTCCACCAATTCAGCCGAGCACTCTACGAGGTGGAGGGGTTAGTCGATGCTTCCTCCGTTCATCATCGAGCAAATACGGCAGCGCGAAGAAGAGAAGGATCGGTCCAGAAGAGAAGAAATTCGACCGCGCCTCGAGCTGCCGATCGAACGCTACCCCGCACCTCGTCGTCTTCCGGACTCGGAAGAGGACGATCCCAACCGGGGCGTCATCATCCTCGATCTGGGCTGACGCCACGTGGTGCACGCGCTCCCGCGTGAACCCCGCTGGAAGCGCCGCTCCGGCAGGGTGTCCTGGACGACGTACCTCCGAGACATTCCCTGTTTTTCTCGCAAATTCCACGAAGTTGGCGACCGTGCATGCACGCGGATCTCGGCTCCGCGCTGGCACCGGGCTCGTCCGGCGAGGACGGTTGGCGATTGAGCGAGAGGGGCTTCGAGCAGGCCGCGAGGGCCTGAAAGTTGTCCTCCGCGGACGTGCCCTGCTCGTGCGGGGTTGACCCTCGGCAGGATCTTCGCCTACGTTGCGCCCCCACTTCTGGCGCGGAGCACTGAACGAGCTACGCTCCGGCGCCTCCAGAGCAGGCCGTGCACAACGTGGGCACGGGCTCTTCCATATCGATCGAGGTTCTACAGATGGCCGTTCATATTCGCCTCGCCCGCGCGGGCACCAAGAAGACGCCCTTCTACCGCATCGTCGTCGCCGACCAGCGCAGCCCGCGCGGCGGCAGGTTCATCGAGCGGCTGGGCACGTACGACCCGCGCAGGACCGAGATCCGCCTCGATGTTCCCCGCGTGAGGCACTGGATCTCGAACGGCGCCCAGCCGACGCACACGGTGGCGCTGCTCCTGAAGCACCCTGGGCTGGCCCAGGCGGCCGCCCCCGCGGACGCCGCGAAGTAGCATGGCCTCGTCGACGTCTCCGCTGGTCGATCTCGTCGCGCTCGTTGCCCGCGCGCTCGTCGATCAGCCGGACCGGGTCGTCGTGCGCGAGGTCGCGGGAGACCGCTTCCCCCGGATCGAGCTGACGGTCGCGCGCGAGGATATCGGCAAGGTGATCGGCAAGGACGGGCGCACAGCGCAGTCGATCAGGACGTTGCTGAGCGCCGCCGCGAGCAAGTCGGGGCGCCGCGCGCACCTCGACATTCTCGACTGAGACGAGCCCGACGTGGAGCGACGCTACGTTCCCGTCGCGGATGTCGCCCGTCCGCACGGCGTTCAGGGGGAGCTGCGGTTGCGCCTCTACAACGAGGCGTCCGACCTGCTCCTCACGCGCCCTCCGATCAAGCTGCGCCTTCCCGACGGCTCTGCGCGGGACGCGAAGATCGTGGCGACGCGGCCCGTCGACAAGGCGTTGCTCGTGCGGATCGCCGGGATCGACGACCGGGACGCGGCCGAGGCCCTGCGCGGAGCGACGGTGTGCGTCCCTCGGGACGCGTTCGCGCCGCTCTCCGAGGGCGAGTTCTACGCCTGCGACGTGGAGGGGGCGCGCGTGATGACGCCCGACGGCGATCTGCTCGGGCACGTGAGGTCGCTCCAGTCGTACCCGACCTGCGATGTGCTCGTCGTGGAGAGGCAGGGCGCAGATTCCATCGAGATCCCGCTGACCGAGAGCTTCGTCAGCAGCGTGGACGCGGAGCGGCAGGTCGTCCAGCTGGCCACGCTGGAAGGCCTCGTCTGAGCCGCCGTTCCACGCAAGGGAGCCCGCCTCGGCAAGTTCGATGCGCATCGACGTAGTCACCCTGTTTCCGGAGCTGTTCGAGGGGTTCCTGGCGATCGGCATGGTCGGGCGCGCGCTCGCGTCGGGTGCGCTCGCCGTGCGGACGCGCAGCCCGCGTGAGTTTGGCCTCGGCCGGCACCGGAGCGTGGATGACACGCCTTACGGCGGCGGCTCCGGCATGGTGATGCGCGTCGACTGCATCGTCCGCTGCCTGGAGGCGCTCGACGAAGCCGCCGCCGAAGGCGGTGCGTCGGGCGCGCCTCCCGGGGCCGACGCGACGGCGTCCTCGGGGCCTCTGCCGCGCGCGCACCGGGTGCTGCTCACGCCGCAAGGGCAGCCTTTCCGTCAGGAGAAGGCCATCGAGCTCGCGGCGCGCCCTGCCGTCGCGCTCGTCTGCGGTCGCTACGAGGGGTTCGACGAGCGGGTGCGCGCTTTCGTCGATGAGGAGATCTCGCTCGGCGACTTCGTGATGACCGGCGGCGAGGTTGCGGCGATGGCGGTGATCGATGCGTGCGTGCGCCTGCTCCCAGGGGTGCTCGGGAACGCTGTGTCGGCGGAGCACGAGTCGCACAGCCCCGCGCTGGCAGGGCTCCTGGAGTACCCGCAGTACACCCGTCCCGTGGAGTTCCGTGGGCACAAGGTGCCCGACGTGCTGCAGCAAGGGAACCACGCGGCCATCGCGCGCTGGCGACGAGCGGAGGCCGAGCTGCGGACGGCCCAGCGCAGGCCCGACCTCTGGCGCAAGGCGCGGGGGGGAGAGCCGCCCCCGGACGAGAGCGGCGAGGCGCGGCGATGAGGCTCGCGCTCGCGCTCGTTCACTACCCCGTGCTCGACCGGTCCGGGGAGACGGTGACCACGGCGATCACGAACCTCGATCTGCACGACATGGCGCGGAGCGCGCGCACGTACGGCGCCGAGCGGCTCTTCGTCGTTCACCCGGTCGCCGCTCAGCGCGCGCTGGCAGAGCGGATCAAGGAACACTGGGTGATCGGCTCCGGCAAGCGCCGGATCCCGGATCGCGCGGTCGCGCTCGATGTGCTGAGCGTGGTCCCCAGCCTGGACGACGTGTACTCCGCGCTGAGCGGCGCAGGTCGGCGCGGCGTCGAGGTCTGGACGACCGCGGCGGCCTCGCGAGGGCTCCCGGTGACGAGCTACGCAGCGACCCGCGCGCGCCTCGCGCAAGCGAGCGATCCGGTGGTGATCCTGTTCGGCACGGGCTGGGGCCTCGCGCCAGAGGTCGTCGCCGATGCCGACGTCCGGATCGAGCCGATCAGGGCGGAGGCGAGCACCGGATACAACCACCTGAGCGTGCGCGCGGCGTGCGCGATCACGCTCGATCGGCTGCTCGGCGACCGGAACGCCGGGTGATCTCGCGTGGCGCGCGGTCGTCGAGCGTGGCGCCAGCACCGCGGCGCGCCGTTCCGGTCCATCCTCCTGAGATGAGCGAGCGCGATGCCGATCGTCCCGCCGGGGAGGCGAGCGCGGCGCGAACGACGCACGACCGGCTGGTGCGCGAGCAGGCGCTCGCGCTCGGCTTCGACGTCGTGGGCGTCGCGCGCGCCGACGAGCCGCTCGGGGTCGAGCACGCACGGTACCTGGAGTTCGTCGCGCGCGGCATGCACGGGGAGATGGGGTACCTCGCGGAGTACGCGGAGCAGCGGCGCCGGCTGGACACCAGCGCGATCCTCGAAGGAGCACGCTCGGTCGTGTGCGTCGGCCGCAGGTATGCGCGGCCCAAGGAGAGCGAGCGGCGCGACCCGCCGCTCGCGCAGAGCGTCGCGCGGTACGCGCGCGGGCAGGACTATCACAACCACCTGAAGCGGCGGCTCCGGCGGCTCGCGGCGTTCATCCGCTCGCTCGCGCCATCCGTGCTCGCGCGGCCGCTCTGCGATGTCGAGCCGGTGATGGAGCGCGTCTGGGCGGCGCGCTCTGGCATCGGTTTCGTCGGCAAGAACGGGCTGATCATCACGCCGGGGCAGGGGAGCTACCAGCTGCTCGGCGAGGTGGTCACCACGCTGGATCTCGTCCCCGACGTGCCCATCGCGGAGCGCTGCGGATCGTGCACGCGCTGCCTCGACGCGTGCCCGACGCAGGCGTTCGACGCGCCGTTCGTGCTCGATCCTCGGCGCTGCATTGCGTACCTGACGATCGAACAGAGGAGCGCGCCGGCCGAGGCGCTGCGGCCCGGTATGGGTGAGCACCTCTTCGGCTGCGACGTCTGCCAGGAGGTATGTCCCTTCAACAGGACCGCGCCCGCGCCCCTCGAGCGCACCGCGCCGTTCCATCCTCTGGCCCGATGGGAAGCGCGGGACGTCGACGACCTCGTGGCGCTCGATGAGCAGGCGTTCGACGCGCTGACCGTCGGGACGCCGGTCCGGCGCGCGCGACGCGGCGGGCTCGCCCGGAACGCGACGATCGTCGCTGCGAACCGGCTGGCGAGCGGCGCAGAGGGCGCGGCGGCAGCGAGCGCGAAGCGCGCGCTCGTCGCAGCGCTCGCCCATGACGACGCATCGGTGCGCGCCGTCGCCGCGTGGGGGGTGAGCCACGCAGGGGGCGGCGAGCCGGCGGGCCCGAGCGCGCCGAGGCATGACGGGTCGAGCGAGGATCCCGGTGCAGGTTGAGGCGCGCCGCCCGCCGCGATCGAGCGCGGCGCGGGAGCGCGGCGGTGCTCGGGCGCTCTTCGCGGGGGCCCGATGATCCGCTACGGTGTGCGCCGGCAAGGCGCCGCGCGCACGAGCACCAACGTGGATCTCCCCTCCAGGCTCCGAGCGCTCCTCGACGATCTACGCCGGCACGATTCCGTCCTCTGGCGGCGGGCGGTCGACGCTGGGGTGACCCACGGCCCGGACCTCCTCGTCCGGCACAGCCCTGCGTTGTTCGGGCTCGTCGTCGGGGCGGTGTTGCCGGAGCAGCGGAGGGCCGTGCGCAGGAACCTCCGGCTGGCGCTGGGCGAGCGGGGGACGCTCGACGAGTACCGCGACGTCGCCCGGGTGTTCATCAACTTCGCCAGCTGTCTCACGGACGCGTTCATCGCGGGCAGCAGCCGGCCCGATCGGCTCACCGGCCTGTGCGTGAACGACGAGCACTTCACGAACGCGTTCCAGCGGGGCCTCGGCGTGATCGTCGTCACGGCGCATACCGGCGGCTGGCAGGCCGCCGCGCCGCTGCTGCGATCGGTGCACGCCGCCGACGTGCTCATCGTGATGCAGCGGGAGCGCGACCAGCGAGCGCAGGCCATCCAGGACGGCACGCGAGATCGGGTCGGCGTACGGATGCAGCACGTGGCCGACGATCCGCTCGCGGTGCTCCCGCTGCTCGCGCACCTCAGGCGGCAGGGCGTCGTGGCCATCCAGATCGATCGGCTTCCGTCCGGGATGCGCGGGCGCGACGTCGAGCTCTTCGGGCGACCCTGGCGCGTCCCGGAGGGCCCGCTTCAGCTCGCGGCGGTCAGCGGCGCGCCGATCGTCCCTGTGTTCACGCGGCGGACCGGCTTCATGGAGTACGAGATCTGCATCGCGCCGCCCATCTCGCTCCCCCGCAAGCCAGGATCGTCCGAGCTCGACGTGGCAGCGCGGCAGATCACGGCGGAGATGGAGCGCTTCCTCCGGGACAACCCGACGCAGTGGTTCCACTTCGAATAAATCAAGGATTTTGCTCCCCAAATGAGAAATCGCGCCGCCGTCGGGCACGCGCTGCATCGGCGCGCAAGCTGGGTTAAGAGTCCGCGCTGATGGCCCGCCTCCTCGTCGGACTGCCCTCGCTCAAGGGCGATATCCAGAAGTACAAAGATCGCTTCGATCTGGTCGAGCTCCGCCCGCTCGATACGTCGCTGCCTCGCGCGACGACGCTCCGCAAATGGCGCAAGGCGGTGCCGCCGGGCTTCGTCTTCAGCGTGGTGCTGCCGCGCGTGGTCGGCGAGCTCGCCGGCGGGCGCGACCTCGACGAGGCGCTCTCGGCCTCGCTCGAGGTGGCGGCCGTGCTGGAGGCGCGGTGCGTCCTGCTCCAGACGCCGGCGTCGCTCCGGCCGACGGCGAGCAACCGCAAGAAGCTCGCGGCGCTCTTCGAGCGCCTGCCCGCCGAGGGGGTCGTGCGCTGCTGGGAGCCCTCCGGGATCTGGGAGCGCGACGACATCGTCGCGACCGCGCGCGCCGCGAAGGTCATCCCGGTGCTCGACGTGGCGCGCGACGCGCCGCCGCCCGGGCCGATCGTCTACACACGGCTGCGCGCGCTCGGGCGGTCCTCGTCGATGGGAGCGGCCGCGCTCGAGCGGGTCGCGGAGCGCCTGCGCGGACGGCGTGAGGTGTTCCTGGTCGTCGAGGGCGACCGCGCGCCGCAGATCAAGTCGCTGCTCGCGGCGGCGCTCGCGCGCACGCCCGATCGCTCGACGGCGTCGGCTGTGGTAAGGCCGACCATGCCCATGCCCAGCACCCTCGTCGCCGAGGACGAGGAGCAGTGATCCGCGGCGCGGCAGCCACCGCGAGCGATCCCTTTGCGGCTTCGGCCGCCCGGGCCGCGCTCGAGTCCTCCGGCAGCGCGATCGACGCGATCGTCGCCGGCTTCTTCGCAGCAGCCGGCGCGCAGCCCGACGTGCTGCTCGCGCCCGCCGTCGCGCTGGCGGCCGGCGTCGGCGTCGGCGCGAGGGCGTTCGATGGACGGGCGATCCAGCCTGGGCGCGGCGCGCCGCGGCCGCGCGGGTTCGTCGATGGGCAGAGCGTCCCGGAGGCCGCGCACGTCGCCGTTCCGCGCTCGCTCGGCATGCTGGTCCTGCTGCACGGCTACCTCGGACGCGCGCGGCTCCGTGAGCTGGTTCGCTCCGGCGTGGTCGCGGCGGAGCGCGCGGGCGCGACCGGGCGCGCCGCGCTGCTGCGTGAGGTCGGCTCGCTCGGCGCGGTGGCGCTCCGGGGGCGCGATGTGGAGCGGGCGCTGCTGGCCGTCGGCGGGGCGGTCGCAGGGGGGACGCTGACCGCCGAAGACCTCGCTGAAGCGGTGCCCGCCGAGGTGGAAGCCGCGTCGACGACGATCGCGGAGGGGGCGACCGCGCTCCAGGCGCCCTGGCCGGTAGGGGACGTGGCGCGACCCACGGACGCCATCGTCGCCTGCGACGGATGGGGCACGGTCGCAGCGCTCGCCTACACGCGCACCGACGATGGCATCACCGTCCCCGAGCTCGAGATCGTGCTGGGCCGCGACGCCGTCCCGGTGCGCCGCGGGATCACGCGCCTCGCCCCCGGCACGCCCCTGCCCGCGGCCGCGCCGATCGGGATCCTCCAGCGCGGCGCCTTCGCGGCTGCGATCGCGCTCGCAGGCAAGCCCACGATCGAGGTGAGCGCCCTCACCGCGCTCCTCGGCGGCACCGCGCTCGAAGCCGCCCTTCATGATGTCCGCACGCAGCAGGGCGCCAGCGCCGCCATCGCCGTCCTGCGCGACGAGCGCGACGCGCGCACGGCCAACCTCGCCGCCGGCTTCATGGCGGGGGCAGGGACGCAGCCCGCGGAGGGGTGAGGCGCAGCGGGCGTCGGCCGGTCGAAGCGGAGATCGGCCGGCCATGCGGCTCTCCAGCCGACGCGGCGCGGGCCATCGAGGGCGCCGTGGAGGAGCGCTGACGCTACAGCGAGGCGCGGCGAGCCGCTGCGCAACGTGCGCTGCGGCCGACGTCTGCCAGCTCGCGCCGGCTGTATGCGCCGCGTGCCGTCACGCACGCGGCACTTCCAAAGCTGAAGAGGGATGGAGGCGAGCCCCGAGAGGGGAGAACAGAGCGCGGCGCATCCAGCCGCGAAGCGGCGGCCGACATTCAGGCCGGCCGTCGCGTCGGCGCTGGGCCTAGAGCGCGACGCCGTAGCGCTTCGCGTAGGCGACGACGCCGATCTTGTCGATCGTGCGGATGTCGCGCGTCGTGAGGTTGAGCTTCACGAAGCGGTTGAGCTCGGGGACCCAGACGCGCCGGGTCTGGATGTTCACGAGCTGCCAGCGCTTCGTCTTGATGTTGGAGTGGGAGACGTTCTGCGCCAGAAGCTTCCGCTTCCCAGTGATGTCGCTCTTCGCCATGACGTCCTCGGTTGGAAGGGGCCCTGCGTCGGTGCCCCGACCGTAAATCGAATTAGCTGGCCGGGCGCACGCCCTGCGCGGGGGAGCAGGGGGGCTCGGGAGCGCGGGAAAGTGAAGGAAGCCGGGGGACATGTCAAGCGTCCTCCGGGGGATCATCGCCGCCGTGGGCTGGGGGAGCTCGGGGCGCAACGCGGCCGAGCCTCTCCCCTCGGTGTCCCCGACGCCCTACGCGCCTGCTGGCGCGCGGCCTAGAGCGACAAACGGGTTGAAACCACGAGAAAAAGCAGGAATTTCACAGGGAGGCGGGGAGGTGGGGAGTGAGAGACGGCAAGAGGGAGAAAATCATTTTTTTTCTTCCTCCCCGCCTCCCCGCCTCCCTGTGCAAATTCTCCGGGTTTCAACGTGATCGTTGTTCTAGGTCAGCCACTCGCCGCCCGAGGGCGGACGCCGATCCCGCCCGTCCTTCTCATTCTCGGGGCGTGAGTGCAGATCGATACGCCGGGCGTCGGCAGCCAGGCGCCAGGCCAGGATCTGGAACAGGCCCAGGCTCGTGATGGCGGACGTCGCCGCGAACGCAAGGCCCGCGGAGAGCACGATGACGATGTCCCGGGGCGAGAAGGTGTCGAGATGCGCGAGCCTGCCGACGACCAGGTCGGCCGTGAAGGCAAGCACCACCGCGACGGCAAGGAACGACCCGGCGCCCGTCGTCTCCGCACCCATGAACCCGGTAAGGCTGGACAGGACCGCCAGGATCACAAGCAAGGCGCCGAGATGGCCCAGGTGCGGATCGTGCAAAACCAGCTGTCCGATCGCATGCCCGAAGGATGGGAGCGTGACGAGGAAGGCGGCGACGAGCAGCCACCGCGCGCCGCTGTACGCCCTGTAGCGAGACCGGAAGACGAGCGCCGCCGGGAGCCCTATCGCCGCGACGGCCCGGGCGGTTCCCCAGCCGACCGCGGTCCCCGAGCTCTGGAGGCCGAGGACTGTCGCGATCGCCCCGAGCACCACCATGGCGACGGCGCGCTGCCGGTAGCTCACCGACGTGAGCGCGGTGAACAGCGCGACGACGCCCAGGACGAACGCTGGCGGCCCCGCGACAACGCCGTCCGGGCGGAGCCCTGCGATCGACAGGCCGCCGAGCAGAAGGAAGCCGGCGCCCACCGCAGCACACCAGATCCGCGCGGCGTCCTGCGCCGGACGCATCGGCGCCAGGTCCTCCATGAGCGCTTCGGACGCGAGGAGCGGCTTGGTGACGTGCTCGCGCGTGCTCGGGGGCGCCACCTCCATCGGGATGGCCGGGTTCGACTCGTGGCGCCGATCGACCGGAGCGGCGCTGATCGACGCCGCAGCCGGTCCCTCCTGAGCGCGATCGGCCGGGCTCTCGCCGGCTGTGGCGCCCTCCGGCTGGGCAGGTGCTGCCTTTTCGCGTTCGGCGATCGCGCGACGGCTCGCTGGCGGGCGGTCGCGGCTCGCCTCTCCGAAAGGCTTTTCCATTGATGGAGCTGGATCAGATCTCACGGGCGTCGAAGGGAGGGCTGCTGCGGAGCTGACCGAGCAGCTCGGCTGAGGTGAGCCGCGCGACCAGGGTGCGTCCGAAGTCTCGCACGGCAGGGAATCCTTGCCCATCCATGGCAAGGGATTGCTCGTCCATGTACAGCCGGCGTGCAATCTCGATTTGCACGGCGTGGACGGCACGGTGCGGTTGGCCGTAGTGCGCGGTGCTGAAGCCCCCTTTGTAGGGGTCATCATGGCGCACGGAGAAGCCGCAGGCGCGCGCGTGCTGATCGACCGCGTCGATCACCGCGCTCGCGGCGGTCGTCCGCCCGCGCGTGCCGGGGACGATGTCGGCCCGACCGATCGCGCCCTCCGCGTGGCCGCGGCGGCCCTGGCTCGGCATCGAGTGCGCGCAGAGGAGGATCGCGAAGCCGAAGCGCTCGCGCTTGCCGGCGAGGAGCGCGCTGAGGGCGCCGTGATACGGGCGATAGAAGCGGTCGAGCCGGCGCTCCACCTCCTGCCGTGGCAGCCGAGCGGCAAGGATGGGCTCGCCGTCCGTGGTCATGCGCCAGATGAGCCCCCGCGGGTAGGGCGCCCGGCCGCCGCCCTCGACCGCGTCGCCGTCGCAGTCGGCCTCGCTCCGGTTGAGATCGACGACCAGCCGGCTCATCCTGGAGAAGAGGAGCGTCGCCCCCTCGGCCGGAGCGTCCTGGAAGAGCGCGTCGACGTACAGGTCCGCGTCGCGCCCGATGCTGCGCGCCGGCGCGATGGTCCAGGACAGCGACTCGGGATCCACGTGGACCCCCGCGTGCGGTACCTCGACGAGGACCGGGCTTTCCGCTCCGCGGGGCTCGATGACCTCGAAGGCTGACACCACAGGGCCCACTGTGACGCATTCCGCGTCCGGCTGGAACCAGGACGGGGAGGTGAAATGCCGGAAGGGAGGAAGACGTATTGCCGTTCGGGGCGTTCTGGGTCGATCTGCCCCAGCCCGGCTTTCTGGCGCGCTTCGCCGCTTTCGACGTACGGTTGGCCGTGGACCTTGCGACCTGGGTGGACGCCTACCTGGATCACCTTCGCGTCGAGCGGGCTCTGGCGCCCCTGACGCTCGAGGCCTACGGCCATGATCTCGCCAAGCTCGTCGCCCATGCCGAGGCGAGCGGGATCACGACCGTCGACGGGCTCGACCAGGCGCTGATCGGCACCTACCTGGTCGCGCTCGGCCAGGCGGGCATCAGCGCCAGCTCGGCGGCGCGCCACCTCTCCGCGGTCCGCGGGTTCATCCGCTTCCTGCTCCGCGAGCGCCGCATCGAGCGGGATCCGTGCGCGCTGGTCGAGCGACCCAGGGTCGGGCGGCGGCTGCCCAAGGTGCTCTCGTTCGACGAGATCGCGCTCCTCATCGAGGCGCCCGAGCAAGGGACGTTCAAGGGGCTGCGCGATCGCGCGATGCTCCACGTGATGTACGCGGCCGGCTTGCGCGTCAGCGAGGTGGTGCGCCTCAAGCTCGCGGACATCGACCGGCGCAAAGGCATCGTGATGGCGCTCGGCAAGGGGGGGAAGCGGCGGCTCGTGCCGCTCGGCGAGCCGGCGCTCGCCGCCATCGACGCCTACCTGGAGCTGCGCGCGACGCACCCGCGCAGCGCGGCGACCCAGGTGCTGTTCCTCTCGCCGCGCGGCGGGCCGCTCACCAGGCAGGCGGTGTGGAAGCTCCTCGGCGGATATGCGCGCGCCGTGGGCATCGCCAAGCCGAGCTCGCCGCACAAGCTCCGCCACTCGTTCGCGACGCACCTGCTCGAGGGGGGCGCGGATCTCCGGAGCGTCCAGGCGCTCCTCGGTCATGCGAACGTCGTGACGACCGAGATCTACACGCACCTCGCCGACGACCACGTGCGCGCCGCGTACCGTCGGGCGCACCCTCGCGCGTGAGCGCGCGCAAGATGGCTATTTGCAGCGCTTGAGGAATTTGCCGCAAGGCTTGCTCGCCGGCTGCCCCGCTGGCTGAGCCGGGGGGATCTCGGTGAGCTGGAACTCTTGCACGAGCGGCGTTCCGGCCTTGACGACCACGCTCAGGCTCCGCGGGAAGTAGCCGGTTCGCTTGACGCTCACCTTGTGAACCCCAGGGGTGAGCCCGATCTCGACCTCCGGGGCCTGCGTCACCTTGCCGTCGATGGTGATCTCCTCGCAGGCGACGGGCTTGCAGGAGATCTTCACCGTCGCGTCGGTCGCCACGCCGGCGTCGGTCGAGGCGCCGGCGTCGGTCGGGGGCTCGGCGCTCGGGGTCCCGGCGTCGGCGGCTGGCGCGCTGTGGGCTGGCTCGGGCGGAGCGGGCTCGGCCGACGGCGCGGGGGGAGCCGCCGCAGAAGCGCTGGTCGAGGCGCTGGGGCCCGGCTGCGCCTCGTCCTTGCGGTCCAGGACGTACCACGCGGCGGCCGTGCCCCCGACGAGCAGCACACCAACGATGCCCACCATCAGGGAGGCCGCCTTGCTCCACGGCGACCTGGGCGCGGTGCTGACCGCCGTCAGCGCGGGGACGCCGCTTCGACGGGCTGCTGTCTGGCTCTGGGCCGAAGGCGGCGGCGCCTGTCCGGAGGGCGCGTCGGCAGATGGCTGCGGCGAGGGTGAAAACGGCGCGTGCGACGGCTGTGGCGGGGGTGAAAACGGCGAGGGCACCAGCTGCGTGGCGTCGGCGGGCGGCAAGGGCGCGGGCGCGCTCGCCGCGGTGACGGCGACGGCCGGCGGCGCGGGCGCGACCGCCTCGTTCACCGAAGGAGACAGGGCGAGCGTCGAGCCCACCTCGATCGCGGCCGCCGAGAAGCCGCTGAGCATGGCCGCGAGCTCGCTCGCGGAGCGGAAGCGCTCGCGCGGATCGTGCGCCAGCGCGCGCGCGAAGGCGCCGTCGAGCACAGGGCTCAGCGGGACGCCGAGCTCCGCGGCCCGCACGGACGCGGCGAGGCGCGGCGCCATGAGCTCGCGCTGCCAGCCCTGGACGTCCACCTGACCCTGGCAGGAACGCCAGTACGAGCGGCCCGTGAGCGCGAAGAAGGAGAGCAGCGCCGCGGAGAAGATGTCGGCGGCAGGCCCCGCCTGGCCGCCCGGCTGAAGCTGCTCGGGCGCCAGCCACGGCGCGGAGAGGACATACCCCTCCTGCGTCGGCACCATGCTCCGCGCGAGGGACGGCCCGAAGTCGGTGAGCTTCACGCTGCCCGGAGCGCTCGGGTCGATGAACAGGTTCGTCGGCTTGAGGCCGTGGTGGGGGACCTCGCGGGCGTGGGCAGCGTCGAGCACCGCCGCGAGAGAGCGGAGCATCGAGCCGACCTCCTCGAAGCCCATCGGCCGGCGACGCGCGAGCTCGGCGAGCGACGGGAACGGGATCATGTCCGTCACCGTGAAGGGCGCGGCCGTCGCCGGGTCGTAGCCGGCCTCGAGGATGTGCGCGGCGAGCTCTGGCGGCAGCCTGTTCGTCTCGGCCACGTACCGCTGGAGGTGCTGCATCGCGTCCGCGCGCTGGCCGACGACCGGCGAGTACAGCTTGAGGGCGACGTCGCGCGCTTGCGCCGTCACCGCGCGGAAGGTGGCCGTCGCGCCCCCGTAGCCGAGGAGCGAGCGGACCGAGAACCTCCCCGCGATGACGCTGCCTGGCGCGACGTTCGGTGCCGTCACGCGATCACTCCGCCGCGACCGAGATCGACTCGATCGATTGCAGGATGGTCTCGTCGGCGCCGGAGTTGTCGTCCTCGGGGACGAAGCCGAGCCCCAGCACGATCTCCCCGTCCTTCCCGGTGTCGCCGAAGATCAGCAGCGGGCCCTTCCTGGTCCCGCGGAGGGCGCCCTCCTTCTGCCACAGGCCGATCTTCCGCCCGGCGACGTCCTTGATGTCGTCGGGCTTCTTCCAGTTCACCTTCTTCTTCGGCAACGTCACGTTGATCTCGCGCGCCAGCGCCTCGAGCGCGGCGTCGCGCTTCTCGAGCGCCTGCTTGCCCTCGCCCGCGTCGACCTGCGCCGTCGCGAAGGCCGGGCCCTCGTCCGCGGCCTGCGCGATCGTGGCGCTCTCCGCCTGGGCATAGGTCCAGCCCGTCGCGGGGGTGAACACGAGTGAGCTCTGGGCGATCTTCGCCCGGGTCGACGCCTCTGCCTGGCACTGCTCGTCGAGCGCCTTGCAGGGCTTCGGAGCAGGGGGAGGCGGAGGTGGTGGCGCCGCGGTCACGGTCGGCGGCGGCGCTACGGGTTGCGGTGGCGGCGGCGAGCTGCAGGCCGCGGCGAGCGCCGCCGCAGCGCCCAGCGCTAGGGTAGGCAATCGTCGGAAGAACATTGCGCCCGAGCGTTGCAGGACCGGACCCGGTACGGCAAGTAAAGAGCGACTGGGGGAGACAGCTTGCGCCCCAGGGCGCGGCCGGCGCCGCGCGGAAGGCTGACCGCGCCGGGCGGCTGCTCCGGCGCGGTCGCGAGGCGCAAGGGCTACTTGACGACGGCGCCGACGTCCTGTTCGACCTGCTCGGCGACGCCTACCGGCACCTTGCCGTGAAGGCGGGTGCGCTCCGTGACCAGGAAGTAGTCGGGCTTGCCGCTCGCCCCGGGGGGCCCCTTCACGAGCTCGGCGAAGCCGATGTCGCCGGAGCGGCCGGTGTACTCGATCCGCACCACGACCTCCTTCTGCTCCGGGGCAGCGGCCACGTACTCGGTGGGGCGGAGGCGGTCGAGCTTGCTCATCCAGTTGCCGACCGTCTCGTCGTTCTGCTCGGGGCTCGCCGGATCGGCCCAGAACTTCTTGCCCTCGTCGCCGCTGCGCACGACCTCGCGGCGCTTGTCCCCGGCGATGACGCGCGCCCTGGCGAGATCGACGTCCTTCCACTCGTGCAGATCCCGCTCCAGGAGCCGTGACTCCGCGGTGTCGAGATCGCGGTAGATGTCGCCCTTGATGGCGTACACCTCGCCCGTGGCCTCGTCGCGCGCGTACCGGTCCGCGCCGCCGGGCGTCGCGCCGCCGAGGACCAGCTTTCGCTCGGCGCCGCGCAGCTTGACGGTGAGCGTGCCCTCGGGCTCGGCCAGCCCGAACTCGGCCGCGCGGTCGTCCGCGATGCGGCCGATCGAGCGCAGCGCCTTCAGCGGCGCGATCGCCTCGGCGAGCTTGTTGCCGGCGGCCACCGAGACGAACGTCGTCGTCTTGACCGTCGGCTCAGGCTCCGCGGGCGGCTCGTCGTCCTGCGCTCCGTCGTCGGGGCTGTGCGGGTCCTTCGGCTTCTCGGCCGGGGGCGTCGTCTTGCGCTCCGCCGTGCCGACGAAGTAGCGGCCCTCCTTGTCCTTCTTCGCCTCGAGGACGACCGTCTTCGATTTGCCCTCGAAGGCGATGCGCTCGACGTCGTCGGCGCGGCCGGTCCAGACGGTCACGTCGGCGACCGAGAGGGCGGCCGCCTTGTCGTCGCGCGTCCAGACGAGGACCGCGGACAAGGCCGCGACCACAAGAAGGCCGAGGTGCACGAAAAAGCTGCGTTCCAACCTCATGCGCGCCTCCCGCTCCCGCGCCGCCCGCGGCGCGTGATGAAGAGCCCGAGACCCAGCACCATGGCCGGCGCCACGAGGATCGTGGCCCAGAACCACACCTGGTCCTTCTCCTTCGTGTGCTCGATCCGGACGTCCTCGCTCGTCGTGATCTCCCCGGCGTAGCTCTCCTCGCCGCCGAGCCACCGGAGCGCGTCGAGCGCGAGCACGATGTTGGGTTCGTTCCTGAACGCCGCGTCGCTGAACACGTCGGCGTCGGCGACCACGAACGCGCGCAGCTCCTTCTTCTCCTTGTCGTCCCCGCCAGGCGCGAGCTCCTTCGAGACCGCCGCCGCGAGGTTGTAGACGCTGCGCTTCTCGCCGCCTTCGTCGAACTTGAAGTTGCCGTTCGCGTCGGCGAACGTCTCGCCCAGCGAGCGGACGACGAAGTCGATCTTGAGGCCGCCGTCCTCGCGCTTGTCGAGCGACGACGCTCCCGGGAAGATCGTCGGCGCCTGCTGCGCGTGGCGGCTCAGCGTCGACACCGAGGCGTGCGAGGAGTACCGCGTCGTGACCAGCATCGCCTGGTCCGAGTCGTTGTAGCGCCGCCGCACGTAGACCCGATCGTTCGCCAGGACCTCGGGCTTCCACGTGAGCCCCACGGCGCCGGCGAGCGGATCCAGATCGACCTTGGCGTCCGGATCGAGCGCGAGCAGGAGGTGCCCGCCCTCATCGGCGTGCCGCTTGAGCGCCGCGACCTCCTCCGGGAGGAACGCCTTCTGCGGGCCGAGCACGATGACGACGCTCGCGTCCTTCGGGATCTCGCTGCCGAGCCCCTGGGCGAGCCCGAGGTCCTTGACGACGTAGTTCTGGGACTCGAGCAGCTTGCGGAGGTTCTTGGTCGTCCGCCCCTCGGGGGAGCTGGCCGACTCGTTCAGCTCGCCGTGGCCGACCGTCAGGTACGCGGTGCGCTGCGGCCGGATCACCTTGAGCAGCACCTTCTGGAAGTCGGCGTCGAGGCTCTTCAGCTTGGCGCCCGCGCTCTTGATGTCGGAGCCGACGGTGAGCGTCTCGCGCGAGCCGTCGCGCGAGAGCACGATGACGCCGTCCTGCGTGACCTTCGCCTCCTTGGCGAGCGCGGGGACGAGCAGGCGATCCTGCACCTCCACGGTGATCTGGGGCGACGCCGCCTTCACCTCGCGCAGGTAGCCCTCCACCTCGGCGCCGACCTCGTTCTGCTGCGGGTAGAAGGCCGTGATCTTGAGCGGCGCGGTCAGGCTCTCGGCGACGCGCTTCGTGGACTCGCCCGGGCGGGCGGTGCGGTAGTACGAGAAGTCCGCCTTGAGATCGAGCTTGCCCGCGGCGAACACGAAGAGCGCGGAGTAGACCGCGGCGAACCCGAGCGTCAGGCCCGAGAGCGTCGCGGCGCGCACCCGCCGGCCCTCGATGCGCTCGGCGCGCCGCATCGGCGCGAGCGCCGCCTCGCCGAAGAACAGCGGCACCGTCGCCATGACGAGCAGCGCGACCCAGGCGACCGTCGTGGCCGCGTCGATGCGCCCGCGCAGCTCGGGCGCGGCGCGCGAGACGCCGACCATGGCCTGCCCCACGTCGGTCGTGGTGAAGTAGGCCGCCACCGCGACGACGCCGAGCGCCGACAGGATCGCGAGCGCGCGCTCGACCGCGCGGCGCTCGCCCGACTCGCGCACCGCGGCCGCGAAGCGCAGCGCGGTGACGAGGACCAGGGTCAAGAACCCGAGCCCCGACAGGGCATAGCGGAGCCACTCGATCGTGGGCACCACGCGCTCGCCGAGGAAGAGGGCGAGGAGCGCGCCCGCGTACGCCGGGACCATCCAGCCCCCGGCGCGGAGCGCGGGCGGCGCGGGCGGCGCGGCGGGCGCCGGCTCGCCGGCCGGCGGGGCCTCTCGCCCTGCGTCCGGCGGGGGCGCGGAGCCCGCTCCCTCGCCGCGGATCTCGGCCTCGTCGGCCTGACCTTGCTTGTCCTTCACCGCCACCTCCGCGCCTTCAGGGTGTGGGTCGCGGCGAGCAGGAAGAAGTACGCGACCGCGACGTAGTAGACGACGTTCTCCAGCCGGAGCACGCCGTTCAGGAACGGCTTCTGGTTGAGCGGGTAGAGGTTCAGCGCGCTCACGACGTCGTTGAGCGGCGGCTCCGTGACGCGGGCGACGAGGAACAGGAAGCCGAGCGTCCCGATGATCGCCGCCCCGAGGATGACCGCGATGACCTGGCTCGCCGCGAGCGTCGAGGCGAAGAGCCCGATCGCGAGCGACGCGGCGCCGAGCAGCAGCACCCCGGAGTAGCCGACCAGGATGTGCCCGACGGACACCTTGCCGTTCACGAAGATGAGCAGCGGCATGTAGATCGTGATCGCCGTCATGAGCGAGACCAGCGCGAGCGCGGCGAGGAACTTGCCGGCGATGATCTCGCCGTCGCGCACGGGCGCGGTCTTGAGCAGGATGAGCGTCCCGCTCTCGCGCTCGCCGGCGATGAGCCGCATCGAGAGGATGAGCGCCGCGACCATCGTGATGAACGCCGTGCCGTCGAAGAACTTGAGCAGCACCTCCGCCGACAGCCGCGCGCCCGAGCCGAGCGCCGCGACCTGGAAGTAGATGCCGTCGATGAGCAGCGCAGCGGCGGCGACGACGTACCCGAGCGGTGATCTCAGGTACGCGGACAGCTCCCGCCGCGCGACGAGCAATGTCCCTCTCATGTCTCGCCCTCGCCTTCCTCCGCCTGCTCCTCCGCAGGGGCCTTCCTTGTGTCGCCGCCGGCGCTCGCCCTGCCGGCCGCGGCGGACCTGTCCTTCGCCCCGGGCGCCCCGCGCGTGGCGAGCCGCAGGAACACCGACTCGAGCTCGCGCTCGCTCCGCTTCACCTCGAGGATGCCGATGCCCGCCTGCACGAGCTCGGCGCACAGCGCCGCGCGCACGTCGCGGTCGGCCTCGACCGCGAAGCTCACGACGTCGCTCCCCGGCTCGGTCGTGGTGAGCTGCTCGACGGACGTGACGCCCTCCACCTCGCGGGCGAGCTCGAGCGCCTTCGCCGCCTCGCCGCGCGCCACGCGGTAGCCCGCGCCTTCGGCCGCGGGGCCGCGCACCGTGAGCTCGACCCGGACGCCGTGGAGCAGCTTGGCCGAGAGCTCCTGCTCGGTCCCCTGCGCGCCGATCTCGCCGTCCCGGATCACGAGGATGCGATCGCACGTCTCGCTGATCTCGGAGAGGATGTGGCTGGAGAGCACGATGGTGTGCTTGCCGCGCAGGCTCCGGAGCAGGGCGCGCATCTCGACGATCTGCACGGGATCCAGGCCGCTGATCGGCTCGTCCAGGACGAGCAGCCGCGGCTTGTGCACGATCGCCTGCGCGATGCCGACGCGCTGCTTGAAGCCGTGGGACAGCGAGCTGATGGGATCCGCGGCCACGTCGTCGAGCTGCGTCACCGCGAGCGCCTCGGCCACCCGCGCGTCGGCCGCGCCGGCGTCGACGCCGCGCAGGCGCGCGGCGAAGTGGAGGAAGGCGCGCACGCTCATCTCGTCGTAGAGCGGCGGCCTGTCGGGGAGGTATCCGATGCGGGACCGCACCTCGTGGGGGTGGTCGACGACATCCAGTCCGTCCACGAGCACGCGGCCCGCGGACGGGAGCAGATCGCAGGCGAGGATCCTGAGCGTCGTCGTCTTGCCCGCGCCGTTCAGGCCGAGCAGGCCGACGATCTCTCCCGCCTCGATCGAGAACGACAGGGGCCCGATGGCCTTCCGGTCGCCGTAGTACTTGTATAGGTCGCTGATTTCGATCACGGCCGTGCACCCCTCCGCGAAGGGAAGAAGCTCTCCGCGCCGGCGATTCGGACGCCGCAGTGCGCGGCGGCCCAGGCGCCAGCGGCCCCTTACAACAGCGGGAGGCGGAAATCATTCCCGACGCGGCGCGCGCGGGGGCTTGCTCCGGAGCGGGGTCCCGCTCCCCCCAGACGCATCGAGCGGGACACCCGGTGAAGTGGTGAGCGAAGCGACCAGGACGTGATGGATCTCAGCCTGCAGCGCGGCAGGGGAGGCGATCCGGCAGCGCTCGTCCCGCCGTCAGCAGTGCTCGGCGATGATGGCCCAGCAGGCGTCCGCGAACTCGCGGTACGTCGATCGGTCGAGCGTCGCCTGCGTCACGGGCATCACGTCCTGGTGCTCGGCGAGCATCGGGCGCAGCGCGCCCTCGATGTCCGCGCTCGTCTCGATCCACAGGAACTCTTCGATGCCGTCGGTGATCTGGCCGCGGATGAGCTTCGGCACCTCGCTCAGGCGGACCTTCTTCGGGCTCCGCCGCGCGATCGACGAGGCGATCTGCTCGGCGTGCGCCGGCCACCGCTTGAGCGCGCTGTGGAACGTGGAGCCGACGAGCCGCAGGATCTGCTGCGCGAGCATCGCCACGCGCGGGCGCTGCACGCGCTCCTCGTTCTCCGCCACCATCGCCAGGTAGTCGTCGCTCAGGAGCTTGCGCAGGTCGCTCGAGAGGATCTGCTGCGACTCCGGCGTCATCCGCAGATCTGCGACGTGCGCGAGGAAGATGTCCCGCAGCATGGTCAGCCGCGCCGTCACCGAGCCGGTCGGGGTCGTGTCGAGGATCTCGGCGAGCGGGTCGATCAGCCGGCGCCCGAAGGTGGTGAGGATGTGATCGAGGATCCGCTTCTGGTGCTGCTTGTGGCCGAGCACGGACAGCGCGCGCGCGATGTGCGCCTTGCTCGGCGCGTCGACGAGGATCTCCAGCGGCTGGTCCTGCGGCTTCCCCTCGTACATGCGCAGCGACGCGAACATCTCGCGGAACGCGTCCGCCGCTGCCGCCCCCTCGCCGGGCTCGCCGTAGACCCGGATGACGAGCCCCGAGTCGGGACCGGCGTCGAACAGCCGCCGGAGCTCTTCCCGGATGTCCTCGTCCGTGACGAGCGGCCCCGGAGGGAGCGATTTCCCGCGCGAATCCATGAGCGTCCAGCCTACGGCAAAGCGCAGCGCACCTGAACCTCTGTGCCCCGAGAAAGCGAGCGCCGGAGGGCGCGCTCGCGGTCCGGTGAGGACGTGCCTGCGGAGATGTCGTACTCCGGACCCCGGTCAGGCCGGCGTGGTGCCGCTGACCTTCGTGTCTGGAAGCGGCGAAGCCCCGCAGGACGCGAGGGGAGCGAGGAGACGTCCTGATAGCGGCCTGGGTGTCCTGATGCGGGGACCGGTGTCCTGATGAGCAGCCCGGATGTCCTGATGAGCGGCCCGGATGTCCTGATGCGGGGACCGGTGTCCAGATGAGCGGCCCGGATGTCCAGATGAGCGGCCCGGATGTCCAGATGAGCGGCCTGGATGTCCTGATGCGGGGACCGGATGTCCTGATGCGTCGGCGTCCGCGGGGGGCCCGTTGGGCTCCCGCAGGACGTTGCGCACCTCCGGCGGGCGGCGCTTACGTCAGATGAAGACGACGGGCTGCTCCCAGATCGCGAGGACGATGCAGCCCTCGGCGCTCGAGACGCTGTGGCGGCTGCCCGGGGCGTTCATCACGAGCGTGCCGGCGCGGTGGTGCCCGCGCTCGTCCGACTGCGATCCTGTGAGCACGAAGATGTGTTCATGGCCACGGTGGACGTGCTGCGGCACGGATGCCCCCGGCGCGTAGCGCAGGAGCGCGGCCGACGCGCCTGCGTCGCTGCTGCCGTAAAGGCGGTGAATCTCGACGCCCTCCCGGAGGCGCCGCCAGGGGACCGACTCCGGATGAGCGGCCATCGTTGCCACATTCGCAATGATGAATGGCAACTGCACAGGCACGAAATCCCGCGTCGCTGCTGGAAGTGTAGCTGTCATCGCGAATCTCCAGTGTTGATGGAACCATGCCACAGCGCGCGGTGCGCGCTCAACGGCAATCACGCGAAGCGCGCAAAATTCACGCGTGGGAAAAGTTTCAGAAATGAGGAGTCGCGTACACATCCATGGCGTGAAGAGCAGACCGAGAACTCCTGTGTCCCCCGTCTTCCCCGTGTTCCTCGCGGCCGGCGTGGCACGGGGGCAGCGTTTCCTCGCCATCCTCCGCCCACTGCTCCTCTCGCTCTCGCTCCTGCCGTCGGCCGGCTGCAGCAAGGAGGGGTCGAGCGATCAGCCGCTCACGGTGGGCTTCATCTACGTCGGCCCCAGGGACGACTACGGCTACAACCAGGCGCACGCCGAGGGGGCCGCCGCGCTGGCCAAGCTGGCCGGCGTGAAGACCCGTGAGGAGGAGAACGTCCCCGAGACGGTCGCCGTGCAGAAGACGCTCGAGAGCATGATCAACCTCGATGGCGCGACGGTGATCTTCCCGACGTCCTTCGGCTATTTCGATCCGCACATCCTCAAGGTGGCGGAGAAGTTCCCGGACAAGATCTTCCTCCATTGTGGCGGCCTCTACGACGGGTCGAAGCACCCGAGCAACGTCGGCAGCTATTTCGGTTACATCGACGAAGCCGAGTACGTGTCCGGCATCGTCGCCGGGATGACGACGAAGAGCGGCAAGCTCGGGTTCATCGCCGCGAAGCCGATCCCGCAGGTGCTCCGCAACATCAACGCCTTTACGCTGGGCGCCCGGAGCGTGAACCCGAGCGTGACGACGGCCGTGATCTTCACCGGCGACTGGTCGATGCCGGTCAAGGAGGCGGAGGCGGCCAACAGCCTCATCGACCAGGGCGTCGACGTCCTGACCGCCCACGTGGACTCACCCAAGGTGATCATCGAGCTCGCGGAGCGGCGCGGCGCGTTCAGCACCGGCTACCACACGAACCAGGCGACGCTCGCCCCAAGGGGGTACCTGACCGGCGCCGAGTGGAACTGGTCCAAGGTCTACACCGATTACATGACGTTCATCCGCGAGGGGAAGCCGTATCCGCACCTCCTGCGCGGCGGCTTCAAGGAGGGGTACATCAAGATCTCACCCTATGGCCCCGCCGTCTCGGAGGAGGCGAAGAAGAAGGCCGAGGAGGCGAAGGCGAAGCTCACGGAGGGCACGCTCACCATCTTCCAGGGGCCCATCATGAACAACGAGGGCAAGGTGGTGATCGCCGATTCGGTCGCGCAGCAGCAGACCGACATCGCGCTCGAGAGCATGGATTACCTCGTAGCCGGCGCCCTCGGCTCCACCCACTAGAGCGAGAGCGGTGGCCACCCGCTTCGGATACGGGCCCATCTCGACGTTTTCGGTGCTCAGCGCACCGGAGTGCGCTTCCGCGCCGAAAACGCCGATCTGGGCCCGTCTCCTGTGCGGGTGACCACCGCTCTGGGACGGGCATCGAGCAGCTGCTCCAGAACGGGCATCGAGCAGCTGCTTTGGAACGGGCGTCGATCAGAGCGCTTCGAGGACGGCGCCGGCGGGGGCGGTCCAGCCGATGATCGCGCCCTGGGCACGGACCATCTCCAACGTTGCCGCCTTGAACTCGGGGAAATAGCTCTCGGTGGCGTCCTCGATCAACAGGCATTCGTAGCCGCGATCGTTCGCCTCGCGCATCGTGGTCTGGACGCAGACCTCGGTCGTCACGCCGGCGATGAGCAGGTGAGAGACGCCGAGCGCCGCAAGCCTGGCGTCGAGGCCCGTCCGGTAGAACGCGCCCTTCCCGGGCTTCGGTACGACGAGCTCCCCGGGCGCCGGCGCGAGCTCGGGCACGAAGTCGTTGCCAGGCTCGCCCAGCACCAGGATGCGCCCCATCGGCCCGACATCGCCGATCCGCATCCCAGGAGCGCCCCGGCTCCGCTTCGCAGGGGGGCAGTCCGAGAGATCCAGCCTGTGACCCTCCTTCGTGTGGATGATGGGCAGGCCGTTGTGGCGGAACGCGTCGAGGACGCGCCGGACCGTCGGCACGATGCGCTGGAGCCGCGCGACGTCGTTGCCGAGCGCCGCGCCGAAGCCGCCGGGCTCGAGGAAGTCGCGCTGCATGTCGATGACGAGCAGCGCCACGGCGTCCCGATCGGCGACGCGGAAGGGGTACGGCCTCGCCGCGATCTCGAGGGGCCGCGCCGTCATCGGTGCCCCGCCATCGCGCGGCCGATCTCCGCGACGTCGGCCGAGGCGATCGGCGACTCGTGGACGATGCGGCCCTCGCTCATCACGAGGACACGGTCGGCCATGGCGAAGATCTCGTCGAGATCCGCGCTCACGAGGAGGACGGCGGTCCCGCGGTTGCGCGCCTTCAGGATGCGGGAGCGGATCTCGGCCACGGCCGCGAAATCGAGCCCGAAGCAGGGGTTTGCGGCGACGAGGAGCTCGATGTCCTCGTCCATGCCGAGCTCGCGCGCGAGGACGGCGCGCTGCACGTTGCCGCCGGAGAGCTTGCCTATCGGGGCGTCGACCGAGGGCGCCTTGATGGCGTACTCCGCGGCGAGGCGCTCGGCCGACCGCCGGAGCGCCGCCCGGCTCACGCCCCAGCGGAGCCTCGTGAAGGGCGGCCTGTCGAAGACGCGGAACCCGATGTTCTCGGCGACCGACATCGCGGGGACGCAGGCGTTGCGCAGCGGCTCCTCGGGCAGGCACCGCACCCGGTGCTTCAGGATCTGCGCGCGCCCGGCGCCGTAGGGCTCGCCATGGACGAGCACGCTGCCACCCCGCGCGGCGCGCTGCCCGGCGAGGACCTCGACGAGCTCCTCCTGCCCGTTGCCGGAGACGCCGGCGATGCCGACGATCTCGCCGCGATGGACCGTGAGCGTCACGCCGTCGAGCGCCGCCCGCCCGCGATCGTCGCTCGCGGCGAGCCCCTCGATGCGCAGGATCGGCTCCCCGGCGGGCGCGTCGCCGCGCGCCGCGGAGACCTGCGCCGGCTGCGCGCCGACCATCATCTCGGCCATGGCCGCCGGCGTGAGGTCCTTGACCTTGCCCCGGCCGGCGACCCGGCCGCGCCGCAGCACCGTGATCTCGTCGGCGAACGCCGTCACCTCGCGGAACTTGTGCGAGATCATGAGCACGCTGATCCGCTGCTCGTCGGCCATGCACCTGAGCATCCCGAGCACCTCGTCGGCCTCCCCGGGCGTGAGGACCGACGTCGGCTCGTCGAGGATGACGATCCTGCTGCCGAGGTAGAGCTGCTTCAGGATCTCGAGCTTCTGCTTCTCGCCCGCGGCGAGCGCGCGGACGGTCCGCTCCGGATCGAGCCGGAAGGGCATGCGCCCCATGAACGCGCGGATCGCCTCGCGCTCCTTGCGCCAGTCGATCACGAGGGGGAGCGACGCGCGCGCGAGCACGAGGTTCTCGGCGACCGTCATGTTCATCACGAGGGTGAAGTGCTGGTAGACCATGCCGATCCCCAGCGCCTGCGCGTCGCGCGGGCTCCTGATCGACAGGGCCGTGTCGCCGACCCTCACCTCGCCGGCGTCGGCCTGGTGATAGCCCATGATGCACTTGACCAGCGTGCTCTTGCCGGCGCCGTTCTCGCCGAGGAGCGCGTGGAAGCTCCCGGGCGCGAGGCGCAGCGAGACGTCGTCGAGCGCGAGAAACGGCCCGAACCGCTTCGTGATCCCCGCGGCGGAGAGCGCCGGCGGCGGCGTGGGGGGGCCGGGCTCCCGAACGGCGGCGCGGGGCGGCCTCGCCGTGGGGCTGGAGAAGACGCGCGGGTCCATGGTCACGGGAGCGCCTCCAGCAGCGCGGCGGAGGTCGAGACCGCGCCGAACACGCCGTTCTGCATCTTGATCATCTTCAGCGCGGCGGCGTGGTTGCCAGGATCCGTGGCCGCGCAGCAGTCGGAGAGCAGCAGGCACTCGTACCCGCGGTCGTTCGCCTCGCGCATGGTGGTGTGCACGCAGACGTCCGTCGTGATCCCCGTGAGGATCAGGTTCTCGATGCGGCGCTGGCGGAGGATGAGATCGAGATCCGTCGCGCAGAACGAGCCCTTGCCCGGCTTGTCGATGATCGGCTCGCCGGGCAGGGGCGCGAGCTCCGGGATGATCTCCCACCCAGGCTCTCCGCGGACGAGCACGCGCCCGCACGGCCCGGGATCGCCGATGCCCACGCCCGTGCCGCGCCCGCCGTCGGTCCGGCGGGAGCGCCACCGCTTGTTCGCCGGCAGATCGGAGAGATCCGGCCGGTGCCCCTCGCGCGTGTGCAGGACGTGATAGCCGCGGCGGCGCAGCTCCGCGAGCGCGCGCTGGATCGGCGCGATGCACGCCCGCGTCAGGGAGATGTCGTAGCCGAGCAGGTCGATGTACCCGCCCTTCCCGCAGAAGTCGGTCTGCATGTCGATGACGATCAGGGCCGTCGTCTCGGGGCGGAGCGCGCCGTTGTAAGGCCAGGCGTAGGGATCAGCGGCCACGTAGGGCATGGGTCGAGTCCTCCTGTCATTCAGCGTTTCGCTCGTCTCGTACGGTTCGCTCGTCTCGCGGGGCTCGCTCCTTTCGTTCGTCTCGTTCGTCTCGTTCGTCTCGTTCGTCTCGTTCGTCTCGCGCCGCCTTGCGCGATCAACGCGCGAGCGTGAGCTCGGCGGGCTGATCGCGCAGGGTCTGGGTCGCGGAGCTCGCGGCGACCATGATGGCCAGCGTCACGATGTACGGCGCGGCGTTGAAGAGGTGGTATCCCCAGGTGATCCCCACGGACTGGAGCGCCGGCCCGAGGGCGCTCGCGCCGCCGAAGAGCAGCGAAGCGAGGAGGCAGCGCACCGGGTTCCAGCGCGCGAAGATGACGAGGGCGACGGCCATGAGCCCCTGTCCGCTCGAGAGCCCCTCGTTCCAGCTGCCAGGGTAAAAGAGCGAGAGGAACGAGCCGCCGACGCCGGCGAGGAAGCCGCCGGCCATGGTCGCGCGCCGCCGGACCAGGTTCACGTCGACCCCCATCGCGCGGGCGCTGTCGGCGCTCTCGCCCACGGTGCGGAGCACGAGCCCGAAGCGGGTGCGGTTCAGCGCCCAGAGCAGGAGCGGGGCGAGCGCGGCCCCGATGAGGAAGAGCGCGTTCACCTGGAGCGCGGAGCGGACCTGGGGGACATCGCTGAAGAAGCCGAGCGATATCGCGGGCAGGCGGGGCGCCGTCGGCTGGATGAGCGGTTTGCCGAGGAAGAAGGCGAGGCCGACGCCGAAGAGCATGAGCGCGATGCCGACGGCGATGTCGTTGACGCGCGGCTTCGAGCACAGCCACGCGTGCAGCGCGCCGAGCGCGGCGCCGATGGCGCCGGCGGCGAGCACGCCGAGCCAGGCAGAGCCGGTGAGGTAAGAGACGCCATAACCTCCCATCGCGCCCATGACGAGCGTGCCCTCCAGGCCGAGGTTCACGCGGCCGCTCTTCTCGGTGAGGCACTCGCCGAGGCTCACGAAGAGGAATGGCGTGCTGATGCGGATGGCCCCGGCGGCGACCGCGAGGGGGATGCCCCAGAGACCGAGCGCAGCTGCGTCGTTCATCATGCCACCGAAGGCGCCGGAGCCGGCTGACGGACCTTGGGCTCGCGGGCAATGAGGGAGCGGCCGTAAAGCGTCTCGCTGGCGAGGATCGCGATGAACAGGATCCCCTGGAGCACGCTCACCGTCGCGTCGGGGAGCCGCGCGGTCCGCTGCAGCAGGCCGCCGCTCGCGCCGATGCCGCCGAGCAGGAGGGCGACCGGCATGATCGCGAGCGGGTTGTGGCGCGCGATGAACGCGACGAGGATGCCGGTGTAGCCATAGCCGCTGATCAGCGACGCGTTGGCCCGGCCGTGGACGGCCGCGACCTCCACCATGCCGGCGAGCCCGGCGCACGCTCCGGCGAGCGTGCAGGTGAGCACGACGAGGCGCTTGACCGGCAGTCCGGCGAGGAGCGCCGCGCGGACGTTGCCGCCGCTCATCGCCGCGCCGAAGCCGAACGTCGTCCGGTGCATCAGCACATAACAGAGCGCGCAGGCGAGCACCCCGTAGGCGAGGCCCCAGTGGACCTCGAGGCCGGGCAGGCTCCCGAGCGCGTTCTCGGCGCCGATGGAGGCGGTCGATGGCTTGTTGAGGCTCGCCGGGTCGCGCAGCGCGCCCTCGACGAGGTGGTTCAGGATCGCGATCCCGATGTAGTTGAGGAGGAGGCTGCTGATCGTCTCGCTCACGCCGCGGTAGACGCGCAGCGCGCCGGCGAGGCCGATCCAGAGCGCCCCGGCGGCGAGCCCGGAGACGAGCATCGCGGCGAGCACGGCGGCGGGCGGCGCGCCCCACGCCCGCGCGGCCAGGGCCGCCGACGCGGCCGAGAGCCCGCCCATGGCGAGCGCGCCCTCGCCGCCGATGACGATCAGGCCGAGGCGCGCCGGCAGCGCCGTGCAGAGCGCGGTCAGCATGAGCGGCGCGGCCCGAAGGAGGGTGTTCTGGAGCGAGAACCACGTGCCGAAGGCGCCGCGGATCATGTCGTGATAGACGCTCAAGGGGTTCACCCCCTGGGCGGCCACGAACGCGCCGAACACGAGGAGCGAGGCCGCGAGGGCCCCGAGGGGGATGGCGATCGCTTCGGTCGTCTCACGCCCGAGCAGCCCGTGCGAGATGACTTTCACGCTGCCGAGGATAAGGCCTCCATTATTTCCACACGTTTTCGGGGAGCTTGCTTGTCGTGACAGGACGGACAGGGCGGGCGCCTCACGCCCGGACGACCCGCGCCGGCCGGCGAGCGACGCGCCGTTGTCATGACGTGCGACACCCCGGGGGCCCACCGGGTCGAGCGACGCTGTGGTGTGGTGGCCGCGCTGCGATGTGGCGATAACGCCGCGATGTGGTGGCCGCGGCGACCGCGAACGGTTCGCACAGCGCGGCGGTCTCCGCCTTGCACTCGCCGTCCGCAAACCCCTGACTGGAGGTAACGCTGTCATGCGGTTCGAACGATCGATCTTGTTCCTGCTCGGCGCTGGCGTCCTCATGGCGTCCGGCCCCGCGGTGTCGGCGGACCTGACCTGCTCGTCGAGCGCGACCCTGGAGGCGCTCGTGACATGCATTCGCGATCGGATGCCCGGCAGGGACTCAGGCGTCTTCGTCACCCCGGGCTCGACGCAGCTGACCGCGTGGCGGAGCGTCGTTCGCACCATGATGGGCGGCAGCTGCAAGTTCGTGCTTCCGTCCAGTCTGTCGTCGTCTACGCAGATCCGGCTGCTCCGCGACGTCAACAATGGACGAAGATACTGTGTGCTCATGGAGGTCGGCGATCGGAACAGCGACGGAACCGTCGATCTCGGGCTGGGCACGTTCATCGTGGACGCGGCCGCGGAGCGAGAGCTCGCTCATTCGGCGCCGCATGCGACAGCGGACCTGGAGACGGAGATCCAGGCTGTCAGCATCTTCAAGGCGACGAGATCCCGCAGCTTCCTGATGGCCGGCGCTCACCGCGATGCGAGCTTCACCGACAGCGTTTGCCAGAGCTCGACCATGGTCTCGGACGTGGCCCACAACGTGACGAACGCGTTTCACGCGACCTATCTGGAGCTCGCGGCCATTTATGGATCGAGGCCCTGGTGGGCCATTCAGTGGCATGGCATGGCGAGAGACACCTGCGCGGAGGACGTGTTCGCCTCGCACGGCATGGATGTCGCCCCCGTCTCCGGTGACAAGATACTGGAGCTCAAGCGCAACTTGCTGGCCAGCAGGCCCACCTGGCGTGTCGGCGTCCCCGGCAGCAGCGATTGCTCGCTGAACGCGACGACCAACGTTCAAGGGAGGCTCCTCAACTTCGTCTCGGCGAGCCAGGTCTGTGGTCGCTCCGCCACGAGCTACAGCGGACGCTTCGTGCACATCGAGCAAGATCCCGCCTTTCGCCTCGCGGACACCTGGATCAATGCGGTCAAGGCGACCTGGCCATGAGCGCCGCTCCTCGGCCGCGAGCTCCGGAACGAGCCTGGCGATGAAAATGAGGACCGTGCTGTTATTGCGCGCGCGCTCGATTTATCGAATAAGCCCCGATATTTCGCGTCGCGTTAAGGTGCCCCGGGTGAGCAGCGACGCGCGAAATGAAGTTCCTGGGAAACGACGGAATCTTCCAGCGATAACGAAGTGAATGCATTGCCATTGGTGCGGTGACGTGTGCGCACGATCCGCATATGCTCGCCGTCATGACATTGCCCCTTACCCCACTACGCTCACTGGGTATCGTCGCTGCCGGTGCCGTCCTCGTCGTGGTGACAGCCGCCTCGTGCGGTGGAGGAGGCTCGAGCTCGTCCTCGTCGGACGGCGGATCGGGGCCTGGCGGCGCCGGTGCCGGAGCAGGAACAGGAACAGGCGTCGGCGCCGGAACGAGCCAGGGCCCTGCGAGCAGCTCGTCGTCAGGGGCGGGCACCGGCGGCGCTCCACCCGCGGTCGGCTCCGGCGGCAGCGAAGGCGGCGGGCCGCCGGCGCACGTGCCGGGCGAGCCGATCTCCATCCCGGCTCAGGCGTGGAGCAGGGGTATCACGGACGGCGTCTACGAGGACGGCGCGCCCATCGGCGGCTTCGGGGCCGGGACGATCACCTGGCGGTTCGACGGCAGGTTCTACAAGGGGCGCCTCGATATCGGGAGCAACGACCAGAACGTCGACAACAACGCGGGCTTCTTCATGTACCAGAAGGCCGAAGGGGGCGACGCGCAGACGAAGCGCCTCGACAAGGACGGCCTGGGCCAGGGGCAGGCGACGTACTCCTCGCTCTTTCCGCGCTCGTGGGTCGATTACCACGGCGCGGCATTCCCCTGCAAAGCGAAGGTCGAACAATACAGCCCCATCATCCCGGGCGACTACAAGAAATCCAGCTATCCGGTCGGCGTCTATCGGTGGGAGATCACGAATCCGACCGGAGCGCCTTGCGACGTCGCCGTGATGCTGACCTGGAAGAACGATCACGGCGGCAATGGCGCCATGGTGCAGACCTCCGGGGACGACGTCGGCCTGGTCCTCACCCGAGGCGGAGGGGCGCCGAGCTCCGAGGGACAGGGGGAGTTCACGCTCGCCAGCCGGAACGCGCCGGGCGTGGTCGTCTCGTACCAGTCGGCTGACAGCGTCGCCGCCCTGCAGAGCGAGCTCGCCAACGACGGCGCGCTCGCCAACACGACGGGCGGGCACTCGCTCGGGGCGATCGCGTTCAAGGCCACGGTGGAGCCGGGGAAGAGCGTCATTGTGCCGATCGTGCTCGCGTGGGATATCCCGGTCACGCAGGCGGGCTCGGGGGACAGGTGGTACCGCGCGTACACACGCCACTTCGGGCGGACGGGGAACGCCTCGTGGACGATCGCGGCGGAGGCGCTCGCCGAGCACGAGCCGTGGCTCTGGGCGATCCAGGACTGGCAGGCGAGCGTGCTCGACGATCCGAAGTACCCGGAGTGGCTCAAGGGCGCTCTGTTCAACGAGCTCTATTACTACGCCATCGCGGGCACGTACTGGGAGGCCGGCGCGGCGTCCGGCCAGCCGGACGACCCGGACGAGGACATGTTCACCAGCCTGGAGTCGTACATCTACCCGTTCTACGGGACGTCGGACGTGCGCTTTTACGGCTCATGGGCCCTGTTCTCGCTCTGGCCGGACATCGACAAGCAGGAGATACGGCAGTTCTGCGACAGCGTGACGACCACCCGCTCCGACAGGCCGCGCGCGCTCGGGACGACCGCGCACGATTTCGGAGACACCGATAGCGTTTTCCGCAAGTGGAACGCGTACACGTACCGCGATTCGACCAACTGGAAGGACCTCAACTCCAAGCTGGCTCTGATGGTCTATCGCGACTGGGCGCTCACCGGGAAGACCGATACGGAGTTCCTCAGCTACTGCTGGCCCGCCGTGAAGATGGCGATGCAGAAGGTGAAGAGCCAGGACGGCGACGGGGACGGGCTGCCGGAGAGCAACGGCATCGACCAGACGTACGACGACATGGATCTGCACGGCAACACCGCGTATTGCGGGGGCCTCTTCCTCGCCGCCACCGAGGCCGCGAAGGAGATGGCGACCGCGATGGGGGACGCCGCGCTCGCGAGCACCTACCAGACCTGGTTCGACCAGTCCAAGGGCGGCTTCGAGTCGAAGCTCTGGACGGGATCGTATTACAAGATCGACACGGGGAGCCGGGACACGAGCCGGATCATGTCGGACCAGCTCGCCGGCCAGTGGTACGCGCGCGCCCTCGGGCTGCCGCCGATCGTCGACCCGAGCCACGCGGTGTCGGCGTTCACGAAGATCTACGAGAACAACTTCAAGCGGTTCGACGGCGGGACCCGCGGCGTCGTCAACGTCATGACCGCCAATGGCTCGGTCGACGGGACGAGCAACCAGACGCGCGAGTGCTGGGTGGGCACGTCCTGGGGCGTGGTGGCCGGCATGATCCAGGAGGGCCTCGCCGCGCAGGCCGGCGAGATCGGCGCGAGCCTGGTCGACACGATCTGGAAGACCGACGGCCTGTGGTTCCGCACGCCGGAGGCATGGGAGGGCAACGGCAGCATCCGCGCGCCCTACTACATGCGCGCCACCACGCTGTGGGCGGCGAAGCACGCATACGATATCGCGCCGTAGACCCGCGATATCGCCCTCGCGAACACGGCGTTGCCCCCCGACTCGCCGCCGCCCACAGAGCGGCGGCGGGCGCGGCCAGACCCCGGGCGCCGGCGCGTCACCGGCGCTCGTCGGGTGTGTCTCGCCTGCCACATCACCCGCCCGGATTCCGCCGCGGACTCGCCTCTTGCGCCCGCGGCATCCCCATTGCTGAGTCGCGGCCATGTCCGTCGCTCCGCGCCTCCGATCTGCGCCCGCCGTTCTCGCGGTCCTCGCCCTCAGCCTGGCGTGCGTTCAGGGCGCGCGCGCCCCCAACGTCCCGCCTCGAGGGACGCTCGCGCCCGGCGCGCTCGACACGGGCGGAAAGGCCGCGGCAGGGCCGTTCGCGGTGGTGTTCGGCGCGCCCCGCGGGCAGACCACGAGCCCCGCCGAGATCAGCCTCGTCTTCAACCGGCCGATGCGATCGCTCGATCTCGCGGGCAGCGAGGCCGCGGCGCCCGCGGTCCTGAAGCCGTCCGCGCCTGGACGCTGGCGCTGGGTCGGCACGAGCGGCCTCACGTTCGTCCCCGAGGGCCGGCTGCCGCGCGGCACGGAGTTCACCGTCGAGGTCCCCGCGGGCACCCGCGCGCTCGACGGCAGCGCGCTCGCCGAGCCGTACTCCTTCACCTTCCGCACCGAGCTGCCCGCGGTCGCGCGCGTCGAGCCCTGGTCGGGCAAGGACGACCTCAAGCCGGAGGCGCGGTTCGAGCTGCGGTTCAACCAGCCGGTCGACACCGCCGAGATCGCGCGGCGCGCGTCCCTCACGGTGGGCGATCGAAAAGACAAGGTGGCGTTCGAGGTGCGGCGCCCCGACGCGAAGAACGAGATGCTCGCCGAGCTCGTCCCCCGCGCGCCGCTGCCGCGCGACAGCGAGATCGAGCTCGCCGTGGCCGAGGGCCTCCGCGGCCGCGAAGGGCCGCTGCCGGCCGGCGAGGCGCAGCGGTTCACGTACCGCACCTACGGGCCGCTCCGGGCGCTGCGCCCCCAGTGCGATCGCGACACGCCAGGGGGGCGCTGCGCGGCCGACGGCGGGTTCACGCTCGCCTTCTCGAACCCCGTCAAGCTCGCGGACGCGAAGCGGGCGATCTCGGTGGAGCCCGCCGTCAAGCTGCTGTGGCCGTCGTGGATCGAGGACGACGAGCCCACGAGCCACATCCCCCTCGGCGGCGCCTTCGCCCCGGGCCGCAGCTACCGGGTGCGCGTGGCCGCCGGGCTGCGCGACGTGCACGGGCAGGCGCTCGCCGGCGTCGTCACCGAGGAGATCGCCTTCGACGATCGCTGGCCCGAGGCGCAGATCGGCCTCGTCGGCAGCGTGTTCGAGCCGGCCCAGCGGCGCGAGATCCCGGTCGTGTCCGTGAACGTGCGCGAGCTCTCGCTCGCGGTCGGCGCGATGACCGAGGAGATGATCCTCGCGCTCCAGGGCGATCCGCACAGCCCGGGGCGCAGCCCGAAGATGGGCGAGATCGCGGCGCTGCCCTCCGGCAAGAAGACGGTCCTGCGCCCGGCCGCCGCGACCAACACGCCGGCGACGCACCTCGTGCGCGCCGCCGAGGTGCTGGGCGGCGAGGGCAAGCGCGGGCCGCTCGCGATCGGGATCAGCTACACCTCCCGGCCCGGGACGCGGCACGCGCGCACCACGTCCGAGGCGGTGATCGCGCAGGTGACCGACCTCGGGATCAGCGCGAAGGTCTCGCCGAGCGGCTCGCTCGTCTGGGTGACGCGCCTGTCGACGGGCGCGCCGGTGCCCGGGGCGCGCGTGTGGATCCGGGCCCCTGGCGCGCCCGCGCCCGCCGCGGTGTCCACCGACGCCCAGGGGTTCGCGATGGTCCCCGCGACGGCGCACGGTCAGGAGGCCGCGACGACGCTCGGGCGCAGCGTTGTCTTCGCGCGCGCGGGCGACGACTGGACGTACCGGAGCGTCGCCGACTCGCTCAACGGGTGGCGCTTCGGCGCGGCGTCGGACTTCAGCGAGCCGCGCCCGTTCGGGATGATGTTCTCCGATCGCGGCATCTACCGGCCGGGCGACACGGTGCGGGTGAAGGGGATCTTCCGCGAGGAGGGCGCGCGCGGGGCGAAGACGCCGGCCGGCAAGGGCGTCGCGCTCAAGGTCGAGGGGCCGGACGGCGAGGCGCTCGTCTCGCTGTCCCCGACGCTCGGCGCCTTCGGCACGTTCTCGGCCGACGTGAAGATCCCCGAGAGCGCGCGGCTCGGCACGTACAGCCTCGCCGCCACGGTCCAGGGCGGCGAGGCGGGGTGGCCGGACGTGATGGGCAGCGTCGAGGTCGCCGAGTACCGCCCCGCCGAGTTCAAGGTCGGCGTCGAGAGCGACAGGCCGAGCTACGTCCGCGGCGACAAGGCGCGCTGGACCGCGCGCGGCGATTACCTGTTCGGGGCGCCGATGACGAACGCGGAGGCATCGCTCTCCGTGACGCGCGCGCCGGCGTGGTTCTCGCCGCCGGGGATCGAGGGGTTCACGGTCCGCGAGGACGAGCTCACCGACGCGCTGCGGGACCAGGCGCCGCGCGGGTTCGAGGTGCAGAGCGCGCGCGAGAAGCTCGACGCGGCCGGGCAGGCGGCGATCGGCGCGGCGCTCTCGATGCCCGGGCAGCGCGGCACCGAGCTCGTCACGTGCGAGGCGTCGGTCACCGACGTGTCGCGGCAGACGATCGCCGGGAGCTCGACGGCGCTCGTGCACCCGGCCGAGTTCTACGTCGCCCTCAAGGAGCCCGAGCTCTTCGCGAAGGCGGGCGACGTGCTGCGGCCGGAGATCCTCGCGGTCGATCCGAAGGGGGCGCGCGTCGCGCAGGTCGCGGTCCGGGTCGAGCTCGTGCACCGGACGTGGACGCTCGCGCGGGCGGAGAGCGGCAGCGCGTACCGCAGCGTGAGCGCGCCGGTCGACAAGGTCGTCGCGCGGTGCGGCGTCACGACGGCGGCGGCGCCGCGGAGCTGCGAGCTCACGGTCCCGTCGGGCGGCTACTACCTCCTGCACGCGACGGCCAAAGACCGCCGCGGCAACCCCGTCGGCGCCGCAGCCGGCGTCTACGCGCTCGGCGAGGGCGGCGGGGGATTCGGCGACAGCGACGAGCTCAAGGTCGACCTCGTTCCCGACCGCGGCAGCTACGAGATCGGCCAGACGGCGCGCATCATCGTGAAGTCGCCGTTCGCCTCCGCCGACGCGCTGGTCACGGTCGAGCGCGCCGGGATCTCCACGCACCGGAAGGTGACGCTGTCGGGCGCCATGCCCGTGATCGACGTCCCGATCACGGAGGACCTCCGGCCGAACGCCTTCGTCTCGGTGCTGCTCCTGCGCGGGCGGACGAAGCCGCAGCCCGCGCCGGGGAAGGGCGGGGCGCCTGGGCCCGACGTCGGGGCGCCGGCGTTCCGCCTCGGCTACGCGCCCCTCCGCGTGAACCCGGAGGCGCAGCGGCTCGCTGTGCGCGTCCGCGCCGACAAGGCGGACGCGCGCCCCGGCGATCCGATCCGCGTGGACGTCGACGTCCGCGACCGCGCCGGCCAGCCCGCCCGCGCGGAGGTCACGCTCTACGCCGTGGACGAGGGCGTGCTGTCGCTGACGGGGTACACGACGCCGGATCCGATCCCCGTGTTCGGCGCGCCGCGCCCCTTGAAGGTGGCGACGATCGAGACGCGCGAGGCGCTCGCCCGCGTGCGCAACCCGTTCGCCGACCTCGGCGCCGACAAGGGGCGCGCGGGCGGCGGCGGCGCCGAGGGCGGCACGGGCGTGCGCCGCGATTTTCGCCAGAGCGCCTACTACAACCCCGCGCTCGTGACCGACGCCTCCGGGCAGGTGCACGCGAGCTTCAAGCTGCCGGACTCGCTCACGACGTACCGGGTCATGGCGGTCGTGGCCGCCGAGGACGATCGCTTCGGCTACGGCGAGTCCCGGGTGACGACGAGCCGCCCGCTCATGGCCCGGCCCGCGCTGCCCCGCTTCCTCCGCGCCGGCGACGCGATCGACGCGGGGGTGGTCGTGACCTCGAAGGGGCTCGCGAAGGCGGCGACGGTCGAGGTGGAGGTCACCGCGTCGGGGCTGACGCTCGCGGGCAGCGCCAAGCGCGCGGTCGAGCTCGCGCCGGGCGGGTCGGCCGAGGTCCGCTTCGCGCTCTCGGCGCCGCGGGCCGGCCCCGCGACGCTGCGCTTCCGCGCGACCGGCGGCGGCGCGTCGGACGTGGTCGAGGTGAACCGCGAGATCAAGGCGCCCATGGCGCCGGAGGCCGTCGCGCTCTACGGCGACACCACCACGGCGAGCGCGGAGCGGCTCGGGGACCTGTCGGCGATCCGCGACGACACGGGCGGGCTCACGGTGAGCCTCGCGCCGACCGCGCTCGTGGGCCTCGGCGGCGGCGTGGAGCAGCTCCTCGAGTACCCGTACGGCTGCACCGAGCAGCTGACGAGCCGGATGGTCCCGCTCCTGTCGCTGCGCGACCTCGCGAAGGCCTACGGGATCGCGCTGCCGAAGGACCTCACGGCCGTCATCGGCAAGACGGTCCGGGAGATCCTCTCGCACCAGCGCGGGGACGGGGGCTTCGGCTTCTTCGCCGAGTCGGACCGCGCGGACCTGTGGACCACGGCGTACGCGCTGTGGGGCCTCACCGAGGCCAGGCGCTACGGGGTCGCGGTGCCGCCCGACGCGGTGGAGCGCGCGACGTCGTACCTGCGCCAGGAGCTCAACCGGATCGGCGCCGACCCGCTCCTCCGGGCGACGGCGCCGTTCCTCGTCGACGTCCTCGCGGCGAGCGGCGCCCCCGACCCCGGGCGCGTGAGCCAGCTGTTCGACGAGCGCGACAAGCTGCCGCTCTTCTCGAAGGCGCTCCTCGCGCACGCGATGGTGATCGGCAAGAGCGACAGGGCGTCCGTGGATCAGCTCGTCCGCGAGCTCGAGGGCGCGCTGCGCCTCGACGGTCCGGTCGCGCGGGCCGTCCACAACCACGGCGACGCCTACGCGGTCCTCATGGACTCCGAGGCCCGCACCTCGGCGCTCGTGCTCCGCGCGCTGCTCGCGGCGCGGCCGGCGCACCCGCTCGCGCCGCGGCTCGCGGCGGGGCTGCTCGCGGATCGCCGCGGCGGCACGTGGCGCAGCACGCAGGAGACGGCCTGGGCGCTGCTCGCGCTCGATCAGTACCGGAAGGCGCAGGAGAAGACGGCGCCGGACTTCGACGCGCGGGTGTTCCTGGGGCAGGCGGAGCTGTTCTCCGCGCCGTTCCACGGCCCCACGACGGAGCAGGTCAAGACGTCGATCCCCGCGGCGAGGCTCGCGAGCGCCGGGGGCGCGCCGCTCGCGTTCTCGGTCGACGGGCGCGGCCGCCTGTTCTACGAGGCGCGGCTCCGCTACGCGCGCAAGCAGCTCCCGACGGAGGCGCTCGACCGCGGCTTCTTCATCGAGAAGTCGCTCCGCGCGATCGCGCCCGAGGACCTCGCCGCCGTGGTCGGCGGCGCGTCCACGTCGAGCGAGCGCGCGGCCCCGCCGTCTGTCGCGTTCGCCGGCGGCGATCTCGTGCTCGGCGAGATCGTCGTGGTGACGCCCTCTCCGCGCGACTTCGTGGTCATCGACGATCCGCTGCCGGCGGGCCTCGAGGCGGTCGACGCGCGGCTCGCGACGTCCGCGCGCTCGCTCGACGTCGACGCGGCCGAGGCCCAGGCCGAGGCGGACGACGCCGACGCCGATCAGGACGACCTCCGCGCGACCGGCCGCGCGTACGAGCCGAGCCGCTTCGTCCGCGAGATCCGCGACGATCGCGTCCTCTTCTTCGTCGATCACATGGCCGCCGGGATGTACCGGTACCGGTACCTCGCGCGCGCCACGACGCTCGGCTCGTTCGTGGTCCCGCCCGCGCGCGCGGAGGAGATGTACAGCCCCGAGGTCTTCGGCCGGACGGGCGCCGTCACGGTCCAGGTCGGGAGCCGAGGGCCGGACGCGGCGCCGCGTCCGCGCTGAGCCGTGCGCGCGCCCTCCCCGGAAGCCGGCCGCGCAGGGCGGTCGCTTGCGCGCCTCGGCCCGCGCGCGCGGCGGATCCTCCGCCGCGCGGCGCAGATAGCGCTCGCCCTCGCCGTCGCGCCGTGGCTCCTGCTCGCCGTCCTCGCGGCGCTCACGCCCCTTCCGCCAGAGCTCGCGGCGCCCGAGGACCACGCCGTGTCCACGGTCGTGCTCGACCGCCACGGCACGGTGCTCCGCGAGCTCCGCGCCGGCGACGGCGCGCGCGCGCGCTGGCTTCCGCTCTCCGAGGCCGGCGATCGCATCCAGCGCGCGCTCCTGGCCGCGGAGGACAAGCGGTTCGCGCGCCACCCAGGCGTCGATCCGATCGCGATCGCGCGCGCCGTCGGCCAGCTCGCGGCGGAGCGGCGCGTCGTCTCGGGCGGGTCCACGATCACGCAGCAGCTCGCGCGCACGCTCGTCCCGCGCCCCCGCACCGCGCGCGGCAAGCTCGGCGAGGCGGCGCTCGCGCTGCGCATCGAGGCGTCGCTCTCGAAGCGCGAGATCCTCGAGCAGTACCTGAACCGCGTCGCGTTCGGCCCGGGCCTGCGCGGGGTCGAGGCGGCGAGCCGCTTCTACTTCGACAAGCCCACGCGCGACCTGTCGCTCGCCGAGGCCGCCGCGCTCGCCAGCATGCCGCGCGGCCCGGCGCTCTACGATCCGCGCCGCGGCACCGGGCCGCTCGAGCGCCGCAGGAACCGCGTCCTCGATCGCATGCTCGCCGCCGGCCTCGCCGGCGAGGCCGAGGTGGCCCGCGCGCGCGCGGAGCCCATCGCGCTCGCCCCGAAGGGGGGCGGCCTCGGCGCGCCGCACCTCGTCCGCGCCGTGCTCGGCGGCGCGCTGGGCCCGGGCGCGGGCCTCCCCGCCGAGGGCCCCGGCGCCGCGCCGCGGATCGTAGAGCGCCGGGCGACCTCGATCACGCTGACGATCGACCGTGGCCTCCAGCGCGAGATCGAGGTCCTCGCGCAGCAGACCGTCCGCGGCCTCTCGGATCGCGACGTCGGCGCGGCGGCGGTGGTGGTGATCGAGAACGCGACCGGCGAGATCCTCGCGTACGTCGGCTCGCACGACATCGACGACGCCGCCGGGCTCGGCCACAACGACGGCGTCCTCGCGCTGCGCCAGCCCGGCTCTGCGCTGAAGCCGTTCGTCTACGAGCTCGCCATGGAGCAGCTCGGGTTCACCGCCGCGACCGTCCTTCCCGACGTCGAGCTCTCGTTCCCGACGGCGGACGGCAACTACGCGCCGCGGAACTACGACGGCCGCTTCCACGGCCCCGTCCGCCTGCGGGACGCGCTCGCCAACTCGTACAACGTCCCTGCGGTCTGGGCGGCGGCCGCGCTCGGCCCCGAGCGCGTCCTCGCGCGGCTCCGGGAGCTCGGCCTCCGGTCGCTCGATCGCGAGCCGTCGCGCTACGGCGTCGCCATCGCGCTCGGCGACGGCGAGGTCCGCCTCGTCGACCTCGCGAACGCTTACGCCACGCTCGCGCGGGGAGGCCTTTACCTGCCGGTGCGCGCGGTGCGCTCGTTCGCCCCCGCGTCGCCTCCGTCGCCCTCGTCGCCAGCGGCCTCTTCCGTGTCGTCCGCGCGCAGCGGGAGCGACGCGCCCGCCGAGCCGCCCGCGGCGCCCCCCGAGCGCGGCGCGCGCGTCCTCGACGCCGCGCGCGCCCGGGTGATCGTCGACATCCTCGCCGACGACCGGGCGCGGCTCGCGTCGTTCGGCGAGGGCAACGCGCTCGATCTCCCGTTCCCCGTGGCCGCGAAGACGGGCACGTCCAAGGGCTTCCGCGACAACATCGCTGTCGGCTTCACGCCCGACGTCACCGTCGCCGTCTGGGTCGGCAACTTCGATGGCTCGCCCATGGGCGGCGTCAGCGGCATCACCGGCGCGGGCCCGCTGTTCCGCGACGCCATGCTCGCCGCCGCGCGCGTCCGGCCGCCGCGCCCCTTCGATCCGCCCGATCCCGAGCAGCTCGCCGAGGTCGAGGTCTGCGCCCTGTCCGGCATGCGGCCGACCGCCGCGTGCTCGCACCGCCGCCGCGAGCTCCTCCCGCGCGGCGACGCCGCGGCGCTCTCGCCCTGCGACATGCACGAGGCCGTGCGCATCGATCGCCGCAATGGCCTGCGCGCCGGGGCCTGCCCCGACGCGGCGGTCGAGGAGCGCGTCTTCGAGCGCTACGACGCCGAGCTCACGGCGTGGGCGCGCGCCGCCGGCCGTCCCCTCGCGCCCGATGCGGCGTCGCCCCTCTGCGGCGCGCTCGCCGGGCTCGACGGCGCGCCCGGCGCTCCTCCAGCCGGCGCCGGCGCCGGCGCGCGCGTCCGCGTCGCGTACCCGCCCGACGGCGCCCGGTTCGTCCTCGACCCCTCGATCAACTCGCTGCAGGCGATCCGGCTGCGCGCCGACGTCCCTCCGGGCGTGCCCCGCGTGCGCTTCGTGCTCGACGGGCGCCCCATCGAGGTCGGCCCGCCGTTCGCGCTCGACTGGCCGCTCGTCGCCGGCGCGCACCGGCTCCGCGTCGATGCGGACGGAGCGGCCGCCAGCGAGGAGATCGCGTTCTCGGTGGAGTGAGCGGCGGGCGAGGCGACATCCCGTCTCCTCGCCCGCCGGCGCCGATGAAGGCACCCGCGTTGCAATCTGTGGAATCGATGATGTCGATGACGGGGCGGCGCGCCGCCCGCCGGCCACGTCACCCGAAGATGGGCAGGTCTTCTTCCTCGGAGAGCGGGAATCGCCCCACGAGCGGATCGTCCGCGATCCCGGCCAGCTTGCGCAGCGCCTTGTGGATGTGCCCCGGCTTGAGCCGGACGCCGCCCTCCTTGGGCGCGAGCGTGACCGGATCGACGTCGAGCGGGTTGTGCCGGTCGTCCGTCGCGCCGATCACCCGGTTCCCCGCGATGCCTGCGCCGGCCAGGATCATGCTGGTGATGTTCCAGTGGTCCTTGCCGTTGCCCTCGTTGTAGCCCGGAGTCCGCCCGAAGTCCGAGCCCACGACGAGGACGATCCGGTCCGCGATGCCCTGCTCCTCCGCGGCGGTCAGGATGAAGTCGATCCCGTCGCAGATCTGGTCGAGCCGCGGGATGTGGTTGTCGTCGTGGTTCCCGTGCGTGTCGAACCCGCCCACCGACAGGTTGGCGCTCACGCAGATGCCGGCGCGGTAGGCCGCGAGCGCGACCTGCGCTTGCCGCCGCAGCGAGGCGCTCTCGAACTCCGCGGGCAGGTACTGGATGAGCTGCTTGAGCTCGTTCTGCCCGACGCGCGAGGTGAAGAGCGTGCTCATCGCCTGCTTGACGTGGGGCAGCCGCTGCTGCTCGAGCTTCGCCGCGTGCCGCGCCTGCCGCGCCTCCAGGATCCGCGTCATCGTGGCTTCGGTGTGGTACTGCTCGCGGTTCTCTTCGTTCCCCGGATCGATCCTGTTCGGATAGGCGAGCCGCTGCAGGAGGCCGGTGTCGGGTATGCGGGTGACGGCCACGACGTTCGCCGTCGTGTCGTAGCCGCCGTTGCTGATGAACCCCATCGGCAGCGCGCCGCCGTGGACGCCGGCCACGAGCGCCGCGAAGGCGGGTTTGCCCTCGCGGAGCGTGCCGCACCACGTGTTGCGGACGCCGGCGTCGTGGCTGTTCGTCCCGGTGTCGATGCCGTTGATGACGAGCAGCTTGCTGTAGTGCTTCTTGAAGAACGCGTCGTTGCCGCCGACCGGCGCGTACCTGAGATTGCCGGCGGTCCCGATCGCGTCGCGCAGGTAGCTGCGGTTCATCGCTTCCCGCGTCTTCTGCTCGTCTTCGTCCGTCGCGCCCTTGGGATCGCAGAGGCTCGTCGGGTCCCAGCCGCCGCTCGCGTGGATGTGGACCCAGAGCGGGCCCTCGTAGGGGCCGGCCGCGGCGGCGTCCCTCGACAGCACGCCCCCTGCGACGACGCCGAGGCCCGCCATAGATGCCAGTTTGAGGAAATCTCGACGTTCCATGGCTGCTCCTACTGGTAAAGAAACCTGAAGTCCGAAAGGAGATACGTCATGACGCTCATCCACGCCCGGATCGTGTAGTTCTCGTCGCGCGTGAGCTTCTCGCCGTCGGGCAGCCCCTCTCGAGTCCAGTAGTCGTTGTTCACCTGGCAGGGGCCGGGCAGCGACCTCGAGAGCCGCCCCTCCTCGCCCTCCGGCTTCGCCATGCCCGCCTTGCCCTCCTCCCACGTCTCGAGGAAGACCTTGTACGTCCGCTCGATCTCGGGATCGCCGAGCTCGAGCGACTCGCCCAGCACCCGCTTGTGCAGGTACTGGATGTTCTGCTTGATCCCCTCGACGGCCGGCAGCACGTCGAAATCGTTCGTGTCCCGCGGCTCGAACGTCGTCTCGACGTAGGGGAAGAGGAGCCGCTCCTCCTGCGGGAGGTAGAGGTCGCGCGGCACCGAGATGCACGCCATCTCGTTCGCCATCCGGTCGGCGATGTTGGCCATGATCCCGTTCGGCTCCGAGATCCGCTGGATCACGTCCTGCGAGTCGATGCCGCCGTACAGCATGCGGTAGGCGTCGCGCCGGAGCAGGAAGTCGTAGCGATTGCCGTCGTCCTCGAACGCCCGCGGGCGCCACGGATACCCCGTCACCGCCCAGATCTTCCGGTGCAGCTGCTCGGGCCCGAGGAACCGCGTGCCGCCGAGCTGCGTGAGCGCCTCGCCCCGAGACGCCTGCGCCACGTTGCGCGCCCGGAAATAGGGGCTCTTGACGATGGCCTTGACGACCGTCTTCAGGTTGTAGCCGCCGTCGGCGAAGTCGTGCGCCATCGTGTTGAACGCGTGGTATTGGGCGAGGTACGCCCGGAACTTGGCGTTGAACTCCGGATCGTCGTTGGTCGGCGCGGCGAGCGGCTGTTGCCCGGTGAGGCCGGTGTACATCGTATAGACCGCCGAGAGCGCGAAGCGGGGGTCGTCGGCGACGCGCTTCGCCACCCACGAGAGCGCGGTCGGGAACTCGCTGAACGGCACCGACTCGGCGCCGAAGCCCGGCGGCCGCATGTCCTCGTACCAGGTGTCGTCCTCCTTGTACCGGCCCGCGGAGTCGAAGCTGTGGAACCCGCCCGACAGCGGGTCCAGGGCGGCGTGGCAGACGGTGCACGCCGCGTTGTTCATCGTCGGGTTGAAGTCGGTGATCTTCGTCTGATCGAGCGGCTGCTCGGCCGTCTTCAGGATGTCGGTGCCGAGGAAGAACTGATAGACCACCCTCGCGCGGTGGCGGTTCCTGTTGGTGCTCGTCGTCGGGTGCCTGGACAGGAAGACGGGGGAGGTGAGCACGCCTGCGAGCGGGATCGGATCGCGCTTCGCCGGGACGAACTCGTCCGGATCCGCGTCGTTCTTGAACTCGGCCGCCACGCCGTACGCCCTGGCGGAGAAGGGGCTCACGACCGTGTAGTCGGCGGTGAGGACCTCCTTGAAGGACCTGTCGTTCCGCACGATATAAGCGATGAGCTCGAGCGGCTCCCTCCCGACGGCCCGGTTCGTCCAGCTCTTCAGCTTGTTGGCGACGTCCTCCAGGTCCCGCGCGCCGTATTTCGCGACCAGCGCCGGATCCTGCGGGAGGCTGTTGTACCACTTCGGGTCGTACGCGTCGCTCCGCAGCAGATCGACGGCCTCCTCGCCGTTCAGGTAACGGTCGGTGAGGAAGAGATCGTTGTAGATCTCCTTCAGCCGCACATAGAACGCCTCCTCCGTGAGCATCTGGTCCAGGATCGGATCCAGCGCGGCCATGCCGCTCTCTGCGACGGCCTCCTCCTCGGCCTCGGTCGGCAGGCGCCCGGCGAGCTCGAGGCTCGCCGTGCGGAGCGTCTCCTCGGGTCCGCTCATCACCACGCCGGCGAAGGAGGCGTTGACGTCCGTCTCGCAGGACGACGGCTCCTTCGTGCGCTCCACCATCGCCCGGAGCGCCTCGACCTCGGCGCTGTCCGAGGCGAGGACCTGGCCGCCGCCGTGCTCGATGGCCTTCGTCGGCTTGAGCAGCACGTACGACTCGCCGCCGAGCTCGAGCCCGGCGAGCGACTTGAACGTCGCGAGGTTCTTGTCGAGGAACCCCGCCTCGCTGCTCCCGGCGAGGATCAGCTTGGATTCCGCCGCCTGCCCCTGCGGGTTATGGCAGCCGATGCACTTCGTCGAGAGGATGGGGACCCACACCTTCTCGGCGAAGAATTGCTCGTCGGAGATGCACGGGCCGTCGGCCTCGCTGCTGCAACCGGCGGACACGGACGCGAGCGCGCTCGCGCCCGCGGAGAGCCCCAGGAGCCCCAGGGCCGTCGCGGCGCGCTTCCGGAGTAACCATCCTATTCTCGGCATAAGCATCCTCGTCGGGAGCGCTCGCGCGACTCCCACGTTGAGGGGACCGGGAGAGCGGAGCCCCGAATCGCGTTGAAAGAATACACACCGACAGCCCCTATCGCGGGGCGCATCCACCCCGCGATGGCCGGGTCCTCGTTCATCGACCATCGACACCCGATGAGGCGAGCTGGACGAACGCCCGCTTCATCGCTTGCGTAGACCACGTACTCTAACCTCTCGAGGGCCTCTCCCGCTATGCGCTCAGCACATTGCTTGATCAGAATTTCTGGTTGTTACCTCTAGTAGTCGTGAAGTTTTTCGACGAGAGGCTGTGGCCCCTCCGGAAGCCACGTACCCGGTGCGCCCAGGTGGGCGCTCCCACCCGTGGGCGCGCGGGGCGTGCGTGGATGTGGTCAAGACCAGGGAAATCGAATAACCGTTGGATATGAGCTCGACGAGGGATGCGACCCGCGCTCGCGCGGTTCAGTGGTTTGTTCGCGGCGGCACGCTGCGGTCGGCGGGCCGGGATCCCGTCAAGATCGGCATCGCGCCGATCGTGGTGGGGCGCGATCCGAGCTGCGGTGTGGTGGTCGACGATCCGGAGGTCAGCTCGACGCACTGCGATCTTCGCGCGGAGGGGCCGGGCGTGCTCGTCCGCGATCTCGGCAGCAAGAATGGGACGTTCGTGTCGACGGTCCGCATCCGCGAGGCGATCTTGACGGCCGCGTGCACCATCCAGGTCGGCGGCTCGGTGCTGAGCTTCGAGCCGCTCGACAAGGAGCGCGTCGACGTCGGCTTCGACGAGAGCTTCGGCCCGCTGATCGGCGCCTCGCCGCGGATGCGCCACCTGTTCCGCCTGCTGCGCGAGGTGGCCTCGACGGAGCTCTCGCTGCTGATCACCGGGGAGACGGGCACGGGCAAGGAGCTCGCGGCGCAGGCCATCCATGACGTCTCGAGCCGGCGCGGCGGCCCGTTCGTCGTCGTCGACTGCGCCTCGCTGCCGGGCGCGCTCGCCGAGAGCTTCCTCTTCGGGCACGAGCGCGGCGCCTTCCCCGGGGCGAACGAGCGGAGGAGCGGCGCCTTCCACGAGGCGAGCGGCGGGACGATCTTCCTCGACGAGCTGGGCGAGCTGCCGCCCGATCTCCAGCCGAAGCTGCTGCGCGCGCTCACCGAGCAGAAGGTGAAGCGCGTCGGGTCGCGGATCTACGAGCCCGTCGACGTGCGGATCATCGCGGCGACGCGCCGCGACCTCGGCCGCAGCATGAACACCGGGCGCTTCCGGAGCGATCTCTTCTTCCGGATCGCCCAGATGCGCATCGAGCTGCCGCCGCTCCGCGAGCGGCGGGAGGACATCCCCCTGCTCGTCGAGCGCGTCTGCGAGCGCCTGGGGTGCCCCGAGCGCGCCGTGGAGATGGTCAATCTCATCACCACGACGCTCGGCCAGCACGATTTCCCCGGCAACGTCCGCGAGCTCATGAACGTCACCAGCGTGGCCGCGAGCCTGCCGCCCGGGGCCGAGGCGATCGCCTCGATCCTGCCGCTCGAGGGCGGCGGCGACGTGGTCGTGCCGACGTCGGCGTTCGGCGAGGCGAAGCGGAGCGCCGTCGCGGCGTTCGAGCAGCGTTACTTCAGCGAGCTGATCCGCGCGACGGGCGGCAACGTCAGCGAGATGGCGCGCCGCGCGGGAATGGAGCGCCACCACGTGCGGATGTTCTTGAGGAAGCACGGGCTCACCGCGAAGCAGTGAGGGCTCGGAGCGGCGAGGGCGCCGAGGGGGTCCTAGAGCGACAAACGGGTTGAAACCACGAGAAAAGCAGAATTTTCACAGGGAGGCGAGGAGGCGGGGAGCGAGAGACGGCGAGAGGGAGAAGATCATTTTTTTCTTCCTCCCCGCCTCCCCGCCTCCCTGTGAAAATTCTCCGGGTTTCAACGTGATCGTTGTTCTAGGCGCCGCCTGCGCCGCCTGCGCCGCCGCTGCCGCCCGCGCCGCCGCTGCCTGCCGGGTCGCCGCCCGCGCCGCCGCTACCGGTCGGGTCGCCGCCCGCGCCGCCGCCGCCGGTCGGGTCGCCGCCCGCGCCGCTGCTCGTCGTGGCCGTGGCCGTGGTCGTGGCCGGGTCCCCGCCGCAGCGCTCCACGCCGCGGCAATCCGCGCAGGAGCACCCCTCGAAGTACTCCGCGCACGAGCCGTTGTCCGTGCAGTGATCCGTGCACCGCGGGGTGCTCGTGCAGTCGGGGCAGGTGCAATCCTCGTTGGCGTTGCACCCCTCCTTGTCGTTGCACCCGCGCCTCGGGCTGCAGGCCGCGACGGTGCCCGCGCAGTCCTGGCAGGTGCAATCCTCGCCGTCGGGGGCGTCTGGCCGCATGTCGCAGGCGCCGTCGTCGTTGCAGCGGCCGAGGCAGCTCGCCGTGTCGGAGCAGTCGGGGCAGCTGCAGCTCTCGGGGACCTGGGCGAGGATCGTACACCGCCCATCCGGGCTGCCGCCGAAGCAGCCGAAGCCGAGCGAGCCGCCGGCGCCGGCGACCGTGGCCGCCGTCGCCGTCGAGGTCGTGTCGGTGGCTTCATTGCTCGAGCAGCCGCCGCTCGCGGCGAGCCCGAAGACGATGGAGGAGGCGAGGAGTGCAAGAAAGGCGCGCATGTCTGGCAGCATCCCTCTCCAGCGCGCGTCACGTCAACACCGCATGTCGCGCTGCACCAGGGAAGCGCTCAGCGGAATGCCACGCTCCTGTCCGCCGTCTTCGCGCGGACGGCGGCGCGCTCGCGCGCGAGGAACTCGCGCACGGCGGCGTCCAGGCGTGGATGCGCGATGTGGTGCGCGCTGTGGGTGACGCTCGGTGCGAAGCCGCGAACGAGCTTGTGCGACCCTCCCGCGCCCGGCTCGAAGCGGCGCAGTCCCCGGGCGATGCAGTCCTCGACCGGGTGATAATAGCAGACGTTGAAATGCAGGAACGGGCGCTCCTCCGACGCGCCCCAGTAACGGCCGTAGAGCGTCGTCGGCCCGGCGAGGTTGAGCGCGCCCGCGATGGGGCGTTTGCCTTCCCGCGCCAGGACGATCTCGACGCCTCCCTGGGCCCCGCCGCCGCGCAGCCGGGCCGCGATCTCCTCGAAGAAGGCGCGGTTCAGGTACTGCCGGCCCCAGGCGAACTTCTCCACGGTGGAGACGTAGAAGCCGAACATGGCATCGACGATCTCCGGCGTGATCTCCGCGCCGCGCAGCGTGTCGATCGACAGCCCCTGGCTCGTGGACTCGCGCATTTCCCGCCGGATCTGGTGCCGCCGCTTCGCGTTGAAGCGCGCGAGGAAGTCGTCGAGCGTCCGATACCCCTCGTTCTCGAACTGGAACTGGACGCCGCAGCGGTGCGCCATGGCGGCGCCGGAGAGGGCGGCTGCCTCGTCCTCGGTCGGGAACAGGACGTGGGCGCTCGAGATGCGGCTCCGCGCGACCAGCTTGCGGAGCGTCTCGGCGAGGACGGGCAGCAGCGCCGGGCGGTCCTCCGGCCGCCGCACGAGCAGCCGCGGCGTCGTCGCGGGGGTGAACGGCACCGCGACGACGAGCTTCGGGTAGTACGGCGCGCCGATCTGGTGGGACGCAGAGGCCCAGCCGTGGTCGAAGACGAACTCTCCCTCGCTGTTGTCCTTGAGGTAGGCGGGCGCCGCGGCGAGCAGCGCCCCCTCGGCCCGGAGCGTGATGTGGTGGGGCAGCCAGCCCGCCGCCTCGCCCACGCACCCCGTCCGCTCGAGCGCGTCGAACCACGCCCACGTGAGGAACGGCGCCTCGCTCACCCCGTCGAGCGCGTTCCACTCGCTCTCCGGGATGTCGCGGATGGTGTCGTGGACGTGCGCTTCAAGCTCCATGGCCGATCATAGCAGCGCGCGTCGCGCCGCCTGGCCGGCTCACGAGGTCCTGGATCGATCGCGCGCCGGAGCGGGCCACGAGGTCCGACAGCCCGCGCGCGATCGCGGCGGGGAGCAGCGGGCCGCCGTAGATGAAGCCGGTATAGAGCTGCACGAGGTCGGCGCCCGCCTGGAGCTGGTCCATCGCGTGCTCCGCCGACTCGATGCCCCCGGCGCCGATCACCGTGACGTTGCTCCCGAGGCGCGCGCGGACGCGCCGCACCATCGCGAGCGAGCGCTGCCGGAGGGGCGGGCCGCTCAGCCCGCCCGCGCCCATCGCCTCGACGGCCGCCAGGCTCGTCGCGAGCCCGTCGCGCCGCACGGTCGTGTTGGTCGCGATGACGCCGGCGAGGCCGACCTCCTCGACCACGGCGAGCAACGCCTCGAGCTCCTCGTCGCCGAGGTCCGGGGCGACCTTGATGAGCAGCGGCAGCGGCGCCCCGGCGGCGCGGTTCTCCCGCGCGATCGCGGAGAGCAGCGCGCGCGCGATCGCCGGCCCCTGCATCGCGCGGAGGTCCTTCGTGTTCGGCGACGACACGTTGATCACGACGAAGTCGGCCGCGCGCCGCGCCTCCCGGAAGCTCGCGAGGTAGTCGTCGATCGCGGGCTCGATGGGATCGAGCGGCGCGACCCTGGACTTGCCGATCGAGATGCCCACCGGCACGCCGACGGCCGCCGCGCCGCCGCGGCCGAGCAGGCGCTCCGTGACGCGGGCCGCGCCCTGGTTCGGGAACCCGAGCCGGTTGATGAGCGCCCGGTCGGCCGGCAGCCGGAAGAGGTTCGGCGGCGGGTTCGCGGCCTGGGGCTGCGCCGTGACGGTGCCGAGCTCGACGAAGCCGAACCCGAGGGCGGCGAGCGCGCGGGCCCGGCGGGCGTCCTTGTCGAAGCCGCCCGCCACGCCGAGCGGGGAAGGGAAGTCGAGCCCCATGGTGCGCACGGCGATGCGCCCATCCCGGGGCGCGAGGCGGGCGTGCACGAGGGCGCGGAGCGGCGCTGCGTGCTCGAGCGGGGCGAGCGCGAGCATGCCGAGCTCGTGCGCAAGGCTGGGCGGCAGCGCGAAGAGGAGCGGTCGGACGAGGCGGTACATCGGGTCGCGTCTCCGTTACGGGTTGCGGCGCGCGGCGCCGGAGGAGGTCCTGCGAGCCGCGCGGTGGTGGCGGATACCATGGCGCACCGGCCGCGTGGGCCGCCATCTCGGCGCGTGGCGTGAGCGAGCGCGCGCCTCCGCACGCACGGAGGCGCGCGCCGGCGCGCCGGGCGAGGCCCGGCGGCTCTGCTAGACTCCGCGCCCTCCATGACGCCCCCCGACATCCTCGATCGCACAGGCGATCCCAGGCCACTGACCGACCTTGGCGAGCGCTTCGCGAGGAGCGCGGACGAGATGGCGGCGCTGCGCGAGCGCGGCGTCGCGGCCGCCCGCGACCTCTGCGCCTTCATCGATCGCTCGCCGACGCCGTACCACGCCGTGCGCGAGGTCGCCTCGCGGCTCGTGGCGGCCGGCTTCTCGGAGCTCGGGGAGCGCGACGCGTGGGCGGTCGCTCCGGGCGATCGCCGCTTCGTCATCCGGGGCGGGTCGACGATCGTCGCGTTCGTGGTCGGGGCCGAGCACCCGGCGCTCGGCGGCTTTCGCGTCATCGGCGCGCACACCGACTCGCCGAACTTCCGGGTGAAGCCGAGCGCCGAGCTCTCGCGGAGCGGCTACCAGCAGCTCGGGGTCGAGGTCTACGGCGGCGTCCTGTACTCGACCTGGCTCGACCGCGATCTCAGCGTGGCCGGCCGCGTCCACGTGCGCAGGGATGGGCGGATCGAGCGCCTCCTCGTCGACCTGGGCCGCCCGGTCGCCCGCGTCCCGAACCTCGCGATCCACCTGAACCGCGGGGTCAACTCCGAGGGGCTCGTGCTGAACGCGCAGAAGCACCTCGTCCCCGTGATCGGCCTGGGCAAGGAGGCCGATCTCAACGCCCTGCTCGCGCGCGCGGTCGACGCGCCGCGCGACGCCATCCTCGGCTTCGATCTCTGCCTGTACGACACGCTCAAGGCGTCGCTCGGCGGCCTCTCCGACGAGTTCATCTTCGCGTCCCGCCTGGACAACCTCGCGAGCTGTCACGCCGCGACGGCCGCGCTGATCGGCGCCGCTCCTTCCGCGGCGACGCGGGTCATCGCGCTGTACGACCACGAGGAGTGCGGCAGCCGGAGCGCCGTGGGCGCGGCGGGGAGCGTGCTCCGCGACGTGCTCGCGCGGATCGTCGACGTCTACCCGGGGCGCGAGCCGCAGGCGTTCGCCCGCGCGATGGCCGGGTCGCTGCTCGTCTCGGCGGACATGGCCCACGCGGTGCACCCGAACTATGCCGATCAGCACGAGCCGCGCCACGCCCCGCAGATCAACCGCGGGCTCGTGATCAAGTCGAACGTGAACCAGTCCTATGCGACCGACGGCGCGACGGCCGCCGCGCTCGAGGCGCTCTGTCACGACGTGGGCTACGCCCCCCAGCGCTTCGTCGTGCGCAGCGATCTCCCCTGCGGCAGCACGATCGGCCCGATCACGGCGGCCTCGCTCGGCATCGCCACGGTCGACGTCGGCGCGCCGATGCTCAGCATGCACTCGTGCCGCGAGATGGCCGGCACCCTAGACGTCCACCTCGCATCCGAGACCTACCGCCGCGCGCTTTCGTGAGCGTCTTCCGGATCTGCGCATCGCTGAAACTCCGGCACGACGCGGCGCAGCGGGTGACCGCTGCGCCTAGCGGTTGCGGGTGTCGTGGGAGAGAAGCGTGAAGCCGATGAGCTTGTAGAGGAGGCGGGCGCCGACGTTGCCGTCCCAGTCGTCGGCGTCGTCCTTCGGCGCGACCTCGTTCAGGTCGAAGCCGACGATGCGCCGGCCGCTCTTCTGGATGCGGCCGATCAGGGCGACGGCTTGCTGGAACGTCAGCCCGCCGGGGACTGGCGTGCCGGTGCTCGGACACAGCGTCGGATCGAGGCCGTCGATATCGAAGCTCACATAGACGTCGTCGGGGAGATCCTCCACGATCGAGTCGGCGATCAGGTGGAACGGCTCGCCCTCGAAGAGCCGATCGGCGATCGAGGCGTCGATGTGGGCGACGATGCGCCCGTTCGACTCGCGGATGAACCGGAGCTCGTCTTCGCTCATGTCGCGCAGCCCGACCTGGACGATCCGCGGGATCTTCGGGTGGTTCGTCGCGACGTTGTGCATGATCGAAGCGTGGGAGTCGGTGAATCCCTCGTACGCGTTGCGGAGATCGGCGTGCGCGTCGATGTGCAGGATCCCCATTCCCGGGTAACGCGCGGCGTGCGCCGCGATCGCGCCGTAGGGGGAGGAGTGATCACCGCCGATGACGCCGACGAGCTTGCCCCGCTCCATCCAGCGCATGGCGATCTCCGTGACGCGCTCGTTCAGCCGGCGGGAGAGCGCGTTGACCGCCGCGAGGCGCGCCTCCAGGTCCCGGTCGCCAGCGACCTCCCCGTGCGCCGCGATCACCGGCTCGGCCGCGGCGCACGCCTCCGCGTTCCAGCGCACGATGTCCGGATCGACGTCGAGCATCGCGATGCCCTGCTCGTACGGTCTGCCCGTGTGCAGGTCGAAGAGGTCGACCTGCCGGCTGGCCCGCAGGATCGCCCCCGGGCCCTTGGCGGCGCCGCGGCGGTAGGACACCGTCGGCTCCCACGGCACCGGGACGAGGACCACCCGGGCGTCCTCGGCAGTGTGTGGCAGCCCGTAAATCCCGTTTCCGATGGCGGGACCGTTCGGATCGAAGCCGAGAGGGGATGAGCTCACGCGGCCACGTTGGCGGTTCGCGACCAGGTCGTCAAGCGCGAGCCGCCTCTTGCCCAGCGCACGCCGGAGCGCGCCGGAGCGCGCCGGAGTGCTCCGCCGCACGCGCCGCCGAGCACCGGCGGAGCGGCTTCCTCACCGGCACACCGGCGGAGCGGCTTCCTCACCGGCACACCGGCTCCCACGCCTGCACACCGGCGCGAGGTGCGTAAAGACGATCGCACCGAGCGTGAGACATCGGCGTGAAACACGGATGTCGGGTGGGGATGGCGCGGAGCGCTCGTCGGAATGCAACTTCGGGCTTCCAGCTGCGACGAAATGCGCTAGGAAGAGCGCCGAGACGATGGGCCGCTGCGCCCGTCCGGGCCGGTCAGCGCCGCTCGGCGCTGCCGGTCGGTTCGGCGCGTGGTCCTGGTAGTAGCCGCGAAGAACAGCCATGCTCCGGTACCGCGCCGATATCAAGACACTCCTCTTCGTCGCGACGTATTTCGTGCTCGTGGCGGTGCAATGGGTCTACGCGCCGCGCGCGCTATGGCTCGCGATTCCGCTCCTCGCCACGACGTGCGTGTTCTCGTTCCTCGGAGCGGTCGCGACCCACAACGCGGTCCATTGCCCCGTGTTCCGGCGGCGATGGATGAACCGCGCGTTCCAGGTCGCGCTCACGCTCACCTACGGGCACCCCGTCAGCGCCTACGTCCCGGGCCACAACCTCAGCCATCACAAGTACACGCAGTCCCGGCGTGACGTGATGCGGACGACGAAGGTGCGCTATCGGTGGAACCTGCTGAACGGCCTCTTTTTCATGAGCCGCGTGGTCCGGGACATCCTGCCCGCCGACATGCGCTACTTCAAGGCGATGTACCGGCGGAACCCGCCGTGGTTCCGTCAGATGCTCCTCGAGTCGGCGGTGTTCCTCGGCGCGACGGGGGCCTTGCTCGCGCTCGACTGGCAGAAGTTCCTCCTCTACGTCCTGATCCCCCACCAGTACGCCGCGTGGGGGATCGTGACCATGAACTACCTCCAGCACGACGGCTGCGACGAGGACAGCGAGTACAACCACTCGCGCAACTTCGTCGGCCGGCTGGTCAACTGGTGGACGTACAACAACGGCTTCCACTCCATCCATCACATGGAGCCCGGCCTCCACTGGAGCCTCCTGCCGGCGGCGCACGCGCGGCGCGTGGCGCCCTTCATCCACCCGGGCCTCGACCAGCCGTCGCTCCTCGCCTACCTCTTCCGCAGCTTCGTCTGGCCTGGCAAGCGCCTGCGCTACGACGGCGCCCCGGTCGTGCTCCCGCCGGAGGAGCCCGACGAGGAATGGATCCCCGGCCCGAAGGAGACGCCCAGCGACGTCTCGCTGGGCGCGATCGCGCCCGGCTGACCCGCCGGCGCCTGCCCTGCGCTGGAGGCTCGGCGCCGCCCTCCTGGGCGGCGCGCCGGGTGTCTGGCCGAGATGTGCGGGGCGGGCCACGCCGGCGCGGCGCGCGCGGTCCTGTGGCGCCTGGAGACCTCCCGAGAGGCACCTTGCGGCGACGACCGGGAGGCCAGGGTCGTGGCCGTCGCGAGGGGGTAGGGGGCTGGCCCGGCGCCCCCGGCGCCGGGCCGTGCGCGTCCCCTGGTCAGCGCGGCTGATTCTCCCGCGGCTGGTCCCCCCGCGACTCGCCGCCACGACGGCCGATCTCGGCCATGTGCTGGCGATCGCCGCTCACGGCCTCGCCGCCTTTGCGGCCGATCTCGGCCATGTGGGCCCGGTCCTGGCTCACGCGCTCGCCGCCACGGCGACCGATCTCGGCCATGTGCTTGCGGTTCTGGCTGACGACCTCGCCGCCCTTCTTGCCGGCGGCGCGCGCCTCGTCGCGCGTGAACTCGTGCGCCGTGCCCTTCTCGTGGGCTGCCTTCCCGCCCTTGCTGGCGATCTTGCGCTGACGGTCCTCGTCCATGGCGGCGAAGCCACGCTGCTGCCGCTCGTTGGCAGCCCGCTGCGACGCTGAAGAAGGCGGGGGTTCGCTCGGCGAGGCCCCTCTCTCCTCCTGGCCCTCCTCACTCCTGGAAATCATACGATCATCCATGCTCGCCATCATCCTCTCCTTACGGTTGGCTCGCTCGATTCAGGTCTCCGAACGGGGCCTGCGAGCCGGTAAAGGACGGCGTTCCCCCCGTCCCCTCCCAGTGCTGGTCAGGGAGCGGCGTTCGCCGTCCCCTCCCGGTGCTGGTCGGGGAGCGGCGTTCACCGCCTCCCTCCCAGCTGCGGAAAGGCCGACAGACCCTTTCCGCGAAGGCCTGTTGTGCCGGGCGGAACAACGTCAAGCGGGCTGAAGGTTGGGACGCGACGAATTAGGGGGAGGTTCGCCGAGCGTGTTTTGGAAACAGCGGCGAACCTGGAAATACCGAGAACGTCGTGCTCCCGCCGCGAGTCAAGCCCTCTTGGCGAAATCCCGCATGAACGCCGTGAGGCGCTCCACCGATGCAACGGGTACTGCGTTGTAGATCGAAACCCGGATACCCCCGGTCGACCTGTGTCCGGCGAGCCCCACCATACCCTCCTTTGCGGCCTCGGCGACGAAGCGTTTTTCCATCTCCTCGCTGGCCAGCCGGAACACCACGTTCATGAACGAGCGGCTCTCCTTCTCGACCGGCGCCCGGAAGACGTCCGGGTGCGCGTCGATGGTTTCGTACAGCAGCTCACCCTTCTTGCGATTCCGTCGCTCGACCTCCTCGAGCCCACCGATCTCAAGCGTATACGCGAGCACGTTGCGCATGAGGTAGATTGCGAATGTCGGAGGTGTGTTGTAGAGCGAGTTGTTGGCAGCGTAAGTGGCATAACGGAAAATGACGGGAATGTCTTTTCGGGCACTGTCAACGAGATCCTTGCGGGCGAGCACGACCGTGATCCCGCTCGGTCCGATGTTCTTCTGGGCGCCGGCGTAAACCAGGGCAAACCTGGAGATATCCATCTTTCGCCACAGGATGTCGGACGACATATCCGCGACGAGCGGCACGTCGCCCGTATCGGGCAGCCAGTGCCACTGCGTGCCGAACAGCGTGTTGTTCGTCGTCATGTGGACGTAGGCGGCGTTCGGATCGAGCGAGAGCTCTCCCTGGTGGGGGATGCGGGTGTACCGCTTGTCGACGGCGGTGCTGCCGGCCACGCGCACCGTCCCGACGCGCTTCGCCTCCTCCAGGGCCTTCTCCGACCAGCCGCCGGTCAGGATGTAGTCGGCGCTCCTGCCGGGCGGCAGGAGGTTCATCGGCACGACCGCGAACTGCATGGCCGCGCCGCCCTGCATGAACAGCACGTGGTAGTCGTCCGACAGGCCGAGCAGCTGCCGGAGCAGCGAGATCGCCTCGTTGTGCACCGCCTCGAACGCCTTGCCGCGGTGGCTGTGCTCCATGATCGACATGCCCGTCCCCTCGAAATCGAGGAGCTCGCGCTGCGCGCGCTCGAGGGCGGGGAGGGGGAGCCCGGCAGGGCCGGCGTTGAAGTTGTGGACACGCGCCATGGTGCTTCTCCTGAGGTTCAAGTCGGCGGTCCCTGATGCCGCCGTGTCGGCCGTATACCACGGGGGGCGCCGCCTCCGCCGGACGGGCCGAGCAGGGGCGCCGCCCCGGCGGATCGCGCCGCGCCGGGCCCTTCGCCTCGGACCTGCCGGCGGCCGCGATCTGGGCTAAATTCACCGCTCCGGAGGGCGAGTGATGCTGGTGACCCGCGAAGAGATGGCGTTCGATTTCCAGGGCGCCAGGCTCGATCCCGTCAAGGACAAGGACGTGATCGTCTGGGCCGTGCAGCAGTTCCTCTACGGGGAGATCACCGGCGTCCAGATTGGGCACTGGCTCTACAACGCCCCCGACCTGGAGTCCGCGCGCTTCCTCGCGCGCCAGGCCGTCGAGGAGTTCCAGCACGTCGGCAACTTCCTCCGCATCCTCGAGATCCTGGGCGCGCCGCCGGACAAGGCCGCCTGGAGCGTGCGCTTCCTCGCGACCGGGCTGATGGGCGGGGACTGGGCCGAGCACGTCGCCCTCGAGATGGCCCTCGGCGAGGGCCTCGTCCTCCAGGCCTTCTACGCGATGATCGAGACCGTGGATGAGCCGGAGATCGTCGCCATCCTGAAGCGCGGCGTGCGGCAGGAAGAGCGGCACGTCGATTTCGGCGAGCAGCAGACGAGGAAGGCCATCGCGGGCAGGCCGGCGCTCCGGAGGCGGCTGCTCGGCCTCGCGCTCGTGTCCCTCTGGGGCGTGTCGCGGCTCGAGGCGTTCATGAAGAAGCGCCTGCCGATGGACCACCCGGCGCTCAAGCGCCTGCCCGATCTGGTGCGCCACACGGTGCGCGTCGCGGAGCTCCGGCTCATGCGGATCGGCCTGACCGAGGCGCCGATCTCGTCGATGTCGGCCGGCCGCAAGCTCGCGCTGGTGGCGGAGGCGTACGGGGGCAAGCTCGCGCTCGGCCTCGCGTCGTGGGTGCTCTCGGTGCTGCTCTTCCCGCTCCGGCTGCTCGGCCTCGCGGGGCCGAAGCGGCTGACGGACACGTACCTGAGCGATCCCCTGGTCGCGCGCGGCGGCCGCCTCGGCGCTGGCGCGGAAGCTGGCACGGGAAATGGCGCGGAAGACGACCCCGGCGACGCCGGTGAGCAGGCGGGCCCGGGCGGCGGGCAGGCGGGGCACGGCGCGGCGGCGCGCGCCTGAACGCGAGGTGGAGCGTGGCTGACGGCGAGGACGAGGAGCGAGCCACCCGCGCCCGGGCGGCGGGCGCGGCGGGGCCTCCCGGGGCGCGCCCTGCCGTCTCGCCCGCGTTGCCCGCGTCGCGGGAGCTGCCGCTCTTCGCCGAGCTGCCCGAGCTCTCGGGGCAGGTCCCGTGGCGCCCCCTCGCGCACGCGCCGACGCCGGTCGTCCCGTGCGCCGCGATCGAGAAGTACCTCGGCCGCGGCGGCGTCTGGGTGAAGCGCGACGATCTGATCTCGCCGCTCTACGGCGGCAACAAGGTGCGTCGCTTCGAGTTCCTGCTCGCCGACGCGGAGCGGCGCGGCGCGAGGACGCTCGTCACCGTCGGCGGGCTGGCGTCGACGCAGGTCACCGCCACGGCCCTCTTCGGCCGCGCGCTCGGCTTCGCCGTCACCGCGGTCCTGTTCGATCAGCCGATCACCCGGTTCGGCCGCGGCGCGCTCCTCGCCGACGCGGCCAGCGGCGCCGAGCTCGTCCATGGGGGCGGGTACGCGACCACCGCGGTCCGGGCGATCCGCGCGCTGCGACGGGCCGACCGGCCGTATTTCATCCTGCCGGGCGCCTCGTCCGCCCTCCCGTGCCTCGGCTACGTCGACGCGATGCTCGAGCTCGCGGAGCAGGTCCAGCGCGGCGAGGCCCCGCGGCCCGATCGCATCGTCGTCCCCTCGGGGACGGGCGGCACGCTGGCGGGGCTCACGCTGGGCGCCGCGGTGCTCGGCTGGCCGACCACGATCGTCGGCGTTCGCATCACCGAGCGCATCGCGTCGAACCGCGCCGTCGTCCGGTACGAGATCGGCAGCATGCAGCGCCTGCTCGCCCGGCGCGCGCCGCGCTTCACCCGGCGCCGGCTCCCGCCGGTCCGCTTCGAGATCGATCACCGCGCGATCGGCCCCGGCTACGGCATGCCGACCCCTGCGTCCATCGCCGCGATCCCCGAGGTGGAGCGGCTGATCGGCGTGCCGGGGGAGGTCACGTACAGCGCCAAGGCGCTCGCCGCGCTGCGCGGGATCGCGCAGGAGCGCCCGCGGGAGACGATCCTCCTCTGGCAGACGCTCTCGAGCGCGCGACCGCCGCTCGCGGAGGGCGGCGCGGCGGCGCTCCCGCAGGCGTTCGCGCGGTTCTTCGACGGGGAGATCGCGTACTGAGGGGCGCGGCGCGTGGTCCACGCGCCGCGCTGCGGCGTCACTTCAGGCGCAGGCTGTTCACGAGCTTGTCGAAGTCGGCGCGCGCCCCGGTGACCGTCTTCTCGGGGCCGGTCATCTTGAAGAACCAGGGATCGCCGGAGGGCGTCTCGACGATCGCGCCGAGGAGGGCGTAGTTCGGCTTCGGATCCGACGCGGGCATGCCGGGCATCCCGGAGCCGGCGAACGTCCCCTTCACCTCGACGATGGTGACCTTGAGATCGCCGGCCTTGAGGTCGGTGCGCTTGGGGGAATCGTCGCTCTTCTGGGAGAACTGGCCGGCCCAGCGCGTGATGTTCGCGTCCACGCTGCCGCCCGCCTGGCTCACGCTGAGCTCGGCGTCCTCGGCGTCACCGGCGGCGCGCTTGATCTTGTACGTGGCCTTGCGCATCGAGTTGGGGTTCGGCGCGCTCTCGAAGCTCGCCGGGGCGTCCCACGCGAGCGCGCCGCCCGCCTGCTGGCCGCTGGCCGGCGCCGGCTTCGGGGCGGGCGCCGCCTCGGCGGGCGCGGCGGGCTTGCTGGTCGCCGGGGCCTCCGGCGCGGATGTGGCTGTCGGCTCGGGGGTCTTCGAGCACGCCGCGGCGAGCGCGGCGACGAGCGGCAAAACCATGGCGGAGCGGAGCTTGATCATCGTGGGAGGCCTCGGCGGGGTTCGCGGCGACTGTAGTCGCCGTGCCCGCGGCCTCAAGCCGGATCGGACCGCGGGGAGCCCCCGGCGCGCTCTTGCTGGAGGCGCCCGGCGGGTCGTTCAGCCGCGCGCGTTACCGTGATACCAACAAAATACAAATACATGGACCCCACCTTCCGGCGCGCGTTCAATGCTGCCTTCGGGCCGTCGACCTACGCGGACTACCTCGGCCGGCTCGAGCGGCGGCTCGGGTGCGCGATCCCGTTCCGCGTCGCCGAGACGCCGCTGTTCCTGCCCCACGGGCTGCGCGACGACCTCGAGCGCTCCGCGACGGAGATCGTGCGACAGATCTCGAGCCCCGCGCTCATCGAGCGGATGAAGCGCGCCATCCCTGCGCACCTCGACGTCCCGGGCATGGATCCGCTCCCCAACTGCGTGCAGGTCGACTTCGCGATCGTGCGCGGCCCGGACGGCGAGCTCACGGGCAAGGTGGTCGAGCTGCAGGCGTTCCCGTCGCTCTACGCGCTCATGCTCGTCCAGGTCGAGATCATGGCCGAGGTGCTCGCCGGGATGCCGGGCCTCGACCGGCGCTGGTCGTGCTGCTTCGGCGGCCGGAGCACCGCCGACGTCCTCGCGCAGCTCCGCCGCGCGATCCTCGCGGGAGAGCCTGAAGAGTCGGTGGTCCTGCTCGACCTCGCGCCGGAGAAGCAGAAGACGTACCCCGACTTCGTGGCGACGAAGCTCCTCGTCGGCGTCGACGCCGTCTGTCCGACGGTGCTCGTGCGGGAGGGGGACCGGCTGTTCCGCCGCGTCGGCGGGCGGCTCGTCCAGGTCCGCCGGCTGTACAACCGCGTCGTGTTCGACGAGCTCCTGTCGAAGCGGGTCGAGCTCCCGTTCCGGTACGGCGATCCGCTGGACGTCACGTGGTGCTCGCACCCGAACTGGTACTGGACGTGGTCGAAGTACACGCTGCCCTACATCGATCACCCCGCGCTCCCCCGGGCGCGGGCGCTGAGCGCGCTGGAGGGCGCGCCGCTGGATCTCGAGCGCTACGTGCTCAAGCCGCTGTTCTCCTTCGCGGGCTCCGGGGTGAAGGTGGATGTCACGCCCGAGGACATCGCCGCGATCCCGGAGGGGGAGCGCTCGGGCTGGCTGCTCCAGGAGAAGGTCGCGTACGAGCCGGCGCTCGCGATGCCGGACGGGAACGGGGTGAAGGCCGAGGTGCGGATGATGTTCCTGCGTGCGCCGGACGAGCCCGAGCCATCGCTCGTCCTCAACCTGGTGCGGCTCTCGCGCGGGAGGATGCTCGGCGTCGATCACAACCGCGACCTGACCTGGGTCGGCGGCACCGTGGGGATCTGGCCTGTCGACTGAGGTCGCGCGCAGGCGATGAGCGCGCGCCGCGCGCCGGGGACGAGCGCCGCAGCGGTCGCGCGCTCAGGCGATGAGCGCGATCTGCCACGCGCCGAGGACGAGCGCCGCCGCGGTCGCGCCCAGCGCGACCTGGACGACGGGGCGCCGCGGCGCGGGCCGGTTGCGCAGCGAGAGGCCGGCGACGACCCCGATCGCGGCGCCGCTGAGCAACCCGAAGGCGTGCGCGCCGAGGTCGGAGCGTGGGCTCGCGCCGAGGGCGCCGAGGAGGGCGAGGCCTCCCACGAGCGGCGCGACGAGGTGGAGGAGGTGGCGCTTCTCGCCGCTCTCCTTGTCGTGCGCGCGGTCGAGCATCAGCTGCGTGGCGGCGAGCAGCCCGATCGCGCCGAACACCGCGGTGGAGGCGCCGATCGAGGCGTGGTGCTGGCCCAGGCTCTGGTGCCAGAGCGCGTTCGCGAAGTTCCCGAGCGCGCCCGAGGCGACCACGGCGAGCGCGGCGCCGCCCGGCCCGAGGCGGCGCTGCACGGCGGACGCGAAGACCGTCCCGGAGATGACGTTGCCGATCACGTGGGCCGAGTCGGCGTGCAGCGTGAGCGCGGTGATGGCGCGCCACGGCTCCGGTCCCACGACGAGGTCGGCGACGGACGCGCCGCGCTGGAACCAGCGTCCGCCGCCGCTCGCGGGCCCGGTGACGAGGAAGAAGAAGAGGGCGAGCGCGGCGAACGCGACGCCGGCGACCATGGACGGAGGGTGGCGCAGCCGCTCGCGCGGGCGGAGCGGGGGCCAGTTGCGGTTCTCCGCTTCGTACCGATCGATCGAGCCTGCGGCGAGGGCGTAGTCCTCGTCGCGCACGAGGAGCACCCAGCCCGCCGGCGTGTACCGCACGGCGTGCCAAAGCTCGCTCGACTGGAGGACGAGGGCCCACTCGCGGATCTTGCGCTCCGGCATGACGGGGCCGATGGCCGTGAGCCCGAGGCCGTGATTTTCCGCCTCTCCGGAGGTGGGATCGCCGTTCTGGATCATCGCCGCCCTCTCGCCGCGCGCCGGCGGCAGGATCGCGATCGGGACGAACGGCTCGCCAACTGCATCTCGAACACAGATACGGTTCTGTTCGCCCACGGCGGGTCCTCCACGGTTCGTCGACCCAAGGTTCACCGAAACGTGCGGATGAGCCCGGAAGCTGTCAACGCCGGGTCTCCCGGAGCCTGGCCGTCTCGTCGTCACGCCGAGCCGCGGCGCTCCTTGCCGGTTGCCGGCTCTGCGCGCGCTGCGCGGCCGGGCCCTTGCGCGCGCTGCGCGGCCGGGCCCTTGTGCGGGTGCTGCGCGGCCGGGCCCTTGTGCGCGCGCCGCAGCGGTGGCAGTGCGTGGTTGTGTCGACGGCCATCACGCAGGGCATCCGGGTCACCGTCTCGACGGTCTACGTCCCCACGCAGTCATCCCCGACGGAGCACCGCTACGTCTTTGCCTACACCGTGCGGATCGCGAACGAAGGCACCGAGCCTGCCCAGCTGAGGACGCGGCACTGGATCATCACGCACGGCAGCGGGAAGGTGGAGGAGGTGCGCGGCCCTGGCGTCGTTGGCCAGCAGCCCTCGCTCAAGCCTGGCGAGCACTTCGAGTACACGAGCGGCTGTGTGCTCGAGACCCCGCGCGGCACGATGCGCGGCACCTACCAGATGCACCGCCCTGACGGCCGCGTCTTCGACGCCGAGATCGCGTCGTTCACCCTGGCGATGCCGCACTCCCTGAACTGACCCCGCCCCCGTTACCCCCTTGGAAGAGCCAGCGGGGAGGGGGTGCCCGTGCGCGCGGGCGGCGGGGTAGGGCCCCACGAACCCGAGCGCCGGCCCGCATCGCAGCTATCCCTCCCGGCCCACCTCTCCCGTACTCACGGCAATCGCCTCTCAAGAGGCGCGAGTTCGTGGGAGGGGCCCCCGCCGCCCGCGCGCACGGGCACCCCCTCCCCGCTGGCTCCGTCGCAGCCGTCCTAGCCGACGGCTTCCGGCTCGACTGCCGCCCCGTTCGCCTTCGCCTTCTCCGGCCCCCCCCCGTTCGCCGCCGAGAACTTGAACGTGAACTCGCCGCCTTCGAAGTCGACCGCGACGTTCCCTCCGTTCTCGAGGGCCCCGAAGAGCAGCTCGTCCCCGAGCCGCCGCTTGATGTCGTTCTCGATGACGCGCCCGAGCGGCCGCGCCCCGTTCGCCGGATCGTACCCTCGCGTCGCGAGCTCCGCCCGCGCCCGGTCCGTCACCTCGACGGTCACCGACCGATCCGCCAGCATCGCCGCGAGCTCGCCGACGAACTTGTCCACGATGCTGCCCATGACCGACGGATCCAGCGGCCGGAACATGATGCGCGCGTCCAGCCGGTTCCTGAACTCCGGGCTGAACGTGTTCTTGTAGGCCTTGTCGTCGTCGCCCGCCGTCCCTCGCTCGCCGAAGCCGACGCGCGCCTGCGCGAGCTCCCGCGCGCCCACGTTGCTCGTCATGATCAGCACCATGTGGCGGAAGTCGCTCTTCTTGCCGTTGTTGTCGGTCAGCGTGCCGTGGTCCATCACCTGGAGCAGGACCTGGAACACGTCCGGGTGCGCCTTCTCGATCTCGTCGAGCAGCAGCACCGCGTGCGGCGTCTTCGCCGCCGCCTCCGTGAGCAGGCCGCCGCGGTCGAAGCCGACGTAGCCCGGCGGCGCGCCGATGAGCCGCGAGACGGTGTGGCGCTCCTGGTACTCGCTCATGTCGAACCGCAGGAACCCGATGCCGAGCGCCCTGGCGAGCTGCTTCGCGAGCTCGGTCTTGCCGACGCCGGTCGGGCCCGAGAACAGGAACGAGCCGATCGGCTTCTCCGGCGCGCGCAGCCCCGCGCGCGACAGCTTGATCGCCGACGAGAGCTGCTTCACCGCCTCGTCCTGCCCGAAGATCACCGAGCGCAGCGACTGCTCGAGATCCTTGAGCTGCGCCTTGTCCGACGTCGACACCTGGCGCGGCGGGATCTGCGCCATCTTCGCGACGACGAGCTCGATGTCCGCCGCCTCGACCGTGTACCCGTCGCCGTGGCGGAGGCGCGCCGCCGCGCCCGCCTCGTCGAGCAGATCGATCGCCTTGTCGGGCAGCCGGCGATCTTGCAGGTACCGCGCCGACAGCTTGGCCGCGGCGTCGATCGCCTCGGCCGTGTACGTGATCTTGTGGAACTCCTCGTAGCGCTTCTGCAGGCCCTTCAGGATCTGCGCCGTCTCGTCGACCGAGGGCTCCGGCACCTCGATGCGCTGGAACCGCCGCGCGAGCGCGCTGTCGCGCTCGAGGTGGCCGCGGTACTCCTGGAACGTCGTCGCGCCGATGCAGCGCAGGCGGCCCGAGGCCAGCGCGGGCTTGAGCAGGTTCGACGCGTCCATCGTCCCGCCGCTCGCGGCGCCGGCGCCGATGATCGTGTGGATCTCGTCGATGAAGAGCACCGAGCCCGGCTGCTTCTCCAGCGCGCGCAGCACCGCCTTGAGGCGGTTCTCGAAGTCGCCGCGGTACTTTGTACCGGCGAGGAGCGCGCCCATGTCGAGCGCGTAGACGGTCGCGTCCTTGAGCGGCGCGGGCACGTCCTTCTTCTCGATCCGCTGCGCGAGCCCCTCCACGATCGCCGTCTTGCCGACCCCGGCGTCGCCGATGAGCAGGGGGTTGTTCTTGCGCCGCCGCGCGAGCACCTGGATCGTGCGGGCGACCTCGTTCTCGCGGCCGACCAGCGGATCGATGCGGCCCTCGGCCGCCTCCTTGTTGAGGTTCATCGTGAACGCCGCGAGCGGATCCTTGATCGGCTGCGCGGCGCCGGGCTCGCCGCCCTCCTCCGGCGGCTCCTCCCGGAGGCCGTCGTCCTGGCCCGTCTTCGAGATGCCGTGCGAGATGTAGTTCACGACGTCGAAGCGGCTGATGCCCTGCTCGCCGAGGAGCGTCACGGCCGGGCAGTCGCGCTCGGCGAACATCGCCACCAGCACGTTCGCCCCCTTGAGCTCCTTCTTGCCCGAGGACTGCACGTGCATCGCGGCGCGGCCGACCACGCGCTGGAACCCGAGCGAGAGCGTCGGGCTCGTGTCCGCGTCCTCTGGCAGCACCTCGATCTCCTCGTCGAGGAAGCGCTCGAGCTTCTTCTTGAGCAGCGGGGTGTCGCCCCCCGCGTGCCGGAGGACCTCGGCCGTCTCCTCGTCGAAGAGCAGCGCGTAGAGCAGGTGCTCGATGGTCACGAACTCGTGCCGGCGGCGCGAGGCCTCCCGGGTGGCGAGCGAAAAGGCGATCTCAACTTCGGGGCTGATGCGCATGGTCATTCCGGCTCGGCGGTCAACCGAAGGGGCATCCCGTGCTCCTTGGCGAAGTCCTGTACTTGGGCGACCTTGGTCTCGGCGACATCCTTCGTGTACACGCCGGCGACCCCGTGGCCGCGGTGGTGCACGCTCAGCATGATGTGCGTGGCCTCCGTCTCGGTGCGGTGGAAGAACTTCATGAGGACGAGCACGACGAACTCCATCGTCGTGTAGTCGTCGTTGTGGAACACGACCTTGTAGCGGCGGGGCTTCTCGACTTTCCGTTCCCGCTCCGTCGCGAGGTCGCCCTGCCTGTCTTCTCTTTCCTCAGGATCGTTCGGCATAAATCCGTCGGGAAGGATAGCAAGAGCCCCGCCCCGGCGAGCGGCCGACGAAGCTGGCTCATGCCCCGGAAGCATGCTCCGCCGCGGCGCCCTTCGCCACGCGCGGGCCTGGATTTTCCGTCCGCCGTGGCGCACGGCTCATGGAACCGGGCCGAGGGTGCTGCTGGGTTCGTTCGCGGGCGCCGGCCTGGTGCGGCTGGCTCCGGCTGGCGGGGCGCGGCGCCCCGCCGCAGGCGCGCGAGCGGCCCGCGGCGGAGGGCGCGCCGGCGCCGTCACACGAGCGACATGGCCGCGCCGAGGTCGATCTCGACGGGCGTGAGGCCCCAGATGTCGCGCGCGTACTCGCGCACCGTGCGGTCCGAGGAGAACTCGCCCACGCGCGCGATGTTGAGCGCGGACTTGCGCAGCCAGCTCTGCCGGTCGGCGTAGGCCGCCTCCACCTCGCGCTGACAGGCGCAGTACGCCTTGAAGTCGGCGAGCATCATGTACTCGTCCCGGCCGAGGAGCCGGTCGAGCAGGGGCTGGAAGAGCTCGCGGTACTCCGGGGAGAAGAAGCCCGACGAGATGAGCTCGATCACCTCGCGCAGCTCCGGGTCGGCGGCCACCGCGGTGCGCCCCTCGAAGTGCTCGCCGCGGCGGGCGATGACCTCGTCGGCGGTCAGGCCGAACAGGAAGAAGTTCTCCGGGCCGACGGCGTCGCGGATCTCGATGTTCGCGCCGTCGAGCGTGCCGACGGTGAGCGCGCCGTTCAGCGCGAGCTTCATGTTGCCGGTGCCCGACGCCTCCATGCCCGCGGTCGAGATCTGCTCGGAGACGTCGGCGGCGGGGATGATGCGCTCGGCCAGCGAGACGCGGTAGTTCGGCATGAACGCGACCCGGAGCCCGGTGTGGCGCCGGTCGCCGTTCACGACGTAGGCGACGGCGTGGATGAACTTGATGATGAGCTTCGCCTGCCGGTAGCCGGGCGCCGCCTTGGCGCCGAAGATGAAGGTCCGCGGCGTGATCTGCTCGCCGCGCTTCTGGCGCAGGTAGAGCGCGACGATGTGGAGCGCGTTGAGCAGCTGGCGCTTGTACTCGTGGAGGCGCTTGATCTGGACGTCGAAGATCGAGGAGGGGTCGACGTGGATGTCGAGCTCCTGCGCGATGACCTTCGCGAGCGCCACCTTGTTCGCGCGCTTCACCGCGGCGATCCGCTCGATGAACTCCGGGTCGTCGAGGTGCCGCTCGAGCTCGCGCAGCCGCTCGAACTCCGTCACCCACTTCGGGCCGACCTTCTCGGTGACGAGCGCGGCGAGCGCGGGGTTGCAGGCGAGCAGCCATCGCCTGAACGTGACGCCGTTCGTCTTGTTGTTGAACCGCTCGGGCCAGAGGTCGTAGAAGTCGCGGAGCAGGTCGCGCTTGACGAGCTCGGAGTGGAGCTTGGCCACGCCGTTCACCGAGTGCGAGCCGACGACCGCGAGGTGGGCCATGCGCACGTGGCGCTCGTGGCCTTCCTCGATGAGGGACATCCGCGCCACGCGGTCCTGGTCCTGCGGGTGGGCGTCCATGACCTCGCGCAAGAACCGCCGGTTGATCTCGTAGATGATCTCGAGGTGCCGCGGCAGGAGCCGCTCGAAGAGCGCGACGGGCCAGCGCTCGAGCGCCTCGGGCAGCAGGGTGTGGTTCGTGTACCCGAAGGCGCCGACCGTCTGCTTCCACGCGTCTTCCCAGGGGAGCAGGTGGTCGTCGATGAGGACGCGCATCAGCTCGGCGATCGCGATGGCGGGGTGCGTGTCGTTCAGCTGGATCGCGTTCTTCTCGGCGAAGCGCGAGAAGTCCGGGTGGACCCGGTTGTAGCGGTTCACGATGTCGGCGATGGAGCAGGCGACGAAGAAGTACTCCTGCCGGAGGCGCAGCTCCTTGCCCTTGTCGAAGTTGTCGTTCGGGTAGAGGACCTTGGAGATGACCTCCGACTGGTTCTTCTCGTGGACGGCGTGCACGTAGTCGCCGGCGTTGAAGAGCTCGAAGTCGAACTCCTCGCCCGCGCGGGCCGACCAGAGGCGGAGGGTGTTGACGGTGTTCGACTGGTAGCCCGCGATGGGCGTGTCGAACGGGACGCCGATGACCTGCTCGGAGTGGCGCCAGACCACGCGGAAGCCGCCGCGCTTGTCGGGGACGCGCTCGGTGTAGCCGCCGAACGAGACGGGGACGGCGTGCTCGGGGCGCTCGATCTCCCAGGGGTTGCCGAAGCGGAGCCACTCGTCGGCGCGCTCGACCTGGTAGCCGTCGCGGATGACCTGCTCGAAGATGCCGAACTCGTACCGGATGCCGTACCCGTAGGTGGGCAGGCCGATCGTGGCCATGGAGTCGAGGAAGCAGGCGGCGAGCCGCCCGAGGCCGCCATTGCCGAGCCCGGCGTCGGGCTCCTGCTCGACGAGCTCGTCGAGGTCGAGGCCGAGCTCGCCGAGCACGGTCTTGTAGCTGTCGTAGATGTCGAGCGCCTGCAGGTTGGCGACGAGCGCCCGGCCGAGGAGGAACTCTGCGGAGAGGTAGTAGCCGCGCTTGACGTCCTGCTCGTAGTAGGTGTGCTGCGTCTTCGTCCACCGGTCGACGAGGCGGTCGCGCGCCGAGAGGGCGAGGGCGACGTACCTGTCGAACGGCGTGGCGGACATGGACTCCCGGGCGCGCGAGTAGTGCAGGTGATCGGCGAAGGCGCGGCGCAACGCGATCGGGTGCATGCCGGTGCGGGCGTCGGGCGCCGGGTTGCCGCGGAAAAATGCGGCGGGGGTGTCGCGCTGCTGGGCGTTGCCGTCTCTCTGGGCGGGGGTTTCTCTCTGACGGTTGGGATCGGCGTCGATCGGGTTGGCCATGGCGGCGCACTTTAGACGGATCTGGCCCGCTCTGGTTGGCTGCGCGACGTGCCCGGATGAGGTTCCGTGTGGGCGGGGGTTGCCGATGGTCCCGAGCTAAATTGTGGCAGGAACGGAATCCAATCCGGCGACCTGTACGGGGCGAGCGCTCTCAGCCGATGCCGCGGACGCGCTCGCGTCGTCTCAGCGCGGGCAGCCGCCGAGCAGCGGCGCCCCGAGCAGATCGAGCTGCTCGACCGCGCGCCGCGGCCGGCGCGCGCGCAGACCCGCGTCCGCCCCCGGGGCGGCGCTCCAGGAGCTCGCCCGCAGCACGAGCTCCTCGCGGAGCGCCACGAGCTCGCGCGACGGCAGGGTGCTCGTGTCCGTCACGAGCCGCGCTCCGTCACGGTAGCCGGTCCACACGGTGTAGCCGTCCCGTGTGACCTCGATCCCGAACCTGGGGCCATAATCCGTGATCTCGTAGCTGCGCCCCAGGGCCAGGAAGCTCCACTTCTTCATCGCGACCGTCTCGCCAGTGTCCGTCGAGGCGGCCGGACCGGCCAACAAACCGGGGGGCGGGCCCCGCGCACCGCGGCCGGCGCGCGTGATCCGCGCGGAATTCGTGAGGAGTCCGGGTCACCCGGGCCCGCGCGCCGGAGCGGCGCACCCACACGAGCCGCCCTCCCCAGCCGCTTCGCTTCGCGAGGTGCCTGACGTCGTGGGGTACCTGTCGTGATGGCGGACCCACGCCATCGTGAAAGGGAGCGCGGCCTCGTCCCGGCCGAGGGGCGTGAGATCCAGGTAGTTGTAGGTGCCGATCAGGACATCGAGCCCGCGCGCGTAGGTCGAGTAGGTGTGGAAGACCTCGTCGCCTTCGCGGGCGAAGACGCTCAGCCCAGGGGCCTCGGGGAAGGGGGAGCTCGCCTTCTTGAAGTTGTACTCCATCTCTCCTCGAGCGCGCTCGTCCTCACGGAACGAGACGTGATAGTCATAGTTGAAGTCCGTCTCACCCGAGGAGACCCACGGGAACGTCCAGCCCATTCGCGCCTTGAACGGCTCGATCTTGGCGAGCGGCGCGCGGGAGACGGCGCAATACGCCGTGTCGCGGGCGGCCAGGTGGACGTGACCACCCTGGATGTTGTCGGCCACGTACGAGCAGCTCTTGCAGCCCTCCTCCCAGCTCGGCGCGAACATGAAATGGTAGACGAGGAGCTGCCGGCGCTCGCCGAAGAGCTCGCGCAGCGTCAGCTTGCCTGAAGGGGCGTCGAACACATAGGCCTTGTCGACCCTCACCCATGGCAGCTCGCGGCGCGCGGCGCTCAGCGCGTCGCGCCGCCGGTCGTGCTCTTTCTCTCGCTCCAGCAGCGCGAGGCGCGCCGCCAGCCACTCTTCCCTTGAAACGACCTTGGCGCGGCTCATCGACGCTCTCCCTTCGACGCGGGGGCGCCGGCGGCGCTCCTGCCATGGCTCCGGTTCCGGAGCTTCTTGACGGCGATCGCGGTCACCGCGCCGGCGGAGGCCGCCTGGGCGAGGACCCATCCGATGGACGCGAGGCACGCAGGGCACATGGGGATCTCCTCCTGTGGGCGGCGCGCGCGGCGCCTCGCCGCGCCGGCCGCTGACCCGTGGAAATGACCACGGCGCCTCTGGCCGCGACAGCAACATCGATGTCGCGATCCGTTGGCGCGCGCCGCCGGGCGTGCGACGCTGCCGCGATGGATGCGACGGCCGAGGTCCCCGCCGAGCTCGGCGCGCTGGCGGCCCGCTCGCTCGCGGCGGGCGACGCGCTCGACGCGCTGAAGGTGGTCGGCCCCTTCGGAGGTCCACACGCGCTCGCGCTCCGCGGGATCGCGCTCGCGCAGATGGGCGCCTATCCGGAGGCGAAGGCCGCGCTCGGCCGCGCCGCGCGGGCGTTTGCTGCTGCGGGCGCCGAGCGCGCCCGGGCGCGCGCGAGCGCGGCCCTCGCGGAGATCGCGCTCGCGCAGCGGGAGATCGGCGAGGCGTGGCAGGGGCTCGTCGAGGCGGGTGATGCCCTCGAGCGCGCCGGCGATCTCACGAACGCGGCGTGGGCTCGCCTGGGCGCGGCGCGGGCCGCGCTCCTCGAAGGCCGCGTCGCCGAGGCGGAGCGCGCGCTCGCCGCCGCCGAGGCCACGGTCACGAGCGACGCGCCGGTGTTCACCAGGGCCGCGCTGGCGCTCGTGCGCGCCGAGGTCCACGCGCGGCTCGTGCGCGCGTCCTCGGCGCGGCGCGCCGCCGAGCAGGCCGCGGCGTGGGCGCGGGCGAGCGGACATCCGCTGCTCATCGCCGAGGCCGAGCGCTTCCTCCGCGCGCACGACGAGCCCGTGGCGCGCCTCGTCCAGGGCGGCCGCGACGAGCCCGTGCGCCTCGCCGACGTCGAGGCCCTGGTCGCCGCGCCCGCGGGGCGGGTCGTCGTGGACGCGCTCCGCCGCCGCGTGCTCGACGGCGGCGACCTGCGGGCCGACCTCGCGCGCCGGCCTGTCCTGTTCGCCCTGCTCGAGGCGCTCGCGCGCGCCCACCCGGCGGCGCTCGCGAGCGACGACCTCGCGCGCGCGGCGTTCGGCGTTCGCGCGGTCAACGAGTCCCACCGGCGGCGGCTGCGCGTCGAGGTGGGGCGCCTGCGCGCCGAGCTCGGCGGCGTCGGGGTCGTGCGCGCGCTCGGGAACGCGTACCGCTGGGAGCTCGGCGCGGGCGTGGAGGTGGTCGTCCTCGCGCCGCTCGAGCCGGGCGACGCGGGCGCCATCCGCGCGCTCCTCTCGGACGGCGCCGCGTGGAGCGCCTCGGCCATCGGCGCCGCGCTCGGCAAGAGCGCGCGCACGGTGCAGCGCGCGCTCGCGGAGCTCTCGCTCGCGCGCGCGGTCGAGGTCACCGGCAGCGGCCCCTCGCGGCGCTACGCGAGGCCCAGAGCGGCGCTGTCGATCGCGTCACAAATGTTGCTCCTCGGGCTCGCGCTTCCTGGTTGAGTGCGCGTTGAGTGCGCGGGGCGAGGAAGGAGTGGACAGTGAAAGCCCGGCAGGCCGAGATCATCGCGGAGCGCACGTTCGAAGGGGTGGAGTCGATCCACGGGGTCGCGTTCGACGGACAGGCGGTGTGGTTCGCGCACGGCGATCGCGGAGACCTCCTGTCCGCCGAGCCCGAGAGCGGCCGCGTGCTGCGTCGCCTGAAGGCGCCCGCGAGCGCCGGGGTGGCGTTCGACGGGCGCCACCTGTGGGTCGTCGGGGGCGGCAGGATCCGGAAGATCGATCCCGCGAGCGGGGCCGCGGTCGGCGAGGTGCCGGGCTTCGACGCCACGCCCGTGAGCGGGCTCGCGTGGGCCGACGGCGCGCTCTATGCGGGCATCTACCGCGAGCGGAAGATCCTCAAGATCGATCCCGAGCGCGGGGCCGTCCTCCGCACGCTCGTCTCCGATCGGCTCGTCACCGGCGTCACGTGGACCGACGGCGATCTCTGGCACGGCGTGATGTGCGAGGAGGAGGGCGCGCCGTCGGAGCTCCGCCGCGTCGATCCCCGGAGCGGCGAGGTCCTGGACAGGCTCGCGCTGCCGGAGAGCGTGCGCCTCTCCGGCGTCGAGGCCGACGCGAGCGGCCGCCTGTGGTGCGGCGACCCGGCGACAGGCAGGCTCCGCGCGGTGAAGAAGCCGCGAAAGGCGGTCTGATTCACCCAACTGGAAGTGAGGCCCGCAGACCCGGGATCAGCGGGAGACGACAGCCTTCATCCAGGGCACGTCGTCGGGCGTCGCATTCTTGAGCTCACCGGCCCACTCCTGATCGGTCAGGCGCTCGAAGTCCCCGGTGATCTTCTCGAAGTACGACGAGGCGAGCCCCACGAACGCGCGCGGCGCGCGGCCGCACGGATCGGCCGTCACGACCATGAGCCGCGGCAGGCCGGTGGCCACGTGCAGCACGCGACCGACCGACGCGCCGCCCTCGTCCGTCGGCTGGGTGTGCACGTCGGCGATCGTCGGATCCTGCGCCACGCTGTTCATCTGATCGAAGAAGAGCTGCGCGTACCACCCGTCGGCGCCCACCGCCGGGCCGCCGCCACAACCGCTCCGGAGCCTGACGGCCTGGTTGATGAAATCGAGGTGTGCCGGCGCGAGGGGCAGGCCGGCGCGCTGATTCGCGGCCATCTCACCGAGCGCCTGCGCGACGTCGCGGAGCCGCGAGAAGTACGTCGATAGACGCTGTTCGAGCTGCGGTTCGGTGAGCGGCGACGCGCCCGACAGATCGAGCGTGCTGGCGATCTCGGCGCCGTGCTCGGCCAGCTCGGCGATGCGCGCGAAGAACGCCGGGTACGGGTCGACGTACGCGTCCGGGAACTCGCACTGAGCCCCGCCCGTGTACGACTGCTTGGCGTAGAGCAGGGTGTTGTGGCGGAGCTCGGCCCAGGAGGCGAGCTGGGTGCTCAGCAGGCGCCGGCCCCACGCCTCGGTCTTGGCCACGCCGGGCAGCTGCTCGCCGTCGCCGAGCGCCCGCGCCGGCGACAGCTCCCGCAGCGCGCCGAGCCAGCGGTTGTAAAGGTTCTTCCCCCAGAAGTCCCCGGGGTGCGCGTCGACGAGCACGCGCATCATGTGCAGGTCGGGCGCGTAGTCGAACTGCCTGAGCTCGGGCGCGAGCATCTGGCCCGCTTGATCATTGCCGAGCGCGGCGAAGCCCACGTCGAGCGGGCTCGGCATCATGCGCTTGACGGTGCCGCCCTTCACCCGGTCGTAGACCACGTTCGAGAAGACGTGAGAGTCGACGACGTACCGCTGGCCGAGCAGCGCGAAGCTCGACGAGAGGGGCATGGTGCCCTTGCCGAGCCCGTTGATCATGATGTGGCTCGAGATCCGCTGCGTGCCGTGGCCCTCCTTCACGATGACCTCGGTGATGCGCGCGTCCGGGACGCCGGCGAGGCCCGAGGCGTCGCTGAGGCCGAGATCGGCGAGCAGGTCGTCGAGCTCCGGCAGGGTCATGTAGTCGCTCTCGCCGACGAAGGCCTGGATCGCGTCGTCGATGCGCTTGTAGCGGGCGAGGGTCTCCGCGCCGGCGAGGGCGCGCAGCACGTACGCGCCCTCGAGCTGCCGCCGCTTTAGGACCTGCGAGCCGTCGCTCTGGGTCTCGAGGAAGCGGAAGTCGACGCGGCCGAGCCACATCATGCTGCGGAAATAGCGCGCCAGCTCGGGACGCGCGAAGTCGACGTAGTGTCCGCGGGGCTCGAACTGCGAGAAGTCCATGAGACGTTCGGAGCCGAAGAGGCGCACGTTGCCTGTGCCCTGGTGGGCCTCGGCGCCCGCGACGAGCGCGTCGATCGTCGCGGCGCTGGCGCCCGCGACGGGGGCGACCGGCGCGCCCTCGAGCAGCGCGAGGGCGACGGCCGTGAAGAGATCCGCGTCCGCGCGCGCCTCGGCGCCGAGCTCTCCTCCGGCGCCCTCGGCGAGCCGCGCGCGCATCTCCTTCAGCATCTTCCCGAGCTCGGGCGCGAGCGAGGCCGCCTCCAGCGACTTCAGGATCGCGTCGTACGAGCGGTGGACCGCGAACAGGATCGAGTCCGCGGACACGTAGAGCGGCAGATCGAGCCCGTAGATGCTGTCGTAGCCATAGACGAACGTCGGGAAGGACTTCTTGCCAGAGATGACGAAGCCGTTCTCGGAGAGCTTCGCGAGCTCGTCCTGGTCGAGCGCGAGCGCGGTGTCCTGGAGGAGCGAGAGGCCCGCGGCGTCCGCCGGCGCGTAGGACAGGCCCGACGTGAAGGAGACGGGGTACCGCGAGGCGAAGTCCTCGGCGGTCATGTTCGCCGAGGCCTCCTGCTCGGCGAGCAAGGCGCCGAGCTCCTCCTGCTGCTCAGGTCCGAGCGGCTGATCGGGCGGCTGATCAGGCGGAGAATCGGGCGGCTGATCAGGCGGAGAATCGGGCGGTTGATCAGGCGGAGAATCGGGCGGTTGATCTGGTGGGAGATGGGTGCCGTCGGCGCCGGGGCCGGGCTGGCTCCCCCCGCCCGAGCAGCCGGCGGCGAGGGCCACGAGCAGAGGGATGACGTGACAGCGAAGAAGCATGTGGCGCATCGAGTTTCCGCTTCCAGGGTAAGTCCCTGCGCCCAGGGCACGGCGGCCCCGCCGAGAGCAACGTCAAAGAAGGTGCCGCGGGCGAGGGAAGCGAGGCCGTCCTCCTGCAACAGGATAACACAGCCCTGCTCCGGCCCTACCGGAGATGAGATGTGCCGCCGTCGAGGGCGCGTCGTCCACCCTCTGCAACGCGTCACGCCCGCGAGCGCGCGGCTGCCCGTGCTCGCGCGGGATCCACCTCTCCTCGACGATTCGACCCCTGCTGCCCGCGAGCCCGGCAAGAGGACTGAGCGCTGTCGATATGCCCGCGCAACAGATTTACCATGCACCTGCGGGCTGTCGCGCAGGTGCCCGGGAGTCCGCATCCATCGTGCTCGAGGAGCGCCACGAGCGGGCCGATTGGAGTTGAAATCGGAAGTATGCTCGTTCACTGTCCATCCGAGGGGACCGTTCTGCTCGGCTCTGGATAGGTCGTCTTGCGCAGCGGGATCTTCGCCATTCACTGCAGCGCAACAATGACGCTGTAAGATGGTAGGTTGCTTCGGACGGTTTGATTTGCGACAGCGTTGGACTTCCAGCCTCCTCGACGGGAGCGGTCTCGATCGGCGCCGCGCACCCATGTGGAGATCCGATATGCGTTTTCGCTCTCTGGGCTGGATCTTCGTTTTGGGTTCTCTGGCGCCCGCCTGCACCGGGCAGCTCGGCGATCCGTCCTCGGGCGCGGCTGGCGGCGAGACCGGCGGCGACGTTCCCTCGCCGCAGGCCGACGGGAGCTTGCCGTACGCGGCGCCCGCGCCCGCCTCCGCGGCGCTGCGCGCCCGCACATGGCTGCTCACCCCGGAGGAGTACGGTCGCTCCGTCCAGGGCTTGCTCGGCGTGTCGATCGACATTTCCGACATGGAGCCCGTGCCGGACAACGGCATCTATCCGAACATGTCCACAAGCGGGCTCGTCCGCGTGACCCTGGCCGAGCAGTACGCGGCCAAGGCCGAGGCCGCGGTGCTCGCGCTCGGCGATCGGCAGCTCAGCGCGCTGATTCCGTGCGGCAAGGTCGACGCGACGTGCAAAACGGACTTCGTGCGCGCGGCGGTCAGCAAGGCGTTCCGGCGGCCCGCGACGGCGGAGGACCTGACCCATTATGGCGAAGTGTTCGATATCGCCGCCGAGTCCGGGGATCCGGCGCTGCCGTTCCGCTGGGTGCTGAAGGGCGTGCTGAGCTCCCCCTATTTCTTGTACCGGACCGAGATCGGCGCGCCGAGCGACGAGGCGAAAGCGGCGTTCCGGCTGACGGACCACGAGATCGCGACCTTCCTTTCGTACAGCGTGCTCGGCGAGCCGCCCTCTGCGACGCTGGTCGCCGCCGCCGATCGCGGCGAGCTGGCCGATCCCGCGCTGCTTCCCGGTCACATCGACCAGCTGCTCTCGACGCCGGGCGCCGCCGACCAGCTCGGTCACTTCCTCGTCCAGTGGTTGCGGCTGCACACGTTCGAGGCCGAGGTGGAGAAGTTCGAGGACGTGTTCCCCGGCTTCGCCGATGTGAAGGGGGCGATGTTCGCCGAGACGCAGAGCTTCCTCCGCGCGAACGGAGGCATGGAGGGCTCGATCGCGAGCCTGCTCACGGCGCCTGTACCCGAGGTCGATCCGGCGCTCTCCGCGTTTTACCGCAGCGACGCCTCGGGCGCGACGGACACCGCGCGGAGCGGCCTGCTCTCCCTCGGATCCGTGCTCTCGAAGACCGCCAAGCAGTACCTCACGTCCCCGACGCTCCGCGGCCTGTTCATCCGCGATCAGCTGCTGTGCCAGCACATCACGTTGCCCGACAACTTCACGCCGCCGCCGATCGAAGAGAGCGAGCTTCGCATGGCCCCGAAGACCACGCGCGAGCTGTACGATACACACGCCGCGCAGCCGGCCTGCCGGAGCTGCCACGCGTTGACCGACAACGTCGGCTACATGCTCGAGAATTTCGACGGGGCGGGCCGCTATCGGACGCTCGAGCAGTACAGGAGCCCGTCGCTCACCGAGCCCGTGGCCGCGCCGCAGCCGATCAACGCGGTGAGCCTGCTGCTCAACACCGACGTCGACGGCGAGTACGACAGCGCCGCCGGGCTGGGGGAGGCGCTGTCGCGCAGCAGCTGGGTCCGCGAGTGCGTGGCGCGGCAGGCCTTCCGCTTCTATTTCGGCCAGGTCGAGGCTGCGCGCGGTATTCCGCCGGTCGTGCAGGGCACGGCGGCGCTGGATCGCACCGGTCTCCTGCGCGACCTGCTCGTGGCGCTCCTCTCTTCGCCGAGCACGCTGGAGCGCGTGCGCGACTAGCTACGGCCATCGAGGATCGAACATGCCCAGGCCCTTCGACGTATCCAGACGAGACATCCTGAAGACGGCGGCCGGCGCCATCTTCCTGGCGCCGCTGCTGCGCCACCGCGAGGTCGAGGCGCAGACCGTCGTGCCCAAGCGGCTGGTGCTGATCTTCACGCCCGACTCGCACCCGCCCGAGTGGTGGCCGACCGGCAGCGGGTCGAGTTTCCAGCTCCAGGAGCCGCTCGCCGATTTCCGTGGCCTCGAGAGCAACATGCTGTTCTTGCGCCGGCTCGACCATGCCTGGACGGTCGGGAATCACCACGAGGCCGGCATGGCGCAGCTGTTCACGGGCGCGCGCTTCATCGACGAGAGCTCACACCACGCGAACGGCCCCTCGCTCGATCAGATCCTGCTCAAGAGCTCCGACCTGCGCGGCGGCACGCCGATCGCGAGCATCCACCTGTGCGTCGCCGATCGCGGCGGCGCCGACAAGCGCCATATCATCTCGTACAGCGGCCCCGGCCAGCCCATGACCCACACGGCCGACCCCGCGCGCGCGTTCAGCACGATCTTCAGCGGCGTCACCTTCGACGGCGCCGCGCCGACGCCCGCGCCCGGCGGCATGTCGGACGCCGTCGCGGCCGCGAAGCGCAAGGCCGACCAGCGGATCCTCCAGATCAACACGGGCGAGCTCAAGACCATCCAGGGCTTCCTCGGCCAGGCCGAGCGCCAGAAGCTCGAGCTCCACGTGGAGGCGCTGTTCGAGCTCGAGAAGCGCATCGCGGGCATGGGCGGCGGCACGTCGGTCCCGGCCGGCGCGGCGTGCGAGCGCGCGGACACCTCCGGCTACAACGGCAGCACCAACAACGCGACGACGATCACGCGCTGGGCGCAGATCCAGGCCGACATCATCGTGAGCGCGTTCACGTGCGATCGCACGCGGGTCGCGGACTACCACTTCAGCTTCTCCGGCGGCCACCACGAGGGCCTCCTCGGCTTCAGCCAGAGCTGGCACGACGTTGTCGCGCACGTCAGCCGCACGAACGACAGCGTCAGCGTCGGTGGTGAGTCGATGACCACGCGCCAGGCCTTCATGCTGTTCGATCGTTTCTGGGCGAGCCATATCGCGTACCTGGCGAAGCGGCTCGCGGGCATCCGCGAGGGCAGCGGCACGATGCTTGACAACACGATCCTGCTCTGGGGCGTCGAGAGCGGCACGAACCACAGCCACAACCCGCGGGACATGCAGTACCTGGTCATCGGCGGGAAGAACCTGGGCGTGAACGTGGGCCAGTACATCAACAACACCACCGCGCAGAGCTCGAACAAGCTGCTCACGTCCGTGATGAACGCGCTCGGCCACGCCGCGACGGGCATCGGCATCGAGCCGAACTGCGGACCGCTGCCTGGCTTCCTCGCCTGAAACCCGCACGGGGGCGGCGCTGGCTCCAGACCGTCATCTCTCGCGCGAGAAACCGGGAAGAATCCACCGGGGCCCCGTGTTCCATCGGCCATGGCGCGACGTGTGATGGGCTGGGTCCTGATTCTGTTCACGCTGGCCTTGGTGGGGTGCGATCATGCGACCAAGGCGGTCGCGCAGGCCGCGCTCGAGCGGCGAGGTCCCCTGTCGATCGTGCCGGGGGTGCTCGATCTCCGCTACGCCGAGAACCGCGACATGGCCTTCAGCCTGCTCCGGGGCATTCAATCGCCGGCGAAGGTGGCGGTCCTCCTGGTGTGCTCGATGGTCGTCCTCGGCGTGGTGCTCCTGGGCTGGTGGAGCAGCCGCCGCGCTTCGGTCACCGAGCAGGCCGGGTACGCGCTCATCGTCGCCGGCGCGCTCGGGAACGCGATCGATCGCGGCGTCCGCGGCTACGTCATCGACTTCATCCACCTTCACCGCTGGCCGGTGTTCAACGTCGCTGACATCGCCATCGTTGCGGGCGGGATCCTGCTCGGGATCGCGATGTTCCGGCGCGCGCGCCAGGAGCCGCGCGAGGTGTCCTGAGCTTCGCCTCGTGAGACAGCCTCGCCCGAGCATGCCGGCCCCACGAGCAGCTCGGCCAGCGGCGGCAAGACCTGGAGCAAGAGCATGCGCGCCGCATGTCTTCCGGTCCGGTGTCCGAGAACTCTCGAGAAGATTGGCCGTGCAGTAGCGCAGCTGGGCTCAGTTGCAGAGCAGCCTTTTCAGCTCATCCGTGGTCCTGGGCTTCGCGCCCGCCAGGGCGGCGGAGGCGATCTGCTGCGTCTCCGTGGCCCTGGAGCAATCGTCAGGGCGGTTGGGCGCCTGCTCCAGCAAGGGGCCGAGCTTCTCCGTGGGACCTTTCGCGTGCTTCTTGATGCAAAGGACGGGCTCGCCTTCGTGAACATAGTACCGGCGCTGCGTGACGCTGCTCGTCGTCGCCGGCTTGTCCGGCGTACCCCTCGTCCCGTCGAAGGCCCAGGATCCATCGTCGTGCAGCGCGAAGACCAGCTGGCCCTGGTCGTAGTAGAGCTGGTACGCCGACTCGCCGTGCCCCGCGTCGGCGGCCGCGATCTCCGCCTTCTGGATCGCGCCGTCCGCCTGGTACAACCGGAGCTCGCCGCGTCCCTCGCCGCCGGCGCACTCGAAGCGGAGCTCGCTTCGCGTCATGTCCTTGCGGGCCTGGATGTCCTGATACCGGGCCCTGATCTTCTGGATCCGCGGATCGTCGAGGCTCACCTTGGAGCCACCGGCGGTGTCCGTGGCGGCCTGGGGTGCTGCCGCGGGCGCCGGGCTTTCGGCGGCGGAGGTGCCGGCCTGGGGCGTGGTCGCGCCGGGCGCCGGAGCTCGGCCTGGCTCTGCAGGAGCCGCGGAGACGCTCGCCGACGGGGTGGGAGGAGGCGGGCTACACCCGATGACGGCGGCGACCAGCAGGGCGATGGAGGATCGGCTCATGAGGACCCAGAACGCCTGGTGCGACCGTCCCATTCAGCGGGTCGGGTTACCCGCCCTTGCGTCGAAACTCCACGAAGAACCGCACCGGGCCGTCGGGGTCGACGTGGTGCAGCACCTCGGGGACGACGACCCCTGGGCTCTCTGGATCGAGAGAGAGCTCTCGACCGCCGAGCCCATCGATCCGGTAGCGCAGCCGCCCCGAGACCACGTGGATCACCCCCCATACGCCGGGCTTGGTGGAATGGTTCTTTCGCAGGCCGGAAGGGATCGTGACCTCGTCGAACTCGGCCGTCCGACTGTACGCGATCAGCCCGTCGGGCATCTCGATCCGATCGCAGCGCACGCAGTCGAGCTCGGTGCCGAGCATCGATGCGCGGCCCTCGGACGTGACGACCCAGGGGCGCGAGAAGAACGGGGGCTTGTGCCGGACGTGCTGGCCATGTCCACAGCTCAGCTCGGCCACCCAGTCGTTCGCATCGTCCTGGTGGTAGCCTGTGATCGATCGGCGCATCGTCTCGATCTACTGACCGCCTTCTGCATGGTTTTCCACTCGATCTGCGCGCGGCGTGTCCGGAGCGAGCTGCGCCTGCGCCTGCGCTTGCGCATCGTCCACCTTCCGGTACACGCCGGATCGCGTCCTCGCTAGGATCACGCGCCCAGCAGCGCGCGCATCGCAGGCGCGATGACCTCCGCGACCGCGCGGCGGTGGGAGGCGGCCAGCGCCGCGCCGTCAGGGCGCCCGTGCGCGGCGAGGGCGTCGGCCTCGGCGTCCGGCGCCGTGGCGGCCGGAGGAGGCGAGGCGAGGGCCGCCTCGAAGGCCTCGGAGACCGCCCGGCGCACCGGCTCGCCGCCCGTCTGGAGCGCCCAGGCCACGAAGCGCCACGCGAGCTCGGCGTGCCGGGCCTCGTCCTCGGCGATCGTGGCAAGGGCGCTCCGGACCGCGGCGTCCGTGGCGAGCGAGAGCTGCTCGCTGGCTTGCAGGGCGGCGAGCGTCTCGCCGACGCAGCCCTCGCGGACGGCGCGCGCCGCGAGCTCGGGCAGGCCCGAGGCGACCTCGACCCGCCCGCCGAACGCGAACGGCGCCGGCGCGAGCGCCGCGCCGGCGTACGCGCTCGCCAGGCCGAAGCAGAGCGCCGCGTGGCGCACCTCGTCGCCCGCGGCCTCGTGCGCGGCAGCGAGCATGTCCGGGGGGGCCCCGACCGCCATCAGCTCCAGCGAGAACCGCGCGAAGGAGGCGACCGACGCGTGCTCGAGCAAGGCGTCGCGGAGCCATGCCTCGGCCAGCGCGGCGCGGGTCGACGGCGTCAGCGCCGCCACGTCCGGGCGCGCCGCGGCGCCCCACGCGCTCGCCGCTCGCCGCTCTGCCCGCGCCGTGCGCGCGCGCTCGCCCACGAGGAACGGGCGGCCTGTGCCGCCGCAGGTCGCGACGAACTCGTAGCAGCACTCGCTGCCTCGGAGGACGCCTTCACCGAGGCTCGTGTACCAGCACCCCGCGGGCGCACCCGGCGGCGAGCCCGGGACGGAGGAGCCGTAGGGGTCGAAGGTTGGGCACGTGCCCGCGGGTGAGCCGCCGATGCCGCCCTCGCCGGCAGCCCCCCCTTCGCCGGCAGCTCCCCCGACACCGCCCTGTCCTCCCTGTCCCGAGGGCCCCACGGCGACACAGATCGTTCCTTCCTCGGTCCACTGGACGCCGCCTGCCTGGATTGACGTGAAGCCATTGCCCCCTGGCCCGCCATCCCCGCCCATCCCTCCGCGTGCCCCCGAGCTCTCGTCGCCCGACGCGGGCCCACCGCCTCCGCCCGACGCGCGCTCCAGGGTGACGTCGCCGCCGCAGGCGGCGCCTCCAACAGCCACGTTGAGCGTCGCGGTGGCGAGGATCGCGCGTGTCAGCTGGTGAGCGAGCGCGATCCGAAATTGAGCCGGAGAAGAGGGGAGACTGGCCATGGTGCCAGAGAATAGCAGCATCCGTACCAGCGCAGGATCCGCGGGCGCAGCCTCTCAGCGCGGGATGCCCGGCACAGCATGGCACAGGCCTGGTCTGCATCGATTGCGCCGCTGGCGCGGCGAGCCCTCGCGGCGGCGAACGGCGGTCGCCGTGTCGCCGCGAGACACCCCTCGGCGATGGCTGACCGAATAGAGGCCGCATCGCCGGGGCCGACGACATCGGGCGAGGGGGGGCGCGGCGAGCGCGGCGTGTGGCCCGCAGGCGGCGATCTCAGTCGATGGTCCAGGAAGCCTTGGCGGAGCAGCCGTAGGCGTCGAGGGCGCCCTGATGAGAGAGGGAGACGTTCTTGGTGGCGCCCTTGGCGAGGGGCCCCGTGGTGGAGCCGCAGAACGGCGCGGGAGAGCCGTAGTAGTGGGTCACGGTATAGGAGAGCTTGGCGTAGTCGGGGATGGCATAGATGGAGGTGTTCTTGATCGAGGCCGTCACGTTGAACATGCTGGGGTAGGTGATCGAGCAGGCGAGGGTCACGTTCCTGGTGATGCCGCCGCCGCCCTGCTCGCCGCCGGGGCCGACGATGGCCTCGGCGTCCTCGCCTACGAGCTCGGTATCGTCGATGGCGGCCTCGTCGCCGAGGTCGCTGTCGAGCGGCTCGCCGACGCAGGCGACGAGCGAGAGCGAGGAGAGGAGCGAGCCGAGGAGCAGGTTCTTGAGGTTCATGATGGTGGTGTCCTTTGGTCGGGGGTTCACGCTCGCGAGAGCGCGAGTTGATGGTCTCGGACCATCGTCCCGGCGGCTCGCGTCGCTGTGTCGCGGCGTCGCGAGCGGATAGAGCAACCGGCGGGCCAGGCTGTCGGGCGCCTCGGGCAGCCGCCTGGCGTATCCAGGATCTGCGACATCGGCGGGGTTTGGTTCGACGTGCTCCGCCGCCCGCTGCGGCGGGGCGGGCGACCGTATGGCGCGGTGGAGGTCAGCGCCACCATCCAGACGGCTCGAGCCTCCGTCAGATGTTCACCGGCGGCCTTCTGCCCGTGGCCCCTGCACCTTGGTTGGTGCGGGTGACCGCGCTGTTGGTCAGATGTACGACGCGTCTCGAAGCGACGCGCAGCTGTGGGCCAGCCCGTCTACGCGCTGCCGGTCGCGACAGAGCACGAAGGAGCACGACGGGGGGCTCGGCGTCCCCGGCCCCACAGCACAAGCAGGCCAAGGCCGAGCAGGCCCAAGTGCGCTCGGGGGCTGGCGCCCGTGAAGGCACCGGCCGTGTGGCAAGCACAACCGCTGGTGCTCGTGGAGGTTGAACTGTCACTCACGCTACTGCCGCCGTCACCGCCGTCGCCTGCGCTGCCGCCGTCGCCGCCGTCGCCTGTGCTGCCGCCGTCACCGCCGTCGCCTGTGCTGCCGCCGTCACCGCCGTCGCCTGTGCTGCCGCCGTCGCCTGCGCTGCCGCCGTCACCGCCGTCACCTGCGCTGCCGCCGTCGCCGCTGGCGCCTGCGCTGCCGCCGTCGCCGCTGGCGCCTGCGCTGCCGCCGTCGCCGCTGGCGCCTGCACTGCCGCCGTCGCCGCTGGCGCCTGCGCTGCCGCCGTCGCCTCCTCCGCCGCTGCCTGCACCGCCCAGGCACGTGCCGGCGACGCATGTACCATCAGGGCACGTCGTGCCGTCGGGGGCGCTGGCGTCCGCGGGACAGGTACCTGCCACTCCATCGCACGCCTCGACCACGTCGCAGTCGCCTTCTGCGCCGCGGCACGTGGTGCCCGCGGCCACCTTGGTGTCGGCCGGGCAGCCGTTGCTTTCCCCGTCGCACGCCTCGGCCACGTCGCAGTCGCCAGCTGCGCCGCGACACGTGGTGCCTGCGGCTGCCTTGGTATCGGTCGGGCAGCTGTTGCTTGCTCCATCGCATGCTTCGGCCATGTCGCAGTCGCCTTCTGCGCCGCGGCACGTGGTGCCAGCGGCTGCCTTGGTATCGGCCGGGCAGCTGTTGCTTTCCCCGTCGCACGCCTCGGCCACGTCGCAGTCGCCAGCTGCGTCTCGGCACGTGGTGCCTGCGGCCGCCTTGGTGTCGGCCGGGCAGCTGTTGCTTTCCCCGTCGCACGCCTCGGCCACGTCGCAGTCGCCTTCTGCGCCGCGGCACTGGGTGCCCGCTGCAGCCGGCGCACAGATGCCGTCCACGGCGGCTCCCGCCGCCACACTGCAGGCCTGGCAATCGTTCGATGCCCCGCCGCCACAGGCGGTATTGCAGCAGACGCCATCGACGCAGAACCCTGTCGCGCACCCAGCGCTGCTCGCACATGCGCTGCCCACCTTGAGCAAACGGAAGGGGTAAGCAGAGCCCTGGTCTGTGTTCGCGTCGACGTCGTCGAAAGGCGCCCCCACGACCGCCGTGTCCCCCGCGATCGCGACCGAGCTGCCGAAGCGGTCTTCCGTCGCACCACCCGCGGCGACGAGCTGTGCCTGCTGGGACCAGCTCGTCTCGCTGCGTACGAACACGTAGGCCGAGCCTTGGTCTGTGTTCGCGTCGACGTCGTCGAGAGGCGCCCCCACGACCGCCGTGTCCCCCACAATCGCGACCGACTCGCCCAAGGAGTCGCTCGCCGCGCCGTCCGCGGCGACGAGCTGTGCCTGCTGGGACCAGATCGTCTCGCTGCGTACGAACACGTAGGCCGAGCCTTGGTCCGTGTTCGCGCCGACGTCGTCGGAAGGCGCCCCCACGACCGCCGTGTCCCCCACAATCGCGACCGACTCGCCCAAGGAGTCGCTCGCCGCGCCGTCCGCGGCGACGAGCTGTGCCTGCTGGGACCAGATCGTCTCGCCGCGTACGAACACGTAGGCCGAGCCTTGGTCTGTGCTCGTGCCGACGTCGTCGGAAGGCGCCCCCACGACCGCCGTGTCCCCCGCAATCGCGACCGCGCGACCGAAGCGGTCGTCCGCCGCGCCGTCCGCGGCGACGAGCTGTGCCTGCTGGGACCAGCTCGTCTCGCTGCGTACGAACACGTACGCTGAGCCTTGGTCTGCGTTCGTGCCGACGTCATCGGAAGGCGCCCCCACGACCGCCGTGTTCCCCGCGATCGCGACCGACGAGCCGAAGTTGTCGCTCGCCGCGCCGTCCGCGGCGACGAGCTGTGCCTGCTGGATCCAGCGCGTCTCGCCGCGTACGAACACGTAGGCCGAGCCCTGGTCTGCGTTCGCGCCGACATCGACGAAAGGCGCCCCCACGACCGCAATGTTCCCCGCGAGCGCGACCGACCAGCCGAAGTTGTCGCTCGCCGCGCCGTTCGTGGCGACGAGCTGTGCCTGCTGGGCCCAGCTCGTCCCGCTGCGCACGAACACATACGCCGTGCCTTGGTTCTCGTTCGCGCCGATGCCGACCTCGTCGAAAGGCGCTCCCACGACCGCCGTATCCCCCGCGATCGCGACCGAGTTGCCGAAGGAGTCAGTCGCCGCACCGTCCGTGGCGGCGAGCTGTGCCTGCTGGGACCAGCTCGTCCCGCTCGACGTGAACACGTACGCCGAGCCTTGGTTTGCGTTCGTGCCGACGTCGTCGGAAGGCGCCCCCACGACCGCCGTGTCCCCCGCGAGCGCGACCGAGCTGCCGAAGGAGTCCGTCGTCGCGCCGTCCGTGGCGACGAGCTGTGCCTGCTGCGCCCAGCTTGTCCCGCTGCGCACGAACACGTACGCCGAGCCTTGATTCGCGTTCGCGCCGACATCGTCGTAATACGCCCCCACGACCGCCGTGTCCCCCGCGAGCGCGACCGCGCGACCGAAGCGGTCGTCCGCCGCACCGTCCGTGGCGACGAGCTGTGCCTGCTGGGCCCAGCTCGTCTCGCTGCGCACGAACACGTACGCCGAGCCTTGATTCGCGTTCGCGCCGACATCGTCGTAATACGCCCCCACGACCGCCGTGTCCCCCGCGAGCGCGACCGAGTAGCCGAAGTTGTCGCCTGCCGCACCGTCCGTGGCGACGAGCTGTGCCTGCTGGGACCAGCGCGCCCCGCTGCGCGCGAACACGTAGGCTGAGCCTTGGTCTGTGTTCGCGCCGACGTCGTCGAGAGGCGCCCCCACGACCGGCATGTCCCCCACGATCGCGACCGACCAGCCGAAGTTATCGTTCGCCGCACCCCCTGTGGCGACTAGCTGCGCGTGCTGGGACCAGTACGTCCCGCTGCGCACGAACACGCAGGCCGAGCCCTGGTGTCTGTTCGCGCCGACGTCGTCGAAAGGCGCCCCCACGACCGCCGTGTCCCCCGCGATCGCGACCGAAAAGCCGAAGTAGTCGTTATGCGCAGCAGCCGTGGCGATGACCTGTGCCTGCTGGGACCAGTGCGTCCCGCTGCGCACGAACATGTACGCCGTGCCTCGGCCTGCGCTACCGTAAGGCGCCCCCACGACCGCCGTATCCCCCGCGAGCGCGACCGAGTAGCCGAAGTAGTCGTTCGCGGCGCCATTCTCGGCGACGAGCTGTGCCTGCTGGGCCCAGCTTGTCCCGCTGCGCACGAACACGTACGCCGTGCCTTGGTCTGCGTTCGCGCCGACGTCGTCGTAACGCGCCCCCACGATCGCTGTATCCCCCGCGATCGCGACCGAGTAGCCGAACTCGTCGTACGCCTGCCCTCCGGGGACGAGCTGCCCCTGTGGGCTGGAGAGCAGGGGATCGATCTCGATGGGATACACGGCATCTGCATCGTCCACGTGGATCGCGACCTGCCCGCCGTCCACGCTCAGCCACGCCGGCAGGTCCTTGCCCGTTGCGTCCTTCACGAACAGGTCGGTGTAGCGGAGCGGGCGCCCGCCCGCGTCGTCCACCAGATCCAGCGTGTCGCCCCGTCCGTCGCCGTCCTCATCCTCCAGCGCCGGCCGCAGCGCGCCGCCCAGCTCGAGGACGATGACCTTCGTTCCACGGCACGCGGGCGCTTGCGCGACAACGAACCCCTGCTCGATGCCCAGAGGACCATTGAGATACCATGTCTCCAGATCCTCGTGCACGTAGCGCACGCGCTTCGTGTCCGCGTCGTCCACCTCCGGCGCCACGTCGGGCAAGGCCCTGGCTGCGCCGGCGCACCCGAGGGCCGCGGTGCGGACCGACAACGACCAGTCCGCTTCGCTCGACGTCACCTCCATGCCCGCGACGTCGAGGATTGCTGTCAAGCGCTGGGCCGCATTGTCCACCGAGAGCTCGCCCGGTCCCAGGACGGCCGCGCCGTACACCTGCTCCGAGGCCCCCGCCTGCACCGCGGCGATATACGCCGCGCGCAGCTCCCTGGGCATTGCCGTGGGCGCGTCCATCGCCCGAGGCGCCGCGGGCTCCCACGTCTCCGGCAGGTCCCCCGGCGTGCTGTCGGCGCCGCAAGCGGCCACGATGACGAGCATCAGATACGTAAGCCACGCGCGCATCGAGCGTCCTCCATCCCTGCGGCGCATGTTCGGTCTCATGTGAATCAGCCCCTTCTTGACGTTCGCATGCGTCGGGGGTCGGCATTCGCCGTCCGCTTCAGCATGGGCCGGAGAGCGGCTTCGCCGTCCCCTTGAAGCCGTGCCCCGTCCGCCCAGACGCCACGGTACCAGCGGCAGGTGACAGACATAGAAGTTTCCATGAAGGTGCGAAAAGCTCACATTCGGGTGATACCTCCGCCCGCGACGAGCGCGTTGCGCGGGGCACGGTTCAGATCAAGGACGGCCTCAGGAGTGGCGGGCAGGCTGAGCAGCGGGAGGAGCAACAACGCGCGGAGGAGAGGCGATTCCGCCCGGACGCCCGGCCCTCGGCTCACCTCAGCCTGCGGCGGACGACCTCGTCCTGCCACGGCGCGCTCCACCGCCGCCGCTGGTATAGAAGCGCGCATGCCCCTCCTGAAAGACGCCCTCGCCGCGCTCGAGTCGATCGCGCCGCTCCGGTTCGCGGAGCCCTGGGACAACGTCGGCCTGCTCGCGGGCGACCCGGCGCGGCCTTCGTCGGCGGCGCTCCTCGCCATCGATTACACCCCCGAGGTCGCCCGGGAGGCGCGCGATCTCGGCTGCGATCTCGTCGTCGCCTACCACCCGCCCCTCTTCGAGGCCGTGAAGCGCGTTGTCGCGCCGAGCCCGATCTTCGCGGCCATCCGCGACGGCATCGCGCTGTACTCGCCCCACACCGCGCTCGACGTCGCCGAGGGGGGCACCAACGATGTCCTCGCCGACGCGCTCGGGATCTCGGAAGACCGCGCGCCGCTCAGGAGGGCGCCCTCCAAGGCGTTGCAGCACAAGCTGGTCGTCTTCGTCCCGGAGGATCGCGCCGACGCCGTGGCCGACGCCCTCGCCGAGGCGGGCGCGGGCCGGATCGGCCGGTATTCTCGCTGCAGCTTCCGCACGCTGGGGACGGGCACGTTCTTCGGGGAGGAGGGCGCGAACCCCACGGTCGGCGAGAAGGGCCGGCTCGAGCGGGTCGCCGAGGTGCGGCTGGAGATGGTCTTCCCCCGCGACCGGACCGCCGCGGTCGTGCAGGCGATGCGCGCCGCGCACCCGTACGAGGAGGTTGCGTTCGATCTCGTCGAGCTCGCCGCCGAGCCGCTCAGGGCCGGCATCGGGCGGATCGGGCCGCTCGCCGGGGCCGCGCCGGTCTCCGAGCTGCTCGGCCGCATCAAGCAGGGCCTGGGCGTCGACGCGCTGCTCGTGGCCGGCCCCGAGCAGCGCGCCGTCTCCCGCGCGGCCACGTGCGCCGGCGCGGGCGGCGCGCTCCTCGACGACGCCATCGCGCAGGGCGCGGAGCTCTACCTGACCGGCGAGCTTCGCCACCACGACGCGCTCCGCGCGGCGAGCGCGGGCGTCACCGTTGTGTGCGCGCTGCACTCGAACAGCGAGCGCGCCGCGCTGACGCGCCTCGCCGAGCGCCTGCGCGCCGCGGTGCCGTCGCTGCGCGTCGCCATCAGCGCGCGCGACCGGGATCCGTTCTCGATCCGCTGACGGCGCGGCGCGGCGCCGGGAGGGGACGGGGCGCGGAACACGCCAGGGCTCGGCGGCGCGCCCGGCTCACCGAGGCCCTGGCTCGGTCGGGACCCGCCGAGAACGGCAGTGAAGTGCTACGATGCCAACCATGCGGACCGTGAACGAAGCGCTCCCTCCGCCAATCCCCCCTGCAGAGCACATTCGCAAGCTGGTGGAGGCCAACCGGGTCGAGGAGGCGCGCCGTTATGTCCAGGAGTTGCTCGCCCAGGGGGACGCGAGCGTGGAAGGCTGGGCGAAGGTCCTCCGTCCGCCCCGGATCGTTGCCTCACCCGACCTTGCCCGCAGTGACTTTGCGGCAGACTACGCCTGGCTGCGAGAAAACCGGCAGGCCTACCTCGATCGCTGGGTGGCGCTCCAGGATGGCAAGCTGCTCGACACCGACGTCACGCTGCGCGCGCTGGTCGAGCGGCTGACGGAGCGTGGGCAGATCGAAGGTGCGTTCGTGGTGCAGGTCGACTGATGGCCAAAGGCACGATGCGCCTTGAAGGGGTCGCGCAGCCGTGGGCCGATTCGTCAGCGCGGTATCGGGTCGACGATCTCGACGTCCTGCTCGTCGCCGAGCGCGGCGAGAGCCTCACGGTGTCGGGCAGCATCCTTATCGCCCCGGGATGGATAGGACCGGTCGTCCTTGGTTACCGTGGGTTCCTCGAGCGCCTCCGCTTCGCGCTCGATCCGGGCTGTGGCCCGGACGACGCTTGGTTCTTCTTCTCGAGCGCAGGTTGAGCGGTCGTGGAGGGAGAGGAGAGCCTCCCGCCCGAGGGGGGATGTGGTCGCGGAGGAAGCGTGGAGGGGCGCCCGGCGGTTCGGCCTGGTGATTGGCCGGCGACTCGGCCCGGTGGTTGACAGCCGATCGGCGTCGATGGCACCGCCGCCGCGCGCGCCAGGAGAGTAACCCCTCCCATCTGTAAAGGTGTGCAACGCCGCTGGACGAAACGGCCCGCAGCGATCAGCTTGCCGGCCTTCATGCGCGACCACGGCACGCCACCCGCCCCCGATCTGCGCGCGGACGCTCTTGCGCCCTCGCCGCCCTCGCGCCGCGGCGCGGGCGTCTGGTCCACGCTCCGCGACGCGGTCCGCGGCGGCGAGCACGACTTCACCACCGGCTCCATCGACCGGGCGATCGCCCTGCTCGCGATCCCGATGGTCATGGAGATGCTCATGGAGTCGCTCTTCGTCGTGGTCGACGTCTTCTGGGTCTCGCGGCTCGGCGCCGACGCTGTCGCCGCCGTCGGGCTCACGGAGTCGCTCCTCGCGCTCGTCTACGCCATCGCGCTGGGCCTCGCTGTCGCCGCGTCCGCGACGGTCGCGCGGCGGGTCGGCGAGGGGCGCCACGAGGAGGCGGCCGCCATGGCGGGGCAGGCGATCGTGCTCGGCCTGCTCATCTCGCTGCCCATCTCGGCGGTCGGCGCGCTGCTCGCCCCGCGGCTGCTCGCGGCGATGGGGGCGACGCCCGGGGTGATCGCGATCGGCGCGCCGTTCGCCTCGATCATGCTGCTCGGCAACGCGACGATCCTGATGCTGTTCGTCATCAACGCGATCTTCCGCGGGGCGGGCGACGCGGCGCTGTCGATGCGGGTGCTCTGGCTCTCGAACGCGCTGAACATGGCGCTCGGCCCGTGCCTCATCTTCGGCCTCGGCCCGTTCCCGGAGCTCGGCGTGGCCGGCGCGGCGGTCGGGACGACCCTTGGCCGCGGGACCGGCGTCGCGCTGCAGGTCTTCTTCCTCACGCGCGGCAGCGGCCGGGTGAGGGTGCGAGCGCGGCACCTCGTCCCCGACCCGGGGGCGCTCGCGGCGTTGCTGCGGCTCTTCGCGAACGGCGCGCTGCAGAACGTCATCGCCATGGCGAGCTGGAGCGGCCTTGTGCGCATCATCGCGCCCTTCGGGAGCGCGGCGCTCGCCGGGTACACGATCGGGATGCGCGTCATCGTGTTCGCGATCCTGCCGGCGCTCGGGCTCTCGAACGCCGCCGCGACCCTCGTCGGGCAGAACCTTGGCGCGGGGCGCCCCGACCGGGCCGAGGCCGCCGTGTACCGCGCGGGCATCTGGACCACCGTCATGCTCGGCGCGGTGGGCGTCGTCTTCGCGGTGGGCGCCCGCGCCATCGTCGGCGCGTTCACGGACGACGCCGAGGTGCTCCGGTTCGGCACGCAGACGCTGCGGATCCTCTCGTGCGGGTTCCTGTTCTACGGCTTCGGCCTTGTGTTCACGCAGGCGTTCAACGGCGCCGGCGACACCTGGACGCCCACGCTGCTGAACTTCGTCTGCTTCTGGCTCTGGGAGATCCCGCTCGCCTGGGGCCTCTCGGGCGCCGCGGGGCTCGGCCCGGCGGGCGTGTTCGTCGCGATCGCGGTGGCGTTCTCGACGTTTGCCGTCGCGGGCGGGCTCGTGTTCCGCCGCGGCGCGTGGAAGCTGCGGCGCGTCTGAGGCGCCGCGGCGGGCGGCGGCGGGGTCGAGCGGGGCGGCGCCAGGCTATACTGAGCCATGGAAGCGCACCGCCTTGAGGCGACGGTTCGGCCGGATGGGACTCTGACGATCGAGGGGCTGCCGCTCGGCCCCGGGACGAGCGTGGAGGTGATCGTGCTCGTCAAGGAGCGGCCGCAGTCTTCGGCATACCCGCTGCAGGGAACGCCATACCGCTTTGACGATCCGTTCTCTCCGGCAGAGCCCGGAGGGTGGGAGGCGGAACGATGATCGTTCTGGATACCCACGTCTGGGTATGGTGGGTCCAGCGCGATGAGCGCCTCACCTCTGCCTGGGCGGAGTTGATACGGCGGAGCGAAGCGAATGGCCTCGGGGTGAGCGCGATCTCCTGATGGGAGGTGGCGAAGCTCGTCGAGCGCGGACGGCTCGCGCTGCCGTGCGACATCGACGCCTGGCTCAGAGCTGCGCTGGCGTATCCCGGCGTGCTGCTCCTGCCGCTCACGCCGAGCATCGCAGCTGAATCGACCCGGTTGCCCGGCGAGTTCCACAGCGATCCTGCGGACCAGATCCTCGTGGCCACGGCTCGGATTCACGGCTGTCCTCTGCTCACCGCGGACGCGAAGATCCGCGCGTATCCGCATGTGAACCTCGCCGACGCATGTTAGGCGTGCGTCGACATTGAATCGCACGTCGAAGCGGTCGCCCGGCGCCGCTACCGCGCCGGCCGCGCGAGCCAGGCCTCGATGAGCTTCCGGGCGATGCTGAGCGGCGGCGGCAGGAGCGGCAGCGCGTCGCGGTGGAACCAGCGCGCGTCCTCGAGCTCGCGCGTGTCGACGCGGAGCTCGCCGCCGGCGTAGCGGGCGGTGAAGCCGACCATGATCTGGTGGGGGAAGGGCCACGGCTGGCTGCCGAAATAGACGATATCGGCGACGTCGACGCCCGTCTCCTCGTGGACCTCGCGCGCGACGCACGTCTCCAGCGTCTCGCCCGGCTCGACGAACCCGGCGACGAGGCCGTACATGCCCGCGGGGAACCGCGCCTGGCGCGTCATCAGGACGCGCGGGCCGTCCTCGACGAGCACGATGGTCGCCGGCGTGATCCGGGGGAAGTAGTTGCTCGCGCAGCGGACGCAGCGCTTCACGCGCTCGTCCTGCCCGGCCTCGAGCGCGGCGCCGCACGCCGCGCAGTACTGGTGCGCCTTGTCCCAGTGCTGCACCTGGTACGCCGTGCCCGCGATCTCGAACAGCTCCGGATCGATGCGCCCGTGGAGGCGCCGCAGCGAGACGTAGGCATACCCCGCCGGCGCCGGCGCGCCCTGCGCGAGCTCGGCGGAGCGGCAGGCGCGCCCGTCCAGCTCGCCGAGCGGCTGCGCGCGCGTGACGGAGACGCCGAGATCGGCGAGATCGGCCGCGATCGGGAGGTCGAAGCGATCGCCGCCGCCGTCTTCCGACGCTCGCGCGCGGACGAGGAGATCGTCGCCGTGGAACGCGAACCACGCGATCTCGGCGGGCGCCGAGCTCGGACGGGCGAGCCCGGCGCGGAAGCGGGAGGACGGCATGACGTTACCTGGGGCAGAGCCGCGCGGGCTCCCCGTCGAGGCGTCGCTCACGTGAGCCGATCGGCTGCATGCGGGGGAGCCTAGCGCCTCGATGGTGGGAGGGATACCGCGACGTCGCGGGAGCGTAGCGACTCGCTGCCAACGTGAGCGCAGAGCGCCCTCGCGGCGAGAGATCAGCGAAGCGGAGGCCCATGGCCTCGGGCCGAATGCCACACCGCCATGATCGTCACGGTCCGGGTCGTGTCGTTGACGACGTAATACACGTGGTAGCTCGTTCGTGGCAGCAGGACGCGGCGCATGCCGTCGACGTCGCTCTCCTCGTACGATGTGCCTGCGTCAGGGAACGCGCTGAGACGCGCTGTGGCGGCGGTGAGCTCGTCTCGGAACAGCGCCGGGTTGCTGGGCCGGTTCTCACGCCACCAGCGTGAGACGGTCTGCATCTGGGCGCGGGCATGCGCCGTGCTCTGGACGCCGTAGCGCTTCACTCGGGAGGAGCTGCTCTCTTAGAGCCCCGCCAGCACGTCCTCGACCGGTACGACATCGCCTCGCTCCAGCTCGGCCCGAGAGGCTCGCAGCGCTTCATGCAGCTGGGCACGGTCGGCAGCGTCCAGGCTGTCCTGTTCTTCCATGAGCACCATGAGCTCGACCTCGGTGTCATCGGGCAGATCGAGCGGGGCGTCGACGAGAAGCCGACCGCGCGAAACCCGGCCACGTACCAGGACGCTCACCCTGTCGAGCCTACGCTGTCCGCGCGCGTTCGCCAAGCGTGGGCGCACGCCCGCACTCCGGCTCCGTGGAACGCGAGCTCGGGACGGAGGCGCGCTGTACTGCACGGAATCCCTGCAGCGAGCTGGGCTGCGCTCGGGATCGCCTCAAGCGGGCGCACCGGACCCCGGACGGGCTTCGGGTCGAGGTCGCGGGCGTCCCGCCGCGGGCTCACGCAGGGCCGGCGAGCGTCGCGGCCCAGGCGAGCGCCACGAACGCGACCTCGACGTCGTTCTTCTTGGGGACGAGGCGCTTCGTCTCGATGCCCTCGCCGGCGCGCAGCGGGAGCTGCTCCAGCGCCGCGAGCTCGGCGGCCTGCGCGGCGTGGAGGTCGCGGAGCGCGGCGTCCGCCTCGGTCCACTCCTGCCGCGCGCGCTCGAGCTTCGCGGCGGCCTTGTCGCGCTGGGTCCCGGCGCGCCGGGCGGTGTCCCGGCCGGCGACGAGCCCGAGGAGCGCGGCGCCCACGGCGCCGGGGAGCGCGGCCACCTCGGCCTCGGCCTCGCCGTACCGCGCCTTCGCGACGGCGATGCGCTCGCCGAGGCGCGCGATCCTGGGCGCGAACCGGCCGACGACCTGCTGCTGCTCGGCGGCGGCGAGCCGGGCCGCGGCGGCGCGGCAGCGGGCGGCGAACGCCTCGACGGGCTCGCCGTCGTCCTGCGCGAGCCCGAGCTCCTTGTGGACGGCCACCGCGGCCTCGGTCGTGCGGTAGGCGTGCTCCCGGAGCGCGCGCGCCGCGGCCTGCGCGGTGGCGCGCTTCGCGAGCGGGGCGGGCAGCTCGGCGAAGCGGGCGCCCGCGGCGGGCGCCGTGGCGAGCAGCGAGGCGTCGAGCCGGGAGACGCGCGAGAGATCCGGCCTGCCGTCGGGCAGGAGCGGGGCGGCGAGGAGCTGGCTCCGGTTGAGGGCGACGCCGAGCTTCGTGTCGCGCAGGTGGGCGATCACGGAGGCAGCAACCCAGGGGATGTAACGGAAGCCCTCCGGCGCGGCGGCGGGGGCGTGCGCGTAGAGGCTCCGCCATCCATCGGGCGCTGGCGGGGGCGCCGTCGCTGCCGGGGGCGGCGGCGCGGGCGCGGGGGCGCCGGCGCCCGCACGAGCAGCCGCGCTGCGCCGCGCGGGCTGCGGGGCGGCGGGCGTGTGGCGCGGGTCGAGCACGACCGTCCCGCCCGGGCCCACGAGCGCGCGCGGGGCGTGGCTCGACGGAGCGGGCGAAGCGCGCCTCGGATCGGGAGATGCAGGCCTTGGATCGAGAGAATCGACTCTGGAATCCGGATGTACGGGCTTGTAATCTAGAGAAGTGTCCTTGAAATCCGGATGTGCAGGCCTTGGATCGAGAGGAACGTACTTGGAATCTGGATGTACAGGCCTTGAATCTAGAGAATCTTTCTTGGAATCCGGATGTACGGGCTTGGAATCTAGAGCAGTGTACTTGGAATCTGGATGTACAGGCCTTGAATCTAGAGAAGCGCGTGTCGGATCGGGCGCGGGCGGGGGAGGGGAGATGCTCCGGACGAGGCGGCCGATCTCGCGCCGGGTGACCGGGCCACGCAGCCACGACAGGCTGAAGCGCGTCTCGGCGAGGAACGACGGCGGCTGCATGTGGACGTCGCGTACGAAGAACGTGCGCGGGGGGAGCGCCTTCAGCGTGGCCGAGAGGGCCGCGGCCCCGACGCCGCCGGCGCCGCCGTCCGCGCCCGAGAGCCCCTCGACGACGCGCTCGCGGTCGGCGTCGGTCTGGAGCCGGCCCACGAACCACGCGCCGGCGTTCGAGAGCGCCTTGTAGTCGAGGTCCATCGGGTTCTGCGTGGCGAGGACGACGCCGACCCCGAAGGCGCGCGCCTGCTTCAGCAGCGCGAGCAGCGGCCGCTTCGTGGGCGGGTTCGCCGGGTGCGGCGGCAGGAAGCCGAAGACCTCGTCGAAGACCACGAGGGCGCGCAGGTCGCTCGTGCCCGGGAGGCCGCGCACCCACGAGAGCAGCTGATCGAACAGCAGCCCGAGGACGAGGAGCCGCTCGTCGTCGTCGAGGTGCGCGACGCTGACGATCACCGCCGGGGTCTTGCCGCCGCCGCTGCCTGCCTGCGGCGCGAGCCACGCCGCGACGTCGAGCGGCGCGCCCTTGCGCCAGGTGGCGAACGTGGGCGAGGCGAGCAGGGTGTTGAGCTCGCGGGCGAGCGCCTGGCGCTCCTTGGGGGCGAAGAACTCGTCGACGCCGAGGGCGCCCACGGCGGCGATCGGCGGATCGGCCAGGTCCGCGAGCAGCTCCTCGAGCCCCGCGGCCCGCCGCGCGCGCAGCCGCCGCTCGGCGAGGTGCGCGAGCAGCACGTGCTCGCGGCTCCGGGCCGGATCCGGGTCGCGGCCGACGAGCCGGAGCAGGAGCGACAGCGAGGCCGAGAGCGCCTCGCGGGCGGCCTCCTCGTCCTCGTCCCAGAGCGGGGAGGGGGCCTCGAGCGCCGACAGCACGTGGACCGGCTCGCCCGCCGTGGTGCCCGGCGTCAGCAGGCGCGGGGCCATGCGGGCGCGGAGCGCGGCGACGTCGCCCGACCCGAGCCCCGACGAGGCGAGGCCGTCGCGCCAGCGCGCCGCGAGCCCCTCGGCGACGTCGGCCGTGGAGCGGCCGTCGCGCGCGGCCGCCGAGGGGTCGATCCACGGCTCGAACTCGGCCGCGGAGAGCTCCGGGAACGTGAAGAGCAGGTTGGGCAGGTCGCCCTTCACGTCGACCATGAGCACCGGGACGCCCGAGCGCAGCGCCTCCTCGACGAGGACCATGACGAGCCCGGTCTTGCCGCTGCCGGTCATGCCGACGACCACGCCGTGGGTCACGAGGTGGTGCGCCGGCAGCTCGAACGGGCGCGCGCCCGCGGCGCCGGGATCGCCCGAGAGCGGGCGGGAGCGGCCCAGGGTGAAGGGGCGGGTCGGCATGAGGGCGGGCTCGTGCCATGGCGAGAGGGATGTCGCAATGCCGGAGGGGGCGGGGAAGGCGTCGCAGGCGAGGGGGTGCGGGCAAGCCCGGCGTCGTCGCGTCGCGCGTTCTCGCGACGGGTGGCGAACGTGACGCGCGGCGGGACCCCCTCGAGCACGGCGCCGCGTGCGGTACGCCGTTCTTGCGTTTGCCGCGCCTCGCGAGGGAGTCACCATGAAGTTCGCGCGACGGCGATGGCGCCGGACGCGCTAGGCTCACCCGAGCCAACGCTGCGCGAGGTGCCATGTCGTCGATCACCCTCGACGTCCCTGACGAGGTTGCCGAGAAGCTGCACGCTCTGGCGGATCGATTGCCTCGGATTCTCGACCTCGGGCTGCGTGCGCTGAGCGCGGAAGCCTCCTCGGAGTACGAGGGGGTCGCGGATATCCTGGAGCTCCTGGCGACCTTGCCGACGGCCGAAGAGGTGCTGGGCCTCCGGGCAGCCCCGACGCTGCAGCATCGGATCCAGGAGCTCCTGGAGAAGAGCCGCCGCTCAGGGCTCAGCCCCGAAGAGCAGCTCGAGTGGGAACGGATCGACTACATCGAGCATCTGGTCCGGATCGCCAAGGCGAAGGCGGCGATGAAGCTCAAGGACAGATGAGCCCACGCAAATCACGGCCGCGTTGCGGCGGCTCGTCGGCGAGCGAGCCGGGGGTCGCTGCGAGTACTGCCTCATCCCGGAGCAGATGACGCTGGCGGCGCACGAGATCGATCACATCGTTGCGCTGAAGCATGGTGGCGCGACCGCACCGGAGAATCTCGCCCTCTCTTGCGTCCTGTGCAACAAGCACAAAGGGACTGATCTCGCTTCCATCGATGTGGAGACCGGGGAGCTCACAGCCTTGTTCAACCCGCGGCGGGACGCCTGGAGCGATCACTTCGAGGTGCATGGGGAGGAGCTCGTCCCGAAGTCCGCCGTGGCACGGGTGACGGTGCGCCTGCTCCAGCTCAACCACCCGCGCCGGCGCGCGGAGCGACGGTTGTTGGTCGCGGCAGGGCTGCTCCCGGGGCCGCGGTAGCTGCCAGGGGCGAGCGCGGGGGGGCGCGTGAGGACGTCTGGGCCTCGCGCGCCGCGCGTGGCCGATGGCGCCCACCATGGGAGTGATGGAAGGTGCGCGGCCCGCCTACGGCGACCCTCGCGACCGCGTTCCGCTGCCCCCGCATCCGGCCGCCCCCACCCCCGACGTCCCGCATCTTCGCGTCAAAAAAAGCGGGAGCGCGGCTATAGTGTGCCCATGGAGGTCGGGCCATCGGAACCGGATGCCCCCGCGTCAACGGCGGGCATCCCAGCGATAGGCGAGGTCTTCGCGCAGAAATACCGCCTCGAGCGCAGCCTCGGCCGGGGCGCCATGGGCGTCATCTTCGCCGCCGAGCACGTCTCGCTGCGCCAGCGCGTGGCCGTCAAGTTCCTCCTCCCCCGCGCGATGACGCTGCCCGGCGCGAGCGCCCGCTTCCTGCGCGAGGCGCGCGCCGCGGCGGCGATCCGCAGCGAGCACGTCGCCCGCGTCATCGACGTCGGCACGGGCGATCTCGGCGTCCCCTACCTCGTCATGGAGTACCTGCGCGGCCGCGATCTCCAGCGGGAGATCGAGGCGCGCGGGCCCTTGCCCGTGTCCGAGGCGGTCGATTACGTGATCCAGGGCTGCGAGGCCATCGCCGAGGCGCACGCGCGCGGCATCGTCCATCGGGACCTCAAGCCGGGGAACCTCTTCCTCACGACCGGCGCGACCGGCGCGCCCATCGTCAAGGTGCTCGATTTCGGCCTCTCCAAGTCGGCCGCCGCCGAGGACGACGGCAAGCTCACGGCGTCCGAGATGATGCTCGGCTCCCCCTGCTACATGTCGCCCGAGCAGGTGCGGTGCTCGAAAGACGTCGACGCGCGCACCGACATCTGGTCGCTCGGCGTCATCCTCTACCAGCTCCTGACGGCGCGCTTTCCCTTCGAGGTGTCCAGGATCTCGGCGCTCTTCGTCGCCATCGCCATGCAGGCGCCCACGCCGCCGCGGGTGCACCGGATGGATCTTCCGGCCCGGCTCGAGGACATCATCCTGCGCTGCCTCGAGAAAGAGCCGGAGCTGCGCGTCCAGACCGTGGCGCATCTGGCGCGCGAGCTCGCGCCGTTCGGCTCGGAGCACTCCGCCCGCGCCCTGGCGCAGATCGAGGCGATCGCCCGGGGCAAGGCCTTTCCGTCGTCGCGGCCCCTCGGGCCCTCGGGCGACGGCGTCGCGAGCACGCTGCCCGCCGCGGCCAACGACGGCCCGGGCGCTTCGTCGACCCTGCCGGACGCGCCGGACGCCGAAAAAGGGGCGGGAGCCGGGGCAGGTCCCTGCTCGACGGCGCTCGCGCCCGGCGGCGACCACGTGACCACCCTGCCCAGCCAGGGCGCTGCGGCGGCGACCTCGTCCAGCGCCGACGCCCCGTCCAGCGAGCGTCGCACGCTCCCCCTCGTGGCCGTCGCGGAGCGGCCCACGCTGGCGCTGGCGCGGAGCAGCGGCCCCACGACCCCGGCGCAGGACAGCAGGCCCACGCTGAAGATGGTGCGGAACGACCGGTCCTCGCACGGGGGGAGCGCCGAGGACGGCCCCACGCTGACGATGCCCCGGAGCGACGGCCTCGCGCTGAAGATGGCGCAAGGCAGCGGTTCCGTGCTGGCGACAGCGCAGGGCAGCGGCGCCGCGCTGAAAATGGCGGAGGACATCGGCCCCGCGCCGGCGACGGCGCAGGACAGCGGCGCCGCGCTGAAGACGGCGCAGGACAGCGGCATCGCGCTGAAGGCGGCTCCCGAGGACGGCCCGACGCTGACGATGGCGCGCGATGAAGGCCCGACGCTGACGATGGCGCGCGAGGAGGGCCCCACGTCGGCGATGGCGGGCGAAGAAGGCCCCACGCTGACGATGGCGCGCGAGGACGGCCCCACGCTGACGATGGCGCGCAAGCGGGGGGCGCCGCCGCAGCAGCTCGGCGCGGGCAAGCGGGCGGTGCCGCTGACCCAGCCGGACGGCCAGCCGGACGGGAAGGAGATCGCCTGGAGCCGGCGCGAAGGGACCGAACGCCGCCGCGAGCGGTGGCGCTCCCGCGCGTTCCGCTGGCGCCGCAACGCGGGCGCGTGGATCGCGGCCGCCGCAACGCTCCTCGCCGCGGTAGCGCTCGCCGCGGCGCGCTGGTCGGCGAGCTCGAGCGCGCCGGTGGCCGCCAGGTCGCCGGCGGGCCAGGACGCGCCGATGACCCTCGCGGGCACGGCCGGCCCTGCGCCGTTCGGCACGCCCGCGCCCTCCGGCGTCGCGCCGGCCCCGGAAGCGCCCTCGCAACCCGCGGATCCGGCCGGGGCCGACGCGCCCTCCGCGGTCGACGCTGCCGCCACGACGCCCGAGCCCGCAGCGGTCCCTGAACACCGCCCGCAAGGGGTCCGGCCCCCCAAGGTGCGGCGGCGGCCCGGCACCCTCGCGCCCTCGCGCTCGCGCACCGTCTCGCCAGAGCGCGACGTGTACGGCGGAGGCGCCGAGGACGTGTACGAGGACCTGGAGACGATCCGCGACAAGCGGTAGACCCGGCCTCGCGCTCCCCGCGCGGGCGGCGTCTCCACACCGGCGGGCCGCAGGGACAGGCATCATGGCGAAGAAGAAGCTCTCGGCCCGCGCCGCCCGGCGCGAAGGTGATCGCACGTCGGCGAAGCTCACCCGCGATATCGAGCGGCTCGCGCTGCTCGAGCCGGGCCACACCCCCGGGCGCGCCATCCCCCTCGACGCGGCCTCGCAGGTCGAGGTGGCCGCCCGGTCGATCCCGTGCCCGCGCTGCCGCGGCGCCTTCCGCGTGGAAGACCACACGGCCGAGACGCTCGACGGCGTCCGCCTCCGCGTCGCGAAGGTCGCCTGCAGCGCGTGCGGCGCAGGCCGATCGCTCTACTTCCGGCTCGGCGCCGCCTCGCTCAACTGAGCTCGTCGATGGGGGATCAGTACCGCGGGACGCTCTCGTCGATGTGGATCGACCACGCGTCGATGCCGCCCTGGAGCGAGGCGACGCGCTCGTGGCCGAGCTTCTCGAGGAGGGCGGCGGCCGAGAGGCTCCGGACGCCGTGGTGGCAGTAGGCGACGACCAGCGCGCCCTCGCCCGGCGCGACCTCGTCGGCCCGCTCGACGAGCTCGTTCAGCGGGATCAGCGTGCTGCCCGGCAGCGCGGCGATCTCGTGCTCGCCGGGCGTGCGCACGTCGAGGAGGTACACGGGCTCGCCCGCCTTCAGCTTCAGAAAGAGGTCTTTCACGGAAATCTGTTGGACCATGGCCGTGCTCGCCATCCCGCCGTGGACGGCGCTGTAAAGGCTTCTACCTAATCCAAGGAGCTCCCCCGGAGCAACCGCCGCTCATCGGCTCATCGGCTCGTCCGATCGGTCGGAGCCGTCTCGCTCGTCTGGTTCGTCTGGTTCGCCCGATCCTTGGCCAGCGCCGCGATCACCCCGACGAGCTCGGCCGGATCCAGGGGCTTGGCGACGTGCGCCTGGTACCCGGCGCCGAGCGCCCGCGCCTTGTCCTCGGCCCGCGCCAGCGCGCTGAGCGCGACGGCCGGCGTCGCCCCGCCGAGCGCCTCGTCGAGGCCCCGCACCCTGCGGATGAGCTGGAAGCCGTCCTCGCCAGGCATCCCGAGGTCGCTGACGAGGACGTCGGGCCGATCCTGCGAAAGGATGGCCAGCGCCTCGGCGGCGGATCCCGCGGTCGTGACCGTCGCCTCGCACTCCTCCAGCACGCGCTGGGCGACCTCGCGCGCGTCGGGCTGGTCGTCGACCACCAGCACCCGCATGCCGGCGAGCGACGCGCCCGGGTAGTCGGCCAGCGCCTCGGCGCACGCCTCGCTGGGGCGCTCCGCCGCGTCGGGCGCCTGCTGCGAGACGCCGGCGAGCGGCAGCGTCACGGTGAAGGTCGCGCCCAGGTGCTCGCCCTGGCTCGCGACCTCCACGGTGCCGCCGTGCAGCTCGACCAGGTGCTTGACGATCGACAGCCCGATGCCGAGCCCGCCGTGCTTCCTCGTCGAGGACGCGTCCGCCTGCCGGAAGCGCTCGAACAGGTGGGGGAGGAACTGCGGGGCGATGCCCATGCCGGTGTCGGTCACCGACAGCGCGGCGTGCGCGCCCTCGCGCCGCAGCGCGACGTCGATCCGCCCGCCCGGGGGCGTGAACTTCACGGCGTTCGACAGGAGGTTCCAGACGACCTGGTGGATCCGCGCGGGATCCCCCCTCAGGGAGCTCGCCTCGGGGTCGATGCTCGAGGCGACCGCGATCCCCTTGGTCTCCGCCGCGAGCTGGATCGCCTCGATCGCGCTCTGGATGACCGTCGGCAGGTCGACCGGCTGCACGTCGAGCCGCAGCTTCCCCGAGACGATCCGGCTCATGTCGAGCAGCTCGGACACCATGTCGGCCTGGAGCCGCGCGTTGCGCTCGATGACCTCGAGCCCCCGCGCGAGCGTCTGCACATCGGGCGCCCGGCCCCGCAGGATGCGCGCCCAGCCGAGGATGGCGTTGATGGGCGAGCGCAGCTCGTGCGAGAGCGTCGCGACGAAGTCGTCCTTGACCCGGCTCACCCGCTCCGCCTCGTCGCGCGCGGCGCGCTCGCTCTCGAGCAGCTTCTGGCGCTCTTCCTCGGCCAGCCGCTCCGCGGTGACGTCCTCGGTGATCCCCATGAACGAGTCCACGCTGCCCTCGGGCCCGAGCTCGGGGATGATCCGGGCGCGGAACCGCCGCCCGCCGAGGCTGAACTCCATCCGCTGCGGTCTGGCCGTCGCGAGCGCCTCGCGGCACGCGGCCTCGCTCACCTCGATCACCTCGGTCGGGAGCCCGTTGTCGTGGGGCGTCCTGCCGATGTAATGCTCCGGCGGGAACCCCATCACCGTCCACGAGGTGGGCGACATGAAGGTGCAGCGCAGGTCGAGGTCCAGGCGGTAGATCACGTCGGGCGAGTTCGCCATCAGCGACGCGAGCTCCCGCTCGCGCGCGCGGAGCTCGTCCTCCAGGCGCCCGCGCTCCGCGATGACCCGCTGCGCCTCGTCGAGCGCCGCGCGGAGCCGGCCCTCGCTCTCGCGCAGCGCGTCCTCCGTGCGCTTGAGCCGGCTGACGTCGAGACAGATGCCGACCCAGGCGGTGATCTCGCCTTGCTCGTCGCGGACCGGGACGCCCCGGTTGAGGACGGGGTGGACGGCGCCGTCAGGGCTGACGTAACGGAGCTCCTCCTCGAACGGCTCACCCCGCCGTACGCACTCCTCGAAGATCGCGACCTTCTGCCGGTCGTCCGGGTGCAGCGTCTCGATCCACCCGTGACCCGAGCATTGCTCCTGCTTTATCCCGGCCATCTGGAGGAACGCGTGGCTGCTGTAGATGTTCTGTCCTGCCGCGTCGCTGACCCAGAGGCCATAGTCGATGGACTCCCCGATGGCGCGGAAGACCTGCTCGCACCGCTGGACCGCCGCCTCCGTCTGCCGGAGCGCCGTCATGTCGAGCACGATCGCGAAGCCGGCCTCCTCGTACCGCTCACCGGGCAGCAGACAGCCGCTCACCAGCATCTTGAGGCGCGTGCCGTCGCGCAGCACATAGGTCCTCTCGAAGGGCGTGAACGTCCACCGGCTCGCCCGCAGCTCCGCCAGGGCGCGGTCGCCGGCGGCGCGATCCTCCGGCGACATGTCGGCATCCCAGCGGACCAGGCCGGCCGCGACCTCTTCCCGCGTGTGGCCCACGAGCTTCAGATAGGCGTCGTTCGCCTCGATGATGCGTCCGTCATGCGTCCAGAAGGCCATCGGGGCCATGTTGCTGTGGAAGATGTTCCGCAGCTTGGCCTCGCACTCCGCCAGCGCCTGCTCCGCGGCGAGCGCCCGCTCCTCCGCGTTCCTCGGCTCGGTGATGTCCTCGACGAACACCACCGCGCGATACGGCCTCTGCCGGACGTCACGGACGAAGACGCCGGTCACGTGGAGCGAGCGGACGTCGCCGTCCTTGCAGCGGCAGCTCATCTCGAAGGTGAGCTCCTCCTCGTCGGCTTCGAGGAGCGAGCGCCACGCGGCCAGCGAGCCCGCGCGGTCTTCCGGCAGCGCGAGATCCGACAGCTTTTTCTGGAGCAGCTCGCCCTCCGAGTAGCCCAGCAGCAGGCAAAGCGAGCTGCTGACGCGCAGGATCCTCCCGCTCGACGCGTCGATCCGCGCGGTCCCCCTGCTGGGCGCTCGCGTCGCCCAGGCTGGTTGTCCGGCCGTTTCCCCCATCCGCCGCTCGCCCTGATCCTCCATGCACCCGCCCGTTCGGCCGTGGTTGCATGGCGTTCCCCCCTGGTGTTTCGTCCGGCCACGCTATCACGATCGCGTGACGCTGCGGGCGGCATGGTGCCCCGAACGCCACCGTCCTCTTCTCGTCCGGCTTGCCTGGGCGGGGCCTGCTGCGTCCGCTCCGCCTCTTCCGTCTGCCGTGTCGGCCGCGCCAGCGCGACAGCGGTGTCGGTTGCGCCTGCCGCGTCGGTCCCGCTCCTATCGCGCGTCGCGGGCGATCCGGCCTGGACATGGAGGAGTTTGCTTGCATTCTCGCTGAAACCAGGCTTCTGCATGGTGGGCCCGCGCCCATGGGCGCGCGCCCGACAGCCGCCATGGATCAAGCCGCCGCCCCGCTCCTCGCTCGCCTCCCGCCGTCGCCTCACGACTTCACGGCCGACGATCTCCTGAACGGCTTCCTCGACTACGTCGCCGAGCGGGGGCTCGAGCTCTACCCGGCGCAGGAGGAGGCCATCCTCGAGATCTTCGGCGGCAAGAACGTGATCCTCAACACGCCGACCGGCTCGGGCAAGTCGCTCGTCGCGGCCGCCATGCACTTCAAGGCGCTCGCCGAGGGGATGAAGTCGTACTACACGTGCCCGATCAAGGCGCTCGTCAGCGAGAAGTTCTTCTCGCTCTGCAACGACTTCGGCCCCGAGAACGTGGGCATGTTGACGGGCGACGCGGCCGTGAACCGCGACGCGCCCATCATCTGCTGCACCGCGGAGATCCTCGCGAACATCGCGCTCCGCGAGGGCGAGAAGGCGCTCTGCGACTACGTGATCATGGACGAGTTCCACTACTACTCGGATCGCGATCGCGGCGCGGCCTGGCAGATCCCGCTGCTCACGCTGCCGCAGGCGAGGTTCTTGCTCATGAGCGCCACGCTCGGAGGCACCGAGTTCTTCCAGGAGGAGCTCACGCGCCTGACGGGCGAGCAGACCGCCGTGATCAAGTCGACCGTGCGCCCGGTGCCGCTCGACTTCGAGTACCGCGAGACGCCGCTCCACGAGACCGTCGCGACGCTCGTGAAGAGCGGCAAGGCGCCGATCTACATCGTGAGCTTCACGCAGCGGGGCTGCGCCGAGGAGGCGCAGAACCTGATGAGCCAGGACTACTGCACCAAGGAGGAGAAGCGGGCGATCACCGCCGCCCTCGCGGGCGCGGGGCCGGGCTCCGCGTTCGGGGATCCGTTCAAGTTCTCGAGCCCCTACGGCCGCGAGGTGCAGCGCTTCGTCAGGCACGGGATCGGGCTCCACCACGCGGGGCTCCTGCCGAAATACCGGCTGCTCGTCGAGAAGCTGGCCCAGCAGGGGCACCTCAAGATCATCTGCGGCACGGACACGCTCGGCGTCGGCGTCAACATCCCGATCCGCACGGTGCTGTTCACGAAGCTCTGCAAGTTCGACGGCGAGAAGACGGCCATCCTGAGCGTGCGTGACTTCCAGCAGATCAGCGGCCGGGCCGGCCGGAAGGGGTTCGACAACCAGGGGAGCGTCGTCGCCCAGGCGCCGGAGCACGTCATCGAGAACATGAGGCTCGACGCGAAGGCGGGGAACGACCCGGCCAAGCGGCGGAAGATCGTCAGGAAGAAGCCGCCGGAGAAGGGCTATGTGCACTGGGACCGGCAGACGTTCGAGAGGCTGATCCAGTCGCCGCCCGAGCCGCTCGTGTCCCGGTTCCAGGTCACGCACGGCATGCTCGTCAACGTGCTCGGGCGCGAGGAGGGCGGCTGTCTGGCGCTGAAGCGGCTCATCCGCGGCACCCACGATCGGCCGGCGGTCCGGCGCCAGCACGGCAGGACGGCGATGCTCCTCTTCCGCTCGCTCGTGGAGGCGCGCATCATCGAGTTCGTCCCCAGGGAAGACGGGCCGGGCAAGCGCCTCCGCATCAACGCGGATCTCCAGGAAGACTTCTCGCTGAACCACGCCCTCTCGCTCTACGTCCTCGAGACGGTGGGCAAGCTGGATCCCGACAGCGGCACCTATCCGCTCGATCTCTTGACGCTCGTCGAGTCGATCCTCGAGAACCCCGACCTCATCCTGCAGAAGCAGCTCGATCGGCTGAAGACCGAGAAGCTCGCGGAGCTGAAGGCGGCGGGCGTGGAGTACGAGCAGCGGATGGAGGAGCTCGAGAAGCTCGATTATCCGAGGCCGAACCGCGAGTTCATCTACGGGACCTACAACGACTTCGCGCGGCGGCACCCCTGGGTGGGGCAGGAGAACATCCGTCCGAAGGGCGTCGCGCGCGAGATGTACGAGCAATACCTGTCGTTCAGCGAGTACATCCGGGAGTACAACCTGGAGCGGGCGGAGGGGCTGCTCCTCAGGTACGTCTCCGAGGTGTACAAGGCGCTCGTCCAGACGGTGCCCGAGTACGCGAAGGACAGCGACACCATCGACATGATCGCCTATTTCCGGGCGCTCATCCGCGGCGTGGACTCGAGCCTGCTCGACGAGTGGGAGCGGCTGCGCGACCCGTCGTTCCAGCCGCGCGCGGCGGCGCCGGGCGGCGCCGTGGAGCAGGCCGCGTTCGACGTCACGCGGAACGTCAAGGAGTTCACCGTGCTCGTGAGGAACGAGCTCTTCTTCTTCCTGCGCGCGCTGGCCCGCCGCGACTACGAGGTCGCCGCCGAGATGGTGGAGGGGGAGGAGGCGCCCTGGACGGCGGATCGGCTGGACGAGGCGCTCCGAGGCTACTACGCGGAGCACGCCGCGATCCGCACCGATCCGGCGGCCCGGAGCCCGAGCAACACGATCATCCAACCCGCCGAGGACGGCGGCTCCTGGGTCGTCCAGCAGATCATCGCCGATCCGGAGGACCACAACGACTGGATGCTCGACTGCAAGGTGGATATCGATCGCTCGCGCGAGGCGGGGCGGCCGGTCATCGTGCTCCGGCGCATCGCGAGCTGACCGAGAGCGAGCGGCAGCGCTGGCGGGGATCGACCATCGCATGGGATGCTCCAGGGCCGAGACGGAGCAACGCGCGGAGAAGGGTAGGGTTGAACGATGCTGAGGCGGGTCCGCCTGGTACGGTTCAAGAACTTCGAGGACGCGACGCTCTCGCTGGGTCCGTTCACGCTGCTCGTCGGGGCGAACGCGGCGGGGAAGAGCAACGTGCGCGAGGCGCTCCGCTTCCTGCACGGGGTCGGGCGTGGGTACACACTGGCAGAGATCTTCGGGGGCAAGTACACGGCCGGCGAGCGGCAATGGGACGGGCTGCGCGGTGGCGTGCGGGAGGCGAGCTTCCGGGGGGCGGGGAGCTTTGTCCTCGAGGTGGACATCGATCTGGCCGTCGAGGGGGGTGATGTCCATGATGCGGGACGATACTCCATCGAGGTGGAGATAGCTCCGCTGCCACGGGTTGCCTCGGAGTCGCTTCGCTCTGGCGGGACGAGCCCCATCCTCGTTTACGAGGCACGACCGTACCGCAATACGTCGGGAGGACAGCTGTCGGAACAGCTGATCATCACGGTCAATGATCCCGACTCGATCGAGGGGCCCGACTCCTGGATACAGTCCGAGCGCTCGGATGCTCCCGCGCTGACGAGGCTCCTTGGCGAGCCCCCTGACGCCGTCATCAGCGCCGAGCGCGCGCTCGGGTCGATGCGCTTCATCGACCTCGCTCCCGCCGCCATGTGTCAGCCGAGCGTTCCGGGACAAGCCAACCTCTCCGATCGTGGGGAGAACCTGTCCTCCGTCCTGCAGACCCTTTGCTCGCGCGAGGACACCAAATCGGAGCTCCTGCACTGGCTCCGCGCGCTGACGCCGATGGACGTGGTCGATCTGAAGTTCCCAGCGGATCTTCGCGGGCAGGTGCTGCTCGTCCTCGTCGAGAAGGACGGGACCGAGCTGTCCGCGTACAGCGCCTCGGAGGGCACGCTGCGCTTCCTCGGCCTCCTCGCCGCCCTCCTTTCACCGGAGCCGACGCTCTTCTTTCTCGAGGAGATCGAGAGCGGCCTCCACCCGAGCCGGCTGCGGCTCCTGCTCGACCTCATCAGCGCACGGGCGCGCGACGGCCGCGTCCAGGTCGTCGCGACGACGCACTCGCCCGCGCTCCTCGCGCAGCTCGACGACGAGCTCCTCGCGCACGCATCGCTCGTCTACCGGCTGGAGGGAGAGCCGTCCGGTCGCATCGTCCGCCTCGTCGATGTCCCCGACGCGGAGCGCGTCCTCCGCGGCCACGATCGCGGTGATCTGCTGGCGTCGGGGTGGTTCGAGGACATGATGGAGTTCGCCGCATCCCCGAGGGAGCCCACGAAGCGAGCTTCTCCCGAGGAGAGCGGGCCGTGAACGTCTTGATCATCCCCGAGGATTCACGCCGGGACAAGGAGCTGCTCAGGCCCATCATCCAGGCGCTCATGGCCGAGCTGGGCAGGCCCAAGGCCAAGGTTCGCGTCTGCGAGCAGCCGGTGCTCGGCGGTGTAGGGGAGGCGCTCAAGTGGGAGCGCATTCACAAGATCCTCGATCGCTGGGGAGGCCAAACCGATCTCTTTCTGCTCCTCGTCGATCGCGATGGTGCGCAGAACGCCGGGCGGCGAGCCGCCCTCGATTCGTTGGAGCAGCGGAGCGCCGCCGTGCTGGCGGAGGGGCAGGCTCTGCTCGGCGAGCTCGCGATCGAGGAGATCGAGGTCTGGGTGCTCGCGGGGCACAACCTCCCCTCGGAGTGGAAATGGCTCGAAATTCGCGCCGATGCTCACCCGAAGGAATCCTTTTTCGCGAGCTTCCTGACACAGCACCGCAAGATGGCTGCTGATGCTGCTGGCCGGGCTATCGTCGCGGAAGAGGCGGCGCGCTCGATACGACGTATCCTCCAGCTCTGCCCGGAGGACCTCGGGCGCCTCGCCGCGCGGATCCGCGCGCGGATCTGACCCGGACGACGCGGCCGGCAGCACTGTTTGACATCTCGGCGGCAGCGGGAGAGATAGCGGACATGCGAAGTCCGCTGCTCCCCGCTCGCTGGTGGTCGCTCTCCGTTCTCCTGGCCGCCGCCTGCGCCCCGCCCACCGGCTCGTCCCCGCCGAGGGCCGCCTCGCCCGCCAAGGCCGCTTCGCCCGCCAAGGCCGCCGCGGCGGTGAAGCAGGCCGCCTCGCTCGAGAAGACGCGCATCGCCGGGCCGGAGGCGAGCCGGATCACGTACGCCCACCTCGGCCGGCAACCGCCGCTCGGAGCGCGGCTGCCCAGGGCAATCCAGTATGCGCCCGGCGGCAAGCTGATCACCTACCTCCAGCGGCAGGCGGACCGGCCGGAGCAGGCGCTCTTCGCCTTCGACACCACATCGCGCGAGACACGGCAGCTCGTCGCCTCGGGCGACCTGCTGAAGGACGCGAAGCCGCTGTCGCGCGAGGAGGAGCTCCGCCGCGAGCGACAGCGCATGTTCTCCAGGGGGATCACGGCCTATTCGTGGGCGAAGCGGGCAGAGGTGCTGCTCATCCCCTTCGGCGGCGACCTCTTCTTGCGCGACGCGCGCGACCCGAAAGGGGCGATCGCGCGGCTCACCGACACGCCCGCGCCGGAGATCGATCCGAAGGTGTGCGACGGCGGCGAGCGCGTGGTGTTCGTCCGCGGGCGCGAGCTCTTCATGGTCGACGTCGCCTCGCGCCGCGAGACGGCGCTGACCCGGGGGGCGCCCGAGGGGGTCTCGCGCGGCCTGAGCGACTTCAACGGTCAGGAGGAGTTCGATGAGCCGAGCGGCTTCTGGATCTCCCCCGGCTGCGACCGGGTGGCTTACCTGGAGGTCGACGAGCGAGAGGTCGAGAAGGTGCCAGTCCTCGGCTTCCGCGACGGCAAGGAAGATCTCATGATGGCGCGTTACCCGCGCGTCGGCGGCAAGAACCCCCGCGTCCGGGCGGGCATCCTCGATCTCGCCACCAGGAAGACGACATGGCTCACGTGGAAGGGCGGCGATGGCGAAGGCGAGCGCTACCTCGGCCGGTTCGCCTGGGCGGAAGACGGCAAGGCGCTCTGGCTCCAGACCCTCTCGCGCGACCAGAAGCGCCTCGCGCTCCTCCGCGCGAGGCCGCGCTCGGGCGAGGCCGCCGAGGTCGTCGTCGAGACCTCGCCGACGTGGGTGGACTTCGCCGACATGCGGCTCCTCGAGCGCTCGCCGAGGTTCCTCTGGTCGACCGCCGAGGGCGGCCACCACCACCTCGCGCTGCGGGACGCCGGCTCGGGCGCCGAGCTCGCGCGGCTCACCGCGGGCGACTGGGACATCACCTCGCTCCTTCCGCCGGACGAGGAGCGCGGCCTCGCGCGCTTCGTGGCGACCAAGGACGGCCCGACCGAGCGCCACCTCTACGCCGTGCCGCTCGCGGGCGGCGAGCTGAAGCGGCTCACGTCCGACCCGGGGATGCACCAGATCACCGTGGATCCGAGGGGACCGGGGTACGTCGAGCTCCACGCGGCCCTGGATCGCCCGTGGAAAGGGGCGGTGAGGGGCGCGGACAACGCCGAGCTCGGCGCGCTGCCGGCGCCCGTGGACCGCGAGCTCGCGGAGCTCGAGCTGCGCGCCCCCGAGATCGTCGAGGTGCGCGCCGCGAGCGGCGACACGCTCTACGGCGCGCTGCTCGCGCCGCGGAGGATCGAGCCCGGCCGCCGCTATCCGGTCGTGGTGAGCGTGTACGGGGGGCCCGGCGTCCAGACGGTGTTCAACTCGTGGTCGCCCTGGCTCCTGTGGAATCACCTCGCGGACCGCGGGGTGGTGGTGTTTCAGCTCGACAACCGCGGCTCGGCGAACCGCGGGCGCGCGTTCGAGTCCGCCATTTACGGGCGCCTCGGCGAGGTCGAGCTCGCCGACCAGATCGCGGGCCTCGATTTCCTGAAGACGCTGCCTTACGTCGACGCGGGCCGCGTGGGGATCTACGGCCACAGCTACGGCGGCAGGATGGCGCTGGAGGCGCTCCTCATGGCGCCGGACCGCTTCCACGTGGGCGTCGCGGGATCACCGGTGAGCGACGATCGGCTCTACGACACGGGCTACACGGAGCGGTACATGGGTCTCCTCGGCAAGGAGGCCGCGCGGTACGAGGCGACCGATCTCACGAGGCGCGCGGGCAACCTGCGCGGGAAGCTGCTCCTCATGCATGGGCTCATGGATGAGAACGTGCACTTTGCGCACACGGCGAAGATGATCGAGGCGCTGATGGCCGCGGACAAGCGGTTCGACACCCTCGTGTTCCCGGGCGAGCGGCACGGCTACCGGTCGCCGGCCGCGAGCCATTACGCGAACCGCGCCATCGTCGAGTACCTGACAGAGCACCTCTGATCGCCGCGCGCCGCGCCCGGCCGGCGCGCTGCCCGCCGCGCAGGCGCGGCGCGCGGCGGCCTGCGAATCGCATGCGCCCCGGTCGGAGGCATCCATGAAGAAGCTTGCACAGACGAACAGGGACAAGGCCATCGACCTGCTCAGCGAGCGGCTGACCTTCGAGCGCGCAGGCGTCAAGCTGTACGACTCCATCGTGGAGAAGATCGGCCGCGCGGCCGATCCCCTCCTGATGACCCGGCTCGGTCAGCTCAAGGAGCACCGGGACCAGGAGAAGGAGCACGAGGAGTGGCTCGAGACGCAGATCCGCGCGCTGGGCGGGGACGCGCACGCCGAGACGGACATGTCGCGGCTCGTCGCGGTCGAGTCGCGGGGCATCGAGCAGATCGTGCTCGACGGGGACATGAACCCGACCCACCTCTTCCACGCGCTGCTCACCGCGGAGCTCGTCGACAACGCCGGCTGGCAGCTGCTGCTCGAGCTCGCCGACGAGGCGGACGACAGCGAGGCGAGGCAGGCGTTCCGGCGCCGCCTGCACGAGGAGGAAGATCACCTGATCTTCACGCGCAAGGTCGTCGAGCGGCTCACCCGCAAGGAGCTGCTCGGGCCGCCAGGCGAGCTGTTCACGACGGCGCACCCTGTGTGATCCAGCGCCGGACGGCGCGTGTGGCGGAACTGGCGGGCTAGGCTCGCTTCGCGGCGGCGGCCTTGGCGGGCTTCGCGGCGGCCTTGGTGGGCTTCGCGGCGGCCTTGGCGGGCTTCGCGGCGGCCTTGGCGGGCTTCGCGGCGGCCTTGGCGGGCTTCGCGGCGGCCTTGGTGGGCTTCGCCGCCGGCTTCCTGGCCCAGATGCTCTCGATGTAGGCGGTCGCGTCGGGCGTCTTGCAGCTCGTCTCGCCGTGGTCGATCTCGACCTTGCCGATGCGCCGCGCGGCCGTGAGCGCCGTGCCGCGCAGCGGCTCGTTCCTCCCGCCGATGCTGATGAGCGCGCTGTTCATCCCCTCGCGGGCGCGGTTCTTCGCCCGGTGGATCGACGCCTCGATCACCGAGAGCCGCTCCTCGAACACGCTGTCGGGAACCGACGGGTCCTCGGTCGCGAGCAGGCCGAGGAGCGTCCAGCCCGCGCGGCCAATCCACTCGTCGCTCGACGCGGTCCAGCGCGCCATCGCGTCCCGGGCGAACGGCGTCTTCAGCGCGACGCGCTTCATGAGCAGGTCGATGAGCAGCGGAGAGCGCAGGCCGTCGAGCCACGCCTCGAGCTTGTCCCAGGTGAAGCGCTCCGGATCGGCGATCGCCACCGCCAGCGTCCTCGCGTCGCCGTTGCCCGTCGCCCACAGCGCCTCGGCGAGCTCGTGGTCGCGCTTGATCCGCTTCTCCAGCGCGTTCATGTGGGCGAAGCTCACGCCGAAGAGCGGATCGGTCATCCCGTGGCGCCGGTACACCTTGCGGTTCTGCTCGGTGCCGAGCCGCTCCAGCTCGCCCATCACCTTGGCAAAATCCATGGGCCACACCTAGCCCTTCTGGCCATCGTGCGCCACGGCGCGCTCGCCCCGCCGCGCCCTCCGCGGCGCCGCGGCCTCGGCCCGCTCCGCGAGCGGCCGCTCACCCCGTCGGCGGCAGCCGCCCCCGCGTCGGGCTGGCGCTCCTTGTCGGCCCGTTGCCCTCACCGGTGCCCAGCAGCGCCCGGCGCACCAGGGCGCCCCGCTCCTCGGCCACCCGGACTCGCTCCTCGTAAAGGGCCAGCAACAGCGGCTGGTTCCGCTCCGCCGCGCGCGCCGCCATCCGCCGCGCCAGCGCCGCGCTGTCCTCGATCGTGCGGAGCGCGATCCACAGCGCCGCGTCGAGCGCCGAGGCCTGCTCGTCCTCCAGGCCCTCCGGAGAGTAGCGATGGCCGACCTTGCACCTGAACTGGAGCGTCGCGCCGTCGTCGCGCCGGACCAGGTTCCCGCCGCACCCCGGACAGGTGAAATCGCTCTCGATCGCATCCACCGTCGCCCCCCTGTCGCCGATCGCCGCTCTGCCGGGGCTCCACCGGCCTCCTGCTGCACCAGATCCATGAGGAGCGGCGCCAGCTGCGCCAAGGGGACACTGTGGTCCACCGGGACGTTGTCGAGCGCGCTCTGCGGCATCTCCGAGAACAGGGCGTCTTTCGGATCCTGGACCACGGCGATGCCGCCGTAGCGCTTCACATCCATGAGCCCGGCCGTGCCGCAGTCGCGCATGCCGGAGAGGACGACGCCGATCACGCGGTTGCCGTACGCCGCCGCCGCGGTCCTGAACAGCGGGTCCACGGCCGGCCTGTGCCCGTTCTCGCGCGCGCTGTGCACCACGCGCACCACGCCATCTCCGAGCAGGAGATGGTTGTCCACCGGCGCGACGTAGACCCGCCCTCGCTCGATCGGCTCGCCGTCGACCGCCACCCCCACCTGCAGCCGGGTCGACCGCCCGAGGATCGTGGCGAGCATGCGCCGCGCCGTCGGCGGAAGGTGAAGGACCACGAACAGAGACGCTGGCAGTTCGGCAGGCAGCCCCCGAGAAGCACGATCAGCGCCTCCACGCCTCCAGCCGACGCCCCGATCGTGATGATGTCCGGTTCCGGCACAGTGCGCCTCGCTGAGGAGAGGGGGAGAAGCGAAGCAGACGAGAAGACGAGAAGAAGAGGAGAGGCGCGGCCCCGCTCGCAGGCGCCGCCTACGAAGGCGGGCGGACCACCCGCGCCATGGTGGAGAGGAGCACACCCATGCTCGCCGGCTTCTGGATGACGGCCGCCGCCGAGAGCTGCTCGGCCGCTGTCCGGAGATCATCGGGCGTCCGCGCCGAGAAGAGCACGATGGGCGGCCGATCCGACACGCCCCGCAGCCGCTCGATCAGCTCCTCTGTCGTCGCGCCGGACACGGTCAGATCGAGCAACGCGGCGTCGTAGCGCCGCTCCGTCAACGCGGCGATCGCCTGGTCGGCGGTCTCGGCCGACTCGACGGCATAGTCGGCCATCCCCAGCAGCTCCCGGAGCATGTTGCTCGAGTCCAGGTCGTCTTCCACCACCAAGATCGTCCCCTTCATGGGCCTGGTCCCTTCCGCAGCGCCGCTCGACCGGCCGCGCGCGAGCGCAGGAGAGCGGCGTCGATTCAGCGCATCCGTCGTGTGCTTGTCGGTCCTCGATCAGCGGCAGCCTGACCGTGAAGGTCGCCCCCTTGCCTTCCGTGCTGCGCACAAAGATCTGGCCGCCGTGCGCCCTGATGATCTCCCTGCAAATGAAGAGCCCGAGGCCCATGCCTCCGCCGGAGGGGTGGCCGCCTCTCTCCACCTGGTAAAAGCTCGAGAACAGGTGAGGCAAGTTGGCCGCGGCGATCCCCGGGCCGTAGTCCTCCACGTCGAGCTCGGCGCCCCCGCCTGCGCGCCGCAATCGCACCTCGACCTGGGGGGTGCCGTTCGCGTGCTTGAAGGCGTTGACGATCAGGTTCATGAGGACCTGCTCCAGGCGCGCGGCGTCGCCCTTCACCACGAGCGGCTCCGCGGTGCCGGGGGGCAGCACGACGTGGATCTTCGGCGTCGCCGAGAGCGACTGGGCGCCCTCGGCGGCGCTCGCGACCAGCGGGACGAGGTCCACGTCCTCGAGCTGGAGCTCGAACTTCCCGGTCTGGATGCGGCTCGCGCTCACGAGATCGTCGACCAGCCGCGCGAGGCGCTCGCTCTGGTTGCGGGCGAGCGAGGCGAAGCGGTGAAGGCGTGCGTCGCCGTCCCTGGGGAGCAGGCTGAGCAGCATGTCGAGGTAGCCGTGAAGGGGCACGAGCGGCGTGCGGAGCTCGTGGCTCGCCATCGCGATGAAGCGATCCTGCAGCTTGCGGAGGCTCCGGTCCGTGATGTCGCGGAGGACGATCACGCCGCGCTCGGCCGTCTCTGCGGGGCGCGGGCTGCCGGTGGCGATGGGCTGGCCGGTGGCCTCGAAGTGCCGGCTCGCGCCGCCCGGGCCGGGGATGGAGAACTCGATCTGGAACTTCTCGCCTCGCGCGGCCCGCTGCTCCGGCGCGTCGTGGGCGGGCAGCAGCCGGCCCTTGTCGTCCATCGCGACCGGCCGGCCCTCACCGAACATCGTGAAATACGCGTCGTTCGTGAGCACCGGACGCCCGGCGCCGTCGACCACGAGGAGCGCGTCGCCCATGCTGTGCAGGATCGCGGAGAGCCGCGCCCGCTCGTTCTCGATCGGCGCGGAGAGCTCCTGGATCTCGCGGCTCCTCGCCTCGAGATCGGCGTTCGTCGTGTTCAGCTCCTCGATCGTCGCCTGGAGCTCCTCGTTGACGGTCTCCAGCTCCTCGTTGGTCGCCTGGAACTCCTCGTTCAGCGTCTCGACCTCCTCCATGGCGGCCTGCGCCTCCTCGGTGGAGACCATCAGCTCCTCGTTGAGGGCGCGGAGCTGCTCGTGCGCCGACGTGAGCTCCTCGTTGGCCCGGAGCAGCTGCCGGTTCTGCTCCGAGAGCCGCCGGATCATCAGCCTGTCCGCCTCGCCGGCGCGCTCCGCCTGCGCGCGCGCGGCGGCCTGCGCGTCGAGCTCGGAGCGCAGGCGAGCGAGCTCGGCCGCCGTCCGATCGAGCTCCGCCCGGAGCCGCGCCCCCTGGGCGATCGCGTCGTCGCTGGCCTCCCGGCGCCGCACGGCCGCGGTGACGTCCTCGATCACCAGCAGCGCGACGGCGAGCTTGCTCGGGTCGAGCTCGATCTGGGGCACGACGCAGGAGAGCTGGATGGTGGTCCGCTCGCCTTGCGGCGTCGGGTCAAGGGCGATCTCGATCGGGTCCCGCGCCTCGCCCCGGAAGGCGGCGTCGATGGCGTCGAGCAGCGGCCGGTGGGGGATGACCTGCGCCAGGTGCACGAAGTCCTGCCCGAGCGCCGTGCCGTGGATGCCGAGCAGGCGCCGCGCGGCGAAGTTGATCTCCAGGATGTCGTAGCGGCTGTCGATGACCACGATGCCCTGGCGGAAGCCCGAGAGCAGCAGGTCGATGGACAGGCGGGCGCGCGGCTGCTCCCTGAGGGGCCGCATGTTCATGAGGGGGCTCTTGCCGCGGGGAGCGCGCCTGGGCAGCACGGGGGGGAGGGAGGGACCGGGGGGGATGAGGATGCGCTCGCCGCGGCGCACGTAGATCTTGTAGTGGATGTCGTTGGGGACGAAGTACTCGCTGAGCGGGCTCGTCGTCTCGGCCTTGCCGAGCACGAGGTAACCGCCTTCTCGCAGGGAGAAGGCGAAGAGGTGCAGCGTTCGGCGCTGGAGGTCGCTCGTGAAGTAGATGAGCACGTTGCGGCACACCACCAGATCGAGGTGCGGGAAGGGCGCGCGCTGGCCGAGGTCGTGCTCGCCGAAGACGGTGAGGCTGCGGATGCGCTTCTTGACCTGGTACTGGCCGTCGACCGCGACGAAGTAGCGCTCGAGCAGGTCGTGGGGCAGGTCCTCGACGGCGCTCGCCGCGTAGATCCCGCGTCGGGCGAACGCGATCGCCTCGCTGTCGACGTCGGTCGAGAAGATGCGGACGTTGAAGGCGTCGAGCTCGTCCCCGAGCAGCTCGCTGACCAGGATGGCGAGCGAGTACGCCTCCTCGCCGGTGGCGCACCCGGCCGACCAGATCCGCAGCGCCTTGTTGTCGCTGCGGGCGTGGGCGATGAGCCCGGGCAGGATCACGTCCCGGAGGTGCGCGAAGAGATCGGGGTCGCGCATGAACTCGGTGACCTTGATCAGGAAGCTGTTGATGAGCCGCGGGAGCTCGTCGGGGTGCTCGGTGAGGTGCTGCCCGTAGGCCTCGATGGACTCCGTGTTCGTGGCCGCCATCCTGCGCCGGAGCCGGCGCAGGATGGTCGCCTGTTTGTACTTCCTGAAATCGATCCCGCTCCGCTCGCGCACGAGATCGAGGAGCTCCTGGAGCCGCTTCTCGTCGTCCGCGGGGGGCTCGATGTACGTGCCCGCGAGCAGATCGTTGAGGATGGGCCCGATCCGATCGAGATCGGCCACGATGTCGACGGTGCTCGGGGCCAGCGACTCGGGCATGCCCGGGAAGCTCGCCGTCTGGGGAATCTCGATGATGACGGTGCCGCCGCCCTTTTTGACGTGGAGGGCGCCGGCGCTGCCGTCGGAGCCGTTGCCGGTCAGGATGACGGCGACGAGGCCCTCGCCGAAGACCTCCGCCGCGGTGCGGAAGAGCATGTCGACGGACGGCTTGGGTCGATCGGTGCTGTCGGGCCGGAGCCGGAGCTCGTGGTCGCTGATCTCCACGTCGCGCCCCGAGGGCACGACATCAACGACGCCGTCCTCGAGCGGGAGACCGTGGCGACGGTGCGGACGGGCAGCGCGCTGCGGCGGGCCAGCACGTCGACGAGGTGGCTGGGCCGCCGGGGGTCGAGGTGCTGGGCGATCACGATCGGCGCCGGGAATGGAGCCCTGAACGTGGAGACGAGCGTGCTGAGGGCCTGGATCCCGCCCGCCGAGCAGCCGATCACCACGAGCTGAGGTTTGATGCGGGGGTCTGCCATGAGTCTGTAATGAGCTCTTATATACGAGAATCTCAGGACGGATGAGGTGCGACGGGGCGGTTATGGTCAAAATATGGTCAAAAAATAAGGGCGCTCCTGAGCCTGGTGCAGCGCTTGGTCAGGCGCGTGTCCGGCGGGCGCGGCGGTGTCGCGCCTCCGGAGGGGATTCGAAGAAGGACGAGAATTCACTGACAGCCGCAAGAGGATGGAGTGAAGAGCTCGCGATTCGCCAAAAGAGCTCGTGATTCGCTCCAGGAGCTCGCGACTCGCGGGCCGCCCTTGTTGGCCATTGCGCGCTCGTCCCGAATTTTGTCATGCAGAGTTCTTCCGGGGGGCGCCTGTCGGCGCGGCGCGGGGGCGAAAGGCGCAGACCGCGCCGGGGGCGTCGGGCCGTCGGTCGCCCTGGAATCGTCACGGAGCTCCGTCGCGGCCGGTGTGGGGCCGTGGTACGGGGGGCCCTCCGCGAGGCGTTCGACCGCGAGGGCGACGAGCGGTACTCTCCCTGGAGGAGCGACGCATGGCCTTTCAGAGCGACACCTCGTTCGTCCCGATCCCGCCGCCCGGCGAGGACGAGCTGCCGTACGACGACGGGGAGCCGATGGAGTCCGAGCGGCATCGCAAGCAGATGGACCTCCTCATCGAGGCGCTGGATCTGCTGTGGAAGGAGCGCGACGACGTGTACGTCGGCGGCAACATGGCCGTCTACTTCAGCGAGCTCCAGGCAAAGAAGAACGACTTTCGCGGGCCGGACGTCTTCGTGGTGCTCGACACGGTGAGGCGCGAGCGCAAGTCCTGGGTCGTCTGGCAAGAGGACGGAAGGACGCCCGACGTGGTGATCGAGCTGCTCTCGGAGAGCACCGAGAAGGTGGATCGCACCGACAAGATGCGGATCTACGCGAAGCTGCTGCGCGTGCCCGAGTACTACCTGTTCGATCCGTTCACCGGCGTCCTCGAGGCCTACGCGCTCGATCTCGCCACGATGGCGTACGCGCCCGTGGCACCCGGCGCCGGTGGCGACGTGGCGAGCCCGCGGCTGCACCTCGGGCTCGGCGTCCGCCGCGGCACGTACCACGGCCTCGAGGCCGACTGGCTGCGCTGGCTCGACCCGGAAGGGCGCGTGGTGCCCACGGGCGAGGAGCAGGCGCGGGCCGCGGAGGAGCAGGCGCGGGCCGCCGACGAGCGGGCACGCGCGGCGCAGCACGAGGCGACGCTCCTCGCAGCGCGGCTGGCCGAGTACGAGCAGCGGTTCGGCAAGCTGCCCGGCGGCGGCTAGCTCTGGTCGGAGGCCGCCGGGAGCCTCCCGGGAGAGCTGAGGCTCGACCCGGAGGCTCTGGACCGCCGTGATGCCCGCCTCATCGACGCTGTTCGGGGTGTTCCGGGCGAGCGGCCGCCTCGCCTCCGTCCTGGAGCGCCTCCGGCAACGCCGACGCCACGGCGGACCTGCACGCCTCCATCGCGGCGTGCAGCGCCTCGAGCGACGCCCCCGGCGGGTCGAGCGGCGGGTGCACCACGACCCGCACGACGCCGGGCGCGGCGGCATAACGTCCCTTCGGCTGCAGCGCGCCCGCGCCGTCGATGGTCACCGGCAGGACGCGCGCGCCCGCGGCCGAGGCGGTCCGGAACGCGCCCAGCCGGAAGGGCAGGAGCCGGCCCGTCGCGCTCCGCGTTCCCTCGGGGAAGAACATCGTCGACCACCGCTGCGTCACGTTGCGCTGCGCCTCGCCGAGATCCACGAGCGCGCCGCGGGCGCGCCCCCGGTCGACGGGCGTGTGGCCGTACAGGCGCATGCCCCAGCCCAGCACCGGCACGCGGAACAGCGCGCGCTTCGCCAGGAACCGGAGCGGCGTGCGCCCCTGGAGCACCACGAGCAACGCGAGGATGTCGAGCGTGCTCTGGTGGTTCGCCACGATCACGTAGCGCTCGCCCGGCCGCGCGTTCTGGACGCCCTCGGCCTCGATGCGCACGCCGACGAGCCAGAGCGCCCCGCGCGCCCACACGACCGAGAGCCGATCGTGCATCCGCTGCCGGGGATCGAAGGGGAAGCAGAGCAGCCCGACGGGGAGCAGCACCACCAGAAACAGCATCGCCCAGGTGTGGGCGAGCGCCGTGCGCACGACCTCGACAGGGCCGGCCGGCGCGGGCCGCGCAGCCTCCGCCGTCACTTGGCGACCGGCGGGGCCTCCGGCCCGTCGAAGCGGGGGACGAAGCCCTCCACCGAGGCCAGCGTCTCCAGCAGCGTGACGTGGCGGAGGCGCGGGATCGCCACGATCGTCGGCCCGCCGAGCTCCTCCTCCGGGACCGCGATCGTCGCCGCCGCCGCGAGCTCCGCCACCGTCGCGCCCACGATCTGCGTCGTGCCGACGTTGCACGGGCCCGCGCTCCGGACCTCGCGCGGCGGATCGGCCCAGTACGCCCGCGGGTGGCCCTGGAACGCCGCCTCGGCCGGGACGCGCGGCCAGAACGTCGGATCCGTCAGGCCGAGCTCCTCGACGAGCGCCGCGCGCTCGGCGCGGACGCCGCGCGCAGCCCCCCCGTCGCCCAGCGCGTCGAGCGCCTCGGCGTGACGCTCGAGCGCCGTCACCAGCAGCGTCCGGTTGCCCGACACTCGGATGAGATCGAGCGTCTCCCGGCCGTACGCGGCGAGCTCGCCGGCCTGGCCGGCGCCGCTGGCGCCCTCGGCGAGCAGCGCCAGCGCGTGCATCCGGCCGACCCGGCCGAGGCTCACGGCGTACGCGTCGCCCGTCCCCGCCGAGCCGATCTCGATCGCCCGCTCGTAGGCGGCGAGCGCCTCGCGAAGCAGGCCCTGCACGAAGTACACGTCGCCCAGGTACCCCTCCGCCCAGCCGCGCCCCATGCCGATGCCCAGCACGCCGCTCAGGTTGACCGCGTTCGCGATCAGCACGCGGGCCCGCGTGAGCTGGCCCATGTGGAACTGGTGCCGGCCCGCGTACATCGTCCCCATGTACAGGTAGAGCCCGCTCAGGCCGTGCTCCTCGGCGTACGAGAGCAGCTGCGCCGTCGACCGGACCCCGAGATCCCAGTCGAACCGGCCCTCCGCGAGCACCGCGTGGTAGAACCACGTGCCGAGCAGCCGCACCGGGTCGCGCAGGCGCTCGGCGAGGCGCGCGGCGTCCGCGGCGTTCTGCTCGGCCTCGGCGTAGAAGCCGGACTGGCTCAGCGCGACGCAGAGGATGCCGCGCGAGTGGCAGAGCTCGACGTACTCGCCCGCCGCCTCCGCGAGCTCGCAGCCGCGGCGGAGCGGCTCGGTCGCCGGGCCCACCTTGCCGGCCGCGCACAGCGCGCGCCCGAGGATGTTCGCCGGCAGGCACTGGTACGGGCGCAGCTCCGGGCTCGCGCCGATCGCCTCGAGCGCCTTGCGGCTGTGGGCCACCGCGTCGGCGAACTCGCCCCGCACGTAGTGCACGCGCGACAGCGCGCTGGAGAGGGCCGCCGTGACGAGCGGCGTCTCCGGCAGCGCTCCCTGCGTGCGGCGGAGCAGATCGAGCGGCTCCGCCGTGCTGCCGAGCAGGCACGCCACGCGCGCGAGCTCGTGCGCGCAGCGCGCCCTGAGCTCGATCCGCGCCGGGTCGAGCGGCAGCCGCTCGAGCAGCGCGAGCGCCTGCTTCAGCCGGCGGCTGGCGCCGTGCGGATCCTGGAGCCGATCGGCCTCGCTCGCCGCGAGCAGGTACGTCGACGCGGCGCGGTCGAGCTCGCCGGCGCGCTCGACGTGGTGCGCGAGCGTCCCCGGATCGCCGCCGCGCAGCTCGATGCGCCGCGCGATGCGCCCGTGGTAGTCGGGGCGCTCCTTAGGCGGCACGCGGGCGGCGAGCTGCTCGCGCGCCGCGTCGTGCGAGAACGACGCGAGGCCCCCGTCCTCGCCGAGGCAGACGTAGTGCGCCGCGGCGTCGCGCAGGGCGCTGTCGACCTCCGCCGGGTCGAAGAGCCCGAGCTCGACCAGATCGTCGCGCAGGAACTGGCGGCCGATGAGCGCGGCGACGCCGAGGACCTGGACCGTCGTGGGATCGAGCGCGTCGATGCTGCGCGAGAGGACGTCCGAGACCGACGCGGGCGCGAGGTAGTGCGCGTCGGCGCGGGAGATCTCGAGCGCGCCGCTCCGGCTGCGCTGCAGGAAGCCCTCGGTCTCCATGTTGCGGACGACCTGGATGTTGAAGAGCGGGTTGCCCGCGGCGAGCAGCGGGACGCGGCGCACGAGCTCCTGGACGAGGTCGTCCCCCGCGCCGCGGCCGAGCGCGGAGAGGAGCGCCCGGTTCGCCTCGGGCCGGAGCGGGCCGAGGTCGAGGCGCTCGACGTCCTTCCACGCGAGCCACCCCGCCGCGCGCGGCGTCATCGGCGACGAGCCCGGGCCGCGCAGCGCGGACGAGCCGGGCGGAGGCAGCGACGAGCCGGGCGGAGGCAGCGACGAGCCGCGCGCGAAGGGCGGCCGCGCGGTGGCGAGCAGCAGCACCGGCATCTCGCCGAGCTGATCCGAGAGGCGCAGCAGCACCTCCTGCGTCGCCTCGTCGGCCCAGTGCACGTCCTCGATCGCGAGGACGACCGGGATCTCCTCGGAGATCGCGCCGAGCAGCCGCAGGATCAGATCGGCGATCCAGCGCGTTCCGCCCGGGCCGATGGCGCCGCCCTCGTCGGCGAGCCCGACCGCGCGCGTCAGCTCCGGCACGAGCCCCCGGAGGAGGGCGGCGTCGTCGGCGATGACGAGGCTCACCAGCCGGCGGATGCGCGCCGCCCGGCTGTCGCCGTGCCGCTCCAGCCAGAGCGCGATCTGCGTCAGCGCCTCGCGGATCGCGGAGTAGGGCACGAGCCCGGAGAGCTCCCTGCACCGGCCGTACGCGACGATCGCCGTGCCCGCCTGCTCGGCGCTCCGGAGCAGCTCGGCGACGAGGCGGCTCTTGCCGACGCCCGTGTCGCCGACCACCACGGCCGGCCGCGGCTCGCCGCGCACCGCGCCCTGGACGAGCTCGATGAGCCGCCCGAGCTCCTGCTCGCGGCCGACGAAGGGCGCGTCGTGCGCGTCGTCGAAGGTCTCCGGCGCGGCGGCGTCGCGCTCGGGCGCTTCGTCCTCGGCCCCGGCCGGGGGCTGCGAGGTGCCGTGGAGCGTGACGTAGTAGAGCTCCTTGAGCCGCGCGCAGAGCCGGGCCGCGCTGGAGAAGCGCCGCGCCGGGTCGCGCTCCAGGAGCTCCTCGACGAGCGCGACGACGGGCGCCGGCGTCTCGGGCGCCGCGTGGGCGAGCGGCACGAGCGTGCCGTAGACCTTCTGGTTGATGACGCTGTTGACGGTGCCGTCCGAGAACGGGAGCCGGCCGGCGAGCAGCTCGTAGAGCATGACGCCCACCGCGTAGAGGTCCATCCGGGGGCTCGGGCGCCCGAGCGCGCCCCGCTTGAGGCACTCGGGCGCCAGGTACGCGATGGTGCCCGCGTTGACGCGCGTGTGCTCGGGCTGGAAGCTCACGGTGAGCGTCGCCAGGCCGAAATCGAGGATCTTGAGCCGGGGCTCGTACGGATCGGTGAGGACGATGTTGCTCGGCTTGAGGTCGAGGTGCAGGACGTTGAGCGCGTGGCAGTGCGCGAGCGCCTCGGCCACGCGGCGCGCGATGCGCAGGGCCTCGATCGTGTCGAGCGAGCCCATCCGCGCGAGGTACCGGTCGAGCGTCTCGCCCTGCACGAGCTCCATCGCGAGGTAGAGGCCCACGCCGTCCAGGACGCCGTAGGAGGAGAGCTTGACGAGCGAGGGGTGGCGCAGGCGGAGCAGCGCCTCGATCTCGTTCTGCTGGGCGAAGAGCTGCCCGGCGTTCTGGGCGCTCACGTCCTTGAAGATCTTGATGGCGGCGTCGTTTCCGGCCCCGTCACGGCCGCGGAACACGGCGCCGAAGCCGCCCTCGCCGAGGCGATCCTCGATCGTGTACTCGCCGATCCTGGCGCCGCGCTCGATCAAGGGATCGCCGACCATCGCTCCTGCCCTTCCGAGTACCCCGTCATCGTTCGCCGACGCACCATGATACTCCGGACGAGCGCCGCGACAGCGCGCAATGGCCTGGCAACCTCCCGAAGGCACGCCGCTTTGACGGCTTGCCGCATCGCGGCTGTCTGGCCAAGAAACCTGCCGGCAACGTTGGACGGCGCATCCGGCGCCGATCTCGGCCATCATGCCCCGCGGCCGGAAAGGTGAGCTCGCATCCAGATTTGCGCCGAGGGCCCGGGTTCGGCGCCTGAAATGACGACGGCGGCAGCCCCCAGGAGGGGACCGCCGCCGCGTCCGCGCTCAGGCCGCGCCGGGGATCAGGTCCCGCCGCTGGCCGAACCGCTCGCCGAGCCGCTGACGCTCGCGCTCGCCTTGATGTTGACGTCGATCGAGGCCGTCGCGCTGGCCGACGCGTCGACCGCGGCCGCGACGCAGGCGACCGCCTTGCCGCCGGCCTTGAGCGCCACGTCCTTCACCTCGACGCCCGCCTTGCCGACGCCGGACACCGCCGCCGCCAGCTTCTTGCCGGAGCCGAGCTGCACCTTCGCGATCGCCGGGAGCGACGTCCGGAGCGCGGCGACGAGCTTCTGCGCGTCGGCGTTCACCTTGCCGTTCGCCACGATGCGGACGTTCGGCGCGTCGCACTTCGCCTCGCCGGCGGTCTTCGCCGTGCACTGCATCTGGCAGCTCGGGTCGACGCTCGGGGGCTTGAACTCGCCCGAGCACTTCGGCTCCTTGATCTCGGCGCTGCAGCCGCCGGAGCACGAGCCGGAGCACTTCGCCGCGGCCTTGACCTCGCAGGAGCCGGAGCAGCTGCCCTCGCAGGTGCCCGAGCACGACCCCTCGGCCTTGGCGTCGCACTTGCCCTCGCAGGTGCCGGCGCACGCCGCGCCCTTCGAGTCCTTGCCGTCGCACTTGCCGTCGCACTTGCCGCCGCAGGTGCCCTTGAAGCCGACGTCGCACTTGCCCGAGCAGCTCGCGTTGCAGGTGCCGGTGCACGCCGCGCCGGCCTCGACGCTGCACTTGCCCTTGCACTCGGCGTCGCACTTGCCGCTGATCTCGCCGCCCTCACAGCTCGCCTCGAGCTTGCCGGGCTGCACCGGCGAGCCGCACTCGCCGAGGCACGTCTGCATGGCGGTGATGTCGGCGTAGCACTTCGGCGGATCGATCTGGACGGTGATCTTCGCCTCGGCGTTCGCCTTCACGGCGGCGTTCACCTTGGCCGAGACCGCGCCGCAGACCTTCTCGGCGCCCTTGCCGCCGCTCGGATCGGCCTTGAGCTCGGCGTCGCTCATGCCGAGGTCCTTGCCGAGCTTGCCGCACGAGGCGATGAGGTCCGCCTCCATGGCGACGGTGAGCTTGTCGAGCGACGCAGCCGCCTCGAGGAAGCCCTTGATCTTGCCCTCGACCTCGGCGCCGCCGTCGAACTTCAGGTTCGCGATGCCGCCGTTCTTCATCTCGTCGCAGCCGCCCGCGGCCGACGCCAGGTCACCGGCAGGGCCGGGCAGGCTGTCCGCGCCGGGGAACCCCTTGCCGCCGCAGTTCACGAGGAGAGGCGAGGCCAGCCCGAGAAGGGCCACGGGCATCGCAAACAACTTCCATCGATTGACGCTCATCTCAGAATCCCTCCGGCACCTCGATCGGTACCCCATGGAGCGCGGACCCTACACCAGCAGCCGCGACCTTGAAAGCTGGGACAGCCGCGATCCTGCGCGACGGTCACTCGCAACGCCGAGCAGCCCCGCACTGCGGGCTCCAGCGACGGACGGCCCTCATTGCCCCAAGTCAGGATGGCTGTAAAGAATCAAGCTGAGCTCATCGCGCGGGGACGGCGGTCCGCATCGCAGGTGGCGCGGGGCGTTTCACCTGGATATATCGCGCGAGGCGCTACCCCTGGCGCACGGCATTTCGCCCGCGGCGCACTGCGCCTCGCGCGCCCCGTCCCTCGCTCGCCGCGCCCTCTCGGGCGCCGCTCACTCGTCGTCCTCGTCGAAGGGGAGGTTCAGCTGGGCGAGCGGGCGCGCGCCGACCGTGGGCCCGCCCTGCTTCTTGAAGAGCAGCTGCTCGCGCGCGATGTCGGCCTCGATGAGGTCCTGGTTGTCGTACGCGAACGCGAGCGCGTCGAGCACGCGCGCCGGCCCGAGGTTCGGGTACCGCTTGAGCAGCGTCTCCACCGACGCGCCGCCGCGGTGCCACGCCCAGAGCCGCCGGACCGGGACGCGCGACCCGAGGACGTGGGGGCTTCCGGCGAGCACCTGGCTATCGCATCGCACGTGGGGGTGGGGGACGCGGATTCGCGGGAGCACCGGCGCGGCCATCGCGCGGAGGAGCCTAGTACCGGTCGCGATCGGATGGAAGGGCGCCGCGAGCCGGCGGGCACGCTCGGCGCGGGCGCCGGGCTGCGCGGGCGCTGAGCTCTCGCATCGTTCCGCCCGCGCCCGCGCGCGCGATCGGGACTACCCTACGCCGCGGAGGCGCGCGAGCATCGTGCCCGTCGTCGTCACCGACCGGAGCTCACCCACCATGACCCAAGCCGAGAAGAACCCGCTTCGCGAAGGGATGCCCGAGGAGCGCACCGCCTCGCCGGCCGCGCTCGTCATCTTTGGCGCCTCGGGCGACCTGACGCGGCGCAAGCTGCTGCCCGCGGTCTACAACCTGACGCTCAGCCGGCTCCTCACCGGCGGCTTCGCCGTCGTCGGCGTGGCGCGGCGCCCGAAGCCGGATTTCGCGAAGGAGATGCGCGAGGCCGTCGGGAAGTACTCGCGGCGCCCGCTCGAGGAGGCGACCTGGAGCGAGCTCGAGAAGGGGATCAGCTACGTCCAGGGGGCGTTCGACGAGGCCGAGACGTACACCCGGCTCGCCGCGGAGCTCGAGCGGCTCGACGCCGAGCGCGGCACCCGCAAAAACCGGGTCTTTTACCTCGCCGTCGCCCCCGACCAGTTCGCGCCCATCGTGCGCGGCCTGCGCGCGGCGAACCTCGTCGCGCCGCCGTCGCACGAGAAGGGCGCGCCGTTCCAGCACGTCGTCGTCGAGAAGCCGTTCGGCGAGGATCTGGAGAGCGCCCGCGCCCTCAACCGCGACCTGCTCGCCCACCTCGCGGAGTCGCAGATCTACCGGATCGACCACTACCTCGGGAAGGAGACCGTCCAGAACCTCCTCGTCCTGCGGTTCGGCAACACGATCTTCGAGCCGCTCTGGTCGCGCCAGCACGTCGATCACGTGCAGATCACCGTGGCCGAGGAGATCGGCGTCGAGGGCCGCGGCAAGTTCTACGAGAAGGTCGGCATCACGCGGGACATCGTGCAGAACCACGCGCTCCAGCTGCTCACGCTGGTCGCGATGGAGCCGCCGTCGTCGTGGGACGCGGACGCGGTGCGCGACGAGAAGGTGAAGGTGCTCCGCACGCTGCGGCCGATCGCGGGCCCGGACGCGCTGTCGTCGACGGTGCGCGGGCAGTACGGGCCCGGCATGGTGCGCGGCGAGAAGGTGCCCGGCTACACGGAGGAGCCGGACGTCGCGAAGGACTCGGCGACGGAGACCTACGTCGCGATGAAGCTCCACCTGGACAGCTGGCGCTGGGGCGGCGTGCCGTTCTACCTGCGCGCCGGCAAGCGCCTGGCGAAGCGGGTGGCCGAGGTGGTGCTGCACTTCAAGCCGCTCCCGCACGGCCTGTTCAAGGGCGCCCCCGGCGCCACCGAGGAGCCGAACGCGCTCGTGATGCGCCTCCAGCCCGACGAGGGCATCTCGCTCCGCTTCGCGGCGAAGATCCCGGGCGGCGGCATCGCGATCCGCGGCGTCACGATGGATTTCCGGTACGGCGCCGCGTTCGGCTCCAGCACGCCCGAGGCGTACGAGCGGCTCCTGCTCGACGCGTTGCGCGGCGACGCCACGCTGTTCACGCGCGCCGACGAGGTCGAGGCGCAGTGGGGCTTCGTCGATCCGATCTTCGAGGGGTGGCGGACGCAGAGCGCGCCGATCGCGCGCTACGCCGCGGGCAGCTGGGGCCCGCCGGAGGCCGACGCCCTCGTCGAGCCGTCGTCTTCTGACGATGCGCACGTGCGCGCTGTGTGCGGGGCCGGCGACGGGGGGAAGGCCCCGGAGCGGGCGTGGAGGCGGCCGTGAGCCGCGTCGCCGAGGTCATCAAGCGGGTCGAGTCGGAGCTCGCCGAGTTCTGGTCGGCGCCCGACGAATCGCGGGCGGAGCCGGCCCCGAAGACGCGCGCGTCGACCCTCAATTTCGTGGCGGTGGGGAGCCGCGCCGAGGTCGAGCGCCTGAAGGAGCAGGCCGAGGACCTCGCCGAGACGCACGCGGGCCGCACCCTGCTCATCACGCTCGACGACCGGCTCGACCCGCTGGGCGTCCAGGCCGACTGGTCGGCCACGTGCCGCCGCGCCGGCGAGGTGCCGATCTGCTACGACCGCGTGGAGCTCACGCTCGGGGTGGCCGCGGCCGAGCGCGTGGCCTCGGTGGTGAGCGCGCTCACGATCTCCGACGTGGCCGTGATCGTCGAGCTCGCGCCCGGCGCGCCGAACGTGCTCGGCGACGCGCTCGCGCCGATCTGCGATCGGCTGGTGTTCGACTCGGCCGAGACGTGCATCGAGCGCATCGCGGAGGTCGCGCGCGGGACGAGGGCGCCGCTCGCGGACCGGGCGTTCGTGCGGACGTTCTCGTTCCGCGAGCTCGTGGCGCGGTTCTTCGACGACATGCCGGAGGCGTGCCGGGCGATCCGGCGGGTGGAGATCGCGCGCAGCGCGGGGGCGAAGCCGGATCCGGCGGCGCTGTTCCTCGGCTGGATGGGCTCGCGGCTCGGCTGGACGTTCGAGTCGCGGGGGCCCGCGCCGTCCGGCGGCGGCGTTGTCGGCCGCGCCCGCGGCGCGGACGGGGCGCCGATCGAGATCGCGCTGATCGACGGGCCGCCGCCGGCGGACGCGCAGGCGTGGCGGCGGCTCGACGGCGTGCGCCTGTGGACGTCGCTGCGCGGCGAGCCGCTGGCGCTCGGCTGCGTGCGGCTCGACAAGGCGCCCGGCACGGTGCGGTGGACGATGGAGGGGGCGCGGTCGGCGGAGCACCTGCACCCGCTCGGCTACCGGGACGAGACGTGGGTGCTGGCGAAGACGATCGACTCGCTGGAGGGCGATCGGCTGCTGCGCGAGGCGGTGCTCGCCGCGGCGAAGTGGAGCGCCCTTTGACGAGGGCCGAGAGGAGGACCGAGATGAACGGTGGTGAGGAGACCCTCGTCGCGGCGGACGCGGCGGAGCTCTCGCGGCTCGGGGCGGAGCTCATCGCGCGCGCCATCGCGGCGGCGGTCGACGCGCGCGGCGTCGCGCGCGTCGCGCTGTCGGGCGGGAGCACGCCTTCGGAGGCCTACCAGCGGCTCGCGGCGATGTCGCTCCCGTGGGCGCAGACCGAGTGGTTCTGGGTGGACGAGCGCGCGGTCGCGCCCGATCACCCCCGCTCGAACTACGGCGCCGCGCGCCGGGATCTGGCGGCGGCCCCCATCCCGGAGGAGCGCTTCTTCCGCATGGAGGGCGAGTCGCCGGACCTCGCCGGGGCCGCGGCGCGGTACGAGCGGCTCCTGCGGGCGCGGTTCGGGGTCGCGTCGGCGGTCTCGTTCGACGTGATGACGCTCGGGATCGGGGACGACGCGCACACGGCCTCGCTGTTCCCCGGGACGGGGGCGGCGGGCATCGAGGACCGCCTGGTCGCCGCGATCCCGGCGCAGCCGGACAAGGGGCTGGAGCCGCGGCTGACGCTGACGGCGCCGGTGATCCAGGAGGCGCGGCTGAAGGTGCTCCTGGCCCGCGGGGCGGGCAAGCGCGGGGTCGTGGCGCAGGCGAAGCGGCCCGGCCCGGCCGACGAGGTGCCGGCGCGGGTCGTGCGCGGCGGGCCCGGGCGCCTCGTCTGGCTGCTCGACGCCGCCGCCGCGCCGGCCGGGTAACGTCACGTCACGACGGGGATCGCGCACTGCTCGCGCAAGAACTCGGCGAGCGCCTCGGTCTTCATGAAGCCGCGGTCGCTCCCGTCACGCAGCCGGACGGTGGCGCCCTTGGCCTCCACCTCCTTGTCCCCGATGACGAGCATATGCGGGATCTTCTCGACCTGCGCTTCGCGGATCTTCGCGCCGAGCTTCTCCGAGCTCCGGACGAAGCCCGCCCGGATGCCGTGAGCGCGCAGCGCCTGGGTGACCTGCTCGGCGTGGTCGTTGTGCTTGTCCGACACCGTGACGACGCGGGCCTGCTCCGGTGAGAGCCACGCCGGCAGGGCGCCCGCGTGGTGCTCCAGGAGCACGCCGATGAACCGCTCGATCGAGCCGAGCAGCGCCCGGTGGAGCATGATCGGCTGCTCGAGCTCTCCCTTGGCGTTCACGAACCCGAGCGTGAAGCGCTCGGGGTTGTTGAAGTCGTACTGGAGCGTCGAGCACTGCCACCTTCGCTCGAGCGCGTCGACCAGCTTGATATCGATCTTCGGCCCGTAGAACGCGCCGCCGCCCGGGTCCACCGTGTACTCGAGGCCGAGGGCCTTGAGGGCCCCCGCGAGGGTGCTCTCGGCCTTGGCCCAGTCCTCCAGGCCGCCGACGTACTTCTCCGGCCGCGTCGAGAGGTTGATGTCGAACTGCTCGAACCCGAAGGTGCGGAGCATCTTCAGGATGAAGCGGAGCACGCGGTGGATCTCCTGCTCGACCTGGTCCGCGCGGCAGAACAGGTGCGCGTCGTCCTGGGTGAACCCCCGCACGCGCATCAGGCCGTGCATGACGCCCGCGGCCTCGTACCGGTACACCGTCCCGAGCTCCGCGAGGCGCATCGGGAACTCGCGGTAGCTCCGCGTCCGGCTCTTGACCATGAGGATGTGAAACGGGCAGTTCATCGGCTTGCAGCAGTAGTCGTGGCCGTCCACCGACATGGGGGAGAACATCCCCTCCCGGTAGAAGTCCCAGTGGCCCGAGGTCTTCCACAGGTCCGCCTTGGCGATGTGCGGCGAGTAGACGATGTCGTAGCCCTCCTCGAGGTGCATCTTGCGCCACTGGTCCTCGATGATGGTGCGCAGGAGCCCGCCCTTCGGGAGCCACATGACGAGGCCGGCGCCGATCTCCTCAACGAAGTGCGGCTCGAAGTGCACCTCGACGTCGGCGTCCTTCCGTGCGCTCACCGCGGCCCTGAAGGCGCTCTTCGACTCCTGCGCCGCCGCGCCGCGGAGCCGGACGTGCAGGCGCGGGCGCGCCTCGTCGCCGCCGCCCGCGCCGCCCGCGCCGCCCGCGCCGCCCGCCGGCGCCTTCGGCGCCTCGCCGAACTTCACCGTTCGCCGGAGGGTCCGCCCGGGGAACGCCGAGGCCGCGGCGCCGAGGGTGTGCTCCACGAGCGCGCGGTCGAGGGGCGCCTCCGCGTCCACGCCGACGTAGAGGTCGATCTCGTCCTTCTCGGAGTACGCGTGGGAGTCGTAGCGCTCGGAGACGAGGTAGAGCTCGAGATCCCGCCCGAGCGTCCTGTGATCGCGCTTCTTCGCCTCCTCCAGGCGGCGCACGTACTTGTCGAGGTCGTCCTTGTTGGGGAACGCCACGCCGCGCACGCGCTGGAGCGACTGCTTCGTGGCGTCGGCGCGCCAGTAGGCCGCCGAGGACGACGTGATCTTCAGCCCCTTGATGAACCCCGCGTGGGGCAGGTGCGGACCGCGGCAGAAGTCCACGAACTCGCCGCAGCGGTAGATCGACACGCTGTCCTCGGGGATCCAGGACAGGATCTCCGTCTTGTAGTCGTTCTTCTGCCCGAGCCCCTCGAAGACGCCCAGCGCGTCCTTCTTGGGGACGAGCTGCCACTCGAACTTGATCTTCTGCTCGATGAGCTTCTTCACCTCGGCCTCGATCATCTCGAGGTCGGAAGGGGTGAAGGTCCGACCGGCAACGTCGAAGTCGTAATAGAACTCGTCACCATGGTTCTTCGGGCCCATCGTGACCTTGGCGCCCGGGAACAGCCGCAGCACGGCCGTCGCCAGGAGGTGCTCGGCGGAGTGGTTGATCGTGTCCCTGCCCTCGGGCGTATCGGCTTTCAGCAACTCCAGCTTCGCGCCGTCCCGGAGGGGCACGCGCAGGTCCTGGATCTCCCCGTCGACGCGCGCGACGACGACGGCCTCGGCGAGCCTCGGCGAGATGGCCCGGGCGGCGTCGAACGCCGTGGTGCCCTCCTCGAGCGCGAGGACCTTCCCATCAGGTAGAACGACCGAAGTTGCCATGACGTGACCTTCTTTTCTCTTTCCCCCGACTGTACGAGCGTCAGGTGTGCCGGTCTTAAAGCACCATGGCACCAACGTGTCAACGCCGCGAGGCCGCGCGCGGCCGCTCGATTCGCGCTCAATTTGCGCTCGATTCGCGCTCGATTTGCGCTCGATTCGCGCTCGATTCGCGCTCGACTCGATAGGAGGCATGGAGTCGCGCGCGCGACTCCATGCCTCCGTCATGGGCGCGAGGACACGGGGCGTCAGGGCCTCCGGGCCGCCGCGCGGGCCCGGGGCTGCTCCGCGGCGGCGAGCTCTCTGGCGACGGCGAGCGCGCCCCGCACGCCGACCAGGGGATCGGTGATCACCGCGACGGGCACCTCCTCGAGGAGCGGCGTGAGGCGCCCCTTCTTCACGAAGGACTTCATGAACAGCTCGCGCCTCTGGGGGACGAGGTTCCTCGCGATGTTCCCGAGCACGAAGACCCCGCCGAGCGCGAGCTCGCGCAGGGCGAGGTTGCCGGCCTCGGCGCCGTAGATCTCGACGAACAGGTCGACCGCGCGCGCGGCGGGCCGGAACGCGCGGGCGAGCCCGAGCTCGGCGATCGCCGCGTTGCGGTCGCCCTCGGCGAGGCGGCGCTCGATCGCGCGCGGCACGCGGGCGGCGCGGGTGAAGAAGTCGAAGAGGGCGCCGAGCCCGTCGCCCGAGAGGACCCGCTCGTAGCTCACGTGGTCCGGGTGGCGCTCGGCGAGGAACTGCCACAGCTCGACCTCGACCGCGGAGCGCGGGGCAAAGTCGGCGTGACCTCCCTCGGTCGGGAGCGTGACGTGGCGGGCGCCATTCCAGAGGAGCCGGGCCTCGCCGAGCCCCGTGCCGGCGGCGATGACGGCCACGTTGTTCCCCTTCGGCCGCGGCCTGCGCTCCGTGAGCGGCTCGATGGACGCGCGGGCGACGTGCAGGCAGCCCGTGGCGCCGACGACGAGGTCGTTCACCAGGAGCACGCGCGCGATCTTGAGCCGGCGCGACAGATCGCGCTCCGCGAGGCGCCAGGGCAGGTTCGTGACGGTGGCGACCTGGTCCTTGATGGGGCCCGCGACGCCGAGCACGGCGACGGCGGGGTGAGGGGCGTCGCTGCGCACGAGGAACGGGAGGGCGATCTCCTCGAAGCTCGCGTGGTCGCGGCTGCGGAAGACGGCCTCGGAGAGGGGCCGGCCGCCGGAGGCGCCGTAGAGCGCGAGCCGGGTGTTGGTGCCTCCGATGTCGCCGACGAGCAGCGACGGGGCCCCCGATCTGTTGGTCCTTGCCACGCGGGCGCCCTGCCAGCGCCGTGCCCCGGCGGCAAGGCGATCGAGCATCGAGCGAGCGCGGAGATCGAGGATTCCGGGCGGGCTCGAGCGCGCTCGAGCGCCCGGAGGCGACGACGCGCGGCTCGCGGGCCGCCTGCCGAGGCCGTTTCACGTCCTGCGCCGCTTGACCGGCGGCCTGCCTCCAGCCGAGAGTGCCTGCGTGCAGCGGCTGTTCCCCGCGCTCCTGGTCGCGCTTGCCGGCCTCATCGCTCCCGCCGGCGCTGCGTTCGCCGGGCCGGCGCAGGCCGCGTCCGCGCCGTCCCAGGCTGCGCGCGCCCCCTCGCAGGCCGCGCCCGCGCCCTCGCAGGCCGCGTCCGTCCCCTCGCGGGCCGCGCCCGCGCCCTCGCGGGCCGCGTCTGCGCCCTCGCGGGCCGCATCTGCGCCCTTGCGGGCTGTGCCCGCGCCGTCGCAGACCGCGCCCGCCGCCTCGCAGACCGCGGCCGCGCCCGCCCCCTCGCGGGCTGCGCCCTCTCCCTCGCAGCTCGCGCCCCCGCCGGCCTCGTTCGAGCCCACGCAGCCCGCGCCCCCGCCGGATTCTTCGGTCCAGCCGCCGCTCGTACAGGTCTTGCCGCCGCCCGCGGAGGCGCCTCCGGCGTCCGCGCAGGTCGTGCTGGCGCCCGCCCCGGTCCCGCGGCCTCCCGCGCCGCGGCCTGCGCCGGTCGCGCCGGCGTCCGCGCTGGTCGGGCCGCCGGCCCCCGCCCCTGACCAGGGCGAGCCGGTGGCTCCCGACCCCCCGCCGCCGCCCCCCGTGGTCGAGCAGCCCGAGGCGCGCGTCGAGCTGCTCGGCAGGACGGTCTTCGCCGTCCGCGTGCACCGGGGCAGCCTCTCTCCTCCGGAGCGCGCCCGTGAGGCGGCGCGCGTGCTGGAGCGCGCCGCCCAGGAGAAGGCGCTCCCCGAGATCCGCGTCGACGAGCGGGACGGCGTGGCGGTCGTCTACGTCGGCGATCGCCCGCTCGTCTACCTCGGCCCCGAGGACGCGGCGGCGGCGGGCCACCCCACGGTCGCGGCCCACGCCGCCGCGGTCGCCGGCACGGTGCGCGACGTCCTGGCCAAGGAGCAGAGCCGGAGCCGCCTCGCGACGAGCGTCTTCTCGTTCTCGCTGCTCGTCTTCTCCGGGCTGATCGCGCTGCTCCTGCTCCGCAAGGTCGGCGAGCTCGTCGAGCGAGGGCGCGCCTGGGTCGCCGAGCACCCGGAGCGGCTCCCGGCGCTGCACGTCCGCGGCATCGAGATGCTCCGGCCCGCCGCGTCGCAGGGCGCGCTCTCGGTCGCGCTCGGCGCCGCCGGCGTCCTCGTCCGGCTGGGCATCGCCTACATCTGGATCCTCTTCGCGCTGTCCCTGTTCGCCTCCACGCGCGGCACCAGCGAGAAGCTCACCGGCTTCGTGCTCGCGCCCCTGTCGGAGCTCATGGGGCGCATCGCGCGGAGCGTCCCGGTGCTCGTGCTCGCGATCCTCGCGACGCTCGCGGTCATCGTCCTCATCCGCTTCGTGGGGCTGTTCTTCGGGAGCGTGGGCCGGGGGGAGACGTCCCTCGGGTGGCTCCCGTCCGAGCTCGCGGTCGCCACGGGCGTCCTCGTCCGCTTCGGCATCCTCGTGGCCGCGCTGCTCCTCGCGGCCCCGCTCATCACCGGCACCGACGAGGGGGCGCTCACGCGGATCGGCTTCGTCGTGCTCGCGGCGGCCGGGCTCGCCAGCACGCCGCTCATCGCGTCGGCGGCCGTCGGCCTCTCGGTCATCTACGGGCGGCGCCTGCGCGTCGGCGACGTCGCCGACGTGGGCGGCCGCGCCGGGCGGGTCCGCGAGCTGACGCTGTTCGAGGCGCGCCTCGAGGACGAGGACGGCTGCGTCGTGCGCGTGCCGCACCTGCTCAGCCTGTTCCACCCGACGCGCATCCGCGGCCGCCCTCCGATCGTGGCCGTCGAGATCAGCGTCGACCCCGCCGCCGATCTCGATCGGGTGCGCGAGCTGCTCCTGAAGACGGGCTCGGGCCTCGGCAGCCGCGCCCGCGCCGCGCTCGTCGCGATCGACGAGGGGGGCGCTCATTTCCGGGCCACGATGGCCTGCGACGGCGACGACGTGCGCAGCCGCTGGCTCACCGCGGTCGCGCAGGCCCTCGTCGCCTCGGACATCCGGCTCGGGCGCGCGCCGGCGTCCTCCGGCGCCGCGAGGCGCGCCGCGCCCGCGCCGGTCGACCGGAGCGCCGCCTCGTGAACGCCATCTGGCTCCTGATGGGGCTCCTCGTGCTGTCGTACCTCGGCAGCTCGCTCGTCAGCGGCCGCGTGCTCCGGGGCATCGGCCTCCCTTCCGGCGCCGAGTACGTCGTGCTCGGCTTCGTGCTCGGGCCCTCGGCGCTCGGGCTGCTCGAGCCCTCGTCGATCGCCGCGTTCGAGCCCGTGGCGGGCGTCGCGCTCGGCTGGCTCGCGGTGGTCGTCGGCCTCGACTTCGGCTTCGTCGGCAGCCGCCGCGTGCGGCCGTCCCGGATGGCGCTCTGCGTGCTCATGAGCCTCCTGACCGGCGGCGCGGTGGCCGCCGCCGTCTGGTCCGCGGCCGCCCACGTCGCTCCCTCGCTCGATCGCGGCGATCGCGTGCTGCTCGCGGCGGGCGTGGGCGCCGTCTCCGCCGAGACGACGCGGCACGCGGTGCTGTGGGTCACGCAGCGCTACAGCGCGAGCGGCAAGCTCTCGGACCTCATCGCCGACATCGCCGACTGCGACGATCTCGGCCCGCTGCTCATGATGGGCGGCGCGTTCGCGCTCGTCCCGCAGGCGACGGTCCAGTGGCCGATCCCGTTCTGGGGGTGGACGGTCGTGACGGCGCTCATCGGCGTGGTGCTCGGGCTCATCGCGGTCGTGCTCCTCGGGAGCGATTTCCGCCTGATCCAGAGCTGGGGCGTGCTGCTCGGGGCCTCGCTGCTGACGATGGGCACGAGCGCCCGGGTCGGCCTGTCGCCGCTGTTCGCGGCGTTCGCGATGGGCGTGACGATCGCCGCCTTGTCGAGGCACCGCGACGAGATCGTCGCCATGGTCGCGCCGACCGAGCGGCCGGTCATCCTGCCGGCGCTCCTGCTCGCGGGCGCGCACGTGAACCCGAAGGCGGCGCCGTTCCTGCCCTGGATCGTGGCGATCGCGCTCGGGGCGAGGCTCGTGGGCAAGCTCGCGACCGGGCTCGTCTTCCGCGTCGTGTCGCCCGACGCGCGCGAGACGTCGCCGTGGCTCGGCCTCGGGCTGCTCTCGTCCGGCGCGGTGGCGATGAGCGTCGGCCTCGCCTTCGCGCTGCGCTTTCCGGGCCCGGTCGGGCACACCGTCCTCTTCGCCGCGGCGGCCGCGGCCGTGTTCGGCGAGCTCGTCGGGCCGCAGACGCTCCGCGCCACGCTCCGCAAGGCCGGCGAGCTCGCCGCGCCCGATCGGGAGTCGCTCTACTTCGGCCGCGGCCTGGCCCGCGCCGGGCGCGACGCCGCGCCGGGCGATGGCGGCGAGAGGGGCGGCCCGCCGTCGCCCGCGGCGCAGCGTGGGGGAGGGATGAGGAATGAAGAGGTGTCGCCGTGAGCGCTGCAGCACTCCCTGACGTCGAGCCTGCCTCGCCCGCGTCGCCTGCCTCGCCCGCGTCGCCTGCCTCGCCCGCCGGCCCGGCCGCGCCGGCCGATCCGGTCGCGCCCGCCGAGCAGCAGGGCGCGCCCTCCGCGCGCCACCACGGGTCGGCCCCCAAGGGGCCGCTGAACCACCTCACGCACGCCGTCGCGCTCGTGATCCTGTTCGGGCTGCTCTACGCCACGACGCGCGCGGTCCCTCACGAGCAGGGGCCCGCGGGGGCGGTCGCTTCGATCGGCTTCCTCCTGCTCGCGGGCACGCTCGCGAGCGAGCTCGTCGAGCCGCTCCGCCTGCCGCACATCTCGGGCTACATCTTCGCGGGCATCATCGCCGGCCCGCACGTCTTGAAGCTCGTCGACCACCACGCCGTGGAGGAGATCTCGCGGGTCAACACGCTGGCGCTGGCGCTCATCGCGCTCGCGGGCGGCGCCGAGCTGCGGATCGACATCGTCAAGAAGAGCCTGAAGAGCATCCTCCTGCACAACCTCGTCCAGACGGCGCTCGTCTTCGTGGCGATGACGGGCGTCTTCTACGCGGCGCGCTCGCTGGTGCCGTTCGCGGCCGAGCTCTCGACCACGGCGGCGTTTGGCGTGGCCGTCCTGTGGGGCGTCATCGCGGTCACCCGCAGCCCCTCGGCCGTGCTCGGGATCCTCTCCCAGACGCGCGCGACCGGCCCCGTCGCGATGCACACGCTCGCGTTCGTGATGACGTCGGACATCATCGTCATCGTCGTGACGGCGGTCGCGCTCTCCACGGTGCGGCCGCTCATCGAGCCGGGCGCGACGATGTCGATGCACGAGATCGAGCTGCTCGGCCGCGAGATCCTGGGGAGCATCTCGATCGGCACGACGCTCGGCCTCGCGCTCGCGGCCTACATGCGGCTGATCGGCCGCCAGCTCATCCTCGTGTTCGTGGCGCTCGGCTTCGGCGCGACGGAGGTGCTGCGGTACCTCCGCTTCGACGCGCTGCTCGTGTTCGTGGTGGCCGGCTTCGTCGTCGCGAACCTGTCGAAGCAGGGCGAGAAGCTGGTGCACGCGGTCGAGGACGCCGCGAGCGTGGTGTTCGTGCTGTTCTTCGCGACGGCCGGCGCGCACCTCGACCTGCCCCTCTTGCGGCAGATGTGGCCTGTCGCGCTGCTCTTCGGCGTGTCGCGCGCCCTGGTGACGTGGGTCGCGAACCGCATCGGCAACCGGCTGGCGGACGATCCGCCGCTCTTGCGGCGGTGGTCGTGGTGCGGGCTTGTCTCGCAGGCCGGGCTGACGCTCGGGATCAGCCTGACCATCGAGCGCGCGTTCCCGAGCCTCGGCGCCGGCTTCCGCGCGCTCGTCGTCGGGTGCGTGGCGCTGAACGAGGTGTTCGGCCCGATCCTCTTCAAGTACGCGCTCGACCGCGCCGGCGAGACGGCGGTCGAGGCCTCGCGCGGGTCGCTGCCGAACCTCGGGCGCCACGGGTGAGCCGCGGCCCTGTCACGGGGTGAACCGGAGCGAGTAGCTCACCACGGTGGGGCCTTTCCTGGGCTTCAGGAAGTCGATCTGCTCGAAGACGCCGACGACGCACTTCGTGAACGCCTGGCCCTTGAGCGCCGTCCGCGGCTTGCGCACCTCGGCCTTGCCGCCGTCCTTCTCGATGCGGAGATCGATGCCGAAGTCGCCGCCCCTGGTCGGGTCCTCGGCGAGCGCGAAGCAGCGGCGGAACTCGTCGAAGTGGGGCGCGACCGAGCGCTTGATCGGCTCCTTGGTGAAGTCGTCGTGCGGGCCGCCGCCGATGTGCATGCCGATGTTGGCGACCTTGACGTTCGGGAGCGGCCCGGCGTCGGCCGGCGCCGCCGCATCGGGCGCGGCGCCGGCGGCAGGCGCCGCGCTGGCGGCAGGCGCGGCGCTGGCGGCGGCGGTCGTCGCCTCGGCGGCGGGCGTGGCGTTGGCGGCCGCCGGTGCTGCACTGGCGGGGGCAGCGCTGGCGGCGGGAGCGGCGCTCGGGCCCGGAGCGGCGGGGTCGGGGGGAGCTGACGGCGCGGCGGTCGCGGAGGCGGCCTGCGTCACTTCGGCCGCGGGCGCGGTGCGGGGCGAGCAGCCGGCGACAGCGGCAGCGAAGGCGAGGGGAGCGGACAGCGCGAGGAGGAACGGAGCGGGGCGGCGCATGATGGCGCGCGAATCTACACGGCGGCGCGCGCAGATCCAGGAAGCGGGGCGCGGCGCGAGCGCGGCCGAGGCAACGCGAGGAACGACGATCCGATCGCTGCGCGCGGAGAGCCGCCGTGATGCGCATGAGGGACTCCGTTGCCTGAGGGAAGGGGTCCGTCGCGCGCGAAGGCTTCCGGCACCGGCGCGAAGGCTTCCGGCGCCGGCGCGAAGGCTTCCGGCGCGCTCCGGAAGCTTCCGGCGCGGGGCGGGATGCGGAATTTGCCGGGAAATTCGTCCCCCGGCGGGCGCCGGATGGCGCCGACGGTGCGGCCGGCGCCGCTAAGTCCGCGAAATCTCGTGCTCCGGAACGCGCGGGAAGGCTTCGTTCCCGCGACGGAAGCTTCCAGAGCGCGTCGGAAGGTCTCCGGCGCGCGCCGGAAGCCGTAGTTTGTGTGCTGGATTGCGTTCGTGTCCCGCGCCTAGGGCGCCGTCGCGTCCCGGCGCTTCTGCACGGCGTTGTTGTGGTCGTCCAGGCTCTCGCTGAACCGGTGGCGGCCGCCGCCCGCGGCCACGAAATAGAGGTACTTCGTCGCCGCGGGCGCCAGCACGGCCGCGATCGACGGCGCCCCAGGGTTGGCGATCGGCCCGGGCGGCAGCCCCGGGTGCGCGTAGGTGCTGTAGCGGTTCTTGGGATCCCGCACCACGGCGGGCGAGGGTTTGCCGCTCCACTCGGCGCACGACGGCGCCTCCTCGGGCCAGGCGACGCAGCCGTAGAGCGCCGTCGCGTCGGACTGCAGCCTGCGAGAGCGGAAGCTCGGATCGAGGAGCCGGTTCAGGAACACGCTCGCGATGAGCGGCCGCTCCTCCTCGACGACCGCCTCCTTCTCGATGATGGAGGCCAGCGTGAGCACCTCGCGGCGACCCCAGCCGAGCGTCGCCTGGAGCGCCGCGAGCCCGTCCTTGCCCTGCGCCGCGAGCGCGCCCCACCGCCGGTCGGACTCGGCGACGAGGCGCCGCGCCACGTCGCGCGCGTCGGTGTCCAGCGCGATCTCGTACGTCGCCGGGAAGAGGTACCCCTCCGCGCTCTCCGCGCCCACGGCGCCGCCGCGCTCGATGCCGAGCGCGTCGAGGAACGCGCCGTCGGCGGTGGCCGCGAGGAACGTCTTCCGGCCGGCGATGCGCAGCTTCTCCAGCCGGGCGGCGATGTCGAAGCGGCTGAAGCCCTCGGGGATCGTGAGCTTCGCCGTGGGGCGCCCCTCCGCGCGCGCGAGCAGCTGCCGCAGCTCCCGCGGCGTCGCGCCCTCGAAGAGCAGGTGAGGGCCCGGCACGAACGCCTCGGTGCCGCCGGTCGCGCCGAGGTAGAGCGCCATGGCGCGCTCGCTCTCGACGAGCCCCTCGGCCGCGAGCAGCGCGGCCGCCTCGCCCGCGTCGAGCCCGTCAGGCCAGTTGATCTCCACGACGCGCCCCCGGTCCGGCGCCCTCGCGCGCCCGAAGCCGAACACAAGCGCGAGGAGCGCGGCGCACGCCACCGCGACCGCGGCCGCGAGCCCGAGGAGCAGCGCGCGCCCGGCCCGGGGCTGGGCAGGTCGTCGCGACGCCGGCGAGCGCTGCCCCGCGGCGCGCGCGCGCCGCGCGGGGGTCGCCTTCCGGGTCGACGGCGGCTCGCGCGGCGGCGAGCCCTGCGCGCCGTCGCCACCCGTCCGGCGGTTGCCGTCGCCACCCGTCCGGCGGTTTCCCGGCCGGCTCGCCCTAGGTCGAACGCCCACCGCCGGGAGTCAAAACCCGAAAGCCCGACGCGTGTCAACGCCCCGCGCCGCCGCGGGGCAGGGGCCGGAGCGCGCCGTCCGCGCCGCCCGCGCCGAGCGCCGCGCGTCAGCGCGCCAGATCGAAGGCCTCCGCCTCGTTGCGGCGGACGGCGCTCTTGCCCTGGCGGGACTGCGCCGGGGCGGGCCGCGGCGGCGCCGCCGCCGGGGCCTGCGCGAAGCCGCCCGGCCCCGCGGCGGTGGCGGGCGGCGGCGTGGCGAACGCCGGCGGCGTGGCGAAGTCCGTGCCCGCGCGCTCCAGCGCGGCGAGCTGGCCCTCGAAATCGGACGCCACGTCCTTCGCGCGGTTCGCCGGGGCGCTGCGCTTCGCCTTGTCGGCCGCCTTCTTGAGCGACGCCTGCTGCGCGTCGAGCTTGCTGCGCGCCTCGTCGAGCCGCCCCTGCTCGAACAGGAAGTTGGCCTGCTTCAGCGCCGCCGCCGTCTCGCTGCGCTGCACGCGCCCCGCGACGAGCGCGTCGAGCTCGCTCGCGTCGGCGTCGCGGTCCGCGATCGCGACGCCGAGCTTGCCCACGCACCGCGCGTCGGTCCTGGCGACGAGGTCCCGGTAGGTGAGGCCCACGTCGGCGACGGGGGCGTCGTCGCCGGGGCCGCCGAGGCCGCCGAGGCGCACCTTGAGCAGGACCGTCTTCACCTCCCCCGCCGCGAACGCGCCGAGCGGCACGATGACCTGATCGCCGGCCCGCCGGAACGAGCGATCGAAGACCCTGTCGAGCTCCACGCCGGGCGCGAGGTCGATCGCGAGCTCCGCGCCGCTCGCGACCGACGCCGTGAGCTGCTCGGCCTCCGCCTCGAAGATGCGCGCGAGCGCGGCGTCGTTCTCGACGAAGTAGTGCCGGCCGTTCGAGTCGAGCGCGATCGCCGACAGGATCTTCTCGTTGTAATCGACGTCGACCCCGATGGTCGTGATGGCGACGCCGCGATCGCGCGCCCGCTGCGCCATCGCGCGGAAGCCGGGGACGTCGCGGACCCCGTGGTTGGCGTCGCCGTCGCTGAGGACGAGCATCCGGCTCACGCCGGCGCTCGTCTGACCGAGCAGCGAGAGGCCCTCCTCGATGCCGCACGAGATGCACGTGTCGCCGCCGAGCGAGATGCCGCGGACGCTCGCGAGGATGCGGCCGCGCGTGTCCGGCCCGACGGTGGTGGGCGGCACGACCACGCTGGTCCTCGTGTCGAAGGTGACCACCGACACGACGTCGCCGTCGTTCATGCGGCTCACGGCGGTCGTCGCCGCCTGCACGGCGTTGGTGAGGCGGGTGCCCTTCATCGAGCCGGAGCGATCGATGACGAGCGAGAGGTTCGCCTGCGCCTGCGACCTCGCGGGCGCCCCGTCGCCGCGGACCTCGAACATCAGGAACGTCTCCTGCGCCGAGCGAGGCAGGCGCGCGTGACCGACGCGCCCTTCGAGCATCAGCCTCGATCCGGTGGTGAAGCGGCTCGGATCGACCGCCGCCACGGCGCCGCCCGTCACCTCGGGGACCAGGCGGGGCGGCTCGGTGATCACCTCCGGGACCGCCGTGACGGAGCTCCCGCCCCCGGACGGAGCCAGGGAGTAGACGGAGAGGCTCGTGAACATCATGCCGAGGGCGGAGAACAGGGCGACGTGGGTCGGCTTCATGGCTCCTCCAGAGAACGGCCTGGGCCCCCCGAGCTTACGATGGACTCACGGCGCGGGGACCGCGGGCGTGGTCCCTTGTACGTCGCCGAGCTCGGAACGATCTGAGGGCTCCGCGGTCGGCCGGACGCCGGCGGCGCGGAGGGCGCTCCACGGCGGGATGCTCCCGATCAGGACGAGCACGGCGTCGCAGGGGTGCGCCCGGGCCCCCGAAGGCGACGCGAGGGTCGCCACGAGCGCGCCGCCCGGATCTGCGGCGAGGGCGGAGACGTCGGTCTCGAGCAGGAGCGAGAGGCGGGACGCCGCCGCAAGCCTGCGTAACTCCTCGATGTTTCGGGTCTTCCCGCGGCGGAACCCGGCGCCCCGGTAGACGACGGTGACGTCGGTGGCCGGCTGGCGGGACAGCGCGATCGCGGCTTCCATGGCGACATCGCCGAGGCCGACGATCAGCACGCGGCTGCCGGCGAGGCTCCGGGCGTCGGCGAGGTGGTAGTACACCCGACCTTCCACCTCGGCGGGCAGCTCGAACGGAAGCCGGCGCGGCGAGCCGCGCTGGCCGATGGCGAGCAGCACGCGCCGCGCACGGCGCTCGGTGCGCGGTCCGCCCTCGCGCGGCTCGGTGACGACGACGAAGCCGGCCGTCGCGTCGACAGCGTCGACAGCGGGCGCGCCTCTGCCGGCCGTCGCGCCGACGGCGGGCGCGCCGGCGCCGGCCGCGCGGGCGACCGACACCATGCGGGTGTCCTGCAGGATCGGGAGCCGCTCCTTGCGCACGATGCGGAGCCAGTGGGAGAGCAGCTCCTCCTTGGTCGACTCCTTCAGCCACAGCTTCCCGGTCATCGGCAGGTCGAGCGGCTGATCGAAGACCAGCTTGCCGCGCGGGAAGCTCTGGATGCTCTGCGCCACGCTGCCCTGCTCGATCACCTCGAACGAGAGGCCGAGCTCCCTGGCGCGCAGCGCGGCGCTGATCCCGGCGGGCCCTGCGCCCACGATGATCAGATCGAGCTCCTGACCGCTCGCGCCGCGCGGGCCGGCCTGCCGCAGGTCCTCCGCGATGCGCGTCGCGGCGTGCGCGCCCTGGTGGATGGCGTTCTTGATGAGCGGGAGCCCGGTGACGTCGCCGGCGAGGTGCAGGCCCGGCACGTCGAGGCTGCCGAGGTCGTCGCCGAGGCGCGGGCGATCGGCGATCGGCGCGCCGCCCTCGATGGTGAGCGACCCGTTGGGGCAGCGCTGCTCGCACAGGGTGAGGCCGCAGCACGCCTCGGGGCGGGCCACGACCGCGACGTACTTCTCGACGGCGAGCACGTCGTACGGGCACGCGTCGACGCACGCGTAGCAGCCGAGGCAGGTGGTCGTGTCGATCCGGGGCAGCCGCACGCGCGCCGCGGGGCGGAGCATCGCCTCGGCCGCCGCGGCGTCGCGCCCCGCGCCCCGCGCGCGCTGGTCGCGCAGCGCGCGGCGGCCGCGGGAGCCCGCGAACGCCAGCGCGCCGGCCGCGAGCCCCGCGCCGAGCCAGAGCAGCGCGCGCGCCGGCGTCGCGGCGCCGCCCGCGGCCGCGCCCGTCACGACCGGCATGGCCGCGGCCGCGTCGCGCGCTGCGTCCCACGCGAGGGCGCGATCCTCCGTGTGCTGGCCGCTGCAGACGCCCCCGCTGACGGCGCCCGTGCCGGGGCCGCTGCCCGCGCTCGTTCCTGCGCGGCGGCCGCTGCCGCCTATGCCGCCGCGGCCGGCGCCGATGCCGCCGCTGCCGGCGCCTTGCGCTGAGCCCTCGGGGAGCGCCGGGCGGTGCTCGTCGAAGCAGGTGATCGGCCGGGCGTCGCCGAGCGGCGCTTGCGCCGCGACGAGGCAGCGCGCGATCGGGTCGCGCGGCGCGCCGAGATCGTGGCACGGCGCGCAGCTGCCGGCGGTCACGATCGGGACGGTGGCCAGCTGGCTCGGGCGGAAGGCGGAGCTCGCGAGCTCCACCTCGGCGCCCGGCGCGAAGCGCAGCGGGGGCCTCGCCGGATCGAACACGACGCCCTGATCTCCGCGGTGGATGGGGTGGCAGGTGGCGCAGCTCAGCGCGCCGCTCGCGAGCAGCTGCCCGTGGCTCCTGCGGGTGGAGCCGTGGGCGCCGTGGCAGCCCACGCACACCTGGTCGAGCGGGCGCGCGGCCGTCCGGCCCCCTCGCGCGTCGTCGGGCTCCCGCGCGCCCTCGGTCGCCTGCTCTGCATGGCACGACGCGCACGCGAGCCCCGCGCGGGCGTGGGGCAGCGAGAGCGGCCCCGGCGCCGCGTGCCCCCCCGCCGGCGGGAAGAGCAGCGCCGCCGCTCCGGTCGCGACGGCGCCCGCCAGCGTGGCCGGCAGGACGCCGCGGAAGCGGGTGACGTCGGACGTCGACTCGGCGCGGCGCGCGGCCCGCCCCCGCACGACCTCGCGCGGCTGCGCGGCGCGCTGGCGCGGATCGGACAGGTCGGCGCGGTAGAGCGTCCTCGAGGCGTCGGGAGCGCGCGCCGCCTCCTCCGCGGCGCCGCCGGACGGCGCATCGTTCCGGCTCTTCCCGCCCGACGGGCTAGAGGAGCGTGACATTCAGTCGATAGAAGAAGGTCGCGTCAGGTACGATGTCCGCGGCCCTGATTTTCACGTAGACCGTGCCCGCGGCGAGGTCGCTGACCGAGGCGAAAGAGCAGTAGCCGACCCCCGCGTCGTCGTCGGACGCGAGCACGGTGGACCCGTCGCCGCCCAGGATCTGCACGAACGTGTCGAGCTGCCCGTTCGTGCACGCCCCGGTGTCGCCGTCGTCGATGTTCACGGCCAGGGTCGAGCGCGGCCCTGGCACGCTCACGGCGATCACGTCGACGTCGCCCGCCGGAGCGATCTCCGCCATCCACGGCGCGGCATACGGATTGGCCTGCGCGGAGGTGTTGTTGGGCTCCGTCTCGCCGAGCTCGAAGCGGCAGGCGGCGCTGCACCCGTCGCCGGGCGCCGTGTTGCCGTCATCGCACTGCTCGCCGGCGGTGCGGTCCCCGTCCCCGCAGACCACGGGGACGAGCGTCACGTCGAGCCGGTACGGGAAGGTCGGCACCGCCGCGCCGCTCCCCGCCCGCACGCGGACATAGTAGTCGCCCGCCGCGAGCCCGGGCGCGACGGCGCGGGCGCAGAGGCCGGTCCCCCCGTTCTCGCTGAGGACGAGGCGCGCGCCGCTGTGGTCCAGGATCTCGATGGCGCTGTCGAGGCGGCGATCGAGGCAGTCGGAGCCCGTGATGTCGGCCGTCTCTGCGACGAGGTCCACGGGGCCGTCCGGCACCGTGACCAGCACGATGTCCTCGTCGTCGGCCGGGTCGATGGCGGCGTAGAACGGCGCGGCGTGGGGGTTCGCCGTGGCGAGGGTGCCGTTCGGCTCGACCTCGGTCGCGTCGAGCCGGCACTCGTCGGTGCAGCCGTCGTCCGGCTGGCCCAGCGCGTTGTCGCACTCCTCCGTCGGGTCCTGGATTCCGTCGCCGCAGACCGTCTCGCGGCTCCTCACGGCGAGGTTGAACGCGCCGGTCTGTCCCTCGTCGGTCCCGGTGACCACGACGGTGAACGCGTCGCCCGCACGGACGGGCACCGTGAGCCGGTGATCGATTCCCGTGCCGGCGCTCACGGGGCCACACGCGCGCTCCGTCCCGTCGCGGCAGGTGCCTCGCAGCAACGCGACGAGGGCGGCGTCGGCGCGCGGGGTGAGCACGACGTCGAGGAACCCGGTCGTCGTCGCGGTGAACGTGTAGGCGACCCCGGGGGCTCCCAGCGTGCACTCGCTCTCGACGACCGCGTGGCCGGTCGTGTCGCCGGTGACGAGCGCGGGGTCCGGGAGCGCCACGGGCGCGGCGCACAGGTCCGCGCACGCCGCATCACACGCCGTGTCGTCGCAGTCGACGCTGAGATTGCCGTCGTTGTCCCGGCCGTCCTGGCAGACCTCGACGCCGGAGCAGCGCGAGGTATCCATTCTGCAGGCGGGGCTGCACCGGAGCTCGCCGCTGTCGAACCCGAGGCTTCCGCAGTCGGCGCCCCGCAGATCGGAGCCGTCGCACAGCTCGCCCACCTCGGCGACGCCGTTCCCGCAGTCGCCGGGGGCGCCGCCCCCGCCGCCTTCGTCACCGCCGGCGCCCGAGCCGCCGCCGTCCTCGCCTCCGCCGGCGGCCGTGCCAGAGGACGCCGAGGGCCGCGGCGATCGCCTGTCATCGTCTCCGCCGCACGCCCCGGCGACGCCCGCGGCGGCGCAGAGCAGGGTGACCGCCGCGACGCCGCGCCTCATTCGGTATCCGGACATGAATAGGTGACCTCCCAGTCCTGCACTTGAACGCCTCCCCCGCCGGTGCTCGTCGGATTGAGCGTCATCCGGACCTCCAGGTAATCCTGCCGCGCGTCCGGCAGCTCCCCGAGCACGTCGAAGAGATCGACCGCGCACGGCGGCGCCGAGGTCTCGTCGCACACCCGGGTGTCGGTCGGCGTGGCGTGGGCCGTGGCGGCGAGCCGCACGGTCGCCGAGCCGAGGTCGGCGGGCGTGTCGGCCGCGCGCACGTAGAACTCGACGCTCGAGTCGCCCGGGGTCGCCGTCCTGTACCGGAGGAAGCCCCACTGGACCTTCGTTCCCGGCGGGCAGACGCCCTGGTACCGCTCCCAGCTCGTCGGGAGGGACGTGAGGCCCGTGGACTCGCACGGCACGATCGCCCGGACCTTGCCGCCCGGGTTCTCGCGGACGGTGTCGCAGGTTTGCGGGCACAGCTTCACGCGCGTGCTCGCCGCGTCGGCGAAGTACCAGCCGTTGCCGCACGTGCTGGCCTCGGCCACGTGGGGCAGGGTGGTCTGCGTGCCGGCGCTGTCCACGTGGACGACGGACACCTGGGTGGGATCCGCGGCCCCGGCGACGGGGACCGTGACGTCGCAGGGCAGCGCGTCGCCGCGGATCGAGGAGAGCGCGTCGCGGAGTCCGGTCTGCAACGCCGTGCCGGTGCTGAGGTTGTAGGCCAGCCCGCCGCCCCGATCCGCGATGAGGCTGATGATCTGCGAGCTCGAGTCGCCGAAGCCGACCGCGTGCACGCGGACGCCGTGGTTCTGGAAGGCGTTCCCCGCCAGGTTCGCGATGCTGTTGGGGGCCGTGATGCAGGGAGAGGGGACAGAGGGGATGCCGTCGGTGATGAACACGACCCCGACCTCCTCCTCGGGATGGGCGTTCTTGTAGTTGATCGCCCAGGTCGTGGCGCCGTTCAGAGCCGGGTACATCGGCGTGTTGCCGGCGGCGGTCGTGGAGTCGATCACGCTGATCAGCGCGAGCTCCTGCTGATCGAACGGCGCCGGTTCGGCGGTCAACCGCCGCGCCATGCTGCCGTCGAACGGAACGATCGGCAGGGCGCAGCCGGAGGACTGGCAGACGCCCAGAGTGTCGCTGCAGGGGCCCGGGTTGTCGTACGGCCAGAACCTGAACGCGATGCCGAGCCCGGCCGACGCCGGATCCTGGAAGAACGCCTTGAGGGCGTTGGTCGCCGGTATCCACCGGTCGTTGGAGACATCGACACCCGTCCCCGTCACGACCATCGAGCCGGACCGGTCGAGCGCCACGAACAGGGTGACCGGCCTGACCGTCGAGACGCTGGCGGTCGCGATGCAGCCAGGGGACTCACACATGGCCGATTGATAGATGCTCCCGTTGTTGGCGCACTGGCACTCGGTGATCTGCCCGGCGCCCGGCGGGTTGACGAAGAGCTCCATCCCATCCGTGAGGCCGGTGCAGCCGGTGACGCTGATGCACTCGCCCGGCGCGATCGGCTGCGCCGTCGTGCACGCGAGGGTGCCTCCGGTCGGATTGCACGTCCCGACCCGGCTCGGGGCCGAGGAGGGGAGCTGGCCCGCGCCCGCGGGGTACCGGTAGATCTCGATGCCCGCGGGGGCAGCCGTGGTGCCGCGGTTGCAGACGGGGACCGTTCCGCCGCAGGGCACGCCTATCGTGAGGTCCGGGTCGCTGCAGGCGGGGTCCGTCTGGTTCGGCAGGTAGGATTTGCAGAGGCCTTGCTGGGGGCAGTCCTCCCCGCAGACGCTCTCCACGAGGTCGACGCAGCTCTCGGTCCACTCGGTCAGGCAGCAGCTCGGCCGCACCGCGCAGACATTCTGGACGCACGTGTTGCAGCTCGCGCTCAGCCTCGGGCCCGTGTAACACTTGTCGTGCGCGCAACCCATATCGGTGTCGCAGTTCGCGCCGCAGATCGACTCGGCGAGGCCGACGCAGCTCGCGTCCCAGATCGGGGGCGGTCCGCCGCACGTCTTGCCGGGGCACTGGGTGGGGACGAGGGCGGCGCACGCTGGGCCCCAGACCCCCTGGCATCGGGTGCTAGTCCAGGTGGTTCCCGGGGGGCAAGCGCCGGAGGTGGGCAGGCTGCACCTGCCGCCGGCCAGACACACGCTGCCCGGCCCGATGAGCGCCTCGCAATCCGCCGCGGGGCAGTTGATCTCGCAGCAGAGCGGGTTCGCCGCGCAGATGCTCGCGATGCACGGGTCCCCGCAGGTCGGGTTCATGCCCGTCGCGGCCACGGAGCTGCCGGTCGACTGGCAGGCGTCGCGCGCGCAGTTGCTCGGCACGAGCGTCTGGGTGCAGCAGCTCGACTGCGCTTGGCAGACCTTCGTGACGCAGCCGCTGCAAGTCGATAAGAGCGACACGCCGGTCGCGCAGACATCGTGAGAGCAAGCGCCGCTCGCGGGGTTATCGCAATACTGGTCGAACTGGCAGTCTTCGCCGGTCGTGCAGGGCTGGTGCGTCCCCTGCCGCGCCACGGACTCGGGGAGCTCGTTGATGTCGCCGACCGACCATGAATACGTGACGCCGGTCGACGAGAGGTCGATCGGGCCGCCGTCCGGCGTCTCCTCGAACGACTGGCACGTCGGGTCGCACGGGTTGGTCGCGCACAGGCCGCCATCGGAAGCCACCGAGTTGGCGAGGGGGCGCCAGCCACCGCTCTCGCCGCTCCCGCCGGGCGCCGCCCCGAACGGCGATCGCTTCATGGTGATCGTGCCGTCGCAGGCGCCGAAGTGCCCGTCCTCACACCGCCGGATCCCATCCATGCACGTCAGCACGCCCTCGTGCTCGCCGACGGTGATGTGACACTCCACCTCGTCGCCGTCGGTGCACGGGTCGCCAGTCCCCGGCCCGGCGTCGGGCCCGCTCGTCCCGTCCTGCGGGCCCGGCGGGCCCATCCCATTTTCGCTGCACGCGGCGGCGATGAGCGCCGAGGCCGCAAACAGCGTGACGAGCAGCAGCGCTCTCGGCGCCCACACCTCGGCGGAGCCTGATCGGGAGAGCGCTCCCATCCACTTGGTCGAGGGACCAGCCATCGGCTTCTTCACCTTCCACTAGGGTGCTGTGGGGAAAATTGTACCTGGGCGCAGAAGGCAAAGTCCAGGCCTCTCGCCCGCGCGCGGCGGGACGCGTGAAACGCGGTAGCAACGCGCCGCGCGCGGTTCCCGCGAGCGCGCCGGGCGCCGGGCGTCGCTGCCGGCGACGCACAAAGAAATGCTGCGCCTTGCAATTGTTTCATAGCGAGTGCGACCGGCGGCCGATGATTCAGCGCGCGCCGCGGCTGTGGGTGTGAGGAGCGCCGTGTGTGCGCCCGGCCCGGCGCGCGCCGCGCGTCCCTCGCTCATCGGGGCACGCTCGTCGCTGTGATCGCGTGGAGCACGAGCAGCGCGACGGCGACGCCGAAGGTGACGATGTGCACCGGCAGGCCTGCGCGGAGCGCGCGGAGGAGCCCGCGCTGGGCCGGGAGCGCGCGCAGCTCCACGGCGATGCGGGTGAGCTCGGACAAGCCGGCGAGCCGCTCTGCGCCGCGCCCCTCGAGGACCGCGTCGATGCGGGCGCGCAGCGCGCGTTCCTCCTCGGCCAGCCCGCGCCCCGAGGCGAGGAGCGCGAGCGGGCCGAGGGGGTTTCGCAGGTAGGGCAGCAGGATCTTCTCGACGAGCTTCTTCACGAGGTCGCTGCGCCCGCTCACCGCGCGGTAGAAGCGGTCGAGGAGCTCGCGGCGGGCGGCGTCGAAGTCCTCGGGGAGCGCCGCGGTGCGCTCGATGCGCGCGAGGCGCCGCGGTGCGAGCCGGTAGGCGGTCGCCGTGAAGCCGCCGGCCGCCGCGGTCGCCCAGAAGACCAGGTGCAGCGCGGCGCCGAGCGTCGGCCGGCCGGACCGCGGCCACGGCGCGTGCGCGAGCGCGAGGCCGGCCGTGACGAGGCCGATCGCGAGGTGCCCGGACAGGTGCGGCCGCAGCCGGCTCCGCACCGGCGCGGCGTCGCCGGCGTCCGCGGGCGCGCGGCGGCCGGCGTCCGCGGGCGCGCGGCGCACCCACAGCCATCGCGCCGCGCGCTTCGGAACGGCGTACAGGAGCAGCAGCGCCATGCCCGCGGCCGCGGCGACGCCGGCCGCCCAGGCGGCGCCCTCCCCCGGGCGGGCCCCGCCGTCCGCCTGCGCGAGGAGCCCCGCCGCCCCGATCCCGACCGCGGCGAGCGCGCTCCCGGCGAGCAGCGCCGCATCGCTTCGCGGCGCGGCGGCAGCGCGCTCCTGCTCGCGCCGCGCCCCGCCGAGCAGGTCGCGCACGTCGGCGATCTCCTCCGCCGGGTTGATGCGGAAGATCGACCCCGTCGGACAGGCCTTCACGCACGCGGGGCCGTCATGATCGCGGCAGAGATCACACTTGACGGCGATGTCCGGGAATCCGGCGCCGCCCGGGCGCGGCGCGGACGCCGGGCGCGGCGCGATGGCGATGTTCTCCCACGGGCACGCCTTCGCGCAGGCCCCGCAGCCCGTGCAGAGCGCGTCCCGGATGAACACCTCACCCCCCGTGTCCTTGCCGATCGCGCCTGTCGGGCAATCGATCATGCAGGCCGGGCTCTCGCAATGCTGGCAGGAGTTCGGCAGGAGCAGGCTCTGCGGCGCCTCCGGCCGAACGGCGTGCCCGCTGCCCTCCGCGACGCGCGCGAGCACCTTGTCCCCACGGCGGACGAGCCGCGACACCCCGTGGACGTCGGCGCACGACCACGCGCAGTGGCCGCAGCGGGCGCACGTCTCCAGGTCGATGACCAGCAGCGACCGCGCGACCTGTAGCCGGTAGAGGTCCCGGAAGACATGCGCGGTGACGTGGCGCGCGTGGCCGGCGACGACCGCTTCCTGGGCCGCGTGCTGCTCGCCGGCGATGCGGCGGAGCCGAGGGATCAGGTCGGGGTGCTTGCGCGCGAGGGCCGCGAACGCCTTCGAAGGGACGGACAGGAGCGTGGCCGGGCCGCTCGCCACGGCGCTCGCAGCGCGGCAGCGGCCCTCGTCGAGCTCGACATCGCCGAAGAAATCGCCCCGGGTGAGGTAAGCGCGCACATGGATCCTGTCGCCGTCCTCGGTCTGGATCTGCACCATCCCCTCGGCGATGAGCCACAGCTCGGTCGCCGGATCCCCGGCGCGATAGACGGCTTGCCCGCGCTCGAAGCGCCGGTGGCTCACGGCGTCGAGGAGGATCTCGATGTCTTCCGGATCGAGGTCGCGCGTGAAGGCGAGGGTGCCGAGGAGGTCGCGCGTCGCGCTTCTCCGCAGGGCGCGCTCGAGCCTCTGGGCGACCTCGGCCCCGCCGGAGCGGCCCGTGGCGCGGCGGAAGAGGTGGACCGGGATCTCGGCGACCACGCTCGGCGCGAGCGCAACCGCGGTGGTCCGGCGCGGCGTGCCCACGACCGCCTCCTCGCCGAGGAGTTCGCCCTGGGCGGCGGCGCGTACCTCGGTGTCGCGGTCGTCTCCGCGGCGCCTCGCGTGGAGGCCGATGCGCCCGGAGGCCACGACAAAGAAGGCGTCTCCCGCGTCGCCCGCGCGATAAACGACCTCGTCAGGGGCAAGTGTGAGGAGCCTTCCCGCCTCGGCGAGCTCGCGTCGGGCGCGCTCGTCGAGCCCCCGCAGCAGAGGGGCATCGAACACTCCTGCTGGCCATGTGTGGCTTTGGTGAAATTCTACGCCGCGCGCGCTGCCGTGTGTGTGGTCTGATGAGGGCATCAGCAGCGCTCCCGGTCGCCGCGCAAGGCCAGCGCCAGCCGCGCCGCGGCCGCCGCGCCGATTTCGAGGCCTGCGCCGGCCCGCGTTGCCAGCGTAGCAGGCGCGGCAGGAGGCCCCTGGGTCATGGCGCAGGACATCGTCGCTCTATACCACCTCGCATCCGCGGTCTCGAGGGACGACATGGTCTTACTTCATGGTTAAAAAAACGCCACAATACGCCAAGCCACGCCAAGCCACGCCAAATAACGCCATAACACGCCAAAGAAACGCTGGAGCGCCCGAAAAAACCTTGACACCTAACCCGATTATAGGGAATATCCATCCTGCTAGACTCGGCATCTTGAGCGCCAGGGTTCGTTTCGGGGTTCAGCAAGAAATGACTAGCATCTGTTCCTGAGTGCACATGCAAGGTCATTCGAAATCTACGAGGTAATATGAGCAGGCGCACGACGAGTTTGGCTGTTGCATCCCTGGCCGCGGCATCGTTCATCACGCTTGGTTCGGCGTCCGCGAGCGCCAAGGACCACACGGACTGGGCCCTCGAGTACGTCGATCGCGCGACCAGCGACGTGTGGGGCTCCGACCCCTGCCAGCTCGACTGGACCACCATGACGGGCAAGGTCAAGGCCGCGTGCTTCTTCACGCTGACGCTGGCGAAGGCGAAGGGATACACGGACCAGGATTTCCTCGCCATGTGGGGGATGAAGAGCCCCACGTCGAATTACTATTTCGACCTGATCGACACGAGCCCGCCGGTCGGCGGTGCCCCTCCCGTGGGCGAGACGTACTTCCGCCGCGTCGACAGGGCGATTGACATCCAGAAGGGCGACATCTTTGCCGTCGGCGCCGTGATCGACCCTGGCGAGGATCCGAATAGTGAGGAAGATGATACGGTGGTCTACGCCGGCCACACGATGATGATCACGGGCGCGCCGACGGTGATCCTCCCGCAGGTCAATCCGCGCTACTCGGGGACAACGCAGTATGCGGTGCCGATCGTGGACTCGACCAACTCGACGCACGGCTGCAACGCGGCGTACCCGGACAGCCGCTGGACCGGCACGTGCAAGGACGGCTACGGTACGGCGGGCGCCGGGACGGGCTTCATCCGCGTGTACACCGACTCGCTGACGGGCGTCATGCTGGGTTACACGTGGAGCGTCACGTCGTCGATGACGAGCTACTACGCGCCCTCGAAGCGGCCGTACCGGATTGGCAGGTTGTTCAAGTTGCCTGCGCCGCTCCCGACCGAGCCGCCGCCGCCCCCTCCCTGATCTCCTGACACGTTCTTTCTGAGCGTGGCGAGCTGAGCTACCCAGCCCCCGAACAGCGAACCCCTTACCCCGCAGGCCGGGGTAGGGGCTCGCCCCTTTTTGTCGGCCGTCATGTCGAGTCCCCTGGTTCGCCGGCCGGACCACCGCGCGCCCCGCCGACCCGTCGCGGAGACCTCGGGCGTTATGGGATCTCGACCTCGGCCCGCGCGAGCTCGACGATCTCGAGGCGTTCAAGCATCGCGTCGGTGACCAGCGGGCCGGTCGGCCGCAGGCCGCGCCGCGCCTGCTCCCGCTCGTACGCGGCGAAGGCACGGATCAGGAACGGGGGAAACGCCCGGAAGAGCAGCCTCGCCTCGGCCCGGAGCGGGCCGCGCCGCTGGCCGGTGCGGAGATCGTAGGTGTACCGGATCGGCACGCCGGGCGGCACGGAGCGCGTATCGATGATCGCGTCCGGCCCTTTGACGACGCCCCGGCTCGCGTCCAGCGCGCCGACCGGAAAATAGGTCTCGAGAAAGGCGTTCTGCCCCGACAGGTTCGAGCCGCAAGCGCCGGTGTCCAGGTCGTAATCGCCGTCCGTGAACCGATCGGCGTGGTGCAGCCCCTGGCCGGGCCCGGCCTGGCAGGTGCCGTCTGCGGCCACGACGCCGATGCATCGGACACAGCGCAGAAAGCCGTTCTGAAAGTTGATGAGCCCCCGCCCCCGGAACGAGGTGCCGCCGAGCCGTGGGGGTGGGGTCCAGACGGGGACATCAGGCCCGTCGCGCACGTCCGCTCCGAACAGCCCGCCTTGAGCGCCCGCCGGCGCGAAGGGGTTGTTCGCGTCTGGATCGGTGGTCACCCGGGCGAACACCTTGTCTCTCAGATCCTCGTCGGCGCGGTCGATCCGGCCGACCTCGTAGATCACCCGCCCCTCGCCATCCCTCACCACGAGGTGAACCCAGAACTCGCGCTCCTGGCTGAAGCCGGCCGGCACCTTGTGCCCGGCGCCGGTGTTCTCGATCTCGACCGGGATCTCGACGCGATCCCCGGCCGCGCCGGCGCGGCGCGCGGCGCCGAGCTCGAAGCGGAACGTGTGGCGGAGCAAGAGATCGCGGCGGCGGCGCGCGCCCGCCGGAATGCCGTGCACGTCGAGCGACGGCTCATCGATGAGCGCGTCGGGGAACTCGTCCGACAGCGGGACATCCACGCCGGAGAAGTAATGGGTCGCGACGTCCGCCAGAGCGGCGGAGTGATCCGCGATCCGGCCCCGCGGGCGGGCGCCGGGCCTCCGCGGGGCGAAGCGCGTGCCGGGCGGGCACCCGGGATCTCCCGGCGACGCCTGCGCGGCGCCCGCCGCCGGGGCCGCCTCGCAGACGCCCGGGTAGGTGCTCATGTGGCAGTCCTGGCAGGTCGCCGCCGGACGGCCCGCGCGCTCCTCGGACCTCGCCCAGTCCGACCACTCGGTGTAGGCGTTGCGCAGCCGCTTGAAGTGCTCGCCCCGCGCCGCGGCGAGGCTGTCGCTGCCGAAGAGGCGCACGTCGTGGCAAGCCCCGCAGAACTCGCTGGAGCGCAGGTACGCCCTCGCGCTCGCCGACGGGCGACCGTGCACCACGGGCTCGACAGCGCCCGCCGATCCCGCCGGCTGGAGCCCGGCGCGCGCGGCCGCGCCCTGACCCGAGGGGAGCAGCAGCTCCTCGGGGCGGAGGTCGTAGCCGCTGTTCGCGATCCCGAACAGGCCGCGGCCGTCCTCGGGACGCGCGGCGAAGACGGCGCCCGTCACGAAGGACGTCCACGTGGGGTTGCCCTGGTACCCGGCGCGCCCGCGCGGGCCGACCGGGCCGTGCACCTGATGGCAGAAGCTGCAGGAGATCCCCTCCAGGCCGCGCCGGGTGAGCAGGTCGCGCACGGGGAGGCGCGCGCGGGGATCGCCGCCGGCGCGGCCGTCCCACGCGGGCATCGCGGCGTCGAGGTTCTCCGCCGGGCTGTGGCAGTTCACGCACCAGTGCTCGCCGCCCGAGCCGGTGACGGCGACGCCGCTCCGCCCGTCGCGGCAGGCGCGCGCGGGATCGGCCTTGCGCAGGATGCCCGCGCCGTTCGGGCAGTCGGCGGTGCGCCCGACCTGCTCCTCGATGAGGCTCTCCAGCGCGTTGAAGAGCGGGCTCTTCACCGAGTGCGCCATCACCGAGCGGCGCCACTCCGCGGCCTGGCGGCCATGGCACGCCGCGCAGTCCTCCGCCGCCGTCCGCGCCTGCGCGAGCGGCACGACCGGCGCGACGGCGACCGCGCGCGGCGCCGCTGGGCCGGGCTCACCCCGCGAGAGCGCGAGCGCGGCCGACGCGATCAGCGCGCCGGCGCCGAGCGGCGCGATCCGCCACAGCCGCGCCGCGGCGCCGGCTGGGCCGCGCGGCGGGCGGTCGTCGCTCGCGCCGCCCGCGCCGCTCGCGTCGCCCGGGCGCGCGCGATCGCGCGGCGCGGGGCCGGTCCTCGCCGAGGTGGCCGCGCCGGCGCGACGGGAGGTCCGGGCGGCGTGCGCCGGAAGCGCCGGCCGGCGCTCGTCGAGGAACCCGCTCAGCGCATCGGCGATCTCCTCGGCGCGCGGCGGCCGCTCCGACGGGTCCGGATGGAGCAGCCGCAGCGCGTAGCCCTGCAGGCCCGCGGGGAGCGCGGTCGCGACGCCCTCGATGAACGGCGGCGGCTCCGCGCGGGCGGCCTCGCCGAGCGCGTGCCGCAGGCCAGCGCCCGCGAACGGGTGCTCTCCCGCGAGCAGGCGGTAGAGCACGAGCCCGAGCGCGTACCGGTTCGCGGCGCTGTCCCAGATCGCGCCGTCGGCCTGCGCGGGCGGCGTCCAGAGCGGCGGGATCTCCGAGGACACCCGCGCGCCCTCGGCGCGGGGCGCCGTGGCGGCGCCGCGGCTCGCCGACCCGCCGACGAGGGCGGCGACGAGCGCGCTCGCGGGCAGCGTCACGCGGCCCGCGTCGTCCACGAGGACCGCGTCGGGCGAGAGCGGACCGGGGAACAGGCTGGCGCGCTCGCACGCCGCGAGCGCGCGGGCGACCTGGATGGCGAGCCCGAGCGCCTCCTGGAAGGGGACGGGCCCGCGCCGCGCGCGCATCCAGTCCGAGAGGGGCGCGCCCGCGAGCCGCCGCGCGAGCCAGACCCGCGCGCCGTCCGGGCTCGCCGCGGCGGCGCGCTCGCCCTCGGCCGGCGGGGCGACGCCGCCGTCGATGAAGCCGCCGACGCCGGCGCTCCCGAGCGACAGGAGGCGCGCCGCGACGGCCTCCTGGTGCTCGGGCCCTGCCGGAGCGTCCTGGTCCGCCGCGCCGAGCCGCCATAGCTCTTCTCCGGAGCCCGCGCCGCAGCGCCATCGCGCGGCGCAGCCCACGGCCGGGAGGGGCGCGCCTTCCGTGTAGCCTGCCTGCTCCGGCGGCGCTCGCCTCACCGCGCCCCCTCCGGGGCGGCCGGCGTCGCGCTGCTGGCGGGCGGCTCCGGCGCGTCGTTCGTCGAGCGCAGCGCGCAGGTCCCGAGGCCCGCGAGCGCCGACAGCGTCGCGATGATCGCGATCGCGAGCCGGGTCGGGACGTCGCGCGGCCGGTCGATCTGCTCGACGAGCGCGATCGTGTCGGCGCGAGGCGCGTCCGCTCCGCCGGTGACGCGCGCGGCGCCCGGCGAGCTCGCGCGGTCGTCGGCGCGGTGCGGCACGCTCGCGCGGTCGCGATCGCCGGTGCGGTGCGGCGAGCTCGCGCGGTCTCGGTCACCGGTGCGGAGCGGCGCGCTCTCGCGGTCGTGATCGCCGGCGCGGAGCGGCGCGCTCGCGCGGATGCGATCTCCGGCGCGGAGCGGCGCGCTCACCGCCGTCTGGAACGGCTCCAGCCGATCCACGATGTCCTGAGCGAGGTACGGCCGATCCTCGGGCGCCTTCTCGAGCAGCTGGAAGAGCAGCTGCTCGACGCCGCGGGGCAGCCCGCTCCGCACGTCGTCGCCGAGCGGCGGCGGCTCTGCCGTGCATTGCAGGTTGAGCAGCTCCCGCGGCGACGCCGACTGGAACGGCGGGCTGCCGGAGAGCGCCTCGTACAGGATGAGCCCCAGGCAGTAGAGATCCGAGCGGTGATCGATGGATCGCGCGTCGATCTGCTCCGGGCTCATGTACTGCAGGGTGCCGACGCTCTGCGTGTTGGTCTGGTTCATCGCCTCCACGACCTTGGCGATGCCGAAGTCCATCACCTTCACGCCGCCATCCCGCTGCACCATGATGTTCTCGGGCTTGAGATCGCGGTGGATCACCGGCGGCTGCTGCCCGTGGGCCGCCGCGAGGGCGCTCGCCACGCTGGCCGCGATCCGCACCGCTTCCGGCCAGGGAAGGCGGCCGGCGGCGCCAAGGACGGACCGCAGCGTCTGGCCGTCCAGGTACTCGAGCACCATCACGAGCTCGCCGGAGGCCTCGATGCTGGCGAGGCTCCGGACGATGTTCGGGTGCTCGAGGTGCGCGAGGATCTGCATCTCGTTCAGGAAGAGCCGGCGTCCCTGCTCGCTCCGGGCGAGCTCGGGGCGGAGCACCTTCAGCGCGACGCGCCGGCGCGACAGGCGCTCCTCGCCCTCGTAGACCTTGCCCATCCCGCCCTCGCCGACGAGGCGTCGAACGAGGTACTCGCCGATCTGATCCATGCGCGCCGTCTCCTCTCCCTCTCCCTGACCGGGGCGTCTCTTCTACGTGCGAGCAGGGCCGATGGCTTACACTCGAGCCCGCGCCCGGATCGCGGCCGGGCCCCTCCAGCGCGCGCGACGTCCCCCGCTCGGGCGGCTCGTCGCCCGAGCAGAGGATCGCGGTTCCCTGCCGCGCGCGGTATCGAAATCTTGCGCCTCGATGGAGGGCGCGGTGGTAGAACCGCCCCCCATGCTCCCACGCCGGGTGTCGTTCGCTCGGGCGGCGATGATGGCGCTCGCTGTCTCGGCCTGCTCGAGGACCCCGGCGGAGCCGGAGCCGCCGCCGGTCGTCTCCAGCGCGCCGTCCGCCGCGCGGCTCGCGTGGGACGTTCCGGGGAGCTGGGCCGCGCTCGACGTGCCGCGCGCCGGCCCGCGCAAGGCCCTCTACAAGGTGCCGAGGGCGGCGAACGACAAGGAGGACGCCGAGGTGCAGGTCCTCTCGTTCGGTCTGGGGAGCAAGGGAGACGTCGACGCGCGCTTCGACGAGTGGTTCGCGCAGTTCGATGGCGACGTCGGGGCGAAGGCCAGGCGCGCGTCGCTCGAGGTGCGCGGCATGCCGGTCGAGCTGGTCGAGGTGGCCGGCACCTACAAGATCGCGCTCGGGCCGCAGTCCGGCGCTCGCAAGCGAACGCCCGTGGAGATGGTGAAGGACAACTACCGGCTCGTCGGCGCGGCGGTGAGGACGCCGGATCGCGGAAACTGGTTCTTCAGGATCGTCGGGCCTGACGAGACCGTGCAGTCGGCGCGGTCGGCGTTCCGGAGCATGATCGCGTCCGCGCGGTGAGCGAGCGAGAAGCCGAGCGGCCGCGAGCGCGGCGCTCGCAGCGCGCGCCGAGCACATGATAGGTTGCGCGCCATGGACGACCGAAAGCGAGAGGCGCGCACGCCGGCCGAGATCTTCCGCGTCGAGGCGGAGGCCGAGGCGGAGCAGAGCCGGCTCTGCGAGGAGAGCAAGCACCAGCTCGCCAACCGCTGCCCGGAGTGCGGCAGCCTCGGTAGCATGGAGCTCGTCGACGGGCTCATGCGCTGTATCGATTGCGACGAGGTGGTGGCCGCAACCCGCCAGCTGCCCGGCTTCGGCCGCCGCTGAATCCCTGTCGCGCAGCCGCCTGACCTCCCGCGGAAATCCCGATGAAATCTCAATAGATCCCCGTTGAAATGAAAACCGACGCTTGAGCCTCCGCCGGAGAGAACACACCGGGCGAGGCGCTTTCCAGGTGATTTTCGGTCGGATTCGTGACTATTCTGCGAACATTGGCGTTCTCGCGCCCGGTTCAGTTTTCGCCCCAGACGCGGTGCACGGAAGTTCACTCAGGTTCGCCGGCCGGGGCGTGAACAGCAGGACTGAAGTCTTGAAGGAGTTGGAGATGAAGCGGATCTCAGCGGAGAGCTCGGATCACCCGTCGCGGGAGACAAGCCAGGGATCCCGGGCGAGGACGGCACGAGGCGCGAGCGGGGGCCTGCTCATCCTGAACATCGAAGACAGCGCGATCATCAGCTTCGCCACGACGCCAGAGGGCGAGTCGACCAGCGGTCCACGCCGGTCCCGTCCGAAGCACTGACCCGGAGCGCCGCGAGGCGCCTTGCGGACGTGCGCTCCCACCGGAGCGCCGGCACATCGCGACGCGGTGCTGCCACACATCAGGATTTCCCTGATGAGATCTCGGAACCTCGGGATGGCTGCGCCCCGGACCCCACGTCCAGCGTGCGGCGGCGATCCCTCGTGAGCCTGGCGCGCGCCGCCGGGTCGCTGGCCGTCGGGTTGCCGTTTTTTCGCCCCCTCCGCTGAATCGTGGCACCTCGTCGGTGTGGACACCCGGGGAACGACACGGAAAACCATGGTCCTGGCGCTCGCCGCCGCCGCTCTCGGCGGGGCGGGGCTCGGTTGCAGCGATCCGAGCGAGGCGATCGCGCGGATCTCCCGGGAAGAGCTTCCCGCGTTGAGCCGCGCGGCGGAGGGGAGGCCAGGCGGAGGATCCGAGGGGCAGGCGAGCGCGGCGGCGGCGCCGGCGATCCGGGCCGCCGCGAGCGGCGCTGCCGCGGACGAGGGCCGCAGCGACGCAGACCGCCTCGACGCGGCGGACGCGTCGCCCGCCCGCGGCCCGGGTCGGGAGCGCCGCCGCAGGTCGGGCTCGGCTGAGGCGCGCACCGGCGCGGGCGCGGCGCAGGGCGGCGTGGGAGAGGGCGCTCGGGCGCCCGATCTCCAGGTGCTACGGCTCGTCGTCTCGAAGGGCATCGCCGGCCGCGAGCCGACCGAGCCGGCGAGCTCGTTCGCGAGCGCGGAGATCGACCGCCTCTACGCGTTCGTCGAGCTCTCGAACAAGGACCAGGCCACCTCGGAGATCCGCGTCGCCTTCACGCCGCCCGATGGCGGCGCGCCGCTGCGCATCCCCCTCGCGGTCGGCGCGCAGCGGCGCTTCCGTACGTGGGCTGCCACGCGGAAGGCGCGCGCGGCGGGGATCTGGTCGGTGACGGTCAGCGACGCGGCGGGCAAGGAGCTCGCGCGCGCCTCGTTCACGATCACGAAGTAGGAGGCGCCCGTGACTCGCATGTCGTGCTCGCGCTCCTCCGCTCTCCAGGGCGCTCGCCGCGCCGCCCTCATCGCCCTCGCGCTCGCCGCGGGAGGCTGCGTCTCCCGGGCCGCGCCGGCGCCCGAGCCTGTCGGGACACCACGCCCACCTGTCACCGTCCCCGCCCCCGGCGCGCGGGCAGGGTGGTTCGGCTTCTGGGTCCCCGACCGTCCCGCGGCCCGGGTGCTCTCGCTGCACGTCCAGGAGAGCGACGAGGTCGAGCCCCCCGACGCCGAGCCGCCCGCGCGCGCTCCGGCGCCCGGCGTGACGCCGGCGGAGGCCGACGAGGAGCGCCGCTACGTGGTCCTGCCTGGCGTCGAGCTCGCGCCCGCCGTGGAGCAGAAGGTCGCGGAGCTCGCGTCCGCCTACTTCCGGCGGACCGGAAAGGAGCTCGTTGTCACGAGCGGCACGCGGGATCCCGCGCGGCAGGCCGAGGCGATGCACGAGCTCTTCCGGCACGGCGCCGATGTCCTCGGCCTCTACAAGGACAAGACGGCGGCGCGCGAGATCAAGAGCGCCTACGAGGAGGGGCGCTCGGCCGAGCACGCGCCGGAGGCCACGATCGCCGCCCTCGAGCGGGTGATCCGCGCCCAGATCGATCGCGGCGTGTTCATCTCGGCGCACCTCCGGGAGGGCGCCGTCGACATCCGGAACCGGGACATGACACCCGCGGAGAAGCGCGCCTTCCTCGAGGGCGTCGACGAGGTCGGGGGCGTGTTCGCGCTCGAGGAGTCTCGGCCGCCCCACTATCACCTTCAGATCGATTGAGCCCAGGAGGGCTCAGCGGCCGCGCAAGGCGGCCGTCAGGCTGGCGGCTGCGCGTCACTCGTCGTTGAAGCGGACGATCTGCCCCGAACCGGAGTTCGTCCAGTAGACGCCCGTCCCGTCCGCGGCGATGCCTGTCGGCCCGCCTTGATTCGCCGCGATCAGCTCCGGAGCGCCGGCGGCGCCGTCCTTGCGGAGCCGGTAGACGCTCCCTGCCTCCTTGACGGTGATGTAGAGGTAGTCCCCGTACGTCGCGATCCCGGTAGGAGGGCTCGGGAGTCCATCCTTGAGGAGGGGCACCTCGACGTCTCCGTCCGCTCCGCTCCGCGCATACCGCATGACGTTGTCTCCGGTGAGCCAGTAGAGGTTGGCTTCATCCAGCACGAGCAGCCCCGGGTCGGTGAGGTTCGAGAGGAGCTCCTCCACGAGCGGCTCGCTGCTCGTGTCGATGACGGAGAGCGTGTTCTCCGCCGGATCGGTCCAGTAGACGAGGGGGCCGTCGGTCGCCACGCCGCGCGGCTTGCCGCCCGCCTCCGTCAGGTCCCTTCGCGTGCCGCCTCGCTTGGGGACCCACGTGATGCGGTCGGCGTTCGGCCGAGCGCTGTAGACGTTGTCGGCGCTCAGCGCGATCGCCTCCGCGGCGCCGCAGCTGCCCCACAGCAATTCCCCGCCAGCCGCGGGGACCGGCGCTGCTTTCGGTAGCTTCCACAGCTTGTCCCGCTCGTCCCCCTCGGCGCTGACGCATTCGCCTTCGAAGGCGGCGTCGGTGCTCGACCAGTAGACGTGCGTCGCGTCCAGCGCGATCACATCGGGCACCTCGCTGGAAGGCGCGAGCAGATCGACGACCTCCCACTCATCCTTGATCTGCCTCCGGAGCGCGCCGCCCGTGGAGCTCCCCTGCGCCCCGTCGCTCCGCCCGTTGGTCCAGTAGATCGCCTCCTCGTCGAGCGCGATGGCGCGAGGTTCTGCCTGGTTCTGGGCGATCACGAGCAGCGGGATCACCTGGCGATCCTCGAGCCCCGCGATCTCCGCGCAACCGTTGAGGCCCGGTGCGAGCGCGGCGAGCGCCAGCGTCACGGCAGAGCCCTTCGAGCTTCGCATCACCAATGGCCTCCGAGCACCACGCGCCCCCCGTCCGATGCGACGCTGGGCGCGACCCACACGCGGTCTACCGTGGCAGCCTGCTCCGGCGAACGAGGCGACATCAGCACCATCGCGACGCCGGCCCCGAGGCACACAAGCCCGGCGCCGAGCGCGATGTTGGAGACCATCGCGGTCGTCCGGGCGCTCTCGTTCGCCTCGACGTCCGCGCGGCTGCAGCGGAAGCTGCCGCTGCACCCCTCCTCGACATCCCCGGCTTTCTGTATCGTCATCACCCCGAACACCGCCCCCACGCCGATCCCGGCGATCCCGACGCCGCCAGCGACGAAGCCGAGCGCGCGCATCGGGTTGCCGGTCGCCTCGGGCTTCGCGGCCTCCGGACGGGCAGGCGGCGGGGCAGGGGGAGCCGCCTTCGCCTCCTGAACGGCGACGTCCGCGAGCGGCGGGATGGTCACCCGCGTCGTGCTGGGCCCGGGGTCGAGCGTCACCCGCTGCGACCAGGGCTGCTTGCCCGGCGCCTTGGCCTCGATCGTCGCCGTGCCCGGATCCACGGGGATGCCCGAGCCCGTGGCCGCGGCGGCGCTCAGCTCCTTGCCGTTCAGCGTGATCGTCATCGCAGGAGCCGCCTGCGCCGCCTGCGCCGCGTCGAGGACGAGGCGCGTCAGCCTGGCCTCCAGCTCGGACGCGCGCTTGGCCGCGAACTGGGCGCGATCCTGCTGCCCGGCGCTCGCCGCGAGCGAGGACGCCTCCGTGAACTCGGCCCATGCGCTGGCCGTCTTGCCCTCTTTCTCGTGGCAGACCGCCAGGTTCAGCAGCGTCCCGACCGTGGGATCCACGCGCTGGCTCTCTGCGAGCTTCGGGCAGGCCTCCTGGAGCTTGCCCTCGTCCATGAGCCTCTTGCCGTCCTGGAACAGCCCCTCGGCGAGCGCCTTGTCCGCCGCGGTCGGCTGCGCCAGGAGCGGTGAGGTCAGGCTGGTCCCACAGAGCAGCGCGAGCCATGCGCCCGCGTGTCGCGCTCGTAACGATCTCAATGGCGGCTCCTCAGCATCTCGTCCTCGCTGATCGACCTCGGCGGTCTCGGCGGGTGGCCCGGCTTGAGCGGCGCTCCGGAGGCGGTCGCCTTCGGGCGCGCGTCGGCCGCAGCGCTGCCCGTGGGAGCCGCGCTCGGCGCAGGGACCGGCGGCGCCGCCGGGCTCGACGCCTCGGTCGTGGCGCTGGCGGTCGCGGCCGGAGCGCCCGGCGCTGCAGCGGGGGACTCGGGCCCGAGCGCGTCGACCGCGGCGCGCTCGGGCTTCTGTGACACGGCGGCGCCCGGCGCCTGCGGCGCCACGCGCACGCTCGCGAGCAGCCACACGCCCGCCCCGGCCGCGCTGGTCAGCAACGCGGCCACGCCGGCGGCGACGAGCAGCCTGCGCCGCGAGCGGCGCCGGTTGCTCGTGTGCGACCATGACGCGCCGGACAGCCTGTCGCTGTCCTCGGCCGCCCTCGAGTTGAGCAACGTCTGTCCGGCCGGCGACGCCGCGCCGATCGCGCTCTGGATGCGCGAGGTCGAGAGCTTCGCGAAGCTCGACCCGAGCGGCTCGAGGGCCTGCGCGAGCTTGCCGACGTTGGCGTACCGCTCGCTCACGTCGCGCTCCAGGCAGCGCGAGACGATCCGCTCCAGCGTGGCCGGCGCGTCGCTGCGCTTGTCGCGGAGCCGCGGCACCGGCTGGTGCAGGATGTTCGCCATCACCGCGGCGACCGTCTCGCCCTGGAATGGCGGCTCGCCCGTCACCAGCGTGTAGAGCAGCACACCGAACGACCAGACGTCGGCGCGCCCGTCGACGGTCCTCGGCGCCATCATCTGCTCGGGCGACATGTACCCGGGCGAGCCCATCACCTGCTTCGTCGACGTGAGCCCCGGCTCCGCGGGCGAGTCGAGGCCTTGCCCCTTCGAGATGCCGAAATCGAGGACCTTGATGTGCCGTGTGCCGTCCGCGTGCTCGGCGAGGAACAGATTCGAAGGCTTGATGTCCCGATGGACGACGCCGGCCGCGTGCGCCTCGGCCACGGCCTCGAGCGCCTGCAGCACGTAATCGACAGCGTCCTGGATGGACAGCGGACCGTGGGTATCGATGACCTGCTGGAGATCGAGCCCGGTCAAGAACTCCATCACCATGAAGGGCACGCCGGTCTCGGTGGTGCCGACGTCGAACACGCGCGCGACGTGCTCGCCCGACAGGCGCGCCGCCGTCCGCGCCTCCCGCAGGAAGCGCGTGACGGCCTCCTGGTTTGCGAGGGCGTCCTGGCGCAGGATCTTGATGGCGACCTTCTGGTCGAGATGCTCGTTGCGCGCCGCCAGCACGACGCCCATTCCGCCGATGGCCACGACCCGCTCGACGCGGTACTTGGCTGCGATGAGCTCTCCCGGCTGGGCCAGCGGTGCGAGGAGCTGCGCGGTGCGGTCGGGGGTCACGGCTGGCGTTCAAGCCTACATGAACGGACTCGGTTTTCCGAGCGCCGCGCGAGGCCCAGCGCCCTTTGTCGCGCGCCCGCTGGTTTTGGAGCGCCGCCCGCCGCCCGCTCGGGCCATGGGCGCGCTCCGGACCTCACCGCGCGCCACGGCGCCGCCATTCTCCTGCGGTTCGCCTGTCAACCACGCAGCCGATCAACCACGCGGAAAGAGACCACGCGGCCCATCAACCACGTGGCCCATCAACCACGTGGCCCATCAACCACGCGGCCCATCAACCACGCGGCCCATCAACCACGCGGCCTATCAACCACGCGGAAAGAGACCGTGCCTGCCCGCCGCGCGGAGCTCGTCGAGCCCGGCCTCCATGCGCGCGACGATCCGCGCGAATGCGCGCTCGACCTCGTCCGGGTCGCTCGCGGCCTCTCTCGGGAGCCCGAGGTGCAGCGGGCGGAGCACCCTCGTGTGGATCTTCACCGGCAGGGGCACATGGGGGATCGGGATGCCGACGATGAGCCCCCACGGCAAGGCGAGGCCGAGCGGCGCGACGTTCGAGCGCGCGAGCTCGGGGAGGCGGAGCCACCTGGCCAGCCTGCTCCCATCCGTGGCGATGTAGAGGGACTGGTGCGCGCCCACGCTCACGATGGGCACGATCGGCACGCCCTCGCGGATGGCGAGCCGGACGAAGCCGCGGCGCCGGCCGAAGCGGATCGAGTACTGCGCCGAGGTGGGCTTGCACGCGTCGAGATCGCCGCCCGGGAAGACCAGGACCGCCGCGCCGCGGGCGAGCGCTCGCCGCCCGTTCTCCGGGCTCGCGGCGATGGCGCCGCAGGCGTTGAGCCAGGCGCCGGCCTTCGGGACGTTGAACGGGAGGTCGTGCATCAGCCCGTAGGACGGCCGCGAGGGCCCATAAAGGCGCCAGAACGCCGTCATGTGGCAGTACATATCGGGCATTCCCGTCATCGCGTTGTGGTTGCTCACGGCGAGGAAGGGGCCGTCGGGCAGCTGCTCTTCGAGCTCTGTCTCGCAGCGGAAGTAGTCGTCGTAGAGGAAGCCGAGCAGCGGGAGCACCCGGGCGATGAACGCCGGGTCGCGCGCGTCGAGATCATCCGGGCGGGCGCGCCCGCGGCCCTTGAGCGCGAACGCCGCGATCGCGTCCTTCACGAGGTCAAGGCTGGGGCGAGGCTCTCTCGGTAAGGTCAGCACCGTTCACGGTGCCCTAGCGTGCGGTCGAACCGAGGGGAAGCGGTTCGTTCAGGACGCCTGCCGCGAGGCCTCGGCGCTGGATCGCGTCGGCCACCCCCGGCGCGCCGCTTGCGGTCGCGCCGAACGTCCAAGACGCGCCGCTTGCGGTCGCGCCGAACGTCCAAGACGCGCCGCTTGCGGTCGCGCCGAACGTCCAAGACGCGCCGCTTGCGGTCGCGCCGAACGTCCAAGACGCGCCGCTTGCGGTCGCGCCGAACGTCCAAGACGCGCCGCTTGCGGTCGCGCCGAACGTCCAAGACGCGCCGCTTGCGGTCGCGCCGAACGTCCAAGACGCGCCGCTTGCGGTCGCGCCGAACGTCCAAGACGCGCCGCTTGCGGTCGCGCCGAACGTCCAAGACGCGCCGCTTGCGGCCGCGCCGAACGCCCGCTGCGCGCCGCGCGCTCAAGCCGCGCGCGTGTGGGCCGGATCGCCGCCGCCGGCTGGCTCACTCGACGTCACGGCAGCACCGGAAGCCGGTCTCGTAGTAGCGGAACCCGTCCCCGTGCGCCGGGTTCGTGGAGCCGCACCGCGGCTTCGCGCCGCCGAAGCAGGCGGACCAGTAACAGCCCTTGAGGACGTGAGGATACTCGTTGACGTGGTATCGGGTGCGCACCACCCACTCCTCGACGTTTCCCGTCATGTCGTGGACGCCGAACGCGCTCGCGCACCCGGGTCGCGAGCCGCTCGGCTCGGCCTGGTACAGCGCCTGGACCTCGGCCAGCGCCTCGTCGGAAGGCCAGGAGCCGAGCGCGCCCTCGTCGGGCGCTCTCCACGTCTTGTTGTCGTTGCAGCGCTCCGCTTCGTGGGTGTTCCCGTACGGATAGACGAACGCCTCGGGGCCCTGGCACGCCGTGTCCCACTCGTCCTCGGTGCAGAGGCGCTTTCCGCGCGCTTCGCACCAGGCGCGCGCCGAGACGGCGCTCTCCATGACGAGCGGCAGGGCGCCTTCCACATTCGGCGCCTCGAAGCGATCGACGCAGTATCCCTGGACCTCCGCCATGTCGGGCGGGCAAGGCGCCGGGGGCGTCGTGTCGAGGGGGAAGTCCTGCTCGTCGGTTCCGCCGCTGCCTCCCCCGATGCCGCCTTCTCCGGAGCCCCCGCCGTCTCCCGCGCCGCTGCCTCCGCCCGATGTCACGGAAGCCGACGAGGAGGACGAGGACGACGCCGCCGCGCCCCCGCCGCCCGCGCTGTCGTCCATGCCGGCGCCGAGACCGCCGTCGCAGGCAGCGCTGACGACCGCCACGAGCCCTAGCAGCGAGGTGAGCAGAGCGGCGAGGGGCAGAGCTCCAGAGCGCATTGCGGGCTCCTCATCGAACAACGTGTCAGGGCGGCCGTCGCGCGTCGAGCGTGCGCCGCGCTTCCCGTGCTCCGCGCCGTGGTTCATCGCGTCAGATCGTCCTCGACATCGACATTCGTCCTCCGCCTTCCTCTCTCACCGATCCTCGCGGCGCTCGGACGGAGTCCAGCCGCAGGGGGCGGCAGCGCGCGACAGGGGTGCTCGGAAGCGAAAGCGCCGGGAAAAAGCAGTTCAACCGTCGAGCCACGACGGGGTACATTGAACGTCAGGATGGGAAAATTCCATGCCTGTTCGCTTCGTTGGTGAGGTGCCGGCGCTCTTCTCCCGGGATTCTTGTTTGGATCCGGGTCGCGGGACCTGGCGCGGCCGAGCTATCCGCTAGAAGCGGAGCTTACATCGGAGGATCGCGCTCGGCGTGACGCGCGCGGCGGTCAGCCGGCTCGCGCGCGCGTCGACGCGGACCTGGACCGCCACCGAGCCCGCGAGCGCGCGGTTCACCAGGTCGCGCGCGAGCAGCCCCACGGCGCCGGTCAGGTGCGACATCGCGGCAGAGCCAGCCAGGAGCGAGCAGGGGATGGATCCAGATAGATCCATCGCGATCGCGGCGTCCGCGCCGTTGCGCTCGACGGTGCCCGTTCCTTTGAGCTTCAGCGCGCCGGCGGCGACCTCCACGCCGCTCAGCGCGACGCGCTGGCGGTCCGCGGAGAGGCGCGCGTCCGCCTTGACGGTCGTTGTGTTGCCGAAGAGGAGCCCGTCGAGCTCCTTGGGGTGGGGCAGGGTGAAGCCCTTCACCGTGAGCGCGATCGGCCCTTCGAGCGGCGCCTTGGACAGGGCGGTCCGGTCCGCCCCCTCCGCGAGCCGCAGCTCGAGCGTTCCGGCGACGACCATCGTCGAGGCGCCGACGTCGACGCCGAGGAGCGCGCCCACGGCGGAGAGCGGCGTCGGCGCGAGCTCGATCGAGGCGCTCGGCGAGGGGCGCGGCCGGAGCTCGGCCCTGAGCGGCGCGGAGACGACGTCCTCGCCGCCGAGGCCCAGGGTGATCGACGCTGCGCCGATGGACCAGGCGATGTCGGTGCGCGCGATCTCCTTGCCGGCGACGAGCACGCGAGCCTGCTTCAGGACGCCGAGCTCCGGCCGCGGCGCGCCGGGCGGCGCGGCCGCGCCCTCGACCGGGGCGGCCGCGCGCCGCTCGAGGGCGCCGTCGGCCAGCGCGAGCACCTCCGGTCCGCCTTCGTGATCCCGGAGACCCAGGCGGACGCGGCCCGTGGTGAGCGGCAGCGCCGCCGCGCGCGGGCCGTACTGCGCGACCCACGCCGGCAGATCCTCCAGGGCGTCGGTCCCCACGAGGGTGAGCTCGACGCCTTCCGTCGCGATCCGCGCGGGCGAGAGCCCGCGCAGCTCGATGGTGGCGCGCGCGACGGTGCCCGAGATCCCGCGCACCCCGAGCAGGGAGAAGCGGCCGTCGCGCAGGCGGATCGAGCCGAGATCGACGTCGATCTTCCCGGGATCGAGCGCGACGCCGCGCGCGCGGGCCTCGGCGATGATGCGCCGGCGGAGCGCGGGAGGACCGAGCACGACGAGCGCGGCGACGGCGGCCGCGACGACGGCGACGACCACGAGCGCCGCGATCAGGGCGCGGCGGCGCCGCTTGCCGCGCGCGCCTCGCGGCGCATCGTTGTCGCCGGGGGCGCGCGGCGCACCGCCGCTCTCGCCGGCGGCGCGCGGCACGGCGAGCGGCACCTCCGCGTCGGTGTCGGGGGAAGAGGCTGAAGCGGGGCGAGGGGAGGGCGCCACGACGTGGGATCCCTGTAGCGTCGTTCGGGCGCGGTCGCGAGCGCTTCGCGCGGCTCCGCGCTTGCAGCCGGGCCCTCGCCTGCGCTACGGCTCACGGAGCCGCCTGTAGTCCGGTCCCCGGAGCCCGGTATGAAGATCACCATCATCGCGAGCGGGAGCGGAGGCAACGCGACGCTGTTCGCTTCCCGCGGCACGCGGGTCCTCGTGGACGCGGGCGTCGGGCCGCGGGTTCTCGAGCAGTGCCTCTCGGCGGCGGCCGCGGGCGGCGCGGACGGCAGGCTGCTGCCCGACGCGATCGTCATCACACACGCGCACGCCGATCACGTCGGCGTGGCCGCCAGGTACAACAAGAAGCACAAGATCCCGATCTACGCCTCGGAGGCGACCGCGCGCGCGGCGGAGCTCGGCGATCCCGAGCGCGTCCGGGCCTTCTCGTCGCGCGAGCCGTTCGCGGTTGGCGCGCTCACCTTCTTGCCGACGCCGCTGCCGCACGACGCGGCGCAGGTCGCGCTCGTCGTCGACGACGGCGCGCGGCGGGCCGCGCTCGTGACGGATCTCGGCGAGGTCCCTCCGGGGCTCCTGGAGCACGTCGCCGGCTGCGACGTGGTGATGCTCGAGTCGAACTACGACGCGGGGTTGCTCGAGGCCGGCCCGTACCCGCAGCACCTCAAGCGCAGGATCCGCTCGGCGCGGGGCCACCTGGCGAACGCGCAGGCGTGCGAGCTGCTCGCGGCGCTGCCCGGCGGCACGCACACGGTCGCGCTGATGCACCTCTCCGAGGTCAACAACCGCCCGGAGCTCGCGCTCGACGCCGCCCGCGACGCGCTCGTCGGCCGGCGCACGCGCCTCGTCGCCGCGCCGCCTCGGGGGCCGCTCGTCCTCGACGCGGCGGCGCCGCCGGCACCTCCGCCCGGCGCGGCGCGCTCGTCGCTCGGGCCGCCGGCTCCCCCGCGCCAGCTCGGTCTGTTCACCGGGATATAGAACGACGCTCCGGCCGAGGATCCGCCGCTCGGGCGCGGGTCAGATCCCCTCGAGCCGCACCTTCTGGCCCGCGACGACGCCGTGGCGCCGCGCCCAGCCGGCGTTCAGCTCGAGGACGTACGTCGACGGACATCCGACGTCGAAGGTCGAGTCGGTGAGCGTCGGGGTGTTCTCCTCGATACCGACGATCGTACCGTCGCTGTCGATGAACAGCATGTCGAGCGGGATGCACGTGTTGTGCATCCAGAACGAGTGATTGTTCCGCTGCTGGAAGACGAAGATCATCCCGCGGTTCTCCGCCATGCTCGTCCTGTACATGAGGCCGCGGGCGCGCTCTTGCTCTCTCCTGGCGATCTCGACGGTGACATCGGGGGCCTTGGCCTCGAGGAAGGTCACCTTGCCGGTCGCGAGCTGGAACGGGCCGGTCGGGTCCTCGGGGCACGCCGGATCCGGGCCGGTGAGCTTTGGAGACGGTCGCTCCGGCGTCGACGGCGTCGGCTGGATGCAGCGGCCGGCGTCCCGCTCCACGGTCGAGGCGGGCGGCGTCCCGGTCGAGGCGGGCGGCGCAACGTCGCCCAAGTTGCTGCTGGGCGTGAGCGGGAGCGGCTCGTCGACGCGGCGCTCGCACGCGCCAAGGGCGATCCCGAGCAGCAGCGCGCCCAGGGCGGGAACGAGCGAGGCGAGCGCGGCGGGGATGGCCAGCGAGGTGGACGTGATGGACGTGATGGACGTGATGGACGTGATGGACGTGATGGACGTGAACGGACGGGTCGCGAGGGCGCAGCGCGAGCTCATGGCGCTTCCTACCACGGCGACGCTCGTCCTTGACCGCCGGACCGCGACGCGGGAAATCGTCGCACGATGAACGCTCGAACCCTCGCCATTCAGTCCATCGCCACCCTCGCCACGCTCTCGGCCCTCGCGGGATGTTCGAAGACCCCCGAGCCCACGGCCGAGGAAGCGCCGAAGCCGAAGACCACGCCTGCGTCGACGGGGCTGGCCGGAGGCAAGGCGGAGACGGCAGCGAAGGAGCGCCCTCAGCCGCAGAAGCGCAAGGTCACCGCGAAGCCGGTCGCCGAGGTCAAGCCCAGCGAGGACGACCCGGTCAAGGGCAAGTGGACGCTCGACGACGCCACCAAGGGGCTCCCGCCGGGCAAGACGTTGACCGCGTCGATCGAGACCGATCTCGGCACGCTGTCCTGCAAGCTGCTGGACGACAAGGCCCCGATCACCGTCGCCAATTTCGTCGGCCTGGCGCGAGGGATCAGGCCCTGGAAGACGCCGGAGGGGACGTGGGAGAAGAAGCCCGCTTACGACGGCACCATCTTCCACCGCATCATCAAGGGATTCATGATCCAGGGCGGCGACGCGAAGAAGAACGGCACCGGCGAGGCCGGTTACGTCATCCCTGACGAGGTCTGGGAGGACGGCAGCCACGATCGCGCGGGGCTCCTGTGCATGGCGAACCGCGGCAAGAACACGAACTCCGCGCAGTTCTTCATCACCGACGCGGCGGCGTTCCACCTCGACAACGGCTACACCATCTTCGGTGAGTGCGGGCCCGAGGAGCTCGTCCACAAGCTGGCCGGCGTCGAGGTCAAGGGAGAACGCCCGGTCACCCCGCCGGTCATCAAGAAGGTGACGATCACCCGGCAGTGATCGGTTCGAGGCGCCCCGCGCCGAGCCCGGGCTCCCGCCGCCCCGCGGCGAGGAGCCGAGCTCACGGGCAATCGTTCTCTTCGCCAGGCGTCGGCGTGGACGCCACGGTGAAGCTGATGTCGAGCCACTCGCTCGTCTCGTCGTGCCCGCTGATGCCGTTGCCTTCGGTCAAGAGCTCGCCGGACTCGAGATCGCTACAGCGGACGATGCTCGACCTGCTGCCGGGGGCCGCGGCCGGCCGCTGGCTGCCGCGCGCGGTGTCATCGGCATAACCGGTCTTGCCTGTCTTGTACACCATCGCCGAGTTCCCCAGCTCCTCGCCCCAGATGACGTAATCGACGTCCTTGAGCGGGCTGCGCTCCGTGCCGTCCCACTCGAAGAGGATCACCATCTCTCCGCCGTCGGTGAGCAGCGCGCCGGATTGCGCCCCGAGGGCGCCGTTCGTGGGCGCGATCATGGGCGGCACGTCCCCCCCCTCGCAGGGGATGACCGTCTCGTCCAGGGCGAAGTCGGCGCACCGCTGGTACTCGAGCTCGAAGCCGTCATCGCTCGCCAGCACGAGGCGCGCGCCCGCCGCGATCATGGTCCCGGGGGGGAACTGGACGAGGAAGTCCGTCCCTGCGCTGCCGGTCGGCGCGAAGGCGGTACCCGTGGTGATGGCATAATAAACGCTGTTGTCCGAAAGGTAGTAGTTGGTGAGGTCGATCTCGGCCTCGGTCGGGTTCCAGATCTCGATGAACTCGCCCGCTCCCGGTCTGACGGCGACCTCCGAGATCAGCAGGTGGCCGGCGGGCTCACCGGGGACCACGCCGCCGCCGCCGCCGTCTCCACCGCCCGCGCCGCCTGCGCCGCCCGCGCCGCCTTCACCGCCGCCGCCGGCCTCACCGCCGCCGCCGCCTTCGCCGGAGCTGCTCGAGGTGGTGCTGGAGGAGCTCGCTCCACCTCCTCCCGCCTCGTCATCGCCGCCGCACGCCATGAGAGGGGCGAGCGCCAGAGGGGGAGCTGCGAGGAGTGCGATGGTGAGCAGGTTGCGCGTGTGCATTGTTGAGAGATACATCAGAGCGCCGGCCAACAGGCAAGTGGGATTGCAGCCTGGGGGAAACGATCCACCGCTCGTCGTGGCGTCAGGACACTGCCATCGCTGCCAAATGCATGGCGGGCGCGCGAGGAATCGATAGCATGGCGACATGCGACGGTGCTCCTCGCTCCTCCTGACACTCCTCTGCGTTCCGCTCCCTGGGCTCGGTCTCGCTGTCGGTTGCGGCCAGACAGTCATCGTGGACGATCCGTCCGCGGACGGCGGGGGCGGCGGCGAAGCCGGCGCTCCGCCCGTCCCGACCGGCGGGGGAGGCGGCTCGGACCCGGGGAGGGACCCGCTCGAAGAGTACGAAGACCCCGGCTGTCCCGACACCGGGCCGCCGATCACCGATTTCGCGTGCGATCCGTACGATCAGTCGAGCGGCTTTTGCGCCTCGGGAGAGGGGTGCTTCATCTACGTGCAGTATCCGGACGAGCCGTGCGGGCAGGAGATCTACGGCGCGTACTGCGCGCCGGCCGGTCCAGGCCGACAGGGCGATCCGTGCAGCGGCGGCAGCCAGTGCGGCGCCGGGTTCGCCTGCGTGGTGACCGGCTCGGGCACCCAGTGCGTCGAGCTCTGCGCGCTCAGCGGCGACGACAGCTGCGATCCGGGGTTCGTGTGCGAGCCGATCGACGTCGCGGGGATGGGCGGATGTCTGTGACGACGTACGCCCTGGGTCGGCGCGCGCGCCGGAAGGCGGCGCTGGCGGCGGCCCTGTTCGGGACGGTTCTCGGCGGCGGGTCGCTCTCGGGAGGGTGCGGGGCGCGGACAGGGCTGAACATCCCGCCGCCCGCGCCGGAGTGCGAGGTGGACGCCGACTGTCCCGGCATCGAGGATCTCTGCAAGCCTGTGTTCTGCCAGCTCTTCGAGGCGGGGCAGCCCGACGGCGGCGCGGCGCCCTCGCCCGAGGGCGCGGCCCCGCGGCGCGGCGGGGAGTGCGTCGCGCTGGAGCCGGTGGATTGTGACGACAGCGATCCCTGCACCAAGGACACGTGCGAGAGCGCGACCGGAGCGTGCGTCTACGGGCCGTCGACGCTCGACATCGACGGCGACGGCTTCCGCGCGGCGCTGCCCGGCACGATCCCTGGCGAGCCGCTCGCGTGCGGCGACGACTGCGACGACGCGAGCGCCGCGGCCTTCCCTGGGGGGATCGAGATCTGCGACGGCGTCGACAACGACTGCGACGGCACGGTCGACAACGGGGCGCGCTTCGTGCCGCTCGACACCGACGCGACCCGCATCTCGGGCGACATCGCGCCGGCCGGCTCCGGCGGGCTCGCCTGGAGCGGGACGTCGTACGCGTCGCTCTACACAGGGACCACGCAGGGCTTCAACGTGTACCGCTCGATGATCAGCGTCGACGGGCGGCCGCTCGCGCCGGGCGAGGAGATCATCACGCCGAAGAACGGCGACGCCTCCGGCGGGCCGATCGTGTGGGTCGGCGATCGGTACGGCGCCGCCTGGCAGGACCGGCGCGACGGCGACTACGAGGTGTACTTCTCCCTGCTCGACGAGAAAGGCCAGAAGGTGGAGGGCGGGGATCGGCGGCTCTCGAGGGCGCCCGGCTTCTCCGTCAACGTGACGCTCGCCTGGAACGACGCGGAGTTCATCCCCGTCTGGCAGGACGAGCGCAACGGCCTCTTCGATCTGTTCGCGCAGCGCATCGACATCGACGGCAACCCGATCGGCGACAACGTCCAGCTCACGGAGGCGTCGAACGGCCTCGGCAACGAGGCGCCCTCCGCGGCGGCCGGCCAGGGCGGCATCGGGGTCGCGTGGTCCACGGGCGACGCGGCCACGCACTTCATCCAGTTCCGGACCTTCACCGCCGAGCTCGATCCGCGCTCGGAGGTCGTCACGCTGACGACCGGCGAGACGGACGCGGTCTATCCGACGGTGGTCTGGAACCGCGATCGCTACGTCATCGCGTGGTTCGACAAGTCGGCGACCCCCAAGGCCATCTACGCGGCGGCGGTCTCGGAGGACGGCGAGATCCTCACGCCGCCCACGCCCATCTCGGACCCTGGGCCCTTCCGCTCCAGGTACCCGTTCCTGCGCCCGCTCGGCGATCGGCTGCTCGCGATCTACTCGGACGACCGCGATCAGAACGACGGCTACGAGCTCTACGCGGTCACGGTCAACGCGGATCTCGCGCCGATCAGCGCGGAGCAGCGGCTCACCTTCGCGCCCCGCGACAGCATCAGCCCGGTCGCGACGTTCGGGCCGGAGGGCGACGTGGGCATCCTCTTCCGCGACGATCGCGAGGGCGGCGAGCACCACGTCTTCTTCACGCGCCTCGGGTGCATCGCGGGCGACTGACGGCGGCCTCGCGGGCCGGGCGCGGCGCGCCGGTCGACGCCGGCCCGGCGCCGCGCGCTCAGTCCCGGGTCGGCTGGCGGCGGAGCCGGAACGGGCCGGCGCGGTGGACCTTGCCCGGGAGCGGGCGGCCGATGACCTGCTCGGCGACGTTCCCCGCCTCGATCACCTTGTCGAGATCGACGCCGGTCCGGACGCCCATCCCGTGGAGCATGAACACGAGGTCCTCCGTCGCCATGTTGCCCGCCGCGCCCGGCGCGTAGGGGCAGCCGCCGACGCCGGCCACCGACGCGTCGAAGTCGCGCACCCCGAGCTCCAGGCCGACCAGGATGTTCGCGAGCGCCGTGCCGCGCGTGTCGTGCATGTGCAGCGCGAACCGCTCGGGCGGCATCGCGTCGAGGAAGCGGCGGACGATGTCGTGCGTCTGCCGCGGGGTGCCGACGCCGATCGTGTCGCCGAGGGAGACCTGGTAGCAGCCGAGGTCGATGAGCCGCTCCGCGATGCGCACGACCCGGGCAGGGTCGACGTCGCCCTCGTACGGGCAGCCCCACACGGTCGAGACGTAGGCGCGCACGGCGAGGCCCGCCTCGCGCGCCGGAGGGACGATCTCCGAGAACACCGAGAGCGTGTCGTCGATCGACTTGTTGATGTTGGCGCGGTTGTGCGCCTCGCTCGCGCTCAGGAAGACGGCGATCTCGCGCAGGCCCACCGCCAGCGCGCGCTCGAGGCCGCGCGCGTTCGGGCACAGGGCGCTGAAGGTCACGCCCCGCTCGGCCGGGAGCGTCCGCGCGAGCTCCTCGGCGTCGGCGAGCTGCGGCACCCACTTCGGCGAGACGAAGCTCGTGATCTCGATCCTGCGGAGGCCGGCGCCGACGAGCGCCGCGATGAGCCGCCGCTTGCCCTCGATCGGGATCATCGCCGCCTCGTTCTGGAGCCCGTCCCGCGGGCTCACCTCGTAGATCGAGACCTCGTCGGCGACGCGGGCGAAGAGCGGCGCCGAGGCGGCGGAGCGATCCGCGCTCTCGTGATCGGCGGTCCCCTCGGTCATCGGAGGACCCTCGGCGCCGGAGCGGGGCAGCGTCAACCGCTCACCATCCGTAGCTGCCGGTTCGGCGCGGCCGGCGTGAAGGGGATCGGGTAGCTCCCGGAGAAGCACGCGTGGCAGTAGCTCTCCGCCGACGGCCGCGCGCCCGAGGCGTCCACGGCGCGCGCCTCGAGAGACCGCACGCTCTCGACGAGGCCCTCCAGCGAGAGGTACCCGACGCTGTCGGCCGTCAGGTAGCTGGAGATCTCGTCCACCGAGTGGCTCGAGGCGATGAGCTCCGACCGCGTGGGCGTGTCGATCCCGTAGTAGCAGGGCCATCGCGTGGGCGGGCTCGAGATGCGGACGTGCACCTCGCGCGCGCCGGCGTCGCGGATCATCTTGACGATCTTCCGGCTCGTCGTCCCGCGGACGATCGAGTCGTCGATGACGACGACCCGCTTGCCCTCGATCACCGCCCGGTTCGGGTTGAGCTTGAGCCGGACGCCGAAGTGCCGGATCGACTGCTGCGGCTCGATGAACGTGCGGCCGACGTAGTGGCTGCGGATGAGCCCCATCTCGAAGGGGGCGCGCGCGCGGTCGGCGAAGCCGATCGCCGCCGGCACGCCCGAGTCGGGCACGGGGATCACGACGAGATCGTCGCCGGGCTCGACGGGCTGCTCGGCGGCGAGGCGCCGGCCGAACGCCTTGCGGACCTCGTAGACGCTCACGCCCTGGATGGTCGAGTCGGGCCGGGCGAAGTAGACGTGCTCGAAGATGCAGAGCTTGCGCGGCTCCTGCGCGAAGGGGAACTCGGAGCGCACGCCGTCGGCGCTGATGATCAGCATCTCGCCCGGCGCGACGTCGCGCACCTTGCGCGCGCCGATGAGGTCGAACGCCGTCGACTCGCTCGCGACCACGTGGGTGACGCCGCTCCCGCTCTCCATCTCGCCCAGGCAGAGCGGCCGGATCGCGCGCGGATCGCGCACGGCGATGAGCTCGCGCTCGGTCAGGAAGAGCAGGGAGTACGCGCCCTCCACCTGCGTGAGCGCCTCCGCGATGCGGTCGCGCAGCTCTTCCTTCTTGCTCATCGCGATGAGGTGGACGATCGACTCGGTGTCGCTCGCGGTCTGGTAGATCGAGCCGCGCGCCTCGAGCCGATCGCGCAGGGCCTCATGGTTCGTGAGGTTGCCGTTGTGCGCGACCGCCAGCGAGCCGCGCGCGTAGTCGACCCCGAGCGGCTGCGCGTTCTTCAGGTGCGAGCCGCCCGCGGTGGAGTAGCGGACGTGGCCGATGGCGCGATCGCCGGGCAGCGTCGCGAGATCGGTCGGAGAGAAGCCGGACTGCACCCGCCCCATGGCGCGGTGACCGAAGAGGCGCTCCCCGTCGCTGCTGACGATACCCGCGGATTCCTGCCCTCGATGCTGGAGCGCGTGCAACCCGAGGTAGGCCATGTTGGCCGCCTCGGGGTGGCCAAAGATTCCGAACACACCGCACATGCCGCCTATCTAGTACGAAAACGGTGCATGACCCACCGTCATGGTGATCCGTCGTCGAGGATGAGGCGGCCGAGCGCCGGCGCAGGATGGAAGTGGACGCTGGTGCGAGATCGGAGCGCAGGCAGGCCTCGAGGGCGCTCCTGCTGAAAAGTAAGGCAGTTAACGAACTTCCGGCGAGCAGAGCGATGAGGCTTCGCCGGATTCCGTCGTGCCCCGCCGCTGGACCGGCGCCTCGCGCGTCGTCCAGGCGGCACCCGTCATTTGGGGATGTTCCAGAGTTTCTCGATAATCTTGGTTTCCATGGCGTCGCCGTGACACGTGCCGCACTCCATGTCCTCCTTGTTCGCCCGGGAGACCTTGTTTTGGTACTCCTCCTCCATGAACGCCTGCAGGGCCTTCTTGTCCTTGCGGTTCAGGACGTGCTCGTTCCCGGCGTGACAGCTGTCGCAGAAGAGGGTTCCGCCGCTCTCGCTGCGGAGCGGCACCACGAAGTTGCGCCACATCTCGCGGGCGATCTTCATGTCCCGCGTCTCTTTCTTGAAGTCGCCCTCGACGTGGCAGCCCTCGCAGGTGTCGTAGCCGAGCGCCTTCTGGAGCAGCGGCATCACCTTCTTCTTCTGCCCCGCCGGGAGCTTCTCGAGCTCGGGGATCTTCTTGAGGTTGATCCCGATCTTCTTCAGATCCGCCTCGAACTTGGTCGTCTGGATCGGCGTCGACTTGGCGGGAGCCCCGTGCTCCTCCTCGTGCTCCTGCGCCTCCGCGGCCTTCTCCGGCTTCGCGGGCTTCGCGCCCTCGGCGTCGGCGGTCGCCTTGCCCTCGTCCGGGCTCGACTCGCCGTCGAAGTCGTTCTTGTCGGCCGCCGTCTCGGGCGGCGGTGTGCTGGGGCCACAGGCTCCTGCGAAGGCGCCCATCCAGAGCGCGAGGGCGAGCGCTGCGTGCTTCATTCTGGCTGCCATAGTCCTCCAAGGAACGTTGAGTTCGAGCCGGACGCCGCCCCCCGTGCGGCAGGCCGCGCCGCGCAGGCGCGCTCCCACGGTCGCCGGGCGATCTGGCCGGCACTCTACTCGAATTTGCCTGAGACGGAGAGGAACGTGAGCTTGTTGTTCGTCTCGCGGAGCCGCTGGACGAGCATCCGGACGACGTTCCAGAGGACCTCGTACGCGAGCTCCTTGTGCAGGAAGAGCAGGTCCTCGAACGCGTCCTTCGACACGGTGAGCAACCGGCAGCGCTCGTGGACGCGCGCGTCGGCGGAGCGGGGGGCCTCGTCGAGCAGCGCCATCTCGCCGAACACGGCGCCCGGGCCGAGCACCGCGAGCGCCTCCTCGCCGATCCCGGCGATCTCTCGGCTGATCCGGACCTTGCCTTCGAGCAGGATGTAGAGCTTGTCGCCCGGATCCCCGTGCTGAAAGATCTTGGTGCCGAGGGCGTGCGTCTCTTCGCTCGCGACGCGCGAGATGAGCTCCAGCGCGGCCGGGGTGAGGCCCTTGAAGAGGGGGACCTTCGAGAGCTGCTCGATCCGTTCGGGGACGATCACAAGCTGCCCCGGAGGATAGCCGAGGCGCCGGGCGTGACGCGAATTTAAAGGGAGCTCGCGGCGAGCAGCTAGCGCGTGAACGTCACCGTGATGGGCGGCGTCGTGGCGGCGATCGGAGCGCCCGAGCGATCTTTGCCGGGGTTGTAGCGACGGCCGAGCGCGCACATGCGCGCGGAGCGACCGAAGCCGTGTCCAGGATCACTGACGACCTTGACCGAGAGCGGGCTGCCGTCGGGGCGCACCGTGACCATGAGGACGACCTTCGCCTGGTCGATCTGGTCGACGTCGGCCTCGGGAGGGAAAGGACAGTTCCAGTTGCTGCTGCCGATCAGCCCGGGCGGCGCGGAACGGTCCGGCCCTGCGGGGGGCGGGGGCGGGACGGGGTCGCCCGTGCCCTTGCCGCCGACGACGCCTCCGACCTTCGCGTTCGGGTTGAACGTGGGGGTCTTCGCCGTGCCCGCGCCGGCCACCTGGCCGTAGCCGACGCCCTGCCCCTCGCCGCTCGCGATCCCCTGATCGGTCATGTCGAGGACCTCGTCCGGATCCGGCTCTTTCGTCAGGACCTTCGAGGCCTCGGCGGCGGCCGGGGGTGGATCGTACGGGTCGTCCTTGGGCGGCGGGGTGTTCGCCTGGGGAGGCGGCGCGACCTTGGGGACGGGCTCGGGCTCGGGCGCCGGCGGCGGCGGCTCGGGCTCCGGCGGCTTGGGCTCCTCGACCTTCGGCGGCGGGATGTCGACCTCGTAGATCGCCCAGAGGTAGTCGTGGATGCCGGTGCGCATCTCCTCGACCACGTGCCGCATGTCGCGCAGCGACCCCGAGACGATGGCCCGGGCCGAGGCCGCGCCGTGGCTCGTGACCGCCAGCGTGACCCCGAGAAAGGCGCCCACGCGCGACGCGCGGTCGCCGAGGGCGAGCACCGCGGCGAGCGGATCCGCGCCGCGCCGGCGATCGCCTGCGCGGGCAGGCGCCGGCGAGGCGAGGGGGGTCGAGGGATCGAGGGCGCCCCCGGGCTCAGCGCCGCTGCGCTTGCCCCGGCGGCGCCCGTCGTGGACCGCCCCCGCGGCGCGATCGCTCGTGACCTGGCTCATAAGGTCTCGCTCGGCGCGCTCACGGCGCGGGGCTCGGGGTTGCGGGCGCAGGGGCCGCCGGGGGAGGCGCGGCGGGGGAGCCCGGCGCCGTGCCCGGGGCCGCGCCGGCCTCGGGCGCGATCGGCGTCACGCCGAACGCGATCTTGGAGACGCCGGCCTGCTTCAGCAGATCGAGCGCGCGGATCACGCGGCCGTGCGGGACCGTCGTGTCGGCGCGGATGACAGCGCGGAGCTCCGGGTTCTTCGCCTGGGCCTCGCGCGCGATCGGCAGGATGGCGTCCTCGCCCGCGAGCTTCTTGCCGTCGGCGAGCGTGTCGCCGTTCGCGTGCAGCTCGAGCCCGAAGATGAGCTGAACCTCCTGCCCCTGCGCCGCCTTCGGCAGGTCGAGGGGGAGCGACTGCGAGACGATGATCTTCGCCGTCACCATGAAGATGATGAGGAGGACGAGGGTGATGTCGACGAGCGGCGTGACGTTGATGCCGCTGATCATCTCGTCATCGTCGTTGCGGCTCGTGGCGGCCATCAGCGCTCCTCCTCGCCCGCGCCGCCCTTCTTGTGCTCGTCCTGCCGCGACGCCCTCGCGGCCTTGCCGCGCGGCTGCTCGACGGCGGCGGCGGGCGCGGCCCCGGCGAACGCCGGATCGATCTTGAGGTGCGCGAGCAGGACGCGCGTCAGCGCCTCGGTGTTGGCGAGCGTCGACTTGATCATGCGCTGGAAGAAGTTGTTCGCGGCGACCGCCGGGATGGCGACCGCGAGGCCGACCGCGGTCGCGACGAGCGCCTCGGCGATGCTCGACATGACCGCCTGCGGCGCCATGGCCTGCGACGTGGCCTGCGCCACCGGCGTCTTCGCCGCCTGGCCGAGCGCGTCGAAGGCGCCGACGACGCCGATGACGGTGCCGAACAGCCCGATGAACGGCGCGTTGTTGCCGAGCGTGCCCAGGTAGGCGAGGCGCCGCTCGAGCTTCATGCGCTGGAGCGCCGCGGCGCCGGCCATGGCCTCCTCGGCCGCCTCGGGCCCCTGGTGCGCCACCGCGAGGCCGGCCGCGACGACCGCCGCCTCGGCCGAGGGCGAGGCGTCCATCCGCCGCCGCGCCGCCTCGATCGAGTCGTCGAGGGACGTCTTGAGGTCCCGCGCGAGGACGGTGAGATCGTCGCGGAGCGACCAGAAGAACCAGGCGCGCTCCAGGATGATGGCGACCGAGACGACGCTGAGGGCGATCATCAACCACATGACCCAGGCGGCCCCGAATCCGACCATGATGCGCTGCAGCCACTCGACGAGGTTCATCTTGTTCCTTGGTGCCTTTCCGATGGGGGGGTGGGGGGGAGCCGCGCTTCGAAGATCATCTACGGGTCGACGGCGGGCTGCCCTTCCTCGACTTCGTCCGCCTCCGGAGGAGGGGCGCTGCCCGTCCCCGGCCTGCCGATGGAGGGCCGGGGGGCGGAGGCGTCGACGAGCCGGAAGACTCGCCCAAGGACGGTCGTCGCGTAGCCGCCCTTCGGTAGCACAAATGAGACGACGATTCCGTGCCGTACATCCGGATCGTCCGCCGCTCCTGGCGTCGTGGCGCTCACCGCCGCCTCCCCGGCGGCCGCCTCCAAGGTGGATACCTCCAGGCCGTCCACCTCCAGGCGCAGCGGGCGCCGCGTGCCTTCTCCGGCGTGGGCGAACGCGTCGAGCCTGCGCGGGTCGCCGATCGCCGCGGTGAGCACCTCGCGCTCCAGCGCGCCCGGGGCGCCCTCGGGCCAGCGCATCTTCCGGCCGAACATCGGGCCCGTCGCCGAGATCGCGAGCGCGGCGGCGCGCGCCTCGGCGTCCGCGAGCTCCGGGCCCTCGAGCGGCACGAGGAACAGCCCGCCGCTGTCGCGCTTCTTGGCGAGATCGCCGGGGAGCACGGCGCTCCAGGTGCCGTCCGCCTCGCGGCGCGCGAGCACCTCGTTGAACCAGAGCGACTGGAGCGCCGAGAAGAGCAGCCGCTGCTCGCGCTTGTCGCGGGGCCCGCGCTCCCGGCCCGCGATCCACGCGAGCGCGCGCTCGGGGTTGTCGCCGTTCCTCCCGAACCGCTGGGGCCCGAACGCGTTCGGCACGCCGGCGCGGCCGATCTCGGCGAGGCGGCGCTCGGCGAGCGGGAGCGCCGCGGGTGCGATGCCCCGGAGCGCGATCCGGAACCGGTTGCCGAGGAGGTGCCCCGGCTTGAGCTTGTTGTCGTGCCGGGCGACCGCGAGGACCTCGATCCCGGGCAGCTCGGCCTTCTCGAGCAGGGGCGCCGGATCCTGCGCGAGGGGGAGCTGGAACGATGCGGTCTGCGTGGTGATCGCGTGCCGGTCCTTCATGCCGGCGAAGCCGGCGCTGCCCGGGTCGGCCCCGAGCGCGAGCGCGATGGCCCGGACCGCGTCGAGCGTGGTGCGCCCCGTCTTGCGGAAGGTCACGAACACGTGCTCGCCGCGGCCGCTCGGCGCGTAAGCGGGGAGCTCCTCGACGATGAAGTCGGCGGGGGAGCTCCGGAGCAAGGCCGTGGGAAGATCGCCGGGCGAGCCCGCGGGCGCGGGGAGGTCGCCGCGCGAGCCCGCGGCCGTGGCGCCGGCGGCGGGCGAGGCGGTGGCTGTCATGGGAGCGCCAGCGTGACCGAAATCGCCCGCTCGTCCAGCGCCAGCAGCGCGCGCGTCCGGGCCCGCCTCCGCCAGCTGCGGCGATTTGCCCGCGGCGCCGGGGATCGGCTATGGCCAGAGGCTCGCCCCGGGCCTGGGCCTCTCCGCGATGCGACCCCCTCTCCCGTCTCACCCCCTCGCGCGCCGGCCCGCCCTGTCGTTCGCGCGCTCGTCGGCCTTCGCCGCGGGCGTCGCGGCGCTCGGCCTCGCGGTCCTCGGGCTACCGAGCCCCCGGACGGCCGCCGCCGCGCGCGCCGCGTGCCCGGCGGGGATGGCCTCGGTGCGCGGGACGTTCTGCATCGATCGCTTCGAGGCGAGCACCGTCGAGCTGCTCTCCGGCGGCGGAAAGCGCCGGCACTCGCCGTTCGAGCCGGTCGGCAAGCTGAAGGTGAAGGCGGTGAGCCGGCGCGGCGTGAAGCCGCAGGCGTACATCAGCCGGGATCAGGCCGAGGCGGCCTGCCGGAACGCCGGCAAGCGGCTCTGCATGGACGACGAGTGGGTCACCGCGTGCAAGGGCAAGCGCGCCACGGTGTTCCCTTACGGGCGCGAGCGGGAGCGCGGCGCCTGCAACGACAGCGGCGTCTCGTCGTTCAACCGCTACTTCGGCCAGGGGGGCGAGGCCCCGCAGTCGGCGTTCACGTGGGCCAACATGAACGACGCCCGCCTGAACCAGCTCCCGGGCACGCTGGCGTCCTCGGGCGCGTTCCGCCGCTGCAAGAGCAGCTTCGGCGTCCACGACATGGTGGGCAACCTGCACGAGTGGACGAGCGCGCCGCGCGGGACCTTCCGCGGCGGCTACTACCTCGACAGCGCCAAGCACGGCGACGGCTGCGAGTACAAGACCACCGCGCACGCGCGCGGGTACCACGACTACTCGACCGGCTTCCGCTGCTGCAAGTGACGCGGCGCAGGCGCGCACGCAGGCCGCGCGCTGCGCCCCCAGGCTACTTGGGGATCGGGGGGCGTGCGCCGCCGCCGCTGCCGGACATGGGCCCCTGCGCGAAGCACTCCTCGTCGCCGGTGTCGACCGTGGTGACGTCGTAGCAGCAGAGCTCGCCGTCGAAATCCCCCTCGCTGTCGATGGAGTCGATGGAGCTCACGCAGCCTGGGTTCTCGAAGAACACGCGCGCCTCGTCGCTCGACGGGCACGCCCCTTCGAGATCGGTCCAGTGAAAGCAGGCCCGCTTGCCGCAGCCGGCGGCGCCGGCGAGGAAGAGGGCGGGGGCGACGAGCGCGACGAACAGCGGGCGGGGGCGGGCGATGCTCATGGCGATCTCCTCATGCGGCGCCCGCGCACCGGCGCGGAGGCCTCGGCGATCAGAGCTCGTGCGGCATCAGGTCGCGCGGGCTCCGGAAGTACTGCAGCGGCGAGTAGGCGAGCAGGTTCGAGACGCGGGACGTGTAGATGCAGGCGTACTCCTCGACCTGATCGCCGAAGCTGGACGTCTCGTTCGCCTCCTTGAGCAGCGAGCCCCAGTAGGGGTGGAAGCGGCGGGCGATCTCGCGCTCCAGCTTGCCGACCTCCGCGTCGACGGCCCGGAGCTGGCCGCGGATGCGCTCGACCGCGCGCTTGGTGCGGCCCCGCTCGGCCTCGTAGAACGACGTCCTGTAGTCGATCTGGACGTGCTCGCCGTTCGCCTCCGCGAGCAGCGGCGCTCCGCCCCCGTTGGTCGCGCCGTTCCTCCTCTGCTGCTCCTCCTCGATCTTGCGGGTGAGGTCCTTGTAGCGCTGCTGGTAGAAGCGCAGCTGGTCCTCGAGCTCCTCGCGGCGCCCCTCGAGCAGGGCGCTCTCCATGTGCTCGCGGCGGCACGACTCGTGGGCGGCGACCTCCGCCTCCATCTCCTGGATGATCATCGCCGTGCGCCACGCGCTCTCCTTCTTGGAGCGGAGGATGTCGCCGTAGATGTGATCGCCGACGTAGAGGACCCGGTCGCCGGAGATGTTCAGGAACTTCTCGAAGTCGTTGAGGTTGCCGCCCTCGTAGATGGCGCCGCGCTCGAGCGGGGCCGTGGCGGGGCGGGGCTCGGCGCCGTCGCGGATGAGGAGCGGGCGGCGCTCCTGGAAGAACGCCGGCTTCTGCGCGGCGACGACGATGACGTCGAAGTAGTGCCGGAAGCTCGGGTACTCCGGCATCGCGTCCCCGAGCAGGTACGTCATCATCTTCTCGGTGAACGGCCAGCGCGAGTTCGTGAGCAAGAAGAGCTTCTTGCCCGCCGAGCGGAACTTGTGGAGCGTCTGCGCCAGGTTCGGGTCGCGCTCGACGAAGCGCGGCAGGTCGGACAGGACGACGTCGAGGATGGTGCCGTCCCGGTGCGCCTCGTCGATGCACTCGCGGATGTCGGTGAACAGCCGCGCGTAGTCGAGCGCGACGCCGCGCTCCTCGAGGGCGTCGACGATGCCGGCGTAGAGCGTGGCCTCGCTCAGCGCGTAGAGCGTGTCGATCCAGTGGTAGCGGGCGGTGTTCGGCCGGATCTTCCGGTGCTGGTAGAGCGACCGGAGCTCGTCCCTCGTGAGCTCCCGGAGGCCGTGGTACCCGCGCTGGACCACCTTGAACCGGTCCATCTTGAGCACGTGGCCGAAGCGCTTGTCGATCAGCAAGCCGCGGATCGGGAAGTGGATCGGATAGCGGAGGCGCCGCAGGATCTCCTCGGGGTAGCCTCGCGCGGCCAGCTTCGTGACGGTCCCCTGGATCGAGAGGTTGTCCATCTCGGTCTGGTTGTAGATCGCCAGGGTGTAGTCCATGTCGAAGCCGACCCAGTCGATCCCCGCCAGCTTGAGGTTGCGGTTGACGAAGACGCGCCGGGTCCGTGGGATGCGCGTGGGCTCGGTCTGGGGATAGAGCCCTCCGAGGGGGAGCTCGAGCTGCTCGAAGAACACAGTGGGTCGACTATGGTATCCCACCCGGAGGGGCGTACAAAGCGCGCCAGGGCGACGACCGACGCCCCCCGGGGTCGTCCGCCCGTCGTCGCCCCTCGTCGCCCGTCGGCCCGTCGATCGAGCGCGCAGGGATCCGTCGCCCCCGAGCGGGCTTCCGCCCTCGGCGCGCGCTCGGGCGCGCCGCGCTCCCGGGTGCGCCGCGCCGAACAACTGCGCTATGGTGCCGCCCGTCCCGTCCCGTCGTGTGCGATCGAGGAGACGGCTCCTCATCCGTCACATCCGTCACATCCGTCACCGACGGGGTCCTTGCCCGATGCTTTTCGCAGCGTCCCAGCCGATCTCCCGCAAGCCCCCCGTCCAGCGCGCCACCTCGTGGTGGCTCAGCATGCTGCGCCGCCGCGCGGAGCGGATGTACGACGAAGAGCTCGACCTCTCCCGGCCGATCCCGTGGGAGAGCGAGGGAGAGCGCCAGGCCGCGATCGCCTTCTTCAACGCCGCGTTCCGCGCCGAGGAGTCCGGCCTCATGCAGGCGCATGCGCTGGCGGCGGAGGTGAGCGGCTGGGACCCCGAGCTCGGCGAGTGCCTGCGGCTCTACGGCGACGAGGAGGGGTGGCACCGCGAGCTGCTCACGAAGTTCCTCGCGCACATCGGCGGCGAGGTCCGGCCCATGGGCCGCGTCACCGGCACCTTTTATCGCCTGTACGGCCGCGCGAAGCGGGTGGAGACGATCGTGCTCACGAACCTCATGTTCGAGACCATCGGCTCGACGACCTACCGCCTCGCGCTGCGGGAAGCCCGGTACCCGGCGGTGCGCCAGATGCTGACGATCCTGACGCGCGACGAGTCGTTCCACGTCCCGCTCAACGTCCACTTCCTGCGCGAGGCCCTGAAGCGCAGCCCGGCCTCGATGCGGATCAGGCTCCGCGCCATCTACACGACCCTCTTCGCGGCGCTGCTCGGGTCGGCGGCAGCGAGCCGCCGGCGCGCGCTCGCCTTCGACAGGATCCCTTTCCAGGTGCTCTCCAGCGCCTACGCCGAGCACCTCGGGCGGCTCTTCGTCCACGAGAGCGACCTCGATTTCGCCCCGCCGGAGCTGCTCCTGCGCCTGTTCGGGCACAGCCGGCGCGCGCTCGCGTCGTCCGAGGACCCGTCGGCCATCAGCGTGCTCTCGGCGGAGGCGGCGGTCGATCGCGAGCGTGTCGTCGTGACGGCGCTCGGAGACGCGCGTCGCCCCCATGGGCCTCGCGAACCGTGGGAGACGCCGCCGAGCGCCCCCGCCGTGGCGCGGGGCGCGGGAGCTGACGGACGCTGACATTGCGTGAATGGCGCGTAGATCACGCGTAAATCACACGTAAATCACACGTAAATCACGCGTGCTTGGCGCGCGCACGGCGCCGAGCGGTCGTCGCGGCGCGCACGGCGAGCTTCTCTCCGGGGCATTGTAAGCAGTACACTCGAAGCTCCGGCGTCGTGGGGCCCGCGTGGGGCGGGCGACCACGGCGTGGCGGGGCGTCGATGGCAGGCAAAGAGCAGCGCCGGAGCGGTCCAGAGAGCAGCCCCGGCACGAGGAGCAGCGAGTCCGCGGAGCGCGCGCTCACGCCGCAGGAGCCAGCCGCGCGGCCATGGGCGCTCGTCCCCGAGGAGGGGGAGGCGAGCGCGGTCGCGCAGATGCGGCACGAGATCCGGACGCTGCTCGGCGGGATCGTCGGGTTCAGCAGCCTCTTGCTCGACAGCGAGCTCGACTCGGAGCAGCGCGCCTGGGCGCGGCGCATCCGGAGCAGCGGCGACGCGGTGCTCTCGATGGTCGACGATCTCATCTCGCTCGACCAGCCGGACGGCCGCGGCCCGCACGTCGATCACGCCGACTTCGATCTGCGGCGGGCGATCGAGGACGCGGCAGAGCTGCTCGGCGATCGCGCGCATGACGAGGGGACCGAGCTCGTGCTCGACGTCGAGCCGGACGTGCCGGCGGCGGTGCGCGGCGACGCCGCGCGGCTGCGGCAGATCCTGCTGAACGTCGTGGCGACCGCGATCGGCGCGGCGCCCCGAGGCGAGGTGCTGGTGCGCGCCGCGCTGGACGCGGCCCGCAACGACGAGGCGAAAGGCAGGATCGACGGCGCGCCCGAGCGAGCGCGCGCGCGGGTGCGCTTCGACGTGCGCCTCGCGGGCGGCGCAGGGCGCGCGGACGGCGCGGAGGCGCCGGGGGCAGCGGGCGCGCCCGGCGGGCGAGCGCGGCCTGCGTCCGGGCGGGACCTCGGCGCGGCGTCCGGCATGGCCGTCGCGAAGCGCCTGGTCGTCGCGATGGGCGGCGAGCTCTGCGAGCCCGCGGACACCGATGCGCGCCGGCATGGGATCTCGTTCGCGCTGCCGTTCGAGCGGCGCGCGCGCGGCGCGGAGCGCGCGCTCATCCCGCGCATCGACCTGCCCGGGAAGCGGGTGCTCGTGGTCGACGACAGCGGCTCGGTGCGTCAGGTGGTGCGAAAGCTGAGCGAGGAGCTCGGGCTCGCTTGCCGCACCTCGGGCAGCGGCGCCGCCGCCCTGGCCGCGCTGCGCGAGGCGGCGGACGCCGGCGCCGCGTACGACATGGTGCTGATCGACCTCGAGCTGGCCGATCTCGACGGCCTGAGGCTGCTCCAGCGCATCAAGGTGGACCCCGCGATCGCGCCCGTCCGCGTCGGCCTCATGACCTACGCCGGCAGGGAGGCGCCCAGCCGCGCCGAGGTCGACTCCGTGCTCATCAAGCCGATCCGGCGCGCGCAGCTGCACTCGAGCCTGCGGCTGCTCGCAGGGCTGCCGCCGGAGCACGTGTCCGCCGGGGCGCGCGCGCACCCGCCGAGGTCGCCGCGAGGGACGGCCTCGTCGAAGCCGCCGAAACAGGACGAGGCCGACCGCGGACGGCGGCCTCCCGGCGCGGCGTCGCGGTCCGGCGCGTACGAGGCCGCCCACCCCGACGGCGCGCCGCCGAGCGTGGAGCTCGCTCCGCCGACCCTGGTCACGCCCTCGCCCCCATCGACGTCGAAGCGCGTCCAGCCCGCCTCCTCGCGGCCGCGGGGCGGGCTGCGCGCCGTCGAGCCCGACGTCGTCACCGAGGTGATCGAGCTCTTCCTCACGGAGGCCCCGACCCGGGTGGCCTCGATGCGCGAGGCCGCGGCGCAGGGCGCGCTCGGCGAGCTCGAGCGGCTCGCCTGGGCGCTCTACGAGAGCGCCGACGCGCTCGCGGCCTCCAGCTTGAAGGAGCTCTGCGCCCGGCTCGATCGCGAGGCGCGCGCGGGGACGCTCGAGAGCGCGACGGAGGCGGTGCGGGCCATCGGCCGGGAGGTCGAGCGCGTGCAGTCGTCGCTCGCCGCGGAGCTCAAGAAGCGGGGGTTCCGGTGAGCCGGGGGGCCCTTCCGTTCAGGTGAAGCCGACGAGCCTCGAGCTCATCTCCCAGAGCCGCGAGGCCGCCTCTGCGTCGGTCGCCATTCCCTTGAGGGGCCTCGCCCTTGTCCGCTCGAAGAAGGCGGGGCTCCCGGCGGGCGCCGTCTCGGCCAGGATCGCGAGGAGGTTCGCGGCCGCCTGCGCCGGCGTCGCGCCCACGACGTCGATCAGCGCCTTGAGGACGCGCGAGGTCCCCTCGAACAGCCCTGAGCGCACGAGGCCAGGGTAGTAGCAGAGCACCTGGGCACCTGTGCCCGAGAGCCTCTCCGCGAGGCGGCGCGCCGAGAGCACGAGCGCGAGCTTCGACCGCGCGGAGGCGGAGAGGAACGAATACGAGCGCTTCGACATGAGATCATCGAAGTCGAGCCGGATGCTGTCCACCGGCGCGACCAGGTTGACAACGCGCGCGTCGCGCGCGGCCTTGAGCCGGTCGAGCAGCAGGTTCGACAGCAGGAAATGCGACAGGTAGTTCACCTGGAACGTCATCTCGAGGCCGTCGGCCGACTCCGCGCGTTCGCGCAGGAACACGCCCGCGTTGTTCACGAGCAGGTGAACGACCCCGCACCGGTCGGCCACCTGGCGGGCCGCCGCGCGCACGGACGCGAGCCGGCCGAGGTCACACTCGACGAGGTTGACCTCGCCGAGCACCTTCAGCGCGGCGAGCTTCCTCGCGCCGTCGGAGCCGGTCCGGCGGCAGAGCACGGTCACCCGGGCGCCCTGCCGCGCCAGCGCGGATGCCGTCGCGAGCCCGATCCCCGAGGTGCCCCCCGTGATCACGGCGACTTTCCCCCTCATGCTCCCCATCCCCCGTCTCCTCGTCCTCGTCCATCTCATCGCCTGCGGCGGGCCGGTCCCGACGCTCCGGGAGCTCGTCGGGACAGAGGCACGGGCGGACGGACGTCGATGCGCCGGCGGGCACGGTGCCTGCCGAGGACCCCAAACAGGAAGAGTCATCGCCCCCGCTGGCGACACAGGTACGACCGTGCGTGCATCACGTCAAGAAAGCTTTGCGCAATGCAGCACAGTGGCAAAGAAAACCATGTTCCAGGTTTTCTGATGCAGGAAGCCGATCTGTCCGCGTCACAGCCGTGCACGTGGACGGCGCCCGGGAAGCGCCTGGCGAGGAGCGTCAGGGGGCGGGCGTCTCCTCGAAGACGCGCAGGCCGTACTTCTCGAGACACCAGAGCACGCCGATGATCAGGCTCCGCTTGTCGTCCACGAACGACGGCTTCTTCCCCTCGAAGCAGTGGCCCGCGAGCTGGAAGCCCCAGCCGGTCGCGAACATCGCGGCCGCGAGCGGGAGGCCGATGAGCGTCGCGCCCACGGGGAAGCTCGCGACGATGAGCGGTATGCCGACCTGGTGACACGCCTGGTTGCGTGGATCCTGGTGGTCTTCCTTGTACCGGCGGAGCACCTGTGTCCATTCGGCGTTGAGACGGAGCATCCGACCTCCTTACCATGCGGACGCCCCGCGCGCGCTTTCGTCGAAGACCGGGGCGTCGCCGCTTCCCGGTTGCCGTTGGGAGGAATGAGGCGTAGTTGGGCAGTGTGAGCGGTTACAGGACCGGCCCCATGGCGACGACCGCGCCACTGTCCATCAAGACAGGGGAGCTCCTCCAGGGTGCGCGCTCGGAGAAGCGGCGTGTGCTCCTGCTCGTCTATCATCATGACGGCGTCGAGATGGCCCCGATGAGCCCCGGCGTCGGCGTCGTCGTCGGCAGGGAGGCCCCGGCCGACGTGGTGATCCGGGACAGGAGCATCTCGCGGCGGCACGCGCGCTTCACGCTCGTGGGCGGCGAGGTCGTTGTGGAGGACCTCGGCTCGCGCAACGGGACGCGCATTTCAGGGCAGCGGGTCGAGAGCGGCGTGGTCAAGGCCGGGGACGAGGTGCTGCTCGGCGGCATCGTCGCGTCGGTCCATGTGCTCTCCGGGGGCGAGATGCCCCCGTTCGGCCTGGAGGGCTCCGACGCGCTCCGCTTCGCGCTCCAGGCCGAGATCGTGCGGTCCAGGTTCTTCGGCCGCAAGTTCGCGCTCGTCGTGGTCCGCTCGCTCGGCGCGCAGGCGAGCCACCTCCGCCACTGGGGGCTCCGCGTGCGCGAGGCGCTGAGGCCCGTCGATCGCGTCGCCTTCTACAGCGCCGACGCCCTCGAGATCCTGCTCCCCGAGGTCACCCCCGAGCTCGCCGAGGAGCTCGCGAAGGCGATCGTCGCGCGCCGCGAGGGCGAGCCCGTGCTGGTCGCGGGGGTCGCCGTGTCCCCCGACGCCGCGACGTCCATCGACAAGCTCATCGAGGTCAGCCACGAGGCGTCGCGGAGCGCCACCCCCGCCGAGCCCGTGCGCCTCGCGCCCCCGGAGGGCGCGCTGGTCTACGTCACGCCGAAGGTCGACAGCACCCGGCCGCCCGACGAGGCGGGCCCGCCGGGCGCGCCGCCGGAGAGCCAGTGGGAGGCCGACGGCCACCTCCTCGCGACCAAGAGCCCGCTCATGCGATCGCTCGTCGAGGTGGCGCTGCGGGCCGCGCGCTCCTCGATCCCCGTGCTCCTGCGCGGCGAGACCGGGACGGGCAAGGAGGTGCTCGCGAGGTTCATCCACGACGGCAGCCCGCGCCGCGGCGAGCCGCTCATCTGCGTGAACTGCGGCGCGATCCCGGCGCTGCTCGTCGAGAGCACCCTCTTCGGCCACGAGCGCGGCGCCTTCACCGGGGCGAGCCAGCAGCACAAGGGCGTCTTCGAGGCGGCCGCCGGCGGCACGGTCCTGCTCGACGAGATCGGCGAGCTGCCCGCGGCAGCGCAGGCCGCGCTCCTGCGCGTGCTCGAGACCAAGCGGGTGACGCGCGTCGGCGCGACGAAGGAGCTGGAGGTCGACGTCCGCGTGATCGCGGCGACGCACCGCGACCTCGACGCGATGTGCGACGCGGGCACGTTCCGGCTCGATCTGCTCTACCGGCTGAACGCGATGACGCTGAACATCCCGCCGCTCCGCGCGCGCCGCGACGACATCGCGACGCTCGCGGCGGGCTTCCTGGCGCAGGCGAACTCGGCGAACATCAGCAGGGTCCAGTCGCTCGCGCCCGAGGCGCTGGCGCTCCTGAAGTGCTACTCGTGGCCCGGCAACGTGCGTGAGCTCCGGAACGCGATCGAGCGGGCGGTGGTGATCGCGGAGGGCGACGCGATCATGGCGCGCGATCTCCCGGAGCGCATCCGCCTGGCGGTGACCTCTCCCAGCTCGCCGCCCACGCCCTCCCGCGCCGTGGGCGTCTCGCGCTCGTCCGAGCCCGGCGTCGCGCCGGCCCTCTCCCAGCGCCCGTCCGAGCCGCTGCCCTCGCGCCCGTCCGAGCCGCTGCCCTCGCGCCCGTCCGAGCCGCTCCCTCCGCGCGCGTCCGAGCCGGGGCAGGCGGCGGCCCCCGCGGTCGGCCTCAAGACGCGTCTGGAGCAGATCGAGGCCGAGCTCCTGCTCGAGGCGCTGCGCGCGTCCGACTGGAACCAGACGGAGGCGGCGCGTCGCCTCGATCTGCCGCTGCGAACGCTCCAGCACAAGATCAAGGTCTACGGCATCAAGAAGCTCGGGTACGGCGTCGCTCGCTAGGTCCGCCCGCCGCCCGCCCGGAGCCCGGCCAGCGGATGGCCTGGCTCCGGCGCCGCCCTCGTCGCTTTGCCGAGATCACTGGGAGAACCCTTCCAGCATGTAGTGCGCCTCGATCCGCTTGAGCGCGAGCACCATCGCGGCGAGCCGCATCGGCAAGCGCTTGCCCAGGACGAGCCCGGTCGAGTCGTGATCTTCCGAGCGGCGCGGCCGGTCCTCAGCGATGTCGCAGATCAGGCGGTAGTTGCTCTTGATGGCGCGCTCCAGCCGGGTGTTCACCTCGCCCTCGGTCCAGTGCTCCATGCGCTTGTTCTGGATCCACTCGTAATAGGAGACGGTCACGCCCCCCGCGTTGCCGATGATGTCGGGGATGACGCTGATGCCGCGCTCCGCGAGCACCCTGTCGCCCTCGGTCGTGGTCGGGCGGTTGGCGCCCTCGGCCACGAGCTTCGCCTTCAGCCGCTCGGCCACCTCGCCGGTGATGGCGTCGCCGAGCGCGGCCGGGATGCAGATGTCCGCGTCCACGCTCCAGAAATCGTCCCGCGCGATCGCCTGGGCGCCGCTGTAGCCGGCGACCGATCGCCGGAGGTTCTGCGGGTTGTCGTTGACGTGCGCCATCAGCGCGCCCACGTCGATGCCGTTCGGGTCGAAGATCGCGCCGTCGGCGTCCTGCACGGCCACGCACCGCGCGCCCATCCGGCACAGGATCTCGGCGGCGGCGGAGCCGACGTTGCCGAAGCCCTGCACGATGAAGCGCGCCCCCGCGAGGGGGGCGCCGCGCTGCGCGTACCACTCCTCGATGCAGTACGCGAGCCCCTGCCCGGTCGCCTTGACGCGCCCCTCGGAGCCGCCGATGCGCACGTCCTTGCCCGTGACGACGCCGCGGTGGTTCACCCGCTCGCGCTCGCCGTCGCTGTACTGGCGCAGGAGCCACGCCATCACCTCGGCGTTCGTGCCCACGTCGGGCGCGGGGATGTCCACGTTGGGCCCGATGAGCTGCTTCAGCCGGTACATGTACCGGAGCGAGATCGCCTCGAGCTCCTCCTTGCTGTGCTCGCGCGGGTCCATGCGAATACCCCCCTTGGCGCCGCCGAACGGGACATCGGCGATGGCGGTCTTCCAGGTCATCTCGGCGGCGAGCGCGTTGAACAGGTCGAGCGACACGGCCTTGTGGAAGCGCAGCCCGCCCTTGTAAGGCCCTCGCGCCTGGTTGTGCTGGACCCGATAGGCCTTGAAGCGCACGAACGCGCCGGGCTGGATGCGGTAAAGGCCCTGATCGGCGAGGCGGATCGTCCCGTCCTGCACGTGGATCGAGCCGCTGCGGAGCGCCTCGGGGCGGAGGATGAGCTTGCCGTTGAAGAGCGGGGTGATCGCGGCCCGGTTCGGGATCACCGACGCAGGGAGCCGCTCGTAGGCCGCGGCCGCCTCTCCGCGGAAGGGGACGAGGCGGTCCTGGAGCTGCGTGGTGATGTAGAAGATGTGCTCGTAGTCGGGCTGCTCGAGCTCCAGCCGGATGCGCGGAGCCAGGCCGATGAGGTCCGCGGCGGTGTGAAACACCACCATGGATTCGCCGAAGATGTTGGTCTCCGGCTCGCGCTCTAGGAGGGGGGCGTCTTCCATCGCCGTATGCTGCCTCGACCGCGCGGCGGGGGTCCAACGTTTCGCGGGCCCCGCGCTCGACGGAGGGCGCCCGCTCTCCAGAGGCCGGTCGACGGACGGGCCGCCCGCCTCGCGGGGAACTCGCGTGACTCTCCCCGCAGGTTCGGGCGGACCATCGTACCGATTCACCACGGCGCGCGGCGGCAGCGTGGCCGTCGCGCCCGGGGAACGACGTCAGGGAAAGAGCGATCCAGGGAAGGCGCCTCCAGGGAAGCCGCCGCCGCAGCACCCCGCGCCGCCGAAGCCGCCGAGCGGCACGCCGAAGCCGCCGGGGAAGCCGAAGCCGCCGTACGGATAGCCGCCCATGCCGAGCGGCCACCCGAAGCCGCCCATGCCCGGGAAGCCGCCGAGGCCGGGGATCCCGCCCATCTGCCCGACGGGGCCGCCGGGCACCTGCCCGACCTGGCCGACGGGGCCGCCGGGGCCCTGGAGCGGGCCGCCGCCCTTGATGGGGCCCTGTCCGATGTCGCCAGGGCCCTGGAGCGGGCCACCGGGGCCCTGGAGCGGGCCACCGGGGCCGCCGAGGCCGCCCTTGATGGGGCCCTGTCCGACGCCGCCGGGGCCCTGGAGCGGGCCGCCGGGGCCGCCGAGGCCGCCCTTGATGGGGCCCTGGCCGATGTCGCCGGGGCCCTGGAGCGGGCCGCCGGGGCCGCCGAGGCCGCCCTTGATGGGACCCTGGCCGACGCCGCCGGGGCCCTGGAGCGGGCCGCCGCCCTTGAAGGGGCCCTGTCCGATGTCGCCGGGGCCCTGGAGCGGGCCGCCGAGGCCGCCCTTGATGGGTCCCTGTCCGATGCCGCCGGGGCCCTGGAGCGGGCCGCCGGGGCCGCCGAGGCCGCCCTTGATGGGGCCCTGGCCGATATCGGTCTTGCCCGGCACCCCGGGCGCGCCGATCAGGCCGCCGCCCCGCGTCTCCTCGTCCGTCGCTTCCTCGCCCTCCAACGCCTGCTCACTCGACGCCACGTCGACGTCAGCCTGGTCCAAGTCGGCCTCTTGCGGAGCCACCGCGTCGACTGCGCACCCGGTCATCAACACAGAAAAGAGCATCGCCGCGTGCGCCATCTTCATATCGATTGAGCGAACCATCCGTCCTCCTTCCATGCCCTGCTACGGCCCTCGGGCCCGCGCCGGCATGTTGAACGGCGTGGAGAGCAGGCTGCGTGCCTGAGTCCTCGTGTGCAGAGCCTGCCGCGTCGGCGACGGCGAAAGTGCATTGTCTGAATCCGCGCCGGGTGAGCGTTCTCCCCGTTTCATCGCGCCGGGGAGCCGCCGCGCCGGCGCGCGCCGATGTGGGAGCCTCTCGAGCGCTGGAGAAAGGCAAATGTCGACGCCCATCGCGGGGCGCCCCCCGCGCGTCGCGCGCGGCGGGACGGCATGAGCCGGGGGGAGGACGACCCGACTTGCGGCTTTATCGCGCTCGGCAAGCCGCATTTCCGAAGACCTGGTCGATCCCTGCAATCAAGGGCTGCAGCGACTCGACATCTGCGCTCGTCGGCGGCGATGTTCTCATCGCTTGCGGCCATCTGGTCACGCCCTGCGCAGCCCACTTCGGCCGACAAGGGCCCTGTGCGGCGCTCCTCCTGGGGCGACCTCGCCGTCGTTGCGCGCCTGTGCCGCGGTCTGCGCCGCGCCGCGCGTCAGCCCGTCGTCCGGCCCGTCGTCCGGAACGACGGCGCGGCCGCCGCCTTCAGCCGCGGACGGCGGGCCCGCGATGCGGCGGGAGCGGCGGCCTTCGCGGGCGTCCCTGCGCCGCGTTCGCCCGGCCCGACGTGGTTGACAGAGGACGTCTGACCGACACGCTCGGCCGCGCGCGAGCCTCGGTGTCAGCGAGGTTCGCGCGCCCACGCCCGGGAGACCCGGCGCGGCGCAGCCGTCCGTGGCGCTGCAGCGAAGGGAACGTCGGCGCGATCACGGCTCCTTTGCCTGGCAGGAGCGCATCTCCCGTTGTAGGATTCATTACGCTAAAGGAGCTCGCGCGGCGCCGCACAGGCGCACAGGTAGCGTCCTCGTCACCCTGGCGCGGGCTCATCGACGATCTCGGGCGCTCGGAGCGCCTGTTCATGAAGGCCACGCGCGGTCTCCGCGCTGCTGCGGAGCTCTGGAGAGCTGTTCGCCCGAGGAGCGGGAGCCCGCGAGGCGCGAGGCTGCGCTTTCCAAGGAGGGGATTGCATGCGCTTCTGCGCGACGCGCGCGGGTTCATCTTGCCTGGCCGCCTGCATCGCGGCCCTGTTGCCGCTTGTCGCGGCGTGCAGCGACCCCTCGGGGAGCTTTGGCGTCCCGCCCGTATGCGAGGGCGTCGCGCCGCGCGCGCCGAGCTGCGCGCCCGGGCACGTCCTCGGCCCCGCGGATGCGTGCATGCCGGTGGGCATCCAGGGGTGCGCCGAGCTGTTCGTGGAGGACGACGGACTCTGTCATCCATCGATGGAGAAATGCCCTGCGGGGACGATCCCGAAGTTCGATGAGGGCTGTGTTCCCGCTGGCATCCCCCGCTGCGCTCCGGAGCTCGCGGGCGACGACGGGCTCTGCAGGCCGGCCATGGCGAGGTGCCCGACAGGCATGTTCGCGACGCCGGAAGCGGGGTGTGTGCCGGTCGACGGCCCCGGCGGCTGCGGGCGCGGGCCGTGGGGGAGCGTCCCGCGCGTGTCCGGGAACGTCTATGTGGATCCGAGCTACTCCGGCGCGAACGGCGACGGCTCCGAGGCGAGGCCGGTCACGACGATCGAGGCGGCGCTGGGGCTCGTCGCCGCCGGCGGGACGATCGCGCTCGCGGCGGGGACCTACGACGAGCCGGTCGTCATCACGAAGCCGATCGTGATCGCCGGCCCGTGCGCCTCGCGCGTGCGGATCCGCGGGGTGAGCTCGGCCGTGCGTCCTCCCGCGATCGTGGCCGTGCTCGACGCAGGGGAGGTGACGCTCCGGGGGATCGAGATCGGCGGAGACGGCGCCGGCGTCGTGGCGACCGGCGCGAGCGCCGTGACGCTCGAGCGCGTTCACATCAAGGACGCCATGCACGCCGGCGTCCTGTCGGGCGACGGCGCCCGCCTCTCGGTGGCGCAGAGCTGGATCGAGGGGACGCGCGACGGCAGCGCAGGGACCGGCATCGGCGCCTTGGCGGAAGCCGGCGGCGCGCTCCTCGTGAAGGAGAGCGCCGTGACGGGCAACCGCGCGGCGGGCGTGGCGGCGCTCCAGGCGGGCGCCACGGCGTCCGTGGTGGGCAGCCTCGTCGAGGGGACCTTGTCGTCGGGGCGCTACCCGGCGGACGGCCAGGGGATCGTCGTGCAGGACGGCGCCGAGGCGTCGATCGAGAGCACGGCTGTCGTTGGAAACCAGCTGTCCGGGATCCTCGTTTCGGCCAGCGCGTCCGCGACCCTCTCCGGCGTCCTCGTCGAGGGGACGAGCCCCGGGAGCTCCGACCCGCCTTACGGCGTCGGCGTGTATGCGGCGAGGCGAGCGCGCGTCGCCATCGACTCGAGCGTGGTCCTCGGCAACACCGAGATCGGCGTCGCCGTCATCGGCGAGGGCAGCGCGGCGACGATGACGCGGAGCCTGGTGCAGGGCACGGTGGCGGCCCCGACCGGGTCGTTGCTCGGCGGATTCGGCGTCGCCGTCAGCCGCGGCGCGGCGATGCGCCTCCACGACAGCGCGGTCGTCCGGAACCGCGGCACCGGGGTTCACGTCGGCGACTCTTCCGCCGAGCTGATCGCCGGCGGCAACCTCATCGAAGGCACCATCGCCGAGGGCGGCTGGGGAGACGGCGCCGGGCTGACGGTGGCGGAGGGCCGGGTGACGCTCGTGTCGAATGCCATTCGCAGCAACGAGGGCACCGGCCTGCTCGTGGGATATGACGGGTCCGAGGCGACCGTGACAGGCAACCTCGTCGAGGGGCATGTCGCGCCGGACCGCCGCGCGCCGGTGGGGCAGGGGATCGTCATCTACAGGGGCGCCACCGCGGTGCTCACGGGCAATGTCGTGAGCGGCAACCGCTCCGTCGGCGTCTTCGCCGGCACGGAGATCCTCGGCAGCAGGGTCGAGATCATCGGGAACCTGATCGACGCCACCGCGGGCGGCGAATCACACGACGACGGTGACGATGACGACGATCACGATGACGACGACGGCGGCGGCGACGACGACAGCACGGGCATCGGCGTCGCCGCCGCGGGGTACGAGATCCGGCTCGCCTCGTCCCTCGTCCGCGGGAGCCGCACGGCCGGCGTGGTGCTGTTCGCCTCCGAGGCGGAGATCTCGCAGACGGTCGTCGACGGGGTGACGGGTGATCCCCGCGCCGCACGGGGCCGACGGCGCGACGAGCTCGTCGCCGACGGCGTCCTCGCGCTCGCCGGCTCCACCGTCGCGCTCGATGACGTGCGGGTGGAAGGCTGTGCGCGCGCCGGCATCCTGTACGACAGGAGCACGGGTCGCCTCTCCCGTGTTCGCGCCCTGGACAACCGCTTCGGGCTGGTCGTGCAGGGCTCGCCCGAGCCTCAGCTGAAGCTGGGTAACGAGAGCGCGTTCCTCGAGAGCTGCACCGCCGACGAGCTCTTCGGCAGCGAGCTCCGCGTGCCAGCGTCCGCTCCCCCGCTTCCATGAAACGCGCTCGCGGCCGCTCGTCTGCCCCGCGCCTGCGCCCGCGCCTCTGCACGAAACATTGATGACATCGAAGGGAGCCTTTCCTGATACGTGGCACTCACGGCCACGGCGGAGAGGACCAGCCCATCAGGCGTCGAGTAGCGGCCCGCACTACAACGCTGGCCGCACCCGACGCTCCGCCCGCGTCCGCCCCTGACGCGGCCTTCCCTCTCTGCCCGCCCAGGGGGTGTCCGCGCCCGTCCTGGGAGGGTTCCCCCGTCCATCGGCGCGAAATTGGAAATTTCTGGTCTTGTAATCGCCTGCGGACGTCTGTATAGACGTGCCCCGGACGCGCGTGGACCGCGGCGCACCTCAGGTGCCTGAACCGACGCAGTCTGTGACGGCTTACTTTCTTGCTGCGGCCATAGAAAATAACAGTGCAAGTGCTTAAGCCATCATTCCTCATGACGCGTGATGACCCCATGAGCACCACATGAGACGGAGTTGCTGCTGCGAGACATGACGCACCACGACATCTCCCTTGAAAACGCGCCTGAGTAAGCGGCGCGAGAACTTGACAGCGACCTCGAATCCCCGTTGACACTGCTGTGCGAAGACGGCTACAGTGCCGATGTCTGGATGCTGGTATGGCGCACTGCGTCGCGGTGTCGAATTCCGGCGAGCCGCTCTGCCGCGTGGTGGCTTCCAGGGAGATTGAGGAGTGGGAGAGGGACGGTGGGCGCTCGGGCGTATCCACGAGGGCCCCGCGAGGAGCATTCTCATGAGGAACTGGTTGTTGCCGCGTCGGACGTTCCTGTTGTCGACGTTGCTGCTTTCGGTCGGTGTCACAGCGGGGTGCGGGAAGACCGAACCGACCAAGCAGTCCGCGGGCGGCGCGAGCACCGCGGGGCCGGGCAAGCCCTCCCCGGCCGCCGACACCTTCCTGACCGTCTCGATCGAGCAGCAAGCGTCATGGGTGCGGAACTTCAATCCTCTGCTCGCATCAGGCAACGTTCGCTGGCCAACCGTCGCTGGCATCTACGAGCCGCTCCTCGTCTACAACACGATGAAGGGCGAGTTCACCCCCTGGCTCGCATCGAAGTACGAGTGGGGTAACGGGAACAAGACGCTCACGGTCACGACGCGGCCCGGGGTCAAGTGGTCCGATGGCCAGCCGTTCACGGCGAAGGACGTCGCCTTCACCTTCGGGCTCCTGAAGAAGCACGTCGCCCTCGACCTGCAGGGCGTCTGGAAGTGGCTGACCTCGGTCGAGGCCAAGAGCGACTCCACGGTCGAGTTCACGCTCACGCGGCCGTACGTCCCCGGGCTCGTCTTCCTCGGCCACCAGCCGATCGTGCCCGAGCACAAGTGGAAGGACGTGGCGGATCCCGTCACGTACACGAACGAGAACCCGGTCGCGACGGGGCCCTTCACCGAGGTGAAGACCTTCCAGAACCAGATCTACGAGCTCGGCCGGAACCCGAACTACTGGCAGCAGGGCAAGCCGGCGATCAAGGGGCTCCGCTTCCCGGCGTACCCGGGCAACGACCAGGCGAACCTGGCGCTCTTGAACGGCGAGGTCGACTGGGCCGGCAACTTCGTCCCGGAGATCGAGAAGGTCTACGTCGGCAAGGACCCGGCGAATCACCACTACTGGTTCCCGCTCGTCGGCAGCACGGTGTTCGTCTACACGAACACGACGAAGAAGCCCCTCGACGACGCGCGGGTGCGCAAGGCGATCAGCATGTCGCTCGACCGCGAGCAGATCGTCAAGGTCGCCATGAACAACTACACGCGGCCGGCGGACGCGACGGCGCTGAGCGACGCGCACGAGCGCTGGCGCAGCCAGAAGACGGTCGAGGCGGGCGACTGGGTCAAGTTCAACGTGGCCAAGGCGAACCAGATCCTCGACGAGGCGGGTTACGCCAAGGGGGCCGACGGCATCCGCGTGAAGGACGGGAAGCCGCTGCGCTTCGATCTCAACGTCGTCACGGGCTGGTCCGACTGGGTGCGCGCGGCGCAGATCGTCACGCAGCAGGTGAAGCAGATCGGCGTCGAGGCCACGCTGAAGACGTACGACTTCAGCGCGTTCTTCGAGGCGCTCCAGAAGGGCACGTTCGACCTGTCGATGGGCTGGTCGAACGAGGAGCCGACCCCATACAACTTCTACCGGGACCTCCTCGGCACCGCGACCGCGAAGCCGGTCGGCGAGACGTCGGCGCGCAACTGGCACCGCTTCGGCGCCAAGCCGGCCGACGGCCTCTTCGAGGCGTTCGAGGCCGCGACCGAGCCGGCGGAGCAGAAGAAGATCATCGAGCAGCTCCAGGAGATCTTCTCCGAGACGGCGCCCTCGATCCCGCTGTTCCCCGGGCCGTCCTGGGGCGAGTACAACACACGCCGCTTCACCGGGTTCCCCAGCAAGGAGAACCCGTACGCGAAGCTGTCGCCCAACAACCCGCCGGAGTACCTGCTGGTCCTCACCGAGCTCAAGCCGAAGTGAAGTTGGGCGTGACCTGATCCGGAGCGCAGGTTAAAAGAGAGAGCTTCTGTGCGTTACCTTCTGCGACAGCTGGGCTTGTACTTCATCGCGGCGTGGGCCTCGCTCACCCTGAACTTCCTCATTCCGCGCGCCATGCCGGGCGATCCAGCCTCGGCCATGTTCGTGCGCTTCCGGGGGCAGCTGCAGCCGGAGGCGATCGAGGCGCTGCGGAAGGCGTTCGGGTTCACGGATGAGCCGCTCTACAAACAGTACTTCACCTACCTGAGCCACATCCTGGTCGGCGATCTCGGCACCTCGGTGGCGCACTTCCCGGCGAAGGTGACGGAGGTCATCGCGACGGGGCTCGGCTGGACGCTGCTCCTGTCGGGTGCCGCCGTGATCGTCAGCTTCGGCCTGGGGACGCTGCTCGGGATCATCGCGACGTGGAAGCGGGGCGGCTGGCTCGACTCGGTCATGCCGCCGGTCCTGATGTTCCTCGGCGCGTTCCCGTACTTCTGGCTCGCGATGGTGTCGCTCTACCTCCTCGGGTTCGTGCTCGGGGCCTTCCCGCTGCGCCACGCCTACAGCGACACGCTCTCGCCCGAGTGGAGCCTGGAGTTCATCGGGAGCGTGCTCTCGCACATGATCCTGCCCGCCCTGTCGATCGTCATCGCCACCATCGGCGGCTGGATGCTCGGCATGCGCAGCGCGATGGTCACCGTGCTGTCCGAGGAGTACATCACGATGGCCCAGGCCAAGGGGCTCTCGCAGTGGCGGGTCATGTTCACCTACGCCGCGAGGAACGCGCTCCTGCCCAACGTCACCGGCTTCGGCATGGCGCTCGGCTTCGTGCTCGCCGGCTCGCTGCTCACCGAGATCGTCTTCTCGTATCCGGGGCAAGGCTATCTGCTCATCCAGGCGGTTCGAAACCAGGATTACCCGCTCATGCAGGGGATCTTCCTCACCATCACGTTCGCCGTGCTGGGGGCGAACTTCCTGGTCGACGTGATCTACGTGTTTCTTGATCCCCGCGCCCGCGGGCGCTGACGGCTGGGTCCAGGAGAAGCGATGGCTGCGCAACAAGGCAACAGCGGGGGCGGCGGCTCCCGTGCGGCGGGGTGGCTCCGCCTGCTCCTCTCGAATCGCAAGGCGATGGTGGGCACGCTCATCGTGCTCTTCTTCCTGCTCCTCTCGCTGCTGGGCCCCTCGATGGTGGGGCAAGATCCGCACGCGTTCGTGGGCATGCCGCACGAGGCTCCCTCCGCCGAGCACCTGTTCGGCACGAACGGCCAGGGGCAGGACGTGCTCGCGCAGACGATCGTCGGCGCGCGGACCTCGCTGGCCGTCGGCTTCGCCACGGGCTTCGCGGTGATCGCGATCGGCGCGGCGATCGGCATGGCCGGGGGCTACTTCGGCGGCTGGATCGACAGCGTCCTTTCGCTGCTCACGAACGTGTTCCTGATCATCCCCGGCCTGCCGATGGCCGTCGTCATCGCGGCCTACCTGCCGGCCGGGCCGATGACGATCCTGTTCGTCCTCGTCCTCACGGGCTGGGCGTGGAACGCGCGTGTGCTCCGCTCGCAGGTGCTCGCGCTGCGCGACAAGGACTTCGTGTCCGCGGCCCTCGTGAGCGGCGAGAGCAGCGCGCGCATCATCTTCGTGGAGATCCTGCCGAACATGACGTCGCTCCTCATGTCCGGCTTCATCGGCGCGACGGTTTACGCCATCGGCGCCCAGGTCGGCCTCGAGTTCCTCGGGCTCGGCGACCTGAGCGCCGTCACCTGGGGGACGAACCTCTACTGGGCGAGCAACAACGCCGCGCTCCTCACGGGCGCCTGGTGGACCATTGTCCCCACCGGCGTGTGCGTCGCGCTGGTCGGGTTCGCGCTCACGCTCATCAATTACGCGATCGACGAGATCTCGAATCCGCGGCTCCGCTCGGAGGGAGCCTGGTCGCGTCTCCTCAGGAGCCGCAAGGTCGCGGCGGGTTCGTCAACGCCGGTGGTGAGGACTCATGGCGCCTAGTCCGCTTCTCTCGGTTCAGGATCTCCGGGTCGAGTTCATCACCCCGACGGGTCCGGTGTGTGCGGTCGACAACGTCTCCTTCGACATCGCCCCGGGCGAGGTGCTCGGCCTCGCGGGCGAGTCGGGGAGCGGCAAGTCGACGGTGGCGATGGCCATCATGCGGCTGCTCCGCCCGCCGGCGGTCATCACGGGCGGGCACGTGTACTTCGCCGGGCAGGACGTCCTGGCGATGAACGAGGAGCAGCTCCGCGCCTTCCGCTGGCGGAAGATGGCGCTGGTGTTCCAGAGCGCGATGACCGCGCTCAACCCGGTGTTGACGATCGGCGAGCAGATCTCCGATCCGATCATCGCGCACGACGGCGTGACGTCCGCTCAGGCGATGGAGCGCGCGGCCGCGCTGCTCAAGCTCGTGAACATCGACTCGTCGCGCCTCAGCAGCTACCCGCACCAGCTGTCGGGCGGCATGCGGCAGCGCGTGGTGATCGCGATCGCGATGGCGCTCAAGCCGCCGTTCCTCATCATGGATGAGCCCACGACGGCGCTCGACGTGGTCGTGCAGCGGGAGATCCTGCAGCAGATCGCCGAGCTCAAGGAGCGCCTCGGCTTCTCGATCCTCTTCATCACGCACGACCTCTCGCTCATCGCCGAGTTCTCCACGCGCATCGCCATCCTCTACGCCGGCAAGCTCGCGGAGACCGCCCGCGCCAAGGACCTCTTCAGCGATCCGAAGCACCCGTACACGCAGGGGCTCCTCGGGTCGTTCCCCTCGGTCCGTGGGCCGCGCCGCAAGCTGCAGGGCATCCCGGGCTCGCCGCCCGACATGCGCAACCCGCCGGCCGGCTGCCGCTTCCACCCCCGGTGTCCGCAGGCCTTCGCGACCTGCCAGAACGAGCTGCCCGTCCTTCGTGAAATCGCGCCCGAGCACCGCGGCGCTTGCCACCTCTACTGACGATGACGATGACGCAACCTTCTGTCTCGCCTGTCCTCGACGTGGTGCGCCTGGGGAAGTACTTCCCTGTCGGCGGCGGGCTGCGATCGCAGCAGCTCCGGGCGCTGCACGACGCATCGTTCTCGCTGGCAGAGCGTGAGGTCATCGCGCTGGTCGGCGAGTCGGGCAGCGGCAAGAGCACGATCGCACGGCTCCTCGCGCGGCTGATGCCGCCGAGCAGCGGGCAGATCGTGTTCAAGGGTCGCGACGTGCTGAAGGAGGAGCCGACCCGCGCCTCGCTCGCTTACCGCGGGCAGGTGCAGATGATCTTCCAGGATCCGTTCGGCTCGCTCAACCCGGTGCACACCATCGGCTACCACCTCGAGCGGCCGCTCCTGCTCCACAACAAGGCGCCCACCCCGGCGATCCTCAAGGAGAAGGTGCACGCGCTCCTCAAGACGGTCGATCTGAACCCGCCCGCGGAGGTCGCGCTCAAGTACCCGTACCAGCTGTCGGGCGGCCAGCGGCAGCGCGTGGCGATCGCCCGCGCCCTCGCGGTGGATCCCAGCGTGATCCTCGCGGACGAGCCGATCTCGATGCTCGACGTCTCGATCCGCATGGGCGTCCTGAACCTGATGGAGAAGCTCAAGGAGGAGCGCGGCATCTCCTACCTCTACATCACGCACGACATCGCGAGCGCGCGCTACGTCGCGGATCGCACGATGGTGATGTACGCCGGACACATCGTGGAGGGGGCGCCGAGCGAGGAGCTGATGCAGCAGCCGGCGCACCCGTACACGAAGCTCCTGCTCTCGGCGGTTCCGGATCCGAACGGCTCGATCCGCGGCGATCTCCCCGCCCGCTCCGGGGCGCCGAAGCTCATCAACCCGCCGCCGGGCTGCCCCTTCGCGGACCGCTGCCCGAGCGTGATGAACACGTGCCGGGAGCAGACGCCGGGGCCTGTCGACGTCGGGTCGGGGCACTGGGTCCGCTGCCACCTCTACGCGCCCGGCTCCGTCATCGCGCCCTCCGCGCTCTACGATCGCACGGTGCCCGCCTCCGTCGAGGCCGGACCTCTCTAGAGCCGCGGCCACCCGCTTCGGATACGGGCCCATCTCGACGTTTTCGGTGCTCAGCGCACAGGAGTGCGCTTCCGCGCCGAAAACGCCGAGCTGGACCCGTCTCCTGTGCGGGTGACCGCCGCTCTGTGACGTTCGTACCGGGCTCAGCTGAAGACCGCTCTTAGGAGAACCACAAAGCGACATGCCGTCTCTGAGATTTCCCGACAATTTCGTCTGGGGGGCCGCGACGTCCTCCTATCAGATCGAGGGGGCTACGAACGAGGACGGCCGCAGCGAGTCCATCTGGGATCGCTTCGCGAAGACGCCCGGTCAGATCGTCGACGGGACCAACGGCGACGTCGCGTGCGACCACTACCACCGGTGGCCTGAGGACATCGCGCTGATGAAGAGCCTGGGCATGATGGCCTACAGGTTCTCGATCGCGTGGCCGCGCATCCTCCCGAACGGCCGGGGCGCGGTGAACCAGAAGGGGCTCGACTTCTACAGCCGGCTCGTGGACGGCCTCCTCGCGGCCGGGATCGAGCCGTACGCGACGCTCTTCCACTGGGACCTGCCGCAGGTGCTCCAGGATCAGGTCGGGGGCTGGCAGCACCGCTCGACGGCGGACGCGTTCGTGGAGTTCGCCGACGTCATCTCGCGGAAGCTCGGCGATCGCGTGAAGAAGTGGATCACGCACAACGAGCCGTGGTGCACGGCGTTCCTCAGCTACGAGAAGGGGATCCACGCGCCGGGCATGCGCGATTTCAAGAAGGCGCTGGCGGTGAGCCACCACCTCTTGCTCTCCCACGGCCTCGCCGTGCCCGTGGTGCGCCAGAACTGCCCCGGCGCCGAGGTGGGCATCACGCTGAACATGAACTACGCGATGCCCGCGTCCCCCAGCGCCGCCGACTACGACGCGTGCCGCCACTACGACGGCTATTTCAACCGCTGGTTCCTCGATCCGCTGTACGGCCGGCGTTACCCGGCGGACATGATCGAGGACTACATCGCGCTGGGCTACCTCCCGCCGGAGGGGCTGACCGTGTGCAAGCCGGGCGATCTCGAGATCATCGCCACCCAGTGCGACTTCCTCGGCCTCAACTACTACTCGCGGGCGGTCCTGCGGAGCAGCAAGGTGCCCGAGGAGCAGAACCTGCCGAGGACGGTGCACGTCGCGCCCCTCTCCGAGCAGACGGAGATGAGCTGGGAGGTCTACCCGGAAGGGCTGCGGCGGCTGCTCCTCCGGCTGCACGTGGAGTACGGCGTGCCGAAGCTCTACGTGACGGAGAACGGCGCGGCTTACTCGACCGAGCCGGACAAGGACGGCCGCATCCCGGACACGCGGCGGCTCGAGTTCCTGCGCGATCACTTCGTCGCCGCGCGGCGCGCGATGGACGCGGGGGCGCCGCTCGCGGGGTACTTCGTGTGGTCGCTGATGGACAACTACGAGTGGGATCGCGGCTATTCGCAGCGTTTCGGCATCGTCTGGGTGGATTACGAGACGCAGCGGCGCATCCCGAAGGACAGCGCGCTCTGGTACAAGGGCGTCATCGCCGCCAACGCGGTCGACGACGGCTCCTCGCAGGCGACCTGACCGGCGACGCGTCAGGCCGAGACGCTGGGCAAGGCCTCCTCCAGAGCGGGGAGCAGGTTCGTGTGATACGGGCTCAGTCGCTAGGCAGGCGAGTGAGGCGTACGAAAGTACGCCGCAGCGAGCCGAACGACGCGAATGAGCCCGTAGCGCACGAACCTGCTCCCCGCTCCGTCACGTCACGCGGAGCACCTCGTCCAGGGAGGTGATCCCCTCCTTCACCTTGGCGAGCCCGGCCTCGCGCAGCGGCACGAGCCCTACCTTGCGCGCGGCGTCCCGGTACGCGCGCTTCCCCGCCCGCGCCTTCACGAGATCCCGCAGATCGTCGTCGAGCTCGAGCATCTCGAACAGGCCCATGCGCCCCCGGTAGCCCGTCATGTGGCATGTCTGGCACCCGACGCTGCGCTTCAGCTCGGCGCCCTCCTCGATGAGGACCTTGTCCTCCTCGCCCGTCACGGCGGTCTCGAGCTCGTACGTCTCCGCGCACTCCTCGCAGAGCTTGCGGACGAGCCGCTGCGCGACCACGGCGAGCAGGGCGTTCGCCACGATCCACGACTCCGCGCCGAGGTCCACGAGGCGCGCGACCGTGTCCACCGCGTCGGAGGTGTGCAGCGTCGACAGCACGAGGTGCCCCGTGAGGCTCGCCTGCAGCGCGATCTGCGCCGTCTCGGGATCGCGCATCTCGCCCACCATGATCACGTCCGGGTCCTGCCGCAGGATCGCGCGCAGGCCCGTCGCGAACGTGAAGCCCTGCCTCGGGTTGGTCTGCCCCTGCGTGATGTCGGCGAACTCGACCTCGATCGGATCTTCGAGCGTGACGATGCTCAGCTCGCTCGTCTTCATGACCTTGATCAGCGAGTAGAGCGTCGAGGTCTTGCCGGATCCGGTCGGCCCGCACACGACGATCAGCCCCGAGGGCCGGTCGGCGAGCCGCTCGAGCCGCGGCAGGTCCCCCTCGGCGAGCCCGAGCTTGTCGAGCGGGATCAGCTGGTGGCTCAGCAGCACGCGCAGCACGAGCGTCTCGCCGTGGATCGCGGGGAACGTCGAGGCGCGCAGGTGGATGAGCGGGTGGCCGTGGAGCTCGAGGCTGAACTGGCCGTCCTGCGGCAGGCGCCGCTCGGTCATGTCCATCCGCGCGAGCACCTTCACGCGCGAGGTGAGCGACGGCGCGATCTCGATCGGGATCTGCCCTTGCGCCACCATCACGCCGTCGACGCGGTAGCGCACGCGGATGCCGTCGCGCTTCGGCTCGACGTGGATGTCGCTCGCGCCCATCGAGACAGCGCGGCGGACCAGGTGATCGAGCACCTTGACCGCGTCGAGCTCCTCGGACGCCGTGGGGGGGCGGCTCTGGCTCATCGCGCGCCTCCCTTGCCGACGACGTCGATCGTGCGGAGCGAGACCATCTTCAGCTCGTCCGAGGGGGGGAACGTGGCCCAGACGCTGACGCCGTAGAGCCCGGGCCGCCCGCGGTCGTCCAGCGGGACCTGGATGTCGAATCGATTGCCGGTCACCTGGAGAGGAATAGGCGTCTTGAAGCCCTTCGGGAAGAACGTCGCGTAGGGGGGCGGGATCGGGTATCCGCCCATCTTGAGCAGCTTCTCCGGCTTGATCGGCTTCCCCGGCTCGACCCGCGAGATCCCGACGCCCGCGATCTTCGCCGGCGCGGCGAGCTCGCCGCTCACCCGGATCCGCTCGCCGATCGTCGCCCGCCTGGGCAGCGGCTGGTACGTGCCGTAGTCGTCGACGAACTCCTGCGCCAGGCAGGCGATGTCGAACCCCTTCGCCTTGGCCAGCCCGACCCCGAGCGAGGTGTGCGACGCTGTGAGCACGTTGCGCCGGTGCCCGTCGGCCGGGGGCCTCTCGTCCATGAAGGCCTGGTGCACGCGCTCGAGGCTCTCCGCGGAGAAGCGCGGATCCGGATCGAGCTCGCGGGGGATCGCGTCGGCGAAGCAGCCGGCGTTCTCCATCGGGAACCCGTCGCCGCCCGCGGCCGTGTAGCGCTCCTCCGGGACCGAGCCGTCGCTGCCCCAGTGGCCGGTGAAGCCGATCCGGACCATGTCCTCGGCGTGCCGCCGCCCCGCGCGCGCCGCTGTCTCGTCCCACCGCACGGGCGGCAGCTTGTGCGCCGCGCGATCGCGGTTGACGAGGCCGAGCACGTACCGCGCCGCCTCCGCGCGGGTCATCCGCTGGCCCGGCGCGGGCGGGGCCTGGGCGCCCTGGGCCTCGCCGCCGGCCTCCACGCCGGCGGCCTTGCCCTCCGAGGGGCGCGCGCTCTCCTCCGCCGCTCCCTCTCTGGCCTTGCCCCCGGAGGGCCCCTCCGCCGGCTCGTTCGCGGCGCTCGCGCCGCACCCGAGCGCGTGGGCGCCCGCGGCGACGAGCCCGAGCCAGAGCGCCCCGGACCGGCGCTCCCGCTGACCATCCATCGCTCCTGTCCTGCTTCTCCTCGTGGCTCCGATGATCGCGCGCATCGTTGCGACCGTAGCGCTTCGATGTCGCGCGCGCACCCGGGAGCGCCGGCGCCTCCGGGCGCACGGCGGCGTGTACGGCGGCGAGGTCGAGGTGGTAATCGATGCGCTACGTGAGCACGTCGTCATCGTCGCAGGGCGCGGTCGCCGCGCACCCGCCCGGGGCCTCCGCGATCATCCTCGCCGCGGAGCGCGAGGGGCGCGCGGCGCACCCGACCGCGGGCGTCCTGTGGATGCTCCTGGCCCAGTCGCTCTTCGCCGCGATGAACGTCCTCGCGCGCCTCTCTTCGGAGCACGCCCCGTGGCCCGAGGTGGCGGCGTCGCGAACGCTGGTGGGCGCGGCCACCGCGCTCGGCGTCGCGCTCGTCCGCCGCGCGCCGCTCTCCGTGGGTCGGGGCGACCGGCGGCTCGCGTGGGCGCGCTCGCTCTGCGGCACCGGGGCGATGCTCTGCGGCTTCTACACGCTCGGCGCGCCGCAGATCGCGCTCGGCGACGCGGTCACGCTCGGCGCGACGAGCCCGATCTTCGTCGCGCTCCTCGCGCCGCGGCTGCTCGGCGAGCGGACGAGCCCGCGCCTCTGGCTCGCGACCTTGCTCGCCTTCGCCGGCGTCGGGCTCGTCGCCGCGCCGAGGCTCGCGATCGCGGGCGAGATCGCGCTCATCGCCACGCTCGGCGCCGTCTTCTCGGCGTTCGCCATGATCTGGCTGCGCAGGATCGGCGCAGGCGGGGAGCGCGCGAGCCCCGAGGCGATCGCGCTGCATTTCTCGCTCGTCGCGAGCGCCGCGATGGTCGCGCTCTCGATCCCGGTCTGGCGGACGCCCGACGCCCTCGGCGCCCTCCTCCTGATCGGGACGGGCCTCGCCGGCGGGCTCGCGCAGCTCGCGATGACGCGCGCCTACGCGCTCGACAGCGCGGCGCGCGTCGGCGCGATCGGGTACGTCGGGGTCGTCCTGTCGCACGTGCTCGCCGCCGCCTGGCTGGGCGAGAGCCCGTCGGCGGACCAGCTGCTCGGGGCGGCGCTCGTGACGGCGGCTGGCCTGTGGCTCGCTTCCCAGGCGCTGCGCGACGCGCGGGGGCCAGGGCGCCGAGCGGCGCGTTGACCGGCCTCCACCCCGCGTGGGATAGCGGATCCCCGCTCAAGGAGGATCTGCATGAAAGCGTTCGCTCTCCAGGGTTCGTTCGGTCTCGACGCGCTTCGCCCGATCGATCTTCCGGATCCTGAGCCGGGGCCTGGGCAGATCGTCCTCCAGATGAGGGCGGCGTCGCTCAACTTCCGCGACCTGCTCGTCGCGAAGGGGCTCTACAACCCGAAGTTCGCGCTGCCGCTCGTCCCGCTCTCCGACGGGGTCGGGGAGGTCGTCGCCGTGGGGGACGGGGTGACGCGGGTGAAGGTCGGCGATCGCGTGAGCCCGATCTTCCACCAGCGATGGATCGACGGGGAGCTCTCCGCGGACAAGGCGCGGGGCGCGCTCGGCGGGGAGCTGCCGGGCGTGGCCGCGGAGCGGGTGCTGCTCGACGCGGAGGGGGTCGTCGCGGTCCCGCAGCACCTCACGGACGAGGAGGCCGCGTCGCTGCCGTGCGCCGCCGTGACCGCGTGGAACGCGCTCTTCGTGGCGAGCCACCTCAAGGCGGGCGACACGGTCCTCGTGCAGGGCACGGGCGGCGTCTCGATCTTCGCGCTGCAGTTCGCCCGGCTCGCTGGCGCCCGCGTCATCGTCACCTCGAGCAACGACGAGAAGCTCGAGCGCGCGAGGTCGCTCGGGGCGTCGGAGACGATCAACTACCGCGCGAACCCCGACTGGGACGCGCCCGCGCGCTCGCTCACCGGCGGCGCGGGGGTGGATCACGTGATCGAGGTGGGCGGCGCGGGCACGCTCGCCCGTTCGCTCCGCGCGGTCCGGTTCGGCGGCCGCGTGAGCCTCATCGGCGTGCTCACGGGCGGCGCGCTGGGGGATGTCGGCCTGTTCCCCATCCTGATGAAGCAGATCACCGCGCAGGGCATCTTCGTCGGATCGCGGGCGATGTTCGAGGGCATGAACCGCGCGATCGCGGCGAGCGGGCTCCGGCCCGTCGTCGACCGCGTGGTCCCCTTCGCCGAGCTGCGCCAGGCGATCGAGTCCATCGCGAGCGGCGCGCACTTCGGGAAGATCGCGATCCGGTTCTGAGGGGGGCCGCGGCGCGTCGCGTCCCTCCGGCGCCGCGGCGTCCCCTCCGGCGCGCCGGCATCCCTCGGAAGTGGCCTCGTCGGCCCAAGTCGTTTACGAGTCGTCTACGAACGGATTCCGCGGCCGGCCGCTCGCCTGCGCCGCGCGAGAGGTGGTGGACGATGCGGCTCGATCTGGAGCTCGAGGTCCTGTGTGGTCAGCTCATCGTGGGCGGCTTCGACGGCGCGGAGCCGCCGGCCCGGTACCTGAAGGCCCTCGCCGAGGGGCGGCGGGGCGGCGCGATCCTGTTCCGGCGCAACGTCCCTGACGTGGCCGCCACGGCGCGGCTCTGCCAGGCGCTCGCCGCGGCGGGCGGCCCCGATCGGCCTCCCTTCATCGGCATCGATCAGGAGGGGGGCCGCGTCACCCGCTTGCCCGCGCCGTTCCTGACGCTGCCGTCGATGCGCTCGCTCGGCGAGCTCGCGGACCTCCCGTTGCTGCGCCGCGCGGCGCGCGCCGTCGCGTCCGAGCTCCGGGCCGTCGGCATCAACCTGAACTTCGCCCCGGTGCTCGACGTCGACTCGAACCCGGCGAACCCGATCATCGGCGATCGCGCGTTCGGCCGCGACCCTGGCGCGGTCGCGCTGGGCGCCGTCGCGTTCCTGGAGGGGCTCCAGGAGGAGGGCGTGCTCGCCTGCGGCAAGCACTTCCCGGGGCACGGCGACACGGCGCTCGACAGCCACCTCGCGCTCCCGACCCTCTCGCACGCGCGCGGCCGCCTCGACGAGATCGAGCTGCCGCCGTTCCGCGCCGCCTGCGGCGCCGGGGTCGCGTCGCTCATGACGGCGCACATCGTCGTCGAGGCGCTGGATCCCGGCGTCCCGGCGACGCTGTCGCGCGCCATCTGCACCGACCTCCTGCGCGGCGAGATCGGCTTCGAGGGGGTGCTCTTCTCGGACGATCTCGAGATGGCCGCGATCGCGGCGCACCACGCCGTCGAGGAGGCCGCCGCCGCGGCGGTCTGGGCGGGCTGCGACGCGCTGCTCGTCTGCCACCGCGAGGACCTGCAGGATCGCGTGCACGAGGCGCTCGTGCGCAAGGCCGAGCGCGAGCCCCGCTTCCGCGAGCGTTGCGCCGAGGCGGCCGCGCGGTGCCTGGGCCTGCGCCGGCGGTGCCCGCCGCGGCCGGCCTCGTCGCCCGCGGCGTTCGCCGAGATCGCCGGCGGGCCCGCGTCCCGGGCGGTGATCGAGGACATCGAGCGGGCGCGCGCCGCGAGGGCGGCGACGTGACGGCGCCGCCGGGCGCCGCGCGAGCGGAGGCCGCGCAGCACCCCGAGCGCCCGTTCGCCATCACCGCGCGCCGGCTGGTCACCTGCGACGCGTCCCGCGCCTCGGCCGGCGATCCCCTCGGCGTCATCGAGGACGCCGCGATCGTTGTGCGAGGCGGCGCGATCGACGCGGTCGGCCCGCGGCGCGAGGTCCTGCGGCCCGGGGCCGGCGCGCCCATCGCGATCGAGGCCGCGGGGGTCGTCACGCCCGGGCTCGTCGACGGCCACACGCACGCGCCCTGGATCGGCTCGCGGGACGCCGAGTACGCGATCCGCATGGCCGGCGGCGACTACGAGGCGATCGCCGCGGCCGGCGGCGGCATCGTCGCGAGCATGCGCGCGGCGCGCGCCGCGACCGCCGGCGACCTCGCGGACACGCTCCGCGCCCGCCTCCGCCGGATGGCCGCGCTCGGCGTGACCGCCGTCGAGGCCAAGAGCGGCTACGGCCTCGACGAGGCGACGGAGCGCAAGCAGCTCGAGGCGGTCGCCGAGGCGGGGAGGGACGCGCGCCTGCCCCGCGTCGTGCCGACGTACCTCGCGCTGCACGCGCTGCCACCCGAGGCCGGCGGCGATCGCGCGGCCTATGCCGCCACGGTGGAGCGCTCCTGGCTGCCCGCCATCGCCGCGGCCGGCCTCGCGCGCTACGTCGACGCGTACATCGACCGGAGCGCGTTCTCTGTCGACGAGGCGCGGCCGGTGCTCGAGCGGGCGCGCGCGCTGGGGCTCGGCGTGCGCGTGCACGTCGGGCAGTTCGCGGACGTGGGCGGCGCCGAGCTCGCGGCCGCGCTCGGCGCCGCGTCGGCCGACCACCTCGAGCACGTCGCGCCGGCGGGCATCGCGGCGCTCGCCCGGGCGGGCGTCGCCGCCGCGCTGCTGCCCGTGGCGAGCTTCACGCTGCGGCAGGAGCCGCCGCCCGTCGCCGCGCTCCGGGCCGCAGGCGTCCCGCTGATCGTTGGCAGCGACGCGAACCCCGGAACGGCGCCGACCGAGAGCCTGCCGCTCGCGCTCGCGCTCGCGGTGCGGCTCTACGGGCTCACGGTCGCCGAGGCGATCCTGGGCGCGACGCGCGAGGCGGCGGCCGCGCTCGGTCTGGGCGGCGTGTGCGGCGCCGTCCGTCCTGGGCTGCGCGCGGATCTCGCCGTGTGGGACCTGCCGCACGAGAACGCGATCGTGCAGCCCTGGGGCGCGCCGCGCGCGCGGGCCGTGCTGCGCGACGGCGAGGTCATCGCGGCGGCGGGCTGAGGCAGACAGCAAGTCAAGCCTGGACGCGCGTGCACCCTGCGCGTATGCCGCGCCCATGACTGAGACGCAGAGCCCTGTCGCTGTCCCGAGCCGCGCGGACAGCTCGTTCGATCCGGTCCCGCTCCTGGCCGCGGAGCTGAGCCTCCCGCGCCAGGGGGTCTCGGCGGTGGCCAAGCTGCTCGCCGAGGGGGCGACGGTCCCGTTCATCGCCCGTTACCGCAAGGAAGCGACCGGCGGGCTCGACGAGGTGCAGATCCGCGCCATCGAGGAGCGCCGCGCCTACCTCATCGAGCTCGAGGAGCGCCGCGCCACGGTGCTCACGGAGATCCAGAAGCAGGGCAAGCTCACCGACGCGCTCGCCTCGAAGATCCGCGCCTGCGGCACCAAGGCCGAGCTCGAGGACCTCTACCTCCCCTTCAAGCCGAAGCGCCGCACGCGCGCCATCATCGCGAAGGAGCGGGGCCTCGAGCCGCTCGCGGATCGCATGTGGTCGCAGCCGGGCGACGGCAGCCCCGAGGAGGAGGCCCGCGCGTTCGTCAGCGCCGAGAAGGAGGTCCCCGACGCGGCGGCCGCCCTCGCCGGCGCGCGCGACATCTGCGCCGAGCGCATCGCCGAGCACGCCGACGTGCGCAAGCTCGTCCGCGAGGCCTACGCGAAGGAAGGCGTCATCAAGGTCCAGAAGAACGAGGAGCACGCGGCCAAGCAGACGAAGTTCGACATGTACGGGAGCTTCGAGGAGCCCGTCGCGAACATCCCGTCGCACCGCTACCTCGCGATCCGCCGCGGCGAGGCCGAGGGCGTCCTCCGCGCCTCGATAGAGCTCGCGCCCGAGCCGCTCGTCCCCCCGATCCACGCCGCGGTGGGGCTGAAGCCGAGATCGCCGTGGGCCGGCGAGCTCACGAAGGCCGCGGACGACGCCGTGAAGCGGCTCCTGCTCCCGGCGGTCCAGAGCGACGTGCGCGTCGACCTCAAGATGCAGGCCGATCGCGCCGCGGTCGACGTCTTCGCCCAGAACCTCCGCGAGCTCCTCCTCGCGGCGCCCTTCGGCACGAAGGCGGTGCTCGGCATCGACCCCGGCCAGCGCACCGGCTGCAAGTGCGCCGTCGTCGACGAGACGGGCAAGCTCCTCGAGCACACGACGATCTACCTGGTCGGGAGCAGCGACTCCCTCGAGCGCGCGCGCCAGGACCTGCGCCGCATCTGCCGCAAGTACCCCCTCCGCGCCGTCGCCGTGGGCAACGGCACGCACGGCCGCGAGACCGAGGCGTTCGTGAAGGACGTGCTCGCGTCGGAGGGGCTGAACGAGCAGACGGCGAACGCCGATCTGCGACCGTCGGAGAAGCTGTTCTGCGTCCCGGTGAGCGAGGCGGGCGCGAGCGTGTACTCGGCGAGCGAGGTCGCGCGCGAGGAGTTCCCGGACCTCGACCTCACGGTGCGCGGCGCCATCAGCATCGCCCGCAGGCTGCAGGACCCGCTCGCGGAGCTCGTGAAGGTCGACCCGAAGAGCATCGGCGTCGGCCAGTACCAGCACGACGTCTACCAGGGCCTGCTCGCGCGGAAGCTCGACGAGGTGATCGAGAGCTGCGTCAACCTGGTCGGCGTCGAGCTCAACACGGCGAGCGCCCCGCTGCTCGCCCGCGTCGCCGGCATCGGCCCGAGCCTCGCGAAGAAGATCGTCGCCCACCGCGACCTGAACGGCGCGTTCAAGAGCCGCAAGGCCCTGCTCGACGTGCCCGGCGTCGGCCCGCGGACGTTCGAGCAGGCGGCGGGCTTCGTGCGGGTCCGGGGCGGGGAGCACCCGCTCGACGCGAGCGCCGTGCACCCGGAGCGCTACGGCCTCGTCGAGCGCATCGCGGCGGACCTCGGCGTGCCGGTCGGGTCGCTCATCGGCGACACGGCGGCGATCGCGCGGATCGATCCGAAGAAGTACGAGGCCGGCGACGTCGGCTCGTTCACGCTGAACGACATCCTGAGCGAGCTGAAGAAGCCGGGCCGCGACCCGCGCGCCACGTTCGAGCCGCCGAAGTTCCGCGACGACGTGCGGACCATGGAGGATCTCAAGCCGGGCATGGAGCTCGAGGGCGTGGTGACCAACGTCACGGCGTTCGGCGCCTTCGTCGACATCGGCGTCCACCAGGACGGCCTCGTGCACGTCTCGCAGCTGGCGGACAGGTTCGTGAAGGACCCGAACGAGGTCGCGAAGGTGGGCGAGAAGATCAAGGTGCGTGTGCTCGAGGTCGACCTCGTGCGCAAGCGCATCGCGCTCACCGCGAAGAAGGGCGGCGCTCCCGCCGGCGCGCGCCCCCAGGCGGGCGGCCCCTCTGCAGGCGGCGACGCGCGCGGCCGCAACGATCGCGGCGACGGCCGCCGGCCGGCCCAGGGGCAGCAAGGGAAGGGGCAGGGGAGCTCGTCGGGCGGCTTCCGCAACAACCCGTTCGCCGATCTGCTCCGGAAGTGATCGGCGCGCGCCCGCCTGGCCCCGGGCCAGGCGGGCCGCGCGGCCGCGAAGCGGACGCTGGGGTTCGGGGCGGAGCCCCGAGGAAACAAAGCTGGTGCCGCCCGCGCGAAGCCGCCGCGAAGCGGCGCCGAAGTCCGGTCATCCCTGACCGGACTTCGGGCGGGCGGCGCTAGAAGCCGTGGTCGGCGAAGAAGCGCTCGATCCGGAGCGACACGAGCTCGGGGAACTCGACCGCGGTGGTGTGGGTCCCGCCGCGGACCACGAGGATCTCCGCCATCGGGATGCGGCGCGCCATCGACTGCGCCAGCGCCCGCGGGGTGAACGCATCGCGATCGCCGGTGATGAGCAGCGTCGGGACGTCGATCTGCTCCAGGACGTGCTCGGCGTCGTGGGCGTCCAGCGCGCGGAGGTTGCTGAAGAGCGCGTCCATGTCGAGCCGGCCGAACGGCTGCACGAGCTCGGCGAACGCCTCGCTGTCGAGCGTCTTGCCGAGCAGCCCCATTCGCTTCAGCCAGAGCACCGCGTCCGGCGGGCCGAGGGGGCTGCGCGTCACCCGGGCCGCCAGCGTGTGAGCGCGCGCCGCGAACGCCACGAACAGCCGCCCGAGCCCCGGCAGCGGCCCCATCGTCTCCAGCGGCCGGCGGTAGGTGCCGTTCAGCAGGACCAGGTTCGCGGCGAACCCCGGGAGCCTGCGGAACGCCTCCAGCGCCACCTGGACGCCCACGCTCCATCCCATCAGCGCGCCGCGCCGGATCCCTTCGACGGCGAGGATCGCCTCCAGGTCGCGGACATGGTTCGCGACCGCGTAGGCGCCCGGAACGTCCGGTGACGGGCGCTTCGACGCGTACATCCCGCGGTAATCCCACGTGATGAACCGGTACTGGTCGGAGAGGTACTCGACCTGCGCCCGCCAGGCGAGGTACGGCCCGCCCAGCCCGTTGACAAGGACCACCGTCTTCGCCCCCTCGAACGGCGGCGGCGTCACGCGGTAGGTGATGTCGGTTCCATCGAAGCTCGTGACCCGCCGGGTCTCCATCCGGAGCGATGGCCGCCGCGGGGGCGGCCCCCGCCGGCCCCCGCTGGAGGCAGGAGGGGGCGGCGCCTGCCGCCCGCCGCTGGAAGGCGAGGGGGGCGCCTCCCGCCCGTCGCCAGAGGAAGCCGCGGGCGGCGCCTGCGGTCTGTTGCCGGTGGATGAAGCTGGCGGCGCCTGCGGTCCGCTGCCGGAACCGGAAGGAGAGCGGAGCCGCGGCGGCCGACCCCCGCCGAACTTGAACGAGACCATGAACCCCCTGCTTCCTACCCGCTCCCTCCGCGGAGGGCCAGCCGCCGGCGGCCGCCCGCAGGATGGGCGGGGGACGCCGGCGCAGACCCGGCGAGGGCGCCGCTGCGGGCCGGCGGGGGCTGCCGTGGGGCCGGGTGGCCCGTGTGGCCTGGCGATCGCCTGTCGAAACACATCCTGCGCCGCGATCGCCATCGCGTTGACATTCCAGGCGGCGCGCCGCTAACGTGCCCGGCGGGTTGTCCGCTCGCCCGGCGCTCCCGTCGTGTTGCTGATCTTGCCCTCCCCGCTCCCATGTCGGTCTGTTGGAGGCCGGCCCGTGTCGTCTTCTGTTGCCGCTCGCGCAGGGGCAGCTCCGGTTCGGGCCGTGGTGGGTCGATTCCCTCGGGCGAGCTGGAGTTTTCAGCGCGAAGTGGTGCAGCGATCCCGTCCTCGAGGAGCCGATGGCTGAAGAAAAGAAGAAGAGCAAAATCGATCTGAAGGCTCGGCTTGGCAAAACGGCGATAGGCGGGGCGCCGGGAGCGGCCGTCCCCCTTCCCATGCCTGGCCCGCAGCCCGGATCGGGGCCGCCTCCCGACATGAACGCGGGCCCGATCGGCGTGCCCTCGCCGCATCCGAGCGCGCGGCCGCCGATGCCCTCCGTGGGGGGCATCGCGCCCCCGCCCGGGATCTCGCCGGGCATCCCGCTGCCTCCGTTCGCGCCGGCGCCGCGTCCTGTGATCCAGACGCCTCCGCCCAAGCCGACGGCCGCCGCGCAGACCATCAAGGTCGAGGTCGGCGAGGAGGTCGAGCAGGAGCGGCGGAAGGCCTCGAAGAAGACGGCGCTCTACGCCGGCCTCGCGGCGATCGTCGGCATCGGCGTGGGCTTCGCCGTCGGCGGCGCGAAGGAGCGCGGCGATCGCGGCAAGCTCGCGGTCGACGGCGCCGCGGCGCTCGCGAAGGACGTGAAGGCCGCGAACGAGAAGATGAAGGAGCTGAACGAGAAGCTCGGCGCCGCCGCCGAGGCGCTCTCGCGCAAGAGCTTCCCCGCGCAGCTCCCGACCGAGCTCGGCGCCATCAACGTCCCGTTCGACGCCACCAACCTCGAGAACAAGCAGATCGGCGGCCTCCCTGGCAGGGTGATGCGCCAGGTGCTCGCCTTCACCACGTCGGTCCAGGATCTGAACAAGACCAAGGACAGCCTCAAGAACCTGCTCAGCGCGGCGCAGGCTCCCGTCGAGAAATCGTGGAAGGAGCAGGATGAGCCGGTGGTGAACTTCTCGGTGGTCTTCCGCCGGGACGGCGACAAGACGCTGGCCGAGCTCGTTCCCAACAAGGCGCCGTTCCCGTTCGGCAAGGACTGGCCGGCGAAGTACACGGTGAGCCGCCTCGAGCGCACGCAGCAGGGCGTGAAGCCTGCCGACAAGGAGGCCACCCGCTGGACGAAGGGTGACATCGCCGGCGGCGACCTGCAGGTCCTCCCGGTCGACCCCCAGACCGTGGCCGCCTTCACGAGCGAGCAGATCGTCTTCAAGCTGCGCGGCGCGATGATCGACATCCGCCAGCTGCTCGAGGGCAAGAAGGACAACCCCGCCGACGAGACGCCCGGCCTCATCAAAGAGGCCGACGATCTCGCGAACGAGCTCCACAAACTCTCCCTCGCCCGCTGAGCGGCACGCGCCCGCTTCGGATACGGGCCCATCTCGACGTTTTCGGTGCTCAGCGCACCGGAGTGCGCTTCCGCGCCGAAAACGCCGATCTGGGCCCGTCTCCTGTGCGGGCGCGCGCCGCTCGGCCGCGGCAGATCTGAAGCACCGCGCGGCGGGCGGGGTGTAGCTGGGTTCGCGATCTGGGGGAGCCGAGGGGAGGGGACGGCGATGGGTCCCCTCCTGCGCGTCGGGTCAGGGGGGCTTCAGGCGGCGCCGCCGGCGCCCATGGCGCGGGGGCGGACGATCTCGACCTTGCCGATGTGACGCTCGTCGCTGTCGCGCACGATGAAGCGCAGGCCGAACTTGCTCACGGCCGTGCCGACCTCGGGCACCTTGCCCACGTGCTGCGTGAGCATCCCGCCGAGAGATTCGTACTTTCCTTCACGGTCGAGCTCGGCGCCCAGGTAGGCCGAGAGATCGCTCATCGATACGGCCGCGTCGGCGACCAGGCGGCCGTCGCCCAGATCCTGGATGGCAGCCCCGTCGTCCGTCTCGTCGTGCTCGTCCCGGATGTCTCCGACGATCTCCTCGAGCACGTCCTCCAGGGTGACAATCCCCGACATCCCGCCAAACTCGTCGACCACGATGGCGAGGTGCTGTCTCCGGCTCTTCATCTCCCGGAGCAGCGAAGAGAGGGGCTGCGACTCGGCGACGAAATTGGCCGGGCTCCGCGTGATCTCCCGGAGCGTCGTGTTCTTGAGCCGGCGCTCCTCGAGGACCTTGAACAGATCCTTCGCGTAGAGGAGACCAGCGATGTTGTCGGTCTGATCCTTGTAGACCGGATACCGCGAGTGCCCGCTCTCGGTGACGATCTCCAGCACCTTCTCCAGCGGAGTGGAGATCTCGATGGCCTCGACCTTGGATCGCGGCACCATCACGTCCCGCGCCGTGAGATCGGCGAACTCGAGCACATTCCGGATCATCTCCGCCGGCTCTCGCCCGAAGAGACCAGAACGCTCGACCTCATCGACGAGGATCTCGACCTCCGCCTCGGCAACCCTCGGATCCGACGGCTGCTCACCATCCCGCGGCCCCAGCTTGGAGCCGATCCAGCCGAGCGGTACGGCGAGCGGCAGCATCGCGATCTCGAGAGGGCGCAAGAAGCGGACCGCCATCGATGCGGCCCGATCGGCGTGCTTGCGGCCCAGCGTGGAGCTGACCTCGTAAAGGGCTCCGCTGAGGACGATGGTGGTCGCCAGCCCGAGATAGAGCGCAGCGCCAGGGACAATCCGCCGGAAGAAGAGGTCGAAGCAGGCGGCCGTCAGGCTGGTCGATACGACCCAGCCGAGCAGGTAGCGGGAACGGAGCTTGGCGTCTTCCTGACGAATCCGCTCGTAGGCGGCCTTCGTGGGGCCCGTCGCCTGCTCTATCAGCGCGCCGAGCCTCGTCGCGCTCAACGTCGTCAGTGCGGTGTCGGCGCCGACGAACAGCGAGCCAAGTACAGCGGAGAGAACTGCAGCGCCGAGCGCTGGCAATGGAACGAAATCGGGACTCAAACAGAGGCTCCTAACGGACGAATCGTAACGGAACAGGCGAGGGGAGCGCAACCGGACCGGGACGCGAAATCTCAGGAGATGACGGAACCACGCGTTCTTGCCGCTCTCGCCCGAAGGCGGACTCCCCAGCTCGACCGATCCTGCCGAGCGCTGCCAGTGACATGCGCCGTAGATCTGCCGAAGTCCAGGGAATTGCCGTGTGCTGTGGGTTTCTCTTATCTAGCAGCATTCCCACGCATGTCGGGCGCTTCAGAAAAACCGCGCAGGACGGAAAACCGAGTCGGCGATGGCGCCGGATCGCCCTCACCGGCGTCCACATCGGCGACCTCCGAGGCGCCGAGCGCCACCAGGGCCCCGTCCGGATCGAGCCATACAGCGGCGCCAGGGTGCGCAGGAGCCATGGAGAAGTCGGATTCGGTGAGCGCTTGTCCCATGCGCGCGCGCCGGGCGCCGTGCTCGGTCAGGCGGGCGACCGGGAGGCTCGCGGCGGCTGCGTCGGCGAGCGGGCGCAGCGAAGCGCGCAGCACCTCGGCGCCGGCGTCGAGGGACACGGCCTGCTCCACGGTGAAGCTGCCGCTCGCCGTGCGGCGGAGCGCGGACAGGTGCGCGGGGACGTCGAGGTGCGCGCCCAGGTCGCGCGCCAGCGAGCGCACGTAATACCCCTTGCTCACCCCGAGCTCGAGATCGAGGGTGGCCGGCGCAGCGCCCGCGGCAGGCGCAGCGCCCGCGGCCTGCGCAGCGCCCGCGGCCGGCGCAGCGCCCGCGGCAGGTGCACCAGGCACGCCGCGCGAGGCGCCGGTCACCTCGAGCGACCGGACCTCGACGGCCCGCGCCGACAGCTCCACCGCCTGGCCGGCGCGCGCCAGGGCGTAGCTGCGCTGCCCGGCGACCTTGATGGCCGAGTAGGCCGGCGGCGCCTGCTCCCGCCGCGCTCGCTCCGCGTCGATCGCGGCGGCGATGCGCGGCGCCGCGCGCGCGAGCGCCTCGCCGCCGGGAGTCCCGCCGGCCCCGGCGAGGGCGCCGAGCTCCGCGTCGAGCCACGGCGGCAGGGGCTGCGTCGCGGTGATCTCCCCGTCCGCGTCGAGGGTGTCCGTCCCCACGCCGAGGACGACCCGCGCCGTGTAGCGCTTGTCCTGCGCGGTCAGGTACGAGGCGAGCTTGGTGGCCTCGCCGACGAGCACCACGAGGACACCGGACGCCATCGGGTCGAGCGTCCCCGCGTGCCCGATGCGCTTCACGCCGAGGGCGCGGCGCAGGCGGGCCACGACGTCGTGGCTCGTCGGCCCGCGCGGCTTGTCGATCACCAGCACGCCCTCCGGCCGCGCGCCCCGGCTCGCCGCTCGCTCGGGCCCGGCGGGCGGATCCCCTTCGTTCGTATTTTCAGGCATGGAGTGCGGATTCGCCTCGGCAGATCGCTTCATCCGAACCAGATCGACTTCCGGGTGGCCAGGGTCTCGTCGATGAGCCCCTGGATCGTCGCGCGCACGCGCTCCGCGAGGCGCCGCACCAGGATCTGATCGTCCGCCGCCTCCGGGCCGTACGCGTCGAACCGCACCGGATCGCCCAGGCGGATCTTCCACTTGGTGGGCGCCGGAACGAGGCCCAGCGGCCCGAGCGCGGGGAACGTCGGCGTGATCGGCAGGTACGGGATGCCGAGCGCGCGCGTGAGGTGCTCGATCCGGTAGAACAGCGGGTTCGTCTCCTCGGCCCCCACGATGGCGCACGGGACGAGCGGCGTGCGCGTGCGCAGGCAGAGCCGGATGAAGCCGCCGCGACCGAACCGCTGGAGCTGGTACCGGTCCTTGTAGAGCTTCCCGCTGCCCTTGACGCCCTCCGGGAAGACCGCGATGAGCCGCTCGCCCGCGAGCAGCCGCTCGGCGTTCTCCTGGCAGGCCCGCACGGCCCCGAGCCGGTTCATGATCGTGCCGGCGAACGGCAGGTAGTACACGAAATCGTCGGCCAGCCAGCGGAGCTCCCGCCGCGCCGGGTGCTCCCGCCGCACCGCGGCCCGCAGCATGAGCCCGTCGTAGGGGATGGGCCCGCCCGAATGGTTGGACACCACGAGGCACCGCCCCTCGGCGGGGATACGCTCGATGCCCTCGATATCTATCCTGAAATAGTGCCTGTGCAGGAAGTCGAAGAGCGACCTGTACCGGGCCTCGTACTTGGGATCGAAGCCGAACTCGTCGACCTCCTCCGAGCGGCGGCGCAGGCCGGCGCGGCCCCACTGCCGCAGGTAGAAGTCGGTCGACAGGACGTCGCGCGCCGTCCCGGGCTCGGACAGCGGCGGCTCGCTGGCGAAGCCGGCCGACGCGGCGGGCGCTCCGCCCAGGCGCGGGCTCCGCTCGGTCTCGGGCATGCCTCCCACCGCGCCGCTCGCGTCGGGCGACGGCCCCCCGGCGAGCATCCGCTTGAGCCGCGCCTCGAGCTCCCTGATCTGGCGCTGGAGCTCCTCGGCCGTCACCGGCACGACCGGGGCGTGCACCTCGGACGACTGCGTCTTCCGCCCGTCCGATGGCTCCGTCGGGCCGATCGGCGCCAGGTACCGGGTCTCCTCGTCCTCGACGTCGACGCTCGGCACGACGTGCCCGGGCCCCGTCCTGTCGGGGCGCCCGCGCGTCGACGGCGGCGATCCATTCCCTCCATTCCCTGCCCCTGCTTCCTCGAGCTCTCGATCGTGCTCCGTGCCCATCGCTCACCCCCCGAACCGCATCACGCAGGCGTCTCTTGCAGCAGGCGCACGTCCCGCAGCCGCTGCGCGCTCGTGTAATCGAGCAACGCCTCGCGCGTCGTGTAGACCGGCCGGAACCCCATCACCTGCGCCGCCTTCTCGCCGTCCGCCACGCAGAGATAGCGCAGGTACCGCAGGAAGCTGGGCGGGGCGATCGCCGCGTGCGCGGCCCAGAGCGCAGACGCGAGCGGCCCGGCGGCGCTGTGCAGCACCGGGACCGCCGTCCGGCCCGCGAGGCGCACGATCGTGGAGAGCGGCAGCACGCCGTCGCCCACGATGTTGAAGGTCCCGGGGAAATCGCTGTCGATGGCGAGCTTGAAGGCGGCGATCGCGTCGACCTCGTGGATGAACTGCCACAGCGGGTCGAAGCCGAGCATCGTCATGACCAGGCGCCGCGCCAGGAACCGGGTGACGTAGTTCTGGACGGTCGGGCCGAGGATCGGCGCGGTCCGCAGGATGGTGACGGTCGTGCCCTTGGCCTTCGCGCCGAAGGCGTTGAGCTCCCGCTCGGCGGCCATCTTGTCCGCGAAGAAGCGCTCGTCCGGGTCCGCCCGGAGCGGGTGCTTCTCCGTGAGGAAATTGGGGTTGGTCGGGTGCGCGCCGTAGAGGATCGTCTGGCTCCAGAGGATCAGCTTGCGCAGGCTCGCCTGGCGCGCCCCGTGGAGCAGGTGCATCGTGCCGACCGACTCGAGCTCGTGGGCCCAGGCGGTCGCCGGGGTGGGCGACGACAGGAAGCAGAGGTGGACGAGCGTGTCCACCTGCTCGGCCGCGAGCACCTCGGCGACGCGCTCCTCGGAGGCGGGCTCCGTCAGGTCGACCGTGTGCATGCGCAGCTTGGAGCCGCCCGTGTCCGGCCGCTTGATGTCGATGGCCACCACGCGCGCGATGCGCGGGTCCTCCTCGAGGATCCCGATCAGGTTGCGCCCGAGGAAGGACGCGGCGCCGGTGAGCGCGATGACCCGGCCCCTCGAGCTGGACGACGCGCGCCGGCTGGTCGGCGAGGCCTCCGCCGCTGCGGACGCCGGGGGCTCGCTCGCGCCGGCCGTGGCCGCGCCCGCGGCGGAGGCAGGCGCGGCGTGATCTGCGCCGGCGGCGGAGCTCCGCTCGGCGACGTCGTGGGCCGCGGCTTCAGGGTGCTCGGAGGTGGGAGCCATGCGCCGGGCGCGACACTACCTGGTCGGCCGGCGCGCGCAAGCGGAGCGCGACCCCGGCCCGGCCTCGCCGCGGCGCTGTCACAACACCCGGCGCAGGACCGGGTACGGCTCGAACGCGTGCACCTCGGCGAATCCGTTCCTCGTGAACGCGGAGACCGGGCCGGTCCACAGCTCCTCGTCGCTCACCGGCTCCTTCGGGCGGCGCGGCAGGGCCTCGAGGGCGCGCGCGCCCCAGGAGGGCGCGAGCTCCACCGCGCCCGCGACGAGCGCTGTCGCGACCCCTCGCCGCCGGTGGCCCGGGTGCACGACGGCGCAGCCGATCAGGAAGACGCCGGCGCGATCGCCCGCGAAGCAAGGCAGCCCGCGGTACAGGCGTCGCTCGTACGCCTTCGCCACCGCTGCCGCGGGCGCGACCTTGAGCCACCCGACGACGTCGGGCGCCTCCGGCGCGAGCGCCACGACGCCCCGCGCCTCGTCGCTGCCCGAGGCGAGCGCCTCGGCGAACTCCCGGCGGTTCTCGCCCTGGCCGTCCGAGCACCGCGCGAGCCACTCGTTGTTGGTGCCGCCGAAGTGGTAGTACCGGCAGTAGCAGGGCGTGCCGGCGGCCTCGAAGAGCGCCTCGAGCCCCGGGAGGTGCTCGGGGCCGGCCGCCGCCACGGTGATCGCGGAGCTCATCGGCGCGCTCCGCTCGTCATGCGATCGACGCGCGCAGCCCGCGCACCGGGGAGATCTGCTCCCACGCGTAGGCCGCCTGGCAGAGCCGCGCCTCCTCCAGCGCAGGGCCGATGAGCTGCAGGCCGACAGGCAGCGGAGGCCCGCCGTCCGGCGCCTGCGCTGTCGCGCACGGGACGCTGATCGCGGGCAGCCCGGCCATGCTGGCGGGCAGCGTGTAGACGTCGGCCAGGTACATCGACAGCGGATCGTCCACCCGCTCCCCCAGCCGGAACGCGACCGTCGGCGAGACAGGCGCCGCGATGAGGTCCACCTCGCGGAAGGCCTCGTCGAAGTCGCGCCGGATCAGCGTCCTGACCTTCTGCGCGCGCAGGTAATACGCGTCGTAGTAGCCCGCGGACAGCACGTACGTGCCGAGCAGGATCCGGCGCTTCACCTCCCGGCCGAACCCCTCGCCGCGCGTCCGGCCGTAGAGGCCCTGGAGGTCCGCCTTCCCGCCGCGGTCGCCCTCCACGCGCAGCCCGAAGCGCACCCCATCGAAGCGCGCCAGGTTGGACGACGCCTCGGCCGTCGCGACGATGTAGTAGGCCGCCACGGCGTACCGCGTGTGCGGCAGGCGCACGGGCTTGATCTCGCAGCCGAGCCCGCGCAGGCCCTCGATGGCCTCCCGCACCTTCGCCTCGACCCGCGCGTCGATGCCCTTCGCGAAGTACTCCTCGGGCACCCCGATGCGCAGCCCCGCGACGTCGCGGCCGCACGCGGCCTCGCAGGCGCCCACCGGGGCATCGAGGCTCGTCGCGTCGCGCGGATCGCGGCCCGAGATCACCTCGAGCAGGCGCGCCGCGCCCTTCACGTCCTGCGCGAACGGCCCGATCTGGTCGAGGCTCGAGGCGAACGCGATGAGGCCGTAGCGAGAGACGCGGCCGTACGTCGGCTTGATGCCGACGACGCCGGTGAGGCTCGCCGGCTGGCGGATGGAGCCGCCCGTGTCCGACCCGAGCGAGCCGGGCGTCATCCCCGCCGCCACCGCGACCGCGCTTCCGCCGGACGAGCCGCCGGGGATGCGCGACGGGTCCCACGGGTTCTTCACCGGGCCGAAGGCGCTGTTCTCGTTCGACGAGCCCATCGCGAACTCGTCCATGTTGCACTTGCCCGGCAGGATCGCGCCGGCCTCGCGCAGGCGGGCGACGACCGTCGCGTCGAACTGCGGGCGGAAGCCGCGCGCCGGGTCGAGCGCCTTGGACGCGCCGTCCCCGCCCGCCGCCGCCCGCGTGAGGATCTTCGAGCCGGCGGTCGTCGGGGCGCCCTCGGTGCAGAGCGCGTCCTTGAGGCCGATCGGCACGCCGGCGAGCGGGCCGAGCGCCTCGCCCCGCGCGCGCCGCGCGTCGAGCGCGCGCGCCGCCGCGACGGCCTGCTCCCCCTGCACGGTGAGGAAGGCGCCCAGCGCGCCGTCGCGCTGCTCGATGCGCGAGAGCGCGGCCCTGGCCACCTCCTCGGCGCTCACCTCGCCGCGCTGCACGAGCGCCGCGAGCTCCGGGATGGATCGATCGAGGATCGCTGTGTCCATCGGCGTCACCCCTCGTCCACGAACGCCGGAACGGCGAACCCGTCGTCCTCGACCCGCGGCGCCTCCCGCAGGGCCACCTCGCGCGGCAGGCTCGGCGCCTCCTCGTCGGCGCGGAGCGGCAGCCGCTCGATCTGCACGTGCGCCGTCGGCGGCACCGCCGAGACGTCGAGCTCCTCGAGCTGCCGGACGTAGCTGAGGATGTTGCCGAGATCACCGGTGAGGCGCTCGATTTCCTCGGCGGAGAGGTCGAGGTGGGCGAGGCGCGCTATCGTCAGCGCCTCGTCGCGGCGGAGAGGGGGCGAGTCAGCGTTCGACATGGGCGCGCCCGATGTAGCACCGCCGGTTCCGCGGACGCCAGCGCCGCGCGCCCCCGAGCCTGGCCGCGGTACAAAAACGGTGATAACGGCTGCCGCGCGCGCGTCCGGTCGTCCTCGATCGCCCGGGCAGGAGCCCCGCCCCTCCGCGCGTTGTCCGCGAATGCAGTCCCCGAAAACGCCCTCCCTGCGCCGCGAGCGCATCGGCCTCCTCGTCCTCTGCGCGTCCGCGGCCGTGGCGATGTCGCCCGCCGTCGGAGGAGGCGCCCGCGACCGCTCGACCGCGCTCGCCACGGAGCTCGCGGAGCGGGGCGTCGCCGCGGCGGCCGGCGACGTGGTGTGGGTGGATCCGCCGCGCGGGGGCCTCCGCCCGTTCGGCGTCGCCGCGCGCGCGGTCGTGCGCGGCGCGCGCGGCGTGCGCGCCGGCGGCGAGCGCGGGGAGCCCACCGATCTGTACCTCGTCGACGCGCGGCTCTCGCCGGAGGGCGTCCTGCTCGACGTCTCGGCGATCCACAACCTCACCGAGACGAGCGGCGCGGACGAGTCGAAGCCCGTGCTCCGCGGCGAGGCCCTCGCCTACGTCTCGCGCCCGCTGATCGAGGCCGCTTCGCCCACGGTGCACGTGCTCGAGCTGGACGGGCAAGCGCTCTCCGGCGGCGCGGAGTGGTCGCTCGTCGAGCGGCTCCAGCACGCCGTCACCAGCTGGCAGGCGACAGGCCGGCTGCGCGGGATCGGCCGGCGGACCTTCGCGATCGACCTCGCCCGGAGCGAGGAGAGCGGCGCCGAGGATCCACATGCCGAGGACCCGGGCGCCGAGGAGCCGCGGAGCCGCCGCGGCCCGGACGCGAGCGACGTCGCCGTCGCGCTGGAGGACGACAGCGCCGTCGTCGTCCGCGCGGGCAGCCGCGAGGCCCGCCTGCCGGTGCGCGGCGTGGACGACGCGGCGCTGCCCGCGTGGATCCGCGCCGAGGCGTCCGAGGTCGCGCGGCCGGGGAACCTCGTCACCTGGGCGGTCGACCGCGTGCGCCTCGTGATCGGCGACGCCGCGATGCAGACGGTCAAGGCCGTGGCGTTCACGGCGCTCGATTTCGTCCTCCGCAACAAGGAGGCGGTGACGGGCGACACAGGCGCGGAGGACATCGCCTCGGACCTCGGCCAGAGCGAGCTGGATCGGCCCGTCCGCCAGATCCCGATCGATCCCGAGATCGGCTGGCCGCCGGCGCGGCTCGATCCCTGGGTGACGCCGCCGCTGCCGGGCGAGGGGCAGTGGAACCCGCAGGGCGGCGACGCCTTCGTGCGCCAGCTCGACGGGCTCCCGCCGGCGTTCATGACCACGTTCCTCCGGACGGACCGCTCGCGCAAGGCGACGCGCGTCTACATCGCGCTCTGGGACCCGCGCCAGGTGGAGCTCCACATGATGGCGGGCACGGTGGAGCCCAAGGGCGCGACGGGCGAGGCCGGGCCGGGGCTCATCCCGCGCACGCCCGAGGTCATGAAGCGCGTCGTCGCCGCGTCGAACGCCGGCTTCCAGGCGATGCACGGCGAGTTCGGCATGATGGCCGACGGGGTGATGTACCTGCCGCCGAAGCCCTACGCCGCGACGGTGGCCGTCCGGCGCGACGGCAGCACCGTCTTCGGGAGCTGGTCGGAGGACGAGACCGTCCCCGAATGGATGCTGTCGTTCCGCCAGAACATGACGGTCATGGTCGAGGACGAGAAATGGAATCCCTTCGGCCGGACGTGGTGGGGAGGCACGCCGCCCGGGTGGGCCGACAAGACGCACACGGTCAGGACCGGCATCTGCCTGACCCGGGAGCGCTTCGTCGCCTATTTCTATGGCGCCGACGTGAGCCCCGAGGCCCTGGCCCAGGCGATGATCCAGGCCCGCTGCTCCTACGGGATCGCGCTCGACATGAACGCGGGCCACAGCGGGCTCGAGTTCTATCGTGTGGCGCCGAGCGGCGAGCTGCCGCCGCTCGGGCGCCCGCTCCAGGGGGAATGGGAGACCGAGGGCGACGTCTCGGGGCTCTCGGGCTACCGGTTCCGCGGCCGCCGGCTCATCCGCGGCATGGGCCTGATGAACTTCCCCCGCTATATCCGGCGGGAGGCGCGCGATTTCTTCTACATGACGCTGCGGCACCTGTTGCCGGGGCCGCCCTTGGCGCCCCGCGCGGCGCCGGCCGTGGCGGGGGAGGGCGCCTGGCGCACCCAGGGGCTCCCGCAGCACGGCTTCCCCTATGCGCTCGCGATCACCGAGATCCGCCCCGATCCCGCGCGGCCCGACGTCCGGCTGCGGGTGCTCAAGGTCGACCCGCGGACCGTCGCGGCCGCGCCGCTGGGCGAGCCCGGGGCGTCCCCGCCGGCAGGGGCGGGAGCGACCGTGGCGGTCTTCAGCGACGGCGCCGCGGCGCCCGGCGCGGGGCAGGGCGAGGGGTCGAGCATCTGGCACTCGGCTGGGTCCTTCTCCGCCTCGCCGACCTCCCCGGTGCGCGGCGCGGTCCGGATCGCGACGGGGGCGCTCGGCAGCGCGAGGGCCGTGGCCGCGCTGGGCGTCAACGACGAGGATGGGATGCTGATCTACGTCGAGCGGGCCGGGGCCGGGCCGTCCAGCGCACCGGCCCCCGCGCTGGCGCCGGACGCATCGGCGCCGCCCCCGGCGCCCGTCGACCCGCACCCGCGCGACGCCAGGCTGCTCCAGGATTTCCTGGCGGGGCTCGGCTGCTCCTCGCGGATCTACCTGCCTCGGCCGCTCTCGGTGGCCCTCGGCGGCGATACCGATCTCGCCGGCGCCGCCGTCCATCCGCCGTCAGGCCCGCGCGCCGTCCGGCTCACGCGCGCCGAGGCGCCTGGCGCCGGCCGGATGTTCGAATCCACACCGATCGTTCCGCACAGCGTCTGGTACCCGCTGCAGCAGAAGCGCGTTCGGTACTTCAAAAAGCCGAAGAAAGAGGAAACGGCGGGCGGCGATCACTGAGCGTGACGGCGCCCCCGGCCCTTCTCTGACGTGCAGTAGGCGCTTGTGCGCTGGCGGCCCGACGGACTAATACACGTCGGCCGGTGAAGCGATTGCGATCCTTCGGAGCTTGCGACATCTCGGCGCGGATCTGCGTGGGCTCGCCGGGCGGGGGCGCGCACGCGATGTGCGGGTGGTGGATCGCGCGCAGCGTCGCGTCGCGGAGCGCAGCGGACGTCGCGCGCGCAGCGGACGGCGCGCGCGTCGCGCGCCGCATCGCTGGCGGTGGAGCGCTGGATCCGCGCGAGATCGCGGCGCGCGCGGCGCCTCGCTGCCGCCGAGATCCTCCCGATGGCGCTCGCGAAGTCACCGGACCAGCGGTACGCTGCAGCGGATCAGCGGATTTTAGCGCGCTCCGAGCTCGCCCGCGACGAGCGCTTGTGCATCGAGCTCACGCTCGTCGCGCGGAGCATGCGCGAGCGTTTCCGTTCCCGTTTTCGTTCCCGTTTCCGTTTCCGTTTCAGGGACGCCGCGGCGAACGGCGCCGCATATCCTGAGGAGTTCTCGAACATGGCGGACAACAAGGGCGGCAGCGATCTGGACGTATTCGAGGGGCTCGCGAAGAAGAAGTCGCCCGCCACGAGCACCGCCCTCGTACCTCCCTCGCCGCCTGCGCGTTCGCGCACCCTCGTCGGCGCGGCGGTGCCGCCGCCGCCGAACCATGCGGCGACGCTCCCCAGCGGCGTGCCGTCTCCGCTTCCGCCGCCCGTGGCACCGAAGGGGGCCGGCCCGTCGTCGTTCCCGCCGCCCGTGCCGTCGAAGGGGGCCGGCCCGTCGTCGCTCCCGCCGCCCGTGCCGTCGAAGGGGACGAGCACGGTGTCGCTCCCGCCGCCCGTGCCGCCGAAGGGGGCCGGTCCGGTGTCGCTCCCGCCGCCGTCGCTCCCGCCGCCGTCGCTTCCGCCGCCGTCGCTCCCGCCGCCGGCCGTGACGCAGAAGGGGACCGGTCCGGCGTCGCTCCCGCCGCCCCTGTCGGCGAAGGGGACGAGCCCGGGGTCGCTTCCGCCGCCGATGCCTCCTTCGGTCAAGACGGGCTCCCTGCCGTCCGTGGTGCCGCCTCGGTCGCGCCAGCCGTCCCTGCCCGCGATCAGCGCCCCGGCCCTGCCGTCGAAGAGCCCGCTGCCGCCGGCGCCGGCCGGCGGGGCCTCGGGCGCGCTGCCTCCGGTGGTCCCTCCGCCGGTGCGCCTGCCGTCGGTGAAGCCGCCGCAGAAGGCGGGTGACGACGCGAAGCCTCGCTCGGTCAAGGGCACCGCGGTCGACATGAACTGGGACGACGACGAGGAGTCGACCCACGTCTACGACAAGCAGGGGAACGACTACAATCCTGGGCGCTCGAGCGCGCTGCCGGCGGCGGGCTCGCCGGCGATCCCGAAGGCGGCCGCGGCGCTCGTCGCGAGCTCCGGCGGCGCGGCGTCGGCCTCGCGGGTGCGCACCCCCGTCCCGGCGCCGCCGCCGATCCCGAGCGCCCCGCCCGCGCCGGCGATGCCGCCGGACCTCGGGCTCCGCGCGCTGTCGCGCAAGGACGAGCCGACGGAGATCCGCCCGCGCCACGTGGTGCAGCAGGGCGCCGGCAAGGCGGGCGTGCTCCTCGGCGGGCTCGCGCTGGTCGCCGTGCTCATCCTGGCGGTTGTCATGCTGGTGCCGAAGAAGGGCGCGCTCACGATCGACCTGAAGACCCCGGGCGGCGGCGCCGTCGACCGGGCCGAGATCTTCCTCGACGGCCAGAAGCGCTGCGACACCGTGCCTTGCGTCGTGCGCGATCTCGAGCCCGGCTCCAAGGTGGTCAAGATCCTCGCCCCCGACTTCCCGCCGCGCGACGCCGTCGAGATCGTCGAGGGCGGCAAGGAGAAGGTCGTCGTGATCACGCTCGACGCGGCCGGCGCCGAGCGGTCTTCCACCGGCGCGTCGACCACGACCGGCGTGAAGGCGTCGGGCGCGCCCGGCGTGAAGGTCTTCATCGACGGCGAGGAGAAGGGCGCGCTCCCCGTCGAGGTCAGCGTGCCGCCGGGGGAGCACAAGATCCGCTTCGACGGCGGCGAGCGCTTCGAGCCCCTGGAGCAGACGGTGGAGGTCGGCCAGGGCCAGATGAAGGACCTCGGCGCGGTCGCGCTCAAGGTGCTGAAGGGGCAGGTGACGCTGGAGCTCGCCACGTCGGGCGCCTCGGTCAAGCTGGTGAGCGCCAAGGGCACGGAGAAGAAGCTGCCCGATTCGGCCTGGAAGAAGCCGCCAGTCAAGGTGGATGTCACCGTGTCCGAGCGCTGGAAGATCGTGGCGACGAAGAGGGGGCACCAGGACTTCTCTCAGCCGATCTCGTTCGAGGACGGGCAGGCCGAGAAGACGATCCGGATCGCGCTCGACGAGGCGCGCAGGTCCGAGCCGGCCGCCGCCGCGCCCGCGCCCGCGCCCGCGCCTGCTCCGGAGCCGGCAGCGCCGAGGTCGGAGCCCGTGGCCGCCGCGCCGAAGGCGGAAGCGCCGGCGGACGCGCCGGAGCCCGCGGCAGCTGCCGGCGGTGCGACGCTGAACATCAACTCGATCCCGGTCTCGAAGGTGGTCCTCGACGGGCGGCCGCTGGGGAGCACGCCCAAGGTGGGCGTCAGCGTCTCCGCGGGGTCGCACACGGTGATGTTCATCCATCCGGATCTCGGGAAGAAGTCGGTCACCGTCACGGTGAAGGCAGGCGAGACCAAGACCGCGGCCGTCAAGTTCGAATGAACACCTAGACGCCAGGGACGCCTGGAGAGCCGCCAGGAACACCTGAGGACCCGCCAGGGACACCAGAAGAGCCGCCTGGAACGCCAAGGCCAGCTGCTCGGGACGCCGGGAGAGCCGCCAGGGACACCAGAAAAGCCGCCTGGAACGCCAAGGTCAGCTGCTCGGGACGCCGGGAGAGCCGCCAGGGACACCAGAAGAGCCGCCTGGAACGCCAAGGTCAGCTGCTCGGGACGCCGGGAGAGCCGCCAGGGACACCACGAGAGCCGCCAGGGACACCACGAGAGCCGCCAGGGACACCAGAAAAGCTGCCTGGAACGCCAAGGTCAGCTGCTCGGGACGCCGGGAGAGCCGCCAGGGACGTCACGAGAGCCGCCAGGGACACCCGGACGAGCTGCCAGCGAGCCCGGGCGCTGCCGGGCGCTGGACTTGCTGGCGCTGGCGGTTCACTCGGCCCGCTCCGGGGACGTCTGGGCGTGGCGCCGGCGTCCGGCGCGCGCCGCTTCAGCGCCCGAGGCAGCTCACCGCTCGCCGTCGACCCGCTCCGCCCAGGCCCGCCAGGTGGTCGCGCAGCGCGGCTCGTCCGCGTGCGCGCCGCCGGCGCAGTACGCCGGGTCGCGCGGGGGGCCCAGCACGAGGATCGCGGTGTTGCTGACGAACGGCAGATCGCGCCGCCAGAGCTCGCGGAACCCGTCGAGGCGCCGGCGGTACTTCTCTGCGTCGCGCGCGTCGAGGAGCTTGTCGAGCTGCGCGCGGATCTTCTGCTTGAGCTCCTCGTCGTCGGTGACGGCGAGCGTGCGCTGGAGGAACCGGATCTGCGCCTCCCGCTCGCCGGCGCGCCCCAGGATCCCCGCGCCGCCGAGCGCCTGCCAGGTGATGCTCGCGTCGCCGCCGCCGAGCTCCGCGGCGCGCGCGAGCATCCGGGCCCCCTCGAGGCGCCACTGTGCCTTCTCCTTCGGATCGGTCAGGTACGAGGCCGGCGCGATGAAGGAGACGAACTGGCCGAGCGCGAGCCAGAGCTCGCCGTCGAGAGGGCGGTTCTGGACCCCACGCTCCATGATCTGCCGCGCTTTGATGACCTCGTGGCGCGATGTCTCGCTCGTCTGGAACGTGATGAGCGCGTCCGCGAACAGGTACGGCTCGCGGAAGGTTGGATCGAGCGCGTTGATGGCGTCGAGCAGCAGGGTGAGGTTCTCGAACCGGCGCCGCTCCATGGTGTGCATGCCCTGCGAGACGAGCACGTGCGACCAGAGCAGATCGGCCAGCGCGGCGCGGTAGCCGAGCGACAGGGTGACCACCTCGTCCGGCGGCGGCAGGACGTACACGTCAGAGGTCTCCGCGACCCGTTGCTCCAGGTCCGTGGCGGGCGCGCGCACGCTCCCGATGGCGACGGCGGCGGCGGCCGAGAGCGCGACCGTGACGAGCGGGTCGCGCGCGCCTGCGAGGTGGGCGAAGAGCGAGCGGGCAGCCGGAGGGTTCTCGGTGCCGGGCGCCGGACGGGCCCCCATCATTCCACCTCGCGGTCCACGAACATGCCCGGCAGCACGCGGGCCGGCTCCCCGGGGATCCGCACGCCGCGCACCTCGAACGTGGACAGCACGCCGTCGCCGTCGAGGTCGCCGTGCGCGGTCGCGGTGAAGCGCATGGCCTTCGACGCGTCGAGCTCGCTCGTAAACTGGAAGGAGAACGCGTGGGGCCCCTCGAAGCGGAAGTCGAGCGACCGCCACGTGAGGTGCTCCCACGACTCCGGCGGATCGACCGCGCGCACGCCGCGCGGCACCTGGGCCGGGGTCAGCGGGGCGGACGGGGGGAAGCTGATCTCCTGCGGCCGCGACTCGGCGTAGGCCACCGCGCTCGTCACCAGCCGATCGAGCCCCTCGATGGGCTCGCTCAGCTTGGAAGCGCTGAGGTTTCGGAAGAACGCGGGGACGGCGACGGCGAGGACGCTGCCGCCGACCGCGAAGGCCGCGCTGAGCTCCAGCGCGCTCCAGGAGCGCCAGGTCATGGCCCTTCTCTACCTCACCTCCGCGTGGTCGAACAAGCGCCGCCGAGGCGCGTGGCCCGCGTCACTCCGGGTCGTTGTTCACGTAGATCGCGGAGTTCGTCGCGATGTGGCCGTCGCGCACCGCGCCCGTCCGGACGATCGTGCACCGCTGCGCGTCGCCGTCCAGGTCCCCGATCGCGCCTGCCTCGAACCCATCGGGCCCAGGGAGGGGGGCGCCGGGCAGTCCTTGGCTGATATAGTCGTCGCCGACCTGGTACGAGTACTGAAAGTAGATGGGATGGTTGATCGAGAAGCCGAGGCACTGCCAGCCGGCAAGCGTTGAACCCGAGTTGAAGTCGGCGCCGAGCGCATTGCTCGGCTGGTACTTTCTCCCCCGCACGGAGGCGAAGAGGGACGGGACCGGCGTCGCCGAGGTGCAGAGGAGGTGAGTGTTCGCCGAGGTGACGCCCGTGGTCGGCAGGATCTGCGCGATGTCGCGCTCTCGCTCGTACTGGGTGATCGCGGTGCGGGTGATAACGCCGACGATCTGCTTGGCTTCCGCGATCTTCGCCGTGGCGAGATAGCTGCGCACGCCGACGATCGCGAGGGCGGCGAGCACGCCGACGATCGCGATCACGATCATGAGCTCGATGAGGGTGAAGCCTCGTCCACGGATCGCCATCGTGCTCGACATAACACGCCTTCTCCGCTCGCAGACGACGCCGGTGGACGAGGGCTGCCCGACTCATGAGAGCCGGGCAGCCGGGGATATCTCATTCGTACTCGTTGTTGATGAAGATCTGCGTGGCCAAGATCACCTCGCCGTCGCTGATGACGCCGGCGCGTGCGAAGCCGCTGAACGCGGTAGTGTCGCCGTCGATGTCGCCGATCGCGCTCGCCTCGAAGCCCGCGGCGCCGACCGCGGGCGCGCCGGTAAGGGCGGCGTGGGTTCTGTTCCCATCACGGACATAGTGGTAGGAATAGTAGATAGGCTGCGACATCGTGAACTTGAGGCACGGCCAACCCGTGACCGAGTCCCCGACAGTGAAGTCCGCCGCCGGATCTGGCTGGTACTTCGTGCCCTCAGGGATGCCCGCCGGAACCGCGGCGGTCGCCGAGTTGCAGAGCTCGTGGCTCGCGGCCGCCGACGTGCCGCCAGCGGTCAGGATCTCCGAGGCGGAAGTCTCCCGCTCGTAGGCGGCGACGGCGCCGCGGGCGATCGCACCCACGGTGTTCTTGGCCTCCGAGGTCTTCGCGCTCGCGAGGTACCGGCGCACGCCGTAGATCGCCAGCGCGGCGAGGACGCCGATGATGGCGACGACGATCATGAGCTCGACGAGCGTGAAGCCTCTCCTGTCGTATCGCTTGATTGCACGCATGGGTGTCGATCCTCCGTGATGCTTTCTTTAATTGGATGCTTTGCCGAGACTGACCATGATGTCGCCTGGTGCGGGCTCGGCCGGCCCGCAGCGCGAAAACCTCTCCCACGGACAGGCGCTCTCCGCGCCGCGCCGTGGCGAACCTTCCTCTACTCCGTGTCGTTCTCCCAGTAGATCGACGGCATCGTGGATGCCGTCAGGAGCAATGCCAGCGTTCCATCCCCGTCCCGATCGCCGGCCGCCTGGACGACATACCAGGGCCCGCTGGGCGCAAACTGCGGATCCAGCAGCGGCGACATCGGCAAACCTGCCCACGTGTACGTCGTGCCGGTGTTCTGATCGAGCCCGCCGGTCTCGCCCGCCACGGTCGCGTACCCGAACCGGACCGCGCCGTCCGTCGTCACGTTGAGCATCCGCCAGTTCGCGAAATCGCCGTGGCTCGGGTTGCTCCACGCGGTCTTGTGATCGCCGAGCGTTGTCGAGGGATACCAGTTGCTGAGCGTGCTGGAGACACTCAGGTACGTGAGCATCTCGGCCTTGTAGGACTCCTGCGCGCCGCGGATGCCCTGAATGACCGCCTTCGGCTCGGCGATGCCCGCCGCGTTCATGTACCTGCGGTATCCGACCATGGCGAGCGCCGCCAGGACACCCACCATCGCGACGACGACGAGGAGCTCGACGAGCGTGAACGCTCGGCTCGCTGCGCTTCGCTGTCGCCGCCTGCTCCGCATCCGCCCTGACGCTCCAGCAGGTGACGTGCCAAGGAGCGCGCGGCGCGGCGCCGTCTTCGAGTTGCGCGAGAAGCTCATGAGTTGCCTCGGTTTTCCTTGAGGTGACGAGGGCAGGGGGCCGAATGTGCGGGGTTGTGTTCTTTTGCGGCGGTGACGAAAATCGTCACTGCAGGGCGCCCGGCGGTGACGATTCTCGTCGGGATCCTCCCTCCGGCTCGTCGTCTCCCTCCCCATCGGCCGCAAGGGCGTGCTTGGCGAGGCGGTAGCGCAGCGACCGGAACGAGACGCCGAGCAGCTTCGCGGCCGCCTTGCGGACGCCGCCGGTGCGCTCGAGCGCCTGGAGGATGAGCCGGCGCTCGAGCTCGCCGATCACCTCGTCGAGCGCGCACCCCTCGGGCGGGAGCTGCGCGAGCAGCGGCGCCGGGCTCGCGCTGAGGCCGGCGACGGCGGTCGGGAGGTCGCCGAGGCCGATCGTGGGCCCTCCGGCGAGCGCCACCGCGCGCTCCATCATGTTCTCGAGCTCGCGCACGTTGCCCGGGAAGCCGTAGGTGTCGAGCGCGCGCACCGCGTCCGTCGTCAGGCCGCGGACGTCCTTGCCGAGCTCGGCGGCGAAGCGGCGGAGGAAGCGCTCGGCGAGCCGCGAGATGTCCCCGGGGCGCTCGCGCAGCGGCGGCAGCTCGATGCGGATGACGTTCAGCCGATAATAGAGATCCTGACGGAACCGGCCCTGGCGGACCTCGGCCTCCACGTCGCGGTTGGTCGCGGCCAGGACCCGGACGTCCACCGCGATCTCCGCGGCGGCGCCGACCGGGCGGACCTTCCGCTCCTGGAGCACGCGGAGGAGCTTCACCTGAAGCGCGGCCGGCAGCTCCCCGATCTCGTCGAGGAGCAGCGTCCCGCCGTCCGCCTCCCGGAACAGGCCCATCGAGCGCGCGCCGGCGCCCGTGAACGAGCCCTTCTCGTGGCCGAACAGCTCGCTCTCCATGAGCGCCTCCGGGAGCGCCCCGCAGTTGACGACAAGGAACGGCCTGGCCGCGCGATCGCTCTGGTCGTGGATCGCGCGGGCGACCCGCTCCTTGCCGGTCCCGCTCTCGCCCGTGAGCAGCACGGTGGTGCGCGTCGGCGCGATCTTGGCGATCAGCTCGGCGATCCGCTGCATCGCGGCGCTCGTGCCGAGCGGCTCGCGCGACGGGAGATCGAGCCGCTCGAGCTGCGCGCGCAGCCGCTGGTTCTCCGCGACGATCGAGCTCTTCTCGAGCGCCTTCGCGGCGAGCGCGGTGAGCTCCGCCGGCGAGAACGGCTTGGTCACGAAGTCGTACGCGCCGTGGCGCATCGCGTCGAGCGCGCTCTCCACCGTGGAGTGCGCGGTCATCACGATCACCTCGGTCGCGCTGCTCCGCGCCTTCGCGGCCGCGAGCACCTCGATCCCCGAGCCGTCGGGCATCACGAGGTCGGTGAGGACGAGCGGGAACGGCTGCGGGTTCTGGCGGATGGCCTCGATGGCGGCGCGCGCTCCGGGCGCGACAACGACCTCGTAGCCCTGGCGGCGGAAGGCAATGTGGAGCACCTGGCGGAGGCCCGGCTCGTCATCGACGACCAGCACCCGGGTGGCGTTCTGCGGGATGCTCGGTGGGATCGACGCCATCACGCCAACAACCTATCACGATGCTCCGCTCACGCGTCGAGAGCGGCCATCGGGCGCGGCGCGCCGCGTCGTCGTCACGTCACCGTGTCGTCGCGTCACCGCGTCGCGACCATCCCACTTCGGCGCATGGGGCTTCGTCGCGCGCTCAGGGGCAGGCGTTCACGACGCCGAGCGGTGTGCGCTCCTCGACGACAAACGATTGCGCCTCGCTCTCCTCGCCTCCGTTGCCCTCCAGCTCCTGCCATACGAGCAGGGTGTCGCAGAGCTGGGCCTCGATCTCGAGGAGGTAACGGCCGTTCCCGTCGGTGTCGTCCTCGATCACGCCCCGCTGCGTCCGCTCGTTGAAGAGGCTGACCCGCGCGCCAGGGCTGCAGTTGCCCGCGATCTGCCACACCCCCTCGCGATCGGCGGCGGGCCGCATCGTGTCGGCTGGCTCGGGCGGGGGGAGCGGCAGCGTCGGGCTCAGGCACGCCGCACCGGCGAGCAGCGAGATCGCGAAGGCGACGGCGAGGTGAAGCGCAGCGCGGCGGAGCATCGGCACGGCACGGCGTCATAGCACACCACGTGCCGCGCCCCCTCCGCCGCGGAGCGCCCTGACGCAGCGGGATTTTCAGCGATCGCGCCGCGACCCGATCGCCGGACCGTCAATTCTGTTGGCGCTCGCGTCCATCGGTTTGCAGCACGCGCAGGGCGACGCGCCGCTTCGCCGTGACGGCGCCGAGATCCGCGGCCGGGGGGAGCCCGGCGCCGCGCCCGCTCTCCTCGTCGTCGAGCAGCTCGCCGACGAGATCGTAGTCGCTCGCCTGCGTGATCCGGACGCGGCACATCTCTCCGGGGCGGACCTCGCCGCCGGAGAGGTAGACCTGTCCGTCGATCTCGGGCGCCTGACCGGCGTGGCGGCCCATGAGCACGTACTCGTGCTCGTCGCTCGTGCCCTCGACGAGCACGTCGAGCTCGCGGCCGATCATGGCGGCGCTCTTCTTGTGCGAGATGCGGCGCTGCAGCGTCATGAGGCGGCGGTAGCGGCTCGCGGCCGTGCGCGCGGGGACCTTGCCCTCGAGCTCGTGGCTGCGGCTCGCCTCCTCGTCGGAGTAGCGGAACACGCCGACGCGCTCGAACTCGGCCCAGCGCACGAAGTCGCAGAGCTCCTCGAACTCGGCGTCGGTCTCGCCGGGGTGGCCGACGATGAACGCGGTGCGGAACGTGAGGTCGGGGACGCGCTCGCGCAGCGTGGAGACGACCCGGCGGAGGCGATCGCCGCCGTGGCCGCGCCGCATCCGCCGCAGCATCGCGTCGGCGGCGTGCTGGAGCGGCATGTCGACGTAGGGCACGACCCGCGGGTGGCCGGCGAGCAGCTCGACGAGGTCGTCGGTCATCGTCTCGGGGTACAGGTAGAAGAGCCGCACCCAGCGCACGCCGGGCACGTCGGCGACCCGCTCGACGAGCTGCGCGAGCGTCGCGCGCGCGCCGCCCTCGGCGCGGCCCGCCGCGTCGCGGCCGTAGGCGATCGTGTCCTGCGAGATGAGGTTGATCTCGCGGACGCCCGCCGCCGCGAGCTGCTCCACCTCGCGCACCACGTCCGGGATGGGCCGGGAGCGCTGCGCGCCGCGCAGGTCCGGGATCACGCAGAACGAGCAGGTGCGGTTGCAGCCCTCGGCGATCTTGACGTAAGCGCTGCCGCCGGGGGTCGAGAGGGTGCGCGGATCGCCGGCGTGGATCAGCCACTCGGCGGGGTTGCCGACGAGCATCCGCTCCGCGTCGCCCGCGAGCACCCGGCCGAGCTTGAGCATGTCGCTCGACCCGAGGAAGTGATCGACCTCGGGCATCTCGCGGGCGAGCTCCTCGGGGTGGCGCTGCGACAGGCAGCCGGCCACGACCAGGCGCTTGCAGCTGCCGTGCTCCTTGTGCTGCGCCATCTCGAAGATGGCGTCGATCGACTCCTTCTTCGCGTCGCCGATGAAGCCGCAGGTGTTGACGACGATGACCTCGGCCTCGGCGGCGTCGTCGACGTGCGCGTAGCCGGCCGCGCGGGCGACGCCGAGCATCACCTCGGAGTCGACGCGGTTCTTGGGGCAGCCGAGGCTGACGAAATGGACCTTGCGTGAGCTCATGTCGCCGCTCCCTCGCCGTCGACGAAGACGACCCGCCCCGAGGCGAGCGTCATCTTGACGCGGCCCGTGAGCTGCCGGCCGAGGAACGGCGTGTTCTTGCTCTTCGAGCGGAGGCGCGCCGGGTCGAGCACGAAGCTCAGGTTCGGATCCACGAGGCAGAGCTCGGCGCGGGCGCCGGCCTTGATCGTGGGCGCCTCGAGCCGCGCGATGCGGGCGGGGGCGCGGGTGAGGGCGTCGACGAGCCGCCCGAGGGGGAGGGCGCCCTGCCGGACGAGGTCGAGCAGGACCGGGACGACGAGCTCGAGGCCGATGAGGCCGGGCGACGCCTCGGCGAACTCGCAGTCCTTCTCGAGCGTGGAGTGCGGCGCGTGGTCGGTCGCGACGGCGTCGATGGTGCCGTCCGCGAGCGCCTCGCGGAGCGCGTCGACGTCCGCCTGCTCACGGAGGGGCGGGTTGACCTTGCACGCCGTGTCGTAGCCGAGCACGGCGGCGTCGGTGAGCGTCAGGTGGTGCGGCGTCACCTCGGCGGTCACGGCGATGCCGCGGGCCTTCGCCTCGCGGAGGATGCGGACCGCCCCGAGCGACGAGATGTGCGCGACGTGGTAGCGCGCGCCGGTGGCCTCGGCGAGCAGCACGTCGCGCGCGACGATGATGTCCTCGGCCACGCGCGGCCAGCCCCGGAGGCCGAGCCGCGTCGAGATCGCCCCCTCGTGCATCTGCGCCCCGTCGGTGAGCGCGTGGTCCTCGGCGTGCTGGATGATCGTGAGATCGAAGGTCTTCGCGTACTCGAGCGCGCGGCGCATGACGGAGCTCGACGTGACGCAGCGGCCGTCGTCGGAGACCGCCACGGCGCCGGCGTCCTTGAGGTCGGCCATCTCGGTGAGCTCCGTGCCCTTCTGGCCCATCGTGATCGCGCCGATGGGGTGGAGCGCGGGCCCCCCGATCGCGCGGGCTCGCGCGATCATGGCCTCGGTGATGGAGCGGGTGTCGTTGACGGGCCGCGTGTTCGGCATCGCGCACACGTGGGCGAAGCCGCCGGCCGCCGCGGCCGCCAGGCCGGAGGCGATGTCTTCCTTGTACTCCTGCCCGGGCTCGCGGAGGTGGGCGTGGAGATCGACGAACGCGGGGAGGAGCAGGAGCCCATCGCTTTGGATGAGCTCGGCCCGGTCGGCGCGGCGCAGCTCGTCGGTCGCTGCGCCGCGTCCCGCCCGGGTGATGACGCCGTCTTCCACGACGACATCGATCACGTCGTCGAGCTGTTGTGCCGGGTCGACGGCGCGCACGCCGACGAAGAGAAGGAGGGGAGGAGGTGAGCCGATGGCCGCCATGGGAGCGCGCTCCCCTAGCACAGGCGCTCCTCGCCGTGCACCGGTGCGGCGTCGGCGGGGGAACCAAAGCGGCGAAGTACCCACCACAACGCGGCAAGGAGACCGCGCCAGGGTCAGCGGGGAAGAGCCGGGCGTAGCGGACGCAACGGACGCAACGGACGCAACGGATGCAACGGACGCAACGGACGTGACGGACGTGACGGACGGAACCGCAGGCGGAAGAAAAACGCTCGGGGCGTGATACAGCGCTTGACGGAACGCGAGGGGGTGAGGTAGTGATGCCGTCCCCGCTCGCGAAGCTGGCGGAATTGGCAGACGCGCTGGATTCAGGTTCCAGTGGGGTAACTCCCGTGGAGGTTCAAGTCCTCTGCTTCGCACCAGGCGCTCTTCTTATCCTGCTTCCCTAGCCACGACTCTTGCCAAGGTCGTGGCTCTGTCCTTGCTCGCCGTCTCCAGCAGTTCCTGTGATCGCCGCTCCTCCCCTCCAGCGGGAGGAGCCGCGAGTGCTGCCCCTGCTCCGAGCGCCTCGGAGGCGGTCCTCGCAGCCGCCGCTGCGTCGAGCGCCCCGACCGAGCCCGCCGTGGCCACTGCGCCGGCCGAGCCCGAGCTGCCGCGCGGGACCGGCGTCCAGGAGTTCGTGCCCATCGGCTCCCTCGAAGGGTGCAAGACGAAGTCGGGTGATATCGCGACCTACATCCTGCGCGAGGGGATGGGGATCGCCGGGCGCGCCGACGGCTCGTTCGGGGCCGTGTGGCTCGTGGACCTCAAGGGAGGGGACGCGCAGATCGCGTTCGCCGGCTTCGATAGCGAGGCCCGGCAGGTCGCCCGCGCGAGGGCGATCACGAGCACGCGGGACGCAGGGCTCCGGATCTTCTCCTCGGGCGACGAATGGGCGGTCACGTGGTTCGACGCGGAGGGGCTCGCGTACGCGCGGCCCCGCTGGGAGACGAACCCGCCGGTCGAGATCCAGCGCGTCGGCGCGATCGGGAGGGAGGTCAGCGACCATGTGGCCCTCGCGCCCGCTCCAGGTGGCGCCCTGGTGGCAGCGGCGCCCTTCGGACCGGACCGCCAGCGCCTGGGGGTGTTCCAGTTCGCGCCGGTGGACCCGGCGCAGCCGCAGCTGAAGGCGGTCGGCGTCACGCGAAGCGCCAAGAAGCCGCGCTGGCCGACGGTCGCTGCCGACGCGTCCGGTGGCTACCTCGTCGCCTGGCAGGACGAGGAGGACGGGAGCATCCGGGCCTCGCGGTTCGACGCCGCGGGCAGGGAAGGGAATGCCCACGTCGTTGCGAAGCGACAGAGCGGCGACCGGCCGGCTGGCGCCGCTCAGGAGACACCGGACAGGGATCAGCGGCTCGGCCTTGTGGCCACGGGCAGCGCCGGCGCGCTGCTGGTCTGGAGCGAGGGAGCCACCTTGATCGCCCGCGCGCTGGACACGGAGGCGCGGCCGCGCGGAGCGCCGTGGGTCGTTGGCAAGGGCAAGTGGCGCGCGCTCGCGCCGAGCGGCGACGGGGCCCTCGTGGCGTGGGTCGGCCACGATGGCAAGGTGGAGGGGCAAACCCTCCTCGTGAAGCTGGCCGCCGACGGAGCGCCCTCTGCTCGAGGGATCCGGGTGTCGGATGGGGTGTTTCCCGTAAAGGATTCTCCCAGCGTGGCGCTCGCCGGTGAGCGGGTGGGCGTCGCATGGACGGAGCCCATGAGCACCGGTGTGAGCACGAAGCGCGCAGTCTTGCGTGTGCTCGAGCGCACCTGCATCCCCTGAGCGCTCACGCGACGAGAGGGCCCGTGCGGCGGGCGTAGCGCGGCCTCCGGCGCTAGGATGAAGAGCGTGAGCCACGCATTCGGCCCGACTCAGCCACCGCCGAACCGCGATGCGAACGAGCCGCCTCCAGCGCCCAGGGACGCGCAGACGGGCGCCCTGCTCTGCGAAGGCGAGGCGGCTGGAGTGCCGCCCTGCGACTCGGTCGCGGCCCGCGGGCGCGCCGCGCTCGCGCCGGCAGCAGCGCAGCCGAGCCGCGCGCAGGCGGCGCGGCTGATCATCCAGGATCCCTACCACACGCCGCCGCCCCCGCCGGAGCGACGGCAGCTCTCCACGCTGGCCGTGAGCTCGCTCGTCGCGGCGCTGTTCGGGCCGCTCGGGGCGATCGCCGCGATCGCCTTCGGCTGGGCGGCTCGCCGCGAGATCGAGCAGGACCCGGCCGTGCGCAGGGGGTACGCGCTCGCCAGCGTCGGGCTCGCGCTCGGCGTCCTGCTCACGCTCTGCTGGAGCTCCGCGATCGGCTTCGGCGTGTGGATGTGGAGCACCCATCACGGCGGAGAGACGGCCTCCGCCCTCCCGGAGGGGGAGGCCTCGCCGGAGCCGGCGAGCACGGCGTCGCCATCGATGCCGCTGCCGGAGGCGCGTCCTCCGGCGGTGCAGCCGAGCGGCAGCGTCCCTCAGCACACGACCCACCGGCGCATCGGCGGGGTCTCCATCGTCGATATCGGCGTCGATGTGTCCGTGCTCAGCGAGGAGCTCGCCAAGCAGCGCGCGGAGGCATATGCCCAGGGCGAGAAGGTCCTCGTGATGACGACGAGCGATCCCTGCGAGCCGTGCCGCGGGGTCGACCGCTCGCTCGGCGATCCGCTGATGCAGACGGCCCTCCGGAGCGTGCGGCTCGTGCGCGTGGACATCGATCTCTTCAAGGAAGATCTCGATCAGATCAAGGTGCCGCGGCGGCTGTATCCGGGCTTCTTCCTGCTCTCGCCGGATCTTTCCCCGCAGGACGGCATCAACGGCGGCGAGTGGGACGACGACATCGCGCGCAACATCGCGCCCGTGCTGGGGGCGTTCGTGCGGGGCCAGTACACGACCCGCCGGCAGCCGTGGAACCCGCTGCCCGGCTCGGGCATGCGGCTCTGAGCCGGGTCGCGCGCGGCGGCGAGCCCCTCGCGCGCCGGACAGGGTAAGCTCGGGCTGTGAAGCGCTTCGGCCAGCTCGCCCTCTTCGCCCTCTGCGTCGCGTTCAGCGTCTCGGCGGTCTACAACGTCGTCTCCGACAACGCCGACGTCGAACGGAGGGCCGCGCTCGTCGCGTGCGGCGAGGACGGCGCCGCGAGCGCGCCGGAGCCGCGCCGCGCGAGCGAGGGCTGCAGAGCGCAGATGACGCGGCTGGAACGGACGCCGTTCGGCCAGACCTTCGAGTTCACCACGGCGAAGCGCGCCGTGGGCGTCAGGTGCGAGCGGGCGTTCGTGTTCGTCGGCGAGTACAGCTGCAAGCTCAGGTGATCGCCGCGGCGGCGGCCTTCACCCCGCCCTCCGCAAGACGCCGTTATCCGCGCGGAAGTTACGCTATGGTGGGCGGCCGTGACGAGCCACACAGCGCGCTTGCCTCGCTCGATCGGCCCCGAGGCCGGGCGCATCGTCGTGTGCTTCGCCTCCGCGGTCGCAGCCGCCGCGGCGGTCGCCCACGGCGCGCCGCCGGCGCTGGCGGCGCAGGCGCCCCCGCCGGAGCCGCTCCGCGCGCCTGTGGTCGCGCCCGCCGCCCCGCCCGCGCAGCCGCCGCAGGGCGGCGGACCGAGCGCACCGGCCCCGCCGCCGCTCTCGCGAGACGAGGAGGAGAAGCGGCTCCGCATCGAGCGAGCGACGGCGCTGCACGACGAGGCGCAGCGGCGCTACCAGCACGGCGAGTACCGCGCGGCCATCGCGAAGCTGGAGGCCGCCGTGGCGCTCGATCCCGAGGGCAAAGAGCTCATCTACAACCTGGCGATGATCCACGAGCGGCTGGGCGAGATCGACGAGGCCGAGCGCTACTACCGCCGCTACCTCGACATGGAGGCGCTCCCGAAGGCGCGTGAGGAGGTGCGCGCGGTCCTCAAGCGGCTCAAGGGCGCGAAGCGAGAGCTCGCCAGCGCGAAGCCGCCGCCGTCCTCGCCCGCGGAGGCCGCCTCGGTCTCGACGGCGCTGCCGTATTTGCCGCGCCATCCCGTCGCGGTCGGCAGCGCGACGCCGCGCGCGACCTGGCTCGGCGTCAGCGGGGGAATCGCCGCAGGGTCGCTCGTGGTCGGCGGCGTCTTCGCCGCGCTCGCCGTGGCGCGGGATCCCGGCGCCGGCGAGCGCACCGGGGCCGGCGTCTCCATCGCCGACCTGCGGGCCGACGCGAGCGCCGCTCACCGGTGCGCCGTCGCCGCGGATGTCGCCTTTCTGGTCGCCGGGCTCTCCGGGGCAGCGGCGCTCTACCTGTACCTGTCTCCCGAGGCCCCCGCGGCGAGCCCGGCCGCTCGCGGGGCCTCGGCCGTCGGCGCGCGTGCGCTGACGCCGGGGCAGGATCGCCGTCTCCCGCGCGGCGCCGGCGCAGGGGCGCAGGGGATCCGCCTGTCGCTGGGCGCCGAGGGGGCCCGGCTTTGGGTGCGGTTCTGATGCGCCCCAGCGCCGCGCGGCGCAGGCTGCTCCGCGGGCTCGCCGCGCTCGTGTCGCTCGGCGCCGGGTGCCAGGTCCTCGTCGACGGCACGCTGGGCCCGGTGCGCTGCACGGACGAGGGCGCGCTCGGGCCGCCGGCGTGCCCCGAGGGCGCCGTCTGCAGGGACGGCGCCTGCGCCGAGCGGCCGCTGGAACGCGCGCTGGGCGCGCGCTGCGCGCGGCACGAGGACTGCGGAGCGCTCGATTTCTGCCTCGATCCCGCGCTGTTCGACGTCGAAGGGCCGGGCGTATGCTCGCGCGCCTGCTGCAGCTCGAGCGACTGCGATCCTGCCCGGGATGCGGTCTGCTGGATCCCCGACGGCGGAGGGAGCGGCCTCTGTCGCGTCGGCCGGGAGGTCGGCCGGCCCGACGTGGGCGCGCGGCTCTCCGGCGCGCCTTGCGCCGCGCCCGGCGACTGCCGATCTGGCATCTGCGACGACGGCGCCTGCGTTGACGCCTGCTGCTCCGACACCAGCTGCGCCGCGAACGGGGCGGCGTGCCGGCTCACGACGGGCCTCGTCTCGTCCGGTCCGGCCTGGGCGTGCCAGGCCGCCGCCCTGGGTGATGGAGGCTACTTCGAGCCGTGCGCCCGGGACGAGGACTGCGCGTCCGGGCTCTGCGCCGAGGTTGAAGGGAGCGAGGTTGAAGGGAGCGAGGTTGACGGGCGCGGCCGCTGCACCATCCCGTGCTGTGGCTCGGAGATGTGCCCGGACGCGCCCGGCGACATGGGGCAGCGCGTCGGCTGCGCTGAGCTCGCGATCGACGGACGCTCGACCGTCCGCGCGTGCATCACGCTGCTGTCCGGGGACAGCTTCGCGGCCACCGGCGTTCCGTGCTCCACGTCCGAGGACTGTCGGAGTGGCATGTGCATCAAGGATCCTGAACAAACGCAGCGATTCTGTAGCGACGTCTGCTGCAGCGATGCGTCCTGCGGCGACGCCGCGTTCTTCGGCTGCCACCCGCGAGCGACAGGCGAGTCGTGGGCCTTGCGATGCGAGCCCAAGTAACGGACGATCCCCCCCATCGCGGTGGTAGTTCGTGCAGCTGACGGCCAGTTCCCAGCCAGCGCTCCCGGGTCGCCCGGCGAGCCCAGCAGGGCCATGGGGCTGATTTGCCCGCGCTGTCACCACCTCGGGGCCGTCGCGCTGGAGGGGAGGGGCTCGTCCAGCCAGCTTCCGTCTCCCACAGGCGAGCGCGGTTCCCAGGACGGCCAGAGCGCGAGGCTGCCTCGTTGCCCCCACGACGGGCTGGCCCTCGTGAGCCGCGAGGTGCTCGGCGAGGCCGACGGAGATCCGCTCCTGGGGATCACGATCGCGGATCGGTTCGTGATCGTGGGCAAGCTCGGCGCCGGCTCGATGGGCACGGTGTACCGCGCGCGCCAGGAGGCGATGGGCCGCGACGTGGCCATCAAGATACTGCGGTCGGACAGGGCCTTCGACGCGCAGGCGAAGGCGCGCTTCACCCGCGAAGCGCGCGCGATGAGCCTCCTCCGGTCGCCGCACACGGTCACCGTGTTCGATTTCGGCGAGATCGTGGACGACGCGACGGACGCGGCCTTCGGCCGCGGTCGCTCCGCGGAGCAGAGCTCGCCCGTGGAGGGGACGACGTCGAGCCGCGGCTCCCTCTACCTCGCGATGGAGCTGCTCGAGGGCGAGTCGCTCGGTCAGCGGCTCAAGCGCCTGCGGCGGCTGCGCCTGGGCGACGCCGCCCGCTTCGCGCGGCACGCGCTCCTGTCGCTGGCCGAGGCGCACGACAAGGGGATCATCCACAGGGATCTCAAGCCGGACAACCTGTTCCTGGCCAGGCCCCCCGCGGGCGAGCACGAGGAGATCGGCAAGGTGCTCGATTTCGGCATCGCGAAGGTGATGACCGGGACAGAGCGGCCGGTCGACGCCCTCGAGACCCAGGCAGGCACCGTCTTCGGGACGCCGCGGTACATGTCGCCGGAACAGGCGCAGGGCAGGCCGCTCGACGCGCGGAGCGACCTCTACTCGCTCGGCGTCCTGCTCTACCAGATGCTGGTCGGGAGGCCGCCGTTCATCGACGACGATGCGGTCGTCGTGATGGCGAGGCACATCAAGTCGTCGCCCGTGCCGGCGAGCGAGGCCGCGCCGGACGCCAGGATACCGCCGTCGCTCTCGCAGCTCCTGCAGCGCGCCCTGGCCAAGCGGCCCGAGGATCGGCCGCGGAGCGCCCTGGAGTTCATCGCCGAGCTCGATCGCGCGATGGACGAGGCCAGGCCGAGCCTCGACCGCGAGCGCCTCGGCCCGGCTCAGCCCGCCGAGGTCGGCGCCACGAGCGAGCTGCTCGCGGTCGTGGGCGACGGCGAAGGCGCCGCGCAGGCGCCGAGCACGCTGCGTTCCGCGCCACGGAGGCGCACCTCGCGCGTGGCCGTCGGCGCCGGCGCCTTGTGCCTGATCGTGACGGCGCTCGCCGTGCGCGAGCTCCGCCGGCCTGCGGACGGCGGCGCGCGCAGCCTTCAGAAAGGGGTCGCGCTGGAAGCGAGGGCACTCGCGAGCGCGATCTCGCGCGCCGACCCGCTGCCGGCGGCGCCGATCGCGCCGGCGCCGCCCGCCGCGACGACGGCGCCGGCGCCGCCGCCCGCCGCGCCGACCGCGCCAGCGCCGCCGCCCGCGGGTGTCGCCAGCGCGGCGCCAGCGCCCACGGGCGTACCCTCGGCGTCGATACCAAGGCGAAAGCCAGCGCAGCCGCGCAAGCCGTATGTGAAATTCGACTGATGACGGCACGCGCGCGGCGCCGCTGCGCAAGGTCGACGTCGGCCCCTGAAGGCCGGCTCTTCCATGGAGTCCCGTCGCGCGAGAGACAGCGGCGTCCAATCGCGAAGGACGCCGAGAGTCGCTGTACGAGCCGGAGGCTAACGTGTAACTTCGCCGCGCACCGATGGATCCCCGGGAGATGGAAACGCTCGTTCAGCGGCTCGTCACGAATCCGCATGACGGGGAAGCCCTGGCGTATGCTCACCGAGCCGGGGAGCAGGACCCACGCTCGTACGCCATGCTGCTCGAGCGCGTCGGCAGCTCCACCGCAGATCCATCGTACGCGGCGCACTGGCTGAGCGAGGCCGCGAACGTGTGGTCGACCACCATCGGCGACGCGCACCACGCCGCGCGGACGCTCATGATCGCCATCGACAAGGATCCGACGCAGCGGACCGCGGCGGAGCGGCTGGCGCAGCTCTACCGCGACAAGGGCGATCAGAAGGCGCTCGTCGCGCTCCTGGAGCGGCTCGTCAAGGCGCTCACGCCGCTGCTCTTCGAGCGGCCCGAGGTCCGCGCGCAGGTCTCGACCCTGCACGAGGAGCTCGGCCGGCTGTGGAGCGAGCCGCCGCTCTCGCGGCCGGAGCGCGCCCTCGAGAACTGGCGCCGCCTGGCGGAGCTCGATCCGCACAACGTCTACGCCATCTACGCCGCCCGCGAGATGCTGAAGGCCCAGCAGCAGTACGCCGAGGCGATCCCGTACTTCGCGATGGAGCAGGCGCTCGTCGACGACCCGGAACGGCGGCTCGCCCTGCTGCGCGACGAGGCCGACATCCGGCGCCGCGCCGGCGATCTCGCGGGCTCCACCGTGGCGCTGCGGAACGCGCGCGCGTTCGTGCCGCACGACGTGGGGCTCATCCAGGCGCTCGGCGTCGCCATCGTCGACCGCATCGAGGCGGGCGAGCCGGTGCCGCAGCCAGAGCGCGACGAGGCCGCGGAGCTCTTCGTGGCGCTCGCGGAGACGTACGACGGGGAGTACGGCTACTCGTACTCGGTCTACGCCCTCCGCGCGGCGCCGGGGCACGATCGCGCGATGCAGCTCGCCGACCATTACGGGAAGCAGCTGGGCCGCATCGCGGAGCTCCGCCCGCGCTACGTCGCCTACCTCCAGGTCAACCCGAACGGGTTCATGGCCCCCGAGGCGCGCAAGCGGGCGTCCGTGCCGCCCCCCCCGCGGCTGCCGTCGGCGCCGCCGCCGCCCCTGGGCGTGGCTGCCGCGCCCGCGCACCGGTCGTCGGTGCCGCCCAGCGCGGGAGCCGTCCAGGCGCACGCGTCCGTGCCGCCCTCGGGCCTCCTCTCGTCGCCGGCTGCCGCTGGGCTGGTCGAGCCGGGGGTGGCCGCGTTCGCGCCGGCGTCTTCGTTCGCTCCGGCGCCGGGGTCGACGGCGCCGGACACGCTGGCTTCGCCCGCGGACGCCGCGGCGCCGGCCTCCGCGGGGGCGTACGGCCTGGTCGGCGCCGCGCCGGCGCCTCTTGCCTTCGGCGGCTCGGCCCCCTCGGAGGCGCTGCAGTCGCCGAGGGAGGAGCCGGCCGAGCTCCGCAAGCCGATGACGCTCGCCAAGCTCCGCGAGGTGCTCAAGGGCGAGCCGGCCAACCCGGACGTGCTCGCGCAGGTCGAGGAGCAGCTGCGCCAGAAGCGGATGTTCGTCGAGCTGCGGGACGTCCTGCTCGCGGCGGCGCGCGTCCCCGAGGCGCCCATCGAGCGCAGGAAGGCGCAGCTGCGCGACGTCGCCGGGCTGTGCGAGGCGCAGCTGCGCGACGTCGACTCGGCGGTCCAGGCCTGGAAGCTGCTCTCCGAGCTCGATCCCGGCGACGCGCAGGCGCAGGCCGAGCTGAGGCGGCTGCTCGAGCTGAGCTCGCGGTGGGACGACCTCGCCGCGCTGCTCGAGCACGACGGCGCCGCGACGCCCGACGTCGCGCAGAGGGTCGAGATCGAGAGGGCGCTCGTCGTGCTCCACGAGCAGAAGCGCCGCGATCCCATCGCGGCCGCGGAGGCGTGGGTGCGGATCGCGGGCCTCACGCCTGACGACGGCGCGGCGCTCCTGTCCGCCGTCAAGCTCTTCGAGCGCGGCGAGCGCTTCGATCTCGCGGCGCGGGTCCTCGCCGACGCGACGTCCTGGTTCAAGGGGAAGCTGAACCACGGGCCGCTCCTTCAGAAGCTCGGCGAGCTCCGGATGCGGCTCGATGAGCCGGGCGCCGCGGGCGACGCCTACGGCCAGGCCGCCGAGCTGCTGCGCCAGCCGAGGCTGTGGGAGCTCGCGCAGAAGGCTTACGTCGCGGCGGGGCGGCTCGCCGAGGCGGCGAGGGCGCTCTGCGAGCGCGCGCTGCTCGCGGACCGCAAGGCGCGCCCGGCGCTCCTCGTCCAGGCCGCCGAGCTGCTCCTCAGCGCCGGGGACGTCGACGGCGCGCTCGACCGCGTCGAGCGCGCCATCGAGATCGATCCGGCGACCGACGCCGCCCCCGCGATCGAGGATCTCTACCGGCGCGCCCACCGGTGGCCCGAGCTCGTGCGGTTCCTCCTGAGCCGGGCCGAGGTGCTCGGCGACAGGGCGGAGCGCGTCGCGGCCCGGCGGGCCGCGGCGGCCCTGCAGCGCGAGCTCGGCGATCGCGACGGGGAGCGCGCGACGCTCACGCTCCTGCTCGGCGACGGCGACGACGCCGAGGCCATCGAGCGGCTGGCCCAGGACGCAGGCGAGCGCGGCGATCACCAGCAGGGCGCGGAGCTCCTCCGCAAGCTCGGCGATCTGACGGACAGCGAGCCCGGCAAGATCTCGCTCGCCCTGCGCGAGGCGCGCATGCTCGCGGAGGGCTCCGGCGACCTCGAGGCGGCGATCGCGCGCTACGAGGCGGTCGTGGCGACGCTCGATCCGCAGAACCGGATCGCGCTGCAGGGGATCGCCGATCTCGAGGAGCGGCGCGGCAACCCGAGGGGGGTCGCGGGCGCGCTCGAGCGTGAGCTCGCGCTCGTGTACGGGCACGACCAGATCGACATCGCGCAGCGGCTCGCGGCGCTGTACGAGGGCTCGCTCGACGATCCGCGCGGCGCCGTCCGGGCGCTCGAGATCGTCCAGGCCGTCGAGCCGGACGACCTCGACGCGGTCGCCCGGCTCCTGCGGCTCGCCGAGCGGCTGAACGACTGGCCGAAGGTCGCGCGCCTGATGGCGATCCTGATCGAGGTGGAGGGCGACGACGACGAGGCGTCGCAGATGACCCGGCGCCTCGCCGAGATCCTCGACCAGCAGCTGGGCAAGAGCGACGAGGCGCTGGCGCTCCTGGAGCGGCTCGCCGATCAGGGCGACGAGCCGTGCCGAGAGGCGTACGTCGCGCTCGGCGATCGGAACGGGTGGAAGGGGATCGTCGCGACCAAGCTGGTCGCCTGGAACGAGTCGATCGCGCGCGCGGGGCGCGAGGTCGCCCTGCGCGGGGCCTTCGAGCGCTTCGTGGAGGTCGGTCGCCAGAAGGACGCCGCGCGCGTGGCGATGGAGCTCGCGCGCTCCCGCACCGCCGACGCCGGCCTCGCGGAGAAGCTCGAGGCGATCGCGGTGGAGCTCCAGGATCGCGAGGCCCTCACCGTCGCGCACGAGCTCCTCGCCAGGGATCTCGCGGGCGCGGCCCGGGCGGCCGAGCTCGTGCGGCAGGCCGAGGTCCGGGTCTCCGTGGGCGCCGATCCGCTGGAGTCGATCCACCACGGCGAGGGCGCGCTCGCGAGCGTGCCGACCGCCGAGGTCGAGCCGCTGCTCCAGCGGCTCGCGGCGCTGGCCGAGGCCCCGGGCCTCATCATCGATCTCTTCGAGCGCCAGGTCAGCCGGTGCCGCACGCCGGCCGATCGCCTCGCGGCGCTCGTCCGCGCCGCCCAGATCGCCTGCGAGCGCGGCGCCATCGACCGGGCGAGGAGCTTCTTCGAGCTGGCCCTCGGCGGCGGCGTCCAGGAGGAGACGATCGCCACGCTCGAGCAGGTGGCGCGGGCCGACGACGAGCGGTCGCGGTCGACGGCGCTGCGCACGGTCCTCGCCGAGGCGCTCGCGGCCGGCGGCCAGGGCTCGCGCGACGGCGGCCGCACCCGGGCGGCGCTCCTGCGGCGCGCGGCCATGATCGCCTACCAGGATCTCGGCGACGTCGACCGCGCCTTCGGCTGGCTGGGCGGCGCCGTGCTCACGCAGGTCGACGACGCTTCGCTCGACGCGCTCGAGGCCCTCGGGCGCGAGGTGGGCGACCTGCCGCGCGTCGGCGCGACGCTGGACCGCGCGCTCGACGAGGTCTTTGACGGCCCGCTCGTGCGCAAGCTCCTGCAGCGCCGCGCCAGGCTGCGGCGCGACGTGCTCGGCGACCGGCAGGGCGCCGCGGCGGACCTGAAGAAGCTTCACGACCTGTCGCCCTCGGATCAGGACGTGATGAACGACCTGTCGGGTCTCCTGCTGGAGCTCGGCGATCACCGCGGCATGATCCAGCTCTACGAGGACCAGATCCTCCGCGGCCGCGATCCGGCGCAGCGGGCGGAGCTCGCGCGCAAGGTGGCGCGCCTCTGGGAGGAGGAGCTCGGCGAAGCGCGCGAGGCGGCGGACGCCTGGCGCCGTGTCCTCCGCATGAAGGCGGGCGATCCGGACGCGACCGCGGGCCTCGAGCGGGCCAAGACCGGCAAGCTCAAGCGCACCCCGCCGCCTCCTTCGCTGCCGACGCGCGCGCCGGGCCCGCCGCTGACCGAGCCGCCGCTCGCGCCCCGGGCGCCGGCGCTCGAGACGCTCGGCCTAGAGGCCGGCGCGGTGGCGGCGGTGAGCAACGGCTACGCGGGCTCCGAGGCGCACGACGGCGTCGAGGCGCAGCCGGCCGCGGAGGCGCAGCCCGTTGCGGAGGTGCAGCCGGTCGAGGCGTACCCGGCGGCGGAGGCGTACCCGGCTGTGGAGGCGTACCCGGCTGTGGAGGCGTACCCGGCTGTGGAGGCGTACCCGGCTGTGGAGGCGTACCCGGCTGTGGAGGCGTACCCGGCGGCGGAGGCGCTGTCGGCTCCCCAGGCGCAGCCCGCGGACGCCGCCGCCTCGCAAGCGCTGCCGGTCGAGCCGGAGCAGCAGGTCTGGGCCTACGGCGTCGCTGCGCACGCCGACGCGGCCGACGCCGGCAGCGGCGCGGCCCATGGCGATGTGGTCCTGCGCGAGGGGCAGAGGCTCCCTCTGGATAGCGCCACCCAGGTCCTCCACGTTGCTCCGGCTGCGTATTCCGATGCGCCAGCCGCTCCCGCGCAGGGGTCGGAGTTCGACGCTCACGCAGGGACGCCGACGCTCGGCGACGTCGACAACGGCGAGGCCCATCGAGCGCACGATGAGGCGCCCCTCTCGGCCCCTGCGCTGCCCGTCGCGCCCGCTGCCCCCATGGCGCCTGTCGCGCCGCCCTTGCCTGGCTCCGACGCGATCGACGTCGACACCGACGCGGAAGACGTGGAGTTGCTCGACGACGACCCTGGTGCTCGCTAGCTCTCCCCCGCCGATCCTGCCTCCGGCGCTACGACCGGGCGATACCGTCGCGGTGATCGCCCCTTCCAGCCCGTTCGAGCACGTCCTCGCGCGGGTCGGCATCGGCTGGCTCGCCCAGCGCTACCGTGTCCTCTTCGACGCGGGGGAGGGGCCTCCGTTCGACGGCGACGGCCGGCGCAGCGGGCCGCCATCGCTGTCGGCGCCCTCCCATCACGGGCTGTTCGCGCGGGCCGGGTACCTGGCCGGCAGCGACGCCCGGCGCAGCGGCGAGCTCGCCCGCGCGCTCTCGCACCCCGACGTCAGGGCCATCTTCGCGGCCCGCGGCGGCTACGGCGCGAACCGGTTCGTCCACCGGCTCGACTGGAGCGCCCTCGCAGCGCGCCCCCGCTGGATCGTCGGCTTCTCCGACGTCACGGCCCTCCACGTCGAGGCAGCGCGCGCGGGCGTGGCGTCGCTCCATGGCGTCCATGTCACCGCGCTCGGGCGCGGCGACGCCCGCGCCCGCGCCGCGCTGATCCGCGCCCTCGAAGATCCGCTGGGTGAGCGCCGCTTCGACGGCCTCACCACGCTGCGCGCCGGCGTGGCCGAGGGGCCGCTCTTCGGCGGCAACCTGGCCCTGCTCCACGCCTGCGCCGCCGCGGGGCGGCTCCGGGTCCCGGAGGGGTGCATCCTCCTGCTCGAGGACGTCACCGAGCGGCCCTACCGCATCGATCGCATGCTCGCGACGCTGGAGGTCGGCGGCCACCTCGCCCCGGCCGCGGCCGTGGTCCTCGGCGACTTCGATCAGTGCGCGCCGGGCCCCGACGGCATCACGGTGGACGAGGTCCTCCGCGACAGGCTGCTCCCGCTGGGCATCCCGGTCGTCGCGGGGCTGCCGATCGGCCACGGCCATCGCAACGAGCCCGCCATCCTCGGCGGCCACGCGCGCGTGCTCGCTCACGGCCCCGACGCCGCGGTCACGCTGGCGGGCGCCTGAGCGCCTGAGCGCCCGCGCGGTCACGCGATCACGCGGTTACGCGATCACCAGAAGACGCTCTTCCGCTCCTTCAGGCCGCGGTTCAGCATCGACTGGATCCGACCCTTCACGAGCGCCACCTTCTCCTGGATCACCGCGTCGTCGTCGTCGGGGTCGCCGTGGAACGTCATCGGCTCGCCGACGTAGATCCGGTATCGGGTCGGCAGCGGCAGCTGGCCGCCGGGGAGCAGCAGCTGTGGGATGATCGGGAACGTCGGCATGCCGAGCGCCTTCGAGACCGACTCGAGGTTGCCGAGCGAGATGTACTGTTCCTCGCCCCCGATGACGGCGATGGGCACGATCGGCGTGTCGGTCTCGAGCGCGAGCCGCATGAACCCGAGCCCGAAGTCGAGCAGCTGATAGCGGCTGGAGAACCCCTTCGAGATCCCCTTCGTCCCCTCCGGGAACACCAGGATCGCCGCGCCCATGTCGAGCAGCCGGCGCGCGTTCTCGGGGACGCCGACCACCTGGCCCACGCGCGAGAAGAAGGTCGCCACGAACGGCAGCGTCTGCGTCCACTTCTCGACCATGCTCCGCATCACGCGCGGCGGCTCCGCGTCCAGGAACAGCGAGGCCGCGATGAGCATGCCGTCGAACGGGAGCTGGCCCGAGTGGTTCGCGATGAGGAGCACACGGCCGGGCGGGACGCGCTCGATGCCGAACACCTCGGTCCGGAAATAGAAGCGATGAAAGAACGCGGCGACCCCGACCGCGTACTTCGCCCACTCCCGGTCGAGCCCGAACGGGTCGACCCCGTCCGCCGCGTGAGGCAGCGCGACCCGGCGCAGACGGTCCTCGAAGTCCTGACCGAGCAGCCGGATGGTCGCGTCGTCGATCGTGCCGCGCAGGCTGTCGACCCCGACGCGCGCCAGCGGCAGCGCGCTGTGGGTGACGAAGTGGCTCAGCCTGGCGAGCGTCGTTCTGCTGGCCATGAGCGGCGGACGATAGCAAAACTCGCGTGGGCCTGCACCGCACGAAGGGCTTGACCATCGGCCTCCTCGAAGCGACCGTCGCTCCGATGAGCGAACGAATGCTCGGTCGAGGCCGCCGTCCCGCCGCGGACACCGATCCGTCCCTCCGGTCCATCCTCATCACCGGCATCTGTGGTCGCCTCGGGCGGCGCCTGGCGCGGCGCCTCCACCGCGAGCGGCGCGTGATCGGCGTCGACCGGCGCAGCTTCGAGGGGCGCCCCAAGGACATCGAGCATCACCAGATCGACATCCGCCGCAAGAAGACCCAGGACATCTTCCGCCAGGAGCAGCTCGCCGCGGTGGTCCACCTCGGGGTCATGCACGATCCGCGGGTGAGCCAGATGGAGCACCACAGCTGGAACCTCGCCGGGTTCCAGCGGCTGCTCGAGTTCGTCGCGCAGTACGACGTGCCCAAGCTCATCGTGCTGTCGAGCGCGAACGCCTACGGGCCGCGCCCCGACAACCCGCAGTTCATCACCGAGGACGCCCCGCTGCTCGGCGGCGCGTCGTTCAGCGAGATCCGCGACCTCATCGAGGTCGACATGCTGGCGCAGTCGTTCTTCTGGAAGCACCCCCAGACCGAGACGGTCATCCTCAGGCCGGTCCACATCCTCGGCTCCGTGCGGAACGCGCCGTCGAACTACCTCCGGCTCAACGTGATCCCGACCCTCCTCGGCTTCGACCCGATGGTGCAGGTCATTCACCAGGACGACGTGGTCTCCGCGATCCTCGCGGCGCTCCGCCCCGGCGTGCGCGGGATCTTCAACCTCGCGGGGCCCGCGCCGCTGCCGCTCTCGCGCGTCATCGAGATGACCGGCCGGGCGCGCGCGGCGATCCCGCACTTCGTCATGCAGACGATCATCCCGCGGCTCTGGCGGTTCAGGGCGACCTCGTTCCCGGCCCCCGAGCTCGATCACATCCGCTACGTGTGCATGGTCGACGATCGGCGGGCGCGCGACATCCTCGGCTACACGCACGAGCACGACATCCAGGAGACCGTGCAGGCGGTCGACGACATCACCTGAGAGGCGTCATGAAGCGAGCGACCCGGATCGAGCGGCTCGTCGACTACTACGAGGACTTCGCGCCCGACTACGTCTCCACCTGGAAAGACATCCAGCACTACGAGAAGCCCGTGCGCGCGTTCCTGCGCGAGGCGGTCGCCGAGGGCGCCCGCGTGCTCGACGCGGGCTGTGGCCCGGGACACCTCACGCGCGATCTCCCGCCGTCCGTCGAGGTCGTGGGCTTCGACATCGCCGAGGGGATGCTCGAGATCGCGCGCGAGAAGCGGCCCCAGGGCGTCTATCACCGGCACGACTACCACCTCCCGATCCCCCGCTCCTGGGGGCGGTTCGACGTCGCCCTCGCGCTCGGCACCCTCGAGTTCTGCGACGATCTCCCGCTCGTGCTCCAGAACCTGGCCGGCGCGATGCGCCCCGGCGGCCGCTTGCTGGTGAGCATCGTCGAGCGGAGGCCGAACGTCCGGCTCCACGATCGCCACGCGCGCCCGCTCTCCGACGCCGAGCTGACCGGCGTGAAGATGTATCTTTACACCTTCGCCGAGCAGACGGACGCCATCCTGGCTTCTGGCCTGCTCCCGCGCAGCTACCGGCTCCACCCCGGCTGGCGACACACCGAGTACGACGTCGACGTGCTCTACGCGCTCTGGGACCTCGAGGTCTCACGCGGCGGCCGGTGATCACCCTGGACAGCGCGGCGAGCCTTTCCGCGCCGCGCTGTCCAGGGTATCTCGTGGAGAGTCGTGGAGAGGAGAGCCACGGTTCGATGGACGTGAAGCTCGGCGGCACCTTCCTGACCTGCGCGATGGGGCCGCTGCACCACGCCGGCGCGTGCATGCAGGCGAGGCGGGTGCCGGAGGGGCTCCGCGAGCTGGCGCCGGAGGGGCTCCTCGGAGGCTTCCAGCGCGGCGTCGATCAAGCCGCGAAGCTCGCGGGCGTGCGCCGGGAGGACGTCGAGCGCCTCCTCCCGATGGCCGACGTGCGCGAGGCCATCGATCGGCTCGGCGAGAGCCAGTCCGAGGCGCTCCTCGCCTGGGACGTCTACGCCGGGCGCATCGGCGGGCTGCTCGAGGGCGTCGCCGAGGTGACCGACCACGGTCGGGCCCCCGACGCCGGCATGTGGCTCGAGCGGCTGGCGAACAAGGTCCGGCGCGATCGCCCGTTCGCGGAGCCGCTCCAGGTGCTCGCCGAGGACATCGCGCAATGGCAGGCGATGATCGGCCGCTGCCGCAAGCTGCTCGACGAGAGCGGCGGCGGCGCGCTCGCCAAGGCGTATCACCGGCGGAGGCTCCGCAGGATCGCGTCGATCGTGGTGTCGGCGCTCGTGATCGTCGCGGCGCTGTCGGTCATCGTGCGGCTCCGCGCCGCCCGCGCGCGCGTCGATGCCGTCCTGGAGCGCCCGGAGGTGTGCGCGGTCCGCGACATCGCGGAGGACGATCTCGGCCGCGCGGCGAGCGAGCAGCAGCGGCGCGTGGCCGCGCGGCTCGAGCAGTGCGCCGCGGTGGAGGCCCGCGAGGCGCGCGAGCGCGAGGAGCGGCTGCGCGCCGAGGAGCGGGCCCGCGAGGAGCAGCGGCTGCGCGCGGAGCGCGACGAGAAGTGCGCCGCGCTCGCCGTGCGGTTCAAGGCGGGGGCGTTCTCGGACGACGACGGCAAGATCGCCGGCGTGGAGAAGGATTTGCTCCGGCGGATCGCGGGGCGGAGGCTCCTCGCCACCGACGTCGGACCGGCCGGCCCCGCGCTGCCGTGCGAGGGCGCGCGCGGCGGCGACGAGCTGCGCGCCGCCTTCGCGGACGCCCTGGTCGCGTCGGTCTGGACGTGGGCGCCGGCCGCCGATCCCGGCCCGAAGCTCGGCGATTTGCTCGTGGCGCGGCGCGCGGAGCTGCCCCCCCGCGCGCAGACGATGCTCGCGGTCCGGACCGGATACGAGTCCAAGCGGGCCATCGTATCGGGCGATCCGGCGGCGCTCGAGCGGGCGTCGCGCCTGTGCGCGCTCACGGTGAAGCTCGAGATCGCGAGCGGGGCCGGCTGCGCGGCGCTGGCGAGGCTGGCCGTCAAACCCGCGCCGTGAGCCGGCGGTCCGAGGGATCGCGGCGTGAGCTGCGCTGACCTCGGGGCCGCCGGTCGAGCGCGTCGTCGCGGACGCTCATTCTCGCTCGACCGTCGACCCTCACCGGCGCCGCGCGGCGAACGGGGGCTCTTCGAGCACGCCGCCTTCGGACGACCAGGGATGCGCCTGGCCGACGGCGTTTCACGGGAGGTGAGGGGAGAGGGGCCGGAGGAGCGCGGGCGGGACGATGGGCGCCCCGCCCGCCAGGTTGCCTATTTCAGGGCGGGGATGGAGTCCGCGTCGAGCACGCACAGGCCCGCGCCGGCGTCGCACTTCACCTTGAGCTCCGGGGAGATGCGAGCATTCACGCAGAGGGCGTCATCGCCCTTGTCCGTGGGGATCGGATCGCCCCCGGGCTCGGGATTCGGGGCGTAGACCCGGCAATCGATGGCCGGCCAGACGCCGACGACCTTGTACGTCGCCGAGCAGCTCTCCTCCGAGTAGGTGACCTCTGCCTCGAATTGATTGCCGAGGTTGGCGGCTGTCACGAACACGCGCATGTTGCGCCACTCGAGCTTGTGCGATCCCAGCGCCACCGGCGGTACGCCGCCATCCCCGCCGTCGCCACCGTCGCCGGCACCACCGGCTCCGCCAGCGCCGCCTTCCCCGGCACCACCGGCTCCGCCAGCGCCGCCTTCCCCGGCGCCACCGGCACCGCCGTCGCCGGTACCACCGGCTCCGCCAGCACCGCCGTCGCCGGTACCACCGGCGCCACCGTCGCCGGTACCACCGGCTCCGCCAGCACCGCCGTCGCCGGTACCACCGGCTCCGCCAGCACCGCCGTCGCCGGTACCACCGGCTCCGCCAGCACCGCCGTCGCCGGCACCACCGGCGCCGCCCTCGCCGCCAGCGCCGCCCTCGCCGCCGGGCAGCAACACCACCTCGGCGGGATCGAACGTCGGCACCGTGCAGATCTCGTTGTCATCCGGTTCGCGCGCCGCGAAGGCACCGATCGCGAACGGGTTGAGATCCGGGTTCGGGTCGATCGCGGCGCCGCCGCGGGACCAGGTGCCGAATTCCAGGGTCTGGATCGCGACGAGCTTCTCGCTGTCGGGGAGCTGGTCGCCATTCTCGTCCCGAGTGTACACCTGCATCCCGACCAGCTCGACAGTCCCGTCCTTCCGAGCACACGGGCCCTCGGCATCCCCGTCGATCCGGGTGAACCTCGTCGCGAACGGGGACGCGAGGGCGCCGCCGACCGTGCACTCGGGCTTGGGCTGCGAACAGCCCGGAGACATCGCCGCGAGCGGTGAGAGCGCCGCGAGCCCTGCCATCCAAACAAGCCATCGCTTCTTCATCGCTTGCATCCTTTCCCGCGCGCGACGCGCCTAGAACGTCACCCGCGCGCCGAACCGGAACTGCCGCGGCGTCTGGAACTGCGTCGGCTCACCGTAGTTCGGGTTCACGGCCTTGGGATCGAGCGGCTCGCCGGTGTTGTGGTTCTTCACGCACGTCGAGCCGCTGCTCGGGTTCAGATCTTCCTTCGTTCCACCGACGCAGGGGTCGACGTACTCGGCCGTGTAGCGCTCGTCCACCTGGACGGTCTCCTGGAAGTTGAAGATGTTGAAGACATCCATGGTGACGGTGAGCTCGCTGTCCTTCGCGAGCTTGACCGAATAGCCGATGTGACCGTCGACGTTGTGGATCCAGGGGAGGCGGCCGCCCTCGCCTCGAGGCAGGATGAACGCCTCGTCGGTGCCATACAGGTAGTGCGCTCCCCAGGCGCCGATGGGGGCGCCCGAGCGGGACCTGTACGTGAGGCCGAGGTCGAGGACCATGCCCTTCGGGAGCTCGATCGCCTTCGCGCCGTAGACCTTGATCTCGTGCGTGTTGTCGCCGGGCAGGGCCCCATCGCGGTTGACGAGGAGCGACGCCAGATCGAACTCCGTGTTCATGTTCGGATCGATCTGGTCGGTCTCGGGCTTGAAGAGGCCCGGATAGTTGCCTCGCAGGTACGACAGCGTATAGCTCACCTGGGCGAGCCACAGGTCGGAGAAGGTCTTGTTGAAATAGAGGGTCAGCGCGTCGTAATCGCGCCTCGCCTCCGCGAAGTCCTTGGCGATCCCCTTCCCGGGGTTGCCGATGAAGTAGGTGTTCGCCTCGTCCCGGCTCATGTCCTCGATGACGTTGTTCATCCAGCGCTTCGTGTACAGCGCGCCGACACGCCCGTTCGGGATGACCTCGTACTCGCCGCCGATCACGATCTCGTCGGACGACTGCGGCTCGAGGTCCGGATCCACCGGGGCCTTGCCGCCGCCGAACGTGAACCAGTTCCTGTTCGGGTCGTGGTTGAAGGCCCCTGCGGCGCCGAAGGCCTCGTCGTAGGGAACCCGGCTGTCGTCGTTCCGGCACTGGCCTTCACCATAACCCGTCGCGTCCTCGGGGTCCCCAGGGTTACAGCCGCTGGCGCCCCCGCGGTGGGAGGAGCGGATGTACCGCTCGTCGCCGAACGTGCGATCCATGATGTCGAGGGGGACGCTCTCGTAATACCGCGCGTAGTTCGCGAACACCTTCGACCGGCCCTCCTGCGTGATGTCGTAGACGACGCCCACGCGCGGAGACCACTGGTTCGCGAGCGCCAGCCCGAGCGTGCCGTCGCTCGCGTACAGGTACTGCGCGTCGTAGCGCAGGCCGATGTTCAACGTCACCCGGTCGAGGATGCTCCAGCTGTCCTGCGCGAAGGCGCCGATCGTCGCCCCGAGCGACGACACCGTGAGCTTGTCCTGGATCACATAGTCCCTGGCGCCGGGGCCGGTCGTCAGGCCGTCCGGACCGGTCAGGAAGCCGAACTGTCGCTCGTCGCGGGACATGTCCCCGCCCGCCTCCTCCACGTAGGTGGTGCCGCCCGCGTACGCCTTGATGTGCTTGTACGTCGTGATCTCGCCGTCGATGCCGGCCTTGACCACGTGGTGCCCGAGCCCCTCGAAGATGCTCGTCACCATCGCCTTCAGCTGGAAGCGGTTGAGCGAGGCGTCGTCGATGAAGTCGGGGCCGCCTTGCCAGTACTCGCGCACCGCGCAGGGCACCGCGGCGATCTCGCCGGTCTGCGTCGTCAGCGGCTTGCACATGGCCCGGGCCTCGGGCGAGAGCTTCTCGAAATCGTAGATCGAGTACGGGGTCGGGGCGTACCGCTGCCAGACCATGAGGGGCACGCCCGCCAGGCCCTCGCGCGTCCCGAGCTCCGAGCCGTCCGGGGGCAGCCGCGCGTTCCGCTGGCCGTGCCAGCCGAGGGTCGCGTCGAGCAGCAGGGTCTTGTTCTTGAACGCGGACGACCACTTCAGCGCGACGTCGGTGGACGACGCCACGTACTCGTGCGCCATCGCGCCATACTCGCCGGTGATGTTGGAGAGCTCGGTCAGGCCCCGCTGCGGGTCGAACCCGAACGTGCCCTTGCCGCCCGAGGTGGAGGGCGAGCCGTAGACCGAGAGCGCGACGCTGTGGTCCGGATCGATCTGGTAGGTCAGCTTCCCGAGGTACTGCAGCGTCTGCTCCTCGGCGCGGTAGAAGCGCTGCGTCCCCGGCAGCCGGTCGACGACGTTGAGCCCGGTCCTGGGATCCGTCACCGGCTCGAACGTGGTGGGGTCGTAGCGCGTGGCGAACAGGTTGCGCTCCAACGAGCTGCTCTTGAACGCGAGATCGGCGCCCGCGTAGAACCAGAGCTTGTCCTTCAGGATGGGGCCGCCGACCTCGAACCCGTAGTCGCGGATCGACGACAGGGTCTCGTCCGTCTGGATCGTCTCGCCCTGGCGGCGGACCGCCTTGGGCGCGCCCTCGAAGATGCCGGGCGCGATGTTGAAGAAGACCGAGCCCTGGAACGCGTTGCCGCCGCTCTTCGTGATGACATCGAGGACACCCCCGGTCGCGCGGCCGAACTCGGGCATGTACCCGCCGGCCACCACGTTGACCTCCTTGATGAACTCCATGGTGAGCGGCGTGCCGATGATCCCGTAGGCCGGGTCGTTCACCGACAGGCCGTCGATCACGTACTGGTTCTCGGGGGAGGAGGTGCCGGCGATGGACGTGCCGAAGTTGTCGGCCTGCGCCCCGGGCGTGGTCGCGGCGACCGACTCGAAGGAGCGGGTCGTGGCGCCCTTGCCCGTGGGGGGCGAGACGGCGATGCGCCGGGTGAAGTCCTGGGTGATGCTCTGGCTCACGCTGCTCGAGCCGACGTCGACCGTCGGCGCGCGGCCGACAACGACGATCTCCGCCGCCTTGAGCGCCTCCGGGAGCAGCTCGACGTTGACGCGGATGGTCGTCGCGGCGCGGACCGCGATCCCGCCGCGCGCGTACGGCTTGAACGTGTCCTTTTCGAAGCGCAGTGTGTAGTCGCCCGGCGGCAGGTTCGGGATACGGTACTGGCCAGTGCCGTCCGTGACGACCAGCTGCTCCCCTTGCAGCGCTGGCGATGTCGCCGTCACGACCACATCGGCGGCCGGCGCCCTGTTCGACGCGTCGACTACCCGCCCGAGGAGCACGCCGCTGCCCGTCTGCGCGAACGCAGGGTACGCGGTCAACAAAGTCATCGCGAGCAGCAGCAACGCCGCCCACGGCCCCAACGGCGCACGTGAGCGCCCTCCGTGTTCCAGCCTCTTTTCGAGAAACTTCACGGAATTCCCTCCAGAAATGTATGCCCCTCGAGTCCTTCCTTACCCTAGACAGGAATCGCGCCAGACAATAGACTTTTTTGTAGGACTCGCGCGCTTGTACACTCCGGGTAGGCGCCGCACGCTTCCATACGTCGCGGCTTCTCTACCTCGATCGGCTCGAGTCCTAGGAGTTACGACCCCTCATGTTCGACTCGGTACTCGGTCGCGCTACCGCCACCCAGGGGCGGCTAGGGACGGGGACAGCGCTCTCCATCATCGCCCACGTGGCGGTCGCGGGGGCCATCCTCTGGCAGGCCACGCGTCCTCGCACCGAGAAGCCGAAGGACGTCGAGGTCACATTTTTCGCCCCGGCGCCGCCGCCGCCTCCTCCTCCGCCACCGCCGCCTCCGGGCGGCGGCGCGAAGCGCCCGGCGAAGGTGGAGCGCATCGAGCAGCCGAAGCCCGTCAAGACGCCTGACACCATCTACGACATGCCGGAGAAGCCCAAGGCCAAGGCGCGTGAGCCAGAGCCAAAGCCGGAGCCGGTCAAGGAGGATGCGCCGGAGCAGCCGGACGGCGTCGAGGGGGGAGTCCAGGGCGGCGTTCAGGGCGGCACCGTCGGCGGCGAGGTCGGCGGCGAGGTCGGCGGTCAGCTGGGCGGCAAGGTCGGCGGCCAGGTGGGCAGCACGGCGCCGCCGCAGAACGTGGTGCTGGCGTTCGGCGCCGGAATGACCCGCCCTTCGAGGATCGCGGGGCGCGACCCGCAGTACACGCGCGAGGCGCTCGCCGCGCGCGTCGAGGGGCTCGCGATTGTCAAGTGTATCATCAAGCTGGACGGCTCGCTGACCGGCTGCCGGATGGCCAAGTCGCTTCCTCACATGGATCGGGCGATCCTCGATGCGCTCGCGACGCATCGCTACACCCCCGTCATGTATCAGGGGCGCCCGGTCTCGGTGGACTACGTGTTCCCCATCCGGCTCAAGCTCCCTTGACGTCCGGGCGCGCAGGGGTGTTATTGAGCCGCTGGAGTATGTAGTGGAGAAGGGTACGGGTAGGTCGGCGCTGCGGTGCTGCCGAGTCCGCTCGGTATCCACAGAGGTGCTGCTCCAGCAGCACCAGAGGTGTTGCTCCAGCAGCACCAAAACCACCACGCGACATGGGGCGCCGGGAGGCGCGAGACGATGCAATTCACGTTGAACGAGCTATGGGGCCACATGGGGCTCTTCGCGAAGCTGATTGTCTTCGCGCTGGCCATCATGTCCGTTGCGTCGCTGATCGTCCTGGGCGAGCGCCTCGTCGTGTCGTTCCTGTCGCGCGCCGCCTCCCGCGCGTTCGCGGCGCGGGTCGGGCCGATGCTCGCCCGGGGCGAGCTCGAGGGGGCCTGGACCGCCGCGCGGCCTGGCGGCGAGATCGGCTATCTCGGGCGCGTCATCGGCGCCGGGCTCGCCGCTTATGCCTCGAGCGCGCCCTCGCGGCTTCCGGCGCAGGGGCACGAGCGCGACGGCGTGTTCGAGTCGGTCTCGCGGGCGCTCGAGCGGCAGGCGCAGCGCGAGGTGCTCAGCCTGAAGCGAGGTTATGGCCTGCTCGCCACGGTCGGATCCACGGCGCCTTTCGTCGGGCTGCTCGGGACGGTCATGGGCATCGTGACGGCGTTCCAGCAGATGGCGGCCGCTGGCTCCGGCGGCCTCGGCACCGTCTCGGCGGGTATCGCGGAGGCGCTCATCACGACCGCCTTCGGGCTGATCGTCGCGATCCCGGCCGTCATGGGCTACAACTATCTCCAGGGTTGGGTCGAAGCCCGGGCGATCGACATCTCGGAGTCGTCGAACGAGCTCCTCGACGTCGTGGCGAAGCGGCTCGACGGGCGCCTCGCGCCGGCCGCCGAAGAGGCTGCTTGACAGGGGACCCGCGCGACACCCCGCGCGCCTCTCCGCGGAGCGCGGCGCCCGGCGCCTCGCGCCCGCGGCGCGGCGGGCGGTGACGCGCCCAGCAGGGAAGCGAGCGTTCCGATGGGGATGGGTGTCGGCCCGCAGAGGGGCCCCAAGAGCGAGATCAACGTCACGCCGCTCGTCGACGTCGTCCTCGTCCTGCTCATCATCTTCATGGTCGTCACGCCGATGCTCCAGCGCGGCAAGGACGTGAAGCTGCCGCAGGCCGCGGAGGTGGACGAGGAGAAGAAGGAGGTGGACCCGCTGATCCTCTCCGTGACGCTGGAGAAGACGGTGTGGGTCGAGAACGACAGGTACGATGACGCCGGGCTCGCCGAGCGGCTCTCGCGCGAGTTCGCGGCGCAGCCGGGGCGCAAGGTGCTGGTCAAGGGGGACCAGCGCCTCTCGTTCGGCGACGTCCGCAGGGTGATGGAGACGGCGCGCAAGTCGGGCGCGAAGAGCGTCTCGCTGGCGGTCGAGGAGCGGAAGGGGAGATAGCGGCGATGAGCGCGAAGAGGAAGTTCGTCATCAAGCCGGCGGTGCCCCTGAACTCCGACATCAACGTGACGCCGCTCGTCGACGTCGTGCTGGTGTTGCTCATCATCTTCATGGTCGTGACGCCGCTGCTCGAGAAGGACATCGGCGTGCGCGTGCCGGACACCGAGCAGGTCAAGCAGGACACCCCGCCGCCGCCCGACCAGCTCGTCGTCCGGGTGAGCGCGCAAGGTGAGCTGCGGGTGAACGACGCGCGGGTCGAGCGCGCCGAGCTCGTGGGCGCGCTCAGGCCGCTGATCGAGCGCTACAGCAGGCCTCAGGACAGGATCGTCTTCGTCGTCGCCGACGACGGCGCCGTCTACGGCACCGTCGTGGAGGTGCTCGACGGCGCGAAGGCCGCCGGCGCCCAGACGCTCGGCATGATGACCGAGCTCCCCGAGGCGCCGCCGCCCTGACGGCGGCGCGCGCGTGGACAGCGGCGCGCTCGCGGCGAGCGCTGGGCGAGCGCTGGTGGAGGCGCGCTTTCTCGCCGCCTCGAGGTCGGGCGGCCAGGCGCGACGCGGCGCTTGCGTCGCGCGCGGTCGCGACCTAAACCGCCCACCTCGAAAGCGAGGTCGTCGATGTTGCGGTCCGAATGGGTGAGCAAGCGCGCCGGGAGCCCGAACCAGAGCCAGATGCACTTCGCGAGGAAGGGCGTCGTCACGGAGGAGATGGAGTACGTCGCCCGCCGTGAGAAGCTCGCGCCCGAGCTCATCCGCAGCGAGGTCGCGCGCGGCCGGATGATCATCCCCGCGAACAAGAACCACCTGAACCTCGAGCCGATGTGCATCGGCATCGCGTCGCTCTGCAAGGTGAACGCGAACATCGGCAACAGCCAGACCACGAGCGACGTGAGCGGCGAGCTCGAGAAGCTGCGCTACGCCATCAAGTACGGCGCAGACACCGTGATGGACCTGTCGACCGGGGGCGACATCGACGGCATCCGCCGCGCGATCATCGCGGACTCCCCCGTGCCGATCGGGACGGTGCCGATCTACCAGGCGCTCGAGGCGTGCAAGGGCACCGCCAAGATGACGGCCGCGGACCTCATCGACATGCTCGAGCACCAGGCGAAGCAGGGGGTCGATTACTTCACGATCCACGCGGGCGTGCTGCTCGAGCACCTGCCGCTCGTGAAGGGCCGGATCACCGGCATCGTCTCGCGCGGCGGCTCGATCATGGCGCAGTGGATGATCGAGCACCACAAGCAGAACCCGTTCTACACCCACTGGGACAAGGTGCTCGAGGTCTGCGCCAAGTACGACGTCACGATCTCGGCGGGCGACGGCCTCCGCCCCGGCTGCCTCCACGACGCCAGCGACGCGGCCCAGTTCGCCGAGCTGAAGACGCTCGGCGAGCTCACGAAGCGCGCCTGGGAGAAGGACGTGCAGGTGATGATCGAGGGCCCCGGGCACGTGCCGTTCGATCAGATCGCGATGAACGTGCAGAAGGAGATGGAGCTCTGTCACGAGGCGCCGTTCTACGTGCTCGGCCCGCTCGTCACCGACTTCGCGCCTGGCTACGACCACATCACGAGCTGCATCGGCGCGACGATGGCCGGCTTCGCGGGCGCCGCGATGCTCTGCTACGTGACGCCGAAGGAGCACCTCGGCCTGCCGAACCCCGAGGACGTCAAGCAGGGCCTCATCGCCTACAAGATCGCGGCCCACGCCGCGGACGTGGCGCGGAAGCGCCCGGGCGCGCGGGATCGCGACGACGCGCTGAGCCGCGCCCGCTACGCCTTCGACTGGAAGCAGCAGTTCGCGCTCTCGCTCGATCCGGAGACGGCCCAGGCGATGCACGACGAGACGCTCCCCCAGGAGTACTTCAAGACCTCGGAGTTCTGCTCGATGTGCGGCCCGAAGTTCTGCTCGATGCACATCAACCGGGTGGTCGACGAGTACAACGCGCGGCAAGAGCCCGAGAACGCGCCCACGAAGCGGTCGCTCTCGATCCTCGATCAGCCGTGACGCAGGGGAGGGGCCGCGAGGGCGTCCGCCGCGCGCGGCGGAGGGCGCCTGCCGCGGCGCGCCTCGCCTTCGTCGCGCCCGTCGCGCTCGTCCTGCTCGCGCCCTTCGGCTGTCGCCGCGAGCAGGGGAGCGCCGCTGCGTCGGGGAGCCCCGCTGCGTCGCCCGCCTCGGCCGCCGCCTCGCCCTCCCTGGCGCCGCGCCCGCCGAGCCCTCGCCTCACCGATCCGCGCTGGCGCCTCGCCGCGGGGGACGACCCGCTGGAGTGCGCCCGGCTGGCCGAGGCCGAGGGCGCCTCCGGCCTCCTCGCCGCGCTCGACGACGGCGGCGACATCGCGCTCACGGCCCTGCGCGCGCTGCCGCACGCCGATGACGCCGACCTGGCGCTCGGGCCGCTCGCCGAGCGCGCCCGCGCGGCGTCCGGGCCGTCGCTCCCGCCGCTGCTCGAGGCGCTCCTCGGGATCGCCGGGCGGCCGCCGCGCCCGCGCGAGCCGCTCGACCCGGACGGGGCGCGCGGCGCGGCCGCGGCCCTGGTCGAGCTGGCAGGCCGGCGCGACCTCCCGTCGGACCAGCGCGCGCTCGCGATCTCGGCGGCGCGCGCGCTCGCCGAGCGGGGGCTCGTCGATCCTCTCCGTATTCCGGCAGATCTGGATCCCGAGGGCTCCGTCTCGGGCGCCGCGGGAGGCCCGGCGGCGCCGCGTCCCTGACGTCCCGCGCGGCGGCGCGGGCGCGCGGCCGTCCCGCGTGGCGGTGTTGGCTTTCGGTTCGTGCAGCCGCGCTTTGGGCCGGTCGGGTTCCAATTTGGTACCTTGCCCCCCGTGACGACGCCGTACACCTCCGAGGCCTTCCTCCATCAGCTCCTCGGCAAGGCGCTTGCCGCCCACGCCAGCGACATCCACCTCAAGGTCGGTCAGCCGCCGGGCGCGCGGGTGCGCGGCGACATGGTCTACTTCCGCGTCGACAGGATCCGGCCCGAGGACAGCGAGGCCGCCGCGCGGGTGCTGCTCGCCGGGCGCCCTTCGCGCGAGCTGCTCGCCACGCTCCAGGAGCTCGACGCCGCGTACGTCGTCCCGGGCCTCGGCCGGTTTCGCGTCAACATCTATCGCCAGCGCGGCTCGCTCGCGATCATCCTGCGGAGCATCCCGCTCAAGATCCCGACGTTCGAGGAGCTGGGCGTGCCCTCGGCGGTCCGGGCGATGGCGGAGCACGATCACGGCCTCGTCCTCGTCGCGGGCACGGCCGGCAGCGGCAAGAGCACGACCCTCGCCGCGTTCGTCGGGCACATCAACGCGACCGTGCCGCGCCACATCGTGACCCTGGAGGATCCGATCGAGCACGTGCACGAGGACAACCGCTCCAGCGTGAGCCAGCGCGAGATCGGCGTCGACACCGCGGATTTCCCGACCGCGCTGCGCTCCGCGCTGCGGCAGGACCCGGACGTGGTGCTCATCAGCGCGCTCCGCGACGGCGAGTCGCTGGATCTCGCGCTCCACGCCGCGGAGACCGGGCACCTCGTGCTCGCGGCGGTCAGCTCGGCGGACGTCACGCGCGCGCTCGGGCGGCTGATCGCGCTCGGCAAGAGCCCGAGCGAGGTGCGCGACCGGCTGGCCGACTGTCTCCAGGGCGTCGTCGCGCAGCGCCTGCTCCCTCGCCGCGACGGCGCGGGGGAGGTCCTCGCCGCCGAGGTGCTCGTCGGGACGGCCGCGGTGCGCGAGGCGATCCGCCGGCCGGAGGGGAGCCCGTCGCTGCGCGAGCTGATGGAGAAGGGGGTCACGCCGTACGGCATGCAGACCTTCGACGCGCACCTCAGGCAGCTCGTCGCCCAGGGGGCGATCGCCAAGGAGACAGCGAAGGCAGTGACGGCGCTCTAGAGGCGGCAATCGGGTCAAAGCCGCCGGAACGGAGCAGAATTTCGAACCGCCAAGCCCGCCAAGCCCGCCAAGACGCCGAGATATTTTCTGTTCTTGGCGCCCTTGGCGCCTTGGCGGCTCATTTCACGCTCGATCGCGCCTTGCTTGCGGCGGCGCCTCAAGCCCGGCTATGAGCGAGCCCATGCTCGAAGGGATCGAACGAGAGGCGGCGGAGCACAGGAATGGATGCAGCGGCCCGGCCGGGCACGCCCCGTCGGCGGGCGCGCCCCGCCACGACTGGACCGTCCAGCAGGCGGTGGCCCTGCACGACCTGCCGCTCTTCGAGCTGATCGACCGCGCCCGCGCGGTCCACCGCGCGTTCCACGGCGAGCACGAGGTCCAGCTCTGCACCCTGCTCAGCGTCAAGACGGGCGGCTGCCCCGAGGACTGCGCCTACTGCCCGCAGTCGAGCCACTACGAGACCGAGGTCGGGCCGGAGCGCATGCTCGACGTCGGCGCGGTCCTCGCCGCCGCGGAGCGCGCCCGCGAGGGCGGCTCGACGCGGTTCTGCATGGGCGCCGCGTGGCGCGAGGTGAAGGACGGCCCCGCCTTCGAGCGCGTCCTCGACATGGTGCGCGGCGTGAAGGCCCTCGGCCTCGAGGCGTGCTGCACGCTCGGCATGCTCACCGACGACCAGGCGCGCCGCCTGAAGGAGGCCGGCCTCGACGCCTACAACCACAACCTCGACACCTCGCGGAAGGCCTACAAATCCATCATCTCGACGCGCACGTACGACGAGCGGCTCGTCACCCTGCGCAACGTCCGGCGGGCGGGCATCACCGTCTGCTCGGGCGGCATCATCGGCATGGGCGAGTCGATCGCCGACCGCTGCGAGATGCTCGTCGAGCTCGCGCGCCTCGACCCCCACCCGGAGAGCGTGCCGATCAACGCGCTCGTGCGCTCGCCCGGGACGCCCCTCGAGAGCCTCCCCCCGGTCGATCCGATCGAGTTCGTCCGGATGATCGCGGTCGCGCGGGTCATGATGCCGCGCGCGATGGTGCGCCTGTCCGCGGGGCGGACGGAGCTCTCGCGCGAGACGCAGCTGCTCTGCATGTACGCGGGGGCGAACTCGATCTTCTACGGAGACAGGCTGCTCACCACGCCGAACCCCGGCCAGGACGAGGACCGCGCGCTCATCGAGAAGGCGGGGCTTCAGCCGATGGCGCCCGCCGCGGCGCGCGCCGCCCGTTAGCCGGGCGGCCCGCCGCGGCCGCTTCCGGCTGCGGGTGCTCCCCTCCGCGCGGCGCGACGTGCAGCGTCTGCGTCGGGTACGCGAGCCTCGATCCGGCCATGTCGATGATCTGCAGGAAGGTGATCAGCATCGCCTGCCGGAGCTCCCGGAACTCCCCGAAGTCGGTCGTCTGGAACCAGGCCATCACCTCGACGTCGAGCGACGAGGGCCCGACGCCGATGAAGCGCACGACGACGTCGTCGGGCCAGATCTTCGGGTGCTCCCGCAGCGCCCGCTCGCACTCCTCCACGATGGCGCGGAGCTGCTCGGGCGACGTGTCGCGCTCGATCCCCAGCACGCAGGCGAGGCGGATCCTGTCGCGCGCCGTGTACGACTCGATCTGGAGATCGGCCAGCTTGCCGTTCGGGATCGTGACGACGGTCCGATCGAGCGTGCGGATCCGCGTCGAGCGGAGCCCGATGCTCTCGACGGTGCCGAGGAGCGCGTCGACCTTCACGAAGTCGCCGACCTGGAACGGCCGGTCGATGCCGATCGCGACCGAGCCGAAGAGGTTCTCCACCGTCTTCTGCGCGGCGAGGGCCAGCGCGACGCCGCCGATGCCGAGGCCGGCGATGAGGCTCGCCACCGGGTAGCCGAGCTCCGAGAGCACGGCGATCACGCCGATGATCACGATCGAGACCTTCGCGATCCGCCCCATGAGCGGCACGAGCGAGCGCGCCGCGGGGTTGTCGCGCGTCGCGGGGGCGGCGAGCAGGCGGCCGCCGACGGCGTCGATCGTGCGCAGGGCGAACCAGAACACGGCGACGAAGACGCCGGCGCGCAGCACCTTGTCGAGGAACTCGTCGGCCGGCAGGTAGAGCCCGAGCCACGGGAGCGCGGCCGTGATCACGAGGAGCGCCGCCGCGAACGTGAGCGGACCGCGCGTCCCCCCGAGGAGCACGTCGTCGAGCGTGGACTCCGTCCGGACGACGAGGCGGCGGAGCAGGGCGCGGACGAGGTAGCTCAGCACCGCGCCGACGAGCCAGCTGGCCAGCGCGAGGACCGGCAGCGCGAGCCACTGCCACCAGAGCAGCTCGCGCGGGCCGGGGCGCAGGAGCGCCGGCGGCAGGTGATCGCGGAGCCAGCGATCTTCGAGCCGCGCGTACCACTCGTCGACGCGCTCCACCGTGGCGCGCGAGAAGATCCAGCGCACGCCGTCGGGCGTCGTGCGCCGCACGAGGCGCACCGGCTGGGGCCCCGTCCGCGTCGGGATCTTGCCGAGCTGCTCCACGCCCGCCCCGAGGTTGTCCTGCGTGTCCCCCTGCGGGTTCGGCGAGAGCGTCTCCACTTCCAGCCAGAGGTGCCGATCGAGCACCGCCTTGAGCTTCTGCGCGAGCGCCGCGCCGTTCGCCCTCGGCGGCACGTCCAGGTAGCGCGCGGCCTCGGCGTAGTCGCCCGCGCGGCACAGCTCGACGAAGCTGCGCATGGAGGCTCGAGGCGAGTCGGGCGCGACCGGGGTCGCCTCCGGCTCCGGGCCGACCTCGGCGTTCGCCGCGGGCGGCGGCGACGGCGGCGGCGGCGGAGCGGACAGCTCTCCGGCGCTCGCCCCCAGGAGGGCGCACCCGAACACGAGCGCGAAGGCGAGCGGGGCGCGGAGCCACATCGCCGGCGGCCAAAGGCGGAGCCGCCTCGGCGCCTTGGGATGATCGGTCGAGGGCATGGGCCCTGCTATTCCATCGCCCGGCGGCTCTGTCGACCGGGCGGCGCGCGCGCCACGTGCGCTCGCTCGCAGCGGGCTCCACGTGTCGGAGATCCCGCAGGGGATCGCGGACGCGCGGAACCGACCTGCTTAGCCGACCTGCTTGACCGACACGCGGAGCCGACGCGCGGCGCTACCTCGCGGCGGCAGGCGGCTCGCCCGGCTGCGCCGCGGCCACGAGCGCCGCGAGCGCGCGGCCGTAACGCGCGAGCCGTCCCGCGCCGAGCCCCGGGATGCGCGCGATCGCGGCGGCGATCGCCTCGTCCCCGGCGTGGCCCTCCGCCAGCGCGATCTCCGCGAGATCCTGCGCGCAGTGACCGGGCAGCACGACCTGCTCGTCCACCTTCCGCGCCTTCGCCTCGGCCCTGCGCCACGCCGCGATCCGGGTCTCCACCGCGCGCCGCGCGGCGAGCTCCTTCCTGGGCGGGCGGGCTTGCTGGAAGAGGGCGCGCTCGTCCTCGGGCACGTCGCCGTCGCTGCGCCCCTGCTCGACCGCGCGGAGCCACGCCGCGACGCACCCGGCCGCGCGGCCCGCCGCGGCCCCGCGGATGGCGCGCACGTCGTCTGCGCTGGCAGGCCTCCGCTGCGCGAGATCGAGCAGCACGTCGCTGGCGACGATCTTGAAAGAGGGCACGTCCGCCCCCTCGGCGGCGGCCTCGCGCGCCGCCACGAGCCGCCGCAGGATCGCCCGGCCCTGCGGATCGAGCGCCTGGGCCCCCTTGATGCGCGCGTACGCGGGCCGCGGATCGCGCGGCGGCCCGAGGGCGGTCGCGAGCTTGTAGGCGCACTCCTCCTCGATCTCCTCGTCGATCCCGAGGGCGCGGCTGCGCTCCGCGAGCCGCGCGCGGAGCGGGAGCAGGTGGCGCACGTCGTCGGCCAGGTAGCGCAGCTCGGCGTCCTCGATCGGCCTGCGCCCCCAGTCGTGCTGCTGGAGCTGCTTGTCGACCTTCACGTCGAGCTCCGAGAGGAGCAGCGCGGCGAGCCCCGTCGCCGCGCACCCCAGCATGCGCGCGGCGACCGAGGTGTCGTGCGCGCCACCGAGCGGCGCGCCCGCCTCGGCGAGCATGCGCGCGTCGAAGGTCAGGTCGTGCAGCACCTTGGGCGGGCCCGCGGCGCCGAGGAGCGGCGCGAGCGGCGCGACAGGCACGCGGAGCGCGTCGACGACCCCGACCGCGATGTCGTCCCCCTCGCGGAAGGCGAGCTGGACGGTGCAGAGCCGCGCCCGGTACGCGAACAGCCCGTCGGCCTCCACGTCGACCGCGAGCGCGTCGGCGCGGCTGGCGCGCTCGACCAGCCGGGCGAGCTCGCCTTCGCGCTCGACCAGGACAGGAGGGCTCTGGCTCAGCAGGCCTCCTCCCGGCCCGCCCGCGCGGCCGCGCCGCGCCGCGCCCGCACGGCAACGCCGACCAGCGCGAGCGCGGCGAGGACGAGCTCTCCGCCGCGCCCGCCCTGGCCAGCGTTGCCGCGCGGAGCCGCGGCGCAGCCCGACTCCTTCACCTCGGGCTGATCCGCGGCGCACAGGGCAGAGAAGCCGTGGCGCGGCGTGGGGTCGCAGCCCTTGATCGGCTCCCCGGGCGGGTACACCGCGCAGATCCCGTCGCGGTCGTCCTGGGAGAGGTCGCGGAGCCCCGGCCGGTAGCCCGCGACCATGGTCGCGCTGGGCTCGATCGAGTGCGAGAGCCCGAGGAAATGGCCGGCCTCGTGGGTGGCGATGCTCAGGAGGTCGAACGAGCCGCTTTCGTCGCCGTGCGAGAGCACCACGTCGAACGAGTTGACCTCCATGTCCGCGTCGTAGATCTCGCCGGTCTTGAGGTGGTAGGTGACGGTCGTGAGCGCGAGGGTGTTCCCGCTGTCGAGGTACGGCCACCCGTCGTCCCGGAACATGATGATGTTCGCGTTCGCCTTGCGCTTGTTGTACTCGTGCGCGTCGCACGCGACCGGGCCCAGGTAGGTGACCTCCATGCGCGGGGTCTGCCCGTCGCCGCAGTCGGCCTCCGTCCACGCGGCGAACGCCTGCTCGAAGATCGCCTCCGCCTCCTGGAGCGACACCTGGGCGGAGGCGTCCTCCTGGAGGGAGTAGCTCACGCAGGGCGAAGGCCAGGCGAGCGGGGTGCCGCAGTCGTTGCCCTGCGGCGGCGTGCAGACCGCCGCGGTCTCCGCCTTCCCCGACGCCGTCTTCTCCGGCGGGCAGACGCTCGTGCGGCAGAAGGCCAGGGCGTCCCCGGGGTAGGCGAGCGCCGCGGCGACGAGCGCGCTGCAGGCCGAGGCGATGGCGTGGGCGCGCGCGGGGCGGCGCGCGCCAGCGGGGCGCGGCGCGAGGTCACTTCTGCGCATGCTTCGCCTTCCATGCCTGGTTCACCGCGTCGATCGCCGTGTCGAGCGCCGCGCCGATGAGCTGCTCGCGGGCCGAGATCGCGGGGCCCGGCCGCGGCAGGACGGTCCCGCTGTCGGGGCTCGCGGCCAGCCGCCGCACGGCGACGCGCCGCGCGCCGGCCCCGCCTTCGACCCTCGGCTTGTCCTCGCCGTCGACGACGGGGTAGTGGCCCTGGGCCATCCCGGAGACGACCAGGGCCGAGCCCGCCCTGGAGACGAAGACCATCGCCTGCGCGCCGATCGCGAGCTGCGCGTCGCCCGACACGTGCTGTCCGACGTCCCCGACCACGCCCCCGAGCGTCCTGACCCAGACCTCGCCGTCGGGCTGTCCGGCCACGGCCCTGTCGATCGAGAGGCGGGTGTAGGTGACGATCCTCCTGGCCCCGCCGAGCTCTTCCCACTGGCTGCGCTGCTCGATCGCGGTCGCGACCACGACGTACGAGGCCGCGGCGACGAGCTCGTCCAGCGAGAGCTGAATGGCCACGGCCGCCTGCGCCGCGCGCGGACCGGACAGCAGCGCGCCGCGGCTCACCCCGGCGCGTTCCTGGCCGACCTGCGCATGGCTGTCCGCTGTCGGGAGGGGCGTGAGCGTGAGCGCTGGAGGCAACGCGACGAGGAGGGCTATGCCAAGAGCTCTGGGAGACATGGGCGCAAAGATACCATGCTGCCGAGCGAGGCGCGCCGGAAGCGCCGGTTTTCGTCGACGCGCTGGACCCTGTGTCCCGGTCCGACTAGCAGATCGTCTGGGTCGAGACCCGAGGAGCCTGCGATGACGAGCGACGCGTTGACGATCGGCAGATACACGTTCACTTCCCGCCTCTTCGTGGGGACGGGCAAGTACAAGGACCTGGATGAGACCCGTCGCGCGCTCGAAGCGTCCGGCGCGGAGGTCGTCACGGTGGCCCTCCGCCGCGTCAACCTGAAGGAGCGGGGCGAGGGGTCGATGATGTCGCTGCTCCAGCAGGGACGCGTCACGATCCTGCCGAACACGGCCGGTTGCACCACCGTCGAGGACGCGGTCCGCACCTGCCGGCTCGCGCGCGAGCTCGGCCTGTCCGATCTCGTGAAGCTCGAAGTCATCGGCGACGAACGGACGCTGTTCCCGGACAACGAGGCGACGCTCGAGGCGGCGCGGATCCTGGTGAAGGAGGGCTTCACGGTGCTGCCCTACTGCATGGATGACCCGATCGTCTGTCGTAAGTTGGAAGACATCGGGTGCGCGGCCGTGATGCCCCTGGCGGCGCCGATCGGCAGCGGGCTCGGCATCCGCAACCCGTACAACCTGATGATCATCCGAGAGACAGCGAAGGTGCCGGTGATCGTGGACGCGGGAGTCGGGACAGCGAGCGACGCCGCGGTGGCGATGGAGCTCGGGTGTGATGGGGTATTGATGAACACGGCCATCGCGGGCGCGCGGGACCCGATCTTGATGGCGCACGCGATGAAGGACGCGGTGAGGGCCGGTCGGATGGCGTATCTCGCGGGGCGGATGCCGAAGAAGCTCTATGCGACGGCGTCATCGCCGGAGCAGGGCAAGATCGCCGCGCTGTAGCGCGGCGCCGCGGGTGTGGCCCCGCACCACGATCTCCGCGCGCTCGCGTTCCCGGCATATTCCACCGATGCGGGAGGCGCTCGCGGGCGCGATGAGGGATGATGAACGAGCAACTCCGACGTCCAGCACGGCGCTCTTGCGGCGCCGCCACGTCAAGCGAACGGCATCCGCATGTCATGATACGCTCACCTACCTGAGCCAAAATGACACGGAACGCTCATCGCACGGTCGACACGCTGTCGTGGCGCGTCACGGCGCTCCGACGACGACCGCGGCGACCTGACGGTCCGCTCAGGAGAATATGAGCAAGCCCAACGTCTGCATGGTCGTGAACAACCTCGAGGTCGGCGGGCTCGAGAAGGTGGTGCTGAGCCTCCTCGATCGCCTCGGCGATCACGGCTTCGACCTCTCGTTGATCTGCCTCGACGGCGAGGGACGGCTGTTCTCGGAGGTCAAGCTCCCCCGCTCGAAGTGCCTCGTGATCACGAAGGACCTCCGGCCGGTGCTGCCGGGCCTCAAGAGCGATCCAGAGGCGCTGCTGTGGATCCGGCGCTTCTTTCACCAGCGCTCGGTCGATATCGTCCACGTCCACAACCGTGCTCCGCTCATCTTCGCTGGCTTCGCGGCGCGCCTGCTCCGCAATCGGCCGCTGGTCGTCTACTCGGAGCACAACCAGATCAACCGGGCGAAGGGCTTCGATCGGCGCAAGTTCGGCTACTACGCTCACCTCGCCGACGAGATGGTCGCCGTGTCGCACGACCTCAGGCGCATCCTTGTCGACGACGTGAAGGTCCGCGCGCCGGTCCGCGTCATTCACAACGGCATCGACGGGACGCGCTTCGCCCGCGCCCGCGAGAGCGGCGCGGGCGCGCGCGTCCGCGCGGAGCTCGGCATCGGCGAGCGGGAGTTCGTGTTCGGGTGCGCCGTGGTGCACATCGAGCAGAAGGGGCTCCGCTACCTCCTCGAGGCGGCGCCCGAGGTGCTGCGGCGCGCGCCGGAGGCGCGCTTCGTCATCGCCGGCGACGGCCCGCTCCGGCCGGAGCTGGAGCAGCGGGCCAGGGACGCGGGGCTCGGCGACCGGGTGATCTTCCCCGGGTATCGCTCGGACGTGCCGGAGCTCGTCTCCGCGTTCGACGCCTACGTGCTCCCGTCGCTCTGGGAGGGGCTGCCGCTCGCGCTGCTCGAGGCGCTCGCGCTCGGCAAGCCGATCGTGGCGAGCCGCGTCGGCGGCGTCCCCGAGATCGTCGAGCACGGCGTCGACGGGTTCCTCGTCCCGTCGAAGGACCCTGGTGCGCTGGTCGAGCACCTCTCGCGGGTCGCCCGCGACGGGGAGCTCCGCGAGCGAGCGCGCGCGCGCGGCCCCGCGAAGTTCACCGAGCAGTTCAGCCTGGAAGCGATGGTCGACGGGCACGTGCGCCTGTTCGACGAGCTCATCGCCAGGCGGCGCGGGGGCGACGCCCCGTCCCGGGCGCGCGCGTGGTCGACCCCCGCGGGGGCCTCCGGGCCGGCCGCTGGACGGGACGACGGCAACGGACGGGTCGGTCATCGGGTCGGTCTGGACGTGTAACGACATACGACACCAGGTGAGACTGAATCGAACCTGACCAGGGCGAATACGATGCTGAGCGAGGCAAAATGGGACATCGAACGATGCCGAGCGAGGCAAAATGGAACGCTGAGCCAGGCTGAGCGATGCTGAGCGATGCTGAGCGATGCTGAGCGATGCTGAGCGAGATGAGCGATGCTGAGCGATGCTGAGCGTAGATTGGCGACATTGACGAGACCGAGCGAGACTGGCGAGACTGGCTAGACCGAATACGAGACCGAGCGCGAGCGACGTCCTCTTTCGAGGCGCTCGCTGGTCCGGCTCGCTCGGAGAGGAGGAGCTCTTGCGGCGGATGCGCGTTTTGCTGATCACGAAGATCTTTCCGAACGCGGTTCACCCGGACGAGGCGCCGTACAATCGGCGGCAGTTCGCCGCGCTGTCGCGCTACTGCGACGTCCGGGTGCTCGCGACGATCCCGTGGTTCCCCGGGATAGAGCGCCTCTCGAAGTGGCCTATCGGCGCCAGCGCGCCGCGCGAGGAGGTCATCGACGGGCTGCCGGTCAGGCACCCGCGGTACCTGTACGTGCCGAGGATCGTGCCCGCCCTGAACGGCCCGCTGTATGCGGCGTCGATGCTCCCGGAGCTCATCGGGCGCGGTCCGTTGCCCGACGTCATCGTCGGGGCCTTCGCCTACCCGGACGGCTTTGCCGCGGTCTGCCTGGGGCGATTGCTCGGGGTGCCGGCCGTGATCAAGACGCACGGCTCGGACATCGACGTGATCCCGCGCGACCGGCGGATGCGGCGGCCGCTCGGCTGGGGGCTCACGCGCGCCGCCCGGGTGGTCACGGTCAGCCGCAAGCTCGCGGACGGGGTCGCGGCGCTCGGCGTGCCGCGCGATCGCATCGACATCGTCATGAACGGCGTCGACGTGAAGACGTTCCAGCCTCGCAACCGCGCCGAGGCGCGCGCCGCGCTCGGCAAGTCGCCGAGCTCGCGGCTGATCGTCTTCGTCGGCCACCTGAGCCGCGACAAGGGCGTGCTCGATCTGATCGAGGCGTTCGAGCGGCTCGCGCCGGTCCACCCGGACATCGAGCTGGCGCTCGTGGGCAGCGGCGCCGAGGAGCAGGCGTGCAGGGCCGCCGCCGCCCGTCTGGGCGGCCGGCTGACGGTGACCGGCTACTTGCCGCACGATCAGGTGTCGCTGTGGCTCGGCGCGTGCGACGCCCTCGCCCTCCCGAGCAAGCACGAGGGCACGCCCAACGTCCTGCTCGAGGCGCTCGCCTCGGGGCGCCGCGTGGTCGCGACGAGCGTGGGGGGCATCCCCGACGTCCTGCGCAGCGCCGAGCTCGGCGAGCTCATCCCGCCGGGGAACCAGGGCGTGCTGATGGAGGCGCTGCTCCGCGCCGCCCGGGCCGACTACGATCCGGCGCGGATCGCGGAGCTCGCCGGCAGGCGCGACTGGGATGACAGCGCGCGCGCCCTCCACGAGTCGCTCCTGCGCGCCTGCGGCGAGCCCCTGTCGAGCTCCGGCGGTCAGGACGCGAGCGACGCGCCCTTCGGCGCCCCGGCCTCGAAGGGCGGGCTCGAGAACGGCGCCGCCCGGACGGGCGCCTCCCTGAACTAGCCCCGTCACCGGCCGCCCGGCCGAGCGGGCCCGCGCGGCTCGGCCGGGGCCGCGGCGTCCTCTTGACGCTCGCGCTCGTTCATCGGCGAATGCCGCTCGTGTTCACCGGCTTCCGCGCGGCCTTCGGCTCGATCGCGATCTTCGCCGCCGTCGCACAGGCGCCTTACCAGTGCGCGAGCGAGGTCGACCCGGATCGTCGCGTGTACGAGGACCCGAGCGAGGCCCTGTATGCGCTGGCCGAGCGCTTCAAGGCGAGCGGCGATCGCCGCGCCCAGGTGGACACCTTGCGTTTCCTCGTCGAGCGGTATCCTTCCAGCCGGTTCGCCCGGATGGCCCGGCAGGATCTCGAGGCGCTCGGCGAGGCGGGCGCCCCGGCGGAGCGCCCCCCGGGCGACGGAGCGCGATGACGCGCCGCCGCCGGCGCGCTGGAGGACGGCCATGCTCACCCCGAGGTTGACCCTCATCACCCAGGCGGCGGACGTCCCGGAGCCGGTCTTGCTCGCGCGGCTCTCGGCGTTCGGCGCCCTGCCCCCCGAGGCCCGCGCCCGCGTGGCGGTGCAGCTCCGCGATCCCGAGCTCTCCGGCGCGGCGCTCCACGCGCTCGGCAGGCGCCTGCGCGACGCCACCGCCGCGCTCGGCGCCTCGTTCCTCGTCAACGATCGCCTGGATCTCGCGCTCCTCCTCGGCGCGGACGGCGTCCACCTCGGCCGCCGCTCGGTCGCGGTGGCCGACGCGCGCGCGCTGCTCGGGGCGGGCGCCTTCGTCTCCGTCGCGTGCCACGGCATCGACGAGGTGCTCCGGGCGGCCGAGGCCGGCGCGGACGCCGCCGTGCTCTCGCCGATCTTCGCGACGCCCGGCAAGGGCCCGCCGCTCGGCCTCGCGGCCCTGCGCGAGGCGCGGGCGCGCCTTGCCGCGGCCTCGCGCAATGTCGCGCTCCTCGCCCTCGGCGGCATCGACGCGGCGTCGGCGCCGGCCTGCCTCGCAGCGGGCGCGGACGGGGTGGCCGCCATCCGCGCCGACTTCTGCGGCGTGCTGCCGGCGCCGCGCGCTGGGTGAGCTGCGGCTCCGCGCCGCCCGGCCCGGCCGGCGGTTACCGCGCCCAGAGGTCGGCGAGCGGCAGCTCGATCGCGTCGAACGGCTCGGGCCGTACGATCTCGTCGCCTTCGTGCGTGTCGAGCAAGGACCACCGCCCGTCGTCGATCCGGTAGACCTCGAGCGTCTGCGCGACCGGGTTGAGCAGCCAGGCGTGGCGGACCCCTTCGCGCCGGTAGATCCGCGTCTTCTTGCCCCGATCGACGCGCTCGGTGCGCGGGGAGATCACCTCGCAGACCCAGTCCGGCGCGACGTTGTAGTGTGCGGGCGCGTCCTCGGGCCCGATCGCGTCGGGCATGCGCTCGCGGCGCCAGCCGGCGAGATCGGGCACGACCTTGTCGGGCCGCGGTCCGAGGTGGAGCTCGGGCTCGTCGAGGATGACCCAGCCGCCAGGTCCGCCTCTACCGCGATCGAAGGGGCCCGTGAGACTTGAGCCCAGGAGCGACGCCGTCCGCGTGTGCGGCCGCGCCGGCCGCGGGAACGTGTACAGCTCCCCGTCGAGGATCTCGGCGACCATCTCGTCCGGCACGGCCTGGAACGCGGCCTCGACCTCGGGCGCGTTGCCTGGAAATCGCGGGTGCTGCGCGCTCATCGGCAGATCCTAGCACCCCTGCCGTTCGTCGCGCGCGCTCCGCGCCGGCCAGCGCTTCCCTCGACGCTGGCAATGGGCCTTGCTACTAGGCCGGGCCATGTCCGAAGCGTCCTCGAAGAACCCGACCGACGGCCCGCCCGAGCCCCTGTTCGACAGGGTGGCGACCGAGCTGAACTTCCCCGCCGACGAGGCGAAGATCCTCGCCTTCTGGAAGCAGCGCCGCATCTTCGAGAAGACGCTCCGCGCCGAGACCCGCGCCACCGGCCCCTCGCGGGGCACGTTCGTCTTCTACGAGGGCCCGCCGACCGCCAACGGCATGCCGCACAACGGCCACGTGCTCACGCGCGCCGTGAAGGACATCTTCCCCCGGTACAAGACCATGCGCGGCTACGACGTGCCGCGGAAGGCCGGCTGGGACACGCACGGGCTGCCGGTCGAGGTCGAGGTCGAGAAGGAGCTGCGCATCCACGGCAAGGCCGACATCGAGCGGTACGGCGTCGAGCCGTTCATCTCGCGCTGCGTCGACTCCGTCTTCCGGTACACCGAGGCGTGGGAGAACCTGACCGACAAGATCGGCTTCTGGGTCGACCTCGACAGCGCCTACGTCACCTACCACCGGAGCTACGTCGAGAGCGTCTGGTGGGCGCTCTCCCAGCTGCACAGGAAGGGGCTGCTCTACCGCGGCCACCGCGTCTGCTGGTGGTGGCCTCAGGGCGGGACGGCGCTCAGCGCGGCCGAGGTCGGCTCGAACTACAAGACGGTCGACGACCCCAGCGTGTTCGTCGCGTTCCCGCTCGTCGACGAGCCGGACACCGCGCTCTGCGCCTGGACGACGACCCCGTGGACCTTGCCCTCGAACGGCTACGCCGCGGTCCGGCCCGAGTTCGACTACGTCGTCGTGGACGCGGGCGCGCCCGCGGGGGGCGCGGCGCCCGTGGCCGGCAAGCTCATCGTGGCCGCGGCGCTGCGCGAGGAGCTCGCCAAGAAGTTCAAGCGGGACCTGCCCGTCCTCCGCGAGCTCAAGGGGAGCGAGCTCGTCGGCAAGCGCTACCGCCCGCCGTTCGACGCCTTCACGAGGTCGCTCGAGGGCGCCTCCCTGCGCAGGAAGGACGGCGAGGCGGAGCCGCTCTACTGGGTCGTCCTCGGCGCGGATTTCGTCACGCTCGACTCCGGCACCGGCATCGTCCACGTCGCGCCCGCGTTCGGCGAGGACGACTGGAGCGCGCACCGGCGGCGGATCGCGGAGCTCGCCGAGCCGGGCGCCGACGTCCCGATGCTCTGCGCGGTGCGGCCGGACGGCACGTTCGAGCCGGGGCTCACGGCGTTCTCGGGCCTCTGGGTGAAGGACGCCGATCCGCTGATCATCAAGGATCTCGCGGCCCGCGGGCTGCTCGTCCACGAGGAGAAGTACCGCCACGACTACCCGTTCTGCTGGCGCGCGGACGACGACCCGCTGATCCAGCTCGCGCGGCCGGCCTGGTACATCAGGACCCGGGACAACATCGACAAGGCGATCGCCAACAACCGCGCGGTCCGCTGGCACCCGTCGCACATCCAGGAGGGCCGCTTCGGCGACTTCCTCGCCAACAACGTGGACTGGGCGCTCTCGCGCGAGCGGTACTGGGGGACGCCGCTCAACGTCTGGGTCTGCGCGAACGACGAGGAGCACCAGCTCGCCCCGGCCTCGGTCGCCGAGATCGAGGCGCTGAACCCGCGCGCCTTCGACCACTTCCGCGACGCCAAGAAGGCCGACCCCGGCCTGAACGATCACCTCATCGTCCACAAGCCGTGGATCGACAAGGTGACGTTCCCGTGTCCGACGTGCGGCGGCGAGATGCGCCGCGTGACCGAGGTCATCGACGCCTGGTTCGACAGCGGGAGCATGCCGTTCGCGCAGTGGGGCTACCCTCACGCGGAGGGCTCGAAGGAGCTGTTCGATCGCGCGTTCCCGGCGGACTTCATCAGCGAGGCGATCGATCAGACGCGGGGCTGGTTCTACTCGCTGCTGATGGTCTCGACGCTGGTCTTCGACGAGGCGACGCAGGAGAAGCTCGGGCTGTCGCGGGTCCGGAGCTACCCGCACCCGTACCAGACGTGCGTCGTGCTCGGGCACGTCTGCGACCGCGAGGGCAAGAAGGAGAGCAAGTCGAAGGGCAACTACACGCCGCCCGAGGTCATCCTCGAGCGCGTCCGGATGGAGTTCGCGGCGGCCGACGGCGGAGGCGCCGGCATCGGCGCGATGAAGGACGGCGTCGCCTACATCGCGCGCGAGGACTACGAGGGGCTCGATCTCACGGGCGACTCGGCGAAGGTGCGGGTCTACCGCGCCGATCGCGAGGGCGCGGCGGTGACGCTGGAGCTCAGGCCCACGACGGGCAACAAGCGCCTCCCGCGCCGCATCGTCGCGCTCTCGCGCGGAGACCTCGATCGCCTGGGCCTCTCGCCGGCCGACAAGGCGCTCTCGGTGATGCCCAACGACGTGCCCAGGCTGCCGCAGGACCAGCGCGTCTTCATCGAGGACCCGGCGACGCCCGCGCCCGGGGCCGACGCGTTCCGCTGGTTCTTCTACGCGTCCTCCCCGCCGTGGACGAACACGCGCCACTCGCTCACGAACGTGCGCGCGTACCAGAAGGAGTTCGCGGTCAAGCTCCGGAACGTCTACTCGTTCTTCACCATCTACGCGAACATCGACGGCTTCTCGCCCGCGGAGGGGAACCCGGGCGCGACGGACACGTCGCCCGCGGCGCTCGCGGCGAGCGCCGGTTACCGGCCGGCGCGGGAGCGGTCGCTCCTCGACCGGTGGATCCTGTCGGAGCTCGCGCTCGCGACGCGGGAGGTGACGGCGCACCTCGACGAGTACCGGCTGTACGAGGCGGCGCAGCGGCTGGTCGACCTCGTGGACGCGCTCTCGAACTGGTACGTCCGCCGGAGCCGCGCGCGCTTCTGGGCCCCTTCTCCGACGTGGGTCGAGGATCGGCGTTCGCCGTCCTCTCCCGGCGATACGCTGGAGGTTGCGCCGGGGACTGTGCGCGCTGCCCAGGACAAGCGCGACGCGTACTTCACGCTGTACGAGGTGCTCGTCGCGCTCGCCAAGCTGAGCGCGCCGTTCACGCCGTTCCTCGCCGAGGCCATGTACCAGAACCTGGTGCGGCGGCCGTGGCCCGCGTCGCAGCCGGAGAGCGTCCACCTCGTGGCGTTCCCCGAGGCGGACGCCGCCGCGGTGGACGAGCCGCTCGCGATCGAGATGCGCGCGGTGCGCGAGCTCGTCTCGCTCGGCCTGCAGGTGCGCACGGCGAACAAGCTCAAGGTGCGGCAGCCGCTCTCGCGGGCCGACATCGTGCTGTCGCAGCAGGGGCTCGCGGCGGCGCTCGCCGAGCACGTGCCGCTCATCGCCGAGGAGCTCAACGTCCACGAGGTGCGCTTCCTGAAGCCCGGCGAGGAGGGGAGCGCGGTCCGCTACGTGCTCAAGCCGAACTTCCGCGCGCTCGGGCCGAAGCTCGGCAAGAAGGTGCAGCTCGCGAAGCAGGTCCTGGCGAAGGCCGACGCGGCGGCGCTCCGCGCGGCGCTCGCGACCGAGGGCAAGATCGCGATCGCGCTCGACGGCGAGCAGGTCGAGCTCGGCCCCGAGGAGATCGACGTCGCGGTCGAGGCGGGCGAGGGGTTCGCGGCGGCCGGCGGCCGCGCGGGGGTCGTCGTGCTGCACACGGCGCTCACGGACGCGCTCCGCGACGAGGGGCTCGGCCGGGAGATCCTCTCGCGGGTGCAGGGGCTGCGCAAGGAGCTCGACCTCGGCTTCACCGAGCGGATCCGGCTGGCGCTCGACGGCGGCGAGCGGGCGCGCAGGGTCGCCGAGGCGGCGCGCGAGATGCTCATGCAGGAGGCGCTCGCCGCCGAGCTCGTGCTGGGCGCGGCGCCCGCGGCGTGGGGGCAGGCCGAGCGGCGCGAGGTCAACGTCGACGGCGAGGCGCTCGCGATAACGCTCGCGCGGACGGCGTGAGGGGGCGTGGACGAGCCCTCGCCATGAGCCAGCCATGATCACCAAGGTCTTCGCGAGAAACTACCGCAGCATCGGCGAGGTGGAGCTGCCGCTCGCGGAGCTCACGACGCTCGTCGGGCCGAACGCCTCGGGGAAGAGCAACATCGTGGACGCGGTGCGGTTCCTCGCCGATTGCCTACGGGCGCCGCTCGGATTCGCGATGACCATGCATCAGCGGCAGGGGTTCGGATCGCTCCTGCATCAGGGCGACACGGGCTCGTTGGGGCTGACCGTCGGTGCGGAGGTATGCACTGACGGCGGCCTGGGTGTCTGGGCCTTCACGCTTCAGCCGGCAGGCGGCGACGGCGGTTTCGAAGTGAAGAGCGAGCGAGCCGCGTGGGTACAAGGGGGAGCACCTGGCACCTGGGCAGGTCAGGAGCTGGAGAGACTGCTGCGCCTAGAGGACGTGCCCGATCCGCAGGAGGCCTTGAGGAGCCAGCAAGGCTCCGGTTTTGTTCGGTTCGGAGGACTTCATGTCAGCAAGGTCGGCGACATCGTCGGGCTGCTCTCCCCGCCCACCCAGGCGGCGCTGGCGCTGCCTCAAATCTCTCACGAGGCTCTGAGGCCGCTCGTAGACGAGCTCAATCGGGTGGCGATGTACTCGCTGTTTCCTAACGAGCTGCGCCCGCCGCGTGCGCCGAATCCCGAGCGGCCGATGATGGCGAACGGCGAGAACTGGGCCTGGACGCTCTCGTCGCTGGACAAGGAACGCTGGGGTGACGAGCTTCTTTGTTCCTTGAGCCGCATCGCCGGGGATGTCGACGACTACCGTGTCATTCGCGCCGGCGGGTTCTTGATCCCAGAGTTCCGCCACGGCGTTGATGCGTCGGGCGGCGGGCGCTGGCGCGGCGCCGCGCAGGAGTCGGACGGGACGCTGCGCGTCGCGGCGATCCTCACGGCTCTCTTCCAGGAGCCGCCGCTGTCGCTCATCGGCGTCGAGGAGCCGGAGCTTGCCGTCCACCCTGGCGCCCTTCCGGTGCTCTTCGATTTTCTGAGCGAGGCCTCACGCCGCAGCCAGATCCTCCTCACGACGCACAGCCCTGATCTCCTCGATCTGCTGCCAGTCGATAGTCTTCGCGTCGTGGAGCGGCGAGGCGGTGCGACCACCGTCTCGCGGGTGGACGAGCGGCAGCGCGAGCTCGTGCGCAAGCGCCTGATGTCGACGAGCGACCTTCTCCACGCCGAAGGACTCCGCTCCGAGGGATCCGTGGGCGATGGCTAAGGCCTACCTGGTCGTCGAGGGACACGGCGAGGTCGAGGCGGCGAGGAACCTGGTCATCCGGCTCTGGGCCGACCTCGGGCTGCCGCACGCCGTCTGGGGTGCTCCCAAGCGCGGCAAGGCGCTCAACACCCGCGCCGGCGTGCTGCAGGCCTGCGAGCTCCTGCGAAGCGAGCGCGATTGCACGTTCGCCCTGCTGCTCCGTGACGAGGATGACGGATGCCCGGCCACCGCCGGCCCCGAGACCGCGGCATGGATGGCGGCAGCGAGCCTTCCGTTCCCGGTCGCCGTGGTGCTGGCGCACCGGGAGTTCGAGGCGTGGTTCCTGCCGTGCATCCACCTCATGGCGGGGCGGGAGATCCGGCCTGGCGTGCTCATCGCCGAGGGCACGGCGTGCCCGGAAGATCCCGAGGGCATCCGCGACGTGAAGGGGTGGCTCTCGAAGCATTTCCCGAGAGGCAAGGCGTACAAGCCGACGCTCGATCAGCTCAAGCTCACCCAGTGGGTCGACTTCGGCGGGCTCCGCACCTCCGGGGCAAGGTCGTTCCGCACGCTCGAGAACGCGCTGCGGTTCCTCGCCGCGCCCGCCGCGCTCAAGGTCTATCCGCCTCCGCGGCCCTAGCGTCAGACGCCCCGTACGAGCGCCCCCGCCGGGGCGCTCGGCGCGTGTTCAGTACCGCTCGCCGTCGTTCTTCGGCGCCATCGGCCACGCCGGCGCGCTCTCGCCGTTGATCGTCATGCCGCCGTTCGTGAACGCGCCGGCCATGCGCAGGAAGCCGGCGGGGAAGTCGAGCGCCGGCGCCGAGAGCGCGTCGAGCGCGGCCACCTGATCGGGCGCGAGCTCGACCTCCAGGGAGGCGAGGTTGTCGTCGAGCTGCGCCAGCGTGCGCGCGCCGATGATGGTGGACGTGACGCCCGGCCGGGCCACAACCCAGGCGAGCGCCACGCGCGCGGGCGTGGTGCCGAGAGCGCTGGCGATCTCGACGAGCTTGTCGACGATGGCGTACGCCTTGTCGGTGAGCGCGGAGAGCACGAACGGGCCGCGATCGGCCTTGTGCTTGCCGGCGTTCTCCCGCGTGTACTTGCCGGTGAGCACGCCGCTCTTGAGGGGCGACCAGGGCGTGACGCCGAGGCCCAGCTCGCGCGCCATGGGGAGGAGCTCCCCCTCCACCGTGCGCTCGAGGAGCGAGTGCTCGATCTGCAGCGCGATGAACTGCGCCCACCCGCGGAAGCCTGCCAGGCCGTGCGCCTGCGCCACCTTCCACGCGGGCGTGTCGGAGACGCCGACGTAGCGGACCTTGCCGGCCGCCACCAGATCGTGGAGCGCTCGCACGGTCTCCTCGATGGGCGTGTGCTTGTCCCAGACGTGCATCCAGTAGAGGTCGATGTAGTCGGTCTGCAAGCGGCGCAGCGACTGCTCGCACTGCGCGAAGATGGCCTTCCTCCCGGCGCCGCCGCCGTTGGGGTCGCCGAGGTAGAGGTTCGCGGTGAACTTGGTGGCGATCACCGCCCGGTCGCGCTTGCTCGGGTGGCGGCCGATGTGATCGCCGATGATCTTCTCGGAGTGGCCCTTGGTGTAGGCGTTGGCGGTGTCGATGAAGTTGCCGCCGCGCTCGATGAAGCGATCGAGGATCGCCTCGGACTCCTTGACGCTGGATCCGAAGCCGTGGTCTTCGCCGAAGGTCATGGCGCCGAGGCACAGGGGGCTGACGCGCAGCCCGGAGCGGCCGAGGGTGACGTAGTGGTCGAGGTTCATCGTGGTCCTCCTGGGGGCTCGGGCTGAAGAGCCCTCGCTGGACCGCACCGTGCGCCCGTGCCGGCGTGCAATCTTGGAGGAAACGGCCGGGACGGGGCCGGCTGGGTTGATGGCGGCCCGAGGCGAGCGCACGATGGCGAACGTGGTGGGATCGATCGAACAGGCCGTCGCGCGGCGCGCCCCGCGCCCGGAGGCCGGCGCGCCGGCGTCGCGTGTGCTCCGCAACTTCGTCGTCGCCGTCCGCGCCATCGCGCCGCCGATCACGAACCTCGACCTGCTGCCCGACGGCACGACGTCGCTGGTCTTTCGCCTGCTCGACGCGGAACGCGCCGACCTCGTCGTCCTCGGGCCCAAGACGCGCGCCGTGTACAAGCGCGTGCCGCGCTTCCTGCTCGCGGTGCAGGTGGTCTTTCGACCCGGCGGCGCGTACCCCTTCTTCGGCGTGCCGATGCACGAGCTCGCCGATCGCATCGTCCCGGCGCGCGATCTCTGGGGCCGGCGCGCCGACGCCCTGCTCGAGCAGCTGGTGGCGGTCGGGACCGGCGTCACGCGGGACCCCGCGCGAGCTCGCCTGGAGGCGATCGAACGCGCCCTCGAGGGACGCATGCTCGGTCCCGACGTGTTCGAGCCCGCTTCGGCGGCCGTCGCGCGCGCCGCGCTCCGGAAGCTCTCGCTCGGAGGGATCACCGTGGAAGAGACGGCGAGCGCGCTCCACGTCAGCCCGCGGAACCTGCGGCGCGCCTTCGTTGCGACCGTCGGCGTCTCGCCGAAGCAGTACGCGCGCATCGCCCGCTTCCAGCGCGTCGTCTCGAACGCGCAGGTCGCCCGCGGGTCGTGGTCGGAGATCGCCCTTGCGAGCGGGTACTGCGATCAGCCGCACCTGGTCAGGGAGTTCCGCGAGCTCGCGGGGCTCTCGCCGGTGGCGTTCATGAAGCGACGCTCGACCGGCGAGCTCAGCGGCTCCGGCGGAAGCCGTGGGTGAACGCTCCAGGGGCTCCAGGGCGTTCGAAGAGAGCGCGTGGGTCGCGGGGCTCCGGCGCGACTACGTGCCGGGCCTTACGATCCTGCGCGGGTGACCGCCTTGCATCGCGGGGCGGTGCTGCTTCCGCAAGGATCTTGTTGCGGACATCGCTGGCGAGGCGTTCGATGATCTTCGTCGGGTGGGGCGCATCGGAGATTTTCAGGACGGTACCGAGACCGAGGGCCGCGCATCGCCGGCCCGTGACGGGCGACAGCCTGCCCGGGCGGCAGGATCTCTCCGTGGCGTGAAGGAGATGGCGCTTCCGGGACCTCTCCCACGCCGTCCGGGTGTCCCTGGAGCCCGGCGTGCTGTCCCTGGAGCCCGGCGTGCTGTCCCTGGAGCCTGGCGTGCTGTCCCTGGAGCCCGGCGTGCTGTCCCTGGAGCCTGGCGACACGTCCCGGAAGCACGGTGCCATGTCCCGGAAGCGCGATGCGACGCGCCCCAGGAGTGCAGCGGCGTGTCCCGGGGGCTCGTTCGAGCGTCCCGGGAGGTCGTTCGAGCGTCCCGGGAGGTCTCTCCAGCGTCCCGGGAGGTCTCTCAGGCGCGCCTGGCCAGCGGACCCGCGGCGCGGGCAGGGGGGTGGACGTCCTCGAAGCGAGGCTCCGCGCCGCGATGATCACCCACGTCTACGTCAGCAACTACGGCAGCGTCGGGGCTGGGCTCGAGCTCACGCTCGGGTCGCTGACCGCGCTCGTCGGTCCGCCCGGCTCGGGCAAGGGTTGCCTGCTCGACGCGGTGCGGTTCCTCGCCGAGTGCGCCAACGGGGCGTTCGATCTGGCGGCGGCGAACCGGCGCGGCGGCGGCGCGCTGGGGGGCGCGCGCGGCGACGGCGCGCTCACCACGCTCGGGGTCGCGGTCTCCAGGACCGAGGGCCACGGGTTCTGGCTCGTGCAGCTCGCGCCGGGAGAGCGGGAGGGCGAGGCGCGCGTCAAGAGCGAGACGGCCGCGTGGTGGCAGCGCAGCGCGCTCACGCGGCTCGTCAAGCCGGGCCTGCGCGAGGTCTTCGACGCCGGCAGCGACGCGCCCGAGGTCTCCTTCGACCGGCTGAAGGGCAGCCCGAAGGGGTTCTCGCGCAAGGACAAGGGGCGCAGCGGCACGCTCGCGTACCGCGGCGTCGCCCCCATCGCCGTGAGCGGCACGAAGCTCGTCCTGCCGCTGCTCTCCGATGGACCGCTCACCCCGATGCTCGACGAGCTGCGCCGGGCGGTCCTCTACTCCCTCGCGCCGCGCACGCTGCGCTCGCCCCAGAAGCTCAGCGCTTCCCGGCGCCTCAAGGCGAGCGGCGACAACTGGGGCTCGGTCCTCCGCGCGCTCGCGAAGGAGCGATGGCAGGACGAGTTCCTCGCGGGGCTGTCCCAGGTGATCGGCGACGTCGACGGCGCCCGCGCGTCGTCGTCCGGCGGGTTCCTCGTCCCGGAGCTGCGCCACGGCGTCGACGGCGACGGGCGCGAGCGCTGGCGCGCCGCCGCGGACGAGCCGGACGCCACGCTGCGGCTCGCCGCCATGGTCACGGCGCTCTCGCAGGAGCCCCCGCTCGTGCTCGCCGGCTTCGAGCACCCCGACGCGGGCGTCGATCGCGCCGCGCTCCCGGCGCTCCTCGAGTACCTGCGCGGCGCGTCCGCCCAGCGCCAGCTCCTGCTCACGACCGAGAGCCCCGCGCTCCTCGACCTCCTGCCGCCCGACGCCGTCTACTCGGTGGAGCGCCGCGACGGCGCGACCGCCGCGTCGTCCATCGACGAGGCGCAGCGGAGGGCGCTCCGGGATCGGCTCGGCGCCCCGGAGAGCCAGCGCTCCGTGGCCGCGCGCGCGGCGCGCGCCGGGCGCCCGCCCGGCGCCCCCTGAGCCCGCCCGAGCGCCGCTACGACGCGAGCCGCTCTCCCGGCGGCGCGAGCGGCGACGCGCCGTAGCGCGCGAGGAGGTCCTCCGGATCGAGGTAGATCGCCGCGCACCCGGCCTCGAGGAGCTCCATTTCAGGGAAGCCTCCGCAGAGGAGCCCCACCGAGAGGAGGCCGAGCTTCGCCGCGGCCTCGGCGTCCGACGGCGCGTCGCCGACGAGCACGACCTCGCGAGGATCGACGCTGCCGAGCCGGTCGAGCGCCGCCTCGATGACGTCGGGGCGCGGCTTCGACCTGTCCGCGTCGTCGGCCGAGACCGTCCACGAGACCAGATCGCCCACCCGGGCGAGCTCGACGCTGGCGTCGAGCTCGCCGCGCGGCGTCGGCGAGGCGAGCACGATCCGGCGCCCGTCGCGCGCGACGCGCTGGAGCAGCTCGCGCACGCAGGGGAACGCCCGGGCACCCGGGAGGAGCTCGCGCCCGTAGATCTGGTCGCGCAGCGAGGAGATCCCGGCGCCGATCCAGCCGAGCTCCTCGGGCGAGAGGAACGTCTGCAGCAGCTCGTCCGCGCCCTTGCCGATCTGGCCGCGCAGCTTCTCCCGCGGGACCTCGCGGCCGAACCGCCGGAAGGCCTGCTGCCAGGCGGCCGCGTGCAGATCGACGGTGTCGAGGATCGTGCCGTCGACACCGAAAATGACGGCGCTGACGCTGACCATGGCGCGACACGTGGCGCAGGGCGGGACGCACCGCCATCGGAGGGCTCCCGACGGCCCCTCCCGCGCCGCGCCGGCTGCGCTCGGCCGGAGTCGCGATAGACTGGCCGGGGAGGGCGAGCGGGCAGGGTGATGACGACATGAACAGGCGGCTGTCCGCACTCGCGGTCCTCCTCGGCGGGCTGCTCGGCCCGGCCGGCGCCGCGGCGGCCGAGCCGGCGCTGATCGCGGTCGATCTGGACGACGACGACGCCGACGGCGTGCCGGACGGCGAGCAGCCCCGCGCGCCGTCCGCCCCGGAGCTCTTGGCGCTGCGCGCGCCGCGCGGCGCGAGCCAGGCGCCCGCGGCGATCCCCGCCGGCCTGCGGCTCCTCGTCGACGGCAGCCCGGTCAAGCCCGGCGCGGCGATCCCCGCGGGCGCCCGCCGCGTCGAGATCCAGGCGGTCCGCGCCGGGCGCAGCGAGATCGCGCTCTTCGGCGAGGCGCGGGCGATCAGCGCGTTCGAGGTGCGCGCGATCGACGGCGCCGGGCGGCGCATCGACATGGCGCGCTCCCACGCCTCGCTGCAGCGCACGCCCCCGGACCGGCTCGGCGACGATCCGTTCGCGAACCTCGACGATCCCGACGCGATCCGGCTGTTCGTCATCGGCGCGCCGGAGGATCTGCCGCTCACCCTCGACGTCCACGCCGCGGCGCCGTCCGGCGCGGCGATCGATCGCCTCTCCGACGTGCCGCTCGGCCACGTGCTGTGCCCGGAGGACGTGCCGCCGGGCCTCGTGTGCGGATCGACGCGCCCCCTCCGGGTGGTCGCGGACGACATCGATCGCAACCACCCGATGATCGCCGATCGCTCCGTGAAGGGCGAGGTCGGCGGGGCGCTCGTCGTCGCGCTGCCCGGCGGGCCGAAGGTCCAGATGATCCGCGTCGCCGGCCCGCGCGCCTCGCCGCTCGGGCCGCTCGGGCGCACGCGCGCGCGCCTCCGGATCGTCATGGTGCGCCCCCGCGCCGGCGGCCCGCCGCCGATGGGCGGCGACGACGCGGGCGCGCTCGCCATCGCGCGCGCGGAGGTCGAGCGGGCGAACGCCCTGTGGGGCGCGTGCGGCGTGAGCTTCGGCCCGCCCGAGGCGCTCGACGTCACCTTCGTCGATCCGCCGCGCCCGCACCTGCTCGCGATCGGCTGCGACCACGGCCTGCCGGCCAGCGGCGGCGCGATCCGGGTGCGCGTCGACGGCCACGAGGTGACCGCGGCGATCGCGCCCCGCGCGCGCCCCGACGCGGCGGCCCGGGCCGTCGCCGCGGCGATCGGCGCGGCGGGGTTCTCGGTGCGCCTCTCCGACAACCCGGCCATCGGCGCGGGCGCCTTCGGGACCACCGACGTGCTCGTGCGGCGGCCGGGCGGCGCGCTCGCGACCATCGAGCCGCCGGCGGCGGGCGCCCTGAGCACCGACGCGACGCTCACGGCGTGCATCGGCGCCGTGGACCTCGACGACGGCCTCCAGCACTTCAGCGACACGGACGCCATCGCCGGCACGGTCGAGGAGCGGGCGCTGCTCAAGGCGTTCGACGACGGCGATCCCTCGACCGTCGACGTCGTGATGGTCCCGAGCTTCGCGGGCGGCGGGCGGATCGGCGAGTCGTTCATCTTCGCCGACGGCGGGGCGATCCGGAACACGATCATCGAGGATCGCGCCGGCCTGCGCGCGGATCGCGCGTCGTTCGCGCTGGCGCACGAGCTCGGCCACGTGCTGCTCGACGAGCCGGGGCACCCGGACGATTTCGGGATCGACACGCCGACCCGGCTGATGGACGCCGACGCGGCCAACGCCTCCGCGTACGGGCCGCGCCGCCTGACCGTCGACGAGTGCGCGCGCGCGATCCGACAAAGCGGCGCGGCGGAGCCGCGTTTGGGCCGACAGCGCGCCCCGGTGCCGCTGCTCGCGCCGTGGCCGCTCGCCCCGCTCGGTCGAGAGAGGTGAAACGCCGCTTCGCGCTGTGGTAGGAGCGGGCCCATGCGGGTCCCCCAGCGGAGCGGCCTCTTCAGCGGCGTCGCAGCCCTCGCGTGCGCCTCGGTCCTGCTCGAGATCTCGCTCGCGCGGATCTACGCGGCGCTGTTCGGCGAGATCCACGCGTTCCTCGCGCTCTCGCTGTCGCTCGTCGGCGCGGGCGTGGGCGGCGCGCTGCTCTACGTCGTGCCGTCGCTCGCCCGCCCGCCGGCGCTCTTCGCCCGCATGGCGACCCTCGCCGCGCTCGCGTCGGGCGCGACCCTCGCCGCGGTCATCCTGCTCGCGCACCGCGAGCCCCTGTCCGTCCCCGCGCCGGGGTCGCTCCCGTGGCTCGCGCTGTGCTACGCGGCCTCCACCGTCCCGTTCGCGCTCGCGGGCCTCGCGCTCGCGGCCGCGATCCGGCACGCGGCGCCGGAGATGCCCCGGCTCTACCTGCTCGATCTCGTCGGCGGCGCGCTCGGCGGGCTCGCCGCGGCCGGCGCGCTCCGCGCAGGCGCGCCCCGCGCCGCGCTCGCGGCGGCGATCTTCTTCGCGGTGGCGGGCATCTTCTTCTACCTCGGGTCGCGCTGCTGCGAGGGCGAGGAGCGGGCGCCCGGCGGCCTCGTCGCCACGTTCGTGCTCGGCTCCTTCGTGCTGCTCGCCGGCGACGTCGGCGCCCCGTGGCTCCGGCTCGCCGGCATCCGCCGGCCGTCGCCCGATCGGACCGAGCACGAGGCCTGGACCGAGCGCTCGCTGATCTCCGTCGATCGACCGAAGGCCGGCGCGGCGCTGATGCGGCTCGGCGGCGCCGCGGCGAGCCCGATCCTCGACGCGAAGGCGACGCCCCCGCCGCAGCCCGAGGACATGGCGTACGCGCTGCACAAGGACCAGGGCCCCGCGCTCGTCGTCGGCGCCGGGGGCGGGCGCGACGTGCGCGCCGCGCTCAAGGCCGGGCAGAAGGACGTCGTCGCCGTCGAGGGCGACCGCGGCGTCCTCGAGGTGATGCGCGGGAGGTACGCCGCGTTCAGCGGCAACCTGTTCGACAAGCCCGAGGTCCGCCTCGAGGTGGGCGACGGGCGGAGCTTCGCCCGGCGCACGCCGCTGCTCTTCAGGAACATCGTGATCCCGTCGGCCGACACGGTCGAAGCGTCGGCGACCGGCGCGCTCGCGCTCTCGGAGAGCCGGCTCCACACGCTGGAGGGCGTCGGGGACTTCCTGTCGCGCCTCCTGCCCGAAGGCACGCTCGTCCTGGCCCGCGCGGACGCGGACTTCGATCGGCTGCTCTCGCTCGTGACCGCGGGGCTGCGCCGCGCGGGCGTGGCCGCGCCGAAGGACCACCTCTTCGCGTGCAGCGCGGCGCAGAGGACCGCGCTGCTCGCCCGGCGCACGCCGCTCGCGCGCGAGGACGTCGACGCGCTCCGCCGCCACTGCCGCAAGCACAGGTTCTCGGAGGTCCTCGCCCCCGACCGCCCGGCGACCCCGGTCCGCAGCCGGCTCGTCGCGGCGGCCGCGCCCTCGGCCTCCGCGGCGGCCGCGCGCGTCGCCGACGGCGCGGCCGCGGAGGCCGATCTGACGCCGCCCACCGACGACAGGCCGTTCTTCGCGTACACCGTCCCGGCGCGCCGCCTGCCCGCGGTGCTCGGCGACGTCGGGGCCCTCCGCGCCGGCCACACGGCCCTCTTCGCGCTCGCGCTGCTGCTCGCCGTCGGCGCGCTCCTCTCCGCGCTCGGCGTGCTGCTCCCGGCGCTCGCCGCGCGCCGTCGGCGCGGGCGCCTCGCGCCGCAGGACGTGCCCGCGCAGACCGCGCGGGCGTCGACCGCGCCGTCGACGCCGCCCGCCCGAGCGCTCGCGTTCTTCGCCGCGATCGGCGCGGGGTTCGCGCTCGTCGAGCTCGCCGTGTTCCGGCACGGTCTCCTCCTGCTCGACCTGCCCGCGCACGAGCTCCCGGCCGTGCTCGTGATCCTCCTCGTCTCGGCCGGCGTGGGCGGCTACCTCACCGCCCGTGTGGCCCCGGGCGCCGCGACGGAGGTCTCGGCGAGGGTGGCGGAGGCGCTCGCCGTGGCCGCGGCGCTCTCGGCGGTGGGCCTCGTGCCGCTCGCGCGGTGGGGCCTCGGGCTCGGGGCCTTCCCGCGCGCGCTGCTCGCCATCGCGATCCTCGTGCCGTTCGGCCTGCTCGCGGGCTCGCTCGCGCCGCTCGGGGTCAAGATCGTGGACTCGGTCTCGTCGGCGCTGCTGCCGTGGTGCTGGGCGCTCGGCGCCTTCGCGGGCGCGACCGCGATGGCCCTCGGCGCCCTGTGCGCGCTGAACCTCGGCTACAGCGCCCTGCTGCTCGGCGCGGGCCTCGCTTACCTCCTCGCCGCGGTGACCGTGCCGCCCGCCGCGGCCGGGGCGATCGCCGCGGGAGACGACGAGCGAGCGGCGTCGCCCGGAGGCGCCGCCAGCGAGCCACCGTCCCGGGACGCCGCAGGGGCGCAGCCCGAGGCCCTCGAGGCGGCGCCGATCGCCTGAGCGCGCGCGTCGCCGGCGCCGCTGGCGTCACCGCCGCGCGGCCAGCAGCAGGTGCGCGAGCAGGCCCGCGATGTTGTGGGCGTCGTCGATGCCGCGGTGGTGCGTGCCCGCGAGCGGCAGGCCGGCGCGCTCCAGGGCCTCGGCCATCCCCACCTCCCGCGACAGCGCGTGCGTCACCGCGAAGAGGCTCTTCACGTTGAGGTGGCTCGGCCCGAACGGGAGCGGCACGCCGCGCGACTGGCACTGCCGCTCGAACATGCGCCGGTCGTAGTCGCCGTAGCTCGCCCAGAGGCGATCCTGCGCCTTGAGCTCGCTCCGGAGCGTCGCGCACGCCTCCCTGAACGACACGCCCGCGTCGACATCCGCCTGCGTCAGCGTCGTGAGCGCCGTACAGAACGGGCTCACGCGCGAGCGCTCAGGGCGCACCAGGATCGAGCGCCGCTCCCGGCGCCGGCACGAGGCGACCTCCAGCGGGCACACGCCGATCTCGATGATCTCGTTCTCCTCGCCCGGCGGCGGGTCGCCGTCCCAGCAGGTCGATTCCACGTCGATCACGAGAATGAGATCAAGACGCTTCGCCACGTCGTCGCCCTCGGCATGTAGTGAGGAGTGCGCCGCGAAGGTAACGGGGATCGGGACGCAATTTCCTTCAGGATTTTCCCGACCGTCCGAAAACGCCTTGGGCGGTTCGCTTCGTCCGGGCAAAAACTGAGTAGAAACGGGACATAAGCCGGAGGTGCACCCACACGACGTTGGTCGTTTCGGCACCCAATCCGCTTGCTTGGCGGGCCTGGTCCATGGACACTCGTCAGGTAATTTCCGACGAGGTTCTCTACGTGGATCCTGGCTCCCAACTGCGTTGCTCCTCCGGTTCGGCCAGGGAGAGATCCGTGATCGCTGAGGCGTTGCCTGACGCTGCCGACCCGGGCCGCGGTCCAGCCGAGGAGCGACGGCTGCCGCCTCGTTCCGGGATCGTCCGCCACGCGGGCCGCGAGCGGGGGGCGCCGAAGGGGCTCCCGCCGGGGCATGGCGCCGGGGCGGTAGGCGGGATCACCACGGGGGCCCCGGCGTGTGGGCGGCTGGCCGTCGACCCGCTCGTCGGTCGTACAGAGCACGGACTGCACATCGAGCGGCTCATCGCCGAGGGGGGGATGGGCGCGGTGTACGCGGCCCGCCGCGCCGCGACGGGGGAGCCGGTCGCCCTCAAGGCGCTCCGGCGCGTGCACGCGGGGGACTCCGGGATCGAGAGCCGGTTCGCCCGCGAGGTGCGGCTCGCCCGCCGCATCGACCACCCGAACGTCTGCCCCGTGCTCGGCGAGGGGCGCCTCGAGGACGGGCGGCCGTTCTTCGTGATGCCGCTCTTCGACGGCGTGACGCTGAGCGAGGAGGTCCGGAAGCGCGGCCCCTTGCCGATCGGCCGCGCGCTCGCCCTCGCGGACCAGATCCTCGCCGGCCTCGCGGCGATGCACGCGGCGAAGGTCGTCCACCGCGACCTCCAGCCCGGCAACATCCTGCTCGTCCCCGGGGCGCGGGGCGCCGGGGCAGGGGAGGGCGCGACGACGGTCAAGCTCATCGATCTCGGCTTCGCGCACGAGCCCGGCGTCGACACGGGCGACGGCGTGACGCCGGACAGCCCCGGATCGCTCGTCGGCACGCTGCTCTTCATGTCGCCGGAGCAGGCGATGCGGAGCCGCGCGATCACCGAGCGGAGCGACCTGTTCGCGGCCGCGCTGCTCATCTACTACGCCCTCTCGGGCAAGCTCCCCTTCCGGGGCCGGGGCGATCTCGACGTGCTCGTCGCGATCGTGCGGTCCGCGCCCGTGCCCCTCCGGCGGGAGCGCCGTGATGTCCCGCGCGTGCTCGACGAGGTGCTCGCGCGGGCCCTGTCGAAGCACCCCGACCACCGGTTCCCCAGCGCCTCGGCGATGCGCGACGCCCTCGCCGGCGTGCCGGTGTAGCCAAGGCCGCGCTCCGCGCGCCCCGGCGCCGGCCCGCTCCTTGCCACGACGGTGCCGCCTGCACCGCGCCGCCCGGCACCGCGATCCGGGGCTGTGCACGCGCTGCTCAAGCGCGGCGGCGCGGGGCGGTGAGCTTCACGCGAGGGGAACCCCATGGACGCACTCGATCTCTTGGAGCAGCAGCATCTCGAAGTCAGCGCCCTGATGGCGCGCATCGCCGCCGAGCCCAGCCCGGGCCTCCGGACGGCGATGGTCGCGCGGCTCTCCCGGATGATCGACGCGCACGTACGCATCGAGGAGACGTACCTCTACCCGGTGTGTGCCGAGCGGATGGCCGGCGACAGGAAGCCGCTCCACGACGCGTACGAGAAGCATGGCCTCGCGCGCTTCGCGGCGGACAACCTGCTGCGCACGCGCGTGACCGATGTGCGCTTCGAGGCGCGCCTCCGGCTCCTGCGGGACATTTTCGCCCACCACGCCGACGAGGAGGAGGACATCCTGTTCCCCAAGGCGAAGCGGGGCCTGACGGACGAGCAGCTCGACGTGATCGGCAGCGACTTGGAGCGCGCTTACGAGGTGCTGCTGCGCGTCGGCGTGCCCGCGGGCGCCCCGCTCGCGCGCTCGGAGCGCGGCTGGCCCCGGCGCGGCGCCCACGCCGTGCGCGCCCTGCGCCCCGTCTCACGGCGCCGGGGCGAAGCGCTCCGTGTCCGCGGCTGCTAGCTGCTAGACCGGCACGGGGCCGCCGAACGCGCCGAGGAAGCGCGCGATCCAGACGGCGAGCATCAGGGCCGCCAGCGCGATGCCGAGCCGCGTGATCCACGCGCCCTGCACCCCCTCGGCGGCCGCGATGCGGCCGTCCTTCACGTAGATCGCCGCGTTGTACGCGAGCGCGGCGATCACGAGCGGCGCCATGACCGGGGAGAGCGGGTGGAGGCGCAGCGCGTCGGCCAGGTGGCCCTGCGCGAGGGCGAGCGTCGCGCGCGTGAGCCCGCAGCCGGGGCAAGGGTGGCGGGTGACGATCGCGAACGGGCAGAGCGGGGCGCCGCACGCGACGAGGAGCCCGAGCACCGCCGCCGCCGTGCCCAGGCGCGCAGCGCGGCCGCGCACGTGCGCCGCGCTCCATCGGGACAGGGCCGACGGAGCGGGCGAACGGGCTTCGGTCGAGCTGGACGGCGACACGGCGGAGGACCGCGGCGCGGGTCAGGCGGCGTTCGGGTCCCAGACCTCGTTGAGGTCCTTCGCGAGGGCGTAGAGCGGGAGGAAGACGTAGAGCACGATGCCCTCGGCCTGCTGGTTGCGCGAGCCGGCCATCTGCTTGGCCCGGGTCACCTGCTCCGGCACCTTCACCCAGAGGAAGTAGTAGTTGAGGAACGGGACGAAGAGGTACCAGGGCTTGAACTCGGGGTCCTTCGTCGCCTGCTGGAGCTCGTTCAGCATCGCCCACATCTGCCAGAGGGCGTAGAGGAAGCAGACCATCCCGATCACACACACCGTGACCGGGTTGCGGATCTCACCCTTCGCGCCCGGGGCCATCGAGCCGCCGCCGCCGTACACGCCCAGGTTGCTGGCCGCCTGGCCGAACTGGCCGGGCGCCGACATCTGAGCGCCGCCGGGCGACCCGCCGTAGCCGGGATCGCTCACGCCCGGAGGGCTGCCGTAGCTGCCGCCGGGCGACCCGCCGTAGCCGCCGCCCGGAGGGCTGCCATAGCCGCCAGCCGGCGATCCGCCATAACCGCCGCCCGGAGGGCTGCCGTAGCTGCCGCCCGGGGGGCTGCCGTAGCCGCCGCCCATCGGATCCTGGCCCGGAGGCGGCCCGTACCCGCTGGCGCCGTGCTGCGGAGGCTGCCCGTAGCCGGGAGGCGCGCCGCCAGGCGGCTGCCCGTAGCCGGGCGGCTGCCCGTAGCCAGGCGGCTGCCCGTAACCGGGCGGCTGCCCGTAGCCGGGAGGCGCGCCGCCGGGGCCGCCCATCGGGTCCTGGCCCGGAGGCGGTCCGAAAGGATTCCCACCCGGGCCGCCCTGCGGGGGCTGCCCGTAGCCGCCGGGCGGGGGCTGCCCGTAGCCGCCGGGCGGAGGAAACGCGCCGGGCGGCGCGCCCGCGGCCCCGCCCATGCCGCCGGGCGGCTGGCCCGGAGCGCCGTACCCGGGCAGCTGGTCGATCGCCATGGTGCCGCCGAGCGGGTTCACGCCCTGGGGCTGCTGGCCGAACGGCGCATAGCCGCCCGACGGGCTCGCGGCCGCGCCGCCGAAGGCCGGGCCAGACGGCTGCTGTCCGCCGGGAGACGGCGAGCCGTAGCCCATCCCGGGAGGCGGCGGGGCAGGGGGAGGCCCCGCCGAAGCGCCGAGCCCCGCCGGCGGGACGCCGACCACCGTGCCCGCGAGGCCCTGCGGCGGGCTCGGGATCGCGGCCATGCCCGGCGGCGCTCCGGCAGGAGGCGCCGGAGGCGGAGGCGCCCCCGGCGCGCGCGGACCCGCCGCGCCCGCCCCGGAGGACGGCTGACTCATCAGCATGGTGCCCTTGAACTTCGGCGCGGCTGCGCTCTTCAGGTTGTAGCCGCACTTCGTGCACGTGGACGCCGTTTCCGAGTTTTGCGTCCCACAATTCGGACAGAACACGCACCACCTCCGGCGGGGGGTTCGCTGCTACGGATGTCCGCGCCCCTGCGCGTCGTAATGGGCGCCGAGGGTAGTTGAAGCGCGTTCCGGTTCTCAAGTGAAAGACGAAGAACGCTGCGGACTTCTCGGCAGGCTACGCGGTCTTCGTCAGAAAACCCAGGGAGTACCGCGTGGCCACGTGCTCCAGGCGGAGGGAGGGGGGACGTTTAGGACCACGTCCACGTCCACGACTAGGAGAACGATCGAGGGGACGGGCACCTCGGGGGGAGAGGTCCGGTTTCTGGGCAGGGGCAGGGTTTGTGTGGTCCGCTTTATGTTTCCCCCCCGGCGCGCCTTGACAGTGACCACCGTCGCTCACTAGCGTGCCCGCGCCTCGGGACGGCTCCGTACGACGGACAACCGAATGCCCGGCCGCCGGTGCGCGGGGCTGTCCGCCTCCGGCAGGCGCCTCCAGATCGGAGGCGCACGAGGGTGCGCCCGGTCTGCCGGGCGGACCCTCGCTGAAAGGGACCCGCGTTGCGGGGTCCCGACTGCATGTGGAAGCGGGCACGCCGCGAGCGCGGCGCGCCCAGGGAGCCAGCGGACCGTGCCAACAGCCGACATGACCGAACAATTTGCTCTGACCGCCGAGCGGCGAACCGAGTTCGAGAAGATCCTCGCGCGCTACCCGAACCGCCAGGCCGCGTGCATCCCCGTGCTCCACCTCTGCCAGGAACAGGAGGGGTGGGTGTCCGAGCGGGTGCTCCGCTGGGTCGCCGAGCAGCTCGGCCTCTCGGCGGCGCACGTCCAGGGGGTCGCGACCTTCTACACGCTCTTCAACAAGGAGCCCGTCGGCAAGCACCAGGTCTGGGTGTGCCGGACGCTGAGCTGCGCGCTGAACGGCGCGGACCAGGTGCTCCACCACTGCGAGAAGCGGCTCGGGATCCACGCCGGCGAGACCACGAAGGACGGGAAGATCACGCTGCGCACCGCAGAGTGCCTCGCCTCGTGCGGCACCGCCCCGATGATGCAGGTCGATCGCGACTACCACGAGGGCCTCACGCTCGAGAAGGTGGACGCGATCCTCGATCGGTTGACGAGGTGACGAGATGCTCCGGCTGACGCGCTATCTGACCAAGAACTACGACACGCCCGACGGCCACAGGCTGTCCGTCTACGAGAAGGGCGGCGGCTACCAGCAGGCGAAGCGCGCCCTCGGGATGACGCGCGAGGCGCTCGTCGAGGAGATGAAGGCGGCGAACATCCGCGGCCGCGGCGGCGCGGGCTTCGCGATGGGCGTGAAGTGGAGCTTCATGCCGTGGCCCCCGAAGCCCGAGCGGCCGCACTACCTCGTCATCAACGCGGACGAGGGCGAGCCCGGCACCTTCAAGGACCGCACCCTGATGGAGAAGAACCCTCACGCCGTCGTCGAGGGGTGCATCATCGGGTGCTTCGGGATCGGCGCCCACGCCGCGTACATCTACGTGCGCGACGAGCTGCACCTCTCGAAGGCGCGGCTCTGGGGGGCGATCGAGGAGGCGCGCGCGAAGGGCTACCTCGGCAAGCGCCCGTTCGGGATCGACTACCCCGTCGAGGTCTACGTCCACACCGGCGCCGGCGCGTACATCTGCGGCGAGGAGACGTCGCTCCTCAACTCGCTCGAGGGCAAGCGCGGCGAGCCGCGGCTCAAGCCGCCGTTCCCCGCCCAGTTCGGCGCGTTCGGGATGCCGACGACCGTGAACAACCTGGAGACGATCGCGGCCGTGCCCACGGCGCTCGAGCTCGGGGGGGAGAACTTCTCGAAGCTCTCCTCGCTGCACCACCTGAAGGACGGCGGCTGCCGGCTCTTCGGCGTGAGCGGCCACGTGAACAACCCCGGGATCTTCGAGGCCGCCGTCGGGGTCACGCTCCGCGACCTCATCTACGAGTACGGCGGCGGCGTGAAGCACGGCAAGCTCCTCGCGGTCATCCCGGGCGGCTCGTCGTGCCCGATCCTGCGCGCCGACGAGGTCGTCAACGCGCCGAGCGACAAGTCGCCGCTCCACCCGTGGCACGGCCAGAGCGTGCTCGACGTGCCGCTCGGCGTGGACACGTTCCGCGCGCTCGGGACGATGCTCGGGACCTGCTGCGCCATCGTGCTCAGCGACAAGGCGTGCCCCGTCCTCGCGATGCACAACCTGATGCGCTTCTACCGCCACGAGTCGTGCGGCCAGTGCACGCCGTGCCGCGAGGGCAGCGCCTGGATCCACCGGATCCTCGATCGCATCGTGCACGGCGAGGGGACGATCGAGGAGCTCGATCGGCTGCACGAGATCGCCGACAACATCATGGGCAACACCATCTGCGCCTTCGGCGAGGGCACGGCGATGCCCGCGCTCGGCTTCCTCCGGAAGTTCCGCAAGGAGTTCGAGGCGTACATCCAGACCAAGGGCCGCTCGTCGACAGGGGTGCTTACGCCGTGAAAATCTTCGAGTTCGCCTTCTTCGGGCTGGCGTCGCTGCTCGTCCTGCTCGGCGGCCTGGCCACGGTCGCGGCCAGGAACCCGATCCGCGGCGCGATGGGCCTGCTCACGTCGATCGTCGGCATCGCGGGGCTCTACCTGATGCTCTCGGCGGAGTTCCTCGCCGCGATCCAGATCCTCGTGTACGCGGGCGCGATCGTCATCCTCTTCCTCTTCGTGATCATGCTCCTCGGCCCGTCGGCGACGTCGCCGCGCGACGCCCGCACCGCGGTGCCGCGCTACGTGGGCGCCGGCGTCCTCGGGGCGAGCAGCGTCGGCGCGCTCGCCCTGGTCGCGAGCGCGTCGAAGCCCGGGGTCGTGGCCGTCCCGGCCGCCCCCGAGTCGCTCGGGACCATCGAGGCGCTCGGGCACGAGCTCTTCACGAAGGGGATCGTGCCGTTCGAGCTCTCGGGCGCGCTGCTCCTCGTCGCCGTGATCGGCGCCGTCGCCGTCGCCCGCGGCAAGCAGGTCGACCCGACGCTGCTGCCCGCCGGCGAAGGCCCGGACACCGCGCCGCCCGAGCCGGGCGATCAGGGGGCCGCGCAGCCGGGCGCCCTCGCGGGACACGCCACCCTGTCGGCGAAGGAGCCGCGCTGATGATCTCCGTCCCCATCGAGTACTACCTCGTCGTCGCGGCGGTGCTGTTCGTGATCGGGTCGATCGGCTTCCTGCTGCGCAGGAACCTCCTGGTCCTCCTGATGAGCATCGAGCTGATGCTCAACGCCGTGAACCTCACGCTCGTCGCGTACAACCGGGTGCACCCGCACGATCACGCCGGGCAGATCTTCACCTTCTTCGTCATCGCCATCGCGGCGGCGGAAGCCGCAGTCGGTCTCGCGATCGTGCTCGCGTTCTACCGCATCCGGAAGACGATGCGCTCGGACGACGCCGATCTCCTGAGGAGTTAGCGTGGAAGCCCTGAGAGTCTTATTCCCCGCGTCCGAGTTCGCGCTGCTCGCGGTCATCCTCGGCCTGCCGGCGCTCGGCGCGTTCGTGAACGGCCTCTTCGGCAAGCGCCTCGGCAAGGACGCGGTCCGGCTGATGGCGCTCGCCGCGCTCGGCGGCGCCTTCCTGGCGGCCGTCACGACGTTCCTGATGCTGCCGCACGAGGGCGGCAAGCTCACCTGGACGGCCTGGCGCTGGTTCTCGATCACCGGCCGGATGGGCCAGTCGATCCCGATCGACGTCGCCTTCAGCGTCGACGGCCTGAGCGGGACGATGATCCTCGTCGTCACCGGCGTCGGCTTCCTCATCCACCTCTACTCGTCCGCGTACATGCGCGAGGACCCGGGGTACTACCGGTTCTTCGCGTACCTGAACCTCTTCATCTTCTCGATGCTCGTGCTGATCATGGGCGACAACCTCGCCGTCCTCTTCGTGGGATGGGAGGGCGTCGGCATGTGCAGCTACCTGCTGATCGGGTTCTGGTTCAAGGACGACAAGAACGCGAGCGCCGGCAAGAAGGCGTTCGTCGTGAACCGCATCGGCGACTTCGGCCTCCTCGTGGCGATGGCGATGCTCGCCTACTACACGGGCACGCTGAACTTCGACGGCATCGCGGCGAACGCGGGCAACCTGCTCGCCGCGGTGAAGATCTGGCCGATCGGCAACATGTCGGCCGACACCGTGCCCGGCTTCCTGAGCTTCCTCATCCCGTCGCAGCCCGTGCTCGTGTACGCGGGGACGCTGGCCGCGCTCGCGCTGTTCCTCGGCTGCGCCGGCAAGAGCGCGCAGATCCCGCTCTACGTCTGGCTGCCCGACGCGATGGCCGGCCCGACGCCGGTCTCCGCCCTCATCCACGCCGCGACGATGGTGACCGCGGGCGTCTACCTCGTGGCCCGGCTCTCGGCGGTGTTCGTGCTGTCGCCGTTCGCGATGGCGGTCGTCGCGGTGACCGGCGTGGCCACGGCGCTGTTCGCGGCCTCGATCGGGCTCTTCCAGAACGACCTGAAGAAGGTGCTCGCCTACTCCACGGTGAGCCAGCTCGGGTTCATGTTCATCGGCGTGGGCGTCGGCGCGTTCGCCGCCGGCTTCTTCCACGTCCTCACGCACGCCTTCTTCAAGGCCTGCCTCTTCCTCGGCGCCGGCTCGGTGATCCACGCGATGCACGCCCGCATCCACGACACCGACCAGTCCCAGGACATGCGCAACATGGGCGGCCTCAAGAACTACATGCCGCTCACGCGCTGGACCTTCCTCCTCGCGTGCCTCTCGATCGCGGGCTTCCCCGGGTTCGCCGGGTTCTGGTCGAAGGACGAGATCCTGTGGCGCGCCTTCTCCGGCCGGATCGCGTCCGTCTCGACGCGCGGGCAGCCGGTGTGGCAGTGGCCCGAGTGGCTCGGCCCGGCGATCTACTGGGTCGGGATCCTGGCCGCGACGATGACCGCGTTCTACATGTTCCGCGCGTACTTCCAGACGTTCCACGGCGAGTTCCGCGGCTGGACGATCGTGCGCGGCTGGAAGGACCCGCACCCGCACGGCCACCACGACGATCACCACGGGCACGCGCACGGCGAGAAGCTCGAGGGCCCGGAGCCGCACGAGTCGCCGCTGCCGATGACGATCCCGCTGATCGTGCTCGGGGCGCTGTCGGTCTTCGCCGGCTTCCTCATGGCGGAGCCGCTCGTGCACCTCACCCACAACCACGCGTTCGCGCCGCTCGCGCACCTGCTCGAGCCGGTCTTCTCCCTGACGGAGCGGGCGGTGAAGGCGCGCGAGGGGGTGGAGGGGCTGCTCTTCCCGATGATGCTGCCCGGCGTCGCGGCCTGCTTCACCGGCATCGGCCTGGCGATGCTCGTGTACTGGAACAAGCGCGGCGAGCCCGAGCGGCGCTTCGCCGAGGGCTTCCCGGGGCTCTACCGGCTCATCTACGACAAGTGGCGGATCGACGAGCTCTACAACGCCACGGTGGTGGGCATGGTCGACGCGATCGCCGACATCTTCACGATGGCCGACAAGTGGATCATCGACGGCATCATCGCGAAGCTCTCCGCGGCGCTTGTCGGGTTCTTCGGCACGGTGCTGCGCGCGCTCCAGACGGGCCGCGTGCAGGTCTACGCCGCGTCGATGGTCATCGGCCTCGCCGGCGTCGGCTGGTTCCTCGTCAAGCCGCACGCGGACGCGAACGTCGACGACGCGGAGCTGCGCCGGTCCGGCGAGGTGAGGCTCTCGGCCGCGCCGGGGCTCGGCTACCGGTACCGCTGGGAGGCGCCCGGCCTGCCGGCGCGCGACTTCTCCGAGGCGGCCGACGTCACGGTGAAGCTCGAGCCCGGCGAGACCAAGGACGTCGTCCTCCGCGTGCGCAACGCGTTCGACCGCGAGGCGACCGAGACCTTCTCGTTCTCCAGGCCGACGGGGCGCAAGGCCCCCGCGGGCCCGACCACCATGCTGGGCCCGGACGTGCCCGCGCTGCCCTCGGGGGCGACCCCGGCGGAGCAGATCCATGACCTGATCCAGCCGAGAGGCCTGCAATGAGCGCGCTCGACCTCGTAACGCAGTACTGGCCGGCGCTCGCAGCCGGCGTCGTGGGGGCGATCCTCCCGCCGGGCGACGCGCAGGGCGCCGGCGGCGCCCACGCCGGCGACGATCACCACGGCGGCCACGGTGACGACCACCACGGCGACGACCACCACGGCGACGAGCACGGCGAGGCCCACGCCGCCGCGGGGTACACCCCGTGGCAGCGGGCTGGCCTCGGGCTCATCGCGGCGCTCACGGTGCTCTTCGTGCAGTGGCTCTGGCCGTCCGGCGCCGCGGCGGAGGCGGCGGGAGCGACAGACGAGTGGTCGTCGCTGCTCAACGTGCTCATCGGGCTGCCCTTCGTGGGCGCCGCCGCCGTGCTGTTCATGCCGCGGCAGCTGCTCTCGGTGCTCCGGGGCTTCACGCTGGCCGTGCTCGGCGCGGGCTTCCTCGCCTCGCTGTGGCTGCTCACCGTGCCGATGACCGAGGGCTGGCACTTCCAGTCGATCAAGGAGTGGATCCCTGCGCTGGGCATCCGGTGGCACGTCGCCATCGACGGCATCAGCCTCTGGCTCGTCCTGCTGACGACGTTCGTCGCGCCCATCGCGGCGTACGCGTCGTTCGGCTCGATCAAGAGCCGGATCAAGGAGCTCTGCTTCTGCCTCCTGTTCCTGCAGGGGGCGATGCTCGGCGCGTTCGTCGCGCTCGACCTGTTCCTGTTCTTCCTCTTCTGGGAGCTGATGCTGGTGCCGATGTTCGTGATGATCGGCATCTGGGGCGGCGTCGAGAAGATCAAGGCGGCGATCAAGCTCTTCGTCTACACGATGGCGGGCTCGATGCTGATGCTCGCGGGCATCGTGTACCTCGTGTGGGCGAACCAGAAGCTCACGGGCGCCTACACGTTCGATTACCTGGCGCTGTCGCGCGTCGTGCTGCCCCGGGGCGCGCAGATGCTCTGCTTCTGGGCGTTCTCGATCGCGTTCTTCATCAAGGTGCCGATGTGGCCGGTGCACACGTGGCTGCCGGACGCCCACGTGCAGGCGCCGACCGGCGGCTCGGTGATCCTGGCCGCGGTGATGCTGAAGATCGGGACGTACGCGTACCTGCGCTTCTCGATGGGCCTGTTCCCCGGCCCGGCCTCCAGCCTCGCGGCCAACCTGGCCGGCATCGCGATCCTCGGCGGGGTGATCTACGGCGCGCTCGTCGCCTGGAAGCAGTCCGACGTGAAGCGCCTCGTGGCGTACTCGTCGGTCGCCCACCTGGGCTACGTGATGCTCGGGCTCTTCGGCGTCACGCCGAGCGGGATCCAGGGCGCGGTGATCCAGATGGTGAACCACGGCGTCTCCACCGGCGCGCTCTTCCTCCTCGTCGGCGTGATCTACGACCGCCGGCACACCCGGGAGGTCTCGGAGTTCGGCGGCCTGGCCAAGGTGATGCCGGTCTACGCGACGCTCTTCCTGATCGTGACGTTCGCCTCCGTCGGCGTGCCCGGCACGAACGGGTTCATCGGCGAGTTCATGATCATCATGGGGACCTACGCCTCCGAGCGCCTCGGGACGTTCAGCGGGATCCACACGATCGGCGCCGCGGCGGGCGTCATCCTCGCCGCCGTCTACATGCTGAGCGTGGTGCAGAAGATGTTCTTCGGGCCGCTCACGAACCCGAAGAACAAGCACCTGCCCGACGTGACGCCCCGCGAGGGCCTCGCGCTCGCGCCCCTGATCCTCATGATCTTCGTGATCGGCCTGTTCCCTGCGATCTTCCTCGATCGGATGAAGGAGTCGGTCCTGTCTACTTACAACCAGTTCAAGGTCGTCTCCGGGCAGGCGATCCTCTTCGCGGACGAACGGAACGCGAAGCTCCTGCCCGAGGACACGTTCTCCCCCGCCTTCCTGAAGGGGGCCCCCTCGCAGGGCTCCGGTGAGGGCGCGGCGGGGGCGGGTGAAGACGAGCAGGCTCGGCGCGATCGGGGCGCGCGCGGAGGAAACGGCGCGCTCGCGGCGCGCGCGGGGGAGGCGGCGCGATGATCCTCGGACCGTACATCGCTGTATCGCCGCTCATCGTCGTCTCGCTCGGCGGCGCGCTGCTGATGCTCGCGGAGGCGTTCTCGCACCGCCGCGAGGAGTCGCACGATCGCCGCTCGGGCCCCTCGTCCGACATGGCGCTCGGGACCGCGATCACGCTCCTCGCCGGGGCGGTGTTCTCGGGCGCTGTCGGGTTCGTCGGCCCCGAGACGCTGGAGGGGTTCGACTCGCTCGCCCCGTACCTGGTCATGGACCGGTTCACGCTGTTCTTCTCCTTCGTGCTCTGCCTGGGCGGCGCGCTGGCGGCGCTGCTCGCCGGGGGGTACCTCCCGGAGCACCGGCTCGATCGCGGGGAGTTCTATCCGCTGCTGACCTTCTCGACGGTCGGGGCGATCATCCTCGCCGGCGCGGGGGATCTGCTGACGCTCTTCCTCGGCCTGGAGACGATGTCGCTCGGGGCGTACGCGCTGACCGGGTTCCGCCGGACGTCGCCGCGGAGCACCGAGGCGGCGATCAAGTACTTCCTGCTCGGCTCGTTCGCGGCGGCGCTGCTGCTGTACGGCGGCGCGCTGATCTACGGGGCGACGGGGCACACCGACCTCGCGGGGATCGGCGAGGCCATCGCGGGCGCGAAGGGGGCGGCGGCGCCGAACCCGGCGCTGCTGCTCATCGGGGCGGCGCTGGTGCTCGTCGGGCTCGCGTTCAAGGTGAGCGCGGTGCCGTTCCACATGTGGACGCCGGACGCGTACGAGGGCGCGCCGACGCCGGCCACGACGTTCATGGCGGTGGCGGTGAAGGGCGCGGCGTTCGCGACGCTCCTGCGGGTGCTGCTCGGGGCGTTCGGTGGCCCGGCGCTCTCGTCGTGGGCCGCGGGCTGGCCGCCGGCCGTGGCGGTGATGGCGCTGCTCACGATGACGGTCGCGAACCTCATCGCGGGCCGGCAGGAGTCGGTGAAGCGCATGCTCGCGTACTCGAGCATCGCGCACGCCGGGTACCTGCTCGTGGGCGTGGCGGCGACGGTGCGGGCGAGCGAGGACGCGCAGGCGAGCGTGATGTTCTACCTGCTCGCCTACACCGTCTCGACGGTCGGCGCCTTCGGGACGCTCATCCTCTGCGGCAGCCGTGGGGCCGAGGCGGTGAGCTACGAGGACCTCTCCGGCATCGGCAAGCGGCACCCGGTAGCGGCGCTCGCGTTCTCGCTCTTCCTGCTGTCGCTGGCCGGCGTGCCGCCGACCGCGGGCTTCTTCGGCAAGCTCTACATCGTCAAGGCGGCGATGGGCGCGGAGCTGTACACGCTGTCCGTGGCGCTGCTCCTCAACAGCGTGCTGTCGGCCTACTATTACCTGCGGGTGCTCGTGTACATGTACATGCGCGAGCCGGCCCCGGGCGCTCCGATCGCGCGGCCGATGCGCTCGGGCTACGTCAACGCGGCCCTGGTGGTGTCCGCGGTGCTCGTGATGGTCCTCGGCATCTGGCCGACGACCTCGCTCGGGATCGCAGTCCGCGCCGTCCTCGCCTCCCGCTAGAGCGGGGGGCCACCCGCTTCGGATACGGGCCCACCTCGACGTTTTCGGTGCTCAGCGCACAGGAGTGCGCTTGCGCGCCGAAAACGCCGATCTGGGCCCGTCTCCTGTGCGGGTGGACCCCCGCTCGGCAACGCGGGTGCGGGTCTGGAACAGGGCTGCCAACTCGTGTGGCAACGGAGCGCTGGCGATCGAGGCGCTCGCGCTTCGTTCGGCCGTGAAACCGGGGTGCTGCGCGGGGCGCGCGAGTTGCTAAAGTCGGCGCCGATGCGAACCGGCGAGAAGCTGCAGAGAAGAGCGGGCGATGCGAGGATGCGAGCGGCGTGCGTGGCGCTGCTCGGGGCGCTCGGGTGTCAGGGAGGGAACGCGAGCGGCGGCGCAACCGCAGGGAGCGCGACACCGGCGGGGAGCACGGCGCCGGTGGTCGCGGGGAGCGCGGCGCCGGTGGTCGCGGGGAGCGCTGCGGCGGCGGGGAGCGCGCAGGCCGGGGCGGGCGAGGCGCGCGAGATCTCGCTGACGTCCGAGGACGTCGCGAAGGTGATGAACCCGAAGCGGCGGGCGCCGTACAGCGGGCCCACGGGGACGCTGCGAGGACGCGTCACCATCAAGGGCGACCCGCCGCCCGATACAGGGCTCAGCTTCCCCATCGGCAAGTGCGGTGAGGCCGCCGCGACCTACGGGCGGCTGTTCCGCGTGGGACAGCAGAACGGGGTCGCCGACGCGCTCGTCACCGTCGTCAACTACAGCGGCTACGTGCCGGAACGCGAAGAGGCGGAGAAGGTGACCATCCACGGGTGCGCGTTCTCGAAGCGGACGGTGGTCATGACCTACGGCCAGCGGCTCGAGGTCGCGAACCTCGATCCCCTGGAGCCGTACATGCCGAACCTCGAGGGCGCCCCCTTCATGGCGGTCCTCGTCGCCGTGCCGCAAGGCGACCCGGTGAAGTTCTACCCGCCGCAGCCAGGCTACTACCACCTCGTGGACAAGCTGCCGAAGCCGTTCCTCAAGGCCGAGGTCTTCGTGCTCAAGTTCGCGACCCACGACGTGACCGGGCTCGACGGCAAGTACGAGATCAAGGGCATCCCCGTGGGCAAGGTGCTCACCGCCGCCCTGCTGCCGGCCATCGATCAGGACGTGAAGAGGGAGATCGAGATCAAGGAGGGCGAGAACACGCTCGATTTCGAGCTCAACTTCGACCTCAAGAAGTACAAGGAGAAGCCGCACACCAAGCGCGCGCCTTGAGTGATGACGGCGAGGCGCGTGCCCCCGCCGTGTAGCTCAGCGTGCGCCGCCCATGAGCTCTCGGTGGACGCGCCGCTCGACCTCCTGGGACAGCGCGTCCGGGGCGCCGAGCGCAGGCGGCGGCGGGCCGAGCCAGGTGAGCGCGGCGTCGCGGCCGACGCGACGGAAGAGCAGCTCGGCGAAGAGGAGCCGGGCGAGCCGCGAGGGGGCCACCGTCGGGCCGCCCGCCGCCGCGGGCAGGTCGAGGGCGTCGCAGGCCCGGGCCAGCGCGTCGAGATCACCGCTCAGATCGGCCGCCACCGCGAGCGCCACGAGCGCCTCGGCGCTCGCCGGATCGGCCGCCGAGACGAGCTCGGCCTGCTCGCGGGCCTCGCCGAGGCGGCCCAGCGCGGCCGCGCGCACCGCGACCTCGGCGGGCGTCAGGTCCGCGTCGCGCGCAAGGCGGCGGGCGCGGCGCAGCTGGCCCAGGACGAGCGCCTCGTCGACCTCGGCCAGCCGCCCCCCTGACGGCATCCGCCGCCCCAGGACGGCCGCTCCCGGCGCAGCCAGCTCCCGCAGGCGCCGCGCAGCCTGCTCGGCCACCGCGCGATCGCCCGCCTCGACGGCCGCCGCGTGCAGCGCGCGCCACGCCTCCGTCGACCAGGGGCGCCGCACCACGAGCGCCCGCAAGGCGAGGCGCGCGTCGTCCGTGCGGCCCAGCCGCCGCAAGATCTCGGCCCGGAGCAGGGCGCCGTCGTCACGATCCGGATCGAGCAGGATCGCCCGATCGATCCGCCCGAGCGCCGCCTCGAGCCGCCCCGCCGAGAGATCGCAGCGCGCCTGCTCGCGGTAGGCCGGCTCGTAGTCGGGCTCGATCGCGCGGGCCCGATCGAAGGCGGCGCCCGCCGCCTCCCCGCGCCCGAGCCGGCAGCGCACGGACCCGATACGCGTCCAGATGTCCGCGCTGTCGGGGTCTCCGTCCTCCGCCAGCTCGTACGCCTCCAGCGCCGTCGCGAGATCGCCGCGCGCCTCGGCCTCGGCGCCGATCGCATACAGCGCATAGGCGTGCGCCGCGATGGTACGCCCCTCGATGATCTGGCCGTCGATCGAGCGCGCGACCCGGGGCGCGGCGCAGCCGGCAATGGACGTCAATGCCGTCAATGCCGTCAATGCCGTCAACGCCGTCAATGCGGCGAGCCCCGCGAGCGTCGCGAGGAACACGCGCGGCGCGCGCCGCGCGGCGGAGAGCGGCACGGCTACGCGCACGCGGCGATCTCGGCGAGGAGGCGATCGTTCTCCTCCGGGAGGCCGACGGTGATGCGGAGCCGGTGCGCGAGGCGCCCGCCGGCCGCGTGGAAGCTGCGCACGAGGACGCCGCGCGCCGCGAGCGCCTCGAAGACCTCGCCGGCAGGGCGGCGCGTGCCGATCCAGAGGAAGTTGGCGTGGCTCGGCGCGACCGAGAGGCCGAGCTCGGCGAGCCCGGCCGCGAGGCGCTCGCGCTCGGCCGTCACGGCGGCGGCGGCGCGGCGGAGCTCGCCGCCGAGCTCCCGCAGCGCGAAGGCGGCCGCGCGCAGCGACGGGGTGGGCAGGTTGTAGGGCTGGCGGACCTTGTCGAGCTCGGCCACGAGCTCCCGGGCGCCGATGAGCCAGCCGATCCGCAGCGACGCGAGGCCGATCTTCGAGAGCGTCCGCAGCACGGCGACGTTCGGGTGCTTGCGCAGGAGGGCGAGCTGGTCGCGCGGGGCAAAGTCGATGTACGCCTCGTCGACGATCACGAGGGCGTCGCTCGCCGCGGCGACGACCGCCTCGAGGCGGTCCTCCGACATGAGCGCGCCCGTCGGGTTGTTGGGCGAGGCGATGAAGACGACGTTGGGGCGCGCGAAATCGACGGCGCGCCGGAGGCCCGCCACGTCGAGATCCCAGCCGGCGTCGAGCGGGACCTCGACGACGCGCATCCCGCGCGCGCGCGCGCTCAGCTTGTACATGACGAACGTGGGGCTGACCGTGACGACGCTCGCCGCGTCCGCGCCCTGCCGCGGGCGGCTGAGCGCGGTGAGCACGATCGAGATCACCTCGTCGGAGCCGACGCCGGCCACGATCTCGTCGGGCTCGGCGCCGCAGTGGGCGGCGATGGCCTCGCGGAGATCGAGGGCGCGCGCGTCGGGGTAGCGGCCCCAGTCCTCGGGCGCCGCGGCGCGCGCGAGGGCCGCCCGCGCCTCGGCCGAGAGCAGCGGCGGGCTCTCGTTGGCGTCGAGGCGCACAGGGAAATGCCCCGCGACCGGGGTGTAGGCGTGGAGCTCGGCGAGCTCCGGACGAAGCAGCGCAGGGAGGAAGTCGGGCAGCGGCATGGCTCGGTCCATGGTCGTCGCGGGCGCGGCGAGGAGGGGAGGCGGAGGGGAGCGGTATACTATCCGCCTCCTTCCAGGACCAGAGGACCTCATGCCCACGATGAGCCCTGCGACCGTGCTCGTGCCGTCGCTCTCGTCCCCCATCGTTCCAGACCTGAACCTGCTCTTTTCGCCAGACTTTCCCTTCGAGGAGCGAGCGGGAGAGGCGTTCCCCGTGCCCCACGCCAGCGGGTCGCCCTGGTCGGTCACGCGCGTCGGCCCCGCAGGAGAAGCGCTCCGGGACATCGAGCAGGAGATCGCGCGTCGGTTCGGCCCCGTCCCCGAGGGCGCCCTGCCGGAGAGCGCGCCGGGTGACGCCCTCGGGGCGTACGCATTCTCGTTCGTGCGTCCGTCGTTCGTATCGCCCTTCGCCAGCCAGCTGGAGGCCATCCGCTTCGGCGAGCACGTCGTGCCTGTCTTCGGCCTCTGGAAGGATGTCGACGATGTGACGAGGTCGATGGCCGCGGCGCAGCTCCTGGTGCATCGTCACCGCGGCCTCGACGACTTCGTGATCGAGATCGACGCCAAGGACGATGAGCGGGTCGTGGTCGCGCGATGCCCGCGCCCTGCGACGCTCGGGGCGGCTGTCGCGGAGGTCGTCGCGTCCGTGCGGAGGTCGCGGAGCTGGCTCCGGAGATGGTTCGGACAGAAGCCTTTCGATGGGAGCTGTGCGCTGAGGATCCCCCCGCTCGATCTGTGCGCGATCCGCGCTCATGAGGAGCTCATCGGCAAGCCGCTCGCGGACGGGGATGGCCGCCGGATCGGCGACGCCCGCCATGTGGTTCGCTTCCGCCTGGGCTGGGACGCGCTCCCGCCGATCGGGCCCGGGCCGATCACCCTCGGGCGCGGCGATGCGTACGAGCGCCCCTTCGTCTGCAACGGCCCGTTCCTCGTCGTCGTCCTGGGCGCGCCGCCGCAGGACGAGGTGCGGCTCGCCGCCTGGATCGCGGCACCGGAGGCGCTGGAGGGCGCGACCGCCGGCGCATCCTGAGGGTTCGGCGCGCCGAGCCAAGGGAAACCAACGTGCGGGAGAGGGAGATGACCAGGCAGGAACGTCGGGCTGATGCTTCTTCCTGGCGCTGGCGGCGCGGGCTCGCTCGGTGCGAGGCAGGCGTTCGCGATTAAACTCCCCTTGTCGCCATGCCGCCCACCACCTTCGCCGTCTGTCACCACGACGCGCCGCACGCGTTTGTGCGCGTCTGCCCTCACCTCGACGTCGAGCACCGGCCGGGCGTGAGCCTCGTGTGGACCGGCGTGAGCGCGATCGCGTGGCAGCGGCTCGCCTCGCTGGCAGGGGCTCCCCTCGAGATCGCGCTTGCTGGGACCGGCGAGCCGGCGGCGTCGCTCGCGCAGGCCACGCGCGAGAGCTCGATCGACGAGACGACCCTGGACCCGGCGTACTGGGCCGCCTGGGCCGGGCCGCTCGCCGAGAGATCGGCCGAGGCGCTCCAGCGGGAGAGCTGCCGTCTCTTCGGCGTGGACTGGCCCCTCGGCGCGCCGTCCGGCGCGGACCCGGACAGGATCGCCCTGTGGAGCGGCTTCGCGATGCACCCGCGCTTCGATCCTCCGCTGGCCCGCGCTCCGTTCCCTCGATCGCACCACGGCGTTCAGGTCCCCTGCTTCGGCGTGTGGTCGAGCCCGGACGAGCCCGAATCCGTCTGGCAGTCGCGGGCAACGCAGGCGCTCGTGCATTTCCCCCGCTACACGGACGCCGAGCTCGTGGGCCTCTCGGACGAGGAGATCGACGCCGCGTACAACCAGTTCGTCGTCGAGCTCCGCGCGGCTGATCCCGAGGTCAGGATCATCGTGGCCACGTTGCCCGCCGGATCGACGCTGGCGCGCACGATCAACCGCGCGCTCTCCCTTCTTCAGGAAGACGACGCGCACCCGCGCGCGCGCTTCTCCGCCGACGAGGGCCTGTTCATGCCGGTGATCGACATCGCGTGCGCCGCTCGCTCGAGCGAGCTCGCCGACCGCGTGATCGAGAGTCCGTCGCTCGGGCGCGTCCGCCTGGGCCCTCTCGAGCAGGTCATCCGCTTTCGCCTCGACGACGGGGGCGCGACGGCACCCTCGCCGTCGCGCTCCTTCGGCCTGATGTCACCCCCGCGGCGCTTCAGCTGCGCCATGCCGTTCCTGGTCCTCGTCCTCGCCCGGCGCAGCAAGCTGCCCGTCTTCGCCGCGTGGGTCGAGAACGCCGAGGTCCTCGCGAAGGCGAAAGCGCTCCGGTGATCAGTCTTCGTGCGGCGGCGCGCCGGGGAAGCCGCCGCCGTGCGACCCGCGCCCGGTCGGCGCCGTGGGATCGTTCCACGAGCCGGCGTGCTGCGAGCTGGGCGCGCTGACCTGGCTCACCGTGGGCGTGCCACCGCGCGGACCCGTCGCGCGGTCCCAGTGCCCATCCGTGAGATCCACCGAGCCCGCAGCGCCCGGCGTCGGCGGGCAAACGCCGCAGTATTGCTGGTTGTAGGGGCGGACATAGGCGATCCCCGAGGGCCCCGAGGTCGGGCAGCCCGTGGCCTGGTTGACGCCCGCGATGACGCTCTGCCTCGGTCGCTCCGTGGGGGTCGTGGACGCATTGCAGGCGACGACAACGACCTCCGAGCTTGGCTGTAGCCCTGCCTGGTTCAGCGCCTCGCCGAGCTGGCGGCCGGTCGACCAGTTGCGCTGCCCGTTCTGGAACGTGACCTGGCCGCCGCGGGTCGAGCCGTGCGTGACGACCTCCACGTGCGTCTCGCCTTCGAGCGAGATGCCGCCCGGGTTGTGGGGACCGCGCAGCTCGTCGGCGCGCACCACCCGCTGTCCGGTGGCCGCCCCGCGTTCCTGCGCGGCGCGGAGCGTCTCGCCGCGCCCCTGCGCGTCGGGATGATCGTCGTTGGCCGTGTAGCCGATGATGACGATGAGCCCCAGCGGGTCGATGTACTCGGTCGCGTTGGGGACGAAGCCGATGTCGTGCACCGAGCCGGCCTGTCCGAGCGGGTCCGGCGTAAGAAAGGTCCCGAGCTCCGGCGAGTAATACCGGTGCCGGTTGTACCGGAGACCTGTCTCCACGTCGGCGCGCTGGCCGGCGAACCGGAGCAGCCCGATCCGCCCCTCGATCCTCGCCTCGTTGCCCAGAGGGTCGAGATCGAGCGACGCGACGGCGCCGTCGGCGCTCAGGTAGAGCCAGGGCGTCGCGGCCGCGTCGGTCGCCACGAGCCGCCAGCCTGCCTCGTCCGCGAGCTCGGCGAGAGGTGTATATCCGTCCTCCCGGAACACCCGGCGCACCGCGTGCCCCGCGCTGGGCCGCTCCTCGACCATCGAGTCGCCATCCCATCCGAACCAGGTGCTCGTCCCGTCGCTGCGCAGGAGCGCAAGGCGCCGCCCGAAGGCGTCATAAACGAAGCGGACCACGAAGCCGTCGTGCCGCTGCGCCTCGATCAGCCGGTTCTCGCCGTCGTAGGCGTACGTCCACGAGCTCGCCGGCGAGTCGCCGAGGCGCTGCGCGAGCCGTCCGCTGGTGTCCCACAGGAAGCGCGCCGAGCCGGCCGCGCGCTTGCGGCCGCCGCGGCCGACGGAGGCGGTGCCCTCGCTGCCCGCGATCGGCGTCCCCTGGGCCGCATACTCGTATCTCTCCTCGACCCCGAGGCCGCTCGCGCGGCGGACACGACCGATCGCGTCGAGCGTGTAGCTGCGGCGACCGTGGGCGCTGTCCACGACGGTCGCGATGCCCGGCTGGGGCGCCCACTCGAACGCGCGCTCGCGGATCGACGCGCCGCCCTCGCCGAGCGCGCGGACGCGCACCGGCCTGCCGAGGCGGTCGCGGGTGATCGCGATCCCGGTCCGCCGATCGGAGCGCCGCACGATCTCCTCGGGCCCATGCTCGAACGTCAGCGCCTCCTCGATGGACCCGTCGGCGCCGTGCACGGTGAGCTGCTCGATGACACCGCCTTTGCCCCTGCGGCGCGAGACGTACCAGCCGGTCGAGTAGCGGGTCCCGACCTCGTGGCCGAGAGAATCGAACTCGTGCTGCACCGAGAAGGACCACCCGCCGCACCGCTGCGTCTCGCGCACGACGCGACCCGTCTGGTCGCGGACGAGCTCGACGCTCGCGATCCCGGCGAGGGCGCGCGTGACGAAGCCGCGGACATCGCGCTCGAGGACGACGCTCGTCCCCTCGTGGTGCTCCCGCCGAACGACCTGCCCCGCGGCGTCGAGCACGAGGCGCAGCGCGCGCCCGTCTTCTCCTGTCCTTGCGACGCACCGACCGAGGAGGTCGTACTCGTAGTGATGCTCATGTCCGGCGAAGGTCCGCTCGCGCACGAGCTGGCCCGCCACGTCGTACTCGAACAGGTGGCGCTCTCCGGCGGCGTTCTCGATCCACACGGGGCGCAGCATCGCGTCGTAACCCCATCTGAGCCGGGAGCCATCCGCGAAGGCGCGCTCCACGAGCGCATCTCCCACGAAGCGCGATCTCGTGATCCCGCCTCCCGGGTGCCGCTCGGCGACGACCCGCCGGCGCGCGTCAAACTGGCGCTCGGCACGGCGCCCGTGCGGCCCAACGACCTCCACGATATCGCCCCGGGAGTCGTACGAGAGCTCATACACCGCGCCCGTGGGTGTCTCGAGGCGCACGGGGAGGCCGAGGAGATCCCACGTGTAGCGCCATGTCTCGCCGCGCACGCCGATCCGCTCGATCAGGTTCGCGTGGGCGTCGTAGCGCGTCTCTTCCGTCCCTCCCGGCCCGGTGGTCCGTACCGCGCGCCCGCAGGCGTTGTACTCACACCGCGTTGCGGCGCCTGACGGATCGGTGCGCTGCACCAGCCGGCCAGCGGCGTCGTGCTCCATCTTCCAGACCGCGCCGGCCGGGTCGGTCAACTCGACCGCGTTGCCCTGCGGGTCCCGGCGAAAGCGCAGCCGGCGACCGAGGACATCGGTCGACGTGAGCGGTCTGCCCATGGCGTCGTGACGCGTGTGGTCGACGTAGCCCATGGCATCCTGCACGCTGGCGAGGTGGCCGCTCGCGTCGTACGACAGGCGGGTCGCGCGGCCGAGCGGATCGACGTACCGCTCGACCAGCCCGAGCGCGTTGCCGTGATAGCGGTGGACGCCGCCCGTGGCGTCGGTGACGGTCGACTCGAACGGGCTCGGGCCGTAGGCGATCTGCACGTGGAAGAGGCCCTTCGCCGCGGAGGCGCCGCGGTCGCCGATCTCCGCGAGGATGTCGCGGCCGGGCAGCTCGCCCCACGTCTCGACGCAGCGGCGCTTGCGGTCGGGGCCGTCCTCGTAGCGGAAGCGGTAGACCATGCCGTCGGGCAGCCGCTCCTCGATGAGGAAATGCTCCTCGTCATAGCGGTACTCGACGGCAACGCCGCCCGAGTCCACGACCTTGACCAGGTCCCCCCGCGCGTCGATCTCGTACGCGACCCCGAGCCGGCGGTGCTGCGCGCCGTTCTCATCGGTCATCAGGATCCGCCACAGGATCACGTTGCCCGCCTGCTCGCGCTCGATCCGTCGCCCCACGGAGTCCGTGAGCGCGACGAGCTGGCCGCCCTCCCACGAGAGCTCGATCTCGTTGCCGGAGCGGTCACGGACGGCGTGCAGGCGGTACCGCCCCTGCGATTCACGCTGCAGCACGCGCTCCACCCCGTCCCGCGTCGCGAGCACGAGCGCTGCGCCCCTCCGCTCAAGGCTCCGGCCGAACGGCGCATAGGCGATCTCGCCGTCGTTGACGGGTGGAAAGTGGAGGGGGCTCCCCTCGCTGTCGAAGACCGTGACGATGGACTCGCCGACCTCGGCGGTCCAGCCGAACGAATGGGTCCATCCCCAGCCGAGCCCCGATCGGCGGTGAACAGCGGACGTGCGGTACTGGCGCACCCACTGCAGCGGGAGCGGCCCCCCGAGCTCGAAGTCGACGGAAGGCACCGTGAACATCGCGCCGGTGATCACGTCGACCGGGTGCCCAGCCTTGCCTTGACCGTCGGCGCCCGGCGGCGCGGGCGGGCTCGGCGGCGCGGCGCCGCTGTTGCTCCCGCCGCCGCCTCCGCCGCCGTTGCCGCCGCCTTGCGGGCTGGCGCCGCCCGGGCCCCCGGCGCCGCCGCCGCCGCCCCCACCGCCGCCGCCGCCCCCGCCAGCGCCGCTCGCGCTGGCGCCGGCGCCGACGGTGATGCTCTTGTTCATCTGGCCCATGCTGCCGGTGATGCCGGCCATGCCGAGCTCGATGATGACGTTCGGCGCGCCGAGCCAAGGGAAGCAAGGCCCGCCGGTGTTGAGGCTGACGACCTCCTTGAGCGTGCCCGGCTCGTTGCCGTGGCACGCCTTCATGCAGCCGCCGACGGTGAGGATCTTCGCGCCCTCGATCTTCGTGCGCATGCACGGGTCGATGATCCCCTCCGCGACGGTGCCCATGGTGGGGTAGGGGATCGGCAGCGGGCTGGGCGCGGCCGGGGTCAGACACACGCTCACCGCCAACCCGGTCATCTGGTGACCGGATTTCTCGGTGATGGTGTCCATATGGAGGGCGGTGACCTTACCCATGGTGACTGGATGGTCCCACGGTCCCGCGAATGTGTGCAATCGCGGCAATCGCGAGCCCACCGTCCGGCGGCCCGGGAAAGCTACATGGCTCGGACGGCCTCGCCGGGGGCGCGGCTGACGTGCGGGAGAGGGGATGATCAGGCGGGAACGTCGGGCTCGTGCTTCTTCCTGGCGCTGGCGGCGCGGGCCCGCTCGGTGCGCCGCTCCTCTTCCGCCGCGTCCTCGTAAGGCGACAGGAGGCGGTCGCGGAGGAGCGCATGCGCCTCGTCCTTGTCGTCGTCGTACTCGGCGTGGACCTGGACCAGGAGCGTGCCGTAGGCCTCGTGCCACGCCTCCACCGCCTGGATCGCCGGGGCCGCGCTCTTCGCCTCGGTGACGCCGAGCTTCTGGCCGTAGAGCGCGGTCCAGCGCCGGAGGCGATCGACCTCGGCCGCGAGCCCGAGGCGCTCCACCGCCGCCTTCACGTCCTTGCCGTCGAGCGCCTTGATCATCGCGCTCATGCGCACCCACTGCTGGGAGTACACGAGCTTGACGAAGCCCGTGCCGGACGACAGCACCTCCGACCGCACCCGCGCGGCGTCGGCCCGGCGCGCGGCCTCGTCATCGCTCAGCGGCACGATGTCGTCGTGGTCGAACGAGCGCTCGATGCCGTCGAGCTGGGCGCCGAAGGCGGAGATGCACCGGTCGGCGCCGCGATCGATCTCCGTCATGGTGGCGTCGGTGCTCCCGAGCGCCTCGACGTCCTCGGTGCGCGCGATGACGGACTGGACGGCTGCGTCGACCCTGGGGGCGAGCTTGATCTTCTTCGATTTCAGCGCCTCTCGGTGAGACGCGAGCCTCGTACCTGCGACGATGCACCCGCTCGGCGTGAGCCGGCGGGCGAGAAACGCGGCATTTCCCATGATGGCGGGGGTAGCACGGTCGCGCGGGCGCGAAAGGGGCGGGCAGGATTCCGGCCATGGGAGGCAGCTTTGCGACGTGGGTGGCGGCGGCGATCCGGAGCGCGTCGGCGACGCGGCGCGGGCTCCCCGGGGGGCGTCGGCGACGCGGCGCGGGCTCCCCGGAGGGCGTCGGCGACGCGGCGCGGGCTCCCCGGAGGGCGTCGGCGACGCGGCGCGGGCTCCCCGGAAGGCGTCGGCGACGCGGCGCGGGCTCCCCGGAGGGCGTCGGCGACGCGGCCGGCCTCGACGCGGCCTGGGCCCGAGGCGCCGCTACGGCAACCAGCGGCCCACCTCCGCGATCGCGGAGGCAGCGCCGACGATCGCCGCCGAGCCGCCCAGCCTGCGCAGCAGCGGCGCGAAATCCGTGAGCCCGCCCCAGCCGATCAAGAGGTTCTCGAAATCTTTCTGCCACCGGTTCCCCAGCACATCGCAGAGCACGCATGAGGCGTCGTCCAGCGCCATCCACGGCGCACATGCGAGCACGGATCGCAGCGTGTCGTCGTCCCCATGCTGCCAGTAGGCGTCCATGACCTCGGCCACGGCTCGTTCGCGGAGCGCTTCGGGCAGGTGCGGCACGATCGCCGCGAAGGCGGTCACGCGGAGGACACCCTCCGTGCTGCCGGCCAGACGCAACGCTTCTTCCGGCTCAAGCCCCGCGCACGCGGCGGCAGCCTCATGATAAGGACCGGAGAGAAGAGACCCGAATTTGTTGGGAGCGGCGTCGCGCAACCGGCGCGTGAGCTCCGGATCGGCCTCTGTCGGGATACCGGAGAACGAGGGGATTGGACACGGCACAAGCTCGCTGGCCTCACCGAGCGCAGCCCGCGCCTCGTCCGCCCATGCCTGCACCGTTTCCCGTTCGGCCCCGGTGAGGGTGCCTGCCAGCGTGACGAGCGCCACCGCCCGCGCGCGCGCCGCGCCGGTCGGCTTCGCGAGATCCACGCTCGGCTCCTTGTAGGGGTGGGCGCGATCGTCACGCGGCCCGTGCCGGCTTCCCTCCTTGGCGAACAGCGCACCCTCGACGACGGCGCACCGCGCGATGTGGTTCAACGCCGCCGCGCGCTCCGGTTCGGTGGACGCGTTGAACAGCACCTCTTCTGCCGTCGTGCGCGCGCGGCGCGCGTCCGTGACGAACCCCACGAGCCCTCCCGGTCTGTCCATCCACGCGGCGAGCCACGCCGGTGAGACCAGCTCCATGAAGGCGGACAGCGCAGGCGCTCGCCGCGTCATGTGGGCTCCCAGATATTCGACGAGGTAAGCTGGCCAGGCGAGAGGAGAACGCTCGGGGGTGCCGGCAGCGCGCAGGCTGGTTAGGCCCCGCGCGACGATGGCAACTTCGATCGACGCAACATCGACCGATGCAGACCAGCGCGCGCGCGTCGCATCGTCGCGGAAGCGGTAGGTCCCGTCGTCCGCATGGACCACGAGAGCACGCGCCGGACGCGGCGCGCGGTGGAGCGCCTCGATCGACGCGCTGGACAGTTCGAACGCAGCCATCAGGTCGTTCTTCGATACCGGCGCGAGCGCCGTCGCCAGGGCGTCGAGGCATCGTTCCGCCGCGCGCCCGACATCTCCGCTCCCGGCCAGGGTGTCTCGCGCCTGTTGCACCGCCTCTTCTGCGGCGGTGGCCTCCCCTGGTAGGTGCAGCACCGCGGAGGTCTCCTCCGTCCATTCGAGATGCTGACGCCAGTCCGAGCTCCGCGCCGAAGGACCTTCCACGCCCACGGACACGAGGAACCGCACCCTGAAGCCGGCTTCGTCCAGAAACGGTACCCCCTTCTCAGGCTCCCAGTCCGCCGCGCGCTCGAGGCCGTCGACGATCACGAGCAACACAGGATCTTCCATCTCCAGATCCCACCGCAATGCTCCGGCGATCGACCACCGGAGCTCATTAGGGCTGCGTGGTCGAGAGAATGCTGCTGACCACGAGCTTCGAAACAGACCGAGCAGCACCTTGAGCGCCTCGCGTTCCACCGCGGTTCCGAAGCACGAGCTCACCGGGAGAAAGATCACCTCTGCTCTATCGCGTGCCGCCATAGAGAGAGCCCATCGCGCGAGCACCTCGGTGCGCCTCTTCTGATCTGCGCCGACGACGAGTGCACAGCTCGGCCCTTCCGCGAACCATCGGTCGAGCGCCGTGAGGAGATCGGCGTCTTGCTCGGAAGCGGACCGGGCCAGGACATCTTCAGGGAGGCATCGCCAGAACTCGGCCAGGCCAGCGTGCGACCGCGCGTACCCACCGTCCGGGCCACGCAGTCGATCCACAGCACCTCTGGGAGGCTTTGGGCCGTCAATCATTCGATCGCTCATCGTCGTCTCTTTCGTGCCTGCTGCAGTACCCCCTTGGAGACAGGGGTGTAGGTCGTTTCGCCGTCCCAAGGTTTGATTTTCTCGGATTTTCTCGGCGCATGTCCTATGATGCCCTTCGTGATCCCCATGTCGTTGAACATCTTCTTGCACGCTGGACAGGGGTTGGCGCCGTAGCGGATGCCCGTTTTGTAGTCGTCCCTCGTCCCTTCATAGGTCTCGATGGTGTACCCCTCCTCATTGAACAGCTTCGCGATGTCCTCCTTCTTCGTTTCGGGCCCCATCTTGTGAGCAAGACTTGTGAGCGCCGTAATTTCTGCGCATGAAGTCCGTTCGCTCGTCGCCCCACGGTGGGGTTTAACACCGCTGCCGCCGACGCCGCCGCCCGGAATATCCTGGTTGTGCCCTTCGGCAACGACGTTGCCCCGCGCGTCCTTGATGACGGAGTACATCAGCCCGTCGGGGTCGACGGCGGACGTGGGGCAGTTGGCGGCGTAGGCGAACGGGTTGAGCCCGCCCTCGATGCCGATGGGGTCGGGGCTGATGTACCGGCCCAGCTTGGGGTCGTAGTAGCGATGGCGGTTGTAGAACAGCCCGGTCTCCTCGTCGGCATACTGGCCGCGAAAGCGGACGGGCGTGCTCGTCGAGGCGCCGTCGGCCACGGCGGCCGCGCCCCACGGGGAGCGCAGGAGCTCGCAGCCGAGCCGGCCGTCCGGGCCCACGAGCGCCTCCGGGGCGCCGGCGTCGTCGTTCACGTAGTGCCACCACGGCGACACCGTGCGCACGCCACCCTCCGTGCGCGCGTCGCGGTGCGCGAACGGGATCGTCGAGCCTTGCTCGAAGACGTAGGTGCGCTCCTCGACGACGGGCGCGCCGCCGGCCGCTGCGCTGTGCTTGATCTCGTGGACCAGCGCGCCGCCGTCCCACACGAAGCGCGTCGCCTCGAGGAGCGTGCGCCTGCCGTCCACCTCGCGCCGCCACAGCCGCTTGGCCACCCGGCGCGCGAAAGGATCGTACTCGAACGAGACCACCGTCCCATCCGGCCGCTCCACGGCGTCGAGCCGGCCGGCGGCGGACCAGCGGTAGCGCGTCACCGCCTCTTCCCCTGAGGAGCGGCGCTCGCGTCGCGCGACGAGGCGCCCTTCCGCGTCCCAGACGTAGCGCTCGGCGCCGCAGCGCTCGATCCGGTCTCCCGGCCCGTACAGGCGCCCCGGCGCGCCGGACGTGACGTCGTGCACGTTGCCTGTCTCGTCGTACCTGAACGAGGCCTCCTCTCGGCCCTCCCGCAAGACACGCACGAGCTGGCCGATCGGATCGTAGGAGAACTGCGTGGTGCCCCGCCGCTGGTCCCAGCGCATCGCGAGGAGCCCGTCGCTCGTGTAACGGAACGCCTCGGCGCGGACGGTGGATGGCGGCACCGGGCCGACCCATGCGGGCTGTCCCGGTCCGACCGCGGGCGCCGCCGCGCGCGCGATCACCCTGCGCTCCGAAAGCCGCCCCAGCGCGTCGTACGCCGCCTCGAGCCTCGCCCCGCCCGGGAGCACGCGCGCGACCTCGCGGCCGAGGACGTCGTTCTGGGACACCGAGGCGACCTCGCCGTCGAGCGCGAGCTGCACCTGTCCGCGCGCGAAGTCGTGGGTCCATTGCGCCGCGTGCCCGAGCGACGTGCGGCGCCCGGCGACCTCGCCCGTGAGGCGGTAGTCGATCCGCACGTCGGCGCGCTCGCCCGCGACGTGCTGCTCTTCACGCACGATCCAGCCGTTCGCGTTGCGCTGGAACACGAACAGCCCGGCAGGGCACGCCGCGGCCACGATGTCTCCGTTCTCGTCGTGCTCGAACGACTCCTCCGTCCCGTCGGCGAACACCCGCCGCACGAGCCGCCCGGCGGCGTCGCGCTCGTACTCCGTGCGTTCGCCCAGGCCGTTGCTCGACCACACGACGCGGCCCATCGCGTCGTGACCGTAGCGCGTGACGCGCCCGTCGAACGTGTGCTCCTCCACGACGAGCCCCGCCGGATTCCTCGTGAAGCGGTAGATCTCGCCGCGGGCGTTCTTGACGTAGGAGAGCCACCCTTCGCGGTTGTAGCGGAGCTCCACGACCTCGCCGTTCGGCTTCTCGATGCGCGAGAGCTTGTGGAAGCCGCCATAGGACAGGCGCGTGGTGCGACCCTCGGCGTCGGTGATTGCAATGATGTTGCCGGCGCCGTCGTGGGCGTACCGCTCGATGGCCCCGTCTGGCGAACGCACGGAGAGCAGGCGGCCGGCGTTCGAGTACGTGAACGCCGTCCTCCCCCCGCGCGCGTCGAGGATCTCGACGCACCGGCCCCACGCGTCGTACCTGGCCTGCGTGCGTGCCCCGAGCTCATCGACGCGCTCGATCACGTTGCCGTGCGTGTCCCGCGCGAAGACGATGGTCCTGCCGTCGGGCCACTCCGCCCGGACAGGCTGCCCTCGCGCGTCGAAGCGCACGATGCACGTTGCGCCGAGCGGGTCGGTCCAGCTCAGCTCGTCGCCCGCGCGGTGCACGCGTGTCGAGGCGCCGTCAGGCCCGAACACCTCGAGGATCTCGCCCGCCGGATCGCGGCGGATCGTCGTCACGCGCCCGAGCGGATCGACCACCCTCGTCTCACGCCCGAACAGGTCGCGCTCCCAGGTGGTGGTCGCCCCGAGCGCGTCCGTGAACGAGGTGAGGAAGCCGCGGTCGTCGTAGCTGCGCAGGAAGACGCCGAGCGGCGTGACCGCCTTGGCGACGAGGCCGTGCGCGTCGCCGAAATAGCGGTGCAGTCCGACCGAATCCACGGCCTCGGAGTAACCGTCATCCCCATACTCGAATTTCGTGTGGAGGACCCCTCGCGCCTTCGTCTCATGATCCGCAAGGACCGCGGGGACATCCTCCGCGAGGCTGATGTCCGTGGCGCCTGGAACCTCTCCCCAGGTCTCCACGCATCGGCTCGCCGCGTCGTAGCGGAAGAAGAAGGTGAGGCCCGTCGAGGCCGTGGTGGACGTCAGCAGGTTTCGCTCGTCGTACGCGTACGTCGTGAGCTCGCCATCGGCGTCCTCTGCGCCGGTCAGCCGCCCGTGTGCGTCGTACGAGTACCGGACGAACGGGACCCACCTCGCCTGTTCGAGCGCGTTCTTCGCCTCCAGAGCGGCAATATGGCCATCGCGCCCGCGGACGACGCGGACGACCCGTCCGACGGCGTCGGTCACCTGAACGAGATGGCCTTGCTCGTGGTCCAAGACGATGCGGTTGCCCCAGCGATCGGCGATCGCCGAGAGGCGGTAGGTCATGCCGTCGTCCGACGGCACCTGAACCTCGAACGAGAAGCGCGGACCGTCCGGTAGATCGAGCCGGAACCCGAGGCCCTCGCGGTGCAGGAGCCAACCATGGGGGCCGATCGCACCGGCGCCCGGTTCGATCTTGCCGAAATCGTGCTCCACGCCGTCGGACGTGATGACGCGGACCGACCGCCGGCGCTCGATCACCTGCCACGCGAGCGAGAAGGTCCACCCCGGTCCGAGGCCTATGTCGCGGTCGCGCGACGTGCTGGAATACGTGCGCTCGATCCGGAGCGGCAGCGGGCTCGGAAGAAAGAGGTCGACGGCAGGCAGCGTGAACACCCGGCCGGTCACGACGTCGACCGGATCGCCACGCGACATCGTGCCGCTCGTACCGGGGCCGTGGTGGTTGGGGCAGCCGCCGCCGTCGGCCGAGCCGGTGCCGCACGACCCCGCGCTCTTCCCGCCGCCGTCAGCGTCGCTGCCACCGCCCTTCCCGTCGGCTCCCCGCGCGCCTGTCGAGCCTCCGCCGCCTTTCCCCCCGGCCCCTCCGCCGCCTCCTCCTCCGCCCATCACGAAGACACCCGGGTTCATGCCGGGGATCGCGGGGATGTTCGGCACAGGCGCTGTTCGCATGCGGCCATCCTCGACGGCGCGGCGCGAAAGGGCAACGGCGTTTGCGACCGCATGGCTCGGACGGCTTCTCCGGGAGCGGCCGACGTGGGGGAGGGGGTGGATCAGACGGGAACGTCGGGCTCGCTCTTCTTCCGACGATGCACCCGCTTGGCGTGAGCCGCCGGGCGAGAAACGTGGCTTGTCCCATGATGGCTGGGTATCACGGCCGTGCGCTCGCGGAAGCGCGTGGCAGCTTTGCGGCCGTGGCGCCGTCGACGCGGTGCGCCCGAGGTCCTCCTCGCCCTCATCAGCGCCGCTGGTGCAGCGGCCGCATCATCCCCAGCCGCATGTGCGCTCGAGCGCGGCGCGCAACGCGCCGCACCGACCCATGCGATCCACGCTCTCGGCGAACGATTTCCCGACGTCATAGGCGAGGTGTGTGGGAAATCCGTTGGATGCGAGCTCTCTGTTGTATGCCTTCTTCAGGCACAGCGCTTGGTCGGGCGCGGGCAACTCATCGAGCTCCGCACGTTTTCCCTCCCATGCCGCGATCTCCCCGACGTGGCGGCCCCCGTGCTCGCGGCGGCATATCTCGCTCGCGCGCTGAACGTTCTGGTAGAGCCATGCCTCGATGCTCCGGAACGGGCAGACGAGAAGGAGACGCTCCATCGGCAGCGCGGGCGCAGGCGGCTCGGCGTCGTCCTTGGCTCGCAGCCTGGTCCGAGGAGCGTTCGCGCGACCCCGCTCGGCGACCTGCGGCAGCTGCGTCAGGACCCGTCGATCGAACTTGTCGAGGTTCTCGCTGGTGTTCCGCTCGGCCCACGGCCGATCGCCGTCGAGATGGAAAACGACGAAGGTGTTCGGCGATAAGAGCTTGCGCGCGATGTACCTGAGCAGCCGGACGCGTCGCTCGTGCTCGCGCGGGTTCTTCCCGTCGGTCTTCCAGACGTTGCCGCGCATTGCCTCCTCCTCCTTCGGCTCGCTCGGAAGGAAGTCGACCCGATGGCGCCCGTAACCGGGAACGACGAGCTCCAGCATCCGGCCGACGAGCGCCTCGACGGTCGCGCGACCGTCCTCACCGCTGTCTTCCGTGAGGATCACGATCGCGAGGCGGGCTGCCTCCTGGCTCACCACAGGCCCCGCGACTGCAGGATCTCGCTCACGTGCTCGACGCCGACCTCGTAGGCCGCGAAGAACTCCGCGGCGTCCTCGTCGCTCATGTTCGTCCAGGTCCAGGCCGGTCTGCCGCCGCGCCGCTCGCCGCGACAGAGCACGAAGCTATGGTGGACCTGCTCGGCCGAGGTGATGGGGACGTAGTCGAGCAGGAGCGGGTTCTGGCTCGTCAAGAACGCCTGACGCTCTCCGATGGCGTCGACGCACGCCGTGATCCAGTGGTGATGCAGACCGTTCACGAGCTCGTCGGCGATGACGATGTCGTCGTTGCAGGCGAGGTAATAGAAGAACGTGAGCAGGCGCTTCTGTCCGTAGCTCAGGCGCGCGTGGGTGATGAACTCGCCGCCCTCCCACCAGAACCGGAATACGAAGTTCCCGAGCGTCACGTCCTCGTAAGCTTCACCCCACGGGTGCCGTTCGGTCACGTCCACCTTCAGCTCGGCGGCGTCGAACCCCATAATCCCCTTGATGGTGGCAAGGAACTCCAGCTCAGGGTGCTTGAAGGTGTAGTCAGACCTTGACCGTTCATACAACGGCTCCAGTTGTCGGCGGAGGGCATTCGGTAGGAGAGGGGACTTGATTCTGGAAACCAGCACCCTCTCTTGACGAACGACGACCACGCGGTGAGCATCGCTCGATCCGGTGAGCCACGTGAATAGCTCCAGCGACTCGTCGAAGCGTCTCGCCGAGCTTGCACCAAGAACCGTGTTGTAAATGGGGGTTGGGATGAAGTCAGGATCCTGCATCATGTAGATCCAAAGAAATCCTGGGTTGAGGCATGAAAGCTCCCGACCCGCTCCGATCGGCTGGTCGTCTCCGATCGTAAGTCCACGCTCGCTGTCGTACCGAATGTGGCGGCGAGGTCTAGATGGCGAGTCGTCGAGCGTGACGTCTGCAGCAGATCGCCAATACTCCGACAAGTCGATTATTGCGCGGGGCTTCGCTTCTACTTGTAGAAGGCTCGTCTGATCTTTGTTGCTGATAACGACGGTCGCTGTCGCCTCTCCTGGGATCGTGAGCTCGTACTCGACGGCGAACTCTTCTCTGGCCAAGCTGCTGAAATCCGACCTCACCACCATCGAGATCAGCTCGAGCAGCGTCGTCTTTCCGGTCCCGTTCTGGCCGAGCAGCACGTTGAGCCCGTCCGAGAACCGGAGCTCCGTGCCCGGCGCCACGCCCCGGAACTTCTCGATCCGCAGTCGCCTGAGCTTCAGCATCGCGCGCCGACGTTAGCCCGCCGCGCTGCGCCGTCAACCGCAGCGGCCCGAGCGCAGCGCGGCGCGCTCCCCCGCGTCGCCGAGCGATCGCGCCCGCCTGCGCCGCCGACCCGCGCCCCTCAACGCGCGACGAGGCGCATCGGGGGGCGGCTGTGCTGGATGTGCTCGGTCTCGAGCTCCTCGAGCTCGAACGCCCTGTCCATGTCCATGTCGAGCTCCGCGAGCTCGCGCTGCGTGCTCTCGCCGTTGTCGATATCGTCGAGCTCGCGCATGAACCTGTCGATCTCCACGCACGTCGCCGGCGAATCCACGGGCGTCATCGATTGCTCGTGCATGAGCTGGATGAGCTCCAGGATGGTGGCGAGCTTCTGCGACACGACCTCCAGGCCGTCGCGGGTCTGGCTCCAGCACTCGGCGCGCCGGTACGCGATCGAGAGGCGCCGCTCGGACAGCCCGCGGGTCCGCCCCGCGGACGTGCTCCGGACCGCCTCGAGCGAGCGGATCGTGTCCATGAGCTCGCCGTGGTTGGTCATCGCGAGCGACTCCTGGCCGGCCTTGTGCGCGATCGCGAGGCGGATGTAGCTCATGATGAGGCGGCTCAGGCCGAAGCCCTCGTCGAGCAGGGGCGGGACCGATCCGCCGCGGCGCCGGATGTTCTCGCGGGTGCGATCGATCAAACGATCGAGCCGCGCGAGCTCCTGCTGGTGCCGGATGTCCATCTGCCGGATCAAGGACTCGCGCGCCCTCGACCAGGCCGCCCGATCCACCTCGTCGAGCTGCGCGTCGATGCTGCGCCGGAAGATGCCGCGCCAGGGGATGACGCACAGGATCACGAGCTCCGCCCCGAGCCCGAGCAGCAGGAGCAGCGGGCTCCAGCCGATGAAGCTCAGGAGGAGCGCGCTCCCCACGACGAGCAGGTTGTACGGGTGGACCAGCACCCGCCCCAGGTACGTGCTCGCGGTGCGCTTCCGCAGCGGTGCGACCTGGACGCCGAACGCTGCCAGCATGGCCCTCGACTCGGCCATGCTGGCGCCAAGCACATCCTCCAATCGGCAAAGCTCTCGATCGCACGTCGTCATGGAGCCCCCCTCCTCACCTGGTCCTCTGGTCCTCGTGCCACCTCACCCCGTTCACCACCCCCCGCGGCCGAACCGCGACCGACGGCCGGCGGTCCGGCGCGCCTGCGCGCGCCCCCGCGCCGATCCGTCACCGCGCTGTGAACGCAGGTCACGCCCGCCGAGCCCGCGCCGGCAGCCTCCTGCCCGCGGAGCCCGCCTTGGAGGACCGAGCGCCCACCGCGCTCATCGGCCGTCCAGGCGGTATCACCATGAAAACTCAAGCTTTCATGGCGGCGCTGCAGCATCGCCGGCTCCACGAAGTCCATGCTTTCCCTGCTGTTCGCGTCCCGAAGGCCTCATGAAGGACCGCGGTGCGTCGCCCGAGCGCAGCGCCGCGGTCGATCCGGGAGCGAGCAGAGCGGGCTCCGTGCCAAGCGCTCCGGCACCGCGCGGCGCACGATCGGCGAGGGGACGCGCTCAGGCAGGGAGCGGAGGGGCTGCGTCCAGCACGTGGACGCCGGGGGCGCCGAGCGACATCGGCACGCGCTCGAGGCCGGCTTCACGCGCCGCGGCAAGCCATGCCGTCGAGGGCGGCGCGCCGCCGACGAAGAGGGAGACGTCGCCTCCGCCCGCGCCGCTCGGCGTGATCGCCGCGCCCTCGGCGGCCGCGGCGGAGCGGAGGCGCCTGAGCGCGGGGGTGACGATCGGCGCGCCCGAACGGTCGCCGAGCTCGGCGAGCGCGTCGACCTGCCGATCCAGCGCGGCCACGAGCGCGCGGGCGTCCGCGGCCTCGATCGCGGCGCGCGCCCCCTCGGCGGCCGCGCCGAGCAGCGCGCGGTGCACCTCCGGCTCGCGGGCCGCGAGCGCGCGCACGCGCTCGAGCATGGCGCTCGTGCGCGCCGAGGCGTCGCTGGCGAAGACCTCGATGACGAGGCCGCCCGGCAGGGCGTGCGGCGCCACGTCGAGCTCGCCGCCCGGCCCAAGCCGGCAGCAGAGCACGCCGCCGTAGACGCTCGCCGCGACGTCCACGCCGCTGCCTCCGCCCTGCGCGCGCCGGTGCGCCGCGAGCGCGTCGAGGAAGAGCGCGCGGGGGTCCCACGCGGGCGCGCGCCGGTCCTCGGTGGACGCGCGCGCCGCCCGCGCCTCCGAGGCCGCCGCGGCGCGCGCGGCGAGCGTCGCGACGAGGATGGCGGCGCTCGATCCGAGGCCGAGCTTGCGGCTCGCCTCGCGGGGCGGCGCGCCCGGCGAGGCCAGCGGCGGCTCCGGCGCCGCCGAGCGGAGCGCGGACGCGTCGAACCACGCCGCCGCGTCGAGCGCGCCGGCGTCGATCGCGGCCTGGACCTCCTCGGTGACGAGCGCGGCGGGCCGCGCCGGGTCGGCGAGGACGTACCGATCGACGGCGGCGACCAGCGCCGGCGCGCCCTCGAGCACGGCGTAGGCGCCCGAGAGGACCAGCTTGCCAGGCGCCCGGACGATCACGCGCCCCCGGACGAGGGCGCGAGGCGGGCTCCGCCGCCGGGGATCGCCGTGATGGTGCGGAGGACGCCAGGGACGGCGAGCAGCGCCGCGCCCACGGCGGCCTGCGCCTCGGGCGTCGTGAAGACCTTCACGTGCGGGCCGGCGTCGATGGTGAAGAACGCCGGCGTCCCCTGGGCGCGGAGCCTCCGCACCGCGGCGATCACCTCGACGGTGGCGCCGGTCCAGTAGAGCAGGCCCGGCGAGGCGGCGATGCTCGAGGCGTGCATGCACAGGGCGCTCGCCTCGGCCGCGGCGCCGAGCGCGGCGAGGTCGCGCGCGAGGACCGCGGCGCGGACCGCGTCGAAGAGCGACGGCGCCGCGTCCACCCACGCGGGGAAGTACGGGCTCGTCATCGCGGTGTGCCGCATGCCGTCGCTCGAGCCCACGTCCTTCGGGCCCTCGCGCGTCACCGCGATCACGACCGCGAGCGGCCAGTGGTCCTCGGGCGCGAGCGGCGTCGCGGCGAGCGTATCGTCCCCGGGGCGGCCGGCGCGGAGCTCGACGAAGCCGCCGAACGCGGAGCGCGCGGCCGAGACCGAGGTCTTCCTCGCGAGATCGCTCACCAGCGCAGGCGCGGTGGGCAGGCCCGCGGCGGCGCTCGCGGCGAGCGCGAGCGCGGCGAACGCCGACGCGCTCGAGGCGAGGCCCGCCGCGGTGGGGAAGTCGTTCCGGCTGACCACGCGGGCGCGCTCGCGCCGCCCCGAGGCGGCGCGGACCCGGTCGAGGAGCCCGGCGACCCGGCGCGTCGCCTCCGCGTCCGGCGGCAAGGCCGCGCCGCCGAGGTGGAGCTCGTCGCGGTCGAGCGACGCGTCGAAGGCGACCTCGGTCGTCGTCTCCATCCCGGCGAGCGTCACCGAGAGGCTCGGGACGGCGGGCAGGTTGTGGCCATCGGCCCGCTTGCCCCAGTACTTCGCGAGGGCGATGTTCGGATGGGCGATCGCGGTCGCCCGGCTCACGACGCTCATGCTTGCTCCTGTGGCTCCGTCCTCGTCATGCCCGCTTTTACCCGGGTGACGAAGCCGCTGTAGCCCGCGTCGCGCCACGCGGCGAGCACGCGGTCGGCGGCGCTGTTCGACGCCGCCGCCCCGCCGTCGCCCGGCGGAGGCGGCGGGAGCAGCGCGATGACCGAGCCGCCGCCGCCGGCGCCGGTGAGCTTGGCGCCGAGCGCGCCGGCCTCGCGCGCGAGCTTGCACAGGGCCTCGATCGCCTCGGTCGAGACGAACATGCCGGCGAGGAGCATCTGGTTCAGGTCCATCAGCCGGCCGAGCGCGACAGCGTCGCCCGCCTCGATCGCGAGGGCGGCGTTCTCGACGAGCGCCGTGATGCCCGCGATGGACGTCGCGGCCAGCGTGGGCTTGCGCTCGAAGAGCCTCGCCACGAGCTCGACCATGCTGCGCGTGGACGACGACACCCCGGTCGAGCCCACGCAGAGCCACAGGTCGTCGCGCGGGGAGACGGAGGTGGCGCCGTGCGCCCGGGTGAAGCGGAAGCAGCCGCCGCGGGCCGCGGCCGCCGTGTCGATGCCCGACGGGTTGCCGTGGAACACGCGCTCCCAGGCGGCGGCGGCGTCGGTCACGGCGGCGGCGTCGGCCGCTGTGTGCGCGGCGGCCGCGCCTTCGGACGCGGTCCACGCGGCGGCCGCGGGCGCGCGCGCGAGCGCGGCCACCGACCGGGCGATCGCGACCCCGAGCGCCGCCGAGCTGCCCAGGCCGCCGCCGGGCGGCAGATCGCTCTCGGCCTCGACGCGCACCGGGCCGACGTCGGGCAGCGCCCGGAGGAGCGCCGCGAACGCCCGCGCGACGTCCTCCTCGGCCGGCGCCGCGCGGAGCTCGCGCCCGCCGAGGAGGAGGGCGCTCGCGCCGGAGCAGCGGGCTGCCCGCGCGCGGGCGCCGCGCTCGATGCCGGCGGCGAGCGCGGGCGCCCCGTACACGACGGCGTGCTCGCCGAGCAGGATGACCTTGCCGGACGCCTCGCCGAGCGCCTCGGTCATGCGCCGGTCCACCGGAGCGCGCTCGCGGCCCCGCACAGGATCTGCCGGGCCGGCGCGCTCACGGGCAGCGAGCGCGCGAGGACCTCGGCCTCGCCGCACAGGGCGGAGAGCCGCTCCTCGACCGCGCGCCGCGCGCCGCACGCCTCGAGCGCGAGCGTCGCGGCCGCCACGGCGTCGCCGCTCGCTTCCTTGCGGCCGAGCGCGCGCTCGACGGCGCTCCGGCCGGCGGCGTCGAGGCGGCCCTCGGCCGCGGCCAGCACGGCGGTGCGCTTGCCGGCGCGCAGATCGTTGCCGACCGGCTTGCCTGTCGCGGCGGCGCTCCCGAAGGTGCCGAGGAGGTCGTCGCGCAGCTGGAAGGCGACGCCCACGGGCGCCGCGAACCGCTCGAGCGCCGCCACGGTCTCGGCCGGCGCGCCGGCCAGCGTGGCGCCGAGCGCGAGCGGGCCGCGCACCGTGTAGCTGCCGGTCTTGAGCGCGTGCATCTGCTCGACGTCCTCGGCCCGGCCGACGACGTCGAGGTGCTGCCCGAGCACGACGTCCTCGTGCATCTTGCAGAACAGCACGACGGCCGCGAGCGTCGTCGCCGGCGGCGCGTCCGCGCCCGCGAGCGTGCTCAGCGCGAAGCTCCAGGTGAGGTCGCCAGCGAGGATCGCGGACGAGGCCCCGAGGTGCGGATCGCCGAGCGTCTCGGTCAGCGCGACGTGGACGGTGCGGTCTCCGCGCCGGACGGTGTCGCCGTCGATCCAGTCGTCCTGGATGAGCAGGTACGTCTGGAGCAGCTCGAGCGCGACGCCGGCGTCGATCGCGGGGCCGAGCGGCGCGTCCGGCGCGACGCCCTGGTAGGCGGCGACGAGCAGCCCCGCGCGGAACCGCTTGCCGCCGCGCAGGGTGAGGCTCCGCGCCTCGGAGACCATGGCCTCGACCTCGCGGCCGTAGCGCTGCACGGAGGCCGCCTTGTCGCGCCAGCGCTGATCGAGCGCGGCGTCGACGCGGGGGCGGATCGAGGAGAGAAAGTCGAGGAACAGGCGCGCGCCGGGATCCGCTGTCCCTTCGAGCGTCCGATCGCCGGCGCCGGGCGCGCTCTCTCCGTCCTTCGTGTGCGCTGTCATGGAATGCGCGGCAGCCTAGGAGCCGGACGCGAGGCGGTCAATCTCGGCCGAGAGCGCGGGGAGTCGCGCCGCGGAGCGGCGCGGCCGAGGTGGCTTGGGTCGTGCAATGCGTGGTGCTCGCGTCGCGGGCCGCGAGCGCCGCGCGGAGGCTCCCTGCGAGATCGCTCGTGCGGAGTTGCGCGCCGAGCCTCGCCGTGGCCGCAGGGAAAGGGGGATTTTGATGAAGAGATCACCGGATGGGGTGCTGGGCGTCTTTCTCCTCGTGACCCTCGGCGTCGCCGGGTGCGGTGGCCGCGACGCCCGCGAGGATCTCCCGGAGAGCGCCGATCGCGGCGTGGTCCGCGCGGGGTCGCCTGCCGCGGCGTCGCCTGCCGCGGCGTCGCCTGCCGCGGGGTCGCCTGGCAGGGAGGCGCGATCCCTGCCCGCATACCGCGTGATCGGCGGCGGCGCCGACGTCGCGCGGGCGTCGGCGCTCGCCGGCGCGCTCGGGCTCGCGGAGGATCCCGCGCGGGGGGGCGCCGCCGCGCTCGTGGCCGACGGCGCGATCCGCTACCTCGACGGCGCGCGATTCCAGCGCTTGCCCACGAGGAAGGCCGACGCGCCGCCCGCGCCCGGGTTCCGCGACGAGCGCGGCTTCGAGACGTCGGCGGGCGATGACGCCCTGGATTTCGAGGCGCTCGCGGCGCTGCGCGTCCTGCCGGAGCCGGACGCGGCGGTGCGGGCGTGGGCCGCGCTGGACGCCGCGGGCCTGCCGGCCGGGAGCGACATCGCCGTCGGCCACGCGCTGCTCGAGGCGGTCGACGCGGAGGGGCGTTATGTGGCGCGGGCCGAGCTCGACACGCAGGTGAGCTTTCGCGACGAGCTCGAGGGGATCCGGCTGATCGGCCCCGGGGCCAAGGTCCGGGTGACGTTCGACGGCGAGGGCGCCGTGACGCACCTGATCTACGCGCGGCGCGAGCTCGCGCGAGGGGAGGACGTCGCGATCGTCCCCGCCTCCGAGGCCCCCGCGCTGTGCGCCGGCGCGCTGGGCGTCGGCGCGGTGATCGCGGCCGAGCCGGAGCTCGTCTATTACGCGCCGCCGCTCTCCCGCGACGTACGGCGGATCCTGCCCCATTATGTGTGCAGCGCACGGCGGACGGTCGGCGGGGAGGTGGTGGACGTCCGCAGGCGGATCGTGCCGGCCGTCATAGACGCTCCGAGGGCCGAGATCTCGGTGCGTGTGGACGGCGCGACCGCGGTCGCGGAGGCGAGCGTCACCGGAGGTACTGCTCCCTACACGTACAGGTGGGTATCGTCGGCGCGCTCGCTCGACGCGGTCGGCGAAGGGCGCGACGGGCGCGAAGGGCGCGAAGGCGGCGCGCGGGTGATGGTGTCTGGCGTCTCTGGCCTTCGCGGGGAGACGGAGACGCTCTCGCTCTATGTCACGGACGCCGACGGTCTGGTCGCGACGGCGGCGCAGCGGCTCTCGTTCGTCCGCGCGTCGGCGGGGCTCGGCGCGGCGCGCCCGCCGCTCCCGCCGCCGGTCGACGACGGCCGCGCGGTGGTCGGCGCCGAGTGGGTCGGGCTCTGCGGCGGCCTGGATCACTCGGCGGCGAACGTCGACGGGCTGCTGAAGAGCTTCCGGGAGGGGGGCATCGACTCTCGTTTCAACTGGGGCGATCAGCGCGCGTGGGAGGTCGATTTCAAGGATCCGGCGCTGGGCGGCCAGGACGCGTCGTTCGCGGATTCGGTGGATCTCACGTTCTACACGGGGCACGCGAACGGCGTCGGGTTCATGTTCTGCAGCGCGATGAACGACAGGGTCCTCCATTTCAGCGACGCCCGCTGGGGCAACGCCAACCTGGAGTGGATGGTGGTGGCCGCCTGCGGCCCGCTCCAGGACGACGGCGGCGCGTGGCGTTACCGGTGGGCGGGCGCGTTCGATGGGCTGCACCTCTTGCTCGGCTATGCGACGGAGTCGTTCGACGACACGACCGAAGGATCGATGTTCGCGCGCTACCTGCTCGACGACGCGAGCCCGGCGCCGGTGCGGCAGGCGTGGGTGACGACGGCGATCGAGGTCCAGCCGGACGACGAGGTGATCTACGCGGTGATGGGGGCGTACGGGCAGGGGTGGACGGTGCCCAACTACGATGACCATTTCTGGGGGAAGGGGCCGGTCGGGCCGGATCTGGCGGGGGCCGCGAGGATCGGGTTCTGGCGGATCTCCGGGCCGACCTAGCACACTTGCGGGAGGTTGGTCGCGCAAAGAGAGGAACCGCCAAGGACGCCAAATTCAGGGGGAAAGGACCACGCGCCTGACGCCCGTACGGAGGACGGCCACGTTGAAGGTGATCACGAGGCCAAGCCGAAGTCTCGTTGCTTTGAGATATGTCAGCAACTGTGCGAGGTGGACCGGGGAGATGCACTCGGTGGCCTTGAGCTCGACGACGAGCCGACCATCCACCACGAGATCCATACGAGCCTGCCCCAGCAGATTCCCCTTGTACTCCACGTCGACGCATATTTGCCGGGCGAACGGGATGTGGCGCAAGGATAGCTCGACGCAGAGTGCTTCCTCGTAGATAGCTTCGAGGAAACCAGGGCCGAGCGTTCGGTGCACTTCGAGCGCGGCGCTGACGACGCCCTGGGCGAGGCGATCCAACTCCGCGTCGGGCTCGCACCTCGCGCCTTCCTTGACGTCTTTGGTGTATTGGCGGTTCATCTCGCATCTATCGACACGGTCCCGCCCTCGGTTGCGTCCTCCGCCGCAAAAAAGCGTTTGGTGCTTTGGATAGCATGGGATGCCTTGACGGCGACGCGGAAGGCACGGAGCGAGCCACGCGATGAGGGCGTGCGCGATGGCGAGGCGGAGAGTGGCGAAGTGGCACTCAGCTCTCGGCACGGAGCTCGTAGCCAGGTAGTGAGGTACCTTGGTTGAAGGTGGGGCTTTTAAAATCGCCAAGGCGCCATAGGACGCCATAAGACGCCAAGAGGCGCCATAAGACGCCAATTTTCATTATTTCTTGGCGTCTCATGGCGCCTCTTGGCGTCTTATGGCGTCCTCGCGGTGCCATCATTCCGGCAGGCTAAGAGCTCCCCTCAGTACCCGAGCCACTTCGCGTCGAGCTCGATCGAGCAGTGATCGACGAACCGAAACCCGACCCCGCCCCCGTCCGCGGCCCCGATCGTGTACACCGACTCGTTCGCCTGCGGCCGATGGTCTGTCGCGCTGAACGAGATCGGCCCCGCCGTCATCCCGTCGAGCACCACGTTCTGGAAGCCCTCGAGCGCGGCCTTCAGGTCCTCTCCGGTCGGGTGCGTGCGGCCAGCGTCGACGGCCCGCTCGACGGCCTTGCGCCACATGAGCGCCGCGGCGTGGCCCTGGACGTAGGGCTGGTCCTGGTACAGCTCCAGCGGGTGGCCGTCCTTCTCCCGGTAGGTCCTGTGGATCCGCAGCATCTCCGCCATCCCGCTCGAGTGCTGGGTGTCGCCATAAACGGGCACCGGGAACAGCCCATAGAAGATCCCCGCGCAGTCGGCGCCGCAGATCGCCAGGGTCCTCTCGCCGATGCCCCAGTTGTTCGCCATCACGCGCAGCTGCCAGCGGCTCTTCTCCGGCCCCGGGAACGCCTGCTGGATGAGCTTCTGCGCCGCGGCCGCGCCCTTCCCGACGAAGGACGAGGAGAGCACGCTGTTGCCGGCCCAGAACCAGCTCGCCGGCACATACGACGGGTCCGCCCGCTTCTTCTCGATCTCCCGCTTCACATAGCCGATCACCGCGTCGACGATGCGCCCCTCGTCCTCGAGGGACGACGTCTGCGGGACGATCAGATCCTCGCCGAGCAGCATCCCGGGCAGCTCCTCCACGTACGCTTTGCCCGCGGCGAGCGGATCGACGCAGTAAAGACACTTGTCTATCGTGTCGTGCACCATCGCGATGCGCCCGGGCGCGATCTTCCAGGCGGCCTTGATGCCGATGCGGATCGCTGTCGAGTAGTCCGTGGCCGGAAAGAAGATGTAGGGATATCCAGGGCTCGTCTTGTGCTCTGTCGCGGAGGCGCTCTGGCCCAGGGCGTTGAACTCGGCGTGGGACACGTCCGCCGAGATCGGCACCGGCGTGGCGAGCGAGCCGGCGTAGGAGCCGGGAATGATGAGCTTCTTCTCCTCCGTGAGCCTCGGGGCCACGCGGGTCGTCGGCCCGGTGCCGAACACGAACAGCGTGGAGACCTCGCTCCACCCGGGCTGCCGCCGCCACGACTCGATGACCTCCTCCGTCCTGGCGGGGTCGTACTGCGCGTCCTTCATGTCGACGTCGATGGGACAGCCCCGGAGCCCTCCCTGACTGTCGTTGAGGTGGCGCAGGTAGTCGTAGACCCCGTGGTTGTACGGCGGCGCGATGTCGGTGGCCGTCCCCGTGTCGTCCGTCGTGATCCGGACGCGGAGCACCCCGGTGCAGCGAGCGCCGGCGTCCGGCTCGACGAGCACGGCCGCGGCGGAGCCGGCCGCCGGCGCCTGCCCACCAGGGCGGCGCGTCGAGAACGCCGCCGCCGCGACAAGCACGGCCGCGCCGAGCGCCCCGATCCAGTAGCTGCGCTGCTGAGGCCCGGCGGCCGTGCGGAGGTTCGACCTCAGGCTCGTCGAGTCCGAGGCGGAGCGCCCGGGGCCCGGCGTCCCGGAGGCCCTCTGCCCGAGCTCGTCGTCGAGGGTGATCACGGGCTGGATGCGCCTTCCTTCCGCGCCCTCGAAATGGCTCACGCGAGAGGGGCGGGGCTCGACGGGCACGCTCGGGCGGTCCGCGCCCTGCGCGCTCTGCTCGAGGTACGCCTTGACCTGCCGCTGCATGCTCGCCCGGCGCTCCGCGAACACCCCCAGCATGCTCGCGCCGATCTCGTCGGACCCGACGTCCTCGCCCGCCGCGCGCAGGTGGTCCTCGAGCGCCGCGCGCATCTCCTGCGCGGTCGCGAACCGCTTCGCCGGATCGCGGTCGAGCGCGCGCGCCACGATGGCGTCGAGGGCCGCGGGGACGTCCGGCCGGAGGAGCGAGGGCCGCGGGATCTCGTCCACGGCCGCCAGCTTCCAGAGCGCGCTCACGGCGTCGCCCTCGAAGAGCCGCTCCCGCGTGAGGAGCTCCCAGAGCACGATCCCCGCGACGAAGATGTCGGCCCGCCGATCGGTCGACCCGCTGCCGACGGCCTGCTCCGGCGCCATGTACGAGGTCTTGCCCTTCAGCTTCCCGGTCTCGGTGAGGTCGGCGTTGATGGACGCCTTGGCGATGCCGAAATCGAGCAGCTTCACCGCGCCGTCGTACGTGACGAAGATGTTGTGCGGGGAGACGTCGCGGTGGACGATGCCGAGCGGCGCGCCGTCGTAATCGCGGAGCTCGTGCGCGTAGTGGAGGCCGCTCAGGAGGTCGGCCACGATCCTCACCAAGACGCCGCGCGTGAAGCCCGCCGCGCCAGGCTCCCCCTCGGCCACCGCCCGCATGACCGCGCTGAGCGGCTGGCCCTCCAGGTACTCCATCACGGTGAAGTAGCCGGCGTCGTCGTGATCGACCTCGTAGGTCTGGACGATGTTGGGGTGGTTGAGGCGGGCGGACAGCTTCGCCTCGTCCAAGAACATGGCGACGACCCTCTCGCCGTCCCGGCCCGCTCCGCCCACGCCGCGGTGGCGCTTGACAACGACGAGCTTGTTGAACGACCCCGGCCCGCGCGCGATCGCCAGGAACACGTCGCCCATCCCGCCCCGGCCGAGCCTCGCGATCAGCCGGTACTTGCCCATGATCGCCGCCTGGGTCGGCTCCGCGTCCGAGGTGTCTTGACCCGTGCCCACCATGTTACCGGCCGTCCTCAGGGGCGCGCGATGCTCCGAGCGGATTGGGTAGTTGAGCAAAGCCGGTTATCCTTGTCAACGCCCCTCGCGGGCTGGACCACGGCAGGCCGCCGGCGTCGTCCGCGTGTCCTCGCGTGTCCTCGCGTGTCCTCGCGTGTCCTCGCGTTTCCTCGCGTGTCTTCACCCGTGTCACCTGTGTCTTCACCCGCGTCCGGCCCGACGTATCCGCCCGAGATAGGTGCTGAGGAGGATGCTGTTCCTCTTGGAGAAGGGGCGTCTTGGAGAAGGGGCGTCGCGCCCGGGCGGCGTTCGCGCGGGAGCCGCTGTACGTCGCGTGGCCATGGTGAGCACCGGCGCGTAGCCACCGGGGGCATCGGCGGGCGGCGCGGCTGGCCGCGAGGCAGCCCTCGGGGCCAACCTCGGGACGGATCTCGGGCGGGTTTCGGGCGGATCGACGACCCAGCGCGCGGCGCAGGGCTCGCCCCCCGGGCGCACCTGGTGCATGCAGCCCTGCTGTAGCGATCGGACTCAGAAAGAATCAGGGCAGCCTTCCGGCCGCATTTCGGCCAGAATTGGCGTCGAGGGCGGGCAGGGCCTGCGCTTTGCAGAGCGCGTTCGACCCAGAGAGCCAGGAGGGTACGCAAGTGTCCGTAGCAGCCAGCCAGAACAGCCAGAGCTCGTTCCACTCGGAGCCGCCGCCGCCGGTGTCGATCCCCGGCCTGCGGGCGAAGATCGCGAACGAGAAGCTCAGGCAATGGATCGCCGAGGTCGTCGCGTTGTGCCAGCCGGACAGCGTGCACGTGTGCGACGGCTCGAAGGAGGAGTACGACGCGCTGTGCGACCAGATGGTCAAGGCGGGCACGCTCATCCGCCTGAACCCGGAGAAGCGCCCGGACAGCTACCTCGCGCGCTCGGACCCGAGCGACGTCGCGCGGGTCGAAGACCGCACGTTCATCTGTAGCCGGCGAAAGCAGGACGCCGGCCCCACGAACAACTGGGCCGAGCCGCAGGAGATGAAGGCCACGCTGCGCCGGCTCTTCGCCGGGTCGATGCGGGGCCGCACGCTCTACGTCATCCCGTTCAGCATGGGCCCGATCGGCTCGCCTTATTCGCACATCGGCGTGGAGCTCAGCGACTCGCCGTACGTCGCCGCGAGCATGCGCATCATGACGCGCATGGGGCGCAAGGTGCTCGAGGCGCTCGGAGACGGCGATTTCGTCCCCTGCCTGCATTCGGTCGGCATGCCCCTCGCCCCGGGGCAGGCCGACGTGCCGTGGCCGTGCAACGCGGAGCACAAGTACATCGTCCACTTCCCGGGAGAGCGGCTGATCTGGTCGTACGGGAGCGGCTATGGCGGCAATGCGCTGCTCGGCAAGAAGTGCTTCGCGCTGCGCATCGCCTCGGTCCTCGGCAGGGAGCAGGGGTGGCTCGCGGAGCACATGCTGATCCTCGGGGTCGAGTCGCCGAAGGGAGAGAAGACGTACGTGGCCGCGGCCTTCCCGAGCGCGTGTGGCAAGACGAACTTCGCCATGCTCATCCCGCCGAAGGCGTTCGCGGGCTGGAAGATCACGACCGTCGGCGACGACATCGCCTGGATGAAGCCCGGGCGGGACGGGCAGCTCTATGGGATCAACCCCGAGGCGGGCTATTTCGGCGTGGCCCCGGGGACGTCGGTCAAGTCGAACGCGAACGCGATGGCGACCATCCGGAAGGGGACGATCTTCACCAACGTGGGGCTCACGCCCGACGGCGACGTCTGGTGGGAAGGAATGACCGACGAGCCGCCGCCGGAGCTCATCGACTGGCAGGGGAAGCCCTGGACCCCGGACTGCGGCCGCAAGGCGGCGCACCCGAACGCGCGCTTCACGACGCCTGCGTCGCAGTGTCCCTCGATCGATCCGCGCTGGGACGACCCGAACGGGGTGCCCATCAGCGCGATCGTCTTCGGCGGGCGGCGCGCGACGACGGTTCCCCTCGTGGTCCAGTCGTTCAACTGGAGCTTCGGCGTCTACACGGCCGCGACGATCGGCTCGGAGATGACGGCGGCGGCCGCCGGCAACATCGGCCAGGTGCGCCGCGACCCGATGGCGATGCTGCCCTTCTGCGGCTACCACATGGGCGATTACTTCAACCACTGGCTGCAGATGGGGCGCCAGATCGTCAATCCGCCCCGCATCTTCTCGGTGAACTGGTTCCGCAAGGACGACCAGGGCAACTTCCTGTGGCCGGGCTTCGGGGAGAACATGCGCGTCCTCAAGTGGATCGTCGACCGCGTGCACGGCCGCGGCTTCGCGGAGGAGAGCCCGCTCGGCTGGATGCCGCGCTACGAAGACATCGAGTGGCGGGGCATGGACCGCTTCTCGAAGGAGCAGTTCTACCAGCTGATGGCGGTCGACCGCGAGGCGTGGAAGGTCGAGTTCGGCTCGCACGGGGAGCTCTTCGAGCGGCTCTACGACCGGCTGCCCAAGGAGATCCTGCTGATGCGCGAGCTGCTCCTGTCGCAGCTCTGGCGCTCGCCGGAGCGGTGGGAGCTCGCGCCCGAGCGCTACCTCGAGGAGCACGAAGACGACGACGTCGACGAGCCCGGCGCGTAGAGGCCTGCCCGGGTGAGGGCGCCCGCGCGGCCATGGCGCGGGCGCTCCCCCGCGTCGGCGCCGAACGAACGCGAGGCTGACGGCCGCTCACCCACCGAGAGGTGCGCCCTGGAAATGACCGGCCTCCCTCGTGGTAGTCTATCGATGGAGGGGGCGCGGGGTGGCACGACCGTCGGAGACGGTGACCGGGAACGCGGCGCCCGGCGGGCGCCACGCGCTCACGCCGCCGGTAAGGGTGGATCGTCTCGGCGAGGCGCGCGGCCTCGACAGCGCCCGGGTCGACGGCTGCCCCCATGTCCTGCCGGACAGCCAGACTCTGACGCTTCGTGGCGCGTCTTCCGCATGGGGCTCCCCATGGACGTGAGCGCTCCCTCGTACCTTGTCACCGAGACCCTGCACGAGGGCCAGCGGGGCAGCCTGCTGCGCGCGGTCCGGAGCGCGGACGGCCTCCCGGTGGTCCTGAAGGTCCTCGACCCGAGGCGCAGCCGCCCGCAGGACGTCGACCGCTTGAAGCACGAGTACGCGATCGGCAAGCTGCTGGGCCACGAGGCCGTCGTGGCGCCGCTCGCCCTCGAGACGCACGACGGGCTGCCGGCGCTCGTCCTGGAGGACTTCGGCGGCGAGCCGCTCGACCACCTCATCGGCGCGCCCATGAATCCTGCGCGGTTCCTCGAGCTCGCGGTCCGCATCGCGGCCTGCGTGGCGGCGATCCACGAGCGGGACATCCTGCACAAGGATCTCAAGCCGCAGAACATCCTCGTCAACACGGCCACCGGCCAGGTGAAGCTCGCCGACCTCGGCCTCGCGTCGCGCTTCTCCGGCGAGCAGCCGCCGGCAGGGCCTCCGCGGCTCATCGAGGGTTCATTGCCGTACCTGGCTCCTGAGCAGACGGGGCGAATGAACCGGGGGATCGACAGCCGCGCCGACCTCTATGCGCTCGGCGTGACGTTCTACGAGATGCTCACCGGGCGCCTGCCGTTCGAGGCGCAGGATCCGCTGGAGTGGGTGCATTGCCACGTCGCGCGCCTCCCGCCGGCGCCCTCGGCGCTGGTGCCCGAGCTGCCCGAGGTGCTCTCGGCGCTCGTCCTGAAGCTCCTGGCCAAGATGGCGGAGGATCGCTACCAGACCGCCCGCGGCCTCCAGCACGACCTCGAGCGGTGCCTCTCCCAGGTCCGGGCCACCGGCCGGATCGAGCCGTTTCCCCTGGCCGAGCGCGACGTCTCAGGCCGCTTCCAGATCCCTCGGAAGCTCTACGGCCGCGAGGGCGACGTGGCCGCGCTGCTCTGCGCGTTCGACCGCGTGGTGGCCACGGGCTCTCCCGAGCTCGTGTTGATCTCCGGCTATTCGGGCATCGGCAAGTCGTCGCTGGTGCACGAGCTCTACAGGCCGATCGTCCGGGAGCGCGCCCTGTTCCTCTCGGGGAAGTTCGACCAGTACAAGCGCGACATCCCTTATTCCACGCTGGTCCAGGCGTTCCGTGAGCTCGTGCTCGAGATCCTCGTCGAGAGCGAGGACCGGATCGCGGCCTTCCGGCAGCGGCTGCTCGGAGCGCTCGGGAGCAACGGGCAGCTCATCGTGGACGTGATCCCCCACGTCGAGCTCATCATCGGCCGGCAGCCGCCTGTCCCCGAGCTCCCGCCGATCGAGGCGCAGAGCCGGTTTCGCGTCGTGTTCCGGCGCTTCATCGGGCTGTTCGCCCGGAAAGAGCACCCCCTCGCGCTCTTCGTCGACGATCTCCAGTGGGCCGACTCGGCGAGCCTGGGCCTGCTCTGTGAGCTGGTGACGCACCCGGAGACGCGCCATCTCCTCGTCATCGGTGCATACCGCGCCAACGAGGTGACCCCCACGCACTCGCTCCTGTTGGCGCTCGACCAGGCGCGCAAGGAAGGCGCGCGCGTCTCGGACATCGTGCTCGGCCCGCTCTCCCGAGAGCACCTCGGCGCGCTCGTCAGCGGCGCGCTTCACTGCAGCCGCGAGGCCGCCGCGCCGCTCTCCGACCTCGTCCACGAGAAGACGGCCGGCAACCCCTTCTTCGCCATCCAGTTTCTCATCGCGCTTCACGAGGAGCGCCTGATCGAGTTCGACGTCCACGCGGAGGCCTGGCGGTGGGACGTCACGAAGATCCGCGAGAAGGGCTTCACCGACAACGTGGTCGACCTGATGGTCGGCAAGCTCGCGCGGCTCCCTCCGAGCACCCAGCGCGCGCTGAAGCAGCTCGCCTGCCTGGGAAACAGCGCGGAAGTCGCCCTCCTGGCGATGGTCCAGGGCGGCTTGGAGGAGGACATGCACGCGGATCTCCGGGACGCAGCGCACGAGGGGCTCGTCTTCCGCCTGGACGGTGCGTACAAGTTCCTTCACGACCGGGTCCAGGAGGCGGCCTATTCGCTCATCCCAGAAGGCGAGCGCGCGGCGGCGCACCTCGAGATAGGCAGGCTGCTCGCGTCGCGGGCGGCGCCGGAGGAGCTGGAGGAGAGGATCTTCGAGATCGTCAACCAGCTCGACCGAGGGGCCGCGCTGATCTCATCGCGCGAGGAGCGCGAGCGGGCGGCCGAGCTCAACCTCATCGCGGGCAAGCGCGCGAAGGCATCGACGGCCTATGCGTCGGCGCTGAAGTATCTCGCCGCGGGCGCGGCGTTCCTGGAACTGGAAGACGACAGCTGGGAGCGGCGGTACGAGCTCGCCTTTGCGCTCGGGTTCCACCGGGCCGGATGCGAGTTTGTGACCGGCGAGCTCGGGGCGGCGGACGAGCGGCTCTCCGAGCTCGCGGGCCGCGCCAGGAGCTTTGCCGACCTCGCCGCCGTCACGTGCGCCCGCGTGGAGCTCTACACGATGCTGGATCGAAGCGAGCGCGCCGTCGAGATCTGCCTCGAGTCGTTGCGGCGCGTCGGCGTCGCGTGGTCGCCGCACCCGACCGACGAGGAGGTCCGGCAGGAGTACGAGCGGATGTGGCGAACGCTAGGGAGCCGCCCGATCGAGGCGCTCGTCGACTTGCCACCGATGACGGATCCGGATTGCCGCACGCTCATCGACGTCCTCATGTCGGGCGAGCCGCCGGCGTCGCTCACCGACGAGAACTTGTTCTGCCTCATGGTCGGCCGCATCGCGAACCTCAGCCTCGCGCATGGCCACAGCGACGGAGCCTGCATGGCCTACGTCTGGGTCGGGACGGCCCTTGGCGCGTATTTCGGCGACTACCGCGCGGGCTACCGCTTCGGCGAGCTCGGCCTGGAGCTGGCCGAGAAGCGCGGGCCGCTCCGCTTCAAGGCCCGCGTCGACCTGGTCTTCTGGTTCATGATCAACCCCTGGAGCAGGGACATGCGCACCAGCGTCGATCCGCTGCGGCGGACCTTCCTCGCGGCGCAGGAGACCGGCGATCTCGCCTATGCGTCCTATGCCCTCAACGGCTCGATCGCGCTCCTGCTCACCGGGGGAGCGCCGCTCGACGAGGTGAATCGAGAGGCCGAGAGCTCGCTCGAGTTCGCGCGGAAGGCGAAGTTCGGTCTCATCGTCGATCTCATCACCGCACAGCTGCTGTTCATCCGGGCGCTCCGAGGCTCGACGCCGGCTCTCCCCTCCGACGATGACGATCTCGACGAGGGGCAATTCGAGCGGCACCTCGATCGCGATCGACGCCTCTCGGCGGCCACGTGCTGGTACTGGATCGGCAAGCTACAAGCGCGCCTCTTTGCGGGCGACCACGCCTCTGCCGTCGATGCCGCCGCGAGAGCGCAGCGGCTCCTCTGGACGTCGCGGTCGTTCCTCGTGGTCGCCGAGTGCCACTTCTATGGTGCGCTCGCGCGGGCGGGTCGCCATGACGCTGCGCCCGCCGATGAGCGGCCCCCGCTCCTCAGCGCGCTCGCCGCCCACCGCGAGCAACTCGAGGTCTGGGCCGACAACTGCCCCGAGAACTTCCGCGCCCGCGCCGCGCTGGTCGGCGCCGAGATCGCGCGCATCGGCGGCGAATGGGACGAGGCGGCGCAGCTGTACGAGCAGGCGATCCGCGCCGCGCGCGAGAGCGGCTTTGTCCACGTCGAGGCGCTGGCGTACGAGGTGGCGTCGAGGTTCTACCGGACACGAGGGTTCGATCTGATCGCGGACACGTATCTCCGCGAGGCCCGCGCCTGTTACGCTCGCTGGGGCGCGGACGGGAAGGTCAGGCAGATCGACCAGCAGAACCCGCGGCTCTCGGACCGGAGGCCGCTCGCGCCGAGCGCGTCGTTCGCGGCGCGCTCCGACGAGCTCGAGCTGCTCTCGGTGATCAAGGCGTCGCAGACCATCTCGAGCGAGATCGTCCTCGACCAGCTCCTGCGGACGCTGCTCACGGTCGTCCTCGAGCAGGGGGGCGCGCAGAGGGCTTGCCTGTTCCTGTGCCAGGACGAGCGCGTCACCATGGAGGCCGAGGCGACCCTCGAAGGGAAAGGCGCGGCGACGATCCTCCTCGCGCCCTCGCTGGACGACGCGTCGTGGCAGCGCGTCCCCGGCTCGCTCGTTCATTATGTCCAGCGGACGAAGGAGCGCGTCATCCTGCACGACGCGGCCGCGGACGCGGGCAAGTTCTCCGGAGACGACTACTTCACGCGGTATCGGTGCCGATCGGTCCTGTGCGTGCCCATCCTGAGGCAGGCCGGGGTCGCGGGTCTGCTCTACCTCGAGAACAACCTCCTTGCCGGCGCCTTCACGTCGGACCGGCTCACCTCGCTCTCGCTCCTCGCTTCGCAGGCGGCGATCTCGCTGGAGAACGCGCGGCTCCTCTCCCAGGAGCGGGCCGCGCGGACCTCGGCCGAGTCGGCGGAGCGGCGCGCGGCCTTCCTGGCCGAGGCGGGGGAGATCCTCGCCGCGTCTCTCGATTACGGAGAGACGGTGTCGCGCCTCGCGCGGCTGTCGGTGCTGACGCTCTGCGACTGGTGCCTCATCGACATCGTGGAAGGTGGAGGGATCCGGCGGCTGTCCTGGGCGCACAAGGACCCCGCGAAGGAGCCGTTGATGGAGGAGCTGGAGCGGCGGTATCCCTCTCGCTGGGAATCGCGCCGCCTGGCGTTCCGGGTCCTCCGGACCGGCGAGCCGCTCCTGCTCTCCGAGATCCGCGACGAGGTCATCCGGCAGTACTGCGAGGACGACGATCACGAGAGGCTCATCCGCGAGCTCGGGACGCGCAGCGTCATCGTCGTGCCGCTCGTGGCGCGCGGGCAGCCGATCGGGGTGCTGACCGTCGTCTCGTCCGCGCCAGGGCGCCGCTACGGGGACGCCGACCTGGAGCTCGTCCAGGAGGTGGCGCGCCTGGCCGCGATAGCGATCGACAATTCGCGGCTCTACAGCGCTGCGAACGAGGCGGTGCGGATGCGCGACGAGTTCCTGACGGTCGCGACGCACGAGCTCAACACGCCGATGACATCGCTCCTGCTCACGCTCGAGGCCATGGATCGGGGGGTCCGCTCGGATCGGCCCTGGGATCGGCAGGCCGTGGGACGGCAGGTCGACCGCGCGCTGCGGCAGGCGGCGCGCCTGACCCGCCTGAACAGCGAGCTGCTGGACGTCTCGCGGATCAACGCGGCTCGGTTGAGGCTCGATGTGGCGGAGGTCGACCTCGGGGAGGTCGTCCGCGACGTGCTCGCGCGGTTCAAGCTGGATCTGGCGCGCGCGGGGTGTGCGGTCTCGCTGCGGGAAAGCGGCCGGGTCGTGGGCCTCTGGGATCGCTCCCGCGTGGACCAGATCGTCTCGAACCTGCTCGCCAACGCGATCAAGTTCGGGGCGGGCAAGCCCCTCGAGATCTCCGTCGGTGAGGAGGCGGGGACGGCGCGGCTCTCGGTGCGGGATCATGGAATCGGGATCGACCCGGCGCGCCAGGGGCAGATCTTCGAGCGGTTCGAGCGCGCGGTGTCGGACAGGCACTACGGCGGGCTGGGGCTCGGCCTGTACATCAGCCGCAGGATCGCGGAGGCGCACGGCGGCTCGATCGGCGTCGAGAGCGCGCTCGGCGCCGGGGCGACGTTCGTCGTCGAGCTGCCGCGGGCCGGGCCGCCGCGCGAGGCCGAGCCGCGCGCCCAGCCGGGCTGAGCGGCGCTGCCGGGTGCCCTCACGCCGGCTCGTCGCGCTCGGGGTCGATGTGCACGAGCACCTCCGCGTCGGGCTCGATGGCGAGGATGGCGTCGCGCGCGCGGTCGCCGGTCGCGTGCGCGCGCGAGAGGGGGAGGTCGCCCGGGAGCTCGATGTGCACCTCGACGAACAGCGTGCGCCCGGCGATCCGCGTGCGCAGCCTGTGGTGGCCGAGGAGCTCGCCGCGCGCGCGCATGGCGTCGAGCGCGGCCGCGATGGCGCCGACGCGCTCCTCCGGGGCGCTCGTGTCGATGAGGTCGCGCACGCCGAGCCGGAGGAGGGTCCCCGCGGACGTGAGGATGTAGACGGCGACCGCGACCGAGAGGACGCCGTCGATGCGGGAGAAGCCCGTCGCGTACGTGAGGGCGACGCCGACGAGGACCGCGAGGTTTGCGGCGATGTCGGTGCGGTAGTGGACGGCGTCGGCCTGGATGGCGCTCGAGCCGGTGCGCGCGGCGACCCGGCCGAGGTAGGCCACGAGCGCCGCGGTGATGAGCGCGGCGGCGGCCATCGCGCCGAGCGTGACGGCGGCGAGGCGGAGCGGCTCGGGCGAGAGCAGCCGCCGGATCCCCTCGATGAGCAGGTAGACCCCCGAGCCGCCGATGAGCAGGCCCTGACCGGCGGTCGCGAGGGTCTCGATCTTGGCGTGGCCGAACGGGTGCGAGCGGTCGGGCGCGGCGTGGGCCAGCTGGATGGCGAGGGCGTTCGCGGAGGAGGCGAAGAGATCCGTGAGCGAGTCGACGGCGCTCGCGGTCACGGCCATCGACTGGCCGAGCTGGCCGGCGACGAGCTTGCCGAGGGCGAGGCCGCCGGCGGTCAGCGCCGCGATGCGCCCGGCGCGCAGGGCGGCGCGGGCGCGGTCGGCAGGGTCGTGGCGGCGCTCGGCGGAGGGCGCGGCGCCGCGGTCGACGGGGCGGGCGGCGGGCGCAACGCCGGGGTCGGGGTCGGGGCGGGCGGCGAGGCGGGCGGCAGGACGTGGTCCGCTCATCGCCGGGAGGCTACCCCGCGACACCCTTGCCCGTCATGCGCGTGGTGGTCAGGACCACCCGAGTGGGCGCACTGCCGCGTCGCACGCGCCCCGACCGCGAGATCGTCGAACGGATGGCGCCGCAGCTCTCGGCGGCCGGCTGCTCGACAGAGATCGAGATGGACGAGCGGGTGGTGGGGTACTCGGGTAAGTCCCGCCTGGAGCAGGTCCTGCTCAACCGCGTGTCGAACGCGATGAAGTACGGCATGCGTCAGCCCATTCACGCGAGCGCGCGCAAGCAGGCCGTCTCGGCATGGATCACCGTCCGAGATCAGGAAATCCCGATAGCAGAGGAAGCGTTCATCGTGGAACTCCCCTTGCGTCCCCCGGCGAACCGCAGGTCTCCGATCAACCACGGGACGGCCCTGGCCGAGATGGCGGAGTACAAGCTGCTGAACGAGCTCATCGGCTGCCTCGCTCATGCGCTGTCTCACAAAACACCGGCAGCTCGCGCGCGCCCGGGGCCTGAAGACGCTTGCGATGGCGAGGTCGCTCTCGATAGGTATCTCCAGACGCCCCCTGCGGCGCTCCGGGGGACCTGGGTGGCAGGGGGGTGGGGGAGATCCGATGACCAAGACGCTCAAGAGGCCCATCGAGACCCGGACCGGGATCCGCGTCGTGCAGGACGGCGACGTCGTGGAGACCTTCAACGTCGTTGGCGAGCGCATCCACCGCATCGAGAAGCCTGGCCGCATCCCCGGGGTCTTCGTGGCGCGCTGGTATGGCACGCCGCTCGACGAGGAGATGAAGGAGATCATCGGCGGTCATTTCTACGATGTGTTCCTGGAGTGCGGGGGCCCGCTGTGCCTCATCGACATACGCGACTGCAAGGCGAGCTGGGACGGCATCAACGACTGGCAGCGAGACGAGATCATGCCGAAGGCCTACGCGGCCGGGCTGAAGCGGGTCGCCACGCTCCTGCCCAGGGAGGCCGCGGAAGGGGCGGAGCAGGTCGTCGAGAACCACGAGTTCGCCGCCAGCCGGTTCGCGGAGGACGACGCCCACATCGCCGCGTTCTTCTCCGAGGAGGAGGCGCTGGCCTGGCTGCGCGGGGCCCACCCGCCGGGGGCGGCGTGAGCGCGGAGCCCGCGCGCGAGGCATCGGCATGACCGAGCGCGACACGCCGCGGGAGGGCGCGGCGCTCGAGGCGCTGCGGGGCGTGCTCGACGCGATCCGCGACGGCGTCCTCGTTTACAGCGGAACGGGCGATGTCGCGTTCGCGAGCGCCCGGATCCGGGAGCTGCTCGGGGACGGCCTCGCCGGGCGGGAGGCGCTGGCGATGCGCGGAGGGGCGCTGGCGAGCGGGCACCCGCTCGAGCCGCTCGGGCGGGCGTGGCCGGACGTGCTCGGCGGCGCGCGCAAGCGGTTCACCTGCCGCGCCGCGCGCGAGGACGGCCGCGCGGTCGACCTCGAGGTGCTCGCGCGCAAGGTGAGCGCCGCGGGCGAGGAGCTGATCCTCGTCGAGCTGCGCGATGTGACGCGAGAGAAGCAGGCCGAGCGGGCGCTCCTCGAGAGCAAGCGGCAGGCCGAGGGCGCGGTCCTCGTGCGCACCGAGGAGCTGCGGAGGAAGATTCGCCTCGTCGAGGAGCAGGAGCGGGCGCTGCTCGAGCTCTCCACGCCGGTGATCCAGGTCTGGGAAGGCGTGCTCGTCCTGCCGCTCGTCGGCGCCATCGACCAGCGTCGATCGTCGCTCATCCTGGAGAGCCTGCTCGGCAGCGTCGTGGAGACCTCGTCGGACCGCGTGATCCTCGACGTGACGGGCGTGTCGGTCGCGGACGAGGTCGTCTCGGGCTACCTGCTCAAGGCCGTCCGGGCGGCGCGGCTGCTCGGCGCGGCGTGCTCGTTCGTGGGCATCTCGCCGGCCATGGCGCAGGCGCTCACGCGGCTCGGGCTCGACTGGTCGGGCGTGGAGACCTTCCGGGACCTGCGGGCGGGCCTGAAGGCCGCGATCGCCGGCCGGCAGCGTGACCCGGCCGCAGCGCGACGCGCAGCGAAGCCCGCCTGATCGCCGCGGCGAGCGCTCGCGAAGGCAGCGGCCAGCATGGAGGTCCCTGCTCGTCGGGGCCCGCGACGTGCACCGCGGAACTGCCGGGCCTGACCCGTGGTACCTTTCGATCGAGGGGGTGCTGGGGTGACACGATCGTGGGAGGCCGTGACAGAGAATGCGGTCCCCGGCGGGCGTCATGTGCTCACGCCGGTCGTGTGGCTGCGTCGTCTCGGCGAGGCGCGCGGACTCGAGCGCACCGGCGCCGACGGCAGCCCCCAGGGGCCGCCAGGCCGCCGGGCGCCGGCGCTTCACGGAGTGCCTTCCCCATGGGGATGAGCACCGCCTCGCCATACACGATCATCGAGACCCTCCACGAGGGCCTGAGGACCAGCGTGCACCGCGCGGTCCGGCGCTCCGATGGCCGCTCGGTGATCTTGAAGATCATCGACCCGAAGCGCAGCCGCCCGCAGGACGTCGAGCGCCTGAAGAACGAGTACGCGATCGGCAAGATGCTGAATCACGAGGCCGTCGTGACGCCGCTCGCCCTCGAGACGTATGAGGGGCTGCCGGCGCTCGTCATGGAGGATTTCGGCGGCGAGTCGCTCGATCACTTCATCGGCGCGCCGATGCCAACCGAGCGGTTCCTCGACCTCGCGGTCCGTATCGTGGCCGGCGTGGCGGCGCTCCACGCGCAAGGCATCCTCCACAAGGATCTCAAGCCCCAGAACCTCCTCGTCAACGCGGCCACCGGCCAGGTCAAGCTCACCGACTTCGGCCTCGCGTCCCGCCTCTCCCGCGAGCAGCCGCCGGCGGGGTCTCCCGGGCTCATCGAGGGCTCGTTGCCGTACCTGTCTCCGGAGCAGACAGGCCGCATGAACCGGGCGATCGACAGCCGCGCCGACCTCTATGCGCTCGGCGTCACCTTCTATGAGATGCTCACCGGGCGCCTGCCGTTCGAGGCGCGGGACCCACCCGAGTGGGTGCACTGCCATGTCGCCCGCGAGCCGCAGCCGCCGTCCGCGTTCGTCCCGGAGTTGCCCGAGATCCTCTCCGCGATCGTCCTGAAGCTCCTCGCCAAGATGGCGGAGGATCGCTACCAGACCGCGAGCAGCCTGCAGCATGACCTCGAGCGGTGCCTGGCCGAGCTCCGGGCCACCGGCAGGCTCGACCCGTTCCCCCTGGCCGAGCGCGACGCCTCCGGTCGCTTCCAGATCCCTCAGAAGCTGTATGGCCGCGAGGACGAGGCCGCCGCGCTGCTGTCCGCGTTCGAGCGCGTGGTCGGCACCGGAGCCCCGGAGATCGTCCTGGTCTCGGGCTATTCCGGGATCGGCAAGTCTGCGCTGGTCAGCGAGCTGCACAAGCCGATCGTCCTCGAGCGAGGATTCTTCCTCTCGGGGAAGTTCGACCAGCACAAGCGCGATATCCCGTACTCGACGATCGTCCAGGCCTTCCGGGAGCTGGTGCTCGAGCTCCTCGCCGAGAGCGAGGAGCGGCTCGCGGTCGTCCGGGAGCGGCTGCTCGCCGCCCTCGGGGTCAACGGACAGCTCATCGTGGACGTGATCCCGCAGGTCGAGCTCGTCATCGGGCGGCAACCGCCGGTCGCCGCGCTGCCGCCGGTCGAGGCGCAGAGCCGGTTCCGCGTCGTGTTCCGGCGCTTCATCGGGGTATTCACCCGGAAGGAGCACCCCCTCGCGCTCTTCCTCGACGATCTCCAGTGGGCCGATCCCGCGAGCCTCCGGCTCCTCGAGGACCTGATGACGCACCCCGAGACGCGGTGTCTGCTCGTCATCGGTGCGTACCGCGACAACGAGGTGACCCGCTCCCACCCGCTGATGCTGGCGCTCGAGCAGATGCGGAAGGGGGGCGCGAGCGTCCGGGAGATCGTGCTTGGCCCGCTCTCCCGCGAGCAGCTCGCCGCGCTCGTCAGCGACACGCTCCACTGCCGCCGCGAGGACGCCGCGCCGCTCTCGGATCTCGTCCACGAGAAGACGGCCGGCAATCCCTTCTTTGCGATCCAGTTTCTCATGGCGCTCCACGAGGAGCGCCTGCTCGAGTTCGACGTCTACGCAGAGGCCTGGCGGTGGGACATCACGAAGATCCGCGCCAAGGGCTTCACCGACAACGTGGTGGCCCTGATGGTCGAGAAGCTCATGCGGCTCCCTGCCAGCACCCAGGAAGCAGTGAAGCAGCTCGCCTGTCTGGGAAACACCGCAGAGGCCGCGTTCCTGGCGATCGTCCATGGCCGCTCGGAGGGGGCGTTGCACGCGGTCCTCTGGGAGGCCGTCCGCGCAGGGCTCGTCGTCCGCACGGACGGCGCGTACAAGTTTCTCCACGACCGTGTCCAGGAGGCGGCCTATTCGCTCCTCCCCGAGGACGAGCGCGCGGCGATGCACCTCGGGATCGGCCGTCTGCTCTCGTCGCGGACGCCGCCCGAGGAGATCGAGGAGACGATCTTCGAGATCGTGAACCAGCTCAACCGCGGCGCCGCGCTGATCACGGCGCGGGAAGAGCGCGAGCGCGTGGCCGAGCTCAACCTCGTCGCGGGCGAGCGCGCCAGGAGAGCCACGGCCTACGCCTCGGCGCTGAGCTATCTCACGGTCGCCGCCGAGCTTCTCCGGGGTGAGGGCTGGGACACGCGGTACGAGCTCGCCTTCGCGATCGAGCTCCACCTGGCCGAGTGCGAGATCGTCACCGGCGCCCCGGCGGCGGAGGAGCGGCTCTCCGCGCTCTGGCGCCGCGCGCGGGACCTCGTCGAGGCGGCCGCCGTCGCGCGCAAGCGCGTCGAGCTCTTCACGACCCTGAACTGGAGCGACCGCGCTGTCGGCGCGTGCCTCGAGTACCTCCGACGCGTCGGCGTCGCGTGGTCGCCGCGCCCGACGGACGAGGAGGTCCAGCGGGAATACGAGGGGCTATGGGAGCGGCTCGGGAGCCGCTCCATCGAGGAGCTCATCGACCTGCCCCCGATGACCGATCCGGTCCCGCGGGCGACCGTGGACGTCCTCACGTCGACCATAGCGCCAGCGCTCTTCACCGATGCCAACCTGCTCGCCCTCATCCTGGGTCGCGCCGTGAACCTCAGCATCGCGCATGGCAACAGCGACGCCTCGTCCTTCGCCTACGTCTACCTCAGCACGTGCCTCGGCCCGCGCTTCGGCGACTACCAGGCGGCGTACCGCTTCGGCAAGCTGGGCTTCGATCTGGTGGAGAAGCACGGGCTGCTCCGCTTCAAGGCCCGCGTCTACGCGACCTTCGCGTTCATGGTCCTGCCCTGGACGAGGCACCTGCACGCCAGCGTCGAGCTCATGCGGCGCGCCCGCGACGTGGCGCAGGAGACCGGCGACCTCGCTTATGTGGCGTATACCGGCAGCTCCCTGGTCTCGCTGCTGCTCTCGGACGGCGATCCGCTCGACGAAGCGCAGCGCGAAGCCGAGAGAGAGCTCGAGTTCGCGCGGAGGGCGAGGTTCCATCTCATCGTCGACGTCTACACCGGAAACCGGCGGCTCATCCGGACGCTCCGGGGCCTCTCGTCGGACTTCTCCACCTTCAACGACGCGGAGTTCGACGAGGGCCGGTTCGAGCAGCACGTCATGAGCGATCCCACCCTGACGGTCGCCGCCTGCTGGTACTGGATCCGCAAGCTGCAAGCGCGCTTCTACGCGGGCGACCACGCCTCCGCCATTGAGGCGGCGTCGAGGGCAGAGCAGCTCCTCCCGTCGTCGGCGGCGTTCTTCGAGGCGGCGGAGTACCATTTCTATGGCGCGCTCGCGCGGGCGGCTCACCACGACGCGGCGACCGGCGACGAGCGGCCCCGGCACCTGGATACCATCGTCGCTCACCACCAGCAGCTCGAGCGATGGGCGACGAACTGCCCCGAGAACTTCGGGAACCGAGCGGCGCTGGTCGCCGCCGAGATCGCGCGCATCGAGGGCCGGCTCCTCGACGCCGAGCGCCTCTACGAAGAGGCTATCCGCTCGGCGCGCCATAGCGGCTTCGTCCACAACGAGGCGGTCGCCTGCGAGGTCGCGTCTCGGTTCTACCGATCACATGGGTTCGACAGGTTCGCCGACACCTACCTCGGCGACGCGCGGACCTGCTACGCCCGCTGGGGCGCCCGCGGCAAGGTGACGCAGATCGACGGGCAGAACCCGCGCCTCCGCGAGCCGGGGCCCAGCCCGTTCACGGCCACCTTCGCGGCTCGGCCCGAGCAGATCGACCTGCTCTCGGTGACCAAGGCTTCACAGGCCATCTCGGGCGAGATCATCCTCGACAGGCTCCTGCGCACGCTGCTCGAGGTCGTGCTCGAGCAGGGCGGCGCGCAGAGGGCCTGCATCCTCCTGAGTCAGGACGGAAGGCTCTCGATCGAAGCGGAGGCCGCGATCGAGGAAGGCGGGGCGGTGGTGAGCGCCCTCGAGTCGAGGCCGGTGGATCCCTCGCAGCGCCTCCCCTCGTCGCTCGTCGACTACGTGTGGCGGACCGAGGAGCGCGTCATCCTGCACGACGCGGCCGCCGATGCGGGCAGGTTCTCCGGCGACGCCTACATCGCGCGGAATCGGCCCAAATCGCTCCTCTGCGTGCCCATCCTGAGGCGGGCCGAGGTGGTGGGCCTGCTCTTCCTCGAGAACCACCTCCTCGCGGGCGCGTTCACGCCGGAACGTCTCACGGCCCTCTCGCTCCTCGCCTCCCAGGCGGCGATCTCCCTGGAGAACGCGCGGCTCCTCTCGAAGGAGCAGTCCGCGCGGACCGCGGCAGAGATGGCCGTGCGGCGCGCGGCCTTCCTGGCCGAAGCCGGGGAGATCCTCTCCGGGTCGCTCGATGATCGGGAGACGCTGTCGCGGCTCGCGCGGCTGTCGGTGCGATCGTTCTGCGACTGGTGCATCATCGACGTCGTGGAAGGTGGAGCGACCCGGCCCGCGGCCTGGGCCCACAGAGATCCCGCGAAGGAGCCTTTGCTCGCGGAGTTACGGCGGCGATACCCTCCTGGCCGGGACTCGCCCCACCCGGCGGCCAGCGTCCTCAGGAGCTGTGAGCCGCTCCTGCTCCCCGAGATCTCCGACGAAGTCATCCGGCGACACGCCGAGGACGACGGGCACGCGAGGCTCATCCGCGAGCTCGGGGCACGTAGCTCCGTCGCCGTGCCGCTCGTGGCGCGGGGACAACCGCTCGGGGTGCTGAACGTCGTCTCGTCCGCGCCGGGGCGCCGCTACGGGGACGCCGATCTCGAGTTCGTCCAGGAAGTGGCGCGCCGGGCGGCGATGGCCATCGACAATTCGCGGCTCTACCGTGCTGCCCAGGAGGCCGTCCGGATGCGGGACGAGTTCCTGACCATGGCGACGCACGAGCTCAACACGCCGATGACGTCGCTCACGCTCACGCTCGAGGCGATGGATCGGGGCATCCGGTCGGGTCGGCTCTGCGACCCGCAGGCCATGGGCAGGCAGGTCGACCGCGCGCTGCGGCAGGGAGCGCGCCTGACCCGCCTGAACAGCGAGCTCCTCGATGTCTCGCAGATCGACGCGGCTCGGCTGAGGCTCAGCGTCGCCGAGGTCGACCTCAGGGAGGTCACCCGCGACGTGCTCGCGCGATTCAGGCTGGATCTGGAGCGCGCCGGGTGCTGGGTCTCGCTCCGGGACGGCGGCCGGATCGTGGGCCGCTGGGATCGCTCCCGCGTCGATCAGATCGTGACGAACCTGCTCGCCAATGCGATCAAGTTCGGCGCGGGCAAGCCCATCGAGGTCGTCCTCGGCGAGGAGGCCGGGATAGCGTGGCTCTCGGTCAGGGATCACGGGATCGGCGTCGATCCGGCGCGCCAGGAGTGGATCTTCGAGCGCTTCGAGCGCGCGGTGTCCCACCGGCACTACGGCGGGCTGGGGCTCGGCCTGTATATCAGCCGCAGGATCGCGGAGGCGCATGGCGGCTCGATCCGCGTCCAGAGCGCGACCGGCGCCGGCGCCACGTTCATCGTGGAGCTGCCGCGCGCTGGGCCGCCGTGCACCGTCGATCCGAGCGCTCTGCCGAGCTGAGCGCCGCGTCCAGGGGGATGCGGCGCCGCCTCGAGCGCGCGGCGCCGGGCTACGCGACGGCGCGGTCCAGGCGGGCCGGCGCCCCCGCCCGCGACGGGCGGAGCTCGACCTTCACCCACCCGGCGTCTCGCCGGTCGAAGGCCTTGTAGGCGTCGATCGCCGACTCCAGGGGCGCTTTCCTCGTGAGGATCGTGGTGGGATCCACCTGGCCGGTCTGCACGAGGTCCACGAGCTTCGGGATGTACTTCCTGTGATTGCAGTTGCCCATCTGGAGGGTGAGGTTCTTGTTCATGGCCTCTCCGATGGGGAACGTGCGCGACGTCTGCGGATAGACGCCGATGAGCGCGATGGTCCCCGCCTTGGCCACGCACCGGACGGCCCACTGCAGCACCTGCGACGGCCCGTCGCCGGCGCGGAAGGCGTCGCCCGTGGTCCGCGCGTCGGGGGCGATCTGCTTGACCTCGAGGTCGAACGCCTTGGCCTGCTGCTTCGCCTCCTTGTGGGCGGGGCCCTCGTGCGGGCGCTCGGCGTCGACGCCCACGGCGTCGATCGCCCGGTCCACGCCGATGCCGCCGGTGAGGCGCAGGATGGCCTCGATCGGGTCCTCGGCGGAGAAGTCGACGGTCTCGGCGCCCTGCTCGCGCGCCATCTCGAGCCGGTCGGGCACGCGATCGACGGCGACGATGCGCCCCGCGCCCATGAGCTTGGCGCTCGCGATCGTGAACAGGCCGACGGGGCCGCAGCCGAAGATCGCGACCGTGTCGCCGGGCTTGATCTCGGCGAGCTCGGCGCCGAAGTACGCCGTCGGGAAGATGTCGGAGAGCAGGATGGCCTGGTCGTCGCTGACGCCGTTCGGCAGCTTGACGAGGCCGACGCCCGCGAAGGGGATGCGCGCGAGCTCGGCCTGCAGCCCGTCGAACGGGCCCGACATGGCGGGGCCGCCGAAGAACGCCGTGCCCGCGTGCTTGCCGTTCGGGTTCGCGTTGTCGCACTGCGCGTAGTACGCGGCGCGACAGTACGAGCAATAGCCGCACGCGATCGTCGAGGGCACGACGACGCGATCGCCCTTCTTCAGGTTCCGCACGTCGGCGCCGAGCTCCTCCACGACGCCGACCGCCTCGTGGCCGAGGACCGTGCCCGGCACCATCCCCGGCATCGTGCCGCGGACGAAGTGGAGATCGGTCCCGCAGATGGCGCTCGCCGTGATCCGGAGGATCGCGTCGGTCGGCTCCTTGATCTTCGGCTCCTTGACGTCGTCCATCCGGATGTCGCCGACGCCGTGAAACACTACCGCCTTCATGGGTTCTCGCTTTCTCCCTCGGGGGGCGGCGCGCCGGACTGTCACGGAAGGCGCAGGCCGGCGCGCGCTGCTGAGATGGCTGAGGGTTCGGACGTGGCTGGACGTGCTGATCCCGTGCCAGGGCGAGGGGGAACGGGCCGGCGCGGGGCGGAGGTGGAGGCGATTGACGGACGAGCGACGGGCGCGGCGATGGGGGGCAGGGGACGCCGGGGGTGCCGCCGAGATGGGTGAGGCGAGGTGCTCCTCTGGGGGGAGGTCGTGGCGATTTGTCCCGGCGGGGACAATGGGGCGCGGAAAGTGCAGCTGAGCTATCTCTGGAGCACCGTCGGCGGTTCGGGAGGCAAGCTGAGCTAGCCCAGGGAAACCGTCGGCGATGCCGGAGGGCAAGCTGAGCTAGCCCAGGGAAACCGTCGGCGATGCCGGAGGGCAAGCTGAGCTAGCCCAGGGAAACCGTCGGCGATGCCGGAGGGCAAGCTCAGCTACCCCGGGAAGACCGTCGGCGGTTCGGGAGGCAAGCTGAGCTGGCCCAGGGAAACCGTCGGCGATGCCGGAGGGCAAGCTGAGCTAGCCCAGGGAAACCATCGGCGGTTCGGGAGGCAAGCTGAGCTGGCCCAGGGAAACCGTCGGCGGTGCCGGAGGGCAGCTCAGCTGCCCCGGAAGACCGCTGGCGGTTGGGGTAGGGTAGCCGAAGCTGGATCTGCCTTGCGCCTCGCGCCAGCGCGCCCCGAGCGACTCCGGCTCCACTGGAGCAAGAGCAGCAATCCGAAGGCTACCCACGGGGCCTTGGATGTCGAAGTCATGCCCGGCCCCACCTTGCATCCGCTACCAGCGCTCGGATCCGTGCCTCCGCTCGCGTCGCCGCCTCCGCCCCCGTCCCCCCCTCCACCGCTCGTGTACCCGCCGCCGTCCGCGCCGCCGGCGCCGGCTCCGCTGCTGACGTCCGCGCCGCCGGCGCCGGCTCCGCTGCTGACGTCCGCGCCGCCGGCGCCGGCTCCGCTGCTGACGTCCGCGCCGCCGGCGCCGGCTCCGCCGGTACCAGCTGGACTGCACGCGCCGTTCGTGCACGTGCCGCCGGAGCAAACCGTGCCATCGGGCTTGAGCGGAGAGGTGCACATCCCGGTCGCTGGGTCGCACGTGCCCGGTTCATGACAATCGTCCAGCGCCGGGCAGCCCACCGGGTCGGCGCCCGTGCAGACGCCTGCCTGGCACGTGTCGCTCTGGGTGCAGCCGTTGCCATCGTCGCAGGAGCTCCCCGTCAACAAGGCGCAGGTGCCGTCCGAAGCGGCGCCCGCCGCCACGGAGCAGGCGTCGCAGGGGCCGGCGTCGCAGGCGGTGTCGCAGCAGACACCATCGGCGCAGAAGCCGCTCTGGCAATCGGGGCCAGAAGCGCAGGCGCTACCCTGCGGCGACGCCGGAGGAGGCGTGTACAGCTCTGCGCCTGTCAGGCTTTCAAGGGCCCGCTCGTCGCCGCCCGTCACCAGCACCTCGCCGCTCCCGAGCAGCGTCGCGGCATGCCAGGAGCGGCTCTGGCGCATGGCGCCCGCCGACGACCAGGCGTTCATCGCTGGGTTATAGAGCTCCGCGCTCAGCAGGATGCCCTCATAACCGCCGCCGCCTGCCACGAGGACCTTCCCGCTGCGAAGCAACGTCGCGGTGTGTCCGCCGCGTGGCTGGGCCATCGGGGCGGCCGGAGACCAGGTGTTGGTCGCCGGGTCGTACAGTTCCGCGCTCGCAGGAGCGCCGTCCATTGCGCCGGCTCCGCCAGCTACGAGGACCTTGCCGTTGCCGAGCAGCGTCGCGGTGTGCTCGGTGCGGGGCTGGGCCATCGGGGCGGCCGGAGACCAGGTGTTGGTCGCCGGGTCGTACAGCTCCGCGCTCGACAGTCGACCTCTGAAGTCGCCGCCTGCCACGAGGACCTTGCCGTTGCCGAGCAGCGTCGCCGTGTGGCCAACGCGCCCCTCGCTCGTCGCGCCGGCCGAGGACCAGGTGCTGGTCGCCGGGTCGTACAGCTCCGCGCTCAGGGGATCATCGGAGCTACCGCCGACGACCAGGACCATGCCGCTGCCGAGCAGCGTCGCGGTGTGCCCCTCGCGGCTTTCGCTCATCGACGCGGCCGGAGACCAGGTGTTGGTCGCCGGGTCGTACAGCTCCGCGCTCGACAGTGTACCTATGAGATAACCGCCGGCGACCAGGACCTTGCCGCTGCTGAGCAGCGTCGCGGTGTGATAGGAGCGGGACTCTTTCATCCGGCTGGCCAGGGACCATGTTCTCGTCGCCGGGTCGTACAGCTCCGCGCTGATGGCGGTGGCGCTAGAATCGTCCTCCCCGCCCGCCACCAGCACGCTGCCGCTCCCGAGCAGCGTCGCGGTGTGGTCGGCGCGACGCTCGCTCATCGCGCCGGCCGAGGACCACGTGCTTATCGCCGGGTCGTACAGCTCGACGCCTGCCGACTCGTACGCTCCGCCGCCTATCACCAAGATTTCACCGCTCCCGAGCAGCGTCGCGGTGTGATCGGCGCGGGGCTGACTCATGGCATCGACCAGCGACCACCTCCCGGTCTCCGGGTCGTACAGCTCCTGGCTCGCCGTGGCGCCCTCATCGCCTCTGCCGCCCGCCACCAGGACCTTGCCGCTGCCGAGCAGCGTCGCCGTGTGCCCGCTGCGGGGGCGCATCGAGCGGGCCGAAGACCACGTATTCGTCGCCGGGTCGTACAGCTCCGCGCTCCCCGCGTAGCCCCAGATCCCGTAGCCCCCCGCCACCAGCACCTTGCCGCTGCCGAGCAGCGTCGCGCTGGGCCAATCACGGCCCTCGCGCATCGAGCCGGTCGGAGACCAGGTGTCGGTCGCCGGGTCGTACAGCTCCGCGCTCTGCGAGTCATTGGATCCACCGCCGGCGACCAGCACCTTGCCGCTGCCGAGCAGCGTCGCGGCATGAGAGCTGCGGGCATCCAGCATGGAAGCGGCCGGAGACCAGGTGTTGGTCGCCGGGTCGTACAGCTCCGCGTTCGCCTGGATGGCCGTGGTCGTGTCGGTATTGTCCAGGCCGCCCGCCACCAGGACCTTGCCGTCGCCGAGCAGCGTCGCCGTGTGCCAGTGGTGCGCGTGGCTCATCGCGCCGGCCGGAGACCAGGTATTCGTCTCCGGGTCGTAGAGCTCCGCGCTCGCCAGATAGCGGTAACCGCCACCATCGCCGCCCGCCACCAGGACCTTGCCGCTCCCGAGCAGCGTCGCCGTGTGATCGTGGCGCCCCTGGACCATCGTGCCGGCCGGGGACCAGGTGTTGGTCGCCGGGTCGTACAGCTCCGCGCTTGCCAGAGCACCCGTGCCGTCGCTCCCGCCCGCCACGAGCACCTTGCCGTCCTGGAGCAACGTCGCGGTGTGAAGAGAGCGACCCTGGATCATCGGGGCGGCGCTCACCCACAGCGGATCGATCAGCACCGCCTCGCCGTCCGCATCGACATGAAGCTCGATCTTCACCCCGCTTCCCACGAGCCGCGCCCTCACCTCGCGGCCCCCTTCGGCGTACGCCGCAGGCGCGGTCACCGAGAGCCGGACCACCCCGCGCGCGTCGGCCACCTCGATGGCCTCGCCCCGCTGCCGCACGTCCCCCTCCTCGATCTCCCACGAGGCAACCGCCGCTCCGGCGCGCACCGCGCTCGCCTCGAGGTGCAACCACTCCTCCACGCCGCCCGGGGCCGCTGTCCAGAACGAGGTGCCCCCCACACGCGGATACGCCACCGCCCGCTCGGCCAGCGCGCCCTCGCCCTGGGCGCCGATCTCCCGCACCCGCACCTCGACGCCGCCGAACCCGCGCAGGCGGATCACCTCCCGGCCGTCGCGGGGCAAGGCGACCTCCACCCCGTGCCGGGCAGTCCGCCCCTCCGGCGCCTGCAACGCAAAGCCCGCCCCGGTGGCGACGAAGCCGTCGCCTCGCTCCAGCGCCAGGGCCGCCTGCGCCGGAAAGCGCTGCTGCAGCACGCTCGCCCGCTCCCATGCCGGCGCCTCGGGAGCGCCGCCGCAGCCGACGGCAACGCCGGGCCCCAGGGCGATGACGAGGGCAAAAATGAGGAGCAACAAGCGGCATCGCGAGCGGCTGGAGTCGCTCTTCGGGCCGGAGCCGCCGCCATCCTGCGATCCCTCAGCGCCCCTGTGGCTCCCTTGTCGCGCCATCACCACGCCTCGCGTCCCCCTGTGGGGTCGCGCTGCGCTGCTGCAGCGACCCGCGGCAAGCCATCCTTTGATCGAAACCCCGGTCAACAGCACACTGGTCTTCGCCGCCCCCACGCCCTGCCCGCTTTTGGTGTTCATCAAAGATGCCCTCGCACTCTATCCATACAGCGTTACAGCCGCTGCGGCATCGCGTTTGACGCGCTGACGTCGGATGGATTCCCCGAAGCGATCGGCCTGGAGCACGAGAAGGCACCCACCACGGAGACTGCCCAGCATACCTAGAACACATTGGAACATCCTTCGGTGCCCCACTCCTGGGCGATCCGCGGCGCGAGGATGTCGTACCCGCGGATTGGGTGTGCGCCAGCGCTCCCTCGGCGCTCAGGCGCTCCGGGAGAGCGCCGCTCCAGCGTTTGGCGTGCGCGACGGCTGCATGATCGTGGTCATCGCCCGGCCTGGTGCGGCAGCAAATTGTCCGGCCCTTGAAGAATCCGCGGGCGCTGCGCGCTTATCCCGGCGCTTCCGCTCGCACCCGGACGACCTTCCCATCGAACGCGACCGCCAGCGCATGGACCGGCGCAGCCCCGCTCGCGCGCAGCTCGGCGGCGTAGTCGCGCGCCCGGATCTGCGCCAGCGCCTCGTCGAGCGCCTGCTCGAGGCTGACCCGCGGCGCGCGGGCGACCTTGAGCTCGAGCACGACGCCAGGCCGGCCCGGCTGCGCCGGCCGGATCATCACGTCGGGCCGCCCTTGCCCGGATTCGCGGTTGGAACGCACCTGATGGCCCGGCTCGAGCGCCGCGAGCAGGCCGGCGACGAAGCCGTGATAGACCGCCTCCGGATCGACCCTCGTCGCGTCGTGGTACGAGAGCACGCCGGCGACGAACGCCTGGAGCTCCGCTTCGAACCCCGCGGCGTCGCCCGAGAGGAGCGCGGCGAGGAGCCGTTGCATGCTGCTGCCTTGCCGCCTGAGCCGCGCCTCCGCCCAGCGGCGGAACGTGCCCGTGTAGAGCAGCCGCACCTCGCGGTTCGGGATCTTCAAAGCGTGCGCTGGCTGCTCCCCGTGGCCGCGCGAGCGCTTCTCGGCGCGCAGGTATCCGGAGAAGACCAGCAGCCCGAACAGCGCATCTTCGTTCTGCGCGAGGTCGCCGATGGCCACGTTCTCCTCGAGCACGCGTTCGAGCTCGCCTCCCTCCATCAAGACCTCCAGCGCGGGCTGCAGCGTCACGGCGTGCTCCTCGATCACCTTCTGGATGAGATCGTTGGAGCTCGTGCCGAGCCAGAACGGGAGCGGATCCTGGTCTTGCCCTTCGAGGAAGCTGAGGATCGACCAGGGGTTGTAGATGACGGCGCCGCCGAAGTCGTACCCGTTGTACCAGGCGCGGATCACCTCCAGCAGGCTGCGCCGCCCCGCCTTCTCGAGCAGCGCCTCCACCTCGGCCTCCGTGAACCCGAAGCAGGTGTTGAAGTCCGATCGGAGGAGCGAATAGGCGACCACGTTGTTGAGCCCGGAGAAGATGCTCTCGCGCGCCACCCGGAGGATGCCGGTAAGGACGGCCCTGTGGAGGTGCGGATTGCCCTTGAGCCCCTCGGTGAGGAACGTGCGTACGAAGTCGAGGATCCGCGGGGCATAACCGTGCAGATACCCGGCGTGGATGGGCTCGTCGTACTCGTCGATGAGCATCACGACGCGCTCGCCATGGAGGCGATGGAGGTGGCTCGACAGATCCAGGAGCGCCCGACCATAAACGGCCTCGGACGCCGTGCCGTCCAGCACTTCCTTGTAGCGGCGCTGCTCCACCTCCCCGAGCTGACCGCTGTCGAGCACGTGGCGGTGCTGGTTGTAGAGCTCGACGATCTTCTCTCGCAGGGCCGCCCAGCAGCGCTCGAACGTCTCCTGTTTCGCTCCCTTCAGCGTCAGGTAGATGACGGGATACCGCTGGAAGTGCTCGCGATAGCGCTCTCCGGCCCGCCATACCGAGAGATCTTCGAACAGGTGGGACAGGTCCTCCTGCCGCTTCTCGAAGAACCAGCGCAGCATCGATAAATTCAGTGTCTTTCCGAACCGCCGGGGGCGGGGGAGGAGGACGACCTCGACGCCCCCCTTGTCGATGAGCTCCAGGATGAGGTGGGACTTGTCGACGTACTCCAGCCCGGACTCGCGGAGCTTTCGGAAGTCGTCGATGCCGAGCGGGACGCGGAGGGACATGGGATTGCAGCCGTATGCGGCCCGTCCGACAGGAGGTCAAGCGAGCCGCGCCGCTGGCCGCGCCCCGTGCCCGATACGGCCGCCGGGCCGGCGTCGTGCCGTCACCGCCCTTCGCGCCGCCGATCCGCCGCGCTCCCCCGCGCAGGCGCCGCGGCGTGCCGCGCGAGCGCGCGCCGGACCGGGCCGCGATCGGCGCCCCCGGCGCGCACCGGATCGGCCTCGCCGACAAGCACCGACAGCGCGCGCGCCTGCGTCGCCGCCGCGGCCGCGAGGGTGCGATCGCCTCCCCGCGCGGCGAGCGCCGAGAGCCGCCGCGCGACGCCGAGCGCCGCCGGCAGCGCGCCCGTCGCCACGTAGGCGGCCGCGAGCTCCTGGAGCAGCTCGCCGTCGTCGCCGCGGAGCGCCGCCGCCGCTTCCAGGTCGGCGATCGCCTCCTCGCGCCGCCCCTCGCGCGACCGCAGCGCCGCCCGGGCGCGGTGGCCCTCGACGAAGCCGCTCACGTGGTCCAGCCCCACGGTGTACGCGCGCTCCGCCTCGCGCGGATCGCCCGCCCGCTCGTACAGCGCGCCCAGCCCGAGGTACGCCGGGCCGTAGGTCGCGTCGAAGCGGACCGCCTCCAGGTACCGCCGCAGCGCCACGTCGGCCTCGCCGGCCGCGGCGCGGGCCTCGGCCTGGCGCGTCAGCTCGGCGGCCTGGGCCGTCGCCCAGCCGACCCCGTCCGCCCGGGCCGGCGCGGCCCCGTGCAGCAGCGCCGCGGCGAGCGAGGCGGCGGCGAGGGCGCGCGCTCGCGCGCTGTTTCGGGGGCGCGCGCCCCCCGCATCTACGCACCGCGCCGCGCACACACGGCCGAGCGTACCGGCGCCCGGCCCCCCGGGCAATCGGACGGCTGCTCCGGAAGGCAGCCGCCCGGCGCGAGTTCGCGTAGGATGCGCGCTCATGGGTGAGGATCTGCGCTTCCCGGACGGGTTCCTGTTCGGCACTGCCGCCTCCGCCACACAGGTCGAGGGGCACTGCGCGCAGAGCGACTGGGCCGCGTTCGCGCGTGAGCCGGGGCGCGTCCGCGGCGGCGACACGCCGGACGACGCGTGCGACCAGCTGCACCGCTTCCGCGAGGACGTCGCGCTCCAGGCGCGGCTCTGTATGGGGGCGCACCGGCTCTCCATCGAGTGGGCCCGCGTCGAGCGGGAGCCGGGCGAGTTCGATCCGGCCACGTGGGACCACTACCGGGACGTGCTCGGCGCGCACCGGGACGCCGGGATCACCCCGATGGTCACCGTCCATCACGTCACCTTGCCGCGCTGGGTCGCGCAGCGGGGCGGCCTGCTCTCGCAGGAGCTGCCGGCGCTCCTCTCGCGCTTCGCCGAGCGCGCCGTCGAGGCGCTCGGCGACCTGTGCCAGCTCTGGGTCACCATCAACGAGCCCAACATGCTCGCCCTGCAGGCCCACCTGCTCGGCGTCTGGCCGCCGGCGCGGAGCTCGCCCGTCGAGGCGGTGCGCGCCCACCAGAACCTCTTCCGCGCCCACGCCGCCATGTACCGCGCCATGCACGAGGCCGCGGGCCGGCGCGGGCACTCCATCTCGGTCGGCGTCGCGCACCACCTGCGCGTCATCGAGCCGGAGCGGTTCGGGCGGCTCGCCGACCGCATGTGGGCGGCCCTCTTCGAGCGGCTGTTCAACGACGCGTTCGCGCGCGCCGTCTGCGACAGCGGCCTGCACGACTTCTTCGGCGTGAACTACTACAGCCGCGATCTCGTCCGCTTCTCGGCGGCGCACGCGCGCGCGGGGTTCCTCCGGCGGCTCGTCCCCGAGGGGGCGGAGGTCAGCGATCTCGGCTGGGAGATCTACCCGGAGGGGCTCGGCTACGTGCTCGACGCCTGGTGGCCCCGCGCCCGGGTCCCGATCTACATCACGGAGAACGGCATCGCCGACGCCGACGACGACCAGCGCCCGCGGTTCCTCGTGGGACACCTCGCGGAGGTCGCGCGGGCCATCGAGCGCGGCGTCGACGTGCGCGGGTACATGCACTGGTCGCTGCTCGACGGCTTCGAGTGGGCCGAGGGGTACGCCCCGCGCTTCGGGCTCGTCGAGGTCGACCGCGTGACCCAGGAGCGCAGCCCGCGGCCGAGCGCCGAGCTCTACGCCCGGATCGCGCGCGCGCGCCGCATCGAGGCAGACGGCCCCGGCGGCGCACAGCGCGAGCGCGGCGCCGCGCCCGCGTGACGGACGGCACCGGAAAGACAGGAACGATGCGCATCGCGCTGCTCTACCCACCGCCCTGGAAGATCCCCGCGCCTGGGGAGGCGCCCGACACGAGCGGCGACGGCCCGCCGGCCGAGTACCGCGAGGGCGACCTCGACCCGGACTTCCACCAGACCCCGTACGGGCTCTTCTCGCTGGGCGCGCAGGCCCTCCGCGCGGGTCACCAGGTGAAGGTGCTGAACCTCTCGTCGTACCCGTTCTCGCAGGTCGAGCGGGTCGTGCGCGAGCTCGGCGCGGACGTGTTCGGCCTGTCGTGCTGGACCGCCAACCGGCGCGGCGTGGCGCTCACCGCGCGGTGCATCCGGCGGCTCCACCCCGGGGCGCACATCGTCGTCGGCGGGCCGCACGCGACCCCGCTCGCGGCCGAGATGCTGCGGCACCACCCCGAGATCGACACGGTGACGCTCGGCGAGAGCGAGCACTCGTTCCTCGAGCTCCTCGAGCGCCTCGAGGCCGGCCGGCCCGCGCTCGGCGTCCCCGGCACGGCGTACCGCGTCGACGGCCGGGTCGAGCTCGGCCCGCCCCGGCCCGCGATCGAGGAGCTCGACGCGCTCGCGTCGCCGCACGACCACTTCGCCACGCACATCGTGATGACCTCGCGCGGCTGCGCCTGGGCGTGCACGTTCTGCGGGGCCGAGGCGACCTGGGGCCGCGGCTTCCGGGGCCAGTCGGTGCCCTACGTGCTCGACTCCATCGAGGCCGCCGTGGCGAAGCTGCCGGTGAAGATGGTCCAGATCAAGGACGACACCTTCACGACGAACCGCAAGCGCGTCATCGAGATCTGCCGCGGCATCCGCGATCGGAAGATCTCTTTCCTGTGGAGCTGCGACACGCGCGTCGACGTGCTCGGCGAGGAGCTGCTCCGCGAGATGCGCCTCGCCGGCTGCCAGCGCCTGAGCCTCGGCGTCGAGTCGGGCTCGCCGTCCATCCTGAAGAACATCGACAAGAAGATCACGGTCAAGAAGATCATCGAGTCGACCGAGCTCGCGAAGAAGTACGGGATCCAGGTCCGCTACTACATGATGCTGGGCAACCGCGGCGAGACGGCGGAGACGTTCCGGGAGACGCTCGCGTTCCTGGAGGCGGCGAGGCCGCACCAGTACATCTTCTCGTGCCTGTCCATCTATCCCGGCACGCGCGACTTCGACGACGCCGAGGCGGCCGGCTGGCTGGAGCGCGACGTCTATTTCCGCGGCGACTTCCAGGAGCTCAAGACGCCGTTCGACGCCTCGGAGGAGGACACGGCGCTGATGAGCGCCTGGTTCGAGAAGAACAAGGGGCTGCGCGAGCTCTACCGCGAGGGGGTGGGGGAGCGCCTGGCGATCCTCGAGCGGCTCGGCGATCACCACGCGGCGCACCTGGAGCTCGGCGTCGCCTACCTCGACGCGGGGCAGCTCGACCTCGCGGAGCGGCACGCCGCGCGCGCGCTGGAGCTCGGCCATCCGCTGCCGGGGCTCGCGCTCAACGCGCTCGCGTGCGTCGCGGCGGGCCGGCGCGACTGGCAGGCGATGCAGGACCACTTCACGGCGGCCGCGAAGCGCGACCCGCAGCACGCCGTGCTCATCCGCAACGTGCAGGCGGCGCGCGCGTGGTTCGCGAAGGGCGGGCCTGGCAAGGGGCTCCCGCTCGATCTCGTCGCCCGCTGCGACTTTCAGCTCCTGGAGCGGACGGCGCAGCCGGCGCTCCCCGGGCCGCTCCCGGAGGACTTCGCCGTGTGGCCGCAGGCCGTGGCGCGGCCGGCGCCGCCGCGCGCGGCCGAGGCCGCCGCCCGCGACGCAGCGGCGCAGCGCGGGCGGCTCCGGGTGCTGCCGTCGTAGCGCCTGGCGGCGCGGCGCCGCCTCGGTTCCTCCGGCCCTCCCGGCGTGCTACCCGCCCTGCCATGTCGAGGAGCACAGACCACGGCCGCCCCGGCGCCGGCGCGGAGCCGGCGGCGGATCCACCTCTGCAGGGCGCGAAGGCGCCGAGCCACGCCGAGCGCTGCCGCACGCTGGCGCAGCGGGCCCGCGCCGCCACGCTGTGCACGCTCGCGCGGGATCCCGCCGGCTATCCGTACGGCTCGCTCGTCGCCGTCACCGTGGACGCGCACGGGCGCCCGCTGCTGCTGCTCTCGGCGCTCGCCGAGCACACGGGCAACCTCAAGGTCCGCGCCGAGGCGTCGCTGCTCCTCGCCGAGCCCGCCGAGGGCCTGGCCGACCCGCTCGCGCTCGGCCGGATGACCCTGATCGGCCCGTGCCGCCCCCTCGAAGGCGCGGAGGCGGCCGCCGCCCGGGCGAGGTTCCTCGCGACGCACCCGCGTGCGTCGTACTACGTGGATTTCACGGACTTTTCTTTCTACCGGCTCGACCCGGTGTCGATCCGCTACGTCGGCGGCTTCGGCCGCATGTCCTGGGTCGAGGCCGACGCGTACGCGGCCGCCGAGCCCGATCCGCTCGCGGCCGACGCCGCGGGCATCCTCGAGCACATGAACACCGATCACGCCGACGCGGTCCTCGCGTACGCGAAGGTCCTCGCCGGCATCAAGGACGCCACCGGCGCCACGATGACCTCCGTCGATCGTTACGGCTTCGAGCTCGACGTCATCACGCCGGCGGGGCCGAAGGCGACGCGCCTCCCGTTCGACGCGCCGGTCTCGACGACGGACGAGGTGCGGAAGGCGATGGTGGCGCTGGTGCGCGAGGCGCGCGGCCGCACCGCCTAGCGGCGCGCCGCGCGGGCGCCGTCCACCCCTGGGGGGCACAACTTGCGAGAGCCGGGCAGGATCTCCGCAGCCCGTCACCCGTCGCGGCGCCGCGGGCCGCTCGACCTCTTCCCGCCGCGGCGCGAGCGTCCCAGCGCGTGGTGGAGCCCGCTCTGGAGCGACCTCAGCGTGACGATCTCCCGGAGGTCGATGCCGATGCCCACCATCGTCTGCGCCACCTCGGGGCCGACGCCTGTGAGGATGACCTCCGCGCCGAGCAGCTTGACCGCCTGGGCCGCCCTGATCAGCGAGTCCGCGATCTCGGCGTCCACCACCGGCACGCCGGTGACGTCGAGGATGACCGTGGCCGCGCGCTGCGCCACCACCCCCTGGAGCAAGCGCTCCAGCAGCTGCTCGATGCGCACCCGGTCGAGCCGCCCGACGAGGGGCATCACCAGGATCCCCGCGTCGAGCGGGATGAGCGGCGTCGAGAGCTCCCGGATCGTCGCCTCCTGCGCGTCGATCATCTGCGCTTGAAGCGCCGCGCGCTCCGCCTCGGCCCGCCGGAGCTCGGTCACGTCGTAGCCCTCGGCGATCAGGAGGACGCTCTGGCCCAGCGTGTCGAGGATCGGCTTCATCTTGAGGTCGAGCGTCGCCACGCGCCCGCCGGGCCCGTGGATCTTCACCTCGCACGACGACGGCTCGCCCGAAGCTGCCCGGCGGACGCACTCCCTGATCCGCTCCCCTGCGCTCGCTCCGCCGACCCAGAACGGCGCCTGCCAGAGCGGCCCGCCGCGCGCTTCGCCCGGCCGCGCTCCGGTGAAATCGGCCATCGTCCGGTTGCGCTCGATCAGGTCCCCGTCCGGGGTGAGCAGGCCGATGAACATCGAGGTCTCGTCGAAGATCGCCCGGAACTTCTGCTCGCTCTCGCGCAGCGCCTGCTCGCGCTTCAGCTGCTCCGTGAGGGGGCGCGAGAAGGCCGAGAAGAACTGCTCATCACCGCTCTGGACGAGGTGAGAGCTCACCTCGACGTCGATCAGGTGGCCGTCCTTGTGGCGGTGCCTCGCGAGGAAGCGGAGCGACCCCTTGGCCTTGATCTCCTCGATGACCATGACGACCTCGTGCGGCGGCCGCGGGTCGATCTGGCCGATGTGCATCGTCAGGAGCTCGCTCCGGTCGTATCCCACGATGCCGGCGAAGGATGGATTGCAGTCGAGGATCTCGCCGTTCATCCCGACGACGTGGAACCCCTCGCCGGCCGCCTGCAGGATCAGCCGCGTCCGTTCCTCCTGGCGTTCCAGCTGCTCATGGAGCCTGTCGATCTCCTTGCGCAAGCCGGCGTTCTCCACCCGGAGCCGCTCGATGCTGTCCTGATCGGTCTCCACGTTCGCTCTTCCTTCCATGCTTCCGGCCGCCCCCTCCCACCCCGCCGAGGAGCCGCTCGCCCCTCCAGCGCGTCTCCAACGAACAAGGAAGATAGCCGATCGCGGCGTCACGCCGCGTGCTCGTCGGTCGGCTGTCCGAGCGCGCCGGGCGCGCTCGACCGGAGCGGACGAGCTCGACGCACCGCCGTGCTTGTCGCGGCGTGTCGCGGCAGCGTTGCGCCCATGACATCAGCGCGCGACGCGCCTGCGCGATACGAGCATGCGCCCTCGACCATTGGCCCTCGACCGGCGCCGGAGCGCGATCGTGCGATGACCCTCCTTGCCCGTGACGCCCACGATGAGCCGCTCCCCGGGGCGCGAGCCCGCCCCGGCGCGGGCTCCGTCGCGCTGAGGTGGCTCGGCGTCGCCGTCGCGGCGGCGGCGCTCTGGAGCACGCTGCGCGGCGCGGATCTCCCGAGCGTGGCGGCGCTCATCGCCTCGGTGGGAGCGCCGATGATGGCGCTCGCCCTGGTCCCCAACCTCGTCGCGCGGCTATTCCAGGCCGAGGCGAGCCGGCGCGTCTTCGACACGTGCCACCCCGCGTCCGGGCGGCCCGCGCCGTTCTCCCGGTATCTCGCGCTCACGCTGTCGACCGAGGCGCTCAACATGAGCGTCCCCGCAGGCGCTGCCCTCTCCGAGTCGGTCACGTTCTACCTGCTGCACCGGTGGTGCGGGATCCCCGGGCCGCAGGGCGTCGCCGGCATCGCGGCGCGCAGGGCGCTGATCGTGCTCGCGAACGCCGCGTACGTGGCGATCGCCCTCGCGCTCGGCTTCGGCCACCTGGAGCGCGCCTCGAGCCCCCTGATCGGCGGGCCGGGGCTCCCGTGGCTCGTGGTCCTCTCGGGGCTCGGCCTGCTCGCCGCGGCGCTCGCGCTCGCGGGCGCGCTCCTCTCGGGCACGGTCGCGTCGCGGGTCTTCGCGTGGCTCAAGCGGCTGCCCGGCCAGCGCGTGAGGGCCTATATCGAGGCGAGGGCGGCGGCCTTCTCCGCGACCGACCGCCACGCGGCCGCGCTCGGCGAGCGCCGCGGCGCGCTCGCGGCGGCGGCGCTGCTGCTGCTCGGGATGTGGCTCGCCGAGGGGGCGGAGACCTACTTCTTCCTCCGGCTGCTCGGGGTCGACGTCTCGCTCCCCGAGGTCCTCTCGTTCGAGGTCGTCCTCGCGCTCCTCCGCGCGGCCGCCTTCATGGTGCCTGCCGGGCTCGGCGTGCAGGACGCCGGCTACGTCGCCTTCCTGACCGCGCTCGGCGTGCCCGCCGCCGCCACGGTGGGCGCCGCCTTCGTCCTCATCAAGCGAGCCAAGGAGCTCGTGTGGATAGCGCTCGGCCTGCTCGTGTTCTTCGGCGGCCGGGCGGCCTTCCGCCCGGCGCCCGCCCCCATGACAGGGAGCGAGGCGACGAGATGATGAGACGGTGTGGTGATGAGATGACGAGATCCTAAAGTGACGAGGTGAGATGATGTCGAGAAGCAAGGCGCTGTTCATCTGTGGATCCATCAACCAGACGACGCAGATGCACCAGATCGCCCGGGAGCTCCCCGAGGTCGACGCGTACTTCACCCCGTATTACGGCGATCGCGACGTCGAGCTCTTGAGGAGGCTCGGCGCGCTCGAGGGCACGATCGGCGGCAACAAGCTGCGCGGCCGCTGCCTCGACTACCTCCGGGAGCACGGCCTCCCGGTCGACGACGGGGGCCGGCGGGGCGACTACGACCTCGTCCTCCACTGCTCCGATCTCGTGTGGCCGAGCAACATCACCGGGAAGAACGTGGTGCTCGTCCAGGAGGGGATGACCGATCCGGAGAGCATCCTCTTCCCGCTCGTCAAGCGGCTGCCGTCCCTGCCGCGGTGGCTCGCGGGCACCTCGGCCACCGGCCTCAGCGACCGGTACACGCGCTTCTGCGTGGCGAGCCCGGGCTACCGCGACCTCTTCGTCCGCCGCGGCGTCCGGCCGGAGAAGATCGTCGTCACCGGGATACCGAACTTCGACGACTGCACGCGTTACCGCGACAACAACTTCCCCTTCAGGCACTACGTGCTCGTCTGTACATCGGACATCCGCGAGGTGTTCTGGTACGAGGATCGCGAGAAGTTCATCCGCAAGGCCCGCTCGATCGCCGCCGGGCGCCCGCTCCTGTTCAAGCTCCACCCGAACGAGAAGGTGTCGCGCGCGGTGGCCGAGATCTCGCGGTTCGCGCCCGAGGCGAGCGTCTTCACGGGCGGGTGCGCCGAGCACATGGTCGCCAACTGCGATGTGCTGATCTGCCAGTATTCCTCGCTGGCCCACGTCGGCCTCGCGCTCGGCAAGGAGGTCCACTCGTTCTTCGACCTCGACGAGCTCCGCCGGCTCTTGCCCCTCCAGCACGGGCGCGCCGCCAGGAACATCGCCGACGTGTGCCGCGCCCTGCTCGCGGGCGAGGGGCGCGCCGCGCGGGGGCCCTCCGCCGCGGCCGACGCGCCGGCCGCCGCGCGGGGCCGCCGGCGCGGCATCCCGGCGCGCACAGCCGCCGGTGAGGCGGAGGAGGCGAGGGCGTGACCACGCTCGTCGTGATCCAGGCCCGCATGGGATCGAGCCGCCTGCCCGGCAAGGTGATGATGCCGCTCGCGGGCAGGCCGCTCCTCCAGCGCATGGTCGCGCAGGTCGCCGCCGCGCGCTCGCCCTTCAAGCTCACCGTGGCGACCACGGTCGAGCCGGCCGACGACCCGATCGCCGCGCTCTGCGCTGCGATCGGCGTGCGGTGCTTCCGCGGCCACCCGACCGATCTGCTCGACCGCCATTACCACGCTGCCGTGCTCGCCGGCGCCGATATCGTCGTGAAGATCCCGTCGGACTGCCCGCTCATCGATCCGGACGTCATCGATCGTGTCCTCGCGTTCTTCCGCAGCACCGAGGGCCGCTACGATTACGTGAGCAACCTCCACCCCGCGACGTACCCCGACGGAAACGACGTCGAGGTCATGACCATCGCGGCGCTCGAGCAGGCGTTCCGCGAGGCGCGGCGCCCGCTCGAGCGCGAGCACACGACGCCGTTCCTCTGGGACAACCCGGGCCGCTTCCGGCTCGGCAACGTCACCTGGGAGACCAGGCTCGACGCCTCCATGTCTCACCGGTTCACGGTCGACTATCGGGAAGATTACGATTTCGTGAAGGCCGTTTACGAAGCGCTCTCCACCCCTCAGAATCCCATCGTGAGGCTCGGCCCCATCCTTGAGCTGCTCGCGGCGCGCCCGGACATCATGGCCATCAACGCGAGGTACGCGGGCGTCAACTGGTACAGGCACCACCTGGGCGAGCTCAGGACCGTTTCCGCCAGGGAGACGAGGGTGCCCGGAGACACCGCATGAACGAACTCGGCCCGTCCTGCCGCGCGGAGCTCGCCGCGCTCGCGCTCCGCGTCCGGGAGCACATCGTCCGGATGTCGGCGGACGGCGGCTGCTTCATCGGCGCCTCGCTGTCGTGCGCCGACATCCTCGTTTACCTCTATGCGCGCGTGCTCAGGATAGCGCCGGCGACAGCCGCGGATCCAGGGCGCGATTACTTCTTCCTCTCGAAGGGGCACGACGTCCCCGCGCTCTACGGCACCCTCGCGGAGCTCGGCTTCATCCCCAGGGCGCGCCTCGAGAACCACCTCAAGCCCTCGGATCGCATCTACTGGCACCCGAACCGCGCCGTCCCGGGGGTCGAGTTCCACTCCGGCTCTCTCGGACACCTGCTCTCGGTGGCGATCGGGGTCGCGCTCGACATCAAGCTCTGCGCCGAGGACGGCCGCGTCTACGTGCTGCTCGGCGACGGGGAGCTCGACGAGGGTTCGATCTGGGAGGCGTGCCTCGTGGCGCACGCCCAGGGGCTCGACAACCTCGTGGCGATCGTCGACAGGAACGGGTTCCAGGCCAACATGGCCACGGAGGATCTCCTCCCGCTCGAGCCGCTCGACGAGAAATTCAGGGCGTTCGGCTGGTCGGCGTCGACCTGCGACGGACACGACTTCTCCTCGCTCGCGGCGGCGCTCCGGGGCCTCCCGCGCGAGCCCGAGCGGCCGACGGCGATCATCGCGCGGACCGTCCGCGGCAAGGGACTCCCCAGCATCGAGGGGCGCGCGGATCGCTGGTTCGTGAGCTTCACGCGCGCCGAGGTCGAGGCGCTGCTCGCGGAGCTCCACGGGGGCGGCCCGGCGGCGGTGACGTCCGAAGCGCGGATCGTGAGGTGATGAAGGTGCGTTACGAAGAGGCGCTCCTCGCGCTCTGTCAGGGCGACCCCCGGCTCGTGGTCATGACCGCCGAGAACCGCGCTGCGATCCGCGGCCTGCCCGGCCGCCTCGGCGGCCGGTTCATCGACGTCGGGATCTGCGAGCAGACGATGATCGGCGCCGCCGCCGGCCTCGCCCTCCGCGGGCGCGTCCCGATCGTGCACGCGCTCGCCACGTTCCTCGTGATGCGCGCCTTCGAGTTCATCCGCACCGACGTCGGGATCCCGGGACTGCCGGTGAAGCTCATCGGCGCGGTGCCGGGCTTCCTGTCGGAGGCGAACGGGCCGACGCACCAGGCGCTCGAGGACGTCGCGCTGATGCGCGGCGTGCCGGGAATGCAGGTGTTCTGCCCCGCCGACGAGGCGGAGCTCGTCGCCTGTCTCCCGCAGGTCGTCGCGAGCCCCGCGCCTTGCTACGCGCGCTTCACCGCCCTCCCGCCGCGCTCTCCGCACCCCGAGCCGCCCGCGATCGGCAGGGCGGAGGTCCTCTCGCAGGGGCGCGACGTCGCGATCCTCACGTACGGCTTGCTGGTCGGCGAGGCGCTCTCTGCAGCCGAGGCGCTCGCCGCGCGGGGGCTCTCGGCGCGCGTCGTGAACCTCCGATGGCTCAAGCCGATCGACGAGGACGCCGTGCTCGACGCGCTCGCCGGGGCGCGCCTCACCGTCCTCCTCGAGGACCACTTCACGACCGGCGGGCTCGCCTCGATCGTCGCGGAGCTCTGCCTCGCGCGCGGCGTCGCCGCGCCCGTCCTGCCGATCTCGCTCGGGGATCGCTGGTTCTCGCCCGCGCTGCTCGCCGACGTCCTCGAGGAGGAGGGCTTCACCGGCCGGCAGATCGCCGCCCGCGTGCTGGCCGAGCTCGACCGGCGATCGCCGCGCTCCGCGCCGCCTACCCGCTGAGCCGGAGAGAGAGCTCATGAGCCCTCCCACGCAAAGCCGACCCGATTCGAGCGGTCCGAGCCCGGCGGACGCGCCCCGCCCGCGGGCCGCGTCGTACCCCGACATCACCCGATCGACCGCGCTGTTCGAGCGCGCCCGCGGGCTCATCCCGGCGGGGACGCAGACGCTCGCCAAGGGCCCTGGGCAGTGGGTCCGCGGCGTCGCGCCGAAGTACCTCGTGCGCGGCCGGGGCGCGCGCGTCTGGGACGCGGACGGCAACGAGTTCATCGATCTCGTGATGGGCGTCGGGCCGATCTCGCTCGGGTACGCGTACCCTGCGGTGGATCGCGCCATCGCGGCGCAGCTCGCCGAGGGGATCACCTTCTCGCTCATGCACCCGCTCGAGGTCGAGGTGGCGGAGCTCGTGCGGGAGGTCGTCCCGGGCGCGGAGATGGTCCGGTTCAGCAAGACTGGCGCCGACGTCACGAGCGCCGCGGTGCGGCTCGCCCGCGCCTTCACCGGCCGCCGCAAGGTGCTGTGCTGCGGATACCACGGCTGGCACGACTGGTACATCGCCGTCACGGATCGGAGCGCGGGTATCCCGGGGGAGGCGAGGGATCTCACCTTCACCTTCCAGTACAACGACCTCTCGAGCGTCGAGGCGGCGCTCGACGGCGACGCCGCGTGTGTGATCCTCGAGCCTACCGTGTTCGAGGCGCCGGCTCCCGGGTTCCTCGAGGGCCTCGCCGCGCTCTGCCGGGAGCGCGGCGCGCTGCTCGTCTTCGACGAGATGTGGACGGGCTTCCGGCTCGCGCTCGGCGGCGCGCAGGAGCGCTTCGGGGTGAGGGCCGACCTCGCCTGCTTCTCCAAGGCGGTCGCGAACGGAATGCCGCTCTCGATCCTGACGGGGCGGCGCGACGTCATGCGCCTCTGCGAGAAGGACGTCTTCTTCTTCACCACCTTCGGCGGAGAGGCCCTGTCGCTCGCCGCCGCGAAGGCCACGATCGAGGAGATCCGCGACAGGGCCGTCCCCGAGCGGCTGGCCGAGCAGGGCAGGAAGCTGAAGGACGGTTACAACGACCTAGCCCGCGCGCTCGACATGCCGTACACCGCGTGCTCCGGGCCCGACTGCCGCTCGATCGTGACGTTTTCGGGCCCCGAGCCGCTCCTCATGAAGTCGCTCGTGCAGCAGGAGATGCTCGCGCGCGGCGTGCTCTGGGGCGGCTTCCACACGATGTGCTTCTCGCACACCGACGAGGACGTGGCGCGCGTGCTCGGGGCTTATGGAGAGGTCCTTCCCATGCTCAAGGACGCCGTTACCCGCGGCGACGTCGCCGCGCGCCTCAGGGGCGAGCCGGTCGAGCCGGTCTTCAGGAAGACCCACAACTTCCACCTCAAGCCGAGGCCCGTGGGCTGAGGAGATCCGATGAGCACCACCGTTGCTTTCTCCCTCGATGGCCGCGTGGCCGTCGTCACCGGCGCCCTCGGGCTGCTCGGGAGGCACCATTGCCGCGCGCTGCGGGACGCGGGCGCCCGCGTGATCGCCGCGGATCTCGACCACGCGGCGTGCGAGCGCTTCGCCGCCGAGGAGGGGCTCGCGGCGGGGCTGGGGGTCGACATCACGCGCCGGGCCGCGGTCGAGCGCCTCACCGACGCGGCGCTCGCGCGGTTCGATCGCATCGACGTGCTCGTGAACAACGCCGCGGTGAACGACAAGTTCGAGAGCCCCGCTGCCTCGGCCGAGCTCTCCCGGTTCGAGAGCTACCCGATCGAGCTCTGGCAGCGCGCGCTCGACGTCAACGTGACGGGCACGTTCCTGTGCTGCCAGGTGATCGGCGCGCACATGGCCCGGCGGCGGCGAGGGAGCATCGTGAACATCGCTTCCACCTATGGCGTCGTGGCGCCGGACCAGTCGATTTACCGGCGCCCCGACGGGACGCAGTCGTTCTACAAATCGCCCGCTTACCCTGCGACCAAGGGGGCCGTGCTCTCGCTGACGCGCTTCGCGGCGGCCTACTGGGGCGCGAACGGGGTGCGGGTCAACGCGATCTCGCCCGGCGGCGTGGAGGCCGGGCAAGAGGGGTATTTCATCGAGAACTACGCGCGCAAGACGCCGCTCGGCCGGATGGCGAAGCCGGACGACATCGCGGGGGCGCTCCTGTACCTCGCGAGCGACGCCTCGAGCTACGTGACGGGCGTGAACCTGCTCGTCGACGGCGGCTTCACGGCGTGGTGAGGCGGGCGCTCCGATGATCGAGCTCCCCGAGGCCGAGCTGCGCCTGCGGGCGCGCCGGATCCGGCTCGTCCTGACGGACTGCGATGGAGTCCTGACGGACACCGGCGTCTATTACTCGGAGCGCGGCGAGGAGCTGAAGCGCTTCTCCCTGCGCGACGGGATGGGCGTGGAGCGCCTCGCGACCGCCGGCGTCGCGTCGGCGATCGTCACGGGCGAGACGTCGCCGAGCGTGCGGCGGCGCGCGGACAAGCTCGGGATGCGGGTGTTCCTTGGCGTCCGCGACAAGGAGGGTCACCTCCCGGCGGTGCTGCGGGAGGCCGGGGTCGCGCGCGGCGAGGTCGCGTACATCGGCGACGACGTGAACGACCTGGGGATCATGCGGGCGGTCGCCGAGCAGGGCCTCACCGCCGCGCCCGCCGACGCCGTGGCCGCCGTCTTCTGCGCGGCGCACCGCCGGTGCGAGGCGCGCGGGGGACACGGGGCGTTCCGCGATTTCGCCGACTGGATACTCGAGCTCGCGTCGTGAGCCGGGCCTCGCCGCCCTCCGGGGCGGCCGGGCGCGGCGCGCGCCCCGCGCGGGCAACGGAGATGGAGGTTAGCTCATGTGGTCATCACCTGCTGTCGTCAAGATCGGCAATCGGCTCGTGGGCGACGGCGAGCCCGTGTTCGTCATCGCGGAGATCGGCATCAACCACAACGGCTCTCTCGAGATCGCGAAGAAGCTCATCGACGGCGCGTGCCTCGCGGGGTGCGACGCGGTGAAGTTCCAGAAGCGCACGCCGGAGAAGTGCGTGCCGCGGGACCAGTGGCACGTCGAGCGCGACACGCCCTGGGGCCGGATGACGTACATCGATTACCGGCACCGGGTCGAGTTTGGCGAGCGCGAGTACGCCGAGATCGATCGCTACTGCAAGGAGCGGGGCATCCTCTGGTTCGCCTCGTGCTGGGACGAGGAGTCGGTCGAGGTGATGGAGCGGTTCGATCCGCCCTGTTACAAGGCGGCTTCCGCGGCGCTGACGGATCACGCCCTCTTGCGCGCGATGAAGGCGACGGGGCGCCCGCTCATCGTGTCGACCGGCATGTCGACGATGGAGGAGATCGAGGCCGGGGTCGCGGCGGTCGGGCAGGGCAAGCTGCTCATCGCGCACGCTACGTCGGCGTACCCCTGCGCGCCGGAGCAGCTCAACCTGAGGATGATCGCGACGCTCAAGGCGAGGTACCCGCGCTGCCCGATCGGCTATTCCGGCCACGAGACGGGGCTCGCGCCGTCGGGCGCGGCGGTCGCGCTCGGCGCCACGTTCATCGAGCGGCACATCACGCTCGATCGAGCGATGTGGGGCACCGACCAGGCCGCGTCGGTCGAGATCGTCGGGCTGGTCAAGCTCGTCGCGAACCTGCGCGACATCGAGCGCTCGCTCGGCGACGGGATCAAGCGGGTCTACGAGAGCGAGCTCGCGCAGCGGAAGAAGCTCGCCCGGGTGCGCCCGTCGGACGGCGCCGCGGCGAGCGGGGCGCGCGCGGGCTGAGGCGGCGCGGGGCGGGGTGAGGGGCGATGTCGCTCGACGTGCTTGGCGACTGGAGGGTGCTCTCGCCGCTGCTCATCGCGGGCGCGGCGGGGGTGCTCATCGGCCTGGAGCGGCTGTTCCCGTACGACCCGGGCCAGCGGCTCTTCCGGAAAGGGTGGTTCAACGACTTCTTCCTGTACACGCTGGCGCAGAGCTATGTCCTCGGCCTCGTCATCGACGCGATCATCCGCGCGATCGACGGGGCGGTCGGGCCGGGGCGATTCCGGCTCGTCGAGGGCTGGCCGGTGTGGGCCCAGCTCCTGTTCTTCTTCGTCGTCCACGACTTCTACATCTACTGGTTCCACCGGCTCCAGCACTGGTCGCCGATCCTCTGGCGGACGCACGAGGCGCACCACTCGGTGGAGGACGTCGACTGGCTCGCGGGGTCGAGGTCGCACCCGATCGAGATCCTGATCAACCAGACGGTCGAGTTCGCGCCGATCGTGCTGCTCGGCGCCGCGCCCGAGGTCGCGCTGATGAAGGCGACGCTCGACGCGGTGTGGGGGATGTACATCCACTCGAACATCGATGTCCGGACAGGCCCGCTCCAGTACGTGATCAACGGGCCCGAGATGCACCGGTGGCACCACTCGGGCGTCTTCACCGGGTACGGCTTCAACTTCGGGACGAAGCTCGCCGTCTGGGACTGGCTCTTCGGGACGGCGTACCGGCCGGCGGGGGAGAAGCCGCCCTGCTACGGGCTCGTCGGGGTCGATTTCCCGGAGGGGTACCTGCGGCAGATCCTGGCAGCGTTCCGGCGGCCGGGGGGCGTGGCCCGCGACGCCACGGACGATGCTCCCCAGACGTGCTCGACCTCGAGAGAGGGGGCTCCGGAGACTTCGACGAAGGGCTCGCCTGCCGCCGTCTGACGAGCCACGCCAGAGAGGGAGCCTCGCTCCCTGCACACGATCACCACCGTCCAGGAGCCGTTGCGACGCCGCAAGACCACCACATGTGGCGCGCAGCGAGGCAATTTGCCACACGTCCGACGTCCACCCGCCGCCTGAATTCCGGGGATTTTGGCCCGGTGAAGGCGTTCGCGAGCGGCCACAGCCTGGGCACGCTTGCTGCCGTCGAGGTCGGCCATGTCGATCGAGCGCGAGGTGCGCGACGCCACAAAGACAGGAGCCCGCACAGTCCGGCCAGAGGTGGCGCCCTACGTGGTAGGGATCGGCGCTTCGGCGGGGGGGCTCGAGGCGCTCGAGCACTTCTTCGCGAACATCCCGAAGGAGAGCGGGATGGCCTTCGTCGTTGTCCAGCACCTGTCGCCGGACTTCAAGAGCCTGATGGACGAGATCCTCGGGCGCCGCACCGAGCTGCCCATTCACCTCGTCGAGAACGGCATGCTGGTCCAGCCCGACCACGTCTACCTGATCCCGCCGAAGAAGGAGATGATCATCGCCGGAGACCGCCTCCTCCTCAGCGAGAGGGATCGCGACCAGGAGCTCGCGCTGCCCATCGACGTGTTCTTTCGATCCCTCGCGCAGGACTGCGGCCCGCGGGCGATCGCCGTCGTCCTCTCCGGGGGCGGCAGCGATGGCTCACGGGGGATCCGCGCTGTTCACGAGGCGGGCGGGCTGGTCGTCGTGCAGGACGTCGACAGCGCGCAGTTCGATGGGATGCCGAAGACCGCGCGTGACGCCGGTGTGGCCGACTGCGTCCTGCCTCCCCAGGACATGCCGCGCGTCCTCCTCGATCACGTGAGGTCCAGGGGCCGCCGGCCGGAGCGGGACGCGGCCAGCGTCGATCAGGGGATGAGCGCGGTCTACAGGATGCTCGAGGAGCAGTTCGGAATCGACTTCACGCACTACAAACCGAGCACCGTCACGCGGCGCATCGAGCGGCGGATCCAGCTCGCGCATACGGACGATATCGAACAGTACGTCAAGCGCCTGAAGAGCAAGTCGAGCGAGCTCGACGTGCTCTACCGTGATCTCCTCATCGGCGTGACGCGCTTCTTCCGGAACGAGGAAGCGTTCGGCATCCTCGAGCGCTCGGTGCTCCCCGAGCTGCTGCGCGCCGGGCCGCGGGACGCCCCGTTCCGCGTGTGGGTCGCCGGCTGCGCGACGGGCGAAGAGGTCTATTCGCTCGCCATCCTCCTCCACGAGCTCACGTCCGCGGGCGGCCACCGCCCGTTCAAGGTCTTCGCGACCGACGTTCACCATGGATCGCTCGAGGTCGCGACGCGCGGGCTCTACGAGGAAGAGGCGGTGGTGAACGTCTCGCCCGAGCGGCTCGAGCGGCATTTCATCCGGCGCGGACGCAGCTACCAGATCGTCCCGGATCTCCGCCAGGCGGTGGTGTTCGCGCACCACAACGTGATCAAGGACGCGCCGTTCACGCGCGTCGACTTCATCAGCTGCCGCAACGTGCTCATCTACCTTCAGCCGGCGGTGCAGCAGAAGGTCCTGAGCCTCTTTCACTTCGCGCTCAACCGCGGGGGCGTTGTCTTCCTCGGGCCCAGCGAGACGCCGGGGCACCTCGCGCACGACTTCGAGATCGTCGACAAGCAATGGCGGATCTACCGGAAGTACAGCGACCGGCGGATGCAGGTCGAGCCCCGCTTTCAGGCGGTATCACCGAAGGCCCGGAGCGCCCCGCGCTCGGGGATCACCGCGCCCGTCGCGCGCCACCCGGCGTCGCACCTGCTCGGGACCTACGACGCGCTGCTCGACGAGTTCATGCCTCCGGGCCTCCTCGTCAATGACGCAGGGGAGCTCGTCCACGCGTTCGGCGGCGCGAGCCGGTTCCTCAAGGTCAAGGATGGCAGGCAGGGGCTCGACGCCTTCGAGATGCTGGACTGCGACCTCAAGATGGTGCTGACGGGGGGCCTCCGGCGCGTCATCAACGAGCGCACGGCGATCGTGTTCAAGGGGGTGCAAGCGGACGGCGGCACCTACAAGATCACGATGCGCCGCGTCGAGAGCCGGCGAGGCACTTTGCCCCACGTCCTCATCACCTTCGACGCGATCGACGGGGCGCCGCGGCGGGCGGCGATGCCGGAGATGGAGATCGACCTCGACGACGTATCGCGCGAGCAGCTCGGCGCGCTCGAGGCGGAGCTCGGGCACACGAAGCAGACCTTGCAGGCGATGACAGAGCAGCTCGAGGCGAGCAACGAGGAGCTGCAGGCGGCGAACGAAGAGCTCCTCGCCTCCAACGAGGAGCTCCAGAGCACGAACGAGGAGCTCCAGAGCGTCAACGAGGAGCTCTACTCGGTGAACGCGGAGTACCAGCGGAAGATCGCCGATCTCACCGAGCTCGGAAACGACATGGAGAACCTCCTGTCGAGCACGGACATTGGCACGATCTTCCTCGACAGGGAGCTCAAGATCAGGAAATTCACGCCGCAGATCGCGGAGAGCTTCAACCTGCTCTTGCAGGACGTCGGCAGGCCGATCGAGACGTTCACGTATGCTGTCGACCACCCGGAGCTCACCGCGGATCTCAAGCGCGTGCTCGCGACGGGGGAGCGCGTGGAGCGCGAGCTGCGCGACCGGCATGGCCGCTCGTTCTTTCTTCGCGTCCTCCCCTACCGTGCCAAGGGCACCATCGCGGGGGTCGTGCTCACGCTCATCGACGTGAGCGGCCTGAAGGCGGCGGAGGACGCGCTCTTCCACGAGCGCTATCTCCTGAATAGCCTGCTTCGCAGCGTTCCCGACGCGATCTACTTCAAGGACGCGCGCGGCCGGTTCATTCGCACGAACAACGCCATGGCGGAGCGCCTCGGCCTCTCCGATCCAGGCGAAGCGGCGGGCAAGACCGGCTTCGAGCTGCCCGGGTACGAGGCGGCGCTCGCCGTTCACCAGGAGGACGAGGTGGTGCTGCGGACCGGCGAGGCGCAGCACTACAAGCTGGAGAAGCGCGTGCGGCACGACGGCGTCGTGGAGTGGGACCTCGTCACGCGGCTCCCGCTCATCGATGCGGCGCGCCACATCGTCGGTATCATCGGCATCTTCCGGAGCGTCACCGCGCAGAAGCGATCGGAGGAGCAGATCAAGGACGCCGTGCGCAGGCGCGACGAGTTCCTCGCCATGCTGTCGCACGAGCTCCGCAACCCGCTCGGCGCGATCGTCCACGCCACGGCGCTGCTCAAGGAAGACTGCTCCGCGCCGGACGGCGCGTCCGGGATCGACGAGAAGGTCGTCCAGATCCTCGAGCGTCAGTCCGCGCAGATGGCGCGCCTGCTCGACGATCTGCTGGAGGCGAGCCGCGTCACGCAGAACAAGATCGAGCTCCGAAGGCGCGTGCTCGACCTCGGCACGGTGGTGAAGGACGCCGCCGACGCGGTCAAGAACCTCATGGACACGCGCGGCGTCCATTTCTCGGTCGCCGTCGATCGAGAGCCGATCTGGGTCGAGGGCGACCCTGCGCGGCTCCAGCAGGTTCACGTGAACCTGCTCAACAACGCTGCGAAGTACACCTCGCGTGGGGGTCATGTCACCCTGGAGGCCAGGCGCGTGGACGGACACGCGGTGGTCCGCGTGAAGGACGATGGCGTCGGGATCCCGAAGGAGATGCTCGACACGGTGTTCGAGCTCTTCGTGCAATCGAGCCGCACCCTGGACCGATCGGCGGGAGGGCTCGGCGTGGGGCTCACCCTCGTCCGGGGCCTCGTTGAAAAGCACGGCGGGACCGTGAGCGCGCGGAGCGAGGGAGAGGGCAAGGGGTGCGAGTTCGAGGTGCGGCTGCCGATCTCCGAGCCGTCCTCCGAGCAGGAGGCGGCGCGCGGCTCGCTCCTCGCGAACATCCCCAGGAGATGGCGGGTCGTCGTCGTGGAGGACAACGACGACGGCCGCGAGGCGCTCTGCGCGCTCCTTTCGCGCGCCGGTTTCGAGTGTCACTCGGCGTCTCACGGGATCTCGGGGATCGAGCTCATGGACGAGGTGCTCCCGCACGTGGCCATCGTGGACATCGGGCTGCCGGGGATCGACGGCCTCGAGTTCGCGCGCCGCGTCCGGGAGAAACCCCAGCACAAGGACGTCTATCTGATCGCGCTCACCGGCTACGGGCAGCAGGGCGACCGCGAGAGGGCGCGTGAAGCCGGGTTCGACGAGCACCTCGTGAAGCCCGTCGATCTCGCCACGCTCAAGCGGCTGCTCGCCGAAGGCGAGCCGGTGACGGGCGAGGGCGGCGCCGGAAGCGCTCGCCCGACGGGCCTTTCCTGAGCGCCACGCCTCCTCGCCCGGCGAGCCAGCTCGTCTCGCCTGCGCGCTTCGGTCCGCGCTGGGCGTCAGGCGGCGCCAGCGCGGCGCGACGACCGAGCTCGGCGGCGCCGGCGGGCTGTCAGAGGCATTCGACGAGGCCGTCGTAGAGCGATCGGTCCGTTCCGGGGAGCTCCGCGTCGATCGCCCGACCTGCCGCCGCCGAGAGCGCCTCGACGAGGTCGGTCACGGCCGTGTCCGGGGCGACGGGCATCTCGCAGAGGAAGACCCTCGCGTCGACCTCGACATCGCCCGTGGGAGGCGCGATCTCCTCGTTGCTCGCGGCGAGGATCCACACACAGCGGCCTATCGTCCCGGCGTGCTCCTCGACGGAGCAACGGAATCGAAGCGGCTCGTAGTTGCTGAAATCGCCTTCGCAGAACGTGTCGCCGCACACGACGTCGAAGTCGTCGTTCAGCTCGCGAAGCAGGTCGTACCAGGCGTCGATCTCGGCCGAGCTCGTGAAGTACGACGCGGCGTCGACGAAGCTCCTCGCGCTCGTCGAGCCGGCCGGCGCCGCTGCGCCGTCGTGCTGCGGTGGGGTGCTCTCCGGCGGCTCCGGGGCGGCGCCTTGCGCGGTGGAGCAGGCGAGCGCGAGGACAGGGAAACTCATGGACATGGCATGACGAACCGACATGGGTGCCTCCATCCGAGCGCGGCGCGTGGCGTCGGCTCGGGCCAGCACGCCGCTCCCGGGCCTCGCGCTGCCCCGCAACGGCGGGGACCAGCGCGGGGTCGGACCTCGCGGCGCTTCGGTGGGCACGTATTGCGAACGGTATGCCGCGGCCTTTTTGCGGGACCTTTGGGCCCTCTCCGCGCTCCGGGACCTGGCGGCCGCCACCCGCGCCGCCAGTTTCGCCAGCGCAGGGCCGTCGCGCGCGGCGCTCGGATCACGGGAAGGTCAGGATCTCCACCCAATGAGGGCCGCGGCCCACCGGGTACGACGTCGAGGAGGTGAGCCCGCGCCGGGCGGCGCGCCTGCCCACGTCGCAGCAACGCGCGCCATCAGGCAAGCCGAGCTGCAAGGGCGTGAGGCGCGGAGGCGCGAGGGGTGACGGAAGAGGTGAAACCCCATGGACGAATCGCCCGAGGACCGGCACGATACCTCGCCATGGGACGAAAGAAGGCGCATGCTGCGGCGATGAGCCGCTCCCCGCGGGCGTGATGGTCTGTCTCGGCGCATGGGCGCGGAGGTGCAAGGTCCGATGCTGAAATGGCTGCTCGTCGGGCTCGTGGTGTTCCTTGTCTACCGGTTCGCGACGAAGCGGCCGCGTTACGATCGGCTGTTCTCGCCGGACCACCTGATCGAGCTCTCGCGCGGGCTCGGCCGCGCCAAGGACACCGCGCTCAAGCGCCCCGGCGGGGGCCCGCCCGCGGACCCGTTCGCCGAGGGCAATGCCTTCATCACGTCCGCCGACATCGCCGTAGTATACACCGTCGCCGAGGCCGGCGAGGCCGGACGAGAGCACCACGTCTCGCTCTCGTTTCGCGGCGGCGCTCTCGCTCGCGCCGCCGCGGGGTTCCTTGCCGCGGCGCTCTGTCGATTGCTCGGCCTGGGGGAGACGCAGCGCGTGCTCGCGGTCTCGAGCAGCGGCGTCTACCACCTGATCTTCCAGGTCCCCGCCGCGGACGAGGCGCGATTCGCAGCGCGAGCCGTCCCGAAGCTCGACGACGCGTCTGCGCGGAGGCTCGTCGGCGCGGCGATGGAGGATCGGGGGCCGCTGCTCGCGCGCCTCGGCAAGCTCGACGTCAAGGTCCCGAAATGATGTTCTTGCCGGAGCTGAAGGGGAACGAGATCCTCTATTCGCAGTCGACGAACACGACGTCGTACGCGATGGTCGCCGAGATTCCGGAGACGCTCACGGAGTAGGTGTTGCCGGCTTCAGGGTCCCAGCCGTTCGGCACGATGCGGATGGCGTTGGTGGAGCCGTAGCGCCCCTGGAGCGGCTCCACGTCGACGGCCAGCGGGGCTCCGCCGCTCGTGATCGTGACCTCGGCGTCCTCGAGCTCGATGTCCTCGCTCTGGATCGACCATCCGGTGTCGCTGAGTGAGCTCCAGCGGTCGCCGTACGCCTGCATCGGGAACACCCCGGGCGGTGGCCAGGCCGTCCACTCCTTGCCGGCGCGCCCCGTCCCTCCGATGTTCTGCATGCAGGAGGCGCCGCTCTTGCCGGTAGAGCCGAGGCCGATCGGGCCGAGATCGTTCGCGAGGATGATGCGCCGGTGGCCGAAGGTCGTCTCGTTCCCGGGGTCGATCAAATAGCCCAGGACGCTCGCGACGCCGGGGCCACTCGAGATATTGCTCGTCCTCGCGCCGTCCGCGCCTGCTTTCGAGTAGCACTTCCAGCTCTCCGGCGGCTCGTGCGAGAGCGAATTGTTCGCGTCCATCATGAGCGCGCAGGCCTGGGCCTGCACGTCGCGGGTGGGCTCGGTCACGACCGGGGGCAGGTCCGCCAGCCAGCGGTACAGGTTGAAGAGCCGGAGCGCGTTCGCTCGACCGTCGGCAGAGATGTCTCCCGGGTCGCACTCGGGATCCAGCGAGCCGCTCCACGTGCCCTCGCTCATGTCGGCGGTGTCGGCGTTGAAGCGCGCGCAGGTGCCTTCCGGCGAGCGATCGCCCGTCTCGGGTGTCGACCCACCCGAACCCCCGGATGTCGTGCCTGCCGATCCGCCGCCCCCTGCGCCCGTGCCGACCGCGGACGAACCGCCCGTGGAGCTGCCGCCAGTTCCTCCGGCGCTCGAGGCGTCCGAGCCTGAGCCCCCGACGCCGCTGCTCGCGGCTGTTCCACCCGTCCCGCCCGACCCGGAGGCTGGCGGTGAGCCGCCCGACGAACCTGACGTGCCAGGATCGGCATCTTCGCCGCTGCAGGACGCGACGGCCGCGACGAGGAGCGCCGTCGATGCAACGAGTTTGAAGCGAGGGAAAGCCGTCTTCATGGGGGAAGGAAATCCAAACGTCTCGGAAACGTCAAGCCCCATCGCGGGACCTGCCCCGGGTTGACTGAGCATTTTTACGCGGGCCGACTTCCTCCTGAAACGTGATGCTGGATCGACGGCTCGTCCATGCATCGAAGAGGCCGCGTCGACTCCAGAGGCTGCGGGGCGGCGGTTCTCTTCACCGCGGCTCCCGCCGACCGCGGGGGAGCCCGGCAAGAGATGTCACGGGGAGGGCGTGACATGTCACGGATCGAGCGTGACATGTCACGGAGCGAGCGCGACATGTCACGCCCGGCGGCGAGCCCCTCGACCGGCGCCGTCGCGTGAACGGGCCAGAATGCCCTCTTGCGTGTCCTGGCCCGAGGGTTGCTGATCAAACGCCCGGAACGCCCGGGTGCCTCGCCGCCACCGGCGAGGCACCGCGGAGAGCCCTGGCGGGAAGCGCCGGAGCGCTCCGCAGAACGCCGCAGCGCGGAAATGCAGTCTCGATCGGTGTGTGGAGCCTGCTCTTGAAGCGCTTGCTTTCTTGAAACTAGAACAAAGAGCCATCGAGGACCTATGTCGACCTATGTGCCTGGAAGACGACGGACTTTGCGAGCGCGCGAGCGGGGTGGCCAGCGGCTTGAAGCCCTGGTCGCGCTGAAGGTCATCACATTCTCTCTCCTCGGGTGCCTCGGCGAATCGCCGCGAGAGCCCGACGTGGACGGCGGCGAGCTCGACGAGGCCGCGCAGGGCCTCCGCGCCGACGACACGCGGATCCATGCGGCGTCCGAGGAGCCCATCGTGAGCGCGGGCGACGGACACGCCTGCGCCCTGAAGCCGAACGGCACGGTCGACTGCTGGGGGAGCAACATCCACGGCCAGGCCACCGACCCCGCGACGGACGACACCTATCTCCAGGTCAGCGCGGGCGCATGGCACACGTGTGGGGTGAGGACGAACGGCACGGTCCATTGCTGGGGTTACAACGCCGATGGGCAGGCCACGGATCCGCCTGTGCCCGGGCCCGAGCACCCCTGGGAGCCGCCGCCTCCCGCGGATACCTACACGCAGGTCAGCGCTGGCCGCTTTCATACCTGCGGCGTGAGGACGAACGGCTCGGTCCACTGCTGGGGGAGCAACACGAACGGCAGGGCCACGCCTCCAGCGACCGGCAACTACGTGCAGGTCAGCGCGGGTGGATGGCACACGTGCGGGGTAACGGAGTCCGGCACGGTCCACTGCTGGGGGAGCAACGCCCAGGGCCAGGCGGCGGATCCCCCGGTCAGCGACACCTACACCCAGCTCAGCGCGGGCAGCGCGCACACCTGTGGTGTGAGAAAGAACGGCACGATCCACTGCTGGGGGCGCAACGTGGAGCTCCAGGCGGCAGATCCCCCGCAGAGCGAGACCTATATCCAGGTCAGCGCGGGCGAAGTCCACACCTGCGGGACGAGGAGGGACGGCTCGGTGAACTGCTGGGGGAGCGACGACGACGGCGGCGGGACGGATCCGACGGGGAGCTTCTCCCAGATCAGCACGAACGGCAGAATCACCTGCGGTCTGAAGGTGAGCGGCGCAGTGGACTGCTGGGGGGACGATGAGGCTGACCCTGCCGCCGGCTCGATCTTCGGGCGCAGCACGGTCACGGTGGGCCTCCACCATTCCTGCGCGCTGACCCCTTCCGGCGCGGTGATCTGCTGGGGGAGCGACAACGTTCTCCAGTCCACGGAGCCGTCCGGTACCTACAAGCAGCTCAGCGCAGGCAACAGCCACACGTGCGGGCTTCGGTACAATGGCACGGTCCACTGCTGGGGCAGCAACAGCCACGGCCAGAGCTCGGATCCCGCGGGCACCTACAACCAGATCAGCGCAGGCAGCATTCACACCTGCGGTGTCAAGACGGACGGCACGGTCCACTGCTGGGGCGACAACGGCTCGGGCAAGGCGGACGATCCCTCGACCAGCGATACCTACACCCAGGTCAGCGCGGGTGACTTTCACACGTGCGGCGTGAGGACCAACGGCACGGTGCACTGCTGGGGGCGCAACGTCGAAGGCCAGGCCACCGACCCCACGTTCCTGGTCCGCTTCACCCAGGTCAGCGCGGGCTACATGCACACCTGCGGGCTGACGACCGAGGGCGCCGCGCACTGCTGGGGGAGCGACGGATCAAACCAATCCGACAGCCCCGACGGCCGCTTCGCTCACGTCACCGCGGGGTTGAACCACAGCTGCGGGCTGAGGACCGATGGCAGGGTCCAGTGCTGGGGGAGCAACAGCCTCGGACAGACCTCGGCTCCCGACGGCACCTTCGTCCAGATCGACACGAGGAGGAATCACACCTGCGGCGTGACGGAGAACGGCCTCGTGGCCTGCTGGGGCGACAAGGATGCGGAGAAAACCGCGCCGCCGTCGGAGAGCTTCTCTCAGATCAGCACGGGCACCGAGCATGGTTGCGGCGTGAACGCGAGCGGCTCGGCGAGGTGCTGGGGGGACCGGTCGGGGGGCCGGGCCCTGGAGCCTGCCGGCACCTTCACGCAGGCCAGCGCGGGCCAGGACCACACCTGCTGGCTGAGGTCGACCGGATCCGTGGATTGCTTCGGGGACAACGGCTATGGGCAGGTTACCAAGCCCGCCGGCAATTACATCCAGATCGACTCGGGGTCGTTTCACAACTGCGGTGTGAAGGCGGACGGCACAGTGAACTGCTGGGGGGACAACACCGCCAACAAAGCCACGGATCCGGCGAGCTCCCTCCATTTCCTCCAGGTCAGCACGGGCGGCGCACACAACTGCGGCGTGAAGACGGACCACAAGCTGCACTGCTGGGGATACAATGGAGAGGGTCAGTCCACGAGCCCCGCGGGTGACTTCGTCCAGGTCAGCGCGGGCGGCTTTCACAGCTGCGGTGTGAGGGAGGGAGGTGCGGTCGACTGCTGGGGGCTCAACGACCAGGGCCAGGCGACGGATCCCCCGTCCTCCGACACCTACACCCAGGTCGCCGCGGGCCACCTTCACACCTGCGGCGTGCGGACGAACGGCACGGTGCACTGCTGGGGATACAACGTGGACGGGCAGACCGACGATCCCGAAGGCACCTTCGTCAGCCTGAGCGCCGGTTACCTCCACACCTGCGGGATGAAGACCGACGGCCGGGTGCACTGCTGGGGGAAGTCCAGCGACGGCCGGCTCTGGCTCCCGCTCGCGTTCTGAGCACGAGCCGCTGCGCCAGCGGCGCACCGGGCGGCGTGCCGCTGGCGCTCGCGGCTCTCTCGCGTCTCTTCACTCCAAGCAAACAAGGTCCAGGATCTATGTTGATGCATGTGCCCACAGGGCTAATTTTTCCGAACTTGCGCGAGGGCGGCGGCCGGAGCCTCGGCCCCTGGCTCGCGCTGACGATGGTGACGATGCCCTTGCTCGGGTGTCTCGGCGAGGCGCCGAGGGATCCGGGCGCGGAGGGGAGCGAGCTCGCCACCGTCTCGCAAGGCGTCCGCGACGACGACGCGCCGACGAACTCCCTCGCCGACGACCCCATCGTGAGCGCGGGCGGCGGGCACGCCTGCGCGCTGAGGCCGGATGGCACCGTGGATTGCTGGGGCAGCAACGGTAACGGCCAGTCGGCGGATCCCGTGGGCACGTTCCTCCAGATCAGCGCAGGCACGGATCACACCTGCGGACTGAGGACGGATGGCACGGTGGATTGCTGGGGGAAGCTCGAATACGGGAAATCTACGGATCCCGAAGGCACGTTCCTCCAGATCAGCGCAGGCGACCTTCACAATTGCGGGGTGAGGACGGACGGTACGGTCCACTGCTGGGGGTGGAACGGCGAGGGCGGGATCGACGCGCCGGGCGGCACCTTCACCCAGGTCAGCGCGGGCTTCGCGTTCACCTGCGGGGTGATGTCGCACGGCGCGATCAAGTGCTGGGGGTTCAACAGCCACGGACAGACCGATGAGCCGCTGGGCACCTTCGTCCAGGTCAGCGCCGGCACATTTCACGCATGTGGGCTGAAGCCGGACGGCACGGTGGACTGCTGGGGGAAGAACGAGCACGGCGAGGCCGCGGATCCTGCAGGTAACTTCATCCAGATCAACGCGGGCTCCGGGCACACCTGCGGGGTGAGGACGAACGGCGCGGTCGACTGCTGGGGGGCGAACGAGACCGGCGAGGCCGCGGATCCCTCGGGCACGTTCACCCAGATCAGCACGAACTGGTTGAACACGTGCGGGCTGAAGTTGGACGGCTCCGTGGACTGCTGGGGCAGCGGGTCACAGGACCCGACCCCTGGGATCTTCGGGCGCGTCGCGGTCTCTGCGGGGGGCGAGCACACCTGCGGGCTGAGGGCGAACGGCACGGTGATCTGCTGGGGGAGCGACGTCCATGGCCAGTCCGCGGAGCCGATCGGCGCCTACCGGCAGATCAGCGCCGGCAGGAATCACACCTGTGGCGTGCTTCATTACGGCCCGGTCAGGTGCTGGGGCTTCAACAGCGTTGGCCAGGCCGCGGATCCCTCGGGCGGCTTCACCCAGGTCAGCGCGGGCGGGCTGCACACCTGCGGCGTCAGGACGAACGGCTCCGTGGACTGCTGGGGGCGCAACCTCGAAGGGCAGGCCGAGGACCAGAGCGGCAGCTTCACCCAGGTCAGCGCGGGCTACTATCACTCCTGCGGGCTGAGGGCCGATGGCTACGTGAATTGCTGGGGGCACAACGTCGAAGGGCAGGCCGCGGACCAGGGGGGCAACTTCACCCAGATAGGCGTGGGCATGTACCACAGCTGCGGGCTGAAGACCGACGGCTCGGTGCGGTGCTGGGGGCGCGACGCGGACAACCAGTCCTCGCCGCCGTCCGGCACCTTCACGCAGATCGCGGTTGGTGAGTACTACGGCTGCGCGCTCAGCGTGGACGGCACCGTGGCGTGCTGGGGGCGCGGCGACCTCGGCGAGACGTCGCCGCCCGACGCCACATTCCTCCAGATCAACGCGGGCGCCACGCACGCCTGCGGCCTGACGACGGAGGGCCTCGTGGCCTGCTGGGGAGCCAACCATTCGGAGAAGGCCGCGCCGCAGACGGACACGTTCACGCAAATCAGCGTGGGCCTCGACCACGGCTGCGGGAAGAAGACGGACGGCAAGAGTTACTGCTGGGGCCGCAACGATCACGGGCAGTCAGCGCCGACCCTCGGCTACCCCAGCTTCAGCGCGGGGAGCCTCCACACCTGCGGGCTGACGTGGGACAACCTCGTGTACTGCTGGGGCGACAACAGCGAGAACCAGGCGACGGATCCGCCCGGGGCCTATTCACAGGTGGATGCGGGCTCGTTTCACAACTGCGGCGTGAGAACGGACGGCAGCGTGCACTGCTGGGGCAGCAACGCCAGCGGCAAGGCCACGGACCCGTCGGGGACCTTCACCCAGGTCAGCGCGGGCGGCTCCCATACGTGCGGGGTGAGGACGGGCGGGGCGGTGGACTGCTGGGGATACGACGCCTTCGGCCAGGCCACGGACCCGTCGGGCACCTTCACGCAGGTCAGCGCGGGCTGGAACCACTCGTGCGGGCTGAGGGTCGACGGCACGGTCGACTGCTGGGGAAACAACGGCTCTGGCCAGGCCGCGGACCCGTCAGGGACCTTCACGCAGATCGGCGCGGGCAGGGATCACACCTGCGGATTGAAGACGGACGGCACGGTCGACTGCTGGGGGAACAACTGGTACGGCCAGTCCACGGATCCCGTCGGCACCTTCACGGCGATCAGCGTGGGCGCCGGCTTCAGCTGCGGGCTGAAGACGGATGGAACGGTGTACTGCTGGGGGGAGGACGACTACAACCAGCTCTGGCTGCCGCTGGCGCCTTAGAGCAGCGGTCACCCGCTTCGGATACGGGCCCACCTCGACGTTTTCGGTGCTCAGCGCACCGGACTGCGCTTGCGCGCCGAGAACGCCGATCTGGGCCCGTCTCGTGTGCGGGGACCGCCGCTCTGCACGTAGCAGAGGTGGGCGGAAACCGCTGTAGACCGAGCTCCTTCGCCGGCGCTGCACGCTCACGCAGCAGAGCGGCGGCGGCGGACCACCGCGCCGAGCCCTGCCACGAGCAATCCGGCGAGCGCGCCGCCGGGCAGCTGACCACTGGAGGTGGCGCTGAAGCTGCACCCACCGTCTTCCGACGCGCTGTCGCCGCCTGTCGTGGTCGGATCGCTGTCTCCGGAAGCGGTGCTTCCACTCGCGTTGCTCGTCGAGCTGCCCGTGGTGGCTCCGCCGGTGCCTTGCGCCGCGCCTCCGGTGGTCGCTCCGTTACTACCCGTGCTGCCGCTCGCGTCGCCACCCGTGCCTGACGTGGCGCCGTTTGCGCTGCCCCCTTCGCCACCTGCGCCGGAGGCGCTGCTCCCTCCGCCGGAGGCGCTGCCTCCTCCGCCCGACGCGTCGCTGCCTCCGGTTCCATCACCGCCGCCCGCGCCTTCTCCCGTGGGCGGAGGGTCCATATCCAGCCCGAAGAAGCGCACGGCGTCGGCCCACAAGCCTCGCCCGGAGAGATCGTGCGGGGCGCCTTGCGCGTAGTTCGACTCGAGGACGAGCGTTCCCGCGGCATTCGTGAAGGAGGCCCGATTCCAGGTATCCTGGGAACCCCTGAAGGTGCTCGTCTTGCTGTCGGAGTGGCTCAGACCCAAGACGTCCGACCACTGGCTGACCTCGGCAGCGAAGTTCGGCTCGTAGTTGAGGGTGGTGTCAGCCGTTCCGTGCCAGAGCTGAACCCGAGGCCGTGCGCCCGTGAAGTTCGGGCTCGCCTTGCGCACGATGTCACCCCACTGGGCAGCGGTCCTGTTGGCAGGGGTCGTCCAGCCATAGGCGTTGCCTCCCGTCCAGGCGCCAGCGGGAACACCAGCCAGCACCGAACCCCCGGCGAACACGTCGGGGTAGGCCGCGAGGAGCGCATTTGTCATGCAAGCGCCGGAGGACGCCCCCGCAGCGAAGACGCGGGTCGGATCGGCGTGGTGCTGTGTGATGGCGTACTGGACCATCTTGGTGATGGCCTCTCGCTCACCGCTGCGCGCGGGCGTCGCGTCAAAGCAGTTGCCGCCTGCCTGCGGCGTGATGATGAGGAAGCCGTGCTGATCGGCCAGACCCTGGAACCAGCCGTGAGCGTTTCCTGCGTTCCCGCTGCAGTAGTGCAGCGAGACCACGACCCCCGGCGAGGCGTCGACCTTGTCCGGGACGTAGAGGTCCATGGGCGTGTTCCCGCCGTAGTTGACCCGGGTCTGCCACGAAGCCGCCAGTGACGGCGAAATCGCGAGCAACACGGTTGCGAGGGAAGCGGCGGCGGGAGCGACGAATCGAAGGGTGGTGGTCATTGGCTACCTCGCTATCGCTATATCAATATCAATCGACGAGTAGAACAGAAATCGAGGCGCGTAGTCGAGGCAAGCCCGATCGCTGGGCGAGGAGGTGTGTCGTTTCGTAACAATCGGTGGGAGCGTGTCATTTCGTAACAGTCGGTGGAAGGAATGGAAGGGCCTGTCAGCGCCGCGGCCATCGCTGAAGATTCGGTCGTCGTCGCTCTGCTCCCCGCGGGTCGCGACCCGTCGGGTAGGAGCGGTCGCGACAGGACACGAAACGCCAAGCCATGGCAGCGCTGCCCGGCTGAGGCCGGCGCGGTGGAAAATTGCATGAGCCTCTGACCGTGACGTGGCATAGTGGGTGCGCTTCTTCCGCCCTGGCCTGCCATGTCGAGCCCCGACGAGACCACGATTGCCCCTGGGGATGTCCTCCTCGGCAAGTATCGCGTGGAGAGCGTCCTCGGACGGGGCGCCATGGGGCTCGTCGTCGCCGCGCGCCACCTCGCCCTCGACGAGCGCGTCGCGATCAAGGTGCTGTTGCCGAAGTACGTGCGGGATCCGGAGATCCTCCAGCGCTTTCTGAGGGAGGGGCGCGCCGCCGTGCGCGTCCGCAGCCAGCACGTCGTGCGCGTCGCCGACGTCGGCACGCTCGAGAGCGGCGCGCCGTACATGGTGATGGATCACCTCGAGGGGAGGGACCTCGCCGCCGTGCTCGCGGAGAGCGGGCGCCTCGCGGTGCCCGTGGCGGTCGAGCTGGTGCTCCAGGTCTGCGAGGCGCTCGCGGAGGCGCACGCGCAAGGCATCGTCCACCGGGACGTGAAGCCGAGCAACCTGTTCGTCACGCGGAACGCGGACGGCTCGCCGTGCGTCAAGGTGCTCGACTTCGGGATCTCGAAGATGACGCACGCGGAGGACCACGCGTTGACGCGGGTGGGGGGAGTGCTCGGCTCGCCCCTCTACATGTCCCCCGAGCAGCTCCGCTCCTCGAGCGACGTCGACGGCCGCGCGGACATCTATTCGCTGGGCGTCGTCCTCTTCGAGCTGCTCACGGGGCGAACGCCGTTCTTCGCGCACGAGCTCGCGCAGCTGGTCTATCTGGTCACGCAGGGCGAGCCGCAGCGGCCGCGCGCGCTCCGCCCGGACCTCCCGGAGCCGCTGGAGCACGTGATCCTCGCGGCGATCGCGCGCGATCGCGATCGCCGGTTCCCGACCGTCGCGGATCTCGCGCTCGCGCTGGTGCCGTTCGCTCCGCCGCACGCGCGCGCGGCGGCCGAGCGCCTCTTCGGCGCGCTGCGCGGCGCGCTGCCGGCCGGGGCGCTGCCGCCCGGCGCTTCTCGCACCGCCACGGCGGTCACCGCGGCCGGGGCGACCCTCCCCGCGTCGACCGTGCCCCTCGGCGGGGGAGCGCTCACCATCGCGCCGCTCGGCACGACGAACCGCAAGCCAGCGTCGCGCGAGAGGCGCGCCGCCGCGATCGGGCTCGGCCTTGTGCTCGCGAGCGGCGGCCTGCTCCTCTGGCGCCTGTCGGACCGAGCCCCGCGCGACATCGAGCGCGAGACGGCGTCGCCGGCGGGCCCCGAGGGCGCGGTCCCGGAGCCGCGCCCCGCGCAGCCGAGCGCCGCGCCCGAGCCGCGCCCCGCGCAGCCGAGCGCCGCGCCGGACGCGGCCGTCGAGCCGGCCACCAGCGCCGTGCCGCCGTCCGGCGCCGCTCCCGGCGCGTCGGCCGAGGGGCCGCCGCCCGAGGCGCGCGCCGCCGCCTCGGGCGCCCCCGCCGCGCAGAAGCCAGCGAGGCCGGGCGGCTCGGCGCAGCCGGCGAAGCGCGGCGCGCCGCAGGGGAAGCGGCCCTCCAGCACGGACCCGTTCTCGCGCGATGTCTTCTGATTCCGACGCAGAGGGCTCCTGGGGCTCGCGTCCGCCATCGCACACAGTGCGGTAATCGTTGCCGTTTCCCGTCGAGCCCTCCGAGGGCCCCTCTCTCCCTCCGCCCTTTCCCGCGCCTTTTCCCCCGGGGTCGGGGGAGAGCTCAGGGATCGCCACGTCCAGCGGGGCGAGCTCCCCGAGGCCGAGCTCCGAGAACGTGCGCGCAGCACGCTTGTACCGCTGGATCATAACGGAATTCGTATGCCCCGTGCGATCCCCAATCCATGTCTCCGAACGGCCGTTGGCCAGATTCACAGTCACGAAGACACCGCGGAGATCGTGCACGCGGATCGGCTGTCGCACGTCGCTGCGTTCGAAGAGCTCCGCCCGGTCGACACCGGCGAGCTTCAGGTGAGCGCGGAACCGTTCGGCCACGTGCTCCACGTTCACGTGCGCGCCGCGATGATCCAGGAAGAGGCGCGCCTCCGCCGGCGGGTCGCCTCGCAGGGAGCGCCACGCCTTCAGCGCCCGCACCACGTCAGCCCCGAGGCTCCACGCGCGTGGCACCGCTGTCTTATTTGTGTCGAGGCGCACAGCGCCGCGATCGAGATCCACATCGGCGAAGGTGAGCCCCGCGGCCTCGCTCGCCCGCATCCCCTCGCGAGCGAGGAACCCGTAGAAGACCCTGAACGGTAGAGGAACGGTCGTGCACGCCAGCAGGCGCGCATCCTCGTCCGGATACAGGTAGGTGAGCGCCTTCCCCGTGGCCAGCTTCGGGAGGAAGCCCCGAGGGAGCGGGCTCGCGGTGATGAGCCGCGCCGGGAAGACCGCGAGGGAGAGCACGCGCACCATCAGCTGTGCCACATGTCTCCGGGTGTTCGTTGCTAGGCCGCGCGGCAGCGCGCGCATGACGCGCTCCGCGTCGTCCAGCGAGAAGGCGCCGAGTGCCACCTTCCCCGCGAGGGGGTAGACGTGGCGCTCCAAGCGGCTGACGTCGTTGTCGACGGACCGCTTCTTCTTCACGTGGTCGGGGTAGCGCTTCGCCAGCTCCCCCGAGGTCCAGAGCGTGGCGAAGGCCTGGAACGACATCGAGGGCGACGGGAAGAGCCCTGCCGGGCCCACCGCGGGGAGATCCCCGGGGTGAGCTCGGCAGACCCTGTCGACGGCCTCCACGACCGCCGTGAGCGCTTTCCCGTCGCGCTGTGCGGCACGCTCGAGGAGCCCCAGCGCGATGTCGGGGGCGACGTGCGGCGCGGCCCGCAGCTGCGAGGCGAGCCCCGCCAGCACGTCTTTGCGCGCGACGGCCTGCTCCTCGATGGTGCACGTGGGGAGCGGGATGTTCGGGCGCAGCTTCTCCCCGAGCTTCACCCTCGCGTACCACCGCCCGGCGCTGAAGTAGACATTGCCCGTCGCGCGCCTCGGCATGGGTTAGTTGCTCCTCGGGGCGGAGCGCCTCGACGTGCGCTCCCGCACGAGCGCGATCGCGGCCGAGTCTTCACCGGCCTCGAGCAGAGCATCGAGCTCCGGCCAGCAGGGCGCGCGGCGCCTCAGCGGGTGCGTGGTGACGTCCGCGCTACCCATGAGCGCCTCCTCTCCTCGCGGCGAGGTACGGCGCGATCGGGATGACCTGCGCCGGCGCCCGACCGTGGACGAGCGCGGGGGGAAACCCGCCGCCCACGTGGACGCAGCGGAGATCGCGGCCCTCCTCGTGAGCCCGGAGGAGGGCGAAGTTCGCGCGCAGGAGGGCCGACGCGATGAAATCGAGCGCGGCGGCCTCGGGTGTGCCCCGGCGGCTATTGGCGAGGAGGCACGCCCGCCGGGCGAGCGCCTTCGCCTGCTTGAGCGCGTCGCGCTGGGCCCGCGTGGGCGCTTTCTCCTTGTTGATGGCGCCATTGACCGTCGAGCGATTGAGCCGCGGCGGCGACGTGCGCGCGGGACGGGGCGCCTTACCGGGCGATGCCTGGCAAGGCTGGCCGGCGGTGCGCTTCGAGGCTGCCCGCCGGGTCTTGCTGTTCTTCGTCGTCTTCTTGGCGCCGTGGGGGCGGTTTGCTACGTGGTCCATCGGATCATCTCCTGGTCCTACAGGGGGTCGATCAAGGGCTCGGTCGGCGGTCGCACGCCTTCCGGGCCCGCTCTTCTTCGTGCGGACTACTTCTTCGCCGGCTTGCGGGCCGCGGTGGGCTTCTCCTTCGACGGCGAGGGCTTCGCGGCCTCGATCGCGTCGGGTTGGTCGTCAGGATCGGGGTGCTCCTCGGAGCCGCGCACCGCGATCCCCTGTTCACGGCAGAGCCGCGCGACAGCGATCCGCACCGCGGCGGCATCCGAACGCGCGCCGAGCTTTGGGCGTAGTTTGCGCACCGCCTCGCGGAGCTCGTCGCTCATCGGGATGTTGAACTTAGGCGCCACAATGTAGAATATGGCGCAACGTTGCGCCACGGTCAACCCAGATACGCCTCGGGCGGGGCGATCGAAGGGAGCAACGTGGGGTAGGCCCCATAACGCGCCGCATCCTTGACGCCAGCGCTGGGCGCTTGCTCTGCTATCCAGCACTCCTTACCTCCCGCTCGTGTCCCCGAGAGTGGCTAAATCCAAACGGCTACTGCACCATCAAACCATGACAACCACGAACCACGACCAGAAGAACCCGTGTCTATACTGCGGAGATGCCGAACGCCCCAAAACGGACGAACACGTGCTGCAGCGCGCGTTTGGAACAAGCCTTGTCCTAGAAGGCGATGTGTGCGGCCGCTGTAACAGCGTGGTCTTTTCTCCGCTGGATACCGAGCTGGTAGGCTTCGTCCGTGGCTTCACGCACAGTGGTCATCCGGATGTACTACAGCATCGACACTTTTTGAACATGGGTCACTCTGCGTCTTTCGATGAGTCTAGTGGAGCGTGGATCAGTGTTCGCAGGGACATGAAGAGAGGGCAAATTGTTCCGCTTAGCCAGATCGTCATGGTTACAGAGAACGCCGCAATAGTAACTCCAGAAGAGCGCGTGGTGCACCAAGTCAGGAAAGAGATGGAGCGGTCAAATGCGCTTAAGATCGAAAGGTTAATCTGGCGCCCTGGTGAAGGAAAACCACGTGCACAGGTGTCCATAATCCGAAGCGGCGCAAACAAGTACCTCGTTCGAGCATCGAGCGAATATGAGGCGGACGCCGTCATCGACGCGATCCACAGCGGACGCCTGTTTGACGGCATCTCAATCACATGCATTTATGACCCATTCAAGGACAGGGATACCAATGTTGTCCTCATTGCCGAAGGTAACGAGCAAGATGTCTCAAGGGCAGTTGTAAAATCGGCCATTAATTTTGTGTGCGCAGCTGCATCTCCTGCGTTGGCGCGCGATCCTGTCTTTTCTGACGCGAGACAATTTGCTCTAACTGGAAGCCCTTACGAATGTGCACGGCTCGTCAGGTTTGCGATGGACGATCGCGACGCCCCTGAGGAAATTCGAGCGGCACGTCTCTCGTTCTGTCGTCCTGGTTTCCATACCATGATTTTTGCCGAATCAATGGGTAATCCGTCGGTACTGATCAACCTATACGGACAGCCATTTGCTACTGTCCGCTTGGTCTGCTCGTCGCTACATAGGCAGCTTCTTGGTGGGCAAATATTCGCTTGTCTGTTCGATTACAAAGCCGGTACCCATCGGCTCCTGTCGAATCAAGATGGGAGCCTTCATCGTGAATTTGGGTAATCTTGGCGTCTTTCCCGTCGCCCTCCGAGCGAGCCTGTGCCTTCATGGTCGCCGGCATCGCCCGATCTATCGCCGCATCGGGCCGGGTTGACGTCGCGGCGCGCCAGGGGCGCTGCATCCCGAGCGCGGCGCCGGCGAGCTGCACACGGCGAGGGCGACGAGGGGAGCGCGGCACCGCTGCCCGCCTCGTGCACCTCGACGTGGAGCGAACCGAGGACGCGTAGACGCGGCCATGGCCAGAGACGAGCCTGCGAGGCATGGCTCTTACCTCTCCGCCTCATCCTGGCTTTGACGCCGAGGTCCCGAGCGTGCTGCAGCCGCTCCAACGGCGCGCCGTCGCGGTCGATGTGGACTGGACGGCCTCTCGGATGTCGGCGCGGGTCTGCTGCTCGCCGGCATGGCGGCGCCCGGCCGGGCGTCGAGGCGATGACCTCGGAGCCTCGCCCGAGCGTCGCGAGCATCGAAGCGCCGACGCTGCCCGCGCTCGATCTCTGGCTTGCCCTCGCTGTCTTCGCTCTGCGCCGGCAGGCGCGCTACCCACGCACGGATCAAACCGCGGCATCTGGCATGCAGGCGGCGCCGGTGCGCCCGTCCTCCGAGCGCAACGAGGGGCGAGGGCGGCGAGCTGCGCCTCGTGCTCGACAGCGCGGCGCCGGCGAGCTCGGCGGTGCAGGTTCGCGTGCTTGATGTCGCGGCGCTCGCGGCGAGGACGACGACGCGCGACCCGTAGAGGCCTTTCCGGGCGGCGGCGAGATGCGGCCGCATCTACGCGGCCGCGTGGTCGGCCGGCCTGGCGCGACGCGCAGGCGACCCGCCCGACACCGCTTACGGACGCCACAGATTTTTTCTCACGAAATCGAAACCCGCCGGCGAGAAGCCCTGGTAGCCTTCCGCGCGCTGCTCGGCAGGCTGCCCGCCGGCGGCGCCGTCGAGGCGATCGCGCGGCGAAGGTCGTCGCTCGGGCGCGATCTCCCGCTTGACATGTCGGCGCCACCTCGCGCGCGTGCGCGCGTGCCACAGGTCGACCCGCCGGGCCAAGAAAGCGGACGACGTCAGCGGGCGGGCGCTGGTAGCCTGCCGGCCATGCCGATCACCCCTCCCGACCCCGGATTCGTAGGCAGGTTCCTCCAGTTCCTCGCCCTCTTCGGCCTGGGGGCCGCCCTTTCTTGGCCCTCCTGGAGGCGCCGCGTACCGTCGGCGCCGTGCCTGCCGCATCGCCCGCCGAAGCCCTGACAGCGTCGCGCGCCGCGCCCTCGCGCGCGCCTGCCCTCGAGCGAGCTCTCCCTCACCCCCAAGCCCCGACGGCGCGGTGATCCCGGCGCTGTGGAGCCTCTCCGTCCTCGTGACGGTGCTCGCCTGGATCGTCGCGCGGCATCGCCCCGAGCACCGCCCGATCGCGTGGCTGCTGGCCTACGGCCTCGTGACGGACGCCGTGCGGGAGCTCATCGGCGCGCAGGTGCTCCGCCCCGCTCGCGTCGAGCTCGCCGGCGCACCGTTCACGGGGTGGGTCCGCGCCGCGTTCCACCTCGAGTCAGCCCTCTTCGTCGGCTGGATGGCCGGGGTGGCGGCGCTCGCCGTGTGGATCTTCGGCCGGCGGCGAACGTGGGGTGTGCTCATCGCGTGGGTGGTCGCCGTGGCCGTTCTCGCCATCGGGTATCCGGCGCTCCGCGGCGCGATGCTCGCGAAGGTCTACACCGCGTGTGAGCTCGCCGCGCTCTGCGTGTCGGTCGGGTGCCTCCTTCGATGGTACTTCGGACGCGAGCCCGCGCAGTCTCACCACTTCATCAGCGGCCTTATCGTCATTGCTGAGCTGACGATGCTCGCCGGCCCGTTTCGGGTGGGCATCTTCGGAGCGTGGGATCTCGCGCGCTCGATCCTCTTCGCGCTTTACCTCGCCCTCACTCCAACACAGGGAGTCCTTGCATGGCGCCGGACTTCGTAGCGCTCACGCTCTGGCACTTCGTCTTCTTCGCGATCGCGGTCGTCTACCGCAAGCAACGCGAGCTCGCGGCGAAGCGGCTCACCGCGAAGGAGCTCCTCGGGCAGGTGAGACTCGTGCACGCCGCCATCGCCAGCGGCCTTCGCGGTACCCACGCGACACGCGAGGACGTCAAGGATCTCTCGCAAGACGTGTTTCTCGCTGCATGGGAGGCCAGCGAGGCGGGGCGCTACCGCCCGGATCCGAGCATGGAGCCCGCGCGGGCGCTGGCTGTCTGGATGCGGACGCTGGCCTATCACCGCGTGCGTCATCACAGGGCGTCGGCCCGCGTGCGACTCGAGGAGAACGTTGCCGAGCCGCCGCGCGCGGCGCACGAGACGCCGAACGCTGATGAGGCGCTCGAGCGCGAGGAGATGCGCCTTGCCTTCCTCGAGGCGCTGCACCAGCTGCCCGAGCACGAGGGTGACGTGATCATCGCCCACGACATCTTCGAGACGCCGATGGAGGATGTTGCCGAGCAACAAGACGCGCCGGTCAGCACCGCCTACAAGTGGCGCGCTCGCGGGATCGCGGCGCTGACACGTGCGCTCCGCCCGCGGCGAGGGTGAAGACCGCCGCTGCGTCGTGGTAGCTTCGCCGCATGATCCTCCCGCCCCAGGACGCGGACGTCATCGACCCGCCCAACCCCGGCGTGACCGCAAGCATCGAACCGCCGGATCCCGGCGTCGCTTGGATCGTCGATCCGCCGAACCCCAACGTCGCCAGCATCGAGCCGCCGGACCCGCTCGCCCACGCGCTCGGGCTCGTCCTGGCGATCGCGGTCGCGGTCCTGCGCCGGTGACATCGGCGCTCAGCTCGTCATGTGGCGGCAGGCTTCGCACGGGCGGCCGTCGCTCCCGACCGTGAGCATCTGCACGCCGTCGGGCAACAGCGCCACGACGCGCGGAACGCGTCAGCTCGCGCGGCGACCGAGCCCGGGGGCGATGACACCGCCGATGCGAGGCAGGTAGTCGCCCATGATGTCGGTCATGCTGCGGGGAACGGGAGGGGGCTCGTCGAGCGTCTGCTGCTCTGCGGCGCGCTGCGTGCGGATGGCCTTGTTCTCTGCGGCGGCGCGATCTCGCCCGATGCGCTCGACCTCCCCGACCAGCTCTGCCCCGCTGCGCGCGCTCAAGCAGAGATCGATCACCTCGTCGTGTGAGACGCGCGCCCATCCGCTGTAGTGCCGATCCGGAAGGAGCGAGTTCCAGAGCTCCGCGGCGTGCTTCTGCGCGTCTCGCTCCGCCGGCGGCTTGGCCAGATACCGCGCGTGCAGGATGTGCACTTGCAGGGCCAGTCCATCGATCGGCTTCGCCTCGACACCAAGCTTCGAGGCCTCGACAGCGGCCGAGCGCTGCGAGGCGAGGGCGGTGGCGGCGCGGGCCCGGTGCTTGTCCGCGATCGCCTCCGCGGCGGCGATGACGGCGAGGTCGCCGGCGATCTCCTCCCGGAAGGCAGCGACCGAGACGCGCCTCGCGAGCTCGGCGCGGGCCTGCTCCTCGCGAGTGGCACGGGCGGCGGTGAGCTCGGGGGCGAGCTCGGGGGCGAGCGTCACGAGCTCGGCCTCGATGCGCCCCAGCTCCCCGGGAAGCACCTCGATCTCGGCCGTCGCCCTGGCGAGGGTGGCGCGCGCCTCCGCTTCGGTGCGCTCGAACGTCGCGACGACGTGGGAGATCGCCTCCGCGGGGTTCGATCGGGCCAGGGTGGCGCGGGCGCTGTCGACCGCCCGGCGGATCTCTGGCGCGCGCGCGTGCGCCTCCGCGCGGGCCTTCTCCAGGCGAGCGCGGGACATGTCGCGCTCCGCGGCGTCGAGGGCGGCGCGGGCTTCCTCGAGGCGCTTGGCGGCGCGATCGGCGCGGAGCGCGGCGAGGTCCCGGGCTTCTCGGGCGCGGAGGACCTTGGCGCCGTTCTCGTCCGTCGCGTCGATGTCGTACGCCTGCTCTTCGGCGGCGAGGGCGGCGGCCGCATCGTCGCGCCGGCGGGTCGCCTCGGTGTGCTCTCGCTCGGCCGCGCCGAACGCGGTGCGGAGCTGCTCGACGTGCTGGTGAGGCTCGAGCGATGCATCGCGCGAACCGGAGAGCCACGAAGCCAGGATGTCTCGGAGTCCCATGGTCACACCGTCCTTCCTCGCCGGCCCTGAGCGGCCAGCGCCTTGCGCGCGTCCTCGGCGGTCAGCACGCCGAACACGACCTTGTTCCCCTCGCGCCGGATGGCCTGCGTCGGCTTGGCGAGGCCCATGCGCTCGTCCATCGCGCGCTTCTCCTCGGGCGGGAGGAGGCTCGCGCGGACGTCGTTCTTCGCGGGGCCCTTCGGCCAGGTCTTCACGGCGTCGCGGACCGAGGCGATCGGCGCCTTCTGAAGGGTCGCCAGCACCTCGGGCGAGAAGTCTGGCCGGGTCGACAGCAGGTGCGCGCGCTCCGCGCGATCGTCGAGCGTGGTGATCTTCCTGTCGAGGCTGTCCACCTTGGTGGCGAGGGCGCGGACACGGTCGCTGACCGCAGCCTGCGGCGCGGCCGCACGGTTCCCCGTCCGGGCGGCGGGCTTCGTGGGCGCGGAGCTCCCGCGCGTGGCGACGGGGCGCGGCGAGCGCACACGGCGCGCGCTCCGCGTCGCGGATGCCGCCGGGCGTGACGTGGCTGCCTTGCGGGGCGCAAAGACTCCCTCGCCGGCGATGAACTGCCGATATGCCGTGTCGTCCGTGTGATGACCAGTGAACGTATTTTTTGACATGCTCTCACGCGCCCTCGGGCGCGCCTCCTGCATTGTTGTTCGCGCTGAAGCGCGGAGCGGACGAGATCGCGGCCACCGCCAGCTCGTTCCGCTGCTCCTGCTCCAGGACGTCGAGCCCCCTGGAGAGCGCCTCGCGGGTGACCGCGCTGAACGAGCGGATCCGCTTCCCCGCGACTCGGCGCTGGTTGACGCGATTCTCGAGCTCGTCGTCGAGGAACACCGTGACACCGCGCTTGCTCATATGTCCGGAGTGTGAGAGACACGCGAGATACGTTCAAGTGGTGTGCGCGATATGATGTGAAAAGACGTTGTCGACTCGCCCCATGAGAGCTCATGAGTGCTCATGGCGACGCGTACGCGCGGGACGCCGCTCCACGTGGCATGCTCGCCGGCGGCGTCGCCGCGCTGCTCTACCCGGTCGCCGCGCGCCTGGGAGGGTAGCCAGCCGGCGCCGGTCCCCTGCTCGCTGCCCCCTTCGCCACCGAACAGGCGGAGGGTGCAGCGGTGCCCGTCGCCCCCACGTCGCGGCCGAGCCATCGCTCGGCCCGCTGCACCAGGCGGAGGCCGTCCCGCCCTCGCCATCGCCGCCCGTGCCTCCGACGCGAACTTGGCCGCCTGACGAACTCGACGAAGTGTCCGTGGCGGCGGTCTCCAAGAACAGGTTGTAAACGAAGAGGGGCAGGCCCGTCGCCGCGCACGGTGCGACGACGATGCCGATGGCACCACGACCACGCGGCGGCTGGTGCAGGAGGCAAGACGCTACGCACGGCGCCGTGTAGGCGGCAACTTCTTAGATGCTCAGAGGAAACGGCCGGGAGCGCACTATCCAGAACGTTGGCCGGGTCTTCTGCTGTGACGGTGCGCCGCGGCTGCTGCTCGCGCCACGAAGGCGTCACGTTATCTATTTACTTACTGGCCTTGGTCGTTTGGTCCGACGGATCTGCCGTCCGTGCTCGAGCGCTCGTCTCCGGAACAGACGTCTTGATTCCGCCCTTTTTCCATTCCGGCCAGCTCGCTGCCTCCTTGGCGTTTCTCTCCACATGCTCCCAGAATTTCCTGCTCTCCTCCGTGCTGAGGTTCTTCTTTATCGACATGACCTTCCTCCATCCTTTTATTTAGCGCCGCCAAGTCGTTCTCGAGTGCGAGCGCAGCCAATTTCTCACGCTCTAGGTATGAATTCGCCAGCATAGGCACTCGAACTCGACCAGCCTCACGCTTCCAGTTGACCTTGACTCCGCCTTCGTCCTTGCGTTTAAGCTTGTAGCCAGACCCGAGGCCCATCGAGAATAGATCGATGTATCGGCGTGGGCCGATGCCGGAAAAAGCGGCGAACTTAACCCGCGTGTCCTCTCCGCTTCTGGGTATGTCCCTTTTTTCCTTCAAGTCCTCCAGTAGTATCGAGTCTCGGAAGAGCTCGTACGCCTGGCTTTTGGGGTATGGTTCTACGTAAACGACCCTAGACAAGCCGGATGCGACGATATGTTTTGCACAGTTGTGACATGGAAAAGTTGTACAGAAAAGCGTTCCAAGACGCGGACTGACAGACGAGCGCGCGCAAGCGATCAATGCATCCATCTCTGCATGAACGGCTCTGCCAAACTCGGTAATGTCAAAAATCGGGCTTCCCTCTAAGAGCCCCTTGCCTCTTTTAAGAATCTGGGCGTCGCTCTCACCGCTCTCAGGGAACAGGCGTCTCATCACATCGAGTACAAACTCGTTGCGCCTCTGCTCGTTGATGTCCTTACCCAGCTTGAAATCACGCGCATCTTCGTCGCCCGGCCAATACAGCCCGCCACCAGGAGCAGCAACATCGTTTGCGCCTGTCGCGATCATATCTCCCCTTGCGGAAACAATCGCCGCCCCGACCTGCCTTGAAAGATCCGCAGATCGCAACGACGACGCGTAAGCGATGAACATCGCGTGCTCTTCAGGAGTGGGCGTTTGGAACGGGTCACCAAATACAAGATCCAAGAATCTGCTAATATGCGCCCTGTTGCCTGAACGAACGAACACATCCGCAAGGTGAAACGTGTCCCTCGTCCGCTGTCCCCATTCGTTTGGGCGCCAGTTTGCGTCTAGCTCTTCTTCATCGAAGCGGACCAGCTCTTCCGCTTCGTCGTCCGGGATCCCCTTCTTGTCTATAAGGTAACGCAAGCGGTCTCCCCGCGAACTCGAAACCCCGATCAAGTAAAACCCGGGGCCGTAGATGCGGCGTAGTAGCCGGACCTCCTCTGGATGCTTGAGCGTCAGTAGAAGATGGGCCGTTTTGGGCAAGGGAGCACCACCTTGTGGGCGCTTCTCATTGATTAGGCTAACCGCATTAAGTGCTAATATCTCTCCTTGTCTGGATAGTGCCCTCGCGGCAGTGCCGGCGGCCATAAATGATTCCAGCCGCGCAGCCTCGGGCTCCTCTTTCAATTCGATACCAAGATCCAGCGACTTCAGTATGTCGCTAATGCGGATAGGCAGTGCTCTATAGCCAACGAGACGCAGACCCTCTTCGATTGCGAGAACAGTCTCGTGGAGATCTGTTCCCAACGGGGCAACAATACCCAAAACAAGCTCATTGGGCGTGTTCTCGGGATTGTTGGACTGAATCGACACTTCGCTCACTGGCTATCTCCGGCGCGTACTACCGTGACGAACACGCTTACCCGAACGGTCGTTCAGCTTAGCGGGATGCCTACGGGTATTCAAGGCATACCTGGCAAGTTGCGCCGCTGGACCCGAGCCCGTGCGACGACCGCCAGCGGTGTCAGCGTTTACGCATCGCGTACCGAGCGACCTTTTGCCGCGAGATCGCTCGAAGTGACTGATGACATAAATCGTCATACTTCGCGCAAAAAGTGTAGCCGGTTCGGCTACTTAGGAGCCGTCGATAATTCGTCGTTGACATGGGCCCATGCCGCGCGGCCAACTCTGCAACAGCAGAGTAGTAAGGCGAGCTCTGCGTAGAGCGTCAGGTAGGGCCGTGCCAATGCCGTCCGGATCGGGATGGACGTCGCGCTACGAGTTCCGCCGTCAGAGTTCTGCTGCCTCTACCACCGGAGCACGCAGCGACGCCTGCCAGCCGGGCTCTTCCCACCGGATATCGGTTGGGCTGGGCGGAGCTGTCTCGCTGCACACTCATGCACTCCAAGTGCATGACGCATGGGCAGGCTCGAGCGGCGGACCGCTGCGCGCTCCCAGCGCTCCTGCGCTGCGATGGCGTCGTCGGCGGCTCGGACGCCGTCGACGAAGAGCGCCGTGTCTGCTGGATCGTTCAGGTCGAGGCCGAGCCGGAGCAGCACCGCGCGGTCGCGCGGCGGGACGGAGCGAAGGATCTCAGCGGCCGAGCGGAGACGGGGCGCGGTGCCGAGCGCGGCGAGGGCCTACGCCTCGATGGCGCGCAGGAGCTGATCCACCAGCCGGGGAGGCGCTGGGTAGGTGGCGAGGGCGCGGGCGATGGCTTCACCCTCGGCGTCCACCAGGCGCCCTTGAAGGTCCGCCAGCTCGAGGGGGATCTCCCCACGGGCGAGGGCCCTCCCGAGCGCGCGGACCTCGCCGGGTAGCTCCAGGAGCCGCGCGCGGAGCTCCGCCGCCGTCGGCGCCTTCATGCCGCGCTCCCCCGCAGCGCCGCCACCACGCGGGCGCGGCAGCCCTCGCAACCGCGCACCACATCCAGCACGAGTGCCTGCATTTTTTCAACTTCGGACACTGTGGCCAGACCATCCGCCTCGACAGCGGCGATCGCGGCCGCCCGCTCATCCGTGAGGAGGCGGCGAATCGTCTCCGCGGCGCTCACCGCGACCTCGCCGCGCTCCACGCGGCCACGCAGGCGCCTGATCTCCCCAGGGATGGCGCGCGCCCTGCGCTTAAGGTCCTCGAGCGATGCCGGCGGCGGCTCGGGAGGCTCCGGTTCCACTGGCGGTGTCTCCGCAGACGACAGCGTCGCCGCGGGGGCTCCGGAGGGCGGCGAAGGGGGCGCCACGGGCGCGGCAGGGGCCTTCGCTGCCCGCTTCGGAGGCGCCGGCGGCGAGGGGGCCGCGCGCCCCTTCCTGGCCTTCACGGGCGGGGAGGGGTGCCCATCGAGCACGTCCCAGCCGGCGGCCTCCACGCCCGTGCGGGCCTCGATCCACGCTGGCCCGAGGTCTCCATCACCCCGCGGCACCTGTTTCCCCCCAAGCCATCGAGAGAGCGTCGCCGGCGCCACCCCGAGCTCACGGGCGGCTGCCCGGACGCCGCCGCGCGCCGTGGCCCACGACTCGAGCTGTACAGCACCCCGGGAACGCATGAGGCAAGTCTAGCACCTGTTCCCAATACTGGTACATCAATGATAACAGTTTCCGTTCCCTCGCGCTCCTGTCCCTGTTCCCACACCCCCAGCCCGAAGTGCCCAAATTTAAAGAGGAAGCCCCTTGGGCATCGTGGCCCCGTATCGCTGTTCCGAAGGGGGAGGCCCAGCGGCCTACGCCCCCTGTGTTTCGCTCCCAGGTTCGTCCTCGTCCTCGGGCTTCGGCTCCTCGCCGTCGAGCCCGTAGGAGGATAGGACCTCCGCTTGCACCGCACGTGCATGCTCGCGGATCTCTTCCAGCTGCGGCTTCAGCTCCTGCAGCTTCTCTCGAGCCAGCTTCTTCTTCTCTGCGATCAGATCTTTCAGATCCATGGGGCACTCCTTGGGCGGCACCAGTCCGCCGATGCGTGGGCAAGAGGCGCCCACGCTGCTCCGCTAGCTCGAGGACCTGAGACCGACAAGGACGCCGTCGGGACCCTCGCGACAGCCTGCCGAGGTTGCCGAGGTTGCCGAGATTCTTCCAGCCGTTAGCCCCTGCGCGTGCACAGAGCCTTTTCTCCTTCCGCACCCAACCGGGAAAACCCCTGAACACATCGCGCGCGAAGGCTGAAAAAAACCTCGGCGACCTCGGCAACCTCGGCATCACCTCGCAGCAGGGGCTACACGCGCTCGACGGACCAGAGCTTGAACCCCTTGCGGTCACCCCCACGCTCGACGATTCGCAGCCCCCCGACGATCCGTCCCTTCATCCGCCGCAGGAGACCGGACAGCTGCAGCGGCGTCACGGAGAGCGCCTGGAACTTCGCCAGCCCGAGGAGGCCTTCGACGGCATCGCGAAACGCGGGCGCGGTCTGCATAATCTCGATGGCCCGTCGGGTGGTCAGTCCCTCTGCGTCGCCCTCGCGCCCGACGAGCTCCGCCCACCCCGCGACGAAGGCGCGGCGGTGGTCCGCGTCCGCGTCCGCGTGCTCGGTCAGCGCGTCGCGAGCGGGACCCGGATCCGGGAGCCCGGCGAAGACGAGCGCCCCGAGGACGAGCGCTGTCCAGCTCTCGAAGCTGCCCCAGGGTCGGAGCCTGACGGGTGGACAGCCGGCGGCGGTGTACCGGCGCAGGATCGTCAGCGCCGCGACGGCGAGCGCAGCGCGGCGCTCCCGCACGTGGGGCAGGAGAGGGCTGTACCGGAAGCCTTGTCGCTGCTCGGGACGCTCTGCGTTCGCCGTGATTCGAACGTGGCAGACGCGCCGATCCATGTCTGCGCCGAGGTCCGCATTGTTCGCGGTCGCGTAGAACGTCGCCCCGATCGGCCCGCTCCAATCCTTCGAGCTCCCGAGAACGCGATCCGACCACTGCGACTCGGTCAGCGCGGTGCAGAGCGGCGCGCCCCCGAGCTTCCCCACGACGTTGTCGAGGAGCACGATCCGATCTCCGGCCATGAAATAGGACGTCAGGCGCTTCCGCATCTCGGCCTCATCCTCGGTGAACTGGCCGGCGGCTGGTTCGCGCCCCGTCGAGACGAGCCCCGCGAGCTTCGCCAGCAGGCCCTTGCCCGTGCCCGGCGTCGAAGCGTCGAAGAGGAACAGCGGTGCGGGGCCCTGGAACATGTTGCGCGACATCGGCGTCAGCACCGCGGCGAAGAAGCCGGTCCGATGCTCGGGCGTCTCGAAGGAGAAGTCGCAAACCACATCGTCGATCGCCGCTATGGCGCGCGCGACGTCTTCCGCTGTCGGCCGCTCGGGGACGGTCGGATAGACCGCGTTCGGTTCATAGAGGATCCCCGTGCGCTCGTCGTATCCCGGCGTCCCGAGGACGGTGCCGTCGGGCAGGAGCAGCGGCGTCTCGCAGACCTGCTCAAGCGGCGCGAGGACGGGCCAGTGCGTGCGCGCGAGGATGCCCTGCACGACCCACTCGGGAGGGACGACGCGGCTCCTCCTCTCCGCCCCTGTTCGCGTGGTCGTGAGTCTGATCCAGGTCGCCCCGGAGGCCATGGCCTCGCGCACGGCCGGCGCGGGCACGGCCTGGATCGTGGGCGTGTTCGGCTCACGCGTGAGGAGCGGCGGGGGCTCCGCGTCCCGGACGACGCGCACGAGGGTGCCCCCGCGGCGCCAGATGCGTCGGGCGGGCTCGTCGAGCCCGACGCGCTCGATCGCCTCGATCGCCCGGTCGGTGACCTGCTCCATGTCCGTCGAGACGACGATTTCCGGGGGCTTGTCCCCGCCGAGCCAACGCCGGACGTCACGGAAGACGATCGGGTCGAAACCCTTCGCGAGCGTCCCCCAACCGATCACGCGCTCGCCGGCCTCAATCTTGGCCATCGTCCCGCGGACGGTCGCCTCGCGCTTCGCCCGGTCTTCGTCCCCAGCGAGGCCGCACACCACGCACAGCAAGTCGGTCACCAGCTCGGGATCCCATCCGGTAAGGAGCAGCGCGCCGGCGAGCGCGAGCTGCATCTCGTGGCGTCCACCGCCGGGCCAGTAGCGCGCGAGCAGCACCCCCGCCGCGATGCGCCCGACCCGCACCCGCAGATCGCCCGCGTCGATGGCCTGCGGCAGCTCCGCGGCCTCGAAGCCGATCGGCTCGCCCGAGACGTGCGTCGAGCCTGGGAAGACGGTCTGTGCGCCGTCGCTTCGGATTTCGACAAGCATCGCCTTGTCCTGCGCCTTGTCGCGTACGCGTAGCGGGTCGCGGAACTGGGCCGTCGCTACCTCACACCGGAAGAGGCGGTGCGAACCCAGGCGACCTGCCCGGCCGAAGATGGCCGTGGACGGCAGGAGCAGATCGGCAAAGTCGATGGCCTCGCTGCAGTCGAGGTCCACGTCGACGAGCCCACCGCTCGGCGTGCCGAGCAGGACGCCGACGTTCATCGGCATGCCGAGCGGGAAGTCACGATCGAAGGATGCCCGCGCCTCATCCAGCGTCCGCGTTTGCCAGGCCTGGCCGCTCGGCGCCTTCTCCCGGAAGGGGACCGGTACGGGAACCCACCCCATGCCGATGTACGCCGCGGCGTGCTCCCTCGCCGCCATGCCCGTTTCGCCGTTCAGGTGCGGGGCGCTCAAGCGGCCCTCCGCGCCAGCTGGCGGTTGAACTCGCGCTCCGCCCGAAGCACGGCGCGCCCCTTGCGCGTGATGCGCAGCATTCCCGCGCGGGCGTTGATCAGCCCCTCGGCAAGGGCGCTGATCAGCGCGCGGGGGAATGACTCATTGCACGGGCGGAAGCGCATGCCCACCCTCTCGGCCCACTCCGCGACGAGCAGCGGCCGGTGTGCGAGTACGCCGAGGAGCTCAACAGCGTGCGCGTCCTCGGCGTGCCTCAGGGGTCGTCGGGGCATCCGACCGGAGGAGGGAGCGCCGATCGGGGACCGGACGCCGCGGGGGCGTGCTGCCCGTGCGCGGCTCATCGTCGCCCCCGCGGGGCGGGCAGGCCCATCTCGGCCAAGACGCCGGCAGCGTCCGTCGGGGGGCCTTCTGCGTCGTTCGCGGCGAGCGCCGCCGGCCGGCGCCGCTTCGCCTCGAGGTAGGCCTCGACATCCGACCGCCGGAAGCGCCAGCCGAGCCGCGGGCCAAGCTTCACCGCTGGGATCTCGCCCTTCCTGGCCATCCGGTTCGCGGTCTCCTTCGATACACCGAGGAGAGCGGCGGCGCCCGAGGCGTCGAGCACGGGATCGTCCTCGGTCCGCGTCGCCTTCTGCAGGAGCTCCTTGATGCGCTCTTCGATGTGCTCGTCCAGCAGCGCGAGCAGCGCCGCGGTGCGCTCCTCTCGGTGCGGCGGCCGCTCTGCTGCCCTGGTTGTGATGTCGCCGCCCTTGCGCGGGACGGCCGTCGTGCTCGTCTTCTGCACACACGTCTCCTCACAGCGCCGCGCCCGGCGCCCGCCAGCTTCGTTGTTGAACCACCACGCCGGGACGCCCGGCGCCGTCAGCGGCTCGGTTTCAGCCCTTCACCACCGGAGCCGGAGAGCCCTGCAGCTGCGCCAGCTGGTGCTGTGCGAGCTCGATCCGTTCCTTCACCACCGAACCGCGGACCTCCTCACCCCGGAGGAACTTCCGCACCGTGCGGGGGTCTGCGCCGGACAACCCCGCGATCACCAGAACCCGCTGTGTCGTCGTCAGTTCGTGCTGCATGACGAACACCATCAACCAGAGGCCGCACCACGACCACCGTGCTTTCCCTAGCCACGGATAGGCGGCGTTCCGGCCAGCCTACCCGGGGATGAGCCCTCGTCAGGCCAGCCTACCCGGGGATAGGGAAACAGCCCTTGACAGTCGCCGCGTTCTAGTGGGTATCGAGGAACGTGAACGCCTTCCGTAGCGCCTCGTTATCCTTCCCCGAAAGCTTGAACTCGACCTCAAGTAGAGCACGCGCGATCTCCTGCGCTGCACTCTCCGGAATCTCCACCGCCCACTTCTCTCCAAGTTTCTTTAGCTGATTCTTGATGCGCCCTTCGATCGTCTGACAACGCTTCAGCATGTCCGGCTCTCCGGAGAGGCTCACCAGTGAAGGGAAGTTGTGACCCATGCTCAGCGCAACGATCTGTGTGAACGTGTCCAAGCAACTGCCATGTTCGCGACAATACGTTATTGCGAATGTGAGTGTTTTGGTTAGGTGCCGGAAGCCTCCGGTGATGCTCTGGACTCCACCCTTCAACAGGCGCCCGTTCCTGTCTTCGATCGGTATATATCCGCCGCCGATGAAGTTGTCGTCAGGTCTAATGTATCTTCGAGCCCACGTGTGAGGGCCGCCCTCCGCATTCAGTGCCGATAGGTCGTTGCGTTCGATCGCCTGTGATACCGCCATCAGTATATGGCCGACCGCTACGGCCTCGTCGTTTGCGTGCTGGCGCGCGTGCTCAATGAGGGTGCCGGCCAGCTCTCGAAGCTGGTCCACCGCCGGATGCACCCATCGAAACGGGAGAACGGGCGCCTCGCTATCCCGCTCAACCACATGGTTCGGAAGAGCCATGATCGGGGGTCCTGATGTCTGCGCCTCGTGCTGCAGCTTCGCTTGGAGCTCGGCCGCCTCGCTGTGGTCTCTCGGCTCAGATTCGGGGCCGACCCGCGGGCGGGGCTTGGGGCTGTTGCGCGCGCTCTTGTCTGAGCTCTTGTTTGGCTTGCTGCGCTTGGGTAACTTCGGACTCACGTTGACCTCGATCGTCGACGTCCTCGGCCGGGAGGGTTGCCGCCCTCGCGGGCCGTTCTCTTGCAGCCTACCGCGGCGAGGAGCGCGGCGAGCACGACGATTGCCGCTTGACGTCGCGCATTCATTGTGCCCCCCGCTTCCCCCGTCCTCGCAGCGGGACGACCCGCGGACCGCTCGCCTCGTCAGGCGGCTGCGCCACCCCGAGCGCACGGGCGAGCGCCGCGTGGAGCGCGCGGGCGGTGGCAAGGTCGCCGTGCGCGGCCGCCGTCCGGAGCGCACCGGTGATCTGCTCCAGCAGGCTGGCCTGAGACCCGACCGGGGCGCCTGCCCGCTCGGGCGCGCTGGGCTCCAGCCTGGGCGGCGGGACGACCGCGACGGGCGTCGCCCCGCGCTCGATCGGGCTGCGCTCGCCCGTCGTGCGCGGCGAGGGTCGGGTGGGCGGCGAGGGCGGCGCGGTGACCTCGGCCACCTCTCCGGGCTCTGGCGAAAGGGCGGACGGCGGCCCCGAAGAGGCGGACGGATGCGCCGCGGCGTCTGATCGGACGGTCCGCCCATCGAGATCCACGGCCGAAACCGAGGCATCGGCCCCCATTGCATCCGTCCGGTCGGTTTCTGATACCTTCGCCGACACGATGAAGCCGCCGCAGACGAAAGGCCGACCGAAGCGCGGGCGCGCCGCGCGTCTCTGCGCGATCGGCATCGGCCTGGCCGCCGCGATCGCGGGAGGGCGCGCGGCGAGGGCCGAGGACAAGGCGGGCGCCGTGGCGCTGTTCCGGGAGGCGGGAGCGCTCGTCGACGCCGGCCAGGCGTCGCGTGCCTGCCCCAAGTACGAGGAGAGCCTGCGCCTCTACGACAGCGTCAACACCCGCTACTTCCTCGCCGATTGCTACGAGCGCATCGGCAAGATGGCCTCCGCGTGGGCGCACTTCCTCGAGGTCGCCGCGCGGGTGCACGCGAGCGGCGACCGGGAGAAGGAGGCGAAGGCGCGCGAGCGCGCGGCGGCCGTCCAGCCGAAGGTCTCGCGCCTCTCGGTGGTCGTCGAGGCCGCGAGCACGCCGGGCCTCGAGGTGAAGCGCGACGGCACCCCGGTCGGCCCCGGCCAGTGGGGCGTGCCCATGCCGGTCGACGCGGGGACCCACGTGATCCAGGCGAGCGCGCCGGGCAAGCGGGCGTGGACTGCGCAGGTCGAGGTGAAGCCGGGCGGCGCGACCTCGACCCTCGTCGTGCGCGCGCTGGAGGACGACCCCGCGTCGAGCGACGCGGGCGGCGCGGGGGATGGCCGCCGCACGATCGCGCTCGTCACGGCAGGCGCGGGGGTCGTCGCCGTCGGCGTCGGGGCGGGGCTCGGCTTCGCGGCGAAGTCGAGGTTCGACGAGTCGCGCCCGTTCTGCAACGGCGACCGCTGCGATCGGCGCGGCATGGACATCCGCGGCAGCGCCGTGGCGCGCGCGAACGTCGCGACCGTCGTCTTCGGCGTCGGCCTCGCGGCCATCGCCGGCGGCGGCGTGCTGTGGCTCACCGCGAAGAGCTCGACCCAGGGCGCGTCGCTCGGGCTTTCGCCCGCGCTGGGCGGCGCGCTCGTGCAAGGTAGCTTCTGATGCGCTTCCAGGTGCTCACGCTCGCCCTCTGCGCGTCGGTGTCGCTGAGCGGATGCGGCCTCGTCCTTGGCATCTCGCCCGGCGAATACGACCCGGATCCGTTCGGCCGCGATGGCGGCGCCGGGGGAGCCGGCGGCTCGGACGGGGGTGCGGGCGGCGCCGGCGGCTCGGGCGGCTCGGACGCGGAGCCCGAGATCCCTGCCTGCACCGCGCTCCTCGACGACCTGGAGGACGGCGACGGCGCGATCCTCCGGTGCAAGGACCGTGTCGGCAGCTGGTACACGTACAACGACGGCACGCGGGGCGGTGCGCAGACCCCTCTGCCCGGCCGCCCGTTCCTGCCGGTCTCGCCCGGGCACGACCCGAGCGAGTACGCCGCTCACGTCGCGGGGAGCGGCTTCGTCTCGAGGGGGGCCGGCATGGGGTTCGACCTGAACTTCGCCCCGGGGGGCGCGAAGCTCACCTACGACGCTTCTGCCTATTCGGGGCTGACGTTCTGGGCCAAGGCGGCGGCGCCGACGCACATCTACGTGAACTTCCCCGACCGCAACACCGATCGCGAGGGCGGCGTGTGTGAAGGCTCCGGCTGCGGCGACCACTTCGGCGAGGGGATCGACATCACGACCGAGTGGGCGCAGTACACGGTCATGTTCGATATCCTCAGCACGGACGGCTGGGGCGTGCCCGCGCCCCCGGCGTTCGACCCGGCGCACGCTTACTCGATCGAGTTTCACACGGCGAAGTCGACCGTGTTCGACATGCTGGTGGACGACATCGCGTTCGTCCCGTGACGAAGCCCGGCACCCTCGGTCACGACCACGTTCGTGAGCCATGGCGGGGGCGTGGCCACAGGCGTTGACCAAGCTTCGCGTCCTGAGCGCGACCGAACGAGCTCGGTGAACATCGATCCCGTCGAGCAGGCGGCTGCCTATTCGTAGGTGACGTGCACGACGCGGTTGCTGTTGCAGTGGACGAGGATGGCCGTGTCCGTCGCGGGATTCGCGCCGCGCCTCGCCGCGCAGCCGCTCGAGGTCGCGCTGGATGTCCAACTCCCAGTCGAGCTCCTTGTCCGCCCACCCGTGCTGCCGTTCCGGTACGTGCGGAAGGTGATGCTCGTCGGCGCGCCCCCGCAGTGGGCCGCGCTGAAGAAGACATTCTTACTTGACCCCCCGGCACGCGGCGTAGTTTGAGCCCGACGCTTGCAGTCTGGAATGGATCAGTCGCAGGTGCCGCCCGCGTAGTTGCCGGTCACCTCGATGGTGGGCGTGCCGGGGTCGAGCTGATCGGCGATGGCCTGGGCCTGGCAAGTCGGAAGCGACTCATTGTCCCTGATCGAGAGCTCTTGCGCCACGATCTCGAGTGAGCCGAGCGCAGCGATGCTCGTGAGCATCGGGTTTTGCCTGATCAAGAGCGAGGGGACCGAGGTCAGGTTGTCGAGCCCCGAGAGGGAGACGAGCCGATCGTTGTCAAGGATGAAGATGTAGCTGGTCGCGGCTTCGAGCATCTCGAGCCCGGTGAGGTCGCTCAGGCTCCGGTTCCCGGTGACCCACAGGGCCCTGAGGACGTGATTGTCGGGGTTGAGACCGGTGAGGCTCTCGAGATCGGCGTTGTCGGAGACGGAGAGCTCCTCGTCGATCTTGGCGTTCTCGAGGCCCTCGAGGTTCGTCACGCCCGTCGCATGGATCGCGATGTGATCTGCACGCGTCAAGTTGCTCAGGGCTCGGAGGGACGTGACGCCCGGCGCGCCGAGGATCAGGATGGATCGGACGCTCGTGAGGTCCTGTAGGCCATCGATATTCGTGAGCGAGGCGTTCCCCTCCAACCAGAGCTCATCGAGCTCGACGCCCGCGAGCGCGTCGATATTCTCGAGCGCGTCGTTCCAGCTCACGTGAAGTACGCTTATCTCGCTCATGTTGTGCAGGCCGGCGAGATCGCGGAGTTTGTCGTTGTCCTCGATGGCCACCGTGGCGCCGCGCGTGAGACCGTGGAGGCCAGCGATGCTCAGCAGCTCGGCATGCTGGCCGACGTAGAGCTGCTCTCGGACCTCGGTCAGCGACGACAGGGCGTCGAGGTTCGTGAGCGAGCTGTTGCCGGCGATCAAGAAGTTTGCGACTCGCTCCACCCGGAGACCGTCGAGGCTTTCGAGCGCCGGGTTGTCTTTGACGGAGAGATGTCGCGCGTCCGTGATGCCGAGGCCGTCCAAGCTCTCCAGGCTCAGATTGCCGATGATGTCGAGGTAGTTCGAGTCCTCGACGTAGAGCTCGAGGCCGTGGAGATCGAGCAGGGCGACGTTGTCGAGGATGCTGAAGTAGCGGCCCACGTGACGAAGCCCTTCGAGGCCCGAGAGGGAGCGCAAGACTCCGGTGTTCATGACGGTGAGGTCGTTCGTGACCACCTGCAGACGTTCGAGCCCGCTCAGATCCTCGAGCGCGTCGCTCGTGATTTCGACGATGTCCGCCCCGGTCAGGCACTTGAGGTGCTGGAGGTTCTCGACGCTGCCGTCGATCGCGACGTCGCCCGCGCTGTGAATGAGCGGCAGCGCGTCGAGCTGCGCCTGGGTCTTCACCTGGATCGGAGCGAGATAGGCGACGGAGTCCGCGCACTCCGGATCGGTCGGCTTTCCTGGGAGGTTCTCTCCTCCGCCTCCCGCACCACCGCCGCCGGTGGGCGGCATACCGCCGCCGCCATCGCTGGCGCCAGCTCCGCCCGCGCCCGTCGCGGTGGTGGCGCCGCCGCCCGCGCCCGTCGCGGTGGTGGCGCCGCCGCCCGCGCCCGTCGCGGTGGTGGCGCCCGGCGGGGACCCGCCCGTGCCCGTCGCGGTACCGGGACCATCACCGTCTCTGGGCTCTTCGCCGATCTGGAGCTCGATCCCGCAGCCGCCGAGGAGCGGCGAGGTCGCCGCGAGCGAAGCGAGGAGGAAGAGGTTCGCGGCGCGCCGCGGGAACGAGGCGCGCGAGGAAAAGCGATTCGACATGGGTGTTCTCCGCCGAGAGGACCGCATCGTGCGGTCACCTGGTGCGTGGAGAGAGCGGCTCAATTTTTTGGAGAGGATCCCTCGAGGCCGAGCGATTCGAGCCTGCCGCGGTACGCGGAGCCGGGGAACCGCTCGAGCAGGCTCGCGGCGCGGGCGCGCGCCTCGGCCGCACGGCCGAGGGCGAGCAGGGCGCGGATGGCGATGATCTCGCGCTCTTGAGCGAGCGCGCCGGCGGGGAAGCGCCGCGCGTGCTCGACCGTGAGCGCGAAGGACGAGCCAGCGTCGGTGGCGAGCGCGTCCTGCGCGCGATGGAGCAGCTGGACCTCGGTCTCCGCCTCCCCGGCGGCGCCGGCGGACGGAGGGCTCGCGCTCGGGGGAGCCCCGCCGCTCGGCGCGCCCGGCGCGGGGATCGCCGCCTCGTCGGCGCGCGGCGCGGCGGCGCTCGCGCGCGGGAGGAGCTCGCCGTGCGGCGCGGTCGCGCTCGAGGGCTCACGCGCCGCGCCGCCACCCGCCTCCGACACCGCGTGGCCGGCGCCGTCGAGGCCGGGCTCCGCGGGCCGCGGGGGGGCTTTCGTGGGCGCGGCGGCGCTCGGCCCAGAGGCGCTCGCGATGACGGTGAGCGCGGCGTCGCGCGGCGCCGTGGCGGCGTCGCGCCACCACACGCCGCCCACGACGCCGAGGCCGAGGAGCGCGCCGACGAGCGCGCTGGCGGCCACAGAAGGCCCCGCGGCGGCCGCGGTGAGGTGCCCGGGCGCGGGTGGAGGCGACGGGGGCGGCGAGGCGACCTCGGGCGCCCCGGCCGGCGGCGAGGCGCCCGAGGGCGGGAGCGGCCCGAGCGGGAGGCGCGCGGCGAGGCGGGCGAGGTCGGAAGGCCCGGGGAGCTCGCGCCGACCCGCGCGCAGGACGGCGCGCACGGCGTCGGTCGTGTCCGAGGACGCATCGAAGAGCCGCGGCGGATCCTTCGGTTTGCTCAAGGCATCCTCCTCTCGGCCGTGGCGCGCCGCAGGGCGGCCTCGACCACGCGGCGCGCCGCGTAGAGCCGCGCGTACGCCGTCTGGAGCGGGCAGCCCACCGCCTCGGCGACCTCCGTCATCGGCAGCTCCTCCAGCTCGAAGAGCACGAACACCGCGCGCTTGTCGTCGTCCAGCGTCTGGACGCACGCGTCGAGGAGCGCGCGCGCCTGACGGTCCTCGAGCGCCCCGTGCTGGTCCTCGAGCGCTTCCTGGTCGGGCAGCTCGGCGCGCGTGGACTCGCGGCGCCGGTGGGCGCGCTTGCGGTAGTCGGCCGCGACCCGGATGCAGATGCCGTAGATCCAGGTCTGGACCGAGGAGCGCCCCTCGAAGCCCGCGAGGCGCCGGTGGACGATCATGAAGACCTCCTGGCAGACGTCCTCCGCGTCGGCTTCATGGACGCCGAGCCGCCGCAGCGCGCGCCAGACGAACGGCGCGTGTTCGAAGAAGAGCTGCTCGAAGGAGGGGACCGGGCCTCCCGGCGCGGAGATCGCGCGCGGCCGGCCTTCGGGCGCGGTGGCGAGCAGGGACATGCGCTGGGGTGAGTGGACGCGCGGCGGGCGCGTTTTGAGAGAATCGACGCGGCCCGGTCACGGCAGCGCGAGGCCGAGGCCGAGGCCCACGATCGCCGATACCGGCGGCCCCTGGAAGGTACCGTGCCGCGCCCCTGCCGCGTCGGTGTAAAAATGGACGGTGTGTACGGTCGGCACCGTGATCCCGAGCCCGACGGCCACGCACCGCGGCGCCCGCGCCCGCCGCTCGCCGGCGAGCGCGAGCGCCCGCGCGTCAACACACGCCTCGGCCCCAGGCATCCTCAGGTCAGGATCTCGACATACCCGTCCGTTCCATGCACGCGGATGCGTTGCCCATCCCGGATCCGCCTGGTCGCGTTGTCCACGCCGACGACCGCCGGCAAGCCGTATTCACGGGCGATCACCGCGCCATGGGTCATCAGGCCCCCCACCTCGGTCACGAGGCCCTTGATGGACACGAACAAGGGCGTCCAGCTGGGATCGGTGAAGGTGGTGACCAGGATGTCCCCCGCCTCCAGCTCCGCGTCGGCCATGTCCAGGAGGACGCGGGCTCGTCCCTCGACGACGCCGGAGGAGACCGCCAGGCCGACGAGGGCTCCGGCGGGGAGATCGGCTCGTTCGCGCGCGCCTGCCACGATCTCCCCATCGGACGTGATGACGAGCGGCGGCGACAGCTTCTTGTGGAGCTCGTGTTCCGCGCTCCGTTGGCCGACGATCCGGTCGTCCAGCCGATGGGTGCGCACGACCTCGCGGAGCTCGTCGAACGTGAGATAGTAGATGTCCTCGGCGTCGTGGATCACGCCGGCCTGCACGAGCCGCTCGGCTTCTTGCAGCAAGGCCTGCTTGTAAATGAAGTAGCGATTGACGAGGCCGTACTTCGGATACTCGCGGTAGCCGATGAAGGTCCGGAGCCGGTCGATCATCCGCTGGGCCTCGCTGGCCTTCTGCTCCCCGTCCGGCAGCTGCCTCAACCGATCGAGCAGCGCTCGCGCCCGCTGCGAGGCCTCCTGCCGCCCCTGCTCGAACCTCCGCGCGCCGGCACGAGGCTCGAAGTTCTTGATGTTGCTCAGGATCAAGGGGACCAGGGTCGCCGGCTTCTCGCTCCAGCGGGCCCTCGTGATGTCGATCTCCCCCGCGCATCGCATCCCGTATTTGTCGAGGTAAGCCTGGATGGCGTCCCGGGCTTCCTTGCCACCGTCGAGCGCGGCCAGCTCCTCCAGGAAGCCATCGTGCTTCACGTTCTGCAGATGAGCGGCCACCTGCGGATAGGGACGGATCACGTCGGCGACATCCAGCAACGCGAGGCCCATCTCCGACGTGATGTTGTTCGACACGGACTGGGAGAGCGTGTCCGCGACGCTCTTCTCGCCGAGCCACGCCATCATCTTCTCGTTGATCCACGAGGAGGCGTTCATGCCCGCCATGATCGCGCCCATGCTCCGCGGACCGAACATGGACTTGCTCAGCCCCTGGATGTCCTCCCGGATGAAGTCGAACAGCGCCGTTCCGGTCCTGGTCCGGATGTCGCGCTTCAGCTCCGCGAGCGAGGCCTGGGTGCGCTCGATCAGCTCCGCGACGATCGCCGGGTCGTCCTCGACCTGCGCGTCGAATCGCCCGGGCGCCTGCTTGCCCTGGCCGGGGCGCGAGGCCGCCGGATCGTCGGGCAAGGGCTCGATGAAGTCTCCCCGCGAGAGGATCGTCGCGAGGGCGTCCCTGAGGAGCGGATGGGAGCGCCCGAGGAGTTCCAGGAGGGCGTCCCGGCTGGCCGGTGAGGCCAGCTGCTTCGTGGGATCGACGAACAACCTGCCGCCCGCCGGGAGCATGCGGCCACCCGAGGTCAGCTGGAACAACGACAGCCCGAGGGGCCTCATCGGGTCGGTCATCATCTGTTGATGGCCGACCGAGATGTAGACGTGGTTGCCTCGATCACCGGCTTCGGGGATGGGGTACAGGGTCGTGATCGGCCGGCTCTGGACGATGTGGAGCTCCTCGTCGACAAGGCACCACTCGATGTCCTGGGGATGGCCGAAATGCCCTTCGATCTGCCGGCCCAGGCGCTCGAGCTGCAGGATCTGCGCGTCGGTCAGCACCTGCCCGTCCTGCCGCTCGGGCTCGATCGCCCGCTCCTCGGTGCCGCCCTCCTCAAGGGCACGCGTGGCCAGCGTCTTTCTGGCGATCGCCTTCTCGATGACCTGGCCGTTCCGCACCTTGTAGCGATCGGCGCGCGCCAGGCCGGCGACCAGGGCCTCCCCCAGGCCGAAGCCTGCCTCGATCGACGACACCTTCCGGTTCGACGTGACGGGATCGGCCGTGAAGACGATCCCGGCGGCCTGCGGGAAGACCATCTTCTGCACCACCACCGCCATGTGGACCTTGCGGTGATCGAAGCCGTGCTGGATCCGGTAGGTCACCGCCCGCTCGGTGAAGAGCGACGCCCAGCAGCGGCGGACGTGCTGCAGGATCGCCTGCGTCCCGAGGACGTTCAGGTACGTATCCTGCTGGCCCGCGAAGGAAGCCCCCGGCAGATCCTCCGCCGTCGCGCTGGACCGTACGGCGCAGGCGTCGCCCGCGCCAAGCGTGGAAAGCGCCTGGGTGAGCGCCTCTCGTAGGTCCTCGGGGATGGCCGTCCCCTCGATGATCCGGCGCAGCTCGGCGCTGAGCTCCCGGATCCCGTCCCGGTCCTCCGCCGCGAGCAGCGACAACCGATCGAGCAACCCGCCGAGCGACGGCGCCTCTCCCATGATCCGCCGGAAGGCCTCGGTCGTGACGCAGAAGCCAGCGGGCACGCGGATCCCCTCGATCCTGGAGAGCTCACCCAGGTTCGCGCCCTTCCCACCGACCCTGTTGGCCTTCGTTCGATCGACCTCCTGGAGAGCAAGCACATAGGTCCGCATCCGTTCACCTCCATCAGGGCGTCGGCAGCTCGTTCGCGTCGACGGATCGTCACGCCCCCCTCGTCGAAGCGCGCCACTATAACGCGAACCAGGAGGGGCTCTACCGAACGAAACCCCAGGATGGCGACCTCGTCAGGTCGATGGAAGGCATCCATGCTTCCGGTGGCTCGACGCGCGCAGTAGCATCGCCGCGGAGGCAACTCCCGCGGATGCGCTGCACCCTCTGTCACCGCAGGATCGGTGTCGTCGCGGGTTGCCCGCTGCACGGCGGCACGGCCGCGAGCGCCGCGAAGGAAGAGGCCGGGGTGGTGGAGGTCGCGCCCCGCGTCCCGGGCTTCGATGGGCTCCGCCTCCTCGACGAGGGCGGCTTCGCCCGCGTGTTCGCGGCCTCGCGGCGCGAGGACGGCCTCGCGGCGGCGCTCAAGATCGCGCGCCACCGAGGCGATCGGCGGTTCTCGCGCGAGGCGGCGGCGCTCCGCCGGATCGGTCCGCCCGCGGCGCCGCGGCTGCTCGGCGAAGGCGAGATGGAAGGAGGCTTTCCTTATCTGGTCCTCGAGCTCGTCGACGGCGAGACGCTGGCGCGATGGATGGAGGCGCTCCCCGGGGCGGGCGCCGCCGCGCCGGTCGAGGCCATGCGGCTCGTCGATGCGATCGGCGCCGCGATCGACACGGTGCACGCGGCCGGCGTCGTGCATCGGGATCTGAAGCCGGAGAACGTGATGCTGCGGCGGATGAGAGGGCCGGCGCAGGAGGTCACCCTCCTCGATCTCGGGCTCGCGCGGCCGGGGGAGGGGAGCGGCGTGGCGGAGGAGGGGAGCGAGGTCACGCACACGGGGCTCCGGCTCGGCAGCGCGCTGTACATGGCCCCGGAGCAGTGCCTCGACGCGCGCGACGTCGACGGCCGCGCGGACCTGTATGCGCTCGGGGTCGTCGCCTTCGAGCTGCTCACCGGGCGGCCACCCTTCGTGGGAGAGCCCTCGGCCGTCGTCCGCGCGCACGTCTCCCGGCGCCCGCCGCGGCCGTCGGAGATCGCGCCGGTCCCCCGCGGCGCGGACGAGGTCCTGCTGCGCGCCCTGGCCAAGGCGCGAGAAGAGCGATTCGGGTCAGCGCGCGCCTTCTCCGAGGCGCTGCGGGCGGCGCTCGAGGGCGCCATGGCGAGCCCGCCAGCCCGGAGGGCCGGTGAACCGCCCAAGGGGAGCGATGAACCAGTCAAAAGTGTCAGAAAACCGCCGAAGAATCGCGATGAATTAGTCAAAACTGCCAGAAATCTATCTAATAATGGCGACGAATTAGTCAAATATGCCAGTGGTTCGCCTGATCAAGGTGAAGAACTAGTCAATTCTTTCAGAAATCCACCTGAACAGGGCGATGAACCAGTCAAATGCGTCACTGAATCCCCTGAACTGCGTGATGAGTCATCCAGGGTAGCTGGCGAACCAGCCAAGGCGGCCGGCGAACCGCCTCAGCGGGCCGGCCAGGTGCCCCCGGCCGATCCGGAGGGCAGCCGCGCCGCCCGGGCCCGGCTTGTCGACGTCGTGCGCGGGCTGGAGACGACGATCGCGGCGAGGCCGGGGCCGAGCCCCGCGGTCCAGGTCGTGCTGGTGCTGCACGCCGCGCCCGCGCGGGTCGAGGGCGCGCCGGGCCAGCAGCGGTTCGCGGGCGGCGCGCTCCTGCGCCTCGACGAGTGGACGACGGGGCATTCCTGGGGCGGCCTCGTGATCACGCCCGCGGCGCGCGCGGGGATCGACGAGGGGTAGAGCGACAAACGGGTTGAAGCCGCACGCAAACGGCGAGAAGTTGAGACGCCAAGAGACGCCAAGAGACGCCAGAAGACGCCAAGATTTATTGTTTTCTTGGCGTCTTCTGGCGTCTTCTGGCGTCTTGGCGTCTCATTTCTCGGGTTTCCAAGCTGATCGGTGTTCTGGCCGTTCAGGATCTCCGCTGCCGCTCGATCTCGGCGCGCAGGCGTTCGTCTTGCTCGCGCAGCGCCGGCGTGAACTCCTCGCCGAAGTCCTCCGCCTCGAAGATCGGTCGAATCTCGAGCTCCCATTCCCCGCCGGGCATGTAATCGGCGCAGCGCCTGGCCCACGCTACCGCGTCGTCCAGCGACTTCACCTGCCAGAGCCAGTATCCGCCGACGAGCTCCTTGGCTTCGGCGAAGGGGCCGTCGATGAGCGTCGTCTTGCCGTCCGAGATGCGCAGGCGCTTGCCTCTGCTGCTCGGGTGCAGCCCCTCTCCGCCGAGCATGACGCCGGCTTTGACGAGCTCCTCTTTGAACCTGCCCATCTCGGCGATGACCTTCTCGTCCGGCATCATCCCCGCCTCGGACTCCTTCGTGGCCTTGACAAACACCATGACTTTCACGGAGCTCTTCTCCCTGGTATCGAGCTACTTCGTCAGGACGACGTGGGTGGCGTGGTCCGTGGAGGCGTGCTCCGTGCAGCGGTAGCCGAGGCTCACCGTATCGATGCCAGCGAGGAGGTGCTCGCCCCGGCCGAGGAGCACGGGGGAGATCACGAGGTGGAGCTCGTCGATGAGCCCCGCGGTGAGGTACTGCCGAACGGTGGCGACGCCGCCGCCGAGCCGGATATCCTTGCCCTGGGCCGCCTCCTTCGCGCGCTCCAGCGCGGCGTGGATGCCGTCGGTCACGAAGTGGAAGGTCGTTCCGCCCTCCATGGTGAAGGACTCGCGAGCGTGGTGCGTGAGCACGAAGACGGGCACGTGGTAGGGCGGGTTCTTGCCCCACCATCCCTTCCAACCGTCGTCGGGCCAGGGGCCCCGCTGCGGCCCGAACATGTTGCGGCCCATGATCCACGCGCCGAGGTTCTCGAAGCCGCGCGCGGCGAAGTCGTCGTCGACGCCCGCCCGACCGACCGTGTCGCCGATCAGCGAGGCAGCGTAGTCGGCGGACATTCTCTGGAACGTCTTCGTGCCGAGGACCCACTTGTGCAGCCCCATCCCTCCGACGCCCATCGGATTGGCCAGATCCTGGCCGGGACCGGCGCCATGACCGTCGATCGAGATCCCAAACGCGTTTACCCGAAGCCTCGACATGAGCGGAACTCCTTCCGGCGCAGGTGTCGCCTGCGACCGTTCTTCTGAGTGACGACGAACGAGCCGGGGCCGGATCGACACGCCGACGAATTTTTTTTCTTCGCCGGCCGGTTGTCACATGAAAACGCTGTTAATTCAACTGTTTAGGAGGTTCCGGGCGGGCTGCTTCGATCAAGCTCGTGACAAACTTTCCCTGGCTCTCGTTCTGTTAGGTTCAACGCACATGAGACGCAGGAACAAGCTCGTCGCGATCGACGTCGTCGGTGCGGTCGCGTTCCTGGTGCCGGCGCAGGCCCTGGCGTCGTCCGTGCCCGAGGGGTCGTTCAACCCCGGCTTGCTGCTGTCCGTCGGCAGCGGCGAATACCCGGTCGGGTTCGGCACGGAGATCAGCGGCATGGTTTTCCCGAAGGGAGACCCGGGCTCGATCGGTTACGGTGGTTTCTTCCAGGCGCAGACGTATGCCGGCGACTATGCGCGCCTGGCGTTCGGGTTTCAGCTCGGAAACGTCGTCGGTGGAGAGCTCGGCATCGCGGGTCTGACCCGCAGCGATCTCCACACGTCGACGTTCGCGCTGCACACGGGCGTCTTCGCCTCGGGCGCCGTGCTGGGGACGGGGCTGCGCGTGACGATCCCGATGAGCGGCGCCGATCACGGCCTCCCGGCTCACGGCGTCGACGTGTCGTGGGTCTTGACCCTCAAGGTTCCGATCTACAGCGGCAAGATCTTCAACTCGCTCGGCCGGCCGCTGCGAGACGAACAGGGCCCCATCACCGCCGCGGCGCGCGAAGCGAGCGGCTGGGCGGACATCAGCGACCCCGCGCTGGTCGCTCACCTTTCGCCCCGGGAGCGTGAAGAGCTCGCCGCCCTGTGGCTCGAGGCCGCGCTCGCCGAGCACGCCTCGATCGCGACGTTCTCCGCGCTCGCGCTGGAGCTCCTGGCGCTCGGAGCACCCGCCGACTTGCTCGTGGCTTGTCAGCACGCGGCGCAGGACGAGACCGAACACGCACGCCTCTCGTTCGGTCTCGCGAGCACGTACGCGGGGCTGCCGCTCGGGCCGGGCAAGCTGCCGTTGCCGGCCACCGCGCTCTCGGGCGACGCCGCCGCCGTCGCGTACCTGAGCTTCACGGACGGCTGCATCGGTGAGACGTTCGCCGCTGCGCTCGCGCGACGAGCGCAGCGCCACGCGACCGATCCGGCCGTCGCGCGGGCGCTCGCGCGCATCGCGACGGACGAAGCGCGGCATGCTGCGCTCGCCTGGAGCATCGTCACGTGGTGCCTGACGCTCGACCCCGCGCGCGTCCGCGCCGCGCTCGGCGCTGCGCTGGCGGAGCCGGAGCTCGAAGCGCCCGCCGCCCCGCTCACGGATGTTATGGGGCTGCCGATCGTGCCGGCGGCTCGCCACGGAGCGGTGCCGGCCGACGAGCAGAAGCCCCTGCGGCGCCGCGCCGAGCGGACCGCGCGGGCGCGCCTGAAGCGCATGCTGGGGGCGCCGCGCGATGCGGGAGGCCTCGTGCCCTGACCGGGGCGCCCTGCGCGAGCGCTCGCGCCCGACACACAGGTGAGCCGCCGCGGAGCCGCGCCGCGCTGAGCCGCGCTCCACGCGGGCCGGCAAGGTCCGGCCGCGCGCGCAGCCCCGCGTGCCGTGGCGCTTGACCGACGTATGCACCATGGTGTATATGCATAAACATGCAACTGGACGTCTTCGAGGTCCTGGCCGATCCCACGCGCCGCCGCATCGTCGAGGCTCTCCTTTCTGGCGAGCAACAGGTGGCCGAGGTCGTGGAGAAGGCCGGCATCCACCAGTCGGGCGTGTCGCGGCACCTGCGCATCCTCTCGGAGTCAGGTTTCGTCTCGATGCGACCCGATGGGCAGCGGCGCCTCTACTCCCTTCGTCCCGAGCCTTTCCGCGAGCTCGACGACTGGCTCGGCCGCTACCGGCAGCTCTGGGAGGAGCGCCTCGATCGTTTCGGTGCCGCGCTCGAGAAGAAGCGTGCGTTAGCTCAGAACAACCCGGCCGTTCACGGCGGCCCAGCCACGAGGAAGCGATCATGAACAGCGCAGTCAAAGCCCAGGCCCGATCCAAGGTCAGAGTCGAGCGCACCTACCGCGCCACGTTGCAGGAGGTCTGGGACCTCTGGACCACGCGAGAGGGCTTCGAGTCCTGGTGGGGGCCGCGAAACTTCCGGGCCGCCGTGGCGGAGCTCGACGCGAGGCCGGGCGGCGCCCTGCGCTACGAGATGATCGCCGCGACGCCCGAGATGGTCCGCGCCATGGCGGAGATCGGCCAGCCGCCCTCGCACGCCGTCACCTCCACCTTCGCCGAGCTCAGGCCCATGACACGGCTCGTGCTCCGCAATGTGATCGACTTCTTGCCCGGTGTACCGCCCTACGAGGCCGACATCGAGGTCGAGCTCACGGAGCTCGGCGACCGCGTGAAGATGGTGGTGCTGCTCGACACCATGCATAGCCCCGAGTTCACCGAGATGCAGAAGGAAGGCTTCACCAGCCAGCTCAGCAAGCTGGACGAGAAGTTCGGGGCGGCGTGAGGCGCGGCCGCGCCTCGGCGAGCGGCGTCGCGCGTCAGTAGGCGAAGGCCTGGTAGACCTCGGTCTCCTCCGTCTCCTCGCGCGCGTCGAGCGATTCGACGATGGGATTGAAGCGGAGCATGCGCTTCGCCCGCTCGGACAGGAGGGAGAGGCTCTCGCGGGGCACCCGGATCGAGACCTCCGGGCGGAAGAGCCAGCGGCGGCTGTAGCCGATGACGACCATGGGCCGCGGCTCGCGCGAGCGGTTCGGGGTCCCGCGGTGGAGGCCGCGAACGTCGCGGACCATGACGTCGCCGAGCTCCATGGCGATCGGCTCGAGCGCGACCTCGCCCTGCGCGAGGCGCCGCATCCCCTCGGCCTTGGAGAGCATGTGTGTGCCGCGGGCGATCTCGATGGGGCCGTTCTCGGCGGTGACGTCGACCAGGGGGAAGTTGACGGCGAGCTGGAACGCGGGTGTCTCTCTCCCGGTCTCGGGGAAGAGCGGCGGCGCGTCGCGGTGGACGTCCTGGTAGTCGGACCCGAGGAGCGGGGTGTCGGTCGCGAGCTGGACCATGGTCATGTCGGCCCCGACGAGGCGCTCCACCACGCCCAGGATCGTCTCGTCCTCGTAGATGCGCGGCTCCGCGAAGGGGGCCTTGAACGGGAGCGTCACGTAATAGCGACCGGGCCCCCGGTTCTCGAGGTGCCCCTCACGCGCGATGTGGGCGTCGAGGAGCGGCGCGAAGGCCTCACGCCACGAGCGCAGCAGGCTCTTCGGAAGGAGGTTCTTTATCAGGCAGAACCCATCGCGCTGCGCTGCGCGGGCAAGCTCATCCATCTCGGCGCTGGTGTGGCGGGCGTGGCTCATGGCTCGGGCCGAGCTTGGTGGATCGAGCGGAGTCGTCAAGCTCGGCGCTCGCCCTCCGCCGGCTCATCCCCATCCCACCACCGCCGGAATCATCGTCTTCGGAGGAGAACGCGGCGCTCAAGGCGCCCGGCCCACGCGCGCGGGACGGGCGAGTGATCTCGGCCTCACGAGGCCGACGCCCGCGCGGCCCCGCTCTGCGTCAGCTCAGGCTGGTCGCCCTCATGCCTGACACAGAGCGGCTTCGACGCCCCCTTCGCGGGAGCGCGCCGGTCACAGCTTCGAGGCGGCGTGGTCCCAGTTCACCAGGTTCCACCACGCCTCGACGTACTTCGCCCGGGCATTGCGGTAGTCGATGTAATACGCGTGCTCCCACACGTCGCACGTGAGCAGCGGCGTCTTGCCCTCCGTGAGCGGGCTCCCGGCGTTGCCCGTCTGCACGATTTCCAGCTTGCCTGAGCCATTCTTCACCAGCCAGGCCCAGCCCGAGCCGAACTGACCGATGGCCGCGGCGGTGAACTTCTCCTTGAACGACGACACGCTTCCGAACGCCTCGTCGATCGCCGCACGGAGCGCGGCGGTAGGCTCACCGCCGCCCTGCGGCTTCATGCTGTGCCAGTAAAACGTGTGATTCCACACCTGAGCTGCCTGGTTGAAGACCGCGCCGGACGTCGTGCGGACGAGATCCTCGAGGCTCTTGCCCGCGAGCGCCGCGTCCGCTGCCACGAGCTCGTTCAGCTTCGTGACGTAGGCGTTGTGGTGCTTGCCGTGGTGGAAATCGAGCGTCTCGGCCGAGATGTGGGGGACCAGCGCGTCTCTGGAGTAGGGGAGCTCGGGAAGAGTGAAGGTCATGGTTCTGTTCCTCGTGTTGCGTATCGGCGGCCACGCGCTCGTCGCAGCCCGTTGTGAGTAGCTCGGCGAGGACCTTCGGGTGGCGCTCCAGCCACGGATCGAACGCCCGCGCTTCGCGGCCAGACAGCCGCTCCACGTCGCCGGGTCCGGCGGCAGCGTAGCAACCCCGGTGGGCGCGCGTGGCGCCTTGCCAATGAGTTGGCAGTTTTCCATCCATTTGGAGAGACGGCCTCCCGGCCAGCGGCTCCGCGGCTCCGCAAACCTGCCAGAGCGGACGGCGCGCGGCGCGCGGCGCGGCCGCCGCGCGTGACGGGGCTCTCACAGAGATCGAGGAAGGCCTCGATGCACGTCCGGCGTATGCGAAGATCCCGCGACGCCGCCAGGCGGCGCCCTGGAACGGCCGCGTTCGAGGAGGGGAACGTCGAGGGAGCTCGATGATCTGGCCGGTCTGTCGGCGCGGTTGCTATCATTGAGCCCGTGCACCTCGAGTTCATCGGCGCCGCCAGGACCGTCACCGGATCCATGCACCTCCTGAGGACGCGTGACGCGACCATCCTGCTCGACTGTGGCCTCTACCAGGGCCGCCGCGCCGAGTCGTTCGAGCGCAACCGCCACCTCCCTCTCCCCATCCACGCAATCGACGCCGTCGTCCTCTCCCACGCGCACATCGATCACTCCGGCGCCCTGCCGATCCTCGTGAAGAACGGCTATGAAGGCCCGATCTACGCGACCCCGGCGACGCGCGATCTCGCGGCCGTGATGCTGCGCGACGCCGCCGCGATCCAGGTCTCCGACGCGCGCTACCTCAACCGCCGCGCCGAGAAGCAGGGGAGCGACGAGCCGCGCGTCGAGCCGCTCTACGAAGACGACGACGCTGTCGAGGCGATCTCCCGCCTGGTCGCCGCGCCCTACCACCACCCGATCGAGATCGCGCCGGGCGTGCGGCTCACCTTCCTCGACGCGGGCCACGTGCTCGGCAGCGCCGTCTCGCTGCTCGACGTCGTGGAGGGCGACGCCCACAGGCGCGTCGCCTACACGGGCGATCTCGGCCGCTACGAGCGCCCGATCCTGCGCGATCCCGAGGTCGCCGAGCGCGCGGACGTGCTCGTCTGCGAGAGCACCTACGGCGATCGCCTGCACGAGGCGACCGACGAGCTCGACGAGGATCTCGCGCGCGTCGTCCGGCGGACCTCCGAGCGGGGCGGCAAGCTCTACATCCCCACGTTCGCGCTCGAGCGCGCGCAGGAGGTGATCTTCGCGCTCAAGAAGCTCCGCCGGAACGGCCGCATCCCGCGGCTGCCGGTCTACGTCGACTCGCCGCTCACGGTGAAGCTCACCGACGTCTTCCGGCTCCACCCCGAGTGCTTCGACGTCGAGACGCGCGCGCTCCTCCGCGGCTCAGGATCACCCTTCGATTTCGAGGATCTTCGCTACGTCGAGGACGTCGCGGGCTCGAAGGCGATCGACGCCGAGCCCGAGCCCTCGATCGTCATCGCGGCGAGCGGCATGTGCGAGGCGGGGAGGATCCTCCACCACCTGAAGGCCGGGATCGAGGACCCGAAGAACACGATCCTCATCGTCGGCTATCAGGCGCAGCACACGCTCGGGCGGCGGCTCGTGGAGGGACGATCGCGGGTGAGGATCTTCGGCGTGGAGCGGGACCGTCGGGCCGAGGTCGTGGTCCTGAACGGCTTCAGCGCGCACGCCGATCAGGGCGACCTGCTCCGCTACGCGGACCGCTGCCGCGAGCGCGGCCCGCTCGGCAAGATCGCGCTCGTCCACGGCGAGCCGCGGGCGCAGGAGGTCCTCGCGAGGATGCTCCGCGCGCGCGGGCACGGCGAGGTCGTGATCCCGGCGCCCGGTGAGCTCCTGGAGATCGTCTGAGCGGTCGTGGCTGGTGATCGTGGGCGTCGGCCCCCGCCCCGACCGCCTCGACGTTGCCGGTCACCTGCTCGAGCCCATGGGGCTCTCGAGGCAGGGCGTGGCCGACGAGCACCACCCGGCTCCATGCGTGTCCGAGCTCGCCGCCCCGGAGCGCCTCGGCGAGCCGATGGTGGACATCGGCTGAAGAGGTTCATGCGGCTCACGAGGAGGTGATGCGGCGCTCTCTGCGCAGCGCTCACCGGGCGCGCTCCGCGGGCCGGCTGCGTCCGCCCGAGCGCCTGCGTGGCCGTCGCTGACCAGGTCGACGCGCTCATCATGAAGATGCAGCTCGATGTGAACAGCGAGACGGCGACCTGTTCCGCGCCTCGAACGCCGCGGTTTCAGATCGCCGTCTGGTACCGCTCCGGGTCTCGCCACGTACTTCAGTAGGCCCCCTTCGGATCGAGGCCCAGCATGTGCTGGCCTACCATGGTGGACACGGCGTCCCAGTTGAGCGTGATGTGCTGGGCGATCGCATTGCCGTCTCGCCACATGCGCTGGATGGGTTGACCGAGCGCCAGGCTGCTGCCACCGACGCACGAGAACAGCGACTGAATGGCGGCGTGCGACAGCTTCGCCGCGTAGGCGTGGCCTCGCCGGTTGCGGATGCGCTTCTCGACGCTCACGGACCTCCCCTGGGCCGCGGTCAGCTCCACCTCGGTGATGTCGCGGTCGAGGACGAGCCTCGCCGCGTCCACGGCGGCGGCGGCGTCGGCCAGACGCGACTGGACGTGAGCGAACTGGCTCAGGAGCGCCCCCGCGCCTCCGATGCCGCCGCGCGTGACGCGGTTCTCACAGAGATCGATGAAGGCGTCGATGGCGCCTTGGGCGGTACCCAGGAGCGGGGCCACGAGGCAGACGGGGATCGCCGAGAGGAAGGAGATGCTGTAGATGCGGTTGGGGTTCACCGCGGCCCCGGGAGGCGCACCGGACGCGGCCTCCGCGAAGGTGAGCTTCCGATGACCCGGGACGAAGGTCGGCTTGTCGATGACCACTGTCTTGGACCCGGTGCCAGCTTGCGCCGCGACGTACCAGTCGTCCTCGATCGACCAGTCGGAGCGGGGCGCGAGCAAGAAGCCGGCGCCGGGGGCGGCGTCGCTCTCCTTCGGGAACTGGACGCCCAGCATGGCCCATTGTGAGTTGTCGATGTTCGAGGCGAAGCGCCACTTGCCCTGGATCAGGTACCCGCCATCCACCGCCTGCGCTGAGGTGATGGGCGAGTAGGAGCCGCACAGGATGGCCCGGGGACTTTCCCTCCACACGTCGTCCTGCGCCTGCGCCGGGAACAATCCGAGCAGCCACTGGTGGATGGCCCCGAGCGAGCACGCCCAGGCGGACGAGGTGCAGCCCCGCCCGATCTCGCTGATCACGTCGAGCAGCGCGGTGAAGCCGTACTCATAGCCGCCGTAGCGGGCCGGTTGCATCAGCCGGAAGAAGCCGGCGCGATGGAAGAGCTGGTTCGTCTCCTCCGAGACGCGGCGCTCGATCTCCGTCTGCTGGGCCCGCTCGCGGAGGCGAGGGACGAGCTCGCGCGCAGTGGAGACCAGGCTCTCCAACGACGGCGCGTCGGGGGCGGGGCTCATCCGACCGGGGGCCTTCATGGCAACGGTTCTGATCGAGGAGTGTTCGAGATTCATAAGTTATGCCTCGCGGGGCGAAGATTGGCCGGCTGGCGCGACCCGATCGGCGCGGCCAGGGGCACGCGCGTCGGCGCGACGAATCGGGCCGACATCGAAGCGAACACGAAGAGCGCTGACGACCTCGCCCCTGCAGCCAGCCCAGCGGCTGCAGGGACGGCCGCACGCGCGGCTGTCGTGGCAGGGCGGAGCCGACGGCGCACGCGCTGCGCCCTCCGGGGCCTCGGGGGGAACCGGCATGGCCGACGGCGGCGCGGATCGCCGCGAGGCGGGACGCCGCGCCGGCGCCGCCACGCTTAGGATCACGTCCAGAGTATGCGAGGATGCCCGCGACGGCGCCAGATGGCGCCCTGGAACGGCCGCGTTCGAGGAGTGGAACGTTGAGGGAGCCCGATGATCTGTCCGGTCTGTCGATCTTCGTGCGCATCGTCGAGGAAGGCTCGCTCAGCGCGGCCGGCCGGGCGCTCGGGCTGCCCAAGGCGACCCTCAGCCGCAACCTCGCGCTGCTGGAGAAGAGGCTCGGCGCGCCGCTGCTGATCCGCTCCACGCGCGCGCTCAGCCTGACGGATACGGGCAGGCGCTTCTTCGACAAGGTCCAGCCCATCGTCCGAGAGGCGCAGCAGGCGACCGCCGAGGTCAAGAGCCTCCATGCGGCTCCCTCCGGGCTGCTGCGCGTCACCGCGCCCGTCGCCTATGGCCAGGCGGCGATCGCGCCCCGCCTGCTCTCGTTCATGAGGCGTTATCCGGCGGTCCGCATCGACCTGCACCTCCATGACGGGCGCGTCAACCTGGTCAACGGCGGCTACGACCTGGCCATCCGGATGGGGGCGATCGAGGACAGCGAGCTGATCAGCCACAAGCTGGCCGACGTCACCATGGTCATCGTCGCCTCGCCGAGCTGGCTGGAGCAGCACGGCATGCCCCAAAGGCCCGCCGACCTCGCCCAGCACGCCGCCGTCGTCACGCGGCCGGATATCGTCCAGTGGAGGGTCGGCGGGGAGACCGTGCGCGTCTCCTGGCGCATGAGCACCGGCAACATGATCGTCACGCGGGACGCCGCGAGGGCCGGGCTGGGCATCGCCTTCGTGCCCGAATTCCTCGTGTTGCGTGACCTGGAAGGAGGAACGCTCGTACGCCTGCTCCCCGACGTCGAGCTGCCGGTGATTCAGGCGACCGCGCTGTACACCCGCGCCGCCAGCCAATCGGTGGCGCTGCGCGCCTTGCTCGACGACCTCCTCGCCAGCCGACCCATCGAGGTCGACGCCGCGCCGTCGTGACCCTGCCCGGGCGCGGGTGATATCCCCCTCTGCTGCGACATGCGATGTCGGTACACCGGCCTTGTATCAGGTGGGGTGAAGACGAACGAGCCGGCGCCGTTCAGAACCTATCTGCCAGCGTGAGCTGCGGGTGCTGCGCCGGGAAGAGCACCGGGACGAGCCGGGCGGCGTCTCCTGTGAGCCGGAGCTCCCCCGCGTCGCACACCTCCAGCGGCGCGTCCGAGCCGAGGAGGAGCCGCGCCACAGCCCAGCCGCCGCGGACCGCGCTGCGCGCCGCCGCGGCGCTCCGCCCGTCGACGACCTCGACGCGGCCGCGGTCGAGGCGGAGCGTCGCCGTCTCCTCGGGGCTCTCGAGGGTGAGCGCGCCGCGGTAGCCCGCGAGCTCCGACGCGGCGAGCCGGGCCGAGAGCTCCGGCGCCATCGCCGCGAGGCACCCCGGGAGGTCGACGACCCGGACCATCGCGGCGCCGCTTTCCGCATACCGCTGCTCGTGGCGGCTGTTCAGCCTCCGGAGCCGCGCGGCGAGCGCCGAGCGGTAGGGGAGCGTGTCGAAGCGGAGCTCGGGGAGCGCCTTCCGCCGGCAGAGGGCCCCGAGCGCCGAGAGCGCCGCGTCCGGCGCGCCGGTCGCCTCGGCGCACACGAGCCGGCTCCTGCCCGCCTGGACGACGACATGCCCTTCGGGACGCTCGCGATCCGCGCCCCAGCACCAGGCCTCGACGTCCTTGCGCATGCCGCTCCACGAGCGCAGAAAGGTCGGCCGCACCGCCGTGCCGGTGAGGCCGGCGTTCCACCGGTTGTGCAGCCGCACGAGCGCCCGCGTGGGCGCCGCCGGGATCCGGCGCAGGCCGCGCAGCCGAGGCAGCGCGGCCGGGAGATCGGCGAGCTTCACGCGCCACCGCGACTCGGGCCAGGCCGGCACATAGCCGAACCGGTGGTAGAAGTCGTCGATCCCGAACAGGATCGAGAGGTGATAGCCGCGGGCGCGCATGCGGTCGAGGCTGTGCGGAGCCGTGCGGGCCATGAGCCCTTTCCCGCGGTGGGCCGCCTCGGTGGCCACCGCACCGATGCCGCCGCAGCGCACCTCCGCCCGACCGATCCGCATCCGGTAACCCCACACGCCCCAGTGGGTGACCATCGCGTCACCGAGGAACCCGATGACCGAGGCGTCCCAGTCATAGTGGCTGTGGTTCACGTACCAGGCGGCGCAGTCGGCGCGGAAGCTCGCGTAATTGCCAAAGGTGCGCGCCGCGATCTCGATCACCGCCGTCGCGTCGGCGACCGGAGCGGGGGAGCGGACGGTGAGGGACGGAGTCTTCAGGAGCGTACCCGCCATCGGTAGGAGCGGTTCGCCCACGGCGTGCGATCGAGCATGCGTCCCTCGTATCCGGACCCCGCCGACCCTGTCCAAGTTTCTGATGCAGCGGCGCTACCAACCCTTCTCCGGGGACGTGGATCACATCGGAGAGCTCAGAACAACCCGATCGGCCCCGGCGACCACGGGAACTCCACCGCCTCGCCGACCGCGGGCGGCGCGACGCGGCGGAGCCTCCCGTCGCGCCACGCCAGGAGGACGAGCCCTGGATCCTCGAGCGGCGCGCCCAGGTCGACCTCGAGCCGCACCGGCCTCCCGTCCGCGACCTCGGCGACCCGGATCGTGGCGCCGCACTGGCCGACCTCGTAGCCCGCTGCGATCGGCGAGGACGGCGCGCGGTAGAGCGTCTCGAACGCCCCGGTCAGCATCGTCCCGTCGACGCGCCCCAGGGAGAACGAGGACGGGCCTGTGCGCGTGAGGCGGTGGGTGCCCTTGTTCATCGAGAGGATCGACCAGCAGGAGAACGAATCGGGCGACTCCAGGGCGCGGATCGCCTGAGGGTACATGGCTGCCATGGGATCCGAGGCGGCCGCGATGAAGACCCGCTTGCGGGGCGGCGCGTCGATCTCCGCGGTGCGGGCGATGTCCTCGAGCTTGCGCGCGATATCGACGCTCGACGAGGTGGCGGCGAGGAACAGGAGCGGCGCGATCCCGAGGTGCACGGCGGCGAGGAACCCGGCGCCGGCGCGGCGGGGCCATGACGCGGCCCCGGGCGAGGGGGCGCGGCGCAGCCCGCGCAGGACGACGACGGCGAGGAGCGGCGCGATCCCGAGGCCCGGCATCAGCAGCAGGCGCGACCCGGGGAAGCCCCCGAGGCTCGTGAAGAACGCGAGGAGCGCCCCGGGGACGAGCCAGCGCAAGGCGGCCCGCTCGCGCTCGGGGACCGCGGGGAGGCAAGCGCGGTAGAGGAGGGCGACGCCGGCGGCCGCCGCGAGCCCGACCGCGATGAAGGGGAGCTTGGGGAGCGGGACGGAGAGATCCGCGGGCACGGCCACGAGGGCGCCGCCGATCAGGATGGGCAGCCGCTCCGCGGCGGCGGCCACGAAGGCGAGCGGGCTCGTGAGCGGGTCGATATACCCGCCGGTGTGCGCGGCGCCGCCGCCGAACGCCTTGTACGCGGCGAAGTACACGAGGAGGCCGAGCACCGGGAGCACGCCGGCAACCCGGGCGCGAAAGCCATCTTCGCGGCCCGGCGGCACGGGACCGGCGAGCTGATAGGTGATCCAGTACGCCGCCCCGCCGAGCGCCGCCTCGCCGCCGAGGAGCCCGATCCCGAGCCCGAGCGGGCCCAGGTACAGCCCGGGCCGCCACCCTTCCTCGCGGTAGCGGAGGTACGCAAGGAGCCCGAGCGCCACCGGGAGCGCCGCGAGCAGCATGTGCTGGCACGCGATCCAGCCGACCGGGTGAACGTGATTCCCGCTGATCGCGAAGATCAGCGTGGCGAGCGCCGCGGTCGCGCCCGGGAGCACCCGCAGGAACAGCCTGCCTGCGGCCGCGACCAGGGCGACGTAGAGCCCGATCGAGACAAGGTGGTACCCGAGCGGGGCGTCGCCGAAGACAGCGCGCTCCAGCGTGAGCAGCGCGCTCGCCAGGGGGCGGACAAGGTGGATCCTGAGCCCCGGATCGGTCCACCACGGCAGCCCGGAGATGGAGACGGCAGCCCGTGTCTCCTCCGGGGCGCCGGGGAAGAAGTTGTAGAGATCGTACCAGGGAGGCGAGCCGGGGATCAGCTTCGCGAGGTAGCAGAACAGGATGTAGTCATCGGCATAGAAGGCGATCGCCACCGTGGGCAGCGCCAGGGCGAGCGCGAGGAGCAAGACAGCCGTGAAGAAGCGAGGGTGGCTGAGCCACCGCGCCAAGCGATCGGAAGGATCCTGTTTCATTCGGGCGCACAACGTAGGGTAGGTCGCGCGCGCCGTGTAGAGCCCCTGGAAACAGCGCATCCGGGCGGGTGAGGGCGAGGCCCGTGGCCGTGTCCGGACGGCGTCAGCGCGTCTCGGCGGCGGCGCCGCGGATGAGCTGCAGGAGGTCGCGCCGCATCTCGCCGCTCACCGTGTGGCCGACGCCAGGGTAGCTCACCAGCCTCGCCTTGACGCCGCGCCCATCGAGCGCCGCGATCGCGTCGCGCGTCGGGCCGATCGGGATGCGCCGGTCGTCCTCGCCGTGCAGCGCGACGAGCGCTGGAGCCGCCGCGCCTGCGCCGGGCAGCACCGCCGACGGGACCCAGCCGCCCATGGGGAAGGCGGCGCCGACCACGCGCGGGTGGTGAAGCGCGAGCGCGAACGTGAGCGCGCCGCCCTGGGAAAAGCCGGTCACGATGGCCTTTCCCCGCGTCGGCCGCTCGGCGGCCACCCGCTCGATGGTCGCCGCGAGCGCGGCGGCCGCGCGCAAGATGCCCTGTCCGACCTCATCGCTCGCGAGCGCCTGCTGGAGCGGAAACCACGAGTAGCCGCCGCCGTACGGCGTGAGCCCGCGCGGCACGATGAGGCGCGCCTTGACGTCGGCGCCCGACAGCAGACCCGCGAACGACTCGGGCCTGTCGCCGAGCCCGTGAATCGCGACGACGAGGGGGAGCGCCTCGCTCCGGTCCGCGCCGCCCGTGATCTCTTCGAGGTACTCGACCGCGGCGGCGGGGACCGCCGCGCTCGCGGCTTGCGCGGCGGGAGGCGCCTGCTGCTCGGTGCCCGCAGCGCCGCCCCCGGGCGGGGCTGCCCGTCGCTCGCACGCGGCGAGCGAGACGAGCGACGCGAGCGCCAGCGCAGACCAGGCGTAGCAGCGGCGGCGAGAGGGGCGCATCGCGCAGATGCTCGCTGAACCCGCTGCTCGGCAGCAACAGCGAAGTTCCCGCGGCGGCGACACAGCACCGCCTCGTCAGGAGTGGCCAGCCATCGAGATCTCCTGCGATGGCCGGCATGCATGGGAGATCACACACACGAGCAAGGAGAGTTTTGGGTGCCGTTGGATTTGTCTGCTCCAGGGCGATCGTCGCGCACCTGCCCATGGACCGAGATTTTTTTTGGTTGTTAGTAAAGTGTATTTCCTACATAACTGGATCTCGCTGCTTGGCTTAGAGCGAACGAAACCTCTTGTCGCCAGGCAGCCGATGGTCGGCGCGTCGCGTCGTTGCTCCGCGTCGCCCTGCTTCAGCAGGGCGCCTCGTGGCACCCGGCGCTGCGCCCACCGTCGGCTGCCTGGTGCAGTCCGGGTTCGTTCGGAGCCTTTCTTCAGGAGAGGTCGGCGACCTCACTGGCTTATCGATTGACCACCTCGTCGCGCTGGCGGCGGGGTGTGTCTCCTGCGTACACAATCGATCTGCTCATCAGGAGAGCTCGATGATCTCACTGGCTTGTCGATTGACCGCCTTCCCGCGGTGGCGGCGGCTGCTGCTGGGCGCGGGGTTGAGCGTCGCCGCGCTCCTGCTCTCGGGGTGTACGGGCGCCGTGGGTGATCCGCGGGAGGGCGACGGGGATGGCGTCGTTCCCGGCGGGCCGACCGGGCCGACTGGGCCGACCGGGCCCGAGGTCGCAGAGCGCAGCATGTTTCCGCGCCTGACCCACGCGCAGTGGGAGAACACGGTGCGCGACCTCCTGCGCCTCGACGACCGGCCTGGCCTCTCGGCGTCGTTCACGAGCGACCCGCTCGGCGGCGTGTTCGACAACAACGAGGCTGCGCTCCTCGTGACGCCGGGCCTCTGGGGCGATTACCAGCGCGCCGCCGAGGAGCTCGCGGCGATGGTGACCGCCGACCCGGGCAAGCTCGGTCGGATCGCGCCCGCGGATCTGCCGGAGGCGCCGGAGGCGCGGGCGCAGGCGTTCGTCGAGCGGTTCGGCGAGCGGGCGTTCCGGCGCCCGCTCACGGACGAGGAGCGGGACGCGCACGTCGCGCTGTTCCACCGCGGCGAGGAGCTCTTCGAGGGCGAAGACCCGTTCACCGCGGGCGCCCGCGCGGCGCTCGAGGCGTTCCTGCAGTCCCCCCATTTCCTCTACCGCGTCGAGGTCGGCGCCGGGCCGGCGGAGGGCGGGCTCATCCCGCTCGGCGGACACGAGATCGCGACCAAGCTCGCTTACACCCTGTGGAACACGATGCCCTCCGACGCGCTCCTCGAGGCGGCGAAGGCGGGCGAGCTCTCGACCCGCGAGGCCGTCCGCGCCTACGCCGAGGGGATGCTCGACGACCCGCGCGCCCGCGAGGTCGTCGGCGCGTTCCACCGGCAGCTCTACGACTACGAGCTGTACCACGACCTCAACAAGGACCAGGCGCTCTACCCCGAGTTCGTCCCCGAGATGGGCGACGACATGCAGCGCGAGGCGGAGCTCTTCGTGGATCACGTCGTCTTCGACGAGGAGGGCGGGCTGGCCGACCTGCTCACCGCGCGCACCGCGTTCGTGAACGATCACCTCGCCGCGGTCTACGGCGTCGAGGGGGACTTCTCGGACGAGTTCGAGCGGGTGGAGCTCGACGAGGCCGAGCGCTCGGGGCTGCTCACGCGCCTCGGCTTCCTCGCGGCCAAGGCGACGGCGCGGCAGCCGGACTCGATCCACCGCGGCGTCTTCGTGAACCTGAGGATCCTCTGCGCCTCGCTGCCGCCGCCGCCCGACGACGCGACCTCGCTGCCGCCGGGCGAGCTCGCGACCAACCGCGAGCGCGTCGAGGCGCACACGGGCAAGGGGACGTGCGGCGCGTCGTGCCACGGGGCGCTCATCAACCCCGCCGGGTTCGCCTTCGAGCACTACGACGCGATCGGCAAGTACCGCACGACCGACAACGGCGCGCCGGTCAACTCCGCGGACGCCTACACGCTCGGCGGCCAGCCGAGGAGCTACGCGGACGCGGTCGAGTTCAGCCAGCTGCTCGCCGAGAGCAGCGAGGCGCACGGGTGCTACGCGGAGCGCTGGCTCGAGTTCACCCACGGCCGCGGCGCGCGCGCGGAGGACCGGGCGCTCGTCGAGGAGCTCGGCGAGGCGTCGCGCGGCGGCGCCTCGACCAAGGAGCTCATCGTCCGGATCGTCTCCTCCACTCCCTTCCTCGCTCGCGTTCCCGCGGAGGCGCCATGATCACCCGACGACGTGTGCTTCGAGGCCTGTTCGGCGTCACGGTGGCGCTCCCGTTCCTGGAGACCTTCGCGCCGCGGCGCGCCTCGGCCGGGACGGGGGACGCGCCGCCCTTCGCGATCTTCATGCGCCAGGCCAACGGCGTCGCGCAGCAGGTCGGCGATGAGCCGGAGATGTTCTGGCCCAGCGCGCCGGGCCCGCTGACCGCCGAGTCGATGGCCGCGGAGGCCGATCGGGCGGTCAGCGAGCTCAAGGACTACGCGAGCCAGCTGATCCTGGTGCGCGGCGTCCGCTTCGCGTTCCCGGGCAACGGGTGCGGCCACTCCGGCGGCGGCAACCAGTGCCTGACGGCCGCGCGGGTGTCGGAGGATCCGGCGGGCAACGAGTCGCTGGCGATGGGCGAGTCGATCGACAACCGCATCGCGACCGAGCTCAACCCGGCGGGCGTCGAGCCGCTGACGCTCTACGCGGGCAGGAAGTCCGGTTACATCAACGAGGTGCTCTCGTACCGCGGGCCGAAGCAGCTGCGCGCCGCCGAGCGCGACCCGTACAAGGCGTACCAGAAGCTCTTCGGGCTCGCCGAGGTGGACGCCGCGGCCGCGAAGGCGCTGGCCGCGCGCCGCGCCAGCGTGAACGACCTGGTCCGGGAGCAGATGCAGGCGCTGATGCGCCGGAAGGACCTCAGCCAGGGCGACCGCGAGCGGCTGCAGCTCCACTTCGACAGCATCCGCGACCTCGAGGTCGGGCTCGCCTGCGCGCTCCCGCCGGAGCGGATCGCGGAGATGGAGGCGATCTCCCCGGACGTCGGCAGATCCGAGAACGTGGAGACCGTCGCCCGCATGCAGATGGACATCATCGCGCTCGCGATGGCGTGCGGCGCGACGCGCGCGGCGACCCTGCAGGTCGGCGACGGCAACGACGGGACCGAGTACACGATCCACGGCGTGCGGCAGAAGAGCTACCACAAGATCTCCCACCGCATCGACGGCGACGGCGAGGTCGGCCCGCCGATCGAGGGCGCGCAGGAGCTGCACCACCAGATCGACCGCATCCACGCGCGGATCTTCAAGCACCTGCTCGACAGGCTCTCGTCGTACGATCTCGGCTCGGGGACGCTCCTCGACCGCGGCGTGGCCGTGTGGCTCAACGACAACGCCGACAAGTACCACTCCTACTCGAGGGTCCCGTACATCCTCGCCGGCGGCGCCGCGGGCTACCTGAAGACCGGCCAGTTCATCGACCAGCGGGTCACCATCAACAAGCTGCTCAACACGATCGGCGCGGCCGTCGGCTGCACGAACGGCCAGGGCGGCCCGCTCGACGACTTCGGCGACGAGAGCCTCGAAGGCGGGCTAGTCGACACAATCGTCGCCTGAGAGAGGAGCTCGCCCGCAGCGGGCGAGCTCCGCCGGCGCCTGGATAACTCGGGGACGGGGCGGGGAAGGGCGGGTCAGCCGAGGAGCTCGACCGCGACCTCGATGGTGGCCTTCTCGCCGCTCGGGCCGCGGAGCACGTCGACCTTCACCTTGTCGCCCGGCTTCTTGCCGTCGAGCGCCTGGTACAGCCCGTCGTAGTCCGTGACGGGCGTGCCGTCGATCCCGACGATGACGTCGCCCAGGACGAGCCCGCGGTCGCCCTCGGAGAGGCCGCGCATGCCCGCCTTGTCGGCGGGGCCGCCCGGGACGACGGTCATGATGATGAGGCCGCGGATGCCGTTGCGCCGCTCGAGGCGGCGGGACTGATCGAGCTGGATGCCGAGGCCGACCTGCTCGGCCTTCCCGGTCCGGATGATCTGCGGGACGATCCGCGCGATCGTCGTCGACGGCACGGCGAAGCCGATGCCGGCGGAGCTGCCGCTCTTCGAGAAGATCATCGTGTTCATCCCGATGAGGTGCCCGCTCGAGTCGAGCAGCGGGCCGCCGGAGTTGCCGGGGTTGATCGCGGCGTCCGTCTGGATCATGTCGCGGATGGTGACCTCGCCCACGCCCTGGACCTGGCGGCCGAGCGCGCTGATGATGCCGGTCGTCAGCGTGTGATCGAGGCCGAACGGGTTGCCGATCGCGATCGCCTTCTGCCCGACCTCGAGCGGCTCGCGCAGGGGCGCGACCTGGATCGGCTTCAGCATGTCCTTGGGGGCGTCGATCCTGATGACCGCGATGTCCTTGCGCGGCTCGACGCCGACGAGCTTCGCCGGGAACGTCTTCTCCCCCTGGAGCCGGACGACGAGCGACTGCGCTCCGGCCACGACGTGGTAGTTCGTGACGATGTGCCCGTCGGCGTCCCAGACGAAGCCCGAGCCCGAGCCCGCGGGCACCTCGACGGCCGTCCCCCAGAAGCGGTCCACCACGAGCCGCTGCTGCGTCACGAACACCGTCGAGGGCGCGACGTCGCGGAACACGGCGATCGAGTTGCGCTCGTCCTCGATGAGCGCGCCCTTCGAGGGCGGGACGGGCGGCGGCGTCGTGTCGATCGTCGCCGACGCCGCCGGCGCGTCGGGGACCTTCGTCGCGTCGGGCGACGGGCCGCTGGGGCCGGGCTTCCCCTTGCATCCAGCGGAGGCGGCGAGCGCGGCGACGACGAGGACGGCAGGGAGTCGAGCGTGGCTGCGGTGGCGCATGCGGCGCAATCTAGCTTGCTATCGGCAAGGCGTCTCCCCCGCGGCGCGCCGTCGGCCTGCGCGGTGGCGCGGCAGTCTGCCGCGCGCAACGAATGCGCGCGAACTGCCGCGCGCAACGAATGCGCGCGAACCGACGCGTGAACCGACGCGCAGGACGGCCGCGCTCCGGCGTCGGCGCACGTCGGCGTCGGAGCCGATCCTGGGATGCAAAAGGGCGAAGTTGCGGTAGAGGTGGCCTTGACGGATGAAGCCCATGACGCCCTCAGCAACGAAATTCCAGACGACCCCCCCTGTCGCGAAGGAGCCCGTCAAGGTGCTCCTGCTCGAGAACATCCATCAGAGCGCGCACGAGCTGTTCCGGTCGCGATCGTTCGAGATCGAGACGCGGAGCTCCGCGCTGAAGGAAGACGAGCTCATCGCCGCGCTCGCTGGCGTGGACATGCTCGGCATCCGGAGCAAGACGCACGTCACCGCGCGCGTGCTGGAGAAGGCGGACAAGCTGCTCTCCATCGGGTGCTTCTGCATCGGCACGAACCAGGTCGACCTCGACGCGGCGAACCGGCGCGGGGTGCCGGTGTTCAACGCGCCGTTCAGCAACACGCGCAGCGTCGCCGAGATGATCATCGCCGAGTCCATCATGCTGGCCCGGCAGCTCGGGGACAGGTCGCGCGAGGTGCACGCGGGCACCTGGAAGAAGGTCTCGAAGGCCTGCTACGAGATCCGCGGCAAGACCATCGGCCTCATCGGCTACGGCCACATCGGCCAGCAGCTCGGCGTGCTCGCCGAGGCGATGGGGATGCGCGTGGTCTACTTCGACATCGCCCAGAAGCTCCCGATGGGCAACAACCGCGCGCTGCCGACGCTGGAGGCGCTGCTCGCCGAGTCGGATTTCGTCTCGCTCCACGTGCCGGCCACGCCGGAGACGCGGAACATGATCGGCGCCGCCGAGCTCGCGCACATGCGCAAGGGCGCGTACCTGCTCAACGCGAGCCGCGGCTCGGTCGTCGTGATCCCGGCGCTGGCCGAGGCGCTGAAGAGCGGCCACCTCGCGGGCGCGGCGATCGACGTCTACCCGGAGGAGCCGGAGTCGAACTCTGACGGCTTCCTGACCGAGCTGCAGAAGCTCCCGAACGTGATCCTGACGCCGCACATCGGCGGCTCGACCGAGGAGGCGCAGGAGGCGATCGGCCGCGAGGTGTCGCGCGCGCTGACGCAGCTCGTGACCACCGGGGCGACGACGGGCGCGGTGAACTTCCCGAACGTCGAGCTCCCGCCGCTCAAGGCCACGCACCGCATCCTCAACGTCCACCGCAACGTGCCCGGCGTGCTCCGCGACGTGAACCGCATCGTGTCGGACGTGAACGCCAACATCGACAGCCAGGTCCTGTCGACCGACGCCAACATCGGTTACCTCATCATGGACCTGTCGCAGGACGTGTCCGCCGAGGTGAGCCGGCGTATCGGGGCGCTGGAGACGAGCATCCGCACCCGCGTGCTCTACTGAAGCCGCGCCGGGCCGGGGCGCCGCCGCGCCCCGGCCGGAGTCCCCGGCCCCGAGAGGTGCCCCGCCTTGTCGCCACCGTTCACGATCCAGCCGGGGCCGCGGCCGCAGATCCGGATCGAGGAGGTCGCCAAGCGCGCTCGCGTCTCGCCCGCGACCGTCAGCCGCGTGGTGAACGGCAGGGGCAAGTACAGCGCGGAGACCCGGGAGCGCGTGCTGGCCGCGATCGACGAGCTCGGCTACGTGCCGAACACCGCCGCCAGGAGCCTCGCGCAGGGGAAGACGGGCGTCCTCGGCCTGCTCCTGCCGAACGCCAGCACCGAGTTCATCTCCAGCCTCGTGCGGGCCATCGCCGCCTCGGCGGCCGAGGCGGGTTATGACGTGCTGCTCTCCGTGAGGCCGGAGGCGCCGGCGCGGCGCCTCGTCGGGCGGCACAACACGGACGGGGTGCTGATCTTCGGCCACTACGTCCACGAGGCCGATCTCCAGCAGCTGGTCCACCAGAAGTGCCCGGCGGTGCTCATGTACCAGTCGTCGCCCGCGGACGCCCCGCTGCCCAGCGTGATCATCAAGAACGCCTCCGGCGCGCGCGCCATCGTGGGGCACCTGATCGAGGCGCACGCCCGGCGCCGGATCGCCTTCCTCCACGGCGTCCCCGAGAGCGAGGACTCGACGACGCGCGCGGAGGGGTACCGGGAGGCGCTGGCCGAGCACGGCATCGCCGTGGATCCGCGCCTGATGCGCCGCGGCTTCGACGCGCGGGAGGCGCGGGCCGCGACGCTCGCGTGGGTGCGCGAGGGGGCCGACCTCGACGCGATCTTCGCGTGGTGCGACCACGCCGCGGCCGGCGCGATGGAGGCGCTGCGCGCCGCGGGCAAGCGCGTGCCCGTGGAGGTCTCCGTCGTCGGCTTCGACGACGCGCCGTCGGCGCGCCACCTCGAGCCCGCGCTCACGACCGTCCGCGCGCCGACGGACGGGGTGGGCTACCGCGCGGTGCAGGCGCTGGTGGACCTCATCCAGACGGGCAGGGCCGAGCGGAGGATCGAGCTGCCGACAGAGCTGATCGTCCGGCGGTCGTGCGGCTGCGATCTCTGAACCCGACGAGGATCCGCGATCGGTCGATCGAATTTCCGGAGAGATTCACAGGGAGGCGGGGAGACGGGGAGTAAAATCCCATCGATCTCCCCGTCTCCCCGCCTCCCTGTTCAATTTCTTTTTCTCGCTAAAATGCCAATAAAACGAGGGGATTTGGCAGGCTTCGACGTCGAGCGCCGCGATGGACCCCGCCGCGGGGACAGCGCTCATTCATTCCAGACCGGGACGCTGACGCGCTCTCCGGCGCTGCGCCGCGCGGCCGGGTCGTCGCCCGCGAAGACGACGGTGAACACGACGAACGCGGCCCACAGCGCCGCGAGGTGGTAGATCATCGCGACGCCGCCCGCGGCCTGGTAAATGGCGCTCGACGCCGGCGGGCCGAGGAGCATCCCGGCGGCGTAGAAGACGTTGTAGAGCGAGTTCGCGCGGCTGTAGTCGCGCGGCGCGGTGACGACGCCCTGGAGCGCCAGGCTGAGCGGCGATATCGACGCGAGCGTCGCCCCCGCGACGAACACGGCCACGCACATCGCGTCGTAACGATCGAGGTACACGAAGCCGAGGATCATCAGCGTGCCGATCGTGCCGAGCACGCGCATGAGCAGGAGGTGGCCGCGGCGGTCGCCGATCCGGCCAAAGACGTTGGTGAAGAGGAGCATGCCCACCGCGAAGTAGGCGGGGATCTGGATCGTCTGATCGCGCGTGACCCCCTTCTCCGCCATCAGGTAGAGCGGGAGGAACAGCACGACCGACGCCTGGAAATAGCCGTAGGCGAAGGTCGCGAAGCACGCGGTCTTGATGCGCGCGAGGATCGAGGCGGAGGACGCCGAGGGCTCCGCCCCGCTCGCCGCGCCGGCCTTCCCGTGGGCCTCGGACATGCCCGGCAGGTCGCGGTCGAGGCGCGCGAGCACGAGGACGGCCGAGATCAGCGAGATCACGCACGAGAGGAGGAACGCCGCGGGCATCGAGGAGAGCGCGACGATGTGCGGCGCGCAGAGCGGCCCGAGGACGTAGCCGAGCGCCATCGAGACGGCGTAGAGGCTCGTGACGAACGCCTTGTTGTCCTTGTCCGACCGGGCGAGCAGGATCGTCTCGCAGCTCACCCAGATGCCGACCGAGCAGGCCCCGTCGAGGAAGCGCACAGCGGCGATGGCGGCGAAGCTCGGCAGGAAGGGGAAGGCGCCGACCGCCCCCGCGTACCCGACCAGCGCGAGCACCAGCGTGGCCTTCGCCGAGAACCGGCGGATGAGCGTGTCCATCGGCAGCGAGAGCAGGACGATGCCGAGCGCGAAGCACGACGCGAGCAGGCCGATGTCGGTCTTGGTGAACCCGCGCGCATCGAGGAAGACGGCCGTGAGCGAGATGGCGATGCCGTACGCGAGGCCGAGGAGGAATATCGCGCCAAAGACGAGCCAGATGTTGCGATCAGGGATGCGGCGGAGCATGAGCGCCCGCCAGGTTCGATCGGTCGCTCCGCCGTGTCAAACGGGTACGTGCGTCAGGAAACGCGCCTCGCCGGCGGTCGCGCCGCGCACGCCCGCGAGCGCCGCGCGGCCGCGGGGGCGCGAGGGCGTCAGCGCAGGAACTCGAGGAGGAGCTGATTGACCTTCTCCGGCCTGTCGTAATGCACGAAGTGGCTCGCGTCGGGGATGCGGGCGACTCGGGCGTTCGGGACCAGCCGCGGATCCGGCGCGGCGAGCTCGGAGCCGAGATAGCGATCGTGCTCGCCCCAGATCACCTGCACCGGGAGGTCGATGCGGGGCTGCCTACCGAGCTCGCCAAGGCCGCCCGGACGGAAGAGGGCCCGGTAGTAGTTGATCATCGCCGTGAGCGCGCCGGGCTGCGACCACGCCTTCACGTAATGGGCGACATCCTCGTCGCTCACCGCGCCCGGGCGCCGCGGGTCGTCCTTCACCGCCGCGCGGAGCCACGCGAAATCGTCCTTCTGCGCGGCGAGCTCCGGGAGCTTCGGGAGCTGGAAGAAGAACATGTACCAGCTCTTGCGGAGCTGCCGCGCCGTGCGGAACCCGGCGAACAGCCGCTCGGGGTGCGGGCAGTTGAGGACGACCAGCCGCTCGAGGAGCGCCGGATACCGCGCCGCGAACCCCCAGGCGACGCCGCCGCCCCAGTCGTGGCCGACGACCGCGGCGGCGCGCTCCGCGCCGGAAGCCTGGATCAGCGCGGCCACGTCCGCGGTGAGCTCGGCGATCGCGTACGCGGCGACGCCCTCGGGCTTGTCCGAGAGGTTGTAGCCGCGCATGTCGGGCGCGATCACGCGGTAACCCGCCTCGACCAGCGCGGATATCTGGTGGCGCCACGAGTACCAGATCTCGGGAAAGCCGTGGAGGAGCACGACGAGCGGCCCGTCGCCCGCCTCGACGTAGTGGAGGCGCACGCCGCCGTGCTCGGTGAACCGGTGCGAGAGCTTGGATTCGTCGAGGGTCATCGTCTCTCCTTGTCTCCTTGCGCTGATTCCGTCGAACGGCCGCCGGCGCTCTGCCGCGCGGTCACGGGTTGAATCGCTGGTTGGTTGCTACATGGGGGTCCGGGGGCGCGGCGAGCGAGGCGAGGGGCGCGCGGGAGGCGCTCAGACGTCGATGATCTTGCCCGGGTTCATGAGGTTCAGCGGATCGAGCGCCCGCTTGATCGACCGCATGATCGCGAGCTCCTCGGCCGAGCGCGAGTAGGGCAGGTAATCCTTCTTGAGCAGGCCGATGCCGTGCTCGGCGGAGATGCTGCCGTGGTACTTCTTCACGAGCGAGAAGATGGCGTGATCCGCCTCGTGGGTGCGCTTCAGGAACTCCTCGCGCGTGAGGTCGTCGGGCTTCATCACGTTGATGTGGAGATTGCCGTCGCCGATGTGGCCGAAGAGCGCGATCTCCCACCCTGGATAGCGGGCCTCGAAGAGGCTCTCGAGCTCGGAGCAGAAGCCCTCGAGCTCCTGGATGGGGAGGGACACGTCGTTCTTGTGCGGCAGCCCGGTCGCCGACAGGCTCTCGCTGATCCCTTCGCGGAGCGCCCAGAGCTCGGCGGCCTGCGCGCCGTGCTGCGCGAGCGTGCCGTCGGTGACGAGCTCGCGCTCGAACAGCGAGGTGATCCACGCCTCGAGCGCCTCGGGCTCGCCGCGCTCGACCTCGATGAGCACGTAGTAGTCCGACGGCGCGGAGAGCGGCACGCGCACGTTCCGGTGGCGGCGCAGGCGCGCCTGGCATTTCTCGGTGAAGAACTCGTAGGCCATCACCACGAACGGCCCCGTCCGGGCCTCGCGGAAGAGCGCGAGCACGCCGGCGAGGTCGGGCACCGCGAACAGGAACACGTTGAGCGCCTCGGGCACCCGCGTGAGCTTGAGCGTCGCCTCGGTGATGATGCCGAGCGTGCCCTCGCTGCCGATGAACAGCTGGCGCAGGTCGATCCCCGTGTTGTTCTTCTCGAGCGCGCCGTTCAGCTCGAGCACGGCGCCGCTCGCGGTGACGACGGTGAGCCCGAGGACCCACTGGCGCGTCAGGCCGTAGCGGATGACCTTCACGCCCCCGGCGTTCGTGGCGATGTTGCCGCCGACCTGGCTCGACCCCTTCGAGGCGAAGTCGACAGGCCAGGTGAGGCCGTGCGGCGCGACGTGCTGGTGCACCGCCTCGGTCACCGCGCCGGCCTCGACGCGCACGCTCGCGCCGAGCACGTCGACGGGGCCCATCTTGCGCATCCGATCGAGCGACACGACGAGCTCGCCCCTGGCCGCCACGGCGCCGGCGGCGAGCCCCGTGCGGCCGCCGGAGGGCACGACCGGGACGCGGTGCTCGGAGCAGAGGCGGAGCAGCCGCGAGACCTCGTCGGTGGAGCGCGGGAGCGCGAGGGCCGAGGGCCTGGGCTCGTGGACCTTGGTCCAGTCGCGGCCGAACGTCGCGAGGTCGGCGGCGTCCGTCGAGAGGAAATCCGCGGGGAGCTCACGCTGGACGGCCTCGAGGAAGGGGCCGGGGAGGCCGGTAAGTGGGGTCATGGCTGGGTCGGTAGTGCGGCGCGGCGGCGAGGGCAAGCGGGCTGCGCGGTCCTCGCGGGTCAGCCGGCGCCCCGGGATCTCGCCGCTGCTCTGTGGACCGCCGAGAACCGCGGAGATCAGCCGGGCCTCTGGATGGCCTTCAGGAGCTGCGCGGCGAACGCCGGATCCTTGGCCATCTTGCGGGTGCCAAAGCGCCTGAGCCGCAAGAGGCCGGCCTGCGGCAGATCGAGGCCGTCGGGCGGGCGTGGGGTGCGGCGGCCTGTGCCAGCCAGCAACCGCGCGTAGTCCTCGGCCCGGATGGGCCCGTTTCCGTGCTCGATTCGCGCGACATAGGCGGCGTCGTAGGCGTGCAGCAGATCCATCTCGCCCCGGCTCGTCGCCTCGTCGATGGCGGCGGCGTACCGGCGATCGAGCGCTGTCCAGTCGGCCTCGGTGAGCCGGCGGGCTTCGAGGATCTGCGCGCGCGAGCCCGGCTCTTGATCCATCTCCGCTGCGATCGCCGCGCACTCGTCGAGAGAGACATCGACCGCGGGCTGCTCTGGCTCGCTGGCCGGCGCCTCCGGAGGCACGCTGGCAGCAGGAGGTGGCGTGGCGGGCGGTGAGGCCTCGATCTCCGGTTCCGGCGGCGGGTCGCGATACGGCGCGTCGCTCGCCTCGATCGGCGCGACGAGCGGCGGAGGCGGCAAGGGGGAGAGGACCGCGGCCGGCTGGAACGGAAGCGGGATCGGGCTGGGCAGGAGCGGCGCGATGACCGTGCCGGTGCCGTCCGTGAGCCCAAGCGGGGAGGTCTCCGCGGGATCGGCGCAGGCGACGGGCGCGGCGTGCGCCGGGGCGCGCGGCGCGTCGTGGACTTCTGCGGAACGTGATGCGTCCACGAAGAACGGCATCACCGGACCTTGGGGCGCCAGCGACACGGCCACGGTCCTTATCGCGTCCTCGTCGTCGTCGCTCGGCGGATACGTCTCAGCGCTGTTCGGCACGGCGCGGCTGGCGGCCCGCTCCGCCTCGGGCTCCTCCAGGGTCATGGACGACAGAGGTCGCACCGTCCTGCAGATCGCGCTGCTCGCCACGATCTACTTCGAGCGCGGGCACAGCCTCGAGAAGCGCCGGGCCGTGGCGGCCTGCTTCGAGGAGTACCGCGCCATGGTGGGCGGCCATCTGCGGTGGGCTCACCCTGGGGCGAAAGGGTTCGACCGCCTCGACGGCCCCGCCACGCGCGACCCGGCGAAGTGGCTCGTGGATCCAGGCCTGAACGAAATGCGGGGCTGGGAGTTCCTCTGGCATGGCGGCGCAACCGACGAGGAGGCGAACCATTTCAGGATCGGCGCGCTGGGCTCGCGAAAGTGGGAGAGCGATAGGCATGGATCGCTCAGCTACTTCTCGTTCGCGCTGCCCATCACATGGTTCGCCGATCGTGAGGGTGGCTTCCCGAGCCTGCTCTTCCGTTTCTGTGAGAGGATCCAGCCCGTCCACGGCTATGGCGGTTTCGGCCTCGTCCAGTCCCCGAACCGCTTCCTCAACCAGCTGCACGAGAAGACGGTGTATGCGCTTGCGATGCGGCACCCGGGGCTGGAGATCGATTACCCGATCACGCACAGCCTGTGGCTGCGGGACGGCATCAAGGGCGTCAACTGGCTGACGATCCTCGGCGAGCGATGGCTCGCAGCGCTGGGAGGCCGGTCGGCGCTGGGGCAGGCGCTCGGCGGCACCGCCGAGCTGCGCGAACTGCAGGGCGGAGCCCTCGTCATGGCCGGCCCGCATCCGGAGCTCGGGGATACGAACCGGGCGCTGTACCCCGTCTCGTATGGGCCCGTGTCGAGGGCGCTGAAGCCGATCCGGGTGAAGACGCACCCGCGCGTCCACTCGATGGGGCCGTTCGGCAAGGAGGAGTTCGAGGCGTGGCTCGCTCGGCTCGATGGCGACCGGCAGGACGCGGGGCAGAGGAGCGGCGGGCACGGCACGAGCCTGCCCCCGCGGTGACCGCAGCGCGAGGCGGCGTTCACGCAGCCGTTGCCCGACGAACGCGGAGCCGGCGCCTCCCTCGTTGCGGCGCCGCGCCCGACAGGGCACCGTGACAGGAGGCATGGAGAAGGCACACGGCGTGGACGGGGACGCGGGCGCCCGCGGCGCGCTCGATGTCGTCATGGCTGGGGGCGTGCCTACGGCACGCGGCGGCTGGAGCCGTGACGGGCGCGCGGCTCTGCTCGCGGCGCTCGCCCTGACGCTGGCCACGTGCGACCGCGCCGCCGTCGGCGCCCCGCGCGATGGCAACGGCGCGGGCAGCGCCGGGGGCGCGGGTGCTGGCGAGCTTGGCGAGGATGGCGCCGCCCGTGCCAGCGTCGCGACCAGCAGCGGGGCTTCCGGCGGCGGCGGCGAGGGCGGCGGCAGCGAGGGCGGCACCGGTGGCGACGGCGAGGGCGGCACCGGTGGCGAGGATGCCGGCGCCGCCAGCAGCGAGGGCAGCGCGCCGAGCTGGCAGCCGGTCGAGACGGACTGGTGCTCGGCAGGGTGGATCGGCCTGGACGACCACACCTGCTTCCATGTGCCGGAGACCGCGCCTCGAGGCGCGCCGATCCTTTATGTGCTGCACGGGGCCATGGCGCCCGACTCGCTGCCCGTGGACCTCCAGGCCACCGCCGCGGAGGCCGCCGGGGCGCTCGGCGCCGTCGCCGTGTTCCCGCGCGGGAGACCCGGACTCTGCACCTGGGATCCGTCCGTGGAGACCTACCCCTGCTGGCCGACGCGCCGCGAGACCGTCGACGCCGCGGCGCCCGCCCTGCTCGAAGAGTGGATGCGCGCAGAGGCGCTGCTGGCGCGGATCCTCGGCGGTACGTTCGGCAGGCGTTATGTCATGGGATTCTCCAACGGCGGTTATTTCGCGAGCTACGTGGCGCTCGAAGGCCTCGTCGCCGTCGACGGCGCGGCGCTCGTCGGCGCGGGGCGCATGGTCATCGAGGAGCACCTGTTCTCCGAGGAGAGGCCGCCGATCTTCATCGCCGTCGGCGAGCTCGAGCTCGCCTCCACCATCGCGAGCGCCGAGAACCTCGCCGACGTGCTGACCCAGCACGGCTGGGAGCACGAGCTCGTTGTGCACCCGGGGCGCGGCCACGAGATCCACGCCGACGACTTCTCTCGAGCCTGGGAGACCTGGGTCGCCGCGCCCTGAGCTGCCGCGCGCCGCCGCCGCGCTCGCCCGGCGGAGGATCAGGCCGATTCGACAGGACCCCTGACGCTCCCGACGCGGGATGCCCGGAGCGTCCTTTTTGAGCACTCTTGCGTACACGAGCGCAGGGGAGATGGGCTGAGCGCGCCGGGCGGGGCGGCGCGGATCGCCTGAGGACGGCGAACGCATCTGCGGTGTTGTCGCCCCTTGTCTCACGTTGTCGGCGCGGAGGCTCGACATCGTCGGAGACACCTCGTCGACGCGCGCTGCGCCGAGAAATCCGCAGCGCGCGAAAGGCGTGTTATTGCCGGAGCCGCCGCGTCGCGAGAGGCGCTCGCGGCGGGCGCCGAGTGTGCCTGGGAGCGCCTTCTCTGCGCAGTGATCGGGCGCGAGGGGACGCGCAGGATCACCGCGGGGTCGTGCGCTGTTTAGGAATGTCGGTTTGTCGTTGCCTCGCGCCCGCGGCGCGCACCCTCGGGCGGCAGGCTCTGCACACCAGCTCTCGGGCATGAGCGCTGCTCTCTCCGCAACCCGACTGGCGCGACGGTCTTGCAGACGTCGCGGGCCGGGCAAGGAGGAGAAATGGTCGAGCTGTTGAATACCAGGTTGATGTGCGTCGCGATGGCGATGGCGGCGCTGACCACCGGGTGCGCGGTGGGCGCGGGCGAGGCGGACGTCGACGAGAGTGATGCGGACGAGGCCGTGACGGTGGAGGAGGCCTCCCAGGCGCTGTGCGGGGCGCGGAGCTGCGGGGCCCCCGGGGGTTTCGAACAGGGCTGGGGCTGGCCCAACGGGACCTTGGGCTTCCCCAACGGGAACTGGAGCTTCCCGAGCTGCGGCAACGGGAGCTTCGTCGGCGGGAACCCCTGGGTTAACCCGGGCTGGAGCAACTGGGGCAACTTCGCGAACAGGCCTTGCGGCTGGAACAGCCCCTGGGGCGGCTTCAGGGCGCCGTGCGGCAGGCCCGGCTGGGGCGGCGGCGGCTGCGGCAGGTTCTAGCCCGCTGGCCCGGAGGCCATCCGCGGCGACGACGGCGAGCGCGGGCCCTGGACCGGCGCGCGACAGGCCCTCCGAACACGAGGGACCCCTTGCGCGCCCGGCGCCCGAGCGGCGGGTCGTCTGATGTGTCGCCCGGGGGAGTGACCGGGGTCCTGGCCTCCAGGAGCTTCGCGCTTGCCGCAAGCGCCTGGAGGCCAGGCGCCCCGGGTCTCCGGATCGGTGACGGCCGTGCAGCTGACGGCCACGTTCCCGGGCCCCCCACCTGTCGCATTTTAGGACATCGCCGCCTGGCACGCGCACCTGGGTCTGGCGGCTCAGCCGCTGCCCAGCCCGTTACACACCTCGGCGCAGATCACGCGCCGAGGCGCCGTGCCTGCGCTTGCGCCAGGCCTGGCAGCCCTCGTCGGATGGCGGATCGCTTCTTGCTCCATCCGGAGCGCGCCGGTGCGCCGGCGTCCTCGAGGAATGCCGGCCATGATGTCTTTTGCGACACCCGTCTCGCGTTACATGACCTGTGAAGTCATCGCGGCGTCCGACATGACGCCGCTGCCAGAGGTGCACCGCACGCTGGGCGAGCGCGCGATCTCCTGCGTTCCGATCCTGGACGCGGCGTCGCGCGCGATCGGCGTGCTGTCGCGCACCGACCTGCTCCGGCTCGGCAGGTTCGAGACGAAGACGAACAGCCGAGGGATGCTGCTCACCTTGCCCGATGTGCCCGCGCGCGCCGTCCTGCGCCCCGGGATCATCACCGTCGGGCGCGCGACGCTGGTCGTGCAGGCGGCGAGCGTGCTGCTGAAGCACCGTATCCATCGCGTGTTCGTCCGCGAGGACGAGGCCTTGACCGGCGTGTTCAGCACCAAGGATCTCCTGCTCTCCCTGGTCGAGGCGCGGGACCCGACGCCGATCGCCGGGCTCATGTCGGCGCCCGCGTACACGATCCCGCTCGACGCGCCGCTCGCGCTCGCCGCCGACCGGCTGACGACGGCGCAGGTGAGCGGGCTCGTCGTGGTGGATCCCGGCGGGTGGCCGGTGGGGATGTTCACGCAGACCGAGGCGCTGCTCGCGCACGGCGTGCTCTCCGATTCACCGGTCGAGGACGTGATGAGCCCGGCCATGGTCTGCCTCGACGTCCGGACGCCGCTCCACCGCGCCGCGGCCGCCGCGCACGCGGCGCAGGCGCGGCGCGTGCTCGTGGTGCAGGGGCGGCGGCTCCGCGGCGTGCTGACGGGGCTGGACTTCGCGCGCGCCGTCGCAGGGACGGGCGTGATCACCATGGCCGCGAGGTCCAGGGCGGGATAACGCCGGCCTCGGCGAACGCGGCCTCACCGCGCTGCGGCGCGGGCCGCCATCCGCTCGACGACCCCGTCGGCGCCGGCGGTCAGGCGCGCGGCGAGCGCGCGGGCCGCGGCGGGCGAGGCGGACGCGACCCCCTCGACGGCGCCGAGCCGCGCGCGGCGCGGGAGGCGGGGGTCCGCGGCGAGGGCCTGGAGCTCCGCGAGCACGCGCGCCGGGGCGGAGGAACGCGTGGCGGCGCGGCCCGCCGCGGTGAGGGCGCGCGCCCTCACGTACGCCGGCGCGCCGGGATCGCGGCCGACGGCGAGCAGCCGATCGGCGTCGGCGCCGGCCGCGCGGAGCAGCTCGTCGAAATCCGCGCCACGGGCCGCGCTCTGGCCGCAGAAGTGCCCCGCGAGCAGCGCTGCGGCGTGCGGCGGGAGCGCGGCGGTGGAGGCGAGGCGGTCCGGCGCAAACGAGCGAGCACCCTCGCCCGGAGCCGGCGGCGCGATGGGCGCTCCGCTCGCCGGCGTGTCCGCGTCGGCCGGGAGCGGGACGGCCGCCCCGCCTCCCTGCTCGACGATCCCGCGGTAGAGCGCGCTCGCCCGCACGATCGCCGTCTGCTGCGGCGTCATCGTGCCCGAGAAGTCGCCCCCCGTCGGGAACATGAGATTCCCGAAATCCGGGCAGCGATCCATCTGCGACTCCACGTCGCCGCACCGCGAGGTGTCGTCCAGCGGGTCGCCGAAGTCAGCGTCGAACTCGGTGGTGTGGAACAGCCCGGCGAGGTGGCCGAGCTCATGGCGCAGGATGACGGTGTCGACCGAGGGCTCCTCGTAGAGCGTGACCACGATGCCGCTCAGGTGGGTGCCGTGCTCGACCGCGACCGAGGGCACGGCGGGCGTCACGCCGGACGCCTGCACGATGCTCCCCCCGAACGCCGTCACCGCGATCACGTTGAGGGCCGGACGGCCGGGGGCGCCGGCCGTCTGCTCGAGCAGGCCGGGGAGGAGCTCGTCGTCGACGAACTCCCACTCCGAGCCCAGGTGGTGGATGTTGATGCTGCCCACGCCGAGGCCCACGTACCCCTCGTACGCGGCGAGCAGCGCGCGCCGCATGTACTGCTCGGAGACCGCCTCTCCGGCGATGAAGGCGTTGATGTCGATCTTCCCGCCGTGAAAGCGCCCGTCGAGCGTCCGGCGGTGCCACACCGAGAGGCGCACCGGCTCTGCCAGGGGGCCGACTCCGCGGTTGCCGAGCTGGATCCAGTAGGTGCCTGGCGCGAGCGGCGCGGATGCGTCCGCGCCAGTCTGGGGGACGGCCGCCGTGCCGATGCCCTGGTTGAAGAAGGCGGCCATCGTGCCTGGGATGGTGTAGTCGGCCGCCAGCCGCCTGCCGTCGGGGCCGAGGATGCTCTCGATCCCGATCGGCTCGAAGCTCGGCGATGACGCCATGATCTCGGCGACGGCCGTGAAGCCCAGGGTGCCCGGCTGGACGAACACCGGGATGCCCTCGCCCATGCTGACGTTGTTGTGCTCTTCCTTGACGAGGGGCGGAATCGGTGGGGCCCCCCCCTCGCCGGTGCTGCCGCCTTGACCGGCCCCGGAGGCGTCTTGCGGAGCGGAGCTCGCGGTGTCTCCGGAGCTCCAGGAGCCGCCGGAGCCCCCGGAGCCGTCGGGCGGCGGCTCGAACCCGTCGACCACCACCCTGCCGCCGCAGGCGCCCGCGACGAGGGCCGCGAGCGCGCCCGCGGCGAGGAGAGCGCCTCCGCGCACCTGCGTTGCCCGGCGCTCACCGCCTGGTTTCCCGTCCACGCGAGACGGATCGATGGCGCTCGATGCCGGTGCAAGCGACGTTGACATAAGCATGCTCCTGCGTCGGCAAGGGCCCTCCCTCACCGCGCGCGCAGTATGCGCGGGCCCTCGCGCGGTGTCACGCGCTGCGCACGCCCGTGACCTCGGCGGGTGTGCGATGGCGCGCGCGGCGCTCATTCCACTTGCTTGACGCGCATTCTCACCCGACCTGGAGATGCTCCCGTCGCGCCCTCGAAGCGCTCGATGACGATCACGAAGCGCGACACGCCGTCCGCGCCCTGGACGAGCCACGCGGCGTCCTTGGCCGGCGCGGGGGGCGTCGCGCCGGGCTCGATCCACCGCCCCGTGAAGGCGGTCGCGATGTGGTCGCCGCGGTAGGGGACGGCGGGATCGGAGAGGGCCGCGTGGTCGGCCGCGTCGAACCGCGCCTGCTCCGACGCGGCGGTGCGCGCCTTGACCTCGGCGAGCTCTTCGGAGTCCGATGCATCTGCCTGGAGGTCGGCGGCGCGCGTGGTCCCGGGGCCGCCGAGCTCGCCGTTGACGCTGACGAGCGACCTTCGGAAGCAGACACTCCAATCCGTCGACGCGCGCGCCTCTTCGGGCGTGAGCATCAGCTGCCGGTCGCCCGCGAGGTCGAGGCAAGCGCTCGGCTCGGTCTCGGGCGCGTCGATGCCGCCCGCTGTCGCGTCGAGATCCTGGACGTCGACGGTCGGGCCGGAGCCGTCGGGGAGCACCTCGGCGTAGCGGAGCTGATAGAGCGCCGTGACCGGCGCCCCGTTCACCTCCCCGTAAAAGGAGGAGATCTGGAGCTTCCAGTACCTGCCCTCGTGCTCGATCGCGTGGACGTGGTAGCGGCTGAAGGCGACGTGCTCCTCGCCGTCGTAGGCGTACCAGCGCGAGAAGGCGCCGCCGGAGTCGTCCGTGAGCAGGAAGGGGGTGCTCGGCAGCTCACCCGCTCTGTAATCCTCGAGGCCGATCGGCAGCGCCCCACCTTCGCCGGGGCCGCTGAGGCCGCTGTTGGTGAAGACGTCGTAGCCGGAGAGCGCGAGATCCCAGTCGGTGGACGCCGCGCCGTCGCCTTCAACGAGCGCGATCTCCGGCGTGGCGAGGCGGAGGAAGACGCGGCCGGTGACCGGCACGTCGACCTCGAGGAGCGCGCCGTCGTCCGTGGTCCCGGGGTCTCCGCCGTCGCCGCACGCCGGGGTGAGCAGGAGAAGCGCCGCCGCGACCGATCCTCTCGTCATGAGTCCTCCCACGGTAGATCGGCGCGGACGCCGACGTAAAACGTGCGCCCCTCGAGGGGCCGGTGATCGCCGCGGCGCTCAGGGTCCTTCTGCGCGCCAAGCAGGTTCCTGACGCCGAGATACGCTTGCGACGACGGCCAGAGCGGCCGCGCGAGCCGCGCGTCGAGCGTCGTGAACCCGGGGGCGTACAGGTCTTCCTCGGCGCGCGGGTCTCTCTCGACGAACGCGCCGCTGATGGTCCGGAGACGGGTGACGAGCTCGATCCGGAGCGGCAGAGCGGCGCGGAGCGACGCCTGCGCCGTGTGCGGCGGTTTGCCCGAGAGCGGCTGTCCGGGATCGGCGGTGTCGTCGCGTGTCCAGAGGTAGGCGTAGCCGGCCTCGACGCGGAGCCACGGCGTGGCCTGGAGCGTGGCCGAGAGATCGAGGCCCGCGGTGCGCGCCTCGGCGATGTTCGTGTAGGTGTACGTATCGACGCCGTCGGAGGAGCTGACGGGCTTCGGGTCGACGTCGATCAGGTTGTCGACCCAGTTCGAGAAGGCGCCCGCCCGCGCCGTGATCCCCTCTCGGGGGATCCACGTGACATCGCCGTTCACGCCCCAGGACGTCTCGGGGGCGAGCTCCGGGTTGCCCTCGAGGATGTAGCCGAGGCTCGAGTGGTCGAACGAGAAGCCGAGCTCCTTCGCGCTGGGGGCGCGGAATCCGCGCCCGCCGGAGACGCGCAGCGTGAGCGACGGCGAGGGCCTGTACGCGAGGGCGAGGCGTGGGGCGACGACGCCGCCGTAGCGGACGCGGAGCTCGCCGCGAATGCCGGGCATGACGGTGAGCTCGTCGGTGAGCTTCCACCCGAGCTGGCCGTAGAGCGCGGCGCTGCCGAGCCGGGTGCTGGGCACCTCGTCGTTCGGCGGGATCTCCTCGGTGCCGGAGGTGGTCACGTCGGTGATCTTGAGCACCTGGTCGAGCGTCTCCAGCTCGGCGCGCGCGCCGGCGACCCAGGTGCGCTTCCCGTCGGCCACGGTGGCGATCGCCTCGTAGCTCTGGAGCGTGCCCGAGCGCTCGCGCAGCTCCTCGTAGGGCGAGCCGCGCTGGTCGCGGCCGCTCGACCGGAAGGCCCATTGCTGGCCCGCGGCGAGGCGCAGGCTGGAGCCGCCGCCGAGGTCGAGCGTCTCGGCGAGGTGCAGGGTGATGCGGTCGGTCACCTCGGGGAGGTCGTAGAGGTAGACCCCCAGGACGGGCCGTTCCTTCTGCTCGACGCCGTCCTGCTCGTCGTGGATCCAGCGCGCGCGGAGCCGCAGGTCGATGCCCCTGCCGAGCGCGGCGCCGGCGCGCAGGCCGAGGAGGGTCTGGGAGCGCTCGGGCAGGGCGGTGGGGGCGTCGGCGCCGGCCTCGGGATGGGCGAGGTTCTCGGCGGGCTCGACGAGGGAGAGGCTGTCCTCCCGCTGGAACGAGGCGTCGGCGCTGAGCCAGGCGCGCTCGCCCCGGTAGGCGCCCGATCCATGGAAGAGGAGCCCGGCGCGGCTCCGGCCTTCGAGGCGGGCGCGGCCGCTCAGGCCCGGGTGCTCGGGGGGCGCGGAGAGCACGTTGACGACGCCGCCGATGGCGCTGGTGCCGTAGAGCGAGCTGGTCGGCCCGGTGACGAGCTCGATGCGGGAGACGTCGCCGAGCGGGAGCGACGAGAGGTCGATGGCGCCGCCGGCGTCGCCGATGACGCGCTCGCCGTCCTCGAGGACGAGGACGCGGTCGAGGTCGAAGCCCTGGATCTGGATGGCGCTCGGGTTGCCGAGCGCGCCGTAGGCGCTCGGGTTGACCTGGACGCCGAGCTCGCCGTCGAGCGCCTCACCGACGTTGGTGGCGCCGCGGCGCTCGGCCTCGTCGCGGGTGACGACGCGCGTGCGCACGGTGGCGCGCTGGCTGCTCTCGGGGGTGCGCGTGCCGGTGACGACGACCTCGAGGGGAGGCGGCGCGGGGGGCGAGGGGGGAGGCGATGGAGAGGGACGAGGCGACGCGGGAGAGGAAGGCGAAGGAGCGGGAAGAGGAGAAGGGGAAGGGGGCGCGGCTGACGGCTGCGCGGAAGGGAGCTGCGCGAGCGCAGGGCGCGAGAACGCGGCTGTGACGAGCGCCGGGAGCGGGCAGAAGGCGAGCAGCGCGGCGCGCGTCAGGCGCCGACGCCGGGGCACGGTCCTCCCTGGGACATCGGAACGGCAGGCTCGAGGCGCGGGGACGGCAGCATGGGGAGAGCTCGGCCTGTGCGGCGTTCGGTCGATGGGGTGAGGTGGGGTGGGGGATGGTCGCCCGATTCAGGGCGGTCGTCCAGCGGTTCGCGGGGCGGTGGGCGCGGTAGATGGCGCATGGCGCGCAGCGGGAGCAGCGAGGGAGCTCGCGTCGGGACGGAGGCTCGTGGCGGGCGAGCGGTGAGCGGCGATGCCGAGCGACCGACGCCTCGGCGGGAGGCCTGCGGCGCGCCACGAGAGGCCCCTCGGCCGGCGCGCGTCGCGGCTGCGGGGGGTCTCGGGGCGGGAGCGGGCCCGACGGCGGAAACCCCAACGGGCGACGCGAGTTGGGCTTGCATTGCTCGACGACGGACGGTAGGGTCCCGCGCCGAATCGCCGGTCCCCATCGTCTAGCCCGGCCCAGGACTCAGCCCTTTCAAGGCTGCTACGCGGGTTCGAATCCCGCTGGGGACGCCATCGGTAGTGCACCTGGCACTACCCTCGACGGCGAGCATCGCCTCGAGCCCGACCTCTCCCTCGATCCGATAGCGTTTACCCTCGGGCGTCTCGATCGGGGTGAAGCGCAGGGGCCCGTTGAGGAGCGACTCAAGCGCCCTACGCGCCTCGTCGGGATTGCGCCCCATCAGGCTGCGGAAGTCCTCGAGGCGGCTGCGGGCCTGCTTCTCCAGCCGGCGGACCTCCAGGTCGAGCACGGAGGGCGCGGTCCGGATGGCGGCGAGTCGGGCCTCCAGTGCGGAGAGGCGCTTCTCCCTTTCCGCGATCATCTTCACGATGACCTGCGGCTTCTCGTCCGTGGCCAGCAAGGCGGCCCCGAGCCGGTCAATTTCGGCCCTCAGAGCGCGCACCTGCGCCTCAAATTCGGGGACCTCGCTGTCGGTCGTCTTGGCGCGCTCAGCGAGGCGGCGGCGGAGCTCCCGGAGGGCCTCGGCGATCACTTCCTCGCGGAGGACGTTCTCCTTGAGCCAATCGAGCAACGCTTCATCGACGGTCTCGACGGGGCGGCGGAGGCCGTTCGAGCACACCGCCTCGCCCCGGTCGCGATGCCAGGCGCAGGCGTAGACCTTGACTGTATCGTAACTGACTCGGCCGTTGTTCACCTTGATAGGGCCGCCGCACTCGGCGCAGCGCGCGACACCGGAGAGGAAGTAGCGCGGCCGAGGTCCGCGTGTAGTCGAGCCCGTCGTGCGCTTGCGGCCTTCGTTCCGCGCTTGTACGGCGGCCCAGAGCTCGTCGTCGATGATCCTCAGCTCGGGCACCTCGATGGTCACCCAGTCCGACGCGGGGCGGGCGACGCGGACCTTCGTGCCGCCTCGGTAAGTTTTCTCGCGTTTGCCCCAGACCAGCAGGCCGCGGTAGCGCTCCCGGTGCACCATGGCGCGGATCGACGTGAACGACCATGAGCCGGTGCCCCGCTTGCCTGCCTTCGGCGGCTCGACGCCGCGGGCGTTGAGGTCCTTGGCGATCGTTCGGAGCCCTTCGCCGTCCGCGTAACGCCGGAAGATCTCGCGGACGATCTTCGCCTGCTCCTCGTTGATCTTGTACTCGACCCGCACGCGCCGATCGCCGTCCTTGACCTCGACATTGTCGTAGCCGTAGACCCTGCCACCGACGTTGAGCCCGCGACGCGCCTTGGTCATGAGGTGCTCGTGCGTCCGCTGGCTGATCTTCTCCCGCTCGAGCTCGGAGGCGAAGTTGCGCACGTTGATCACGAGCTTGTCGAAGGCGCCGTCGATCTTCACCTCTTCGTCAGTGAAGTAGTAGAAGAGCCGGACGCCGGCATCGAGGAGGTCCTGGATGAGGAGCGACGTCCGGTTGGTGTCGCCGCCCAGGCGCGACTCGTCGCGCACGACGACGGCATCGAAGGCGTGGCGCTCTGCCGCGTTGAGCATCGCGATCAGCCCGGGCCTCTTCTTGAACTCGGCGCGACCGTGATCGGCGTCGACGAAGATGTGCTCGGGGGCGAGTGTTCCGCCCTGCTCTGCAATATAGCGCGCTCCCTCTCCCGTCTGCACATCGATCGAGGCGGCTTGGTGCTCTTCCTTGCTACGGCGGGCGTAGAGAGCGGTGCGAAGGCCAAAGAGCTTCATGATGTTCCCGGAGGGTACTTCAAGATGTCGACGAGGAGGTCCGCGAGCGCACTTACGAACGGGCGCAGGCGCTGATCAAGGGGAGGCGTCGGACCCGAGCGAGGCGACCTACGCGGGGCCGAAGAGGGGCGCCCACCAGTATCCGGCTGCGGCGCCTGCGATGTGCCTGCCATGCAGTCGGCGGAGCCATTACGAGGTCCGGGGGGGCTTTGATCAGACGATTTCGTCAGACGAGCGAGAACCGCGACAGTGCGCGGAGGTTGTCCCGCAGGGCCGGGATCGCTCACCGCAGCGGTAGCGGTGGGTGCTGGGACTGGCTCTGGTGGTGGCGTCGGATCAGCCGTCGCGTGCGACTGCGTCGATGAGCGTCGGGTCCGGACCGTTCGAGAACGTGGGGCTGGCGTCGGTTCGGGACGGAAGCGGCATGCCCGATCGCTGCGTGCACGAGCGTTCTCTTCACCGGCCCGCTCGGCGCGCTTCGCAGCCCACCTCCGCCATCTCTCGGCGAGCTGCTCGGGGCTCACGCGGTAGTGGTGGCGGCTGAACTGCGCGATCGTGCGCTGAGCGAGTCGAGCCGACGCGAAGGGATCGTACTCCTGCCAGTCGTCCTCGGTCCAATCGGCGGGGTCGGAGATGCAGTGGTAGTCCCCGTCGAGCAGCCGCCAGGTCTTGCCGTCCGCGTCGTGGTGGTACTCCGGGGGCCCTTCCTCCTCCGCAAGAATGGCTTCGTCCGGAGCTAGCTCCTGAGCCTGATCCAGCTCGTCCATGGGACGAGGCTTCGCCACAGCATCATCTTGATCTTCGAGCGCATCCGCCTGGATCTGGCGGGCGATGGGCTGGATCTCGTTGAACGACGACATGTCCATGAGGAATGCATCAGCACATTGCATCGGTTGAACTACTCAGCAAGTACTATTTTGATCAACCGCTCGGTCTTCATTGAACCCACACACACACCTCGTGTCGCCGATCGGTGGCTCTCGATCGTGGCTCTCGATCGTGGAGCTCGACGGCCTCGCCACAGAAAAAAACGGGAATGTGCTCCCCGCCTTCGGCGGGGTCGCCCCCCTGGTCGTCACCCGTTGGTAACTACCTGAGATTACAGAATTTTCTCGGTTAACCTGTCCCCTTATAGATATAGGCGGGGCAGGTTAACCGGCTCCTGGAACGGGCTGGTTCCAAGCGGGTCCGACGCAGCCGTCAGGCTGCGGAAGGGCACGCAGCTTTTTTTATTGTCAGCATGACGTCGAGAGACTCGAACCGACTCAGGGCACCGTAGATGATCGGGCGGAGACCCCGGTTCTCGGCGTCATGAGCGATTCGATCTCCCTCCAGAGCGCGGTGTGGCCGTATTTCTTCTTCGCCTTGGTGATGGCGGCCTTGCTGACCCCGAGGAGTTGAGCCAGATCCTTCTGCATGATCGCGCCCTGCATGCCCGTTGCCCGCTGAAGCTTCAGCACATCACGGGCTTGGACGAGAAGCGCCGGAGCTTGTCCCAGCAGCTCGCTCTCCGTGGTGAACTCCATGTTGAAGAAGGGGATGTCTATGTTCGAGAAGAAGACGATGGTCTTCGCTCTCGTCGGATCATACGGTCGCAAGCGAAGCATGGCCTGGGCGTACTCGGCTTGGTGAAACGCGTAGAAGACGAACATGGGGCCGCCCTGGAGATAACCGCGATCAGCGATGCGGGTTCCATTCGTCGCGGTGACATAGCCCTCTGATGGACCGCCTTGCTGGGGTACAACCCGGTAGTCGAACGGTTGCTCGTTGGGCCCAGGTCGGATCTGGGACATGAACGCTCTTGCCCGCGCCTCGATCTCGATCGCAGGAAGCTCAGGCGCTCCGAGGACGAAGAGCGCGTCGTAGTCCTTGATCGAGTTGTCCCCCCGGTTGGCCCAGAAGAACATGATGTCGTCCTCCGCCACGCTCTTGAGGATCCGGTTCTTTACGTGGGGCTGCCCGTTGAACAACTGACGCTTCACCACCATGGCGACCTTGTGCGTCGGGTTGTTCAACTTGTGCATATCGACGATGCCCATCAGCCGATCGATCGCGGGGCTCTTCGGATCCATGAGCGTGCGGTCCGGGTAGCGGTGATCGAGGGTCTGGAGAATGCGAGCTGTTTGCTGCACGCTGACGCGGACATCGATGATTGGCCGGCCCGGAAACAGATGGAGAGGGATAATGGGATCGCTCGTGGCGTCCAGGAGCACGACCGGCACGTTCGGAGGGATTGGAGGGACTACAAGCTGGCCAGCAGCGATGCCGCCCTTTCCCTCCGTAGACGGAAGCACGACCACGCACGTGGGTCTCGCTCCGGTATCTGCCGCCAGGGCGTCGGCGAGCTTGTGAAGCTTCTCGCTGAGCCTCTTGGGCAGTTGAAGCTCCTGGATGAGGTACGCCGTGGCCATCGGATCGATCTCCTGGATGCCGTCCACGGCGTCCTTGGCACGCCGTGTGTCGCGCTCGTCCGCCGCTGGCTGTTCGCGAACGAGCTTCCCAGCTGCCTGCAGTTGCTCCGCCGCCGTGGGGAGATTGTCGATGAACCGGTACCCGAGATCGCGAAGAAGCACGCGGAGCTCAACCCGGCGGCGGCCGGGAGGTGGATCTTCGAGCAGATCGAGGACTACGTTGAAGAGCTTCGTGAATACCTGCGCAGTGGACGTGCACAGCCGGGAGCCCTCGAAATTCCTGACGGCCGTGAGAAGTTTGACGATCTCGTGCTCCTTCAGGGTGACCGCCTGAAGGATCTCCTTCACCGGCGACTCGTCGATGATGGCGATCTCGCGCCCCTTGAACAGGTACTCGTCCCTGTTGCGCAGCCCGAGGCGGGCGTGCGTGGCGAACAGCCAGCGCGTCGACGGCTGCCAGTTCTGATACCTGCAAGACTTGAAGTCCGGGCAGGGCTTGCACGCCATCCGCTGCTCGAAGCGCCCGAGGCCCATGAACTGGAGCGGCTTGATACGCTTGTCGAGCTGAGAGCAGAAGCCGGAATCCTCGCGTGAGGGGCGCTTCTCCAGTTCCGGCGTGAGGCACGGCGCTGTACCGGGCGAGGGAGGAAGCGGCGTCACTCCTGGAAGCGGCGCGCTCAGGAACTCGCGCAGCTGCCCCTCCAGCTTGTTCCGCTCGCCGAACCACACGACCCGCCGGTCTCGCAGGAGCTGGGCGGTGATGTGGCTCTTGCCGAGCCCGCCTGGAGCATCGATGTGGATGAGCGGTGCTGGCACCTCGCTCGAGTCGAGCCCCACTTTTAAGACGTGTGTGAGCCTGTCTACGAGCTCGGCTCGGGCCGTCGTCAGGTCGTTGTTCGGCACGATGACCCTCCGAAGAGGTTGCCGAACGACGACAGGTGATGGAGAATGAACCTGCTCGCGTCGGCCAGGATCCCGCGAGTTGAGGCCCGGTCAGGGTGGAAGCTGACCGGGCCGTTTTTTGCACCTTACCAGGGTTCGTCGCCGGAAAGGGAGAGCAGGATGGTGGGCGTGAACTGCTTGCGGTTGCCGTCGTTTACCGCCGTGAGGTGCCCGTCCTTACCCTCGGCGAACATGCCGAGCCCGCTGCGCCACGTCCGAGCGGTGTAGCGCTCGGGGGCTGCGCTCGCGTTGACGTGGATGTGCCGAGGGTGATCGCGGCGCAGGATCCGCTCCGCCGCAGCGTGATGCTCCCCGAGCGCGAGGCCGTCGAGGCAGGCGTAGAAGGCGCGCTTCTTGTACTGGGGGTCCTTGTGCTTCGTCCGGACCTTGGGGTGCTGCATCGCCGTCCAGACCGTCGCTGCCAGGGTGCAGAGCGGGGCCAGCAGCGGCTGCTCCCGGAGCCTGGCCGTGCCGTTGAACGTCGCCTCGACACGGGGCGCCAGGAAGCCTGCCAGCGCCTCCACCTCGCCGAGGTCGCTCCTCCGGGATCCAAGCGGACGTACCGGCGGCGGCGGGCTCTCGGGCGCGCCTGGCTTCCTCGTGTCGCCGTCGCGGGGCACGGTCGCGCTGAGCCGGAGCGTGTAGAGTGAAAGGCGTGGGGCCTCGTCGGCTGGGTCTGGATCGACTCGGGTCAGCACGCCGCCGCGCTCGATCCAGGTCGTGTCCGGGACCTCGCCGACCAGCTCCCAGACCTGGCAGTAGTCGTCGCGGCTCCTGATCCGCAGCCGCTTCACGATGTCGAGCCACCGCGGCTCCAGCCCGAGCTCTTGGTACGGTTCGGACCAAGCAGGGCCTTCCAGGAGCGGGGGACGCATCAGTGCGCGAAGGATCCGCACGGCTTGGGGATCATCAGCGTCCGGCGTCCGCTCGATCCGCGTGGCGAGGCGATCTTCGAGCTGCGCCAGCTCGCCCGCGGACACGCCGGCCACGACATCGTCGGCAAACACCTGGGGCAGCACGAGGATCCGCGCCATGGCAGGAAGAGGGTAGCCATACAGCCTGCGGGCACGTCAACCCGAGCTCACCGGGAACACGCCACACCTCGGGGGGACAGCGCTCCGTTCCCGCCGCTGGTGCCTGCGGCGACGTGGCGACCCGGAGCCTCCGATCCTGCTCTCGGGATTCAGCCCCCGACGGTACTGCGGTCTACCGATCCACTTATGTAAGTGGATGAATTGTATGACTTTTACGCCGAAGAACCGCAGGCGGCCATCCAGCGTCTGGCGAGCACTTCCATGCGCCATCCCTATGGTGGCACCGGGGATCGGCAGTTTTTCTTGCCGTTCGCCGGCCGCCAAAACGCTGCCGCGAGCGGTTTCCCCTCGGCTCCACCGCCTCGCTCCTCGTGTCGAACCTCGCTGCGCTGACGGGAGGTGGATTGCTGTAAAGGCAGGCAACTACTACGAAAAATCCTGACGGCGATCCCGCACCTCGGCCGACGGACCTTCGTCTACGACCGACGTGCTCGCCTTCGCCGCTGGGTGGGCCGCTCGGAAGGACTTTGGAGGGGGCATCCGGCTCGACCCGTCGAGCATCCCGTCGTCTTCTTGGCCCGAGAGGACGAGGACCTGGGATGGCTCCGATGGTCGCAGGGCACTGCTGCGGACGCTCGCTGCTGGAGGTGCTCGCGGCGCCGCAGCCCCCGGCCGGCAAGTTGCGTTTCAGGAGCTCGAGGAGCCGCGGGGTAGGCCGAGCGCTTCAAGCCTCATGGGAAGGTCGATCCTGGCACTGCTGCCCGTGGCCGGAGGGACAAGGCCGGCCATGCTCCTCTACGTTACCTCAGGGAGCTCGGCGCGAAGGACATCGTTACGGTCCCGTGCGGGCACCCGAAGAACATACCGACGCGATCATGGCCACCTTGCCCGAGCACATGATCACAGGCACGAAGAGGTATCCTCGGCGACCATCGACATCGAGCCCGACGTCAAATCGTGTTCAGGAAGGTACGGCAATGACGCGACGGACGTTATGCCGCAGACGACCACCAACTTGGTCGAGAATTTCGAGCTCATCAACACCAGGTAGACACGACCTCGATGTAGGGCTTTCCATATCGTTTGACTTGTGGTTGACTATCTAGCCACCTACCAGTTCGCGAAGGAGGACATCATGATGCATACGACGACCACGATGCCGCCGAGCCAGCCCACGAGGGACAATGACGCACTGACGAGGGCCGCCCAGCTGACGCTCGGGGACAACAACGCGCTGACGAGGGCCGCCCAGCTGACGCTCGGGGACAACAACGCGCTGACGAGGGCCGCCCAGCTGACGCTCGGGGAGAACAACGCGCTGACGAGGGCCGCCCAGCTGACGCTCGGGGAGAACGCCCTCAGCGAGGGGGCGCGGCGAATGAGCGAGGAACTCGGGGGCGTCTCGCTCAGGGACGGACTCGAGCGGTGCCACCCCGCCTCCCGCCGTGGCATGGCCGACGGCGTGAGCGCCGCCACTCCTCCGGGCGCGCTGCCGCTGGTCGTCCCCACTTCTTCCGCGTCCGACGAGGCGCTCGAGATCTTGAAGAAGTGCGCCGACGCCGCCGAGAAGGTCCACGGAACGGGCAAGTACGCCCGGACGTCATGACCGCGCGCCGGCAGGCTCCTGACGCGCTTCTCGCATGAGCCGGACGCCACCGCCCGGGGGGCGCCGTAAAGTCAAGCCACGCACCGTGATGCCTCACGCCCTTACCCGGAACATCCCAAGCGGGTACAGTGGCATCGTTACAGCCAGGATGTCGAGGCATTGCTCCTCAGCAAGAGGCGGACACGACCGCGTGCACGCTCCGCGGGCTGGAAAAGCACCGTCTCCCGCGGCTGCGTCAACGTGATGGCCCCTCCTCGGCCGGACTGGATCGTGCACGAGCGCTCGCCGGGGAGATCGTGCGCGGCGCCGCGATCGGATCGATGCGCTCCGCCCGCGGATCAAGGCGGCCTTGAAGTTCCCGGAGGTACGCGAGCGATGCCGCAGGCTGAAGGATTACATCCGTCGTAGTCTCAATTCCCGACTGCTCTCGGGAATAAGAGAGATGAGGAGGATCCCCATGATCATCATCGTCTCTCCGATCCGGTTCTTCTTTGGCCTCTGCTCCTTGTGCATCGCCGCCTTCGGTCTCGGCGTGGGCGTAGGAAGCGGAACCACCGCCACGGACAAGCCGGAAGACGCGACGAGGTAGTCGTACAACAACGTCAAAGAGCTGGACATCTGGAGATGAGCGCTGCGGCGCTCGACGAGGGATCCCCCCTCGTTTTAGCCTCCAGCCAGTCCGAACGTCGCGTAGGCGATCCAGGGCTAAAGGAACGGGCGTGGGCCCGCTCCGCGGCATCACGCCGCGCGTCGCATCCGCCGGGTCGGCATGCCCCTTGTGCTGGAGATGGGGACCTGCGACTTGTCGGGCCGGCCTCGTACCCTGCGTCGGACTCGGCTGTCCGGCTGTGCGTCCTCGTGTATCGCCATGCGCTTCGACTGCCCGCGACGAACGGCATCGGGCAGGCAGGCGTGCCTGGCCAGGTTCTCGCCGAGCTCCTCGATCCGCCTGCAAATGGCGAACATCGAGGAGCCGATCTCGCCGGAGATCTCCTCGAGATCGAACCCGGCGGCGCGCAGCTCGAGCATCCGCCGGTCGTCCGCGGGGAGGTCCGCAAGCCAGGCGGTGAGATTGATCGCGGACAAGATCCGCCGTGTGGGGTTGCTGCTGGTCGCCTCGGCGAGGCCGAAGCCGACCGGCGCCTCGTCCTCGTCGGGGCCACGGTGCTCGTCCTCGTCGTCGAAATCGCCGAAGCGCAGCACCTCGATACGCCCCTCCATGAAGTTGCGCGGGTCGAAGACGTCGCACTTCCTCTGGTATCCGTTGCAGGGAACGTAGTACCGGCTCGCGTCCGTCGCCCGCGGGCCGCAGGAGTGGACCAAGATCGCGTCGTCGAGCAGCTCGCCGCGCTCGGCGTAGCGCTCGTACATGGCCCAGGTCTGTGCGATCGCGTCTTGCGGTCGGTCCTCACGAACATGCTCCGGAAGGAGTCGGGCGACGGGGTTGAAGATGCCGCGCGTGATCCTGTCCTCGAAGCTGCGGCGCAGATCCGTCGGGATACTCAACCTCACGATGTCCTCCATGCAGCGCGCACACGGAGGCCCATGGCTCTACGTGACGCGCAGGATAGTGCGCCACGCAGGCGCGATAGACGTTGCTGAACTACATCTTGAAGATCACCGACGGCTCCCCCGTCAGGCTGCTCTTTGCGTGGATTTCTCCATGTTTTATCCTCGCTGAGAGCCACGGTTTGCGGGAGGGGAGGCGTGATCCGCGTGGGTGCTGGCGCCGAAGCCGCCGTTGAACTTGTGGGCACAAAGTCCAGAAGATGAACTACAGGCTCGGAACGGCTTTGCGCGGCACCGCTTCATCCATGCCCGTCCTCGGGCTCCAGCAGCTCCCAGAACCTCGCTGCGTCTTCCTCGGGATCTCCCTCCTCGTCCTGCTCGCTGCACAGGCGCAGGTACTCCTTCTCGGCGATGTCGAGCACCCGCTCGCGCGCTAGCCGCGCGCCACGCGGCGCGATGCCGGCCGCGCGGACCATGTTCTCGACGGCGTCCGCCGCGGCGGCGATCAGCGGCAGGCTGTCCGCGTCGTCGATCCCGATGGCGATCGCCCGCGCGAGCATGACCTTCACCACCTCGCGCCCCGTCTGCTCCACGACCGTCGCACGCTCCGGAAGATCGTCGGCCGAGCCGGCGACGCGCCGTCCACGCGGGGTCGGTTCGTCACCGTCAAGCGGCGGCAGCTCCGCTGCCGGGACGAGCACCCGGATCGAGCGGGCCACGCCGGGCTCTCGCGCGATCAGCCCCCGCTGCTCCAGGGCGAGGATCATCCGGTGCACGGACGGCGGGCTCACCTTGAAGTGGTCCTGCATCTCCGCTTCGGAGGGCGCGTGCCCGTGGACGGCCGTGTAGGCGGGCAGGAAGGCCAAGTAGCGTCCTTGCGTCTCGGTGAAGCGCGGCTTCTGCATGACGGCGGCGGGATTTCAGTACAGCTCGAAGAACCGATCGGTCCCAAGGCGGACCACCAACCGGCTGAGCAGATCCTGAAGCGATCCGCCCGAGAGCGGCAGGAAGCCGCCGTCGCCGCGGTAGGTCATGCGGTGGACCATGTACCGGCCTGGATCGGAACCGTCTACCGGCCGGGATCGGAACCGTCCCGCACGAGCTTCATGACGGGGGTGTACCTCGTCGGGCACGTGCTCGGGACATCGAGCCCGAGCAGCATCCGGCCGGTGCCGAGCTCCCGCGCCAGCGCCGTGATGTCCTCCACCCCGCCGCCCACCGGCTCGCTGATCACGATCTCGCCCCTGCGGGACGAGCTTCAGGTCGGTGTGACGCGGGCGCGAAATCGCCATGCGGCGAAGCGAGCCCCGTTCTCGCGCCGACGTCAACCACGTCCGCCCCTTCTCCTCGATCTCCTCGGCGTCGGCTACTCGGCTCGGTCCGATCGACCGGCTGCGCGTTCAGCGGCCCTCCCGGCGGCTGGACCGCTGAACTTTCCGCCGCGCTGGGGATGGAAGCCCGCCGCGCCGCCTGCTATCGCTGGCCCGATGGCGAAGAAGAAGCCTGCGTGGCTCTCGATTCTGCCGGGCAATCTGGATCCGTCGCGCTTCACGCTCGACCAGCTTCGGAACGTGAAGGCGGCTCACGCCTTCCTCACCGAGAGGATCGAGGGTCCGCCTGGTTTCGCCGAGTACATGCGTGCGTACCGCTTTCTCCTTTTCTTCGGCATCGCGTGCGTCGCGGAGAACAAGTACCCGGCGCTGACCCGCTGCTGGAAGGACTTGGAGAGGCTCTTCATGAGCGACCCGGCCTTCGAGGACGGCGTCTTCGTCCAGAGCTGGGCGCTGATGGACTTCCCCTTCGGCCCCGAGCGCCAGACTGCGCTCGACTACTTCGAGGAGTTCCTCAAGGGGACCGAGGCGGGGCCGGGGTTCTTGCGCTTCATCGACGAGGCGCGCAAGAGCCGTCTCGGCCTTTACCAGGACGCCGGACGGACGAAGACCGTCGCGAACTTTCGCGAGCTGATCTCGGGCCGGACCATGTCGGCGTTCCCGTCGGTCGATGCCTACGGCAAGGGCGAGATCCTCCTGACGCGCGCCATCCGCCACGGCGAACAGGTCTTCCTCTGGGGCGACCCGAAGGGCTTTCCCAAGGAGATGAAGAGCCAGATCGAGAACATGGTGCGCGACAAGCTCTTCTACTTCATCGAGGAGACGACGCCCGAGGCCCAGTTCGAGGCGTTCATGAAGCTCGCCGGTCCGTACTGGATGTCGTGCGTCACGAAGAACGACGCGATCCCCATCCTCGAACCGGACCACTACCGAACGTACCTCGACCGCCGCGCGTAGCTTGCCCCCAGAAACCGACGGGAGACGTCACGTCGGACCACCTCCGCGCTCGAGCCGCTGCTCGTGCCTTGCCCTGCACCTACGTCCCGCAGCATCTCTTGAACTTCCGCCCGCTGCCACAGGGGCAGGGATCTTGCCATCCGATCTCTCCCGGAGCCGGGCGACCTTCCGGGAGATCGCGTCGCGCTCGCCGCGCTTCACGACCGGAAGATCCCCGGCCCGCATGCCCCGACCGAGGCACGTGACGAAGTGACCGCTGCGCGTGACGACCAGGAACGGGCCCTGCACGGGATCGTCGAGCGAGACTCACGGCGCGACTACGGAAGCTCCCATTCCGAGGGCCCGCCCGTGCGGTCAAGCACCTTGCGCATCTTGGCGAGGAGCACGTCGACGGCCTCCAGATCGCGAATGGGCTTGTCCTCGGAGGCCCTCGTGCTCCTCACCATGTGTCGGTAGTCGATGAGCTTGTAGACGCAGTCGAGCGCGCCGCGTGGAACGCGCTCGAGGGCCTGCTCGAAGAGCGTGCTTGCAAACGGCACGGCGAGCGCAACGTCGAAGAGCGAGAGGAGCGCGAAGCAGCCGACGACTTGATTTTTCACGAGGTGATCGTCGTCCCAGAGCCAGCACTCGATCGGCTCGTTCACAGGTGAATCGTCGGCGGCCATCCGCACCAGCACGCCGTAGGCGGGCCGATGGCGCAGGGCTCCGAGCGCCATCGCCGTATAGGCCCGCTCGCTCGGACTGGCGGAGCTGAGCGCTTGAATCAGCCCTGGACCCGCGACCTCGCCGATGTCGTCGACGAGGCGCGCGACGTCGAACGCATCACGCGCTGGCACCACATCGGAGAGCCGCCGCGCGATCGTGCGTCGAAGCTGGGTCGGGAGGCGCCCGCCGGCGACCTCGGCGCATCGGGCAGCGAGCAGCGTGGCCACCGGCGGCTCACCCCGATCCGCTTCGAGGAGCTCCCGAATGAACGCGGCCGCGTCCACCTCCGGTATGCCCGCTGCGTGAACGATGGTCTCATGAAACCACGGATTGTTTCGCGTCTCGATGAGGAAGTCGAGCGCGCCGATCCTGACGTGATCGAGCGCGTTCAAGTACGCTTGGTAGGAGAGGTCCGCGAACGAAAAGAACCCGGGGCGCGGCTCGAGCAGCAATCCCTGGTGCCGGCGGATCTCTTCGATGACGCGCTCGACCATCCCGTCGATGTCCTGCGCGAGCTCTCCGAGCTCACCGGCGTCGCCGGCCGCTTCGCGCTCGAGCGGGCCGCCCTGGGGATCGCGGTCGCTGTCGCCGTGTTCATCCTCATCCATGTCGTCTTCTTCGTCTTCTTCGTCCGCCCTGCGGAGGACGAGGCGCGGCCCCTCGACCCAGCGAGCGCCGTTCAACTGCTGTCGCAGGAGCGCGGCCAGCGGCTCCACGGGGAGCTCGACAAGCTGGTCGCAGTGCATGCGCCAGGCGATGGCTCCGAAGAGGAGCCGCCGGTCGCGCAGATCGAGCGACTTCAGGATCGCGTCGGGCGGGAGCTCTTCGCCGGCGTAGCGCTCGAGCAGCGCGTCGATGGTGGATGCGATCAAGGACGTGCGGCGCCCCGGATCCCGTCGCGCCAAGAAGTGATGCGCCGCGACCACGCGGGAGCCGGGCTGCGGCAGGAGGGTCGCCGTCACGAATCCGCGCAGCTCCACGCGTGTATAGCCCGGGATCCCCGTGCGACGCGGGCGCGTCGTGACCACCATCGGATTTCCCGGATTGGCCTCGGCGAACGCCTCGACCGACTCGGAGAGCCTCCTCGCGCCGGATCTCGCCTCATCGAGCCCGTCGACGAGCACGAGAGCGCGGCGTTCCTCGAGCGCACGGCGAAGGAGCACGACCCCGCCGATCGGCGAGAGCTTCGCGATGGCGCGTTCGCTCAAGCGTGGGTCGTCGAGGAGCGACACGGGGACGACGAACGGCACGAGCGTCCGCGTGCCCGGACGGTGGTCCGCTGCGGCCCGCGCGGCGAGCCGCGCGATGAGCGCCGTCTTTCCCGAGCCTCGCCCGCCGACGACGAGCACGCGCTCGTGGCGGGCGAGGAGCTCGGGCACGGTGCATCTCGACGGCGCATCGACCCGGCGCGGCAAGACCTCCATGTCCACCGGGCGCTGCTCGTTCCGGATCAGGACGCGAACATTGGTCTGACTGTGCTCGCTCCAGACCGAGTCCACGTGGTCCCGCTCCACGGACAAGAGGACCCCTGCCGGATCGTTCGGCGCGCTCGCGGTCGCGTCGGTCCACAACCATCTGCGCAGGTTGTCGTCATCCATGGCGTGACAATGCAAGGATGCGGGTGCAAGCACCATGTGGTGGGGTAGAAATTTCGCAGTCTCAGCCGTGGGCGGCGGCTTGAGCGTGATGTTGCTCCGCCACTCGAGTGCGCTGCAAGGGGTGCCGGTGCGCGACCTGACGGCCGCCGGCTCGAAGCGGGGCAGCCCATCGACGGCGCCGACCAGGGGCAGAAGGTGTAGTCGGTCGGGTTACCGAGGATGTACTCCGCGATCTTCAGTACCCGCGCCTTGTTCAGCGCCCGCTGCGCCCGAAGCTCGGCCGCGCCTTCACGTCGCTGGGCGCCAAGAGGTGGGGCAGCTCGCGCAGCCTCACCAGCACGACGTAGTACTCGTGCCGCGCCTGGATGCCGCGGGTCGCGGGCAGCGCCCAGTCATCCGACGCCTGACTGTTCATGGGGAGCCCGCTCGACTGCGGCGCCTCGGCGGTGCCGGCCACGGGCAGTGCGCGCCTCGCGACGCCGGTCGTCTGCTTCGACGGCTTCTTCATCGCGTGCCTCTCGTCGTCCTCGTTGTCGCGCCAGCCGGCGGGCCCGAGGTTCCTCGAGCCCACCAGGAGCGCGGATTAGCGGAGCGCCAGCCACCGATGGCGGCGCTCGATGGACTCACGTCACGACCCGACGAACCCGCGGCCCTTGCAGAGGACGTGGACCAGGATCACGGACATGCTCACGCGCGGGTTGAACCAGACGACGCGCCCGTCCTCGTCCTTCTGCCAGATCCTCCCGTCGGCTCGCGGGCGGACCTCACGGCGTCGTCGACGTGCCGAACTCGATGACCCGGGTTCCCTCGAGCATCGCGCTCCCCGCGGGCGGGCAGGACGCGCTCGCCCTGCCGCAGCGCCCTCGAGCGAGTCGAGCTCGACCGACGCCATGGTGATGTACCAGTGCGCCCGGCAACCCTGGCAGAGCCGATCGGTGTCGTAGGCCCAGAGCGGGCGCAGGTTCTTCCGGACCTTCCGCGCCTGCTCCTTCTTGATGCACGAGATCGGCCCGGTGCATCGGAGCGCCTCGGACTTGTTCGTGCTTTCGGCGAGCTGCCGCGCCCGCTCTGCCAAGGTGGCGAGCTTTTTCGCACGGGCTCTCGGCGTCATCGCGCACCTCCCGAGGCCCGCTCGTCGGTTCGATTGGCCGGGGTGTTCGCCCTGAGCCACTTCACCCGCGGGCCGCAGCCGGCGATGCCGCGCAGGGGCTCCTCCGGCCGTGGCAGGTTGTGCCAGTGCGCTCCGTGCGCGAGCGCGCCAGCGTACAGCGTACCGGCGAGGACCACGAGCTGAGGCGGCAGCTTGAACGACGGCAGGAGCTGCCCGACCGTGCGCACGCCCCAGTCCTCGCGCTCGCGCTTGCTGTACAGGTGCAGGCTTCGATCATATGGGCGGATCACGGCCTTCGGTGCGACTGCGCCGTAGAACGCGGACACGATGAGCACCGCGTCGCAGGTCCTCTCGGCGTAGTCGTACGCGGCCCGGAAGAGCGCCGACGTGTAGAGCTCGCGCGCAGGCGCCGAGTGCTGCAATTTCGAGGCCGAGCAGCCCACGAGCGCGACCCGCGGGGCGCCCGGCTTCCTCTCCGTGAACATGGACCTCTCCCATCGCGCCGCGGAGCGGCGCGTGTGGAAGCGCGCCCGAGGGAAGCCCCCAGGCGCACCAGGTTGCTGCTTCAGAAGAGCGCCGGCCCCGCTCCGCGCGGCGGGAGAGCCTCGACGGTGAGCAGATGCCGATCCGCGACTTCTTCTTCCGTTGTCCTGACGACGCGGACGGAGCTGTAGCCTTCGTCCTCCCGGCGTCGGACGATGACGCGTTCACCCGCTGCCGTGATGAGGTGCACCGCGCCGCCCGGCACCGTCTCGATGCGGATGACGCGCAGCGCCTTCATCGCGACCTCCTCGACGAAGAGCGCCGGCCCCGTTGCTTCTGCTCGCGCAGGCGCAGGCCGACCATCTTCGCGATCGCCTCGGCGCCCGCGTTGTCGATGGCCCGGGCCCACGATCTGGGACTTCTGCGAAGCGGCCTGCGCGATCAACAGGAAGCAGTCCACGACCTCGTGGAGCAGAGGGAAGGGCGGCGGGCCGATCTCCTCGAAGGGGGCCGGGATGTCGAGCACGCGCCCGTCTAGGCAGCCGAGCCTCAGGGCGTCGAACCAGTCATCGGTCTCGGCGAGCGGCACCACCCAGTAGCCAACGAGGCCGAGGTCAGCGAGCAGGTCCTGGTAGGACTTCATCATCGCGATCGCGAACTGGTGGTAGTAGCCCCACTGCGGATCCGCGGCCGTGCACGCCCGAAGGAGCCTCCGGGTGAGGCGACGGCGGACACGATCCAGGACCGGCGGGGGTACGGTCTTCTTCCTCGCGAGTCTCAGCATTCAACCCTCCAATGAAGAAAACGGCGCGCAGGAGTGCCTGCACGCCGCTCTCGTGTTCTTGCTTCTCAGCAATCCGAGGCGATCTGCGCTGCCGCAGCGGCCCGTTCCCCTCCGGACGCCGACGTGCTCGGCACATCACGCCGGGGGCGTCGCCTCGGTTCCGCGAGGCGTGAGCAGCACTGCATGCACGGCCTCGGCGATGTGCGGGGCGCGCACGCCGTCGCACCCGTCGAGGTCCGCGATGGTGCGCGCGACCCGGAGCACGCGGCTGTAGGCCGCCGCGGAGAAGCCCAGCCGCTCCACAGCTTGGGCGAGGACACGCGCCCCAGCCGCGTCCGGCGTCGCGACTTGCTCGATCTGCTGGGGGGAGAGCTGGGCGTTGGCCGGCGCTGTCGCGCCGGTCCGTGCTCGCTCCTCCTGTGCAGCGCGGGCCGCCATGACGCGCTTTTGCACCTCGCAAGACGGCTCGTCCGTCGCCCTGCTCTGGAGCGCGGCTACATCGACTAGTGGGAGCGCCACCTGAACATCAAAGCGCTCGAAGAGCAGGTCGCTCAGCCTGGCGCGGTAGGCGCGCAGCCGCTCCGGGGAGCAGACGCAGCGCCGCGCGTAGTACCCCGTCAACCCGCAGGGGCACGCGTTGATGGCGGCAACGATGAGCGCCTGCGCCGGGAAGGTCGTGCGCGTGCGCCCCCGGACGAGGGTGATGCAGCCCTCGGCCAGGGGCTGCCGCAGGGTTTCCAAGACGCTGCTCCGGAACTCGAGCAGCTCATCGAGAAAGAGCACCCCATGGTGGGCCAGGGACACCTCGCCGGGCCGCACCGGCTCACCGCCACCCACGAGGCCAGCCCCGCTCACGGTGTGATGGGGCGCGCGGAAGGGACGTGTGCCCACGAACCCAACGTCCGGCATGAGCAGCCCGGCCACGGAGTAGACCGAGGTGACCTCGAGCGCCTCGTCGAACGAGAGGGATGGCAAGATCCCCGGCATTCGCCGTGCGAGCATCGTCTTTCCGGACCCGGGCGGGCCCATGAGCAGGAGGTGATGTCCGCCCGCCGCGGCGATCTCCAGCGCCCGCCGCGCGGCATGCATCCCACGGAGGTCGGCCAGATCGGGCGCTGCCACCGGGGGCACGATCGGGAAGGGCGGTGACTCCCCCGCGCTCTCCAGCGGGGCACCTTCACGCATGTGGCGCACCAGCTCGACCAGTTGGTCCGTCACGAGCACGCGGATCCCGGGCACGCTCGCGGCCTCCCGGGCGTTCGCCTTGGGAACGATGGCCCGGGTGATGCCGTGGGCGATGGCCCCGCGCAGGCTCGGGAGCACGCCGCGCACGGGCCGGATCGCGCCGCCGAACGAGAGCTCGCCGAGGACCACCGTGTCCTTCAACGACGCAGTGGAGATCTGCCCCAGGGCGGCGAGGACGGTGAGGGCCATCGGCACGTCGTACATTCCGCTCCTCGCGGCTTCCTCTGGTGCGACACGGACGGAGACCCCGTGACGGTGGAGATCCACGTTGAGCTGCTGCAGGGCGGCGAACACCCGGATGCAAGTCTCCTTCTGGCGCGCTTCGCTGAGGCCGACGATCTCGAAAGCGTCCGGCGCCCGCGTGATCGTGGCCCCAACGCGAACGAGATGCGCCTCCAGACCGATCAGGGACACCGAAACTGCGTCGGCGCGCAGCATGTTCTTGGATTGCTTCATGTCACGACTCCGAAAAAGCCAAAGCGGCGCACGGAAGGTCCCGCACGCCGCCTGGGGCTGCTGCTCTGGTTGTGGTTTACGGGTGAGGGCTCCGCGTGCACTTGAGCGCCTCTGCGGCGGTCTCTCCGAGGAGGAGCCCGGCAACGCGCTCCGCTACGACGACGGCCAGATGGCCTCCGAGCTAACCGCCCCACGCAGGCCGGCGACGGCCGTGGCGCCGCCCTTCTTCGTCGCGCCCGCTGTGAGCACGCGGATGATGTTCGGGACGGCGGTACCAGGGCTCTGAGGGCCGAAAGTGGAAACGTTGGACATGAGGACTCCTGTGCGCCCAAGCGGGCGCGGTGAGACAAGAGCGGGGATGGATCAAGGGCAGACGCGGGCTCATGGATCAGCCCGCGAAGCGACCGGGTTCAGCTCATGCAGGCGAGGATCACCTGCGCGATCATCGTCAGAATCGCGGCCGTGATGCGCAGCGCCTTGATGAAAAACTTGGTGTTGTTCATGGGTTCAATGCCCCCGTGGAGGGGCTCTCCTTCACAACTCTTATCACTGCGTGTCGCGGCTCATTGCCTCATGGTGGCGAAAGATGCGACGGTCGCGCCCGTCCCATGGCCAGAACGCGAGGTGGCCCAGAGCGAGCTACGAGGGCAGGGGATCGGCCACCCTTCCTGCTGGCTCACGAGGCGAGCCGCGTGGTTGCCTCGGCCCGGAGGGCCGAGAGCGCGCACGGTGTGCAGCTGATGCAGGACGCACGGCGAGCAAAGTGCCGGCGCGGCGAGCGCCGCGGATCTATCCTGTCACCATCGTAATCCGTCCGAGCCGCGAAAGTCTCTTCCGTGCGGACGTCGCCTCGTTGGAGCGGCTCGCTAAGTGGCTCGGTTTGCCGGAGCCAAGGCGGTGGCGTACGGAGCGCGAACGCAAGGCGAGGATCGTTGAGTCAATCGAGCGGCACGAGAAGCGGCTCGCCAAGTGGAGAGAGCCAAGGCCGCGGGGGTCAAGGTGGGTGGGCGGTAACTTTCTCCGGCACCGACAACGGGCGGCTGGCCGCCCCCGTCTTGGCATCGCGTGCCCGCTCTGCGGGCCGCTGCTCGCCCCAGGGGCCGCGGAGAGCCGATGAACTGAGCATCGCCATCTTCTCCTGGGTGGCCCAGGACGAGCGATGGCAGGTCGCTTCCCGGTGTCGAGCTGGCCAGGAGCGTGCCCGCCGGCAGGGCAAGCACGTCGGCCGTTCCCGAGCGATCGCGGATCTCGACCAGGCCATCGAGCTTCGTGCCCAGGGCCTCTCCCTCCGGGAGACGGCCGAGAAGCTCGGCGTGTCGTCCTCGGTCCTCCATCGGGCGCTTCGAGCCATGACGGAGGCGTCCCAGACGTTTCGCTCGAAACCGGCTGCTCGATGCGCTGATTTCCCGGGAGATCCGAGGGGTCGATCCGGGGGACGCGGTGTGCCAAATGCTTCAGCTTCTGGAACACCGCCGCTGGGAACCTCTCCATTATCCGCTCCGGGCGTCACCATCCTTATCTTCGGCCCGCTTAAACTGGCGTATGGACATCTCTCGATGGCGAGGCTCAACACCAACAATGCCGGGCTGTCGAAGGCGCACATCGGCTCCCCAGCCCCAGGGCCGGGACTAGCGCCTTCACGTGGCACATTTTCGTGGTGCGAATTGTCTATTTGGCGTGGGCCACTGGTGCGAGCGCCAGAGAGGTATCCATCACCTTCTGGTGCCCTCGGGCGAACAATGGGGGGACGCAGCAACCTGAGTTCAATTTATATTTTATTATTGTCAGCAGAGAAATACATCAGTTCAAGCCTCCTCTCTTTCTCCGAGTTTAACTCGACCGCACGTCGGAGTGTCCGATGGTGCTCAATCTCCCGTGCGGGAGCACTTCGGAGAAAACGAACGAGATCCGCCCTCTGCTCGTCGGTCAGCATTGGCCGCGCAACGAAGACGTTCTGCACGGGCTCGTACTTCCAATCCGGGTCATTCGGCGTAATTTTCAGTAGATACTCGTAGAGCGAGCTCCACCACGGATCCCATTCCTTCTGTTCGGGATCCACGAAGAGGTATGCACAGGTGGTCCGCAATGGAATATCGATACGAACCTGACGTATATGGCGCTCACGATCCGACATTAGAAGGCTCCAGGTGGAAGAGGTACAATCGTCCCCGATCTGAGAATCGTCTCCCGTGCCCCCGGCGTGAAAATCCATTCCATGTGTTGGGGCATGTCGCTGATGGGCCGCACCCTCAATTGCCCGAGCGAACGAAGCTGGTTGGCCGACTCACGAGGCAGCACTATCGCAACGCCGCCAACCTCACCTCCACCGGCCTTGGCCACGGTTCGCTCACCAAAGAGTCGAGCAACTGCCGGATCAGGTGCGGTGAAAAGCTGCTTCCCAGGCAGTAACTCGAAGCTCTGCGCGGCCTCTGCTGTCGTTCCGTGCAGGAAGTACTCGTATCCTGCCAGCGACTCGCCGAGCTCCGCTTCGATCGCTTCACGGACTCTTACCCTTGCGCCTGCTCCGCTTGTGCCGGCTCCAGCCTCAGCGGCTGTTTCGGCGGCAAACCGCTCCGAGAACGTGAACAGCTTGCCGCCGCCGTTTGCACCCGCGCCGTACCACCCGGGCAGCTTCCCCGCTGCCATTCGCGCCCCCGCAGCGATCTCGCCCCACGGGACGAAAGCGGCTCCAGCCTGAACGGTCTGCGAGATCCCCCGCCCAGTCTCGTAGTTATCCTTTAGCTGGAACTTGCGTAGTCCCTCTGCGCTAGCAGACGGCGCTTCTCCATGCAGCCCACTCAGGTCAACGAAGAACGAACCCACGAACGTCAGTGGTCCACCCAGCAGTGCCACCGAGCCAAGCGCGGCGTGCCCAGCGCTCTCGATCACATCGTGCTTCATGCCCGTCTTGGCGGCCTCCCAGCGCTCCTGCTTCGTCGCGGGAGTAGCACGAGCGATCTGGGCCGCTTCCCGGGCAGCTTCCTCTCTGGTCTTCGCTGCCTCGGCTGCCTGCTTTCTCTGCGCCTTCTGCTCTTCCGGCGTTGCAGATGGCACCCCAAGCTGGGCTGCGTTCACCTCGTTGATCCGCTGTAGCGCCTCAAGCCCGTAGTTCGGTTCGTCTCCCTGCTTCCCGCTCGGATCCCTCAGCCGAACCGGATTCCCCCGCACGTATTCGTACAGGTTAGGGCCGTCCACCAGCCCCGCCGGATCCGCCGCCGTCCACCTTCCCAGCCACGGCGCATAGTAGCGCGCCCCGTAGTAGTACAGCCCCGTCTCCTCGTCCTTCTCCTTGCCCGTATAACGATACCGCCTTTGGCTCACCTCCGCCGCGCTGCTGGTCGACCAGTACGCCGTCGTCCCGAAGGGATGGTACTCCTCGTAGCCGATCACGAGCCCTGCCCCGTCCACCTCCAGCGAGGCCGACCCGAGGTGGTTGTCGAGCTGGTAGCGCACCCGCGGCGTCACCGTGAACGGCCCCGAGGGATCGACCGTCTTGGTCTCCACCATCGCCACCCGTCGCGCGCCATCCACCACGTGCAGCGTCTGTCGCTCGAGCATGAGCCCGGTCGCGTTGCGCTTGCGGTAGACCTCGTAGCCGCCGATGTAGATGCGCTCCTCCACCAGCCCGCTATGCTCCCAGACCTTGCGCACGCGCTGCCCGGCGGCGTCGTAGGTGTAATACACGACTCCGCCGCCGTCGAGATCGGTGCTTCGCAGCTGGTCGTTCTCATCCCACGTGAGCGCTGCGATGTGCGGCATGGCCGTCATGTTGCCGTGGGCATCATGGACATACATCGGGCTGGACGGCTCGTCTTCAGGAGCCCCGAAGGTGCTCTTGAGCCGGTTGCTCGTCATCTCATAGGAATACCGCCGGATCCAGGTTCCCGCGCCGGCCAGATGCTCCATCCGCTGGATGTTGCCGACGGCGTCGTAAAAGTACTGCTCGGTGTAGTTCCTGAGGGCCTGTGCGTCGTTCGCGTGGGGCAGCGCCTGTATCGGCAGGTCGTTCTGGTCGCGCTGCACGTCGGCGAGCCCACCCGCGTGCTCTCGTCCCGTCGCCTCGATCAGGCGATAGACCGCGTCGTAGATGTACTGCGCGTTCGGCGACACCACGGCGTTGTTGAAGAACACCGTCTGCTGAGCGCTATCGTTGATCTCGACGATGTTCCCGACGGGGTCGTACGTGTACGTGAGGTTCTGGAGAACGGCGCCATCCGAGCTGCGCGTCGTCCGGAGGCGCGCGAGCCGGAAGGTCAGCGGATCGTACGTGTACGCCGTGGACGTGCCGTTGCCGTAGTCGATCCGCTCCCGCTGGCCCTTCGCGTCGTAGTCGATGTTGTCAACGAAGGTCGTCCATGCCGCCGCCCCCCGGACGCGCACCTGGATGCGCTCGAGCAGGCTCGCCTCGTTGTACGTGGGCTTGATCTCGCTCGCATCCGAGGCGGTCAGGCCATCCGGGGCGGTCAGGCTCGTCGGGCGGTTCAGCGCGTCATACGCCGTCTGCGTTCCGAAGCTCTCGGCCTCGAGCAGCGGCTCGGCGGCGGCGGCGATGGCGGCCACATCCGTGAGCGCCGACAGCACCGACCAGTCGGCGTCACCGTGCACATCGCTGCGCAGCCGGCGCGACGCCTGCAGCAGATTGCCCTTGAAGTCGTACGCCTGGCTCGTCACCACACCCGCGCCATCATACACCTGGTGCGCCTGCCGGCGCAGGTTCAGGGCGGTCGCCTGCGGATGGGCTTCGCCGTAGACGTACCGCCGCGCGAGGCGCTCGCTCGCTGAGAGGGGTTGCACGTGCTCGAGGGTTATCCGGCGTAGCACGTCATAGGACCATCGGTAGCTGAACCCCCGGCCGTTCCAGCCGCGGAGGCGCTGGCCGGTCGCGTCCGCCAGCATCCAACGCTCGCCGCTGTCCTGGCTCTTCTGGTAGAGTAGCTGCCCACCAACGCCGAAGCGGTGACGCACGGCCGGCTTGCCGCGCGCGTCGGTAACCAGGAGCGGATGTCCCTCGATGTCGAGGGTGGTCTGGGTGACGTACTGGCCCTCTGGGCCGTTGTTCGCGACGGTGCGGAACGCGCGCCCGAGCGCGTCGAGGTGGCTGACGGCCGGGGTGCCCGTGTGCGCGGAGGCGAGGTCTGCCGCACGGCGCTCGGGGTCGCCCGGCGGCAGCGCCTGGCGCACGGCGTACCACGTGCTCTCCAGCACGGTATCGTTGGGATCCTCCGACGTCTGGTTCCAGGCGTCGAAGGTGACCCTGGAGAACGTGCCATTGGGCAGATCGGTCCGGATGAGCCGGCCGAGCGGATCGTACCGCAGGATCGGCGTGACCCCCCACTCGACGAGCTCCGCTTCATCTTCGTACTCGTGGGTTGCACTGAAGAACGGCTCGTACTGCTTGACGGGATTGCCCTTGTTGTCGAGCACCACGCGCCCAGTGCCTGCCCAGCGCGATGTCGCGTGCGCGAAGACCAGCTTGCCTTCGGCGTCGTGCACGAGCGCGCCGCTCGAGTCGCGCGCGGGCGCGAGCCCCGGCTCTGCCCGCACCTTGCGCAGCACCTCGTTGCCCGAGCCGTCGGAGTAGCTGTACGTGTCGAGCCAGCGCGGGTTGCCCGCGCCGTGCTGCTCGCGGGCGCGGGCGTGCACCACGTTCGGCTTGCCGGTGCGGCGAAAGCGCTCCAGATCGTACGCGAACGTCGCTGTCGGATCGTCGAGCGTGTCGCCCTCGCCGGCTCCCGGCTTGCCCATCACTGCCATCGCCGTGACCCTGCCCAGCGCGTCGAACCGTACCTCGCTCTCGTTGTCGTTGGCGTCGGTCAGCCGCGCGGGGGCGAGGATGCGGTAGTCAGGAACAGCGACCACGACATTGCTCAGCGGATCCGTCGCCTGGGTCACGAGCAGGCAATGTGCGTCATAGACCACGTGCGACGTGTTGCCGAACGGATCGACGAACACCGTCGGCAAGTAGAACTGGGCTGCCGAGGGCACCGCGCGCCCCGAGGACACCCAATAGTCCGGGTCGCCGTCGAGCTTGACGTACCCGCCCTCGGCGAGGATGGCGTCCGTCACGCGGTCCCCGAACACCGATGTGACGAGAGAGGCGGTGAGCGCCTTGGCAAAGCGCTCATAGACCAGCGCCCTGCCCTCGACCTGACCGAACGGCAGGGGTCCGGTGAGGTCGTCGCGCCAGTACGTCGTGCGCGCCTGCTGCAGGAGGCGCTTCTGAGAGGAGCCGTCCGGCGCGGCGTCGTACGCGAGCACCGCCGCGGCGTCGGCTGCGTGCAGCACCGTGCCGAAGGGGAGCACGCCCTCCTCGTCGAGCGGCAGCCCGTGCAGCTCGTACGTCGCGCTCTCCAGGGGGACACCGATGCGGTAGGCGCCGTCCCCGCTCGGGATCAGGTGCGCCACCTTGTGCTCCGTCAGTATTGCCTTTCCCTCCGCCTGCTCGGGGAACGCTGTCCGCGCCACCCGGCGACGAACCCCGATCTGCGCGACCCGCTTGACGGCGCCGTGCTCGTCGACCTCCAGCGTGAGCGTGTGCGTGATGCGCGGGTCGCTCGCGTCGCGCTCGTAATGGTACTCCAGCGTCTCGCGCGCGTGGGGGAAGAACACGCCGTGCGCATTGCCCACGGCGGGCTGGAGGCGCTGGATCGAATAGCTCTGCTCTGTCACGAGGTACGGATGCGGCTCCTTCATCGAGCCGTCGAGGGTATAGACCTCCTGGCGGAGGACGCGCCCCTTGAGCGCCCGGCACGCCTCGCGCATCTCGCCGGCATTCAGGCCGTCCGGAAGGTGCGTATCGTCCAGGCGGATCGCGGCCCCATCGCCAGCGTAATACTCGCTCTCGTACTGCCCGGAGATCGCGCCCCGTTCGAACCAGGCGCCGGTATGGAACCATGTCTTCGTGCGCACGGGCGGTAGGTGCAGCTCGGGATCGGCGTTGGCCGGCGGCGGCGTGACGCCGGCACCGCTGAAGGCCGAAAAGGACTCGGTGTCGAGCTGCTCGACCATGCCGAAGCCACGCATCTCCCGCTCCACGCCGTCGTAGTCGCCGTGATGGTACGCGTACGTCGTGACGAAGCGGTGCCGCGAGACCGCGTCGAACACCTCGACACGCTCGACGACGTGGACCACGAACGGGAGCCTCGTGACCCAGGGGTGGCCGGCCGCCCGATCGGCCAGGTAGAACTTCGTCGAAGGCGCATACGCGAGCCGCGTCTCGAGCCCCAGGTTGTTCTTCACCAAAGCCAAGAGATACGGCTTCTTGCCGCCGAGCAGATCGATGTACCGGAGCGGCGCCGCGACGGCGCCGGGCAGCGGGCTCGACCACACGAGGCACCCTGTCCCGGTGCCGAGCAGATCGAGCGCGGCGACGCTGGACAGCGAGCTCTGGTCGGGCAGCCGCGGGAGGAGAACCGGGGCGCCGAGCCCGTTGCCCGCCTGGTTCTCGTAGATGCGCGCCCCCTCGCGGTGAATGTAGAGGATGTCGGTGGTGGCCGACCCGTCGAGGTCGGCGAGCCGGATCCGGCGCGGGTCGAACTGGTCCGGCTCATCGAACCAGGGCGCTCGGGCCATCTCCACCTTCGCCCCGAACCGGCCATACCCCAGGTTGGGCCAGTAGCAGACGCTGCCGTTGCGGATGCGGACCAGATCGGTGAGCCCGTCGCCGCTCATGTCGGCGAGGAACAGGGTCTGGGTGCCGTCGGCGAAGACGAGCGCGGGACCATGTTCTCCGTCGCGCGGCGCCGGCATCGTGATGGGCTTGTCGAACCCTCCTTTCGCGAGCGACGGATACCACACCATCACGTCGCCGCGCGCGAGGAGGATGTCCTCGTGTCCGTCGCCGTTCAGGTCGACGAGCTGGAGGTTCGGGTCCGACCAGTCGATCACCGGCTGGGCGGCAAACGGCACGAAAGGCGTCCAGGAGCCCTCTCGGGTCCGGTCGAAGTAGCCCGCCACGGGCCGCTCGAAGAAGACCATCTCCTTGTAGCCATCGCCGTCGAGATCCAGCACCTCTAGCCCACCGCTGCTCAGCGAAGGCCTCGTCGGCAAGGCGAGCGCCGGCCCGAACTCCCCGCCGCCGAGGTTGCGCTTGTAGAACAGCGCCTCGCCCTGGCGCGCGAGCAGGCCGGGAAGCGCTTCGCCGTCGAGGTCCACCCAGGCATGCGTTCCTTGAAGCGCGCCGGCGAGATCCGCCGCGCTCGTCTTGTCGAGCTCTTTGACCGTCGTCTGGATCTCGGGGAGCGAGTAGCCGAGCTCGATCGGCGGATACGATTCCTTGGCATAAACGAGCGTCTCCGGATCGCGGACATACCCGGTGTGCGTCACCGACGTGAGCCGGGTGAGGACCGGGCTGTCCGCATAGGTGAGCTCGGTGGCCTTCACCAGGCAAGGGCTTGGACCGAGCTCCTCCATCGTGTGGAACATCAGCACGCGCCGGCAGAGCCGGTAGGTGCGGATCTCGAAGCCGGCGCGGTAGGTGGAGAACGCGTCGGCCCGGCACGGCCAGGTGCCCGGCCCCTCGATCGCCGGCGCCTCGGCGTCGTGCTCGCCGTAATCGAAGACCACGTCGAAGAGCATCGACGACGGGTCTCCCGGCGTCGTGTTGCCGTACCGGATCCGCTTCAGATAGCGGTTCACGATCGCCGAGGCCCCGGCGTGCCGGTGCGCCTCGTGGGGCCCGCCGCGCGTCACGCCGGCGAGATCTTCGGGCTTGTACTCGTACGTGATCACGTTGCCCCGGTCGTCGCGCGTCTCCTCCAGAAGCCAGGAGAAGATGCGCCGCGGCGCCTTCGGATTGGCGATCCGCGCGCCCTCCGATCGCCCATAGATGCTGGTGACGTTGTCGCGGGTCGTCACCTTCCAGTACACCGCGCCGCTCGTCCGGTGCTGGCGCCGCTCGATGCGCGCGAACTCTCCCTCGATGCGCGGCCGATAGCCGTAGACGAACTCCTCGCCGTCCTCATCGCGGTGACGCTTTCCGTCGTCGCCCAGCATGGGAACCAAATCCTCGGCGCCGGAGAGCACGAACACGTCCGACTCCTGCGCATCATCGTAGCGCGGCAGCCCTTTCTCGGTCTTGCGCGTGATTTGGGGCACGGACAGCCGCCACCCGATGCCAAAGGGGCCGCTCCCGGCGCCCGAGTCGTACACGAGCGAGAGCTCAGGGTGAAACCCGGATCGGCCGGGGCTCGTGGCGATCGGCACCGTCAGCGTTCCGGTGCCTATGGCGGCGCCGACGGAGAACGTCTCGCCGATGCCACGGATGGCGCCGCCTCCTTTCGGCAGGGTGGGCGTGGGCGAAGCGATCGGTCTGATGCCGCCCTCGTGGGCCCCGGTCGTTCGTGTGAGCCCGCGCTCGTTGGTCCCGGTCGTTCCCCATCGTGCGGGCGCTGGGAAAGCATCGCGCTGGGCCTGAGGATCGTTCGTCGAAGATCGATGGCTCATGGTGCCCCCCTCAGCCTGCCGTGTAGTGGACGACCAGGGCGATGTCGTCGAGCTCGGCGGCGAGCTCCGTCGCAGCCTCGGTCGCCGAGAGCACCCACGTGCCAAGGGGTGCGTTGGAGCAGTCCTTCTCGTCGCGGAGCAGATCCTGGCGAACGGGCTGTTGCTGGTCGTTGAGGATGGGCGCTAGCTCGAAGTCGATGCGTTGAGCGGTGCCCGGAGGAGGCGTCAGCCCGAGAACGAAGGACAGGGCCTTTTGCGGCTTGAGCTTCACAACCGCCTCGACCCGGTGAATCTTCAGCTCCTTGCTCCGGAGCTGGAACGGAAATCGCTCCGGCCCCAGCGCAATGGGGAGCGTGCGATTGCCCGCCGGATCGAGGAAGCCCTGCCACGCCGAGGAGAACTCCTGGCGCAGGCTGATCAGGCGCGCGAGCGGCGTCTCCTCCGCGTTCTTGAGCCATTCATCGCGCGCGGCCCGCGCCGCATCACGGAGCGGCCCGCCGCCGTCGCGCGCCGTGTAGCGCAGGTGGATGACCACGTCGGAGAGGGTGTCGACATCGAACGCCTGCGTGTCCGCCGGCAACTCGATCTGCCAGTCGGAGATCGCCCCGGCGCCCTCGAAGGGCAAGTACCGCTCGTCCCGGAAGTTGAGCTCGAACGTCCCGCTGTCGTTCTGGGCATGGCTGGTCGCGATCGCCTGGACCGGCGTGAACCCCCAGGCGACATCCTGCTCCGACTGCGCGGCATAATCGGCGGGGTTCGTGGTGGTACGCACCCTGCTCGACATCAAGGTCAGTGTGCAGTTGACCGAGGCGTAGGGCCCGGCGACGCAGGGCAGCGTCAGGCTGACGCTCTTGATGCGCCTCATGGTGTGTCCCGGGTAGTCCATGTCGAACAGCGCCTCGGGCAGCCTCACGACGCACTTTCCGGTCGCTTTGAGCGTCATGAGCGCGACCGGATCGTGCAGAAGCAACGACACGTGCTTGGTGAGCTCGAGCTCGCGCCGGTCGTGCTCCATGTAGGCCAGCTCCAGGCGCTTGAGATCGAGGCTCAGGCGCTCGCCGGCGAGCAGGCCGCCGCGCAGGTTGTCCCACTGGCCGAACTGGATATAGGACGACGAGCTGACGCCGCGCTCGAAGCGGAAGGCCTTCTCGGCCCGCTTGGCCATGTCGTAGGCGAGCTGGAATGCCTGGGTGTAGACGGCGGCGACCTGTCCGGCCATCCAGTGATAGAGCTGCTCGCTCGTGAACTTGTCGCGCAGGTAGGCGTGCGCCTCATGGGCCTGCTCGATCTGGAGGTTGTGGGCGGCGAGCTCCTTTTCGGTGATCGCGACGCGCAGCTCGGCGGCGGCGATCTGCTTGTCGAGCTGCACGAGCTCGCGGGCGGCGAGGTCCTCCTGCAGCTTCCACTCATCCCAGCGCCGCTCGTAGCTGCCGATCGTGGCGCTGACCGCCGCCGCCTCGCGCAGGAGCGTGACCGCGATGCTCGCCGCCTTGGTGCCGGCCTCCGACGACGCGCCCAGCTTGCTGCCGTCCACCGTGGTGGTGAGGGCCACGGGGCTCGCCATGCCGGCCGCGCCCGCGGTCACCGTGGGGACCATGTGCGCGGCCGCCGCGCCGGCCATCATCAGCTCGGTCACGACCTGGGCCGCGGAGGCCGCGCCGCTCATCATCAGATGACCCGCCTCCCACACGTTCATGTACGACGCGTCCCGGTAGAACTGGTGGCGCCGGCTGACCCCCTCGCGCGACGCGCGCAGCGCGGCCAGCCCCTCGCGCGCCTCGGCCACTTGGCCCTCCTTGACCTGGCGCAGCGTGTCGAGCAACTGCACCTCGTGCCCGGCGCGCAGCACCGCGAGCGCCTCGGCGTCGCGCTTCTCGCGCCCGGCGAGCAGCGACGCCCCGAGCGCCTTGACTTCGGCGCACAGCTCGCTGGCCTTCTGCAGCAACACCTGAAAGCGGTGGTGCGGCGCCGGCACCGCGACGTCGTTGATCACGGTCGTGAGATCCACGCCCGCCGCGGCCGCCTGCACGAGCAGCGCCGGGTCGATCGGCGGCTCGTAGAGCGGCAGCTGCCGCACGACGCCCTCGATGTTCATGCAGTGGCGGATCTTGAACAGGCGATCGGCGACCGTGTCCCAGTAGCCGAGGAGCTTGTCGTTCGGCGGTACGCAGAAGTAGAGCGTCGTCGGAAGGTTCAGCGCCTCTCGATCGCCGCCCTCGTCGTCGTCACTTCCGGCGACATCGGCCGGGTCGACGAAGGCCTCGATCTCGACGAGCGCGTTCGAGAAGCTATCGAGCAGCGGCTCGAGCTCGCGATAGGTCTTGGGGGCAACGGTCGCGCGCGGCGGGATCGCGCGCGGGCGCGGGCCGAGGATGCCGGCCGCGAGCACATAGAGCTGGGTCGCCTCGTTGATCGACTCGATCGTGTCGCGACGGAAGAGCTGATCGCCCCACCGGATCAGGTTGTCGATGTACTTCATCACGACCGTCTTCTGGTAGGCGACGATCCGCATCCGCGCGAGGAGGTGCGGGTTGAACGGCTCGCGCCGCCAGGCCGCGATCTGGTTCCGGAGCTGCTGCGAGAGAGGGTCGCGCGGATCGAGCTCGCCGAGCAGTGTGAGGATGGAGTACAGGTGGGTGTTCTCGTAAAACGGGCGGAATTTCCAGAACCGCGCCGGCACCGGATCGGTCGATCCGGTGGTCGGGTCGAAGATGGCGTGGAACCAGCGCTGCGCCTCCTCGAAGCGCTGGTTTTCGCTCAGGCGATCAGCGATGAGCAGCGGCGCGTGGAAGAACAGCTCCCAGTTGTACGCGGAGTAAGCGCCGCCCCAGGAAAAATCGATGTCCTCGATGGGGTACGGGTCGACGACCGCGTCGCCTGGGCTGTACACGTCCTCGAAGGCCGAGCGGCTCTCGAGCTGCAGCGGCGGCGTGCGCCGCGACCAGTTGAGCAGGCCGTCGAGCACGCCATGGCGGCGCAGCTCGCTGATGAGCTCGCAGACATACGGGTGCTGGAACGTGGCGAAACGCAGGTGGTGGCGCGGCATAGGCCGGAAGCTGTACATGGGCTCGGACGGCTCGTTCGCCCACTGCTCCACCTCGCGGCTCATGGCGAGGGTGACGCTCCTGAGGCCGGTCGGCGCCGTCGCGCGCATGCCAGGGAAGGCGAGATCGGCCTGCTGCAATGGCGGCAGGGGCTCGGGCTCGGGGGTGACGAAGAAGCTGCGGGTGCTGTCCTCGTAGAAAAAGGGATCGTTTGCGAGGAAGTCTTCCTCCGAGTGCGGCAGGACGAGCCGGAACGTGCCCGGGGTCTTGTAGAGCACCGTGAGCACTTCGCCGCCCTCGGCGAGCTCCTTGTCCGTCGCCGATTTGACCCTGCCGGCCGGCGCGTACATCCGGCCGTCGTTGGTGCGCGAGGCCAACTCGCGCAGCGCCATCCGGTCCTGAATCGCCCGGCCGGGACGCCGGAGGGGGACCAGGCGGTATTCGGAGGTGTAGTCGCTCAGCTGCCAGCTCCCACTGCAGCCCGAGAGCACGAACTCGCCGCGCACGAGGCTCGGGGACCAGGTGGGCGCGACATCGAGAATCGCGCTCAGTGAAACGAGGCATTGCACCACGAGCTCGCTGGGCTGGTGATTCCCGCCCGAGCGGGAGAAGGCCCGGAAGTGGATCGATGCGTCGAAATCTGGCGGCGGCGTCGATTTGAACAGGCGGAGCGGCGGTGTGTCCACGACGCGCCGTGCCGACCACTTCCCATCCTCGTACTCGCTGAATGCGAGCCTTACACGGATGTCGGCGCTGGGGGGTTGACCGTTCTGGTTCGTACCCTGATTGTCCTGCGGGACCTCCTCGAGCATGGCCCAGAAGAGCAGCAGCCGGTGCTCATGGACGACCGGGATCAGGTGCTCGCTCTGGATGTCGAGCTCGATCTTCTCCCACGGCGTCCAGGTCGCGCCGCGCACCAGGCGGCGGTAGAAATGGACGTGCGGCGCGCCGCGGGTGCGGGCGAAGACGTGCAGCACCTCGGGGGCAGAGTCCATCGCCACGAACACAGCTTCCCGCTCAGCCACCAAGCCCATCACCTCCAGCCGCGCAACCTGGTCGAGCTTCTCCAGGTAGCCCCGGAACGCGCGCTCGGCGCTGCGCTCGTCGAGATCGCTCTGCAACATCTCGTTCTCGAGCGCCTTGAAGAACGGCGTCTTGTCGTCGCGCAGCTCGGGCTCGATCCAGTTCTCCGGGTACAGGAACACCTTGCGATTGGCCTCCCACACCCGGTAGCTCTTGAGCCACGTCCACTCCCGGGCCGCCTCGTCGCCGAGGACGACATCACGCTCCAGGCGCAGCAAGGCGCGCTGGACGAAGAGCTGCACCGAGCCGATCGCCTGCTTGACGCGCGAGGTGAGCTGGCACGGGCTCATCTCGACGTCGACGAGGAGCTCGGCGAAGAGCTCGTCCGAGCTCGCATACCCCCGCTTCCAGACGAGCGTGTCCACGAGGGCCCCGCGCTGACGCTCGCGCAGCACGTCCCGCAGCGGCCGGGCCAAGGCCGACCACGCCTCTTCGCTGTACTTGGCCTTGACCGCGTTGCGAATGCTGGCCGTCGTCGCCCGCGCGCCGGCGGGTGTCTGATCGACGTCGGCCCAGGGCGTTGCCTGTGCGGCGGACATGCCGAGGCGCTTGAGCAGGGCGGCGGCGTCGGCGAGCCGTACCAGCTGCTGATCGAGCCCGAGCGCTGCGAAGGTGGCCGTGAACCACCCACCCGGCCCGGCGAGCGACGACAGGTCCTCGAGCGGCCAGCCTGTCCGCCCGGCGATCTGGGCGAGCAGATCGATCGGCTGCCCCTGCGCATCGACGCCAGTGGCGTGCAGGCGGAAGAGCTCCGCGAGCGCAGCCTTGCCAGCCGGCAGCGCATCGCGCACCCGCAGAAGGGCCGTGAGCCGCAGCCAGCCGTTGAACTGCGGCAGCTGCGGCGCGGCGGACTCGACGGGCAGGGCGTTCAGGTCGAGCCACGCAGGGTCAATCACCCACGCCAGCTCGTCCGCGGTGAGCTTCAGCCGGCGGACCAGCGTGGCGATCTTCTCCAGGCGCACGAAGGTGCGGCGCCGGTGGGTCTCGGACGGGGTGGGGCCGCCATCGAGCCCTCCGAGGAAGTCGGCGATCGCCTTGCGGTTCGGATCGACCTCGGCAACGAGGGTCTCCGTGAGGAGCCGCGCCGTCGTCGCCGCGTCCAGACGGAGCTCCTCTCCGAGCCGCTGGCGCACGAAGACCTCCGCCGAGAGCGGTTCGCCAGTGTCTGCGGGCGTGTTCGCGTCCTCGGGCGCATCCGCTGCGCTCCGGATCCGGGCGAGGCCGGCCGTGAGATCGGCGAGCACGGCATCGATGCGGGCCTGCTCAGGAACCAGGCCGCTCGCAAGCGGCGCCACATGACGCAGCACGTAGCCGAGGGGAGCCACGCCGAAGCCCGTCGCGCGCACCGCGAGCGCCGCCTCGACGAATCGCCGTGTCACGTCCGGATCGGTCGTCGTGAGGACATCGCTCCCCGACATGGCGCAGAGCGCGAGGAGATCCCGCAAGGGCAGCTTGAGCGCCCGCGAAAGCGAGGTCGCCCGGAACAGCTTCGACAGGTTCGCGAGGTTCAGCAGGCCGCCGCTCACCACCGGCGGAGCATGGATGGCCGCCTGGCTCACGGCGCTGTCCGTGAGGAGCGCGAGATCGGCCGCGCTGAGGCGGAGGGCGGCGAGCACGGCAGGCGCGTGATCGGCGATCGGTTCGTCCGAGTCCGCGAGCTCCGAGCCGCTGCTGTTCAGGCGGAACGCCGGATCGACCGGGTTGACCACGGTCTTGTTCAAAAAGAGCCGCTCGTAGAGCGAACGATCCTCGGGCAGAGGACCCGAGCGTGTCTGGATCGGCCCCCACAGAACGAGCATCTCGAGCACGGGCATGCGCAGCTCGGTTTGCAGAACGGCGGCGCCCGCCAGCCTGATCAGCGTCTCGTCGCTGGTGCCGCCGCCCAGCACCGAGAGCGCCTGGTCCAGCTCGGCAACGGACCAGCCGAGCGCGCGGCGCATCCGGGTGAAGCGGTTCATCCGGTGCAGCCCTTCGGGCTCCAGGGCCGAGACGCGCAGCTCCGATGTCTTGCACGTCAGCGGGTCCGCCCCGTCGGCCGCGCTGATCTCGAGCAGCCCATTCGGGTTGACGAAGCGCGTGTGAAGCAGGGCCGTGAGTTCATCGTAGGTGACCCCGAGGCGATGCATCAGCACGGCGACGTTCTGCAGCACCACGACCCAGCTGCCGCGGATCGGGTCCTCGCTCGCGCCGGTGGGATCGGGGATGGCATTCGCGCTTTCGGAAAGTCCCCAGTGCATCCACGGTTCAAAGGGCCCTGGAGCTCCGGCAGGTGGCGTCCCGGCGAGGAGCCTTCGGTCCTCCTCGGAGAGGCGGAGCCGCTCGAGCGCGATGTGGACGCCGTACTCGGCGGGATCGACGCCGTCCGCCCGGCGGAACACCTCCATCAGGTGAGCGCGGGGCACGCCCAGATGATCGAGGTAGAGGCGCGCCTCTTCCAGCCCCTGGTTGAAGGGGAGCCGCCACGGATAGCGCTGCGCGGCGAGAAGCTCGTACGCTTTGTCGTAGACGACCTGTTTCGACGGTGGGGGCGGCTGAGGCTGGGCGGCGAGCTCGGGAGCCGTGCCCGCCGTCGCGATGTGATCGGGGAAGCCGACCACGGGCGAGAGCGAGGTGTTCGCGACGGCGTACTCCAGGATCTCGTTCACGAGATCCACGTAGGGAACGGCCGTGTCCGCGTTCTCGCACGTGAGCTCCAGGCGGGCGATGTCCGGACGCCGCTCGAGCAGCACGTCGCAGGCCGACTTGTGGGCGCTCGGGATCGTGGTGTCCTGCTGCTCGAAGAGGTTGTATCTCGTCTTCGATCCAGCGGCGGGCACACTGGCGGCCTGGCGCTCGAGGAACTGCAAGAGGTCCACGAGGTAGGCGGCCGGGCTGTAGACCGACCGGCAGTGTCCGCAGGCGCAGAAATCCAGCGAGCCGAAGAGCGTCGGCCAGTCGGGAAAGCCCAACGCGACCTCGCCCGTGAGCGGTTCAACCTGCGACAGCACGTACATCGTCGTAGCGTTGAACGAGGCATGATGGCGCGCCGCGAGCGCGTGGGAGCTACCGAGGACGCGATCCGCCGCCTGGTAGATCGCGGCCGCGCGATCCGACCCGATCTCGGTCGAGACGAGCCTGGAGAAGCGGGCGCGACCCATGCGGACGATGCTCTGCGCGGAGTCGAGCCCGTAGCTCATCAGCGTTTTGATCTCGGAGGCGGAGGATGTGAGCTTGTGCAGCCGCTCCATGCCCGCCAGCTGGGCCATCGTCACGGCAGGCTGCGCCGCGAAGGAGAGGGCGCTCGGGTTGAGGCTCAGGTGCTCCCGGAGCCGGCGATGCCCGAAGTCGAACTGCGCCTCGTCGAGGAAACGGACTGCGTCGCCGAGCGCTGGAGCGGCTGTGCGGAGGCGGCCGGCGAGGGCGGCTCCGGGAAAGGCTTTTTCCAGGGTCCGGGTCAGGACCGCGGCATAGTTCTGCCGCTTTTCCTGGATTGTGGCGCCTGGCACGGTGCCGGGGACGCCCACGGGCGCCCCGTCGACCGTCTGGTCGAACAGGGTGAGCCAATCGGCCTCGTCGCGCCGCGCCAGATCACGCAGCGAACGCACCGTGCCGGACTGGAACTGCTCGTTCAGCTTCTTGATGAGCGGCACGTGGTGGCGAGTCACGGCCCCGAGCTGAAAGGTGCGCTGCGCGCCGGCGATGGCGTCCTGCGGCAAGCTCTTCGAATTGCGGAGCGTTCTCCAGAACGAGGGGATGTCCCCCTGGTGCTCCACATAGCGATCGAGCAGCAGGTTCCGCTCGCTCGATACCGGAATGGCGCTCGCGAGCATCTGATCCAGCGATCCTGCACCAGGCACACTTTCCTGGGATGCAACGCCTGCGACGAGGGGCTTGAGCTGCGCCAGCACCGTATCGATATCGGCCGGAAGCATCCAAGGGATAACTCTCTCCTCAGTGGCCCACGTGAGGGCTTCGCGCAGCGTCGGGAGGCCACGGGAGAGCAGGGCCGGCCGCTCCGCCGGTAGGCCCCACCGCAGAAGCCCATAAAAGATCTTGGGGTCGATGCTGGTCCCTTCGGCCATCCTGGCCGCGGCGGCCGCCAGCTCGAGCATCCGGCGATCCACGCCGGCGCTGCAGGCGGCCAGCGCGAGGCGGTCCTCATCGAGGTTTTTGAGCTCCAGCGCGCCGAGGGTGGGCGCGACGGCGGCCATGAGGCGCTCGTACTCTGAGATCGCGCCGGGGTAATTGCCCGCGACGACCATGTCGACAACGGCCGTGGCCGGCGCGTGGCAGACACGACGCGTGTACAGCGTGAGGAGCGTCGCGCCGTTCTGCTTGCAGGCGCTCACCTCGAGGTCTGCGTGTGCCTTCGAGGCGCGTCCGAGCTGGCTCCGGGGATAGGCGATCCGGTAGTACCCCGCGGCGTCCGTCGCGCTGTTCCCGAGGAACTTGGGCGCAGGCGGGTCGAGATTGCGGTCGTAAGCGTGGACGATCATTCCTTCGAGCGGAGCGCCCCTCGAGTCGGTGACCCGGCCGCGCACGCTCCAGAGCGTCGGCGCCCCAGCGCTCTTGGGTTTCGTGGGGTCCACCGGAATGCGCAGCGTCTGGTTGGGTCCGTTCTCGTGCCACATGATGGACTCTTCCGTGTCGATGAGCAGCTGGCTGCCCTGGTAGACACGAAAGAACGCCAATGCGGGGTGGGCGCCGAGGAGAGGGCGGAGCGCCGCCGCATCGAGCCCGACCGCGAACTCACCCAAAGAACCGGTCGTGACCGCGGCGACGACCTCGGTCGAGGCGGCCTTCAGCCAGACCTCGACCGTCACGCCCGGCAAGCCGGCTGCGCTGTCGCTGCCGGTGGGGCTGCGGCTGTCAACGACACGACCCACGACCGTGAGCTTCTGCTCGTTCTGTTCCATCATGGGATGATGACCTTCCGTAGAGGAATGCTGGGTTGATTCAAAGAACTCACCATCCGCAGGGCGGGGGAGCAAGCAATGCAGCGAGACTACACGGCGAGCGAGAGCTCGCCATGCCGAAGAGCCATGTCATGATGACGTGAAGACAGCATCCTGATAAGCCCGCGATTCTGCTTGGAATTCCATCGCCACAGGCCGACCCCTGGGCTCGGCCGTGCCCGCTGCGGCGTGGTGGAATGCCTCCCGGAAGGCGGCCTCCACGGTCGTCTGGCTACCACGAGGGAATGGTCGAGAGCACGGCGGCTCCGCGCAGAAGGGGCGACCGCAATGGAGGAGCCATCACAGTCCCACGTGCAGGCTCCACCCATCCCGCCCGAACAGCGGTGCCACGACTTGGAACAACCCTGATGGATCCACGAACCCGCCCCACCCCACGAGAGGCCTTCGTTGCTGGTGTTTCTTAAGTGGAGAAGGCTTGTCTATTTGTCGCTCCGAGATCAAGGCACGATCTCGTTGCAGCAAGTTTTCGACGTCTGCCGTACTCGGACTCGTGGAGGATGCGCCGATCCTATCGCGAGCGTCCTCTCGAGTTCGCGCGCGGTGCTCAACGCAAGCAATATGCCAAGGGGCGCCGTATCCATCCTGGCTCGTGGACGCTGAAGGCCTCTCGTTCGCAGCGGCTTCAATCTTGCAACCCCACACGCAAGGGGTGAGGCGGCGTCGGTTCGGTCATGAGGGCGGCGGGGGACAGGGACGGGCGCGCCTGGAAGCGCACCAGGATGGGGGTACCTCTCGTCGTGTGCCCAGTCGCGCGGATCAGGCCGACATGGGCAGTACCGGCGCAGAGCGGGACGTGCGCGGTGTGGCGCACGTCGAGGACAGGGGGTTTCGTGGATGGCCAGGCGGAGGGGACGAGACGGCGGAGGCCGACGTCGCCATGCCTCGAGATGAGAGCGCGCCGATTCTCCCACGAGCTGCTCGCGTTCCGTACACACCGCATAGGGGCGGGTTCCCGTATGGAGGATTAGGCAGGGCTCGCCTTGGCGCGACGTACACAGTGGGACATTTTCATCCGCGCATCTGGCCATGAGATCGGCAGAGGCTCGAGCTCGAAGAGTCAGATACTGAATGGTGTCACTGAACGCGAGGGTGTCGGAGCCGGACTCTACATAGAGGCTCGCACAGCATCGAGCGTCACGCTAGAAGTTTTGGGCAATGAGCGAAGCGAAGCGTTGGAGTGAGTGGGCCTCCTCGAGAAGCAACAAGGAGCTAAAAGGAGAACTGCGGAGATCTCCGTCCGTTCTCCTACGCCCTGCGCCTCGAATCAGGCCGCAGCTTGGAGCTCGGCCGCCGCGGCGGCTTGGCAACTCTCCATGTAGCTCGAAAACCACCGCGCCAGCCCCTCGATGAGCTGCACGGTGCCGATGTCACCCCGCACGAACCGGCACAGGATCTCGTGCTGCTCCGCCACGGCGTCGTGGCCGAGCACGAGCACCCGCGCCTCGGGACGTCCTCCGAGAAGCCTCATGCGATGTACACCCGCCGGTAGAGACCGAATCGACCGTACACCTTGAACACGGCTTCGGCTTGGATCTTGTTGATGTCGAGCACGAGCTGGGCGACGCGACGCAGAATGTTCATGGTCGTCCTCCTTCACGTTGCTTATCCCCGCGCGTGCTCTGAACTTGAGTTGACGCTTGATGCGACGCCTGAGCTCACATGTTGTGCATCCCGCCGAGCGCGCCGGATAGCCACAGCCGCGAGAGCGTCATCCCCCTCTCCGTGCACCTGGCGAGCGCGTCGCTGTACCTGACCCGGCCCACCTCCGTCGCCCCGCTCTCGTGCCGAGCCACGATGAAGAGACGCACCCGGTCGTCCCTGAGGTCGAGCGCATCGAGCACCTCCGGCCGCTGCGTGACCATAAGCAGTTGCGGCCGCCCGGGCTCGTTCAGCAAGATATGCTGCACTCGTTCAGCAAGCCGGAGCGCTAGACGTGGGCTCAGCGCGTGGTCAGCGTTCTCGAGGGCCAAGACGGACGGGCCTTCGGGGAGCAGTAGCAGCATGAGCGTGTACAGGATGAGCCGCGTGCCGTCGTCGGCGGCGCCGGTGGAGATCCATCGCGCATCGCGGCGCAGATGACGGTCAGCGAAGCTGACGCCCTCGTCCGACACATCCTCGGTCCACTCCGCGAGCCTGCGCACCTCATCGACGATCCGTCGCCAGAGGACACGCTCCCGTTGCAACTCGGGGGCGCACTCGAACAATACGCCCTTGAGCGACTCAGGGGAGGAGCCGTGCGGGCTGTAGATGGCGAACAGATCCAAGGCACGAAGCAGCGTGCTGAGCGGCCCTCCGCCATGCGTCGCGCACACCAGCGGAGCGATCCCGCGATCATGCTCCGGCTTGATCGCGGCCACACCCCTGGTCTTTCGATCCAGCACCAAGCACCCCACCTCGTGCTCTCGGGCGGCAAGCTCCTCCCCGTTCTCCATCAGTCGCTCACGGGCGAAGTTCCATGACCACGACCGAGTCTTAGGTTCCCGGAGCCTGGCTTCGTAGCGGGCTTCCTCGGCCCACGCCTCAATGATCACCTTCGTCTGCCGACGCCTTGACGTCCTGAGGAGGGTGCGTTGCCGGGTCCGCGTCACTCGCACCCCGCGTGCGTTCAAGGCGTCCGGGTCCACGTGGCCCTGCGCAGCCGCGCCGAGCAGCGCGATACCCTCGAGCAGGTTGGTCTTCCCGGCGCCGTTCGGCCCGACGAACACGTTGAACTGCCCGAGCTCCAACGTGACATCCACGATCGTTTTGAAGCCCTGGATTCGGACTCTCTGAAGCATGATCTTTCCTCGGTTGCTGATGGGAAAGCGCGGCCTGCGCCGCGCGACGGGAGCGGCGGCCGTCGCGGGGAACTCCAGCGGGGTGCGGCCCACCCGGCTGGAACCCGCTCGCGCATGGCGATGACCGCGGGCGGATCTCGGGGGCGGGGAGACAGCCCGCCGCCGAGCGCTGCGGGCTGTCCACCTGCTCTTGTCGTCGCTGCCGAGGGCTCAGGTCCCCGCGGCTTCGACCCGCTGGCGCGTCTGGGGATCGTGCCCGGCCGCCTCAACGCCGGCGCGCACAGCGGCGGCCAGCGTTCCGTTCGCGAGCAGCGCCTCACGAGCTCGATCGCGCCCGTGGCCGATGTGCTCGCCGCGGAAGGCGAGGTGCGCGCCGTTCTTCTGGATGACCCCGATCGCGAGACCATGGTCGACGAGGTCGCCGGCGGCGTCGATCCCCTTACCCCAGCGGATGTCGAACTCCGCTTCCTTGAAGGGCGGCGCCAGCTTGTTCTTGACGATCTTGACTCGCGTGCGGGCTCCGACCGTGTCCTCGCCCGCCTTCATGGTCCCGACCCGGCGCACGTCGAGGCGCACGCTCGCGTAGAACTTGAGCGCGTTGCCGCCCGTGGTCGTCTCGGGGCTGCCGAAGACGACGCCGATCTTGTGGCGGAGCTGGTTGATGAAGATCAGGGTGGTCTCGGTCCGGTGCGCGATGCCCGTGAGCTTGCGGAGTGCCTGGCTCATCAGCCGCGCCTGCAGCCCGAGGTGCTGGTCGCCCATGTCCCCCTCGATCTCGGCCTTCGGCGTGAGCGCGGCGACCGAGTCGATGACGATGATGTCGACGGCCGAGGAGCGGGTCAGCATCTCGGCGATCTCGAGCGCCTGCTCGCCGCTGTCCGGCTGGGAGACGAGGAGCCGGTCGGTGTCGACGCCGATCGCCCGCGCGTAGGTGACGTCGAACGCATGCTCGGCGTCGATGAACGCCGCGACACCACCCGTCCGCTGGGCCTCGCGCATGGCGTGCAGCGTGAGGGTGGTCTTGCCGGACGACTCCGGGCCGTAGATCTCGACGACACGGCCGCGCGGGTACCCGCCGACGCCGAGGGAGGCGTCGAGCGCGAGCGAGCCGGTGCGGATGACCCGGATCTCGGGGATGTTGTCACCACTTCCGAGGGACATGAGAGCTCCCTTTCCGAATTGCTTCTCGATGGCGCCGACCACGGACTGGACGGCGCGGGCCTTGCTGACGTGAGCGTTCATGGTGAAGGTCCTTTGCTGAATAGGGGGGTTGGCGAGACAGGAGAGTGCCGCGCAGCAGGCAGGGCCTGCGCAGGCGGGCGCCCTTGCGTGAGCGATCGTCAGGGGAGGCCGCGCTCCGCAGCGTCGAGCAGGTTGTGGATGGTCTCCGTCGCCTTCTCGATGCGGCGGCGCGCCTCGTGCCTGGAGAGAACGCGCTCCTGGACGGGGCGCGTGGCATCTTCGGCGGCGTTCAGGCCCTGGTCCACCTGCTCCCGAAGCGCGGTGAGCCACTTGCGCATGTAGCTGGCATCGTCCAATCGGACGGCGTCGTTCGGTGGCGGCCGCTCGGTACGGCCGTCCCAGGTGTCGTCATCCGCCGGGTACTGGCGAGTCTCTGTCATGGTGGATTGCCTCCAGTTTGGCCTGCTCGAAAGGAGGACGGTGCACAGGACTCCTGTGCGCCGTAGCTGAATCCGAATTGTTGATGGCTGAGCGTCGGGGATTTTCGGCCCTTCTGGGTCTCGGCATGAGTGCTGAGGCTTGGAAGAGAGGGCACGGTGTGCGCCGTGATAGCGGGGCGGAGGAAGCTACTCGCCGCGGTCCAGCTGAGAGTGCACGGCGATCTCGCGCAGCACCTCGCCAGGCGTGCGTCCATCGTTGTGCGCGATGGCCTCGATGACCTTCTCCAGCGGCTGCGAGCACAGCCGCGGCCCCATGACCACGCGGGGCTGGATGTGGATCGGCGGGGCGCGCGGATCCAGCCTCCTGGGCGGCAACCAGGCGTAGGGGATGTCCCTGGACCAGTCGCGCTCTACCGAGAGCGCCGACTGGTAGCCCTTTGACTCCAAGTAGTCCTCCATGTCGTGGGGAGATACGCACCGTGTGACTGGCTTGCCGGGGAACGTGACACTCATGCGGTGCTTGGGACCTCCGAGGTTCATCGGCGCCCCTTTCGCTTACGCATGCGCGCGAGCAGCTTGCGAGCCCGGCGGAGCCGGCTGACGGCGGTTCCGCGGTGCAGGTGCAGCACGCTCGCGATCTCGGTGCCCTCATGACCTAGAGCCGCCAGGGCGAGTACCTCGCGCGCCCAGAGCGGCATCTGCCAGAGCGCGAGGAGCGCCTCCATCTCGGCACGCGCCTGGAGTTGCGCCTCGAGATTCAGACCCACGGCGTGGCGCAGAGGACCGAGCGGCTCGTGGTGCAGGACCTCGTGACGCACGTACGCGCTCTCGAGGTAGTGCACCGCGTGCCGCCAGGCGACACCGCGGAGCCAGCGGCGAAGCATTTGCCGAGCGTTTGCAGCCGGGTCGGGACGATACCGGCCCGCCTCAATCGCCTGCCAGGCACCCAGGACCACCGCCTGCGCGACGTCGGCGCTGTCGCGCGCCGGGACGCCGCAGGAGATGAGCGTGGCCACGATGAAGGCCCGCTCCGCCATGACCGCCGCGATGCTTGGCTGGACCGGGGGATGTGGCGCGGCGGGTGGATGGCGCGCCCCCTTGCGCCCGCGGCTCACCCGCCCCTCTCAGAGTTTCGGTAGCGGTCAGCCGCCCCAGGAGCGTGCGGCCCGCTGTGTCCTGTGGTGCCGGCCGCCTGTGCGGCGCGCGTGGCCATGGTTGGCGACGAGAGGTGCGGGTCGGCAGCGGTGTGCCGTCGGCTTCGCACGCGGACGCTCATGCCTCCTGCGGGGCAGGAGCGGGAGCCGTACAGCCCCAGCTGGTTGCTGGGCGCGGTGTGGAGCCGGATTGCTCCGATATCGGTCGGGAAAGGCGGATGGGAGCGAGGGCGCCGGCGCGACGGCGCACGGCCCCCTTGGCCCGCGGAGGGCGGGCGGACTACATTCAGCATGTCGGGACCTCGGGGTACGAGGTTTCGGCCACGCAGCCCGGGCGATTGGCGTCGCCGCGGGCTGCACTACTTGAAGCGGAGATGGGCGGGCTGCTGCGTCACAGAGACGGTGTGCAGCACGCGAGAGCTGCAGGAGCAGCAAGAATGCAGCTCCGGGACCAGCCCGAAGCTGCGGTCGCCTCAATCTTCTTCCGGCAGCATGATCGTGATCACCGGCTCGGCGTTGTCACCGGGACCGCAGACCGCCTTGAGCTCCACCAACGAGGGCTTGGCGGAATCGGTAACTACGTACAGCGAGAAGAGGATCTCGTTTGCTTCCGGTGCGCGTTGGGCCGCCGCACGGAACATCCACAGCACATCCCAGAGTCTGCCGCGCTCGTCGTTGCGGGCCCGCTGCGCAGCCGGAGTCAGCATGATGTAGCGGTTCCAGACGGAGTGCGTCACGGCGACGGGAAGCTTGATCCCCATCTCCCGGGCCGTTGACGTCACGTCCATCAGGGTGCCATCCGCGATGGCCTGGGCGCGCGTGTACGTCTCGATGACCTCGAACACGAGCTCGTCGTTGTCCGGCATCTTGTTTTCCTCCGGTTGGGATTACGTGGCGCCGGCCAGGAGAGAGACGCTGTCACCCTTCGCGAGCTCTGCGCCACCGAGGCGCACGTAGTTCGCGGCCTTGGCTCGAAGCGGTGAGGTCTCGGGCACCTCGCACTCGATGGCCACCGTCCAGAGCCGCACCCCGAGCGCCAGGCCGTCGCGGAGCGCGGCTTCCTGAGCCGCCTGGTCCCCGTCCACGCCGTCGGTGACGAGGATGATGTCGGCGCCCTGATGGCCCCGCCGGCCGAGCTGCCGGACCTGCTGCACGGCCATGCCGAGCGCGAGGCCGATGGCCGTTCCTCCTCCGAGGAAGTGACGCACCATCCGCAGCACGGCCTCCGTGTCGCCGGGCTTGATGGCCTGGACCACGGTGGAGGTCGAGTAGTGGACCACGGCGGCCGGCCGCTTCTCATCGAAGGCGACGCGGCAGAGCGCGACGGTCGCGGCTTTCGCCCACTCGTTGCGCGCCGCGTGCATGCTCCCGGACTCGTCGAGCGCGATCACGAGCGGCCCCTTCGATTTCTTCGCTTCGCCACGCACGGCGTACTGGGCTGCCCGCCGAGAGGCGATACGCTCCAGGATCACCGTCTCCAGGACGGGCTCCATGAGCAGCACCTGCTCGGCCGGCAGCAGACGGGACAGGTCGTTGCCCTGCTCGACCGAGTAGACCTCTGCGGGCACGCCGTGGACCCGGCTGGCCCGGACCCCTCGCAGCGCCGCGTACATGCGCCCAGCGAGGCGAGCGATGCGCTCGACCTGGTGGAGGTCCCCGTGGGCGAGTTCGACGTCGCGGGCGTGGGTCCACGCCGCGCTGACGTCCCAGCCGAACCCTCCGGCAAGATGCTCGGTGCGCCGGGCCTGCGCATCGAAGGCCGCCCACGTCTCCCGGGCGATGCCGCGCAGCTCGAAGGGCGACGCCCTTGGGGGCAGGGCCGGGAGGCAGCCCCACAACCGCTCGAAGGCGTACGCCGCCGCCACGTCATCGGACGCGAGCAGCGCGGCGTGCTCCACCGGCGCGGTGTCCTGCACCGCCTCGGCGAAGGAGCCTGCGAGCGGCTCGCTCCCTGCCCCGACGATCGCGTTCCAGATGTCCCCGGCGATCACGGCGTCCTGGTCCGCTGCGACCGCCACGGCGCGGTGGGCGCGCCGAGCCTGGAGGAAGGTCCCCATCGCGACCTCCTAAAGGGCGTAGCGCTTGGCCAGGTCGGCCTTGAGCGCGTCGTGGACCTTCTTCAGCTCGTCGAGCTTCGGCTGGATGCGCGCCTGCGCCCGGCGGGACACGCCATCCTTGAGCTGCTCCTGCACCCGCTTGGCCGCGTCGGTGATGTCGGCGGCGAGCTTGGGGAGCGCCTCCAGGTAGGCCGCCGCCTCCGTGGGCCGGTGGGCGTAGGCGCGCAGGGCTTCGTCCACGACCGTGATCGCCTTCGCCACCGCGCTCCGGTCCACCGTGTCGAGTACGGCGACCACGCGGGCGCGATCGTCCGGCTTCTGCCAGAGCCCGTACCGGAGCACGGCGAGGTGGTCCAGCTCGACGTCGGCGCAGTCGTCGAGCCAGGCAGCGGCACGGAGCACGCGGGTGAGCGCGATCCAGCGCCGATCGGAGACGACGATCCCGTTGGCCTTGAGCTCGTTCCGGATCCGGAGGAGCTCCTGCACGATGCGCTCGGGCAGCGTCACGCAGCCGACGTCCGCCCGCGCCGCATCCCATTCGACGAGCTTGATCTGGGCCGAGGCCGTGTAGGCCGGCGGCGTCGCGACGAGCTGCATCCAGGTCGCGTCCGCCTGCACGTACTCGACCAGGTCCCGCAGCAGGAAGCGGTCGTAGACCGCCGCCAGGTTCTCCTCCTCAGGCAGCTCGTTCGAGGCGCCGACCAGCATCCGCAGCGGGATGGTCCGGCCCTTGTAGAGCCGCTCGTTCATCGCCGACAGGAAGGCGTTGAGCACCGAGTCGGACCCCTTGAACACCTCGTCGAGGAAGGCGCACTCGACCCCGGCGAGCCGGCCGTCGAGGTTGCGCTCCCAGAGGTCGTTCTTCAGGGCGCTGAGCTTCACCGGGCCGAAGTACTCGTCCTCGGTCCCGAACTTGGTGACCAGCGTCTGGAACTTCCGCGCATCGGGGAAGCAGGACAGGAACCCGAAGAACATGGCGCTCTTCGCTGTACCCGGCGGGCCCACGAGCAGCGCGTGATTGCCCGAGAGGGCAGCGAGCAGGATGCATTCGACGGCGTTCTCGCGCTCCCGGAAACTGGCAAGCAAGCTGTCGCGCACGGTCCGGAACCTGTGCCGCACAGAGGTCATATCAACCGAGTTGTTGGTCGTGGACTTCATCATCACCTCATGTGTCTGCGCAGCGGGCATGCTGCGCCGGTGCCTCGCCGCGGTGTCACCCACGGCGAGGCGTTTCCCCTTCCGGCAATCCCGGCTCTCTCAGTCGTTGACCACGGGAATGGTGAACGACACGCCATCTCCGCCATCGAGCTGGAGCTTGAAGCTGTGCTGGAGCTCTTTGACTCGCGCCGTGATCCGGTCAGCGACACCGGCGAGGACGCTGCGGTAGAGCTCGGCCTTGGCCGTGAGCTCCTTGCAGAGTTCGACCCGCCGCGCGAGCGCGTTGTGGCGCATGCCCTCCGAGGCCGCCTTGTCGAGGTCGGCGATGAGCTCCGCGACGTCCGCCTCCAGCGCGCCCTGCGCCGCCGCCCTGGCGACTGCGACGTTGTCGGGCGCGTCGTGCATCTCGATCCGGATCGGTTTCACGCCGAGCTGCTCGAGCCCCGGCCGGAGCCGGAGCCAGGCACCGCAGGTGGACGGCGGCAGCAGGTAGAACCCGCCTCGGTCCCGCAGCGGCACGCCGGAGAGCGCCTTGGCCGTCGCCACCATGGCAAAGGAGATGTCCCGCGTCTCGGCGTGCGCGACGAGGTGGTTTCCGTGTGCGGCCATGGCCTCGGCGTGCGCGAGGGCCTCGGCGATCGAGGGTGCGCCGTCGGGCGGCAGGCCCACGATGGTGCCCGTGTGCCGGTCGACCCGGCTGCGAGCGCCGCAGACGTACTCGTCGCCGGCCTCGCCCTCGCGGGTCTTCTGCACGTAGACGCCGACCGCGGCGCTCGTGTCGCCCTTGGGCCGCGCGAAGGGTCGAACGAAGATGCCGGCCGGGCGCTTCACCTCGGCCGCGGCGCGCGAGAGCGCAGTGGCCGGCTCCATGTCCGGGATGAGGTGGCCGAGCCCCTCGGTCGCGAAGACGCGGCGAGCGGCCTCGCGCGTCACATCGATGCGGTCGGTGTTCCAGGAGATGAGATCGCCGATGTGGCGGCCTCCAGCGGCAGCGAGCCGCCGTTGGGCGCGCTCGAGCGTCGCCGGTGCGCTGTTCATGGTGTGGACTCCGTGTCGTGGAGAGCGTGTGTTGCGAAGGAAAGCGGGCGCTGCGCGGGGAGACTCGCACGCTGCCCTGAGCAGCGGTCCACCAGAGGACGAAGGACCGCCGTGATTGCTACGCCGAGAACGCAGCTTCGGTGAGGGCCTCGGCGAGCCATCCCGTTGTGCGGGCTGCAGAGAGCGCTGCGTTCGTGGGGTTCGGGCGCGGAGCGTCTCGGCTTCGGCGATCCGCGGAAGCTGGAGCTGGCCAGTGCTTCCTGATGGCAGGAGCCGGGATGCTGACGTGGAGAACGTGGGCGGACTCGCTGGCTGGCACCGCCTGCGAGTAGAGGCTCAGCCCGCCGCGCCCCTGGCGCCATCGGAAGTGGAGTCCGGTCCGGTCCACCCAGCTCACCAGATCAGCGAACTGCCTCGGAAGCACATCTGCCACCTCGACCAGCTTCTTGCGGGGCAGATGTACCGCGAAGACACGGCTCATCAGGCCGATGTGCTGGACCGTCACATCCGCGAGCAGATCGCCGAGGAGGACGCTTATGTCCAGCAGCGCCGCGCTGTCCCGCCAGACTGCGGTCATGGCAAGCCGCCGGGCTGCCGCCAGGACGGCATCGCGACGGGAAGCCTGATGACGTATCGTGCGGGCTTCAGCTCGATGCTGGAGGAGCGCGCGAACCCGTGGAGCCGCCTCTTCATCGAGCTGGCCGGCCAGCGCCCGGAGCTCGCTGGCGTCGACGCCGAGCAGCACCGCGAGCTCTTCATCGTGCTCGGCGACGTAATCCCCGATGTTGTGCGACCCGGGCTGGAGCGCGCGAAGAACGCGCTCCAGCCCTGCCAGACCGCTACGCCGCCCGGCCATGGACGATCATGCCCTCGTCGGGGTTCGTGGGCTCCGGAAGATCCAGATCCGGCGAGGGGACCGGCAGTTGGTCGGGCCGCTTCTTCGCCTTCACCAGGTCGCGGGCGAACTCGTGATCGGGGCTGTTGCCCAGCGCGGCGCGGCGCAGCCGCCGGGCGACGGCGAACGGATTCATGCTGCGCGGCACGCGCAGGGAGGCGGTGCCGAGCGACAAGAGCAGACGGCGCTCGGCCAGGGTCGAGGGGCGGAGCGTACGACCGTTGACGCGCATGAGATGTTCCTTTCTTCGAAAACGGAAAGGCGCCCGGAGCACGAGAGCTCGTGCCAGCGGGCGCCCTGAGGAATGTGACCTTGTAACGTGGTGGATCGTCAGCGCCGCTGTAGACCGAGCACGGCTCGACGATGCAGTCGGTACGGTCTGTCGGCAGTCTTCTTACTGGATGATGCAGAGGTCGAGCATGGAGCTGAACCCACCGCCGCGACCTCCAATGATGATGTGGTCGACCAGAGGAATGCTCACGAGGTCAGCAGCCCTCTTCATCGCCGTCGTGAGCGCGATGTCCTCCGCGCTGGGCGTTGGATCCCCGCTCGGGTGGTTGTGCACGAGGACGAACGCGCTGGCGCCGGTACGGATGACCGGCCGCAGCGCGTCGGCGACGGTGAGCGCGGCGCCGTGCCTCCCGCCCCGTGCCACGTCGAGCTCGGCCATGAACTCGTTGCGACCGTTGAGCGCGATGCCGAGCATCACCTCGTGAACGAGCCCGCCCAGCCGGTCGGCGTAGATGCGGGCAATGTCCGCCGAGCAGGAGAACTTGTGTTTCGGCAGCGAGGGGTAGCCGCTACGGACGAGCTGCTGCAACGCCAGGACGGCGTTGCGCTGGACACTCGTGAGCCCGAGCCGCTCCAGCTCGTGCTCGCTCAGGTCTCTCCAGCCGCCGGCGGCGCGGGCGAGCCGGTCCGCGATGCGCCGGCTGCGCAGCACGGTGCGGAGCAGCTCGTCCTCAGGCGCGGCCAGGGCGCCCCCGAGCTGCACGCCTGGGCGCTGAGACCCGAGGTCGGCGTCACCGCGGCCAGCCGGCATGGCCGTCCCGCCAGTAGGACTCGTCGTCCTCGTCGAACAGGGAGCGCTGGCCGTACGGCGAACCGTAGCGCGGTGTGCTGGGCGGCACGGACGGGCCCATGTGGATGCGTGGCGCCGGGCTCTGTCGTGCGGCGAGCATGAAGATCGGCCGGTTCCGGTCGACGATCAGGATGCCGGTGAACGCTACGCCGTCGGCGCTGAAGAGCTCGACACCTGGAGGCGGGGTTGCCGCCTCCCGGAGCCAGTCGAGCATTTCCGCGGCCGTCGGCACGCGCCGGGGCAGACCCTGGCGGAGCAGCTCCAGCAGGGCCTCACAGATGAGCTCGCTCACCGCGACGGCCAGATCGCCTCCGACACGGCCGCGACCAGGAGGCCGGCGACCGCAGCGGCGGCGCCCTTCTTCACGGACTCGTTCGTGAACACACGAAGGACGTAGGAGGAGACAGCGGACGTGGTGTTCTCGTTGTTCTGGGACATGGGGATCTCTCATGAGCGCCGATGACGGCGCGGTTCGAGTTGGACGGGAATGGAAACGGGCGATCCGTAATGAAGGGGCGCGGTGGACAGGGCCTCCCGAGAAATCAACCCACGCAGGCCAGGATCACCTGGGCGGTCATCGCGAGGACCGCAGCAGTGATGCGCAGTGCTTTGACAAGGAATTTGTGGTTCTTCATGGCAGCTTCCGACAGATGGGACCTCCCAAGTTCTTATCCCACGCGGAATTGGGTTATTGCGTCGTCGCTCGTTTGCTCTGCCGCGGGTGCAGCCCAGCGCACGCGCACCCGTCCTGTGCTTCCTCCTGCTACACGCATCTCTTGACGCTGCTTGCGTGAGTGCGCTCTACTCCGCTGCCGGGGTGGCATGGCATCACCACAGAGCATCGCTGGCTGGATCGACATCTCCCCCGCGGCGCTGCGCAAGCTGCGTGCCGAGCTGGAGCTGCGTGACAAGAGCGTGCTCGACGAAATGGGTGTCGGCGCGATCCATACGGGTTACGCCGACCTCTTCTTTCCGGGCACCTCCGTACTGCACACCCGGGCGCGCTACCTGCTCTTCGTTCCGTGGATCTACCTGGGGCTCGCGGGCAACCCGCGAGCTCGGGCCGAACGCGTGCGCGAGCTCAAGGAGAAGACGGAGCAGTGGCTGACCGGGCGCCTGCGCACCCACACCGAGGAGAACGACGAGGGCATCATCGGCGGAAGGGTCTACCCGGCACCGCCGGCCCAGCCGCCTGATTTCGCCTACTGGTCGGCGCTGCGCGAGTATCGCCTCTACGAGGGGATCCCGCGAGCACAGCTCCTCGCTCGATGGGATCGAGCGCGGGTCATTCAGCGCAAGGACGTGCACACGCGCGAGGACCGCGTCGATCAGCAGCCGCTCGGCCTGTTCGACGTGCCTCCCTTGCCTGCATGGTGGATGCAGGAGGACGCCGACGTCTCCTTCCAGCTCGCGCCCCACGAGGCGGAGTTCCTCCGGGATCGCCTCGCCCAGCGCCGCCCTCCCTGCCTCCTCGGCGTGGCCGCAGCCCTGCTCGGCAAGCGTCTCCGGCCGACCGCCAAGACCGTCTGGGGAGACCCTTTCATGCGCCGGGCAGCCGAGGTGTTCGATCGCGATCACAGCGGCCCCGACCTCCATCCCGCGTCGGCCGTGGCGGCCCTCCAGCGGGCGGACGGCGCCTCGGCCCTCGCCGAGCTGGTGCGGGCGATCTACGCCGCGCTCGTCGAGGCGCTGCGGGAGCAGGATCTACGGGCCGCGGGCCGCCTGCCTCTCCCCGATGACCATGCCTACTACCGGGAATACCTGCGGAGCTACTGGGAGGAGGACGAAGGTGAGACGGTACGCCGCGCGTGCGAGCTGCCGCTGCAGGGGCTCATGGCCGACATTCATCTTCCGGGGCGGCTTCCGGAGCTTCTGGCCCACGTGCAGGCGCGTGTGAGCACCATCCGGCGCGCCTCGGGCGTCCACACAAAGCTCCTCGACAATACCACCCTGGAGCTGTTCACCGGCCTGGAATGGGACCGCAAGCGCACGCGGGCGAGGCTCCCCCGGCGTGACGGTCGCGGGCGTCGCGAGGGCTTTGGGCAGGGCACGGTCCGGGTAGCGGACATCAACTATCGCTGGCCTATGGTCTCCAGGATGCTCCGCGACATCCAGGAGGGCTTGCCCGATGTCTGATCAAGAGCAGCAGCGCGTTCGCTCCATGGGGGGCCTCGCGCTCCTCGACTGGCTCCGCCCACCTCCCGGCTTCGTCACCGATGCCGCGCTCGGTACGACCTACTCGCTCGACCTCGTCACCTGCGCCGCGGCGCTGGTCAGCCTCGACGGGACCGCGCGGGATAACGCGGATTTCGGGCTCACCGCAGCCCTGCGCGCCATGCAGCGCCTCGCGGAGCGGGTCTTCGTCGTGGCGCAGCAGGGATGCGTCCACGCGCCGGAACGAACGAAGGAAGCCCTCCTGCCGATGCTGGACCGCTTCGTGCGCATGGCGCACCGTCCGCTCAACGAAGGCGCCTTCCACCCGAAGGTCTGGCTGGTTCGGCAGATCCGCGCGCGACACCCCGGCGCGGCGCAGCAGGAGGACGGAGTCCGCTACGTGCTCGTTGTGGGCTCACGCAACCTAACCCGCGATCTGTCGTGGGATCTCGGCGTCGCGCTGCAGGGATATGTACGGGGGCCGCGCGAAGCCAACCTGCGCGGCGTTGGCGATTTCGTCCGGTTCGCGTGCCGCCTCGCGGACCTCGCGCCCTTTGCCGACCGCTTCGCGGACGTGGATCAGGTCGAATGGGAGCACCCGGAAAAGGTCCGCTTCATGCGGTTCGGATTCCACGGCGAGGAGCGCATCGGTGCCTGGGACGGGACCATCTTGCCCGAGTTGCTGGAGAGCGCGCAGGGCGTGCTCTGGATCTCGCCGTTCCTGGACGTCAAGGGGGCGGAGGCAGCGGCGAAGCTCTCCGAGAACGCCGAGGACCGACGCCTCGTGGCCGGCACCGCGGATCTCAACTGCGTCGCACAGAAGACCTCGAGCCGGAGGTACCTGGAGCGCCTTGACCTGCGCTCGCTGCCATCGGCGTCCGAGGAGCCGTCGCGCCGCGCGGCGCCGGACGAAGCTGATGCGGACGGCTCCTCGACGGAGAACCCCGAGCTGCTCGAGGACGCGCGCGGGCTGCACGCCAAGGCGATCGCGGTCTGGAAGTCTCGGACGAGCTCGGTCCTGATCGGCAGCGCCAACCTCACGGGCCGCGGGTGGCTCGGCGCCAATGTCGAGGCCTGGTTGCTGCTCGAGGGGCGCGTGGACCTCGCCGACGCGCTCTGGGCCTGGTCGGAGCAGGTCGCGGCCGAGTACCACCTGCCGGAGCGCAGCCACAGCCCGGAGCAGGACGAGGAGGCGCTCGACCGATGGCATCACTGGATCGCTGCGCGCTCCTTCACGCTGCGGGAGGGCACACCGTCCGAAGGCGCGGAGCTCTCCGCGGACACCCCGCCTCTTCTGGCGGACGCGCGCGATGTCGAGCTCCGCGTGGGCCGCCTGGCGCGCCCGGCGGACCTCTGGGCCTGGTCTCCGGGCGCGACGTCGATGACGCTCGCCGGCTGTGAGCTCACGCAGCGAAGCACCCTGCTCCTCTTCGTCCTCCGCACCGGCGGCGGCGTTGACGCGCAGGAGCGCGCCTGGCTCCAGCACGTGCGCATCGAGCCAGCCCTGGATCCGGATGCCCGCGATCGCGCCCTCCTCCGGAGCGCGCTGCCGCCGGAGCAGTTCCTCGAGTACCTGCGCGGGCTCCTCGACGACGATCTACCGGACGGCATGGACGGCGAAGAGCGCAGCGCATCGGCGCGCTTGGCGCACCAGGATCATGCCGGTGGCGATCGGGCGGCGGGCGTGGGCGTCGAGGTCCTGTTGCGGGCGCTGGCGAGAGCACCCGATCCTCGCGCCAAGGTGGCGGAGATCGGCCGCGCGCTCGCCGCGTACCTGTCCGCGGCCGACGCTGAGGAACCCCGGCTCGCCGAGCTGCAGGCGCTCTGGCATGCGATCGAGGAGGTCTACTCGTGAAGCTCGGCGCCACGTGCAAGCGGTTCCAGAAGGCGACGGTCGCCGCGGCCGTCCAGGCGCTCAGGGATCCGGCGGGAGCGCGCCGCTTCCTGGTGGCTGATGAGGTTGGCCTCGGAAAGACGCTGGTCGCCCGCGGGGTCATCGAGGAGCTCATGCGCCGCCCCGCGTCGCCTCCGCGCATTTTCTATGTCTGCTCCAGCCTGGGCATCGCCCACCAGAACACCGCGCGTTTGCTCGAGGTATTGCCCGAGCAGGACCGGGAGGCAGCCCGGGTTCAGGTGGATCGCCTCGGCCTCGTCCCGAGCCAGCCGCGCCCCGGGCCGGCCCCGTTCCATCTTTACTCGCTCACGCCGGACACATCGATCAGGACCACGGGCCGCGGTCGCGCGGAAGAACGTGTGCTGATCGGCCGAGCGCTCCAGCAGATCTGCGGGCTGCGTGAGTCCGAGTGGCTCCGTGGCGCTCTGCAGGGAGCGGTCGGGCAGCGCTGGAGAAGCCTGTGGGACAGCAATCCCTGGCCCGACGACGCCGAGGCGTACCTGGAGCCGTTCAAGCGACGTTTGCGCCGCGAGCTCGGGCTGAAGGAGCACGCATGGACCTCGACGCTGGCGGACGCGGTCAGGCAGCGGCTCCGAGACGGTGACGACGCGTCTCTCACCGACACGCTGGGGCGGCTGCGGCGGGCCATGACCCTCGCGGTCATCGACGTCGTCGCGCCGGACCTGGTGATCTTCGACGAATTCCAGCGCTTCTTCGAGGTGCTCGTCGACGACGAGGAGGGCGGGGACGGCCACGAGGACGAGGACGAGCGGGATCACGAGGAGGAGGCGCACCACGTCCTGCGCGCCATGCTCGCGCCGGAGGCTGCTGGCGGTCACACACAGGACCGGCGCCCGGCGGTCCTCCTGCTCTCGGCGACGCCCTACCGGCTGTTTGCGCGCTTCCGCGAGGGCGGGCAGCACCACGACGAGCTCTTCCAGCTCCTCCGCTTCCTCTTCGCCGACACGGCTGGCCAGCACCTCGCCGAGCTGAAGCGCGATTTCGACACCTACCGAGACGCCTTGATCCGGGACGCCCCCGGATCGGCGCGGGCCCTCGAGGCCAAGCGGCGCATCGAGCAGCGGCTCCGCCGCGTGATGGCGCGCACCGAGCGCGAACTCCTCGCGCCGCCCGCGCAGGACCGACGCAGCAGGACGCGCAGCACGGCAGAGGCGCCGGTCACGGTGCAGGACCTCGTCGTCTTCAGGCATTTCCTGGAGAGCGTCCGCGACGACGATCGCTACGCCGTCGAGGCGTTCTGGTCTTCGATCCCGTACCCGCTCCAGATGATGGGAAACGACTACGTCGCCAGCAAGCATGCCGACCCGAGCCGCGCCGGCGGTCTCGCGAAGACGGCCCGCCTCGTTCCCGCTCGTGTCGGCGATTACACCCATGAGGCCTGGGCTCATCCCAGGCTCCGTGGCCTGCTCCAGCGGCTGCCCGCGGACCTGCTCAAGCTCCCCTGGTTGCCGCCGTCGCGACCGTGGTGGCCGCTCGCCCGGCCGTTCGCCGACTTCCCGAGCGCCACGAAAGCCCTGGTATTCTCGAGGTTCCGCGCCATTCCTCGCGCGCTCGCGACGCTGCTCAGCTACGAGGCCGAGCGGCGCGCGTTCGGCGGGGCGGCAGGGCGCAGGCGTTACGGTTACTTCCGGACCCGCTCGGTCAGGGCCGGCCGGCGCCCTCGCGGGAAGCGTCGCCTGCGCCCGCTACCCGCCGAGGCTTTCACCTTCGGCACATCGTCCGGGCACAACCGCAGGCTGCTGCTGATGTTCCTGCCGCTCCCGGCGCTCGCCGCGATCGGCGATCCGCTGGCCATAGACGGGATCGCGAGCGGCACGCTCGACCACGCCGCCGCACGAGAGCAGGTGCGCGCCCGGCTGGTCGAGCAGCTCGGCGAGGACCGCTCGCGCACGCGGCGGGATCCGCTCGGGTGGGCGCTCGCGCTGGAGCGGCGGAACCGCGCCGGCTGGAGCGCGCTGCGCAAGGGAGCAGCGGCCTGGGTCGCGAGGGAAGGCAAAGAGCACGGGCGCGCATCCAGATCCTTGCGGCAGGTGCTCGACGCGGCGGCGCCGGCCGGATCGCCCTCCTCGGGTGATCTGGAGGATCTCGCCGATCTGGCGCTCACGGGGCCCGGCGTGGCGCTGTACCGCGCCGTACGGAGGGTGTTCGGTGGCGCGAAGAACGAGGGGGAGCGCATCGATGCGGTGTGTCGCATCAGCCTGGGGCCCCTGCGCACGTACCTCGACGGACCCGAGTGGCATCTCGTGCTGAAGCAGGGGGGCGGGCGGCGGTCGCACGCTGACGCCGTGCGCGCGGCGGTCTGGGGCGGCAACCTCGAGGCGGTCCTGGATGAGTACCTGATCACCCTCCAGGGCGTCGATGCGGTCGAGGTGCACCAGGAGGGTGAGGCCGAAGCGCTGGAGAAGCTCGGGGAGGTGCTCGGCGTCCACCACGGCGCACGACTGCAGGTACACACGCTGTTGCGTGGCAAGGCGATGCGGCTCCGCTGCCATGCCGTGCTGCCGTTCGGTCTCGGCGCTGGAGCGCTCGAGGAGCAGCAGGCGATGCGCGGCGACCGGGTGCGCGACGCCTTCAACTCGCCGTTCCGGCCGATGGCGCTCGTCACCACGTCCATCGGCCAGGAGGGCCTCGATTTCCACCGCTACTGTCGGCACGTGGTCCACTGGGACCTGCCCAGCAACCCGGTGGACCTGGAGCAGCGCGAGGGGCGGGTGGATCGCCACGGGGGTCTGGCCGTGCGGCGGGCGCTGGCTGGACGCATCGTGGATCTGCCGCACGACCGCAGCCCCTGGCGCAGCCTGGCGGCGCGACTTCGCGCTGAGGAGTCGGCCGGCGGGCTGGTGCCGTGGTGGCAGGTGGAGGGCGCGGAGATCTTGCGCTCGGCGGTCATGCCGAGCTTCTCGGAGCAGGCGGGGAGGCTCTCTGCGCTGGAGGCCGATCTGGCGCTGTATCGCTATGCCCTGGGGCAGCCGGATCAAGAGGCGCTGGTCCGCGCGCTCGCGCGCCGGTTGGACAGGGTAGGGGAGGAGGACCGAGCGAAGCTCTGCCTCTGGCTGCGGGAGGTTGCCATCGATCTTTGCCCATTACCACCGGAGGAGCGCGACGCGGGATGAGCGTCATCCCTGCGGGGGCGGAGCGCTCTCTCCCCGCTGGCTATTCAAGCCGCGCTGGTGTCCGCGAGGAGCGACAATGCGGCGTCGATGTCGGAGAGCGAAGCCTCTCCGGTTGTCCGTTTACGGAGCAGCCGCAGGTTCAGTGCGAGCAACTCGCTGACCTCTGGCGAGGGCGAAGGCAGCCCCTTCAGCTCGTAAAGCTTGCGGGACAAACGCGAGGGCGGGTGCAGCGCGACCAGCGCCTGAAGCGCCGCGGATGCTGTCTCCGCATCGCTGACCTGGATCGCAGCCTTTAGCCGGCGCAGCAGTACCACTGCCAGCGCCTCGTGCATCGCGGCGAGGAGCTTGGGCCGCGATGCGGCCTCTCCCGTCGCTGGGTCCGGCTGACGCGCGCTGTCACGCATCAACTTGTAGATGGCCGCCCACGCCTTCTGCTGCACGAGCACCTCCATCACACGGGGTCCGTGCTGCTCCCACAAGGTCCGGCTCGACAGCACCGTTGCCAGCCACCTCATCAGCTCGTCCATCCCGTCATGCGCCATCGGGCGCTGCGCGATCCTGTCCAGGGCCAGGCTCACCAGATCGGCCGGGTGCTCGCCGTGCCTGGCGAGCCAGCGGGCGAGCGCCAGGAACTCCCGTCCGTCCGCAACGACCCGCGCCCGCCGGCGTACCGCCGACGCGACGCTGGCAGGCAGATCCACCTCGTCGGTCCAGCGGCACCAGTGCTCGCCGGGCTCCTCCGCTCGCGCTTCTGCGATCGCGACGAGCGTCGCCTCGTCCAGCAGCCAGGGCGCCTGCGCATGCACCCTCGCTGCCGGCAGCACCGGTAGACCCCGACTGCGAGCGGCGAGCTCCTGCTTCAGATCCTCGGTGAGCAGAAGATCAGGCGCGAGCTGCGCACGCTGGAGCGACACGAGGATTGGAGCCTCCGGCAGCTCGTACCCCAACACGTTCTCGCCGGCCCCCTCGCGCTCCCAGCGCAGCGGCGCCTGCGCCCAGCCGTGGAGCCGCGCGTCGGCGGCGGCCCCGCCGAGGCGTCGGTACGCCGCAATGGCGTCCGCAATAGACGCCTCGCGGTACGGCCCCAAGAGCACCTCCGGCGCTGGCAGCCGATCCGGCGGCAGCGGGTCAACAGCAGCCGCCACCTCGCTCAGCTTCGATGCCGGCAACTCGCGCAAAAGGTTCGGATTCTCGAGGACCATGGCCAGTAGCCGAGCAGCGCGCGCGGGCGTGATCGGGAACGACACGCGCCGCGCGAACTGCATGGGCACGTCGTTGAAGAGAGTCGGGACCTTCCCCATGTAGCTGAAGAGGAGTTCTTCGAAGGCCCCGTCCGCGCCCTCAGGCAGCGGCGCCCACAGCAGGACCCAGCCGACCAGCTCCCCGGCCTGCATCCACTGGAACTCGCCGTCGGTAAGGCTCCGGCAGGCTATCATCAGCCTGCCTTCCTCGGCCGGATCGACATCCAGCACGCCAGGATCGGAAAGGCAGCGGTCCAGGTACCGGAACGCGCGCTCCCAGGCATCGGGCTCGCCGCGCTGGAACGCCGCGTACACCGACTGAGCCAGCCAGGGCGCAACCACCGGCCCGTCGAGCGACGCCCACGCGATTTCGTCGAGCAACTCCGCCGCCAGCGCCCGGTCCTCCCGCGTGTGGCCCTTGAAGACCCCCTCGAACTCGAACCCATGAGACGGACCCACGAGCTCCGTCACCAGGTGGCTCCAGCGCACGCCCCTGCGGGCGGCCGCCAGGAACTGTGCTACATACCACGCCCTCGCCCGGATCCGTTCCGCTGCAGCGCCAGGCCAGTGCAGCGCCAGGGTCAGCAGGTAGCGCCCCTCGCTCGGCCCCAGTCTCAACCCTAGACTCAGCTTGTCCGAGATCTCGAACGGCACCTCGGCTGGCAGCGCGTCCTCTGGGCTCAAGATCGCGAGCATCTGGCGCGACTCGAGCCATGCCACCACGCTCGCGCGCCCCCGGAGCGTCCGCGCGGCCTGCGGCGGGCCAGCGTCCACGGGTACGACCGGCAACTGCGCGTCGCCCTCCTCCACGCCAGCAGCGTCTCGACGTGTGCTGTCGTAGAATGCCGGACCTTCCCCGATCTTCGTTAGCACGTCGAGCGAGGTGAGCTCTCTGTCTCCGCTTGCCGCGGCGGCGCGTAGCGCCTCGCGGCAAGCCATGTCGTCGCGCCGGTGCGGAAACAGCCAGGACGCGATGTGGCAATCCTCCGGTCGCTCGAGCACACCGTGGAAGAACGGGCTCATCCCTCGGAGGTGCCTGGCGATATCCCACCAGCACGCAGCATCCACCCTGGTCCGCAGCCGGTCCGCCACATCGTCGAGCGCTTCCGGATCGAGTCGGGCCGGCCACCCTTCCAGGCTCGCCGCGAACCATTCAAGCTGGCAGCCCTGGGGAAGCTGCGCGAACAGCACCTCCACGATGGGCGCGGATCGCGGCGGCTTGCGTGCAATCCAATCCATCAGGAAATCCGGGGTCAACGCCTGGATGTGCTGGTAGAGAAATTCGTGATCGTCCTCGGTCAGCTTCTGGTGTTGAAAAATGTGCAACGCGACCTTGAGCACGTCCCCCTTCGAGACGCGCAGGAGCATCGCGAGTTCCGTCTTTTGCATGACGAACCACCATTCGCCGCGGACCGCCGCTGCGAGGCGGCGCAAACCCCTGCTGCATCGTGCCGGTGACGGCGCGACGCGAACCACAACCCCCCGCGGTAAATGAGGCGGCGGCTACAGCAAGGGCTTCTGTTGTCCGACCCCCCTCGGAGAGGGTCGCCACCGGCACCGTCTAGGGGGGGAGGGATGGCTCCTCCTGCAAGTCAACCCCTGGCGCAGGCCTGAGCTTGGAGCAGTCGCACCGCCCCTGTCAAGGCCTCGCGTACCTCCCGCGTCCTCCCGTGTGCGGCACCGTCCGGGTTGCCTCTCCCCTCGGATCCGGCGACAGTCACCGCCGTTGATGCCCACCTCGGTGAACCTCCTCGAGACCACCCTTCGCTCGATCGCCCGCCTGAAGGCCGCCGGCCTCCGTCATCGACACCTCACCCAGCCGGACTTCGCCCGCTGGCAGCGCTTCCGCCGCAAGCTCGGCAGGCGCGCGTTCATCGAGCTCCTTCACGAGAACCTTGCCACGGCTTTTCCCGGTTCCCCTCTACCTCAGCCGCTGGCTCCTCGATCCCTTCGAGGGCCTCACCTGGCCATAGGCCGAGCGCATGCTCGCCGACATCTGTACTGGACTTTTGTCCCGTTGACGTTGGAACAACCCTGACAGACATTCCAGGACCCCTCGTCGCCAACGGAGGCTCGTCTCCCCTCTGTCGCGGCGTGGATCAGGAGGTCCTGCGCGCGGTATGTTCGTCCGGCGCAACGGCGAGGCAGGTGCGGGTGACGCGAGCGACGACGGCAAGCAGTAGGCGTGGGCTGATCCAGAACCCCATCCTCAACTCTCCCTTCCACGAGCCCACGCGGCACTTCGCGTTCACCGCGGAGGGCATCACCGACACGGTCATCGAAGGCCGCCGCCCGAGCAGCTACTTCATCCCCATCCCCCAGCCGAAGAAGAGCACCCAGCTCACCATCGGCGAGGTCCTCCAGGAGCGGCGCGAGGAGATCGCCCTCGTCAACGGCCTGCGCGACCGCGTGTCCCGGTGGCGCCAGGGCGGCTACATGCACGTCGAGCGCCGCACGCGGCACCTGCTCGAGCACTGGCGGCGCGAGGAGCGCGAGCAGAAGCTCTTCTTCTGCCAGCTCGAGGCTGTCGAGACGGCCATCTACCTGCTGGAGGCGGCCGGTCCCCTGAAGGATCGCTTCGGCGAGGACATCCTCGGGCGCGCCCAGACGGCCCACAACCCGCTCCTTTTCCGGCTCGCCTTCAAGATGGCCACCGGCAGCGGCAAGACCGTGGTCATGGCCATGCTCATCGCGTGGCAGGGCCTCAACAAGCTGGCGAACCCCGAGGACAGGCGCTTCTCGACGAACTTCCTGGTCGTCACCCCCGGCATCACCATCCGCGACCGCCTGCGCGTGCTCCTGCCCGAGGACCCGGGCAACTACTACCGGGCGCTCGATCTCGTCCCGGCCGACCTGCGCGAGCAGCTAGGGCAGCTCCGGATCGTCGTGACGAACTACCACGCCTTCCAGCTCCGCGAGAAGCTCGAGGCGCCCAAGCTCACGAAGGAGATCCTGCAGAAGGCCGGCGTCCCCAGTCCGTTCCAGGAGACGCCCGCCGAGATGGTGCGCAGGGTCTGCGGCGGGCTCGATCCGCGCCACGACGTCATCGTCCTCAACGACGAGGCGCACCACTGCTACCGCGGTAAGCCGAACGACGAAAAGATCACCGGCGACGAGCGCAAGGAAGTCGAGGCGCGCGAGGAAGAAGCGCGCATCTGGATCACCGGGCTCGAGCACGTCCACCGCCACTTCGGCCGCAAGGACGCCGCGCGCGCGCCCGAGGGAGGCCGGGGCAAGCAGCGCGTCCCAGCCGTCTTCGACCTCTCGGCCACGCCCTTCTTCCTGCGCGGCTCGGGCTACCAGGAGGGCACGCTCTTTCCGTGGGTGGTCTCGGACTTCGCGCTCGTCGACGCGATCGAGGCCGGCGTGGTGAAGGTGCCGCGCGTGCCTGTCTCGGACAACTCGCTGAAGAGCGAGCAGCCGATCTACCGCGAGCTCTGGCCGCACGTGCGCGACGCGCTGCCGAAGAAGCGCGCGGGCAAGGACGCCGACGGCCGCGACCCGGTGCTCCCCAAGGAGCTCGAGGGCGCGCTCGAGAGCCTCTACTCGAACTACGAGGCCCTCTTCCGCCGCTGGGAGAAGACGCGCGGGCCGCACAGCGCCTCGACGCCGCCGGTGTTCATCGTGGTCTGCAACAACACGGCCGTGTCGCAGCTCGTCTACCAGTACATCGCCGGCTTCGAGAAACCCGGCCCCGGGGACAGCAAGATCCCCGTCCCTGGGCGGTTCGCGCTCTTCAGCAACGTCAAGGAGGGAAGGTGGCTCCCGCGGCCCAACACCATCCTGGTCGACAGCGCGGAGCTCGATGCGGGCGGGGCGATGAGCGACGAGTTCAAGCGCATCGCGGCCAAGGAGATCGAGGACTTCAAGCGCGAGCACCGGCGCATGCACCCCGGGCGCGACGCGGAGGCGCTAACGGACGGCGATCTCCTGCGCGAGGTGATGAACACCGTCGGCAAACCCGGCAAGCTCGGCGAGGGCGTGCGCTGCGTGGTGTCGGTCTCGATGCTGACCGAGGGGTGGGACACCAACACGGTGACGCACATCCTCGGGGTCCGGGCGTTCACGACGCAGCTCCTCTGCGAGCAGGTGATCGGCCGGGGCCTGCGGCGCATGAGCTACCAGCCCGACAAGGACGGGATGTTCACGCCGGAGTACGCCGAGGTCTTCGGCGTGCCGTTCCGGTTCATCCCGATGACGGACGGGACGACGCCGTTGCCGGAGGACAACCCGCGGACGCACGTACGCGCGCTGCGGGAGCGCGCCTCGCGGCGGGTGCAGTTCCCGCGGGTGATCGGCTACCGGTTCGAGCTCCCGACGGAGCGGCTCGAGGCGAGGTTCGGTCCCGAGGCGCGGCTCGTGCTCACGACGCGGGACACGCCGACGCAGACGGAGATGTCCTCGATCATGGGCGAGCGCGTGATCCACTCGCTCGATCACCTGCGCGCGCACCGCGCGCAGGAGGTCGCGTTCTGGCTGGGCCGGCACGTCCTGCAGCGTTATTTCCGGGAGAAGGACGGCTCGCTGCAGAGCTGGCTCTTCCCGCAGGTGCTGGCGATCGCGAAGCACTGGCTCACGGAGTGCGTGACGCTGAGCGACGACACGTTCCCGCAGCTCCTCTTGCTCTCGCAGTACGGGAGCAACGCGGCGGACAAGATCTACCGGTCGATCGTGACCGCGCACGACGGCGAGGCGCACGTCTTGCCGGTCTTCCATCCGGACGGGGCCGTGGGCACGACGGACGGGGTGGACTTCGTCACGGCGCGGCCGACGTACCTCACGCGCGAGGACAAGTGCCACATCTCCCACGTCGTTGCAGACACAGAGAGCTGGGAGCAGAAGGTGGCTCAGGCGCTCGAGGACATGGACGAGGTCGAGTCGTACGCGAAGAACCATAACCTCGGCTTCACGATCCCGTACACGATCGATGGGATCGAGCGGCGGTATCACCCCGATTTCATCGCCGAGGTGCGGCACGAGGCGCTCGGGCCGCTGCACCTGGTCCTGGAGGTGACGGGGCAGCGGGAGCAGGACAAGGCCGCCAAGGTGGAGACGGCCCAGAAGCTCTGGGTACCCGCGGTGAACAACGACGGGGGGCACGGGTTGTGGGCGTTCGTCGAGGTCACGGACCCGTGGAACGCGAAGGACGTCATTCGAAGGGCGCTCGGGCGCCTGGCGACGGCAGGAAAGAGCTGATCATGGCGGGACGCAAGAAGAGCGGCAGCACGACCTCCACGACCGAGACGCCGATCGACGCGCTCGTGCACAAGGACACGCGCAAGAACATCCCGACCCGCGAGATGGGGGAGCTCGTCGCGGACGAGGAGGAGACCCCGCAGGAGATGCTCTATCCAAGGGACCCGACGCTGGATCCGCAGCTCGTCTGGAATGGGAAGGACGAGCAGGATCGGAAGGAGCTCGCGGTGCCGGTGGTGCCGATCTACATCCAGGAGAAGATCGAGCCGAAGGCGCTCATTGAGGACCTGCGGGCGCGGATGGAGGGGAAAAAGCCACAGCTCGGCCTCTTCGGTACGTTCGGGCAACAGAGGGACTTCGAGGAGCAGATCGATTTCTACAAGCACGACGAGCGGTGGACGAACCGGATGATCCTCGGGGATTCGCTGGTCGTCATGACGTCACTTGCTCATAAGGAGGGGCTCAAGGGGAAGGTCCAGATGATCTATTTGGACCCGCCCTACGGAATCGAGTTTGGATCGAACTGGCAGGTGTCGACGCGCAAGCGCGAGGTCAAGGACGGGAAAGTCGAAGATCTAGTCCGGCAACCAGAGCAGGTCAAAGCATTCCGAGATACATGGGAACTCGGCATTCACTCGTATCTTGCCTACTTGCGTGACAGACTGACGATTGCGCGTGAAATGCTCTCCGAGAGTGGGAGTATATTCGTTCAGATCGGCGATCAGAACATGCATCTCGTTAGATGCCTACTCGACGAGGTGTTCGGCAGCAAGAACTTTGCTTCGATCATCTCGTACCGAACCTCGGTTCCGCTGACGTCGAGCGGCCTCGCGAGTATCAACGATTATATCATCTGGTATGCCAAGGACATCGAGGCATACAAGTACCGTGTACTTTACGTGCCAAGAGAGACCGGCGACAAATCAAGGTATACGAGCGTACAGCTAACGGATGGGACACGGCGCGGTCTGACGAGCAACGAGCGGCAAAACCCAGAGACGCTCCCACAGGGAAGCAGGGTGTACGCCGTCGAGAACCTCGTTTCCTCCGGCTACACTTCCTCGTGCACGTTTGACTTCGAGTACAACGGCGAATCGTACCGTACGAGTTCCGGAAAGAGCTGGAAGACTACTCGACAGGGAATGGTCCGGCTATCCAAAGCGGGTCGAATAAGTGACAGCGGGAAAACGATCCGGTACGTCATCTTCAATGACGATTACCCAGTAATGAGAATGACAAGCAGCTGGAGCGACACAGCTGGCGAATCAGACAAGACGTACGTCGTTCAGACACACACGAAGGTGATTGAGCGGTGTGTGCTGATGACTACGGATCCTGGCGATCTCGTGCTCGACCCGACGTGCGGCAGTGGAACGACAGCGTTTGTCTCCGAGCGGTGGGGCCGCCGATGGATCACCATCGACACGAGCCGAGTGGCCATCGCGCTGGCAAGGAGCAGGCTGGTTGCCGCAGAGTTCCCATATTTCATTCTTGCGGATAGCGTCGAACCCGTGCAGCGCGAGAGTAGCGGCGACGTGCGAAACGGGTTCGTGTACCAGCAAATCCCGCACGTGACGCTCGGATCGATCGCCAATAACGAGGAGATCGACGCTACCTGTGCCCGTTTCGAGGATCAACTCGCTCCTCTCCGCGCCAAGCTGAACAAGCTCCTCAAGCAGAAGTGGGAGGAGTGGGAGATCCCCCGCGACGCCGACGCCTCCTGGCCCACCGAAGCCAAGGCCGCTCACGCCGAATGGTGGCAGCTCCGCCGCGCCCGGCAAAAAGAAATCGACGCCTCGATTTCCCGCCGAGCCGAGAGCGAGATCCTCTACGACCAGCCCCACGAGGACCCCAAGCGCATCCGCGTCTCCGGCCCCTTCACCGTCGAGAGCCTCTCCCCCCACCGCATGCTCGACGCGAGCATCCCGGTCCCCAAGTCGCAGACCGCCGGCGCCAATGCGAGCACCTTCATCACCACCATCCTCGACAACCTCAAGAAGGCCGGCGTCCAGAACACCATCAAGAACGAGCGCCTCCTCTTCGACCGCCTGAACCCCTTCCCCGGCAAGTGGATCCAGGCCGAAGGCGAGTTCACCCACAAGTCCGGCGCCATCCGCCGCGCCGCCATCTCCATCGGCCCCGAGCACGGCACCGTCAGCCCCGAGCAGGTCCGCGGCGCCGCCAAGGAGGCCCTCAAGCACTTCGACCTCGCCGTCGTCTGCGGTTTCGCCTTCGACGCGCTCGCCTACGAGGCCGCCAGGGAGTTCTCTCCGAAAAACGGAAGCAACCCGCCCCCCTCGCCGAAGGGCAGCCCTGCGCAGAAGTCGATCACGGTCCTGCTCTCCCGCATGAACCCCGACCTCGCCATGGGGGACGAGCTCCTCAAGAAGACCGGAGCAGGCAACCTGTTCATGGTCTTCGGCGAGCCGGATATCTCGCTCCAGAAGACGAAGGACGGCAAGCTCGTCGCCGAGATCAAGGGCCTCGACGTCTACGACCCCACGACCGGCGAGATCCGCAGCCACACGACCGACGACATCGCCTGCTGGTTCATCGACACGGATTACAGCGGCGATAGCTTCTTCGTGCGACACGCCTACTTCACCGGCGCCAACGACCCTTACGAGAAGCTCAAGCGCGCGCTCAAGGCCGAGATCGACGAGGACACCTGGGCCTCGCTCTACACCACGAAGAGCCGGCCCTTCGATCCGCCCTCCTCCGGGCTCATCGCGGTCAAGGTCATCAACCATTACGGTGACGAGGTCCTCAGGGTCTACGAGGCGCGATGAGCCCCGCCGCGGAGAGGACGCTCGCCGCATGGAGCGCGGAGGCGCTGCGGCTGCTCGCCCGCGTCGCGCGGGCGCGCGGGCTCGATGGGCTCCGCCGTATCAATGCACTGAACAAGCTGCTCAACGTCATCGGCGGCCCGGACGAGGTCGAGGAGGCTCTCGCCGAGGTAGGCGCGGCGCCGAGCGACGTCGAGATTGATGTGCTCACCAGGCAGGCGCTTGAGCTCTTGAAGGAGTACCCCAAGCTCAAGGCGCGGGCGCAGGCCGGTAAGCCACAGATCTCGCGGCCCCTCGCCATGCCGGTCGCTGAGACCCCACCGGCGCCTCCGCCGGTGGAGCCGTCCCCTCCGCTCTTCTTCCCGCCTGGCACCCGTCCGGTCCCGTACCCGCAGGCGCAAACCCTCTCCCTCCTCGCGGACCCGCTGTTCGTCCGCGAGGTGACTCTTCCGCAAGGCCCGACGCCGCGGGACCTCAGCTCGCCTGATGCCACCGCGCAGATTCACAAGCGGCAGGAGGCCTCGATCGCCTCCTTCTTCGCCCCCTCGCCCGCCTCGGAGCGCAAGCCGGAGGCGAGCGCGTGGACGGCGTCGCTCGAGCTCGACGACGACCTGTACGTCGTGACAACCGCTCTCGTCGGGCTCCCGCAGTTCGTCAAGACGCTCGATCTCGTAACCGGGGAGCGTAGGGTCACGGTGCTCGCGTCGAACCTGCGCAGCGGCACGTGTCGCACGCGGGTCCGCCCTTCGACCGAGAAGTACGCGTGGTCTGCGGGCGCGTTCGACGAGGACCTGGGCGAGGAGCTCAAGGCCCTCGAGCTGCCCGGTCTCCAGGCCAGCCGTGCGAGCGCATTCCGCCTCGACGCCGCCGGGGCAGGCCAGCTCCTCGTGGGCGCCGTGCTCTCGCCCGGTCGCTCCTATCGGCTCGTGATCCCGCCCGAGCTCCCGGTCGAGGGGTTCGCCGCCGTGGACGTCCCTGCCACGCCCGCACCGTGGCGGCGCGTCGAGATCACGCTGCCAACGCCGGTGCCCACCGAGCTCGCGGCGCGGCTCGTGCGCATGGGCCTCGCGGTGGCCCAGACGGCGCTCGACGTGAGCTTCGCCGGCATCGCCGCGCGGGAGTACCGCCTCGGACGAGGCGGCGAGCGCTACGCCTGCTTTCGCCCCGAGGACGCGCCGATCGTGCGTGTGGCCGGCGTCGAAACGAAGGAGCCGGGTGCGCTTGTGCTCTTTCTGGCCGGGCCCCACGGGCAGACGCGTTTCCCCCTGCCACCGGGCAACGACCACCTGGTCGAGCTCGGGCCGCTCGTCCCCGGCCGTTACGCGCTGGATGTGCTTAGCCTCGACAAGACGCGCGAGCCGGAGCGGCTCTTCTTCGAGGTGGACGAGCAGGCAGGTCGCACCCCGGGGATCGCCGGCGCGAGGGTTTCCTTGGAGCTCGACGGCGAGTCGATAGCCGTCGAAGGCGCGGTGAGCCTGGATCTCGATCTCGGCCACCTCGATGCGTCACGCCTGCGCATTCATGCCCCGCCGCTCTGGCGCATCGGCGCACGCTGGGAAGGCGCGCGCTCGAGGATCTTGCCGCCGCTCTTCGCCAATGGGCGCGGCGAGGTACCCGCCGAGGACCTGCTCGCGGCGATCCAGGCGGAACGCGAGACGGAGCGCATCGGGGATCTGCATCTCGATTTCGGCGACCTGGGGGCCGTCACCCTGCGACATACGCAGCGTCTCTCCCCGGAACATCTCCGGGAAAAACTCCGCGCGCTCCTCGCGGAGCGGGGCTCGGCCGTCGCGGAGGAGCCCGATCTCTCCCTTCTCCGGACGATCTGGATCGACCCCGTGTGCTCCGTCCTCGGCTATCAGGTGCGCGAGATCGCGCCCATGCTGGACGACGCAGGCGGAGCCCGCGGCTTTGCGGTCTTCGCACTGGAGGCGACGGTTCGGGAGGACGAACGCATCACCGTGGAGCGGCCCGCCGCCCTGATTCTCGGGCGGCGCGGGGTCGATCTGGTTTCGACGGCCAGGGATACGGCGCGCGACCTCGCCTCCAGACTGGGCCGGCGCGACGGGTTCGTGCGGGCCATCCTGACCGACGGTCTTTCGTGGGCGCTCTGGGAGCGGGGTCGAGCCTTCGCGGCGGCGCCGCTCGCGCTCCGGGACGCGGTCGAGGACGGCACCGGCGCGCTCTTCGAGGCGTTCCTTTCGCGATTCCACGCCTGAGCTCATGGATATGACGATGCGCTTCGAGGTCCTCACACCCGATTCGTACGCAAGACGGGTCGCCGACCGCTACGGCGGCCATCCCGACCGCGGGACCGAGGTCATCGCGGATGTGACCCGCGCGGAGCTCTTCGCGCTCGGACAGACGCTGCGCTGGGTGCTCGTGCAGCGGGTCGAGAAGCTGCTCTCGCTCTTCGGCGTCACAGCGGAACGAATCGGGGAGATCGTACGCACGCTCGAAGCGATCGGTGACCTCAGCGCCGGTCCTGGCGGAGAGGTGGCCTGCGCGCCGCTTCGGGGCGTGCGCGTGAGCGCAGGGCGCTGGCTCCTCGTGGGGACGCTGCCCTCGAGCGAGATGAGCAGCATCGGGCACATGGCAGGGCTCCCCCGGCGGCTCTCTGTTTCCGAAGATCAAGCCGTGCAAGCGTGGGTCGAAGAGCGTAGCGGGCGCGTGATCGACGTCGCTCGCTGGGCGGGTCTTGATCGCTCGGCGCCCCATGATCGCTGGCTGGGCGAGCTCGCGGCGCGGCTCGATGCGGCTTCGCGCTTCGAGGACCGGGCGAGCGCCCTCTCCTGGGACGACCTCGGGATTTATCAGCCCAAGGGGGAGGACGCCTCGCGGGCGGCGCGGTGGAAGAGGGTGCCGCTCGGCGACGAGCCCGCGCTCGTCCGCGCGCGCCAGACAGGCGGATGGTCCGCGTACGCATGGGCGCGCACCTCCGGAGACAAAAGAGCCTTCGTCCCCCTCACGGGCGACGAGGCCAGGCGCACGATGTTCGCCGTCGACGCGGCCGCAGGCCTACCAGTGCGCTTCGACGCGACGCGGACGGATGGCGGGCAGGAGATCGCGCTGCCGGTGCTCCTTCCAGCCGCCGAGTACCGCCTTCTCGCCGCGGTGGGCGAGATGCTCGACGAACCGCGGCGCGTTCTGCTGGACGAAGGTGCGTTCGAGCAAGCCGCGGTGCTCCTCCGGGAGCGGCTCGGTGCCGCCGTCGAGGAGGCGCGGAGGGAGCCGTGAGAGATCGGCGAGAGCTCAACATCAAGCCGAGCTGCGCCCACGAGATCCAGGCCTTCCCGTCCGAGCAGGCCGCGGTGCTCTGGGAAAAGCTCGCCACGCTCGTCGACGATCCGATCCCCGACGGGAAGCTGAAGAAGAAGCTCAAAGGCAAAGGCGGCCTCTGTCGCCTGCGCGTCGGGGACTACCGCGTCTTCTACAGCTTCGGCGATACGTGGATCCGCCTGATTGCCATCCGCCGGCGCGATTCGAGCACGTACGGCAACAAGACGGCTGCGATAGGCGCCGAGGCCCCGGGGGCTCTCCCGCCGCGCGGGGAGGAGCAAGAGGCGGAGGTCCTGGACACTCCCTCGGAGAGGCCCCCTCTCGCCTTCGCTGCCGCCGCGCCCGCGCCCGCGCCAAGCAAGAAGTTACCTTTTCCGATCACGCCTGCATGGCTTGCCTCCCTGCACATCCCGCAAAGGCACTACCCGCCCCTGCTCCTCTGCACCACCGAGGACGAGCTGCTCGCGGCGGACGTACCGCGGTACGTGCTCGAGTGTGTGGTCGACAACCTCTTTCCCAGGCCGCTCTGCGAGGTCGTGCAGCAGCCCGACCTCGCGGTCCACGACCCGCACGACCTCTTGCGCTTCAAGGAGGGCACCCTTTTCTCGTTCCTGCTCCGGCTCGACCCGGACCAGGAAAAGCTCACGACCTGGGCCCTGAAAGGGCCCACGATGGTGCGGGGCGGCGCGGGGACGGGCAAGAGCACCGTGGCCCTTTACCGCTTGCGGGCCGTGCTCAGGCAACCGCATGCGACCGGGAAGGAGACCGCGCTCTTCACCACGTACACGCGCGCCTTGCAGAGCGCGAGCCGCCAGCTTCTCGAGCAGATCCTCACGCCGGCCGAGATGGAGCGCGTGCGCATTGCCACGTGCGACGAGCTGGCCCGCGAGATCGTGTCCCGGCGGCGCCGTGTCGAGCGCATCGAGACGGACCCGCTCTCCGTCCTCGCCGCCGTGCGCGAAAATTTCCTGCCCGCAGGGCCCACGATGTTCGAGCGCAAGCTCCGCGCTCGGGCCCTCGCCAGGATCTCCGATCGATACCTGCTCGACGAGATGACGTGGATCATCGAAGGGCGCGAGCTCCGCACGCTGGAGGAGTACGAGGCGGCGCCGCGGCCCGGGCGCGGCGTGGCGCTTGGCGCGAAGATGCGCGCCGCCGTGTGGGAGCTTTACGAAGCCTTCCGGGCGAGGCTTCAGGCCTCGGGGGGCGAGACATTCGGCGCGCTACGCCGTGAGGCGGCCGAGATGGCCCGCACCCGTGACGACGTGCAGCGCTTCGATCACGTGCTCGTCGACGAGGCCCAGGACTTGCCGCCGGTGGCGCTGAGCCTGCTCGCGCACCTCGCCAAGAGCCCCGAAGGGCTGTTCTTCGCAGCGGACTCCAAGCAGTCGATCTACTCGCGCGGCGCAGGCTGGAGCAGCGCGGATCCGCGGCTCATGTTCAAGGGGCGGACGGCCATTCTCCAGCGCAACTATCGCTCGACTGTCGAGATCGACACGGCCGCGTTTGCGCTCCTCGAGCCGGAGCCCGACGAGGAGCTTCCCGCGTCGACGAGCCCTCACGAGGGCCCCATGCCCGTGCTGCTCCGCGGCGCGCCGCCCGCGCGCGAGGCCCACTGGGCGGCGCATTTCATCCGGCAGATGGCCCGTCACCTGCGCATCCAGATGCACGCGGCGGCGGTGCTCGTCCCGGACAGGGCGACCGGCGAGGCGATGGCCAGGGGGCTCAGGGCCGCGGGGCTCACCGCGCGCTTCTTCGAGGGGCGCGACCTCGATCTCGGGGCGCCGGCGATCAAGGTTCTTACTTTCCATTCATCGAAGGGGCTCGAGTTTCCGATTGTCGTGGTCTCTGGCCTGCACCCGGGCAGCTACCCGATCGCCGCCGACTACGAGGAGCCTTCCGCGTTCGAGGAGGCCATGCGGCACCACCGCCGGCTCCTCTACGTCGCGTGCACCCGCGCCATGCGCGGCCTGATGCTGATCGAGCCCGAAGGCTGCGAGGACATCGCCGTCACCCGCCTCGGGGGCGAGCGGTGGAGCGTCGAGGAGGCGTCGTGACCGTTTTCCGGATGAACAAGTATGCAGAGGAGGACGGCGGCCTCTGCAACGTCGAGGACGCGGAGTTCCTCCATCGCAAGCTCAAACCCGGCGACGTCTTCGATTTCGCGGGGGTCCGCTCCATCACCCCGGCCTTCCTTGATGCGCTGTTCGCCGGAATGAAGCCCGAGTCGCTGGTCGAGTCGTTCCAGGGCGTCGAGGGCCCCGTCGCGGACGCGCTCGGCGAATGGCTGGACAGGGTGGGCGACGCCGAGCCCTCCGGGGCGCGCAAGACGAGGCAAAAGCCAGCTCCACCCCAGGAGCCTCCCCAGCCTGCGGCGCCGCTCGCTGTCTTTGAGCGCACCGACGACGACGAGAAATACACCCCGACCCGCCTCGCGCACCGCCTCCGCGGTCAACTTCGACGTTATATCGAGAGCGCCTATCCCCTGAGCGACGCCACGCTCATCAAGGCGCGCCGCGTGCTGCTCGATGAAACCGATCGCGGCACGCTCCTCTCGCAGGAGCCCTTCGTCGAGACCACGCCGCGCTACCACGTCTTCCGCGGCACGTACGACGATTTCGGCCTACCCCCAGAGATCGCCGGGCTGCTCGATCGGCTGACGCGAACGAGGACCGACTACGATCCCGAGAGGAGCCTGCTTTTCCCCGAGATCTACAAGCACCAGGAGCATGCCTTCCGCGCCTTTCTGGTCGACGGCAAGGATCTCGTGGTCGCGACGGGCACGGGGTCGGGCAAGACCGAATGTTTCCTCGTTCCCCTGCTCGCGCGCCTCTACGAGGAGGCGACCGCGCGCCCCGAGAGCTTCGCGACGCGGGCCGTGCGGGGCCTGATCCTCTACCCGATGAACGCGCTCGTGAACGACCAGATCTCGCGCCTGCGCCTGCTCCTCGGGAGTACGGCGGTGATGCACCAGTTCCGCGAGCTCGGGCCGGGCCGCCGCCACCCCCTGTTTGGCATGTACACCGGACGCACGCCTTATCCGGGACCGCGCAATCCCGGCAAGGATGGGGCGAGCGTCGAGCCGCTCCTCAAGAAATACCTCGAGATGCCCGCGGATCTGGCCCTCGAGCTGAAGAAGCTCGGCCGCTTTCCGGCCAAGGATCTGCGTGCATTCCTTGCCGCCGAGCGCGCCGAGAAGGCGACCTACAAGACCGGAAAGAAGAAGGGCCAGCCCTACACGAAGCACAACTGGCCCGAGCGGCTGCAGACCGGGCGCGATGATCGCGAGCTGCTCACCCGGCACGAGATGGTGCACGATCCCGAGACGGGGCGCGGCGGGGCGCCCGATGTGCTCGTCACCAACTACTCGATGCTCGAGTACATGCTCATGCGTCCCTTCGAGCGGCCCATCTTCGACGAGACGCGGCGCTGGCTGGAGCAGCCTGGCGCGAGCCTCCTGCTGGTCCTCGACGAGGCGCACATGTACCGGGGCGCCAAGGGCGCCGAGGTGGCCTTCTTGCTCCGGCGGCTCTTCGCGCGCCTGGGCGTCATCGACAAGCCGGAGAAGGTCCGAGTCATCTGCACCAGCGCCTCGCTCGGTGGCGGGGACGCGCAGGAGACGGCGCGCCGGTTCGCCGCGGATCTCACGGGAAAGCCGCCCGAGCATTTCGAGGTCGTATTCGGCGTGCGCGAGCAGCCCTCGCCGGCCGCGCCAGGGGATCCTGCGCTCGCCGAGGTCCTCGCGCGCGTGCATCTGCCGGCCCTGCAAGGCGATGCTGGCCCTGACGCGCTCGTCGACGCGGTGGAGCCGATCCTCCGGCATCTCGGCGATACGCAATCGCGGCCTTCGTCTGCCGAGATCCCCGCACGCCTGGTTCGCGCCCTCGAGGGGCGCCCGTGGTTGAACCAGGCGCTCGCGTTGACCTCGGAGCGGGCGAGGCCGCTCGGCGAGCTCTCGAGCGCGCTCTTTCCGGAGAGCCCTGTCGCGCGGAAGGCCACCGAGGTGCTCCTCTCGCTCGGGACGCTGGCGCGGCGCTCGCCCACGGGGGCGAGCCTCTTGCCGACGCGCATTCACATGATGTTTCGCGGCCTCGCGGGTATCTACGCCTGCATCGACCCGCGCTGCTGCGGGCGGCAGGAGCGCCCAGGCGAAGAGGCGCCGCTCGGCAAGCTCTTCGCGACCCCGCGAACCCAGTGCGACGCCTGCGGCGCCCGCGTCTTCGAGCTCGCCTCGTGCCGCACCTGCGGCGGAGCGTACCTGCTCGCCCGGGTGCCGAAGGGCCAGGCTGCCTCCGCCCGGTTCCTCTGGGGCGAGCTCGATGGCGAGCTGGAGACCATCGAGATCCTCCCCACCCACCCCCGGAACGAGGAGGGCGTGGAGGAGGCCGCGATCCAGCTCGCCACGGGCCACATCGTCCCGGCGAGCGACGCCAATGACCCCCGGTTGCGGCGCATCTGGCTCCCTCGCGACAGGGAGACCGGGCGCCGCAAGCCGGAGTTCACGCGTTGCCCGCTCTGCCAGCCCCCCGGTCTGCCCCTCACCGTGCTGCGCCGGGCCTTCATCACGGACCTGCGCACCCGCGGCGAACAGCCGTTCACCGCGCTCATCGAGGCACAATTCGCCGAGCAGCCGCCGCAGAAGCGCGACCCCCACCTGCCCAACGAGGGACGCAAGGTGCTGGTTTTCAGCGACGGACGCCAGCGGGCCGCGCGCCTCGCGCCCGCGCTCGAGATGAGCCACTCGCGCGACGCTTTCCGTCAGGTGCTCCTGCTCGCGGCGCGCGAGCTCGAGACGATCGGGAGATCGCCGCGCATCGGCAGCATGTTTCCCGCGCTGCTCCGCGTCTGCACGCGGCGGGGGATCGATCTGTTCCCTGCCGCGGACGAGGGCGAGTTCCACGCCTACCTCGCGCAGGCGCGGTCGTTGCCGCTCGAGACGCTCCTCGAGCACGCGGCCCAGAACATCATCCAGGCCACGCTCTCGTATGCGAAGAGCCTCTTCGCCGAGCTCACCGACAGGTACTTCTCGCTCCAGGCCATGGGGCTCGCGACAGTCGAGGAGGAGCCCGCCCTGGGCTACCTCTTCAATGACTTCCCGGACGTGGGCCTGTCCGCCGGGGAGGTCCGGGGCCTCTTTCGTGCCTGGCTCCGCGCCCAGCTCGAGCGCAAATGCTTCTTGCCGCCCGGGGCCAGCTTGAGCCAGCTCGGAGAGCCCTGGGAGCGGCCCGAGGGCATCCGGCTCGACGCGAAGAATGACCTCATCCCCATCCGCTTCGGCGAGTGGATGCACGCCACCGTGGGCGAGGAGAACGCGAAGAAGGTGGCCGCGTGGTTCGTCTCGCTCGTCAGGAGCAAGGGATTCCTCGTCCTGATGAACGACGCTTATTACCTCCAGCCCAACCTGCTCGTCCTGCGTCCGCGCACCGACGAGCGCTGGTCGCGCTGCACGAGCTGCAGCCGGCTCGACGTGCACGAGATCCGCGGCCGCTGCACCGACTGCCTCGGCCGGATGGTGGTCGAGGATGACGCGCTGTACCTCGACGCGCGGTACGGGTTTTACCGGGACCAGGTGCATCGCGCCCTGCAGGGCGACTCCCGCGAGCCCTTCGGGCTGACGACCGAGGAGCACTCGGCGCAGCTCTCCAATCTGAACGATGATGATGCGTTCTCCACCACGGAGAAGTACGAGCTGCGCTTCCAGGACGTACGGGTCGAGGGCGAGCCTCCGATCGACGTCCTGAGCTGCACGACGACGATGGAAGTCGGCATCGACATCGGCGCCCTCACCGGCGTCGCGCTGCGGAACGTGCCGCCGCACGTGGCCAACTACCAGCAGCGGGCCGGGCGCGCCGGGCGGCGCGGCCGCACGATCGCCTCCGTGATCACCTATGCCCACGGTGGCTCGCACGACGCCTGGTATTACGAGCATCCGGAGCGCATTATCTCCGGCGAGGTCCGTCCTCCGGTCGTCTACATCGAGAACCAGAAGGTGCTCGAGCGGCATGTGCATGCGTTCCTCGTGCAGGCCTTCTTCCACGAGACGGTCGCCGCGAGCGGCCACTCCTATCAGCTCTTCGCGTCCCTCGGCACGGTCCGCGATTTCCTCACCTCGGGCGAGGCTTGCTCGCTCGAGCGCCTCGTCGCCTGGCTGCATGGCAATCGCGCCCGGCTCCTCGCTGATCTGCGCGCATGGATCCCATCGTATAGCCATGGGTTCGGGAAGAAGACGCACGCGGAGGGCGTGATCGACGGCGCGATCGAGCGGCTGGTGCAGAGGCTAGAGCATGATCTGCCGGTCGATCTGGCGCGCGTGGAGGGGCTCGACGACGCGCAGCGCACCGGCCTCGAGATGCAGCTCGATGAGCACCTTTTGCAGACGCTCATCGACCGCGCCATCCTGCCCCGGTACGCGTTCCCGACGGACACCGTCTCGTTCTGGGTACCGGAGCGGCGGCGCCCCGGCGCGAAGACCTACAAGCGTCGCTTCGATTACAGCCCGCAGCGCGATCTCCAGATCGCGCTCTCCGAGTATGCACCGGGACGAACCCTCACGATTGACAAGTTCCGGTTCGAGTCGGCCGCGCTCTACTCCCCCTATCCACCCGGGGTACGCGACGTCCTCGCCCGGGCGAACGCGTACAGCGCCTGCAAGTCGTGCGGGTACATGACGCTGGACGCTGCGGCGCGCACGCTCCCAGCTTGCCCGGTGTGCCGCGAGCCCCAGCTCGCGACGCTCGATTTTATCCGGCCCGAGGGCTTCGCGCCCGACGTGAACAAGGAGCGCGATATCGATCGCGGTGGGGCGATCAGCTACGCGGGGATGTCGACGCCCGCGAAACTCGAGGTGCAGACCGTGAGGCGATGGGACGAGGTGCGCTTCGACGGACGGATCAGACTCCTCGCGCGGCCCGAGACGATGGTCGTGGTGAACAAGGGCGTCGGGGACCGCGGCTTTCACGTGTGCCCCGCGTGCGGGTCGGCGGAGCCGGTCTTCGGCCCGGGGTTCACGACGCCTCGTCTGGTGGGCAAGGATGGTCGCGCCAAGGTGCACACGCACCCCATCGAGGAGGGCGGCCAGTGCACGGGGACCGTCGCCGGACCGTTCTACATGGGCCACCAGTTCCCGACGGACGTGCTCCTCCTGCGGCTCACGCTCGCCTCACCCATGAAATGCGCCGTCGATGCGCCGCGCTCGGGCCGCGCGGGGCGGATGGCGTTGACCTCGCTGGTCGAGGCCCTTTGCCTCGCGGCGTCGCGCATCCTGCAGATCGACGAGGGCGAGCTCGCCGGCAACTGGAACCCCGTTCCCGGCGACGTCACGCGCGAGGCGGACCTCTACCTCTACGATCTGCTCCCCGGCGGCGCCGGCTACACCCATCAGGTCCGCAGAAATCTCGGGGCCATTCTCGAGGAGGCGAGGCAACTTCTCGGCGGCTGCGATTGCACCTCGTCGTGCCACCGCTGCCTTCGTCATTACAATAACCAGACCGTGCACGGTTCGCTCGATCGCAGGCTGGGCATCGCGCTGCTCGAGTATCTGCTCGAGGGCGCCGTACCCTCCGTGTCCGCCGAAGAGGCGCTTTCCGCGCTCCTTCCGCTCACCGAGCTGCTCTCGCTGCGTGGCGTACGGTTCGAGCTCGGGGCCTCCACGATGGCGCCGGTGCCCCTCCGACTCGACCTGGCCGGAGGCGAGCTCTGGGTCGACGTCCACCACCCGCTCGTCGACGCCGACGTCGTCGGGGCGCGAGCGATCGAGGAAGCACAGGCCACCATGACGCCGGTTGTGGCCCTCGATACGCACACTCTGCTCCACGATCTGCCGCGCGCCTGCAAGCTCCTCGGCGTGGAGGAAGGGTGACTATGGAGGCGCCGGCGTTCTATCGCCTGACGGGCCCGACGGAGTGGGCGGGCCCGCCGGAGACATTCAGCTATTCGAGCTTGAAGCGGATGGGGGCGTGCCTGCGGCAGTGGCAGCTCGCGAGCTCGAGATACGACAACCTGGCGCGCTGCCCGGAGCGGCCGAGCGAGCCCGCCGAGCTCGGGGTCATCGTGCACGAGATGCTGAGCCGCCTGTTCCGCACGATGGCCCTCGCCGGCTACCCAGAGCTCGGAACGGAGGCCTTCCGGGTGGCCATCGCGCAGTTCGATATCCTCGGCACGGCGCGCAGGCTGATCGAGGGGGTCGAGGATCGCGCAGCGGGCAACCCCCGCGCGCTCGGTTTCCGGCTCCAGGCGACCGCGCGGGACGTCTACAACAGGGTCTCCCAGGCCTTCCGGCAGGAGTACACGAGCATCTCCGCGCAGGCCGCGAGGCTCGCGCCGCTCCCCCAGCAGCGCGAGGCGGCCATCCGGCAAGCCGGATCTCGCCTCCAGCTTCTGGAGGCGCAGGGCTTCTTGTCCGAGGAGGAGATCCGCCACCCGAGGCTCCCGATCCGGGGTTTCATCGATCTGGTCGTGCGGCGCGACGGTCGGACCGTGATCCTCGACTTCAAGACCGGAGCCTCGCAGCCCGAGTACCGCGAGCAATTGCTCCTCTACGCGCTGATGTGGTGGCGGAGCACGGGCGATCTGGCTGCGGGCATCGAGCTCCGCTACGGCGCGCGTGTCGAGGCATGGCCGGTCACGGAAGCAGAGCTCGTCCGCGTGGAGGAAGAGCTCGAGGAGAAGATCCGCCGGTACCAGGAGGGCCTCTCGCGAAAGCCGGCGGGAGCGAGCCTCGGGCCTCACTGTGCGGGTTGCGGCGTGCGGCAGTTCTGTGATGACTACTGGCAGTGGAGCGGAGGGTCCGGTGAGGACCAGCGCCAGAGCGAATGGATCGACCTGGAGGTGGTGATCCAGAACATGGTGAGCCGTACGGGATTCATCGCGCGCGACCGCGCCGGCCGGGAGCTCACCGTCGTCTGCGATGCAGACGTGTTGCCCGTGCAGGGGTCCCTGGCGACGGGCCGGCGGCTCCGCCTCGTCAACGCCAGGCGCGAAGAGGGCACGTCCGCGCTCCGTATCACGAGGACCACGGAGGTATTTGGCGGCGATGTGCTGCAAAGCTCTGCTTCAACACCCACACCCGCGAAAGGGGCGAAGGAATAACCATGGCTCTGTTGTCGACGCTCCTCGGAAACCGCGTGAATCTGGACCGGCCAACCCTCGGGTGCACGGGCAGCAGGTGGCGCGAATCGGCGAGACCTCGTCGGTCGCCGGGGCGTAGGTCAGCGCCGCCGCCGAGAAGTGCCCGGCCGCCGTCGCCCTCGCCGACGATCGCCCGATCGGTGGCCCCAAGGGCCCAGGAGCGCCAAGACTTCGCGGGATTGTCACGGACCAGCAGTCGCTGGTCACCCCCGTGCCGGATATCTGGCACGTCTCGGCAGAGGCGAGGCAGTGCCCGGACGTCCGCCGGGGGCGCAGCCAACAGGCGCGACCCGGCGGAACGTTCTGTTTAGCAACTCGTTTTCCAGGTAAGCGGGGGAGGGAGCGCAGGTGACACGCATGGACAACGACCGATTTACCGAGGCCATCGCTCGCGTGGTTGCGGCTGCGGCTCGCGTGGCGGCGCAGCGGAAGGAGGCGGCGGGTCGGATCCACGCCGTCGCCCGCCTCGGTGAGCGCGCGATCGATCCGCAGCGGTGGATCGATGCGCTGCAAGAGGCCGTCCAGCGGGCGGAAAGGACCGGCCTCGTGCCCTCGCTCTTCGACGTCATGGGTCTGTATGGCAGCGAGCGGCACCACAACCGCGCGCTCGCATGGTTGGTCTCCGTCGATGCTGACCACGGCGCAGGCAGGGCGGTGCTGCTCGCGATCGCGCGCGGGCTGGGGTGTAAGGAACTCGAAGCAGATCTGGCCGACTTCAAGAGCCAGATCACGGTGCGCAGCGAGATGCGGTGGCCGGAAGGCGCGGGATCGTCGCGCGAGCCGGATTTGCTCGTCCTTTCCCCGCGGGCGCTCCTCTTGATCGAGAACAAGGTGTCCAGCGGCGAGGGCTCCAGGCAGTACGAGGAGTACCACGAGGCCTTGCAGCGCCTGGCCAAGACGCGTGGCGCTGTCGAAGCGTGCTCGTTCTTGGCTGCGCCCCATGATCGTGAAGTTCCACCGAACTGGACGGGGATGGTAGTGCACCGCGATCTCGCGCGGTGGGTGTCCTCGGCGGCCCAAGCCGAGGGCATGACTGCGTGGGGACGGGCGCTGTGCCTGCTCGTCGCGGAGGAGATCCATCCGAGCGGGCGCGCCAATCATCTGCGCGCGGCGAAGGCGCTGCTCGCTCGCGTTGGCGGAGGCGGCCGATTCCGAAGCCGCGACGCGCGCGAGGCTCAGGAGATTCTTGAAGGGCTCGGCGAGGCCGAAGCTCCATGGAGGGGCTAATGGGGAAGAAGCTTGTATGGAACGAGGCACTCGCGGCCTACGACCGCGATCTCGACGTGCTTGAGGCGACGCAGCACGATTACGTCCAGTTTCTCAAGCAGACACTGGCGGACGTTGCCGAGCGGGTGGAGGCGCTCTCCAGCGGCGCGTTCGAGCTCACGATCTGGGCGGACAAGGAGCTAGACTCACTGGTTGAGCCGATCGCCGAGTGGAGGCCGAAAGATCTCGGTGAGCTCGGGGGGCTCGTCGTGCAGGTGTATCCGGGAGCGAGCCGCGGTGTGCCCGGCTCCTGTTGCGTGTGGCTCTGGCTCGATGCCGGCGCGACGATTCCTCGCGAACTCGGCGCCCTCTCTCTCCTCGACCCGCTGCGCGACGCTGCCGCGAGCCTGCCGGGCGAGGTGTACGATCCGGCGAAAGTTCGGATGTCCTCTGAGCCGGACGTTGTTTACCTGCGCTTCGTCCCGGTAGAGCTCGGCGCGACGGATCTCGTCCATCGCCTCGTGGCGAACGTCGTCACCTACTGCCAGGCGGCCCAGCGCATGACGGACGATATTGCTCTCGTGCGTCGCTCCACCGACCCGTACCGATGGGCGCGGGCGCGGTTGCTCGAGGTGCGGGCAACGCGGCGGGACGAGCTCGAAGTGAAGGGGAAGTGGGAATGGGACCCGAAGGAGCAAAAGCTCGAGGAGTGGGAGGATGGCCGTTACCTGTGCGTCAAGCGTAAGAATGGGGAGACGGACGATCTCTGGGTGACCGCGATGCCCAACGGTGACGTGGTATTCGCAGCGTACGGACCGACCACCAGCGACGAGGCGCGCTGGCAGGCGCTGTGCTCTCTCGCTCGTGGCAGCGCGCGGACATTCAACGACGGCCCGGGCGCGACCCTCCTGGAAGCCAGCGCGGTGCAGGAGATGGCCGCGGCGGGGAAGACGCAGGAGTTCTGCGACCTGGTGGCGCAGGTGTTCAAGACGTTTCTTGCCGGGTGAGCTGCCTCCAGAACGTACGACATTCACGGCCGGGAGCACGGATCGCGCGTGTCCTGCCCGCGGACGAGCCATCCGTACCGCTCCGTGCGGTTTGCACGGCATGGCGATGTCGGCGAGGTGAGTGACGCTCCTTCCACGGCCGCCTCCTTATCTTGCGCCCTGCCCATCGGCCCGATGCTCGCCGATCACCTCGATCGTGCCCACGATCGCGTCGTTGAACCCCTCCAGATCCTCGGCCGAGTCCAGTACTCCGCGTGGACGCGCGACCCGGCGATGTGCACATCGTAGTTCGCCAGGAAGTCCCTGCGCACGGCGAATCGCGTCACGTAGCCGACCTTGCCCTCGGCAGTGTTCCACCGGCTCGCGATCTGCGTGGCGTACTCCTCGTTGCAGACCGGGTAGAAGATGGGCTGCTCGGGCAGGCGCGGCGGGAAGCGGCGGCAGCCGGACGCCGCGATGAGGTCGAACTCGGCCTGGCTGACCGGGCGGTAGAGCGTCGTCGTGGAGCCGGTGGGCGCCATGGCCGGCAGCGTACGGCTTCCCTGGGTGCGCGGGAGACCTATTCTCACGGTCGGCCCGTGATGTTCCCGCCCCAGCGTATCGTCTCCTTACTCCCCAGCTCGACGGAGATCTGCTTCGCCCTCGGCCTCGGTGACCGCGTGGTCGGCGTCAGCCACGAGTGGGACTTCCCGCCCGAGGTGTCGGGCCGGCCGGTGCTCACGAGCCCGAGGGTCAACCCGCAGGCGACGTCCGCCGAGATCGATCGGCGGGTGCGCGCCCTGGTCGCGGACGGGCTCAGCGTCTACCACGTCGACGAGGAGCGCCTGCGCGAGCTCCGGCCGGATCTCATCATCACGCAGAACTTGTGCGAGGTCTGCGCGGTTTCCTTCGCCGACGTGCGCGCGGTCGGGTTGACGTCGCCGATGGCAACGCCTTCTTTAACCGGCCAGGCCTCGGCTCGTGGACAGCACCGAGATCGCAGCGACGGCGATCCATCCGGAGCGCTTCGCCGACCGATTCGACATCGTCCCCGCCGTCCTGGTGCGATGGCCGGCGCCGTCTTACTTTGAAGGCCCGCCATGAACATGCCGGCTGCAGGCGTCTCCCTGGGGCTCCTTGTGATCCGTACCTCCGATGTCGCGCGGACGCTCTCACTCTACTGCGCCCTGGGTCTCGACTTCGTCGAGGAGAAGCACGGCAGCGGACCGACGCACTTCTCCTGCAACCTGGGTGGGATGATCCTGGAGATCTACCCGGGTCAACCTGGCTCGGCGCCGGAGCGCATGCAGGTGGGCGCCACCCTGCTCGGCTTCCGCGTGGCATCGATCGATCATGTCTTGTCGGCTCTGGCTCGATGGTCGACGCCGGTGCTCTCCGGTCCGACGAGGGACATCTGGGGCCGCCGCGTCTTGGTCGAGGATCCGGACGGGCGCGCGATCGAGCTCCGCGAGGTGCCGTAGTCGCGCCCTCACCGCCTGACGCCTGCAGCGATGCGCTCGAGCGGGCACGTCGTCACGACGTCGGCCGCCAAGCCGGCGCAGATCGCGAACCCGTTGGGATCGGCATTGTGGGAAGATCGCCTCTTTGTTGACCTGGCTCAGGCGAACCACCACGATTGGCGTCGTGCACATCGTGGTCTGCGGCCGGAAGCCGTCTCGATGAGTCGCCGCCCGTCCTGGGCCTGCCCGGCATACGAACGGCACGGCGACGCCATTTGCCCCGAGTGCCTTCGTCTCTACGGAGATCGCTGTCAGCTCCCGGAAGCGCGGGACCCCCTGCCGCCTCGCATGAGCTTTGGGCAGGGCTGGTTCTCGGTCGGCGCGACCCACTGGTTCGAGGCGAGCGACGCCACCTTGTTCCCGTCGCGGGACGGCCAGCGACTTCTCGCGCAGGCTGCATGCGGGGGCATCTGCGACGTGACGATCGCGTGGGCTCCTCGCCCTGGCGACGAATGCCGGAAATGCCTGCATGCGCTGCGCAAGCTCAGGCGTCAGATGTCGGGCTAGCGAGCCGGCCCAAGCCGCTCGCTCGGACCGCGTGTGCCATGCTCCCGCCCATGGCGCGGAAGGACACGTCGTCGATGACCCTGCGCGAGCGGCTCGCTCACGTGCCGCAGACGGGCCGCCTGGTCTGGATCGGCGTCCGCCCCGCGCACGGCGCGCCGATGATCGTGCTCCCCGAAGGCGAGCTCATCGAAGGGCGCGGCGTCGCGGGCGATCGCGCGGCCAGCTCGGGCGGGGTGGGCGGCAAGCGGCAGGTCACGCTGGTCCAGCACGAGCACCTGCCAGTCGTCGCGTCGCTCGTCAGGCGCGACGCGGTCACGCCCGAGCTCGTCCGGCGGAACCTCGTGCTCGCGGGGATCAACCTCTTTGCGTTGAAGGGGCTCCGCTTCGCGATTGGCGATGAGGTGGTCCTCGAGGGAACCGGGCCGTGCGAGCCGTGCTCGAAGATGGATGAGGCGCTCGGCGAGGGCGGATTCCAGGCGATGCGCGGGCACGGCGGGATCACGGCGCGCGTGCTGCGCGGGGGGCGAGCGCGGGTGGGGGATGCGGTGCAGGTGGTCGCGGAGGACGAGGTGGCCTGATCGGCGCCCTGCCCATGCGGCGATCCGCCGCTGGCCACCGACGCCCGGGCGCTTCTCGCCCGGGCGTCCGCGTTGTGCTTATTCCACCGGACGTGCGAGCGCGTGCAGATCATCGGCCGGGCCGGCGAAGGCGTCGAGATCGACCGGGCCGTCGATGCCGTCGACGTGACCGCCGTCGTGGAACTGCCAGAAGAGCCACGCGCGCCCTTCGGGCCAGCGCGGCGTGAAGAAGAGCTCGCGGAGGAAGAGGGCGCGGCCCTCGGCGAGGGCGCCATACCGCGCGTGGAACTCCTCGGTCATGTAGAGGATCGCCGGCTTTCCGCAGTGGGGCTCGACGACACGGAGGAAGTCGTCGAGCTCGGCCTTCAGCCGATCCGGCGCCGGGCGCGCGGCGCAGTTGCCGCCCATCTCGAGATCGATCACGGGCGGCAGCGCGGAGGGATCCCGGGGGACGTAGGCGACGAAGTTCGCGGCCTGATCGCGGCCCGGGCGGCAGAAGGTGAAGAAGTGATAGGCGCCCCGCAGCAGGCCGGCGCGCCCCGTCCCGCGCCAGTTCTCCGCGAAGCGAGGGTCGACGAAATCGCCGCCCTCGGTAGCCTTGAGGAAGGCGAAGGCGGCGCCCGCGGCGCGCACGCGGGGCCAGTCGATGGGGCCTTGATGGTGCGAGACGTCGACGCCCACGGGGTGATCGCGGCGCACCCACCACAGCAGGTCGAAGCGCCACCAGAAGAAGGGGACGGCGACCAGCGCGGCGAGGACGAGCGCGGTCCGGAGGCGACGGCTCATCCCTCGATGCTCTCGTGCTACCTGCCCAAAGTCGAGGTGGACTTCGGGCGCCGCTACGCGTGAGCGGCGCTCGCGCAGGTCCGCGATCTCAGGATGGGCGCCGGCGTGCCGCGGGCGCGCCGTTGACGCGGGGATTCAGCGCTTGCGCACGACGATGAGCTCGAAGGGGCCGGGCAGGATCTCGGGGGGCTCGAAGCCGATCTCCACGAGCGCGTCGAGGTAGAACGAGGCCTCGCGCAGGCGGCTCACGCAGCCGTCGATGCCGATCAGGAAGTAGGACCAGAAAAACTGCGCGGCGAGGCGCCCGGGGGTCCGGAGCTCTTCGCAGATCAGGAGCAGGCCGCCCGGCGGGAGCGCTTCGTGGGCGCGGGAGGCGACCTACGGTGACACGCCCACGTGGGGACCTCGTGGCCCGCGCGGCGAGCACGGACCGGGCAATTCGACGCGGTCGGGTGAAGGCGGCGCTGACTTGCCTGCCATGGCCCAGAACAGTTGGAGCGCGGCTTCCTGCACGTCCTCCGACCAGTCCGTCTTCCGGATCTCTTGTTCAACCCGCTCCCGCAGACGATGCACCACGTAGCGACCGAGCATCACGCCGAACTCTTTCTGCGCAGCGGCGGGGAGCAGCTTCAGCGGTCCGGTGTGCGTGTGTTCCCTGGAGCGTGGTGCCTCTGGCCGCTGCTGCGCCGCCTGCTGTCGCGCGGGAGGTCGCAGGGGCGGCTCGGTGCTCTGCGCAGCCCGGCCCTTGTTGCTCACCGGCGTCGCCCGGTTGGCAGCATGCGTCGACGGATCGACGCCCCAGGCGCGCAAGTGGTCGGCATGGGTGAACGTGCCGTCAATCATCGGCCGGCACCGCAGCGCCATCTCGCTGGTCGTTTGCGAGACATCCTGAATGCTGAGCGGCACGGGCTTCCCGCGGTATATCTCGGCGAGAAGCTCGCAGCCGTTCTCCATGCACGCGACGCAGTCCCTCAAATGCTCGCACAGCTCCTTGAATCCTGGTTCGTCGAGCGGCTCGGTGAGGGGCAACTTGATGGAGCTGCTCGCGGCCGGCGCATACTGGGTCAGGCTCGGCGAACGCTTCAAGATCTCGTCGAAAAAGGCGAGGTTTGTACGCTGCATTCCTTCCATGACCTCTCGCACGAACGCGGCCTCTGCGTCGCGGAAGAACGCCGAGGGCACACCTCGCGCCTCGAGATGGTGAAGAAACGTGTACTGGCCGGCGGTGATGGCGTAGCCGCGGTGCTCGACGAACCGATCGATCGCGTCGCAGATGGCAGCGCTCGATGGGTTGTTGGAACGCTTCGTCGCGCACTCGTTGTACACGTGCTCGAGAGCTGGCTCGATCTTGCACAGGTACCTACCTGCGAGATCGAACACCTCGAAGGCGCGCAGCACGTCCCCGTGCTCTCGGGCGAGCGCACTGTTCGGGGGCAAAATGGGTTGTAACTCCTTCACGAAGTTCGGGAAGGTCACCGGCCGTCGAGGAGTGCTCCGGCGCTGCCCGTGATGCGGACGAGAGAGCCGGGCCATCGCCCTCGCCATGTCCGCGAGAGGCTCGACGAGCGCCTCGCCCTCGCGAAGCTCCTCGAGCCCCAACCCGGGGATCTTCAGTGCATCGTCGGCGATCAGGATCTTCTGAAGCCCGATCACGGCCTCGACGGCGCCCGTGATGTCCGCATGCGGTCGATGCTGCTCCGGTACCGCCGTCCGGCGATGCGTCGCGAGGGCTGCCTCGAGAGCCTTCAGCAACGCGCTGGTACGGACGATCAGCTCCTGAGAGAGGCTGCCGGGCGGCGTGTTGCGCAGGGCGCGCTCAACGAGCGCGATCTGCTCCAGGGTGTCTTCGACGGCGACGTTCCATTGAGCGCGATCGACGCCTTGCCGTGTCCGCTCTGGCTCCCCGCGCACGTCCTCGTCGACGCCTGGCCTCGCCTCGCGTAGCAGCGCGGAGGCACGAGCTCCTTGCCTCACCTGTGCGACGACTCGACGACGGGTCTGCTCGTCGAGCTGGAGAAGGCGAGCAACGTCGGCGCGCGAGACGCGCGCCCCGCGCGTGAGCACCTCCTCCTTGATGTCCGCGCCGACGGCGTCGGCGAGCGCGTCGAGCTGCGCGGCGAAGCGGCCGTCCCTGCGGATCGTCTTCTCGTCGACCTTGTACTGCGCCGCGAGCTGCTGCGCGGTCGTCGACTTCTGGGCACTCTGGCCAGAAGTCCGGTCGCTGCGGGAACCCTGATGCTTCATGTCGTTGTACAGCTTCCCCCGCAGAAAAGCGTACGCCTTCGGCGTGAGGTTTCGCCGCCCGAGCTGGTGCTCCGCGACCCACAGGATCGCTGCATGGCGGTCCGCGAGCTTGATGAACTTGATCGTGTACGGCACCCCGTGGCGGCGGCAGACGCGGCAGCGGTTGTGCCCATCGAGCAGGACCTTCCTGCTCCCGTCATCCCATACGGTGAGCGGCTCGCGGCAGCCCTCGGCCAGGATGCTGCGCTCGAGCTGAGCGAGCTCCTCCGGCGAGAGGCTCGGGATCAGTGCGGCGATCTCCTTGTCGATGATGAAGTCCGCGCCCTGGCGGCGCCGCGTGCCGCGAGCAACCCGCTTCTCCGTGGGGTGACGTCTTCGAGCCGACTTCTTCATCGAGGGTTCCTTCTGCTGCCGTGGTCCGGCCGCTACGAGGCGCGGGTCGCCGGAAGGGTCTCGGCCGCTGCGCCGTGCGCCATCCTTTACGCCCCAAGGATGGGTCGCGCCCGCTTCCTGCTCCGGGCGCTGCTGGTGCTTTTGTTGCGCCTGGTGGCGGCGCCGCTGGTATCCGTGCTGTTGCTCCTGAGCGGAAGGCTCGTTGGGCGCACGTGGAAGTGGAAGCCGATCCATCAGGAGCGGCAAGTGCCGCCGGGGCCGTTCTTGTAGGCCCGCCGCACCAACACGGACGCAGCACCCCTGCATCTGACGCGACGCATCGCTCGCGCCACACCACCCCGACCCGACGCCACCGGGTGATCCGGCCGCGATCGCGCCCGCCGCGATCGCGCCCTTCGCTGCGTCCGGGGTACGAGGCCTCCGCACCGTCCCGTATGGTCGACGTCAGGCGCCCGAGGCGGCCGCAGGACGTACGCCCTTGTGGGTTGAGCTGGGCTCGCCTGGTGGGTTGGTTCCCAGCCCCCGGTGCGAGGACGGACGTCGCTGGCCCAGCGACGACGAGGCGATCGAGGCGTCTCACGCGACCACCCCCAGGGCCACCGGAAGCCGTACACCTTGCAGGCTGGCCGCGCGATCCGGCGCGTGCACCACCGGGCGTACCCCGCTGGGGACGCAATTCATTAATAATTCCAATAGCTTGGCGATGCGCCGAGCGTCGGCTGGAGGTTCAGGTAGATGCCGCACGAGGTGCGGCAACGCTACTGGGCCTCCGGGTCTCCGAGCGCTCCTTCTCCGGATTCAGGAGCGAGCAGCTCCACCTCGCTCCAGAGCGCGTCGAGATCGAGCGAGAGTCCCTCCAGGCCGGGAACACTGCCCACGATCCCGTCGGCCGCCGAGCGCGCGTGCACGTAGCAGCGATCGGTTCCTGGCTCGAGGAGGCTCGAGCGTCCTTTCCTGCGGGTCGATGATCCAATACCAGCGCACCCCGAAAGACGCGTACTCGTGGAGCTTCTCGACACGGTCGCGTCGCGCGTCCCGCGGGATAGGGGAGACCACCTCGACCATGATGTCGGGCGAGCGTTGAACGACCTCCGGCTCCTCTTCCTCTTCCACGAGCCGCTCGCTCTTCCACGAGCCGCTCGTCGACGAGCTCACCCGGTTCAGCTTCGCGGGTGCCGAGCCGAAAACGCTGTGCGACTCCGGACCGAAGGGCATGAGGAGGTCAGGAAGAATTCGTGAGCTTCTCTTCCTGCCATCCCGCCTTCATGTTGATGCTCTCTGGCTCTCAACCTGATTGCAACGCGCCGCGACGATCTCGTGCGTGAGTGGAATCTTCTACTCTGCGAGCGCGGCGTCGGCGGTCTGTTCCATCTCCGCAGGGCTGGTGGGCCTCGCAGCTTTCACGCGCTTGAAGGGCCGGATCCCGCCGGACGAGACGAGGCTGTACTCGGCGCCCCTCGCTGTCCCGGCTCTCGCGACGCGGCCGCGAGCGACGAGCGCGCGAAGCGTGACGTACACGCTCCCGTTCGGTAGCCCGCTGCGCGTGGCGATCTCCGTCGCCGTCCCTCGCACGAGCGCTCGAACGGTTTCGAGCACCACAGCCTCCCGATCGCTCGTGGAGGCTCCCGTCGCGGTCGTCGTGCCAGCCGTGGTTCGGTCCGCGCCGGATGCCGGTGCCGAGGTCGTCCTCGTGGACGGTGCCGTCGTCGAGGAGCTTGACGCTCCCGAGAGCGCGCCCTGCTTCGCCACGCTCCTGGTAGGCTTCGCCACGCTCCTCGTAGGCTTCGCCACGCTCCTCGTAGGCTTCGCCACGCTCCTCGTAGGCTTCGCCACGCTCCTCGTAGGCTTCGCCACGCTCCTTTTGGCGTGCGCGGGCTGCTTCCGGGGCTTCGGACGGCGCTCCGAGGAGGCGTTCGCCGCTGGCCGTCCCAGATCGGCCAGCATCGTCGTCACAGTCCGGTGCGCTGCGGCGCGGTGCTCGTCCTGAACTCGTTCGACCAGGCTCAGGATGTCCTTTACAAAGCGGTCCACCCGCTCCTTGATCGCGTCCGAGGCGTTCATGGGGAGCGCCTTAGTAGCACGAACGCTCCGACAGTCGAGAGCTTGCAAGCAAGCTGGGCCGGTCCGGGCGACCGGGTGGTGTCGACTACGTGCGCGAGGAGCCGGATCCCGAAGACCATCCGCGCACGCCGCGCCGGCAATGTCTCCGGCAACGTCGAGCGCGCGCTCGGGTAAGGCCCCGCCGAGCGGACTCGCCAGGCGCGCGGGAACAGGCGTCCGGTCAAATGCCGCTGCCGCGCGCCTCCCGGCACCCGCTCACGCCATGCAGGCGAGGGGAGCGGAGAAGGCCACCCGGGCATCCTCGGGGTGGCGGTCAGCATCGAGCGCAGGCCACCGATGCGCCTCTTCGCCTCGGCCGCCGTGCAGCGGACCTCGTGTCTTCTCCCCCGGAGGCTCGCTCCCGCCGCGGCGATCCAGCGAGGCGACGTCACTGACACGCGTTCGGCGCGGCGGTGCAGTTGCCGAGTGCCGCGCACACATAGGAGCGCGCGCACGTCTTGGCGTCATCCTGAGAGTACGCCACGACGTGCTGGGTCGACCTCCCGAAGGGACTGGTGACGCATATCGCGTGCGTTCGCGCCACCCCCGCCGGGGCGAGCCGAACCCCCTGGAGCGCGGCCCTCGCGGCGGCGCATCCCAGCGCCTCCACTTCCGAATCTGCGAAGACCACGAGGCCGGGGCCCGCGCAGCGCGTGTCCGACAATGCGGTGTTGAACGTATAGGTGTTCGCCCCACGGCAATCGGCGAAGCTCGGTTCGCGCGTCCGGGGAGCGCCGTCGCGAACCCCGCTGGCATCGCTCCGTCCGTCCTCGGCAGAGCTGCCGCGGGCCGAAGGCGATCCGCTCGCGGGGGTGATGGTGAACAGCAAGAAGGCGCTCCAGGCACGCAGCGCCGCTTCGAGCGATCTCATGGATCTTCTCTTATCATAATCGCCCGACCGAGCTCGCTCAAAAGTTCAGTGTTGGCACGTTGCACGTTGGTTGGCATATCTCGGGTTAGTACAGGTTGGCACATCTCGTGCCGCACCGCAGGGCTCGTGGCATTCGGCTCTTCTCTTGACAGTGGTCGTAACGCTCGCTCCCATCGAACATTGGAGTCACCATCCCATGCAAAATACATCTCGATCGCAGGTGGATAGCAGCGCTTTCCAGCCGCTCACCGGCCGCACCCGGCGGAAGATCGTGCGGGCGCTCGTCCGTGCCGAGCCCCGGTCCAAGGGGGCGGGGCCGCCGCGGCTGGGGGCGATCGTGCCGGGCATCGGCACGGCGATCGCGCTGCTGGCCGACCCGACCGAGCTCCAGCGCGCAGGCCATGAGGCGCTTGGTGATGTATTTACCCTATCGCTGTTCGGGCTGCCGCTCACGTTCGTCGGCGGGAAGGACGCCACACAGCGCTTCATCGACGCGGGTGAAGAGCTGAACCTCGTGGACGCGTACCGGCGGCTCGCCGGCAGGATCCTCGGCGAAGACCTCTTCGTCGAGATCCAGCCCCACGTGCTCCGCGCGCTCTCCGGCGCGTCCGTGCGTCGCCAGAGCGGCCCCCTCGCGGATTTCACGGCGCGGTTCCTGCGCGCGCGGCTCGCTGGCGGCGAGATCGACGCGCTCGCGCTCGCCAACGACCTCGTACTGCACATGGCTTGCCGGTTCGTCTGCGGCGACACCATCTCCGAGCCGCTGTGCGACGAGCTCGCGCGCCAGTTCCACATCCTCGAGAGCGAGCTGAACCTCACGGGCTTCTTCCTGCCCATCGAGACGCCCTCGGCGAAGCGCCGCAAGCAGGCGCGGGAGCGCATCCTCTCGATCTTCATGAGCGAGGTGCGGCGCGTGGCGGCCGAGGGCAGCGCTGACCCGGAAGGTTATCTCCATGCGGTGATCAAGAGTTCCCTCGGGGACGAGCCCACGGCCGCGACGCCCGAGCAGCTCCGCAATGCAGCGCTCGCCGTGATGGGCGCGGTGCTCGGCGCGCACACGAACACGGCCATGAGCCTCGCCGCGAGCCTGTCGGAGCTGCTCGAGCACCCGCGGGCGCTCGCCGCGGTGCTCGAGGAGCAATCTCGCGTCCTCCAGGATGGGCAAGCCCTCGATCTCGGCGCGCTCTGCCGCATGCCGGTGCTGCTCCGCTCGATCAACGAGTCGCTGCGCCTCCATGGCAACGGCGGCCTCTGGCGCCTCTCGCGGAGGCCGGTGGAGCTGGGCGGCCACCTGATCCCGGCCGGCAGCCTCATCGGGATGTCGATGGGGCTCGTCAACGGCGATTCGTCGTTCTACCATGATCCGTCTCGTTACGAGCCCGATCGGTATTGCGATATGAAGACGGACGCCTTCCAGAGCCCCGCAGTCAAGGAGCGGCGGTTTGGCGCGTTCGGGCTCGGCCATCACCTCTGCCCTGGCCGGACGCTCGCCTACACGATGTTGGGAATCGCGCTCACCGTGCTCCTGCGCGACTTCCGGATCGAGGTGCTTCGCCGGCCGCGCGCATGGCTCGACCTCATGATGGGCGGCATGGCACGCCCGGTCGGTCAGCTCCGTCTCCGTGTGACGCCTGTGCGCCGCGCGCCCGCAGGCGTGATCTCGCGCTCGAGCTCGGTGAACGGCGAGGTCGGTTGACCATGACCCATCCAGCAGACGACCCCCTTGACGCTGGCTTCATGCAGCTCGCCGTGGACGCCTCGAGCGACGCCCTGCGCGCCGGCAACATGCCGTTCGGCGCCGTGCTCGTTCAAGGCGGCCAGGTGCTCCAGGTGAGCGGCAACCAGCGGCGAACGGCCAACGCAGGGCGGGGCGACTGCACCGCTCACGCCGAGGTGGTGTTGATCCGCGAAGCGACGGCGGCGCACGGCCCGGAAGCGCTCGCGGGCGGCACCGTGTACGCCAGCGGGGAGCCTTGCGCCATGTGCTCGGGGGCGTTGTTCTGGGCGGGGGTGAGCCGCATCGTCTACGCTGCCAGCACGCCGGACATCATCGCGGTGCTCGGCGGGCGAGCTCTGCCGGTGCGTTGCCACGAGGTGCTGGCGAACGCCTCGCCCGCCGTGCGCGTGGACGGGCCGATCCTGCGAGAGGCCGCCGTGGCGCTGCTGCGGAGCGCCGTGGAGCGGTCGTAGCCCGCTCCACGCCCGACAGGCCATCACCCTGCCCGCGCGGCGCCCTTGCCGATCTCCACGATCCGCGCCGCCAGCCGTTCGGCCGCCGGAGGCAGCTCGGCGCCGCGGCGGGTGACGCGCCGGTAACACACGGTGCCCAGCTCGGGCACGGGCCGCAGGATCACCCCGCGCGGGGGCGCGCCCGCGGGATCGGGCCGAAGATCGGCGCGAAGCGCGAGCGTTACTGGAAGGAGACGCGCGGGTCCTCGCGGGGCGAGCGCGACGTATCCGCTCAGAATGCGATCGTGGAGTACGGGCAGCGCTTCTTGATCTCGTCCACGTCGCACGCCTGAGGTGGCATGCAGTTGAACGAGGGCGGGCAGCTCGGGTCCTGCTCGCAGCCGCAGCCGCACTCGTTGGAGACGTAGGTCAGGCCTCCGGTGCAGGCGAAGTCGATGAGCGTGCACTCCTCCGGGCTGGTGCTCACGTACTGGCGCCACCACTCGCTCGACGGGTCGCAGCCGCAATAACGCTCGGTGCAGGCCACGCCCCCGCCGGCGGTGCAGGTGCAGGTGTTGCAGCCGTCGAAGGCAGGGAAGCTGTCGCCCGGCTTGTACTCCACGCCTCCATACGTGCAGCCCTCCGGGCAAGCCACGTCCGTGCACACGATTTCGCCGTCCGCGTTGCATGTGCAGCTGTTGCAGCCGTCGTCCGGTGGGACCGGCGCCCCCGCCGCGTAACCGATGCCGTCTCGTTCACAGCCGTGACACGCGATCTTGGTACAGCCGACGCTCCCGGAGCCCGAGGGATCGCAGGTGCAGGTGTTGCACCCGTCGGACGCCGGGAAGGACTCACCGGGCGAGTAGGCGAGCCCGTCGTAGATGCAGCCGCCGGTGCACTCGATCAGCGTGCAGGCGACGTTCCCGTCCTCCATGCAGAAGCAGCTGTTGCACCCGTCCCCGGCAGGGAACGACTCGCCCGGCGCGCGGGTGACCCCTCCCCACGTGCACTCGGCGATGCACGCCATATCGGTGCAGGCGACGTTCCCGTCCTCCGTGCAGGAGCAGCTGTTGCACCCCTCCTTGTCACGAAATTCGTCGCCGGGGCTGTACTCGACGCCGTCGTACTCACAGGTCGTCCAGCCGAGCGGCCCGCAGCCCGCGAGCGCGCCGGAAAGGGCGATCGCGAGCGAGAACACGGGGCCGAGATGAAGCCACGTCGGTCGAAGGTCTGTCATTGGATTCGCTCCTGTGCCAAAGAGTGCCATGGCCGCGCGTGGAAAGATCCCGAGAAAGGCGCGCGGTTTGATGCAAGACGGCGTTCAAGAAAGACCTGTGCCAGGCACGTCGAGGGCCACGCGTTCTGACGCATGCGCCAGTTCTTCGGCAAGAGGAGAGGCTTGTATTCTAACGGATGATCGTCTAATATAACGGATATGACTGCTCCGCGTCCCCTCCCTGCTGACCTGCTCCGCGCCGCGTTGCGTGCCGTCCACCTTTTCGCCCTGCTGGTGTCGTGCGGCGCGGTGGGCTGCTCGCGCGACGACGCTCCGCGTGCCTCCGCCGCCGGACCGGAGGGCGAGTTCGAGACGCTCGAGCTCCGCTATCAGGGCAACAACGGCACGGTGTCGCCGATCGAGCTCGCCGAGGATCTCGGTTACCTCGCGCCGATCCGCCTGAATTTCGTCGGCAGCACGGTGAGCGGCCCGCAGAGCGTGCAGGCCGTGGTCACGGGCGACACCGACTTCGGCGGCGCCTTCAACGGCGCCATCATCAAGCTGATCGCGGCCAAGGCGCCCATCCTCGCCGTCGCGGGCTACTACGGTGTCGACGAGCACCGCCAGAGCGGCTTCTACGTGCTGAACGACAGCCCGCTGCGCACCGCGCGCGATCTGCTGGACAAGACGATCTCCATGAACACGCTCGGCGCTCACAGCGAGTTCATGGTCAAGGAATTTCTGTCGCGGGGCCAGCTCGCGCCGGAGGAGGCCCGGCGCGTCACGCTGCTCGTCGTTCCCCCGGTGAACGGCGAGCAGCTGCTCCGCGAGAAGCAGGTCGACGTGGCGACGCTCGGCGACATCTACCGCGATCGCGCCCTCGAGCGCGGCGGCATTCGCTCGCTGTTCTCGGACTACGAGCTCTACGGCAAGTTCACCGCGGGCAGCTACGTGATGAAGACGAGCTTCATCAAGCAAAACCCCAAGACCGCGCGGCGCTTCGTCGAGGCGACGGCCAGGGCCATCGAATGGGCCCGGGACACGCCGCGCGAGACGGTGGTGGCGCGCTGCATCGCGCTGATGAAGAAGCGCGGTCGGAACGAGGAGGACTCGGTCATCAAGTTCTGGCGCAGCTACGGCGTCGCCGGCAAGGGCGGCCTGATCGCGGAGCGCGATTTCCAGGTCTGGATCGACTGGATGGTCAAGAGCGGGGAGCTCAAGCCGGGCGAGATCTCCCTGAGCCGCGTCTACACGAACGAGCTCAACCCCTGCGCGAACGAGCAGGCCGCGAAGTAGTCGGGATCGGTCGCCCCCTGGCTGCGTCAGGGCAGCGTGCGGGGCTTCCAGAAGCCTTCGAGCTTCTCCTCTCTCAGGACTTGATCGAGGAAGCTGCGATCGACCCAGGGCTCGAAGTCGAACGTCGTGCGGATCAGGCCCAGGCGCTTGGCGTCGGCGATGCGCGCGGGGGAGGGATGGCGGAACGCGCACAGGCCGCCTAGCGAGGCACCTCGCCGCGGATCACCTGCCGCACGGTCAGGACGACGACGCGGCCCGCGTCGCGCTCCTCCGCGAGCCAGTTCACAAGGGTGGAGAAGTCCTGTCTGGAGATGCTGTACTTACCGCAGGCGTCACAGACATGGTGGAAGATGAGCTGTATCCATCCGCCGTCCTGCTGCGCGCCGCGGATGAGAGCCTTGATCGTGGGGACGCCCTGGCTGCGGGTGAGGGAGCCGGGCGCGCGGGTGGCGGTCGGGTCGCGGGGAGGGATGGACTCCGTCCGTGGGCACAAGATGCAGGAGGCGAACGCGAGCCCTCCCGCGCGCCTTCCGCTGTCGTAACCGCAGGCGCGCACCAGCGCGGTGCTGACGCTGTCGTGAGCGCCCCAGGGGTAGGCGAAGTCGCTCACGGCGAAGCCCAGCGCGAGGAGGGCGCGGCGATCATCGCAGATCTGCCGGCGCTGCTCGCTGGCGCTGAGCCCGGGCAACCGCACGTGATTGACGGTGTGGCCGCCGATCTCATGGCCGTCGGACGCGAGCGCGCGGAGCTGCGCGACGGTCAGGTAGCCGGGGCGGTCGAGTACACCGCTGTTCACGAAGAACGTGGCATGCATCCCGTGCTCGGCGAGGATGGATCGCACGGAGAGCTGATCCGCCAGCGTGTCGTCGAATTCGATGGACACGACAAGGGCGCCCGGGTCACGCCGCGCCAGGTGGACCGGGGAGAGGAGGACGGCGGCAAGGCACGCCACGATGAACGCCAGCACCGCCTGCTGTCGGCGCGTCGCGGGGCGTCGCGCGCAGCCCCTCTCCATGGGCACGATCTCCACGGAACACGTCGCCGTATCATCGACCGTGCCCGGGCCTCCGGCGCCCTTCCGGGAGGACCGGCGCGCTCTGCGCGTTCCAGGAACGCCTGGAGATGCTCCCGGGGCGGCGCGCGGCTGCGGCGTCGAGGCATAGGCCAGTATGCCCATGCCTCGAGCCAGCGACCTCGGATATGACAGCCACGTGCATCGGGTGATGTGACGACGGACGGTGAGCCGGGAAGACAGGGCGGCGCTGTCCCGCGCTTCCGAGGACGTGACCCGAGCACCGGATGGCGGTCTTGAACCCACCGGACAGAGGTGCTGACCAATGACGTACGGACGAACGAGTTTACCGAAGCTGATTCTGGTGTTGGGAGCGCTCGGCATCTCCCTCTGGGGCTGCGGTGGCGACAGCGATGGGACCACCAGCGCCGGTGGCGACGGCGGCGGCCCCGCCGCCGGCGCCAGCACGAGCAGCACCTCGGGCAGCGGCAGCGTGTCGACGGGCCCGGCCAGCGGCACCAGCACCGGCAGCGATGGCGCCAGCACGAGCGGCGCGGGTGGCGACGCCAGCACGAGCGGCGCGGGTGGCGACGCCAGCGCGAGCGGCGCGGGTGGCGGCGCCAGCACGAGCGGCGCGGGCGGCGGCGCCAGCAGCACGAGCGGCGCGGGGGGCGCCACCAGCACGAGCGGCGCGGGAGGCGGCGAGCCCATCACCTGCCCGTCGACCGCGCTGAGGGCCGGCGACACGAACAAGACGATCACGGTCGGCGGCTCGAACCGCAGCTATGTCCTGCATGTCCCTGCCGCGTACGACGGCAGCAAGCCGGTGCCTCTCGTGGTGGACCTCCACCCCCTCGGCGGCTCTGGCCCGTCGGAGCGATCGGGCTCGCCGTATCCGGCGCAGACCGACCCGGAGGGCGTGATCATGGCCTTCCCGTCAGGGCTCGCCGGCCCCTCGGGCGGCGCCTGGAACGTGGGGCCCTGCTGCGTGAAGAACACCGACGACGTGGCCTTCGTCAAGGCGATGGTGGCCGAGATCCAGGAGACCGCCTGCATCGACCCGAAGCGCATCTACGCGGTCGGCTTCTCGATGGGAGGTGGAATGTCCCACTACCTCGCTTGCCACGCGGCCGATACGTTCGCCGCCGTGGCGCCCGCCGCCTTCGATCTCCTGCAGGAGAACGTCGGCGATTGCAAACCATCGCGCCCGATCACCGTGATCTCGTTCCGCAGCACCGGGGATCCGATCGTGCCTTACGCCGGTGGATACTCCGCGGTCGTGAGCGGCATGCCCATCACGTTCCTCGGGGCGAAATCGACCCTCGAGAAGTGGGGCCAGATCAACAAGTGCACGGGCTCGCCATCGGCCGAAGACAGCAAGGGCTGCTCGACCTTCTCGAACTGCGAGGGCGGCGTCGAAGTGGCCCTCTGCACGAAGCAGGGAGGGGGCCACGACTACGGCAACGCCGCGGTCGGCTGGCCGGTCCTGAAGCGGCACGTCATGCCGTGACCGCCTCCTGACGCGCGCTCCGCGTGCTCGACGCGGCGCGTCCCCCCATTCCCGTGCACGGCGTCCCTCGATCGTCGCCGTCCTGCCCACACCCGCCTCCACGTTCGAGCGACCCCGCTGACATCGAGATACGACCCGCCGTGGATGCAATGACGCTATGCATCCACAGCGCGATCTGTCGGCCTGCAGCGCCATCAGAAGAATCTGCTGCTGGTGTGCGAATACCGCGTGATCGTAGCTGCGGCGTGACACGCGAACTCGCGCGTTGGTGGCCGACGCCTTGATCGTTCGACGTGGCGAGTGATACTTTGGGAGCCTGCCTCCCGAGCGGCTTCGTCGTCCAGCGGGAGGCATCAACGAGCTTCCCATGAAGGTCAGCGGAACCACAATCCTGACGCGGAAAACCTTGGTGAGCCGGAGATTCGGCTCGGAAGCGTGGCGAGGCCTCTTTCGTGACATGGCGCTGAGCCACCCGTGGTTCAGGCAGCCGATCACGGCCAGCAGCCTGGTTCCGCTGCCCGAGTTCCTCACGTTCCACGACGAGCTCGTGCGGCGCTTCTATCCGGACCGCAAGGACGCTCTCTTCGAGCTCGGGGCCGAGTCGGCGCGCTGGGCGCTCGTCGATGGCCCGCTGAAGCGCTTCGTCCGAGATCCGGGGATCTCCTCGCTTGTCACGGCGATTCCCACCCTCTGGCATCGTTATTTTTCCGAGACCGACAGCCGCTCCGAAGCGGCGCTGCGGGACGCCGGCGTCGAATTTCGAGTTCACGACCTCCCGGCCTGGCACCCGTATTTCGAGCACTTCGTGATCGGGTACACGAAGGAGATGCTGGAGCTCTATTGCGCCAACCCGATCTGGACCCATCGCCTCGCCGGGGGGCGCGGGACGACGTACAACTACCTGCTCGCCACCGATCCCGTTCCGAGCGCTCCTCCGAGCGGAGAGCGCGCCAGCGGCGGGTGCGCTCGGCTCGTCCGGTCACGAAGGGCGCTCACGGAGCGCGAGCTGGAGGTGCTGCGGCTCGTCGGGGTCGGCAAGACCAACCGCGAGATCGCCGTCGTCCTTCACATCTCCCAGAAGACCGTGCAGCATCACATCGCCCACGCCTACGACAAGCTCGGCATCTACAGCCGAGCCGGCGCGACGCTGTGGCTGGGCGAGCGGGGGCTCCTGGGCTGAGGGGCGGCGCGAGCGCGCGCCGCTGGCCGGCCGGCAGAGCGACGAGCGCTCGCCGGGAGAGCGCGAGCCTCACGGTCGCCTGCATACGCGATCGCCTGCATACGCGGTCGCCTGCATACGCGGTCGCCTGGCATACGGCGGCGCGGCGATCACATCGGCGATGGACGCGCTCTTCGTAAGCACTGGATTGGCTCGTCGCTCGCCTCGCCATCGGTGATCGCGAGAGGGCCGCGCAGGCCACGCTGCGGGGGCAGGTTGCGCAAGCCCAGGCTCACCTTGCGCAGCTTTGGCCCGATCCGGGCGGCCGCTGACGCCGCAGCCGGGCGTGCACGCCGTGGAAACCGCGCCGCGCGACGTGTGGCCTGACTCCTGCCAAGGAGACAAGGAGACAAGGAGACAAGGAGACAAGGAGACAAGGAGACAAGGAGACAAGGAGACAAGGAGACAAGGAGACAAGGAGACAAGGAGACAAGGAGACAAGGAGACAAGGAGACAAGGAGACCGTGCCCCCGCGGCGCTGTGACCGTCGGCTCGAGGTCTCATCGCACGTAGGTCGCGTCGAGTCGACTCTCATGCTCGCCGACCGATCGGCAGGGGGGATGACAGGGATCACGCGCCGCGCTCGCGCTCGGCGCAAGGCGCCCTTTCTCTCCAGGGGAGGGGCTCGCGTACGGTCATCGCTTTGCCGGGAGCGGCGAGGCGCCATTGGAGGAAACATCATGAACGTTCAGGCTTGGTTCAAGGGCAGTCGCATGGCATCCATCGTCTGGCTCGCGCTCGCCGTGGCCCCGCTCGCCGCGGGCTGTCAGGTGGAGGTGGCCGACGATGCGCCCGAATCGATCGTCTCCGAGTCGAGTGAGGTGAGGGGAGACGGCGGGCAACAGGGCGGCGTCTGCGGCGGCTTCGCCGGGATCGCGTGCGAGCGCGGCTTCTTCTGTGACTACGACATCAAGGCGCAGTGCGGCGCGGGCGATCAGACGGGCGTCTGCGCGCCCATCCCGCAGGCGTGCACCCAGGTGTACAATCCCGTTTGCGGCTGCGACGGCAGGACGTACAGCAATGCATGCGCCGCGAACGCGGCGGGCGTGTCGGTCGCGTCGCGCGGCAAGTGCCTCGCGCCCTCGTGAGCGCGCGCCGCGGGGGGCCTGATGTGCCGCGCCCCCCGGCGGCGTCGACTCGATAGCTCCCGCCGCCCTCCCGCGTCGATGTCGACCTGCCTTGCTCTCCTCGGGGAGCGGAGGGGCCTGCGCGATCGTCGCGGGAGGGCGCGCGGCGCGCCTGCGCCGCCCTCCTTCCACGCCATGCGGAAATCTACGCTGCATCATGAATGGAAAAATCATTTGTGATTGATGTGGAAAATTTCACCATGTCCCGGCCTGCGCCTCGGGCCGATCAGGCCGATGACGGCCTGCCGCACGCTTCTGGCGCGAGGTTTCGTCACACGATCGAAGCAGACTTGACATAAGATTGCCCCGAAACGCGAGCTGAGGAGCGATCGATGACCTTGAGAATTCTTCGTTGCCTGTTGCCTGTCGCCACGCTGGCGGCCGCGCCTCTCGTGGGCTGCGGCTCGTCCGACGACCCCGGCGCGACCGGGGCGGGCGGCGGCGCGAGCAGCAGCACCGGAGGGCAGGGCGCGGGCGGCGACGGCGCAGGCGGCGACGGCGAGGCGGGCGGCGTCCCCGCGGAGCCGCCGGATTACGCCGCCGCGTTCCCGCAGGACCGGGTTCCCCGCATCGACATCACCATCACGCCCGAGCAGTGGCAGCAGATGGTCGACGACATGACGGACATGGCCGGCGAGTTCGGCTCGCAGGGCGGCCCATTCACGCCGCCTCCGGAGTGGGTCACGGCCTGCGATGGTCTCGTGGCCGGCGACGCCTGCACGATAGACCTCTTCGGGGCCCCCGCCGAGGGAGCGTGCACGGAGCTCCCCGGCGGCCTGACCTGCCAGCCGACCCCGCAGGAGCCCGGGGAATTCGTGCCGCCCCCGGACTGGATCGCCGCCTGCGAGGGGCTGGCGGCGGACGCCGCCTGCACGATCGACATCTTCGGGACCGCCACCGAGGGGGCGTGCACCGACGTCGAGGGCGAGCTGACCTGCATGCCGCCCGGCCCCGGGGGCGGCGATCCGGGGCTCATCAGCAGCGTCGAGCTGCTCCCGCGCACGCCGGTCTACGTCGAGTGCGACGTCGCCACCGAGGATCGGCAGTGGAAGCACGTCGGCATCCGCTTCAAGGGCAACTCGAGCCTGCTCCTGCCCTGGAACGCGGGCAACTGGAAGCTGCCGCTGCGCCTCAACTTCGACCGATTCGAGGACGAGTATCCCGAGATCAAGAACCAGCGCTTCTACGGGTTCGACTCGATGTCGTTCGCGAGCGGGTACCTGGATCCCTCGCTCCTGCGCGAGAAGATCGGCACCGACATCTTCGCCAAGGCGGGGATCCCCGCGCCCGCGACCGCGTTCTACCGGGTCTTCATCGATCACGGGGAGGGGCCCGTCTATTTCGGGCTGTACACCGGCATCGAGCTGCCGTCGGACGAGTCGTTCCTCGACACCCATTTCGGCGGCCACAAGGGCAACCTCTACAAGCCAGATGGCACGGGCGCGCGGTGGGAGACGTGGGACCCCGACACCATCGTCAAGGAGAACAACGAGGACGACACCGATCGCTCGGACGCGCGGGCGCTGTTCGACGCGCTGCACGCCGACAGGACCGACGCCGCCGCCTGGCGCGCGGGGCTCGAGGCGCGCCTCGACGTCGACGGCTTCCTGCACTGGTTCGCGCTGAACGCGGTGATCGAGGACTGGGACGTGTACGGCCGCCTGCCGCACAACTACTATCTCTACGCGGACCCGAACAAGGGCGGGCAGTTCACGTGGATCCCCTGGGATCACACCTTCGCGTTCTCGGACGCCGACGCGGGCGTGACCATCGGGCTGACGGCGCTGCCCCTCTCGATGGCTGACGTGACCGAGCAATGGCCGCTCGTCCGCTACCTGCTCGACGATGCCGTCTATTTCGAGGTCTACCGCGGCTACGTGGCGCAGGCCGCCAGCAAGGAGTACGAGGCGGCCGCTTCCGAGGCGTGGTTCAAGGCGGCGCATGACCTGATCGCGCCGTACGTCGTCGGGCCGGAGGGCGAGATCGAGGGGCACACGCACCTCACGACGCCCGAGGACTTCAACAACGGACTCGCCACGCTGATCGCCCACGCCAACGGACGGACAGCGGAGGTCGCCCTCTACCTCGAGCAGTGAGGGTCGAGCCGTCTCCGCACAGGACGAAAGCATCCTGTGCCACGGTGGGCCAACCCTGTCCCTGCGATCGCGGGCGCCGCGCCGGTGGGTGTCGCCTCCGCGAGAGCGACCGTCTCCGCGGGGGTCGATGAGGCCGGGGCCCTTGGCACAAGCGCTGCTGTGCCGGGGCCCATGCGTTATCACCAAATTTCGTCAATCCTCATCCCTCTGTCCGTGCTCCTCGCGGGCTGCTCCTCCGGCGGCACCGGGGAGGACCCGGTGCCCTCGCCGTCCGGGTGCGGCGATCCGGAGACGCCGGGGTGCGTCGTCACCTCCGAGAAGCAGCGGATCCTCGACCCCTCGGTGCCCGACGCCGATCGCGAGGCGCTCGCCGACGGCAACACGGCGTTCGCGCTCGACCTCTACGGGAAGCTCGGCGGCGCGCCGGGCAACATGTTCTATTCGCCGCACAGCGTGTCGAGCGCGCTGGCGATGACGTACGCGGGCGCGCGCACGGAGACGGAGGCGGAGATGGCGAGCGCGCTGCGCTTCACGCTGCCCCAGGAGCGGCTGCACCCGGCGTTCAACGCGCTGGATCTGGCGCTCGAGAGCCGCGGCGAGGTCGCCGAGGGGCAGGACGGCGAGGGGTTCCAGCTCAACATCGCCAACGCGCTCTGGGGGCAGGTGGGCTATCCGTTCCTGCCCGCGTTCCTCGACGTGCTCGCGGAGAACTACGGGGCCGGGATGAACCTCGTCGACTTCGGCCAGACGAGCGAGGCCCGGGAGATCATCAACGGGTGGGTGGCAGAGCGCACCGAGGACCGGATCAAGGACCTCCTGCCGGAAGGCTCCATCAGCGGCGCGACCCGGCTCGTGCTGACGAACGCCATCTATTTCAACGCGGCGTGGAAGTTCCCCTTCAAGGAGGAGGACACGGCCCCGGGCGATTTCACGCTGGCGGACGGCTCCACGGTCTCCGTGCCGATGATGGCCGCCACGTCGGAGGTCCGCTACGGCGAGGGCGACGGCTACGCGGCGCTCGAGATGCCCTATGACGGCGACGAGCTCGCGATGGTGCTCGTGCTGCCGTCCGACATCGAGGCGTTCGAGGACGGCCTCGACGGCGCGCGCCTCGACGGCGTCCTCGGGTCGCTGGAGCCGCGGAACGTCACCATCGGGCTGCCGAAATTCAAGGTGGAGTCGACGTTCGACCTCGTCCCGCCGCTCATGGATCTGGGGATGACCGCCGCCTTCGGCGCGGCGGATTTCTCGGGGATCGACGGGCAGCGGAGCCTCTCCATCTCCGCCGTGGTCCACAAGGCGTTCGTCTCCGTGAACGAGGCGGGCACGGAGGCCGCGGCGGCGACCGCGGTGGCCCTCGACGAGAGCGGGCCGCCCGAGCCCGCGGCCATCCGCTTCGATCGCCCGTTCTTCTTCTTCATCCGGGACAACGCGACGAGCGCGATCCTGTTCGTGGGCCGCGTGGCCGACCCGTCGGCGTAGCGCCGCGAGGCCGCGCGTCCGGCGCGCGGGCGCGGATCACCCGGCGGTCGCCTCGCGCAGCGGGGCGCGCGCGTCCGCGCCCCGCCCGTCGAGCCTCCGGAACTCCCGGCCGACCAGGGGGATCACGAGCACGAAGATCGCGATGTCGATCGCGGCGTTCGCCCAGAACACCCCGCTCACCCCGGCGATCCTGGGCAAGAGCCACATCAGGGGGAGATAGAACACAAGCTGCCTCAGCAGGGCGAGCGCGCTCGCGAGCTTCGCCCGCTCCACGGAGGGGAAGAACGCCAGCGCCATGAAGACCCACGGCATGACGGGCAGGGCGAGGACGGAGATCCGGAAGTCGAGCAGCTGCTGCGCGGCGAAGTCGAACCCCGGCAGCATGGAGCCGAGCACGGCCTCCGGGGCCAGCATCATCGAGAGCCAGAACGGCAGGAGCAGGACGAGCCCGGCGATCGAGAACTGGCTGAAGGCCCGCTTCACCCTGCCGTAGCGCCCTGCCCCGTAGCTGATCCCCTCCACGGGCTGCAACGCCCGCATCAGGCCGAACAGCGGCGTCATCAGGAACATGGAGATGCGGTTGCAGGCGGCGAAGAAGGCGACGTCCTGCTCCGTGCCATGGGTCGACACCGCCCCATAGACCACGAGGTTCTGGACGACGCCCATGATGCACACGATCATCGCCGGCATGCCCAGAGAGACGATCTGCCGCCGGATCGACGGGTCGATGCGGATCGTGCGCCAGGCGGTGTCGAACGAGGCGCGGCCCCTCGCGTAGTACAGGAGCCCGACGGCCGAGTAGACGAGCATGGCCGCGTTGGTGGCCCAGGCCGCGCCCTGCACGCCCCAGCCGAACGTGTGGATGAACAGCGGCTTCAAGGCGACGTCCACCCCCAGGCCGAGGGAGATCATCCAGGCCGCCGTCTTCATCTTGCCTTCGCCGCGAACGGTCATGTTCACCGCGAGGCCGTGCACCCAGAACAGCGACCCGAGGGTCGTCGCCTGGAAGTACGCGGTGCCGTACGCGAGGATCTCCCCGCTGCCGCCCATCGCGCGCACGAGCGGCTCTGCGAACCAGTAAGCGAGCACGGCGTACGGCAAGCTGACGAGGAGCGACAGCCCGTTCACGCTCCCCAGGAGGCCGTGGAGCTTGCCCCGGTCGTCCGCGCCCATATAGATGCTCAGCGCCGTGCCGGCGCCGGTCCCGATCAGGCTGCCCAGTCCCAGCGTGATCTGCGACAGGGGATAGGCGATCCCCACGCCGGCCAGGGCGCTCTCGTTCATCAGCTGGCCCACGAACACGGCGTCCAGGAACGAGTTGAGCCCGTACAGGACCATGGCCAGCACGGCCGGCCACGAGAGCCGCCACATCACGGCCTTCAGGTCGCCTTCGAGGATGAACTGCTTGTGGGCGTCTCTATCGCTCATGGCACGGCCGGCGCCTGGTCGGGAAGAACGAACCGCGCCTCGGCCGTCGCCGATTCCGGCGTCGAGGCGTCATCTCGAAGGGCTGCGCGGCTTTCGCCGACGCGCCGGCCGCCGCCGCGAGGCCGCCCCGAGGCGCTTCTGGATCGCCGCCTGCGTCTCGCGAGGCAGCGTCGCGATGTACTCCGCGGACAACGCGCGGAGCACCGCGTCCGGCAGGGCGAGCACCGTCTGCGCCTCGGTGAGCCCAGCGAGCCGCTGCTCGGGGGCGAGCCCGGCGAGCCGCTGCTCGGGGGCGAGCCCGGCAAGCCGCTGCTCGGGGGCGAGCCCGGCGAGCCGCTGCTCGGGGGCGAGCCCGGCGAGCCGCTGCTCGGGGGCGAGCCCGGCGAGCCGCTGCTCGGGGGCGAGCCCGGCGAGCCGCTGCTCGGGGGCGAGCCCGGCGAGCCGCTGCTTGGGCGGCACCCGCGCGACGAGGCGCGTGAGCACCTTCTCGAAGCTCTCGACCACTCGCTTTTCGTCCTTCATGTGCCGCTTCCTCCGCCCCGGGAGCGGACGTCGAAGCTGCTCGACATGCTCCAGGAGCGCCCAGAACACCGCGATCTCCGTCGGGGAGAGCGCCGGGATCCCGCCGGGGTCGGCGACCATCCCAGGCGTCACAGTGTACAGCAGATGGTGGCCGTCGCGAGCGTTCGCCGGCACCGTCTCCACCACCCGCAGCGGAAAGACGCAGAGCCGACCCTCGTGTGTGCCCGGTCCCGTGGGTGTGAGCGCGCAGTCGAGCGACCTGAGCGCTTCGACGAAGCGCGGGGTCAGGCGGGGCGCGAGCACGCGGAGGGCGACGGAGGCGGGGTCCTCAATCTCTGCAACGACGAGGTACTGCAGCGCGTAAGCGAGGAGCATGCGGGCGTCGTCGCGTTCGAGCTCGTCTGTCGGCCCCTTGAAGTGCACGAGGGTGTGCTCGGCCAGCCCGCCCACGACGCTGGTGAGAAGGCTCGGCCTGGGTGGGGCGCCGCGCCGCCGGCGCCGAAGGATGACGAGGTCGACGCGGAGCGGCTCGCGCGCGAGCTGAAACTCCGAGATGCACTGATACCAGCCCGCGGGCAGCACGTGCTCGAGGAGCGCGACGAGCACCGGGTGCCACGCCGTGTAGACGCGGACGCGACGGCGCCCCTGCGGGGAGCGCGCCCCGCTCGTCGTCGCCGTTCGCGCGGCCTTCGCCATGCGGAGCAGCGTTACCACGACCGCCGCCGACAGGCGAGCTCGTGGCGTGAAGCGGTGACGCCGGCGGCGCAGCGCGCTGCCCCGCTATTCATGGCCACCAGCACAATTACGTGATGCCCGGAGTCGTCGTTTCAGTGAATGCATCCCAGGCCCGAATATAAGCGCGCGCATCGGGCCCCAGATGAGAGACGACGCGCGCAACGGCGGCAGGGGCATCGACGCTGCGGGCGCAAATGGCCTCCAGGAGTCCGGTCGCGACCGCATCTGACTCTGGGCCACTTCTTGACAGCGAACGCTCCACGAGCCGCGAAACCTCATCAAGCGTGGCGTCATCGAGGTCGGACTCGAGCTGGACAAGCGCGCGGCCGATGTGGCCGAAGACGACCGTCGCAGGGGCCGAATCGGGCTCCCAGTTGGCGACGACCTCAGACACCGCTTCCCGCAGCTTCGGGTGGCAGGCGGAAAAATCCTGGTACGGGTTGTGCGAGTCTGCCATCAACGTTCCCTTCCTTGGAGAGGGCTCCCCCTCGAATCACCTCTGGCGCGTGCGAGCAAAATATTGGCCGCTGAACGGCAGCACATCGTCGGCGAGGCCGAACGCGGGCAGGTCGACCGCATCGACGTCGACCTGCGCTCGCGGCGCGGAGCGCGACGCCCCCGGCGCAGGCGGGCCGGCGAGGAGCGGTGTGGATGCCTTCAAGACGCTCCCGGCCGGAGGGGGCGTCGTGCTCACCCCACGCGCGGCCTGCCCATGGGCACGGCGGCTTGGACTTCTCGATGCCATGCTCGTCGAGATGATAGGGCGGAATTTGCCGCGAGGACGCTCGGCGAGGCGGTCGCCCCACAGAGTGGGATGGTTCGGCGGGCGGGGGCCGCGCCGGGAGGGCCAGGCGGGGGTGTGTACATCCCGATGTTCCCGCTCCGCGCGCTTCGAGGGTAGGATAGCGGAATGACGCGTGTGATCGTCGCCGGCGCTGTGGCGTGGACCGACGTGGACGCGATCCGGCGCGAGCTGGCGAAGCTTCCGGCGGGGGCGACCGTGATCCACGGCGACTCGCCGGGCGCGGACGCCCTCGCCGGGCGCGTCGCAGCCGAGCTGGGGCTCGCCGTGGAGCCGATGGCGAAGAACAAGGCGGACTACGCGAAGTACAAGCGTGGCGCCTGGAAGGGGCTCAACGAGCGGATGCTGGCGAGCGGGGTAGCGCGGGTGCTCGTGTTTCATCCGGCGTTCGAAAAGAGCCGCGGGTCGGGACACCTCGCCGGGCTGGCGAAGGCGGCTGGTGTCGAGGTGAGCGTGTTCGCGGAGTGAGGGGCACGGGAGGCGCGCATGGCACGAGCGCAACGGATGCGAGGTTCTGGGACATGACGGCAGCTTGGCGACAGCACCCGAGGCTTGAGGGCCGCTTCCACGTCGACCACCCGGACGACCTGCAGGTCGTGGTTCACGATGGTGGGCCGCGGCTCACCGATCGCCGTGGCCGGACGACCCAACGGAACATCCGTCTCCGGGTAAAAAGTGGTGGCAATTCTGGAAGTGAACCATTGGATGATCCCGGATGGAACCGCCGGCGCTTCGCGCCGCGGCGCATCGGAGCGATGGGCAGACTGGAGCAGACTCATGGGCATCTACCTGTTCCGCGTAACCTGCACAGCTTGCGCGTTCGAGGGAATGCTGCGCGAGGGCCCTTCTGGAGCCTACTACCAGCTTCCTGATGGTGACAGCGCCGTCGCGAAGACGGCGCCCGCGTGGTGCACGGAATGCGCGACGGTCGTGGACGCCGAAGTTCTGCCGTCGCTCGACGATGCCAGGCGCGAGCTGGCTGAATTTGAACGTCAAGGTCCCGCCATACAAGCGTTTCTCGACGATGCCGCCGGCTTCCGTCATCCCATGCTGCTGCTGGAACACCACATCGCAGGTCTGCAGTCGACGCTGAAATGGCGAGCGCTCCGGCAGTCGCCGCCGCGCTGCCTCACGTGTACATCGCATCATTTTGCTTATCTCCCATGGAAGATTGGGAATGAGAATCAAGCCATGCAGCATCCATCGTGTCCCGGAATGCTGCAGTTTGCGATGCACGCTCATGCCACCCCGCGCGCCCGCGGGTACTCGGTGGAGGGGCACCCGCTCGCGTCGTGACGTGGGCAGAGGAGCTTGCGACGAGGCCCGGACGCGAGCGGCGGGACGGCGCGGAGCGCGCCGCTGGCCGTGCACAGTCAGCGGGTCCGGTGCGTCGGAGAGGCGCCCGCGTCAGCGCGCGGCCATGCCCGGAAAACCCGCCGAATGCACGGTGCGGGTCCCCTCGATCCCCTTCAGGTCGACGTGCGAGGCGCGCGGCGGCGTCCAGCCCTCATCGGTGAGCAGGCCGACGAGCTCGGCGTCGGCGGCGAGCGGCGCAGAGACGGTGAGCTCGCCGCCTGCAGAGACGCCGAGCAGGCGCGCCGCCGTGTTCACGGTGCGGCCGAAGTAGTCGAGGCGCTGGTTCAGGTTGACGAGCAACGCCGGGCCGCGGTGCATGCCCGCCCGGAGCACGAGGCGCTCACCCTCGATCCGGCCGGCGTTGCGGCCGAGCATGCCGCGCATGGCTGCGCTCAGCGCCGTCACCGCGGACCGCTCGTCAAGGAACGTGGCCATGACCGCGTCGCCGATCGTCTTGACCACGGCGCCGCCCTGCGCTTCGACGGCGCCGATCACGATGTCGAAGTGATCGCGCACCAGGTTGTACGCGGGGGCGTCGCCGATCCGCTCGTACAGCCGCGTGGAGCCGCACAGATCGGTGAAGACGACGAGGACCGATCGGACGGTCAGCCGCTCCCGCGCCGACAGCACCATGCCGCCGAAGTAGCGCCGGTACTCCGGCACGTGGAGCAGCTCGAGCCCGCTGAGCCGCCGCGGCAGGCTGGCCGGATCGAGCTCGTCCTTCAGGACATCGTGATGAACGATGAAGCCGCACTGCGGCCAGCCGACGTTGGTGAGCGCGATCTTGAGCGGGCCGGGCCGCACCACGAGCTCCGTCACGTCGAAGTGGGGTCCCGCGAGCTGCGAGATCGCGACGGCCTGCACCTCGTCCGTGGGCTCACCCTCGACGCGAAGGATGCCCTTGGCGCGGGTCAAGGGGCAGAAGTAGCGGTAGCGGCCGGCGGTGAGCACCTCGGTCGCCGCCACGGTCTCGCCGAGCGCGGCGGTCATGCCATAGCGGGGGTGGAGCGCCGAGGGCGGCTGGCAAACCGGAGGGAAGCCGAGGTCCTCGATGGACCGGCCGAGCGAGAACGTCACCTCGACGCGCGCCGAGATGTCGACGTCGAAGGAGTACTCGCACATCGGGCAGTACGAGACGGCGGCGGCCGTGGCGAGGTCGTCGATCGCCTCGGCCAGCATGTTGCAATGGCCGCAGTGGACGTCCCAGTGCATGTCGAAGAGGCCGGTCTGGGTGCCGTGCAGCAGGATGCGGATGACCGCGTGCGCGTCGAGCGCGGTGTCCGCCGCGACCACGTGGGGGTTGATACGGTAGCGACGGATGAGCGGCGCGTCGTGGAGCCATCGCTCGACCGCATCGATCTCGCCCGCGTTCGCGGGGTGCTGCTGCCTGAGCCGCTCGAACAGGGTCTTCAAACGGTGGGTATCCATGGCTGCTCCCCGAGCATGCGCATGTCTCGCAGGCGGCGGGAAGCGCCACGTGCGTGCCCGGCCGCGCCGCCCCCCACGTTTCCGCGGGTGCTCCAGCAGCGCGGCTATCGCACAGGACATATCGCGCCTACAGCGTCAGCTCCGCCCTCGCGGTCGAGTCGCCGATCTCGCGCGTCACCCGGAAGCCGAGCTTCTGCGCCACGCGCTGCATCTCCACGTTCTCGGCCAGGATGTCGGCGCTGATGCGGGAGAGCCCCTCGTCGCGGCCGATCTGGACGAGGAGGCCCAGCAGCCGGGAACCGAGCCCCTGCCGCTGGTGCTCGTCGCTGATCAGCAGGGCGAACTCCGCGTCGCGCGTGCCTGGCAGCTTGCTCAGCCGGCCGACGCCGATGATCTGCCGCTGCGCGCCGCCCGCGGGCGGCTTCTCGACGACCAGCGCCATCTCCCGGTCGTAGTCCGCGAAGCAGACGCGCGTCAGCCGCTCGTGCGCCGTGCGCAGATCGAGCTGCATCGGGTAGAAATACCGGAGCCGCACGGTCCGCTCGGACAGCTTCTTGTGGAACTCGACCATCTGCGGCTCGTCCTCGGGGCGGATGGGCCGAATCGTGAACGACGCCTGCCCGTCCCTGCTCTCGAGCTCCGTCACATACTGCGTGGGATACTCGCGGATCGCCGATCTGGGGAGCGCGGACTCCGGCGTGTCCGGCGCGTGCAGGACGACGCGGGCGTCGAGGGCGATGGCCCCCTCCGCGCTCACGGAGAGCGGGTTGATGTCGATCTCGCTTATCCATCGCTGCTCGATCACGAGCTGCGAGAACCTCACGAGCAGGTGCTCGAGCATCGTGAGGTCCACCGGCTTGCGGCCGCGCACGCCCTCGAGCGCGCGGTAGATCCTCGTCTGCTCCATCATGCGCCGCGCCAGCGTCGCGTTGAGCGGCGGCAGGCCGAGCGAGCGGTCCTTGAAGATCTCGACGAGCTGCCCGCCGGCCCCGAACAGGAGCACCGGGCCGAACTGCGGATCGATCGAGCTGCCGAGGATGATCTCGTAGGCGTCCTTCAGCGAGATCATCGGCTGGACCGTCACGCCCTGGAAGTGCTGCGCGCCGGCCCGCCGCGAGACGCTCTCCTGGATCTCCTCGAACGCCCGGCGCACGGCGTCGTCGTCGCGCAGGTCGAGCTTCACGCCGCCCACGTCGGTCTTGTGGGTGATCGTCGCGCTGTACAGCTTGAGGACGGCCGGATACCCCATCTCCCGGGCCGTGGCCACGGCCTCGTCCGCGCTCCTCGCGACGGCCGTCGGCACCGTCGGGAGGCCGTACGCCGCCATGAGCTGCTTCGACTCCACCTCATCGAGGAGCGTCCGCCCCGACGCGCGGACGCTGGCGATGATCTCCCTGGCCCTCTCGCGATCGACGTTCAACGCCCGCTCGTCCGTGCTCGGCGTCTCGTACAGGGCGCGGAGGGCGTACGCGTAACGGAACATCGAGCAGAACGCGCGAGCGGCGGTGTCGGGGTACTCGAACGTAGGGACCCCGGCGCGGTTCAAGATGGCTTTGCCCGCCTCCACCTCCACGCCGCCCATCCAGCTGGCGAGGACCGGCTTGCCCTCGACGTGCGCGTGCTTGCGCAGCGCCTCGGCGGTCTGGGTCGGCTCGGTCATGTCCTGCGGCGTGAGGATGACGAGCACGCCGTCGTTGTTCGGGTCCTTCGCGCAGATCTCCAGGGCCTTCGCGTAGCGATCGGCGCCGGCGTCGCCGAGCACGTCGACCGGGTTGTTCCGGCTCCACGCGGCGGGGAGGAAGCCGCTCAGCTCGCCGAGGATCTCCGGCGAGAGCGGCGCCAGCTCGCCGCCGTTCGCGACGAGCGCGTCCGTCGCCAGCACGCCCGGGCCGCCGGCGTTGGTGACGATGCACAGCCGGTTGCCGCGGGGCCGGGGCTGCTTGGCGAGCGTCTCGGCCATGGAGAACAGGTCCGCGATGTCGTTCACGCGCAGCACGCCCACGCGCCGGAACGCCGCGTCGAGCACCTCGTCCGAGCCGGTGAGCGAGCCGGTATGCGAGGCGGCCGCCTTCGCCGCCGCCTCGCTGCGGCCTGGCTTGATCACGATGATCGGCTTGGTGAGCGCCACCTCGCGGGCGGCTGACAGGAACGCTCGCGCGTCGCGCGGATCGCCGATCGACTCCATGTAGATGAGGATGCTGCTCGTCTTGGGGTCGTTGCCGAGGTGGTCGATCAGGTCGCCCCAGCCGACGTCGAGCATCGAGCCGACGCTGACGAACGCGCTGAAGCCGACTTGCTCCTGGAGGCTCCAGTCGAGCACGGCCGTGCAGAGCGCGCCGGACTGGCTGATGAACGCGACCTTGCCCGGCCGCGCCTGCCCCTTCGCGAACGTCGCGTTGAGCCCGCCTATCGGGTTCATGACGCCCAGGCAGTTCGGGCCGATGATGCGCATCTTCCCGCGGGCGCGCTCCCTGATCTGCCGCTCGAGCTCTGCGCCCGGGGGGCCCATCTCCTTGAATCCCGCCGAGATGATGATCGCGCCGGGGACGCCGGCGTCCACGCACTCGCCGATGAGGCCCGGCACGCTCGCGGCGGGCGTGACGAGGACCGCGAGATCCACCTTCGCCGGCACGGCCGCGATGCTCGGATAGGCCTTGATGCCGAGGACGCTCTGCCGCTTCGGGTTCACCGGATAGACGGTGCCGCCGAACGGGTTGCTGATGAGGTTCCAGAGGAGCGTGCGGCCGACGGCGCCGCTGTTCTCGGTCGCGCCGATGACCGCGACGTTCCGCGGCCTGAAGATGGGGTCGAGGCTCTGGGGCTCCTGACGAAGGACATCGTGGGCACGGTCGGTCATGGGTACGGAGTCAGCCATGAAGCTCCTCGAGGGTTGACGGGCGGACGCACCAGGGGCCATTGCGCGGGAACGACGATGGCCGTCGTGCCACACGGCCGGCCTTGGTGCATGGGGAGTCTCTGCGAACAGGGCAGGGCACGTTCCGTGCCCTGAGCGCCGATTGCCAGGCCGCGCAGCGCCTTGATACCCTGCGCCGGCGCCATGATCCGCTCTCGACTTTTTCTCTTCGGGCTCCTCGGTCTGTGTTCGATCGCCTGCGAGGGCGCCGGGACGGCGGACGACATGAGCGCCGAGGCGTCCAGCGGTGCCTCGACCGCCGGCGCTTCGGCGGCCGGCGCTTCGACCAGCGGCGGATCGACCGGCGGCGGGTCGACCAGCAGCGCGGCGTCGGGCAGCGGCGGGTCGACAAGCAGCGCGGCATCGGCCGGCGCGGGAGCGGGCGGCGCCGGCGCGGCCGGCGGCGGCGAGGGCACGGGCGCGAGCCAGGGCGACGGCGGCGCGGATCCGGTCGACCTCCCTGCCGGCGTGAGCGCGCTGTTCCCCGCGCCGGGCGCCCGGGGGCTGTGTCCGGATCCGCCGCTCCGCATCACGTTCCCCGGCGCTCCGAAGCTGGGCAGCGCGGGCGCCGTTCGCGTGTTCAACGCCGCCCGGCCCGGCGCGGCGGTCGCGACGGTCGACATGGCCTCGATGACCGTGAGCGCCACGATCGGCGGCAGGACGTTCAACGTACCTCGCCCGGTGTACGTGGACGGCAACGATGCTGTCGTGTCCTTGCCGTCGCGCGCGCTCGACTACGGAGAGTCCTATTACGTCACGGTCGACCCCGGCGCCATCGTCCCCCCGGGGGGCGGCTCGTTCGCGATCGCGGACGCGACGGCGTGGCGCTTCGACACGGCGGACGCAGGCCCGTCGAGCGTCGCGTCGCTCGATGTTGCGCTCGACGGCTCCGGCGACTTCTGCTCCGTGCAAGGCGCGCTCGACGCGGTCCCGGCGAACAACAGGGACAGCGTGCTCATCACCGTTCAGCGTGGGACCCACCACGGGGTCGTCTACTTCGAGGGCAAACACAAGATCACGCTGCGCGGGGCCGATCGCAAAGGCACTGTCCTCTCCGGTACGAACAACAACAACCTGAACCCGAGCACCAGGGGGCGCGCGCTCGTCGGCGCCGACAAGGTGAGCGACCTCATCATCGAGAACCTCACCATCCACAACCTCACGCCGCAGGGCGGCTCCCAGGCGGAGGCGCTGCGGCTCCAGGACTGCGACAGGTGCGTCGTGCGCGACGCCGACATCCTGAGCCTCCAGGACACGCTGCTCTGGTCCGGGCGCCTCTACGCGGACAACTGCACCATCGCGGGGAACGTCGACTTCGTGTGGGGCACGGGCGCGGCGTATTTCAACCGGTGCGAGATCAAGACGGTCGGTCGATCCGGCTACATCGTGCAGGCGCGCAACGGCGACTCCGGCTACGGCTATGTCTTCGTCGACTCGCGCATCACGAGCGACGCGGGCATCACGGGGAACACGCTGGCGAGGATCGACGTGAGCCAGTATCCGGCGAGCCACGTCGCGTACATCAACTGCACGCTCGGCAGCCACATCTCGCGGGCGGGGTGGACGATCACGGGCGGGTCTCCTCCGCGCACCCTCCGCTTCTGGGAGTACCAGAGCCGGGACGCGGAGGGGCGCCTCATCGACACAAGCGGGCGTATCGCCGGATCGACGCAGATCTCCGCGGAGCAAGCGGCGATGATGCGCGATCCGGCGATCGTGCTCGGCGGCTGGACCCCTCCGCGCTGAGGCGGCCACGCGGCGCCTCGAACCCTGAGCTCTGCACGGCATGTCCCGTGACGCTGGAAGGACCGGAACGATGAAGATGACCTTTCGCTGGTACGGCGAGAACGACCCTGTGAAGCTCGAGTACATCCGTCAGATCCCGGGCATCCACGGCATCGTCTCGGCTATTTACGATGTGCCTGTGGGCGAGGTGTGGCCGGTCGAGCGGCTGCGGGCGCTCAGGGCGCGCGTCGAGGGCGTCGGCCTCCGGTTCGAGGTGGTGGAGAGCGTGCCGGTGCACGAGGACATCAAGCTCGGCAAGCCGACCCGCGAGCGGCTGATCGACAATTTCTGCCAGAACATCCGCAACTGCGCGGCCGCCGGCGTGAAGGTGATCTGCTACAATTTCATGCCGGTCTTCGACTGGACCCGCACCGAGATGGCCAGAGAGCTGCCCGACGGCTCGCTGACCCTGGCCTTCGACGCCGCGGCGGTGGCCGGGATCGATCCGGAACAGGGCATCTCGCTGCCCGGCTGGGACTCGAGCTACAAGCCGGAGCAGCTCCGCGCCGTCCTCGACGAGTACAAGAACGTCGGCGAAGAGGCCCTGTGGGCGCACCTCACGCATTTCCTCCGGCGCATCATCCCGGTTGCCGAGGAGGTCGGCGTCCGGATGGCGATGCACCCGGACGACCCGCCCCGGCCGATCTTCGGCCTGCCGCGCATCGTCAAGAACCGCGACGACCTGATGCGCCTCGTGAAGACCGTCGATTCTCCGGCCAACGGCATCACGCTGTGCTCCGGCTCGCTGGGCGCCGATCTGTGCAACAACATCGTATCGCTTGTGCGCGAGTTCGGCGGCATGGGCCGCATTCCGTTCGGGCATCTGCGCAACGTGGCGGTCCAGGAGGACGGCACCTTCTTCGAGTCCGCCCACCTGTCCTGTGAGGGCTCGCTCGACATGGCCGCCATCGTGAAGGCCTACCATGACGTCGGCTTCGACGGCTACGTGCGCCCGGATCACGGCCGCATGATCTGGGGTGAGACCGGCAAGCCGGGATATGGCCTGTACGACCGCGCGCTGGGCCTCGTGTATCTCAACGGTCTGTGGGAGGCCACGTGCAAGCTCTCGCCCGGACCTGCCGCCAAGGCGCCTGCCCCTGGATGAACGGGTGAGCGGGCAGGGGAGGCGGGGACGCCGGCCTCGACCGGGGGTCCGTCGCGGACGCCGACCGCCGGTCGCTACCTTTCACTTCCCGCGCGGCGGAGGCTAGAGTGTCGGCACCGTGCCTGCCACGACCCTCGACGACGCCTACCAGGCCCTCGAACTCAAGGCTCTCGAGCCCAACGACCCGGTCTACGTGCAGACCACCATCCCGGTCGGCAGGAGGCGTCAGCTGCCGCCCCTAGCGCGGCTGCGGGGCCAGCTCATCAAGTCGAGCGAGCGGGACCGCTTCTTCCTGTCGGGGCACATCGGCAGCGGCAAGAGCACGGAGCTCAAGCGGCTCCTAGCCGACCACGACATCCTGCAGCGCTTTTACATCGTCGCGTTCGACATCGAGCCGGAGCACCAGCCGAGCCTCGCCTCGCACGAGCTCTTGTTCCTGATCGCGGCGCAGCTCTACGCGCGTGCCAGCGCCGACACGACGCTGGTGACGTTCGATCGGTCGGACCGATGGCTCGGCATCCTGCAGCGGCTCGACGCCGCGCTCTACGGCCCGACCGGGCTCGTGCAAAAGGGCGGGAAATTTGGCCTGAGCTTCGACCTCTTCTTCGTCAAGCTCAGCCAGGAGCTCGCCGTGGAGCAAGGTCGCCGCCGCGAGTTCCGCGGGTTTGCGGAGACCCAGGGGAGCGTGCTCGTGGAGCTCATCGACGCCCTCGTGGACGACATCGGGACGGCGCTGGTGCACGCCGGCCTCCCGCACCGCGTGCTCATCGTCGTCGACGATCTCGAGAAGCTCCGGTCGAATGAGCAGTTCACCGAGATCTTCCACACCAACTTGGGGGCGCTCCTTGCGCCGCACGTCCCCATCCTGGTCACGGTGCCTCCTTCCGTCACCTTTGGCGGTCCGGGAGGCGCTCTCGGAAGGAACGTCAACCACCTGCGTCCGATCCAGGTGCTACGCAAGACGAACGTGCTGGATCCGACAAGTGCCGAGGACCCGACGGGCGTCGCCGTCATGCGGAGCATCTTCGATGCGCGCGTGGGCCCTGGGCTGTTCGATGCCGAGGTCGTCCGCGAGGCCGCCCTGTACTCCGGCGGCGTTGTGCGCGACTTTTTCAACCTCCTGCGGTTCGCGATCATCCAGGCGCAGCTCTACAATCAGGATCGCGTCGATGAGATCGCGTGGGAGGACACGCTCACGGAGGAGAAAACCAGGTCTATCGCGACGCTCTATCCCAAGGACAAGGAGGCGCTTCGCGCCATACGCGAGGCACACCTTCTGGCCGATGCGGGACAGCTCGAGTACGCCCGGCGATCGGTCGTGATCGAGCACAACCACGACGGTATCTGGTGGGAGGTGGCGCCGATGCTCTGGGAGTGGCTGGACAAGGCGTGAGCCAGATCGTGCGCAAGCTGCGGCGAGCGGACGAGCAACAGCTCCGCGGCCTCGAGGCCGCGCTGGGGCGGGGGCATTTCGTGATCGTCGTCGTAGACGACGCGGCCTGGCCGATCGTGCGCGGCGTGATCGGCGTCGAGGCGAGCGGCGAGTTCACGCTCGAGAACGGCGGCGATGTCGTGCAGATGTTCGACTCGCCTGCTGCCGCGGGCGAGGGGGTCGTCTTTCTGCACATCGGCGAGCCCGCGGTGGACGCGATGCTGGCGCTGAATCTCAACCGCGACAAGCTGCTCAGCCGGAGATGCCGCTTTCTGCTGCGGCTACGCGGTCTCGAGACGTTTCAGCGCTTCGTGCGGGAGGCGCCGGACTGCTACTCGATCCGCGATGCCGTCGCCCTCATCGAACCTCAGGAGGCCATCGAGCTCGAGCCCTCGCGGGAGCCTGAGCCCGACGTCGAGCAGCTGATGACCAATGAGCGCTCGCCCGATGCGTTGCTGACCCTTGGAACAGGGCTGCTCATGCAAGGCCGCTTGGAGGGCGGGTACCGCGCGCTCGACGGCGGGATCGCGCTCCTGGAGCGGAAGAATCGGCTCTCGGCGCGCGACCGGTCGACGCTGGCAGCGCTCCACTACCGCCGCGCTGATAGCACCATCAAGCAGGAGCGTCACACCCACATTCAGGATGCGTTGCGCGTGCTCGGGCCGGTGCGGGAGGAATACAGTGAGCAGTACGCCATGATCCTCTCGCAGCGCTCGGACTACTACGGCTCCGAGATCGCCGTGGCACGCGAGGCCCTCGATGCCGCAGAGCAGGCGACTCCGCCCAACCCGGATCTCGTCGCGCGGCAACTCATCGTGCTTGCGGACGCCTACCTTTGCCGCAAGGACGCGCGGGGAGCGCGCGAGGCGTTAGGGCAGGCGCAAATGGCCTGGTTGGCGACCGAGAATCGCCTCTTCATGCAGAGGCTGGAAGCGGTTCTCCTGATCACCGAAGGGCGCTGGAAGGAGGCGACGCACAAGCTAGAGGACGGCCTCCGTCAGACCGCGCAAGCAGGGCCCCGCTTCGGGATCCATTCGTTCGCGCTGCTGCTCTCCGACCTCCTCATCCGCCAGGGGGAGCTCGAGGCCGCCGTCGACGCCATCGCCTCCGTCGAGTCAGAGCAGGCCGACGAGCTCCGCCTGCATGTCCGCCGTTCGCAGGGGGAGCCTGACGCCCTTCGCGGCCTCGAGGATCTCGCCGACGTGATCGCGGGGGGCGGCGATCTCTCCCGCGCGCTCGCGCGCGCCAACGCCATCGCAGGCTGGACCCGGCTCGCCGTGCGCGCCGGGCTCCTCGAAGGATGGAGCCTCGACCGCATGGACACCGCCATTGCGGTGCTCGTTTCGCGAGTCGCCGCTGTCGCGCCCGCGACCCCTCCGTGGGCGCGGATCGAGGCGGAGTTGCTCGTAGCGGACAACCTCCTCGCGCGCGCAGGGTCGGAGCTCTCGGCCGCGGAGGCGGCCGAGAGCGCGTTAGCGCTCGCGCGTGCGGGCGCGCCTGAGCTCATCGCGGCGTGCGTGGGTCGCGTCGCCGTCGCGGCGCTCCGGTCCGGCTCGCTGGAGCGGCTCGACGCGCTGCTAGGCGACGCCGCCCGTGCGGCGGAGGCTCACCACCTTCCCGGCGAGGCAGCGCGGATAGCAGGCCTCCGGCTCTGGTACGCGATCCAGCGCGGTGCCGGCGTTGGCGAGGCAGAGCGAGCTCTCGATGATGCCTTCGCTCGCTCGGGGAGCATCCTCGTGAAAGCCCAGGTGCTCCTGCGCGTCGGGCGCGGCGCCGGGCGGCGCGACCTCGTCGGTCGCGCCCGGCGCATCTACCGCGCGCTGCCCTGGCCCGAGCGCGAAGGCGCGTGCCTCGAGGCGCTCGGCATGCCGCAGGCGGCGCGCGACCGGTACGAGGCGTTCGGGCTGCGGCTCGCGGCGCTGGCCGTCGCTCGGGACCCCGAGCCCGAGCCCGTCGGCGCGTGACCGGCGGCTGGTCGGACGAGCGATCGCCCGCCGCCAGCGCCGGGCACGTCCCCAGGTCCCCGCGCCCCCTCAGCCAGCCTCCGGCGCTCCGTACCCGCCGCCCCCCGGCGTCTCGATCACGAACACATCGCCGCTCCCCATCTCGACCGATCCGATGTGCCCCAGCACCTCGACCGAGCCGTCCGCGCGCACCACCAGGTTGCGCCCGGGCGCGCCCGCCTTCCCGCCCGCCAGGCCGAACGCGGCCGTCGAGCGCCCGTTCGACAGGATCGACGCCGTCATCGGCTCCAGGAAGCGCACGGCGCGCGTGCCGCCGTTCCCGCCCGGGTAGCGCCCGGCCCCGCCGGAGCCCTCGCGGATCTCGTAGCGATCCAGCCGCACCGGGAAGCGGTGCTCAAGCACCTCCGGATCCGTCAGGCGCGAGTTCGTCATGTGCGTCTGCACGACGCTCGTCCCCGCGAAGCCGCGCTCGGCGCCCGCGCCGCCGCCGCCGCTCCCGCCGATCTCGATGCCCGCCCCCGAGCCGCCCGAGATCGTCTCGTAGTACTGGAGCCGCTCGTTGCCGAACGTGAAGTTGTTCATCGTCGGCTGGCTGCTCGCGAGCACGCCGAGGGCCCCGTACAGCGCGTTCGTGACGCAGGTCGACACCTCGACGTTGCCCGCCACCACCGCGGCCGGGGGGCGCGGGCTCAGCATCGAGCCCTCGGGGATGACGACCTCGATCGGCTTCAGGCAGCCCGCGTTGAGCGGGATGTCGTCGTCCACGAGCGTGCGGAAGACGTAGAGCACCGCGGCCATCGTCACAGCGCGGGGCGCGTGGAAGTTGTTCTCCATCTGCCCGGACGTGCCGGTGAAGTCCACGACCGCCGCGCGGCGCTCCCGGTCGATCCGGAGGGCCACCTCGATCGTCGCGCCGTTGTCGAGCGGCAGCGAGAAGCGCCCGTCGTGGAGGAGCGCCGGGTCGAGCCGCGCGATCGCGAGGCGCACGCTCTCCTCGGCGTTGTCCTGCACGTGCTTCATGTAGGCCTGCACCGTCGGGAGGCCGAACTGCGCCACCATCACGGCGAGCTCCTGCGCGCCCTTCTCGTTCGCCGCGATCTGCGCGCGCAGGTCGGCCAGGTTCTGCTGCGGGTTGCGCGCCGGGTACGGCCCTTCGCCGAGCAGCGCCAGGAGCTCCGCCTCGCGGAGGCGCCCGGCCTCGACCAGCTTCACGTTGTCGAGCAGGACGCCCTCCTCCTCGATCGCCCTGGAGAACGGCGGCATCGAGCCCGGCGTGATGCCGCCGATGTCCGCGTGATGGCCGCGCGACGCCACGTAGAACAGCACGCGAGCGCCCGCCTCGTCCCATACCGGCGTGACCACCGTCACGTCCGGCAGGTGGGTGCCGCCGCGGTACGGATCGTTGAGCGCGAACACGTCCCCCGGCTTCATCCCCGGGTTCCGCGCGATCACGGTCTTGATCGACTCGCCCATCGAGCCGAGGTGCACCGGCATGTGCGGCGCGTTCGCGATCAGGCTGCCCTCCGCGTCGAACAGCGCGCACGAGAAATCGAGCCGCTCCTTGATGTTGACCGAGTGGGCGGTGTTCTGGAGCCGCAGGCCCATCTGCTCGGCGATGTTCATGAACAGGTTGTTGAACACCTCCAGCATCACCGGGTCGACCTCGGTGCCCACCGCGCGCCGCTCCGGGCGCGGCGCCACCCGGGTGAGCACCATGTGGCCGAGCGCGGTGATCTCGGCGCGCCAGCCGGGCTCGACGACGGTCGTCGCGTTGGCCTCGGCGACGATGGCCGGCCCGTCGATCACCGCGCCGCGCCCGAGCCGCTCGCGCCGGTGCAGCGCCGCGTCGTGGAGCGCCCCCTCGGCGTACATCCGCACCCGGGCGTCGGCCTCGGGGCGGTGCGGGCGCGCCTCTCCCGGCCGCTCCTCGGCGGCCTCGCCCGGCCCGATCGCCTCCACGGAGACGCTCTCCAGGACGAGCGCCTTGTCCGGCATCAGGAAGGCGAACCGCCTGCGGTAGGCCGCGTCGAAGGCGGCGCGGATCGCCTCCGCGCTGCCGTCGGGCACGACGAGGGCGGTGTCGGTGCCCTCGTAGCGCACGTGGACGCGCCGGACGAGCCGCACGCGCTCCGGCGAGAACCCTTGCGCCACGAGCTCGGCCTCCGCGTCGCGGCCGATGCGCGCGAGCGCCTCGCGCGCCGCGGAGAGCCCCGCCTCGTCGAGCCGCCGCTCCACGGCCGCCTCGCGGATCGCGCTCTGGTCCGACAGGCCCATGCCGTAGGCGGACAGGACCCCCGCGAGCGGGTGGACGAAGACGCGGCGCATGCCGAGCGCGTCGGCCACGGCGCAGGCGTGCTGGCCGCCGGCGCCGCCGAAGCATTGCAGGGTGTACTGGGTGACGTCGTGCCCGCGCGCCACCGAGATCTTCTTCACCGCGTTGGCCATGTTCGCGACGGCGATCTGCAGGAAGCCCTCGGCCAGCTGCTCGGGCGTGATCGGGCGCGACGTGTCGCGCTGCACCTCGGCCGCCATGGCCCGGAAGCGCCGCTCGACGACCTCGCGGTCGAGCGGCGCGTCGGCGCCCGGGCCGAACACGTGCGGGAAGAACTCCGGCTGGATCTTGCCGAGCATCACGTTCGCGTCGGTGACGGCCAGCCGCCCGCCGCGGCGGTAGCACGCGGGCCCCGGGTTCGCGCCGGCCGACTCCGGCCCCACGCGGAGCCGCGCGCCGTCGAAGCCGAGGAGCGAGCCGCCGCCCGCGGCCACGGTGTGGATGCTCATCATCGGCGCGCGCATCCGGACGCCGGCCACCTGCGTCTCGAAGGCGCGCTCGAGCTCGCCGGCGTAGTGCGACACGTCGGTCGAGGTGCCGCCCATGTCGAAGCCGATCACCTTCTCGTGCCCGCCCGCGAGCGCGGTGCGCACCATGCCGACGATGCCGCCCGCCGGGCCGCTCAGGATCGCGTCCTTGCCCTGGAAGCGGCCGGCCAGCGTCAGCCCGCCGCTCGACTGCATGAAGTAGAGCGGCACGCCGGGCATCTGGCCGGCCACCTGCTCGACGTAGCGGCGCAGGATGGGCGACAGGTACGCGTCGACCACCGTCGTGTCGCCGCGCGAGACGAGCTTCATCAGCGGGCTCACCTCGTGCGACGCGGAGACCTGGGTGAAGCCGACCTCGCGCGCGATCTCGGCCGCCCGCCGCTCGTGCGCGGCGAACCGGTAGCCGTGCATGAAGACGATCGCGCAGGCGCGGATCCCGGCCTCGAACGCCTCCGAGAGCGGGCCGCGCAGCGCCTCGCCGTCGAGCGGCTCGGCCACCTCGCCGCGCGCGTCGACGCGCTCGCGGGCCTCGACAACGCGCTCGTAGAGCAGGTCGTGCAGCGCGATATGGCGATCGAACAGGCGAGGGCGGTTCTGGTAGCCGATGCGCAGCGCGTCGCGGAAGCCGCGCGTGGTGACCAGCACGGTGCGGTCCCCCTTGCGCTCGAGCAGCGCGTTCGTGGCGACCGTGGTGCCCATCTTCACGCACTCGACCTCGGCGGCAGAGATGACCTGACCGGGCGCGAGGCCGAGCAGGCGGCGGATCCCCTCGACCGCCGCGTCGGCGTACTGCTCGGGGTTCTCCGACAGGAGCTTTTCGGTGGTGAGCGAGCCGTCGGGCCGCCGGGCCACGACGTCCGTGAAGGTGCCTCCGCGATCGATCCAGAACTGCCACTTGTGCGAGGTCGAGGTCATGGAACCCACTCCTTGCCGGCCGCCTCCTCCGCCGCGCTCCGCGCCGTCCTGCCCGCCGAAGGGCGGCAAGACTAAGTTTTCATTGAACAACCTTCAACCGTCGGGAACCGCCGGGAGGGGGCGCCCGCCCACGCCGCTGGAAGCCCGCAGCGTCCCGGGAATAGCTGTCCTGTACGTAAAATTGGCATCTCGGCTCGATGGCGGTCCTTGCCGTCGGCCCGCTCCTCGTGGCCTCGCTCCTCTGGCAGCCGTCGGGCGCGTGGATGTTCACGTTCGTCTGCGAGGCCACGTTCGCGCTGCGGCAGCGCGCCGGTCCGCTCGCTGGTGGCCCGGCTCTCCGTCGCCGAGATCGACAAGTCGATCGAGGTCGTGTGCGACAGGATGCTCACGAAGGACGGTGCGTCGCGCGAGCATGAATTACGGGGAGCCGTTCTGATTCATTCGCAAAAGAGCTTGTCGAAGAAATGGTGTCTGTGACGCGCGCATGAGGCATGGTGCGAGGTCCTGCAGCGGCTCCTGGCCGCGGCGGGAGAGCCCTGGAAGGAGGAGATCGTGTCGGCAGCCGATCAACTGATGGAGCGCGGCAGACAGCAGGGGTTGCGGGAGGGACGCCGCCATGTGCTGCTGAAGCTGCTCGGCGCGCGCTTCGGCGCGCTGCCCGACGATGTCGTCGCGTGCGTCAACGCCGCCGATGTCGTGGCGCTGGATCGATGGTCCGAGCGCGTGCTCACCGCGCCGACGCTTGCGGAGGTACTGAGCGAACCCTGAGGAGCGTCACCGGCCGCGCAAGGGGGCGCCGCGCCATGGCTCCGTAGGCTCGCGCGACCTGCCTCCTCGCCACGCCCTCATGGCCGCGTGCGCCCGTCCGGAACCGGCGTTCAGCGCTGTACAACCGTTCGTGCGGCGTGATAAGCGCTCGAGCAACTCTCGAACGAGAGGATCTGCTCGAATGTCCAGCAAGCAACCTCCTCCGCACGTCACCGCCGCCCACGCGGCGGGCCTGGCCGCGCTGCTCGGCGCGACGGACGCTGCCGCGGAGAACGAGCGCGCGGGGAGCGCGGAGCGGCACTTCGAACGCGCACGGCGGGGGCGCTCGTCGCAACCCGGGCCGCGCGCGAAGCCCGCCGCTGGCCCGCTCCCGTCGCCGCCGGGGGGCCCGTCGAACGCGGGCGGCGCGCGGGAGTACGTGTGCGCCGCGCCGACGCGCTCGCCGGTGCTGAACGCGTTCCTGAGCGAGCTCGGCGCAGAAGGCGGAGCGCTCGTGCCGGCGCACGTCCACGTCTTCGACGAGCACACCCTCGCGCCGAGGCTCGTCGAGCTCGCGCGCCAGCGGGTGGTCTCCATGCTGCTCGCCGTGGGCAGGACCGAGGTGGCCCTGACCCTGGCGCAGATGCCGCCGATCACCAACGAGCGCGCGGCGCGGCTCTTCATGCGGCAGGCGGTCCACGTGGGCGGCGATCTCGGGGCGATCACGGGCGACTACGCGCGGCACTACCGGCGCTCGGGGGCCCCGGAGCGCGACGACCAGCGCGCGGGCTGCATCATGGCCGCGTTCGCGGGACGCCTGAGCGCCATGGCGGAGAAGCTCCTCGGCCCGCACGTGCGCGCCGAGCTGCGCGCCGCCCTGGAGGCGCTGACGTCGCAGGGCAGCCCTCCCGCGCGGCGGGCGCGCGCGAGCGATCTCCGCGCGCCGCAGGCCGCCGGGCGAGGCGCCCCCGCGGCGGCGGCGCGCGACGCCGCGGGCTCGGCGGCACGGCCGAGGCGCAAGTAGGCGGCGCGCGGCGCCGCGAGCGCGGCGGTCCGGTTGAGGCGAAAGGACGCGGCGCGCGGTCCGGGTCGGATCCTGTTGCGGTGGGCTCGTTCGTTTGCTTCGTTGGGCGCGAGGCGCCCCGGCTGCTCGACCCTGAGCCCCTCGGGTGCGCGTTCCCAGCGAGAGGCCGAGGCTCATGAATTCGCTCGCAGAAGGCAGCGTCGTCGCCGGAAGATACCGCCTCGAGCGCATGCTCGCGCGGGGCGGGATGGGGTCGATCTGGGTGGCCCGGCACCTCCAGCTCGACGCCATGGTCGCGGTCAAGCTCATGGCGCCCGAGTACGCTGCCTCGTCCACCGCGCGGGCGCGCTTCGAGCGCGAGGCGAGGGCCGCGGCGCAGCTCAAGCTACCGAACGTCGTGCACGTGCACGATTATGGGCTCGAGGGCGACACGCCTTTCCTCGTGATGGAGCTCCTCGACGGCGAGGATCTCGAGACGCGGCTCGCGCGGGAGGGGCGCCTCTCCACGGCGGCCACGCTCGGCATCGTCACGCAGGTGTGCAAGGCCCTGCGCCGCGCGCACGAGATGGGGATCGTCCACCGCGACCTCAAGCCCGCGAACCTCTTTCTCTCGCGGCAGGACGAGGACGAGCTCGTGAAGGTCCTCGACTTCGGGATCGCCAAGGCCCAGGGCACGCTGCTGGCCGGCAACGAGACGAAGACAGGCACGCTCGTCGGCTCGCCCTACTACATGAGCCCCGAGCAGGTGCGCCGCAGCAAGACCCTCGACTGGCGCAGCGATCTCTGGTCCGTCGGCGTGATCGCGTATCGCTGCCTCACTGGCCGTCTCCCGTTCCCGGGTGAGGAGATCGGCGAGGTGTTCGTGGCGATCTGCACGGAGGACGTCCCCCTCGCGTCCAGCGTCGTGCCGGAGCTCGGGCCCGCCGTGGATGGGTTCTTCTCGCGGGCGCTCGCGCGCGACCCGGCGCATCGGTTCCAGGGCGCGAGCGAGCTCGCCGAGGCGTTCGGCGCGGCGGCCTCCGCGGCGGGGTCGGAGCCCCGACCTCTCCAGCCTTCGGTTCCCGCGGAGGGGGCGTCTCCGCTGCTCGTCGTCCATGGCGGCACGATGGCCGCGAGCCCAGATGCGGTAGGGGCGCGTCCAGATGCGATGGGGGCACGTCCAGATGCGTTAGGGGCGCGTCCAGATGCGTTAGGGACACGTCCAGATGCGTTAGAGGCGCGTCCAGATGCGATAGGGGCGCGTCCAGATGCGATAGGGGCGCGTCCAGATGCGATAGGGGCGCGTCCAGATGCGGCGAGCCCTGGAATCATGGGACCGAGTCCCGGCACGATGGGCGCCGCCTCCAGCGCGTCCTTGCCCACGCTGCGAAACGAAGCAGGGCCCCCCTTTCACGGCGCTCCGAGCCGTGGCGCATCGGAGGGCGCTGCGCCGGCGTTCCAGGGGTCCATCAGCACGTTGACGTCGGCCGGAAATACCCTCGCCCCGACGAACGCCGACGGCCGCCGCGCCAGGATCTCGCTGGCCCTGGGCGCTGGCGCGCTCGCCCTGGGGCTCGTCACCTATGCGGTCCTTCGCACCCTCGCGCCGGGCGGCGAACCGACGTCGCAGCCCGACGCGGCGGCCTCGCCTGCCGCCGCGTCCGCGCTGTCCGCCGCCGCGCCGTCCACCGCGTCGACGGAGCCTCCGCCGCCGCCCTCCGACAGCGCGACGGCCGCGCCGGGCGCGCCTTCGGCCTCCGAGGCGCAGACCAGCGCGCCCGCGCCCGTGCGCGCGCCGCCGGCGCCGTCGTCCGCCAGAAAACGGGCGCCGCTGCCCCCGAGGCCCCGGACCCCTCGGGACGACCCCACCGACCACATGTGACCAGCCGCCGCGCAGCGAGGAGCCCGTGCGCTCGCGCGCGCCGCCGCGAGCGAGCTCACCCGCCCGGGTGGGTGTTCTTGTAGAGCCGCAGGCTGTTCCGGATCGCCATCGTCACCGTCATGGGGCCGACGCGGGGCACGAACACGCTCGCCTTGCTCTGGATATCGTCGCTGAAGTTCTTGAAGGTGGAGAAGTTGATGCAGAGGGCGCCCTCGCGGAGCTCGGCGCCCTGCACGACCGGGAAGCTCCGCGAGGGCACGCCGGTCACCACGATGTCGGCCTGCCGCAGCGCGGTCGCCCGGTCCACCGTCGTCTCGCGCACCTCGTGCATGTCGCCCGAGGAGCTGGGCACGAAGAGCAACGGACCATCGATATCGAACGAGGTCACGTGGGCTCCGTCGTGCGCCATCATGCTCGCGAGCGGCCTCCCGACGACCTCGCTCCGGTTGAAGATGCACACGCGCCGGCCCTCGAGCGGCCGCTCCCCCTCGCCGAAGAAGCCGGCCGCCTCGACCAGCTTGAGGATGGCCAGCGGCGTGCACGGCAGGATCGCCTTCCTGGTCTTCGCCTCGTCCAGGAAGCGCTGGTTCTGGTACAGGCAACGTGCCCAGAACGTGTGGAGCCCCTCGATGTCCTTCGCGGGATCGACGCTGTCCCGCAGGTACACGTCCTGCTCCGTGCCGAAGATCGGGTAATACACCATCATCCCGTGCACGCGCGCGTCCTCGTTCGCCGCGCGGATGGCCTCCTCGGCGTCGAGCCGCGTCGCGTGGCGGATCTCGAAGCGGATCCCCACGTCCTCGCACGCCTTGCGCGTGTACTCCGCGTACGTGTACGACGGCCCGTGATCCGCCGCGAGCACACCGACCAGGACCAGCGGCTCGGGCAGCGCCGCGAGCTCCGCCCGGATCTCGCTGCGGAACGTCTCCGCCACCGCGGTCGGATCGAGGACGCTGGCCGTGCGGGTGCCCGGGCTCGGCGGAATGTGGTGAGGGTCCATCCTGGGGCGGAGACGAGCACGCGCGAGCATCGGTGTCAAGTTTCCGGCGGGGCGACTATCTCGACTCCACCTCTCGTCCTGCTCTTGTTGCTCTTGGAGACTCCAGCCCTCCGGAGAGCCGCCGTGCCTGGCTCACGAGCTCATCGCGAGGAGGACCGCCGCTCCGGGCCCGCCTCCACCACGGGCGCCGCCACGCGGTTGCTCTCGGCCTCGGCGGGGCTACCGGCGCCGGGCACGCGGAGGAGCATACCGCCCTTGCCGCGCAGCTCATCGACGAAGTTCGCTCCGAACACCTCCTCGGGCGTGTCGCCGTCGCGTCCGCCCATGCCCGAGAGCCCCTCGAGGCTGGCGAGGTTTCCGTCCCGGCGTCTGGGCGCCGGACGAGAGCGCAAGATATCGTCCCGGGTCACCTTCAGCGCCACCACGTCCTCGCGCATCACGTCGATCCAGGATGCGGGGAAGTCGGCCTCGGCGCCCGCGGGGCCGCGCACGCGGATCCGCGAGATGTCGTTGCCAGGATCGTTCGCGCCGATGCCCACGAGCTGCGCCTCGGCCTCGTCGGTGGTCATCACCCGCGTGTCGGGGCCGAGCTCGACCGTATCGTCCGTGACCCCGAGCGCCTCCTCCAGCTCCTGCCTCCGCTCGGGCGGCTGCGGCACGAGCGAGGTGTCGACGCGCCCCGGCGGCTGCGCCGTCGTCCGCCCGTCGTAGTACCGAGGCAGCGCCAGGAGCTCGTCCCGGCCGGGCCGTAAACGGAGGTGCCCGTCCGCCGTGCCCTGCACGAGATCCATCGAGATCAGCAGCTCCTCGCTCGCCAGCGGAGAACGGAGCACCACGTGGGTCAGCACGCCCCGCTCTCGGTCGACCAGGACGCGGTCGAGCACGCCCGCATCGAGGCCGCCGTCGGCCATCACGGGCATCTCGAAGTCGATCTGCATGATCCCCTCCTCGGCGGCGAAGCGCCTTGCGCTCGCGCGAGAACCTGAGACGGTCGGATCCCGATGTCCAGGGGAGCACGGCACGGACCCTCGTGACCGGTCGACCCCATCCCATGGGCCGGGCACGCCGCGCGGCCTCGCCATTGCGGGGGGGTCGGCGGTCCTCGGCCTGTCGAGTCATCGCGTCATCGAATCATCGCGTCATCGAGCCATCGAGTCACAGAGGCGTCGCGATTCCACCATGTGAACGGAGTCCCGCACGCGGTGGAGGCGCGGATGGGCCGGAACCTTGGCACAAGGTGGCGCACATTCCGCGCGCGGTCCGCGTGGTCCACGTCTATTCCCGCGGATTTGCTGCTCGATGGCGGTGGTTCATCTTGGTACGGCGGATGCAACCTACGCGCCGGCCGCTGGGGATGTGCCAGCGCCGCTCGGGAGGATTTGGACTTATGCGTGTACGCTTCGATGCTCTCCGCCGACGCTGGAGCTCTCCCCACCTGCTCGCCGCGCTGGCGCTGGCGAGCGCGTTCGCGGCGGGGTGCTCCTCCGATGATGCCCCGCCAACGACGCTCGGGCGCCCGGATCAACCGCGGAACGGCACGCTCGAGATCGACGAAGCGAGGCTGCTGGGCGTGATCGACGGGAGCGAGCTGCGCCTCCAGATCCCGGTGCGCAACCTGACCGCCGGCGCGACGAGCGGCCACCTGCGCGTCACGCTCGTCGATCTCGGCGCGGACAGGGAACAAGGCACGACCGAGGTCGACCTGGACATCGCGGGCGGGACGGCGACGACGGCGGAGGCGCGCCTCCCGGCGCCGGCCGTGAGCGCGCAGCCGGGCCTCGCGCGGTACCTCGTCCGCGTCGACGACGGGTCGGAGGAGGGGCTGCTCGTCACGCGGAGCCTCCTGCGCGTCATCCCGCCCTACGACGTGCAGATCGAGGGGCCGGCGCGCGTCGTGCGCGGGCGCACCGCGAGCTACCGCGTGCGCGCGACCGACGCTTTCTCCCATCAGCCGGTGCCCAACGTGGGCGTCGAGCTCGCGGTGGGCGAGGGGGCGCGGCCGCTCCGCGGGACGACCGACGCGCTCGGCGCCGCGGTGTTCGAGGTGGAGCCCGGCGCGCTCGGCGCGCACCCCGTCTCCGCGCAGGCGCTCGGCTTCGGCGTCAACGCGGCCCTCACAGCGAACATCACCGTCGAGGGCCCCGGCCCGAAGCTGCTCCTCACCACCGACAAGCCGCTCTACAAGCCCGGCCAGACGATCCACCTGCGCGCGCTCGCGCTCGAGCGGGGGAACAACGCGCCGCTCGTCCGCGAGGCGATCACGTTCGAGGTGGAGGACGGCAAGGGCAACAAGATCTTCAAGAAGCCCATCGTGACCGACGCCTACGGCGTCGCCGCGACGACGTTCCGGATCGGCTCCATCGTGAACACCGGCGAGTTCAAGGTGCGCCTCGTGAGCGGGGAGACAACGACGGAGAAGGTCGTGACCGTGGGGCAGTACGCGCTGCCCAAGTTCGAGGTCGCCGTGAGGACCGACAGGCCCTGGTACACCGCGGGTGACACGCTGACCGGCACCATCGACGCGCGCTATTTCTTCGGCAAGAACGTCGCCGGCGGCAGCGTGACCATCGAGGCGGCGTCGCTGGACGTCGGTCAGACGACGTTCCAGCGCATCGTGGGCGAGCTCGACGCCGAGGGCCATTACGGGTTCAGCCTGACGCTCCCCCGGAGCCTCGCGGGCCTGCCGCTGGAGCAGGGCGACGCGGCCGTGACGCTCACCGTCACCGTCGCGGACACGGCGGGGCAGGAGGTCACGAAGGCGATCCCGGTCAAGGTCGCCGCCGACGCGGCCTCGATCGTGCTCGTGCCCGAGGCGCGCGAGCTCGTCCCGGGGATCCCGAACACCCTTCTTCTCTTCGTCACCGACCCGCTCGGGGCGCCGCTCGCCGATACGGAGGCGGTCATCACGGCGCCGGACGGCACGCAGCTCACGGCGCGCACCGACGCCTTCGGCCAGGCCGCGGTGAGCTTCACCCCGCCGGTCGCCACGGCGGACGGCGCGTTCGAGGTGCGGGCGACGGTGGGAGAGCGGGCGGTCACGCGGAAGTTCTCGTTCGGCACGCAGATCGGCGGCGAGCACCTGCTCGTGCGCACCGATCGGGCCGTCTACGAGACCGGCGAGACGGTCGAGGTCACCATCGAGTCGAGCGAGGAGGCCGGCAGCGTCTACGTCGACTGGCTGAACGACGGTCAGGCCGTGGACATGCGCTCTCTCGAGCTCGAGGGCGGGCGCGCCCATTTCAGCATGCCCGTCGACGCCGGCCTGCTCGGCAGCAACCGGGTCGAGGCCTACCTTGTCGACGACGATGGCAATCTGGTCCGCTCCGGCCGCACCGTGTTCGCGCGGGGCGACTCCGCGCTGAGCGTCGAGGTCCAGGCCGACAAGCCCCTGTATGCGCCGGGGGAGACGGCGACGCTGCGGCTGTCGGTCAAGGACGACGCGGGGAACCCGAAGGTGGCCGCGCTCGGCGTCCAGGTGGTCGATCAGGCCGTCTTCGCGCTTGTCGACGCCCAGCCCGGGCTGCTCCGCACCTACTTCGAGCTGGAGGACGAGTTCGCGAAGCCGAGCTACGAGATCCACGGCCCGGCCGCGAACCTCCAGGACCTGCTGTTCAACGCGACGGCGAGCGAGGACCCCGAGCAGGCCGAGGCCGCGCAGGTGAAGACCCAGGCCTCGCTCGCCGCGCTCGCGGGCACGTCGCTCACCGGCCTCCAGGCGCGCACGTGGCCCGCCGTGCTGGCGAAGGTGCCGGAGGAGCTCGCTCAGTTCAACGAGCGCCAGAAGGGCGTGATGAAGCCCTGGCTCGCGGAGGCCGCCGCGGCCGCCGCGCGGGAGCTGAAGGCGCTCGGCTGCGACGGCACCCAGTTCAGCTGCAACGGGCAGGGCGTGTACGTCGAGCTGCTCGGGAACCGCGTCGCCGAGCGCCTGCGCGCCTTCGACGTGTGGGGCAACGCGTACCGGGTGGCCTCCAGCTGGAGCGGGTTCACGCTGCAATCGTCGGGGCCCGACGAGGTGGAGCAGAGCCAGGACGACGCGACGTTCGCGTTCACGTTCAGCGATCTCGGGATCCAGGTGCCCCCGCAGGACTGGGCAGAAGGGGGCATCCCCGGCGACGCGGACGGCGGCTGGGCCAACGGCGCCGCGACCGGAGGAACCGGAGCGGGCGGCGGCTCGGCCGGGAATCCCACCCCGGATTCCGGCGGCGACAACGGGGGCGGGCCGCGCGTACGGCGCGAGTTCCCGGAGACCCTCTACGTCAACCCGAGCGTGATCACGAGCCCCGACGGCACGGCCACCCTGAGCATCCCGCTCGCGGACAGCATCACCGAGTGGCGGCTCTCGGCGCTGGCGAACTCGACCGACGGCAAGCTCGGCGGCATCCAGAGCGGCTTCAAGGTGTTCCAGGACTTCTTCGTCGACGTGAGCTTCCCGGCGACGCTCACGCGCGGCGATGAGGTCGAGTTCCCGATCGCCGTCTACAACTACCTGGAGACGCCGCAGACGGTCGATCTCAGCCTCGAGCCGGGGAGCTGGTACACGCCGCTCGGCGCGACGTCGACGACGGTGTCCCTCGCGGCGGGCGAGGTGCGTGGCGTCCGGTTCCCGGTGAAGGTGAACACGGTGGGCGTCAACTCGCTCACGGTCACCGCGCGGGGCAGCGCCGGCGCCGACGCGGTGGCCCGCACCGTGCGCGTGGTCCCGGACGGGAAGCCCTTCGCAGAGAGCGCGTCAGGCATGCTCGCGGCGGGCAGCGCCGATCACGCGCTGTCGTTCCCCGCGGACGCGGTCCCCGGCTCGAACCAGCTTTATCTCGAGATCTACCCCGCGTTCCTGTCGCAGGTGGTGAGCGGCATGGACAGCATGCTCCAGGTCCCGAACGGCTGCTTCGAGCAGACCACCTCGACGACCTGGCCCAACGTGCTCGTCACGCAGTACATGAAGCAGACAGGCCAGATCACCCCGGAGATCCAGATGAAGGCCGAGTCGCTGATCTCGGCGGGGTACCAGCGACTGCTCACGTTCGAGCACTCGGGCGGCGGCTTCTCGTGGTTCGGCGAGCAGGACGGGCATCCGTACCTGTCGGTCACCGCGTTCGGCGTCATGGAGTTCGCCGACATGATCAAGGTCCACACCGTGGACGAGGCGATGCTCGCCCGGACCGTCAACTGGCTCGCCGGGCAGCAGAAGGCGGACGGCACGTGGGAAGGCGACCAGACCGAGTTCTTCAGCTTCCACACGGGCACGCTCCGCAACAGCGCCTTCGTGCTCTGGGCGCTCGCGAGCGCGGGGTACGCGGGGCCCGAGATCGGGACGGGGCTCGCCTACCTGGCCCGCTCGCTGAAGCCGGCGACCGACGACCTGTACACCCTGGCGATCGCGGCCAACGCGCTCGCCGTGGCCGACCCCTCCGGCGCGCTGACGGACCAGGTGCTCGACGCGCTGGACCAGCGCAAGACCGCGGACGGAGACGCAATTTACTGGGATGACGGCGGCACGCAGACCTCGTTCTACGAGTCCGGGAACGACGCCAGGGTCACCACCACCGCGCTCGCGGCCCACGCGCTGCTCTCCGCGGGCGCCCACCGGTCGAGCGCCGACGGCGGCGTGAAGTTCCTGACCCAGTCGAAGGACCCGAACGGCAACTTCGGCTCCACCCAGGCGACGATCTGGAGCCTGCGCACCCTGCTCCTCGCCGCGAGCAAGGGGACGGAGGGCGCCACCGGGACGGTGACCGTCGCGGTCGACGGCGAGGCGGCGGGCACGGTCTCGCTGCGCGCGGACCAGGCCGACGTCATGACGACGGTCGACCTCACGCACCTCGCGACCGCGGGCGCGCACGACGTCTCGATCGCGTTCTCGGGGGAGGGGAAGCTCAGCTACAACCTGGTGGGCCGCCACAACGTGCCGTGGAGCGCGGTCCCGAGCGACGCGGGAGGCCCGCTCGCGGTCAGCGTGACGTACGACAAGACGCAGCTGTACGTGGACGACATCGTGACGGCGTCGCTGAGCGTCCAGAACAAGACGGACTCGGTGCAGAACATGGTCCTCGTGACCGTGGGGCTGCCGCCCGGCTTCCAGCTCCTGACCGAGGATCTCCAGGAGTACATCCTGGCGGGCCAGCTCTCGAAGTTCGAGATCACGGGCAAGCAGCTGATCCTTTACGTGAAGGAGATCCCCGCGGGGCGCGCGGCCACCTTCGCTTACCGGCTGCAGGCGACCATGCCTGTCCGGGCGGAGGACGGCGGCGCCGAGGCGCACCCGTATTACCAGCCGGAACAGCAGAGCTTCTCCGGAGCGCAGGCCCTCGTGGTGATGGCGCAGTGAGGGGCTGAGCGGGCGAGGGCGCTGGCCGCGGGTGCGCGGCCGGCGCCCCTGCGCCGGCGGGGCGCGTGGCTCAGGGGCAGGCGATGCGCCAGGCGTCGAGGTCGAGCTTCTTGATCAGCGTGGAGAGCCCGAGCGGCTTCGTGGCGGCGCAGACGGCGTTTGCCCCTGAGGCGTCGACGTACTCCGCGTGGAACACCGCCTTGCCGGCGCGGATGAACGGGGTGAGCATCTCGCACTCGTCGTATTCGTGGCACTCCTCGTTCAGGGCCCAGTCGAAGCTCCCCACCAGGTCTTTCACCTGATCGAGATCGTTCTTCAGCCCGATGGACAGCCCGCGCGCGTGCGCCTCGGCGGCGAGGAAGCGGTTGTAATCGAGCTGCGTCGCCGCCGTCAGCGGGAAGCCGGGGCCGTTGGTGTAGCCGTCGACGTTGTCGGGCTCCACGCCGTCGCAGCGCTTCTGCACCGCCAGATCCAGCCGGGCCTTCATGACGTCGCGCACGCCGGCGTTGCGGGTGTCGAGCCACCGCTCGCCCGGCCAGCCGTCGAGCGGGTTGCCGAGCGCCGCGGCGGGGAACTTCGACGCGTCGTCGCGCCAGTCCTCGCTGCTCCCCGCGCTGAAGTAGCAGATCACCTTCTTCCCGGCCGCGCGCAGCGTGTCGATCTTCGCCTGCGGGGCGTCGAAGAGATCGATATCGTACATGGCGACATCGAGGCTTGTGTCGATGGTGCCCGTGAGCTGCCATTGCCATGTTGTCCCCGGCGCGGGAACCCAGATGCCGCCGGTGGAGCCACCGGTGCCTGTGGAGCCGCCGGAGCCGCCGCTGCCGCCGGAGCCGCCGGCGCCGCCGGCGCCGCCGGAGCCGCCGCTGCCGCCGGAGCCGCCGCTGCCGCCGGAGCCGCCTGAGCCGCCGGAGCCGCCGGAGCCGCCGGAGCCGCCGGAGCCGCCGGAGCCGCCGCTGCCGCCTGAGCCGCCGCTGCCGCCTGAGCCGCCGGCGCCAGTGGAGCCGCCGCTGGTCGTGCCCGTGAGGACGAGCTTGTCGAGCATCGAGCTGTCGGCGGAGCTGCTCGTCGCGTACCGGATCTTGAGGGTACCGCCCGCCACGAACCGCCCGAGCGACCCCGGCAGGCTCAGGCTCGCGTTCGTCCAGGACCAGTCGCGCGCGAACGCGTTGTCGCCGACAGCGACCCAGGCGCGGGCGGCCGCGTCCCACGCCTCGAAGGTCCAGCGCATCTCCGATTTCGCCGGGCCGCGGTAATTCACGCTCAGCGCGAGGGACGCGAGCTGCGCCGCCGAGGTGCCCGAGGGGAGCGTGTACTCGCACGTCGCGCTCGTGTTGGGCGCGAACTCGACGTACTTGCTCCACACGTCCTGCTGGCCCGTGAGCTCCGCCGTCGCGAGCGCGGCGGCCGTCTGCCCGGCGCCGATGCTGCCCCGGCTCACCGTCAGCCTGGAGCAGGTCATCGTGAGGGCGCCGGTGACAGCATCGCCGCTCGCCGCCGAGGCGATCTCCGCGTCGGAGCTCGCATCTGCGCCGCACCCGGCGGCGGCGAGCGTCGCGGCCAGGCTCACGAGGGCGTGGCGCAGGGCGCCGCGAATCGCGAGAGAGGACGCCGGTCGGATGGGATAAGTCATGCTCGTCTCCTGTCGTGTTGGTCGTTGGTGAAGCCAGGCGCACGTCGGCGCGATGCGCCTCCAGACGCTGCGGTCCGCGCGATGGCTCCCGGCGATCGCGGCTCCCTCAGCCTCTCCGCGCGCCGTAGAGGCGCTGGTCCGTGCGCGCCGCAGAGGCACTGCAAGGCGGGGACCAGCGCGCGCTCCGCGTCTTTCGCGCGGTGGCGCGCGCTGCCGTTGCCGCGGGTTGCGCAAGCGTCGTACACTTGCGCAACCTTCGAACGGCATGGCGGAGCGAGACCCTCGTCGACAGGAAGCTTCTCCGCCGAGCGCGGAGCCGCCGCGCGCCGCGGCCGAGATCGCGACCGAGCTCGACGCCGCGGAGAGCGCGCCCAGCGAGCGGACGCCCCAGGGGCAGGCCTCCCTGATCGTTCGCGCCGGTGACGGCGCGGCGCGGGTGATCGACCTGACCGAAGGCGATGTGGTCGCGATCGGCCGCGCGCCGGAGTCCGCGGTCTGCGTCGACGACGCCCGCGTGTCGCGCAACCACGCGATCGTCGCGCGGCACGGCGGCGCCATCGAGGTCATCGACTGCGGGAGCCGCAACGGCACCTCGGTGAACGGCGCCGTCTTGCGCGACGCCGTACGGCCCCTCGCCGGCGGCGACGTGATCCGCATCGGCCCGGCCGAGATCGTCGTCGCGATCGCGGCGCCGGCGCCCGTCGAGGCGGCGCCGCCGGGGGCCGCGCCGGAGGCGCTGGAGGGCCCGCCCTCCGGCGCCGGCGCCGGGTTCGTCGTCGCGGACGAGGCGATGGTGAAGGTCTTCCAGGTGGTGCAGCGCCTCGCGCGCGCGCAGACGACGGTGCTCGTGCTCGGCGAGACGGGCGCGGGGAAAGAGGTCGTCTCCGAGCAGCTCCACCGCATAAGCCCGCGCGCCGGGGGCCCGTTCGTGCGGCTCAGCTGCGCGGCGCTGCCCGAGGCGCTGCTCGAGAGCGAGCTCTTCGGGCACGAGAAGGCCGCCTTCACCGGGGCGGATCGCCGCAAGATCGGCTACTTCGAGGCGGCGCAGGGCGGCACGCTGCTGCTCGACGAGATCGGCGAGATGCCGCTCGCCATGCAGGCGAAGCTGCTGCGCGTGCTCGAGAGCCGGCGCGTGGCCCGGATCGGCGGCACGCAGGAGATCGAGCTCGACGTGCGCGTCGTGTGCGCGACGCACCGGGACCTCCAGGCCGAGGTGGCGGCCGGGAGGTTCCGGCAGGATCTCTACTATCGCATCAGCACGTTCGTCCTCCGCGTCCCGCCGCTGCGCGAGCGGCGCGCCGAGATCGCGCTGCTCGCGCATCGCTTCGCGCAGCAGGTCGCCGGGCGCATGGGGGAGCGGGCGCCGCGCTTTGCGCCCGCGGCGATGCAGGCGCTCGAGGCGCACGCGTGGCCCGGCAACCTGCGCGAGCTGCGCAACGCGGTGGAGCACGCCGTCGTGCTGGCCGAGGGCGGCGTCATCGAGGTCGAGCACCTTCCGGCCTCCGTGGCGGAGGGCGCCGAGGGCGCCGCGCCCCCCGCCAGCGCGGGCGCGCCCCCGCCGAGCACGGGGGCGCCGCCGCCTTCCGCCGACGGCGGGACGATGCCGGCGCGCCTCGCCGAGCTGGAGAAGCGGAGCATCGAGGACGCCCTCGCCGCCGAGGGGAACAACCAGACGCGCGCGGCGAAGCGGCTCGGCATCTCGCGGCGCGCGCTGCTCTACAAGCTGGACAAGTACGACATCAGGCGGTGAGCGCTCGCGGAGCGCGCATGGGCGCCGCGCGTCGCGCGTCGCCTCCGGGGTGCTGTATGCTCGGCCGAGATCAGGCTCGGATCGGTGCGGGAGCAGCGGAGCGCATGGAGTCCTCGGAGAGAAAGCCGGCAAGTCCAGAAGATTCGGTTCGCCAGATGCTCGTCGAGTTCGCGCGCGCCTTCGAGCGAGGCGACGTGGACGCGTTATGCGACATGTTCGTACGTGACGATGCCCTGATCTTCTACGGCACACACGACAAGCTGCACTTCACGCGCTGGGCCGAGATCGAGGCCTCGTTCCGGCGGCAGAGCGAGATCCTGAAGGACCTCGTGTGCAGGATCACCGGCGATGTCCAGGTGCGTCTGCTGGCCGGGGGAGCGGCCGCCTGCGCCGGGACGGCCGGCTTCGGTATCCACGCCACCATGGGCGGCGTGCGCTTCGACCTGCCCGCGCTCCGACTGACCTGCACGGTGGAGCGCCACGGGGATCACTGGCGGTTCGTGCAGCTCCACCTCTCCGTGTCGGACAGGCCGTTCCTCGACAGCGTGGGCCACATGCTCGAGAGCGCCTGAGAGCGCCTGAACGCCGCGCCGCCACACCACGCCGGTGCGGCGGCGCGGCCCGCGCCTCACGTGGGGACGTCGCTCGACTCCGCCAGATCCCGGAGCGCCCTCTCGCTCCGGCGCAGCGCCTCCTCGGTCCGCTGGACCTTCAGCGCCTCCTGCTCCAGCTCGCCGCGGAGCACGGTGTTCTGCAGCGACAGCGCGGCCAGGAACTCGAGGAGCGGCAGCCGGCGCAGGATGAACGCGCCGTGGACCAGCCGGTTCTCCAGGTAGAGGAGGCCGCCCACCTCGCCGGGGTTCTTCATGAGCGGCATGCACAGCACCGACTTCGGCCGCTCGCGCACGAGGTACTCGTCCCCGGCGAAGGCGCCGCTCGCCCCGACGTCGCTGAGCACCACCCGCTCCCGCGTCCGCTCGACATAGTTGACGATCGACGCCGGGACGCGGGTCGCGAGCGGCGCCGTGCTCCGCTCGTACACGCGGATGCTGATGCCGTCGCGGTCCACCACGGCCTCGGCGGCGAGCCGCAGGCCGTCCCCGGTGAGCAGGAGACAGCACCGCTCCGCCCCCTCGTGCTCGACGACGAGCCGCATGAGCGACTCCATCATCTCCTTCGGCGTCATGTCGCTCGAGAGCGACCGCGAGACCTTCACCGCGGTCTGCGCGTCGATGGCCTCCGCCGCCATCGTCATGACGCCGCTGCTCGTCGCGCGGCGCTGCTCCTGGTTCAGGACGAGCGCATGCCGCTGCTCGAGCTGCCTCACCTTCTCGCTCGCGCCCCAGCGCGAGTACGACGCCACCGCCTCCCGCAGGTAGAGCCCCGGCAGGCCGCTGTAGCCGCGATCCAGGTAGAACCGGGCGGCGAGCTCGCTCGCGAGCGCCTCCTGGTGGATGAACCGGGACTCGCGGAAGGCCACGATCGCCTTATCGTAGAGCGCCGCGGCCTCGTCGTGCCTGCCGTCGACGCGCGCGCGCTCCGCCGCTACGAGCGCGTGTTTGCCGGCGAAGTTGTCGGGGCAACTCTCGGCCCAGACGCGCAGCTGCTCCTCGTGGCCGGCGAGCGACCGCCGGAGCCCGGCCTGCTCCTCGGCCGGGGCCCCGGAGAAGCGGGCCGCCCGGGCGAGGGCGCCGAAGTAGTGGTACTCGGCCGAGAACAACATCCCGTTGCCCCCCGAGATGTTGCGCTCCGCCTTCTCCGCGGCCAGGGCCGCCTCGTCGGGGTTGGAGGCCAGGAGGTGCTGCGCGGTCTTCATCACGTAATGGACGAGCCGCACGCTCGGGAAGCTCTCCTTCTCGAGGCGGTCCTCGAACGCCTGCTCGTCGAAGTCGTCCGCGCTCATCGTGCCGAGGTGGCGCGTGGCGCCCCTCATCGCCTGGACCAGGCGCAGCATGCTCGTCACGGCGTCCGCGGCGAACGTGATCTTCGCCTTCGTCGCGTAGTCGAGCGCGCTCACCGCGCCCTTGTACGCCTCCTCGAGCGGGTCGCCCCGCACGATCACGTTCAGGGTGAGCTGGATGTTGCTGAAGCTCCCCCACGTCAGGTTCCCGACCTCGTTCGCGGCCTGGATGCTCACGCGCTGGCAGGCGATCCCGGTGTCGATGTGGCGCGTCCAGACCGAGATCAGACAGCCATAGAGGTTGGCCACCTCGGGCTTGTAGGCGAGCGCGTTCATCTTCTCGGTCAGCTCGTAGCCCACCCTGCCGATCCGGTCGCCGTCCTGGTACGCGCCGAGCTTCTGGCAGAGCGCCTTGCCGAGGCACGTGTACCCGATGCCGGTCGGCTCCGCGTTGCCGTGGAGCAGGCTGAGCCGGACCATCTGGCAGACCAGGAGGTCGTTGAGGTTCGGATCGGTGTAGAAGGTCGAGGCGTACATCACGGCCATCACGCCCATCGCCGCGAGCATCGGCGGCGCCGTCATCCTCGGCTGGCCGAGGATCTCGTCAGCCGTGCGATCGCGGAGCGCGTCGCGCAGCGCCGTGATCTCCGCGACAACCTCCTCGTCGGCCGGCTGCCTCCCGAGCTTGATGCCGAGCAGCGCGAGGCACTCCAGCCCGACGCCGATGCACGCGTCGTGCTCGGACCGGGCCATGTGGTTCTGCATCAGGACGCGGTAGGCCGCCGCCTTGTCGAGCTGCGTGCGCGCGCGCTCGAGGAGCACCGAGCAGAGGTCGATGGACCGATCGAACTCCCCGTTCACGCACGCGCTCTCGGCGAGATCGAGGTGCAGCGCGAAGGCGAGCAGATCGTCGGCTCCCGCCCAGTCGTCCTCCCCGATCAGCGCGCAGCCCGCGGCGAAGTAGGCCACCGCGGAGCCGTAGGCCCCGGAGGCCCTCGCCTTCCTGCCGGCGCGGAGGTTCAGCTCGGCCGTCCTGCGCCGCTCGCCCGGATCGGTGATGAAGGAGGCGCCGATGTTCAGCTGGTTCGTGATCTCGAACAGCCGGTCCTCCAGCGCCTCCTCCGGCGTCTGGACGAGCAGCAGGCGCCCGATGCGCAGGTGCGTCGAGGCGTGGTTGCCCTCGCGGATGAGCAGGTACGCGGCCTGCTGCACGCGGTCGTGGAGGAACTTGTACGTGCTGCCTCGGCGCGCCACGAGCCCCTCGCGGATGGCCGGGGAGATGGCGGCGCGCGTCGTCTCGGTCGACTCGCCGTACATGGCCGAGAGGACCTCGGCGTCGAAGCGGGCGCCGAGGCACGCGGCGAGGGAGAGGACCCGCTGCGTCTCGCCGTCCAGCCGCCTGAGGCGGCCCAGCACCAGGTCGACGACGTTGTCGGTCAGGTTCTGCGCGGCGATGGCCTCGATGTTCCAGCACCAGACGGCGCTCACGGGATCGACCCAGACCAGCTTCTGGCGATAGAGCTCCGTCAGGAACTGGCCCACGAAGAACGGGTTGCCGCCCGTCCTCTGGACGAGGAGCCTGGTGAGCTGAGCCCCCAGCTCGTCCTCGCAGCGGAAGGTGTCCGTGACGAGCTCGAGGACGTTCTCGTGCGGGAGCGGGTCGAGGCTGAGCGTCGAGACGCGCGCGCCCGTGGCGTGGATCTGCCGGAGCACCTCCATGAGCGGGTGCGACGGGGTCACCTCGTTGTCGCGGTACGCCCCGATCACGAGCAGGTGCCGCTTCTCGGGCGCCGCGACGACGTCGCGGATGAGCCTCAGGCTGGCGGGATCTGCCCACTGCAGGTCGTCCACGAACAGCACGAGCGGGTGCCGCTTGCGCGCGACCACGCCGAGGAACGCATGGAACACGCGGACGAAGCGGCTGCGCGCCTCGTTCGGCGCGAGCGGCGGCACCGGCGGCTGCTCGCCGAGGATCAGCGAGAGCTGCGGGATGATGTCGATGATGACCCGCCCCTCCTCGCCGAGCGCGTCGCTCAACCGGCGCTTCCACCCCGCGAGCGACTGCGGGCTCTCCGTCAGGATCTGCCGGACGAGCTCCCCGAACGCCTGGGCGATCGTGCGGTAGGGGATGTCGCGCTGGAGCTGATCGAACTTCCCGGAGATGAACGCCCCGCGCTCGCGGACGATGGGCGCCTGCACCTCCTTCACGAGCGAGGTCTTCCCGACGCCCGAGTACCCGGCGACGAGCACGAGCTCGGCCGTGCCCGTGGCGACCACACGCTCGAACGCCTCGAGCAGGATCGCGCGCTCGCGCCTCCTGCCGTAGATCTTCGTCGGGAGCTGCAGCCGGTCCGGGATGTCGGCCGTCCCGAGCGGGAACGAGTCGATCATCCCGAGCTCCTCCAGCTCGGTCTGGCACATGAGGAGATCCGACCAGAGCCCGCGGGCGGTCTGATAACGCTCCTCCGGAGACTTCGCGAGGAGCTTCATCACGATCTCGGAGACGATCCGGGGCACGTCATGCACCAGCTCCGCGAGCGGCACAGGGGCCCTCGCGATGTGGGCGTGCGCCCACGCGGGCGCGTCCTCGGCGTCGAGCGGCAGCTTGCCGGAGAGCAGCTCGTACAGCGTGACGCCGAGCGAGTAGAGATCGGCGCGCTCGTCGATCGGCCAGTCGACGCGGCCCGTCCGCTCCGGCGCGATGTAGGGCAGCGACTCCGGGTTGATCTTCGTCTCGTCGGAGAGGCCGAGATCGCCGCGCACCACGGCCAGCCCACCGTCGAGCGACACCTCCCCGCTCTCCGGGTGCACGGAGAGGTTCGCGGGGCGGATGTCCAGGTGAAGGGTGCCTGACTTATGAAGTTTCGACAGCGCAGATGCGATCTGCACCGCGTGCGTGAGGAACCGGCGAAGATCCATGAGAGCCCTGGTGATCGTCGATAGGACGATCCAGAGTGTACGGTACTCGAAGCAGGATCCCTGTCAACGTTTCCTCCGGCCTCGCCGGCGAGGCGCCGGCCGCCGGAGCGCTTCGATCCGCTCGGCGCGGACGTCGATCACGTCGATCACGACGCGTCAGGGATCCTCGTCGTGTGGTGCACGAGGGCTTTCCATTCACCGCCCTTGAGCTCCCAGACCGCGGTGAAGGCGATGGTGTTATCGAGCTTGACACCGCCCTTGAGCTCGGCGCGCGAGCGGTAGACGCCGCTCACGATAGCGACGTCCCCGCCGACGATACGCACGTCGCACTGCCGGAGCTCCTGCGTGTACGTCAACATGCTGTCGACGAGCTTCAGGTACTCGTCCTTGCCGCGCTGCACTCCGTTGTAATCGACGTACCGCCAGCCTTCGGCCAGGTGGCGATCGAGGAAGCCGTAGTCCTTGACGGCCCCCACCGCCTTCGTCCACGCCTTGAGGAGCGCGACGTGCTCCTCTCTCGCCTGCTCCGCGGTGATCTTCGACATTCTCCACCTCCGCCGCGCGCCCTGGCCGCACTCGAGCCCGCGCGACCGCGCGGGGGCGTCGCCGTCGCCGTCGCCGCTCCACACCCATGGTAAAGAGCCCGCCGGCCGGGCGTCAACATCAGCCCTGATGTCCCGCCGTCTCGAGGGCCGCGCGCAGATGATCGGCCATGACTTGCACGTTCGGCGGCAAATTCATGGTGATGTGATTGCCAGGGACCTCGTGGACAGTGAGCTGGCCCTGGATCAAATCGAGCCATCCCCGCGCCGGGTTGTTCACGGTCATGGCGTCGCGCTCGCTCGCCTCGAAGAAGAGCACGTCACCCGGGTAGGGGCGGGGGACATAGCGCAGCATCGCCTGCAGGTTGGCGGTGACGATCTTGCGGAACGTGGCGAGCTCCTGGAGCGCCAGCTTCGGGAACATCCGGGAGACACCCTTCTTGCGCTGGAGCACGTGGAGCAGCTGCTCGTCCGGGGAGAGGTGCCGGATCTCCTCCGCGGGGACGGGGAGACTCGCATCGCCGCTGATCAGGTAGGCGAGGCGCTCGGGGGTGTCGAGATCCTCGGGGAACACCGCCGAGGGCGCGGGCGTGTCGATCATCATGAGAAGCGCGACGCGCTCGCCCCCGGAGAGGAGCTGGTGCGCCATCTCGAAGGCGACGACCCCGCCGAAGGACGACCCGCCGAGCACGTAGGGGCCCTCCGGCTGGATGTGCCGCCGTACCGCCTCGAGGTAGCGCGCGGCCATCTCCTCGACGCGGGTCAAGGGCGGCGCCTTGCCTTCGATGCCCTGCGCCTGCAGCCCGTACACGGGCTGCGCCGGGTCCAGGCAGGTGGCGAGATCGTGGTAGAAGTAAACGTGCCCTCCGACCGGGTGCATCAGGAAGAGCGGCCGCCCGGTGCCGGGCTTGATCCGCACGAGCGACGCGGGCAAGAGGCGCGCGGGAGAGCGCCTCGACAGCGAGGTGGATGAGGGCGAGTCGGACTGCGCGATGAGCTCGGCCAGGGCCGCCACGGTCGGCGCGTTGAGCAGGCTGTGGCCGGGGAGATCCATGTTCACGACGCTGCGCAGCCGGGAGATGAGCTGGACGGCGAGCAGCGAGTCGCCGCCGAGCGCGAAGAAGTCGTCGTGGACGCCGATCCGCTCGATGCCGAACAGCTTCTCCCACGTCTCGGCGACGGCGCGCTCCAGCGGATCGCGCGGCGCCACGTAGGCCGTGCCGAGGTCGGGCCGCGGGTGGACCGATCTCGGGATGCCCTCGGACTCGACGTCCCGCGAGGGCGGCGCGATCGAGCTGGCCGAGGGGCGCTGCTTGGCCTGCGCTTCCCGCTTCAGGACCAGGACGTGGGGCGTGGGGCTCGTGAGGACGCGCATCCAGGCGTCGAGCGCCTCGTCGCGCGAGATCCCCTCCTCCGCGGCGGCCGCGCCGCCCTCGCTCGAGTCGGCCGCGGGCTCGGGATCCTTGCCGCGCGAGGCGTCCTGCCGCTGCCACGGGTCCCACTCGATCGCGATCGTGAGCGGGCCGTCACCGGCGGCCCGCCGCTGCGCGAAGGCGCCGAGGAAGGCGGTCGCGGCGCACTGGCCCGCGAGGCCCGCCCCGCGGGCGCCCGCGGTCCGCGCGGCGCACAGCGCGACGAAATCGGGCCGGAGGCCCCGGAGCGACTCGTCGAGGACGAGCGCGCCGTCGAGCTTCGGGGCGAGGAGCGCCTCGCCCTCCTCGCGCGTCATGCGCTGGAGGGGCACGGCGCGGCGGGCGCCCGCCGCGTGGATCACGCCGTCGATCCGCCCGAAGCGCTGGAGCCCCTCGGCCACCGCGCGCTGCATGTCGTCGAGCCGCGTGACGTCGGCCGTCACGAGCAGCACCTCGGCGCCCAGCCGCTCCATCTCGAGCACCGCGCCGATCTTGCGGCGTAGCGCGTCGAAGGCGCCCGCGCCGGCGAGGCCGTCCCAGGCCTCCCGGGGCGGGAGCGCCGTCCGGCTCGCGAGCACGAGCTTCGCGCGCGCGACCTTCGCGAGGTGCTCCGCGAGGGCGGAGCCGACGGCCCCGAGCCCGCCGGCGATCAGGTAGACGCCGCCCTCCCGGAGGCGCGGCGGCAGGCCCTCGGCGCGGTCCATGCGCGCGGGCTCGAAGATCCGGACCCAGCGCTCCCCGTTCCGGTAGGCGATGACGGGCTCGGTCTGCTCCAGCGTGACCTCGGCGAGGAGCTGGTCGATGAGCCTCGCCTCCTGCAGCGTCCGCGGCTCCGGCAGGTCGATGTCGACGCTGATGCACGAGACGTTCGGGTACGCCCTGGGGATGGCCTCGCACGGGCCGAGCAGCGTGGCCTTCTCGGGGCAGAGCACGGCCGCGTCGGTCACCTTCTGCATGTGGCTCGTCACGACGCCGAGCCGCACCTCGTCGCGAATCCCCGCGTCGCCGATCCCCTGGGCCAGCGCGACGAGGCTGGCGAACCCGAGCCGCTGGGCCTCCGCGAGGCGGCCGGCGTCGAGCGGCGCGCGCGCGGGCTTGGTCACGCCCCACAGGAACATGATGCGCGAGGGGGACACGCCCGCCGCGCGCAGCGCGCCGAAGAGGGACGCGTGGTCCGCGCGGCTCGCGGGGGCGACGGTGAACTCGCCCTCGCCCGTCTCGGCGAAGCCCTCGCCCGGCCGCACGGTGATGACCTTGTAGCCGTCCCGGCGGAGCCGCATCTCCATCCGGGCGCCCAGCCCGTAGCTGTCGGCGAAGACGACGCAGCACTGCGCCCTGGCCGGCCGGGCCGACGCCTTCATCGACCCCGACAGCACCGAGCGCTTCCAGGCCAGGAGGTGGATCAGGCCGGCCGGCTCCGGCGCGCTGCGCGCCGGCCGGCGCGCGGCGCTCGAGGGCGGGTCGATCCAGTACCGCTTCCGCTCGAACGGGTAGGTCGGCAGGGGCACGCGCCGGCGGGGCTCGTGGGTGTAGAAGCCCGACCAGTCGACGCGGACGCCGGAGAGCCAGAGCTGGCCCAGCGTCTCCAGCAGGAACCCGATGTCGGACTGGCGGTGGTGGACGTGCCGGATCGACGAGAGCATCACCCGGCGGGCGCCCCGCGCGGGGTGCTGCTTGGCCAGGGTCGCGAGCACCCGGCCCGGGCCGACCTCGAGCAGGGCGCGCGTCGGATCGGCGAGCACCTCGCCGAGCCCCGCCATGAAGCGCACCGGCTCGCGCACGTGCCTCGCCCAGTACCCGGGGTCCTGCGCGTCGGCCGCGGACAGCCAGGTGCCGGTGACGTTCGACGCGATCGGGATCTTCGGGGCGCTCGGGCGCGCGCGGGCCACGATCGCGGTGAACGACGCGAGCATCGGCTCCATCATCCCGGAGTGGAACGCGTGCGACGTCTGGAGGCGCGTGCACTCCAGCTCGCGCTCGGCGAAGAGCCGGTCGGAGAGCGCCTCGACGGCGTCCTCGGGCCCGGCCACGACGCAGGCGGCCGGCCCGTTGACGGCCGCGAGCGAGAGCGCGCCGCCCCCCTCGTCGAGCAGCGGCTGCACCTCGGCCTCGGGCAGCGGGACCGCGAGCATCGCGCCCGGCGGCATCTCCTGCATCAGCTTGCCCCGCCGGGCGACGATCTTCAGCGCGTCCTCCAGCGAGAAGACGCCCGCGAGGCAGGCCGCGACGTACTCGCCGAGGCTGTGGCCGATCATCGCCGCGGGCCGGATGCCCCACTCCATCCAGAGCGTGGCGAGCGCGTACTCGATCACGAAGAGCGCGGGCTGGGCGAAGCGCGTCTGCTTGAGCAGCTCCGCGGCCGCCGCCTCCCGCCCCGGGGGCGGGTAGATCACCTCGCGGAGATCGAACCCGAGCTCGGGCTGGAGCATGGCCGCGCAGAGATCGACGCCGGCGCAGAACGTGGGCTCCCGCTCGTACAGCTCCCGCGCCATGCCGGCGTACTGCGTGCCCTGCCCCGGGAACATGAGGACGACCGGGCGATCGATGGCCTCCTCGACGTGCGCGAGGACCCGCCGCTCCCCGAGCGTCGACAGCAGGCTCACCGCCTCGTCTGTGTCGTTGCAGACGAGCATGCGCCGGTGCGGGAACGTCTTGCGGCCGACCTGGAGCGTGAACGCGACGTCCGGCAGGCTGACGTCCGGGTGCGCCTTGAGGTACCCGACGAGGTTCTCGGTGATCGTGTCGAGCGCGGTCCTCGTGCGGGCGGAGAGCAGGAGGAGCTGCCAGGACCGCCCGCCGGGCGCCGCCGCCGCGTGGGGCGCCTCCTCGAGGATGGCGTGGGCGTTGGTGCCGCCGATGCCGAACGAGCTCACGCCGGCGCGGCGGGGCCCGTCGCCGGGCTCCCAGTCCGCGAGCGCCGCGTTGACGTAGAACGGGCTGTTCGCGAAGTCGATCTCCGGGTTCGGCGTCTTGAAGTGCAGGCTGGCCGGGATCTGCCGGTGGCGGAGCGCCTGCACGACCTTGATCACGCCGGTGATGCCGGCGGCGACGTCGAGGTGCCCGACGTTCGGCTTGACCGAGCCGAGCGCGCACCAGCCCTTGCGCTGGCCGCGGGACCGGGCGCGGAACGCCCGGGTGAGCGCCGCGACCTCGATGGGATCCCCGAGGCGCGTGCCGGTGCCGTGGGCCTCCACGTAGCTGATCGTCTCGGGATCGGTGTTCGCCATCGCCAGGGCCTGCGCGATGACCTGCGCCTGCCCCTCCACGCCCGGCGCGGTGAACCCGATCTTGCCCGAGCCGTCGTTGTTGACGGCCGAGCCCCGGATCACCGCCTCGATGTGATCGCCGCTGTCGAGGGCGTCCTCGAGCCGGCGCAGCACGATGACGCCCGCGCCGTTGCCGACCACCGTCCCCTGCGCCTCGGCGTCGAACGCGCGGCAGCGCCCGTCGGGCGAGAGGATCATGCCGTGCCGGTACAGGTAACCCGACCGCGTGGGGACGTTGATGGCCACGCCGCCGGCCAGCGCCATGTCGCACTGGTAGGTGAGCAGCGCCTGGCAGGCCATGTGGACGGCCACGAGCGAGGTGGAGCAGGCGGTCTGGACCGCGACGCTCGGCCCAAGGAGGTTCAGCTTGTACGAGGTCCGCGTGGGCAGGAAGTCCTTGTCGTTGGCGACGTAGACTTGATAGTCCATCGCCTTCCTGAGCTCGTGGTTCGGGTAAAGGTTGCTCAGGAAATACGTGTCGTGGCCGCTCGCGCCCGCGTAGACGCCGATGGTCCCCTTGAACGCCTCGGGGTTGTACCCGGCGTGCTCGAGCGCCTCCCACGCGCACTCCAGGAAGAAGCGGTGCTGCGGATCCAGGATCTCGGCCTCTCGCGGGGTCATCCCGAAGAAGGCCGCGTCGAACCACTCCACCTCGTCGAGCACGGCCCGCGCGCGGACGTAGCTCGGGTCCGAGGCCACCTCCGGGGGCACGCCCGCCGCGGCGAGATCCTGATCCGAGAGCGCCGCGATCGACTCGACCCCATCGCGCAGGTTCTGCCAGAAGGCGTCGACGCTCCTCGCGCCCGGGAAGCGGCCGGCCATCCCGATGATCGCGATTTGGTCCTCCGGGACGGGTTGATCAAGCGGATCCATTCTGTCTGCTCTTGGCTGCCTGCTTCTTTCGTTTCAGGATCTCTCGCTGCTTCAGCGCCCGGGCGTCGGCCTCCGAGAGGTCGCTCCCGCCGCCGCCGCCGCTCGCGAGGAACGCGGCGAGATCGGTGACCGTCGGGCGCGCGAACAGATCGACGATGGAGAGATCGCTGCCGAACGACTCCCGGACGCGCTCGTGGAGGCGCATCAGGAGCAGCGAGTGGCCGCCCAGATCGAAGAAGTTGTCCTGCACGCTCACGCGCTCGATGCCGAGGACGTCCTGCCATATCGCGGTGAGCCGCTCCTCGAGCGAGCTCCGCGGCGCCACCATGGGCGCGCTCTCGGGGCGGAGCTCGACGGGGGCCGGCAGGGCGCGGCGGTCCACCTTGCCGTTGCCCGTGAGGGGCAGCGCGTCGAGCAGCACGATGGCCGAGGGGTGCATGTAGTCGGGCAGCCGCCGCTGCGCGTGATCGCGGATCGCACGCTCGAGCCCGCCGGTCGGATCCGCCATGAACGGGCGCGCGCGGGCCCCGGCTTGCGCGGGCGGCGCCGCGGCCCTGCCGCCGTGCGGGACGACGTACGCCACGAGGCGCCGGTCGCCCGAGCGCGCCGGCAGCGCCACCACGACCACCTCGCGCACGGCCGGGTGCTCGCCGAGGACCACCTCGATCTCGCCGAGCTCGATCCGGTAACCGCGGACCTTGACCTGCTGATCCATGCGGCCGAGGAACTCGAGCTGCCCGTCCGGCATCAGGCGGACGCGATCGCCGGTCCGGTACAGCCGCCCTCCCGGCTCGCCGCCGATGGGATCGTGGATGAACCGCTCCGCGGTGAGCTCCGGCAGATCGAGGTAGCCGCGCGCGAGGCCCTCTCCGCCGATGCAGAGCTCCCCGGGGACGCCGGCCGGGACCTCGTTGAGATCCCGGTCGAGCACGTGCACCCTCGTGCCGGGGATCGGGCTTCCGATGGGCACCGTGTGGCCGACCGGGCGCTCCACCGCGGCGCAGCAGGCGAACGTCGCGGCCTCCGTGGGCCCGTAGCCGTTGATCATCCGGCACCCCGGGAGCTCGGCGAGGACCCGGTTGACGTGCTGCGGGGACAGGACGTCCCCGCCGGCCACGATCTGGCGCAGGCCGCGCAGCGCCGTGATCCGCTCGTCCACGAGGAGGTGGAAGACGCCGGCGGTGAGCCACACCGTGGTCACCCCGTGCTGCCGGATCACGCGATCCAGGTCGTCGAGCGACGCGGGCGCGGGGGGCATGACGACCAGCCGGCCGCCGTTGAGGAGCGCGCCCCAGATCTCGAACTGCGACGTGTCGAAGGAGATCGACGCGAGCTGCAGGAAGACCTCGTCCGGCGCGAAGCGCGCGTACGTCGTGCCCTTGACGAGCCGGGCCACGCCCCGGTGCGGCACGGCCACGCCCTTGGGCCGGCCGGTGGAGCCCGACGTGTACATGACATAGGCGAGCTGGTCCGGCGTCGCCAGCTCCGTCGGGTTGTCGTCGCGCGCCCGGCCGATCTCCTCGGGATCCGCGTCCAGGCAGAGGACGCGCGCCCGGCACCCCGGCAGCACCGCGCCGACGCGCACCTGGGTGAGCATCACGCGGACCCGGGCCTGCTCCAGCATGAACGCGAGGCGCTCGGTGGGGTAGGTCGGATCCAGGGGCACGAAGGCGAGGCCCGCCTTCAGCACGCCGAGGAGCGCGACGATCATCTCGATCGACCGGTACATGCACACGGCCACGCGGTCTTCGGGCGCGAGGGCGCCCTCGTCGGTGCGCGCGAGGGCCCCCTCGTCGGGGCCGGGCGCGGCTTCGGGCCCCGGCGCCCCCGGCGCCCCCGGCGCGCGGAGGCCGAGCAGGGTGTGCGCGAGCTGGTTGGCCCGCCGGTTCAGCTCCCGGTAGGTGAGCGACGTGACGTTGCCCGCGCCGTCGTCGAAGACGACCGCGACGGCCTCGGGAGAGCGCTCGACCTGGGCCTCGAAGAGGCGGTGAATGCACGCGTCCGACCCGGGGCCGGCCGGGGCGGTGCCCCACGCGCGGAGCGCGCTCCGCTCCTCGGGCGTGAGCAGCGGCAGCGCCGAGAGGCGCAGATCGACGTCGCGCGACGCGCCCTCGAGCAGGGCCTCGTAGTGGCCCGCCATCCGCTCGATGGTGCGGGCGTCGAACAGCGCGGTGCTGTACTCGATGCGCCCGATGATGCCGTCCTCGCGCTCGTCGAGCTCCAGCATCAGGTCGAACTTGGACGCGCCCGTGTCCACGTCGAGCTGGCTCAGGGTCCAGCCCGGATCGAGCGCCGGCACGGGCGGCTCCAGCACGAAGGCGACCTGGAACAGCGGGTTCTGGCCGGGGACCCGCTTCGGCTGGAGCGCCTGCACGACGCTGGCGAACGGCACGTCCTGGTGCGAGAGCGCGGCCTGGCTCACCGCCCGCACGCGCCCGAGCAGCTGCCGGAACGTCGGGTCGCCGCGCAGGTCGGTGCGCAGCACGAGCGTGTTCAGGAAGAAGCCGAGGAGGTCCTCGGTCTCCGGCGGGTGGCGGCACGACGCGGACGTGCCCACGACGACCTCGTCCTGCCGCGCGTACCGGTAGAGCATCGCCTTGAAGGCCGAGAGCAGGACCACGAAGAGCGTGACGCCCTGCTCCCTGGCCAGCGCCTTCAGCCGGAGCGTGAGCTCCCGCGACAGGGCGACGCAGTGGCGGGCCCCCGCGAGGCTCGGGGCGGCCGGGCGCGGCCTGTCGGTCGGCAGCTCCAGGGTGGGCAGGTCGGCGAGCTGTCGCCTCCAGTAATCGAGCTGCGGCTGGAGGGCGCCGCTCAGCTGCTGCTCCCGCTGCCAGACCGCGTAGTCGGCGTAGTGGATCGCGCGCTCGGGCAGCGGCGACGGCCTGCCCGCGGCGAACGCCTGGTAGAGCGCGTGGAGCTCCCTCGGGAGCGCGTCGAAGATGGAGACTCCATCCATCAGGATGTGGTGCACCACCACGAACAGCACGTGGTCGGCCTCGTCGAGCCGGACCAGCGTGGCCCGGAGCAGCGGGCCGCGGGCGAGATCGAACGGGCGCCGGGCCTCGTCTGTGGCGAGCGCGACGGCGCGCCCCCACCGCGCCTCGGCCGGCAGCGCGGTCAGCTCGACGACCGGCAGATCGAGCGGCGCCGGGGGCAGGATCTGCTGCACGGGCTCGCCGCCGACGACCGCGACGACGCTCCTCAGGATCTCGTGGCGCCTGAGGAGCTCGTCGAGGGCGCGCCCCAGGACCGGGACGTCGAGGGCCCCGCGGAGGCGCAGGGAGAACGGCTCGTTGTAGAACAGCGCGCCCGGGTGGAGCGAGGCGTGGAGCCAGATCTGCCGCTGCCCGTGCGAGAGGGGGATGGGCCGGTCGCGCGGCGCAGGCTGGATGGCCGCGGCGGCCGGGCGCTGCTTCGGCCGGGGGAGCGACTCCACGAGCTCGGCCAGCGCGGCGGCCGTGGGGGCGTCGCACAGGCTCTGCAGGGAGAGCTCGACGCCGAGCGCGCGGCGCAGCCGCGACAGCACCCGCGCGGCGAGCAGCGAGTGCGCCCCGAGGTCGAAGACGTCGTCGTGGACGCCGAGGTGCTCGATCCCGAGCGCCTCGGCCCACGCCGCGGCGATCGCCGCCTCGATCTGGTTGCGCGGCGCGAGGGGCTCGCCGTCGCCGCGATCGGGTCGGGCGGCGTCCGGCGGCGGCAGGGCCGCGCGGTCCACCTTCCCGCTGGGGCCGAGCGGCAGCGCGTCGAGCAGCACGAACGTCGACGGGATCATGACCTCGGGGAGGCTCTCGCGGAGGAAGCTGCGCAGCGCGGGCACGACGGCCCGGGGGGCGGCCGGGGGCGCGTCCGGCGCGTCCGGGCGCGCGACGACGTAGGCGACGAGGCGGCCTTCGCTGGCGACGGCCACCGCCGCGCGGACGGCGGGGTGGCGCCCAAGCGCGGCCTCGACCTCGCCGAGCTCGACGCGGTGGCCGCGGATCTTCACCTGCTGGTCGACGCGCCCGAGGAAGGCGAGATCGCCGCCGGGCAGGCGGCGCACCACGTCCCCCGTGCGGTAGAGCCGGGCCTCCGGGGTGGAGCTGAACGGATCGGGGACGAACCGCGCCGCCGTGAGCTCGGGCCGTCCCAGGTAGCTCCGGGCCAGCCCGGGTCCACCGAGGTAGAGCTCGCCGGCCTCGCCGTCCGGGACCGGGCGCATGGCATGGTCGAGCACGTAGCAGCGCGCGTTCCTGATCGGCCGGCCGATGGAGAGGGGCTCGCCGGGGTCCCGAACCGGGTCGAGCCCGTCGGCCATCGTGGCGCACACGGTGAACTCGGTGGGACCGTAGGCGTTGATGAACCTGCGCCCCTGCGCCCAGCGCGCGGCGAGGTCGGCGGGGCAGGTCTCGCCGGCGACGATGAGGGTCCGGAGCGCGGGCAGCGAGCGCTCCGCGCCCTCGGGGAAGGCGGCGAGCGCGGAGGGGGGGAAGGTCGCGATCGACACCTCCTCCGCGCGCATCCGATCGAGCAGCGCGGGCCCGGGGATCATCTCGGCCTGCGCCCCCATCACCAGGGTGCCTCCCCGGGCGAGCGTCATCGCGATCTCCCAGACCGACGCATCGAAGCTGAGGGACGCGAACTGGAGCACGCGGCAGCCCGGCGCCACGTCGAATCGCTCGGCCAGCGCGCGGGTGAGGTTGGTGAGGCCGCGGTGCGTCAGCAGCGTGCCCTTGGGCCTGCCGGTCGAGCCCGACGTGTAGATGACGTAGGCGAGGTCGTCGGGGCCCGTGGTGTCCGGCGGGTCCTCGCCGCTGAAGCCCGCGGTCAACTCGCGATCGCCGTCCAGGAGGACCACGCGCGCCCCGTGGCGCGGCAGCGACGGGAGCAGCCGCGCCTGGGTGAGCAGGACGGGCGCCCCGGCGTCCTCGAGCATGAAGGCGACCCGCTCCCGCGGGTACGCGGGGTCGACAGGGACATAGGCGCCGCCGGCCTTGAGCGCCGCGAGCAGCCCGATGAGCGCCTCCAGGGAGCGCTCGGCGCAGAGCGCGACGAGGACGTCGCGGCCGACGCCCAGGCTCCTCAGGTGGTGCGCGAGCTGGTTCGCGCGGCGATTCAGTTCCTGATAGGTGAGCCGGTCAGGGCCGAAGGATACGGCCACGACGCCGGGCGTGCGCCCGGCCTGGAGCTCGAACGAGCGGTGAATGCTGGCGTCCTCGGAGCTGAAGGCGTGATAGGTCATGTCGTGTGTGGTGGTAGGAGTCTCTTCAGGGGCAGAGCATCAGCCGCCGTGTGCGAGCCCGAGCAGCGACGCGAGGGCGTCACGCATCTCGTTCAGAACCGTCCCAGGAGCACCGGAGTGAGCTCCAGGGCGGCAGCCGGTGACACGGGCGCGCCCCCGACGTTTCAGGGGCGCGGTCGGCACGGATACCATGCTGCATCACACTGGTACTCACGCTTCGATGGGTGAGTCCATCGACGCCGTGGCAGGGTGACGGTCCACAATTCAAGGCTATTCGCAGCGCAGCCGATTACACACAACCGCGGAATGGAGGTCAAGCGGGACGTACGGCTTTTTTCGGCGTGGAGGGGCATGTGGTCGCGGCGCTGCGTCATGAGGCGATCGCTCCTGGCCGGCAGTCTTGGCCCGCGTGGCCCGCGTGGCCCGCGTGGCCCGCGACGACCGCGCCGGGCTCGCACACCGCGACGGAGCCCGCCGCGAACGAGGCGTCGGGAGCACTCGTAATCAGGTGGTGATCGACGATGTCCCGACTGCCGATCGTACGGGTTTCATGAATCGAACAGACCTGACCGACCTCGCCCGTTCGCAGGTGACCGAGTTCGTTCCACACGAGCTCGGTGCCGTCTTCGTGATAAGCCCCGTCGAGGAAGACCATGCGCAGATGCGGATTGAGCCGCATGTCGCCGGACGTGCGTTGCACGACGGTCACCGCGCCGCTCTTGACCGCGCCGCACGCGCCTCGGCGCGCGGCGCGCTTTTCGTAGAACCGCTCCACGCTCTCGACGAAGATGCGGGTCAGCACGCCGAACAACGCCCCGTCCTGGGCGAGCCTGCGCCGCCACGGAAACGGAAACGTCAACACCCACGGACGGTGCGCCACCTCGGGCAGGACGTCCTCGATCAGGTTCGCCGCCGGTTGATGGCCATCCGGTGCCCGGAGCCCCCGCCGGAGGCTCCGTGCGAGCGGCGGGCTCGACGTTCGGCCCAAGCTTGCTCACCCCTCCGGTGCCACCGGCAGCCCGAGCAGCCGACCGATCGTCTCGTGAACGACCCGGGCCCCCCACGTCATCCCCGAGGGCGACGGCGCGGCTCAGGGTGCCGGCCAGCGAGGCGACCACGGCCGCCCCCGCGTCAGACCCCCGTCGCCAGCACGGTGACGGGGGTGGTCGGGAAGACGCGCTTGCGAGCGCCATCGAAGCGCACGCGGACGACGTTGCCCGGCGAGAGCTTCCGGAGAGACTCTACTCAGGATCAGATCACCGGTTTCGGGGAGCGCAGACAGGAGCGCTCACCCCCGCGATGGCCATCGAACAGCCTGCGCGATCGAGCATCAACCATCGTGAGCGTCAACACAGCTTCCCGCTCGCTCCTCTCGGCCTCGAAGGGAGCGGGCGAGCCGCCGCCGGCGTCGCCGCGGCGCTACCCGCTGCAGCAGCGGAACCCGATCGTGTGATCGGTGTCGGCGCGCTCGCGCTCGTCGCGCGCGTCGCACCGGAGCTCTTCGAGCGTTCCCTCGCTGTCGAACGCCCCGCCCCGGGTCCTGCAGAGGTCGCCGGAGCCGACGTCGCCGGAGCACGCGTCTTCCCACTCGCGGACGTTTCCGCTCATGTGCTGCAGGCCGAGATAGCCGCCCTCGCACGCCAGGCTTGTGTCGTCGCCGACCGGCGCCGTCTCGGTGCCGTCGCCGTTGCACTGGAGAGCGTCGAACTCGCCGGTGGCGTGAGCGAGCGCGCCGTGCTTGCTGCACGCGTCGAACCACTCGCCCTGCGCCATGGCACCGCGGAACGGCAGCGGGCCGCCGTGGCGCTCGCCGCAGAGGCGCTTGCCGTGGCTCTTGCAGAAGGCGCGCGCGTCGCACCAGTCGACGCAGGTGGCGGGGTGCTCGTCCTCCTTGCGGCGCGTCGTGCACACGGGGGGCGCGTCGGGCCCGGTGTCGTCGAAATCGAAGCTGCCGTTGAACGAGCAGAACGGCTCCTGCGCCGCGACGTCCGGCCGCATGGCGAGGAAGGCGCGGTAGGCGGCGTTCGAGACCTCGGTCCGATCGATGCAGAACGAGCTCTCGATCGTCACCATGTCGGCGGGGCACTGGCAGACGCCCTCGGTGCACGCGGCCGTCGTGCAGTCGGCGCTGGCGTCGCAGGGCTGGCCGTACAGGCACGACGCGTCGCCGGCCCCGGGCTCGCAGGTGAGGCCGTGCAGCGGGCGCACGAGCGAGCACGCCGAGAGGAGGGCCGCCGCGAGGGCGGCGGCGCCGCCGCGGGCGCGGGCGCGGGCGCGGGTCGACGCGCGCATCAGAAGGCCCCCGCGACGCCCGCGGCGTTGCCGGCGATGAACGGCCAGAGCGCCGCCGCGCCGGCCTTCGGGGGCTGCGCCGCGGCCGGCCGGGTCATGTAGAGCCACGCCGCGGCGCCCAGCGCGACGACGCCCACGCCGAGGCCGACGTCGGCGATCGCGTGCTGGACCCGGATGGCGCGCACGTCGCCCTCCGCGCAGCGCGGGGCGCACGTGGCGCGCAGGTCGGCCTCGGCGCTCAGCGAGAGGGCGCCGGCGACGGCGAACACCGCGAGCCCGGCGACGCCGACGGCGCCGGAGGCCCACACGAGCCCCGGGACCGAGGGCTCCGCAGGCGGCGCGGCGCGCGGGGCGAGCGGGGCAGGCGAGGCTGGCGCGCCGGCCGGAGGTGCGCCGAGGGTCACGGTGAGCGGGCGGTTCTTCTCGCCCTCGCGGATCAGCACGCGCTCCTCGACGGCGGGGCCTGTCGCGGGCTCGAAGCGGAAGGTGTGCGGGCCCGGGTCGACCGGCAGCGCCTTGCCGTCGAGCGCCGCGGCGAGGGGGCGCCCGTCCACGAGCACACGCACGTCGAGGCGCTCTCGCCCGTGCGCGTCCCTCGCGGCGACGACCACGGAGGGCAGGCTCCGCTCGACCTCGGTGAGCCACGGCCCGCAGTCGGCCACGGCGGCCGCCGGGCACGTCGGCTGCGAGCAGACGACCAGCGCGGCGCGCGCCTCGATCAGCCGGCCGTCGCGGCGGAGGCCCTGCGCGCGCTCGTAGGCGTCGGCGCACGCCTGCTTGTGGGGCGCTGCGTCGGCGCGCGCGCCGGTGAGCGAGAGCGCCGCCGCGGCGGCGAGGGAGAGCGCGAGCCGGGCGCGGGCGGGACACGCGGGGTTCATCGGTTCACAGGCACTCGGGCTTGAGCCGGCGAATGCCGGCCTTGTCCACGGTATACGGCGGGGAGCAGCGCTGGGTGTCGGCGCGGGTCGTCCGCGGCGCGGGTGCCGGCGCGCGCGCGCCGGCTGCGGGGCGCGCCGGGCGCTGTGCGGGCGCTGGCGCGGCGGCGCTCGCCGGGGCAGCCGCGGCGGCGCTCTCCGGGGCGGCCGCGACGGCGCTCGTCGGGGCAGCCGCGGCGGCGCTCTCCGGGGCCGCCACGATGGCGCTCGCCGGGTCGGCCGCGACGGTGCTCGCCGGGTTCGCCACGATGGCGCTCGCCGGGGCCGTCGCGGCGGTGCTCGATGGGCTCGCTGCGACGGCGCTCGCCGTGCTCGCCGTCGAGGCGCCGGCCGGCTGCGCCGCGGGCGCGTGGACCGCGCGCGCGGCGTCCTCCGGGCCGGGAGGGGCGCGGCGCCACGACTGCGCCGCGAGCGCGGCCGCGCCGCCGAGGAGCAGCCCGCCGAGCAGCGCGAGCAGCGGGCGCGCGCGTTTCCTCGCCGCGGGGGGCGGACCCTCGCGCCGCGCGCCGTCGGTCGCAGGCAGCCCCAGCGAGATCCCGCTGGACGTCACCGATCCGGGCGGGGGCTCGGCCGCCGGCGTCCCCTGATCGAGGGCCCTCGACGGGATCGAGGGCGCTGTCTCTGCCAGCCCCCGCGCCGGGCCGCCCGGCGGCGTGGGCTCGCCTCCGTCTTCTGCCCCGTCGCTGGGCGCGCCCGACCCATCCCGCGCGGCCGCGCCCGAGCTGGCCGTCGCCGGGCCGCCCGGGATCGCCGCCGACGCGCTCTCGATGGCGGCGACGCGCGCCGCCCGCCGCGCGAGCGCGTCGCCGGCGAGCGCCTCCACCCACTCGCCCACGGCGCGCGGCGACGCCAGCGGGACGGCGTCCTCGATGGCGACCGCGAGCTCGCGGGCGGTCGGGTAGCGGCCCTCCGGGTTCCGCTCGAGGGCGCGGAGGACGATGGCGTCGAGCGCGGGCGGCACGTGCGCCGCGAGCGAGCTCGGGGGCAGGATCGGCTCCTCGAGCACGGCCCGGATGAGGTCGCCCTCGTCGCCGCCGTCGAAGAGCCGGCGGCCTGCGAGCGCCTCCCAGAGGACCGCGCCCGCCGCGAACACGTCGGTCCGCCGGGTCACGTCGGCGCAGAGGAGCTGCTCGGGCGCCATGTACGCGAGCTTGCCCTTGATCTGCCCGCCGCGGGTGGTGCTGAGCCGCCCGCGCGCCTTGGCGATGCCGAAGTCGAGCAGCCGCGCCGCCCCGTCGACGCCGACGAGCACGTTCTCGGGCGAGACGTCCCGGTGCACGATGCCGAGCGGCTCGCCCGACTCGCTGCGCGCCTCGTGGGCGGCGTGCAGGCCGTGGAGCGCGCCGCACGCGACGCTCGCGACGATGGGCACCGGCGCCGGCGCGCCGCCCGCGCGCGCCGCCCGGAGCAGCCGCGCCAGCGACTCGCCCCGCACGTACTCCATGACAAGGAACGCCTCGTCCTCGGCGAGGAGGAGGTCGACCATGGCGACGACGTTGGGGTGCTGGATGCGCGCGACGATGCGGGCCTCGTCGCGCAGGCTCTCGGCGATCTCGGGCGCCTCGGCGAGCGCGGGGTGCAGCCGCTTGATGGCCACGGTGCGCGAGAAGCCCGCGTCGCCGACGAGCCGGCCGAGGTGCACGGACGCCATCCCGCCGGATGCGATCGCGCCGTACAGCAGATACCGCCCGATGGGCCTGGGCTGCGACGGCTCGGGCGACATGCCGGTGGGATGATACACGAGCCTGTCCGGCGCCGCCTGGGAGGCGCCGGCGCGGGCAGTGGGCCTCAGCTCTGGAGGGGTGTGCTCGGCTCGACGAAGCAGAGGCGGTAGCCGTCGGGGTCGGTGACGACGACCTCCCGTGTGTGCCACGGCTGGTCGCGCGGCCCGTCGACGGCGGCGCCGGCCGCCGCGGCGCGCGCGGCGATGGTCTCGATGCCGCGGTCGCCGGCGGCGCTGAAGCAGACGATGACGCCGAGGCCGCGCTGCCCCGCGAGCGAGACCCCCGGCGGCGTCGCGACGAGGAAGAGATCGGCATGACGCGCCCAGCGCAGGTGGATGAACACCGGATCCTGGTGGACGCGGGTGAAGCCGAGGAGCTCGTAGAACGAGGCGGAGCGCTCCGCGTCGGCGACGAGGAGCTTGACGTAAGCAGGCATCACGTAGGGGTCGTCGCCGGGCATGGTCGCTGGGCGCGAAGGTGCGCTGCGCAGGGCCCGAAGGCAAGGCGCGAGCGCCGGCCGGGGCAGCGGCCGCCCGCGAGCCCGGCGGTCCGCTGGGCAGCGCGAGGGATCGAGAGAGCGGAACGGGTTCTGGGATGGAAAGTCAATTCTCTCCGCTGCTCGCGCGCATGTTCGCTGACAAGACGCTCTCTCTCGAAGCGGCGCGCTCTTGCCGCGGAACCGTGTGCGCACGGGTGAATGCCCGGAACGGAGCGACTCATGTCCTTTCAATTGCGCTCGCCGAGTTTCTATTTGACGCTCAGACCACGCTCGGAAGAATGGCGAGTGCATCCGCACCGTGTGTCGCCGCCGCTCGGCGAGGAGCCTTCACCATGTCGATGCGCTTCCACGGCAATCTCGGCCTTTTCTGCGCTTGTGCCCTCGTCGTCGCTCCCGCGCCTGCGCTGGCGCTCGAGTTCAGCGGCGGTGTCAGCGTCGGTGGGATCCAGGTCGGGACCGAGCCCAGGCTCGCCGTGAGCCCCTTCATCGGGTGGCTGTGGCGCAGGACGAGCGACTTCCGGATCGAAGTCCACAACGTGCTCAGCGTCGTTCCAGGGGCAGGCGTCGGATTCTACGATCGGACGGCGGTCACCTTCGGGTACACCACGAAGACCGGCAACGTCAGCCTCGGGCCGTCGCTGTCGGTCTACATGATGCAGGTGTGCGGCGCCGTGATCTGCGACCGCGTGATGGGGGTCGCTCCGGGCGGCCGCGCCCAGTCCGACTGGTACTTCGCCGGTCGCCTGGGGGCGTCGACGAGCGTCAACGTGGACTGGGCCGGCGGGAGCAGCCGCGTCCTTCCTGGCAGCATGGTCCTGATGGTCACGGCTGGGCCTATCTGGAGGTTCGGGGGAGAGTCGAAATGAAAATGAAATGGTGGGTCGTTCTTCTGGTTTTCGGTCCCACGGGGTGCAACTTCGACATGGGAGAGTGCTACGTCCGGGGTCATGGAACGGAGGGGGCCGGCGGGGGCATCATCACCCCCACCGGCGGGGTCGGCGGCTTCGGGTATGTCCCGCTGGAGCCGCAGAACCACACCGGCTACGACGAGGACCCGTGCAGCGGCGGCTCCCAGCTCGCCGAGTGCACGGTCACATGGAAGGCTGGCTCGATTCAGTGCAAGAACTGGGGAGAGACCGGTACCTGCACCTCGCTCTACCAGGGCGATCATGCGAGCCTGGACGAGGCCAAGGAGCGATGTGAGTATGCCAACGGGGTGCACCTCGGCTCGGGAGCGCAGTCGTGCGGCCCGTGCCGGTGGGTGAATGGCGCGAATGGGGATTGCAAGGAGCGCTGCAAGCTGAACTGTGACGCGATTCACGACGGTTGTCATGACGACTGCACAAAACGTGACCCTACGTCAACGTGTCGCGCGAAGTGTAATGCCGAATATTCCAAGTGTCTTCGCAAATGCGAGGATAGCTGCAGGTGAGGTCCCATGCTTGAGCTGACCACGATATTTACCCCGGTGGACGGTAGTCCGAAGCGGACCATCACGCTTCGAATCAGTGATGTACGGCTCGATTCCGATGGCGCTTCGTGGTCTGTTGCCGTGGAGATTCTCGGGTTCAAGGATGATGACAGGGTTCGTCTGAAACAGGTAGACTGGACACAGGCGATCGTGGATGGTGCCCAATTCATCGCTCGGAGGGTCAACGACAAGGTCGAGAACGCGGGCGGCGGAACCCTCGACCCACCCATTTGGAACACGACATGGGGAACTTGAGCGAGTGGACGCGATCGTATGGGGAGCGGAGATCGCATTCGATCGACCGCTGGCTGGTGCGGACCCACTCCATGCTGTGGAGCTAGCTGCTCAGTTTGCGTCCAAGCACCTCCGCGGTCGAGCGGAAGATGAGGGCGGCATGCTTAAACCGCCGATTGTGCCGTAAGGAGAGAAAGTGGATGAACGCGATAATAGAGGTTACGTCCCTGTTCACGCCCTCGGACGGAGGCGCGCCGCGGACCATCACGATCCGCGTCGGCGACCTCCGCGAGGATCCCGACGGACTGTGGTCTGTGGTCTGTGGCCGTGGACGTGCTCGGGTTCAAGACCGATGATCACGTACGTCTCAAGGGCGCTGACTGGCTGAACACCATCGAGAGTGCGGCTGGCTTCATTCGGCAGCTCGCCGGAGGCAAGGTCAGGGATTACGGCGGCACCATGACCCCGCTCCTCCTTCCGCCTTGACGTCTGCGGCGCGGCCTCGGCGTCCTCCTGCGCAGACCGGCGATCCTGCTGCGCAGGCCCGGCGACCCTCCTGCGCGGCCTCGGCGTCCTCCTGCGCAGCCCCGGCGGTGCTGCTGCGCAGCCCCGGCGGTGCTGCTGCGCGGCCCGGGCGGCCCTCCTGCGCGGCCTCGGCGTCCTCCTGCGCAGCCCCCGCGACCCTCCTGCGCACCTACTTTTGTGTCCTATCGTACGATCGCGTGGCTCCTGCGCAGCCCGGGCGCCCTCCTGGCCGCCCACTTGGTGCCTTGCGTCGCCATGGCTCGACGCCTGCGCATGGCCGTCGCTGCCGCTGCGCAGCCTCGGCGTCCGCTTGTGCGGCGCAGAGGCCGAGTCGCTCGGCGACAACACCTCACTCTTTCCAGGCAAGCTCGCCCGACGCGTCCTCTGGTCGAGCCGCATCCAGCTCGCCGCCGAGCGCGACGTGGCGGATCTCGTGCGCACGCCGTTCGCCGAGGACGAGCCCCCGCTCACGCGCGAGGAGATCCGCGGGCTTCGGCCGACAAGACGCTCTCTCTCGAGGCGGTGCGCTAAGCCCCGAGGGCTTTCTCATGAAGGCAAAGATCAGGGCGAGAGCTTCAGAAGGAAGACATCCCGCATCTGGGCGGAGATCGGGCCGTCTCCGAAATCGACCGTGCCCTCGAATCCGCCGAGAACGAAGACGTTGCCCCCGGGGTCTGTGTCGATATCCCATCCGAACTGCGCTCCGGCGCCGCTGAAGCGTCGGCTCCAGAGCGCGTCCCCGTGGGGGTCGAGCTTGGCGACGAAAGCCTCTTCCACCGCGCCGTCGCCGCTGTCGATAGGCCCGTTGCCGAAGTCGATCGTGTCGTCGAAGGAGCCCGTCAGCACGGTGTTGCCCTGAACGCCCACCGCGATCTGGTGATGGACCACGCTCATGCCGTCGCCGAACTGCCTGCTCCAGATGTGCTGTCCGTCGGGATCGAGCTTCGCGACGGCGATACCAGAGCTCGCGGTGAGAGCGCCTCCGCCGAAGTCCACCGTGCCGCTGAGCGCGGCGAGGACGTGCAGAGCCCCATCTTCATCGGTATCGATGTCGAGGCCGGTCTGATTGAGCGCACCACCGAAGCGCTTGCTCCATCGCGGGGTGCCGTCGGGGTCGAGCTTCGCCACGAAGATGTCTCGGTCCCCCGCGCTGGCGAGGGGGCCACCGCCGAAATCAATGGTTCCGTCGAAATCGCCCATGACGAGCACATTGCCCTGCCTGTCGAGCGCGACGCCCCTGCAGGCCTGGTAGTCGTGATCTCCGAAGAGCTTCCCCCAGAGCACCTCGCCGGCGGGATCGAGCTTCAGCACGAAGGCATCGACGCCGCCGGCGCTCACGATCGGCTCGTCGCCGATGGGAATGGAGCCCCTCGCGCCGCCGGTGACGACCGCGTTCCCGGCCCGGTCGACCGCGATGTGGGGCGCGAGCTGAACGGCATCGTTACCGAAGCGCCTCGCCCAGAGGAGGCGGCCATCGGGGTCGACCTTTGCGACCAGGATATCCTGGCCCTCCGTCGCGCCCGCCATGGGACCCGCGCCGAGGTCGATGGTGCCACGGGCCAGGCCTGCGGCGAGCAGATTGCCCTGCGCGTCGGCGGCGAGGGTCGAGTACTTTGCGATGCCGCTCGCCGTGTTCGGCAAGGCGACGTTCCAGAGGCAGGTGCCCGACGCGTCGAGCTTGGCGACGAAGGCGCCGAGTTCCAGGGCGTCGAGGGGCCCTGACCCTGCGCTCAAGGGGCCGCAGCCGAGATCGGTCGACTCGTAGATCTCGGCCGACAAGAAGACGTTCCCTCTTGAATCTGCCGCCACGGCGCGGGGACTCTCCGTTCCGGAGCCCGCGATCGTCTTGCTCCAGGGTAGATCGTCCGGCGTGCCTGTTCCTCCGGTGCCCGTGGTCGTTCCCGCGCCTCCGGTGCCCGTGGTCGTTCCCGCGCCTCCGGTGCCCGTGGTCGTTCCCGCGCCTCCGGTGCCCGTGGTCGTTCCCGCGCCTCCGGTGCCCGTGGCCGTCTCCGCGCCTCCGGTGCTGGTCGCGCCGCCGTCGCCGCCTGTGCCTCCGCTGCGCTGATCCGGAATGACGACCGAGGAGCATGCCGTGAGGCATGCTGCGGCGAGCAGCGCGGCACCGCGTCCGCGCGATCCGCCGTTCTGACAAAACACCCATCGAGTGCTGTTCATCCAATACCTCCGTTGTGAATCGGTGTCGATCGCCCGAACGCTCGACGGCAACATCAGCATGACCGTGGCGCACGCGCCACCGCCGCGACGTAGGCCCTGCGCCTCGGGCCAACCGCGGTCAACAGCGTCCTGGCGCGCATCGCCTTCGCCCGGAGCTGGTCGATCGCATAGAAAGAATTTCCCGTCAGCTACAGCATGGCTGTGTGCGACGCGCACAGCAGCGGACCCTCTGTGGTCCGCGCTGAGGGGGGCACCCGCGCGAGGCGTGAGCCCCGTGTCCGTTGTCACCGGGTCGGGTCGGCGTAGCATTGCCGTCGCGGCGCGCCGCTTCGGCCCGCTGCGTTCGAAAAGGGGAACATCGTATGCACATGCAACTAGCTCGCGCTTGTTTTCGCGCGCTGTCGGTCGCTTCGGTCGTCGCCCTCCTGGGGTGCAACGTCGAGGTCGAGAGCCCGGATCAGGGCAACGGTGACGTCGACGGGGGCGAGGACGAGGCGATCGGCGCCGCCGAGCAGGCGTTTGCCGCGTTCGGGTACAGCAGCGCCACCGCGACGTCGGGCAACGCCTTTCAGAACCTCGGCACCTGGAGCGGGAACGCGGCCTACCTCATGGGCGTGACCGGAAACCTCCGCGACGGCGGCAACGTCGCGATGTACAGCTGGCTCGGCACGGCGCGCGTGTTCGCGCACGCCGACTCGGGTGTGTCGGTTCGTGCCTACGGTGGGCTCGCCAACCCCGGAACCATGATCACGCAGGTCGGTTACTCCAACAACAGCTATACCACGACCAGCCCCAGGGTGTTCCTCGCGTCCACCAGCAACAACCGACGCTGCTTTCTGACGCAGGTCATCAACTACGAGGGCGGCCACAACTTCGCCAGCGCGTCGGACTACATCGGCGTGGAGAAAGACGGCGGCTCTTGGTACCTCCACGGGCAGGGGAAGGTCGCCGGCTACGCGAGCTGCGTCCAGGTGACGGACTACCTCGGCGAGGCTTACCACGGCATCCAGGCAGGGTCGGTGGACCTCGGCCCCGCGGTGACCGGCAAGACGTGCTGGCTCAAGGGGATCGGCGGCATTCTCCGCGGCGGCGTCTCCACCGGCGTGGTCGTCCAGTACGACGCCGCCCAGTCCAGGTGGGAGATGAACGTCTCCGCGAACACGCAGGGCTTCGTGGAGTGCAGCATCTGATCGGCCGAGGTCCGGCGCCGGCGATCCTCTCGAGGACCGTCGCGCGCTCGGCTTCGTTGCCGCCTTCGTCGAGGCCATCGGCGACGCCCGCCGGCGCGCCCAGGGGCTGGGCGCCGCTGGATCAGTGGTCCGTCGACGCGAAGATGCGCAGCCCCTGCGGTGTGCGCAGCAGGTTGTAGCTCTCGCGCCAGCTCAACAGCACGCCGCCTGACGCGTCCAGCAGGTCCCACGACACGGTGGCGAGCAGCGCCTCGCTGCCCATCGTGACCACCTGGAGCTCGCGGTGGCGGCAGGCCGTGCAGCCGTCGCCGCGGTACTGGTCGACGATGCGCTGGAAGTAGGCCCCGACGGCCTCCGCGCTCGTCAGCAGGTCGTGCAGGCCGGCGGCGTGCATCGCGAGGTACGGCACGTGGTAGCGGCGGGCGATCAGCGGCCCGTCGAAGTGCACGAACGCGGCGACGAAGTCGTCGAAGAAGGCGGTGGCTTCGGCGTGGTGGACGTCGGTCATCGGCAGGGCTCCGGGGCGGGCGACCCGCCATCGCGGCGGGCGCGGGGGACGACGACACGGCTGCCGCCATGGATAACACACGCCCGGCCGCCCGCTCCTGGACCGCGGCCTGCGGTCACGACCCGACACCTCGCGCGTCGGGGCGAATGGACAGGAGGTACCGATGGACGACGAGCCCTGCGGACGCGACCTGGCGAACAACGCGGTGGTTCCCGAGCGGCTGGCGGAGCTGTTCCGACACGTTGCCGACAACCTGGAAGCCCACGCGCGCTGGGTGGGCAGGGCGACGCCCGAGGCCCGCCTCGAACACGACGTGATGCGCCGGGTGGCCGACCCGTTGTACATCGCACCACCTCGCGGAGAACGACCTGAAAGCGGGCTGCGAGCAGCCGATTCCCGTCTGGCGCTCGGCCGACGCTGCGCAGCTTACTTGATCGCCTGGGCCGCCGGCTCGACGACGCAGCGGATGCCGAGGAACCCGCAGCGGTACGTCGCCTCGAAGCCGCCCGGCCGCGCGGTCCTGACGAGCGGCGCGATGCCGTCGCGCCAGCTGCCGCCGCGGGCGATGCGCATCTTGCCCTTGCCGTCGTTGGCGTTGGTTGTCCACTCGAAGACGTTGCCCGCCAGGTCCTGGATGCCCTGCGGGCTCGCGCCGGCGGGGAAGCTCCCCACGTCGCACGCTGTCTTGCGGACGGTGCCGCCGCCGGACCAGCAGAGCTGATCCTTCGGCGCCTCCTCGCCCCACGGATACGGCCGCGCCTCCTCGCCGCCGCGGGCCGCCCACTCCCACTCGTCGTCGCGCGGTAGCCGCTTGCCCTGCGCCGCGCAGTAGGCCTCGGCCTGCGCGAAGTCGACGCAGACCATCGGCTGCTTCTCCTTGCCGGCCACGCCGTAGGTCGACGCCTCCTTGGCGCAATCCGCGAATTTGTCCGTGCACTTGCCATCCTTGACACACGCCGCGAACGCCTCGGCGGTGACCTCGGTCCTGTCGACGCAGAGGTCACCCACCGTGGCCTTCACCTTGAGCGGGCCCATCACGAAGCTGCCGCCCGGGACCCGGGCCATGCCCTCGGGGCAGCCGTCCGATGGCTTCGCCGCCTCGGCGGGCGCGGCGGGCGGCTCGGCGCCGGCCTGCCCGGCGCTCGCCGGCGCCGAGGCCACCGCCGGGTCGGGCGGGGGCGGCGCCGGGGCGAGCGCCGCCCCGGTCGGGGCGAAGCTCGTGGCCGCGGGCTGCGCGGCGGGCGCCTGATCGGCGGGCGGGCCGCCGGGGGCCGCGGGGGCCGCGCCGCACGCGGCGACGAGCACGCCGCTCGCAGCGGCGAGGAGGAACAGCGAGGAGATGGCGCGGAGCGGGGTGGGGGATCGCATGGTGTCTCAGGAGGCGGTCACGGTCGGCGCCGGCTCGTCTTCCAGCCATTGCTCCTGGATGACGATCGCCGGCAACAAGGTGAACGGCCCGTCGTAGCCCGGGCCGAACGTCAGGATCTGGATCACCCGCCGATCGCCGCGGCGGATCGGGAACATCACCTCGCCCCCGCGCGGGAGCTCGCTGCCGCCGCGGGGCGGATCGATCCAGAAGGCCACGCCCTCGGACTTCCCGCCGAGCAGCGAGATGGCCGAGACGGTGAGCTCCGGGCAGCGGACGCGCAGCCACTCCCTCGCCCTGTACGCGCGGCAGCCCGCGGCCGCGGGGCCGGCGCGGGAGAGGCGGACGCGGGGCGCCGCCTTCCACTCGGCGGCCGTGGGCTGCCTGGACGGCTCGGGCGGGAAGGGCGCGGCGTCGAGGGGCAGCTCGTCGCCGGCATCGGTCGCGCCGGCGTCGGTCGCGGCGGCGTTCCTCGCGCCGGCGAGAGCCCGAGCGCCGCGCCCGACGCGCTCCACGCGGCGTTTGATCCGCGAGCTCGAACGAACTACCGTCGCCGGGACGACATGAACGCCATGCGGGGCGGACCGGCGGCGCTGATCGCGGCGAATTGACGCCTGGAGCGCGAATGTTCTGGATTGAGGGCTGGGTCGAGGTGACGCGAATGTTGCCGTTCGAAGAGGACGAGCACGCATGGCAGGGCGTCCTCCGCGTGCTGCCTCTCATCGACGGTGCGGACGCGATTTCCCAGCGACTGTTCGGGCTATCGAGGGACGTTGTCGCCGCGGGTGAGCCGCTCGGAGCTGTCGCCGCTCGGCGGGGAATTCCACCAAACCCATCTGCTCAGCTTCGTGCAGACCTCGATCGGATCGCCGAGCATGAGCGGCGCTACGGTCCGGGCGAGCTGGGCGGCACCACCTACGCCAGCTGGACAGAGTTGTCGGCATTTCGCGACTCGTGTCCGGAAGTGCGATCGAGCGACTGGGCCACCGTCTTTGAACTCATGGACCGAATCGCCAGCGATGAGCGGTTTTCAAGCGCCCGTTTGCGGCTCGTCGTCTGGTATAATTGGTAGCTCGCGGCCCGACCTGCCGTCGCTGTCGACAGCGCCCTCGGGAGCGCTCCTCGCGACAGGGCCGTTCAGCCCGCGGAGCTCCGCGCATCAGTCCCAGCACGCCGACAGCCGGACGTGGATGGCCCCCTCACCGGAGCCGGTGCAGGCGTCGAGGCAGATTCGGGACGCGCCCTCGCCGAAGTACGATCCATTCACGCCGTCGGCGAAGTACGCCGCGATGCAGTCGCAGTCGGTGCAGCCGTCGTAGGCCGGGAGAGCCGTGCAGATGTCGTGGCCGTCGCAGCCCAAGTACTCGGCCTTGTGCTCGCACGCCTCGGTGCCGCGGTCGCAGTTGGTCTCCCCACACCGGAACTCGTCGGCGCTGGGCTCAGGGTCGGCGTCGGTGCAGAAGAACCAGGGCGGCTCCCCCTCGTCGTCCGTCTGGCAGCTCTCGCAGACTTGATGCGTGCCGCAGACCGCGTCGCCGCACGCCGTCCCACCACCTCCGCCAGTCGCATCGCCGCCGCCGGTGCTCGTGCCGCCGCCCCCGCCGCTCGCCTCGCCCCCGCCGCTCGCGCCTTCACCTCCGGCGCCCGTCGTCGTCGTGCCGGCGTCGCCGTCACCTCCGCCTGTCGCTCCCATCGCCGTTGAGGTAGCCGTTGACGCGGTGCCGCCGCCTCCGCCCGGGTCGCCGTAGATGTAGTCGCCGCATGCGGCGACCGTGAGGAGGGAGAGAATCATCGAGGCGAGGAGCGGGCGCGAGGTCATGTGCCGCGACCAAGCAGCTCTCGTACCGTCACGCAACACAGCGGAATTGCACGCCGGTGCCGGAGCGCTCGTTCCTCATCGGCAAAAGCTGGCACAGCTGGGCACATCCAGGGCGGCACCCTGGTCCGCGCGGTGTTTGATCCGTGAGCTCGAACGAACGACCGCCGCCGGGCATGGAATCGTCATCTCCGGGGGGACGCGGCGGCTCGGATAGCGCCCAGGCACCTCGGTTCACGCGGCTCCGGCATCGGCGCGGGGCTCGGCGTTGCGCCACACGAGCGCGCGCCACGCACCCCGCTCGAAGATCTCCGGTCGACGCTCGGCGAGGAGCGGCGCGTAGCGCGCGACGATCTCCGGAACGTCGGTGGACACGAGCCCCGAAAGGATCAACGTCCCGCGCGGCGCCAGGCGAGCCACGATCCGAGGGGCGAGCGCCGAGAGGACCTCGCGAAGGATGTTGGCCACGACGATGTCGAACGTCCCGTCCGGCCACGTCGTCGCGAAGCGCACGCGCGCCTCCACCGCGCTCCGCCGCGCGTTGTCCGCCGCGATCGCGTTCGCGGCGGCGTCGATGTCGACCCCGATCGCCTCGCCGCCGAGCTTCGCGGCGCCGATCGAGAGGATCCCCGTCCCGCTCCCCACGTCGAAGAGGCGGAAGCCGCTGCGCGGCGCGAACGACGCGAGCGCCTGGAGGCACATCCGCGTGCTCTCGTGCCGGCCGTCGCCGAACGCGTGGCTCGGGCCGAGGACGATGGTGCGCTCGTCGACCCCCGCGTCCCGCGGATCGATGATCACGCGGAAGCGAGGAGGCACATCAACGATGGTCGAACGGTCGCTCATGGGTCGTCGGAGTCTGCCACCGCGGTGGCCGGAGCGTCATCCGTACCGTGGGCCCCGGGGGCGCCGAGCGGCGGGGGCTCTCGGCGCGCCGCCCCGGTCCTGCGGCGAGCGCTCCGACCCAGGTGGGCCGGGCTCACCAGCGGGTCCAGCGGGAGATCCGCTGCACACGCGTGTACCCGCTGCCGTCATCCGAGAGCCCGTACGAGGTCGCGTCCGGAGTGCTCATGTGCGGGCCCCAGCCCTCGTCCTCGATCGGCTCATCGTCGTCCGCGCCGAGGTTGTAGACGAAGCAGTGCCCGTAGTGCTGCGTGACGCCCGCATAGGCGCCCGCGCAATTGCCGTCGTCCTTGGTGTCTGCGTCGAAATCCGGCGACGACCATCCGGTGCCGAATTGCCATGAAAAGAGCTGCTCATCCCCGCCGACCCGTATCGGCGTGAGGAGGTGCATGTCCCCGGTGTCGATGCCCTCGGCGGTCGCCCGCATCACCTCGGCGACGGTCCCTGCGATGTCCTCGATCTCGTCGCGGTATTCCCGGCCGGCGATGTACAGCGACGGCTGGTAAAGGTTGTCGCCGAGCGACGGCGTCCCCTTGGTGGCGAGCCGATCGGCATACAGGATCTTCCAGAACGCGAGCGTCGCGCCGTCCGCTGACCCGACGCTGTTGTAGACGAGCGCCCAGCGATCGCCGTCCACAGGCTCACCGCAGTAGACCTCGGCCTGCTCCTCTGGGCCGGGCCCGTCGGGATCGAGCGTGTAGACGCCGCTCGGGGCGCTCTCGGGGACGGCGCCGCACCGGTCATAGACGCACCCTTCGCTCGCCTCCTCGGCGCAGTCTTGCCCGCCGGCGCCGCCGCCACCTCCACCCCCACCGCCGGCGCCCCCGCCCGCCTCCAGGTGGTAGGGCCCATCGAGGCCGGCGAGGGAGGTGCACCCGCCCGCCACGAGGCACGCCGCCGCCCCCACCCACGCCGCGGACCCGCTCGTCATCGTCGCTCCCATGACCTGCTGCCTGCCGCATCCCACCCGCCGGATTGGCGTGGCGCTCCTCCCGCGCCGCGCGGACGCTACAGCCTCACCCCAGGCCTGGCAAGCAACCGGTCCGTTCGCGACGCTCCCCGACCGCTCGCTCGGGCGCGCCGCTGCCCCGCAGTCATTGAAACTGAAGACGAAGGCGGCGTGACGAGCGTAACGAACATGACGAACATGACGAACATGACGAACATGAAGTGAATGAAGAAAAAATATCCTACAGAAACTTCATAGAAACAGGCGCCCATGCATCGTCCTTGGCAAATCCTGGGCCCGTGAATGGCTGAGGCCATCCAGGGCGCACACCCGCGGCGAGCGCGAGCTCACCCTGCCGATCTCGCCGCGGAGCTGGCCTAGGACACCGATCAGCTTGGCAACCATAAAAATGAGACGCCAGAAGACGCCCAAAGACGCCAAAAGACGCCACGAAAACAATAAATTCTGGCGTCTTTTGGCGTCTCTTGGCGTCTTCTGGCGTCCCAACTTCTCGCTGTCTGCGTGCGGCTTCAACCCGTTTGTCGCTCTAGCTCATCCTCGAACGAACAGGCGATTTCGCGGACGGCGCCTCCGGAGCGCAGCCCGTCCAGTCTGCCCCGACCGGCGGGCGTGCCCCTCTCCATGCGCCCGAGGCTCCACGGTCATCCCAGCAAAGGATCTTTGGAATGAAGAGACGAGAACCTGCGCGTGAGGCCCCGAGCGCCACGCCCCTCCACCGCCGGCGTTTCCTCGGCGGTGCGCTGGCGCTCGGGGGAGCCGCGCTCCTCCCCGCTTGTGAATCGCGGTCCGAAGCGTCGGCGAAGCCCGCGGCGAACGCCGCGCCCCTCATCCCGGACGCCGCCAAGCCCGAGGTGCCCGATCTGCGCTTCGGCATCATCGCGCTGACCGACTGCTCTCCTCTCGTGATCGCCCACGAGAAGGGGTTCTTCAAGAAGTACGGCATCAACGCGACCATCGTGAAGGGCGCGAGCTGGGCGGCGATCCGCGACTCGCTCTCGAACGGGGATCTCCAGGCGACGCACATGCTCTTCGGCATGCCGCTCGCCTCGACGATGGGGCTCCTCGGATCGCCGAAGATGCCCATGGTCATCCCGTGGCTGCTCAACCGCAACGGCCAGGCGATCACGATGAAGAGCGACCTCCGGGGCAAGGTGGCCGGAGATCCCAAGGCGCTCAAGCCGTTCGTCGAGGAGGCGAAGGAGAAGGGGGCGCCCATGACCTTCGCGATGACGTTCCCGCCTGGAACGCACGCCATGTGGACTCGCTATTACCTGGGCGCGGGCGGCGTCCACCCGGACAAGGACGTCGCGCTCGTGACCATCCCGCCCGCCCAGATGGTCGCCAACATGAAGGTGGGCAAGATGGACGGCTTCTGCGTCGGCGAGCCGTGGAACGCCAGGGCGATCTCCGACCAGATCGGCTACACGGCCGTCACCACGCAGGAGCTCTGGAAGGACCACCCCGAGAAGGTGTGCGCGTTCACCGCGGAGTTCGCCGGCAAGAACCCGAAGACGGTGAAGGCGGTGATCAAGGCGCTCCACGAGGCGAGCGTCTGGCTGGACAAGCTCGACAACCGCCCCGAGCAGGCGGACGTCGTGTCGAGGCCCACGTACATCAACTGTCCGCCGGAGCTCATCCTCGGCCGGCTGCAGGGGCGCTACGACTACGGCGACGGGCGCACGAAAGAGGACAAGGACTACATGATCTTCAGCGATCGGGGCTGCAACTACCCGCAGCCCAAGTACGCGCTCTGGTGGCTCAGCCAGTTCCGCCGGTGGGGCATGGTGGAGGGGAAGCCGGATTACGAGGGCGTCGTCAAGCAGGTCATGCGCCCCGATCTCTACGAGGAGGCGATGAAGGAGCTCGGGGTCGCGCACGGCGGCCGGAGCGACGCGCCCGAGACGCTGTTCGACGGCGTGACGTTCGATCCGAAGGACCCGGAGAAGTACGCGACGTCGTTCCAGGTCCACGCCCTGAAGGGATGAACCCACATCGCCATCGCCGCGCCGGCGGGAGGCGCGGCGGCGGAAGCGGAAGCGGAAGAAGCGGAAGAGGAGTGCTGCATGAGCGAGGCGAAGGCGATCTCTCCGAGGATTCGAGTCGACCACATGATCCTGCCCCTCTTCGGGGTGGCGTGCGTGATCGGGCTGTGGGCCGCCGCGAGCAGCCTGTGGACCCAGACGCTGCCCTCTCCGCTCAAGACATGGGAGGTGAGCAGGCCTTACATCTTCGAGCCGTTCGAGAAGCGGGGAGAGCTCGACCAGGGCATCCTCCGCTTCACCTGGTACTCGCTCCAGCGGGTCGCCAAGGGCTACACGCTGGCGATCCTCCTCGGGACGCCGATCGGCTTCTTCCTGGGCGCGTCGAGGCTGTTCAGGTCGAGCTTCGATCCCATCATCCAGATCCTCCGCCCGGTCTCGCCGCTCGCGTGGCTCCCGCTCGGCCTCGTGCTCTTCCAGAAGCCCGACCCCGCCGGCGTCTTCACCATCGCGATGTGCTCGATGTGGCCGACGGTCCTGAACACCGCGCTCGGGGTGCGATCGATCCCGCAGGACTACATGAACGTCGCCCGGGTGCTCCGGCTGTCGCGCATGAAGACGCTGTTCAAGGTGCAGCTCCCCGCGGCGCTCCCCTACATGTTCACGGGCTTCCGGCTCAGCCTGGGCATCGCCTGGCTCGTCATCGTCGCCGTGGAGATGTTGACCGGCTCGCCCGGGGTCGGCGGCTTCCTCTGGCAGGAGTACAACAGCCTCATCTACGAGCACATCATCCTGTGCATCATCACCATCGGGGTCGTCGGCTTCCTCCTGGACGCCCTGATGAGCCTCGTCGAGCGCCGGCTCAAGCTGGCGGGAGCGTGACGTCCATGCCGCTGGTCGAGCTCTGCAACGTCGGGAAGAGTTATGGTGGCGGGGCCACCCGCACCGAGGTGCTCAGGGACATCCACCTGGAGATCGAGAAGGGCGAGTTCGTCGCCGTCGTCGGCTATTCTGGCGCCGGCAAGACGACGCTCATGTCCCTCATCGCCGGGCTCCTCAGGCCAGACACCGGGGAGGTCAAGCTGAACGGGAAGGTCGTCCTGGGGCCGGGCCCCGACCGCGGCGTCATCTTCCAGAACTATTCTCTCCTGCCCTGGCTCACGGTCTACGAGAACGTCTACCTGGCCGTCGACCAGATCTTCGGCTCCTGGCCGACGGACAAGAAGCGGGAGCACACCGAGCGCTACATCGCCATGGTGAAGCTCACCGAGGCCCGCGAAAAGAAGCCGGCGCAGCTCTCCGGCGGCATGCGCCAGCGGGTCTCGGTGGCGCGGGCGCTCGCCATGGATCCGGAGGTCCTCCTGATGGACGAGCCGTTCGGCGCGCTGGACGCGCTCACCCGCGCGACGCTCCAGGACGAGATCGCGCGGATCTGGCGCGCCACCCGGAAGACGGTGCTCCTCATCACGAACGACGTCGACGAGGGCATCCTCCTCGCCGACCGGATCGTCCCGCTCAGCAAGGGCCCTCGGGCCACGCTGGGGCCAGGGATCACCGTCGATCTCGAGCGCCCTCGGGATCGCAAGGCCCTCAACCACGATCCGCGGTTCAAGGAGATCCGCGGCGCGGTGATCAGCTACCTGCTCGGCCCGGGCGCCGGGCCCAAGGCGGGCGAGAGCGCGCCCGATGCAGCGCGGAGCGCGGAGGCGGTCGCATGAAGAAGTACCTCGAGATCTGGAATATCACGAAGACCTTTCCCACGCCGAAGGGCCCCTCGGTCGTCGTCAGGAACTTCGATCTGAACCTGAGGAAGGGAGAGTTCCTGTCCCTCATCGGCCACTCCGGGTGCGGGAAGTCCACCGTGCTGTCGATGGTCGCGGGCCTCTCCGAGATCACGAGCGGCGGTATCGTCCTCGCGGGCAGGCAGATCCAGGGCCCTGGCCCGGACCGCGGGGTCGTGTTCCAGTCGCCCTGCCTCCTGCACTGGATGACGGCGCTCGAGAACGTCCTGCTCGGGGTCGAGCAGGTCCACCGGCAGAAGAGCAGGAAGGACTGCATCGAGATCGCGACGCACTACCTCGGGCTCGTGGGGCTCGAGGAGTCCATGCACAAGAAGCCGCGCGAGCTGTCGTCGGGGATGCAGCAGCGGGTCGGGCTGGCGCGCGCCTTCGCCCTGTCGCCCAAGATGCTCCTCCTGGACGAGCCCTTCGGCATGCTCGACTCGCTCACCCGGTTCGAGCTCCAGGAGGTGCTCATGAACCTGTGGGCGGAGGACCAGAAGACGGCGCTGATGGTCACGCACGACGTCGATGAGGCCCTGTTCCTGTCGGACCGCATCGCGATGATGACGAACGGCCCGGGGGCGCGGGTCGGCGAGATTCTGGAGGTCCCGTTCCCGCACCCGCGGGACCGCCAGGAGGTGCTGGAGGACCCGATGTACTATCCTCTCCGAGAGCGGCTGATCACCTTCCTCGAGGGCCAAGCCCACAAGGAGAAGCCCGCCGAGGAGAGCGCCCGAGAGTCCGTCCCGGAAGGCGCCGTGAAGACGGGGCGGTTCTGGAGCGCGCTCTGGAAGGGGACGAGGACATCAGCGTAAGCGGGAGAGAAGGGAACGGGCGGCCGTGCCGGGCTGCCCCATGAACGTGCCTCTCCAGACAGACTGCATGTCCTCTCCTCTCGAGGACTGTAGAGCGTACAGCGTCGCTTCCTCCGTCGAGGGCTCTTTGCGACGAACCTCACCAAAGCGCGGATTGCGGTCTCGCTGACCGTTCGGGGCAGAGCTCATCACGACCAGGCGAGCGCGAGCTCTGCGCTGCGCGCGCAGGTGCGCGCAGCGCTCACGAGGCTCACCACCTCCGACAAAAATAGAGGGAGAGGGGCATGCCCTGAAACAAAAGCCATACGGACAAGCTGGAGTTGCGCGAATGTATCCTCTCTTCGACTGCGTCGGTTGCGGCGAGCGATCAAGCGAGGAAGTGCATGCGCGTATCTCGAATCTTCGCGGCTGTCGGCATCGTAGGGCTCTCTTTCGCCTGCGGCTCGTCCGAGGGCACCGGCTCGGGAGGCGAAGGGGGTGTCGCCACCACGTCAGGCCCCTCCAGCGGCGTGGCCGGGGGCAGCTCCTCCGCCGGTGGCTCCGGAGGGACCAACGCTGGCAGCGGCGGGACGACTGGAACGGGCGGCGGCGGCGAGACGACCGGAACGGGCGGCGCCAGCGCGACGGCCGGCTCTGGAGAAGGCGGCGCGGGCACGGGCGTGGGTGGCGCAGGCACCGGCGGCGCGGGCGGCGCGTTCGCCAGCGGGACGGGCGCCGGCGGCACGGACGGCGTCGGCGGCGCGGGCGGCCCTGACACGGGGGTCGAGGTGCCGACCTGCGCGCCTTTCGGGTCCACGTGCGCGCGCTCCGGAGATTGCTGTTCCGGCATCTGCGACAGCGCGACGAGCACCTGCGCGTCGCCGCTCAGCGTCTGCCTCGGGACAGGCGCCGCTTGCGAGGAATCCTCGGAGTGCTGTGGCCTCAACTGCGCTTCGGGCAGGTGCAGCGCGACCGCCTGCGTCCCCGATGGATCCGACTGCACGGCAGGCGGCGCCGCGTGCTGCAGCGGCATGTGCGTCGGCGGGACGTGCAGCGACGTCAACGGCGCCACGGCATGCCAGACGGGCGGCAACCCGTGCACCGAGGACAGCCAGTGTTGCTCCCAGCTCTGCGGGCGAGACAACCGCTGCGTCCTCTACTCCTCGTTCTGTGTTCAGCGCAACGACGTCTGCAAGGGCGACAGCGACTGCTGTACCGGCGTATGCGTGAAGCGGAACACCTCCGATCCCGCGGGTTACTGCGGCGCGGAGCCGTCGACGGCGAGCCGCTGTAGCAGCGGCGGCATCGACGGCGCGGTCTGCGACAGCTGCGGCTTCTGCTGCAGCCGCGTCTGCGCGCCGTACGGCCCCACCGGGATCGCCGTCTGCCAGCCGCCGAGCGGCTGCCGCGTGAACGGCGCCCTGTGCCGGCGCAACGAGGACTGCTGCGGCGGCGATCCCACGGCCGCTCTGCCGGGCGCGGGCAGGGTCGTCTGCGACACGTCGGGGGATCCGGACGGGGAGATCGGCCGCTGCCGCAACCCGAACGGCTGCACGCCCCAGGGCGGCGTCTGTCACTTCAAGGACAGCTATTGCTCGGATACGTCCACCAGCGCCCCCAACAACTGCTGCGGCTACCTGGGGAACGCCAGCAACTGCCGCCTCGACGCCCTCGGCGTGCCTCGGTGCAACGCGCTCACGGCCTGCCGCCAGGGAGGCGAGGATTGCGCCTCCGCCGACGACTGCTGCGACGGCGCTCCCTGCGTGCGGAATAGCGAAACCGGCAAGCTCCAGTGTTACGACACGCCAGGAGGGACGGGGCCCCAGTGTGTCACGGCGGGCGGACCCTGCACGAACAACGGCGACTGCTGCGTCGGAACCACGTGCGCGTACGAGCCGGGCTCCCTGTCGGGCACGTGCACGACAGACTCCCCGTCAGGCGCGACAGGGAGCTCGAGCGCGACCGGCGGAACGGGCGGCGCAGGCGGCGCAGGCGGCGGCGGTGGCTCGGACGGGGCGGGCGGCACCCCGCCGCGATGCGCCGAGTACGGGCAGCTCTGCGGCGCCACGTCCGACTGCTGCAACGCCGGAACCGTGCAGTGTTACAACGGCATCTGCCGCATTCCTCCGGGCTGACGCCGCGTTCGGGCGCGTCGACTCGTGTCGATTCACTCGTGTCGAGGAGAATGGATATGACCGGCAAGAACCGCGGGATCCACGCCCGCTCCTTGTTCCTGACGTCGCTCTGGTGCCTGGGCTGGGCGCTCGCGTCGGGATGTTCGGGATCGGATCGCGGGACGGGCGCGGGCGGCGACGGCTCCGGAAACAGCGGCTCCGGAAGCGGCGGCGCCGGTGGAACGGACTCCGGTGGAACGGGCGGCGAGCCCTCCCTCGGAGGCGGCTTCATCGCGACCGGGCCGGGCGCCAGCTCGGGCGGCGGGGAGGGCGGCGGCGACTGCGGCGGCCAGCAGGTCGAAGCTCAGCCGCGGCAGGTTCACCTCGTGATCGTGCTCGATCGCTCCGACAGCATGACCAAAGCGTGGGAAGCGAGCGATCGCTGGACGATGATGAAGGGCGCCGTCGGCGCCGCGCTCGACGTGATCCAGGACAGGATGTCCGTCGGGCTCCAGCTCTTTCCCTCCGACGAGCACTGCGGCATGCCGGCGGGGGAGGACCTGAGCGTGGCCGTGGCGCCGGGCGCGACCTCTGTCCCCGCCATCAAGACCCTCCTGGATGGCACGGACCCCGGCGGCGCGACGCCGACCGCGGACGCCCTCGCGCGCGCCCTCGGGTACCTCACCGTGGGCGCCGGCGGCGCCCTCGAGGGCGACAGGTACGTCCTCCTGGCGACCGACGGCGGCCCCAACTGCAACCAGGATCCGGCCATGACCTGCGAGGCCGCGACCTGCACCACGAACATGGATGGGGACTGCCCTTCGGGCATACCGAACTGCTGCGTCGCCGGCTTGACGGACGTGTGCCTGGACGACGTGCGCACGGTGCAGCGGGTGAAGGACCTGCGCGCGGCCGGCATCAAGACCTTCGTCGTCGGCATCCCCGGCGCGACGGCCTATGCGAATGTGCTGGACCAGCTCGCCGTCGAGGGCGACACGGCCACGTCGGAGACCTCGCCCCGTTATTTCGAGGTGGTGGACGCGGCGAGCCTCGGCGATACGCTGACCGGCATCACGCGGGATCTCGTGAGGACCTGCGCGCTCTCGCTGGAGACCGAGCCGCCCGACCGCGCGAAGGTGAACGTCTTCATCGACGATGAGGTGCTGCCGAAGCCGGGCGACGACGGCTGGGATTACGACGATTCGACGACCCCGCCCACCCTCGTGATCAAGGGCGCCACGTGTGAGCACGTGAAGTCCATGGGGGCGGAGAGCGTCCGGGTCGAGTTCGGTTGTCCCACCGTCGAGGTGCCGCAATGACCTGCGCCCGCGACGCGCCCTCCCGGCGCGCCGCGTGATCGACCTCCTCCAGCCCTCCGAGAGCCAGCCCACATCGCATGAAGCGCCGCGCTAGCGCGCCGCACTGCCGCGCTCGGTGACGGGCGCGAACGCCAGACTCCGTCCGAGTTGGATGTCTAGCGCACAAATACTGAAAAATATTGCCCTGGACGAATCAATGTTCCGATTTCGGTGGTGACTCGGGAGCACCGATCTAGACATAATCCGCCCATGGTGCGCTTGTGCGAGAACACCGTCCGTCCTGTCTGCTCGATGCGAGCAGCAGCGGCGGCGGGCCGGACCAGCGCCCCGGCGAGGTGAGATGCTCTCCGCGACCTGTTCCGTGAGCCAGCCGATCTACGTCGACTCGAGCATCGAGGTGTTCGAAGGAACCTGGGGTGACGAGCGCAAGCCCGCTGTCTTCAAGGTCCTGAAGAGCGAGTTCCCGAGCGCGCGTGAGCTCGCGGCGCTCCGGCACGAGTACAACGTGCTCTGCGCGCTCGACGTCGACGGCGTCGTCAAGGCCTACGGGCTCGAGAAGCACAGGAACGGCCTCGCGCTCGTGCTCGAGCGGCCGAGCAGGACGACGCTCCACGACATCCTGCGCGCCGGCCGGCTGGAGCTCAAGGCGGCGTTGACGATCGCCCGCTCGGCGGCCCGGGTCCTCGACGAGTTCCACCGCCGCAAGGTGATTCACAAGGACATCAAGCCGCACAACCTCCTCGTCGACCCGGACACGCTGGAGGTCCATTTCGTCGGCTTCGGCATCGCGACGCTCCTCCCGCAGGAGACGCAGCAGGCGATGAGCCCCGAGGCGCTCGAGGGGACGCTCGCGTACATGTCGCCGGAGCAGACCGGCCGGATGAACCGCGTGATCGACCGCCGCACCGACCTCTACTCGTTCGGCGTGACCCTCTATCAGATGCTCACCGGCGTCGTGCCGTTCACCGGCAGCGACCCGCTCGATCTCATCCATGGCCACATCGCGCGGACGCCGGTGCCGCCGCCCGAGCGAGTCCCGGGCGTGCCCGACGCGGTGTCCCGGATCGTGATGAAGCTCCTCGAGAAGAACGCGGAGGACCGGTACCAGAGCGCCTTCGGGCTCTTCGCCGATCTCGACGCGTGCCTCCGCCAGCTCTCGACCTCCGGCGCCGTTGCGCCCTTCGCGCTCGGCCTGCGCGACATCCCCGATACGCTGCGCATCCCGCAGAAGCTCTACGGCCGCGCCGAGGAGGAGCGCGCGCTGCTCGCCGCCTTCGAGCGCGCCGCCGGCGGGGAGGGCGAGCTCCTGCTCGTGTCGGGGTACTCGGGCATGGGCAAGTCGGCCCTGGTGAACGAGATGCACAGGGCCATCGCCCAGCGAGGCGGCTACTTCACCGCGGGCAAGTTCGAGCAGCTGAACCGCGGGGCGCCGTACGCCTCGCTCGCGCGCGCCTTCCGGGAGCTCCTCCGGCACATCCTCACCGAGCGACCGGAGCTGCTCGCGCGCTGGAGCGCGGCGCTCGGCCGCGCGGTCGGGAGCGCCGGCCAGCTCCTCGTCGACCTCATCCCGGAGCTCGAGTGGATCATCGGCCAGCAGCCCCCGGTCCAGCAGCTGCCGCCGGCGGAGGCGCAGGGCCGCTTTCACGCGACCTTCAAGGCGTTCGTCCGCGTCTTCGCGACCGCCGAGCACCCCCTCGTCCTCTTCCTGGACGACCTGCAGTGGGCCGACCCTGCCTCGCTCAAGCTGCTCCAGGTCCTGGCCGCCGATCCAGAGCGCGGCCACCTGCTGCTGCTCGGCGCCTTCCGCGACAACGAGGTGTACGCGGCCCACCCGCTCCGCGTCGCGCTCGACGAGATCGAGAAGGCGGGCGCGCCGCTCCGCGAGCTCAAGCTGGGGCCGCTCGCCCTCGCCGACGTGATCGCGCTGCTCTCGGACGCGCTCTCCGCGGCCCGCGCGGACGTCGAGCCGCTCGCCCGCGTCGTGTTCGACAGGACGCAGAGCAACCCGTTCTTCGTGCGGCAGTTCCTGGGCTCGCTCCACGCGGAGGGCCTGCTCCGCTTCGAGAAGGGCGCCTGGACATGGGAGCTCGACGGCATCCGGCGGCGCACGGTCACCGACAACGTCGTCGACTTCATGGCGCGCAAGATCGAGGAGCTCGAGCCGGAGCTCGTCCGCGTCCTCCGCCTCGCGGCCTGCATCGGGCACGAGTTCGACCTGCGCACCCTCGCGGTCATCAGCGAGCGGCCGGCGCACGAGACCGTGGCCGCGCTGTGGAAGATCCTGCAAGAGGGCCTGATCGCGCCCGTGGACGCCGACTACCGCCTCGCGCACGCAACCGACGCGACGGACGACGAGGCCCAGGCCGGCGTCGACTGGCGCGTCACCTACCGCTTCCTGCACGATCGCGTCCAGCAGGCGGCGTACTCGCTCATCAGCGAGGATCGCAAGCGCGAGGTCCACCTCAGGATCGCGCGGCTCATGCTCGCCAGCTGCGAGGGCGCCGCGCGGGACGATTCGCTCTTCGCCATCGTGAACCACCTCAACATCGCGGCGCCCATCGTGACCTCGGCCGCGGAGCAGGCCACGGCCGCGGAGCTGAACCTCGCCGCCGGCAGGAGGGCCAAGGCCGCCACCGCCTACGAGGCGGCGGCCGGCTATTTCCGCGCGGGGCTCGGGTTTCTGCCCCACGGCGGCTTCGACGACCACTACGAGCTCGCCCTCGCGCTCCACAGGGAGCGCGCCGAGGTCGAGTCGCTGTGCGGCGCCTTCGAGGAGGCCGAGCGGCTCTGCGCCGCGGCGCTCGCGCGCGCCCGGACGGCCATGGACAAGGTCGCTGTCCTCCTCGTCCAGGCGAACCAGTACCTGCTCCAGTGGCGCAATCACGAGGCGACCCTGGTCCAGAAGGCCGGCCTCCGGCTCCTCGGCTGTCCGATCCCCGAGGCCCGGGAGGAGGTCGCCGCGCTGCTCGAGCAGGAGCTCCGGGCGGTGCCCGTCCTCCTCGGCGCGCGCAGCATCGAGGAGCTCGCCCGCGCCCCGAGGACGACGAACCCCGAGCACCCCGTGACGCTGGAGCTGCTCGTGAACCTGTTCTTCGGGGCCTACAACTCGAGCGACCAGACGCTCGCGAACCTCGCCATCGTGAAGATGGTGACGCTCTCGCTGCAGCACGGGAACAGCGATATGTCCGCGTTCGGATACGTCGCGTACGGCATGGTGGTCGGCCCGCTGCTCGGCGAGTACGAGACGGCGTACCGGTTCGGCAAGATGGCCGTCGAGCTCGCGGACCAGCTCGACAACCTCGTGCTCCGGGCCAAGACCTACCACATCTTCTCCGCGGACGTGCACAGCTGGACGCAGCCCCTGCGGAAGGCAGATCCCTATTACGACCGGGTCTACGACCTCGGGCTCCAGGCCGGCGACTGGACGGCCATGGGGTACATGATCAGCCAGAGCGGCTCGGACCGGCTCACCTACGGGATGAACCTCGCGGAGCTCTCGCAGCTCACCGAGACGCACCTCGCGTTCCTGCGGCGCGCGCGCAGCCATGACATCATCGACATCCTCCTCGCGGGCGTGGTCCAGCCCCTCCGGTGCCTGCAAGGGCTGACGAGGGGCCGGCTCAGCTTCGACGACGACGGGTTCGACGAGGCGTCCTACGCGGCGAAGCACGGCGGCTCGCCCTACCACATGGGGTGGCTGTACTACGCGAAGATCCGGAATGCCTACCTGTTCGGCGACAGGGCGAGCTTCGCCGATCTGATGCCGAAGCTCGCCGTGATCGAGGGCGCCTTGCCGACGCACGCCAAGGTGCCCGAGGCGACGTTCTACGCGGGCCTCATGCGGATCGCCGCGTGGGAGAGCGCCGAGGGCGCGGCGCGGCGGGAGCACGAAGCGCACCTCTCGCGGCTCCTCGGGCGGATGAAGCGCTGGGCCGACGCCGGGCCGGACAACGTGCTTCACAAGCACCTGCTCCTGCTCGCCGAGCAGGCCCGCGTCGAGGGGCGGCGGGCCGAGGCGATGGACCTCTACGAGCGGGGCATCGAGGCCGCGCGCCAGGCCGACTACGTCAACAACCAGGCGCTCGGCAACGAGCTTTACGGCAGGTTCTGGCTCGCCCAGGGCAGGGTCGAGTTCGCGCACATCTTCCTGCGCAGGGCGGTTTACCTGTACGATCGCTGGGGGGCGACCGAGAAGGCCAAGGCGCTGCGCGACGAGCTCGCGCCGGCCGACCCCTCGGCCCTGGGCCAGCCTCTTCCGCTCTCGCCGACCGGCACCGCGCTCCAGGGCCTCGTCGCGGGGGAGAGCTTCGATCTCGCCACGGTCCTCAGCACCGCCCAGGCCATCTCGAGCGCGATCGTGCTCGACAAGGTGATCGAGCAGGTCCTGCGCAGCGTGATCAAGAGCGCCGGGGCGAGCCGGGGGTTCCTCATCCTCGCGCGCGGCGAGGTGCTGACGGTCGAGGCGATGATCGCGGTCGGCCCCGACACGGTGAGCCTGGGCCTCTCGATGCCCCTGGAGGCGCGCCTCGATCTGGCCCGCTCGGTCGTGCATTACGTGGCGCGCTCGCGCGAGGCGCTCGTGATCGGGCGCGCGGACGACGACCCGCGCCTCGCCGGCGATCCGCACGTGATCGCGCGCCGGCCGAAATCGATCCTGGGCTTGCCGCTCCTGCACCAGGGCCGGCTGAGCGGGGTGCTGTACCTGGAGAACCACCTCGCCGAGCAAGCGTTCACCGCCGATCGCATCGAGCTCTTGCGGCTCCTGTCCTCGCAGGCGGCGGTGGCGGTCGAGAACGCGCTGCTCTACGCGGACCTCTCGGCCGTGAGCGCCGAGCTCCGTGAGGCCAACGAGCGGCTGGAGCAGGAGGTGAAGCAGCGGACGGAGGAGCTCTCTCTGGCCAACGTGCGCCTCTCCGCGCAGAGCGCCGAGCTCCGGGACGCCAACGTGCGCCTGCTCCACGAGCTCGGCGAGCGCGAGCGCGCCGAGGCGGCCCGGGCCGAGCTGCAAGAGGAGGTGATCCGCTTCCAGCGGGCGAAGATCTCCGAGCTGTCGACCCCGCTCGTGCCCATCACGAGCGACGTCATGGTCATGCCGCTCATCGGCACGCTGGACGAGGAGCGCGCGCAAGACGTGCTCGAGACCCTGCTCGACGGCGCGACGAGGAGCGGCACCCGCACCGTCATCATCGATGTCACGGGGATCAAGGGGGTCGATCAACGCGTGGCGAACGCCCTGCTCAAGGCGGCGAACGCCCTCCGGCTGCTCGGGGTCCAGGCGGTGCTGACGGGCATCCGCGGCGAGGTCGCGCAGGCGCTCCTCCGGCTCGACATCGACATGTCGCGCGTCGTGATCCGCGGGACGCTGCAGAGCGGGATCGCCTACGCCGTCGGCCGATCGGGCGGCATGAGCGCGCCGGGCACGCGGCCATAGGGGGGCGATGCGCGCGGCGATGCGCGCGTCGAATCGTGTAGACACGTCCGGAGCGGATCGCGCATCATGAGCTGGCCAGTTGACCGGGGGTTCCTGCTCTGTCGTGGCCCGCGCGGCGGCACGAGGCGTATGGGCCCGTCGCGCGAGGCGGCTCTTGTCGGGTGGACGGGTGGAGGGGAGAGCGCATGTTGAAGAGCATCGGTCGGTTCATCGTCGGGGTCTGCGTGGCGGCGGGGCTCGCGGCCCTGGGCTGCGACAACGGCGGCGCGCCCGCGGCGGGGGGCAAGCCGAAGCTCGCCTACATCACGAACGGCGTCGCCCCGTTCTGGACCATCGCCGAGAAGGGCGTCATCGACGGCGCGAAGGAGCACGACGTCGAGGTGAGCGTCGTGATGCCGAGCGACGTGAACGACCAGCTGCACCGGGTCGAGGATCTCCTGATCCGCGGCGTCGACGGCATCGCGATCAGCCCGATCGACGCGGAGAACCAGGTCCCGCTGCTCAACAAGGCGGCCGCGAAGACGAAGCTCATCACGCAGGACTCGGACGCTCCGAAGAGCGATCGCATCGTGTACATCGGCATCGACAACTACGTCGCTGGCCGGATGGCGGGGCAGCTCGTGAAGGAGGCGATCCCCGGCGGCGGCAAGGTGGCCATCCTCGTCGGGCGGCTCGAGGGCGACAACGCCCGCAAGCGCCGTCAAGGCGTGCTCGACGAGCTGCTCGATCGAAAGGACAATAGCGCCGGGAACGACCCGCTCAACCAGGAGCTGAAGGGGGCGAAATACACCATCGTCGCGACCCTGACCGACCAGATCGACGCCGCCAAGGCGAAGGGCAACGCCGAGGACATGATGTCGGCGCACCCGGACCTCGTGGGCCTGATCGGCCTGAACGCGTACCACACGCCGGCCCTGCTCGAGGCGGTGAAGCAGGCGGGGAAGATGAGCTCGATCCAGGTCGTCGGCTTCGACGAGCAGGACGCGACGCTGCGCGCGATCCAGGACGGCGAGGTGGTCGGCACCGTGGTGCAGAATCCGTACATGTACGGCAAGGAGTCGGTGCGCGTGCTCGCGGCGCTCGTGCGGGGGGACAACTCCGTCGTGCCCCAGGACAAGTTCATCTCCCTGCCGGCCCGGCAGATCCGCAAGGGCAACCTGGACGCGTTCTGGGCCGATCTGAAGCAGAAGGCGGGCAAACAACCGTGAGCCTGGCGCCGGGCAGCGCGGCGCCCGCGCGGCGCGCGCGCCCGAGCCGATCCCGGCGACGCTCGACGCGCCGACGCGAATGACAGCCTCCTCGCCTGAACCGGACGCGACGCCGCTGCTCGAGGCGCGCGGCCTGACCAAGCGCTTCCCCGGCGTGCTCGCGCTCAGCGGCGTGCACCTCGCGCTCGGCCGGGGGGAGGTGCTCGGCATCGTCGGCGAGAACGGCGCTGGCAAGAGCACCCTCATGAAGATCCTCGCCGGCGTCGAGGCGCCCGACGCCGGCGAGATGCTCTTCGACGGGCGGCCTGTCGCGCTCGGCTCCGTCAGGGAGGCGCTCTCCCTCGGGATCGCGCTCATCCACCAGGAGCTCAACCTGGCGGACAACCTCGATGTCGCGGCCAACATCTATCTCGGCCGGGAGCCGCGGCGGGGCGGCTTCATCGACGAGGGCAGGATGGAGCGCGAGGCGCGGGCGATCATGGCGCGCGTCGGCCTCGCGTGCTCGCCGCGCGCGCTCGTCGGCGGCCTGTCGCTCGGGCAGCGGCACCTCGTCGAGATCGCGAAGGCGCTCTCCGCGAACGCGCGGGTGCTCATCATGGATGAGCCCACGTCGTGCCTGTGCCCGCACGAGGCGGAGGCGCTCTTCCAGGTGGTGCGGGAGCTCCGCGCGGGCGGGATCAGCGTCGTGTACATCTCTCACCGCCTCGGCGAGGTGAGGGCGCTCTGCGATCGCGTGCTCGTGCTGCGCGACGGCGAGAACGCGGGCGAGCTCGCGCGCGGGCAGGAAATGAGCCACGAGCGCATCGTGCGATTGATGGTGGGCCGCGATCTCTCGCAGTTCTATCCGCACGTCCCGAACCCGCCCGGCGAGCCGGTGCTCGAGGTCTCCGGCCTCCGGACGCCGAGGCACCCCGGGCGAGCGCTCTCCTTCACGGTGCGCGGCGGGGAGATCGTCGGCGTGGCCGGGCTCCTCGGCGCGGGGCGCACGTCGCTGCTCCGGACGCTGTTCGGCGTCACGCCGGCGGCCGGTGGCGCCGTCCGCGTGGCCGGGCGGGCGATCTCGCCGCGCGCCCCGCGAGACGCCATCGCCGCCGGGATAGGCCTGGTCCCGGAGGACCGCCAGCAACAAGGCATCATCCTGGAGATGGCGATCCGGGCCAACGTGAGCCTCCCGAGCCTCGGCGCGGCGCAGCGCTACGGCGTCCTCGACCGCGCGGGCGAGCGCCGGATGTCGGCGCGGATGATCCGGGAGCTCGGCGTGCGGACGCCGAGCGACGTGCAGCCGGTGCAGCACCTGTCCGGCGGCAACCAGCAGAAGGTCGTCATCGCAAAGTGGCTGTCGATGTCGCCGCGCGTGCTGCTCCTGGACGAGCCGACCCGCGGCATTGACGTCGGCGCCAAGCACGAGATATACCAGCTCATGGAGCGATTGGCAGCGAGCGGCATGGCCACCCTGTTCGTCTCCAGCGACATGGAAGAGGTGATAGGCATGTCCGATCGTGCGCTGGTGATGCACGAGGGGCGCATCGCCGGCGAGCTCGGCCGCGCCGAGCTGAGCGAAGAGGCGATCATGCAGCTCGCGACAGGCAGCGACGCCGCGGCGTGACGCGGCGTGACGCGGCGTGACTACTACCCATCGAGGCCAGAGAGCATGTCTGTGACGACGACACATGATCTCCGGGCGCGCGGCGCCGCGCCCGCTGCGCTGCTCGTGCCCAGCGCGCGGCGGAAGGTGCTCGGCGTCTTCTGGCTCCTCCTCGCCGTGTCGCTCGGCACCGCGCTCCTGAACGGGAGGTTCCTCCTCGCGGAGAACCTCGAGAACCTGATCCGGAGGACGGCGCTGTTCGGCATCCTCAGCATCGGGGCGGGCTTCGTGATCATCACGGGCGGCATCGACCTGTCGATCGGGTCGGTCGTGGCGCTCGCCGGCTGCATGCTGCCGTGGCTCCTCTCGGTGCAGCACTGGCCGGCGTCGCTGGCGGTGCCCGTGCTGCTCGGCATCTCGCTCTGCATCGGGCTCGCGCACGGGCTGCTCATCACGAAGCTCCGGCTCCAGCCGTTCGTCGTGACGCTCTGCGGGCTCCTGCTCTACCGGGGCACCGCGCGCGGGATCTCCGGCGATCAGACGCAGGGGTTCGGCGTCGGGTTCGAGTCGCTGCGTTACCTGTCGGTCGGCAGCCCGCTCTCGGTCCCCGTGCCGTTCCTCTCGTGGATCTCCGAGGGGCGCTTCAGCCCTTACGCGGTGCACCCGTTCACCGGCGTGAAGACGCGGCTCGCGCCGATCACGTGGATCGACATCCCGATGCCGTTCCTCCTGTTCCTCGCGATCGCGGTGGCGGCGTCGATCTTCCTGAACCGCACCGTCTATGGCCGCTATCTGATGGCGCTCGGCCGCAACGAGCAGGCGGCCCGCTACAGCGGGGTCGACACCGACAGGATGACGATCCTCGCGTATGTCCTCTGCTCGGTGCTCGCCTGCTTCGGGGGCATGCTGTTCGCGCTGGAGGTCAACTCGGCCCAGCCTGTCGATTTCGGCAATTTCTACGAGCTGTACGCGATCGCCGCGGCCGTGCTGGGCGGCTTCAGCCTGCGCGGCGGTGAGGGCGCGGTGCTGGGCGTCATCCTGGGCACCGCCCTCATGCAGGTGCTGCGCAACGCCATCAACATGCTGGGCGTCCCGACCCAGATCGAGTTCGCGGTCATCGGCGCCGTCATCCTGATCGGCGTCATCGCGGACGAGGTGGTCAGGCGCTACGCGGCGGCGAGGCGCAAGGTGGTTGGCGCGTGAGCTGATGAGCTCGCGGCGGCGAGGTCGGCGCCGCGCTCCGTCGCGCATGGAGCGCAGCGTCTCTGTCCTTGCCAGGAGCTCGGCATGGCGGCGCGCAGGTGCGCGCAAGCGCGCGAAGATCGCGTGCTACGCTACAGCATTGCTGGCGTCCCACGCGGAGCCGGAGCGAAGCGAGCGCAGGGGGCCCGGGCCGCGATCCGCCGGTTCCACGTAAAAACATCAACCAAGTCGCTGGCTTACGGTAGCCGTGGGGCGGTCTTCACGCGACGGCCACCCGATGGAAGGGGAATGGCGTGATGCTGAAGCGCATTTCTTGTGACACTGCAATTGTTTGCCTGACACTCGGGCTCGCGGGCTGCGCGCTCGACACGGAGGCAGAGGAGCCGATGGCCGGGGAGTCCGCTGTCCCGTTTCCGTTCGGCACCGCCGGCAGGGCCCCGTCGAAGGCAGAGGCCCTGAAGGCGCTCGGCGCCGGCATTGCCGCCAAGGGGGTCGGGGTACCCTCTGTGTGGGGACCTGCGGAGAAGTCGTTCCTAGGCACCTCGACGACCGCGGCCTCGAGGGTCTACTTCACCGGTCATCGCGGCATCGTGTCCGAGGTGTTCTATCCGGTGCTCGACACAGTGAACACCGTCGATCTGCAGTTCCTCGTGGGGGACACGGCGAAGACCTTCGTCGACGAGGAGAAGCAGCAGAGCTTCACCGTGACCCAGCCGGACAAGCGGTCCATGCGCTGGCAGGCGACGACGACGAACAGCGCCCACAACTGGCGGATCACCAGGACCGTCTTCACCGATCCGGGGCGCCACGCGTTGATCCAGCGCGTCCGGTTCGACGCCCTGGGCGGCAGGAACGTCACGCAGTTCAACCTCTACCTGCTCCACAACCCGGCGATGGACAACTCCGGGGCCGGCGACACGTCGAGGACGGTGGAGGCAGGGGGGCGCACGCTGCTCGTCGCCTCGGAGAACAGCCGCGCCTCGGCGCTCGCCGCGTCGCGCCCATGGAAGGTGGTGAGCGGCGCGCCGATGGTGTCGAGCGGCTTCGTCGGCGAGTCGGACGGCTGGACCGACCTGCTCGGCGGGAACGTCGACAGGACCATGACCTGGCGAAACGACCTGGCGAGCGGCGGCAATGTGGCGCAGATGGGCTGGATCGACCTCGGCACGAGCGCCGTCACCAGCGTCTCGTTCGACGTCGTGCTCGGCTTCGGCGCGACCGAGACAGAGGCGGCCGCCACCGCGAACGCGACGCTCGGCAGCAGCCTGAGCGCGCTGCAAACCACCTACGACAACGGGTGGAAGACCTACGCGGCCGGGCTCAGCAGCCAGAGCGCCACAGCCGACGACCAGTATTACCTCGCGGCGATGTCGCTCAAGGTGATCCAGGACAAGTCGAACGGCGCCATGATCGCGGGGATGGGAACGCCCTGGGGCGAGACCAACGGCGACGGCAATAGCGGCGGCTACCACCTGGTCTGGGCGCGCGATCTGTTCAAGTTCGCCAGCGCGCTGGTGACGGCCGGCGACACAGCGACCGGGACCTCGGTGGTCAACTACCTGTTCAACACGTTGCAGCAGTCGAGCGACTGCGGCGTCGCCGAGTACAACGCGCCGGGCTGCCCGCAGGGCTACAGCCGCGTCGGCCGCTTCCCGCAGAACGCCTGGGTCAGCGGCTGGCAGTACTGGCAAGGCACGCAGATGGATGAGCAGGCGATGCCCATCCTCCTCGCGTGGCGGCTCGGACCTTCCGTCTACAACCCGCTCTGGAAGAAGATCAAGAAGACGGCCGACTTCATCGTCAACACCGGCCCATGGACCCAGCAGGAGCGGTGGGAGGAGAACGCCGGGTACTCGCCGTCGACCATCGCGGCGGAGATCGCGGGCCTCGTCTGCGCCGCGACGATCGCGCGCGCGAACGGCGACACCACCAGCGCGGCGCGCTACATGGCCGCCGCCGACCACTGGCAGCAGAGCGTCGACCGCTGGACGTTCACGACCACGGGGTACCACGGCGACGGCCGGTATTACATCCGCATCAACCCCTCCGCGCGGGGCAACACGGGCAGCGGGCCGCAGGTGTACAACCCGGTGTCCGGGCCGGACGCGGCGGTCCGCTTCACGATCGGCAACGGCGGCGGCACGCACGACCAGCGGTACATCGTCGACGGCGGGTTCCTCGAGCTCGTGCGGATGGGGGTGAAGCGGGCCGACGATCCCTCGATCGTCGCGACGCTGCCCGAGTACGACGCCATCCTGAAGCGGACCATCGCCGGCAAGGGTGAGGCGTGGTTCCGCTACAACTACGATGGATACGGCGAGAAGAACGACGGCGGCAACTTCGACGGAAACGGCGGCCGGGGCCGGCTGTGGCCCATCTTCACGGCCGAGCGCGGCATGTTCAAGATCGCCAGCACGGGTGTCGGCGCCGACGGCAACCCCTACCTGACCGCGGTGAAGGCGTTCTCGACGCCGCAGGGCTTCATCCCGGAGCAGGTATGGAGCGAGTCGACGGACGTCACCGGCTGGTCCGTCCAGAAGCCGGCGAACGTCGCGGCGGGCACCCCGACGCGGTCGATGAGCCCCCTGAACTGGGCCATAGGCGAGTACATCAGCCTGGTGGCGTCGATCCGGGCGGGCAGGGTCGTCGATGTCCCTTCGGTGGTCTGTGACCGCTACAACGCGTGTGGGGTGCCGCCCGGCTCCGGCGAGGCAGGCGTCACGGTCAACGTCACCGCGACAACCGTGGTCGGCCAGCACATGTACGTCACTGGCAACACCGCGGCGCTCGGCAGCTGGAACACCGATCTCGGCGTCCCTGTCGATCCGCGCGGTTACCCCGTGTGGACGAACCGCGTCAACCTGCCGGCCAGCAGCGCGCTCCAGTACAAGTACTATCGCAAGAACGCCGACGGCACCGTGACCTGGGAGAACCTCCCGGGCGGCGGCAATCGCACGATGAGCACGCCCGCGTCCGGCGGGGCGCTCACGGTCAACGACACCGTGAGCTGGTGAGTGGTCGGCCAAGCGCGGCGCGCGGGCGAGCCTACGCCGCGGGGCGCTCGGGCTCGCAGGCGCGCCCGGCCTTCGTCGGGAGCGTGAAGAACACCCGCGTTCCCCGGCCGAGCTCGCTCTCCACGCGGATCGCGCCGCCGTGGCGCTCGACGAGGTTCTTGCAGATCGACAGGCCGAGCCCCGTGCTCTTCTCGCCGCCGGTCGACCGGGTGCTCGTCCTCCGGAACTTGCGGAACAGGCCGCTGATCTCGTCCGGGTGAATGCCCAGGCCCTGATCCTCGATCATCACCTCGACCGCTTCACCGAGCCTCCGCGCGCGCACCGTGACCGTCGTGCCCGGATGAGAGAACTTGAACGCGTTGCTGAGCAGGTTGCTCAGGACCTGCTCGATCCGCGCGACGTCGCAGCAGACGAGCGGGAGGTCGGCGGGCACGTCGACGTGCACCGCGATCCCCTTCCGGCCGGCGCCGTGCTCGTTCAGGGAGACAGCCGCCAAGAGGATGCCTCGCAGGTCGGCCTCCTGCAGGTGAAGCCCGCCGTTCCCATGCTCCAGCGTCGTGATGTCGAGCAGGTCCTCGAGCAGCTGCAGCGCGAACTCGGCGTTGTCCTGGATCTTCAGGGCGTAGCGCCGCGTGTCCTCGGGCCCCACGCCGGCGCCGGCCAGCTGCATCTTCGAGAACCACTGGATCGCCGCGATCGGATTGCGCAGATCGTGGGCGGCGACGCCCATGAGCTCATGGGTCCTCTGGGTCACCTCGGCGAGCTGCTGGTTCTCGAGGTGGAGCGCGTCGGCGCTCGTCTTGAGGCTCGAGAGGAGCCGCTGGCAGCGGCTGATGCGCTCGTGCTGCGCGAACGCGTCGCTCACGATGCCGGCGAGCTCCGGCGGATCCCACGGCTTGGAGATGAACCGGTACACGCCGCCCTCGTTGATGGCCTGGATGGCGGCGCTCGTGTCCGCATAGGCGGTCATGAGGAGGCGGACGGTCTCCGGGAATTCGGCCCTGAGCCTCACGTAGAGCTCCGTGCCCGTCGTGCCCGGCATCCGCTGGTCGCTGAGGACGACAGGGATGGGCCGATCGCGCAACATCGCGTGACCCTGCTCGGCGCTCTCCGCGATGAGGACATCGTAGTCGCGCCGAAGTTCGCGGCGGAGCGCCTTCAAGGTCTCGGGCTCGTCGTCGACGATGAGCAGCGCGCGCCGCTCGCCGGAGGCGCGCGTCATCGGTCGGTCTCCTTCGGGAGCGTGATCGTGAAGGTGCTGCCCACCCCGGGGGTCGATCGGACGGTGATGGTGCCGCCGTGCTGATCGACGACGATCTTGTGGGAGATGGTGAGGCCCAGCCCCGTGCCTTGCCCGACGGGCTTGGTCGTGAAGAACGGATCGAAGATCCGGCCGAGGACATCAGGGGTCATCCCGGCGCCGTTGTCCTCGAACTCCAGGGCGATCCGGCGCGCTTCGTCGCGCTCGCGGATCACGATGCGACCGTTCCCCCGGCCCCGGCACTCGACCGCCTGGGCCGCGTTGATGAGGAGGTTCAGGAACACCTGGCTGAGCTCCGCCGGCTTGCAGCGCAGCATCGGCAGCTCGGCCCACTCGACCGTCACCTGGACGCCGCCGTCCTTCAGCGCCGGGCCCGCGATCGCGAGGGTGCTCTCCAGGCACTCCTTCAGGTCGCAGCGCTCCTCCTCCGCCCGGTCGATCCGCGTGAAGGTCCTGAGGTCCTCGACGATCTTCTGCACGCGCGCGAGGCCGCCCAGCGTGCCTTTCACGAGATCCCCCGTATCCTCGCGCAGAAAGTCGGGCTCGACCTCGGCGCGGAGCGCCTCGGCGAGGCCCTTCACGTCGTCCGAGCCCGCGCTGACGGCGGCCCGCTCGAGCGCCTCATAAGCGGCGAACAGCCGATCGAGCGACTCTGCCAGGGTGTGCACGTTGCTGCGGACGAAGGCGAGCGGGTTGTTGATCTCGTGGGCCACGCCGGCGGCGAGCTTGCCGAGCGCGTTCATCTTCTCGGAGTGGACGAGCATCGATTGCGTGGCGCGCAGCTGCTCGAGCGACCGCTCGAGCTCCTTCTGCTCGGAGACGAGCCGCCGCTGCAGGCTCGTGATCCGCGAGTTGAGCGCGGACACCTCGGCGACGACGCGCTCGAGCTCGATGACGTCGAACTCGGCGAGGATCAGCAGGTCGTGGCCGAGCCGCCAGACCTCTCCCCGGAGGCTGTGCGCGATGGACCGGAGATCCCCGAAGTGCAGCATGCCGCGGTAGATCGGCTCCTCGGCGCCGCGCCCGGCCGCGGCGAGCTGCGCGAAGCTCGGGCTGACGAGGCGAGCCTCGGCGCGACCCGGCTCGCCCGCCGCCCCGAGCAGCCGGCGCATGCCGTGGTTGGTGAGCCTCGGCGCGCCGTCCGGCGCGAACACGCCGATCGCGAGCGCGGTCGAGGCCATGAGGAAAGCGGCGGCGAGCTCCGCGATCGGACCGCCGAGCTCGTGTCCAGGCGGCGGGGTCACGAGCGGTGCCCCTTCGTTTTCTCCTGCGCTTTGCGCCATGCGCGGTTCCATCGGAGTCATCGGAATCCTCCGAATCAAAGCCTCTCCCTCGCTCGCGGCGGAGGCGATCTGTCTTTGGCAGGCCGGCGCGGAGCTCGCTATGCGAAACGCACCCCGCGGGGCCGGCGGTTGAAGGCGCGGAGCGGGGTCATGCGCTCCGCGCCGCGAGGAGCTGCTCCGCCGCGTGGACGGCGTGCTCCGCGCTCGGCGCCGAGCCGTCGGCCCCGAGCTGCCTCCAGAGGTCGTCGACGACGCGGAACGGCTGGCCGCCGACCAGGACGACGACGCCCCTGCACCGATCGTCGCTGCGCGCCGCGGTGATCACCTGGCAGACGCTCGACAGCTGATCGCTGAGCGCGGCCGAGACCGCGAGGACGTCGGCCTTCCGCTGGACGACCTCCTGGATCACATGCTCGGCGGGCGTGCTGGCCCCGAGATAGAAGGTGTCCCACCCCGCCATCTCGAAGAAATCGGCGACGAAGCGCGCGCCGATCTCGTGGAGGTTCCCGTCCACGGCGGTGGCCACGAGGCGGCGGCCGGCGCGATCGGCGCTGACGACGAGCGGATAGAGCTGGCCCAGGATCATCTGCGTGACCGCCGTGCAGTAGTGCTCCCCGGCGACGCTGAGCTGACGGAGCTGCCAGCGCCGGCCCAGCTCGTACTGGCACGGCTGCAGCACGTGAACATAGATGTCCTTGATCGGCGCGCCGGCGTCGAGCGCCTCCCGGATGGCCCGCACCGCTCGCCTCCGGTCCCGCTCGATCAGCGCGTCGAGGTAGCTGCACGCGACGGCCCCGAGCGGCGCCTCCCGGCGGACGAAGCTGGCATCCTCGGCGTGCGTCCGAGCGACGAGCTCATCGGCCGCCCTGTCACGGTCTGTGGTCACCATGCCCGCGTATGTGGTGCCGCGCCCTCGCCACCGCACGCGCGATATCGCACGGGTCCGCCCGACGCCCCTCCGGCGGGCGGCCGCCGCCGGCGCGTCGCCGCGCGCCGCGGGTCGAGGGCGAGGGGACCCGCCAGGCTTGAGCCGGCGTCGCGCTTCGAGCTACCGTCTCTCCCGCGTCTCAAAAGAGCGTCGTCGCCCGGCGCGGGAGCTGAAGAACGATGTCGATCTCGTTGGTGCGGAACGCCTACGGCAAATCGAGGGTGCGGCTCGTGAAGGTCCGCCGCGCGGGCGCGCGGCACGAGCTCACCGACGTCCAGATCGATGTCCAGCTGGAGGGCGAGTTCGACGACGCTTACACGAAGGGTGACAACAGCAAGGTGCTGCCCACGGACACGATGAAGAACACCGTGTACGCGCTCGCCAAGGGCCACCCGGTCGAGCCGATCGAGGACTTCGGCGTCCTGCTCGCCGACCACTTCCTCGGCAGGCCGCACACCCGGCGGGCGAGGGTCGCTATCGCGGAGAACGTCTGGTCTCGCGTCGACGCGGGCGGCGCGCCGCACCCTCACGCCTTCCTCCGCGCGGCAGGGGAGCGGCGGACCGCGGAGATCTCGGCGACTCCCGGCGGGGTCGAGATCACGTCCGGCGTCGCGGACCTCCTCGTCCTCAAGACCACCGGCTCGGCGTTCTCGGGCTTCCCGCGCGACGGGTACACGACGCTCAAGGAGACGGGCGACCGCATCCTCTCGACGCTCATGGTGGCCCGCTGGCGCGCGGCCGGCCGCGACCCGGCGCCGACGGCGACGTGGGAGCGCGCCCGCCGCGCCCTGATCGAGACGTTCGCAGAGCGACACAGCCTCTCGGTGCAGCACACCATTCATGACCTGGGGGAGGCGGTGCTCGCCGCCTGTCCTGCCATCGACGAGGTGAGCCTCTCGCTCCCCAACAAGCACTGCCTGCTCGTCGATCTCGCACCCTTCGGGCTCACCAACGACAACGAGATCTTCGTCCCCGTCGACGAGCCGCACGGGCTCATCGAGGCCACGATGAAGCGAGGGAGCTGAGCGTCGGGCGCGGCCGTTTTTCTCGACATGCCGACGACGCGCCCGGTACAGTGCGGCGAATGGACCAGATGGCCGGCCCGGACGAGCTCGAGATCGCGACGAGCTACATGAACGCGGTCCTCAACGGACCGTTCATCGCCGTGGAGTGCACGGGCGACGTCGGGTCTCTCGAGATCGCCGCGTGGAGCGCCGGGGCGGAGCGGCTGCTGGGTTACACCGCGGAAGAGGTGATTGGCCGCCGCCTCGCGGACACGGCGCTCCGCAGCGCAGACGTCGACAACTGGCGACGCCTCTGCGACGGGCAGGGCGGCGCGCCGCTCTCGGCCGAGCACCGGCGGAAGGACGGCCGCGTCGTCGCGTGTGCGTGGGTGCACGAGCCGATCCGCGGCGTCGACGGCCAGGTGGTGCGCAGGCTCTTCCTCGGGCAGGACGTGACCGACCGCGGCCGCCTGGCGGACGCGTCGCGGGACGACTCGATCATCCTGCGATCCATCCTCGATCACGTCCCGATCGCCGCGTGCAAGTATGATCGCGATGGGGTCTTCACCCATCATGACGGCAAGGGGCTCGAGAACTCGGGCGTGAAGCCTGGGGCGCTCATCGGCAAGAACGTCTTCGACCTCTACGGGTCGAGCCCCGAGGCCGCGGACGGGATGCGGCGCGTGCTGGCGGGAGAGGTCGTGGAGAACCAGGTCGAGACCCACGGCGTCGCCTGGCGGTCCTGGCTGCTCCCCGTCTTCGACGAGCGCGGCGCGGCGGACGGCGCGGTCTCCGTGACGTTCGACATCACGGACATGAAGCGCAAGGAGGTCGAGCTCCAGGCGAGGCTCGACATGATCCAGGCCCAGCAGCAGGTGATTCGCGCGCTGTCGACGCCCATCATCGAGGTCTGGGATCGCGTGCTGACGCTCCCGATGGTCGGCGTCGTCGACAGCGTGAGGACCTCCGAGGTGATGGACAGCCTCCTCGACGCGATCGCGACCAAGGGGGCGCGCTTCGCGATCCTCGATCTGACCGGGGTCGACGCCGTCGACACGAAGACGGCCAGCTACCTCATCGAAATGGTCCGCGCGATACGGCTCCTCGGCGCGGAGGGCGTGATCACGGGTATCCGCTCGAACGTGGCGCAGACGATGATCGCGCTCGGGGTCGATCTCTCGGGGATCATCACGATGGGCAACCTCCGCGCCGGCCTCAAGCTCTGCATCCAGCGGATGAACCGCGCCGACGCGGCCGACGGCGCGCGGCGGGCCGAGGCACGCTGATCGGGCTAAGGCGCTTTCGTCCGCGGCGGCGAGACGTCGAGATCCGCCATCTTTCCCTCTCGCTCCAGCCGCCAGATGTCCTCGTCGGTGACGAACTCCTGCGCGAGGAGCTCTCGCGCCCGCTTGATCTTCGCGAGGAGGACGGGCTCCGTGACCGGTATGCTCGACTCCTTGGTCGGCGCGGGCGGCGGCTTCATCAGCGAGAACGTCCCGCGCGCAGCGTGCCCCTCTGCCGTCTCGCCCTCGAGAACGTACGTGATGGTGAACACATCCGGTTCACGCGCCGTGTCGAGCTTCACCTCCACGTCGACCCCTTGCCCCGGTGGGATCTCGGTAAGGCCGAGCGAGGCCTCCTCGTGCGGTGAGGCGCTCGACGCCCCCGCGAAGTGCCGCACCGCCGTGACCGTATCGATCCGGACCGGCGCGTCGCGGTGATGCCAGAGGCGGAACGTCTGCCGGACCACGCCGTCGCCGTCCTGCTTGGGAAATCGGGGCGTCGGCGTCGCCGCGATGGTCACGATCCCCCGCTCGGCGAGGTCCTGAAACATCATGTTCGGGATCTGGAGCAGGGTGCGGCCGGTGAGCTTCTCGCCCGCTTCGCTCTTGACCTCCACCCGGATCAAAAACTCGGAGACGAGCGTGGTTTGCGGCCGGCGCTCGTAGCTGTGGGTCACGAACGGCGCCTTCGTCTCCTCCGAGCCGCCGTCGTCGAACACCCAGGCATAACTCGCGGGCTTGAACGGCCTCGCGGCGGGGTTGTCCTTGATCCCGACGTCGACGATCTGCGCCGTGAGCTCGAATTCACCGGGGGTGCTCGGCTGGAGCCTGTGGGTGACGACGACGATCCGCTCCGGCTTGCAGGCGTTGACCTTGTATCTCGGGACCTCGATCTGAGTCACCGCGTTGTTCCGCCCGAACACGGAGATGGCGGGCATCTCGTACGATCCGTCCGTGTCGGGCCAGATGCGGAGTGGTACCCGCGATCCGGCGCGCGTGCCAATGACGCCGTGGAGGTACTCATCTGTCCCGTTCGTGGTATGCGATCGCACGGTGATGAGGTTCTCCTCGCCGGCGCACACCTCCGGCTTCTCGACCTCGATCTCGTCGATGACGGGCGCCGGGTCCTCCGCGGGCGCGCTCGCCACGGCGGCGCTCGCCGCGGCGGTGCTCGCCGCGCGTCCGGCGCGCGGCGGGGCCTCCGGCGCGCTCGTCTTCGCCGCTGCCTGCACGGGCTCGGGCGCCTTGGAAGGGCGGACCGACCAGACCAGGGCCCAGAGCGCGGCGGCGAGCACCACCACACCGACCCATTGCGCCTTTGACCGATGCTCGCCGATCCTGGTCGTCATGGCCGGAGCTCCTCACGTCGCTGTGCTCGAACGTCCGTCAGTACCAGCACCCGTAGACGTTGCCTCCGGAGTTCCACTGGACATTGTGGTTCGTATCGGCAGACCAGACGGTCGCGCCGGCCTGCGTCCCCCAGGGGTGCCCGTTCCAGCCGCCGATGCGGTCGGGGCTGATGGACACGGCGACGGTCTTCGGGTCGTCTCGGACTCCTCTCCACACGCTGCTGCTGCCGGTGTTGCATGCGTGCGAGGCCATGCAGTTCGCGACCTGATTGGCGGCCTTGTCGCAGACGTCCGTGAAGCATGCGAGCGAGGTGCCGACCATGCCCCAGAACCCCAGGCTGTTCTCGCAGCTGTCCATCACCCCGCCGTGAAGGGCGTTGGCCGCGCTGACGAGCTTGGCGTGGCTGTACGTGTACGGCGGGATGGCGCCCTGGCCGTCGAGATGGTGCGCGAAGGCCAGGAATGAGGAGCAAACCATACCGTTGTTCCACGCCGGCCCGCCGGTGGGCGTGCCCTCGGTGTTGCGGTACTGGAAGAACGAGTAGTGCACCCGGTCGCCGCGGACGCTCAGCCGAGGGATCTCGACCCCTCCGTCGATGATCGAGCGCTCGGCGTAGTAAGGCACCTCCCACCAGATGGTTTCGCCGATCGACGCGGCCCGCTTGGGATCGCCGACCTGATAGGTCAGCGCGGCCGGGCCGCTCCCGCCGCTCCCGTAGAGGAAGCGGTAGATCCCACCCTGGTTGACCTGCGCGAGCCCGGGATAACCATCGAGCAGATCGTTCGATACGATGGGCGTGCTGCACACATCAGGCCAGGAGTTCTCGCGCGGCTGCTTCATGGTGGCGTGCGTCACCCACCGTCCGGGTCCGTGCGACAGCATCGAGTGCGTTCGGAACTCGCCGACGGCGTTAAGGACGTCTCCGATCGGCCCGGAGCCGGCGCTGAACACGGCCGCGCCGTTCGGCGCGTTCCAGCCGGCGCTGGAGTACCCGCACGCCTGCTCGGCGGCGGCAGCGGCGGAGGCGAGGCACGATGATACGATGACGAGCGGCAGGACGATCGCTGGTTTCACGGGCGCACCTCCGAGAGCAGGGCCGTCGGGACACAGGGCGGTGAAGCGGGCGCGTGGAGCGTCCTGGGCTCTGACGGACGAACGCCGCGAGCGGCCCGAGCCGGAGGCGGCGCTCGCTCGAGATACGGAAGGATGACGCTCCAGGGGCGGCGCGTGCGGGTGCCCCACCCCCGGAAGATAGTGTGGTCTGCGGAAACCGTGGGCAAGCAGAAAATGGAGGCGCGATTGCCTTCTACCGCCGTGATCGAGCCCCTCAGGCGGGCGGGCCTGGCGGATGCACAGAACGATGGACAGGACGATGCACAGGACGATGCACAGGACGGACCGGCGGGACCCGGGGACGCCTCATCGGTCGACTGGAGGCGGCGAGCCCCGTCCCGGGGCTCCGAGCACCTCGACCGCCCCCTCCGACGACAACAAGATCTGCGGGTTGGCCTGCGCCGGCGAGATCACGTTGAGCACGCCCCTCGCGCGCACGCGCAGGCCTGGTTTGATGAACTTGTTGCGCGCGTCCACCGGGGCGCCGGGGTGCGCCGCCCAGCCCCGCGCGAGTTTGTCGCGGATCGCCTCGAAGAGCCCCGGATCGCTGAAATTGACGAGCGTATACTCGCGCTCCACCCGATCCCCGTCGACGACGCGCAGCGCCCAGATGTCGAATTTGATCTGCGGGCTCCTCGGGAAGAGCACGAGATCGCCCTCCAGCGCGATCGGCTGGCCATGACCGGCCTGCATGCGCTCCAGCACCTCGACTGGCCTCGAGACGGCCGGATCGAGCCGCAGGTGGATCGGGTGATCGGGGCGCTCGGCGATCACGTAATGCAACCGGATCTTGTCATTGCGCCACAGGTCCCGGACGTGCTCCGGGCGGGTCACGAACACCGGCACCACCTTGTCTGCGAGCTCGACAACGAGGATCTTGCCCTCGGCGTCGACGCCGTGCACACGACCCACGAGCTCGCGCCCCCCGAGGAGCGCCGCGTGTGTGGTCGTGTCGTGTGCATACGGCGGCGCGTCCACGCCGGAGGAGAACCGCGTGATCACCTCGATGCGGCGCACGCGGACATGGCGCTGAGGGCCTTTCTTCTCGAGGCTGCCGAACACGCGCAGCCTGTCATGCCGCTTTAGCCCCGCGAGCTCCCGCGCGACCTCCGGCGACCCCGGGATCATCGGAAAGTCAGCGTAACGGAAGAAATCGTGCGGGAGCCGGTAGGTGAAGACGAAGAGACCGGACGCAGGCGCCGCGCCGTGCATCCATCCATCGAGCCCGTGGCCGGCGAGCGCCGCGGCGATGCCGGCATCATCGTCCGGGTCAATCACGGCCGACGGATCGCGCGGGGTCGGCGTCGCGTGATGGCTCGGAGTCGCGCGCGCGGGCAGCGCGGCCGGAGCCTGTGCTGGCGGGGGATGGCAGCCGGACGGAACGACCAGGAGGGCGAGAAGCCAGCCGAGCACCGCGACCGCGCGTTGACCCATGCGCCAGCATAGCAGTCGCGGAGTCGAACCTGCACGGCGGCCGTGGAGCGCCTGAGCGGCGCTATCGCGTGCTCCGGTCGAACCGCGCCCACGCCGGCACGTCACGCGATCGTTCGAGCGGCGCGATCGCCCGCTGCACCGGCGAGAGCCCCGGCAGCGAGGTGCCCACGACGACGTGCCCGCACCCGAGGTACCGCTCGAACGTCGCGCGCCCGCGCGCGAGCGGGTGCCCGCGACGCGTCACGATCACGTGTTCGTCGTCGACGATGGGGCGGAACACGAACTGCTCCAGCCCGTCGATGTCCGCCCGCGGGACGAGCGCCAGGTCGACGTCTCCGCGCTCGAGGGCGCCGACCGGCCTCTCCGCCCCGTTCGAGCGTGAGCCGTTCGGCGACATCCGCGCGCCGTGACGCCTCGAGGCGCGGCGCGCGTGACGTCGCTGGTCAAAATTCGAGAGGATTCGGCGGTTCGTGATCAATACGCGCTGGAGCGGGAATTCTTCCAATGACTACTCGTGTGCGCGGCGTGGGTGGCCTGGAGAGGTGCGACGAAGTCGCGCTCTCGCCTCGCTGCCCAGGCCGTAGTTCGCCCGGTTCTGCTGGGCTGACGCGGCGCGTGCCGCGTCAAGTGACGGCCAGCCGATCCATAATATGACGGGAGTGGAGTCTTCGGGCAGTACCAGACTTCGCCAGCCGATGGTCCGTTGTTGACCGCTGTCCGGCCATTGAACGTGGGCGTCTTGCGCTGTGGATTGATGGGAGCAGCGCTTGACGTCTGCCGAGGCTTCACCGTAGGTTGTGACCGACGGTAGGAGGTCACGGTATGGCTGACTTAGGATATCGTCGCTGGCGAGCCGGTTCGGCGCTCGTAGCGACGCTCGCGCTGACGGCCGTAGCCGGGTGCGGTAACGGGCAGATTGGAGCTTCGGGCTCCGACTCTGGCCCCGGCTCCAGCTCCGGGGGGGACGGCTCGACGTCCGGACAAGGAGATCCACCGGTGTGCGGCGCCGAGCGGATCCTCGCACCGCAGCGGCGTTTGACGCGATTCGAATACAACAACACGGTCCGAGATCTCCTCGGAACGTCCCTCACCCCTGCCGATCAATTCCCCCCGGATGAGATCGCTGGCGGCTTCAACAACAACGCGACGGTGCTGACCGTGTCTGCGCTGCACGCGGAGAAGTACCTCCTGGCTGCCGAGGCGCTCGCGACCGAGGCCGTCGCGGGCGATCTATCGAAGCTCGTGCCGTGTGATCCGGCCGCGGTGCAGGGGCAAGTCGCCCAGGAGGAAGCGTGCGCGCGGCAATTCGTCCAGGACTTCGGCCGTCGCGCGTACCGTCGACCGCTCGAGACGTCGGACGTCGACCGGCTGATGCGCGCCTACGCCGCGGGGCGCACCGACGGGTCGTTCCGTGAGGGCATCGAGGTCGTCATCCGGGCCGCGCTGCAATCGCCGAAATTCCTGTTCCGCCTGGAGCTGCGTCACGATCTCGATGCCTCCTCGTCGCGGGTGCGCCTCGACCCGTACGAGATGGCGTCGCGCCTGTCGTACCTCGTCTGGGCGTCCGGCCCCGACGACGCGCTGCTCGATGCCGCGGAGGCGGGCCTGCTCGATACCCGCGAGCAGCTCGCCGAGCGAACCCGCCAGATGCTGGAGCACCCGCGGGCGCGCCGGGCCGTCACGGAGTTCTACAAGCAATGGCTCAACCTCGGGAAGCTCGAGACCATCGTCAAGGAGGAGAGCCAGTTCCCCGGGTACGACGACGAGCTCGTCGCCGGGATTCGCGCCGAGACCCCCGCGTTCGTCGAGCACGTGCTGTGGTCCGGGGATCACAAGCTCTCGAGCCTGCTCACGCTGCCCGTCGGCTTTGCCACCGAGTCCGTCGCCGAGCTCTACGGCGTGACGGTCCCGCCCGGCTCGACCACACCCCAGCTCGTGGAGCTCCCGCCGGACCAGCGCGCAGGGGTGCTCACGCAGCCCGCGTTCCTGGCCGTCCACGCGCACCCCGATCAGACCTCTCCGGTGCTGCGGGGCAAGGCCATCCGCTCGAAGTTCATGTGCCAGGATCCGCCGCCTCCTCCTGACGACGTCGACCTCACGCCGCCCACCGGCGAGGAGGGCGTCACAGCGCGTGAACGGTTCAACCAGCACGCCTCGAATGACAGGTGCGCCGGCTGCCACAAGCTGATGGATCCGATCGGCTTCGCGTTCGAGAACTTCGATGCCGTGGGCGCGTACCGCACCCAGGAGGGCGGGCAGGTCATCGACGTCTCCGGGGAGATGGTCGCGTCCGAGGACATGGACGGCCCGTTCGTCGGCGTCCGCCAGCTGGCGGAGAAGCTCGCCGGGAGCGCGCAGGTCCGCGAGTGCCTCGCGACGCAATGGTTCCGCTACACGGCGGGCCGCTTCGAGAACGTCGACGACGAGTGCTCGCTCGACGGGCTGCGCGCAGGGTTCCACGGTTCGGAGGGCGACCTCGTGGAGCTCATCGTGGCGACGACGCAGACCGACGCGTTCCTGTACCGCAGCGCGATCGCAGAGGAGGAGTGACATGACACCGCGAATGATCTCTCGACGGCGGATGCTCCAGGGCGCGCTGGCGGCGACGGCGACGATCCCGCTGCTGAACTCCGAGCTGGCCCGCGGGCAAGAGGCCACGGCGCCCAAGCGCTTCGTGGTGTTCTATACGCCGAACGGCACCATGGAGTCGAAGTGGATGCCCACGGGCACCGAGAACAACTTCACGCTGAGCCCGCTGCTCCAGCCGCTCTCGCCGTTCAAGTCGAAGATTATCCCGATGCGCGGGGTGAACATGAACGTCGTGGTCAACTCGAACATCGGCTCCGAGCACGCTCGGGGCATCGGGGGCCTCTTGACGGGGCGGGCGCTGCTCAAGGGCAACTTCAAGAGCTTCATGTCCACCAACGCCGGCTGGTCGTCGGGGATCTCGCTCGATCAGCACATCGCGAACAAGCTGCAGCCCAAGACGCTGTTCAAGACCCTGGAGCTCGGCGTCCAGGTCCGTGACGCGGAGGTGCGCGGCCGGCTCAGCTACGCCGGGCCGGACCAGCCCATCCCCCCCCGCGAGGACCCTTACGACACGTTCCAGCAGCTCTTCGGGGCCTCGGTGCCCGACCCGGGCCAGGACCCGGGCGGCTCCACCGCGCTGGATCGGCTCCGCGCGCAGCGGCGGACCGTGTTCGATCTCCTCCGCGAGGACATCGCCGACGTGCGGCCCCGCATCGGCAAGGAAGATCGCCTCAAGCTCGACTCGCACCTGCAGTCGATCCGGGACATCGAGGCGCGTCTGGCCGGCGGCGGCTCCTCGACCGGCGGCGGCGGCACCCCGACCACGGGCAGCTGCAAGGCCCCGGCGCTGGGCGACCGCATCGACCTCTCGAAGGACGACAACATGCCCGCCATCGGCAAGCTCCAGATGGACATGATGGCCGCGGCGCTCGCGTGCGACCTCACCCGGATCGCCACGATCCAGTGGTCGTACGCCGAGAGCGAGCACCTCTACCCGTTCCTCGGTCTCACGCAGAATCACCATGCCATCTCCCACGAGTGGAACGCGGCGGGCGACGAGAAGTACATGAAGATCCACACGTGGTTCGCGGAGCAGCTCGCCTACCTGCTCGGGAAGCTCGATTCGTACGCGGAAGGGGATCGCACGCTCCTCGACAACACCGTCGTCCTGTGGGTCACCGAGATCGGCGAGTCGAGGCAGCACGCGCTCACGAACATCCCGTTCTTGCTCGCCGGCAGCGGGGGCGGGGTCTTCCGCACCGGCCGCTTCGTGGACTATCTGGCGAACGGCGGCTCTGCCCGCCAGCACAACGATCTTCTCGTCACGATCGCGAACGCGATGGGCACCGACGACAAGACCTTCGGCGACCCGCAGTACAGCACCGGCGCGCTTCCCAGCCTGACGTAGCCAGCTGCTGGCAGATCGCACGGGAGCGGATCAATTCACCCAAGCCGCTGCGCGCGAGAAGGACTTGACTCGTCCGGTTGAAGGCACCGAGATCTCGCTCTTTCTGGAGGGCATCATGCGTCTCGGTTCCTTGTCTCCGGTGATGGGCCTGCTGGTCGTGGGGCTCGGCGTCGCGTCTTGCGCTTCCGACTCGGAAGAGCTCCCTGGGGGCTCATCGGAGGGCAGCGGCGGCGCTTCCGGGGTCGGCTCATCGTCCGGCGGCGGCGGGGCGCCCGGCGCGTCGGTCGGCTCGTCGTCCGGCGGCGGCGGGGCGCCCGGCACCTCCAGCGCTTCGGCGGGCGGGGCGCCGGGCACCTCCGGCGCGTCTGTCGGCTCGGCGTCCGGCGGCGGCGGCGCGCCTGGCGAGGGTGGGGGACCGGAGCTGCCGCCGGCGGTCGGCCCCCTGGTCAACGGGATCCAGTGGGCCGACACCTCGGGCAAACCCATCCAGGCGCACGGGGGAGGGGTGATCCGGGTGGGCGACCATTATTACTGGTTCGGAGAGAACCGGAACCCGGACGGGACGTTCTATGCCGTCTCCTGCTATCGCTCGACCGATCTGCGGCGCTGGGAGTTCAGGAACCATGTCTTGACGATGGACTCGGACAAGGACCTCGATCCGGCCAACATCGAGCGCCCGAAGGTGGTCTACAACGCATCCACGGACAGGTTCGTGATGTGGATGCACTGGGAGAACGGGGTGAACTACGGTGAGGCCCGCGCCGCGGTCGCGAGCTCGAGCACCGTGGACGGCGACTACACGTATCACGGCAGCTTCCGGCCGCTCGCCGGCAGCGGGGTGACCGATCACGGCAAGCCCGGGTACATGTCCCGCGACTGCGGGCTCTTCGTCGACGACGACGCCAAGGGCTATTTCATCTCCGCCACGAACGAGAACTACGATCTCAACCTCTACGAGCTGGCCCCCGACTACCTGTCCATCGCCCGCCTCTCCGCCACGCTCTTCCCCGGCGGGCACCGGGAGGCGCCGGCCCTGTTCAAGCGGAACGGCACCTATTTCCTGCTGACCTCGGGCGCCACGGGCTGGTCGCCCAACCAGGCGAAATACGCGACGTCCCGCGCTCTCGACAGGGGCTGGTCGGCGATGACCAACGTCGGTGACGGCACGACCTACCACTCCCAGTCGACCTACGTGCTCCCGGTCCAGGGCAGCGCCGGGACGGCCTACCTGTACATGGGAGACCGGTGGGCAGGGGCCTGGAGCGGACCGGTCAACAACTCGACGTACGTCTGGCAGCCGATCTCCTTCCCGTCGGACACCACCATGAGCATGCGCTGGAACAACACGCTGATCATCGACACGTCGGCCGGCGCCGTCGCCGGAGCGACGAACAATTTCAAGCTCGTCAACAAGAAGAGCGGCAAGGTGATGGATGTCGTCGGCGCGTCGGGCGACGACGGTGCGGACGTCGTCCAGAACGCGGACAGGGGAGGAGACAGCCAGAAGTGGAGCTTCAACTACAATGGATCGGGCTACTTCCGGCTGACCAACGTCAAGAGCGGCAAGGTGCTCGATGTCCCTGACGAGTCGACGAGCGACGGGGTCGCGCTGGTGCAATGGGAGAACCACGACGGCGACAACCAGGCGTGGCTGTTCATCGATCTGGGCGGCGGTGATTTTCAGATCAGGAACAAGAAGAGCGGCAAGCTGATCGGGGTCTACCAGGGCTCCACCGCGGACGCCGCCGCGATCGAGCAGCGGGGGGGCGGCGGCGGCGAGGAGCAACGATGGCAGATCGTCGTCGCCGAGTGATGCGTGGATGACGGGCGGGGCGCCTGCGAGGGCAGGGCCGCGACGAGGCGGGCGCCGATGAGCGCGGCGGCCCGGCCCGATCGAGGTCGACCGGGCCGGGTGGAGGATCGCGGCGCCGCTACGACCGCGCGCGCCGCCGCCGCCCGAGCACGAGGCCCGCGGCCGCCGCCGCGAGCGCGGCGGCGCTGCCCGCGGAGCCCGCCGGGCCAGAGGCGCTGCACCCGGCCGCGGCCGGCGCGAAGCCGCCGTCCGTGTCCGCTTCGGCCGACGCCGGCAGCGCGTCGGGCTCGTGCAGATCCCGAGCCGACATCGGCTCATCGAGCACCTCGTCCACGGCGAACGAGGTGGACAGCACCTCGCGCTCGCCGCCCAGGCCCTCTTCCGGCGCGAACTCCGCGTTCCCCGGCGCGGCGAGCTGCGCGACGGCGCCCTGCGGGCTCGAGACCTGGAAGATCGTGTTGCCGATGGTCACATACCAGCTCCCGTCGAGCCAGCGACCATGCCCGAGAGACGAGCCGATGGTCTCGGGCGCGCCCCCCGCCCGGCCCAGATAGCGCTTGCCGCCGTTCAGGAAGAGGACCTCGCCGGTGTCGCTGATGCCGTCGTGGCCGACCCGGAGCTTCACCTGATCGAACTGGCTCGACGTCGTGAAATCGCTGATCTGATGCTGCTCGCCGTCGGGGGTCCGCAGCCAGACCTGGTTGACGGCGCCGTCGCTCTTCAGGAAGGCGGCGTGGCCCGCGTGAACCAGCAGCCCGGCCGAGGTGCCGGTGATCGAGTCGCCAAGGAACACCTCCTCTCCCTCCGCCGTGTACAGGTAGCTGGAGCTCGTCATGCCGTCCCACCACCGGCCGGCGACGTTCGTCCCGTCGGTGATCGGCCGCTGCAGGTTCCCCTCGTGATCGCCGAGGCGCACCCCGCTCGGCCCGACGATGGCGGAACCCTCGTAGGTGCCGAAATAGACGCCGCCGGAAGGCGTGATGTCGGCCTGGAACGGTGACCTGCTCCCGTCGATGCGCCAGAGGGTCCTGCTCGTCCCCGCCGACAGCGAGGTCGCGACGGCCCAGTCGTCGCTGTTCGTCGTCCACACGATGTTGTCGCCGTTCACCGCGTCGAGGCGCGCCGCGCTCGTGATGGTGCGCCGGGCGCCGTTGACCCAGGCGAGGATGTGGCCCGTCGTCGACTGATGTACGGACCCGGACGGCGTGAGCGCCCCGTAGACCTCGCTGAACGGCAGATCTCCTTGAGGGATGGTCGCGACCCAGGTCACCTGCTGCGTGGCGCGGTCGAAGATCCCGAGGCGCTGGTAGAGGTCCCGGAAGAGGATCCGCGCGGCGTCGAAATCGAGGATGGTGCCGGGCGCGCGCTGGACGGCGGTGAGCCTCGGGCTCCTGTCGACGTAGATGGGGCCGATGGTCCTCGTGACGGTGGGGCCCACGCCGTCGCTGGCCTCGAGCGTGAGCGTATACGCTCTGCCCGACGGGAGCTGGTAGCCGTACCAGGCCTGCTCTTCCTTGAGGTAGAGGTGCCCCGGCACGGGCTGCGGGTTGCCCGGCAAAAGGGTGACCTGTCCTTCGGCGCTGTGGAACGTCGCCCGGAGGCTCTTGCACGTGTACGGCGGCGTCGGGACGCACTTCGCGGCGAAGCGCCAGCCGTCGGTGAGGGTGTCGTTCACGACCGCGTTCCATCCGAGCGTCGGCGGCGCGTACCGGTGTACGGTGCCCTGCGCGCTCGCCACCTCGCCAAGCGTGCTGTACGCGTGGACCGTCACGATGTGGGGCCCATAGGCGAGCTCGCCCGCCAGCTCGCCGAGGTCGAACGCTCCCTGGAAATGACCCCCTTCCGTCGGCGTGAGCTCGATGGTGAGCCCTTCGAACTCCGCCTCGACATAGTAGATGTCCTCGGGGGACGACGCCGTTGCGTGCACCGGGATCGTGCTGCTCTCGATGATCACATTGGTCGGCTCGATGAGCCCGACGGTGACGGCGGCATCGGCGGCGTGGGCCGAGAGGGACAGGGCAAAAGCAATGGCTGTGCCAAGATGCTGGCGATAAGCTCTCATGGATCCTCCGTATTTTGAACGCTTCGGTGCATCCGTGGCTCCGATCATTCACTCACCGGGTAGCCGCCCTGCGAGCGGGCGTGAAGCGGAGCGACGCGCTGCCGAGCGCTTCGCTTGCGCGATGAGCCGGCTGCTCGGGATAACAGCGCGACGAGCGCGCTGCTCGTCGGCTTCTTGCTTTACCGCGTCGGGCTGCAAACGCGACAGGAACGCGCCGCTTTTGCTGTGTCCGCGGGCGCACGCCCGCGCGCGGCGGGCTACGGCCGACCGAACGCGCGTAGCCGGAGGGAGTTGGTGAGCACCGACACGCTCGACAGCGACATCGCCGCGCTCGCGAGGACGGGCGACAGGAGCCATCCGGTGAACGGGTAGAGCAGGCCCGCCGCGATCGGGATGCCGATCACGTTGTAGATGAACGCCCAGAACAGGTTCTGCCGGATCGTCCGCAGGGTGGCGCGGGCGAGCCCGAGCGCCACCGGCAGGCCCGCGATCCCGCCGCGGATCAGCGCCACGTCCGCGGACGCGACGGCGATGTCCGTGCCGCTGCCCAGTGCGATCCCCACGTCCGCGCCGGCGAGCGCGGGCGCGTCGTTGATGCCGTCGCCGACCATGGCCACCCTGCGGCCGGCGGCCCGCTGCTCGCGGACGATCCTCGCCTTGTCCTCGGGCCTCACCTCCGCGAACACGGCGCGGATGCCGAGCTCATCGGCGACGGCGTGCGCGGCGCCCGCCCGATCGCCGGTCACCATCGCCACCTCGACGCCGAGCTCGGCCATGGCCACGACGGCGCGGCGCGCCGCCTCGGTGGGCCGATCGGCGACCGCGACGAGGCCCGCGAGCCGCCCGTCGACGGCCACGAACGACGGCGTGCGGCCCAGCGCGGCCAGGCGATCGGCCTCGGCCTCCAGCGCGGCCGTGTCGACGCCCGCCCGCTTCAGCCACGCCGCGGTCCCGATGCGGACGAGCCGCTCCGAGACGCGCGCCTCGATGCCGTGGCCGATCTCCGCGCGGAACGCCGAGGCCTGTGCCATGCCGACCCCGCGGCCGCGGGCGCCCTCGACGATCGCCCGCGCGACCGGGTGCTCGCTCTCTCGCTCGGCGGCCGCCACGAGGCCGAGGAGCGCCGCCTCGCCGTGGCCCGCGAGGTCCACGACGTCCGTGAGCTCGGGCCGACCCGAGGTCAGGGTCCCGGTCTTGTCGAGCAGCACCGCGTCGACGCGGCTCGCGGCCTCGAGCGCCGCGCCGCCCTTGACGAGGACGCCGAGCTCCGCGCCGCGCCCCGTCCCGACGGCCACGGCGGCCGGCGTTGCCAGCCCGAGCGCGCACGGGCAGGCGATCACGAGCACGGCGACGAACCGCTCGACCGCCGTGGCGAGCCCCGCGGCGGTCGGGTCGATCGCGAGCCACGCGGCGAAGGCGAGCGACGCGACGCCGAGGACGACGGGCACGAAGACGCCGCTCACCACGTCGGCGAGGCGCGCGATCGGCGCGCGCGACCCCTGCGCCTGCTCGACGGCCTCGACGATGCGCGCAAGCGCGGTGTCCGCGCCGGTCTTCGTGACGCGGAAGACGAGGGCGCCGCTCTGGTTGAGCGTCCCGCCGAGCACGGCCGAGCCCGCCGTCTTGTCGACGGGCATGCTCTCGCCGGTGAGCATCGCCTCGTCGACCGCGGACGCGCCGTCGACCACCTCGCCGTCGGTCGCGATGCGCTCGCCGGGCCGCACCCGCACGAGGTCGCCCGGGGCGAGCGACGAGGCGGGCACCTCGTCCTCGGCGTCGCCGCGGACGCGCCGCGCTGTCTTCGGCTGGAGCGCCACAAGCCCGCGCACCGCGTCGGCGAGCCGCTTCCGCGCGCGCGTCTCGAGGAGCTTGCCGAGCAGCACGAAGGTGACGATCGCGGCCGCGGCCTCGAAGTAGACCGGCGGCGCGTGGCCGTGCTCGGCGTGCGGGAAGAGGCCGGGGGCCGCGACCGCGGCGGTCGAGTAGAGCCAGGCGGCGCCGGTCCCGAGGCTCACGAGGGTGTTCATGTCCGCGGCGCGGTGCCGGAGCGCGCTCCAGGCAAGGCGAAAGAACCGGCGCCCCGGCCCGAAGACAACGATCGTCGCGAGCGCGAGCGAGAGCCAGCGCGCGGAGGCGCCTTCGAGCGCCGGGATCGCGCCGTGGGACATGGCCATGGCGAGCAGCGGCGCGGTGAGCAGCGCGGCGATAGCGAAGTCGCGCCGGAGCGTCCGCTGCTCCTTCTGCTCGGCCGCGTCCATGGCGGCGGCGCGATCGGCCGCGCTCGACTGCAGGCGCTGCGGTGGGGCGTCCGCCGTCGCTGCCGGGCGTTCGGGCGCCGTGGAGGTCGCGGGGACGCCGGCGATCGGCGGGCTTGCGGGGACGCCGTCGGCCTGCGGGGCCGCGGGGAGGCCGGCGGTCGGCGCGGCTTCAGGGACGCTGGCCGCCGGGGGGATCTCGGGCACCTCGTACCCCGCCTCCACGATGGCGCTGGCGAGCGCGGCCGGCGTGGTCGCCTGCGCGTCGTAGGTGATCGTCGCGCGCCGGGTCACGAGGTTGACGGCCGCATCCTGGACGCCGGGCGCGGCGCGCAGCGCCTTCTCGACGCGGCGCACGCACGCCGCGCAGGTCATGCCCTGCACCGGAAGCTCCGTCCGGGCGCCCTGCGCGGCGGGCGCGGCCTTCGCGCTGGTCGGCTGCACGGGCTGGGGAATCGTCGCCATGGCTTTCTCCTTACACGAGCTCGCGGCTCGTCTCCTGTCGCCTGCGCAGACGCGCCGTCGCTCCGGTGATTACGGTCTACCCCTGCAGGCCCGGGTGAGCTCCGGCGTCGGCCGGTTCGGAGCGGCGCCCGCGGCGCCCGCGCCCCGCCGAGCGGACGCGAGCCGCGGGAGGTGGTACGTCCGCGGGCGCGCCATGGAGCAGATCCTTCCGGCTGTCGGGGTGAGCGTGGTCGTGTTCGTGTCCACGAACATCGACGACATCCTCCTTCTCTCGGCGCTCTTCGCGGATCCAGGCTTTACCCCTGCTCAGGTGGTGGCCGGCCAGCTCCTCGGTATCGCGGCGCTCGTGATCGTGAGCGCCGCGTGTGCGCTGCTCGCGGTCCGCGTGCCGGACGGAGGGATCGGCCTGCTCGGCCTGGCTCCCCTCGCGCTCGGCCTGAGAGGCCTCTGGGCGCTCTGGCGGGGCACGAGGGCGGAAGCAGGCGCGGCGAGCAGAGCGGACGAAGCAGACGCAGCGGAGAGCGCGCGCGAGCCCCAAGGCAGCGCGTCGCGCTTCAAGGTGATCGCCGTGGCGAGCGTGACCCTCGCGAACGGCGGGGACAACCTCGGCGTGTATATCCCGCTGTTCTCCAGCTCCCCTGCGCACATCCCGCTTCATGCGGCCGTGTTCGCGGTCATGACCGGCGCCTTCTGCGCGCTAGGGCACCGCCTTGTCAACCACCCGATCCTGGGCACGCGCATCCGGCGTTTCGGCCGTGCGGCGCTGCCGTTCGTCTTGATCGGCCTCGGGCTCTGGATCCTGTCCGACGCCCTCGTGCTTGTCCGCGCGCGGTAGCGCCCGGGGGGCGCACGCGAGCCGCGTCACCAGCGGCCGCGCACCACGACGCCGCCACCGGCCTGGCCCGCAGTCAGCTCCCAGCTCACCTCGGGCGCCGGCTGGCGGCGCGGGGATGGCTCCAGCAGGAAGAGCAGCGCCGACGCGCCGGCGAGCGCCACGCCGGCGCCGAAGCCGACCGTGCTCACCAGCCCAAGCTGCTTCGCGCGGTTGCCAGCGTCGAGCCCGTCGGGTTTGCATCGCGCCCGGTCGGGGCTCACGTCCCTGCAGTTGTCGGCCGCGACGCCGCTCGCGTCGAGCGCCATCCACCCGGTCACCGATCCGACGATCAGCCCGGCCACGCCGAGCCCGCCCGCCACATAGGTGACCACCCGCAGGCCGCTGGGCCCCTGATCCGGCGCCGGCGGCTCGGCGAGCGGCGGTTTGACGGCCGCCGGGGACTTCACCTCGAGCACGATCGCCCTCGACTCCGACCGGTCGATCGTGAATCGCGTCTCGGTCACGGCCCCTCCCGGCGCCTGCGTCGTCACGACGTGCTCTCCGGGATCGACGGGGAGCGCGACGCCGAGCGAGGGTCTCTCCAGCGTCATGCCGTCGCACTGCACGCGTGTCCCCGCCGGCGCGCCCGGCGGCAGCGACAGCGTGAGCTGCGGCACGAGCGGCGCGAGCGCGCCGCGCTGCCCGAGCGCGATTTTCTGTCGCGCCGACTGCTTGACCCGCTCGGGCTCATTCATGCGATCGACCATCGCGAGATAGTCGTTGTAGCGCGCGACCGCTGTCGCGATACGCCCCCATTTGGCCTCGCACTCGGCGAGCGTGAACAGCCGCCCCGGGCGGGGATCGAGACGCTGGCTTTCGGCGAGGGCAGGGCAGCCGGTCTCGTACCGGCCCGCCAGCATGTCGGCGAGCCCGCGATCGAAGTGCGATTCCGCGACGGCGAGCGCCTGCGCGCTGGCCGGCGCCGCGACGGCGACGCCCAGCACGCCAAGGCAGATGGACCGGAACCAGGAGAAGCGCATGAGTGAGCCGCCAGATACCATCGTTCCCGCTCGCTCCTGGCGAAGGAGTGTCCGCCCTGCCATCGTGCTCAGTCCGGCTTGTACAGCGACTCAGGGCTCGGCTCTGCGGCCGGCGGGGCTGGCGCGAGCCTGCGCCGTGAGCCGAGCGCTGGCGGCGGCGACGCGCTCGCCGCCCCCGTCGCGGGGGCGAGCGCGCGGCTGCCCTTGCCCAGCGGCACGGAGGCCGCGGGAGCGGGCGTCGCGACGCCCGGCGCCGTGGCTGTCGCCGAGGCGTCGGGGAGAGGCGGCGTCGGATGGACTTCAGGGGGCGCGGAGGCGGGCGAGCGCGCGTCCCCCGCGGTCTGCGCGGGCTCCGCGCTCCCGTCGGCGGGCAGCGCGCCGCGGCCCAGCGAGGCGAAGGCGAAGGCGCCGCCGCCGAGGAGGACGAGCGCCGCGACGGTGATCGCGGCTCGGCTCCGTTGCTTCGTGGGGGGCAGCGCGGTCAGCACGGCCGCGGTCGGGAGCTGGACGTCGCTCGGCAGCGACAAGGAGCGGGAGCTCAGGGGGCCCTGTCCACTCGGCGTCTCCGCGGGGAGCAGGCGCGATGATCGCACCGGCGCGGCGGGCAGGTCGAAGACCTCGGCGAGCGCCTCGACCGCGGCCGAAGCGGTGGCGAAGCGCGCCTCGGGGGCGCGGGCCGTCACCTTGGTGAACCACGCGTCGAAGGCCGGAGGCAGCTTCACCCCCTCGGCGTCCGCGCGCGCGGACGCGGGCTCCTGCGGGCCGTTCACGGCGAGCGCCGCGAAAGCGAGCGCACTGTCGTACTTCCGCCTGTCGTTCAGCCAGTACGCCTTGCCGACGAGGAGCGTGTACGCGATCATGCCGAGGGCGAAGATGTCGGCAGCCCGCGAGATCGACTCCCCGCTGAATTGCTCGGGCGCCATGTAGAGCGGCGTGCCGAGGACCGCGGTCGCCGCCGAGTCCGTCGCCGTCTCGACCACGAGCTTGGCAATGCCGAAGTCGAGCACCTTGAGCCGGGGCGCCCCGTCGTCGGTCTCGGCCAGGAAGAGGTTGGCAGGCTTGAGGTCTCGGTGGACGACCCCGGCGGCGTGTGTCTTGTCGAGGGCGATGGCGGTCTGGCGCAGGAAGGCGACGGCCTCTTCCGGCGGCAGGCGCCCGGCCTGGCGGAGGCGCTCGTCGAGCAGCGTGCCGCGGAGCAGCTCCATCACGAGGAACGGCTTGCCGGTCTCCGCGTCGATCCCGGCGTCGAACACCTCGACGATGTGGTCGCTCTCGATGCGCGCGGCGACGCGCGCCTCCAGCTTGAACCGGGCCTGGAAATCGGGGTTGCCGGCGAGGTGCGAGTGCATCACTTTGAGCGCCCGCCGGCGCTCCGTCTCGATGTGCAGAACCTCGTAGACCGCGCCCATCGCGCCGCTGGCGATTCCGCGCACCACGCGGTACCTGCCAGCAAACAGCATCCCGTCGTCCAGACTCAGCGACATGGGTTCCACCAGCAGGCGAACTTATACACCAGCGTACGCGACGCCTGCACTCAGGAACTGACGGATCGAAGCGCTGTTTACAGTGTTCCAGCAAAGATCTAGGGTGCGCTCCGTCGGTCTGCGCCGTCGCGCGGCGGAATGGCCGGTGGTCGCTCGCTGACCGATCGGTGACAGCCGTGTGACTCGATGGGAACATCATTCCATTTCGGCGGCCAACCTCCTCTCCTCCGCGACCAAAACCTCTCGAAATTTCACATGAAAATGAAGACGATATTGGCTTTCGCTCGGTGCGCCGGCGGATGTGCCATGGCGCTGCTCGGGCTCGGATGTGCGCAGATCTTCGGCTTCGACAAGGTCTACGAGCCCGAGGACCCGATCTCCGGAGGCGGTGGCGCAGCGGGCTCAGCGGCCGAGAGCGGTGACGGCGGCGCGGGGGATCCATGCGAGATCCTCGCGGTGCTGCCCGGGGAGAGCCTCGCCCTGTCGATGATCGACGACATGGAAGACGGAGACACCCGGATCTCCGGAGGGAACGGGTCGAACCCTTGGGCAGGGTTCTGGTTCGAGGACAACGACGAATCACCGGAAGGAAGGCAGGATCCTGCGAACCCGGCGGACCTCGTGAGCCCTCTCGACCCTCCGCGCGGCGCCAGCACCAAGGCCGTGCACACGAGCGCCGATGACGGCTTCCTCCTCTGGGGAGCCGGCGTCGGCTTCCATCTGGACGACGAGGCCTACTACGACGCGTCCGGGTATCGTGGCCTCACGTTCTGGGCCCGCGCCGAGGAGGGCTCCACCAGGAGAATGAAGGTGATGTTCATCGATCAGCAGACCTATCACCTGGGGGGCATCTGCAACGAGGCCGAGGGGGAATGCAACAATCACTTCCACAAGCCCGTGATGCTGGAGAGCGACTGGAAGCACTTCAAGATTCCGGTGGAGTGCCTCAAGCAGGAGCCCTACGGCAAACAGCTGTTGGCGCCCGCCCTGGAGCGGCTCTGGGCCATCGAGCTCTTCTTCGACAAGGAGCAGGCGTTCGACATCTGGATCGACGACGTCGCCTTCTACCGGTAGGCGCAGATCTCCTTCAATCAAGGGGAGCGCGCGCTGTCCGCGATCGGCGGGCGGAATCGCTGCGCGCTCCACGTCCGCGATCGGCGGGCGGAGTCGCTGCGCGCTCCACGTCCGCGATCGGCGGGCGGAGTCGCTGCGCGCTCCACGTCCGCGATCGGCGGGCGGAGTCGCTGCGCGCTCCACGTCCGCGATCGGCGGGCGGAGTCGCTGCGCGCTCCACCCGAGCCCGCTTCAGTCCGTGACGAGAGGTCCCACGCCGTTGGCGAACTCCCATCTCTTGCTCTCGTCCATGTGGATCTCCCAGTCGAACACGCCGCGGAGCTCCGGGTGGTTGCTCTCGACTTGATTCCACGTGGGGATCGCCTCGTCGATCGACATGTAGTATTGCCGGTCCGAGATCCCGAACCCCACGACGACGTGCGTCGAACCGAGCAGCGAGACCCACTCGTTCACGCTGTTCACGATGTAAGACTGCTCGGCGAGCTCGGGGCCATCGTAGTACTGCGGGGCCGCGTAGTCCAGGGCGCCGGCCTCCACCATCTGCTGGCAAAACGTCTTGTCGCGGCTGTTCCAGGGGGCCGGAGGCGCGGTGATGATGAAGCCGGGGATGCGCCGCTTCAGCTCCTGGCTGATCCAGATCATCTCGGAGGTGTCGGGGGCCTGATCGGCCTCGAAGGTGTTCCAGTCGAGGCCGTCGAACCCACCCAGGCGGTCGTAGATCCCGATCACGCTATTGACGAACGTCTCCGACTTCGCGCGCGTCGGGAAGCTCATCCCATTGTGGGCGCCGCCGACGGTGAGGATGATCCTGCGATCCTGGACCGTCCGTGCGTACTCGATGTCGGCGTTCAGGTGCGTCGCTGCTCCCTTGCCATCACCCGGCGGCTCCCAGTAGACGGCGCCCGTGGTGCCGGGCGATCCTCCGAAGGGTTTCGCGGCAAAGAGATAGATCACGTTGTAATTGCTGTTGATGTCCCGGATGCGGACGGGCGCTTCCGTCCAGTTGGGGTAGTAGCCAGCGACGACCTTTTCGGGGAGCCCAAAGCCCGCGCGGGGTCTGCCGTCGTCGCCGGGGCTGTCGCTGCAGCCGGAGTACGGCTCCCAGAAGTACGTGCTGACGGTCGGGATGAAGCCGGGATTGTCGAACTTGGCGATGTAGGCCGACCCCTCGTAATTCACGATGTCCCCCGCGGCATACGGGTGACCCTCTTGCCATTGCGGATAGCTGCACGAGCCCTCGGTGGGCTCGGAGCTGGAGCCCTCGGTGGGCTCGGAGCTGGAGCCCTCGGTGGGCTCGGAGCTGGAGCCCTCGGTGGGCTCGGAGCTGGAGCCCTCGGTGGGCTCGGGGCTGTCGCTGCAGCCGGAGTACGGCTCCCAGAAGTACGTGCTGACGGTCGGGATGAAGCCGGGATTGTCGAACTTGGCGATGTAGGCCGACCCCTCGTAATTCACGATGTCCCCCGCGGCATACGGCTGATCCTTCTGCCACTCCGGAAAGTCTGCGCACGCGGCGGATTCGTTCTGATCCACCTCGAGCTCCTCCGGCGAGCTGGAAGCAAGGCATCCGAGCCCGCTCGCGGTGAAGGCGACGAGGAGAAGTGAAAGCTTGGGAGAAATCTTGGAAAGATGGAGAGACATGGTGGCCTTTCTTCGACGAGAGATGAACGATCGCCGATGGTGGTCTCGCCGAACGCAGCATTGCCATGCTGCGATCCGGCGCCGCTGGGCCGTGACTCGCCGCTGGGCTCGACCTCGATCACCACCCGTTGATGGGGACATCGTGGTACCGAGCGCGGCCGGGTCGTCGTGGCCCGATGCAACTGCGCTGCTGCTGCTGCGCTGCTGCTTCAGGGAAGAGCAAGCGATGTACCAGTCGTGATCATGGCCCCGACGATGGGCGCGCGGCGTCGGGGCAGCCCGTCGCTGAGCTCTTCCTGGAGCCGACGCGCGGCGATCGAGCCCGGCAAGCGGGGGGCGCGCGTGGGCGATCGGGGAGATCGCACCGCGATCGCCTCGATCGCGAGCGTGGGAACTCCTGGATCGCCCCCGGCAATCCGGCGCTCTCGGGCCGCCTGGAGCTCACCCGCGGCCTGTCACGCGCCTGTCGTCCGGCGCGCCGGCGCCGCAGGTGTCAGGTGGAGCGCCGTGCGCGCAGGATCTGGAAGTACCGCCGCGCGATGCCCGACGCGGCCGCCGCGTTGCTGACGTTGCCCCCGTGCTGCGCGAGGACGCGCTGCACGTAGCGCCGCTCGAAGTGCTCGACGACTTGCTCCCGCGCGCGCGGGAGGGGCAGGTTCAGCGCGAGGATCTCCTCGACGATGTCGCCGGATGTCCCGGGCTCTGCGCCTCCGCGCGTGGAGGGCGGCGCCGGCGCGCCCGGGGAGGCCAGTCCGGCCCGGGTGATCTCGATCGGCGCGTCCTCGCCGAGCGCCACGCGCCGCGCCACGGCGTTGTAGAGCTCGCGCACGTTGCCCGGCCAGTCGTAGTCTTCCAGCCGCTCGCCGAACCCCTGCGGGAAGAGCGCGCCGCGGCCGGCGAGCTGCCGAAAGAAGTGGTGCGCGAGCACCGTGACGTCGCCCCGCCGCTTGCGCAGCGGCGGCAGCTCGATCCGGGCCACCGCGAGCCGGAAGAACAGATCGTCCCGGAACCGACCCGCCTGGATCTCCCGCTCGAGATCGCGCCGCGTCGCCGCGAGCACCCGGATGTCCACGCGGATCCAGCGGTTCGAGCCGACGCGCTGCACCTCCGATCGCTGGATCGCGCGCAGCAGCTTGGCCTGCAGGCTGAGGTCGAGATCGCCGATCTCGTCGAGCAGCAGCGTGCCGCCGTGCGCCTCCTCGAAGACGCCGCGGCGCGCCTCGTTCGCGCCGGTGAAGGCGCCGCGCTCGTGCCCGAAGAGCGCCGACTCCACGAGCGTCGGCGGCACCGCGGTGCAGTCGAAGACAACGAACGGCCCAGCCGCCCGCGGCCCCTGCTCGTGGAGCGCCTCCGCGAGCACTTCTTTGCCGGTCCCCGTCTCGCCCTCGATGACGACGGGGACGCTCGAGGCCGCGAGGCGCTCGCACAGCGGATAGAGCCGCCGCATCTCCTCGCTGGCGCCGAGGAGCCTGCCGAACTGCACGGCGGGCGACAGCTCGGCCGCCTGCGTGACGCCGAGCGCCTCGACGCGGAGCACGGTCTCGCCGATCCGGACGAGCTCGCTGCCCTGGAGGTACGCGTCGCCGACGCGGATCCCCTGGACGAAGGTGCCGTTCGTCGATCCGAGGTCGGTGACGCGGAGCCGGGCGCCGGCGAGCTCGAAGGCGGCGTGGCGGCGCGAGACGAGCCGGTCGGTGAGGGGGATGTCGCAGGCGGGGCTCGTGCCGGCGAGCACGCGCGAGGGCAGCCCCGGCGCCACCGTGAACCGGCGGCCCTCGTCCGGGCCCGCCATGACGGAGAGGGCGAAGCTCGCGGCCGCGGCCGCGGCGGGGCGCACCGGCCCGGGCAGGAGTTCGGTGGAGGCGGCGTCGTCGTCGCTCAGCGGAGGCATGCTGCCATCTCAGCAGGCCTCCGCGCCGACGTCACGTGAGGCAGATCGCACCCAATGGATCGCCGGGATCGCTCTCGTACGCACTCCCGGTAATGATCCGTTGACCTGTCGCTTCGAAGCCCGATTCGGCGCTGCTCCGCGCTGGCACGCGCCGTGCTTGAAATACGGTCGTCGCGCCCAGACCGGGCGACGGCGGATCGGCCCGACAACGACAGCGGGCGCCGCTCGACACGAGGCTCGGAGTCGACCGCGGCCCGGAGATGTCGCGCGACGCGGGCGTGAAAGGAGCACGATTGACGATCATGAACTCGAACTATCTACATGCTGTCGAGCAGATGAGATGGACTGGCCGGCGCACACGTGTGACGCTCCTCGAAAGGATGGCCGAGCTCTTGCGGGCTCGTGCCCTCCGCCTTGCGTGCTTGAGCATCTTCGTCGCGCTCTCGACCTGCGGTCACTCGAGCGGTAGCTCCGCCGGAACGACCGACTTTACCGTTCAGTACAGCAACTATGACGCCGCCGCGCCGAACGACACCATCGTCGAGGCCGGGATAAAAATTCGCAACAACACCGCTGCCTCGATACCGCTGAGCAGCATCGTCGTGCGCTACTGGTTCACGAAGAACGGCGCGACGACGGTGACCCCGGCGTGCTGGTGGTGGAGCGCGGGCTGCGGCCGAATCACGCTGACGACCGGGACAGTGGCCTATACGGGCGCCGATCGCTACGTGCAGATCGGCTTCACCAGCGCCGCCGGAAGCCTGGCTCCGGGGGCGACGACCCAGCCGATCGACCTCGGGATCGAGTTCGACACGGACGTCGTCGAGACCGACGATTACTCGTATGGAAACCAGACGGCCTTCTCCAGCTTCAGCCGTATCACCGTGCACGACGCCGGCTCCGCGCCCACGGGCGGCCTGCGCAGCGGTACGCCGCCGAGCGGCGCTGTGTCGCCGCCTCCGGCGCCGATCTCCTTGACGGCGACGGCGTCGAGCGCAAGCGCGATCTCCCTGAGCTGGGCGGCGAGCAGCGGTGCGACGAGCTATGACGTCTACCGATCGACCACGTCGGGTTTCACGCCTGGCACGGGAAGCCGCATCGCCAGCGGCGTGACCTCGACCAGCTACAACAGCACCGGCCTGGCCGCGTCGACCACCTACTATTACAAGGTCACGGCCCTGAACGCGGGCGGTGCGTCTGCCGCCTCCAATCAGGCGAGCGCGACGACCCGGGCCGGCAGCGCGGTCACGGCCGAGTTCTTCGACGATTTCAGCTACAGCGGGACCAGCGACGCCAACTTCACGAGCTGGTGGTCGGTGCGGAGCTGGTCGGGGGCGCCAGGGGTGAGCGGCGCGTCGTGGCTGGAATCCAACGTTTCGCTGGTCGCTGACCCGCAGAGCTCCACGAACAAGCTGATGCGCCTCAAGGCGAGCACGAGCGGCACCGGGCCGACCACCTCGCAGGCCGAGGTGATCACCCACGCGCAAAAGTTCCGCTTCGGCACCTACGCTGCCAGGGTCAAGTTCAGCGACACCCCGCTGTCCGGCACGCGTTTCTACGCCGACAAGCCCGTCGAGACCTTCTTCACCTTGACCGAATGGGCTGTCGGCGACCCGGACTACTCGGAGCAGGATTTCGAGTACATGCCCAACGGCGGCTGGGGCCAGGGCGACACGAACACGATGTGGCTGACCTCGTGGGAGACGTCGGACGTGAACGTCTCGAGCTCGGTCTCCGCGAACTTCAACGGATTTCACACCCTCGTTCTCCAGGTTACCAGCACGTCCATCAGCTATTACATCGATGGGGTGCATCGCGCGACGCACGGTTCCATGTACGTTCCGGAGGTGGATCAGTTCATCTTCTTCAACCTCTGGTACGATGAGCTCGATGCCGCAAAGGGCAGCTCGCGGACATACCACGAGGACGTCGACTGGGTCTATTTCGCCGAGGACGCGACCCTGTCGTCGGCCGAGGTCGACGCGAAGATTGCTAACTTCCGCTCTTCGTCGATCTCCCGTCGAGACACGGTGCCTTAGACCGGAGATCACCTTCCTCGGATGCAGGCCCGCCTCGGCGTTCTCGGTGCTCGGCGTACACGAGCCTCAGGACCCTGGTTGTCTCACCTGGATGGCCGAACGGGTTCTGCAGATCGCGGGAGGGCCTGTCGAGCTGGCGCTCGACGCCGCGCCGGTGAGCTTGTCGAGCAGCGCATGGAACGGGATGTTTGCGCGGGTCTGGAAACTTCTGCCCGATGCGGCGAGCCGACGTCGAGCTCTCCTTCCAGCGGTTCGCCTCCCTTGATCACCCCGTGCAACCCCTGGCATGCTCCAACCATGAAGGTTCTCGCTCCGTCCCGTTGGTCGTTGGGTACCCTCGCCGCTTGCCTCGCTGCCGCGGCTTTCACGGGCTGTTCCGGCTCGGGGGAAGGGAAGGACGACGGCGGGAGCGGCGGATCGATCGCGGGATCCACCGGCGCGAGCGGAGGCGGTGGTCAACCGGGCGCCGGGGGCGCGGACGCTACCTCCGCTACCGGAGGCGTCACGGGGAGCGGCGGCGCGAGCAGCAGCAGCAGCGGGCTCCCTGGTGCGGGCGGAGCGACGGGTGGAGGTGGCTCCCCCGGCGACGGCGGCGGGTCCACCGGCGAAGGCGGGTCCACGGGCAGCGGCGCGACCACCTGCCCGCCGGCGACCCCCCTGACCGGAGGCAGGGAGTATTGCTCGAACAGCAAAGGCAATGCGGGCAATGGTTACGGTTATGAGCTCTGGGCGGAGGGAAGCGGGACGGGCTGCATGACCGTGCACGGCGTCGACGCCGCGTTCAGCGCGGAATGGAGCAACGTCGAGGATTTCCTTGCGCGCGTCGGGCTCGACTTCAACCAGACCCGGAAACACGCCCAGATCGGCACCTTCTCGGCGGAATTCGCGCATACCAAGACGGAGGAGGACGGCGGCTTGACGTACATCGGTATCTACGGCTGGACGGTCAACCCGCTGCGCGAGTTCTACATCCTCGACGACTGGGGGAGCATGAAGCCGGCAGGGTTTTCTTCCGACGGGACGCCACGCGACGAGGTCGGCACGCTCACCGCCGATGGCGAGACCTACGACGTGTGGAAGAAGACCCGCGTGAACAAGCCGGCCATCACGGGGGATAGCGAGACGTTCGATCAGTATTTCAGCATCCGGCGGACGGCTCGCACGTGCGGCACCATCTCCGTTTCCGAACACTTCACCAAGTGGGAAGCGCTCGGCCTTCCCCTGGGGAACCTGCACGAGGTCAAGCTGCTGGTCGAGTCCCAGAACAACAGCGGGACGATCAAGTTCACGACGGCGAAGGTCGTCGTGAAGTGAGCGGAGGCGTCCAGACACCTCGAGCTCGGCATGGCCAGCGCGAGCCTTCGCCTCCTGGAGTCATGGCAGGCTCTCTGACCCGCTGGTTCAGGCCGGCTCCGCCTCGAGGTCCTGCGTGACGGTGACGCCCGCGGCCCGGTAGGGCGCGAGCGCCTCCTGCGACACGCCGCGCTCGGTGAACAGCCATGTGAGCTCGCTCAGCGGCGCGACAACGTACGGCGACACGGTGCCCAGCTTGTCCGCGGTCACCAGCGCGACGACCTCGGCCGAGGCCTCCACCATCGCCCGCTTCACGTACGACTCGTCCAGGTCCAGCGTGGTGACGCCGAACGTGGGATCGAGCGTGCACACCCCCAGGTAGCAGAGGTCCGCCCGGATCTGGCGCACCCCCGCGATGGTCACCCCGTCGGCGGCGGCCAGCGGGTCCTTGCGCACGCGCCCGCCCAGCAGGACCAGCTCCACCCGCGGGTGCTCCGAGAGCGCGATGGCGACAGGAGGGCTGTTGGTCACGACCGTCGCCTCGAGATCGCGCGGGAGGTGGCGCGCCACGGCCACGTTGGTCGTCCCGCTGTCGATGAACACGACCTGACCCCGCTTGATCAAGGTCGCCGCGGCCCGCGCGAGCTCCTCCTTGGCCTTCGGCCGCTCCCGCTCGCGCGCAGGGAAGCTCGGGTTCACCCGCGAGACAGGCAGGCCGCCGCCGTGAACCCGCTGCAAGAGCCCCTCGTTCGCCATCTCGCGCAGATCACGCCGGATCGTGTCCTCCGAGACCCCGAAGGCACGGCTCAGCTCTGCCGCCACCACCTTCCCGTCACGTTCCAGCACCGCGAGAATATGCTGGCGCCGCTCTGCCACCATCAGGCCGGACGTGTCTGCGTTGTTTTGCACGATTATTCCTGTTTGTGCACGAAGTTGCTTGCTCCGGTCCCGTCCGGCCCCATGATCTTTCCCTGATGTTCACGAAAATGCACGAACCTTCCGGGGAGCCTCCAACTTTCAACGCCGTCCTCCGGACGGCCTTCCCCGGGCCGCGGCTGTGCGCCAGCGGCTCGCCTGGTCCAGCGCGGGGGGTGCCGTGATGGGCGTCCCCCTCTCGCCCGTCGATGACGTCGCGCGCGCTCGGCGCGCCGTCTCGGTCATGTTCGTGGCGAACGGCATCGCCTTCGCGTCCTGGGCCGCGCGTGTCCCTGCGGTCCGCGAGCGGATCGGGCTGCGCGACGGCCTGCTCGGCCTCGCCCTCCTCGGCCTCGCCTGCGGCGCGATGCTCGCCTTCCGCGCCGCCGGGCCGCTCGTCGCCCGCTTCGGGAGCCGCCGCATCACCCGGGTCTCGGCCCTGCTCCTGTGCGCGGCGCTGCCCCTGCCCGCGCTCGCCCCTTCCTTCGCCGCGCTCGTCGCGGCCCTCCTGCTGCTCGGCGTGTGCAACGGCCTCATGGACGTCGCGATGAACGCGCAGGCCGTCGAGGTCGAGCGGCGCTCCGGCCGGCCCATCCTCGCCTCGGTGCACGGCATGTTCAGCCTCGGCGGGCTGATCGGGGCGGCCCTTGGCGCGCTCGCGGCCGACAGGGCGCTGTCGCCCGCGGCGCACCTCGCCGCCGTCGCCGCCGTGCTCGCCGCGGCCGTCGCGCGCGAGGGCGGGGCGCTCTCGGCCGACGCGCGCCCCGAGCCCGCGGCCGAGGCCGGCCCCGGGACCGCACGCTCGACAGGGCTCCTCCTGCTCGGCCTCGTCGCGTTCTGCTCGTCCGTGGGTGAAGGCGCGATGGCCAACTGGTCGGCCGTCTACCTCCGCGACGAGCTCCACACCACCGCGGCCTTCGCGGCCACCGGCTACGCCGCGTTCTCGCTGGCGATGCTCCTCGGGCGGTTCTCCGGGGACGGGCTGACGCAGCGGTTCGGCGCCGATCGGGTCGTGCGCGCGGCAGGGGTCGTCGTCGCGGGCGGGCTCGGCGCGGCGCTGCTCGCCAACGCCCCCGTCGCCATGCTGCTGGGGTTCGGGTGCGTGGGTGCCGGCCTGTCCGTCGTGGTGCCGCTGGTCTTCCGCGCCGGGGCGAGCGCCCCCGGCGTCGCGCCCGGCAAGGCGCTGGCGACGCTCGCCACCCTGTCGTACGGCGGCTTTCTCGTCGGCCCTCCGGCCATCGGCCTTGTCTCCGATCACCTCACGTTGCGCGGCGGCCTCGCCCTCGTCGTGGCGCTGGCCCTCGTGATCGTCGCGGTTGGCCCGGCGGTCATCCGCGGGCCCGTGTCCCGCGCCCCCGCCGCCCGCACGCCCGCGCGCCCGCAGGTGATCAGGGCGCACTGACCGCGGGCGCCCGCGCGTCTCCGCCCGCTCGGGGCGATGGAGCGCAAGCTGCTCGCGCCGAGGGCTCAGCGCTTGCGCCACACCGTCGCCAGCCAGGGCTGCTGCTCGCGCGGCCGGCCCGCCGGTCGATAGTAGTGCTCGATCTCCTCGAACCCGGCGGCTGTCACGTGCTCCCGCCACCGCTCGAGCGACCAGTAGCAGCCGTACCTGTCACCCGACCACCCCTCCCGATCGTCGCCGCGCGGGTTCGAGCAGAAGAGGACGCCGCGCGGGCGGAGCGCGGCGTGGAGCTCGCGGAGCACGCGCGGCAGCTCCTTGCTCGGGACGTGGAACAGCGACGCGTTGGCGAATATCCCGTCGAAGCGCCCGGCCTCGAGGTCGAGGCGCAGGAAGTCCTGGTGGAGCACCTCGCAGCCCGCGTGTCGCTGCGCCATCTCGACGAACCGCGCGGACCCGTCGAGGCCGACCGGGGTGTGCCCCGCGGCCCGGAACGCCGCGAGATCGCGCCCGGGGCCACAGCCGAGATCGAGGATCGTGAACGGGCCCGCCCCCTCCAGGGCCGCGAGCAGCGCGGCGCGGTTCTGCGAGACGTCGTGATCGCGCGTGCCCTCCCAGAACGACAGGGCGTGATCGTCGTAGTGAGCCAGGGTCCTCTCGGTGAGCGCGGAGTGCCGGGGGTCGCTGTCGTCGTGCATGGCGGCAGTGTGGGCCGGGAGCGCCCCGCGGAAAAGGACGGCGAGGCGCTCGTGGCGCGGCCGCCGCCCGGCCCGCGCGCGCCCCGCCCGTTCGGCGCTATCCCTCCGTGCGGCGCGCGCCTACCCTGAGGCTGGCGCATGCACGGACCCACCCGATCGACCCCTCATCCGTACCGCGTGTCGCTGCCGTTCCGCGCGCTCAACGCGGTCGGGGCGCGGATGGGGCGCTCTGCCCTGCGCGCGCTCGCCCCCCTGGACGTCGACGTCCTGTCCGAGCGCGCCCGGCGGCGCACGGGCCTGACCGATCCCGGCGAGGGCTGGTTCTGGGAGGGGCTGCGGGTCCTCTCCGCCTCGCTCGAGGACGAGGCCGATCTCGCCCTGCTCGGGAGGCTCGGCTTCGGCGACGAGATCGAGCGGCAGATCGCGAATCGCCTGCTGCTGCGCGAGGACGTGCGGCGCGAGCCGCGGATCGCCGAGCAGCGCACGCCGCGCCCGATCTTCATCGTCGGCTATCCGCGGACCGGCACGACGCTGCTGCACAACCTGATGATCCTGCACCCGGACGCGCACGCGCCGCGCCTCTGGCGGCTCCAGGCGCCGTCGCCGCCGGTCCGCCCCGAGGACGAGGCCGGCGATCCCCGGCGCGCGGCGGCGAGGCGCCGCGTCCGCTTCGCGCACGCCGTCTGTCCGATCTTTGCCACCATCCACGAGCTCTCCGCGGACGGCCCGGAAGAATGCGTGTTCCTGATGCAGAACACCCTTCTCCCCTGTGTCCGCGCCGAGACGCCGTCGTACCGGAGGTGGGCGCTCGCGCAGGACCTCGTCCCGGACTACCAGCATCACCGCCGCCAGCTGCAGGTCTTGCAATGGGGGCGCCCCGAGGGGCGCTGGGTGCTCAAGTCTCCCTTCCACCTGCCGTCGATCGCCGCGCTCCTGCAGGTGTATCCGGACGCGTGCGTCGTGATGACGCACCGCGATCCGCTCCGGGTCGTCCCGTCGTTCTGCAGCCTCGTCGCGGCCGCGCGCGCGATGCACCAGCGGCGGGTCGAGCCGCGCGCGGTCGGCCCGGGGGCCCTCGAGCTGCTCGGCGCCATGATGGACCGCTTCCTCGAGGCCCGCGCGCGGCTCGATCCGGCGCGGTTCATCGACGCGAGCTACGAGGAGCTGACCGCGGATCCCGCCGGGCTGGTGCGGCGCATCCACGAGCGCTTCGGCCTCGGGTTCGACGGCGCCGTCGCCGCGCGGATCGAGGGGTGGATGCGCGAGCACCCGCAGCACCGCTGCGGGGTCCATCGCTACGCCCTCGACGAGTTCGGGCTCACCGAGCGGGAGGTGCTGGACCGGTTCGGGGGTTACCTGGAGCGGTTCGGCGCGCTCGCCGCGGGGAAGCGGGGGCGGAGCTGAGCCAGAGAGCGGGAGCGCCGTAGTCCGGGCTCAGGCGGCGTCGAGCCAGGCCTCGAGCTCGGCGGCGAACGCCGCCGGCGCGTCGAGCATCAGCCAGTGGCTGGTCTCCGGCAGCACGACCGCCGTGAGCGCGGGCCTCAGCGCGTGCAGGCTTTGCGGCCATGCGTTCGAGGGGGCGAGGATGGCGTGGGCGCGGGCGCCCGGGGCGGCGAGGTAGCGGTCCAGCGCGTTCACCGCCTGGAACTCCAGCAAATGCCGGGACATGCCGAGCATCCGGTCGTGCGGCGTGGCGGCGACGCGCGCCAGCACCGTCTCCCGGGTCGCGGGCGTGCTGCCCGCGAGCGCCTCGCTGAAGGTGGCCACGGCGGTGTCACGCCAGCCGTCCGCCGCGAGGGCGGCGAGGTAGGGCGGGAAGTGCTGCGCCTGGACCTCCGCCGGGATCTGCGTGAAATCCCGGGGCGGGTCTGCGAGCAGGAGGCGCGCGACCCGCTCCGGGTGGTCGGCCGCGGCGGCGAGCGCCACGAGCGCGCCGTAGCTGTGGCCGACGAGCGCCACGCGGGGGAGCGCCAGGGCGTCGAGGACCGCGAGCACGTCGGCCGCGCACGCGGAGGGAGCGTAGTCCGCGTCGGGCGGGGGCTCCGACGCGCCGTGCCCCCGGAGGTCGATGGCCACCGCGCGCCGCCGGCCGGCGACGTGCGCGAGCGGCGCCTCCCAGAAGCCGGCGTGGCCGACCATCCCGTGCACGAGCACGACCGGCGGCGCCTCGCGCGAGGAACCGGCGCCTGCGTCGGGGCGGGGGACGGCGGCCGGATGATCGACGATGTGGAGCGCGCCCGCAGGGCCCGCGATGGTCAGGGAAGGCATGGGCGTCTGCTACCTCGGTGTGTATTGCCGCGTGAAGGAGCCGTATTGCGCTGCGAGGACGGAGCGTAGGCGAGGTGCCTGTTCGAAGCAAAGGGGCTCGCCCAGGAGCGCGTCGCCGTGGGCTACACGCAGGTCGATGTCCTCGGAGCCGAGGAGAGCCGGTCGCCGAGCCGATACGGCTCCTTCAGGAGCACGTGTTCGAGGTGAACGACATGCCTGTTGACGATCGGGCTCCCGCAGAGCGCCCCACAGAGCGTCTTCTCGCTCTTTTCCACGAGACCCTGAGTTGGCCCGCCGTCCGCTCCCGGCACCAGGGGGAGGGCTCGAGTTCGTCCCAGGTCCCACGCGACGGACACCCTCTCCGGGGGCCGGACGGCCTGGCGGCGCCCCATCCACCCGGACGCGAGCGTGCCTGTACGGCCGCGAGCCGCTACGCCTCCGCGCGGTGCAGCTTCTGGACGAACGCCGCGAGCCCCGGCGGCGACGACGTGAAGTGGATGCGCACGACGTCCTCGGCGCGCGCGTCGAGCTCGATCACCTTCGCGTGCAGCTCGCCGCCGAGCTGCTCGGCGAGCGGGCCGGACGGGTGGATCTGGAGGTTCGTGAAGGGCGCGGGCCGGGGATGGATCCGCAGCACGGCGCCGAAGGGCGAGAGCCCGAGGATGAAGGCGGACTGCGGCTCGCCCTCGACCCGCTTGCCCGCGAGGCGCGCGCACACGACCGGCAGCGGCGTCGAGAGCGAGAGGATCTCGACCCGCCGCTCGGGCAGGTAGAGCCGCTCGGGGTTGTCGAGGCCCAGGACCTCGTGGACCAGCACACGGTTCGAGAACCCCTTGACGGCCAGCGCGTGGCTCTGGCCGAGCAGGAGCCCCGCGCCGGCGGCGCGGCGCGTGGTGTCCGCGATCAGGATCTGGCGGCCCACCGTGCACGACTCGATGCGGGACGTCAGGTTCACCTGCGCGCCGACGACGCCGTATTTCGTGCGCGCCTCGGAGCCGATGTTGCCGACGACGACGGGGCCGGTGTTGAGCGCGATGCCCATCTGCAGCGTCGGCAGGCCCTCGGCGCTGTTCTTCTCGTTCACCGCGTCCATCGCGATCTGCATCTCCAGCGCGCAGGCGACCGCGCGGCGGGTGTCGTCGCCCGCCGGGAACGGGGCGCCGAAGAGCGCGAGGATCGCGTCGCCGATGAACTCGATGATCGTGCCGCCGCGCGCGACGATGATGCGCGCCATCTCGCCGAGGTAGCCGTTCAGGAGCCGCATGACGACGTCGGGCGGCATGCTCTCGGTCATCGTCGTGAAGCTGCGGAGGTCCGTCATCATGATGGTCACCTCGCGCTCCTCGCCGCCGAGGAGCTGGGCCTCGGGCGAGGAGAGCAGGCGGTTCACCACGTCGTCGCTCAGGTAGCGGCCGAACGTCTTGCGGATGAACTCGCTCTTGACCGACAGCTCCGCCGCGAGCTGCGAGAGCTGCTCGCGCGAGCGCTTCAGCGTGAGCTGCGTGTCGAGCCGCCCGAGCAGGATGTCGAAGTCGATCGGCTTCGTCACATGGTCGTTGGCGCCGAGCTTGAGCGACTCGACGACGTCCTCGCTCGCGCCGCGCGTCGTCACCATGATCACGGGGAGCTCGGCCTGCGACCGGCTCTGCCGCAGCGCGGAGAGCACGCCGAGGCCGCTGATGCCGGGCATGTTCACGTCGAGCAGCACGGCGTCGAAGCGCTCGCGCGCGGCGAGCCCGAGCGCGCGTGGTCCGTCCTCGGCGGAAGCGGTGCGGTAGCCGTTGTTCTGCAGCACCCGGCAGAGGACGTCGCGGTTGCCTCGGCTGTCGTCGACCACGAGGATGGTGCCGCGCCCGCTGCCCTCGATCTCGGCGTGGATCGCGGGCTCCTCGTGCGGGGAGGGGATGCTGACCTTCACGCTCGAGGGCGCGTCCTCGTCGCCGTTCTCCATCGCCTGCACGATGGTGAGCAGCTTGCGCGACGCGAGCTCGATGTTGCGGATGTCCTCGATGTGCTGCGGCGCGACCTTGCCCTGCAGCGACGCCACGAGCAGGCGCGTGTAGCCGAGGATCTGGTTGATGGGCGTGTACGGGTCGTGGCCCCCGCCGTGCGGCTCGTGGAGCCGCTGCGGCTCGCGCCCCGCGGTCGGCCGGGCCGGCGGCGCGGGCTGATGCGCGGCGGGCAGCCCGCCGGTCGCCGTGCGCCTGGCCGGCGACGACGCCGGCGCGTGGCCACGGCCGGCGTCGTCGTGGCGCGAGCCCTCCGGGACGCGCGAGCTCGGCGGCTCGGGCGGCTGGGTCGCGGGCGCCGCGGGGGAGCCCTCGGGCGGGTCCCACCGGTCGAACGGATCCTGCAAGGTGTAGCCGCTGCGCGCCGCGGCCGCGGGCGCAGCCGCCGGCCGCTCTCGCCAGCCGCGCGCCTCCTGCGACGCATAGGCGCCGTGCGGAGAGAGCGGGACGCTCGGCCGATCTCTCCGCACGCGCGCGTCGGCCGGGAAGTGGCTGCCGCGCGCCGGGGGCGGCGCGTGCTGCTGAGGAGGCGGGAGGGTGCTGCCCCCGCGGTTCGATGCGGGCGCCGGCGGCAGGGCGCTGCCGTTGCCGGCGCTGTTGCGCGTCGGAGGCGGCGCTGACGGCAGGGCGGTGCTGCTAGCGCTGGCGCGCGACGGGATCGTCTCCGGCGGAGTCCCTCGCGACGGCACGGGGCTGACCGTTGCCTTTTTGTGCGCGTCCTTGTCGGAGGGGGATCGGCTCATGGTTCCGGCGATTCTACGCCTGCGCGCGTAGACGCAACCATGGATGACACCCGCGCTTCATTTTTTATCGCACCCCTACGCCTCGGCTTCAGCCTCGGCGCGGGTGGATTTCCTCCGCCGGCGTACGCGCGAGCCGCGGGTGTCCAGGCCGTCCTCGGGCGGGTGAACTCTTTCAGTGAGCCGGCATCCAGAAGACGAGAGGCTTCAATCCCTCTCTTTAAAAGACAACCCGCCTGTCGCGGCGCGTGATCCGAGGAAGCGCGAGCGCACCGCGCGGGTGGAGCTCTGGACAGGCCTGCCCTCCGATGTCGGACGATGCCGGCACCCCAATGGGTCTCGCCCCGTCCTCGTGACTCCCGCGCTGGATGAGGACACGAGCGCCGTCGTCCTTGCCGCCCGGAAGGTGGTTGTGAAGGCAAAATGAAAGACTTTTTTCGAAGTCAAGAGGTGATGAGCCCTCGCGCGCCCCGGTGGGGCTCATCTGGCGTCGCGAGGTGAGCCCATGGATGAAGCCGCCGCGGATCGCGCGCCATGGCCGTACGACAGGCACGCTTGTTCCCGGGCTCCCCACCTGATCTTCAGGTGGCCTACCTTCAACTCCGTTGTTCAGCGTCACCGCTCGCGACGACGGGTGCTTTCGGCCGGCCGGACGGCCCTGGCGCTCGGCATGCGCTCATGCGCCGACACCGGCGCACGGTGGATGTCCGTCCACGTGGCCGTGCCTCACAGGAGTGCTCCGTGGCCCCTGCGCTCCTGGGGGATGTAAGTGACGGGTTGGCTTCAATGTGCGCGGGTGCGCGACACGCGCGCAGAGGTGACTGACGCAACCGGCGCGACCGACGTGGCGGAGAGCACTTTGTTTCTCTTGCAGAGGTATTGAAGGCGTCGTAGTGATCTATTTACGCCATTCGGGCGAGTCTTCGGCTGGAGCTGACGGAACCACCGGCTCGGGCCTGTGCGAGTGCGAGAAGGAGTAGCAGAGGTATGCCCCTGCACACCGGACAGATGGTGACGCCTTCGCTGAGGCTCGTGCGCATCCTCCGGCGCGGCGGGATGGGGAGCATCTGGGTTGCCGATCGGCTTCCGCTGAAGGCCCAGGTCGCCGTGAAGTTCATGTCGCCCGAGTACGTGGATGACCCGGGCTACGTCGAGCGGTTCCGGCGAGAGGCGGTCGCTGCGGCGCAGATCACGAGCCCGCACGTCGCGCAGGTCCTCGATCACGGCTTGACGGCGGAGGGCATGCCGTACATCGCGATGGAGCTCCTCCGCGGCGACGACCTGAGGACCCGTATCAGCCGCCAGGGCCGGCTGCCGCTCGGCGAGGTGGCGCGTATCGTGGCGCAGACGGCCAAGGCGCTCGGGCAGGCGCACCGCCTCGGCATCGTCCACCGCGATATCAAGCCGGACAACCTGTTCCTCACCCAGGTGGATGGGGAGACCTTCGTCAAGGTGCTTGACTTCGGTATCGCCAAGCGGGTCCGGGACCTGCGGGTCACCTCGACGGGGAACGTGGTCGGGACGCCGCTGTACATGAGCCCGGAGCAGCTCGTCAGCCCGAGGGATCTCGATTTCCGTGCGGATCTCTGGTCGCTCGGCGTCGTCGCCTACCACGCGATGACGGGGCGGACCCCGTTCTCCGGAGAGACGCTCGCGGCGCTCACGCTCGCCGTGCACAGGGGGCGGTTCACGCCCGCCAGCGCGCACCGGATCGACGTGCCGGCCGCCGTCGACGAGTGGATGGCGAGGGCCCTGCAGCAGGATCCGAGCGCGCGCTTCGGGTCGGCGAAGGAGATGGCAGAGGCGCTGGAGCGTGCGCTTTCGTCGCGCAAGTGGGGCACCGAGACGCCGGCTCCGGCGGCCGGGGACGCGGCTGCGGAGAGCGTGGTCGAGGCGCCGCCCGTGAGCTCGCAGGACGGCGTGGTCACCCGGCGCAACCCTGTCATGACGTCCCCGTCGATACCGGTCGTGGAGGCGGATCTCTGCGAGGACGACGGCGGCGATGGCACGACGGCGGTCCTTGGCGCGGCGTCGGGCCGAAAGAAGCGCAAGAGGCCCTCCGCGCGGCTCGCGGCGGTCGCCGCGATCGGCGCCGTGCTGGCCGGCGCCTGCCTGTTCTTCGGCGTCCGGTTCGCCGCGCCCGCTGCCGACAGCGCCGCGCTCGCCGCCGTCGCCCCCCGCGCGGGGCTGGCGAGCTCGACCGAGTCGACGCTCCTCGCCAGCGTCGTGGAGGCACCCCGGCCGCTGCTCGCGCCGGAGCTCCAGGAGCCCGTCCAGGCCGCTGCGGCGCAGCCCGAGAGCGCGCCCACCAGCGAGGCCTCGCGGTCGACGACGAAGAAGAAGCCCTCCGCGCGCCCCACGCGATCCCCCGGGCGGACCAAGACCGTCCCGTCCACCGGGCGGCACACCCGGCGCATCAAGCCTTTTCCCCGCAACGACATCGCGATGCACCGGTAGCGCTCCCGGCGCTGCTCATCGCGATGCACGGGCAGGCGCCGTCGCGCGCAGCGCCTCCGCGGTCGCCTGGTCGGCGGGGAAGAACGACTCGACCGCGAGCTCGGACAGGGTGACGTCGATCGGCGTGCCGAAGACCATCGTCGTGCTGAGGAAGCTCAGGATACCGCCCTCCGTCCTGAGCCTGAGCGGCACCGCGACGGCGACCGGGGCGGGCTCGCGGGCGGGCTCAGGGCGCCCCGATCCTTCCTGCGATGGATAGCGGATGAGCTCCTCGTAGAGCGTCACGAGGGCGGGATCGGAGCTCACGTCGATCTGACGGCGCAGGCGGGCGAGGAGGTGCGCGCGCCACTCGGGTGAGTTCTCGATGCGCGGCGCGAGGCCGCCTGGGTGCAGGCTCAGGCGCAGCACGTTGATCGGGGGCTGGAGGAGGGCGGCGTCGGCGCCAGCCAGCAATGGGCCGATCGCGCCGTTCGCGGCGACGAGGGTCCAGTGCCGATCGATGGCGACCGCCGGATAGGGCTCGTGGCCGGCGAGCACCAGATCGACCGCCCTGCGCGCCGCCGCGAGCGCCGGATCGCCGAGGCTGCGCTCCGGATAGAGCGGCGCGTACCCCGCCGCCACGAGGAGCTGGTTGCGATCGCGCAACGGCACATCGAGGCGCTCGGCCAGATGGATCACCATCTCGCGGCTCGGCTGCGCGCGGCCGGTCTCGAGGAAGCTCAGGTGGCGTGTCGAGATGTCGGCCTCGCAGGCGAGGTCGAGCTGGCTCATTCGACGGCGCTGACGCCACGCGCGCAGGAGACCCCCGATCGGCGGGTGTGAGCTCGTCATCGCGCGTCGACCCTAGCACGCCGGAAAATGACGCCCATTACCTGGGAGGTAATCGATCCCATGCCGAGGGCGCCCCAAGGTGAGCGGCGTCAGGGGCGCTGCGGACACCCGGCGCGCCACGCGCGTCCGATGTCGAGCGGTCCCGCCCACCGAGGGGCGATGAGCCCCCGACCGCAACGAAAGGAGCCCACCATGTCGTTCGTGATCTCTCCTCGCTTCCTGCGCCGCGCCCTCCTCGCCGACGCGGTCATCAGCGGCGCTACCGGCCTCCTCATGCTCGCGGCCGCGGCGCCCCTCGCCGGCCCGACCGGCCTCCCCGAGGCGCTGTTCCGATGGGCCGGCGCGAGCCTGCTCCCGTTCGCGGCGCTCGTCGCGTGGCTCGGCACGCGCGAGCGTCCGGCGCGGGGGGCCGTCGTCGCCGTGGTCGTCGCGAACGCGCTCTGGGTCGTCGACAGCGCGCTCCTCCTCGCGCTCGGCTGGTTCGAGCCGACGGCGCTCGGCCATGCGTTCGTCGCGGCGCAGGCGCTCGCCGTCGCGCTCTTCGCGGAGGCGCAGGTCATCGGGCTGCGCCGCGCGCAGGCGGCCGCCTGAGAGCCCTCATCTCGCCGGCAGGAGCCGGCCAGCCCCCGCGCCGATCCACGCGAGCGCGCGGCGCGTCCGGTCCTTCGCCTCGCCTTCGATGACGTCGCCGTGGGCGACGACGACGCGCTCGAACTCCCACGCGAGGACGTCGGCGACGCTGCGCGCCGCCGCGGCGCGGTCCCTCATGAGCACGCGCCACACGTGGTCCTGGGCGGTCTTCCTCCACACGCCGCCCACCCAGAGGAAGACCTTCATGGCGAAGCTGCGGGCCTCATGCACGTTGAACAGGAGATCCGTCACGATGAGCGTCCGCGACCGCGCGTGCAGGAACACGTGCTCCGCGATGTACGGCACGCCCTCGACGAGCCGTACGCCGAGATCGTCGCCGATCTCCGGCGCCACGCCGGATCGGGGTAGCGGGGTGAAGCGGAGGCCGGACAGCTTCTTCTCGAGCCCGGGCGCCCCGAGCACGCTCGCGCGCGGCCAGCGCTCGGTCGCGGCCCTCAAGAAGACGTGGTGGAGGCAGCTCGGGGCGACGAGGGCGCGCACCTCGCCGAGCGCGTCGATCTCCCGGGCGGTGTGGTCATCGAACGCCAGCGGCGCGTGGATGACGATCCCGCCGTCGGCCCGCCTCACGACGGTCGCGCGCGCCGGCAGATCTCCGAACGGCAGCCGGAAGTCCCTCTCGTACGCCCACACCTCCTCGGCGATCGCCCGCAGCATGCCGTCATGCAAAGCCGCGCGTGATCGTGGTGTCAAGGCGTGTACCCCAGGGACTCGAAGGAGGCCTATCGCCTCCGCTCGGCCTCGACGGCGGCCTGCACCGCAGGGCGGGCGCCCACGCGCTCCCTGTAGCGGCCGAGGACGGGCCATCCGCCGAGATCGACGCCCGCGAACCTCGTCCACGTCGTCACGGTATAGAGGTACGCGTCCGCCACCGTGAACCGCTCGCCGAGGAGGTACGTCGTGCGCTCGAGGTGGTGCGCCACGTGGGCGAAGCGCCGGCCGAGCAGCGTCCTCGCCGCGTTCTTCTGCTCGTCCGGCGCCCGCGGCTTGAAGAGCGGCGAGAACTGCTTGTGCAGCTCGGTGCTGATGAAGCTCAGCCACTCCTGCAGCCGGTAGCGGTCCAGGGTGCCGGCCGGGGGCGCGAGCCCGGACTCGGGCCTCCGATCGGCGATGTACTGGACGATCACCGGCCCCTCGGTGAGCACCTCGCCGCCCTCGATCTCGAGCGCGGGCACGTAGCCCTTGGGGTTGATCAAGGTGAAGTCGGCGCCCGACCGGGTCTTCTTCGTGCCGAGGTGGACCTGCTCGAGCTCGAACTGGAGGCCGGCCTCGCGCAGCGCGATGTGCGGAGAGAGCGAGCAGGCGCCAGGGCTGAAATAGAGCTTCATCATGCGCTTCACAGGAGGAGCGAGAGGAGCGCGGGCGCCGATCGCTACTTCAGCGTGTCGGGATCGACGCCGAGCTCCCGGAGCCTCGCTGCCAGCCGCATCGCCTGCTGCTCGGCGGACTCGGCGCGCTGCTCGGCGGACTCGGCGCGCTGCTCGGCGGACTCGGCGCGCTGCTCGGCGGACTCGGCCCGTTTCGCGAGCTCCTTGCCAGCAGGCACGAGCTCTCCCTCGGGGGTGAAGAAGCGGAGCTGTCCCTCCTCGACGCCAAGGAAGAGCTCGAGCTGAGCGCTCCAGAGGCGTCCGGAAGCATCGGGGGAGAGCGGCTCGTACTGCCCGTCGACGAGGTGGAAGCCCGAGAGCTCGAGCGTCTCCGGATGGAACCAGAAGTAGTCCGGCGTCCGGAAGACGTCCTGGTAAATCTGCTTCTTGAGGCCGCGATCGGCGCCCTCGGTGCTCTCCGAGAGCACCTCCACGATCACGTTCGGGTACCGGCCGTCTTCTTCCCAGACGACCCAGCTCTTGCGCGGCCTCCGCTCGGTGCCGAGCACGACGAAGAAATCCGGGCCCCGGAAGTGCTCGGTCTTGAGCTGCCTGGGGCTGAAGTAGATGGTCAGGTTCCCCGCGGCGAAGAAGTCGGACCGATCCTTCCAGAAGAGCTCCAGGCTCTCGAGCAGCAGGATCATCTGGACGAGGTGCTGGTAGGTCTCCATCGGCGGCTCGTTGCTGTACAGATCGCCCGGCGGAGCGACGACGCTCGGGTCGACGATCTCCGCCGGCATCGCGAAGGCGAGGGACGTCATGTCGGAAGCCTGCCGGAGGATCCACCTCGCAGCAAGGTCCGCGGCGCACCTCGCCGTGTCCGCGTAGCCGCTCGACAGCTTGCGGATCCCGGCAGGTGATCGTTTCGAAATCCACCCTTCTGTGGCGTCCCCGCCACAGGGTGCCTCGTGTTCGTCCTGCTCGGCCAGCGCAGCGTCCGTCGCTGCCGCACGCCGGCGCGTGATGGCACCGCGCACCGCGCGCTCGAGCTCAGCTCGCTCGCGTCCGGTCGCACGATGGCCGCCCTCGGCGACGGCTCGGCGCTACGGCGTGCGCGCGCAGCGCACGCCGACGCCGTAGTCGCCGCGATAGTTCGCCGGATCGTAGGAGACCGCCGAGCGATTCGACGACAGGAGGTAAGGCATCAACCCCGTGTGAAAGCCGCCGCCCGGCAGCACCCGGTTCGTGGCGCCGGTGAGGTTCGCGCAGTCCTCGCAGGGGCTCACGTAGTTCGCGTAGACGTCGAGGTTCCACTCCCACACGCTGCCCGAGAGATCCCACTGTCCATAGCGCCCGACGCCGAGCGGCGTGCTCCCGACGTCCGGCACATTCACGACGCCCGTACAACCGCCTCGCCTGCCGCTCGGATAGTAGCAATCGTAGATCGCGTACTGGTTGCCAGAGCCGGGATCCATCGAGCCCCAGGGGTACATGCGCTGCTCGTCTCCACCGGCGGTCGCGTATTTCCATTCGGCTTCGGTCGGCAGAAAGCCGCCGTCCCAGATGCAGAAGGCGTGGGCCTCGTACCAGTTCATGAACGTGAGCGGCAGCATCTCGTTGTCGCCGGCGTTCGCCGTCCAGGTGCCGTACACGGTGGGGGTCAGGTTCTTGGTCCACGTGGCTGCCGCGCCCGGGCCCGTCGGAATGTACCTGTCCCAGCTCGAGTTCCACCCGGACTCGAAGCTTCCGCGCTTCGCGCTGTCGGCCACGCCCTGGCCATCGTTCAAATGCGTGTGTTTGCCGCTGCCCGCCGCGGGCGGGGAGCCGCCGGCGACCAGGTAATCGACGTACTGCCGGAAGCGGCCCACGGTCATCTCGTATTTGTCCAGGCGAAACGAGCTCACCGTCGCGGGATCCCTCGTGTTGGTCGCTCCGCTGCCGTTGTTGCTGTACGTTCGATAGAACGTGCCGCCCGTGACCAGCAGGCTCGTGCAGCAGCTCTCGTTGCCGTCCGGGCCGCACGTCGAGAGCCCAGGTCCGCCGGGCGCGCAGCTCGGCGGCTCGTCGACGTTCGCGCTGCCGCCGGAGCCACCGCTCCCACCGCTCCCGGCCGAGGCCGAGCCGCTGCCCTGACCGCTCGTGCTGTTGCCGCCGCTGGATGTGCCCGCGCCTCCGCCGCTGCTGCTCGTGGCGCCGCCGCCGCTCGTGGCGCCGCCGCCGCTCGTGGCGCCGCCGCCGCCCGCGTCACCGGCGCTCGAGGCATCGGTGTCGTCGCTGCCGCACGCCGCAGCGCCAAGCGCGAGGGCGAGCGCGGCGCACCACGCACCGTGCCGTTGCCGCCCGCGTTCATGGAGCGCGGCGGCTCCCACGTAGGAAGCCAGTGCGCGCGTTGCGCGGCGAGCCGCCGCGTCGCATCGGAGCTGCATTGTCTGTTGCCTGCGGAGCATACGTGGAAAGTACTCCACTCGAGCTATCATGTATCCACAGAAATCGGAGACAGCTACGCTCAGGAAGTGTTGTTGTAAATTTGCTGTCTTATGCGTTGACTTCAACCATTTGCCGACACATCGATCGAAGATCTGCGCGCCGCCATTGGCTCGTGTTCATCGCTCGAAGCGTGCAGCTGGGACCATTTTATCGCGTGGGTGCACAAGGCTCGTCGCCGAGCTTCGGGTATACTGGAGCGACCGGAACCATGGTTCGGGGCTGCAGCCTCCAGCATATGGAGGCGCGCGGCGCCGCCGGCGCCCCGCTGGGTCGGGGCGCTGGGTCGCGTCGCCGCCGCGGCCTACACTCCCTTCGCATGTCCCCCGGATCGCCCACGCCGCCCGCCACCGCCGGCTCCACCGCGCTGATCGAGCGCGCCCGCCGGCTCGCGGCGCTCGTGCTCGCCCCTTCGGCCAACGCCACGGATCAGGCCGCGGCGGTTCCCCGAGAGCACATCCGCGCGCTCGCGGACGCAGGTCTCCTCGGGATCGCGACGCCCGCATGCTACGGCGGCCACGGCGCCCCGCCGCAGGTCGCGCGCGAGGTCCTGGAGATCCTCGCGGGCGCCTGCGGTGTGACGGCGTTCGTCCACATGCAGCACGCCGCCGCGTGCCCGCTCATCGCGCGCGGCGACAACGAGGCGCTCAAGGAGCGCGTCCTGCCTCGTTTCGCCTCGGGAGAGCGCTTTTGCACCGTGGGCTTCTCGCACGTCCGCCGCCCGGGCCCGCCGATGGTCAGGGTCGAGCCCGACGGCGGCCGGTTTCGCTTCGAGGGCGCCGTGCCCTGGTTGACCGGCCATGGGATCGCCGACGATGCGGTCATCGCCGGCGCGCTCCCCGACGGCCGCCTGGTGTACGTCCTGACGTCGCTGGAGGCGGGGGATTCCATCGAGGTATCGCCGACGCTCCGCCTGAGCGCGATGAACGCCTCGGCCACGGTGTCGCTGACGCTGCGCGATCTGCGCGTCGGGCCCGAGCAGGTGATCGCCATCCTGACGCGCGAGCAGCAGGCCGCCCGCGACGTGGCGGGCCTGCTCACGCCCTCGGTGCTCTCCCTGGGCGCGGCCGGCGCCGCCGCGGCCCTGCTCGCGGACCTGGCGGAGCGCCGCGGCAGCGCGCGCCTGGCGGGCGCCGCGCGGGCGTTCGAGGACGAGAGGCAGGCCGCCCGCGCCGAGGTCGATGCATGGGCGGACCGGCCGGAGGCGGAGGGCCATGCAGAGCACGCGGTCCGCGTTCGGGCCTGGTGCATCGATCTGGGCGTCAGGGCCGCGCACGCGGCGGTCGCCGCGACCGGCGGCAGCGCCAACCTCCTCGACCACGCCGCGCAGCGCCTCTTCCGCGAGGCGATGCTCTATTCGCTCACGGCCCAGACGCGCGACCTGCAGATCGCGACGGTGGAGCGGCTGCTCGAACGGGCGACCCGGCCCCAGGTCGGGGTAACGCCCGCGTCGACGGTGCGATGACGGTCGGCGAGGTGGGGATGCGGCGTCACCGAGGGCCTCCTCAAAAACGTTGCAGTCTCTCCCGAGGCGCTCCATGGCTGAGTCTGGATGGCGGGTCAGAGCAGGAGCGCGCCCCCGCCGCCCTCGCCGGGCGTCCTCGGCGCCCCTGGAGGCCGCATGAACCGCCCGACGCCCCCCGTTCCCTGGTCCCCGCCCCTCTGGCTGACGCCCGACAGGATCGTGCTCGCCGCGGTCGTCGCACTCGCGGCGGCGGCGGCGCTGCCCGCGGTCCAGGGGATCCCGACAGCGCGCCACAAGATCGAGGTCCAGCCGGGGGCCGTCGCGGTGGTGGCCCTCTCGACGGCGTTGCTCAGCTTGATCCTGGTCCGCTTCGCGCTGCGCGCGACGACCGCCCGAGTCGCGTCGCTGCGGTGCGTCTGGGGCGGCGCGCTCGCTGGTGCGCTCAACGCCGGCCTGTCGCTCGCGGGCATGGGCGTCATCAGGCACGGAGATATGGGCAGCGCCCTCTGGGAGTTCGTTGGGGGCTCCCTGTTCGGCAGCATCTTCGGGGGGCCGCTCGGCTTCGTCTTCGGGGCCTCGTACGCCGTCGTCGTCGTGAGCGCCGTGCGCGCGCGGCTGGATCCTTCGCACGACGGCCCCGATCGGGTGCTCACGACCGTGGGCGTGTGGCTCTTCCTCGGGGGAGCGTGCGCGGAGCTCGCCCGACAGGGGGTACCCGTGGCGGTGTCGCCGTCGCGCCTTGCCGTCCTCGGGCTTGGGCTGGCCGCGCTCGGCGCGGCGCGGCGGTACGCCCGACGGGCATGGCTGGCGCGCGTGGCCGCAGGCGTCGAGCCCGCGTGGCAGCTCGACGTGCTCCGCGGTGAAGAGCAGGGGGCGGGGCTCCTGCCGCTCATCCGGCCCGGTGGGCGGCTCCAGGACGGCGTGCTGCTGTACAGGGCGCCTGGGCACGATCGGTACCGCAGCGTCGCGCCGAGCACGCCGGCTGCGCTCACCACCCTTCCAGAGGCTCGCTCAGCAGGCTGAGGGCGACCCGACCCAGGTTGGCGACCGGACCCAAGGTCAGGGCGACCTGGAGGCTCTCTCCCTCCCACCCTGGGCATCGTCCCCCGACCGAGGGGACTCGCTACATCGATTCCTGCGGATCCGCGCGGCCGTCGGCGCCGCCCGCGCCGACTGGGTCGTACGCGCCGACGAAGTCCCGCAGCTTCCGGGTCTGGTAGCTGCGTGCCAGCGTCGTGAGCTGCTCGATCCAAGGTCTGAGCCGCGGATCGTGCTGCGCCATCCGCTCCGCCTCCTCCACGATCTTGTGGACGAGCCCCTTCTTCGCGAGCGCCGACAGGATCGCCAGCTGTTCGGTCGGAGGCGGCGCGAGGTGCCCGCCGCCTCCGGGCTCCTTTGCCGGCGCATCCCGGGCGGGGGCTTCCTCGCGGCGAAGCCACTCGATGCCCAGCAACCGCGATATCTTGTCCAGGAGCGCGCTCGCCACGATCGGCTTGGGCAAGAAGTCATCGCAGCCGGCGCTGGCGCACTGCTGCCGCTCGGCCTCGGACACGCTCGCCGACGAAGCCAGGAGGACGACTTGCCGGAGCTCGGGCATGCGCCTGAGGCGACGCGCGGTCTCGTAGCCGTCCATGTCCTTCATGTACACGTCCAGCAGGATGAGCGCCGGCGCGCGCTGCGCCGCCATGCGCAGCGCCGCCTCACCGCCGTCCGCCTCGCGCAGCTCGAAGCCGAGCGGGCCGAGGAGCCCGCGCACCACCGCGCGATTGTCGGAATTGTCGTCCACGATGAGTATCGTGCGGCGCTCCCCCGGATAGCCGACGATCGTGTCCCACCCCCTGGCGTCGCCTGGGCTCGCCGCGAGCTGCGCCTCGGCGAGCGGGAGCGTCACGGTGAAGACGCTGCCCTCGCCGATCTCGCTCTGCACCTCGATCGCACCACCCATCTGTTGCACGAGCTTCCTCGTGATGGCGAGGCCAAGCCCTGTGCCCTCGCTCTTCGCGCGCAGCTCCCCCACCTGCTCGAAGGGCTCGAAGATGCGGGACAGGTGCTCCGGGGCGATCCCAGGACCCGTATCCTCGATCCGGAACCGCACCATCCGCCCTGCGGGGACGGTCTCCTCCAGCACCTCGACATGGAGGGACACGCCTCCTCGCTCGGTGAACTTGATGGCATTGCCGAGGAGGTTCAAGAGCACCTGCATCAGCCGCTTCTCGTCGGCGCGGACGGCCTCCAGCGCAGGGCCGCGCAGCTCATGGGAGAACGTGATCCCCTTCGCTTCGGCGCGCACCCGGCACAGGTCGACCACCGTCCGCACGAGCGCAGGCAACCGGAACTCCGTCAGGACGGAGTCCATCTTGCCCGCCTCGATCTTGGCCAGGTGCAGCAGGTCATTGATGAGCGAGAGCAGGTGCTCGCTCGACTTCTGGATGACCCGCAGGCCCTCCCGCCACGCCGGCGGGACGTCGGGCGTCCTCTCCAGGATCTGGGCATGACCCATGATCCCGTTGAGCGGCGTCCGCAGCTCGTGGCTCATGCTGGAGAGAAAGTCGCTCTTGGCCTGGCTGGCGCGCTCCGCGGCCTCCTTGGCGACGCGGAGCTCGGCGGTGCGCTCCTTGATCTTGGCCTCCAGGTCCCGGTAGAGGAGGGCGTTCTCCACGGCGATGGCGGCCTGCGCGGCGAGCACCGACAGGAGCTCCACCCGCCGCTCGGGGAACGCCGCGGGCACCTCGCGATGCTCGAGGTAGAGCACGCCCACGAGGCGCCCTCGATGCGACAAGGGGAGCGAGAGGAGCGAGAGCACGGAGCGCGAGGCCAGGTGCGGATCGGCCGCGAAGCGCGCGTCCGACCTGGCGTCGTCCACCACGACCGGCTCGTTCGTGCGCGCCACGTAGTGCGCCACCGTCCTCGCCACCTCGCTGCTCTGCGAGAGCGGCTCGGACAGGCCCGTCTCGATGCGGCCTCCCTCCACCGAGAGCCGCGCCACGACCGAGAGCTCTTCGCCTTCGCCCAGCAGCAGGACGCCGCGCTGCGCCCCGGCGCTCTCCAGCACGAGCTCCATCAGACGCCCGACGACCCGCTCCGGATCGAGCTCGCTCGACAGCGCCTGCGCCGCGCGCACCGCGGTGTTCACGTCGAGCTGCGCGCCGCCGGTGACCCCCGTGGTGGTCAGCGTGGCGACGCCCGTCGTGCGGCGGCGCTCCGCCGTCGCGGGCTGGGCAGGCGCACGGAGCAGGGCCGGCCATCTCGCCTCCAGGTGGGCCACCACGGCGTGCGCTTCCCAGCGAACATAAGCGTCCCTGGCCTCGCGCAGGTACAGCGCGGCGATACGGCTCCTGCCCGCCTCGAGGTGAAACTCGGCGCAGAGCTGCGCCGCCAGGGCTTCGATGTGAAAGAACCGCTGCTCCCGCGCGAGCTCGATGGCCTCGTCGTACCTGGCCATGGCCTCGTCGGTCTTGCCCTGCACGCGGGCGTGCTCGGCCTCGAGCAGGCGCAGCTTGTGGAGGAAATTGTCCGCGCTCCCCTCGGCGAAGTACCTCAGCCGCGCGAGGCCTTGCTCGATGTCGTCGCGGAGCCCGGCCCGCTCCGCCGCGTCCGCGACCTCCGGCCAGCACCTCGCGGCCGCGAGCGCGAGCCAGAGCGGTATGTCCGTGACCGGGGGAAAGCCGAAGATGGACACGCGGAGCTGCTCGGCCTCCCGCGCCCGCGAGAGGGCCATCGGGTACGCGCCGGCGACGAGGAACAGGTGCGCCTCGAGGATGCGCGCCAGCTCGGCTGCCATCCCGTCTCCGTCAGCCAGGAGGGAGCGCGAGCCCCGTGAGAGCGGCTCGTCCGACAGGAGCCTCCCCGCGCCGCCGGCGGTCGTCAGGAGGTCGCACCACGACGCGATCGCCTCGAAATAGTGCGTCCCGAGCGCGGTCCCCGCGCGCTGCATCAACCCCCAGCGCGCCGCCCGGTGCGCCTCGAGCTGCCCGAGCGGCTGGCCGCGCCACACGCGGTAGTAGAACAGGTCGCCTTCCAGCCCCCAGCTCGCCCCCTGGAACGAGCCGACCTTCAGGCCGGTCGCGCAGGTTCGCTCGAAGATGGGCCCCATTTCATCCGCGGGGCGGGCGTAGGCCGTGTACTGCCCCTGGAAGGACAGACACTCTGCCAGAAAGGGCGACGCGACGCGCTCGGCTGCGCGCACGCCAGGGCCGACCCAGCACGCGGCGCGACGATACATGCCTGTGGTGAGCGACCAGACGTTCGCGAAGCAAACGATGATGAAGGGAGAGACCGGCGTGAGCGCGCGCCGCTCTCGCACCCTCAGCACGGCGCGGGCGATCACGAGCCCGGACAGCACCGGCGCACCGCCGATCGCCGCGCACACCATGAGGTGCATCGTCAGCGCATCGATGAGCACCTGCTCCGGGGAGGGATCGAGGGGCATCCGCTCGAACGCGTCCGGGTCGCGCTCGAACCATCGATCCAGCTCGGCGGACTCCTCGAGGAGCGCGGCGCGGCGCGCCTCGTCCGCGCCCGGAAATGCGATGTCCTGCTCCGTGAGCGCGGCGAGCCCGAGCTCGACCCCTCGCGCGAACTGGCCCGCCGCCTGGGCGCTGCGGACGCGCATCTCGTGCGCCGAGAGCCTCGTGAGCGCCGGCAGCGGCCTGGCGAGCAGCCGCGCGCACCGCGCCTCGACGTCGTCGAACTCCCGCAGCAGAAAGGCCCCCTCGATCTGCTCGAGCGCGAGCTCCGCGCACAGCGGCGCGTCCTTGCGCCAGGCGTCATCGCCCAGCAAGCCCTGCGCGGTCTCGGCGAGGCTCAGGAGGAGCCGGTACGAGCTCGCCGCCTTCGCGGCGCGCGCGGCCTCGAGGTTCAGCCGCGCCAGCGCCTCGCGCTCACCTGCGGAGTCCATCCGCGCCGAGCCCAGGTTGAGGTGCCGCACCAGCTCCAGGAGCTCTTGCGGTGTGCCCCCCTTCGCCCGATGCCGCGCCCACAGCCGCCGGCCGATCTCCAGGTGCGCTAGGACGCGCTGCGCCGGCGGGGCCCGCTCGTAGCTCGCCTGCTGCACGCGGTCGTGCAAGAAGCGGTAGTCAGCGTCGAGCGCTCCTTCTCCAGTCCCGGTTCCGGTCCCGGCCTCTCCCAGCGCCTGCGCGGTCCGGTAGGCTCCATCGGCCGGCACCACCAGCTCCTCCCGCAGGGCGGGCCAGAGCGCGCCGGTCACCCGGGCGCGCTCCCATCCGCTGAGCCGCTCCAGGTCGTGGAGGTGGAAGGCGTGCCCCGCGCACGCCGCGAGCCCCAGGAGCTGCTGTGTCGCTTCAGGCATCTCGAGCAGCTTGTCCGTCAGGAGGGCGACGACGTTGTCGGTCACCTGCGCCTGCTCGATCTCCTTCTGGCCCCAGCGCCACGCGCCGCTTTCCGGGTCCCGCGCCACCTTGCCCTGCCGGTGCAAGGACAGCAGCAGCTGCTCCATGAAGAACGGGTTTCCTCGCGTTTTTTGCCCCAGGATGCGCGAGAGCGGCTCCACCCGCGCCGCCTCGCTGTTCAGCGCCCGGGCTGCCCATGCCTGCACGTGCTCCGCCGACAGGGGGCGCACCGACATCCTCGACACCCTCGCCCCGCTCTCCTCGACCGACGCCACGAGCCTCCACAGCGGGTGCTCGGGGGGCGCCTCGTTGTCGCGGTACGCCGCGATCACGAGCAGCTCTCTCCGCTCTGCGTCGGTCAGCAGCGTCCTCAGGATCTCCAGCGTGGCGCTGTCGGCCCACTGCATGTCGTCGAGGAACATCACGAGCGGCGCGTTCGGCGTCGTGACCGCCCGCACGAAGCTCAGCCAGGTCAGCCTCTGGCGTGCGAGCACCTGCTCGCCGTGCACCGGCGGCACCGGCGCGAGCTTGCCCATGATGAGGTCGAGCTCCGGCACCACGTCGGCGATGAGCCGGGCGTTGTCCCCCACGTCGGCCCTGATTCGCTCCTGCCACGCCGTGAGCGCCGGCCTCGGGCTCGCCAGCCACTGCTGCATCAGCGCCCCGAACGCCTGCGCCATGGCCGCGTAGGGCGTCGACCGCGCGAGCTGGTCGTGCTTGCCCGAGATCAGGAGCCCGCGCCCCGCGCGCGCGATGTCCTGGTAGACGGTGCGCACGAGCGCCGTCTTGCCGATGCCGGACGGGCCGCCGATGAGCACGAGCTCCGCCGCGCCCCCGGCGGCGCGGGCGAAGGCCGCGCCCAGGAGATCGCGCTCGTGCTCCCGCCCGACGAGGACGTCCGGCAGCCGCAGCCTCTGCGAGAAATCCTTGTCCCCGAGCGTGAAGCGCTCCACCGCGCCGCCCGCTCGCCACATGCGCAGCGCTCGCTCCAGGTCCTCCGCTGCCCCCTTGGCCGTCTGATACCGCCGGTCAGGGTTCTTCGCGAGGAGCCTGGTCACGATCGCCGCGAGGCCCGGAGGCACGTCGGGGGCGACCTCGTCGAGGGACGGCGGCTCCTTGGCCAGGTGCGCGTGCACCAGCGAGAGCGGGTCGCGCTCGGTGAACGGCAGCCGCCCCGAGAGCGCCTCGAAGAGCGTCACTCCGAGCGAGTACAGATCGGTGCGGGGATCGAGCGCTCGCGCCGTGCGGCCCGTCTGCTCGGGCGACATGTACGCCAGTGTCCCCTCGAGCCCTTCGGGGATGCTCGCCGCCGTCGCCTCCAGCGGCAGCGACGAGGCGATGCCGAAGTCGAGCAGCTTGACCTGCGCGTACGCCGCGTCGACCAGCACGTTCTGGGGTTTGATATCCTTGTGTGTTATGCCGGCCGCGTGCACGGCCTCGAGGGCTCGAGCGAGGAGCGCTCCCAGCCTCAGCCCCGCTTCCACCGGCAGGCGCCCGCGCTCGGCGAGCTCTAGATCCAGCGACCGGAAGCCGGGGTCCTCGATCACCAGCGCGACCGTGCCGCCCCGCGGCAGGAGCTCCCGCGCCCGCGCCACCCCTGACACCTCGCTCAGCTGTGTCAGGATGTGATGCTCATGCAGGATGCGCCCCGTCACGCGCGCGCTCGGCGCGGCCGCCACGGGGAGCTTGAGCACCACCCTGTCGCCGGAGGGACGATGGACCGCGCGGCACACGCGGGTCTCGGCCCCTTCGTGCATCACCTCCCCCACAACGTAGTCTCTCAGATCCATCCCGGTTCAGCTCCTCTTCGGGGCCGGCGGAGACGCCGGGCGAACAACGGAATTCTCCGGTACTTCAGCGCTCGGGCTTGCGCTGGCGGCGGTCGCGTGTCCGCAGCGCGTGCTCCACGCCCGACTGCAGGGTGGCCTTCGTCACGAGCTGTTCGAGCTGCAGATCGAGCGCCACGAGCGTTTGCGCTACCTCTGCGCGGATGCCCGTGACGACCGTTTGCGTGCCGAGCAGCGAGAGCCCCATCGCGGCTTGCACGAGCATGCGCGCAACCGTCTCATCTACTGCTTTCACGCCGGTGATGTCAATGATGAGATAGTCCGCCCTGCGCTCGCTCGCCCCGCGCAGCGCTGTCTCGACCGCCTGTCCGGCGCGCTCGACGTCCACCGCGCCGATGAGGGGCATCACGAGGACGCCATCGATCATCGGGATGAGCGGAGCGGACAGCTCGAGGAGCCGCTCCCGCTGGGCCGCGATGATCTGCTCTTGCAGCGCCGCCCTGGCCGCCTCGGCGCGCTCGCTCTGCGTCAGCTGCTGCGAGAGCCGCTCGTTCGTGTCGCGCAGCATCTGCACGGCCTGCGCCAGCGCCTCCTCCGCCTTGGCGCGCTCCCGGATCTCCTCCGAGAGCCTCGTATTGCGCTCCTCGAGAGCCCGCGTTGCGCGCCGGAGCGAGATCTGGGTGTGCACCCGCGCCAGGAGCTCGGTCTTCTCGAACGGCTTTGTCACATAGTCGACGGCGCCCACGCGGAAGCCCTGGAGCCTGAACCTCGCTTCAGCGAGCGCCGTCATGAAGATGACGGGGATGCCCTGCGTCGCCGGATCGGCCTTGAGCCGCCGGCACGTCTCGAACCCGCTGAGGCCGGGCATCAGCGCGTCGAGCAAGACGAGGTCCGGCTGGGCCCGGCTGACCAGCTCGATCGCCTCCTCCCCGTCGCGCGCGACAGCGACCTCCAGGCCATCCGACATGAGCGCGTGCGACAGCACGGTCAGGTTGTCCGCGCTATCGTCCACGATGAGGACGAGGCCAGAGAGCGGCGTTTCTTGTTCTTGCATGGGTCTCTGCCGGCTCAGCGCGATCGCGCGAGCCTCGTGCGCCCGGTCGGCGTGCCCCAACGGACGGCGAGCGAGCAAATGCGTACACTGTGAGCCGGCGGCCCCATCACAGGAAACATTCCGTCTTCTCTTCTTCCGTTCGTACCACGGGCTGTTCAGCCTTAACATACCCTTTGTAGGCGGAAGCGGAGAGGGTTGTAGGGTGCGGTGGAGAGGGTAGGCTGAGCCACACGGGTCATCCATTCCATCGACGTACGCATGAGTACGCATGAGATGGGCGGTTTTCGCCTCGTTCCGAGGTCCCATGTCGGCTCGCCTCACTTGCTTTCCTCCGCGAGGAGGCCTCCGCTTTTTTCGGCTCTCACGCTCCATCGGGCTTCTCGCGAGATGAATGTGCGCACGCGCCGGCGCATCTAGCGCCTCGTGGCCCGCGCTCCTCTCGCGTCCAGAACCAGGGAAGCGCTCGGGAACCCGTCGTCAATACGCGGATCGGAAAGGTGGAGCACGTGAGGCACGGAGATGCTCGGGTGTGGCAGGGGCTAAGAGGGGCTGCGATGCTCGGGATGGCGCTGACCCTCGGCTGCACGACCGGCGGCGGCCAGGGAGGCGCGGGGGGAGAGCCGGCGACCGGCGGCGGCCAGGGAGGCGCGGGGGGAGAGCCGGCGACCGGCGGCGGCGGGCAGGGAGGCGCGGGGGGAGAGCCGGCGACCGGCGGCGGCGGGCAGGGAGGCGCGGGAGGAGAGCCGGCGACCGGCGGCGGCGGGCAGGGAGGCGCGGGGGGAGAGCCGGCGACCGGCGGCGGCGGGCAGGGAGGCGCGGGGGGAGAGCCGGCGACCGGCGGCGGCGGTGGCGGCACAGCGGTTTGCGAGCCGGGGTCGCACCTGAGCTGCTATTCGGGGCTACCGGGGACGCAAGGCGTGGGGCTCTGCACCGCCGGTGTTCAGACCTGCCTACCAGACGGATCTGGCCATGGCCCGTGCACCGGCGAGATCACGCCGTCAGCTGAAGACTGCGCCTCGGAGGCCGACGAGGACTGCGATGGTACGGGGCAATGCTCGCTTCCGCCGCTTTGGTCCGCCGCGCTGGGCGGCGCCGGCGCTGACGCCGCCTACGGCGTCGCGACGGACGCCGCGGGCAACCTCTATGTGACGGGCGCGTTCGTGGGGACGGTCGATTTCGGGGCGGGGCCGCTCGTGAGCGCAGGATCCGCGGACGTGTTCGTGCTCAAGCTCGACCCGGCAGGCCATGCGATATGGAGCAGACGATTCGGCAGCAGTCCGTACGGGGAAGCCGGAACCAAGATCGCGCTCGACGCGAGCGGCAACATCCTCCTCGGCGGGACCTATGGCGGCGCCACCTTCGACGGGCCGCCGCCTGTGGACTTCGGAAGCGGCCCGCTCCCCTGGGCCTATGACTTCTCGCCGAGCGCCGTCTTCTTCGTCAAGCTCGATCCGGACGGGAACCACCTCTTCAGCCACGGATACATCACCGGGAGCACCGCGAGCTCGATCAACCTGCGAGACATCGCGGCAGGCGCCGGGGGCACCTCCGCTGCGCTGTTCGTCTACCCGAGCTCCGTCGACACCGGCATGAGCGTGAGAACCTACGATGCGGCGGGCGAGTACATGTGGGGCTTCTCCCATCGGTCGTTCGACAGCCCGGGCGGGATCGCCATGGACAGCGCCGGCAACGTCCTCTTGGCCATGGGGCACACCGAGGGCCCAGGGTTATGCCCCTGCGCCTACTATTTCCATGTCGAGAAGCGAGACCCTGCGGGCACCACGCTCTGGCGAAAGCTCCTGTCCGGACCGTCGGCGCCGAACTTCTCGGATGACGGAGGAGTGGCAAAGGACGTCGCCGTCGACCCCGAAGATAATGTCGTGGTCGTGGGCCGCAGCCTAGGAAATCTGGATCTCGGCGGTGGGCCAGTCCCCGCCGGAACACACTTCGTGCTGAAGCTGAGCCCGCTCGGCGACTATCTCTGGCACCGAGAGGCTCCGAGCGACGCCGTGGTCACGGACTCCGCCGGCAACATCCTCGTCCTGGGAGCGCAGTCCCTCGTCAAGCTCGATGCTTCCGGCGCGGAGCTCTGGCGCCGCACGTTCACGGGCACGCCCGCCACGATACGAGGCTTGACGACCTATCGCGCCGACCGCATCGCGCTCGTCGGCGACTTCACGGGTACAGCCGACTTCGGCGCCGGCCCGCTCACCGCCGCGGGCAAGGACGGCTTCGTCGCGGTCTCCGCCCCCTGACGCACGCGAGCGCGCCGGCGTCGGGCGTGCTCCGCGGCGGCTCGGTCCAGGCTGGGCGACCCCGACGACGGCCCAGGTGGGGGTGAAAGCACGACCAGCGGCCGGGGCTCCGTGAGCGCCAGCTGGAGCGACGTTCGCCGAGGGGGGATTGATGACCGGCTCGACCCGATCTCCGCTCCGCGGCCCCGCGCGCCTCACGAGCGCCTGGACAGTCACGCGAGCGCCGAGGCGCGCTCGGCGCGGTCCAGGCGCCGGGCGGCGGGGTGGGGGGCCTCGCGAAGGGGCGCGCTTCGCGACGAAGTAGGTTAGAGTGCGCGCCATGCCTGATTTCGCCAAGCTCGCCGCCGCGGCCTCGATCGCCCGCGGCCTCGCCATGGATGCCGTCCACGCCTGCTCATCCGGTCACCTCGGCCTACCGCTAGGGGCCGCCGAGATCGGCGCCGCGCTCTACGGCGACATCCTCCGCCACGATCCGAGCGAACCGCACTGGTTGAACCGCGATCGCTTCGTCCTGTCCGCCGGTCACGGCAGCATGTTCCTCTACGCCTGGCTGCACCTCTCGGGCTATCCGGTGTCCCTCGACGACGTCCGCCGCTTCCGGCAGTGGGAGTCGAAGACGCCCGGCCACCCGGAGTACCATTACACCGAGGGCGTCGAGGCGACGACGGGCCCGCTCGGCCAGGGCGTGGGCAACGCCGTCGGGCACGCGGTGGCCGCCAAGATGCTCGCCGCGCGTTACAACACGCCCGAGCACACGATCTTCGATCTCAACGTCTACTGCCTCGCCGGCGACGGCTGCCTCCAGGAGGGCGTGGCCGCCGAGGCGGCCTCCTTCGCGGGGCACTTCAAGCTCGACAACCTGATCCTCATCTACGACGCCAACGACGTCACCCTCGACGCGATGGCGATCAAGACCCAGAGCGAGGACACGGCCAAGCGCTTCGAGGCCTACGGCTTCGAGGTGCTCCACATCGAGCAGGGCAACGATCTGGCGGCCGTCCACCGGGTGCTCGCCGAGGCGCGGGCGTCGAAGAGCGGAAAGCCGAAGTTCGTCGTCGCCCACACCCTCATCGGCAAGGGGATCCCGGAGGTCGCCGGCACGCAGAAGGCGCACGGCGAGGGCGGCGCCAAGTTCGTGGATCAGGCCCGCAAGAACCTGGGGCTGCCCGCGGAGCACTTCTACGTCAGCGAGGAGGTGAAGCAGTTCTTCGCGACGCGCAAGGAAGAGCTCGCCAAGGTGCGGGGGGCGTGGGAGGCGACCTTCCAGGCCTGGCGCGCGAAGAACCCGGAGCTCGCCCGCCAGCTCGACGACGGCCTCGCGAAGAAGCTCCCCGCGGACCTCGACGCGCGCGTCCCCGCCTTCGCCGCCGGCACCAAGGTCGCCACGCGCAAGGCCGGCGAGACCGTGCTGCAGGCGGTCGCCGAGGCGGTGCCCGCGCTCATCGGGTCGAGCGCCGACCTCTACGGCTCGACGTTCAACTACATCGCGTCGAGCACCGACTTCGATCCGGAGCACCCCGGCGGCCGGAACATCCGCGCCGGCATCCGCGAGCACGGCATGGGCGCGATCATGAACGGCATCGCGTACCACGGCGGCCTTCGGCCGAGCGGCGCGACGTTCCTCGTGTTCGCGGACTACCTGCGGCCGAGCGTCCGCCTGGCCGCGCTGTCGCACCTGCCGGTCATCTACATCTTCACGCACGACTCGGTGGGCGTGGGCGAGGACGGGCCGACGCACCAGCCCGTCGAGACCGTCGCCGGGCTGCGCGTCATCGTCGATCTGGACGTCATCCGGCCGGCGGACGCCGAGGAGACGGCCGGCGCCTGGATCTCCGCGCTGGAGCGCAGCGACGGCCCGACGGTCCTCGCGCTCACGCGCCAGGCCGTCCCGCTGCTTCCGGGCGACGCCGCCGCCAAGCGCGAGGGCGTCCGGCGCGGCGCCTACGTCCTTGTCAAGGAGACGGCGGCGCTCGAGACCATCCTGATCGCGACGGGCAGCGAGGTGCAGCACGCCGTCGAGGCCGCGAAGCGCATCGGGCCCGGCGTCCGCGTCGTCTCGATGCCCTGCGTGGAGCGGTTCGCGCGCCAGGATCACGCCTACCGCGAGGCCGTGCTGCCCGCCGCGTGCACGCGGCGCGTGTCCATCGAGGCGGGCGTCACCTTCGGCTGGCACCGGTGGGTCGGCTCCAAGGGGATCGCCCTCGGCATCGACCGCTTCGGCACGAGCGCCCCTGGCGACATCGTGATGGACCGGCTGGGCATGAACGCCCAGGCGGTGGTGCAGGCCGTGCAGGACCTCGTGCCCTGACCCCCTGAAGAAGCGCGGGAGCGCCGGGACGCAACGTTCCTCGGCGCTCCTGGCGCTGTCTCGATCTCCCACCCCGCTGCCTCCCCACCCCGCTGCCGGCCGGCCGCATGACCGGCGAGAGCGCTGGACGCCGCCCGCCGCCGAGCTAAAAGCGGGCCCGTGCCGTCGGGCGACCTGATCTCGCAGCTCCTGGCCCTCTTCGCGGTGCTCGGGGTCGGCGTGCTGCTGCGCGCGCTGGGCCGGGCCGGCCAGGCGGACGCCGCCGTGCTGCACCGGCTGGTCATCGACGTCACCACGCCCGCGCTGATCGTCACCGTGCTCCGCCGCTCGGGCATCGGCCACGGCGCGTGGGGCGCGGTCGCCGCGTCGACGGTCGCGCTCTTCGCGTCCGCCCTCGCGGGGGTCGCGGTGGCGCGGGCGCTCGGGCTCCCGCGCGCCGCGCAGGGCGCCGCCGGCCTCGTCGGCAGCTTCTCCAACACCGGCTTCCTCGGCGTGCCCGTCGTGCTGGCCCTCTACGGCGACGCGGGCGGCGCGGCGGGGACGGCGATCCTCGTCGACAGCATCGTCACCGCGTTCCTCCTGTGGACCTTCGGCGTCGCGCTCGCCGCGCGCATGGGCGGGGGCGGCGGCGGGGATGGGCGGGGCCTGCTCGCGGTGCTCCTGCACCCCAACGTGCTGTCGATCGCCGTCGGCCTCACGCTCCACGCGGCGCCGATCCCGCTGCCTGTGTGGCTGGAGCACGCGCTCGGCGCGCTCGGGAGCGCGACCCCGACGCTCGTGTTCCTCGCGCTGGGCCTCAGCCTCGACCTCGGTTCGCTCCGCGGCCGCGTGCGCCCGCTCGCGGCCGTCGCCGCCGTGAAGCTGCTCCTGTCGCCCGCTGTCGCGCTCGGCGCCGCGGTCGCGCTCGGCCTGAAGCGGCCCTCTTCCGAGGTGGCGGTGCTGCAGTCCGCCATGCCGACGTCCATGGTGTCCGTGATCGTCGCCGCGCGGTACGGCTGCGATGGCCAGTTCGCCGCGGCCACCGCGGTCGTGACCACGCTCGGTGCGCTGGCGACCCTGCCGATCCTGGTCGAGGCGCTGCGCCGGATCGTCCCGTAGCGCGCACTCCGCTTCCCCGCTCATCAACGCGGCGACCCCACGCGGCCTGACGCGACCCATAGCGCAGGTCCCGCGCAGGTGTGGGCGCCACCACGCGCTCAATCGCTGAAAGCCAAGCTCAGCAAATCGGCTTGGCAATGCTGGACGGAACATGTAACTGTCCAGCGTGTAATAATGAATGTCTACGACCTGGGCGCGATGGCCACTCGCGAGCTGAAAAGGTAGAGCCGATGACCCCGGGAGGCACGGACATCGAGGGACTGCAGGCTGAGCTGGAGCGGCTCCGCTGCGAGGTCAAGGCGCTGGAGCAGCGCGCCCAGGCCGCGGAGGCGCAGGCGGCGCTGTACCAGGGCGTCTTCGAGCACCTGCCGGTCCCGTCGGCGCTCTACGGCGCCGACGGCGCACTCGTGGACATCAACCGACGGAACCGCGAGATACTGGCCGTTCCGTCGAAGGAGGCCATGGTCGGCAAGCACAATATGTACGAGGACCCTGTCGCCTTGGCGGGCGGATACACTGCCCACTTCGATCAGGTGATCCGGAGCGGCGGAGGCGTGATCATGGCGCCGACCGCGTACAACACGGCCGACGCCGGCCTCGAGCGCACCGAGGACCGCACCGTCTGGACCGAGACCAGGATGTCGGCGGCCGACGTGGGCGGCGCGCGCTACGTGATCGGGATCAACCTCGACGTGACCGACAGGATGCGCGCCCAGCAGGCGTACCAGGACAGCGCGGCATTCGTCACCGCAATCGTGGAGCACGCGCCCAGCGCCGTCTACGTCAAGGATCTGAACGGCCGCTACGCGCTCGTCAACAGGCACTTCGAGCGGCTCATGGGCCTCTCCCGCGACGCGGTGCTCGGGCGCGCCGATCCCGATGTCATGCCCTCGGAGCTCGCCGAGGCGTTCGCGCAGTTGGACCGGCAGGTCATCGCGACGGAGGCGCCGCTCGTCAAGGAGGAGCAGCTCCTGCTCGATGGCCGCGTCCATGCCTTCGTGACAACGAGGTTCCCGCTGCGGGATTCACGAGGCAGGCTGCATGCTGTGTGCGGGATCTCCGTGGAGGTCACCGAGAGCCGAGCGGCCGAGGCCGAGGCTCAGCGGCTTCAGGACGAGATCATCCACCTGCAGGAGGCCAGGCTGCGCGCCCTCTCCACGCCGCTGCTGCCGATCGCGCCCGGCGTGGTGGTGATGCCGCTCATCGGCAACATCGACGCGCCGCGGGCCCAGCAGGTGCTCGAGATCCTGCTGGCAGGCATCGTCGCCCACCAGGCCTCGATGGTGATCCTCGACGTCACGGGCGTGCCGACCATCGACACCCAGGTCGCGAGCGCGCTGGTGCGGACGGCGCGCGCGGTGAGCCTGCTCGGCGCGCAGGTGCTCCTGACGGGGATCCAGCCCGCCATCGCGCGGACGCTCGTCGAGCTCGGGGCGGATCTGGGCGGGCTCCTCGTGCGGTCCACGCTCGATTCGGGCATCGCCTATGCCCTCACGCCCCGACCTGGTAGACGCGCCGGTACCCCGCCTCCACGTCCGTGATCGTCACCTCGACGATCCCGTGTGAGGTGATCGCGTACTGCTCCTCGATCAGCGGCCCCTCGCTGCCCATCCGCTCGACGGTCACCCCGCCGAGCTCGGCGGCGCGGTCGCGGAGCCGCCTGTCGAAGGGGAATACGATCTCGTTGAAGGCCGTGATGTCGCCGTGCGGCACGCCGAGCCGGTCGAGCGCGGCGCACTCGACGAACCGGTAGCGGCCGACGTTGTGCGCCGCCCGGTACACCCGCCGCGAGACCACCGGCGCCTCGTGGCTCGACGGGATGCGCGCCTCCCGGTCGAAGATCGGGTCGAAGACCACCTCGTCCCCGCCGCTGCCCTCCCGGAACACCCCGAAGTGGCGCGAGAGCCGGTCGGAGAGCTCGAAGCCCGCGTCCTCGTCGACGGCGATGGCCAGGCCGATCGCGATGGCCGCCGAGGGGTAGGGGGAGCGATGGACGCGGCGCCCGAAGCGCTCGCGCAGCGTCCGCGCGACGATGGGCAGCGAGCTCGCGCCGCCGACGACGTAGATCCCCGCGATGTCGGCGAGCGCCTCGCCCGCGCCGGCGTCGAGGCGCGCGATCACCGGCTGCATCGCCGTGATGGTCGACTCCACGAGGGGCACGCACCGGTCGTAGTAGTCGGCGGTCGCGATCGTCACCTCGCTGGCGGGCGAGAGGTCGCCGAGGCACGCCTCCAGGTCGATCACGATGCGCCGGGAGTTCGGGTTGAGCCGCTCCTTCGCCTCGCGGCACTGGTCCACGAGCGCCGCGAGCGCGCGCGCCGGCAGCCCCTCACGCTCGATCTTCTCGATCTTGCCCGCGTCGAGCGCCATCGAGGCCAGCGCGGCGTCGAAGTCGTCGCCGCCGAGGTGGTTCAGGCCCGCGGTCGTCACGGCGTCGTGGCTGCGCCCGGTCATGTGGACCAGCGACGCGTCGAACGTCCCGCCGCCGAGGTCGTAGACGACGATGTGCTCGCGCTTCGACGTGATGGTGCTGCGGTGGCGGTGCGTGTACTCGAAGCCGGCGGCCGACGGCTCGTTCAGGAGCGCGATGACCTCGAAGCCGGCGCGGCGGAAGGCGTCGAGCGTCACGAACCGCTGCGACCCGTGCGCGTTCGCCGGGGTCGCCACGACCGAGATGAGGCGCCCGTCGTCGTCCTTCTTGGGCCCGTTCGACCGGTTCAGGACGGCGTCGCGGAGCGACCCGAGGAAGAGGGTCAGGAGATCGAGCACCCTGAGCTTCGTCCCGCCGATCTCGACCTCGACGTCGGGCGACGCGCGCGGGCCGGAGAGCACGCGCTTGAACGACCGGAGCACGGTCCACTCGGGGTCCGAGGCGACCGCGAGGGCGTCGAAGCCGAACCGGAGCTCCCCCCGCCGCTCGGCGGCCACGGAGGGGTAGAAATCCACGGTGTCCCCCGCCGCGTCCTGGAAGCTGACGACAGGGTAGTTTCCGCGATCGCAGCACGCGACCACGGTCCGTGTGGTTCCGAAATCGATCCCGAGGCGCAAGGTAGGGTCTCCTCCGGCCCCATGCTGCCACATCCGGCCGCCCGCGGTGAAACTCTGCGAGGTCAGTCGGCTTCTATCTCGAAGGCGCCGTCGTAGATGGCGTCGACCGAGATCTGGGCGCCGTTCGCCAGGGCGATCGTATCGCCCCGCTCGAGCACGCGATACCGCCAGGAGCCGTCCCCCTCGCGTCGATAGTGCTCGATACGCACGTGCCATGGTGAGACGAGCAGGTAGTCCGTCAGGCAGGGGAGCCGCTGGTACCCTTCCCACTTCTCGCCCCGATCGAAGGCCTCGGTGCTGCGCGAGAGCACCTCCACGATGGCAGTGGGGTTCGAGAGGACGTCGCCGGCGCCTGGCTCGGTCTGCACGCCGCCGCGCACGACGACGACATCCGCGTAAACGTAGCGCTCTCCCTGTCTGGCCGAGATCCGTTGATCGGACGAGAGCACGTGGCACCCCCTGCCGCGCACGGCCGCGCGGAGCTCTGCGCCCGCGGCGGTCGACAGGAAGTTGTGCCGCGGGCTGCCGCCGGCCATCGCGAAGACCTCACCGAGGTGGTACTCGTGCTTCGCGGGCTGCTCGCGCTCCCACGCCAGGTACTCGGCGGCGCTCATGCGTCGGCTGGCGGCGCCATCGCCCATGGCACGCAGCTTAGCGCAGCGGGCGAGGGCTGGCGACAGACGGGGGACGGCTGGCGCGCCGCCGCCACATCGGCTCGGCGCGCCGGCGATCGCGGCGCCGCCGCGGGCAGCGCGTGCTGGCGCAGGTCCTGGGATCCCCGTGAAGCTCAGCTCATCGGCTCGCCTTCCTCCGCGTCGGCCCAGAGCACCTTGCGCTCGTACACCCACCCGCTCGTGGACAGCTCCAGGCGGACCAGCGCGAGCTCCGCTTCATGGCCGCCGACGCAGCCGTCGAGCGCGTGACGCCGATCGACGACAGCTGCCAGCCGCCGCGGGCCGTCGCTCCACCGTGCGGCAGGTGCTCCGCGCTGCAGCTCGTCGCGGACGTGCCCTGGTGTGCGGCCGCCGAGGCGCTCGTCGATGAACTGCTCGGCTTCTCCGCCGAAGAGCACGCGTGGGAGCGTGAACTCGTGGCTGCCGAGCCCCTGAAACACCGCGAGCAGGTCCAGCACACCGAAGGCGCCGGCCATGGACTCGAGGAGCGCTGAGTCGGCGGCCCTCCAGAGATCGCGATGTACGAACCTCGCGAGATCGATGTCGCCTGGCTGCGGCGGCGCCTCGCCGCGCACGCGCTGGACGAGCGCCGCCCACCCGTCCCCGCCAGGGGCGCTGTCGAGAGCGCAGCCGCGCAGGTGCTCGAGGCGCATCCGATCCGCCGGCTCCGCATGCATAGCCCCCTCGCGCGCTCGATCCTCGAGGGCATCTCGGGGCACGACGCCTCCCGCCAGGGCCCACGTGAGCGCCCGCCGCGCGGGAACGTAGATGTATCGGTTCTCTCCTCTCTCGAAGAGGATGAGGTTGCGGCGCTGGTATTGCCAGAACCACTGGCTCACTCCGGTGACGGACCACGAATCCAAGAGCCCCGGAGGGTCGATGCGCACCGTATCGAGCTCGCTGGTCTTCAAGTAGGGCTCTTGGGCCCCGAGCATCAACGCGGTCAGCGCTGTGTCGGAGGTGACGACATCGCCGGCAGCGTGGGGTGGCGAGCCGTCGCGCCGCGGCTCGCCGCGAGGGGCCGGCGTCCTGTAGCAGGAATGGCTGATCCGCGAAGGCTCATGGCTCGAGGGCTCGACGGCTCGCCCGAGCAGCGTTGCCCGCAACCATTGACGGAAGCTCCATCGATCACCCATCGGGTCGAAGATAGCGACGATGGTTACCAGGTCGCTCCCCGTTCGCCATGGCCCATCCCGCAGGGGAGATCTCGCGCTCCTCGCGCCCGAGCACGCGTTCGCTCTCCTGACGCTACTTCTTCTCGCCCTGCTTGTCGCCCGTCGCGCCGCCGCTCGCCTCCACGAGGGAAGGTGGCGGGTCCGACTGGACCGTCTTCGCGTCGCCGGGCTCGAGCGTCACCATCATGGTCCGGTTGCCGCGCTCCGGGTCCACGAACGTCACCTCGTGCGATCCGGGCGCGACCTTGCGCCCCGAGATCGGCGTCGTCCCGATGGGCTTGCCGTCCAGCAGGATCTCGGTCGGCTGCGCGGCGATCACGTCGAGCATCGGCGCGTCGTCGAGCGGAGGCTCGGGCTCCGGCTCGGGCTCGGCGGCGATCGGCGCCGGTCGCGGGGGCTCCGGCGGCGGCGTCGGGGCGCCGCCGCAGCCGGCGATGGCGAGGGTGACGAGGAGGGTGGAGGTGCGAAGCATGGACCCAAAGCTAGACAGGAAACGCGCGGGAGGAAATGGTGAGGTTGACCTTACCGCGCAGCGCTCCGCCACGGCGCGCTCGCTGCGGCCCAGGCAGGGCGCGCAGGCCCACCGGGGGGATCCCCACCGAGACGGCGGCGAGCCTCTCTCAATCGAGGAGGGGCTCTTTCCCCCGATCGAGCGATCGCCCGGTCATCCGCCGCCGCTGCCGTAAGGACGGGTGATGATCTCGAGGAAGTGTCCGGCGGGATCGGGGAAGTAGACGCCGCGCCCGCCGTCATGGTGGTTGATCTCCCCGGGGTGCTGCGCTCTGGGATCGGCCCAGTACGGGATCTGGCGTTCGCGGATTCGACCGAAGATCTCGTCGAACTCGGCCTCGCTGACCAGGAAGGCGAGGTGCTGGGAGCGGATCTCGCCAGGGGTGTCGATGAAGTCGAGCGTGACGTCGTTGTCGAGCCGCACCGTCAAGAAGTGCCCGAACGGCACCGGCGCCGAGAGGCCCAGGATCTCGGTCAAAAAGGTGGCGGACGTCGTCTTGTCCCGCGCCGGGACGATGGTGTGATTGAGCTGGACGGCCATGCTCACTTCCTCCCTTTCATGGGCGGTTGCCCATCTCCGGCGGATCTTGAGCGATCTCGCGGCGAGAGGCCACCTCCAGGCTGGCGCGATGACCTGGATCGAGCGGACTTTGCCGCCTCTCGGCCCTCGCCGCCGCGCGCCCGGGAGGATTGCTGGAGCCGGCGAGCGGCCTTAGGAGCCCCACCAGGATCGCGGCGCCGAAGCGCACCCCGCGCCCTCTGCGCGTCCGGGGTGGAGGGACGGTCGTACGCCGGAGCTGTCCGCGATCGAGGAGCGGCGAGAAATGGTGCGCATTCCGATGTTCGTCGTCGCGTTGCCCTGCAGCATGCTCGCGCTCACGGCGGCCTGCTCCGACCCCGCCCCGCCCACGCCGCCGCAGCCCGCCACCGACCCGGCGGCGGAGGAGGCCGCGCGGTTCATCGAGGCGGCCGAGGCGGAGCTGCATGAGCTCAGCACCTACAACAACCGCGCGGCGTGGGTGGCGGCGACGTACATCACCGTCGACACCGAGATCCTCGCGGCCGCGGCGAGCGCGAAGCTGCTCGGGGTGCAGGCCGATTACGCGAAGCGGGCCGCCCGCTTCCTCGACCTCGATCTGCCCTATGACGTCCGCCGCCGGCTCGAGCTCCTGCGAACGTCCCTCACGCTCTACGCGCCCGCCGATCCCGCGAAAACGAAGGAGGTCGCGACCATCGCGTCGAGGCTGGAGGCCATGTACGGAGCGGGCAAGTACTGCCCCGCGAGCGGCGAGTGCCTCACTCTCGAGGACCTGAGCAGGACCCTCGCGAAGAGCCGCGACCCCGAGGAGCTGAAGCGGGCGTGGGTCGGCTGGCACACGGTCTCTGCCCCCATGCGGGCCGATTTCACGCGGCTCGTCCAGCTGGCGAACCAGGGCGCCCGCGAGCTCGGGTTCAAGGACACAGGCGACGCGTGGCGCTCGAAATTCGAGATGCGGCCCGGCGTGCTGTCGCGGGAGGTCGATCGGCTCTGGGGGCAGGTCAAGCCGCTCTACGACGCGCTCCACTGCTACGCGCGGGGCCGGCTCGCCGCGAAGTACGGCGAGGACGTCGCGCCCGGCAAGGGCCCGATCCGGGCGGATCTGCTCGGCAACATGTGGGCGCAGGACTGGAGCAACCTCTACGATCTCATGGAGCCCGAGGGCGCCGCGCCGATCTACGATCTCGACGCCGCGCTGCAGGCGAAGGGGTACACGCCGATCGAGATGGTGAAGACGGGCGAGCGCTTCTTCGTCTCGCTCGGGTTCGAGCCGCTCCCGGCCACCTTCTGGGAGCGGTCGCTCTTCGTCAAGCCGGCGGATCGCGACGTCGTCTGCCACGCGAGCGCGTGGAACATCGATGACGAGGAGGATCTGCGCATCAAGATGTGCATCGAGATCACGGCCGGCGACTTCCAGACGATCCACCACGAGCTCGGCCACACCTTCTACCAGCGCGCGTACAACCACCTGCCGCTCCTGTACCGCGACAGCCCCAACCCCGCGTTTCACGAGGCCATCGGCGACACGATCGGGCTCTCGGTCAGCCCGGAGTACCTCCAGCGGATCGGGCTCGTGGACCAGCTGCCCCCCGCCTCCAGCGATCTCTCGCTCCTCCTCCGCGAGGCCCTCGGCAAGATCGCCTTCCTGCCGTTCGCCGTCTCGGTCGACCGGTGGCGCTGGGGGGTGTTCTCGGGGGACATCCAGCCGGCGGGATACAACAAGGCCTACTGGGAGCTCCGGAGGAGGTACCAGGGAGTCGTGCCGCCGGTGCCTCGCTCCGAGTCGGACTTCGATCCTGGCGCGAAGTACCATGTGGCCGCGAGCGTCCCGTACATCCGGTACTTCTTCGCCCATATCCTCCAGTTCCAGTTCCACCGCGCGCTCTGCGAGGCAGCGGGGTACAAGGGGCCGCTCCACCGCTGCACGATCTACGACAGCGACAAGGCCGGCGAGCGTCTCCGGCGGATGCTGGAGATGGGGCGGAGCCGCCCGTGGCCGGAGGCGCTCGAGGTGGTGACGGGATCGCGGCGGATGGATGCGGCGCCGATGCTCGACTACTTCGGGCCGCTCAAGGACTGGCTCGATCAGCAGAACCGCGGCAAGACGTGCGGGTGGTAGGCGGGGGCGCGCGGGATCAGGCCTGCGGCGGCGGCAGGTAGTCCGCCGGCGGCGTGTAGAAGGCGAAGCGCGTGACCGCGTGGTAGCCCATCACGTCGTACACGGGCCGCCCCAGGTCCGTCGCGTGGAGGACGGTCTTCTGGGCGCCGGTGGCGCTCAGCGCGTCGTCGAGACAGCAGCGCATCACCGCCTCGGCGTAGCCTTTGCGCCGGTGCTCGGCCGCGGTGGCGACGAAGCCCACGTACCGGATCCCCGCCACCATGAACGTCGCCGCGCAGCATACCGGCTGGTCGCCCACGTAGCCGACCCGCCCGAACGCCCGGTCGTCCCACAACGCCTCGTGGGCCAGGGCGGCGCGCCCGGTGGGGAGCGGGAGGCCATAGGCGACGGAGTTGAGATCGGCGACGGCGGCGCGCGCCTCGGCGTCGCCCACGCGCCTGAGCTCCAGGCCGGCGATCTCCCGCCGCGGGGTGGGGAGCGCGTCGGCCACCATGCCCATGATCGACACCGCAGGTTGGAAGCCGAGCCCGGCCAGGAGCTCGGCGGCCGCTTCCGCGTCGCCGCCGGGCGCCCAGCTGTCGGACAGCGCGAAGAACCAGGGGACGCCGCCGGTCCGGGCGAGCTCGGCGCCGATGCGCGCGCGGCGCTCCAGATCCGTGAGGTTGCCGGCCGGTGAGGAGAGCGTGGCGATGTTGAGCAGGGCCATGCCCGTGCCCGAGAGGATGACGGAGACACCGTCCGTGTGCTCGATCCGGTGGCCGGGGAGGCGGCGGCTGAAGTGGATCCAGGCGGCCAGGAACTGCGCGTTGCACTCTGCGATCTCGAGCGGGTCGGACATGGGAGACCTCCTCTGGACCGAGATATACCGGGCCGGGCGCCCGGCGATCGAGCTTTCGCCGTCGCGCGCGCGGGCCCCGCGGCGCTGCCGTGGCCGTCGGCTCGGCAGCAGCGAAGCGCTCTCGCCGAGCAGGATGATCCGATCGAACCTGGCGGATCAGGGCGCCGGATGTGACGAAGCCAACGCGAAGGTGCCAGTCCCAGAAGGACGCGGACCACGGGGCGGAGGTGCGCCGACGGGCGCGAGGGGGCCGAGGTGAGCGCCGCTCGTTCCCCCCTCGGGCGGCCTCACGGCTCGACCGACCCCAGCGTGTGGCAGTTGTTGCACGAGAAGTCGCCATTGCCGGTCGTGGGGTCGTACTGGACGCGCTGGAGCAGGCTGGCCATCTCGGGCACGACCTTCTCGAACATGAAGGTGCTCCACTCCGCGCGCTCGGGGTGCTCCGGGTCTTGCACGTACTCGAGGAACCCCTCCTCGGTGTCGGGCAGCACGGCGATCGCCGGGCTCGGCATGGCGTAGGCGCGCGTGGGCCCGTCGGCGCCGTGGCACGTCGCGCAGTCCATGGTCTCGAACGCCGGGTCGTACGCCACGAACACCTCCTTCATCCGCGGCAGGACGTCGCTGTTCATGTACGCGACGCGCTGCTCGAAGTTCATGTCCTTCCACGCGGTCGGCTCCGGATCGCTCGAGCCTCCCGCGCCGCCGCCCCCGGTCAGCTCCGGATCGCTCGAGCCTCCCGCGCCGCCGCCCCCGGTCAGCTCCGGATCACTGCCGTCCTCCGCGCCGCCGCACGCGGCGACGAACAGGCACGCTGCCATCGAGACGCGCCTCACGACCGCGCTCCTCGTCCGGCGATAGGAACGCGGCGGCGCGTGTTCCGGCCGCTCCCGCGCTGCCTTCGCGTCATTGGTGGCCGGTTCCGCGGTGATCATGGATCGCATGTCGTATCTCCTCTCCTGGGTCGTGCTGGTTCGAAGCGGGTCGTCCGGACGGCACTGACCGGATGCGCCCTGGTTCTACCGTCACGACGAACGGGCGGGCCCGAGATCGACACGCTCAGCGATGTTTTTTTGCTGCCGCCATCTGTCGACAACTGCTTGAAACTGCTGGGTCAACAGCGCGCCATTGCGGCGAGGCTCAACGTCGACTGAAGTCGCCCGACGCCGACTGATGTCCACTGACGCCGGCTGATGCCCACTGACGCCGGCTGATATCGGCTGATCTCGACGGACGCCGATCGGGGCAGGGGTATGGATGCTTTCTTCGATCCTCTCACGAGGGCGACGCCGCGCCGAGCGTCACCGGCACGGCCGTGGGCTTGCGGAAGAACAGGCTGGGCGCGTAGCTCGGCCGCGCCGCGGCGGCGAGGCGCAGCCCGGGGAACGCCGCGCGCAGCGCCTGCACGGCGCACCTCACCTCGATGCGCGCGAGGGGAGCGCCGATGCACGTGTGGACCCCCCAGCCGAAGCCGAGGTGCCGCCCGCGCGGGGGGGCGACGGGGCGGGTCACGTCGAACCGATCCGGGCTCGGGAAGACCGTGGGGTCGTGGTTGGCGGCCCCGAAGAAGGCGAACGCCGTGGCGCCCGCGGGGATCTCGACGCCGCCGACGACCGCGGGCGCCGTCGCGCGCCGCGGCTCCATCTGCACGGGCGCGTCGATCCGGAGCGTCTCCTCGATCGCCGCCTGGAGCAGCGCCGCGTCGCCGCCGATGGCGTCCCAGAGCGCGGGCGCCTCCAGCAGGCGGAGCACGAGAGAGCCGATCAGGCTCGCGACGGTCTCGTAGCCGGCGAAGAACAGGACGATGATATGCGAGATCATCTCGTCGACCGACAGCGGCGCCTCGCCGTCGACGCGGGCGCCGATCAGGGCGGTGATGAGGTCGTCGGCAGGCTCGGCGCGGCGCCGCTCGATGAGGGCGGTCAGGTAGCGCTCGTAGGAGACGAACCGCCGCGCCGCCTCCACCTTTCGCGCCGTGTCGGCCGTCGGATCGTAGAGCGTGAACCGCTCGTCCTGGCAGGCCCTGAGCAGGGGCGCGTCCTCGAGCGGTATCCCGACGAGGGCGGCGCTCATCTGCAAGGGGAGCGGGAAGGCGAGCGCCTGCATCAGATCCACAGGGCCGCTGCCCGGGTCCATGGCGCGCACCAGCTCGTTTGCGGCCCGGGCGATCGCCGGCTCGAGGGAGGCGACCCTCGCCGGCGTGAACCCCTTGGAGAACAGCGCCCGCGCGCGCGTGTGCCCGGGAGGGTCGTTGTTGAAGAGCGCCGGCGGCAGCTCGTACACGCCCTGCTTGAGCTCGGCGATCACCTCCGGCGGCAGATCCGGCGGCAGGTCGAGGATGTGCGCGGAAGAGAACGCGACCGGCTCGCGGAGCACCTGCGTGAGCTCGGCGTGGCCCGTGACGAGGTAGGCGGAGAACGCCTCGCTGTAAGCGACCGGCGCCTCCCGGTGCGCCGCCTGATAGAAGGCGCGCGCGGGGTCGTCGGCATAACCCGGCGAGAAGGGCTGGAACAGCGCGCCGACCCGGCGCGCGCTCGCGCCGGCCGGCGTCCCCTGAGGGGTGTTCTCTTCAAGCATCGGCCCCGAGGCTACCGGGTCCGGCGAGCGAGGGAAACAGCCCGGGAGATCGGCAGAACGCCCGCCCGAGGAGGGCGCTCGGCGCGCAGGCGCAGACGAGGACCGCGGCGATGGTCATGCTCGCGGCGCGGCGCGCCGAGGGGCCAGCGTGCACCACACGAGGTGCTCGCGGTGCCGAGGGGACCGCGACCGCCCTCGGCGTCGCCTCGATCTCGACCAGGCGGTTCACGCTCGGCCGAGCCGCCCCGCCGCGCGCGTCCGCCTGATGGGATGGGACCTAGAGGTCCTGGAGGGAATCACATCCGATGCTCCTGCCGAGAGAGTGGCAGGAGATGGCGGTCTCCGGCGCCAGGTCCGGGCGATGGATGTTGGGAGTCCGGTAACAGGTGGACTGGTCATTGCCGACGATCAGATATGCCCACCGCCTCCCCGTCGGGGTGGGGCCCGACATCGTGCAATCGAGCCTGCTCCCTGCCACGAACCCGGTCACGATCGCTTGCTCGGTCTCGCCGGCTTCTTCGCTGTCGACCGACGGATCCATGGAACCCACGCAGGCGGAGCCGGAGACGCAGACGAGCCCTGTCACCAGCGCCATGCCGAGCCAGTTCTGGAGATTGCGACGATTGCTCATACTTCCCCTCTTTCTACGACGTAGACTCGTTGCCGACGACGGAGACTCGTCGCGGTGGAGCCCCGGTGGTCACCGTTCGCGAGCCTCGTCGGATTCACGAGCAAGAGCTATGCTCGGGGCGTCTGTCACCCGACGCTACAGCGTCACTGGCTTGACTTCACTTGACTTCAGATATCGAGGCATCTCCGCTCCCGGGGAAAAATCGTGCGACAGGGACACGGAGAACGTCACGAGAGCCAGGGAAACGAGCGACATCGAAGATGGATACGATCGCCAGGGACACGGAGCCTGGCGACAGGACATGGAGAACGCCGCCAGGGACACGAAATCGAGCGACCTGGATGTGGAGATCCTGGTCAGGGACACGATCAGCGCCGACAGCGAACTACGGAGTTGCCGGCAGGGACATGCGGACCGCCGTCAGGGCCGAGGTATGGCGTGCCAGGGACGACGCACGGCGTGCCAGGGACAAGACGCGGCGTTGCCAGGGACAAGACGCGACGCGCCAGGGGACAGGACGCGGCATGCCAGGGACAGGACGCGGCATGCCAGGGACAGGACGCGGCATGCCAGGGACAGGACGCGGCGCGCCAGGGACACCCGGGCGCGCCTTCGCCTGTCCCTGGCGCCGCCGTCACGCCGGCTCTTGCGCGCTCATGGGCGCCGCGGGGGAGCGCGCAGGACGAGGCCGCGCGCGCCATCGCGCGGCTCGCGCTTCACAGCACGTGCGGGAGCGGCAAGGCGAGCCCGGTGAGCGGCGGCATCTGACCGGCGCGCGCCAGCGCGTCGCCGTACACGGCGTCTCCGCTGCGGAGGTCGCCGAGCCGGCGCGGGGCGAAGCGGATGTCGTCGAAGACCGCTGTGCAGCCGTCGCCTGCGGGCGACTGGGCCGAGAAGCCGACGGCGAGCTCCGCCGTGCTGCCCAGCGAGAAGCTGCGGACGAGGCGCCATGTCGTCCCGTCGGTGGAGGCGTGGAACGCGCACACCCGCCCGAGCCGCGAGACGCGCAGCCAGACATGATCCGCGTCGACCTCGAAGGATCGGCGGTCGTCCGACAGGCCGCGGGTCACGACGGAGACGACCGTCGGGGCGCCCTCCGGCGAGAGCTCGAAGCAGAGCTTCGCCCACGAGCGCTCGTGCGCCCAGAGGAGCAACACGCCCGCGTCGCGCACCGCCGAGAAGCCCACCGTCACCCGCGCGCTGGCAAGGAAGTCCCCGTGCGGCGTCCCGAGCAAGCGCGGCGCGTTCAGCGCGCCCCGCGTGCGCTCCGGATCGAGGAACAGGTCGGTCTCGCCGCCCGCTGTGACGGTCAGGCTCGACGCTTTCGCGGCGCTCCAGCTCCTGGGCGGTACCTCCCAGCGGAGTGGTGTGGGCCACGGCGTTAGGTGCACAGGTTCGCTCACCTCGTCTCCCTCCCCTGCATCGCGTCGATGGTACCGGAGTGTGCTCCTGTGTTGTCGTGGAATCGTTTCGGTGTGTATGGAGGATCTCGGTTCTATGCGAATTACCGTCCTTCTGATCTCTTGCTGCTCGATTGGAATCCTGGCAGGGTGCTTCACCTCGCGGAAGGGACCGCCGGAGTTCCTGCTCGGCGCGAGGGCGGTGCGCACATCGCCTGGTGGTGATGGTGACCGGGACGAGAACGCCAGCACCGGGGTCACCGGCACCGGCTATGCGGACGCAGCGGCCGCCCTCGCCAGTGCGGCCGGGTCGACCGTCGCAAACCGCGCGTTGTACGATACCTGCTACGCGGCGTGTCCAACCGGGACGGCGTGCGACGCCGCCACAGGGATGTGTTTGCGGCAGCCGTGCGGGGGGAAATGCCCGGCCGACTACCGCTGCAAGGTCGTCGAGGGGAAGGAGGCCTGCGTCCTCGGCGAGCCCGACCGCGGCGTCATGTCGCCGCCGGCCGCGCCCGGGGCAGGGGAGCTCGGGCCGGGAGCGGCGCCCGGGGATGCGCCGGGGCCGCGCATCACCGGGGATGCGCCGGGGCCGCGCGTCAACTGAGGAGCGGCGCCCCGCGCGATCACCGCCCCTCGATCCGCCTCATCACCTCCGCATAGACCTCGCGCCGGTCCGGCCGAGCGCGGCCCAGCGCGTCCTTGAGCGCGGGGAGCGCCGGCGCGCCCACGTGCCCGAGCCCCTCCGCGGCCGCGCGGCGGACGACCGCGTGCGGGTGCAGGAGCAGGCCCACGATCGCGGGGAGCGCCGGCGGCCACGGCGCAAAGCAGAGGATCCGGATCGCCGAGCGGACAACGTCCGGCAGCGGGTCCGAGAGCAGCGCGCACGTCGCGCGCAGGTAGGCGGCGCGATCGACCGCGTCGCGGAGCAGCCGGTGCGCGTGGAGCCGCACCCGGGGGCGCCGATCGCCGAGCAGCTCCACGAGCAGCGCCGCGAGCTCCCCGTCGGGCGCCCCGGCCAGCGCCGAGAGCGCCCGGCGCGCCTGCTCCGCGTCGCCTGCGCGCGCGAGCCGCACGAGCTCCTGCCGCGACAGACCTCGGTCGCTCGCCTCGGGCGCCTGCGGCTCCGGGCGCGCGCGCAGGGCCTCCAGCGCCCGCGCGTCCTCGGCCGCACGTCCCCCTCCGGGCGGCCGGAGCGGGCCGTCGTCGAGCGAGAGCCGCCCGGCCAGATCGGCGCGCCCCTCGGCGCGGAGGCGCTCCACCACGGCCTCGAGCTCCGGCGTCCGGAGCAGCCGCTCGCTGGCGACCAGATCGAGGTAGCCCCACGCCCCCTGCCGGAGGCGATCGACAAGCCGAGCCGCCCGCGCGTCGGGCGCGACGCGGCGGATCGCCTGGGCCGCCGCCGCGCGCGTCGCCGGCGCGCCCGACTCCCACCACGAGAGCAGCTGCGGGAACAGGCGCTCCGCTTCCGGCGGCATCAGCTGGGCCGCGAGGCGCGCCGCGCGCTCCCGGCGCGCCTCGTCGGCCGGGTCGCCCCGGAGCTCTTCCTCGGAGAGATCGAGCAGCGAGTGCGCCAGGGAGGGCAGCCCCGGGCGGTCGACGCCGTGCACGTCGCCGCGCAGGTAGGCCCGCAGCACGGCGGCGCGGGCGTCGGGCTCCGGCCAGGAGAGGAGCGCGACGGCGGCGTGGGTCCGGAGCTCGGGCGCCGGCGCGGCCAGCATCGACAGCAGGCGCTCGCGGAGCGCGGCCGAGCGCGGCTGGTCGAGATCGAACGGCCGGGGCACCCGCGCCTCGCCGCTCGGCGCGGCCGCCTGCTCGGCGAGGGTCCAGGGCGGCGCGCCGATCGGCTGGAGCGACTCCATCCAGTCGAGCAGCGCCGGCCGCGCCGGCTCGGCCGCGGCCGGGAACACCTCGATGAGCGCGGCGAGCTGCGCGCGCGAGCCGAGGCCGCCGCGCGGCCCCGCCCTGAGCGCCGCGAGCGCCGCCGGCTCCAGCGCCGCGGCCCGGAGCGCCGCCCGCCACGCGGCCGCGCCCTCGGGATCCTCGCCATCACCCGCCTCGGCCGTCACCCCGAACGCCTCGCGCAGGATCGCCGGCTCGGCCGTCCACGGATCGGCGGCGGCGCGCGCCATCGCGAGCGCCTGGTCCACGTCGGCGCGCCCGAGGATCGCCCCGCACCGCCGCAGGAGCGCGAGCGGCGATCGGCGCGCCCCCGGCGCCGGCGCGAGCCCGCGCACGCGCGCCGCGACGCCGAGCGCCTCGGCGCGCGCGAGCTCGGGCGCCGCCTCCTCGAGCAGCGGGAGCAGCCCGTCGCGCAGATCGGCCGCCGCCGCGGCGAGCCCGTCGAGCAGCACCGCGGCGTGCCGGGCGTACAGGCGCGCCTCGACGGGCGACCACGGGGCGGTGGACGCGCGGACGATCAGCCGGAGCGCCGCGTCGCGCAGCGCCGGCTCGTCCGCCGCCAGGCGGAGCCACTCCGGCGCGAGCTTCCGCAGGGCGGCGAGCCACCGCTGCGTCAGCGCCGCCTGCCGCTCGAGCAGGCGCCGCGCCGTCGCGTCGTCCCAGCCGTCGCGGGCGAGCGCGGCGGCGAGCGCGTCCGCGGCGCCTGGGGGAGGCGCGGCGCCCGGCCGCCCTCGCACGCGGGCGGGGAGGCCGTGCGCCTCGATCTCCACGGCGAGCTCGTCGGCGGTCCCGGAGGCGAGGGCGATCTCGCCGTCGAGCACCCGCTCGAGCAGGCGCGCCGCCGCGGCCGATCCCTGGCGGAGCCCGCTCCGGATCGCCTGGGCCGACAGCTTGCCGCTCAGGGCGTCGAGCAGCCGGTCGCGGGCGCGCTCGTCCTCCACCGCCCCTGCGGCGGCGAGGATCGTCGCCTCGCAGGCCGGTCCGACGATCGCCCGCAGCGCGGCCTCGAGCGCCGCGCGCAGCCCCGGGTTGTCGTGGCGGCCGAGCCAGAAGACGAGCTTCGGCGCGGCCTCGGGCCCGCCCGCCCGCGCCAGGGCCTCGGCCGCCGTCTTCTTGATGCTCATGTTCGGGTGATCGAGGCACGCGGTGATGGCGGGGCAGGCCCAGCGCGCCTCCATGCCCCCGAGCGCGCGCAGCGCCTGCCTCGCCGTCTGCACGTCGCCCGCGCCCGTGAGGAGCGTCAGGCTGGCCGAGAGCGCCTCGGCGCCGTCCTCGGCGAGCAGCGCGATCACGCGCTTGCGCACGCGGGGATCGCGGTGGCGGAGCAAGCGCGGGACGCGCGAGCGCGCGGCATGACCGCGCGCCGAGCGCAGCAGGTCGACGAGGAGCGCGCGCTCGCCCGCGGACACGCCGGGCCGGTCGAGGAGGTCGAGGGCGAGGCTCGCGAGCAGCGCGTCGCCGGCGGCGCTCTCGCTCGCGGCGTCGAGGAGGCAGACAGGCCGGATCTTCCGGCGCTGGTGGAGCCGCCGCCCGAGGCCGCGGATCGCCTCCGCGACATCGTCCGGGATCGCCGGCTCCGCGGGCCGCGCGGGGCCCCGGTCGAGGTCGCGCTCGGGCGGCTCGGCCGGCCCGCCGGGGGCCCACGCCGCGGCCTGGTCCGCCGCGATCCGGAGCAGCAGATCGGCGATCGCCGGCAGGGCGCTCGCGTCGCCCGCGCGCGCGAGCGCCCTGAGCGCGTCCGCTGGCGTGCACCGCTTCACCGCGCGCTGGAGCACCGCGAGCTCCGCCGCCTCGGCCCCGGCGAGGTCGGCGGCGATCTCGGCCGGCAGGTCCCGGGGGTTCAGGCGGGCGACGAGCGCGCGCCGGTCCGCCGGATCCTCCGTCAGGTGCCAGAGCAGCGCCGCGGCGCGGTGGCGCTCGCCTCGGAGGTGCGGCGCCGTGGCCGCGCCCGCGCCGCCCTGGCCCAGCGCGGCCCGGAGCGCCTCCGCCGTGCGTGGGCCGCCGATCGCGGCGAGCGCCTCCAGGGCCGCGGCGGGCGCGCGCGGCAGGGCGGCGAGCACGTCGTCCTCCGCGGCCGCGTGGCGCAGGGCGCCCAGCGCGCGCAGGAGGGGCGCGGGTGATGGCGCGTCGCGGAGCTTCTCGGCGAGCGCGTCGCCGAGCGGCAGATCCGCCGCGCCCTGCCGCGCCATGGCGACGATGATCTCGGCGCGGCGCGGCCAGCTCGCGTCGCCGCCCGGCACCGCGGCGAGCGCCGACAGGAGCGCGCGGCGGCAGGTGAAGGCGATAGCCGCGACGTCCTCCGCGGCGATCGTGGGATCGGCGAGGGCGAGATCGAGCAGGGCCGCCGCGTGCTCCGGGGCGGGGAAGTGCCCGCGCCGGTGCAGCGCGCGCAGGCAGGCGATCGCGCTCGGGCCGAGCAGCAGCGGATCGCCCGCCGCGACGCGCAGGATGGCGCCGACGTCCTCGCGGGTCGCGTGCTCGCCGAGGAGCGTGAGCGCCCGCTGCCGGAGCCGCGGCGGCGCGTCCTCGCGGGAGACGAACGCGCGGAGCGCGGCGCCCTCGCCGTGGCGCGCCGCCGTCTCCAGCGCGGCGGCGGCCACCTCGGGGGCGCCGCCGAGGAGCTGCCCGAGGCGCGCGCCCGGGAGCGGCGCGCCGGCGAGGACGGCCCAGGGCGCGGCGAGCTCGCGCAGCGCGCCCGCGACGATCGCGGGCGCCGCCGCGTCGAGCAGCGCGGCGAGCACCGCGCGCGCCTGCTCGGGCGCGAGCAGCGCCGCGTGCAGGCATCGCCGGGTGAGGTCGAGCGCCGCGGCCGCGAGGACCGGATCGCGGCGCGCCGCGAGCTCGGGGAGGAGCGCCTCGGGCGCGGGGATCTCGGCCGGATCGAGCGCGTGGAGCGCCTGGTAGAGGAGCTCGCCGGCGGGCTCGCCGCGGACGGCCTCCGGCCGCGTGAGGATCTCGGTCCGGAGCCACGCGACGCGAACGGCGGCGGGGAGCGAGGCCTCGCGCCACGCCGGGAGGCGCTGATCCGGGAGGGAGGGCCACAGCTCGCGGTAGAGCCCGGCGAGGAGCAGCGCGACCTCCGGCGTCCTGTCCAGCGTGCGCAGCGTGCGCGGGAGCAGCGCCGCGAGCTCTCGCCGCCCTGCGCTGCCCTCGCGCCGGGCGTCCTGGGCCATCCGGGTGAGCCCGAGGTACCGCACGCGCTCGTCCTCGTGCTCGACGAGCTGGCGGAGCATCTCCTTGCTGCAGCGCGCTTCACCGACGTGCTCGACGTGCTCGGCGAGCCACCGCACGTCCGCGCGGCGGAGCGCCGCGGCGAACGTCTCGTCCAGGTGCACCATGGCGGCGCCATCGTAGACCGGCGCGCGGCGGCGCGGCGCCGGAGTTACTCCGACGGCCTGCTCCCCGTCACGGCAGCGCGCGACAGATTCAGCAGCGCCTTCGCGCGCGAGTACGCGATGTACGGGTTGTCCGTGGAGCCGCCGAGATCGTCGGCGTCTTCCCCTGGGCCCTGCGCCCTCACCGGGAGCCAGAGGTAGTCGGGGTGCATCGACTTGCCGTTGATGCCGTTGACGAGGGCGGGGTTCCTGATCCACTCGCCGCCGATCACGGCCAGCCGATCGTCGAGCTCGAGCACGTAGTGGAGCTCCACGTTCATGAGCGGGATGTTGCGCTGCGCGGGGGGCTGGAGGAGCTGCTCGGGGCTCACCTCGTCCGAGACCATCCCGTAGCGCCCGCTGACCCGGACGAAGCGCCTCGCGTACGGGTTGAACCGGTAATTGTAGCAATCCGCCCCCTGGAACCCGCCGTTACAGACGAGCCGCGCTGCCTCCTGCGCGCTCACCTCCGCCATCGCGTCGATGGCGAACGACGTGACCGGGTAGCTCCACACCTCGCGGTGCCAGGTGTAGTCGACGACGAACGCGCGCCGCGCCCGGGCGCTGGACGTCGAGCTGATGGAGCTCGCGCCCAGCCCGAGGAGGCCGGTCATGGCGATGTGCATCGTCCCGGGGTTCAGGTCGCGGCACGCCGGATCGACGGGCCTGCCGTACTGATCGCGCTGGACGAGGTCCTCCCGCGCCTCGCAGCGCCGCCCGGACACCGTGGCCGAGTCGCTGTGGTACACCTCGGTCATGAGCGCCTCGATATCGGCGGTGCGGAACAGGATGCACCCCGTCTCCACCGAAGCGCACGTGGTCACCTGGCCGCCCGAGAGCTTCACGCGGATGTCGCGCTGCGGCGGCCCGCCGTCCTCGGCGACGACGTAGGCCGCCCAGCCGTTGCAGTGTCCCCACCAGTACTCCGGGGTCACCCCTTGATACAGGCCGTGGTGCTTCAGCTCCCAGTACGTCGTCGGCCCCGCCACGCGCGTCGCCCGGGGAGCGCGCAGCCCGTCAGCCCGGCCCATCTCCAAGGTGATTGCGCCCGCGGGTGCATCGAGGGACCGGCCCTGTCCCGCGTAGAACAGGAGATCGTACTTCTCGGCCGGCGAGAGATTGTCTGGATCGGACGTCAGATCGCCGTAGTCCTTGACCGCGGAGTTCCACCGGTCCGCGATGCCGTTCCTGTTCTGCGGCCACCACTGCGAGGCGAAGGGGCCCGTGGAGTGGCCTTGCAGCAGGCTCGAGTTCAGCGCCACGTACGACCCCCTGAGCTCCGGATGCAGGCTCGTGGGCAGGTTCGCGCCGTCGATGGCCTCTCGCGTCCCGGTCAGCGGGATGAGGAGCGAGTGCGAGCCGCCGAGGATCTGCCCGGTCTCCGGCGAGAAGCCGAGCACGTACGGAATCGATCCACCCTCGATGAAGCGCGGCGTCTCCGGCCGCGCGCCGCTCTGTATCTGCAGAGCGGCCACGCCTTCGCGTGGCGGCTCTTGCTGATCCAGGTCCATACAGCCCAGCGCGAGAACCGCTGAGCCCACCGCCATCGCCCCGATGCGCATTGTCATGGCCGCTCCCCCCGACGCCTACCCTGTGCCACCTGGGTCGCCGGTGTCTGCAGAGGTCAGGCCAGCGGAGAGGAGGATGCGTCGCGCAATCGATGCACGCGCGCGGCACGCACGCGCAGCCGTGCTGCAGTGAAGGTCTCGTTAGTCCTTTGCGTACTCCTTTGCGTGCGGGCGCATGCGCTCCAGACGGCCGATGGTGCGCTCGCGCGGCTCTGGCCCGCGCACGGAGAGCGTCCACGGCGGGCTCTCGCCCGGGAGGGTCTCCTGCGGCGTCACGTCCTCGTGCGAGCCGAGGTCGTGGCGGGCGAGCTCGGGCCCGGCACGCGGCGGGCGAGCTCGGGCCCGGTACGCCACGCCGGGCCCGGCGGACGGCGCGCCGCGCGCTGCGCGCTGCGCGCTGCGCCAGCGGACGCAACGTCGTCCTCGCGCCCTGGGCGGTTCTGTCGTCCGGTGACATGGCGGGCGGCCGGTCCCGCGGACGTGTCTCGACGCCGCACCGGGCGGCGAGGCGCGGCGAGGTGCGCGAGGCGGCGAGCAGGGCGAGCAGGGCGAGCCGACCGATGCGGCGCCGGCACGCACACGACCGAGCGCTCGAGGCCATCTGGCCGCGGATCGCGCCCGTTGACACCCCCATGAAACATAGATAAGTTCACCGTCGCACGTCGTCGGAAACGCCGGCGGAAGCCGACATCTTGAGCAGCGAAGCCGCTGCGCCTCCGGATCGCTCATCAGGCGGCCGAGGCAGGTCGGCAGGATCGACCGAGTCGATCCAGTCGAAGGAAAGGGTTGACAGGTTCGAGGCAGGCCGTTAGAAGGCCCGCCCCGAGCTGAGGACCAGCAGCTGAGCAGCGGAGACGCTGCGGCTCTGGGCCGCTCGCTTGACCGGTCCAGGCCGGTCGGTGAGCAGGGCGACCGGGCGACTTCAGCGAGACTCCCCGGGAGTCCGTTCGAAGGGCCGGGTGATCGAGCAACCCGGTCAGCGAGTCGATCTTCTCGCTCGAACTTCTCGAAAGAGAACGCGAGAGAAAGGGTTGACAGGTTCGAGGCAGGTCGTTAGAAAGCCCGCCCCGAACCGGCGGATCGGAAACCGAGCAGCGGAAGCGCTGCCGGCCCGGGCCGCTCGGTTGGTTGTTGTGGATGTGAGCGGTTGTGACAAGTCGGCCTTCTCGAAAGAAAAGGTTGACAGATTCGAGGCAGGCGGTTAAAAAGCCCGCCCCGAACGACGGAGCTGGAGAGTCGGCAAGCAAGGGCTTGTGTCTCTCTGGGCCGATCGAGGCCAGCCTCAGCGAGAGGCGAGCGACGCGACGAGGTGACCCGAGAGGGGAGCCGCAGTCGAGTCGGCTCGGCCGGAGGCGGGCACGGATTGCGGATGGTCGAGGTGAGCTTGTCTCTCCTCCTCGGTCCTTGAAAACTGGGTTGTATGCCTACGAAGTGACGTGGGTCCCAAAGGCGAGCGCAAGCTCGACCTCGCACGTCATAAAGACGAGCAAGTCAGGCGGTGTTAGCCACCGTCTGATGCAACAGGATTTAACTGGAGAGTTTGATCCTGGCTCAGAACGAACGTTAGCGGCGCGCTTAACACATGCAAGTCGAGCGAGAAAGGGCTTCGGCCCCGGTAAAGCGGCGCACGGGTGAGTAACACGTAGGTAATCTGCCCCCAGGTGGTGGATAACGTTCCGAAAGGAGCGCTAATACAGCATGAGACCACGCCTTCGAAAGGAGGTGAGGTCAAAGCCGGCCTCTTCATGAAAGCTGGCGCCAGGGGATGAGCCTGCGGCCCATCAGCTAGTTGGTAGGGTAATGGCCTACCAAGGCGAAGACGGGTAGCTGGTCTGAGAGGATGATCAGCCACACTGGAACTGAGACACGGTCCAGACTCCTACGGGAGGCAGCAGTGGGGAATCTTGCGCAATGGGCGAAAGCCTGACGCAGCGACGCCGCGTGAGTGATGAAGGCCTTCGGGTTGTAAAGCTCTGTGGAGGGGGACGAATAAG
>NZ_CP150341.1:3715000-5782500 GCF_051475585.1 Sorangium sp. So ce426 | reverse complement strand
GGTTTTTTTTTGCCTTCCATCCGGACCCTCGGTCCGACCTGCCGGCGCGTTCGAGGGTCGGATCGGCGGTCCGCCGAGGAGCACCCCTCCCGGGCCGTCCATCGGATCGGCCGTGCCCGCCTGGCCCCCCTTCAAAACTCAGGTGAGCGCCGGCGGGTGGGTCCACGCGGCGGGGGCGGGCGGGCGCGCTGGAGCACCGACCGAGGTGCCATAAGGCCCCCAGGAGGCTCGAGGTCTCAGGCGCGCCTTGTGTGGCGCGCAACATGACCTCCCAGGTGGCATGGCCCGAAGGGAGACATGCCGGGCGGTGTTCCATGCGCAAGCTCCAGGCCCCCGCCTTGGCGGATGGCCAGCGCCCGCCCGCCCCCGCCGCGTGGACCCACCCGCCGGCGCGGCTGGGCGGCTGGAACGATCTGTTGCGCCGCCCCCCGCCGCGAGGGATGGCTCTTGCCTACGCACGCAGCAGCCCCCGCTCAGGCAGGGACCGCGCAAGCGCCGCCGATGGCCAAGAGACGCCCCCCCGCATCCGATCCGCTCGCCCGCTTCCACCCCGCCACCCAGGCGTGGTTCCGCGCGGCCTTCGCCGCGCCCACCCCCGCCCAGGTGCAGGGCTTCCCGCCCATCCTCGACGGCGCCTCCACCCTGCTGCTCGCCCCGACCGGCTCGGGCAAGACGCTCGCCGCCTTCCTTGCGGCCATCGACCGGCTCATGGCGTCGCCCGAGCCCGAGGCCGCCGAGCGCTGCCGCGTCGTCTACGTATCGCCCCTCAAGGCGCTCGCGATCGACGTCGAGCGCAACCTGCGCGCGCCGCTCGCCGGCATCGCCGCCGCCGCCGAGCGCCTCGGCCTGCCTTACCGTGTCCCCCAGGTCGGCGTGCGCTCCGGCGATACAGCGCCCCAGGACCGCGCCCGGCTCGCCAAGAAGCCGCCGGACATCCTCATCACCACCCCGGAGTCGCTCTACCTCCTGCTCACCGCCGCCGCGCGCGATCGGCTGTGCGCCGTCGAGACCGTCATCATCGACGAGATCCACGCGCTCGTCGCGACGAAGCGCGGGGCGCACCTGGCCCTGTCCCTCGAGCGGCTCGAGGCGCTGCGATCCGCGCCGCGGCCGATGCAGCGCATCGGCCTGTCCGCCACGCAGCGCCCGCTCGACGAGGTCGCGCGGCTGCTCGGCGGCGGCGAGACCGACGGCGCCGGCAGGCGCTTCGCGCCGCGGCCGGTGACCCTCGTCGACGCGAGCGCCCCGAAGGCCCTGGAGCTCCGCATCGAGGTGCCCGTCGAGGACATGACCAAGCTCGGCGAGGCCGCCCGCGCGGGCGAGGGCCCGAGGGGGGCGCCCGCCGAGCCGGCGCAGCGCTCGATCTGGCCGAGCATCCACCCGCGCCTCGTCGAGCTCGTCCGCGCCCACCGCACCACGATGATCTTCGTGAACAGCCGGCGCCTCGCCGAGCGCCTCGCCGCGGCGCTCAACGACACGGCCGGCGCCGAGATCGCGCTCGCACACCACGGATCGATCGCCCGCGAGCAGCGGCAGCAGATCGAGGAGCGGCTCAAGGCGGGCCTCCTGCCGTGCATCGTCGCGACCTCGTCGCTCGAGCTCGGCCTCGATCTCGGCTCCGTCGACCTCGTGATCCAGCTCGAGGCGCCGCCCTCGGTCGCCGCCGGGCTCCAGCGCGTCGGGCGCGCGGGGCACGAGGTCTCCGGCACCTCGCGCGGCGTCGTCTTCCCGAAGCACCGCGGCGATCTGCTCGCGTGCGCCGCCGCCGCGTCCCGCATGCGCGAAGGCAAGGTCGAGGCGACCCTGTACCCGAGGAACCCGCTCGACGTCCTCGCCCAGCAGATCGTCGCTATCGCTTCGATGGATACCCTCCACGTCGACGCGCTCTTCTCGCTCGTCCGCCGGGCGGCGCCCTTCGCCGAGCTGCCGCGCGCCAGCTTCGAGGGCGTGCTCGACATGCTCTCCGGCCGCTACCCCTCCGACGAGTTCGCCGAGCTCCGGCCCCGCATCGTCTGGGACCGGGTGGGCGGCGCCGTGCGCGCCAGGAAGGGCGCGAAGCGCCTCGCCGTCGTCAACGCCGGCACCATCCCCGACCGCGGCCTCTACGGCGTCTTCCTGGACACCGGCGGCGACGCCGCGCGCCCCGGCCGGCGCGTCGGGGAGCTCGACGAGGAGATGGTCTTCGAGGCCCGCGAGGGCGAGGTCTTCCTGCTCGGCGCCTCCTCGTGGCGGATCACCGACATCACCCACGACCGCGTCCTCGTCGTCCCCGCCCCGGGCGAGCCGGGCAAGATGCCGTTCTGGCGCGGCGACCAGGCCGGGCGCAACGCCGAGCTGGGCGCCTCCATCGGCGCCCTCGCGCGGCGCCTCGCCGCGCTGCCCGACGGCGAGGCCGAGCGCACGCTCGCGGAAGAGCACGGCCTCGACGAGCGCGCGGCCTCGAACCTCGTCCGGTACGTGCGCGACCAGGCCGCGGCCACGGGCGACGTCCCGAGCGACCGCACCCTCGTGATCGAGCGGTTCATCGACGAGGTCGGCGACCACCGCATCTGCCTCCTCTCGCCGTTCGGCGGCCGCGTCCACGCGCCGCTCGCGACCTGCATCGCCGAGCGGTGCCGCCTCGATCTCGGCCTCGCGGTCGACACCGTGTGGACCGACGACGGCATCGTCCTGCGGCTGCCCGAGTCGGAGTCGCCCCCCGACGCGAAGCAGCTCCTGCCGCAGGCCGACCAGGTGGAGGATCTGCTCGTCCGCGGCCTCGGCGACACCGCCCTCTTCGCCTCGCGGTTCCGCGAGTGCGCGGGCCGGGCGCTGCTCCTGCCGCGCAAGTTCCCCGGCAAGCGCTCGCCGCTCTGGGCCCAGCGCAAGCGCGCCGCCGACCTGCTCGCCGTCGCGTCGCGCTACGGCTCGTTCCCCATCCTGCTCGAGACCTACCGCGAGTGCCTTCGCGACGTCTTCGACCTCACGGCGCTCGAGGATCTCCTCCGGCAGATCGCCGCCCGAAAGGTCCGCGTCGTCACGGTCGACGTCCGCGCGCCCTCGCCGTTCGCGGCCACGCTGCTCTTCACCTACGCCGGCAACTTCATCTACGAGGGCGATCTGCCGCTCGCCGAGCGAAGGGCGCAGGTGCTCACCATCGATCACAGCCGCCTGCGCGAGCTGCTCGGCGAGGCCGAGCTGCGCGAGCTGTTCGACGCGGACGCCGTGCTGGCCCTCGAGGCGTCGCTCCAGCGCCTCGACGGCCGAGCGCCGCTCAAGCACGAGGACCAGGCGCACGATCTCCTGCTCTCGCTCGGCGACCTCACGCGCGACGAGATCGCCCGGCGCGCGGCCGCTCACGACGCCCCGCCCGAAGCGGCCCGCGAGCGCGCCGCCGCGTGGATCGACGAGCTCGTCCGGGACCGGCGCGCCATCGAGGTCCAGATCGGCGGCGAGCGCCGCGTCGCCGCCGCCGAGGACGCGGGCCGGCTGCGCGACGCCCTCGGCGTGGTGCCGCCGCTCGGCCTGCCGATCGCGTTCCTTGAGCCCGTCGCGGACCCGCTCGGCGAGCTGGTCGCCCGCTACGCGCGCACGCACGGGCCCTTCCGCGCCGACGACGTGGCCCGGCGCTTCGGCCTCGGCTCTGCGCCGGTGCTGGCCGCGCTCGCGCGCCTCGCCGAGCGAGGCCGCGTCGTCGAGGGCGAGTTCCTCCCCGGCGGCCGCGGCCGGGAGTTCTGCGACGCCGAGGTGCTGCGCTCGCTGAAGCGCCGCTCGCTGGCCCGGCTGCGCGCCGAGGTCGAGCCGGTCCCGCCGGAGGCCTACGCCCGCTTCCTCGCCGACTGGCACGGCCTGCACCGCCGCCGGCGCGGCCTCGACGGCTTGCTCGCGGCGCTCGAGCAGCTCCAGGGCGCGCCCCTCTCGGCCTCCGCCCTGGAGTCCGAGATCCTGCCCGCCCGCGTCGAGGGCTACCGGCCCGGCGATCTCGACGCGCTCTGCGCGGCCGGCGAGGTCCTCTGGCGCGGCGTCGAGCCGGTCGGCGACGGCGACGGCCGCGTCGCGCTCTACCTCGCCGAGGCCTTTCCGTACCTCGCCCCGCCGCCTGGCCGCGCCGAGGGGGCGCTCGCCGAGGGCATCCGCGCCGCGCTCGCGCGCCGCGGCGCGCTCTTCTTCTCCGACCTGTCGCGCGAGACGGGTGCCTTCGGGGCGGACCTGCTCGCCGCGCTCTGGGATCTCGTGTGGGCCGGCGAGGTCACGAACGACACGCTCGCCCCGCTGCGCGCCCTCGGCCGCGCGTCCGGCTCGAGCGGCCGCCGGCGCGACCGCGACCGCGACCGCGCTGCGTTCGGCCGCGGCCTCTCGGCGCTGCGGGCGCGCCGGATCGGCCCGCCGGGGAGCGAAGGGCGCTGGTCGCTGCTGTCATCACCCGGCGTGTCCGGCGCTGCTGGCGGCGCGTCCTCCGGCGCGCCTGGCGAGACCGAGCGGCGCGCGGCGCTCGCCCGCGCGCTGCTCGAACGCCACGGGGTGCTCACGCGCGAGGCGGCGGCGGTCGAGGGGCTCGCCGGCGGCTTCTCCGCCGTCTACGACGTGCTCCGCGCCATGGAGGAGGCCGGTCAGGCGCGGCGCGGCTATTTCGTCGCCGGGCTGGGCGTCGCGCAGTTCGCGGTGCCCGGCGCCGACGATCGCCTCCGGGCCTGCCGCGAGCCGTCCGACGATCCCCGGACCCTCGTCCTCGCGGCCACGGATCCGGCGAGCCCCTGGGGCGCCGCCGTCCGCTGGCCCGAGCTCCCCGCGCCTGTCGACGGCGGCGCCGAAGGCGCCGTCCGCGGCCCGGTCCGGCCGCAGCGGGCTGCGGGCGCCCTGGTGATCCTGCACGACGGCCGGCTGCTCGCCTGGATGGGCCGCACCGAGCGGAGCCTCACCACGTTCCTGCCGGAGGCCGAGCCGGAGCGCGGCGACGCGATCCGGGCCATCGCGTCGGCGCTCGGGGCGCTCGTTGACGAGGGGCGGCGGCGCGCCGTGCTCGTGGCCACGATCGACGGCGAGCCTGCGCACGGCTCCCCTCTCGCGCGCGCGCTTTCGGACGTGGGCTTCACCTCCGGAGCGCACGGCTACCTCAAGCGGGCCATCACGCCCGAGGGGGGCGGGTGGCGGCCGCGGCACGTGCCGCCCGCGAACGCGCCCGACTGGGCTCGCCGCGCGGCGGCGGCGGGCCTCGATGCGCCGGAGGACGAGGCAGATGGCTTCAGGCCGCCGCCCGGGCTCCGCTCGTGGCCCTCCGGGCCTCCGACCGGTGGATGGAGGATGTCGCCCGCCGGCGCGACCGAGGGCGGCGCGCAGGCGGCGGACGGCGGCGCGCCGGACGACGAGGGCGACCTCGACGACGACGACCCGGCGATGTTCGAGGATGGCGCAGGGATCGACGACGGCTCGGCGTAGCCACCGGTGGCGCCAAGAAGGACCGCCGAGCAACCGTGAAAGGGCGAACCCTTTCGTGGTTCCTCGGCGGCTCTTCGTGGTCCTCGCGCCCTCGGGGGATCCCGAGCGGCGCGCGGGACGGTTCAGTTCTGCTGGGGGTGCTCGTCCGCCTTCACATGTTGCTCATGGCTTCCGTTGCGGCCCTTCCGGCTCCGGCCCTCGCCGTTCGTCGCCTGACTTCGCGCCTCGGCGCCCTTGCGCCCGATCTCGGCCATGTGCTCGCGGTTCTGGCTGACAGCCTCTCCGCCCTTGCGGCCCGCTGCGCGCGCCTCCTCGGACGTGAACTCATGTGCTGTGCCCTTCTCATGAGCTGCCTTTCCGCCCTGACTCGCGATCTGGCGCTGCTGCTCCGCGTTCATCGCTGCGAAGCCTCGCTTGCTCTCGCTGGTCTGTCCCATGAATCACTCCTCGGATGGATTGCCTCGTGAACGCCACGCGACGACCGTGGCTACCTGCTGCCGCTTGGCCACATCAGGCCGGCGCTGCCGGCGACGCCGGGGCCATGCTGCAACGCGGGTGCCAGGCCGGGGAGCTCGGACGAATCTGCCGATGCGTCGAGGCCGGACAATTGATGAACGTCGGGTCGCCGGGCGTGTCCTCTCGATGGCTCGCTGTGGCAAATTGCCTCACTGTGCGCGCCGCCGTGTCTGGTCGCCCCACTCTGCGGGCTCCGCCGTGACAGGCTCACTGGACGCGGCCGGTCGGTCTTGTGGCGGCGGCCTTCAGGCGGGCCGTCGAAGGCCTGCGGCGCTGGCGCATCGCGTCTTGACAACACGATGCCGCTGCCGCTCTCGTTGCACTGCATCATCACCTTCAGCGCCCGGCCCGACGACGAGGCTTCCGGGCGGCCGGGGTGACGACATTGCAGGAGATTCACATGGCGCTTGCGATCCAGGGGGCTCGTCTCGATGGGGGCCAGCTCTGCTCACCGAACATGACATCATGGCCGCGCCGCGCGCGCGGCCGCGCTCCGGGCGACGCGCGTGGCGCGGGCCTGGTCGCGCTCTCGCTGGCGCTGCTCGCGGGCTGCGGCGGCACCGGCGGCGCGGCGCCCGCGGAGAGCCCTGCGCCCGCGCCAGCGCCCGCGGCGAAGGAGCCTTTCGACATCGAGGAGGCGCTCGCCCGCGAGACCGGCGAGCTGCCCGCCCGGGAGCTCCGCGCCGCGGACTGGTCGGCGCGCGCCTTCGGGGCAGGGGAGGCGAAGATCGAGCCGAAGGAGAAGCTCGTCGCGATCTCCATCCCCCTCGGCACGGACACCCATGTCGAGTGCTTCGTCTACAACACGATGCTCGACTCGGGCGAGGTGATAAGGAACTTCATCGAGCTGCTCGACCCTGCGAAGGTGGAGGTCGCCCGCGTCGTTCCCTGGGAGGTGAGCGTGCACCGGGAGAGCCCCGCGGTGTTCGTGCAGGCCCTCTACCTCGTCCCGACCGCCGGCGGGAAGGCGGCCGGCCTGCTCAAGATCGCGCTGCACGCGGACAGGGCGCGCCCCATCGCCTGCCTGCATGACGAGGTCGGGTATGTCCGCACGTTCGAGCGGCTCGCCAAGGGGCTCTTCGACTCGTTCGAGTCGAAGAGCGCCGCGCCGAGGCCCGAGTACACGGACACCGTCATCCTGCGCCTCGACAAGGTCCCTGTCGGCTTCGAGACGAGCGATCTGCTCAAGGACGAGGGCGGCCAGCGGCGATGGTTCTCCCGCTCGGCCACCTTCCTGCCGCGTGACCCAAAGTCTCTGCACATCGAGGATGAGGCGTCGAACGTGCTCATCGATCCTCAGGGGCACATCAAGGAAGGCGTCTGGATCGAGACGTCGGGAGGCAAGGCGAACCACCGTATCGAGCTGTCCCAGAAGAAGAACTTCGAGTACGAGTACTCGGGAGAGGTCGAGGGCAAGAAGGTCCAGGGGACGTTCACGCCGGCGGCCAAGGCGTGGCTCTCCTCGCCCGTCGCCACCGCCTCGGCGCTCGCCCGGCTCCTCAAGAAGAAAGGCTCCTTCGACCTGAAGCAGCAGGAGTACATGCCCAGCGTCGATCCGACGAAGCCCGTCGACGTCCAGTACCTCCGCGACGCCTCGGGCGCCGTCACGGTCTCTCTGAAGACCATGCGCCTCGTGGGCAGCCTCGCTCCGGACGGCCGTCCGGAAGCATTCGAGATCTCCGCCGGTCCTCCCAAGCTGACGGTCCAGCGAGCCTACGTCAGGGGCAAGCTGTAAAACCGCCCGCGGATGCGCTCCCGGGCCTGTCCGGGAGCGCCAATGCGCTCGCCGACGGCCATGCGCGGTGGGCCTCGCTGGTCGGACACCATGGAGCGCAATCTCCAGCCGATACCGTCGAGGGTGCCGGTTTCTGTGAAGCTGGAAAATTTTCACGTCGACGAAACGTCGTCGGGTACGCTGGATGGCTGCAGTGCTTGAGTGTCGTCGTCATTTTTATTGATTCATGACGATTTGCCGATCCTGCCCCGCTCGGATCAGGTTATATATCTTCCCGGTCGGCCGAACGACTCTTCGCTGGAACAAAGAATCATTTTTTCGAGCGGAAGGAGCTCTCAATGCGCTCTGTGAGATCGCGTGGCTCGCGTGGCTCGCGTGTCTGCGGCTCGGCCAGCTTCAAACTTGGCGTAATGACCGTGGGTGTATTCGCCCTTACGGCCTGCGTGTCGGGTCTCGAGGACGAGCCGGTCGAGGACGTCGGCGGTAGCCAGGAAAGCTTCGAGGCGTTCGAGAAGGCCGCGTTCCGCGAGCCTGGCTCTGGCGTCTACATCGTCGATGGGGACACGCCCGTCGCCGACATCAAGCATCTCCGGGAGTTCTGGGAGACGTACGTACGAGATGGCGCCCTCATCGTGCAACGCAGCGGCGGCAGCGATGTCGTCTGGTCGGCGGCCCAGAAGAAGAGCATCACCTACTGCGTGAGCACGACCTTCGGCGCGCGCCATGCCGCCGTCGTGGCGGCCATGGACGCCGCCACGGCTTCCTGGGAGAGCGCCTCGGACGTCGATTACATCTACCAGAGCGCTCAGGACGCGAGCTGCACTGCTGGCAACAGCAACGTCGTCTTCGACGTGAGGCCGACGAACTCCGGCGGCCAGTACATCGCGCGGGCGTTCTTCCCCAACGACGCGCGATCGGTGCGGAACGTGCTGATCGACTTCAACGAGCTCGCGGTATCCGGCGTCGCGCTCGAGGCAGCCCTGCGGCACGAGCTTGGCCACACGCTCGGCTTTCGGCACGAGCACACGCGCCCCGAGGCGGGCGTCTGCTTCGAGGACGACGCGTGGCGCGCGCTGACCACCTATGACTCGGACTCCGTCATGCACTATCCCCAGTGCAACGGCACCGGCGACTGGAACTTCGTGCTGACCGCAAGAGACATCCAGGGCGCCCAGGCGCTCTACGGCCCGCCTGGCGGCGCTGGTGGTAGCGGCGGTAGCGGTGGTAACGGCGGCGCAGGTGGCAGCGGCGGCGCTGGTGGCGGCAGCGGCGGCAGCGGAGGCGCTGGTGGCGGCAGCGGCGGCGCTGGTGGCGGCAGCGGCGGCGCTGGTGGCGGCAGCGGCGGCAGCACGACGGTGACCGAGAACTTCAGCAGCAGCGTCAACGCAGGTGCGTTCGTGGACATCGGATCGAGCGCCGGTTTCGCTGTCACGCCGGGGACGGGCCTCACTGTGGTGATGACCGGCACCGGCGATCCCGACCTCTACGTGAAGTTCGGATCGGCGCCGACGACGGCCTCGTACAGCTGCCGCCCGTACCTCTCCGGGGCATCCGAGACGTGCACGTTGACCGTGCCGACAGGGCAAACCAAGGCGTACGTCAAGGTCAGAGGGTACACCGCGGCCACCTGCAACGTGGCGGTGACCTACACCCGATCGAGCGGCTCCGGCAGCGGCGGCGGCACGGCCACGTCGGCCACCTTCAGCGGCCGCCTCGCGGCGGGCGCATCGGCGTCACACGGGCCCCTCTCGGTGGTTCCTGGCACGAGCCTCCGGCTCGTGATGACCGGCACCGGCGACCCAGATCTCTACGTGAGGTTCGGCGCCGCGCCGACCCTGACCTCGTACGACTGCCGTCCGTATCTGGACGGCGCCGCGGAGACATGCAATCTGACGGTCCCGGCGGGGCAGACGCAGGCATTCCTCTCGGTGAACGGCTTCGCGGCCGGCACATATCAGCTGGGCGCGACCTACACGGCCCCTTAGTCAGAGCGGGCCCACCGCTGACGCGCCGAGCCATCCGAGGGAATGGATTGGCCGAAGGGTCGCCCAACCGGGTGTGTTCGCGCCCATCGAGGGCGTCATTTCGACGTGACGCGACGCGCCTCTGCTGGCGGCGACCTGGACACCACCGCCGACGAACCCTCGATACGGGGAGGTGGGTATCAGGCGCAGGATGAGCAGAGTACGGAGAGCCCATCGTCCAATCTGCGAGCGACATTTCTCAAAAAAATCGTCGCCGAAAACTGGGCACCTCAAGGGAACCCTTCCTAGGGTGCTCTCATGGACAAGAAAATTTTGGCCGCAACTCTCCTGCAGGCTCTGGCCATGGCGCAACGCGAAGGACGCTCCGAGACGCTCGACTCGCTGGTCGAGAAGCTGCGCGTCCGCCGCCGGGATATCCGCGGCACGCTGACCCTGCTCCACCGCCAAGGCATGCTGGACGTGCTCCACATGAGACTCACGCTCTCCGGGTTCGCCATCGGCTCGGCGCTCATCGGAGAGACGCTGCCGGCGCTCCGGGCGGCTCCGCGGGCGTCCACCGCGGCGGCGTGAGCCGCGCTGCACGCCGCGCGCGGTGAGGGCGGCGCGCGCTTCCAGCGCTCGCCGGGCGCCCCCGCGCGACGGCGCCGCCTAGGCCTCGACGAGGCCCGCTCGTACCGCGAGGCGGGTCAGGTCGGCCACGCTGTGCGTCGCCACCTTCGCGCAGAGGCGCGCCCGGTGCGTCTCGACCGTCTTCACGCTGATCGAGAGCTGGGCGGCGACCTCCTTGGCCGAGAGGCCCATCGCGAGCAGACGGAGCACCTGACGCTCCCTGTCGCTCAGCGCGGCCACCATGTCGCCCCTGGCGGCGGCGTCGCGCCGCTGGAGCGCGCGCACCATCGCGGCGCTCACGTCCGGCGATACGGCCGTGCGCCCCCGGACGACGGTGCGCAGCGCCTCCAGGAGATCGGCGAGCCGGCTCTGCTTCGACAGATATCCATCGGCGCCGGCCCGCATCGCCTCGGCCACCCGGAACTCGTCGCGGTGCATCGAGAGCACGATGACGCGGAGCTCCGCGATGCCCTTGAGCTCCCGGATGAGGTCGACGCCGCTGCGGTCCGCGAGGCCGAGCTCTATCACCGCCACCTGACAGCGGTGGATCTCCTGCGCTCGGAGCGCCTCCTGCCCGCTTCCAGCCTGAACGACCTCGCTCACCCCCGGCTGCGACGTCAGCGCGTACGCCAGCGCTTCCCGGACGACGTTCTGGTCATCGACGAGCAGGATATTCATGTCGAAGGCCCCCTTGTCAAAGGGCCTTGTAACAGACTGCTTTGAGCTCCATGAACCTGTTTTCTCGGTAAGGATTCGCCTGGCGACCTCGATTCGGTTCCTGTGATGCTGGACTGGGCTCCTCGCAGAGCGCCTTGGACGAGCGCAGGAGAGAGAGCGACGTCGGGCGATGGCGCTGGAACGTCGTTTCATCCGAGCGGGGCGTCGTGCCTCGGTGGGGGCGCATGCGCTCCCGGAGCCTGCAGCCCGCAGCCCGCGCGTCTCGAGACGAGCCCTCGGCAGGCTTCGCCAGGGCGGCGCGGGGCCCGCGCTCGAGGGCTCTCCCTTGGCCGTTATGTTTGCGGTAGATAGGCTGCCGCATGCCTCGTCCGCGCGGAGCGCTCTTCTCCGGTCTACGCCATGACTCGGCCTTCTGGCGCCGCGCCCTCGCCGCGGGGGTCAGGCGCGGGCCGGAGCCCCTGGTGCGCCATAGCCCTCCGGTCTTCGGCGTGCTCTTCGCGGCCGCGCTCCCCGAGCTGCGCCGGCGCGTCGAGCAGAACCTCCGCCGCGTCCGCGGGCCGCGGTCGCGCCTCGTCGACCTGCTCGACAGCGGCGCGGTGTTCGCCGCCTACGGAAGCTGCATCGCCGAGGCGCTGCTGCTCGCGAGCGATCGCGGGTACACGGTGGCGCGGCGCTCCCGGGGCGTCGAGCACTACCACGCGTGCGCTGCAGCGGGCCGGGGGGTCGTCATCGTCACCGCGCACACCGGGGGCTGGGACATCGCCGGCCAGATCCTCGGCGCGGTGCATCCGGCGGGCGTCATGCTGGCGATGCAGCGGGAACGGGACGCCGAGGCGCGCGCGATCCAGGATGCGGCGCGGCAGCGCGCTGGTGTCCAGGTGGTGCACATCGGCGATGGGCCGCTGGACGCCCTGCCGCTCCTCAAGCACCTGCAGCGAGGCGGCGTGGTCGCGATGCAGATCGATCGCGCGCCGCCCGGGATGCGCAGCCGGGAGGTCACCTTCCTCGGCGGCCGCTGGCGGGCGCCCGAGGGGCCGATCGCGCTCGCCGCGATGAGCGGCGCGCCGATCTTGCCCGTGTTCACGCACCGCCTGGGCTTCCTCGACTACGAGGCGGTCGTGGCGCCGCCGATCCGGCTCGCCCGCCGGGCAACCGAGGAGGAGCGGGACGCCGCCGCGGCCGAGATGATGGGCGCCCTGGAGCGCTTCGTCCGGGCTCACCCGACACAGTGGTTCCACTTCGCCGGCGACGGCCCGATCGCGCCAGCGGAGGACGGGACGGGTTGAGCTGAACAGCGGAGAAGACCGCAAGTGCGCCGATCAGCGCAAAGGTGGAGAGGCGGAGGCGAGCCGAAAGACCGCCAGAGACATCGAGAGCAGAGATTTCTCTCATGTCCTTGTTTCTCGTTCCAGGGCGCCTTGCGCGGCGCGGCGCCGCTCTACAGCGGCCCTTCGGTCAGCCCGTGGACGAATTGCTTCACGCGCGGATCGTCGCTCGCCTTCGCTTCGGCGGTGGTGCCGTCGAAGATGAGCCGTCCGCGGTAGAGCATCCCCACCCGGTCGGTGACCGTGAGCAGCCGGTCGAGATCGCTCGAGACCATCACCACGGTCGCGTTCATCGCCCGCTGCTCGGCGCGGAGCAGGTCGAAGATGCGCTGCGACGTGACCGGGTCGAGGCCGGCGGCGGGCTCGTCGTAGAGGACGATCTCGCCGCGCGCGATCGTGGCGCGGGCGACGCCCACGCGCTTCTTCTGGCCGCCGGAGAGCCCCGACGGCGTCCGCCCCTCGAAGCCCGCGAGAGACACAGCGCGGAGCCGCTCCGCGACCCGCTCCTCGATCTCGTCCTCGCTGAGATCGTAGAGCCGGCGCAGCGGGAACGCGATGTTCTCCCCGACGGTCATGTAGTCGAACAGCGCGTTGTTCTGGAACAGCATCCCGAACTTGAGACGGAACGTCTGGAGCTCGAGCTCGCTGAGCGCGTGGACGTCCTTCCCGTCGACGAGCACGCGCCCGCGATCCGGCCGCAGGAGCCCGGTGATCATCTTGAGCAGCACGCTCTTGCCCGAGGCGCCCGGCCCGATGAGCCCGTAGAGGCAGCCGGCAGGCACGTCGAGGTCGACGCCCCGGAGCACCGGCATGCCCCCGAAGCTCTTCGTCAGCTGTTCGATCTGGATCATCGGTCGCGTGGACACGGTCGCCGCGGAGGGGCGCGCCGGCCTCGATGCTCGGCGGGGAGGGGCGCGGCGGCCTCCTTTACTTGAACGTCGTCCGGGCGACGTCGAGCCGCGGGTGGGACGGGAACGACATCCCGCGGATTTGCCCGGAGATGCACGAGGCGACGCTCGGGTTCGACGGGCTCGTCGTGACGGTGACCCCCACGGCGCGGCCGTTCTGCACCGCGGCGCAGACGTTCACCTCCATGCTCGAGGGCACGTTGCACGCATTCAGGTACGTGCCGCGGTTCAGCACGTTGCCGTAGGCGCCCGCCGTGAGGTCGGCCGGGCCGTTGTTGCCCATCTTGTACTCCTCGACATAGCGCGCCTGCGCCGCCTCACAGCTCAGGCCGCCGCCGAGCGTCGGGTAGCTGCCGCCGCCGCTCGGCCGCGCCACGCCCCCGGCGCGCCCGGTCTTGCCGCTGCCGAGGCCGGCGTCGACCTCGATCGCGACGCGGTCGGTGGCGCCCTGCACCGCGAGCTCCTGCTCCTTGTGGCTGCGCTCGCGGTACCACCAGCCCGCGCCCGCGGCGAGGATGACGCCCATCAGGGCGAGGCCGATCAGCGCCTTGTACTGCGTGCCCTGCTTCTCGGCCGACACGACGGCGTCGAGCGCGCGCTTCTCCTGCACGATGTCTCGGTTCAGCTTCGCCTGCTCGGCGAACGGGGCGAACTCCTCCCAGTCCTGGATCGCGCGCTCCTCCGCGGAGAACGTGTCGCGCAGCACCTGATCGCCTGTGAAGGAGCCGGACGCGACCTGCTGGAGCAGCTCCACGGACGAGAACGGCCCGTGGTCCATGCCGTCCTTGATGACGACGTACCGCGGCCGGGGATCGGACTCGAGCGCGGCCTTGAGATCCGCGAGCTTGCGGGTCGGATCGTTGCCGTGCAGGCGCTGCGGCTGGTTGATCGGGATGGCGACCGCGAACGGTCCGTCCCCGGAGACCGCCTGGATCCTCGGCACGGACGGCGCCGACGGGACGCGCGCTTCCTCCTGGTGCCCGGTCGGCGGCATCATCGAGAGGTTGACGTCGACCTCGAACTCGCCGTCGGCATCGAGGTGCGACGTGTCGGCGCTCGGGGGCATCGACGAGGCGCTCGGGACGATCTGGTAGAGCGCCTGCGCGAGGGCGGCGAGATCCGCCGGGCGGTGCTTCGGATCGGCCACGAGCGACTTGCCGAGCACCGTTTCCAGCGCGGGCGGCAGGTCCGGGATCACGTCCGCCGGACGCCGCATCCCCGGGCCGACGCTGCTGTTCGTGAGCATCTCGTAGAGGATGGCCCCCACCGCGAAGACGCTCGCGCGCGCGTCGCCTTCGTTGCCCTTGCGCTCCTCGGGCGCCAGGCAGGCGCGGTCGCGCGGCAGCAGAGGAGGGGTGTGGGCGAGCTCCTCGATCAGCTGGATCGTGCCGTTCGCGCCGTGGCCGAGGCACGAGGGGTGCACGAACATGGTCCGCCCCTGCGCGTGCAGCTCGTGCAGCTGGGTGCAGAGCGGCACGGCGAGGCCGATGGCCTCACGGATGTCGAAGCGGCGACCGGTCGCGCGGCGCGACTCCATCTCGGCGCGGAGCGTGCCGGCGGGGATGGACATGCCGGCCGGCAAGGGGGTGAGCAGGGGCTGGACCTGAGCGGACATCGGGGACGAACACTACGACAACACGCCGGGTCCGCTCAACGCCGCACCGCAACGTTGCAGTGTCGACGTGCGGCGAAGCCAGGTGCACACGTGGGACGAGCAGTGCGGGCGTGCGCTTGCGGCGTCAGCGTTCGTCAGCGCGCCTTCAGCGCGTTTGCGCTGGTCTGCGCCCCCTGGTGTCGGTCTGCGTCCGTGCGCGTCCGCCAGCGCGCGTTCGCGCTGGTCTGCGTCCGGGTGCGTCGGCCGGCGTCGGTCAGCGCGTGGTGGTGCCGGCCTGCGTCCGGGGGCGCTCGGAGGTCTCGGCTGCGGCGGCGTTCGCGCCGAGCGCCAGGACGTGCCCTGCGAAGAAGCGGAGCAGGTCGGCCTCGCGCGACTTCGGCCAGCGGGCGTGGTTGATGGCGCCCTTCTTGGCGGAGCAGCGGTTCCGGAGCGCGCAGTGGGGCTCGTCCCTGCCGGCCTCGTCGAGGCGCAGGAACGAGGTGTGCGCGGAGAGCGCGTCGCGCGCGCGCAGCCAGCGCTCCACGGACTCGCACGGGAACATGTCGTCGCACGCGCGGTAGACCGCCATCGCGGGCGGGGGAGGGCCGGGGCACGCCCACTCGGCGGGCGGCGCGTTGCTGCCGAAGGTGGCGAACGCCGCGACGCGGTCCGCGCGCATCATGGCGTACGTCGCCGCCATGTGGCCGCCGTAGGAGCCGCCGAGCGCGTAGATGCGCCGCCGGTCGACGAGCTTCTTCTCGAGCAGCTGGTCGACGAAGGCGTCGACGGTCGCGACGTCGACGTTGCCCTCGCCGGTGAACTCGACGTCGAACGGCGCGGTCGGCGTGTACACCTTCGTGCCGCGCTCGCGCTCGGCCTGGCTCGGCGTCTTGAAGGCGCGGCCCTGGGGCGCGAGGACGATGAAGCCCGCGTGGGCCGGGTCGCCGGTCAGGTTCCACGTGGCGCCGAGCTTGCGCAGGCCCGTCTCCTTGTCGACGCTCGTCGGGTTGTCGCCGTCGGCGTGGAAGAAGACGATGAGCGGCAGCGGCGCGCGCGTCTCCACGCCGCTCGGCGCGATCACGCAGGCGTAGCGGGGCGACCCCTCGGCGTCGCGCGTCTCCAGCACCTGGGCGCCGCGGCACGGCGGCCTGCCGAGCGTCTTGCGGAGCTCTCGTCCGGGGCGCCCCTGCTCGGCGACGCAGCTCCCTTCGCTGGGAAGCCTGGCCTCGGGCGGCTTCGCCGGCGGCGCGGCCGCGCTGGCCGGACCGGCCGCGCGGGCGCCCGCGTCCTGCCGGGCCGCCGGAGGCCGCGGCGGCCCGCCGTCGGCCGCGCGGGCGCCGGCGTCCTGCTCGAAGACGCCGAGCAGGTCGCCGCCGTCGACCCCCGACGACGGTGTGGAGCACGCGGCCGCGAGCCACGCCGCGGCGCCGGCGAGCAGAGCCAGGCGGTGCCGGAGGCCTGGAAGGTCCGGCGTCGAGGTTCGGCGCGGACGGCGCCGGGGTTGGGGGTGGGGCACGCGCGCACTGTAGTACGTACACCTGTCGCGCTGAACCAGCCCGGCATGGCTCGACGGTTCGATCCGGGGCGCGAGCCGAGGTACGCTGGACACCCCATGGCGCATCCCACCCAGGACATCCTCAGCTGCCGCCCTGTCCCTTCCTGAAGGAGAGCGCCTCAGGATCCCGTCGGAGCTGCTCGCCAGCGTCGACGAGCCGTACGACGACTCTTGGAGCGCTGCGTGGCTCGAGGAGCTCGAGCGCAGGGAGCAGGCGGTGCGCGATGGGGGGAGCGGGGGGGACGCGTGGGCCGAGGTTCGGGCGCGGGTCCTCGCGAGACTGGGCGCTCGTTGACCCGGCCGATCATCGTTCGAGTCGACGCCCAGGCGGAGCTGGAAGAAGCTGCGGACTGGTAGGAGCGTCGCCGTCCTGGGCTCGGGGTTGAGTTCGTGAGAGCCATCGAGGTGGCCGTCGACGCGATTGCCGAGGCGCCCGAGTCATGGCCTCGATGGATATCGTGGTTCCCTGGCACCACGAAGAAGCGCTCTTTCGGCACGTGAAGCCGCGCGAGCGTCGCTTTCACGAGCTCAGTCACTGGTCGGTACTCCTCCGGGGTCCCGTGGGCGGCGACATCACCCGTGAAGCAGACGAGAGATCGATTGGGATTCTATCCTTCACGAGATCATCAAGGTTCCTCTCCCACGCATCACCGAGCACGCGCCGCCGGCGCCAGCCCTCTGTTTCGCGCGCTCTGCGTACGTCGAGATCCGAGATGTGGAGGACGCGCGACCTGTGCTCGAGGCGCCCCCGGGCGGCGATCGAAGTAATACGCCTTACTCTGAAGTGCCGTCGGGAGGCGATCGGCGCGAGTTGGAACGCGGCGAGGCGCTGCGGGGTGGCGATCGAAGTAAGATGTCTTACTTCGAAGTGCCGCCGGGAGGCGATCGGCGCGAGCTGGAACGCGGCGAGGCGCTGCGGGGTGGCGATCGAAGTAAGATGTCTTACTTCGAAGTGCCGCCGGGAGGCGATCGGCGCGAGCTGGAATGTGGCGAGGCGCCCCGGGCGGCGATCGAAGTCGACGGAGCGCTGGTTCCACTCCGTGGCGAGCGTCGAGCCCGACCGGCTCCTGGACCGCCGGGCCGTGCCCGACGTGACGCAGCCGTAGAAGGTCTCGATCGGGTTGCCCGCCCGCCGGTGCGTCGGGTCCGTGCCCGCCGGGGACGAAATCGCGACGGCAGGCCCCGCTGCCTTGCGGGGGGGCCCTTCGTGGCTAGGCTGGTCCCCGGCCCACCCATGACGCTCTTCGATATCCTCGTCGGTGCCGCGCTCGCGGCGGTCCTTACTTTCCAGATCTACGTCACCGTGCGCGTCTTCCGGAGCCGCGTCTACGAGCCCAAGCAGAAGGTCTGGCAAGCGCAGCTCGTCTGGCTCCTGCCGATCATCGGCGCCGGGCTTGTGTTCTCGATCCTCCAGGAGGAGGACCGGGCCCACCGCGACGCCTCCTCGCACCTCCGGAGCTGAGCCGGCGCCTCCCGGCCGCGCGGCCGCCTCGCGGCGAAGTGCGGTCACGTTGAACGGTCGACCTCGCTCCCTTCTCCGTCCTCTACGCCCATCTGATCACCTCGGCGCCCCCCCCCGATGGCCGCTGGCCCGCTGGCCCGCTGGCCCGGTGGACCTGGGACGATCGAACAGGAAAATTAGGTTTCACCCTTCGGTCTAGCGGCCCCGTGCGCTATGGCTCAGGGAGCATGGCGGACGACGTCTTCGGCATCGTCGGGACCACGCAGGCGGGTAATTTCCACGTCGAGCAGGTGGTCGCGGAGGGAGGGTTCGGCGTGGTGTACCGCGCGCTCCACGCCGGCTTCCGCGCGCCTGTCGCCTTGAAATGCCTGAAGGTGTCCGAGGCGAAGACCCCGCGCGAGCGGCAGCTCTTCCTCGAGAAGTTCCGCGAGGAGGCCCAGCTGCTCTTCCGGCTCTCGGCCTCGATCCCGGAGGTCGTCCGCCCGCTCCACGTCGACGTGCTGCACCTGAAGCGAGGGGAGTTCGTCCCCTTCCTGGCCCTCGAGTGGCTGGAGGGTGAGTCGCTCGACAAGGTCATCGATCGACGGAGGCTCAAGGGAGAGCCGCCGATCCCGCTCCACAGGCTGATGAAGCTGATGCGCCCCATCGCGCAGGCGATCGCGCGCGCGCACCGCTTCCCGAGCCCGAACGGGACGGTGTCGATCATCCACCGCGACCTCAAGCCCGAGAACATCTTCATCACGACGCAGGAGGGGACGGAGCGCCTCAAGATCCTCGACTACGGCATCGCGCAGGCGAAGACGCTGGCCGAGCAGGCCGTCGGACGGGTGACGAACGGCGACCCGCTGAACGCGTTCTCCCCGGCGTACGGCGCCCCGGAGCAGTGGGCGCCGAAGCGGTTCGGGCAGGCGGGAACTTGGACCGACGTCTGGGGTCTCGCGCTCACCATGGTCGAGGCGCTCGTAGGGCGGCAGGTGATCGACGGCGAGGCGCAGGCGATGATGGGGACGGCGCTCGACGTGAAGCGCCGGCCCACGCCCCGGGCCGAGGGCGCCAACATCCCGCCGGAGGTCGACGCGGTGTTCGAGCGCGCGCTCGCCGTGAGCCCGCGCGACCGCACGCGCGACATCGAGGCCTTCTGGACGGAGCTGGAAGCGGCGATGGGGCTCCCGGCGACCTTCGGGCGGACCGCCGCGCAGGACGACGGGTACTCCGTTCCGCCGCCGCCGTCGTCGTCGATGCGCGCGGCCCCGCAGGTCAAGCGGGCCGCGCACGTGTGGCTCGACACGCCCAGCGACGCCGGGTCGCTCGAGCTCGATCTCGACGTGGCCCCGGCGTCGATGCGCTCGCCGAGGGGAGGGCGCCGCGAAGGTCCCGCGAGCAGCGTGCGCCCGCCGCCGCCCTCGGATTCGGCCGGGCTCGAGATGGACCTCCCCGAGGCGCCGCAGAGCCCGCACAGCAGAGGCATGGGCGCGCTCGTCCCGGAGAGCATGCCGACGAGCGCGCGAGGCCGCGGCAGCTTCGCGGAGGCGACGCCCGTGGGCGCGCTCCCGCGCGGCGGCGGGATGGAGAGCGCCGCGCCGAGCATGCTCGGGCGCGGGGGCGGGATGGGCGGGATGATCGAGAGCACGCCGCCGCTGGAGATGGCGCTCAGCGTCGCGCCGCGCACGGCGACCTCGGTCGCGCCGGCCGCGGTGCGCTCGCTGTCGGACATGCCGTCGAGCAGGTACCGGCCGACGGCGCGTCCGCCGGCAGACGCGCGGCCGCGCCCGCCGGACCCGAAGCCGCTCGGCGGACCGACGCTCCTCCAGCAGCTCGGGCTGCCCGTGGCCTGCATCGTGTTCGCGTGCGTGGTCACGGTGGCCGACCTCATCATGAAGCAATCGGGCGAGGCGCTGAGCTTCGGCCCGGTGCGCTCGTTCTGGGTCGCCGGCGTGCTGCTCCTCTTCGGCGTCGGGCTGTTCTTCTGGCGCATGCTCGGAGATGCGGGAGATGCCTGATCCGACGCACGGGAGCGCCGCCGCGGGCGAGCGCGCCGATCAGAGCGTGTCGGCCCGCTTCACGCGGCTGATGAACGCGTCGACCTCGCGGTGGGGCGTGCTCACCGATCCTCCGCTCGTGGCGCTCGCCTCCGGCGTCTTCCTGCTCGTCTTCCTCGGGGCGCTCGGCCGCGACGCGGGCCCCGAGGCCGCGCGCGCGCTCGGCGTCCTCGTGTTCGCGCCGATCTCGGTCGCGCTCGTCGTCAGCGTGGCGCTGCGCGGCGCGCGTCGCGCCGTCGTCGCGTGGCTCGCGCGCCAGCCGTTCCCGGTGGAGAACCTGAACGCCGTGCTGAACGGCCTGGGCGAGGCGCTGGAGGTCACCTTCGTCGGCGCTGCGCCGGAGGCGAAGGAGCTCAACGTCGAGCTCGACAAGGTGCACCCGGACGCGTTCGTGACGGGGGGCGTCGAGGACGCGCGCACGCTGGACATCCGCATCGGCGTCGTCGACTCGAAGCGCAATCCGGCCGCGACGAACCACCAGCGCTACGCGCGCGTCCGCGAGCTCGTCGAGCGCGTGCTCGTGCCGCTCGCGGAGCGCTATCCGATCCAGGTCGTCCGGGTGAAGTGAGCGCGCGCCGGACGCGCGCATCCAGGCGGCGGGGCGCCTTCCGAGGGCTCGCGCGGGCGCTTGCCATGTCGCCCCGTTCCCCTGCTATCGTCGCGGCCCATGACCGCCTCGACCCCCGAGAAGCTCCTCTCCGATCTGGAAGCGCGGGGCATCACCCGCGCCAAGATCGGCGGCTTTGACATCGACGGCATCCTCCGCGGGAAGTACGTCTCCATCGAGAAGCTGAGGAGCGCGCTCACGAGCGGCTTCGGCTTCTGCGACGTCATCTTCGGCTGGGACATCGCCGACGTCCTCTACGACAACGCCAAGGTGACCGGCTGGCACACCGGCTACCCGGACGCGCACGCCGTCCTGGATCCGAGCACGCTGCGCGACCTCCCGTGGGAGCCGGGGACGGTCGCGATGCTCGCCGACTTCCGCGACGAGCGCGGCGGCCCGCACCCCGCGTGCCCGCGATCGCTCCTCCGGAGCGTCATCGCGAAGGGCGAGCGGATGGGGTACTCGGCGAAGCTCTCGTGCGAGTTCGAGTTCTTCCTCTTCGAGGAGACGCCGCGCTCGCTGCACGAGAAGCGGTTCGCCGGCCTGACGTCGCTCAGCCCCGGCATGTTCGGCTACTCGTGGGTCCGCGAGGGGCAGAACAAGAAGCTCATGGCCGCCATCCTCGATCAGATGCAGGCCTTCGACGTCGAGATCGAGGGCCTGCACACCGAGACCGGCCCGGGCGTGTACGAGGCGGCGATCCGCTACGACGACGCGCTCCGCGCCGCGGACAAGGCCGCGCTCTTCAAGGTCGCCATGAAGCAGATCGCCCACGAGCACGGCCTGTCGGTCACGTTCATGGCGAAGTGGAACGCCGATCTCCCCGGATCGAGCGGCCACCTGCACCAGAGCCTCTGGAAGGACGGCCGCAACGTCTTCGAGGACGCGTCGTCGCCCGATCGGATCCCGGCGGCGCTGCGCCACTACGTCGGCGGCCAGATCGCCATGATGCCCGAGCTCACGGCGATCTACTCGCCGACGATCAACGCCTACAAGCGGTACGTGCCCGGCGTCTGGGCCCCGCTCACCGCCAGCTGGGGCGTCGAGAACCGCACGGCCGCGATCCGCCTCATCGGCCTCGGCACGCCCGGCGCGCGCGTCGAGTACCGGCAGACGGCGGCGGACATCAACCCGTACACCGCGATGGCCGCGTGCCTCGGCGCAGGGCTCTACGGCATCGAGCACGGCGTCGAGCCGCCGGCGCAGGCCTCCGGAGACGCGTCGTCCACCGAGTCCTCGCGCTTGTCGCTGCCCCGTACGCTCGCCGACGCGACCCGGATGCTCGCGGGCAGCAAGATGGCCCGCGAGATCCTCGGCGAGAATTTCGTCGACCACTATGCCCTGACGCGCGACTGGGAGGTGCGGCAGTACGAGCGCGCGGTCACGGATTGGGAGCTGAAGCGTTACTTCGAGGCGGTGTGATCATGAGCCAGTTCACGGTTTGGAGCTTCCCCACACGCATCCTCTTCGGCGCCGGCGTCGTCGAGCAGACGGGCGCCGAGGCGCGCCGGCTCGGCGCGGCGAGGGCGCTCGTCGTCACGGACAAGGGCGTCGTCCGCTCGGGGCTGCTCGAGCCCGTCGCCGCGTCGCTGCGGAAGGAGGGCCTCGAGGTGGCCGTCTTCGACGACGTGCTCGGCAACCCCATCGAGAAGAACGTGCACGACGGCGTCGCCGCGTTCCGCGCGGCCCGCGCGGATCTCGTCGTCGCCCTCGGGGGCGGCTCGCCGCTCGACGTCGGCAAGCTCGTGCGCCTCGGCGTGAACCACGATCGGCCGCTCGTCGACTACGACGACGCCACGGGCGGCGATCGCTTCATCACGCCCGACGTCCCGCCGATGCTCGCGATCCCCACGACGGCCGGCACCGGCAGCGAGGTCGGCCGCTCGGGCGTCGTGACGCTCGACGCGAACCACCGGAAGACGGTGATCTTCTCGCCGCACCTGCTCGCGAACGCCGCGCTGCTCGATCCGGTGATGACGCGGTCGATGCCGGCCTTCCTCACGGCGGCGACGGGCTTCGACGCGCTCACCCACTGTATCGAGGCGTACGTCGCGAAAGGCGATCACCCGATGGCCGACGGCATCGCGCTCGAGGGGATCCGCCTCGCCGCCGCGCACCTCTCGCGGGCGGTCACGCACGGCGACGATCTCGACGCGCGCGGCGGCATGATGAAGGCGGCGATGATGGGCGCGGTCGCGTTCCAGAAGGGGCTCGGCGCGTGCCACTCGCTCGCGCACCCGCTCTCGAGCGAGTGCGGCCTGCACCACGGCCTCGCGAACGCCCTCTGCCTCCCGCCGGTCGTCGAGTTCAACGTCGCCGCGGCCGCGCCGCGCCTCGCGCGCGTCGCGGCCCTGCTCGGCGCGCCCGAGGACGCCGCCGCGTGCGCCGACGCCATCCGCGCCCTGCGCGCCCGGATCGGGCTCGCGGCCGGCCTCGAGAAGGCAGGCGTCCCCCGCGACAAGCTCGACGCGCTGGCCGACCTCGCCGCCCAGGACGCGTGCCACACGAGCAACCCGCGCACCTGCTCGCGCGACGATCTCCGCCACCTCTACGAGGCGTCCTTCGCGAGCTGATCGCGCGCGCCTGCGCCTGCCCCGGGCGCGGCTCGCGGCGGGCGCCGGGCCGACACGAACGCGTCGCCGCCGCGGAAGGATCGCGCCGGCGAGCGCCTGCCGTGACGGGATCATGGTCATTTCCCGGTGTCCAGCGGGCCGTTGGGCGCCGGCCCTACCGCTGGCCGACAATGGATAAATGCGGTACCAGGGGTGCACGATGACCGTCACCTCCACCGAGCGCACCGCGCGTCCAGCGACATGCCAAATGTTCGAGACGCCGCTCATCGAGCGGTTTTCGCGGATCCATCCGATCACACCGTTCGTCTTCTGGCTGCCGGTCTACGGCTATCTGGGCGTGCGCGCCGCCCGGCATGATGTCGGCCTCCTGACCGGGCTCGGGCTCGTACTGGTCGGCCTGTTTCTATGGACGTTCGCCGAGTATGTCCTGCACCGATACGTGTTTCACTACGTCGGGCCGCGCCTATGGCAGCGCCGGATGCATTTCGTTCTCCACGGGGTGCACCATGATTTCCCGCAAGATGCGGACCGGCTGGTGATGCCGCTCGGCGCGAGCATCCCCCTCGGCATCGCGTTCTACACGCTGTTTCGCGTCGTCTGTGGCCCTGTTCCGGCGGATCCGCTGTTCATCGGCTTCGGCCTCGGATACCTGGCGTACGACGGTACGCACTATGCCATTCATCACTTCCGGATGAGCTCGCGCTGGGGGAAGTGGATCAAGCGCCATCACATGGTCCATCACCACACGGGAGAAAATGCCCGGTGGGGCGTTTCGTCGCCGCTCTGGGACTGGGTCTTCGGCACGATGGGCACGTCGCAGGCGGGAAAAGGCAGCTGAGCGGGACAGCGGCGCGCTCCGGAGCGCGCCGGCGCTGATCGTCGACAGGGTGGGAATGGGCCCGGAGCGCGGCGGGTTGAGGGGCCATGAAGCGGTCGCGCCCGGACGCTTGCGCCTGCGCGGGAGATGCTGCGCAGCAGCGCCGCGCGGCCGCGATCGCACGGCGCCTGCCCAGGCTCATGCGCGCTGCGGATGGATCTGCGCGACGCGCGGACCGAGGAGGTCGCGGCGCATCGGGGGCCTCACGGCGAGGAGGTGGTGCCGGGAGGAACGAGCCCTGCCGCAGGCGACGCGCTCGACGCAGGCAGCCGCCTCATGGCGCCCGCATCGAAGGTGCGGAGCGTGTTGCGCCCGCAGTAGGGGCACAACCACGCCACATCGAACCGGTCGAGGTGAGCGTTGATGCTGTGCGCCGGCGCGAGCTCCTTGTCGGCTTCACCGGCGGCCGACCGGCCGCGGGGACTCCGGGTGGCCCACCCGGCGGTGACGTGCCGGTGCTCGTCCAGGGTGGCTGACAGGCTTGCCTGGCACTCGCAAGGAGTGGAGATGAGAAACCGACTCATGCGTGACCGTCCTTCGTAGATGTTTCCGTAGACCTTGCTGGCATGCCGCGTCGCGGCGTGCTTGCGGGCGTCGCGGCTGCGAACCGAGAACCGAGACGCGACGAACGAGACCGAGACGAACGAGAACGAGACCGAGACGAACGAGAACCTAGAACCGGCGACGAGGAAAGAAGCGCGCCCTCATATAAAGGTTGGTCAGTTTGAGCTCAAGGGGTGTTAGCCTGGGGCACGGTTGCCCTGGTGTAGCTGAGGAAGGGGAGTCCATGACCGTTCGACGTGCACCTCGTGAGCGCGAGACGCCGCCCTCGGGCAGGTTGCAGGTCGTCGAGGCCCGCCGGCCTGGGCCGCGCTCGGTGCGCGGCCTCAGGATCCTGCTTGCGCACGACGCCCGCGCCGCGACCTGCGACGCGCTCGCCCGCGCGATCGAGGGGGCGCTGACGAACGTCGAGATCGTGGACGCCTCGTCCATCGACGACGCCCTGCTCGCGTCGGCGACCGAACGGTTCGACGCGTGCCTCGTCTGCCTGGATCTTCCGCCGGCGCCGCTCGGCGGCGCGCGCCTCGCGAGCGAGCTCGTGGACAGCAATCACCCGGTCGTGCTCGTCACGCGGAGCCTGCGCTGGCTGCCGCCGGACAGGCCCATCCTGCACCAGCTGCCCTGGATCCCGCCGGACGCGGGCACGATCGAGATCTCCAGCGCGATCGCGGCGGCGACCAGCGACTGCGACAGCGCCATCCGCGCGCGCTCGCCGCTGCCGGGCGAGGCGCTCGCCGCGCCGGCGCTCCGCGCGCGCGTGCGCCGGTAGCGGCGCGGCTGGGCCGGTAGCGGCGCGGCTGGGCCGGTAGCGGCGCGGCTGGGAGAGGGCGCCGAGCCCCGCCTCCGGGCGAAACGTGACGACGTGACGACGTGACGACGTCGGGATCGAAAACGAAATGAAGGGGTTGCTAAGCGGCCCCGGATTCGGTAGAAGCTTCCTCCACCTCGCGCGGGACTAGCTCAGTTGGTAGAGCATCAGCTTCCCAAGCTGAGGGTCGCGGGTTCGAATCCCGTGTCCCGCTCCGAGGATCGCCGACCCCATTTTGCGCTGGCGATCCTCCTGCACCTCGGGTGCTTCGAGGTTGACGGACGCCTCGTGTCGGCGCGCCGTTTCAAGCGGCGCTTCGTGATCGAGCCGCGTCTCGGACGGCGCTTCGTGCTGAGCTCGGGCGACGGCGCTCGCTGAGCGAGCGCCTGCGCTCGCGCCACCGGGCAGCGCTCGCTGCGCGAGACGGACGCGCTCTGGGGGCGCACGACGCTCGAATCGGGGCCGGTCCCGCTGCGCGCACAGCGGTGCCCGACAGCATGGGGACACCGGGAGGTGTTCATGAAGGATGGCCGGCGCATCGCGCTGAACGCGGCGCTGATGCTCCTGAAGCAGGCGATCATGGCCGTCCTTGGCGTCGTGTTCGTCGGCTATCTCGCGCGGAAGGTGGGGGTCGCCGCCTGGGGGGAGTTCCAGGCGTCGCTCGCGATCGCGGGGATCGTCACGATCGCCGCCGGCGTCGGGGTGAGGGGATACCTGGCCCGGGAGGTCGCCGTGAAGCCCGAGCTCGGGCCGCGTCACCTCGGCGCGGCGCTCGCCATCCGGGGCGTGACCGGGACGGTGGTGCTCGGCGCGACCGTGGCCGTCGTGCTGGCGACGCGCTCGGGGCTCGGCGCGCAGCTCATCGTGCTCGCCGCGGCTTCCCAGCTGGCGACGCTGCTCTACTCGACCATGTGGCTCTCGTTCGAGGCCCACGAGCGGTTCCAGTACATCCTGTACGCGGAGCTCGGCGCGCGGCTGTTCGTCATCGCGCTCTCGGCGGCCTTGCTCGCGCTCGGCTTCGGCGTCGTCGCCGCGGCCGTGGCGTTCCTGCTCGGCAACGTGCTGGAGCTCGCCATCACCTCGCATTACCTCCGCGCCCGCCTCTACCGGCCCGAGCTCACGACGCCGCCCGCAGAGCTCTGGCAGATCGCGAAGCGCAGCCTGCCGATCGGCGCGCTCGGGGCGCTCTCGAGCGCGCTGCTCCAGATCGACCGCGTCATGCTCCGCGCCCTCTGCGACGAGGAAGCCGTCGGGGTCTTCAGCGCGGCCTGGGTGCTGAGCGAGAACTTCAGGATGCTCCCCGACGTCCTGCTCGGCGCCGCCTTCGCGGCGGGCATGCGCCTCTACGTCCAGGATCGCGACGCGTTCGGGCGCCTCTACGGCGGTTGCATGCTCGTCGCCGCGCTCTTCGGGCTGCCCGTCGCCGCCGGCATCTTCCTGCTCGCGCCGGACGTCATCCAGCTCGTCTACGGAGGCGCGGGCGACTACGCCCCCGCGGCCGACGTCCTCCGGATCCTCGCGTGCGCCGTCCCCGTGACGTTCGCGTTCCAGGTCGTGACGCTGCCGCTGCTCGCGGCGAAGCGCGAGGTCGCGATGGTGAAGCTGCTCGCGCTGGCGCTCGTCGCCGACGTCGCGCTGAACCTGCTCCTCCTGCCGCGCTACCGCGCCATGGGCGCCGCGTGCGCGACGCTGGCCGTGAGCGCCGGCGCGCTGATCGCGTCGTGGGGCATCTCCGCGCGCTGGGCCCACGTCGTGGAGCTCGGCCGCATCCTCGCGGTCCTCGCCGCGACGGCGGTCATGGTCACCGCGGCCTACGTCACGCGCGTCCTCGCCGGCATGTGGGCGTCGATCGCGGTGGGCGTCGCCGTCTACGCCGTCCTCCTCCTCGCGTTGCGCGTCGTCTCCTTCCGCGAGCTGCGCGCGCTGCTCGCGCGCCGCGTCCGCGCCTCACCCGCCACCGTGGCCTGACAAGCGTTCCATCGCGGGCGGGCCCGGCGCCGCGCGCGCCCCTCTGCGCCGCTGTGTGGAGCATGGGGTCATCGAGTTTTCCGCATTTTCCGCCGGGAGCTGCGCTCGCCGTGGGTCTCTGCGGCTGCCGACATGCGCTCTCATCCGGCGGGATCCACGCAGCACCGCGCGATGGCCATGGCTCGGAGGTGACGCTGCCGCGGCGCTTTCCGTGGCATGCAGCGTGAATAGCGAAGGCGCGATGTGGCGGCGCGGGCAAGTCCGGGGGCTGGCCGGGGTGGGGCGACTCCGGCAGTGGATGGCGCGGCGGCCGTCCTCGCTTCGCGCGTTCGGGATGCCGGCGCGAAGCGAGGGGGGCGCGGCTGGGCTGCCGTGGAGATATCGAGAGATGGACCTGCCCATGGGCGACGGCGGCTACGCGTTGCTCGCGCGCCTGTCGGCGGGCGGCATGGCGGAGCTGTTCCTCGCGTGCCGGCGCGGGCCGGCAGGTATCACCCACCCCGTCGTCGTGAAGCGTCTTCGCCCCGAGGCGAGGCGAGATCCGTCGATCGTGCGGATGTTCCTCTGGGAGGCCTGGATCAGCGCCCGGCTCCAGCACCCCAACGTGATCCGGTTCCACGACTTCGTCGTTCACGAAGGACGCCATCACCTCGTGATCGAGTACGTCCCGGGCTGCGATCTGGCCGCCGCCGCGCGCGCTCTCTTCGCGGAGGGGCGGCCGTTCCCGCTCGAGGCGGCCATCGAGATCGGCCTGGGCGTGCTGCGGGCGCTCGGGCACGCGCACGGGCTCCGCGACGACGGCGGGAAGCTCGTCGGCCTCGTGCACCGCGACGTGAGCCCGCAGAACGTGCTCCTCTCGCTCGAGGGGGAGATCAAGCTCATCGACTTCGGCGTCGCGCAGATGACGGGGATGAGCGGCGCGGAAGAGGCCGGCCCCTTCGGCTCCCCGTGCTCGTCCGACGAGGCGGCCCCGTCGAGCGGCGGCGGCACGGTGAAGGGGAAGCTCGGCTATGTGGCGCCCGAGCAGCTGCGCGGGCAGAGGGTCGACGCGCGGGCCGATCTCTTCGCGGTCGGCGTGATCCTCTTCGAGCTGCTGACGGCGCGCCGCCTGTTCCACCGCAAGGACGACGGCGCGACGATGGGCGCGGTGCTCTCCGGCGAGGTGCCGGCGATCGCGCCGCTCCGCCCTGCGTGTCCGGCGCTGCTCGAGGAGGCGATCCGGCGCGCGCTCGCGCGCGATCCCGAGGGCCGCTTCGAGACCGCGGCGCAGATGGAAGAGGCGCTCGCCGAGGTGCTCGCCTCGCTGCGCCGAGCGCCGAGCGGCGGCGACGAGCCGAGCTCGAGCGAGCGCGGGCTGCTCGCGGGCCAGGAGATCGCCGCGCTCGTGCGCGAGGTCGCGAGCGGGCGCGATCGGCACCGGTCGCTGCTCGTGCGGGGCTGCCGGAGATCCGCCGGGGCTCGCGGGCGCACGGGCGCGCGGCGGATCGCCGCGGGCCGCTCAGGGGACGATCGCGGCGAGGTGACGCCAACGCTGCGCGGGACGGACGCGCGCCCCGCTGCGCCGGAATCTGCGCCGGAATCTGCGCCGGAATCTGCGCCGGAAGAAGAGAGCGAGCGCAGCGAGGCCAGGAGCGCCGTCACGCCGGACTGGAGGGACGCGCGCCCGCTGCGGCGCGCTCGGCTCCTGCCCTGGCTCGTGATCGCGGCGGTGACCTTCGCCGCAGGGGCGCTCGCCGGCAGGGCGATCGGCGCGTTCGACGGCGGCGTTGCGCCGGCGAGCCGCGGCGCGCCCCGCGACTGACGAGCGCTCCAGCGCCGGCGCCGCGGCGCGGAGAGCCGCGAGACCTGGGAGATCTCCATTCGGCGCCGTGCTCGTGAGGCGTCGAACGCGAACGGCCGTTGGTGTTGGCGCGGATAGCGACGGGCTCGCTAGCCTAGTCCGGCCTGATGCCCGTCCGGAATCCCCTGAGCCGTTCCCTCCCGATCGCTGCGCTGGCTGTCCCCCTCGTCGCGAGCTTCACGAGCGGGAGCGCGCTGCCGTGCCCGGTCGCCGGCGCGCCGGCGGAGCCGACGGAGCTCGGCGCGGCCATCGAGCGGCAGCCGATCTGTGTCGGATCGACGGTCGCGAGCGCGGGCGAGCTCGGCGACGTCCTGTACTACCGCAGCTCGGTCGGAGAGCACGGCGAGGTCTCCGTTGGTTATTACGCGTTCTTCTCGGAGGAGCGGCCGTGGGGCAACAACTGGCTGACCTGGACCGTGCTGCCCGCGCTCGCGGTGGACCTCGTCTACACGCACGCGCTGCTCTTCGCTCCGGGGGTCCAGCGCGCCGTCTACGGCAAGGGCGATGTCGAGGGGTTCAGGATCGTCTACAGCGTCGGCGAGGGGGGGCGGCTCACCGCCAAGCACGGCGCAGCGGACCGCGGTGATCACGGCGAGGTGCGGCTCGAGCGCTCGGATCTACTCTCGATCGATCCCGAACGCCCTACCGTCTACTCGCGGTGGTGGAGCCACCAGCTCGGCGGGCGGGGCGCGGGGCCGGGCGATCTCGCCTATCACCGCTGCTTCGGCGCGGGCGCCATCCGGCCGCTGCCGCCGGACGTCGCGCTCGATTTCCGCCTGGATCGGCGCGCCGCGCCGGCCCGCGTGGTGCCTGCCGCCGCGCTGCTCGGGCAGCTCTCTGCCTCGCGGCGGGGCGAGCCCGTCGATGGCGGGGGCGCTCAGGGCCTCGTCGCTCGCCGGCCGATCGTCGCGTTGTAGATGGCGAGGATGACGATGGCGCCCAGGATCGACGTGAAGAAGCCGCCGCTCGACTGATACGACGGATAGAGCCCCAGCGCCCGGCCGACGAAGCCGCCGAGCAAGGAGCCGGCCACGCCCAGCAGCGCCGTGATCACGAAGCCGCCCGGGTCGCGGCCAGGGGTCAGCAGCTTGGCGATGACGCCGACGATGAGGCCAAACAGGATCCACAACAGCACGGACATGGTTCGCTCCTCTCGACACCGCGTGACGCCGAGGCCCGTCCTCCCGCGTCGATGTGGAGGCCAGCGTCCAGCGTTTCGTCCGGCTCAGCGTCTGCAGACGACGTGCCGCGCGCGGTGAGCTCCGTTCGCACCGCCATGAAGCGGAGACCCGGTGGCCAGCGTGAACTGCGTCGCCATCGGGCGCGCTGCGCTGGGCATCGGCTGTACATCGGCGCGCAGCGGCGCGCGCGAGATCGAGGATCGCGGCGCGCTCGGCGCGCTCGGGGCGCGGGGTGAGCGCTTCGTTCGCACCGCGCGCGCCTCGGCCCTCGCCGTCGGTCTGCTTGTCGTCGTTCCTCGATCGCTCCGAGCTGGCGTCGCGTGGGCAGGCGCTGGCGCGTCGCCCGGGCCCGTTGGCCCGCCGTGTCCCGGTGCGTACCCGCGCCCGCGACGCGCGCCCACGAGCAGCGCCGCGGACCCGGCGTGCGGCCCGGCTGGGGCGTTCACCGTGGTGGTCCGGAAGGGCAGGCGGGGTCCGGCTCCGGGGCGCGCGCCGGCCACGCGCGCCCCTCGGCGGTCGGGGGCGCCTCGCCGTCGCGCTCTGGCGATGGCGAGGTGAGCGTGGCGAGCGCGGCGCTTGCAGCGTTGAAGAGCAGGCACAGCGATCCGCCGAGCACCGTGGCAGCGACGGTGCCGATCACGACCGGAGCGAGACGCCCGCGCCGGCGTCGGCGCAGCGCGACCAGGCTCCGCGATCCGCTGGATCGGTGCGCTCGAAGCAAGGAGAGCGGATCGAGCGCCGGAGCGCGCAGGGCGCTGGCCGGAGCGTGCGCGGGAGGCGACGCCTCGGCGGGCGGGGGTGCCGCGTCCACCGGCGGCGCGCCATCCGGCGCCGGGGGTGAGGCCGCCTCGACGAGCGCAGCCGGGGGGCAAGGCGTGGAGCGATGGCCGACCCACGTTGGAGCGGACGAGTCGTCTCGCCGCGTGGTCGGGGGAGAGCAGGGCCGATCGAGGTGCGCGCCCTCCGGCAGAGACGGCGAGCGATAGCCCACCCATGTCGAGGCTCCCGCGGAGCGCGCCGTGGCGGCGTCCTCCGCGGAGGACCTCCTGCGCGACGAGGACGCCGTCGCTGGGCGCGCGCTCTCCGAGGGGCGCGGAGAGCCGCCGAGCGCGGCCTGCTCGTCGGCGGCGGAGCGCGCCCGGCGGAGCGCGATGTGCCCGAGCGCCTCGCGCAGCGCCCGCGCGCTCTGCGGGCGATCCTCTGGATTTTTGCGCAGGCACTGGAGGATCAGCGCCTCCAGATCCGGATCGAACGCCGGATGGAGCGCGCTCGGTCGGGGCGGGGGGGACTCGACGTGCGCGGCGGCGAGCGCGACGGGCGTCGGGCGCTCGAAGGGGAGCCGCCCCGTTGCCATCTCGAAGAGCAGCACGCCGCACGCGTAGACGTCGCTCCGCGCGTCGACACGCTGCCCTGCGGCTTGCTCCGGGCTCATGTAGGCGGGGGTTCCGATGACGAGCCTGCCGTCGTCCTCGTCGGGCACGGGGAGCAGGGGCGAGCCGCCGAACGCGCCGGAGCGGTCGTCGTGGAGCAGCTTCGCCGTCCCGAAGTCGAGGAGCTTCACCTGCTCGAACGGCGCCCCGTCGTCGTCGATGCGGGGCACCAGGCGGATGTTCTCGGGCTTGACGTCGCGGTGGATGACGCCCGCGTCGTGGGCGTGCTGCAGCGCGGAGCACAGCTGGCGCATGATCGAGACGATGCGCTCCGGGGGCAGGATCGGCGCGGCGTTCAGGAGGTCGATGAGGTCCTCGCCGTCGAGGTGCTCGGTGACCAGGTACCAGAGGCTGGGCGGGGTCGCCTCATGTCCGTCAGCGCTCGCGCCGAGCGCGCCGTGCAGGCTCACCGGCTCGCAGCCGAAGTCGAGGACGCGCACGATGTTCGGGTGATCGAGCCGGCTCGCCGCCAGCGCTTCGACATGGAACCTCAGCACCGCGTCGCCGGCGCGGACGCCGCCGGAGCGCGACCTCTCGTCGGAGCGCGACCTCTCGCTCACGCCGCTCGATCCTCGGTGGACGGCGCCCTCGCCGCGCGGCGACGCGGCGACGCGCGTCGTGCAGACGCGGCGGCTCGCTCCGCCGCCCACGCGCGGCGCGGCGACGCGCTCGTGGATGACCTTCACCGCGCACGCGCGCCCGAGCCCGAGGTGCCGCGCGCGGTAGACGCGCCCCATCGCGCCGGCGCCGATCATCTGCTCGACGAGGTACCGCCCCCCGAGAAGGCGTCCCCTGAGGAATCGCTCCGAGGACGGGAGTCCCGCGTCGAGGGGCGCGGAGGCGCGGAGGCAATCCATGGCGCGTTCCACGCAGCAGAATGGGTGCCATCGCGCTGTGCGGACGGTTCACAGCGGCCGCGAGACGGAGCGTCGGGCGCGGCCGCGCCGCGGGCGCCCTGCGCCGGCGCTCGCGGCGCGGCTCGGAGCGGCCCGCGCGCCGCGCGCATTTCGCCCGGGAAAACCTTGCCTCCGCCCGGGCAGCGGCGCCGCGAGGGCTGATTTGTTCCGTTGTCGACGGCGTGTGATAGCGTGGCGCGCGAGGAGGCCTGAGTGCTCTTGAGACGATGCGTTCCGTTCGCTGCGGCGCTGTTCCTGCTGCTCCCGACAGGCGAGGCCCATGCGCAGTCGGACCAGGACAGAGCAGCGGCCCGGTCGCTGGCCACACAGGGCGCCGAATCGTTCACGTCCGGCCGCTTCGAGGAGGCGATCGATCTGCTGGGTCGCGCCGAGGCGCTCGTGCACGCTCCGACGCACCTCCTGCTGATCGCGCGCGCGCAGGTGCGCCTCGGCCGGCTCGTCGCCGCGAAGGAGACCTACCTGAGGATCGTCCGCGAGGAGCTCCCGCCCACCGCGCCGTCTCCCTTCAAGAGGGCGCAGCAGGACGCGCGGGAGGAGCTCGCCGCGATCGAGCCCAGGATCGCGTCGCTGCGCATCGCGCTGGAGGGCGCCGCCGGCCGGAAGATCGGCGTGAAGCTGGACGGCCAGCCGGTCGCGGACGCGCTGCTCGGCGTGCATCGCCCGATCGATCCGGGCAATCACGTGGTCACCGTGGTTCCGCCGAGCCTCGCGCCGATCGAGCAGGGGGTCACCATCGGCGACGGCGAGCGCAAGGAGCTGAAGATCCCGGTCCCGGAAGGCCCGGCCGTGGTCCCCCCGCCGGGAGGCGCGGTCGAAGGGCAGGGCACCTGGGGCGGTGGGCAGACCGAGGTCCCCCCTGTCGCCCCGCCTGGCACCCCGGAGCGAAAGACGAACGCGGCGATGCTGGGCGGAGGCATCGCGGCCACGGCGCTCGGGCTCGGCGGTGTCGTGGTGGGCTCGGTGTTCCTGGCCAAGAGCAGCGGGACGCAAAAAGAAGCGAACGATCTCAGCGCCGCGCGTGGGTGCGAATCGCAGAGCACTGCCGGCACGGAGTGCGGCCCGGCGATCCAGGCCCAGATCAAATCGCTCGACGCCGACGCCGCGTCACAGCAGACGATCGGCGCGGTCGGTCTCGTCGGGGGCGGCGTGCTGCTCGCCGGTGGTGTGACGCTGCTCGTACTGGAGCTGACGTCCAAGCCGGAGCCCTCGAGCTCCGCCTGGATCGCCCCCTATGTAACGCCAACAGGGCTCGGGGTGCGCGGCGCGTTCTGATCCGAGCGCGCTGCGCGGCGCGGGCGTCAGTAGCCGAAGTCGCCCGGGACGCCCGGCTTCTGCGGCTTCTGGGGCGACGTGGTCGGCTTCGTCGACGGCGTCGTCTGCGGCGGCTTCGTGACGGGCAATGGCCTCGTCTGAGGAGGCTGTGGGCGCGGCGGGGGCGGCTTCACCTGGGCCGAGGAGGCCGCCGGCGCCGCGACGGGCTCGGCGGTGACGGGCGGAGCGGGCGCTGCGGCCGTGGCGCTCGCGGTGACGATGGGCTCGGGCGGCGGGACGGTCGGTGGAGGGGGCGGAGGGGGCGAGGGCGCCGGGATGACCGTCGCGGCGACGGCGCTCGGATCCGCGGTCGCCGCGCCCGTCGTCCCGCTGTGTCCGAAGGCGAGCCAGACGGCGACGCCGGCGCCGAACAAGCTGGCCGCCCCGGCGATCGCGGCGAGGAGCGGCATCCTGGACGGCGGGCGCGTCGAGCGGCCCGTGACCCCTGACGAGGCGCCCCACGAGTTCGCGGTCAGCTGCGGCGTCTGGCCCATGCCGGGCACGGCCGGCGCATTCTGGCCACCCCACGGCGGCTCGGTGCGGGTGGGCGGAGGGGTCGCCGTCTCGGGCTGGGACGGCAGCGACAGCCGGGGGAAGGACGTCCGCCCCGTGGTCAGCAAGGCCAGGCTGGGCCGCGCTGCGGCCCAGGCGAGGAGCGCGTTCTTGAACTCCGCGCAGCTCTGGAAGCGGCCCCCCGGCTCGCGCGCCATCGCCTTCTGGATGATCCCGGAGAACTCGGCGTCGAGGTCGGGCACGAGCTGCTGGGGCAGGGGGGCCGGCTCGAGCACGATCTTGAAGAGCAGCTCGTTGAAGGTCGCCGCATCGAACGGCACCTGACCGGTCGTCGCCTGGAAGAGCAGGACGCCCATGGCGTAGATGTCGGTCCGCTGATCCACGGGGCTGGAGCCGCGCGCCTGCTCGGGCGACATGTAGTACGGCGTCCCGACCACCGCGCCCGTGCGCGTCATGCTCATCTCCGCGCCGGCGAGCTGCGAGAACTTCGAGACGCCGAAATCGAGCACCTTCACGAAGTTGCTGAGGCCGGCCTTCGACGGGATGACGAAGATGTTGTCGGGCTTGAGATCGCGGTGGATGATCCCCGCGGCGTGCGCGGCGCCGAGCGCCTCGAGCACCTGCACCATGATCGGCACCGTGATCTCGGGCCCGAGCCGCCCCATCCGCTCGATCTTGGCCCCGAGGGTCTCTCCCTCGAGGTACTCCATGACCATGTACCGCGTGCCGTCCTGCAGCACGCCGAGGTCGAGCACCTCGCAGATGTGATCGGAGCCGATGCGCGCCGCGGCCTGGGCCTCGCGCTCGAAGCGCGCGACGGACTCGGCCTGGCTCGAGATGCTCGCGTGCAGCAGCTTGATGGCGACGCGGCGCCGGATGCGCAAGTTCTCGCCTTCGAAGACCGCGCCCATGCCCCCCTGGCCGAGCAGCCGGACGATCCGGTACTTGCCGTCGATGATCTCGCCGACCAACGGATTCATGACAGCGTTCCCGGTCCGGAGAAGCAAATCACGCCGCCAGGCTAGCACGGTCGCTGGAGGCCGGCCTACGCCCTCGCGGAGCGACGACGGGCGTCGCCTTCACCCGCCGCCGTGCGGCGTGGACGCCCACACGAGGCCCCACACGAGGCCCCACACGAGGCCCCACACGAGGATCGATGGCGTGGGCGCGCGGCCGCCCGAGCGGCTGAGCGGCTGAGCGCCTGACAACGAACGAACGCCCCGCTCTCGCGATCCCCGGGCCGGCGCAGGGGATCTTCGTGATAACGTCGCCCACGTATGCCGGTTTACGAGCTGTCCGTCGATGGTGCGCTGGTTCGCGAGGCGGAGAAGATCGTCTCCCTCGAGGGCCGCGCGTTCCCGACGCTCGTCATGCGCTGGGAATCGCGCCTCTTCGACCAACCTTGGCTCACGACGCTGGTGCTCGATTACGTGATCGCGTTACCGCCGCTCATCGTCGGGCAGGCGACGTTCAACGAGGTCAGGATTGCCGCCTTCACCGGGGGCGCCGGCACGAAGTTCATGTACTTCGGCACCGAGATGAGCGCGAGCGTGCCTCGCATCGCGCCCGAGATGGAGAACTCGGTCGCCCCGACCTCGCTCTACCAGGAGTTCCGCCTGGACGAGCAGTCTTGCCCGATCCCCTATCTGAAGCTGATCCAGGTCAGTCCGCGCATCTACGGTGAAGGGCTCCAGAACTACTACTCGCCGCCGATCAAGGTCGAGCGCTACGACGGGGTGGCCTCGCCGGAGCACATCGCGGACTTCTTCCCGAAGGTCGTCGCGAACCTCGATCCGGTGAAGGGGACGACGCTGGTCGATCCAGCGCAGGGCTTCTGGACCGGCGCGCGCTTCCTCGGCGCGACGTCCATCGCCATCCTCCGACAGGGCCGCGTGGTCGGGCTGCACCGCCGCACTGGAAAGACCGACAAGGACCCGATCCCGCCCGAGGTGAAGCGGCGCGATCCGCGGCTCGACGTGCGCGCCGACTGGGTCGCCGTGGACATCGGCGCGGCGTCGACGGTCGTCGCCGTCCGGGGCGAGCGCGGGGGCGCCGAGTTCGTCCGGATCGGCGCCGACGCGCCGCTGCGGGTGTCCGCCGACAACGAGAACCCGAGCGAGGTCGCGTTCGAGGCGCTGGCCCGGACGACGAAGGCGTGGCGCGATCGGGTGATCCTGCCCATGACGCGCTGGGGCGACGTGCTCATCGGGCACGCTGCGCGCGACATGCGCGTCCGGCCGGGCGCCGACGTCCACGAGCGCGCCGCGGCCTCCCTGCCGGCCCTCCCGCTCCTGCGCGAGCGGACCGAGCGCGGCGAGCCGTTCCGCCTCCGGGGCAGGAGCGACCCCGACACGACCGAGGCGCTGAAGAAGCCGGCGCCGCCCATCATCGACGAGGAAGGGATCGGCGCGCACGACCCGTTCGATCCGCTGGAGCTCTACGCGTACTACGTCGGCCTGCACCTGAACCAGCGCTCGCGGGGGCTCTCCACGCGCTACGCGATCACGATGCCGACGGGCTGGTCGCCCGAGCGCCGCGAGAGCGTGCTCGTCGCCTTCCGCCGCGGCATGTTCAGGAGCCTGCCCGCGGGCCTCTGCGAGTACCACGACCTCGACGGCCTGCAGGTCGTCGACGCAGGGCCGTCCGCGATCGCCTATGCGGTCCAGGCGTTCCGGATGTTCGGGATCCAGCCGCGGGACGGCGGCGTCCCGTTCTGCGTCATCGACGCCGGGGCCAGCGAGGCGGGGCTCGCCTTCGGCATCCTGCGGAGCGCGAAAGCGCACGAGGCCGCAGAGGGGCTGGAGCGGATGGTCGAGTACCTCGAGCCCACGGCGATCCCCTGGCTCGGGGGCGAGCGGCTCCTCCACCGGATCGCCTACAGGGTGTACTCGTCCAGCCAGGCCGCGATGCGCGATCGCCGGATCCCCTTCGAGCGCCCGCCCGAGGAGGAGCCGATCGACGGCGCGGAAGATCTGCTCGCTCCGTCCCCCGATGGGCGCGCCAACGCGTGGGCGCTCAAGGAGCTGCTGCGGCCTCTCCTCGAGGGGGGGCCGAGCGCGCAGGTCGCGGAGCGGCTCTCGCTGGTCGGGCTCGACGGGGCGCCGGCCGTCGTGCCGCTCTCGATCGATCGCGGCGCGCTGGGCGGCGCGATCGACGCGTGGTTCCGGGACGGGGTCGAGGTGGTCCGCCGGCACCTCGAGGGCGCGGTGGCGAAGATCGGGCGGGAGCCGGATCCTTACCAGGGGCTCAGGATCCTGCTCGGCGGGCGCCTCGGGATGAACCAGCGCTTCGCGGAGCTGCTCGCCGGCGTGCTGCCGGCGGGCGTGCAGGTGCACCGCTTCAAGGAGCCGGACAAGGCCAACCTGGGCGCGCCCACCGTGAAGATGGCGGCCGCGCTCGGCGCGCTGTCGCTCCGGTTCGATCGGATCGGGGCCACGCTCCGCGCGGAGAAGCGCGACGCGTTCCGCTACCGCGTCGGGCGCGCCCGCCACGGGCAGCTCGCCGACGTCCTGGATCCGTCCGTCGACTACGACGTCTGGCGGGAGGTCGGCGCTTGCTTGAAGCCCGAGGTCGAGCTCCTGTTCATGGCCGCCGACGACGAGGGGGAGGTCGCGGCGGACGATCCGCGCGTGCGCCGCGCTGTCTGCGCGCTCGGGCGCGGCGCCGTCGGACAGCGGCTCTATCTCCGGGCCGTCGGGCCGGCCCGCGCGGAGATCAGCGTGGGGCCGCCCGGCGGTGAGCCGGCCTCCGGCGCCGTCTGCTGGACGGTCCACCTCGAGAGCGGCGCAGCAGAGAAGACCGGCGGCTGAGCGCATGGGGGCTCCGCGGCTTCACGTGCCACACGACGATCTCGATCCCGGGGAGCAGGTCCACGCCGGTGCAGCGCCAGGCGGCCTGGCCGAGGTCCATCCGGCCGAGGCCCGGCTGGCCGCGCACCTCGCGACGACGAGCGCGCTGCGCGAGGCGGCCTCGCTCGCGGAGGCTGCTCCGCGCGTGCTCGCCGCGCTGATCGACCACCTCGGCTGGGACGTCGCCGCGCTCTGGCTCGCGGAGCCGGAGCCGAGCGCCGCGGGCGACGCGCCGCGGTCCGCGGCGAGAGCCAGCGCTCTCCGCTGCGTCGAGGCCCGGTCGGCGGCGCACGGCGATGGCGAGGCGCTCGCGGAGGTGCTCCGCCAGGGGCCGACCCTCGCCGCCGAGTCCGACCTCGTGGGCGAGGCCTTCCTGGGCGGCGCGCCGGTGTTCCGCGCCAGCGCGGGCGGCGTCGTCGACGTCGTCGAGCACGCCGCGCGCGCGCCGGGCTGGGAGCGCGCGGCGTGCGCCGTCCCGATCCCGTGCGGCCCCCGCGTCGCCGGGGTGATCGAGCTGAGGAGCCGCGCCCCGCACCGCGGCGACGAGCAGCTGCTCCGCGTCCTTGCGTCCGTGGGCAGCCAGATCGGGCAGAGCATCGAGCGGTGGCGCGCCGAGCGGGAGGGCGCGCGCGCCGCGGGCGAGCTCCGCGCGCTGTTTCACGCCATCCCCGATCTCTGCTTCCGCCTCGACGCCGAGCTGCGGATCGTCGACTACAACCAGCCGAGGCTCTCCGAGCTCCACGTCGCGGCGGAGGCGCTGTCGGGCAAGCGCATGACCGAGGTGCTCCCCCTGGAGCTCGGGGAGCGGCTCGAGCGCGCGAGCCAGGAGGCTCACGAGGCGGGCGCCGTGGTCGCGCTCGAGCACGCCGTCGCGAGCGCCGGCGGAGAGCGGCACGTCGAGGCGCGGGTGATGCCGTTCCTCGAGGGGCACGTCCTCGTCCTCGTCCGCGACATCACCGAGCGGCGGCGCACCGAGGAGGCGCTCCGGCAGCGCGAGGAGCGCTCGCGCGAGTCGCAGAAGATGGAGGCGCTCGGGCGGCTGGCCGGCGGCATCGCGCACGACTTCAACAACATGCTCATGGTGATGCTCGGCTACGGCGAGCTCCTCATCCGCCGCCTCGGGCCCGACAGCGCGCTGCGGCGCGACGCCCTCCAGGTCACGAAGGCCGGGGAGCGCGCCGCGGCGCTCACGCGGCAGCTCCTCGCGATGAGCCGCCGCAAGGCGCTTCAGCGCGAGGTGCTCGACGTCAACGCGGTGGTGCTCGATATGCAGACGATGCTGCAGCGCCTCATCGGCGAGGACATCGACCTGCAGACGAACGTCGGCCGGGATCTCGGCTCGATCAGGGTCGACAAGAGCCAGCTGGAGCAGGTCGTCCTGAACCTCGTCGTGAACGCGCGTGACGCGATGCCGAGGGGCGGCAAGCTCGTCGTCGAGACCTCCCTGGGCGAGCCTGGCGAGAGCCCGGCGGCGAGATCGTTCGCGCCAGCGGAGCGCGACGACGACGACGCGCCCGCCGCTGGAGGCCCCCCCTACGTCGTGCTCTCGGTGACCGACAGCGGCAACGGGATGGATCACGACACGCTCTCGCACCTGTTCGAGCCGTTCTTCACGACGAAGGCGCGAGGCAAGGGCACGGGGCTGGGCCTCGCCACGGTGTACGGGATCGTGAGCCAGAGCGGCGGGCTCATCGAGGTCGAGAGTGAGCTCGGGCGCGGCACGACGTTCCGCGTCTACCTCCCGCGCGTCGAGGAGCGCGCCGAGGTGGCGCCCGCTCGCGCGCGGCCGTCGCCGGCGGGCGGCGACGAGACGGTGCTCGTCGTCGAGGACGACGAGGCAGTCCGCAAGCTCATCGTCGATGTGCTCGAGCGGCGCGGCTACGGCGTGCTCTCGGCCGCGAGCGGCGAGGAAGCGCTGGCGATGCTCGCGCGGGAGGGGGAAGACGCGGTGGATCTCCTGCTCACCGATCTCGTGATGCCGGGCATGAACGGCCGCGAGCTCGCCGAGCGCGCCGTCGCGATCCACCCGCGCGCCCGCGTGCTGTACATCTCCGGCTACGCCGAGGACGTCCTCGCGGGCGCCGAGCCCGATCGCGAGCTCGCGCTGCTGCAGAAGCCGTTCACCCCCGAGACCCTCGCGCAGCGCCTGCGCGACCTGCTCGATCGCCGTTAGCGACGCACGCTCTTCCGGGCGCGGCGAGGGCCGGCGGTCACCGCCCGCCGCGCTCGAGGGCGTCGCTCTCGGGCGCCGGATCGGCGATCCCGAGCGGCGCCGACGGCCGGCGGCGTCGCAGGTAGAAGAAGTCGCGCTGCGCCGGCTCCGCGACGTACTCCTCGGGCTTGAACTGCACGTCCGGGATCAGCGCCGAGCTGGCGCGCGGACCCGCGCCGTCCGCGCCGCGACCGTACAGGAGGAAGCGGGGGTAGGCGTGGTTGACGTCGAGCTCCGCCACGTCGTGCGCGCCCGCGGCCTTCATCCCGCGGGCGAGGCTGCGGGCTGTGACGGCCTCGCCGAGCCCGTAGAAGAGCAGCTTGCCTGTCGCGTCGACGCCGAGCGCCGAGCGTCGGATCACCGTCTCGCCGCTCACCGTCGCGCCCCAGTCGCGGTTCGAGTCGTACAGCGCGTGGTGGAGCTCGCCCTGCTCGACCAGGCAAGGCGGCGTCTGCCGGTACGCGGCCATGCGGGCCTCGCCGTCGCGCAGCTCGGGCCAGGTCCGGATCCGCACCGCGCCGCTGCGGTAGAGCGCGATCGTGCACGCCCTGTCGCGCGGCGGCAGGAACGTGTCGCCGTCAAGCATCATCCCGTAGTGGCCGTGCATCGCCTTGAAGCCCCCGTTGAAGGCGGCGACGAGCTCCGAGGCGTGGCCCCCTGGCACGAGGCCAGGGCGCCGCTCTGCCGGGACGTCCGGCGAGAACGGCTCCTTCGTGCCCGCGACAAGCCGGAGGTCGACGCGCCCGAGATCGATCGCCACCACGGCGATGGCCGCGAACACGCGCTTCGGGTCGGGGTGCACGACGCTCTTCCAGAGCACCTGCGCCTCGCCGGGCCGGGCGGCGCTGTCGCCGATCGGCGTCCAGACGCCGTCGCCCGTGGCCGCGACCTCGGGGAAGGGCGGCTGGAACGAGGCGGGCGACGTGACCGTCTCCGCCTTCGGGCCCTCGGCGCTCTCCACGGCCTCCGCGGCGGCGGCGGGCGGGGGCTCCCAGAACGTCTTCGGGGCCGCGTCGCGGTAGAGGGTCCGGTTCAGCCGATCGGCGACGCCGTAGGCCACGTCCTCGGCCCACGCGACAGGCGCGGGACCGACCACGGCGCGCACGCCGTCGGCGAGGGCCGGGCCGAAGCCGCGGACCTCGTGGATGCCGTACCAGAGCGCCTCGACGGCGATCGCGCAGAGCGCCACGCAACGCAGCGCGCGCTCGGGCCAGCGAGCGCGGGAGCGCCGCCCGCGCAGGGACCCGCTCGCAGAAGGGGGCGAAGGGTTGTCCAAGGCGATACCGAGGCTACCCGATCGCACGGGCAGCCCCAAATTTCGGGCTTCGAGCGAGCGCGGCGGCGCTCGTTACGGCTGCCCGTGCGCCATCGTCCGAGGGCCATCCTTGAACAGGATCTCGATCTTGCCCCGATCGATGACCTTCGCGACAACGCCGTCGCCGAACTTGCTGTGGTGGATCAGCTCGCCCTCGCCGAAGGTCAGCGTGATGCGGTACGGCTTGAACGCCCCGGACGGCTGTCCCGCGATGGCGCGCTCCCAGGCGAGCGTCTGATCGCGCTCGGCGCGCTGGGCAGCCGTGAGGCGCTCCGCGCCGCCGCGCGGCGAGCTCGACGCGGCCCGCGGCTCGCTGCTGCTCCGAGCGGAGGCGCGCGCCGCCGCGCGGCTCTCCCGCTCGCTCTTCGGCTGGCGGTAGAGGTGGTGCGACATGCAGGTCTTGCACTCGACCTTCTTCACCACGTCGCCGACCATCGCGATGATCCGATGGGTAAGATCGAGGCGGCACTTGGTGCACCAGGCGTCGACTTCGCCGCCCGTCCTAAGCTTTTTCGTCGTCACTTCTCCTCACGGCGCCGGTCTCGCCCGGTCTCTTTGCTTCGGTCTTTGACGTTCACCTGAGCGGTGACCTCCGGCTTCGGCAACCCGGTCCTCGGCTCGTCCTGGCTGTCGTCTCTCTTGGCCGCTTCGTTGGGAATGAAGCGGATCTCGGTCTTGATCTCGAACGAGAGCTTCGTCAGCACCTTCGTGATCTCGTCCGCGAACTGGGTGTGCTCGAGCACATCCCGGATCTCCTTCGCGACGACCCGGTAGAGACCGTTCTTGGTCTCGTCGATCTGGGTATAGAGGTAGTGGAGGACCTCTTTGGGCAGCTTGAGGTCGCCCACGAAGTGTCGGAGGTTCTCGGGCCCCTCGCTGAGCTTGTCGATGCCGCTCTCGACGGCCCGCTCGACCACGCGCTTGAAGATCTCCGGGATAGCGCGCTCGAAGAGGCGTTTCTTCTCGCCTTCGCCTTCCACCTTGTCCCCTTCGTCCTCGCGGAGCGGCTCGGTGTCGTCGGCCATGGCTCGGGCTCCCCTAGCGGGACGGGGCGGCCACGTCAATGCAGGGGTGCGTGCAGGGTGCCGGCGTCGCGCCATGGTCCATGGATCTGCCGGATTTTGACGACGATGGGGAGCCTTTCGCGCGCGTCTGGCAGACGAGAGAGCTCTGCCTTCGATCTCTCGCAGCGGACACTGCAGTGACCCGGACGGAAACCGTGGCGCCCGGATGTCCGTGGATCGGGCGATGGTCGAGGCGGCGCCAGCTCAGAGCTCCTCGTAGGCGTCCGTCTCGTTGTTCATCTCGTACGTCTCGTCCTCGCTCGCTTCCGCTTCCGTGCCGGCATCACCTTGGCGCGCTCGTTTGTAGGATTTCAGCATCCAGACCTCCGCTGCGAACCGGCCGCTGCCGCGGCGGGCGCTGATCTCCACGGTGGCGTTGTCGTCCTCGAGCGGGCAGAAGGGCCGATCCGGCTGGACGATCGGCCATGCGTCCTCGGTGCCGTCGCTGGCGATCATCGCCCCGCGGCTGCTCCGCACGGCGACGTCCAGGTTGAGGACCCCCGGTCCGCCGACGGCGAACACCCGGTAACACGCGCCCCGGACCGCCTGCAGCTTCTCCGTGACGATCGCGCCGCCTTCGGCCACCTGCCCTTCGATCGGCTTCGGCGAGACCCGGCGCATGCCGTTCTCAGGGCCGCAGAGCAGCGACAGGCGCGTCACGTCCTTCAGCGGATCGCCGCTGATCCTGAAGTTCCCATAGCAGCGCACCCAGGGACCGCCGACGCGCACCGGGAGGACCGGCAGATCGAGATCCGTGCGCGCTCCGGCGTCGCCCTCGCCCTGTCCCGCGTCGACGTCCGCGAGCCCGCCGGTCCCGATCGTCGCGGCTGGGTGCGTCGGCGCCGCCGAGAGCACGACCGCTGGGCCCGGCTTGCCCTCCCAGGGGCGCGGCTCGTCGCGGCACCCAGGCGCGACGAGCCCGAGGATCAGCGCGGCGCAGAGGCGCGCTGCCCGGGGGAGCAGCTGGGGTGGGCAGGGGCGCCGGGACGACACCGCGGTCGGCTCTTGCGCTAGAGTCCCGCGCGATGGAAGCGTTTTCTGAGCACCGCGAGCGGCAGCCGCGCAACCTCAGCGATCCGTGCGACCTCGGCGATCCGCGCGATCCGCGTCGACGGCGCGGAGGCAGGGCCCCTCGCGCGTGAGGACGACGTCTCGCCCGCCGCGCCGCCGCGCCTCGTCCGGTGAGCAGGGCGCTGGCGCCCCTCCGCCCGCAGCGCCGGACCCGGGCGAGCGCGACCGGGAGATCGCGGCCGCCCTCGAGGCCTGGTTCGGCCGCGTCGCGCGCGACCTGCCGTGGCGGAGGACGCGCGACCCCTACGCGATCTGGCTGAGCGAGGTGATGCTCCAGCAGACCCGCGTCGAGACGGTGATCCCGTACTACGAGCGCTTCCTCGCCCGCTACCCGACGGTCTTCGCCCTGGCCTCCGCCGAGATCGACGACGTGCTCTCGCTCTGGAGCGGCCTCGGTTACTACCGCCGCGCCCGCGTGCTCCACCTCGCCGCGCGCGAGGTCACCGCGCGCCACGACGGCGCGCTCCCTCGCGACGTCTCCGCGCTGCTCGCCCTGCCCGGCGTCGGCGCGTACACCGCGGGCGCGATCGCGAGCATCGCGTACGATCAGCCGGTGCCGCTCGTCGACGGCAACGTCGCCCGGGTGCTCTCCCGCATCGAGGGCATCGACGACGACATCCGCAGCGCCTCGGGCACGCGCAAGCTCTGGTCCACGGCCGAACGCCTCGTGCGGGGCTCGGCGGACAGCGTCCATCCCGGACGCTTCAACCAGGCCTTGATGGAGCTCGGCGCGACCGTGTGCACGCCCCGGAATCCCCGCTGCGATGCCTGCCCCGTCGACGGCGCGTGCGTCGCGCGCGCCACGGGGCGGCAGGCGGAGCTGCCGGTGATCGCCCCGAAACGCGACGTCCCGGCGGTCGCGATGGTCGCCGCCGTGGTGCGGTCAGGCGATCGCGTGCTCTTCGCCCGGCGGGCCGAGGGAGGTCTCTTCGGCGGGCTCTGGGAGCCGCCCATGGTCGAGGCGCGCTCGCTCGCGGACGCCCGCGCGCTCCTCGAGCTCGTGGGCGTCGCGCGTGACGCGGCGCTCCGCGAGGTCGGCCGCGTGCGCCACATCCTCACGCACCGGCGCCTCGACGTGACGGTGGCGCGCGCCGAGGTGTCGGCCCCCTGGCGCTTCCGGGCAAAGCTTGCCTCCCCCTACGAGAAGGCGGCGTGGCTCGATCCGGGCGCGCTGGATATCGGCGTTTCCAAGCTCGCGCGAAAGGTCCTGTCCGCCGCATCGGCGCCGGACGCCGGAACGGCGCGAAGACCGCGATGACCGCGCGCGTGCGGGCTGAACGCCTGCGCGCCTCGGCCGTCGGCGAGGCCGGAGACGGCTCGAAATCGCGGTGTTGCGGCGCTCCGGGCGCGCCGCGCTCCGCTGCGGGCGGGGGGCGGCGCCGCTTGCTGCTGAGCCGCAGCGACGCAGCGGCGCGGGCTAGGGCGAACGCCATATGTCGCCGTGGAACGCCGGGGGCTCCGGCGCCGCTGCGCCGACGTCGTGGCATGGAAGGCGCTTGGTGAGGTGACGGGCAGGCCCTCTAGCCTCGCGGCGCCGGCGGTGGCCGGAGCTCGATTCAAGCCTGGGAGCTCAAGCGACATGGATGCGCGACGACGGACCACAGAGACGCTGCCCACGGCGAGCGCACCTGTGCGATCCATGACGGTGATGGCGGACGACGGAGCGCTGTACGTGCTGCCGCTGTGCGAGCGGATCGTGCTCGATGTGCTGGCCTACGAGGACGAAGGCCTGCTGGCCTTCATCCGCATCGACGGAGAGGTGGTGGCGGAGCTGCCCGTGCTCGGTCAGGCGTGACCGGGCCAGACCTCGTCGCGCGCCGTGCGTGACGGCGCGCCGCGGCCTCGGGCCGTCACGCGCGGCGCGCGCCGCCTGTCAGCCCGCGTGCCGCCGCATCCGCTGGGTCACCGGTTGCTCGTCCTCTCCTTCGGCGTCCGGCTCTACGGACTCGACGTCCTCGTCTTCCAGGAGGTAGGGCAGATCGCCGTCGTCATCGTCGTGCGACATCACGACGTCGCTGATGTCCTGGCCCCTCGTCGCGCCTTCCAGGAACTCCGCCCCGAGGTCGCTCGCCAGATCGGCGGCGGCGTCGGCGGCGTCCGGGTTCACCTCGAACTCGGTGCTGCCGGCGTCGTTCGGGTGGTGGTGGTAGCCGCGGACCTCGTCGTCGAGCGTCGGGATCACGTCGCTGATCTCGCTGCGCGGGTTCACCTTGCCCCGCAGCGGCGGCGCCGCCGCTGCGTCGAGCATGTCGACGAACGGCTCGTCCAGCTCGCTCGCGCCGGCCCACATCGCGGCTTCATGGGCCGGCTTGCGGGGCCTTCCCGGTTCGCTGCGATCTTCTCGTTCTCGATGCCGCGTCGCGCTGGCGCGCGGCGCGCGCAGCGCCGACGGCTGTGCGGCGGTGCCTTGCCTGCCTCGGGTGCTTGAATTGCTCACGGTGGTCTCACCATGCAGGGTCCGGTCCGCAGGTGAAGCGGGCGGATACGCAGCGGTGGCGAGCGCCATGCCGGGGGCGCGCGGCGCCGTCGCCGGCCGGCGATGCCGCGGAGCGGCTCGCGCGGCGCGCGGCCGGGACGCAATTGAGCGTGCCAGCGGGCGCTGCCTCGGGGTAGAAGGCTCGTGGCCATGCTGGAACTCCGGACCGGGCTCGCGCTGGTGGCGGTTCTGCTCGGGGCATCCTCGGGGCGCGCTGCCGCGGCCCAGCCCGCCGCAGACCGCGGCGCCGAGGGGGACGTGGCGCCGTTGCCAGGCGAGGATCGCGGCGGCGCCGAGCTCGATGCGTACCGCGCGCTCGCGCGGCCACCGGGGACGGCGGGGCGGGTCGTGTCGACCGTCGCGATGGGGAAGGGGATCCGGTTCAACAACCCCTACCGCCTGCAGACGCAGCTCGGCGAGACGGCGGAGTCGCTCTCGCTCACCGCGGGGTACCTCGATCTCGGGGTCGCGCTCGCGCTGGGGCCGGCCGACGGCGTTCAGCACGGCGGGGCGCTGCGCTTCTCGGTCGCCGTCGGCGGCGTCCCGCAGGAGTCGCTCACGCCGAGCTACTTCGTCGCTTACCGCGGCCTCTCGCGCGTGCTCGGGTACGGGCGGCTCGGCGCGGCGATCCTGATCGAGCCCGACGTGAACGTGGGAGGCGAGCTCGCCCTGGGGCTCGGGTATTCCCTGCTCGCGGGCGTCGCGCTCTCGGGCGAGATCGTCGGGGATCTCTTCTATGGCGCCGCGACGTACGACGCGGCGTACACCGTCTACCCCGTCGTCTCGGCGCAGCTCGGGCTCATGATCGATCACGAGCTCCTGCCATGAGCTTGCCGGAGCGCGAGCGTCGAGGCGGGCGCCCCCGGGCGAAGGAGATCGCCGGCGTGGCGGCGCTGCTGCTCTTCGTGGGCATCGCGCCGGTGGTCGGCGACATCGGCAGCTGCGGGCAGGCGCCGGAGGAGCTCGACCCGTACAAGTTCTTCGCGCTGAAGGCGCAGATCGACTGCGCCCGGTGCGACGAGTGCGGCCTGCGCACGCGCGCCTGCGACGCCGCCTGCGCCTTCGAGGCTGCGCCGGAGCTCCCGGCCGGCTGCTATCCGCTGGTCCACGACGGCGAGGTGTGCCTGCACAAGCTCAAGTTCGCGAGCTGCGACGAGTACCGCGGCCACATGGCCGACGAAGGCGCGTCGACCCCGACCGAGTGCAATTTTTGCCCACTGGAAGAGGCGCCATGAGCGGGCGTGGCGCAGTCGCTTCCGGCCGACGCCTTGCGACTTCCGCTCGGAGCTTCTCGTTCGCGGTGCTCGTCGCGGTCCTGTCCGGGTGCGCCTCGAAGCCGGCGCTCCTGGCGAGCTACGACGACTACGCGGCGTACCGGGCGACGCGCGTGTCGAGGACCTTCGAGGGGCGGCTCTCGGCGGCGTCGGCCTACCTGGAGCGCCATCCGCGCGGGGCCTTCGCCGGCGAGGTGCGCGCGTACCTCGCGCGGGCCGAGCCGATCTACTACGCGGCGAAGCGCAGGACGGCCGCGGGCCTCACCGCGTACCTCGCGACGCTGCCCAGGGGCGCGTTCCGCGATGAGGCGACCCACCGGCTGCGCGAGCTCGTCCGCGAGCGCAGCGCCGGCGACGTCCTCTCGCGCGCCGCTCAGGAGACGGAGGCGCAGCTCGCGACGCAGCGCGCGGATCGCGCGCGGGTCGGCGAGGAGGTCACCGCGTGGCTGCGCCGGTTCCTGGACAGGGGGGCGTGGGGGCGGCCCCTCGCAGAGGCGCCGGCGGAGGTGATCGTCCCGTTCAGCCTGGCGCTCCCGCCCCCCCGCTGCGCGCCCGCCGACGAGCGCGCGGGCCCGGGCGCGGCGGTCTGCGCGAAGCGGATCCCGCTCTGGTTCGTCGTGACGGCCGAGGGCGAGAGCGCGCCCCGTCAGGCGGAGATCGAGGTCGCCGTCCTCGAGGACGCGGCGGGCCGCCCGATCGAGGTCGCGATCGGCGGGCCTGCGCTCTTCACGCGCCTCGAGGAGGCGCGCTCGGCGCGCGAGGTCGCCCCGGACGACGCGATGGGCCGCATCGGAGGCATCGCCCTGGCGGTCGAGCTCGCGCGCAGCGCCTTCGCGGCGCGCGTCTCGGGCGATCCGTCGTGCGGCCGGCAGGCGGTGGCGCCCGTCGTCCTCCACCTCGAGTGCGAAGGCGCCCGCCTCGTGGCGCGCGCCGGGATCGAGGAGGGCGAGGACGATGTCGTGACGCTCACCGTCGCCCCGCCGGCGCGCTAGCGCTGGTCCTCGGCGGCGCCGGCGCGCGGCGCTCCGCGCGCTAGCACCGCTTGTTGGTCTTCTTCCCCTTGAGCTTCGCCGTGTTCTTCGGGCACACGTCCTTGATGGCCGCGGAGCGCTCCTTGTAGAGCGCCTTCATCTCCTCGAAGACCGGCGCCTGCGTTCGCTTGAGATCCTTCGTCTCCCCCGGATCTGCGACGACGTCGAAGAGGTCGAACGCGTCGTCGTCGCCGTACGCGATGAGCTTGTACTGCCCGTGGATGAGCGCCCTGCGCCGGTCGTTGTCGCTCGTGCGCGGAAGATCGACGATGACGTCGCGGGGCTCCGGCGTCGCGCCGTGGAGCTCGGGCACGAGGCTCTTGCCCGGGAAGGACGGCTCTGCCGGCGCGCCGGTCAGCTCCAGGATCGTCGGCGCCAGGTCGATCGAGCTGCGAGGCACGTCGATCCGGCGCGGGGTGATCCCGGGCGCCTGGATCATCAGCGGCACGTGGGTGAGCACGTCCCACACCTCGAAGCCGTGGCGGTACATCTTGTGCTCGCCGAACGCCTCGCCGTGGTCCGCGGTCACGATGATCGCCGTGTCCTTGGCCCACGGCTGCTGCGCCACGAAGTCGAGCAGCTTGCCCACGTGCATGTCCGTGAACCTGACCTCCCCGTCGTACTTGTCGCGCGCGCGCTTGCCGAACGTCGGGATCCCCTCGTGCGTCATGTACACGTCGTGCGGATCGAGGAAATGGAAGTACGCGAAGAAGGTGCCAGCGGTGTTCGCCTTGTCGGAGAGCATCTTCATCGCGAGCTCGAGGTGCCCAGGGCTCGTGACGTTCCGGTCGGTCGTGTTGTCGGCCGAGAGCCCCGGCACGATCTCGTACACGTCGAAGCCCTGACGGAAGCCCGCCTTCTGGTCGAAGTAGAAGTGCGCGTGCGCGCTCATCGTCCGCACCCCGGCCTTCTGCAGGAGCTCCGGGAACATGAGCACGCTGTCGGGGTAGTTGCCGAAGAAGTAGCCGCTGCGATCGACCTCGCTCGGGTACCGGCCGGCGAGGAAGCCGCCGACGCTCATCGATGTGTACGACGAGATCGCGTAGTGGCGCGTGTAGCTGACCGCCTTCTTCTCGAACGCGGTGAGCACGGGCGCGATGTCGCGCTCGTACCCGTTCCACGGCATGTCCGCGCGCAGGCTGTCGATCGAGACAACGAGGACGTTCAGCCTCTCGGGCTGCGCTGCCGGCGCCGCCGCGGCGCCGTCCTTCCTGTCCGTCGCGACGGTCGTCCCGGCGCCCTCTGCCGTGGCGGCCGGCGCCGCCGCGGCGGGCTCCTGCCGCGCCGCGGGCTCCGGCGTGCGCGCGGGCGGCGGCTGGCCGTCGCCGTCGCGAGAGCAGCCCGCCCCGGCGCTGGCGAGCGCGAGCGCGAGCGCCGCCGCGAGGCGCGCCGCCGCGAGGCGCCGGTGATCCAGGCGCGGGAGCGCCATGGACGAGAGGGCCGGCGAGGAGGGCGCCCGAGGGCCTTCCGGTCCCCTGGCGCACATAGGTGAAGCGGGCGTGTGCATGGCCGCCGTCTTACTCCGACTCGCGCCGCTCCGCCAAAACCGCACACCACGTCCGACTCGCGCCGCGCCGCCAAAACCGCACACCACGGGCGAGTTCCGCTATGCTGTCGGGTCATGGCCCCGGTCCCTCGCAACCCTCCGCCGCTGCCGCCCTCGGGCCGATCGCAACCGGGGGGGAGGCCGGCGCAGGAGCCGCCGAGGCCGCTCCCACCCGACGCGCCGCGGCGCGTCGGCGAGCACGTCAGCCAGGCGCTGAAGGACCACATCACCGAGATGGCGCTCGGCCTGCTCGAGGAGCAGATGCAGGCCCGCATCGTCCACTACCGCGCCGATCTCGAGACCAACCCCGAGCTCGACGCCGTCACCGCGCAGGTCGTCGCCCAGCTGAAGGTGATCCAGGCGTCGGCGGGCGCCGCGGATCGCGGGGCGAAGAACCGCGACGCGATCCGCGACGCGCACGAAAAGACCCTCTGCGCCCTGCTCGAGCGGGTCATCCGCGAGGACGGCATCTCGCTGCTCGTCGAGCGCCGGCTCAAGAAGATCCACAGGAACCTCGCCCGCCTGTTCTTCCAGTCCGAGCTCCACGAGAAGACGCGCGGCCGCGACGGCGCGCCGAAGGTGATCCACCACGGCGAGCAGGCGCTGTTCTACGTGCTGACCCGCTACAAGAACCGGATCGAGGCCGAGCTCGACGGCTTCGAGTTCGCCTCCGAGGACGCGCGGGAGCAGTCGTTCGAGCTGCTCGCGAAGCTGACGAAGGACATGCAGGACGCCTTCCTCGCGCGCCGATCCAGCGAGCTCAGGCGTATCGTGTCGGTGGTGCACGCCGTGCTCGTCGACTTCTTCAGCGTGCAGCTCGCCCAGAGCCTCGGCGAGATCTCCGCGCGGGTCGTGCAGGACGCGCGGACGTTCGAGGGCAGGGCGTACTCGTACAAGGTGACGAGCGAGGCGTTCCCTCGCTTCCGCGCCGCGTTCGAGCGCCACCTCATGGTGATGCTCGTCGGCTTCGCCGAGGACGAGCTGGTCGCCCAGCTCGCCGATACAGCGGGCGCCGAGCGCGACGAGACGATCCTCTTCATCACCGATCCCCACCTCTTCAGCATGATCTGCGGCGAGGTCTGCGAGGGGCTCTACGAGTTCCTCTGCAACGAGGGTTTTCTCGACCTGCCGCCCGACTGGCGTCGCGCCTCGGCGGCGCCCTCCGACAGCTGACGCAAGCGAAACCCAGGGACATTCATGAGACGGTACGACGTCGCGCGAGCGGGCTCCGGCCTGCTCCTCGCTCTCACGCTGCTCGCCGGCTGCGCGCGCGGCCCCGATGTGGACGCCTCGGGGCTCGCGCTGCGGCGCGTGGTCATCTACAGGAACGGCGTCGCTTATTTCGAGCGTCGTGGGCTCATCGACGCCGATCAGGTGACCTTCCGGGTCCGCAAGGAGAAGGTCGGCGACTTCCTCGCGACGCTCGCGGTCATCGAGGCCGGCGGCAGCAGCGTCCGGAGCGCGTCGTTCCCGGTGGAGGTCGACGACGGATCCGGCGAGGACGAGGCGCCGGATGAGCTCGGGCCCGACGTGACGACCGTGCCGCCGCCGAAGGACAAGGGCGCGGCGGCGGGGAAGAAGGAGCGCGACGACGAGCACGAGCAGGTGAAGCTCACCCTCGACGGCCGGGAGCACGATCTCGTGGTCGGCTACGTGGCGGAGACGCCTGTGTGGAGGCCGTCGTACCGGCTCGTGATGGGGGCGGGCGGGGCGCAGGGCGCAGCGCCGCCCGCGGGCTCGAAGCAGGCGCACCTCCAGGCGTGGGGCATCGTGCAGAACCTCTCGGGCGAGGACTGGAAGGGGGTGAAGCTGTCGCTCGTGGCGGGCGCGCCGCTCGCGTTCCAGGCGACGCTCGACCAGGCGGCGATCCCGCCGCGCCCCGTCGTCAGCGACCAGGGCGAGGTGATCGCGTCCGTGCCGACGAGCGAGACGACGCTGGCCACCGAGGCCGCGCCGCCGCCGCCGCCGCCCGTCGCGCCTGCGCCCGCGGCGCCGGGCGACGCCTCCGAGGAGTACGCGTTCGCCGACGAGGTCGAGGCCCAGATGGAGAAGGGCGGCGCCAATCTGCGGTCCGCGAGGCGGAGCGCGACTGCCACGGTGCCCGCCGCGAAGCCGAGCGTGAGGCTGAGCGACCGCGAAGAGGCGCGCGCCGGCGGGCAACACGCGGGGCCGCAGCTGAAGCGGGCCGCGCCGGCGGCGGCGCCGCCGCCCATGGCGATGAACCCCTCTCCGCCGCGCAACATGAGCGCGCTCGCCGCGGTCGCGATGGAGGCGGGCACGACCCGCTACGACATCCCGTTCCCTGTCGACATCCCCGACAAGAGCGCGACGATGGTCCTGCTCCTGGCCCGGCAGGTCCCCGGCGAGTCGATCTTCCTTTTCGCGCCCGACGGCGGCGTGCCCGCGTCGAGCTCTCACCCGTTCCGGGTGGCGCGCTTCACGAACGACACGAAGGGGCTGCTGGAGCGCGGCCCCATCGCCGTCTTCGAGAACGGCGCGTTCCTGGGCCAGGGCATGGTCGAGCCGCTGCCGCCGGGGGCCACGACGACGGTGCCGTTCGCGCTGGAGCGGGGCCTCGCCGTCGATACGACGCGCGAGGAGAACGCGGAGGGCGCGCGCCTCGCGAAGATCGAGGGTGGCGCGCTCGAGATCGAGCGCGACTGGGTCACGCACACGAAGTACGCCGTCCGCAACGGCGCCGACCTCGCGGCGAGGACGCTCGTGAAGCACCCCCGCTTGCACGGGACGCGCCTGCACGCGCCGCCGAAGGGCACGGAGGACAACGTCGGCACGGGCAGCGCGCTCGTGCCGATCGACGTGCCGCGCCGGGGGACGGCGGTGCTCGACGTCGACGAGCGGCGGCTCTTCCGGCAGCAGATCGACTGGCTCGACCAGCTCGCCGACGACGCGGTGCAAGGCTACATGAAGGACCCGCGCGCCGACGCGGCCGTGGCCAAGCAGCTCGGCCAGGCCTGGGACATCCGGGGCAAGCTCCGCCCGGCGATCGACGAGCGCGACAGGATCCTCGCCGAGCAGCAGCGCCTCGAGCAGCAGAGCCACGAGCTCCGCCAGAACCTCAGGGCCATCGAGAAGAACAAGACCGCCGACGAGCTCCGCCGCGACCTCACGGATCGGCTCGCGAAGGCGTCGGCGCGCCTCGACGAGATCACGAAGCGCGTCATCGTCCTCGAGATGCAGATCAACGAGCAGCAGATCCGCTTCCGCGACCTCACGAACGAGATCAAGCTCCTCGCCCCGCTGGCCCCCGTGCGCGCGGCTCCCTGAGCGCTGCTGTCCGGCTCCCCGGCTCCCGGTGGAAGGCGCCCCCGCTCCTGCGGGGGCGGCCTCGCCACCGGGATCTCGACCCGGCTACCTCGCTGGTTTGCCCGCGCTGGGCGGCTGCCGCACGGTGCCTGCATGGGTCCAGCTCCGCTCCATGCCGGTCGCGAGCCAGGCCACCTCGACGCGCTCGCTCCCGAAGATCGCCGCGACGCGATCGCCCCACTGCGCGGGGGCGGGGAGCTCCACGCTCTTCTGGTCCTTGATGCTGCCGAGGGCCTCCGTGCCGACGAGGAACGTGGCGATCCCCTCGCTCGCGAACGCCGACACCGCGGTGCTCGGGACGAAGGGCGCGACCACCGCGCGCACCGTCGAGAGATCGGTCGCGCGCTCCGCGACCGCCCGCACCTCGTCGAGCGTCGACAGGACGAGCGCCACGCCGTCGGCCGGCTTGCCCTCCGCCGGCGCGGCCGGCCCCTCTTGGTCCGCGGCGGCCGCCGCGGGCGCCTCGACCGGCGCAGGGGCGGCGCGCCCGCGCGCCCCGACCGCCGCGTGCCCGTTCACCTTCGGCACGCCGGCGAGCACGTCGAGCGTCAGCGGCCCCTTCCACGGCACCGCCGCGGGCGCCGGCGGCGGCTTCTTCGTGCTCACCTGCTCCCCCTTCTTGTCGCGGAGGATCAGCACGTCGTCGGTCGGCAGCGCCCGCGGCACGGTCACCCGCACCGGCCGCTTGAACGACCGCGGATCGCCGACCGCGCCCGTGGCCACCGCGTAGGCCAGCGTCTCCGCCGAGGCCACGACGAACGACGGCGCCCCGGCGATGCGCGGCTCCGGATCCGCGGTGCGCAGCGACAGGCTGCCGGGCGGCGGCGGGTAGATCTCCGACGTGACGACGCGCCTGTCCGGCTCGACGATGCGCGCGCCCGTCGCGACGAGATCGACGAGCGCGCCCGACTGCGCGAGCACCTCGAGCACCTGCCGCGACGGCGGCGCGACGAGCAGGTCGAGCCGCGACGGGACGCGCTTCGACTTGAGCAGCAGCGCCGCCGCGAGCATGTCGCGCAACGTCACGCCGGAGTCGCCCCCGAGGACGACCTGCGCCACGGGCTTGCCGGCGAGATCGCGGACGGGCCGGACCACGCCCTCCTCGTCCATGAGGAGCGGATCGACCGTGCCGAGATCGATCGAGACGACCTCCTCGCACGGCGCGCCCGGGTCCGGCACGAGCGCGCGGTGGGCCTTCGACCTGCGCTGATCGCGGAGGAAGACCTCCGTCTTCTCGTCGCTCACGAACAGCGCCGCCGCCGCGCCGACCTGCGGCGCGATGCCGCAGAGCACCGCGCGGTCGCCCACGGAGAGGAGGCGCGCGCTCGGCCCGGCGAACTCGAGGATCACCGGCGCGTGGTGCTCGCCTTCGATGCGGCGCACCACCTCGTCGAGGTTCCTGCGGAGCAGCTCGAGGGCGACGTCCCGCGCGCAGACGAACGGCCGCACCCGGCCCGAGAGGTGGATCTGCACGCTGCGCGGCGGCCGGAGCCAGACCGAGCCCGTGGCGAGCGCCTGCCCGAGCTGGCTCGGCGAGACGACGAGCGACAGCATGCCGATGCCGCCGACCGTCGTGAGGCGCGGGTCGTCCGTGAGGGCGAGCCGCGCCGGCGCCGCGAAGCGCTCCAGGTGGACGGGCGCAGGGAAGCCGATGCCGGGCCGCGCGATCGGGATGTTGTAGGTCGGGAACTCGGGCGACACCGAGTGCGGGCTGCCCTCGTCGATATCCGCGAGCGAGCTCGCGTCGGCCACGCAGGTGCCGTCGTAGGCGACGGCGACCTCGACCGGCGTCTTCTTCATGCCCGTGGCGATGGCCTCGGCCAGCGCGCGCGACGGCGCCCTGGAGAGGATCACCTGGTCGACCTTGACCTGGACGAGATCACCGCGCAGCTGAGGATCCGTCGCCCGCCCGGCGAGGATCTTCTGGGGCATCGTGCGGGGGGGATCCCCGGCTCGAGCACGCATAGATGTTGGGCCGTCCTTGTTTTTCTTGATGAGATGGCGGATGCGGCGCACGCCGCTCCCGACCACGTTTGACGTCGGCCCCCCGGCGAGACGCGCCGGTGGGATCCGCCTCCGGACCTTGCCGCGAGGCGAAAGAACGGCCGCACGTTAGCCGCTCGCCTGGACGAGGGTCAAGGCGTGCTTTGGAGCGGGCCCCCAGGGGCGGGAATCGCCCGGCTGGGACCAGGATGCAAGAGGCAAAGCGCCCGCCCGGTCCAACGTTTCGCCGCGCTTCGTCTGTCGCGTCGGTTGCGTCGGTTGCGTCGGTTGCGTCGGTTGCGTCGGTTGCGTCGCTTGCGCCTGTCGCGCTGGTCCACGATGGCAGGCGGCCGGTGCGAGCTCTCGCGGCCGACGCTGCCGCGCGCGCCCGGTCGCCATCGGCCTGGCCGCGCGCGGCCGAGCGGGTCGGGCGACCAGGAAGAGCGCCCGCTCTCCCGGGCTGCGGCGCGAGATGCCGGGCCAGGTTCGTTTGTTTTCCCGATCGTGCCGCGCTTGGGTAATCTCGGCGCATGTTCCAGGCCGTGCTGAAGGAAGTCGTAGAGAACACCGAGGGCGGCATCGCGACCCTTCTCATGGATTTCGAGGGGATCCCGGTCGACAGCTACTCCAAGCCGGGGGCCGCGTTCGACATCACCACCATCGGCGCTGAGTTCAGCGTCGTGTTGAAGTCGATCCAGCGCGCCGCCGAGATGCTCGACGCGGGCAACGCCGCCGAGATCGCGATCCAGGCGGAGAAGGTAACCACCCTGATCCGCGTCGTGAACAACTCGTACTTCGTGGCCTTCTCGATGGCGCCCGACGCGAACATCGGCAAGGCCCGGTACCTCCTGCGCACCAAGGTGCCGGTGCTGCTGAAGGAGCTCGCCTGAGCGGCTTCAGCATCTCGGTCATCTCCGGGCCGAACCTCGATCGACTGGGCAAGCGCGAGCCAGCGATCTACGGCACGGCCACGCTGGATGACGTTCACCGCGCCGTCGAGGAGGCCGCGAAGGCCCGCGGCGCCTCGGTGTCGTGCATGCAATCGAACTGCGAGGGAGAGCTCGTGACCGCGATCAGCCACGCTGGCGATCGCGGCTTCCACGGCATCCTCCTCAACGCCGGTGCCTACACGCACACCTCCATCGCGCTCTATGACGCGATCCGCGCGAGCGCGCTTCCTACCGTCGAGGTGCACATCTCCAACCCGGACGGGCGTGAGCCGTTCCGCCGTCGCTCCCGCATCGCGCCTGCGTGCATGGCGCGCGTCGCGGGCTTCGGTCCGAGCTCGTACGTCCTCGGGCTGATCGGGCTGATCGGGCATCTGGAGAAGCTGCGATCCGACGAAAGAGGTTGAACATGCGCCGTCACTCTGGTTGAAAGGCGGCAAACATCGATGGCCGAACGTCCTTCCATGAACATCAACCTCAAGCAGTTGCGGGCGCTGGTACGCATCTTAGAGAAGCGCAACGTGAGCGACTTCGAGTTCGAGGACGAACACGTTCGCATTCGCCTCACGCGCGGAGGCGTCATCCCGCAGGGCGCGGCGCCGCACCTCGCGCCCGCCGCCTTCCAGATCCACAGCGCGCCGGTCGCGCCGCCGGCGGCACCTGCGCCGGCCGCCGCGCCCGCGCCGGCGGCCCCTGCCGCGCCTGCGGAGGCGGCGAGCGACGAGGGGATCTCCTATGTGACGTCGCCGTTCGTCGGCACGTTCTACCGATCGCCGTCGCCCGATGCGCCCCCGTTCGTCGATGTGGGCAGCGCGATCCGCGTGGGTCAGGCGCTCTGCATCATCGAGGCGATGAAGCTGATGAACGAGATCGAGGCGGACTCTCCGGGCACGATCGTCGAGATCCTCGTCGACAACGGCAAGCCGGTCGAGTTCGGGCAGCGTCTCTTCAAGGTGCGGCGCAGCTAGCGCTGCCCGGGCGAGGGTGCCGTGTTCCAGAAGATCCTGATCGCCAATCGCGGCGAGATCGCGATGCGTGTCATCCGCGCCTGCCGCCTGCTCGGCATCCGCACGGTAGCCATCCACTCCGAGGCGGACGCCGCGGCGCTGCACGTCCGGTTCGCGGACGAGGCCGTGTGCGTCGGTCCGGCCGAGGCGTCGAAGAGCTACCTCAACATCCCGCAGATCATCGCGGCGGCGGAGGTCACGGGCGCCGACGCGATCCACCCGGGCTACGGGTTCCTCTCGGAGAACGCGAAGTTCGCCGAGCTCTGCAAGAAGTGCCGCCTCACCTTCATCGGGCCGACCGCGGAGGCGATGCGGACCTGGGGCGACAAGGTGTCCGCGCGCGAGGTCGCCAAGCGCTTCGGCATCCCCATGCTCAGCGGCACGGGCGTGCTCAAGAGCGCCGCGGACGCGGCCGAGCAGGCCGAGCGCGTCGGTTATCCGGTGATCCTGAAGGCCTCCGGCGGCGGCGGCGGCAGGGGCATGCGCATCGTCCGCGAGGCCAGCGAGGTGCAGCGCTCGTTCGAGATCGCGACGCAGGAGGCCCTGAGCGGCTTCAAGAACCCGGACGTCTACCTCGAGCGCTACGTCGAGGCGCCGCGCCACATCGAGTTCCAGGTGCTCGCGGACCAGCACGGGGGCGTGTGGACGCTCGGCGAGCGCGAGTGCTCGCTCCAGCGCCGGCACCAGAAGGTGATGGAAGAGTCGCCCAGCCCGGCGATGGACAACGAGAAGCGCTCCCGGATGGGCGACATCCTCCGCGCTGCGATCCTCGAGACCGGCTACACCGGCCTGGGCACGCTCGAGTTCCTGATGGATGAGCGAGGCGAGCTCTTCTTCATGGAGATGAACACCCGCGTCCAGGTCGAGCACCCCGTCACCGAGATGGTGACCGGCGTCGATCTCGTCGCGCAGCAGATCCTCGCCGCTGCAGGCGAGCGCCTCTCGCTGCCCGACACGCGGCCGTGGAGCTTCCGGGGCCACGCCATCGAGTGCCGGATCAACGCCGAGGATGCGCGCTCGTTCGTGCCGTGGCCGGGCCTCATCACGGAGTACCACTCGCCCGGCGGCGTCGGGATCCGCGTCGATTCCGGCGTGTACGGCGGTTTCCGCGTTCCCAGCTCCTACGATTCGCTGGTGGCCAAGGTGATCGCGCACGGCGCGAACCGGGCCGAGGCGATCGCCAGGCTCCGGTGCGCGCTCGACGAGTTCATCATCGGCGGCATCCGCACGAACATCCCGCTGCACCAGGCGCTGCTGCGTGATCCAGAGGTCGTCGCCGGCAACATCTCCACGCATACGATCGAGCGCGTCGTCTCGCAGGGGTTCTGACGCGACGCACCGGCGCGGTTGACGTGTCGATGAGCGCGCAGCGGTTGCGTGCTCGCGTGCTCGACGCGCTGACCAGCGCAGGGCGAGCTCGATTGAATGTTGCTCGAGCACCAGGTCGAACGTGCGACCTGGTGCTACTTTACGTCGCTCTCGAGGCTGCGTGGGCAAGCCCTCGTCGGGTGAGCGAACCCCTTGAACTAGAAAGCATTTGCCGCGGGTATGGAAGCGAACGCTGGAGTGCAGGCTGACTTCTCTTCGTGGGTGCAGGCGACCTCCGATGCCTCCGAGCTCGAGCTCGGGCTCCCTGGTTTCGGCTACGCCGATCTCTTCGACCCCGCGAAGCTCGCCGAGCTGACGGAGCGGTTCGAGGCGTATTTCCACGCAGCAGACGAAGGTGCCTACGCGCGCTTCGACGCGTACCGGACCTCGCTGCGCGCGGCGCAGGCGGACGGCGCCGGCGCGGGCCGGCCCGCGCTCACGCCGGAGCAGGTCTCCGAGGCGCTCCTCGCGGCGGCGCCCCACGTCGGCCGCTTCGTGGCGATGCTCTTTCGGGTCGAGCGGGAGACGCAGGCGCAGATCGACGCGACCCTCGAGCGGAGCGCGCTCTGGGACTTCAAGCGCGAGTTCTCGAAGAAGCGCCTGTTCAAGCCGAACCCGGGGAAGGCGTGGCGGGGCACGCACGTCGAGGCGGCGCACGCGGCGCGGCGGTCGCTCGCGGCCATGGGCGCGCCTGCGAGCGTGCTCGACGGCGGCTCCGCCGCGGAGGAGCTCGCGATCGCGCGCGCGACGCTCGCCCTGATCGAGGTCGACGAGATCGCGCGCAAGGCCGCGAAGGCCGGCGGCGCGAGGTGGACGGACGAGCTCCGCGAGCGGGCGGCGAAGGTTCGCGCTGCGCTGCGGGAGGACCCGGCGCTCGCCGAGGGGGTGGCGCCGGCGGCGGCGGTCGCTGGCGCGGAGCCGACGGAGGCCGAGGACGGCGCGGTCGTGGCGCTCGCGCTCGACGCCGTCGAGGCGTGGCTCGCGGCGCGCCGCGCGGACGAGCACGATCCGGCGCGGCGCTGGCCGACGCTGAAGGCGCCGCGCACGCTCGACTACCAGGAGCTCGTCCAGCTGCAGAGGAAGGGCGCGAACGGCAGCCCGGGCTCCGCCGAGCTCCTCGTCGGCCCCGAGCACGAGCGGAGGGAGCGCGACGGCTTTGCGCTGACGGACCGTCGCGCGCCGCCCCGCGAGGTCGAGAGCCAGGTCGACTACTGCCTCTTCTGCCACGATCGCGACAAGGACTCGTGCTCGAAGGGCCTGCGGGACAACAAGACCGGGGCGATCAAGGCGAACCCGCTCGGCGTCGAGCTGAACGGCTGCCCGCTCGACGAGAAGATCAGCGAGATGCACACCATGCGAGGGCGGGGCGAGTCGATCGCCGCGCTCGCGCTCGTCTGCCTCGACAACCCGATGTGCCCCGGCACCGGCCACCGCATCTGCAACGACTGCATGAAGGCGTGCGTCTTCCAGAAGCAGGAGCCGGTGGACATCCCGCAGATCGAGACCGCGGCGCTCACGGACGTGCTGTCCCTCCCGTGGGGCCTCGAGATCTACGGGTTCCTCACGCGCTGGAACCCGCTCGACGCGCTGCGGCCGCACGCGCTCCCGTACAACGGCAAGAACGTGCTCGTCGTCGGCCTCGGCCCGGCCGGCTACACGCTGTCGCACCACCTCACGCGGCAGGGCTTCGCGTGCGTGGCGATCGACGGGCTGAAGATCGAGCCGCTGCCTGTCGAGCTCACGGGCGACGAGTCGCGCCCGCCGCGCCCGGTCAAGGATTTCAAGCGGCTCTACACGGAGCTCGACGAGCGCGTCCTCCTCGGCTTCGGCGGGGTGAGCGAGTACGGGATCACGGTGCGATGGGACAAGAACTTCCTCACCGTCCTGTACGTCACGCTGGCCCGGCAGCGGCTGCTCCGGATCTACGGCGGCGTGCGGTTCGGCGGGACGATCGATCTCGACGACGCCTTCCGGCTCGGGTTCCACCACGTCGCGATCGCGGCGGGCGCGGGGCGTCCGACGATCATCCCGCTCAAGAACAACCTCGCGCGCGGCATCCGCAAGGCGTCGGACTTCCTGATGGCGCTCCAGCTGGCCGGGGCCTACAAGCGCTCGGCGCTCGCGAACCTCCAGGTGCGCCTGCCGGCGGTGGTGATCGGCGGCGGCCTCACGGCGATCGACACAGCGACGGAGCTCGCCGCGTACTACGTCGTGCAGGCCGAGAAGACGGCCGACCGGCTCGACGCGCTGGTGGCGGAGCGCGGAGAGGCCGCCGTCCTCGCGATGTTCGACGAGGAGGAGCGGGAGTTCCTGGCCGAGCAGCGGCGCCACGCGGAGGAGATCCGCGACGAGCGCGCGCGCGCCGCGCGCGAGGGGCGCCCGCCGCGCTTCCAGGGCCTGATCGACGCGTGGGGAGGCGTCTCGCTGGTCTACCGGAAGCGGCTCATCGACTCGCCGGCGTACCGGCTGAACCACGAGGAGGTCGCCAAGTCGCTCGAGGAGGGGATCCGCTACGTCGAGAACCTCGCCCCGGTCGAGGCGGTGCTCGACGAGCGCGGGTGCGTCTCCTCGCTCGTCTTCGATCGGCAGGAGATCGTCGACGGCAAGTGGCGGAGCGCCGGGCAGGCGGTCTCGATCCCCGCCCGCACCGTGTGCGTCGCGGCCGGGACGAGCCCGAACGTCACGTACGAGAAGGAGCGCCCGGGCTCGTTCGTGTTCGACAAGTGGCGGCAGTTCTTCCAGCCGCACCGCGCCTACGTCGACGAGGGCGGCGCGCTCAAGGTGGAGCCGGCCAAGGCGAGGGAGGGCTTCTTCACGAGCTACAACGACGGCGAGCACGCGGTGAGCTTCTACGGCGACAACCACCCCCACTACGCGGGGAGCGTCGTGAAGGCGATGGCGAGCGCCAAGGACGCGTACCCGTCCGTCGTCGCGCTGTTCCGCAACGACATCGCCCGGCTCGGCGAGGAGCCGCAGGCCGCGCGCGACGCGCGGCGGCGCGACCTCTTCGCCCGCCTCGATCACGACCTCGGCGCGGTGGTCGAGCGGGTCCAGCGGCTCACGCCGACGATCGTCGAGGTCGTCGTGCGTGCGCCCGCGGCGGCGCGGAAGTTCGAGCCCGGGCAGTTCTACCGCCTGCAGAACTACGAGGTGCGCTCGCCCGTGATCCGCGGCACGCGGCTCGCGATGGAGGGCCTCGCGCTCACGGGCGCGTGGGTCGACAAGGAGAAGGGGCTCTTGTCGCTCATCGCGCTCGAGATGGGCGCGTCCTCCCGCCTGCTCGCCGCGCTGCGCCCGGGCGAGGAGGTCGTCGTGATGGGGCCGACCGGGACGCCCACGGACATCCCCGAGGGCGAGACCGTGCTGCTCGCCGGCGGCGGGCTCGGCAACGCCGTCCTGTTCTCGATCGCGAAGGCGCTGAAGGCGCGCGGCGATCGCGTGATCTACTTCGCCGGCTACCGGCGAGGCGAGGATCTCTTCAAGCAGGACGAGATCGAGGTGGCGACCGACCAGGTCGTCTGGTGCACGGACGGCGGCGCCGAGATCCCCCCGCGGCGCGAGACCGACCGCCACTTCCGCGGCAACATCGTCCAGGCGATGAGGGCCTACGCCGAGCGCCAGCTCGGCGGCGAGCTGGCGGCCCTCTCGGAGGTCCGTCGCATCATCGCGATCGGCTCGGACAAGATGATGAACGCCGTGCGCGAGGCGCGGCACGGCGTGCTGGCGCCGCACCTGGATCCGAAGCACGTGGGCATCGCGAGCATCAACTCGCCGATGCAGTGCATGATGAAGGAGGTCTGCGCGCAGTGCCTCCAGCGGCACGTGGACCCGGAGACGGGCAAGGAGACGCTGGTCTTCTCGTGCTTCAACCAGGACCAGCTCATCGACCACGTCGACTTCAAGAACCTCGCCGCGAGGCTCCGGGCCAACACGGTGCAGGAGAAGCTGTCGAACGCCTGGCTCGATCACCTGCTGGCCGAGCGCCCCACGCTCCGGCACGTCTGACGCGGCTCGGGCCTCGGCGACCCGAGGCCTCGCCGCCGTGGAACGTGGGAAGGCGGCCTCGGCAGCGGCTCGTCGACTCGAGGCGCCCGAGGCCGCGCAGGGGGGCGCGGCCGCGCGCGGCCGTTCGCGGTCAGCTGCCCGCGGGCAGCTTGATCTTCGGCTCCTTGGGGTGGCGCCGGTACAGCAGGATCGTCCGCCCCAGCGTCTGCGCGACGGCGGCGCGGAGCCGCTCGGAGAGGGTGTCGGCGACGTCGTCCAGCTCGTCCGGGCACTCGGTGCCCAGGCGTACCTTCACGAGCTCGTGCCGCTCCAAAGCGGCGTCGACGGCCGCGACGACGCCGTCGGTCAGGCCGGCCTTGCCGAGCTGCACGACCGGGTCGAGGTGATGCCCCAGCGCGCGGAGGTGGCGGCGCTGCTTTCCTGTCAGATCCAAAGCGTTCGGCCTTTCTTGAGGCGGTCGCGCGATTCGGGCGCTCGATGGTCGAGGGACGTCCCCGTCGCGGTCGCGCGCGCGGTCATACCGGCCTCCGGGCCAAGCGAAAAGGGCGCGCCGCTCGGGCTCTTCGCACGACGCGTGAATCGCTCAAGCTCCAGCGCCGGTGAACCGGAGCATGCAGCATACGTGGGGTGAACGTGGGTTTGCATGGGTGGATGTGCGACAAAGGCCAGCGCGGCGCAAGCGGGCGGAGCTCACAGAGGGCCCGGGCGCTCTGGGTTTTGCTTGACGTGGCCGTGCAACAGGCATCCCCTTGATCTGGCGGCCAGCGGCTCGACGGGGGATCGAGCGCTCGGGTCGACACCGACATGGGCTCATCGAGCGAGCGAGATGCGGTAGCGGGGCAGGACGCCGAGCTCCCTCGGCTGGATGAGGGGGCGGACCCGATCGAGCTCACGGTCCATGACGAGGTGAGCCCCTGTCCGTACCTGCCTGAAGCCGAGGCGCGGATGCCGCTGCGCGTGCCCATCCGTCCGCTCACGCGCGCGGAGTTCGACCAGCGGCTCGTCGCGGGCAACCGCCGCCATGGCAAGCTGCTCTACCGCACCCAGTGCCCCTCCTGCCGCGCGTGCGAGCCGATCCGGATCGTCGTTCGTGACTTCGTCCCGGGCCGCACGCAACGCCGGGTGCTCCGCCGTGGAGAGCGGGTGGTGGACGTCGAGATCGGCCCGCCCGTGACCACGCGCGAGAAGATCATCCTGTACAACCGGCACAAGCACGGCCGGGGGTTGATGCGCGACGACGGTCCGCTCGGCGCCGAGGGGTACGAGGCGTTCCTCGTGGACAGCTGCTGCGAGACGTTCGAGATGCGCTATCGCGTCGGCGGCCGTCTCGTCGGGGTCGCCGTCGTGGATCGGGGGCAGGATTCGCTGTCCGCGGTCTATTCCTTCTATGAGCCCGAGCTGGAGCCGCTGAGCCCCGGTGTCTTCTCGATCCTGAAGCAGCTCGAGCTGTGCCGTTCCTGGGGCCTCCGGTACCTGTACCTCGGCCTTTACGTCGAGCGCTGCTCGCGGCTGGTCTACAAGGCCCAGTACCTGCCGCACGAGCGGCTCATCGATGGCCGCTGGCGGCGCTTCGAGCGGCAGCCGCCTGCGGCGCCGTGACAGGAGCACGCCGCTCGATTTCGCGAGCGCGCCGCTCGGTGTCTCGTGGCAAGGACGTACCCATGTGGAATCGCGCTCTCGCTTTCACCTCGTGCGCTGTGCTCTCGGCTCTCTTCGTCGTCGCGTGCGGCGACACGAGGCCGATCTTCGACACCGCCGCCGGCGGCGCCGGGGGCGCCGGCTCGTCGGCAGGCGGGGAGGGCGGAGCAGGCGGCGGTGAGGCCGGCGGCGGCGCGGCCGGCGGCGGCGCGGCCGGCGGCGACGGTGCGGCCGGAGGTGGCGGCACCGGCGGCGGCGGCGGCACCGGCGGCGGCGGCGGCACCGGCGGCGGCGGCGGCACCGGCGGCGGGGCAGGGTAGGGTAGCCCGGCGCCGCGTTGCCCGCGGGCCGGTTGTGTTCCGGCATCGCCGGGCCTAAGCCGCTCGCGTGCATCCGATCGCAGACAAGGTCCTCGCCCGCGACATGCGCGCGACGGCGCGGGCCTGCCGGCTCGCCGACGACCGCGCCGGCGACTATGCCGTGATCCTGAAGGATCTCTTCCCCCACACCGGCCGCGCCTGGGTCCTCGGCGTGACGGGGAACCCGGGGGCAGGCAAGAGCACGCTCACCGATCGGCTGATCGGCGTGTTCCGGGGGCAGGGTCGCCGGGTCGCCGTGGTGGCGGTCGATCCCACGAGCCCGTTCACCGGCGGCGCGATCCTCGGCGACCGCATCCGCATGCAGGCCCATTTCGGCGATCCCGACGTGTTCATCCGGTCGCTGGCGACCCGTGGCGCGCTCGGCGGGCTGTCGCGCTCGGTGGTGGACGTCGTGCGGGTGCTCGACGCCTGGGGCGCGGACGTCGTGGTGGTCGAGACCGTCGGCGTCGGGCAGGACGAGCTCGAGATCACCCGGATGGCGCACACGACCCTGGTCGTCGCCGCGCCGGGGATGGGCGACGAGGTGCAGGCGATCAAGGCGGGCATCCTGGAGTGCGCCGACGTCTTCGCCGTGAACAAGGCCGACCGGGACGGGGCCGACGCGGCGGTGCGCGATCTGGAGCTCATGATCGCGCTCGGCGGCGAGGTGGCCGCGGCCTCCGGACGGGCGCGCGGGCACAGCGCCGCGGCGCTCCACGCCCGCGCGCAGAGGGCGCCCTCTCCAGGCGGCGAGCCCGTCGAAGGTCCGTGGGAGCCCGTGATCGCGCGGACCGTGGCCACACGCAACGAGGGCGTGGCGGCGCTCGTGGACAAGCTCGAGGGGCACCGGGCGTGGCTGTTCGGGACCGAGGCCGGCGCTGCGCGCCGGGAGGAGCGCCTGCGCGAGGCGATGCACGTGCAGCTCCGCGACGCGCTCACCGACGCCGCGGTCGCCGCGCTCGGTCCCGCGCTCGAGGCCGCGGTGCATGCCGTCGCGCGGCGCGAGGTCGACCCCTACACGGCGTCGGAGCGGCTCGTCGCGGCCTTCCGCAGCGCTGGCGCCGTCACGCCTGGCGCCGCCGTCGCGCCCGGCGGCGGGACCTGAGCGGCGGCCAGGAGGCCGGGGCGGCCGGCTCAGGTCGACCGCGCGGCAGCGCTAGTCGATGCAGCGATCCAGCGCGTCTTTCTCGGGTTTACAGGACGTACTCCACTTGTCGTCGCGGTTGCAGATCCCGGTGTCGTCCTCGCACGCCAGGAGAGCGTCGTACTGATCGACGCAGCCGCGGCGGTCGGCGTCCACGTACCTGTCATCGTAGCGATCGAGGCAGTCGCCGTACTCGCGGTCGCTGCACCCCTCGCAGTCGCACTTGTAGTCGCAGAGATCGTCCTCCAGAGGGCTGCACGCGGGGGTGACGAGGCAGGCAAGGGCGAGGATCATGTGCGGAGCCTTCATTGGCCCAAGGTTATCCCGCGTCCTCTGCTCCAGCGCGATAAACAGCGCGCTGGGCGCCGAGCGACGGTGTGCCGCGTTCGCCCGCTTCCCACCTTCCGCCGGTGCGCTCGACACCCACTTTGCGCGCGGCGCGGCGTTCGCTCAGGGCGCGGCGCCGCGGCGCCGTGGCGGCTTGCGCCCCACGTTCTCTGCGCGGAACGCGCTCGGGCACGCGTCGCTGATCCCGCAGCCTCCGCACGCGGGCTTCCTCGCGAAGCAGATCCGGCGGCCGTGAAAGATCAGCGTATGGGACAGCATATCCCAGTCGCGCCGCGGGAAGAGCGCCACGAGGTCGCGCTCGATCTGCTCTGGCTTGTCGCTGGCCGTCCACCCGAGCCGCTGCGACAGGCGCTGCACGTGGGTATCGACAACGACGCCCTCCGGCGCTCCGAAGGCGACGCCGAGCACCACGTTCGCCGTCTTGCGCCCGACGCCAGGCAGCTTCACGAGCTCGGCGAGCGTCCTCGGCACCTCGCCGCCGTGCCGCTCGATGAGGCCTCGCGCGAGCCCCACGATGTTCTTCCCCTTCTGGTTGAACATGCCCATCCCGAGCCGCTTGAGGAGCGCGCCCACCTCGGCGGCATCGGCGCTGGCGAGGGCGCGGGCGTCGGGATACGCGCCGAACAGGTGGGGTGTCACCTTGTTGACCAGCACGTCCGTCGTCTGGGCGCTGAGCACCGTCGCGACGAGGAGCTCGAACGAGGATCGATGATCCAGCTCGCAGTGGGCGTCCGGGTGCAACGCGCGCAGCCGCGCGAAGGTGGCCGGAGGCGTGCTCGGCGCTGCGCCCTCGTCGCGATGTCGGTCTGCGGGATCGACAGCGACGGACGCGGGCGGCCGGCGCGCGCCTCGCCCCGTCGGGACGAGGCCTCGCGCGCGACCGCCCTCTGCCGTTTCAGCTGACGAAGGCGCGCTTCCGCGTCTCATGCTCATCGAGGAGCTTCTCGACGCTCGCGAGCGCGTTCTCCACCGACTCTTGCACCATCTGCAGCACCGTCGTCGCCGAGCCCTTCAGCGCCTCGTAGTAGCGCTGCCGCTCGGTCGAGTGGATGATCGACGGAGGCAGGCCCGTGCGGAGCAGCAGCATGTTCATGAACAGCCTCGCGACCTTGCCGCTGTCGTTCGGGAACGGGTAGACCCGCAGCAGATCGTAGTGCGCGCGCGCAGCGATCCGGATGCCGTTCCGCGTCTTCCGCGTCTCGGGGTCGTTCAGCCAGTCGATGATCTGACGCACCTTGTAGGCGATCTTGTCCGGCGGAGCGTACTCGTGGAAGTAGAGCCGGTGCTGGGGGATGTCCTTGCGGTATTTCACCGTCTTGAGATCCCCCTCCTCCGGATGGAGGATCAGGTACAGCTTCTTCATGCAGTCGAGCGTGAGCGGGGCCCGCTTGTTCTCGCCCTGCTCGCGCACGTACGCGATGGCCTCCTTGTGCCGCCGGATGTCATCGTACGTCGGCTGAAGGCTCGAGTCCGTCACGAGCGGCGCCGGGCCGGCGAGGGCCGCGCGCAGCTCGTCGAACGTGTAGACCACCCCTTCGAGCGCGCTGTCGTGGTAAATCCACGACATATCGAGGCTGTCGATGTAGCGCCGCCGGAAGTCCTCCGACTGCGCGCTCAACCGCTGCTCGATGATCGCGCTGCGCTCCTCGATGGTGGCGCGCCGAGGCGGCGGCAGCATCGGCAGCGGCAGGGTGACCACCCGCGGCGCCTCCCGGAGCGGGACGCGACCCGGACGGCGCTCGATCGACACCCCCGCGCTCTTCCCCTTCGCCACGCCCGGCCGCGCGCTCTTCTTGTCGACGACCGGCTTGTCGCTCGTGCGCGACGGCCTGTCGCTCGTGCGCGACGGCCTGTCGCTCGTGCGCGAAGGCCTGTCGCTCGCCCGGCGCGGTCGCTCGGCCTCGCCCGGCGCGGCCTGCTCCCTGACGTCCTTGAGCTTCAGCTTCTCCTTGAGCTTCAGCTTCTCCTTGGGCTTCGGCTGATCGTCGAGCCTCAGCTTCAGCTTCTTGCGGAGCTTCGTCGGCTCCGCCGGCGCCGCGATCGCCCGCTCGGAGCGCGCGGCGATCTTTCGCCTGACGAGCCTCGGCTTGGCGGCCTTGACCCGCGCGAGCCTCGGCTTGGTGGCCTTGACCCGCGCGACCTTCGTCTTCGCGGCCTTCGCCTTCCGCGCCCGCCCGGCGACCGCCCTGGTCTTCGCGGTCCTGGCCTTCGCGGCCCTCGGCTTTGCGACCCTGGCGCGGGTCACCCTGGCCTTCGTGGCCTTGGTCCTCGCCGTCTTCGCCCGCGTCGCCTTGGCCTTCGCCGCCCTCGCCTTGACCTTCGTCGCCCTGGCCTTCGCCCTGGCCTTGGTGGTCCTGAGCTTGGCGGCGGTGCGCGTCGACCTGGTCTTCGTCCTGGCCGCGGCCTTCTTCGCCTTGGAAGCGCTCGTTCGCTTCGCGGCCGCGCGGGTGGCCTTCTTCGCCCTCCCGACCGCCGCTTTCTTCCTCGCGCCCGTACGGGTTGCCCGCGCCGGTGCGCGCGCCGCCTTGCGCCGCGCCGGGGCCGCCGACTTGCGGGCGGTCGCCCGTTTTGTCGTGGTTTTCCGGCGCTTTGCCGCCTTCACGGCAGCGGTGCGTCGCGCAGCAGGACGAGAGGACGCGGCCTTCCGCTTCGGCTTGCGCGCGGCTGAGCGGGCGGCAGGCTTTGCCTTCCGCGTCCGCGCTGTCGAGGCTGCTCGCCTCGAGCTCGCCGCGCTGGCCTTGGTCGCTCTCTTCCGGTCTTTTTTCGAAGTTTTTCGGGTCTTCTTTGCCGCCATGGGCGTGCTTTCACACAATCGCTCAGGCTGCCCGCTGCCACGCTGCGGCGAGCTAACATACGATCGAAAAGGCCTAATGCCGGCCAGCAGCCTAGCAATTTGGGGATTTATCCGTCAACCAGTCCGGTGCGGAAGTGGGCAGGAAGCGACATCCCGCAGATGGATCGCCGATGATCCAGTTGACCCGCCCTGCCAGATTGCGCCCGCGATCCTGCCAGGCGTGGCTCGAGGCAGGGCGCGAGCGCTCCGCGACCGAGGGGCCGGCCCTCAGCTGTCGATGTTGATGCCGAGCCGCTGCCGGATGGCGAAATACTCCTCGCTGGCCGCGAAGAGCGTGAGCTCCTTGAGCCTCTCCTTGTGGGGGAGGGCGGCGCTCGCCTCGTCGGTCGCCTTGATCATCTCCTGCGCCAGCTCGAGGTCGTTGGCGAGGAGGAAGCCCGCGCGGTCGGCCGTCAGGTCGACGCCGGACACCCAGCGCTTCAGGTCGATGGCGCCGGCCTGGAGCAGCTTCGTCACGGCGCTCGCGAGCTGATCGCGCGCCGGCCCGACGAGGATGGGCTCCAGGACCGCCAGGTCGTCCATCACCGGCCCCTCCAGCTCCTTCGTGATCGGGAACGCGGGGGAGATCAGCTTGATCGCCGCGAACAGCCAGGCGCGCAGGCCGGTGCCCGTCGGCACGAGGTGCCGGAGGTACATGCCCGGCCGGTAGTAGGTGAGGTGGCGGGCCGCGATGAACGCGGCGGCCTGCGTGGGCAGGTCCATCTGGAGCGCCGCGGCGCCGAGCACGATCGCCGGGACGTGCGCGTGGAGGAACGAGACGCCGCCGCCGTCGTTCGGATCCTGGAACGTGAGCGGCGGCGCGAGGCCCAGGACGCCCGCCGCGTAGTAGAGCGTCTGCGACATCGGGTAGGGGTGGCGCGAGAGATCGAGCTGGTAGGCGAGCTGGTAACCGAGCGCCTCCAGCGGCTGCCCGTTCTTCCTGAGCACGGCCGGCTCGATGACGCCGAAGACCGCGGTCAGGAGCGGATCCGCGTCGGGGTGGACGAGCGCGGTCGCCCACGCGTTGTCGTCGAGCGGCTGCTGCGCCGCCGCGGCCGTGTCGGGGCGCAGGCGCCGGAAGAAGCGCTCCTCGTCCGGCTCGGCGGCGCTGAGGCAGCAGAGCACCTGGCACAGGCAGAAGGCCGCGTCGGCGCGCTTCGCCTCGGTGTACATCTTCCGGAGCAGCCGGTACGCGTCCGGCTTGTACGGGTTGCGCCGCAGGATCGGGGCCTGCGCGGCCACCGCCTTGTCCAGGTACTCCGCGGGGTTGCTCGCGTAGAGGTTCGCCAGGAGCTCGTTCCGCGCCTCGCTGTCCGGATCGAGCGTCTGCGCCGCCTCGTAGGCGTCGATCGCCTCGCTCATCCAGCCGAGCTTGTCCTTGTAGAGGGCGCCCAGCCGGTCGAACGTCTCGAGCATCTTCGCCGTGTCGTTCTCCTCGGTCGCGCGGTCGAGCTCGACCTTGAGCAGGCGGTCCACCTCCTCGTGGTCGCCCTTCTCGCCGCGGAGCTCGATCGCCTCCGCGAGCGCCCGGGTGAGGGACGGATCGAGCGCCAGCACCTCGTCGTAGAACGCGGCGGCCCGGTCGAGATCGCCGAGCTGCCGCGCGCTCACGATCGCCGCCGTGTGCAGGTACTTCGCCTTCTGCCGGCTGTCGTCGATCTTGGCGGCGAGCTTGAGGACGATGTCGACGAGCTTCGACCAGTCCTTCTCCTCGCTGTAGAGCTGCATCAGCTTGGTGAGGATCTTCCGGTCGTCCGGGCGCTCGTCCAGCGCCGCCACGTAGCTCTTCGCGGCGCGCGCCCGGTCGTGGAGGTGCGCCGCGAGCAGATCGCCGATCTCGAGCAGGAGCGCGCTCCGCTCCTCGCCGGTCACCACGTCGAGCCGCCGGTGCTTGAGGCGCACGACCTCCTCCCAGTCCCCCTTGGCCTCGAAGACCCTGGAGAGCAGGGCGAGCGGGGCAGGGGACTCCGGGAGGAGATCGGCGGCGCCGTTCAGCGCGGCCACCGCGCCGTCCGGGTCGCCGGCCGCGAGCCTCGCCTCGCCGAGCCCGAGGAGCGCCTCCGCCCGATCGCGCTCCGGCAGGCCGGCGCCGAAGCGGTCCACGAGGCGGCCGTAGAGCTCCGCGGCCTCCTTCGCCCTGCCCGCGTCGAGGTTGACCCTGCCGGCCCGCGAGAGCGCCGCCGGATCGTCCGGCGCGAGCGCGAGCAGCGCCTTCACCGTGCCGATCGCCTTGCCGCTCGAGCCGCTCTTGCCGAGCGCGTCGATGTAGCGGAGCAGCAGCTTGAGCCCCTGCTCCTTCGGCAGGGCGTCGACCCGGCTCGCCAGGAGCTCGTAGTGCCGCGCCGCCTCGAGGAAGCGGCCCGCCTCGAACGCGAGATCGCCCGAGATCATGAGCCCGAGCGCGCCCGTCGGATCGAGGTCGACCGCCCTCGTCGCCGCCTCCGCGGCGCGCCCGTCGTCCTTGAGGCGCTCCCGGAGGAGCAGCGCCATCTCGCCGTACAGGCGGCCCTTGGCGAGGTTGCCCTCCGCGACCTCGGCCTCGCGCGCGATGAGCTCGACGGCGCTCGTCGCGTCGCCCCGGGCGAGGTAGGCCGCGCGCAGCGCCGAGGACGCGCCCGCGTTCTGCGGCTGCGCGTCGAGGGCCATCTTGTAGCGCTCGATCGCCCCGTCCCGATCGCCCTTCTCCTCGAGCAGCTTCGCCGCGCGGATCCAGAGATCGGCCTTGCTCTCCGCCGTCTTGGCCGTCGCCGCGAGCGACTCGATCGCGCTCAGCGCCGCCGCGGCGTCGCCCGTCGCGGCCCGCACGTGCGCGAGCGACTCCAGCGCCCCGGCGTGGTGGGGATCGATCGCGAGCACCCGCTCGTAGGCCTTGCGGGCGCGCTCGGGCGAGCCGATCTGCTCGAGGAGCACGCGCCCCATCGCGAGCAGCAGCTCCTCCCGGCGCTTGTCGTCGGGCACGATGCCGAGCTGCCGCTCGTAGAGCGACACAACGTCCTCCCAGCGCTCGAGGGCGCGGTAGTGCCGCCCGAGCGCGGCGAGCGAGCCCTCGTGCGCGCTGTCGATCCCGAGGATCGCCTCGAGGGCCTCGGCCGCCTTCGCGTGATCGAGGAACTCCTCGTCGTGGATGCCGGCGATCCGCTCGTAGAGGTTGATCTTCTGGCGCGGCGTCGCGCTGACGTCGATCTGCCGCGCCAGGTTCTGGAGGAGCGCCGCGTAGCTGCCGGCGCGGCTGTGGATGCGATCGAGGCCGCGCAGGGCGGTCAGGCTGGCCGGATCGAGCTCGAGCGCCGCCTCGTAGCGGCGCGTCGCCTCGCCCAGGTCGCCGAGCCGGTCCTCGTAGAGCTCGGCGAGCTTGCACATCGTGTCGACGCGCTCCTCGCCCCGCAGCGCCTCCGCGCGCCGCTCGAGGATCTTGGCGTAGCCCGCGTGATCCTCGGCGCGCCGGTAGATCCTGAGCAGCGCCTCGCACGTCCTCGTGTGCCCGGGGTCCTCGGCGAAGATCTGCTCGTAGAGGTCGCGCGCGCGGCCCGCGTCGCTCAGCTTCGTCTCGAGGAGCTCGGCCGCCGCGGCGCGGAGGTCGCGCGCCTCCCCCGGGGTCGCGGCGCGATCGGCCCGCGAGAGCAGCACCTGGACGAGCTCCTGCCACTGCTGGGCGCGGCGGTAGACCTGCGAGAGCCCCTCCAGCGCCTCCTCGTTCGCGGGGTCGAGCCCGAGCACGAACTGGAAGCACGGGATCCCGAGGTCCGCCCGCGCGACCTTCTCCGCATACCAGGGCCCGAGCCGGTTGAAGAGCGCGAGCTTCGCCTCGGCCGGCATCGCCTCGTCGGTGCTCGCCTGGCTCAGGATCTGGAGCGCCTCGGACCAGATCTTCATGTCGTTGCCGGCCGCGCGCTCCAGGTCGACGGCGTACGCGTCCTGCTCCGGATCCTGGGCGAGCGCCTGGGCGAAGGCGAACACCCCCTGGTCCTTGTCGTCGAGCTCCCGCACGTAGAGGTGCCCGATCTCGTTGAGCGCCCGGGCGCGCTCGCCGGCGGTCTCGGCGCGCTCGCTCCGCTGGAGGAGCATCTCCACGAGCTCCTCGTGCTTGCCCAGCGCCTTGCGGAGCTCCTCGAGCGCGGTGAAGGCGATGTCGTCGCCCGGGGCGAGCTCGAGGAGGCGCAGGTAGACCGCCTCCGCCTTGTCGTGCAGCCTCCCCTTCTCGTAGATCCTGGCCGCCCGGAAGTGCAGGAGCTTCTTCGCCGCGATCGCCTGGTCGTCGCCCTGGCCGGGCGCCGAGCCCGCGTCGATCTGCTCCGAGGCCATCACGAGCGCCTCGGCCACGCGGCCCGGGTCCGCCCCCCGATCGACGGCCGCCTCGACGGCGAGCGCGAGCTCCGTGTCCGTGGGGCTGGCGACGAGCCGATCGATGAGGTCGTTCAGCCGCGCGCCCTCGATCGCCGCCTCCTGCTGCTGCGGCTTGCCGAGCGGCTCGATCGCGTCGAGCACCGCGCGCGTCCCCCTCGGCCGGGCGGCCTGCGCTTTCGCGAGCAGGCGCCCCGAGAGCTCGTCGATGTCCTTGCCCACCCAGCCGCGCGGCGCGACCGCGCTCGGCGGCGGCGGCGGCTCGACGAGGTGGGCGACGGCGATGTCGACCGCGGCGGCGCCCGAGAACACGGGCTTGCCCGTGAGGAGCTCGAAGAGCAGCGCGCCGAAGGCGTAGAGATCGCTCGCGGGGCCGACGCTCTCGCCGCGCAGCTGCTCGGGGCTGGCCGCCTCGACGAGCTCCGGGCTGGACCACCCGGCGCCGAGCCGATCGCCGCCGACGTCGACGAGGATCGGGAGCGGCTCCCCGTCCTCGCCGCGGGCCACGACGACGTTCTCGAGCTTGAGCGCGCCGTGGACCAGGCGCTGCTCGTGGAGCGCGGCGAGCCCGCCGAGGATCCCGCGGAGCAGCGGCTTCGCCTCGTTGATGTGGAGCGGCCCCGAGCGCGCGAGGCGCGCCGAGAGCGGCAGCCCGTCGACGTGCGTGTACGCCACGAACGCCCGGCCGCCCACGATCCCCGCGTCGATGCCGCTCGCCAGGTTCTCGTGGTGCACCTGCGCGGCCAGGCGGACGTGGGTGAGGTACCTGCGCACCGCCCGGCTGTCCCGGGTGGCCTCGCGCCGGAGCACCTTGAGCGTCCGCGGCTCGGTCCCCCGGGTCGCCGCGTAGACGAGGCCCCGGGGGCCCTCGCCGATCTTTCTCGTGACGATGTAGTCGCCGAACGCCTCGCCGGGCCCGATCTCCTCGGGCAGGCCGAGCCCATGGACGCCGAGGGCGCGGACGCGCGCGTCGACCTCTGCGCGCGAGGCGATGACGGCATCGATCAACGCATCGATGGCGTCGAGCTCCACGCAATGATCCGTGAGGGCGCGCGCGAAGGAGGCCTTGGAGGCGCTGCCCCCGATCTCGGCCGGGCTGAAGCCGAGGAGGTCGGACGACAGGGCCATCAGTTCATCGAGCGAAAAGAGGCGCTCGAGCTCGCCTCGGACGATATCAATCGACATGGGACTCCTCGGGCCGAGCCCTCGTGCCGGCGTTGCGCGCGCAGCGAACCTGCCGGACGGCGGGGGACGTGGGGCATGCTAGCGAAGCTTGGGCCTCCATGCGACATCCGACGAGCGCGTGGTTTGCAGGGCGATCCGGCGGCGCGCGGCGCGACGGCGGCGCTCGACGTGGGCGCAATCGACGTCGATCGACGTCGATCGACGTCGATCGACGTGGCGCGCGGGGTCGTGCTCACCGCGCCTGCCCCGCCGAGACGCCGGGTAGCCGGGTAGCCCGGTAGCCCGGTAAGAGATAACGCGGAGTTGCAGGAACCCTGGAGGAAAGTTGACAGGAGCGCGGAGGACGTGCGAGCGGATGTCCGTGCGTCGAATAGCGCAGTTCCTGGAGCGGACCCTCCCCATCGCGGTGCTCATCGTCGCCGTCGTGGGCGCACCGATCATGATCTTCTCGCCGCAGGGGCTGCCCCGCCTGCGGGAGCTCGAGAGAGAGCTCGCCGACGTCGAGGAGGAGAATGCCGAGCTCGGGCGGCAAATCGAGGCGCTCCGCGGCAAGGTGGCGCGCCTGCGCGACGACCCGACCGCCGTGGAGAGGATCGCGCGCGACAACCTGGGTCTCGTGCGGCAGAGCGAGGTGGTCTTTCAGTTCTCCCGCTGAGGACTCCAGGTCTCTCGGCCCTCCCCAGGCCTGCTGTCCTATCGACCCCACGGCTCCGCCGCGGAGGCGCTCGACGTGAGGGCGTGAGCCGCGCTCGGCGCCAGGACGTGAGCCAGCGCTCGGCGCGGGCGCATGAGCTCGCCTGGCTCTCTGCCTCGCCCGGCGCGCGCCACCCCGCCGCCTGGGGTGGCGAGGGAGCGGGCCCGCTGCCCGCTCGCCGCCCGTCCAGAAGGAGCCGCGTCCGTCGTGACCGGATGCGGGGCGCTGCACGCTGGCAGCGTCCTTTCTGGTATTGTGCAGCGAGTGTCGCTAGACCTGGGCCGCCTCCTCATCGCCGCCGGCGCCGTCTCCAAGGCTGAGGTCGAAGCCGCCCTCTTCGTGGCGGTCCTGCGGGGCATCCCGTTCCCTCGCGCCCTCATCGACCGCGCCGCCCTCAGCGAGCGCGCCCTGGAGGAGGAGCTCGATCGCCACGGCGGCCTCGCGCTCCGGCAGGTCGTCGGCGCCCGCGATCTCGTCGCGCGCTTGCCGCGCGCCATGTGCCGCCGCCTCGGCGCCGTCCCGATCCGCATCGATCCCGGCGTCGGCACCATCGACGTCGCGGCGGCCGATCCGCTCGATCGCCACATCGCCGACGAGTTCAGCTTCCACCTCGGCGCGCCGGTGCGCATCTTCCGCGCGCCGATCACGGCGATCGAGGAGGCCATCCGCGCCCTCGATCTCGACGAGCGGGAGCAGGTCCCCTCCCGCGCGCGGCGCGCGACCCCGGCGTTTCCGCACGGCGCGCCCCAGTCGACCATCCCGCCGCCGCCGTCGTCCGAGGTGCCCATCCCGCTGATCCGTCGCGCCTCGGTGCCCTCGTTCGACGAGGTGAGCCTGGTCGAGGCGCCGAGCGGCAAGCATGGCCACCGCGGAGCGGCGCACAACGGTCACGCTCAGCGCGCGGACACGCCCGCGGCGCACGAGGACACGATCCTGCCGCTCCGCCAGGCCAAGGCGGCCCCCGGCGCGCGCGGCTCTCCCGCGAGCGCTCGCCGCTTAGCGGACGCCGAGCGCGGCGCCGGCGGGAGGGCGACCGGGCGTCAGGCGGCCCTGCGCGCGCCGGCGGTCGAGCCGCCGGCCGTCTCCTTTCCGCCGCCTCCGCCCGTGGAGATCTCGCCGCCCTTCAAGCTGCTCGCCTCGATCCTGCCCCAGGCCTCGCCTGGCCCCGACCGCGCGCCGGACAGCGCCGGGCGGGAGCCGGCCCCCTCGACGCGGCGCCTCGGCCGGCTCCCGCTCGACGCGCCCTCCGGCCTCGCGCCGCGCTCGCGCCGCCGCTCCGTCGATGCGGAGGCCCCGCCGCCTGGGAGCGGCAGGGCTCGCCCGGAGAGCGCCGCGCCGCCGTCGAGCAGGCGCGCCGGGCGGCTCCCGGCGCTGCCCCCCGCGCCCGAGCCGGAGCTCGGTGATCCCCTCGACGACGATCCGCCGCCGCAGCCCTTCGTCGATCTGAGCGACGTCATCGACGCGCTGTACCTCGCGCGCACGCGCGACGACGTCATCCGGCTCGCGCTCCGGGGGATGCGGCTGTTCGCCGGGCGTGTCGCCATCTTCGCCGCGCACCGCGGGGTCTTTCGTGGGTTCGCGTGCAACGCGGAGTTCGGCGACCAGGAGGCGCTGCGCAAGCTCTCCCTTCCGATGGATCAGCCGAGCGTGCTCGCCACGGCCGTGGCGACCCACCTCTACGTCGGCCCGATCCCCGGCACCCCCACCCACGCGCCGCTGCTCGACGTCATGGTCAACCCGAGCCTCGACGTCGCCGCCGTCGCCGTGCAGGTCGTCGGCCGGCCCGCGATGATCCTGGTCGCCGATCGGATCCTCGACACCTCGAGCGGCTCGCGCCGGATGGTCGAGCTCGCGCGCGCCGTCGGCGAGGCCTTCAGCCGGATCCTGTCGGCGCGCGGCTGAGCGCCCGCCGCCGTCCCGCGCGACGAGCGCTGCGCGCCGTCCCGACGCTGCCCTGAAGCATCGCGCCGCGCTCGGCGCCCGCGGAGGTGCCCGCGCGCTGTCGGCTGCCGCGGCGCTCGCCGCTGCGCCCGCGCGCGCCGCGTTGCAGCCGTCGCGTTGCATGCGTGCGTTCCGCGCCTTTCATCGGCGCAACGGAGGCAGGAGGATCCCGATGCCGCCCCGGTGCAAGTACGCGTCGCCCGATCTCAAGATGTGTTGTTTTCCAGTGTATCTGTCCGACGTGATCTGTTCGCTTCGCATGTCACAGGAATTTTCCCGTGGCAAGGGAACCGTGTCCGCTCCCTTCGAAATTTTTTACAATCCTGAACCCTTTTTATGAACGGCGGTCAGATTTGACTATCCGACTGAGGGTCAAATCGGGTTAAGGCATTTGGGTCTCATCGAGTTCGCGTGGACAGCGTGATTCGCCTCCCCCGAAAGGAGCTCCAAATGCATCCTGCAAAGCCGCAAGAGAGCAATGTGATCGCCCGTAAGCTCGTTCTGGTGATCGCTGGTTTGACCGCCGCCGCGGCCGGTTGCTCGGCAGACGTCGGCGGCGCCGACACCGAGGAAGTCGGCGCGAATCAGCTGGGATTTGAGCGATTCGAGCGGACGGTGTTCCGGGAGCCTGACACCGGCATCTACATTGTTAACGGGGATACGCCGGTCGTAGATATCAAGCATCTGCGCGAGTTCTGGGAGTCGCATGTGCGCGATGGTGCGCTGATCGTCAACCAGGAAGGCGGGGAAGACGTCATCTGGACGGCGGAGCAGCGGCACAACCTCTCGTACTGCGTGAGCACGAGATTCGGGGAGAAGTACGAGGAGGTCGTGACGGCGATGGCGGATGCCGTCAAGGCATGGGAGGACGTCGCGGACGTCGACTTCATCCATGTGGAGTCTGCCGACTCGCGCTGCACATCGAGCACCAGCGACGTCCTGTTCGACGTGAACCCCGTCAACGCCGGCGGCCAGTACCTGGCGCGCGCCTTCTTCCCAGGCCAGTCGAGGTACTCGCGGAACGTGCTGATCGACAGGACCGCTTTCGGCAGCACGCGGCCCACGATGACGGGCATTCTCCGCCACGAGCTAGGCCACACCCTTGGCTTCCGTCACGAGCACACCCGTCCTGAGGCGGGCACCTGCTTCGAGGACGACAACTGGCGTTCCCTCACCGAGTACGACGGCGCGTCCGTCATGCACTATCCCCAGTGCAACGGCACGGGCGACAGCACGCTCGTCCTCACGCAGAAGGACATCGCGGGCGTCCAGTCGCTCTATGGCACGCCGAGCGGAGACGGCGGAGACGGCGGAGACGGCGGAGATGGCGGAGATGGCGGCGGCGGAGGCGGCGGAGAGCCGCCGGCCGGGGAGCCGACCACCGAGAACTTCAGCGGCCGCCTCGCCCGGGGAGCCTTCGATGCGGTCGGGCCCGCCGAGGGGTTCGAGGTCGTGGCCGGGACGACCCTCACCGTCGTCATGACCGGGACCGGAGACCCCGATCTCTTCGTGAAGTTCGGTGATGCGCCGACGGCGAGAGCGTTCGATTGCCGGCCCTACCTCAGCGACGCCAACGAGACCTGCACGCTCGATGTGCCCGCGGGCCAGACGAGGGCCTTCGTCAAGGTGCACGGCTTCACGGCCTCGACCTACGACATCGAGGTGCGCTACTCCGCGCCGAAGGCGCCCGGAGGCGAGCCCGGAGGCGGCGGCACAGAGACGTCGACGAGCTTCGACGGCAGCGTCTCGCGGCGCGAGACGGCGTCCCACGGGCCGATCTCGGTGGTCGCTGGCACGACCCTCCGGGCCGTGATGAGCGGCACCGGGGATCCCGATCTCTACGTGCGGTTCGGCGAGCAGCCCACCCTGAGCGCCTTCGACTGCCGGCCTTACCTCGACGGCGCGGACGAGACGTGCGAGCTGACGGTCCCGGAAGGGCAGTCGGAGGCCTTCCTCCTCGTGCAGGGGTACACGGAGAGCACGTACACGGTGAAGGTCGACTACACGACGCCGTGACGCGGCGGACCCTCGGCCCGCAAAGGCGGAGAGGGCGCCAGACGCAAGCTGCGTAGAAGAGGTCGACGCGGCGGAGAGGCACCGAGGTGCACGGGCTCAACCCCACTCTCCGCCGCGCGTCGTTCTTCCATCATGCTCGCTTCGCCTCTCATGGGCCGACCGGCCCGCGCGGGCGGCGCGAACGCCGCGGGCGCGGGGGAGCGAAGCGGCGGGCGGGCGGAGGGCGGGCGGGCGGGCGGCGATGAATGAGATGACGCGAGCCTGCGGCGCGAGGCGCTGCGAGGAAGTCGACCCCCGCGCCCCGGTGGATGATAGGCTGCTGGCCCGGATCCTCTCCTGGCGCCGCCGCTTGCCCATGCCGAACGAGACCCCTCACGCCCTTCGCTTCACCTGGCTGTTGGCCGCGCTGCTCGTGGAGTCCGTCACGCTCGCCGGATGCATCGGAGAGCCCTTTCAGCTCGGCAGCAGCGGCGGCGGCGAACCGATCGGCGGCGGCGGCAGCGAGCCGATCGGCGGCGGCGGCGGCGAGGGAGGGACCGGCGGCGGCGGCGGCGAGGGAGGGACCGGCGGCGGAGGGCCGTCGCCCGTGCCGGTGACATGGCCGGACTCGCCGACAACGCGCTGCTCGAACGGGACCACCGTGCTGGAGGTGTGCCCTGGGCCCTCGGCGCCGTTCTTCGGACAGGACGGGAACTACGAGATCGCCGTCCCCTCCTACACAGAAGCCGACGGCGCGGTGGAAGACTCGGTGACCGGGCTCACCTGGGAAAAGGTGGCGGAGAACGGGACGTTCACGCTGGGCGGCGCGCAGGAGCACTGCGCGGCGCTCAGCGCGCAGGGCATAGGCGGCCTGTCGGACTGGCGCCTGCCGACGCGGATCGAGCTCGTCTCCATCCTGGATTTCGGCCATGCCACGGCGTTTCCCGATATCTTCTTCACGTCTACCCAGGACAGCTTCTACTGGTCCGCGACCGACGTCGCCGCGGACAGCTCGTTCGCCTGGGGGGTGCTGGCCAGCGATGCGTCTCTCGGCTTCTTCCCGAAGGACGACACGGCCGGCGCGCGGGCGCTGTGCGTCGGAGGTGTGAAGGGGATCGCGCCGGCCGATCTCTCGCCCGGCGAGGACTGGGTGCTCGATCGCTCGACGGGGCTCGTCTGGCAGCGCCACGCCTCCCTGACCCGGTTCATCTGGAGCGACGCGCTCGCGCACTGCGAGGACCTCGACCTCGCCGCGAAGAGCGACTGGCGGCTGCCGAGCGCGAAGGAGCTGCTCTCGATCGTCGATGATCGGCGGTCCGGGCCGGCGATCGACCTGGAGGCCTTCCCGGGGACGCCGTCCGACGTCTTCTGGTCGTCGACGCCCGCCATCGGCAGCGCGGAGAAGGCCGTCCTCGTCAACTTCACGAACGGCGCGTCGCAGGACCACACGGTCCGCGATCGGCGGCTCGTGCGCTGCGTTCGCTCCGACGGGTGAGCGCCGCCCACGCGCCGAGGGGCGGCTCCGATGGCGGGTGGCATGCGCCGCCGCCGCCCACCCGCTGCCCGCGATGAGCCCGGGCCGCCGCGGCGGCTCAGCCCCCGGGCTTGACGAACTTCAGGACGAAGCGGTCGCTCGTGCCCCGCTTGTCGCCCGCCACCATCGGCGAGGCGTTCCAGTCGCGCGTGTCCGTGGGGCTCCGGAGGAAGGTCGCCTCGGCCGCGAGCCGGAAGCCGGCCTGCTCGATCTCCTCGCGCACGATCTTCTCCTCGATGCGGTGGAGCGTCTTCACCTCGGTGACGCCCGTCCCGGCGCGCCCGGCGTGATCGACGATCGCGAACACGCCGCCGGGCTTGAGCGCGCGGAAGATCGCGCGGTTCATCGCGGCCCGGTCCGCCTCCATCCACACCGTGTCGTGGTAGAAGAGCACGAGGAACACGGCGTCGAGATCCCGCGCCTCGGGCGGCAGCGGGTCGTCGAGCTCGCGATCGACCCGGACCACCGGCTTCATCACGGGCTTCTTGAGCCGCTCGCTCCACGGCTTCTCGGCGAAGCGCTCGAGGACGAAGCGGTTGTTCTGCGCATAGACGACCCCTGCCGGCCCGACCGCCCGCGCCAGGAGCTCGGCCGAGTAGCCGCCCCCCGCCGAGAGCTCCGCGACCTTCATCCCCGGCTGAATGCCGAAAAATGCGAGCGTTTCCGCAGGCTTGCGGCCGGCGTCGAGCGCCCGGTCGGCGTCCGCGCGATCGGCGGCGTCGACGACGGCGCGCAGGGCAGCGGGCACGTCGACCGAGGCGACCGACAACGGCGCCGGGGCGACAGCGTCGCCCGGGGCGGGGGCCGCCGCAGCGGGCGGCGCGTCGGGCTGAGCCGGGGGCGCAGCCGTCGGAGGCGGAGGAGCTGCGGGCGGCGAGGCGCTACAGCCGGAGAGTGCGGTCAGGGCGAGGGCGAGGAGGACATGAGGGCGTCGCATGCCGCGCTGCTAACCGAGCGGACCGAGCGCCGCAAGCGATGCGGCTCACGGGGTGCCCGCGGCGGGGGCGGTGCCCGCGGCGGGGGCGGTGACCGCGGCCGGCGCAGCGCCCGCCGTGGTGCCCGCGGCCGGCGCGGCACCTGCGGTAGAGCCTGTGGCGGGCGCAGCGCCCTCGGCGCGGCTGGCAGGGGAAGGCGCTCTTCGCAGGGGCAACAGCGCGGCCTGCACGGCGGCGGTGATCTGCGGCTGCACGGCCCGAACGGCGCGGTGCACGGCCGCCGGGGAGGCTGCGCTCGGTCCGCCGCGGCCGACGCGCACGCTGGCGACCGCGATCCCCGCCAGCGCGGCGCAGGCGATCACCCCCGCGAGCAGGCGCTGCCGCGTCGCACCGGCCGGCGGGAGGACCGCGCCCGGCGCCGAGGACGGCGGCCGCGCCTCGTCGCGCGGCCTCGGCGTCAAGGAGACCGCCCCCCTCGGGCTCGACGCCTGGTGCGGATCGAGCGAGCTCTCCTCGCTGGACGCCGGCGCCACGGCGTGGAACCCGCCGCTCACCGGGGCGCTCGACGGCGCCGGGAGTGCCGCGTCGATGCCACCGAGCGCGTCGAGCGCATCGAGCGCATCGGCCTCGCCGCCGAGCACCTGCGACGATGGGCCGGGGCGCCGCGTCGCGCGCAGGGTGAAGGGGCTGTCCGCGTCGGCGCGCGTCAGCTCGCCCCCCTCCAGGTCGTCTTCGTCCTCGGGGAGCTCGGGCGTGTGGGGGCCCGGCGGACGCGACTCCGGCGACTCCTTCAGCGCCGCGCTCACGAGCGCCCCGAGGTCCTCCGGCGTGCCGATCTCGTGGCCTGCCTCGCGCAGCGCCTCGATCGCCTCCAGCATCGCGCGCGCGTCGGGGAAGCGGTCGTCCCGGCGCGGCGCGAGCGCGCGCGAGAGGATCGCCTCCAGCGCGGGGCTCACCTCGGGGCGCAGCTCGCTCGCCCGCAACATCTGCCCCTCGCGCGCCGCCGCCATCCGCGAGGCGGCGCTGCTCCCGGGGAAGGGCCGCGTCCCGGTGAGCATCTGGAACAGGACCACCCCGAGGGCGAACACGTCGGCGCGCGCGTCGACGCGCTCGCCGTCGAACTGCTCGGGCGGCATGTAGCTCGGCTTCCCGACCAGGTCGCGCCTGGCGGCGTCCCCCACCTCGCCCCGCGTGGCGATCGCCACGCCGAAGTCCGCGATCTTCACGACGCCGCTCAGCGAGATGAGCACGTTTCCAGGGCTCACGTCGCGGTGCACCATCAGCCGCCCCTCGGCGGCCGAGCGCTCGTGCGCGTAGCCCAGCCCCTCGAGCACCTGCGCGGCGACGAAGAGCGCGATCGGCACCGGAACGGACTCCCCGCGCGCCCAGAGCCCCTTGCAGAGTCGCCCGAGATCCGTTCCGGACACGAGCTCGAGAACGAGGTAGAAATCGCCCGCTTCGTCCACGCCGAAATCGAGCACCTCATCGATGTTGGGGTGCTTGAGGCGGGTCATCATGCTCGCCTCGGCGATGAAGAGCTGCCTGAGATCGTCGCTGCCGGCGTGCATCGGGACGATTCGCTTGATGGCGACCGGGACCTCCTCGCCGTCCGGCCCGAGCGCGACCGCGCGAAACACCTCGCCCATCCCGCCGCGCGCCATCCGCGGTCCAATGGCGTAACGCCCCAGAACAACCCCCCTCGATGGCGCGCTCTCCACGGTACCCCGACTCTAGATTGCACCGAGGGGCGGGGTAAAGGGGCGACAGCGCTCGATCTCCAGAGATGCTGCGGTCGATTGCACAAATTTGCACAAATCGACTCGTGGTGTTCCCCTCTGCGCCGAAACATGGCTGTCACATCGCCAGCGGGGGCGACGGCGACACGTCCACGACGAGCGCCCGTCGCGAGCGTGGTAAGGGGCTCAGGGGCGCAGAGCGAGGTGGATGTCGCTGGATCTGCGTGGGTCGGGTACCCGTCCGCTCAGGACATTCCTTGCGGCGCGCCGCTGCGAGCGCCCGGAGGCGCTCGCCGCCGGGCTCACGCCTGGTGGAGCAAGATCGCGAGGAGCCCGAGCGACGCGCGCTTGCGCTTCGCGTCGATGCTCTCCGTGGCGCCGACGCAGAGCGGACAGCCGGCCTCGTCGCAGCCGCAGCCGGCGATGAGCTGCCGCGTGCGCGCGAGGAGCTCGTCGCGCTGCTCGTAGATGCGCTCGGAGAGCCCGACGCCGCCTGGCACGTTGTCGAACAGGAACAGCGTGGGATCGAAGACCCCGGCCGCCTCTCCGCCGGCCGGGACCTCCCGCGCCTCGCTCCCGTCCTCGAGCGTCTGGCCGATGTCGCGCGGATCGCACATGAGCGAGAGCGTCGCGACCGTCTCCAGCGCCCGCGCGATCCCGCGCAGGCCGTCGATGGCGGTCGCGCGGCCGAGGCCGAGCTCCTCGCAGAGCGGCTCGGGCACGGTGAGCCAGAACGAGGTCGTGTGCATCTGGATGTCCGGCAACCGCACGTCGCCGTATCCCGTGTTCTCGTGCGTGTAGAACTTGATCTTCTTGTAGCCGACCACCTTCTCCACGATGCTCACCTCGCCGAAGGCGGCGGTCGCCCGGCCGAGCGGGGCGGCCGCGCTCTCGTCGAGGATGCTCACCTTCCGGTGGGTGAGCGCTGTCGTGAAATAGTCGGGGACGACCTTCGTCACGAAGGCTTTGTGGTTCTCGTAATCGAGCCGCTCGACCTGGTACTGCTCGCCGTCGTGCTGGTAGATGGCCTGTTCGTGGAGCATCGTCGGCGCCGCGCGCCAGTCGAGCTCCGCGAGCGTCTTGCCAAGGGCCTTGTCGATGATGACGAAGTTGTCCCAGCCCACCGAGCGCAGGCTCACGTGGTTCGCCGGATACGCGTCGGTCGCCCAGTGGAAGCGATCGTTCGACTCGTGCACGACCCCGTTGTCCTGCAGGAAGCGGAGCGCCGCCACGGTGTCGTCCGGCGCCATCGCCGCGTAGGGCTCCCCCTTGAGGAACGGCAGCTCGAACGCCGCGCACTTGAGGTGCTGCACGAGGATCTCGGTGTTCTGCGGATCGATCCGGGCCGACTCGGCCCCGCGCTCCAGCAGGTAACCCGGGTTCCTCGCGAGGTACTGGTCGAGCGCCGCGCTGGTGGCGCACAGGACCGCGATGCTCGTCTTGCCGCGCCGGCCCGCCCGGCCGAAGCGCTGCCACGTCTCGGCGACCGATCCGGGGTAGCCGGCGCAGATCACCGCGTCGAGCTCGCCGATGTCGATGCCGAGCTCGAGGGCGTTCGTGGCCACGACGCACAGGATCTCGCCCTCGCGCAGCCCCCGCTCGACCCGCCGGCGCGTCTCCGGGAGGTAGCCGCCGCGGTACGCCATGATCGCGTCCTCCGCCCCGATCTCCTTGCCGACGCCCTCGCGCAGGTACTTCAGCATGATCTCGACCGAGTTGCGCGACTGGCCGAACACCAGCGTCGGCACGCGGGCGCGGGCGAGATCCCCGGCGAGGCGCACCGCGCTCTTCAGGGTGCTGGCGCGCACCCCGAGCTCCGCGTTCACCACCGGCGGGTTGTACAGGAAGAAGCGCCGCGGCCCCCGCGGGGCGCCTGACTCGTCGATGAGCTCGAGCTCGTCCTCGGCGATGCCCAAGAGGCGCGCGGCGTGCGCCCGCGGGTTGCCGATCGTCGCCGTCGCGCAGAGGAAGGTCGGGCTCGATCCGTGGAACGCGGCGACCCGGCGCAGCCGGGCGAGGACGTGGGCGACGTGCGATCCGAACACGCCGCGGTAGGTGTGGAGCTCGTCCAGCACGACGTAGCGCAGGCGCTGGAACGTCCGCGCCCAGTGCGCGTGGTGCGGCAGGATCCCCGCGTGGAGCATGTCGGGGTTGGTCATCACGATGGGGCTGCGCTCGCGCGCCGCGCGCCGGGCGTCGCCCGGCGTGTCCCCGTCGTACACGATCGCCGGGATCGTGAGCCCCGCCTCGCGGATGAGCGCGTGCAGGCCGGCCTCCTGGTCCCGGGCGAGCGCCTTGGTGGGGTAGAGGTAGATCGCGCTGCCGCCCTGGCCCGACGCGGCGCCCTCGGCGAGCGCGTCGAGCACCGGGAGATGGAAGCAGAGGCTCTTGCCGCTGGCGGTGGGCGTCGCGACGACCACGTGCCGCCCCGCCCGCGCCGGCTCCCCCGCGGCGCTCGGGCCTCTGGGCGTCGCGCGGGCCGCCGCGAAGGCCCGCGCCTGGTGGTCGTAGAGCCGATCGATGCCGCGCCGCTCCAGGGCGCCGCGGAGCGCCGGCGAGAGCGCGTCGGGCATCGGCGCGGTGCGCGCGTCGGCCGGCGGAAGCTCGCGATCCGCGGTGAAACAAGGGCGGACGTAGCCGGAGGCAAGCCACGACGAGATGACGGTCTCGACGCCGGTCTCGATCTTCCAGGGGGGCGACGGCATGACGCAGGTATACTAAACAGATGCGCCGTGTCACTCAACCGGATCGGGCGCGACGCACACGTCGGCCGCCGCTGCGCTGGCCTGCGCGGCCGGGAACTCGGAGGACGGCGCGCAGGTGAGGGGAGGGCGGCGCGCGGGTGAAGGGCCGGCGCGGCAGGCGCGGCGGATCGGCGCGGCAGGCGGGCGTGGCGGGCCGGCGCGGAACGCGGTCGCGGCGGGCTGCCGCGGCAGGCGGGCGTACAGCGGAGAGGGGGCCTCTCCCGTCCTCGAACGAGATCCGGTGTCTGGGGCTCTCCTGTGGTCCAGTCGCCGCAAGCGACGCACACGGCGGCTCCGCCGAATGGCTCGTTTGCGCGCAACGGATGGGAAGCGCGGATACGGCGCGTGAGGCGATGTCTCAGCGTCGTCGTGATTCCTCCTGCACCGACGGACGCAGGGCGGCGCTTCTCGCGTGCGCGCTCAGGCGCCGCCCCGAGGCCGTCGGCCCTGGTGTGCTGGTTGCCTGAGGACGAGCCGATCGACGACGGAGATCCGGAGTCGATGATCTCATCCGCTCTCTCACCCGCCTTCTCCGGGCGACCTCTCGTCCGGGGCTGGCAACGAGGTGTCGCACATGAAAAACGCAGTGTTCTTGACGCTCTTCGGCGCGTCGGTGGCGGGGTGCGCCGCGTACGCTCCGAGCTTCGGCGAGCGGCTCGGCGCGTCGGAGGCGATGATCCGAGCCGCCGAGGAGGTCGGAGCCGACGAGGACCCGCGGGCGGAAGCCCACCTCCGCCTCGCCCGGGAGCAGGTGCAGCGGGCGACGAGGCTGTCGGCCGACGGCGCGCCCGATCGGGCGCGGCGCATGCTCCTGCGCGCGCAGGCGGACGCGGAGCTCGCGCTCGCCCTCATGCGCGAGGCGCAGGCCCAGGCCCGCACGCGCGAGGCGCTCGAGGAGGTCGGATCCATCCAGCGGCAGCTCCGCTAGGGCTCGCGGACAGGAGGCGCGGAATCATGCGAAACAATCACGGGACGGTGGCCATTCTGCTCGTCGGCGGTCTCCTGGGGTGCGCGAGCGCCCCGCTCCCGCCGAAGGAGCTCATCGAGGCGAGGAAGAGCTACGAGCGCGCCCGGGCGAGCGCGGCGGCAGAGCTCGCGCCCGCGGACCTGCGCGGCGCCACCGAGGCGATGGAGCGCGCGGAGCAGGCGTTCGCCGGGGGGAGCGAGCTCGCCGAGGCGAGGGATCTCGCGTACCTCGCGGGGCGCCGGGCGCAGCTGGCCGAGTCGCTGGGGCGCGCGGCGGCCACGGAGCGGCAGCGCGGCGCGGCCCTCCAGGCGTACGGCGAGCTGCACCTCGCGCTGCGAAGGAGGGGGGCGCCGGCGATCGACCCGGCCGGTCCGACCGATCCTCCCGGACGGGAAAAGGCGCCGGTGCGATCGCGCGCCCCGGAGCGTCCGGTGGTGATCCTGAACGAGCGGTGAACCGGCGCGGCGATCGGCGGAGGAGGCGCGGGCGAGAGCGGAAGACGGAACCGGACGGCGCGAGGGGGAAAGCGGACGAACGGAAGAGCGGAAGAGCGGGAGAGAGGAGGAAGACCGCCGCCGGGCATCACCCCGCTCGAGGCTGTTTGCTCCGTGCCACGCCATCGCGTAGAAGCGAGGACGATGTCCTCGGACGCACCGCAAGCGTCGCCCGTCGCGCACCTCCCCGACGACCTCCCCAGCGAGGAGCGCGCCTCGCTCCGCTTCCTGGCCGTCGTGGCGCTCGTCTCGTGCGCCGCCGACCTGGTGACGAAGGGGTGGGCGCACGCGCGCCTCGCCGGGTTCGACCCGAAGCGGTCGGGCGCGAAGGTCCTCACGATCATCCCGGACCACCTCGATTTCATCTTCGCGCAGAACCCCGGCGGCGCCTGGAGCTTCCTGCGCAGCCTCCCGGACGGCCTGCGGCGGCCGTTCTTCCTGTTCGTCTCCGCCGCGGCGATGGTCTTCATCTTCTCGATCTACCGGCGCGTCCACAGGGACCAGACGGGGATGAAGTGGGGGCTCGCGCTGGCGCTCGGCGGCGCGATGGGCAACCTGGTCGACCGGATCCGCTACGGCTGGGTCATCGACTTCATCGACGTGTACGTGATCCGCGGCGGTCGGGAGTTTCACTGGCCGACGTTCAACGTGGCGGACATCGCGATCGTCGCGGGGGTCATCCTGATGTCCAAGGACATGATCGTCGCGACCCGCAGCGCGAGCGCGCCGTCTCCAGACGCCCGCGGCGCCTCGGAGGGCCCGGCGGGCGGCGACCCCACCCCTCCGCTATCGACGGAAGCGCCTCCGCCTGTGCCGCCGGCCAGCTGAAGGGCGCGAGCGGGCGGCTCGGCCGGAGCAGACGGCGCGCGGCGCCGGGGCGCGGCGCGGCGCGGCGCACGCAAGTCACGCACGTCAACTGACACGCGCGGGGCGTGAAAGACGCGCGCGGCGGCGCCTGCGGAGGGAAGCCTTTGCCGGAGCGCTCGGTTTGTCGTAGAGGAACGCGCTCCGCATGACTGAAGACGCGACGCCGCGAGACGCTCCCGTTGAGACCGAAGGTGCCCACGCGGAGTCGCATCGCTCCGCGCCCGTGAACGCGCCGGCCGGCGAGCCGCCGGCCTCCGCCGGCGAACGCGACCACGAGGGGCGCGGCTCCTCGCCGGAGGGGGACGCCGACGACGTGGTCGCGCCGGCGAAGCCCGCCTACCGGCCGTCGTACGTGTTCCTGATCGCCGTCGCGGCCGTCACCCTGGCCGCCGATCTCGGCACGAAGTGGTGGGCCAAGGACCGACTGGAGCCGCAGGCGCTCACGGACCTCACCGCCGCGCCGCGGCCGCTCTCGTTCCGGAAGATCGAGGTGATCAAGGATCACCTGAACATGATCTTCGCGAAGAACCACGGCGGGGCGTGGGGCATCCTGGGCGACGAGAGCGAGGCGATCCGCCGCCCGTTCTTCCTCCTGGTCTCGCTCGCGGCGATCGTCTTCATCGTCTCGCTCTACCGCAAGCTCCACCCCTCCCAGACCGCGCTCAGGTGGGGGCTGCCGCTCGTGCTCGGCGGTGCGCTCGGGAACCTGGTCGACCGCGTCCGTTACGGGTACGTCATCGACTTCATCCAGGTCCGGCTCACCTCGACGTTCGTGTGGCCGACGTTCAACGTGGCCGACATCGCGATCGTCGTGGGCGTCGGGCTGATGGCGATCGACATGTTCTCCCCCCACCGCCCCGAGCTCGCGGGGAAGGCGTCCGGCGCGAAGGCGTCGGCGGGCTGACCATGCGGCCCGAGCTGTTCCGCCTGCTCGACGTCGCGTTCCCCGCCTACTTCCTGCTGCTGCTGACCGGCTTCCTCTTCGCGACGGCCATCGGCGCGCTGTGGGCGCGGCGGATCGGCGAGGACCCGGATGTGATCGTCGACCTGGGGCTCGCCTGCCTGCTCGCGGGCGTCGTCGGCGGCAGGCTCCTCCACGTCGTCGCCGATGGATACTTCTGGGATTACGTGCACCTGTGCACCGATCCGTCGCTCGTCGACTGGAAGGTCGAGCAGGCGCTCTGCGCGTCGCGGTACCACGGCGTGTGGGACGCGGCGAAGGGGGTCTGCCACCCGGTCGAGCGCGATTGCCTGGCGTGGGCAAAGTTCTGGGCCGGCGGCCTGACGTACTACGGCGGCTTCGTCGGCGCGTCGGCGATGGCGTACTGGCTGCTCAAGCGAGATCGGTTCCCGTTCTGGAAGGCGGCGGACATGGCGGGCTTCGCCGTCCCGCTGGGCCTCGGGTTCGGCCGGATGGGCTGCCTGCTCGCCGGCTGCTGCTTCGGCCTGCGCACCGACGGGGCGTTCGGGCTCTCGTTCCCGCCGAACAGCCCCGCGAGCGAGGCGCAGTTCAAGCTGCTCGAGCTCACGAGCCCGCGCCTGCCGTCGCACCCGGTGCACCCGACGCAGATCTACGAGTCGGCGATGTCGTTCGCCATCGCGGCGATCTGCCTGCTCTACGTGCACGGGCGGAAGCGGTACGACGGGCAGGTCTTCGTGGCGTTCCTCGGCCTCTACGCGCTCGGGCGCTTCGTGCTCGAGTTCGCGCGGGCCGACGACCGCGGGGGCCTCGTTGGCCTGTCCACGTCGCAGCTCATCGGGCTCGCGATGGCCGGCGCCGCGGTCGCGATCCACGTGGCGCGAAGCCGGAAGGCAGCGCCCGCGGCCGCCGCGCCCGCCGCCTGATCTGCGCTGTCGCGGAGGACGGCGCGCGGACGACGCCGCGCGGGGGTTCTGCGATGCGCCGCGCCGCCGCGGAAGATGGCGCGCGGAAGGCGCAGCGCAGCGGTCTGCCGTGCGCTACGCCGCCGCGGACGACGCCGTGCAGCGGTCTGCGATGCGCCGCGCCGCCGCGCGGACGACGCAGCGCAGGCGGCCCGGCCGGCCCCGCGCCGCCCGTCAGCCCTTGGTGACTTCCTTCTCCTTGCGCGCCTTGTACGCCGCGCGCTGGGCGTCGGTCGGCGGCTTGCCGAAGACGTACGCGAGGCCGATCGAGACCACGTAGAGGAGGCACATCGGCACGGCCATGACGAGCTGGCTCGTGATATCCGGCGGCGTCAGGACGGCGGCGAGGATGAAGGCGCCGAACACGAACCAGCGGCCGAACAGGATGAGCTGGATGTAGTTGATGACGCCGGCGATGGAGAGGAAGAGCACGATGAGCGGGATCTCGAAGATGATCCCGAAGCCGAGCAGGAGCTGGGCGACGAAGTCGAGGTAGTCGCCCATCATCACGGTCGGCGTGATCGTCACCCCGTCGCCGCCGACCGTGCCGGCCAGGCTGAGGAAGTAACCGAACGAGATCGGGAAGGCCGCTCGCCAGCCGAACCAGCCGCCGCCCACGAACAGGATCGTCGAGAACAGGACGAACGGGATGACGTAGCGCTTCTCTTTGGCGTAGAGGCCGGGCGCGACGAACGCCCACAGCTGGTAGAAAATGAACGGCGACGCCATCGCCGCGCCGCCGATCATCGACAGCTTGAAGTAAGCGACGAACGCGGCCGCGGGCGCGCCGAAGTGGAGCGAGGGGTTGCCCGCCAGGCTCTGCTCCCGCCACGCCTGCACGAACGGGACGGTCAGGAAGTGCAAGAGCTGCTCGCGCACCTCCCACCCCACGATGCAGGCCGCGAAGAAGACAAGGATGCTCCGGACGAGCCGCTTTCTCAGCTCGTCGAGGTGCTCCCAGAACGACATCGGCTTGTCTTCGCCCGGATCCTCCGCGGCGTCGCTCGACGCGCCCTCCGCCCCCTCCGCCCCCGGGGAGTCGCTCTTCACCGCCGCCGCCTGCTCCTGGCTCATGACGTCGCTCCGTTTCCGGTCGCCACGCCCTGCATCGCCGCGGCGCTCTCTGCGGCCGCGGTCGCTGTCGCCGCGGTGGTCTCTGTGGTCGTGGGCGCTGCCGGCGCGACGGTCTCTGCGGCCGCGGTCGCTGTCGCCGCGGTGCTCTCTGCGGCCACGGGCGCTGTCGCCGCGGTGGTCTCCGCGGTCGCGGTCGCCGTCGCCGCGGCGGTCTCGACGCCGACCGTGGCGTCCGCCGCCTGCGCGGTCTCCGTGGGGGCCGCGCTTTCCGGCGCGACCGGCCGGCCGGCGGCGCCGTCCGGGGCCGCGTCCAGCGTCACTCCGTAGGCGTCGCAGCCGAGGACGGGGTACTCGCGCTCGCGGGGCGGGTTCACGACGGGCGGCGGCGGCGGCTCGGGATCCGGCGGCCTCACGCGCGGCGTGGACGAGGCGATCGTACCGGCGGTCACGGCGCCGACGACGGGGTTCACCAGCGTCTCGATCACGTTGACCCGCGACAGGGCGCGGAGCTCGCGGAGCTCACGCTCGAGCCCCTCCTGGCGGATCAGATCGTCGATGCCGCTCTGCGTCCGGAGATCCGTGCTCAAGCGGCGGAGCTTGGCGATCCAGCTCCCCGCCGACCGCATCATCGCAGGCAACCGCCGGGGACCGACCACGATGATGCCCACGATGGCGAGCACCATGATTTCGCCGAAGCTGAAGCCGAACACGCGCGCAAGCTAGCGCGCGTGGGAGCAGGGATCCATAGCGACGCTCACGCTGGCCTGGGCGGCGCGCTCGGCCCGACGTCGGCCGCGCCCGCGGTGGCCCCGGCGCGGGGCGGCGCCCGGCGGCCGCCCGGCCGCTGCGCCTCCGCCGAAGGCCGCGCGAGCTGCCCGCACGCCGCGCCGACGTCGCCCCCGCCCGAGTAGCGCACGATCGAGCCGACGCCGGCGGCGGAGAGGACCGCGCGGAAGGCGTCGAGCCGCGCCGAGCGCACGAACGGATCGGCCGACGCGCCGCGTTCATCGCCGTCGTCCGGCGAGGGCAGGGGATCGCCGGGCGCGCCGATCGCGTTGTAGGGGATGAGGCTGAGCCGGGGAGAGATGCCGTGCTGCGCCGCGAAGCCGCGGGCGAGCGCGGCCAGGCACGCGGCGTCCTCGTCCGTGTCGTTCTGGTCCGCGAGGAGCGTGTACGCCCACATCGGCGCGTGCCCGCTCGCGCGCGCGTGCTCGCCCACGGCCGCGAGCACCTCCTCGAGCGGGTGCGCGCCGTCGATCGGCATGAGCAGGCGCCGCTTGCCGGGGCGCACCGAGCCGAGCGACAGGCCGAGCCGGACCGCGGGGACCTCGGCCGCGAGCCGCCGGATGCCGGACGGGAGCCCCGCCGTGCAGACGGTGATGTTGCGCATGTCGATCGCCTGCGCGCTCGGCTCGGAGAGCACCCGGATCGCCTGGATGACCCGGTCGGCGTTGGCGAGCGGCTCGCCCATGCCCTGGAACAGCACGCCGTGGACGCGCGCGCCGCCGCCCACGGTGGCGTCGAGATCACGGCGGATGAGCCGCACCTGCTCGACGATCTCCCAGGCCTCCAGGTTGCGCGTGAGGCCCATGCGCCCGGTGGCGCAGAAGGCGCACGCGAGCGCGCAGCCGACCTGCGAGCTCACGCACGCCGAGTACCGGCCCGGCCGCTCGAGCGGGATGCGCACCGACTCGACCGTCGCGCCGTCCTCGAGGCGGAAGGCGTATTTCACGAACGGATCCTCGGCGCTCGCGCGCCGCTCGACGAGCGCGAGCGTCCTGATCTCGCCCGCCGAGCGCGCCGCGTCGAGCGCGGCGCGCCGGACGGTCGCGGGCGCGCGGGCGGGCAGCTCGCCGAGGCGGTGCGCCAGGGAGACGATGCGGCGCGCGTCGGTGAGGTCGATGCCGCACGCGCCGGCGAGCTCCTCCGGCAGCACGGCCTGGAGCGCGAGGCGGGGGCGGCGTTCGTCCGGGCTGCTTCGAGGGCTGGGATCCACGGCGGATACCGACTAGCGCGCCAGCGCGGCCCAGTCTACGGCCGCGCGCGCATGTTTCGCGGGATCCGCCGGAGGGGGCGCGGGTTCACGCCGCTCCTTTCGGCAGGGGGATCGCGGTGCCGCCGCACCTGGAGGCGTGAGCGCGAGCGCCGATCTCCTCTGGTCCGACGCCCCGCCCCTCTCGCGAGCGCCTCGAGCGAGCCGAAAAACTTGCGTCCGGCCGCCCGCGACGAAACATAGGGGAGAGTGCCCGCCAGGACCACGGCGCCTCTTCCCTCAGCCTGACGAGCTCTCGCCAGAGAGGCGGACCATGGCGTTCAAAAGCGCAGTCATCGGACACACGACGCAGACAACCAGCAGGATCTTGGCCGTCTTCGAGCGGCCCAAGGGGAGGGCGAGACTGGCATTCGCGGACGACAACGGCGTTCGCACGCTCGATGTGCCGATCAACAGCGCGCCGCCCTTCGGGCTCGCCACGTTCGAGCTGAGCGGGCTGAGCGGCGAGAGGGTTCGTTATGGCATCGTGGAGCACGACGCTGGAGATCCGCTCCCCACACCCGCGGACAACCTGAGCATCAACGGCTCCGCCTTCCGCACCGTCACGAACGGGCCGATTCGAATCGGCCTCGTGAGCTGCAACGACATCGACAACCACGAGTTTCCCAAGGAGCGGCGCGGGGCGATGTGGCGGGCGCTCAAGGCCCTCGTGGACGAAGGCAAGGTGAACCTGCTGGTTCACGCCGGTGACCAGATCTACGGCGACGGCGATCCCACGGGCTGGTCGCCCTCGGAGGGGCGCACCGCCGCGTACCGCAGGCACTACGTGCAGACGTGGTCGCACCCTGACGTGGCGGCGGTCCTCGGGAGCTGCCCGAACGTCATGATGTGGGACGACCACGAGATCTACGATGGCTGGGGGTCGAACAACAACGACGGCTCGCCGCAGGCCGTGGAGCGCTACAGGGCCGCGGAGCAAGCGTTCAAGGAGTTCCAGGTGGCGCTGAGCCCGAGGGACCGCCTGAGCAGCGCGGGGTTCGGCTGGATCGCGAAGCACGGCGACGTCGCCATCCTCGCGGTCGATGGGCGGTCGCAGCGCTCGTGGAGGAACGGGGCGATCCTCGGCAAGCAACAGCTCGACGACCTCGAGCTCAGGCTCAACGAGCTCGCGGCGCTCGATCTCAGGCACCTCTTCGTCGTGGTCGGCACGCCCGTCGTCTACCTGCCGCTCGCGGCCGCGGAGGCGCTCACGAACACGTTCAACATGTCCTCCGTCGATGACATCCGGGACGGCTGGGCTGCCTCCAACAACCAGAACGAATGCAGGCGTTTCCTGATGTCTCTCATGAACTTCGCCGGCTTCAGCCCTCGCACCCAGGTGACGCTCATGGGCGGCGACATCCACGTGGGCACGATGGCGCACATCGACACGGTCCTCGGGTTCGGGCAGCCGCGCTCGCGACCGCGCCTCTATCAGGTGACCGCATCCGGCATCGCGCGCCCTGCCCCCAGGGGGATGGCCCGCATCATCCTCTCGCTGCTGACGAACGGCGGCAGTCAGAACCTGTTCAACGGCGACATCAAGGGGTTCCTCCGGGAGATCTCGGGGTCCGATCACAGGTACTGCGTCACGCATCGCAACTTTGCGATCCTCGATCCGAGCGACGGCGCAGACGGCTGGGACAGGAACAACAACCTGGTGGTCCGCTTCCACGTGGAGAAGGACAACGGCGCCGTCGGCGTCCTCGAGCAGGTCCTCCCGAGAGTGCACACGTGAGCGTCGACCGGCGATGCGCCGGCCTTTCGCCGGCGCCGGTACCCTGCTTCCGCAGGCCGGCGCCGGTACCTCGCTCCTTCCATGGAGGGGGTGAGTCGCCGCTTCAGAGGCTCAGGACCATGACGTCGATCCGGCGGTTCTGCGCGCGCCCGCCGGCGGTGTCGTTCGACGCCGCCGGTTGCTCGGCGCCCATCCCGGCCACCTCGATGCGATCGGGGGCGATCCGTCGCGCGGTGAGCTCGTTGCGCACCGTCTGGGCTCGCGCCAGCGACAGCGATCGGTTCCCCTCGGCGCCGCCCACGGCGTCGGTGTGCCCTTCGATGCGCACCCGCGCGGAGGGATAGGCGTCGAGGATGACGGCCAGCGCTTCGATCTTCGGCCGCGAAGCTTCGGTCAACTCCGTGGTCCCGAAGCGGAAGGTCACGCCTTCCATCGAGAAGCGCCTGGGGCCATCCGCGGCTCCGGCGTCGAGGTACCGCGCGATCTCCGCCTCGGAGCCGTGCTCGTCGACGGAGAGGACCTTGCCGCCCGGGAGCGTCATCACTCCGGCCGTGATCCTGAGCTGCTCGACGATCTCCGGCGCGCCGGGGGGCGCCTCGCCTGGCGCGGCGGCCGTGGGCGCCTCGCCTGGCGCGCTGGGCGGCGCCTCGCCTGGCGCGGCGGCCGTGGGCGCCTCGGCGCGCGGCGCCTCGACCTGCGGCGGCGCGGCGGGCTGGGCGAGATCGTCCCCCGGAGCCGCCGCGACCGGGGCTTCGTGCGTGGGCTCGGCGGCGGTGCGCTCCTGCCTGCGCTCGCGTGCGAACGCCCAGAGACCTCCGAGCACCGCCGCTGCCAGCAAGGTCGGGAGCAGCCACTCTCGCGTCTGACGTTGACGGGCAGGCCCCTCACGCGAGGGAAGCGGGGTTGACGACTCCGTCGTTCGGGACGGGACGGGCGATACCGCATCATGCGGCGGCCGTTCGCGCGACGCCGCAGCGACGAAAGGCGCGCTCGCCGCCATGGAGGGAGCGAGGAATCCAGCGAGGCCCGCCGGGGCGCGTGGATCGTCCTTGAAGGCTTGCTTGTGATGAGAGAGCAGATCGGCGAGCCCTCGCGCGGTCAGCCCTCGCGACCTCACCTCGCGGCCGAGCACGCACGCGGCGATCGGAGCGACCAGGCCGAGCATCGCGGTCGAGCACCGCTGCTCTGCGCCGGAGGAGCGGGAGATGAGATCGATCATCCCGCTCGCGCGGTCGCCGAACAGGCGGGCGATCATCGACTGCCCATGATGCGAGAGCTCCTCGGCCTGCTCGGCGCGGAGGGGCCCCGCCCTCCCGAGCAGACCTTCGTAGTCCCGCTCGGTGATCATCTTGAACAGCTGCGCTGCGCCGCTCTCCGAAGAGGCGACCTGAGCCATTCCGGCGAGCAGCGTCGGCACCGAGCTCTCCGCGGCGCCGCGCACGTTCGTCGGCGATTCATCGCTCAGGCCCAGCCCCTTCGTTGCGGCCGAGATGAGCTCGGGCGTCAAGAAGCCCCTGGTGGTGTCCAGCAACGACATGGTTCCGATCCCTCCGGGAAGTGGTCATCGGCGCGGGCGAGGCAGCGTCATCGCGCACGCGACGCTGCCCGCATGAGCGTCGATCCCGTGTCTGTCTTCCGCTGGCTCCGCGCGATGCGAGCGACGTGCCGGCACGCCCGCGCGTCGCGCGCTGTGCCGCGGCTGCACACGGCCTGCTCCTGCCGCGTCCTGCCCCTCGCGCTCGGCGAGGCGGGCCGGCGGCGACGGCGAGCGGCGCGCGGCGATCAGCGTCGTGCGAGCGCGGCCGTGCGGGCCTCGGCCGTCAGCGCGGCGAAGGCGTCCGTGCGCGTATAAACGTGGTTGCCAGCCGCGGTGCACCCCGCGCCTCGCGACGTGATGCCCACGACGTCGCCGCGGTCGGCGTCGATCACCGGACCTCCCGAGTCGCCGGCGCAGGTCGCCCCCTCGATCTCGAACTCGCGCGGACCGAGGACCTTGCCGGTCGCCGGATCGGCGCGGGGCCCAACGGCGGCGACGAGGCGCGGACCGCGCGCGGCGCGGACGCCGAGCCGGTTGGACGCCCCGCCGCCGTACCCGACGGCGACCACGCTGTCGCCCGGATCGATCGCCCCGACCTCGCGCATCCGCAGGGGCGCCACGCCGGTGAGGGGCCGATCGAGCACCAGATAGGCGATGTCCGCGTCGCAGAGGACGCGCTCTTTCCCGTGCAGCGTGGCCACGGCGCGCGCCCGCGCGGCGTCGCGGGAGACATCGATATGGTCCCCGGTGTAAATGGCGATCTCGGAAGGATCGATGTCTCCGCCGACGTGATCGCCGTTGTGCGACCTGCCCGAGCGATCGCAGCGGGGGGCCGCCGTCAGGTTGCGCGAGATGCAGTGACGCGCCGTCAAGACGAGGTTCGGCTCGACGAGCGCGCCGCTGCACAGGCTCACGCGTCGATCGCCGCCTCCGGGATCGCGGTGTGATACGGCCACGGCGACGACGGAGCGCGCGGCGCCGTCGATGAGGGGCTCAGGCGTGCCCTTCGCGAGGGGCGAAACCTCGGTGATCGGCGCGACCGCCGCCGCCGGAGGAACCGCCGCCGCCGGAGGAGGCGAGGCTCCGGCCGGGATGACGGCGACGACGATGCGTGGGACGAGGGCCGCGACGAGGCAGCCAAGGCATCCCGCGAGGCGCGGGACGAGAGGCGGAGACACCATTGATGAGGTCACCGACAAAGAGCATGTGAGGAGCGGCCGTGCAAGCCGACCCTGGAGCATTTCTCCAGCATCCGTCAGAGGGAGAGGTGCCCTTGATGGGTGGTTGTTCCCACCGAGGGGAATCGGAGATGGAAACCAGGTCGGCCAGGTGAGGGGCGCCCGGCTGGAGGCGCGCTCTCTGGACTCCCGCGCTCGTCGACTAGCCCCGGCCCGCCAGCGCGCGCGCGGCGCCGGCGCTGCTCGACGCGCCGAGGGCGAGGTGTCGCTCGATCAGGAAGATCAAGCACGACGACGCGAGCGTGAAGGCGATCGCCAGCGCGGCCACGGCGCCCATGCCGTCGAGGCGCTGGTCGGGGAGCTCGTGCAGCATCCTGGCCGCGAGGAACGCGGCGAGCGCCGACGAGAGGTGATCCACGGCCGACTGGATCGATCCGAAGCGCGCCCGCTCGGAGGGGAGCGGCACCCTCGAGGCGAGCGTGCCGTGGGAGATGTTGCGGATCGCCGTCCCGGTCATGAAGGCGACGAAGACGACGAGCACGGGCAGCCCCGGCACGTACGACTGGAACCCGGCGTAGAGGACGGCCACGAGCGTCGCCGCGCCGACCAGGCTCGTGCGGAACGCGCCGATGCGATCGATCAGCGCGCCCGCGGTGCGCATCACGACGAAGGTGAGCGCGCCGCCCACGAGGTAGAGCAGGCCGAGCCGCTCGCGCGGATAGCCGAGGTTATGCTGCACGTAGGCCGAGATGTTCGGGATGACGAGGAACGACGCCATCGTCATGACCGCCGTCGTCGCGTACGAGAGCAGCACGAGCGGGCGGCCGACGAGCGCGCGGAGCTCGCGCAGGGCGTCCTCCTCGGCGCGTGCCCGCGCGCCGGCGAGGTGGCCGCGCATCGAGGGGAGCAGCAGCAGCGCGAGCCCCGCGACGGTGAGCCCGAGCGCCGCGACGGCGAAGAACGGCGCCTGGAAGCCGCCGCGCCGCGCGAGCTCGAGGCCGGCCGGCACCCCGAGCACCGCGGCCAGGGAGTAGGCGCCCATCACGACGCCCATCGCCCTGCCGCGCCGCTCCGGCGGGATCGCGTCCGCGACGATGGAGAACGCGATCGAGGTCGCGGGCCCCCCGAAGGCCCCGGCGAGCACGCGCGCCGCGAGGAGGCTCGGCAGGCCGGTGGCGAGGCCGCCAGCGGCCGTGCCGAGGACGAGGCCGAGCATCGCGATGGCGAGCGCGCTGCGCCGGTCGAAGCGGTCCAGGAAGAACGCGCCGGCGACCCCCGAGACCGCCGCCGCCGCGGTGTAGCTGCCGCCGATCAGGCCGATGTCGGACATCGGGATGCCGAGCGCGACAGCGAAGTCCGGCCCGAGCGGCATGACGATCATGAAGTCGAGCAGGTTGACGAACTGGACCGCGGCGATGAGGAACAGGAGGGTCCGTTCGGAGCGAGCGTTCTGCACGACCGTGGGCTCAGCTCCGGGCCTTCGCGCCCGCGCCGCGCTCGATCACGCCGCGGCTCGCCAGCTCGAGCAGCGCGTCGTGCGCCGCGTCGATCGTGTGATCGATCTGCGCCTCGGTGTGCGCGCCGCAGAGGAAGTTGACGTCGCGCCGCAGCAGGACGCCGCGCCTCGCCATCGCGCCGACGAACGGCTCCATGCGCTTCGTGTGGACGGCCAGATCCTCGGCCATGAGGAAGAAGGGGATCGCGTCGTAGCCCACGATGCGCAGCGGGAAGCCGCCCTGCTCCGCGCGCCGGTTGATGCCCTCGCGGAGCCGCCTCCCGAGCGCGGCGACCTTCGCGACGTAGTCGGTCTCGCGGTACTCGCGCAGCGCCGCCCTGCAGACCTCGAGCGAGAGCATCTCGCCGCCGAACGTCGTCGACACCTGGAGCTCCGAGAGCCGGCTCATCACCTGGCGCGGCCCGGCGATCGCCGACAGCGGCATGCCCGCGGCGATGCCCTTCGAGAGGCACACGAAATCAGCCTCGATCTGGTAGTACTCCTGCGCGCCGCCGCGCGCGAGCCGGAAGCCGGTGACGACCTCGTCGAGGACGAACAGCACGCCGTGGGCGCGGCACGCCTCGCGCACCTTGCGCAGGTAGTCCGCCGAGACGCACCGCTTGTAGGGCAGCGAGAGCAGCACGAGCGCGAGCTCCGGGCCCTTGCTCGCGATGAGATCGAGCAGCGGCTGCTCGTCGGCCTCGGCCATGAGCGGCATGCGGTGGGTGTACTCGCGCAGCACCGCCGGGACGCCGGGGGTGTCGAACATGAAGTGGTCGTGCCAGCCGTTGTAGCCGATGGTGACGACCTTCTCCTTGCCGGTCACGTGGCGGGCGAGCCGGATGGCCGCGGACGTCGCGTCCGCGCCGGTCTTGAAGAAGCGGGCCATCTCGGCGCCCGGGGTCAGCGCGACGAGGTCCTGCGTGGCGGTGACCTCGACCTCCGTCGGCAGCGAGTGAAGGATGCCCCTGTCGAGCCGCCGCCGGATGGCGTCGACGACCGCAGGGTGGTTGTGCCCCAGCGTGTTCGCCCCGAGGCCGCAGATGTAGTCGATGTACTGGTTGCCATCGACGTCGCGCACCAGCGCGCCCTCGCCGCCCTCGAGGTACACGGGGAACGAGCCGAGCGCGAACATCTCCGGCCGCTTCATGAGCGACTGCGTGACGCCGGGGATGAGCCGGCGCGCCTCGGCGAGCAGCGCGTTCGAGCGGTCGAGCCGGAGCCCCTCCGCGGCGCCTTGCGGCGCGCCGGTCCCTTGCTTCCTGTCCCGTGGGTCGATCATCTGTGTGGTCATCGTGGTCGTTCTCTCTGGCTGGAGGTTCTCGTCGGTGAGCCGGTGTCATGCGGGGCGCGGCGCTCGCCGCGCCGCGCGCGAAGGGGGCGGCAGGAGGCCTTCCTCGACGCAGCGATCGAGGTAGCGATAGAAGAGCGCGCGATCGATCGGCGGGCACGTGATGCCGGTGCCGGCCAGGCCGCGCTCCAGGTTGTCGCAGCGCACGCGCCCGATGCCGAAGGTCGCCTCTCCGTCGGCAGGGGCCGACTGCAGATCGAAGAACGCGAGCGTGGCGCTGTCCGCGGCGTCGGCGCCGTCCTTCAGCCGCGCGCGCCACGCCGCGACAGGGCGCCGCTCGACCGGGTAGCCGTAGTCGCGCGCCCAGTCGAAGAGCTCCGTCAGCCGGACCTCGGGCGCAGGGGCGACGTTGACCACGGCGCCCGTGTCCTGCGCGGTGAGCGTGGTGAGCGAGAGATGCACGATCGCGCGCCCGACGTAGTCGACGGGCGTCCACACCTCCCTCACGTCGAGATCGGGCAGGACGCCGGCGGGGATGCCGGCCCTCAGCAGCCGGAAGACCAGATCCTGCTCGTTGACGACGCCGGTGTCGGGCGCGCCGACGACGCGGCCCAGGCGGTACACGGCGACCGGCAGCCCGCGCTCCGCGGCCTGCTGCACGAGGCGCTCGGCCGCCCACTTGCTCTGCTGGTAGCCGTCGCGCAGGCCGGGGTGCGGCGGCACGAACGCCTCCGCGACCTCGGGGCTCGCCGCGATGCCCGGGGCCACGGCGAGCGTCGACACGTGGTGCAGCGGCTTGGGGCGCGCCGCCGCGGCGAGGCGGAGCGCCTCGCGCGTGCCGATCACGTTGGCGGCGCGCAGGCTGCGGTAGTCGCGCACGAGGCTCACCACCGCGGCGTTGTGGTAGATGGCGTCGCACTCCGCGGCGAGCTGGCCGAACCGCGCGGCGCTCAGGCCGAGGCGGGGCTGCGTCAGGTCGGCGGGCACGGCGAGCACCCGCGCGTCGATGCCGTCCACCGGCAGGCGCTGCTTCGAGAGCGCCTGCCGGATCCGCTCCGCTGCGTGCGCCTCGCTCGTGGCGCGCACCAGGCAGACAACGGTCGCGTCGGTCTGCGCCAGGAGCTCGTGGAGCAGGTGCGCGCCGACGAAGCCGCTCGCGCCGGTGAGCACGACCTGCCGCGGGCGACCGCCGCCGCCGGACCAGGCGAGCGATCGGGGGACGACGTCCTCGGGGAGCTCGGCGTCGGCCAGCATGGCGCCGGGGGTCTCGCCGCTCGTCCGCGCCGCCGCCGCCGCCGCGCCCTGCGCCTCGTCGAGGGCGCGCGCGAGCGCCGCGACGGTCGGGTGGCGGAAGACCATCGCGACGGGGATCTCCCGCCCGAGATCGACGCTGAGCCGGTTGGCGACCTGGATCGTCTGCAGCGACTGGCCGCCGCGCTCGAAGAAATCGTCGTGCGCCGACAGGCCGCTCACGCCGAGCACCTGCTCCCAGACCTGCAGCAGCTGCCGCTCGAGCGCCGTCGCGGCGGCCGGCGGCTCCGCCGCGGCGGTGATCGGCGCCTCCCGCAGCGCCTTGCGGTCGATCTTGCCGGAGCTCGTCCTCGGCAGCCGATCGGTGAGCACGAAGGCCGAGGGGATGGCGGCCGCGGGGAGCAGCGAGCGCGCGTGCCGGCGGAGCTCGGCCGGCGACGGGGCGGGGTCCCCGGCGACGAGGAACGCGGACAGGCGCTTGCCGCCGCCGGCCGAGGCGTGCCCGATGACGGCCGCCTCCCGCACGGAAGGGTGGCGCAGGAGCGCGGCCTCGATCTCGAGCGGATCGACGCGATGACCGCTGATCTTGAGCTCGTCGTCGACGCGCCCGACGAAGACCAGCTGCCCGTCGGCCCGCTGGAGGACCAGGTCCCCGGTGCGGTACGCGCGCGGGCGGCCCTCCAGCTGGTCGAGCACGACGAAGCGCGCGGCGTCGAGGTCCGGCCGCCCGAGGTACCCCCTCGCCAGCCCGGGCCCGATGAGGTGGAGCTCGCCCACGGCGCCCCGCGGGACCAGCCGGCCGCGCGCGTGCGTGTGTGTGTCGACGATGGCTGCGCGGACCCCGGGCAGCGGCGTGCCGATCGGCGCCTCGTCTCCAGCCTCGTCCGGAGCGTCGCCGCCGCTCAGCGTGGCGGCCGAGGCGACGACGGTCGCCTCGGTGGGGCCGTAGGTGTTGAGCAGCCGCGCGCGCCGGCCGACGGCGCGGCGGAAGCGCTCGACGCGCTCGGGCAGCGCCGCCTCGCCGCCGATGATGACGGTGCGGACGCCCTCGGGGAGCGACGCCGCGCCGGTCGAGAGGCCGTAGGCGAGCTCGTGCCAGAACGCGGTCGGCAGATCCAGGACGGTGATCCGGTGCCTCTCGCAGGCGTCGAGCAGCCGCGGCACGGATTGCAGCATCTCGTCCGTGCGCAGCACCAGGGCGGCGCCCGCGCACAGGGTCAGGAAGATCTCCTCGACGCTGGCGTCGAAGTGCAGCGGCGCGAACTGCAGCACCCGGTCGTCGCGGCGCAGATCGTAGCGGTGGGTCGCGGCCGCCACGAAATGGGCCAGCGCGCCGCGCTCGATCATGACGCCGTTCGGGCGGCCGGTGGAGCCGGACGTGTAGATGACGTACGCCAGGTGCTCCTCCGCGCCCTGGACGGGCGCCCGCGCCGGCGCCGGCGCGCCGTGCATCGCCTCGTCCAGGAGCACGAGGCGCGCCGCGCGATCGCTCCCCACCTTCGCGGCGTGCTGCGACGTCGTGACGACGATCGCCGGCCTGGCGTCGTCGAGGATCGCCGCGGTCCTCGGCTGCGGCCCGTCCGGATCGAGGGGGAGGTAGCCTGCGCCGGCGTAGAGCGCGCCGAGGATCGCGGTGACGGCGCCGACGCTGCGCGGAAGGAGCACCGCGACCAGCGTGTCCGGCCCGGCGCCGAGCGCGGCGAGCCGGGCGGCGAGCCGCCGGGCGGCGAGGTCGAGCTCGCCGTAGGTCACGCGCTCGAGGCCGTGGTGGACGGCGGTCGCGTCCGGCTGCTCGCGCGCGCGCAGGGCGATCTGCTCGACGACGGGTCGCGCCGGCGCGGGCAGCGGGCCCCCGTCGAGCAGCGCGCCGGGCTGCCCGGCCGCTTCCGCCTGCGCGCCGGGCGCGCGCGCCGCGGCCCGGGGGAGGTCGATCTCGGCGCGATCGAGGGCCTGCTCGGGGGCGGCGGCGACCTCCTCCAGGAACGCGAGGAAGCGTCGCTGGTGCGCCGAGAGATCCTCGTCGCCGTAGCAGGCCGGGTTGGCGTCGAGGTCGAGCCGCGGCCCGCGCCCGTCCGACCTCGCGTAGACGCCGAACGACAGATCCTCGACCGGGCCGGCGGAGATGTTGTGCGCGACGCCGCGATGCCCCGCGAAGCGCAGGTCGTAATCGAACGGCATGATGTTGACCACCGGGCCGAACAGCCGGCGGCCGCCGCCGATCAGCTTGAGATCCCGGCGGAGCTGCTCGTAGCGGTAACGCAGGTGCGGCCGGATGGCCGCGAGCTCGGCCGCGACCTGCCGGGCGACATCGACGAGGCTCGCGCCCTCCGCGACCGGCACCCGGAGCGGGACGATGTTCATGACCATGCCCGGGATGCGCAGCGACACCGAGCCGAGGCGCCCCATCACGGGCAGCCCCAGGACGATCTCGGGCGCGCCGGTGAGCCGGTGCACGTACGCGGCGGTCGCGGCGACAACGACGTCGGGCCAGGTCGCCTTCGCCTTTCGCGCCACGTCCTTCAGCCGGTCGACGGTCGACGGCGCGAGCGACGCCGTCCGGCGCAGGCAGGCGCGCGACGCGGGCGCCGGCTCGTCGCCGAGGCTCACCGGCTCGGGCCGGTCGGCGAAGCGCTGCGTCCAGAAGGCGCGATCGCGCTCCAGATCGGGGGAGGCGCGGTAGGCCAGATCCTCGTCGACGACCCGGCGCAGCGACCCGAAGGCGCCGCCTTCGCTCGATCGGCCCTCGACGCGCGCTGTGTAGATCTCGGCCACCCGCCGCGCGATCAGCGAGAAGCCGTAGCCGTCCAGCGCGATGTGGTGCGCGCGCTGGTACCAGAAGATCCGATCGGGCCCCGCCGTGAACAGCGCCTCCGTGAAGAGGGGCCCGCGCGCGAGATCCACCGGGCTCGCGAGATCCTCGCGCATCCACGCCTCGGCCGCGGCGAACGCGTCCGGCGCCGCGCTGACGTCGACGCGGTGTACAGGGAAGTCAGGGGACGGGTCGAGGCGCTGGCGCGGCCCGTCCGCCTCGCTCGTGAAGCGCACGTGAAGCGTCTCTGCCTCCGAGGCGGCCTGGCGTATCGCGGCCTCGAGGGTCGCGAGATCGACGGACCCGCAGATCTCGACGCACTCGCCCGCGTTGTACACAGGGCTCGCGGGGTCGAGCTGCTGGCCTAGCCAGATACCGTGCTGCGCGGCCGACAGCGGCCAGCGCGCGTCCTGAGGAGCGACCATGACGACAACCCTCCTGGTTCAACCGGCGCTCGACGGGACAGCCGCCAGAGGCACGCTCGCGGCAGGCGATCCGCGTCCCGCGACGACGGCACAAAGGCGGCCGTGACGCCCGCGCCTGCGCCGCTCGAACGAAAGCGGAGCCCGCCGGCGCACGGGGCCCGAGCCCCGAGAGCAAGCAGGGCAGGGGCGCCGGACGTCGTCCCGACAGCGGACCCAGCTCGATGACGCCGCGATGGGCGGGGCCACCCCGGCGTCGGCGATTGAATGAAAGTGAAAACTACTTTCAAGTTCGTTTATGGTGAGGTAGGGTGGGCATTGTCAAGTGAATTCGTTGGGACCCCCGCCGCGGGCCACCGTCACGTGGTGGCCTGTCCGCGCCAGCGAGGCATGGCGCCGGCGACCCGGGCGAGCGCGCAGATCGCGCCGGTTTCGGCCGCGATCTCACGCTGCTCGGACCTGCGGACGTCGCGACGCCTCGTGGACGCCGTGGACGCTCTCCGACCGCTTTCGCTTGACAACGCAGTTGGTAGCATGGCAGGTTCCGGAGTGAAAGTGAAAGTGACTTTCATTATTGAAAGTGGGGTTCCACGATGGACAACCTGATGTCGAAGGCGACTGCTCCGCTCGACAGCCGGTGTGATCACTGCGGCGTTGCTGGACGTGCCGAGCCCAACTCCGTGCGTTGCGGCTGCGGCAGCCTCCTCGCCCGGTATGTGCCCGGCGGCGTCGAGCTGAAGTGCCGGCGGTGCAAGCGCGTCGTCATCGTCCCGGTCCCGGCGGCGGCGGAGGACGTGAGCGGTTGAATCTCCCAGCGCGCTGACATGAGAGCTCGCGGCGGCGGCCCCTGGCCAGCGCGGTCTGCGCCATCCGGAGAGGCCTGAAGAGCCGGCGAGCGAGACGCCACGACAACCAGCTTGCGCAGAGCCGGCCAGAGCGCCGCATCGTCACGCTCCGGTGAGCATGCCCGGTGATCTCATGATTCGATTGCAGCCCTTGCGTTTCGCCGCCCTGGCCGGGACTCTTGTCCTCGCCCCCTGCGGTGCCCTGTTGGCCTTCGCCGCGGACGCGCGGGCGAGCGAAGAGGCACCCGGGGCCGAGGCAGCGCCGGCGGCGCGCGCCCCGGGCGATGGCGTCGCGCTCGCGGTGCGCCCGCCCGAGCTCACGGGCGCGGTCGAGGCGGCGTATCCCCAGGCGGCGCGCGAGGCGGGGTTGGAGGGGAGCGTCGTGCTGCGGCTGACGATCGACGCGGAAGGGCGTGTCACCAGCGCAGAGGTCGCCGAGCCCGCGGGCCACGGGTTCGACGAGGCCGCGCGGCAAGCGGCGCTGCGCTTCCGCTTCACGCCGGCCCGGCGAGGCGACCGGAGCGTCGCGTCGCGCATCCTCTACCGCCACGACTTCCGGCTGCCTGCGCCGCCCCCCGCGGCCGCGCCGGTCGCGGGCGCCGCCGGCGCCGCGCTGATCACAGGCGCCGCCGGTGCCGCGCCCGTCACAGGCGCCGCCGGCGCCGCGCCCGTCACGGGACCCGCCGGCGCCGCGCCGGTCGCTGCCGCCGCAGGGCCAGCGCTGCCCGCGATCGAGGTGAGCGTGCGGGGGGCCTCCGAGGCCGAGCGGCTCCGGACCTCCGCGCAGGCGGTCCAGGTGATCGAGACCGTCGAGGCCAGGCGGCAGGCCGCGGATCTCGGCCAGGTGCTGGCGCGCGCCGAGGGCGTGAGCGTGCGCCGCCTCGGCGGGCTCGGCTCCGACGCGCGCTTCTCGCTCAACGGCCTCACCGACGACCGGATCCGCTTCTTCCTCGACGGCGTGCCGCTCGACCTCGCCGGGCACTCCTTCGGGATCGCCAACGTGCCGGTCAACCTCGTCGAGCGCGCCGAGATCTACCGCGGCGTCGTCCCGCTGCGCTTCGGCACGGACGCGCTCGGCGGCGCGGTGAACCTGGTGACCGATCAAGACACGCGCGGCACGGCCGCGTCGGCGTCCTACCAGGTCGGCTCCTTCGGCACGTACCGGATGACCCTCGGCGCGCGCCACGCGCACGCGCCGAGCGGCCTCTTCGCCCGCGCGAGCGGGTTCGTCGATCGCGCGCGGAACGACACCCCGATCGACGTCATGGCGTACGACGAGCGCGGGCGCCTCTCGCCCGCGCGCGCCCGGCGGTTCCACGACGGCTACGTCGCGGCCGGCGGCGCGGCCGAGGTGGGGATCGCCCGGCGGCCATGGGCCGACCGCCTGCTCCTCCGCGCCTTCTTCACCTCGCACGACAAGGAGCTGCAGCACGGCCTGCTCGTCGACATGCTCGACGGCAGGGTCAAGTCGCCGCCCTTCGGAGAGGCCACCTTCGGCAGGCAGACCGGCGGCGCGCTGCTGCGGTATGCGCAGCCGTTCTTCGGGAGGGCGCGGCTCGACGCCCTCGCGGGGTACTCGTACGCGCGCACGACCTTCCTCAACGTGGCCACGTGCACCTATGACTGGTCGGGTGGCTGCGTGGAGCGCCCGTATCGGGGGGAGATCGGGGACGACGCGAACGACCAGCAAGTCCACCAGCACACCACCTTCGCTCGCGTCAACCTGGCCTGGCACCCCGCGACCGAGCATCTCCTGCGCTTCGGGCTCTCGCCGAGCCACGTGACGCGCACAGGGAGGAACCTTGTCGTGGCCGAGCCCGAGAAGGACCCGCTGACCGCGGAGCGGGAGCTGTGGAGCGGCGTGGCAGGCGTCGAGTACGAGGCGAGGCCGCTCGAGGGCCGGCTCGCGAACATCGCCTTTGCCAAGCTCTACCTGCAGTCGATCCGCGCCCGGGAGCACCTGCCGAGCGGCCGGATCGGCGACGTCGATCGAGCGACCCACCGGGCGGGGGCAGGGGACAGCCTGCGCTTCCGCTTCACCGACGCCCTCTACGCCAAGGCCTCGTACGAGTTCGCCACCCGCCTGCCGACGCCGGAGGAGCTGTTCGGCGACGGAGGGCTCATCGTCAGGAACGTCCACCTGGAGTCGGAGGTGAGCCACAACGTCAACCTCGGCGTGACCCTGGAGCGCGCGGAGAGCGGCGCGGGGCAGCTCCGGTTCAGCGCCAACGGCTTCGGGCGCTTCACCGAGGATCTGATCACGCTGCGAAGGCACCTGGGCTACTCGGAGTACGGAAACACGCTGTCGGCGCGATCCGTCGGTATCGAGTCGACCGCCGGGTGGACCTCTCCGGGCGACTGGCTGTCGGTCGACGGTCACGTCACATGGCAGGACTTCCGGGACGGCTCGACCGGCGTTCGCATCCAGAACCAGCCGTACCTCTTCGGCGGGGTCGCCGCGCGCGCGCGGTGGCCCGAGATCGCGGCGCGGCGTGATGCCCTGTCGCTGACCTGGCACGCCGACTACGTACACGCCTTCTTCGTCGGCCCGGAAGGCCGAGGCGCAGCCGACTCCAAGGCGGAGATCCCGTCGCAGCTCGTGCACACGCTCGCGCTCACGTACCTGGTCGAGCGCGGCGGATGGACGGTGAGCTCGACCGTCGAGGTGCAGAACCTCACCGACGAGAAGGCCTTCAGCTTCTACGGCGTCCAGCGCCCCGGGCGAGCGGCGTACGCCAAGCTCGCCTTGAGCCTGTGAGCCGATGTTCGTGCGACAGCGGTTGAAACCCGACACAAGGAGATCCTTCATGTTATTTCGTGCGCGCTACGCGAATGCCCTCCTCTTGACCCTGCTCCTCCCGTGCTTCGTCGCCTGCGGCGACGACACGAGCGATGGCACGAGCAGCGGCGCGACGAGCGGCGGCACCGGCGGCGCGGGGGGCGCGGGGGGCGCCGGCGGAGCCACCAGCGGCACGGGGGGGACGCCCGACGCGGGGCCGGCGTACGCCCTCACGGTCCAGGTGTTCGGGCCGGACGGCGGCGACACCCAGAGCTACGTCGTCGTGACGGACGACATCGACTCGGATGAGGCGCTGTCGCTGGACGACGCCATCGAGGTGCAGGGGCGCGCCCTCGGCGTCGGGCTGGACGGCGGAGGCGCTGTGTTCGTGGCGAGCGACGCCGCGGCGACCGTGACCCGCTACGACCTGCGGGCAGACGGCAGCCTCGAGGAAGGGGACACCGTGAGCTTCCAGGGCAAGGGCCTCGCGAAGCTCGGCGAGTACGGCACCCAGTTCCACTTCGTCTCGGAGACCAAGGCGTACTTCTTCGATGGTCCCACGGCCCAGGTGGTCGTCTGGAACCCTCAGGAAATGACGGTCACCGGCGACATCCCGCTCGAGGAGCTCGTGATTCCGGACGCCACCCTCACGTACTCCTCGTCGTCGCCGCTGGTCCAGGGCGACGACGTGATCACCTTCGGCGGCTTTCGGATCGGCCCGGAGGTCCCGAGCGTGGCCGCGGTCGTGGTCGTGGACAGCGCGACGGACGAGGCGACCGTCGTCACCGACGAACGCTGCGGTTACGTGCGCGATGGGGTCGAGGGGCCCGACGGCATGATCTACGTGGCCACCGAGGCGTACGGCGCGGCGGTGCACCGGCTCAACCCCGACAACGCTGCCGCCCCCTGCATGCTGCGCTTCGACCCCGAAACGAGGCAGTTCGACCCCGAGTTCCACGTCGAGCTGAGCACGCTGTTCGACGGCGACGCCGCCGGCTCGCTCTTCGGGGGTCCGGACGGCAAGGCGTTCCTGCGGGTGCTCGACGAGAGCCTCTTCGCGATCGCGGACGACACCCACCCGCGCGTGCTGGCGAGCGCCGCGGCGTGGCGGTGGGCCAGCGTGACGCTCGGCGATACGCCGACCGCCACGGTGCTCGACGCGGCGCCCGGCGGCGGCAGCGTCCTGAGCGTCGCGCTCGGCGACCGCACCTTCCTGCTGGAGTTCGAGGGACAGGAGTCGACGACGCTCCGCGAGATCGGCGAGGACGGGCCCGGCGAGGCGGGCGTGAGCGCGCCTGGGCTCACCTTCTCCGTCGCGAAGATCCGATGACGCTCGCGCCCGATCACGGAGGAGCGATGAGGGACGACGCCGCGCGAGGGCCCCGTTCGCCGCGGGGCCTCCGCGGGCGGCCGCGTTACGGCGCGATCATGAAGGTCGTGCGGCGCGTGCACATGTACCTGGGCCTATTGCTGTTCCCCTGGATACTGCTGTTCGGGATCAGCGGCACGCTCTTCAATCACCCGCAGATCGGGCGAGACATCGACAGCCGGTCGCTCTCGGGAGAGCGGCTGTCGGCGCTCACCGGGTTCCAGCCCTGGGATCCCGGCGAGCTCGCGCGCCAGGTCGTCGAGCAGCTCAACGCCGGCTCGCCCTCGCGCTACACGCTCGATCCGGGCACCCCGGGCGCGTTCTCCGGGTGGCCCCTGCTCGCGGCGCCGCGCGCCGACGGGGGGCGCGAGGTGGTGATCCTGCGCCTCGACGACGGCAGCGCGACGGTCTCCAGCCACCCTCCCGAGCCCGAGGCCCCCGCGCCCCCGTTCGCCGGCGTCGCGATCGACCTTCCTGCGCACAGGATGGCGGCGGTGCAGGAGCAGATAAAGGATCTCCTGCCCAGGATCGGCGTCGACGCCGCGGGGCCGCTGCGCGCCCACCCGAAGATCACCCCCGAGCTGCGCTTCGGCATGCGGGACGCGGACGGCCGCGCCTGGAACGTCACGTACAACCTGGGCACGGGGCGGCTCGACGGGCGGCCAGCCGGCGCGCGGGGGTGGCCTCGCTTCGTCGAGGTGCTCGAGACGCTCCACAAGACGCATCACTTCCCCGTGCACGGCGGCGTGGCGTGGCTCTGGGCGCTCTTCGCGGACATCACCGGGATCACGCTGGTCGTGTGGGCGCTCAGCGGCCTCGCCATGTGGTGGCAGATGAAGCCCTCGCGGGTCCTCGGCGCCCTCGCGATCGCCGCCGCCGTGGCGCTCGCCGCGGCGGTGATGGTCGGCACGGCGTCGGACGCGCTGTTCGGAAACGTGGGCAAGGAAGGCCCCTAGAGCGACAAACGGGCTGAAGCCGCACGCAAACAGCGAGAAGTTGAGACGCCAAGAGACGCCAAGAGACGCCAAGAGACGCCAAGATTTATTGTTTTCTTGGCGTCTTCTGGCGTCCTGGCGGTTCATTTCTCGCTCGAACGAAGCCAGGCGAGGATCAGGCGCCCAGCGTGGCGCCTCCGTCGATGCAGAGGTCGTGCATCGTGATGTGCCGCGCCTCGTCCGAGAGCAGGAACAGCACCGCGCTGGCGACGTCGTCCGTCGTGGCGATCCGGCGCAGCGGGATGCCCAGCCGGAACGCCTCGGGAGCGCCGGCGATGACCGCCTGAGCGCCGCTATCATCCGCCCAGAGCGCGCGCTGCATCGGCGTGTCCGTCGAGCCAGGGGAGACCACGTTGCACCGGATGTCGTGCTGCGCGAGCTCCAGGCCGAGGCACTTCGTCCACTGGGCCGCGGCGGCCTTCGAGGCCGCGTAAGCGCCCATGTTCATCCGCGGCGTGCGCGCGGCGTTGGACCCGACCGTCACGATTGACCCCGATCGGCGCGGCACCATGCGGCGCGCCACGGACCGGCTCACGTTGAACACCCCCCGGGTGTTGACCGCGAAGGTGCGCTCCCAGTCGTCGCTCGTCAGCGAGAGGGCGCCGCCCACGCGCAGCACGCCGGCCACGTTGACAAGCATCTCGACGGGGCCGAGCTCGCGCTCGATCCGCTCCACCGCGCCGTCGACCGCCTCGCCGTCGGCCACGTCCACCGCGAACGCCGCGGCGCGATGGCCGCTCGCCTGGAGATCGGCGACGACGGCGCCCAGGCGCTCCCGGTTCGCGTCCACCGCCGCCACCGCGGCGCCCCGCGCGGCGAGCCTCCGGGCGACGGCCTCGCCGATCCCCTGGGCCGCGCCCGTGACGAGCGCCGCCTTGTGCTTGAACTCCATCGATCGCTCCCGTCAGGCCCTGTCGAGCCCATCCATGATCCGGTGCCGCTCCGCGTGGTACGCCTCCTCGGACTGGCTCGCCTTCCAGTAGGGGATCGCATACAGCGCCTCGCGCCCGAGCCCGCGCTCGTCGAGCAGGTGATCGCGGATCGCCACGACGGACGACGACTCACCCGCAACCCAGGCGAAGACGCTGCCCTCCGGCCATTCGAGGGAGCGGACGGCCGCCTCGAGCCGGGGGCCCGGGGCGTGCTCGCCCTGCAGGTAGATCCAGGTCAGCGCGACGTGCGGCGGGCGATCGATCTCCTGCACGTCCGCCGCGTCGGGGACGGCGACGATGGCGTGGCCGCGCGCCGTCTCCGGCAGGGCCTCGAGCAGCGCGCCGATCGCCGGCAGCGCGGAGAGGTCGCCGGCCAGGAGGTGCCAGTCCGCGGGGCCGAGCAGCGGATCGGGGCCGCCCGGCCCGGCGATGCCGATGCGGTCGCCCGGCCTCGCGTGGTGGGCCCACCGCGACGCGGGGCCGTCGTCCCCGTGCAGGACGAAGTCCACGTCCAGCTCGCCGGCCTGCGCGTCGTACCTGCGCACCGAGTACGTGCGCGTGATCGGCCGCCGCGGCATCGGAGGCCAGACGGGGCCGTCCGGGCCCAGCGTGGGCAGCTCCGGCGCCGCCTGGTCGCCGCGCGGGAGGAAGACCTTGATGTGCGCGCCGCCCGAGCGCGCGGGGAACCCCGCGATCGCCGCGCCGCCCAGCGTGATCCGCCGCATGCGGGGGGAGATCGCGGTCGTGCGCAGCACCTCGAGGAGGCGCGGCGGGGTGCGCGCCACCGTCCTGGGTGGGGATGTCGCGACCTGATTCATGGTGACCTGTGCCATGGGGAAGCCGTCGTCTGGCAAGCTCGGCCGGTCAGCGGGCGGCTTCCTGGAGGGGCGCCTCCGCGCGGTGCCGGGGCGCTGGCCTCGCCTCGCGCGGCAGCCGGGTCGACAGGAGCTCCCACCAGTGCCCGAGCGTCGGCAGCTCGGCGAGATCCACGAACGCGACGTCGATCCCCGCGGCGCGCCACTGCTCGACGAGCGTCATCAGCCGTATCGAGTCGAGCCCCAGATCGAGGATGCTGTCGCGATCGGAGATCGCCGAGGGGAGCTGGTCGAGGACCTCGGCGACGTCGCCGCGCAGGCGCTCGACCCACGGCGCCCGGTCCTGCGTCGCGCTGAGCGGCGCCTGCGCCGCCGCGTCGCGCTGCGGGGCGCTCGTCCGCTCGCGGGGCGCGAGCGCGGCCAGGACGTCGCTCGTCGGCAGCGCGACGCCGCACCGCTGCGCCACGTAGGCGATGGCCATGTCGTGCTGCTGCCGGGAAAAATCGGCGGTCGCGTCGGTCACGAGGAACGGCTGGACGTCGTTCATGAACGCCTCGCACGCGGTCAGCAGGCACCCGATGTGCGCGTACACGCCGCACACGATCAGCTGATCGCGGCCCCACCGGCGCAGGAGATCCAGGAGCTCCGTCCGCTGGAAGGCGCTGTAACGCCACTTGGTGAGCACGGTGTCGGCGCTTCCCGGCGCGAGCTCGCGCACGATCTCGTGCTTGTCGGGCTGCTGCGTCAGCCCAGGCCCCCAGAGATCCGTCAGCAGACCGCGCTGGGCCCTCGTCTGCTCGGCGGGCTGCTTCGTGTAGACGACCGGGATCCCGCTCGCCGCGCACCGCTCCCGGAGCAGGCGGACACTCTCGATCAGCTCGACCATCGGCGACGCGCTCGCGTCGTAGAAGCCGAGGAAATACTCCTGCATATCGTGGATCAGGAGGACGGAGCGCCCCGGATCCGGCCGCCATGACGCCCGGCTCTCCGGGAGCTCGTCGGCTCGTGGCATGCGATAGGTCTGGATGCGGGGGATGGCCATGGTCGTTCCTCTCTTCTCTCTCTCGTGATCGCAGCGCTCCTGTCGATGGAACGGGCCGCGGGCGTCGCTGCGCCGCCTGGGCCCGCGCTGTCCTCTCAGGCGCGCGCGCCCTGCGCGAGCCTGTCGGCGATCCACCGGCGGAGCGCCTTCTTGTCCACCTTGCCGACGCTCGTCGTCGGGAGGGCGTCGAGCCACTCGATGCGATCGGGCACCTTGAACTGGGCGACGCCGCGCTCGCGCAGGAAGGCGCTGATCTCCCTCGTCGGCGGCGGCTGCCCGCGGGCCACGAGGAACGCGCACGAGCGCTCGCCGAGGTGGGCGTCCGGCATGGCGACGAGCGCCGCGTCGCGCACCGCCGGGTGGGCGAGGACGTGGTTCTCGACCTCCTCGGCCGCGATCTTCTCGCCGCCGCGGTTGATCTGATCCTTGGCGCGGCCCTCCACGACGAGGTAGCCCTCCCGGGTCCGCCGCACGAGATCGCCGGTGCGGTAGAAGCCGTCGCGCGTGAACGCCTTCTCGTTGTGCGCGTCGGCCCTGTAATAGCCGCGGATCGTGTAGGGCCCTCGCGTGAGCAGGTGACCGACCTGCCCGGGCTCGACGTCGCGGTCGTCGTCGTCCACGACGCGGACCTCGTCGTGGGGCGAGATGGGCCGGCCCTGCGTCTCGAGCGCGATCGCGTCGGGGTCGTCGAGGCGGGTGTAGTTGACGAGCCCCTCCGCCATCCCGAACACCTGCTGCACCTTGCAGCCCAGGGTCGGCCCCACGCGGCGCGCGACCTCCGCGGGGAGCCTGGCGCCGCCCACCTGGAGCACCCTCAAGCTCGACAGGTCGTGCCGCGCCGCCCGGGCCGCTTCCAGCCAGACCGAGGCCAGCGGCGGCACGAGCGCCGTCAGCGTGACCCGCTCCCGCTCGATCCACGGGAACGCCTCGTCCGGGCTGGGGCGGCGGCAGAGCACGACGCGGCCGCCGGCGTGGAGAACGCCCAGGCTCCCGGGTGAGCTGAGCGTGAAGTTGTGCGCGACGGGGAGGGCGGCGAGGTAGACGCTGCCCTCGTCGAGCCCGCAGATCTCCGCGCTGGCCCGCACGCTGTAGAGGTAGTCGTCGTGCGTCCGCGGGATGAGCTTCGGTACGCCCGTGCTCCCGCCGGACAGCTGGAAGAAGGCGACGTCCCCCGCGGCGGGCTCCGGGAGCGCGACGGGCTCCCTGTCCAGGCCGGAGAGCGCCGTGTGTTCGCCCGGATCGCCGGCCACGAGCACGTGCCGCAAGGTCCTGACGTCGCGCCGGATCTGGCTCGCCAGCGCGCGGTAATCGAACCCGCCGTCCCGGTCGGCGATGACGTACGCGACCGCCTCGGTGTGCTCGCAGAAATAGGCGATCTCGGCGCGCCGGTGCGCGGGCAGCGCCAGCACGGGGAGCGCCCCGAGCCGGAACAGCGCGAAGCACACCTCGAAGAACTCCGCGATGTTCGGGAGCTGGACGACGACGCGATCCCCCGGCCGGAGCCCGAGGTGCAAGAGGCCCGCGGCGAGGCGATCGGCGCGCCGATCGAGCTCACCGTAGCTCAGCCGGCGATCGCCGCTGACGAGCGCGATCCGATCCGGGTGCCGCGCGGCCCGCTCGCGCAGCAGGCGCCCGAAGGTCTCGCCGCGCCAGTAGCCGGCGCGCCGGTAGAGATCGGCCACCGCGGCCGGCCACGGAGTCCAGCCGTCGAGCGCCTGCGGTCGCGCCTGCGCGGGCGCCGGCCGGCTCTCCTCCGGAGCGCTCATGCCCGCTCCCGCGCCTGGTCGAGGCCGAGCGCGTTCAGCATCGTCCCGAGCTTGGCGGTGGTCTCGGCGAGCTCGTGCTCGCCGTTCGAACCGATGACGATCCCGGCCCCGGCATAGAGGCGGAGCGCCCGGCCGGCGACGTCGGCGCATCGGATGACGACCGCCCACTCGCCGTCGCCGCTGGCGTCGGACCAGCCCACGAGCCCCGTGAAGAACCCGCGATCGAACCGCTCGATCGCCCCGATGGCCTCGCGGGCGCGGTCCGTCGGGTATCCGCACACCGCGGGGGTCGGGTGCAGCGCGGTGGCCAGCTTCATCGAGGAGATCGAGAGATCGCGCAGCTCCCCGGTGAGCCGGCTCGACAGGTGCCACAGCGTCGGGGTCTGCGTGAGCGAGGGCTCGTCGGGGACGCTCAGGCGCCGGCAGAACGGCCGGAGCGCGGCGGCGACGGCGTCGACGACGATCGCGTGCTCGTGCCGGTCCTTCTCGGACGCGAGCAGGGCGATCGCCCGCCGGCGGTCCTCGTCGGGGTCGGGGCTGCGGACCGCGGAGCCGGCGAGCGGATTGGCGATCACCCGGAGCCCGGAGCGCGACAGGAGCAGCTCCGGGCTCGCGCCGAGGAGCGTCCGCGCGCGAGACGTCGCGACGCCGCGCTCCGCGCTGGAGAGCCCCGCCATGGGATCCGAGAGGTTGGCGGCGAAGGTGTAGCCGTTCCGGTTCTGCTGCGAGAGGCGCTGGAGGACGACGCGGAGATCGACCGGCTCCCGCAGGACCATCTCCAGCATCCTGGAGAGGACCACCTTGCTCAGCGCCTCGGACCGCATCAGGCCCACCGCCGTCTCGACGCCGCGCACGTAGTCGCGGGGCTCGGGGACCTGGCGCAGCTCCTGGACGGTGATCGGCAGGTGCGCCCGCGGCGATTCCGACGTGGGGTTGAGCGGGCCCGCGCTCTGGATCGCCCTCGGCACGATGAGGTGCGCCGGCGACGTGCTGTTGAACGGCACCGCGCCGACCACCATGGGGAGGCTCTGGCCGGCGCCGGCCCTCGACGCCGACGCGAGCACCCTCGTGACGCGGTCCGCGAGGCGGTCGCCCTGATCCGCGCCGTTCGGCTCGAGGATCATGTCGTGTACGCCCTGCGCGAGGAGGGTGCGTGTCGGCGACGCGAAGAAGAACGCCGACTCGGGGGTGTATTGCTTCAACAGCTGCCCCGCGTTCGCCGCGGGCAGCGCGACAGCGGCCGGTATCGAGATGGAACTCGTCACATTCAGCTCCGATGGGCGTCGAGAGCCACGTGGGCTCAGGTCATCGGGCGCTGGACGTCAGGTCTCTGGCCGCTCGTTGCTGATAACTGATAAAGAAAATCAGTTTCAAGTGACTCATGGCACACGCGTGCAAGACTGTCAAGGGACTCCCGGTTCTGTCTCGGGTGTGCGTCGCCGGTGGGCTTGTGGACGGGGCGCTCCGGGTCTTCGCTTCTGCGTTGACATCCTGCGTGACGGGTGCGACGAGTCGCCCCGCCATCGGTGCTCGTCCGGCCATCACCGGGCGAGCTGAAAAGGGAACCCGGTGAGAATCCGGGACTGCCCCCGCAGCGGTGAACGGGAACGACCATCACCAAGAAGCACTGGGCATGCACCAGAGCAGCCTGGGAAGCGGTGATGTGTAGGAGAGCGACCGGCGACGGCCGCAGCGCCCGTGAGTCCGAAGACCTGCCGAAGGTGCGCGCGCCGGTGCGCCGGCGCGCGCTGACCTGAGCCTTCGAGGGGAAGGCGCCCAGGCCCTCGACCACCTCGCTCGCGCGCGGTGTCGCGGCCCGTCACGCAGCCCCCTCGCTTCGGCTCTCGGCTCACCCGGAGCAGCGCGGGGTCGACGCGGGCAGGCGGCGCGTGAATGGTTGATTCCTCGGATCGTCGGTCGCGGCGGCGCCGGAGCGCCGGCGTGGCGTGCTGGCTCTCGCTCGCCGCCTGCAGCGCCGTGGCGGCCCTGCCGGCCGCCCGCGCCGACGAGCCGCGCAGGCCGGAGGCCGAGCAGGAGGGCGGTCGCGCTGCCGCCCCGCCGGGGCCGGACCCGCTGGAGGTGCGCGTCGAGGGGGATCGCCTGCGCGCGCCCGCGCCGCCCAAGGACAGGTCCGTCGCGGGGTCGGTGCTGGGCCGCGAGCGCCTCACCGGCGCGGGGCTCGGGGCGGCGGACGTCCTTCGCACGCAGCCGGGCGTGCTCATCATCGAGACGGGCGGCTTCGGCGGGCCGGCGACCGCGGCCCTCCGGGGAGCGACCGCCACGCAGACGCCGGTGTACCTCGCCGGCGTCCGCCTGAACGACGACGTCGTGGGGACGGCGGATCTCTCCCTCGTGCCCCTCTGGCTCATCGAGCGCATCGAGATCTACCGCGGCCACGCGCCCATCGAGGCCGACCGCCTCGGCCCCGGCGGCGCGATCTTCTTCGAGCCGCGGCGGCCTTCCCGGACGACGGCCGGCGCGGGCGCCATGGCGGGCTCGCTCGGCGCGCGGCGCGGGTGGGCGTTCGCCGGCGCCAGCGCGGGCCCGGTGAGCGCGATCGTCGGGGTGAGCGCCGAGGCCGCGGAGAACCGCTACGCGTTCGTCAACGATGGCGGGACGCTCTTCGACGAGAGCGACGACACCCTGGAGCACCGGCAGAACGCCGACGTGCGCACGATCGACGCCTGGGCGCTCGCGCGCGTCGAGCTCGGCGGCGGCGCGATCGTCGACGTGATCGCGAACGGCACCGAGCGCGAGCAGGGCGTGCCGAGGCTCGCGCTCCTGCCGTCCCGAGAGGCGCGGGGGGAGTCGCGGCGCGCGCTTTCGTCCGTCGCGGCGCGGGTGCCGTTCGGCGGAGAGGCGCAGCACACGCTCGAGGCGCGCACCTCGTTCATCGAGGCGCGCTCGGAGGTCCACGATCCCCTCTTCGAGCTCGCGCTGCAGACGCCGGAGCTCCGCCTCGCCGGCCGCCGCCTGGAGCAGACGCTCGGGGCGACGCTCTCCTTCGCCGACCGGCTCCGGGTGCGGCCCGTGCTCTCGGTCGCGCGCGAGGGCATCTCGCGCGCGCCGGACGACGTCCCGCTCGCGCGGGCGCGGCGCTCGTTCGCGCGCGGCGCCGTCAGCGCGGAGGCGCGCCTCGGCGAGGGGCTCGCGCTGCACGCCCTCGCGAGCGGGGAGTGCCACGCCACCGGCGCGGACCGGGAGCGCCCTTGCGACGTGCTCGTCCCGACCGGGCGGGTCGGCGTGGAAGTGGGGAGCGACCGGCTCCGGCTCCTCGCGACCGTGGGCCGCTACGTCCGCGTCCCGACGCTCGGCGAGGTGTACGGCGTCTCCGGCGTCGTCCACGGCAACGCGGAGCTCGAGCCGGAGTCGGGCGCCACGATCGAGGCCGGGATCCGGGCGCAGACGGGGCGCGGCGCCGTGCTGCGCGGCGCCTTCATCGACGTGTTCGCGTTCGGGAGCGCGGTCTCCGGGCTCGTCGCGTACGAGAAGTCCGGCCAGGGCTACGTGAGCCCGTACAACGTCGGCCGCGCCCGCGTCGTGGGCGCGGAGCTCCTGGCCGGGGTCGAGGTGACCCGGTTCCTCCGCGCCGAGATCGCGGCGACGCTGCTCGATCCGCGGGACACGACGCCGGGGCGGACGACGAGGAACGACCTCCTCCCGTTCCGCTCGCGCCTCGTCGTCGCGCCGCGCCTGCACGCCGAGTGGAAGCGCCCGGGCGGCGCCGTGTTCTCGGGCGCGTCGGGCGAGCTCCGGGCCGTGTACCAGTCGAGCCGGTACGCCGACCCCGCCGGCCTCGGCGTGATCGCGGAGCAAGCGACCCTCGACCTCGACGCGGAGGCGAGGTGGCTCGGCGGGCACCTCGCGGCGAGAGCTCGCGTCGCGGACCTCCTGGACGCGCGGCGCACGGATGTCGTCGGGTTTCCGCTCCCGGGGCGGAGCGTGTTTTTCACACTGGAGTCAACATGGTGAAGATCAGTCGGTTTGCGTTCGCGATCTCGATTCCGATGCTCGGGTGCAACGTGGATTCGCCGCCGCCGTCGACGGGCGGCGTCCACGGCGGCGGCGACGGCGACGCGTGTGAGAGCGGCGTCGTCATCGTGACGAGCGACTACCAGTCGACGAACATCGCCGTGTCGGCGCTCGACGGGACCACCCTGTCTCCTTCCTTCGTGTCGAGCGGCGCGGCGAAGCCGGGGCTCAGCCTCGCGCTGTCCGGCGACGTCGATGTCCCGGGGGCGGCGTCGCCGTCCGGCCGCGTCGTCCTGCTCGATCGGTTCGGCACGAACGTGATCACCTGGATGGATCTCGAGACCGCCGAGGTCCTCGCGCAGCTCCCGGTCGGGCAGGGGTTCGAGTCGAACCCTCAGGACTACATCGAGGTGGGCGCGGACCGCGCGCTCGTGTCGCGCTACGGGAGCAACCCGAGCCCTGGCGTGGAGCCGTTCGACGAGGGCGGCGATCTCCTGATCGTCGACACGAAGGAGTACTCCATCGCGGGGCGCATCGCCCTGCCGGAGGAGGGAGAGGGGCTCCTGCCGCGCCCGTCGGGCATGGCGCGCGTCGGTGACGACGTTGTCGTGGCCCTCGGCCGGCTCGCCGCGGACCTCTCGACCGTGGGTGAAGGGCGCCTCGTCGGCGTCTCGCCGGAGCAGGGCGCTGTCACATGGACGGTCGACGTGCAGGGGCTCTACGGCTGCGGGCGTCTCGCCGTGTCGCCCTCGGGAGAGCGGCTGGCGGTCGCCTGCTCGAGCCGCTTCGACGTCGAGGCGATGGAGTACGATCCGGCGACGAGCGACGTCGTGATCTACGACGCTCGCACCTCGCCCCCGGAGGAGATCGAGCGGCTCGGCGTGGCCAGGGCGCTCGGCGCCGCGGTCCAGCCCACGCTCGCCTTCGCCTCCGAGGACGTGCTCCTCGGGACGGCCTACGCGGGCGGCGCGTTCGCCGGGGACCGCGCCTTCTCCGTGAGCATCACCACGGGCGAGGTCACGACGCTCGCCGAGGCGACCCAGTCTTACGCCTTCGGCGGCGTCCACTGCTCGCCCGGCTGCGGCGATGTCTGCCTGCTGAGCGACGCGGAGAGGAGCAAGCTCCGGCGCTGGAAGGTGGCGGCGAGCGGCGCGCTCGAGCCGCTGGAGGACGCGACCGTCGACACCGAGATCGGGCTCCCGCCGCGAGGGATCGGCGGGCTCTGATCGGCCCCGCGGGGGTGCGTGGGCCGGTCAAGCGAGATGTCGTGGTGAGCTCGTTTGCAGGATGGCGCGGTCGACGCTGGCGGCGCGCGCCGTGGCGGGCCACAACCCGGGCATATGCCGCTCAGCGAAGCGCGTCCGGCCGATCCGCTCGACGACCTCGTCGCGCTCCTGCGCGGCAAGCGGATCGTCGCCCTGACGGGCGCGGGGTGCAGCACCGAGTCCGGCATCCCCGACTATCGAGGGCCCGAGACGCGGCGCCGCGCGCGGAACCCGATCCAGGGGCGGGAGTTCTGCCGCTCGGCCGAGATCCGGCAGCGCTACTGGGCGCGCGCCGTGATCGGCTGGGAGCGGTTCTCCAGGGCCGAGCCGAACCCCGCCCACGGCGCCCTCGCGCGGCTGGAGCACGCGGGGCAGCTCGATGGCCTCATCACGCAGAACGTCGACGGCCTCCACCAGGCCGCGGGCAGCCGTCGCGTCATCGAGCTGCACGGGACGCTCTCCGAGGTCGCCTGCCTCGCGTGCGGCGCGATGGAGCGGCGCGCCGCCCTCCAGGAGCGGCTCCTCGCCCAGAACCCCGGCTGGCTGCGCCTCGCGGCCGACCTCGCCCCCGACGGCGACGCCGACCTGCCCGCCGAGCGCGTGGCGGGCTTCCGTGCGCCGCCGTGCCTCCGCTGCGAGGGGCCGCTCAAGCCGCGCGTCGTCTTCTTCGGCGAGAACGTGGCCCGGCCGATCGTCGACGCGGCGTTCGCGCTGGTGGACGCGGCGGACGCGCTCCTCGTCGTCGGCTCGTCGCTGGCGGTCTTCTCGGGCTACCGCTTCGTGCTGCGCGCCGCGCAGCGAGGCATCCCGATCGCCATGATCAACCTCGGCTCCGCGCGCGGCGAGGAGCTCGGCGCGCTGAAGATCGAGGCCCGCGCCGGCGAGGTGCTGCCGCGCCTCGCCGAGGCGCTCGGCGCCGGCGCGACCGCGGCGCCGCGCTGAGGCGCCGAGCGCCGGCGCGACCGCGGCGCCGCGCTGAGGCGCCGAGCGCCGGCGCGACCGCGGCGCCGCGCTGAGGCGCCGAGCGCCGGCGCGACCGCGGCGCCGGCGTTACCCGCGCCGGTACATCACGTCGCTGCGGAGGACGTACTTGCTCCCCCGTGTCACGGCGGCGCCGCGGTGGAGCCGGCGGTGCTCGAACAGCAGCGCCATGCCGCGCCGCGGGGCGATGCTCCGGCCGCCCCAGAAGTCGGTCGTGCCGCCCTCGAAGTCGTCGTTCAGGTAGAGCATCGCAGTGTAGAGGCTCCGCTCGCCGTCGGATCGCACGAACGACCCATCGCCGTGCCAGTTGAAATATTCTCCCTCGGTGTACCGGTAATAGCGGAAGCGCTCGTTCAGCCCGACGGCGCGGTGGAGGCCGAAGCGCCGCGGCGTCCACGGCGCGAGCCGCTCCCAGAGGCTCGCGGCGAGCTCCGGATCGTCGATCATGACGCGGCCGTTCCTGCGCACCTCGAGGTTGATCACCTCGGTGCCCCCGATCGGCGCCTGCTCGAAGCCTCGCGCCTCGGCGAGCGCGATGAAGGCCTCGCACTCCTCGGGCGACAGGACGTTCGTCACCGTGAAGATGCGGAGATCGTCGGTGTAGTCGGTGCACTGGGCGGTCCGTTCGGCGTGCAGGGTGCTCATGCGTGGAGCGTGGGTCCGGGCGGACCGGATCCGGAAGGGCGGGACCCGGGCAGGACCGGGCAGGACCGGGCAGCGCGGTGGACAGGAGAGCGCCGCATCGCCGATGATCGAGCGCTCGCACCGATGGCACGGGTCTCCAGGGCGGGCCGCGGCGCGGAGCCCGCGGTCCGCTTCAACCACACGCTCCTCCAGCGGGCGCGGCTCGATCTCGACCTGACGCAGGAGCAGGTCGCCGCGTCGATCGGCGTCGACGTGCGGACCTACCGCCGCTACGAGTCGGGCGCGGTCAACGATCCGCGGCTCGGCTTCTCGGTCCGGAGCCCGTCCCGGCGGCGCATCCTCGAGCGGCTCGGCGCCGAGCTCGGCCTCGTCGAGGCGGAGCTGCTCGTCGTCGAGGCCGATGCCGAGGCCGCGCCGGCGGCGGATCCCGCCGCAGAGGAAGCGGCTGCATCGAGCCAGGCCGCGGAGGCGCCCGCTGGGGCGGGGAGGGCGCCCGCTGAAGCGTGGAGGGCGCCCGCCGGGGCGGGGAGGGCGCCCGACGAGGAGGCAGCGGTGAAGGCGCCGGCGGGCACACCCGCGCCGTCGCGGGGAGCCGCGCCGGCGTGGCGCCCGCTGCACGCGCACACGCTCCAGCGAGCGCGGCACTTCGTCGGGCGCGCCGAGATCCTCGATCGGCTCGCCGCGTGGGCCGGCGGTTCGCCGCCGCGCCCCCGGGTGATCGCGCTCCTCGGCGTCGGCGGGGCGGGCAAGACCGCGATCGCCGAGCGCTTCCTCCAGGGGCTCGGCGACGCCCCGCGGCCCGGCGGGGTGCTCGTCTGGAGCTTCTATGACGACCCCAGGACCGAGGCGTTCCTCGACCAGGCGGCCGCCTACTTCGCGCCGGGCGCGGGCGCCTCGGGCCCGGCGGCGTCGCGGCCCGAGGCGCCCGGAGAGCAGCTCGCGCGGCTGAAGGAGGCGCTGGGGCAGGGGCCGCCGCACCTGCTCGTGCTCGACGGGCTCGAGACCGTGCAGGCCGAGGGGGGCGGAGGGCGCGCGCACGGCGAGCTCCACGACGCGCTCCTCCGGCGGCTGCTCTGCGCGATCGCGTCCGGGCTCGGCGGCGCGCGGGCGCTCGTCACGTCGCGCTTCGAGCTCGCGGATCTGTCCGCCTGGGCCGAGGGCGGGCTCGCGACGATCCGGCCCGAGCCGCTCTGCGAGGGCGACGCCGCGTCGCTCCTGCGCCGCTGGGGCATCCGCGGCGACGACGGCGCCCTCGGCGCGCTGCTCGAGACGACGGGCGGCCACGCGCTGTCGGTCGCCGTCGTCGGCTCCTACGTGGGCGCGTTCCTCGGCGGCGACGCGGGGCGGCTCTCCGCGGCGCAGGCGGCGCACCTCGCCGGGGCCGAGCAGGACGACGTCCTCGCGCGCCGCCTGAGCTCGGTGCTGTCGGCCTACGCGCGCGCGCTGCCGCCGGGCGAGCGGGATCTTCTCGCGCGCCTCTCGGTGTTCCCCGGCGGCGCGGGCGAGGAGGCGCTGCTCCAGCTGGTCCGGGCCGGCGGCGAGATCGCCGGCGCCATGGCGGCGTGGGGCGCCGCGGAGCTCGCGCGCGGGCTCGCCCGGCTCGAGCGGCTGGGGCTCGTGTTCGCGGCGCGCCCGGGCGAGCGCTGCTACTCGACGCACCCCTTCGTGCGGCAGCACTTCAAGTCGCTGCTCGGCGTGCCGCCGGAGCGCGTCCACGCCGCGGGGAGCGCCGCGCCGCCGCCGCCGCCGCGCCTCGACGAGGCGCCGCGCCGGGCGCCGCGGGAGCGCGAGGCGGTCGACGCGTACGAGGCCATCCTCACCGAGCTGCTCGGCGCCGGGCGCGCGGGCGAGGCGTACGACATCTACGCGCTCGCCCTCGGCGGCTTCGCGCACCTCGGGCTCAAGCTCGGCGACATGGCCCGCGGCGCCCGCATCCTGCGCGCGTTCGCCGGCGGCGACGACCCCCGCGGCATGCCGGCCTCGCTGCCCGCGCGGGTGCGCGCGTCGCTCGCGTACGACGCGGGGCTCTACGCGGGCGCGCTCGGGGATCTCGCGTTCGCCTGCGCCTGCTACGAGGCGCACAACGAGATCGCCGGGGCGCTCGCCGACCCGGCCCCGATCGCGACCGGCCTGCGCACGCTCGCGTACACGGAGCGGCTGCGGGGCGACCTGACCGGCGCGCGCCGCCTGCTCGAGCGGTCGGCCGAGATCGCCGGCGGCGCCGCGGAGGGCGCCCGTCGCGCCGCGGCCCACGTGGACCAGGTCCACGCCGTGCGCGCGCTGGCGCTGCTCGCCGCGGTGCTGCACGACCTCGGCGAGGTCGACGCGGCGGGCGAGCGCTTCGCGCGCCTGCGGGCGCTGGGCGACGCGCCGGTGGCGCGCCGCGCGCTCTGGGAGGCGGAGCACGCGCTCGCGCTCGGGCGCCGCGACGAGGCGCGCGAGGCCACGGAGCGGAACATCGCCGAGTGCAGGCGGAGGGGCTGGGAGGGGCACGTCGCGCACGGCCACACGCTGCTCGGCCTCGCGCTGCTGGACGGCGGCGACGGCGGCGAGGGCGGCGGCGGCGACGTCGCGCCGGCCGAGGCGCACCTCGTCGAGGCGCGCCGCTGGGCTGCCGCGACGGGCGAGGTGGAGGTCGCGCTGCGGTGCCACGAGCTCGCGGCGCGGATCGCGCTCGCCGCTGGCCGGCTCGACGACGGCGCGCGGCAGGCGCTGGAGGGGCTGCATGTCGCCGAGGCGTGCGGGTTCGGCCCGTTCCGCGCCCGGCTCGCGGTCGTCGCCGCGCGGTGCGCGCTCGCGCGCGGCGCGGGGGCGGCGGCGTCCGCGACGGCGCTCGCCGACTCGTCGGTGGCGTGGGCGGGTGAGGACGCGTGGGCGAGGGCGGACGCGCTGCACTGGGCGGGCGTGGCGCGCGCGGCGGCGGCGCGCGGCGAGGAGCGCGCGCGAGGGCGGGAGCTGCTCGCCGAGGCGGCGGCGCTGCGGGCGCGCCTGCGCCACCCCGGGGCCGGCGCGTCGCGGGAGGCGCTCGCGCGGCTAGGCGGATGAGGGCGTGGCCCGCTGCGCGCGCCGGCGAGCGGAACGACGAGGGCGGACACTCCGCTGCTCGCCGTCGGGATCTTGCCGCGAAGGGGATTTCCGGGCTCCGCGTTACGAGCGCGGGATAACGTGCCGTGAATCGCGGGTCGCATGCGAGCGGCCGCGCAGTTGCGCTGTTTTCCTTGCCAGGAGCGACCATGTTCCACCGATGTCCCAAGCTGACGATCTCTCTCGTGCTCGCCCTCTCCACGGCGCTGGGAGCACCGGGCTCCGCCAACGCCGAGCCAGTGATCATCGAGGGAGGTCCTGTAGCGCCGCTCCCCGCCGAGGGAGGAACGGGCCTGTGCGCCGCGCAAAGGCCATCGTCCGCGCCGGATGTCGACTTCTGGGTTCCGACGGGCGAAAGCGCGGGCTTCATCGAGAAGATGAGCACGTTCTTCGACGCGGGGGAGGAAGAGCTCGTGAGCTCCGTGGTGCGCACACCGCTCGATCTCTCGAACAAGTACGACGCCGGGAGCGGGGCGAGCTTCGGCGATTTCACGGACGCTGTCTCCGACTGCCCGGCGGGAGGGTGCGACTTCGTCGCGAACGAGCCCGACGCGGCGTTCGGCATGCGCCTGCGCGGCTATCTGGCGGTGCCGCCCGAGTACGTCGAGCAGCCTGTCCACTTTGGCATTTACGCCGACGACGCCGTGGCCCTCGTGATCTACGACTCGGCGCAGGCCGCCTATCCGGTGCTTGTGCAGCCACCCGCGCTCGGCGCGCCCAGCTGGCGAATGACGAATACCGTCACGTTCGGCGAGGAGGGCCTGTACCCCGTCGAGATCCTCTATGCCGCGATCGTCGAGCATTCAGAGCTCGAGGTGTCGCTCCTGGTAGGCGAGTTCCAGGATTTTCAGCTCAAGTCCGGCGAGGCCGCCGGCCCGAGCCTCGCCGAGTCCGGCTTCACGCTCCTCGCGCCGGCGGCGTTCCATCGGAGCGTGGCGGGCGACGCCTCCGCGCCGGACGAGGACGCCTGCGCGCAGTGCGGCCGCGAGTTCGTCGGCCAGACCGGAAACAACGGCTGCGAGGCGGGCTCCTACTGCAACGACGCCGCGCTGTGTGCGCCGTGTGTCATCGACGCCTTCTGCGGGCCTTCGTGCAACCCGTGCAGCGCGGCGGCGCCGCGCTGCGCCCTCGTGGAGGGGACGCCGGCGTGCGTCGCGTGCGTGAGCGATGCGGACTGCGATGACGGCGAGGCCTGCGACCTCGAGGCGCACGCCTGCGCGGTGCCGCCCGGCCCCGACGCGGGCGCCGGCGGGACCGGCGGGGGCGGGGGCGGCGCGGGTGGGAGCGGCGGCGGCGCGGCGTCCGAGCCAGACGCGGAGGGCGACGACGGCGGCTGCGGGTGCCGGGTCGGCGGCGAGGGGCGGCAGGGCGGCGGGCTCGCCTTCGCGCTCGCGGGGCTCGGGCTCGCGCTCGCGGGCGCTCGTCGCCGGACGCGCGCGGCCTCGCGGTGAGCGGGTCCACGGAGCGCGGCTCGCGCTGAGCTCCCGCGGCGCGGCCTTGCCCGCGCGTCAGAGGGCTGCCGGGCCGCGCCCCGGCAGCCGCTGCAGGATGTCCGTCGTCTCGGCGCTTTTCTTGAGCCCGGCGAGGCGCTGCTCGATGTCGCGCCTCAGCACGCCAGCCATCACCGGCTCCAGCACCGGGGCGAGGGCCTGCGGGCGCGCGGCGAAGTTGTAGCGGAAGGTGACGCGCGTCCGCTGCGGCGACAGCGCCTTGAAGATCCATGCGCCCGAGAACTGGCGGAAGATCTGCGGCCCCTCGACCATCGTGATGGCCACCTGCTCCGGCGGGTTCAGGGTGATGTAACGCGCCTCCATGGACAGCCCGTTCTTCGCCCGCACCCACACCCGCACGCCGACGGCGGGCTCGGTCGCGCCGTCGCGGTAGCGCATCTCGCGGAGGAACGGGTCCCACTCGAGCCGGAGAGCGTAGTCCTGGGACAGCGCGAAGAGCTCGTCGCAGGCGGCGTCGATCTCGGCGGTGCACTGGATCGTGGGCATGGCGCCGAGGATAGGGCCGCGGGGATCGCGATGAGGAGAGCGATGGCGAGGGTCCGCCTCGGCCTCTTCGCGCGTCGTTGCGGAGCCGAGGTAGGCGATGGACTGGGCGATCACGAGGAGCATGGGTAAGCCCGGAGGAGCGGGTTGTCCGGGCACAGCCGGTGTGCCCGTCGCACGGCCCGGCCGAGATCGTCGAAGCGGCGCTCGCCGAGCGCTGCCATGGCATCGACGAGATGAAACGTCGACTCGCCGGGGAAGCGTTGAAGGAGCGTATCGAGCTCGGCGCACGCGCGCGGCCGGTCCGTTTCGGCGATCTCCTCCCATCGGAAACGGGATGAGGTCAGTACGGGCGCTCGTTTCAGGACCTCCGTGAGATCCTGCCGCGCGGCGAAGTACAGACGATCGAGCCGATCCCGGTGCGCGTCTGCGGTCTCCTGAGGCACGGCCGCGCTGGCCTCCTCCACCTCGCGGAAGGCGCGCGCTGCCTCCACGACGTCGAAGCCCATGACCAGGCATGCGCACCGTTCGACCGCTGCCCTCAGGCGGGTCTCGGGCTCGACATGCTCCAGGAGCGAGAGCGCGCGTCTCTCGATGTCGGCCGCCTCGTGAAACAGCACGGCTGCCTCGAAGCGGCTCTCTTCGTCTCCGTAGGCCAGCAGCGAGTTGGCCCTGAGCTTCCGCTTACCCCCGGAGGCCAGCAAGGCGAGGTACCCATCGTGCATTTTCATGGCTTCACCTGGTAGAGCTCGCTGGGTAGACCGCTCGATCTCGATACCGGCCGTATCAGAAACGGCGACAGGGTAACACGGCGGCACGCCCTCGGGCAGGACGGCCCATGAAGCCCCCGAGCTCGCGCGGATTCGAGATCGTATCCGCGGAGCGCGGGCCGACCCACTGCGCCAGCTCCTGTTACTCGCTCGGGATGCGGATGTCCGCCTTACGTGCTCGTGGACCACGCCGTGGCGGGCTGCGTGTGCGAGCCGGTCCAGGCGCCGGCCGGCCCTTACGCCGCGCCGCCCCCGGCAGCTGTGCCCCCGGCTCCGCAGCAGCCCTGGGCCGCGCGTCGGTGGCGGCCGCGGCGGCTTACGCCGTGAGCGAGGCGTACCGGAATCATCAGGAGGAGCAGCCGTCGCTGCGGGCCACGCAGCCGAAGTGAGCGGGCGGGAGGCGACGACCTGCCCTCGGAGGAGGCTCACAGCTCCGTTGTCTCGTGGAGGAGCCCGCGTGGCATACTGGCCTCGACCATGAACGAGCCGGCGCGCAAGCTTGTCTGGACACACGCCGAGTATCTCGAGCAGGAGCGGGCGAGCCCGACGAAGCACCAGTTCCTGAACGGCGAGATCTTCGCGATGGCCGGCGTGACGCCGGAGCACGCGCGCCTGTGCCTGAGCGTCGGCGCCGAGCTCCGGGCGCAGCTCCGCGGGCGACCCTGCGCGGTCTACTCCTCCGATCTGCGCGTCCGCGTGCAGGCGACCGGGCTCGCCACGTACCCTGACGTCAGCGTCGTCTGCGGGAGGCTCGAGCGCGATCGCGAGGACAAGGACGCGGCGCTCAACCCGATCGTCCTGGTCGAGGTCCTCTCCGAGAGCTCGGAGGCCTACGACCGTGGGCAGAAGTTCGCGCACTACCGGCGGATCCCCTCGCTCCGGGAGTACGTGCTCGTCTCGCAGCACGAGCAGCGCATCGAGGTGTTTCACCGCAACGAGGACGACTCGTGGACGCTCCGGGAGGCCCGCGCTGGAGAGGGCGCACATCTGGAGGCGATCGGGTGCGCTCTGTCGGTAGACGAGGTTTACCGAGACCCGTTCTCCCAGGTCGCGACGGCGGCAGAGGGGTGACTCCGGTATTCGTGATGAGCCTCGCTACTTCGGCTCGATGAGCGGCTTGCCCGGAAGTCGTCGCGCGAGGTCACGGGCGCGTCGAGGACCGGAGCCTCCGCAGCGGAGTGGGCCCTCTGCGGGGAAGCCCGCATCCAGGAACGGGAGCCACGGCGCTCGATCCAGCAGAGTGGCGGCTGTACGTATCCGGCGCGCTGCGTTCGCCGCCCTCGCGACCTGCACGCCGCGCCAATCCCTTCGGACCTCCGCGCCCGCCTGCGCCAGCTGGCCCTGCGCCGGCGGTCTGCACCGTAGCGCGGCCGGTGGCCCCCGCACGGCGGGCGCTACCGGAGGTCACGTGGATCGCTCCACCGCCGTGGCGTCCTGCCGGGTGACACTACGTGCGTCCCCCCATCGAGAGGAGGGCATACGGAGTGACACTACGTGTGTCCCGCCGTTTACAGATCGGCCTGCGAAATGACACTACGTGTGTCCAACCGTTTACAGATCGGCCTACGAAATGACACTACGTGACCCCATCCACATCCGCCCCGAGGTCCGCGGCCACGAGGACGCCTCCCTTCGCAGCCCCATCCCCCTCGCGTCGAGATCCTGCGCTCCTCCGAGCACACATCCGGCGGCGCTGTGACCTACCGTCGCGCTCGCCTGGACGTAGGTTCCCAAGATGGCCAAAGCCAAGACCCAACAAGCACACACCGGGAAGGCGCCCACGGCGACTCCCACGGCAAAGACAACCTACCACGCCTGCTACAAGCGCTTTGCCCCGCAGGCCATGGCGCTCCCGGACCGCGATGTCGAGGTCTGTCGGGCGGATGTGCGGATCGCCTTCGCCAACGTGAAGCGCGGCGTCCAGGCCGCCTGCGCGGAGCCCGCGCGGATCCGGCGAGCGCTGCCCGAGCTGCCGCTCGACGACGTGCTCGCGCTGCCGGACCTCGGCCGGGCCCTGGTCTTCGCCGCTACCCGCGTCACGGCGAAGCCGGCCAGCTCCGGTGAGATCGAGGCCAGGCTGAAGGTCGTGATCGAGCTGCGCGAGCCGATGCTCACGCTCGCCGAGACCCTGGCCAAGCGGGGGCTCCTGCCGAAGGACGTCGTGGCCGAGATCCGCGCCGGCAGCGGCAAGTACGATCTCGCCAGCGACGGGATGGCGCTGGCTCACCTCTACGAGGAGCACGCGGTCGCGCTCCGCGGAAAGCACCCTTTCAGCCAGGAGGAGTTCGAGCAGCTGCGGGAAGCGAGCGAGTGGCTGCTCGACACCCTCACCCCCGAGGGGGCCCGCCGGCCCGCGGCAAAGCAGCGCGGCGAGGCCGAGACGATGCGCGACCGGCTCTGGACCCTCCTGGTCCGTCGCTACGCCGACCTCCGGAAGATCGGGTATTACTTCCACGGCGACGCGTTCGAGGAGGTGACCCCGAAGCTCCTGTCGCGCGTGTCGAGCACCGCTGTCGACGACGTGAGCGAAGAGGAGGAGATCGAGGCAGAAGCGGGCGGCGGCGAGGACGCGGGTGAAGACGGTAGCCACGGCGCCGTCTCGCAACCCGCCGTCGCGTCGTCGCCGTAAGCGGCGCGCAGCCTACCGCGCCGCGCGCGGCCGAAAGCGCCCGTGCGGTGTGGCGCTGCCCCCCCGCGCCGTCCGCTCGCCCGGCGCTCGCCCTCCTGCACATCGTCGCTCGCGGCACGCGGCTTGCGACGCGCGCGGGGTGGGGGACGCGGCCGCCGCTCATGGCGGGATCGCTCCACCCTGGAGCAGGGCAATGGATGGCGCAGCCAGGGATATCTTCGTCATCAGCGATCTGCACATCGGTGACGGCGGCGCGCGCGACAACTTCGAGGCAGGCAGGAAGACGTCGCAGCTGCGTGCATTCCTCGACCACGTGGGCAGCGAGGGGGGCGAGCTCTTCATCCTCGGCGACCTCTTCGAGCTCTGGCAGATGAACCTCAGCCTCCTGTTCGTGAAGCGGCGGGCGCTCCTCGACCAGCTCGCCGCGCTGAGGCTCGTCTACGTGCCCGGCAACCATGACGTCGATCTCGTGCACTTCATCGAGACGGACCTCCTCAATCACCCCTTCTTCGCGTGCATGCGCGCGCCGTTCACCCGACAGCTCGGCGGCAAGCGGTTCCACTTCTGCCACGGGCACGAGACCGATCCGTTCAACGCCGGGGACGAGCCTGGCTTCGGCCGCATGTTCTCCATCCTCGCCGGCGTCGCCGAGGACGAGAACGGCTCTCCTCTCCTCAAGGGCGGCGAGAGCGTGGAGGACGTCCTCGAGAAGTTCGGCGACTCGATACTGACGATCTGGAAGCGCACCCTGGCGGCGATGAGCCAGCGCGTGACGGAGAGGGACCCGTCCCCCAGCGGGGCATTGACGCCGGCGCAGAACCCGGACCGGCTCGGCGAGCACGTGGTCGGGGTCCGCGCGGAGCTCGACACGGGCGCATACGACGTGGCCGTCCTCGGGCACACCCACAAGGCAGGCGCCATCGGTGACTGGTATTTCAACAGCGGTTCATGGGCCGGGCCTCTGAACTCGTTCCTTCGCATCTCTCCGGACGGACATGTCCGCTATCTGGAGTGGAAAGACGGTCGCGCCGTCGAGCGCGCGATGCCCCTCGTGCTCCCGGACGCGGCGCCCGATCGCGCACGTCCGGCGACGAAGAGCCCGGTCGCCGCGGCCATCTCCGCCGCGAGGACGATGTTCCCGAAGCCGACGCGCCCGGAGCGCTCCCGGTGGATCCTCATCGCGCAAGGCGCCCTCGCGCTCGCCGTGGGCGCCGGCGCCCTGACGATCTCCCTCGGTCAGGGCTCCTCCGCGGGGTGGCGCCTGCTCGTCTCGGCCTTCGCCGCCTACGCGCTCATCGATGGCGCCCTGTCGCTCGTCGGTGCGTCGCGCGAGCCGCCCGTCCGGCGCCTGCTCTCCCGCGTGCGCGGCGTGGCGAGCCTCCTCCTCGGCCTCGTCGTGCTCCGTCGCGGTACCATGGTCGAGATGTTCGCGGTCTTCGTTGGATTCTGGGCGTTCATCTCCGGCGCGCTGCGCGTCGCGGCGTCGATCGTGCTCAAGGGAATGGTGGAGTCGAGGTGGCTCTTCGTCGTGGGCGCTGGCTCGACGCTCGCCGGCCTCGTCCTGCTGTTCTTGCCCGCGTCGGCGGTGCCTCTCAAGTTCGTGCTGGCCGGCTATCTCTGTTACTACGGGGCAGGGGAGCTCCTGGCAGGCATCTTCGGGCAGCGGCTGCCCAGGGCGGCGGACGTCCGTCCCTCCGCATGAGGCCGCTCCCGCGCCGCCGGACAACGCTCCTTCCTGCCCGCGCGTAGAAACACCCCCTCTCCGGGCGTCCTTGTTCTACGCTCCTGCGCGTCTGGCAGTCCGGCGGCCGATCGCGCGGGGAGGCGTTCTCGCGGCGCGACCAGGGCGCCGGGCGCTCTCGCGGCGCGCCTCGTCGCTCTCGCGGGCCTCCCGGCCGCCCCGCGCGCCTCGCAGGTCAAGGGCCCCTCGGAGCTCCAGCCATGAAGATCTCCCTCCCGATCCCGCCGTCCCGCCGCGCCCCGCTCGCCGCCCTCGCCGGGCTCGCCACCCCCCTCGCCGGGCTCGCCGCCCTCGCCGCGGGCGCATCCTGCTCGGCTCCGCACCCCCCTCTGCCGGCCGAGCCGCCGCCGGCCGCGACACCCGCGCCCACGCCCACCCCGGCCGCGCCCCAGGCCCCGCGCTTCGATCAGATCCCCCGGATCGAGCTCAACCGCATCGCCGTGGAGCTCGATCTCCCGCTGTTCTGGATCGCCGACCGCAACGGCTCGGGCGCCGTCGATCCCGACGAGGTCTCCGCCCTCTGGCGCCACACGCCGGCGCCGGCCTGGGTCGCCTCCGGGGCCTTCACCCCGGCGTTCACGTCGGCGTATGCCGCGATGACCAGGGTCAAGGCCGAGGGCCACCTGCGCGCTGGCCTCGACGAGGCCGAGGTGCGCCGCCGCGATGCCGTCCTCGCGGAGCTCTCGGCCGGCCGCCCCTCGCTCCTCCGGTCCGACTTCCGCGGCGCGCCGGCCGAGGACCGCGCCATCGTCGGCCACCTGCTCAAGGTGGCCGAGCTCATCGAGCAGATCCACGCGAAGCAGCTCGGCTCCGCCGGCATGGCCGACCAGATCCCGGCCGACGACCCCGCCAGCCGGGCGCTGTTCTGGCGCAACCAGGGGCCCTGGTGCCAGCAACCGAGGACGCGTGACAATCCGGACTGCAGCGCGCTGCCGAGCAGGCCGCCCCGCGTCACCGGCGTCTATCCGGCGCGCCTCCAGCAGGACAAGAAGTTCTGCGCCGCGCTCGAGGCGCGCCCGGATCAGAAGGCGCTCCTCTCTCCCTTCACCGTCGTGGTCGAGGAGCGCGGCGCCCTCAGGGCCGTGCCCTACAGCGAGGCCTACAAGCCCGAGATGGAGGCGGTGAGCCGGGAGCTCAAGGCGGCGGCCGAGGCGATCCAGAGCCCGAGCGAGGCCGCGTTCAAGGCCTACCTGCTCGCGGCGTCGCAGGCGTTCCTCGACAACCGCTGGGAGGCCGCGGACGAGCCCTGGGCGAAGATGAACGCCGAGAACTCGGCGTGGTACCTGCGCGTGGGGCCGGACGAGACCTACTGGGAGCCGTGCAGCCGCAAGGCGGGCTTCCACGTGAGCTTCGCGCGGATCAACCAGGAGTCGCTGACCTGGCAGAAGAAGCTCGATCCGGTGAAGTCCGACATGGAGACGGCCTTCGCGGGCCTCGCGGGCGCGCCGTACAGGGCGCGCAAGGTCGCTTTCCACCTGCCCGACTTCATCGACGTCCTCCTGAACGCCGGCGAGTCGCGCGCCGCGACCGGCGGGACGGCAGGGCAGAGCCTGCCGAACTGGGGGCCTGTCGCGACCGAAGGCCGCGGCCGCACCGTGGTCATGGTGAACCTCCTGCAGGACGACGACAGCCGCGCCGCGCTCCGGGAGGCCGCCGCGTCGCTCCTCTGCAAGACCACGATGGAGAGCGTGTCCCTCGAGCGCCCCGTGGCCGCGCTCGGGACGGTGCTGCACGAGGCGGCCCACAACCTGGGTCCGGCGCAGGGCTACAAGGTGCAGGGCAAGACCGACGACGAGCTCTTCGGCGGCCCGCTCGCCTCGATGCTCGAGGAGCTCAAGGCCCAGACCGGCGCGCTCTTCTTCACCGGCTGGCTCGCGCAGAAGGGCGTCCTCGACCCGGCGCTCGCCCGCATGTCCGAGGTGAGGGACGTGATCTGGGCGCTCGGGCAGGTGGGGCAGGGCATGTACACAGCGGGCGGCGAGCCGCGGCCATATGGTCACCTCGCCGCGATCCAGCTCGGCAGCCTGCTCGACGCAGGAGCGATCGGCTTCTACCGCGGCGAGACCGCGGCGAACGGCGCGGACAAGGGGTGCTTCTCGATCCAGTCGGACAAGCTGCCCGCGGCGGCGGAGGCGCTCGCGAGGGCGGTGCTCGGGATCAAGGCGCGCGGCGACAAGGCCGGCGCGCTGCGCCTCCGCGAGACGTACGTCGAGAAGGCAGGCGCCTGGAAGGCGCTCCGCGGCGTGATCGAGGAGCGCATGCAGCGCATGCCGCTCGGCAGCGTCGTCTACGCGATCGAGCTGTAGGGTCCTCCGTGATCCCGGCACAACCCCGCGAGACCGCCGCGCCCGCGGGCGAGGCGACGAGCGCGCGCGGCCGGCGCCGCGCCCTCGGCCTGCTCGCCCTGCTCGGCCTGCCGGCGCTCGGCCTCGGAGAGCTGGTGGCGCACGTGTACTTCAGCGAAAGAGCTCCGGATTTCGACGCCTGGCGCGAGGTCGCGGCGCCCCTCGCGGCGATGAAGCAGCCGGGGGACCTCGTGCTCGTCGCGCCTGGATGGGCCGATCCGGCCGCGCGCCGCGCGCTCGGGGACGAGCTGATGCCGCTCCGCGACGCCGCGCGGCCCGACGAGAGCCGTTACGCGGCCGCGGTCGAGATCAGCGTCCTCGGCGAGCGCGCCGAGGAGCTCGCGGGCTTCCGCGAGGAGGCGCGGCAGGAGCGCGGCCCCTTCGTGCTCCGGCGCCTCGTGAACCCGTCGCCCGCGCGCGTCGTCTACGACTTCGTCGACAGCGTCGCGCCGGCGTCGGCCGACGTGCGCGTCACGGATCCTCCGGCCGCGTGCCGCTGGAACCCGCGCGCGCGGATCGCCGCCGGCGGGCTCGGCGGGAACCCGACGTTCCCCGCCGAGCGCTTCGAGTGCCCCGGCGGCCCGTTCTTCAACGTGGGCGTCACGGTGATCGCGGACGAGGAGTTCCGCCCTCGCCGGTGCATCTGGTCCCACCCGCCGAGGGACGGCGAGATCGTCACGCGCTTCCGCGGCGTCCCGCTCGGCTCGGTGATCCGAGGGCACGCGGGCATGTACTGGATCATCGAGCGGGAGCGGCGGGGCGCGCCGGTCACGCTGTCCGTGCGCGTGAACGGCGAGGCCGCGGGCGAGGCGACGCACGCCGACGGCGACGGGTGGGCGGCGTTCGAGTTCCCGCTCGGCGCCCACGCGGGCGCGGCCGAGGCCGAGGTCGAGTTCGCCGTGAGGTCCGCCGACTTCACGCACCGCCACTACTGCTTCGAGGCGGACACCCGATGAAGCGCCCGGCGCCCCTCGCGCCCGCCGACGGCCTGATCGCGCTCGCGTTCGCGGCCGCGTACGTCGCCCTGCTGCTCGCGACCGCGGGCGATCTCGGCTACGCGCGCGACGAGGGCTTCTACTTCTTCGCCGCGGACCGCTACGGCGCGTGGTTCCAGGCGCTCCTCGACGCGCCGCGCGCGGCGCTCGATCCGCGGCGCGTCGACGCCGCCTGGTCGGTGAACCACGAGCACCCCGGCCTCATCAAGTCGCTCTTCGCGCTCTCCAACCTCGTCCTGCAGAAGCGGCTCGGGCTCTTCGCCATGGAGGGCACGAGCTACAGGTTCCCCGCGATGGTCCTGTCGGGCGTGGGGGTGGCGCTCGTGTACCTCTGGGGCACGCAGGCGCGCGATCGGCTCGCCGGCGCGTCCGCGGCCGCGCTCTTCGCGATGCTGCCGCGGTACTTCTACCAGGCGCACCTCGCGTGCTTCGACGCGCCGATCGTGACCGTCTGGGCCCTGTGCGCCTACGCCTACTGGCGCTCGCTGCGGGACGGCGGCGCGCTGTGGCCCGTGCTCACCGGGATCGCCTTCGGCCTCGCGCTCGACACGAAGCACAACTCCTGGTTCTTGCCGATCGTCTGCGTCTCGCACGCCGCCGGCATGGCGCTCAGGGACCGGATCGCCCTGCGCGCGAGCGCGGCGAGGGCGGCGCCCGCGGCCGCCGCCGCGGCGTCGCCTGCGCGGCCCGGAGGCGCCCGGCGAGCGCTCGCCGCGCTCGCCGCGATGGCGACGATCGGCCCGCTCGTCTTCTACGCGCTCTGGCCGTGGATCTGGCGCGACACGCTCCCGCGCCTCCGCGAGTACGCGTCGTTTCACCTGAACCACGAGTACTACAACATGGAGTTCCTCGGCCGGAACTACTGGACGCCGCCGATGCCGAGGGCCTACGCGCCCGTGATGACCGCGGCGACGGTCCCCGTCGTGACGCTGGTCCTCTTCGCCGCGGGGCTCTGCGCGGCAGCGCGCGAGCGCCTCCTCTATCCGCTCGCGTGCGCGGCGGCGCGGCTCGCCCCGGAAGGCGGGAGGCTCGCGCTCGCCGCGGAGCGGGCGCTCGCCGCGCGGCTCCGTCCGCCCGCGGACGACCCCGGCGGCACGGCGCTCCTCTGGTTCCTCGCCATCGCCGCTGTGTACGGCGCGTGGCTCTCGCCGAGCACGCCGATCTTCGGCGGCACGAAGCACTGGATGACGGCCTACCCGTTCATCGCCCTGTTCGCCGGCGCCGCGTTCTCCGCCGCCGTGCGGCGCGCGCGCGCCGGTCTACGCGCGCTGCTGCTTTCCCGGCGCGCGCGCGGATCCCGCGCGCGCGCCGGCGCGAACACCACGCGCGCGGCCGCGCTCGCGCGCGGCCCGCTGGTCCCGGCGCTGCTCGGGGCGGCGGTCGTCGCGGCGCCCATCGCCGAGACGCTGCACGCGCACCCGTGGGCGCTCTCGAGCTACACGCCGCTGGTCGGCGGCGCGCCCGGCGCGGCGAACCTCGGGCTGAACCGCACGTTCTGGGGGTACACCACGGGCGCGGTCGTCGCGTACCTCAACGAGCACGTCCCACCCCGAGGGACGGTGTACATCCACGACACCGCTGGCCCGGCGTGGGAGATGTTGCTGCGCGACGGGCGCCTGCGAGCGGACATCCGCGGCGTGGGGGCGGTCGCGGGCGCGGACTTCGCCCTCTACCACCACGAGAAGCACATGCTGGGGCAGGCGTACCAGGCGTGGGTCGCGTTCGGGACCACGCGCCCGGATCACATCGCTGGACCCGATGGCGTGCCGGTGATCCTGGTCTACCGCAACCGCGCCCGCTGAGCGCGATCAGCGCTTCTTCGCCGCCGCCTTCTTGGCGGGCGCCTTCGCCGCCTTCTTGGCGGGCGCCTTCGCCGCCTTCTTGGCGGGCACCTTCGCCGCCTTCTTCACGGAGGCCGGCGCCGCGGCCTTCCCGGTCGCCGCCTTCTCCGCCGGCGCGCTCGCCTTCTTGGTCGCGGCCGCCGGCTTCTTCGCCGGCTCCTTCTTCGCGCCTCGGACCGCCACGGCCCTGGGCTTGCTCGCCGCGGGCTGCTCCGTCGCCGGCTTGCGGGGCTTCTCACGCGGAGCGGCCTTCTTGGAGGGCGCCTCCTCCTCGTCGAGGTCCTCGTCCTCGTCCTCGTCCTCGTCGAGGTCTTCTTCCTCGTCCCCCTCGTCGAGGTCTTCTTCCTCCTCGTCGAGGTCTTCTTCCTCGTCCTCGTCGAGGCCTTCGTCTTCGTCCTCGTCCTCGTCCTCGTCGTCGAGGTCTTCTTCCTCCTCGTCGTCGAGGTCTTCGCTCTCTTCCTCCACCGCCACCGGAGCAGGCTCGCGGCGTCGCGACGGCGGGGCGTCGTTGCGCAGGGGAGCGGCGGCCGGCTTCCCGGCGACGTCGAGCTCGTCGAGCGGGTCGCCGAGCACCACCGCGATCTCACGCTTGAAGTCGGTCATGTGGCTGTCGACCTCGAGCGCATCCTGCTCGGACAGCGGCGTGAGCTTGAGCTTGAGGACCCGATCGCCCGCGAGCTCCCACGACGCGGCACAGCCGCCCTCGCGCAGCATCCTCGAGGCGATGGAGTCGATCCGCTGGCGCAGACCGCCGCGCGCCCCGGGCTCGATCTTGCGCTGCAGCTCGAAGCGGCGCTCCATCATCGGGAGCGTCACCACCTTCGCCTCGACGAGATCGGAGAGCTCGTCGGCCACCGCCTCCTCGATCTCGAGCCGCGCGTCGGGGTCGCTGCTCTCGAGCGAGAAGGTCGCCTCGCGGAGCTCGGGATCGTAGCCCGTCAGCTTGCCGCCGGCGCTCTGGGCCGCGCGCGTCAGCGACTCGTGCAGCACCTGCGCCGGCGCGCGCTTGCCGACCGTCGACGCGACGTACCCGAGGGTGTCCAGGCGCACGTGCACAGGGCCGTCGTCCTCGAGGCCGAGCTCGGGCCGCGGCCCGAGCAGCGCGTCGCGCATCACGCGGAAGACATCCCGCTTGATCACGTTGTCCTCGGTGAAGATGTCCTCGACGTGCTCGGACTCCATCAGCGTGCTCGTGAGGCTCGCCACGAGCTCCTCGACCTGGTCGTCGATCTCGTCGGTGCCGAACGTGGTCGTGGGCTCTCCGTCGACGAGGGCCCACGGCTCGAGCCGAGGCGTGATGGCCGCGATGTCCGCGGCCATCTTGTCCTCCAGCTCGCGCGCGAGCGCCGTCGCGCCGCCCCTGGCCACGAGGATGTGCCCGTGCGCCTTCAACGCGTCAACGATGCTCGTGGAAAGTCGGCGGGAGAGATTGCGCTCGTTCACGAGGCGCGCAGCTTACACGGTTTGCGCGGCCTGGCGATATTTGAAGACCGCGGATCGGCCGTGCTCAGGGGTCGTTCTCGATCACCTTGATCAGCACGCCGCCGATGCGCTCCGGGATGACCGCGCGCGCCGCGTCGGCTCCTCCGGACCGGATGCTGACGCGGACGATGAAGCCCACCCCGTCCTCCCGCTCGACCCCGACGCCGACACACCACGGCTCGCCGCTGATCTTGGCCTTGAGCTCGTCCTTGGCCCGCCGGGCCGATCCCACGTCGCTCATCTCGTTCACCTCTCCTGAATGGGAGCGCGCTCTGGCAACCTCTCGCGCTCACTCGCTGGTTCCGACCGCCAAGACCTGCCACGTCGCGGGCGCGTCGGCGACGCCCGCGGCGCCCGCCTCAGAGGTGCCTGCGCGCGATCTCGGCCCACGTGCCGGTCGGCTCGATCTCGAGGTACCTGCGCCAGCACGGGCGCGCCTTCGTCGGATCGCCGATCTGCTCGTAGGCCATCGCGAGGTTGTAATAGGCGTCCGCGAAGCGCGGATCGCTCGAGATCGCGCCCTGGAAATAGCGGATGGCGTCGGCCGCCTGGCCGCGCTCGAGCATGACGTAGCCGAGGTTGTACTGCGCCTCCGGCTGGGCCGCGTCGAGATCGAGCGCCTTCATGTAGAGCGCCTCCGCCTGCTCCTCGGCGTTGCGCCGGAAGCAGATGTTGCCGAGGTTCGTGTAGGCGATGGCCAGCCATGGGTCGATCTCGAGCGCGCGACGGTAGAGCGCCTCGGCCTCGTCCATCGTCGCCGGATCCTCATCGAGCTGGCTGGCCTGCATGTAGAGCTCGTAGGCGGTGCGCGCGCGCTCCCGGCCCACCTTCGGGCGGAGCACCCGCACGACGTCGTCGCGCAGCTCCTTCACGTCGAAGTCGAGCACCATCTGCCCCGTGAGCGGCTCGAACGCGCCCGACGCGCCCCGGACCACGACCGCCTTGCCGTCGAAGGCGACGCGGAGCTCGGCGAGGGGGCGCGTCACCTTGGGGAGCGCGGTCCGGATGTTGTCGATCGCCCGCGCGACGTCGCGCAGGCGCACCTTGCGGGCGATCAGGTCGCGCGCGGCGCGCAGCGCGATCAGGTCCGAGAAGGTGTACGCGCGCCGCCCCCGCCGCCGGCCGCTCGGCGCCGCGATGCCGGCGCGATCGAGCGAGCGCAGTCGCCCGGGCGAGATGCCGAGCAGCCGCGCGACCTCGGTGCCGGTGAACATGTCGGTGACCGGCTCGCGGGCGCCCGGCGCAGGGGGCGGCGGCTCCGTCGCGCCCGCCCGCGGCGCCGGCGGGGGCTGCGACACCCGCCCGCCACCAGGGCCGAACACGACGTGGATCACCTTGTCGGAATTTCCGGAGGCGGAACGGTCCTTCTTGCTCATCGCAGCGTCACCGGCTCCGCGCCGAGGATCGGCGGAGGCAGAGCGCGTCGTGGGGAGCGTACCCCGCCTCGCGCCGGAGTGCTCCCGTTCTCCACGTGGACACGCGCGTCAAGGGGGCACGGCCCGCGGTCGCGCTCTCGTCGGGAAGGTCCTTGCATCGCCATCACGCGCGCGCCGTCCTGTCCGTCGTTACCAGCACGCGCGCCGTGACGTCCACGGTCAGCGCGAACGAGACCGCCGCGGCGCGCGCCGCGAAGCCGCAGCGGATCTCGGCCTGCATCGGCCCGAGCGGGCCCCCCGCGCGCGCGGCGGCTTCCCGGTGCGCCACGCGGAGCGCCCGCAGCCTGAGGTGAGGGTCGAGCGTGAGCGCCCGATCGAGCAGCGCCGCCAGCGGCGCGTCCGGCGGCAGCGCGACGTGCAGGCTGGTCGACCCGTAGTAGACGAGCGCGCCCCCCTCGTCGCGGGTGCTGCCCTCGCTCAGCACGTCGGCGCTGTCGAACAGCGCGTGGAGGCGCCCCGTCGAGCAGGTCACGAGCTCGATGTGCCTCCGCTGGAGGAGCGGTGGACGCTGGACCTTCGCCAGACCGGGACCGGGTAGACGCTCGCTGCGCGACATGGCGATCGCGATCGTGGCACCGCCGCGCGCTGCGTCCCAAAAGCGCGCGGAGATTCGCACAAAGTTGCTGCGGCACCTGATTTCGTGCGGGACGCCGGGGGCCGCGCGGCAGCGACGAATTTGGCCACGCGCGGCGCGCCTTGCCACGATGCGTGCCGCGCCGAAGGGCGGGAAGGAGCGAGCATGGACTACACCGGCATGGAGCGCCGCAAGCACCGGGTCTTCATCACCCGCAACACGGAGTATCACGTCCGCGACGACGTCTGCGTCGCGGTCCGCGATCGGGCCGCACGCAAGTTCAGGCCAGCCCACCTCGCGCTGCACCTGAAGCTCCAGGGCGCGGTTCGGATCAACCCGAACGGCGTCGTGATCCCGGAGCCGCAGAACGCGCGCGTCGGCAGCCCGATCTATTTCACCCAGATGGATCAGGACGGGATGGAGCGGCAGATCGTGACGAGCCGCGTGGAGGCGATCGAGCGGCCCGAGAAGGCCACGGTGCTCCAGTACCCCTCGTGACACAGCGGAGCGCCCGGCCGCGCGGCGCGGGCGCTCGTCGTCGTGGATGGGGTCCTGGTGGTCGTCGTCGCGCGCGCCCCCCGGCGCGGGCGCTCGTCGTCGCGCGCGCCGCGCGTGGCGTGTCCGCTCAGCCGAGCGTGCAGAAGCCTTCGTAGTCGATGTAGCTCGTGATGGTCGGCGACTCGCCGCAGACGGGGCAGTTCTTGTCGCGGCGCAGCTTGAGCTCGCCGAACTTCATCCGCAGCGAGTCGTAGGTGAGGAGCCGGCCGATGAGCGGCGTCCCCTTGCCGAGGATCAGCTTCACCGCCTCGGTCGCCTGGATCATGCCGATGGTCCCCGGCAGGATCCCGAGCACGCCCGCTTCCTGGCAGCTCGGCGCGAGGTGGGGGGGCGGCGGCTCGGGGTAGAGGCACCGGTAGCAGGGGCCGACGCCCGGCATGAACGTCGTGACCTGGCCCTCGAAGCGGAAGATCGAGCCGTGCACGACCGGCTTCTTCTTGAAGACCGAGGCGTCGTTCACGAGGTAGCGCGTCGGGAAATTGTCGCACCCGTCGACGATGACGTCGAACTGCTCGAAGATGCGGTCGACGTTGCCGCTGTCGACGCGCTCCTGGAACTTCACGACCTTCACGTCGGGGTTCAGGTCGCGGATCGCGATCTCGGCGCTGTCGACCTTGGGCTTGCCCACGCGCGAGGTCGCGTGGAGGATCTGCCGCTGGAGGTTCGAGTTGTCGACGACGTCGGCGTCGACGAGGCCGAGCGTCCCCACGCCGGCGGCGGCCAGGTAGAGGGCCGCCGGGCTGCCGAGGCCGCCGGCGCCCAGCAGGAGCACCTTGGAGGCGAGCAGCTTGGCCTGCCCCGCCTCGCCGACCTCGGGCAGGAGCAGGTGCCGGGAGTACCGATCCCGCTGCGCGTCCGTGAGGCTGGGCGGCATCTCGACCGGGTAGGCCATGTCCTTCCAGCGGGTGAAGCCCGGGTTGGCGCTCTCCACGTTGGTGTAGCCGAGCTCCTGGAGCGTCTTCGCGGCGAGCGCCGAGCGCGTGCCGCCGGCGCAATAGGCCACGATGTGGGCCGACTTGTCCGGCAGCCTCTGCTCGACTTGGATCTCCAGAAAGCCTCGCGGGATCGAGATCGCGCCCGGGATGAAGCCGGCGCGGTACTCCTCCTTCTCACGCACATCCAGGAGCACCATCGGGACCTTGTCGTCGAGGCGGCGCTTGAGCTCAGTCAGCGAGAGCTCGCGGATGGACTTGCGGACGTCGGAGATGAGGTCGCTATAGGTCGTAGGCATCGTGGCTCCTCAGGGAGGGAGAGACTTAGGTGCCCGGCGCGACGAGTCAACGACGGACGGCCGGCGGTCGAGAATTGTGGCAGCGCGGGCAGCGCGGGCGCCGCGCCTGTCGGCAGGGGCGAGGCGGGTCGGCTCGGCCTGCCGGCGCGGCGCAGCCAGCCGCTCGGCGGCGGCCGGAGGGCGGGGCTCCGAAAGGGCGGCGCTAGCGGCTGCGGGGCAGGAGATCGGGCCGCGATCGGAGCGAGGCGAGGGGCTCCTCCTTCTGCATGCCCCCCTCGCACTGGATGCGCGCGACGCGGCCTGCGGGCGGCACGTCGATGATCGTCGCCGGCTCGTTCTCCGACTTGCAGAGCGCGAGCACCTTGGTGCCCGGGGCGAGGCGCCCGCTGCGGAGCTGCTTGCGGGGCAGCTTGATCTCGGCGTCGTCGGCGAGCCGCCGGACGGTGATGTCGGCTCCCTGGACGTCGCTCACCACGCCGAGCTCGAGCGTCGGCTGCTTCTCCCGGAGCGGGCCCCACACGCGCTCGCCCTTCAGCTGGTCGTTCGGCGGCAGCCAGTCGACGGTCGGCTCCTGGGCGAGGCGCGCCAGCGGCACCCACCCGATCGCGACGTCGAACGCCGCCGTGACCACGGCCGTGCCGGGGTCGACCTCGGTCACCAGCGCGCGATCCTTGGTCTGGCCGATCACCCACACGGGCGTCGAGGGCAGGAGGCTGCGCGTCGGCTCGCCGTCGCTGTCCGACGCGGGCGAGACCGCGACGGTGCCGTGAGACCAGCGCTTTTCCGGCTTCTTCATGGGCTTCATCCGGACCTTCCGCGCCTCGACCCACGCCGCGAGGGCGGCGCGCTTCCGCGCGAGCAGCTCGGGCAGCGCGCCGCTCCCTGGCAGCTCGGTCGCGTCGGGCGCGGGCGCCTCCCAGCGCAGGAGCGCGATGGTGGCGTCGAGCTGCTCGAGCGTGGCTTCCGCGTCCTGGGTGCCGAGCGCCCTGCCGGCGAGCTCGGCCAGCCGTGGCGCCGCGGCCGCGCGGACCCGCCCGAGGATCGCGCGCCCTTGCTCCTCGGAGGTGTCTCCACGCTTCACGGCGGCGTCGATCTTCTCAACCACGCTCGCCCAGCGTCCGGCCGAGACGTCCGCCTCGACCTGCGCATAGAGGACCTCGGCGATGGTGGCGTCGAGCTCCGCGGTGAGCCGGTCCGTGGCGGCGTCGCCGAGGACCGCCCTCGTCGGCGGGGCCGCGAGGAACGCGCGCGCCTCCGCGAGCTTGCCGGCGATGGTCGCGTCGTCGACCTTCCTGCTCGCGCACGCCGCGGCCTGCGACGCCACGAGCCGCCGCACCTCGTGGGTGAACGCCTCGCTCTTCAGCTCGTCGATCCGCGCCGACAGCTTGTGGAACGCGGCCTCGCACTCCTTCTTGTCGAGCAGCTCGGCGGCGTCGTCGGCCCAGACCTTCGCCTCGCGCCTGTCGATCTTCTCGCGCAGCTCGCCGATCTGGTACCGGTGCGAGTCGACGCCGAGCCCGCTCGCCTCGTCGAGCAGCCCGCGGGCGTCGGCGTACCGCTTGTCGGACAGCGCGCGGCTCGCCTCGTCGACGCGGCGCTGGCTCTCCGCGATGCGCGCCATCTCCGCCGTGACGGCGGGCTTCGGCGCCGGTCGCGCGGCCGGCTCGGCGGCGCAGCCGGCCGCGACGGGGATCGCGGCGAGGACGAGGGCGATGGAAACGGGATGACGGAGCAGCGGCCCTGCTGAGCGCATAGGGACAGGACTCTTCCACTTCCCCCGGAGGATCGTCAACATCACCCCCGGCGGCGTTTCTTGACCCTCGTGCGCTGACGCCTTACGTGAGCTCCCCGTGAGCGACGACGATACGCGCGGGACGGGTGACCACGAGCCGGCCGCCGAGGAGAGCGGCGGCGCGCGCGTCTTCAAGGCGCCGAAGATCACGATCAACCGCGTCTACACGCGGCAGGGGGACGGCGGGCTGACCCGGCTCGTCGGCGGGCAGCTCGTCCCGAAGGACGACGCGCGGATCGAGACCTACGGCACCGTCGACGAGCTCAACGCGCTCGTCGGCGCCGCGCGGCAGACGTTGATCGAGCTGCTCCCGGGGGCGCCGGGCGAGGGCGCCCAGCGCCTCGTGGAGCTCGGGCGCACGCTGCTCCGCGTCCAGCACGAGCTCTTCAACCTCGGGTCGATCCTCGCGACGCTCCCGGAGGACGTCCACCCGAAGCAGCCGCGCGTGACGCAGGCCGAGATCGATCTCCTCGAGGCCGAGATGGACCGCTGCCAGGCCGATCTGCCGCCGCTGCGCTCGTTCGTCCTCCCCGGCGGCTCGCGGCTCAACACGGATCTCCACGTGGCGCGGACGGTGTGCCGCCGGGCCGAGCGCTGCTGCGTGCGCCTCGCCCAGGCCGGCCACGCCGATCCGCACGCGGTCCGCTACCTGAACCGCCTGAGCGACGCGCTCTTCGTCTGGAGCCGCTGGGCGGCCGCGCTCCTCGGCACGCCCGAGCTCCTCTGGGAGCCCGACGCCTCGGCGAGCGGCGGCAAGGCGCCGCCCGCCTGAGCCGCGCCGCCCTGGCCGGCGTCACAGCGGCGCGCTCGTGGCCTTTCCGCCGCGGAGCAGGCGCGGGGGCTCTCCACCGGAGCGCGCGGTCGTCCTCGGCTCGGGTAGCGCCGCCGCGTCGGCCGCGGTGAGGGCGGCGCGCGTGCGCTGCACGAGCCGCAGGCCCGCGGCGAGGCCGACGCCTGCCACGAGGGCGAGGCAGGCGATCGTGATCGGGAAGGGGAGGGCGCCTGTCAGCCGCGTGGTCGGCACGGCGGGACCGAAGATGAGCGCCGCGACGAGGTAGGCGAGCCGCTCGTGCCGGCGCATCAGCCCGTCGGGCAGCGAGATCTGGTAAGCGTCGGCCTTGGCTCGCGCGTAGCTCACGAGCGACGAGGCGACCATCGCGACGAGCGGGATCGCGAGCGCCGCGGGGTGCTCTCGGTAGAAGACGGCGAGGCCGATGAGCGGCGCGGCGTCGGACAGGCGGTCGAGGCACGAGTCGAGCACCGCGCCGGCGCGCGACGCCTTGCCGCCTTCGCGCGCCACCATGCCGTCGAGCGCGTCGAGGACGGCGCCGGCGATGAGCAGCGCGGCGCCTGACCGGAAGCGGCCGGCCGCGAGCAGCGGCGCGCAGGCGAGCGACAGGCCGAGCGAGAGGTAGGTGAGCGCGTCCGGCGAGACGCCGAGGCGCACGAGCGCGCGTGCGGGGGCGTGGAACGACCAGTAGAAGGCCTCGACCACCGGCCTGGGGAGCAGCGCGCTCCCAGGAGAGGCGCCGAGCCGCGGCATCGCGGGTCGGCCGCGGCGCGCGACGCGCACGGCGTAGGCGCCGAGCACGGCTGTGCAGATTAGGATCGCGAGGGCGCAGGGGAGGACGGCCACGCCGAGGGCGGTTGCAGGGTTCGATCCGGGGCCGCGTCAGGCGGCGCGGGCGATCGGGCTGCGCCGCTGCGAGCGACGACCTCGCGCCGTCGCGGGCGGCCACGTTGAAACCCGGAGAATTTTCACAGGGAGGCGGGGAGGCGGGGAGGAAGAAGAAATGAATTTCTCCCTCTTGCCGTCTCTCGCTCCCCGCCTCCTCGCCTCCCTGTGAAATCTCTGCTTTTTCTCGTCGTTTCAGCCCGTTTGTCGCTCTAGGGGCATCTGGCGCGCGAGAGCCGGATGCCCTGGTCTTGCTCCGTGTAGGCGATACCGAGCTCCTGGCCTGTCCAGGCCAGCGCCGGGTACCGGGCGGTCGCGCCGCCGCTCGCCTCGATCTCGTCGCCCATGGGCTCGAGGTCCCGGCCCAGCAGCGTGACGAAGACGCCCGGGGGACCGTCGCGGAACTGGTAGTACGCGACGGCGAGGCCGTGCCCCGTCCACGCGAGCGCCGGCCAGTTGGCGCTGCCTTCGCCGCGCGAGACGATGGCCTCGGGCGACACATCGTCCTGCGCGGAGATCCGGAGCGCGCGGATCTGCTCCGCGCCGCTGCGGGTGTCCTCCCAGACGACAAAGGCGTCGTCCCCGCCGAGCACGACGCGCGGCAGCTTCGCCGTGACGCCCGGGTGCGCGATCGGATCGAGCGGAGCGCTCTCCTGGCCCGGCCTGGCGAAGTCGAGCGCGTCGCCCCGGGTCCAGACCACCGCGGTCTTCTCGCCGTCCGAGGCGACGGCCGGAAATTGCGCCTGATCCAGCGGCGTCGAGCTGCTCAGCGCGCCGCCGTCGAGGTGGCCGAGCTGCGACCCGCCCGCGTCCATCCACGCGACGAGCGTCCCGTCCTGGCCCGCCGCCGCGGTGGGCCAGGACTCGGCCGCTCCGCTCCTGGCCAGATCGAAGGCCGCGCCCTCGACGACGCCTCCCAGCGTCGCGCGGCGGCCGCGCACGACGCTGCCCGCGCCGTCCTGATCCTGCCAGAGGACGAGCAGGCCCTGCCCGTCGCGGTGAACGCTCGGGTGGCTGGAGACGCCCGGCCCGTCATCGATCACCTCCTCCCGCAGCTTGTCGCCCTCCGCGTCGACCATGGCGAGGTGGATGTCGCCCTCGTCGGCCGCGCGCTCCTGCCAGGCGATGGCGAAGCCCGCGCCGGTCCACGCGATCGAGGGCGTGATCCCGCGGCCGCTGCTCACCTTCAGGCCCTCGGCCGCGATCGTGCAGGCCGCGGCGTGGCTCCCGGTCCCTCCGCCTCCCGCCGCGTGCCCGCCGCCTCCCGCCGCGTGCCCGCCGCCTCCCGTCTCTGCTTGCCCGCCTCGTTCTCCGGAGCCGCAGCCCCATGACGCCGCGAGGATCGCCGCGCTGATCGAGCCAAGAACCCAGTGCCTCATTGTTCCCCCGTCGTGGTGATGGGAGGCGCTCGGCGCGGCGCGCGCCGCGCGGAGATCGCGCCGAGTGCCTCGATTCACGGGTCCGGCGCGGCGACGTCCTCCGTCTCGGAGACGGCGAGGCGCGGATCGCCGTGCGGGACGACCGCCGTTTCTCTGTTCGATGTCCGGAGGGGCCGCGGGTCGCGGCCCGGCCCTGCGCTTCGCGCAGATCACGCAGCGTGCGCCGCGCTTCGGGCCGCGAAGCGCCGTTCGCTCAGCGCGCTTCGGCTCCAGCGCCGTGCGCGCCTGCAGGCATTCTCCGATCGGCGCTGCCCTGACTGGATCGCGCGCCGCGCGCGCGGATCCGACCGGCGGCGCTACCCGTCGCTCTGCTGCGGCTGCAGCGCCTCGGCGACGGCCGCGAGCACGTCCTGCGCGGCGTCGAGCTTGCGTCGCGGCATCGACTTCAGCGCCTGTCGCACGGCCGCCTCCACCGTGCCGGTGCGGAGGCTGTCGAGCTCGCGCCCGCGCGCGGTGAGGCCCAGGAGCGCGCGGCGCCCGTCCTTCGGGTCGACCCGGCGCTCGATGATCCCGCGCTCTTGCAGCCGCTTCAGCACCCCCGTGAGGGTGCTCGGGTGCAGCTGCATGATCTCGGCGAGCTGCCCGGCGGAGATCCCCGGGTAGCGCCCGACGATGCGGATGACGAGCCGCTGCGGGCCCGTCACGCCCATCTTCGCCTCCATGCGCTTCGACGTCGACTGCAGGCCGTGATCGACGGCCCACAGGAGCTTCATGAAGTCGAGCACCTCGCCCAGCCGAGAGCTCTTTTCTGAAGGGGATCCGGCTGGAGGCGAGCGCATCGCCGATGCGTGCTAGCTCGCCCGGACGCGGGCGGCTAGTGCTGGTCGCAGCGAGGGCCGTCGGCCCCGGGCAGGCGCGGGGCGCGGCGCCGGGGCAGATCGCCGAGGAATTCGTGCGGGAACACCGCGGGAACACCGCGGGATGCGGCGAACACCGCGATCGCCGCGGGCGCGCCGGGGCGCACCGGGAAGCGAGGCGACGTCGAGCAACCCACGGCGCCGCCGTTGACTCCGCGCTTTGCCGTAGCGCTGGCGGGCGGTTTCGGAGCAAGATCCACGTCGATGAGCTGGGCACGGCGAGCCGCTCTGTGGACCGGGCTCGGCGCGCTGCTCTGCATCTCGGGCGCGGCCGTCGGCCAGGCGCCGTCGGTGCGCGCGTCGTTCTCGGCGGCGTACCGCGCCTTCCGTGATCCCAGCCTGCTCGATCGCGCGCCCGCCCTCGCGGCGGCGGCCGACGCCTGCCCGCCGCCCGCTGGCGACGCGCCGCCCGCCCTCACGGCGCTCCTCGTGCACGAGTTCCAGCCCGCCGCGGACGAGGATCTCGAGGACCCCGACGGGGCGGTGCTGGCCACGCTGGCGATGCCGGACCTCGACGTGCCCCTCACGCGCCGCACGATGCGGTTCGTCCGCTTCTTCGCCCAGTCCGACGAGGGGCGCGCCCTCTTCCAGCGGCGCTTCCGGCGCGCCGGCGCGTACCGCGACATCATCGAGCGCTCGCTCCGCGAGGCGGGCCTGCCGGAGGATCTGCTCTGGGTCGCGGCGATCGAGAGCGGCTTCGACCCGCGGGCGGTCTCGCCGGCCGGCGCGGCGGGGCTCTGGCAGTTCATGCCGAGGACGGGCGAGGCCTACGGCCTGGAGCAGTCCGAGTGGATCGACGCCCGCATGGGCATCACGCGGGCCACGGACGCCGCGACCGCGCACCTGCGCGACCTGTACGAGCGCTTCGGCCGCTGGGACCTCGCGCTGGCGGCGTACAACCTCGGCCACGAGGGCGTGCTCCGCGCGCTGTCGAAGGTCGCGGCGGCGCGCGATCCCGAGGCCCGCGGGCCCGTCGGGCTCGCGGAGCTCTCGCAGGCCGGCGCCATCCCCAAGGAGACCGCGGACTACGTGCCGCAGATCGTCGCCTTCGCGATCGTCGCGGCGAACCGCGGGCGCTTCGGGCTGGACCTGCCCGACGTCGCGCCGCTCCCGCCGCTCGACCTCGGCGAGGTCGCGGTGCCGCCGGGGACGCGGCTCCGCACGATCGCGCGCGCCGCGGGCATCTCGACGGCCGTGCTGCGCGAGCACAACCCCGAGCTCCTGCGCGACCGTGTCCCGCCCGGCCGTGTCGACCACCTGATCTCGCTGCCCGCCGAGCGCGTCGCGCGCGCCATGGCCCTCTTCCCCGCCTACCTCGACCACGAGGAGCTCGACGAGGACGAGGGCGACGGCGCGAGCGCCGAGCTGCCGCGGCGCGCCGCGATCGGCGAGCTCGCGCTGGACGGCGCGTCGCTGCCGCCCCGCCCCGTGTCGCTCGGCCGGAACCGGCTCCCCCTCTTCACCCCGCCCGGCCAGGCGCCGGCGCCCATGCCGCTCCTCGGCAACCCGGAGGCGCTCGACGCGAGGCTCCCGATCGTGATGATCGGCGGCGGCGTCGGCTTTCGCCCTGCCTTCGAGGACGACCCGCTCGGCATCCGGAGCGGGCGCCTCGTCCCGCCGTCGCCCTTCGACGACGCAGGAGGCCCGAGCGCGCGCCGCGCCCTCAAGGGGCGCGAGGCGGCGATCGAGAAGCAGATCGGGCTCCTCGCGGGCCTCGGCCAGGAGCAGGTGCAGCGCTTCCGCCTCCCGAACGGCATCGCGGTCGACTTCCGGGAAGACCCCGCGGCGCCGCTCGTCTCGATCAGCGCGGCCGTCGCCGTTCCGGCGCGGTCCGCGGGCGACGCCGGCGCGGCGGGGCCCGCGCTCGCCAGCGAGGCGCGCGTCGCGATCACCGTGCCTCCGCGGGATCTCGACGTCGGCATCGACCTCGTCGCCGCGCGGCTCAGGATGCTGCTCGGCGAGGCGAGCGACGCGCGCGTTGCCGAGCTCCGGCGGCAGGCCAGCGCGGCCTCGCGGCGCGCGCTCGAGCGGGCGCCGTACGGCCCCTCGTGGCTTGCGCTCGGGGACGCGCTGTTCCCCGCCGGCCACCCGCTGGAGGGCACCTTGATAGGTGCGCGCGGCGACGCAGGCGCGGCGAGCGATCTCCTGCTCACCGAGTCGCTCCGGCGCGAGCGCGCCGCGGCCCAGGCGACGATCGCGCTCTCGGGCGACGTCTCCCGCGCGGCGGTCGAGCAGGCGCTCGCGCGCTCGCTCCAGCGCGCCGTCGAGGAGCCGGAGCGGCCCATCGGGCCGCATCCACGCGAGGAGCGGATCGTCATCGAGGACGCGGTGCCGGCGCCGCGGCTGCTCTATGGCTGGATCGCGCCGCCGGAGGGAGGCACGGACGAGGCGCCGCTCCGGGTGGCGATGGAGATCCTCGTCAGCCCGCGCGTCGCGCGGCTCGCGAAGACCCTCGTGGCCGAGGGGCAGCTCGCGTCGGAGGTGACGGGGCGCCTGTCGCTCGGCGCGCAGGCGAGCGTCGCGGCGGTGGAGCTCACGCCCGCGCCGTCGCGCAGCGCCGCCGAGCTGGAGCAGCGCCTCGACGCCGAGCTCGCGTCGCTCGCGACGTCCGGGCCCACCTGGAAGGAGCTGGCCCTCGCGAAGGCCTTGCTCAAGCTGGATCTCGAGAGAGAGCTCACCCGGCGCGCGACGGTCGCGCCGCCGCCCGCGTCTCCTCGGCCGATCACCGATCTGCGGCTGCGGGCTGCGCTCGATCCGGGCAGCCTGCCGAGGCTGCTCCGCGCGCTCGAGGAGGTCGAGCCGGCCGACGTGCGCGCCGTGGTCGCGCGGACCTTCGGCCGAGAGCGTCGGGTGAGCGTCACGACCTGGCCGCGCGGCGGAAGCGCCGTGGCGACCGCGGCCCCCTCGACGCTCCCGCCGCTCGCTCCGCCGCAGCAGCCGTGAGGCCGCTGGCGCGTGCTCAATCGGCCGAGCGCGGCCGAGCGCGGCCTAACGCGCCCAAGCGTGCCCGAGCGTGGCCAAACACCGCTGAACATGCCGCCGTGTAACCGGCGTCACATGTTCAGCACCCCGCGCGCCAGCCGGCCTTTTTCATCATGAACTTATGGACAGGTATGGACAGCTGGTAGTGATCGGAGATAACACGGGAGAATGACGACCCCTGTGAAGCCGCTGATGGCTGCGGTACCGGCGAGCGAGCACTCCGGCCATTTCCAGGATGGTGTCTATCGGCCCTCCCTCTCGTCGCCCGCGGAGGCGCAGGCGCTCCGGACGCGGAGCGGCGTCGTGGAGCGCGCGACGCGGACCACCGCGAGGACGCACTCCGGCGTGCGGTTCTCGGAGGCGTCCGAGCTGCCTTCGCTGCTCGACCACGTGCCCGCGGTCATCGCGCTGGAGCGGCAGCCGGTGCTGCGCAACCTGCTCATCACCCAGTGCTACTACGAGATCTCCGCGGAGCTCGTGAAGCTGCTCGGCGGACGCAACGCGCACTGGTGCACCTTCGCCACGTGGGCCTCGAAGACGGCGGGGCGGTTCATCCGCAACGAGGAGGTGCCGGCGGTGCTCCGGCAGCTGATCCTCTCGGACGAGGACGAGCGGGAGGTGATCTCGCAGCGCGCCGGCATCACGACGGGGCGCGGCAAGGGCGAGCCCCAGCGCTCGCCGCTCGCCAGCGGCGTCAACCTGCTCACGCCCTGGTGGGGTCATGGACTCGATCTGATGGAGATCCCGGAGCGGATCTTGCGCGAGCTGAGCTCGGACATCGCCCTCGGCAATCTCAAGGTCTTCGAGGAGCTCGGACCGCTGTTCGTCCGCATGATCCACCTCTATCGAGAGTGCCCGCGGCCCGGCGACGCGCAGCTCGCCGCGCTGCTCGACGGGCTGCAGACAGGGCCGTCTCGGGAGGGGGGACAGGGGCTGCTCCGCAGCGCCATGGCGCGCTACCACGAGGCGATGCTCACGGAGGAGAAGGACAGGAAAGCGGAGCTGGTCCTCCTCGCCAACGCGCTCGTCGGGCTGCACGAGCAGGTGCGGCTCCAGCCGTACATCGCGAGGGCGCTCAACGCGCCCGTCCGCTGCCTGCGCGACGCGATCGGCGTCCCCGGACGGCACCTGCCCGAGGCGCTCAGGTCCGTGATCCGCGAGCAGGCGGAGAAGGTGCAGGCGGTCTGGCGCCTGCTGGCCACGAAGGAAATGATGACCATGCGCCTGCCGGACGAGCTCCTCGATCTCGGCCACGACCTGCCCGCGCCGCCCGGCTTGCCGCTCCACTGCGCGGAGCTGGCGACCATCGAGGATCGCGAGCTCTTCGACCTCCTGAGCGAGTACGACGCGCACGACCAGACGACGCACGGCTGCGGCGCAGAGGACTGGGCGTCGCTGCCCGAGCGCATGGGCTACATCCTCGAGCTGTTCCGCTCACGGCAGTCCTGCGCGCGGCTCCTCGAGCGGCCCTTCAGCCGCGAGCAGCACGCCGAGATCGTCGCCTGGCGGGTGCCGATGCCCATCCACGGCGAGCTCTAGCGCCGCGCTCCTTCTCCCCCAGCGCGCCGCGCTCCGCTCAGGGGCGGGCCGCGCGGCGCTCGGAGAGCTGCGCCAGGAGGCCGAGCGCGCCCTGACCCTCCGCGATCTCGCGCCCGCGCCGGAAGGCCGCCTCGGCCCGATCCCGCGCCTCCGCGGCCGTCGGCGCGCCGCGCACGAGGGCGATCTCGCCCTCGAGACGGTAGAGCTCTGGCTCGAAGTAGCGCTCGTCGCTCTTCTCGACGAAGGCCAGCGTGTCGGCGAGCAGCGCGCTCGCCTCGTCGACGTTGCCCGCGCCGAGCTCCGCCTCGATGAGCGCTGACCGCCAGTAGGTGAGCGACACGCGGCTGCCGACGCCCGTCAGCATCGCCAGGCCTCCGCGGATGCGCGCGGCGCCCTCGGCGTACCGCGCGCGCGCCGCCTCGCCGGCCGGCCCCTCGGCCGCGCGCGCCGCCGTCGCCCAGCCGAGGTCGATCTGGCTGAGCGCCGCCCAGTGGGGCATGCCCACCTCCTCGGAGAGCTTGCCGAGCGCGTGCGCGTGCGCCTCCGCGCCCGCGACATCGCCGAGCAGGCAGCACAGCACGGCCGCGAAGTGCTCGACGAAGCCGCGGCTCACGGGCTGGTTCAGCTCCTCGCACAGCGCGATCGCCTCGTCGACCGAGGCCCTGGCGCGCTCCGGCTCGCCGAGGTGGAACGCGATCCAGGCGAGGTGAGACAGCGAGAACGCCGCGGCGTCCTGGCCGAAGAGGAAGGCGAGCGGGAGGTGCCGCGCGGGATCGTAGAGCGCGAGCACCTTGTTGAAGTGCTCGCGCGCCTCGCGGAGGTGCCCTCGGAGGAAGCGCGTCGCGCCGAGCGCCTGGTGGGCGCCCAGCGTGATGCCGGCGTCGCCCGTGCTCTCGGCGAGCGCGAGCAGCTGCTCGCCGTGCTGCTCCGCCAGCGCGTAGTCGCCGCGGACGTGGAAGAAGATCCAGAGCCCCCACAGCGCGGGGAAGAGCTGCGGCGAGGAGCCCGCCTCGCGGCAGAGCGCGTGCGCGCGCGCGTACGTCGCCTCGACCTCCGGGGCGGCGTAGCCGCGCGTGATCATCAGCGGGACGCCGAGCGTGGTCTGCAGCGTGATCTCGTCGCGCATTCGCTCGCTGGTCTCCGGGAGCTGCTTGAGGAGCTCCAGCCCGCGGCTGAGCTGGCTGATCGCCTCGGCGTGCGCGGACGAGAACAGCGAGGCCTCGCCCGCGCGCTGCCACGCGGCGACGGCGGGGCCGATCAGCGCGGCCTCGGTGTAGTGCCGCGCGAGCAGCTCGGGCGGCGTATTCGTGGTGCGCTCGGCGAGGACGGCGGCGATGCGCGCGTGGTACACCTGCCGGGTGCTGCGGAGCAGCGACTGGTAGGCGGCGTCCTGCACCAGCGCGTGCTTGAACGTGTACGTCGAGCGCGGGGGGCGCCCCCGCTGGAAGAGCAGCTCGGCGTCGACGAGCTGCGCGAGCGCCTCGCGCAGCGCCTCGGGGCTCGACGCCATGAGCAGCGGCTCCGCGCCCGCGCTGCCCGCCGCGCACAGCTCGAGCGCCTCGTAGCCGAACGATCGGCCGAACACCGCGCAGAGCTGCGCGACCTCCTTGGCAGGGCCCAGGCGATCGAGGCGCGACATCAGCGAGTGCTGGAGGGTGGTCGGGATCTCGAGCGCGTCCACCCCCTGGCGCGCGGCGCTCGGCGCGCCGGTCGACTCCCCGGCGGCGGCCTGCGCGGCGGCCGACTCGACCACCATGCGCGTGAGCTCCTCGGCGAACAGCGGGACGCCATCGCTGCGCTCCGCGAGCGTCCGGATCACCTCGTCTGGCAGCGACGCCTTCGTGCCCGGCGCGCCGCTCGTCGCGTACGCGCCGGCCAGCTGCTGGACGAGGGCCCGCATCCGCTCGGCGCTGAGCGGGGCGAGGTAGAGCTGGGTGAAGTGCGAGCGCACCGGCCACGGCGGCGCGAACGTCGGGCGCGCGGTCAGGAGCAGCAGCAGCGGAGACGGCCGCCCCTCGTCGATGAGCCGGCCGAGCAGCTCCAGGGTCGACGGGTCGGCCCAGTGCAGGTCCTCGGCCGTGAGCACGAGCGGCTGCCGATCGGCGAGCCCGAGGAAGAGCTGCAGGAGCGAGGAGATGGTCTCCTGCCGCTGGCGCTGCGGGGTGAGCGCCGGCATGGGGTGGCGTCCCTCGGTCGGGATCGACAGCAGCGCGGCGAGCAGCGGCACGGCGAGCGGCCCCGCCTCCGCGTCGGCGAGCAGCTTCTCCAGCCGCGCGAGCCGGTCTTCGCGCGGCTCGAGCCCTGCGCCGCGCTCCGTCGACGGCGCGGCGCCGCTCAGCGTGCTCGCGCGCTCGCGGTCGCCCGCGAGCAGCGCGTTGAGCAGCTCGATCACCGGATAGAAGGCGCTGTTCTGGAGCTGCGGCGAGCAGCGCGCCTCGAGCCACAGGTGCGGCGTCCCGGCCAGCCGGTCGCGGAACGCGCGCACGCTCCGCGACTTGCCGATCCCCGCCTCGCCCGTCATCAGCACGACCTGCCCCGCGCCCCCCGCGGCCCGCGTCCACCGGGACGCGATCTCGTCGAGCTCGCTGTCTCTCCCGACGAGCGGCGTGAGCCCGTGCTGCATCCTCGCGTCCAGCCGGTCCCGCGCGGTCGTGCGCCCGTGCACCGCGAAGACCTCGATCGGCTGGCGCGCCTCCTTCGGGCTGATCTCGCCGAGCGCGTCCACGTGGTAATAGCCCTCGACGAGCTTCAGCGTCGCGCGGCTCACGAGCACCGTGCCCGGCTCCGCGTGGGCCTTCAGCTGCGTCGCGGCGTTCAAGGTCGGGCCTGCGAGCGATGGCGCGGCGTCGCTGTCCGCCACGACGACGATCCCGGTGTGCACGCCGACCTGCACGGACAGCGGCATGGACACGAGCTCACGCGCGTTCAGGCGGGACATGTGCTCGACCAGATCGAGCGCCGCCTGCACGGCGCGGAGGGCGTCGTCCTCCCTCGCGACGGGGTGGCCGAAATACGCGATCGTCTCCTCGCCCGGGGAGCGGAGGAAGACCCCCTCTTGCGCCCCGATCACCTGGGCGCACACCGCCTGGTACATCTGGACGAGCTCGTGGAACGCCTCGCTGTCGACCGTGTCCGCGATGCGCTCGGCGCCGGCGAGCCCGCAGACCAGCACGGTGAGCTGGCGGCGCTCGCCGCGGCCGGTGGTGGACATCGGCCGCGTCCCGGGCGCGACGCTGGGGCGGGACGTGAAGCTCGTCGCCGGCGCCGTCGGCGGGCCCCCCGAGGCGCCGAGGTGGATCGACGCGTTGCGGATCGGCCTCGCCGGCGCCGCGGCGGGCGCGACGTTGCGGCCTGGGATCGCGAGCGTCGGCGCGGCGCCGAGCCGCTCGTCCTGCCGCTGCTGCTCGGGGGATTTGCGCACCGTGCCCGGCAGCGACGCGATCTGCTCGGAGGGCACGGGCTGGGTCTCCTGCTCGGCCTCGCTCTGCCCGGAGGAGGGCACGGGCTGGGTCTCCAGCTCGGCCTCGACCCGCCGCGCCGGTCGCGTCGAGATTGCCCGCTGCTCCAGCGCGCCGCCGCGCTCCTTCAGCGAGGCGGTGGGTCCAGGATCGGGCGGCAGCGGCCACGGGATCCCCGACACATCGCACTCCTCCAGCAGCTCGTAGGCGTCGCGGGCGGACCGGAAGCGGTGCGCCGGCGACTTGGCGGTCACTTGTTCGAGCAGCGCGCCGAGGGGGTGGCCGCGGAGGGCGCGGGGGATCGGCACCGGCTCGGGGCTCAGCTGGCGGAAGATGACCTCGGCGATCGTCGCCTCGTGCATCACGGGCGCGCCGATCAGGCACTCGAGAAAGGTGAGCCCCCATGCATAGATGTCCGCCGCTGTGGTCGGGGTGGACTGCACGAGCTGCTCCGGGGCCATGTAGGCCGGCGTCCCGTTGAACTCCCCGGTGGGGGTGAGCGCGCGGTAGTCGGTGGAGCGGGCCTCGCCGATGAGCGCGGCGATGCCGAAATCCAGCACCTTGGCGTGCGTCCGCTTGCCCGACCCGGCGACCATGATGTTCTGCGGCTTGAGGTCGCGGTGAATGACGCCGCGCTCGTGGGCGAAGCCGATGGCGTCGAGCACCTGCAGCATCAGCCGCTTGGCCTCGTTCGGCTCGACCCCCCTCGTGCGCTGGCAGCGCGCGGTCAGCGTCTCGCCGTCGACGTACTCGAGCGCCAGGTAGAGCTCGCCCTCGGGCAGGCGCCCGGCGTCGAGCAGGCGAACGATGTTCGGGTGGCTCAGCTGGGCGATGACCTGCATCTCCCGCTCGAAGCGCGCTTCCTGGGAGCTCGACTCGCGCGAGCGCCGCAGCACCTCCGGCCGAAGCAGCTTGAGCGCCACGCGCTGGGTGGTCACGATCTGGCGCGCATCGTAGACGACGCTATGGCCGCCGCTCCCGAGGTGGCCGAGCACCTGATACCGGCCGTCCACGAGCGCGCCGACCTCGAGCAATCCATCGCGAGCGGACATCCCTTGATCTCTTACCGCCGAACGCCGCCGGAGTGGATCGTGAACGCCGCTGCCGGTCCAGGTTGATCGCTCGCGCCGCCTCGAGGCCCGCTCAAGCGACGCGAGGCAGGGCGCCAGGGCGAAGCGGCGCCCACATCTGCTGGCCTCCCCGCTGTGTCGCGCGCCTGGCCGTCCTTCGCTGGCGTGATGCAGGCAACCAGATCGCCTCGGCTTGAGCGCGTGGTGCAGGAGAACGAGGTCTGATACCCTCGCGATTGATGGGCAATGCCCCGCACTCCGGCAGCATGCCGCCACCTTCGAGTGGTCGGGGCCAAGGAGCCCTCCTCTACGCCGTCGACGATGAGGAGCTCAACCTGGACCTCATGGATCGGGCGCTCCGCTCCGGCTACCAGGTGCGCACCTTCGGGGACCCTCGCCGCGCGCTGGCGGCCGCGGTGAAGGAGCCGCCCGCCGTGGTCGTCGCCGACTACCGGATGCCTCATTTCAGCGGGCTCGCGCTGCTGCGTGAGCTGCGCCGGCAGGGGCTGAGCTACGTCCCGGTGCTGGTCTGCGCCCCGACGGACGTCGAGCAGATCCAGAAGATCTCCCGGGAGAGCGCGGCCTTCCGGATCATCACGAAGCCCTGGATCGCCTCGGATCTTCGCCGCCAGGTCGACCTGGCGGTGAGCCTCCACCAGCTCCAGGTCGCGCGGAACCACCGCTGAGCCAGAGGCGCCCCGTGGCTTCGCCGTGCGCTGTCCGGGGCGATGCGACCGGATCGCCGGCGGGCGGCGCGCGAGCGTGCTCGCGGTGCGGGGGCGTCCGGTGGTGTCCTTGAGCGATCGCTCCCTCGACGTTGTCGCGCTCGAGCTGCCGCAGCGCTTCGGCGACCGAAGGGGCGCGCTTGCCGAGATCGACGGTCTCCTCGGCTCGCCAGCGCTTGCGGGGGCAGACCTGGTGCTGCTGTCCGAGCTCATCCTCACGGGCTATGTCTCGCCGCGGGGCGACAGCGATCTGCGCCGCTTCGCGGAGCCGATCGACGGAGAGTCGGCGGAGCGGCTCGCCGCGCTCGCGCGAAGGCACGGGATCGCGCTGGCCGGCCCCCTCGTCGAGGCGAGCGGGGGCCGCTTTTACAACAGCCTGCTCGTCTTCGACGGCGAAGGACGGCGCGTGGGCCATTACCGCAAGCGTCATCCGTGGTTCCCGGAGCGCTGGGCGGCGCCGGGGGATCTCGGGACGCCGGTCCTCGAGCTGCGCGGCGTCAAGCTCACCGTCGCGATCTGCTTCGATGTTCACTTCGTCTCCGAAGACGCGGGCGACGCGCTCGACGAGGCCGATCTGCTGCTCTTCCCCACGGCGTGGGTCGACTCGCCGGGGGAAGAGGACATGCGCGCCGATCTCCTGCCCGTGCTCGCCCGGCGCCATCGCATCTCGGTCGTGAACGCCAACTGGGGGCCCTCCCGCCCTGCGCTCGACGGCCAGGGCGGCTCGCGCATCCTCGACGCGCAAGGGCGGTCGGTCGCAGCGGCGCCGCCCGGCCCGGGGCCGAGCGCCGTACGCGCCACCTTGCGCTTCGCGCGAGCGCGGCGCGGCACGTGAGCGTGCGCGTGCGCGCGGGGAGCGCCAGCGCGCCTCGCGGGCAGCTCGAACGCCCGGGCGCGCTCAGGTGAAGGTCGAGCTTCCCCGCGCGGGCGCGGCGAAGCTGGGAGCCGGTGTGGCTGCCGCGATCGCGCTCAGGTGAACGGGAGCCGGGTCAAATCGACGTTGCCTCCGCTCACGATGACGCCGATCCGCGCCCCCTGGACCGAGCGCCGCAGGACCGCCGCCACCGGGACGGCCGCGCTCGGCTCGATGACGAGCTTCATCCGCTCCCAGACGACGCGCATCGCCTTGACGATGTCCTCTTCGCTCACGGTGACGATCTCGACCCCGCGCTCGCGCAGGACCGCGAAGGTGAGCTCGCCGAGCGACGTGCGGAGGCCGTCGGCGATCGTGACCGGGTCGTTCGAGGGGACGATCCTCCCTTCGCGCATCGATCGCGCCGCGTCGTCCGCGGCCTCGGGCTCGGCGCCGATCGTGCGCGCGCGCGACAGCGAGCCGGTGGCGATGGCGGTCCCGGAGAGCAGCCCGCCGCCGCCCACGGGCGCAACCACGGCGTCGAGATCGTCCACCTGGGCCGCGAGCTCCAGCGCGGCCGTGCCCTGGCCGGCGATGATGCGCGGGTCGTTGTAGGGATGGACGAAGATCGCGCCCGTCTCGGAGATCACGCGGGCGATCGTCTCCTCGCGCGACCGGAGCGTGGGGGCGCAGCTCACGACCCGGGCGCCGTAGCCCTCCACGGCGGCGCGCTTCACCGCGGGCGCGTTCTCGGGCATCACGATGTACGCGGCGACGCCGCGGATTCGGGCCGCGAGCGCGAGCGCGGCGGCGTGGTTGCCCGAGGAGTGGGTCGCGACGCCGCGCCGCGCCTCCTCGTCCGAGAGGGACATGACCGCGTTGCTCGCGCCGCGGAACTTGAACGCCCCGACCCGCTGCAGGTTCTCGCACTTGAAGAAGACGCGCGCCCCGGCGATACCGTCGATCGTCCGGCTGGTCATGACGGGCGTCACGTGGGCGTGGGGCGCGATGCGCACGGCGGCGCCGCGGATGTCCTCGACGGTAGGCAAACGGCTCATGGGACGCTCATCGGAGCGCGGTCCCGGCCCGGCGTCCACCGCGAGCGCGGCGCGCCCACGCGACGCCCTCGCGGCGCTGCTTCAGAACAGGTCGGCCGCGACGCCGTCGGCGAAGACCCAGGCGGCTCGCGGGACGCGGACCCGCCCGCCGGCCACCTCCAGGCGGCCGGCGCGCTCGAGCCGCTCTGCGGCCCTCCGCCGCGAGGGCGGCCACGCCGGCACCCCGAGCGCCGCCGCGGCGGCCTCGAGATCGAGCCCCTCGCGCAGCCGCAGCCCGAGCATGATCCGCTCGGACAGCCGCGTCTCCGGGGCGAGCCGCTCCTCGCTCTCCACGGCGATCGCCTCGCCGCCCTCGGCCATCGCAGCCATGTACCGTTCTGGACTCACGATGTTCCGGTACCGGACCGCGGACGCTTCTCCGTCATGGCCCTCCGCGCCGGCCGAGCGCAGGCCCCAGCGCGGATCCGGGCGCGAGACCGTCCCGTAGGCGGCGCACCCGAGACCTATGTAGTCGATGCCTTGCCAGTAACCCAGGTTGTGGCGCGCCTCGTCGCCTGGCCTCGCGTAGTTCGACACCTCGTAATGGGCGAGCCCCTCGGCCTCGAGGGCCTCGTCGATGGCGAAGAACGTGTCCGCAACGCCATCGTCTCCGGCGAGCGGCAGGCGACCGCGCCGCGCGAGCTCTCCGAACGAGGTGCCGGGCTCGACCGTCAGGCTGTACGCCGAGATATGCGTCACCCCCGTCGAGGCCACGGCGCGCGCCTCGGCGGCGGCCTGCTCGGGGCGCTGCTCCCGCGCCGCCTCGACCGTTCCGACCGCGACACCGTAGATGAGATCGCCGCTCACGCGCGGCATCCCGGACCGGAGCGCCGCCGAGAGCGCGCCGAGCCCGCCGTCTGGGTCGTGCAGGCGCCCGAGGAACCGGAGGCGCTCGACGTCGAGGCCCTGAACTCCGACGCTGAGCCTGTTCACCCCGATCGCTCGGAACGCCCGGGCCCGCTGCTCATCGAGCGAGGTCGGGTTGCACTCCACGGTCACCTCGAGGTCCGGCGAGAGCCGGCCGGCGGCCGCGGTGACGGCCGACAGCACCCTGCCCATCTCGTCCGGCTCCCACAGGGACGGCGTCCCGCCGCCGAAGAAGATGCTCCGGAGCTCGCGCTCGCCCAGCACATCCTCCCGCTTCCGCAGCTCGGCCAGCACGGCGTCGGCATAGCCGCGGTGGTCGATCGCCTCCCGCGCCTTCGCGAAAGACACGAAGTCGCAGTAGGGACACTTCTTGAGGCACCAGGGGAAGTGGACGTAGACGGTGATCGGCTCCATGGTTTTCATGCATCCGCGACAACATTCGACCCGACGCAAGCGGGCGAAGCGGAAACTCCGAGATGAACCGAGGTGAGGACGAGGACGGCGTGGATGACGCGGATGGCGTGGATGGCGTGGATGGCGTGGATGGCGTGGATGACGACGAGAACGCGCGGCGGAGCGCGCGTGCCCTGCGCCGGGCAACGCGCCCGGGCACCTTACTCCGCGCGTGCGCGCGCGCCGCGCATGGTGACACAATTGCGAGGTCTAGATCGCGGTGTTAGCGTGCGAAAGGGAGGGGGCGCATTGCGCCCACCGAACTCTTCATGCTGACGTTGACGGAGCTTGTCGATCGCGTCCGGACCTATCAGCCGGCAGCAGACGTCGATCTCATCGCCCGGGCCTACGCCTACAGCTCTGATGCTCACAAGGGGCAGACCCGCAAGAGCGGCGACCCTTACTTTTCCCACCCGGCGAGCGTCGCCGCGATCATCACCGAGCTCAAGCTGGACACGGCGAGCGTCTGCGCCGGGCTCTTGCACGATGTCGTCGAGGACACGCTCGCGACGACCACCGACATCGAGAACAGCTTCGGCCAGGAGGTGGCGTTCCTCGTCGACGGCGTGACGAAGCTCTCGAAGATCAACTTCGCTTCCAAGGAAGATCGGCAAGCCGAGAACTTCCGCAAGATGCTGGTGGCGATGGCGCGGGACATCCGCGTGCTCCTCGTGAAGCTGTGCGACCGCCTCGACAACATGCGGACGCTCGAGTTCATGAAGCCCGAGGCGCAGGACCGGATCGCCCGGGAGACGATGGAGATCTACGCGCCGCTCGCGAACCGCCTCGGCATCGCGCGCTTCAAGAGCGAGCTCGAGGACCTGTCGTTCAGGTACATCGAGCCGGAAGCCTGGTCGGACCTCTCGCAGAAGGTCAAGACGACCGCGAAGGAGCGGGACAAGTACATCCACGAGGTCTCGAAGGTGCTCGCGGGCAAGCTCGCGGAGCAGGGCTTCGCGGTCGACGTCACCGGCCGAGCGAAGCACCTCTACTCGATCTGGCGCAAGATGCAGGCGCAGCAGTGCGATTTCGATCAGGTCTATGACGTCATCGCGTTCCGGGTCCTCGTCGAGTCGGTGGCCGACTGCTACGCGACGCTCGGCGTGATCCACTCGCAGTGGACCCCGGTCCCCGGCCGCTTCAAGGACTACGTCGCGCTGCCCAAGCCGAACATGTACCAGTCGCTGCACACGACGGTGATCGGACCCGGGCGCGAGCGGATCGAGATCCAGATCCGCACCCACGAGATGCACCGCGTCGCGGAGCAGGGCATCGCGGCGCACTGGAAGTACAAGGAGAACAACTCCGGCGGCATCGACCCGAAGGACGCCGCGCGGTTCGGCTGGCTCCGCCAGCTGATGGAGTTCCAGAAGGAGCTCAAGGATCCGGCCGAGTTCCTGGAGAGCGTCAAGGTCGACCTGTTCCAGGACGAGGTGTACGTCTTCACGCCGAAGGGCGACGTGCGCGTCTTCCCCCGCGGCTCGACGCCCATCGACTTCGCGTACGCGATCCACACCCAGGTCGGCGAGCACTGCTCGGGGGCGCGGGTCAACGGCGCCATCGTCCCGCTCCGATCGAAGCTCCGGAACGGCGACGTGGTGGAGGTGATGACCAACCCGAGCCAGCACCCTTCGAAGGACTGGCTCGATTACGTCTCGACCAGCCGCGCGCGCTCGAAGATCCGCAACTTCCTGCGCACGGAGCAGAGGGAGAAGTCGCTCAAGCTCGGTCGTGAGCTCCTCGAGAAGGAGATGCACCAGCGCAGCATGAGCCTGAGTCGCCTCACGAAGCACGAGGGCGAGCTGCGAAAGGTCATGGATCGCTTCGGGGTCACCTCGGCCGATGAGCTCTTCATCTCGGTCGGCTATGGCAAGGTGAGCGTCCGCGCGGTGTGCGAGTTCCTCGCGCCCACGCCCAAGGAGAACGAGAAGGGCACGCCGACCCCGCCGCCCGAGTCGATCAAGGAGGGGCGCATCGAGTCGCTCGTCCGCAAGGTCACCGGGCGCGACAGCCACGGCATCCGGCTGAACGGCATCGACGACGTCCTCGTCCGCTACACGAAGTGCTGTAACCCGCTCCCAGGCGACGAGATCGTCGGCTTCATCACGCGCGGCCGCGGCATCACCGTCCACCGCCGCAACTGCGCCAAGGCGTTCGACACGGACCCGGAGCGCCGCGTGGAGATCTCCTGGGACGCGCGCGCGAAGATCAACCGCCCCGTGCAGATCAAGGTGATGACGGCGAACCGGCCGGGCATCCTCGCGACGGTCGGCCACACCTTCCACGAGCAGGGCATCAACATCAGCGAGGCGACCTGTCGCGCGGGCGACGACGGTCGGGCGATGAACACGTTCACGTTCCTGTGCTCCGACCTCGCGCAGCTGAAGAGCGTGATCCGGCGGCTGCAGCGGATCCCCGGCGTGATGGCCGTCGAGCGGACCTGAGCGGCGCGCCTCAGCGGCCACGGCGAGCGCGCGCCGCGCCGCTCGTCCTGGGCGGCGCGCCCGCGGCGCTCGGTCCAGCCTCCGTCAGGGCGCGGGTGAGCGGACGGCCGAGGTCGCCGCCCGGCTCGTGTCGCGCGGCGATCTCCTGCACCTTGCGGACGAGCCGGGTCACGTCGTGGTGGCGGACCGGGGATCCAGCGGAGGCGCGATCACAGAAGAACGTGCGGCACCCGAGGGGCCTCGCGGCGTAGATCGCGCAGCGACCGGCGTCGGTGAGCATCGGACACCGCCGCTCCGACGCCTGCGGCAGCGCGCGTCGCCGGCTCGGGCCGCCGGCGGACGCCCCCGGCTCGGGCGCTCCCGCCCCGCCCGCTCGCACGATCCCCTCGAGCGCTCGGCGGCCCCCGCGCGCCGCGATCGCGCGCCGGACGGCAGCGAGCTCGACGGACGTCACGTACGGTTCGCGGCCCGTGATGCCGAACCGACAGCACTCGGTCGAGGCCTCGCACGTCCAGCCGCTGAAGACCTCTTCCGCCTCGCGGTACACGGCCGAGAGCTCGGTGAGCAGATCGGCCTCACGGACGGGTGGATCGAGGGGCGTGGTTCGACGCATTCGTTCGGAGGCGCGCTCGTGGTGATCGGACGTACTGCCAGCCCGAAGCGGCCGCGATGCAAGGGGAGGGGTGCGGAGCCGGGCGGAGCTTCGAGCCGCGACCCTAGTGCCACGCGGCGCCGCTGCGAAGCAGCAATCCGCCATCCTGACGGGCGCTCTGACGCAGGGCACCAGCGCCGTCCGTTCTGGAGCGAGCTGCCGCTGCGACCGCGGGGGCGTCGGCGCTGTTCCCGGATGCGCGCGAGGCCGCGCGCTGGGCGGCGGGCGCGCACGCGCTATTCTCGCGCTGGATGCCGGTGCTGCGCCCGAAGCTTCGAGCCCTCGAGATCGTCGTCATCCAGGATGAGCGCCATGGCCGCGCCTTGATGCTGCGCGACACCGAGGGCATCGCGCCGTCTCCGGTCGTCGTTCCCGCCGCGAGCGCTGCCGTGCTCGTGCGCTTCGACGGGAGGCGACCGATCGACGAGATCGCGCGTGACGTCGCTCGGTCGACGGGCCAGCACGTGGACGCCGCCCACGTGTCGCAGCTGGCCGACGAGCTGGAACGCGCGTGGATGCTCGACAGCCCGCGATTCCACGCGCGCCGGCGGAGCGTCGTGCAATCGTTCGACGCGGCGCCGATACGGATGGCCGCGCATGCGGGCGGTGCGTACCACGGCGATCGACGGAAGCTCGCCGACTTCATCGAGCGAAAGTGCCTCCAGGTCGCGCGGCCGCAGGGCGGAGCGACGCGCGCTGCAGCGTCCCAAGGCGCGCCAGCGCGCATGGTCGGGCTCTGCGCGCCGCACATGGATCTCTGGCGCGCCGCGGCGGGCTACGGGCATGCCTACGCCGCGCTGGAGCAGGCGCTGGCGGGTCCAGGGCTCGATCAGGTCGACACGTTCGTTCTGCTCGGGACGTCGCACGCCGCGATGCGCCGTCCGTACGCCGTCTGTGAGAAGACGTTCGCGACGCCGCTCGGTCCTCTCGAGCCGGATCGAGAGATGATCGCGGAGCTCGCGGCGGCGAGCCGCTTCGACGTGCGCGAGGACCAGTACCTGCACAAGAACGAGCACTCGATCGAGTTTCAGGCCGTGTTCGTGCGGCACCTCCTTGGCGGCCGCGCGGCGTCGATCGTGCCCATCCTCTGCGGCCTCTCGGAGTGTCAGGCGCGGCGTCGCGACCCCGCGCAAGACGATGGCGCCGAGTCGTTCCTGAGGGCGCTCCGCGACGCCCTGGCGAAGCGCCCTGGTCGCGTCCTCGTCATCGCAGGAGCGGACCTCGCCCACGTCGGCCCGCGCTTCGGTGATCCCGCGCCCCTGGACGAGCGGCAGCGGACGGCGCTGCGCGACCGCGATCTCGCCTCGATCGAGCGCGCGACGTCGATCGACGCGCCGGGCTTCTTCGTCGACGTCGCTCGGGACCTCGCCAGCCGTCGCGTCTGCGGCCTCGGCCCCATCTACACGTTGCTCCGCGCGCTCCCGCCGTCGTCGCGCGGCGAGATGCTGCACTACGAGCAGTGCGTCGACCCCGAGGAGGGATCGATCGTCAGCCACACGTCTCTCGGATTTTACGGTTGAAGATCCGCGCCTCTACGTCCGCCTGGCGCGCTGGCGCTTCGTCATCGAGCGCGCCGAGAGCCCCCCCGCTGGCGCGACGCGAGGCTCCCGGGCATGAAAAACGGGCGTCCCTCAGCCGCGCGGGACCCTGCGGCGCGCGATGTCGAGGCCGAGCCGGTCGGCCTCGCGGTAGATGGCCTGCCGCGACATGCCCAGGGCACGCGCAGCCGACGCGACGGAGCCGTTGGCCCGGGCGAGGGCGTCCTCGAGGCGGGCGCGCGCGAGCGAAGGATCCGTCGCGGGCGGGAGGTTCGGCTTCACCCGCGGGCCGCGCGCGAGCGATCCCGCGATCGGCGTGACGGAGAGCGGACCGTCCGGCGCAGCCTGGGCTGCGGTCACGATGGCGGACTCGAGCTGCGGCACGCCGCCCGGCCAGCCGGCGCGGACGAGCGCCTCCAGGAGCTGCGGGGTGAAGCGATCGAGGCCGATCGCGTTGCGCTCCGCGATGTCGCGCACGATGAGCGGCACGTCCTCGCGCCGCATCTCGAGCGTCGGGATCGTGATCCGCTTGCCGGAGAAGAGCGACGCGAACCACGGCGCCACGCGCCCGTCGCCGGCGGCGCGGTCGAGCGGCTGTCCGGTCGTCGCGATGATGCTGACGCCGTTCGAGCGGCCGACCGAGTGCGCGATCTCCAGCTGCTGCGGGCGCGGCAGGCGATCGGCGTCGAGGACGAGCCATGTCATCGGTCGCGCGCCCGGCGGGATGGCCGGCTTCGTCTCGGCGCTGCCGTCGACGACCAGCGTCTCACCCAGGCCCTCGCGCACCGCTGCGGCGAGGCGAGCCAGCGTCCGCTTCCCGACCCCGGGCGCGCCCTCGATGCAGACGCTGGAGCCCGACTGCACCAGCTTCATCACCGGGTCGATCCAGTCCTTGCGCTGCTTCGAGCCGAACACCAGCGGTCCGAGCCGAGACGGCGCGCCGTCGTACAGCGCGAGGTGCCGCTCGACGAAGACCCCGAGCTGATGCCCGAGGCGCACCACGTCGCCGTGCATCACGCCGATGCGCCGGGCGCGGACGCCGTTCACCCACGTGCCGTCGTGGGTGTCCATGTCCTCGATGTAGCAACCGTCCGAACGGACGCTGATCTTCGCGTGCTCCGGCGCGATCCCGTGGCCCTCGATGCGCCCGTCGCGCGCGGCGCTGCCGATCACGGCGCCGTCCATGAGGCTCACGATCCGCGGCGGCGCGTCGAGCCCGATCAGGACGAGCCCCCACCCACCGTCGTCATCCTGTCGCTTGGCGTGGACTCCGGACCGGTACTCTTTCTGAAGGACCGGCGCCGTTGTCTCCGCAACGTCCACTCGCAAAGCAGTCTGCTCGTTCATGCTCCCCCCAAGTCCAAAGGACCTGCCTGGTCGACCCAGGCCAACCAAGAGCGCGCCGAGTGGCGGGCACCCTTATGATGTAAGAGCCCCCCACACGGTGCCGCTGTCGCGAACGCGAAGGCTTTTGTGAGCGGCACCGTTCGCGGTGCTGCTTGGCGAGCCCCCTCGCTCGCAATGGCCACACAATACTCGACCAGAGCGGCCGTGCAACCTGCCGGCGACGGAAGTTTTGAGGTTTTGTTGTTGAGAGCTTGACTCCCACCACGCCGATTGGTACTCATCCGCCACGCATCGACGGAGCGAACCTCCGGTGATGACCCGGCGCGAATCAGGATTTTTCCGACAAACGCCTTTAGAAGTGGTTTCCTGAATTAAGTGATTGACATCTGCGGGAGTAACTCAGTGGTAGAGTGCAACCTTGCCAAGGTTGACGTCGCGGGTTCAAATCCCGTCTCCCGCTCCACGACATAGGCTCTGCGGCAGCGAGCAGACCCTGCGAGGCCGGTGTGACCCACCGGCCTCTGTGTTTTGTTTAACGTTCAGCTCAACGTTTTGCTCAACCGCTCGGCGCGCTGGCGTCGTGGGAACGCACGGGGCGATGCGCCAGGCGGCGGGCCTGTGATACGAGGATTCGCCTCATGTCCGCTCCGCTCCACGAGCGCCTGCGCCTGCTTGCCCATAGCCTCGAGCGGCAGTTCCTAGGCAAGGACGAGATCATCCGCCTGCTCATGATCGCGGTCGTCGCGGGCGAGCACTGCGTGCTCCTCGGCCCGCCTGGGACCGCGAAGAGCGCGCTCATCCGCACGCTCGCCGAGCTGATGCAGGCCCGGTACTTCGAGTACCTGCTCACGCGCTTCACCGAGCCGAACGAGATCTTCGGCCCGGTCGACATCGGTGCTTTTCGCGAGGGCGTCTACCGCCGGAACACCTCGGGGATGCTCCCGGAGGCGGAGATCGTCTTCCTCGACGAGGTCTTCAAGTCGAACAGCGCCATCCTGAACGCGCTGCTCACGCTGCTGAACGAGCGCAAGTTCGCGAGCGGCGGCCAGGTGCTCCGCTGCCCGCTCATCAGCGTCTTCGCCGCCTCGAACGAGGTGCCCGGCGACGAGACGCTGACCGCGATCTTCGACCGCTTCCTCCTGCGGGTGCAGTCCGACAACCTCGACGCCTACCACTTCAGCGAGCTGCTCCAGCGCGGCATCCAGCAGGAGATCCGGCACATGGCCGGCGAGCCGCTTCGCCCGCTCGTCGCGGCGCGCGAGCTCGCCGAGCTCGGCCGAGGGTTCGGCGCGCGGATGAACTTCGGCGATGCGTTCCTGTCGGCCTACAAGGGGCTGGTGTTCCAGATCCGCGCCGAAGGGATATCGCTCTCGGATCGTCGTGTCGTGAAGATGCTCAAGCTCTTCGCGGCGAGCGCTTACCTCGATGGCCGCCAGACGACCGACGCGAGCGACTTCTTCGTGCTCAAGCACATCTGGAACAACCAGGATCAGGCGGCGATCCTCGAGGGCATCGTGCAGCCGGTGCTCGAGGCCTTCTTTCGCGAGCACCCGGATCGCCGCCGTGTCGGCGCGCTCGGCGTCGGCGTGGAGGCGCTCGCCGCGGAGATCGATCGGATCCGGCAGATCCTCACGGGCGGCGCCTCGCTCGGCGACGTCCAGCTGTTCAGTCAGCTGAAGGCGCTCGGCGAGATCAAACAGGCGCTCGCCGGCATCAACGACGCTCGCGCCCGCGAGCTCGAGGCGCGCGTGTCTCAGCTGCTCGAGGCTTCGTTTCGGAGCGGACGCTTCGCGCAGATCTAGCGGCACCCGGTCCGGGCGTCGCCGGCGCGGCGACGTCCGTCCTGGAGCGAGCCGTCCTCCCGGCCTGGCTCCGGGCGGGCGTGCTCGGGGCGGCGTCGGTCCTGGCGCGAGCCATCCGCCCGGCCGGGCCCTGACCAGGTGCGCTCGGGGCGTCGGCGTTGGCTCTGGAGCGAACCCTCGGCTGCGCCGGTCCCCGGCTGCGCGCGGCGGCACCAGCGGCTTCCTGTGCAGGCCGAGGTGACGCCTTCGCGCCTGACCGGGCCGAGCTGGCCGTGCGGCGGTGGTCGACCGGACCCGACGACGCGCCCATCACCGCGCCGCGGATCCGCTTGGGCACGCCGAACGCCTCGCGGATGTGGAGGAGCTCATCCACCGTCAAGGCGCGCCACTCTCCCGGCCGGAGGCGTTCCGAGCTCACCCCGGCGAACGTCGTCCGGGCCAGGCGCATCACGGGCCAGCCGGTCGCCTCGCCCATGCGCCGGATCTGCTGGTTGCGGCCCTCGCGGAGGGTCACCTCGAGCCACGTCTTGTCGCCCTCGTGGCGGAGCAGCCGCGCCTCGGCCGGCAGCGTGACGCCATCCTCGAGGCGGATCCCCTCGCGCCACGGCGTGAGATCGTCCTCGCTCATGACGCCCTGGACCTTCAGGACGTAGGTCTTCGGCACGCCGCCGCGCGGATGGAGCAGCGCGTTGGCGAAGTCGCCGTCGTTCGTCATGAGGAGGATGCCGCTCGTCGCGAAGTCGAGCCGACCCACGGGGTAGAGCCGCGCGCCCGTGCCGCGCACGTGGTCGGCGACCGTCGGGCGCCCCTCGGGATCGCGCATCGTCGAGACGACGTTCCGCGGCTTGTGCAGCGCGACATAGACCGGCGCCTCGGAGACGAGGCGCTTGCCGTCGACCTCGATGCGGTCCTTCTGCCGGTCGGCCTTCAAGCCGAGCTCGGTCACGACGCGCCCGTTCACGCGCACCCGCCCGGCGAGGATGAGCTCCTCCGATGCGCGGCGCGAGGCGACGCCGGCGCGCGCGATGATCTTCTGCAGACGTTCTTCCATGGTGTGCTCGGGACCTACGCCGACGCGATGGTGTCGGCCGACGGCACTGATAAGCACGCCCCTCGCGCCGCGTCGACCGACCTGGGCGGTACGCCGCTGGGATCCGAGGCCGACGCCGGCGCGCCTGCCCTGGCGAACGCCCGCGGCGGCAGGAGCACCTGCGCGCGCTTGCGCCGTCAGGGCAGGGGGCGAGGTTGGCCGCACCTCGGCTCGAAGGAGGCGCGCTCTATTTCTTCTTGTCGCTGGAGGGCGCCGCGCTCCCGCTGTCGCCCACGGCCTCGTTTGCCTTGTCCGCGGCCGCCTGATCTTCCGCAGCCTTCTTCGCGGCTGCAGCGGTGGCCTCCTCTTCTTTCTTGCGCTCCTCGTCCTCGAGGCGGCGCTTCAGCTCGTTGTCGTGATCCCACCGATCGACCCGCTCGTCGGCGTCGATGTCCACGCCCATCCGCTCGAGCCGCCCCATGCGGTAGATCTCCCAGACGTCCGGCTTGCCGTCGCGGTTCGTGTCGCGCTTGATGCGCGCGAGCTTGCCGCCGCTGTAGTACTTCCACTCGTCGGGGTTGCCGTCGCGATCGGAGTCGACCTTCACCTCGGCCAGCCTTCCGCCGGCGAACGTGAGCCATGTGTCGATCCGGCCGTCGTAGTTCGAGTCGGACTCCTCGTGAAGGCTCTCGCCCTTGTCGTTGTACTTGCGGACGACGTCCTTCACCCCGTCGAAGTTGGTGTCGATCTCGCGGCAGACGAGCGCCCTCTGGCGGTCTTCGCCGGTGCCCACGATCTGCCAGACGCGCCGCACGTTGGGCTGGATCGCGCCTGGCCCGGCGGTCTCGCTCGTCTCGCGATCTTCTTTGCCCTTCCAGTCGCACATCGAGCGATCGTCGATGCTGCCGTCGGCGTTGCGAGCCGCCTCGACCCTCGGCGCCTTCGCGCCTTCGAACCCTGGATCCGAGCCGCACGCCGCGCCGAGCAGGCTGAGCGTGGCCAGCGCGATGAGCGCTTGTCTCCTCATGTCACGGTCCCTTCTTGGCGGCCGGCTGGCCGGGCGCGGAGCCCGCGGGCGCGGTGGTCGCCGATGCAGCCGCGCCCGCGGGGGCAGCGGTGGGCGCGGCGGTCGCCGATGCAGCAGCCGCGCCCGCGGCGGGGGCAGCTGTGGGCGGGGCGCCCGGCGCTCCGGCGGCCGCAGGCTGCCCTGCGCCCGCCCCTCCCTCCGTGGGCGCGGCGCCGCCCGGCGGGGGCAGCGGCGCTTTCGGCGCGCCGTACGACTCGGCGCAGAGATCCACCACGCTTCCGGGATCGGCCTTGCCGTCGGCGTTCTGATCGCTCGCCACGACCGCGCACTTCGCGTCGTTCGGGTTGTTGAACTGCCACCACTGGTCGACGATCCCATCGCCGTCGGAGTCGCGCTCGCGGCGCGCGAGGCGCGGACCCTCGTAGTAGTCCCAGGTGTCGAGCTTGTCGTCGAAGTTGGTCTCGCGCTCCTTCAACACGACGGCGCCGCGCTCGTAGTGAGCGATCTCGTCGGCCCGCCCGTCGCGGTCGAAGTCCGATTCGCGCCGCCGTTCCACCCCCTTGGCGTCGTAGTAGATGAAGGCGTCGATCGCGCCGTCCAGGTTCAGGTCGACGACCCGACAGACCTCCCGGCCGTCTTGCTTCACGTGGATGATGTCGGGTATCCCGTCGCCGTTCACATCGACCTTCTCCGCAGAGGCGGAGTCCTTGTCGCAGGGCTCGTGGACGACCGCCGTGTCCCGTTCGTTGGTGGAGCCCTTCGCGCTCGAGGGGTCCGGCGTCGAGGACGCGCAGGAGGTGACCGAAATGGTGATCAGGGCCACAAGCGAGCACCTGGACGACCGCCAGGTGAGCGGGAATCGCGTCATCAAGAGATTCCTCCGGCCAGCCCGGAACCCTCGGGACAGAAGCTCGACGCGCCGGGCGAGCCGTCCCGACGCGGACCAGCTTCAAGCCGCAGTCTAGACCGCGGCCCGCGCGCACATCAAGAAGCCCCACTGAACGCGACGGACGCGACGGGCGCAACGGACACGACGGACGCGACGGACGCGACGGACGCAACGGACGCGACGGACGCAACGGACGCGACCCGCGGCCCAGCCCGGCCGATCCCCGCACCCCGGCGAGCGGGGTGGCGCCATTCCGATTGACATCATACGTACCGGCATCTAGGGTAACGTCTTGTCAGTCGTCCCCTTCGAGACTGGCGGGTTACCCTCCCGGGCGTGACATGTCGCGGAAGAAAGTCTCGACGACCATCTACATCACGCCCGAGCAGGCCGAGCGGCTGAAGATCCTGCACGAACGCACCAAGGTCCCGATCGCGGTCTACATCCGCGAAGGGATAGATATGGTCCTCAAGCACTACGAGCACGTGCTGCCAGGGCAGATGTCCCTGGAGAGCCCGCCGGTCGCCGCGCCGCCGATCCCGAAGAAATGACCGTCGCCGGGGGCCGCAAGGCTCCGGTGCCGGACGCCTGGGCGCCGGTCGCTCGGGGTGGATAGCTTCGCGGCGCGGGTCGCGCTAGGAGCAGCCGCGCCGCGGTCCACCATTTCCCGCGGCGCTCGTAGAGCCGCGCGCCGCGGCTCGCTCCCCCTGAGGGCCCGGACGTTCCAGTCCGCTCCCTCGCACCTCGGTCGAGGCCGCGCGCTGCGGCCGCTAACGCTGGTCAGGTCGCCGCGCCCTGAAGCTCGCTATGCCCGTTGATTCCAAGCTCATCCGCAACTTCTCGATCATCGCCCACATCGACCACGGCAAGTCCACGCTCGCCGACCGCATCCTCGACGTGACCGGAGCGCTCACCGCCCGCGAGCAGAAGGAGCAGTTCCTCGACAAGATGGACATCGAGCGTGAGCGGGGGATCACGATCAAGGCCCAGACCGTTCGCCTGGATTACACAGCGAAGGACGGCCAGACGTACCGGCTGCACCTCATCGATACGCCCGGGCACGTCGACTTCAACTACGAGGTCTCGCGCAGCCTCCAGGCGTGCGAGGGCGCGCTGCTCGTCGTCGATGCCACCCAGGGCGTCGAGGCGCAGACCCTCGCGAACGTCTTCCTCGCCCTGGACAACAACCTCTCGATCCTCCCGGTCCTCAACAAGATCGACCTCCCCTCGGCCGACGTCGACCGGACGACGCGCGAGATCGAGGACGTCATCGGCCTCGACTGCTCCGGCGCCATCCCCGCCAGCGCCAAGACGGGGATCGGCATCGCGGAGATCCTCGAGGCGGTGGTCGAGCGCATCCCGGCGCCGAAGGGCGACCCGAACGCGGCGCCCCGCGCCCTCATCTTCGACAGCTGGTACGACAGCTACCGCGGCGCGGTCGTCATGGTGCGCGTCGTCGACGGCATCATCCGGAAGGGCCAGAAGGTCCGCTTCATGGCGACCGGCCGCGACTACGAGATCACGGAGATGGGCGTGTTCACGCCCCACGCGACCGCCATCACCGAGCTCGGGCCAGGGGAGGTCGGCTTCCTCGTCGGCAACATCAAGAGCGTCGTCGACACGAAGATCGGCGACACGGTGACCGACGCCGTCCACGCCGCGACGACGCCGCTCCCCGGCTTCAAGGAGGTCAAGCCGATGGTCTTCGCCGGGATCTTCCCGACGGACTCGGCCCAGTACGAGGACCTCCGCGACGCCCTGTCGAAGCTCCACATGAACGACGCCGCGTTCGTCTTCGAGCCCGACACCTCCGAGGCGCTCGGGTTCGGCTTCCGGTGCGGCTTCCTCGGCCTTCTCCACATGGAGATCATCCAGGAGCGGCTGGAGCGCGAGTACAACCTCGACCTCATCACGACCGCGCCGAGCGTCGTCTACCACTGCTACCTGAACGACGGCTCGATGAAGTCGATCGAGAACCCCGCGAAGCTCCCGCCGCCGAACCTCACCGATCGCATCGAGGAGCCGATCTTCCGGATGACCGTCCACGTGCCGTCGACGTACGTCGGCGCGGTCCTCGCCCTGTGCCAGGAGCGGCGCGGGGAGCAGAAGTCGATCCAGTACGCCTCGTCCGACCGCGTGATCATCACCTACGACATGCCCCTCAGCGAGGTGCTCTTCGACTTCCACGACAAGCTGAAGAGCGTGTCGCGCGGCTACGCGTCGATGGACTACGAGCTCGTCGGGTACCGCGCCGACGATCTCATCAAGCTGGACATGCTGGTGAACGGCGACCCGCTCGACGCCCTCAGCGTCATCGTGCACCGGGACAAGGCGTACGCCAGGGGCCGGGACCTCGCGGTGAAGCTCAAGGACATCGTGCCGCGCCAGCAGTACGAGGTCGCGATCCAGGCGGCGATCGGGTCGAAGGTCATCGCGCGGACGACCGTGAAGGCGATGCGCAAGGACGTGACCGCCAAGTGCTATGGCGGCGACATCAGCCGCAAGCGCAAGCTCCTCGAGAAGCAGAAGGAGGGCAAGAAGCGGATGAAGATGGTCGGGAGCGTCGAGATCCCGCAGGAGGCGTTCCTCGCCATCCTGAAGATCGACTGACGCGCGGGGGCGCCGGTCAGCGCGCGCCTCGCCGCGCCGCGCGGCCACGCGAGCGTGGCGGCGCGCGGCGCGCGCTCGTATAAGCCGCCCATGCAGCCCGCCCCCGTCCGGCCGCGCGAGCTCCGCGCGGCGTTCCCTGCCTTCGCCCTCGCCCTCGGCCTCGCCGTCCTCGCGTGCGACGATCAGCGCGCCACGGCGCCTCGAGCGTCCGCCTCAGCCTCCGCGCCGCCGGCCGCGGACAGCGCGGCGCCGGCCCCGAGCGCCGCGGCGGCCCCCGCGGCCACGGAGGCCGCGAAGCGGGACATGCCGCCGCGGCCGATCCCGATCGGGTCGAGCGGGCCGATCCAGCCGAGCGCGCCGGCAGAGCAGCAGATGATGGCGATCCAGTACACGCTCGCCATGGTGTCGCCGCGGTCGAGCGACCCGCTCGTCGACAAGCCCTACCTCGAGGGCATCCTGCCGAAGCTCGCCGCGGCGGCGCGCACCGCCGACAAGGGCAAGACCCCGCCGAACCCCGTCAAGGCGACCAAGGGGAACAGGAAGATCGAGGTCGACATGGGCAAGGGGTGCACCGAGCGCACCCCGTCCAACCTGCTCGCGCAGCGGGCAGGCTCCTCCCTGAAGGAGGCGTACGACGCGGGGATCCTCGTCGTCTCCTGCCACGACGACCGATGGGAGTGCCACCAGTCGACGCGGGATCCGAGCGACGTCCTGTGCCACGCAGCGCCGCGGCGCTGAGCGTGGTATGGGCTGCGCCTGCCATGCAGGAGACGCTTGTCTACTCGGTCCCCGGCGCCAGCGCCCTCCCTCGAACGGGTCCGCTCGCCGAGATGCTCGTCGAGCTGAACCGCGAACGCCCGCCGCTCGCCCGGCTGCGCCACGACGCCACCGTCGCGTTCGGTCCGACGATGCGCGTCGAGCGCTTCGCCCTCGGGAACGGGCTCAAGGTGCTCGTGCTCGTCGACCCCTCGGCGCCCGTGGTCTGCCTGCAGACCTGGTTCGGCGTCGGCTCGCGCCATGAGCGCGTGGGCAAGACCGGCATCGCCCACCTCTTCGAGCACCTCATGTTCGGCGAGACGGAGAGCGTCGCTCACGGCGCGTTCGACCGGATGCTCGAGGAGGCCGGCGCCGAGACGAACGCGGCGACGTTCCTCGACTGGACCTACTACCACACGAACCTGCCGAAGGACGCGCTCGCGCTCACCCTCCGCCTCGAGGCGGAGCGCATGGCGCGGCTCGTCCTCCGCGATCCGCAGGTGTCGAGCGAGAAGGAGGTCGTCGCCAACGAGCGGAGGCAGCGGGTCGACGACGACGTCGACGGTGCGGTGAGCGAGCTGCTCTACAAGGAGGCGTTCACCAAGCACGCCTACGGGTGGCCGACCATCGGCTGGATGGAGGACATCAAGGGCTTCACGACCGAGGACTGCGTCGAGTTCTACCGGACGTACTACGCCCCCAACAACGCGGCGCTGGTCATCGTCGGCGACGTCGCGCTCGACGAGGCGCTGCGCGGGGTGCAGGACCACTACGGCGCGCAGGAGCCCTCGAAGATCCCGGTCGAGGAGGTGTGCCCCGAGCCGCCGCAGATCGCGGAGCGCCGCGCCGAGGTGGTGAAGCCGACCGCCACGCACAAGGTCGCGATCGGCTATCGCGCGCCGGCGCTCGGGGATTTCGACCACGCGCCCCTCGCCCTGCTGAACGAGATCCTCTTCTCCGGGCGGTCGTCGCGCGTCCATCGCGCGCTCGTTCAGGAGCAGGAGATCGCGAGCGAGGTCCGGGGCTGGGTGGGCTCGTTCCGCGATCCTTCGCTCTATGACATCTACCTCTCGGCTCGCGGCGAGCACACGGGCGAGGCGCTGCTCGCGGCCCTCGAGCCGCTCCTGGAGGCGGTGCGCCGCGCCCCCGTCACCGAGGCGGAGCTCGATCGGGCGAAGGCGCGCATCGAGCTCTCGGTCCTGCAAGGGCTCGAGACCGTCGCCGGCAAGGCAGAGCAGATCGGCTTCTACGAGACGGTGCTCGGCGATCCTGCTGCCCTGTTCGAGCGGCTCGCCGCCTACCGGCGGGCGTCCGTGGGGGATCTGCTGCGCGTGGCGCGGCGCTACCTGGTGAGCTCGGCGCGGACGGTGATCCACGTGATCCCGGACGGGACGAGCGACGAGGACGACGAGGACGGGACCGACGCGGAGAGCGAGGAGGCATCGTGAGCCAGAGCGTGAAGAGCGGCCTCGCCTGGGGCGCCGAGGGGCAGGGCAGGGGAGCGACGGGCGGTCGCGTGGCGCCCCGCGACGGCGCGGTGCTCGTGGAGACGAGCCACGCGCTCCCGATCGTCAGCATCGTCGTCGCGTTCCGCTCCGGCTCGGCGCTCGATCCTGTCGGGCGCGAGGGGCTCGCGCGCATCACGGCGCGCATGCTCCGCCGCGGCGCGGAGGGCTACAGCGCGAACGAGATCGAGGAGACGATCGACGCGCTCGGCGGGGAGTTCGGCACCGACGTGGCGACGAGCGCGACGACGGTGCATTTCGAGGTGATCAAGCGCTCGCTCGATCGGCTCGTCGAGCTCGGGGCCACGCTCCTCGCGCGCCCGACGTTCTCGCCGCCGGAGCTCGCGCGGCTCCTGCGCGAGGCCGAGGCCGAGCTCATCGAGGCGCGCGACAGCGATCGCTCGCTCTGCAGCCGCGCCTTCCGGCGGACCCTGTTCGCCGGGCACCCCTACGGCCGCCGCATCGCGGGCACCATCCCGACGCTGCGGGAGATCACGCGCGACGACGTCGCCGCGTTCTATGCGCGGCACTACACCCGGCGCAACGCGATCGTCGCCATCTCGGGCGACATCGAGCCCGGCGAGGCGCACGCGGTCGCCGAGCGCCTCCTGTCCGGCCTGCCCGAGGGCGATGCGATCCCCGATCCGGTGACGGATCCCGGGGCGAGGCCGGGGCGTTGCGTCGTGTTCGTCGACAAACCCGAGCGGACCCAGACGCAGATGGTCATCGGCGGGCTCGGCACCGACGCCCACGACCCCGATCACATGGCGCTCCTGGTCGCGAACACCGCCTTCGGAGGCACCTTCTCGTCGCGGCTGATGCAGGAGGTACGGGCGAAGCGTGGCTGGTCCTACGGCGCCTCGTCGCGCGCGGGCTTCGATCGGCACCGCGACGCGTTCACCATGTGGACCGCGCCCGCGGCGCAGGACGCCGCCGCCTGCCTCTCCCTGCAGCTCGGGCTGCTCGAGGCGCTGCGGCGCGATGGGATCACCGAGGACGAGCTCACGTTCGTGAAGCGCTACCTCGTCCGCTCGCACGCGTTCGAGATCGACACCGCGAGGAAGCGCGTGCATCAGAAGCTCGACGAGCTCCTGTACGATCTGCCGGAGGGGTACCACGAGACCTACCTGAAGCGGATCGAGGACGTCACGCTCGAGGAGGCGAACGCCGCCGTGCGGCGCCGGATCTCCGAGGACGATCTCGTGATCGGCGTCGTCGGCACACACGAGCAGATCGGCGAGGCGATCGCCGCGGCCGTCCCGAGGCTGGCCGAGGTGAAGGTCGAGCCGTACGATCTCGAGTAGCCGGCGCCGCGCCGAGGGCGATCACGTCGCCGCGCGCAGGCCGAGAGACCCGGGCGCGCGCCGTCTCGGGCGATCTCGCCCCGCGGCGGCGAGGCCTCGGCGCTGGTGACGCCGGCGGCCCGTCCGAGCGGCGTCGGACGACCGGGCGCGCGATCGGAACCGCTCGTCGGCCGCTGGCATCCAAGGCGCTGCTCCTTCGCGAGATCGTGGCAGGGCTCGCGGCCCGCTCCGGGATCACCGGCGCTCCGGCCGCGATCGCGGCGCGCGCCGCGCGATGCCTGCCACGGCGCGCCTTGCGCCGGCTCGCGAGGGCGAACGAGGGGAGCTCGCGATGAAGGCACGAACCATCCACGCGCCGGTCCTTGCGGCGGTGACCGCGCTGTCCGGGCCCGCTGCCGCGGCGGTCCCCGTCACGATCACCCACCAGGGACGCCTCTTCGATCCGGTGGGCCAGCCCATCGACGACACGCTCGACGTGGTGTTCGCGTTCTACGACGCGCCCGACGCGCCCGTGCCCGTCTGGAGCGAGCTCCACACCATCACGTTCGACCAGGGTTATTTCTCGGTCGACCTCGGCGAGCTCGCGCCCGTCGACAAGCCGGTCTTCGACGGCACGGCGCGCTACCTGGGGATCACCGTGGGGGACGACCCCGAGATGGTGCCCCGCGCCAGGATCGCGAGCGTTCCGTATGCGCTCCAGGCCAGCAACGTCGCGGGGGACATCACGCCGAACTCGATCTCCATCGGCGGTCGCCTCGTCATCGACAGCAGCGGCGTGTGGGTCGGCGATCCGATCGGCCTGCAGGGCGCGCCGGGGCCCGCGGGCCCTCCCGGCGCGGCCGGCGCGGCCGGCGCGGCTGGCCCGGCTGGCCCGGCTGGCCCAGCCGGCCCGGCTGGTCCGCCTGGCGCTGCCGGGCCGCCGGGGGCGGAGGGGCCGCAGGGGCCTCCTGGTTTCCTCTCGAGCACCTACGTTTCCGGCGCGGGTGCCGCCCCTCAGAAATCGCTGCAGTTCCTCGCTGCGCCCGCGACCGTGAGCGTGACCGCCTCGGGGCAGCGCGTCGTCGTCGTCTCCAACAAGGCGCTCGGCGCCGCGTCGACCCCGGCGGACCAGCTCCACCTCTGGATCTGCTCTCAGCAGCTCTCGCCTCTCGGGGAGCTCAGCCCAGAAGGGACGGGCGTCTATGCGGTCCAGGTCCCGGCGCACACCCGCATCACCATGGGGCTGAGCGCAGCGCTGTCGCCGCCCCCAGGCCAGTACAACGTCGGCCTCTGCGGGAAGTCCGATAGCCCCTTCTGGACCAACAACGACTATTCGTACACCTCCGCTGTCGTCTCGATGCAGTAAGGTCGGGCTGTGCGGCCGACCTCGCGCGCCGCGAGGCGCGCGGCGCCTGCCCTCCGATCGCTACCATGCAGAAGGAGCTGATGACCCCCGCGGCGATCCTGCTCGGCAGCCTCTTCATCGCAGCAGGGCTCTACCTCGGGCTGCAGCGTCCGCCGCCGCCGCCACCTGCGCCTCCGTCGGCCAGCGTGGAGGCCTCGACAGCACGCGCGGGCGCGCTGCCTGCGACCGCGGGCGCGCCCGCCCCTTCGCTGCCTGCGCATCACCCCGCGTCGGCAGGGGCCTCGCCTCTGACGAGCGAGCTCTACAAGCGTGTCGAGGGGGATGCCGCCAAGGAGCTCGAAGCGCGCCGGTCGCTCTTCGTGAAGCAGTGCTGGGAGCCTTCGCTCAGGAAGAACCCGGCTCCAGCGCGCGCCAGGTACATCTTCAACATGACCTTCGATGCGTCCGGGGACGAAATCGCCCGCGGCATCAGCGAAGTGCGAGGGATGGATCGCCCCGACGCGGCGCAATGCCTCCGGATGATGCCGCTCGGGCTCGTCGTGTCGCCGCCCGGATCGCGCGTCTCCGTCGAGGTCGAGATGACCCTGCCGTGAGCGCGCCGTGGCTGTGAGCGCGCCCTCCCCGCGGCGGCCGCGCTGCAGCGATGCCTCTCCGTCGTTTGGTCCGCGATGGGCGGTGGGCTAAGGTCACGCCGTGGCTTGGCTTGCTGAGCTCGCCCTGCACCTCTGCCGCGCGCTGCACCTCGTGGTCCTGGCGATCGCGCCCACGTGGCTCTCGCCTGAGCCGCTCCCGGCCGGCGCGCTCGCCCTCTCGGGATCGCTCTCGGCGGCCGCGCTCGCCGCGGCGCTCGGCCTGTCGGCGTGGTTCGCCGCGCGGCTCGATACACGGCTCGCCAGGAACGGCGCGGCGCTGCTGTGGATCGCGATCGCCGCGGCGCTCGCGGCCACGCTCTACTACCGCGGGCCTCGCGCGCCGCTCGCGCAGGGGGTCGTGTTCGTCGCCGTTCCCCTGTGGGCGGCGCTCGCGACCCTCGCCGCCGCCGCCGCGGAGCGCTGGCTCGGATCGAGCTTCAAGCACCGGCGCATGGGGGCCGCGATCGTCGTGATCGGCCTCGGCGTCGTCCAGCTGAACGGGGCAGCGCCCCTGCTCGGGTCGCGCGAGAGGATGTGGTGGGCAGCGCTGCGCCGCGACGGCGCCCACCTGCGCGCGATCGACGAGCTCACGGGGCCGCTCCGCGAGCGGCGCAAGCTCGACGAGCTCGACGGCGTCGCGGCGCGCTGCCTGAGGATGCACCCCGCCGCCGCCGCGCCCGCCGCGCCGGCCACGTGCGCCTGCCTCGCGCTGCGCGCCGAGGCGAGGCTGCACGCCCGCAACGCTGGCGCCGCCCTCCGCGACGCGGAGTCCGCGCGCGAGCGGTGCCCGGAGCAGAGCGGCACGCGCGCGGTCCTGGCCGAGGCGCTCGCCGTCGCCGGCCGCTCCGAGCGCGCCGAGGCCGAGGCGCGGGCCGCGCTGGAGGAGGGCGGCGACCCGTCGCGGCTCCGCTATGCGCTCGCGCTCGCGCTCGAGCGCGCGGGTCGCCTGGCCGAGGCCAGGGCCGAGGCGGATCGCGCGATCGACGCCGGCGCCGGCCGGAAGGCGCAGCTCCTCGCGGGAGCGCTCGCGATCCTGGCCGGAGATCTCGACGGGGCGAAGGCGCGCCTCACGCCGCTCGCCGAGCAGGATCCCTCGGACGCCGAGGTGCTCTACAACCTCGCGCTCATCGCCGACAAGCGCGGCGACTACAACGGCGCACGTCAAGGCTACCTCGCCGCCCTGAAGGCCGAGCCCAGGAGCGCCGATGCGCGCTACAACCTCGCGCTCCTGACGTTCCGTGCGGGCATCGCCGAGGAGTCGCGCCACCACGTCCGCAAGTTCCTCGACGCGTTCCCGGACGATCCGCGGGGCAGCCAGCTCGCGCGGACGACGGGCACGCCGCTCGACAAGACCCACGCGACCGACAAGACGGACAAGGCCGACGGCGCCGCGCTTCCGGGCCGGCCCGCCGCGCGGCGGCCTCTGCAGGAGCCCGCCGCCGCGAGCTCGGGTTCTCGTTAGCTTCCGCCGCGAAGCGTCGTAACCGACGCAACCGACGCAACCGACGCAACCGACGCAACCGACGCAACCGACGCAACCGACGCAACTAAATACAGGGCGCGGGGGATGGCGGGGCTTCTGCGCCATTTCACGCTGTCGGTCCCGGTTCACTTTTGCATGGCGTGAACGTGACCCTGGATGTCGACCTGTGTTATTCCAGAAGGTCTGGGAGGCTGCGTGACACCCGCCGCGGGGAACACCGTTGCCGATCGCTTTCGCCTGGTGCGCCCGCTCAGGCAAGGTGGGATGGGCTCGGTGTGGCTCGCCCAGCACCTCGGCCTCGACATCCCGTGCGCGATCAAGTTCATGAACGCGCAGGGCGTCTCCAAGGAGGTGCGGCACCGGTTCGAGCGTGAGGCGAAGGTCGCCGCGCAGATCCGCAGCCCGCACGTCGTGCAGATCCTCGACCACGGCGTCTGGCAGGGGACGCCGTACATCGCGATGGAGTACCTCGAGGGGGAGGACCTCGACACCCGCATCCAGCGCGTGGGGCGGCTCGACCCGCACGACACCATGGCGATCACGGCGCAGGTGGCGCGCGCCCTCACCAAGGCCCACGCGAGCGGCCTGGTCCATCGCGATCTCAAGCCGGCCAACATCTTCCTCGTCCGGGACGACGACAGGGAGATCGCCAAGGTGCTCGATTTCGGCATCGCGAAGGACAGCACGCCGCAGGTCACCTCCACCACGAAGACCGGCTCGCTGCTCGGGACGCCCGCGTACATGAGCCCGGAGCAGGCGCAGGGCACCAAGAGCATCGATCACCGCTCGGATCTCTGGTCGCTCGCCGTCGTCGTGTTCGAGTGCCTCACCGGCAAGCTCCCGTTCAACAGCGAGGCGTTCGGCGATCTGCTCCTCAAGATCATGGTCAAGCCGCTGCCGGTGCCGTCGCAATTCGCTCCCGTGCCTCCTGGCTTCGACGCCTGGTGGGCCCGCGCGGCGTCGCGCGAGCCGGAGGCGAGATTCCAGAGCGCGAAGGAGTTCTGCGACGCGCTCGCGATCGCGCTCGACATCGCGAGCGAGAGCTACGAGCCCAGGACGAGCATCGTCGGCCCGTTCCGCGTGTCCGGCGAGCGCATCTCGGTGGAGCTCGGGTTCGCGCCGCGATCGAGGGAGAGCGCGGCGCTCCCCGACGCGGGGCCCGACAGCGCGGCGCCTTCGTTCGGGGACGCGGTCACGCTGATCGCCTCGGCGGACGCCGAGGCTCCGCGGACCTCGACCGGGCCCGGCGCGACGGTGGCCTCGCCCGGAGCAGCGGAGGCCGCGTCCGCGATGGCCGGCCGCCAGATGCGGCCGCAGACCACCAGCGCGCTGGTCTCGGTGGTGTCTCCCCCAGGCCGGCGGCCTGCCGTCGGACGCGCGCTCGCCGCCGTGGCGGCGGGCGCGGTCCTTCTCGTGGCCGTCGCGTTCTTCGCCCTGCGCGGCGGGAGCCCTGACGCGACGGGGCAGCCGCTCGCGCAGCCCGCTCCCACGGCTTCGGTGTCCGATGCGCCGCGGGGGCCCGACGTCGTGGCGCCGGCCACCGCCTCCGCGCAGGCGCCGGAGCCGGCCCCCTCTGTGGCCTCGACGGCTGTGGCCTCGGCGACGGCGTCCGCGACGGCGCCGAGCGGCCCGCGCGCGCCATCGGCCCGGCCCGCTCAGGCGAAGCCGCGTTCCCCCGCGCCGCCGGGGAGCGCCCGCCGCAAGCCGAAGCCGACGGATTTCGGCATCTGACGTTCACCTGCAGCACTTCGCACGGACCTCCTTCGTATGGCTCGTCGACTAGGGATCGCTTCCTTGCTGCTCGCCCTGACCTTCACGCCCGCCGCGCTGGCTCAGGTCTCGGACGCCGATCGCGCGACCGCGCGCTCGCTCGCCGTGGAGGGGCAGGAGGCCCTCGAACGAAAGGACTTCGCGGCCGCGCTCGATCGGTTCAGCCGCGCCGACGCCATCATCCACGCGCCGACGCTGCTGCTCGGCGTGGCCCGAGCCCAGGTCGGCGTGGGCCAGTGGATCGCGGCCCAGGAGTCGTACAGCCGCATCGTCCGCGAGGGGGTGCCGGAGAAGGCGCCCGAGCAGTTCTTCGAGGCGATCGCGGCCGCTCAACGCGAGCTCGACGCGCTCGCGCCCCGGATCCCGCAGGTGCTCATCTCGGTGAGCGGGCCGGACACCGCCGCCGTCACGATCGACGACGCGCCGGTGCCGCGCGCCGCGCTCGGGGTCCGGAGGCCGGTCGATCCAGGCGACCACGTCGTCCGGGCGTCGGCCGCGGGGTTCGCTCCGATCGAGGTGAAGGTGACGCTCGCCGAGGGCGCCAGCGAGACCGTCGCGCTCCAGCTCAAGCCGGTGGCGCCGCCTGCGGTCAAGCCGCGTCCACCGGCGGCGCCGCTGCCAGATCAGGGCGCTCCTGCTCCCGGTTCCGGCGGCGGCAGCCGCACGGTGCTGGCGATCGCCGCGCTCGGGCTCGGCGGCGCCGGGCTCGCGGCCGGCGCCGTCGGCGGCGTGCTCGCGCTCGGCAAGCACGGCGATCTCTCGGAGCGCTGCCCGGCCGGCCGGTGCGACCCGTCGCTCAAGGGCGAGATCGACAGCTACCACGCGATGGGCACCCTCTCGACGATCGGGTTCGCGATCGGCGCGGCGGGCGTCGGCGCGGGGGCGTTCCTGCTGCTCACAGCGCCGAGCTCGCCGCAGCGCGCCGGGATATCGATCACGCCCGTGATCGGGCTCGGCTCCGCGGGAGCGAAGGGGAGTTTCTGATGCGCCAGGCGTTCGGAGTCGGCTCGATGGTCTGCGTTGCCCTCATGACCGCCGCGGCATGCACCAGCGTGCTCGGGGACTTCACGGTGAGCGAAGCCGGCGCGAGCTCTGCCGGTGGATCCGATGCGTGCGCGACCGGCACGGCGGACTGCGACGGCAACCCCGACGACTGCGAGGTGAACCTGCTCGACGACCCCCAGAACTGCGGCGCTTGCGGCGCGGTGTGCCTGGACGGCGGGGCGTGCAGCGCGACCGGCTGCAGCGGGGCCACGGAGATCGCGCGCGGGTTTCCCTCCATCGAGGCTCCGAACGCGAACCTCCTCACCGTCTACCAGGGCGAGGTCTACTGGACCGCCGGCGAAGGCATGGGCGGCAGCGTGCAAAAAGTGTCGGTCCTCGGCGGAGCCGTCACGACGCTCGCCGTCGGCCAGAACGCTCCGTACGGGATCGCCGTCAACCAGCACGGCGTCTTCTGGTCCAACCTCAACGACAAGGACGTCTTGATGGTGGACCGCAACGGAGCACGCGCGTCACAGGTGCTCTTCAACTCGAATTTCGCGACCCTCGGCGTCGCTGCGGACGAGACCGCGGTGTTCTGGGCGCAGCGCGCGGCCGGCATCGGAACGCCGGGCGACGGGAGCCTCATCGGCCAGATCCTGATGCCCGGCGAATGGGCGGACGACGAGTTCCTCGAGGTCAGCGATGCTTCGCCGCACCTCATCGCGCTCGACCAAGAGCACGTGTATTGGGTCGACAGGAGCCTGCGCGGCACGGTGAACCAGACGCATCGGCAGACCCGCGACACGAAGCGGCTGGCCGACGAGCAGCCGTTTCCGTACGCCATCGCCGTGGACGACGACCACGTCTACTGGACCACCAGCCCGCGCGGGGATCTCAGCAGCGACGTGTCTGCCGTCATGAGGGCGCCCAAGGGCGGCTCGGAGGACGCGGTGGCTGTCTGGACGGCCGACGAGGATGATGACGTGGCGCATGCGTCCCCCGACTGCATCGCCGTGGATGGGCTCGATGAGTTCGTCTACTGGACCGATCAGGGAGCGCCCCGCGTGATGCGGAAGCTCAAGGACGGCACCGGCAGGGCTCGTCCGCTGTACGAGGGCGGCACCCCGCGCGGGATCGCGCTCGCCGGCGGGTTCGTGTACTGGGCGGACGAGAGCAGCGGCACGATACGCAAGCTCCCCCGCTGAGGGGCGGCGCACATGCGCCCGGCGGCGCCACGCCGCCGCTCAGCGCGGAGCCGCGCGCGCCCGCTCAGCCCGCGGCGTCGCGCACCCGATCGACGTCGACGCCCAGCCGGCCTGACGTGTCGTCGGCCGCCGAGACGACGCGCGCGCCCTGGATGATGTCGCGCGCCATGAGCTGCGTGGAGAGGATCGCGCAGAACGCCATGTCGTCGGTGTTGCTCATCGACTTGCCGCCGGTCTTGCGGCACTTCGCGACGAGCGCGGCGACGGGCTGCGCCTGCCAGATGCCGGCGTCCTTGATGGCGTCCGGCGACAGGCACGCCTCGACATAGTCCGGCGTCCCGCTCCCGAAGAAGGGCTGCACCACGGGCGCGCGGTACGGCTGCTTCTTCCGCTCGAGGACGCCGGGCGGCAGGAGATCGCCCATCGCGCGCTTCAGCACGTGCTTCTCGTCGAGGGTGCGGAGCTTGAGCGCGTCCGGCAGCGCGTCCGCCACGTCCATCACGTTGGGATCGAGGAACGGGAAGCGCCCCTCGACCGAGTTCGCCATCATCATGCGCTCGCCCTGGGAGGAGAGCAGGTAGCCGGAGAGCAGCGTCGTGATCTCCAGGTACTGCGCGCGCGCGAGCGGCGTCCAGCGCATGAAGTCGCGCGGCAGCTGCTCCCTCAGGCGATCGGCCGCGGCGGTGTCGCCGATGCCCTCGCGCATCGCGGGATCGAGCATCAGCTTGATGCGGCTCGTGGCGTCCCAGCGCGGGCGGTGGGAGTAGAACGGGTCGTCCGTCTGCGCGAGGTTCCGCCCGAAGAAGGCCTTGGCCATCTCGACCTGCGCGACCGGCGACCGCTGCAGGTAGGGGTAGAGCCGGAGGAGGAGCTGCGGCCTGAGCTTGCTGTCCGGGTGGCGCGCCCAGAAGCGGCGCACCCGGTCCTCGCGGAAGATGTCGTAGCCGGCGAAGAACTCGTCGGCGCCCTCGCCCGTCAGCACCACGCGGTAGCCGCTCTGCCGGACGAGGCGCGCCAGGATGAACAGCGGCGCCGGGGCGGTGCGCAGGAGCGGGGCCTCGGCGTGGTAGACGACCTCCGGGAAGACGCCGGCGATGTCGGCGTCACCGCACTGGATCGACGCGTGCGACGTGCCGAGGTGCGCCACGGCGGCGCGCTGGTACTCGGCCTCGTCGAACTCGCGCTCGGCGAACTCGACCGAGAACGTGCGCAGCGGCACCTCGCGGTTCGAGGCGATGAGCGCCGCGACGATCGTGGAGTCGAGCCCGCCGCTCAGGTAGCTGCCGACGGGAACGTCGGCGCGCAGGCGGATCGTCGAGCCGCCGCGGACCGCCTCGCGCACGCTGGACACGAGCCCCGCCTCGTCGCCGCCGGGCGCGCGCCCGGCGGGGAACTCGGGGCGGAAGCGGACCGAGACGCGCGGCGCCACGTCGCGATCGAGATCGAGCGTCGCCACCGCGCCCGGCGGGATCTGCTGGATGCCCTCGTACGGCGTCAGCGGGGCGGTCGGCGCCCAGAACGTCAGCGCCTCGTCGAGGCCCTCGCGGGAGATCGCGCGGGGGATGGTGGGGTCCTGGAAGAGCGACTTCACCTCGCTGGCGAACCGGAGGACGCCGCGGTGGACCGTCCAGAAGAGCGGGTTGATGCCGACGCGGTCGCGCGAGAAGAACGCGCGCCTCCGCTGGACGTCCCAGATGACGAACGCCCACTGGCCGTTCAGCCGATCGACCATGGCCTCGCCGTACTCGGCGTAGGCGTGGATCAGCGCCTCGGTGTCGCTCTTGGTCCGGAAGTGGTGGCCCTTCGCCGTGAGCTCCTCGCGGAGCTCGATGTAGTTGAAGATCTCGCCGTTGAAGCAGACCCAGAGCGTCTCGTCGGCGTTGGCCATCGGCTGCCAGCCGCCGTCGAGGTCGATGATCGACAGGCGCGAGTGGGCCAGCGCGACGTGGCGATCGCGGTAGATGCCGAAGCCGTCAGGGCCGCGGTGGCGGAGCGCCCGCGCCATCTTGAGGGCCAGCTCGCGATCGGGGTTCGGCGCGTCGGTGCGTAGGTTGATGAGGCCGGCGATACCGCACATATCAGATGAGCTCGCTCTTCTTGACTTTGCCGCTCGCCGTCTTGGGGAGCGAATCCATGAACTCGACGAACTTGGGCACGGCGACCTCGTCGAGCTCGGACCGCACCCTCTTGCGGACGTCGTCGGCGGTCACCGCGGCGTCAGGGGCCTTCACCACGGCGGCCTTCACCGCGACCCCGAGCACCTGATCCGGCACGCCGACGACCGCCGCCTCGACGACGCCCGGGACCTTGCAGATCACCGACTCGACCTCGAGGGGGCTCACCTTCTCGCCGCGGGTCTTGATGATGTCGTCCTTGCGCGCGACGAAGTAGAGGTACCGGTCCTCGTCCATCTTGAAGAGATCGCCGGTGTGGAGCACGACCTCGCCCGGGAGGGGCCCCGGCCGGAGCGCGCGCGCGGTCGCGTCGGGGTTCCTCCAGTAGCCGCGCATCACGTTCGGCCCGCGCACGACGAGCTCGCCCACCTCGCCCGGCTCCACGTGCGTGCCGTCCTCCCGCTCGATCCAGAGCTCCTCGTTCGGCATCGCGATGCCCACGGAGGACGGCCGCTCGAGCGCCAGGGAGGGCGGCAGGTAGCAGACCCGCGTGCACTCGGTCTGGCCGTACATCGCGAAGAAGGAGACGTTGGGCAGGAGCTCGCGGAGGCGCAGGAGCTGCGGCGCCGGGAGCCCGTACGCGGCGTTCGTCATGTACCGGAGCGCCGAGAGATCGGCCTTCGCGAAGTTCTTGAGCGAGAGCATCGACGCGAAGATCGTCGGCACGCCCGCGAAGCCGGTCGCCCGCTCCTCGGCCATCCGCTGGACGATGGGCCACGGCATGGAGAAGCCCTTCTCGAGCACGACGGTCCCGCCGAACGCGTGGGTCACGAGCAGCTGGAAGAGCCCGTAGGTGTGCGACAGCGGCAGCACGCAGAGGATCACGTCGTCCGCCGTGTGCTCGAGGTACGCGCCGATGGCCGCGGTGCTGTTGCGGAGGTTCTGGTGCGTCAGCATCACCCCCTTCGACTCGCCCGTGCTGCCGCTCGTCCAGCAGAGCGTCGCCAGATCGAGCTCGATCGCGCGGCGCGGAGGGGGCTCCCCGGGCGCGCCGGCCAGGGCCTCCTGGAAGTCGCGCCCGTCGGGCGGGGGCCCGGCTGCGGCCGGGGGGGCGGCGCCGCTCAGGAACGTCGCCGCCGGCCTCGCGCCGGGCGGGAGCTCGGCCACGGCGGCGAGGCTCTCGCGCATGCCGCGCGCCGCCACGAGCACGCGGGGGCCCGCGAGCTCCATCACCTGGCCGAGGCGCCGCGGTCGCATCGCGGTGCCGAGCAGCGACGGCACGCCGTCGGCCCGGAGCGCTCCGTAGTACGCGACGACCGCGTCCACGCCGTTGTCGAGCGCGACCATGACGCGATCGCCGCGCTGCACGCCCGCCTCGCGGAACAGGGCGGCGCAGCGATCGGCCAGCGCGTCCAGCTCCCGGTACGTGATCCGCCGTCCCTCGCAGACCAGCGCGACGTGGTCGGGGCGAGAGGCGGCGAACGATCGCAGCGCGGAGTCGATGAGGAAGCGATCCGAGCGCGGATCGCGACGAGCGGTGTGCTGCGTGCTCATGCGCCCCCCGGGGTTCGGGCTAGTTGCTGCTCTTCTTCCCGCTCACGTAGGTGACGAGCCTGGCGATCGAGCCGAAATTCTCCGGCACCATCTCCTCGTCGGCGACCTGGATGCCGAGATCCTGCTCGAGGAACTGGACGATCTCGAGGACGGCGGTCGAGTCCAGGATCCCTTGATCGAGCAAAGCGACCTCGGACCCGAGATCGGCGGTAGCGCCCCGGTATCCGAACGAGGTGACCAGGAAGTTGCGAATCGTCGATTCGATGCTGGAAGTGCTCATGGAGGTAGTCTCCACGTCTATCACCCCCCCGGCTTTCCTGTCGAGAACACTCCGCGGAGCGACGGCCAGCGCGCGGATCGCGGCAGGACGCGGTCGCGGTCGCGGTTCATCGTTCACGCTCGCGTCCGCGCTCGTTCGCGCGCGGTGTTCCCCGTGCCGTCCGTGTCCGAAAGCCGCCGCCAGGGCGCGCTGCGGAGGTGGGATTGGCGACTGACGATCTCGCTGCAACGTGAGTGAATGTCAGCGAGGATCCGCGCTGTTTCCGGCGGGTTTCACGGCCGGGGAACGGCGTACCAAGCCGAGAATGCCGTTGACAGCGGCGAGCGCGGTCCGACGGCGCGGCTCGTCAGGCGTGGCCCTGATCGCGGACGAGCAGCGGCTGCGCGTGGAGGTACTGCGCTACCCGGCGCTTCGCCTCGATGTCCTTGAACACGCGCTCGACCTGCTGCGGCGTGATGCCGACGGCAGACGCCGCGTCCGCGGCCGGAACGTTGTTGTTGTAGGCGTACAGGCAGAGATCCATCTTGTCGTAGGGGAGCGCGAAGTAGAACTCGTCCTGCCCCTGCGGCATCGAGAACGTGTCCGTCGTCGGCGCGCGCCTGCGGATGTCGGCAGGGACGCCGATGTACTCGGCGAGCGCGTAGACCTGGCTCTTGTACAGGTGCGCGATCGGCTTGAAATCCGCGGCGCCGTCGCCTTGCTTGACGAAGAAGCCCTGATCGTACTCGAGCAGGTTCGGCGTGCCGGCGACGGCGTAATTGAGCCTGTCCGCGTGGTAGTACTCCATCATCTTGCGGATGCGCTGCTTGAAGTTCGTCGCGGCGACGAGCTGCAGGTACGCGTTCAGGGGCATCCGCTTCACGCGCGGCTCCTCGCCGGGCGGCTGCGCCGTCAGCTGCGAGACGTTCAGCCTGTCGCTCTCGAGGATCGAGGGGAGCGTGATCTTGAACTTCCAGCTCTCGTTGTAGTCCGGGTAGACCATCCGGATCGCCTCATCCTGCCGCTCGTAGCAGCGGAGGCCGGTCAACGCGGGCTTGATGTTCTCGATGACCGCCTCGATGCCGAGGCCCTCGGCGAGCAGCTTGCCGAGGCGGAGCGCGTCATCGGAGGTGTCGCGCTCGGGCATGAAGATGCCCAGCACCTTGTCCTTGCCGAGCGCGCGGACGCACAGCGTCGAGACGACGGAGCTGTCGATCCCGCCCGAGATCCCGACCACGGCCCCGCGCCGCCGCAGCGTACCGAACACCTGATCCCGGATGGCCTGCTCGATCTCTTGCGCTACCGCCGGGGCATCGATCCTGAGGACGTCTCGCGAAAACATGGTTGGCTCCACCCTTTCAAAAAGATGGACCAGCCTATTAAAACGGGGCGCAGCAGGGAACCCTGTTCGCTGCCAGCGGGCATATGCGAGGGAGGAGCGGCGCGCGGGGGCCGCGTCTTTCATGGTTCCGTGGGTTTCATGGGCCAGGGCGTCCGTCTGCCCCGGTTGCGCCGCCGCGCAGCCACTTCCCGCTCGGGCGGCCGGGGCGATCGTCAGGGCGCGGGCCGCGGCTCGCCGGTCGCGGAGAACTCGTTGGCCTCCGCGGCCAGGATCCAGAGCACGGCCATCCTGACCGCGACGCCGGCCTCGACCTGGTCGAGGATCACGCTCTGCGCGCCGTCCGCGACGCGTGGATCGATCTCCACGCCGCGGTTCATCGGCCCCGGGTGCATCACGATCGCGTCTGGCTTGGCGAGCGCGAGCCGGGCCGGGTTCAGCCCGAACGTGCGGCTGTACTCGCGCGTGCTGGGCAGGAAGCTGCCGCTCAGCCGCTCGCGCTGAACACGCAGCATCATCACCACGTCGGCCCCTTCGAGGGCGGGCTCGATCCGATCGTAGACCGTCGCGCCGAGCGACTCGCCCGCGATCGGCAGGAGCGTGCGCGGGCCGGCGAAGCGGACCCGCGCGCCCATCGTCGTGAGCAGGTGCGCGTTCGAGCGGGCCACGCGGCTGTGGACGATGTCGCCGCAGATGGCGACCTCCAGCCCTTCGAGTCGGCCCTTGGCGCGCCGGATCGTGAACGCGTCGAGCAGCGCCTGCGTCGGGTGCTCGTGCGTGCCGTCCCCCGCGTTGACGACCGCGGCGCGCGTGTGCGCGGCGACGTGGTGCGGCGCGCCCGACGCGGCGTGCCGGATGACCAGCACGTCCGGCTGCATCGCCTGGAGGTTCTGCACCGTGTCGAGCAGCGATTCCCCCTTGACCGCGCTCGAGGTGGAGACGCTGATGTTGATGACGTCGGCGCTGAGCCGCTTGCCCGCGAGCTCGAACGACGTCCGCGTGCGCGTCGACGGCTCGTAGAAGAGGTTCACGACCGTCTTGCCGCGGAGCGTGGGCACCTTGCGCACGCTCCGCCGGGAGACGTCGAAGAGCGACTCGGCGGCGTCCAGGAGGGCCACGATCTCGGGACGCGAGAGACCCTCGATGCCGAGCAGGTGACGGTGCGGGTAGATCCTCCTCATGCGCTGGCTTACGTTCCTTCCGGTGGCGGGGGGGGCTCCGAGAGCTTTGTGCCGGCGGCGGTGACGAGAGCCCAGAGCTCGCCCGCGCGCTCCACGACGTCGATGCGCTGCCCGGGGGCGAGCTCGACCGCGCGGACGATGTAGTCGGGGTGAATCGGCAGCTCCCTGCCGCCGCGATCGACGAGCGCGACGAGCTCGATCCGCTGCGGTCGCCCGTAGTCGAGCACCGCGTCGAGCGCCGCGCGGATGGTGCGACCGGTGTAGATGACGTCGTCGATCAGCACGATGCGCCGGCCGTCGACGGGGAAGGAGATGTGGCTGGGGCCGATGCGCGGGTTCGGCAGGGCGGTCGCGGCGTCGTCGCGGTAGAGCGTGATGTCGACGGCGCCGACCGGCGGCGCGTGCCCCTCGATCTCGAGGAGCAGCGCGGCGAGCCGCTTGGCCAGCGGCTCACCGCCCCGCCGGATCCCGATGAGCGCCAGATCTTCCACGCCGCGGCCGCGCTCGGCGATCTGGAGCGCGATGCGCCGCAGGCCGCGCCCGATGGCGGCCGGGTCGAGCAGAGCTTCCATGGCGCGGCGAGGGCTAGCACGGCGAGCGCCCTGCACCCAAGGCCCGCGTGCGCCGCCCGCCGGATCGCCCGCGCGCCCGAGGGCGCGCGCCCCCTCCGGCCGTGCCGAGGAGGAGGAGCGCCCTCGGCGCGGCGTCGCGGTGCGTCGCGGCAGCAGCGCGGAGGCGCCTGCGGCCTCAGTCGGGCTGGTGCAGGACCCGCTGGGTGCGCTCGACGAAGTAGAACCGCTCGAAGCCCGCGCGCTGGAACGTGAGCGCGCCGAACCCGTTGACGGCGATCGCGGCCGCGCCGAGCGCGTAGAACGGCGCGCCGAAGCGGCGGCCGGAGACGGCGATCATCGCGAAGAGAAACGGGGCGAAATCGTTGGAGAAGCGGTAGCCGAACTGGAGCCAGCCGGTGTTCTGGTAGAGGAGGCTCGGCAGCGCGACAGCGGTCGCCGTGGCGGCGAGCGCCCAGAACGGGGGCGACGTGCGTCGGGGCCAGAGGGCCCACGCGTAGATCGGCGTGGTCACCCAGAGCGCGAGCCCGTGAGCGTTGATCTGGAAGGGGGCGCCCTGCACGTGGGTGTACGGCAGGCCGGTGAGCACCACCGCGAGGTTGCGCGGCAGGTAGTGGTACGAGAAGAGCCCCCACTTCTCGATCCGCGCGCGCCACGCGATGTGGAGGTACCGGTGGCCGAACTCGGCCGCGTCGCCGAAGCGCGCGTGGTTGTGCCAGAGCAGCGCCGAGAGCACGAGCGCCGCGGGCGCGGCGAACAGGGCGAGCCGGCGCAGGAGGGCGCGCGGGTCCGAGCGGTCGACGCGGAGCGCCTCGAACAGGAACAGCGGCAGGGCGAAGCCGAGCGGCGTGCGGGTTGCGAAGCCGAGGCCCAGGGCGAGGCCCGCCGCGAGCGGGTGGGCGGCTTCGAGCGCGCAGTAGAGATAGACGCACGAAAGCGCGACGCCGACGACGTGCGCCGCGAACCACACCGTCCCTTGCACCGCGCTGAACCAGTAGACGCTCCCGAGCGCGAAGAGCAGCGAGAGCGCGACGTTCTCGGCCTGCGTGCGGTGGCTGCGGCGCGAGGCCGAGAGCTTCTCCAGCGCGAGGAAGAGGACAGCGGGCCCGACGCCGGCGAAGGCCAGGAAGAACTGCCCGTCGCGCACGCGCTCTGCGCTGCCGGCGAGCTTGACGAGCGGCGCGATGAGGACCGCGGGGAAGGGGGGAAAGCTGACGTAGGTGCGGTCGCCGAACACGGCGAAGTCGTTGCCGCCCGCGTGCGCCGGCGGCGGTCCGCCGAGATCGAGGCGGCCGTGGAGCCACGCCTCCGCGAGCAGCGCGTAGTGGTTGTAGGGCGTGTGGGACGCGAAGATCTCGCGGGAGGAGCTCGCGGCGTACGCGAGCGTCACGAGCGCGTAGAGGGCGATCGCGACCGCTGCGCGGCGGCCTGCGCGGCGTGCTTCCCCTGAAGGTTCCGGCCGCCGATCGGCGGCGCCCGGCGGCGGCGGGGGCCGGGCCTCGGGCGTGGCGCTACGGTCCATGCGCGGGCGACGCTACCATGCAGCCTGATGTGACGGCGGCCGCGGGTCGGTCTTGCGAGCCAACGCACCCCGCGCTAAACGCTCCGCTTTCACTGGCCCGGAACCCATGTCCCAGTTTGCCGTCTCTGCCAATGACATCGACATCTCCGGTATTTCGCTGGACATGCCGGTGCCGCTCGACTGGATGAACGCGGCGCTCGCTGACGCCGACGTCACCGGGCGCGCGCCAGGTCACCTCTCGGCCCGCCTCTCGCGGACGGGGAACGAGATCGTCGTGCGCGGCCGCGTCAAGGCGCCCGTCGCCACGCCCTGCGCGCGGTGCCTTGCCCCTGCCGCGCTGGACGTCGACGCCGAGCTCTCGCTCCTCTTGCGTCCTGCCCCGAAGGCGGACGGCCATGGCCACGGCCACCGGCGGGACGACGCTGCCCGCAACGGCGCGGCGAAGCCTGGGGCCGGCAAGGTCAAGGAGCCGGAGTACGAGTTCACGGCGGACGAGGCCGACGTCGACACGTACGACGGCGAGACGGTCGAGCTCGATCCGTTCATCCGCGAGGCCATTCTCCTCGAGATGCCGAACTTCCCCTTGTGCTCGGAGGCTTGCCCGGGTATCGGTCCTGCCGCGTCCCGAGAGGACCGCGAAGGCGGCTCCTCGGCCCTCGTCCGCGGGGCGGCGGAGGAGGATGAGGCCGCTCCAGGCCTCGACCCGCGGCTCGCGCCGCTCAGCGCGCTCCGAGAGAAGCTTGGACAGAAGCCCAGCGGCTCTGACACGCGCGCGCAACCTGCATCGACCCCCCCGGCCAAGGCCGGGACACCGAAGAAGAAGACCAAGAAGGAGTAGTTCCGTGGCCGTCCCCAAGAGGAAAACCACCCCCAGCAAGCGCGACATGCGGCGCGCTAACCACGACAAGGTCACCCCCGTCCAGCTCGTCTCCTGCGAGAACTGCGGGGAAGCCCGGCTCCCGCACCGCGCCTGTGGCGCCTGCGGGCACTACAACGGGCGCAAGGCGAAGGCGACCAAGGCGACCGCGGCCTCATGACGGGCGCGGGTGCGCCGGCGCGCGCGAACGCTGCGCCCGCGCACCTGGGCGCGGCGCCGGCTCGCGCGGACGCGCGAGGGGCCGTCGCATGAGCTCCCCGCGGCCGAGGAGCCGCATCCTCGGGACGGGCAGCTACGCGCCCGCCCGAGTCGTGCACAACACCGATCTCGAGAAGATCGTCGACACCTCCGACAGCTGGATCCGCGAGCGAACGGGGATTCACCGGCGTCATATCGCTGCCGAGGGAGAGGTCACGAGCGACATGGCCGCCGCGGCCGGCCGCTCTGCGCTGGAGGCCGCCGGGCTCTCGGCGGCTGACCTCGACATGATCATCGTCGGGACGATCAGCGGCGACACCCCGATGCCCTCCTGCGCCGTGTACGTGCAGCAGAAGCTCGGCGCTCAGGAGATCCCCGCGTTCGACATCTCGGCGGCCTGCGCCGGCTTCGTCTACGGCCTCACGATCGCCGATCAGTTCATCGCGAACGGTGTCGCCCGGCACGTCCTCGTGATCGGCGTCGAGCTGCTCTCGCGCATCCTGAACTGGAAGGATCGCACGACGTGCGTCCTGTTCGGCGACGGCGCCGGCGCGGTCGTGCTCGGGCCTGCGTCGGGCGACGGCAGGGGCATCATCTCGACGCGGATCTTCAGCGACGGCACGCTCGCGAACTCGCTGGTCATCCCGGGCGGCGGCACGGCCGAGCCGCTGACGCCCGAGGGCATCGAGCAGAGCCGCAACAAGGTCCACATGGTGGGGCAGGACATCTTCAAGGTCGCCGTGAAGAACCTCTCCAGCGCCTCGCTGATCGCGCTCGACACGGCGGGCATGGCGGCCGGCGACCTGGACTGGGTCGTCGCCCATCAGGCGAACCTGCGGATCATCAGCCAGGTCGCCGCGCGGCTCAGCCTCCCTCTGGAGAGGTTCGTGCTCAACATCGAGGAGTACGGCAACACGTCGAGCGCATCGATCCCCATCGCCCTCGATGAGGCGGTGCGCGACGGGCGCATCAAACCGGGGCAAAACGTCCTGTTCTGCGCGCTCGGCGCTGGCATCTCCTGGGGCGCGTCCGTCATCCGGATGTGAGCGGGCCATGCGCGTGTGCCCGCGTCGGGGTCGAGGTCTGCGTGTTCGCTTGAGCTCGCCGGGCGATCCGGCCTGAGGTAGTCTCGCGCGCGCTGGCCGCATGACGTGGTTCGGGGGACGGACGACGTCCGCCTCCCTGGCTTGGATTGAGGGCAAACGTGAAAATCGCTTGGCTGTTTCCAGGGCAAGGGGCGCAAGAGGTGGGGATGGGCAAGGCCCTCGCGGAGGTCTCGGCGGCCGCGCGCGGCGCGTTCGCGCGGGCGGACGCGGCGCTCGGCGAGCCGATCTCGCGGCTTTGCTTCGAGGGGCCGATGGAGGCGCTGACGCAGACGAGCAACACCCAGCCCGCCATCGTCGCGACGAGCTGCGCCGTGGCTGCGGCCCTCATCGAGCACCTGCCCAACCTCGAGCCGCCGCTGTACGCGGCCGGCCACTCGCTCGGCGAGTACAGCGCGCTGGTCGCTGCTGGCGCGCTCGAGATCGAGGACGCGGTGAGGCTCTGCCGGATCCGGGGCAGCGCCATGCAGGAGGCCGTACCGGCGGGCGAGGGGGCCATGGCGGCGCTCATCGCGCTCGACCAGGAGGTGGTGCTCGCGATCTGCGCCGAGGCGGCGCAGGGCGAGGTGGTCGCGCCGGCGAACTACAACGGGCCGGGGCAGATCGTGATCGCCGGGCACGCCGGCGCGGTCGCGCGCGCGGGCGAGCTCGCCGTCGCCCGCGGCGGCAAGGCCATCCCGCTCAAGGTGAGCGCTCCCTTCCACTGCGCGCTGATGCGGCCTGCGGCCGAACGCCTGCGCCCCGAGCTGGAGCGCACGCAGCTGATGCCGCTCGCCTTCCCCGTGATCGCGAACGTCGACGCCGCGCCGAACGCCGATTCGGAGCGGGTGCGGTCGCTCCTCCTGCGCCAGATCGATGGCACCGTGCAGTGGATGCGGACGATCGAGCGCATGGCGGAGGATGGCGTGACGCACGCCCTAGAGATCGGCCCTGGCAAGGTGCTGGCCGGGCTGGTGAAGCGGATCACGAAGCAGATCAAGGTGCTCAGCGTGAGCGACATGGCGGGGATTGAGCGCGTGAGCGCGTTCCTTTCGGAGGCATAGGCATCGATGTTCGACCTTACGGGCAAAGTTGCGATCGTCACGGGTGGATCGCGGGGGATCGGGCGTGCCGCGTCGGAGGCGCTCGCGGCGCAGGGCGCGCACGTGATCGTCAACTACGTGCGAGGAGAGGCCGAGGCGCGCGCGGTCGTCGACGCGATCACCGCGCGCGGCGGGAAGGCCGAGGCGCTCGGGTTCGACGTCGCGGACCTGCCGGCGACCGAGGCCGCCATCGCCGAGGCGGCGAAGCGCCTTGGCCGGCTGGACATCCTCGTCGCGAACGCGGGGATTGCGATCGACGGCCTGCTCCTGCGGATCAAGGAGGAAGACCTCGATCGCCTCTTCGCCGTGAACGTGAAGGGCTCGATCGCGTCCGCGCGCGCGGCGACCAAGGTCATGATGCGCGCGCGCACGGGCCGCATCGTCTTCCTCTCCAGCGTCGTGGCGGAGATGGGCAACGTCGGCCAGGCGGCGTACGCCGCGACGAAGGCGGCGCTGCTCGGCGTGACGAAGTCGCTCGCCCGCGAGTACGCGGGGCGCGGCATCACGGTCAACGCCGTGGCGCCGGGGTTCATCGACACCGACATGACGACGACGATCAGCGCGGAGATGAAAGAGGGGCTGACGAGGATGGTCCCGCTCGGGCGCACGGGCCGAGCAGAGGAGGTCGCCGCGGCGATCGCATTCCTATGCTCCGACGAGGCGAGCTACGTGACGGGCGAGACGCTGCGCGTCAACGGCGGGATGTACGTGTGAGAGCGCTGGCTTGAGGACCCCGGCTGCCAGGCGTCACGCACAGCGGCAAACCAGGCGCACACGAAAAAAGCGGTCGCAGGTAATTCGATGGTGCAACGCTGATGGCGATGGGCTACTAGGGGTTCCGTTTTCCCGGGAGGAATACCATGGCTGAAGGTCGCGACATCACGGCCGAAGTAAAGCGGATCATCAAGGAACAGCTCGACGTCGACGAGAAGGACATCAAGCCTGAGGCGAGTTTCATCGACGATCTGGGCGCCGATTCGCTGGGCCTGGTGGAGCTTGTCCTCGCGTTCGAGGAGGCGTTCGAGATCGACATTCCGGACGAGGACACGGAGAAGATCCGGACTGTCCAGGACGCGATTGACTACATCGAAAGGAATGCCAAGGACAAGAAGTAGCGTCCCCACCGCCCTACCGGACGCGGCGTCACCATGGAGGTGGGTTGGCGCGTGAGCCAGCGAAGGCTCTGCCCTTCGCCGATGCACGCGCTCTCACCTCTGTGGTGGCGCTAGGGCAAGAAGAGCCATGGAACGCGTTGTCATCACCGGTATCGGGCTCGTCACGCCCAATGGCCTCGGCACCCAGGCCACCTGGCAATCTTTGCTGGCTGGTCAGTCTGGTATCGCACCCATCACCCTCTTCGACGCGAGCACGTTTCCCACGCGCTTCGCCGGCGAGGTGAAGGGCTTCGTGCCCGAGGAGTACATGCCCAAGAAGAAGGTGAAGGAGATGGGCCGCTTCGCCCAGCTCTCCATCGCCGCATCGCAGATGTGCATGCAGGACTCGGGGATCGAGCTCACCGACGAGGACCGCGATCAGTGCGGCACGTTCATCGGTGTCGGCCTCGGCGGCCTCGAGTACCTGTTCCAGCACTCGATCACGCTGCACGAGAAGGGCCCCCACAAGGTCAGCCCCTACTTCATCCCGACGGTCATCGCGAACCTCGCCGCGGGGCAGGTGGCGCTGGCGCTCGACCTGCGGGGCGCGAGCTACTGCAACACGAGCGCGTGCTCGTCGAGCGCGCACTCGCTCGGCGAGGCGTTCGAGTGGATCCGCCGAGGTCGCTCGCACATCATGCTCACGGGCGGCGCGGAGGCGACGATCACCGGCCTTGGCATCGGCGGCTTCTGCGCGATGTTCGCCCTCTCGAGGCGCAACGACGAGCCGCAGCGGGCGAGCCGCCCCTGGGACAAGGGGCGCGACGGCTTCGTCTGCTCCGAGGGCGCCGGGTCGCTGCTGCTCGAGTCGCTCTCCCACGCGAAGAAGCGCGGCGCGAAGATCTACGCAGAGGTCGTCGGGTACGGCGCCTCGTGCGACGCGTACCACATCACGAAGCCGGCGCCCGACGGCGCTGGGGCGCAGCGAGCGATGAAGATGGCGCTCGACGACGCCAAGCTCGCGCCGGACGCGATCGACTACATCAACGCTCACGGCACCTCGACCCCGCAGGGGGACATCGAGGAGACCCGGGCGATCCTCAAGACCTTCGGCGATCACGCGGCGTCGAAGCGCCTCTGGGTGAGCTCGACGAAGTCCGCGATGGGCCACCTGCTCGGGGGCGCAGGTGGGGTCGAGGCGGCGGTCTGCGCCCTCGCGCTGCGCCACGGCGCTGTGCCGCCGACGCTCAACCTGGACGATCCCGACCCCGAGTGCGTCCTCGACTACGTCCCGTTCACCTCTCGCGAGCGCCGCATGAAGCACGTGATGTCGAACTCCTTCGGCTTCGGTGGCACCAACGTGTCGCTCGTGTTCTCCCAGTTCGACGGCTGATCGCGCGCCGCGCTGGATGGCTCGATGAAGTGCCCATTTTGCGGCCATCTCGAGGACCGGGTCATCGACTCCCGCGCTGGCGGCGCGGGTGAGGTGATCCGGCGGCGGCGCGAGTGCGCCTCGTGCGAGCGCCGGTTCACGACGTACGAGCGTGTCGAGGACATCCTGCCGACGGTCGTCAAGAAGGACGGTCGGCGCGAGTCGTTCGACCGGCAGAAGCTCGTGCGAGGGCTCCGGATCGCATGCAACAAGCGGCCCGTGTCCACCGACCAGATCGAGGCCATCGCCGACGCGATCGAGCGCGAGGCGCAGGAGTCCGAGCGGCGGGAGATCTTGTCGACCGAGCTGGGCGAGCGGGTGATGAACCACCTGCGTACCCTCGATGAGGTCGCCTATGTCCGGTTCGCAAGCGTTTATCGTTCCTTTCGGGACATTGACCAGTTCATGGTCGAGCTTGGCAAGCTTGTGAAGGCCAAGGCGCCCTAGTAGATCCGGCACTTCGATGTCTGCGAAGCCCCCCAGCCCCGATCCCGAGCTCGACGCCGCGATGATGCGCCTCGCCATCGAGGAGGCGCACAAGGCGATGCCGTCGCCGAACCCCCCGGTCGGCGCGGTGGTGCTGAACGCCGCGGGGGAGGTCGTCGCCGTCGCGCACCACGCGCGCGCTGGCGAGGAGCACGCCGAGGGGCTGGCGCTCGCGGCCGCCGGCGACGCGGCGCGCGGAGGGACGCTCTACGTGACGCTGGAGCCCTGCAACCACGAGGGGCGCACGCCGCCCTGCGTGGACGCGGTGCTGAGCGCCGGCATCAAGCGCGTCGTCGTCGGCGCGCCCGATCCGAACCCCGCGGTGGTCGGCGGCGGGGCGCAGCGGCTCAGCGACGCCGGGCTCGCCGTGGAGGTCGGCGTCGCCGGCGCCGAGGCTCGGGCGCTCATCGAGCCCTGGACCAAGTTCATCACGACGGGCATCCCCCACATCGCGCTCAAGCTCGCCCTGTCGCTGGACGGCCGCATCGCGACCCGCACGGGCGCCTCGAAGTGGGTCACCGGCCCCGAGGCGCGCGCCAAGGTCCAGGAGCTCCGCTCGCGGCACGACGCGGTGGCGATCGGGATCGGCACGGCGCTCGCCGACGACCCTCGGCTCACCCTGCGCGAGTCTGCGCTCGGGCCCGGGGGGCGGAGCCCCATCCGGCTCGTCTTCGACACGCGGCTCAGGCTGCCGCTCCACACGCGCCTCGCCCAGACGGCGCGGGAGGTGCCGACCTGGGTGCTCACGGGCGCCGACGCGCCCGAGGAGGCGGAGCAGGTGCTCGTCGACGCTGGCTGCGTCGTCCTGCGCGCGCCGACCTCGGCCGAGGGCCGGGTCGACGTGACCGCCGCGATGCGCCTCTGCGCCTCGCAGGGGATCGTCTCCATCCTTGTCGAAGGTGGCGCCGAGCTCGCCGGCAGCCTGCTCGCGTCGCGCCTGCCCGACGAGCTGCACGCCTTCGTCGCCCCGATCCTGCTCGGCCCCCGCGGCCGGCCGGGCGCGGTCGACTGGGCGGGCCCGGACACGCCAGGCGACGCGCCCCGGATCGTCGATCCACGCTGGGAGCTCTGCGGCCGCGACGCGTACGTCAGCGGCCCTCTCGCCTTCCCGGCGCGCAGCTGATCGGCGCGCCCGGGCGGATCAGCTCGCGGCTTCTGCGCCGCGCTTCTGCATCTTCCGCTGGACGATGCGCTTCTTGAGCGTGCCCATCCGGTCGATCATCAGCACGCCGTCGAGGTGATCGAGCTCATGCTGGATGGCCACGGCGAGCAGGCCGTCGGCCGCGATCTCGAACGTCGCCCCGTCGCGCCCGCGGGCGCGGACGGTGACGCGCTCGGCCCGCTTGATGTCCTCGCTGATGCCAGGGAACGAGAGGCACCCTTCGGGGCCGGTCAGCTGCCCCTCTTGCCGCACGATCTCCGGGTTGATGAACACGAGGAGGTTGCTCGGCTCGTTGTCCGCGGCGATGTCAACGAGGAAGACGCGGTGTGGCTCCCCGATCTGCGTGGCCGCGAGGCCAACGCCGGGCGCCGCGTACATGGTCTCGGCCATGTCGTCGATAAGCTTCGTGATTTCGGGCGTGATGTCCCCGACCGGCTGTGCCTTCTGACGCAGGCGCGGGTCGGGATAGTGGAGGATGGTGCGGATGGCCATGGCTACTCAGCATCATAACCTCCGTTCCTAGCTGGCGCCCGTCAAGACGCCCTCATCTCGCGTGTTGCGTGGGTTGCGTGGGTTGCGTGGGTTGCGCGTCGGCTGCGCGTCGGTCGCCGTGCTTCGCGCTGGCCACGCTGGCCAGCCTTCGCGCGGGCAGCCGCTAGCGATTTCGCCGGAACGAGGTCGACGTATCGACGCTGAGCCCGCGGGACTGAAGATCTTCCACGATGTCCGGCACCAGCCCGGAGGGGTGAAACGTCCCCTCGAGCGCGCCGCCGGCGGCCGTCCGCTCGACCACGAAGGTGAATACGTCGCGAATGGCGATCTGCCCGCCCTCCACCGCGAGCTCCGCGATGCGGAGCACCCGGTGGCGACCGTCGCGGAGCAGCGCGATCTCGATCGCGAGGTCGAAGGACGAGGCGAGCCACTCGCGCGCCGTCTCCGGCGTGATCCCGGGGCGGGTCGCGGCGATGTCGGCGGGGAGCCTCGTCACTGCCTGCCGCAGCGTCGGCGCGCGGGAGGCCGCGAGCACGCCGTCCATGCCGCCGCCGATGGCGTCCACGATTTCGGCCGCGACGTGGCCCGAGAACGAGCTCACCACGACCCGCTCCGGCCGGATGCGTACGGCCGCCCGCACGGCCCGGGTGCGTTCGTCCGTCGTGGCCCCGAGCGCGATGGACAGCGTGTTCGGCTGATCGAGGGCGAGCTCGTCCTCTTCCTGGAGCACCACGACCCGGTCGTCGGGCTGCGCCGCGGCAGCGAGCGCGCCGAGCAGCCAGCCCGTCCCGGCGTCCCGCGTCCCGGTGACGAGGAGGTTGCCGCGACCGAGCACGCACTGGGCGAGCAACCCGGCCATCGCGCGCGAGATCGTCCCGTTGCGCACCAGGTCGTCCAGCGTGACGTCGGGGCGCTGTGGCTTCCGGATCACCAGGGTGGAGGTCGCGGCCGGCGGCAGCACCGCGAACAGGCGGCGCCCCTTCGGCAGGGTCCGCTCGACGAAGCTCGCGCCCGCCTCGATCGGCTGGCCGGCCGCCATGCAGAGCCGGCGGATGGCCCGGCCGACCGCGCGCTCGCTGCTGAACCCGACCTCCGCGATGACGCGCCTGCGCCCGTGCATCGCGATCACGTGGTCGTAGCGGAACACCTGGATCTCGCTCACCTCGGCGTCTTCGAGCAAGCGGTCGAGCGGGCCGAGCGAGAGGAGCTCCCGCTGCGCGTCGGCCACGAGCGCCTCGGCGTCGACCTCGGGGGGGAGCTCGCCCGCCGCGCGCAGCGCCTCCGCGCCTGCGGCGCTCGCCTGCGCGATGCGCTGGGCGAGCGCGCCGTCCGGCGGCGCGCCGCTGTCGAGCGGCGTGAGATCGACCACGTCGGCGAGCCGCTCCATGAGGCGCCCGAGCGCCCGGCGGTGCGCCACGGCATGCGCCGAGTCGCCCTGTCCCCGGTCGACCCGATCCGAGACGGGCGGGATGGCGCGCCGGCTCGGGATGGGGACCACGCTCGGATGGACGGCGACGTTCGAGGCGCCCTGCGGCGACACCGCGGAGGTGCTCGTTGCGCTCTGTGCAGGCAGCGGGGTCGCGGTCGCGTACGGGCGCGGCGCCTGCGGGGGTGGGGGGGCGGCGTTGACGGCGCGGCCGTCGCGCGCCGGCGGTGCGGTGGTCATCGCCGGGTGCGCAGGCAGCGGCGGGACGGACACACCGCCCTGCGAGCCTGGCGTGAGGGGCGGACGAGGCGAGGGGATGCGCGGCGGACCGGGGACGGGGATGGCCGCGGCCGCGTCGACCGACTCGTCCGGATCGTTCTCGAGGGGGAAGTGGCTGATCACGCCCTGGCTCGTGCGCGACGGCTCGCCCCTCTCGTTGATCAGCGGCAACGGCGCCGACCGGTGCAGCCCTTTCTCGGCGGACGGCGGCGGCCCGCGATCGGGCAGAGGTCCCGGCTCGCCGGACATCTCTTCCGGCGCGCGCGGAGGCGCCGTGCTGTCCGGAGGGGCCGTCCCGGCCGCCGCCGTCTCGATCCGCAGCACGAAGTCGCCGATGTAGATCTTGTCGCCTTCGCGAACGATCGTCGCCTGAGCGATCTTCCGGCCGTTGACGTACGTGCCGTTCGTGCTCTTGAGATCGGTGACGATGAAGCGCCCGTCGCGGAAGAGCAGCCGGGCGTGTCGCTTCGACACGTTGCCCTTCGGCAGCATCAGGTCGTTGCCCTGCACGCGGCCGACGTTGATCTCTGTCCGGTCGAAGGTTTCGCGGCGCTCCGCGCCCCCTTTCTCGCTGATGATCACCGAGAACATCTCGTCGCCTCGCGGGGCCAGGGCGGAGGTGAGACCCGATGCCCTCGCCACGCCATACGAGCAAGCTCGAACAGACATGTCAACGAGATGCCTTCGATTCCTGCTCCCGAGCGGCGAGCGGGCTCGGGCCCGGGACTGCGCCGCCTGCGCCGCCTGCGCCACGTGAGCGCACGGGGCGCGGTGCAGGTCGCGCGCGATGGCGGTCCGGGGATCGATCCGCCGAGCTGTCGCGCCAGCGCGCGCAGGGGGAACGTCGGCGAACAGGCTGAGCCGGCGCCGCCCGGTGCGTGATGTCCTTCGAGCAGGTCGCCTGCTCCGCTGCGACGCTCGATCGATGTCCTCGGCAAAAAGCGCCGCAAGCGCCTGGCCTGCGCTGGGAGAGCGCCCGGAGCGCGCTGCGTCGCTCGCTCCCACGACGCGCGCAGCACGAGGAGCGCGCCCGAGTCGCCGCGCCATTGCGGCGGAGGCCAGGAGAGCGCTGCCCGACGTGCGAGGCTCGCTGCGTGACATGGCGAAGCCCCCACGGACCACGACGCCCTGCGCGGGCCGAAGGACAAGGTTCTTCGATAAAAGCGCAAAACTTGACGGTTGCGCGAATTCTGCTTCGCACCCCACGGCGCGCCGTCACCGCGCGTGATCGTGGACTCGCCGTCAGGATCCGCTGTACGGCGCGAAATTCTCATCGGAGGCTGCTGAAACCGGAGACTGCCGGTGAAGCGGTACTGCCTCGCGCAAGCGCCCGCCGAACCATCATCGCTGCTTGACCTTGGCGCATCGAGCCGTTTACGTTGGCGCCCGCTCGGACCGGGGAGAATCGTCGAAGTCGCCGCGCACGCACATCAACCAGCGGCTGGGCAGCCGCCCTGCGCAAGCTGGATCTGTCTACGAGGGGGGTTTGCTGCATGCAGCCAAGCCCGCATCGGAATCAGGGACCGCAGCCGTGGTCACCTCCCGACTGCCAGCCTGCGCGCCTCGGGTATCGACGAGCTCTGAAGTGGAGGAAATATGGCAGTTGGCAAGGTTAAGTGGTTCAACGACGAGAAGGGTTGGGGCTTCATCAAGCAAGAGACTGGCCCCGACGTCTTCGTTCACTATTCGCAGATCAACGGGGAGGGGCGCCGCCGTCTGTTCGAGGACGAGACCGTTGAATTTGAGATCAAAGAAGGTCCCAAAGGTCTGCAGGCGGTCAACGTGATCCGCGCCACCGCCTGACTTTCCTCCTGACCAGAGCCCCACCGGACTGCCCGCGCAGCGCCCCCGCTGCGCTCGAGTCACGGCATTGCCGAGCCCCGAACATCGCGCGCCCGCCTGGACGGTCGTGCGTGCGGCGGATGGATTGCGCGCGGCTCCGGTGGGGCGCTCGGCCGAGCGCCGAGCGCGCGGCGGGCTCATCGCTCGGGGACCGGGACCTCGCGGAACGCGTCTTGACCCGGGACGAAGCGGTGCGACGTGATGCCCCCGATCGTCCCCGCGTCGTCGATCTCGTAGACATTGAACCCGGCCATCCGTTCGTCGCTGTCGTGAAGGAGCGAAGCGCTGGTGGCGCCCACGGCGTCGATGTGACCCCGCTCGGTGTGCAGCTTGCGGTGAATGCGCCGGTGCAGGTGCCCATGCAGCAGCAAGCCGCGGCGCACCTGCCGCAGCAGCCGCCCCTCTGCCGCGGCATCACCCAGGCCTTCCAGCAAGGTCTTCGCCCGGCTCGCCGGGTTATGGAAGGGGTGGTGCTGGAGCACGACCGGCGTTCGCCGCCGCACCTCCGGGTGTTCTAGCGCTCGCTCGAGCGCGCGCAGCTGGACGGGGCCGAGCCGCCCCGACGCCACCAGCGGGGGACGCGGCCAGGCGGTCGAGAGGCCGATGATCGCGACGGGCCCGCGCAGGTGCACGAAGGGGAACGCCGAGCCTCCGCCATCGCGGGTGGCCCCACCGTCGTCGCTCTTCCCGGGCGCGTCGAGGACGAGGTCGGAGCGCAGGTACGGCGCGAAGTACCGAGAGAAGCGCTGCGAGCGGTGCGCGCCCTTCGTGTACGCGTCGTGGTTCCCCGGGACGATGCTCACCCGCTCGGGCGGAAGGCCGAGACCGCTCTGCAAGAAGTCGCGGACCAGGACGAACTCTCGCTCGAGCGCGAGGTTCGAGACATCGCCGGTGATGACGACGTGGTCCACGTCGAGCCGCCGTATCTCCCGCGCCGCGGCGTGCACCGCGTGCGGCTTGTGGATGGCGTGGCGCCGGAAGCGGAGGTTGAGGTAGCCCGTGAGGCGCTTGTTCAGGAGCCGGAACGGGATGGCCCCCTCGAGGGAGAGGAGGTGCAGGTCGGAGAGGTGCGCGATCCTCACGGGCGCAGTATGGGCTCTTCCGGCGCGGCGGCCAACCGCCGCGGCTCAGGCGTCGCGCGCGCAGCGGAAGCCGCGCCACGCGCGGCGGCTGGTCGGCGAGTCGTGCCCCCGCGCGGCGCCACGCAGCCAGGGCCGCCCCAGGATGTAGCTGCCGCCGCGCAGCACGCGCTCCTCCCCCATGTCGGGCCCCCGCGGGTTCTTCGCGCTGCCGCTTGGATACTCGGGATGGTAGTAGTCAGCCACCCACTCCTCGACGTTGCCGGCGAGGTCGTCGATGCCGTCGGGGGTGCGGCCGGCCACGAGCGAGCCGACGGGCGCGAGCTCGAGGAAGCCGTCGCCGTCGTCGAGCTCGTCGAACGACAGCCTCCCGTGGTTCGCGTGGAATGGGTTGTAGACATGGCCCCAGGGGTAGCGGCGCCCGGCCGCGCCCCGCGCCGCCCGCTCCCATTCGGCCTCGGTGGGCAGGCGACCGCCGGCCCAGACGCAGTAGCGCTGCGCGTCGCTCCACGAGACGAGCACCACCGGCACCTCGGGCCGATCGAACCGCTGCCCGCCGGAGGCATACGGAGGTTCGGCGCAGACGCCGGCCGAGACGCACCGGCGGTAGCTCGCGACGGTCACCTCGGTTCGGTCGATCCAGAAATCCGACAGGTACACCTCGTGGGGCACGAGCTCGTTCGCGAAGCTCGCCTCGGTCTCGTCGACGCACAGCTCACCGGCCGGCTCGAGCTTGCAGAGCGTCACCGCGTGCGCGATCTCGACCTCGCTCGATCCCATCGTGAAGCTCCCCGCGCGCACGAGGACGGCAGGTGGACCGGGCGCGCGCAGCGCGACGACGCTCGCGGGCGAGCGCGCGGCGGACGCCGAGAGCGCGGCCTCCGCGCGCGCCGGGAGGCGCGGGGCGCGCCGCGCGCGGGATGGTGGAGCGGCCACGCCGGCCAGGGAGAACGCGACGAGCGAGGCCACCGTGGCCAGCGTGAAGAGGGCCGCCGGACGCATGTCGGAGACGTAGCATGCTCCAGCCTCGCGGACTGTTTCCGCCTCTTCCGGCTTCGCTCGATGCGGCGGTCAGTCGTCTCGGACGTCATGACCGCAGCGGGCCGCCTGGTCGAGCGTTCGACCCTGCGCAGCGCGGCGCACTTTCGCGGCGCGCCGCGCGACGCGCCGCAAAAGTGCGCTGCGCGCCGAGGAGCGATAGACTCGAGGGGCTCGATGTCAACCCTTATGGACAACGCGAACACGGTGAGCGCGGAGGTCGACGCCGCGGTGATCGAAGCGCTGCATGAGGCGCTCGAGAGCGGAGAGCTCGTGCTCTTCGTGGGGGGAGGCATCTCGGCCGCGGCCGGGCTGCCGACGTGGCGTCAGCTCGTCGACCTGCTCGTCGAGAGGGTGCGCGAGCAGACCGGCGACGAGGTCGCGATCGCCGAGGTCGCGGCCCTCGCGCGATCGCAGCGCTACAGCGAGGCGCTGGGCGCGGCGGAGCAGGCGCTCGGCCCGGCGGAGTTCAACGCGTTCGTCGAGGACGCGCTCGACGACGAGGGGCTCGAGCCGCCGCGGATCGCGATCGCCATCGCCGCGCTGCGAGACAAGCTGCGCGCCGTGCTCACCACGAACCTGAACCACCTGCTCGAGCGCGCCTTCGGCTTCGAGTGGGACACCATGTGGCGCGTCACCGACGAGGTCGCGTGGCGGCGGCGGTTCATCCTCAAGCTGCACGGCACGCTGAAGGAGCCGCACAGCTGGGTGTTCGCGCGCGAGCGGTTCCTCGCGTCGATCGCGCCGCCCGACGTGCGCAAGTCGCTCTCGACCGTGCTCTCGCGGTGCCCCGTGCTCTTCATCGGCTTCGGACGCGCCGACGGGAACTTCGACGAGATGCTGGCGGACATCCACGCGCTCTCGGGCGCCTCGCCGCCGCCCCGCTTCGTCATCGCTCCGGGCTCGAGCCTGACGCCGCTCCGCCGCAAGACGCTCGCGGACATGGGGTTCCTGCTCCTGCCTTACGACACCCCCGACGGCAGCCACGACCGGGTGCTCGCGATCCTCGAGCGCACGTGCGCGCCCCGGCCGCGCGCGATCACGTCGCGCGGTCGCTCGATCCTCCCGCCCCCGATCCCCGATCTCGAGCTCCCGCCCTCGTCGTCGGCGCTCGGCGCGCCGTACGACCTCCCGCCGGACTCGGCCGCGTACGACGACACGGTCACGATGACGGGGGCGCTCGAAGCGTCGCGGCGCGAGCGCGTCTCCGAGCCTCCGGCGAGCCCGATAGAGGTCTTCTTCTCGTACTCGGAGAGCAACCGCGAGCTGCGCGACAAGCTCGAGACGCACCTCGCCATCCTCAAGCGCAAGGGCGTCATCCGCGGCTGGCACGACGGCGAGATCGGCGCTGGCGAGGAGCGCGACGCGGCGCTGGCCGAGCACCTCGAGACCGCGAAGGTCGTCCTCCTGCTCATCAGCGCGGACTTCCTCGCGTCGGACTTCTGCTACGACGTCGAGATGCGGAAGGCGATCGAGCGCCACGAACGGGGTGAGGCGCGCGTCATCCCCGTCATCCTCGACGCCTGCGACTGGGAGGGCGCGCCCTTCGGCAGGCTGGCCAGCTTGCCGCGGGGCGGGCGCCCGGTGACGAGCTGGGTCAACCAGAGCGAGGCGTTCACGGACATCGCAAAGGGCATCCGAAAGCAGGTCGAGCAGCTCACCCAAAACCCCTCCTGAGCTCACCGAGCGCCGGCGCCCAGCCGGTGAGCCATTCAGAGGTGCCACCGCCGCCCGGGATCTGGAGCGTCCCCGCGTCGACCAGCCGGAACCTGGCCGCGCGCGACGATCTGCTCGCCGAGATCGGCGCCGCGCTCGCCAGGCGCGGCGTGGCGCCGCTCTGCGGGCTCGGCGGCACCGGCAAGACCAAGCTCGCCATCGAGTACGCGTACCGCAACGCCGGCGCTTACGACACCGTCTTCCTGATCGACGGTCAGAGCCAGGCGACGATGGACGCCTCCTTCGTCACGCTCGCCGCGGAGATGAGGCTGCCCGAGCACGACCAGCAGGATCCCGCGCGCGCGGTCGGCGTGGTGCGCAGCAAGCTCGGGCGCCGCGGTCGCTGGCTCCTCCTCTTCGATGGCGTGCGCGACCCGAGCGAGGTCGAGCCCTACATCCCGAGCGTCTCCCACGGCGGCCACATCCTCACGACGTCGCAGAACCCTATCTGGCGCGGTCTCACGACGGTGAACGTCCGCGGCATCGAGCGCGCCGAGTCGGTGCGCTTCCTGCTCCAGCGCACGGGCGAGACCGACGCGGAGTCGGCCGACGCGCTCGCAGAGGAGCTCGGGGATCTGCCGCTCGCGCTGGCGCAGGCTGGCGCTTACATCGAGGAGACCGGGCGCCCGCTCGCGGAGTACCTCGCCCTGTTCCGGCAGCGGCCGGCCGCGCTCCTGGAGCGCCCCGTCAGCTTCCCGGTGACGGTCGCGACCGCCTGGGAGAGCTCGCTCGCGGCCGTCTTCAGCCACCAGGCTGCGGCGGAGCTCCTCAGCTTGTGCTCGTTCCTGCCGATGGACGCGATCCCTCGGCGGTCGCTCGGCGAATACGATCCGCTCGCGCTCGACGACGCCATCGCGATGCTGCGGCTGCACTCGCTGATCGAGGTGCGGCCGCACGCGCTCAGCGTCCACCGCCTCGTGAAGATCGTCGTCCGCAACCAGCTGCGGCGGGACGATCGGCGGCGATGGATGGAAGCGGCGCGCCGCATCGTTCAGGCTTCCGGCCGGATCGCCCCGAGCACGGAAGAGGACCGCGAAGGTAGGACGGAGCCGGAGTCGGGGTAAGGCAAGCCCCCCACGAGACGATGGAGGTTCGACCCGCATGTATCCGCCGAGAGCGTCAACTACCGTCTCTTCCTGGGTCTTTTCCGACCGCGTATTCTCGTTGCGCGTCAGGTCCGTCGTGAGACTTTAAGGCCCGCGAGAGGAACTATGGTTGCCTTGGCGACGAGCCCCGCCGATGTGTTCTTCTCCTACTCTCCGAGGGACGAGGACCTGCGGCCCAAGATCGAGACCCACCTCGACGCGCTGAAACGGCAGGGGGTCATCCGGAATTACCAGGGCTTCGCGCTCGGCGGAGGGAGGGAGCGGCGAGAGGCGACCGCGGCGAGGCTGCGCGAGGCGCGGGTCGTGCTGCTGCTCGTGAGCGCGGACTATCTCTCCACCGACGCGTGGCTCTCTCCGGAGATGCGAGAGGCGATCGCCCGCCACGAGGCCGGCGAGTGCCGGGTCATCCCCGTGATCCTGCGGCCCTGCGCCTGGGAGAAGACGCTGCTCGGCGAGCTGCAGCCGCTGCCGCGCCGCGCGCGGCCCGTGACGAGCTACCCCAACCAGAGCGAGGCGTTCACGGAGATCGCGAAGGGGATCCGGAGCGCCGTCCGCGAGACGGAGCCGCCGACGCAGCGGCCGGCCGCGCGAAGGCCGTCGAGCTCGCCCGACGTGGAGCCCCACATCAAGAAGCTGCCGCCGCGGAACCCGGGCTTCACCGGGCGCGACCAGCTCCTGAGCGAGCTGCGCAGCACGCTCACCACGGGGGGGCCCGCCGCGCTCACGCAGTCCATCAGCGGCCTCGGCGGCGTCGGCAAGACGCAGCTCGTCGCCGAGTACGCGCACCGGTACGCGAGCCAGTACAACGTCGTCTGGTGGATCCGCGCCGAGGAGCCGGCCACAGCGGCCGAGGATTTTGCGCGCCTCGCCGCGGCCCTCGACCTGCCAGAGCAGAACGAGGCCGACCAGCGGATCGCGATCGAGGCGGCCCGGTCGTGGCTGTCGCGCAACGACAAGTGGCTCCTCATCTTCGACAACGTGAACGACCCGCAGGACGTCGCCCCGTACCTGCCGCACCCGCGCACCGGGCACATCCTCATCACCTCGCGCAACCCGAGCTTCCGCGGCATCGCCACCCCGCTCACCGTGCCGGCGCTCGATCGCGCCGACTCGGTGAAGTTCCTGCTCGATCGGACCGGGCAGAGCGACGCGCGCGCCGCGGAGAAGCTCGCCGAGACGCTCGGGGATCTCCCCCTCGCGCTGGTGCAGGCGGCGGCGACCATCAAGGAGACGGGATCGTCGATCGCGACCTACCACGCCGCCTTCGGCGATCACCAGCGCGGGCTCCTGCTCCGCGGCATGCCGATGGACTACCCGACGCCGATCGCCACGACCTGGGGCCTCGCGTTCCAGGAGGCGCAGCGCTTCTCGCCCGTCGCGGTCGACCTCTTGAGCCTGTGCGCGTACCTGGCGCCCGATGACATCCCGCGCGAGGGCCTCGCCGACGCCGCGCCGCACCTGCCGGCGGCGCTCGCGGAGGCGCTGAGCGATCCGCTGATGCTCGACGAGGCGGTCGCCGCGCTCCGCCGCTACTCGCTCATCGACGTGCACGAGGGCGCGCTCTCCGTGCACCGGCTCGTCCAGGCGGTGGTCCGCGATCGCCTCTCGCCCGAGGACCGGAAGGTGTGGGCCGAGGCGGCGGTCCGGCTCGTCGACCACGCGTTCCCCGAGAGCAGCGACGAGGTCGAGACGTGGCCGTTCTGCGCCCGATGGCTTCCGCACGCGCTCGCCGCGGCGAGCCAGGCCGAAGCGCACGACGTCGCGCGGGAGGTGCGCGGGCGGCTCCTCGCCCGCTTCGCCGTTTACCTGCAGGGGCGCGCCGCGTTCGCGGAGGCGAAGGGGTACCTGGAGCGGGCGCTCGCGCTCCACGAGGCGGTGTTCGGCCACGACGATCCGAAGGTCGCGGCCGTGCTGCGCAGCCTCGGCAGCGTCCTCCACGACCTCGGCGATCTCGGCGGCGCGCGGGCACACCTGGAGCGCGCGCTGGCGATCGACATCGCGAGCTTCGGCCCCGATCACCCGGACGTCGCGCGCGACGTGAACGACCTCGGCAGCGTGCTCATGGACCAGGGCGATCTGCCGGGCGCCCGCAAGCACCTGGAGCGCGCCCTCGCCATCGACGAGGCGACGTACGGCCCCGACGATCCGAGCGTCGCGATACGGCTCAACAACCTGGGCGCCCTCTTCCGCGACCTCGGCGACTTCGCGGGCGCGCGCGTGCACCTCGAGCGGGCGCTCGCCATCGACATCCGCGCCTACGGCCCGGACCACCCGACGGTCGCGATCGGGCGCACGAACCTCGGCCGGCTGCTCCACGATCTCGGCGACCTCAAGGGAGCGCGCGAGCAGTTCGAGGAGGCGCTCAAGATCGATGAGCACAGCTACGGCCTCTACCACCCGCGCTTCGCGCTCGCGCTGAACAACCGCGGGCGCGTGCTGCGCGATCTCGGAGACCTGGCCGGGGCGCGCGCCGACTTCGAGCGGGCGCTCGCGATCGTCGAGGACACCTACGGGCCGGATCACCCGGACGTGGCGCGGGACATCAACAACCTCGGCAGCGTGCTGCGCGACCTCGGCGATCTCGAGGGCGCGCGCGCGAACTTCGCGCGCGTGCTGAAGATCGCCGAGGCGACCTACGGCCCGGACCACCCGGCGGTGGCGATCGGCTGCAACAACCTCGGCAGCGTGCTGCAAGCGCTCGGCGAGCTGCCCGGGGCGCGCGAGCAGCTGGAGCGCGCGCTCGGCATCGCGCAAGCCACGTACGGTCCGGATCACCCGGTCGTGGCGAGCATCGTGAACAACCTCGGGCGCGTCTTGCAGGCGCTCGGCGATCTGTCGGGCGCGTGGCAGCAGATCGAGCGCGCCGTGGCGATCGCCACGAAGGCGCTCGGGCCGTCGCACCCGTCCGTGCAGATCTTCTCGCGGAACCTGGCGCGCCTCGGCGACGCCCTGGGGAGCAGCGCCGAGGCGACCTGAGCTAGCCGATCAGGATCTGCGTCGGGTGCTCCAGGAGCTGGCGCAGGACCTTGAGGAAGGTCGCGCCGACCGCGCCGTCAACGACGCGGTGATCGCAGGAGAGCGTCATGCTCAGGCGGCGGCCCGGCACGATCTGCTCGCCGCGCACGACGGGCTCGCGACGCACCTGGCCCACGGCGAGGATCGCTCCCTCGGGCGGGTTGATGACGGCGCCGAAGTTGTCGATCCCGTACATGCCGAGGTTCGAGATCGAGAACGTGCCGTTCGCCATCTCCTCGGGCCGCAGCTTCTTCGCCTTGGCTCGCCCGGCGAGCTCGCGCACCTCGGCCGCGATGTCGAGCACCTGCTTGCGATCGACGTCGCGCACCACCGGCGTGACGAGGCCCTCGGGGACGGCGACCGCGACCGAGATGTCGACGCGCTGGTGAACGAGGATCGCGTCCGGGGTGAACTGCGCGTTGCACTCCGGGACGCGCACGAGCGCGATGGCGCACGCCTTGACGAGGAGATCGTTGAAGCTGACCTTGGCCGGCTTCTCCCCCTCGGCGGCGGTCGCCGCGAGATCCGCGTTGATCTGCTCGCGGAGCGCGTTCAGCGGATCGGCGTCGACGTCGATCGAGAGGTAGAAGTGCGGGACCGTCTGCTTGGACTCGGTGAGGCGCCGGGCGATCGCCTTGCGCATCATGCTGAGCGGCCGCACCTCCGGCGCAGCGAGCTCGCCGGGGGCGGTCGCCCTGGCCGCGGCGGCCGGCGCCGGCTTCAGCCCCTCGAGGTCGCGCGCGACGATGCGCCCGCGCGGACCGCTGCCGGCGACGCTGCTGAGGTCGAGCCCGCGCTCTCGGCCGAGCTTCCGCACGTAGGGCGACGCCTTGACGCGCCCGTTCGACGACGGCTGCGGCGCGGCCGGCTGCGTGGGCGGCGAGACCGCCTCGCCGCGCGCGGCGGGCGGCGGGCTCGTCACGGGCGCGTCGCCGCCGGCCGGCTTGGGCTGAGCCTCCGCCGCGCTCGGCTTCGCCGCGGCGGCGCCGCCGCTCCCGCCGGCGAGGGCGCTTACGTCCTCGCCCGGGGTGCCGATGATCGCGACAGGCTGGCCGAGCTGAACCACGCTGCCCGCAGGCACGAGGATCTTGAGCAACGTCCCTCGATCGAAGGACTTGTACTCCATGGTCGCCTTGTCGGTCTCGACCTCTGCGAGCAGATCGTCGATGTCGATCGCGTCGCCTTCCTTCTTGTGCCAGGCACTGATCTGCCCCTCCTCCATGGTCGGGGACAGCTTCGGAAGTTCCAGAACCTTCGCCATGGGTCTATCAACCTTGATCGGGGATGTGGGTCCGCTCAGTCAGCTTTTGTAGAGAACGCGGTGAACATTTTCGATGATCCGCGACGCCTGCGGGATCACGTACTGCTCCAGCCGCGCGTTGTAGGGCATCGGGACGTCGAGCGTCGTCGCGCGCAGCACGGGCGCGTCCAGCTCGTCGAACGCGAGCCGCTGGATGCGATCGGCGATCTCCGCGCCGACGCCGCCGTACGGCCAGCCTTCGTGCGCCACGACCGCGCGGTGCGTCTTCGTGACGCTCTGCACGATCGTCTCCTCGTCGAGCGGGCGCAGCGATCGCAGGTCCACGATCTCCGCGCTGATGCCCTCCTTCTCCAGCTCCACCGCCGCCTCGAGCGCGACGTGCACCATCCGGCTCCACGCGATGATCGACACGTCGGTCCCCTCGCGCACGATCGAGGCGACCCCGAGCGGCACGATGAAATCCGGGTCGTCGGGCACCTCGCCCTTCACGCCGTAGAGCGTCTCGCTCTCCATGAAGAGCACCGGGTTGTCGTCCCGGATCGCCGACTTGAGGAGGCCCTTCGCGTCCGCCGGCATCGCGGGCGCGAGGACCTTGAGGCCGGGGACGTGCGCGTAGAAGTGCTCCATCGAGTGTGAGTGCTGCGAGCCGACCTGCTTCGCCGAGCCGTTCGGCGCCCGCAGCACGAGCGGGATGGTGAGCTGCCCGCCGGACATCTGCCGGAGCTTCGCCGCGTTGTTGAGGATCTGGTCGAACGCCACGGCGGAGAAGTTCCACGTCATGTACTCGACGATCGGCCGGAGCCCGACCATCGCCGCGCCGATCGAGATGCCCGTGAACCCGCTCTCGGTGATGGGCGCGTCGATCACGCGCCTGCTCCCGAACTTGTCGAGCATCCCCTCGGTCACCTTGTAGGCGCCCTGGTAGTGCCCGACCTCCTCGCCGACGAGGTACACCCGCTCGTCGCGCTCCATTTCCTCGATCATGGCGGCGCGAACCGCCTCACGGAATCTTAGGACGGTCATCGCGCAAAAGGTCCTGCATAGGTTGTGGGCTCGAGCACCTCGGGCCCGGGTTCGGGGCTCTCCTCGGCGAAGCGGATCGCGTCGGTGATCTCGTCTTCGACCTCTCTCTCGATCGCCTCGAGGGCGGCCTTGTGGCCCTTCTCCTCGAGCTCGACGCGAGAGCGAAGGAGCACGTCCTTCTTCTTGCGCTCCTCGAGCTCCTCCTTCGTCCGGTACTTGCCGGGATCGCTCATCGAGTGGCCCCGGAAGCGGTACGTCCTGATCTCGACCAGCGTCGGCTCCGACTGCGTGCGCGCCCGCGCGACGGCCTCGGCGAGGCGATCGCGCACCTGGAGGACGTGCTCGGAGTTGAAGCGATCGCGCTCCATCCCGTAGGCGAGCGCCTTCAGCGAGACGTCCTCGACCGAGAGCGTCCGGGAGAGCGGCGTCCCCATCGCGTACTCGTTGTTCTCGCAGACGAACACGATCGGCAGCTTCCACAGCGCCGCGAGCGACATCCCTTCGTGGAAGTCGCCGATGCTCACCGCGCCCTCGCCGAAGAACACCATCGAGACCCGGTCCTCGCCGCGGTACTTCGACGCGAACGCGGTCCCGACGGCGATGGGGATGTGCCCGCCGACGATGCCGTAGCCGCCGAGCATGTTGTGCTCCTTGTCGAAGAAGTGCATCGAGCCGCCGAGCCCCTTCGAGCACCCGGTGACCTTGCCGTAGAGCTCGGCCATCGCGGCGCGCGAGCTCATCCCGCGGGCGAGCGCGAGCCCGTGATCGCGGTAGGTGGTCATCACGTAGTCGTCGGGGCGGAGCGCCGCGGAAGCACCGACGGCGATGGGCTCCTGACCGATGTACAGGTGAAGGAACCCGCCGATCTTGCTCTGCGCGTACGCGCGGGCCGCTTCTTCCTCGAAGCGGCGTATCTGAAACATCTTTCGGTAGAGCGACAGATGGAGATCGTCGCCGTTTGTCAGGGTAGTCATCGCGGAGATCTCAAGGGGCAGAACAGCAATTCAGACAGTCGCTAGCGCAGCGATCGGCGTGTTTCCAGGGCGCCTCTCCGGGGCCTGCGACGGACCCGGCGAGGCGCTTGACGTCGGCCGTGCAGGACAGCGACGGTGCTTACTCGGGCTCCTTTACGGGAGTTTTTTCCGCGTGACAACGCATCCGCGATGTCACGCGTTCAACGCGCAGCAGCATCGGCGCCACCGGCGTCCTGCGCGCCGGGCTCTGTGGTCTCTGGCACGCCGAGGTCGTCGGTCTCCGGTGTTCCGGCGTCCGCGCCTTGCTCGTCCTCGGGGAGCGCGGTCGGCGCGGGCGATGTCGTGGCGCTGCCCGGCGCGCTCGCGCTGGGCTCCGCGGCGCTGGGCTCCGCGGCGCTGGGCTCCGCGGCGCTGGGCTCCGCGCTGACCGTCGTGCGCGCTGTGGTGTCGGTGGGGTCGTGCTTCGGGCGCGCAGGCCGCGTCGACGGCGCAGGGCGCGGTCGCGGCGGCGCGGCGGCCGACGAGGCGATCGGCGCTGCTCCGACGGCGGGCTCCTCGGCGGGCGCGTCTGCAGATCGCAGCGCGGTGTGGAGGAGCAGCGCGGCCGTGGCCACGACCACGGCCGCGCCCACGGCGATCTGCCCCGCCTTCCGCTCGCGGGGAGGGAACTCGGCGTCGAGCGGATCCGCGCGCACCACCGCTGGCTCGGCGGGCGGCGCCGGCGTCGCCGTGACGGCGCTGTCCAGCATCCGCCTCGGCATCTGGCTGGATGCGGCCCACTCGAGGCTGCTCGCGAACGCGGCGCCGAACTCGTCGCAGCTCGTGTACCTGTCCTCGGGTCGCTTCGACAGCGCGCGCGCGAGCACCAGATCGAGCGACGGAGGGAGGCCGAGCGCCTTCGCGATCGGCGGCGGCTCGTCGGTCGCGATCTTCGAGGCGACCGTGACCGCGTCGTCGCCCGGGAACGCGCGGCTCCCGGAGATCGCCTCGTACATGACGGCGGCGAGCGAGAACTGATCGCTCTCGGGCGAGAACTTGCCGACGCGGAACGTCTCCGGCGCGCTGTACGCGGGCGTCCCCATGAGCCCTCCCTGGTGCGTCAGCGTCGAGTCCGGGATCCGCGCGATGCCGAAGTCGGCGATCTTGCCGCCGTTCGCGGACAGGATGATGTTCTCCGGCTTGATGTCGCGGTGGACGATGCCTGCCCGGTGCGCGATCGTGAGGGCCTCGCCGAGCTCGCACGCGAGGCGCGCCGCCTGCGGCGCCGAGAGCGGCCGCTCGAGGAGGTGCTGCTTGAGCGTCGGCCCCTCGACGTACTCGAAGACGAGGTAGAGCCCGAAGTCCGGGTCCTCGCCGACGTCGTGGAGCGTGACGAGGTTCGGGTGGGTCACCCGGGCGGCGGCGCGCGCTTCGTGGCGCATCCTCACGATGAGCTGCTCGCGGACGTCGCGCGGGATGCGCAGGTCGTCGCGCAGGTGCTTCAGCGCGACGTCGCGATCGAGCAGCGGGTCGTGCGCGAGCAGCACGCGCCCCATCGCCCCCTCGCCGAGGAGGCGCTGCACGTGGTAGCGGCCGAGGGCGGCGGGCAGCACGGCGCTATCGCTCGGCTGTGCGAGCGCGCCGCCGCCGTCGGAGGACGAGGATCGAGGCACGTCGCGTCGGTTCTATCCGTCCGGAGGCCCCGGCGGAAGGCCTGGCCGGCGTCTCGCTTCCGGTTATGCTCTGCCGCAGCGCGCCCCGGGTCCACGAGCGGCGCTCGCGGTTCTGCGGAGGCGGTTCCCGCAGAGCCCTTCCGGCGTGCGGCATCCCAGAGAGGGCGCAGCGAGCACAGATGAGCACCGAGAGCGCGTCGAAGCCGGTCCAGGTCGCCGGAGCTACGAAGAAGCGAGGCAAGGTCAAGTACATCGTGCTCGTCGGCCTCGTGCTCATCATCGTCCTCGCCCAGCAGACGGGGCTCCTCGGCTTCGGCGTGGCGCACCTCCGCGCCGCGACCTTCCCGAGAGACGAGTCGCTGCTCGAATATGTCCAAGGCAACGTCCCCGGCGTTGTGATCGTCGACCCTCACCAGATCGACCTGCAGGCGCTCGGCGCGGAGGGGGGCGCGGTGCGGCTGCACATCGAGCGCACCCGTGACGACATCAAGAAGGCGACGGGCATCGATCTCGGGTTCGACGTCGACAAGCTGCTCGTCGCCCCGTCGCTCGTGGTCGCGCGCGGGCGTTTCAACGAGCAGAAGCTCGCGGAGCGCCTGGCGACGCACAGCTACGTCCAGGCAGAGTACAAAGGCGTGAAGTACCTGCTCCGCGCCGGCGAGGACGCCATCGCCGTGCGCGACGGGTCGATCCTGCTGTATGGCGCCGAGCCGGAGATCCGCGCGAGCATCGACGCCGAGGAGGCCGGGACGTCGCTGGCGAGCCGGGAGGAGGCGACGTCGCGCCTCGCGCACATCGGGTGGGATCGTCCCCTCCTGGGCGTCGCCCTTCTTTCCGAGAGCAAGCCGAGCCTCCGCGCGATCCTCACCGGCTCCACGGGCCCGCGCGCCGTCACCGTCGGCGTCTCGACGAAGGGCGGGCTCTCGGCGACCGTCGCGATCGACGCCGCGTCGGCCGACGCGGCCGAAGAGCTCCGGAAGCTCCTCGAGGAGAAGCGCGCGAACGTCGATGCGCTGAAGGCGCTCGTCGGCCCGGAGCCCGGGGCGGCGCTCGCCGAGATCGCGAAGCGCGCGACCCTCGCCGTGGAGCCGGGCGCCGGCCGGCTGACGGTGCAGGTGGAGGTGCGCCCCGAGGAGCTCGAGCTGCTCGCGAAGGCCGGCCACGCGGCGGCAGGCTCGCTCGGGGATATGTACAAAAATGTGCGGCTGCTTCAGCTCCTCGCGCCGGGCCCGTGAGGCCGTCGTCCGAGCGGAAGGCGCGCTCGGCCCGTACCGAGGTGGGCACAGCTGTGCGCGACGGCAGCACCGCTCCTGTCGAGCTGGAGCGGCCGGCGGTGCGTCCCTGGTCGAGGCTCAGAGCTCGGCGCAGCGCGGGCACCGCGCCTCGACCCGGTCCGTCGCGCTCTTGACCCGGGCGCGCGCGGAATCGCACCGCTGGTCCGCATCACCGGCGAGCCCGCAGAGGTGCTGCGCGGCGCGGCTCATGGATGCGAGCGCGCGGCACGCGGTCTCGCACGGCGGCGCGGACGTCGGCTCGGCCTCGAGCTTCTTGGGCGGGGCCTCGCCGCCGGCGGCCGTCGCCCGCGGCGACGGCGCGGCGCGGCTGTCGGGTACGCTCGGGCTCGGCGGTGAAGCCGCCGGCGGCGGCGCTCCCGGCTGCGCCGCTTCCGCCACGGCCCGGTCCTCGTCGCGCTGCGCGGGCGCGCCGATCGCCTGATCGAGCTCGTCCTCCGCGCGCTCGAGCTCCGCGAGCGCATCCTCGGCCGTCTCGACGGCGCTCCCCTTGTGCGGCGCCATCGAGGTCGCACCGGCGGGCTCCGGCGCCACCGGGGCTTGCGCGACGGAGGCGCCGCCGCAGCCAGAGAGCGCGGCGGCGCTGATCGACAGGGCGGCGGCGGCAGACCAGGCACGGTGTCTGTTCATCGGTCCTCCTGCGCCTGACGCCCGGCGCCCGGCTTTCGGCTCATCGCGGCGCCGCGGACCGCGACCGCGCGCCGAGATCTTGTGTGCGGCGCGGCGAGGTTGACCCCCTCGCCGTGCGCTATGCTCGCGGCGATGAATCTGCTTCGACCGATCGGCGCCCTCGTTCTGGCTCTCGGACTGGTCGCAGGCTGTCAGCGAGGCAGCTCGCGCCGGCCTGCGTCTCAGCCGTCGTACGGCCAGGCCTATCCTCCGTACGGCGCGCCCCAGCAGGGTGCTCCTCCACAGCAGCCCGGGTACCCGCAGCAACCCGGATACCCGCAGCAGCCCGGGTACCCGCCGGCGCAGACCGGGCCTGTGCCGGCGCCTACCTTCAACGTGCCCACGATGCCGGGGCTGCCGGTGCTCGGCGATCCCATCAACGACATCAACGTCAGCTGGCTCCAGTCCGAGGCCGGCGTCGTCATGGGCGCGTTGATCGGCGCGCTGCCGGCGGCCTCGCAGCAGAAGGTGAGGGGCATCCCGTTCATCGCCGATCCGACGGTGGGCGAGGTGAACGCGTTCGCCGGCTGCGACGACCAGCGGATGCCGTTCATGGCGATCACCGACGGGCTGCTCGAGGTCGAGGCGCAGATCGCGCAGTTCAAGGCGACCGACGAGGTCTTCGGGACGAGGAAGCTCGACGAGTTCCTGCGGATGCTCGCGCAGCGGCAGCGGCCTGGGCAGCCGATCGTCCGGCCGCCGGCGGGCTTCATCGATCCGGTGCAGCACACGGACGCGCGCAAGGTCGAGCGGCAGCGCCAGCTCTACCACGAGCAGCTCGCGTTCGTCCTCGGCCACGAGCTCGGCCACCATCACCTCGGGCACACGGGCTGCGCGAACGGGCAGGGGGGGAGCCGGGGCGTCACGCCCGCGGATCTCGGGCGGATGCTGTCGCGCACGCTCCCCATCTTCAACCAGCCGAACGAGATCGCGGCGGACGTGGCGGGCGTGAACAACCTGCTCGCCGCTGGCGCGCGGCAGCAGGGGTACCGCTGGACCGAGGGCGGCGCGATGCTCACGCTCGGCTTCTTCGCGTCGCTCGATCAGCTCACGCCCGCCACGATCCTGTTTGCCTTCGAGCAGACGCACCCGCACCCGCTGCTGCGGCAGCCCGTCGTCCAGCAGACCGCCAACACCTGGCGGATGACCGGCGGCGCGCCCGTGTTCACGTTCCCTGGTTTCGGCGGCTGAGCCCACGATTCCCCGAGCGTCTTTGCGCTCGCGGGCGCTCGCCCGGAGGGCTCATCTGCTGCTTCGGCTTGACGCGACCGTGCAGCGCTCCTCCCATCGCGCCGAAAGGAGTCGACCATGCAAGCAGAGCTCGGGATCGAGGACCTCAAGGAAGGCACAGGCGCGGAGGCGAAGCACGGCCAGCTCGTGACGGTGCACTACGTCGGCACGCTGACCAGCGGCGACAAGTTCGACAGCTCGCGCGACCGCGGCCAGGGATTCTCGTTCAAGCTGGGGGCCGGCCAGGTGATCAAGGGATGGGATCAGGGGGTCGCCGGCATGAAGATCGGCGGCCTCCGCAAGCTGACGATCCCGCCGGAGCTCGGCTACGGCGCTCGCGGCTTCCCGCCCGTGATCCCGCCGAACTCGACCCTCGTCTTCGAGGTCGAGCTGCTCGCAGTCAAGTGATCTGCCGCGTCGGCCCCGCGGCGCCGGTCGCTGCTCGCGACCGGCGCGCAGGCCGACGCCGCCGGCGCGCACGTCGATGCCGACGCGGCCGACCCGAGCGCGCCAGCGGCGCGGCTCACGGCTTGATGGGGGCGCCACACTCGACGCAGAACCGGTTGCCGATGAAGAGCTCGTGCTTGCAGTGCGCGCACCGCGCGACCCGCACCTCGGTCGCGCGCTTCGCGGGCTTCGATGGCGGGGCTTCCTTCACCGGAGGCCTCGCCGCCGCCGTCACCGCGGCGTAGCGACCGGAGCCAGCGGCGGCCCGCGAGCGCCGATCCGTGAACGGCGCGGCGGCCATGCGCGCCACCGCGCCCGGCGCGCCGTGGGCCTGGCTCCGCAGGCCGCTGTCCGCGATGGAGTGGACCTGCTGCGCCGCGATCTCGAGATCGACCTCGTCGACCGGGAGCTGTCCCTCGTGGACCGCCGCGGGCGGAACCGTCTCGCCGAACTCATCGACGTGGAGGGGCCGGGTGTCATCGAGCTCGGCGCTGTTCGGTTGCCGCTCGTCCTGCGCGTCGAGCTGGATGCGGACGATCAGCGCCGAGATGTTGTCGGTCCCGCCCGCCTCGTTGGCCATCTCGATGAGGAGCTCGCACGCCTCGTGCGGATCCTGGGTGACGTCGAACACATCGAGCATCTGCTGCTCCGAGATCATCCCGCTCAACCCGTCCGAGCAGAGCAGGAAGACGTCGCCGGGCTGGGTGGGCTCCGAGCGGATGTCGACCTTCACGGCGTCCTTCATGCCGAGCGCGCGCGTGATGATGTTCTTCGGGAGCCTCGCCAGCTCGTCCTGGCTCAGGTCGGGCTTGAGCGCGAGGGCGTCGTTGATGAGCGAGTGGTCCTTCGTGAGCTGCTCGATCTCGCCGTGTCGGATCCGGTAGCAGCGGCTGTCGCCGACGTGCCCGACGTGGATCTGCTCCGTTTCGCACGACACGTAGGCGGCGACCACCGTCGAGCCCATGCCCTGGTGCTGGGTGTACGTGTTCGAGATGACGAACACATCGTGGTTCGCCTTACGGATCGCCGCGACGACGCGCCGTGCTTCCGGATCGAGCTCCTGTTCGTCGGCCGGGACGGGGCCTGGCAAGCTGCCGGCGCGGGTCGCCTCGAAGAAGTTGTCGAGCGATTTGGTCGCGAGCGCGCTGGCGACGTTGCCCGCGTTGTGCCCGCCCATGCCGTCCGCCACGACGAAGAGGCCGAGATCGGACTTCACGAGGACGTTGTCCTCGTTGTGCTTTCGCTGGCGACCTACGTCGGTCACGGCAGCCGCGACGGGTCGGGTGCGGCTGCTCGTCCTGAACTCGCCCATTCGCGGCAGATTATACCTGCCCCTCGCTGTGGACCGCCCACATTCCGGCTGCTTTAGCGGCGGGCTGCTCCCTGGGAGCCGGTCGCTTGAGCGGCGATCCTCGGTGACGTACCGGCCGAGGCCGCCGGTGGTCGCGTGCCCCGGGGTAGGGGATCCAGCGCGAGGCGCACACCGAACTGGAAGAATCCGTACGCCGCGGGGTCGGAACCCTCGTCAGGGCGGGAGAGGTAGGCGCCGGCGTCGAGCTCCGCGAACACGCCGACGCCAAGGATCGGGGCCGGGTAGAAGTCGGCGCCCAGCGCGACGCGGGCGACATCGAGACCGTGGAACACACGATCGGTCGCTGTCGAGCCGGCCGCCGAGGCCTCCGGCGATGTGAAGACCGTTCGCCGGTACCCCACGCCGTAGCTGATCCAGGGGTCGACCGCGATCCCCTGGGCGACGTGGTAGACGAACCCCAGACCCAGATCGAGGCTTCGGCCGGAGCAGTCGCTGCAGCCTGCCGCTGCCGAGAGCAGGGTGTAGGAGCCGCTTGCTTCCAGGACGGTCACGCGGCTCAAGCCGATGCCGAGGTTGGCGCCGAAGGCGAAGCCGCCCGAGACCGTGTCGGTGACCGGTTGGCCGGCGGCCATGCCGCCGAAGGGCAGGCTGTACCCGGCCCGGCCCTGGAGCAGGAGGTGTCCGCTTCGCTCGTCGGGCCCGGCGGGGCGCTTCACCCCGGCTTCCGGCCCGGCCTCCTCTTCTTCTTCCTCGGCCGCGGCCGTCGTCTGATCTGCGGGCTGGGCGAGGGCCTGGTTGGCCGAGAGCACCCAGCCCGCTGCCGCCACGCCGAGCGCCGGCGCGGTCCACCTTGTCGAGCGCGATCTCACGAACGGCCTCTAGAACAGCGCGGTCCAGAGCGCAAAGGGGGGCGCGTTCCGACGAGAAGGAATGTCGCCCGGGCGACGCAACTGCGCCTCGCGTGCCGACGACAAACCTCATGGACATGGATGACGCACAGATCCGCAGCGACCACGACAGCCCTTCCAGACCCCTCACCTCGGCGCACGGCGACATGGCGGCGTCCGCGCCGCTCGCGGCGCCGGCCGCGCCCCTCGCAGCCCTGCCGGGAGCGCTCGTCGGAGCGCCCGGCGGTCGACCGGACCCGGGCGCGCGCGGCGGTGAGCCCTCCTCGCTCCGGGACGTCACCGTGGAGATCGCGGACGATAGCGACGTGCTCGCCACGGTGTGGCTCCGCTGCGAGCATCCCGGCAGCGGCGCTCCGGTGCGCATCGCCGTCGCGCCGGGGGCCGAGCTCATCCTGGGCAGCGCTCCGGCTGCGGACGTGAGGCTCGACGATGCCGCGGTGAGCGCCCGGCACTGCCGCGTCGCGCACCGCGGCGCATCGATCGAGGTGACGGACCTCGGCTCTCGCAACGGCGTTCGCGTCGGTGGCGTCCGCGTGCGGCAGGCGATGCTCGTCCCTGGCGGCTGCTTCGAGATCGGTCGCACGGCGATGTGCGTCGAGGCGGCCCGAAAAGTGCCGGTGATCGAGGAGGATGGGCCGCCGCTCCCCGGGCTCATCGGCCGTTCGCGGCCCATGCGGCAGCTCGCCGCGGCGGTGAGGCGGGTGGCGCCGCTCCAGCTCCCCGTGCTGCTGCGCGGCGAGTCGGGCACGGGCAAGGACCTCGTGGCCCGGGCGATCCATGCGGAGAGCGCCAGGGCCGACCGGCCGTTCGTGGTCCTGAACGCCGCCACGATCCTGCGGGAGCTCGCCGAGTCCGAGCTGTTCGGCCATCGTCGGGGCGCGTTCACCGGCGCGGTTCGGGAGCGTCAGGGCGCGTTCGTCGAGGCCAACCATGGAACGCTCTTCCTCGACGAGATCGCGGCGCTCTCGCTGGAGGTCCAGGCGAAGCTGCTGCGCGTCGTGGAGGAGGGGACGGTCCGCCCGCTGGGCGCGGAGAGGGCGACGCAGGTCAACGTGCGGCTCGTCGTCGCGACCTGCGAGCCCCTGGAGACCCTCGTCAGCGAGCGTCGCTTCCGCGCGGATCTCTACGAGCGCCTGGCGGTGTGCCGTCTTCAGCTCCCCGCGCTGCGGGAGCGGCCGGACGACATCCCGCTCCTGGCGGAGCACCTCCTGGCGAGCTCCGAGATTGGTCGGCGCCAGCTGTCCCCCGGGGCGCTCGCCGCGCTGAGGGCGCACCGCTGGCAAGGCAACGTCCGGGAGCTGCGGAACGTGCTCATTCAAGCCGCGCTGCGCGCGCATGGCCGTGTCCTGCCCGAGCACATCACGGCGGTCATCGCCGATCGCGAGCCCCCGGTCCGCCGGAAGATCACGCCCGCCGATGCGCTCCGCGCCTTCGAGGAGGTGGGCGGCAACGTCAGCGCCGCGGCGCGGCTCGCGGATGTGCCGCGGTCGACGATGCGGGATCTGCTGCGCGTCGCGAAGGAGAGGTGAGGGCGGCGGTCGGAGTCCTAGCTGGGGCGCTTTCCCGGGAGCTCGCGCCGAGGGGAGGGTCTGCGCGGCGGCCGCGGGTGGGCGCTCGCCATCCGCCAAGACGGGGACGGGGGAGCTTGCGCATGAAACACCACCCGGCATGTCTCCCTTCGGGCCATGCCACCTGGGACGTTTCGTCGCGCGCCACACAAGGCGCGCCTGAGACGTGGAGACTGCAGGGACCTTATGGCACCTCGGTCGGTGCTGGATCGCGCCCACCCGCGGCCGCCGCGCAGACCCTCCCCTCGGCGCTACGGGCGTGGATGCGGGGGCGGCGGGTCTCGCATGCCGCGATCGATCGCGGGCGTCTCCACGCCTCAGCGCGCGGGCGCCGTGCACCCATGGCGGCGAGGGCGAGCACGAAGAGCGCGGCCAGCGTCCGGGGCGAGGGGGGAGGGGCGCCGGGAGCAGCGAGGGCGCAGCCGCTGGTGTCGTGGTGGTACTTGTCGGGCGGCGCATCGACGCATCGATGCGTCGGGTCGCACACCTTACCGTCCACGCAATCGCGGACCGAGTCGCAGCGGGTCAGGCACTGTCCTGTGGCCTTGTCGCACGCATACGAGGCGCAGGTCTTCGGCTCGCCGGCCACGCACACGCCGCCCTCGCAGTGGTCGTCCGCCGTGCACGGGTCGCCATCGCTGTCGCAGCTCGCACCATCGTCCTTCGCTGGGTTGTCGCACGCCCCCGTCGACGGATCGCAGCTGCCCTGCTTGTGGCACGCATCGGGCGGCGGGCAAATGACCGGGCTGCCCACGCAGACCTCGCTCTGGCACTCGTCGTCCAGGGTGCAGAGGTTGCCGTCATCGCAGCTGGCGCCCTCGTCCTTCGCTGGGTTGTCGCACGCCCCCGTCGACGGATCGCAGCTGCCCTGCTTGTGGCATGCATCGGGCGGCGGGCAAATGACCGGGCTGCCCACGCAGACCTCGCTCTGGCACTCGTCGTCCAGGGTGCAGAGGTTGCCGTCATCGCAGCTGGCGCCCTCGTCCTTCGCCGGGTTGTCGCACATCCCCGTCAACCGATCGCAGCTGCCCTGCCTGTGGCACGCATCGGGCGGCGGGCAGAGGACCTCGTCGAGTCCCGTGCAGATCCCGACCTGGCACGCGTCGCGCCGGGTACAGAGGTTGTCGTCATCGCAGGTGGCGCCCTCGTCTTTGGGCGTCTCCGGCGAGCAGCTCCCCGTCCTCGTGTTGCACACGCCCGGCTCGTGGCAGCCGTCGGATGCCGTGCAGACCACGGGGTTCGTGCCCTGGCAGGCGCCGTCGTGGCAAACGTCGTGCTGGGTGCAGTCGTTGCCGTCGTCGCAGGCGACGTCGTCGACCGGCTCGCAGGTGCCCAGGATCCGGGCGCCGGTGGGGAGGAGGGTGATGTCGGTGGTGACCGCGCAGGCGTCGCAGGGGCCGCCGTCGCAGGCCGCGTCGCAGCAGACGCCGTCGACGCAGAAGCCGCTCCGGCAGTCGGCTGCCCAGCGGCACAGCGTGCCATTGGGAAGGAGCTCATACAGCTCGGCGGTGGCCAGCGGGATCCCACCCGCACCGGCCCCGCCGATCACGAGCACCGTCCCATCGTCGAGCAAGAGCCCCGCGGGCTCGCGCCTGGGCGTCCTCAACGAGCGGACCTCGTGCCAGACGTTCTCCGCCGGGTCGTAGAGCTCCACGCTTGCCAGCGGGCCGCCGGCGTCGGCGCCGCCCGCGACCAGCACCCGTCCATCTGCCAGCTCCGAGGCCACATGGCCCGTGCGCGCATGGCGCATGGACGCCGCAGGCGAAAAGGACATGGTCTCCGGATCGAAGAGCTCTGCCCGCGCAAGGACGCCATCGCTGCTTGCGCCTCCGGCGATCAGGACCTGACCCCTCCCCAGAGGTGTGAGACGTGTGGCCGTATGGCCGGTGCGAGCGTCGTTCATCCCCAAGGGAACCGGTTCCCATTGGTCGGCGATCGGATCGTACAGCTCTGCGTCTCTGAGAGCGCCAACGTCTCCCCAGCCTCCGGCAGCCAGCACCTGTCCGCTCGGCAGCAGGGTCGCGGTGAACTGCCAGCGGGCCCTGTGCATGGCGCCGTTGCAGGGAATCCATTCGGCGGTGCTCGGGTCGTACCGCTCGACATCGCGGAGCGCGCCGCCGATGCCCCAACCCCCGGCGACCAGCACCTGCTCGTTGTTGAGCCAAACCGCAGCGTGGTCGGTGCGGGCGCGGTTCATTGCGCGGGTGAGCCGCCAGGTTTCCCTCGTCGGGTCGTACAGCTCCGCGCTCGCGAGAGGACCCTCAGCGCCGATGCCGCCCGCGACGAGCACCTGGTCGTTCGTCAGCAGCGTCGCGGTGTGATGATGACGGGCGCTGTTCATCGTGGCGGCCGGGAGCCAGGTTCGGCTCGCTGGATCGTACTGTTCCACGCTCGCCTCGTAGCCGGCGTTGCTGAGCCCCCCGGCGACCAGCGCGCGCTGGTCGGGCAGCGGCGTCACGGTGGGATGGACCCGGCCGGTGCGCATCGACGCCGCGGTCGCCCAGCGCCCAGCCGGGTCGTACAGCTCCGCGCTGGGGCCGCCGGAATCGTTGCCGCCCGTGACGAGCACCTGCCCGTTCGGCAGCAGCGTCGCGGTGCGAAGATAGCGGACGGTGCCCATCGAGCCGGCGGGCAGCCACGTTCCCGTCGACGGGTCGTACAGCTCCGCTCTCGCGTTATGGCCGCCCGCGACCAGCACCTGCCCATTCGGCAGCAGCGTCGCGGTGTGACCAGCGCGGTCGGTGCCCATCGAGCCGGCGGGCTGCCACGTTCGCGTCGACGGCTCGTACAGCTCCGCGCTCGCGGCAGAAACACCGGAGGCGTAGCCGCCCGCGACCAGCACCTGCCCGTTCGGCAGCAGCGTCGCGGTGTGATAATGGCGGTCGGTGCCCATCGAGCCGGCGGGCAGCCACGTTTCCGTCGACGGGTCGTACAGCTCTGCGCTCGCGAGAAGGGCACCGGAGGCGTAGTCGGCGCCGCCCGCGACCAGCACCTGCCCGCTCGGCAGCAGCGTCGCGGTGTGATGCGCGCGGGGGGGGGCCCATCGAGCCGGCGGACAGCCAGGTTCCCGTCGCCGGGTCGTACAGCTCCGCGCTTGCGAGATAAACACCGGAGGCGACGTCAACGCCGCCCGCGACCAGCACCTGCCCGCTCGGCAGCAGCGTCGCGGTGTAACCACCACGGGCGGTGCTCATCGAGCCGGCGGGCAGCCAGGTTCCCGTCGCCGCGTCGTACAGCTCCGCGCTCGCGGGAGAAACACCGGAGGTGTAGCCGCCCGCGACCAGCACCTGCCCGTTCGGCAGCAGCGTCGCGGTGTGACCAAGGCGGTCGGTGCCCATCGAGCCGGCGGGCAGCCACGTTTCCGTCGACGGGTCGTACAGCTCTGCGCTCGCGAGACGGGCACCGGAGGCGTAGTCGCCGCCGCCCGCGACCAGCACCTGCCCGCTCGGCAGCAGCGTCGCGGTGGGAGAAGCGCGGCCGGTGCTCATCGCACCGGCGGGCAGCCAGGTTCCCGTCGCCGGGTCGTACAGCTCCGCGCTCGCGAGAGAAACATCGGAGGCGTAGTCTTCGCCGCCCGTGACCAGCACCTGCCCGCTCGGCAGCAGCGTCGCGGTGTGCCCAGCGCGGGCGGTGCCCATCGAGCCGGCGGGCAGCCAGGTTCCCGTCGCCGCATCGTACAGCTCCGCGCTTGCGAGAGAACCACCGAAGAGGAAGTCAAGGCCGCCCGCGACCAGCACCTGCCCGTTCGGCAGCAGCGTCGCGGTGTGACCACGGCGGGCGGCGCCCATCGCCCCCGTCGCCTGCCATACCGGATCCACCAGCACCGTCTCCCCGCTGGCCTGCACCCACAGCTCGATCCGCTGCCCCCGCGCCGCGAGCCGCACCTCGATCGCTCTCCCCCCTCCGGCATGCGCCTCGGGCGCCGTGACCCGCATCCGCGCTCGGCCGCCCTCGTCCACCACCGCCACCGCTTCGCCCTCTTGCCGCAGCGCCGCGCCGTCCACCTCCCACACGGCGACGGGCGCATCGCTCGTCACGTGCTCCGCCTCGAGCAGCAGCCACTCCTCCGCGCCCCCGCCCGCCATCGCCGTCCAGTACGACTGACCTCCCGGTCGCGCATAGGTCACCGCGCTCCCTTCGAGCGCCGCCTCGCCCGCCGCGCCGAGCTCGCGCACCGCGAACGCAAACCCGCTCTGCCCGCGGACGCGCAGCCCCTCCTCGCCCCTTGCAGGCAACACCGCCTCGATCGTCTCTCCCGCGGGCCGGAACCGTCCCGGCACCTCCCCCCGCGACCTCGCCACGAACCCCTCGCCGGTCGCCACGAAGCCCGCCCCCGCGCCGAGCACCTGCGTCACCTGCTCCGGAAAGCGCGCGCCCAGCACCTCGCTCGCCCCCTGCCAAGGCTCGCCCTCGCCGCTGCACCCGACCAGCGCCCAGAACGACCGCACGAGCAGCACCACCCAGGAGCCACGCAGCCCCCACGTCGGCAACAACGCCAATCGCATGACCCCTCCCGCAAGCGTCAAAGCTCGAACCGCGCCCCCACGGTCGGCGCCACGCCGACGACGACACCGCCCACCAGCGGCTCGGCGCTGAACCACCCATAGCCGTCGGGACCGGCGTGGATCCCGTCCGCCTCGCGCCACGCCGGCCGCGACACCGCGAACAGCACCGGCACCTCCAGCCCCGCGTTCACCTCGACGTGTTCGCTGAGCGACCACCCGACGCGCACCTCCGGCGCGACGAACACGAAGCGCGCCGCCTGCGTCGCGACGACCGTTCCCACCCGGTAAGCCGCCGCGCCCTCCGTGCGCGCGGCGAACGATCCGCTCCGCGCGTCGGACATCGACCCGAAGACGCCGCCCGCGCCGAGCCGGAAGTGGATCGGCAAGCCCGCGTCGAGCGCGTAGCCGACCCACGCGCCGAGGAGCAAGCCGCGCAGCCGGAGCACGTCGTCGACCTGGCCAGCGGCGGTCGTATCGCCCGCGGCGTCCATCGCGCTCGTCGCCAGCGCAGGGTCCCCGACGAGGTTGAGCGACGTGCGCCGCCCGCGCGTCGCCTGTTTCACCGAGAGCGCGCCGAACGACGCCCCGAACCCGATGCCCGAGCTCAGCTGGTACCCGCCGCGGAGCACGCCGTAGCTCCCGGCGCCCACCCCCGCGCTGCACCCCGTCCCGCACGTGCCCGCCACGTCGCCCCCGAAGCTCGGCGCGATGAGCACCGCCGTCCCCAGCTCCACGAGGAAGCGCGGCGGCGGCGGCGGCTTGCGCCAGAAGGGCGACCCGGGATCGCGCTCGAGCTCCACCGAGAGCTCCTCCCGCCCGCCGCGCGCGAGCGCGATCGCGCGCGTCGCGGGCAGGAACCCCCCGGCCGTGGCCTCGACGGTGTGCTTCCCCGCGCGCACCTGCCCTTCCCACGGACCCCGGCCGAGCGACACGCCGTCGAGCGACACGAGCGCGTCCACGGGCACCGGCGCGATGCGCAGCGCGACGTCCAGCTCCTCCGCCTCGAGCCGCAACTGCTCGACCTCATCCACCCGGAGGCTCACGCGGACCGGCGCGGTGCCGAGGCGGCCCGCGCCGCGCAGGAGCACCACGTGCGCGCCGGGCGCGAGCGGCACCGAGAGCGGCGCCGCCGAGGTCTTGCCGACCTCGACGCCGTCGACGACCACCGAGAGCTCCCGCCCGCGCGCCTCGACGACCCGGAGCGTCCCCACCTGCTTCAGCCGGACCAGGCGCGCCGCGACGCGCGCGGTCTGCCCGCCCGCGACCTCGACGCGCGTCTCGAACGGCTCGAAGCCCTCCTTGTACACGCGCACGCCGTGGCTGCCCGCCGCGACCCGGAGCGGCGCGACCAGCGGAAAATCCCCCCGGCGCTGCCCGTCGACGGTGATCGTCGCGCCAGGCTCGGCCTGCGCGATCTCGACGGTGCCGACGAGCCCGCGCAGCGCGATCACCTCGCGCTGGATCGCGTCCCGCCTCGGCGCCTCCAGGGCCTCCGAGAAGTCGCGCAGCACGACCTCGAAGAGATCGAGCGCCTCGTCGAAGCGCTGGAGGCGCTTCAGGCTCTCGGCGGCGCCGACCGTCGCGCTCTCGTTCGGGTAGAGCTCCCTCGACGCCTGGAACTCCGCGAGCGCGGCGCTGAAGGCCCCCTCCTGGTAGAGCTTCCTGCCCTTGAAAAAGCGCGCCCTCGCTTCGTCCTTCGCGTCCTCGGGCGGCGCGCTCTCGCCGGCCGGCGGCTCAGGCTGAGCGAGCGCCAGCGCCTCCCAGCGGCTCCCCAGCAACCCCGGGATGCCTGCCGGCACCCGCTGGTGCGGCTCCTCGGAGCTGCTGGTGCAGCTCCGAGGAGCTGCTGGTACGGCCCCTCGGAGCCGCTGGCACGGCTCCCTGGAGCTGCTGGTGCAGCTCCTCGGAGCTGCTGGTACGGCTCCCTGGAGCTGCTGGTACGGCTCCTCGGAGCTGCTGGTGTAGCTCCTCGGAGCTGCTGGTACGGCTCCTCGGCGCTGCTGGTACGGCTCCCCGGCGCTGCGGACACGATCCCCGGCCGTCTCGGCGGCGCTGGCCGCGTTCCCGGGCTGCTGGGTTCACGACCACCCTCACGGAGCTCCGGGACCTCTATCTGGCCGTCGTCCAGTACGAGGCGCAGCTCACGAGCAAGGCCTACGGCCCCGAGCGCCGCGCGCTGCTCCGCGGCGCCATCCAGCTGCTCGACACCGCGAACCTCTGGTTCGGCGAGGGCAAGCGCACCGGCGCCTACCAGGTCCGGCCCGTCGACCAGGTGATCAAGGCGAGCCGGCCGTGGCGCGCGCGGCTCAAGGCGTTCGCCGATCAGGCGTTCGCGTTCGAGCCGGACGTCGCCGAGCAGTTCGCCGACGTCAACACGAGCGGCACGCTCACCGAGGAGACCAGCGATCTCGCCATGCTGCTCCGGCTCGCCAAGCAGCACCAGGCCCGCCTTTCGCCCGTCGGCCTCACCGAAGACTTCCTGCGCGAAGGCAGCGCGCTGCTCGACGAGGTGAGCGGCCGTGACCTGCTCGGCATCCTCGGTCTGCGGAACCGGGAAGAGGCGATGGTGCTGCGCAACTCCATCGTGACGTATGCCACGCTGCTCGGGAACGAGGCGCGCGCCGCCGGCGTCAACGCCTGCTGGGACATCCCCGAGGCGAAGCGCCGCTTCAGCGCCACCTCGTTCCGCGACGCGCTGCGGAGGCTCCGCCCGAAGCGCCGCGGCAGCGCCGCCGCGCCGGACGAGCCGGCGCCCGTCGAGACCAAGCCCACCGACGCCAAGCCCGTCGAGCCCTCGCCGGTCTGAAGCCACTCCCGATCGAAAACGCGGCGTGTCAGCGCTGCGGACGCACCGCAACCCCGCTGTCACGCTGGCAGGAGCGCCTGCCTCAACCGGTCGCGCTCCGCCAGGGCTGGCCTTGCTCTCGCGCTCCGCGCGTCAATGGGCGGTGCCCCGGAGGCGCTTCTTGATCGTCTCCCGAACGTCGGCGGGGAGCGAATGGAGATGCTCCTCGGAGAGCATGCGCAGCACCTCCACCGGGAGCGCGAGGATCACCTGCTCGGGGGCGAGCCCGGCGAGCCGCTGCTCGGGGGCGAGCCCGGCGAGCCGCTTTTCCACAGGCATCGCCTCGACCAGCTTCTGGAACATCTCCTCGTACCCCGGGAGCTCCTCGATGTCCGGCTGCTTCATCCTCGTGTCCCTCATCCACTGCTTCAGCCACCGTGCTGCCTCGCCCGGCAGGGCGGACCGATGGCTGAAGAGCCGCAGGTAGTCGTCGCGTTCCGCCTCGGTCACCTCGTCCGTGATGGCGAGGTACGTATCGTACATCGGCCCGTCGATGCGCGCATACCCTCCGCCGAGCGGGCTCAGAGTCCAGCCCTTGCGCGCCAGATCCTCGCGCAGCGTCGGTGTTACCGACGCGACCACCAGCACCAGCGTCAGGTCCCCTGGCGCCGGTAGGTCGTCGAGGTGGGCCGTCTCGTACAGTCCGCCATAGGTCACGAGCCGCACCAGATCCCCGGGCCGGACGCCGAGCACGTCGGCCAGCTTTACAAGGACGCCCACTCCGATGTCGCTCTTGGCGCGCTCGATCTCTTCAGAAGGCGCCCGCGACGCTGAGCGTGGCCTGACCTGGCGCCACGAACGGCGCGATCGCGGTGATGCGCGGCCCGTCGGCTGCGGTCTGCTGCTTCTGCGGGTACCAGTCGATCATGGCGTAGGTCGCGGTGCCGACGACCCCGACGCCGAAGAGGACCCACCCGGTGATCGCCCAGGGGACCGCGCCGTCAAAGCGGTCGAGCTTCTCGCGGAGCTTTCCGCACGCGTTCCTGAAGTCGGGGAGGTCGCCCGACGGATCTTCGCGCGCGCCACAGGGCTGAGACCTGCGGTTCGCGGGGATCGCGCTCTGGTGACCCGCGACGTACGCCTCGATCTGCCCCCCGATGTCGTCGGCGCTGCTGCGCGCGTCGACCGTGATGGCCGAGCCGACGATCCCCATGACCAGGCCGACGCCGGCGACGCCGGTGCCCGCCCAGGCGAGCGGCTTGCGCGCGTACCAGTGGAAGAACGGCTCGCGTCCGCCGGAGGCCTGCGCTGGGCTCATCGAGCCCATCGTGCTGCTCGTCGAGACGCTGAAGCCGCCGGCGCCCGTCGGCGCTGCTGGTGACGGTGAGGGGCTCGGCGCGGCTGCGCCCGGAGCCATCGCGCCGGGAGCGGCCGCGCCCGGCGCGGGCGGCGTGGTGCCCGTCGCCGGAGGCTGTGCCGGCGGTGGCGGCGCGGCGCCCGGGGCGGCCGAGGTGGGCGCAGCGGTCGGCGTCGCCGGGGTCGGCGCGCCGACAGGCGGCGTCGCGGGCGTCGCGCCGCTCGTGCCCAGGGTGAGCGTCGCGGGCGTGGCTGTGCCGATCTTCGCGTCCACCTGCGTGGTCGCCGATCGGTCCAGGTAGGTCGCGAACAAGGTGTGCTTGCCGGGCGTCACAAACACCGGATCGAGCAGCGGCGCCTTGCCGATGAGGACGCCGTCGACGCTGATGTCCGCGCCATTCGCGTCGGCGATCACGACGAGGAAGCCGCTCCTCCGTTTCACATCGGCGATCGCCTTCTCCGCTGCGGCGCGCTGCTCCGGCGTCGCCGCGGCGTGCTCGCGCAGGAACTGCTGCAGGTGCTTGCCGGCGTCCTGGAGGTGATTGGAGCGAAGCTCGCTCTGTCCGAGGTTGAGCAGCACGGCCGGGTGTCGCTTGAGCGCGTAGACCTGAAGGAACGCGGTGCGTGCCTCCTCGAACCGACCGGCGTCGTACGCCTTGACCCCTTCCTCGTAGCGCTGGCGCGCGACCTCGGTCACGGGATCGGACGGTTGCGCGAAGCTCAGCCGCTCGCTGAAGAGAGAAGGGGGGAGCCCGGCCTCCGTGAGCACGGCGGGAGCGATCAGCGAGAGCAGGAGGACTGGGGCGCAGGCGCGTGTTTTCATGGCTCCTCAGATCGGGCTTCGCCTCGTCGGCGTCCGCGAAAGGATACGATTGCAGCAGGCCTCGCTGCCGAGGCGAGTAAACAGGTGCGCTTCAGAACGGCGCATCGCGGATGATGCCGCCGCCCTTGCTGCCTCCGGTCGAGCTCGTGCCACGCTGCGCCGGTGCTTGAGGCGCGGGCCTCTGTGCAGGGGGGGCCGCCTTCGGCGTGGGCGCTGGCACCGCGGGCGCCGCGGCGCTCCTGGCGGAGGCGTGCGCCGTGGCAGAAGCAGGCGCCGTGGCCGCAGGAGGCGTCGCGGCAGAGGCAGGCGTCGCCGCGACGGAGGATGTCGTCGCTGCGGGAGCCGGAGGCGACGCTGAGGCGCTCGGCGCAGGCGAGGCGCCGTCGTCCGTAGCGGCGGCGGCGGTCGAGACGGCGGGGGGCGCCTGCGAGGCGGCGGGGGGCGTGATCGCTGCGGCGGGCGTCTCCGCCGTCGACGATGCCGCCGGGGGCCTGGGATCCTCTCCGGCGTCGTCTCGAAGCAAGGTGCGACCAACGACGAGCAGCAAGGCCACGCCCGCGAGGGCGAGCACGACCCGCAGCGCCGTCTTGTTCGGCGTGGACACGGGGATCTCGATCGGATCGTGGTCTTCCGTGCGGACGCCTGACGCGGCCACGGAATCAGCGCTCTCCCTCGCCGGAGGCGCCGCGCGGGAGCCCCTGCGCTTCGGCCTCGCCGACGGCGGTTCGTCCTCCGGGGGCGGGGAGGGGGACCGGTCCACCCGCGGCTGCGGCTCAGCGGCGTGCGCGCCGGCCGCGGCGCCTGGCGCGGCGGCCGCTGCCTCCGGCTCACCCATTCCTACCTGTGTTTTCCCTGCCGGCGCGGGGGGCGGTTCCCGCGTCACCGCGCCCGCGCTCGGGGCGCTCGCGTCCGAGGCGCCGCCGGCCGTCCGGGCGTCGATGAGCGGCTGAGGCGAGGGGCTGGCCTGCTCACCGGCCCCCGCCGCTCCCGCGTCGCGGGACGTGGCCCCCGCCGCGGGCGGCCCCGGCGGGTCCTCGCCGATGGCAATGGTCGGGACCCCCTCGATCACGGTGTCGGACACGCCGGACGCGCCGGCTGGCGGGGCCTCGATGACGCCCGTCGTGGGCGCCGCTGGTGCAGCAGGAGAAGGCGCCTCCGCGGGCCCAGGCTTCACCGCCGGCGCTCCGGCGGGGGAGGCCGCCTGGGCTTCCGACGATTTCGCTGCGGATGCGCCGGGCTCCTCCGCAACGGCGCCGCCGCGCGCGTCGCCTCGGGCGCCCGACAGCTCGTCGAACGCCTCCCAGGACGGCCGGATCGACGACGCGATCCGCTCCGCCTCCTCCGCAGAGAGGGAGCGCTCACCAGGTTCCGCGGTCGTCGGTTGCTCCCCCGCAGTCATCGCGGTGAGGAACTTACCACCCGCGTCTGCTGCACCGCAATCTCGCGACGGATCGGCGCATCACGGGCTGCCGCGCACGGCGGGAGCGCGCGCCCCCCCGGCGCCCCCGGAACGACCGGGAACGGCTCACCCGCCGCGCACCTCGCGCAGCAGCGCGTCATCCCAGGTGTCGGCGACCTGGCTCACCGTCGTGACGATATCCTCGAACTCTTCGTACTCGAGCGCGCTGAGGCGCCGCAGGCAGCGCACCACCACCTCGTTGCGCGCCTTGTCGATCGCGAAGGCCGCGTCGGAGGTGATGACGAAGCTGAGCTCCAGGAGCCGCCGGTAGAAGGCCTCGCGCCCGCTCAGGGGGACGGCCATGATGGGAGAGAAGACCATCAGGACGCCTTGAGCCTCCAGCACGTTGACGCCGATCGTCGCGCTCCCGTGCTGAAGCTGCGCGTACCCCGTCTCGTCGAGCGTGCTGGCGCCGGCGCCGCTCGGCGATCCGGCCCCGCCCCGAGAGCTCGCGTCGTACCGGGCGAGATACGCGTTGACCATGCTCGTCGCGTCGGCAAACCTCTCCCCCGACGCGCGGTCCGCGTAGAGGGGTCCTGTGGATGAAGTGGGCGTGAGGTCGGGCACGTGAAACCTCCTGGACGCATCGCCAGTCGCTCGGCGCGCGGGGCTGAACTGGCGAGCCGACAGCACACCAGCCCGGCGTGGTTGCATCGTAACGCTCCGGCGTTCGCGGCGATCGCGCTTTTTGCCGTGGTGGCGCACGCCACCCTCGGGTGCAGCGCGGAGGGCGGCGCGCCGGCTGCGCCCGCCGGCATCTCCGACGAGGAGCGCGCCGCCGCGCTGCTCGATCCGGCTGCGCTCCTCCCACCCCGCGCCGAGACGGTCGCCCTCGCCGATGCCGTCGCCATCGCGTCATCGCGCGCCGGGGCGCCGGCGCAGGCGGCCTCGCTCGCGGAGCTGGCCGGCGACCTTCGCGTGCGGCTCTTCCGCCTCGATCAGGCGGTCACCGACGCGCGCGAGGCGATGGAGCTCTACAGCGCGGCGGCGACGGCCTTCCGCGCCTCTTCCGATCCGGCCCACGTCGAGCGCGCGTGCCAGGCCGAGCGCCGCCGCGCGCTGCTCGCCGGCGAGCTCGCTCACGACGCGGCCGTCGCGTACCGCGAGCTCTACCTGGTCTCGCGGCGCTACGCGGCCCTCGCCCCGCCCGCGCCGTCCGGCGGCGCGCCGCGCTCGCAGTGCCTGGGCGCGCTCGCGCTCGCGCTGGCGCAAGCCGCTGCCTACCGGCCGAGCGGGGACGCGCTGCGCGCGCTGGAGCAGGAGGGACACCGGGTCGAGGGCGTCGCGCTCGCGCTCGCATCGAGCCCGGCGCCGGGCTCCTCCGCCGCGCCCGCGAGCGCCGCGGGCGCGGCGCCGGTGCAGGTGACGACCGCCGAAGCCACCGGCGATGTCGTCGTGGCCCCCCGCGCGCCGGCGGCGCCCACCGGCCCGGTGAAGATCACCTCGATCGAGCGGCACGGCTCGGACAAAGGGGCGCGCGTCGTTGTCGAGCTCTCCGCGCCGACGACGTTCGACGTAGGCACGCTCGCGGCGGACGAGAGCGCCGGCAAGGACGCGCGCGTGTTCGTCGACATCGCGAGGGCGACGTCGCGCGGCATCGCGCGGGAGATCGAGGTCGGCGGCGTCCTGCGGCGGGTGCGCGTCGGCGTCCAGCCGGATGGAACGCGCGTCGTCCTCGATCTCGCCGCGAACCTGCACCGCCGGGTCTTCTACCTCCCCGATCCGTTCCGGATCGTCGTCGACGTGAGCACCCGCGCTCCGCTGCGCGATGACAAGGACAACCCCGGCGGCGCGCGGGAGGTCCGGCGCGTCGCGATCGACCCGGGGCACGGCGGCAACGACACCGGCGCCGTCGGCCCCACCGGGTTGAAGGAGAAGGACGTGACGCTCGACGTCGCCCACCGCGTCGCCCCGCTCCTCGCGCGCGAGCTCAAGATCGAGACGCTCCTCACGCGGGACAGCGACACCTACGTCCCGCTGGAGCTCCGCACCGCGCGCGCGAACGCGTTCCACGCCGACCTGTTCGTCTCGATCCACTGCAACGCGAGCGAGAACGGCCGCGCTCGTGGGGTCCAGACGTTCTCGCTCGCGGCCCCTCACGACGGCGAGGCGACGTCGGCGCAGCTCGCGGCGCGCGAGAACGCCGCCCGCGCCGGGCGGGCAGGGCAGGGCGTGGACCCAGGTGATCCCGGCGCCCGCCTCGAGGTGGCGGCGATCCTGTCGAACCTCAACGTCGGCGACATGGCGGCCCGCTCGCGCCACTTCGCCGAGCTCCTCCAGCGATCGTCGCTCGCGTCGCTCTCGCCCCGCTACCCCGACACGAAGGATCAGGGCGTCAGGGGCGCGGGCTTCTTCGTCCTCGCGGGCGCCGACATGCCGGCCGCGCTGTTCGAGACCGCGTTCATCTCGAACCCCGAGGACGAGGCTCGCCTCGCGACCGCCGACTTCCGGCAGAAGATGGCGGACGCCATCGTGAACGCGATCCGCGCCTACCGCGAGGGCAAGTGAGGGGCGCCGCTGGCCTGGGCGGGCGTCGCCCGCGCAGGCGTCACCCTCGCTCGAGGCCCATGAGCCGCTCGAGTGAGTCGCGCAGCTCGCTGGCCTCGCCCTTCTTGATGAAGTCGTAGGCGCCGGCCTCGGTCGCGTTCTTCTTCATGTCCTCGTGGTTCGAGTACACGATGCAGCGGATGTGCGAGGTCGCGTCGATGGAGCGGAGCCGCTCCAGACAGCGCACGCCGTCGAGGCCCGGCATCATGATGTCCAGGATGAGCGCGTCGGGCTGGAGGTTGCCCACCGCGACGAGCGCGTCGAACGGATCCTGGAACGTCGTCAGGTCGAACCTCCGCGACAGCGTCTTGCGGAGCGCGGCGAGGACGGAGGGGTCGTCGTCGACAACGACGACCTTCGGCTTGCCCATCCGGAGGATCTCCGGGATCGGGTAGCCGTACTTTCGGAGGAAATCGAGCACGTCCAGCCGCCGGAAACGGAGGTGCCGTCCTGGCGTGCGGAAGTGGCGGATCTCCCCCTTGTCCGCCCAATTGTGGATGGTCTTGAGGTCCACCTGACAGAAGCGCGCGACGTCGCTCGCGGTGAACAGCTCGGGCTGCGTCGTGTTCTCTTTCGGGTTCGTTTCCATGGCTCACTCCTCGAGATCAGGCGTCGCCGGCACGGAGGGGGCATTCGTCTGGGGGGCGTCGAAGCTGGTCGGCACGGGTGGATCTGGCTCTCGTTCCTGTTTGATGTGGATCAGGGATCCATGTGCGCAGCATTCTTCGGCGACGAAGCGCCCGTTGCGCAGGACGTAACGGGTCGGACCCTCGGCGCGCCGATCGCGGGCCTCGTGCGAAGGGTCGCGTGGCAGCGCCAGGTAGGGCGGCTCGGCCCCATCGCCCGGGACGAAGCGCGGACAGATCGGCAAGAGCGACTGGCGTTCCGCGAGCGCCACGGCGCTGCGCACGTCTGCGACAGCGAGGAGCTCGAGCGTGCGTGAAGTCGGCGGAGCGAGAAGGATCTCCCCACGCGCGGCGCGCTCCAGGACCTCGGACGGCGCTGCCCAGAAGCTCATCGTCGTCTCGTGCCCGTCGTGTCGCCCGATCTGGCCTGGCGGCAGCGGTAGCAGGAAGAAGCGCGCGTCGAAGCGCCGCGCCTCGGCGAGGGGCGTGATCCACCGCGCCCACGGGACGAGCGCCGCGAGCGCGAGCTTCAGGCCGCGCCGCGCGAGGACCGCATCGAGCGGCGCCCCGGCGGCGAGCTCCCGCCCCACCACGTCGACCTCGTCGCCGGACAGCGGATGATCGGTCGGCAGGATGCCCCCTTCCTCCAGCGTCTCGCGGCACGCGGCCACACACAGCGCTCGCGCCGGCGTCTCGCCCGTCGCGAACGCAGCGGCGCGCGCCGGTGGCTCGGTCGCCCGATCCCTCCAGACTTCCGCGCCGTCCTGCGCGTCCACTTTCCCACCAGGGAACACCACGGCGCCCCCCATGAAGCTCGAGCTCGCGTGGCGGCGAACGCAGAACACCTCGATTCCAGCGCGACCGTCACGGAGGACGATCACCGTCGAGGCATCGCGGGGACGGACCGGGGTTCGGTTCTGATCGAAATCCAGCAATATGGGATAAATTTGTTCCACGTGAGCTGCCTTTCGTCAAACCGTCCGCTGCGTCTCATTTCCGGCGTGCTCTGGGGTGAGCATGCGGGTTTGAGGCCAAGTCCGCCGCCTTTTCCGGCGGCTCGGGGACTTCCCGCAGATGCTTTCCACGCTGTCCCGACAACCGATGGCGACCGATGCCGCAGCGCCCGGTCGGTCGCGCGGGTGACGGCGCGTGACGGCGACCGATGGCGCGTGACGGCGACCGATCGCGAATCGAGAGGCGTTGGCCGCAGTGAGTCCGGGCGATCTCTGCCTGCGACGGAGGCGTCGTTGACGGGCTCGGCTCCCACGCCTAGAATCCCGCGCCTCGCAATTTCGGGGGGCTGTCTGGCCTCTCCGGACATGTCGCGGAGCCGTAAGTCCCGGCAGCCGGGGTCAGCGCCCCGCGGCTTGCATGCGCCAGGGAGCTCAGACGGCAGCGCCGAACGGCGCATTCGACGCGAGAGGACCTATGAACAAGGCCCAGCTGAAAAAGTTCAAGACCCTGCTTGAGACGAAGCGCGACGAGATCGTCAAGAAGGCCAAGCAAACGCTGACCGAAGACATGATGCTCGACGCGAACGATCTCCCTGACGAGATGGACCTCGCGTCGAGCGAGTACCTGCAGTCGTTCACCTTCCGGCTCCGTGGCCGCGAGAAGTCGTTCCTCGACAAGATCCAGAAGGCGCTCGTGAAGATCGAGGACGGCTCGTTCGGCAAGTGCGAGGAGTGTGAGGAGGAGATCTCGGCGAAGCGCCTCGAGGCGCGCCCCGAGACGACCCTGTGCATCCGCTGCAAAGAGGATCAGGAGAGGGTCGAGAAGGACTACGGCTGACGCTGCGTCGCGCGAGGAGGCCGGCCGCCGGTCGCCTCCTTGCGCGAGGGTGCCTCGGCGCCGTCGGGCGTGCGCTCCCGCTCCCGGTCCACGTCGCGCGGACCGGGCGGGGCCACGCCCGTTCTGCTATTTGCGGGCGGCCGCGCGGCCGCGCGGCGGCTGCGGGGTGCGGCGCTTCGACGCCGTGAGCACCTCGCGCAGGTACGCGCCGGTGTAGGACGCCTCCTCCTGCGCGATGTCCTCCGGGGTGCCGGCGGCGACGATCGTCCCGCCGCGCTCGCCGCCCTCGGGGCCCAGGTCGATCACCCAGTCGCTGCAGGCGATCACGTCGAGGTTGTGCTCGATCACGAGGACGGTGTTCCCGGCCTCGCGCAGGCTCATCAGGCTCGCGGTGAGCACCTCGATGTCGGAGAAGTGCAGGCCCGTCGTCGGCTCGTCGAGCACGTAGAGCGTGCGGCCGGTGGCCTTGCGCGCGAGCTCGCGCGCGAGCTTCACGCGCTGCGCCTCGCCGCCCGAGAGCGTCGTCGCGGGCTGCCCCAGCGTGATGTAGCCGAGGCCGACCCGCGCGAGCGCGGCGAGCCGCTCCCGGACGCGGGGGAGCGCCTCGAACTGGTCGATCGCCTGCTCGACCGTCAGGTCGAGCGCGTCGGCGATCGACATCCCGCGGTAGAGCACCTCGAGCGTCTCGCGGTTGTACCGGCGGCCGCCGCACGTCTCGCACGTCACGAAGATGTCGGGCAGGAAGTGCATCTCGATCCGGAGCACGCCGTCGCCCTGGCAGGCCTCGCACCGGCCGCCCTTCACGTTGAACGAGAAGCGGCCCGCCTTGTACCCGCGCGTCCTCGCCTCCGGGAGGCCCGCGTAGAGCTCGCGCAGGAGCCCGAAGACCCCCGTGTACGTCGCCGGGTTCGAGCGCGGCGTGCGGCCGATCGGGGCTTGATCGATCGAGATGACCTTGTCGATGTGCGAGAGGCCCTCGATGCCGTCGCACGCGCCGATCGGGGCGGAGCTCCTGTACAGCTCGTTCTTCGCGGCCGGCAGCAGCGTGTCGACGATGAGGCTCGACTTGCCCGAGCCGGACACGCCGGTGACCGTGCAGAAGAGGCCGACGGGGATCTCGGCCGTGACGTTGAGGAGGTTGTGGGCCCGCGCGCCGCTCACGCGGATGAAGCGCCCGTCGGGGCGCTGGCGCTTCGTGGGGATCGCCAGCTGCTTCTTGCCGCTGAGGTACGGGCCGGTGATCGACGCCGGATCGGCGCTCAGCTCCTCCGGCGTGCCCTGCGCCACCACGTTGCCGCCGTGCACGCCCGCGCCCGGGCCCATGTCCACGATGTGGTCGGCCGCGAGGATGGCGTCGCGGTCGTGCTCGACGACGACCACGGTGTTGCCGAGGTCCACGAGCCGCCTGAGCGCCTCGAGCAGGCGCGTGTTGTCGCGCGCGTGCAGGCCCACCGAGGGCTCGTCGAGCACGTAGAGCACGCCGACGAGCGCGGCCCCGATCTGCGTCGCGAGGCGGATGCGCTGGCCCTCGCCGCCGGAGAGGGTCTGCGCGGAGCGGTCGAGCGTGAGGTAGTCGAGCCCGACGTCGATGAGGAACCCGAGGCGGGCGATCACCGCCCGGAGCAGCGGCTCGGCGATCGCGCGCTCGCGCGGCGCGAGCGCGCCGTCGACGTGGGCCTCGCCCGCGGCCTGCCCGTCGGCGGAGGCCCGCGGCGCGCTCCCCTTTGCGGCCTGCGGCGCGCTCCCCTTTGCGGCCTGCGGCGCGCCTTCCTTCGGCGGCATGAGGCCCTCGAGGAAGACGCGCAGCGTGCGCAGCGGCAGGGTGCCGACGTCCGCGATGTTGCGATCCTCGAGGCGCACGGCGAGCGCCTCCGGGCGCAGGCGCCTGCCGTCGCAGGCGTCGCACACGCGCGTGATGACGAAGCGGCCGATCTCGTCGGAGAGCACGGCGCTGTCCTCGTCGGGATCGGCCTCCTCCTCGTCGGCGAGGGCGGGCTCGCCGCTGCTCAGCAGGCGCTCGAGCCGCGGGATGATCCCCTCGTAGGCGGCCTTCTTCTTCCCCCGGCCGCCGGCGCCCTGGGCGTCGCTCCCCTCGAGGATCGCCTGCCGCACCGCCGCCGGCAGCTTCGCCCACGGGACGTCCGGATCACAGCCGAGCGCGCTGACGGCCCGCTCCGTCTCCGTGGCGAGCGAGAGCGAGCCGCGGCGCCCCCAGGCCACCACCGCGCCCTCGCGGAGCGTGCGGCGAGGATCGGGGACCACGCGGTCCGGATCGATGCGGGTCCTCGCGCCGATGCCGTCGCAGGCGGGGCACGCGCCGTGCGGGCCGTTGAAGGAGAACATCCGCGGCTCGATGGGCGGCAGCGAGATGCCGCAGTCGATGCACGCGAAGCGCTCGCTCATCCAGAGCGGCTCGATCTTCATGCCGTCGCTGGAGATGTCGACGAGCAGCCTGCCCTCGCCCAGCTTGAGCGCGAGCTCGACGGAGTCGGTGAGCCGGCCCTTGATGCCGTCCTTGACCACGATCCGGTCCACGACCACGTCGAGGTCGTGCGCGCGCGTCCGGTCGAGGACGATCTCGTCGCCGAGATCGACGATCTCGCCGTCGATGCGCGCTCGCACGAAGCCCTCCCGGCGCAGCCGCTCGATGTCGAGCTTCAGCTCTCCGCGGCGGCCTCGCGCGATGGGCGCCATGATCGTGACCCGCGTCTTGTCGCCGAAATCGAGGATGCGGTCGACGATCTGCTGCACCGTCTGGGCCTCGATCCGCTTGCCGCACGCGGGGCAATGCGGGGTGCCGACGCGCGCGAAGAGCAGGCGGAGGTAGTCCGAGATCTCGGTCACCGTGCCGACGGTCGATCGCGGGCTCTTCGCCAGCGCGCGCTGCTCGATCGCGATGGCGGGCGAGAGGCCCTCGATCGACTCGACGTCCGGCTTGGACAGCTGCTCGAGGAACTGCCGCGCGTAGGCGGAGAGCGACTCGACGTAGCGCCGCTGCCCTTCCGCGTAGATGGTGTCGAACGCCAGGGACGACTTGCCCGAGCCGCTCGGGCCGGTGATCACCACCAGGCGGTCGCGCGGAAGCGACACGCTGACGTTCTTGAGGTTGTGCTGCCGGGCGCCTCGAACGACCAGTCGATCCATAGGGGGAACCGGAGAGCTATCACACACGGAAGCGGGCGTGGCGCCGCTCCTGCTCGCCGCTCGCTGCTCTGTCGGCTCTGTTGCTCCTGTTGCCCCTGTTGCCCCTGTTGCCCCTGTTGCCCTGGTAGCCCCGCCCCGTCGCACGCCGCGACGCGCCGCGCACGGCGCGCCAGGTCTTCCGGTTGTCTTACAATTCTTCTCACGTCGCTGCGCTGCGAGCTGGACTATGAGAGGGCGCGCAGGTGGAAGCGCGTGCAAGGAGTGTCCTGATGGCGGTCGGCGCCGGCGCTGCGCTCGGCGTGGTCGCGCTCCTTGCGCGGTACACCCCTGAGCTCGACGCGCTGCTGCTCGAGCCGCCCTCGCCGTCCGGGCGCTCCGAGCCCGGTCCCGCTGCGGCGCGTTCTGCCGGGCCCGCGGCACCGGCATCGTCCACGCCTGCACCCGCCACGGCCGCTGGTCAGGAGGAGGCAGCAGCGCCCGCTCCGGGCTCACCTCCCGGTGCTGCTCCGGTTCCGCAAAGCGCGAGCCGGCAGGCCGCCGCGGCGGCCCCGCTGGTCGATCCCTTCGCGGAGGATCCGGTGGCGCGCGCTGCGTGTCCCGCCGACATGACCCTCGTGGAGGGCGATTTCTGTCCATCCCTCCCGTATGTCTGCACCCGCAGCGGCGATGGAGCCGGCCATGGCTGCCCCGAGTACGGGCGCGGCGCCCGCTGTCGGGCTCCTTTGGATCACCGGCGCTTCTGCATCGACCGCCACGAGTGGCCGAACCGGGTGGGCGAGCTCCCGCGCGTCTACGTCGACTGGAACGAAGCGAAGTCGCTCTGCGCCTCGATCGGCAGGCGGCTGTGCCGGCGCTCCGAGTGGATGCTCGCTTGCGAAGGACCGAAGCGCCTGCCGTATCCTTGGGGCTTCGTGCGCACGCCCAGCCCTTGCAACATCGACCGCGCCGCGATCGAGTTCGACATCGACGCCATGGTGGACGAGGCGACCCGCGAGGGCGAGATCGCCCGGCTGTGGCAGGCCGATCCCATCGGATCGCACCCGAACTGCATCAGCGCCTACGGGGCGTACGACCTCTCCGGCAACGTCGACGAGTGGACCGACAACCTCGCCGACGATCCGGGCACGTCGCGCCCGGCCACGCTCAACGGCGGCTACTGGGGTCCTGTTCGGAACACCTGCCGCCTCACGACCGGAGGGCACGGGCCGACGTTCAAGTTCTACCAGGTCGGCTTCCGCTGCTGCGCGGACACCGTCGACGGCGTCGTCACCCCGCCGCCGCGGCCCTTCATCGAGCGCGACCGCGAGAAGGACGGCGTGTACGACTGACATGCGCGAGCGCATCGCCTTCATCGCCGCCCTCGTCGTCGCCGCCCTGGTGAGCGCGCTCCTCTTCGCCCCCCGCTTCCAGAGGCCGCCTGGGCCGCTCGACGCGGCGGGCGCGGCCCCGGCTGAGAGCACCGCCCCGCCGGAGCCGGCCCCGCCCGCGCCCGCGCTTTCGCCTCCTGCGCCACCGCCGCTGCCCGCGTACGTGCGCGTCGACCCGGAGAGCCGCGCGGCGTGCCTCGGCGGGATGGTGCTCGTCGACGGCATCTATTGCCCGTACGTCGGGCACCGCTGCGCCGCTTACATCGACGAGGAGAAGGACATCTGCGCCCGGTTCGAGCCGGAGGTCCTCTGCGAGGGGCGCCTCCAGCACCGGCGCTTCTGCATCGACGTCTTCGAGTACCCGAACATCGAGGGCGTCCGCCCGGTGGTGATGGTCAACTGGCTGGAGGCGAAGCGCGCCTGCGAGATCGAGGGCAAGCGGCTCTGCTCCGGCGAGGAGTGGGAGTTCGCGTGCGAGGGGCCGCAGATGTGGCCCTATCCTTACGGGATCGCTCGCGATCCCGACGCCTGCAACATCGACAGGAAGATCTCGATGCCGGTGCTAGAGACGTTCGCTGACCCATGGAAGATCTCGGCGGAGGTCGAGCGGCTCGATCGCCGGGTTGCGTCCGGGGAGATGCACCGGTGCGTCAGCCCCTTCGGCGTGCGCGACATGACCGGCAACGTCGACGAGTGGGTGAACAATGAGCTCGGCACGCTGGACGAGAAGCCGTTCCGATCGACGCTGAAAGGGGGCTACTGGGGGCCGATCCGCTCGCGATGCCGCCCGGTCACGTCGACGCACAACCGGTGGTTCCGCTTCTATCAGGTCGGGTTCCGGTGCTGCTCCGACGCGCTCGACGGGGGCAAGGCCGTGACCCCGGCGGCAAAAACAGCGCGCATCCCGCGCCGCAGCCCGATGGTCGATCCGGGCGGGCGGCAGGGGCCGTGAGGGGCCGCAGCCCGAGCGGGCCTCTGGCGTGGCCCATGGCGCGGCCTCTGGCGTGGCCTCTGGCGTGGCCTCTGGCGTGGCCTCTGGCGTGGCCTCTGGCGTGGCCTCTGGCGTGGCCTCTGGCGTGGCCTCTGGCGTGGCCTCTGGCGTGGCCTCTGGCGTGGACTGACCGCGCACGCCGGCGCAATGTCCCTGCGCCATGCCCGACGAGGCCCCCCTCGCGCTGCGCCCCGTCCGCGGACGGGCTTCCTCACGGCCGAGCCACCCCCGACCGCCGTGGCGCCATCGTGGAACCCGGTCCGGCCGAACCGCTCCCCTTCCAACTGCGCGCCGCTTGGACTACGTTGTCCGCCGGTGCGAAAGTGGGCGGCCCCGATCGGGGTTCGCCCTTGTACCAGGGCCTATAGCTCAATCGGTCAGAGCCCCCGGCTCATAACCGGGCTGTTCCTGGTTCGAGTCCAGGTGGGCCCACGAAAGCCACGAAACAGAAGGAGACAAGGAAGCACGTGAGCATCCGCGAGCAGATCGCATTCCTCGAAGAGCTGTCGGCCATCGACAGCGAGATCCGCCGCATCGATGAGCAGCTCGACAAACAGCGCGGCAGCCTGGAAGGGATGCGGTCCGACCTGAAGCGGCTAGAGGAGCGGCTGAAGGGCGATCGGGAGACCCTGGCGGCGATGGAGAAGACGCGCTCCGAGCTCGTCGTCGAGCTCCGCCAGATGTCGAGCCAGATCGAGCGCTCGCGGGAGAAGCTGCAGCGCTCCCGGAACGAGCGCGAGTCCAACGCGGCGCAGCGCGAGATCGAGGAGCTGCGCAAGCTGCACCGTGATCGCGAGGAAGAGATCGAGCGGCTGAACTCGGCCTCCGAGGGGGCGCGCTCGGCGATCGACGTGGCGGAGGCGAAGCGCGTCGAGCTGGCAGGGGCGATCGACGGCAGCGCGCCGGGGACGCAGGCGTCGCTGGCCGCGCTCGAGGCCGAGCGCACCCAGCGCGCCGACGCGCGCCAGCAGGTGGTCGGCAAGCTGCCGGTCGTCCTGTACCGCCGCTACGAGTCGATCCGGACGCGCAGGCCCGTCGCGATCGCCCGCACCTACGACGGCACATGCCTCGGCTGCCACCTGTCCGTGCCGCCGATGATGTTCCAGAAGATGCGCCGCCAGGAGGAGTTCGAGCGGTGCCCGAACTGCAACCGGATCCTCTACTACATGCCGCCGGAGCCCGCGACGGGCAGCACGCCGGCCGCGGACCCCTCCCGCGCCTGATCCCGGGTGCGGCTTGAAGACGTGCTCCGCCTGTTTCAGGCTCTTCTCGCACGACAGCGGCTTCTGTCCGGTCGACGGGCAGCGCCTCATCCCGGTCGCTGAGGTAGCGCCGCCGGTCCACCCGGAGGACAGGCGCGTCGGCGCGACCCTCTGCGGCGGGCGCTACCAGATCTGGCGGATCGTCGCCGACGGGGGCATGGGGCGCGTCTACCAGGCGCTCGATCTTCGGACCGGTCGCAGCGTCGCCCTGAAGATCCTCCACCCCGAGGTCGCGCTCGACGAGGTGAGCGTCGAGCGCTTTCACCGCGAGTTCGAGGTCAGCGCGTCGCTACCCCACGAACAGATCGTCGAGGTGCTCGCCTTCGAGAAGACCGAGGACCACAGCTTCGCGCTGGTCATGGAGTACCTCGAGGGCGAGGAGCTGCGGACGGTCCTCAAGCGCGACAAGGTGCTGCCCCCCGAGCGCCTGGTGCGGATGCTGTCGCAGATCGCGCTCGGCCTCGAGGAGGCGCACAAGCGCAAGGTCGTGCACCGCGATCTCAAGCCGGACAACATCTTCCTGGTCGGCACGCACGACGGCGACAGGGTGAAGATCCTCGATTTCGGCAGCGTGCGCGACAACAGCGAGGGCGCGAAGAAGCTGACCGTCGTCGGCACGACGATCGGGTCGCCCTTCTACATGTCCCCCGAGCAGGCGCAGGGGCTGCTCGCGCTCGACCATCGCGCCGACGTCTGGTCGGTCGCGGCGATCGTGTTCGAGTGCGTCACGGGGCAGGTCCCGTTCCACGCGCCGACCGGTCCGATGATCCTCGTGGCCATCATGGGCAGCAATCCGCTGCCTCCGAGCGTGGCGGGCAAGGCGTACGGAGCGCCGGCCTCGCTCGATCCGGTGATGGAGGAGGCCTTCATGAAGAGCCCGGAGGCGCGCCTGTCCTCCGTCGGCCTGCTCGCCGATCGCGTGGGCCAGGCGTACGGCCTCGCGGGCTCGCACCGCGACTGGGCGCACCTGCCGCAGAAGGAGCTCGCGGCCCGGATCCGCGCCGCGCTGCCGTCGGTCCTGGCCCGCCAGCCGCATGCCTCGGCGAGGGTGGGCGCGGTCGCCGCCGGCGCGAGCGGCGGGTCGAGCGCCGCCGCGGTCATCGCGCCCTCGCCGGACGCTTCCGAGGCGTTCGCCGAGGACATCGTGATGGGCGTGCCACAGCGCTTGCCGCGGTGGGTCATCCCCACGGTGGCCGGCGCGGCAGCGCTGCTCTGTGCGCTCGTCGCGCTGCTGATCTCGCGCTGACGGCGGCGCCGTGCCGTGCGACGTTGCGCCTTACGCGCCGCGGCGGCGGCGGCGCATGGCGCATGGCGCATGGCGCATGGCGCACGCGCGCTGCGGTTCAGTGCGCCATCGTCCCGGGCGCCGGGGCCCCGCGTTCGCGCTGGCGACGCCGCTGTGTTATTTGTGTTGACCATGAGCACTCATCCTTCAACTCGGACCGGCAAGCCCCTCTCCACCGCGATGTGCCTGATCGCGCTCTCCGGGCTCCCCGTCCTGGGCTGTAGCCAGAGCGAAGCGGCGACCTCTCGCGGCGCCACCGAGGCGGCACCTGCAGCCCCACCCCAGGGCGGAAAATCGAAGGTCGAGGATGCGGTCTACACCCTCGAAATGAAGCCGACAGGGACGTACAAGGCCGGCCAGGAGGGGCTCGTGGAGGTGTCGCTCCTGTCGAAGGGCGACTACCACATCAACGACAAGTACCCCATCAAGTTCAAGGTCACCGAGGCGGCCGCCGAGGGCGTTTCGTACCCGAAGCCCTTGCTCAAGCGCGAGGACGGCGCGTTCGAGGAGAACAAGGGCGTCCTCAAGGTCCCGTTCGTGGCGGCCAAGAAGGGCAAGACCAAGGTGGCGGGCGTGCTCTCCTTCAGCATCTGCAGCGCCGCGAATTGCCTGATGCAGAAGCAGGAGCTCGAGGCGGTCGTCGACGTGCAGTAGGCGGAACGGTAAACTCAGCCTCACGTGAACAACGACACCTCCGGTTACCGGGGGGGCCAGCCCAGCGAGGTCGGCCCCAGCCAGACGGTCCAAGGCAGTGCGGCTGAGCGGGCTCGAAAGGCCCTCTCCGAGCTGGATGCCATCGCCTCCTCGATGGCCAGGCGGTTCAACGAAGAGCAGCGGGTCCTCTCCTTCCAGCAGTACCTGGAGCTCTTCGCTTCCAATCCGGTCCGCTTCGGACGCGACGCGGCTCGCTACGTCCGCGACATGTTCGACCATTTCGGCACGCGGACGATCAAGAAGCCCTGGGGGGAGCTGACCCGGTTCCAGCTCTTCGATCTGCCGTGGGAGCTGCCCGCGACCGAGCCCGCGCAGCAGGGCGCGCCGGCCGCGGCTTCGTACCATGGGCGGGACTTCGCGCTGATCGGCCACGAAGAGCTGCAGGCCGAGGTCTACCGGGTGCTCTGCAACTTCGTGCGCGAGGGCAGGGCCAACAGGCTCGTCCTGATGCACGGGCCGAACGGCTCGGCGAAGAGCACGCTCGCCGCCTGCATCCTGCGCGCCCTGGAGCACTACTCGACCCTCGATGAGGGGGCCGTGTACCGCTTCCACTGGGTGTTCCCGAGCCGCAAGACGATGCGCGGCTCGATCGGCTTCGGCGGCGACGTGAAGGCGAGCGCCGCGGACGGCACGAGCTACGCCCACCTCGAGGACGATCAGATCGACGCCCGGCTCGTGATCGAGCTCAGGGATCACCCGCTGTTCCTGCTCCCGGTGCGAGAGCGGCGGGCGCTCATCCTGAAGCTCTACGAGGACGCCGGCGCGACGGAGCCGCCGCCCGAGTGGCTGATGAGCGGCAAGCTGTCGCACAAGAACCAGCAGGTCTTCGAGGCGCTTCTCGTGGCGAGCGGCGGCTCGCTCGTCGAGACGTTGCGGCACGTCCAGGTCGAGCGGTACTTCATCTCCCGCCGCTACCGCGTCGGCGCCGTCACGATCGGCCCGGAGCTCTCGGTCGACGCCGGCGAGCGGCAGATCACGGCAGATCGCTCGCTCGCCTCGCTCCCGACCTCGCTCCAGGCGACGACGCTCTTCGAGGCGCACGGTGAGCTCATCGAGGCCGCCGGGGGCGTGCTCGAGTTCAGCGATCTCCTCAAGCGGCCGCTCGACGCTTTCCGGTACCTCCAGCTCACGCTGGAGACGGGGGAGGTCAGCCTGCCGCAGCAGACGGTGCAGACGAACGTCGTGATGATCGGCAGCGCCAACGACGTGCACCTCAACGCGTTCCGGGAGCACCCGGAGTTCCCGAGCTTCCGCGGGCGCTTCGAGCTCCTGCGCGCGCCCTACCTCCGGAGCTACCCCGACGAGCAGGCGATCTACGACACGCAGATCGTCCCGTTCGTGACCCGCCACGTCGCCCCGCACGCGACGCGCGTCGCCGCGCAGTTCGCCGTGCTCACCCGCATGCGGCAGCCGGAGGCGAAGCGGTACCCCGACGCGCTCGCGCCGCTCGTCTCGAGCCTCACGGCCGTCGAGAAGATGGAGCTGTTCGCGACGGGCACGGCGCCGGAGCGGTTCGACGCCGAGGCGCAGAAGGTCCTGCGCGCGGGCATCGAGGCGATCTACCACGAGAGCGACGCGTCCGTGGATTTCGAGGGGCGCCTCGGCGTCTCGCCGCGCGAGGTGCGGACGCTCCTGCTCGACGCGGCGCAGAGCGAGGACCACGCGTGCCTCTCCCCGTTCGCGGTGCTCTCGGAGCTCGACGCGCTCTGCAAGCGGCAGGCGGAGTACGACTGGCTCAAGGAGAAGCAGCTCGCGGGCGGCTACCACGATCACCGGCTCTTCCGTGAGGTCGTGCGCACCCGCCTGCTCGACACGACCGAGGAGGAGATGCGGACGGCCAGCGGCCTCGTCGACGAGACGCGCTACGCCGAGCTGTTCGATCGGTACGTCTCCCACGTCGGCGTCTGGGTGAAGGGGGAGAAGATCAGGAACCCGCACACCGGCGACTTCGAGAACCCGGACGAGCGCATGATGCGCGAGGTGGAGGGGCTCCTCGGGGTCCGCACGAAGCACGACGATCACCGGCGCGGCCTGATCTCGGCCATCGCGGCGTGGGCCATCGACCACCCTGGGCAGAAGATCGTCAACGCGGTCGTGTTCCCGCAGCAGATCCGCAAGCTGCGGGAGGCGGTGTTCACGGAGCGGCGCAAGGGTGTGGCGCTCCTGGTTCGCGATCTCGTCGCGCTCCTGCGCGACGCGCAGAGCGACGGCAAGTCCGAGAAGGGCTGGGGCGAGCTGCGCGAGGAGGAGCGCAGGAACGCGACGCGCGCGCTCGAGCGGCTGCGCGGGATGGGCTACTGCGACAGCTGCGCGCTCGACGCCGCGAGCGCGCTGCTCCGCGCGCGCTTCGCCGAGCTCGTCACCTGAAGCGAAGCATGATCATCGATTCTCACTGCCACGTCGATCCGCGTCACTTCCGCGAGGGAGCCGACGCCGTCCTGGACCGCGCGCGGGCCGCCGGCGTGGACGCGTTCGTGGTCGTCGGCGTCGACGCGGATCTCTCCGCGGCGCGCTTCGCCGCGGATCTCGCGGCGCGGCGCGCCGACGTGCACGCCGCGGTCGGCGTCCATCCGCACGACGCCTCTGCCTTGGACGACCGGATGCTCGCGGAGCTCGAGGTCCTCGCGCGCCTGCCCGAGGTCGTGGCCGTCGGCGAGATCGGCCTCGACTACCACTACATGCACTCGCCGAAGGACACACAGCAGCGCGTCTTCGCCGACCTCGTCGCCCTCGCTCGGAGGGTGGAGAAGCCCATCGTCATCCACACGCGCGAGGCGCCGGAAGACACGCTCGCGATCCTGGAGCGCGCCCAGGCGAGCGACGTCGGCGGCATCATCCATTGCTTCTCCGAGGATCGCGCGTTCGCCGAGCGGGCGCTCGCGCTCGATTTCGACCTCTCGTTCTCGGGCATCGTGACCTTCAAGACCGCGCGCGCGATCCAGGAGGTCGCCGCCTGGGCTCCGGGGGATCGGATCCTGGTCGAGACGGACAGCCCTTACCTCGCGCCGGTGCCGTTCCGGGGGAAACGGTGCGAGCCAGGGCACGTGCTGCACACGGCGCGCTTCGTCGCGGAGCTCCGGGGCGAGCCCTTCGAGGCGCTGGCCGCGCGCACGGCGGAGAACACCCGCAGGCGGCTGCGGCTCCCGCAGGACGGCGCGCTCACCGGCTGAGGCGAGCGCGCGCGGTCCGCGCCTGCGGGCTCGCCCCACGCACGTCTCGAGGCATAGTGACAGCACGATGGCGCAGGGGTCTCGCGACGGTCGCCGGATCGCATCCGCGTGGGCGCTCTCCGTCGCGGCCCACGCAGGGCTGGTGGGCGCAGGCGCGCTGGTCGTCGCAGGCTCGTTCTCGGGGCGGGAGGTAGCGCGCGCGCGGACGGTCGGGTCGTCCGCCGCGATGAGCGCGCCGATTGAGATCGAGCTGCCCGTCGTCACGGACGGCACGCTCGACCGCGCGGCGGCGACCGCGTCCGAGCTGGCCGTCCGCCTTTCGCGCGGCGGAGGGGAAGCCGCACCGCGGCCGGACACGGGGACGAGCGGGCGTGGCGGTACCGACGCGGCGGAGCTGCCTGCGTTGAACCTCGCCGACAGGGACGACGCGATCTTTCTGTCTCCAGAGATCCGTTCGCGCCTCGACAGGAGCCAGATCCAGCGCATCCGCTCGTCGTCCCAGCGCGCGTCGCGCGAGGACTGGCGCGCCAGCCGGGAGCCCATGGAGCTCACGTTCCTCGCGGGGGGGCGGGTCGGCCGTCGGGCCGAGCGACGCACGTCGGCCGAGCGCGATCCGTCGCTCGGAGCGCGTGATGGGGGCGCGCCCGAGCGTCGCGGCGGCGTGCTCGGCGCTGCGGCCCAGCCTGCAGGCACCGACGACGCGACCGGCGTGTCCGCTGCGCGCGACGCGACGCTTTCCCTGGGGGCGAGCCCGCGCGCCACCGGCGGTGCCGTCGAGGGAGGCGAGCGCGCGTCCGCGGGGCTGGGCGTTCGCGACGGGCGGCCCGGCGAGGATCACCGCGAGAGCGCGGCGGTTCCGCTGGCGCGGCCGATGGTCGCTGTGGGCACGCCCTCCGTCCCCGCCGACGCCGTGGGGCACCCGAACGACACGGTGGACAGCGAGCAGGAGGTGGCGACGGCGATCCAGTCGCTCGTTCACGCCAGCTCGGCCGGAGGGGCGCGTGGGTTCGGGCCAGGCGGACAGGCAGGACCGGGCGCGACCGGCGCGGGTGGCGTGGCGGGCCGCGGTGCGCGTTCCAGCGCGCTCGGTTCCGGGCGCGGCCGGCTGCTCGACAACGATCCGCTCGATCGCAGGCGCAGCCACTACATGAGGCAGGTCATGGCCAAGCTGCACCCGCTGTGGGCCGACGCGTTTCCCAAGTGGGCCGCAGGCGAGGGGCTTCAGGGGACGGTGATCGTGACCTTCGTGATCCGCGCGGATGGGACGGTGGGGAGCGCGTCGGTGACGCGGCCGAGCGGCATCCCCGAGTTCGATGAGAACTGCCGGCGCGCGGTGCTGCGCGGTTCGCCGTACCCCCCGGTGCCGCCCGAGCTCGGCGAGAGCTTCCGGTGGTCGATGCCGTTCGAGGCGAGGAACCCCGCGGTCCTGCCGAAGCACCGAGAGCGCGAACGGTGATGCCGAGCGATCTTCGGGGATGACCGGGAAGGCAGAGAAGGCAGAGAAGGCAGAGAAGGCGGAGAAGGCGGAGAAGGCGGAGAAGGCGGAGAAGGCAGAGATGACCGCGACGATCACGCGCCGTAACGCGCACGACCTCGCTTGACAGAGTGGAGACGGGGCGGTACTAGTCCGCCCTCACTTTTGCCGAAGTAGCTCAGCTGGCTAGAGCAGGCGTTTCATACGCGCCGGGTCGGGGGTTCGATTCCCTCCTTCGGCACCAGCAATGGTGACAGTCGGCCGCTGGCCTCCCTCGGAGGGCCAGCGGTGGCTGCGTGAACATCAAGGCCGCACGTGAACGAGGGTTCCTCCCTCGTCGTTGCTGTACACAGCGTGCCAGCCTTCGGGGAGCTCCGGCTCGGCCCACAGGAAGATGCGCCGCGCATCGATGGGCGTCAGCGTGATGTCGTGGAAGCCTTGCGCTTCGCCGACCCCGGCGCTCCAGTACATGCCGGTGATCGCCTGGCCCGGCGCGAGGTCCATCACCCACGGGGCGTCGGTGACGTCGAAGCTGTCGGCGACTTCGCGCGGATCGATGTTGCGCGTGACGTGCTTGCTCCGTACGCGGAAGGTGCCGCGCGCGGTGGAAGCGGTCGATTCAGGGTCGCGCAGCTGGTCGCGTCCGGACGAGATCAGCGTGGCGTAGATGGGCTTCTGCCCCTCGTAGGCCGTCAGGGTCTGGTTCACCAGGCTGACGTCGAGCCAGCGCTGCGCGCCTTTGGCGAAGTCGGGGAGCTTGGTGCGACGGACGACGACGACAAGGTCCTGCGCGCGCAGCCAGAAGCCGTCGCGCGCCTCCTCGAAGCGGACGCCGTCCACCGTCCTGAACCTGCCCGTGAGCGGCACGCCCGTGTGGCGCTCGAGCTCCTCGTCGTTCGCGTTCGCCTTGCCGCGTCCGAGCGACCACGTGTGAACGTCGTGGCGATGGACGAACGCCACAGGCAGCCCGAGCTTCTCGACATCGAGGCCGTGCCACGGTGATCCGAGCGCGGCCTGGAGCCGGTCGGTCGGGACGAGCCGTCCTTCCGGCGTCACGCCGAACCTGCGTCCGTCGTCCGCTCCCGCCGTGAACGTGCGGGTGATCGCGACCCCGCTGCCTTTGCGCAGCGCCACCGTCTTCAGCGCGGCGCGCAGATCGACGCGGGCGCCGTCCTTTCCGCCGATGTCGATGCCGAGCGCGGCGACGGGCGGGAGCGGCGCGATCGCGTCGGCGATGGGGAAGAGGAAGTATCCGGCCTCGGTCCTGCGCCCGTCCTCGCCGATGCCGTCGCCTCCCGGCAGCAGCACCGGGGGCCCGGAGGAGACGCCGCGCGCGTCCAGCGGGACGTCGTTGGCCGACGCGCCGAGCTGCGCGTCGCTGCGCCGCACACGCTCGAGGTGGCGATCGAGATCCGGCTCGGCGTGCTGCAGCTCCTCGCGGCTGGGCACCCCGAAATACGCCGGGGCGCCCTGGGTTCGCGCGCGGCCATAGCGGTAGGGGAGGGGCCGCGACGTGTCGGGCAGAGCCGGCAGGAGCGCGAGCACGTCGGTGTTCAGCGTCGCGCCGTCGCCCGCGCAGACGAACCCCCGAGGGCGGATCGCATACCAGCCGCCGCTGCACCCCGCGCGTCCGTACGGCTCCGAGGACCTCACGACGGCGGCGCCAGGATAGAGCTCGCCGAGCTTGCGTGCGCCCGCCTGCGGACGCGCGAGCACGGGCGTCCCTGCGCGAAGCGCGACCAGCTTGGGGCCGTCCGCTGGCAGCGCGGCGACCTCGATCGCCTCGTCGCTCGCCCCCTCCTTCGACAGCTCCACCGCCGCGCCTGCCGGCTTGCATCCGCACACGGCCAGCGCGACGAGCACGCTTGCGAGCCTCCCATCGACGCGTCGCGAGCGGGGGCCGCCGTCAGGGCGCCGCGGCGCGCAGGGCAGCGGCGTCCGGAGGCGCGGAGGTGAGACCGAGCGGGAGAGATCCGTCGGCAAGGAAGCGGGCGGCATCTGTCGATGCATGCCCGGTTCGCGCGCGCTGGGCCAAGTTCCGTGGCGTCGCCCGCGCATCGTCGGTGCGCTCGGGGCGCGTGTCGTGGGCGCGCGTCATCGGCCCGCGTGCCGCCCGGCCGCTGGCGCGACGCGGGCGTCGACGCCATGAGGTGCGCGTGCGCCTTCGCCCTGCGCTGGTGTTCCTCCTGCTCGCGCCGTATGCCCTCGTTTTCTATGCATTCCTGGCGTTGCGCCGCGCCTCCGCGTCGCTCCGGCCCCGGCAGCCGTGGCGCACGTGGGTGAGCCCGAACCTCCTGATCGGGGGGTTCCTTCTTCCAGGCGACGTGGTCGAGCTCCGTCGCCTCGGCGTCCGCGCCGTGCTCAACGTGTCGCGCGAGCTGTACGATCCGGTGCTCGCGCTGCGCGCGGCGGGGGTCGAGTACCTGCGCATCCCCTGCTGGGACATGTGCGCTCCCACGCTCGAGGAGGCCGCGCGCGGCGTGGCGTTCCTCGAGCGGCATATCGTCGCTGGCCACCGTGTCCACGTCCATTGCGCGAGCGGCGTGGGCAGGAGCGTCACGCTCGCGCTCTGCTACCTCGCCACCCGCGGCGGCATCGAGGTGGGCGAGGCGCTCGCCCTGATCGAGCGACGGCGCCCGCGCGTCGCGCTGCGCCCCGTGCAGCGCGCGTTCGTCGAGCGCTACGTCGCGTGGCACCGTACGCATGCGGAGGGCCGTGCGCGCGCGGCGCCGCCCATGATCACCTCCGGCGGAGGAGGGACTTCAGGCTGAAGAGCCCGAGCGCCGGCGCCGCGACGGCGAAGGCGCCGCCGCACGCAGCGAGGATGAGCGCGGCACCCCACGGCGCCGCGGCCACCGCCTCGGGCAGCGCCGCCTTCAACGCGGCGCCGCAGCCGACCGATATCGCCGCGAGCAAGGCCACGCGGCCGATCCGGATCTGATCCAGCCCGAGCCCGCCGATCTCGCGCCGCAGGCGGCGCCCGAGGGCGATCGCCTCGACCCATCCCGCAATGACGGCGCCGAGCACCACGCCGAGCACGTCGAGCCACTGCATCAGGAGGAGCGCGACGGCGGTGCTGACGACCACGCGATAGAGCGCGTAGCGGGCCGGGGTCCTCGTGTCCCCCAGGGCGAACGACGTGGTGATCAGCACGCGCCCGGCGGCGTTCCCGAGCAGCGCGAGCCCGTAGGCGCACACGAGCGGCTCGACCCGCGCCGTCGAGGCCTGGTCGAACGTCCCGGTCTGCAGCAGCAGCGTGATGAGCTCCCGCCCGAGCACCATGAACACGGCCGCGGCCGGCACGGTCAGCACCGTGATCCGCGCGAGCGACGCCCCGAGTCGGCGCGACAGCGCCTCGTTGCGCCGCGCGACGTCGGCTCCGGCCGTGTCGCGCGCCATCTCGGGCAGCGCGACCGCGGCCTCGCCGACGCCGAGGACGCTCATCGGCAGGAGGTAGACCGTCTGCGCGTAGCTGAAGGCCGCGTTCGCGCCGGCGCCGAGGAAGCTCACGAGGAGCGTGTCGACGAGCCCGGACACCTGGATGATCCCGCGGCCGAGCAGCGCGGCGGGCAGCTTGCTGCCGGCCTCTCGGACGCTCGGGTCGCGCGCGTCGAGGCGCGGCCTGAGCCCGCCGAGCAGCGAGCGCGCCGTGGGGAGCAACAGCGAGAGCTGCAGCGCCGCACCCGCGAGCGCGCTCCATGCGAGCGCCTCGGCGAGCGGCTCCCCGCGCATGCCGAGCCACGCGCCGCAGGCGAGCAGCCCAGCGATCTGGGCGGCGCTCCACGCGACGGGCGCGGCGTACGGGAGGAAGAACCGCCGGTGCGCGTTGAGCACGCCGAGCCCCCACGCGGACAGCACGAGCAGGCCGGTCATCGGGAAGATGATCCGGACGATCCGGGTCGTGCTGGCGAGCTTGTCGTCGTCGAAGCCCGCCGCGACCAGGAAGGACAGCCACGGCGCCGCGAGCACGCCGGTGAGCGACGCGGCCGCGGCGGCGACGAGCAGGATCCCGAGGGCGGCGAGCGCGAAGTGCGCCGCGCGCCGCGCGTCGCCTGCCGCGCGGAGGCGCGCGTAGACGGGGATGAAGGTCGCGGAGAGCGTCCCTTCGCCAAGCAGGTTCTGGGTGATGTTGCCCGCGCGGAACGCCGCGGCGAGCACGTCGGCGAGCTCGGATGTCCCGAAGAAGTGCGCCGTCACCCGCTGGCGGAGCAGCCCGACGAGCCGCGAGAGGATGATCCCGGCGGTGACCATCGCCGACGAGCGCGCCGCGCTGGTCGCCTTCTCCTGCCCGGCCGCCGGCGAGCCTGCGCTGGTCGCCGGGGGCGCGCCCGGGGCTGCGCTCGCCGGCGTGGTCCCTGCCTGGATGGCGGCGGGCGGATGGAGATCGGGCGGCACGGCGGCGCTTCTATCAGACCTCCCGCCCCCGGGCGACCTCGGCGCCGGCTGGCCGGCGCCTCAGTCCCTGAGCCTCGCCGTGCCGAGCCGCTCCGCGTGCGCCAGCACCCGCCGGGCGATGGCTGGACCGTCGTCCCGGCGATCGAGGTGCCGCGGGATGAGCCTGCGCTCCGCGGCCTCCCACAGCTCCGGCTGCGAGATCCCGGGCTCGGTGCGCGAGCGCAGCCGCGACAGGGAGATGTCCATCTCGGGCAGCAGGATCGGCTCCTGAGGATCGCGGAGGAGCGCCGGATCGATGCAGCACGAGAGATCGTTCGCGCCGGCGGAGCGCGCGTTCAGCGAGGGGAGATCGAAGCGCGCTTCCAGCGTGCGGATCACCGACGCGTGGTCGAGCACGGTGCTCACCGCGCAGCCCCTCCGGACGAACGGGCCCGCGACGATCGACGGCACCCGGAACCCGAGCTGGGTGAACAGGGGATCGTCGTCCGTCGTCGTCGGCGGCGCGACGTGGTCGAAGAAGCCCCCGTGCTCGTCGTAGGTGATCACGAGGAGGCACTGGCCCCACTGGGGGCTCTTCGCCAGCGCGTTGTAGATGCTGGCGATGAGCACCTGCCCGAGCTGCACGTCGTGGTCCGGGTGGTCGTCGTTCGCGGTGGCGCCGAAGAACTGGGGATCGATGACGGAGAACGAGGGCAGGATCCCCGCGGCCGCGTCCTCGAAGAAGCGCTCGATCCCGGAGACGCCCTTGAATTTGAAGTACGCACCCGAGCACCACGGGACGTCGTGGAAGTAGTTCCTGCTCGAGATCCCTGCGTCGCTCAGCAGCTCGAACACGCTCGTGAAGCCGGTGACCGGCACGTTCCTCGAGACGCCCCTCGACGTGGCGCCGTGCAGGAAGAGCCGGTTCGGCCAGGTCGGGCCGAGCACCGAGGAGAACCAGCGCTCGCAGATCGCCGACGCGTCGGCGAGCGCGTAGAGGACCGGCAGATGCTCCCGCACGTGGTAGCCCATGACGTCGCGCTGGTGCGGCCCTGCGTGCGCGATGACGAACCCGTCGTTCATCCCTTGATTCCACTGCGTGTGGGCAGCGTCCCAGCTGTGCGGCGGGTCGGCGGGCGTGAAATCGTCGAGCTGGAAGGGCGAGATCCGCGTCCCATCGAGCGCTCGGTTCGACTCTGTGCCTGTCAGACCGTCGATCTGCCGGCCCTCTTTCAGCCGCAGCGAGCCGAGATAGTGGTCGAAGGAGCGGTTCTCCATGCAGAGAACGACGATGGTGTTGATGGGCGCCAGCAGCTCCGCCGGGCTCAGGCCTCCCGTCTCCGCGCAGCGATCCGGAGCGCCGCCGGCCTCGCCACCTTCCGGCTGTCCTGAGCCGAGCGCTCCTCCTGAGCCGCCCGCACCGCCGGCTCCGTCGCTCTCGTCCGCGCTGCCCGTGCTCGGCGGGGCGTTGCCGAGCAACATCGCTCCCTCCGGGGTGCTGCATCCGAAGGCCGAGGCGCCGAGCGCAGCGCCGAGCCCGGTCAGCACATGGCGGCGGGTCAGAGGATCACGGGTCGAACCATTCCGTTTGTTCATCACGCACAGGATTCCCATGAACGCGGGGCAGAGGAAGGAGTTTTGGTCTCCTCCAGGAGGTGACGAATCGGCCGCTGCGTCATCGATGCAGTGGACGTAGCGGACGTAACTGAAGTGGATGTAACCGCTGTAATGGACATAACTGGTGTGATGGACATGACAGGCGCAACGGATGCGACAGACATGACGGATGTGACGGATGCGGTCGACGTGAACGTAAAGGGATCAGCCGACGAAGTCGAAGTAGCCGGAGCAGTCGGCGTAACGGGTGTAACCGGCGTAACGGGCGTAACGGGCGTAACGGGCGTAACGGGCGTAACGGGCGTGCCAGAGAAAACCATTCTTTTCGCGAGGTCAGCGGGGTGGTATGGGTAAAAAACGCGGGGGTTTACGTCTAAGAACTGTCACCTTCCGATGAGCTCGAATCCACATCCACCTACTCCCGGCCGGCAAGCTACCGTCGTGAACGGCCGGCCGCTGCGGTTGTGCATCGTGGACATGAACAATGGCCACGTGAACCAGGCGATGCGCTGTCTGCGCGGGCTCGCCGCGGGGTTCTTCGAACGCGTTCAGGCGCGCAATCCGGGCCTATCCTGCGAGGTCGTCGAGGTGTCTCCCAGAGACACCAACGCACCCATCCCTACGGACTGCGATCTGTACCTCGCGTCGGGGGGGCCCGGCTCTCCCTTGGATGGGGAGGGCGAGCCCTGGACGCGGGATTTTGCGCGCTTCGTGGACGGCGTCGTCGAGTCGGCGATCCAGGGGGGCGCGCACCGGCGTGCGCTCTTCGCGATCTGCTACTCGTTCGAGCTCGTCGTCCATCACTACAAGCTGGCCGACGTCGTGCCGCGCGCCGATCGCAAGTTCGGCGTCATGCCGATCTACACGACCCCCGTCGGCCAGCAACACCCGCTGCTGGCGCCGTTTGGGGACCGGCTCTTCGCGTTCGAGCACCGCAACTGGGAGGCGGTGAACCTCGACGAGCGCCAGCTGAGCTCCCTCGGCGGCCAGCTCCTCGCGCGTGAGAGCCGTGACGGCATCTCCAAGGGGCGGGCGATCCTCGGGTTGCAGGTCGCGCCCGGCGTCGAGGCGGTCCAGTTCCACCCAGAGGCGGATCGCGCCGGCGTCATGAGCTGGTTGGCGCGCCCTGAGCAGGCGGCTGCCTTCAAGGCGACCTATGGAGAAGTCACCTACCTTGCGATGCTGCGCACACTGGACGATCCTCGACGGCTTGCGCGCACCTATGCGCTCGTCATTCCGGGCTGGCTCGGGCGCTGCTTCAACGAGATCGCCGGTCCTCGCGGCTATGCGGAGCTCCCATCGCTCGAGGACCTCCCGTGCTCTCGCTTCAGCGCCCACTGCAGCGCCGAGGAGCCATCCGCGCGATCGCTCGCCTCTGGCGAGCGCGTTGTGCGCCAGATCTGAGCGGAGCGCCGAGGCAACCTGCGGAGGATGCGTCCGAGGGCTACACTGCAGAAACGAAAGAGAAAGAACTGGGATGTAGAGGAAGTGGAGGAAGTAGAGGGAGCAGAGGAAGCAAAGGAAGCAGAGAGAACAAAGCTTGCCGCCGCAGCGCCGACGAAGTGCTGCTCGCGCCTTGCGCGCCGGGCAGCCTCTGGCTTATGGTCATAGGATAACGGGACGAGCGCGAGCAGGGCTCGCGGGCCAACATTTGGAGCCGGAGGCTCCTCGGGCACGCATGAGAGAGAACGCATGAATCACTCGCGTCCGGCCGCTCCGACGAGTCTGTCTTCGCCGGACGTCCGCGAGCCGGGCGCGTCCGAGGAAGGCCTCGCTGGCGTCGACTTGCCTGTGGAGCCCAAGGTCGCACGGCCATCCATGCTGCACGACGACCTCGGAGCACAGGAGGTCCAGGTCGAGTCGCAGCTGGGCGTGACGGACCCGATCGCCATGTCGCAGGTCCGTGATGCGTTGACGCAGCTGAGCCGCGAGCGCGGGACGCAGCCGCACGTGCTGCTCATCATCTACCACCGGCAAGGCGCCGAGACGGTGCGGCTGATCGAGGGGGTCGGCGTCGTCATCGGCCGCGATCCGAGCGCCGACGTCGCGATCCCCGAGCGCAGCCTGTCGCGACGCCACGCGCGCTTCACGTTCCAGCGCGGCGACGTGCTCATCCAGGATCTCGGCTCCACGAACGGCACCTTCCTGAGCGGGCAGCGCGTCGAGCACGGCGTCTTGAAGCCCGGCGACGAGGTGATGCTCGGGGAGATCACGGCGTCGCTGCGCGTGATCGCGAGCGCCGAGCTGCCGGCGCTGAACCTCGACGCGCTCGACGGGCGTCGTGGCGCCTCGGAGCGGAGAAAGATGCCGAGCATCGAGAACCTGGTGGGCGGACCCACGCCGGTGGGCGGGCTGCGCACGGTCGGAGACGAGGGGCTCGTGATGCGCAGCCCCGCGATGCGCCCGGTGCTCGAGACCGCGATGCGCCTCGCGCGCTCGTCCGCGCCCGTGCTGCTCCAGGGCGAGACGGGGACCGGCAAGGACGTGCTCGCGCGGCTGATCCACGAGGCTGGCCCCCGCCACAAGATGCAGATGATCCGCGTCGGATGCAGCGGCGTGCCCGCCCAGCTCCTCGAGAGCACGCTCTTCGGCCACGAGGCCGACGCCTTCCCCGGCGCGGTCCACGCGCAAGAGGGCGTCTTCGAGACGTGCGCGGGCGGCACCGTGGTGCTCGATGAGGTCGGCGACCTCCCGCCCTCCTGCCAGGCCGCGCTGCTGCACGTCCTCGACACCGGTCGCATGGTCCGCGTCGGCTCGACCAAGGAGATCGAGGTGGACGTGCGGATCGTCGCGACCACGTACCGCGATCTCGAGGCGATGTGCGAGGCGGGTACGTTCCGTTCGGATCTGCTCTACCGGCTCAACGCGGCGCCGCTGCGCATCCCGCCGCTCTGCGAGCGGCGGGAGGACATCGGACCGCTGGCGCAGCGCTTCCTCCGGCAGGCGAGCGAGGTGCACCGCAGGAACGTGCGCTCGCTCGATCCGGAGACGCTCGCGCTCCTGGAGCAGTACCCCTGGCCGGGCAACGTACGCGAGCTGCGCAGCGCCATCGAGCGCGCCGTGGTCATCGCGCGGGGGCATGTCATCACCCCGCTCGACCTGCCGGAGAGCATCCACTCGCTCTCGACGCCCAAGCGCTCGACGCCGCCGCCCGATCGGGCCCCCGTCGAGCTCGCAGGGCCCCCCAGCTCCGCGCCGACGATCGGGCTCAAGGCGCAGATGGACCGTCTGGAGACGGAGATCATCCTCGATGCCCTCCGCGGCACCAACGGCAACCTGGCGATGGCCGCTCGGCGCCTCAGGATGCCGCTGCGCACGCTCCAGGAGAAGATCGCGAGCCACGGCCTGAAGCGCTCCGACTACCGGGACGGCCCGCCGTCGCGGTCGAAGTAGCGAGGCGCGCTAGCCTTCGTCCTCCAGCACCGCCAGCGCCGCGTTGTGCCCGCACGCGCCGTGGACCCCGGCGCCTGGGTGCGCATAGGACGAGCCCAGATACAGGCCGCGGACGGGCGTGCGGTAGCGGAAATAGGGGAACACCGGCCGGAAGATGAGCTGGTGCCGGATGTCGGCCGAGCCTCCGCCGAGATCGCCGCCGATGAGGTTTGCATCCATCGCCTCGAGATCGTCCGGCGCCCAGATCGTCCGGGCGATGATCCTCTGCCGGAAGCCAGGGGCGAGCTCCTCGATCCGCGCCTCGATGCGATCGGCGAAGCGCTCGCGCGAGCCCGCCCAGCCGCCCTCGATGGAGGAGGGGACGCGGGAGTAGGCCCACAGGGTGTGGCGGCCGGCCGGCGCGCGCGTCGGATCGACCAGCGACTGCTGCCCGATCACGAGATAGGGGTGCTCGGGGAGCGCCCCGGCGCGCACCTGCCGCGTGAAGGCCGAGAGGTCGTCGAGGCTGTCGCCCGCGTGCACGACCGCCGCGCGCGCGGGATCCTCGTGGGACCACGGCGTCGGACCGTCGAGCGCCCAGTCCATCTTGAAGGTGCCGAACCCCTGGCGGAACCGGCGCATGGCGCGCTGCACCCGCTCGGGAACCAGCTCTGACGCGAGCAGGCGGAGGTAGAGCGTCGGCGCGGCGAGGTCGGCGACGATCGCGCGGCGGGCGCGGAGCTCCTGTCCGTCCTCGAGCCGGACCGCGACCGCCCGTCCCTCCCTGGCGATGATCTGGTCGACGCGGGCGCCGCAGCGGAGGGCGCCCCCGCGCTCCTCGACGCGCCTGAGCAAGGCGCTCGTGATCGAGCCGGCGCCGCCCTCGGGCACCGCGAAGCCGCCGCTCGAGGCGAGCACGGTGAGCATGAAGCCGACGATCGCTCCGCAGGGATCGTCCGGACCCACGTCGGTGTGGAGCGCGAGCCCGGGGACGACGCGCCGGGCCGCCTCTGTCCGGAAGGTGCGCGTCGCGAAGCCACGTCCGCTCGAGAGGGCCACCTGCGCGAGGCGGAGCAGGTTGAGGGGCCCGAGCCGGAGCAGCGGCCCGAGGGCGGGCGGCGTGGACAGGAGCGCGTTCAGCAGCCGCTCGCGGGTGGCCGCGTGCCACCCCGCGATCCGGCGCCACGCGGGGCCATCTTCGCCGAGCGACCGCGCCGTCGCCTCGACGTCCCGCGCGATCGAGGCGCACGTCCCGTCGGGCGCCGGGTGAGCGCTGTCGATCGGCGCGTGCCGCCACACGAGGCCGGCCCCGGGCAGATCGAGCGGCACCAGCGCGGGGCTCGTCTGCCCGAAGGGGAAGAACGCCGCGCCGAGATCGTGGCGGAACCCGGGGAGCGTCACCTCGCGCGTGCGGACCGCGCCGCCCGGCTCTCGCTCGGCCTCCAGCACGAGCACCGAGAAGCCCGCGCGGGCGAGGTACGCCGCCGCCGTGAGGCCGTTCGGTCCCGCGCCCACCACGATCGCATCAGGGTCTCCACTCTGCATCGTCGTCTGCTGCTCCTCAGCCCACGAGCTGCGCGCTTGCCATGGCGCGGTTCGAGGCGATCGCCTGGCCGCTCCGCCCCGCCACGAGCACGCCGACGGCGAGCACGTCGGGGAACATCGCGACGCCGCGCTGCGCGGCGCGCGCGGGCGCGACGCCATCGGCGAGCCAGTCATAGACGGTCCGCGCGAGGAAGCGGCGCGCGATCTCCTCGCCGACGCCGGTCGCCGCCACGGCGCCGTGCGGGCCAGCGTAGATCCCCGCGCCGAGGAGCGGCACGTCACCGACGCGGCCACGGAGCGAGTAGGTCGACCCGCCCGTCGACGCCGCGGCGGCGAACCGGCCGTGCGTGTCGCGCACGACGGCCCCGACGGTGTCGCACTCGATCGGCTCGGCGTCGAAGTTCCAGAACCGCGTCGCCGTGAGCGCACGGAAGCGCGCCGCGTCGTTCGTTGTCTCGTCGTCTCCACCCTCGCCGCGCAGCGCGGCGAGGGCGCGGGCGTGCTTCCGGCGCGCCTCCTCGGTGACAGGATCATGGTCGGCGAACCCCAGCCGGCGAGCGAACGCCGTCGCGCCGGCGCCGGCGAGGAGCAGGTGCGGCGTCTCCATCACCTTCGCGGCGACCAGGACGGGGTTCTTCACCCGCTCGATGCACGCCACTGCGCCGAACCGTCCGTCGCTGGCCATCACGGCCGCATCCATCTCGACCGTCCGCCCGTCGAGGCGGAGGTTCGAGCCCGTCCCGGCGTTGAAGCGTGGGTCGTCCTCGAGGCGCACGGTCGCTCCGATCGCCGCCGCGAGCGCCTCTCCGCCCTCATCGAGCGCGCGGCGCGCCTCGTCGGCGGCCCTGGCGCAGCTCTCCGAGCCGCTCTGCGGCGCGGTCACCCCGCCGTGCGTGAGGATGACGTAGTTCACGTCGTTCTCCTGCGCGTACCACGACGGCGCGCCGCCGCGAAGGCAGCCTGGCGCGCGGCGGCCGGTGGGGCGAGCGGCATCGCTCCAGCCAGCGGGAGGGCGGCGCGGCTCCGGCGCTGGGACCGCTGCGCTCGACACCCTGCCGCGCTCCTGATACGTCGCGCGCTCAGCCCGGAGCGGGGCCGGCGCCAGCCGACCGTCCGCAGCGGGACGAAGGCGGCCCGGTCGAAGGCCGCCGGCCAAGCCGCCCATCGAGGAGAGCAGAGACCGTGGCCAAGAACGAAGCGCCGAAGACCGCCATTACGCCCACCCGCAACGAGGACTACCCGGAGTGGTACCAGCAGGTCGTGCGCGCGGCCGACCTCGCGGAGAGCTCCCCGGTCCGCGGCTGCATGGTCATCAAGCCGTGGGGCTACGCGATCTGGGAGAACATCCAGCGCGAGCTCGACAGCATGTTCAAGGCGACCGGGCACAAGAACGCCTACTTCCCGCTGTTCATCCCGAAGTCATTCCTCGAGAAGGAAGCCGAGCACGTCGAGGGGTTCGCGAAGGAGTGCGCCGTGGTCACCCACCACCGGCTCGTCCCCGGCCCTGGCGGCGGGCTCATTCCCGACCCTCAGGCCCGGCTGGAGGAGCCGCTCATCGTGCGCCCCACGTCCGAGACGATCATCGGCGCGGCGTTCGCGAGCTGGGTGCAGAGCTACCGGGATCTCCCCTTGTTGATCAACCAGTGGGCGAACGTCGTGCGCTGGGAGCTCCGGACGCGCCTGTTCCTGCGGACGGCGGAGTTCCTGTGGCAGGAGGGGCACACGGCGCACGCGAGCGAGGCCGAGGCGCGCGAGGAGACGCTGCGCATGCTCGGGGTCTACGCGACGTTTGCGCGCGACTTCATGGCGATGCCCGTCCTCGAGGGGCCGAAGACGGCGAGCGAGCGCTTCCCCGGGGCGGTCGACACCTATGCGATCGAGGCGATGATGCAGGATCGGAAGGCCCTGCAGGCCGGGACGAGCCACTTCCTGGGGCAGAACTTCGCGAAGGCGAGCGGCATCAAGTTCCAGACCAAGGAGGAGACCGAAGAGCACGCCTGGACGACGTCCTGGGGCGTATCGACGCGCCTCGTCGGCGGGCTGATCATGACCCACAGCGACGACGACGGCCTGGTGCTCCCGCCGCGCCTCGCGCCCGCGCACGCCGTGATCCTGCCCGTTTACCGGGGCGACGACACGCGCGCCAAGATCGACGAGTACATCGACGGGCTCGCGAAGGAGCTCCGGGCGCAGCGCTTCGGCGAGCGCCGCGTCGAGGTCGAGATCGATCGGCGGGACATCCGCGGCGGCGACAAGCAGTGGGAGTGGGTGAAGAAGGGCGTCCCCCTGCGCATCGAGATCGGGCCGCGCGACGTCGACGCCGGCGTGGCCATGGTGATGCGCAGGGACCGCTCGCCGAAGGACAAGTCGAGCATGGCGCGCGGGGAGCTCGTGGGCCGCATCACCGAGATCCTTGGCGACATCCAGGCGACCCTCTACGCGCGCGCGCTCGCCGTGCGCGACGGCAACACGCACGTGATCAACAGCCGCGCAGATTTCGACGCGTTCTTCGCGTCGACCGGGGGCAAGGAGGCGCAAGGCGGGTTCGCGCTGGCGCACTGGTCCGGCGATCCGGAGATCGAGACGGCGGTGAAGGATGCGCACAAGGTGACCATCCGCTGCATCCCGACCGGGGGGTTCGAAGGGGCGCCGTGGGCCGACGCGCTGACGGGTGAAGGGCAGTGCATCTTCACCGGCAAGCCCAGCCCGCGGCGCGTGGTGTTCGCGAAGTCGTACTGAGCCGCGGCGGTTCGCAGGGCGCGCGCCGGCGCGTCGGCGCGTTCTCTCACCGAAAAGACGCCGCGCGCTTCCTCGCAGCAGCGGCGCCTCAACGGCGAAGGGCCGGGAGCACGTGCTCCGTCAGAATCGCGGGGAGCAGCCGCAGCTGCGCGCAGTGCTCCCCGGGGCCCGTTCCGGCGTAGCCGCGCACGTAGAGGCTGCCGCCGTCGTACATCCGGGTGAGCCGCAGCGCGTCTCCTGCCTCCGCCGCGCGGTCGCCCGGCGCGCCGGGTGCGGCGGAGGGGGCCTCGTCCCCGCTCGAGGTCACCGCGATGGGGGTGGCTCCGAGCTCGCGAAGAAGGAACGTGGCCGCCTCTTTCGTGGACGCGTAGCCGCTGGTCGGGACCTCGGTGTGCGTCAGGTAGAAGACCGGCGCGCCGCGCGCGGCGGCGTTGGCCAGCGCGACGTACGGGGCGAGCTGCCCCTGCGCGAGCGACGTCTGCCCCGGCATGTAGGAGCCATAGAGGGAGTCGAGCAGGATCAGCGCATCCAGGTGGCTGCTCCCGCGCTCGACGATCCTGCCGATCGCGCCGGACCCAGCGCTCCAGGACGACAGCACCAGGCGGCGCACGTGCGCGCCCGCGCTCCCGGATGCGCTCTCGACCTCGCGGTCGATCGCCTGGAGCAGCGCGTCCCAGGTGCCGCCCTCGAGCGCGCGCGCGTAGTCGCTCGATCGGGTCCCCACGTCGACCCCGGCGATGACCAGATCCATGTCCCTGGGCGCCAGCACCTTCCGGACAGGCTCGGCGCCGTGGAAGTGGATCAGAAGATCGTAGCCGCCATCCGAGCGAATCGCGTGCGCCGGCGGGACGAGGAGCCTTCCCAGCGGAAGCGGACGCCATCGCTCATAGACGCCGAACCCTTGGTCGGCAAAGCCGCACCCCGCTTGCGCTTCGTGCTGATCGAGCGCCGCGCGCTCGGGCTCACCGCCCCTGGGCAGGGGCGACGGCTCCGCGGACGCGCTCGCCTGCGCCTGGGCTGGCGAGGCGCTGGACGCTCGGCTCCGCCGCAACAGCAGGGCGCCGCCTACGACGCCCAGGCTTGCTGCCAGGAGGAGCGCGTCGCGGAGCTGCCGCGCCCTGCGGCCGCTCAGAACCCGGGGTTGGTCACGGTCGGTACCCACTTCGTCGATGGACGCTTGCCCGGGGTTGTTCTGCGCGCGCTCGTGGCGCTCGATCCAGCAGCCGTCGCGCTCGGCGTCGCGGCGGTCGTTGCACCTTTGGCCGTCGGGTCCGGAGCGCGCGCCCCGCGCCCCTCCGGGTCGCTCGCCTCGGGGGCCGACCGAGCATCCACGCCGCCGTGGTCGGCCAGGAGCGTGGGCGCGCCGTCCGGCCTTGGCGCTGCGCCCGTCGTGGCCGCGGTCGCCGCCGGGCCAGCGCCGTGGGCGTGCACCGTGAGCTCCTCGGACGTGCTCTGCTGCGGCGCGGTCCGCCGGAGCCACATCACCCCGGCGCCCAGCAACGTGATGAGCGCGAGCGCAGCGGCTGCGACCCGCGTCCCCGAGCGGCGGCGCGCCGCCGGGACCTCGATCGGGCCCAGCTGAGTGTCCTGGCCAGGCGAGCTCGGGATCCGCGACTCGGATGGCAGCGACGGCAGCGCCTGTCGCGAGGGCGCGGGCGTGCTCCGGCGGGGCGCGGGGAGCTGAGCGTTCGGGTGACCAGGAGGGAGCTGCGTGAAGAAGAGCTCGCTGATGCTGTCGCGAACGAGCATCACCTCGGGCGGGTGGGCGGCGCGCTCGTCGAGCATGCGGACCGTGTCGCGCAGCGCTGCGCGCCGGCGCTGGTTGCGCTCTCCCAGGAGCCCGCGCACGAACGCCCCGACGTCGTGGTCCGTGACCGTCGGCTCCCTGGCCAGCACGGCCTCCAGGGCGCTCTCCAGCTCGAGCATCGTCTGGTACCGCCGCTCCGGCTCCTTCTGCAGGCACTTCATCAGCACCTGGTCCAGCTCGGGCGGGAAATCCGGGTTCTTCAGGCGAGGCGAGAGCGCCGGTCGCGAGGTGATGTACCTGAGCGTGAGGAGGTCGTTCTCTGCGGCGAAGGGGTGCTCTCCCGTCGTCAACTTGTAGAGCACGATCCCCATCGCGAAGACGTCGGTGCGCCGGTCGACCCGCTCGCCTCGCGCCTGCTCCGGGGACATGTACGGCACCTTGCCCTTGATCTGTCCCGCGGTCGTGTCGTTGTGCGTGCGGTTGGTGGCCTTGGCGACCCCGAAGTCCACGAGCTTCACGTGGCCGTCGTACGTCACGAGGATGTTCTGGGGTGACACGTCGCGGTGCACGAGCCCGAGCAGCTGGTCGTCGTTCTGCGGGTCCCGGAGCTCGTGCGCGGCGTGCAAGCCGAGGCAAGCGCGGCCGAGGACGCGGAGCGCGATGCGCAGCGGGACGGCCACGCCGCGCTTGCTCGCCGCCTTCGCGATGACCGACAGCGCCTCGCCGTCGACCCACTCCATCACGATGTAGAGGACGTCGTCCTGCTCGCCGAGGTCGAGGAGCTCGGCGACGTTCGGGTGATGGATCCCCGAGGCGAGCCGCGCCTCCTCGAGGAACATCTTCTCGAACTGGGGATCATCCGAGAGCGACGGCAGCATCGTCTTGATGGCGACCGTCTTCTGGAAGCCACGACGACCCTTGTGGCGCGCGGCCCACACCGTGGCCATTCCCCCCTGCGCGATGGGCAGGAGGAGCTCGTAGTGCCCGAGCTCCTTTCCCGGCAACAGCTGGGGTTGGGGGTTCATGACGTCGTGCGGCGCGCTCCTGACCGATACGCGGGGACCTCGGAAGCTCGATCAAGTCTAGCCATCCGGACCCTGCGGTCACGATATGTGGTACTGATTACAAATTAGACCAGCGGAGCTCCTCGCCGCGGCAGGGGATCACGCGCCGGGCGGGACCGCCTGTCCCCAGAGCTGCTGGTAGATCTCGCTCAGCTTCTGGTGGGTCTCGGACGAGAAGCCGTTGGTCGCGTAAGGCCAGCGGAAGCCGTCTCCCATGGCCTGGTTGCACGAGAAGGAGACGAGCAGGTCGACCGGCGTGGGGTTGTTCGGCCGCACCATCGAGATGCCCAGGCCGGGATAGAAGCAGTTGCCGCGGTCCGCGGTGAAGCTGTCCTCGTCGCCGAAGACGTCGAGGATCTGGTCCTTGAGCTCCTCGTCGGCGTCGCTGGTCGTGAGCTGACGCTGCTGGAGGATGACGAAGTTCTTGAAGCGCGGCTGCGCGGGCAGGACGGGCGTGCTGGCGGTCTGCCCCGGGATGAGGTTCGGCGGGATGAGCCCGGGCAGCGCCTGCTGCAGCCCCTGAAGGGCTGCCTGCCCCATCTGCTGCAGCTCGGGCGGGATGCCCGGGATGAGGGTGGGGGCCCCGGTCGTCGCCACGGGCGTCGGGGCCAGCTCCTGCCCCTGGAGGCGGAGGACCGTGATCTGCGCCTTGTCCATCTCGTCGAACGGCGCCGTACGGGCCGCGCAGCCGAAGACGAGGGGGGCCAGCAAGGCGATGCCTGCGAATGTACGGGTGGTGAGGTTCATGTTCACTTTGACGGTCGTCTAGCACGGCTATGCGCCGGAAGGTGAACAGCGACCGCACACGGCAGGCGCCCGCGCCCGCGCCGCCCCCGGGCGGGCTTCACATGGTGCTTGCGCCGAACTCGTACAGCGCCCGGATCTCGGTCAGTCGCGCCGCGATGTCGGCTCGAGTCACCGTCGCGATCCGCCGCGTGCCGACCGCTTCGACGCAGAACGACGCCGTCGCCGTCGCATGGAGCATGCCGCGCCGGAGCGCGAGCGGCGTGATCTCCGGCTGGCACGCCAGGTAACCGATGAGCCCGCCGGCAAAGGCATCGCCGGCGCCCGTGGGGTCGATGACGTCCTCGAGCGGGAAGCCGGGCGCGGCGAACACGCCCTCCTCGTCGAAGAGCAGCGCGCCGTGCTCGCCACGCTTGATGATCAGCCGGCGCGGACCGCGGGACAGGATCTCCTTCGCCGCGCGGCGGATGTTGTACTTGCCCGAGAGCTGGCGCGCCTCCTCGTCGTTGACCACGAGCGTGTCGATGCGGCGCAGCATCGCCGCGACCGCCTTCGGCTCCCCCTCGATCCAGAAATTCATCGTGTCGGCGAGGACGAAGCGCGGCGCGCGGACCTGCTCGAGGACGTCGAGCTGGAGCGCGGGATGGATGTTGCCGAGCAGCAGGAAGGGCGTGTCGCGGTAGGTCTCCGGCAGCTTCGGCGCGAACGACGCGAACACGTTGAGCTGCGTGTCCAGCGTCGTGCGATGGATGAGATCCACGTCGTAGCGCCCGGCCCAGCGGAACGTCTTCCCTGGAGCGCGCTCGACGCCCTCGATCGAGATCCCTCGGGATCGCATCGCCGCGAGGGTCTCTTCGGGGAAATCATCGCCCACCACGGCCACGGTGCGCACCGGAGCGAAGCACGAGGCAGCGAACGCCGAGTAGGTGGCCGAGCCACCGACGACGTCTCTTTCGTTGCCGGAGGGGAGCTCGAGGTCGTCGAACGCCATCGAGCCGATGATGAGGATCGCGGATGAGGTCGTCACAGGACGCCTCTTAGCCAGGTTTGTGCGTAGCCGCTAGCCGCGCGTTTCGTTTCTGCGACAGCGCCGCTGCGCCGCGGGAGCACCCGAGGCCAGCAGAGCCCGCCTTTCCCCTCGCGCCCCCCCTCGCGCCCCCTCCGACCCGCTGCGCGGAGGAGCAGGTGCAGCTCCGAGGGGCGCTGAGGTCAGCTCAGTCGGCCTTGCGCCGAGGGCCGATGAGCCACTCGAGCCGCGCCTCTGCGTCGGGCGATGACGCGCCGGTCGCGGTCATGATGCACTTCTCCAGCGCGTTACGGGCCGGGCTCTGCGACACGTCGGGGAGCTTGCGGGCAAGGGACTTCGCGACGTCCCGCGCATACCCGATATTGCGGTTGAGCACGGCGATGACCGCCTCGACGCTCACCGCCTCCTCGCTGACGTGCCAGCAATCGAAGTCGGTGGTGAGCGCGAGCGTGGCGTAGGGGAGCTCCGCCTCGCGAGCGAGCTTCGCCTCGGGCAAGTTGGTCATCCCGATGACATGCGCGCCGAACGTACGGAACATGCGGCTTTCGGCCCGCGTCGAGAACTGAGGGCCCTCGATGCAGACATAGGTGCCGCCGCGGTGGACGCGCGCGCCTGTGGCGAGCGCCGCGTCGTGGACGGCGCTCGCCAGGATCGGGCACACCGGATCGGCGAACGGCACATGGGCGACGAGGCCCTCGTCGAAGAACGTCGAGATCCGCCGCTTCGTGAAATCGATGAACTGGTCGACGACGACGAGGTCGCCAGGCACGATGTCCTCGCGCAGGGAGCCGACGGCGCTCACGCTGAGCACGTGCGTGGCGCCGAGCATCTTCAGCGCGCAGATGTTCGCGCGGTAGTTGATCGTCGACGGCGAGAAGCGGTGCCCGCGGCCGTGGCGCGGCAGGAAGAGCACCGTCGCGTCGCCGCCCTTGACCTGCCCGCGCAGCACCACGTCGCTCGGCAGCCCGAAGGGGGTGGAGACCGAGACCTCCTCGACGTCCTCCAGCCACCCCATCTCGTAGACGCCGCTGCCGCCGATGATCGCGAGCACGTCGCGCGTCGCGCTCATCGCTCGAACCTCCGCTCCGAGAGCAGCCGCTCGCAGAGGGCCGCGCGCCGCTGGCGGCGGCACCGCTCGGCGAAGACGAGCGACCGCAGCTGCTCGTAGGCGCGGTTGATCTCGTCGTTCACGATCACGTAGTCGAAGAAGCCGTAATGCTCGATCTCGCCCTTCGCGTTGCGGAGGCGGCGGAGCGTCGTGGGCTCGTCCTCGGTGCCGCGCCCGCGCAGGCGCCGCTCGAGCTCGGCGAGCGACGGGGGGAGGATGAACACGGCGACCGCCTCGGGCAGGCTCGCCTTGATCTGCCGCGCGCCCTGGTGGTCGATGTCGAAGAGCACGCCGCGCGCGGTGGCGCGGGCGATCTCGATCTCCTTCAGGCTCGTGCCGTAGAGGTGATCGTGCACCCTGGCCCACTCGGCGAACGCGCCGATGCGGATCATCTGCTCGAACGTGTTCGGGTCGACGAAGTGGTACTCCCGGCCGTCGACCTCGTTCGGGCGTGGGCGCCGGGTCGTGTGGGAGACCGAGAAGCGCAGGTCGGGGAACTCGCTGCGCAGCCTCCCGCAGAGCGTCGTCTTCCCCGCGCCGGACGGGGACGACACGATGAGGAGGAGGAAGTCGTCACTGAGTGCTTCGGTCGACATGCTCTCCTGTCACTCGATGTTCTGGACCTGCTCCCGCAGGCGTTCGAGCTCCACCTTCATCGCCACGACGTGATGGGAGATGGCGGCGTCCTGCGCCTTGGAGCCCAGCGTGTTCGCCTCGCGTACCATCTCCTGAAGCAGAAAGTCGAGCCTCCTTCCGCAAGGGTCGCCGCTCGGGGCCGCGAGCGCGCCGCCGAACTGGTCGAGGTGGCTCCGGAGGCGGGTGACCTCCTCGGTGATGTCGCTGCGCTCGGCGAGCAGCATCACCTCGGCCTCGATCCGCGTCGCCTCGAAGCCGGCCTCGACCCCCTGGAGCAGGCGCTCGACCCGCTCGCGCAGGCGGCGCCTGAGCGCCTCGCGCGCCTCGTCCGCGCGCGCGACGACCTCGGACGCGAGCGCGCGCAACGTGGCCACCCGCCCGCGCATGTCGCTGGCGAGCGCCTCGCCTTCGCGCAGGCACATGCCCTCCATCGCGTCGATCGCGCGCTCGATGGCCAGCTTGAGCGCCGCGCGGACGGCCGCGATCTCGTGGCCGCCGGCGGGCGCGAAGAGGTCCGGCACGGCGCAGAGCAGCGAGAGCGGCACGTCGGCGCCCGGCGCGAGCTCGTCGCGGAGCTCCGCCAGGTCGCGGAACGCCGCGCGCGCCTTCGATTTGTCGAGCGTGCTCGGGGCCAGCACCGCGCCCTCGGTGCGCACGATGATCTCGATGCGCCCCCGCCGCAGGCGCTCGCGCGCCACCTGCTCGGCGAACATCGTCAGATCGACGAGCTCGCGCGGGAGCCGCGCGCGCACGTCGAGGAAGCGCTGGTTCACCGAGCGGATCTCGGCGACGACGCGCCCATCGGTGAGCGAAGCGTCACCGAGCCCGAAGCCGGTCATGCTCCGCACGAGCCGCCCCCGCTCTACCTAGCTCGCCTTTTGTCCGCTGTCCGAGGCCCCTTGGGCCTTGGGCAGCGGGACCTTGCCACAGGTCACCGTGGCCGACGCGGCCGCGGGGCCCTTCTCACGGAGCGTCCGCAGGTACGTGACCGTGGGGACGATGCCGTCCTCCCAGCGCACGCGGGGCTCGTACCCGATGAGCTCGGCCGCGCGCGAGATGTCGGCGAGCGAGTGGCGGATGTCCCCGGCGCGGGCGGGGAGGTGCTCGACCGCGACGTCCCGCCCGAGGGCCCGCGAGATCTCCTTGCAGAGCTCATTCAGCCCGATCCTGCGTCCGCCGGCGATGTTGATGACCTCACCCTTGAACTTCTTCGACGACGTCGCGCCGAGGAGGTTCGCGAGCACGGTGTTCTCGATGAAGCAGAAGTCGCGCGTCTGCTCGCCGTCGCCGAAGATCGGGATCGGCCGGCTCTGCAGGGCGGCGTCGACGAACCGCGGGATCGCCGCCGCGTAGGCGCCGTCCGGCGTCTGGTTCGGCCCGAAGACGTTGAAGTAACGCAAGCTCAGGGTCTCGATGCCGTAGATGCCCGCGAAGACCTTCATGTAGTGCTCGCAGGCGAGCTTCGTGACCGCGTAGGGCGACAGCGGCATCGGCTCCATGCCCTCGTGCTTCGGGAGGACGGGCGTCTCGCCGTACGCGCTGGACGACGCGGCGAAGAGCACCCGGCGCACGCCCTGGCGGCGCGCCACGTCGAGCACCGTGACCGTGCCGCCGACGTTGACGGCGTTCGACTCGATGGGCGACTCGACGCTGCGCGGGACCGAGCCGAGCGCGGCCTGGTGGAGGATGACCTCGACCCCCTTGGCCGCCGTCGCGACCGCCGCCGCGTCCCGGATGTCCCCCGTGATGCGCTCGATCAGCGACTGGTGGGGGAGCCCGTCGAGGTTCTCCCATCGGCCGGTCGCGAGGTTATCGAGGACGCGGACCCGCTCGCCGGCGGCGGTCAGCGCCGCGACGAGGTTGCTTCCGATGAACCCGGCACCGCCGGTGATCAAGTAGCGAGGCGTGGACATGTGCGTGCTCCCCCAGCGGGCGCCTACTTCTTCTTGAAAAGGTTGTCGAGCTTGGAGCGAGAATCCGCGATGCGCTTCGAGTTGTCTTCCGGTACGCCGTTCTTGAACGTGAAGAAAGTACAATAATTCGCTCTCTCCCGATCCGGGATGTACTCGGCGATGTGCTCCTTGCACTGGTTGTGCGCGGCCGGGTCCCAGTTCTCGCAGTTCCTGCAGCAGTGGAGGTCGACACCGCAGTGGGGACAGGTGTCCGCGCGCTGGAGCTTCACCTCGAAGATGAGCTCGTTCTTGCATTTATGACAGAAGTGGCGCTTCGCCTCGACCTTCGGAATCCAGCTCATGATGTCCTCCGGTACCACGACGAAGCCCGATCTGGCAGAAGGAACGCTCCGCCTCGGGTATGGTCGCAGGTGGTGCGCGCTTATCCTACAGGCGAACTCCCTGCGGATCGGGCACCGAGGCCATGGGCGGACGGCGTCTCGTGGACCGGCAAACGCCGCAGGCGGTTCGCTTGCTCGGCGGAGAGCCCGCCTGCCTGGCGGCGGCGATTACAGCAGCCCCTTGCGCCGCTGGATCTCGCCCATGACCCGCTGGTATTCGATTTCCCAGGTGCGGGAGCCCTCCTGCACGTGGCGGAGCTTGCCGCGCACCTCGGTGTCGAGCGCCTCGTCCATCTCGAGGTACTTTCGAAGGATGGGCCTTATCCGGCGGCGCAGGTCGTGGTCCTCGACGAACACCTCCTCGACGTTGTTCGAGTGCATCAGCATCTCGAGCAGCTGGTCGAGGAGATAATCCATGGTTTCCTCGCCGGTCTTGATTCCTTTCTGCTCCGCGGCCAGGCGCTTGACCCGGTTGAACTCGCCCTGAGGCAGTCCGCGTGCCTGGAGGATCTCTTTCGCCCGCTCGGTCGCTTCCCGCTCTGCGTGCAGGTAGCTCGTGAAGACCGACTCGACGTCGAGCGCGACCTCTTTCTTCGATTCGCACTCGATATCGCGGTTGTCCACGAGCGCGCGGACGAGTTCTTCTGTGAGGGGAGTAATTTTGCCGCTAAAGAGGCGCATCCAACGTCCGTAGCTGGAGGAGCGGTCGAACTGGCTCCCCCGTGCAGGGGTTCATTCACGGGGCGTGCCCGGCTCGAACCGAAAGGTACGGGCCGGGTATCCAGGATGTCAACGCAAGTGGGAGGTTCCGGCACAAGTCGGGCCCCCCCCAGCCGGTGGGGGCCCCCCGGAACAGTAGGACCGCGACACCGCAAACCGCAGGAGCAGCCGCGATGATGATGGGTAAGGATGCGATGGCACGGAGCGTCAGGGTGCAGCCTGGCGCGCTCGGGAACGACGGTGGACTCGACCTGGACTCCCGCAAACGGCGGGTTGTCCGGCGCGGCGCGATCGGCAACGCGGCCTCCCCGGCCACGCAGTCGGCGCTGGCGGACGGAGGGACGATCCAACGCGTCGCGAAAGGGCGTCACCTCGTGACGCAGGGCGACGCAGCGACCGCGCTTGCCATGCTCAGCCTCGGCCGAGTCCGGCTGGTGCGTGGGATGAGCGACGGGCGCAGCCTGTCGCTCGGCTACAGAGGGGCCGGCGACGTGCTAGGCGAGGCTGCGCTCGGGGGTGTCACGGCCCACCGGGAGAGCGCGATCGCCACGGAGGACGTCGAGGCGCTCCTCGTCCCCCTCGCGACGGTGCGCAACCTGATGGCGACCGACGCCAACTTCGCCGCCGCCATCGTGACCACGCTGGTCGAGCGGCACACGGACACCGAGGAGCGCCTGGCGTCCATGCTCTTCCGCAACGTGGAGGCCCGCCTCTGTGAGTTCCTGCTCAAGGCCGCGACGCGCTGGGGCATCCCCGATCCGCGCGGGGTGCTCATCTCCGCGCCGTTCACCCATCAGGAGATGGCGAGCATGATCGGCTCCACGCGCGAGACCGTCACGCTCACCCTGGGCGATCTCCGTCGCAAGGGGGTGATCGAGATCGATCGCCGCCGGATCGTCGTCCTCGATCGCGACGCGCTGAAGGGCCGCATCTGAGCCCGCTCGTCCGGCGGTGTCATTGAGGGGCTGGCAGGCCTCCTCGATCGAGCGCCGTCGGTCACCGTCCATGCTGTTCGCTCGGCGGCCTCTGCTCCGATAGCCCGACTGCTCCCGGCGTCGCAGCGGTGTTCGCCGCCCTGCTCACGCGTGCCGCTCTCCGGGGACCCACCCCCGATGTCTCGCGGATCTCTCCGGTCTGCCCACTCGGTTACGGCGTCTGGACGGCGACTCGCGCCGAGCGCGGCGCCTAGCGATCTCGCTTGGGTCCGCCGCTCGCCGGGTCGCGGGTGGAGCGGACCCCGAGCTTGAGCCTGCGCATGACGGCCTGCTTCTGCCGTTCCTTGTACCTGGCGTGGCTCGCCTCGCCGACCTCGTTCGCCGCCTCGGTCTCGCGGTCGATCAGCTGGAACTCGCACAGGACGAAGATGATCGGCCCGAGCGCCCAGGCCGCGGGCGGCGCCATGTCGAGGATCTCGGCGGGGAGCCGCACCGGCAGATCGACGACGAAGTGGATCACGCGGTAGCTCCGATCGCTGAAGCTGTTGTCGCCTGCCGTGAGCCCGTCGTCGACGTCGGTCTGCAACGCGTCGAGCATCGGCTGAAGGAAGGGCCGCGTCTCGCAGTAGCTCCGGAACCGCAGGATCGTGTTGGTGCTCTCGCCTGGCACGACGTAATTGAACGGGAACAGCCGCTCGGACAGGTACAGGAGCACCGGCAGCAGATCGTCCACGGTGCGGCAGACGATGCGGAAGCGGAGCTTGTCGTAGATGGCCGCCGCGGTCGTGTCGGTCTTCGACAGGAGCTTCGTGTAGAGCGAGTCCTTGTTCTTCCGCCCGCCGATGAACTCGGTGATCGGGAAGCCCGCCGCGAGCATGCCGCCGATCACCCGGTACACCTTCTCCTCGACGAGGTGGAAGACGTCCTGGTCCGACATGGGGATCGAGAAGAGGAGCTCGCGCCCGGCCAGGTGATGGATGATGTGCATCGCCTTGAGGATCGTGCAGGCGCAGAGCTGGCGGTGGCCCTTGGCCGAGGCGAGCAGCAGGATCTCCTCGACCGAGGCCCGGGCGACCGGGCTCGGGATCGGGAACTCGAAATGGCGGCGCAGGTACGCGATCGCCTCGTTCTTGACGCTCTCGAGGTGGGCGCGATCCCCCGGCTCGTCCGGGCGGAACTCCTGCGCCAGCAAGAGATCCCGCGCCGCCTGCTCGCCCTGCAGGTTGAGCCTCCTCCAGTCGATGACCGAGTCGCCGCGCAGGATGAGGTGCACGGACTCCAGGTCCATGAGCGTGAAATCTTCAAGCCGCTTGAGCCGGCCGACCGAGGCGTCTTGCGTCATGACCTCACGCTCCCCGAGCGTAAGCGCCAGCGCTGTCGCGCGCTCGGGAAACCCTCGCGTCGAGGTGCAGCAGGCGGCAGCTGGGCGAGAAAGTCAGGAGACAGGGGCGTTCGGCGGGGCGGGGCTCGAGCTCGGGGTGCGGCCGAGCGAAAGGGTCCCGAGGAAGATGCCGATCGTCAATGCGACGACAGCGGCGTGACCGAGGTACGCGCCACTGCAACCAATGGCGGCGAACGGGGCGAGCGCAGCCAGATACCACGGGGTGATCCTCATCGGTTCTCCTTCTCCGCCTCCAGCGGCACTGTACAGGCCGCATGGTCGCTCCCTCCGGGGGGGCACCACGATGCACCACGGTCGTCCCAGTCAGAGCGTGTAAGTGGTTGTAGGATAAGGTGCCACGCCCTGCTTCCGCGGGCCAAGAAGTAGCGGTTTCGGGGGGAACGCATCAAGGGAATTCGTTCTCACATTCCATTCCCACCCGAAACGTTGCCACTGGAAGCAAGAAAATGTCAACAATAACAATGATTTATAATTAAGAGTGAAGGCCTTTCATCAAGGGCTGCGTGCGGCTTGCTGGACGCGAGGTGGTACCTCAGAGACACGCGTCCAACTCACGGCGGTGCCTTGCTTGTCGGTTTCCGGGCGTCAACGGTCTCGTGCGCCGGGCGGCGGCAACTCACGGCGGCGGGGCTCCGGCGCATCCGGATGCTGTCGGGCTCGCTCCAGGAGCGCCGGCCGAAGCGCGCTCCGCGAGGCCGGCGGGAACGCGCGGGGCGCCGTTCAACGCACGAACAGCGTGATCCGGGACTCGTCCGCGAGCGTGACGGCCCGGCTCGTCACGTCGCGCCCGCCCTTCCTGCCGACCGTGATCTCCACCTGGTAGAGGCCGTCCGGGAGCGACACCTTCGTGAGGACAGCCCGTGGGGCCGTGCCCTCGGCGAAGCGCCATGAGCTGTCGATGACCGTCGCCGTGTCGTCCGCACGGTCGCCCGAAGAAGAATCCGTCCACGTCACGTCGAGCTGCACGACAGTCGCTGCGTCGTCGAGCCGCAGCTCGACCTCCCGCTCTTCGGGCAGGCGCTTGAAGAGGATGCTCCCCGCAACCAGCGCACCCAGCAGGAGGATCGCTGGCGCGAGACGCCGGACCCACGGCGGCCGGCCCTCCGGCTCCGCCGGCGTCTCCTCCGGCGCCTCATCGAAATCGTGCTGCGGGGTCGCGCTCATCGAGCTTCAGCGCGCTCGGTTGGTGCGGACGCGCTTCACGAGGCCCTCGATCACCGGCTGCGGCAGGTCGAAGGCGGGCATCTTGTTCTTGCCCTTCCTGATCGTGTCGGCCATCTGGGCGTCGGTCACCCGATCCTGCCATGCCGCGTCGGTGAGGTCCGGGGCGCGGACCATCGGGCCTTGCGGGCCGTCGCCGCGCCCGGCCCTGCCGTGGCAGGTGGAGCAATTTCGCTGCCAGGCGAGCTCGATCAGCCCTGGATCGGTCTCATCGGACGCGACCGGCCGAGCGGCTACCTTGCCGCCCTGGCCCTGCCCCTCGCCGGGGTTCGGCGGATCGTGGTCGTCCCGCGTCCACGGGCGGACGTCGCCCGCCCCGGAGGTGCAGCCGGAGAGGCCGACCGCGAGGAGGGCGATGGAAAGGAGGCGACCCAGGGACCTGTCGTGACGTCTCCGCATGTCGTGGAGACGTACCGATAGTGAAGCTGGTGGGGGAGGCAAGAAAAGAAGGATCGCAGGGCGGCGTCGGCCGCCGGCGCGCGGAGAACGCAGCGGCACCGGCCACCGGCGCCGCTGTCAGCAGAAGGGGAGCGCCCCGACGTGCCCGGGCCCGCGGTGAGCGCGGCGCGCGGCACGAAGCGCGCCCGGGCGCAGCGGCGTCACTTGCAGGCGTCGCCGGCGACCTTGCCGCCGCCGTCCACGGGCTGCTTGTCGACCGCCTTGCCCTTGATGGCCGCGATGAAGAACCCGGTGCGGCGGTTCTGGGCCTTGCCCTCGGGCGTGTTGTTGTCGGCGACCGGCTTGGTCTCGCCGAACCCGACGGCGATGAAGCGCTTGCAGTCGTTCCCCTTCGCGACGAGCCAGCGAGCGACCGCCATCGCGCGCTTCTCGGACAGCGTCTGGTTCGCGGCGTCCTCACCGTCCGAGTCGGTATGGCCCTCGACGCGGAGCAGGCTGACGTCCTCCCGCTGCTTCAGGAACTCGTCGACGAGGTTGAGGACCTCGTCGCTCTCGGGCAGGAGCTTGTCGCTGTTCGTCTCGAAGACCACCGGGCCGGGGAGAGAGACCTCGTTGCCCTTGAGCTTGAACGTCAGCTTGAAGCGCGGGCGGGGCTTCTTCTCCTCCTTCGGCTCGGGCTTCGGCTCCGGCGGGGGCGGGGGCGGGGGCTCGGCCACCGGCTCCTTGCCGGCGTTGAACGAGGCGCTGGCCGTGCAACCCGCCGTCGCGGCGGCAGCGCCAATCATCATCACGGCGCACAGAACGGAAGCGACGTATCTACGCATGGACCTTGTTCTCCTCTGAGGGGCACGAGCCAGAGCTCGCATCGGCGACCCGCCGGGCGGACGCCCTTGGACGGCGGCTCGCCATGAATCTTCACCGCCATCGGGTACTTGCGTGGTGGACGCTCGAAGCGATGCCGACTTCTAGCGAAAAGTCAGGACGAACGAAACCAGGAAGAGGGCGCCTCGCGGCCCGCCCACCAGCGGGCGGACCGAGAGAGCGCGCTGGCAAGACCTCCCTTGCCTCAGCGCGTACCCTGGACGGGTGGGGTCGCTCCTTGAGACGCTCGCGGGGGGCGCGACGGCTCAAGCGCGAGCACGATCTTCGCGGGTGGTCGGAGCCAGCGGAGCAGGCTGCACGTCGCAGGCTGTGGGGATTCCGGCGGGCGCGGGCACCCGGGAGGTGCCCGCGGAGCCAAGGAGGCGTGCGCGACGCGGCGGCCGCCGGTGGATGGGAGTCGCGCGGCGATCAGCCTTCGTCAGCGGGCGCCGGCTGGCACGGCACGCCGGTCGTCTCGGCAGGCGGCGCGATCTCGCCCAGCTGGACCGTCTTCGCGGTGAACCCGATGCCGATGGAGATTGCGTCGCACTCCTTGCTCGGGTCCTGGCTGCCATCCTTCATGATGTCCGAGGCGCGGCGGACCTGGTCGAGGATCGTCTCCAGCGCGGCGCTTTCGCAGAAATTCGGCTGTACGGCGCCGATGACGCCGCGGAGCTCCTCGACGAGGACAGCCGTCTCGAGCACGCCCGCGATGGTCCCTTTGACCACCGATCTGTGATCGGGCGCGAGCTCCATCGCGATCCTCACGTTGCGGATCGTGAGGCCGATGATGGCGTCCGAGACCGTCAGGTTCAGCTGGAACGTGACCTGTGAATCCGGGCCCGAAACCCATGTGTCGTCGACGACGTAGCTGGCCGGGAACACCACCTTGGAGCTCTCGACGTCCTGAGCGTCGTCGAGGAGCTCCGGTACGACAGGCCACCGGTCTGCGCCATCCCAGGCGGGCGCCGCGCCCAGCGTGGCGCCGCCGTAGAGCTTCGCGGTGAGGGGGTTGTAGGACGACCGCTCGCCGAGCCCGTCGACCTTCAAGATCACCGTGAAATCGCCGTTGCCGATGGCGTCGCTGACCCGGGTCGACGGCTCGGTCAGGAGGTTGGAGATGAGGCCGACGAGCTTGCTGCCAAAGGCGTTGTCGATCCCGTCGGCGCCGTCCGGATAGACCTCCGAAGGGGCGGTGTCATCCACCGGCTTGCACAGGTCCTGTGATACGGTGCTGGACATCTTGCCGTCGAGGTTGAACCCGTACTGCTTCCAGCTGCCGGCCACCTTCTTCCCGTCGCGATCGGTATCGCCGAGGAAGAGCCGGTCGATCGCGAACGCGACGCCCTCGCCATCCCCCGCCTGCTCCGGCCCCGGCGCGGGTGGCTGACCGAGGTCGACGTCTTGAACGACAGGCGCCGTGGCCTCGGAGCCACAACCGGCAGCGGACACGAGCGCGGTCGCCAAATACACCGCGACGGCGATACGGGATTGACGCATCATCGACCTCACTTTCTGGAAACCCCACCCCGGATCAGGCAAGTGCTCTCGAACGGGCGCACATGCTAGCGCCGGCCTGCGCGGCTCATCAAGGGCGATCCCCGCTGCGCAATGCGCTATATGTGAGCCCGCCGGCGAGCGCTGGTGGATTGTCCCAGCGCCTCCCGAACTCGCTCTCCGCGATTCTCCGCGATTCTCCACGATTACCGGTCTTTCCCGACTACCACCACGATGAGAAGCCCCCTGGAAGCCTGCTGTGACCGCTGAGTTCATCCACCTCCACGTGCATTCGCAGTACTCGCTCCTCGACGGCTCGCTGCGCGTCAAGGACCTGGCCGCGCGCGCCAAATCGCTGGGAATGCGCGCCGTCGCCTTGACCGACCACGGGAACATGTTCGGGGCGATTCAGCACTACAAGGCCTGCAAGGACCAGGGCATCGGCGCGATCATCGGCTGCGAGGTCAACGTCGCCCGCAGCTGGGGCGCGGCCGCGGGGCAGCTGTCGCGCTCGGGCGTGGACGAGACGCCCGTCGATCACCTCGTGCTGCTCGCCGCGTCCGAGGAGGGCTACAAGAACCTCGTCCGCATCGTCTCCCAAGGGCACGTCGATCCCGCGAGCGGGCTCGCGCCGAGCGTGCGGCTCGACATGGTGGCGCAGCACAACGCGGGGCTCATCGGCTTGACCGGCTGCATGGGCGGCGTGGTCGCCCAGCGGATCCTCGAGCAGGGCGAGGGGGAGGGGCGCGAGGCGCTCAGCCGGCTCAGGGACTGCTTCCAGCCGGGGAGCCTCTACGTCGAGCTGCAGGACCACGGGCTGGTCGAGCAGTCGGTGCTCAACGGCATCCTGGCGCGGGCGGCGGGCGATCTGGGGCTCCCGCTCGTCGCGACCAACGACGCGCACTTCGGCGCGCGCGAGGACGGCGAGGGGCAGCTCTACCTGTCGTGCATCGCGGCCAACCGCACGTTCGCGGAGGCGAGCGCCGCGCACCACGGCAGCTTCGAGATGTTCCTCAAGCCCGCCGACGAGATGATGCACCTGTTCCGCGACCACCCGCAGGCGGTGCGGTCGACGCTCGAGATCGCCGAGCGGTGCTCGACGCTGAAGCTCAAGCTCGGCAAGCCGATGCTCCCGACGTTCCCGCTGCCGAGCGGGTTCTCGGACTCGGCGTCGTACTTCCGGCACGTGGCGCACGACGGCCTCACGAAGCGGCTCGCCCAGATCGCGCAGACGGGCAGGAGAGTGGACGAGGCGACCTACCGCGCGCGGCTCGACATCGAGCTCGACGTCATCGTCCAGATGGACTTCCCGGGCTACTTCCTCATCGTCTGGGACTTCATCAAGTACGCCAAGGACCACGGCATCCCGGTCGGGCCGGGCCGCGGATCGGGCGCGGGCTCGCTCGTCGCCTACGCGATGGAGATCACCGATCTCGATCCGCTCCCGTACAACCTGCTGTTCGAGCGCTTCCTGAACCCGGAGCGCGTGAGCATGCCCGACTTCGACGTCGACTTCTGCATGGATCGGCGCGACGAGGTCATCTCCTACGTCACCAAGAAGTACAGCAAGGAGGCCGACAAACCCTCCGTCGGGCAGATCGCGACGTTCCACGAGCTCAAGGCGCGGAGCGTGATCAAGGACGTCGCGCGGGCGATGGCGTTCCCCGCGAACGAGGCGCAGAAGATCGCGAGCCTCATCCCGCAGAAGAGCCCAGGGATCATGTACACGATCCCCGAGGCGCTCGAGATCGAGCCGAAGCTCAAGGCCCTCAAGGAGAGCGACCCCACGGTCGCGGAGCTCCTGAAGCAGGCGCAGAAGCTCGAGGGCCTGACGCGGCACGCGGGCATGCACGCCGCCGGCGTCGTGATCAGCGAGGGGCCGCTCTGGGATCACGTCCCCTGCTTCAAGAACGGCGAGCAGCTCGTCACGCAGTACTACAAGGACGACGCCGAGCTGGCCGGGCTCGTGAAGTTCGACTTCCTCGGGCTGAAGACGCTCACCGTCATCGACATCGCGGTGCGGCTCGTGAACGCGCGGCCCGACCTCGCGGGCAAGGAGGGCAAGCGCTTCGACGTGAACACGGTGCCGCTCGACGACACCGCCACCTACGCGCTCCTCCAGTCGGGCGAGACCACCGGGGTGTTCCAGCTCGAGTCGAGCGGCATGCAGCAGCTCTTCAAGGACCTCAAGCCGGACGCCTTCGAGGACATCGTCGCCGCCGTGGCGCTCTACCGGCCCGGGCCGCTCGGCACCGGCATGGTGAAGGACTTCGTCGACTGCAAGCACGGCCGCAAGCCGATCGAGAAGATGCACCCGCTCGTCGACGAGCTCCTCCAGCCGACGTACGGCGTCATCGTCTACCAGGAGCAGGTCATGCAGATCGCGCAGAAGCTCGCGGGCTACACGCTCGGCGGCGCCGATCTGCTCCGGCGCGCCATGGGCAAGAAGAAGCCCGAGGAGATGGCGAAGCAGAAGGCGACGTTCGTCGACGGCTCGCTCAAGAACGGGGTGAAGGCGGAGGACGCCGAGCGCATCTTCGGGCTCCTCGAGTACTTCGCGGGCTACGGCTTCAACAAGAGCCACTCGGCGGCGTACGCGCTGCTGACCTACCAGACGGCCTACCTCAAGGCGCATTACCCGGTCGAGTTCCTCTGCGCGCTGATGACGGCCGACCGCGACAAGATAGAGAAGGTCGTGCGGATCATCGCGGAGGGGCGCGCGTGGGGGGTCGAGATCCTCCCGCCCGAGATCAACGAGTCCAAGACCGACTTCACCGTCGTCTACAGCGCGAAGCCGGCGACGAACGGCAAGCGCGTGACCGGCACCCGGCGCGGAGGCTCGCGGGTGAGGGACCCGTACGATCCAAAGATCCGCTTCGGAATGGGCGCGATCCGCGGCGTCGGCGAGTCGGCGCTCGAGGCGATCCTCGAGGCGCGGGACGCGGGCGGCGCGTTCGCGGATCTGTTCGACTTCGCCGAGCGGGTCGATCCGCGGCGGGTCAACAAGGGCGTGTTCGAGGCGCTCGTGCAGTGCGGCGCGTTCGACGCGAGCCTGCACGCGCGGGGCATCTCGCGGGCGCGGGCGTTCGCCGGCATCGACAGGGCGCTCGAGCGCTCGCGCTCCGCGAGCAAGGAGCGGAACAGCGCGCAGATCGGCCTGTTCGCGGCGGTGGCGTCCAAGAGCGAGGTGAGGCTGGACGATTACCCGACGGCCGAGGACTGGGATCTGCGCGAGACGCTCTCGCGGGAGAAGCAGTCGCTCGGGTTCTACGTCTCGGGGCACCCGCTCGATCGGTACGGCGTGGATCTGAACCGCTTCGACGTGACCGCGGTGAGCGCGCTGGCCGGCATGGATGCCTGGGCCAGGGTGCGCGTCGGCGGGATGGTCGAGGGCTACCGAGAGCGCATCTTCAAGGGGGGCGGCGGCAAGATCGCGTTCTTCGTGCTCGAGGACACGACCGGCCGGGTCGAGGTCAAGGTGCGCGAGAAGCAGATCGAGAGCTACGCGGACCTCTTGAACCGGGGGGAGCCGGTCCTGATCTCGGGGAAGATCAGCTTCCCGATGGTGGACGAGGGGGCCGAGGAGGCCGAGGCCGCGCCGCGCGAGCCGACCCTGCTCCTCGACGAGGTGCAGCCGCTCGCCGACGCCATCCTCGCGCAGACCCGGAGCGTGGCGATCACGCTGAAGTCGCGCAGCGCCAGGCGCGAGCACATCGATCGGCTCGGGGCGCTCCTGCGGGCGAGCCCAGGGGTGTGCCCGGTGCAGCTCGTGATCCAGCTCGACGATGGTGCAGAGGCGGTGCTGTCGCTGGGGCGTGATCTGCGCGTCGAGCCGAACGACGCCATGCTCGGGCGGCTCGAGAAGCTGTTCGGCGAGAAGGTGGCCGAGCTCAGGTAGCCGGCTCGTCCGCGCCCGCGTGCTCGGCGGCCCGCACGAGGGCGCCGAGCTTCGCCTCCGCGTCGCCGCGGTCGCTCTGGTGCTTGAGCAGGACGCCGAGCGTGTCGCGCGCGAGCTCCGGCGTCACCGCGCGCTTGCCGAGCAGGAGCAGCGCGCGGGCCCAGTCGATCGTCTCGCTGATCGCGGGAGATTTCCGCAGATCCATGGCCCGCAGGGCGCCGACGAACGCCACGATCTGCGCCGCGAGGCGGGGCTCGATCCCCGGGAGGGCGACCTTCAGGATGGCGACCTCGCGCGACGGAGGCGGGTAGTCCAGGAACGCGTGCAGGCACCGGCGGCGCAGCGCCTCGGTCATCTCGCGCGTCGCGTTCGTCGTCAGCAGGACGAGCGGCGGGTGCGCGGCGCGGATCGTGCCGAGCTCGGGGATCGTGACCTGCATGTCGGAGAGCACCTCGAGCAGAAACGCCTCGAACTCAGGGTCCGCGCGATCGACCTCGTCGATGAGCAGGACGACCGGCGCGGCGCTCCGCAGCGCCGCGAGGAGCGGGCGCGCGATCAGGAAGTGCTCGCTGAAGAACGACGCCTCGCTCCCCGCGATCGCGCGCGCGGCCGCGGCGAGGCTCGCCGCGCCGGCGATCTCCTTCGCGACGGCGTCGCGCAGCAGCTGCGTGTAGAGCATCTGCTTCGCGTAGTCCCACTCGTAGAGCGCCTTCGCCTCGTCGAGGCCCTCGTAGCACTGGAGCCGGATGAGCCCTCGGCCGAGCGCCTCGGCGGCGGCGCGGGCGAGATCGGTCTTGCCGACGCCGGCGGGCCCCTCGAGCAGCAGCGGCCGCGCCATCCGGAGGGCGAGCCAGAGGGCGAGCGAGGTCGCCGGATCGGAGATGTAGCGGGCCGCTGAGAGGCGGGCGTCGAGCTCGGCCGCGGTGGCCGGGGTGTCGTCGCGGGCGCCCCGATCGTCGGGCGCGCCGCCGTCGTGATCCGGAGGAGGCGTCACGGCGGGACGGTAGCACGCCGCGCGCGGGCTATCGGGCGTTGCGGTGCGTCGCGGCGCGGCGCGGCTCCGCGTGGCGCACAAGAGCCCGCTAGCCGCGCGGCCCGGCGAGGATCTCGGCGGCGAGGAGATCGATGCGCGGCGCCGCGCGATCGGGGCAGGGGAGATCGGCCTCGCCGCGGAGCGGGCACAGCTCGCAGCGGCGCCCATCCATGACGAGGCCCGCCCGCATGCCCGCCGCGCGCGCGGCCGCCACGTCGCTCGGCGCGTCGCCGATCATCCAGCTCGCCGCCACGTCGAGATCGAGGTCGCGCGCGAGCGCCGTCAGCATGCCCGGCCGCGGCTTCCTGCAATCGCACGGGCCGATGAGCGCCGGATCGCCGCCCGGCCCGCCCTCGGGGTGGTGCGGGCACACCGCGAGCGCCGCGATCGCGACGCCGGCCTCGCTGAGCCGATCGACGAGCGCGCGGTTCGTGCGCTCGATCGCCCCCCACGGGACCTGGCCCTTCGCCGCGCCCGGCTGGTTGGTCGCGATCGCCAGCAGGAAGCCCGCGTCCGCGAGGCGCCGCAGGCCCTCGATCACGCCGGGGAGAATGCGGATCTGATCCGGATGAAACGCAGTCACGACGACGCCGAGCTCGTGATCGCGCACCACGTCGATGAGCGTGCCGTCGCGGTCGAGCAGGATCCCGCGCCTCGCCACGCGGCGCTCAGCTCTCGGCCACGAGCTGGAGGAGCCGCTCGCAGATGAGGTGGTGGTAGACCTCGTGGAAGCCCTCCACGTGCGGCGTCGACGTGTAGCCCGCCCGCGTCCTCGGCACGATCACGCTGGCGTCGGCCATCTGGCGCAGGGCGCCGCCGTCGTAGCCGACGAGCGCGACCACCTTGGCCCCCGTCTTCTTCGCGAAATCCGCGGCGGCGACGAGGTTCTGCGACCATGGGCCGGCGCGATCGGCGCCCGAGCCGCCGTGCACGCTCAGGCACACGAGCACGTCGCCCGCGACCATGCGGCCGTCGAGCTGCTCGAGGAAGATCCGGTTGAAGCCGACGTCGTTGGTGAGGGCGCTGAGGAGCGCCGCGTTGTCGCAGAGCGAGGTGCACTTGAAGCGCCGCTTGCCATCGACCCACGTGAACTTGGCGATGTCGCAGGCGAGGTGGCTCGCGTTGGCCGCCGAGCCGCCGTTGCCGCACGTGTAGATGGTGCGATCGCTCCGGTACGCCTCGAAGAGGATCTCGATGACGCGAGCCATGTCGTCGGGGCTCGTCGCGAGGGCGATCTCGGACGTCTCGCGGAGGTACTTTTCGACGAAGTCGTGCGTGCTCTGAGGCATGGCCGATCTATAGCCAGAGTCCCGCTGAAATGCCCAGCGGGAGGGGTGCGCCGGCGCGCCCGCTCACGATCGGTGCAGGTTCGCGACGATGCGCGCGCCGTCGAGATCGAAGCGGAAGCGCAGGACGCGCAGGCCCTTCGCGGCGAGCGCCTCCAGCACCCGGCGCCGCTCCGCCGGCCGGACGTAGAACATGAAGAAGCCTCCGCCGCCGGCCCCCATCAGCTTGCCGCCGAGCGCCCCCGCGCCTCGAGCGATCTCGTAGATCTCGTCGAGGACTTCGTCGGTCATCTTGGACGCGAGCTTACGCTTCTGGGTCCAGTGGGCGTGGAGGAGCTCGCCGTAGTCGTCGAGCCTGCCCGTGACGAGGATGCGGTGCACGTCGCGGCCGATCTCCTTGATGCGGTGCATCCGCTCGACCACCGCGGGCTCCAGGTCTTGCAGCCGCCGGCCCTGCTCCGAGAGCACGATCCTGGCCGGCCTTTCGACGCCGCTCCACACGATGAGCAGGTTGCTCTCGAGCTCGTCCAGCACCTCGTCGCGGACGGGGACGGGCTCGACGTGCACCGAGCCGTCCGGAGAGAACGTGAACGCCGTGACGTTGCCGTAAGCGGCGATGTACTGGTCCTGCTTGCCGATCGGCTCTCCGAGGCGCTCGATCTCGATGGAGCAGGCCTCGCGGGCGAGCTGCTCGGACGACACGAAGTCGCGCTTGTACGTGTGCAGGGCATTGAGGAGGGCGACCGTGAACGAGCTCGACGAGCCGAGGCCCGAGTTCGCCGGGAGATCCGCGACGCTCGTGAGCTCGATCGAGTGCTCGATTCCCAGCATCCGGAGCGCTTCCCGGAAGATCGGGTGCTCGATCGCGTCGACCGAGGGGACGATCTCGGTCTTGGAGTACGCGAGGCGGATGTCCCGGTGGAAGCGCTTGTTGGCCGTCACGTAGATGTACTTGTCGATGGCGGCCGACACGAGGTAGCCGCCGAAGCGGCCGGAGTACGCGGGCAGATCGGTCCCGCCGCCGCCGAGGGAGAAGCGGACCGGGGCGCGAGAGACGATCATCCCCGCTCCTCCGTCGCGGCCGCGGTCGCGAGGGCGGCCTCGAGATCGCGGAGGCCCTGCTCGGAGCCGATCTCGTGGAAGCGCGCCGCGACCGCGAAGGCCCGGAGGAGGCCGCGCGCCGCGAGGTCGCGCTGCACGACCTCGAAGCCGAGCGGCGCGTCGGCCGGCAGCGCCTCGACGACCTCGCGGCGGAGCGCGGTGGCGCCGTAATCGATGTGATCGAGCGCAGGGTCGGGCGGCGCGCCCGCGCGCCGCTTCTCGTAACGCACCACCAGGTCGCCCGAGACCGCGGCGTTCGACGCCTCGAACCGACCCTCGTTCCGGTACACGGCCATCGTTCCGAGCGCGCCGGGGTGTGTGCGGAGGTCCCGGAGCGGGGCCAGGTAGTCGAAGGGGAGGTAGGAGTCGCCGTAGGTCATAAGGAACACGGGGGCCAGCCGGGGCAGCGCGCGGCGCAGCGCGCCGGCCGTGCCCAGGAGATCGGGGCCGTCGTCGGCATAATGGAGCGGCAGGCCCGCGAACCGGTCGCCCATCGCCCGTCGAACGGCGTCGCCGAGGTGGCCCACGCAGAGGACCACCTCACCAAAGCCCGCTGCGGCGAGCCGCTCGAGGAGCCACGCCCCGAACGGCCGCCCGGCCACGGGCAGCAGGAATTTCGGGGTGCGCTCCGTCCGGGGGCGCATCCGGGTGCCGAGTCCGCCGGCGAGGATCACGGCTTGAGGAGGTGAGGCGTCGGCGCGCACGGGGAGGACCTACCATAGACGACGGTCGCCTTCGGGGCGTCTCCAGCGCTCCCCGCAGGCGGCTCGGAGAAAAACGTCGCCACAAACTGTACGGCCGTTCAGGAGGCGGTTACGGTGCGCGCCATGACCAACAAGGACCTCGCTCCGCATCTTCTCCGGACGTTGGTTGCCCTCCAGAGCGAGGGCAAGACGGTGACCCTCGACACATTGACCACGGCCCTTCAGGTGCGTCGGACCGACGTTCGCCGGGCGATCACCGCCCTGCACCGCGAGGGGTATCTCGACGTTCTCAGCATGCGGCTGACGCTCCGCGGGCTCGCCCTCGGCGCGGCCTTTGCGGCGTCGCAGCTCCGCCCGTTGCGCCGCGCGTCGCTCCGCGCCGTCAAGGCTGCTTGAGCACACCCACAGGGCCGCCACCCTGGCGCGGCTGTGAGCGGCGAGTCGACCTCTGCCCGAGCGTGCGGCCCATGCGTGCGGCCCATGCGTGCGGCCCATGCGTGCGGCCCATGCGTGCGGACGGAGGGGCCCGACATGATCTCTCGATGCGTTTCAGATCTTGCCAGCATTTCATTTGATAAAACGGCAAATTCACACCGAACGCGCGCGGCCCCAGCCAGGGATCCGGCGCCCGGTCGCGAGCGCCGACCGGCGCAGGAACACCTGGTTTCTACGGCCTTTGCGGGCCACTGTGCGTGGAAGACGTTGACATTCCGAGGGATTCATGAGACGGCGGCTGCGTGATATCCGATGTCGAGATCGAGAATGAGATTCGCGCTTCCGTGGCCGAGTTCCTGGAGGGCATGAGAGCGCTGGTCCGTAAGGACGTTCTCCGGACCGCCGCGCGGTACCTGCAAGTCGACATCAGCGCCGCTGGGATATCGACCGGGCCGGCCGCGACTCCTGCCAAGCCGGTCCGCAAGGGCGAGCGCGCTCCGGCGCCGAGCCGCCCGGCCGCGCCTCCCCGCAGCGCCCCGTCGCCCAAGAAGCCGACGCGCGCTGCGCCGCGCAAGAAGGCGGCCGCGCCTCGGACGAGCGGAGGTGGCGCGCGTCCGGCCGTCGCTGCGCCGAAGTCGCGCGCCGCGCGCACCCCGGCGCCCGCCGTCGCGGCCCCCGTGAAGGCCGCCGATCAGGCCGCTCCGGCGAGCCCGGTGAACCCCGCGAGCCCGGCGAGCCTTCCGTCCGGGAGCTCTGGGGACGAGATCGCCGAGGCGCTGCTCGCCCATGTGGAGATCGAGCCTGGGCAAGGGATCGACGACCTTGCGTTGGCGATGGGGACCCCTGCGGCGGAGCTCCAGGAGCCGCTCAAGAAGCTCCTTGCGGAGAACAAGATCACCGAGGAGCTGCGTCAAGGCCAGGCGTCGTATTACCCGGCCTGAGCGACCTCGGTGGGCCGGTCAGCCAGGCACGAGCGTTGCTTGGATCCGGCCGTGGGCCGTCCGGTCGGCGCGGGCACGGACGCGGGCACCGGCACGGCGACGCCCTGCGCGATGCGGGCGATGGACCGAGCGAGCCCTGCTGGCGCTGTCCGGCCTGAGCCCGGCGGTTTCCGCCTCACAGCTGGCGAACCCGGCGATGCCGTCGCCGCGCACTCGACGCGGACCCGGGGCCCCGGTACCCTGCCGGTCCAGGCGCTTTCCGGATGACTCCCGCGCACGAACAGATTCTCAACGTCCTGCTCGGCTATCTCTCGGCGATGAACGCAGAGGGAGTCCTGCTCCGGGCCATGCGGGAGGCGGAGATCCGGCCCGAGGCGTTCTCGCTCGACGACCTCCCCGACATCCTTCCGAGCATCGAGCGCCGAGCCCGCCTCTATGTGGATCCGACGCGGCTCGGTCGGCTGAGGTCGGAAATTTCGGCGATTGGCGGCGAACGACCTTCGCGGCGCTCGAAGGTCATGGTCATCCACGTGGAGGCCGACATCAGCGAGGCGCGCCTGAGCGCGAAGGCCGTTTGTGATGCGGCCGGCGCAAAGAGCTTCACGTCGCACAAGGTCGCGACCATCGTCAGCGAGCTCGCGCGAAATATCGTCCATTATACCCCTGGCGGGACGATCGAGCTCGCGGTGCAGCGCGACAGCCCGGTCCGATTCCTCATCGTCGCCGTGGATGAGGGCGCAGGCATCCAGAACCTGCAGGAGATCCTCGCCGGGCGCTACAAGAGCAAGACCGGTATGGGGCGCGGCATCATCGGGGTCAAGCGGCTGGCCGATCGCTTTCATATCGACTCGGGGCCGAAGGGCACGCGGGTGGAGATCGAGGTCCACCTGTGAAGCTCTCCGTGGAGTACGCGATCCTCCCCAAGGACGGAGAGCTCGTGAGCGGCGACGCCGCGTTCGTGCGGGCCGGGGAGGACGGCGTCCTCTTCGCGGTCATCGACGCCCTCGGCCACGGCGAGCACGCGGCGGCCGCGGCGAACGTCGCGCTCAAGGCGCTCGCCGACGCGCCGAGCGGCGAGGACGTCCGCGCCCTCATCGATCGCCTCCACGCGCGGCTCCGCGGCACCCGCGGCGCCGCCGGCATGATCTGTCGCTTCCGGGAGGGGCGGCTCCAGGGCTGCGGCATCGGCAACGTCGAGCTGATGTCGCACGGCACGCGCGTGCAGTGGCTCCAGAGCCCGGGCATCCTCGGCGCATCGCTCAGCAAGGTCCGGATCTTCGATGCGCAGCTCGCGCGGGGCGACCGGCTCGTCGTGTTCACCGACGGGGTCTCCCCTCGCTTCGATCTATCGCTGTTTCGTGGAATGAAGGCCGCGGATGCCTGCCGCGCCCTCATGAGCCGACACCGGCGCTCGCACGATGACTCAACGGTCTTGATCGCCGACATCGAACCTTAGGATGACCATGGAGCTCAAGCGCCTTCCCATCATCAACCTGTGGGACCGGATCCTGGTGCCCATCCAGGGGGACGTGACCGATGACCTCGCGGAGCAGCTGAACACCGAGGTGCTGCGGGCCATCCACGAGAGCGGCGCGAAGGGGCTGGTCATCGATCTCACGGCCGTCTGGATCATGGATAGCCACCTGTGCGCGGTGCTCTCGAACCTGGCCTCCGCCGCGCGGCTCATGGGCACACCGACCATCCTGTCCGGGCTGAGCCCCGAGATAGCGATGACGCTCCAGGCCATGGGGGTCGAGCTCGAGGCCGTGAAGACGGCGCTGACGCTCGAGCAGGCGCTCACGATGCTCGGGCTCGAGGTGCGCCGGGCCGAGGCGCGCGACGAGGACGACGACGAGGACGACGACGACCTGTTCGACGACGAGGACGAGGAAGACGAGGACGACGACGGGTGGGAGGCGGACGACCGCGGCGACCCCCGCCGAGCGCCGACGAACGGGCGGTCCGCTCGGCCCGCGACGAGCATCGATCGGCGGCAGAGCGCGAAGAGCCGGCTCAGGCGCCGCTGAGGACGCGCGTGCGCGTGCGCGTCCACGACGACACGACGACACGACGCCCGAGGCCGCGCGCGCGTCCACGACGACATCGAGGCATCGACACGCCGAACGCGCCCTCGTGACGGCGGGGTGACGGTGATTGTCCGGGTGGGCAACGCCGTGGGTCCCTGGTATGCCTCACGACCGCTCTCCGGGCGATCACCATGGACAAGCTGGATTGCCTCGCCGCCCCGCCGCCCAAGCAGCGGGGGATCTTCTGCAACCGGACGCTGAATCTCCGTTCGATCAAGGCGATCGGATACGACATGGATTACACGCTGATCCACTACCGGGTGGAGGCGTGGGAGCGTCGGGCCTATGAGCACCTCCGGCATCTTCTGGAGAGCGAGGGCTGGCCGGTCGGGGACCTGACGTTCGAGCCGGACCTCGTGATCCGAGGGCTCATCCTGGACACCGAGCTCGGCAACCTGCTCAAGGTGAACCGGTTCGGCTACGTGAAGCGGGCCTTCCACGGCACGAAGCCGATCGACTTCGAGACCCAGCGCGCGACCTACGCGCGGACGATCGTCGACCTCGCGGACGGGCGCTACGTCTTCCTGAACACGCTCTTCTCTCTGTCGGAGGGGTGCATGTACGCGAAGCTGGTCGATCTGCTCGATCAGCGCCGGCTGCCCGAGGTGCTCGGCTACAGCGACCTCTATCGCCGCGTGAAGGATCGCCTCGACGCGACGCACATGGAGGGGCAGCTGAAGGCCGAGATCATCGGGGATCCGGACCGGTTCGTGCTGCTCGATCCGGAGATCCCGCTCACGCTGCTCGACCAGCGGGAGGCGGGCAAGAAGCTCGTCCTGATCACGAACTCGGAGTGGGTCTACACGCGCGCGATGATGAGCTACGCGTTCGACCGCTTCCTGCCGGGCGGCATGACGTGGCGCGACCTGTTCGACGTCGTCATCGTCTCCGCGCGGAAGCCGGAGTTCTTCGCGAGCCGTAGCCCGCTCTTCGAGGTGGTCACGGAGGATGGCCTCCTGCGCCCGGCCGGCCGGTTGCGCGTGGGCGGGCACTACCTGGGCGGCAACGCGGGGCTCGTCGAGCACCACCTGGGGCTGTCCGGCGACGAGATCCTCTACATCGGCGATCACATCTATGGGGATGTGCATGTGTCGAAGAGCGCCTTGCGTTGGCGGACGGCGCTCATCATCCGGGAGCTCGAGGACGAGATCCTCGCGATCGAGGAGGCGCGAGGGGCCGAGGTGCGCCTCGATCTCTGGATGCGGGAGAAGGAGGACGCGGAGCGCGTCTATGCCAGGCTGCGCCTGGAGCTCCAGCGGATGCGCGCCGGCTACGGGCCGGTCGCCGGGGCGACGGAGGGCGAGATCCAGGCGAAGATGAACGAGCTCAAGGCGAGCCTCGCGGCGCTCGACGCGCGGATCGCGCCGCTCGCGAAGGCGTCGGCCGAGACGTTGAACCCGAGGTGGGGGCTGCTGCTCCGCACGGGCAACGACAAGAGCCACCTGGCCCGGCAGATCGAGCGCTCGGCGGACATCTACACGTCCCGCGTCTCGAATTTCCTCCTGGCGACGCCTCACGTGCTGCTCCGCTCGCACCGCGGGAGCCTGCCGCACGATCCCATGGGCGCGCCGCCGGGCGCCGAGCGGCAGAACGGCGAGCCCGCCCCGGTCGACGACGCGACGCCCGTGGGTATGTAGGCTCCGCCGCCGGCCTGCCGCGCCTCAGGCTGCCGCGCCTCAGGCCGCGAGCCGCTGCGCGGCGCTGTCGAGGATGTCGAGGCACCCCGACAGGCTGTCGCAGAAGAGCAGCTCGCGCCGGAGGGCCGACGCGCCGGGGAGGCCGCGGAGATAGCCGGTCAGGTGGCGCCGGGTCACGCGCACGCCGTGCGGCTCGCCGCGCGCCTCGGTGTTCGCGATGAGGTGCGCGCGGCACAGGGCGAGCCGCTCCTCGGCCGTCGGCGGCGGGAGGTGCACGCCATCGTCGAGGAGGGCCCGGGCCTCGCGGAAGATCCAGGGGTGGTCGATGGCGGCGCGGCCGACCATCACGCCGGCGCAGCCCGTCTCGCGGAGGGCGCGGGCCGCGTCGTCGGCGGTCTTGATGTCGCCGTTCACCACGACAGGGATGGACACGACCTCGCGCGCCCGGGCGGCCCAGCCCCAGTCGGCCGCGCCGCTGTGCCCCATCTGGGCCGTGCGGCAGTGGATCGTGAGCGCGGCGACGCCGGCGTCCTCGAGGCGGCGCGCGAGGTCGACGATCGGCATATGGGACTCCGGTCCCCAGCCGACGCGCGTCTTCACGGTGACCGGGAGCGCGACCGAGCGCGTCACGAGCCGGGCCATCGCCACCATCGCCTCCGGATCGCGGAGCCAGCCCGCGCCCGCGCCTCGTCCGGCGATCTTCGGCACCCAGCAGCCGCAGTTGATGTCCAGGAACGCCGGTCCGGCCTGCTCGGCGACGCGCGCGGCCTCGGCGAGGCGCTCCGGGTTGGCGCCGTAGATCTGGATCGCCGTCGGCTGATCGCCGTCGGCCAGGGCGAGCTTGCGCCGCGCGGTCTTGCACCCGCGCAGCAGCCCCTCGACGTTGACGAACTCCGTCACGCACAGCTCGGCGCCGAGCTCCCGGCCGATGCGGCGGAACACGGCGTCCGTCACGTCCTCCATGGGCGCGAGGATGACGGGGCGGCTTGCGAACAGCCGGCGAAAGCTCTCGGGCGAGATCGGCACAGTGGCGAGCTTTCAAGCATGGATCCGGCCGGTTGACCAGGGCGACCGCCGCGGCCCGAGGCGTGAGGGCCCGCTGAGCTCGAGCCCGCGGCGCCGAGGCGCGAGCGGCGCGTTTCGCCTGATCGGCGCCGCGGGCCGGCGGCCAAGGCGACGAGCGAGACCCGAGCCCCGAGCTGCCCCCGGTTACCCCGCCGCGCCTCGGCGTCCCGCCACGCCGCTCCCCCGAGGCGCTGACAGGATTCATGACCTCACGGGCATGTGTGTGCACGGCGGACGAACACGGCATGTGGGGCGGCGAACGGTCATGTTGGTACGACATCCGGGGTGGGAGACCGCGGGCGGTGCAGCCAGGCATCGTGGCCGAGGAAACCTGCCGCACGAGAAGCCCATAACGCTCGCTTGACGTTCGGCGTGGCTCTGGCGACCCTCGAGATTGCCATGAAGCGCGCGCTGCTCCGAGAGGCTCTCCGCGCTGAGCGCTCGGCCGCGGCGCGCACGCTCAGAGAGCGCGAGACTCGCCCGCTCGGCACGCGGCGCAGCGCTCCGGGCGCCCACGACACGGAGAGCGTGCGTCGCGCGGTCCGCCGCGCTTTCCGGGTCGCGCTCTGGATATGGCCGGCATTCACGCTCGTCGACGTGTTCATGGCGACGGTGCTGTACCCCGCGGCGCCGGTGTGGCGCTGCATCGTCCTGCGCGTCGTCGAGCAGGCGCTCTCCCTCGCCGTGTACCGGCTCTCGGGGCGCCCGACGCTCTCGGGGCGCGTCGTGCTCCTCGGGTACGAGGCCGCGTTCCTCACCGCCGCGATCTTCATCTCGCTGATGGCGCTCGATTTCGGCGGCCTGACGAGCGCGTACATGCACGGGCTCTCCATCGTCGTGCTGCTCCGCACGGCGCTCGTGCCCGCGCCGTTCAGCAAGGCGCTCCTCGCCTCCGCGCCGATGTTCCTCGCCTTCCCGGCGACGATGGGCATCGCCGCGATCTTCTCCCCGTCGATCCTGGCGGCGTGGCTCGATCCGACGACGCTGCTCACGGCCGCGAGCCATTACATCTTCGTCCCTGCCTCGGGGGTGATCGGGGCGCTGTCGAGCCACGTCGTGTGGGCCGCGCAGCAGCAGGTTTATCAGGCGCGCAAGCTGGGCAGGTACCGGCTCGAGGCGCCGATCGGCAAAGGGGGGATGAGCGAGGTCTGGCTCGCGTGGGACGAGACGCTCCACCGCGACGTCGCCCTCAAGCTCCTCCGGACGCGGGACGCGCCGGACCCGGCGGTGCCGAAGCGCTTCGAGCAGGAGGCGCACGCGGCGAGCAAGCTCAGCGATCCGCACACCATCCGGATCTTCGACTTCGGAGCGAGCGACGACGGCATCTATTACATCGCCATGGAGCACCTGCGCGGGGCCGATCTCGCCGCGATCGTGCGCAGCTACGGCCCCATGCCCGTGGCGCGCGCCCTGCGCTTCGCCCTGCAGGCCTGCCGCTCGCTCATCGAGGCGCACGAGGCCGGGATCATCCACCGGGACATCAAGCCGCAGAACCTCTTCGTCACCCGCGTTGGCGACGATCACGACTTCCTCAAGCTGCTCGACTTCGGCGTCGCGCGGATGGTCGAGGGCGGCCGCGACGCCGAGCTCACGAACAGCGGCATGCTCTGCGGGACGCCCGCCTACATGGCACCGGAGGTGTGTCGCGGCGATCGGGCGGATGCGCGCAGCGATATCTACTCGCTCGGGGGCACGCTCTACTTCCTGCTCACCGGGGAGCTGCCGTTCGAGGGCTCGTCGTCGGGGCAGCTCTTCGTCGCCCACATGACGAAGGCGCCCCTCGCGCCGTCGGTGCGGGGCGGCCCGACCGTCCCTCGCGCGGTCGACCGCCTCGTCCTGCGGTGCCTCGCCAAGGACCCGCGTCACCGCTTCCAGAGCGCGCGGGCGCTGTCCGATGCGCTCCTCCCGCTGCTCGACGAGTCTGCCTGGACCGCGGCCGACGCGGAGCGCTTCTGGGTGACCGAGCGCGCGGAGAAGCTCGGGCGCCCGGAAGCGCCGCTCGAGCGCCCCACCGCGGCGCGCGGGGGCTCGACGCGGACCGCCTCCGCCCGGTAGCGCCAGCGCACCGTCGCGCCGCGCGGGCGGCCTCCTATCTCACCTGCATGGGGAGGCACGTGGCGGTGCTACGTGAGAGGACCCGCTTCCTCGTAAGCCGCGTCCAGAGCCTCGTCGAGGCCGACGCCTGATCCCGGGTACCCCGGGACCGCTCGCAGACCCGTGCGGGCGATCCGGGGGCACCGCGGTGGCGGTCGAGGCCCCTCCGCGGCCGCGTGAGGGAGCCTCGACCCGTCAGGGGCCCGTCGCTTCATCGTCCGCTCATGACCCCTTGCCGGCGTCCCGCCGTGGCGAGGACCGAGCCGCGGCGGCGCCGCACCAGGGGCAGGGGCGCGGAGCGGGCGTCAGCAGGGCCTTCTCACGCGAACCGTGCTAGCGCGGCGTCCTACCAGCCGCAGCCGCCGCCCCAGCCGCCCCAGCCGCAGCCGCCGCCCCAGCCGCCCCACCAGGGCCGGAAGCCCCAGCCGCCCCAGCCCCAGGGCCGGAAGCCCCAGCCGCCCCAGCCCCAGGGCCGGAAGCCCCAGGGCCGGAAGCCCCAGCCGCCGCCCCACCAGCGCGCCGCGTCGGGCTTCTCGCCGACGCCCTCCTCGCCGGTCGGGGCCGCCGCGCCGGGGTCCACGGCGCCGACATCGGGCGCGCCGGGGGCCGGCGCGCTGGCGCTTGCTGCGCCGGGGTCCGTGGCGCTCTCGTCCATCGCCGGATTCGCGCTCGACTCCTGATCAGCGGAATCCGCCTCTTCGGCCTGGAACGCCTGCTTCGCCTCGTCGGTCTCGCTCATCACGTCGTCTGTGGGCGCGTCCGACGTCGTCGCCTCGGCCATGCAACCAGCCGCGGAGAGGGCCGTCGAGAGGGCGATGAGCGATGCGAACTTCGTCAATTGGCTCATGTTCCCGTTCTCCTGTGCACATCAATCCATGTCGAATGGAGTCATCGCCCGTCATGGCGACGAGCTTTGACACGCGGGGACCTGAGATCCCCCGCCGCACGATCATGTGTGGTGTTCGGGAGGTGATGTCGATTACCGCAGAAAGGACACCTGAGACACCATGGACGCTTTCTGCGAGGCCGTGCGCCGCGAGGGAAGCGCCACGCGCTCCTTCCGGGAGGGAGCGAGCCGCGGCCGCCCGGGAGAGCGCGAGCCGCGGCCGCGCGGCGCTCGCCGGCCTCCCACGTGCTCCGGCGGCTGCGCGCGCTCTTCGCAGATCCCGGGCGCCGGACTGCGACGCTGGCGAGGACCGGGCGCGGGGAGGCTTGTCCTCATGAGGCTTCGGCGGTGGTGCCTGGAGCGACAAACGGGTTGAAACCCCAGAAAAGAGCAGGAATTTGAGCCGCCAAGCGCGCCAAGGACGCCAAGATTGTGTGTTGTTCTTGGCGTCCTTGGCGCCTTGGCGGCTCATTTCTCGCTCGATCAACGTGATCGGTGTCCTGGAATGCGAACAGCTCGATCAACGGAGATGAATCGGATGGCGCGGAGCACCCGGGCGTCGGCCGCGAGGGACCGTCGCGCGGCGAAGGATGCTTCATGAAGGCTCGCGCGATCGTGTCGTCCGCCAGGATCTCCAGCGTGAAGGGTGATGGGGGAGAGCCGCGCGACCGCGTCTCCGGAGCACATGCTCCCGCGGTTCGCACAGGAGATCGTCTGGGCCACCATCGGACCCGTCCACGACACATCCCGTCCCGTCCTGGTCGATGATCGGGTGCGAAGAGCGATGGATTCGAGCGAGGAAAACGGTGGACTGGACAGCCTGGGAGCGACGCGTGGGAGCGGCCCGCGAAGGGGCCTCGTGTCCACACGTCGATGACCGTGCAGGGAAGGGGGGAGAAGAGCGCGATTGCGCCGTCGATCGCGCGCGGGGAGCCCCGTGAGGGGCTCGCCCGAGGCCGCCTGGAGGGAGCGCTCAGCCCGCGAGCTTCGCGCGGACCGCCTCGCCCATCCCCTGGGTCGACAGCTTGCCGCCGAGGTCCGCCGTCCGTGCGCCGCCGGCGATGGCCTGCGCCACCGCGCGCTCGAGCACGGCCGCCTCCTTGTCGAGCCGCAGCGAGTGCCGGAGCAGCATCGCGGCGCTCAGGATCGTCCCGATCGGGTTGGCGAGCCCCTTGCCGGCGATGTCGGGCGCCGAGCCGTGGATTGGCTCGTAGACCCCGCGCGTCCCATCACCCAGCGACGCGCTCGGGCAGAGCCCCAGCGAGCCAGCGAGCACGGCGGCCTCGTCGGTCAGGATGTCGCCGAACATGTTCTCGGTGACGATGACGTCGAACGCCGCGGCCGAGGTGATGAGCCGCATCGCGCACGAGTCGACGAGCTGGTGCTCGATGCGGATCTCCGGGTGGCGGGCGGCGACCTCGGTCGCCACCGTGCGCCAGAGCCGCGACGACTCGAGGACGTTCGCCTTGTCGACGGACGTGACGAGGCGCCTGCGCGACGACGCGAGGCGGAACGCGAGCTCGACGACGCGCTGGATCTCCTCGTCGGTGTACTCGAGCGTGTCGACCGCGCGCCGGCGCCCGTTCACCTCCTCGCGGAGGCGCGGCTTGCCGAAGTAGAGCCCGCCGGTCAGCTCACGGACGACAAGGATGTCGACGTCCGCGAGCCGCTCCGCCTTGAGGGGAGAGGCCTGGATGAGCTCCGGGAACAGGCGGATCGGCCGCAGGTTGGCGTACAGGCCGAGCCCCTGGCGCAGGGCGAGCAGCCCCTGCTCGGGGCGGACGCTCGCGCTCGGGTTGTCCCACTTGGGGCCGCCGACGGCGCCGAGCAGGACGGCGTCCGCCGCGCGGCACGCGTCGAGCGTCTCCTGCGTCAGCGCCGTGCCGGTCGCGTCGATGGCGCACCCGCCGATGAGGTGCTCTGAGTAGCTGAAGCTGTGGCCGAACTGGGCGGCGACAGCGTCGAGGGTGGCGCGGGTTTCGGCGACCACTTCGACGCCGATGCCGTCGCCGGGCAAAAGAACGATATTGGCCTTCATGCGACCTCGCTGGCAGGCAACGTGGATGTGTACTGCTGTGGCTCTCTCGCTGCGAGCGTGAGCCCATACTCGATCCCGTCCGCGAGCGCATGCCAGGACGCATCGATGATGTTCGTCGACGCGCCGACGGTGCTCCACTGGCGATGCGCGTCGCGGCTGTTGATGAGCACGCGCGTCGTCGCCGAGGTGCCGTCGCGCCCGTCGAGGATACGCACCTTGTAGTCGACGAGCTGGATGTCACGCACGGCCGGGAACACGGGCGCGAGCGCCTTGCGGAGCGCGCCGTCGAGCGCGTTGACGGGGCCGGACCCCTCGGCCGCCGTGATCACCACCTCGTCGTCGACCGCGATCTTGATCATCGCCTCGGCGAAGGTGCCGACGCCCTCGCGCTGGCCCGCGATGACCTTGAAGTCGAGCAGCCGGAACGGCGGCTTGTAGCCCGGCGAGCTCCGGCGGAGCAGCAGCGCGACGGACGCCTCGGCCGCCTCGAACGACGAGCCGCGCGCCTCGCGCTCCTTGATCTGCTCCAGCACCTCGACCTCGGCGCCCGTCGGCACCTCGAGCCCGAACTCCTCGGCCTTGCTGAGGAGGTTGCCGCGGCCCGACAGCTCGCTGACCACGGTCCGCATCGCGTTGCCGACGAGCGCGGGATCGATGTGCTGGTAGGACGCGGGCTCGCGCCGCATCGCCGCGACGTGCACGCCGCCCTTGTGCGCGAAGGCGCTCCGCCCGACGTAGGCCATGTGATCGTCGGGGGAGAGGTTCGCCACGTCGGCGACGTAGTGCGAGAGCTCGGTGAGCCCGCGGAGCGCCCCGTCCGGGAGCGCCCGGAGGTCGAGCTTGAGCTCCAGGTTCGGGATGATCGCGCAGAGGTTCGCGTTCCCGCAGCGCTCGCCGTAGCCGTTGATGGTGCCCTGGACGTGGCGGGCGCCTCCGCGCACGGCGGCGATCGAGTTGGCGACCGCGCACTCGCCGTCGTTGTGGGCGTGGATGCCGAGCGGGTGGCCCAGCGCCGCCTTCATCTCGGCCACGACCGCCTCGATCTGCCAGGGCATCGAGCCGCCGTTCGTGTCGCAGAGCGTGACAACCTCCGCCCCGCCGCGCACGGCGGCGCGCAGCGTCTCGGTCGCGTACGACCGGTCGAGCGCGAACCCGTCGAAGAAGTGCTCGGCGTCGTAGATCACGCGGCGGCCGTGCGCGCGCAGGAAGGCGATGGTCTCCTCGATCATCCGGAGGTTCTCGTCGAGCGTCGTGCGCAGCACCGCCGTCACGTGCTGGACCGAGCTCTTGCCGAAGATCGTGCAGACGCTCGTCCCGGCGGCGAGCAGCGCGCGCAGCCCGGGGTCGTCCTCGGGGGCCAGCGAGGCCCGGCGCGTCGAGCCGAACGCGGCGATCTTCGCGTGCTTCCACTCGATGTCCTTCGCACGCTCGAAGAACTGCGCGTCCTTCGGGTTCGAGCCAGGCCACCCGCCCTCGATGAAGGTCAGGCCGAACGCGTCGAGGTGGCGCGCGATGTGCAGCTTGTCCTCGCACGCGAGCGAGATGCCCTCGCGCTGGGTGCCGTCCCGTAGCGTTGTGTCGTAGACGTCGACGCGGTCCGAGGGGCGGGCGCCCTGCTCCGCGCCGTTATGAGGCGGATTCATAAGGTTCGACTTCCTTGTGCAGCGAGATCGGGTCGCCGAGCTCGTCGCCCCCCTCGGGGGCCTCCTGGGCTCGGCGCACGGCCCTACCTCGCGGTCTCGACGGCGGCGCCGTGGCCGCTCTGGTTGCTCTCTGACGCCGCCGCGTCGTCCTTGGGCTCGACGCCGTAGGTCGCGAGGAGCCGGTTCAGGGCGGTGAGGTACGCCTTCGCGCTGGCCACCAGGATGTCGGTGTCAGCGCCGTGGCCGTGGAAGACGCGCGCCGCGGCGTCGTGCTGCGGGTGCCGCTTGCTCGACGTCGCGTCCGCCCGGACGCGGACGCTCACCTCGCCGAGCGCGTCGATGCCCTCGGTCACCGCGTGCACCGAGAACTCGAGGAGGCTGCTCGGCACGCGGACGATCTCGTCGATCGCCCGGTAGGCGGCGTCCACCGGCCCGGTGCCGATCGCGGCGCGGACGTGCAGCGCCCCGTCCGGCCCGCGGAGGCGGACGGTGGCGGTGGGCATGCCCGTGGTCCCGCAGGCGACCTGGAGCGCGTCGAGCGTGTAAAGATCGTCGGCCTGCGCCCGCGTGGTCGAGACGATCGCCTCGATGTCGGGATCGGTGACGTGCTTCTTCTTGTCCGCGAGCGCCTTGAAGCTGGCGAACGCCGCCGCGAGCTGGGCCTCGTCGAGGTGGTAGCCGAGCTCCTCCAGCCGGTTGCGGAGCGCGTGCCTGCCCGAGTGCTTGCCGAGGACGAGCCGGGTCTGCGTCACCCCGACCATCTCCGGCCGCATGATCTCGTACGTCTCCTGGTGCTTCAGCATCCCGTCCTGGTGGATGCCGGACTCGTGCGCGAAGGCGTTGGCGCCGACGATCGCCTTGTTCGGCTGGACGTTGAAGCCCGTGGCCGCGCTGACGAGGCGGCTCACGGTGGCGATCTGGGTCGTGTCGATCCCGGTGCGCAGCCCGAAGACGGCCCGGCGCGTGGCGAGCGCCATGACGATCTCCTCGAGCGCGGTGTTGCCGGCGCGCTCGCCGATGCCGTTGATGGTCACCTCGGCCTGGCGCGCGCCCGCGCGGATGCCCTCCAGCGCGTTGGCCGTCGCGAGCCCGAGGTCGTTGTGGCAGTGGACCGAGACGATGGCGCGGTCGATCCCCGCGACGTTCTTGCGGATCCCGGCGATGAGCGCGCCGAACTCGCTCGGGATGGTGTACCCGACGGTGTCCGGGATATTGAGCGTGGTGGCCCCGGCGGCGATCGCGGCCTCGAGCACCTGGTAGAGGAACTCCGGCTCGCTCCGGCCGGCGTCCTCGGGGCTGAACTCCACGTCGGCGCACAGGTCGCGCGCGTACGCGACCATGGCCCGCACGCGGTCGAGCACCTCGGCCCGGGTCATCCGGAGCTTGTGCTTGAGGTGGATGTCGCTCGTGGCGAGGAAGGTGTGGATCCGGGGGTGCGCGGCCCGGGCCACGCCCTCCCACGCCTTGTCGATGTCGACCTTGGTGGCGCGGGCGAGGGCGCAGATGATCGGCGGGGTCGCGGCGGGGCGGCCGGGGACCGCTGCCGCACCCACGCGCTCGGCGATCGTCTGGACGGCGAGCAGATCGTCGGGGGAAGCGGCGGGGAAGCCCGTCTCGATGACGTCGACGCCGAGCTTCGCCAGCGCGAGCGCGATCTCGAGCTTCTCCGACGATGTCATCGTCGCGCCCGGCGACTGCTCGCCGTCGCGCAGCGTCGTGTCGAAGATGCGGACGTAATCGGACGGGGGCATCGCTTGATTCGCAATCATCTCAGGCATGGTGTTCTCCGCCGCCTCCCACGAGTGGAGAGGCTCAGTCGCCGGGCTTGATGGTGACGGGATCGATGAACGGCATCATCTTGCGCAGGTTGGCGCCCACGATCTCGAGCCGCTGCTCCCGCTCCTTCGCCCGCGTCGCGTCGAACTTCGGCCGGCCCGCCTCGTTCTCCGCGATCCACTTGCGCGCGAACTCTCCGCTCTGGATCTCGGCGAGGATGCGCTTCATCTCCTCGCGCGTCTTGTCGGTGATGACCCGCGGGCCCGACACGTAGTCGCCGTGCTCGGCGGTGTCGCTGATCGAGTACCGCATGTAGTTGAGGCCGCCGCGGTACATGAGGTCGACGATGAGCTTGAGCTCGTGCAGACACTCGAAGTACGCGATCTCCGGCTGGTAGCCGGCGTTGACGAGCGTCTCGAAGCCGGCCTTCACGAGCTCGCTCGCGCCGCCGCAGAGCACCGCCTGCTCGCCGAAGAGGTCGGTCTCGGTCTCCTCCGCGAACGTCGTGAGGAGCACCCCGGCGCGCGACGCGCCGATGCCCTTGGCGTACGCGAGCGCCTGGGCCTCCGCCTTGCCGCTCGCGTCCTGGTGGACGGCGAGGAGGGCCGGGACGCCGCCGCCGGCCTCGAACGTCTCGCGCACCCGGTGGCCGGGGCCCTTCGGGGCGATCATCGACACGTCGACCGACGGGGGGGGCGTGATCGTGTTGAAGCGGATGTTGAACCCGTGCGCGAACATGAGCGTCTTGCCCGGGCCGAGGTGCGGCGCGATCTGCTCGTTGTAGATGCGCGCCTGCGACGTGTCGGGGGCGAGGATCATGATGACGTCGGCGGCCTTCGCGGCCTCGGACACCGTGGCCACCTGCAGCCCCGCGGCCTGCGCCTTGGGCCGGCTCTTGCTGCCCTCGGGCAGGGCGACGATCACCGTGACGCCGCTGTCGCGCAGGTTCAGCGCGTGCGCGTGCCCCTGGGAGCCATAGCCCACGATCGCGACCTTCTTGCTCTGGATGAGCGAAAGATCCGCGTCGTTATCGTAAAAAATCTTAGCCATCTCTCTCTCCTTACAACCGGGACCCGCACCTCGCGGCTCCCGTCCTTCACGTCGTTCACGTCCCGCGCGCGCTATTTACACCGTCTTACACCGTCGCTACACCGTCGTCATACCGTCACGATGCGCCGTTCTCGGCCGTGCGCACGGGGATCGAGTCGAACCGGGCCTCGGCCTCCTCGGCGCCGCGGGTCATCACGATCATCCCGGTCCGCACCATCTCGATGATCCCGAACGGGCGGAGCACATCGAGCAGGCCTTCGATCTTGTCGCCGGTCCCGGTGATCTCGATGGTCAGCGCCTCGGGGGCGACATCGACGGTGCGCGCGCGGAACACCTCGCAGAGCTGGAGCACCTGCGCCCGGCTCGTCGCGTCCGCCTTCACCTTGATGAGCGCGAGGTCGCGCGCGACCGAGGCGGTGTGGGTGACGTCCCGGACCCAGAGGGTGTTGACCAGCTTGTAGAGGTTCGCCTCCAGGCGCCGCGCCCCGTCCTCGTCCGCCTCGAGGACCAGGGTCAGGCGCGAGATCCCGGCGATGTGGGTGCGCCCGACGCTCAGCGACTCGATGTTGTAGGCGCGCCGCCGGAAGAGGGACGCGACGCGGTTGAGCACGCCGGGGCGGTCTTCGACGTAGGCGATGAACGTGCGCAGGATGGGTCGATCCATGGATGCCTCTTGAAAGTCCCTCTTGTCTGTGGTGCGCCCGGCTCCGGCCGCGGCGCGCTCGGGCGCGCCCCGCCCGTCCGACGGGCGCACGCTCACGCTGGAGCGCGCGCCCAGGGCGCGTGGGTCTGCTGGCGCGTTCACGGGTCCTCCCCGGTCTCCACGATGGGGCTCGGGCGCCGGATCATGTCGTTCAGGTCGGCGCCGGCGGGGACCATCGGATAGACGCTATCCTCCTGCTCCACGCGGAAGTCGACGACCACGGTGCCCGGCGTGGCGCGGGCGCGCTCCACGGCCGCGGCGATCTCCTCGCGCTTCGTGACGCGGATGCCGGTCAGCCCGTGGGCCTCGGCGAGCTTCACGAAATCCGGGCTGCGCATCGGGGTCGCCGAGTAGCGCCGGTTGTAGAAGAACTCCTGCCACTGCCGCACCATGCCGAGGTAGCCGTTGTTGATGACGGCCACGTGGACCTTGAGCCCCTCCTGCGCGCAGGTCGAGAGCTCGCACGCGGTCATCTGGAAGCCGCCGTCGCCCACGACCACCCAGATCTCGTCCTCCGGCTTCGCGAAGCGCGCGCCGATCGCCGCCGGCAGGGAGAAGCCCATCGTGCCGAGCCCGCCCGAGGTGATGAGCTTCCGCGGGTAATCGTGCTTGTAGTACTGCGCTTCCCACATCTGGTGCTGGCCGACGTCGGTTACCACAAGCGCCTTGCCGTCGGTGAGCCGCCAGAGGTCGTGCAACACGTGCGCGGCGTACAATTTCTCGTTGTACGGCAATTGTTGAATGTCACGGACCGCCGAGTCGCCCTTCAGCAGGTTGATGCGATCGACCCACGGGCCGCGGTCGCGCTGCTTGCACCCGGGGATGAGCGACAGCAGCGTGTCCCGGACGTCGCCGATGAGGCCGACATCGACCTTGACATTCTTGTTGATCTCGGACCGGTCGATCTCGACGTGGATCTTCTTCGCCTTGACGGCGTAGGTCTTGAGGTTGCCGGTCACGCGGTCGTCGAAGCGCATCCCGAGCGCGATGAGGAGGTCGGCCTCCTGGATGGCGTTGTTCACCCACGCCTCGCCGTGCATCCCCATCATGCCGAGGCTGAGGGGGTGCTTCGCCGGGAAGCCGCCGAGGCCGAGCAGCGTGGAGGCGACGGGGATCCCCGTCTTCTCGACGAAGGCGAGGAGCTCGCGCGTCGCCTCGGCCCTGACGATGCCCTGACCGGCCAGGATGAGCGGCCGCTCGGCCTCGTCGATGAGGTCGATCGCCTTCTCGATGTCCGTCTGGACGGCGTGCTGCGAGGGGCGGTAGCCGGGCAAGCGGACCTCGCCCTTCGGCGGCTCGAAATCGATCGACGCCTGCTGGGCGTCCTTGGTGATGTCCACGAGCACGGGGCCCGGGCGGCCCGAGCGCGCGATGTAGAACGCCTCGCGGAGGGTGGGGGCGATGTCCTCCACGTCGGTCACGAGGTAGTTGTGCTTGGTGATGGGCAGGGTGACGCCCGTGATGTCCGTCTCCTGGAACGCGTCGGTCCCGAGCAGCTTGGAGGACACCTGCCCGGTGATACAGACGATCGGCGAGGAGTCGAGCATCGCGGTCGCGATCCCGGTGACGAGGTTCGTCGCGCCCGGCCCCGAGGTGGCGACGCACACGCCGACCCTGCCCGAGGCGCGCGCGTACCCGTCCGCCATGTGCGCCGCGCCCTGCTCGTGCCGGACGAGCACATGGCGGATCGGGTAACCGAGGATCGTGTCGTAGGCGGGCATGATCGCGCCGCCCGGATAGCCAAAGACCACGTCCACGCCTTCGCGGACGAGGACTTCCCAGATAATCTGTGCACCGGTTCGTTTCATAATTCCCGACTCCATCGAGTCACGCGGGTGAAGGTGGGGCCCATGGGGGGCGCCTTGGCCGCGGGGTTCCGCCGTTTCTCAGAGGCTCAGCAACTTAGGCGATCGCGCGCTGCAGATCCTCCCGAGGGCCGCCGCCGCTGCTCTCCTCGCGGCGGATCGCGTCGAGCACCCTGCGCGCGTCGTCGAGCGACACGACGCGGGAGCTGCCCGGCGCGCTCGCCGGCTTGGCGCGCAGATCAGCGCGCTGGTCCATGTTGGAGCGCGCGGAGGGCGGGTCGGCATGGAACTCGAACGAGGCCTCCGCGGCGTCGCCGTGCGGGCGCGCGCCCACGAGGCGCGTCGAGGAGCGCTGGGGCGCGCGGACGGCGCCCCCGCTGGCTCGGGCGCGGATCTCGTCGACGAGCGCCTCGAACTCCTCTCGCACGGCGCTCGACGCGACGGGCACCCCACATCCCGCGGCGACGAGCTCGGCGAGCTCCGCGATGCGCTGGCCGACGGCCTCGATCGAGGCGTCCTCCCGATTCTTCCTCGAATGTTCCTTGCTCACCTGATCCTCCTTCGACGACGGCTGCTCTCCGTGAACCCTCAGGCCGAAAAAAACGAAAGCCCCCGGACCATCTCGGTGCGGGGGCCTATCTCCATGCTGTCTCAGCTCAGAGCGGCGGCCCGCAACCGTTCCCGACGCGAATCAGCCCGACGACGTCAACTAGGCTGATGAGCGCAGGAATGACTAGGCCCGCTAGGAGCCCGACGGAAACGCCGCCTTCGACGACGACGGACGAACGCGCCGTCGAGGACGCCAACGAAGCGGGGTGCACAACCTTCTCAGCGAGGGTCCCATCGCCGGAGGCGTGGGCGCTGGCGGTGCACATCGGCTTCTGCATGGCGTAGATGCTTCTACCCTACAGAGCTGCTGCGTCGCGTCAAGTTGTTTCTTTACAGATCGCTTGTTTCTGCGGCATTTCGTGCAGTTTTTTGTTCGAGCGCGCGCACGTGAACCACGTGATGTTCAGCACGGATCGGCGCTGTCCGGGAGCTCGGTCTGCAGTGTCTCGAACGGCGATGCGCTGCGCTCGATGTGCACGGATGCGTCGCTCGAGCGCGACGCCGGGCGAGTCGAGCGAGGCGCGCCGAGCGCGTCGCGCGCGAGCGCGCGCAAGCGAGGGCGCGGCCAGGATGCTGGGGCGCCGGGGGAGAGGTGCGCAAACACCGGACGTCGTCTCATGCGCCCCCGAAGTGCAGACTGCTGTCTTGAACTGACTGCCGCCAGATCGCGCGACACACCCATGAACCCGGCATGCAAGCGCATCGCGTCGCGCAGGCGCGCCCTGCCGATCGGACGGTCTCGCCCTCGGGTCTGAAGCGCCGCCACGTGGCCTCTCTCGGCACGGTCGGGCTCCTCGCGCTGAGCGGCGCCGCCGCGGCCCGCGCCGATCCTGCGCAGCCAGGGGATCCGACGGCGATCGCCGGTGCACAGCCCGCGCGGCCGTCGCTTCCACCCGCGCCGCCTGCGCAGCCACCTGCCGCGCCGGAGCGGCCCGCCGCCGCGGCGCCCCGGACGCCGCCGAGGGCGGCCGCCAACTTCAGCACCTTCCTCGAGCTCCGGGACGATTACTCGATCGGTAAGAACGGCTTCTTCAACGCAGCGGTGCTCCGGGGGGACTACGCCTTCACCAGGAACTTCTCGCTGCGCGCAGACCTGCCGCTCGCGTACGCGGGCGACACCGAGGGCCAGCGCGACATGGGGCTCGGCGACATCCTGATCCGGCCGCTCGTCCGCGTGGTCGCCACGCCGCGGTTCGCGCTGGTCCTGGGCACGGATCTCGTCCTCGACTCGGCGACGAAGCGCGCGCTCGGCGCGGGAAAGAACCAGGTGGCGCCCCTCGTCCAGGCGTACTTCCGCGTGGCGCGGCCCGCGCGGCTGGGGGCCCAACTGCAGCACGCGGTGTCGTTCGGCGGCGACCCGGAGCGGAACGCCATCCAGAAGTCGACGATCAGGGAATTCGCGATCATCGAGCTGCCGCACGGGTTCTGGGTGAGCCCGGACCAGGCGTTCTCGATCGACCACCGCGGCGTGCACCGCGTCGTGTCGACGAGCGTGCTGGAGGTCGGCGCAGAGCTCAGCGAACGGGTGCAGGTGTACGTCGATCCAGGCATCCAGGTCGATGACCGGGGGGCGGTCGACTGGCTGGTCACCGGGGCGGTGCGGTGGGCCTTCCCGCAGCGAGCGCCGGTGCGCGCGGTCGCCGCCGCGCCGGTGCAGCGCGCGGGCACGGGGCAGGCCGCGGGCGCGGAGCAGGCCACGGAGGAGTAGGCCGCTCGCGCCTCCGGCGTCCAAAAGGACGCCCGGCGAGGGTCGCGCGCGTCTCGCGCCCGGGATGGGGCGGGGGGCGATCGACGGATCCGGGGTGGCGGACCCTTGACCTGGGTCGTCGTCCCGAGCCTGATCCTCGGTCGCACGCATGCTGTCACGAGATCCGCTGCTCCTGCTCTCCGCGACCCGGCTCGCCGCGCTGATCCGCGAACGCGCCGTGACGTCGGCCGAGGTCGTGGAGGCCCATATCCGGCACATCGAGCGCGTGAACCCGACGCTCAACGCGATGGTGGCGGGCCGGTTCGAGGCCGCCCGCGCCGAGGCGCGCGCGGCCGACGCCCTCCTCGAACAGGGCGGGGCCGCGGGCGCGCCGCCGTTCCTCGGCGTCCCGTGCTCCATCAAGGAGAGCTTCGCCGTCGCCGGCATGCCGAACTCCGCGGGGCTCGTCGCACGCGCCGGCGTGCGCGCGGAGGAGGACGCCGTGACGGTCACGCGCCTGCGCGCGGCCGGCTTCATCCCGCTCGGCGTCACCAACGTGTCGGAGCTCTGCATGTGGATGGAGACGAACAACCGGCTCTACGGCCGGACGAACAACCCCTACGACCCGGCGCGCACCGCGGGCGGCAGCTCGGGCGGGGAGGCCGCGGTGGTCGGCGCGGGCGGCGCGCCGGTCGGGCTCGGCTCGGACATCGGCGGATCGATCCGCATGCCCGCGTTCTTCAACGGCGTCTTCGGCCACAAGCCGACCGGCGGGCTCGTGCCGACCTCGGGCCAGTTCCCGCTGCCGGGCGAGCGAGGGCTCCGCTTCATGACGACGGGGCCGATCGCCCGGCGCGCCGAGGATCTCATGCCGGTGCTCCGCATCCTCGCCGGCCCCGACGCGCGCGATCCGGGCTGTGCGCCGCTGCCGCTCGGCGATCCGGCCTCGGTCGATCTCGGCGCGCTGACGGTGCTCTCCGTCGAGCACGACGGGGTGCGCCGGGTGAGCGCCGATCTCGTGGCCGCGCAGCGGAGGGCGGCGGAGGCGCTCGCCGCCTGCGGGGCGACGGTGATCGAGGCGAAGGTCGACCTCCTCGCGCGGGCGCTCGACATCTGGACCGCGATGGTGGGCACGTCCGGGGGCGTCACGTTCCGGGCGTTGCTCGGTGACGGCCGCCCGGTCAGCCTGCCGCGCGAGCTCGCCCGCTGGTCGGTCCGCCGCTCGACGCACACGCTGCCGGCGCTGGGGCTCGCGTTGCTGGAGGACGTCGGCGGGCTGCTGCCTGCGCGCGTCGAGCGCGCCCTCGAGCTCGGCAAGGCGCTGCGCGCCGAGCTCGTGTCGCGCATCGGCGAGCAGGGCGTGATGCTCTACCCGTCCTATCCGAGCCCCGCGCCGCGGCACTACGCGCCGCTCCTGCCGCCCTTCCAGTGGACGTACACCGCGGTGCTCAACGTCATGGAGATGCCGGCGACGCAGGTGCCGCTGGGCCTCAACGGCGAGGGGCTGCCGCTCGGCGTCCAGGTGGCGGCGATCCACGGCAACGATCATGTGACGATCGCCGTGGCGGAGCACCTGGAGCGCTCGTTCGGCGGCTGGGTGCCGCCGTCGCTCTCGTGGTGCCGGCGATGACGTTCCCGCCCGCGGTCGTGGTATCAAGGCTGCCCCCATGACCAGCGACCGCGCGTACGACGTGATCGTCTTCGGAGCGACCGGCTTCACCGGTCGCCTCGTCGCCGAGTATCTCGCCACCAAGGGCAAGGACGCGCCTGCCCGTGGCGCGGAAGAGCGGCCCATCCGCTGGGCGATCGCTGGCCGGAACGCGGGGCGCCTCGCCGAGGTGAAGGCGGCGATGGAGGCGATCGATCCGGCGTGCTCCTCGCTGGGCGTCATCGAGGCGGCGTCGGACGACGCAGCGTCGCTCGAGCGCATGGCCCGACAGGCGCGCGTCGTCATCACGACGGTCGGTCCTTACACGGCGCTCGGCGAGCCGCTCGTCGAGGCGTGCATCCGCGCGGGCACCGACTACGCGGATCTCACCGGCGAGCCCGGGTTCGTCGACCGCCTCATCGAGCGCCACCACGAGGCCGCCCGCGCGCGGGGCGTGCGGATCGTCAACTGCTGCGGCTTCGACAGCATCCCCCACGACCTTGGGGTGCTCTTCACGGTGACGAAGCTCCCCGCGGGCGAGCCGATCGTGGTGGAGGGCATCGTGCGCGCGCACGCCAGCTTCTCCGGCGGCACCTGGCAGTCGCTGCTCGAGATCATGGCGCGCCCCGGCCCCAGGAAGGGCGCCGCGCGCGGCGAGGACGCGCACGGGGCGCGCAGGGTGCGGGGGCTCAAGACGCGCATCCGCTACGAGAAGGGGCTGCGCGCATGGCTCTGCCCGATGCCCAGCATCGATCCGCTCGTCGTGCTGCGGAGCGCGCGGGAGCTCGACGCCTACGGCCCCGACTTCCAGTACAGCCACAACGTGCAGGTCAAATCCGGGCTGCAGCTCGTGATGGGGATCGCTGGCTTCGGCGCGGTCACGGCGCTGGCCAAGGTGGGGCCGACGCGGGAGCTGCTCCGCAAGGTGCGGAGCCCGGGGGAGGGGCCGAGCGCGGAGGAGCGGGCGCGCAGCTGGTTCCAGGTGACCTTCCAGGGGAAGAGCGCGTCGCGCAAGGTGGTGACGCGGGTGAGCGGCGGCGATCCCGGTTACTCGGAGACGGCCAAGATGGTGGCAGAGTCGGCGCTCTGCATGGCGTTCGACCGCGAGCGGCTGCCGGCGCGCGCCGGGGTCATCACGCCAGTCGTCGCGATGGGGGAGCGGCTCATCGAGCGGCTTCAGGCGGCGGGGATCCGGTTCGAGCTGCTCGAGGGGTGAGCTGCGGCGGCTGACGGCCGGCGCGGTTTGGTACAATCGCTCCGTGCACCGCGAGACGTGGATCTTCGGTTACGGCTCGTTGATCTGGCGGCCTGCCTTCCGCTTCGAGCAGATGGCGCCCGGGTACATCACGGGGTGGGCCCGCCGCTTCTGGCAGGGATCCACCGATCATCGGGGCGTCCCCGGGGCGCCCGGGCGGGTGGTCACGCTGATTCCGTCGCCTGGCGCGCGCTGCTGGGGGATGGCCTATCGCGTTGCCGGGGCCGAGCTCGACGAGGTGCTCCGCGCGCTGGATCACCGCGAGAAGGGCGGCTATGCGCGCCACGACGTGCCGCTCCACCTCGAGGACGGGGCGGCGGCGCGCGCGGAGATCTCGGCCCGATCGGCCATCGTGTACCTGGCCACGCCCGATAACCCCGATTATCTGGGCGCTGCGCCGCTCCCCGAGATTGCCGCTCAGGTGCTCGCGTCGCACGGCCCGAGCGGCTCGAACGTCGAGTATGTGCTTCAGCTCGCCGACGCGCTCGTGGCGATGGGCGCCCACGACGAGCACGTGACCGAGCTAGCGGCCCTCGTCGGCCGTCGAGCTCCCCGTCCGGTCGACCCGACGACCACCGTAGGCCCCTAGCTCCCCGCTCTAGTTGACCTCGCTGCTCCCGTTCCCGCCCGCGTGATCCGCGACCCCGTTGGTCCCCTCCACGCCCGCGCTCGGCGGCGCCGACCCGCCCTCCTCGGCCTCGGCCGCGTCCGCCGCGAAGGCCTCGACGGCGACGACCCGCTCGTCCTGGCCGACGTGCATGATCCGCACGCCCTGCGCGTTGCGCCCCGTCTCGCGGATCTCGCTCGTCTTGGTGCGGATCATCTGCCCGCGATCGGTCACGATCAGCACCTCGTCGCTCGGGCTCACCATGGCGACGCCCACGACCGGCCCGTTCCGCTCGCTCGCGTCGATGAGGATGACGCCCTTGCCGCCGCGGCTCTGGAGCCGGAACTCCTCGAGCGGCGTCTGCTTGCCGTACCCGCGCTCGCACACCGCGAGCACCCGGTCGCGCCCGTCGCCGCTCACGCCGAGGCCCACCACCACGTCGCCCTCGTCGAGCTCGATGCCCTTCACGCCCATCGTCGCGCGGCCCGTCGGGCGCACCTGGTCCTCGGGGAAGCGGATGCTCATCCCGCTCCGCGTCGCGATCACGAGCTCGCGCTTGCCGTCGGTGAGCGCCGCCGTGAAGAGCTGATCGCCCTCCTCGATCCGCACGCCGATGATCCCCTTGTCCCGGTAGTTCTCGTACTCGTTGAGCGCCGTCTTCTTGATCTGCCCGCGGCGGGTCAGCGTCACCACGAACGTCTCGCCGTCGAAGCTCGGCACCGGCGTGATCGCCGCGACCTTCTCCCCCGGCTCCATGCCGACGAAGTTCACGATCGCCCGGCCCTTCGCGTTCCGAGGCGCCTGCGGGATCTCGTAGACCTTCTTGACGAAGACCTTGCCCTTGTCGCTGAAGAAGAAGACATACGAGTGCGTCGACGCCACGAAGAGCTGGCTCACCCAGTCCTCCTCGCGCGCCTCCATCCCCACCATCCCCTTGCCGCCGCGGCGCTGCGCCCGGTACGTCGAGGTCGGCGTCCGCTTCAGGTAGCCGGCGTGCGAGATGGTCACGACCATGTCCTCTTCCTGGATCAGGTCCTCCATCTGGATCTCGGCCTCGGCCGGCACGATCTCGGTCCGCCGCTTGTCGCCGAAGCGCGCCTTGATCTCCTCGAGCTCCATCACGATCACGTTCATGAGCAGCCCCATGTCGGCCAGGATCGCCCGGAGCCGCTCGATGGTCTGCGACAGCTCGCCGTACTCCTTCGCGAGCTTCTCCCGCTCGAGGCCGGTCAGGCGCGACAGCCGCATCTCGAGGATCGCCTTGGCCTGCCGCTCCGACAGGAAGTAGTCACCGCGCGTGTCGGCCTCGGCGCACTCGGGCTCCGGCCGGCCGGCGCGCCGGAGGAACTCGCCGAGCCCCCGGAGCGGCAGCTTCTGCAGGTTCTCCCGTGCGTCGTCCGGATCGCTCGAGGCCCGGATCGTCGCGACGATGCGATCGATGTCGCTCGTCGCCATCCCGAGCCCCTCGACGAGCTCGCGCTGCGACTCGGCCTGCCGGAGCTCGAACCGACAGCGCCGCGTCACGACCTCGCGCCGGTGCTCGATGAAGTGCGAGAGCGTGTCCTTCAGGCTCAGCACCGCGGGGCGGCCGTTCGCGATCGACAGGTTGATGACGCCGAACGTCGCCTGGAGATCCGTCAGCCGGTAGAGCTGGTTCAGGACCACCTGCGGGAAGATGTCCTTCTTCAGCTCGACGACGATCCGCATCCCCTCGCGGTCGCTCTCGTCGCGCACCTCGCTGATCCCCTCGATGCGCTTCTCCTTCATGCACTCGGCGATCTTCGCGACCAGCCGGGCCTTGTTCACCTGGTAGGGGATCTCGGTGAAGACGAGCTGCTCGCGGTCGCCCTTCATCGTCTTCTCGACCTGGCTGCGCCCGCGCATCGTGATCGAGCCGCGGCCGGTCGTGTACGCCTGCACGATCCCGCTCTTGCCGTAGATGAGGCCGCCGGTCGGGAAGTCGGGGCCCGGGACGAGGTGGAGCAGCTCCTCCAGGGTGACGTCGGGGTTGCGGATGATCGCGATCGTCGCGTCGATGATCTCGCCGAGGTTGTGCGGCGGGATGTTCGTCGCCATGCCGACGGCGATGCCGCCGGAGCCGTTCACCAGGAGCTGCGGGAACTTCGCCGGCAGGACGCTCGGCTCGAGCTCGGAGTCGTCGTAGTTCGGGACGAAGTCGACCGTGTCCTTGTCGAGATCGGCGAGCAGCTCGACGGCCATCCGCGACAGGCGCGACTCCGTGTACCGCATGGCCGCGGGCGAGTCGCCGTCGACCGAGCCGTAGTTGCCCTGCCCGTCGATGAGCGGGTAGCGCAGGCTGAAGGTCTGCCCCATCCGGACGAGCGCGTCGTAGACCGCGAGATCGCCGTGCGGGTGGTACTTGCCGAGGACGTCTCCGACGACGCGCGCGCACTTCTTGTGCGCGCCGGTGGGGCCGATCTTCTGCTCGTTCATCGAGTAGAGGATCCGGCGGTGCACCGGCTTCAGGCCGTCGCGCACGTCCGGGATCGCGCGGCCGATGATCACGCTCATCGCGTAGTCGAGGTAGCTCGTCCGGAGCTCGTCCTGGATGCTGACCGGAACCTTCTGCTGGATGTTCGACGTCTCTTCCATGGGGGACCTGCACCCGAGGCGCGGGGGGCGGGCGCGGCGCGCGCTCGGCCCCCGTCGTAGAGGCCCATCCCAGCGCGGCTCGAGCGTCGAGCGGAGCAGCAGAAGCGGCCCTGGCCTCGATCGACGAGCGACGAGGTGGAGTCCGGCCTTCGCCGCCCGCCCTTATGACCCACGCTGTTCAGGGGATGCGACGGATGCGTTCAGGTACTCCAAGGGGCAGGCTGGCGCAAAGGGTTTGCCGGCCTCAGAGGGTGTTCCTTCCCGCGCGCGGCGGGCGCGGATAGCGGCCTGCCGCCGGCTCCTCGGCGGGCGCCGCGAGGCGCCGCCGAGGGCGCATCAGGGGTGCCGGACAGCGCGGCGGGAGCGCGGGAGCGTCCTGGGCGGGGGCGCTGGACAGCGCGGCGGGAGCGTGAGGCGGCGCAACGGGGACGCCGGAAAGGTCAGGGCTCGACGCGGGTGGGCAGGGCGCACGTCCGGACGACGATTTCTACGTCCTTTTCGGCCACGATCGAGCCGGCGCCGTCCGGGACGTCGGGGTCGGGGCCGGGGCACTCCCACGTCCAGGTCGGGTCGGCCTTGTCACCGTTGGGGAGCAGCATTTCGGGGTTGCCGGAGGTCGCGCCACCTTTGGGCGTGAGCTGATCGGCGAGCTCCCCCCCGTAGCCGTCGATCCTGACCGTGTACTCGTGCCCCTCGACGACGGAGGTGAACGACACGCTCCACGCACAGGAGATTGGCGGCGACGAGGCGAGGGGGGACGGCCCGCCCTCCGCGCTGTTGTCGATGAGCGTGGCGACGTAGCTGCGGATGGCCTCCGGCTCGTCCGAGCCCGAGCACTGGACGTCGCCGCCCAGGAAGGCGAGCGGGTCGATGGTCACCGACGTCCCGAGCTGCAGGTCGTCGTCGTTGTTGGACCCGTCGGCGCAGGCCGTGAGCGCGAGGACGGCGAGCGCCAGGGCGCACCGGCCGGTCCGGGGTCGCGGGGAGCGCCCGCGCGCGTGATCCGCAGCGAACACCGCAGCGAACAAGGTTCCGAAACCAGCTCGAGCTCGGCCCATCGGCAGGGGGCACTAGTCCAAGCCGGGGAACGGCGCCACATGAAACGCGGCCCAGCTGCGCGGGCACGGCGCGCGGCCGAGCGAGGCCCGCCGCCGGCGGCGCCGCTCGCGCTCGCGAGGCGGTGATGAGCTCGCGGAAGCCGCGGGCGCCCGCCCCCTACGGGAACCGACCCCGCAGCGCCTCTTCACGTCGAATCTCGATGACGAGAGGCCGATTCATCCGGAGCAGCGCGACCGTGGCGCGGCCTGTCGGTGTTTTCCCGGCGATCGACAGCTCGCCCGTGACGTCGAAGTGGTCTTCCCAGCGACCCCAGCGAGGGTGGAAGAGGCTCGCGTGGTCGCCCGTGGTCGGGTCCTCTCCATGGGTCCGCGCTCCCTTGCGCAGGGAGCACGACACACAGGCGAGCGCCAGGTTCTCCAGGGCGGTCAGGCCACCTGCGTGCCGTGGCTGGATGTGATCGACATGGAACGTGGCCTCCTGGCTGACCTGGGAGAGCCGGCAATACTCGCATCGATCGGCGGCACGCTTGCGGACGCGACGCTGAAGCGCCGCGGGCACGCCGTCGCCGCTCATCGCGTCAGCGCAGGCTCCTTCCGCGATGCGCGGAGGCGCAGCAAGCTGAGCAGCTCGGCGAGATCGACGAGCCCCTCGGCTTCGATGGCCTCATCCGCCGATAACTTCTCCCCGCGATCCTGCTTGTCCAGGAGCGCCTGCAGCCTGCGATCGACCCCCGCCGGGAGGCGGAGCTGTGCGAGATCGGAAGGGAGCTCCACATCAACGTGGACTGTTGCCGGTGTAGCCATCGTCGAAGTCCTCCCTGAACCTAGCAGGTTGGTGCGAGGTGGGCGATCCGTCAGTCCGAGAGGGCTTCCTGCAGCTGTATCAGAGCCCGCCGGAGCCGCCGTTGCCGCCGTCGGAGCCGCCGTTGCCGCCGCCGGAGCCGCCGTTGCCGCCGCCGGAGCCGCCGCTGCCCGCGTTGCCAGAGCTGCCGCTGCCGGCGCCGCCGCTGTTCGGGGCGGCGACGAACGCGCAGGCCTCGAGCGCCTCCGCCTGCGCGGTGATCACCTTGCAGGGGGGGATCGCGCGGTCCACGCCCGCGGCGAGCGGCGCCGCAGAGCACTCCGCCATGGACGCGACCTTGGCGCTGGCGCAGGCGCGCGCCTCGCCGACGGCGGCAACGCAGGCATCGACCTGGAAGGTCGTCGGCTCTTCCACGGTCTGGCCGCCGCCGGCGCCGTTCTCGAAGCCGTGCAGGCACTGGTCCCAGTAGAACTCGACGCAGGTGTTCACCCGCTCTTCGACGTCCCCGGAGCCGATCCACTCCGGGCACACGGCGGCCGCCTCGCACCGGGCCTGCTCGATCCGCCGGCAGGCGTCGACGCCCACAGCGTCGTTGCCGCAGCTGGGCGCTGTGATGAGGGTCACGGCGCCGAGGCCGAGCAACGCGGCCGCGGCCCAGGGCACGGAGCTCCGCCTCGCGGCGGAGAGGACGGCGAGCGCAGACGAACCCACCCGGCGGAGCTACCACGCGGCCGCCGGAGGCGTCGAGTTTTCCGGCACACCAGCTGCCCACCCCACCTCGAGAGGCGCGAACGGCGACCGGACAAGGCCGGTCCGATCTATGCTCCCAGGGCCGCGATCACCCCATGGATCCGCCGAGCCTCGCGCAGCTCCGACCCGACACGCCTTTCCATGGGCGGTACCGCGTCGTGCGCCCCATCAAGACGGGCGGGATGGGGGCGGTGTACGAGGTCGTGGACGTGGTCACGGACCGCCGCCGAGCGCTCAAGGTGATGCTCGCCGGATCCATCCAGGACCCGGCCCAGCGCGCCCGGTTCGCCCAGGAAGCCAAGATCACGGGCGGTATCGAGAGCGACCACATCGTTCACGTCTCCGATGCCGGCATCGACGCCGACTCGGGGATGCCGTTCCTCGTCATGGACCTGCTCCAGGGCGAGGAGCTCGCGAGCCTGTCGGCGCGCCGCGGCCCGCTGCCGCCAGCCGAGGTGGTGCTCTACCTGGGCCAGGTCGCGCGCGCGCTCGACAAGATGCACGCGGCCGCCATCGTCCACCGGGACCTCAAGCCGGCGAACCTCTTCCTGACGAGGCGGGACGACGGCTCTCCTTGCGTGAAGGTCCTTGATTTTGGGCTGGCGAAGGTCGTGGCGCACCGCAGCATGGCGGACCGCACGGCGATGGTCGGGACGCCCCTCTACATGGCGCCCGAGCAGATCCGCGGCGACGTCGCCGTCGGGCCGAAGACCGACATCCATGCGCTCGCGCATGTCGCCTTCGCGCTGCTCGTGGGCAGCCCGTACTGGCTGACCGAGGCCAACGTCCTGCCGTCGGTCTACGCGCTCCTCCAGCGGATGGTGGCGGGGTTGCCCGAGCCTCCGAGCGCCCGCGCCGCGCGGCGCCGCAGCAGCATCCGGCTGCCTCCCGCCTTCGACGCGTGGTTCCAGCAGGCGACCGCGATCGACCCGAAGGACCGCTTCGAGCGCGCCACGGCGGCCGTCACGCTGATGGCGGAGGCGCTCGGCGCGCCCGCCCCGTCGACGCCGCCCCCGCCCGAGCGGCCCACGAACCCGCCGCCGTCGTCCCGCCGCGGGGTCGAGGCGGACGAGCGGCGTGCCAGCTCGCCCGACGACCGGCGCGGCAGCTCGCCGTCGGACCCCGGGCCGAAGCCTCCGGAGCCAGCGCCCAAGGCCGGCGATTCGCGCCACCGCGACGAGGACCTCGCCGCGGTCGTCCACGAGGAGCGGCTCCGGGCCTTCCTGAAGAAGGAGGTGCAGCGCGCCAAGGAGCAGCGGACGAGGCGGCTCTCGCTGCTGCTGCTCAGCGTGGAGGGGCTCCAGGGCGTCGAGGAGGCGCAGGGCCGCGCGGGGGTCGATCGCATCCTCGGCGACCTCGCGCGCATCGTCAGGATCTACGTGCCGGAAGGCGGGCTGCTCGGGCGCTACCGCCGCGACACCCTCGCGATCGTCTGCCCCGGGATCGGCCGGACGCGGGCGTCCGCGTTCGCGAAGGTGCTCGGCGAGAAGGTGCGCCAGCGCCGCTTCCGGCGAGCGGCCACGACGCCCTTCCGGATGACCCTCCGCATCGGCGTCGCGCACATCGAGGAGGGGGACGCGACGGGGCACGAGCTGCTCGAGCGCGCGGCGCAGGGGCTGCCCGAGCGGGGGGAGTGAGCTGAACGAGGGAGCGGGCCGACGGCCGCCATCTCCGCCGGCGCCGTCGCGCGGCTGCGCGGTCGCGCCGTGGCGACCTCGATTTCTTGAACGTTCCCCGTGAAGGGGCGATCCTCGCGGCCATGGCCTCTGCCATGATCCTCGCGGCGGGGCTCGGGACCCGGCTCCGCCCGCTCACGGACGAGATGCCGAAGCCGCTCCTGTGGCTCGGCGATCGGCCGCTCATCGCGCACATCGCCGAGCGGCTCGCCGCGGGCGGCGTCGTTCGCGTCGCGGTGAACAAATCCCACCTCGCGGAGCGATTCTCGCGCGATCTGCTCGCGGCGTTCCCGGTGCCCGTCGACGTCCTGCACGAGCCGGAGCCCCTCGGCACCGCCGGGGGCCTCGCGAACGCGGCGGGCGCGCTCGGCGAGGGCGACGTGGTCCTCTGGAACGGCGACATCCTGATCGATCTCGACGTGGCGGCGCTCTCGGCGGCGCACGGCCGTCACGGCGCGGGCGCGACGCTCGCGGTCGCGCCGCGGCCGGCCGGGGAGGGGACGGTCGGCGTCGGCGCGCGGGGCGAGGTGGTGCGGCTCCGCGGCGAGCGCTTCGGCGACGAGGTCGCGGGCGGCGATTTCGTGGGCGTGCACGTGGTCGGCGGGGCGCTCCGGCGAAGGCTGCCGCCGCGCGGGTGCATGGTGGGGGACGTGTACCTGCCGTGGCTGCGCGAGGGGCGCTCGCTCGCGACGTTCGCGGCGCCGGCCGTGTGGCACGACATCGGAACGGTGGCAGCGTACCTGGCGGCGAGCGCGCACTGGCTCTCGCAGCGCGGCCTGCGGAGCTACGTCGGCCCGGGGGCGTCCGTCGCCGAAGGCGTGGACGTGGCGGGCAGCGTCGTCGGGGCGGGGGCGCGGGTCGAGGGGGCGGGCGCGGCGCGCGGGTGTGTGGTCTGGTCGGGAGCGCGGGTGGTCCTCGGCGCCGGCGCCCCGCTCGAGCGCGCGGTGGTGACGGCGAAGGGGACGGTCGCGCGCGCGGCCGGGTGACGGCGCCGGCGCGGCGGCCTGACCGTCGGCGCACGCCTCACTTGCCGAGGTCGGCGAGCGCGGCCTTCGCGGCGTTGTGCCCCGCCGCGCCGATGACCGACCCGGCCGGGTGCGTCCCCGCGCTGCACGAGTAGAGCCCGGCGAGCCCGAACCGGTAGGGCACGCGATCGGCGAAGCCGAAGCTGTTGTCGATGTGGTGGATGTGCCCCTTCGTGATCCCGAAGTGCCGCTCGATGTCCGGCGGCGCCAGCGTGAACGTCTCCAGCACGAGGTCGCTCATCCCAGGCGCGAAGCGATCGCAGATCGAGAGGAGGTGCTTCACGTAGCGCGGCGCGGCCTCGTCCCACGTCTCGCCGCCCGCGAGCGCGTAGGGGACCCACTGCACGAAGAGCGCCGCGTTGTGGTGGCCCTCCGCGTCGCGCAGGCTCGGGTCGATCGGCGTGTGGAAGTACCACTCGATCGCCGGGAACTCCGGGAGGCGCCCGCTCATCGCGTCGCGGTGGGCCTGCCGCAGCGTGTCCATCACGACGTCCTCGTCCGGCAAGAGGTGGATGGTCGGCCCGAACTGCCCGCGATCCTCCGGGAGGCACGTGAACGTGGGCAGGCCGGTCAGCGCCATGTTGACCTTGAGCGTCGAGCCGTCCTTCGCGAGCGCGTCGAGCCGCGCCGAGAGCGAGGCCCCGATCGCCGCCTCGCCGGCGAGCGCGCGGGTGCGGTACGGATCGGCGTTCGAGACGACCACCTTCGCGGCGATGCGCGTGCCGTCCTCGAGGAGCACGCCGGAGACGGCGCCCCCGGACGCCTCGATCCGCGCGACGCGGGCGCCGGTGACGATCGTCGCGCCCTCGGCCCTCGCCTTCTCGGCGAAGAGGCGGGAGATCGTGCCCATCCCGCCCTCGACGATCATCCAGGTCCCGTCCGCGCCGGGGAGGCGGCACATGTTGTGGATGAGGAAGTTCATGCCGGTGCCGGGCGACTCGAAGCCGCCCGCGAGCCCCGAGAAGGCGTCGGTCACGGCGTACATCGCCTTGAGGAGGTCGCTCTTCCAGCCGAACCGCGCGAGGTAGTCGGAGATCGTGCCCCGGCAGAGCGCCACGAACGTCCGCCGGAGAGCGGGCCGCACGTAACGCTCCGCCGTCTCCTCGATGGAGAGCGGCTCCGCGAGCCACGTCGGGGCGATGTCGTCCCGGAGCGCGGCGAGCTCGGCCTGGAGCGCGCTGTTCGCGTCCCAGTCCTCCTGGGAGAAGAACTCGAGGAACTGCCGCTTCATCGCGGCCTGGTCCGAGCCGAAGAGCAGGTAGCGCCGGTCCGTGGTCGGGAGGAAATAGTGCGGATCGCGCCGCCGGAGGGGGAGGGCGACGCCGACCTCGCGGAGCAGCTCGGGGGGGGCGAGCCCGAGCAGGTAGGCGCCGCTCGAGACGCCGAGGCCCGGCGCCTTCCGGAAGGGGTGCTCGGTCTTCACCGCGCCGCCGACCGCGTCCTTCTCCTCGAGCACCACCACGTCGAGCCCGCGGCGGGCGAGGAGGACGGCGGCGACGAGACCGTTGTGGCCGGCACCGACGATGACCACATCGGCGCGGGCCGGAGCTTCACTGCGTTTCACTGGGCACCTCCAAGCGCTGTGCGCGTCCTCTGCCGCGGCCGGCGCGCCGGCGCTCGGGCCGTGGTGCACGAGGTGTTGCACGGATGGTACGGCGAGGAGAGCCCTTTTCGCGCGCGGTGGCCGGGAGGGGCGCGCCGCGCCGGCCCCGAGGCCGCCCGCGCGGCGACCCTTTCCAGCCTGTCCTCTCCGCGGCGCCGGCGCGCGCGTCGCGCCGGCCCGCTCCGTCCTGCCCTGGTCGGGCTCACCCGCCGGCGGTCGTCGCGGGCGCCTTGGGCTCGCGCCACGCCGCGGCGACCTCCTCGGCGATGGCGCGCACCGTCAGGGGGGCCGAGCCCTCGGCCTTGTTGTTCACGAGCGTGAAGCTCTCGATGCGCAGCGCCGCGGCCTCGCAGAGGATCCGCGCGACCTCCGCGCGCATCTCGGGATCCGGCTCGACCACCTGGTTGAACGGGTGGAAGCGGCGCTTCTCCGCCTCGTAGCGGCGACCGGGCTTGAGCGAGAGCCGGACGACCGCGAACGGGGCGTTCGAGACGGGGACCACCTCGGCCTGGGCCCCGGGAGACGGCATGTTGCGCCAGTAGCTGTAGGCGTGGGCGACGCCGCGCGCGCCCAGGATCTCCCGGTACTCGCCGGTGAAATAGGCGCGCTCCCGGAGCTCGACCGCGCAGGTGAGCTCGCGCGGCAGCGCGCCGAGGAACGCGTCGAGCCGCTCGAAGAACGCGCGCGGCGGGAGCCGGTGGGGCGGGCCGACCGGGGGCAGCTCGAGCAGCACCGGCCCCGCGTGCGCCCGGAACACCGTGAGCAGCGGCGCGGCGACGCGCGAGAGGAAGAGCGGCGCCGAGAGAAAATCCGGGTTCGGCTCGAGGCGAGCGGGGCCCGCGCTCCGCCCCTCGTCCTCGGCCGGCGGGGGCTGCGATCGCTCCAGCGTCTGGGACACGACGGCGTGCAGCGCCTTCGATACGCAGCGGAAGCCGTCCGGCAGCTGCGCTCCGTAACGGCGGAAGTCGCTGTCGGGGACGGGGGCGTAGAAGCTGCGGTCGATTCCGACCGTCGTGAGCAGCGGGTGCCGGGCGTACTCGGCGAGGCCGTCGCGCGCGAGCTCCTCCGTGCTCTGCCGCGCGGCGTAGACGAGGCCCTGCCAGCCGGGGAAGCTCCACGAGCTCGTGCCGAGGTGGAGCCCCGGGGGCAGCCGCGCCGCGAGGCGAGCGGCGTCGTCGTAGACCGCCGCCATCGCGTCGCGCTCGCGCGCCGCCTCGGCAGCGGCGGGCTCCGGCGCTGGACCGAACAGCGAGAGCTGCGATGGGTTGGGACCACGGCGCCCAGGGGAGCGGCTCACCCGGTCGAGTCTACTGCTTCCGGCGCGCTCCGCGACACCGGCCACGCGGCGGGGACGACCGCCGCGCTGGCCATGCGCTTCCGCGGGGAGCATCCGGCCCGCCGTGCGGTACAAGCACGTGACGTGCTGCGCCGCTTCGCCCTCGTCGTGCGCGTCCTGGTCTCGACGGCCGGGAAGGACGCCTTCGCGCGCGCCATGCCGCTGTACATGGGCATGGGCCTCGTCGCGGCGGTCGTGTTCGGCGGCAACGGGATGCACCCCTCGCAGCTCACGGGCATCGCGGGTGAGTCGCCCCTGTTCCGGGTCGCGCTGTGGGGGGCGTGGTTGCTCGTCGGGACGCCGGCGGCGCGCGCGCTGCTCCGCGCTCCGGCGACGTTCTTTCTCCGCGCGCTTCCGGTCCCGCGCCGCGAGCTGCTCTCGGCTCACGCGCTGCTCCTCGCCGTCGCGGAGCTCCCGTGGGTGGCGCTCTGGGCGGTCGGCGCCGGCGCGCTCGCCGGCTGCGCCGCCGGCGCCGCGGCGCTCGCGGCGCGCTGCATGCTCCTCGCCCGCCCGCGCGGCGCGCGCGAGCTCTCGGCCCTCGCGCTGCTCGCGGGCGCCATCGCGCTCGGGGCCCCGGCGCCGGTGCTGCTCGCGTGCGCCGCGCCCGCGCTGGCCGTCGGGCTGCGCGCGGCCGTCGCCCGCGCTCCAGAGATCCCCGCCGGCCGCGAGCGCTCGATGATCCCATCGGCGGCGCCCGCGCTCGTCGCGCTCGCGCTCGCCTACCTGGCGGCGCTCGTCCGTGGCCACCGCGCGGTGCTCGTGCGGGGCCTCGCGCTCGCGGCGATCGGCGCGCTCGCCGCGGCGGCCTGGGCCCGGAACAGCGGGCGGCTCGGCGGCGGGCCGCTCGCCGCGGGGTCGCTCGTCGGGCTCGCGCCCGTCGCGCTCTGCGCGGGCGCTGGCCTCTCCGGTCCCGTCCTGCGCGAGGAGCGGCGGCTCGCGTGGCTCCTCGACGCGTGCGGCGCGGCGGCCGGGCTCCGCGCGGGCGCCGTCGTCGCGGCGGTGGCCGCGCCGTCCGTCGCGCTCGCGCTCGGGCACGGCGCGGTGGTCGGCGCGCTCACCGGCGCGGCCCCTTCGGTGACGTTGCGCCTGGTCGGTGGCGCGGGGCTCGCGGGGCTGCTCCTCGCCGCGATCGCGCTCGGCTGCGTCCGGTGGTCCGTGCGGCAGGACGGCCGCGACAGCAGCCGGGTGCTGCTCTCGGTGCTCGCGGCGATCGCGGCGTCGATCGCGGCCGCGTGGACGCTGGGCGATCTCGCGCTCGCGGCCTTCGCTCCGGCCGCCGCGCTGCTCTCGGTGCCCGCCGGGGCGCGCTGGCTCTCGCCGGGTCGCGGGCGCGGCGCGGCGGCAGGAGAGGGGAGGGCGCTGTGACGCTGGAGGCGACGGGGATCCACAAGCGGCTCTCGGGCAGGGACGTGCTCTCGGGCGTCGAACTCCGCTGCGGACCTTCGGAGGTGGCGGTCGTGATGGGCGAAAACGGCGCCGGCAAATCGACCTTGCTGCGGGTCGTCGTCGGGTTGCTGGAGCCCGATCGCGGCGCCGTGACGCTCTCGGGAGAGGCCGTCCACGGCGCCGCGGCCTCGGCGCGGCGCCGGCTCGGCTACGCGCCCGACGCGACCGAGGCGCTGCCCGATCTCCAGGTCGCGGAGCTCTGCGCCCTCGTGCGCGCGCTCAAGCAGGCGCCGCCGCTCGACGGCGCGTGGCGCGCGTGGATCGACCGGCTCGGCGCGGCCGCCTTCTATCGACAGCGGCTCTCCAGGCTGTCGTTCGGTCAGCGCAAGCGCGCGCTCCTTCTCGCGGCGCTGGTGGGCGATCCTTGGCTGCTCGTGATCGACGAGCCGACCAACGGGCTGGACGCCGAGGGGGCGCGCACGGTGCTGGAGCTCATCGAGCAGCGCCGCGCGGAGGGGAAGGCGACGCTCCTCACGACGAACGACGCGGCCTTCGCGGCGGCGATCGGGGGGCACGTGCGCCGGCTGAACGGAGGGCGGCTCGGCGCGACGTAGGCGGCGCCTCGGCCCGGCGAGGCGCCGCGCCTCCGGACGCCGCCTACAGGCCGGGCTGCCCCCCCTCGCGGCCCGAAGGGTGCGGCAGCAGCCGCAGCACCCGCGTCTCGCGCTGCTCGCGGCCCTCGAGGTCGAGCGACGTGGGGACCTGGTACCGCGCGAGCTCCTCGACCGCCTCCGAGGGGCAATAGGCGCGCCCGGGATCGCCGACGAGCACCGCGGTGGCGCGCGCGGCCTCTTGGCGCAGCCACGGGAGCACGCGGTCGACCATCGCGCGCTCGTAGCAGACGTCGCCCGCCACGATGACGTCCCACGCGGCCGTCGCGGCGCTCGCCGTGAGATCCTCGGTGATCACGTCGACGGTGACGCCGTTCAGGGCCGCGTTCAGCCGGAGCGCCGCCGCGGCGAACGGATCGATGTCGGCGGCGCTCACGCGCGCGGCGCCGGCGAGCGCCGCGGCGATCGCGACGACTCCGCCGCCGGAGGCGAGGTCGAGGACGCGCTTGCCCGAGACCGCCGCGGGATGATCGAGGAGGTACCGCGCGAGCGCCTGCCCGCCCGCCCACGCGAACGCCCAGTACGGCGGCGGCACGCCCGCGCGCGCGAGCGCCGCCTCGGTCGCGTGCCAGAGCGGCGTGACCTCGGTCGCCAGGTGGAGCTTGACCTCGGGGACGAACGGCGGGCGGGCGACGGCCGTCTCGCGCGCGACGAACGCCGCGGCGCGCTCGGCGGCGGAGGCGGCCTCCCCGTCGGCGCCGGGCTGCGGCGCGGGCGCGAGCCCACTCGTCACGGCCATCGTTACCGCTTCGCGACGCGCGCTTCCGCGGCGCGCAGCGTCGTCTCGAGCAGCGAGGCGATCGTCATGGGGCCGACGCCGCCGGGCACCGGCGTGATCCAGGCGGCCCGCTCCCTCGCGGCGTCGAAATCGACGTCGCCCACCAGCTTGCCCGCGTCGTCGCGGTTCATGCCGACGTCGATCACCGTGGCCCCTTCCTTGATCCAGTCGCCGCCGATGAGCTTCGCCTTCCCCGCCGCCGCCACGAGGACGTCGGCCTCGCGGCAGAGCGCCTTCAGATCGCGCGTGCGCGTGTGGGCGATCGCGACCGTCGCGTGCCGCGCGAGCAGCAGCTGCGCCATCGGCCTGCCGACGAGGTTGCTCCGCCCCACCACCACCGCGCGGGCGCCGGCGAGCTCGACGCCCGCCTCGGCGAGCAGGCGCATGCAGCCGACCGGCGTGCACGGCGCGATGCCGCCCGGGCGGCCCATCGCGAGCAGCCCTGCGTTCACCGGGTGGAGGCCGTCGACGTCCTTCGCGGGATCGATGGCGTCGAGCACGGCGTGCGCGCGGATGTGCGCCGGCAGCGGCAGCTGGACGAGGATCCCGTCGACGGTGTCGTCCGCGTCGAGCTCCGCGACGCACGCGAGCAGCTCGGCCTCGGTCGTCGCGGCCGGGAGCGCGCGGAGCCGTCCTCGAATGCCGACCTCGTTCGACATCCGCTCCTTGCTCCGCGTGTGCGTCACGCTGGCCGGGTCCTCACCGACGAGCACCACCTCGAGGCCGGGGGGCCGACCGTGGGCGGCCACGAAGCGCGCCACCCCCTCCCGCACCTCGTCGCGGACCTTCTGCGCGATCGCCTTGCCGTCCAGGATCTTCGCCGCCATGGCCGCGGAGCTTAGTCCAGCCGCGGCCGTCGCGGGGGGCTGCCCGCAGCGGCCCGGGGAGCGATCGCGAGGATGGCCGGCGCACCGCCTCACGCCACGCGATCTTCCGGTTGACCCGTACGTCCAGCGTCTCTAGCCATGATCTGTGGACGCGCTGCACACCGATCTCTACCAGCTGACCATGGCGGCGGGCTATTTCCACCGCGGCATGGCCTCGCGCGTCGCGACGTGCGAGCTCTTCGTGCGGCGGCTGCCCCGGCGCCGGCGCTTCCTCGTCGCGATGGGCCTCGCGCGGGTCGTGCGCTACCTCGAGGAGCTCCGCTTCACCGAGGAGCAGATCGCCTACCTGAGCGCGCTGCCCGCCCTCGCGGACGCGATGACGCCGGCGTTCTGCGGCTACCTGCGGGACTTCCGCTTCCACGGCGACGTCTGGGCCATCCCCGAGGGGACCGCGTTCTTCGCGAACGAGCCGGTCCTGCGCGTCACGGCGCCGCTCATCGAGGCGCAGCTCATCGAGACGTTCGCCCTGTCCGCCATCAACCACGCCACCGCGATCGCGTCGAAGGCCGCGCGCGTCGTCCTGGCCGCCGGCGACGCGGGGGTCATCGAGTTCGGCACCCGCAGGGCGCACCCGGAGGCGGCGATCGACGCTGCGCGGGCCGCGTACGCGGTCGGCTGCGTCGGCACCTCCAACGTCGAGGCCGGGATGCGCTTCGGCATCCCGGTGATCGGGACGGCCGCGCACATGTGGACCATGGCCCACCCGACGGAGCAGGCCGCGTTCGAGGCCTACGTCGCCGTCTTCCCGAGCGCGGCGATCCTGCTCGTCGACACCTACGACACGCTCGTCGGCGCGGCGCGCGCCGCGGCGATCGCGCGCGACAAGCTGAAGGGGGTCCGGCTCGACTCCGGCGACCTCGCCGCGCTCAGCGTGGCCGTGCGCAAGATCCTCGACGACGCAGGCTGCACGTCGGCGAAGATCGTCGCCTCGGGCGATCTGAACGAGCACCGCATCGCCGAGCTCCGGCGCGCCGGGGCGCCCATCGACCTCTACGGCGTCGGGACGGACCTCGTGACGTCGATCGACGCCCCGGCGCTCGGCGGCGTCTACAAGCTCGTGGAGATCGGCGACGTCGAGCGGGGCGCGGGCGGAGAGCGCACGCCCATCGCGAAGTTCTCGGAAGGGAAGGCGACCCTGCCTGGCGCGCACCAGGTGCACCGCTTCCGCGATCGATCGGGGAAGCTCGCCCGCGACGTGATCGCGCTCGAGGGCGAGCCGATGAGCCCCGACGCCGAGCCGCTGCTCGCGCCCGTGATGGCGCGCGGCGCCCGGGTCGCGCCGCCCGAGGGGCTCGACGCCGTCCGGCTGCGCGCGCGCGCGCAGCTCGCCGGGCTCCCGGACGCGCTCCTCTCCATCGACGACGAGCCCGAGCAGGGCGCGCCCTTCGCGGCCGACGTGTCGCCGCGGCTCGGCGCGCTCGTGGAGGCGGTGCGCGCCCGCGTCGTCTCCGGCGCAGGACAGCGGTAGCGAGCGAGACCCCTGGCGTGCGCGGCCGCGAGAGGCCGCGCGCCCCCCACGACAGGAGACGACGACATGGCGAGCGGTCAATGGCCCCGACAATCTTCGCCCCCGAGGGTGTTCGTCGACGTCGACGTCCAGCGGGACTTCTGTGAGGAGACCGGCGCGCTGTACGTGAAGGGCTCGCCGAACGCGCTGTTCCGGAGGCTCACCGAGCACGCCGTCGCGCACGGGATCCCCATCGTCGGCTCGGTCGACTCGCACGCGTGGGACGCGTGGGAGTTCGCGTCGAACGACACGCCGGCCCCCGAGGGCGGCAAGCCGGGCTTCCCCGACCACTGCGTGAAGGGGACGCCGGGCTGGCTGAAGGTCGAGGGGACGCTGCCGCCGCGCTTCCGCTTCCTCCCGAACGTGGAGCGCGCGCCGATCGACGCGGCGGTGCGCGAGCTCGCGGCGCGCAGGAGCCACGCCGTCTACTTCGAGAAGGAGGTCTACAGCCTCTTCGCGAACCCGCTCGCCGAGGCGTTCCTGCGCGAGCTCTCCGCGGCGCTCGGCGGCGCGCCGGAGCTCGTCGTCTACGGCGTGGCGACCGACTACTGCGTCCGCGCCGCCGCCCTCGGCCTCGCCCAGCGCGGTTACAGCACGGTGCTCCTGACCGACGCCGTCGCCGGCATCACCGAGGCCGGGGTCGCCACCGCGCTCGCCGAGATGCAGGCCGCCGGCGTCACGCTCACGACGGCGTCAGCGCTTCTTTTCTGAGCAGGATCCAGCGGATCGCGCGGCGAGCCCAGGCGGGCTCCCGCCGCGATCGCGTCAGCGGCCTTCCGGCGAGCCGGTCGCGTCCGGGATGCTCGGCTGGCCTTGGGCGCGCAGCGACCCGCAGAGGTCCACGAGCGGCTGCGGCTTGTCGAAGTGCCACCCCTGCGCGTAGTGGATGCCCATCGACGTGAGCAGATCGGCGATCTCCTGGTTCTCCACCTGCTCGGCGACGGTCTTGATGCCGAGCGTGTCGCCGATGCGGTGCACCGACTCCACGATCGCGCGGTGGAGCGAGTTGTCCTTCAGATCGCGCACGAACATGCCGTCGATCTTGACGTAGTCGACCGGCAGGCTCTCCAGGTAGCCGTACGACGCGTGCCCGCTGCCGAAGTCGTCGATCGCGAACCGGCACCCCATGGCGCCGAGCTCCTGCATGAACCACAGCACCTCGCCGAGGTTGGCGAGCGCCGCCGTCTCGGTGATCTCGAAGCAGATCTTGCTCGGCGGCACCTGCGCCCGGTGCAGCTGCTCGACGAGGAAGTCGAGCAGGCCCTCGCGCAGCAGCGAGACGCCCGACAGGTTGATCGAGCACGTGTCGAGGCGCCTCAGCGCGTGCTGCGGCAGCGCGCCGATGAGCCGGAACGCCTGGCGCGCGACGTAGCGATCGATCACGTGGATCAGGCCGCTCTGCTCCGCCGCCTGGATGATGCCGACCGGCGAGTAGAACCGGCCGTCCTCGCCGAGCTGCCGCACGAGCACCTCGAAGTGCGCGCCGCGGGGCGTGTGCGCCGCGCCCGGCTTGATGAGCGGGTGGATGCCCTGCGAGTAGAGCCGGAGCCGCCCCTCGGCGAGGTGGCGCTGCAGGCTCGCGACCCACTGCATCGAGCGCCGGCTCGTCGTCATCTGCTGGTCGTCGAGGTAGACCTGCAGCCTCCCGCGCCCGTTCTCCTTCGCGATGCGGCACGCGTGATCGGCGGCGCCGAGCACGTCGACGGCCCGCTCGAAGTGCGGGGTCAGCACGACGAGCCCGATGCTCGCGCCGATCGAGAACGTCTTCTCCGCCCACCCGAACCGGAACTCGAGCAGGCAGATCTGCAGGTCGCGCGCGATCCGCTCCGCTTCCCGCTCGCTCTTGTCCGCGAGCAAGAGGACGAACTCGTCGCCGCCGATCCGCCCGGCCGCGTCCTTCGGGCCGACGATCTCGTGCACGCGCGTCGCGACCCACTGGAGCAGATCGTCGCCCGCCTCGTGCCCGCACGTGGCGTTCACGAGCCGGAAGCGATCCAGGTCGATGTAGCAGAGCGCGTACGGCGTGTTGTTCGCCCTGCAGTCGTTCAGCGCCTCCTCGATGCGATCGATGATCGCGTACCGATCGAGGAGCCGCGTCAGCGCGTCGTAGCGGGGCTTGGCCGGGTGGATCGGCAAGGGCCCCGGCGCGCCGAGCTCGCGGAAGAGGATGAGCTGCCCGGGGGCGGGCGGCGGCCTCGAGTCGCGCTGGCTCTCGCGCGTGGGCCGCCCCGTGAGCGTGCCGATCGTGTGGACGACGGGGATGACCGAGCCGTCGCGGCGCTCGAGCAGCGCGGTGTACCGCGCGGACGTCGGTCTGCTCGCCGCGGCTGCCTCGGGCGCGGCGAGCGGCGCGCCCGGCGTGCGCAGCGCGCCCTCGTCGATGATCACGGGCGCGAGCGGCGCCACCGGCTCGCGCCGCGGCGTGAGCGCGGGCGGCGCGGCGGCCTTCGCGGGCGCGCCCTCGTCGAACAGCTCCGTCATCTCTCCGACGTCGATGTCCGGATCTCCGCTCGTCGTCCCCGCGGCCGGGATCAGCCGGAGCACGCGATCGAGCAGCGCGCCGCGCGCCTCGACGATCGACCAGCCGGTCAGCCGCTCCGCTGCCCCGTTGACGCGCACCACGCGCTGCTCGGCGTCGACTTCGATCACGCCGACGTCGAGCTCGGACAGCCACGACGCGAGCTGCTTGTCCGGCGAGCCGCGGTGCGCGTCCGAGCGATCGAACGCGGCGTGCAGGCTCGACTCCGGCCGGTCATCGATCTTTGCCACCACCCCGTTATGGTAGTTGCATTCCCGGAGAAGCGGACTTCTTAAGCGCCGACGGCGAGGAAACTCGACGGTCGCAGACCCCCCTTCGAGGTAGGCTCGGGTCGTGGTGGTCACGAGGCGAGCAGGCGCTCCGGGCAGACGTGGGCGCCGGCGCATGTCGCACCTCCTTCCGACACCGGCCGCGCTCGACCGTGGGGACGACGAAGGCCGGTTTTGACGCGATGCGTTGTGATGCTGGGTCGAGATCTGACAGCGGAGAGGCGTGCCGGTCACGCCAGGGAGGGGGCTGAAGCGGCCATGGGGATCGTCCTGTTCGGGCTCACCGGCGGCCTGGGATCCGGCAAGAGCACGGTGGCGGCTCATTTTCGCGCGCGGGGGCTTCCGGTCATCGACGCCGACGCGCTCGCCCGCGAGGTGGTGGCGAAGGGAACCGAGGGGCTCGACGAGGTGGTGCGCACCCTGGGCCCGGAGGTGGTCTCGCCGGACGGCTCGCTCGATCGCGCGCGCGTCGCCGCGGTGGTGTTCGCCGATCCGGACAAGCGGCGCCAGCTGAACGCGATCGTGCACCCGCGCATCACGGCGCTCACGCTGGAGCGCGCTGCCGAGCTGGAGGCGCAGGGCGAGCCGCTCGCCTGCTACGAGGCGGCGCTCCTCGTCGAGAACGGGGTCGCCGATGCGTTCCGCCCGCTCGTCGTGGTCGCCGTGCCCGAGGCGGTCCAGATCGCCCGCGCGATGGCGCGGGACGGCGCGACCGAGCACCACGTGCGCGCCCGGCTCGCCGCGCAGCTCCCGCTCGCCAGCAAGGTCGCGGTGGCCGACTACGTCATCGAGAACTCCGGCGATCGCGCCGAGACCGAGCGGCAAGCCGACGAGGTGCTCGCCGCGATCCGGGCGAAGCTCGGCGTCGGTCCCAGCGCCGCGCTCCAGGGATCGGGCCAGGGTCCCTGAAGCGGCCTCCGCTGGACCACTGACTTGATGCGCAGTGCCCGGCGTGGAAACCTCGCGACCGGCCGATGACGTCGTTCAAGTCGAAGCTCGCGCGGCTCGGACCGCTCCCGGCGGAGCGGCGCGGCCCTGCGCCGCTCGCCGTCGCGCAGGCGTCGCTCGATCGCGGTCCCGCCGTGGACGGCGCCGGCTTTTCCGAAGCTCCTCCCGCACCGGCGGCCGCGGCGCTGGCCGCGGCGTCTGCATCGCCCTCGACGGGCGTCGCTCGACCGTCGCTCGACGATCTGCGCGAGCGCATCTCCCGCATCGTCGCCCGGGGCGCGCCGCCGACCCCCAGGGCCGATCCCGCGCGCGGCGAGCTCCCCTTCCATGTCGAGCAGACGCCCGGGGGGCCGCTCTATGCGAGCCGCACCCGCTCGCTCGCGGCCGCCCGCGTCGGCCGCGCGCCGCTCGTCGCCGCGCGCGACGCCGACCCGGCCATGCTCGCGCTCCTCTCGCTCGATCCGGCGCTCGCCGGCTGCGACGTGCGGCGGGCGCTGTTCCTCGATACGGAGACCACGGGCCTCGCGGGCGGCACGGGCACCGTGCCGTTCCTGATCGGCCTCGCCTGGTTCGACCCCGGGGCGGACAGCGCGGGGCCGCTCGGCGAGCCTTCGTCCGACGGCTTCGTCATGGAGCAGCTCCTCCTGCGCCGCCTCGGCGAGGAGGAGCCCATCCTGCGCCGCCTCGCCGAGCGCCTCGCCGCCGCCTCGATGATCGTCACGTACAACGGCAAGGCGTTCGACATGCCGCTCCTGCGCGCGCGCTACGTGATGAACCGCCTGCCGCCGCCGCCCGAGCTGCCGCACCTCGATCTCGTCCACGTCGCTCGCCGCATCCACAAGGCCCGCCTGAAGAGCCGCACCCTCATCGCCCTCGAGCACGACGTGCTCGGCCGGGTGCGCGTCGGGGACGTGCCCGGCGGCGAGATCGTCGCGTGTTACGCCCACTTCCTGCGCACCGGCGACGAGGAGGCGCTGATCGGCGTGGTCGAGCACAACGCCGCCGACGTCCTCGCCATGGTCGCGCTGGTCGGCCTCTACGGCGAGCCGCTCGGCAGCCTCGCCGCCGGCGATCTCGCCGGGGTGGCCGCGACGCTGCGGCGGGCGGGCGCGCTCGAGCGCGCGGCCGAGCTCGCGGACGCGGCCGTCGAGCGCGGCGGTGGCGCGGTCGCGCGGCGGGCGCGCGGCGACATCGCGAAGGCGCGCGGGGACAAGGCGCGGGCGCTCGCGGATTACGAGGCCCTCGCGGCCGAGATCGACGATCCCTCGGTGCGCCTCGAGCTCGCGAAGCTCTACGAGCACCACGTGCGCTCCTTCGCCCGCGCCCTCGAGCTGGCCGACCAGGGCACCGCGGAGCCCGAGCCCGCGCAGGCCCGCCGCCGGGCCCGCCTGCAGCGCAAGGTCGATCGCAGCGCCGCGGCGCTCGCGCTGCCGTTCGGGCAAGCCGCGGGCGCGGTCGACGGCGCTCCTGCGCGCCCGTGCTCCGAGCCATCCGAGCCAGCGGCGTCGCGGGGCGAGGGGGACGCGAGGGAGAGGGAAGAGTGAGCGGGCATGCACTGCGTCCACCACGTCCTCGCGCCCCGGCGTCATCGTTCGGGCGCCCGGGCGAGCCGATCGAGAAATCCATCGGTCTGGCTTCTCGCCAGCGCGCGCGTGGGCTAGGGTGGGGGCGATGATTACCGTCGGCTGCGCCGGTTTTCCCGTCCCAGCGACGCGCTATTTCCGCGAGTTCATGTTCGTGGAGGTGCAGGAGACCCATGTGTCCCTCCCGGGACCTGGAACGATCCGGCGCTGGCGGCGCGAAGCTCCAGGCGGCTTTCGCTTCGCCCTGCTCGGTCCGCGCGAGATCGGGCAGGAGGGGTTTCGGGACGGCAAGGTCATCGAGACGGCGCTCAAGAGCATCGAGGCGGTCGCGGATGAGCTCGAGGCGAAGCTCGCCGTCTTCGTCGGCCCCCCGGAGTTCACGCCGACGCGCGCGAACAAGGCCATCCTGCGCGACTTCCTCGTCAACGTGAAGAAGCGCTTCGAGCGCGTCGTCTTCGAGCCTCCGCCGGGGTGGGATCCGGACGAGTGCGACGAGCTCACCCAGGAGGTCGGCGCGCTCGCCGCGCGCGATCCGCTGAACGCGGGGCTCTCGCGGCTGAAGGTGGCGTACTACCGCCTGCACGGTCCCGCGGGGCACAAGTCGCGCTACGAGGATCCGGCGATCGAGCGGCTCGCGGAGATCGCGCGCGGCGCGAAGCACGACGACGCGACGTACGTGTTCACGAACGTCGACATGTTCGCCGACGCGAAGCGCTTCAAGAAGGCGATGAAGCTCTAGAGCGGCGGTCGCCCGCTTCGGATACGGGCCCATCTCGACGTTTTCGGTGCTCAGCGTACATGAGTACGCTTCCGCGCCGAAAACGCCGATCTGGGCCCGTCTCCTGTGCGGGCGACCGCCGCTCTTGCGTCGCTCGAGCGTCCGCCGCGCCGCGCGCGGGCGGCGTCGGCGTGTGCCACGCGAATGCGCTGGCGGCTCAGGCTTTGCCGCGCTCGAGCCGCCAGCGCTTCGGCCGCGTGAACAGCGCCATGGCGGCGCTCGCGGCCGCGGCGACGTACCACGGGATGTCCTTCACGGTCCCGTAGACGGTCTGCGCGCGCATGAACCGGGCCTCGCCGAGGAGCGACTGCTCCTTGAACGTGTCGCTGTGCGTGACGACCCGCCCGACCGGGTCGACGATCGCGGAGACGCCGCTGTTCGTCGCGCGCACGAGGTAGCGGCGGTGCTCGATCGAGCGCATCTTCGCGAGCGCGAGGTGGATCCACGGCTCCGTCGAGTCGCCGAACCAGGCGTCGTTCGTGAGGTTGACGAGGAGGTCGGGGTCGCCCTGGGCGACCAGCTTGTTCACGAAGTGCGGCAGGATGTCCTCGTAACAGATCATCGTCGCGAGCCTGTGGCCGTCCCACTCGAGCGGAGCGAGCGACGTGCCGGGGCTGAAGCGGCCCGAGTTCGGCGACAGCTTGTAGAGGTACGGGACCAGCTCGCCGAAGGGGAGGTACTCGCCGAACGCGAGCAGGTACTGCTTGTCGTATCGACCGAGGATCTCGCCATCCTTGCCGGCCATGAGCGCGGTGTTGAAGCTCACGCCGCGCTCGTTCCGGTCGGCCGCCTGCCGGTGGATGACCGTGCCGACCACCGTGGGGACGCCGAGGCGGCCCGTGAGCGACCGCTGGACCTCGCGCTGGTAGGCCGACTCGCGGAACGCTTGCGGCACGCCCGCCTCGCTCCACACGACGAGCTCCGCGCCCTGCTGCGCGAGCTCCCGGGTCCGGCTCACGTGGATCTTGTGGGCGTTTCGCCGGTCGAAGAGCGCGAGGTTCGGCTGGACGATCCCGATCTTGATCGGCTCGGCCGCGGCGACGGCCGCGTCCACGGCGCGGATCCGGAGGACGCCATACACGGCGGCGAGGGCGGGGGCGGCGATCCCCACCGCGACGACCGCGCGGTTCAGCGGGCGACCGCGTCGCGGCGGGCCGGCGTCGCGGCCGGCTTCGCCCGGCGCGGGGCTCGCGCGATCCAGCCGGTGCGTCACGAGCTCGGCGATCGCGAGGTTCGCGGCGACAAGCACCAGGCCGACGAGGTAGGGGCCGCCGAGATCCGCGACCTGGCCCATCACCGGCGCGTTGTGGACCGATGCGCCGTAGTACCAGGGGAAGAGGAGCGGAAAGACGAGCTCGCTCGTCACGAACGCGAGCGCGAAGGCCACCGAGCCTGGCCATCCGCGCGCCTCGGCCCGCCCGTAGAGCCACCCGCACAGGGCGATCCTCCCGGCCTGGTAGCCGCAGAGGATGGCCATGAAGAGCGCGCAGAGGATCGTGGGGAATCCGCTGAACACGCGCAGCATCTCGAGCAGCCAGTAGAAGCCGGTCATCGTCATGACGAAGCCGGCGATCCAGCCGAGCAGCGCCGCGCGCCCGGGCGTCTGTCCGCGCAGCGCGACGATCAGCGGGGCGAGGCCGAAGAACGAGATCGGCCAGAGATCCATCCCAGGAAACCCGAGAAAGTAGAAGAGCCCGCTGAGGGCCGCGAGCGCATAGGCGAGGCGCGCGGGCAGCGCGCGCGCCGCGCTTGCTGCGCGCGCGGGGGGGTCGCCCGCGCTGCGCGGCGCGCCCGGCAGCGCGAGGCCGGCGGTCTCTCCACCCCCGGCGTCTGCGACGGCAGCCTCGCTCTCTTGCTGGTGCGCGGTCGTCATCGGGAGCGCCCGACGAAGGGAATGGAGCGCGCCGTCGTGACGGCGGCGCAGCGGAACCTGGAAGGGCCGAGCATGGCGGCCCCGTATTGAAGGGACGCTGTCCCTCCGTCAACCCGCTCGGCGCGAGCCTGGCGACCCGCACGGCGCGAGCCTGGCAACTTGCACCGCAAACGAGCGCTCCGAGCGGACGAGCCCGGCATTGGGCGCGCCCGCGCAGCCTGGCCAGGTGGTGGAAGTTCGCGCAGAACGTGCCTGAACCCCCACGATCGCGACTACTATGCGCACGCAGAGCCCATGTCGAAGATCCTTCACATCGAGGACGATCCCGCGAACCGCCTGCTCGTCCGCAAGCTGCTCCAGAACGCGGGCTACGAGGTCCTAGAGGCCGCCGACGGGCTCGAAGGGGTACGTCTCGCCTGTACGCAGCACCCCGACCTCGTCCTCGTCGACCTGAACATCCCGGGCCTCGATGGGTTCGAGGTCACCCTGCGCCTGCGCGGCGAGGCGTCGCTCGCCGGCGTCCCCATCGTGGCGATCACCGCGGAGGGCGACCGGGACACGAGCCTCGCCGTCGGCTGCGACGGCTTTCTCCAGAAGCCGATCGACGCGCGCTCCTTCCCGTCGATCATCGCCCGCTACCTCAGCGGCGCGCGCGAGGAGCTCCCCGCGTCCCAGGGGCCGCTCCGGCTGCGCGAGCAGAGCCAGCGCATCGTCGCCCACCTGGAGCAGAAGGTCGCCGAGCTCTCGCGCGCCAACGCCCGGCTCCGCGAGCTCGACGCCGCGCGCACCGAGTTCTACCGCAACATCTCCCACGAGCTCGCGACCCCGATGACCCCGATCGTCGGGTACGTGAAGCTGCTCGCCGACGAGGAGCTCGGCCCGCTCAACAAGGCGCAGAAGAAGGCGCTGCTCGCGATGGAGGACTGCGTCCGCAGGCTCCGCTCGCTCATCGACAACCTCCTCGACGTCACCGGCATCGAGACGGGCCGGATGCGCTTCATGCACTCCGAGTACGACTTCCTCGACACCACGCGGCGCGCCCTCGCCCAGGTCGCCGACCGCTTCGCCGAGGGGAAGGTCCAGCTCGTCGAGGATCTGCCGCGCGGCCCGCTCCCCGCGTGGGGCGACGCAGGCCGCCTGCAGCGGGCGATGATCCAGCTGTTCGAGAACGCGGCGAAGTTCACGCCGGCCGGCGGCACCGCGGGCGTGCGGGTCACCGTGCTCCAGTCGGGGCACTACGAGCTCTGCGTCGCCGACAGCGGGCCCGGGGTCAAGCCGGACCGCCAGTCGCGCATCTTCGAGCCGTTCTACCAGGTCGACGGCTCGGCCACGCGCGCCTACGGCGGCGTCGGCGTCGGGCTCGCGATCGCGCGGCGCACCGCCCGGGGGCTCGGCGGCGACGTGCGCGTCGCGTCTCCCAGCAACGAGATCATCGAGGGGGAGACGCTGACCGGGGCCGCGTTCTACCTGACGGTCGCCCGGCGAGCGCCCTTCCAGGACGACGGCAGCTCCCCCGGGCGGCTCGGCCCGCCCTCGTCGCCTCCCACCGATCCCTCGTCGTCCATCTGATGCACCCGGCCGCTCGCGCCATCTACCTCGACTGGAACGCCACGACGCCGCCGCACCCCGAGGTCCTGGCCGCGATGCAGTCCGCGGCGGAGGTGGCCTGGGCCAACCCCGCGAGCGTCCACGGACCCGGGCGTCGGGCGCGCGCGTTCATCGAGCAGGCGCGGGAGGCGGTCGCCCGGCTGACGGGCTTCGACGCGCGCGACGTGATCCTCACCTCGGGCGGCACCGAGGCCAACAACCTCGCGCTCTGCCACGCGTTCGACGATCGATCCGGGGCGCTCGTCGTCTCGCGGATCGAGCACCCGTCGGTGACCCGCGCCGCCGAGGCGCTCGCCGGCCGCGGCGTGCACGTCGCGTGGATCGAGCCCGAGCCATCCGGCCGCGTCGCGCCGGAGGCGATCGCGGCCGCCGTGGATCGCGCGGCGGCCGTCGCGCCCGTGCGGCTCGTGAGCCTCCAGGCGGTGAACCACGAGACGGGGGTCGTCCAGCCGATCGCCGAGGCGGCGGCGATCGTCCACGCCCGCGGGGCGCGCCTCCATGTGGACGCCGTCCAGGCGGTGGGACGCCTCCCGCCGGAGGCGTGGGCCGGGGCGGATCTCGCGTCGATCGCGGCCCACAAGATCCGCGGGCCGAAGGGGATCGGCGCCCTCGCGGTCCGGCCTGGCATCCGGCTCCGGCCCGTCCTGCTCGGAGGCGCCCAGGAGCGCGGGCTGCGGCCCGGGACGCAGGACCCGCTCGCCGCGGCCGGCTTCGCCGTGGCCGCCCGGCGCGCGATCGGCGGTCCTGCCCGCTACGCAGCGCTCGCCCCGCTCCGCGATCGCCTCGAGGCCGAGCTCGTCGAGATCGGGCGCGCGGCCGGCGCCGCGCCGATCCGCAACGGGGACGGCGACCGCGCCCCCCACATCACGAACCTCTCCTGGCCCGGCTGGCGCGGCGACGAGCTCTGCGCCGCGCTCGACCTGGAGGGGGTCGCCGTGTCCAGCGGATCGGCCTGCAGCGCCGGGACCGCCGAGCCTTCCCCGGTCCTCACGGCGATGCTCGGGCCAGAGCGCGCGGCGTCCGCCGTGCGCTTCTCGATCGGCGAGGACACGGCCGAGGCCGACCTCGTCGAGGCCACGCGCCGCGTGGCCCGCGTGCTCTCCCGCCTGCGATCGCTTCGAGCCGGAAGCTGAGCCGATCCCGTCGCTTACCGGGAACCCGTCGATTCTTGAACCATCCCTCGAGCCATTCCGGATAAGCGCGCAGAGAAGGGTGAGTCCACAGGGGTATCTCTTCGCAGCGATTGACCTTTTCGAGGGGGCTGTGGATTCTTTTGGTCGATCCATTGAATGGATCGATTCGGTCGTCTCGCTGTGAGCCTGTTCAGCGTTCGACGAGGTGCTCGACTTCGCTTCAGGTTTCGTTTGTATCCATTCGAATTTATTGTCAATTTTGTTGATGTAACGAGTCGTCCCGCGGCGCTGCCCGGCGATCTCGCGGCGCGCGATCACGCCGGCTCCGGACGCATCGATCGAGGGCTGTCCAGGCCAGCGCTCGGATGAGCTCACGCTCGACGTGCGGCGGTGCTGCCAGGCCACGTCGCGGCGCGCGCGCGTGCTGGTGACCGGGACATGGAGGCGCGCCGCGAGCGGCCGAGCGCGCTGTCCGGCTACGCGCTCGATGCGCGGCGCTGCCGGACGACTTCGTAGAGCGCGATCGCCCCTGCGACCGAGGCGTTCAGCGAGGCGATGGGGCCGGTCATGGGGAGCCGGGCGACGTGCTGGCAGACGCGGCGGACCGAGCGGCGCGTGCCCTTGTCCTCGGCGCCGATGACGATCGCGACAGGGCCGGTCAGGGGCAGCTCGCCGAGCTCCACCGGACCCTGGGCGTCGAGCGCTATCGCGGCGACGCCTCGGGCGGCGAGCGCCTCGAGGGCGTCGGGCAAGGAGGGGACGCGGCACAGCCTCGCGTGCTCGATCGCGCCCGCGGACGCCCGGAAGGTCGCCGGGGTGAGCGGCGCCGAGCTGTGCTCGGGCCACAGGATGGCCCGGGCGCCCAGGGCGACGGCGCTGCGGATCACCGCGCCGAAGTTCTGCGGGTCCATGACGCCGTCGAGCGCCACCGTGATCGTGCCGGCGCCGGGCTGGCCCTCCTCGACGACCGGGATCTCGTCGACCCCGACGATCTGGAGCTCGGGCGCCGAGGCCACGGCCCCCTGGTGGCGCCCGCCGGCGCTGCGGCGATCGAGCTCGTTGCGGGGCGCGCGCTCGGTCGGGATGCCCTGGCCCTCCGCGAGGCGCGCGAGCGCGTCGAGCTTCGGGCCGCCGTCGCGCTGGACGAGGACCCATCCGACGCGCGCGCCGTGCGCGCGGATCGCCTCACGAACCGGCTGGAGACCGTAGACGAGGCGGCTCACGGGCGCGGAGGGTGGAGCGTGTGCGCGATCTCCTGGACGATCGAGCGCGCCGTGGCGAGCGGATCGGCCGCGTCGCGGATCGGCCGGCCGACGACGAGGAGATCTGCGCCGGCCGAGATCGCGGCCGAGGGCGTGGCGATGCGCTTCTGATCATCGCCTTGTGTGCCGCCTGCGCCTGGACCGAGGCGGATGCCCGGCGTCACGATGAGCTCGCCCCGCCCGAGCGCCTCCCGCAGCGCGGGGACCTCGTGCGGCGAGGCGACGAACCCGTGGACGCCGGCGCCGCGCGCGAGCTGCGCCAGCCGGACCACGTGCTCGGACGCGCTCCCCTGCACGCCCTGCGCGGCGAGATCGCCGTCGTCGAGCGACGTGAGCACGGTGACGGCGAGCAGGATCATGTCCTGAGAGCGCGCCGCCTCGTGGGCCGCGCGCCTCAGCATCTCGGCGCCGCCGGCGGCGTGCACCGTCAGGTACCGGACCCCGAGCGCGGCGGCGCCCGCCACGGCCCGCGCCACCGTCTCGGGGATGTCGTGCAGCTTCAGATCGAGGAAGACGTCGAGCCCGAGCGACTTGCCGATCTCGACCGCCCTCGGCCCCTCGCGGACGAACAGCTCCAGGCCGACCTTGAGCACGCCGATCGAGGGGGCGATGCGGGTCGCCGCCGCCCTGGCCTCGTCGAGGTTCGCGTAGTCGAGCGGGAAGACGAGCCTGCGGCGCGCCTCGTCGAGCGAGCCGCCGCCGAGGCTCGTTCTCTGCCTGACGGAGCTGTGGTTCGCCATTCAGGGACCCCGTTCCGCGTCAGAGGCAGCTGCAGAGCGGATCGCCAGGGGCGCAGTTGCAGGGCGCCTTGGCGCCGCCGCCGCTCGCCGGCGCGCCGCCCGCGGCCGGGCGTCCGCCGCTTCCGCGGCGCAGCTGCTCCTGCTTCTGCTGCTCGGCCTCGAGCTGCTTCTGCAGGGCGAGGCGCGTCGCCTCGTCCTTGGCGGTCGCGAGCTGATCGCGCAGCCCGGCCATCTTGCCCTCGGACTCCTTGAACTGCGCCTCGAGGCGCTTGTTCGCCTCCTCGAGCTCGCGGGCCCTCGCGGCCTCGGCCTGGATGCGCGCCTCGTTCTTCTGCGCCGAGTCGACGGCGACGACCGTGACGATGCCGATCACCAGCACGCTGGCGATGGCGCCGCCGATGAGGAGCTTGCGCAGCTTCTTCTTCCCTTCGTCCTGCTGCAGCGCCGCGAGCGAGCGCTCGTGGTGCTGCTGCGCGGCCATCGCCTCGAGCCGCGCCTTCTGCTCGGCCTCGACGCGCGCCTTCTCGATCTCGGCCTGCCGGATCGCCTCGAGCCGCGCCGCCTCCTCGCGGGACCGGCGCTCCTCGTTGCGACGGCGCTCCTCCTCGGTGCGGATGCGCTGCTCCTCGGCATCACGCGCGGCGCGCTCGGCCTCGACGCGCGCCTTCTCGGCGGCGGCGGCGGCGGCGGCCTTCTGGGCCTCTTCGCTCTTGATGCGATCCTCCTCGAGGTTCATCAGCTCCTTGAGCGAGAACAGGACCGAGCTTTCCTTCTGTTCCGACATGACCTCGTGGCTCCTTCGATCGAGCGCGTGCGGTTGGGCTACCAAGGGGCGGTGCGGGGACCTGCAGGTCGCCCCCGGAGGGCCACCGAGCAGGACGATTCTGACCCGCAGAGCGGCTTTGACGCAATTATTCGCGAACGCCACGACCCTCGTGATGTCGAGGCGTCGCGGAGCCGCCAGCCAGAGTATCGCCGTGGTGCACCGCAGGTACCAGCGGAAATCGTTGCGCTCCGTCCCTTCCACCGCACCTCCACGTGTTCACCGCGGTCACCTCGGTCACCTCGGCCCTCTCGGTCAGCTCGCGCGCCCTCGGTTCTCCTTGGTCCTCCTTGGTCCTCCGTGATTCACCTCCGTTCCCCCCGGTTGTCAGCGCGCGCCTGCGCCGTCGCCGGACGAACTGGTCCGTCTGGTCCGTCGCGGAGGGCGCCCAGGGCATGACGGAGAAGGGGCCGCCCGAGGGCGGGCGCCCGTCGCTCACCACGGCCCCGTTGGATTCTCAGTGGCTCTCCGGTAGCGTCGCGCGCCCATGGCGAACGTCATCAAGGCGCACATCACCGGTACGGTCTGGAAGATCGAGGTCAAGCCGGGCGACAAGGTCGAAGAGGGGACCGTCGTCGTCATCCTCGAGTCCATGAAGATGGAGATGCCCGTCGAGGCCGAGGAAGAGGGGACAGTCGAGGAGATCCTCGTCACCGAGGGGGCCGCCGTCACGGAAGGCGCCCCGCTGGTCAAGCTGGCCTGAGCGGCCGTCAGGGCCGGCGGGGGCCCGACGGCCCACGGACGTACATCGCGCTCACGCCCGGGGCGCTCACGCCCGGGGCATCGGCCCGGCGCGCGGTCGCGCACCCTCACAGGACGCGCGCGGCGCCGCTCACTCGCGCCAGAAGAACTTCCAGGGGTTGTGCTTGAGGTCTCGCGCGAGCTCCTGCAGATCGTCGAACAGTTGCTCATCCATCACGAGCGCGCCGACCGTCCCCTTGCCGCGCTTCACGTGGGCGAGGACCTCCTGGGCGTCGGCGGTCGCAGCCCTCGCCCTGCCCGCGATCTCGGCGATGTCGTCGAGCGTCTTCCTGATCTTGACCTGCTCGGTCTCGCCGCCCACGGTCGTCGAGAGGCGGCGCGCGTTCGCCAGCGTCTCGCGCGCGTCCGCCATGAGCGGCGGCAGATCGCGCGCGGCCGTCCCGGTCAGCTGATCGGTGTTCGCGAGGATGCGGTCGATCTGCGGGTTGTTCACGTACCGCTGCCGGGCGTCCTTCACGAGATCCGTGCCGTCGACGCTCATCTGCTCGACGTTCTCGGCGATGCGATCGAGCCGATCCTGGTTTCGGTGCATGAACTCGCCGGTGCCCTTCAGCGTCTTCCGGAGCCCGTCGAACGCCTCCCCGACCTCTTCGCGGTGCTCGCGCATCGCCGAGACCGTCGCGTGCAGGAGCTCGTAGCCCTCGGCGAGCAGCATGTCGAGGCGCGGCGGATCGAGCCCCCGGACGACGGCGTTCGGCGGGATCACCGGCCGATCGGTCGAGCCGGGCTCGATCGCGAGGAACTGCTCGCCGAGCACGCCCTGCGTGGTGACGTAGAACGTGGCGTTGTCGTGGATGCTCTGCTGGTAGCGTTCCTCGAGGCGCAGCTGGATCCGCACGAGCGGCTCGCGCTTGCCGTCCTTGCCGAGCTTGCCGCCGCTGAAGTGGATCTCGCTCAGCTTGCCGATCTCCACGCCGGCGATCTTCACCGGCGCCCCGGTCTGGAGGCCGCCCGGGTTGTCGAAGTCGACGTAGATCGAGTACTTCGGCTGGAAGTTGACCCCGCCCATCACGAGGATGAACGTGGCGAGGAGCCCGAGCGCCGTCAGGATGAGGATCCCGACCTTGACCTCGATCGATCGCGGGCTTGCCATGAGTTCGTTATCTTCTCCGATCTGGCGGCGGCCGGGGGAGGGAAATAGGCCAGGATCCACCTGCCGCAGCGCGATATTCCAGCGGGCGGCGTGACGCTTCGCGCAGCCATTGCTTTGACGCAACCGCGCTTCTCGCTTCTTCTCTCGTTTCTTCCCTCGCTTCTGCCCTCGCTTCTGCCCTCGCTTCTTCTCTCGCTTCTTCCCGGAATTACCAGGTCCCGATGATTTCGTTCCGAAATGTCCGAAAGTCCTTTGGCCCCAAAGATGTCCTTAAGGATGTCTCGTTCGACGTCGAGGACGGCGAGGTGTTCTTCATCATCGGGCAATCGGGGGTCGGGAAGAGCGTGCTCATCAAGCACCTCGTGGGGTTGCTCTATCCGGACGGCGGGGAGATCTGGCTGGACGGCGAGGAGGTGAGCCGCTTCGACGAGGCCCGGATGTACCCGGTGAGGATGAAGTGCGCGATGGTGTTCCAGCACTCGACGCTGTTCGACTCGATGACGTGCGCCGAGAACGTCGCGCTCCCGCTCCGCAAGCACAAGGGGCTCAGGCCGAAGGAGGCGCTCGCGGAGGCGCAGCGGCGCCTCGAGCAGGTGCATATGCGCGAGTTCGGGGACCGCTTCCCGCCGGAGCTCGGCGACGGGATGCGCAAGCGCGTCGCCATCGCCCGCGCGCTCACGCTCGACCCGCGCTACGTGCTCTTCGACGAGCCGACCACGAGCCTCGACCCGGTGAGCGCGCGGCGCGTCGACAAGCTGATCCGCGAGCTCAGCGACACGCTCGGCGTGACGAGCATCGTCGTGAGCCACGACCTCGTGAGCATCTTCACGATCGCCGACCGCATCGTCATGCTCTACCAAGGTCTGGTGCGCCTGCTCGGGGATCGCGCGGCGTTCCAGGGCTCGCCGGATCCGGTCGTGCAGCAGTTCATCACCGGCAGCGCCGAGGGGCCGATCGAGTGAGGCGCGGCGCGGCGGGGCCGCCCGCCTAGCGGAAGATCAGGAAAGCAGCCGCCGAGATCAGCATGTTGAGCATGATGACCGCGAGCGAGGAGTTCACGACCGCGCGCGTCGTCGCCCAGCCCACGCCCTCGCTGCCGCCGAAGGTCGACAGCCCGGAGTGGCCGGAGACGACCGGGATCGCGGCGCCGTAGGCCACGCACTTCGCGAGGCCGGTCGCGAGATCACCCGCGTCGACGAGGCTGACGTTCATGAACGTCTCGGGGCTGACGTCGAACATGCTGTACGCGGTGACCATCCCGGTGGTGAAGGAGACCGCGGCGCTCCAGACGATGAGGCACGTCGTCATGAGGAGGCTCGCGATGAACCGCGGCTTGATGAGGTAGTCGATCGGATCGGCCGCGCACATGCGGAGCGCGTCGACCTGCTCGGTCACCACCATCGAGCCGATCTCGGCGGCGATGCCCGCGCCGACCCGCGTGGCGAGCATCAGCGCGGCGATCGACGCGGCGAGATCGCGGACGAGCAGCTCGAGGTACGTCGCGCCGAGCATGGTCAGATCCGGGATGACCCGCTTCGCCTGCTGGCCGGCCTGAAAGACCATGATCATCCCGATGAAGCCCATCACGACCGTCAGGAAGAACAGCGATTTGTTGCCGATCTCGTACATCTGCTGGAGCACCGCGCCCGGCTCGCGGCGCCCCTTCGCGCAGTAGTAAAGCGTCCTTACAAATACCGAGTAGAGCTCGTGCGCCGACCGGAAGAGGGACAGCGCGGCGGCGCCGATCGCGGCGACGCCGGACGCCTCCGGCGCGAGATCCCTGAGCTCGCTCGAGGGCGGGCCGGCGCTCGGGCGATCGGGGGAGCTCTTGTCCGGGGAGGGCATGCGCGGCGCGGCCGATCAGTCGAGCGTGAACGAGACGAAGTAGTCGAGGATGAAGATGCCGGCGGCCGAGGCGACGACGGTCGCGTTGACGGCGCGGCCGACGCCGGGCGCGCCGCCGGTCACGCCGAGGCCGTACTGGCAGCTCGAGAGCGCGAGCACGACGCCGAAGACGACGCTCTTGACGAGGCCGCTCATGACGTCGCCGATGTCGAGCAGCCCGCTCGTGAGGCCGTTGTAGAAGACGGCCGGGGCGACGCCGAGGAGGAGGTCGCCGGTCAGCGCGGCGCCGAGCAGGGCGAGCGCGTCGGCGAAGATCACCGAGAGGAGCAGCGTCAGCACCATCGCGAGGAAGCGCGGGGCGATGAGGAAGCTCACCGGGTCGATCGCGAGGACGCGGAGGGCGTCGATCTGCTCGGTGACGACCATGGTGCCGAGCTCGGCGGTGTTGTTGGCGCCGACGCGGCCGTTGATCATGAGCGCCGTGAGCAGCGGGGCGATCTCGCGGAGCGTGCCGAAGCCGGCGCCCCAGCCGAGCAGGCCGTGCGCGCCGAAGCGCTCGACCAGCGGCGCCGCCTGGATGACCATGATCGCGCCGGTGAAGAGGGCGGTCACGACGACGATGGGCATCGACTTGACGCCCATCCTGTAGAGGTTGCGCATGAACTCGGCGCCGTCGACGCGGAGCGTGGCCACGCGCGCCGCGATCTTGCCCGCGAGCACGGCCATGCCGCCCACCGTGGCGGCGATCTGGAGGAACGAGCCGCCGAGCTGGTGGACACCGGAGGGCTCCTGCGCGATCGGCGCGCGCGGCCGCTTCACGGGCGGCGCGGGCGGCGCGCCGGACGAGGCGAGCGCGCCGCCGCCGTGAGCGCGCGCGGCGGTGCCTGGGCCAGCAGGAGACGTCATGGGAGACGGGAGCTTAGCCCAAGGCTCCCGGGGAGCGCGGCGCGATCTGGCATCCCGAGAGGCTGGCGCCCGAGAGGTCGAGACCGCTACCCAAGCAGGAGATCGTCCTCTACCTGAAATGTGCCCGCCTCCCTTCGAGGCAGCCTCGTACGGTGGCAAACGCGCGCTCCTGCGCGCAATGCCGGCGCGCCTCCCGCCGGAGGAGCGCGCCGACCTGGAGGCGGGCTGTCGGCGACGATGTCCGGTCCCCTGGTGGAGCGAGCCTGGTGAAGAGCAGAGAAGCAGAGGTGATGTCCCCTCATGAGGGCGTGGGCGCGTTGACGGGCGAGATCCGGGCTGGCCTCCTCGACGACGGCCGGACGTTCGCCGTCCTGTCGGCGGCGACCTTCGCGCTGAAGGCGATCTTCGTGAAGCTCGCCTACGCCGCGCACCCCGTCGACGCCGTGACGCTGCTCGCGCTGCGCATGGGCATCGCGCTGCCGTTCTTCCTGTGGCTCGCCCGGCGGGAGCGCGGCGCGGCCGAAGGGCCGCTGACGGCTCGCCTCTGGGGAGGTGTGCTGATCGTCGGGTTCCTCGGATACTACCTCTCCAGCCTGTTCGACTTCATCGGGCTCACGTACATCAGCACCGGCCTCGAGCGGCTGATCCTGTTCGTGTATCCGACGCTCGTCCTCCTCATCGGCGCAGCGTGGCTGAAGCAGCCAGTGCACGGCAAGGCCTGGGGCGCGCTCGCCGTGTGTTATCTCGGGCTCGGGGCGGCCGTCTGGCACGATCTCGAGCAATCCGGGGACGCGCGGGCCGTCGCCATCGGCGGAGCGTGGGTGTTCGCGAGCTCGGTGACCTACGCGCTCTACTACATCGGCGTCGGCAAGCTCGCCTCCAGGGTCGGCTCGACGCGCCTCGCCGCGTACTGCGGGGCGGCCTCCTGCCTGATGGTGCTCGCGCACTACGCGGCGGCGGGGAGCCCGGTCAGGCTGGGCGAGCTCCCGGCGTCGGTGTGGGGGTACGCGGCGGCGATGGCGACGATCAGCACGGTGCTCCCCATCGTGCTGCTCGCCGCCGCCATCCGGCGGCTCGGCGCGGGCCGCGCGGCGACGTTCTCGACGCTGGGCCCGGTGCTCACGATCGCGTTCTCGTGGGTCATCCTGGGCGAGCCGGCCACGTGGCAGCAGGTCGTCGGGCTCACGCTGGTCGTGGGCGGGGTGAGCTGGCTCGGCAAGTCGAGGTGAACCTGCGCCCCGCTCGGGAGCGCCGGGGCCGCGGGGCGCGGCGCATGGCCGCCGCGAGGTCAGGCGTCGCGCACCGCGGGGCGAGGCCCTGGTGAGCCGCTGCCGAAGAGCTCGCTCCGGACGCGATCGCGCTCGCGTTCGAGCTGCTCGGACGTCGCGCCCAGCCGCACGAGGAGGCGCTCGGTCATCGAGAATGCGACCTCCGCCTCGCCGGTCACAACGACGTCCGCGCCCGCCTTCTTCAGCGCGGTCACCTCGCGCAGGTAGAAGGCGCGGGCGAGGACGAACAGCCTCGGATTCACGCCCTTCGCCTGCTCGATGACCCCGTCCCCGGGCGCGCCGGCCGCCGTGAACAGCAGGCTGTCCGCCGTCCCGACCCCGGCCCGCTCGAGGATCTCCCGCTGCGTGGCGTCGCCGTAGATCGCGCGGATGCCCTGGTCCTGCAGCTGCTTCACCGTGTCGAGGTTCAGCTCGACGACGGTCGGCGCGATGCCGTTCTCACGGAGCAGCCGCGTCAGCGTCTTCCCGACAGGGCCGTAGCCCACCACGACGGTGCGGTGGGCGTGCTCGTCCAGCGAAGCGGCCTCGGCCTCCGTGAGGGAGGCGTCGCGCTGCCGGAAGAGCGCGGACGTCCATCGCGCGAGGCGATCGCGGAAGCCGAAGAGCACCGGGTTCAGCGTGATCGACACGATGGCGGCGACGACGAGCGTCTGCTCGGCCTCGACCGGCAGGACGCCGAGCTTCTTGCCGAGCGCCGCGAGGATGAACGAAAACTCCCCGATCTGCGCGAGCGAGAGGGCCACGGCGAAGGCGGTCTGGAGGGGGCGGCGGAGCAGCACCGTCACCGCGAGCGCCGCGAGCGGCTTGCCGATCAGCACCACCGCGAGCGTCCCCGCGGCCAGCTGCCAGCCCACGGCGAGCTGCGCCGGGTCGAGGTGCATCCCCACCGAGACGAAGAACAGCACGGCGAACGCGTCGCGCATCGGGAGCGCCTCCGACGCGGCGCGCGAGCTGAAGTCGGACTGGCCGACGACCAGGCCGCCGAGGAAGGCGCCGAGCGCCATCGACGATCCGAAGAGGATGGCCGAGCCCACGGCGACGCCGAGCGCGACGACGAGCACCGTCAGCGTGAAGAGCTCCCGCGAGCCGGTCTTCGCCACGTACCCCAGCAGCGCGGGGATGAAGCGCTGTCCGACGATGAAGATGAACGCCACGAGCCCGGAGAGCTTCAGGACCGCGATCCCCACGGACACGGCGACGCCCGCCGCGCCCGCGCCCGCGGCCTCGCCCATCACGGCGGGGAGCAGCACGAGCACCAGCACGGTGAAGACGTCCTCGAGCACGAGCCAGCCGATGGCGAGGTGGCCTGCGGGGGTGTGCAGGACGTCGTTGTCGCTGAGGACCCGGGTGAGCACGACGGTGCTCGCCACCGAGATGGCGACGCCGAAGACGACCGCCGCGCCCCACGTCCAGCCCGCGGCGCGGCCGACCAGGGCGCCGAGCGCCGTGGCGACCGCGATCTGGATGAGGGCGCCGGGCACGGCGATCTTGCGCACGGCGAGGAGCTCGCGGACGTGGAACTGCAGGCCGACCCCGAACATCAGCAGGATGACCCCGATCTCCGCGAGCTGGTCCGCGAGCCGCTTGTCCGCCACGAACCCCGGGGTGAAGGGGCCGACGAGGATGCCGGCCAGCAGGTAGCCCACGATGGGGGACAGCCTCAGGCGCTGGGTGACGAAGCCGAGCGCCAGGGCTCCGGTGAGCCCGCCCGTGATCGTGAGGATAAGATCGAGTTCGTGCGGCATGTCCCCGTCTAGCGCTTTCCGTCGCCGGCCGCCGCCTCGCGGTGCGGCGCCGTCGGTGATCCCGGGCGCGGCGTGGGCCGCGCTCGCCTCTACCTATCTGTCTATCTGTTTACGTGTACATTACGTGTTACATGCCCACGACGCCGATGGCCTCGTACGCCTCGATGATGTGCGGCTCCTCCCTGGCCTTCGCGATCCACGCCTGCATCGCGGGCAGCGCGAGGATCGACGCCACGTAGCGCCGGGAGACCGCGTCGAGCTCGACGCCGTACGTGTCGAACCGCGTCGCGACCGGCGCGTACATGGCGTCCGCCACGCTGAAGCGCCCGAACAGGAACTCGCCTCCCTGGCCAAAGCGCGATCGGCAGTCGTTCCATATCGCCTGGACGCGCGCGATGTCCTGCGACGCCGCGTCGGTGATCGCCACGCCCTGGATCTTCCGCCGCACGTTCATCGGCAGCGCGGTGCGGAGCGCGGCGAAGCTGCTCGCCATCTCGGCGCTCACCGATCGCGCGACGGCGCGCGCGTCGCGCGCCTCCGGCCAGAGCTTCGCCGCGGGGAAGAGCTCCGCCGCGTACTCGGCGATCGCGAGCGACTCCCAGATCGTGAGCGCCCCGTGCTGCAAGGCCGGCACCTTGCCCGACGGAGAGTAACGCTGGATCTCCACGGTGCGCGTGCCGGGCGCCTGGAGAGGGATCACCACCTCTTCGAAGTCGGCGCCAGCCTGCTTCAGGACGAGCCAGGCCCGGAGCGACCACGATGAATAGGTCCTGTTCCCGAGGTAGAGGGTGAGCTCAGACATGCGCGGACTCTACCACCGCGGCCGACCCGCGCGGCGGCGGCCGCGTCGACGGCGCGCTCACTGCGCTCGTCGCGCCAGCTCGCCCCCGAACACCTCGCTCGCCAGCGCCTCCACCGCCATCCGGACCGCCTCGTCGCTCGTGTGGCGCACGCGGAAGCCCAGCGCCGCCAGCTTGCCAGGATCCATCCGCGATCGCGGCACGTCGCCAGGCCAGCCGCGCTCGCCCCCCTGATACCGGATCACCGCGTCCGGATAGGGCGACGCCGCCACGCACAGCTCCGCGATGCGCGAGACGCTCGTCGCGTCCTCGGGCGCGAGGTTGTGGATGTTGAGCCGCTCCCTGGCCTGGTCGAAGCCGAACAGCATCCCCTCCACGCAGTCCCGGACATCGAGGTACGGCTTCGACTGGCGCCCGTCGCCGAGCACCTCGAGCTCCGTCCGCCGATCGCGCAGCTTCTTCAGGAAATCGAGCGCCGCGCCGTGCGTCCCGCGCGGCCCGACGACGTTGCCGAAGCGGTAGATCCACGCCGTGAGGCCGAAGCACTCGACGTAGGCGCTGATGAGCGCCTCGCCCGCGAGCTTGCTCGCGCCGTAGAGCGAGATGGGCAGGGCGCCGAGATCGCCCTCCGCGCACCGGCGCGCGGTGTCGCCGTAGACCGTCCCCGAGGACGAGAAGATCAGCCGGCTGACGGCCGTCCGCCGCATCGCCTCGAGCACGTTGTACGTCGCGATGGTGCCCTGATCGAGGTCGAGCCGCGTCCGCGCGAGCCCCCAGCGCGCCTCGGGGTTCGCCGCGAGGTGCACGACGAGGTCGTGGCCCGCCATGGCCTCGGTGAGCCGCTCCAGATCGAGGGCGTCGGCCTCGACGAGCGTCGCGCGCCCGGAGGCGAGGTGCGACGCCACGAACGCGCGGCGCCCGACAGAGAGGTTATCGTAGATCGTCACGGGGCCGCGCTCGACCAGGCGATCGGTAAGGTGGCTCCCGATGAACCCGGCGCCGCCGACGACGAACGACCTGAGCTCCGTCATCGCGCGCCTCCCGTGATTCCCGCGGCTCCCGCGGCTCCCGTGGTCAGGCGCTCGATCCGCGCCGCGAACTGGAGGCGATCCTGGGTCACGAGGCGGAACGGCAGATCGTGGATCCGGAGCGGCCACTCGAGGCCGGTGACGCGGCCACCCGCGCCGCGCACGAGCGCGACGAGCTCGCCCGGCGTGAAGTACGTGCCCCGCACCTCGACGCCGGGCGCGGCGTTGCCGGCGCGATCCATCCAGAGCAGCACGCGCTCCGAGACCGGGCCGAACCGGAAGTGATCCTTGAGCGCGACGACGCGCGACGCGACCCGGAGCGCCTCGGCGAGCAGCGCGCCGGGGCGCGCGGCGTGGTGCAGCACGTCGGAGAGGAGCACCGCCTCGAACGCCGCGTCGGGGAAGGGGAGGCGCTCGCCGTCATAGCCGATGACCGGCAGCGCCGCCCCGGGACGCGCCTTCACGTCCACGCCGACGACGCGGCGCGCCCCGACCAGGCGCGCGACCTCCAGCGCGACCGTGCCGTCGCCCGCGCCCACGTCGAGCAGCGACGCCGCAGGGCCCACCTGCGCGGCGAGCGCCCGCGCGACGCGGCCCACGCGCGGCACGTGGACCAGGCGATGGTGCAAGGAGAACAGGGCGCGCTCGAGGACCGTCATCGTGCATCCGAGCCCCGGCGCCGCCCGCGCCGGAGAGCCGCGCCACGCTAGTCGAGCGCTCGAGGACCGGCAACGTCCGGCGCCGTCCCCGCGCCGCGCGTCGCTGGAGGCCGAGGCGGCCTCGTGAGCGCGACGAGCTCGTACGCCGCGGCATGGCAGGACAGCGACGACATCACGAGATAACGCCCTCTCGAGGGCGCCCCTCATGGCGCCCTGGGCTCCGTGACCGCCGCACCGCCGCGCCGCCGCGCGTGGCAGGGCCGCACAGCGCAGCTCTCGTTACGCCCGACCCGAAAGGGCGGCTGCTCTGAAACAACCACTCTTCCATGGTCTGCGACAATGACGGTCCGTGGCGCGCGCCTCCCTCCGTTCTCGCACCGCTCACGCTTGACCGATTCGCGTCATCGAACATAGCTGAATCGATGATCGGAGCGCGCGGGAAGGGGCGTGTGAGGTGCGGTGGTTGTCGGCTCGTTCTGGCATCTCTCTGGTTCGCGCTTTCAGGGTGCAGCGGAGAGACCGGAGACAAGGAGGCGGGCCGGGACACTGTCCCTCCGGACGACTCGGAGCCAGGCGAAGCGACGTTCGCGCCGGAGGAGGCCACGGAGCTCTGGTTCGTGGAGTTCGAGCGAGCGCCGGTCGCGAGGGCCAGCGGGGGCGCCCGCGTCAAGGGCCTTGTCGAGGAGGAGCGGGAGCTCTTCCGGCGAGCCGCCGTGGCCCGCGGGCTCCGGTACAAACAACGCTTCTCGTTCGAGGAGCTCTGGAACGGCCTCTCCGTCTGGGTCGCGCGGGAGAGCTCGGCCGCGCTCGTGGACATGCCCGGGGTCAAGGCCGTCTACCCCGTGGTGCCGGTGGAGCTCGACACAACGCGCGCCGCGCCGGCGGTCGACCCGGACCTCGCCGTCGCAGGCGAGATGTCGGGCGCGGACATCGTGCGCCGAGAGCTCGGCGTGACCGGCGAGGACATCCGCGTCGGCGTGATCGACAGCGGCATCGATTACCATCACCCCGATCTCGGAGGCTGCTTCGGCCCGGGCTGCCGCGTGGCGTTCGGCTATGATTTCGTCGGCGACGATTTCGTCGCCAGTGACGCGACCAAGCCGCCCGTGCCCGACGGAGAGCCGGACGATTGCCTGGGCCATGGCACGCACGTCGCCGGCATCATCGGGGCGAGCGGGGTCGTGCAGGGCGTGGCCCCGGACGTGACCTTCGGCGCTTACCGCGTGTTCGGCTGCCGCGGCGGCTCGCGCGCCGACATCATCCTCAAGGCGATGGAGCGGGCTGCCAGCGACGGCATGCACGTCATCAACATCAGCATCGGAACGCCGTTCCAGTGGCCTGACTATCCGACGGCGACGGCGGCGAGCGCGCTCGTCGGGCGCGGCGTCGCGGTCGTCGCGTCGATCGGCAACAACGGCGAGAGGGGGCTCTGGGCCGCGGGCGCGCCCGGCGTGGGTGAGGCGGTCATCGGCACCGCGTCCGTCGACAGCACGCGCGTCACCACCCTGTCGTTCACCGTCGCGCCGGGCAACGCCGTGATCGGCTACACCCGCGGCGCCGGGAGCCCGCCCGCGCCGCTCTCGGGGAGCGCCGCCCTCGCGCGCACGGGGACGACCACCAGCGCCCGCGACGCGTGCGCCGAGCTCCCCGCCGGCAGCCTCGCGCGCCAGATCGCGCTCGTCCGGCGCGGCGGCTGCTCTTTCCACCAGAAGGCCGCGCGCGCGCAGGCCGCGGGCGCCATAGGCGTCCTGTTCTACAACGATCGGTCCGGGGCGATGAGCCCGTCCGTGGAGGGCGACCCGCCGATCACCATCCCGGTCGTGGGGATCGCGCAGGCCGACGGCGAGCTGCTCGACGCGCGCCTCGACGCCGGGCCCGTGACCCACAGCTGGACCCATCGGGCCGTGGCCGCGCGGAACAGCACCGCGGGCCTCGTCTCCCGCTTCAGCTCGCACGGCCTGAGCGCGGCGCTGTCCTTCAAGCCCGATCTCGCCGCGCCCGGCGGCACGATCTACTCGACGGTGCCGATCGAGCAAGGCTCGTACGACACGCTCAGCGGGACGTCGATGGCGGCGCCGCACGTGGCCGGGGCCGTCGCGCTCCTGCTCGCCGCGCGCCCGGAGCTGTCCGCGGCGCGCGTGCGCGACGTCCTCCAGAACACCGCGGTCCCCGCGCCGTGGGGCGGCGATCTGGGCGCCGGCGTGCCGGAGAGCGCGCACCGGCAGGGCGCAGGGGTGATCCGCGTCGACCGGGCGATCCGCGCGACCACCTTGATCAGCCCTGGAAAGCTCTCGCTGGGAGAGAGCGAGGCCGGCCCCGCCCTGCGCACGCTGACGCTCGAGAACTCGAGCGGGCGCGACGTCACCTACGACCTGTCGCACGCGCCCGCGGCGTGCGCGACAGGGGGCGACCACTGGGCGCCGGCGAGCGCCACGACCGGCGCCGCGCGCGTCGATTTCAGCGCCGCGAGCGTGACCGTGCCCGCCGCCGGGAGCGCGACCGTCGCCGTCACCGTCACGGCGAGCGACGCGCTCGCGGAAGGCGGCCTGTTCGGCGGCTACCTCGTGTTCACGCCGCGGGGCGGGGCGGCCGACGGCCTGCTGCGGGTGCCGTATGCGGGCTTCAAGGGCGATTACCAGAGCCTGCCCCTCCTCAAGCGGTCGGGTCCCGGGGCTCCGTGGCTCGGCAAGCTGAGCGGGACACGCCTGACCAAGCAGCCGCGCGGCGCGGCCTACACGCTGGCGTCGGACGACATGCCCTACGTGGTCGTCCACCTCGATCACGGCGCGGAGCTCCTGACGCTGGACATCGTCGACGCCGCCACGGCGAAGCCGTGGGGGCGCGCGCTGATGCTGTCCCACGTCGGTCAGAGCGCCTCCGCGACGGCGGTCACGCGGTATGGATGGAAGGGCACGACGAAGCTCGACGGGAGGCACACCGTCGTCCCGGACGGGGATTACCTGATCGAGCTCCGCGCGCTCCGGGCGCTCGGCGATCCGGACAACGAGGCGCACTGGGAGACATGGACGTCGCCCGTCGTCACCCTCGACCGGCCGTGACGGGTCCGCTCATGGCGCCTTGTAGACGAGCACCGGCCAGAGCCGGCGGACGACGCGCACGAGGTCGCGTTGCGCCCGCATGACCGCGCCGATGTCCTTGTAGGCCGAGGGCGCCTCCTCGCGCAGCCGGTCCGCGAGGCGGTGATCGAACCACACGCCCTCGGCCTCGCGCAGCAGCTGCCGCGCGCCGATGCGGCGGCGCGCCTCGCCCCGCGGCAGCGCGCGCCCGGCGCCGTGCGCTGACGAGCCGAGCGCCTCGGGGTGGCCGCGCCCCTCGACGTGGAAGCTCGGGCTCCCCATCGACCCGGGCACGACGCCGGGCTCCCCGTCGGCGAGCCCCATGGCGCCCTTGCGGTGCACCCAGAGCGCGCGTCCGCCGTGCTCCTCGCGCCGGACGTGGTTGTGATCGATCTCGATGCGCGACGACGCGTCGGCGTCCACGCCGAACAGCTCGGCGAAGAGCGAGAGGGCCTCGGTGACCATCCGCGCGCGGCTCGCCCGCGCGTACCTCGCTGCCCAGGCCGCGTCATCGAGGTACGCGCGCCCGGCCTCGCTGTCCGCGTCGAGGAAGCGGACGCCCGACGGGTCGCGCGCCGCGAGCGCCTCGTGGTGCTGCCGGATCGCCGGGCCCATGGCGCGCGAGCCGCTGTGGAGGAGCAGCCACAGCGCGCCCTCCTCGTCGCGTTGCACCTCCAGGAAATGGTTGCCCCGGCCGAGCGTGCCCAGCTCCATCCGGCCCTCGCGGTGCTTCATCGCCTCGAGGCGAGGCGCGCCGAGCCGCGCCTCGGCGAGATCGCCGGGCAGCGGCGGGGCGCCGGCGGCCGGGCGCAACAGGTGCGGGACGCGGCGGCGCAGCGCGGAGAGGAGCTGCGCCGCGCGATCGCGATCCGCGAGCAGATCGGCGTCCGCGCGGAGCCGCAGCGCGACCATACCGCAGCCGATGTCGCCGCCGACCGCCGCCGGCAAGAGGCGACAGGTCGTGGCGGTCACCGTGCCGACGCACACGTCGTCGGCCACGTGCGCGTCGGGCATGACCGCGATGTGCGCGACGTCGTCGGTGCGCGCGAGCCGCGAGAGCGACGCGCTGAGCGCCGCGCTCGCGCCGTCCGGGAGCCACGCGGAGACGCGCGCGCTCACGGCTCTCCCTCCGGCGGCAGCACCTGAAACGCGAGCGTCGGCGCGCGCTTGCGGGTGATCGCCCCCGCGACCTCCGCGCGCACGTAGCCCGCCACCTTCTCCAGCCGCGCCGCCGCCACCTCCGGCGGCGTGCCAGGCCTGACCTGCACGATCACCGCGAGCCGGCTGGCGTCCGGCGCCGGCTCCACACCCATCACCCAGACGTCCTGGAGGACGTCGTCGCGGAGCGCGGCGAGCGCGTCGCTCACCGCCTCCTGCACCTGACGGCAGAGCTGGCGCTCCTTGCGCTGCGCGCTCCGCGCCGCCGTCCCACCGAACAACGAACCTGCATCCACGACGGAGCGCGCGCGTTCGCGGCTCCGCGATCGATCTTTGCCCATGCCATGCTCCCGAGGGCGCGGCGACGCACCTACGCGTCGGCCGCGCTGTTCCAGCGACACGCGAGATGAGCTCGGGGATGTGAGCCTCGCCGGCGCGCTCAGGGGCGCGTCAGGCAGAGGCTCGTCGATGCAATGGGGTGCACGGCGGGCCTCCTTCGCCGCGTAGGGTGCACGAGCGAGGGCCGCGGCGCAAGGCGCGCCCGGATGGCGAACTGCCCCCGCGGTGATTCATCGGTGGAGTCGCGACGGATCGCCAGTGATCGCGCTACATGGCCTGCTGGCGATGATGATGATGCGCCGGCGCCGCGCACTGGTACTTGGCGACCCTGGCGACGACGCGGAGCATCCGGCGCATGACGAGCCTCCCGAGCGGCGCCGTCAGCGCGTCCAGGAGGAACAGCCGCCGCCTCGTCCGCGTGTCGGTCGCGCGGATGCGCGACTCGTACGCGAGCAGCGTCCGGCGCTGTCCGTAGGGCATCACGACGAAGCTCGCCGCCGCCTTGAAGTGACCCGCGCAGTCGAACGACTTGAACTCGGCGGCGGTCCGCCTCGTGAACAGGCTCTCCACGCTGAACAGGCGCGCGATCGAGCCGATGACGATCTCGGAACCCTCCTTTTCGGCCAGCTTCGACTGGCCGTGATCCTCGATGTTCTGGAGCGACATCCGCACGCGCGCCGGGAGCGGCGCGAGGCGGAGCCTGCGCCGGGCGCGCCGCACGGCGGCCAGGCGGAGCGCGAAGACCGCGCGCAGCAGGAGAGAGCGGCTCCTCGCGAAATCCACCCTCTTCAGCGTGGCGTACGTCACCTCCGGCGGCGCCATCACCACGACAGCGTGGTTCATGACGATATCGGCCTCCGGCAGCAAATGTTCGAGCAGCGTGGGGCTGGCGCCGGAGCGCTGCGGGCACTCGTGCGAGGTATCCGTCGCGGCTTGCTCTCCGCCCTGTCGGCTCTCACCCTGTTCCGTCGAGATGGTCTGCATGGCGAACTACCCCCTGCGGGTGTTCATTGGGCAGCCTCGACGGAACGCCAGCAGGAGACTCCTGCCCTCGACTCAGCCCTTCGCGCGCCGGGAGGCCTCCGCCATGCGGTGGGCGATGCGGAACGCCATCTCGAGCGACTGGCGGTAGTTCAGCCTCGGATCGCACAGGCTGGCGTAGCGCTGGTCGAGATCGGACTCCGTGAGCCCCGCCCCGACGCACTCGGTGACATCGTCGCCCGTGAGCTCGAAGTGGACGCCGCCGAGGTGGGATCCCATGGATTCGTGCACCTCGAAGCTCGCCTCGATCTCGGTGAGGATATCCTCGAAATTCCGTGTCTTGATCCCGCTGGACGTCGTCTGGGTATTGCCGTGCATCGGGTCGGACATCCAGAGCACCTTGCGCCCCGCGGACCGCACCGCCTCGATGAGCGGCGGGAGCCCGTCGCGCACGCGGCCCGCGCCCATGCGCACGATGAGCACGATCTTGCCCGGCTCGTCCGCCGGGTTGAGCCGGTCGAGGAGGCGGATCACGTCGTCGCGGAGCGTCTTCGGGCCGAGCTTGATGCCCAGCGGGTTCTCCACGCCGCTGAAGAACTCGACGTGCGCGCCGTCCGGCTGCCGCGTGCGCTCGCCGATCCAGGGCAGGTGGGTCGTCAGGTCGTAGAAGCCAGGCCGGCGCGCGACCTTCCGCGTCTGCGCGGACTCGTAGTGCAGGTTGAGCCCTTCATGGCTCGTGAAGAACTCGACCCGAGAGAGCTCCCCGACCGGCACCTCCGCGAGCGCCTCCATGAACCGAAGGGCCTCCCCGACCTGCTCTGTCATCCGCTGGTATCGCTCGCGCAGCTCCCCGGGCAGATCCGCCCGCTCGAGGAAGCTCAGGTCCCAGTACTCCGGGTGATGCAGATCGGCGAAGCCGCCCTCCGACAGGGAACGGATGAAGTTCAGGGTGATCGCCGCGTGCTGGTATCCCGCGATCATCAGGTTTGGATCGGGGCGCCGGGCGGAGGCGTCGAAGGGAGCGCGATTGATGAGATCCCCGAAATAGCTGGGCAGGCTCACGCCATCGCGCGTCTCGACGGGGCTGGAGCGCGGCTTGGCGTACTGCCCGGCGAAGCGCCCGAGGCGCACCACCGGCCGGCGGGCGCCGTGCACCAGCACGAGCGACATCTGGAGCAGGATCTTGAGCTTGTTCGTGACGATGTTCGGCCGGCAGTCGTCGAGCGTCTCCGCGCAGTCTCCCCCCTGGAGCACGAACCGGCGGCCGAGCTGCGCTTCGGCCAGATAGCCTTTGAGCCGCTCGACCTCCCACGAGGTCACGAGCGGCGGCAGCGCCCGGAGCTTCTCGACGGACACCTGGACGGCATCGGGATCGTCATAGGGGAGCGGCGCGGCGTTGAACCGTTCACGCCATGAGTCCGGCGACCAGGGTTGAGCAGGAACGTACATGAGTTGAGCCCTATTATGGCAAGGCTCCCACCTGCGCAACCCTCGGTCAACGTCATCGATTCGCGCGTGAGACGATGGGCGCGCGGGCGCGGTCATCGGCTCGCAGGCGCGGTCATCGGCTCGCGAGCGTGGTCATCGGCTCGCGGGCGCGGTCATCGGCTCGCAGGCGCGGTCATCGGCTCGCAGGCGCGTCGGCCGCCCGGGGCGATGGCCCGGTGCGCCCCTCGATCGCCTGGATCGCCGCCTTGATCTCTCCCGCGATCGAGGCGCACGCCGCCGCGCACCGGCTCATGCCCAGAAAGCCGCACCCCTTGCCCTTGCTGGTGATGAGCGGCGCGAGCACATCGACGGCGCGCCGATCGCCATCGGTCGTCGCGCGCGCCAGCAGGGCCTGCCTCGCCTTGCAGGAGGGCGCGATCCGGAGCTCGTGGGCGATGCGCAGCGCGGGCGTCGCTCGCCCCAGGACCGCGGCCTCCGCGAGCCGCTTCGCGGCGCGCTCCTTCAGCGCGGAGCTGCCCACCGCGAGCTCGTAGAGCAGATCCGCCCCGTGGCTCCCCATGCCGCTCGCCATGAGGTCGAGCGCGCCCGAGGCCGCCTCGGGCGGTCCGCCGGCGATGCTCGAGACGATGCGCTTCACGTCGTCGTCGGCCGCCGCCCCCGGATCGAGCTCCAGCAGCCGCTTCGCCGCGGCGAGCGCGGCGGCGTGGTAAGGCGGCGGGAGCGCGTGGCGCAGCATCAGCGCGCGGAAGATCGCCGGATCCTTCGGGTAGCGCGAGGCGAGCGCCTCCAGCGCGAGCACGCCGCCCGCGGTCGCCGTGGCGAGCTCGTCGGCGGGGACGGCATCGGAAGGTCGCGGCGCGATCGGACGCCGGAGGCCGGAGCTCGACGGCGGCGCGCGCTCTGCGCGCGAGGCCGCCTCGAGCCGGGAGAGCGAGACGCCGTCGCGCAGCAGCGCCGCGGCGAACACGACGGCCACGAGCGCAGCCGCGCCCGTGGCGAGCCAGCGCGCCGCGGGCGGCGTCCGCGCCAGCAGGGAGGCGCGCGAGCCCGAGGCGTTGCCGCCTGCGCCGATCACGGTGGTTGTTCCCGCCTGTGTGCCCGGTCTATCGGGGGTGCTGGCCTGGCGGGCGCTCGTCCCAGGTGCCTGCGCTGGCATGGCTTGCTCCCCCCTAACACACGCCCGGACAGCGGCCCATGGCCCGCGTCCTGCGGCCCGGCCGCGAGCTCATCGCCGCTGTCCTCGCCACTGGAACAGGGCGGCGGCGCCCGCGGCGAGCACGCTGATGAGGAAGAGCAACGCGTCCCAGACCGGCCACGCGATGCCGATGGCGCGCTGCAGGAGCACGGCCTCGACGAGCCGCACGAGCAGCGACGCGGAACCGTAGGCCACGAGGGCGATCACGACGGGCGTCGTGAGCCGCGGCGCGAGCGCGCTCATCCGGGCGTCGTCCCGCCAGACACGCCGGAAGACATAGAAGCCGCCGAGAAGCCCGACGCCGAACAGGGCGCACAGGATCCCGAGCGTGAGCAGGGTGGCGCCCTGGCCCGACAGGGCCGCGGCGTCACTGCTCGCCGCGCGCGCGAAGCCGGCGAGGCAGCTGACGAGGCCCGCGCCGAGCCACCCAAGGCCGAGGCTCACCACGAGGAAGACCATCTGCCGCGTCAGGTACGCCTCCGACGACGCCGAGCCGGGAAGGCCGAAGGCGTGCGAGAGCGCGTAAGGCCGCCCGAGCACGACGGACGCGCGCGCGAGCGACGCGCGAGCGCTGGGCGGCCCGGGCGCGGCCGCTTCCTCGTAGGGCGCGAGCTCGCTGGCGAGCTCGCCCATCGAGGCGTGGCGGCCCTCTCTCTGCTTCGCCATGGCGCGCTGGACGATGGCCTCCAGGCCCGGCGGGATCTCCGGGTTCAGCGATCGCGGCGGCGGCGGCTCCTCCGTCATGACCGCGAGGAGTACTGCCGTCGGGTCGCTGCGCTCGAAGGGGCGCTGCCCGGTGAGCGCGTGGTAGAGGACCGCCCCCACGGCGTAGATGTCGGCCCGAGGATCGATCTCCTCCCCCTTCGCCTGCTCCGGGGCCATGTACGCCGGCGTTCCGAGCACCATGCCGGTCCTCGTGAGCGTGGACGGCGCGGAGGTCTTCGAGATGCCGAAATCGAGGACCTTCACGGTCGGACACGCAGGGTCGCCCGTGAGGAAGATGTTCTCCGGCTTGATGTCCCGGTGCACGATGCCCGCGGCGTGCGCGGCCGCGATGCCGTCGCACACCTCGCGCGCGATCCGCACCGCGGCGCCGGCCGGAAGCCGCCCTCCCGACCCTGCGAGGAGCTCGTCGAGGCCCTTGCCATCCAGGTACTCGGCGATGATGCACGGACGGCCGTCGCTCAGCCGGTTCACGTCGAAGATCTCGACGATGTGCGGGCTCCGGATCGACGCTGCGGCCTCGGCCTCGCGCTGGAACCGCGCGAGGACGGTGGGCTGCTGGGAGAGCTCGGGGTGGAGCGTCTTCAGCGCGAACCGCTTGCCCGGGATGCGGGTGTGGTGCGTCTCGTAGACGCGGCCCATGCCGCCTTCGCCGAGCAGGCGGATGACGTGGTACGCGCCCGCCACCGTGGTGCCGACGAGGGGGTCCGCCTCCGCCGGCTCGCTCTCCGCAAGGCTCGCCGCGCTCCCCGTGGGAGGAGCGGGTGGACGGACCGTGTCGGCGGTCGCGTCGTGCGCAGCCGCCGCTGCGAGCCCCTTGGGGAGCGCAGCGGGGCGGACCGTCTCGGCGGCCAGCTCGTGCGCCGCCGCGCCCGACCCGGAGGGAGGGGGAGCCCCCGCGGGAGGAGGCGGCGGCGGAGGGCGAACCGTCTCCGCGGTCGTGGAGGTGACCGCAGCGGCGGCGGCCGCGGCCTGCGCTCCGCGCACGGCGGCAAGCGCGGCCTGCCGCTCCGTGTCGCTCATGACGCGGGTGGGGCCATCGCCCTCCTCGCCCCCTGCAGAGCGAGACGAAGGCACGGCAGGAGTGCCCGAGCGACCGGGCGAAAAGCTCGAATCCGACACGCTCAGGGCCTCGCTCCCATGGATCCGGGTCGAACCTCACCAGAGGCGAGGATCGACGAGTCGTCGCCAACGCGCGGGCGAACACCGCGAGGCGACGCTACCACGGATCGCGCCGCGCGAGGGCGCCGACCTGCGGAACCGCGATCGGCACGTGATGTCGAGGTGTTCGCGCGGCCGGACTGGCAAGTGTCGCGCGGTGCGTAACGGTGGTCAGCCGGTCAGCTCGCGGGCTGCTCGACCTGGACGGGCTTCTGCTTGGCAGCCTTGCGCTGCTCCGCATCGAGCAGGCCGATCCGCGCCTTCTGGCAGCGCTTCAGGCGCTTCTTCTTGAGCGGGGTGGCGAGCCATTCGTGACGCAGACGGACATTCCACTTCGGAGTATTGGCCATGATCGTAGGACTTTCTCTGCGAGGGCGGCGGAGACTACACAAACGTGCGGGGGCGTCAAGCTGTCAGTGGGGTCGCCCGCTTCGTATTTTTCGCTCTCGGCTTGTTGTTTGTGCCGGTTGTGCCGTTCGCGCCGTTCGTGCGGATCGCGCCGTCTGTGCCGTCTGACGTCGCGTGGTCGCGTGGGTGTGTGCGGCGCCGTGCGTGTTGCGTTCTGTCCCTGTCGTCCGTGTGTTGGTGGCGCTGGCTCGCTGGTCCTTACCACGGCGCCGGCGGGGCGGTCCTGGCAATGGCAGCGCGATCGTCGATCCGCTGCTGGAGGCGGCGCCAGAGCGCGCGTGCAGCGGGCGCGGGGACGGGCGGGAACGCGCGCACGGTGTGGAGCATGGTCGCGGCGCTCGTGTGGAGGGGGCGCTCCGACGCGGTGAGGGCGCACAGGGCGCTGCGGCGCTCGGCCGACTGGCGCGCGACGGCGGCGCGGAAGTCCGCGCGGGCGAGGCGCAGGCGGGAGCGGACCGTGTTCTCGTTGAGCGAGAGCTGGCCGGCGATGTCGGCCACCGCGACGCCAAGGAGATCGTACATGACGAGGATCACGCGCCGCTCGGGCGCGATCTTCAGCAGCAGCGCCGTCACGATCTCGGCGCGGTCCGCGCCCGCGAGCGACTGCTCGGGCGTCGGCGTCGGGGCGCGCCCGTCGAACGGCCAGGACACGCCGGCCCCGGAGGGGATCTCGCGACGCCGGTGAGCGCGCGCGTGGTAGTGGCTCGTCTTTCTCCATGCGATGCCGAACAGCCATCGATGCAGCGCCGCCTCGGGCGTGATGCGAAGGGGCGGCGGTCCTGCCGCGGCGAGCACGCCCGCAGGGGCCGCGTGGAAACGCCATGGCTCGTAGCTCGACAGGCCGCGATAGGCCGCGAGAAAGACCTCCTGGAGCATGTCGTCCAGATCGTTCACCGAGACACCCAGCCAGCGGAGCGCGTGATGAAGGAACGGCAAGCCCACGGCATAGACCGTCTCGAACGACGGGCGCGTCGGCGCGGACGGCGGCGCCGACGGCGGCGCGGACTGCGAGGAACGCGGCGGCGTCATCCGGAGCCTCGTGGCGCCGGGAGCTCCGCGCCGGCGCAGGTGGGGTAGGGGCGCGGCGCAGGCCGCCCGGATGGCACGTCGAACGCCGGCTGCGGCCGGAGCCAGCGCTCGACCGGCTCGAGCTCGACGAGCATGTCCAGGGAGGTCCGGAGAGAGAGGCGAAAGTCGTCGTCCTCGGCGGCTCGAGCGCTGTGGAACGCCACATAAAACAGCACGGTGCCCAGCTGCATCGCCCGCGGATCTCCCCGGCGTTGCAGGAAGCGATCGGCGAGATCGCACAGGGCGTGAAACAGGCGGCCTCCCGGACGACAGCTCTCGGGGCCGCACACCTCGAGGGTGGCGCACCGGCGGGCGCGCCGAGCTGATTTGTTCATGGAAGGCGCGCGCGTCTTCGTCACGCGCGCCTTCGGACTGCTCCGATTCGGCATGATTCGGTCCCCCGTGAAGTGGAGATCGGGATGGATGCCGCGTGCATCCACCCCATGGATTACGGAGACCGCGTGGAGATGATTTCGTCCTGTGCTCTCGCGCGTGCGCCCCGGTGAGGGGGCGGCTGCGTCAGGGCCGGCCGGTGCCGGCCCCGCGAGATCGTCAATCCGGCACGGGCGTGAGCTGCACCTGGAGGTGGATCGGCGGGGCGCCGCTCCTGGCCTCGACGAGGCGGTCCCAGGCGAAGTAGCCGGCCTTCTCCACGGTGATCCGGTGCGCGCCGGGCGGCAGCGCGACGCCGTGGGCGGCGACGTAAGCGAGCGCGCCGATGTACTGGTCGTCGATGGTGACCGACGCGTCGGGCACGTTCCCCTTCACCCGCAGCGAGACCGTCGCCGGAGCGCGCGCGACGCACGCCGACAGCCCGAGCATCAGGAGCGCCGCCGTGGCGCGCGTCCGCTTCGCGCTCGCGCTGGCCATCGTCACTCCCACTCGATCGTCGAGGGCGGCTTCGAGGACACGTCGAGCACCACGCGGTTCACGCCGCGCACCTCGTTGATGATGCGCGAGCTCACCCGGGCGATGAGGTCGTAGGGCAGCCGCGCCCAGTCGGCCGTCATCCCGTCGGTCGAGTGCACCGCGCGGAGCGCGATCGCCTCGTCGTAGGTGCGCTCGTCGCCCATCACGCCCACGGAGCGCACCGGGAGGAGCACGCAGAAGCTCTGCCAGAGCGACTCGTAGAGCCCGGCGGCGCGGATCTCCTGGTCGAAGATGGCGTCGGCCTCCCTGAGCACGCGGAGCTTCTCCGGCGTCACCTCGCCGAGGCACCGCACCGCGAGCCCCGGGCCGGGGAACGGCTGGCGGTACAGGATGTCCCGCGGCATGCCCATCGCCTCGCCGGCGGCCCGCACCTCGTCCTTGAAGAGCTCCCGCAGGGGCTCGATCAGGCCGAGGTTCATCCGCTCGGGCAGGCCGCCGACGTTGTGGTGGCTCTTGATGACGGCGCTCGGCCCCTTGAACGAGACGCTCTCGATCACGTCGGGGTAGAGCGTGCCCTGGACGAGCCACTTGGCGCCCTGGACCCGCTTCGCCTCCTCCTCGAACACCTCGATGAAGAGGCGGCCGATCACCTTGCGCTTCTGCTCGGGATCCACGACGCCGCGCAGCCCCTCGAGGAACCGCGCCGACGCGTCGACGGCGTCGAGGTTCATGTGGAAGTGGCCGCGGAAGGTCCGCTCGACGCTCTCCGCCTCACCCTCGCGGAGCAGGCCGTTGTCGACGAAGATGCACGTCAGCCGGTCGCCGAGGGCGCGCTGGCAGAGCACGGCGGCGACCGACGAGTCGACCCCGCCCGAGAGGCCCAGGATGACGCGGTCGCTCGGCCCGGCCTTCTCGCGGACCGCGGCGATCGCCTCCTCCACGAACGACGCGGGCGTCCAGGTCGGCGAGAGGCCGGCGACGTCGAACAGGAACGACTGGAGGATCTCCTTGCCGCGCGGCGTGTGGACGACCTCGGGGTGGAACTGGAGGCCGTAGAGCTTGTCGTGCTCGCGGGCGACGGCGCAGAGCGGGCTGCCGGTCGTGGTGCCGAGCGACACGAACCCCTCCGGCATCGCGGTGAGCCGATCGCCGTGGCTCATCCAGACGTCGATCGCGTCGCCCTCGGCGAAGCGCGAGAAGATGCCCGTCGGGCGCTCGACGCGCACCGTCGCGGGGCCGTACTCGCCCCCCGTGTGCGCGCGCTCGACCTTGCCGCCGAGGTGATACGCCATGAGCTGGAGCCCGTAGCAGATGCCCAGCGTCGGGACGCCGAGCTCCAGCACCTCACGGGAACAGCGAGGCGCGTTGTCTCCGTACACGCTGGCGGGGCCGCCCGAGAGGATGAGCGCCCGCGGGGCGAGCCGGCGCAGCTCGGCGATGGGCACGTCGAAGCGGTGGATCTCGCAGTAGACGCCAGACTCGCGCACGCGCCGGGCGATGAGCTGCGTGTACTGAGAGCCGAAATCGAGGATGACGACGAAGTCCCGCCGGGGTGAGAGCATGGCTGCCGCTAGCATGGCGGGGCTGGATCCGCCAGAGTCGCGCGGCCGAGGCGCTCGCCGCACGCCCGCTCGCGGCGCACGGCGCTACGGCTGCGTGGGCGGCGGCGGCGGCGTGGTGGGCGGCGGCTGCGTGGACGCGGGCGGCGCGTCGGTCGCGTCGGTCGCGTCGGTTGCATCCGGCTCGTCCGGCGGCGCGGCCGGCGCGTCGCCGACGCCGCCGTCGTACACGCGCGGGCGCTCGTACTCGGGCGGCGGACCGGGCGGGAGCGGCTTCGGCGCGGCGGAGGAGCACGCCGCGGCGAGGTGCGCGGCGAGGATCGCGGCGAGCGCGGCGATCGGCGAGGCGTGGCGGGCGCGAGTCATAGCTCCACTCCGCTCCCCCCGGTGTTCCCGGGAGGAGCACGATACGGCGGTATTTCGGGAGGGCCGGCCGGATCGGGCGGGACCTGGAGCCCCTCCGGATCGGCGAACGGCAAGGAGGGGACGGAGGGGGCCGCCGGCGGCGCGTCGAGCGGCGCCCCCAGCGCGCCCGGCGCCGCGAGGGGGATGCCGGTGCTCGCCGTGGCGGGCGCGTCCGCGCCTGCGTCCGAGCCCCCGCACGCCGGCGCGATCACGGCGAGGAGCGCCCCCGCGAGGAGCGCCGCGCCGCGCCGCGGGCGGGCAGCGGCGCTCCTCGTGGGGGCGCGGCGGGCGTCTCGGGAGCGGGGTGCGAACGACGCCTGGCTCGAGCTTCGGAGATCGCCGGACACGGCGGGTACGCTAGCATGGATGCGCAGGAGAACGGTTGGCCCGCGCAGGGAGGCGAGCTAGGTTCCCGCTGTGGAACAGAGCAACATCGATCTAGAGGGCGCGCTTCGCGCGCTCTGCCAGCGCGCCCGGACGGCTGCCCGCGCCCTCGCCCCGCTGGACAGGGCCCAGAAGGACCGCGCGCTGCGCGCCATCGCCGAGCGGCTGCGCGCCGAGGCCGGCGAGGGCAAGCGCTCCCCGGTGCTGGCCGCGAACGCCGAGGACGTGGCCGCTGCGCGCGCCGCCGGCGTCTCCGAGGCGCTCGTCGACCGGCTCGTGCTCGACGAGGCGCGGCTCGCGGCGATCGCCGGCGCGGTGCTCGAGGTCGCCGCCGCCAGCGATCCGGTCGGGCAGGTCGTCGGGATGGAGCGGCGGCCGAACGGGCTCCTCGTCGGGCAGGTGCGCGTCCCGCTCGGCGTGATCGCGATGATCTACGAGTCGCGCCCCAACGTGACGGTCGACGCCGCCGTGCTCTGCCTGAAGAGCGGCAACGCCGCGATCCTCCGGGGCGGCAAGGAGGCGGCGCGCTCGAACGCGGCCCTCGGCGAGCTGATCTCGGACGCGCTGCGCTCTGTCGGTCTGCCCGCTGACGCGGTGCAGAGGGTCCCCTCGCTCGACCGCGAGGCCACGCGGATCCTGCTCGGCCTGACCGGCATGATCGATCTGGCCATCCCGCGCGGCGGCGAGGGGCTCATCCGGTTCGTGGCCGAGAACGCGCGCGTCCCCGTGATCCAGCATTACAAGGGCGTGAACCATCTCTACGCCGACGCCGGCTGTGACGTCGAGATGGCCTGCCGCCTCGTCGAGAACGGCAAGCTCCAGCGCCCCGGCGTCTGCAACGCGCTGGAGTGCCTGCTCGTCCACGAGGACGTCGCGGCGCCGCTGCTCGGGCGCGTGGCCGCCCTCTCCGAGCGCGGGCTCGAGCTGCGCGGCGACGCCGCCACCTGCGCGCTCGTGCCGTCGGCGCGCAAGGCCGCGGAGGACGACTACGGGCGGGAGTTCCTCGCGCCCATCCTCGCGGTGCGGGTGGTGCCGTCGCTCGACGAGGCGATCGAGCACATCGGCCGCTACGGGTCGATGCACACCGAGGTGATCTGCACGCCCCGCTACGACCACGCGCAGCGGTTCCTGCGCGAGGTCGACGCGAGCTGCGTGCTCGTGAACGCGTCGTCCCGGTTCAACGACGGCGGCGAGCTCGGCCTCGGCGCGGAGATCGGCATCTCCACGACGAAGCTCCACGCCTACGGCCCGATGGGGCTCGCGAGCCTGACGACGCTCAAGTGGATCGCGTACGGCGAGGGCCAGACCCGCTGACGCGGGCGAGACGAGTGGCGCCGGTCATCGACCGGGCGCAAGAAAGCGAGAGAACGTTGGCGAGCAAGAAGGACGCAGGCGAGGGGAGCGGCAAGCCGCGGGCGAAGTCGGGGTCTTCGGCGGGCGAGGGCGCGGAGCCGCGCGCGCCGGCGCGGAAGAAGGCGACCACGGCCAAGGCGGGCGCGGCCGGTCGGGCGTCGTCCGCGGCGAAGCCGAAGCGGCCCGCGTCGCCCCGGATCCGCGCCTCCCACGCGGGCGTCGGCGAGCCCGGCGCGAAGAAGGTGGTCCGCGCGCGCCGCGCGGGCGGCGAGGCGGAGCCGCTGGAGCGCGCGGCGCGGCCGATCCCGGCGGATCGGCCGGCTCCGAGGGCGCGGCGTCCGGCGCGCGACGACGTCGACGCGCCGGCCCCGCGGGCCGCGCGTGGCGGCGGCGAGGGCGGCGCGAAGGCGGCGCTGCCGCTCGCGGGGCGGTCGCCCGCGCGGAGCAAGTCGCCGCTCGCGGGCCCGAAGCGCGCCGGCTCGCGCCGGAGCACGCCGCCGCCCGTCCCCGAGCCGTCGGCCCCCGCGCGCGAGCTCGCGCTGACGCTGGCCGCGGCGGGGCTCGACAAGAAGGCGATCGGCGTCGAGATCCTGGAGGTCGTGGGGCGCGTCGACTACGCGGACTACCTCGTGATCATGACCGGCCGCTCCGACAGGCACGTCCACGCGATCGCGACGGGGCTGGAGGAGGCGGTGCGCAAGCAGAAGCTCGCGCCGCTCTCGATGGAGGGCCTCGCCGCGGCGACGTGGGTGCTCATCGATTTCGGCGACGTGGTGGTGCACGTGTTCCAGGAGGATACGCGCCGCCTCTACGACATCGAGGGGCTCTGGATCGACGCGGGGCGCGTCCCGGTCCCGGAGGAGAGCCTGCCGCCGGGGGCGCAGCCCGCCCCGCGGTTCGATCCGAGCTGAGCGCGCCGTGCGACTCGTCGTCGCCGCCGTCGGGCGCGTGAAGGACAGGCCGCTGCGCGCGGCGATGGACGAGTACCTCGGCCGCATCCGCCGCTACGTGGCGTGCGACGAGATCGAGATCCAGGACGGCCCGCCGGCGAAGGTCGGGCCGCTCCTTGCGCGCGCGTCGGCGGGGGCGAACGTCATCGCCATGGAGGTGGGCGGCAAGGCGCTCGGCAGCGAGGCGTTCGCGGCCGGCGTCGAGCGCTGGGGCTCGCGCGGCAAGGGGGTGGTCGCGTTCCTGATCGGGGGCGCGGACGGGCTGCCGCCCGACGTGTCCGCCGCGGCGGACGACCGGTGGAGCCTGTCGCCGCTCACGTTCCCGCACCGCCTCGCGCGGCTCGTGCTGATCGAGCAGCTCTACCGCGCGATGACCCTGCTTCGCGGCGAGCCGTACGCGCACTGATGCGCGTCGGATGGTGTACACGGAAACGCCGATGCTCATCCGCGTCTCCAGAACATCGCGGAGCAGCGACGCGGTCCAGCCGACGGCCGCGTAGCCCCGGGGGCTGCTTCAGGCGCCAGACCAGCAGCGCTCGCATGGACCCGGACGGCTTCGGCGGCCGCCCCCGTCGTACGCGGTCGCGGAGTGCGCGCAGTCCTCCGCCCCCATCGAGATTGTGACGATGCGCGCTTCCGCGAGCATGTTCACGTCGACTCTGCTGTTGGCAGGCTTCACGATATCGTGTGTCCGGCTGCCCGAGGCACCATCTCACATGAACTCGGTGCCGGGAGCGGCGATGAGTGATGTGCGCAGGTAGTTGATCGGAGAATGATCGCCGAGGGAGGAGAACGGTGAAAACACCCACCTCAACCACGGAAGGCCCCCGAGCTGATCCAGGATCGGGGACACCAAGCCGAAGAGCAGGCTGGCCGAGACCGAGAAGGCCTGGTTCACAGTATTTCGCTGGAGGAGCCAGCCCCCCTCGGTCGAGTGGAACTCCGTGCCAATATGCGAGAAACTGCCCGTCGACCAAGGCGGCAGGCTCGGAACGATGTCTCGCTTGTAAACGTGCCGAAACACCTTGCTCCCGATGGGCTTCTCGAGCTGCGCAGCAAAATCTCTATGGACGGCCCTCGGCTGTCCATAGGTGTAAATCGCGCGAAGCTTGTCCCAGATGGGTTTGGCTTCAGGATCATGGTAGATAAGCGCTGCGGTGATCACCGCGAGCGCGCCGCCCAGGCTATGACCAGTGATGTACAGCCCTGGCTTCGACTCTTCCTCTGCGCCAGGGGGCGCTGGCTCGTCGTCTCCGGCGTGCCGATCTGCAGCTGGCGCATTATCGCAACGCGGGGCCAGAGTCCCGCAGAGATCCTTCAGCGTCTTGTCTCGCTCCGATGCGGCAGCTTCGCAGAGCGAGCTGCCGTCGAGCGCGAAATGAAGCAACTGCTTGAGCGTGGGCCACGCCACCAGGGCCGAGCGATAGAACCCCCCATGGACTTGTCCCGTGGTGCTGAATTGATCCATGCGGGTGCTCACGTCTGCCATCATGTGAACGATATTTCGGTAATCGGTCCCCCCGAAGGCGAGGATCACAAGATTCTTGTTCTTGCTCTGGACGACATGCGCGGTCGTGTCCACCAGGAGTGCTGGATTCGCCGACTTGATAACGACGGCCTCATTGTTGGGAACTCCGCCCTGGCGATGCATCATCCTGGAGAAGGTGTCCACGTCGGAGTATGCCCATGCCGACGCGACGCCGAGGCATCTCGCAACGAGCCGATCGTGCACCTCGGTCCGCGCGTTCAGCAGATAGCCTACATGGTCTGGCGCACCTTCTGATGTTTCACCATAGGCGGTGGCCCCTCGCTCGCGCTCGATCCTTCTGGCTGTCCGTATATGCATACCTCACCCCCTCCGGATTCGTCCATGATCAAGGCATCGAATTGTCGAATCCGCGGTCGGTGCGTTCTCCTTCCATGAATGCACCTGAAGCACTCGGGCAAGGGAACCATGGCCAATCCGCGGCATCCTCCCTGCTCCGCGCGGCAAGCCGCGCATCGCCATGCGGTCGCGAGGTGTACGTAGCTGAGATCTGGCGATGAGCGCCCTGTTCGACAGGACGCGATCGCAGCGCGCGACGACGCGATGCGGGCCTCATGAGCGCCGTTACCAGCACTTTCCGTATCGCTTCTGGCAGCCCTCTCCACAATAGTCTTTGGAGGTTCCGCAGTAGCCGTGGAGGCTGCAGCAATAGCCGCGTTTGCAACGACCGTAGTCCTTCTCGGGGTGAGGGCCGCACTGCCCCATCGGCCCTACCGCGATCACGGACGATGACTCTGAAGAGAGGTCCATGCTCGCGTGCAGCTCCCCGACCGCGGCGTCCGGATCCGGCTGGCGCGGCCCTATAGACGGCGATGTCGTCACCTGTTCTGGCGACAGGGCAGGTGCGCCGCCGCATCGGATCAACACGCACATCGATGCGATGGCCATGACGCTCCTCAGTAACTTGCTCAACGCTTTCATCGTATTCTCGTTCTCCCGCGCGCATGGATCGTGTCTCTGATAGGTCGCCGCCAGGGGAGCTTTGCGACTGAATCGACGGAACGTGTACATTCAATGCGCTGCACGGACCATGCCAGTTTACATGTAAGGAGCACGCCCATGCTGGTTGGACCAGCTAGGCGATGTGCTCGGAACCGCATGCGGGCTGGTTGCAGGGAGAAGGTGAACCCTTCGGTGCGTCGACTGAACATCGACATGGCGTCGGCTTTCTAGATCTTTGCCAGAGGTTAGGCCGGAGGATGCGCGCGGCTACGCTGAATTATGCCGACAAGCTGACGAAATCATCGCTGATGAGGGAGGCATCAACTGAGGTCTGGACGTGACGCGACGGGAGGGGCTCAGGGAGCCGGCCGCCGCTCACGCGGCGGCCGCCGCGCCGTTCACTCCTTGGGCCAGTCGGGGCACGCGAGCTCCATCGGGCCGTTGAACCAGCTCGCATAGGCCGCCTCGCCGGCCCTGTTGTACCGGCCGAGGTGCCGCTCGAAGTACTCGCCCCAGTGGGGCTTCCGGCCGTCGGCGTCGGTGAACCCGTACTCCCGCGCGAGATCCCACGAGCTGAACACGCGGCCGGCCTTCGTCGCGACGTGGGGATCGGCGGCGAGCGCCGCGACGGCGCGGCCCACGTAGTACGGGGTCTCCGATTCGATGAAGTGCGGGTCCTTCTCGGCGGCGTCTCGCCAGTTCGCCTCCGTGACGCCGAAGTGGTCGAGCATGGCCTCCGAGCGCAGGAAGCCGGGCGTCACCGCGAGCGCCGTCATGGCGGGGTGGCGGCGCAGCTCCCAGGCCATGGCGAAGGCCAGGCGGATGACCGACATCTTCGCCAGGTCGTAGAAGAGGTTGCCGCGGTAGCCGAAGTGGTCGCCGTCGGTGATCTCGACGATGAGGCCGCGATCGCGCTCGAGCATGAGCGGCACCGCGTGGCGGCTCGTGATGATATGCGAGGTGACGGCCCGCTCGAGCAGGACCTTCCCGCTGGGCAGGGAGAGCTTCCAGAACGGCTGGCCGAACTCGGTGAGCTCATCGCCGCCCCACACATCGTTGACCAGGACGTCGAGCCTCCCGTGCTCCTGCCGGATCCGGGCGCAGAGCGCCTCGACCTGCTCGTCGACGGTGTGGTCGACCTGCGCGGCGACGCCGCGCCCTCCCGCCGCGCCCACGAGCTCGGCGGTCTCCTCGATGGTCTCGGGGCGCTGGCCCGTGGCGGGCCGGCCGCGGACGCTGCGTCCTGTGCAATAGACCGTGGCGCCGGCCTCGCCGAGCGAGCATGCGATGGCGCGCCCCGCGCCGCGCGTGGCTCCGGCGACGAGGGCGATCTGTCCTTCGAGCGGTCTCATACGTGTCTCCTCCTTGGGGACCGGCGGCTCGGCGGGCGCGCGGGCTCCTGCGTCGCGCGCGCGCCCTTGCGTTCCGGCCTGCTCCGGTCGTCGTGCGACGCTACGGGCGAATTCCTGACACCTCCTGTCATGAATCGCGCGTAGCCTCTCGGGCAGGTCATTTCGGGGACGGGAGCCACGGACGGTCATGCGCGCGGATCGGCTGCTCAGCTTGATGTTGCTCTTGCAGCGGGCGAAGAGCCGTCAGCTGACGGCCGAGGACTTGGCGCGCCGCCTGGAGGTCTCGGCGCGGACGATCTACCGGGACCTCGACGCGCTGTCGTCCGCGGGCGTGCCCGTGTATGCGCAGCGCGGCCCGAGCGGCGGGATCGCGCTGGCGGAGGGGTGGCAGACGAGCCTGACCGGGCTGACGCAGCCCGAGGTGCAGGCGCTCGCGGCGGTCGCCGCGCCCGGGGCGCTGGCCGACATCGGGCTCTCGGCGGCGCTGGAGAGCGGGCTGATCAAGCTGTCGGCGGCGCTGCCGGCCGTGCACCGGTCGCTGGCCGAGCACGCGCGGCAGCGGCTCCACGTGGACGCGTCGGGGTGGTTCCAGGGCAGGGAGGTGGTGCCGCACCTCGACGTCCTGCGGGTGGGGGTCTGGCAGGATCGCAAGGTGTGGCTCGCGTACAGGGACTTCGACGGCGAAGCGAGCGAGCGGGTGGTGGAGCCGTATGGGCTCGTCATCAAGGCCGACCGCTGGTACCTCGTCGCCGGCACCGAGCGGGGGCCGAGCATCTTCCGTGGAGCGCGGGTGGCGGGAGCGCGGCTCCTCGAAGCGACGTTTGCGCGGCCGGAGGCGTTCGATCTGGCGGCGTGCTGGAAGGCCTTGAGCCGGCGGTTCGCGGAGCAGAGGGCGAGCTACGTTGTGACGTTGCGCGTGACCGGGGAGGGGGAAGCGGCGCTCCGGCGGGTCCGGCCCGGCGGCGAGCACGAGCGGTGGGGGCGGGGAACGTGCGGGCGCGAGGGGACGAGCGTCGTGACGGTCGACTTCGAGCGGGAGTCGATCGCGGTCTCGCAGATCGTCGGGCTGGGCAGGGGCGTCGAGGTCGTCGAGCCGGCGGCGCTGCGGGCGCGGCTCCGGGCGATCGCGAAGGATCTACGAGCGGTTTACGGGGCGCGCGGCGCGGCGGCGACCCCGTGCGCGGGCGCGGCTCCGCGCGCGGCGGCGACTCCATGCGCGGGCGCGGCTGCGTGCGCGGGCAGGAAGAAGAAGAAGCGGTGATCCGACGCCGGAGAGAGCGCGAATGTGTCCCGGCTCCATCCGTGTTGGACACGAATACCCGATCTCCGAGCCCTGCGCCTCTGGCTTGACTTCGATAAGGCAGGCGGAGGAGAACCGTCGGCAGGGGCGCTGATGGACTGTTCGCGATGAGGTGCACACTCCCCCGGAGCAGCATGAGCTAAGATGTCCGGCTCGCTGGCGTCGCCTCAGCCGCGCCGACCTCTTCGACGTCGAGGTTCTGGCCATCGGGGGTGGCTTGCACTCCGCAGCGCTCCTGTCCGCATCGTGCGTCAATCTTGCTGGTTCGAGAGGTACGCGAGGACGGCGTTGGCGAGCTTCAGGGCGAAGTTGTTCTGGGCACGCTCAGCGAAGGGCAGCGCCTGCTCGGCAGCCGCGCGCGCCTCTTCCGGACGGTCCGCCGAGGCGTGTGCACGGGCAATCTCGGCGAGGACGCTGGAGAGCGCAGCCGCATCCCCAACTAGCTCGTATAGCCGAAGCGCTTGCAGGTAGAGCGGTAGGGCAGCCTCAATGTCGCCCTGTTCCCTGAACATATCACCGCGCGCTTTGAAGACGTGGGCCTGTCCGAGTCGGTCCTCGACGGCCACGAAGAGGTCCAGAGCGCACTGGTAATCCTCCTCTGCGCCGGCGAGATCGTTCTGCCGGCGCCGCAGGTCGCCGCGCGCTTTGAGGACGTGGGCCTGTCCGAGCCCGGAATCGACGGCCACGAAGAGCTCCAGAGCGCGCTGGTAGTCCTGCGCTGCGCCTGCGAGGTCGTCCTGCCTGCTCCGCACGTCGCCGCGCCTTCCGAGAACCAAGGCGCGCACTGCGTCTGCGCCGAAAGCCGCCATCCGCTCGGCGGTATCGAGAACCTGTCGCCGGGCTCCCACGGTCCAGTCGAACTGCCGGAACTGATCCACGGACGCCACCGCCCCGGCAAGCGTATCCGCACCGTGCTCCCCGTCTGCCCACGCCTCGACCTCGATCGCATCGAACAGATCGCGCTCCGCCCGCCATCGCTCGAGCACTCGCTCGACGGAACCGATCACGTTTGGATCCATCCCCGCCGCAACCGTCCCCATCGCCCTCGCAACCCCTCGCAGGAGCGCATCCCACCACGCTGCGTCGGCCCTCGCCTCCGCGCGCATCGCCTCGCGCATCAGCGGGTGCAGCCGGTACCGCCCCGTCTCCGGCGCGAAGCTCGCCAGGTGCCGCCGCACCAGGCGGTCGAGCCGCCGCGCGACCGCCGGCTCCAGCTCCCCGAGCGCCGTCGCCAGCATCTCCAGCCGCGCCCCCGGCGCCGGCAGCACCGCCAGCGCTTGCAGCGTCCGCCGCGCATCGTCACCGAGCGCCTCCAGCGATCGCGTGCTCACCGCCTCGACGTGCGCCAGGTCGGTCGCCGCGGGCCCCACGCGCCCCCGCAGGTCCTCGAGGTAGGCCGTCGCGCTCAGCGCCTCGCCGCGCAGCGTCCCGCCGGCCACCTCGATCGCGAGCGGCAGCCGCCCGAGCCGCTCCACCAGCGCCCCCGCCGCCTCGGCTTCGCCCTCGGGCGGCATTTCTTCGCCCCACGCCACCCGCGAGAGCAGCCGCACCGCATCTCGCGTCTCCAGCGGCTGCAGCGCGATCTCCGCCACGCCCGCGAGCAGGCCAGAGCTCCGCGTCGTCAGCAGCACGTTCCACCCGCCGCCCGGCACCAGCAGGTTCGCGTCGCGGCCGCTGGTCACGTCGTCCAGCACGAGGAGGCCGTGGTGCGGCCGGAGCTGCTCGCGAGCGCGCGCGAGCAGCTGCTCCGTGGACATCTCGGGGCTGGCGCGGAACGCCGGATCGACCGCCTCGATCAGCACGATGGCCGAGACGCGGAGATCCCGGTCCGGGCGCTCCAGCCAGAGCACGGGCAGATCCGCCTTCGCGGCGCGGTGAGCCAGGCACGTGGCGAGCTCGGTCTTGCCGATCCCGCCCTCGCCGGTCACCGCGGTGATCACCGCCCGGCCCGGCGCGCGCAGCCAGGTCTCGAGCTGGCGCAGCTCCTCCTCGCGCGCCGTGAAGTACGGCCGCGGAGCGCGAGGCGGCAGGCGCGACGTGATCGGCGCCTTCGCTTCGTGCGTGAAGGCCATCGCTTCGAGCTGGACCGAGGCCGGCCCGCCCTCCCACCGGCGCGCGAACAGGAGCGGCAACGGCCATTGCGGCTCCTCGTTGGGCTGCCGCGCGCGCGCCTCCGCGAACGCCTCCTCGAGCGAGGCGCCGTCCGCCAGCGCCTCGAACATCCGCTCCGTGAACGACAGCGCCCAGACCACCTGCACGGGCGCCCGGTAGCCCATGGTCGCGAGCACCTGGCCGCGCCGGAGGAGCCAGTGAGCCATGCCGATATTGCCCGGGTCCGCGCCCGGGCTGGCCGAGGAGCAGGCGCAGAGGATCGACGCCTTCACCGGGCGCACCCGCGAGGCGTGGTCGGCCAGCCACTCGGCGAGCTGGGTGCCTGCGACGTCGCCGCCACGGAGCGCCAGCCGGCCGCGGTGATCGTGATCCTCGCGGCCGTGGCAGGCGACGTAGAGGGCATCCACCGGCGGCGCGCCGCGCGCGGTGAGCGCCTGCTCGAGGGCCTCCGGCGTGGCGTCCTCGATCCAGTCGGTGCGGAGCCCGGCGCGCGCCGCGGCCTCCTGGACGGCCTGCGCATGGGTGCGCAGCTCGTCGCTCGTGGGCGAGCGCTGGTCCTCGTGCGCCGTGACGACGAGCAACCGGTCGCCTGGGGCGAGCCCCACGCCGGAGACCCACGGGAGGCTGGGGTCGCAGCGCACGGCCGGGAAGCGGCGGTTCTTGAAGAGAAAGGCAGTGCCGTCGAAGGCGATCTCCAGCGGGATATCGCCAAGTCCAGGCGCGCTCTCGTCCAGATCGATCACGAACCGGAGCAGCCTGCCCTGATCGCGCGCCTTCTTCTCCATCTGCAGGAGCCAGGCGGACGCGCCGTCCCAGCCGAAGAGGCGATCGCGGATCAGGCGCCCGATCTGCTCGATCGCGCGGAGCCCGACGCGCCACGGCGCGCCCGGGTTCGGAGGCAGCCGCTGCACCAGGCCCGTCCAGGTGCGGGCGGCGGGGATGAGATCCTCCACGGCGGCGAGATCGGCGTCCACGAGCGGCGGCACGGCCTTGCTGCGGCGGCCTACAGGACCGTCGAGCTCCACGCGCCACGACGGGCCCGAGGCCTCGATCCGGATCTCGGCCTCAAGCATGCGGCGCCGCGTCGACAGGTGATGGCGTGCCGTCCTTGTCGCAGCGCCAGAGCGCGACCTGCGGAGGCCCATCGTCGCAGGTGATCATCACCCACGTGCACGGCGCGTCGGCTTCCCAGCGCCCCGCCTCGATCTCGTCGATGGAGCGCGTCATCTCGTGCTCCGGCAGGCGCCCGACGGGGATCCAGGTGCCGGTGTTGAAGTAGGCGGGCGCGCCGGCGGCGCTGCGGCGGGGTCCGTGCGTGTGCCCGGCGACGAGCGCGATGAGGCCTTCGGGGAGCCACCGGCGCGCGGGCTCCAGCACGCCATCGTCCGCCTCCAGCGACGCAGGGGACCACCGGAGCAGACCGCGGATCCCGATGAGCCACGCGCGAAGCAGCGCACGACCCACGCCTCCGTGCGCGGCGAGCATGCCGCCCGCCGCCGGGGCGGCGCCGTTGCGGAGGTGAGTGCGGAGATCCGCGAGCTGCGCGCCGGGATCGTCCGGGGCCTCGCCGAGCAAGCCCTCGGCGAGCAGCGCGGAGAGGACCTGGGGCACGTCGTCTGCCGGCGGCGGGGCCGCGCTGGCCTCAGGGCCCATGAGCGGGCCCAGACGCAGGCGCCCGTCGACGAAGCCGGACAGGAGCCGCTCGCTGAGGCCCCAGTGCTCCTGGAGAAAGGGGAGCGTCACGCGCGGGTCGAGGTAGAGCAGCAGGGGGAAGACGACGGGGAGCTCCGGCTTGAGCTCGGGGATCCAGCGGTTCTCCGGCTGCAACGTGTTGAGCACGCGGTAGACGAGCTGCGAGCCGACGGGCAGCTCGACCGGACGGCCCGCGGCGACGGCGTGGCGGAGCGCGTCGCGGTGCACGGCGTTGTGCGGGTCCCAGCGGTCGCCATGGACGATCCACACCGAGCCCGCGTCGTTGCCGACCGCGTGGCCCCACACGGGCCAGCGGTCGCCGAGGCCCGCAGCGAGCGGCGCATCGTCCGGGTAGCGGACCGAGCCTTCGCGGCCGATGGCCTTCTCGAACCCGGCGCGCACGTCCGGCAGGAGGGTCTCGGGATCGTGATTGCCGGCGAGGAGGCTGATGCCGCTGTCCGCTCGTGCGGCGAAGCGCCGGAGGGCCGCGATCACAGGAGCGGTCCGCGGGCCTTCGAGGATCGTCGTGAGGCGGTCGGCGGCGAGCTCCGCGCGGAAGCCGTCGTAGCCAGGGATCTGGAGGAAGTCGAAGACGTCGCCGGCGAGGACGATCTCCGTGGGCGGTTCGGCGGGCGCACCGAGGCGGTCGAGGAGGCCAGCGAGCGCTCGATCGTCACGGAAGGTGGCGAGGGGGCCGGCGGGGCCGAGGTGCAGATCCGAGAGGACGACAGTGCGGCGGAGCATGGCGAGCTGAGATACTATACGTGAAACGGTCAGCCAGGGCACCGGACGGAGGGAACCGCTCGGTCGAGGCCGGGATTTACCGCAGCTCGAGCCGACGCTCCCAGCAGGGGGCTTCCTGCGATCCATGGGTTCCTGGCCCCGACCGTGGAAGACCTACGGCAGTGAGCCGGCGGGCTCGCCAGCTCGGTCCAAGCGCGCTCGCCAGCTCGGTCCAAGCGCGCTCGCCAGCCTAGTTTAAGCGCGTTCGCCAGCTCGGTCCAAGCGCGCTCGTCAGCTCGGTCCAAGCGCGCTCGTCAGCTCGGTCCAAGTAGTCTCTAAGACCCCTCGACCAGATCTCGCAGCTGAGTCAGCTCCTGATCTACCCATTCTCTCTGCTCGCCGAACGCCGCCTCGGAACACGCCGGCGGCCGCTGTATGGTGAAGAGGAGCAGGCTCCCGGGGCCGTGCCGCACGATGCGCATGGGCATCCGCAGCTCTCCGCTGCCTGGATCCACGCAGTGCCAGACGACGCCCGCGGACGGGTCTGTCTCGTAGCGGAAGCGCACCTCTCCCTGGGGGGAGCTCACGATCCAGCGCTCCCCCTCCTGTCGCAGTTCCTGGCAGAAGCGCGTGCCCCAGCAGGGCAGGAGGCGGATGTCCGCGGCCAGACGGAACGCCGTGTCCAGGGGAGCGCGCGTCAGGGCGAGGGCCGTATATCGCGTGTCCCCGGGCTCGTGTCCCGGATAGTAGCTCACCTCCAGGCGCTCCAGCAGCGCACGCATGCGCGGAAACAAGGCGGCTCCATGGGGCGAGCCGCAGTGGGCCGCCAGCGCCTCTCCGTCTTGATAGCGGTCCAGGACCACATAGCGCCCGGGCGCGCCGTCCCTGAACAGGTCGTAGCTGAGCGTACCCGGCTCCTGGGCCCGGACCGCAGCCGCGTGGGTCCTGAAGATCGTCTCGAACTCCGCCTCGGAACCTGCCTTGGCCTGCGCGCGCTTGATACCACCGATCATGAGTCCTCCTTCCGACTTCGCGGAAGTTACGCGCCGGCATGCCGGCCGACTTGGAGGATCTTGCGATCGGTCGGCGGCTGTTCTCGGAGGCGCCGGACGGCCAACGGGCTGCACCCGATCTCCCGGTGAAATCCATCGGTGAAATGGCTGCAAAAAAACAAGGACCGCCGAGGTGGCAGCCAGCCCGCTCACGGTCAGCCACCGCGGCCCAGGGCCGGCCGAGCAGGCCGTGGGCGATGGTCGGGCGGGGCGCGCCGCTTCCGGCGCAGCGCGCGTCGTGCCCAGGGAATTCAACCCGGAGGCTGTCGACAGCCTCCGGGGAGAGAAAAAACTTAACCCGGAGGCTGTCGACAGCCTCCGGGGAGAGAAAAAACTTAACCCGGAGGCTGTCGACAGCCTCCGGCGGACCGCTCACTCCGGGAAGAACGTCTCGATCGTCAGCGCCGGCGTCCCGTCCGCGTGGACCCCGCCGAGCACGGCGAGCGTCCCGTTCGGCGCGGGCACCACGGCCGCGCCGCGCCGCGGCTCCCGCAGCGGCAGCTCCTCGACCTGCGCCGCCGCGACGTCGACGATGAAGCTCCGCGTGAGCCCGTCCTCGCCCGCCTCGGAGCCCACCGCGAGGACGCGCCCGCCGGGCAGCGCGAACGCGGCGACGTCCCCGACGGCCGCGGGCAGCGCGGCGCCCTCGACCTCCACGGCCTCGCAGGTCACGGCGCTCGCGACGCACCCCGGCGCGAGCCGCCGGGTCGGCGCCACGGCGCCGCCCTGGACCCCGCCGACGAGCGCGATCTCCCCGGGACCGGTCACCGCGGCGCCCGCCCCCTCGGAGGCGTCCGGCGGAAACGGCCTCGGCGAGAACTCGGTCGCGCCGTCGCCGAGCACCTCCAGCCCCGCGCCGTCCGCGCTCCCGCCCGCGACGACAAGGCCCAGCCCCTCCAGCCACACGGCCGCGGCGCCGGCCCGCGCATGGCGGAGCTTCGCCACCGAGAGCGCCCCGTCCGCGCCGACGACGAGCACCTTGTCCGAAGGCGCGCCCGGCGCCCCCGCGGCCGCGCCCGCGCGCGTCGCGCCGACCACGAACGAGCGCCCGTCCGAGGCCTCGACCGTCCGGCCGCCCGCCACCTCCGCGAACGAGCCGAGCCCCTCGGGCAGCGACGCCTCGGCGCTCTGCCCCGCCGCGACGTCGGTCCAGCTTGCGCCCTCGTCGTCCAGGGTGAGCAGCAGGTCTCCCCGCACCAGGAGCGACCGCGCCGCCCGCGGGAGCGCGCCGCTGGAGGCGCTCCCGCCCCACGCGGCGAGGTCGTACGCGTCGAGCCGCGCCGGGTCGACGCTGCCCGCCGCGGCGCCCCCGGCCGCGGCCCCGCCGGTGAGGATCAGGTAGCGCTCCGCGAGCGCCGCCCCGGGCGCGCCGACGCGCGACGCCGCGAGCTCGCCCGGCGGCCGCGCCCACCGGCCGGTCCGCTGGGCGAAGAGCGGCAGCACGTCGCCCGTCACCGCGGCGAGGTAGATGCCCGCCGCGGAGCGCCCCCGCACCACGGTCGCGCCGCCCGCGTCGAGGCCGCGCACATCGAACGTGTACGCCCGCTCCGCCGGGATCTCGCCGAAATCGAGCTCGCCGCCCGGCGCCGCCGCCGCCGACACGGTGACGTCTCCCTCGGCCGCCGTCGCGGTCACCTCGATCCGGGCGACAGGCGGGTCGTCCTGGAACGCGGTCGCCTCGTGCCCTGGCACGACCTCGACCGTGAGCGTCCGCGGCCCTTCCGCGCAGCCGAGGAGCGACAGGCCGAGCGCGGGAAGGACACGGCCCAGGAGCGGGATCTTCATGAGGGCCGAGTCATAGCGCCTCGAGCGCGCGAAAGCCCAGCGGAGGTGGCCGATCGCGCCGCGCGCCGATCTCCACCGCCCGCTACAGGTCGACCTGCACGCCGATCTCCACCACCCGCTCCGGCGGCAGCCTGAAGTAGTCGGACACGGCGCCGGCGTTCCGCGCCATCACCGCGAAGATCGTCTCCGTGATCCTGCCCATCCGGCCCCTGTCGGTGGCGAGGATCGTCTCGCGGCCGAGGTAATACGCCACGTCCGCGAAATCGATGGGCAGCGCGTGCGCCGCCGCGGCCCGCCGCAAGAGGGCCGGCACGTCGGTCGACTGCATGAAGCCCGATCGGATGACGACCTGGTGAACACCCTTGTCGAGGCTCGTCACGTCGAGGCGATCCCTGTCGGCGACCCGCGGGACGTGCTCCGTCACGACGGTCAAGATCACCACCGTCTCGTGGAGCACCTTGTTGTGCTTGAGGTGGTGCGTCAGCGCGTAAGGTGTCTTGCCCGCGCGCGCGCTCAGGAATACCGCCGTGCCGGGGACCCGCGCGCGGCACTTCGCGTCGAGATCGCGCACGAAGGCAGAGGCCGAGGGGGCCGCCCGCGTGAAGCGCTCGGCGAGGATCGCGCGGCCTCGCTTCCAGATCACCATCATGGCGAACAGGACCGCGGCGATGACCGCCGGCACGTACCCGCCGTCGAGGAACTTGATCAGGTTGGCCCCGAAGAACGGCAGATCGAACGAGAGGAACAGGATCAGCAGCGGCAGCGCCTTCGCGAGCGGGGCTCGCCACGTGTGCCGCATCACGACGAAGAAGACGATCGACGTGATCCCCATCGTGCCGGTCACCGCGATGCCGTACGCCGCGGCCAGCCGGCTCGACTGCTGGAAGATCAGCACGAGCGCGAGGCACCCGGCCGCGAGGGCCCAGTTCGTCAGGGGGATGTAGATCTGCCCCGCGGCCTCGCTCGAGGTGTGGCGCACCTGGGTCCGCGGCAGGTACCCGAGCTGGATCGCCTGGTGCGTGAGCGAGTAGGCGCCCGAGATCAGCGCCTGCGACGCGATCACGGTGGCCATGGCGGCGAGCGCGACCAGCGCGTAGGTGAAGGGACCCTTCGGCACCATCGCGAAGAACGGGTTCGCGGCGGCCTCGGGCGCTTGCAGCAGGAGCGCCCCCTGGCCGAAGTAGTTGAGCACGAGCGCCGGCAGCGCGATCGCGTACCAGGCGAGCCGGATCGGGCCGCGCCCGAAGTGCCCCATGTCCGCGTAGAGCGCCTCGCCCCCCGTGATGACGAGGACGACCGACCCCAGGATCGCGACCCCGTGGAAACCGTGGGCGGCGAAGAAGCGCGCCGCGTACACGGGGTTCAGGGCGGCGAGCACCGCCGGGTTCCTGGCGATGAACACGAGCCCGAGCACGGCGAGCGCGGTGAACCAGAGGACCATGATGGGGCCGAAGACCTTGCCGACGCGCGCCGTCCCCCAGCGCTGCACGCTGAAGAGCCCGACGAGGATCGCGCAGGTGAGCGGCACGACGAACGGCCTGAGCCCGCTCGTCGCCACCTCGAGCCCCTCCATGGCGCTCAGCACCGAGATGGCGGGCGTGATGACCCCGTCGCCGTAGAGGAGCGCGGCGCCGAGCACCACGAGCCCGGCGAGCCACCCGACGCCCTGCGTCCCGCTGGCGCGCAGCCGCTCCGGCACCAGCGCGAGCAGGGCGAGGATGCCGCCCTCACCGTCGTTGTCGGCCCGCGTGATGAAGGTGACGTACTTGACCGTGACCACCATCATCAGCGACCAGAAGAGGAGCGAGAGCAGCCCGAGGACGTTGTCGGGCGTCGGCGGGACGCCGTGCGTCGCGCTCACGCACTCCTTGAGCGCATAGAGCGGGCTCGTGCCGATATCGCCGAAGACGACCCCCAGCGCGGCCAGGGCGAGCGCGGCCTTGCCGCCGTGCTGGCCGTGCGCCGCGTCCGCGGCCCGTCGAGCCGCGCCGGCCTGCGACGAGCCGTCGCGGGGCGCCGCAGGATCCGTCGCGCCGCGGAGAGCAGGCCGAGCGTCGGGAGGGCGCGCCGGGGTGTCGGGGTGGTCCATGAGGCGGAGTCATAGCGCGTCGGTGGCGCGCCGATGGATCGAATCCTCCGCGGCGGCTCGCGGGGGCCGGCGCATGATGCGTCGAGGGGAAGCTCTCGTCGCGAGACCGAAGCCGTCATCGCGGTTGCATGTCGTCGCGCGGGTCCGCGGGCAGACCGAGGTGGACTGGCCAGGTTCGTCGACCTCGACCTTCAGTCACATTCGTACTTCCACATGCAGAAGCCCTGTTCGTCCCGGAGGCCAGGCCCGTGGAACATGTGCCAGCACTCCATGCCGCTCGGGCACGTGGTGTTCTCGTCGCAGGGCAACTCGCAGACCGAGTTGCACACCGGCGTGGCGGTGCCGCTCGGCGGCCGCGGGCAGTCCTCCGCCGTTTCGCACTCGTAGTTGCATTGCGCCGCCACATCGCACCACGTCGATCCATCGTCTTGTCGCTCGGCGACGTACGCCACCCTGCACCTGCGCTCTTCACCGCTCGGTTCGGGATCCGGACAGACGTGGGGGAGGGCGAAGTTGCCCTCGTCCCCGGAGGAAACGCAGGCAGCCCACGGCCCTTCGGTGGCCCCCTCGACGGTGGTCGCCAGGTGGACTTGCACGATCGGATCGACATGGCGGTCGCCGCACGCCGCCTGAGCGGACGCGAAGGCCGCCGACAAGCCCAGAGCCCAGCGCTTCGTAGCCGTGATCTTCATTGGGTCCTCCACGCCGCGCGCCGACGCGCCCGGCGTCAAGATGGTCTGCGCTGAGGTCACGGAAGCTGCCCATTTCGGCTCACGGCAACACGACCTCCACCCCGAGAGACGCGCCCAGGAACGGGCGACCCCACGCGTCCGTCGCGCGGCCTGCGGCGTCGAGCACGATGCGCGGCACCGCGATCCCGGCGAGCAGGTGCTCGCTGATCCGCAGGTGTGGAGTCGGCGCAAACGAGAGCCCTGCGCGCAGGTACGTCGCGACCGCGTACGCGTCCTCCGACCTGCCGGCGTACCGGGGCGAGCGGCCTTCGCCCTCGACGTGCAGCCAGGCGGCGGCGAGCCCTGCGCCGGCCGATGGCAGCCACGCGGCGTCCGTGGGGCCGAGCGGGACGCGCACCCCCAGGGCGGCGAGCGCTATGCGCGTGTGCCGCGTACCCTCTTTGCCTTCACGGCTCGCGCTGGCGAGCGGGATCTGGACGAAGGTGGAGAGCCCCAGACGAGACCAGATCATCGCGTACCCGGACACGTCCACCATCGGGGTGGCAGGCACGCCGCCTGCGCTCCACAGGATCGCTGGCGCCGCCCCGACGCCGAACGTCATCGGTGCTCTTCGGGTTGCGCCTGGCCTTGCGGCCGGGGAAGGGGGCACGCGGGAGGCGCCGTCGGCTCGCGGGCGCGCGGCGGCGACGGGCGCGGGCCTGGCCGGCGGTGGCTCTTGCATGTCGACGACGGCGCGAGCCTCGGGATCGGCTTCGACCTCGCCCTGCGACGGACGGGGCGAGCGCACATCCAGGAGGCTCGCGCGCAGGAGCTCCACCGCGCGAACCGCGACCGTGGCTGGATCATCGGCCATCACGGCGCTGTGGACCGATTGATCCGTCGCACCATGGGCGATCGAGACCTCGACGCCACCTGGCACCTCCGTCACCCGGATCTCCGCCGCCGCTCCGGCCTCGCGCGCGCTCGTCTCGATCGGCCCCTGGGAGGGCGGCTCGGCGCCGCCCCTCACGACAACCACGGTGAATCCGAGCGTGGCGAGCTCGGCATAGACCCGGGCCATGATGGGGTCGGACCGGCGATCGGCGATCAGGACGACCTTCGGGCGTGGAGGCTCCGGCGGTGGCTCCGGCGGCGCCGCGCGCGCTTCGGGTGCGATGAGGAGGCAGAGCCCGAGCGCCCAGGCTCCGCCGTGCGCCGCGCGAGCCGGCCTTCGAGACGGCATTCACTCCCCCTCGAGGAGATCCCTGGCGTGCGCGGCGTGGGGCCCCGCCGGATAACGCGCCAGGTAGCGGCGTGCGGCCTCACGGGCCTCGCTGGCCGAGCCCATCAGCGCCCGGCATTCGATGACCCTCCCGAGCGCCTCCTGCGCAAAGGATCCGCCCGGTTGCTCTTCGAGGTACACGAGGAACCAGCGCTCGGCCTCGGCGTACGATCGCCGCTGGTCGAACGCCATCCGGCCGAGGTGGAAGGCGGCCTTCGCCGCCTCGCCCGAGCCCGCGAACCGGCGCCGCGCCGCGGTGAGCGCCGCCGCGGCGCGATCCGGCTTCCCGGAGAAGCGCGCGACGTCCGCGAGCGCCAGCAGATCCGCCGCGCTCGCGCGGGCGACGAGCCCGTCGAAGCCCTCGGCTTCGGCCGCCGTCATGGCCTCCTGGTACCTGTCGCTGGCCACGAGATCGCGCCAGCTCGGCCGGCGCGGGGAGGCGTCCGTGGCCTTCTCGACCATCGCTCGTTCGCCGGCGCCGGCCGCTGCGGGGGCCGGCTCGGAAGCCGCCGGAGCGATGGGCGCGGGAGGCGGCGGTGGCAGGGCGGCGGCGCGCAGCTCCCCGCGCGTGAGCTCGAAGCGCTGCTCTTTGCAGAAGACCTCGAGCGTCTCTCCCGCAGCGACGGCGCGCCGCCCGCCCACGAGCGGCCCCGACACGGCGACCGATCCTTCCCGCAGCACCAGCTTGAGCCGCTCGCTCGCCGGGGACCAGCTCAGCTCGAAGCGCGTGCCGGTGACCAGCACGTCGAACGGGCCGACGTCGAAGCTCCACGCGCTCGTCGCGGTGTGGGTCACCGTCGCCGTGAGCCGGCCGCCTTCCAGCAGCACGCGCGCGCCATGTGCGTCGGCGGCCACCACGCGCGCCCGGGCGTTCGCGTCCAGCGCCAGGGACGTGCCGTCCGAGAAGGCGACCGCCAGAGGTGCATCCGCGCTGGCGGCGATCCACGCCCCGACCTGACCTTGCGCCGAGCCGACCGCGAACGAGAGCGACCGCGAGGACGGGAGCAGCACGAGGACCAGCGCCGCACAGACCCCCGCCAGCGCCACGAGGGCCGCGGGCGCGATCCACCGAGGACGCGGGGGGCCGAGGCGCGCAGCCCCGGGACGGGAGGATCCGCCGGCCGCGATCTCCAGGAACCGCCGGCGCGCACTGTCGAGATCCTGCGCCGCGAGCTCTTCATCCTGGGCCCGGCGGAGCTCACGGAGGCGATCGAGCGAGGGGCGATCGCTCATGACGCGCCTCCCTTCAGCCACTCCGCGAGGGCGGGTTGGTCCCGCGCCGCCTCGAGGAAGCTGGCCTCCGCGCGGGCCAGCCTTCGCTTGATGGTCGCGAGCGAGACGCCGCACGCGCCGGCGACCTCCTGGAGATCCATGCCCTCGATGCGCCGCAGCGCGAATGCGATGCGCTCGTCGGCCGGGAGCCGCTCCAGCGCGCGGTAGGTCGCGCGCAGCGCCTCGCGGGCCTCACCTTCGTACGGGGGCTCCACGAGGGGTGGGAGCTCGTCGGGGGCGAAGAACAGGAGCCATTTCCTGCGCGCGCGCCGCTGGATGCAGGTCCGCGCCGTGAACACGGCGACCGAGGTGATCCACGCCTTCAGCGCCGCCGGATCGCGCAGGGTGTCGAGGGAGGACAGCGCGCGGACGAAGGCGTCGTGATGCGCGTCGGAGAGGTCGCGGCTGCCGCCGAGCAGGCGGCCGAGGACGCGGAGCACGTGCCCGGAGAAGCGCTCGTGGAAGGCGGAGAGCGCGGCAGGATGCCTCGCGCGGAGGCCCTCCACGAGCGCCTCGTCGCTCGCATAGGCGACAACGCCCAGCCGTCGCGGGGGCGCGAGCGCGCCGGCGCGCATCACCATGATCGTGGGGCTCCGCTGGGAATGACCGAACGCCTCCTGCCGCCTCGTGACCCGATCGGCCCCCTTGAGTCACGGCAGCGCCGCGGGACGGCTCACCGCGGACGAAGCCCGCGGAGATCGGCCGGCCCCAGCGCGCGCCCGGCGTCAGCCGAGAACTTTCTCCGCGCGCGCCGCGCATGCGAGGCTGCCCGGCCCCGCCGACGCCGAAGCGCGCGCTCACCCGAGAGCGCTCGTTGCGCGACCGGACTTCTCCGGAAGATGTAGGATAAAGTAGCACACGAAAGTTGTGGGTCACCGGACGGGCAGGGTAGACGGGGCGAGGAGGACGCATGAGGCGCAGCAAGGGCGAGAGCATGGACACCGGGGCTGTGCGGAACCTCGAGGAGATCCAGGAAGAGGATCCCGGGGCTCGCCCGTCGCGCGCGGGCGCGCTGGTGCTGGCCTCGCTCGGCGGGGCGTGCATCGTCTTCGCGGCGGTGGCGCTCCTGCGCGCCCCGCACCGCGAGCGGCCGGTCACCGCCGATCCGCTCGGCGATCTGGTCGCGCGCGCCCACCCGGCCGGCGTGAAGCCGGCCCCGCGCCCTGCCACGATCGGGGAGGACGTGACCTTCCCCGCGGTCCTCTCGGACGCGGAGCACCCGACGACCGCGCTCGAGGCCGTGCGCGATCCGCGGGCGGCCAAGGCGGCCGCCTCCGCCGAGGCGCCCGCCGCGGAGCCCGCCCCGCCGCCTGCGGCGGACCGGCTGCCCGTGGTCCCGCTGCCGGCGCAGCACGTGCTCGGGCGTTCCGGAGGTGAGGTCGCCCCGAACGACACGCTCACCGCGATGGCTCGCCACGTGTCGCGCGAGGAGGGGCCCGAGACCGAGCGGGGAGGGCCTGGCAACTACCAGCTCCAGGTGAGCTCGTTCAAGGACCCCACCGACGCCGAGAACTTCGCGGCGGCCCTGCGCCGGCGCGGGCACAAGGCGTACGTCGAGCCGGCGTACGTCAAGGGCCGCGGCCTCTGGCACCGGGTGCGCGTGGGCCCGTTCAAGTACAAGCGCTCCGCCGTGATCTACCGGCAGGAGTTCGAGGCCAAGGAGCGCCTCGTGACGTTCATCGTCGACCCGCCCAAGACCACGGTCAAGGTGGCCGCCAGCCCCGGCGACGACGCGTAGATCAGGAGCGCTGGAGAGCGCTCATCCGTCGGCATGTGCGCGTGTGCGCCGCCCCCGCTACCGGCGGCGCGCCGCCCCCGGGAGCGCCGCGGCCGGCGTGAGCGCGCAGGACAGGACCCCCTTGGCCCCGGCGAGCTGCCCGGCGAGCTCGGACAGCTCCTCCCCGCGGCCCTTCAGCACCATCACCTGGAGCAGCCGGGCCGCGTCGAGGCGGACCAGCAGGCTGGAGACCAGAGATCCCGCGCGCCGCTCCTCCAGCTCGGAGATCCGCAGCACGAGCTCCCGCACCTCGGGCTCGTAGACGAGCGTCAGCGTGGCCGCGACCTCGGCCCCCTCGTCCAGCGCGGCGCGCGTCAGGTCCGCGCGGACGAGATCCCGCAGCGCCTCCGAGCGGTTCTCGTAGCCCTGCGCGGTGATGCGCCGATCGAACTCGGCCAGCAGCGCGCGATCCATCGCCACGCCGAAGCGGACCAGGTCGCTCATGGCTCGCCCCCGTTCAGCTCTTGCGCCGCTCGAGGTGCCGCCTCGCGGCGTCCTTCACCGGCGACGTCACGTTCTTGCTCTTCGCGATGCCCCGGAGATCGGACTCGCGCAGGTGCTGGACCAGCCGCGTCGCGACGAGCACCGGCGTCCTCGGGTTCTCGACGAGGTTCCGCTTCACCGTGTAGCTCTTCAGCCACTCGGGCGTCGTCGAGATGATCCGCAGCACCTCGTCCGAGATGTTCCGGTTGCGGCTGATGAGGACGACCTCCTCCTCCTGCATCTGCGGGCTGCGCACGGCGGCGCTGGCCACGAGGCGGTTCGAGTCGCGCACGAGCAGCATGCGCTCCTCGCGCGAGCCGAGCATCGCCCGCCGGATCCGCTGCGACATGGTCATGTCGGCGAGCCGCTTGTAGAGCGGGACGTACTGCTCCTTGATCGCCTCCTTGCCCTCCTCGTCCTCGACGTGGGTGTCGACCGGCTCGTCCGCGGCGAGCGCCTCCGCGAGCGCCTGCGTCTCGCTGAACAGCACGTCGTCCGGCGTGGGCTCGGGCGACGGCTCCGCGATGAGCTCGTCCTTGATCGCGACGCTGACCTCGCGCCACGCCGGGATGCCCGTGAGCTCGACGCCGTTGCGGGACGCGAGATCGACGAGGCGGTCGGCGGTCGACATCCGCGTGTTCTTGTTGAGGTAGAGCTTCTCGATGACGCGCGGGTTCTTGAGCAGCCGCTCCTCGTTGACGGCGATGAGCTCCGTCACCGCCTCGCCCCCGGTCCGCGCGAGCTCCTCGAGCGTCTCCGCGGCGACGCCCGGCATCGCGAGGAGCCTCTCGACGACCGGGAGGCGGTCCGCGTACGCGCGGGCCAGCCGATCGATGACCGGCGGCTGCAGATCCGCGCCGAGCGCCCCCTGGAGCAGCGGCTCGGGGAGCGCCGCCAGCGTCTTCTCCGCGGCCTCGCGGGCCGGCTCGTCCTCGCGCGACGCGAGCAGCACGAGCACCGTCACGACGTCGCCCGGCTTCAGCCCGGGGGCGATGCCGCGCGCCGCCATCTCCCTGAGCTTCTGCGGCGCGCCCGGCTGCGCCAGCTTCTGCGCGGGCGCCGAGAGGGCGCCGACGTCGATCGGCGCGGTCATCGAGGCGCCCTCGCCAGCGCGGCCCCATGTGGCGCCAGCGGCTCGAGCAGAGCAAGCAGAGCTAGCAGAGCTGGGAGAGCAAGCGGAGCAACGGGCATACGGTCCTCCCGGCGGGCATTGCTGCCCTGCGATCTGCGGACTATCCTGAGGCCGCTGTGTGCCTGAAAGGCGCGGCGATCGTCAACGGAGAACGAACGGCGCGGGCCCTGCGCGCCGTCTGCCGGAATGAAGCCCGAGGTCCCGGGGGGCAGGGGACCGGCAGATCCGTCACACCCAGCACACCGAAGAGGAGCGCGACATGGGGATTTTCGATTTCGTGAAGAGCGGCGTCCGCGAGATGATGATCGCGCGCCCGGACGCGGCGAAGCATCTCATCGTTTACAAGCACCCGGACCAGAACATCCCCTTCTGGTCGCAGCTGACGGTCGACAGCGATGAGTGTGCCCTCTTCTTCAAGGACGGCAGGTACATGGGTTACCTGCCCACAGGGCGCCACACCCTCCAGACCCAGAACATCCCGTTCCTGAACAACCTCGTCAACAAGTTCACGGGCGGGGACGTCTTCATCGCCGAGATCTTCTTCGTCAAGACGCAGCCGGTCCGCGGCGTGCCGTTCGGCGGGCCGCTGGAGTCGATGGAGGACCCCGTCCTCTACGAGTTCGTGACGCCGCGCATCTTCGGTGAGTTCTCGCTGGTGGTGGTCGATCCGGTGCGGTTCGTCGTCGGGTACCACGGGCAGTGCGGCGGCAGCGGCGACAACGACGTCGTCCTGAGCTGGATCAAGGGCAAGTTCTTCATGAGCGTGAAGACCGTGATCGGCCAGGTCTGCGCGCAGCAGCAGAAGAGCCTGCTCAACCTCGGCGGCATGAGCATGGAGCTCGGCGCCCGCATCGTGCAGTCCGCGCCGAACCTCGAGGAGATCGGCTGCAAGATCCTCGAGATCGGCAACTTCAACATCAACTTCTCGGCCGAGGAGCAGAAGCTCCTCCGCGAGGCGAACAAGGAGCGCGGCGATGCGCGCCGCGGCATCGGCATCGCGCAGGACGCCGCCCGCGCGAAGCAGTTCGAGCTCGATCAGCGGTTCCAGCAGGACGCGCGGTACGTGCAGCAGCTGGCGGGCAACTGGCAGAACTACGCCGCCGGCCAGGCGATGATGGGCGCCGGCCAGGGCATGGCGCAGGGCGGCGACGGCAGCGGCGTCGCGGGGCTGGGCGCCCAGGTGGCGATCGGCGCCGGCCTGGCGCAGGCGATGAACCCCGCGCTCGCCGCGCAGGGCCAGCCCCAGTTCGTGCCGCCGCACATGCAGCAGCCGGGTGCGCCGCAGGGCTACCCGGGTGCGCCGCAGGGTTACCCGGGTGCGCCGCAGGGCTATCCGGGCGCGCCGCAGGGCTACCCGGGTGCGCCGCAGGCTGCCCCGGCTGCAGCGCCGTCGATCGAGCAGCGCCTGGAGCGCCTCGGGGAGCTCAAGAGCAAGGGGCTCATCACCGACGAGGAGTTCCAGGCCCGCAAGGCGAAGATTCTGGAAGAGATCTGAGTCCTTACCAGGCGGCGCCGGCCGCCGCGCGCGGCGACCCGCGGGGGGGCGCTCCACCGCGGTCGCCAAACTGGCGCCATCTGATCCGAACCACTGAGCGCGCTTTCGGCTAGACTCGATGGGGTGCCAGTGACGCTCCGCATGGCCGGGGATGCTCAGCCCGAGATGACCGCCGGCGAGTCCGAGGCTGCCGAGCTGTTCCATCGGGAAGACATCCCGCGGCTGCACGGAGACGAATCATTTGCTCAGCCTCCGGCGCGCAGCGATGTGCCGCCGGCGCGCAGCGAGGTGCCGCCGGCGCACAGCGAGGTGCCGCCGGCGCGCAGCGACGCGCCGCAAGCGCGCAGCGAGGTGCCGCAAGCGCGCAGCGAGGTGCCGCAAGCGCGCAGCGACGCGCCGCTGCGCAGCGAGTTGCCGTTCCGCAGCGACGTGCCGCCGCGCGCGGATGCACTGCCAGCGCACGTCGGCGCGCGCCCGGCGCTCCCGCCGCTGCCGGCGCTCCCACCCCTGCCGGCGCGCTTCGACGGGCCGGCGCGCCGGGGGAAGGCGAAGCAGACCCCGCGCGCGCGGCGCTGCCCGACCTGCAAGCAGACCTTCTCCGGCGACTCCCGCTTCTGCCCGTTCGACGGCGATCCGCTCGCCGACGCGCCCGACTGGAATCCATCGGCCGATCCGATGCTCGGGCGCACCATCGACGGCCGCTACGAGGTGCAGGCGGTCGTGGGTGAAGGGGGGATGGGGACGGTGTACGAGGTGCGCCACAAGTCGCTCGGCCGCCTCTTCGCCCTGAAGGTGCTCCGACGCGACATCGCGCAGGACGCCGAGCTCGTCGCCCGCTTCATCCAGGAGGCCAAGGCGGCCGCGGCGATCGGCCACCCCAACATCGTCGCGGTGAGCGACTTCGGCGCGATCGAGGTCGAGACGGGGCAGGCGGAGCTGCCGTTCTTCGTCATGGAGTTCCTCTCCGGGACCTCCCTCGCGTCGCTGCTGCGCACCGAGAAGACGCTGCCGGCCGACAGGATCGGGCAGATCATGCTCCAGTGCGCCGCCGCGCTCGGGGCCGCGCACTCCGCGGGCGTCATCCACCGCGACCTGAAGCCCGACAACGTGTACCTCGTCCGCAACGGCGATCAGGAGTTCGTCAAGCTGCTCGATTTCGGCGTCGCGAAGGTGACCGGCGGCAAGCGGCTCACGCGCATCGGCATGGTGTTCGGGACGCCGCACTACATGAGCCCGGAGCAGGCGGAGGGGAAGCGCATCGACGCCCGCGCCGACATCTATGCGCTCGGCGTCCTCATGTACGAGTGCTTCGCGGGGCGCGTCCCCTTCGAGGCGGACACGTACATGGGCGTGCTGACCAAGCACATGTACATGTCGCCCGAGCCGCTCGAGCAGGTGATGCCCGACGCCACAGCGCTCGGCGCGTTCGGCCCGATCGTCATGCGCTGCCTCGCGAAGAACCCCGAGGAGCGCTTCTCCTCGATGGCCGACCTCGTCGAGGCCATTGAGCTCGCCCTCGCTCCGCCGGGCCGCGTGACCTCCGTCGCGCCCCCGGGCGAGCTGCCTCGCCACGAGTCGATACGGCCGCGCGCGACCGAGTCGATGCGGCCGCGCGCGACCGAGTCGATGCGGCCGCGCGCGAGCGAGGAGATGCTCGCCCCGGTCCAGGCGCCCGCGGAGCCGTCCGAGCCGCTCTCGATGGCCGCGCGCGTGGCGATCGCGCTCGCGGCCGTCCTCGTTCCCATCGTCATCGCCCTCGGCGTCCGCGCCTTGCGCGCCTCGGCGCCCGAGGCCGCCGCCGCCGACGCTCCCGGCGGCGCCCTCCCGGCGGAGACGGCGCTCGCCAGGGTGATCGACGAGCCGCCCGCCGCGCCCGCGGCCGCGACGGCGGCGCCCGCGCCGACCGCGCAGGAGCCGCCCCGCACCCAGGGCACAGCCGCCCCGATCCCGCCGAAGCCGACCGCGGCGGCGGCCCGTCCGCCGGCGACCGCGGCGCCCACGGCCTCCATGGTAAGGCCGCAAGCCACCGGCGATATCGTCGATCCCTGGAAGCGCTGATCGCCCGATCGGCGCGCGACGAAACCTGGCCTTCCCAGCCGTCCTGTGTGCACGATGGACGACGTCGATCGCCGGGCCCGCGGCCGCGGGACAAGCGATCGACGGCAGCGGCGACGCTCAGGGCGGAGCGCTTGACAGCGTCCGTTCGGGCTCGCCATCCTTCGCGAGGCGGAAACCTCTAGTGGCCAAGCAACAGCTCCTCCTGGTCGACGCGGATCCGCGCAGCGTTCGGGTCCTCGAGGTCAGCCTGAAAAAGGCCGGTTACAGCGTGACCACCGCGAAGGACGGAGCGGACGCTCTCGCGAAGCTCGAGGTCTCCACGCCGGACCTCGTCCTCAGCGACACGCGCCTCCCCAACGTGGACGGCTATGCCCTCGTCCGCAAGATGAAGGAGCACGCCGACTGGGCCTCGATCCCGGTCGTCTTCCTCACGAGCCAGCGGTCCATCGAGGACAAGATCCGCGGGCTGGAGCTCGGCGTCGAGGACTACCTGACCAAGCCGATCTTCGTGCGCGAGCTCATCGCGCGCGTGACGCTGCTCCTCGCGCGGCGGACGCGCGAGGGGATCACGACGCGCCACTTCTCGACGACGGGGCGGACCAGGTTCTCCGGGTCGATCCTCGACATGAACGTCGTGGATCTGCTGCAGACGTTCGAGGTGAGCCGGAAGAGCGGGATCGTCCACCTGTCGCACGCGGACAACGAGGCGCAGGTCTACTTCCGCGAGGGCAAGGTCGTCGACGCGACGCTCGGCCGGCTCTGCGGCGAGGAGGCCGTCTACCGCGCGCTCCTGTGGAACGAGGGGACGTTCGAAGTCGAGTTCTGCAAGGTCGACAACCCCGACGGGATCGAGACGTCGACGCAGGGCCTCCTCATGGAGGGCATGCGCCGCGTCGACGAGTGGGGCCGGCTCCTCGAGGCGCTGCCGTCGCTCGCGACCGTCTTCGAGGTCGACAGCGAGGAGCTGCTGGAGCGGCTGAACGAGATCCCGGACGAGCTGAACGGGATCCTGCGCCTGTTCGACGGCAAGCGCACGCTGATGCAGGTGGTCGACGCGTCCCCGTTCGAGGATCTCTCGACGCTCTCGACCATCTCGAAGCTCTACTTCGAGGGGCTGCTGGTGCCCGCCGCCGCGCTCCCGCCCGACGACGTGGTGCCGAGCGAGCCGGAGGCGGCGTTCCACGACGAGTTCTCGCCGCTCTCGTCGCCGTCGAGCGCGCGGCGCTCCAACTACCCCGAGGGGGGCCCGGGGAACGCCGGCTCCGACGACCTCGAGGACGCCGCCGTGGTCCCGGCGCCGCTCTCGAACCGGGTCTCTCCCGCGGTGCTCCCGCGCTCCCGGCCCGGTCACGAGCTGCACGCGCCGGCGGGGGACCCCGACGCGGAGTCCCCCGGGCGCCCCGTGACGACCCGCAGCGCGGTGCACGGGCCAGGGGCGGTCGGCCGAGCGGCCAGCGCGAGCGCCGCCGCGGCGCGCTCCGCGCCGTCGGAGCCGCCGCGGAGCGCCGTGTCGGCCGCGACGGCGCGCTCCGGCGCGGCGGGTGGCCGCGCGCCGTCGGAGCCGCCGCGGAGCATCGTGTCGGCCGCGGCAGCGCGCGCCGGCGCGACAGGGGGCCGCGCGCCGTCGGAGCCGCCGGGGAACGCGGTGGCGCGCCCCGTCGCGGCGGGCGGCCGCGCGCCGTCGGAGCCACCGAGGAACGCCGCATCGCCTGCCGAGGCCGCCCGGGTCACGCGGCCGCGCGCCGAGGTCGATCTCGACAAGGACACCACGCTCGCGAGCAGCGATGAGGCCCCGCTCACGCGACCGCTCGTGACGCCGCGCAGCTTCGCGCAGAAGCAGCGATCCACGAGGAGCGACAGGCCCGCGGCCGCGGCCGCTCCCGCCGAGCAGCGCGTTCGCTCCACGCCTCCCGAGGCGCCCGCAGCGGCGCCCGAGGCGCCCGCGGCGGCGCTGCCCGAGCCCGCGGCGCCGCCCGCGCCGGCGCTTGCGGCGGCAGCGGGCGTCGCGTCGCCCGCTGGCGAGGAGCGCACCGCGGCGGCGTCGACGAGCCCCACGCTGCGCCCCCGCCCGCCGAGCGACGCGCCGCCGCCTGTCGCCTTCCCGCGCGCGGCGGAGCGTGCGCAGGCGCCCCAGCCCGTCGAAGCGAAGGCCGGAGAGGCGCGCCCGATCGATGCCTCCCCGCCGCCGCTGCCGGTGCCGGACGCGGCTCCGGCGGCGAGCCTCGCGGCGGCGCCGGACGACGCGCCTCCTGGCGACCCCGGACCGATCAGCGAGAGCGAGCGCTTCTTCCTCGGCGGCGGGGTGGACGCGCCGGAGGGGATGGCGGCGCGGGAGCATCCCTCGGCCGAGGACGCCGACACGACCGCCGGCGCGGTCGAGGCCACGCTCTTCGGGCCCCGCCACGAGGAGCGTCGGGCCCGCATCGCGCGGATCGTCGCCGGCCTGGTCACGGCGCTCGCGCTCGGGGCCGCCGGCGTGTGGCTGGTCGGCCAGACGGGGCGCCCCGTGCCAGCGGCGCCGGTCCATGCGCCCTTGCCGGAGGAGGGGCCGGCGGGGCAGCACTCCGCGGCGGTGCCCGCAGCGGCTCTGGCCGCGTCGGAGCCGGAAGGAGAGCCGGCGGCGGCGGCCGCTGCCGCGGAGGGGCTCTCCGCGGCGCCGCCCGCCGACGCCCCGGCGAGCCAGCCGACCGCGCCGGCCTCGGCGAGCGCGCGGGCGAAGCCTGCCGCGGCGAGCCCCGCGCCGGCCGGAGCGCCTTCCGAGCACGCTTCGCACGCGCCGACCACCCACGCGGCGCCGCCGAGCGCGGCGGCGACCGCGGGCCAGGCCGCCGCACCGACGCGGGAGCCGGAGCCCTCGGCTGCCCCGCCCGCGTCGGCACCTGCCGCGCCCGCGCCTGCCGCGCCCGCGCCCGCTACGCCGGGCGAGGAAAGCGGGCCCCTCTCGACGCGCGTGATGCGCGCCCTGGAGTCGGGGCAGACCGGCAAGGCGGTGCAGCTCGCGCAGCAGCTCACGGCCGCTTCCCCGGGGAGCGCCGCGGCGTGGCACCTGCGCGGCGCCGCAGAGCAGGCGGCCGGGCGCGGCGGGCGGGCCTCGTTCCGCAAGTGCGCCGAGCTCTCCTCGCCCGAGTCCTCGCTCGGCGCCGAGTGCCGCGCGCTCGCCGGCATGCCGTGAGCGTGCGGTCCGCGCTCAGCGCGACCGCGACCTGAGCCGGGGATCGAGGGCCAGGGCCGCCACGTCGAGCGCCACGGTGGCGAGCACGATGGCGGCCGCGGAGAAGAGCACCGTCCCGACGATGAGCGGGCCGTCCCGGTTCTGGAGCGCCTCGACCGCCATGCTCCCGACGCCGGGCCAGCGGAAGAGCTTCTCCGTGACGATCGCGCCGCCCGCCAGCGCCCCGAGGTCGAGCGCGGCGAGCGTGGCGAGCGGCAAGAGCGCGTTGCGCAGCGCATGGACGACGAGCGCGCGCAGGCGAGAGGCGCCCTTGGCCCGCGCGGTGCGGATGAAGTCCTGGCGGAGCAGCGTCCGGAGCTCCTCGCGGACGATGCGCGCGTAGAGGGCGCTGCCGAACACGCCGAGCGTCAGCGCCGGCAGGACGAGGGAGCGCAGGTGATCGGCCGCCGTGGCGCCGTACCCGTCGTACGGCAGGAGCCGGAGCTTGTAAGCGAGCACGTACTGGAGCGCGGGGCCGATCACGAAGGTCGGCGCGCTCGCGCCGAGCAACGTGGCGCCGAGCGCCGCGTCCTCCCAGGCCGTCCCGCGGCGGACCGCCGCGACGATCCCGAGCGAGAGGCCGAGCAGGAGCTGCACCAGCAGGGCGGCCAGCGCGAGCTCGACGGAGCGCGGCACCTTCGCCTCGAGCAGATCCACGACCGGCTTGCGGTAATGGAAGCTGTAGCCGAGGTCGACGTGCAGGCCGAGCGGCCCCGCCGCGCAGCTGCGGTGCTCCGGATCGGCGCGCGCGCCCGCGTGGGCGGCAGGGGCGCCGCCGTCGCCGCCCCCCGCGGGGCCGAGGTGGACGAGCCGCCGGACGAACCGCGCGAACTGCACGGGGACCGGGCGATCGAGCCCGTGGATGGCCCGCGCGCGCTCGAGGTCCGCCGCCGAGGCCTGCGGTCCGACGAGCATCCGCGCGGCGTCTCCCGGGAGGAGGTACGTTATCCCGAACGAGACGGCGGTGACCCCCGCGATGACGATCGCGGCCCAGCCGAGGCGCCGGAGCAGGCGCGCGAGCGCGGAGCCCACCGCGGAGGCGCGGCCCGGGCGGGGCGTGGAGGCACGGCGCGCGGGCGGGGTGCTCATCGGGGGAGGACCGCGCGCGCGAGCAGCGCGCGGAGCGGCGTGGCGGTTCGTGGCGCGGCCGCGCGCGGCCCTCCGCCGGCCCCGGGCCGCGCCGACGGGTCGAGCCAGACCTCGTGCAAGCGCGACGTGAGCGCGGCGGCGCCCTCGTGGCCGCGCACGTAGGGGTGCCAGAGCTCGAGCTGCCGCGCCGTGTACGTGGGCACCCACGGCGCGCGATCGCGGACGATGCGCTCGGCGCGGTCGTACAGCGCGAGGCGCCGCGCGCGATCCTGCTCGGCGTGGGCGGCGTCGAGCGTGCGATCGAGCTCCTCGTCGCTGAAGAAGGCGTAGTTCTGCGAGCCCTCGTCGCGGATGGCGCGCGTGGAGAGCGTCGGCTCGAAGACGCTCGCCGGGTCGGGGAAATCGGCCTGCCACCCGACCCAGCCCATGGGGACGGCGCGGCGCCGCGAGGCCTCGGCGAGGTAGGTCGCCCAGCTGACGAGCCGCAGGCGGACGCGGAGGCCGATCCTGGCGAGCTGCTGCTGGACGATCTCGCCGATCGCCTGCTCCAGCGTGTCCGGGACCGCGATGTAGTCGATGACGCCCGGGTAGCCGCCCCTCCCGGTCGCCGGGTCGTACGGGTAGCCGGCCGCGGCCATCTGCTCGAGCGCCCGCGGGAGGTCGTGCTGCCGCATCGGCGCGTCGCGCGGGGGGCCCGGGATCGACGGCGGCAGCACCCGGTCGAGCGCGAGCAGATCGGGGCGCACCTTCTCGAGCACGGTCGGGTCGAGGGCGAACGCGACGGCGCGCCGGACGGCGAGCTTGTCGAACGGCGCGAGCTCGGTGTTGAGGAAGACGGCGTTGGTCCTGTCCCGCGTCACCCAGCGCCTCTGCCCCTCCCACCCGGGCGCGGCGCGGTAGGCCGCCGCGTCGATCGCGGTCAGATCGCGCAGGACGTCGAGCTCGCCCTCCTCGAACTTGTAGCGCTGGGTCGTCGCGCGCACGCCGGTCTGCCACGCGATGGCGTCGAGGTACGGCAGGCCCGGGCGGAAGTACCCCTCGTGGCGGGCGAGCCCGATGCTCCCGTCCTGGTCCCACCGCGCGACGCGGAACGGGCCGGCGCCGCACGGCGGCGGCGGGCTCGCCGCGTCGACCTCGGCCCCGGACGAGGGGCACACCGGCGCCATGAACGCGAGCGTCATGAGGGGCAGGAACGTCGCGTCCGGCGCGCGCAGATCGATCGCGACGGCGTGATCGCCGAGCACCCGCACGCCGGCGAGGTGCGGCGCCGCGCCCGCGTGGTACGCGGCGAAGCCCTCGATCATGTCGTACTGGCTCGCGCCCGGGCTCGGCGTCCTCGGGTGGAGCGTCCGCTCGATCGACCGCTTCACGTCGGCGGCGCGGAGCTCCGCGCCGTCGTGGAACCGCACGCCCTCGCGCAGCGTGAAGACGTACGTCCGCCCGCCGCGCTCCACCTCGATCGCGCGCGCGAGATCGGGCGTGATGCGGCCGCCCTGGTCCCACGTGACGAGGCGGGCGAAGACGAGCTCCGCGACGGTGCTCGAGAGCTCGTCGTAGGCGATCGCCGGATCGAGCGCGCGCGCGTTGACCGTCGTCGCGAGGCGCAGCGTCCCGCCGCGCACGGGCGCGCCGGGCGCCGGCTCGCCGCCGAGGGGCGCGCGGACGCCGCCCGCCGAGCCGCCCGAGAGCAGGAGCAGCGCCGCGCCCGCGACGAGCAGATCGACCGGCAGGCGACGGCCGCGCGGGAGCGACGCGCCGGCCGGATCGAGCGCGTCGCGGAGCCCCTCGCTCGCGCGGTGGAAGCCGAGCACGGCGAGCACGATGGCGAAGCCCGGCGCGGCCACAAGGAGCGGCCTTACCCCGAGGTACGGCTCGGCCTCGTGCAGCATGCGGCCCCAGGTCGCGGTCGGCGGCTGCGCGCCGACGCCCAGGTAGCCGAGGGCGGCCTCGGCGAGGATCATCTGCCCGGCGCTGATGGTCGCGAGCGCGAGCAGCGTCCCGCCCACGTTCGGCAGGACGTGCCGCCGGACGATGTGCAGCGGCCCCGCGCCGAGCGCGCGCGCCGAGGCCACGAAATCGCGCTGCGCGAGCTCCGCCGTCTTGGCCCGGACGACCCGCGCCGCCCCGGTCCACCCCGTGAGGCCGAGCACGAGCAGGATCGTCCCCACGTCCGCGCGCCCCACGGCGACGCCGATCGCGGTCACGAACAGGAGGTACGGCAGGGCGAGGATCACGTCGACGAGCCGCATGAGCGCGCCGTCGAGCGCGTCCGCCCGCGTGCCGGCGGCCATGCCGGCCGTGACGCCGACGAGCGCGCCGAGCCCCGTGGCGAGGGCCGTGGACGAGAGCGCGACGGCGAGCGAGAGCCGCGCGCCGTGCGCGAGGCGCGCGAGCAGGTCGCGGAAGAGCGGGTCCGTCCCGAGCCAGTGGGCGGCCGACGGCCCGGGCGGCGCGCCGGAGGCGTCGCGGGCCAGGGTGAAGTCGCTCGCGTTCGGGTCGTGGGGGATGACGGCCGGCCCCACCGCGGCGAACAGCGAGAGCAGCGCGACGATCCCGAGGCCGAGCAGCGCCGAGCGGTCCGCGAGGAACCGCCGCGCCGCGTCCTCGCCGAGGACGGCGCGCCCCGCGCGCCCGGCCGCTCGCGCCGCGCCGCGCGAGAGCCGAGCCCAGCGCGCCGCCGCCGTCACCGCTTCCCTTCGAGGAACTGCGTCACGAGCGCGACGAACTCCCCCGGCCGCTCCTCGTGGGGCGAGTGCCCGGCGTCCATGATCTCGAGCATCGCGCCGGAGATCTCGCGGGCGAGCCGCTGCGCGCTCGCCGCCGGGAAGATGCGATCGTCGCGCCCCCACACGACGAGGGTCGGCGCCGTGATCCGGGTGAGGCGCGCGACGACGGGGCGCGCGTCGAGCACCGCGCGCAGCACCGCGTGGGCGCTCTCGCGCGCCGAGGGGGCGTTGAAGAGATCGTAGTGCCGGTCGACGCGCGACAGCGGCACGGCCGCGTCCGCCCGGAACACGTCGTCGCGGAAGTACGACCGGAACGTGCCGCGGCCGTGGAGCTGCTTGAAGACGATGCCGCCCACGACCGGCAGGAGCGGGAGCTTCATCTTGAAGCTCATCGGGAACGGGTAACAGAGCGCGTCCTCCAGGACGAGCCGCTGCACGAGCTCCGGGTGGTTGGCGGCCAGCGTGATCGCGACGGCGGCGCCCATCGCGTGGCCGACGAGGTGCGCGCGGCCGACGCCGAAGGCGGCGATGAGGTCGGCCACGGCCTCGGAGAACGTCTCGATGCCGTAAGCGTACCGCGCCGGGCTCGGCTTCTCGCTCTCGCCGAAGCCCGGCAGGTCCGGGGCGATGACGTGGAACCGCTGGGCCAGCGTGTCGATCACGTCATCGAACTCCAGGTGGCTGACGAGGAAGCTGTGGATCAGCAAGAGCGCCGGGCCGTTGCCCGCGCCGGCGACCAGGACCCGCATCCTGACCCCCCGGGCGGTGACGTCCCTGATGACGCGTTCGACGGGTCGGGGGGCGGCGGGCGAAGCCGAGCTCCGACCCTCGCTGGCGAGGGCCTTGGCCATGGTGGCGGCGAGACTATCAGCCCTTTTGTCTGAAAGGACCGATGTGTGTCAGGGTACGGGGCATGCCGCTCCACGAGCCCCGCTGGGTGTCGGGCGCCCCCCTGCTCGCACCCATTGCACCGTGCGTCGCTTTTTTCCCATCCCGGCCCCCGACCCGCGTCGAGCCGGGCGGGCCGACGCGTCGCTCCGACGGACGAAAAATGTCCGAGGTACGTCAAGAACCCCGGCAAAGCACCGCGTCTCGCGACAGCCACACAATAATCGTAGTCGCGTCAATTGACTGTATTCCATTCAGTGGAATAGAGTCGCCCGCGTCGGTTGGGTAGGGCCTCCGGCAATCGATGGGAGGACCGGTGCAGAGGATCCCTGAGGAGGTGCTTGATCGCATCGAGCGGGAGCACGCCCAGGGGATCACATCGAGCGATATCCTCGAGCTGTTCGCGGCTCATGGCATCAAGTTCAGCGAGGCGACGCTCCGGAAGTATGTGCAGCTCGGCTTGCTCCCGCGCAGCGTGCGGGTGGGGCGCAAGGGCAAGCACCAGGGCTCGCAGGGGATGTATCCGGCCACGGTAGTCCGCCAGGTTCAGCGCATCAAAGAGATGATGGCCCAGGACTACACCATCGAAGAGATCCAGCGTGAATTCCTGTTCGTGAGAGGTGATATCGAGGAGCTCGAGCGCACGATGACCAAGGTCTTCAATGCGCTCAGGGATGCCGCCAAGGAGAGGCGGAGCGAGACGAGCGGCAGGGCGATCGCCCAGGACCTCGCGAGCGCGGAGTCGCTCGCGCGGGAGCTCGTCTCCAAGCTGGCGTTGATAGAAGAGCGCTTGATGGCGCAAGCGCGGCTCACGAAACAGGCGGCTTCCTCTTGAGGGGCCGAGTCGCGGGGCTTTCGTCGTCGTGAAGTACATGGGGCCGCGGGCGCGGCCCCGCCTGGGTTTGATGCGATCGACGGGACGGGCATCGGCTCGTTTCGTCGCGATTTTTTAGGGACGGCATCCGGCTTTACGTCGGGCTTAAGGAGCGGATCCCTCTGCGCTCGAGCTGGGACTCGGACGTACGGGGAGAGACGCGCGCGCTTGAGAGCGGAGACGCTACCAAACGGAGGCAGCGCATGGCGACGGTGTCTGACAGCGAGCTCGAGATCTTCGGCCTGGACGGTGCGGATGCGGCGGAGGGCGATCGCGGCCCAGCGGGCTCGACGGAGCCTGTCGTGGAGGGCGCGCTCGCGCTCCAGGCCGACCCCGCGGAGTCGGGGAACGCCATCACGCGCGAGCAGCGCAGGTCGCGGCGGAAGCGCGAGATCCGGGCGCGGACGATCAGCGTCAAGCGCATGACCAAGCGCGAGCTCGAGATCGGCCGGATGCTCTACCCCGAGACCGACTACTACAAGCCGCGGGCCCGCGCCGAGTGCGTCGACGGCCCGAGGCCGTGCCCGTACGTCTCGTGCCAGCACCACCTCTATCTCGACGTCTCCGCCAGGACGGGCGCCATCAAGCTGAACTTCCCCGATCTCGAGGTCTGGGACATGAACGAGACGTGCGCGCTCGACGTCGCGGATCGCGGCGGCACGACGCTCGAGGACGTCGGGGCGATCATGAACCTGACCCGCGAGCGGATCCGCCAGGTCGAGGTCAAGGCGCTCGCGAAGCTGGAGGCGCTGAAGGACATGATGGCGCTGCGCGATTACGTCGACGAGGGTCCGGTCGGCAAGCGCCGGCTCCCCGTGCTGACCCAGCCGGACGACGAGGACGAGGACGAGGTCGACGAGAACGATGACGAGGCCACGGGCGCGGACAGCGACGCCGACGACGAGGGCCCCGAGGCGACCCGCGCCGGGCGGCCGGCCGAGCTAGAGGACGCCGGCGACTTCGATGGCGGGGAGTGATCAGTCGGGCCGGGCCTCGACGGTCACCATAGCGTCCGCGCCGAGCGCGCCCGCCAGGAAGGCGCGCCACGCGGCCAGCGTGATCTTCGCGGCGGCCGCGCGGGAGGGGCGGCCGTTGAACAGGTGGATGAGCCGGCGCCTGGGCTCCGCGAGCGCGTCGCGCTCCCGCCGGGCGAGGTGGGCCTCGGCGCGGCCGAGATCGGCGTCGGTCACCCGCTGCGCCAGGCCGGCGAGGAGCTCCTTCACGCGGGCCGACGCCTCGCTCAGCTCGCCGGCCTCCGCCCTGATCTCGACGGCGAGCGCCGCCGCGCGTGTCCCGCCGAGGACGCGCGCGCTCGCGCGGGCCGCGAGCGGCCGCTTCGTCGGCGCCGCGCTGGCTGGAGCCGGGGACGCCGTGCTCGCCGCGGGAGAGAGCGCGGCCGCGAGCAGCCCGCCTTCGCCGTTGAGGGCGAAGGCCGTGAGCTCGGCGAGCTCGCGCGCCGTGGGAGAGGCCTCGCGCGCCGCAGGGAGCCGCGCGCCGACGACGGCCTGCGACAGGGCCGCCCCGGCCGGCAGGCGGGCGTCGTGGTGACCGAGCCGGGGCACCACCGCGCCGTCCGGTGAGCCGCACCCGCGCGGGGTGAGCCGCGGCGCGAGCCAGCGCTCGGCGGCCTCCGCCGCGGCGGCCGCCTGGGAAGCGTCGGCGTTCGCGAGGACGGCGAGCCGGAGCGGGCCGGTCGCGAGGGCCTGCCAGCGGAGCTGCACGGTCTCGAGCGCGCCGCTCGCCACCCGGTCCCAGACGCCGAACGGCTCGATCCAGGACGGGTGGTCGGGCGCGATCGCGGAGGCGAAGGCCTCGAGCGCCGCGGCCCGCCCCCCGGAGAGGTGCTCCAGGTGCTGGAGCGCCGCGGCGCGCGCCAGCGTGAGCGCCTCGGGGCCGGGCGTGGTCGCCGCGACCGTGCGCGCGGCGGCGTTCGCCACGCGGCGCCCGAGCTCGGCCGGGGTCTCGCGCTCGTCGCGGAACGGCGCGTGCGCGATCACGCCGACGGCATCCGCCGTGACCCACGGCTCGATCGTGACGTCGAGCTCGCGCCGCCGGGTCTGCACGGCGGCGAGCGCGGCGAGCGCCGTCGCGCCGGCGTCGTACAGCCCTTCCTCGGCGACGCCGCACGGGCTCCCGAGCAGGACCCAGACCTCGCCTTGCCCGCGCTCGACGAGCGCCCGCCGCTCCAGGGAGGGCTGGGCTCCCGGCGCGAGCGCGCGCGAGAGCTCGGCCTCGAAGCGCCGGGCGCCGGCCTCGCCCGGCGCCGCGGGCTTCGGCGGGTCGGCGCTCGGAGGGAGGCCGAGCGCCGTCGCCCACCGCTCCGGCGGCGCGCCCGGGGCGCTCCCCGAGAGCGCCCACCACGAGGCGCGCGCGCCGGCGTCGCGAGGGTCCTGCGCGGTGAGGACCTGACGCGTGGCGACGTCGGGGTTCGACGGCGCCGAGAGGCCGCGGCGGATCTCCTGCCGCGCCACCGCGGCCGCGAGCGCCGCCGAGGCCTCGACGGGCGGGGCCGTGGGCAGATCGGCGGCCTCGATGGTCACGCTCACGCAGCCGCCGCGCGGGCGGGCGACGCCGAGCACCTCGACGGCGCGAAACGGGGAGGGGAGCGCCGAGAGCCGCGCGCGCAGCGGGGACCCAGGCGCGCCGAGCCGCTCCGCCGCGGCGACGGCCGCCTGGGGGCTCGCGACGCGCGCGGCCACGGTCACCCGGGCGGCGCGCCGCCCGAGCTGGTTCGTCGTGTACACGCCGACCGTGTCCGCCGCCGGCCAGGGGTCCGCGGGCGGGCCGCCCGCCGGCCAGGCGTCGATGTCCTCCGCCGCGCGCGCCGCCTCCTCGCAGAACGCGGCCGGGCCGACGGCGGCGATCGAGGTGCGCCCGGCGTGAAGCGCCGCGGCGCGCCACCCCTCGAGCTCCCGCGCGCCCGCGGGCGTCGCCAGATCGACGACGGGCTCGGCGCCCGCGAGGCCCAGCTGGCCGGTGCAGGCCGCGATCGGCGAGAGCTCCGGCGCGTCGAGCGGGCTCGATCGGAGCGCCTGCGTCCGCTCCGCGGCCCGGGCGACCTCCGGGCTGCCCGCCGCGATGGGCTGCGCGAACGCCGCCGACAGCGCGCGCAGGAACGGCGCGACGCGCGCCGCGTCCCTGACGAGCAGGCGCACGCGGAAGGCGCCGCGGTCGATGCGCGCGTCCACGTCGAAGCCGGCGGCGAGCAGGCGCGCCTCGACCACGCTGGCGAGCGCCGTCGTCGCGACCGAGCCGAGATCGGTCGCGACCGAGACGACGAGCGCGGGCGCGGGATCGCCGTCGCGCGAGACGAGCGCGAGCCGCGGCCGGGCGTCGAGGTGGCGCACCTCGATGCGCCCGACGCTGCCCTCGGGCGTCGAGGCGAGGGCGTGCCCCGGCGCCGACGGGCCGCCGGGGGCCGCGCCCTGGCAGGCCGCGAGCAGGACGAGCGGCGAGAGGAGCGCGGGCCTCAGGGAGCGCATGCGTCGTCGGAGGGCAGGGGCGCGCCTTCCAGCTGGAAATCGGCCGGGCAACGCGGGGCGATCTTGAAGCCGTAGAAGTAGGTGAGCACGCCGGTGACGGACCGGAAGGAGGCGCCGTCCGCGAGCGGCGGCCCCTCGCGCTCGAGATCGTAGAGCTCGTTCGAGAGGCGCGGGACGTCGGCGGGGCGCACGCCGGCCCCGACGTCGATCGACGCCGCGTAGCGGCCGTCGCGGCTCGAGGGGGCGCCGGCGATCCTGACGCCCTCGATCCGCACGAGCATGCCGATGTACGGGCGCGCCGACGCGTAGCCCCTCAGGTCGTCGAGCGGCACGCGGATCGGGACGGCGGGGCGGTCCTCGAAGCGGAAGCTCATGGTCCCGCCGAGCTCGGGCAAGGTGCGGCATCCGCCGAAGCGGCCGGCGGAGGGGCCGAGGAACTCGGTGAGCTCGCCGAGCACGTCGACGACGTCGCCCGGGATGAGCCGCAGATCCGGCGGGTCGAACGCGGGCTGGAAGACCGTCATCCCCGAGTAGGGGACCGGCTCGTCGGCGCTGTCTTGCACGTAGTGGTTGCCGCGCGCGCCCTCGCCGGTCTCGTCGAAGCTGTCGATGGCGACGAGGGTGGCGCCGGTGACGTGGGCGCGGCGAGCGGGCGGCGCGGCGCAGCGCCGGCTCTCTTCGTCCTCCGGGTCGAGCCACCCGGCGTCGCCGACGATCTCGGCGACGCGCGCGCCGCCGCCGCGCTCGTCGGCGAGGGGGATCGCGGGGGCGTCTCCGCCGCCGCCGCCGCACGCGCCGAGCAGCGGGGCGGCGGCCGCGATGAGCGGGAGCGCGGAGGAGGTGCGGGGCGGGCGAGCCATCCTCCCCGGCTCATACCACAGGGCCGACGGCCGCCGAGCCCCCTTCGCGGGAGGGAAACGTCACGCCGCGAGGCTGACGCTGGACAGCATCGCCTCCAGGCGGCTCTGGATCTTGTGGCGCTTCGAGTACACCGTCTTCACGCTGATCCCCATCCGCGCCGCGATCTGCTCCGGGGGCAGGCCCTCGGCGAAGTAGAGCGCGACGAACTCGCGGTCCTTGCTGGAGAAGGCGTGGAGCACCCGCCCCACGATCGCGGCGCGCTCGCGGCGCTCGGCCTGCTCCTGCGGCGAGGGGCGCTCGCAGGGCAGCTCGACCGCCGCGTCGTCGAGCGGGGCACAGCGCGGCGCGCGCCTCCTCGAGCGCAGATGGTCGTACGCGCAGTGGACGGCGAGCGTGCCGATCCAGGAGCTCAGCCGCGCGCCGCGGCCTGCGTCGAAGGTCCTCAGCTTGCGCATGTCGTTCGAGAGCAGCTGCACGAGCAGCGTCGCGTGGATGTCGCGGATGTCGTCCTGCGCGACCACAGCGGAGAAGCGGGCGATCACGCCGCTGATGCAGCGGTGGACGAGCCGATCGTAGCGAGCGTGGAAGGCGCGCCAGGCGCGCTCGTCCCCCGCGATCATCGCCTCCACCAGCGCACCTTCGGCGAGCTCGCCGAGGTCTTCGGAGCGTCGGTCGTCGCAGAGAAGCAAGTCGTTGGGCATGCCTGGCTCCTGTGCACCCGACGTGCCAGCGAGGACCGATGCGCGGGGGCGTCGCGGCGCTGCGCGGCGTCCTCGCCCGGCGGCGGCCGTCGTCGCGCGATCTTCCGTGATCTTCCGCGGAGCGCCGGCGCGGCGCGCGATCTCCGGCGCCGCGGAGCTCGGGCGACGAGCGCGCGTCGCAGGGGTCATCGCAGCGGCGGCGGGTCGTCGCGGACCTGCGCGTGCCCGGCGCGCTGTTAACGCGGGTTCACGCGCCCGGCGCCGATCTGGAGACCCCGCGCGCATCGCCTCGGCGCGCGGGCCTGTTTCGGGTTATGGACGGATCGTGCTCTCCGGTCGTGCCCTGGCCCTCGCGGTCCTCGCGTGGTCGTTCCTCAAGGTTACCGTGCGCCGTCTCTTCGACGACGGTCCGAGCGGGCTCGCGCTCTTCCGCGAGAACTACGACGCCGATGGCCTGCCGCCGCTCTCGCCCGCCGAGCGCGCGGCCTTGCCCCGCTTCTCCCGCTGCATCGCGTGCGGGCGCTGCGATCTCGGGGAGGCCGAGCGCATCGCGGCCTCCAGGGGGGCCTACCGCGGCCTCATGACCGTGGTCCTCGCGTCGTCGCGGAGCATGCCGGACTTCGACGCCGCGGCGCTCGCGCTCGCGCACGTGCCGGAGGAGGTGCTCGCCGAGAAGGAGAGGATCTGCCCGACCGGCGTGCCGTTCCGCGCGCTGGCCGGGTTCGTGCGGGCCAAGGCCAGGCCCCAGGCGGCGCCGTCCGCGGACGGGGCGGGGAGCGGCGAGCCCTCGGCCCTGGCCCTCGTCGCCGCGGTGGCCTCGCCCGCGGCCGACCTCGACCCCTCGTCGGCCGATCGCGCCGCGCCCGAGGCGACGTGATGACGCCCCGTGGACGCCGCGGCGCGGCGAGGACGCTCGCCTTCCTCCTCCTCTCTTTCACCCCCGCCTGCTCCGCTCACCAGCCTGCAGCGCCCCGCACGGGCGCCGACGCGCCGATCGCGCGCGGCGTCGCGCCGAGCACCCCGCCGGCGCTCCCGCGGCCCCAGGCCGAGGGCGACGATCCGGACGACACCGACGGCATCTCCACGCCGCTCGCGCCCGCGAGCGCGCGGAGCGCGGCGAAGGGGACGCCGATCCAGCACGGGCGCGCCACCTACTACGCCGACAAGTTCACCGGCCGCCGCACCGCGAGCGGCGAGCGCTACAACCCGCGCGCGCTCACGGCCGCGCACCGGACGCTGCCCTTCGGCGCCGTGGTCGACGTGGTCCGCCGGGACGGCCGCCGCGTGCGCGTGCGGATCAACGACCGCGGCCCGTTCAAGCGCGGAAGGATCATCGATCTCTCGCGCAAGGCCGCCGAGCGGATCGGGCTCATCCAGGACGGCGTCACCCAGGTGACGCTGGAGCTCATCTGGAAGCCGGCGCGGCGGCCGCGCTGACGCGCGCCGCCGCGGCTACTGGACGAGGCTGAGCCGCGGGGCCGCGGCGAAGGCCGCGAGGTGGCCGCTCTCCTCGGCCACGTAGACGTCGCACCGCTCGTCCACCCGCAGGAGATCCGGGATGAGGTCCGTCGGCACCTTGCCGAGCAGCGCGCCGTCGCGCGGCCGGACGACGTGCACCTCGCTCTGCGGCACGAACAGCGCGCCCGAGCGGAGCACCGGCTCGAGGCGCCGCGGCCTGTCGCCCTCGACGCCGCCCGCGATGACGTGCCGGTACCGGACCGCGCCGTCGTGCGCGCCGACCCCGACGATCTCGCCTGCCTCGCTGTTCACGACGACCACATCGTCCACCATGAGGCACGAGGCCGTCGCCGCGCACGCGGTCAGCTCGAAGCGCGTCGCCCCGGTGCGGCGATCGAGCCCCACGAGCCCCGTGCCGCGCCGCCCGTGGGTCACCACGCACACCGTCTCGGGCCCGAGCAGCGGCGCGCCGACCGGCGCCACGTGCTTCGGCAGATCGACCGTCCACCGCGCCTCGCCGGACCACGGGTCGAGGTGGTGCAGCCGCGCCCCGCCGCGGCCGACGAAGGCGCCGTCGCCCGCCAGCGCGAAGAGCGCGTCGTGATCGACCGCCACCGGCGACGCGAACGGGAGCCGGTCGCAGAAGCGCCACACGACCTCGCCGCTCAGCACGTCGAGCGCCGCGAGGGCCGGCTCGCCGCTGCCCACGAGGACGAGCTTGCCCGCGCGGCGGAGCCGGAAGTTCTCGCCGCGCCGCGCGGCGTAGCGCCAGCGCACCTCGCCGGAGTAGAGGTCCACGGCCGCGAGGTGGCGCGTCCCCTCGCTCACGATGAGCATCCGCGGCAGCCCGGGGGCGCTCACCACCGCGCCCGAGGCGTTCGCGCCCACGCGCGGCGAGAGCCGCGTCGACCAGGCGACCTCGCCGCTCGACAGATCGTGCAGCTGCAGCGTGCCGTCGGGCAGGAGCCGCCCGAGGCCGACCGGCGTCATCACCGAGACCGCGCGCGGCGCGGGCTTGCGCCACAGGCACTCGCCGGTGCGCCGATCGATGCACGTCAGCTCGCGCGTCGAGCCCACCACCAGCACGTCGCCGCAGAGGAAGGTGGCGCGGAGATCGAGCGACGGGATCGCCGCGATCCACCGGGCCGTGAAGCGCAGGCGCGTCCTCCCGAACGTGTCCTCGGCGGCGGCCTGCGGGCGCGCCGCCGCCGCGAAGGCGCGGTACGTCTCCGGGGCCACGTTGATCTTCGCGTCGTTGCGCGTGAGCTCGCGGAGCCGCTCGGCGAGCTCGCGGACGCGCGCCCGGAACTCGAACAGGCGCAGGTTCGACGTCTGCCCGCGATCGCGGCGCACCAGGCTGCGCGCGAGCGCCCGCCCGAACGCGACGACGCCCTGGGCGAGCGCCGCCACGTCGACGGCCGGGAAGGTCCAGGTCTGCGCCCGCTCCTCGGCGGCCGCGAACGAGGGTACGCGGCCAGCGCCGGGCGCGCGGGGATCCGCGGAGGGGACGCGGCCCACGCGGGGCACGCCGAGCGTGAGCGACAGCGCCCCCTCGCTGTGCAGCCGGACGCCGAGGATCGCGCCGCCGACGGTCAGCCGCCGGTGGTAGGGCTGGCGCCGCGCCCACGCGTCGAGCGACTCGAGCGACAGCGACGCGAGCTGCTCGGCGAACGGGAAGACGAAGACGTCGGGCAGCTCCCGCGCCTCCTCGCCCACGAGCACGCGGATCTTGCCCCGGAAGAGGAGCGAGAAGAGGTCGGCCCGGAGCACGGCCGGCTGCGTGAGCGCCGCGCCCTGCGACGTGCGCAGGAGCGCCTCGGCCGCGATGGCGATCGGGATCTCGCCGGTCGGCTCGACGCCCACGATCGCGGGCTCTCCCCCCGCCTCGTCGGGCGAGAACGGCAGGGAGGCCGCGAGGCACCGCCGCGCGGCCGGGAGCCGCTGCTCGCCGAGCCCGCCGAGATCCGCGTCGTTGTCGGCGAAGGCGGCGTCGCGGCGCGCGCCTGGGCCCCTGCGCGAGGCGAGCCGGTCGATGGCCGCGAGGAGGCGCGCGCAGAGCGCTTCGCCGTCGAAGCGCCGCTCGTGCAGGGCGACCTCGGGCACGTCCCCGCCCTGGAAGACGGTGACGAGGAGGTCGCGGCCCACGCGCTCCAGCCCGAGCTCCCAGGGGTCGGGCTCGAGGCACAGGCGCACGACCGCGCGCGCGCGGCGTCCGGAGGCGAGCTCCGCCGCGGCCTCGGCGAGCTCGCAGAGCAGCGGCAGCGCCTCGGCCTCGGCGCGTAGCGGCAGCGCCGCTCCATCGAGCGGAGGAGACGCGTTGCGCGCCCCCTCCAGGACGAAGTCGAGCACATCGTGCAGCGACGTGCGCTCGGGCTCCGGTGAGCAACGGGTGTTGTCGGCGACAAGTGACAGTCCGGGCATCCGCCGACGGATGCTAGGCAGCGCGCGGCCCTATCCTAAGTTTTGTGCGCGGATCGCCGCGGAGTGGACAAGCACGTGCCACCTGGCTAGACGGCGCCGGCGCCGGGCGCGCCGCGGCCCGAGGCGCCCTGCGACGCGAGGACGCCCCGGCGACGGCGGCGCGCTCCGCGCAGAATGGTTGGCAATCGAACCGGACGTGCGACACTGCGCAGCCCGAGCGCCATGCCTGCCGAGAGACCGCCCCATTTCTCGATGCTCCGGTCGTTCGCGCTCGCCGACTTCGTCACGCTGGCGAACGCGGCGAGCGGCACGCTGAGCATCCTGCTTTGCCTGAACTACGTGGCCGAGCGCGAGCGCATCTATATCTGGGTGGCCTTCGGGCTCCTGCCGTTCGCGCTGGCGTGCGACGTCCTCGACGGCACGATCGCGCGCTGGCGTCGCAAGCACTCGCCGCTCGGGGCCGATCTCGACTCCCTCGCCGACGTGGTCTCGTTCGGCGTCGCGCCCGCGGTGCTCGGCTACGCGCTCGGCCTGCGCGGGCCGTGGGACGCCGCCGCCCTCGTCTACTTCGTCGCCTGCGGGATCAGCCGCCTCGCGCGGTACAACGTGACGGCGGCCGAGCTGTCGGACGATCGAGGAAAGGTGCGCTACTACGAGGGGACGCCGATCCCCACGAGCCTGCTCATCGTGCTGCTCTTCGGGGTGCTGTTTGCCAAGGAGCGCGTGCACGAGCAGCTCTGGCTCGGGTCCATCGCGCTCGGCCCCTGGGCGTTCCACCCGCTCAGCCTGGTCTATGTCGTGAGCGGCAGCGCCATGGTCAGCGGCACGTTGAGGATACCGAAGCCGTAGCGGGTGAGGGCCGGTGGGCGGCGCGGCGCGCCGACGCGCCAGCGTTCGGGTTCGGCGCGCCACACACCCTTGCCTCTCCCTGGGTGTCCAGGCAGGCTCCGGTCATGGGTCAGCCGGCCGAGAAGCAGCCCCGCGCCACGTACGCCGACCTCGAAGCCGTCCCGTCGACCAAGGTGGCGGAGCTCGTCCGCGGCACCCTGCACGTGTTCCCCCGCCCGGCGCCGCGGCATGCGCGCGCCGCGTCCCGGCTCGGGGGGAAGCTGTCCGGCCCCTTCGACCTGGGCGAAGGCGGGCCCGGCGGCTGGACCATCCTGGTCGAGCCTGAGCTGCACCTCCCCGACCCGCGCACGCCGGGTGAGTTCGACGTGCTCGTGCCCGACCTCGCCGGCTGGCGGATCGAGCGCATGCCCGAGCTGCCCGAGACGGCCTTCTTTCCGCTCGCTCCCGACTGGATCTGCGAGATCCTGAGCCCGTCGACCGAGGACGTCGATCGCAGGGAGAAGATGCCCCTCTATGCGCGCGAAGGCGTGCTCCACGCGTGGCTCGTCGATCCACTCCGGCGCACCCTCGAGGTCTTCTCGCTCGCCGCGGGCAGGAGCTGGGAGCCCGGCCCCGTCCACAGCGGCGCGGCGCGGGTCCGGGTCGTGCCCTTCGAGGCCATCGAGATCGATCTCTCGGTGCTCTGGGCGAAGTAGCGACGTAGCGGAGGCGAGTCCCCGGTCCGGCCGGGCCGCGCGCGGTGGCCCTCGATCACGGGCGCCCGGCGGCGATAGACTGTCCGGATGCGGCCCTGCAGGAGCTGTGGTGCCTCGCTGGAGGCAAGTCGTGATGGGATCGCATGCCCGCGCTGCGGCGCGGATGCGCCCGGCGTCGCCGGCGCGGCCGCGCCGCGGGGCGCGCCAGCGCCGGGGCCATCCCGGGCGACGAAGGTGCTCCTCGCCGCGGCGATGGCCGCGGTCGGGATCGGCTTCGCGGTGATGTTCTTCGCGCGCGTCGACCCGCCGCAGGAGCCCGCGCCGCGCGCGCGCCCGCTCTCCACGCAGCGCGACGCCCTCTGCTTCGTGGACGCGAACGGCGACGACACGCCCGACCCGGTGCTGTGGCAGGACGGCAAGACCCGCGGGCGCGTGGTGGCCGTCGACGGGCGCAGCGGGCAGGGGATCTGGGCCTCGCTGGAGATCGAGGAGCCGGACGCGCTCGCCTGCGCGGACCCGAACACGGTGCTCGCGGGCGGGGGCGACGCCGCGCTGCGCGCGCTGGACGCCCGCACCGGCAAGGCGCGCTGGGTGGCGGACCTCCCCGGGGTCCCCGACGAGATCGCGGGGGGCGATGGCTGCGCGACCGTGGTGATGAAGGACGGCACGGCGACCGGGATCAAGCTCGAAGGGGGCGGGGCGGCCGACTGCCCGACGGCGCCGCAGCCGTCGGCGATCACGGGGCACTTCTGGGAGCGCAAGAAGAACCCCCAGGTGGTCCAGGCCGGCGACGTGGAGGTCGTGCTCACCGCGCCGGCCGGGGGCCCGCCGCGGCTCACCGCCGAGGGGCGGCGCGGCGGCGAGTCGCTCTGGAAGAAGGAGCTCGCCGCGCGCGCGCCGCTCTCCGGCGGGCGGCCCGACCTGTTCCTCGTCGCGAGCGGCGGCGCCGCCGTCGTCGTCGGCGTCGACGTGGTGAACGGCACCGAGCCGCGGATCATCGCCCTCGATCCGGTGTCCGGGGCCGCGCGGTACGAGCGCGCCGCGGCCTACCTCGGCGACCGGCTCACGGCGGCGAAGGCGTCCGGCCCCTACGTCTACGTCATCAGCGGCGCCGCGGTGAGCGGCGCTGCGCTGCGCGCGATCGATCCGGCGACCGGAGAGACCGCGTGGCGCGCGACCACGCTGCCGTCGCCGTGAGCCGGTCGCCGGCGTGGCCCGCGGCGCGCCCTCAGCAGAGGCAGCCCACGAACGTGCCCGAGAACAGCGGTCGCTCCATCACGGCGGCGCCGCACGTCGGGCACGTATCGCCGAGCTTGAGCTCCCGGGGCTGCGGCGCCGGCTTCGTTGGCTGCGCGGAAGCGGAAGAGGACGTCCCCGCGACCGCGAGCGGCTGGAACTCCACGATCGACACGCGCGAGAACCCCTGCCTCGGCGTGGCGCTGCGCTGCGGCGACGCCAGGAGATCCAGCTTGCTGCGGACCGGCAGGATGGGCCGCGACATGTTGATGTACGCGAGCTCGATCGTGTAGAGCGCCGGATCGAGCATGCGCGGGTCCTCCGGCTGGACGATCCCGTGCTGGAAGGCCTCGATCAGCATGTCGACGTCCGTCCTCGCGTTGCGGTTGCGCGCGGCGTCGACCAGGAAGAGGCCATTGCCGTAGTAGGCGGCGTTGAGCCAGAAGCCGGTGCCCGCGGTGTGGTAGCCGCCGGTCGCCCACTTGTACCCGCGCAGCGAGCGCACGTGTGTCGTCAGCGCGTTCGCGAGCGCGTACGACGTCATGCCGAGGGGCAAGAGGCTCACGAGCGCCGCCGGGTGGAAGTTCAGGCAATCGCTGCAACAGACAGGCACCGTCGGCACGAGCGCCTGCGCGGGATCGATGCAGACCTGGACTTCCGATTCGCTGCGATAGCAGCCGGTAAAACACGAATGCCGCTCGACGGCGGCCAGGAGCGCGGCGGGAAGTGCCATGCGGGGAACTATACCGTCCACGAGGGCGCATGGCTGCCACGAGGCGCAGCGCCGCCGCCGTCGTCCGAGGCGTGCGCGCCGCGGCGAGCCCAGGTGTTCGCGACGTTCGCGCGCACGTGCCCGCGTGGTCGCGTCTCGCCTGCTCGCATGATTGTGGGCAGACGAGCGCAATTGCGTCCTTCGTGCGCCTGTCACAGGATCGCTGCGTGCCGATCGCCGTACACCCTGAGCGCTTGCTCCGCTGTCGGTGCGTCCTCGATGGAGAACGCGCAGAGCGGCGCGGGCTCCGGTCCAGCGCGGGCGTCAGCGCCTCGTGTCCATCGGAGTGCCGCGCGGACGCACAGGCGGCGTGACGGGGCGGGAGCGCTCGCTGCTCGTCGCGCTCGCCGGCGCGCTCTCGGCGCTGATCCCGGCGCTCGCGCTCTCGGGGTTCACGGTCGACGACGCCCTGATCACGGCGCGTTATGCGCACCACCTCGCCCTGGGGCTGGGCTACCGCTTCAACGCGGCCGGGCCGGTGACCGACGGCGTGACGCCGCTCGGGTGGGCGTTCGTGCTGGCGCCGTTCGCGGCCGGCGGGCCGCTCGCCGCGCTCGCGGCCGCGAAGGCGCTCGGCGCCCTCGCGTGGACGCTCGCCGCCGGCGTCCTGGCGCTCGCGATCGATCGGGCGTCCGCCCGTCCCATCCGGTTCGCCGCGCTCGCGCTCGTGCCGGCGTCGGCGCCGCTCGCCGCCTGGAGCGTGGCGGGCATGGAGACGGGCGTCGTCGCGGCGCTCGGGGCGCTCGCCGTCGCGTTACCGACGCTCGGCGGCGCGCTCGGCGGCGCGGCCTGCGCCGGGGCCGCGGCGGCGCTCCGGCCGGAGCTCCTGCCGTTCGCGCTCGTCGTCGCGCTCGCGGCCCAGGCGGCTCCGCGCCGCGACGCCGGAGGGGGCGCCCCGCCGCGCCCCGCGTGGGCGCGAGCGCTCGCCGCGCTCGCGCTCGCGGGCCTGCCCTTCGTCGCCGTGGCCGTGGCGCGCCTCGCGATCTTCGGGCGGGCCGCGCCGCTCGCCGCGCTGGCGAAGGCGCCGGACGCGGCGCTCGGGGCCCGGTACGCGCTCGCGTGTTTCCTCCTGACCGGGCCTCTGGCGCTGATCGCGCCGGGCGCGTGGCGCGCGCTCCCCGCGTGGCCGCGCGGGCTGCTCGCCGCGATCGCGGTGCACTTCCTCGCGGTCGCGGCGGCGGGCGGCGACTGGATGCCGCTGTCGCGGCTCGTCGTCCCGGCGCTGCCCGCCGTGGTGCTCGCGGCGGCCCACGTCGCCTCGGTGGCCGGCGCGCGCGCCACGGCGCTCCGGCTCGCGCTCGCGCTCGCGGGGGAGCTCTTCGTGATGGTCCGGGTCGGGCCGACCGCCGCGCGGGTGGGCAGCGACAGGCTGCGCGTCGTCGAGGAGCTCCGCGGCGCGCTCGCCGGGGCGGAGGTCGTCGCGGCGCTCGACGTCGGCTGGCTCGGGGCGGCGACGGGCGCGACCCTCGTCGATCTCGCGGGCGTCACGGATCCGGCGATCGCGGCGCTGCCCGGCGGGCACACGACGAAGCGGATCCCCGGGGCGCTGCTCGACGCGCGCCGGGTGGACGCGCTGGTGCTGCTGCTCGCCGGGGGCGAGGCGCTCGCGTCGCCGTGGCCCGCGTCGCGGTTCGCGCGCGGGGTGGAGCAGCGCGTCGCGCGCCTGCCGGGCGCCGGCGACGCGTTCGCTCCCGTGGCGGTGAGCGGCGTCCCGCACCTCCGCTACGTCGTGCTGCGGCGGCCCGCGGGCGGCGCGGACGCAGGCCAGGCGCCCCCTGACGCGGGCGCGCAGCGCGACAGGTAGGTGAGCCGGCGAGGTGCGCCAGCGTGTGCGCCGCGCCGACGCGCGCGCCTGCGCCGCCATATGCGTCCAGGCGAGGTGGCTCGGCGAGGTGATCGGCCGCGGTGAGCCGGCGCGCACGCCGCGCGGCGTCGAGCGAAGTGACAGTGGACGGACGGCGCGTGCCGCTGGCACGCTGTGCAATAGCGGCAGAGCGCCCGCCAGGAGCGCGTCAGCTCGATGCAGGCAGGAGAGGTCGTCGACGACCGGTTCGAGATCGAGGAGCACGTCGCCTCGGGCGCGACGGCGCGCGTGTACCGCGCGCGCGACCTCCGGTCCGGCGAGCTCGTCGCCCTCAAGCTCCTCCAGATAGCCGCGACCGCGTCGCTGAGCGCCCTCGCGCGCGAGCACCTCGCCCTCGCGACGCTCGCGATCCCCGGCGTCGCCCGTTACGTCGCGCACGGAGCGACGGGCGGGGGCCGGCTCTACCTCGCGATGGAGTGGCTCGATGGCGAGACCCTCTCGGAGCGGCTCGATCGCGGCCCGCTCACGCTCGCCGAGGGCCTCACGCTCGCCGCGCGCATCGCCGAGACGCTCGCCGCCGTCCACCAGCTCGGGTTCGTGCACTGCGACGTGAAGCCGGGCAACCTCATCCTCGAGGGCGGCGACCTCCAGCGCGTCCGGCTCATCGACTTCGGCGTCGCGCGCTTCTCCGGGGATGATGAGGAGGAGTTCCCGGCGCTCGGCGACATCCGCGGCACGCCCCAGTACATGGCCCCGGAGCAGGCCCGCGGCGAGCCGCAGATCGACGCGCGCGCCGACGTGTTCGCGCTCGGCAGCGTGCTCTTCGAGTGCCTCACCGGGCGCGCCGCGTTCGGCGGCAGCGACCCGCTCTCGGTCCTCATGAAGGTCCTCCTCGAGGAGCCGCCGCGGCTCGGGGAGCTCCGCGACGACGTCCCGGCCTGGCTCGATCGGCTCGTCGCGCGGATGCTGTCGAAGGCGCGGGAGTCCCGGCCGCGCGACGCGGGCGTCGTCGCGGCGGCGCTCGCCTCGGAGGCGCTGGACTCGCGCCTCGACGCGGGCCCGCCGTCGCTGCAGCCCCCGTCGTCCCACCCGCCGGCGCAGCGCGGCCGCGAGATCACGACCAGCGAGCGGAAGGTCATGTGCCTCCTGCTCGCCCGGGAGGGCCAGGCCGACGCGGAGGCGACGCTCTCCGACGTCGAGGACGAGGCGAGGGCGCGGGCGATCCGCGAGATCGTCGAGCGCCACCGCGGCCGGATCGAGCTCCTGGAGGCGCGGTGGCTGCTCGTGACGCTCTCGGGATCGGCCGCGCCCACCGACCTCGCGGCGCAGGCGGCCCGCTGCGCCCTCTCGCTCAGGGAGCTGCTCGGCGGCGCCCGCCTCTCGCTCGTCATCGGCCGGGCCGAGGTCGCCGCGCGGCTGCCGGTCGGCGCGGTGATCGATCGCCTCGTGCAGCTCGTGCAGGGCAGCCGCGAGCCGCTCCATCCGGCGGCGATCCGCATCGACGACACGACCGCGGGCCTGCTCGGCGCGCGGTTCGACGCCACCCGGGACGCGTCGGGGTGCTGGCTCCACGGCGCGCGCGAGGAGCCCCAGACGCAGCCCTCGCTCCTCGGCCGGCCGGCGCCCTACGTCGGGCGCGAGCGCGAGCTCGGGCTGATCGAGGCCGAGATCGACGCCTGCGTCCGCGGGGCGGCCCCGGGCGCGGTGCTGGTGACGGGCGCGGTGGGCTCGGGCAAATCGCGCCTCTGCTACGAGCTCGTCCGCGCGCTCGGGTCGCGCGGCGAGCCCCTCGCCGTGTGGCTCGGCCAGGCGGACCCGATGAGCGCGGGCTCCGCCTTCGGCCTGCTCCAGCGCGCGCTCCGCCGCGGGCTCGGCCTGCGCGACGGCGAGCCGATCGACTCGAAGCGGCGCAAGATCCGCGCGCGCGTCGAGCGCCGCTGCGGCGCCGCGGCGGCCGCGCGCGTCGCGCCGTTCCTCGGCGAGCTCGCGGGCGCGCCGTTCCCGGACGACGACGACGTGCAGCTCAGGGCGGCGCGGCGGCACCCGCTCCTGATGAGCGACCAGCTGCGCCTCGCGTGGGAGGATTTCCTCGACGCCGAGTGCGCCGCGCAGCCGGTGCTCCTCGTGCTCGACGACCTGCACTGGGGCGACCTGCCGACCGTGACGCTCGTCGAGGCCGCGCTGCGCAACCTGAAGGGCAGGCGGTTCGCGGTGCTCGCGCTGGCGCGGCCCGGCGTGCACGAGCTCTTCCCGGGGCTCTGGGGGCCTCACCTCGTCCGGGAGGTCCGCCTCGCTTCGCTCGCGCCGTCGGGCGGCGAGCGGCTCGTGCGGGAGGCGCTCGGCGCCCGGGCGAGCGCGGAGCTCGTGAGGACGCTCGTCGAGCGCGCCGACGGCAACGTGTTTTATCTGGAGGAGCAGATCCGCGCCGCCGCCCGCGGCCGGACCGCGGCGCCGCCGGAGACGGTGCTCGCGATGGTGCAGGCCGGGCTCGACGCGCTCGACCCGGAGGCGCGCCGCGTGCTGCGCGCCGCGAGCGTCTTCGGCGAGGCGTTCACCGAGGCGGGGGTCGCCGCGCTCGTGGGCCGGTCGGAGGTCGCGCGCGAGCTCGACGAGCTCGCGCGGCACGAGGCGATCGTGCGGATCGGGCCGCGGGGCGCGGCCGGCGACGCCGCGCTCCGGTTCCGCCACGCGCTCATCCGCGAGGCCGCCTACGGCATGCTGACCGAGGGCGACCGGCGGCTCGGCCACGCGCTCGCGGGCGGCTTCCTCGCGCAGCGCGGCGAGGCCGATCCCATGGCGCTCGCCGAGCACTTCGAGCGCGGCGGCGAGCCCGCGCGCGCGGCCACGGCGTACCTCGCGGCGGCGCGGCAGGCGCTGCGGGGCAACGACCTCGGCGCGGTGCTGGCGCGCGCGGCGCGCGGCGTCGCGTGTGATCCGGCGCCCGCCACCGTGGGCGAGCTCCGCCTTCTCGAGAGCCAGGCGCACTTCTGGCGCGGCGATCTCGCGCTCGCCGAGGAGCGCGCCGCGGCCGCCGCGGAGCACCTCGCGGAGGGCTCCGCCGCCTGGTTCGCCGCGCTGACCCGGATCATCATCGCCGCGGGCGCCACGGGCGGCCTCGAGCGGGTCGAGCGCTGGGCCGCCGTCGCGCGCGACACGCCTGCGCCCCTCGAGGACGGGAGCTCCGCCAAGAGCGCCTGCCTGAGCTCCGCCGCGCTCATGCTGATCTTCGGCGGCCGCTACGCGCTGGCCGACGCGCTGCTCGAGGGCGCGGAGCGCGCGATCGAGGGCGCCCCGGCGCCGGATCTCGAGGCCGTGGCGAACCTCCACGAGGCGCGCGCGATCCGCGCCCACGCGGGCGGGGACCCGGGCGCGAGCCTCGCGGGCATCGCGGCGGCGCTCGCGGCGTTCGAGCAGGCCGGCGACGTGCGGCGGGCGTGCATGGCGCGCATGAACCTCGGCTACTCGTACGGCCAGGTGGGTCAGCTCGAGGAGGCCGAGGCGGCGCTGCGCCAGGCGCTCGCCGAGTCGGAGCGCATGGAGCTGCGCGGCACCACGGCGTACGTCCTCCAGAACCTCGGCCTGGTGCTCTCGTACCGAGGCCGGCTCGACGAGGCGAGGTCGGTCGAGGAGACCGCGTGCGCGATGCTGGAGCGCCACGGCGACGTGCGGATGGAAGGCTGCGCGCGCGTCTACCTCGCGAGCATCCTGCTCCTCGCGGGTGATCCCGAGGCGGCGGCGCGCGAGGCGCGGGCAGCGGACGCGATCCTCGAGCGGGCGCCGCCGATGCGCGCCTACGCCGTCGCGGTGCTCGGGCGCGCGCTGCTCCACCTCGGCAGCCCTGGCGACGCGCTCGCCGCCGCCGAGCGCGCGCGCGCGCTGCTCGACGAGGTGGGCGTGGAGGAGGGCGAGTCGGTGGTGCGCCTGGTCTACGCCGAGGCGCTGTCGGTCTGCGGGCGCGGCGCCGAGGCCGCGCGGGCGATCGCCGAGGCGCGCGATCGCCTGCTCGCGCGCGCCGAGAAGATCAGCGACAGCGCGTTCCGGGCGCACTTCCTGGAGCGGGCCGTGGACAACGCGCGCACGCTCGAGCTCGCGCGGGCGTGGCTGGGCGAGGCGGCGGAGTAGCCGACTCCGGTCGACCGCGCAGCGAGGGATCGATGGCGCCCGATCACCCGGTGTGGGTGAGGTTTGCGCGCGCCATGGCCCCGTTGATGCGGCTCACGGCGCAGCTGATGGCGAATGTCGTCGAGGTGTCGGGCGGCAGGCCGATGCGCGTGCTCGACGTGGCGGCGGGCCACGGCGTCTTCGGGATCAAGATCGTCCCGAACGAGGACCGCGTCTCGCCCCCGAGCGCGGCCGCGTTCGCCATGACGATGCTCGTCCAGACGCCGCGGGGCGACGCGTACACGGACGCGGAGCTCGGCGCGATGTTCGGCCGCGCGGGGTTCTCGCGGACGGAGTTTCATCCGCTGCCGCCCTCGACGCAGCACCTGGCCATTTCCTACCGCTAGCGAGCGGGCGGCGCGGCCTCCTGACGGCGAGCGAGCGGGCGACGCGACCTCCTGACCGCGAGCGAGCGATCGGTGCGACGCCTCGTCGGAGGGCGGGTCGGCCAGGTCGTTTACACTGGGAGGCGGCGATGAGGAGCCGCCCTTTCATCACGCTGCGCCTCCCCAGGGTCGTTCATCCGGGCGAGGCGTTCGACGTCGGGCTCTCGCTCGAGAGCGCCGCGAAGACGCCCATCAACTTCGTGCGCGTGGCCCTGCGGCACACGCACGAGCGGCTGGTTCCGGGCGAGGGGACGTTCGAGGTTCGCGATCTGCTCCTCCTCAGCGAGGAGGTGGCCGGGGAGGGGCGGCTCGGCGAGGGGATTCACCGCTACCGGGTCGCGTTCGCGCTGCCGGGTGATCTCCCGCCGACGTTCGCCGGCGCCTTCCAGGCGTGCCGGTGCGAGGTCCGCGCGCACGTCTCCATTCCGTGGTGGCTCGACGCGCGGGAGAGCCAGGAGGTGCTCGTCCGGCCCAGATCCGCGCAGCGGCCGGACGACGGGCCGTTCATCGACGCGAGCCACCGGGGGCGCGGCGCCTTCGTCGAGGTGTCGCTGCCGGGCCGGACCCTCACCCCGGGCGCGATCGTGACCGGGGCCGTCGCCTTCGGGGGTCTCCCGGGGCGCTACCCCTTCGGGCTCCGCGTCGCGCTGGTCGGCAACGGGGTGGAGCAGGTGAACGCGCGCGGCGGTTCGTACGAGAGCTGCCCGAACGTGTTCTTCCAGGATGTCACAGGCGTCGCCGAGGGAACCGAGGTGCCTTTCCGCATCTCTCTGCCGGGCGATCTCGCGCCGTCCTTCCGCCTCCGCGAGGTTGCCCTGGAGTACGCGCTGGAGGTGACGATCGAGCACCTGGCGGGCGGCGAGCTGGTGCGGCACCGCGTGCCGGTGATCGTCGGCCTGTTCGAGCCGCGGGCCGGGCGCGACGGAAAGCGGCCCCGGATCGGCGCGGATCGCTGGCGCGCGGTCTGGGCGCGCGCGGGGCGGCGGGTGGGGCTCTCGCTGGAGCGGGGGCTGCGGCTCCGCGGCGTGCGCGCGGGTTGCGCTGTCGAGGTGGCCTCTGCCGTGAAGGGGTTGAGGGCCGGCCTGGGCGCGACGGTGCGGTTCGCGGAGCCCTGGGGGTTGCGCCTCGACGTGCAGTGGCGGCGCGTGCTGGAGCTCGATGGGCTGGAGACGGGGGACGAGGGATTCGATCGGCGCTTCCGGGCGGCGGGACGGGACGAGGCGCAGGTGCTGGCCGTGCTCGGGCCTGCGCTCCGGCGCGCGCTGCGTGCTTTCCATCGGGCCGACGTGGACGACAGGGAGGCGTGGGTGTGGAGCGCCGCGGAGGCGTCGGACGAGCAGGCGCTCGACGCGTTCCTGGCGCAGGTCGACGCGCTCGCGCGGGCGCTCGCGCAGGCCGGCGCGGCGCTGCCGCCGCCGGCGGCGATGGCGGCGTGGCTGCCCGCGTGGCGCCGCTTCGCGGAGGAGAGCGACGGGGTGCTCCGGGCGGGTTCGATGCGGCTCTCGGGGACGCTCGAGGGGGCGCGGTTCGAGCTGGAGACGCTGTTCAAGGGGGCCGTTCCTGCGAGGACGCGGGTCTCGCTGCGGCTGGATCCGCCGATCGAGGGCGCGGCCAGGCCGAGGAACGCGGCGGAGCAGGGGATCGCAGCGGCGATGCTGGAGCAGGCGGCGCGCCTCGGGGGCGTTGCGGATGCGGAGGAGGGGGTGGCGGTGGCGCCGGGCGCGATCGCGGTGGTGATCGGGGCGCCGCTCGCGGATCCGGCGGCGGCGCGGGAGGTGCTGCGTCCCATGCTGGCGCTCGCGCGGCAGATGCGGGGGGAGGGGCGCGGCGGGCCGTACCGGTGAGGGGGAGCGAGGGCGGGGACGGGACATGGCCGGGGTCTGGTCGGCAGGGCAGGCGGGTATGTCGGACATGGCCCGGGGTCTGGTCGGCGGGGCAGGCGGGTATGTCGGACATGGCCCGGGGTCTGGTCGGCAGGGCAGGTCGGCATGTCGGAGTTGGCCTGGGGCCTGGTCGGCGAGGCAGGCCGGTATGTCGGAGTTGCCCCGGCGGCTGATCGGCAGGGCAGGCGGGTAGGTCGCGAGTTGGTCCGGGAGCTATCCGGAGCGCGCTCGGAGCTCCGAGACCGCGCGGCGGATGCCCTTCACCACGTCGGTCCAGGCTTCGTCGCGATTCTCCCAGAGGGTGACCGGCTTGCCGTCATTCGGCAGCGCCTGGAGCCTGGCGAAGGGCGCGCTGTGCCAGCAGCGATGATGTGCTGACCGTCGGAGCTCACTGCGCATGCGTTGATGCCATCGGCGTGGCCTTCGAGGGTGGAGAGGTGCCGCCCGGTCAAGTGCTCGTGGCGGCTGCGCTCGATGCCGAAGTCGATGAGCTCTCTCGCCACCGCGGCAGTCTACCAGCGCGCATGCGCCGTGCGGCGCGGACCAGGGATTCGAGCGGCGTGTCCGCGCTCCCGGCCCCCGATCCTCAGTCCCAGCGGTCGAGCTTGTAGGTGACCCGCCCGTTCTTCGTTGTGACGCGGAAGAGGTAATCCCACTTGCCGGTGCTCTTCTGGAGCTTGATCCCGCAGGCTGACGCCTCCTTGGCTCCCGCGATGGTCGCGTTCTTCGCGTACGCCTCCATGGTGGCGCGGATGCCGTGGTACTCGCTTCGCAGGTCTTCCGGGAAGAAGCCGCCGCTGCGCTCGTGGTTCACGTCTCGCGCGCCGTCGAGGAGGAAGAAGACCGACTGGCCCTGGTGCGGGTACTTGTCCGGGCCGTCCCACATCGTCGGCTGGAGCGCGATCGCCGTGACGTCCTGGAGCTGCCCCGCCTTCAGGTTCCACGCGCTCGCCGGCGAGCCGTTGACGTAGAGGTACCAGCTCACCTGGTTCCGCTTTTCTTCGCGATCCCACTGGAGGATGGGCGGTGAATCAGGGTTCGTGGCCGTCACCAGCGCCGCGTACGACGCCTTCTGCTCGGGCACGAAGAACTCGATGCGCTCCGCGTCCGCGAGCACGGTCCGCTGGAACTTCTCCCAGGTCATGACGACCGGCGGCTGCTCCACGGACGCTGCGGCCGTGGCGATCTTGGCCTTCAGGTGGCCGAAGACACCGCCCTTGGGCGCACCCGCCTTCGGCTTCCACAGCGCCTGGATGTCTTCCAGCCTGGCGAACCGGCGTTCCAGCGCGCCGGCCGAGCCGAGCTTCTGCACGATGGCCTCGGCCTGCGCGATGTTGCCGGCGCTCGGCGCCGCCTGGGGGCGCTGGTAGAGGAGCGGGTGCATCTTGGCGTCGAACTTCGCCTTGATGTCGGCGAAGCCGAGCCCGGCCTGGATATCCTCCAGGAGGGTGCCGATCATGCCGCTGCGCACGTGGCAGAACCCGGCCGGCGCGGTCGCCGCGGCGAGCCATGTGATGTTGTCGCGGGCGACGGGGTTCTTCGTCGCCGCGCGCGCCTCATGCAGATCGACAAGCCACTTCGCCACGCCGATGCACTTCTCCGATCGGTAGAGGTTCCCGGTGGTCAGGAGGGTGTACGCCTGCCTCACGACCTCGAGCGGGAACTCGGCGAGCCCTCGGCAGAGGGTGCCGTGGTCCTGGAGCTTCTCGGCGATGACCTGCGAGGTCGTCTGCACGGCGGACGGCTTGAAGACGAGCTCCCGCCCCGGCGCGACGGCCATGTGCTTCCAGGAGAAGGGCGGCGTCTGGCTCTTGTTGCTCGGCATCCCCCACGTGTGCTCGTCGGAGAGGAAGACGCCGGTCACCTTCGCGCGCGCGACGAGGCGCGCCATGGCCTCGACGGAGCTCCGGAAGAACGGCGGCGCTGCATCGGGGGCCCACGCGATCGACGTCGCGGTCCCGTCGGGCGCGACCTTCACCAGCCCGCCGAAGCGATCGACGAAGCGGCGGCACGCGCTGCATGTGTAGTGCTGGCGCCGCTCCGCAGGGAGCCCGACGAGGAACGCGTCGAAGAGGCCGGCGGCGTCCGTGGTGAAGAGGCGCGCGCCGCCGGCGGTCCCCTCGCCGAAGCGGGCGCGGATGGCTTCGAGGAAGGCCGGGTACCGTTCGTCGTCGATCGGCTCAGCCTGAGACGTCGTGATCGCGTCGGACATCGCGTGCTCCTTGATGGGCGTCGGTGCGGCCATCGTAGCTCGGTCCGCTTCGTTTCGAGCGCCGTTCACGGCGGCGCTGCATCCAGCGCCCGCGTCGTCGCTGTCAGCTCCGCCTCGGCCGGGGCGAGCCGCGCCTCTCGAGCGCGGCGGCGAGCCCGCGCGCGCGGCCACGGCGTACGCGTGGTCGTATCCATCCCGTGGTGGCCCGTCGCGACACGGCCTGCGGCCGGTCCGCAATCCACGTCGCTCGCGTGGGGTCCGGGATTCTCTGGACCGCGGTTCGCTGTGTTCGCGCGGAAGCGACCGCGGTGGACCCCGCGGCGCCGACCCTCCGCGGCGCCGCAAATCCTTGGCGCCAGGCCGCGCGCCCGGGCGATACTGGCGTCTTCTCACCCGAGGGACGCCCATGAAAGACATCCTGTCTGCTCGCCTGGAGTCAGGCGCTTTCTCCGCCGACGCGGTCGAGCTGTACGAGCTCACCGGCTGCGAGGTCATCTCGCAGCTGTTCGAGTTCCAGCTCCACATCGTGTGCAAGAGCCCGGAGGGGCTCGACGAGGAGGCGCTGCTCGCGGAGCCCGCCGCCCTGGTGTTCCTCCGGGGCGACCGCGAGGAGCGGCGGCTGTTCGGCGAGATCGCGGTCGTGCGCGACGCGCTCCTCACCGAGGCGTCGCACATGGCGTACACCCTCACGTTCGTGCCGCGCGCCTTCCGCATGACGCTCACCGAGACGTCGGAGATCTTCATGGACCTCTCGGTCCCGGAGATCCTCAAGAAGAAGCTCGAGCGCGCGGGCCTGTGCGAGGGCGACGACTTCGAGCTCCGCCTGGTCGGGTCGTATCCGCCCCGCGAGTACGTGGTGCAGTACCGGGAGACGGATCTCCAGTTCGCCTCGCGCCTGGCCGAGCACCTCGGCATCTCGTTCTTCTTCGAGCACCGGGACGACCGCGACGTCATCGTCTTCACCGACGCGAACAGCGGTTTTCCGCCCATCCCCGGCGGCGGTCGCGCGTACTTCCATCCCCGGGGCGAGCACGTCGGCGTCCACCGGATCGAGGGCACGACGCGCAAGGTCCCGGGCCGCTACGTGGTCAAGGACTACAACTACCGCACGCCGCACGTGCCGCTCATGGCGGCCGCGGCGGTCTCCGACGCGGCCGGCGGCGGCATCGTCGAGTACGGGGCGCACTTCAAGACGCCCGACGAGGGCGAGCGCATCGCGGCCATCCGGGCCGAGGAGCTGCGCGCGGGCCGCAAGGTCTTCGAGGGGGCGAGCGACGTGCAGGCCCTCGGCGCCGGGGCGCGGTTCACGCTCGAGGGGCACCCGCGCGGCGACATCGAGCTCTTGCTCGTCGAGGTGCGCCACAGGCTGCAGCAGGCGACGATGAACATGGGGACGGGCGGCGAGCGCGCCTATGCGAACGAGCTGCGGGCGATCCCCTTCGCCACGACCTACCGCCCGCCGCGCGTCACCCCCAAGCCCAGGGTGCACGGGGCCATCACGGGGGTCATCGACGCGGCCGAGAAGGGCCAGTACGCGGAGGTCGACGAGGCCGGCCGCTACCGCGTGCGCTTCCAGTTCGACACGAGCGGCGCCGAGGACGGCAAGGCCTCCAGGCTGGTCCGCATGGCCCAGCCCCATGCGGGCGCGGGCTACGGGTTCCACTTCCCGCTCCGGAGCGGCGTCGAGGTCATCCTCACGTGCATCGACGGCGACCCGGACCGGCCCATCATCACCGGCGCGGTGCCCAACCCGCAGACCCCGAGCACGGTCGGGGCGAAGAACGGGCGGCGGAACGTCATCCGCACGGGCGGCGGCAACGAGATCAACATCGACGACACCGAGGGGGAGGAGCGCATCAAGCTGTCGACGCCGTTCGGGGGCGCCACGTTCCAGCTCGGCGCGCCGAACACGCCCGAGGCGGGGGCGGCGCTCACGACGACCGAGGCCTTCACGGCGGTCGGCGCCGCCGGCGTCAACACGCTCACCTCGGTCAGCACCACGCTCGCGGACGTGGCGTCCCTCTGGGCCTCGTCCAGCATCACCCATTTCGCCAGCGGCGCATCGAGCATCCGGAGCGCGCTGCTCGGCGACAAAGGCGTGAAGATAGTCAACGGGATCGCGAGCGTCGCGAAGGGCGCGCTCGACGGCTTCAAGAAGTGGGACGCCTACCAGCAAGCCCAGGCGGATGAAGCGGCCGTCGTCGAGGAGGAGCGCATGAAGAGAGCGCTCGCGGAGGCCCAGAAGAAGGATCCCTATCCCGAGCTCGATCCGCCGATGAGGTTCGATCGTTACGGCGTCCCGAGGTCGATGACGAAGGAGGAATGGGAAACGGAGCGGCCCGCGTACGCGAAGGCGGTCGAGGCGACCAGGCGCTTCACCGAGGCGAAGAAGCAAGCAGAGGATCTGAAGAAGACGCTCGCCGAAGAGGACCTGACACGGCGGCAATGGGCCGCGGGGGTCGATGCGGCCTCGGAGCTCGGCAAGGGCGCGAAGGGGCTCATCGATGGCTACAAAGCACGCGAGGACCTCATCAACAACAGCGCACAGCGGGCCGGGAAGGCCGCGGACGCCGCGAGCGTGGCCACGGCGAAGAGCATGGCCGCGGCGACCACCTCCTTCGCCGGCGTGGCCCGCGTCGCGGGCGTGGTGCCCGGCATCGGCTCCCCCCATTTCCTCGGCGGCGCGGTCAACTCGGCCGTGCTGATCGGCATGGCCGACGCCTTCGTCGGCGGCACCGCGAGCGCCGCCCTGTCCTCGGGCGGACAGGCCATCGTCGCCGGGGGTACGGCGGCGATGCTGAAGTCGCCGGTCACCGTCTCGATCGGAGCGGGCGCCAGAACGCTCATCACAGCCGGAGCGAAGCTCGACCTTCTCTCGCGCGGCAGCTACGTGTCCAGGTCGACCGGCCCCTCACGAACTCACAGCCGAGGACCCATGAAAATCTCAACGTCCTCCTCGCTCGACGTCAGCGCCAAGAACACGCAAATCAAGTCCAACGGGGCCATCGCGATCCAGTCCACCGACAAGACAACAATAAGCGCCGCTGCAGATCTGGACGAGACGGGCGCCAACATCAGCCTCAAAGCAAACGCCAAAGCGGAGGTCAGAGGTGGAAGCTCCGTGGAGGTCAAGGGCGGCGACTGGGGAATGACAGCAGTGGCCAGCAAGGTCACCGTAGGCAACGGCGCCGATGGCCTCGAGGTCACCAGCGGGATGACCGAGATCCGCAAGGGCGCATCCAAGTGCACCGTCACCGCGGGCGTCGCCAGGCTGGCAAAGGGAAACAACAGCGTCCAGTGCTCGTCGTCGAAGGTGACGGTGAACGGCAGCCGGATCGACCTCGGTTAGCGCTCAGCGAATCATCAGCCAGGCGACAAGCACGAAGGGGGCCAGGAGCAAGATAGCGATGCAGGGCAGAACGATGGCCATCTGGCGCCGGTCTACTTTGATCCTCTCCTGCTCCTCCCGCCGCCGCTGCTCCTCCTGCTGAGCGAGTGCCTTCTTGAAGGAGGCCATCATTTCTGAACCGGACGGGAAACCGAGATCCTCTCGGCTCGACTTCTTGGGTCTGGGCTCCCTCCGACTGTCGAAGAGCAGCGCGCCCCCCGGATCAAATTTCCATGCGAGCCCCTCCGTACCGAAGAGCCAGAACGCACCATCGGGGCATACGGCAAGGGTCATCTCGTCTCGGGGCAACCCGTCGCGCTTCGACTCCAGGACGATGCTCTGCTCGCCCATCGCGCTGATGCGCACCAGTTGCTCGCGGCGGAGGAGATAGGCATTGCCGTGAACATCAGCACCTAGGTTGCAATATACTGACATCGGCGAGTCGGACGAGATCGCCACGCCGTAGATTTTTCGTCCGCTGGCATCGAATCGGGCTATCTCATCCCGACTTATCAAGTAGACCGACCCGTCCGGACCACAATGGATGCGCGCCCCACAGGCGCACATTTGCACAGGATGGTCGGCAAGCTCACGCGGTCCTCGCAGACTATCGTCCGTGTGCCCCCCTGAAGCGCTGGGAGGCCAGACGGGTATCTCCACGCCGTTCGAAGCAATCCGCCGCAACTTATTCCCTTCCAGGATAAGAAGCGAGCCATCGACGCAACAGGTCAAGTCGTCACCGCCGCTAAGCTCCTCGACGATTCCCTGCGGCGCGCGTTGTGCCCCATCCTCGGCCGTGCCGGTCTCGGAGGACAGCCAGGGTTGCGGTGACTTGTTCTGGACTGTCACGAGGAGCGAGCCCCCGGGGGAGAGCAGGAGGCGCTTGGCCTGCGGGCGACCGCGCTGGATCCAGCGGACGCGCAACGAGGGATCGACGGACCAGAGCAGGTGATCGTACCGGAACTTCGGCTCGAAGTTCTTGCCCGAGAACCAGCGCCCCTGCGTGGCTGCGCAGTACAGGTTGCCCTCCGAGTCGACGGCCACCTGCGGCGGCTCGTCTTCCCAGTCGAACAGCCCCGCCTCGACGGCCTCCGCGGCAGGGGCTCCGTCCGTGATCGACGGATCGAAGCAGAGAAACCAGCTCACCGCCACCTTCCTCCGCCCGCGGAACACGAAGTCGTCCGGCACGTGCACGCTCGCGTTGCAGAACCTGCACACGCACGCGCGCGTCACGCCATCGAACGGCACCGGCGATCCGCACTGCGGGCAGGGAAACGTCGCCGCCTCGGCCGCACCTTCCGACGCCATGGCGGCCGGATCCGGGTCTTCGCCGACCACGTGCGTGATGCTCGGGAGCGCTCCGGCGAGCTCTGTGGGAACCGTTCGCACCCAGGTCCGCTTCGCGCACCGCGCGCACGTGACCGTCGCCTGCTCGCGCACCTCGCGGATGTCCTCGATGGGAATTTCCTTGTCGCAGCCCTGGCAGGAGGGCGCGCGCCGCGTGTAGGCAGCCGAGAGCTTGCCCGCGGACGTGGACCGCCCCTCCTTCAGCAGCATCTTCGGGCCGTCGTGGATCGGATGGCGGAGCAGCGCCTTCCAGAGATCATCGGCGAGCGCCGCGGGCCTTCCGCAGCTCGCGCAGCTCACCTCGCGGGCCAGCGTGTTCACCGGCATCGGCAGCCGGCAGGTGCCGCACTCCGTCTCCACCTTCACCGCGACGCAGATCATGGGTGTCTTCCGCTCCCCGATGCCTCTCGATCACCAGAGGGGCTCCCTCGGGCGTGCTCCGGCGAAAGCGCACCTGACGCGAGGCTATCGTGCCCGTTTTCGCGGGTCCAGCGCGGGGCCTGCCGGCCCGAGCGCGTCCAGGTGTCGCGCTCCATGCGCGGCGTGGCCAGGGGCTGGTCGGCGAGGCGGGCCGGCATGTCTGGACATGATCGCGTGCTGAGCCTGAGGGTTGGAGCGGGACGTCGAGCGGAGCGCCGTGTTTACTCCCGGCGCCGGTCCTCGCGGCGGCCGCCGATCGCCACGGCGACCGTCGCGCTGACGAACACGATCTGCATCAGCGTTCGTGGCACGAGCGGCGTCACCGGGCTGCCGCCCAGCGTGAGCCCCGCGCGCGCGGCATGCACGTTCGCAGGGAACATCGCCACGAGCAGCACCGTCAGCCCCGCAGCCGTCCACGGCGCGAGCCGCGGAGCCAGGAGCGCCGCCGCGCCTGCGATCTCCAGGACCCCCGTCGCGGCCACGAGGACCTCCGGGGAGGGCAGCGCCGGCGGCACCATCGCCACGAGCTCTGCCTTGAGCCACAGGAGGTACAGCCGCAGCGGCACGCCGACGCTCTCCGTGAAGGCGTGCATGAACCGCCCCGGCGAGAGCCGCGCGACGCGGGCCAGGGCTTCGAGCGACGTGTCCGCGTCTCCGGCGCCCGCTCGCAGCTGGCGCAGCACCCGCTGGACGCCCGGGTGCCTCGGCCTCGGCGAGGAGGGCGGGAGCGCGATCCCCAGCGCCTCGAACACGCCGGGCAGCGCCGCCGAGAGCCCGGCCTCTCCGCGCTCGGCGATGCGCGACCGCAGCCGATCCGACGTCTCGTTGCCCATGACCTCGATGGGCGACGCCCCGAGCGCCTGGGCGAGCCCATCTCCGACGTCGCTCTCCGGCTCGATGAACGCGATGAGCACACGGGCGCCCGACGCGTCGATCGCGTGCGCGGTGTCCGGGGCCGTGAGGACGGCGCCTCCCGGCTGGAACGGGCCCCTGTCGGCCGTCCCGACCTGCAGCTCCCCGTCGAGCGCCAGCACGAGGTGCCAGCAATGGTGGGCGTGCAGCGTGCTCCGCTCTCCAGGGCCCCACGTCGCCAGCACGGAGGGCCACGGGCGCAGGGCGCCCGCGGGCGCGGCGAGGCCTGTCGTTCTCGGCGGGAGGAGCATCGGTCCGGAGTCTACCCGGTCGCAGCGGACGCCTTGGCTGGGCGCATCGCGCAAGCGCCGCGCCTCTCGGGCGCGCTGCGCTGCTGCGTGCCGCTCGCAGAGCTGCCGCCCTACCGTCCGATGCGCGCGCGGATGGCGGCGCGCCTCTCCGCCGAGAGCGTGTCGAGGTAGGAATCGGACAGGGGCGCGGCGAACCTCCGGCGCGTGCCGCTCGGAGACGAGCCACCCGCGCCCGCGCGACCACGCCCCGCTGGACAACCGTCGCCGTCCAGGATTCTCTCATCCCGGATGACAGCTCGCCGGTTCAAGCGCGGCAGCCCCGAGCGCGCCGTCGCCTACGTCCGCGTCTCCACGGACGCCGCGTGCGCATCGGCTCAAGAGCAGCGTCAGGCGATCGAGGCCTGGTCCAGCCGGGAACGCGTCGAGATCGCGTCCTGGCACGAGGATCGCGGGGAGGACACCACCGCCCGGCCCGGCTTCACCGCGGCGCTCGAGGGGCTCACCCTCGCCGGCGCCGGCCTGCTCGCGGTCGCGAGCGAGGACCGCATCAGCATCGTGGGGATCAGCGGCCCGTACCGGTTCGCCGCGGGCGAGCGCGGCGCGCGCCTCGTGACCGCCGACGGGCGCGGGATGCCGGACGGGACGCACCGCTGCCCGATCTGCGGCGATCCCTTGGAGCTGTGGCCTCGCCACCCGCGCGTGGTGTGCGGGCTCTGCAAGCATGAGGCCACGGACGAGGGCGGGCGGCCTCTCGAGTTCTTCAACACGACGTTCGACGGCGGCTTCGGGGCGCGCTACGCCGATACCGGCGAGCCTCGGGACGGCCGCGCCTGCGTCATCCGGGGCGTGAGGTGTCGCGCCGACGAGGCCCGGTTCGGCGGGATCGTGATCGAGGCCATCGACGAGACACCGTAGGAGCTCGACGGCGCTTGCCGCGCGCCCCGCGGATCACCGGGGTCGGGCGCGAAGCGCGTCGACCGCGCGCCGGATGCCCTTGGCCACCTCGGTCCAGGCTTCGTCCTGGTTTTGCCAGGAGGTGACCGCCTTACCATCGACCGGAAGCGCCTGGAGCCGGGCGAAGGGGGCGCTGTGCCAGTCGGTCGGCCGGAGAAGAACCGGGATGACCCGGGCTTTGCCGGCGTCGTGGCGCTCTAGGGCGCGCTTCATCTCCCTGTCGAAGCAATAATCGGAGGCGAGGAAATCGGCGCTCACGAGGAGCAGGATCACGTCCGCCTCTTCGAGGTTCCTGTCGATCTGGCCGGCCCACTCGTCGCCGGCTGCAATGCGGCGGTCGTGCCAGCCCCGGACCAGGCCGTCGCGCTCGAGGGGGGCGAGGTGCTTCTCCAGGTCGTTGCGGAGCCCCTCGTCCTCGTGGGAATAACTGAAGAAGAGGCGGACGGGGACGGTCGTCAAGAGGCTATCGCTCGGCGTCGAGGCGCGGAGAGCAGGCGATGCGGAGAGCAGCGGCTCGTCGTCCGGGATGCGCAGACCGGGAAACAGCGCATCGAGCTCGCCCGGCTCGAAGCGGCAGAGGTTGGCGGCGTGCCAGAAGCCGCCTGCGATGTTGCCGCCGAGCTTGTAGCGGCCGTCGGGGCGGAAGGCGACCCAGCCCTCGGGGAGCTTGAGGAGTATGGCGAGGCAGGCGCCGGAGCGCACGTCCCAGAGGCGGATCGTGGTGTCGTGAGAACAGGAAAACAGGGTAGCGCCGTCGGGACTGAATGCCACGCTCGTGACCGCATCCAAATGCCCTGTCAGAACGCGAACGAGCTCACCAGTCGACGCGTCCCAGAGATGGATGCTCTCGTCGAATGAGCCGGATGCGAGAAACGCACCGCTCGGACTGAACGCGACGCTGGCGACGGGGGAAGTATGGCCCAGCAGCATGCCTGTCGCTTCGCCAGTCGCCGCTCGCCACAAGAACACCTTGTGATCGAAGCCGCCTGAAGCAAGCGTCACACCGTCAGGGCTGAAGGCCACGCTCGTGACACTGCTCGCATGCCGCTGAAGCTCGTGCCTCATGCTAGCGTCTGCTATCCGCCAGATCCGGACGGTCCCATCTCCCGAGCCCGAGGCCAAGGCCGCACCGTCAGGACTGAACGTCACGCTCCGGACACCGCTCCTGTCGACTCGGAGCACATGCAACGGCGCCCCGGTCGTCGCTGCCCAGAGTCGCAGTGTGCCGTCCTCGGAGCCGGAAGCCAGCGTTGCGCCATCGGGACTGAACGCGACACTCGATACGGCGAGGAGATGTCCTTCTAGCGTGTGCGCATGCTTGCCCGTGCTCCTGTGCCAGAGCCGGACGGTGTTGTTGTGCAAGCCCGCAGCGATGGTCAGGCCATCGGGGCTGAGAGCGAGATTCGTCAAATAGCCGATGCTCCCCGGTTGAATGCTCGACACGTTCCCCGTCGCCAGGCTCCAGAGATGAATACCGCGTTCGGGGAATGTGGTGGCGGTGGTCATCGTCGCACCGTCACGGCTCAGAGCCATTTTCGTGACGATCTGGGGGCGCCCCTTCAGCACGTGCAGCGTTTCTCCCCTCGACGCCTGCCAGAGCCGTACGATGCCGTCGTCAGCGCCTGTGGCCAGGATCGCCCCGTCAGGGCTGAAAGCTACACTCGGCACACGTCCTGAATGGCCCTCCAGCACGCGCAACGTCTCTCCCGTCGAAGCCCGCCAGAGGCGCGCTGTGCCGTCGCGGGAACCGGAAGCCAGCGTGACGCCGTCGTGGCTGAACGCCACGCCCAGCACCGCACCCGAATGCCCCTCGAGAACGCGCAGCGTCTCCCCCGTCGACACCCGCCGGAGCCGCACTCTGCCGTCGCGGGAGCCGGTAGCGAGCACCGCGCCATCGTGACTGAACGCCGCGCTCGACAGGCGGTCGACGTGGCCACCGAACTCTCGAAGCAGCCGCCCTGTCGACGCTTGCCAGAAGCGCACCGTGGCGTCGTGGGAGCAGGACACCAGCGTGTCCTCCGAAGGACTGAAGGCCACGAACGAGATGCCATGGGGCTGATTTCGTAGCACCCTGACCTCGGTGAAGGTGGTCATGTCCCAGAGCCGGATCTCCTGATCCGAAGAGCCGGAAGCGAGCGTCTTGCCGTCAAGGCTGAACGCCACGCTCATCACGGCCCGCGAGTGTCCCTTCAGCACGCAGAGCGCATTACCAGTAGAAACATCCCATATCCGGACCGTGCCATCCTTCGAGCCGGTAGCGAGCGTCTCGCCGTCAGGGCTGAACGCGATGCTCATGACCGGACCGGAGTGCCCCGTCAGCATGCGCAGGGGACTGCCGGTCGCCAGGTCCCACAGCGCGAGCCCATCCGCATGGCCGGAGGCCAGCAGCGCCCCGTCAGGACTGATCGCCACGGCGCCGCATTCCCCGACCTGCACCCAGGTCGGCTCGAAGCTCGCCGCCTCCGGCATCGCCGCGCCGAACGTATCGCACCCGTCGAACCGCGCGCCCCGCGCCCCCACGAGCTTCGCCCCACGCAGCCTCATCGAGGCGAGCTTCGCCCCCGTCAGATCCGCGCCAACAAGCCGCCCCCGCACCGCCGTCGCCCGCGTAAGATCCGCCCCGCAGAGCGTCGCCCCGGAGAGATCCGCCCCATCGAGCAGCGCCCCCGCCATCCGCGCCCCGCTCAGGTTCGCCCCCACGAGCTTCGCCTCGCGCAGATCTGCTTCTCGCAGATCGCATCCGCGGAGGTCCTTCCCGGACAGATCCTGTCCCCGCAGATCCGCCCCCGCAAGGTTCATCCGCTCACGCACCCCGAGCCCCATCCGCCCGTCGATCCGCAGCGCGTTCCCCGCCGCCACCGCCCCCCACGCCCCAGCGAGCGCGTTCCGCGCCCACCGCGCCGTCGCCCCGCGTCCGGCGAGCGCCCCGAAGAAATCCGCCATCAAGTCGCTCGCCTCCCGCTGCGCGAGCGCCGCTGCCTCCCCGGAGCGCTGCACCTCCTCGGCCGCCGCCCGCGCCACCAGCCACTCGAGCACCGACTGGTGGATGAACCGGAAGTTCTCCTGGTCGTCCCACACGAGCAGCGTCCCCGACCCGATCTGGTGCTTCGTCACATCCAGATCGAGCTCGTGCCGACCGAGCGCCTGCAGCGCCGCGATGAGCTCCACCGGCAGCTCGCGGATGTTCACGCTCTGCTCCGTCCGGTGCCACAGCCGCGTCGCGAGCTCCGTCACCGCGCGCCACCGCTGCGCCACCGACAACCCCGGCTGCGCGCCCTTCGGGTGCGCGCGCTCGTACTCCCAGACGAGCCACCGATCCAGGAGCAGCTTGTAGAGCCCCGCCGAGGTGATCTCGCCGTCTCCCGCCTTCGCTTGCCGCAGCTGCGCCGCATCGATCTCGGCGATGAACCCCAGCATCCGCGGGTTCGCCGACAGGCCGAGCAGGTCCTTCACCTCTGCGAGCAGCTGCATTCGCTCGTCGGCCGCCTCCTCGCTATCGAGCCGGTTCACCAGGAACCTGCGGATCTGCGCTCCTGTGAAAGGCTGCAGACGTGCGAGCCGGTAGCCGGGCAGCAAGGCGGCCTTCTCCGCGAGCGCGGACCTCACCTGCTGCTCCGAGATGAAATGCTGGCTCCGGCTCGTCACCACCACCTTCGCCGCCTTGCCCTGCGCCGCCTGGATCAGCGTGTCGAAGTGCTCGACCGCGCGGTCGTACGTCACGCGGAAGGCGAGCTCGTCGAAGCCGTCGAACAGGAGCGCGATCCGCCCCTCGGCCAGCATATGCCGGAACGCGGGCAGATCGATCTTGCCGAGCCCCGCGAGCGCGAGGTGCTGCGCGATGAGCGCGTTCAGGTCGCGCGCCTTCTCCAGCGCGCGCATCTCGATCAGCACCGGCGTCAGCGGGCCGCCCGCCTTGCCCATCCGCCGCGCGAGCTCGTGCAGGAGGAACGTCTTGCCCGTGCCGAAGTCCCCGAGCACCAGCACGAACCGGCTGTGCTCCGAGTCGAGCAGCTCCGCGACGGCGTCGAGCGCGCGCTCGTGCAGCACGTCCTCCTGGCCCGTCGTGAGCGCGACGCGCTGGTCGACGTAGAGATCCGGCGGATACGTGAGATCCCGCTCGAGGCCCGCGTTCTGCCACGCCAGGTAGCCGCGGAAGTCGATGAGCCCCTGGTACTCGAGGAACCGCACGAGGCGCACGCGCCGCGCGCTCGCGTAACGCACGAGCTCCTCCGGCGCGGGCTCGCCGCCGTAGACCAGCGTGGACACGAGGCCCGGATCCTCGCGCCGGTACGACGCGTCGATGCTCTCGATGAACGCGGAGACCGCCTCGGTCGAGATGCCGCTCTCGAGCGCCGCGAGCGGCGCGATCCGGACGATGCCGCCCTCGTTGACCGAGACGCGAAGGTAGACGCCGAAGGGGAGGGGCGCGTCGAACCACTCGATCTTCACGCCCTCGGGCTCGCGCAGCCTGCACACGCGCTCGACCCGCGAGAGGAAGTCGTCGCTGCGCCCTTCCCCGGGCAGGAGGATGTCGTCGCCGTGCGGCTCCGCGTGATTGCCCCGCACGCGCGCCGGGAAGCGGCGCATCCTCGCGCCTCGCTCGGCGCGCGCAGGCGCAAGAAAACGCCTCAGAAACGCGACGAGGAACTCCGCCGAGGCGCGGCACGCGAACGCGCGGAAGCTGTCGTCCTTGTCGTGATCGGCGTGATCCGAGACGGCCTTCGCGATGATCGACCGCCTCCCGAGGCGCTCCGCGACGTAGCCGATCGCCGCGGCTTCCATCTCGACGCCGAGCACCTTCCGCCCGATCGGCTTCAGCCGCTCGAACAGCCCCGCGTCCTCCTGCACCGCCTTGCCCGTGGCGATCGGGCCGATGTGCACGCGGAACGGCCGGGCCGGCGGCGGGCCGTCCGGGTGGAGCAGGCGATCCCGGCGGACCTGCGCCACGCCCGCCTCCGTGAGCTCGAGGCCGCCGTCGCCGATGCGGAGCGCGCCCGCCGCCTCCAGCTCGCCGATGCGCTCGGTCCAGCCCGGGCACCGCGCCGCGCGCTCCGGCCGCGAGACGGGCGGCGGGCCCCCCTCCACCTGGCTCTCGTAGAGCGCGTGCCGGAGCCACCACGCCTGCGAGGGCTTCGACGGCGGGCGCTCGGCCGCGAACGCAACCTGCCGCTCGAACTCGCGCGCGAAGAGCGCTGCATCCATGTTCCACGTGCGCTCGAGGTTGTACGTCTCGATGTCGTGGAAGAACGCGCCCTCGCTGCCGTGGTGGGCGACGCGCTTGCCCTCGTCGTAGCTGTAGACCCGGTCGGCGACGATGACGTCGCCGAGCGACACCTCGCCGCGCTTGCCGGCGCAGATGCCGCACATCGCGAGGCACCCTGGATCGAGCTCCTCGATGAGCCCCTGCGCCCTCGCCGCCGCCGCGCTCTCGCCCATCCGCCCCGACCACGCCGCGGCGACGCGGAGCGGCTCGCCGCGGTCGTTCGGGAGGTCGCGGACGAAGTACGGGAACCCGCCCGGATCCCGCGCCTCCCGCCAGCCGTCTCGACCACCCTCGCCGAGCGCGAGCACCGCCTCGAGCTCGTCCTGCAGCGCGGTGACGATCAGCGCGTCGACGCGCCCTGTAACGATGTCCGCTGGCACGGGTCCACTCTAACAACAGGCGCTCACGTTCCGGGCTCGGTCCAGGTCGAGACCTGGCCGAGCGCTGGTGGTCAGATCCTGAAGGGACCCTGACCTGGCGGTCCCCCTCGGCTTCGAGGCACCCCCCAGGTCGAGACCTGGCAAAGCGCCCGTCACCAGATCCTGAGCAGGGCCAGACCTGGCGGTCCCCTCGTTTTCGAGGCCCGCCCAGATCGAGATCTGTCCGAGCGCTCGTCGCCAGACGCTGAGCAGGGCCCAGACCTGGCGGTCCCCTCGTTTTCGAGGCCCCGCCCAGATCGAGATCTGTCCGAGCGCTCGTCGCCAGACGTTGAGCAGGGCCCAGACCTGGCGGTCCCCTCGTTTTCGAGGCCCCGCCCAGGTCGAGACCTCCAGCGAGGCTCCCCGGGGGAGCCTCCGGCCAGATCCGAGCCTGGCCGCCCGCCGCGCGGGCCTTCGCTTCTTCCTGGACGACTGCCCTCCCGGGAGGCTTTCATCCCGCCCATGGCGAGGCTCGTCGAGGCGCTCAACCGGTTCTTCGGGCGGGTCGAGATCCTCGCCCTCGGCCTCGAGAACGAGCGCAGCGCCGCCGAGGCCGCGCTCGCGAAGGGCATGCCCCTCGAGGCCCGCGAGCACGCCCGCTCCATCCTCTCCGTGCTGCCCGACTCGGCCGTCGGGCTGGCGCTCTGGGCCGACGCCGCGGAGGACGCGTGGCTCGACCAGGAGGTCGTCGCCTCGCTCACGGATCTCGCGAAGCGCGTCCCGTGGCGCGCCGACGTGTGGCTCCGCCTCGGCCGCGCGGGGCAGCGCATCGGCTGGGACGGCGCGCGCGACGCGCTCGAGCGGGCCACGTCGGCGCCGGAGGAGCGCGACGCGGCGCGCCTCGCGCTGCTCGATCTCTCGGACCTCGACCTCGCCGCGGGCGACCCGGCCCGCGCGCAGCGCTGGCTCGACCGCATCCCGGCGCCGCTCACCACCGTGCCCGACCGCGACGTGGCCCTCCGCCGCGCCGAGTGCGCGCTCGCGTACGGCGATCTCGACGGCGCGCGCGCCGCCGCGGAGATCCTCGGCGAGCCCACCGCGATCGAGGGGCGCGCCGCCCTCGTGCTCGCCCGGCTCGCGCTGGCCGAGGCGAGCGCCGCGGCGGGCTTCTCCGCGGCGGGCTCCTCCGCGGCGGCCCTGCCGCCCGCCGTGGTGGGGCGGGCGCTCGACCTCGGGCTGCGGGCGCTCGTGCTCGACGTCCCCGGCGCGGCGGAGCTCTGCGCCGCCCTGGTCGCCGCCTCCCGCGACGTGCTCGTCGTCGACCGCGTGCGCCGCGTCGTCCGCGCCGCCGGCGCGCTCGACGAGCCGACCTGGGCCGCCGCGTTCGCCTTCGCCGAGGGGCGGCGCGACGACGCGCGGCAGGCGCTCGCGCGCGGGCTCTCCGCGGGCGACCGCGCGGCCGCGGCGGCGCTGCTCCGCATGGCCGTCGAGACCCGCGACCTCGGCGCGCTCGACGCGCTCGCCGCGCGCGGCAAGAACGACCACGACGACGACAAGGCGCCGCGCGGCGCCGCCGCGCCCCCGCTCCCGCCCGACCTCGTCCGGCTGCGCGACGCCGCGGCGATGGCGTCCGCCGGGCAGGGGAGCGGCGCGCTCGACGCGCTCGACGCGGTGACCGGCGAGGGCGCGGCGTGGGCCGACGACATGCGCCGCGCGATCGCGCAGGCGTGGGTGCCCCCCGCGGGCGGCCCGGCCGGGGCCCGCGCCGCCGCCGCGTGGGGCGACGTGCTGCGCGAGCTCGCGCGCACGGCCAAGCTCCTCGACCGGCTCGACCTGCTCGCGGCGATCGAGGCCCTCGCGGTGGAGCGGGAGCGGCCGCTCCGCGCGGCCGTGGTGGGCGAGTTCAACGCGGGCAAGAGCACGTTCCTGAACGCGCTGCTCGGCGAGGACGTGGCGCCGACCGGCGTCCTGCCGACGACCGCGACGCTCCACTGGGTCGCCTGGGCGCCCGATCCGTTCGCGCGCATCGTCGTGCGCGGCGGCCAGGACCGCGTCGTGCCGCACGCGGCGCTGAAGGACACGCTGCGCGCGCTCGCGGCGGCCGGGGACAAGGTCGCGCGGGTGTTCATCTACGCGCCCATCGAGCGGCTCAAGCGCGTCGAGATCCTCGACACGCCCGGCTTCAACGCGCCCGACCCCGATCACATCGCCGAGGCGCGGCGGGCGTTCGACGAGGCCCACGTCGCCGTCTGGCTGCTCGACGCGCCCCAGGCGATGAAGGAGTCGGAGCGGCGGGTGCTCTCCGAGATCAGCGCGCTCGGCGTGCCCGTGCAGATCCTCGCGAACAAGGCCGACCGGCTCAAGCCCGACGCCCTGGAGACGGTGCTCGCGCACGTGCGCGACAGCCTCGCGGCGAGCGCCATCGCGTCGCTCACGCCGCCGATCGCGTTCTCGGCGCGGCTCTCGCTGAAGGGGCGCCTCGGCGACGAGGAGGCGCTCGCGGCGTCGGGGTGGGCCGAGGTCGAGGCGCTCTTCGCCGAGCAGATCGTCGACGCGAGCGACGCGCTCCGCGAGCGCGCGCTCCGCCGCAAGGCGGGCCGCATCGCGGCCGAGCTCGCCCATACGGCGTCGGCGCGCGCGGCCGAGGACCGAGAGGCCGGGCGGAGGGCGCGCGCGGAGGCCGACCGGCTCCGCGCGAGCGCGGCGTACCTGCGCCGCGAGCGGCGCGCGCTCGCGGCGGTGATCGACAAGGCGCTCGAGCCGGCGCGCCGGGAGCTCGCGTCCGACCTGCGCCCGATCGCGGCGCTGCCCGAGGAGCGCAAGCGCGCCGACGCGAGCGTCCGCGCCTACGTGCAGGAGCGGCTCGTGGCGCGGCTGAGCTGGCCGCTCTCCGCCGAGATCGCGAGGGCGGCGCGGGCCGGCGCGGAGCCGGGGGCGCGCGGCGCGAGCGGCGCGCGGGGCGTCGAAGAAGGGGGCGCCGCGCCGTCGCCGCGGGCGGCGGCCCACGTGCGCGCCGTCCTGATGGGCATGGTGGCGGTCCACGACGCCCCCGACGAGCTCGCGGCGCGCCCGATCGAGGGCGTCGTCGAGGCCGCGATCGACGCGTTCGCGATGGCGCTGTCGGCCGAGGCGGAGGCGCCGGTCCCGCCGCCCGCGTCGGCGGCGATCGAGCTGCGCGCGCAGGCGCTCCGGGCCGCCTTCGAGGCGCCCGTCACGCCGCCCTGCGCCTGAGGCGCGACGCGTCGGCGCCCGTCACGCCGCCCAGCGCCCGAGGCGCGAGGCGTCGGCGCCCGTCACGGCGGCCAGCGCCCGAGGCGCGAGGCGTCGGCGCCCGTCACGGCGGCCAGCGCCCGAGGCGCGAGGCGTCAGCGGCTCAGGAAGAAGGCGAGCACCCCGAGCGCCAGCCCGAGCACCAGCGCCAGCGGCACCACGAGCTTGACCATCCACAGGTCCGTGGGGCGCGCGGGCGGGCGGCGGTCGCGCCGGACCGGCGCCGGCGCGATCTCGATGACGTTCTCGGTCGAGGACCGCGAGGGCGGCCGCGGCGGCGCGGCGGCGGCGGTCGCGCCGGCGCCTCGCGGCGCCTCCGGCCTGGGGGACGGCGCGCGGGCGCCCGCGGCGGGGAGGAGCGGCCCGAAGTCCTTGCGATCGTGGATCACGACGTCGCTCGCCGGCGGATCGCTCGTCGGCGCGACGAGCCGCCGCACCGCGGGGAGCGTGCGCGAGAGGTCGTCCGACGTCGGCCCGGCCGGCGCCTCGCGCGGGAGGGGGATGCCGGGGAGCGTCGCGGCGAGCGACAGGATCGCGCTCGACGGCGGCCCGTCCGTCAGCGACGCCTCGCGGAACACGGACTTCGCCAGCACCTCGCCCCGCTGCGCCGGCGGCGGCAGATCGCCCTCGCGCAGCGGCGGCGCGGCCGTCATGGAGCTCCGGAGCGACGGCGGCATCGCCACTTCGAGGGTCGGCGCGTCCTCGGGCGCGCTCGCTCGGGCGGCAGGGAGCAGCGCGTCGGACAGGTGGGGGAGGAGCCGCTCGAGCTCGTCGCGCAGCTCGGCCGCGCTCTGCTGGCGCTGGTTCGGCCACTTCGCGAGCGCGGTGAGGATGATCGCCTCGAGGGCAGGGTGGATCTGCGGCAGGAACTGGCTCGGCGCGGGCGGCGGCTTCCGGAGGTGATCCATCGCCACCTCCCACGCGACGGCCGTGGGCGGGAAGGGGAGCCGGCCCGTGACGAGCAGGAACAGGAGCACCCCGCACGCGTACACGTCGCTGCGCCCGTCGATGACGTCGCCGCGGCACTGCTCCGGGGACATGTACGCGGGCGTGCCGACGACCACGCCGACCGTGGTGACCGAGCCCCAGACGCTGATGGGCGCGCTGTTCGGCCCGTCGTCGCCGCCGCGGGTGTTCCTCTCGACCATCTTCGCGATCCCGAAGTCGAGCACCTTCACGCGCTCGACCGACGGATCCGCGGGATCCCGCATGACCATCACGTTCTCGGGCTTGAGATCGCGGTGCACGATGCCCCGCGCGTGGGCGGCGGCGAGGGCGTCGGTGATGCCGATCAGGAACCGCGCGGCGCGGGCCTCGGAGAAGCGGCGCTCGGCGAGCAGGACCTCGAACAGGTCCTGCCCGGCGACGAGCTCCATCACGATGTACGGCAGGTGCCCTTCCACGCCGGAGTCGAGGATCTGCACCGTGTTCGGGTGGTGGAGGCGCGACGCCGCCTTCGCCTCCCGGTAGAAGCGGGTGACGAACGTCTCGTCGCCGAGCAGCTGCGGGTGCATGATCTTGATGGCGACGTCGCGCGGCTCCGCGTCCTGCTCGCCGCGGTAGACCGCCGCCATCGCGCCCTCGCCGATGAACCCGGTGACGCGGAAGCGCCCTGCGATCGTCTTGCCGATGAGTTGCGGGCCCGCGCTCATGAGCGAGACTTCACCATAAAGTCCACGGAAAGAGCTACCCCGGCCTTCGCGATCTACGGCTTCGCCGGCGCGGGGCGGGGCTCGCCCTTCGCCCCGAGGATCGCCTCCAGGATCGGCCGCGACCCCTGCACGGCGGTGCGCTGCGAGTAGAAATGGAGCCCGCGCAGGCCGCCGAGCTCCTCGCCGCCGCCGGCGCGGCCCGGGCCGCCGTGGATCGTCTGAGGGAGGACGGTGCCCGGGCCGGGCGCCTGATCGGCGATCTTCTCGCTGCCGAGCAGGACGCGGCCATGGTACGGCGCGACGCCGATCAGCACCTCCGCCGCGAAGGCGCGGTCGTCGCTGTAAACGGAGCAAACGAGGCTCCCGCGGCCCCGGCGCAGCAGCGCCACGGCGTGCGCCGCGCCGCCGTCGTACGGGAAGAGCGTGGCGACGGGGCCGAACACCTCGTGCTCGTGCGCGGCGGGCGCGCCGTCGGGGCCGCTCGCGACGAGCAGCGTCGGCGGCACGAAGTACCCCTTGCCCGGGGGCACCCCGATCGCCTCGAAGGGCCCGGCGCCGCCGAGCGCCACCGCGGCGCCCGCCGCGAGGCGCTCGATGCCCGCGCGCACGCCGCGGAGCTGATCGGACGTGGTCAGCGGACCCACCGTGACGCCGTCCTGCGCGGGATCGCCGACGCGCGCGTCGCGGAGGCGGTCGACGAGGTCGTCGCGCACGGCGTCGACGACGGCCGCGGGCGCGAAGATGCGGCGGATCGCCGTGCACTTCTGGCCGGCCTTCTGGGTGATGTCGCGCGCGACGTCGCGCAGGAACATCGCGTACGTCTCGGAGCCGGGGACGGCGTCGGGGCCGAGGACGGCGCCGTTCAGGCTGTCGGCCTCGACGTTCACGCGGACGCCCTCCCGCACGAGGCCCGGCATCAGCCTGAGCGCGGCGCCGGTGGCGCTCGATCCGGTGAAGGCGAGGACGTCCTCGCCGCCGAGGTGCGCGAGGAGATCGCCCGGCGGGCCGGCGACGAAGGAGAGCGCGCCGCGCGGCAGCGGGGCGCGCTCGGTGAAGAGCTTCATCAGCCGGAGCGCGACGAGCGCGGTGCTGGTCGCGGGCTTCGTGATGACGGGCATGCCCGCGAGGAGCGCGCAGGCGGCCTTCTCCGCGAGCCCCCACGCGGGGAAGTTGAAGGCGTTGATGTGCACCGCGACGCCGGGGCGCGGGACGAGGATGTGCTGGCCGAAGAAGCGCGGCGAGCGCCCGAGCTGCACGCCGTCGCCGTCCGTGAGCAGCCGCGCGTCGCCGAGCTGGGCGCCGAGGTCGGCGTAGTAGGCGAGCGTGCCGATCGCGCCGTCGATGTCGAACTTGGCGTCGCCGCGGGTGTTGCCGCCGTTCCGGATGGCGACGTCGATGAGCGCGTCGCGCTCGGCGTGCGCGGCGCGCGACATGGCGCGGAGCAGCTCGCCGCGCTGCGCGAACGTGAGCTCGCGCAGCGCCGGCCCGCCCTCGGCGCGCGCGAACGCCACCGCGGCCGCGAGATCGAGGCCGTCCGTGCTCGTCTCGGCGAGCGGCTCCTCGGTCGCGGGGTTGACGAGCACGTGCGGCGCGCCCTGGCCGGCGCGCCACTGCCCTTCGACGTAGCTCTCGAGCCGCTCCATCGGGCGCGTAGCCTACTCGCGCGGTCGCTCGGCACAACCCTCGCGCGAGGTCGTGGCCGCGCTCGGCGCGCGCCGCGCCGCGGCCGCGCTCGGCGGGCGCACGTCCTGCGCGCACCTCATCTGCACGAGGCGGACGCGAGCAGCGCGGTGATCTTCGCCTTCACCACCTCGAACTCCCGCACCGCGAGATCGAGCTCGGCCTCGCGCTGCCTGCGGCCGGACTCGACGAGATCGAAGCTCGTCGCGGTGCCGGCCTCGAACGCGACCTGCGTGAGGCGCGCGGTCTCGCGCGCGAGGTCGCGCGACTGCTCGGCGACCGCGCGCGACTGCTCGGCGACGGCGACGCCCCGGACCGCCTGGGTCGTCTCGAGCCCCGCGGTGCGCTCCACCGCCCCGAGGCGAACCCGCTGCTGCTCGACAGCGGCCCTGCTGATCTGGAGATCGCCGTAGCGCGCCCCGCCGTCCCAGATGGGGACGGTGAGCACGGCGCCGATGGACCACCCCCAGGACCGCGCCCTCCGGGTGGACTCGTCCCCGATCGCGGTGCGGGCGCTCAGCGTGCTCGACAGATCGACGTACGGGGCGAACGCGAGCTTCGCGTCGGTGAGGTTGCGCTCCGCGATCTCCAGCTCGGCCCGGGCGGCGCGGACGTCCGCGCGCTGATCCGAGCGCGCCTCGGCGCACTCCGATTGCACCTCCGCCGCGATCGCGTTCAGCGAGAAGCCCTGCGGGACGCCGACCTCGCCGCGCTCGCCCAGCACGGCCCCGAGCGTCTCCCGCGCCTTGCGCAGCGCCTCGTCGCCGGACACGAGCGTCGCGCGGGCGAGGGCGACGTCCTGCTCCGCGCGGACGACGTCGAGCTTCGTGCCGGTGCCGAGGCGCTCGCGCCGCCGGGTCAGCTCGAGCCGCTCGAGCGCGCTGCGCAGCCCGACCCGGTTGATCTCGCTGACCCGCTCGGCCGTGACGATCGAGACGACGGCGTCCGCCACCGCGCCGACGGTGACGCGGCGGCGATCCTCCAGGCTCAGCTTGGCGACGTCCACCGAGCGCCTGGCGGTGCCGATCCCGTACCAGGCGCGCGGGGCGAGGATGGGCTGGCGGAGCGTGAGCGACGCCGACGCGGTCGTCGGCGCATCCTCTATCGCCCCCGCGCCCGGCTCCCCTGGCGCGGGGAGCGAGGGGCTCACGCTGCTGCCGCCCGCCAGCTCGTGCGTCACGTCGCCGCGCGCGTCGAGGCTCGGGAGCGCCGCGGCGAGCGCCCGCCGCGCGACCCCCTCGGCGCGGGCGACCTCCTGCACGGCGATGGCGAAGTCGACCGACCGCTGTTCGATCATCGCGCGCGCGTCGTTCCAGCTCGCCAGCGTGCGCGCCGGCGGGGGGACCGGCGCGAGCGCCGGGTCGTTCACCTCGATGCGCTGCGGCATCGCCGCTGGCGCGGCGGCCGCCGTCGTCGGGGCCGTCGCGGGCGCCTGCTGGCCCGGCCGCTGCTGAGCTTGCTGGGCCGGTCGGCCCTGGGGAGGCGCCGGCTGCGCGAGGGCGACGCCTTGGCACAGGGCGAGGACGGCGAGGTGGCTGACAGCGACCATGCGGAGCCGGCGATGGGGCATGCGCGTCTCGATGCGCCGGACAGGGCGCGACGACAAGCCCGAAGCGGGCAGGGGCGCGCTCCCGCCCTGTGCGCGTGTGCGAAACCGTGCGCGCGGCGAGCCCGCGCCGTGCGTCAGGTCGTGGCGACGAACCGAGGATGCGCCACTATTCTGGACCACCGATGCCAAGCCGGTTGCCCCCGATCGACATCTGCCTCGGCTGCGGGACGCGGCGGCGATGTGGCCCCGCGGACCCTTGCGCTCGCTGCGGCGAGCCGCCTCACCGCGCCGTATGGCGGCGGTCCGAGCCGCGCGGCGCGTCGCCGAAGATCGAGCTGTTCCTGAGCGCGATCACGAGCGGGTTGCTGCTCGCGTACACGGCGCTCTACGGGCTGCTCCTCTCGGGCCTGGCCGGGGCCGCGGACGACTCCCTCGCGGCCGCCGCGCTGTTCGCGGCGAGCGTCCTGCTCGGCGCGAGGCTCGCGCGGTGGATCGTGCGGTCGCTGTTCGATCTCTGGGGCACGACGTGGGCTTACTGCTCGGCCGACGGCGCCCGCCGGGGGACCGTGCGCGCGCTCCTCGGGTGGTACGGCGCCGGCGAGGGCGTGAGCCTGACGGGGTTCCACCCGACGAGCCCGGGCTCGACGCTCTTCTGTTCCTCGGACGCGATCGAGGCGGGGCTCCCCGTCGTCGCCGCGAACCTCTCGCGCATCGCGGGGGCGAAGGGCGGCGACGCGTTCTCGCCGTTCGAGGTGCTGATGCTCAGCGCCTTCACGGGCCTCGTCGCGCGCGGCGAGGCGACCATCAGCAGGGCCACGGCGGTGCGCTGGCGGAAGGGCTGGCTCGGCGCGGCGCGGCGCGGCGCGGCGAAGCCGGTGTTCACGATCGAGCGCTCCGGCGATCGCGAGGAGGGCAGCGCGATCGAGCGCGAGATCCTCTCGGCGCTGCAGGCGAAGGCGGACGGCCTCGCGCTCCTCGCGGAGCCCTCGCCGCCGGGGGGCTACCGCGACGCCGCGTGGCGGCCGCCGCCCGCGCGGCTCTGCATCGAGGAGGTGCTGTGCCCCCGCGCGCTCGCGCTGGCGGCGAGGGCGCTCAGGAAGGAGCCCCGCGGCGGCGCGCCGGTCGCGGTCGCCGCGGCGCTCGACGAGTTCGGCAAGCGCGACCCCGCCCGGATGAGCCACCTCCGCGTGCTGCTCGCGGAGCAGCACCGCCGCGCGCTGTCAGCGTGAGCGGCGCCGCGGCGCTCAGTGCCAGACGCCGATGCCGGCGCTCACGCTGTCATAGCGGGGCGCGAAATCCATCGACGCCTGCAGCGTCAAGGCGGTGTCCGGGATCAGGCCCCAGAAGGTCGTCGAGAGCACGCGGACGTCCGCGCCGAACGTGAAGTGCTGCCGGCCGACGCGCCCGCTCCCCAGGCGGCCGAAGCGGTTCGGCTCGTAGTAGCTGCCGAACCGCGTGTGCACGCGGCCCGGGATCGGCTCGGTCTCGATCCCGAACCGCGGCGAGAAGCTCACGTGCGCGCCCGAGGTGCCCACCGCCGACGGGCCGTGCTCGCTCCCGGGCTGCTTCTGCGCCAGGAAGCGCTCCAGGCTCACCCCGTTCGACACCGGGCCCGTGACGAGGAGCTCCGCCGTGATGAGCAGGTGCTCGCGCGGCCAGTTCCAGTAGCGCGCGCGCCGCTCCGCCTCGAGGACGGCCGGCCCCGCGGCGAGCTCGCGCTCGTCGGCGGCGCGCTCGCGCGCCCTCTCCGCCGCGAAGACGCGCTCGCGCCGCGCGCGCTCCTCCGGGTCGTCGATGGCGCGGAGCTCGCGCTCCCTCCGCTCTTCCCGCGCGGCCTGCCTGCGCGCGACCGCCTCGCGGAGCTCCCGCTCCTGGACGCGCGGGTCGATCCACGCCGGGTTGAGCGGGCGCGGTCCGACCTGCACGGCGAGGCCGATCTCGAGCTCCCAGGGGAGGACGACCTCGTTCGGCAGGATCAGCCCGCCGGCGCGGCGGACCTGCCCGTCCATCACCACGCCCTCGCCGAGCAAGCGGCCGCCGTTCACCGGGAAGCGGAACGTGGCGCCGAGCCGGTAGGACGCCCAGTCGGGGCGCACGAGCACCCCGAGCTCCGGGGAGATGCCCGCCATGGTCAGGTCGGTCTGCTCGGCCTGGAGGTTGAGCGTCACCGCGCGCGCGCCGGCGCCCAGCACGAGCGCGTCGCCGAGCAGGCGGACCCCGCCGAGGAAATGGTACTTGCCGATCACGACCGTGGTCTCGGCGCCGGCCTCGTCCGTCAGGGAGTACCGCTGCAGCTCGGCGTTGACCCCGACGCCGAAGTCGCCCGCCTGGAGCTGGCCGCCGAGGGTCAGGTACACGAAATTCGAGTAATCGAGATCGATGTCGCCGCTGTTGTCGAAATCGTTGTTCTCGAAGAGCTCGATGGGCAGCGAGATCGACGCGGCCACGTCCCACTCGAACCAGCGCATGCTGAACGGCTCGCGGAGCGCGGGCGCCGCGGCGTTGGCGACCATGCCGGCGATCCCCTCGGCGTAGCCGGCGTAGGCGCCGGCGATCCCGGTCACGCGCAGCGGCGCCAGGATGGGCCCCTGGAAGAGGTCGATGGTGTAGGCGTTGTCCTGGAGCGGCTGAGCCAGCGCGGCCCCGGGCGGGCCCAGGACGAGGGCCAGCGCGGAGAGCGCCGCAGCGGATCGGCGAGCGATGATGCGGAGCGCCGCGGTCCTGTCGGTCACCTCGCGCTGCTCCCGTCCAACAGCATCTCGTCGCGCCCGCCGCGAGGTGATAGCACTGGCCCGCGCGGAAGGGACCGTGGAAGCGGGGCCCGACCGTCGGCGGCCGCGCACCCCTGCCCGCCCTAGGAATCGCAGCTCCCATGCCCGCTCAAGCTCCCGCGCCCATCGCTCCCGCCCCGGCCGTGCCGGGGACCGGGGCGGGAGCGCCCCCTCCTGGAGCGCGGCGCCGCCCTGGCGGGCCTCGCGCCCGTGGCCGGCGCATCGCGCTGGTCGCGTACTACAGCTTCGCCGCGCTCATCATCACCTCGTGCACCCTCCAGCTGATCCGGCAGGTCTTCTTTCTGCCGGCCGCGCCGTCGCCCTACGCGAGCTGCGAGGAGGGCCTCCTGGCGCTCGTCCGGGCCGTCGAGCGCGCCAGGGAGGCCGCCCCCGGGACCGACGGGGAGGACGCCGCCCTCGCCCGCTTCAGGAGCACGCTCGCTCCGGCGTGGACCTACCGGGACGGAGTGGCCGCCTCGTGCCGGGGCTCGGCGGACAACGAGCGCGCTCTCGACGCCATCGAGCGGCTCCGCTATGCGGAGGAGCACGCAGCGCGGCGCGAGGCAGGCGATCTGGCTCCGCTGCGGCGGCGGGTCCGGGCGATCGTCGATGGCCAGCTTGGGCCCGCGTCCCCGAGATAATACCCCGACGCGGCGATCACGCAGGACGATATGACCGACATGACCGTTCCTTCTCCCCCTGCCGCAGTGGCGGGTGAAGCGCCGACCGGCGACAAGCCCCAGCCGCCGCCTACCTTCGATGTGCTCCCCCTGTCGTCCGAGCTGCGCGAGACCCTCGCGGAGATTGGCTACGTCCACCCGACGCCGGTGCAGCTCGCCGTCTGGGAGCCGGTGACGCGCGGGCGCGACGCGGTCGTGCAGGCGCGCACCGGCACCGGCAAGACGGCGGCCTTCGGGCTCCCGATCGTCGATCATGCCGTGAAGCGCTCGCTCGCGCAGGCGCAGGTGCTCGCGCTGTGCCCGACGCGGGAGCTCGCGCTCCAGGTCTCGGCGGAGGTCGAGCGCCTCGGCAAGCGCAAGGGCATCAAGGTGGTCGCCGTCTACGGCGGCGCGCCGATGCAGCGGCAGATCGACGCGCTCGCCGCGGGCGCGCAGGTCATCGTCGGCACGCCGGGCCGCGTGCTCGACCACCTGCGCCGCGGGACCATCGTCGCCAAGCACATCCGGCTGCTCGTGCTCGACGAGTGCGACGAGATGCTCTCGATGGGCTTCGAGCGCGAGCTCACCGCGATCCTCGCCGAGCTGCCGCCGGAGCGCCAGACGCTCTTGTTCTCGGCGACGCTCCCGCCCGACATCGAGCGCATCGCGCGCAGCAAGCTGCGCTCGCCCGAGTTCATCACCCTCTCGGGCGACGCCGTCGGCGCGCTCCAGATCCAGCACTACGTCTACCTGATCACGGGCGACAAGCTGACGTCCCTCGTCCGCATCATCGAGGTCGAGAACCCCGAGAACGCGGTCGTCTTCTGCAACACGAAGGACGAGACCGAGGCGGTCGCCGGGGCGCTGAAGCGCCAGGGCTACGACGCCGACTGGCTGAACGGCGATCTGCCGCAGTCCGATCGCGAGAAGGTGATGAGCGCGACGCGCGAGGGGCGCCTGCGCTTCCTCGTCGCCACCGACGTGGCCGCGCGCGGCATCGACATCTCGCACCTCACGCACGTCATCAACTACGATTTCCCGCAGGACGCCGAGGCGTACGTGCACCGCACCGGCCGCACCGGCCGCGCGGGCCGCACCGGCACGGCGATCGCGCTGATCACGCCGCAGGACGTCGGGCCGCTCTACATCCTCCGGCTGACGTACAAGATCCGCCCGCTCGAGAAGCAGCTCCCCACGGAGGGGGAGCTCAAGACGCGCGCCGAGGCCGATCTCGTCGCGATGCTCGCCGAGGCGTTCCTGTCGAAGGGCACGCACCGCGACGATCTCTCGCTCGCGCGCCGGCTGCTCACGCACGACCAGGCCGAGGCGATCGTGGCGGGCCTGCTGCGCGATCACCTCGGCGCGCGGCCGACGGCGCAGGAGGAGGCGAGCGCCGCGCGGCGCGCCCAGCAGCCGCAGCGCGCGGCGGCGCGCGAGAGCGAGGGGCGGGGCACCGATCCGTCGACGAAGCCCGAGCCCGCGGCGCGCGGGCGGGCGGCGCGGGAGGCGATCCCCCGCGCGGCCGACTCGGCCGAGCCGCGCTCGCCCGAGACGGAGCGCAGCGAGCGCGAGCGCGAACGCGAGCTGGCCCGCGAGGGCGATCGGGACCGCGGGCGGGAGCGCGATCGGCGATCGCTGCGCCTCCGCCGGGACGAGGGGCGGCGAGGCCCTCGCGGCGCGGACGCGCCCGGGGGGGAAGAGCCGCGCCGGCCCGAGGGGGCGCGGGCGCGCGATGACGGCCCCGTCTCGGTCGAGCCGCTCACGCGGCCGGAGCCGCTGATGCGGATCGAGCCGCCGCGAGCCGAGGGCGGGCCGGGCCGCGGCCCGGCGGAGCGCCTGCGCGATCGGCCCGCCGCGACGCTGCTGTCGGCGCGCCGCGGCGCTGGCGCCGCTGGCGCTGCTGGCGCCGCGCCGGGCAGGCCTCAGGGCGGCGCGTCGGGACAGCCGTTCTCGCGCCACGCCGACTTCACCATGTGGCAGCCGCCCGAGGAGGAGGGCGACGACGAGCCGATCCTCGGCGAGCCTCCGTCTCCGGCGCCCGGCTCGCCGGTGTCGCGCGGCGGCGAGCGCGAGCGCGCGAGCGGCGCCCTGCCGTCGGCCACCGGCGAGGCCGCGGTCGAGATCGAGAGCGGCGAGGCCGGCGAAGCGCCGCGCGCCGAGCCCTCGCGCGACGAGGCGGACGGAGAGTTCGTCGAGGTCTTCATCAACCTCGGCCGCCGCGACGGCGCGCGCGCGGCGGATTTTCAGCGCGCGCTCATCGAGCGGGGCGGGATGGCCAAGGGGGACATCCGGCGCATCCGGGTGCGCGAGCGCAACGCGTTCGTCAGCGTCCCGAAGGCCGAGCTCGCGCGGGTCGTGGCGACGCTGAACGGCGCGACGATCGCGGGCAAGGAGGCGCGCGCGGAGCAGGCTCGGGAGCGCACGTCAAGCGCCGAAGAGGTGGCGGAGGACGCCTGAGCGCGGGTCGCGCGGATCGACGCAAGAGCGTCTGTCCGCTGCCACATGGCGGCGGAGCGGGCTCCACGCGGGCGTTTCAAGCGGTTCCGCGCGGCGCACGACACCGCCTGGCGGCGCAGGTCGATGGTACGTCGGTGGGGGCTTGCGTGCGACGTCGTCCAGGCGTCGCCGCTCGGCGCGCAACGCGCTAGCCAAGCTCGCCCACTGGTCGTATCACGGAAGGGATGGGGCGCAGTGGAGCGGAGGACATCGACCGGCTTCGACGGGACATCGATCGAGCGCTTGCTGACAAGCTCGATGCGGACAGGGTGCTCCCGCTGCTCGCGCGCCTGGCCCGCGCGACGGCGCCCGGGAGCGAGCCGTGGCTCTACGCGCACCGCCACCTCGCGGAGATGGGCGTGGAGCACGATCCGTGGCGCGCCGCGCTCTTCGCGCGCCGCGTGCTTCAGTTCCACGAAGAGGACGACGGCGCCTGGGCGGTGCTGGGCCTGGCGCAGTCGCTGCTCGGCAACTACCGCTACGCCGCGCGCGCCTACGAGCGCGCGCTGGCCATCGCGCCCGAGAACCCCTGGTACGCGCACAACCTGGGGCACCTCTACGACGTCGCGCTGAACCGCCCGCAGGACGCCTTGCCGCTCCTGGCGCAGGCCACCGAGGCGCAGACAGGCGAGGCCGACATCGCCGCGAGCTACGCGCACGCGCTCGCCCGATGCGGCAAGCTGGTGCTCGCCAAGAAGATCTTGAAGCGCGCCATCCGTCACGGGGCGACCGCGGACCAGATGGCGCTGTGGCGCTGGCTCGACGCGGGCGCCCCGACCACGGGCGAGAGCGGCCCGGACCCTCAGCGCCCGGCCGACTCGAAGCGCAAGGCCAAGCGACGGCGCGCTCGCGAGCGTCAGAGCCTCGGCGATTGAGGTGGAGCGACCCGCGCGCGGCTGTGATCACGCAATCCGCGCAGGTGACCGGCGCGCGTCGTTATGGGCGGAACCTCACGTGAGCTTGGACCCTCTCCATCCGCACATCCGAGGAGCGGAAGCAGGAGGTGCGTGCCGACCGAGCTTGGCTGCGCTGCGGCGCGGCATAAGCTGCTTCTGGCGTGCTCGATCGTGACGCGGGGCACGGGCGCGTTTGTGCGGGCACGGGCTACCTCGGCTGGGCGACGGTGGATGCCGTCGCCACAAGCGACACGCATGGCTGACGCGAAGCTTGACGGTGGGTTACCCGGTTGGCGATAAGCTGTGTTTCTCGACTGGTGCTGGACACGGTCCCCGCCTGGGACAGGGCACCCTGCGAGGAGAAGAAATGAGCGTCACGAGCGTGCAAAGGACGGACAGGACGGCGAAGAGCCACGCGCTCTCCGCGGCCGTCTCGTTTCGCCCGCGCGGCTCATCCTCCCGGCGCGCGCATCTGGAGCAGTCCTGCAAGGGGATTCGCCGCGCCGCGCACCGGAGGGACGCGCTGCCTGGCGCCACCCACGGCGCGCGCGGGCTTACGACGGGGAGTTCGCGATGAGCGAAGAAGCTCTGCGGCAAGAGATTGCGAGGCTCACGGAGCGCGTCGCGACGCTCGAGCAGCAGATCGAGGGGCACGAGCGCGCGGCGAAGGAGCAGGCCGCGCAGCTCGACCGGGCGACGCGCGACGCGCGCGAGCGCGGCGAGCAGCTGGCCCGAGCGGACGAGGAGCTGCGGCGACAGGCTGGCATCTTCAAGCTCGTGCTCGACAGCATGGCGGACGGCGTCGCCGTGGTTGACGACAGGGGCGAGCTCCTGATGCGCAACCCGGCCGCGGAGCACATGCTCGGCCGCGCGCCGCTCGACCTCACCTCGGGGGACGACGTGGGGCCCGGCGACGCCACGCTGTTCTTCCCCGATCGCGCGACCCCCTGGCCGATGTCCGAGCACCCGCTGTCGCGCGCGCTGCGCGGCGAGACGGTCGATCAGGTCGAGCTCTTCGCGAGGAAGTCCGCCGACCAGGACGCGCGGGTCGCCCGCCGATCCAACGGCATGACGGGCGGCGCGATGCCGACGCTCGCGCCCACCGCGGGGCCGCAGGGGGACGACGTCGAGCCGCGGTCGGTCCGCGTGCCGCCGGTGTTCTCCGAGCCGCGCATCGAGACCGGCCCGGTGTCCGGCCTGTTCCTGACGGTCAGCGCCAGCCCGATGCGGGGCAAGGACGGGGCGATCTCCGGCGCCGTCGCCGTGTTCCGCGACGCGACCGAGAAGAAGCGCCTCATCGAGGATCTCGAGGCGAAGAACCGCGACCTCGTGGAGAGCGAGAGCGCCAAGAGCGAGCTCGTCGAGCGGCTCCGTTACGCGATCGACGAGATCTCGACGCCCATCCTCGAGCTGTGGGACGACGTCCTCGCGCTGCCGATCATCGGCGTCGTCGACTCGCGCAGGAGCGCCCAGATCATGGAGCGGCTGCTCGACGAGATCGTCCACCGCCAGTCGCGCTACGTCATCATCGACGTGACGGGCGTCGAGGTGATCGACACGCGGACGGCCGACCATTTCATGAAGCTGATGAAGGCGGTCGAGCTGCTCGGCGCGCGGTGTCGGATCACCGGGGTCAGGCCCGCCGTCGCGCAGACGATGGTGGAGCTCGGCATCAACCTCGGCACCGTGCGCGCCGCGCGCAACCTCAAGCACGCGCTGCGCGAGAGCATGGCGCTCGCCGGCCAGAAGCCGACGCCCGCGTCCCTCATGGGGACCCGCCGCGGCGCGGCCAAAGACAACGAGAAGCAGACAGGACAGCCGTACACACCTGGCGGCCCGCGGGCCGCCTTCGATCCGTCGGGCAGCGGTGCAATGACCACGACACAGCTGCAGCTCAGCGCGAGGAAGGAGACGTCCACTTGATGCAAGCGGGTAGGGTCCCCATCGTGGGCCTCTTCGGGAACTTAATCGTCTCGGTGCAGGGCGGGCTCACCGACGGCCAGGTGGAGCAGCTGCGCGACGACGTGACCGGGTCGATCGAAGCGCGATCTCCCCGCGGCCTCATCGTCGACCTCTCCGGTGTCGAGATTCTCGATAGCTATCTCACCCGCGCCATCCGTGACATCGCGCTCACGGCCCGGCTGATGGGCGTCCGGACGGCGGTGTGCGGCTTGCGCCCCGCGGTCGCGATCGCGCTCGTGGAGATGGATCTCGAGATCCCTGGCGTGGTGACGGCGCTCAACCTGGAGCGCGCCGTCGAGATGCTCGCGCCGTCCGCGGAGGACGACATGATGCCGCCGGAGCTCACGAACGAGGTGTCGCATGAAGATCCCTCCTCGTGACGGACCGCCCTCCAGCGGCGGCGCCACGGGGCCGCCGTCGAGCCGGTCCAGCGGACCGGTGTCGACGCGCTTGCCGGGTACGCCGCAGTCGGGGCGCGGCCCCGTGCCGTCGTCTCCGCAGATCGTCGGCCGCTCGATCACCGATCAGATCGAGACGGTGCTGGCGCAGTTCCTCTCGCCCGCGGTGAGGAAGAGCGTCATCGACTGCGGGATCCGGCAGGCGAAGGTCGATCCGCTGGTCGCGCGCGAGGGTGATCTCCGGCGCCTCCTCGTCGAGGTCAAGCGCGGGGTGAAGCTGTTCGTCCGCGACCAGGCGCAGCTCGATCGGTGCATCTCCGAGCTCGGTGAGCTCGATCACGCGGCCCCCGCGCCGCGCGAGATCACCATTGATGTGCGCAACGAGGAGGACGTGCTGCGCGCGCGGTCAGCCGGCCGCGAGCTCTGCATCGAGCACCTCGTCAGCGACGTCCTGCAGACGAAGATCGTCACGGCGATCTCCGAGCTCGGGCGCAACATCGTCAGGTATGCGGGCAGCGGGCAGGTCGTCGTCCGCTCGCTCACCTCGCCGATGCGCGCGATCGAGATCGTCGCGCAGGACAACGGGCCTGGGATCACGAACCTGCCGGAGATCCTGAGCGGCAAGTACCGCTCGCGTCACGGCATGGGCGCGGGCCTCCGCGGCACGAAGGCGCTCATGGATGCGTTCGACGTCAAGACGGCGCCCGGCGCGGGGACGACCGTGACGGTCAGGAAGTACCTCGGATGACGGTCGCCATCGGGACCGCGTGCTGCGTCGCCGCCGGCGAGGAGATCGCCGGCGACGAGGTGGTGGTGGTCCGACAGTCCCCGTGGGTGCTGATCGGCCTCGCCGACGGGCTCGGCCACGGTCCCCACGCCGCGCAGGCGGCTTCCGCGTTCTGCCGCTACGTGGAGGACCACGCGTCGATGCCGATCGAGGATCTCTTGACCGGGGCAGGGGAGCAGCTCGCGTCGACGCGCGGCGCCGCGGCTGCGCTCCTGCGCATCGACGAGAGCGTGGGCGAGCTCGAGTTCTCGGGCGTCGGCAACATCGCGATGAAGGCGATCACGCGGACGGCCATGCCGAGCTTCTGCTCGGCGGGGATCCTCGGGCGGCGCGTGCGGCGGCTCCGCAGCTTTCGCTTCCCCATATCGCCTGGCGATGTCGTGCTGCTCCACTCCGACGGGATCTCCAGCGGCTTCGATCTCGGCGCGTTCCGCGACTTCGACCCCGAGGAGATGGCGCGCCGGATCGTCGACGCCCACAAGAAGTCGTTCGATGACGCCACGTGCGTCGTCGCCGTGGTCCGCGACAGGGGCGCGGCGTGACGCAGCGGTCCCCGCCTGCGTTCAGCATCCCCGTCACGCGCGAGGAGGATCGCTTCGCCTGCGCGGCCGAGGGCGCGCACATCGCGCGCTGGGCAGGGCTCTCGGAGCGCGCCCAGCACGAGCTCGCGATCGCGATCGCCGAGCTCGTGTCGAACGCGGTGCGCCACGGCGGCGGCGGGAGCATCAGCATCCGCGCGATCCGCGACGACACGCAGACGGGCGGCGGTCGGTGGGGCGTCGAGGTGATCGTGCGCGACTCCGGCCCAGGCCTGGACCCGAAGCTGGCGCTGCTCGAGGACGTCGGGCCGAAGAGCGATCGCGGCCCGTCCTCGTCGAGCTCCGCGCGGCTGACGCCGAGGATGCCCGGTCAGGGGCTCGGCGTCGGGCTCGGAGCGGTGCATCGGCTGATGAGCTCCGTCATCATCCGTTCGTCACCCGGCATCAGCACCGAGATCATCGCCGTCAAGTGGAAGTGAGCGCCGGCCCGCGCGCGCGCGGCGCGGCGGTCGTGGCGAGGAGCGCCTCGCCCGAGAGGAGCGCCTCGCCCGATCAGTTGAGCTCTTTCTCGGTCCGCTCGTTCTGCTCGGCCTCGAGGAACGTCGCGGTGATCTCGCGCTCGAGCGCCAGGTTGATCTCGCGCTCCAGCGCCTCGATGCTGCCCGCGAGGCGGGCGACGTTGAGGGCGTAGACGAAGACCCGCGCGCACGGGTGGACCTCGGCGCTGCCGCGGAGGCCCCGCTCCCGCTCGTCGGCGTTGAGGCCGTCCAGGAGGACCAGCGCGCGGGGATCGACGCCCTCGGCGACGAGCTCCATCCCGGGCACGTCGGAGATGTAGAGCTCCGCGCCCTCGACGTAGCGCCGGAGCACGGGGTTGAGCGCGGCGACCGTCTTCTGGGCCAGCGTCACGAAGCCCTCGCGGCTCGGCGCCCAGGGGGGCATGCCGAGCTCGACGTCGAGCTCGCGGGAGCGCAGGAAGGCCTGCGTCGCGCCGCGGACATCGCCCCGCTCGTCGCGGATGAGGCCGAGGTAGTAGTGGGCCTCGGCGTGCCGCGGGTCCTTGAGCGCCGCCTCCTCGATGAGGGCGGCGGCCTTGTCGGCCTGGCCGATCTCGTAGAACGCGCGGCCCACGAGGAAGGTGTGGTTCGGGTTGTCGTAGGGGCCCTCGGGGATCCTCCCCGCGACCTGGGCCGCCTCGTCGAGATCCCCCTTGCCGAGGAGCGCGTCGAACTTCAGGAGGAGCGCGTCGATGATCTCCTCGTCGACCTCGGCCAGGTCCAGCGCCTGGTCGCACATCTCGATCGCCTGGTCGAAATCGCCGAGCGGGTGGATGTAGACCTCGGCGGCGTTGAGCATCGCCTCCAGGTAGGTGTCATCGAGGGCGATCGCCTGGCGGTACGCCTCGATGGCTTCCTCGCCCTCGCCCTCGAGGGCCGCGACGAAGCCGAGCAGGTTGTGAGCCTCCGGCGAGTTCGGATCGAGCTCGAGCGCCCGTCGGGCCGACGCCTCTGCTCCGCGCGTGTCCCCGCGCTGGACGAGATCCCACCCGCGGTCGAGGTGCGCCGAGAACTGGTCCATGGCGGCTCCACAAGTGTGCGAAGGGGAGCCCCGAGTCAAGAGGGAGCCCTGTCAAAGCGACCGTTCGAGCTGTTCCGGGCACGGCCCGCCCGGATTTCCAGCAACCGGCGGAGGCAGGACGGCAGGCGGCTAGGCTCGCCAGGTGGGTCCAGGCGAGGCGCGGCTCCGGCGCGCGCTCGTACCCACGCGTCGCGGCGAGCCCGGTCCGACCGCTCCCGCGCGGCCCGCTCGATGGGGAGCGTACTGTGTTGCTGCGTCCTCGGCCGCGCGGCCGCGCGGCCCGCTCACTCGTGGATGGACACGAGCGTGCCGCGGTTCTCCGGCGTGGCCCAGACCCCGTGCCAGCCGCGCGGGAGCCTGGGCTCGCTCCAGAAGAAGACCTTCTTCGCGTCGAGCGGCGAGAGGTTCACGCAGCCGTGGCTCATCTCCCGGCCGAAGTTTCCGTGCCAGAAGGCGCCGTGGAGGGCGTACGAGCCGTCGTAATACGCGACGAACGGCACGTCCTCGATGCTGTACGGCAGATCGCCCGCGACCGTGCCGTCGCCGTCCATCGTTGTCGCGATGTGCTTCTCGCGGATGCGGAACACCCCCGTGGGCGTGGCGTGGTCCTTCTTCTTGTCCTTCGAGCGCCTCCCCGGCGAGACGAGCGCCGCGAAGACGGGCTTGTCGCCCTCGATCGCGACGAGCGTCTTGCGCGACAGGTTCACGTCGATCCACTTCTCGCCCGGCGCGAGATCCGGCGGCGGGGCGCCGAGATCGGTGTACGTCCCGTCGGCGCCCTTCATCCACCAGCCCTCGGTGGTCTTCCGGTACACCGTCGACCTGTGGGTGTGGCTCTCGCCCGTGAGGCCGAACGCCGCGAAGCGCTCGAGCGAGCCGGCCACGGAGACGGACTTCTTCTCGGCGTCGAACTGGTATTTGCTCGCCGACTTCGCGAGGATGAAGCCGACCGACTTCGCGCCCTCGGGGAAGTCGATGCCCTGCGAGGCCGGCGGCTTGATGATGTACATGCGGTCGCTCGGCGCGACGAGGCCCGCGGTCGTCTTGTACCAGCTGCGGCCGTTCCACCCGAAGGTCTTGTCGACCGCGACGAAGAAGCCCTTGACCATCCGCTTCGCGACCGTCGAGTCGGCGTCCTTGTCGAGATCGGCGAGCGTGACGTTGAGCGGCCTGCCCTTCTCGTCGACGTTCTCCCACCAGGGCTTCTCGGGCTCCTCCTCGACCGGCGCCGGCGCGATGCCGAGCGACGCGGCCGCGGCGACGGCCGCCGCCTTGTCCTCGACTGCAGCCGGATCCGCGGCGACGGCGGCCACCGGCGCGGAGCTCGCGGCGGCCTCGGCGCTCGCCGCGGCGCGCGCGGCGGCCGCCGCGGCGACCTCCTTCTCGGTCTCCTCGTACAGCGCCTCGGCGCGCTGCTTCTCCTCTTCCTTCCGCTTGCGCTTCGCGGAGTCGAGGTACGGCTCGTAGCGCGTCATCTCGTCCTTCGAGGGGACGGAGCGGTAGAGCGGCGTGCCGTGGGTCGTGTTGAAGGCGTACTTGTACGGGAGGACCTCGTCGAGGTTCGGCGGCGTGATGCCGAGGCGGACCTGGGGGTTCGACAGGTCCGTCGTGGCCGACCTCCCGCAGACGTAGCCGCCGTCGAGGAGGCGGTACCAGCCCTTGGCGCAGCTCCCGCCCTTGATCGGCTTCGGATCGACCGGCACCTTGCCGCCGAGCCGGATGTAGCCGAGCCGCTGCTTGGAGAACTCCATCGTCGGATAGACCGACGCTTGCGGCATGATCGAGCCGAGCAGCGGCCCCGTGTACGGCGTGTCGGGCGCGGGCGGCTCCGGGGCCTCGGAGGGCGCGGTGGCCGGGGCCTCCCTGGGCGCCTCGGCGGACGCGGCGGCGCGCGCCGAGGACGCGGGCGCGGGGCGGGGGAGGGACGATGTCCGCTCGGGCGGCGAGTCGCCTTCGGTGGAGGGGCCGGGAGGGGCCTCGCCCTGGCAGCCGCTCGCCCACGCCGCGGTGCCGGCGAAGGCCGCCGCGGCGATGAACCCGAGCGCGCTGGACACGAGCGAGGTGCGCGCGCCGCCGGCGCGTCCGGCGCCAGGCGCCGGTTGCGGGTTCCGCAGGTCGTCGGTGCGGACATTGCCGCTGCCGTGCGATCGTGCGGGGTCCTTCTGCCCGCGGGGGCGGGGCGCCTGAGAGCGGTTCATCGCATCCACAGCGTTGGGCGAGGACCGGCCTTCCCGATCCTCGCGGTCTGATGATCGACCCGTAGGGTCGGGTCGGCTCGGCGGTCTTAGTACCTGGTCACTCACGTGTCGATCCACTTCTCTGCGGAGCGCGCGCCCCTCGAGCTGACGACGGCGGACGCCGGGGCAGGCGACATCGCATGACCATCGCTTGAGCGAACGACGTGCCACGACGCCGCGACGCGCGGCGCGGCCGCGCTCCGGGGCATGGATGCCGTTCGGACGGCTGCTGCTAGGGTACCGCCGTGGCGGAACGGACCCCGGGGCGTGGCTTGAACAACACGACGGAGGCCCAGCGCGTGGGCCGTGGCACCGCGGTCGTCCCGCTCGTTCGCGCCGCGTCCAGGCGGGCGCTCGTCACCGCGGCCGTCGTCGCGGCGCTCCTGCACCTGCCCCTGCTCCCGACCCCGCTGTTCGCGTGGCTCGACGCGATGTTCGCGCTCCGGGGCGAGCTGGCCGACTACGACGCTGGCGAGACGATCGTGCCGATCGATCTCGATCTCCTCGCCGACGACCCCAGCGCGGTCGCGGCGGCGCCCTCCGCGAGCGGCGGCGAGGGGGCGCCTTCCGGGGCGGGCGCCGCTGCGCCCGCGACGCCGCCCGCCGCGTCGGCGAGCGCCTCGCCGGAGGCGCCGGACGCGGGCGCGCCCGAGCGGCCGCGCCGGAAGCCGCCAGGCGACGCAGGCCCGGACGCGTCTGGCGACGGGGGCACGGAGAACGACGGCGACCCCCCGAACCTGCGGACCCCGCTGAGCGCCGCGGGCGCGCCGGGCAAGCTCGCGTCGAAGGACCCGAACGTCCAGGTGCTCATCGCCGGCGACCGGCTCCGCAACCACGAGCTCGGCGCGTGGTTCGGCCGGATCCTGACGACCATCCCCCAGTGGCAGTCCTTCTTCAGCGACACCGCCGTCGACCCGATCCGGGACATCGACCACCTCCTCATCGCCGGGCCGCAGCTCCGCGACTCCAGCAAGGTCGTCGCCGTCATGGACTACCGGGCGCCCGAGGAGACCATGCGCGCGGCCGTCGACGTCATCGTGCAGCGGTCGAACGGCTCGTGGATCGAAGACGCCCCCGTCCCCGCCGCGCGGGCCACCGCCGACCGCAGCAAGCGCATCTTCGCGATGGTCCCGGACCGGCGATTGCTCGTGGTCCTTCCCGCTGCTGAAGAAGATCAGCTGTCCAAGTTGAAGTCCATGAAAGGATTCAACAAATCTTCGACGGCGGGCATCGTCGTCTCGATGCTCACGCCCGCGAACGCGTTCCGCGGGGTCCAGGCGGTCCCGCGCAGCCTCGCTTGGATGCGCCTCACCGTCACGCCGACCAAGGACGGGGGCGCGGACCTCGCCCTCACGGCGGGCGATGAATCCGCTGAAGATGCGCTGGTTCACGCGCAGGAGCTCACGAAGACCTTGAACGCGATCCGGACCATCGACCTGGGGATCACGAGGATCGATGTGGTGGATGAGATCGCCTTCAACACCGACGGGAAGGTCATCTGGTCGAAGCTCCACGTTACGAACCGGCAGCTGAAGCTGATCATGGGCTTCGTGGAGAAGGCGCTCCTGGAGCAGGGCGGCGCGCGGAAGCCGTAGCGCGCGGGGCGAGAGCGGCCGCGCCGGGGCGAAGGCGGCCGCGCCGGGGTCACGGGGGCCGTGCCGGGGCGGAGCGCGGCCCGGGCCGCGCGGAACACTAGCCAAAGCGGCGGCGTTCAGTTAATCCGACCAGCCCGCGCCGATGACGCCCGAACACTCTCCGTACGCCGTGCTCGATGAGCTTGCCGGACACCCCCGCGGCGACGACCTCGCGCGGGTCGTCCACACCGCGGCCTTTGCCGCCGCGGACGAGCGACGGACGACCCTGGAGGGCGGCCTCGCGGAGCTCGTCGACCGGGCGGGCCTGTCGGTCGCCGACGTGGAGACCCGGTTCGGCAACGTGGTCCGGGCGCTCGAGCGCGGCACGAGCGAGGGCGCGGGGAGCGCGACCCGTGTGCTCCTGGCCACGCTGCTCGCGCGCGGGGTCGCGCTCTCGCCGCCCGACGGGCCGGAGGCGGAGGGCCGCGTCGCCGAGGCGCTCGTCTGGCTGGCGACGTACACCTCCGTCGACGCGCTGACCGCGCTGGACGCCGCGCTGGGCGAGCGCGCCGCGGGCCTCTGGCGGTCGATCGCCGCGCTGGTCCGGCGCGCCGACCAGGGCGCGCTGCCGCAGCTCGGCCGGGCGGGCGCGATCATCGCCGCGGCGGCGCTGCGGGGGAGCCCCTCGCCCGATGCGCGCGCCGAAGCCGCGGCGCTGGTGGACGACGTGCGCGATCCGATCGTGCGCTCGCTGCTGCGCGACGCGCTGTCGCCCGCCAGGCGGCCGAGCCGCGCGCCGAGCGCCAGCGGGGCCGCGCAGGAGAGCGCCGGGGCGACCGGGGACGAGAGGTGGGCGCCGGAGCGCGACGGCGGGGCGACGGCGCGGCTCGCGGGCGAGCTGTCACCGCCGCCGCGCGGGCCGGTGGCGCTCGTGCTGCTAGCGGCGACGGGGATCCTGCTCGTGATGCACGTCCTCCGGCTCGCCGGGCGCTTCCTTCTGCGGTACCGCCGGCCCGCCGCGCTGGAGGTCGGCCCGAAGGGCGTGACCGTCCGGAGCCGGACCGAGCTGTTCGGCCGGACGCTGAAGGAGCGGGAGACGTACATCCCGGTCGAGGCGCTCCTCCGGGCGACGCGCGAGGTGCGCTACCCGCGGCTCGCCCTCTACGCGGGGCTCGTCGCGCTGGGGCTGGGGACGTACCTGGGCGTGTCGCTGCTCGTCGACGGCGCGCGCGCGGGCTCCCCGGAGCTGCTCGGCATGGGCGCGCTCGTCTTCGCCTTCGGCGCGGCGCTCGACTTCGGGCTGTCGCACCTGGAGACGGCGACGCGCGGCCGCTGCCGCGTGGTGCTCGTCCCACGGAAGGGCCCGGGGGTCGCGCTCGCGGGGATCGAGCGCGACGCTGCGGACCTCGCGCTGGGCAAGCTGCCGCGCGCCTGAAACTTGGCCGGATCGCGCCGCCTCCGCTAGGCCGATCGGGCGAGGTGATGGCGATGCGCTCGAAGACCGAAGCGATGGCGGGGCTCAGGCGGATGCTGCACGACATGCTGACCGCGCGGGAGGGCGGGGAGACCGCTCCCCGCCTGGCGCGGGTGAAGGGCTGCGTGGACGGCGCGATGCGCGCGCTGCTCGACAGCGGGCAGGCGACCCGGCAAGAGCTCCTCGATCTCGTGGCCGCGGAGCGCGCGCGTGTGAGCGGCCCGGCGACGGCGGAGATCCGCGCGGTGTCGCTGAGCGCCTGACGGCGCGGCGGCGCCGATCACGGCCGCGGGCAGCTCTGGTTCGTTGCGAAATCCCAGCAAGCGCCGCTCACCCCGGCCGCGCCGCCGCTTCCGGGGGAGCCACCGAGACCGGCGGAACCGCCGTTGCCAGCCGTGCCTCCCGTGAACGGCACCTCGGCGGCCGCGGGGCTCGGCGTGACCTTGTAGGCGATGCCCACCGCGTGGCCGCCTCGGCCGCCGCCGCCAGGGCCGCCATCGCCGCCCGCACCGCCCTTGCCACCCATGCAACCCGCGAGCGAGCCAGCGCCGGAGACGCGACTCCCCCCCTTGCCCCCCATGCCGCCCTCGCCGCCGGGGCTTCCACCTCCGCCCTCGCCTCCATGGCCCGCCTTGCCGACGGCGATGGTCACATCGGTCAGCGCCAGCTTGGTCCCCAGGCTGAGGATCCCGATGCTCGACCCACCGGCCTTGCCACCGCCGCCTCCCGTCCCACCGCAGCCGCCGGCCCCGCCGCCGCCGCCGCTGGCGCCCGCGCCGTCGATGTAGCCACCCCCGCTGGACATGCAGAAACGTCCTGCTTTCGCGCCGCCGCCTCCTCCTCCGCCTTGACCGCGCGTCCCGCCGCCGCCTGTGCCGCCGTCTCCTCCGGTGATGCTGGCCAGCGTCAGCGTGGTGCCGTTGCCAGCTGTGCCAGCGCCGCCAGAGGCGCCCCTCGCGCCGCTCGCGCCGTCCCTGCACTCCACCGTCTCTCCCGTCTCTCCGGTCTGCCCGTGTCCGATGCCGCCGATGCCGGATGCGGGCGGGGAGGCCGCACCAGGCGTGCCGTCGCTGCCGGTCTGCCCGCGCCCTTCATCTACAGCGGGCTGTCCACCCAGGCCGCCGGCGCCGCCGCTCGTCTCGCCATCCGCGCACGTCGTTACGCCGGGCTGGCCGCTGTAGACCGCCACGAGGCACGCGCTCGAGACGTCCTCCAGCGCGTCCGCGCCATCCTGCACGACCTCCGGCGTCTCGCCGCTCGCGCCGTTCACCCCGTTCCCCGCGATCACGTCGACCTGCTCGAGCTGCGCGTCGATGTCCGCGACCGCCACGCCGATCGACGACCCGCCCGGAGCCGTCGCGTTGGCCGCGCTGATCGTGAAGCTCCGCACCCGTGCCCCGCCCGCTTCCTCCGTCAGCGTGAGCGCCACCTTGTTCGCGGGCCCGTCGATGGCGCTCCGTGCCGCCGGGCTCCACGCCCAGCCCGCGCCGCAGTCGAAGCCGCCGATCACCTCGACGGCCGCCCTGACCGTGACGCTCTCCGCGAATACGCCGCTCGAGCACGCCAGCACCCGCTTGCCGTTCGCGTTCGCGAGCGCCTCCGAAAGCGACGCGTACGGCCTGGCCTTCGTCCCATCTCCTTCGGACGCCGCGCCCGCGCTCGCGAACACCGCGCACCGGTCCACCACGGTGCTCGCATCCTGGGTCGGGTCCGGCTCGCACGTGGGGCCAGGGCCGTTGCCGCCGCCCGTCGGCTCGGAGGGGCAGTACCTCGAGTCTTCCTTGCAATCCTCGACGTAGGACAGCGGCCAGCACCCGGCGAGGTGCAGCGCCGCGACGGCCGACGCGGCGGGGAACAGCCACAGCGAGAACGGGACGCCGATCCGCCGCCGCGCGGCGCGCCGCGCGGGCGCACCGGCCTGACCCTGCGCTCCACCGGACGGCGCAGGGGATGCGTTGCTCACCGCGTTGCTGCTCGTTCGTTCCGTCGCTCTCATCGTCCCAAGCCTTTCCTGTGACGCTTCGCTCTGCCTGCGGATCCTCGCAGAAGACGCACCCGCGCCCTGGCCGCGCCGACCCAGGAGCATACCCAGTCGGCGGATCGCCTGCTCGACGGCGATCGATCGGCCGAGCGCTCCAGGGGGACGCCGCACGCGGTGATCCCGCCGTCTCACGGCCCAGGCACTCGCGCTCCGGCGCGCGCTTCAGGGGGTGACGAGCGCCACGTCTCCCTTCGTGGTCTGTCCGCCGACGCGCCACCAGTTCGCGATGAGCAGCCGCCCGTCCACCTCCACGATGCGCGAGAAGGCGCCCGCGAACCCCTCCTGCGCGATCTCCTGGATGAGCCAGCTGTGGCCGTCGCCGCTCTTCGTCCCGATCGCGAGCCGCAGGGTCCCGCTCGTCGCGTCCTGGTAGCTGATGCGCACCTCCCCGGCCGCCGTCACGAACACGTTCGCGTCGTCGCCGATGAGGTGCTGCCCGTCCTCGAAGGGGACACCCTCGATCCCGAGCCCGTCGTCCGCCACCTCGGAGGGCTCGACCTCCGTGCCTCCCTTCACCCGCGCGTACCGCAGCCCCTCCGAGCGGCCGTCCGCGTAGGCGAGGTGCCAGTCGCCGGCGCGATCGATGAACAGCGACGTCCCCATGCCCACGTCGCCCGTGTCCGTCCCGTCCGGCGCCGCGCCGTCCACGATGCGGGTCTCCCACGCGCCCATCGACCTCGACGCGATCACCACGTCGCCGTGGATGCGATCGTAGAACGCCAGGCCGAACCCGCCCGCATCGTCGGGCGCCATCGCGATGTAGTCGCCGATCGCCTCGGGGTACGTCTCGATCCGGTTGCCGTCGGAGGTCGCTGCGCACGCCGGCGAGCCGCCGTCGTCGATGCACGCCTGCCCGGAGGCGCACCCCGGCTCGCAGTCGCCGGCCGCGAGCGCCGTCGCGCAGCGCCCCGTGCTCCGGATGCACTTCGCCCCGGCGCCGCAGAGGGAGGCGCGGCACGGCGTCGCCTCGTCCTTCGCCGCGTCCTCGAACCGCCACGCGCCCTCCCCGGGCGTGGCGCTCTCGCCGGTCGCGATCCGGACGCTCGACGTGACCGCGCCGCCCTCGCCCGGCTCCATCGCGAGGTAGGCGATGACGGGCGACCCCTTCACGAAGAGCAGCTTCGCGTAACGGCCGATGTCGCTGCTCGGCGCCTGCTGCACGAAGCTCACCGCCCACGTGCCGCCCTGCCGCTGCGCGAACTTGAGCGCGCGGTTCGTGCGGTCGTAGTAGGCCACCGCCGGATTGCCGTCCGGCCCCACCGCGATCGACGTCCAGAGGCCGACGTCGTCGCCGGGGTCGGTCTGGCCCCCGCGGAACCCGCTCACGTCGAACCGGGCCGGGTCGACCGGGGGCTCCGCGGGCACCCCGTCGATCGCCTCCCACGCGACCGCCTCGCCGTCCCACGTGCCGACCACGAGGTCGCCCCACGCGAACGCGTTGCGCCAGTCGGCCTCCGCGTAGCCGGCGACCCAGACCGTGCGCTTGTCGGCGGCGACCGCGACCGAGGTGTACGCGCCGATGAGCCCGTGCTCCAGCGTCATGCAGTCGGGCGCGACGCACCCCGGCTCCACCTGCTCCGGCTCCTCGCTGCACGAGCATCCGGCGTGCGAGCCGAGGAGCGCCATGACGGCGACCCCGGCCAGCGCGCCCTTCACGCCGCGCGCGCCGCGCGCGGCGTGAAGGGCGCGGCGCCGGGGCGACGAGCCCCGGTCGCCGCGCCGCGCGAGCCGCAAGGCCGCCGCGACGGCGAGGCCGAGCCAGCGGACGCCCGACGGCGTCTCGCCGGCGCCGCCAGCCATGACGCAGCCGCAGCCCGCCGACGGGTCGACGGGGACCCGGCCGCGGAGGATCGCCTGCCGCGCCGTGCCGAGGTTCCCCTCCTCGTCCACGGCCTCGACCTCGATGTCGACCGCGTCGCCGACGTCCACCGACGTCGTCTCCGCCGCCGTCGACCACGGGGACCACGCGCCGTCGTCGAGCCGCACGCGCACCTTCGCGCGCGCGGCGTCCGAGACCCGATCGCGCACCTCGAGCGGCGCCCGGCCGTCCACCGCCGCGCCGACGGAGATGACCGGCGGATCGACGTCGACCACCATCTCGACGGTCGCCGGCGTCGGATCCAGCGACAGGGGAGCGCCCGCGATCCGCGATCGCACCGAGATCACGTGACGCCCCGGGAGCCGCAGCCAGTCGTCGCGCAGCTCGACGATGCGCTCGCGCGTGAACGGGCGCCACACGCCGCTGTCGATGCGGTACGAGTACTCGACGGCCCGCGTGCCGTCGTCGAGCGGCGAGCTCATGACGAGCCGCGCCGTCGGCCCGTTATCGCGGGTCATCGTGGGCAGGCGGAGCCCCTCGGCGCGCACCTCCTTGCGGCTCAGCTCGGCCTGCGTGTCGCTCATCGTCGCGCGCTGCTGCGCCGTCGTTCCGAACGCCGCGAAGATGCCGAGGTAGTTGTCCTGCCCCTTCGTGAGCTTCCGCAGGCCGGGGGAGCCCGCGCCCTCGGCCGACTCCGGGATCACCAGCGAGAGCCCGAGCGCGGAGAGCGACCCGTCGAGATCGATCGCCGGGATGCCGCCGCCGATCAGCTGCCCGAGCTGGCCGCCGAGGAGGCCGCCCAGCGCCTCCGCGATGTTGTCGGGGTTCTCCCGCAGAAGTCCGTTGTTCGTCACCTTGCCGTTCTCGACCCTGAGCGCCTCGATCACCGGCGTGAGCCCCTCGGGGGTGACCGAGAGGTTCATGGGCACATCCACGTCGAACGTCGCCGTCATGAACCGGATGAACCTGTCGAGCGACCAGACGTAGAAATCGAAGCTCGCCCGGTCCAGCTGGATGCGGATCAGCGGGTCGTCGCTTCCGTTCGTGCCATTGCCAAAGGTGAGCCGAGGGGGCACCTGCGGACGGATGACGACCGCGACCTGCTGCGACTCGCGCTGCAGCGCGAGATCCTTTGCGGAGGGGGCCAGCAGCCCCAGCGTGCCAGAGTTGAGGAGAGGCACCGTCTCCGTGGAGATCCCGAGACAGAGCAGGCCGCTGTTGTAGAGACCGTTCATGGCATAATTCGCGAAGCGCTCGGAGATCGCGAGACCGACGTGGGGGCCGGGAAGGTCCGCTGGCCAGTCGGAGACGGTGTTGGCGACGAGCTCATCGGGAATCGGGATGCCCGCCGGGAGCGCCATGTTCGACAGCGGCACACATTTCGATGTCGGCACCGGCTCGGCGCCGCCGTAGAGGCCGAGGGTGAGCCCGTTGCCGACCGGGTTGAGATCGCCCCACGCGAGATCGGAGCCGTCGTCCCGCTCGCCCGTGCCGCCGCCGGCGAGCAGGAGGTCGAACCCGCCCTGCGTGCCCGGGGAGATGCTCGCGAACAGCCGGCCGAGATCGATGTGGCCCTCGACGCCGAGCAGGATCGAGGCGCACTCGTCGTTCGCGTGCGTGCCGTAGCGGCAGACGCCGCCGATGTCGTTCGTGCCGTCGGGGCAGGCCGGGTCCTGCGTCGGCTCCGCCTTCAGACAGAGCTGCTGGTCGAGCTGGGCCTTCAGCGTGTCAGCGAGCGAGCCGGTCAGGAGGGGGAGGACGATTGGGCTCAAGAAATCGAGGATGTCGCCGGCGACGGAGTCGCCGCAGTCGAGCTGCAGCCTCGACTCGAGCTGATCCTGGGCGATGCCGAGCCGGACGATCTTGACGCGGGAGTAGCCCTGCCGCGAGTGCTGCGGATTCACGTCGATCTCGACCGAGAGATCGACGTCGAGGTCGATGTTCGTGAAGGTCTGGTCGGCGGGCGGGCACGCGTCGTTGCCGTTGAGGGTGGCGATGACCGTGCTGTCCGTGACGAGGAAGTCGATCAGGATCGGGAGGTTCTGCAGGCGCACCGGCAGAGACCCCCGGATTCGCAGGTTGTGCGGGGTCCGCGGTTCGAGGTGAAGCGCCGCGCTCCCCACGTCGATCTCCGCTGCGCACCTCGGCGGGCTCGCGTTCGGGTCGGCTCCACCAGGACAGACCGTGTAGTCGACCAGCGCGGACCCGGAGGACCGGGGGATCGGGAAGGTGATGATTCCACCGTCCCCACCCCCGAGGAGCGCGCGCCCGAGGACACCCAGGTTCTGCTCGAGAAACTCGACGCCCGACTGCGTGAGCCGCGCCGCGCCGGCGTTCTCGATGCGGTCCGCGGGCTTGAAGCCGGCGGGGAGGGGAGTCATTCCACAGCCGGCGCACCCGCCGCCCGAAGCGGCACATCCGGCGATGACGAGGAGAACAAGGATGGCGGAGAAATGCGTGATGACGCGGGGCATAAGGAACCCTCCGGGGGAGCACGACCCGCAGCGCCGCGCCCGCTGGGCGCGGGCTCCAGGACGCCACGACAGATCGTACGCTCCCCTGAGAGCCGCCCGCAAGCGCTACTGGGGACAGAGACCGGTAATCTTGACAGCGCTCGCGGCATACTCGCCGCCGAGCGCATAAGCGTCGGCGCACTCGTCCGTCGCGGCCGAGTTCGTCGCGCTGCACCAGTCGCCCTTCAGCACGATCTCGCCGCTCGCGTCGCGCTTGCACGTATTGGGCGTCTCACCGGTGCCGTACTCTCCAATATCGCCCGAGAGCACGACACAGAGGCTCTGCTCGATCCCGGGGATGATCACCCGGTCGACCTCCTCCAGCGTGATGAACGCGGCGAGCTTGCCGCCGTTGATGAACGCAGGGGGATCGCCGTCCGGGCCGGGGAGGCAGGCCTCGATCGGGCTGAGCCCCTCCCGGTTGTACCGTCCGATGCAGTTGTTGTCCGCCGACACCCTCGTGTCGGTGAGCTGCACCTGGTGCATGGGCAGGACGATCGGCTCGGCGGCCACGTCTCCCGAGCCCGTGTCCAGGAAGATCGGGACGTTCAGGATGTCGGACGCGCCGCTCCATGCGCCGTCGGTCAGGGGGGCGTCGATCTCCTTCGGCGCGATCTCGAACTCGCCTGCAGACATGTTGGCGAAGCAGTAGCCCGCGAGCGGGTCGCTCGTGGGCATCGCGCCGCCGGTGCGCAGCTTGCCGGTCGCCGTGTCGAACTCGAGCAGCCAGGAAAAGGTCCCGGTGCCATTCAAGTTGCACACGGGCAGGTTCATCGTCAGGCCCTCGGCGACGAGGCGGGCGATATAGCCGACCGCGAGCACGTCGGGCTTCGTGATCGTCAGCTGCGCCATCCGCAGACCGAACTTCGTCGCGCCCTGATTGTCGTGGACGGCAATGCACTCGGAAGCGACAGCCGTGCAGACCGGGTTCGTCGGCGAGCAGTCGCCTGGAGCCCCGCCGCCGGTCCCTCCCGCCGAGCTCGAGCTCGAGCTCGTCTTGCCGGCGTCGTCGCCCCCGCACCCCGCTCCCGCCGCCGCGCCCACCAGCGCGGACACACCTAATACGCAAAAACCCTTCAGAAACCGCATCTCTCGCCTCCTCTGGTGTTGCAAGGTGCGGAGTATAGGCGGCGGCACTGCGATGACCACGCGGTCGAGGTGACGCCGCGCCGCGTCGCTACAGCCACATTCACGTCACACGCCGATGAGCCCGGCGCGCTTCGTCCGGCTTCGTCCGCGTTGCCGCGCGGCGTGACGCCTAGCGGCGCTCGTAGCGGTCGCCGAGCCGGGCGCCGACGGGGAGCGCGCGCAGCAGGCGAATCATCGTCCACACCGTGCCAGCCAGCTTGCGCAGCTTCGAGGTGCCGACGCGCTCGTTGTACTCGATGGGCATCTCCACCACGCGATAGCCGCACTTCGCGGGGAAGAGCAGCGTGTCGATGGGCAACGCGTCGCCCTCACCGTCGAAATCGAACGCGCGAATCACCGAGCAGCGGTAGGCGCGCATTCCGCTGTGGACGTCAGATGTCGGGATGCCATGCATCGCGTGTGTCATGGCGGCAAAGGCGCGGTTGGCGATGTAGTTCGGGACCGGCATGGCCGCCGGCCTCGTGCGGGTGCGCGCGCAGTTCACCACGTCGGCGCCCTCCTCCTCGATGAGGCGCCTGAACACGGGGATGTTCTCGGCCGGATAGGTGAAGTCACAATCGAGGTAGATGAGCAGATCGCTCCGGGCGGCGGCGCTGTACATGAGGAGCTCCATGGCCGGCCCGTGGCCGCGGGGCGGCACCTGCCGGAGCACGCGCGCCCCGAGGCCGGCCGCGATCTCGGCGGTCCTGTCCCGCGTGGAGCTGTCGACGCAGAGGATCTCCGCGTCGGGCGCCGCCTTCCTGATCTCGCCGATCATGGCGCCGACGCTCTCCTCTTCGTCCATGGTCAGCATGCCGACGGTGAGCCGCATCCGGCGCGGGCGCGGCGGCTTCCTGGCGACGATCACGTGCTGGAACGCGAGGAGGCCGGGCGCGCGGTCGGCGACAACGTCCTCCAGCGGGCGGACGAGCGCGTGATACGCCTTGTAGGGGAGCGAGCTGGCGAGATCGCCGGGGTCGTCTCCTGCGCCGAGGCCGCGGAGGATGAGCCCCTTGGCGGCCCGGACGAGCATCGGGTTCTGCTCGACGCGGAGCACCTCGAGCCCGGCGCGCTCGATGAGCCGGACCGCCGACGCGCGGGTGAAGAAGCGGAGGTGTGTGTCGTCCAGGATGCCGCTCGGCTCGTAGTCGAACCGGCCGGCGAGCAGGCCGAGGCGCACCGGCCAGGCCGCGACGTTGGGGAGCGAGATGATGACGTGGCCGTCCTCGTCGAGGTGGGGCAGGAAGCGGCAGAGCACGGCGAGCGGGTCGGCGGTGTGCTCGAGGACGTCGGCGAACAGGAGCAGGTCGAAGCGCCGGTCGCCGAGCGCCTCGCGCACGGCGGCGTCGCTCGTGATGTCGGCGGCGAGGACCTCGTCGAGCGCCGCGCCGGCGCGCGCGAGCGAGCCGGGCGCGATCTCGATCCCGGTCACGCGCGCGCCCGTGCGCTTGACGGCGGCGCCGTTGAGCCCGATCCCGCAGCCGACGTCGAGCACCGTCCGCGGCCGGCCGGCGACTGCGACGAGGGCCCGGTTCACCTCTTCGACCGCGTACTTGCGCCCGGCGAAGGCCTCCGGCGCGGCGCGGGGCGGCGAGCGCCGGCCCGGGGCGTCCCCGTTGCCGAGAGGGCGGGGCCCGCGGTCTTCGCGGCCTTCGCGGCCTTCGCGGCCTTCGCGGCCTTCGCGGCCTTCTCCGTCTTCCCCGTCTCCTCGCGCGTGGCCGGGCTCGGCGTTCACGCGCGGCTACTTAGCACGCTTCTCCCAGGCGGCGTTGAATTCGCGGATCGTCTCCTCGGTCTTCGGGTTGTGGAGCATCTTCCGCAAGATGGCGGGAGGCACGGTCACGATGTGCGCGCCGGCGTCGAGCGCCTCGTTCACGTCCATGAGGTGGCGGATCGAGCCGACGATGATCTCGGCGCCCAGCCGCTCGCGCTCGATCCTCGCGCGCGTGCGCTCGATGACCGGGGTCGCGGCGTAGCCCATGTCGCGGATGCGCCCGCTGAAGATCGAGACGTACGCGCCGCCGGCGAGCGCCGCGAGGTACGCCTGGTTGAAGCTCATCACGCACGTGACGTTGGTGCGCACGCCGCGCTTCGCGAGGGCGTGCGTCACCTTGAGGCCGACGTCGCTGAACGGCACCTTGACGCAGATCCGCTCGGGCGCCCACGCGTGATAGCCGCGGGCCTCGTCGAGCATCGCCGCCTCGTCCTCGCTCGTCAGCTCGACCGACACGGGCCCCGCCGACGCCGCGAGCACCTCGCGGATGCGCCGCTCGAGATCGACGCAGCCCGCGTCGCGCGCGAGGATGAGCGGGTTCGTCGTCACGCCGGCGAGCACGCCCCAGGAGAAGAGCTCCTTGATCTCGGCCGGGTTCGAGCTGTCGAGGAAGAACATGGAGCGCTCCAGCGGGCTCGCTCGAGCCCCGGCGCGGTCTAGGCCAGTTCGATGCAATAGAGAAGGGGGATAGCGAAGGGGGATAGCGAAGGGGGATAGCGAAGGGGAATAGCGAAGGGGAATAGAGAAGGGGAATAGCGGAGGGGAGAAGGGGAGAAGAGAGAAGTGGAGGAGGAGAGAGAGCGAGACACCGTCCACGCTGCGCGGCTCGCCGCGCCGCCCTGCGGTGACGTTCGCGGTGCGGCCGGTGTGAACGACGTTGCAAAGACGGAGAGTCCGCGCTTCAGTTCTGGTTGTCGGAGATGTCTCTCCTACGGAACGTTTTCTCCACGGCCATGCGTCGATGAGCAGCGGACGATCGTCGAGGGATCCGGTGGCGCACAGCCCGCTGCTCGCGGCTTGCTCGCCGGCCGGGCTCTACGTCGCCGCGCCCGACGGCCACCTCGTCGACTGCAACGAGGTGCTCGCCCGGCTGCTCGGCTATGGCTCGCGGGAGGAGGCGCTCGCGGCGGGCGATCTCCACCTCGGCGGGGGCGCGGCGGGCGCGACGCCGCCGCCGGCCGGCGCGGTCGAGGGCTTCCTCACCCGCCGCGATGGATCGGCGGTCCGGGTGATGAGGACCGAGACCATCGCGGAAGCGCGCGGCGAGCGGCTCGTGGTCGGGGCCGTCGTCGATCTCTCCTCCGCGCGCTGCACGGACGATCGCCAGCGCGAGCTCTCGGAAGGGCTCGGCCAGGCGCAGAAGATGGAAGCGGTGGGGCGGCTCGCGGGCGGGATCGCCCACGACTACAACAACCTGCTCGCGATCATCCTGAACTACACGAGCCTGGTGATAGAGGAGCTCGACGAGCAGAGCCCGGTGCAGAAGGATCTCGCCGAGATCAAGCGCGCCGCGCAGCGGGCCGCGTCGCTGACGCGGCAGCTGCTCACGGTGAGCCGGCGGGGGCTCGCGCAGCCGGTCGTGCTGGATCTGCGGGACGTCGTGCGCGGCATGGACGGCGCGCTCCGCGCCGCCGTCGGCGGCAGCATCGATCTCGCGATCGCGCTCGGTCCGTCGGCCTGCCGGGTGCTGGCGGACGCGGGGCAGATCGAGCAGGTGGTGATGAACCTCGCGCTGAACTCGCGGGACGCGATGCAAGGCGGCGGCCGGCTGTCGATCGAGACGCGCGCGGTCCGCGTCGGCGCTGCGGGGAGCCTGCGCGACGCGCACCCGGCGGTCCCGCCTGGCCGGTACGCGCGCCTCGTCGTGAGCGACACCGGCAGCGGGATGTGCGACGACGTGCGGACGCGCGCCTTCGAGCCGTTCTTCACGACGAAGCCGAGGGGGAAGGGGACCGGCCTCGGGCTCGCCACCGTGTACGGGATCGTCAAGCAGTGGCACGGCCACATCGAGCTCGCCTCCCGGCCCGGGGAGGGCACGCGCGTCGAGATCTACCTGCCGCTCTCCGCGCGCGCGGCGTCCTCGCGGCGAGCGCGCGCGGGGCATCCGCGCCGCGCCGCGCCGCGCCCGGGCGAGGGCGGGACGGTGCTCGTCACCGACGATGAGGACGCGGTGGTCGCGCTCGCGAGCCGGATCCTGGGGCAGAACGGCTACACGACGCTGACGGCGCGCGGGCCGCGCGAGGCGCTGCGCGTCTGCGAGGCGCAGCGCGGGCGCGTCGACCTGCTGCTCACCGACGTGCTGATGCCCGAGATGTCCGGCGGCGAGCTCGCCGCTCGCCTCGTGGAGCTCAGGCCGGACATGAAGGTGCTCTTCATGTCCGGCTACACGGGCGACGCCCTCGACGGCCCGTTCGCCGTCTGCCCTGGCGCCGCGGTGCTGGGGAAGCCCTTCACGGCCGAGTCGCTGCTCCGCGCCGTCCGCAGGGCGCTCGAGGGGGCCGCGTAGGCCGGACGCGCCGGCCTTGCTTACGGCGCCTCACCTCGCTTGATGCCGTAGGTGCGGATCTTCTTGTGGAGGTTCGTGCGCTCGACGCCGAGCAGGACGGCCGCGCGCGAGATGTTCCAGTCGAGGCTGGCCAGCACCTCGACGATGTAGCGGCGCTCGGACCGATCGCGGAACTCGCGGAGCGTGAGGCGAGGGCGCCCCGGCTCGTGGCGGGCCGCGCCCGCGGGCGGCTCGGCCGCGCCGGGGGCGGGGGGCGCCGCCGCGCCGTCACCGGCGGCCCCCTGCGCGTCGTCCTCGAACGGGTTCTCGTGAGGATCCTCCGGGAGATCGGCGATCGTGACGACGTCGCCCGAGAGGATCGCGGCGCGCTCGATCACGTTCTTGAGCTCGCGGACGTTGCCCGGCCAGCTCCGGCGCTCGAGCGCGGCGTAGACCACCGGATCGATGGCCTTCTGCTTGAGGCCGTTCTCGTTGCAGAACGCCGCCATGAACGCGTCGGCGAGCGCGCGCAGGTCCTCCATGCGATCGCGCAGCGCCGGGCTCTTGATGGGGAACACGGCGAGGCGGAAGAAGAGATCCTCGCGGAAGCGCAGCGCGGCGACCTCGCGCGAGAGGTCCTTGTTCGTCGCGGCGAGAACGCGGACGTCGACGTGCCGGCTGTGCTCGCTGCCGACGCGGCAGATCTCGCCCGACTGCAGCGCGCGCAGCACCTTGGCCTGGGCGGCGAGGTCCATGTCGCCGATCTCGTCGAGGAACAGCGTGCCGCCGTGGGCCTGCTCGAAGAAGCCCCGCTTCGGTCCGCTCGCTCCGGTGAACGCGCCGCGCTCGTGGCCGAAGAGCTCGCTCTCGATGAGCTCGCGCGGGATCGCGGCGCAGTTGACCCGGACGAAGGGGCCCCGCGCCCGCGGCGACAGCCGGTGGATGGCGCGGCTGACGAGCTCCTTGCCCGTGCCGCTCTCGCCCGTGATGAGCACGCTCGCCTTCGTGGGCGCGACGCGGTCGATCTCCTTGAACAGCCGCTGCATCGCCGCGCTCTGGCCGATCATCTCGTAGCGCGCCTGCACCTGCGCCTTGAGGTCCTCGACCTCTCGAGCGAGCCGCGAGTTCTGCAGCGCGTTCTTCACGCCCACGAGGACGCGCTCGCGGTTCAGCGGCTTCTCGAAGAAGTCGCTGGCGCCGAGCTTGATGGCCTTCACCGCGTCGTTGACGGTCGCGTGGCCGCTGATCACGATCACCGGGAGCTCGCGGGTGGCGTCGTCCTGGCGCACGCGCTGGAGGAGGTCGAGGCCGTTCATGCCGGGCAGGAGCAGGTCGACGAGGGCGAGGTCGACGGGGCTGTCGCCGTGCGCGAGCAGCTCCAGCGCCGCCTCGGCGCTCGGGGCCTCCGCGACCTGGTAGCCCTCGCCCTGCAGCACCAGCGCGAGGGTGCGGCGGATGTTGCGCTCGTCGTCCACCACGAGCACGGTGGGCGCGGCTGCGCCTCCGGGCGGGGCGGTGGCCACTAGGGCGGGCGGCGGAGAGGAAGCGGGCATGGGTCGACCATACCCCAGCTCAGCCGTGCGCCACGATGCGGGGAGCGAAGGAGCACAGGCTCGGCTCCGCGGCGGAAGCCCTGGCGCGCCGGCGCCGGATTGGGTACGAGGCCTGCTCGATGAGACCCTCCGCCGCTGTCCTCGCCCTCGCCGGGTGCCTCGCTGCCCTCGGCGGGCTCGTGGGCTGCGATTTCGAGTTCAACGACGGCCGCACCGCGACCCTCACGTACACCGAGGACGCGCGCGCCGCGTACAACGAGGCGATGGCCGCCTTCCAGGCCAAGGACTGGGAGGACGCTCGCGCCCTCTTCGGCGAGGTGAAGCGGCTCTTCCCTTACAGCCGCTACGCCCGGCTCGCCGATCTCAGGATCGCGGACCTCGATTTCGAGCAGGGAAAGTACCCGGAGGCGATCTCGGAGTACCGCGCGTTCATCCAGGAGCACCGGACGGACCGCAACGTCGAGTACGCGAAGTACCGGATGGCGAAGGCGCTCTACCTGGACATCGACGACACGGTGTTCCTGCCGCCGGCCGAGGAGCGCGATCAGGCGACCACGCTCGAGGCCTACAAGGAGATCCGGACGTTCCTCCGGCAGTACCCGCGCAGCCGGTACCGCGAGGACGCGGCCTACATGCTCGAGGTCGTGACGGGGCGGCTCGTGCGCCACGAGCTCTACGTCGCGCGCTACTACCTCAAGGAAGACGTGTTCGACGCGGCCCTCGCCCGGATCGACTACGCGCTGCGGACCTTCCCGGGCTCCGGGCTCGATCCGGAGGCGCTCGTCCTCAAGGGCGAGACGCTCCTCAAGATGAAGAAGCCCGACGAGGCGCGCGCCGTGTTCGAGTCGGTCATCCGGGACTGGGGCGGCCCGTTCGCCGTGACCGCGCGCCGGTTCCTCGACGAGATGGGCGGGCCGCGCGGCACGCCTGCCAAGAAGGCGGCGTCGGGCCGCGCCCCCGCGGGGCCGCGGCTGTGACGCAGGCCGTCGGACGGCCGTCCTCCGGCGCTCGCTATGTGCTGGAGCAGGCCGACGCCGGAGATGCGCCAGGGGAGTTCGTGTACCGGGGCCTCGTGCGACTCCCGGACGCGGACGTCCCGGTCGAGGTGCGGGTCGCCGAGGCGACCGGCGCGGCCACGGCGACGGTGGACACCGCGGCCGTCCCGCACGGCGGACCGCATCCCGAGGAGCTCTCCAGGACGGCGGCGGCCCTCGTCCGGAGCGCGACCAAGTCAGCGGACGCCCATGCGCGGCGGCCGCCGCGGAAGATCGTTCGCTGGCGCGGCTAGGCGAAGGCGGCGGGGGCACGCGCTGCGGTCCGGGCGCCTGGCGCCCCGGGCGATCGGCGCGCCCAGGGCCGTCGTCTCCCGGCCGGGAGGCATGCTAAAAGCGTCCCACCATGTCCGAGAAAGTACCGATGACGCCCGAGGGGCAAGCGCGGCTCCGCGAAGAGATGCGACGGCTGAAAGAGATCGACCTGCCGCAGGTCGTCAAGGACATCGGCACGGCCCGGGAGCACGGCGATCTCTCCGAGAACGCCGAGTACCACGCCGCCAAGGAGCGGCAGGGCATGATCGTCGCCCGCATCAGCTACCTCGAACAGACGCTCTCGCGCGCCGAGGTGATCGATCCGTCGAAGCTGAGCGGCAGCAAGGTCCAGTTCGGCGCCAAGGTCAAGCTCGCGAACGTGGACACGGACGAGGAGCAGAGCTTCCAGATCGTCGGGCCCGAGGAGGCCGATCTCAAGGTCGGGCGCATCTCCATCGCCTCGCCGCTCGCGCGCGCGCTGCTCGGCCATGAGGTCGGCGAGGAGGTCCGCGTGAACATGCCCGCCGGGCCGCGCACGTACGAGATCCTCGAAGTCTCGTACGCATGACCGATCGCAACGGGGCCGCTCCGATGCGCCCGCGGGGCCATGGGGGCGCCAGCCGGCCTCCTGGGGGGCCCGCGCCTTCCGGGCGGCCCCTCCTGGGGAGCCGGCCTGACACGGCGGCCGCCGGGGAGGGGATCGCCGGCGTCGTGCCGGGGCCGGCCGGCCACCGGGCCCCGGCGGCGCCGCGCCCGCAGGCCGGGCCGGCGCGCCCGTCCACGCCGGCGCCCGCGCCGAGTCGCGCCACGTTCCCGAGCGGGAACTCCGACGCGCCTCCGAGGAAGCTGGAGACGGAGATCGGGTGGCGCATGGCGGACGCCTACCTCGCGATCGCGGCGCTCGCGCTCGCCGAGCTCCTGGTCGTCGGCGTGTGGCGGTGGCGAGAGCTCCTCGGGCCCTACGAGCTCGGCCGCGCCTTGCGCGACCTCCTGCCGCTCGCGCTCTCGGCCGCGGCGCCGTGCGCCGCCGTCCTCGGCGCGGTGCTCGAGATCGTCATGCGCGCCGAGCGCAAGGCGTTCCGCGCTGCGGCCGCGCTGATCGCGGGCGCGTTCGGCGGCGCGGTGGCCTTCGGGGTCTCTACGGGGCGCATGCTCGAGGGCGGCCGGCGCGCGCCCTTCATCGCGGCGCTCGCGCTCGTCGCCGCCGCCGCGACGTTCGCCGCCGCGCCGCGCGCGGCGCGCGTCCTGAAGCGAGCGCGCGCCGCGGCCTCCGGCAGGTGGCTCCTCCTCGCGGCGATCTGCGCGATCGTCCTGCTCGAGGTCGCGAACGTGCGCGTCTTGCCGCGCCTCTACGCCGCCTTCCACCTGGGGCTCGCGGCGCTCACCCTCGCGGCGGCGACCTTCGCGACGCCGGCGCTGCCTGCCCGCGCGGCGCGCCTGGAGGACCTGCACGGGCGGCGCTCGCCCAGGCTGGTGCGCGCGGCGCTCGCGCTCGTCCTCTTCGCGTTCGGCGCGGCGCTCGCGCCCGGCGCCGCGGACAGGCTCGCGTCGGCGGACAACATCCGGCTGATCTACGCGACGCACGGCCCGCTGCTCGGCCACGTGGTCGAGCTCGCCGCCGTGCTGTCGCCGCCCGAGCCGCTCGACGCCGCGCCGCTCGACGAGCGCGCGAGCGGGCACGCCATCGATCTGCGGGGGCGCGACGTCGTGCTGATCAGCGTCGACGCCCTGCGCGCCGACCACGTGGGGGCGTACGGCTACGACAGGAAGATCACCCCGAACCTCGATCGCCTCGCGGCCGAGGGCGTGCGCTTCGACGCGGCGTACACGCCGACGCCGCACACGTCGTACGCGGTGTCGTCGCTCATGACGGGCAAGTACATCCGCCCGCTCGTGCTGCAAGGGCTCGGGGACGACTCCGAGACGTTCGCGCAGCACCTCCGCCGCTACGGCTACAAGACGGCGGGCTTCTATCCGCCGGCGGTGTTCTTCATCGACGGCGAGCGCTTCGGCGCGCTGCGCGACCGGGCGCTCGACTTCGAGTACCGGAAGATCGAGTTCGCGAGCGCCCAGCTCCGGCTGGAGCAGGTGCGGAGCTACCTCGCCGGGCTCGGGCCGGCGCAGCGCGCGTTCATGTGGGTGCACCTCTTCGAGCCGCACGAGCCGTACGAGGCGCACCCGGAGCACCCGCTCGGCGACCGCGACATCGACCGCTACGACGCGGAGATCGCCGTGGCGGACGCGGGGGTGGGCGCGATCGTGGACGAGGTCCGCAAGGGGCGCCCGGACGCCGTCGTGATCGTCACGGCCGATCACGGCGAGGAGTTCGGCGAGCACGGCGGTCGCTACCACGGCACGACCGTGTACGAGGAGCAGGCGCGCGTGCCGCTCCTCGTGAGCGCGCCCGGCCTGCTCTCGCCGCGCGTGGTCCGGGCGCCGGTGCAGCTCGTCGATCTCCTGCCGACGGTGCTCGCGGGGCTCGGCATCCCGAGGCCGGCGCGCGTGCGCGGCGCCGACCTCGGGCCGCTGCTCGCCTCCGGCGACGAGGCGGCGGAGCAGGGCAAGGCGGCCCCGCCGGGCGGGCCGCCCTCGCTCCCGGGCTTCGCGTTCGCCGAGACGGACACGCAGACGCTGCTCGCCAAGGGCACGCTGCGGCTCGTCTGCGCGCGCAAGATCGGCGCGTGCGCGCTCTACGACGTGGCGACCGATCCGCGCCAGCGGGAGGACATCTCCGCGCTGCGCCCGGCGGAACTCGCCGCGATGCGGTCGGAGCTGCGCGCGATCGAGGCGTCGCACGGGCGTTACGAGGTCCGCGGCCTCCGGCAGGAGGGCAAGGGCTGGCCCGACGCGCTCCGCCGCGGCATCGCGGGCGACGCCGACGCGGTCGTCGAGGTCGCGGCGCTGCTCGACGACGCGGACGTGGCCATCCGGCGCAAGGCGGGCGAGGTGCTGTTCGATCTGCGCCGCTCCGAGGCGGCGCCCTCGCTGCGCCTCGCGCTCGTGCGCGACGAGGACGACGAGGTGCGGCGCTGGGCGGCGCTCTCGCTCACGCGGCTCGGCGAGGGCGCGCCGCTCACCCGCGATCTCGTCGTCGATCGCGATCGCAAGTGGCGGCGCCTCGCGGCGCTCGCGCTGGCGGAGACGGGCGATCGCCGCGGCGACGACGTGCTCGTGGCGTGGCTGCGGCAGGTGGTCCGCGGCCCCGAGCAGGACGGCGGCGCCGACGCGGGCGAGGTGACCTCGTTCGAGCGGGCGCGCGAGATCGTGGACGCGCTCGCCAAGATCCGGGTGAAGGCGGCGCTGCCGCCGCTCATCGCGGCGCTCGGCGACGTGCGGCTCCGCCCGTACGCCGCGGCCGCGCTCGCGGCGATCGGCGAGGACGCCGCGCGGCCGGCGCTCGCGGAGCGGCTGAGCCAGGAGCCGTACCAGACCGCGCGGGTCGCGATCGCGGAGGCCCTCGTGAAGCTCGGCGCCGGCCCCGAGCTCCGGGCGCCGCTCCTGCGCATGCTCGGCACGCCCGATCCGCTGCCGGGGGGGCTCGGGTTCGCGCTCCGGGCCGACATCCTCGACCTGCTCGGCGGGCCGCGCGAGCGCGATCTCGGCCGCCTGCGCCGCTTCGCGAAGAGCGGGGTGGGCCTCGGCGTCGTGATCCCGAAGGCCGGCAACGGCAAGGGCGTGCGCGTCATCTGCCGCGCGCGGACCGACGACGGCCGCCCCGGCGAGGTGCGGTTCGGCAGGCCCACGCGCGCGTGGCGCCCGCCAAAGCGGGACGGCGCGTCGCTCGTCCCGGCCAGCGCGCCGGAGCTCGATCCGGAGCGCGCGGTCACGCTCGCCATCCCGCCGGGGAGCGAGCCGACCGAGGCGTTCGCGGCGCTGCCGCCCGCGGCGGGCGCGCAGGCCGGCAATTACGGCGATTTCGTGGTGTACGCGACCCAGAACGTCGAGGTGTCCGCGTGCGCGGTCGTCCCGCTGAGCGACGAGATCCCGCCCCCGCCGCCTGCGCCCTGGTCGCCCGGGGAGGCCGGGGCGCCGCCGCGCTCGGACGACGAAGCGCCCGCCGTTCACCGGCCAGATTGACGCCGCAGGCCGCGAGACTAGAGTCCGCCGCGTGTCGGACAAGGACCGAGAGCAGGCCGAAGAGAAATCCGCGCGGAGCGACGGCGATGTCGCCACGCGGAGCGATGGCGACGAGGACGGGGCCGCGGAGGCGGCCCCGGCGAGGCCGCCGCGCGGCGCTCCGGTGAAGGACGCCGGCGGCGACGGCGACGACGAGGCCGCGCAGCGCGTGGCCGATGCGCTCGGCGTCGGCGAGGCGGACGAGGCTCCCGCGCCGGAGGCGGCGGGCGAAGAGGCGGCCGAGGCGGCGCCGAACCGCGCGGCCCGCCGCCGCGACGAGGCCACCGCGCGCCGTCGCAAGAAGAAGGCGACCGGCGAGGAGCTGCCCAAGGACAAGAACGCCCGCGCGAAGGAGCTGCTCGCTCGCCGCAGGGAGCAGGCCGAGGGGCGCCGCCCGGTCCAGCTGCTGCCGGGCGAGATGGTCGAGGACGCGCTCAGCCGGATGAGCAGCGGCGCTGGCCGGTGGATCAAGGCGAACTTCCACATCCTCCAGTGGGGCGTGCTGGCGGCGCTCGTCGCGACGGGCGGCGCGCTGTTCTACGTGTCGCGGGCCGAGAAGAAGGACGCCGTCGCTTCGTCGGCGCTCGTCTCGGCCGTCGCCGCGGACCGGGGCAGGGTGCTCGCCGAGGACACGCGCACCGAGGAGGAGAAGGAGCTCGACGTCACGAGGACCTTCAAGACCGCGGACGAGCGGTCGGCCACCGCGCTCGCCGAGTACAACAAGGTCATCGACGAGCACGCCGGCACCGGGGCGGCGACGCTGGCGAAGCTCGGGCAGGCCGGGGTGCTGCTCGACAAGAAGGACTACGCGCACGCGCTGGACGCGTACAGCGTCGTGGTCTCGTCGCCGCTGGCCGGGGCCGATCCCGACGTGAAGGGGCGCGCCATCGAGGGCATCGCCTTCGCCCGCGAGGGCAAGGGGGATCTCGACGGCGCGCTCGCGTCGTTCAAGGAGCTCGAGGCGATCGACATGAAGGGCTACAAGGAGCTCGCGCTGTACCACCAGGCGCGGCTCCACCTGGCCAAGGGCGACACCGACAAGGCGAAGGAGCTGCTCAAGAGCGCGCACGAGAAGCTCCAGGCGCCGTCGACGGAGGGACGCCCGTTCCAGTTCCTCGAGGCGGTCGTCGAGGAGATGCTGCGCAAGATCGATCCGGCCGCCGTGCCGCCGCGCGCCGCGTTCGGCGGTCCGAAGGGCCAGTCGATGACGCCGGAGGAGATCGAGCAGCTGCTCCGCCGGGCGCGTGAGAACGCGGAGAAGAAGGCGGGCGATGCGCCGCGCTAGCCGCGCAGCGGGCGTCGCGCTCGTCTGGCTGGGGCTCGCGCCGCTGAGCGGCTGCGGCAACCTGGGCGTCGCTGCGGCGCCCGACGCGCCGCTCTGGCTGCACCACCCGGGCGGCGCCCTCGGCATCACGATGCGCCGCGAGCTCACCGCCGAGACGCGCAAGGTCGGCGAGGCCTACGAGCGCGGCCGCCCCGAGATCGACGTGGCGCACCGGCGCGTCTTCGTCGGATCGAGCGATCACGGGCTGTACGCGCTGCGCGCGGACACGAGCGACGTCCTCTGGCGCTTCGAGACGCTCGGCCCGGTGCAGTGCGAGCCGCTCTACGACGCCGCGTCGGACGCGGTCTATTTCGGCTCGGACGATGGCGCGCTCTACAAGGTGCGCGCGTCCGACGGCGCGCTGCTCTACCGCTTCATGACCAACGCGAGGGTCGCGCGGCGGCCTGTGTTGCGCGACGGCGTGCTCTACGTGACGAACTCGAACGACACGCTGATCGCGCTCGACGCGGCGACGGGGGCGATGCGCTGGCACCAGCACAGGACGCCGGCGGGCGGGATGGAGATCTCCGGGCACGCGGGGCCGGCGCTCGGCCGGGACAAGGTCTACACCGCGTTCTCGGACGGGGTCGTGATGGCCTACGACCTCAAGAACGGGTCCGAGCAGTGGGCGCTCGTCGACCTGGCTGCCGAGGCCGAGCAGAGCGCGGGCGGCCAGACGCCGAAGTACCTCGACACGGACACCACGCCGGTCCTCGGGAAGATCGCCTCGGGCGATGTGGTCTTCGTGGCGGGTTACGCGGGCGGGGTCTTCGCGCTCGACGCAGAGAACGGGACCCGGGCCTGGATGAACGAGGCGGCGGTCGGCGTGACCGAGCTTCTCCTGTGGGAGCAGCCTGCGCATCAGCCTCGGAGCGGAGGCGGTCCGATGGTGCCCGCGAGGAAGGTGTTGCTTGCGTCCTCCGGCATGACCGGCCTGTGGGCGCTCGATCCGGAGGATGGCCGCACGATCTGGCGCCGGGACCTGCCTGACGGCGGCATCTCGGCCCCCGTGCCGTTCTCGGGGGCGCTGCTGGTGACGACCACGCGCTACGGGATCTTCCTGTTCTCGCCGCTGGACGGGGCCGTGATCGACGGCATCGAGACCGGCGGCGGCATCGCGATGACGCCGGCGGCGTACGGCCGGCGCGCGTTCGTCCTGACGAACGGCGGCTCGCTGCTGAGCCTCGACGTCGAGACGCCCCCGGTTCCGAAGGGCTGAACACACGCACAGGCTGAGGCGCGGCGGCGCGATGCTGGCGGGCCGAAGGGCGCGCGGGGCGTTGCGGACGACGCCTTGAACCGGCTCCGGAGTGGTGCCTCCGGCGTGCTCTCGTGGCGGGCTGAGCCATGGGTGGCGGCGACCGTGGGCGAGGCCGACCGACCCAGGTTGCGGCGACCGACCCAGGTTGCGGCGACCCACCCAGGTTGCGGCGACCGACCCAGGTTGCCGGCGAGGCCGACCGACCCAGGTTGCGGCGACCCACCCAGGTTGCGGCGGGCGAGGCCGACCGACCCAGGTTGCGGCGGGTCGGGTGGCGGTGGGCGAGGCCGACCGACCCAGGTTGCGGTGACCCACCCAGGTTGCGGTGACCGGCGGTGACCGACGGCGGCGACCGCCGCGAGATGCGGCCCGAACGGCCCTCAGATGCATGAATTGCTCGTGAAATCGAGCCGAGCTCCCCTGCCCGCCGCACCGGCCTTGGATCGCATAAGAAACATTATGTCAACTCGCGCCCCAGGCCGGTTTTCCGAGCCCCACGGCTGGCGCGAGCGCAGCCAGGCGAACCCCGGCCGCGCCATCGCGCGCCTCTGCAACCGCGCCCCTTCGCCCGGGCGCCCCCCGGGTCACAACGGCCCGAGCGAACCGTCCGCCCGGCCGGGCTCAGCTCTCGCTGCGCTCGTCGCCCCCGTCGCCCTCGTCCACCGCCTCAGGGCGTTGCGGCGGGATGGCCGCCCACAGGATGACCTCGCCGGCTCGGGCCGGCGGGCTCCCGGAGGCCTCCTGCTCGCTCCACCACGCGCGGACCTTCGCCGGCGCGCCCTCGCCGAGCGGCTCGAAGCCCTTCTTCTCGTAGAAAGCCTGCGCCCAGCTCGCCTTCTCCCTGGAGCGCACAACGACTTGCTCCATGCCGAGCTCGCGCGCTCGATCCTGGAGCTCCGCGAGCAGCCGCGTCCCGACGCCGCATCGCTGGTGGTCCGGGTGCACCGAGAGCTCCTCCAGCACCGCGACCCCAGGCGCCTCGTCACGCCACGCCAGGTAGCCGGCTACCTCGTCGTCCGCCTCTGCCACGCGCACGTCGTGCCGCCGCGTCAGCGCGGCGAGATCGGCGAGCGTCCGCGCCTCGATCTCCGCCGCCCCAGGGCCAGCCTCGCGGTGCGTCGCCGTACAGGCCTGCTCCAGCGCCACGAGCGCCGGCAGCTGGGCCTCCTGCAGTCCTGTCACGCGGATCCGCTTCGGGGCTGTCCGTTCGTCATCCATCCCCCGAGGCTACCGCCGATGCGCGGGATGCCCCACTTCTTGCCGAACGTGTCCCCTCGGCAGCTCAGCTGCGCAGCTGGAGCAGCCGCGCGATCGTCTCGCCGTCCCCGGGGCTCAGCGGGACGAGGATCCCGAGCGCTGCGCCCCGTGGCGGAGCGTTCCTTCCGTCCATCGGGACGAGCCGGAGCTCCCCGGCGCTCGAGATGCCGATCACCGCGATCCGCAGCGCCGGCAGCGGCTCGATCTGCGACGCGGGCAGCCGCGGCGGCGGCGCCTGCCATTCCGCTTCGTACGGCGGATCGTTCCACGACGAGCCCTCCGACGAGCCCCCACGATCGTCCGTGGGGGCTCCCTGCGACCAGGACGCCGCCTCCTCCGCGCTCTGGCCCTGCACCGCGTCCGAGGGATCCCCCGCCAAGGTCGGGTCTCCCTGCCGGTCCGCAGAGGCGATGCCGGCGTCGGCTTCCGCTTCATCCGGCTCGGCCTCGGTCCAGTCGGCGCGGTCGTCGGACGCGTGGCCCGCCTCCGGTGCGGCGGCGGGCGGCTTGCCGTCGCCCGCCAGCTGCTCCAGGGCGAGCATCGGCGTCTCTTCGTCCAGGTCCTCGATCCGGAGCTCCATCAGCACCCGCTGCTCCTGCGGGGTCAGGGGGCGGCGCGCGGTGCCCTCATCGTCCGTGCTCGGCCAGAGGCCTGGGCGCCGCTCGGTCGCCTCCTGCGAAGAGCCCGCGCCGAGCGGGACCGCCGGCCGCCGCGCCAACGCCGCGGCCATGGCCGTCGGCGTCGGCACCGTCGCGCGCTGATCGGCCGGAGGATCCGCGTCGGCCGGCTGCTGCTCCCCGCTGGAGCTCTCGCGCGCGGCGTCCGACGCACCCCACCCCGGCTCCTGGCCAGCGAGCGCACCCGCGGCCGGGAGCCTGACCGCTGGGACCTCCTCGGTCACCGCGGTGGTCGACGACACCCTCCCGTGGGGCGACGCCGCGAAGCTGGTGATCGCACGCGCGTTCGCCGGGACGGCGCGGCCAGGCGATCCGGCCGTCCCCGGAGGGGCGCCGGTCTTCGTCGCCGCGGCAGGGCGCGCCGGGAGCCCTGGTGCGTGGCTCGGTGTGCGCGCCGCGGGCGACAGCTGGGTCGGGGTCACCTCGCGCAGGGCCGCTGCGCTCACCGGCGCCGGGGCGCGCCCCGGCACCACCGACGCCGGCCGGCCCAGCCCCGCCGCGGGCCTGGGCACGGCGCTGTCGCGGAAGGTCGCCACCGCGGACGGGATCGGCCCTGTCGGCGCATCGCCCGCAGGCGCGCGGACCGAAGGCGCTCGCATCGCGGCGGGCGGCGCGCTCGTGCCCGCGCCGCCGCGCTCGGCTCGTCCTGCCTCCACGCCCGGCGGATACGACGGTCGCGCCAGTGCCCCCGGCGCGCTCGGCCTGGGCGGCGGCGCGCTCGCCGCTGCCAGAGGCGCGCCGGACGCCTGGGGAGGCGCGCTCGCGGCCGCATTCGGCGGCGCGCTCGCGGTCGTGGGCTGCGAGGCCGTGGCCGTATCCGCCTCGAGCGTCGCGATCTTCTGCGCCACCTCCGCGGCGGCCTTGAAGAGCTCGAGGGCGCGCAGGTCGGCGTTGGCATCCGAGGCCTGCTCCGCGGCGCGGCGCAGCCATTTCAGGGCCTCATCGCGCTCCCCGCGCCCCCACAGCGCGGTCGCGGTCGACAGCGCCCAGTGCACGTCTTCGTTGTCTTCGTCGTGCGGCGGCGGGATCGGGCGCAAATTGGCTTCCATGAGGCCTCGTCGAGCAGGTCGCTCACCGTGTATCACGACTCCAGCGCCCGCGTCTTCAACGCGAGCTGGCGCACTTTTCGCACCTTTACGCGCACTTTTACACGCGTCTTTACACGCAACGAATCATTCCCGTTCGCCGCACGCGGTTCCCGTCGGTTCGCGTCGGTTCGCGTCGGTTCGCGTCGGTTCGCGTCCGTTCCGATCTCCTCGCGCGCCACATCGATCGCCCCGGCCGCGCTCGCCGCGTCCTCTCTTCGGGCCGCGCTCGCCTACCCTCCGCAGCGATGCGTCCCTCCGAGGCGCCTTCGCCCCCGAGCTTGAGGTCCGTATCCGCTTCGTGGCACCCTGGCTTTGCGGGACCTCCTTCGTGACGTGCAGGCGCGATGGCGCTGCGTCGCTCCGGCAGACGTCGAGGCTACGGGCCTCCACGAACGTAACGGTGGCACTCGAGCCCTACCCCTCCAAACTCCGCCTCCCCATCTAGTAGGACCACCGCGTGCAGATCCTGTCGGACCTCAAGCCTGGAGACACGCTGGGCCGCTACGAGCTCCTCATGCCGGTCGCCCGTGGAGGGATGGCGGCGGTCTGGGCGGCGCGCCTCGTGGGATCCCGCGGCTTCCAGAAGATCGTCGCCATCAAGACGATGCTGCCGGAGTTCGGCGACGACCCGGCCTTCGAGGCGATGTTCCTCGACGAGGCGCGCCTCGCGTCCCGCATCCGGCACCCCCACGCGGTCGAGATCGTCGAGCTCGGCGACGAGAACGGCGTGCTCTACATCGTGATGGAGTGGGTCGACGGCGACACGATCGCCTCGCTGAACAAGCAGGTGAAAACGACCGGCGGCGTCCCGCTGCCGATCCTCCTGCGCATCGCCTCGAGCATCTGCGCCGGCCTGCACGCCGCGCACGAGCTGCGCGACGACGAGGGCAGGCTCGTCGACCTCGTGCACCGCGACATCTCCCCGCAGAACGTGATGGTGTCGTTCGACGGCATCGTGAAGATCGTCGACTTCGGCGTCGCCAAGGCCACGGGCCGCCTGCACGAAACGCACGTCGCCGGCCAGCTCAAGGGCAAGATCCCGTACCTCTCGCCGGAGCAGCTCACGTCGGGCAAGGTCGATCGGCGCGCCGACATCTTCTCGCTCGGGGTCCTCCTCTACACGACCCTCAGCGGCTACCACCCGTTCCGCGGCAAGACGGACGCGAAGACGATGGAGAACATCATCCGCTTCGCCCCCGTCCCCATCCGCGAGCTCGTGCCGGACGTCCCCTTCGATCTCGCGCTGGCGATCGAGCGCGCGCTGGCCAAGGATCCGGCGGACCGCTGGAGCGACTGCGCGTCGTTCCAGCGAACGATCGACCAGATCGCGATCTCTCTCGGCACCCCGGTCACGGAGGGCGACGTCGGCCGCTTCGTCCGCGAGACGCTCGGCGACGCCGTCGCCGAGCGCCGGAAGAAGCTCGCGACGGCGATCCAGCTCGCGGACAGCCGCTTGTCGGCGCGGGGGGAGCTCCGCGCCACGTCCGGGCGGCGAGGCGAGCCGCGCAGCAGCAAGCGGCCGCCCGCCGGGAACACGCCACTCCCGGCCACGTTCGCCGGCATCCTCCCCGTCTCTCTCGACGAGCCGCAGCCCAAGTCGTCCTTCCCGCCGCCGCCCTCCAGCCGCAAGCTGCCGGTCAAGTCCGCGCCTCCGGCCCTGATGACGCCGGCGCCCCGCCGGCGGCGGCGGTGGCCCCGCCGCATCTTCCTCGCCTTGGTCGTGGTCCTGCTGCTCGTCTCGGGGGCGGCGCTCGCCGCCCGCGCCGGCATCCTGCCCGTGCCCGGCGAGGTCCACGACGCCGTTCGCGACGTGCGCGCGCTCCTTCGCGGCGTGCGCGAGCTGCTCCGCGGCGTCCTCGAGCGGCTGAGCGCGCTCCTCGCGGACTAGCTCCGCGCGGCCGTCACTTGATGCCGGCGGACGGCTCCGGCAGGCAGACGCCGAGCGCGCAGAGCAGCAGGTTGACGTCGCCTGCGGCGCAGTACACCTGCCGCGCGCAGTAGTCGTCGTAACCGCAGAGCTGATGGCAGGACGCCTCGTTCCCGAGCGCCCCGGTGAACGTCATGCAGGACCAGCCGCTCGACAGCCAGAGCCCCTCGGGCCGCTTCGTGTCGAAGAGGCACGCGTCGGCGCGCGTCTCCGGGTCGAACACCTCCGCGGTGCAGGCGTCGCCTCCGGACAGCTTGCCCCGCGCGGCGGACATCGTGTTGAGCAGGTAGGTCACGTCGCACGCCTGATCCGAGGCCGAGTCCCGCGCGATCCGGGCGCGCAGCTCGTCCTTCCTCGCCGCGTACGATCGGACCGCGCGGATCGCGCCCGTCACCTGGTTGTTCCCGCCGTCGGGCTTCGTCCCCTCGGCGAGCGCCGCCAGCACCTTCTCGACCAGCTGCTCCGTCTCCGGATCGGCGCCCGCCGAGCCGTCCTTCGCGTAGCCGAGCCGGATGGTCGAGGGCGGCGTGCGCGACGTGCACGGCTTCGCGTGCGCCCAGAGCTCCTCGCTCACGATGGGCGGCCGCTTCGTGAGCGGCTGCTTGCAGACGCCCACCGATCCGGGAGGCAGCGAGCCGGAGGCCCGCGGCGTCGGCTGCCCAGGGCCTTCGTTGACGTACTCGGTCGACGCGCAACCCGCGGCGCCCGCGGTGACGGACAGCGCGAGCAGCCAGCCCACCGAGAGAGCTGCGACGCAGCGATGCGGAGCGTTTCCCACGGCCGCACGGTAGCAGAGCCGGAGCGCGAGCAGAAATTCTCGCACGGCGGCGCGCCTCGGCCGGCGGCCGCCTCTCGATGCACCCCGCCGCCCCGCCGCTCCGCCGCCGCTGGCCCGCCGAGCGCCTCCGCCGGAGCCGCGCGCGGCCGGGAGGAGCCCTCCTCCCGGCGCGCGGCCTCCCCACGGCGGCCTCCGCCGCCGGGCAGCTCTTACAGGCCCAGGCTCGACTGCTCGATCAGGTCGTCGACCACGGCGTGGAAGCTCTTCGTCCGGGCGTAGACCGTGAGCTGGCGATCCGCGCTCGTCCCTTCGTGGAGGATCCTCCGGACCCGCTCGATCTCGCCCTGCGATCCGAAGATCTCCGCCGACTCCTGCACGAACTCGAGGAGCTCGCCGACGAGGTGGCGGACGGGGACCTGCTCCTGCTTCCCGAAGTCGATGAGCTGCCCGTCGAGGCCGTAGCGCACGGCGCGCCACTTGTTCTCCTCGATGAGCTCCTGCCGGTACTCGCGGAACCCGAGGTTGCGCCGGTAGAGGAGGTAGAGCTTGCCCATGACGGCCTGGACGAGCGCGGCCAGCGCCACGGTGTCGTCGAGGCGCGTGGTCATGTCGCAGATCCTCACCTCGACCGTGTCGAAGAACGGGTGCGGGCGGACGTCCCACCAGATCTTCTTCGCGTTGTCGATGCAGCCCGTCTTCACGAGCAGATCGACGAAGCGCTGGAAGTGGCCGTACGACTCGAAGCGCCCCGGGATCCCGGTGCGCGGGAAGCGCTTGAAGATCTCGCTGCGCGTGCTCTTCAGCCCCGAGGGGCGGCCGAGCCAGAACGGCGAGCTCGTGGAGAGCGCGAGGATGTGCGGCAGGAAGTAGCGGACCTGGTTCGCGAGGGCCATCGCCACCTCGCGGTCCTTGACGCCGACGTGGACGTGCAGCCCGAAGATGAGGTTGGCGCGGGCGACGTCCTGCAGGTCCTCCACGATGCACCGGTAGCGCTCGCCGTCGGTGATGTCCTGCTTCTTCCAGTCGCTGAACGGGTGCGTCCCGGCCGCGACGATCCGCATCCCCCCTCGCCGCGCGAGCGCGTTCAGGCTGCCGCGCAGCTCGACGAGCTCTCCCCTCGCCTGCCGGATGTCCCGGCAGACGCCGGTGCCCGTCTCCACGACCGACTGGTGCATCTCCGGGCGGGCCCGGCCGCGCAAGAGCTCGTGGCCCGGCCCCCCCTCGAGCAGCTGGCTCACGTACGACCGCAGCTCGCGCGTCTCCGCGTCGACGATCTGGAACTCCTCCTCGATGCCCAGCGTGAACTGGCCGTCGAGGAGCCCCTCGAGGTCGGTCATGACGACGCCCCGAGCCGCACCTTGCCCACGGAGGGCCGGACGAGCCTCGACCACGCGTAGCCGTCCCGCGTCCGCCGGTCGCCCCGCGAGCACTCCACGGCGAACGCGACCATCCAGTCGACGGCGATATTGAAGTACCGCTCCCGCAGGTGCTCGATGTGCATGTCCGGCGCCGGGTTCGTGAAATCGATCGCGTACGGGACGCCGTCGCGGATCGCGAACTCGATCGAGTTCATGTCGTAGCCGAGCGCCTTGTTGATCTTGATCGCGTCCTCGATGACGCGATCGTGCAGCGCCTTCGGGAGCCACCGCTCGCTGTCGTGCTGCACGTAGCAGCCGCGGAGCCCCGTGGGGCCGATCGCCCTGGGGTCGTACTGGATCGGGAGGATGCGATCCTTCCCGACGCAGATGCAGCGGACGTAGTCGTCGAAGTCGATGAACTCCTGCAGGGTCATGACGTTCTGCCCCGAGGCGTTGTAGGCGGCGAGCAGCTCCTCGTGGCTGCGCACCACCGACACGTCCTTCCACCCGCCGCCGTCCGCGGGCTTGAGGATGGCCGGGAAGCGCACGTAGTCGATGATCGCCTCCCAGTTGAGCGGATACTCGAGGTTGCGGAGGCTGCGCTCCTTGACGATCGCCGGGATGTAGTCGCGCTGGGGCAGCATGACGGTGCGCGGCGTCGCGATGCCGATCTGCGACGCCAGCGAGTAGCCGAAGAACTTGTCGTCGGCGCTCCACCAGAACGGGTCGTTGATCACGAACGCCCCGCCGAGCGCGGCGGCCTTCAGGTAGAAGCGGTAGTGCTTCACCTCCTGGCTGATCCGGTCGATGAGCACCCGGTACGGGCTCTCGAACCGCTCGGGCGTCCCGCCCAGCTTCGCGATCTCCGCCCGGACGCCCGGAATCTTGTTGCACCTCTCGAGGAAGGCCTGAGGGAACGACTGTTCCCAGCCGACGAGGATGCCGATCTTCTCCGCCATACGTTGCTTGCTCCTCCACTACGCGACCACGCGGCTGGCGCCGCTGACGCACAGCGTAGCGCGGACACATGGGAATTTTACGCTGTAAGTGTGTCGATGAGTCAGGTTGTCACACGGTCCAACAGCTCTGTTCGCACGTCCGCCGGCGCGTTCGTGATGGCGCTTGCCATCGCAGCAAACGAGCGACGCGGACGCGAACGAACGCGGACGTGGATCGCGGCGGCGGCGGGACCGGTGCGGGCGCGTGTGGCGGCGCGCGACGCGCGGCGAAAGCCACGGAGATCCAGGGGCAGGCGCGGGCTCGATCAGCCAGGGACGGAGGCCACGAGAAATAAATCTTGACGGACTCCGTTCGGCGAGTACAGTCGCGCACCTCTCCGACGGGGCGGGTAGCTCAGCGGCAGAGCGTCGGCCTTACAAGCCGATGGTCGCAGGTTCGACCCCTGTCCCGCCCACTTCCTGGGCTCAGGGGCCTGGGTGATCTGTAGTGATGTCAGTCTGGGGTGGTAGTTAAGTTGGTTATAACGCCGGCCTGTCACGCCGGAGGCCGCGGGTTCGAGTCCCGTCCACCCCGCCAGCTTTCTTCCCTGTCATCTGAGTCGATGCTCGTCTGAGCCTCCCTCGGTTGGCTTGCATCGCTCGGTGCAGGCCAGGCGAGGAGGTCTGGCTCATAGCGAGCTTGCTCATGGGAAGCAAAGCCGAGCTGGCTCGGCGCTCGCTGAGCGGTCGTATCCCTGACGTCTGGGGTGGTAGTTAAGTTGGTTATAACGCCGGCCTGTCACGCCGGAGGCCGCGGGTTCGAGTCCCGTCCACCCCGCCAACGCTTCTTGAATCGCCGCCGCGCCGCCGTCCGCCGTCCCTCTTCTGACAGGCCGGGCGCTCTGGGCGTGGCGCGCGTGGCGCGCACGGCATCGCGTCTCAGTCGGCGCGCTGCGAGAGCGTGAGCAGCGCCTTGACCTTCGCGTACGAGATGTAGGGGTTGTCCTCGGCGCCCCCGAGATCGTCGGCGTCCTCGCCCGTGCCCTGGGCCCGGACCGGGATCCAGAGATAATCCGGGTGGAGCTCCTTGCCGTTGACCCCGTTCACGATCGAGGGGTTCTTGATCCACTCGCCGCCCAGGATGGTGAGGTTCTGGTCGAGCTCGAGCACGTAGTGCAGCTCCGACACGGAGAGCGGGACGGTGCGCTGCTCGGGCGGCGTGAGCAGCGTCTCGCCGGTGACCGAATCGGAGATCATCCAGAAGCGCGCGGCGACGCGGACGAAGCGCGTCGCGGCCGGGTTGAACCTGTAATTGTAGCAGTCGGCGCCCGCATACGCGCCGCCGCAAAGGAGCCGCGCGGCCTGCCGGACGTCCACCTCCTCGATGACGTCGATCGAGAACTGCTTGACGGGGAAGCTCCAGACCTCGACGTCCCACGTGTGGTCGACGACGAACATGAGCTTCTGTCGCTCGGTCGAGTCGCCGTGGAGCGGCTTTGCTCCGACCCCGAGCAGCCCGGTCATGGCCACGTGCATCGTGGCCGGGTTCAGGTCGCGGCAGGCGGGGTCGACGGGCCTGCCGTAGACGTCGCGCATCGTCCGATCCGCCCGCGTCTCGCAGCGGCGCCCCGAGAAGGTCACCGAGTCGCTGAAGTAGAGCTCGCTCATCAGCGCCTCGATGTCCGCCATGCGGAACAGGACGCAGCCGGTCTCCGCCGCGGCGCACTCGGTCACCGTCGTGCCGGAGAGCTTCACCCGGACATCGCGGCGCGGCCCGGCCCCCTCGGCGGCGACGTAGGCCGACCACCCGTTGCAATGCCCCCACCAGTACTCCGGATAAACACCCTGGTAGAGCCCGTGATGCTGTAGCTCCCAGCGCGTGGCCGGGCCGGCCACGACGACCGTCGGCTGGATATAGGGAGGATTGCGCAGGTAGGGAGGCCTCCTGAGGTCGTCCATGCTCCACGAGGCGATGGCCCCGAGCCTCTCCATCTGCCCCGAGTGGAACAGGACATCGTATTTCTCGACGGGAGAGATGTTGTCCGGGTCGGAGATCCGGTCGGAGTAGTTCTTGTTGGTCGAGTTCCAGCGATCGGCGATGCCGTTCTGCCGCTGCGGCCACCAGTTCGAGGCGAACGCGGTCGACTGCGCCTCGCCTTCCCGGAGCGTCGAGTTGAGCTGGAGCAGGGAGCCCCGGAGCTCGGGGTGCAGGTGCGAGGGCAGGTTGGCGCCGTCGAGCGCCTCGCGGCCGCCGGCTCGAGGGATGAGGAGCTGGTGCGCGCCGCCGAGGATCTGGCCGGTCTCGGGCGAGAAGCCGAGCACATACGGCAGCTCTCCGCCTTCCATGAAGCGGAAGGTCGAGACGTTCAGGCTGCTCGCCGCGGCGGCGACGCTCTCTCCCGGCGCCGGGTCGAGCTCCGCGCAGCCCTGGACCAGCAGCACCGAGCTCACGACGCTCGCCCTCATCCACGTCTTCATCGCCGACCCCCCCGGAGACCGACGCCCGCCGATCTCTCGCGCGTGCTCTGCAGAGGGCGCGCCACCGAGCCCGGCGGTAAAGAGCGCAGCCATTGCACGGCGCGGCGGCCGGACGATTCACCGTGCGCCGATGCGCCAGAGCACGACCTTCACGGTGTCGATGAGGATGGAGATATCGAACCAGAGCGAGAAGCTCTTCATATAATAGAGATCATACTGGAGCTTCTCCAGCGCGTCCTCGGCGGACGCGCCGTAACGGCAGCGCACCTGTGCGTGCCCCGTCACTCCCGGCTTCACGAAGAGCCGCTGCCGGAAGAAGGGGATTTGCTTCTCCAGCGCGGCGATGAACTCGGGGCGCTCGGGCCGCGGCCCCACCATGCTCATCTCGCCGACGAGCACATTCCAGAGCTGCGGCAGCTCGTCGAGCCGCGTCTTCCGGATGAAGCGCCCGACGCGGGTCACGCGCGGATCGTTCTCGGTCGCCCACGCCGCCCCGTCCTTCTCGGCGTCGGTCCTCATCGAGCGGAACTTGTGGATCCTGAACGGCTTCCCGAGAGCGCCTGTCCGGATCTGCGAATAGAGCGCCGGCCCCCTGGAGTCGAGCTTCACGAGGGCGGCCGTGAGCGCCATCAGCGGGAGCGCGAGGACGAGCCCGGCGGTCGCGCACGCGACGTCGAAGATCCGCTTCGCGATCAGCGTCCGCCGCCGCACGCTGAACCCGTGAGAGAAGATGATCTGGCTCGGCTTCAGCTCGCGCACGCAGATCTTGCCCGTCACCCGCTCGTAGAAATCCATGCCCTCCTCGATCTGGACGCCGCGGAGCTTCAGATCGAGCAGCTCTTCCAGCGGGAAGGCGGCGCGGCGATCGGACGTCGCCACGATCACCGCCGCGACGCCGCGCTGCTCGACGAGGCGGCGGAGGTCACGGTACCTGCCCGCGATCTCGGCCTCGTCGATCGGCTCCTCGTCTCGGACGAGCCGACCGGCGAGGCGCAGCCCGAGGACCTGTCCATCCTTCCGGAGGAGGGCCGCGCACGAGCGGGCCAGCTCGCCTGAGCCCAGCACGACCGCGCGCTTGGAGAAGCTCTCGCTCCTCATCACCCGATCACACGCCGCGCGCCACGCGGGGAGCACGAGCGCCGCCGCCCCGAGCGACGTCAGGAGCACCCGGTCGCTGATCTCCGCGTCCGGCACGAGCCAGAACGCGAGCCACAGCACAGCCGCCGCCAGGCCGAGCGCCCGGAACGTCGTCAGGACCAGCGCCCGTGCCCTGGGAGGCTCGGGCCCGTAGAGGCCGTGATAGTAGAGCGACGCCAGCGCCACCAACGAGATGCTCGCTGTCCGTCCGAAGCGCTCCCCATCGAGCATGTGCTCCCAGCCCACGAGCACGCCCGGCGCGCAGCACACCAGGAGCGAGAGCAGGCTGGCCTCGACAAACCACACCATCGCCCGGCGCGGCGACCGGAACAGCTCCAGCATCGTCCCTCCACTCGTCGGCCCCGGGCGATCGCACATCACGGCGCGTCGCCTCTGACGGGGCACCTACGGTTGTAGTTGAACCTACACTAGAGCAGACCGGGGCAGACTGCCAGATGCCTCCGACGAATCTCATTTCATGACGGCGGACTGAGCCGCCGCGCGCGAGGCCGGACCCGGCGAAATTCGCGCTTCTGCGGCCGGGTTGCGGCGATGACGTGCGACCTGTCGTGGGGAGTCGCGGCGCGAGAACGCCGTCGACGGATTGCCTACGTCGAGTCCTTAGCGTCACGTGGACCGAGGCGGAGCCGTCGCGCGGGTGGGCGCGCCGCCCGCCGCGGGGGAGCGATTGGCGTGTCGAGGGGGCTTATCGCGCGTCGCGCGTCGCGCGCGGGCCGGCTTGCGCGGCGCGCGCGGGTGGGGCCTCGCCGGAGGTGTCGCCGCCGTCGTCGGGCTCGCGGCCTGGCTCGGGCGCCTGCCAGCGGCCGGAGGGCATCCCCTGGATCATCGCGCCGCGACGCTCGTCGTCCCATGCGCCGTCGGGATCGCGGCGGAGCGTCCGGTGTCGATCCGTCGATAACGTCCCCGAGATCCCGGCGCTGACGATGCTCCTCAGCGAGCCGCCGGCCTCGCCTGCGCCCGGCGCTGGATCGAGCGCGGCGCGCACGTACTCCAGATCGACGCCGCCGCTCAGCGCGAGCCCGCGAAAGAGGGGATAGGAGATCTCCGCGCCCGCGAGCGCGGTGGTCGTGGACACCGACCCTTCCCTGGAGGGCGCCGCCGCGCCGGGGGTGAGGTGGAGCGGCGGATTGGCGGCGACGGGGGCGCTGCCGGTCGAGAAGCGGGCGACCCCGGTCACGATGAGGTCTCGGGTCGCGCCGCCCCGGGCGGGCCGAAAGCTCGCTTCGAGGGACGCCTCGTGCTCGTGTCCGAATCCGATCCTCGGCCCGAGCGACGTGTAGGCATAGGCATAACCCGCTGTCAGCCGATAGCGCTCCTCCACGTAGGTGAGCCCGAGCCGCGCCGCCGGCGAGATCACCGCGTCGCGCGACGACAGCACCGGAGGCGGGCTCGCGACGGTCACGCCGCCGGCGACGCGCGTCGAGAGGTTCCGCGTGAGCTCGTGAGACTCGGAGAGGAGCGCGGCGCCGGCGTGGACGCGGGCCGCGCCGCGCGTGAGATCGGTGTCGAGCAGCGCGTGATGGTACTGGGTGACCTCGTACCGGAGCTCGGGTGTCAGCGTGTCCAGCGCGCCGAGGTCGAACGAGGTGCTCACCTCGGCGCGCCCCGTGTGCGCGTCGATCCCGACAGCGGCAGGGTCGTCGGCCGAGAGCGCGCCCGCCTGCTCGTAGCCGACGCCGACGCGCACCGAGGAGCGCCGCGACGCCGCGATGGAGAGGGCCGGCGCGGCGGAGAGCGTGTATTGCAGGCGATCGCCGGACAGGAACGGATCGCGCGCGGCGAGCGCGTCGTCGGCGCGCACGCCGAGGCGGGTCGCGAGGTAGCCGGCCGCGGCCATGGAGAGATCCGCGAGCGGCGAGAGCGCCCAGCCCGCTCCCCCGCCGAGCCGCGCCGAGGCGCTGTCGGAGGGCGTGAGTCGAGCCGGGTCGAACGAGACCTGAAATACCCGCTCGTAGCTTCCATCGACGCTCACTCCATAACGAGAGACCTCGCCCCGGAGAGAGCCCTCGAGCGAGCCAACGACGCCAGCCATCAACGCTCCCGAGCCCACGTCCCCGACGTTCGACGCCACGCTCTGCTCCAGCGCCGCCCGCGCCGTCACGTCGGAGTCCCACATCGGCAAGACGAACGAGAACACGCGCCCCCTCGCTGTCGAGCGGCAAGCCCCGCGGCACGGAGCGACCCGAATCGGCCGCCCTCCCCTCCCCGGCAGCACGCCCGGCGCCCGGAGCGTCCCACGTTCGATGGTGTTTGCAACATTACAAATCTGGCCTCGGCGTGCGCGTGCGCATGCCACAGCGTGCAGCGCGCCGGGCTGCGCGGCGCCGCCGGGGACGCCCCGGAGAGCGGGCCAGGTCGTGCCATGCGCGTGCTCGCGGTGTGGACGTGCGCCGACAGGGCAGGACGTACCCCGGAGTCCATCGCTGCCCCGCTGAGGGCGGACCCATCGAATGTAACAAATGTTACACCATGAAGTCGGGTGTGAACGGGGGCATGAAGGGGGCGGGCTGGCCGAGGCCGCTGCGCGTCCTCTGGGTGACGCGCATCTTTCCGAACCGGGTTGAGCCGCTGTCGTGCGCGTTCCAGCGGCAGCAGCTCGCGGCGCTGTCGCGCCGGTGCGCGGTGGAGGTGCTCGCGGCGATCCCGTACCACCCGGGCGTATCGCTCCTGGGCGATCGCACACGCCCGGGCCGGCTGGTGGCGGTGCCCGCGCGCGACGAGATCGACGGCGTCCCGGTGGTCCACGCGCGCGCGCCGTACCTCCCCGGGGCGGGCCGGGTGCTGGCGCCCGTGAACGCGCCGCTCTACCTGGCGGGGCTCCTGCCGTACGTCCCGCGGCTGCGGGGGCGGTTCGACGTCGTGCTGGGGGCGTGGCTCTACCCCGACGCCTGCGCCGCGGCGCTGCTCGCCCGGATGCTCGGCCTCCCTTATGCGGTGAAGGCCCACGGCACGGACGTGAACGTCGTGGCGCGCTGGCGCTCGGTGCGGCCGCTCGTCGGCAGCGCGCTCCGGTCCGCCGCATGCGCCATCGGCGTGAGCCGGCCGATGGTCGAGGCGCTCGTGGCGCTCGGCGCGCCGAAGGAGCGCGCGGTCCTCGTCCGCAACGGGGTCGACCGCGCGCTCTTCCGCCCCGCCGACCGGCGCGCTGCCCGGCGCGAGCTCGGGCTCCCGGCGCGCGGGCGCATCGTCACGTTCGTCGGGCACGTCAGCCGGGAGAAAGGGATCCACGAGCTGCTGAGCGCGTTCGAGGCGCTCGGCAGGGACGGCCGCGACGGAAGCGAGCCTGTCCATCTCGTGATCGTCGGCGACGGTCCGGAGCGGGTTGCGGTCGAGCAGGCCGCCGCGCGGCGCGATCGCGAGCGCGCGCCCGCCGATCTGGGCGAGAGGCGCGGGCGGATCCTCGCGGTCGGGGCGAGGCCGCTCTCCGCGGTCGCCCGCCACCTCGCCGCGACGGATCTTCTGGCGCTTCCGAGCTGGGCGGAAGGAACGCCGAACGTGGTGCTCGAGGCGCTCGCGGCTGCGCGGCCTGTGGTGGCCACGCGCGTCGGGGGCATCCCGGATGTGGTGACGCCGGGGCGCACCGGCCTTCTCGTCCCGTCGCGCGATGCCGGGGCGCTCGGCCGGGCGCTCCGTGAGGCGCTCGCGCGAGCCTGGGACGAGGACGCGTTCACCGAGGCGGCGCCGCCGTCGTGGGAGGAGAGCGCCGAGGCGCTGCAGCGGCTGCTCGCGCGGGCGGCGTTCGGGGACGACGGGCGGGCCGCCGCCTGAGGCGGGATCACCACAAGATCGACCAGGTGCACCGCGGCGCCCCGCGGTGCCTGCAGGCCGTATGCTCGACCGCGCTGCGCCGGCTGCCGAGGAGCGCGAGTCCCGCCTCGACCCAGCCCGAGATGCCATGGCCGCACATGTAGAGCGGCAGGCCGCCGCCCGAGAGCGTGGCCCTCCCCGCCGCGTCGCCGGTGACCGTCACGCTGAAGTCGCCGTACCTGAAGTAGGTCTTGTACATGAGGCCGAAGCGCTTGAAGAGCACCGACGGCGAGCCCACCACCGCCATCGTCTTGTAGGTCGTCGTCAGGTCCTTCCGGGCGATCTCCGCGCCGAGGAAGCGCATCTTCTCCATCCTACCGCCGAAGAGCCCGTGCAGGAGCGCGCAGTCGATCTCGAGGAGCGGCGCCATGTCGTGCCAGGCCAGAGGCATCGGCGGATCGTCGAGGTAGCGGGCCGCCTGCGGCGAGAGCCGGCGGCTCAGATCCGCCACGGCCCGCTCGCCATAGCTCTGCCGCAGGGCCTCGGCGCGGGAGCCGATCAGGGTGCCTTTCACGAGATTCCCCTCGCGCAGGACCCGAGGATCGCCAAGGAACTGGGAGGAGTCTGGCGTCGGCATGCTGCAGAGCGCTCCTATCTTCGCCGAGTATAGCGACAGATCCGCGCGGAGGTGCGGCGGATTCGCGTCATGTGCCCTAGAGCCTCCAGGCGCGTGTCCTCCGAGGTTCCGCGGTGTCCGAGTCTTCCGGGGCCGCGGTGGGGCGCGGAGGCAAGGGCGCACTCCGCCCGCCACTCGATTGCGTTCGCTATTTCTACGTCGCCGCCACCCTGCCCCGCGAAGCGCGAGCGCCACCTCGGCCGCGATGGTGTCGCCTGACCAGGCGAATGGTATGCAGTATCACCACCTGCGCGACGTGCATGGCGCCTTCCTCCGACGGTCGAACACAGGGATGAAGCGCGCGTCTCGGCCCGAGAGTTGATGAGTTCGCCACGCGCGAGCCGCTCGGCGGCGCCGTCGATGTTGGCCATGTGACACGGACGCACACCGCTCAATCCTCGTGACGCGCGATGCGCACGCAAGCACTCGGCACGACGCGTGCTGTTCAGCGTGGGTCAACGCTGGCCGGCGCGGCTGTTCGCGCCCAGCGATACAGAGAACCAGCATGCGACCGATTCACCACATCCTCACCGCCGCGGTGCTCTCCCTGGGCCTTGTCGGGGCGCCGGGGCGCGCCGCCGCGCAGCCTGTCACCGGTCACCCGCGACTCTGGCTCACGAACGAACACCTCCCGAGGCTGCGCGGGTGGGCCGCGGACAGCCGAAACCGCATGTACACGGAAGCCCTGTTGCCCGCGCTCCGGGGTGCGATCGCAGCTTACGAAGGCCGGTTCTACCCGAATGGGCGGCCGAACCCGACGTGGCCGGACGGCGGCACCAACGCCTACGAGCAGTATCCGACCGAGGCGTATGCCGAGTTTTTCGCGTTCATGTCGCTCATCGACGCCGACGTCGCGGCCCGCCCCACCCACGCCGTCAGGGCGCGCAACCTCTTGATGGTCGCCATCGAGGAGGCGAGCAAGGGGAGAGCCGACGGTCAGCCCTTCCGCCGCCCGGGGTTCGCGACCGGCGATCGCTCGCGCTGGTGGGGTGAAGGGTTCCCGCTGACGGTCGATTGGATCTACAACGCGACCGACAGCGGCGGCCGTCCGGTGCTCTCCGCCGGCGACAAGGCCAAGATACGGCAGGTCTTTCTCAGGTGGATTGACGACAACCTCCACGCCTCGACGGCGGGCAACGAGCACCCCCACCCCGTCGGCGTCATGAACGATCCGGCGCTGCTCCGCGATCCGCTCCAGCTCAGGTGGGCTGCGAACAACTACTATCTCGGCCATCTGCGCAATGTCACGCTGATGTCGCTCTCGATGGACGACGCGGACGACCCTCCGCTCGATCCGAGCGCGCCGGCGGGGAAGCTCGGCAACACGCTGCGCAGCTATCGCGCGGACGCGACGGGCGCGTGGCTCTACCAGGCCTTCGCCGTCTTCGAGGCCTCCGAGACCGCGGCCAAGCAGCTCGGGGTCCCGTCCGACGGGCTCGGCGTGGCCAGCGGCGGCATGCCCGTGGAGGGCTTTCTCTACGGCAGCGGCGGCGTCGCGACCCTCCACCAGGCGCTGCTCGGGCTGTATACGGCCGGCTACGGCGCCCAGGCCCAGTCAGGACCTCAGATCGGGCTGCTGCGCAGCGGAACCTGGGACCGCTTCATGGACGGGTTCCTGCACTCGATCGCGCCGGGCCCGGTCACGTACCCGTCGAGGAGGGACCTCGGGCCGGTCTACGAGATGGCGAACTACGGCGACACGCTGCAGAGCTGGGTCGAGCCGCGCTTCGCGGAGCTGTTCGGCTCGCTGGGCGTCTACGACCAGCTCACGGGCAACACCGCGCGCTTGCAGCGGTCGCGCTGGATCGTGGCCAACACGATCGCGGGCGGCGCGCCCGAGCTCTACGCGCGCACGTCCAAGATCTGGGGCTCACCCGCCCCGAGCCGGGCGATCCTGAGCTTCATGCTCTTCGACCCGGCCGCGCCGCTCCCGCCGGATCCTCGCCCGGCGATGCCCACCGCCTTCTTCGAGCGGGCGCAGGGGCGCGGCTCGCTCCGCGCGCGCTCGGACTGGACGGCGGGCGCGACGTGGTTCACCTGGCGGTGCGGCTGGGTCACCATCAACCACCAGATCGGCGACTGCAATCAGATCGAGCTCTACCGGAAGGGAGAGTGGCTGACGAAGGAGCACACGAGTTACTCGAACAACCTGATCGGGGCCACGACCGACTACCACAACACCCTCTCCCTGCAGAACGACAAGCCGTCGAATGTCCGCTGGTACGAGAAGGAGATCGTCGCGCGAGGCGGCCAGTGGCGCGAGGGGCGCGCCGCCGGCGATCCGAAGACGCGCATGACCCGCGGCGCCGGCTACGTGTTCGCCGAGGGGATAGCGACGGATCTGTACAACACCCGCGAGAACGTCTGGGTGCCCGCGGACGCCGCCCGCGACATGGTCCATGCGAGCCGGTCGGTCGTCTGGCTGCAGCCGGACCACGTGGTCGTCTACGACCGCGCGACGTCCCGCACCGCCGGCCGGTTCAAGCGGTTCAACCTGATGACCACGTCGGCGCCGCGGATCGCCGGCCGGACGGCCAGCGCCGTGACCCCGCGGGGGCAGACGCTGTTCATCCAGAGCCTCTTGCCGCGGAGCGCCCGCATGGCGGCCGTGCCGGTCGAGAACGTCAACAAGCCGGCGGCCATGGAGCCGACGACCCACCGCCTCGTCGTGGAGGATCAGGCCGCTCCGGCGGACGTCCGCTTCCTGCACGTGCTGCAAGGCGCGGACGCGGGCGCGGCGATGGATGCGGCGACGCGGATCGACAGCGCGCAGGGCTCCGGCTTCGACGGCGCGCTCGTGGCGGGCACGGTCGTCCTCTTCCGGGCGGATCTGCGCTCGGAGCCGCGACCGAGCTCGGGGCCGCTGTCCTATCAGGTGCCTCGCGCGACGCGCAGGCACGTGATCACCGGTCTCCTGCCGAAGGGCGGCTACGACGTGGCCGTCGTCTCCCGGGAGCCGGAGCTCGCGGTGCGCGTCATGCCGGGCGGGCGCTACACGACGGACGACTCGGGCGTGCTCTCGTTCGACACGCCGTAGCGCGCGGTCGGCGGCGCGGACGGCGCCGGTGCGATGAACGGCGGGGCGCTCCCGTCAGGGCTTCGGGGCGAACACCCTGTCGAGCTCCTCCTTTCCGAACACCGGCGCCCAGGGCAGGAGCTCGTACTGCGCGAGCCCCTTCGCCGTGAAGGGATCGCCGTCCCGGATCCGATCCAGCGTCGCCCCGGCCGCCTCGTCGGGCACCCGGAGCAGGAGCGCCCCGCCGTAGCGGGGATCGAGCGGCCCTGACACGAGCACGAGCCCCTGCTCGATGAGCCCCTTCAGATAGGCGCGGTGGGCGTCGACGGCCGGGAGCACCTCGTCGAGCGGTCGCCTGTAACGAATGATCGCAATCGCGTACATGATGTCGTGAGTCCTCGCGCCGCAATCTACCAGAGCACAGCGCGTCCGGCCGGAGAGTCTGTTCGCGCCAGGGCGCCCTCCGGCCGAGCCTCCGGCGGCGATCGCGGCGATCGCGCGGTCCCCCTTTCCCTTCGCGCTTCTGTCTGGCAGTGTGCGCGCCCTCCGCTGGAGACACCTGTATGGCGAGACCCCCGAAAGCAGCACCTGCTCCCGTTCTCCCGTCCTCGCCGGCCGCCGCGCTCGCTGCGTACGGCCGCGTTGAGCCGAAGCTCCTCGAGCTCGGCCCCGACGATCTCGTGACCGTCTACGTCGAGGTCCCCAGGGCCGTGAGCTCCGTGCTCTCCGCCCTGCCCCACCTGCGCGAGCTCCGCGACGAGATCGTCCGGGATCTCCCGAACCATCCGATCGCGATGCTGGACGAGCTCGAGGACTTCGCCCTCGCGGCCTGGTACGCGGATCTTCTCTACAGCACGCCCGCGAGCGAGCTCGACGCGAAGAAGCTCACGGAAGACGCCGGCACGCTCCGCGAGGCGCTCCTCGTCGCCGCCGAGGCGCTCGGTCACCGGAACCTCCTCGACAAGCAGCGCGTCGCCGACATCCGCAAGGGCAAGGGGCACGCGGATCTCGCGAGCGATCTCATCGCCCTGGCCGAGCTCTTCCGCGGCTCCTGGGACAAGGTCCGCGCCAAGACGGCGGTCGAGGACGAGGAGCTCGAGCGCGCCGCGGATCTCGGCGTGCGCCTCCTCGCCGCGCTCGCCGCGAAGCCCGGCAAGGGCTCGTCCGCGGCGCCGAAGATCACCGACGCCGCCGATCGCCGCGCCCGCGCGATCTCGCTGGTCGCGAAGGCGTACGAGGAGTGCCGCCGCGCCGTCGCGTACCTGCGCTGGCACGAGGGCGGCGACGGCGACCTCGCCCCGTCGCTGCTGCAGAAGCCGCGCGGCCGGCGCCCGAACGCCGAGAAGGCCGCGGCGGCCGCGAGCAGCGCCTCGTCCGAGGCGCCGGCCAAGGCGCCCGACGAGGAGGCGTCCGCGGCAGAGGGCGGCGAGCTCTCGTCCCCCGAGCCGGCGAACGACGCCGCGCCGGCCGCGGGCGCCTGATCACCCGCGCCTCGCGGGCTTGAAGCGAGCGCGCGGGCGAGCGCGAAGCAGAGACGATGCGCGGGCAGCGCGGAGGCTCCTCTGGGCCTCCGGCTGCTCCGCTGCCTCGCCGACCTCGCCGGCTACCGGCTCCGGCTCGACTCCTCGATGAGCTCGACCTTGTAGCCGTCCGGATCCTCGACGAACGCGATCACGGTCTTGCCGTGCTTCATCGGGCCCGGCTCGCGCGTGATCTTCCCGCCCGCCGCCCGGATGCGGTCGCAGGCCGCGTGGATGTCGTCGACCCCGAGCGCGATGTGCCCGTACGCCGTGCCGAGCTCATATCTGTCCACGCCCCAGTTGTGCGTGAGCTCGAGCTCGGCGTGCTCGGGGTTCTTCCCGTACCCGAGGAAGCAGAGCGTGAACTTGCCCTCCGGGTAGTCCTGCCGCGACAGGAGCTGCATCCCGAGCACGTCCCTGTAGAAGCCGATCGAGCGCTCGAGATCGCCGACCCGAAGCATCGTGTGCAAGATCCTCATGCCGATTCCCGTCTCCTTACTCCGGCCCTGGCGCCGCGCGGCGCTCAGCCGTAACGCACCGAGATGAGCTCCATCTCCGCCTCGCCCGCCGGGCGGCGGACCGTGATCACGTCCCCCGCGCGCTTGCCGAGGAGCGACCGACCGACCGGAGAGCGCCAGCTGATGCGCCCTGCGGCGCTGTCGATCTCGTCCTCGCCCACGATCTGGTACGTGCGGCGCGCGCCGTCCTCGTCCTCGATCTCGACCGTCGCGCCGAAGAAGACCTTGTCGCCGCGCTGCTCGGACGGATCGACCACGACGGCCTTCTCCAGCCGCTTGGTCAGGTAGTGCATCCGCCGGTCGATCTCGCGCAGCTTCTTCTTGCCGTAGATGTACTCGGCGTTCTCGGAGCGATCGCCCTGCGCCGCCGCGTCGGCGACCTCCTGGACGATGCGAGGCCGCTCCACGGAGCGGAGCCGCGCGAGCTCTTCGGACAGCCTCCTGGCCCCGCTGGGCGTGATGTAAGCCGGGTCGGACATGGTCGATCGCGAGCGAGCCTACGCCGCGCCGCTCGCCAGTTCAACGCCGTGGATCCCGGCGCGGGGGCCCCGCCTCGGATGCCCCGATCTTCATGGATCTCCACGAGATTCTTCACATGTTGCGGACGGCTGTTGACGCGCCGCGGCGACATGCTAGGCGAATGCAGAACTATGCCGCAGCTGCGCGGAAGACCGGGAAGGGAACCGGCTGCCAGCGCCTCCCTGCCGCGGCAACGAGGAGGTCTCCCATGTCGAACGCTCAAACCCAACAGAACCGCTACAAGGCCGACCTCCGCGAGATCCGCTTCCTCCTCTTCGAGCAATTCCGCCTGGACGAGCTGCTCGGCAGCGCGCCCTACGACGCGTGGGGGCGCGACGAGGTCGGGATGGTCGTCGACGAGGTGTACAAGTTCGCGTGCGACGTCTTCGGCCCGCTCAACGCGGTCGGCGATCGGGTCGGCTGTCGCATCGAGGAGGGGCAGGTCAAGACGCCGCCGGGGTTCAAGGACGCGTGGGACAAGCTGTATGAGGCCGGGTGGAAGTCGGTCTCGGTCTCGCCCACCTACGACGGCCAGGGCGGTCCCTTCACGCTCTACACGGTGGTGGAGGAGTTCCTCTGCGGCGCGAACGCGGCGCTCAACATGTACCCCGGGCTGACGTACGGCGCGGCCGAGGTGATCGAGCACTTCGGGACGCCGAGGCAGCGCGACCTCTTCTTGAAGCGGATGTACGGCGGGCAGTGGAGCGGGACGATGTGCCTGACCGAGCCCCAGGCCGGGTCGGACGTCGGCTCGTCGCGGACGACCGCGGTGAAGCAGAAGGACGGCAAGTACCTCATCCGCGGCACGAAGATCTTCATCTCCGGCGGCGATCAGGACCTCACCGAGAACGTCGTGCACCTCGTGCTCGCCCGCGTCGACGGCGCGCCCCCCGGCACGAAGGGGCTCAGCCTCTTCGTCGTGCCCAAGGTCCGGGTGAACGACGACGGCTCGCTCGGCGGGCCGAACGACGTCGTCGTCGGCAACATCGAGCACAAGATGGGCATCAACGGGTCGTCGACGTGCGTGCTCAACTTCGGCGAGAGCGACGCCTGCCTCGGGGAGCTCGTCGGCACCGTCGAGCACCAGGGCATGCCGCAGATGTTCCGGATGATGAACGGCGCGCGCATCTCCGTCGGCCTGCAGGGCGTGTCGGTCGCGTCCTCGGCGTACCTGAACGCGCTCGAGTACGCGAAGGATCGCAAGCAGGGCTCGTCGATCCTCCAGTGGAAGGACGCGACGGCGCCGCGCGTGCCGATCATCGATCACCCGGACGTGCGGCGGATGCTGCTCGACATGAAGAGCCGCGTGGAGGGCATCCGCGCGCTCATCATCAAGCTCGCGCGCCACCAGGACGCGGTCGCCGTCTACCAGGGCAAGGACGACCGCGCGGCCGCCTACAACCAGGGCCAGGTCGACCTGCTCGTGCCGCTCGTGAAGGCCTACTCGTCCGACCAGGCGTTCCGCGTCTGCGAGACGGCGATCCAGACCTTCGGCGGCGCCGGGTACACGAAGGACTACCCGGTCGAGCAGTACTGCCGCGACGCGAAGGTCTTCTCGATCTACGAGGGCACGAACCACATCCAGGCGATGGACCTCGTCGGGCGCAAGCTCGGCCAGGGCGGCGGGGTCAACCTGCAGGCCTTCCTGAACGACGTGGACGAGTTCGTGAAGGCCAACGAGAAGCACCCCGTCCTCGCCGCGAGCATCAAGGAGCTCCGCGACGCGCACGAGGCCGTCGCCGGCACCGCGATGCGGCTGCTCTCGTGGTTCCAGCTGGGCAAGATGCCGATGGTGCCGCTCGCGGCGAACCGCTTCCTCGAGATGATGAGCGAGCTCGCGATCGGCTGGCTCCTGCTCGACGGCGCGGTCATCGCGCTCAAGGCGATGGAGGGCCTCCCGGCCGGCGACGCCGGCGCGAAGGACCGCGCCTTCTACGAGGGCAAGAAGCACGCTGCCGTCTACTTCGCGGCCAACGTGCTGCCGCACGCGAAGTTCTCGGCCGAGATCCTCGGGCGCGAGGACTCGTCCGCGCTCGACATCCCGGCCGACGCGTTCGCGACCGTCTGACCTCCCTCCCCGCGCCGCCCCGCCTCCGGGCGGGGGCGCGGCGCAGGGTCACGCGGGGACCGTGAGCCGCTCCGCCAGGTCCCGGACGGGCACCGGCATCGTCGGGTCGCGCGAGACGGCCATGATCTCGGCGCGGAGCGCGCGGACCTCCGTCAACCGGAGCCACGAGAGCGCGAGCCGCGTCATGCTCGGCAAGCCTCTGGCGAGCACCGTGCGGACGACGTCGGCCGCGGGGAACGAGAAGGCCACCTCCTCGGGGGGCAGGCCCGCGGCCTTCGCCGCCGCCTCGATGCTCGCGTCGAAGTCGTCCCGCTTCGTCTCCAGCACCTCGAAGAAGGCCCGCCCGCGCTCCGGCGCGATGGCCTGAGCCGCCCCGCCGCCTTCGGGCGCGAAGACCCAGGCGCCCGAGCCGTCCAGCCCCACCCGGGCGCCGGACTCCAGCGTCGCCAGCGGCAGGAAGCGACCGCCGTCGATCGGCTCGCCGCCGCCGGCCTCGATCAGCTCGCGCACGAGGTCCCTCAGGTTCGCGCTCATGGGCCGATGTTCGCACGGAATACCCGGCGATGGGCAACTGGCGGCAACTGGGGGCAACTGGCGGCGACTGGGGGCAACTGGCGGCGACTGGGGGCAACTGGCGGCAACTGGCGGCAACTGGGGGCAACTAGCGGCAACTGGCGGCAACCGAGCCGACACGCCGCGCGCCGGCAGGCGCGGGGCGCGCAGGTCGCTTTGCTTGGAAAACGCGCAGGGCTGACCGGAATAGGAATAGTATGAGGATTCGATTCAAGGTTGATGCATGGGTGGTGGGGTTCATTCCGGTCGTGATGGCGTTGAGCGGCTGCTTCAAGCAGCAGCCGGATAACATCATCGGGATCGCGAACCCCGAAGACGAGGTGTCCGACGAGGCTTGCACTCCGAGCAAGCACGAGACGGTCCCCTCGAAGTGCGGGGTCTGGGTCTCGAGCACCCTGGGGGACGACAGCAACGCGGGGATCCAGAGGGCGCCCGTGAAGACGATCTCGGAGGCGCTCGAGCTCGCCCCGGAGTACGGAAGACGCATCTATGTCTGCGCCCAGACGTTCGATGAGGCGGTGATCGTGCCGGGGGGATACAGGCTCTTCGGCGGGCTCGACTGCGACGACCGCTGGCGCTGGATAGGCGACAAGAAGAAGACCACGCTCACCGCTCCCGAAGGCGAGACGCCGCTCTCGTTCGACAACGGCGAAGGCGCGGCGGTGATCGAGGATCTCCACGTGATCGCGCGCTCCATCCCGGCGACCCACGTCGAGCTGGCAGGCAGATCGGCGATCGCCGCGAACAGCTCCGGGGTCCCTGTCCATTTCACGCGGTGCATCCTCGAGGCGGGCGACGGGGCGCCGGGGGCGAGCGGCGGGGCGTTCGTGGACGGCGCTGCCGCGAATGGGATGCTCGGCAACTTCGGCAATGCCGCGTGCTCGACCACGACGGTCGCCGGCGGGCTCCCCGTGAACAACACCTGCGGTACGCCCGACGATCGATCCGACGACTCGCGCGGCGGCACGGGAGGGACGGGTGGCCTGCAGTCCGGGGGGGATGGAACCAGCGGGGTTCCGAGCGATGTGATGAACGGCGGCAAGGGCGAGACCAGCACCCAGCCCTGCACCGCGGGGCAGGATGGCGCGGACGGGGTGGACGGGAGTCCGGGCGCCGGCGCGACGGGCTTCGGCGATCTGTTCCTGGATGGGTATACCGGCCCGCTCGCTGGCGACGGGACGCCGGGCAGGCGGGGCCAGGGCGGCGGAGGAGGCGGCGGCGCGAAGGGCGGCACCGGCGCGCAGATGTGCCCTTTCGAGGCCTCTGCGGCCGGCGCCGGCGGAGGCGCCGGGGGCTCGGGCGGGTGCGGGGGGCTCGGCGGCCGCGGCGGAGGCGCCGGCGGGGTGAGCATCGCCCTCTTCGTGGGGAGCGCGCCCATCGACTTGAATGACGTGGTCCTGAAGACCGGCCGCGGCGGCAATGGCGGCGATGGCGGCGAGGGTCAGCTGGGCGGCGAGGGCGGCCACCACGGGGCAGCCGGGGCCCGAGGCGAGGCCTCGGGGCTGAACGCCGCCTGCCCTGGCGGTCGCGGCGGCCGGGGCGGCCAGGGCGGCCGGGGCGGCGGCGGGCTCGGCGGCCACTCGATCGCCATCGCGTACGCGGGCACCGAGCCTTCGCTCACGAACACGACCATCGAGCCGGGTGAGGCCGGGATCGGAGGGCGCGGGGCCAGCCGGACCCATGACGGAGCCGACGGCGTGGCGGCGGAGATCTACGATATCGAGCAGCGTTTCCGGCAGTAGCGCGGCGTGAGGTCCGCGCCGCGACGGCGCCCGGCGTTACGCCGGCGCCGCCGGCGCGGGCCAACTCCGATCCTCCTGCATGCAGCGGAGCTGCGTCACGCGCCGTCCCTCGGCGGTGGTCACGACGATCTCCCGGACGGGCGTGTCGCGCCGCGCGCGTCGGCTCAGCTTCTCGACCACCAGGAAGCCCTCCCGCGCGTCCGCGAGGCGGAGGAACTCGTCGAACAGCGCGATGTGCGCGCCGCGCGCGCCCTCGTCGGCCGTCGCGATGCGCCGCTGCGTGGTGACGCCGATCGCCAGCGCGCCGCCCCGGGCCCGCACGACCATCGCAGGATCGAGCCCACGCTGGCTCTCGTCAGGCACCGTCCAGATGTCCGCGACCCCCGCCTCGGTGAGGCGCCGCTTCATGTAGTAGAAGGAAGACTCGAGCGTGTTGTTCCGGTACGGGATCGCCTTCGACTCGATCGGATCGACGTGATTCCGCCAGAACGCGATCAGAGCGCGCGCCCAGCGCCCGCCGTCGAGCCGGCGATCCTGGAACGGCCAGTCCTCCGCCATCGCCTGCGCGCACACGCCGCGCAGCGCCTGCTCGTCGATGCCGCGCGTCGCCAGGCAGGGCGCGCAGTGCATGTAGGCCGTTCCCCTGTCGAGGAGCGCGCCGCACATCGAGCAGATGTCGTTGCCGTAGCCGGGGCCCATGTACCGGAGCCAGCCGGCGCCGAGCTCCTCGTGCGCCGCGCGGCGCTCCTCGTTCCGCTCGATCTCCCGCAGTCCATCCCGGAGGGCCTTCGAGGCCGCGCGCCGCTCGTCATCTCGCTGCTTCATCCGCTGTCCTCCAGCGTGAGCCCGTCCGCGCCGGCTCGGGCAGTGTAACGCCCGAGCCTCCGCCACGCTTCGCAAGGAGGTGGGATCCGCCCGTGCGCGATCCTGCACACCAGCCCGGCGGGCGCGCCGCCCTGGGTTATTGACGCTGACTTTCATTTACGGCTACGGTTCCGGTCGACGACATGGCACGGTTTGCCCTGTTTCTTGCGCTCCCGCTGGTCTTCAATGGGGGTTGCGGCTCGGAGTCCGCTCCCGACGATCCTCTGGCTGGCATCACGCTGATCGGCGATGACCTCACCGACATCCCGCTGCACGGCGCTTCTGCGGAGCAGGTAGCTCGGTTCAAGGACGGCGACGCGCTCTTCGATTTCGTCTTTCGCGAGCGCGATGGCCTCGGGCCGCTCTACATCCGCGCGGCGTGCGCCGGCTGTCACGACGGCGCCGCGCGCGGCCCGGGCGCGGTCCAGAAGATGGCGCTCGTCGAGGACGACGGCGTGACGCCGGCCGCGGATCAGGGGGGGCTCCCCTACGGACACACGTTGCGGCCCTACGCCGTCGGGGGGGCGACGACGCTCTCGCAGCCCGAGACCGAGGCGACGATCAAGGTCTCGAAGCGCCTCGGCCCGCCGGTGTTCGGGCGCGGCTACATGGAGGCGGTCGACGACGCCGAGATCGAGCGGGTCGCGGCCGAGCAGGCCGCGCGCGGCGACGCCATCCGCGGGCGCATCAACCGCGTTGTGTTCCACTCGAAGAAGAGCGGGGACGAGGCGTTCCACGCCTTCGTCGAGGGCGACGAGGACCTCATCGGCCGCTTCGGGTTCAAGGCGCGGGTCGCCACGCTCGACGACTTCACGGCCGACGCCTACCAGGGCGACATGGGCATCACCTCGCCGCTCCGGCCGGACGAGCTGCCGAACCCCGACGGGCTCATGGACGACGCCAAGCCGGGCGAGGACGTGGTCCTCGACACGGTGAACGCCGTCGCCGACTACATGCGCTTGCTCGAGATCCCGAGGCGCGCGCCCGCCGACGCGCGCGGCCAGGCGCTCTTCGCCGAGGCCGACTGCGCCGCCTGCCATGTCCCCTCGCTGAGGACGCGCGCCGACTACCCGATCGCGCAGCTCGCGGACATCGACGCTCCAGTCTACACGGATTTCCTCCTGCATGACCTCGGCCCTGAGCTCGCCGACGGGCTGGCCGACGAGTCGGCCAGCTCCGTCGCCTGGCGGACGGCGCCGCTCATCGGCGTGCGCCACAGCACCTCGTATCTCCACGACGGCCGCGCCAGGACCATCGAGCAGGCCATCTTGCTCCACGACGGCCCCGGCTCGGAGGCCGCCGCTTCGGTCGCCGCGTTCCGCGCGCTCTCCTACGAGGATCGCGGGGCGCTCATCGACTTCGTGCGCTCGCTCTGATCGACGTCCACCGAGACGCACACGCACCCGTCCACATCGCGCGCTCGCCCCACGCGAGCGGTGACAAGGAGCTCGAACATCATGCACATCCCCGCCCGCCTGCGGTCCGGTCTGGCCATCGCCGCCGCCGCCCTCTCGCTTCCTGCGTGCGGAAGCGACAACGAGACGCTGCTCACCGACGCGGAGTACGAGCAGCAGGCAGTGCTCGACGTGAAGGCCTTCATCCAGGACAACATCGACAAGTTCGCCGCCGCCACGGCCGCGCTCCAGGCGGCCGCGCCCGCGCCGGACGCCGACGGGTGGAGCGCGACGAGCGACAAGGAGGCCGTCGATGCCATGAAGGCCGAGTGGAAGAAGGCACGGCAAGCCTACGAGAGCGTCGAAGGGGCCATCGCGGTCGTCTTTCCGGATCTCGACTACTCGACGGATGCCCGCTACGACGCGTTCATCGAGGAGCAGGCCGACGACAACCTCTTTGATGGAGAGGGCGTGACCGGCGTGCACGCCGTCGAGCGCATCCTCTGGGCCGACGCGATCCCGGAGCCCGTCCTCGCCTTCGAGTCCGAGCTCGATAACTACAGCGAGGCAGCCTTCCCTGCCACCGAGGCCGAGGCCGCGTCGTTCAAGGACGAGCTCTGCGCGCGCCTCGCGGCCGACGCGGCGAAGATGCAATCGGATTTCGGCTCGCTCGCGCTCGACGCGCCGTCCGCCTACCGCGGGGTCATCGCCTCCATCGCCGAGCAGGTGGAGAAGACCAGCAAGGCGGCGACCGGAGAGGAGGAGTCGCGCTACGCCCAGTACACGCTCGCCGACATGCGCGCGAACGTCGCGGCCGGCGTGGCGACCTACGAGGCCTTCCAGCCGTGGATCCTGACCAAGGGCGCCGATGGCGCGGAGGTCGACGAGGCGGTGCGCGACGGCTTCGAGCGGCTGTCGAGCGCGTACGACGCGATCGAAGGCGACGCGCTGCCGCCGCTTCCGGAGGGGTGGAGCGAGGCGGAGCCGACCGACGAGCAGCTCGCGACGCCGTTCGGGAAGCTGTTCTCGCTCGTGGAGCACGAGAGCGACGACGCGACCCCGGGCACGCTCGCCAGCGACATGACGAGGTCCGCGGATCTGCTCCGGATCAAGACGCTCCCGTAGAGCGGGGCGCGTCTTCGTGCGCCAAGGCGCGGCGCGCTCGGCCGCGTCAGCCGCCGGCGTTCCACCGCACGAGCACGCACGTGACGTTGTCGGGGCCGCCGTGCTGGTTGGCGCGGTCGATGAGGGACCGCGCCGTCGCGGCGAGGTCGCTCTCCTGCGCGAGCAGCTCGGCGATCTCCAGCTCGGGGACCGGGCCCGAGAGCCCGTCCGAGCAGATCAGCAGGAGATCTCCGGCCTCGGGCCGCTCGACGCGCGTGGCCACGTCGACCGTCTTCCCCATCCCGAGCGCGCGCGTCACGACGTTGCGGGCGAGCAGCGGATCCACATCGTCAGGCAGCTGCTCGCCGGTGTTCAGGTGCTCGTTCCAGAGCGAGTGATCCTCGGTGAGCCGCTCGAGCCGGCGCTTCCGGTAACGGTAGACCCGGCTGTCGCCGACGTGCGCGATGCACGCCGAGCTCCCGTCGACGTAGACGCCCGCGAACGTCGTCCCCATGCCGTAGCAGAGCGGGTCGCGCTGCCCGACCTCGAAGATGCGCTCGTTGGCGCGCCAGATGGACGAGACCAGGCGCAGCTCGAGGGGCGTCACCTCCTCGTCGTACCCCGTCGGCTGGGTGATCTCGCCCTCGCCGTCCTTGCAGAACGAGCGCACGATGTCGACCGCCATCCGCGACGCGACCTCCCCACCGGCGGCGCCGCCGATGCCGTCCGCGACGACGAAGAGGCCGAGATCCAGATCGACCGCGAAGCTGTCCTCGTTCTGCTCGCGCTGGTGGCCAACGTGGCTGTCACCGGCGGCTTCGATGTGGAGCGGGGGGTTCACAGAGCTTCCTCGTCAGCGGGACGCGTGTCGTGCCGGGAGCATCCAGCGGCGGGACGCCTCGCGCAAGTCAGGAAGGAGCTCAATTCGAGTGAAGAGCGCCGGCCTGCTCGGGCACGTGCATGACGCGTGACGCGCGTCACGTGCGCAGCGTGGCGGTCGCCGGCGACTGGAGAGGCGGATGGGCGCCGTGCGGCTCGCTGCGCTGCCCGGCAGGGGGCGGGACGCTGGCCGCGAGGGCCTCGAAGCGGCCGTTCTTCCAGGTCACGAGGCCTCCCGAGAGGCGCGCGGCGCTGCCCGCCCCCGGCTCGGACCTCAGCCAGACCAGGGGGCGCGCGGCGAAGACCGGCTTGGTGCAGGCCACGTCCTCGAAGGCGGCGGACCACGAGCCGGTGTTGCCGAAGAACAGCCCGCCCTCCCACGTGCCCTCGGGCGTGTGCGTGTGGCCGAAGACGACCGCTCTGGCGCGATGGGCGCGGGCGACGTGGCGCGCGGCGCGGCTGACGCGCTGCCACGTCGCGTCGAGCGGGAGCTTCGGCACGAGGCGCTCGTAGACGATGAGCGCCGCCGGCGCGACGAGCGCCCCCGGCGCGAGCCAGAGCGGAGCGAGCACCAGCCACACGAGCGCCACCGCGACCGCGAGCAGCGCCAGCGCGGCCCGGTCGAGCCACAGCTCGCGCGCGACGAGCCCCAGCCGATCCTCCGCCGGGGGCGCGAACAGGCGGGCGTGACGGGCCACGGCGCGGAGCGGGGCGCCCGTCTCCTGCGCCGCGGCGGCGAGGCACTCGCGCAGGCGAGCGCGCCGCTCCGGCTCGCGCCGACGCACGAGCTCGACGAGCGTGCGGAGCGCGCCGAGCGCCCACGCCCCCGCGAGCGAGCGGCTGGAGAACATGTAGTAACGCGCCCAGTGCGCGAGGTACCCGAACGCGGACAGCATGAACGAGGCGTCCACGTGCGGGTTGAAGTAGCCCATCCGCGACACGAGCAGCCGGCACACGAGCGAGCCCATGGTGGGCTGGATCTCGCCCGGTTTACGCCCGAACGGGACCATCGGGTAGCGGTAGCTGCAATACGCGTCGTACTGGTTGCCGTGCTCCACGATGATGCCGTCGGGCGTCTTGTGGAACCACGCGCGAAACACGACGCGCGCGCCCAGCGCCGCGCGCGCGTGCGGGGCGCTGGAGAGCTGCGCGTCGCCCAGCGCGGCGAGCGCCGCATCGACGACGCGGTCCCGGACCAGGTCGCGCACCTCGGGCAACGTGAGCTGGACGTCGTGGTTGCCGGAGATGAACACGACGGTGTGCCCGTCCGCGACGACGCGGCCGAGCGCCTCGATGAACACCGGGTGGTCCGCGAGGATCGCATTCATCGCAGGGACCGCGTGCTCGGCGCTGCGGGGGAGATCGTGAAAGACGCTCTGCTGATCGATCACGCGCGGCGCATCGAAGTCGAACACATCGCCGTTGAGCACGAGCGTGAGCTCATCGCGCCGCGCGCCGCGCGCCGCGCCCTGCCTCATCTCGTCCCGGAGCGCGTCCAGCATCGCCGCGACCTCGCTGTCGGGGGAGTAAGGAGCCTGACGGTAGCGCATCCACAGGCCGTCACCCGGCTCGAGCTCGCAAAGATGGATATCTGAGATCGCCACCGTATGGAGCATTCGATAAGGTGACACACTCGCCCGTCCATGGCCGTCAGGGAACGGTCACGGCCAGGTGTCGGGCGGCGGCGGAGGCGCATGCGGGCGCGGCGCAGCATGACGTGCCGCGGCGCCGCGATCGCCCAGGACTGCGAGGTATCGGCGTCTGCGCGTCCGGGCGGCTGTCGGGATTTGTGGTGTCTTGGGCGTTGTTTCGCTCGTGGTCGTGGCCGTCGCGCCGCGGCGCCGGCGCTTGCTCGCTAGGGCTTTCCCTTGCGCTTGACGATCACGAACTGCACGCGGCGGTTCTTCTGGCGCCCTGTCTTGACGCGGTTGTCCCCGACCGGCTGCTCGAAGCCGTAGCCCTTGGCGACGAGCTTCTCCCTCGGAACCCCGGCGGCCACGAGCCACGAGAGGACCGCGTCCGCGCGCTGCTGCGACAGGCGGAGGTTGTATTCCTCGGTCCCGTTGTCGTCGGTGTGGCCTTGCACCTCGACGAGCTCGATGTCGGGGTTCTGCCGGATGGTGTCGCGCACCTCGTACAGGACCTCGTCGGAGATGGGATCGACCGTCTCGGCGCGCGTCTTGCCGTAGACGACGAACTGCACCGGCTTGGACGTCTTGATCTCGTCGGCGTTGACGCGAACGAACCTGGGGCAGCCGTTCTGTCGTGGATCGGGGTCGGAGGGCCCCCGCTCGTTCGGGCAGGCGTCGGCGGCGCCGCGCACGCCGTCTCCATCCGGATCGGCCGGGCAGCCGTTCTGCTTCGGGTCACGGTTCGCCGGCCCCTTGACACTGGGGCAGGCGTCCGAGGCGTCGGCGATGCCGTCGCCGTCCACGTCGCCAGGGCAGCCGACCTTCTTCGGGTCGTCGCTCGCCCCGCCGCGCACGCTGGGGCAGGCGTCGATGCCGTCATGGAAGCCGTCGTCGTCCGAGTCCTCGGGGCAGCCGTTCTGCGTGGCGTCGGCGCTGCGGGCGCCCGGGGTGCTCGGGCACGCGTCGTCGATGTCGAGCACCGCATCCCCGTCGCGATCCGCCGGAGGACATCCGTCCTTCGCGCGATCGGGCGAAGGATCACCCTTCACGTCGGGGCACGCGTCGATGTCGTCGTTGATGCCGTCGTCGTCCTTGTCGCCCGCGACGGCGGCGGCTTGGCCGCGATCCGGGGCCGGCTTGGGGAGCGGCGTCCAGCCGACCATGCCGACGGCGCGGACCGGCGGTGTGCCGATGGCGTTCGTCAGGCCCGGGCCGACCGCGGCGCCGAACGTGAGGCCGTCGAGGACGCGCAGCTTGGCGCCGAAGAGCAGCTCGGCGTTGACGCCCGCCTCGTCGCGCTGCACCGGCGTACTGGAGAGCAGGAGCTCCTCGCCGAGCGGCGCGCCGCCGTACGCCTCGGCGCCGAGCTGGAGGAGATCGCCGGCGATCAGGAGCCCCGCGGCGCCGCCGAACGTGAGCAGCTGCGGTCGGTTCGGGCCGCCCCCGAGCTCGACGCCGCCGCTCGCGCTCCACAGGAACCCGAGCGACGAGCTCGCCGAGCCGACGCGCCCGCCGAGGCTCGCGTGGACGGCGCCGCGGGCCTCCGCGTCGCCGGTGTACTGCGCCGGCGAGCCGGTGGGCGCGAACAGGTAGCCGCCGATCCCGAGCTGGAACGGGCCCGCGTCTTCCCCGAGCAGGCGGACGCGCGCGCCGAAGCGCAGGTCGCCGAGCTCGGGCGCCGTCAGCTCGGTGAACGCGACGCCGGGGATGCCTGGATCGTCGCCCCCTTGCGCGACGGCGAGGGGGGCGTCGATCGAGAGCAGCAGGCGATCCCACAGCGCGAGCGAGGCGTCGAGGCGGAGGAACGCCTGCGAGGAGACGAGGTCGACCGGGGTCTCACCGCTGGTGTGGATGGGGCGGTGGGCGTAATCGAGCATCACGTAGGCGCGCGGCGCGAGGTGGCCGGGCGCGGCCGGAGAGGGCACGCCGAAGAAGGCGTCTCCAGCGGGCGCCGGCTCGAACCGGTCGAGGGAGAACCCGCCGGTGGATTGACCGCGCGAGGCGCCGGCGAGCGTCATGAGGACGGCCGTGGACGCGACCGCTGCGACGGAGGAAGGCCTCATCGGCCGGGCACGATAGCGGGGGCGCGTGGCGGGGGGCAACATCCGCATTTCTTCCCTGGCCGCGGCGATCCTGGGCGAGGTCAAGGAGACGGCCCGCGACCCGCTCGCGCCGCGTTCGACGTGGCCACGATTCTGGCCACGGACGACGGTGCGCGGAGGGCGCGCCGCGCCACGGACGATCAGACGATCAACGGCTATGGGATGGCCGAGCGCGGCGCGTCACGGACAGTCGCCGAAGGCGCTGTTGGGTACGACGCTGCGCGTGATATCCGCCGTGACGGTGGGGATGTCCTGTGTCCAGACGTGATCCGTGGGAGCCGCGTCGCACGTCCCATTCTGTGAAAGGTCCACGTACCAGTGCATCTTGTACGCTTTGTCGCCGGGTATCTGCCCCGTCACGCTGAACGTGCCGTCGTCCTCGATCGCGTCCGACGCGCTCAGGGCCGGCGCGGCATCGCCGGCAGCGACGACGGCCACGTAGACCATGTCCCCAGCGGTGTAGGCGGGAACGTAACCGGTGCCGCGGAGGGTGAAATTGAAGCTCTCACCCGACGTGCCGCCAGCGCCGCCTGCTCCCGCGCCGCCAGCGCCGCCCGCTCCCGCGCCGCCCGTTCCCGTCCCGCCTGAGCCGCCTGTTCCCGTCCCGCCTGAGCCGCCTGTTCCCGCACCGCCTGAGCCGCCTGTTCCCGCGCCGCCTGAGCCGCCAGCGCCCTCGCCGCCAGCGCCGCCCGTCCCTGCGCTGCTCGTGCCGCCCTCACCCGTGGTGGTGGTCGTCGTGGAGCTCGAGGTCGTCGCGTCCCCCGGGGCCTCGTCACCTCCGCATCCCGCGCCCGTACCGGCGATGACGAGCGCGCCCATCGCCATCCACACCGCGATCCACCGAGATGCCTGCATGAGGGTCCTCCTTGAAGCTCCGTTATGGCGGGGCGCATCTCCGTGCGCCGCGGGCTCATCCGCGCCGTTCGGCTCGCCGAGGCGTACTTTCGTACGCCTCACGCGCCTGCCTGGCGGCTGAGCCCGTATCACACGAATCTGCACCTCGCTATCCAAGATTGACGACATCGGACGGATGCGTCGACGAGGAGCCGCCGCGCTCGCCGGGCGTAGCTCTCAGGTGATCGCCAGAGCCCCGTTTCCGCGGCGTGGCGTCATGCTGCCCGTCGCGGTTGCGGCCGGCCTCGCCACCGGAGCACGGCGGCGAGGATCAGCAGCATCCCCCACGCTTCCCGGGGCATCGGCGCACGTCCCATGCGGCAGTCGCAGCCGCCCTGGAAATCTGGCGACGTCGCGCCGCCGCTGGTCGCCGTCGTCGTCGCGGCCTCACCGCCCATGCCGCCCATGCCGCCAGCGCCGCCCGCTCCGCCGGCCCCTCCGCCGCCGCCGGTGCCGGTCGGATCCGGCGGCTCGCAGGCGTCACCCTGGCCGTCCTCGTCGGTGTCGGTCTGTTCGGGGTTCGCCACGCTCGGGCAGTTGTCGGTGTCGGTCACCACCCCGTCGCCGTCGGGATCGCAGGCATCGCCGAGATCATCGCCGTTCGCGTCTTCCTGCCCGGCGTTCGCCAGGCTCGGGCAGTTGTCGCAGACGTCGCCGTCGCGGTCGCCGTCGGCGTCCGCCTGATCGGCATTCACGATCTGCGGGCAATTGTCGTCCGCGTCAGGTATCGAGTCGCCGTCGGCGTCGTCATCGCAGGGATCGCCGAGGCCGTCGCCGTCGATGTCGGCCTGCGGATCGCCCGGCGCAGGCGGCGGGTTCGCCGCGAAATCGCAGTTGTCGTCCTCGTTGATCACCCCGTCGGCGTCCGGATCGCCGTCTGGATCGCACGCGTCGCCGGTGCCGTCGCCGTCGGCGTCTTGCTGCCCTGCGTTCGCCAGGCTCGGGCAGTTGTCGTCGACGTCGAGCGTGCCGTCGTTGTCCGAGTCGCCGTCGCACACGTCGCCCTTGCCGTCGCCATCGGTGTCGACCTGCGGCTCGCCCGGCGCGGGCGGCGGGTTCGCCATGAGGCGGCAGTTGTCGTCGCCGTCGGGCACGCCGTCGTCGTCCGAGTCGGTGTCCCGGTAGTCCGGGGTCCCATCGCCGTCCGTGTCGATCGCCGGCGTGTTCAGCAGAGCGTCCCCGGCCTCTTCGGAGTCGAGCACCTCGTCGCCGTCGCTGTAGCGGTCCACGGCGTCGATGAACGCGTCACCGTCGGTGTTGTTGGCCGGATCGGCGGGATTGTCGCGGTTCAACACCTCCTCGAAGTCGCCGATCGTGTCGCCGTCGGAGTCGACGCTGGTCGGGTCGGTCCGGAGCGCCGCCTCCTCCGCATCCGTGAGGAGGTCGTTGTCGTCGTCGTCGTCGCAGACGTCCCCGTCTCCATCGCCGTCGGTATCGAGCTGGTTGGTGTTGATGTCGTATCCGCAGTTGTCATCTGCGTCGAGGACGCGGTCGTTGTCGTCGTCGTCGTCGCACGCGTCCCCGAGCGCGTCTTCGGGCCCGGTCTTCGGGTTGTTCTCCTGCCCCGGGTTCGGCGTGGTGCGGCAGTTGTCGCCGCCGTCCGGCACCCCGTCCGCGTCGTCGTCGTTGTCGCACGCGTCGCCCTGCGCGTCGCCGCCCGCGAGGCTCAGGTCGGTGTTGATCTGCGTGCTGTTCGGCGCGAACTGGCAGTTGTCGGCGGCGTCGAGCACGCCGTCGGCGTCGTCGTCATCGTCGCACGCGTCGCCCAGCGCATCGCCGCTTGCAAGGTTCAGATCCGTGTTGGCCTGGGCGCTGTTCGGCGTCGTGATGCAGTTGTCGTTCACGTCGGGCACGCCGTCGGCGTCGTCGTCGTCATCGCAGGCGTCGCCGAACCCGTCGCCGTCGGTCAGGTCCTCGTCCGTGTTCGTCTGATCCAGGTTGCGCTGGAGCGGACAGTTGTCGGTGGCGTCGGACACGCCGTCGGCGTCGTCGTCGTTGTCGCACGCGTCGCCCTGCGTGTCGCCGCCGGGCAGGTTCCGGTCCGTGTTGCGCTGGCTCGTATTCGGCTCGGTCGGGCAGTTGTCGGTGACGTCGGGCACGCCGTCGGCGTCGTCGTCGTCGTCGCACGCGTCGCCCTGCGTGTCGCCGGTGGCGGCGTCGGTGTTCGCCTGGTTCGCGTTAGGCACGTCCGGGCAGTTGTCGCAGGAGTCGCCTCTCTGGTCCCCGTCGCTGTCGTCCTGGTTGTTCGTGTCGTTCGGCCCGTTCGGCGTCGAGGGGCAATTGTCGCAGACGTTGCCGACCCCATCGTGATCCTCGTCGAGCTGGCTGACGTTGGCGATGCTGGCGCAGTTGTCGCAGGCGTTGCCGAGGCCATCGCCGTCGCTGTCGATCTGATCCGTGTTGGCGACCTCGGGGCAGTTGTCGCAAGCATTGCCGACGCGGTCTCCGTCGCCATCGGCCTGGTTCGGGGTGATGAGGCGCGGGCAGCTGTCGCAATCGTCGCCGAAGCCATCGCCGTCCGTGTCGACCTGGGTCAGGGTCGCGACGTACGGGCAGAGGTCGCACGCGTTTCCGAAGGGATCGCCGTCCTCGTTCTGCTGATCGTTCGCGCGGTCGACGCAGTTGTCGCACGCGTCACCGGTCCCATCGAGGTCGCTGTCCGACTGGCTGGGGTTCGACGTGGCAGGGCAGTTGTCGCAGACGTTGCCGAACGCGTCGCTGTCCCCGTTCGCCTGGTCCGCGTTCGCGCGGCTCACGCAGTTGTCGCATGCGTCCCCGACCCCATCGCCATCCGCGTCTTCCTGGAGGCTGTTGGGCGTGCCGGGGCAGTTGTCGCACGTGTCGCCGACCCCGTCGTCATCGCCGTCCGCCTGGTTCTCGTTCGCGTGGCTCGGGCAGTTGTCGCAGGCGGTGCCGATCGTATCGCCGTCGCTGTCCGCCTGGTTGGTGTTGGCCGTGTCAGGACAGTTGTCGCAGACGTCGCCGAAGAGGTCGCCGTCGGGGTTGCGCTGATCGGTGTTCGGGGCGTTTGCGCAGTTATCGCAGTCGTCTCCGATGCCGTCGTTGTCCCTGTCCCGCTGATCGTTGTTGAACGCAGTGGGGCAGTTGTCGCAGGCGTCGCCGTAGTTGTCGCCATCGGCGTTGGCCTGGCTGGCGTTCGAGATGTTGAGGCAGTTGTCGTTGAAGTCGCTGTCGCCGTCCGCGTCGTTGTCGGTCTCGCAGATGTTCCCCCGCCCGTCGCTATCGCTGTCGAGCTGATCCTCGTTGCTGGAGGTGTCGCAGTTGTCGCAGACATCCGGGACGCCATCGTCGTCGTCGTCGAAGTCTGGATCCGCTGCCATGGGTGTGGGAATCGTCGGACACTTGTCGGCGGTGTCCGCTATCCCATCGCCGTCGTCGTCGAGGTCTGTGTCGTCCGGGATGCCGTCGTTGTCATCGTCGTTGTCGCACGCGTCGCCCTGAGCGTCGCCATCGCCGTTGTACTGGCTCGGGTTGCTGACCCCAGGGCAGTTGTCGACGCCGTTCGCGACCTCGTCGTTGTCCGTGTCCCACGGCGCCGCGCTCGCCGGCCGCGGCGCGAGCGCCACGAGCGCGAGCAGGCCCGCGAGCAGCGGCAAGAGCCCGCGTCGCGCGGCGCCGGCGTGCGCGAGGTGGCGGGGCATCCAGGGCAAGGCGGGGAAAGTCATCGCGGCTCCTCCAGACAGATCGCGCCGTACGCGACAGCGCCCCCGTAAGCCTACCCAGTTTCGCCCGCCTCCTGGGGAGGTTTTCCTCGGTCGTGCGCTCGATCGAGCGGCTATCGCCCGCCGCCGCGTCCCCGTGTCGGAGGACACGTCGGGGGAGCCCGCCGCCGCTCTCGACGCGCCGCCTCACTGTTCGGCCGCGGGCCGCCTTCTGTTAGGATGGCCCAGATCCGCCCCCTCACGTCGCGCGCGCCGCGCCGACCACGGAACCACCCTTGCGAAACCACCGCGTGCTGCGACTCGGCTTCAGGCTGCGAACGGCTGCGCTGCTCTCTGCGTGCGCCATTCTCCCCCAGGTCCTTGGCTGCTCCGACGAGGGCGCCTCGCGCCGCTCCCCCCCGCCCGGCCCCGGGTCGCCTCAGGCGGCGCCGCCCGGAGCGCGCGCCCGCATCGCCGCGATCCGCGCGCGCTTCGCCGACGCCATCGCCGCAAGCCCCGTCAAGATCGCCGCGGCGACCCCGGCCGGCGCCCTGCGGGCGGCAGCCCCGGAGGCCGCCGCGGCGTCCGTCGAGCTCCCGGCGCGCGCCGCCGGGCCGGTGCGCCTCGCCGATGGCGCGTCTCGCGTGTCGATCGCCTTCTCCCTCGTCGACGCCGCCGACGTGCCTGCGGCGGTCGACGGCGGCCTCGTCCTCTACGCAGGCGCGCTGCGCGCCGAAGGCGGCGGCGCCCGCGACGTCCTGCACCGCGTCCTCCCGAACGGCACCGAGGACTTCGTCGTCTTCGAGCAGGAGCCGGCGCGCAAGGAGCTCCGCTACCGGGTCGACGTCACCGCCGTCTCGGGCCTCCGCCTCGTGGAGCGCGCGCTCGAGTTCCTCGACGCCGGCGGCTCGCCCCGCCTGCGCGTCGCGCCCCCCTACCTCGTCGACGCGACCGGCGCGCGCGTTCCGGCCTCGCTCTCCGTCGAGGGCTGCGCCGTCGACACGAGCCCTCGCGCCCCGTGGGGCCGGCCGGTCACCCCGCCGGGCGCGCCGGCGTGCACGGTGATCGTCGGATGGCAGCCCGCCGGCGTCCGGTACCCGGCGCTCGTCGACCCGCAGTGGATCGCCACGACGAACCAGATGATCACGCCGCGCGCCGGTCACACCGGCACCGTGATCGATCCAGCGAACCCTGCGAGCCCCGTGCTCTTCGCGGGCGGGTTCGACGCGTCCGGGGGCGCTCTCGCGACGGCGGAGCTGTACTTCCCGCTCGACCGCACGTTCGCGAGCACCGGCGCGATGGACGTCGCGCGCGGCGCCCACACCGCAACGGCGGTCACGAAGCTCGCCCCGGCGGCGCCGTCGGATCCTGCGCCTCCGCCGCCGGCGGTCGTCGTCGTGGGCGGCAGCAGCCAGCGCACCAGCGGCACGCCGGTCGCTGCCGTCGAGGTCTACAACCCGGCGACCGGCCAGTTCGTCAGGGACGCGGGGGCCTCTGTGGGCCGGTTCAACCACTCGGCCACCCTCCTCGATCCAGGCGTGGTCCTGGTCGCAGGCGGCCTCGCGGATCCGCTCAACCAGCCCACGAGCACCGCTTCCCTCTACACCTTCAGCGCCTTCGGACCGAACGGCGGCGCGCCGGTCACGAGCGCGCTCGCCTCCGTGGGCAGCATGGCGACCTCGCGCCACGCCCACACGGCGGTCCGCCTGAAGACGGGGAATGTGCTCGTCGCAGGCGGCTTCGTCCTCTCGGGCGCGGCGCTCACCTCGGCCGAGATCTTCCACGAGGACGAGGGCGTCTTCCGGCCGATCGCCGTCCTCTCGCCCTCCACGACCCCGATGACGGCGCAGATGAGCGCTCTCCGCGGCTTCCACACGGCGACGCTCATCGACCGCGCGGAGGCGCTGGGCGGTCAGGCGGCGACGGCGCTCGACTCAGGCGAGGTGATCCTCGTCGGAGGCACCACCCGGGTCTCTGGCGGCGCCTACGTCCGCACGATCGACATCTACCACGACGGCGTGGCCGATCCGACGAAGCGGGGCTTCGAGCTCCAGCCGACGCCGATCTCCATGGCGAACGCGCGCGCCAACCACACGGCGAGCCTGCTGCCCACCGGCGACGTCCTGATCGCCGGCGGGTTCGACGGCACGACCTCGCTCTCGAGCGCCGCCCTCTACGATCCGCTGACCAGGAAGTTCAGCGCCCTCAGCCTGCCTGCCGGCTCGCTCGCACAGGAGGCCCGTCGGGAGCACGCCGCCGTCGTCGTCAACGCCGGCACCGACCGCGTCGCAGGCCGGGCGGTGCTCGTCGCGGGCGGCATCGGGGCCACGAGCGCGCAGCCGCTCGCCAGCGCGCAGCTGCTCATCAAGGCGAACGGCGAGCCGTGTGCGAACGATCAGGAGTGCGCATCGGGGCATTGCTCCGATACGGAGAACGTCTGCTGCAACGAGGCGTGCGACCAGGAGTGCTTCTCGTGCACGGCGTCGGGCAAGGGGACGGGCAGCGATGGCACCTGTGGTCCTGCGAAGCTCGACACGGAGCTCCCCGTCGTTTGCGTCAACCAGATCGAAGTGCACAACCGCTGCGATGGCCAGGGGCGCGCGCTGGCTCATGAATCCACGAAGGACTGCAAGCCCGGCCGCTGCGGCAGCAACAACAGGTGCATCCTCTATTGCGTGGACGACTGCGGTTGCGACGAGAGCGGCTGGTGCGACGTCGGCGTCGGTGATCCGGACGCCTGCGGTGAGGTCGGCGGCGCCGGAGGTGCATCGTCCGGAACGGGTGGTGGCGGTGCGGGCGGCGCGTCCACCGGCGCGGGTGCAGGCGGCGCGTCCACCGGCGCGGGTGGCGCGGGTGCCGGCGGCGCAGCCGCTGGCTCGGGTGGTGCGGGCGGTGCCTTCGCCGGATCGGGTGGCGCGGGCGCAGGCGGCGCGTCCGCTGGATCGGGTGGCGCTGGTGCCGGCGGTGTAGGCGGCGCGTCCGCTGGATCGGGTGGCGCTGGTGCCAGCGGCGCCTCCGTTGGATCGGGTGACGTGGGTGCCGGCGGCGCAGCCGCTGGAAGCAGCGGAGGTGCAGGTGGCGCGGGCGGAGCGTCCGCCGGATCGGGGGGTGCGCCGCCCGGGTCGGGTCAGTGTCTCGATCGACTCGCCAACGGCGCCGAGTGCACGCGTGATCGCCAGTGCGTCTCGGGCAATTGCGTCGACGGTTTCTGCTGCGATTTCCGGTGCGATGGACAGTGTCAGGCATGCGACGTGGTGAACAACGTCGGCAGGTGCACGAACGTCGGGACGCCTGTCGACCACGAGTCGCCGCACCCCAACGAGGGCGGCACCTTCCAGCGTGAGGCCTGCCCCGGTGAGGGCGCGTGTGCCGGGTACTGCGGCGGCGCCACCGACGCCAAGTGCATGTTCCCTGTGGAAGGGGCGGTCGCGAAGACCTTCACGTGCTCCTGCCCGGACGAGGGCTGCGTCGTGGGTCCCGCGACGCTCACGCGCTTCTTCTGCGTAGGAGACGGCCGTGAGGACGAGCCGGTGGTCGAGCGCTGCGGCGGGTTCAAGTGCGCGGACGAGACCGCCTGCAAGACCTCCTGCGCCTCCGACGACGACTGCATCCAGGACTTCGTCTGCCTCGACGGCGTCTGCGCCGACCTCGAGGCGATCGGACCGAGCTGCGACGGCGAGCACACGCTCCGATCCCCGGGCGTCGACACGGACTGCACCCCGTACAGCTGCCCGCCGGGCGGCAGCGCCTGCGCCTCCCCGTGCAGATCGGTGGCCGACTGCGTCGACGGCATGGTGTGCAACCTCGCGAACCAGTGCGTCCCGCCGATCGATCCGTCGGAGGTCCCGTCCTGCTCCTGCGGCGTCGTCGGCGCCCCCGCCGAGCGCAATGCCGCGCGCTTCTCCGTCCTCCTCGGCGTCGCGGCGGCGCTGGCCGCCCTTCGCCGCCGGCGCTAGAGCGGCGGTCACCCGCTTCGGATACGGGCCCACCTCGACGTTTTCGGTGCTCAGCGCACTGGAGTGCGCTTGCGCGCCGAAAACGCCGATCTGGGCCCGTCTCCTGTGCGGGTGACCGCCGCTCTGCTGCGGCTCTGGATGGCGCAGAGGGGGCGGAAGCCGCTGTAAACGAGCAGGACGTATGCAACGCCGCGCGGCGCGGCCGCGCACCGGCGCGGGCTCGTCAGAACTGGTAACGCAGGCTCGCCCCAGGCGAGAACATCAAGACGAAATCGCCCATGAGCGACTCCGGCTCGTAGGTGCCGATCCCGTCCGTCGAGGCCGACAGCTCGATCGTCCTGTCCCACTTCGGCTTGCTGAGGCCGACCAGCAGCAGCAGTTTCAGGCTGCCGGACACCTCCCACCGCTCTCCGAGCCGCAGGCCGAGCCGCAGATCAGGATCCGCGTAGAAGTAGGTCGCCGAGGCGAAGTCGACCACCGGGAACGTGTTGAACCACTCCCCGCCGGTCGTCCTGAACCTGCCGGTCCGCTCGTCGCGGACCTCGCCGACGAGCACCCCCGCGCCCAGCCGGAGCAGCGCCGGGAAGCGCTCGTCGAGGTCGAAGTGGTACCCGAACGTCGCGCCGGCCAGGAAGCCGCCCAGGCGGAGCGTGTCGCTCGCCGTGCCATCGAGCGGATCCCGGTAGCCGACCGGCCTGAGCGTCGCCGAGCGCTCGTCGATCTGCTGCGCCGCGAACAGGCCGCCGAGCTCGATCCCGACGCCGATCCCCGAGCCGAGCTCGTAACCGCCGTGGATCATGCCGAGCCCGCCGAGGCCGAGCGAGCTGGAGCAACCCGAGCCGCAGCCGTCCGTGATCTCGCCGCCCAGCGTCGGCGCCAGCAGGAACGACGCGCTCACGTCGAGCGTGATCTTCGGCGGCTTGCGCCAGATATCCGCGTCCTCGTCGCGCTCGAGCCGCATGTCGAGGCTCTGGCGCTGGCCCTTCAGCAGCGTCACCGTGCGCGTCCCGGTGACGAACCCGTCGGCCTTCACCTCGACCCGGTGCGCGCCCGCCTTGAGCCGGCCGAGCCAGACGCCGTTGCCCACGTTGACCGAGTTGATCCACACGCTCGCGCCGGGCGGCGTGGGGTCGACCCGCAGCGACGCGTCGAGATCCTCGGCGAGCAGCGACAGCGTCGTGAGCTCCTGCGGCTTCACGGGCGCCGCCGTCGGCTGCGTCCCGAGCTTCCCCGCGCCGCGCAGCGCCACCATGTGATCGCCGACCGACAGCGCGCCGATCCACGGGGTCTGCCCCACGACGACGTTGTCGACGAGCACGTCGACCGTCTTGCCGGCGCGCTCCACCACGCGCAGCCGGCCCGAGCGGGTCAGCCTGCGGAGCTTCGCGTTCACCGTGACGGTCTGCCCGCCGGCGACGTCGACGCGCGTCTCCACCGGCTCGTAGCCCTCCTTGAAGACGCGGACGACGTGCGGGCCCGCCGCCACGCGGATCGGCTTGACAGGCGGGTACTGCCCGCGCTCCTCGCCGCTCACCACGATGGACGCCCCGGGCTCCGCGTTCGTGATGTCGAGCGTCCCCACGAGCGCCCGCAGCTCGGCGATCTCCCGCTGCGCGGCCGCGCGCTCGGCGGCCGACATCGTGAAATCGCGAAGGAAGGTCTCGAACATCTCGAGCGCCTCGTCGTAGCGCTGGAGCTTGCGCAGCGCGATCGCGGCGTTGTTCGTGGCCACGCGCGTCGGGAAGAGCTTGCGCGAGAGGAGGAACTCCGCGAGCGCAGGGCCCCACGCCTCCTCGCGCAGCAGCGTGAGCCCCTTCTCGAAGTGGAGCCGCGCCACCTGCCGGTCCGTCTCGGAGACGGGCGCCTCCTCGGCCGGGACCGCGGCGCCCGTGGCCGGCGCTGCGCCTTCCCTGGCCGGCGCGCCGGCCTCCGCGGCGGGCGCGGCGCCCTCCTTGACCGGCGTGGCGGCGCCCGTGGCCGGCGGCGCCGGCTGCGCGAGCGCCGGTCCGGCGGCGACCGCGACCGCGACCGCGGCCGAGAGCGCGCGCAGCCGCGGCGCTGCGCGGGGACGCCGCGCGAGGGAGAGAAGACGAGAGCCGCCGCGCCGCGTACGCAGATCCATTCGATCGAGCACCGTACTCAGCCTGTCGTTCCGCTGCTACTTTCCGAACTCGTCGGTGTTGTCGATGATCCCCTTGGGGGTCGTGGGCGCGGGCGGCGGCGCCGGCGGCGCGGTCGAGGCGCTCTTCGCCGACGTCGCAGGACCGCCCTTCCCCGACGTCGGCGTGAGCTCGACCTTCGGCGGCAACGCGCCGGTGTCGGTCACCACGACGTCGGCCATCGCCTCGCCTCCCCCCTTCTTGAAGACGCGCACCCTGTGCACGCTCCCGGGCGGCCCGGTGATATCGAGGATCCCGTTGCGCGTCGTCACGCGCTTGCCCTCGACCTCGACCGAGGCGTCGGCGGGCAGGATGACGACCTGAACGCGCTTCGGCTGCGGCTCGACCGCCGCGACCACCTCCGGCGTCGTCGGCGTCGCGGCCGGCGGCGGCGTCGGGGGCGGCGACGTCGGCGTGGCCGCCGCAGGCGGGAGCGTCTCGACGGTCGCCTTCGCCTCCGGCTGCGCGACCGGCTCCGGCGACGGCCGGCTGATGAAGTACACGCTGGCTGAGATGACCGCGGCGGCGAGCGCGGCGCCGGCCACCACCGGCACCCGCGGCACGCCGGGCTGCGTGCCGCGGTGCGACTGCGTGAGCGCCCCCGTCGTCGCAGCGCCTGCGTGGTTGGTGGCCGGAATAATCGGCGCCGGCGGCCCGCTCTGGAGCGGGGGAGGCGCGAACGACGAGTAGCCTCCGCGGTGCTCCTGCGGGACCGCGGGATACCCGCCGCTCTGGTTCGCCGGCGCTGTCGCGGCGTACGCGCCGCTCTGGTTCGCCGGCGAGATCGCGGGGTACCCGCCGCTCTGGTTCGCCGGCGAGGCCGCTGCGTACGCGCCGCCCTGGTTCGCGGGCGGCGCGTTCATCGCGAGCCGCGGCGCGGACTGCCGGTGCACGGCCTCCGGCAGCGGCACGAGCATGCTCTCGTGGATGCCCCAGCCGTACGGAAGGAGCGGCCGGATGGCGCCGAACATCTCCTGCGCGCTCTGGTAGCGCTGCGCGGGGGCTTGCAGGAGGCATCGGTGCACGATCGCCGCGATCTCGGGCGCCACCCACGGGGCGAAATCCTGCACCTGCGGCGGAGGATCCGAGCAGATCGCGATGATCAGCTCACCGAGCGCGGTGATGTGATGGTACGGCGTCCGCCCGGTCAGCAGCTGGTAGAGCACGGCGCCGAGCGACCAGATGTCGGTGCGGTGGTCGATCTCCTTCTGGCCGCGCGCCTGCTCGGGCGACATGTAGAGCGGCGAGCCGATCAGGTTCCCGGTGCGCGTCAGATCGGCGCTCTCGGTCTCGTTCGCCCGGTCCATCTTCACCTTGGCGATCCCGAAATCGAGCAGCTTGACGAGGATCTCGCCGGCGTCGCGGCGCGCGAGGAACAGGTTGTGCGGCTTGATGTCGCGGTGGACGACGCTCGCCTCGTGCGCCTTCTGGAGCCCGATGCACGACTGCGCGACGATGCGCAGCGCGAGGTCGGGCGCGAGCGGGCCGACGCGCTTGATGAGCTCGTGGACGTCCTCGCCCGCGAGGAACTCCATCGCGAGGAACGGCAGGTTCGAGCCGCGATCGACGCCGGCGTCGAGCACCTGGGTGATGTGCTGTGTGTCGATCGCGCCTGCCGCGCGCGCCTCGCGCTGGAAGCGGCTCACGACCTTCGGGTCGCGGGTGAGATCCGCCGAGCTGATCACCTTCACGGCGCAGCGCCGGCCGGTCCCCGTGTGCTCGGCCTCGTAGACCGAGCCCATGGCGCCCTCGCCGAGGAGCTTGCGAATCTGATATTTGCCGTCGATGATCGTGCCGATCACAGCGTTAGCGCCACTCTAAGGGATTGCTCGCGGCGTAGCAACGCCCGTGAAGGCGGCGCCTGCCGCCGGCGCGGGCTCGCTGGACTCAGGTGCAATTCGGCGCAATTTCGCGGGCCGCGCCGCGCTCCCGCGGCGCAGCGCGTCTCGCCTCACCTCGCCATCATCGCCGGCCATCCACCTCCCCGCCTTCCCGCCATCCCGCGCGGGCAGCGGGGCACGGCTGACGGCCGCGTGGCGCCGTCCCCCCTGCGTCCGCGAGCCGCGCTGGCGGCGACGACCTCACCTCACATGGGTCGCCCCCGCCGGCGCGGGCCCAGCCTTTGCCGTTGCGGCCGTTCGAGCGCTGCCGTCACGTCCCCGCCGTCCGCCGGCCGCCGAGGGGGTGAGCCCGAGGCGGCGCAGGCGGAGCTCGCGCGGGAGAGCGGCGACGATGGGCCGACCCGAGATCGGCCATCGAGCGCGAGCGACTCACGCTCTCCCGTGGCGGCCTGCGCGGCGCCGGGCCTGTTTCCTCCGCGCCCCGCGCCGTCGCCGCGGCCGGCGCTAGCAGCCGAGGCAAGAGGCCCCGTTGTTACCAGCCCGGCCCGTTGCCACCGCCGCAGCAGCCTCCCCCGCCGCCGCAGCTCCCCGAGCCCCCCGAGAACCCGAACCCGGGACCGCCGCCGCAGGGGCTGCCCACAAACCCGCCGAGGGAGCCCGGCACGAACCCGCCACCGCAGGGACCAGCCGAGAACCCGCCGTTGAACGGGCCGCCGATGCCGGGATTGCACCCCGAGAACCCACCACCGCCGCAGGGCGGCCGCCGGTTGCAGCAGGGGGGACCGAAGTTGTTGCAGGGGCTGCACGGAAAGCAGTCGGGAGCGAACACGTTGTTGCACGTGGTGCAACTCGTGATGATCGCGGCAGGCACGCCGAAGCCGCCGAAGCCGCCGAAGCCGCCGAACGGCATGCCGCCGAACGGCACGCCGCCCACGCCCGGCACGCCGCCCACGCCCGGCACGCCGCCCACGGGCCCCTGGCCGACAGGCCCCTGGCCGACAGGCCCCTGCCCGACCGGCCCCTGGCCGACAGGCCCCTGCCCCATCTGGCCGATCGGCGCCTGCAGGCCGGGGCTCGCCGGTCCCTGCACGCCGATCGGCCCCTGGCCGAGGTCCATGGGGCCCTGCGCGCCGATCGGCCCGCCCTTGCCACCATCGTACGGCCCCTGATACCCGCCCCTCGCCGACGCGCCAGCCTCGAGCGCCTCGGTGGTCGAATCGACCTGCTCGACCTCGTCGATGCCGGCCTCGTCGAGATCCGCGTCGCTCCCCGCATCGAGGGCGCACCCCGTGCCCAGCGCCGCCATCACCACCGCGAGCCCCAGCACCTTGCCATGAATCGAGAGCATGTGTTGTCCTCCTCAATATCCCGTGATGGCCGGAAGGTCCGAGCCACCTTGGGCTCATCGAAGAGCAGGCTGTGTGCCTCAGCCCTCGTGTGCAGACACTGCCGCTGCGAGCTCGCGTCACCCGCCTTGACGCGTCCGCAAAAAGGCATTCTCTGGATCGACGCCGGCCTTGGTTTTCCGGGTTCTCAACGCGGAGACCGGCGGGACGGCCCCCGATCGGAGGGCGGTTCGCGCGCGGGCCGCGCGTCCCATGCTGGAGATGGCGAACTCAACGCCTCGGGGGCAGGCGCCTCGCGCCGCGCGCCGCGCCTCTCTCGCGGGCTTTCGAGCAGAGCACCTGCGCTCCCGCCCGCACCGCGGCCGTCGTGAACGAGAGCCGTCGAGGCCCGATCGAGGCCCGCTCGCGACGGCGCGCGGCGCCTCCCCGCCGCCCGTCTGACCGGGCCGCAACCCGCGCACGACGTCGGACCCTCTGCGCCTGACGTGCTCAGGCTGCGCCGTTTGTGCCCCAACGGATGCACGACACGAATCGATCGCCTCGGGCCGTAATCGTCTGCCTCCGCCACCGCAACTTCGCGACGGGCGCTCGCAACGAGCCGCGTCAGCGAGATCCTGCGCCCGTGGACCACCCGATGCGCACACGTGGGCTCATGTGGTCAAATCTATGTGGATGGATTCACCTGGCGCCGTGGTGGTCGACACCCTCGCCTCGCTCGGCGCCGTCCGGCGGCGTGATGTCCTTGCAGCAGCGGAATCCAAGGTGGTAGTTCGCGTGGCTGCCCCTGCTCATGAGGCGCGTCGCGTGCCAGTCGGGGGCGCGAAAGCGGCAGTCGTCGGCGTGGACCTCCATCGACGAGAACGCGAACCAGCTGCCCTTCATCTCGGTGAAGCCCCGATCGCCGTGCCGCGCGAGCTCCTCGGGCAGGATGGGCAGGCTCATGTGCTCGGCCACGTTGCCGTGCAGATCGAAGACACCGAGGCTGCTGCGGCATGCGGGGAACGCGCCGGCGGGATACGTGTTGGAGCCGCAGCGGTCCCACCCGCCGCCTGGACAGCCCGGCGTGCGGGAGCTCCCCGTCCCGCAGAGCGCGTGGTCCTTCGCGGGGCCGTAGCTCCACACCTTCTCGCGCAGGAGGTTGTGGTGCCAGCTCGCCTCGTTCCGGGGGCGCGCCCACTCGTACTCGACGTCCGGATCCCGCAGGGCCCCGGCGCACGCCCCCTCCCACTCGTGCGCGTCGCAGATCCGTTTCCCGACCGCCCTGCACAGGAGCGCCGCCTCGCGGGCCCGGACGTGCACCACGGGGTACTCGCAGGGCACGTTCGGGAACTCGAGCTGATCGATGCACGCGGGCGCGTCCGCCGCGGTCTGACCGCGCGTGGGATCGAAGAGCGGCACCATCCCCGGCGCGCCGCAGGCCGGCTCGCGCGCCGGCTCGACGCCCGAGAGCGCTCGAATGCGGCGGCACTCGGATCGTGACATCGGGTGCCGCGTCAGCGCGGGGTTGCCCTGGCCGAGCACCGTCGACGCCGCGAAGATCGCCTCGACCTGCCGCATCGCCTCGTCGGGGAGCGCGAGCTCGCGCCGCATCCGCGCGAACAGCCGGAGGCGCTGCGCTTCCAGCGTGCCGGGCCCCACGTCGTCGTCATCCGCGTCCTCGTCATCCGCCGTGAGCGTCACCCGCTCTGGCGGCGCCGCCGGCGTGCGCTCCGGCAGCGCGCTCGTCGCGCTCGCCACGAGCGGCGCCGCGCTGCGCGCCGCCGTCGCGGGCGCCCCGGTCCACACCGCCACGGCCGCGCTGGTCCACACGGCCGCCCCCGCGCCGGCAGCGCCCGCGGCGACGAGGGCCGCGGCCCTGCCGCGCCGGCGCGCAGGCGCCGCGCGCGCGCCGGTCGAGAGCGCCGGCGGCGGGCCGCTCGACGCGGGTGATCGCAGGGCGCAGGCCGGCTCTATCGGCGTCTCGGTGCAGGACATCAGCGCGCGAACTCGCGCTTACTGCTACGAGCATCCATCGATTCCGGCAACTTTCGGGGCGCGCGCGGTCCGAGCGGCTCCTTGACGGTCCTGCCCGGGGCACGTCAAATGAGGCATGGCGCGAAGGGCGGCCCTCCGAGTCCTCTACCTGGCGCTCTTGCCGGTGCTCGTCCTGCTCGCGCTGGTCATCGTCCCGGCCCTCGTCGTCTCCAGCGTCGCGAGCCAAGGCCGCGTGTGGCGGCCGGAGACATGGAAGAAGATCTCCTACGGGAGCCTCTACTTCCGCTCGTCGTTCCGGGGGAGGCTCGGCGAGGTCGTCGACGTCATCGACGTCGTCCGCGATCGCCTGATCCTGCTGTTCGTCCTCCTCGCCGCGGCCTGCGGCGCCGGCGGGCTCGCCGTGCACGCCCTCGAGATCGGCGTCCCCGCCTGGCTCTCCGCGTGGCTGGACGGGTCGTTCCTCTCCTTCCTCGCGTCCTGGTTCCCCGCGGGCGGCAGGCTCTCCTTCGGCGGCGGGGCCGCGCTCGTCCTGGCCGTGTGCACGGCGCTCGCCGCGCTCGCGCTCGGGCTCTCGCTCTATGCCTGGCTCGCGTCCGCCCTGGGCGAGGCGACCCGCGTGATCCTGCGGTATGGCGGCGCGGCGACGCTCTTCCCCGACCCTGGCGACGCGATCCCCGGCGGGCGGCTCGTGCTCTGCCAGATCTCCGATCTCCACATCACGACGGGCGGCCGCGAGCCGTACGAGATCGAGGAGGGCTCCGCCGCGTGGCCGGAAGGGGCCCCTCGCCCCGACACCGCGGAGCTGACAGGCCGCCTCCAGCGGCTCGTGGCGGAGATCGCCGCCATGAAGCCGCCGCTCGTCGCGCTGACGGGCGACATGACCGATCTCGGGGAAGAGGCGCAGTGGGACGAGCTCGAGGCGGCGCTCTCCGGCATCCCGGCCTCCTCGCAGGTGCTCATGGTGCCCGGCAACCACGATGTCGCCATCAACCTCGGCACGTCGCCCGACCCCTACCTCACGAAGCGGGCGGAGCGCGAGCAGCGCTTCATCGAGGTGCTCACCCGCGTGGAGCGCGGCCCCTTCCAGCCTCCCCTGCACCTCCCGGCCCGCAAGCGCGCGCGGCGGCGGCTGCGCGCGATCGCCGGCCTGTATCCGAGGCGGCTCGATCTCGAGGGCGGTATCCGGATCTTCGGCCTCAACTCCAACCGTTACCGGTCGCGGTTCGTGGGGTCGAGCGCGATCGGGCAGATCGGCGGCGCTCAGCTGCGTCGCCTCGCCCGCGCGCTCCGGCGGGGGTCCGGCCCGGTCATCGTGCTGCTCCACCACCACGTGGCGCGCCTCGCGGGGCCGATCTCGCTCAACGACACGTTCATGATCGCCATGGATGGCCCGCGCCTCCTCGAGATGCTCGCGGCGTATCAGCAGAAGAACCCGAAGAAGAACAGCGCGCTCGTGCTCCACGGGCACAAGCACCTCGCGTTCTTCGGCCACTACCGCTCGAAGAGCGGCGGTCGCGTCAGCGTGTACGCGCACCCCTCGTCGACGCTCGGCCACGAGACCGACGGCCACCTCGACGGCGTCGCCAGGTTCGCGGCGATCCGCCTGACGGACGACGGGATCTGGCGCGTCGAGACCCACCCGCTCCGCCCCGCGCGCTCCGCCGCGCCGGCGCCGGCCCCCGCCGAGGCCGAGGTGTCTTGAGCGACCCGACCCGGGTCGGGTCAGCCCGCCCGTGCGCGTGGACGCGGATGCCCTCGCGCCTTGCGGAGCCCGGGGAGATCTCGGCCGATGAGGATGTAGCGCAGCGCGTTCTCGGCCGCGTTCGCGATCAGGAAGGGTGCACGATCCATGGCCTCGGACAGCGTGCATGGAGCCTCGAGGATCGACGAGAACGAGTCGATGCCGCACGCGTAGTTCACGCGCGCATCGTCGTCGATGGTCCCTGCCAGCGCGATGACCGGCAGCCTGAAGTGCTTTGCGCGTCTGGCCAGCTCCGCCGGCATCTTGCCGCGCGACGTCCGGGCGTCGAGCCCCCCCTCGGCGGTGACGACGAGATCGGCGTCGCGCAGGAGGTCGTCCAGGTCCAGGTGGCGGACGAGGACATCGTAGCGAGGCAAGAGCGTCGCCTTCAGCAGGGCATGAAGCCCCGCGCCGAGGCCTCCGGAGGCGCCTCCTCCCGCCATGGTCCTCACGTCCACGCCCACGTCGCGCGCGATGATGGCGGCATAGCGCTCCAGGGCCGCCTCCAGCCGCTCGACCATCTCCGGCGAGGCGCCCTTCTGCGGGCCGAACACGCGCGCCACGCCGCCGGCGCCGCAGAGGACGTTTCGCCAGTTGCACGCCACCTCGATCTGCACGCGGGGAATGCGGGGGTCCCTGCCTGAGAGGTCGATGCGGTCGAGCTCCAGCAGCGCTCCTCCTCCCGCTCCGATCTCGCCTCCCGCCGCGTTCAGCAGGCGGATGCCCAGCGCCTGGGCCATGCCCGCCCCGCCGTCGTTGGTGCCGGAGTCGCCGCAACCGATGAGCAGCCGCGCCGCGCCCGCGTCGAGCGCGGCGCGGATCAGCTCGCCGACGCCGCGTGTCGTCGTGGCCATCGGGTTGCGCGCGTGAGGCGGGACGAGGCGGAGCCCGGCGGCAGCGGCCATCTCGAGCACCGCCGTCCGTGGTCCGGCGCCGCCGAGGAAGCCGAAATGGGACGCGACAGGCTGGCCCAGCGGACCTGTCACGATCGCGGGGTGCAAGGAGCCGCCCGTCGCCTTGACCAGCGCCCGCGTGAAGCCCTCGCCGCCGTCCGTGAGCGGCGCCTTCAGGAGGCGCGCCTCCGGCAGCGCGCGCCGGAGGCCCGCCGCGATGGCCTCGGCGACCTGCTCCGCGTCCAGGCATTCCTTGAAGCCCGACGGAGCGATCAGGATGCGCAGGGGGCCCGTCATGGCGCGAGCCCCATCCAGCGCCAGCAGGTGAAGTGAAAGACGGCGATCAACGCCAGGTGGATCGGGAGCATGACGGCGCTGAGGAGCAGGAGATCCGCCGGGCGGAACGTCTCTCCGTCGAGCCCCTGGAACATCAGGAGCGCCTTGGAGCTCACCGGGAACGTCAGGCAGTAATCGATGCCGACCGTGCCGATGAAGATCACCGCCGCGGGGTCGAGATCGCGACCGGCGGCGAGCTGCAGCAAGACGGGGCCGAGCGCGACGATGCGAGCGACGTGGGAGGTGAGGTAGAGATGGGACGTCAGCGACATCACGCCGACCGCCACGACGAGGAACAGGCGCCCTCTGGCGCTCTCGATACCGCTGTTGCGGAGCAGCGCCTGAAAGAGCCAGCCGGACGCGCCCGTGTCGATCAGCGCGCCTCCCAGGACGAGCGCCGCTCCGACGAAGAGGAGGAGGTTCCAGTCGACCGCCTTCACGCCTTCCTTCCAGCGGAGCGCGCTGCCAGGCGCCGTGAGCGCGAGCGCGCCGGCCAGCGTGACGGTGGCGCTCTCGTAGCCGTGCCACCGCTCCGAGAGCCAGAGCACGACCATCGTCGCGCCGACGGCCAGGGTGATCCGCTCCGATCGCGACAAGGAGCCTCGCGGGCGCCGGGGGACCCGGATGCGTCGCCCGCGGCGCTCGCCGTCGAGGAAGAGCGCCATGATGACCGCGCAGGCGGCGCCGCTGGCCACCATGCCGAACGGCATCCCGTAGAGGACCCACTCGCCGAAGGACAGCCGACGGCCGGTGACCTGGCTCAGCAGCTGGTTCGCCACGAGGTGAGACCCCGCGCCGACCAGCGAGCCGATGGTGCTGACCAGGATCACGGTGGGGAACAGCAGCGCGAGGGCGCGGGTGATGCGCGGATCCGCCGTGATGGAAGCGACGCTGCGGAAGATGGGAATGGCGATCACGGCACGGCCGGAGACCGACGGGACGAAGAGCGACGACGGGATGAGCACGGCCGTCAAGCACCAGAACAGGCCGCGCACGGTGCGGGCGCGCTCGACCACGCGCTGCGCCAGCCGCATCGCCAGGCCGGACTGCTCGACTGCGCCGCCCAGGATGAACGCGCCTATCATCAACCAGATGACGTCGGACGCGAGGGAGTCGAAGAGCCGTTCCTGGGGGCTGACGCCGGTCAGGAGGAGGAGCAGCGCCGCGCCGAGCCCGACGTACGCCACGTCGAGCGACGTGGTCGACCAGAGGATGATCGCCAGCAGCACGGCGAAGAGCGCGATCCGGGCGGGCGCCGGCAACGTCGCCGGCAGGACGACGGCGATCCCCGCAGCGATCGTCAGCGAGAGGGGCAGGAGGACGCGAACCCGATCGGCCGGGCGCGGCGGGGCCGGCCGCGAGGGCGGCGGGCGGACGGCCACGGCATTGCTGCGATCCGCGGCGCTTTCGAGGTCGGGCGCATCCTCATGATTTGCGTCGCTCGATGACATGAAGATCGCCCGCTAGGAGGAAGGCATAGTCCGTGCCCCCCTCCTGCAACCGCGCTGACGAGGCGGGCTGCTCGCGCGCCGCGATCACGGCCGCGGACGCGCCCGATCCAGGCCCGGCGCGGCGTCGTTCTCGTCCGGCGCCAGGGTCGGCCCCGTCGACGGCGTTGCCCACCAGAGCCGGCGCTCTCAGCCCCTTCCACACACCGGGCGTCGCGCACCGAGCTGTGGTGAGAAAGGAGACCACACTTCAAGGAATGCCGGGCCGCGGCAACACTTGCCGGACCGCGTTGGCGGAAAGCATCATTTCTGATCCGTGCGTCGTCCGGCTGCCATGTTGGTCAGCTATGCTTCCCGGATGACGAGCACCGGGAGCGAGCTTCACGGCCGTGTCTGCTCCGGGTGCCTCACGCAGAATCAACGGTGCTGGCGCCGGCGACGCGCGCCGGGCCGCCCTTGATGGAGGGTTCGACTTATGAGATTGCCCACGATGGCCATTGTGTTGCTGACAGTGGGTGCGATCGGCGCTGGATGTGGGGGCAATGGTGCCAGCGACGGGAGCTCGCAGAGCGGCGGCCCGGGGAGCGGGGGCTCGGGCCAAGGGAGCTCCCAGAGCACGAGCGGCGATTTCGGATCGGGCGGTCCGGGCGCAAACGGCTCCTCGGGGCAAGGCGGCTCCTCAAGCAACGGCAGCTCCTCGGGCCAAGGTGGGGCGTGCGCCACCCAGTCGGCCAGCGCCGACCTCCAGCCCGTGTACCTCGCCTTCGCGTTCGACGTGTCCGGCAGCATGGGCATGGGCGACGAGCCCTGGTACGATAAGGAGCTCAAGTGGGATCCCGTCGTGGCGGCGACGAAGCAGTTCTTCAGTGATCCCCTGTCCGAGGGCATCAACGCGTCGCTCAGGTTCTTTCCGAGCGACGACGAGGACCGCGACGAGAAGTGCTCGGCCGAGACGTACGAGACACCGGAGGTCCCGATGACGCCGCTGCCGTCTCCGCGCTTCGAGGAGGCGATCACCGCCGTCACCCCGGCCACCAGCGCCGACTGGCGCGGCGGCACGCCGACGCTGTTCGTCATGCAGGGGACGATCTCGTACGTCGAAGACCAGCGGCGGGCCACGCCTGGCAGGTACGCCATCGTCCTCGTCACGGACGGCTATCCTGCGGGCTGCGGCACGGAGTCCAACAGGATCCAGCGCGTGTCGGACGCCGCGGCCGGCGCGCTCGAGGACGGCGTCCCGACGTACGTCATCGGCGTCGACAACCCGCCGATCGAGGGCGCGCCGCACGACCTCGACAACCTGCACCAGATCGCCGACGCGGGCGGGACGGAGCGAGCCTACCTGATCGACACGGGCAATCCCGGGGCGACCTCGGCTGCCTTCAAGGCGGCGATCGACGCGATCCGCGGCGCCTCGGTCTCCTGCACGGTCGAGATCCCGCCCGCTCCCGACGGGCGGAGCTTCGACGCGCAGCGGGTCCGCGTGACGTACCAGAGCGGCGGAGGTGACCCGACGGCGCTCTCCTACGACCAGGAGTGCGCGAGCGAGAACGCCTGGCGTTACGACAGCGCCGCGAACCCGACCCAGATCGTGCTCTGCGACAGCACGTGCGCCACGATCCAGTCGGACCCCGAAGCGGCCCTGGGGGTCGATTTCACCTGCGAAGACGTGATCGTGATACCGCAGTGAAACGCGGACGACGCCCAGCACCTGCGCTCGGCGTCGTCCGTCTCGGCGGTTCTTGACACCCTGCGACATTCCCGCCCACGATGCCTCGGTGACACCTCGCTCGCCGAAGTCGCCCGCGGCCCTCGCTGTCCCGCGCCTCGCTGCCCGCCCGCCCGCCGTCCTCACCATCGCGCTGTCGCTGTTGGCCGGCGCGTGCCAGGGCTCGTCGACGAGCGCGAGCCCGCCCTCGGAGAAGACCGCCGGCCCCGGCGCCGCGGCGCCGGCGAGCGCTGCGCCCGCGGCGCCGGCCGCCGCATACAAGGTCGGCATGGTGCTGGTCGGCCCCTACAACGACAAAGGGTGGAACCAGGCCCATCACGACGGCATCCGGTCGGTGCTCGCCAAGATGCCGGACGTCGGCTTCGAGTATGTCGACAAGGTGAACCCGTCCGACCGCCCGAACGTGAAGGGTTCCCAGGTCGCGGACGATCTCATCTCCCGGGGCGCGCGGTTCGTCGTCTACAACTCCGACGATTACAAGGACGACGCCCTCGAGACCGCGCGCAAGCACCCGGAGGTCACGGTCATCCACATCTCCGGCGATTACGCCTGGAAGGAGGGCAAGAACCACAAGCCCCAGCCCAACCTGGGCAACCTCATGGGGCGTATCGAGACGGCCCAGCACATCGCCGGGTGCGCCGCGGCGCTCGGCACCGAGACGGGCAAGATCGGGGTTGTCGGCCCGCTCGTGAACGACGAGACCCGCCGGCTGGTCACCGCGGCGTACCTCGGCGCGCGGTACTGCTGGGAGAAGTACCAGAAGAAGAAGCCGGAGGACCTCACGTTCAAGGTCACGTGGATCGGCTTCTGGTTCAACATCCCGGGTGTCACCCTCGACCCAACCAAGGTGTCCGACGACTTCATCGGCGGCGGCTTCGACGTGCTGATGACCGGGCTCGACACGCCCGAGGCCGCGCTGCAGGCCAAGAAGGCGAGCGGCGCGGGCAAGAAGGTCAAGTACGTCCATTACGACCACAGGGCCGGCTGCGACCTGGCGCCTGAGATCTGCCTCGGCGTCGCGTACTACAACTGGGCGCCGCTCTACCGCGAGGCGATCGAGAAGGCGCGCGCGGGCAAGTACGCGAGCGAGTTCGTCTGGCGAGGGCCGGACTTCCGCGATCTGAACGGCGAGTCGTCGGTCGTCGGCTTCGGGCCCGGCGCCGCGCTGGGAGAGGCGCAGGCGCCGCTCGGCGCGTTCGTCATCGAGCTGGCCAACGGGCTCGACCTCTTCAAGGGGCCGCTCAAGTTCCAGGATGGCACCGAGTTCCTGAAGGACGGCGAGGCCGCGACGCCCCAGCAGATCTGGTATCTGCCGCAGCTGGTCCGGGGGATCACCGGGCCGAGCAAGTAGCCGTCTCCGGGCGGTGATCCATGCGGATCGAGATCGAGCGCGTCGCGAAGCGGTTCGGCCCGGTCAAGGCCAACGACGGCGTGTCGCTGACGATCCAGGCGGGCGCCGTCCACGGGCTGCTCGGCGAGAACGGCGCCGGCAAGAGCACGCTCCTCCGCATCTTGGGCGGGCTCCTCCGCCCGGACGCGGGCCGGTTGCTCTTCGACGGCCGCCCGGTGGCGCTCGCGAGCCCGGCGGACGCGCTCGCCGCCGGCGTCGGCGTGCTCCACCAGGAGCCGCTCGACTTCCCGCCGCTCACCGTCCTGGAGAGCTACCTGGTCGCCCGGCCCCGCGCGGGCGGCGCGGGCGGCGTCGCGGGCGTCTTCCTCCCCCGGCGCGCGGCGCGCGAGGAGCTGCTCGCGCTCGCGGCGCGCTTCGGCTTCTCCGTCGATCCGGACGAGCAGGTCGCCCGGCTCACCCTCGGGGAGCGCCAGCAGATCGAGCTCTTGCGGCTCCTCGCGCTGGGCGTCCGAGCGCTGCTTCTGGACGAGCCCACGACGGGGATCTCCGGGGCGCAGCAGGAGGCCCTGTTCTCCGCGCTGCGGCGGCTCAAGGCGGACGGCAAGGCGATCGTCCTCGTGTCGCACAAGCTCTCCGACGTCGAGGCGCTCTGCGATCGCGTGACGGTGCTGCGGCACGGCAAGGTGGCGGGAGAGGCGGAGATGCCGGCCGGGGCCGATCGCCTCGTCGCGCTGATGTTCGGCGAGGCGCTTGCGCCTCGGGAGCGGTCCCCCGAGGAGGGCGGCGGCGCGCCGCTCGCGCCCCTGGAGCGCCTGCCCGGGCCGAGCGGCGGCGCGGCGCCGAGCGGCGGCGCGGCGCTCACCCTCGAGGGCGTGGCGTTCGGGGATCACCGGCTCGACGTGCGCATCGCCCACCTGGCCGTCCGTCGCGGCGAGGTGATCGGGCTCGCGGGCCTCGAGGGGAGCGGCCAGCGCCTCCTGCTGCGCGCCTGCGCGGGGCTGCTCCGGGCGCGGCGGGGACGCGTCGCCGTGGGCGGGGCCGACCTGACCGGCCGCCCCTACCCGGCCTTCCTGCGCGCCGGCGTGGGCTACCTGCCCGCCGATCGCCGTCGCGAGGGCCTCATCGCGGGTCTCTCCATCGAGGAGCACGTCGCGCTGCGCGCGCCGCGGCCCGGCTTCTTCCTGCGCCCGCGGGAGATCCGGCGCGCCGCCGAGCGGGCGATCGAGGCGCTCCGGATCCGGGGCCGGCCCGACACGCCCGTCGAACGGCTCTCCGGCGGCAACCAGCAGCGCACCCAGCTCGCGCTCCTCCCGGCGGGCCTCGCGCTGCTCCTCCTGGAGCAGCCGACCCGGGGGCTCGACCTCGCGTCGGCGCGCTGGGTGTGGGAGCAGCTCCTCGCGCGGTGCCGTGCCGGCGCGGCGCTCCTGTTCGCGTCGTCCGACCTCGACGAGCTGATGCGCTACAGCGATCGCATCCTCGTGTTCAGCGGCGGGCGCGTCTCGCCGCCCGTCCGCGTCGCCGACCTCACGCTGGACCGGCTCGGGCGGATGATCGGCGGCGAGCTCGACGGCGCCGCCCCGCCCTCGGCGCCTGGCGCACCTGCGCCGCCGCCAGCGCCTGCGGGGTCCGATCGATGAGCTCCGAGCCGAGCGCCCCAGCCGAGCCCGCCGTGCGCCGCGCGCCGCGCCGGGCCGTATTCCTGCTCCTTCGCCTCGCACCGCTCGCCCTGGCGTTTGCGCTCGTGGCGGGCCTCTGCGCGCTCCTCGGCGCCTCGCCGGCGGCGGTGGCCGCGGGCCTGTGGCAGGGCGCGTTCGGCTCCACGGATCGCGCCGCGCGGGTGCTCGTCACGCTGGCGCCGCTGCTCCTCTGTGGGAGCGGCCTGTTGTTCACGTTTCGCGCCGGGCTGTACCACCTCGGCGTCGAGGGGCAGCTCGTCCTGGGCGCCGTCTGCGCCACGGGCGCGGCGCGCGCCCTGTGGCCGCACCTCCCGGCGGGCGCCGTTGTCGCGCTCTGCGTCGGCGCGGGCGCGATCGGCGGGGCGCTCTGGGGCGCCCTCACGGGCGCGCTGCACACGCGGGTCCGGGTGAGCGAGATCTTCGCGGGCCTCGGCATGAACTTCGTGGCCCAGGGGCTGGTCCTGTACCTCGTCTTCGGCCCGTGGAAGCGCCCTGGCGTCGCGTCCATGGCCGGCACCGAGCCGCTCGACGGCGCGCTCCGGCTCTCCACGCTGGGCGGCACCGATCTCAGCCCCGTCGCGCTCCTGCTCGGGGTCCTCTCGCTCCTCGGGACGGCCGTCGTGCTCGGGCGGACCCACCTCGGGCTCCGGCTGCGGGCGGTGGGGCTGAGCCCGCCGGCCGCGGAGGTGCTCGGCGTGCGCGCGGCGCGGCAGGTGCTCCTCGCGTTCGCGGTCTCCGGCGCGCTCGCCGGCGTCGCCGGCGCGCTGCAGGTGCTCGGCACGTTTCACCGGCTCATCCCGAGCATCTCGAGCAACCTCGGCTTCCTCTCGCTGCTCGTGGTGATGCTCGCCGGGCGGCGCGCCGCGCTCGTCGCGCCGATCGCCCTGTTCTTCAGCGCGCTCAACGTCGGCAGCCTGGAGCTCCCGATGACCCTCGGGCTGGAGTCCTCGCTGTCGGGCGTGCTCCAGGGCGCGCTCGTCCTGTTCGCGCTCCTCGCCCCCAGGGCGGCGCGCGGCGGCGGCCGGCCGGAGGTGGCGTGATGGGACGAGGCCCGGAGGGACGAGGCAGACGGAGGCAGGCCTGATGGAAGGACGCCTCCGATGGAAGGAGCAGCCCTCATGAGCGACGGCGGCGCCGAGCTCCTCTCGCTGCTCGCGACCGCGCTCGCGGCGTCGACGCCGCTCGTCTACGCGGCGGTCGGCGAGACGCTGACCGAGCGGGCCGGGGTCATCAACCTCTCGGCCGAGGGAGCGATGATGCTCTCGGCGATGGTCGGCTTCGCGGCCGCCCTGTCGACCGGGAGCGTCCTCGCCGGCTTCGCCGCCGCGGCCGCGACCGGGGCGCTCGTCGCGCTCGTCGTGGCGATCGGCGGGATCTACCTCGGCCGCTCCCAGATCGCGGTCGGCTTCGTCCTGGCGATGCTCTGCGCGGATCTCTCGTCGGTGCTCGGCGGCCCGTACGTGCGCGTCCCCGGGCCGACGGTGCCGGCGGCGTCGATCCCGGTGCTGCGGGACGTGCCGCTCGTGGGGCCGCTGCTGTTCCAGAGCGATCCCCTGGTGTATGGCAGCTACGTCCTCGTCGCCTGCGCGTGGCTCTTCCTCTATCGCACGCGCGCGGGGCTCCTCCTCCGCGCGGTGGGCGAGCAGCCGGCGGCGGCGCACGCGCGCGGGGCGCATGTGACGCGGGCGCGCACGGCGGCGACGCTCGTGGGCGGGGCGCTCGTGGGCATCGCCGGCGCGGCGTACTCGCTCGATTTCAAGGCGGGATGGAGCCACCGCCACACGGCGGGTTACGGCTGGATCGCGCTGGCGATCGTGATCTTCGGCGGCTTCCATCCGGTGCGGGCGGCGCTCGGCGCGTACCTCTTCGGCGTGCTGTCGTCGGCGGCGAGCCTCGGCCAGAGCGCTCTTCCATCGGTGCCGACGCAGGTCTTCAGCGTGGCGCCGTTCGCGCTGATGATCGCGGTCCTCGGGCTCACCTCGAGCGGGCTCCTGGAGCGCGCCTCCGCGCTGCTGCCGCGCGCCGCGCGCCGCCCGCTCCTGCGCGCGTTCGACGCGACGCCTCCCGCGGCGCTCGGGCAGCCCTATCCGGCGGACGGCGCAGCGGAGGGGCGGCCGCGCCGCGTGGATCAGAGCGCCGAGGAGCGGTCGTGTGATGTGGGTGACGGGGCGGAGGGGCGGCCGCGCGGCGTGGATCAGCGGGCGAGATAACAGACCTCGAGCCAGGGGCGGTCGCTCTGGAGGGGGTGATCGCTCGAGCGGTACGACGTGCGCCCGTCCGGCCCTTCCTCGACGAGGAAGCCGTAGTTCGGGGTCGTGCCGTCGACCCACGCCTGGACGAGCCCGGTCAGATCGGCGCTCATGGCATAGGGGTCGACATAGGTGAGCTCCGCCGCGGCGGCCTTGTCGTAGCTCGCGGCGAAGCTCTGCCAGGTCACGGTGTCCTCGCGCCACGGCGCGGTGATCCGGTGAGCGCGGACGGTCTGGTCGCTCGATCCGAAGGCGACGACGCCGAACTCTGCCGACGTGACGGTGGCCCCGGCGGGGATGCCGTCGAGCCCGAACCGGTAGAGCGCCTGCTTGCGCGCGCCGTTGGCGTCGCCCGAGTAGTTGTAAGGGACGTGGCCGTCGCTGTAGCGGGGGAAGGCTTCCCAGATACCGGCGTCCTCGACGTCGCCGAGGGCGCCTCGCTGCAGGGTGACGCACACGTCTTTGCATGCGTCCCCGAGGCCGTCACCATCGCTGTCGAGCTGGTCTGGATTCGCGGCAGCGGGGCAGTTGTCGCAGGCGTCGCCGATCCCGTCGAGGTCGCTGTCGGTCTGGTCCCAGTTGGCGACGCTGGCGCAGTTGTCGGTCGCATCGCAGAACGAATCGCCGTCGCTATCGCCGAGCGGACACGGATCGCAGGCGTCGCCGATCCCGTCTCCGTCCGCGTCGGCCTGGTCCGGGTTGTCGCGGTTGGCGCAGTTGTCGCAGCCCGCGCCCAGGCCGGGCGCGATGTCGTCGCTGTCGTCGCTCGCGAGCGATGACAGCCCCACCTCGTAGCCGTCGCAGACGTCGCGATCCGCGCAGGGGATCGGGCCGGAGACCGCATCGTACAGGCAGAGGAGCGACGCGCCTTCGGTCGCCTCGACGTACACGCGGGCGAAGCCGACGGCCGTCGACCCGCCGTCGACGACATCGACCTGGAGATCATTGCACGCCGCTGGATTGTAGAGGGCGAGGACGCCGGGCTCGGTGAACGTCCTCTGGAGCGTCGCTGAATTGCAATCGCAGCCGTTGGTGCTCGCGACCGTGTCGAGGTGGACCCCATTCAGGTACAGCGAGAACGCGCCGGCGCCGCAATCGGCGTGGTTGATGGTGAACGTGATCGCGGTCGGTGCCCCGAACGCCGTCCCGGGGATCCCTGCGAGCACGAGAAGAGAGAGGCAAGCGCTAGCAGCGCTCGTATGGAAATATCGCATGATTCTTCTTATATTCTTAGTTTAGACAACATACAATGGCCCTGAGCGGTTTTTGGTTCGCTGGTGCGCTGGTGCGCTGGTGCGCGGGTGTCGCGTGTCGCGTGTCGCGTGGCGCGCAGTGAACAGCGGGGTACACGGCGCGTAGTGAACAGCGGGATACGCGCCGTGGGGTGAACAGCGGGATACTCGACAGGCGGTGAACGACGGGGCACACGACGCGCAGTGAACTGCGGGATACGCGATGCGCAGTGAACGGTAGGGCACGCGCCGCGTAGTGAACAGCGGGGTACACGACGCGCAGTGAACGGTAGGGCACGCGCCACGGGGTGAACGTCGGGGTACGCGACGCGGGTTACGGGTCCGGCGGTCATATCGTCTGGGGCGGGCTCCGGCAGTGCCTTCGCGCCATCACCGTCCGCATTCGTGGTGATGCCGCGCGTGGTGCCGGTTTCAAGGGGACGTTGCGGGCGTTCAGGCGGCTTTCGGCATTGACGATTTCTTACGGCGCTCGCCGCGAGCGTCGGGCGCGACGGGACGCCGGAGATCGCGCAACAGCAGCAGCAGCTCGCGCCCATCGGGACCTGGCGGCCGGCGGCGGCGCGGCGCCAGGCGGCGGAGGCGCCGGCTGCGGCGGAGCCGACCCGGGTGGGTGCCGGCGCGGAGCCCGACGCCGTAGGCCCAAGAGGACGGGCGACGTCCGGGTCGGCCTGGGATGGTCCGGACCAGGCGCTGTCCGGGTCGTGCCCATGGGGCATCTCTATCGAACTGGGCGGGCGGGGCCAGCCATCCGCGCTGCGAGCGGCCCGAAAGCGCCGTGAGCGAGGAGTTACCGCTGGTGCGCTCGCTCCCGGACGACCGTGCGGCGTCGCCGGCGCTCAGGAAGGGAAGTCTTGGTCCAAACGAGCGATCAGGTCTATCCGATCGATCCTTTGCCATGCGCTGCGCGCGGCCTCGACATGCTGGTGCTGGGTGACAGCGTCGGGCGCGACGGCGGCAAGATGATGATGGGTCCGACCGATGGAGCAGGGCTCCGGGATGCGCTGGTACAGCGCGAGAGCTTCTTCGTAGCGAGCACGGGCCGCGCTGGCATTGCCGTGGGCTCGAGCGATCTCTCCAAGGCGCCTGATGCAGTCGGCTTCGCCGCGCACAGACCCCACCTGCCGGTAGAGCGGCAGCGCTTCTTCGTAGCGCGCCCTCGCCTCGTCGTGCTGCGAGCGCGCGAGCGCGACGTCTCCAAGGCTCTGGGCGCACAGCGCCTCTCGCCGCCCGTCCCCTGTGCGCTGCGCCACCTCCAGCGCCCGACCAAGGGGCAATGAAGCCGCGTGCCCGGAAAAACGCGCGAAGTTGGTCAACGCCGTCGCCGTGTCGATCCATCGCCCTGGTTCGACCTCCGTGAGCCCGCGTCGGATCACCGAATCCAGGTTCGCCGTCTCCGGCGCGAGCCGCGCCGCCGCCTCTGTGCCGCCGCGGCTCCCCGGCACCGGCCCGAGCGTGCACGTGAGCTCCCCGTAGTGCTCCATCGCCCGCCCCAGGTCCTCCACGACCGGCGGGTACTCCGCTGCCACGTACTCGCGCACCGGCGAGAGCATCTTGAGCCGGCCGCCCTCGAAGTAGGCCAGCCCCACCTGCGCCAGCGCGCGCGCCGCCGCCGGCCCGATTCCCGGCAGGAGCACCGCGAGATCCCGCTGCGCGATCCCGTCCGGCAGCATCGCCAGCACCGAGAGCAGTCGACGCGCGCCGGCTGTCATCCGCGGCGAGCCGATCGAGAGATCCAGTGACGCCTTCCAACTCCGGAGCCGATTGCGCGCTCCGCCGTCGCGCTCCAGCACCGCCGTGCGGCGCGCCTCCCACTCGTCCTTCAGGTTGATGAGGTCGTTTCCGTGGGTCGCGTGCGCGAGCAGCGCGATCGCCAGCGGAATACCCTCCATCAGGGAAAGCAGCGCCGAAAGTGCCGGCTTGCTCCGGTGCTCCTCGCCCGCGATGGCGCAGAACACTGCCTCCGCCTCGGGGCGTCGCAGCGGCCGGAGCTCAATCGGCGAATTCCAGGTCACCCTCCCCGGCCGGCCCGCGCCGCGCACCGACGCCACGAGAGACAGGTCCGGCACGGCCGCGAGCTCCGCGAGCAGCGCTTCGGTCCCAGGCTGGTCGTCGCCATCCCAGGGCGTCTCCAGGTTGTCCAGCACGAGCACGGCCGGGCCTGCTGCGAGAAATGACATCGCCTGCTGCCACAGGTCCGGGCCGGAGGCGATGCGCAGCGCTCCGGCCAGCGCGACGGCTGCAGACTCGGCATCTGGCGCAGCGTCGAGCCGCGCGAAGAAGCGCCGCTCCCCGAAGCGAGCCACCACCTCCGGGCGGTGCAGGACCGCCAGGCTGATCGTGCTCTTCCCGACGCCCGCCGCGCCGAGGAGCAGCACGCGTCCCGGCGGCTTGCCCACCAGCGCCGCGACGATGGCCTCCACCTCCAGGCCCCGGCCGATGCACAGCTCCGCCGGTGGCAGCCCCGCGGCCAGGGCGCTCCGTCCTCCCGGAGCCGCCCGCCGGCTCATCACGCGTTCGACCACGGCGCGCAGGCCGCGCACCACCTCGGTCCAGGCCTCGCCTCGAACCGGCCAGCCCTCCACAGGCCGCCCGCCCTCGGGGAGCGGAGCAAGCTTGCCGAACTCGGTCCAACCCCAGTCGCAAGGTCGGACAGGCACGGGCACGACGACCACCTCGCCCGCGGCGCGCCGGGCGAGAGCGCGCGCTGCCTCCTCATCGAAGTGACGATCGGAGGCGAGGAAAGCGGGACTCACCAGCAGGACCACGACCTCAGCCGCCTCGATCTGCGCGCGCGCTTCCGCCGCCGGTTCTCCCCCTGCGGCGATCCGGTCGTCGTGCCAGACCTCGATCAACCCGCTGCGCTCGATGGGCCTCAGGTGGACCTCCACCTCGGCACGCAACGCGGCGTCCTCCGGGGCAGACGAGATGAAGAGACGAACCGGCTTCGGCATGCGCGTCCAGAGCTGCAGTCTGCTCCGGCGAGTTTACAGACCTCTCCCTGGGCTGGATAGCCCAGGACGCCCGCCCGATTGCATGGACGGCCGGGTGCCGGCGGGCAGATACAGCGCAGCAACTCCGCTCGTCGCGCCGGAGAGGCCGCAGTAGATCTGCCGCGGTGGGCCGCGGGTGCGAAGTGCCCCGTCCGCGTCCGGGCCGAGGCGATGGCGGCCCTGCCGGACGGCGAGGTGCTCGCGGTCGAGCGCTGGGCGCCCGGTCGCGCCGACTCCATGGTGATCCCCCTGCCCGCCTGGGACGGCAAGCTGCTCCGCGCCACGGTGCTCGCCACCGAGCGCGATCGCTACGTCGTCGCGCGCTTCGAGGCAGCGAGCACCCTCGCGCGCAACGGCGGCCAGCGCATGCTGGGCGCGAGCGCCCCGGACGCGGCCCGCGCCGAGGCGCTCGCGGTTCACCTGCGGGAGCGCGTCAAGGGAGCGTCGCCCGCGGTCGCCTGCTTCACCCCGGCAGAGGTCCTCCGCGAGGTGAGGCTCGCGGGCGCGCCGTGACGGCTCAGCTGATCCCCATGGGCGCGCCGCCCTCGGCGACGAACCGATCGGCGATGTCCACGAGGAGCGCGTCGGTGGCGGGCTTGCTCTTCACGGTGACCTGCGTCTCGTCGGGAAGCAGCACGAACGAACCGACCACCTTGCCGTCGAGCCGCACCTCGTGGCTGCCGCCGGGCGGAGCGGGCGCGACCTCGTAGACCTTGCCGTCACGTGCCTTGATCTTCATGCCCTAGCGGTAGCACGCAGCGGCCGCGCGGGGTGCGCCGCGCCGCGGCGCGCGAGCCCAGCCCGCCTCGGGCAAGAGCCCCTCCACCGCGGGCGGATTGCGCGGTAGGATGGGGCTGCGCGCCGCGCGCGAGGAGTGTTCACCGTGCCGAGATTCGATCTGGTCCCGAGCCCGTCGCTCGCGTCGACGACGGCGCGGGAGCGACCCGGGGAGAGCGTCATGACAGCGGCCTCCGCGCGCGCCATCGAACCACGGACCCACGCCGCGGGCCGCCCGCTCGACGCCGATCGCTGATGCTGATGCCAGAGCCTGGCCAGCCCCCCGAAGCCGGCGGCGGATGGATCGTCCTCGGCGTCCTGAACGAGATCCTCCTCAAGCTCGCCAGCCAGCCGGACCTGCGGTCGCTGTGGGAAGAGGTCTGCGCGAGCGCGCGCTGGATCGTCCCGTCCCAGCGGCTCTGCGTCGTCCTCGCCAAGGACGGCGGCGGCGCCAGGATCGCGGCGAGGTACGAGCGCGGCACCTTCGAGTACGGGGCGCCCGAGGGCGGCGGCGTCGTCGTGGACGCCTGGATGGTCGCGGCGCTGGAGGCGCAGCGCCCCGCCTGGTTCAGGGGGCCGTGGGACGAGGCGCGCGAGGCGGATCGCGCGCGCGCGTGGCTCCTCGCGGACGACCCCGACGTCGTCTTCCATGTGCCGATCCAGGTCTACAAGAAGACCATCGGCACGATGCTCTTCGCCCTGGAAGACCAGCGCCAGATCGACCGGAAGGCGCTGGCGAGCGCGACCACGTACGCCCTGTACGTCGGGGCCACGTACACGACGCTCAAGAACTCGCTCGACCTCGCCGCCGCGAGCGCGCAGCTGCGCGAGCAGAACGACGAGCTCGAGCGGGTCCAGATCGAGCTGCGCCTGCAGCTCGACCGGGTCCGCGCGGCGCACGAGGCGATGCTCGAGATGTCGACGCCGATCATCCAGGTGTGGGACGGCGTGCTCACGCTGCCCGTGATCGGCACGATCGACAGCGCGAGGGCGGCCCGCATGATGGAAGAGGTGCTCGACGCGGTCGTCCGGCACGGCGCCCGCTTCATGATCGTGGACCTGACCGGCGCGCAGGCGACGGACACCTCGACCATCGATCACCTGCTCCGGATCTTCGCGGCGACGAGGCTGCTCGGCAGCCGGTGCATCGTCTCGGGCGTCCCCACGGCGATGGTCGGGCGCATCCTGGAGTCCGGCGGTAGCCTCGACGGGATCCCGGTGTTCAGCACGCTGAAGAGCGCGCTCGAGCACGCGGTGGGCGCGATCCGGCAGCAAGCACAGCCGGCGCGCCGGTAGCCGCCGCGGCCGGAGGAGCGCCCGGACCGGAGCGGTGAAGGCCGCGCGCCGCGCGCCGCCCGCTGTGATACGCCCGCGATCCCACACAGGAGCATGACGGATGAAGCTCGCGATGATCGGACTCGGCAGGATGGGCGCCAACATGGCGCGCCGGCTCATGCGCGGCGGCCACGAGGTCGTCGCGTTCGATCTGAACCAGGACAGCGTGAAGCGGCTGGGCGAGGAGGGCGCGGCGACGGCCTCCTCCCTGGGCGACGCGGTGGCGCAGCTCGAATCGCCGCGCGTGGTCTGGGTCATGCTGCCCGCGGGCGCGCCCACCGAGCGCGTCGTGGAGGAGCTCGGCGAGCAGCTCGGCGCCGGCGACGTGATCATCGACGGGGGCAACACCTACTTCAAGGACGACGTCCGCCGCGCCAGGGCGCTCGCCCCGAAGGGCATCCGCTACGTCGACGTCGGCACGAGCGGCGGCGTGTGGGGGATCGACCGCGGCTACTGCCTCATGGTGGGCGGCGCCCCCGAGGCGTTCGCCCTGGTGCAGCCGATCCTGCGCACGCTCGCGCCGGGGCCGGGGGACATCCCGCGCACGCCGGGCAGGCAGGAGGCCCAGGGCGGCGCGCAGAGCACGTCGGAGGAGGGCTACCTGCACTGCGGCCCGGTCGGCGCCGGGCACTTCGTGAAGATGGTCCACAACGGCATCGAGTACGGCCTCATGCAGGCCTACGCGGAGGGGTTCGACATCCTCAAGAACGCGGCGGGGGAGCGCCTGCCCGAGGAGCACCGGTACGCGCTCGACCTCGGCGAGATCGCCGAGGTGTGGCGTCGAGGCAGCGTGGTGGGGTCGTGGCTGCTCGACCTCACCGCGATCGCCCTCGCCGAGAGCCCGGAGCTCGCCGCGTACAGCGGCTTCGTGCAGGACTCCGGCGAGGGCCGCTGGACCGTGATGGCGGCGATCGAGGAGGCCGTCCCCGCAGAGGTGCTTTCCTCGGCGCTCTACGCGCGCTTCCGCTCACGCCACGATCATACCTTCGCCGAGAAGGTCCTCTCCGCGATGCGGCACAAGTTCGGCGGACACCTGGAGCGCCCGACGGGGGGCTGAGCGGCGTCCCTGCCTGCCGATCGAGTGAGGATCCGGGAGCGCTCCCTGCGCGCCCGGGTGCGCGGCGCCGCGGGGAGAACCTCATCCTCTTGAAGAGGCTCACGAGTAGGTGTCAAATTATTGAATTTATTATGTTTTATCCTCACGCTCAGAGGATCTCCGACGAGTCGCGCTCGTCGGGTTGCGCGCGCTGGCCGGCGGCGAGGAGCGCCTCGGCGAGGAGCATCGCGTCGACCGGCCAGAGCTCGGGCGGACGCCGGTGCTTCGCCCCTGCCTCGGGGAGCGGGCGGCAGCTGAGCACGAGGCGGCGGAAGCGGTCCGGGACGGCGTCCCGGCCGTGCGCCGCGCCGAGCAGCGCGCCGGCGATCGCGGCGTTCGTGTCGGTGTCGCCGCCGGCCATCACCGTGTCGACGAGGCCCCGCTCGAGCGAGGGCGCGTGGAGGAGCTGGTAGAAGGCGTTCTGCAGGGCGATGAGCACCCAGCCGGCCTGGTGCGAGAAGCTCCGGGGCGGGGCGCCGCGCGCGGCCGTGAGCGCGGCGACGACCGCGCGCTCGCCGCTGCGCTCCGCCTCGTCGAGGGCGGCGGCGCAGGCGCCCTCGACGCCGGCGCCGCCCACCACCGCGGCGATGGCCGCGACGAACGCGGCGGAGGCGGCGCAGCAGACCGGGTGGGGGTGCGTGAGGGCGCTGTCGTCGCGCGCCCAGGCCGCGGCCTCCCGCGGGCGGCCCGCGCCGAGGACGCCGAGCGGCGCCGCGCGCATCACCGAGCCGTTCGCCTCGCTGGTCAGGCTCGCGGCGGCGCGGGCGCGCTCGCGCCGCGCGCCGGGCAGCGGCGCGCCCGCGGCGGCCCTGAGCGCGGCCGCCGTTGTGTTGCCGATGTCGAACGGGCCGGAGCCGTACCAGTGCACGTAGGCGTCGAGCGCGGCCTCCGCGACGAAGCCGCGCTTGCGGACGATCGAGCGCGCGAGCATGAGCGCCATCTCGGAGTCGTCGGTCGGCTGCCCGGCCAGCGTGCCCCACGTCCCGCCGTCGGCGAGGTCGCGGACGCCGTCCGGGTAGAGCGGCGCGATCGCCTCCGCGGTGCGGAACTCGACGAGCGCGCCGAGCGCGTCGCCCGCGAGCTGGCCGAGCAGGCAGCCCTGCGCGCGCGCGAGCGTGCCTGCGCCCTCGACGAGCAGGCTGCGCGAGGGGCGCAGGAGCCCGTACGTGCCCTGCGGCGGCGGGATGCGGCCGTGGATGACGGCGTTCCACGGGCGGCGCGCGAGCTCGCGCACGACCGCGGGGGCGCCGCCGAAGAGGCGGCAGACCTCGCCGTCGCCCTGCGCGGTGTACGCGACGGGCGCGCCGTCGTCGTCGACGAGCTCGCCGCCCGCGGCGCGCACGAGCGCGTGCCCGGCGGCGTAGTCCCAGCTGCGGGGCCGGCTGAGCGAGACCGCGGCGACGCCCTCGCCGGCCGCGGCCAGGGCGAGCCGGTAGGCGAGGCTCGGGAGCGCGAGGAACCGCGCGGGGGCGACGCAGCGGGCGTTGCGGGCGGGGAGGTAATCCGCCGACTGCGACAGCAGCACGACCGCGTAGCGATCGAGCGCGCCGCCGGCGAGCGACGTCGAGACGGCGGCGCCGTTGCGCCGGATCGGCCCGGCGCCCTCGGCCCACGCGATGAGATCGCCGTCGTCGTCGGGGTAGGCGTACGCGAAGACGACGCCGAGCACCGGGGTGCCCTCGCGGAGGAGGCCGATGGAGACCGAGGCGCCGCGGTAGCCGTGCAGGAAGGACGCGGTGCCGTCGTGCGGATCGACGACCCAGCGGTGCGACGGGTCCGCGCCGTCCAGGGCGCCGGTCTCCTCCCCGAGGAACGCGTACGGGGTGGCCCGGGTGAGCGCGTCGCGCAGCAGGAGCTCGACCTCCACGTCGACGTCGGCGCTCGTCCCGGCGCCGCGTGGGCCGCCCGGGCGGTGGAACTCCGCGCGGAGGAGCGCGCCCGCGCGGCGCGCCGCGTCGACGGCCAGCGCGAGCTCAGCGTCGTAGCCCATGCCGTTCCCCTGGCTCCACGCGAGGCACCCTACCCCAGGTCGGCGCGCTGGCGGTGGCCGGCGTCGAGATCGCCCGGGGGAGGCGCGGCGCCGTAGCCGCGCACATCGGCGACGGCCGCGTCGACCTGGGCGACGATGGTGCGGGCGTGGTCGAGGAACGCCGCGCCGGCCGGCAGGAGCCGCATGCCGCGCGCGGTGCGCTCGAACAGCTGCGCGCCGAGCTCGTCCTCCAGGCCGCGGATCTGCCGGCTGAGGGGCGGCTGCGCGATGTGGAGCCGGCGCGCGGCGCGGCCGACGTGGCCCTCCTCGGCGACGGCGATGAAGTAACGGATCTGCGAGAGGCTCACGCGGCCGATTCTAGCCCGAACCCCGCGCGCGGGGAGCCGCGCGCGGGGGCCCGAGATCAAAACGGTATTGGATGGCCGCTCGCTGCCCGCGCATACGCCTCGCATGAACGTGGACATCCTCAGGCCTCACGCGTGCGAGGCGATGCGGCGCGCAGGGCGCGCGGCGGCGGCGACGCTCTCGGCCGTCGGGGCGCGGCTCCAGCCCTTCGTGACGACGGCGGACATCGATCAGTGGGTGCGCGAGGACACGGCGCGGCGCGGCGGCCGCCCGAGTCAGCTCGGCTACAAGGGCTTCCCCGCGGCGGTGTGCACGAGCCGGAACCACGTCGTGTGCCACGGGATCCCGCGGCGCGACGAGGTGCTCCTGCCGGGCGACATCGTCAACGTCGACGTGACCACGGAGCTCGACGGCTACCACGGCGACACCTCCGCGACGTTCTTCATCGGGGAGCCGAGCCCCGAGGCGCTGCACGTGGTGGACGTCGCCAGGCGCTGCCGGGACGCGGGCATCGCGGTCGTGCGCGACGGGGCGCGGCTCGGCGACATCGGCGCGGCGATCGAGGAGATCGCGCGCGCGGAGGGGTGCGGCGTGGTCCGCGAGGTCGGCGGGCACGGCATCGGACGGAGGATGCACCTGCCGCCGCACGTCGCGCACACGGGGGTGCGCGGGGCGGGCATGCGGCTCCGCGCCGGGATGGCCATCACGATCGAGCCGATGGTCAACCTGGGCTCGCACCGCATCCGCACGCTCGACGACGGGTGGACCATGGTCACGGAGGACGGCAGCCTCTCGGCGCAGTTCGAGCACACCGTGCTCGTGACGCGGGACGGCTGCGAGATCCTGACGCTCTGAGGGCCGCGCAGCGCGCGTCGGACCTGGAGCGCCAGCTCGCCGAGGCGCTGGCCGAGATCGAGCGCCTCCGCCGCAACTGACCGCGCCCGCGCCGCGCGCGAACGCGGCGGCGTCACACCCCCTTGGTCACCCAGGCCCAGACGAACTCGCACTCCATCGGCGACGCGCCGCTCTCGTCGGTCACCGTGACGACGACCGCCACGTCCCCTTTCGGCTGATCCAGGAAGGACTGGCGCTGCTCGGGCGTGAGGGTCGCGACCGCGCGGAGGCCGCCCTGGGCGCGGCGCTTGTAGTCGATCTTCATGCTGCGCAGGAGCGGCAGCTTGTCGTCCGGCAGGTTGACGGCGACGACGAAGCCGGTCGCCGTCTCGGCCAGGAGCCCCGCCGCGGCGGCGTGCACCCCGCCGATGTGGTTCCGCACCCTGCGCCCGTTGGCGAGCCGCAGCGCTACCCGATCCGAGCTCACCTCGTCGAACTGGATCCCGGCGGTCCCGGTGAACGGCACCATGCGCTGGAACAGCACGGACTGCGCGCGCGTGCGCAGGAAGGACGGGAGCGCCTGGAGCGGCGCGAGCGAGCGGGAGATGAAGTTCAGCTGGGACATGGATCCTCCAAAGGGCCGCGAGCTTAGCGCATGCCGGCCGGCGCCTCGTCAGGCCGTGGGCGGCGCGGCTCCCTCGTCAGCGCCGCCGCCGCTGGGGCTTGTTCACCGCGACCGCGGCCTCTTCTTCCGCTTCCGCCCGTTCCGCCCGCTCCGCCGTGGAGCGCGCGGTGTCCGTCTCGACGCGCAGCTTGCCCTGACGGTCCCCCCCCTCCTCCGCCGCGCCGATGCGCTGGCGCGGGGCCGCCGCAGGGCGCCAGTCCTTGCCGATCGCCCTCGCCATGGCCACCTCGTGCCTGCGGCGATGCTGCTCGTGCCACCACTGCATGCGCTCGGCCTCCTCGGCCCAGTCGTCCTCGTGCGCGGTGAACGCGACAAGCCCGTGGATGGCGACGCCGATCGCCCAGCCCAGCGGGATGATCGCCGCCCAGAGCACGACGCCGAGCGGCAAGGCGAGCGTGAGGAGCGCCGCGTTGACGATGAGGTAGACGCCGAGGTGCCGGTAGAAATCGCGGCGCTTGCGCCGGAGCCACGTGGCGCGCTCGGCGGCGGTCGCCGCGCTCGACCTCCGCTTCACGTCATCGCGCTCGCGCGCGCGAAGCGCGCGGCTCGCCTCGCGCAGCGCCTCGGGGCCCACGCCCACCTCCTCCGCCGCGGCGAGCAGGTCGTCGAAGCCGAGGCGCGCGTCGCCCCGCGGGGCGCGCGCCAGGCCTCCGTCGGCGGAGGCCTGGCGCTCGATCGCCTGCGCCAGGACGTCGCGGACCTCCTCGGTCGAGAACCGCTGCGCCGCGGTCTCGCCGCCGCGAGGCGCCTCGCTCCGCTGCGCGCCGGGCGCCTGCGCGGGCGGCGCGGCGGCAGGCGCGACGGGCGCCTCGCCCCTCCCGGCCGCCTCGAGCACGCGCAGGAGATCGTCCATGGACGCGAACCGATCGTCGGGGCGCTTCGACAGCGCGCGCAGCACGACCGCGCTCACCGCGGGCGGAACGGCGGCGGCGTCGAGCAGGGCGCGGTCGGCCTCGTCGGTGAGGATCGACGCGACGACCGCGAGCATGTCGCCGGCGCCGCGCCAGGGTAGCCTGCCGGTGAGGAGCTCGAAGGCGAGCACGCCCCACGCGAACTGGTCCGCGCGCCCGTCGAGCTCGGCGCCGCGGATCTGCTCCGGGGCCATGTAGACGGGCGTCCCGAGCTTGACGCCGAGCGAGGTCAGCGTCGGCAGCGCAGGGGCCTCGGTGGACGCGTTCGGATCGGCGTCGCCTGCGGCGCGGCGCGCGATGCCGAAGTCGAGCACCTTGATCACCCCGTCGTCCCGGACCATCACGTTCTCCGGCTTGATGTCCCGGTGGACGAGCCCCCGCCGGTGCGCCGCCGCGAGCGCGCGGGCGACGTCGGAGAGCCAGGCGATCCGCGTCGACGCCGGCGCGTCGGCGCCGCTGATGGCGCTGCGCAGGGTGCGGCCCGGGACGAGCTCCATCACGATGAACGGCGTCCCCTCGAGCTCGCCGACGTCGAAGATCGAGACGGCGTTCGGGTGATCGAGCGCTGCGGCGGCGCGCGCCTCGCGGAGCAGGCGCGCGCCGGCGTCCTCGTCCACGGCGCCGCCCGCGATCACCTTGACCGCGACGCGCCGCCCGAGCCGCGCGTCGTGCGCCCGGTAGACGCAGCCCATCCCCCCCTGCCCGATGGCGGCCTCGATCGTGTACCGCTCGAACGAATCGCCCGGCTTCAGCATGGCCGGCCGGGAGCCTAATGGATCCGCGTGGGCTTGGACAGGCGGCCCTTGGCCCGCGGACGGCGCGTGCGGAGGTCGATCCGTGGCCGCAGGACGCCCCGCTGGCCGTCGAGGGCCCGAGGGCGTGGCGTCAACTCCGCGGATCGCGGCGCCGCGGCTTGTGTAAGGTGGCGCCATGTCATCGCATCGAACGATGCTGCTCGGCGTCGCGGTCGGGGCGGCGGGCGGTCTCACGGCGAACGCTGTCGCGGCAGGGCACCCGGCGCTCACCTGGATCGTCGATCACATCACCTACCCGGTGGGCCAGATCTTCCTGCGCCTGCTGTTCATGCTCGTGCTCCCGATCCTGTTCTCGGCGCTCGTGATGGGCGTCTGCGAGCTCGATCTGAAGCACGTCGGCCGGCTCGGCCTGCGGACGCTGGGCTACACGGCCGTCGTCTCGAGCATCGCGGTGCTGATCGGCCTCGTCCTGGTGAACCTGATCCGCCCGGGCGACGGCCTGCCCGAGGCGGTCCGGGGCCTCGCGCACGGCGGGGGGATCAAGGCGGCGACCGCGCCGGCCGACACATCGCCGGTCGGGATGATCATCGCGATGGTGCCGGACAACATCTTCAAGGCCGCGGCCGGGGGCGACGTGCTCGCGGTGATCACGTTCTCGCTGCTCTTCGGCATCGCCCTGTCGCTCACCCAGACCGGCGCGGCGGCGCGGCTCCGCGAGTGCATCCAGGGGCTGCTCGACGTCTCGATGCGGCTCATCGAGGGGGTGCTCCGGTTCGCGGCGATCGGCGTGGGCGCGCTGCTCTTCACGATCACGTCCCGCATGGGCATCGGCATCATGCAGCAGCTGGCGGCGTACGTGCTCACGGTGCTGCTCGGCCTCGGCCTGCACATGTTCGTGGTCTATTCGCTCTCGGTCCGTTTCCTTGGCGGGATGTCGCCGGTCGCGTTCTTTCGCGGGAGCCGGACGGCGATCGTGACGGCGTTCTCGACCGCCTCGTCGAACGCGACGCTGCCGACCGCGCTGAAGGTGGCCGAGGAGGAGCTGAAGCTGCCGCCGTCCGTGGCGCGCTTCGTGCTGACCGCCGGCGCCGCGATGAACCAGAACGGGACGGCGCTGTTCGAGGGGGTGACCGTGCTCTTCCTGGCCCAGGTCTACGGCGTGTCGCTGAGCTTCGGGCAGCAGGCGACCGTGATGCTCATCTCGGTGCTCGGGGGGATCGGCACGGCGGGCATCCCGGCCGGCTCGCTGCCCGTCATCGCGATGATCCTTGGGATGCTCGGCATCCCGCCCGAGGGGCTCGGTCTGGTCCTCGGGGTGGATCGGTTCCTCGACATGTGCCGGACGGTGATCAACGTGGTGGGGGATCTGGCAGCGGCGGTGTTCGTCTCGCGGGATCAGCACCCGAAGCCGCAGGAAGCAGCCGGCGCGTGACGGGACGGGGCGAGCGCCCACGCGCGACGCTTCGCAGCGGAGGCGTCGCGCCCCGCGGGTCTGGAGCGCCCGCTCCCGACCGTCGGGGCTGAGCCGCTCGCCGACGTTCCTTGGTTCAGGCCGCCATCTTCATGGCGGGCATCATCATGCCCATCATGTTCGGCATCATCATCGCGGGCATCATCATGCCCATCATGCTCGGCATCATGCCCATCATCGGCATCATCGGCATGTTCATCATGGCTCTCCCCTGGGTCAGTCGTCGCGGGAAGTGGAGTAACTCCCTGACCGGATCGGAGTAATGTTGAAGACTTGCAGCGCCGTGTTTTCCTCCACGGGAGCGGACAGGGCTTCGGACGGAGCGGATGGACGGCCAAGCCAAGCAGAGGAACATCCACGATAGCGGCAGCCGTCGCTGCCGCCCCGGCCGAAACAGGGTCCCGTGAGGCGGGCGTGCTCAGGATGGGCGTCTCGGAGAACAGGCGCCGGAAGGCTGTTCCGTCGCGGTCGAGGTGTGCGCGGAAACGGGGAGCCGGTGGACGGTGCCGCCCTCCGTCACTCGAGGGTGAACGTCGCTCCCGTCACCGGATCGCACACCAAGATCGGCGCGTCCTCGCCGGCGCTCTTCAAGCGCGCCCGCGCCTCCTCGATCGCCTCGTCCACGGCTGCCTCCGCCGCCCCCTGCGAGGCCTCCCCTGCCCCCTCGCCGCTCGCGCCGAACTGGGCCGCCCGCTGGTCCTCCTCGGCCCGCTGCGCCCGCTCGCGGTTCGCCTCGGTATCGAGGGCGTCGCTCGTCTCACCGACGGGCACCACCTTCACGAGGAAGTCACCCACCCGCAGGCTCATCGGATCCGGCTTCTTCGGGTCGCTCACGGCGTCTGTCCTCCCGCCACGCATGAGCTTGCCGTAAATCCGCGCGATCCACCACCCTGACCGCCGCGCCGATCGCGAGGCGCACGCGCACGCCCCTCAGGAGAACGACCGGTGCTCCGGCCGGTAACGAGCGCTGGCTGTCGTCGTGGCGTACGAAGAACGGTAGTCCGTCGCGAGCCAGACCAGGCCGACGGCCACGCCCGACACGAGATAGAAGCTCCTCGCCGCGGGCTCCTCATCGAAGCCGAACAGCCACGGCGCCGCGACGAGGAGCACGGCGACCGTGGCCTCGATCGCCCCGTGGACAGGGAACGGGATGAGCTTCGCGGCGCCCAGCGGGAACGCGGTGAGCAGCGTCATCCCGAGGTGTGCGGCGCCCAGGATGTAGCAGAGCGTCTCGGGGAGCCCGCCGAAGCCGAACAGCGAAGGGGCCAGCAGGAACAGGGCCGCAACCGCATAGTCCACAAACCCATGAGCTCGAGGCGACAGCATCTTCATGACCGACTCCTTGCAAAATCGATATCCGGATTGAGTGCCTTCGTCGGTCCGGAAATTTGCAAGGGGTATGCCGCCAAGAGGCTCGCGGGAGAGAGCTTGTCCTCCCGGCGACCTCGGCGGCCATTCGATCATCCATCGGCCCGGGAAGGAAGATCAGCGGGCGTGCGCCTGGAGGCGCCGGCCGCTTCGACGGCCGAACCCGAGCCACATTTCCGCCCGGGAGAGCTCAGCCATGAACGCGCTTCGTGTGGCACCTTGCCCCGCCGTGCGTCACTTCGCGGCGGAGATCAGGAGCTCTGGATCGACGCGTGTCTCGAAGAGATTCATGCGCCAGTCGAGGTGCGGTCCGTTCGTGCGGCCGGTCATCCCGACGGTCGCGATGACCTGCCCCTGCTTGACCTCGTCGTTCACCTTCACGGCGAAGCCGTGCAGATGGATGAACGTGGAGGTCAGTCCGTGCCCGTGATCGATGATCACGGTGTGACCGCTCAGCGGGAGGTCCTTCTCGACGAGCACGACCTTGCCGCAGGCAGGCGCGCGCACCGGCGTACCGACGGGCACCGCGATGTCCACGCCCCAGTGGATCCCGCCGTCCGTGCCGTTGAGCAGGCGCGGCTGGCCGTACCGAGAGGTGATGGGGCCCTTGGACGGCCAGATGAAGCCGTTCTTGTAACAGTTCCTCTTCGTGTACTTGCTCCGGAGCGCGTCGAGCTTCTTGTCGGTCTGCGCGAGCTTCACGCGCGTCGCCATGTCGAGCTTGACCATGTTCTCCGGCAGGCGGTCGACCTTGTCGACCTCGAACTTGCGAGGCTCCACGTCGAAGATCTTCTCGAGCACCTGCCCGTCGTCGAACGTGATGGTCAGCTTCTCCTGCGCTGGCGCGTTGCGCGAGAAGGCGATCAGGAACTCTCCCTCGTCGCTGACGGTCACGCGATGGCCGGGGAACGCCATGCGGCGCAGCTTGCCGTTCAGCTTGGCGCGCAGGAGCCCTCCCTGGACGGCGCGCCCTTCCACCGAGAGGCGGCTGTCGTCGGCCGCGGGCGGCCCGGCGTCGGCCGCCGCGCTCGCCGCGGCATCGGCGGTGTCGGCCGCCGCGGGAGCGGCGCTGGCGTCGGGCGCCTCGGCCGGCGCGCTGCTCGCGGAGGCGACCGGGGCGGCCGAGGCAGTCGGCGCCGGATCGGCGGAGGCCTGGGCGCCCGTGGTGGACGAGCTCGAAGAAGGAGCTCCGCGATCGCAGGCAGCGATCGTGAGCAGGCTTACAACGATGACGGGGACGCGCATGTCAGCGATCGTGCCAGAGTTTCCGCACATCGACGAGATAATGTCGAAGCGCGTCATTCAGGCATGGTCCGGTCGCAAACGACGTGCGCGCCTGGCAGACGACCTGCGCGCGCGACGAGCGCCAACGAGCACCGGGCTCGCGGTACCGCGCGCATCAGGCGATGCGCGGCGTGATGGATCGAGCGCGGCGGGCAGCGCGGTGAGGATCAGTTGTCGACGCGAGGGGTGTCGTGCCGCGGCAGCGGCCGTACCGCGGGCTGCGCCTGCGCCGCGGGCTGCGCCTGCGGCCGAGCGTGCCCCTGGGGGTGTGGGCGGCCCTGTCCCTGCGGTCGGCCCTGCGCCTGCGGCCGAGCTTGCCCCTGGGGGTGCGGCCGGCCCTGTCCCTGCGGCCGGCCCTGTCCCTGCGGCCGAGCGTGCCCCTGGGGGTGTGGACGGCCCTGTCCCTGCGGCCGGCCCTGCGCCTGCGGCCGAGCTTGCCCCTGCGCCTGCTGTGCGGGCCTGGGATCGATCTGGAAGACGGGAACCCCGGGGTCGGCCAGGAGAGGGAGGCGCTTCTGGATGAGGCGCTCGATGTCGGCGAGGTAAGCGCGCTCCTCGCTGTCGCAGAACGAGAGCGCCACCCCGGACGCCCCGGCGCGCGCCGTGCGGCCGATGCGGTGCACGTAGCTCTCCGGGATGTTCGGGAGGTCGTAGTTGATCACGTGCGAGATGTCGTCGATGTCGATGCCGCGCGCCGCGATGTCGGTCGCGACGAGCACGCTCGTCGTCCCCTGCTTGAAGCTCGCGAGCGCCCGCTCGCGCGCGCCCTGGGACTTGTTGCCGTGGATGGCGACCGCCTCGATGCGCGCACGGCTGAGCTGCTGGACCACGCGGTTGGCGCCGTGCTTGGTGCGGGTGAACACGATCGCCCGGCGGAGCGCGGGATCCTTGAGCACGTGCTCCAGCATCGCGCGCTTGTCCGACCGCTCGACGAAGACCACCCGCTGGTCGATGTTCTCGGCCGTCGTGGCGATCCGCGCGACCTCGACGCGCACCGGGTTGCGCAGGATGCTGTTCGCGAGCTTCAGGATGTCCGGCGGCATCGTGGCCGAGAACAGGAGCGTCTGCCGGCGCTCGGGCAGCATCGCGAGCACGCGCCGGATGTCGTGGATGAACCCCATGTCCAGCATCCGATCGGCCTCGTCGAGGACGAGCGTGTCGAGCCGACCGAACGGGGCGATGCCCTGCGAGCAGAGATCGAGCAGCCGGCCCGGCGTCGCCACGAGCACGTCGACGCCGCGGCGCAGCGCCTCCATCTGGGGGCGCTGCCCTACCCCGCCGAAGACGACCGCGGTCCGCAGGCCGAGGTTCTTGCCGTAGGTGGTGAAGCTCTCGGCGACCTGCGCCGCGAGCTCGCGCGTCGGGGTGAGCACGAGCACGCGGAGCCCGCCCTGCCTCGGCCCGCCGCTCTGCGCGAGGCGCTGCAGGATCGGCAGCGCGAACGCGGCGGTCTTGCCCGTGCCGGTCTGCGCGCAACCGAGGAGGTCGTTGCCCTCCAGGATGGGCGGGATGGCCTGCTGCTGGATGGGCGTCGGGGCGCTGTACCCCTCGGCCTCGATGGCGCGGAGGAGCGGTTCGATGAGCTTGAGATCGGCAAATTGCATGGACATCGGGCTGGAATCGGGCTGGAGCACAGCCCCTCCTGAGCAAGGGCGGAAAGGACGCCGCGGCACCGCGCCCTCCCTGTGGAGAGGGTTCGATCACGGAGAGCTGCCGCCTCGCGCCGCCTTGAGCGGAGGCTGCGAGGACCATTGACAGCGACCGAGCACCGCGACCCGTGCCAGGTCAGTCCGAGGCGGCGACTCTAGTACGGCGTGGCGAGGAAGTCGAGCCGCGACCGCGAGCCAACGGCGAGCCGCGAGCCAACGGCGAGCCGCGAGCCAACGGCGAGCCGCGAGCCAACGGCGAGCCGCGATCGCGTCGCTCCGCTCGGGGCGCGCTGAGCGGCCTCCGCGCGCGCGGCGCACCATGCTAGACCGTCGCCCGAGCGGAGGGCCCGCTTCTCGTGCGCTCGCGCTCGCAGGTCGCCCCGCGTCGCCCGCGACCTCCAGCGTCTTCCCGCCCCTTCGAAGCACTGCAGCACGCCATGGCCGAAACCGCCGAAGCCTCGAAAACGCCGGCCCAGGTCGGGCACTCCGCTCCGGAGCGCCCCGTCCTTCGGTCGCCCCGATCCCGGCTTCGACGCTGGGTTCTCGGTGCCGTCGCCGTCCCGATGCTCTCCGGGGCCGGGTTATGGATCGCGGTGCACCGCATTCCATGGATGGGCCCGCTCGTCGCGAACGGGCTGCGTTCGGTGATCGGGGCCGAGAACGTGACGGCGCTCGAGGAGACCGCCTACACCCTGGAGGATCGCGTCCACCAGCTCTGGCGCAAGGACGAGCCGCCGAAGACGTACTGGGAGGTGCCCGAGCAGCCGGGCCCTGCCGCGACCGCCTCGCCGCCTTCGGCCACAACGCCGAGCCCGGCCGCGGGGGACACCGGCGCGGCGGCGTTCCGGCCGACGGACGTCGGCCCCTCGCACGCGGCCTGGTCGGCTCCCGGCGACGGGCGGTGGGTGCCCATCGCGGATCACGCCCATCCGAGCGACGCCCCGCGCCTCCACAAGACGCTGCTCCACCCGGATCCGAACCGCTCCTGGGCGGAGCTGTTCATCGTGGCGGTGGATCTCGCGCGGGTCGATGTGCATCTCGTGGCCGGCTCCCGCGAGCCGGCGGCGACGACCGAGGAGGGCAAGCCCTACGAGCGGCCCGCGAAGATCCCCGAGGCGGACCACGGGCGGCTGCTCGCGGCGTTCAACGGCGGCTTCATGACCGAGCACGGCCAGTGGGGGATGCGGCTCGACGGCGTGACGCTGGTGCGCCCCCGGGACCAGGGCTGCACGCTCGCGCGGCGCCGCGACGGGCGGCTGCAGATCGCGCCATGGACCAGGCTTTCGGCGGGAGAGAGCGACATGCAGTGGTGGCGGCAGACGCCGAGCTGCATGGTCGACGAGGGCGAGCTGCACCCGCTGCTCCGCGCGCCGCAGGTCCGCAACTGGGGCGCCACGCTGGACGGCAACACGGTGATCCGCCGCTCCGCGGTCGGGCTCGACCGCGACGGCAAGGTCCTCTACGTCGGGATCAGCAATCACACGACGGCGCCCGCCATCGCGCTCGGGATGCAGCACGCCGGCGCCTCGGCGGTGGCGCAGCTCGACGTGAACTGGTCGTACCCGAAGTTCCTCCTCTACGAGCCGGGTGAGGGCGGCGCCCTCGCGCCGGTCGCGCTGGCGAGCGGCTTCGAGTTCTCGGAAGACGAGTACATCCGCAAGCGCTCCCTGCGCGATTTCTTCTACCTGACCCGCAAGAGCCCGGCGCCCTCGACCGCGACCCCGTGACCTCGTGATGCCTCGCGGCGGCCGGCGGTCCCCTCCGGACCGGGGCTCGCGCCCGCGCGTACAGGCTCGGGTCGAGCATTTTTTTGCCACACGGGCGAGCCCGTCGAGCCGCATTGCATCGAGCGAGCGCCTTTTGCCACGGGACAACGACTTTTACGCATCGCGACGCATTGCGATCAGCCCACCTCAATTTCCAACCATATTTTACCAAGACTGCTGGTATCCGCGATTGACAGCGCGAGGGAGCTCGATAGGTAAACGACACCTCACGGCGGAACACCATGCGTTTCTATGCAGACCTCCATGTGCACTCGAAGTACTCCCGCGCGACGAGCGGCGATTGCGATCTCGCGCATCTGAGCTACTGGGCTCAGCGCAAGGGCATCGCGGTGCTGGGCACGGGGGACTTCACCCATCCAGCGTGGATGGCCGAGCTCCGCGAGCACCTCGTGCCGGCCGAGCCCGGGCTCTTCCGCCTCCGGGACGATCTCGGCCGCGCGGTCTCGGAGCGGCTCCCCGGGGCCTGCCGCGGAGCGACGCGCTTCGTCCTCTCCGTGGAGATCTCGACGATCTACAAGAAGGGAGATCGGACGCGGAAGATCCATCACCTCCTCTACGCGCCCAGCTTCGACGCGGCGGAGCGCATCGTCCGCGCGCTCGCCAAGATAGGCAACCTGACCGCCGACGGGCGGCCCATCCTCGGGCTCGATTCGCGCCACCTGCTCGAGATCGTGCTGGAGGCCGGCGAGGGCTCCTACCTCGTGCCGGCGCACATCTGGACTCCCTGGTTCTCGGTGCTGGGCTCCAGGGCGGGCTTCGACGCGGTCGAGGAGTGTTATGGCGATCTCGCGCCGCACATCTTCGCGCTCGAGACCGGGCTCTCGTCCGATCCTGCGATGAACTGGCGGATCTCCGGGCTCGATCGGTACCGGCTCGTCTCGAGCTCGGACGCGCACTCGCCCGCGAAGCTCGGGCGCGAGGCCACGGCCTTCGACGCCCCGCTCGACTACTTCGCGATCCGGCGCGCCCTGGAGACCGGTCAGGGCTTCGGGGGCACGGTGGAGTTCTTCCCGGAAGAGGGCAAATACCACCTCGACGGCCACCGCAAGTGCAATGTCGTGCTCTCGCCGGCGGAGGCGCGGGCGCTCGCCCTCGCCTGCCCCGTGTGCGGGCACCCGGTCACGGTGGGCGTGCTGCACCGGGTCGAGGAGCTCGCCGATCGCGACGAGGGCGTGCGCCCCGAGGGCGCGAGCGAGTTCCGCAACCTGGTGCCGCTGCCCGAGGTGCTGGCCGAGCTCCACGGCGTCGGCGCCTCCAGCAAGGTGGTGCAGCGGAGCTACGACGGGGTGCTGTCGCGCGTCGGCCCCGAGCTGTTCCTCCTCGGCGACGCCCCGCTTGACGAGATCGAGCGCGCCGGGACGCCCCTGCTCGCCGAGGCGATCGCGCGGATGCGCGAAGGGCGCGTGATCCGCGACGCAGGCTACGACGGCGAGTACGGCGCGATCCGGGTCTTCCAGCCGGAGGAGCTCGCGCAGCGCCGCGGGGGCGGGCTCCTCTTCCAGCCGGAGGCCGCGGCGCCGCGGCCTCCTCCCGCGGGGGCGCGCGCTCCCGCGGCGTCACGCCCCCCTCCGCGCCGCGGCCGGGCCGACGCGGCGCCTCGCCCGGCGCCGGCCGGCGAGGTGTCCCGCGGCGCGCCGCCCGCGCCGGGCGGCGCAGCGCCGCTCGATGCGCTCGACCCGGAGCAGCGGGCGGCGGCGGAGATCACGGACGGCGCGCTGCTCCTCCTCGCGGGGCCAGGCACGGGCAAGACCCGCACGCTCACGCACCGGATCGCGCACCTCGTCCTCGATCTCGGGGTGCCGCCGGAGCAGTGCCTCGCGATCACCTTCACCCGCCGCGCCGCCGACGAGCTGCGGGAGCGGCTCGGCGCGCTGCTCGGCGAGGCCGGCGGCCGCGTCCCCGCCATGACCTTCCACGCGCTCGGCCTCTCGCTGCTCCGCGAGCACGCGCAGGGCGCGGGGGCCGCGCCGCCCGCGATCGCCGGCGAGCGCGAGCGGACGGCGCTGCTCGCCGCGGCGCTCGGCGTCCCGGAGCGGCGGGCGGCCAGGTTGCTCGCCGACATCGCCGCGCTGAAGCGGCGCTGCCCGCGCCACGCCGACGCGCACGGGTCGCCGGCCGCGGGCGGCGAGATCGACCGCCACGTCGACCGCGCGTGGAAGGTGTACGAGGACGAGCTCGCCGCGCGCGGGCTCCTCGACCTCGACGACCTGATCGGGCACGCCGTCCTGCTCCTGGAGCAGCAGAGCGGAGCGCTCGCCGCGGCGCGCGGGCGGGCCCGGTATCTCTCCATCGACGAGTACCAGGACATCGATGAGCGCCAGTACCGGCTGGTGCGCGCGCTCGTCGCTCCCGGCGGGAACGTCTGCGCCATCGGCGATCCCGATCAGGCGATCTACGGATTCCGCGGCGCGGACGTGGGCTTCTTCTTCCGTTTCCAGCAAGATTTCCCCGCGGCGCGCGTGGTGCGCTTGAAGCGGAACTACCGCTCGTCGCGCCCCATCGTCGAGGCGGCGCTCCAGGTGATCGCGCCCTCACCGACGCTCGGCGCGCGGGAGCTCCTGCCGAGCGCGGGCGGCGTGGAGCTCGTGGCGGTCCACGAGTCGCCGACGGAAGCCGCCGAAGCCGAGCGCGTGGTCCACACGATCGAGCGGATGCTCGGCGGGTCCACGTTCTTCTCGATGGATAGCGGGCGGGTGAGCGATCCTGCCGGGAGCGGCGAGGTTTCCTTCTCGGATTTCGCGGTGCTCTACCGGACCGAGGCGCAGTCCGAGCGGCTCCGGGAGGCGTTCGCCCGCTCGGGGATGCCGTTCCAGCGGCGGTCGGATCGCCGCGTCGCCGAGCGCGCGGGCTCGGAGGCGCTCGCGCGGGCGCTCGCTGGCACACCGCCGGGGCCGCTCACGGCGCGCCTGAAGGCGGCCGCGGCGCGCCTCCGCGAGGAGGTGGCGCAGCCCGGGCTCGCCGGCGCTCCGCCCGCGGCGGGCGCGGCCGAGGAGGGCGGGGCGAGCGCGGCGTGTCTGCGCGAGGCCGACGTGGACGCCGCGCTGGAGCTGCACCTCGCGCTCGCGGAGCGCTGCGGCGGCGACGTCGATCGCTTCTCGATCGAGCTCGCTGTGTGCTCCGAGATCGACGCGTGGGATCCGCGGGCCGACCGCATCTCGCTGCTGACGCTGCACGCGGCCAAGGGGCTCGAGTTCCGGGTGGTCTTCCTCGTGGGGTGCGAGGACGGCCTGCTCCCGCTCCGGTTCCCCGGCAGGGACGAGACGGACGTCGCCGAGGAGCGCCGGCTCTTTTATGTGGGCATGACGCGGGCGCGAGAGCGGTTGTTCCTGACCCGCGCCATGCAGCGCGCGCGGCACGGCAAGGTGGTTGAGACCGAGGTGTCGCCGTTCGTACGCGAGGTGGAGGAGCGCCTGCTCCTGCGGGTCGGCCCGTCGCCCGAGGCGCAGAGGGGCTCACGCGCCGGGGCCGATCGTCAGATGAAGCTTTTTTAGCGGGGCGCGCCGCCGAGCCGCTTCTGGGCCGCGCACGCCGCCTTGTCCTGCGTCCGAACGCACTGGTCTGCGTAGAAGGTCCGGGCCCGATCCTTGTCCTTGCGCTCCAGGAGCGGGCCGAACGCGTCACACGCCTTCTTCTCGCCCCACTGCGTGCAGGCCTTCTCGTAGAGCGAGTAGGCCCGCTCCGGATCGGCGGTCACGCCCTCGCCGCGCTGCCAGATCTCGGCGGCCCGCACGCAGCCGCCGGTGCCACACACCTTCTCGTAGAGCGCCGCTGCGCGCGGCATGTCCTTCGGAATGCCGCTCCCCTTCTCGTACATCCCGGCGAGGCTCAAGCACGCCTCGGCCCCGAACCCCTTCTCCGGACAGCCCTTCTCGAAGAACGAATACGCCTTCGCGACGTCCTTCGGAACGCCGTCGCCCTGCGCGTAGACCGAGCCGGCGGCGTTGCAGGCGTGCATGTCCCCCAGGCTGCAACCGTGGCTGTACGCCGCGATCGCCTTCACCCCGTCCTTCGGCGCCCCCTGCCCCTTGCGCAGGATGTCGCCGAGATCGACGCAGTCCTCGGACTGGCCGCCCTGGCACGCGCGCTGGAGCACGCCCACGGCGACCCCCACGTCCTTCGCCGCGAGCTTCCCCTCGACCAGCATCTTGCCCAGCGCGCTGCAGCTCGGCCCGTGCCCGAGATCGCAGCCGCGCCGGAGGAACGCGACCGCGCGCGTCGGGTCCTTCGGGAGGACCGCCTGCGGGCCCTCGCTGAGGTACCACTCGGCCACGCTGAAGCACGCCCAAGCGTCGCCCATCTCGCACGCCTTGTCGGCGAACTCGCGCACCTTGGCCCGCCCCGCGGCGTCCGGGGGGACCTTGGCGCTCTTCATGTCGCGCAGGAGCTGCTTCGCCCTCGCGTAGCAAGCCTGCGTGACGCCGGCGCCGCACGCCTTCTCGAACAGCTCCGCCGCCCTCGCGTCATCGCGCGGAAAATCCTTGCCGCCCAGGTAGTGAATCCCGAGGTGATAGCAGCTGCCGACATCGCCCTTCCCGCACTCCGCCGCGCAGGCTCGGGCGTCGGTGGGCTCGCACAGGTGCGCGGGCGCGAGCGCAGGCGGGGAGCACTTCGCCCCGTTCGGCACCGTCCCGAGCGGGCACAGGCTCGACAGCTTCGGGAACTCGTCTTCCGCCTGCTTCACCGGAGCCTCGGCCGCCGCCGCCCTCTTCGTGAGCAGCGGGACGAGCTCGAGGCGCAGCGGCGCATGGCAGCGCTCCGTCGGCGCCTGCGCGTCGGGCTTCGCGGCCCGGCAGGCGTCGAGCTCCCCTTCCTTGCTCGTGGTGCCGCCCTGGCTCGCCGTCGCGGCCGCCCCGACCGCCCCGAAGACCTGATCCACCGTCCGCGCCGTGCCCCGGCTGCCTGGCGCCATCGCGAAGGCCCCGAGGAGCGCGGCGCGCACGAAATGCGTCGCGCCCTCGCAGCTGCCCGAGAGATCCTGCGCGGAGGAGGAGGCCACCGTGGTCGCCATCTTCCCCGTCGGCACGAGCGCCACGTCGATCGCGGCCGAGCCGCCGCCCTCGATCGCGGTGCTCAGCGCCGGGGCTCCGAAGGGGACGTTCGCCTGCATCTCTGCAGGGTTTGTTAATTGTATTACTTTTTCTGCCCGGGTCACGCCGGCGAAGGAGTAGCTCCCTGGGAGCTTGCACTGCGTGAGGAGCTTCAGCGTCGTGCAGTCGTAGGAGACGACGGCGATGCCGTCTTTCATCGCGAGCCCGAGATCGGAGCGGCGTGTCGTGAGCCAGTCGACGATGAGCGGCTCCGCGTGGCCGATGGCCGGACACCCGCCGCTGGTCGTGCTGGCGGTGCTCTCCGGCGAGGCAGTGGGCCGGGGAGGATGCACGACCACCTCGGGTTCCAGGCCCGGCCCACAGGCCATCGCTCCGAGCGAGAGCCCAACCACGCACAAATCGAACGCGCGCTTCATCGAGCCGACAGAACCATGAGCCATGGGGTCTGGTCAATACGGCGAGCGCGACCGCACGCGGCATACGACCGGCCGCGCGCCCGCGCTACGATCCTGGCATGGACGCCGCCCCCGCCCCGCAACGGCCGCTCGTCGCGATCCGCTATTGCCCGAAGTGCCGCTGGCTCACGCGCGCGGCCTGGCTCGCTCAGGAGCTGCTGATCACCTTCCCCGATGAGATCGACGTGCTCCTGTCGCCGGGCGAGAGCGGCACCTTCGACATCACGCTCGACGGCGCGCCGCTCTTCTCGCGCGCCGTCGAAGGGCGCTTCCCCGAGCCCAAGGAGCTCAAGCAGGCGATCCGCGATCGCGTCGCCCCGGAGCGCCCTCTCGGCCACTCCGATCGATGAGGCGCGCCCCCGCCGCTGCACCATGCAGAGCAGAGCGGCGGTCTAGATGTCGAAGTCGAGGATGCTGTCCAGATCGGAGCCGCTGACGGCGGGCGTGCCATGGGGCGGCGACGCGACGCGCAGCCTCGGGGCCTCGAGCGCGACGCGCTGGCCACCGGCGACGCTCTTCGTGAGGAACACCGAGCCGCCCACCACGCTCCCCTGCCCCAGCACCGTCTTGCCGCCGAGGACCGTGGCGTTCGCGTAGATGGTGACGTTGTCCTCCACGGTGGGGTGGCGCTTCAGGCCGCGCGCGCCCCGCGAGTGCTGCGGCAGGGACAGGGCGCCGAGCGTCACGCCCTGGTAGAGCTTGACGTGCTCGCCGATGTCGGTCGTCTCGCCGATCACCACGCCGGTGGCATGATCGATGAAGAAGCTGTCACCGATGTTGGCGCCCGGGTGGATGTCGGCGCCCGTCCTCGTGTGCGCCCACTCGCTCATGATCCGGGGCATGAGCGGCACGCCGAGGAGGTACAGCTCGTGCGCGACCCGGTGCACCGTCACGGCGAGGAGGCCTGGATAGGCCAGGATGATCTCGTCCATCGAGGCCGCCGCGGGATCGCCGTCGTAGGCCGCCTGCACGTCGAGCAGGAGGCGCCGCCGGACCTCCGGCAGCCGGGCGATGAACAGCCGCGCCACGTCGCGCCCCCGCTGCCGGCACCTCGGGACGTCGAGGCGGCCCGCGTCGACGGTCTCGTCCTGGAAGCACAGACAGCGCTCGATCTGTCGCTCCAGCTTGTCGCGCAGCGTCGAGACCAGGGTGCCCACGTGGTAGAGCAGGTCCTCGTCCGACAGGTCCTGCCGCCCGTGATAGCCCGGGTAGAAGATCTGGAGCAGGAGATCGATGATCTCGGTGATCTCCTGGCGCGACGGGGTGAAGCGCTTGTTGATGTGATGCCCGCGCGCATCCGCCCGGTAGCTCGCGATCAGCGCGTCGACGATGCCGTGCAGGTCGGCGGGCGCCTCGGAGGGGGCAGCATCACACTTCTTGCTCACGTCGACCTCACGAGGCCTTCATGGCCTCGACCTCGGAGAACATTCCTTCGAAGAGGGGCCCAGAGAGGTACCGCTCGCCGGCGTCCGGGAGGATGACCACGATGGTCTTTCCTTCCCACTTGGCATCCTTCGCGAGCCGGCTCGCCGCGACCATGGCCGCGCCGCAGGAGACGCCGCAGAGGATACCCTCCTCGGACGCGAGCCGCCGCGACATGGCGATGGACTCGTCGTTCGAGACCGCCTCGACCTGGTCCACGAAGGAGAGGTCGAGGTTCTTCGGGACGAAGCCGGCGCCGATGCCCTGGATCTTGTGCGGGGACGGGGTGAGCGGCTGGCCGGCGAGCGTCTGCGCGATGACCGGCGAGTGGACCGGCTCCACCGCGACGGAGTGGAGGGCGCGGCCGCGGCCGCGCTCGAAGTAGCGGCTGACGCCGGTGATCGTGCCGCCGGTGCCCACGCCCGAGACGAGGACGTCGACGTTGCCGCCGGTGTCCTCCCAGATCTCGGGGCCGGTGGTGGTCTCGTGGATCGCGGGGTTCGCCGGGTTCTCGAACTGCCGCATCAGCACGTACCGTCCGGGGTCGGAGGCGGCCAGCTCCTCGGCCTTGGCGATGGCGCCGTTCATCCCCTTGGGGCCCGGCGTCAGGAGCAGCTTGGCCCCGAGGGCGATGAGCACCTTGCGCCGCTCCATGCTCATCGTCTCGGGCATGCTGAGCACGCACTCGATGCCCCTCGAGGCGGCGGCGAAGGCCAGCGCGATGCCGGTGTTGCCGCTGGTCGCCTCGACGATCGCCTTGCCAGGGCCGAGCACGCCCCGCTGCTCGGCGTCCCAGACCATGGCCGCGCCGATGCGGCACTTGACCGAGTACGCCGGGTTGCGCCCCTCGATCTTCGCCAGCACCGTCGCGCGCGCGCCGTCGATCACGCGGCGGATGCGCACGAGCGGCGTGCGGCCGATGCTCTGGGTGTTGTCGTCGTAGACGCGGGGGTAGCTGGTCATGGGGGGCCCGTGCAGGTGAGTGGGGAGGAAAGAGGAGATCCAGAGGCGCCCCGCGCTGTCAAGGTTCACGTGCGCCGCGCCCCGGGCGCGCCGCATTTCCAGCGCGCAGCGCGGCGTCGTCCGTCGGCGACGTCCGGCGCGTCAGCTCGCCCGGCGGGCGCGCGCCGCGCTCAGCGCGCCCCCTCGTCGGCGAACCGTTGGACGTGCAACGGTCGACGCGCGCGGGCCGGCGAGACACCCCGGCGCATGGAGGTCAGTCGGACCATGAGCGAGCGGTGCGGTCGTACGGTCGATGGCGCGAAGTCGATTACGCGCTCTGCGCGCAGCGCAGGAGCCAACCAGAATCCCGGAACCACGGGGCTGCGCGCGCAAGCAAGGTGCTTCCCTGGGCGCTTCCCTGGGCGCTTCCCTGGTCAAACAATGAACCACCATGGGACTACGTCGGACCAGGTCCACTTCCTTGACGCATGCGCATGCGAACCTATCATGTAGAATTTTAGCGCTTGCCATGAGTGGCATAGGCCTCGCATCATCGCTGACATGTTCCCCGGTGAGCCCCCTTGCGCGGAGGTCCAACTGCCCCATGACGAGGATGAGCCCACTTTAATTTTCCGTCGTCCGCCGGCGTCGATTGGGGGCATGGCGATGCCGTTCGAATCGCCGGCTCCGGTCATGGCATCTCCGACGCGGCGTTCCACGTCGCGCTTGATCGCCTTGAGCGCGGGTGCCGGCCTGGGCTTCGCGGCGGTGGTGGGCGGGCTCGTCTCGATGCAGCTCGGCGCGGCGGGCTTCGATCTCCGCGCGGGCTCGGCGCTCCAGCCGGCCGCGGCCGCCGCGGCCATCCTGCGGTCGACGAGGGGGGCGGCGCGGGTCGAGGCGAAGGCCGGAGCGGCCGCGCCGCTCCATGCGACGCCAGCGACGGCGGCGCCGGCCCTCGCCCCCGCGGATCGCGCCGACGCGACGCTCGATCGAACGGCGGTCATCCCCATCCCTGACGGGATCATCACCATCCCTGCGTCGTTCGCCTCGGCCGATGGAGCGTACGATCTGGTGATCCATTTCCACGGGGTCAACGACGTCGTGCAGGCGGGCTTCGATCGCGCCCGGGTCAACGCGGTCGTGATGATCATCAATCTGGGCATCAGCTCTGGCGCGTACGAGACCCAGTTCTCGATCCGCTCCTATCTCCCGGCGTTGATGGCGAAGGCGCAGGCGGCGCTCGAGGCCCGTGGGCTGCGCGGCGCCCGGCTCCGGCGCGTCGCGCTCACGGCGTTCAGCGCCGGGTATGGCGCGGTTCGCGGGCTCCTGAACCAGCCGGGGTTCACCGACAAGGTGGACGCCGTGCTCCTCCTGGACGGCATCCATACCGGCTACATGCCGCTCGACCACAGCCTGGACATGGAGCGCCTCAAGCCGTTCAGCCGCTTCGCCGAGCTGGCGGCCGCCGGCAAGAAGATGATGTCGATCACCCATTCGGAGATCACCCCGAACGGCGATTACGCCGGTACTCACGAGAGCACGGACGCGCTCCTCAAGCTCACGGGCGCGCAGCGCTCCCCGGGCGCGGGCGCGGACGAGCAGGCGATCTACGACCTGACCGGAGAGGCGAGCGAGGCGAAGCTCCGGTTCGCGCCCCTGTCCGAGGCGCACAGGGGCGCGTTCCATGTCCGCGGCTATGCGGGCACCCAGAAGCCAGATCACGTGAGGCACCTCACCCGCATGGCGGAGACCGCGCTGCCTGATCTGGTGCGCCACTGGAGCGAGCCGCCCGCGCAATGATGGGTCGCGCGTCGGGGGCGCGCAGCCATCGGCACGGAGAAGCGTATTACGGAGATCGCGGCGTCTTCATTTGAGAATTCGTCGCGGTGCGGCCTTGCGAGGCTAGAGTGCGAGTGCCGGTGAGAAAGCCGGTCAGCGGATCTCGCTGATCTGCGATTGGCTCTGGCTCCTGCGATCGTCCTCTGCTACCGCGCAGCGCGATGGGTCAACGCGATGGGTCAACCGGACCTGTTCGCCAAACGAACGTTCGCCGAAGAGACGGAGCGCCTCACTGGAGGCGCCATCACCTGGCAGGATCCACCGGAGATCCGGCTCGAGAAGGTGCAGTGCGATGGCCTGCTCCTGATCCACCGCCCGGCGCTCCTGGTGGAGCTGGCAGCGCCTTGGCCCGAGGCGCGTGGCCACGAGGAGGTGATGGTCGAGCTGAAGCTCGCCGGGGATCACGTGGACCGGAAGGCGATAGAGCGGGCCCTCTTGCGGCGGCAGGCGAGGCAATTGCAGCGGGTCGAGCAGGGGGAAGAGGCGCCGCCCTGGGTGGGCCACGAGCCGCTCTGGCTGGTCGCTCCTCACGTCCCGGAGTGGCTGCAACGGGTGTACGCGCCCACGCGCTTCGCGCCCGGCTGCTACCGCGTGGAGCCGCTCGGGCGCTGGGTGCTGTGGGTTGCAGCGAACGAGCTCCCCCTGCGTGACGAGCTGATCGCTTTCCTGGTCGCCCGTTCCGGGCGAGCCCTGGACGAGTTCGGCCGGTGGGTAGCTGGACGCCGGCCCATCGAGTGGGTGCTGGCCATGCTAGAGTACCTGGCGATGTCAGCGACGACCCGAGAGGAGCTCCTGTGGAGGTTCGGCAAGGCCGAGGACCCGGAGGTGGAGGCCCGGCGACAGCGCATCCTCGAGGTGCTGCTCGAAGCGAGCCCGCAGGTCCAGGAGCGGCTCATCGAGAAGGGCATCGAGAAGGGCATCGAGAAGGGCATCGGCAAGGGACGTCTGGCCGAGGCCCGCGCTGCCCTGCGACGTGTGCTCGCTCGCCGGCAGCTCGCGCTGAGCCCGTTGGACGACGCTCGCATCGAGGCGTGCGTCGAGCTGGCGACCCTGGAGCGGTGGCACGACCAGGCCATCACCGCGACGAGCGTCTCCGAGGCACTGCAGTAGCTCGGTCCGGCACCGGGCGGACCCCTGTCGCTCGCCCCTCACGGCAGCGCTTGACCCGTTCACGCCGTCCGGAACGACCATCCGACGAACACTGCGGCGGCAACGCGCAGCACCATCGTTGCAGCATCCTTTCTATCGTCGACTTCCTCGAGTCCGTCCTTCCTTGATCTAAACCACCCGCGCGGTCCTGCGCGCCTGTTCATTCCAGGCGCCGTGGCTGGCAGGCGTGGAAACTCGGATGTTGCGCGGGCGCCTGTGCGCCAGGATCCGAGGAGCTCCGCTGCGCAGAGCCGCGGCTGATGCGCCAGGGGGAGGACACGTGCGTGGCAGATCGCCGCATTCTGAGGCGCGCATGTCGAGCTCAGCCGGCCGCGCCATGGTCTGGGAGCTGGAAACCACCGGCAGGCGACGATGCCATTGCGGTATCGGAATTGCTTTTTCCACCAAAAGAGACGGTGGCATGATGATGGCCGGACAAAGACAGGCACAAGGCGCGGCGCGGCGGACTCAAGCGGTGCGACAAGCAACCCTGACCGCCCGTCGCAAACGCGGGGTGACGGCGGCCGACGTGGACAGCCAGCGCTCGCCCGCGGCGACGGGAGAGGCGAACACCACCGCAGCGACCCCGCGCCCGACGCTGACCTACGCGGATGCGCTCGAGGGCGCCCGGAAAGGGCCGTTCCCGGGCGAGATCGAGCCCCAGCTCGCGACGCTCGTCACCGGGCCACCCCCTGACGAGGGGTGGCTCTACGAGGTCAAGCTCGATGGCTATCGCATGCTCGCGAAGCTCCGCGGGGGGCGCGTGACGCTCCTGACCCGCCGCGGTCAGGACTGGACCGAGCGGTTCGCGGGCGTGCGCGACGACCTCGCCCAGCTGCCTGCGCGGGAGGCCGTGCTGGACGGCGAGATCGTCGTCGTGAGGCCGGACGGCGTGACCGACTTCCAGGCGCTCCAGAACGCGCTCAGCGACGGCAATGGCAGGCGCGAGGGGCGCCTGATGTACTTCGTCTTCGATCTGCTCTACCTCGACGGCCGCGATCTCCGCGCGTGCACTCAGGTCACGCGCAAGCGGGCGCTCGAGGCGCTGCTCGCGGAAGCGCCCGAAAAAGGGCACCTGCGCTACACGGAGCATGTCGCGGAGGACGGCTCCGCCGTCGTCCAGCACGCGTGCGAGCTCGGGATCGAGGGCGTCATCGCGAAGCGCCCGGAGGCTCCCTACCGGAGCGGGCGCGGCGACAGCTGGCTCAAGGTGAAGTGCGGCCGGCGCCAGGAGTTCGTGATCGTCGGCTGCACCGAGCCGTCCGGCGCCAGGAAAGGGCTGGGGGCGATCCTCGTCGGCGTGAACAGATCAGGCAAGCTCGCCTACGCCGGCAAGGTGGGCACCGGCTTCACGAGCAAGACGCTGACGACCCTGCGCAGCCGCCTCGACTCGATCGTACGCGCCACGCCCGCCTGTTCAGGGGCGCCGCGCATGCGGGGCGCGCGCTGGGTCGAGCCCAGGCTCGTCGCGGAGGTCCGCTTTTCCGAGTGGACGCGCGACGGACGGCTGCGACACCCCTCCTTCGAAGGGCTCCGCGAGGACCGCACCCCGGAGTCGGTCACCGTCGAGCGCGAACAGCCGCCGCCGCGATCGCCGCCCGGCGAGGCAGCGGGCGCGGCGCCAGGCAGCGGGGCCGGCGCCCCGCCGAGGAGGACAGCGAGCACGACGGGGAGCAAGGCCCCGCGCGGGGGCCGGAGCAGCGGCGGCGCGGGGCGGGTCGAAGTCGCCGGGGTATCGCTGACGAACCCCGACAAGGTGCTTTATCCCTCGCAGGGGATCACGAAGCTCGCGCTGGCCCGGTATTACGAGCAGATCGCCGACCACATGCTGACCCACGCCGAGAAGCGGCTGCTCACGCTGGTCCGCTGCCCCGCAGGCCAGGGCAAGCCATGCTTCTTTCAAAGGCACGAGGCCGAGGGGCTGTCCGAGGCGATCCAGCGGATGGCCGTCGAGGAGGACGGCGGCGAGCGCACCTATCTTTATATCGAGACCACCGAAGGGCTCGTGTCGCTCGTCCAGATGGGGGCGCTCGAGCTGCACCTCTGGGGGAGCCGCGTGGACCGGATCGAGCAGCCCGACAGGATGGTGTTCGACCTCGATCCAGCGCCGGATCTCCCGTGGGAGCGCGTGGCGGACGCGGCGAGGACGGCGCGGCGCCTCCTTTCGTCGCTGGGGCTACAAAGCTTCGTCAAGACGACCGGCGGCAAAGGCCTGCACGTCGTGGCCCCGATAGCGCCACGCAGGGGCTGGGACGAGGTGAAGGCGTTCACGAAGGCCGTGGCCGACGCGCTCGTGCGCTCCGATCCGGCGCGGTACACCGCGACGATGTCGAAGGCGAAGCGCGCCGGCAAGGTCTTCATCGACTACCTGCGGAACGGGCGCGGCGCCACCGCGGTGGCGCCCTACTCGACGCGGGCGCGCCCCGGCGCGGCCGTCGCGACCCCGCTCTCGTGGGACGAGCTCGACGCGCCGCTCGATCCCGCCTCGTTCACCATCGACACCGTGCCGCAGCGGCTCGCCGCGATCCGGGACCCATGGGCAGAGCTCACGAGCGTGCGCCAGTCGATCACCAGCGCGATGCTGAAACAGGTCAAGCTCTGACCTTCTTCCAGACGCCCCCGACAAACTCGGGAGCCGGTGAGCTCACCGAAGAAGAACGACACCAGCGACACCGGGAATGGTTCTCACTGACGTTCCGTTCAGCATGGTCGTAATGACGCAGAAGGGCGGGGTGCGCTTGGTTGACGGCGCTGGGCGCGCGCTGCATCGTCCCCTGGGTCGGCCATGGCGAATAAAGATCGGGACTCCAGCGCCCTTTCGGAAATTGCAGAGCGACTCCACCAGTTCGACGGTGAGCCGCTGCGGGTCGAGTTCCTGACGCGCGGCATCGACGCGCTCACCCAGGTCGCGGAGCGGCTCGATCAGAGCGAGCTTGGCGAGGTGGTCGCGTCGCCCAGCAACGCGGACGCCCTGGTGACAGCGCTCACGCAGCCGAGCGCCGTCGGCCTCTTCTCCGCCGCGGATCCGCTCACGCCGGCCCGCCTCCGCGGTCTGCAGGCGAGGGACGCGCTCCTCGCGGCCGAAGGGGGCACGCTCACCGCCGAGGAGGTCGGCGAGGGGCTCCACCTCCCGCCCCGGGCGATCGAAGCGCAGCGCGCCGCCGGAAGGCTGCTGGCCGTCAGCATCGGCGCTCGTGGCCACCTCTACCCCGCATGGCAGTTCGCGGACGAGGGCCTGCTGCCGGGGATGGAAGAGATCCTGGCCCTGCTCGAAGAGCACCCCCCGCTGGCGAAGGTCCGCTTCTTCCTCTCCGGCAACCTCCGCCTCGACGGCGAGCGGCCGCTCGACTGGCTCCGCCGCGGCGAGCTGGACCCCGTGCGGCTCGCCGCGCGCACCTTCGGTGAGCAAGGCGCGGCCTGAGAGCGCGCCGCGATGACGACGACGCTCGGGGCGCATCCGGACCCGCCCCTCGACCTCGCGACGTCGCCGCTCCCCATCGCGATCTACCGGCGGAGCTGGTTCCGGATCCACTGGCTCGCGCGTGAACCGCTGCACTTCGGTCGCTCGGGCGACAACCGCTTCGACGCGCCGGACGGCGAGTTCGGCGTGCTGTACGCCGGGAAGGACGCGCGCTGCGCCTTCATCGAGGTGTTCGGCCACGCGACCGGCGTGCGCTTCGTGGAGCAGAGCGAGCTCGCCGCGCGGGGGCTCGCGCGCATCGCGCCGCGGCGGCCGCTGCGGCTCGTGAACCTCACGGGAGAGGGGCTGGCGCGCCTCGGGGCCGACGCCCGCCTGACCTCGGGGGAGTCCTATCGGGCCGCCCACCGCTGGGCGCGCGCGATCCACGACCACCCGAGGCGACCCGACGGCATCGCGTACGTCGCGCGCCACGATCCGACCCGCGTCTGCGCCGCCCTCTTCGAGCGCGTCAGCGCCGAGCTCGAGGTGACCCGGCTCGGCTCCCTCGCGGATCCGGCGAACGCGGTGCTCCTCGCCAGGCTCCTTGACACCTACAAATTCGGGCTCGTCTGAGCCTGGACGAGCGGGCGGCGGCGCGGCGGCGCGGCGGCAGACGACGCTCCGCCGAGCGCGATGGCGGCGCAGGGCGCGCGTGCGGGCTCCGCGCGCGCGCGCGCCGGCACAACCGGTGCTTCTCCTCGAAGCAAGCGCGCCGCCGCGGCGCCGCGATGGGCGGAGATCGCGGGACGCACGGCCGAGAGGCGGGGGTCCGATGAAAATCAAGAATCTGCGGCTGGAAACAGGCTATCTCGTGGAGCCCATCCCGCTCCAGAAGGGGATTTCGGTTCATCAGATCCAGATCACCACGGTGGGCGAACAGGGGTCGTCTCGGGTCCGGATCTCGCTCGATCCCAACCGCTGCACGGTGGACAGCTTCGGCGAGGCCAAGGCGTGCACGCGGGTGGCGCCGGTCCAGATCGAGGCGGACGTGGAGCTCCTCGAGGAGTGCGACGAAAAGCAGCTGCTCGCCCTCAAGTTCGAGGGGGGCCGCGGGCCAGCGGTCCGGCTCGCGCTCCTGCCCCTGTGTGGCACGGGCAAGGAGGCCATCGTCGCGCGGCTCCTGATCTTCGGGGAGACCGGGGAGATCCTGGCCATCGTGCCGATGCAAGGGTCGTCGGCCGGCTGCCTGATGGCGTGAGCGAGCCCGGCGCGGCACCGCCACGCCGGGCTCGCCGTGCGCCCTGCCGACCTCAGGGACCGGGACAGGGGCGGTACACGAGGCCGTACGCGATCCGGACCTGGACGTCGGTCGTGTCGTTGGTCAACACCCCGGAGCTCGACGGCGCAAACCGGTTCGTGACATAGAGGCTCGTCTTGATGTTGAGCGGCCGCACGGTGCCGCACTCGGACCAGACCGTGGTCGTGAAGGTGTCCGTGCGGGAGAAGTCGCTCGTGAACGGCCCGATCATGCTCCACGTGAGCGGCCCCGAGGTGAGCGGCGACCCCGAGAAATAATACGATGTCTCGTGGAGCCCCTGGACGCCCCCCTCCAGGTCGGCGAACCCCCGGTACGTGGCGTCGAAGACCGCGACTTGCCACCCCGGATCGAACCGGAGATCCACGGCCAGCTGGCAGAACGCGCGGTTCGAGGCGCGGCCGATGCCCGGGCCGGCGTGCGCCTCGAACTGGTCGAAGATGACGGTCAGCGCCTTCTGATCAGGCGAGATCACCCCCGCGGCGGAGCCGACAGGGCAGCCGCTGCCAGCATAGGTGAAGTTCGCGATCCGCGTATTCTGCGCCAGCGCAGGAAAGGCAAAGAAAAACGCCGAACAAAAGCCGAACGCCCATCGCAGGAACATCGTCCCCCCCTTTCGCCGTCAGGCGACATCACGTCGCCGTGCGTCGTCGTAGGCGCGCGCATCACCGCTGTCGCACGCCGGCCGACATGTCGTGACGAGCATGCGATCGCGGCGCGCTCCGCGCAACCCGAGCGGGGCCCCCTCGCCCGTCGCGGCGCCGCAGACTGGCCGGAATCCATCGAATGATGTGAGGCCTGTGGGGCTCACGGACATTCGGCCAGAGCCGGAGCGCAGGCGAAGCAGACGAAACGAAGGAGAGGCCTGTCACGGGGGCGCGGCGACGCGGAATACCGGGACGAGATTCACGCGCTCGTCCCAGGACGGATGGCGCTTGTAGAAGAAATCGAGGCGGGCCTTCGCGTCGTTCGCAAACGCAGGATCGCGCAGGCGCGCATTGAACTCGTTGCGCAGCGCAGGATCCGCGGCGAGCATGCTGCGCGCCTCCTCCTCGGCCACGTAGGCTTCCATGTATTCCTTGCGCTCGAAGGAGGCGTTGAAGAAGCCCCAGGCGACGAGGGAGTCGGGCGCGAGCGGCTCGAGGAGGTGCAGGACGAGGGGCGCCCGCGGCTGCGCGATGGGAACGAACAGCGAGCCGGCCGGAAGATCCTGCCGCTCCGGCCGGAAGGCGCCCTGGAGCTTCACGCGCGTCCGACCCTCGAAGGGCCGCTCGAACGTCACCGCGTCGGCCCGGAACGCCTCGACGGGAAAGCCGGGGCGAGCCTGGGGGAGGATCTGGTAACGCACGCCGTGCAGGCGCAGCTTGTCGGCCACCCAGGCCGCGTGCGCCGCCGGGATGACGTAGCCGGCCTCGGGCGCGGTGACCGTCAGGTCCGGCTGGATGCGGTCGAACAGCGGCACGCGCCAGATCTCCGGGCGGGACTCGTCGTAACGGGTCCACGTGCCGCCCGAGATCTCCGAGGCGCGCTTCTCGTAAGCGAAGCCGCGGAACGGGAAGATGCGCGAGACCGGCCCCGCGCGGTGCGTGAGGGCGAAGGGGGCGCCGGCGAGGCGCGCGCTCGCGGCGTCCGCGCGCTCGGCCGCGGCGCGGAGGGCGCCCGCGCCGGAACCGGAGGAGACGCGCTCGAAGAGCGCCGCGAGGAGGTCGTGGACCGCGCGCACGCGCTCGGCGTGGGTGGCCCAGCTGTGCGTCTCGACGAGCACGCCGATGCGGTTGCGGGCAGCGCTGTAGGACTGCGAGAAGCGCGGCGGCCCCGGCTCGGTGGAGATCCCCGACGAGGGATCGTCGTCCTCGCGGAATGCCGGGTAGAACGGGAGCGGCAGGTGACCGAGCGCCGAGAGGCGCGCCTGGAGCTCCCCCGAGAGGGCGCGCGCCACGGCGTCGAGCCCGCCGGGGTGAGGCACCGAGGGCTCCACGACCACCGCGATGTCGTGCTGGAACTTCGCGCCGTCGGTCGTGTGCAGGTCGACCTGGACCACCGGATCCCAGGCGTCGAGGAGCGCCAGCATGGCCCGCATCTCGGGCGCCTCGGCCTTCATGGTATCGCGGTTCAGGTTGAGGTTCTGCGCGGTGGCGCGGAAGCCCATCTCCTCGGGGCCGCGCTGGTTGGGCCGCTGGTTTCGACGGAACCGCTCGTGGCCGTCGACGTTGAACACCGGCACGAACACCGCCGTGGCCGCCGCGAGGGCGCCCGGCGCCATCGCGCCCTCGAGCAGCTCGCGGAGCGCCCAGAAGCCGCCGTCCTTGCCGTCGATCTCGCCGGCGTGGATGCCGCCCTGGAACAGGATCACCGGGCGCCGCCTCGCCCGCGCCGCCGCGGGGTCGAGCGTGCCGTCGTCGGAGGCGGCGATCGCGAGCATGGGCCTGCCCTCGGGCGTCGTACCGAAACGGACGCAGCGGGCGCGGCCCGGATAGGCCCGCTCGAAGTCGCGGCATAGCCGCTCGACCTCGGCATAACGACCCGTGCGCCGGAAGCCGGTCCGCTCGGCCTCGGTGACGAGCGAGGGCGCCTCGGGGCGCGCGGACGGCGCTGGCCCGCCGCCGGCCGGCGCGCCGCGCGCCGGGGCCTGGCGGGGCGCGAGCAGCGCGGCCAGCGCGATCCCGAGGGCGATGTGGCGGCGGCCGAGGGAAGCGAGGCGGCCGGGGGCCGCGATGCAGGAGCGAGACATCGGGGGAGTCGAGCAAATTCCGTGTCGAACGGCAATGGCGCGATCCCTGGCCAGAAGCAGGCCAAGCGCGATGCCGGCCAGTCAAGCCGGACGCTGATCACCCGCGTTCGCGCGAATATCGAAAATCATGGTGGAGCACCGGTTCGCGAAGAGCCTGGCTGGCCGTCATCGTGCCGACGTCGTGCCCAGCGAGCCTCGAGCGCGGGCTAAGGGGGCCTCGCCGCTGATTTGACAACCAGCGCGTGGGGGAGGCCACCGGCGTGAACGCGGCCCCTTGGATGCATGGAAACCATTGTTGATACAGCGTCATTTCCCAGGAGGAAGGCGTATCGCGCCAGAAAAACTCCCGTCGCCTGAGGTGAGCCTGGCGATTCGCCCTTGGTCTCCTCGAATCGTTTCGCCTCTCCTTTCCCCGGGGCGGCGCGGGCTGGTCGAGCTTGGCGCTGGTATCAGTTCTGCATGAGCACTCGGTGGGAGCCAACAGCACACTCGAACCAAGAAATTCGATATTCGTTTGATCGTTTGCCATGTGTCACGTCCGGTCATTGACGTTGCCGTCACCGGTGGCGCGTCGCTGGCGCTCGGACTCGTGTCGGATCACCACACCAGGAGTACCCCATGATCTGGAAGTCTTCACGCTCGCTCTTCACAACAGCTACCATCGGCGCAGCAGCCGTCATCGGCGCGGCGACGGCTCCGCTCGTTCTGGCCACGCCGGCCATGGCCGGCGACGCCGGCGCCCTGACCCGGAGCGTATCCACGCCTCTTGTCGTCTTCCGGGGAAGTGTTCCCTCGCAGGAGGAGGGCAGCGTTCCCTCCGATGACGCGGGCGAGGATCTCGCCGATGACATCGATGTCGAGGAGGTGCAGGGTGATGCCGTGCCGACGCAGGAGGAGGCGCTGGTCGAGGCACCCAGCTCCCGATTCAGCGTGCGATCGGCCGCCGGAACCGCTGCCGTCCAGACGTTCAGCTACACCATCGGAGGCGCCACCATCAACGTGCCTACCGGGTGCGCCCTCACCCACGTGATCAAGGGCTCCGGGCGAAAGATCACGGACCAGATCGCTGGCGTGGATTGTGTCGGTCCCGCTGCCCTCCTGAGCCGGTTCTGCAACGCCCGGATCGAATTCCACTACGCCGATACGTCCGGCAAGACGTACAGGATCACGCGCGGGCCCCTGCACACCACGTGCAAGGTCGGCACTGTGCCGACCTTCAATATCAAGAAGGACCGCACGCTCCCGAAGTTCGGCAAGGCGTGTGCGCAGCTCTTCGTCAACGGCAAGCGCCGCGCCGTCCAGTGCCATTTCATCACCAGGTAGCCCCATGAGGATGGACATGGTTCGGCCACGGTCGGCCGGCCGATGACAGCCCTTGGTGAGGACGCGAGCGCCTGGCGGGCAGAGGGGCACAAGCGCATCATTCCTGATCGCTGGCGTGCCGGACGGCCGCGCAGGGGTCGGAGGTTCTCCGAAGGCGTCCGCCGCGGAGGTGGGCGGCGATGGTTAGCCGGTGAACGGCGGGCCGTTCAGTGCGGCGCCGGGCCCCGATGGCGCCGCCGTACCCGTGGGCGCCGCCGTACCGGTCGGTGCCGACGCCGTCGGGGCAGCGGGGGCCTCGTCTGCCGGCGCGGCGGCGGCATCGCTGGACGACGCCGCGCGGCCCGTGCGGCCCTTGTAGAGGGACGGGGCGATCGCATCGGCGTCCCCCTCGTCCCAGCGCAGGTACGTGACGGCGCGGCGGGTCTGGTCGTAGGCGTGGACGAGCAGCGAGAACGCCCGCGCCCTCCTGTCCGCGGCCTCGGTCGGCCCGGGACCTTTGCCGTGCTCCCTCACGCCGAGGGCCGCGAGGATCTGCGGCCCGATCTCCCCGGCGCGCTTCACTTCTTCCTCGGTCGCCGCCGTCCTGCCGGTGACCTCCGACCAGCTCGCAGTGAAGAGCGCCGAGAGGGCGACGAGGTCATTCGCCGTATCGATATACCCCTGTCCGGCCCGGATCTCCGCCACCGTGTCTGCGTCGAGCAGGCCGCGGCGGGCCAGCGCCTCGGCGTCGCTCAGCAGGTTCTCGCGCAGCGGGGCCGCCTCCGCGAGCAGCGGCTTCAGCGCGTTCTCGGCGCCTCCGCTCGACAGCCACGCGATGTGCGCGTACCAGGCCGCGAGCGCGTAAGTCTCGAGCCGGTCGAGCGACGCGAGCTCGTGTGTCGGCAGGCGCTCCGCGATGGCGGAGCGCAGCGCGAGGAGGCCGGGCAATACGCCCAGCACCTGGGAGACCACACGGGGAATATCGAGGTTGATGGCGATGAGCCGATCGGGGCTGAGCGCCTCGATCTCGGGCAGGGTCTCGTCGAACGCCGCCGCCGCCTGGGGCGGGGCCGCGGGCTTCTTGGGAGCGGGCTTCTTCTTGAGCGGAGAAGGCTTCGTCATGAGGGGATGACCTCTCGTTGTTCGTCGTCGCGGAGCAGCGGAGAACAGGTACGGTGCGCTCCTCACCCCCGCGCGCTGGACGTGTCGAGAACGTCTGGCGCACACCGGACATTCCGGGCAGGAATAATCACCCCCCCACCAAGTCGTCAATCGACCTCACGGCTGATTTCTGATGGCGTGCCGCCGAACGTCGTAATCTTGCGCCATGGCGCTCGGGCCCGCGCGGGGCTGGATAGCGACGTCGCCCTGCCAGAAGGGAGCCCGGTCCTTGCGGAGCGCGAGCCAGTGGCTCGGGTGCTGCTCGCTCCGTGACAGGCGCGCTGGATGTGGCGATGGTTGGATGGCACGTGCTGTGCCATGAACCAGAGAGCACCGTTACGGGCCACCGTCTCCCGTGCCACGAAGGCTGCGGGGAGCCTCTCCCCGACCGTGTCCGGTGCCACGAAGGCTACGGGGAGCTTCCCCTGGCCCGTGTCCGGTGCCAGGAAGGCTACGGGGAGCTTCCCCCGGCGCGTGTCCGGTGCCACGAAGGCTGCGGGGAGCCTCCCCCGGCGCGTGTCCGGTGCCACGAAGGCTGCGGGGAGCCTCCCCCCGGCGCGTGTCCGGTGCCACGAAGGCTGCGGGGAGCCTCCCCCGGACCGTGTCCGGTGCCACGAAGGCTGCGGGGAGCCTCCCCCCGGCGCGTGTCCGGTGCCACGAAGGCTGCGGGGAGCCTCCCCCGGCGCGTGTCCGGTGCCACGAAGGCTGCCAGGCTGCCCGGTTTCTCCTAAGCTCCGCCAGAGATGAGCGCGCTCCCTTCCCGCCGTGCGCTGACCCTGGGCGCGGCCCTGATCGGCGCTGCGGCGCTCCTCACGCCGCTCGGCATCGCCTCACTACGCCACGCTTCGGAGGAGCCGGTCGATGCCCCCGCAGCGGCGGCGCCCGCGCCCCCCGGTGCAGCGACGGCGCTCGCGGATGGCGGGGACGGCCCTCTGGAGGGCGACGCCGACGCGCCTGCGCCTGCGGACGGCGCGGCCGCCCTCCTGGACGGCGGCTGGGACGCGGGCGGCGCGCGGTTCGAGCTGCCCGCGTGGTCCGCCTCGTCGCGCGCGGCCACCTACGGGGCGCTCTCGGCCGACGCGTGCGACAGGGAGATGAAGCGCCGCGGGATCCCGCACGCCCCGGCGCGCGGCGCCTCGCTGGTCGACCGGCCGGTCAGGATCACCGGCGCGCTGCACGGGGTCACGTTCCGCGGCGACGGCGTGGCGAAGCCCAGGTCGGCCTCCCCGTTCGACATCGCCGATTGCCGGCTGGTCCTCGCGCTCGACGATCTCGCCGCCTTCCTGACGACGCGCGGGATCGTCGAGGTTGTGCACTTCAGCATGCACCGGCCCGGTCCAGCCGGCGCCGTGGCGCCGCCGAAGGCGCCCGCGAAGCCGCCGGCAGGCAAGAAGACCCTGAAGGCCGCCGTCAAAGCGGCGAAACCGGGCGAGCGCGCCGCGAAGAAGCCGGCGGCGGCGCCCAGGCGCCCCAACCAGCACGCCCTCGGTCTCGCCATCGACGTCGCTGCCTTCGTGAAGGCCGACGGGACCCGACTCGACGTGAAGGCCGACTGGCTCGGCGCCATCGGCGCGCCGCCGTGCGGCCCCGGATCGGAGCCGAAGGCGCCCAGCCCCCACGCGCTCGAGCTGCGGGAGATCCTCTGTTCCATCTCCACGAGCGGGCTGTTCAACGTCGTTCTCACGCCCAACGCGAACGAGGCGCACGCGGACCACTTCCATTTCGATATCAAGCGAGACGCGCGCTACTTTCTGGTGGAGTGAGCGCGCGTCACGGCGCGGTGTCGCTCCGCTGCACTGGACGGATCGAGCGCCCGCCGGAAGCGAAGAGCCCGCACATGCCGCTGACCCGCGGGTCGCATTGCGTTATCGAGAGACATTTTCCACGGACAAATGCATCCTTGATGCCGTTCCTGCGTGTTGACGCCGAGCGGCTGGCGCAACTACCGTGCACGCGGAATGCGGAACGAGCGCAACGCGACCAGGCGAGTATCCGTTGTGGCTGTTGTGCTCTGCGCGTGGAGCGCGAGCACGTCGACCGCGTGCCGTTATTCCGATGCTTGCTGGGAAGGGCTGGACTGCGCCCCCGATCCGGAGCCCTCGCCCGGACCGTGCGAGGGAGAGCCCGGCAAGGCGCAGGCGCTCGACGCGTGCGGGGTCTTCGCCAGCGAGCACGGCGACGACGACCACGCCGGCACGAAGGACGCGCCGGTGAAGACGCTCCAGCGCGCGGTCGAGCTGGCCACGACCGGACGAGGCGGCGGCGAGGCGCCGACCCGGCGCGTGTACGCCTGCGGCGAGGTGTTCGAGGAGGCGATCTCCCTGCCCTCGGGCGTCGATCTCTGGGGCGGCCGACGCTGCGACGGAGGCGACTGGTCGTTCGGCGGGCCCGCTCAGCGGACGACCATCGCGCCGCCCGGGGGAGTCCCGCTGCGCGTCATCGAGGGAGAGGACGCGACGTCGACGATCTCCGGCGTGCGCGTCGTGGCGGCGGACGCCTCGGCGATCGACGGCAGGTCGTCGATCGCGGTGATCCTGAGCTACGGCGCCAGGGTGAAGCTGGTGTCGAGCGTGGTCATCGCGGGCAACGGCAAGGACGGGGAGCCCGGCGAGGACGCGCCGAGCGCCCGCGCGCAGAGCGGGCAGTTCGGGAACGACGGGGCGGATGCCTGCACGGCGGACGCCGCGATGGGCGCCCTCCCGGTCGTGACCGCGTGCGGCGAGGGCATCGAGTCGACGAGCGGGTACGGGGGCGACGGCGGGATCGAGCAGGGCGGCGACGGCGCTCTGGGACAGCCCGAGCCCGCACCGAACCCCGAGGGCAAGGGCCTCGGAGGAGCCGGCGCCGGCAGCACGGCGTGCAGCGACGGGAAAGCTGGCGCGCCCGGCGAGGACCGTGGCCGCGCCGGCGGCGCGGCCGGAATTGGCTATCTCAACGACGACGGGTGGATCGGTGTCCGCGGTGACGACGGGGAGCGGGGCGGCGTCGGCCAGGCCGGAGGCGGCGGGGGTGGAAGCAAGTCGCGCGACGGCGTGAGTCTCCCCGTGTGCCCGGCCTCCCGACCCCAGACCGGGGCGGCCGGCGGCTCGGGGGGCGGCGGCGGCTGCGGTGGCCTTGGCGGCAAGGGCGGCGGCTACGGCGGCGCGAGCATCGGCATCGTGGCGCTGGAGGGCACGGAGCTCACGATCGAGGCCACCGAGGTGGTCACGGGCCGCGGCGGGAACGGGGGGACCGGCGGAACGGGCCAACCGGGCGGCTTCGGCAAGCACGGTGGGTACGGTGGCAAGGGGTTCGTGCCCGGGATGTTGGACGCCTGCCATGGCGGCTACGGCGGCAACGGCGGCCGCGGGGGCGACGCCGGCGGCGGGCTCGGCGGCCCGTCCATCGGCGTCGCCTACGTGGTCCCCAACCTGGCCCTCCGGCCCGGCGCCGTCATCAAGTTCGGACCGGCTGGCGAGGGCGGCCTCGCGGGGAACGCCGGCACGCTCGATGTGGCTGGCAAAGGCGGTTCCGCTCCTTCGGCGGAGACCCAGGCGTTCAGCGGGCCGAACGAGCTGCCCCGTTAGCGCCTTGGATAGCGTGCGTCCCCAGGGACGCTTCCGGTGAGGCATGCCCATGCGCGTGAAGTCCGTGTTCCTTCCGTTCGTCGTCCTGTCGCTCGCCATGGCCGGTTGCGGGAACTCTCCGGAGGTGAACGAGCCGGGCGGCGCACCGCCGTGCGACGCTCCGTCCGCCTGTCCGGGCGATGCCGTCCCGGAGTCGACGTGCCTGGAGGAGCTCGCCGCGGATCGCGCCATGGACGGCTGCGGGGTGTTCGTCAACAGCGAGATCCTCGACGGCAACGACGCGAACCCCGGCACGAAGGACCGGCCGGTTCGCTCGGTCCAGCGGGCGATCGAGCTCGCTCGCACCGGGCGCGGTCGCGTGTTCATGCCCACCGATACCTTCGTGGGGGCGATCAGGCTTCCTTCCGGCGTGGACATCCATGCCGGCTTCGACTTCCTCGAATGGCGGCGCCGGAGCAGCGACAGCCGCGGCCGCATCAATTCCGAGGTGGATGAGCGGATCGCGGTGATCGTCGAGCCGGCGCGCCCCGGCGACACGGGGGCCGCGGACGGGGTCTCGACGCTCGATCACGTGTGGGTCCTGAGCGGGGCCCCCATCGGGGTGCTCGTTCAGTCCAACACCGCGGTGGAGATCGTCCGCAGCGAGATCAGGGCGCTCAACGGCGGCAGGGCGGGCCACGACGGGGAGGCATGGCCGAGCCGAGCAGCGGCCGGCCCCGATGGCCTGCTCGGTGAGAACGCGTGCTCCGCCGCCAGGATCCCCGGAGGCGCGGCGGTGACGAACCCGTGTGACGACGGAACGTCGAGCACCGGCGGCAAAGGCGGTGATGGGCTGCCCGCGCGGGCCGAAGACGGAGACACCGGCGAACCGGTGCCGGCGGCCGACCCGACCTCAGGCCTCGGCGGCCACGCGGAGCGCGAGGGGAGCGCCTGCGAGCACGGCCGGTCCGGGCGCCCCGGGACCCCGGGAGCGGCGGGAGCGGCCGGCCAGGGCATCGGGCGCCTCACCGAGACGGGATGGGAGGGCGACAAGGGGACGGACGGCGGTTGGGGAACGCCGGGCCAGGGCGGAGGCGGGGGCGGCGGCCGGCGCGGCGGGCTCGCCGTGTGCACGGCGGCGGACAAGGGAGGGGCCGGCGGCGGCTCCGGAGGCGCTGGCGGCTGTGGCGGCCGGGGGGGTCGAGCCGGCGAGAACGGCTCGCCGTCGATCGGCATCGCCGCGCTGCACGCCAGGGTGACGGTCCGGGACAGCGTCATCAAGGCGCCCGCCGGCGGGGCGGGAGGCGACGGAGGGCCGCCCCAGCAAGGCGGCCAAGCCGGACGAGGCGGGTACGGCGGCGACGGCTACGACGGCGCGCGGGCGTGCAGCGCTGGCCGCGGCGGCGACGGCGGCGACGGCGGCTACGGCGGCCCCGGGCGCGGCGGCGACGTGATCGGGATCGCCTACCTCGACGAGGACCAGCTCACGCTGGAGGGGGTCACCTTCGAGCTGGGCCTGCCGGGCCCAGGCGGCACCAGCTGGAGCCACGACGGCACCATGACGACAGGAGAGGATGGCGTCGCCGTGGAGACGCTGCGCTTTCCTGAGTAGGCCGTGTCGCGAGCGAGCTCTTACGCTGGCGGGCGCCTCGTCACTTCTGCGTATCAGGAGCAGATTCGGTGCCGCGACGATCGAAGATCTTCAAAATAGACTCGATCATCGTCCGCAGCTCTTGTGGAGGCTGGCGCGTAGTCGTCCACTCCAGCACCAAGCCGACCAACCTTCGCACGAAGTCACAGTCAGCCTGCCGCACGACTAGCGTCGTCGTCACCTCTCTGGATAGAATCGCATCGAAGGCGTCTCCCATCGCGCACAGAGTCCCCAGCCATTCATTCGTCGGGAGCTCGGACACCGACGCACCGACGTCGAGCGACTCCACGATCGCAGAGAGACAGTTAAGCCCCTCGGAGAGCGCCTGCGCCACTTGCCGCTCACGCGTCATTTCCCCGTCCTCTACTTGTCAAACTGATATCGACAAAGCCAAGTTCCAATTGGATTGATGATGGTGCAGTTGTCTCCATTTGAATACTGATAAGAGCATGTCCACGTGGGTTTGCCACCTTTGCACCAGTACAGATCGCCAACCCCGCTGCTCGGGCTGTACGGATGCGAAGCGTGATGAACGCAGTAGGCACCGATCGCCTCGCACTGGTCTACGCACGTATTGCTGCCGGGGGATGCGCAATTCACCTGGGCTGCTGCCTCAACGGCTTCACTGCACTCGGAACGCTCCAGCTCGTCTTGCGGATCCGGTGGCGCATCTCCGAAGCCTCCGGCCCCACCCGGGGTGATGACGCCTGCGCCGACGCCCTCACCACGATCATCCCGAAGGTAGCACTCACCCATGTCGTAGTTGCACGCAGCAACGAAGCCACAGATCAGAATTACACTGGCCTTCATGTCGCCTCCAGTCGCAAAACTGGTCCGACGGTTGAGCTGACCGCCATATCGTCAGGGAGCATCTGCCCGCATGGAGACGACGCTATCATAGGGAGCCTCTGCATGGTGCAATGCCCACCTTAACACTATTGCTGGAGGTTGCCCCAGATCAGCCGGCAGACCACCATGACGCCAAGGCCGCCAAGAGGAGATAGTAAGGGCCGTCCCGGCATTTCGCCTCCTATTCCCCTGGTTCCTTGGCGTCATGGCGGTTTGCCTCGCAGCTCGACTTCCCGCAGTAGAGTTAAGCTCACGCCCCGCGGCTCGCCGCAGGTTCGCTGACGAGCCGCACCACTCGAGACTCTTCTCAGTCGAGCGTGGCGTCAATGGGCAACCAGGCGTACAAATTCTGTCCGTGCGCCAGTTGGGGCGGCCGGCCGAGGCATCGGGCGCCTGACCGAGACGGGATGGGAGGGCGACAAGGGGACGGACGGCGGCTACGGCTGCCCCGGGCGCGGCGGCGACGTGATCGGGATCGCCTACCTCGACGAGGACCAGCTCACGCTGGAGGGGGTCACCTTCGAGCTGGGCCTGCCGGGCCAAGGCGGCACGAGCTGGAGCCATGACGGCACCATGACGACAGGAGAGGATGGCGTCGCCGTGGAGACGCTGCGCTTCCGGGAGTAGGCCGTGTCGCGGGCCAGCTCGTTCGACGGATCGGGCGGTCTTCTCCATCGCGCCAGAGCTCGCCCCCGGCGCCGTCCTCCGCGCCCACGCCGCCCTGGCCCGACCGCAATCGGCCGGCGCCTCAGCGCGACCGAAGAGCGGTTCTGCATCGATCTCGATGAGCTACGGACTCGCCGGCTCATCGACCCTCTCGCCGAGCCTGCGCTTTATCCAAGCTGGAGCACCTCGACCCCCGTCTGCTTCACGCACGAAGTCGTGCGCAAAGACGATTACGGACTTGGTTGGTCGAAACGCGGCAGGATCGGAGCGTGGTCCAGCATCTGGCCCGGCATACCATCCGATCTCTCCACTGGGGAGCTTTCGTCCGATGATGAGGCCGTCAGCGTCGGTCGGCCAATCGTCGGGTCTATGGATGCCGATCGTTCCATCCGCCTCTTGAACGATCACAGCCTCGGGTAGGCTGTCCAGACGACCGTGATAGCTCCTGATCTCTTCGGCGATGATCTCTTGGAGGGTCGGCTCGACGTTGGAAGCTGGAGGCTCCGGCTCGGGGGTCTCAGGAACGCTGGACGGCGCGGCCTCTGGCTCCGCCGTGTCAATGGCCATGCACACATCCAATTTTTGCCTGGTCGAGGCCAGGGCGCTTCGTTCGGCCTCGCACTCATCGTCGGCAGGCGTCGTGCCCGGAGACGTGGGTGACCCCCTAGCATCCGCTGCGACACCTGGCGCATCGTGGGGTACGGCGCGTCCGAGGAAGACGCCAAGGATGCCAGCCCCGGCAATGATGACGAACCCGAAGGCGCGAGAACTTGTCATGGCGCATTCTCACTGCGGCGGCTTCGACGGTTGTTCGATCTTTCCGCCGAACATGAACTGCACGCCAGGGCTCGCAGGCTTTCCGTCGATTGTGATCGTCCCATCCGGTTCACGCTTCCAGACGCGTCGCGGAGGGATCGGAGGATCCCAGGGCCGGAATGCGTCGGGATCTGTGCGTGGTCCGGCGTCTGGCCCTGCATAAACTCCGAGCCGTCCGCTGGGCAACTTGCGCGCGACGATGTACCCATCGCCGTCATCCGGCCATTCGTCAGGTTTGTAGACACCGGTTCTCCCATCATGGTGCTGGACGACCACGGCCTCGGAATAGCTGTCCAAGAGCCGGCGATTCCGACGGATCTCTTCGACCTTCGACATGCGCTGGTCGAAGGGCTGGGATTCCGGAGGATCGACCTCGGATGGATTGGCAACGCCAGATGGCTCGGCCTCGGGAACCCGCGAACGAAGGGCCATGCAGAGTTCCAGTTGTGCCCTGGTCGAGGCGAGAACGGCGCGTTCCTCTCTGCAGCCACGGCCGGGAGATGCCGCCGTCGAACTCGGGGACGATGCGCTCGGAAATGCTTGTGCGCCTGGCGCGTCGCGCGGCGAGGCGCGTCCAATGAAGGCGCCAGCGATACCGGCAACAAGCGCGAACACAAGGCAGCTGCGACTTGTCATTGCACCGCTCGCTACTACGCGCAGGCTGGGGGCGCGGGACGACGTTCTCTAGCGGCTCCCTCCGGCGGCGGCTCCCTCCGGCCGGGCGAGGGGGAGCGTGAAGAACAACGTGGCGCCAGCGCCGAGCTGACTCTCCGCCCAGATCCTCCCGCCGAGGGCCTCCACGAAGCCCTTCGCGATGGTGAGCCCCAGCCCGGTCCCCAGACGCGCGGTCTCCGACACCTGCCAGAAACGATCGAAGATGTGAGGGAGCTCGTCGGCGTGGATCCCCGCCCCCGTGTCCGTCACGGCGAAGAGCGCCTCGTCGCCGCGTGGCTCCGCTCGGACCGTGATGGCCCCTCCCTCCGCGGTGAACTTGATCGCGTTGCCGATCAGGTTCGCGAAGACCTGGAGGACCCTCTCGCGATCGCAGCGCACCTCGAAGTCGCCCCCGCCGCGGATCTCGCCCTCGAGCACCAGGTGCTTCTGCGCCGCCAGCGCCCGCTCCATCTCGATCGCGTCGTGGACGAGCGCGCCCGCCGCGTGCATCCGCTTCTCCACCGACAGCCGGCCCGCCTCGATGGCGGCGACGTCGAGCAGATCACCGATGATCCGGAGCATCCGCTGCGCGGCGAGGAGAATGACCTCGGCCTTCCTCCTGTCGTGCGCTCCCGCCTCGTCGGCCGGCAATGTCCGCATGAGGAGAGCCGCGGCCGTCAAGATGGCGCTCAACGGATTCTTGAGATCGTGAGAGACGATGGCGAGGAAATCGTCCCGCGTGCGAATGGCGCGCTGCGCGTGCTGGTACAGGCGCGCATTCTCCACGGCCGTGGCGGCCCGGCGCGCCACCTCCTCGGCCACCACCAGATCGGCGGCGGAGTAGCGGCGGCTCGGCTCCGCCGTCACGAACGTGAGCGTGCCGATCGTCCGCCCGCGGGCCACGAGCGGCACCACCATCACCGCTCCCGAGCCTCCTGCGCGGAGAGACCCTCGATGGCCCGGATCGTGGGCGGCGGCCCCCACGGCAGACTCGGTGATTTCAGGGATGAGGAGCGGCTCGCCGTTCCGCAGCACCCGCGCCTGCGGGGTCTCCCAGCCCGGCCGCTGGGCGAAATCCCCCATCCGCTCGGCCAGCCGTTGCTTCGCGGGATCGGCGGACGTCGGCGCGAGGCGCTCGACACGGCCATTCTCGTCGACCAGGTCGACGAAGTAGAGATCGGCCAGGGCGTGCACCGACAGGCGCGCCACCGAGGAGACCGTCTCCGCGTAGTCGAGCGAGGAGGCGAGGACCGCGCTGACCTCCGCGAACAATCGCTGCACCTGCTCGGCTCGCTTCACCTCCATGATATCCCGGAAGACGAGCACCGCCCCCGAGACCTGCCCTGCTCGCTGCAGAGGGGCGAACGTGCAGCTGACGTGCAAGGCCGCTCGGTCCCGGCGTGAAACCACGTCCTCGTCGCTCCGGACCGGCTCGCCCGTGTGGATCGTTCGCAGCGCGGGGTGATCCTCGTCAGGTATGGACGTCCCATCCGCGCGTCGAAACCGGACGACCTCCTGGACGCGCCGCCCCACGACCTCCTCCGTCGTCCAGCCGAGCAAGCGCTCGGCCGCGGGGTTGAAGAAGGTGATCCGCCCTTCGCGATCCATCGCGATCACGCCCTCGCCGATGCTGCCGGTCACCGCCCGCGTGAACTCGAGCTGCTCACGGACCCTCGCCTCCACCTCCTTCGCGGGGGTGACGTCCATCGAGACACCTTGAAGCCGAGGCGCGCCGGCGCTGTCCTTCACCAGGTGCATGCCGGTGTGGAGCCAGAGCACGCGACCGTCCGCCGTCCGGCAGCGATGGTCGCAGCGCTGGTCCCGCTCGGCGGCCAGCGTCCTCCGGAGCGCCCGCTCGAGCTCGCAGCGATCGTCCGGCTCGGCGCAGCGGCTCCAGAAGTCGGGCTCCGCGAGCCACCGCGCGCGCGGATAGCCGAGGAGCTCCTCGGCCCGCGCGCTCACGTACAGGACCTGGAGCGTGCGCGCGTCGGCCTCCCAGACGAACGCTCGAGCGAGGTTGTCCACCAGCGCCTCGTAGCGCTGCCGCAGCGCCTCGGCGAGCGCCCGCTGCTCGTCGGCCTCGGCCTGCCTCCGCTGGGCCGCTGCACGCGCCTCCTCCGCGACCGCCTGCTTGGCGTCGATGATCGCCTGGCGATCGAGCGCGATCGCGAGCTGGTTGACCGCCGCGTTCATGAACACGAGATCCGGCTCCTCCAGACGGGCGGCGCCCTCGATCTGGAGAGCGCCGAAGATCGGCCCGCGGTCGATGACGAGAGGGAGGACGAGGAAGCACCCGCGCTCCTCTGCCTCGGCCCGCGGGGCCCCGGCAGGCTGTCCGGAGGGCGCGCTCGCCGCGGCCGGCCCGCCGTCCGGATCGGCCGGCCGCGCGGCCTCCGAGCCGGTGAGGTAAGCGTACGAGGTCGCGGCACGGGATCTCGCTGCCTGGAGTCGATCGGCGCCGACACCTTCGGCGCTCCAGACGATGGTCTTGACCCCGGGGCGACCCGGGACTCCCAGGAGGACGAGCGCGGTGCGGAGGGGGAGCGCCCGCGCGAGGGTCGCGAGGACCGACGGGACGGTCCGCTCGGCGCCCTCGAAGCGCGTGAGCTGCTTGCTGATCTCGTAGAGGTACAGGACGCGAGGGTACGCGCGCTCGAGGCCTCCGGCGGCCGGAGCCTCGCCGCCGCGCCGCGCCGGCTCCTGCTCGCCGCGCGCGTCGTCGCTCCTCGCCTCTCTCTGGTGCGCTCTCGGCGGTTCCTTCTTCCGGCGGCCGGTGCTCATCCCCGCCTCCTATTTCGTCGTTCGCCTCCGGCGCTCGGTGTTCTTCGCCGCCAGAGGGGCACCCAGGTCAGCGCGCCGCCCGATCCGGGCGCCGCCCTTCCCCACGGTGAAGTGGTAGGCGCCGAAATCGTGCTCGCTGCCGCGCGTCTTCACGACCATGAGGGTCGGCCTGATCTCGCCCGGCATGGGCGTGTACCGGAGCACGACGAGGTTGTCGGCCACCGGAGAGAACCTGCGGTCGGTGACGGTCTCGCTGGAGTACATCACGCTCGACTCGAGCGTGAGCAGGGTGGTCACGCCGAGCGCCTTGAACCGCGTGATCAGCGCGTAGAGGAGCTGCCGCAGCTCGTCGTCCGGGATGCCCTCGGCCGCGAGGTGGCTCACGCTGTCGAGGACGAATCGACGCGTCTTCTGCGTGCGGATCTTGTCGGTCAGGAGCGAGAGGAGCTGGCTCGGGCGGACGCGCTCCCGCGAGAGGTAGATGACCTCGGCGAGCCCCTTCTCGATCGCCTCTTGGAGCGGCAGCCCCAGCGCCTCCGCGGTCCTGATGAGCTGCGCGGGCCCCTCCTCGAGGGCGAGGTAGAGCCCCGGCTCTCCGCGGCGGCAGCCTTCGAGGAGGAACTGCAGCGACAGGGTGCTCTTCCCGATGCCCGCGCTCCCGGAGAGGAGGGTGACGCTGCGCTCGAGCAGCCCTCCGCCGAGCAGCCCGTCGAGCCCGGGCACGCCGGAGGGCAGGCGCCGCGCCGTGTCCAGGGGGGGCGGCGGCTCGCCGAACGCCGCCTCCGCGTTGTAACGGGGATAGACGATGAGCCCGCCCGGGCCGATGTGGATGCTGTGCCGGCCCCTGAGGTGGGCGGTGTTCCTGAGCTTGTAGATCTCGATGTAGCGCTGGCGCTCGAGCCCTTCCTCCGTCGAGGAGAGGAGGATGACCCCGTCGACCACGGTCTCCTCGACGCCGAAGCGGCTGATCTGGTTGGTGCCGTAGGGGATGTCGGTGGCGAGGAAGCCGACCGCCTGCGCGTTGTGGATGACGCTGGCGAGCTGGAAGATCTTCTCTCGGTCTACCTGCGGGTCCTTGACCTTGTGCAGGAAGACCGAGACCGAATCGACGACCACACGCCGCGCCTTCATGCCGAGGATCCGCTCGCTGAGCATGAGCAGGTGCCCCTCCACCAGGATGTCGGGCTGCGGGATGAAGACGATCTCGACCATCCCGCGCTCGATCTCGGCGTCGAGGTCCCAGCCGAGGCCACGGGCGGTGGCGCGCAGCCGCGCGTCGCTCTCCTCGAAGGAGAAGAATATCCCCTTCTCGCCGGCCTTCGCGCCGCGGTAGATGAACTCGAGCGAGAGCACCGTCTTGCCGGTCCCCGCCACGCCGGCGATGAGGAGGCTGGAGCCGCGCGGGATCCCGTCTCCGAGGAGCTCGTCGAGCCTCGAGATGCCCGTCCGGAGGCGCGGCTCCTTGCCCTCGACGGCCGCCCGGTGGATGGTGAGGCGGGGCGCGAACACGTCGATGCCGGCCCGCGTGATGGCGAACGAGTGCTCCTCGCGGCTGTGGTCGGTGCCGCGCATCTTGACGATCTGGATGACCCGCCGCTGCTCGCCGGACTCCTGGCGCTGGTTGATCATGATCAGCCCGTCGACGATCGAGAACAGCGGGTTGGTCTCGATGTCGCCGTGCCCGAACTCTCCGAGGAAGAAGGTGGTGGTCTCCCACGCCATGAGGTTGATCGCGAGCTCGTAGCCGAACTTCCGGAGCTCTTCCTTGGACTTGGCGAGGTCGTCGAAGACCTTGAAGCTGTCGATGACGACCATGGACGGCTTGACCTTTTTGACGTGATCCATGACGAGCCGAAAGGCGCCGTCGAGGCCCTTCGTCCGGAGGATGGCGCCGAGGTCGACGAACTGGATTCCCCCGTCGATCTTCCCGGCGTCGAAGAAGTCGAACTGATTCAGGTAGCGCAGCGTCTTCGCGGTCGGCTCCGAGAGCGTGCTGAAGTAGAGGACCCGGGTCCTGGCCGAGGCGTTGTGGAAGCAGATCTGCTGGGTGAGGATCGTCTTGCCCGCGCCCGGCGGGCCGGCGACGACGACGATCGACCCCTTCGGCAGCCCCCCCCCGAACAGCCCATCCAGGTTTCGCACCCCCGTCTCGATGCGCGCGATGGCCGTCTTCTTCGTCATGGCTCCACTTCCTCGCCGTCCTCGCCCTCGGAGATCCCGGGCGCGCTCTCCGACGCTCTCTCGATCCCACCCCCCTCCCCCTGCGCGACCTTCGAGAGCTCCGCGTGGAGCGCCGGCGTGAGGATCTCCGCCGTCAGGTTTCCGAGGACCGTGAGGAACTCCACCAGGATAAACCGGAGCCCCTCCTCGATCTGGTCGCGGCGCACGCCCCCGGCGCGCTCGTGGAGCTCCACGCAGCAGATCCCGCCCGACTCCATCCTGAGCGACGAGAGGACCGGGGATCGCTCGGAGGCATAGTAGAGAACGCGATCCACGATGGCGCCGAGCGTGACCTCCCCGAGGGTGACGTGGGCGCGCCACCACAGGGCGTTGAACGCTCGTTCGAAGAGCTGGATGAGGCGGTCGGGCGGCGCGCCCCGAGCTGCCCGATCCATCCAGGCGTCCACGCAGGCGCTGTGCTCGTTCGCGTCACGCATGGGCGCTACGTCGCCTCGACGGTCGCCAGGGAAGAGCAATGTTCATGCCGGTGCCGCATCGCGCGCTCGATCAGGGGGTCGCGCGCGGGCAGCGTCGCCATGGCGCTCGCGCTTCAGGCCGGACGGTCGCGGCGTTTGCGCTCGGGACGCTCGCCGGATCCGCCGACGGTGCGAGCTGTGCCGGCCCTTCAGCGCGGCGCGGTCGCGGGCTCGAGTCCGCGCTCGATCGCCGGGCGACTCCCCGCCGAGCGCGTGGAGCGCGCCGTCCGCGGTGCGCTGCGCCGCACGCAACGAGATGCCCGCCGACCTCCGCGCGGCGCGGAGATCGTCGACCAGATCCCGCACGCGATGGATGTCCTGCGCGCTTCCGGCGGAGGCGCGGAGCGCGATGATGGATTCGAGCCCCTCGAGGACGTGACGGACGACGCGGCGCGCGGAGGTCGCCGCGTCAGCCGCCTCGCGCAGCATCGCCCGCGCATCCTGTGAATTTCTCTCGAGGTCTCGCATCTCGTCATCTCGTGCAGTTCGCGAGGGGAAGGGCCGCTCGGTCCATCGCGATGCCGCTGCGGGAGGGCTCGCGGAGCGAGCCTCTTCGCGCTCCACGCCCGCTCGCGGCTCGACCTTGCGCGGCCTGACACCGCGGGGTTCAGGCTGGCACAGCGGCGGCCCCACGTCTCTCGTTATCGCCCGGTGGCGGCGCCTTGTGCCGATTCGGGCACGGGAGACGGTCGAGCGCTGCATGGAACTCCTCTTCTTTTTTCTTGCCCCGTCCTCCGGGACGAGGGGCGCCGCCGCGGCGGTCGAGCGCGAGGCTGGCCCCCGAGGAGCGCGGCGGGCTGGCCTTGCTGACCGTTCGACGGCGGCGTCGATGAGCAGCCGCACCTGGGCGGCCGCCTGTGCGCTTGGCGCGTCGCGCGGAGCGGCACATCCAATGACGGCGCCAGCGACACCGGCAATGAGCGCGAACACAATGCAGCCACGAATTGCAATCGCGCCTCTCGCTACGATGCGCAGCCTGGGGGCGCAGGCTGGCAAATCGCATCATGGTGATGCCCTCCGGGGATCACCATGATGCGCCCAGCACGGCGTACGCCGGCGCTGCAAAACCCACATCGGACGCGAAGCTCGCTTCGCGGCACCCCCTCCCCCGAGCTTCCCATCCCAGCTGTGCAATCTGGACAGACGCGGCACTTCGTGCGAACTCTTGATGAAGAACATGTCGGTCACGTGTCGCAGCCATGTTCGCGTCCTTTCTGCTGGCGAGGTCCACTGGCAAGAGTGGACCCCCTCCCGGAACGGCGGAGCGGACCAGCGCCCCGTGGTCCTGGTACACGGCCTGTCCGATAGCTGTCGGACCTGGAACCGCCTCGCCCCCGCGCTCGCGGCGGCGGGGCGCCGGGTCGTCGCGCTCGATCTGCCCGGCCATGGCGACTCGGCTCGGCCCGACGCGCCCTATACGGTCGCGTGGTATGCGGGCGTGGTCGCTGAATGGATCCGTGCCCTCCGGCTCGGCGATTTCGATCTGGTGGGGCACTCGTACGGCGGCAGCATTGCAATGTGCGTGGCCACCGAGCGGCCAGGGCGCATCCACCGCGTCGGGCTGGTCGCCGCGGGCGGCATCGGCACCGAGGTCGCGCTGCCGCTGCGCCTCGCCGCGGTGACGGGGCTGATCGAGCTGGCCGCGCCGGTGCTCATGGGCGTCGGCACGCACGCGGGGGTGCTGGTGCTCGGCGGCGATTTCAACGCGGAAGAGCGCAGGCACCTCGCCAGGATGAACGCGCGGCCCGGCACGGCGCGCGCCCTGTCGCGCACGCTCCGCCACGCGATCGATCTGCGCGGCCAGCGCCATCACCTCATGGACATCGCTCATCGGCTCCCGGAGATACCGCCGCTCGCCGTCTACTGGGGCGAGCGCGACCAGGTGATCCCGGCGCGCCACGCGGCGGATATCGACCGCTACATCGAAGGCGCGGCCGTGCGGCGCTTCGCCAAGGCGGGGCACTACCCGCACCGGGAAGCGGTGCGCGATCTCGCCCCCGATCTCCTCCGCTTCCTCGACGAGCCGCGGCCCGCGCCGCGCCTGCGCGCCGGGGCGCGCGCCCCGCGCGCATCCGCCGCGGCGGCCCGCTCACCGCAGGCAAGCGCCCGCTGGCAGCCCTGGCCGGACGCCGCGGTCAGGCGCTGGGCGCGGAGCCCGCTGTCTCCGCTGATGCGGCAGACACCGCAGCAAGACACCGGCGACTCGGCATCTCCCGCCGACCTCGGGAGCCGCCCGCCGCCCGTTCCCTGTTGACGGCGCGCGGCGCGTTCTCGGTGACGCCGCGCACGCCTCTCCTGTCGACGCCACGCCACCCCTTCCCTGTTGACGCCGCGCCCCCCGGTGCGGTTCTCTCGGGCGCCGGTGCAACTCGAATGTGAGACCTGCGGCGCCTCGCTGCGCGTCGAAGCGGACCAGAGGACCGCGGTGTGCCCCTACTGCGCGTCGCCCTCGGTGGTGGAGCGGCCGCCCTCCCAGGATCGGCCGTCGCCGCACTTCGTCGTCGGGTTCACCACGACCCGGGAGAGCGCGCAGGGCGCTGTCAAGGCGTGGCTGGGAAAGCGGAGCTTCTTCGTGCAGTCCAGCGTCAAGACGGCGACGATCGACGCGATCCGCGGCGTCTACACGCCCGCCTACCTGTACTCGGCGATGGCGCAGACGCGCTACGCGGCGCAGATCGGCGAGGACTACCAGCAAACCGAGACGTACACGACGACCGACGACAAGGGGAACAGCGTCACCCGGACGCGCGTCGTCACGAGGACCGAGCACCGGCACCTCGAAGGCCAGCACGCGACCTACGTCATGGACGTGCTCGTCGTGGCGTCTCGCGCCGTCCCGAACGCCGAGCTCGAGGCGATCGAGCCGTTCGACCTCCGCACGATGCGGCGCTACACGCCCGCGGTGCTCAGCGGCTGGATCGCCGAGGAGCCGACGATGACCCAGGCCGAGTGCTACGGCCTCGCGCGGCGGGAGGCGCTGGAGAAGATCGGCCGCGACCTCTCGGGCTTCATGCCCGGGGACAGCCACCACGGCCTGACGCACGAGACGCACCTCGACCGCGAGACGCTCGAGCTGCTCTATGTGCCCCTCTGGGTGCTCGCCATCCGGCACGACCCGCAGAAGCCGCCCTTCCGGGTCCTCATCAACGGCCAGACCGGCGCGATCCACGGCAAGGCCCCCCTCTCCTGGATCAAGATCGCCCTCGCCGTCGTGCTCGTGATCGCGCTGATCGCAGCGCCGTTCGTCCTCGCCGCGGCGCGCGACCGGGGCCGCGATCCGACCGAGCGACGCGGCGCCGCGAGGCCGCCCGCCGCCGCCCCCGCGCCGACCGAGCGCGTCCGCCCCGGCGAGAGCAGGCCCGCACCGACCGGAGGGGCGCGATGAGCGTGAACATGGACGTCGCCTCGGCCACCACGAGCGCCACGGGGCCGTGCTGCGCGCGCTGCCAGGGGCCGCTGGAGGCGGGGGACCTGCGCTGCGCCGTCTGCGGCCTCGCCGCGCCGCAGGGCCGCGCCCCGGCCCCGCAGGCGGTGCAGGTGCTGCGGTGCACCGAGTGCGGCGCCGCGGTCTCGTACTCGGCCGAGGCGCAGGCGCCGAAGTGCCGCTTCTGCGGCGCCGTCACGCGGATCGAGCAGCCGGTCGACCCGATCGATCAGGCCGACTGGCTGCTCCCGTTCGGGGTGCCCCCCGATCAGGCCGATCAGGCGCTGCGGCGGTGGATGTCGACGCTCGGCTTCTTCCGGCCGTCGGATCTCTCGCGCGCGGCGACGGTCGAGGGGCTGCGCCCGATCTGGTGGGCGGGCTGGCTCGTCAGCGCGGACGCCGTGGTGAGCTGGACGGCGGACTCGAACGCGGGCGCCCGGCTGAGCAGCTGGGCCCCGCACGCCGGACAGACGCAGCTGCCGTTCCGCAACCTGCTCCTGTCCGCCTCACGCGGGCTCTCGCTCGACGAGGCCCGGGAGCTCGCGCCGTACTTCCGGCTCGACCTGGCGGTGCCCGCCGCGCACCGGACACAGCAGCAGCTCGGACCGCCCGACGCGGTGCTGGAGCAGTTCGACGCGCAGCGCTCGGCGGCGCGCAAGATCGTCAGCGAGCGGATCGCCGCCAGCGCGGAGGACGCCCTGACGCGAGGCGTGATCCCGGGGTCCACGTTCCGCAACGTGCACGTGGCGGTGCTCTTGCACGCGCTCGAGACGCGCCGGCTGGCGCTGCCATCGTATGTGCTCGCTTACCGCTACAAGGGACGCAGCTACCGCGCCGTCGTCCACGGCCAGGACGCGAGCCACGTCACAGGCACGGCGCCCATCGCGTGGGGCAAGGTGGCGCTGGTGGTCGCCGGCGCGCTCGCGCTCATCGTGCTCGTGATCGGGGCGCTCGTGCTCGCCCGCGCAGCGTAGCTCCGCCCGCCCTCGGTCCTCTCCCCCTCCTCCTCCCCGCTCCCCCAGCTCCAGCGCTGCGCGGGCGCGGCGGGCCGCGCCAGACGCTGTGGCGGAATGCCTCGAGCGCACGCTCGGTGCGGCACGGCAGAGCCATGATCCGCGCCCTCCACCGCGCGCCCCGGCCATGGTCCGGATCTGGCACTGAGGCCGGAGCTCGATGGAGGAAACCATGGAAACTGGATCGCGGGAGAAGCTGCTGGAGATCCTCAAGAAGTTCCGGACTGCCATGCTCGTCACGCACGCCAGCCACGGGGCGCTGCGGGCGCGTCCGATGGCGCTCATGAAGGTCGACAGCGACACCGGGGACGTCTGGTTCATGACGAGCATCGACTCGGGCAAGGTCGATGAGATCGAGTCGCAGCCGGAGGTGAATGTGACCCTCCAGGAGGGGCGCCGCTTCCTGTCGCTGTCGGGCAGCGCCTCGATCGTGCGGAGTCGGACGAAGATCGAGGCGCTGTGGTCGGAGCAGGCGAAGGTGTTCTTCCCGCAGGGCAAGGACGATCCCTCCCTCGCGCTCATCCACGTGAGCCCGCGCGAGGGCGAGTACTGGGACAACGAAGGCGCGGCCGGGCTCAGGTTCCTCGTCGAGGCCGTCAAGGCGTACGTCACCGGGACGACGCCGAAGACCGACGCCGCCCAGCACGGCTCGGTGCCGCTGAACGGCGGGCAAGCCGGCGATGCCCGGGTGTCCGCGCGATAGCGATCCACGCCGTCGCGCCGCGGATCGGGGCGGGACGGAGCGTGGCGCATCCCTTGCTCCTCGCGGGACTGCGTCACCTCCGCTCCACCGGAGCGGAGGTGACGCGAGAACCCGTCAGCAGCGAGGTTGGGCATGGGGATCTTCACGATGTCTCGTCGAGCTCAGAGGGTCGTGGTCGCGGCGGCGGCGGTCGTCGTCATCGTCGGGCTGCGCCACGCCGAGCCGTTCCTCGTGCCGGTGCTGTTCGGCGTCGCGCTCGCGGCGATCTCGTCGCCCATCGCGACCTGGGTGACCCGCCGCGGGCTGCCCGCGGCCCTCGGGGCGCTCGCCGCGCTCGTCGTCGATCTGGCGATCCTGGTCTTCGTCGGGGCGGTGGTCACCATCGCCGGGGTGGAGCTGGAGGAGAAGGTGCCGGTCTACCTGGTCCGGATGTCCTCGATGACCGAGGCGCTCGCCATGACGCTCACGGAGCGCGGCCTCCCGGTGAACCCGGAGCTCCTCTCGCGCACGCTGCACACGGCGTCCCTCGTCCCCCTCCTCGGCGGGGCCGCGGTCACGGTCGCCAGCGCGGCGTCGAGCCTCGGGGTGGTGCTCCTCGTCGTGTTCTTCGCGCTCTGCGAGGGCGCCGGCGCGGGCGCGAAGGTGCGGCGGCTGCTCTCGACCCCCGCGCGCGGCCTCGAGCACGTCGATCGCATCGTGCGGGAGGTGAAGAAGTACCTCGTGGTGAAGACGCTGACGAGCCTGCTCGTCGCCGTCCTCGCCTATGTGCTCCTGGTCCTCCTCGGCGTGGACCTGGCGCTCCTTTTGGCGTCGAGCCTGTTCGTCCTGCACTTCATCCCCAACATCGGCGCGGCTGTCGCGACGATCCCGGCCGTGCTCGCCGCGCTGGCCAGCCAGGGCCCCGGCACCGCGGCCCTCGTGGCCATCGGGTACCTCCTGATCAACCTGCTGGTGGGCAACGTGCTCGAGCCGCGCGTGCTCGGACGGACCCTCGGCCTGTCACCGCTCGCCGTCCTGATAGGCATGCTCTTCTGGGGCTGGCTCTGGGGGCCGGCGGGAGCGCTGCTGTCGGTGCCCATCATGATGGTCGCGAAGATCACGCTGGAGAACGTGGAGGGACTGTCGTGGGTCGCGCGCATCATGGAGCCCGCGCCGGAGGAGCCAGAGACAGCGCCCGTCAGCGGCGAGCCGGCGCCAAGCTCGCTGCTGCGGCCGAGCGTCGCGGGGGCGCGACGATCCGGGTAGCGATGGGTGATGTCAGGCACCAGGTCTTCTCTTGAAGATCTGGCCATGACCACGAGCCTCATCACGCGCAGAGCGTCGCATCAGCGATCGGAGAGCGAGCAGGCGCCGCCAGCGAGCCCCGATTTCCGCGCGATCTTCGAGGGGATCCCGGGAAACTACGTCGTGCTCCGTCCAGACTTCACCATCGTCGCCGCGAGCGACGCCTTTCTCCGGGCCGCGAACACGCGGCGCGAGGAGCTCCTGGGTCGCAATGCCTTCGATGCCTTCCCCGACAACCCGGACGATCTGCACGCGACCGGCACGACGAACCTGCGCGCCTCGTTCGAGCGGGTGATCCAGACGGGCGCCCCGGACAGCATGGCCGTGCAGAAATACGATATCCCGCGCCCCGAAGCGGAGGGAGGCGGCTTCGAGGAACGGTACTGGAGCCCCTTGAACTCGCCCCTCCTGGGGCCGGATGGCAAGGTCGCGTACATCATCCACCGCGTCGAGGACGTCACCGAGTTCGTCCGCCTGAAGCAGCGCGGGATCGAGCAGTGCCGGCGCACCGAGGAGCTGAAGACGCGGGCGGAGCGGGTCGAGGCCGAGGTCTTCCTCCGGGCGCAGGAGATCCAGCGCGCGAACGAGCAGCTCCGCGTGGCGAACGAGCAGCTCAGCCGGCTCGACGAGCTCAAGACGAGGTTCTTCTCGAACGTGAGCCACGAGTTCCGGACGCCGCTCACGCTCATGCTCTGCCCGATCGACGAGCTCCTGACCGGCGCGCCCGGCGACCTCACCGGCAAGCAGCGCGAGCTCGTCGAGCTCGCGCGCCGCCACGCGCGGCGGCTCCTCAAGCTCGTGAACACCCTGCTCGACTTCGCCCGGATCGAGGACGCCCGGATGAAGATGGTCTACGAGGCGCTCGACCTCTCGGCGCTGACCGCGGAGGTGGCGAACGCGTTCCGCGGGGCCATGCAGCGGGCGGGGCTCCGGCTCGTGATGGACTGCCCGCCGCTTCCGGAGCGCATCTACGTCGATCGCGAGATGTGGGAGAAGATCGTCCTCAACCTGGTCTCGAATGCGTTCAAGTTCACGTTCGAGGGCGAGATCGCGATCTCGCTCCGGTGGGGCGGCGAACACGTGCTCCTCGAGGTCCGCGATACGGGGACGGGGATCCCCGCCGACGAGCTCCCCCGGATCTTCGAGCGCTTCCACCGGGTGCACGCGGCGCGCGGGCGGAGCCACGAGGGCTCCGGCATCGGCCTCGCGCTCGTGCGGGAGCTCGTCCGGTTCCACATGGGCGACGTCCAGGCGACGAGCGAGGTCGGTCGTGGCAGCACGTTCACCGTCCGCATCCCCGCCGGATCCGCGCACGTGCCTGCGGAGCGCATCGGCGCCGAGCGGGAGCTCGGCATGACGGCCGTGACGGTCCAGGCGTTCGTGGAGGAAGCGTCGCAGTGGATCTCCGGGCCCGCGCCGCCGGCGGAGCTGCCGCTCGGGCCACCGGCAAGCGCGGGAGACGCGCGCCCGGCGGAGGGCCCGGCCGGCCACGTCCTGCTCGTCGAGGACAACCCCGACATGCGGAGCTACCTCCGGGAGATCCTCGCGGCGCGGTGGACCGTCGAGGCCGTCGAGGACGGCGAGGCGGCGCTCTGCGCCGCGCGCGCGCGCGCGCCCGATCTCGTGCTCACCGACGTCATGATGCCCGGGCTCGACGGGTTCGGCCTCCTCCAGGCGCTGCGCGCCGATCCGACGACGCGGCTCGTCCCCGTGGTGCTCCTCTCGGCCCGATCCGGGGAAGCGTCGCGCGTGCACGGCGTCGAGGCGGGCGCGGACGATTACCTCGTCAAGCCGTTCTCGGTCCGCGAGCTGCTCGCGCGGGTCGGCGGGCGCATCGAGATCGCCAGGCTGCGCCGCCAGGTCGACGAGGACGTCGAGCGCCTCCGCGAGAGCGAGCAGCGCTTCCGCTCCCTCGCCGACTGCGCCCCTATGATGATCTGGATGTCCGGGCCCTCCGGCGGGTGCGAGTACGTCAACACGACGTGGCTGCGCTTCACGGGGCGCTCCCTCGACGAGGAGCTGGGGGACGGCTGGCTCGACGCGGTCCACCCGGACGATCGCCCGCTCGTCGCGAGCGCGTGCGCCGAATCGATCGAGACGCACGAGCCGTTCACGCTGGAGTGCCAGATGCTCCGCCGGGACGGCGAGAGCCGGTGGGTCGTGACGCAGGGCGCCCCGCGCTTCGGCGCCGCCGGGACGTTCCTGGGGTTCGTCGGCTCGTCCCTGGACATCACCGAGCGAAAGCGCGTCGAGGACGCGCTGGCCGACGCGGATCGCCGGAAGGACGAGTTCCTTGCCATGCTGGGGCACGAGCTGCGCAACCCGATGGCGCCGATCTGCGTGGCCGTGGAGCTCCTCCGGCGGCGGAGCCGCGGCGGGCCGCCGGACAAGCACGTCGAGGTGATCGCGCGGCAAACGAGGACCTTGATGCGCCTCGTGGACGATCTGCTCGACGTGTCGCGCATCACCCGGAGGAAGATCGAGCTCCGCAAGGAGCGGATCGACGTCAAGGCCGCCGTGGCGCGCGCCGTGGAGTCGACGCGCGAGCCGATCGAGGCGCGGCGGCACCAGATCCGGCTCGCGCTGCCGGCGGCCGCCGTCCACGTCCTCGGGGACGCCGTCCGCCTCGAGCAGATCCTCGTCAACCTGCTCACCAACGCGTGCAAGTACACCGACCCCGGGGGCCACATCGGGGTGACGGTCGCGCAGCGCGGCGACCAGGTGGAGCTGCGCGTCCGCGACGATGGGATCGGGATCGCGAGGGAGGTGCTGCCCCATGTCTTCGACCTGTTCCATCAGGCGGATCGCAGCCTCGATCGGGCGCCCGGCGGCCTCGGAATCGGGCTGACCATCGTCCGCGATCTCGTCGCCCTCCATGGCGGGAGCATCGAAGCGACGAGCCCGGGGCCAGGGCAAGGCAGCGAGTTCATCGTGCGTCTCCCCGTTGCGGCGGAGGAGCGCCTACCCGCCGCGGCCGCCGGGGCGACGGCCGCGCCCTCGAAGGACGCAGAGCAGCCGTCTCCGGCGGCGAGGAAGCTCCGCGTCCTCATCGTCGAGGACAACGTGGACGCGGCGAGCACCCTCGCCGACGCGTTGCTGGCCCTCGGGCAAGAGGTGTGGATCGCCGATGACGGCCCGCGCGCGTTGAAGGCCGCGGCGGAGCATCGGCCCGATCTCGTGCTCCTCGACATCGGGCTCCCTGGGATGGACGGCTACGAGGTGGCGCGGCGCCTGAGAGAGGCTGAGCTGTGCTCGGGCGCGCTCATCGCGCTCACCGGGTACGGGCAGGCGTCGGATCGCCGCCGCGCCGAGGCGGCAGGGTTCGACGCCCACTTCGTCAAGCCGATGTCGCTGGATGCGCTCGCCGGGATCGTCGACGCTGCCGCGGCGTCTGGAGCGCGTCAGGGCGCCGCGGACGGCGCCGGCGCGAGCCCGAAGACGCGCTCGTGACGGGCGCTCACGTGGCAACCCATGCACGAGGCGACCCGGCCGGCGGAGGTCACCTCGCCCGCGGGCGTGACCGTGCCGTAGACCCAGCCCGCGTCGGTGCCGGGCGTGTCCGGCGCGACCTTGAGCACCACGTAGGCGCCGGCGAGGCGCGACGCGCGGTAGACGCGATCGCCGTCGCGCAGGAGGGGATCGAAGTGGTCCGCGGCGTCCGGCGGCGTGGCGCCGGCGCCCGGGAGGGCGGCCGCCGCGCCGTCCTCCACCAGCTCGGGGACAAAGCTCTCCTTGACCAGGACCTGCCCGACCGGCTGGGCGACGGGCGCCTGCCCATCGACGAGCGGATAGCGATCGCGGTGCTTGGCGAACACCGAGTAGAGCTTGCGGGCGTGGCCGCCGTCCTCGGCGGCGCTCATGCGGACGCGGCCGGGCAGCGGCATCCGGCACAGCCAGGGCGCCCAGCGGAGCTCGTCGTCGACGCGCCCCCAGGGCTTGTAGTCGCGAAAGGCGGCGGCGATGAGCGGGGCGAGGCGGGGGTCGATCTCGGCCTCGGCGGTGCCCGTCTCGGGCGGCGAGCCCGGCGCATCCGCCGAGGCCGAGGAGGAGGAGACGGGGGCCGGAGGGGGCGTTGCGCTCCCGGCGTCGTCCGGGGTGACGGGCTCGTCCAGGGCGTGGCTGCACCCGGGCGCGAGCGCGAGGAGCAGGAGCAGGGTGAGGCGCATGGAGCGGATCGTACGATCGGAGCGCCGGAAAGGTCTGCCGGGCAGCACGGTTGCGCGCGCCGCGCGATCACCGGGGGTGTGCTGGCGTTCGCGCGCGCGCCGCAGCGCGGCCCGACGGCGGCCGTGGTCATGGCGCGGACGGAGCAGGCCCGGCCGGCGGCGCGGCGCGGGTCGGCTGGCAGCGAGGACAGAAGTAAGTCGACCGCATCATCGTCCCTTGCCGGCGCATCTGGATCGCGGCGCCGCAGTCGTAGCAGGCGTACCCCTCGCGGCCGTACACGCTGACTGGCCTCCTGCGGTCTCCGCCGGCGCGCGTCGTGCGTGTGGTCATGTAATGTGCGGTCGGCCCACGGTACGCGCTGGCGGCGTCCCGCGGCTCGACGTTGGCTTGCAGGAGGCGGCGGCCGACGTCGAGCATCGCGGAGAGCTCCTCGTCGGAGTACGCCCGGACCGGGGCGAAGGGGTCGAGCCGCGTCCGGAAGAGGAGCTCGCTCTTGTAGATGTTGCCGATGCCTGCGACGACCCGCTGGTCCATGACGGCGACGCCGAGCGGCGCCTCGTCGAGGGCGCGCAGGCGGCGGAGCGCCTCGGCGGCGTCGAAGGCGCCGCCGAGCAGATCCGGGCCCAGGCCGCCGAGGAGGCGATCGCCGCGCAGGGCGCTCGCGCGGAGCAGGCGCGCGACGGGCGCGCGGAAGCAGACGGCGACGTAGCCCGGGACCGCGAGGATGGCCGACGCCGTCGCCTCGGACCGCCTCCAGCGCTCGCCCTCGCGGTAGAGGTGCCAGGCCCCGCTCATGCGCAGGTGCGTGTGGAGGACGGTCCCCTCGTCGAAGAAGATCAGGAGGTTCTTGCCGCGCGCCTCCACGCGCTCGACGCGGCGGCCGACGAGCCGGCGGCACGGCTGGTCGCTCCGGGGCAGCTCCAGCGCGACGACGGGCGCGCCCGTGAGCGCGGGGCCGAGGGCGGCGGCGATGCGGAAGAGGGTGTCGCCTTCAGGCATGAGCGGTGTCCGGAGGCTCTGGTGCGGACCGGCCGGATCGCAAGGGGCACGAGCGGAAGGGTCAGGCCCTCACCGCATCGCCAGCCTCGTCTCGCGCTCGTCCGAACATGGTTGCTCCCTTCCTCGGTCCGCGGCAGTCGAGCGTCGCGACCCTGGAGAACCCCTCGATGCCTCACCCGACCTGGTGCCCCGTCGTCCTGCTGGCAGCGTCGCTCTGCGCGTGCGCCGCGCCTGCGCCCGCGCGCGTCGACCGAGCGCCGACCGAGCGCCCGATCGCCGTACCCATCGCGCCCGCGGCGCCGCCCGTCGCTCCGGACGCCCCGCCCGACGCGGCCTCGCCGCCGGAGGTCGAGATCCGAGGCCGCCAGATCCTCCTGGACGGCCGGCTCGTCGGCGACGCGAAGAGCATCGTCGAGATCGGCCGGCTGACCAAGATCGATGAGCTGTTCGTGCAGCTGGACGCGCGCCGCGCCCGCGAGAGCGACCGCGGCGCGCCCGCGCAGGGCGAGATCGCCGTCGTGGCGGACGAAGCGGTCGCCTGGATCGTCATCGAGAGCGTCTCCCGGACGGCGGCCTTCGCGGGCTACCCGGTGGCGCTGCTGCGCACCGGCGCGGGCGGGCTCCGTTTCCGCGCGCCCGTGCCCGGATCTCCGGGTGAAGACGCCTCGGAGCCGCCGTGGCCCGAGATCGCCGTCGATGTCCGCGGACGGCTCCGCCGCGCTCAGGCCCTTCGATCCGCGCGCGGGCTGATCACATACCCCTTCCGCGCCAGCGCGTGCCGGAACCCGGCTTGCAGGTCCCGGTGCGTCGCGAGCTTGCCGAGCTCGATGCCGAGCTCGATCACGGTGCGGGCGATGCTGGGCGAGGCGCCGACGACGCTGCACTCGGCCCCGAGGAGCCCCGCGGCGCGCGTGGCCTGGAGCAGGTGGTTGGCCACCGCGGTGTCGACCGACGTGACGCCGGTGATGTCGATGATGACGAACTCGGCCTGGTGCCGCTCGACCGCGGCGACGAGCGACTCCACGAGCTGGGCGCCGCGCGCGCTGTCCATCTGGCCGACGAGCGGGACGACGAGGATGCCCGGGTGGATGGGGATGCTCGGCGTCGAGAGCTCCTGGATGAGCTCCATCAGCCGCCGCTGGGTCTCCAGGAGGATCGACTCCTGGCGCTGCGCGTCCTCGATCTTCTTGCGCTCGGTGATGTCCTCGACGAGCCCGAGGAGATAACGGCCCTTGCCCACGGCGTCCTCCATGGGGACGAACCGGGCGCGGCCGATGCGGTCGCCAAAGCGCGCCGAGGGGACGCGGAGCTCCGGGACCTCGACCGGCACGCCCCCCGCGAGCACGGCGCGGCTCTCGGCGTCGATCTTCGCGGCCAGCGCCGGCGGCAACAAGTCGCTGGCGCACAAGCCGATCAGCTCTCCTGGCGCGTGGCCATGGAACTCCTCGAAAGCCTTGTTCACCCGTACATAGCGGAGCTCCGCCGCATCCTTGACGAAGAGCATCAGCGGGAGGTGCTCGACGATGCTGTCGAGGAGGAGGCGCGCGTTCTCGAGCGACGCCTCCGTCGCCCTGCGCTCGGTGACGTCGTCGTAGACCACGGCGGCGCACCGATCTCCCACGGCGAACGACCACGTCGTCATGACGCGCGTGCCCTCTTCCCAGGGGACGATCACCTCGCTCTCGTCCGTCCCGCCGCAGCGGATCAGCTCCGCCAGGCGCTGCGGAATGCCGATCTGCCGGAGGCTGGGGACGCTCTCGTCCATGGTCCGGCCCAGCATCGCCGCGGTGGGCCTGCTGGCGATCCGCTCGGCGGCGCGGTTCATGTAGACGTACCGGAGCGACCGGTCATCCTCCGGGTCGTCGAGGGTGATGAACGTGCAGCCGAGGTGCATGGACTCGACCACCTGCGCGCACCGGCGCTGGTGCTCCCGGACGCTGCGTTCGCCTCCATCGATGAGGCGGAGCAGGGCGCCGCGGCCGCCGCCGATCGTGCAGGCGAGCCCGCGGAGCATCCACCGCGGCGCGCCGCGGCCCTCGTCCGGGAGGTCGATCTCGGCGCGATCGACCTCGCCCGAGAGGATCGCCTGGATCCGGGCGACGTCGGCGGCCGCGGGCGCCAGCGACAGGAGCACGCGATCGCCCTCCGGCGTCAGCGGCAGGCTCGGCGCCCCGAGCCCCGAGAGGAGGCGATCGAGCTGCTCGTTCTTGCACAGGACGCTGCCCCGCGCGTCGATGACGAGCGCGGGGTCGTCCAGGGCCTCGATCAGGAGACGTGGATCGATGTGAAGAGTCTCTGCGCGATCTTCGGCCGTCGTGTGCACGCACCCACCCCGTGAGCCCGATGCGAGGGCCCATCGCGGCCCCCGCTGCTGGAACGTCACAACCGGCCGCATCATCGCTCCGTTCTCGCGCTTCTGCACCCTCCGGGTGAGCACATCCGCCGAAAAAAGGGCGACAGCGTCGCACCGGAGGCGTCTTCCGGCGCCGGTGCGAAGCCCGAGCGGCGCTGGGGCCGCGCGTGGACCGTCAGCTGGCCGTCACGCTGGCGCGGTTTTCCCGAGGCGGCTGCGGCGCCATGCGCCGGATACAGTAGCTCAGGGCAGCCCGCAGATCGCGCTGCGTCGAGATCGTCGAGAGATCGAGCCCCAGCGCGACCATCGTCTGCGCGACGTTCGGCTTGATGCCGGCGACGATGCCTTCGGCGCCGAGCAGGCGGATCGCCGCCACGAGCTCGATGAGGTGGCTCGCCACCTTCGTGTCCACCATGTCGACCCCGGTCAGATCGAGGATCGCGAAATGGGCTTGTTTCTCCGTGATGCGCGCGAGCAGCGCATCCATCACCTCGGCCGTCCGCATGCTGTCGACCACGCCGATCATGGGGAGCGTCAGCACGCCGTTCCACACCTCGATGATCGGCGTGGAGAGGTTGCGGATCACCTCCTGCTGCTTCTCGATCTGAGAGAGCCTGGCCCGCAGCTCTTCCTGCGCGCGCTTCACCGCGGTGACGTCGAGCGAGAACCCGAGCACCGCGTCGACCTCGTCGCGCTCGTTGAGCACGGGGACAACCCAGCTCTCCCAGTGGACGCCGTGCGCCGTGTTGTGGTCATGGGCCATCGCGCCGGCGAGCGCTCTCCGCAGGACGATGCGGTCTTTCTCGGGATAGAGCTCGAGCAGGTTCTTCCCGAGGAGCGCGCCCCTCGCGAGCCCGGCGGCGTCGAGCCCCTTGCCGTCGTGGTAGATGACGGTCCCCTCGGTGTCGATCGCCCAGAGGACGACCTGGAGGTTGTCTGCCAGACCGTCGAGGAGCCGCTCCTTGAGGCTCGGCTCTGCCGGGCTGCGCTCGCCGTCGGCGTCGGCCTGCCGCAGCGACCCGTGGATCGTGCCCCCTTCGGGCGCCCGGCTCGCGTTGCACCTCAGACGCCGGTAAGCGCCCTGGGCGTCCATCAGGCGCACATCGACCTGCACCGGCTCTGTTTGCTCCTTCAGCCGGCTCCACGCAGCGGCGAAGTCGGCGCGATCCTCCGCATGGACGAGCGCCGAGAGCGAATTGCCATGCGTTATCCCGGCCCCCAGCGCCTGACGGAGCGCGCCGCTCGCGTGAAGCACATCCCCATCGATCCCCGCGATGAAGAGCATCTCTGGACAGGACGCGAAAAATGTGTGCAGCAGCGCCGAAGAGGCGTCCATTTCGTTCGCCATCGTCTCCCTCCCGTTTATGTCCCCCTCAGACAAGATGGCTTGTATCAGAAGCGCATCGCTGTTGAGAAGCCGCGCTCGCGACCGGATGACGTTGGTGCGATGGGCAACGGATCATGCAGCTCCGGGGCTGCTCGGCGCGCGTCACCCGCGCCGCGCTCCGGTGATCGCTGCGGTCAGCGGCGCGGCCGCACCTTGAACCAGAGCTCGAGGTCCACGCGGCCGTCCTTCGGCTCGTCCGTGACGTAGCGCTCATAGGAGGTGAAGTCGTCGGGCGCGAGGCTGCTCTCCCTGAACCAGCACGAATAGATGCTGCGATACGCCTCTGGGATCCCGGACACCTCGCCGGCATAGCGGAAGACGGCGTAGCGGCCCTCGCTCATCCGGCCGCGGAAGAGCGGGGGCGGCAGCGGGACGGCCTCCGGACAGGGCACGCAGGCGTGGTATCGGCACAGCTCGGGGGCGGTGATCTGCGGGCTGTCGTGCGGTATTCCCCAGGCATCCACGGCGTCTTCGCAGAGCCCGAGCTGCCGGGCGGCGGCGATGAGGTCCGACCAGAGGTGCTCGAGGGCCGGGACGTCGTACCCGCCCGGGCTGGCGAGGCACGCGAAGTCGAGCCCGCTCGTGGTCTCGAAGCGGACCCGCCCGCTCCACGCCGCCGCCTCGCGGCGCCGCTCGTCGACCCCGCGCTCGGGCGGGAGTGTATAGAGCTCTTCCGGCCGAAAGTCCTTTCCGTAGAGCGACGTCAGCTTCCCGATCGCGACGGGGAGGCCGCGCTCCGGGCTCCGCACCTGCGACGGGCTGCAGCCGAAGTGCGCCGCGAACGCCTTCGAGAAGTTCGATGCGGACGAGTACCCGGACGAGAGCGCCACATCCATGACGCTGCGGTCCGGCTCGTACGCGAGCCGCAGCGCCGACTGCTCGAGCCGCCTCCGGGTGATGAACCGCCCGATCGGCTCGCCGACCGCCGCGTGGAAGACCCGGTGGAAATGGAACTCGCTGAGGCGCGCCGCGCGCGCGACGTCCGCGACCGTGATGGGCCGCTCGAGGTTCGCGGCGATGAAGCGGAGCGCGCGCTCGATCTCGGGCCGGTGGGCGGACTCCGTCACGACGACCTCCGCGAGGCGGCCCCGGCGAGGGCGAGCGGCGTGCCCGGTGCGCGCGGGCCTTCGAGTCGCATGCCCGCATTCTAGAACGGCTCCGGCCGGAGAGGCGCTCTCCGGCGCTCCGAGCGCGGGCGCGCGGCGGTCGACGCTCCAGCGAACGAACGAGGCGGCGGGCGCCTCGGGGGTCGCCTGGAGATGCACCCGGCTGGTAGGGTTGGGTTGCCATGGATGTCCGAGCCACGCTGCCGGTGACCCCCACCCTCGATCTCCTCGACCTCAATGTATCCTACGCTTACACGCACGCTGTCCGGCTCCTCAGCCTGGACAGGGCGGCGCCTTTCTGGCCCGATCTGGGGCTCCGCATCGATGACGTCGAGGCGGTGAAGACGGCCGCGCGCCGCTGCGTCCGGGCGGAGATCGCGATCGAGGCGCTGGACGACGAGGAGCGGGACTACGAGGGCATGATCGCGGTGCACATCGCGGCGTTCCTCGCCGACGTGGAGCGCTCCCAGGGCACGGCGGCCGCGGCGCAGATCCGCGCGTGGATCGAGGAGCGCTACTTCGTGCTCGACCGGCTGCCGGACTGGCGGACCATGTGGCAGGTGCTCGTCGTGTGGCTATCGCGCCGCAAGGAGCACCGCGTCGCGCGGTTCGGCCTGCCGCTCGACAAGATCGCCAAGCTCTTCCAGATCGCCCGAGCGTGGGCGGAGGCCGAGGACACGCTGGATCGGCGCATCGCCGAGGCGGAGGCGCTCCCGCTGGAAGGATGGGACGCCGAGGCCTACGCGGCGTACCGCGGCGACGACTCCGACCTGAGCCCCCTCACCGCGCTGTCGCAGCACCTGTCCGCGCTCGAGTTCGAGCGCACCTGGGGCGCGATCCGGCGGCTGCTCGGTCCGGCGGAGATGGACGCGCTCGAGCGCTGGGGTCAGGTCGAGGTGCTGGCCCACATGGAAACGATCTCGCCCCACTCGGCGTGGATCCCGCCCGAGGGCCGCAGCCTGTCGTGAGCGCGGCGCTCGCCGCGGGAGCGCCTCCGTCCCGTGCGCCGGGCGGTGCGATTTCCAAACAGACCCGAAGAGCTCCCCGCAATTCTGGGTATGAGCACCCACGTTCCTTCCGCCGACGCCTCCCGCACCGCGACATGGAATTCCGTTCACGCCGCAGCGCTTGAGACGCTCCCGCGCTCGCTCCGGCTCCTGGGGGTCGCCGCGCCCGACATCGACGACCTGGTCCAGGACGTCCTGCTTGCGGCGTACGAGAGCCTGGATCGGTTCGATCCCGACTACCCCGCCTCCGCCTCGCCGCCGCCTCCGCGCGAGGCCGACGCGGCCGGCGATCCGCCGCAGCGGGACGGCCGGCGCCCGCGCGGCAACGCGGAGGCCCGGTGGCTCTTCGGGATCGCGTGGCGGAAGGTCAGCAAGCACCTGGAGCGCGCCTACCGCCGCCGCGAGGTGCCGGACGGCTTGCACCTCGGGCCGCGCGGCCAGGCGGTCGAACCCGGGCCGAGCGGCGAGCAGCGCGTCCTGGAGCGGGAGCGGCTGGAGCTCGCGATCGACGTGCTGGGCACGATCGCCCCCGAGCGGCGGGTCCTGCTCGTCCTGCACGAGGCCTTCGAGGTGCCGATCGTCGAGATCGCGCGCGAGCTCGGCATCAACTACAACACCGCCGCGAACCGGCTGCGCCTGGCCCGAGAGGACTACCGCGCCGCCGTCGCGCGGCTCCGCCCGGACCAGCGGGAGGCGCTGCGCGGCTGCTGGCTCGCGTTCCCGGTGGCGTCGGAGTTCCTGGCGCGCGACGGCGGCGCGAGCACCTCGGCGCTGGCGGCCCCCGCGCCGCCGGCGCCTGCTCCGCCCGCGGCATCCGCGCCGCCGGCACCGCCGCCGGCAGCGCCTGCGCTGCCCGCGGCATCCGCGCCGCCGGCACCGCCGCCGGCAGCGCCTGCGCCGCCGGCTCCGCCGGGACCGCCGCCGCGTTCGCCTGCCACCGCGACGCTGCCACGGAGGCCAGGAAGGATCGCCCTCGCCCTCGGGTCGGCTGCCGCGGGCGTCGCTGGAACGGTCGCCGTGCTGCTCGCCCTCGCGCCGCCGCCGGCCCTCTGGGCTCGCCGCTTCGGGCCGGTGCTGCCCGAGCTGCGGGCCGAGCTGCTGCCCGCGCGCACCGCGTGCCTTGCAGCGACGCCGCAGCAGGCGCCGGAGCGGGAGCCCGTCGCCCCCGCGCCCGAGGCGCTCCACCGCCCGTGCCCTGCTGCTCCGCGGGCGGCGCCGCGGGCCGGCGGGGCCAGCGAGCGCGATGACTCGTTCGTGGAGGAGCTCCGGCTGCTCGACGTGGCGCGGGAGCGCCTCTCCGCCGGTGACCCGGCCGGGGCGCTCCGCCTGCTCGACGTCCACGAGGCCCGGTTCCCCGCAGGCCGGCTGAAGTCGATACGGGAGCGGCTTCGCGCGGTCGCCCGGACGCGCCTCGCCCCCCCGGCGCACGGCGCGTCGGGAGGAGCGCCCTCGCGATGATCAGGCCCGCGGCCAGACAGGGGCTCGGCGCACATCACGCCCGACGCACCACCCGATCCATCCGATCTCGCCGGCGCGCGGGGCGCCTGGCGCGCGCCGCCGTCGGGGTGGCCATGATCCTGCTCTGCGGCGTGGAGGCGCGCGCCGCGCCGGAGCCGCCACGGGCTTCGATGCGGATCGAGGTGGTGCGAGGCCGGGGCGCCGAACGCTGCCCCGACGAGGCGTTCCTGCGCGCGGAAGTGGCGCGCGGGCTCGGCGCCGACCCCTTCCAGGACGACGCGCCGCGGGTCCTCACGGTCAGCGTCGCGCCGGACGGGCCGGAGCTCACGGCCTCCATGGCGCTGCGTGACAGCGAGGGCGAGACGATCTGGGCCGAGGGGTTCAGCACCCGCAGCGGCTGCGAGGAGCTGCTCTCCGGCGTGGCCCTGGCCATCGTGGCGCAGATCCTGGGCGCGCCGGAGCGGGCTCGCCCGCCAGCCGAGGCGTCGCCGCGGTCCGACCCCTCGTCGCCGCCCTCGCCGCCGCCTGCGCCGGCGGCGCCAGCACCGCCGGAGGCGGCGCCGCCCCCGCCGGAGCCGCTGCGGTTCGAAGCGGGGCTCGGGGCGACCGTGGGCCTGGGGATCACGCCGGGGGCCGCGGCTGGCATGACGCTGTCGCTTGGCGTTCGCCGGTCCGGATGGTCGATCGCGATGGAGGGGCGGGCGCTCGTCTCGCTGGCGCAGGAGGTGAAAGAGATGACCATCAGCTCCAGGGCCTTCACGGCGGCTGGTGTGGGCTGCCTGCACGGCCATCACCTTTTCGGCTGCGGGGTCGCGACCGCCGGCTTCGTCCGGTTCGTGCCCCGACATCCGTGGGACATGACGGTACGTGACGACCATCTGTTCAGCCTTGGAGCGCGGCTTGGTAGCGCCTGGGCCATCTCGGACAGCTGGAGCGCGCACGGATACGCCGAGGCCAGCGCAATCGTGGCGGACGCGGTGCTCCGGCGCCAAGGCGGGCGGCGGGAGAGCGCTGGATCCATCCGATGGTCTTCGCCTCCGGTCGCCGCAGCGCTCGGACTCGGTGTCACGGCGACGTACTGAACGACCTTGTGGAGCCCGGCTCTCCTCGCCAACGATGTGAGAAATTTCAGAAGGAAACCACAATGCTCGGTGCCATCGATTCTCTCGTGAAATCTGCCTGTTGTGAACGCGTGCCAGCTCTACGTATCTTGTCCGGCATGCGAACCTTTATCCCCCTGCTCGTAGGATCCCTCTTCTTGCCTGGCTGTTCCGGAGAAGATCCGACCGTCTACGGTCCCTGTCAGCCGCAGGAATATGGCCTCCCAGGTTGCCCATGGCCCGAGGAAGGCGGCGGTGGGGCCGGCGGCGAGGGTGGCGGGGGCGGGGGCGGGAGCGGCGGGACCGGCGGCGGCGATGAGACCGCCTGCGCCGGCGATTGCGTCCCACCGGCGCCGCTCGGCTGGTTCGGCCCGGCGCTCCTCTGGTTCGGCCCGCGGGACCAGGTGCCGGACTGCCCCGCCGCCGCGCCGAACATCGGCTACGAGGGGTTCGCCGATCTCGCGCCCGCACCCCTCGCCTGCGCGGCCTGCCTGTGCGATCCGCCCGACGCGGCCACCGCCTCGTGTCAGCTCCCGCTGGGCTGGTCGGTGCACGCTTCTTCAACGTGTCCCGGCGATCCAGGCGGCGTCACGACCCCCTTCGCGGCGCCCGACGGCTGGGACGGCGCCTGCACCGCTGCGAACGCGATCCCCGCCGGCCAGGACTGCGGCGGGAGGCCGTGCGTGCAGTCCGTCTCCATCGAGGCGCCGATCGTGACGGCGACCGGCGCGTGCACGCCCAGGGTGGACGAGCCGCCACCGCCGGCGCTCCTCGACCCGTGGCAGACCCGGGCGCTCGCCTGCGTGCCCGGCGCCTACACGGAGTGCGTGGGCGACCGGAGCACCTGCATGCCCTCGCCGGACCAGCCCGGGGTCCCGCCGCCCGGCGGCTTCCTGACGTGCATCTTCCACGAGGGCGACGTGACGTGCGCAGAGCCCTACCTGGTCAGGCACGTCTTCTACGGCGGCGCCGAGGACACGCGCGGCTGCTCCGAGTGCGGCTGCGGGGAGCTGGAGGGCGCGTCGTGTACCGTCATGGCCTCCGTCTACAGCGACGGCGCGTGCGGGGAGGCGCTCGCGTCGATCGTCGTGAGCTCGACGACGCCGTTCTGCGGGGTCACGCCGCCCGGCGTCGCCCTCGGCAGCAAGTCGGCGGAGGTCGTTGCCGTGGATCCCGGCGGCTGCGCCCCGAGCGGCGGTGAGCCCACCGGCGAGCTGATGCCGGCCGAGCCGTCGACCTTCTGCTGCCAGGCATAAAGCCCGCGAGAAGAACAGGCGATCATCGCCTCGCGCTCGGCAGCAGCTCCACCCGATCCGCGAGCTCTCCGCGCTCCGCCTTGCGGGGGGCCGCGACCAGGGCGCCTGCGAGCGGCCCAGAGCCGACCATGGGCCCCACCGCCCAGAATGCCATGATCGACTCCGCGAGCGTGCGGCGTCCCTCGGCCCGGAGCCGCTTCAGGGCCGCGTAGGCCCGGACAACCGAGGGGCGGCTGCGCTCCAGGGAATGGGTCCGCTGCCAACGAGCGTTCGCGGCGTGGACCGCGCGAACCGATTGGCCACCATCGATCTCCTGGAAGCGAACCGAGATTGTCCGCGACCGGCCCCGCGAGTCATCGCCTGCTCCCGACGTCCTGGACATCGCGCGCGTGCCTTGGCGAGCTCGACGCACTCGCTCGCAACGTTTGGCCGCAGCCATACGCACGGATTCATCGAAGAACGACAGCCTTTCCTGTATCCTCCTGCCTGCTTCTTGAGGCAAACGCGAGCCACCACCAGATGCCCCTGAGAGCAAGAGCCTATGATCGCAACACTTCGTCGTTCAAGGACGAGCCGTCCCAGCCTCGCCCAGATCATTTCCGCGACCGTACTATCCCAAACCGGATGCACGATCTTCGACGAAACACCAAAGCCAACGTGCATGGATCCATCCCCCACCTGCCAAGCGCTGTGTGCACCAGAAGACGAATCCCCTCAGTTGATTGGCTGCTCTAGGACGACACCGCTACAGAACCAATTCGTAAACACGATAAATTCGAAAAAATGCCCGCAATGGCGCGAGTCGCTGCAGCCCGTCAGCGGCATCAGTCTAATCATCATCCCTCAGGATATTGGAATAAGGCCGATTAGAAAGGAGCCTTGTCACTACTAGCCTATAACCTCTCTGGAGATCATTCTCACTGCACCAGACGACCTTCGGGAAATAACCATTGTCGCCACCCCGCGATGTCCACCATGGAAACATCACCGAAGCCGACAAGATGGATTGGATTAGGTACCATCGCGGTCGCCGCCTTGGCGGCGGCATACAACCTGGGAAGAACCGCGGCGGAGAGCGGCAGCCGTCCTCAACGACACCAGGAAGCCGCCAGCAAGGGCGATCCCGATCTTCGGTCAGCTCTGAGCGTCGCCCAGAAGAGGTTGGCCAGCTGCGAAAAAAACCTCCAGCGTCACGACCAGCATCTTCAGAAGAGAGAGAAAACGCCCCACACCAACGAAGACAACCCTACACCTTCACCTGAGCCAACGCTTCCGAAGCGATGCATCGTCGCATTGCAGGTGAATGAGCTGCATCTCCTGGCTGCAAGCTGCAGGAGCCTCAGGAGACATTTCGATGCATACAAGACAATAATGGGCAGCAGCACGATCGACTGCGAAATCGTCTTGGACATTCACTCCATGGCCCACGGACAGTCCACCCTCTGTGCCTTCATCATAAGAAACAGCGAGGGCGCCACCTACCAGGATGCCATGAGCGACCCGCTCGCCATTGCCGCGTCGGAAGACGCCTATGCGATCAGGAACGAATATGGCGACCCCGGCGACATTAATGCTCTGGTAAAAAACCCAGAGTGCATAGCCCAAATGCGGCCTCAATGAATCGAGCCCAGATTACGCCGTCGTTCATCTCGCGGGAGCCATCGCCCCGCTGGTCGGGCAGGCCACGGTCGCCATTCTCACACACGCACCAGGACTTCAACCCGTAACGTTCGACACATGGGAACATCGTCAAAACCGACAGCATGGATTGGATTTGGGGCCATCGCGGTCGCGGCGCTGGCGGCGGCATACAATCTAGGAAAAATCTCTGTGAAGAGCAACGAACAGCCTCAAGCACGCCAGTACGCCGCCGGCGAGAGCAACCCCGATCTTTGGTCGACCCTGAGCGTCACCCGGAAGCGGTTGGCCAGCTGTGAGACGACCCTCCAGCGTCGCGATCACCATGCTCAGAAGAGAGATGGACGTCTCCACGTCGACGAAGGCAAACGCGCACCGTCACCCGTGCCAGAGCTCTCGGAGCAATGCAGAATCGAATCGCAAGCGAGCGAGCTAGAGGTGCTAGCCATGGACTGCAGGGTCTTCAGTGGACTGTTCGGTGCGTACAAAGCCATACTCGGCAGCGACACGATCGACTGCGAAACCATATTGAGCATTCGAGATCTGGCTCGAGGCCAATATTCAACTTGCTCCGACGTGATAAGATCTTTCGAGGACGCGTCACGGCCGGATATTGCGAGCGATCGTCGCGGCATCCACGTGATGGAAAGTGCTTACATGTTCAAGAGCTACTACGACGACATCGACATCGATGAACTGGTGAAGAACCCAGCGTGCATAGACCGCATGCAGGCCGAATGACGCGAACACATTTCACGCCGCCGTTCGTGTCGCGGGCGCCGTCGACTAGCCGTTCGAGCAGGCAAGGGCAGCCCTTGTTTCGCGCTCTGTCAGGTCTTGGAGTATTCACCATTGCCGCTTTGGCATCGGCGCAAGAGCCACAGCCCCCAGAGAAGTTCCACTGGGACGGCCTCCATCTCAACGGCATCGTTCAGACGAAGCTCCCCCATCTCGCGAGACTCGGAGTCACTTACGGCGGCGGAACAGCTCCGGGGGCCGTCCATACAGCGATGGTGAGCTTCGGGCAGACCGCGAGCCCCACCCAGGAGCTCAACATCGGGTACTTCATCGGCGTTGGAGTGGGCAAGGAGAACATGTCGACGATAGAAGACAAGAAGCTGGGGATCCACGCTACGTACGAGGCCGGACCGTTCCGTGCGAGCGCGGCCACGAGCTTTCAAATGTACCAATTGATCGGAGCCGTTCTTCCCATGTTCACCACGACCTTGAGGCCGCAGGCGACCCTTGTCCGGACCACGTATATCGACATCTTCCTCGGCGGAGACGTCTATTCCCGTAACCTGAACGTCCAGCTCGGTTTCACGTGCGGATTACGGTTCAGGGACATAAGAATCTTCGACCGGAGCATGGATGGACTCCTGTCGATCACGGAGATGAACGCTTGGACCAGCGTTCCGGCGCATGGAACCCTCTGGGCGGCCTACGTCGAATCGCGCCTCGGGATCGTCGTCGATCTGGAGCCCGACGAGGGAGACGAGGGAGAAGCGCGCGACCGGATCCGTGAGTACGGGCAGCTCTGATCGGCCGCGCCTGGGACGCCGCTCGCCTTGTCGCTCGCGCTCAGGCCGGTGGCGGAGCGATGCTCAGGGCGCCTCGCCCCTGCCCTCTCCCTCTCCCGTCGCGTCGCTCGCGATCGCCTCCGGCTCCTCCTCCAGCGCCTCCTCGACGGCTTGCGCGGAGGCGGCCCGCGAGAGCAGGCGCGGCGTGAGCGACTCGAAATCGTCGCCGTGGAAGTAATACCCCACCTTCCGGAGCGCCGGGTGCCGCCGCAGGAGCAGCGTCCACAGCCGATCCCTCGCGTCCTCGGCCGCGGTCTTCTCCTTCTTCTTGACCTCCACCCGGGCTCCGGCCGGGGTCAGGTTCTCGAGCAGCCACTCGCTCGTCCGCCGGAGCTTCTCGATCTCCTCCCTCGTGAACGGGTGGAGCCCCTTGAGCTCGGCCGCGTGCTCCGTGAACAGCGCCGCGAGCTCCATCCCGTCCCGCGCCATATCGTATTTCCCCGAGCCGGCCCGGATCTGCGCGACACGCTCCCTGTCGAGGAGGCCGCGCCGGGCGAAGAGCTCCGCCTGCGTCAGGAGATCTTCGCGCGGCCCGCCGATCTCCTTCAGCGCCTTGTCGATCTCCTTCGGGCCCGCCGCCCGGGGCAGCGCCTCGCGCACGGCGAACAGGAGCGCCCGCGCGAGGTCCGGCAGCGAAAGGAGCTCGTCGACCGCGATCCTGGGCAGGTGCTCGCGCACGGCCTTCACCTGCTCCTTCGTGCCCAGCACCGCCGCGACACCGCGCTTCACGTTGACCAGCGCGAGGCGCGGATCGGCGCGGCACACCTGCACCTCCCCGGGCGGGAGCCCCGCCCCGATCGCCTGGTAGTGCCTGTACAGGGCCTGGTAGCTCCGGGCCCCCTCCTCTGCCCTGGCCTTCGCCGGGGACTTCTCCGGTTGAGTCTTGAGCTTCGCCATGGTCGCCGAAGCTACCAGGCTCAGCCAGGAGCCAGGAGGCCCTCCGGCGCTGGACCTCGAAGCAGAAAATCAGGCACTCCTGCCTGCGCGGCAGGTCGCGCGACCGCCGGAGGAGGCAGGTTTGTATCCCAGACCACACCATACCCCTCCTCTCGCAGCCTACCGTGCGTGCCAGCTCACACAAGAGGCCGGCAGAACAGCCTGATCTGCCTGATTTTTTGCTTCCGGCCGCGCTCCCGGAGCCACGTCTGCCTACGCTCCGGCCCCTGGATGCGGCACGGCGCTCTCCGGTGCGCTCAGCGGGAGCTCCACCACGAACGTCGCGCCGGCGCCCGGCTTGCTCTGCACCCGGATGGATCCGCCGTGCGACGCCACGATCGAGCGCGCGATGTAGAGCCCGAGCCCGATGCCGCCGAAGTTGCGCACCGACACGGCGCGCTCGAAGCGCTCGAAGATCTTGCCCTGATCGGCCTCCGCGATCCCGATCCCCTCGTCCCGGACCACGAGCTGCGCGCGATCCGCCTGCCGGCGCACGCCGATGAAAATAGGCCCGCCGGCGCCGTACTTCATCGCGTTCGACAGGAGGTTGACGACGACCTGCTCCAGGCGATCCGGATCCCAGTACCCGACGACGGGCGCTCCCAGATCCAGCTGCGCCGGGCAGCGGGCGTCCGCGAGCTGGGGGCGCATCCGCTCGACGATCTCATGCACCAGCGCCGCCAGATCGACCGGCGCCCGCGTGAGCGCCAGCCGCCCGGCGTTCATCCTCGTGACGTCGAGCAGCTCGTCGACGAGGCGCCCGAGCCGCGCCGTCTGGCGGCCGAGGATGCGGAACATCGCCTCGATCCGCGCCGGGGGGACGCCCGCGAGCGAGCCGCGGTGCAGCAGGCGCTCGGCCGCCTGCACCTGCATCTGCATCGAGGTCAGCGGGGTCTTGAGCTCGTGAGACGCGACGACGAGGAACTCGTCCCGCCGCTCGATGGCCTCCTGGGCCTCGGTGTACAGGCGGATATTGTCGAGCACGAGCGCCGCGCGGCGCCCCAGCTCCTCGGCCAGCCGCAGGTCGGCGGGGCCACAGCGGCGCTCGGGCGCCGTCGCCAGCAGGGTCATGACGCCGAAGTACCGGTCGCGCGCGAGCAGCGGAACCCGCAGGAACGCGTGGACGCCGAGCCGCTCCCAGGGCGGCCTGACCCGCGGGTCGAGCGAACGCACCTGCTGCACCAGCGGCGCGGCGCGGCCATCGACCCCCTCGAATCCGGCCGGCGGCGCTCCTGCCAGCGCGCGCAGCGCGTCCTTCAGCGCTTCCAGCTGCTCGCCGGGCACCCCTGCGACGACCGTCGGGCCCGGCGTCGTGTCCGCCGAGAGCACCTCGACGACACACTGATCCGAGAGCTCGGGCACCGGGAGCTGCGCCACGCTCTCGAAGGTCGCGCCGTACCCCAGCATCATCAGCTTGCGGCTCGCCTCGGCCAGGAAGCGCTCGGCCTGCTCGGCCCGCTTGCGCTCGGTGATGTCGGTGGAGATGCCGCAGAGCGCGCCGGGCATGAGCCCCTCGCCGAGAGGGAACTTGATCGACAGGAACGTGTGCAGCCCGTCCTCCAGCGGCACCGTCTCCTCCCACTCCATCGGCGCACCCGTCTCGATCACCTTCCGCTCGTGCTCGCGGACCATCTCGGCGAAGGGAGCAGGGAAGACGTCGGCGTCGGTCCTCCCGAGGAGCTGCTCGCTCGGCACGCCCAGGAGGGCGCCCACCTGCCGGTTGGCGAGCAGGAATCGGCCCTCTCGATCCTTGACGTAGACGCTCGCCGCCGAGTTGTCGACGATGGCCTGGAGCATCTTCTGATTGGCCTTGAGCGCCTGCTCCGCCCGCCGCCGCTCGGCGTTCTCCTGCTCCACCTCGGCATAGAGCATCGCGTTCTCCAGCGAGAATGCCGACTGCGAGGCGAGTAGCTCGACGACGCTGAGCCGCCCGGGGGTGAACACCCCGGTGGCGAGGTTGTTTTCCAGGTAGAGCAGGCCGACGAGCCGAGCCTGGCGCACGATCGGGAGGCACAGCACCGATCTCGGGCGCTTGCGCCGGAAATACTCGTCCTCCACGAAGGGATGCCGGCCGGCGGCGTCGTCGAGCAGCACGCGCTCGTGGCTCCGGCGAACATAGTTGATGACCGACTGCGGCAACGCGGCCGAAGGCGACTCGCCCGCGTCCAGCAGCCGTACCGCGCCCCCCGGCGCCTCGAGCGCCGCGAGCCACAGCTGCTCCTCCCGGACCAGGAGGACATAGCCCTCCTCGGCGCCCGCGTGCTCGACAACGATGCGAAGCAGCACCTCGAGCAGCCGCGGGAGCTTGAGCTCGCCAGAGATGCTCTGCGCGGCCTTCACCACCGACAGGACGTCGAACTGCTCGGCCCGCACGGCGAAGGTGACGGTGGGGGCGATCGGCTTGCGCTCGACCAGGTGAGGGTAGCGCTGATCGAGCTGCTCCACCTTGGCGCGGGCGCCCCAGCGGAAATAGCCGGCGCGGGCGCTTCGCAGGTAGCCGTCGGCGGGTATCGAGAGGCCGCGCGCGCGGTAGAACTCCGCGGCGAGCTCGCAGGCGATGGCCTCATGCTGGACGAAGCCGCCCTCGCGCGCCGCCGCGATGGCCTGCTCGTAGAGCCGGCTGGCCTCCGGCTCGCGCCCCAGGAGCCGGGCGATCTCGGCGCGGACCAGGGCGTGCTTGTGGAGGAAGTTGTCGGGGCCGCTCCTGGCCCACGCGCCGAGCTGCCGCTCGCACTCGATCAGCTCCTCCAGCTCCTCGGGGAGCACCCACGGCGGGGACGGCCGCGCCTCGCCCGCGCCGTGCGGGGCGTGCGGCGCGTTGAAGAGGGCCGCGAGCGCGAGCGCGCGATAATAGAAGCTCTCGGCGATGAGCGCGTGCGGACCGACCCTGGGGGGGTGCTCGGCGATCGCGCGGGTCGCCGCCGCGAGCGCCTCTCGGGGAGCGCCGAGCACGAAGAGCGCCTGCGCCTTCAAGCTGTAATAGAAGTCGCGCGCGGCCTCCAGATGCCCCCCCTGCTCCAGCCGCGCCTCGAACGCCGGCGGATCCAGCTCGGACCCGTCCGGCATCGAGAAGCGGACCGGCCTCCCGCGCAGCGTCTGGATCATGGCGTGGCCGCCGAGGAGGGCGTTGAGCGCGAACGTGTAACCGACCCCGCGCACGAAACCGAGGCGCTCTTCGACCTCGTGAAGCACGTCCTCCAGCGGCTCGCCGGAGAGCAGCGGGAACAGCGCGGCCCAGATGCAGTTGGTGCACGCCATGTTCAGGTCACCGGACTCGACCGCGGCGCTGAAGCCGTCGCGCGTGTACGGATACGTCTCTCTGTAGTGGCGTGTCCAGAAGACGACGTAGTGTCCGAAGAGGACGACCACCACCGATTTCGTGGTGAGGAGGCCGCTCTTCTGCGCCAGGTCGTGGCCGAGCCTGCCGAACGAGTAAGCCTTCTTGTATCGCCCGAACCTCGAGCTGATCACCATCGCGAAGGCGGCGTACGCGACAGCGGAGTGCTCGGCGTTGCCGTGGCGCAGGCTGAGCTCGACCATGCGCATGACGACGAGGTTGTACAGGTTCGGGTCCACGAAGAACGAAGGGAGGGACACGCTCTGCAGCACGCCCATCGTGATCTTGATCCCCGGGTGCGTCATGGGCGGCAGGTGGATCAGGTCCTCGATGGCCCGATTGCCCAGGGCCTTCCAGACGCTCTCGGTCTCCTCCTCGACCTGTGCGTCGGTGGGGTGGAGCGGCAGATCGACGTCGCACGCGCGGAGGCACGAGAGCCCGATCTCCACCGCGCGGGCGTATTGCCCGCGGGTGACGCTCAGCGCGACGGCGAGCTCGACGACGGTGGCCGTCTCGTGCCGGGTCCTCGCGCGATCCATGAGCTCTTCCACGCGCCCCTCGGCTTCCTCGAAGCTGCCGGTGATGTACGCGACGTGCGCGCGCTCGAAGGTCAGGCCGTAGGTCAGCTCGTGGCGCGTCTCCCACGAGGCCGGCGCGAGCAGCGAGAGGCCAGCCGCGAAGAGCGCGGCGGCGGACTGGAAGGCCGCGGCCGCCTTGGCCTTTCTGCCGGCGCGGAGGTTCAGCGCGGCGACCTCGTCCCGCTCCGCCTGGGAACGCAGGAGCGCGGCGCCGCGGTTGAGGTGGCCGACGACGTCGAAGAGCGCGTCGTCGCGCTCCTCCGCGCGTCGCGCCCCGAGGAGCAGCCGGCCGATACAGAGGTGCATCTCGGCGAGCTGTCCCGCCGGGATGAGCGAGGTTGCGGCTTGCTGCACCCGGTCGTGGAGGAAGCGATAGGCGCCGTCCCGGCGGAGCAGCAGCCCCTCCCGCACGGCCTCCTCGAGCGCGTCGTGGAGCTCCGCCGCCGGACGGCCCGCGACCACCGCGAGCGTGTCGAGCTCCAGGCTGCTGCCGAGGCACGCGGCGAGCGTGAGCGCGTCCCGCGTCGGGCCCGAGAACCGCTTCAGCTTGCCCGCCATCAGCTCGACGACGTTGTCGGTGAACTCCTTGTCCCGGATCGCGGCGATGTCCCAGCGCCACCTGCCCTCCTCCGGGTCGAAGGTGATGAGCCCCTCCTGGTGCAGCGCGATGAGGAACTGGAGCACGAAGAACGGGTTGCCGCCGGTCTTCTCGTAGACGAGCTCCGAGAGCGGCTCGGCCTTCTCCGCCGGCGCGTGCGGCGCGTGGACCGCCTCGGCGACGATCGCCCCGACATGGGCGGCCGAGAGCGGTTCGAGGACGAGCTCGACGACGGCGGCGCCGCGCTTCCGCGCCTCGGCCAGCGTGAGCCGCAGCGGGTGCGCGGGGCCGACCTCGTTGTCGCGGTACGCGCCGATCAAGAGGAGGTGCTCGGATCCGGCGTAGGTGGCGAGCTGCTCGAGCAACTGGAGGCTCCCCGCGTCGGCCCACTGCAGATCGTCGAGGAAGAGCGCGACGGGGTGGTCCTTCCGGGCGCATGCCGAGACGAAGCGCTGGAGCGTCGCGTGCAGCCGGCTCTGGGCCTCGGCGGGCGGCAGCTCGGGCACGGGCGGCTGCGGGCCGAGGAGCAGCGTGAGCTCGGGGAGCACGTCGGCGAGCAACCTGCCGCTCTCGCCGAGGGCCTCCCGGATACGCCGTCTCCAGCCCTCGACCTGCTCCTCGCTCGCGCAGAGGATCTCCTGAAAGAGCGCCCGGAACGCCTGATGGAAGGCGCTGTAGGGGACGTCCCTCGCGGCTTGCTCGAACTTGCCGGACAGGAAGAAGCCGCGCTCCCTCACCACCGGCCTGTGCAGCTCGGCGACGAGCGACGATTTGCCGATGCCCGAGTAGCCCGACACGAGCACGAGCTCTGGCCGGCCGCTCGCGACGACGCGCTCGAACACGGCGAGCAGCGCCGTGACCTCGCGCTCGCGCCCGTACAGCCGCTGCGGGACCTGGAACCGGTCGGAGAGATCGCGCCCCCCGAGCGCGAAGGGGGGAATGGATCCGCTCGCCCGCCACCTCGCGAAGCACTCGTGCAGGTCGTGCCGCAGGCCCGCCGCGCTCTGATAACGCTCCTCGGCGGCCTTGGAGAGCAGCTTGAGCACCACCGCGGAGAGCTGCGGGGGAATCGAGGGGACGAGCGCGTGCGGCGGCCGCGGCGCCTGGGCGATGTGGCAATAGACCCACGCGACGGGATCGCCGGCCTGGAACGGCAGCGTGCCCGTCAGCATCTCGTAGAAGACGACGCCCAGGGAGTAGAGATCGGTCCGCTGGTCGATCCAGCGGTTCATCCGGCCTGTCTGCTCCGGGGCCATGTAGGCCAGGGTCCCCTCGATGAGCCCGATGTGCTCGAGGTGCTGGAGCTCGCGGGGTATCCGGGACGCGATCCCCAGGTCGGTGATCTTCACCTCGCCGGTGGCGGGGTTGAGGAGCACGTTCTGCGGCTTGATGTCCTTGTGGACGACGTCGTGCCGGTGCAGCCCGGCGAGCGCCTCGACGAGGCGGATGGCGAGGGGGAAGAAGCGCTCGAGCGGCGTCGGCCCGTCGCCATCGAGCAGCCGATCGAGCGACACGCCGCCGAAATCCTCCAGGACGAGCGCCGGCTGTTCGCCGAGCATCGCGAGCCCATGGGGCATGACGATGGCCGTCGTGTCGAGCGCCCGAGCGATCTCGTATTCGTGGCGAAGCCGCTCGGCGGCGCGAGGGCTCGCGTGATCGCGCCGGAGGACCTTGAGCACCACGGGACGGCCGTCATCCTCGCGTACACCCCGGTAGAGAAGGGTGTCTGAGCCCTCGTAGAGGGTCTCGATGATGGCGTAACGGGACGAAGACCCGTGATCGGACGAGACGGGATTGGTGCCCACATGAGCCCTGATGCGGGGGATGCGCGACCCATGCTGCCATGGTCGGCGCGCGTCGCCAGCGCTTTGAGCGGGCGGCGCCCCTGCCCTCTTACGTCCTCCGCGCACCCCGGCGCGCGACGGGTCTTGCTAGACGGCGACGCGTCGCCGGACGCCGATCGAGCTGGCTCGGGTTCGCCAGGACCGCTCCCGGCATGCGAGCACCGCCGCCAGCGATCGCCTGATGCCCTGGCCAACGGGCCCGCGGCGCGTCCGATGGAGCGTTCGGCCTGGGAAGCCCGAGCACGCACCGTCACATGATGGTAGCATCCGCTGGAGCCATGGATCCCAGGGGGAACGACAGGAGGACGGGGCCGCAGTTCAGCGACGCGATGCGCGTCTCGCAGAGGGCCGTCTTCCAGCTCGCCGATCGTCTCACCGACGCAGGGTGGAAGGTGGATTCGTCCTCGATCTACCCGGACACGGGCGAGGACGTTCGGGTCGAGATCTTCGAGACCGGAGGCGCGTGCACCGGGCTCTCGCTCGACCTCCAGGTGAAGGGACACAAGAGTATAGAACGGTTCCACGTGGAGAGCGATCCCGCTCATTTGCACTATCCCCTCGACGTCAAGCACCTCGTTGGCTGGGAGAGAAAGACAAGGCCCGTCGCGATCATCATCTGGGATATCCGCGAGCGGCGCGGGTACTGGGCTCTCGCCAGAGACGCCTGCGAGCTGCTGGACAACCGGAGCCGCGGATGGCGCGGGCAGCAGGAGGCGACGCTCCTCATCCCCAGAGCGAATGTCACCGACGACGAGGGGCTCGCGAGACTGCGAGTGGCGGTGGCACGGGACGAGCTTCCCAAACTGGTCCGGCCCGGCGAAGAGGTCGCCTTCGAGCTGTCGGTCCAGGTCGACGATAGCCCCGAAGGACGCGCCAAGCTCGACGAGCTCACCAGGTTCTGGGAAGGTGGCGGCGCGGTGACGATCGAGGGGCGATTCATCTCCGATATTGTCATACTCCACGACAGTCTCCGCGCGGCCTTCGGAGAAGACTACTGGAAGCGCTCCACCGCCGAGGTACGGCTCGCTTCGGTCCCCGGAAGTGAGCCCTTGCCCGTTCGAGTCGAAGCCGAGTCACCCTTGGGGACAGCGCAGCTGCCGTATGTTGCACTGCGTCTTGCGCGCTCGGGCCGTCGATACCGGACCTTGAGCAACGAGCACCAGCGTGCAGCGGTCACATTAGCGCTCACCGTCAGTGACGAGGACACGCAGCACGTCGAGGTGAGCGTCGATCTCGCGCTGAACAGAAGAGACGTCTTCGAGGCCACGGCTGCGGCCCGGTTCTTCCTCGTTGCGACGGAGCCCGGCGGCATTCTGCGGATCGAGCGGCTCGACGAGAAGGAGACGTGTCTCATGGCGTTCGGCGCATCCACGCCGGAGGAGGGGCGGAACGCGCTGCGACGGGCCCACGAGCTCCTGGAAAGGCTTTGCTTGCTTCAAGACCGTATACGGAGATACGGCACGTTCAAATTCAACTTTCCGCCGCCTAGGCAACAAATCGAAGCTGCGCTCAAGCTGTTCGGGATCGTGGCCGGTAGTGAACACGAGATCGAGATGACGTACACGGCGAAGATTCGCACCAAGGGAGCAACAGCGCTCGCGATCGATCCGACCGAAGGTCCGGTCACCTTCGTCATCGACGGCACGATCGATAATGAGGACATTGTCGAGATCTTCGGAGTTCGTGTGCCAATCGGACCTGTACGCTGTGTGGTTGCGGATGTGCCGCGCTTCGTGGAGGCACACAATAACGCCCTGCAGCAAGCACTGGCGTCGAAGGAAGAAACGTTTCAGGTGAAGATTCCATGCCGCGGACGCTACCTCCACTGGATCCCTGAGGGCAGCGTCGAGGATCGCCTCGACGCCTTCGCGAAGGAGCAGTCTGGGTACTTCACCGCCGATCAAGCAGGGTCGGTCGGCTGTTTCGCCGACTACCTGGACTACCTCGAACAGCGCCAGAAGGTGCAGACGGTAGCGGAGGGCGTCTTCCGCATGGTCAATTTTCCACCGGTCTCCGACGTGGAAGATCTGGTCGTCGTCTGGCTTCAGAGCGGTAAAACAGCAGTATTCTCCCACCATACCGCGCTCATGCTCCACGAGCTCTCCGACATCCTTCCCCCGCGCATTCATGCGACGGTTCCGCCGACATGGGCGCCGGCGTCGCTGCCTGCTCACGTCGTCCTGCATCGCGCGACGCTGGCGGAGTCGGAGATCACCTGGCACGACGTCGTGCCTGTCACGACACCCATCCGCACCCTCCGGGACTGCACGGACGCCGGGCTCGATCCCGACCTATTGGACCAGGCACGCCGCGAGGGAATCGAGCGAGGCATGTTCGCCGCCGACGAGCTACCCCCGAGCACGACGTTCGCCGCAGAATGAAGACGCGAGGCTATCGAACCGCCGAGCAGTTCCGGCAGGCGCTCGAGCAGCGGATCCGCACGGAGGCGCAGCGCGCGGGCATGCTCGTCGTGCGCGTCCGTCAAATACTGGTCTTCGAGCGGTTCACAGCGAGGCTGGCATCGGCCTTCGGATCGCGCGTGGTGCTCAAAGGAGGCTTCGCGCTGGAGCTGCGCCTCCATGGGGCGCGAGCGACGCGCGACGTGGATCTGCGCATATCAGGAGATCCCGGGGCGCTGCTCGCCGAGCTACAGGCCGCATGTCGGATGGACCTCGGCGACTTCATGACATTCGAGATCCGGCGTGATTCGCAGCACGCGGTGATCGCAACGACGAGCCCTTACCAAGGGTACCGCTTTCGGAGCGAGGCACGGCTGGCCGGAAAGATCTACGGCGAGCCCTTTCACGTGGACGTCGTCTCCGGCGGGCTCATGCCCAGACCCCCCGACCGCATCGCCGCGGGGGAGTTCTTCGGTTTCGCAGGGATACCTCCGTTCGAGGTCGCCGTTTATGCGCGAGAGGTGCACATCGCCGAGAAGCTACACGCATATACGTATCCGTACCCAGTGACCAATTCCCGGGTCCGCGATCTGCCGGATCTCGGGCTGCTCGCGCGGAGCGGCCCGTACGATGCGGTGGCGCTTCATGACACGATCGCCGCCGTCTTCGCTCATCGTGCGACCCACCCGGTGCCGCTGGCGCTGCCGAGACCGCCGCCCGCGTGGGACGCTGTCTACGCGAATCTTGCTCAAGAGAGCGCGCTTCCGTGGCCAACCATCGACGTGCTTTTCGAGGCGGTCGAGAAGTTCTTGCAGCCGGTGCTGGCGGGCAGGGCCGGCGTGTGGAGCGCTGAAACCTGGGACTGGATTCCGGCAGAGATCGATCCGGCCCCTCGTTGACCTGCAGCTTCTCCATCGGCGCGTCGCCGAGAGTCGCTCGGTGCAACAGCGTCGTCAGCGGCGCACAAGCGCCTCGCTCCCCGCCAGCGTGCCGCCCAGGGTCCCCCATCGCCCCGCGAGCTGCCGGCCCGCGATCGCATAGCTGACCACGCCGACCTGCTGGCTCGGCGACCAGCCCACGACGAGCTGATCGCCCGAGCGGATGCCCACCCCCTTCAGCGCGCCGGTGCTCAGCGCCCACGTGACGGCGTACGTCTCGCCCGTGGGCACGATGACGACCGTGCCCTTGCGAGCGCCGTCGACGATCCGGTAGCTGCCGACCAGCCCTTCAGGGCCCTCCAGCTCCTCGGAGATCACCTGGCCGGGCCGGTCCGTGGCGATCCACTGCCCGCGGAGGCGCCCGCCGTCGATGCGGTAGGCGGCCGCGCCGTAGGGCCCGCCGCTCGCCCATCCCACGGCGAGCGTCTGCCCCTGCACGAACGCGATCCCCTCGTAGCCCGCGCCCTTCGTGATGATCCAGGAGATGCGGTACGTGTCGCCGCTCCGGGAGAGGAGGACGTTGCCCGTGTAGCTGCCCTGCCCGCCCGGGTTGCGCGACGATACGATGTCGTACGTGCCGGCCAGATCGACGTCGCTGCTCGCCGCGGCGCTCGAGGGCCTGGCCGGCGGCGTCGGCGCCCCGCCCGGGGCCGTGGCCGCATCGCCGCTGCCGTAGAGCGGCGACGGCGGCGCGCCGTCGGCGGCGCGGTCCGCCGCGCGGAGCCGCTGGAAGGCCACGAAGCCGAAGGCCATGAGCGCGGCGACGGCGACCAGCCCGCCGCCTGCGATCGCGAGCAGCAGGCCCCAGGGGGCCCTGCGCGGGGGCAGCGCCGGCACCGGGACGAGCGTGCCGCCGGTCATGCCGCCGACGTCGGTGCGGTAGACCCCCGGCTGGGTCGGCGCGGTGGCCGGCCCGGAATGGCCGGAATAGACCGGGGGTGTGGGCACGGGTGGCGTGGGCAGGGATGGCGCGGCCGGCAGCGGCGCGGACCTGTGGGCGGCCGCGGCGAGCACGGGATCGAGCGCCGCCATGGCCTGCGCCGCGTCGGCGAAGCGGGCGCGGACGTCGCGGGCCAGGCACCGGGCGAACCAGGCGTCGAAGCCGGGGGGGATCAGGTGCGCGCAGCCGAGCTGCGCGGCGCGGGCGGACGGCGGATCCAGCGGGCCGAAGAGCACCTCGCGCATGAGCGACATGACCGAGGCGCTGGGCCCGCGGCTCGGCTCGACCCAGTAGACGCGCGCGGTGAGCAGGTAGAACGCGAGCAGCCCGAGCGCCCAGACGTCCGACGCCGGGACGACCTGCGCGGCGAGCTCGGTCTGCTCGGGCGCCATCCAGAGCGGCGTCCCGACCGACGCGGTGATCGACGTCGTCGCCCGCGCCTCGGCCACGATCTTCGCGACGCCGAAGTCGAGCACCTTCACCTTGAAGCGGACGTTCTGCTGCCGCGGCCGCGCGATGAAGATGTTCTCGGGCTTGAGATCGCGGTGGACGACCCCCGCGCGGTGCGCCGCGCCGAGCGCGTGGCACAGCTGCCCCATCAGGTCGCGCACCTCGTCGGGCGGCAGCGCGCCGCGCTGCGCCATCACGGCGGAGAGGTCGGCCCCGTCGAGCAGCTCCATGGCCAGCCAGGGCGTCTGCGTCGCGGGATCGACCCCCGCGGCGACGACCTCGACGACGTGATCGCTCTCGATCCGCGCCCCTACCCTCGCCTCCTGCTCGAAGCGCTCGCGGAAGCGCGGGTCCTGCGCGAGCTGCGCGTGCATCAGCTTCACCGCGCGCGGCTTGCCCGTCGAGAGCTGCTCGGCGACGAACACGGCGCCCATGCCCCCCTGGCTCAGGGGGCGGACGACGCGGAAGTCGCCCCCGAGGACGGCGCCGGGGGCGAGCGGTGCGGCTGTCGTGGGGTCGGCCATGGCGAACGGGAACCCTCCGGGCAACGTCGCGTGACGCGCGACGCGCTCCGGTAGCGTACCCAAAGACGCGCGTGCCAGGGGCTCCGCGGAGCGCCCGCGCGGCAGGCGGCGCCGCGCGCCAGGGGCGGACCCCGGCGCGCGGGCGGCGGTCAGCGGCGCGGCTTCATGCCCGGCAGGGTTGCCTTCGTGGGTGCGTCATCGAGCGTCTCGATGCGCTCGGCCGTCACGATCCCGTTCTTCGGGTTCGCCGCGGAGCCTTGCCCTTGCCCTTGCCCTTGCCCTTGGAAGCTCACTCCATACGTGCCCGTGACCCTCACCTTTGCCCCAGGGCTCGGCAGCGGGTTCGGGAGGTCTACCCCCGTGAACCCGTCGGCGAGGCGGACGCTCTTCGCCTGGCCCTTCGGGGCCTTGTCGATCGCCTCGATCATCGAATAGATCTGGGCGAAATTCGACGCCCATCCCATGACGTCGATGGCCCGCGTCTTCTCGCCCTTCGCGTCCGCGATGGCGAATGAAGGAAGCGGCGACCTGCAATCGACCGGATCACCCTGTCCCGTCCGGTGCACCGCGCACGGCGGCGCCTCCTCGAAATTGGTCCGGACGACGTATCCAACCACCGAGATGGGCTTGCTGGTCACCTCATCGGAATGAGCGCGGCTCCGGAGGTGGTGCATGAGCCCCCGGACCGTATACGCGTCGCCGATCTTCACGGGCCCCGTCCATAACGCAGGGATCGCGGGGAGCGACGGCGCCGGCCCTGCGTACGCCGGCCGGGGTTGATATGGCCCCGGAGGCTCGCCGCACGCCGGAGCGCCCGCGGCCGAGGCTCCGGCGCTCGCGGGCGCCGCGCTCTTCGAGGCCTGCGAGGCCTTCGGCGCGCCGCCGGCCCCGGCGCTCGCGTCGCCGGCCGCCGGGACCGCGCCCCCGAACCTCTGAATGAGCGTCGCCGCCGACGCACAGTTGGTCCTGAAGGCTTTCGTGTCAGAGCCCAGGCAACGGCGCGCATAGAACGCGCGGAGGTTCGTCACGCTCTCCGAGACCCTCGGGGGCGCGAGCACCGCGTAGGACAATCCCAGGCTGAAGAGGGTCAGGTCCGCCTCGACGCCCTCGGGGGCGACTGCCTTTGCCGCCTCGAGCTCCGCGACCATCTCCTCCAGGTTCCCTTTGTCTTGATGTACCGACGCGAGCATCGAGTGCACGGCAAAGAGCGAGCTATCGTCCGGCTTCGCCCGCCGCACGGCATCGCGCAGCACCGCCTCCGCCTCCGCGACATGATCGAGGCGTATATAAAGATCGGCCAGGGGGAGGTGATGGCGCAGCGCGTCCGGCTCCCGCCGGATCGCCTCTGTGTAGCGCTCGATCGCCCCGCGCTCGTCGTCGGTCCACAGGAGGACATGTCCGATCCGCTCATGGCAGTCGGCGAGCCAGGGATCGATCTCGACGCACGTCAGGTAGGCCTTCTTCGCGTCCTCGAAGGAGCCGGCCTTGCGCTTCGCCAGGGCTTCTTGCGCACGGCCGAGCTCCACCCAGTAGGTCGCGAACCCGGGCGCGAGCGCCGTCGCGCGGCGCATCGTCGAGACGACGTCGGCCCACCGGTCGCTCTTCTTGAGGGCCATCGCGAGCTCGAAGAAAATACGGTGGTCGGTCGGGTCGAGCTTCGTGGCCTCCTCGTACTTGGCGAGCGCGCCGTTCATATCGACGGGCGCCATCCGGTCTGCCTCGCGCGCGAGGCGCTGCGCAGGGGTGATAGGCCGTTCGCACTGGGCGGTGGACGCGCCGGGCGGATTGGCTGCCGCAGCGGTATGCCCCGGCGCAGCCGCGGAGGAGGCCGCGCCTGTCGCTGTCGTGGGAGGAGGAGGTGCGCCGCACCCCGTCGCGGCCAGGGCGACGAGGAGGCAGCTCACGGCGTGCCCGAGGGTGCTGGGGTGGCTCCCCGGCTCGATACGCGTCTTCGTCATGCTCTCCGCCCTTCTTACGCCCAAGGGCGCGCCTCCTGGAAGCCCCTGTTCGGACGTGGACGCGAATACCCCAAGCCCACAGGCTGTGGAGTGAACGAACCAGGCGTCGAGGCCCGGGGGGAGCACGGCGCCCGGCGGGGCCGCCAGCCCCCGGCGCGGGCGGCGCTCAGCCCCCGCCGCCCTCGATCCGCACAAGGATCTGGTTCGTCGCGCTCAGGCGGACGGGATAGGTCCTGAGCCCCTCCCCGCCGCTCAGGGCCTCTCCCGTCTCCAGGTTGAACTTCCGGGCGTGCAGCGGGCAGATGAGCGTGCAGCCGCCGAGCAGCCCGTCGACAAGCGGACCGCCCCGGTGCGGGCAGCTCGCCTGCGTGGCGAACACGCGGCCATCCCGCGCGACGAACACCGCGATGCGCTCCGATCCGACCTCGAACGCGCGCCCCTCGCCCGGCGGGATCGCCGAGAGCGGGCCCAGGGTGATCTCCATCTCGCGCCCCCTCATTGCACGACCGGCAGGACCGATCGGAACTGGTTCGCCGTCCTCGGGGAATTCGCCTCTCGCCACGGATCGCGGTACGCCTCGACCGTCTTCCGCATCTCCTCGTCGAGGCGCGCCGCGATGCCCTCGCTGTCGTCCACAACCACGGCGCGGATCTTCTGGATACCGACGCGCTCCACGAATCCGTACGTCCGCTCCAGGTACCTGGCGTTCTCGCGGTAATACTGGATGAATCGCCCCATGAGCCTGAGCGCGTCCTCGTGCGTCTCGACAACGCAGAGCACGTCGCCCTTGCGCACGTGGGCGCCGGCCGCGCCGCCCACGTAGATCTCCCACTTGCCGCCCTCCACCGCGACGGCGCCGACGTCCTTCACCATCGCCTCCGAGCAGTTGCGCGGACAGCCGGCGGTCGCGAGCTTGAGCTTGGCCGGCGTGTCCATGCCCTGGAAACGCTCCTCGATCTTCAGCGCGAGCGCGATGCTGTCGCCGAGCCCATACCGGCAGAAGTCGCTCCCCACACAGCTCTTGCACGTGCGGTACGACTTCCCATAAGCGAACCCAGAAGGCATGTCGAGGTCGCGCCACACGGCCGGCAGGTCCTCCTTCTTCACGCCGAGCAGGTCGATGCGCTGGCCGCCGGTGAGCTTCACGAGCGGCACGCGGTACCTGTCGACGACGTCCGCGATCCGCCGCAGCTGCGCGGCCGACGTGACGCCCCCCGCGATCTGCGGGATCACGCTGAAGGTGCCGTCCTTCTGGATGTTGGCGTGAACGCGGTCGTTGATGAAGCGGGCGTCGCGCTCGTCGTCGTAGTCGTGGTGCCATACCGTGCGGAGCAGCGACGCGAGCCCCGGCTTGCTCCCCGGGTCCTCGCTCCCGCCGGCGAGCTCGCGGAACACGGCGGACACCGACCGGAGCCCGCGCTCGCGGATCGCCTGGACCAGCTCGGGCTTGCTCAGCGGGACGGAAGGCACGTAGTAGCTGGCCGCGGGGTCCTGCTCCGCCGCGCCCCCGCACGCCCACGCCACGACCTCCGAGACGAGCTGCTTGCAGGCGCCGCAGCCCATGCCCGCGCGCGTCGCGTCCATGACGGTCCGGAGGGTCCGCTTGCCGGCGCGCACACACGCGACGACGCCCTCCTTGGTGACGCCGTTGCAGTTGCAGACCTGCATCCCCTGCGGCATCTCCTCGATCGTCGCCTGCGGCGAGGGCGCGCCGAGATCGAACAGCAGCGACAGCCGCTCTTCCGGGAGCGGCGTGCTCTTGTCGAACGCCTGCATCAGGTACGCTGCCTTGCTGACGTCCCCAAGGAGGATGCCGCCGAGCAGCCTGCCGTCGCGGATGATGAGCTTCTTGTACGTGCCCTTCTTCGGCTCGAGGAACTGCACGATCTCGTCGCGGTCGTCGGCGGGCTCGGTGATGCCCATCGAGGCGAGCTGGATGCCCATGACCTTGAGCTTCGTGGAGACCTTCGAGCCGGCGTAGGAGGCCTTCTCGTTGCGCTTCGTGATGTGATCGGCCAGCACCTTGCCCTGCTCCCAGAGCGGCGCCACGAGCCCGTAGACCTGCCCCCGGTGCTGGCAGCACTCGCCGACGGCGTAGATCCTCGGGTCGTCGGGCGAGCGCATGTGGTTGTCCACCACGATCCCGCGCTCGACGGTCAGGCCGGCGCGCAAAGCGATCTCCACGTTCGGCCGGATGCCCGCGGAGATCACCACGAGATCGCAGGCGAGCGCCTCGCCGTCGGCGAAGCGGAGCCCCGTCACGCGGTCCTCTCCGAGCACCTCCTTCGTGCTCCTGTTGAGGTGCACCGTCACGCCGAGCTGCTCGAGCGTCGTCCTCAGGATGCCGCCCGCCGTGGCGTCGAGCTGCTGCCCCATCAGGTGACCGCTGATGTGGACAACGTGGACGTCGAGGCCGAAGTTCTGCAGCCCGCGCGCGGCCTCGAGCCCGAGCAGCCCGCCGCCGATGACCGCGGCGCTCCGCTTGCCCCGCGCGTACTGGGCGATCTTGTGGCAGTCGTCCAGGCTGCGGAACACGAACACACCGGGCTTCTCCCTGCCGCCCTCCAGCCGCAGCCCCTGAATCGGCGGGATGTACGGCGAGCTGCCCGTCGCGATGATGAGGTTGTCATACGGCGCCACGACCCCGTGCTCGCCGGTCACCTGGCGCGCGTGCCGGTGGATGGCCCGCGCGCGCACGCCCGCGTGGAGCTGGATGCCGTTCTCGCGGTACCAGGCCAGGGGGTTCAGGAAGATCTCGCTCGGGTCCTGGGAGCCGTTCAGCACCTCCGAGAGCAGGATGCGGTTGTAATTGCCATACGGCTCGTCGCCGAAGATGGTGATCTCGAACTGGTCGGCGCCGCCCCGCGCGAGGATCTCCTCGACCGTGCGGACGCCGGCCATCCCGTTGCCGATCAACACGAGCTTTCGCTTCTTCTGCATGGCTCAGATCTCCGCCAGGCCGATGTCGATCGTCGCGAGCCCCCGCGCGCCTTCGGGCGCGCCCACGCACAGCTCGATCACGCTCTCCGGGTGGATGTCCTCGATGATCACGAGGGGCACGTGGATCGCCGACTTGGCGCCGATCGGGAAATAGCGCATCGCGTGGCCGTCGCGCTTGAGGAGCAGGTAGATGAGCTCGGGCGTGGAGTTGCCCGCGCGCAGGTAGATGAGCTGAGCGCGCTTGTCCCGCGGGACGGTGTACCCGGCCGCCGGACGAAGGGGCACCGGCCGCTCCAGGCCCTGCCCCTCGAACGAGTAGACACCCTGTATGAACCTCGGTGTTTCCAATGTGGCCTCCCGGGCGGATCATCGGACCCTCGGACGGGCGTGCGCGGCGTACGCCGCCCGGCGCACGCCGCGCGGCGCTCTGGCACCGCACCACGGTCATACAGCGAGGACAGTTTCGAGGGTTCGTTGCCCGGCGGCGCGATCCCGTGTAGGTCGAGTTTCCAAGGTGTTTCGATCGTCCCTGTCCTCTTCGCCCCGCCCGGCCGCCGCCGCGGAGCTCGTCGTCGTCGGGGCCGGCTCGGCGGGCGCCGTGATCGCCGCGCGTGTCACCGAGCGCGCGGATCGCGAGGTCCTGCTGCTCGAGGCGGGCCCGGACTACCCGGACCCGGAGCGCCTGCCCGCGGATCTCCGGGACGGCACCCGCAACTCGTGGCTCGCGCACGACTGGGGCTATCGCCACCGGCCGACGCCCGGGCAGATCATGTTCCTCTTCCCGCGCGGCAAGGTGGTGGGCGGCTCGTCGGCCGTGAACACGTGCATCGCGGTCCGCGGCCAGCCGTACGACTACGACGAGTGGGCGGCGCTCGGCCTGCCCGAGTGGGGCTTCGACGCCTGCCTGCCCTATTTCAAGCGCCTCGAGGACGATCTCGACTTCGGCGAGCCCTGGCACGGCAAGGGCGGCCCGGTGCCGATCCGCCGCGCCCGGCGCGAGGAGCTCGTGCCGTGGCAGGCGGCGTTCGTCGACGGGTGCAGGGCGCTCGGTTACCCCGAGTGCGCGGACACCAACGATCCGCGCGCGCCCGGCGGCGTCGGGCCGCACGCGATGAACAAGATCGACGGACAGCGCATGAGCGCGGCGCGCTGCTACCTGACCGCCGAGGTGCGCCGGCGCGAGAACCTGCGGCTCCGGCCGCGCACGACGGTGCGGCGGGTGCTCGTGCGGAACCGCCGGGTCGAGGGGGTCGAGATCGAGACGGACGGGCGGGTCGAGGTCGTCGCGACGCGGAAGGTGGTGCTGAGCGCCGGCGCGATCGCGACGCCGGGGATCCTCCTGCGCAGCGGGATCGGGCCGGGGGCCGAGCTCGCGCGCCTCGGGGTCGCGCTCGTGTCCGACGTGCCCGCCGTGGGGGCGCGGCTGCTCGACCATCCGGGGGCCGTCATCGGCCTGTGGCCGCGCCGCCGCGGCCTGATCGACGTCCTGCGCCAGCCGCTCGTCCAGACGATGCTCCGCTACACGTCGCGCGGGAGCCCGTTCCCGAACGACGTGATGCTCCAGCCGGGCTCGTTCTTCCCGCTGCACCCGCGCCTCACGGTGCCGGCGTTCGCGCTCGCGTGCTGCATCGGCAAGCCGCGCGGCGTCGGCCGCATCGAGCACCTGAGCGCCGACCCGCACGCCCGGCCCCGCATCGTCTCGAACATGCTCGTCGACCGGGACGACCTGTCGCGCGCTGTCGACGCGCTGACGCTCGCGTACGAGATCGCCCGCACCGCGCCGATGCGCGAGCTCGGCTGGTTCGTCTGGCCAACGGAGCGCACGCTGATGCGGCGGGAGGCGCTGGAGCGGTGGATCACCCGGAGCTGCGGCTCGGGCTACCACCCGTGCGGGACGGCCCCGATGGGGCCCGAGGGGGACGTCTCGGCGGCGGTCGACGGGCGCGGGCGGGTCCGCGGCGTCGAGGGCCTCGTCGTCGCGGACGCGAGCATCATGCCGACCATCCCGAGCGTGAACACGAACCTGACGGCGCTGATGATCGGCGAGCGGTTCGGCGAGTGGCTCCGCGACGGCGCTGTGTAGCCGCCGCTTGGGGGACGACCCGGCGTTCTGCGACAAGTGCCAGGCCGCGTACCTCGTCCGTGCTCACCGATGACTACGTCCACCCGACGCCGGGCTTTCCGGCGCCGGTGACGAGCGAGACGATCAGCTGGCCGGCAGGCTGCTGCGTGTGCGCGAGGCCGGCGACCCGCGGCGTCGAGGCGAAGGCGCACGACGGCGAGACCGGGACCAACGCGGCCGTCGCCGCGGCCGGGCTCGCGCTCGGGAGCATCGCGGTCCGCACCGGCGGCGGCACGACCTACACGCGGCGCATCCCGCACTGCGCCGAGCACGACGACGGCGCGAAGCTCGAGATCGAGAGCAACAACAAGCCGCCGCTGAAGATCCGCTTTCGCTCGTACGCCTACCAGCGCCGCTTCCTCGAGCTGAACCCGAAGCCGGCGAAGGCCGCGTAGATCCGCTTCAAGGCGCCGTCGCGCAGCCGCGACCGCGGAAGGCGACGAGACCGTCGAGCTGGACGCCCACGACGTCAGGGCACCCGCTGCAGTCGAAATCGGTGATGCCGATGCCGAAGCCGTCGATGTTCTCGAAGGTGCCGGGGAATGGAGCCGCCTGGGCTTCGAACGTGCCCTCCTGGGTCTGGAGGAACGACCACATCTCGGCGGTGTTTCGGCTGAGCGCCACGAGATCGCTCCGCCCATCAAGGTTCAGATCGGCGATCTGGAGGCCACCGGAGACGGAAACCTGGTGGTCATCGATGGTGAGCAGCGGTTGCGGCGCGGTCAGGTGGCCGAGGTCGTCTTGCAGCAGGATCCAGACCCGCATCGGCCCGTCGGTGTACTCGTGCGTGACGGCGGCGACGTCCTGGCGTCCGTCGTTGTTCACGTCGCCGAGCTGGTCTATTTTGTGGTCACACAGGACACTTCTTCCGTCGGAGAAGTCAAGTCCTCCACCCTTGACTCTAGCTCTTGAGACGGATAGTACATCACGAAATTATAACACATCTCATCCTGCGTCCGCTCCCCGAACTCCACGGCGCTGTTGCCCGGGTTGTCCCACGCGCAACGCGTCCTCACGGTGTCGCCGCCTCGAAGGATGGTATCGTTGTCATACCAGATCTGGTTGTCGAAGTTCCACGGATCGGCGAGCCCCAGGTTGCTCGGCTCGCTGCCGTCCGTGGGCACCGTGTTGCTCGACAGGTGCTTGCCGAGGATGTGCATGTGCGGCATGACGCTGATCACCGAGATCTCCCCCATATCCCGCGGGAACTGGTAATCGCAGCTCACGTCGAACGAGCCGTGAGGCGGGATGTTGATTTCTTCTGTGCCGAGCGCGAAGATGCCGGCGTCGTTGGGGCGGAGCTCCGTCGTCGTGCAGACGTCGAAGCCGGTGCTGTCTTGCTGCCCGTCGAGGCCCTTGATGTTGCTGTAGTGCACCTGGATCGTGAAGTGCGCCGTGCCTTCCAGCGGGAAGCCCGCCTCTGGCGGCAGCTCCGTGGCCTTGCCGCCGGGCGCCCAGACGGCCAAAAGATCCCCCATGATGTCGCCCCCATCGCACGGCGTGGGCGTCGAGGGAGACGCCTCATCCGCCTTGAAGAGCAGGATATGGTGTACAATGGTGCTGTTGTCGATGTGGGGCACGACCCCGACGAGGTGTCGTTTCTGGCCGATCTCTACATCGACCCCATAACACATATACTGATCCTGGACGTCCTTCGGCATGACGTAAGGCGCGGACGGCGCTAGCCGGACATCCGGTGTGCAGCTCAGGGTCGGAGGGTGGATGGTTCCGCCGCCGCCCGGGTCGACGCACGTGTCTTTACCGGCCGGCATGCCGGCGGCGATCCATTGATCGAAGATCGCGAGCTCCGCGGCGGTCAGGGGCTCGGTTGGGGGCGGAGGCATGGGGCGCGCGGTGTCGCGGGCGCGTGCGGCGACGAGCTCGTAGACCTTCTTGTTGGGATCGCTCACCGCGGGCGCGACCAGATCGGTCCGGTCGACCAGCGGGAACGGCGCGCCGAACTTCGGGGACGCCCCGTGACAGGTCTGGCACTTCGTGGAGAGGATCTTGTCGACGTCGCACGGCAGCGCTTCCGCGTTGCCGTTCTCCGGACCGGAGCCGGATGAGCTGCACGCGACGACCACGAGAGCGGATAGGAAGGACAGCGCCGAGAAAAAATAACGACTACGATTCATGCGAGCTCCTCGGGGAAAAGTGCGACCTTGAACGGGCTTCGAGGGTATCGAGCGCTGATCTGCAGCTTTTCGGAAGGGCGGTCGAAGACCGAGATTCCGAAGAACGCCGTCGAATTGGGTGGAAGAAGAGCGCGCGCCGCGAGCTCCCGCGAGCAGCGGGAGACTTGGCGCGTGAGAGCACCGGCGACCCAGGTCTACGGACGGGCCGGCGACCTGGCGTCGGTGCTACGTCGGTGAGTGCCCGCCCGCTCCGAGATCGTTCAACGGTGCGCTCACGCGAAGACCCGGAAGGCGCTCAGCAGATCATCCCCTGCCCGCGCATCTCGGCGAGGTCCTCGTCGCTCGGCCGGCGGTGCCGCCCGAGGAGCAGGTCGCCGAGCCAGAGGAGGTTGTAATTGCAGTGCATGTACCGGTGGTGCAGGTAGTGGTGCCGGGAGATGAAGCGCACGTAGCGCGTGCCGAGCAGCCACCGCATCGGCCGCGACGCGCGGGCCATGGCCTCGGTCCGCGGCATGTGCAGGTACGGGTGGAGGACGAGCGACGACAGCGGGTAGATCACGAGCGGTAGCAAGGCGCCGACGACCACCGCCGCCGGAAGGAAGAGCGCGTACAGCGCGAAGAACGGCAGCACGGGGGCGGCGAACGCGAGGATCCCCAGGCCGGCGAGCGAGACGCCGTATTGCTCGCGGATCATCCGCCGATCGCCCTGGGTCTCGACGATCCAGCGATCCAGCCGCTCCTGCTCCTCGCGGTTCCGGAACTGCCGCACGTGGCTCTCACGGTAGGTCTTGCCGTGATGCACGACCGTGTGGCTCGTGTACGCGCGCAAGAGGGGGCGGCCCGCGCGGCCGAGCCGCTTCGCCGCGCGGCGGACCGCGAGGCTCGCGTGCAGCGCGTTCCGGTGGAGAAACGACTCCGCCATGGAGACGGTGAGATAACCGATCACGACGCCCGCCACGATCTGGACAGCCCCTGTAGACATGGCCACGGGATTCATGGGTATGCTCCTTCGCGCAGACCTCGGGTCTGCAAGGGACGCTGGCGCGGCCGGCGAGCAGCGCGGCCGGGATGCCCTCGTCGATGCCGGTTCGTGCATGGCAACCGCGGTGCCAGCCGGCTGCGGCGCGACTCCGCCCGTCCGGCGCCGCGGTTCCGCGCCCGGAGCCCTCACGCCGCGCCGCGGGGGCGCTCCTCACATGGAGGCCAGGACCTCCAGCTGGCGGCTGGCCCCTTTACCCCGGCTGGCCGCATGCGCCGCCGGCGGCGCGGCGCGTTGCTCGATCGAGCAAGCGGATGTCCGCGCCGATGCAGCCTGGGCTCGCTGAGGCCCTGATGACGCGCGGCGCGCCCGCGTCGGGGCGGAGGGCGGCCCACGAGGCCCGCTGGAGACTGGCATCCTTGCTGCAGTGACGCCTCTCGCCGCCGCACCCACGCCGCCCGTGCCGGCCGTGGTCGGCTGTCGCGCGGCCCGGCTCCTCGGAGAACACCCGGGGATCAGGAGCTCGGGCCGGACAGCGCGCCTCGCGGCGGAGAGGAAGAGGTAGAGGACCCATGATCGAGCAGAACGCCCTTCATCGCGCATCCTGGATGCAGCGTCCCGAGCCCCTGACCGCGCGGCAGGGGGAGCGCGCGTCTCTCGTGCGCCTCGCGCGCGGCCACGCCGCGACCGTCGCCGGCTTCGTCACGAGCAGCCTCACCCCGGAGCTCGCGTCCGCGGTCCCCTGGCGGTTCCGCGTCCCTGGCGGGCCGTACGGCGCGGCGACGCTGACCGGCCTGTACTTCCCTTCCCCGGGCAGCCGCGACCTTGTCGTCCTGCTGCACGGCATGGGCGGGGATGTGCGCTCGGCCTACCTGCGCGGAGCGACGGATGCACTGCGCGCGCAGGGGCTGTCGGTGCTCCGCCTCGGCCAGCGCGGCTCGTCGTGCGACCCGGAGGATCTCCACCACGCGGGGCTCTGGGAGGACCTCGCGGCCGTGCTGAGCGGCGATCCCATGGTTGCGCGCCACGAGCGGATCTTCGTCGTCGGCTTCTCGATGGGCGGGCACGTGGCGCTCCACCTCGCCGCGGCGGGGCACCCGCGGCTCGCGGCCGTGGCCTCGATCTGCTCGCCCCTCTACCTCGATCGCGCCGTGAGCCACATGGATCGCCCCGAGAGCGTCGTGTACCGGCGCCACGTCCTCGGGGGGCTGAAGCGGATGTACCGGGAGATCGCGCGGCGGCGGCGGATGCCCGTCCCGCCGTCGGCCGTCGATCGGGCGGCGACGCTGCGCGAGTGGGACCGCCTGACGGTGGTCCGCCGCTTCGGCTTCCGCGATCCCACGGCCTATTACGAGGCCGAGGGCGCCGGGAGGGTCCTTGGCTCGCTGGCCACCCCGGCGCTGCTCCTGTATTCGCGCCAGGATCCGATGGTGCCGCCGGCGACCCTCGCCGGCCTGGCGGCGCACGGGGGGCTCTCGTCGCCCGCCCGCGTCGTCTGGATGGACGGCGGCGGCCATATCGCGCTTCCCCGCAGGCTCGATCTCGGCCTCGGCCCGGCCGTGCCTCGGACCCCGTACGAGCAGATCGCCGCCTGGCTGCGGCGGCACCAGGCCCCCGGGGGCGCGTCATGAGCGCTCGAATCATCACCATGGCCATGACACGCCTCGCTTCGCTCGAGACGCAGAGGACGGAGAGGACGGAGCTTGCGATGAAGACCGAGGATGCGTCTCCCCGCGCCGCGCCCGCGGCGACCGACACGGCCCCTCGCACGACCTCGCTCTCGGCCGAGGGGGCCCGGCGGCTGATGGCGGGCATCAAGGCGATCCGCGCCGGCGCCTCGGCCCGGACGGGCGCGGAGGATCTCCGCCATATCAAGCGCCTGTCCCTGCTGGGCCGCGCCTTCTCCGCCCTCGGGTACGCGACGTCCGCGCTCGGGCCCAACCCGATCTCGATGATCCTCATCGCCCTTGGCCGGTTCGCCAGGTGGGTCGTCGTCGCGCACCCCGTCCTCCACAAGGCGTATGATGGCGTCGCCGGCGGCGACCCGGCCTGGAACAGCCGCACGTTCGCGCGGGGCCGGCGCAGCCTGTGGGACTGGTTCGACTGGCTGGACGCCGACGCGTGGCAGGCGCAGCACAACGTCTCTCATCACTGCTACACCGGCGACGAGCGCGACCCCGACCGCGTCGCCGTCAACATGGCGTGGCTGAAGAGCAAGCCGAAGCTCGTCCGCGCGCTCGCGCTGCTCGTGACCGCGTGCACCTGGAAGTGGCTCTACTATGGCCCGGCCACCCGGAGCGCCCTCCGCAGGCGGCGCGAGCGCGCGGCCGAGGCCTCGACGGAGGGGCGCGAGCGCGCGGCCTGGTCGCCCAGCGTGCTGCTCGACCGCGAGATGCTGCTCCGCTCGTACCTGCCGTATGCGCTCGTGCACTTCGTCCTCCTGCCGCTCGCGTTCCTGCCGCTCGGCCGCTGGGCGGCGCTCGGCGTGCTGGTCAACAGCGTGGTGGCGGAGCTCCTGTCGAACCTGCACAGCTTCGCGGTGATCGCGCCGACCCACACCGGCCTGGATATCCCCATCTTCGAGGGCGCCGCGCGCAGCCGCGAGGAGTACTACGTCCGGCAGATCGTCGGCTCGGTGAACTACGAGAGCCCCAGCAGCGCCGCCGACTTCCTGCATGGCTACATGGGGTATCAGATCGAGCATCACCTCTGGCCGGACCTGCCGCTCCGGCACTACCCCGAGGTCGCGAGGGAGGTCGAGGCGCTGTGCAGGGAGGTCGGGCTCCCGTACCGCAGGGACTCCGTCTGGAGGCGGATCACCGAGATGGTCCGCGCGGTGATCAGCGACGAGGAGGTGCAGGCCACGCGCGTCGCGATCTCCGATGCCGGCGCGCGCCGCGCCGGACGGAAGAACGGCGGTGGCCTTGAGCTCGCTTCCTTGCACGGATAGGCTCCGAGGCCCATCGATCGCGGGCTCGCGCGGATGTAACGGACGTAACGAACGTCACGAACGTCGGATTCAGGAACAGGGAGAGAGGGAATCATGGCGACGACTCAGGAACGACAGCTGGTGGTGACGTGGCAAGATCCTGCGCCGGCGGTGGAGAAGGTGAGATCGATGTCCGGCCTCGCCTACCTCACGGCCATGATGAACGGCGAGCTGCCGATGGCGCCGATCGCGAGCCTCCTCGGGCTGCGGGTCGCGGCGGTGGAGGCCGGCCGGGTCGTCATCACCGGATCTCCCGGCGAGCAGCACCAGAATCCGATCGCGATGGTCCACGGCGGGTACCTGAGCACGATGCTCGACTCCGCGATGGGCTGCGCCGTGCACGCGTCCCTGGAGGCGGGGGTCGGCTACTCGACCGTCTCTCTCCAGGTCAGCTTCGTGAAGGCCCCGCGCGCCGGCGGGCCCGAGCTCATCGCCGAGGGCCGGGTCGTCCACCTCGGCAAGCGCCACGCCACCGCCGACGGGACGCTGCGCGACGCCGACGGCACCCTCTACGCCCACGCCACCACGACGTGCCTGATCCTGCGGTGAGCGCCGCCCACGCCGGCTCGCCCGTGAGCCGGCGCCGCGACCGGAGGAGCTCCTCGAGCAACGCGCTCGGCACGCCGCGGAGATCGTCGCCGAACGATCCGACGCCGAGCTCGTCCTGATTGAACAGGGAGGCGCTGAGACGGGGAGATTGTTGGGATTGTACTCCCCGTCTCCTCGCCTCCCTGTGAATTTCTCCGAAAAATTCGAGAGCGCCGCGGATCCCGGGCCTGGCCGTGTCAGACGCTCCTCGTCTGCGGCGTCTTCCCGGGACGCGGGACTCGGCACCTCCTCTCCATCAAGGGGAATCGCAGCGGCGCCGAGGACTCCGAGGGGATCGCAGAGAATCGCTGTGCTCTCCTTGCCCTCTGTGCTCACTGCACCTCCCTGCCTCGGCTCCCGGGCGCTCGATCGACGGGGGCGAAAGGCATCTCCCGGAGGAGGCCCGAGGCTTGCTCTCTCCAGCGCAGGTGCGTCGATGGCACCGGGAGGGGCGCATGTGGACTTCGAAGACGGGGAGAACCAGCGGTAGGTCAACAAGGGGGAAAGGCGTCGTCCAGGGGCTCGCCGGGCTTCTCGGGATCGGCCTCTGTCTCGGCATCTCCAGCGCTTCCGCCGGCGGTGCGACTCAGGCCGTCTCGCCTCAGGCCCTCTCACCTCAGGCCCCGGCGCAGGGGCGCGCCGGGCCTCCGCAGCGAGCCGTGACGACCACGCAGCGCGCCCCGCGGCAGACCGCGACCATCACGCAGCGCGCCCCGCAGCAGGTCGCGACAGCCACCTACGTCGCGAACCCGAGGAGGGCGCGCTGGATCATCGCGGGCGCGTCGACCCTGGGCGGCTTCTGGGTCGCGTCGGCCGTCCGCGGCGCCGCCCTCTCGCTCGCGCAGCCGGAGGTGCGGATCCGCCTGGTGCCGCAGTGCTCCCAGGGCGCCTGCTTCGTCGTCCGGCGCCACGAACGCACCTCGGCCAGCCCCGCCTCGCTGCTGATCCCCCTCGCGGGTCCGTGGATCCACCTCGGCACGGGGCGGCCGACGGCGGCCAGCGCGGTGGGCCTCTCCCTCCTCGGCGCCGGGCAAGCCGTCGGCCTGGGGATGCTGCTCGGCGGCATCGCCATGCCTTCGCAGGTGCGCGTGCCGCTGCAGCGCGGCCAGGTCCTCCAGGTGGGCGCAGCCCCGCTCGTCACCCCCGGCGGGCTCGGGCTCTCGATCAACGGATCGCTGTAGGCGCGCCCGTCACCGCGGGAGGCGCGAGGTTGAGGATCGCCCGCACGCGCAGCCGCTCCTCGGGCGTGAACGAGCCCTCGAGCAGCGCCTCCTCCTCGGCGCGCCGCGCGTCGGGATCGGCCACCGTCGCCTCGATGTCCGCGCGCGCGCCGGCGAACGCGTCGAGGCGCTGCTGCCAGGCCGCCCGCTGCCGGTCGAGCTCCGCGAGCCGGTCCGCGGCCTCGGGGCCCACGGTCGCCACCCGGTGCGCGCGCAGCTCCTCGTCCGACGCGCCCGCGTCCCGGAGCGCCTGCTCCTCGGCCTGCTGCGCGAGCGGGCGCGTCGCCGCCTCCCGCGCCTCGCGGACGGCCTCCGGGAGCGCCGCCTCGACCTCCGCGATCCGCGCGTCGCGCTCCTCCGGCGAGAGGGCCTCGTCCGCGAGGATGCGGGACTCCTCGATCGCCGCCTCGATCTCCCGCTCCTCGTCGCCGAACAGCCGCGCCGCGGCCGCCTCGCCGAACCATGCGCGCCGGATCGCGCGCAGCGCGGCGAGGCGCGCCGCCGGATCGGCCTCCCGCGCGACGCGCGCCCCGCCGGCCGCCTCGCGGTAGCCGAGGTACCGGTCGAACAGCGCGATCGCCTGCTCCGCCGCGCGCCCCGACGCCTGCTCCCGGATCGCCGCGACGACGCGGGCCCGGATCGCCGGCGCCGGCTCCTCGCCGGTGGCGCTCAAGAAGTAGTCGAACAGCCCGAGCAGCTCCGGGCCGACGACCAGATCGCCGCGCTCGTCGACGGTCACCGCGCCGTCGACGTCGGTGCCGCGGAGCGAGGGCGGCGCGGCGATCGCCGGCGGGCGCGGCGCCGCAGGGGGCCGCGTCACGGACAGCGCCTGCCGGAGGCGCGTGGGGGCCGGCGCCACCGACAGCGCGGGCAGCGCCTCCTCCCGACCGGGGCGCGCGGTCCCGTTCGATCGGCCCGAGGGCGCCGCCGGCGGTGTCCGCTCCCCCGAGACGAGGCGGCCCGCGCCGATCGCCGCGACGAGCGCCATGGTCACGAAGAGAGCGGTCCTGCCACGACACGCCACGAAGCGCCCTCCAGAGGGTCAGAGGCCGACGGCCTTCAGCCGGCTCGCGTGCGACCGGAACACGGACTTCGGGTTCGGGCCAGACAGGTTGATAAACCCGAAGATCTGATTGACCTCGTCGAGGTGGTTCATCGCATAGTCGTCGCGGACCACCTCCCCGAAATGGGAGCTGCACCTGCCCACCATCCCGTCGTTCGACTCCGAATACAGCGTGGAGATGAGCTTGAGCGTCAGGTCGGTCGGATCGATGAGGCTCGTGACGACCGCTGTCCCCGACCACGAGAAGAAGCGCACGCCGCCCTCCTCGTCGGGGCCCTGCCCGCACCGGCCGTCGGGCAGCCCGGCGGGGTAACGCGCGTTGAACTCGCGCATCCCGGCGGCGGACAGCGATCTGACGGCGGCGATCGCGTCCTGAGGCGCCGCGTGCCCGCTGAGCAGGCTGAGCACCGCGCCGAGGCCGCTCGCGAGGAGCGAGAGCGCCCCCTCCGCGAACCCGCCCTCCCGCAGGTTCTCCTGGAGGAAACTGGCGAGCTCGGCCCCCTGATGCGGAGACCCGATGGTGGTCACCGAGGCAATGAGATCCGGCCGCACCGCGGCGACATACCGGGCGTCGAGCCCGCCATGGCTGTGCCCGACCAGGTTGACCTTCCCGCTCCCGGTGCGCGCGACGATATCCTCGACCTGCGCGAGCAGCGCCTCCCCCCGCGCCTCGGTGCTGTCGAACTGGGGCACCTCGGTGGCGTACACCTCCGCTCCGCCGGAGCGCAGCGCCGACGCGATCCCACCGAAGTAGTCGATCACCCCGAACATCGCCTTGAAGCCGGCCATCCCGTGACAGAGCACGATCGGATACCGCGTCTGTGCATAGCTCTTCATCGCCAGCGCGCCCTCGCCGACCTCGGCGCGCTCCGCGTCCGCCGGCTCGTCCATCGACGCGACGCATCCTTGCGAGAGCAGCACCACGACAGCTCCCGCCGTGCACCGCAATGCGTCAAACCACGTCCGGCGCCCGGCCCATCGTTTTCTCTCGACTCTCTGATTTCGAGCGGGTGTGACGGCGGTGGGTCGTGCAGGGCGCATGCTGGAGGAATGAGCTCGTCTGATCACCTGTCACCTCTGATAGAGTATTTGTTTAATTCGAATCAAGCAGAACTCACAGGCTGTCAGCGCGACAAGCAGCTCACGTATCCTGGACAATCGGAAGGCCGGTGTCCTCCCCTTCACGGGTCACGTCGGTCCAGGCGGCGCGACAGGGCATCAGCGCGGGGGCGCAGAGCCGCCCATGCCGCGGCGAGGGCCGGGGGCACGCGGGCGGGCGAGGCGGAGGGCGCGGGCCCTCGGGGCGGCTAGGTCGCCGTCGCACCGCGCGCGCCGCGGACGATGCGCGCGTTCTCGGGCACCGCCGTCAGGAACCGCTCGCGCCGCCGCGGGTCCGCGATCCGGCGCGCCCGCGCGAGCAGGAGCTCCCTGGCCTCCGAGAGCACCGCGGCCGCCTCGGCGTGGGCGCCGGACGCCGCGAGCGCCTCGGCGTAGGCGAGCCGCACGAGCGACTCGCCTTCTTCCAGGGATCCGAGCGCCGCGAGCTCGCCGAACGCCGCCCGCGCCGCGCCGAGCGCCGCCGCGACCTCGCCCGCGGCGAGCAGCGCCCGCGCGCGCACCGCCACCGCGGCCGCGCGCAGCCGGGGGGCCACGTGCAGCGCCGCCTCGGCCGCGCGCGCCTCCCGCTCGGCGGTCGCGGCGTCGCCGGAGAGGAGCGCGATCTTCGCGAGGTAGGTCCGCGCCACGCCCTCCATGCGGAGGTCGCCCCGCTGCTGGAACGCCTCCACCGCGCGCCGCTCGACGAGCTGCGCCTCGTCGAGCTTGCCGAGCTGCCCGAGCGCGTGGCCGAGGTTGTGCAGCGCCACCGTCTCGAGCTCGCGCAGCCCCATCCGGTCGGCGGCCTCCAGGGCGGCGCGCAGGACGGACTCGGCCGCCCCGAGCTCGCCGAGCTCGGCGTAGATGAAGCCGAGGTTCGCGCCGATCACGCACGCGCTGCGCCTGTCCCCGGCCTGCTCGAACGCCGCGAGCGCCGCCTCCAGGCCCTCGAGGCACGCCTCGGGATCGCCGCCGGCCGAGGCGCGGATCGCGCGGAGCTGCTGCGCCATCGCGACGAGCTCGGCGTCCGGCGGCGGATGCACGCGGAGGTCCTCGTCGATGCGCGCGAGCAGCGCGTCGGCCTCGGCGTAGCGGCCGCCGAAGACGAGCTGCGCGCCGCACTCGCAGAAGCACGCGATCCGGGCGCGGCGCAGCGCGGCCGCGCCGGAGGACAGCGCCGCGGGCGCGGCGGACGGCGGCCCCGCCTGCGCAGCGGAGGGCGGCGCCGCGGACGCGAACGTGGGAGGCGCCACGGACGCGAAGGAGGGCGGCGCCGCGGACATCCCCTCGGCGATGGCGGCCCACCGCGCGACGCGGTCGACCGCGCCGAGCTTCCCGGCCGCGGCGGCGATCTGGGTGACCGCCCGGAACCACCCGGCGCAGCCGGCGGGGAGCAGCTCGGCCGCGGACGCGCCCAGCTCCTCGGCCGCCGCGAGGTCGCCCGTCCAGACGTTGACCTCGGCCGCGACCAGCCGGAGCGCGCCGAGATCCTCGCCCTCGGCGCCGCACGCCTCGCCGCACGCGGCGCGCTCGATCGCGGCGCGCAGGTCGTTCGCCTCGAGCGACTGCTCGGCCGCGCGGCGGTACCAGCGCACCGCGCGGCCGGGCTCTCCGCCGCGGCGGAAGTGCTCGGCCACGCCCTGCGGATCGGCGGAGGCGCTCCGCTCGAGCCACGCGCCCGCGAGCCGGTGGCCGAGGGCGCGGTCGCGCTCGGTCAGCATGGCGTACGCGGCCTCGCGGACGAGCGTGTGGCGGAAGACGTAGTCGGCAGCGTCGGCGAGGCCCGCCGACGCCGAGGCCGGCGCGACGAGCTCGCGGTCGGCGAGCGCCGTCAGCCAGGCCTCCACGTCGGCGAGGCGCTCCTCGCCGCCGAGCAGCGCCGCGACGCCGCGCTTCGAGAAGCGATCTCCGAAGATGCTGGCCGCCCGGAGCACGCGCTTGCCCTCGTTGCCCTCGGCGTCGAGCCGCGCCTCCACCGTGCCGAGCACCGAGTCGGGCAGGAGCTCCTCCTTGCCGCTCGCGACCGCGCGGATGAGCTCTTCCAGGTAGAACGGGTTGCCGCCGGCGCGCTCGACGAGGTGCGCGACAACGCCCTCGGGCACGGGCTCGCCGAGCGCGGCGCGCACGAGCTCCGCGCTCGCGCGGCGGGGCAGCGGGCCGAGCTTGATCGTCTGCACCTCGCGCTCGGCCCACAGGCTCGGGAACAGCCGGTGGACGTCCGGGCGCGCGAACGCGAGCAGCATGAGCGGGAGCTCGCGGAGGTTCCGCAGCGTCGCGTCGAGCAGGCGCACGGTGGCGGCGTCGCCCCAGTGGAGGTCCTCGAGCGCGAGGAGCACGGGGCGCGCGGCGCACTCGGCGGCGAGCCAGTCCTCCCAGGCGGCCCCCACGCCGTCGCTCATGCCGGTGGCGCTCTGGCGCGCCGCCCGCACCATGCGGGCGTGCTCCGGCGACGGCGCGCCGCTGATCTCGCCGAGGAACGCCGCCGCGCGATCGAGCGCCGGGCCGCCCAGGTGACGCCCGAGCCGCTGCTTCAGCTTGCGCTGCCGCGCCCACGCCGGGTCGCGCGCGCGGAGGCCGGCGGCCCGGCAGAGCACGTCCGCGATCATGCCGAACGGCGAGCCGGGAGCGCCCGAGTCGGCGCGGCCCCAGAGGATCTCGAGCGGCTCGTCCCGCTGCCGCAGGGCGGCGAAGAGCTCCAGGCGGAGCCGGGATTTGCCGGCGCCGGGCGGCCCGAGGACGAGCACCGCGCTCGCGAGCGCCTCGGAGATGCAGCCGGCGAGCACGCCGTGGAGCATCGAGAGCTCGCGGGCGCGGCCGACGCACGGGGTGCGCTTCCCGAGCAAGGCGGGGGCGATCTCGTCGACGGCGCGCTCGCCGTAGAGGAAGAGCGGCCCGCCCGGCGCCGAGGGCGCGGCGTGCGCGACGATGAAGCGCGGGCCGAGCATGTCGGCGGTCGCGCCGTCGATGCGCACCGCGCGCACCTCACGCTCGTCGAGCGCCGCGCGGAGCTCGGCGAGGCCGCGGTCGATCACGTCGCCCTCGGCGAGGCCCGCGGAGAAGACGCCCCGCCCCGTGATGACGCAGAGCGGTGCGGCCGGGAGCTCGGTGCGGAGGGCGAGCGCGCACTGGGCGGCGCGCTCGGCGCGATCCACGGCGCTGCCGGGGCCGGACATCATGACGATCTCCACGCCCGGGACGAGCTGCGTGAGCCTGCCGCCGTGGAGCTCGATGAGCGATCGGATCTCCGCGGCCCGGGCGCTCGACGTGGACGGCTGTAGCCTGCTCGATCCGGGCGGCAGCTGCGACCTGCGCGAGGCGGGCGGCAGGTGCGACCTGCGCGAGGCGGGCGGCGGCTCGCCAGGGGCCTCCTGGGCCTGCGGGGCGGGCTGCGGCGCCCGGGCTGCGCCGTGGCCGGGCTCGCCGAGGAAGACGAGGCTCACGACGCGCTGCTCGCCCAGGGTGAGCGCGGCGCGGTCGCGCGGGCCGAGGCCGTGGGCCGGGGCGTCGGGCGGCGCGCCGCCCGCGAGCGTCGGCGCGTCGGGCGGCGCGGTCCACCCGCGCCGCATCGCGGCGATCCGGTCGAGCTCGGCCGCGACCTCGGCGCCGTCGCGCGGGCGGTCGCCGGGCTGCCTGGAGAGCATGCGCGCGACGAGCTCGTCGAGCGGCGCCGGCGCGTCCGCGCGCACGTCGCGGAGGCGGGGCGGGTTCATCAGCAGCACCCTGCTGAGCGAGGCCATCGGGCTCGCGCTCGCGAAGGCGGGCTGGCCGGCGATGCACTCGAAGAGGACGCACCCGAGGGAGAACACGTCGCTGCGCGGGTCGGGCGCGCTGTGTGCCTCGACCTGCTCCGGGGCCATGTACCCCGGCGTGCCGAGGACGCCGCCGGTGACGGTGACGCGCCCCGCGTCGCTGCTGGGCCGCGCGATGCCGAAGTCGACGAGCTTGACCCGCCCGGCGTCCCCGCCCGGGAGGAAGAGGTTGCTCGGCTTGATGTCGCGGTGGACGATGCCGCGCGCGTGCGCGAACGCGAGGGCGTCGGCGGCCCGGCGCACGAGCAAGAGCCCCTCGCTCGCCGGCAGGACGCCGCGCGCGAGGCGCGCGGCGAGGTCCTCGCCGTCGAGCCACTCCATGGCGAGGTAGCGATCGCCTTCCGGGGTGCTGCCGTGCGCGACGTAGCGCACGATGCCCGGGTGGACGAGCGCGGCGAGGAGGGCGGCCTCCCGCTCGAACCGCTCGATCTGGATCTCGTTCCTCAGCCGGACGATCTTGAGGGCGACCGCCGCGCCGCCGAGGCGGTCGTACGCCTTGTAGACGGTGCCCATCCCTCCGGAGGCGGCCTCGCCCTCGACGGCGAAGCGCCCCGCGATGATCTCCGCGTGGCCCACGTCAGCGCAGGAACACGGTGACCGAGCCGGGGTTCGGCGTCCTCTCGACGACGAGCTTGCCCGAGCTGCTGCGGACCTTGCCGCGGCAGCTCGGGAAGCTTCCGTCGCTGTCCGGCTCGTCGCACAGGCTGGCGCACGAGCCGGTGACCTGGATCGCGCACGTGTCGAGCGAGGGCCCGCAGGCGCGCGCGAGCGACGACGGCTCGGGGGGGAGGCACGCGTGGTAGCGGCGCTGCGGCGCGAAGATGTTGCCGTAGTAGGTGGCCTCGCGCCTCGGATAGGCCGCGCGCTCGACCTTGTCGGCCTGGAGCTCCTCGTGATCTCCGCGGACGGAGATGTTCACCTTGTGCCCGAGGTAATTGACGCGAGCGAGGACGCAGCCGCTGACCCAGGACCGGCACGCTTCGTCGCAGGCGCCGCCCTCCTCGCCCCAGCTCGCCGCGAGGCCGAGCTCCCCTGGGAAGGAGAACTCGTCGCCGTTCACGGCGACGGTGAAGCCTTCACCCGCGGGCAGCGCGCAGCCCGCGACGTACTTCAGCAGGGTGCGCGCGGCCGGGTCGCGGAGCGCCTCGGCCGTGAGCGGGTGGCCCGAGAGCGCCTCGGCCGTGAGCGCGTTCGACGTCAGCGCGTTCGACGCCAGCGCGTTCGACGTCAGCGCGTTCGACGTCAGCGCGTTCGACGTGAGCGCGTTCGCCGTCTGGGCGGCCTGGGACGCGGCGTCCCCGGCGTCCTCGGCCTGAGCGTCCGGATCGAGCGCCACCGCGCACGCGCTCGCGAAGAGCGCCGCGATGGCCAGGAGGAGTGCAGCTAGCTTCGGCGAATGCTCCATGGATAACGCCCCCCCTGGGATGCCCATGAGCGCATGGCCCACGAGCTCCCGAAACGACCGGCGCCGAGGCGCGGGCCAAGGGGTACGCGCATCGAACACCGGCGCGTGATCTTGTTCAGATGCACGAGCCGCGAAGAAGCCCACGAGTCGGAGCGGCCGATGGGGCCATCTCCGCTACAGAGACAAATGGAAAGATGTCACTGATACCCCGCCGGGCAAAGACCGACGCGCACGCAATGGTCTCTTTTTTTGTGTCGCGATGCGATCGCTCTGTTCGCGCTGTCGTGGTGCTGTCGGCGCGAGACGCCTGCTCTGTCCAAGGCATCATGGACAGCGATGCTGGCACCGGGGACGGAGGAGCCATGGAGTGCGGTCGACGTGCGATGGTGGCGACACGATGGCCTGTCGCCGACAGCCGGCCTCCTCGCCGGGAGGCGCCCGGAGAGGCGCTCGGCGGGCTCGATCCATCCGGGCGGGCGACGGCCTGGGCCTGCGCCTCCCGGGCCCCGCCGTCGGCTCCCTGAGCTCCCCCGGCGGGCCCGCTGCGGCGGCGGCCGGTGGGGCGCGCTAAGGTCGGCCGAGCCGACCGGTGCGTTGCGCCCCCGGCCGTCCGCAGCGGTCGCGCGACGGAGGGCGTTGGGCGGGGGCGTTGGGCGGGGGCGTTGTGACGGGTTGCGCGACGGACGGCGGCTGGACGGGCTGCTCGGCGCGGTGCATCGGCGCCCTTGACGTCGCTGCGTGTTGATCATTACATGCCCCGGACCATGAAGGGCCATGCGCGCAATCTGATGACCGAGCGCGTTGTCGCTTTGGAGCAGGGCACGCCGGTCATCGACATGTTGCAGCTGTTCGCCAGCCATCACCTGAGCGGCGCGCCGGTCATCGACGGGGGGCACCACATCGTCGGGTTCGTCAGCGAGACGGATCTCCTGGGCGTGCTCCTGCGCAAGGAGTACGCGGGCATGACGGCTGCAGACGTGATGAGCACCCCGCCCATCTGCGTGGACGAGTTCATGCCCACGGACGAGGTGATGACCCTGCTGCGCGCGAACCGGATCCACCACCTGCCGGTGGTGCGCGAGGGGCGCCTCGTCGGGATCATCACCCCGCAGGACATCCTGCGTTATTTCGTGGCGTGCGTGATGCCGCTCCCGCCGAGCACCGCCTGACGTCGCGGCGCAGCCGGGGCCGCCGCTGCGCCGGAGCCTAGGTCAACATCTCCGGGAACGCGCATCCCCAGGCGGCGATCTCACCAGAGAGCTGCGCGAGCTTGGGATTTTGTGGCAAGTCGAAGAGTCGCGCGACCTCTCGCGGGTGCCGCGGGCCCTCCTGGCGGAGCCACTCCACGATCTGCTTGAGCACGTGCGCCCCCAATCCTTCGACCACGAAGCATCCGCACTCTGCGCGCTGCTGGCATTTGCCTTTCGGTCGCTGGCAACGGTCGCGCCTGAGCTCGGCGCTCACGTCGGACCAAAACTCGCGCTCCCCGGCCTTCATGGTGTGCTCGATCTGGTACAGTGTGATGCCGTCCTTGATATCGGCGTGCGCGCGGTGCTCTTCCGCCAGGCGGCGGAGGTCCGCGACGACAGAGCGGCGAGGATCCTTCGCGCTCTTCTGCGTGAGCGCAGCATCATAGACGTCGAGGGGGACGAGGTTCTCCGCTTCACGGCCGTGCACTTCCCTCGCCCGCTGGAACGCTGACCTCCCTTGCGCCTTCTTCTCCAGCTCGCGCCATGTCTCTCCCTTGGGTCCCTCGGGGTACCGGCGATCGCTGTCCGCGATGGCTAGCACGATGCGGCCGTCGTCCGCGATCCGAGCGAACTCCGGTGCGAGGGTGCTTCCGCCTGCTCCGCGGCGCTCAAACTGCAACCTGAGTCTCCGCAGATTCCGCAGGGTGAGCAGCAGCTGAGCGACCTCGGCGTAGAAGTCCACGTCGAGGAGATTCTCCCCGAGCAGCACGGCGCGGATGGTCCGTGTGCTCCTGTCGAAGTGATGGAGGGGGGCCCGGACGACGTGGATACCCGAGCTCTCGATGTGCTCCTTTCCGTCGAACCGTGCGCCGACGCCGAGCTCCACATACCAGTCGAGCCGACTCCTCAGGCTCAAGAGCTCAAGCGATGTGCCGCGGATGCGCTCGAGCGTGCTCTTCTCGCGCCGCGACAGCCGCGGGAGAAGGGGGCCGACGGCTTCGATGTCCTCGGGAGCGATGGCCACGACGTGCTGCCCCTCGCGATGCATCCTGAGGAGGAGCTCGATGCACTCGCAGGATTTCTCTGCGGTCGCCCCGCCGCCGACCGCGTCCGCGATGGCGGACGGGTCAAGGTAGATCAGCATGCGATCTACCGCTGGCCGACGGCAATGGGGAGCTCTTCCAGGGGCTCCGCGACGGGCGCGAGGAAGCCGAAAGGCCAGGAATCGCTGAGAGCGCCGTCCTCTTCATAGCCGCTCACGGTCACCGTCGTCTGGCGAGTCTCCCTGTCCTGATCGAAGAAGAGGATCTGGGCGTCCGATGGGTCGATCTGCTTCTTCCGGATGAGCATCCCCAGCCCGTTCACGAGCGCCTCGCTGTGGGTTTCGACCATCAGCTTGACCTCGCGACCCGACCTCCGGCTCTCCAGAAGAGCGCCGACGATCATGTCGGCGAGCCTCGCCTGATGCGCCGGGTGCAGGTGCAGCTCGGGCTGTTCGATCGCGAGCATGGTCGTCGGCACGTCCCCCGGTTCCTGCTCGCGGAAGCAGGCGGACCAGAGCGTCGCCGCCAGCGGTAGGATCTCGGAGTAGCCGAACCCCGCATCCACGAGGTTGACGAAACGGTCGGCGCCGCGCTCCTTGATGAGGATCTCTGCATGGAGGCGCTCCGTACGCACCATGGTCTCGAAGCCGAGGTGAGCGCGGGTGAACGCGGCGAAGCTCCTCGTCTCCTCGGCGGAGAGTGACCGGAGGAACATCGGGAGGTTCTGGCCCTGTGGATCGATCTCCTGCACCGCGAGCTGCTGCATACGGTAACTCCGCAGCGCGCTCGCGCGCAGGGGCGCAACGTACCTGACGCCGGCGAAAAAGCCGGCGAGCAACTTATCAAGTTCTGCGAAGAGCAGTGGCAGAAGGAATGCGAGCCGAAAGGCGAGCCCCTTGCGAAGGCCGGGAGTATCGAGGATGAGCTCAGCCTCGAGATGCGCCTCCCCGGCATCGGCAAGGGATTTCTTCGCATGGTTCAGCATCTGTACACACGAACCGATCCAGACCTGATGGAATACATTATCTGGCACCCCGGGTCCGAGCGCACTCAGAAACACGGACTTCGCCATCTTATAAAATGGGTCTCTGGGGTCTGCTATCTTAAGGACGCGAAAATCACCATCATCCCAGCCGAGCCTGTGCCCAGGCACGTACAAGGGCCTCTTCTCTTCGGTGGACACGATCGCCGGCAGCAAAACAGAGGGACCGCCCAGGAATAGAGATGTGCCCTCGCCAAGTACGTTGTACGAATCAACAATAAATTCAACGATTCGCCCATCCGGCATGGCACGAATTGTAGCTTCGTGATCCTCCAGATGAATCTCACATCTGTCCAGGTAAGATTCGTGCGAGTCCTCCGCAAGGACCATCCCGACATCCACGCTCGTGGGTCCGACAAATATCGGGTAACCTTGGGGTACATGTGCACGAAAGCGGAACGCGACGCTCCTTTCTTCCGATCTGAAATTCACAGCATCGGCGACGGAACCGAAATCCACGAACTTCGGATCATACCAGAGTATCGGGCTGCTCCTCTCCGCCTCCACGCTCTGCCGCAGCAGCGGGAATGCGCGGAGGAACGTGCTCTTTCCGGAGCTGTTCCGGCCCACGAGGAGGGTGATGGGCTTGATGGGCAAGATCCCCGTGTCCGTCAGGCACCTCAGGTTCTTGACCCCGAATCCAACCAGACTCACAAAACCTCCCGCTCCGACCGTGAAGGCCGCTTCGCTTACCGTATGCTGTTGCACCGGCGGCGCCGGCGCCATTCTGGCAGACGACCGGGACAGCACCGCGTCATGGCTCCGAAATACAAGCGGCTGGGTGGACGACCCGCGCCAGGCCAAGCGCTACCATGGCCGTTGCCCGGAAGTCGACGTTCGCCAGACCGGAGCCCCTGGAGGGCGAGCTGACGCCTAGGTCATCGACCACCGGCACCGACCGCCGCACCGGCTGGCCCCCCCCGAAGCACGCAAGGCAGGCGCGCTCCCTCGGCGCGAGCGCGCGCGGCGAGCCGCTGAGGCTCACCGGGAGCCCGCCCGGCAAACGGAGGGGCACACGTAGTGTCACTTCGGAGGCCCTTCTGTAAACGTTCGGACACACGTAGTGTCACTTCGGAGGCCCTTCTGTAAACGTTCGGACACACGTAGTGTCACTTCGGAGGCCCTTCTGTAAACGTTCGGACACACGTGGTGTCACTTCGGAGGCCCTCTGCCGATGGTAGAACACGCGTCGCGCTCCCCCGCACGACATCCGCACCGCGGCCGAGGTACCGCAGGCCCGCACGACATCTGATCTCACGCAACGGTGCTCGTGGCGAAGTCGTGCTTGGGCGTGCAGAAGATCGCCGTGCACCGGCGAACGGCGCGGCCGCCGCCGCGAGCGCGACGCCGCTCGAGGCGGCGGCGCTCTGCTACCGCCGGTCGAACTGGTACCGCGCCCGCTCCGCGCCCTCGATCTCCACCACGATGCGCTTCGGGCCGAGCCGCACGACCGCGTGCGCCGCGGCGGGGCGGCCCGGCGCGTCGTCGTCGAGGTTCTCGATCAGGCTCTGGAGCGTCACGTACGGGATGCCGCGGATCACGTCGAGGTGGTTCCAGTGCAGGTGGCCGTTGAAGACGGCGAGCACGCCGTGCTCCTCGAAGATCTTCCGCATCGCGCGCCGCTCGCGCACGAGGCAGATGTGCGGGCTCCCCTCGAACCAGCGGTTGCCCCGGAGATCCTGATCGGCCGCGCTGTGGTGCATCAGCACGATCTTGGGCAGCGGGGACGCCGCGAGGTCCTCGCCGAGCCAGGCGAGCTGCTCTGGCCCGAGCGAGATGTCGTGATCCTTGCGCTCGCGCGTGTGAAGGACCGTGAAGTGGAAGCCGCCGCGGTCGAAGGCGTAGTGGAGCCGCGTCGCCTCGGGTCTGCCCCAGGCGGACAGCAGGTCGGCCTCGCTCAGGTGGATCACGTCGTGGTTGCCGGCGACGTGGAAGAGCTCGGCCTTGAGGCCGCGGAGCGCGGCCATGCAGGCGCCGTAGCGCTCCCGGTCGGCCTCGGGCCCCTCGTCCTCGATGTCGTCGCCCAGGTTCACGACGAGATCGGGCCGCGTGACCTCGTTCATCCGCTTCACGAAGGCGCGGGTCAGCTCGGGCGCCTCGCCCGTGAGCTTGCGCAGCTTGCCCCCGAACGATGCCTCCGGGCCGAAGTGCAGGTCCGAGACGAGGGCGACGACGAGCTCCATGCGCGCCTGGCCGCTCAGCCCGACTTGGCGCCGGGCTCCGGCGCCGCCTTGGAGCCGCCCAGGCACGCGGGAGAGCGGAAGTCCGCGCCCCCCTGCCGCTCCCACTCGTCCGGCGTCATCGCGCGGATCGTCAGGGCGTGCAGCCCGGAGCGGAACTCCTCGCGCACCAGGTCGTTGACCCGGCGGTGGCGATCGAGCGGGCTCAGGCCCCGGAACGCCTCGCTCACCACGAGCACCTTGAAGTGGGTCTCCGAGCCCACCGGCACGCTGTGCATGCGGCTCTCGTTCTCCACCTCGATGTGCACGGGCTCGAGCGCGCGAACGAGCTTGCCGTGGATCGACTCCTGCTTCGTCCCTGTCGTCATGGCCGCGCGAAGCTTACCCTCCGCCGCGCCGCCGGTCACCCGCGGGGACGCGGCCCCTCGCCGGCCCAGGGGATCGCCCGGCGCCCCCGCCAGCGGATGAGCCGCCCGGCGCGCCCCGGCCGGGCGTCACTTCGCCGGCGGATCGGCGCGCGGCAGACCTCGCTCATCGAACAGGAGAGCGATGTCGACGTGGAACTGCGCTCTGCGAGAGGACGGCGGCGCTTGATGGGAGCTGGGCGGCGCTTGATGGGAGCTGGGCGGCGCGCGATGGGAGCTCGGCGGCGCGCGATGGGAGCTCGGCGGCGACGCGGAATGACCGCCGTGCGCCTCGCCGTCCTGCGAGCCCATCGCGAGCACCTCCCGCTGCGGGGGCGCCGCGCCCGGCTGCAGGCCGAGGTTCTCCTCCCACGGCTGCGCGTCGCGCTGCTCCCACGGCTGCGCGTCGCGCTGCTCCCACGGCTGCACGTCGCGCTGCTCCCACGGCTGCGCGTCGCGCTGCTCCCACGGCTGCGCGTCGCGCTGCTCCCACGGCTGCGCGTCGCGCTGCGCGGCAGGCGACGGAGGCACCTGCCGCGGAAGCGCATGCGCCGCCGGCGTATCTCGACGCGGAACCACCCCGGCCTGCTGCCGCGAGCTCGGAACGGCCCGTTGCGACAGCGGCGCCGACGTCTCTCGCCGTGTATACGTCGCGGCCGGCGCTTCCCGACGCGCGTACCCCCCGGCGTGCTGCGAGCCAGCCATCGGCGTATCCCGGCGCGCGTATGCCTCGGCCGGATGCGAGCCCGCCAGCGGCGTATCCCGCCGCACGTACGCTCCGGCCGCCGGCGATGCCTGCACCGGCCTGGACGCCTCCCGGCGCGCGACCACCGGGCCCGCGGCCGGCGGCGGCGGCGGGAGCGGCGTCGGAGCGGGCAGCTCACGGCGCGCCCGCGACGAGGGCGGCCCCACCATGACCCCCAGGCGCTCCGAGCGCGGCACCGGCGCCTCGCGCGGGCGGTGCGCCGCCTCCCCCGGCGCCTCCGCGCGTGAGCGCTCCGGCCGCTGCGCGGCCACGGCAGCCGCCACGCGCTCGCGGTACGCGAGCTCCTGCGCTCCTGCGCTGCGCGGCGCCTGCGCGCTCGCGCTGCGCGGCCCCGAGCGCGGCAGCGGCGTCGCCTCGGGGTCGCGCCGCGACGCCGGGTCCGCCTTCATCACCCCGATGGTCATGCGCTCCGACCGCGGCACCGACGCGCTCTCTTCCGCCGGCATCATCGAGTAGCGACCGGGCGTCAGCTGCCGCGAGCGCTGCTTGCGGCTCTCGCGCGCCGCCGTGGCCAGCAGCGCCCCGAGCTCGTCGTCCGCCATCGCCTCGTCGACCCGCACGAGCGTGCTGACCACGTCGCGCGCGATCTCCTCGAACGCCTCGGGAGCGAGCGCGTAAGTCGACGACGTGACCACGATGACCACCGGCCGACGCTCTTCCGCGAGCGCGGCGGCCATCGATACCGGACACGCCTTGACGATGATCCCCACATCCATCGCCGCCGTCTGGCAGCGCTGGAGCAACGCCTGATCGCCGCCGATGAGAAGGGCCGTCGGGATCTGGGCGCGAAGCGTGGCGTCAGAGATTCGCGGCATCGGTCCCAGGATCCTAACCCCGCTACTTCACGCAGAGGTCAGGAAAATCCTGTCATCGGACATTCCACGTCATGTCTGGACAACGAGCCCAGCCGATGTGGGGTAGTGCGCGCCGCCGGATCACATCACGGATGCGTAGGTGCCGTGGGCAGCTCGGTGAGATGGCAGGCGGCCCAGTGCCCAGGGCGGCGCTCCTCCAGCGGAGGGGCCTCGGCGCTGCACCGGTCCATCGTATAGGGACAGCGTGTGTGAAAATGGCACCCTGACGGCGGGTTCAGCGGACTCGGCACCTCGCCGACGAGGGGCAGCCGGCGGCGCGTGCGCTCCACGTCGGGATCCGGGATCGGGATCGCCGACAGCAGGGCCTGCGTGTACGGATGTTGCGGTGAACGGAAGAGCTCATCCGGGCGAGCGCGCTCCACGATCCGGCCGAGGTACATCACCGCGATCTCGCTTGACAGGTGGCGGACCACGGCGAGGTCGTGCGCGACGAACACGTACGTGAGCGAGAGCTCGCGCTGGAGCGACGCGAGCAGGTTGACGATCTGGGCCTGGATGCTCACGTCGAGCGCGCTCACCGGCTCGTCCGCGATCACGAGCTTCGGCTTCAGGGCGAGCGCGCGGGCGATGCCGATCCTCTGCCGCTGGCCGCCGGAGAACTCGTGCGGATAGCGCCGCATGTACGAGGGCGAGAGCCCGACGAGCTCCATGAGGCGCGCCACCTCGCGCAGCGCCTCGTCGCGCGACGAGACGAGGCCGTGGGTGGAGAGCGGCTCGGCGATGAGGTCGTGGACCGTCATGCGCGGGTTCAGGCTCGCGTACGGGTCCTGGAAGATCATCTGCATCTCGCGGCGCGCCTTCCGCAGCGCGCGCGGATCGAGCGTCAGGATCTCCCGGCCGTCGATCTTCACGCTCCCCGACGTGGGCGGGACGAGGCGGAGGATGCCCCGGCCCGTCGTCGACTTGCCGCAGCCGGACTCGCCGACGAGGCCCAGCGTCGCGCCGCGCTCGACGTCGAACGAGACGCCGTCGACCGCGCGCACCGTGCCGACCTGCCGCTGGAGCAGGCCGCGGCGCACCGGGAAGTGGACCTTGAGATCGCGCACCGAGAGCAGCGGCGGGGGGGTAGCGGCGGTGGTCATGGCGCTCGTCCTGCGACGTCCTCGACGTGGCACCGCACGACGTGCAGCGCCTTCCTGTTGCCCTCGCCCGAGACGACGCGCGGCGGCGGCGCCTCCTCCCGGCACGCCGCGATCGCGTGCGCGCAGCGCGGGTGGAACGGGCAGCCCGGCGGCAGGCGCGCGAGCGAGGGCGGCATCCCGGGGATGGGGACGAGATCCGCGCCGCGCGCGTCGTCGAGCCGCGGGATCGAGCGCGACAGGCCGATGGTGTACGGGTGCCGGGCCGCGTGGAAGATGGCGCCGACGGGGCCCTCCTCGACGATGCGCCCGGCGTACATGACCGCGACGCGATCGGCCATCTTCGCCACGACGCCGAGGTCGTGCGTGATGAGGAGGACGGCCGCGCCGAGCGCCTCCTTCCGCTCCCCGATCAGGTCCAGGATCTGCGCCTGGATCGTCACGTCGAGCGCCGTCGTCGGCTCGTCGGCGATCAGCAGATCGGGGTCGCACAGGAGCGCCATCGCGATCATCACGCGCTGCCGCATCCCGCCCGAGAGCTGGTGCGGGTAGTCGTCGATCCGCGACGCCGCCGCGGGGATCCCGACCGCCTGCAGCATCTCGACGCTGCGCCGGCGCGCCTCGGCGCGGCCCATGCCGCGGTGGAGCTCCAGCACCTCGATGAGCTGCTCGCTCACCCGGAGGTAAGGGTTCAGCGACGTCATCGGGTCCTGGAAGATCATCGCGATCCGGTCGCCGCGGACGCGCTCCATCCGCGCCTCGCTCGCCTCCACGAGGTCCTCGACGACGCCGCCCTCGGACTCGAGGAGGATCTGGCCGCCGACGATCCTGCCCGGCGGGTCGGGGATGAGCCGCAGGAGGGAGAGGCTCGTCACGCTCTTGCCCGAGCCGGACTCGCCGACGATGCCGAGGACCTCGCCCCGATCGAGGCTGAAAGAGATGCCATCGACCGCGCGGACCACCCCCTCCTCGGTGAAGAAGTGGGTCTTCAGGTTCTTGACCTCGAGCAGCATGGTCCGTGTGGGCGCGCGCGTCCCGGAGGAGGAACGCGGCGCCCTTCAGTCCTTTCGGATGCGAGGATCCAGGGCGTCGCGGAGCCCGTCGCCGAGGAAGTTGAAGCAGATCAGCGTGAGCGCGAGCATCAGCGCCGGGAAGACGAGCTGCCAGGGGAAGAGGTCCATCGCGTCGGCGCCGGTGGACGCGAGCAGGCCCCAGCTCGACAGCGGCTCCTGCGTGCCGAGGCCAAGGAAGCTCAGGAACGCCTCGGTCATCATCACCTCGGGGATGGTGAGCGTCGTGTAGACGATGATCGGGCCGACAGCGTTCGGCACGAGGTGCCGGAAGATCAGCGCGGCGTGCCCGACGCCGATCGAGCGCGCCGACTCGATGAACGGCTGGCCGCGCAGCGCGATGACCTGGCCGCGGACGATGCGGGCCATGGTGAGCCAGGAGATGCCGCCGAGGGCCGCGAAGACGACGACGATCTGGAAGATGGGGAAGTAGCTCGGGTCCGACGGCTCCTTGACGAAGAGGCCGAGCGCGACCTTCCAGGCGCGGTAGAGCACGGTCTGGTCGTTCGCGAAGAAGACCATCAGCAGGATGACGAGGATGAGGAACGGGAACGTGTAGAGCACGTCCACGATGCGCATCATGATCGCGTCGACCTTGCCCCCGAAGTACCCGGCGACGCCGCCCCAGCTCACGCCGATGACGAAGCTCACGAGCGTCGCGACGATGCCGACGGCGAACGAGATGCGCCCGCCGAAGAAGACGCGGGCCATCAGATCGCGGCCGAAGTAGTCGGTGCCCATCCAGTGGGCGAGCGACGGGGGCTGCGCGCCGAGCTTGAGATCCGCCTTGTCGTACCGGTAGCTCGACAGCTCGGGGACGAGGATGCAGGCAAGGATCATCGCGATGAGCACGACGCCGCAGGCGACCGCGGCGCGGTTCTTCCGGAGCCGCCGCCACGCGTCGCGGCCGAGGCTCGAGCCCTGCTCCAGCGCGTCGAGCCGCAGCGGGCCGGCCGGGCTCGGCGCCGCGCCGCCCGCGTGGACAGGGGCGGCGGGCGGATCGCCGGGGGCGGCGGGCTGCGGGAGGGCGGCGTGGGGCATGGTCAGCGCAGCTCCACCCGCGGGTCGATGAAGGCGTACGCCACGTCGACGATCGCGTTGAAGAGCATGAGCAGGAAGCCGTAGACGAGCATGACCCCCATCACGAGGTTGTAGTCGCGGTTCGTGGCCGCCTCGACGAAGTAACGGCCCATGCCGGGGATGTTGAAGATCTTCTCGACGACGAGGGAGCCGACGAGCAGGCCGCTGAAGCCGGGGCCGAGGAAGCTCACGACAGGGAGCAGCCCGCCCCGGAGCGCGTGCTTCAGGACGACCTTGCGCTCGGAGAGCCCCTTGGCGCGGGCGGTGCGGATGAAATCCGAGCGGATCACCTCGAGCATCCCGCCGCGCGTCAGCCGGGCGATGTAGGCCGCGACAGGGAGCCCGGCGCAGATGACCGGCAGCACCATGTGCCGCCACGTCTCCCAGCGCGCCACCGGGAACCAGTAGAGCTTGAGCGAGAAGACGAGCATGAGCAGCGGGGCGAGCACGTACCGCGGCACGCTGAGGCCGACCATCGCGACCCCCATGGCCGCCGTGTCCTTCCAGGTGTTCTGGCGGATCGCGCCGATGATGCCGAGCGGGATGCCCGTCGCGAGGGCGAAGAGCATCGCCCAGCACCCGAGCTGCATCGACACGGGCAGGCTGAGCGCGATGATCTCGTTGACGGTGCGGTTCGGGTACTTGAACGTCGGGCCCAGGTCGCCTCGGGTGACGAGCGCAAGGAGCCAGTCGCCATACTGCTTCAGCACCGGATCGTTCAGGTGGTACTTGGCGTCGAGCTGCCGCTGGACCTCGACGGGCACGGCCCGCTCCTGGTCGAACGGGCCGCCCGGCACGATGCGCACCAGGACGAACACCAGGGTGGCGACGAGGAAGAGCGTGGGGATGATGGAGAGCAGCCGCTTGATGGCGTAGGAGCTCACGGCGCGCCGCCTCCCGGCCGCCGGGCCGCGCCGCTCGCCCCGTCATCCCGCCGCCTTCCGTGGATCCCGAGCGATGTCACGAGGTGCCTCCGTGCTGCCTTCCTTCAGCGCGGCGCTCGCCGCGATCGCCGCGAGCGCGCGCCGCGACCTCCCGCATATCACGGAACCGCCGGTCGACCGCGGCGTTTCGCGCGGCACGTCGCGCCGCGGCCGAGGCGGCCTGCGCGCTGTGCCCCGCGTTCATGCGCGCCTGATCACGGCGAGCCCTTGAGCTTGCCCTGGTCGCGGAGCTTCACGAGCTCCGCGTAGCCGCCTTCGAGGACCCCGCCGACGAACACCATGGGGAACGTCGGAAAGCCCGCCCAGAGCTTGATGGCGAGCCGCTCCTTCCACCTGGAGAGGTAACTCCCGTACTCCAGGTAGGTATATTTCACGCCCTCTCCGTCGAGCAGCTGGCGCGCCTTCTTCACGAAGGGATTCTGGGCCATCCCGACGACGACCACCCGGTCGCGGCTCACCGCCGCCGCGACCTCGTCGACGATGGACCGATGAAATCCGGCGATCTGCGACATCACCGTGTCCGAGATCTTCTCGGGAGCAAGCGTGGGACGTTCGGCCATGGAATGAGCACCTCCGGGCCGGGAGCGTACCGGCCCGGAGACGACACGGTCAACGGCCGGATTGGCCGGAGGCGGCTCGCGTACAGCGCACGTCCGCGCGCCCGAGAGAGAACCAGAGAGACAGGGAGCTCCCGCGGCGGGGCCGAACTCCCCAGCTCCTCCGCGCCTCGAATCGCGCCTCCGCGCGACGGTTCCGTCCGCTACGGGATGAGCAGCACCTTCCCCGTCGTCGCCCGCCCGGCGAGCGCGCGGTGCGCCTCCGCCGCCTCGGCGAGGGGGTACGTGGCGCCGATCGAGATCGTGAGCTCGCCGCGCGCGATCGCGCCGAGCACGTCGGCGGCGCGCTCGAGCAGCTCCTCGCGCGTCGCGGTGTAGTGCTGAAGGCTCGGCCGCGTGAGGTAGAGCGACCCCTTCTGGTTCAGGATCTGCGGGTCGAACGACGGCACCGGCCCGCTCGACTGGCCGAAGAGCACCATCGTGCCGCGCAGGCGCAGCGCGCCCAGGCCCTTCGCGAACGTGTCGCTCCCGACGCCGTCGTAGATGACGTGGACGCCGGCGCCGCCCGTGAGCCGGCGCGCCTCGGCCTCGAAATCGGCCTTCGTGTACAGGATCACCTCGTCGGCGCCGGCGTCTCGCGCGAGGCGCGCCTTCTCCTCGGTCGAGACGGTGCCGATCACGCGCGCGCCGAGCCGCTTCGCCATCTGGCACAGGAGCAGGCCGACCCCGCCCGCGGCCGCGTGGATGAGGCACGTGTGGCCGGGGCCGAGCGGGAACGTGGAGCGCACGAGGTACTGCGCCGTGATGCCCTGGAGCATCGCGGCCGCGGCGCGCCTCGCGCCGACGCCCGCGGGCACGGGGACGAGCTTCGCGGCCGGGATCCGGACGTGCGTCGCGTACGAGCCGGGGCCGCCGGTCCACGCGACCTCGTCCCCTTCCCTCACCTCGGTGACGGACGGCCCCACCGCCTCGACGCGACCGGCGCCCTCGAGGCCGAGCGGGATGGGCGGCTCGATCTTGTACTGGCCGCTCCGCTGGTAGATGTCGATGAAGTTCACGCCGGCGGCCTCGACGCGGACCACGGCTTCCCCCGGGCCCGGCGCGGGCGTGGGGAGCTCCTCCAGCGTCATCACCTCGGGGCCGCCTGCGGCTTTCGGTCGGATCGCGAGCATGCCGCCCATGTTGTCGAGCCGCGCTGGGCCGTCAAGCGACCGGCGCGCGCATCGACGCGCATCGACGCGCATCGAAGCCGACGCGCATCGAACCCATTGCTGTCCCGCGCACGCCGTGGATGATGCCTCCATGGCTCTCCATCCTTCCGAGTCGCTCCCCGCGAGCAACGCCTCTCCCGCCTCGCCCTCGTCCGCGCCCCCGCCTGTGACCGCCGCCTCGGCCGGCGCGGGCCGAGCAAACGCGACGGCCGCGCCGTTCCCCGCGGACTTCCTGTGGGGCACGGCCACCGCGGCCTACCAGATCGAGGGCGCCGCCAGCGAGGATGGCCGGACGCCCTCCGTGTGGGACGTCTTCTCGAAGACCCCTGGGAAGGTCTTCGAAGGGCACACCGGAGACGTCGCCTGCGACCACTACCACCGTTACAAGGAAGATGTCGGGCTGCTCGCCGAGCTCGGGGTCAAGAGCTACCGCTTCAGCGTCTCGTGGACGCGGGTCCTCCCGGACGGCACGGGCAAGGTCAACCCGAAGGGGCTCGACTTCTACGATCGCCTCGTCGACGAGCTCCTCCGCGCCGGCATCGTGCCCATGTGCACGCTCTTCCACTGGGACTTCCCCCAGGCGCTCCAGGATCGCGGCGGGTTCCTCCAGCGCGACGTCGCCGACTGGTTCGCGGACTACACGACCGTCGTCGCCCGGCGGCTCGGCGATCGCGTGCCCTGGTGGGTGACGCAGAACGAGCCGCAGGCGTTCATCGGCAACGCGCTCCTCAACGGCGTCTTCGCCCCCGGGCTCAAGCTCCCCTACCGGGAATACCTGACCGCCGCCCACAACCAGATGCGGGCGCACGGCAAGCAGGTGGACGCCCTGCGCGCCGCGGCCACGGCGGCGAAGATCGGCTACGTGCTCGCCACGCAGGTGCAGCGCCCGGCGACCGAGGATCCGGCGGACATCGAGGCGGCGCGCGAGGCGATCTTCTCTGTCTATGACAAGAACCCCTGGAACAACGCCTGGTGGATCTGTCCGGTGCTCGAGGGGCGGTATCCGGAGAGCGGCCTCCGGCTCTTCGGCGACGACATGCCCGAGTTCCCCGCCAGCGACTTCGACCAGATCAAGCGGCCGATCGACTACCTCGGGCTCAACATGTACTCGGCGGGCACGTGGCGGCAGGGCAAGGACGGCAGGCCGGAGCGCGTCGTCTCCCCGCCGGGCTATCCGCGCGGGACGCTCGACTGGCTGCAGATCGTCCCCAGCACGCTCTACTGGGGATCGAGGTACTTCTGGGAGCGGTACAAGCTGCCCATCGGGATCACCGAGCACGGCCTGGCGACGCGGGACCAGGTCTTCCTCGACGGCAAGGTGCACGACCCGAAGCGCATCGACGTCATGCACCGGTACCTGCTCGGCCTGGCGCGGGCCGTCCAGGAGGGCGTCCCGGTCGTCGGGTACTGGGCCTGGTCGCTCCTCGACAACTTCGAGTGGGCCGAGGGCTACAAGGATCGCTTCGGCCTTGTCTACGTCGATTACGCGACGCAGCGACGGATCCCGAAGGACTCGTTCTCCTGGTACCGAGAGGTCATCGCGACCGGCGGGCGCTCGCTCCTCGGGCCGACCGCCGTCGCGTGGGACAACGTGACCGGCTGATCTTGGTCAGCGGGGTTTGCGGCCGATCGCGATGTTCGCCGTCACCGGGACACGCACGGCCCCGCCGGGTTCGGCGAAGGACGCGATGGCGGCGCGCAGCGGTCCGCGTAGCCGATCGCGCCCGTCGCCGTCCAGCGCGACATAGAGGGGCATGAAGCGCAGGATCTCGTCGAGATCCGCCATGACGTGATCCACCGAAGCTCCGCCCCACGCGTCGTCGACCGCGTGCACGGCGACCTCGCCGCACCCGGCCCCGAGCATCTCGGCCTTCAGGCCCTCCAGCGAGCACAGCACCGTCATGCCCTGGGGCGGCGGCTGGATCGGCGCCTCCGGGAAGGTGCGGCGATAGGCCTGCAGGAAGAGCGGCGACGGCCCTGCCCCCTCCGGGTTCGACCAGGCCGCCACGATGACACGTCCCCCGGGCCGGGTCGCGCGGACGAGCTCGGCCATGCCGCGGCGCCAGTCGGGAAACATCATGACGCCGAACACGGAGCAGCTCACGTCGAAGGTCGCGTCCTCGACCTCCAGCGCCTGCCCGTCCATCACCCGCGCCTCGCTCCCCGCGAAGGGCTGCAGTCGCTCGCGCAGGCGCGCCGCCATGCCGCGCGAGAGATCGGTCGCGAGCACGCGCGCGCCCGCCTCGGCCGCGGCCAAGGTCAGGGCGCCCGTCCCTGCGGCGACGTCGAGCACGCGCTCGCCGTGCCCGATCCCGCCCGCGAGCGACAGCGCCGCGCGCGCGAAGCCCGCCGTCAACGGCTCGGCCCAGCGCTCGTAGCTGGCTGCCAGGGCGGTCCAGCGCGCTTCGTCGCTGAAGTTGAGCGGCTCAACGCGGTTGGTCATCGGCCATTCCTCCTGTCATCGATCATGGGAGAGGAGCCTGTCACCACCCGAGGAGCGCGTCACTGGCGGCGCTTTCGGTGGTTCTGGCCTCCTTTTCGATCGCCGCGCCTCTCCCGCGGCCAGGCCACGACGACGGCGGCGCGCTCCGCAGGATTGTCGCTGGCGCCCTTTCGTGCTCCCCTGGTGATCGCGGAGGAGCCCCGTGGCATCGGTCGCTCCCTCGCCGGCGCGACGCGCAGCTCGGGGTCCTCCCCCACGTTCCGCCGACCGCCGGCCCGTCAACGCAGTCGTGTGGAGGCTCCCATGTCGATCGCCGGTCCCCTCTTAGGAATCGTGATCACCCTCGTCGTGCTGGGCGTCATGGCCGTGGTGTTCGTCACCGTCTTTCTGCCCATGATGAAGAACGCGAACAAGATGCTCGCGGGCGCGAACGAGATGATCCAGGCCCAGACGGCGGCGGCCAACCTCCGCATGACGGGCCTGCCCGCGCAGGCCCGCGTGCTCGTCGTCCAGCCCACCGGCACGATGATCAACTACCAGCCGCAGTGCCGGGTCGACCTCGAGGTGTATCGCCCGAATGCGCCGCCCTACCGCGCGGCCATCCTCGCGGTCATCCATCAGATGGCGATCCCGCGCGTGCAGCCGGGCCTGGTCGTGCCGATCAAGATCGACGCCGCCAACCCCAACAACATCGCGCTCGACGTCTAGAGCGGCGGTCACCCGCTGCGGATACGGGCCCATCTCGACGTTTTCGGTGCTCAGCGCACTGGAGTGCGCTTCCGCGCCGAAAACGCCGATCTGGGCCCGTCTCCTGTGCGGGTGACCGCCGCTCTGCGACGCTTGTACCTGGGGCGGGTGGAACCGCTCTGGAGCGGTCGGATGCCGGGCTCAGGCCTGCGAGAGGGCGCGGGGCGCGCCCGGATGCCTCACAGCGGGACGTCGACGGGCACGAAGCAGGAGATGTTGGTCTCGATGCGGAAGTTCGACCCGTCGGTGTGCCGCTCCGCGTGGAAGATGTCCATCGCGTAGCTGTTGCCCGGGTAGATGCCGAGATCCTGGGCCTGGGCATCGAAGTCGATGATCCCCGTCTCCGGCCCGTGCATGCTGCCGAGATCGAGCGCGAGCTTGCCGTTGATGAAGATCCAGATGTCGTCGTCGCCGATGAAAGTGAACTTCTGACCGGCGACGTAGCCGAACATCAGGTGGATCTCGGTGGTGAAGAGGAAGTTCTGCCTCTTGCCGTTGTTGGGCGGGGTGATCCCGAACCCCTCCTCCGGCGCCAGCGGGAAGAACTCCGAGCTTTCGAACGCGTACTGCCCCGATCCGGGCGGCGACTCCGCGAGCGCGAGCTCCTTGGTGAACGTCATGTTCACGCCCGCCGTGTCCCGGTACCACTGGTTGAAGCTTTCCTCGCTCGTGATGGTCTTCTGGTTGCCGACCCCGTCCCTGCAGCCGAGCGGGGTCTCCATGTCCGCGAAGCAGCCCACGGAGTCGAGGAACTGCGGCTTCAGGTCGCCGTCGAGCGTCGGCTTGATGAGCTGGCGGCGGACGACGTCGCCCCTGAAGTTCGCCATCTCGAAGTCGGGGTGCGTCTCCTTGAAGTCGCGATACGTGACATCGAGGACGCTCTTGCACTCGCTGCCGCCTGCGCCGCCTGCGCCGGCGCTCGCGTTGCCTCCCGTGATGGTCCCGAAGTCGTCGCCGGTCGAGCTGCTAACGCCGCTCGTAGGCGTCCCGCTGCTGCTCGCGGGCGTCCCGCTGCTGCCGCCGGACCCGGAGGTCGGGCCGCTGCTCTCGTCGGGCGCCGAAGAGCACGCCAGGGCTACCGCTGCGAAGGTCAGAAGAAAGAAAGAGCGAGGGTACATTGTGCACTCCTAGGGAGCAGTAGCACAACCATATTTCGTGCCTTTTGTCAACCACGTCTCGTGTCTCATGGCCATCGCGTGGTGAAGCGTTGCGGCAGTGTGCCGGCAAGCTCGGGGAACATGCCTTGTTCGATGGACCAGGCGGCGGCCGCGCTCAGGACACCTGGAGCTCGATCCGCTGCCAGTCGGCCACGACCTCGATCTCGACGCCCCCGTCGATCGCGCGGTGCGACCTGGCCCCGACCACGGAGCGCGGCGCCGGCACGCCGTGGACGCGGATCGTCTCCACCTCGCGCGCGAGCGGCAGATCGCCCGCCGCGCTGCGCTCGAGCGCGAACGTGGCGCCGTCGAGGCCGCCCTCGACGCGGGTGACGCGCGACGCGCCGTGGCCGTCGCCCTCGTCCTCATAGAGGCGGCCGCTCACGCGCTCCGCCGCGTGGACGTGCCACGTGATCTCCTCCCAGCTCGCGCTCGTCGTGTGCATCCGAGGCGCGGTGAGCGCCACCGCGCCTCCGGCGCGCAGCCACACGGGGACCACCTCGAGCGGCGCATCGGCGATCACGTGCCGCCCGCCCTGCTCCACGCTCCCCGCGCGCTCCAGGTTCGCGAAGTCCATCCAGGCGCCGGCGGGCAGGTACACCAGCCGCTTCGACTGCCCTGGCCGCACCACCGGCGCCACGAGCAGATCGCCGCCGAACAGGAGCTGATCGAACGCGTGCAGCGCCTCGGGGTCGCCCGGCGCCGCGAAGGACAGCGGCCGCAGGACGGGTATCCCCGTCTCCGCCGCCTCGTGCATGAGCGTGTACAGGGCCGGCAGGAGCCGGTAGCGCCGCTCGAGCGCCGCGCGCGCAAGCCCGAGGTACGGCTCGCCGAAGCGCCAGGGCTCCTGCGCCGGCCTGCCCCTCGCCGCGTGGTTGCGCATCAGCGGATAGAAAAGCCCCGCCTGCATCCAGCGCACGAGCAGCTCGCCGTTCGCGCGCCCCGTGAAGCCCGGGATGTCCGCGCCCACGAACGGCACGCCCGAGAGGCCGAGGCCGATCAGCATCGGGATGGACGCCTCCAGATGAGTGAAATTGCTGGCAAAGTCGCCGGTCCACACAGCGGCGTAGCGCTGGATGCCGGCGAAGGCCGCGCGCGTCAGCACGAAGGGGCGTCGCTCCGGCGCGTGGCGCGCGAGGCCCTCGTGGGCGGCCCGCGACATGCCGAGTCCGTAGACGTTGTGGACCTCGAGGTGGCGCCGGGCGCCGTGGCGCGCGTCGTCGGGGAGCGTGCTGCCCTCGATGGCGCCGAGGCCCGCGGTGCGCCCGCCGCTCGGCGCCGGCAGGCCCCTGTCGGGGCGGACGGAGAAGCACGCCGGCTCGTTCATGTCGTTCCAGATGCCGGCGATGCCCGCGTCGACGAACGGCTTTTGCAGATCACCCCACCAGCGCTGCACCTCCTCGCGCGTGAGATCGGGAAAGACCGCCGGGTCGGGCCAAACCTCTCCCACGAGGGGGCCGCCGCGAGGCAGCCGGACGAGGTAGTCTCGCGCTCTCGCCTCGTCGTAGACGGCATACCCCTCGTCGGCCTTGATCCCCGGATCGACGATCGTCACCAGCCTGACGCCCTCGGCCGCGAGCTCGCGCGCGAGCCGCGCCGGGTCGGGGAAGCGCGAGCGGTCCCAGGTCCAGACCCGATAAGCATCCATGTAATCGATATCGAGGTGGACAACGTCGAGCGGGAGGCCGCGCGATCGGTAGCCGCGGACGACGCCGCGCACGTCGTCCTCGGTCTCGTAGCCCCAGCGCGACTGGTGCGCCCCGAGGCTCCAGAGGGGCGGCATCGCCGGGCGCCCGGTGAGCGCGGCGTAGCGCCGGAGGACGTCGGCCGGGTGCGGGCCGGCCAGGAGGTAGACGTCGAGCTCGGGGCCCCGCGACTCCCATTCGATGCGGTTCGGGTCGTTCAGGGCGATATCGACCTCCGAGCGCCACGGCTCGTCGAGGAAGAGGCCCCAGGCCACCCCGCCGCGGAGGGCGATGAAGAAAGGGATCGAGGCGTAGAGCGGGTCGGACTCCACGTGCGGCGGGAAAGCGTCGGTGTTCCAGAAGGTGAACCGCAGGCCGCGCTTGTCGAGCGGGCCGACCTTCTCGCCGAACCCGAGGTAGGCCTCGCCCGGCGGCGCCGCGAGCGAGAGCCGGGAGCGGAGCTCGTCCACGGGGAACGCCGGCCGGACCTGCCCCGAGAAGGCCTCGCTGCGCGCGAGGGGGCGGCCTTCTGCGTCGCTGAAGATCCATGTGCCCGCGGCGAGCGAGATCTCGAGAGAGGCGCCCTCGGCGCTCACGTGGAGCGTGTCCCCCTCGCGGCGCGCCGAGAGCGGCAGCGCGCCGTCTGCCACCACGGCGAAGGAGCGTTTGGGGGGCAGATCGGGGTGCGTGAAGCTGGTCACCGCGGACGAGGGGGCGTGGCGCACGCGCAGCGCGCCGGGGCCTGGACAGCGGATCTCGACCGCGGCGCGGGCGCCCCAGAGGAGCACGTGCGTCGCGCCGATCGAGGCGTCGGTGAGCAGGCCGTGCGCGCCCGTCATGGCCCCCCGAGCCGCCCCGGCGGCGGCAGCTCCAGCACGGGCGGCGGCTCTCCGGCCGGCCCCTCCTTCTGCTTCTGCCAGTCCGGGTCGATCCAGAGCCATTTGATGAGCTGCGTGTTCCGCGCGTTGGGGATGAACCCCCTCACCCACGGCTTCACCAGGGTGGGCTTCTCCTCGAAGTAGAGCGGTATCCTGCTCATTCCGTCGAGCGCCCGCCGCTCGGCCGCGCGGAAGCGCCGGATGCTGTCCCTGGGATCGGCCGTCGCGGCGGCCTCGCCGACCGCCTTGTCGAACTCCGCGTCTGCCCAGCCGGTCCGGTTCTGGGGGCTCTGCGACAGGAACGTCCCGAGCCACGTCTGCGGATGGTTGTAGTCGGCCAGCCAGCCCAGCCGGATCACCTGGAAGTTGCCGTCGCGGAGATCCTTGAGCATCACCCGCCACTCCTCGCTCCGCAGCGTCGCGGAGACCCCGAGGTGGCGCTTCCACATGTCCTGGATGGCCACGGCGACCTGCGCGTGCCCCTCCCCCGTGTTGTAGAGGATCTCGAGCGGCGGAAACCCCTTCGCCCGCAGCTCGTCTCCCTCGCGGGCGACCTCGTACCCGGCCTCGGCGAGCAGCGCGCGGGCGCGCGCCGGGTCGTGGCCGACCTCGGGGCTCGAGAACGGATCCACGCCGCGCGCCCTGTCCTCCGCCGCCTGCTCGGCGTAGCCGGATCCGGTGATGTCGGGCACGTAGTGGGTCGCCGGCTTCCCGACCCGCGTGATCTTCTCGACGAGCTCCCGCTTGTCGATCGCGAGGTTCAGCGCCCACCGGACGCGCGGATCGTCGACCGGCGGCTTCCTCGTGTTGAGCTCGTAATACACCGTGGAGAGGAACTCGCTGCGCCGGAGATCCTTCTTCCCGGACAGCCAGCTGCGGTGGTCGTACGGGAGCTCGCAGTTGTCTCCCAGGTAGTCGATGTCCCCCGCCTTGTAGAGCTGCAGGGTGGCGTTGTACTGGGCGATCTCCATCCAGACGATCCGGTGGATCCTGAGCGCGTCATGGCCCCAGTACGCCGGGTTCCGGTTCATCGTGATCTCGTACCGGAACTTCCACTCATCGAGCCGATACGGCCCGTTGACCACCATGTTCTCGGGGCGAAACCAGAGCTCCGGCTCGCCGCGCGCCTCGAACGGCTCGACGACGTCGCGGCGCACCGGGAACAGGGTGACGAAGCTCGTGAGATCGGTGAAGTACGGCGCCGGCTGCTCGAGCTCGACGTCGAGGGTCAGGTCGTCGCGGGCCCGCACGCCCACGGCGGTGTCGTCCTCCGCGAGCGACGACGTGGCGACGAACCCGGTCGCCCCTCCGGCGCCGGAAGGCAGGGAAGGCAGCGCGGCGCGAGCGCCCGTGGCCGCGGCGGGGTCGTACGTCGGGAGGCTCGCGTGGGGCGCGACAAGCGCGTACGCGGCGGCCTCCGCGGGCGCGAGCAGGCAGCCCGGGAGGAAGCCGCGGCCGGCTGGCCCCTCGATCTCGAACCAGCGGTCGGCCGCGCCATTGCAGGCGACCGGCGGCCCGGCCGCGAGGAGCGCGACCTCGGCGCCCCGCCACCCGCCGCCCGGGGTGGCGTCGCGCGGCGCGGGCGGCGGGGTCGCGCCGGCCGCGTCGAACGAGAGCCGCTCGCCGGCGCCTGTCGCCTCGTCGGGCTCGGCGTACGTCACCGAGGTCACCCCGGTGGGCGGCGCCGGCAGGGGCGCCACCGCCGACGTCACCCGGGCGGGCGACTGGCCGAGCACGACGACGAACGCCCCCTTGGGCAGATCGAGCGCGGGCGGCGCGTCGGGACGAGGCGCGCGGCGCAGCGTCGCGCCCTCGCGCAGCGCCTTGAGCTTGCCCAGGTTGAAGAGCTCGCCGTTCTTGAGGACGTGCAGGTTCGTCGCGGCGAGCGAGGCCGTCGACGGGCGCAGCACGCGCTTCCACGCGTACTCGAAGTCGTGCGCCGTGACCGGCTTGCCGTCGGACCAGCGCGCCTCCGGCCGCAGGTGGAACCGGAAGAACCGGTTGTCGTCGCTCCGCTCCCAGCGCGCCGCGACCCCCTGCGCCGCGTGGAGATCGCCGGGCGCGTAGCTGGTCAGCCCCTCGAACAGCTGGTGGAGCAGCGTGATGCTCACGGAGTCCACGGCCTTGCCTGGATCGAGGTACTCCGGCTCGTCGCCGTTGTTGACGTAGAACGTCGTGACGTCCTTGCCGACGCGCGACGTCGTCCCGACGTAGCCCTCGGTCTCGCCCGCGCAGGCCGCGAGCGGGCACGAGAGGGCCGCGAGCAGGAGCGCCCTACCGCGCCTCGGATCCGCGGCCCTAATCGGCGAACCCCTTCGGGTTCTGCTCTTGCCAGCGCCAGCTGTCGCGGCACATGGTCTCGAGATCGCGCTCCGCGCGCCAGCCGAGCAGCTCGATCGCGCGCGCGGGATCCGCGTACACCGAGGCGACGTCCCCGGGGCGGCGCGGCACGATCTCGTGGGCGACGCGCCTCCCGCTGACCTTCTCGAACGCGGCCACCATCTCCAGCACCGAGTGTCCCCGCCCGGTGCCGAGGTTCACGGTGAAGCTGTCGCCGACGGTGAAGATGCGGTTCAGCGCGGCGAGGTGCCCGAGCGCGAGGTCGACCACGTGGATGTAGTCGCGCACGCCGGTGCCGTCCGGCGTCGGCCAGTCGCCCCCGAACACCCGGAGCTTGTCGCGCCGCCCCACGAGGACCTGCGTGATGAACGGCGTCAGGTTGTTCGGGATCCCGTTCGGATCCTCCCCGATGAGCCCGCTCTCGTGGGCGCCCACGGGGTTGAAGTAGCGCAGCGACCCGAGCGACCAGCCCCCGGTGGCCGCCACGTCGCGCAGGATCTGCTCCACCATGAACTTGGACTGCCCGTAGGGGTTGGTCGGCCCGAGCCGGCTCCCCTCGTCGAGCGGCACGCGCTCGGGATCGCCGTACACGGTGGCGGACGAGCTGAACACGAGCTTCCGCGCGCCCCGCGCGTCGAGCGCCTTGAGCAGGCACACGGTCCCCGCGACGTTGTTCTCGTAGTACGAGAGCGGCTTCTCGACCGACTCGCCGACGGCCTTCAGCCCCGCGAAGTGGATGGTCGCGTCGATCGGGTGCTCGGCGAGCAGCCGATCCAGGAGCGCCGCGTCGCGGATGTCGCCCTGGATGAACGTCACCTGCTTCCCGGCGATCCGCTCCACCCGCTCCACCGCCGCCTTGCGGCTGTTGCAGAGGTTGTCGAGGATCACCACCCGGTAGCCCGCGTGGAGGAGCTCCACGCAGGTGTGCGAGCCGATGTAGCCCGCGCCTCCGGTGACCAGGATCGTCTTGCTCATGTCGTTCTCCCGAGAGGGTCTATGCCGCGCTCTCGTCGATGAGGCCACGCCGCAGGCCGGCGCGTCAACGGGGACCTCACGGCGCGGCCGGACGGCCCAGCGGTGCCGTCAAGGCGCGTCAGGGCGCGTCGAGCCGCCCCGGCGCCGGGAACTCGAGCTCCGGAAACGCGGTCTCGTTCGACGGGTTGTTGCGCCAGCTCGGGTCGTTCCACAGCCACTTGACGAGCTGCACGCCGCGCGAGTTGCCCTTGAACCCCTTGACCCACGGCTTCACCAGCGTCGACTTCGTGTAGAAGTAGAGCGGCAGCTTGGGCATGCGGTCGAGGGCCCGCTTCTCCGCCTTGCGGAACGCCCGGATGCTCTCCTTCGGATCGGCCGTCGCCGCGGCGGCGCGCATCAGATCGTCGAACTCCTGGTCGGCCCATCCCGTCCGGTTCTGCGGGCTGTACGAGAGCAGCGTGCCGAGCCACGTCGCCGGGTGGTTGTACTCGCCGATCCAGCCGAACCGCACGACCTGGTAGTGCCCGTCGCGCACGTTCTTGAGCATCACCTTCCACTCCTCGTTCCGCAGCGTGACCGAGACGCCGAGGTGGCGCTTCCACATGTCCTGGACCGCGACCGCGATCTGCTTGTGGCCCTCGCTCGTGTTGTAGAGGAGCTCGAGCGCCGGGAAGTTCTTCGCCCGGTACCCGTCGCCCTCCTGGACGACCTCGTACCCTGCCTCGGCGAGCATCGCGCGGGCGCGCTCCGGGTTGAACAAGACCTCCGGCGACGAGAACGGATCGACCCCGAGCTTCCTGTCCTCGGCGACCGCCTCGTCGTAGCCCGATCCGGTGTAGTCCGGGACGTAGTGCGTGGCCGGCATCTGCCCCGCCCGCGTGACCTTCTCGACGAGCTGCCGCTTGTCGACCGCGAGGTTGAGCGCCCAGCGGACGCGGGCGTCGTCGACCGGCGGCTTCTTCGTGTTGAACTCGAACCAGTAGATGGAGAGGTACGGGTACCGCTGGAAATCCCGCTTGGTCGACAGCCAGTCCATGTGCTCGGCGGGGAGCGAGGTGTTGTCGCCCAGGTAGTCGAGATCCCCCGCCTTGTAGATGTTCATCGTGGCGTTGTAGAGCTCGACCTCCAGCCACACGACGCGGTGGATCTTCAGCTTGTCGCGGTTCCAGTACATCGGATTCCGCTTCATCGTGATCTCGTAACGGAACTTCCACTCATCGAGCGTGTAAGGGCCGTTGACAACGATGTTCTCGGGGCGGAACCAGAGCTCGGGCTCGCCGCGCTTCTCGAACGCCTCGATCACGTCCTTGCGCACGGGGAAGAGCGTCACGTAGCTCGTGAGATCGGTGAAGTAGGGCGTGGGCTGCTCCAGCTGCACGTCGAGCGTATGGTCGTCGCTCGCCCGGACGCCGACGGCGCCGTCGTCCTCCACGAGGAGCGCGTCGGGCACGAAGCCCACGGGGGGCTCGCCCTGCGCGGCGCCGCCGGAGGGCGGCGCCGCGGCGTCGTACGTGGGGAGGCTCGTGTGCGGCGTGACGACGGCGTACGCCTCCGACCGGGGCGCGGCGCCCGCGCTCTCCTTGCCCGGGTTGCCGGCGTTGCCCGCGGGGGGGACGAGCGCGCAGCCCGGGAGGAAGCCGCGCGCGCCGCCCCGCTCGATCTCGAACCACCGGTCGGCGGCGCCGTTGCATGTGCACGGCGGGCCCACGCGGACGATGTCGACGACGGCGCCCTGCCAGCCGCCGCCGGGCGCCGAGCCGAGCGGCGCCGCGCCGCTCCCTGCCGCGCCGCTCCCTGCCGCGCCGCCTCCTGCCGCGCCGCCTCCTGCCGCGCCGCCTCCTGCCGCGCCGCCTCCTGCCGCGCCGAACGAGAGCCGATCGCTCGCGCCGCCCTTCGCGTCGCCCTTCGCGAACGTCACGGCGGCGGAGCCCTCCGGCAGCGCAGCGAGGGGCGCGATCGCGGTGTCCACCTGGATCGGCGAGCGCGCCAGCACCACGACGAACGCCCCCTTGGGCAGATCGAGCGCGGATGGCGCGTCGGGCCGGGGGGCCGCGCGGAGCGGCGCGGCCTCGCGCAGCGCCTTGAGCTTGCCGAGGCTGAAAAGCTCGCCGTTCTTGAGGACGTAGAGGTTCGTCGCGGCGAGCGAGGCCGTGGAGGGGCGCAGCACCCGCTTCCACGCGTACTCGAAGTCGTGCGCCGTGACCGGCTTGCCGTCGGACCAGCGCGCCTCCGGCCGCAGGTGGAACCGGAAGAGCCGGTTGTCGTCGCTCTGCTCCCAGTGGGTCGCGACCCCCTGCACCGGGCGGAGGTCGCCGGCGCCGTAGGTCGTCAGCCCCTCGAACATCTGCTGCACGAGCGTGGAGCTCGCCGAGTCGTTGGATTTTCCTGGATCCAGGTACTCGGGCTCGCTGCCATTATTGATGTAGATCGTCTCCGTGTCCTTGCCGACGCGCGCGGTCGTCCCGGCATACCCGCCTTCGCCCTCGCTGCACGCCGAGAGCGCGAGGATCGCGAGCCCGAGCGCCGCGGAGGCGCCGCGCGCCCCGCAACCGGCGCTCCCGCCGCCCCCCGCGCCGCCGGCACCTCGTCGCTCCGAAGCCCGTCGCATATCGCGCGCGTAGCACGGCGCTCCGGGGGCAGGAAGACCATGGCTGCTTGGCGCGAGCGCGCGTGCGGGCACGGGCACAAAACGCCGATCCTCCCCCGGTGAAGCGGAGCAAGGGCGCCATAGCAGTCGGCGATGGATCGGCGGTGGCGCACAGCCGTTCGCCCGCGAGAGCCGCCTAGCGGCCCGGTGCCGTGGTTGCGGCCACACCATCGCTCGGGTAGAGGGCACGCGTGATCAGCGCAGTCCATGTCGAGCGGCTTCGCGGCATCCGTACGGGACGGCTCTCCGGGCTCACGCCGCTCACCGTGCTCGTCGGACCGAGCGGCGCCGGCAAGAGCACGATACTTGACGCGCTCCTCATCGCCGCAGGCGGCGCCCCGGGCGAGGCCATAGGGCGCGTGGTGCGCCGCCGGGCCGAGCTGCCTCAAGGCGGGCCCTGGCTCTTCGAGCGGCGCCAACCCGACGCGCGGATCGTGCTCGAGAGTGACGACGCTGGCCCCCGGACGTGCGAGCTGAGCTGGTCATCGACCCCCTCCGAAGATCTCGTGCGAAGGCTGCCCGAGCACGAACGGGAGCGGCATCCCATCGAGATCGGCTGTGACGTGACGTCTTCGCTCGGCGACTTTCGCTCGCGCACCGTGATCTCCGTCGGCAACGAGTACCGCTTCGATCTGGGCAGGGCCGATGCCCACTCCGATGTGCGCCAGTTCCGCGACGCGCGCGTCGTACGGCTGGTGGAGCCCGCGGCCGGCGCGAACCACGCAGCGCTCCACCGCGTGTTCTCCGACGCAGCGGAGCAGGGGAGGCTCGACGTTGTCATCGAGATCGTGCGAGAAGCGCTCGACGGCGTCGTCGATCTCCGCGTGCTGACGGTCGAGGACGCGCCCGTGGACCAGCCGATTCTTCATCTCGACTACGCCACGCACAGCGTCCCCGTCGCCGGCGCAGGCTCTGGCATCTACGCGTTGGTGCGCCTCGCCCTCGAGCTCGCTGCGCTGCCCGGCGGGCTCGTGCTCGTCGAGGAGCCGGAAATCCATCAGCACCCGGCGGGGATCCATCGAACGGCAAAGGTCTTGCACGCAGCGACGCGCCGGGACATTCAGGTCGTCGTCTCCACGCACAGCCTCGAGCTCATCGACTCGCTCGTCGCCACGGCGACCCAGGAAGATCTGGATCGTCTCTGTGTCGTGCGCGTCGTGCTCGATCGAGGCATGCTGCGCAGCTCGCGCTTCCCGGGACCGATGATCGCCACGGCGCGGCGAGAGCTCGACGAGGACCTGCGATGAGCCTCCCCGCGGAGTCCGTGCTTATCTGCGAGGGATACCACGATCGTGCCTTCCTGCGCGGTTGGCTCACATGGCTCGGGTGTGAAGGACTGCTCAACAAGCCCTATCGGGGCGGGAAGCCCTTGCGGGGAGCTGGCCAGTATGGCTTCAAGACACCGAGCGGAGGGTGGCTGAGGATCCTTCCCGTGGATGGCGATACGAAGGTCACCCTGGCGGCCGAGGAGCTGATCATCCAGAGCGCGACGACTCCTATCGGGCGCATCGTGCTCGTCTACGATGCCGACGATCCGCATCCGGCCCCGGGAGGAGGTGCACGGCAGAGCGACTTCGATGCGTGGGCGATCAAGCAGAAGGCGAGCCGGGTGCCCGACACGGAGGAGTTCGAGCTGACGGGAGGCATGATCGCGACCCGTCTCTCGATCGTCGTATGGGGCGCGCCCGATGCCGCCTCCGCGCTCCTGCCGTCGCAGCAGACGCTCGAGCGGCTCGTCTGCGCTGCGATCGCCGAGGCGTACCCGACGCGCGGCAAGGCGGTCTCTGCCTGGCTTGCGTCGCGACCCGAGCCCCCGTTCCAAGAGAAGCTCGGCAAGACCCACGCTGCGTCGCACATGGCGGGGTGGTTCTCTGACCGCGGCTACGAAGGTCTCTTCGATGCCGTGTGGGAGGATGCGGCGGTTCGCGAAGCGCTGCTCGCACGCCTCGGTGCGACCGGCTCTGCCCGCGTCGTCAACGAGCTGGTCGGCGCCCCGGGATGAGCGCTCGAGCGATCGGCCCGCGTCGACGCGATCAGCGCAGCGGCCGGGGGTCTCTTCCGGCGCCTGCTCTCCCGCTCTGCTCCGCGCTGCTCCTCGCGCTGCTCGCCGCCGGCTGCGGCGGCGCGGCCTCCCCGGGCGCCACGCCCCCGCAGACCGCCCAGTGCGATCCTGCGCACCTCGACGTGTGCGAGCGCGCCCTCGTCGCGGCGCTCGCCGACGGCCGGCCCCCACGCGAGCTCGCCCTCGGCTACGTCGCTGCCCGCGCCTCCCGCGACGCCGACGACCCCTGGGCGCTCGTGCTCCGCGACCTCGACCGGCACGGCGGGACCGGGCCGCGGGCCGCGGTCATCGTCGAGGCAGGCGCGGACGCCGCGGCGCGAGCGCCTGCGGCCGCGGCGGAGGCGAAGTGGATCCGCGCCGCGCCGCTGCCGCCCCCCGGGGTCCTGGCCGCCGACGCGCTGCTCCTCGCGATCGGCGAGGCCCTCGGGTACGAGCACCTCGTCCACGCGCGCGCCCGCCACGGCGCCGTCCAGCTCTTTCCGGCCGATCCGCTCGCGCCGTTCATGGCCGGCCTCGCGCCGATCGCGCGCGGCGACGCGTCGCTCTCGCGGGTCGCGGACGACATCGCGCTCGCCGCGCTCGTCCGCCGCGCCTTCGGCGCCGCCGGCCGCTTCCGCTACGTCGAGGCCGCGGCAGCGGCCGACGCCCTCGCGGCCGCGGTGAAGGGGCGCGACCCGAACGACGAGCCGGTCCTGCGCGGTCGCTACGCCCTGCAGCTGCTCGCGACCGCCGGGGTCGCGCTCGAGGAGGCCGAGGACGACGCTCCCCTCGCGCCCTCGGCCGCCCGGCTGGACCCGCCGCCCGCGCCGGGCGACACGCCTTACGGCGACCTCCTCCGCGTGCGCACGGCCCGGGACGGCCGCGCCGCGTGGCGCGCCCGCGGCGCGGCCGTGCTGCGGGCCGTCCCGGAAGACCGGCGCGGCGCGCTCGACGACCTGCTCGGCAAGGCCCCCGGCTGCGGCCGCGACGTAGCGCCCCCCATGGAAGGCCCGCGCGACCTCGTGTTCGCCGCGGCGCTCGCCGGCGCCCTCGCCCCGGGCGACCCTTCCGCTGCGCCCGCGAGCGCCGCGGCGACGCCGGGACGGCGCCTCCCGCTCGACGCGTGGCTGCCGCGCTACGAGGCGCTCGTCCGCGCCGTCGAGCAAACGAGCACCGCGTGGGCCCACGCGCCCGCCCTGCTCCACGAGCGCAGCCCCACGCCCGCCGCGAGCCAGGCAGGCAGCGCGGGCAGCGCCGTCCACCGCCGCGCCACCGAGCTCGGCCTCGCGCACCTCGCCGCGCTGCGCGCCCTCGCGGAGGCCGAGCCGCGCCGCTACCGCGCGCTCGCGCTGATCCCCCTCGCCTACAGCCCCGGGGTGCTCGCCGACGAGCCCCTCCGCGACGCCATCGTCGACCTCACGCAGATCGCCGTGCAGCGCCGCATGGCCGAGGCGCACGACCCGGAGGCCGTCCTCGGCGCGGCGCTCGCCGGCGTCTTCGCGGGCATGGCGTACCCGCCCGAGGTGCAGCCCCCGCACTTCCTCGCCCTGCAGGGCGCGCTCACCGCCAAGCTCCGCGGCGAGCTCACCGAGCAGGCCGGCTGGGGCGTCGCCGGCCTCTACGCCGCCGACGCGCTGTACCGGCTCGCCTCCGGCCAGGCGCCGGATCTCGCGTTCTCGTCCGCGCAGATCGAGCGCGCGCTCGCGCCCGCCCCGGCGCTGCCCCACCCCGGCCTCGCGGCGCTCGCCGCGAGCCTCTCCCGCTACGCCGCGCTCGGCGCCGCCGGCGCGCTGGATCCGCAGGCGGCCGGCGCAGCCAGGCTCCCCCCGGAGCGCCGGCAGGCGCGCGACGCGCTCCGGCGCGCCGTCGCGGGGCTCGCGGCGCGCGATGCCGAGGCCGGCGCCGCGGAGGCGCCCCCGCCCGAGCTCGTCGAGGACGTCGCCGCGCTGGCCGACGGCGTCCTCGCCGTCCTCCTCACCGAGCGTTCGCGCAAGCCGCCGCCGGCCGGGGCCGCCTGCGCCGCCGGGCGCGGGCCGAGCCCCGAGGCCCGCCGCGCCCTCGCGCGGCTCGGCGACGTCCGCCGGCGGATCCTGCTCGCGCCGCGGTACAGGCAGGGCGACGGCCCGTGGGCGCGCCGGGCGCGGCTCCTCGTGACGCTCCTCTCCGACGCCATCGATCTCCTCTCGGCGCCCCCGCGCGCCGCCGGCGCGACGGCGCGGGTCGCTCCGCCGCGCTTCACCCTCCCGGCCGCGGACGCCGAGGCCGCCGTCGCCGCGGGCCTCTCCGGCTGGGTCGACCAGGACCTCGCCGACGCGCTCACCGGCGGCTACGCGCTCGCCCGCGCGCTCCTCGAGTCGTCCACCGCGGAGCGCTTCGCCGCGCGGAGCGGCGCCCCGCTCGGCCGGGTGCTCCGCGGGCTCTCCGCGGCGTTCCGCGACGATCCGGCGCGGCGCGGCGGCGCCGGACGAGGCCCCGCCGGCGGCGCGCTGCTCGACGCGCTCGCGTCGCTCCCCGCCGCGCGCGACGGCGGCGGCGATCTCCGGGGCCTGTTCGTCGGCTACGCCCGCGCGTTCTCCGCCCTCGGGCTGCGCGACCAGGCCGACCTCGCGCTGCTCACCTCGCTCCTCGGCGCCGCCGTGCTGGGCGGGCCGCCGTCGCCGGACGCCATCGCGCTCGCGAACGAAAGCGGCAGCCGGGTCGCCTGGGCGCTCTCGTACCTCGGCGAGATCGCGAAGGCCCGGCGCGGCGTCGCCCCGGATCCGTCGGCGTACGCTGCCGCCATGAGCAAGGCGTCGGACGACGCCTGCCAGGCGGCAGACGCCGGCGACGTGCTCGCCCTCGTCGGCGCCGTGCGCGACTTCGCCGGCGGCCGGCGCGCCGAGGCGCGCGACGCCCTCGACCGCGTCCTCGCCGCCGCCGACGCCCGCGGCCTGCGCGTGCCGCGCATGACCTACCGCTACGAGGAGAAGACAGCGACCCGCGTCTTCTCGCTCAGCTTCGACGTCTCGTACGGCGCCGGGCTCCTCGAAGGGGCGAACGGCTTCCAGCTCGGCCTCGGCCTCCGCACCCGCGGCGAGCCCGAGGGCTCCCTCACCGCGGCGCTCGCGCCCGAGGGCTCGCCCCGGAGCGACGAGGACGCGGCGCGCGCCTACGTCAGCGCCGCGGCGCTCGCGGCCGCCTACCACTTCCTCGACGGCGACGCCGAGCGCGGCACCGCCGCGGCGCGCCGGGCGATCGCCGCGCTCTCGTTCGGCCTCCGGCTCGGGCGGCGGGCGCTGCGCCCGGACCAGCCGCTCGCCTGGGGCCGGGACGCCCGCGCGCTGCTCGCGATCGACGCCCAGCTCGCGGCCGAGGCCGGTCACCCCTTCCTCGCCGGCGACCTCTGGACGCTCGTCCGCGGCCTCCTGCCGCCGGACGCGGACGACGCCGCGGTCGCGGCGCTCCTCGATCCGCTCCCGGCCGGCCTCGCCGCGGTCCCGGAGCTCGACCCGCTCGTCGCGAGGACCGCGCGCTCGCTCTCCGTCGTCGCCAGGCCGCTCGCGTGCACCGAGGCCAGGGTCGAGCTCGGCGGCTACGAGGCGCCCGCCTGCGACGCCTACCCGCTCGCGCTCTCGCTGCGCATCGCCGACGTCCTCGGCAAGCTGCCGCACCTCCAGCGACGGGCGCGCGCGGGCAGCGCGGCCGCGTGCCCTGCCCTGCGCAGCCTCGACGGCTTCCTCACGGCGGCGGAGCGGGGGACGTACGACCCCGACGCGTTCACGGCCGCCGTGGAGGCGCTGCGCCAGAGCGGCCGGCTCTACGACGCCGGCGTGATGCTGGCGCGGCAGCGCCGCGAGGGGCACTGCGGCCCCGTCGTGCTCGCCGCCGCGCGCGCGCTCGGCCGCGCTCCCTCGCTCGGCCCAGCCCTGCGCGCGGATCTGCTCAGCGTCGCGGTTCGCTGCGCGGCCGCGGCGCTCGACGCGAGCGTCGTCGACGACCTGATGGCGCTCGACGGCGAGACGCGCGCCCTCCCCGATCTCGGCCGCAACCTGAAGGTCGTGCTCTTCGCGACGGAGCTCGCCGTGCGCGAGCAGCGCTGGGACGTCCTCTCGCGGCTCTCGAAGCAGCCCGACTTCGTCGGCCGCTTCCGGGGCGAGGACGCCGGCGCGGCGGCGACCGCGCGCCTCATCGAGGCCGCGGCGGCCGTGCTCTCTGGCGAGCCTGCGCCGCGCGACGCCCCCGGAGACGGCGCGCGCGACGCGGCGTGCGCCGGGCCTCTCGCCGGCGATCGCGCCGCGCTGTGCGCCGAGATCCAGCGCCTGCGCCCGGGCGCGCTGCCCGAGCCGCAGCGCCGGCAGGCCGCGCGCGAGGCGCTCACGCGCCTGCTCGCTGCCGCGCGCGGGCAGGCGCGCTAGCCTGCCCGCTCGCGCGGCGCCGAGCGCCTACTTCACGCTGGCGGGCTTCGTCTCGGCCGGCTTCGTGTCCGCGGGCTTCGCCGCGGCCGGCTTCGTGTCCGCCGCGGGCGCGGCGGGCGCGGCCGCGGGGGCAGGCGCGGCGGCGGCGGGCTGCGCTGCAGCCGGCGGCGCCGCGGCGGGCGCCGGTGCGGCAGGCGCGGCGGCAGGCTTCGCGTCCGCGGGCTTGGCGGCGGCCTTCGGGTCCACCGGCTTCGCGTCGGAGGCCTTCACGGCGCCCTTCGGCGCTGTCGCGGGCACGCCGGCCGGCTTGAGGCCCTTTTTGGCGACCGCGGCGCAGGCGAGCTCGACGCCGGTGTCCTTGCCGTCGAGCCGCATGATCTTGATCTCGACGCGGCGGTTCTTCTCCTTCGCCTCCTCGGTCTCACCCGGATCGGTCGCGCAGTGCGCCCCGTAGCCGGCGGCCCGCACGCGGTTCTTCTCGACCCCGAGCGCGGTGAGCGCCTTCACCACCCCGTCGGCGCGCTTCTTCGTGAGCGTCACGGTGGCGGCGTCGTTGCCGACCTTCTCGGAGTAGGCCGCGACCTCGACGAACTGGATCTGCGGATGGTCCTTGAGGATCTGCGCGATGTTCGCGAGGAGCCCCTGCGAGGCGGGCTCGAACTCGGGCTTGCCGGCGACGAAGGCGATCTTCTGGTTGAGCTTCACCTCGTTGCCCTCCAGGACGACCGGCGGGACGTCGGGACAACCGTCGTCGTCCTGGTAGCCGTTCTTGACCTCGGCCTCGGCCGGGCACTTGTCGGCGTCGGCCACGAGGCCGTCTCCGTCCGGGTCGGTCGACTTGCAGCCGTCCTTGGCGTCGGGCGGCAGGCCGTCCTCTTTCTCGGCCACGCACTTGTCGGTGCCATCGTCGAGCACCCCGTCCGCGTCCGCGTCAGGGGGCGGCGCGGGCGGCGCGGGCGGCGGCGGCGCGGGCGGCGGTGCCGGCGCCTTCGCGGTCTGCTGCTGGGGCTCGACCGCGCAGCCGGCGCTCGCCGCGAGCAGCGATACTGCGAATGCCATTCCAAGCCATCTCGTCGTTCGCATCTCCTGGGCTCCTCTCCTTGGCGTCGTTGATCGCGCCGAGCGCCAGCGTGTTTAGACGACTACGCCGGAAACTGCGAGATGGATTCGTACGGCGGCGCGCGCCGCTCGCCCTCGGCAGCGCGTCGGCCCCCCGCTCCGGAGGCGACGGCGAACCGTCGAGTTCGCCTCGATCTCGGCGCGTCGTTTGCCCCTTGGCGCGAGCAGCTAGAGTTTTCCCGACGGGAAATCCACCTCGTCGACCTTCGATTTCGGCGCTGCTTTCCTCGACTTGAGCATCTGCTCCTTGAGCATCTGTTCCTTGAGCATCTGCTCCGCGCGCACCGACGAGGTGGGCTTCTGTGCGGGCGGCGGCGCCACCTTCGGGCGGGGCTTCGGCGCGGGCCGAGAGTTGCTCTCGTCCTTCGTGTCGAGTTTCTCGTTGACCTTCTTGTCGAGCTTCTCGTCGACGGGCCCCGGCGCCTGGGTCTTCTCCGTCGGCGCGCGGAGCGCCTCGAGCGCGCGCTCGCGCGCCGCGGCGACCTCCGGCGCGTCGCGGCCCGCCGGGTCGAGCCGATCCGCCTCGTCGAGCTGGTCCAGGCACCGGCGGAAGGCCGCCTCGTCGCAGGCGCGCAGCGCCTCGGCCCGCAGCGACCGCGCGCGCTCCAGCGCGTCGAGCGGCGAGGGCGGCGCGATGGGCGGCGAAGGCCCGTCGGGCGGCGCGCTCGGCTGCGGCTCGGGCAGGGGCGCGATCAACGGCGCCTCGCTCGTCGACCGCAGGAGCCGGGCGACGACGATCGCGAGGATGGCCAGCGCCGCGACCGCGGCGAGCTCGGCCATCCATCGCTCCCGCATCCATCGCCGCATCCGCGACACGCGCTGCCGCACCCGGGCGGCGGGCACCTGCTCCTCGGCGGCGATGCTCTCGAGCTTCTCGCCTTCCCCTTCCCGGGCCATCCACGACAGCGTCTGCCGGGCGTCGTGGCTCGCGGAGGCCTGCTCTTCCGCCCAGCGCGCCAGCTCGCGCGCCTCGACGGGCGGCGGTCCGACCGGCAGGTCGGGCAGCTCCGTCGCGGCCTCCCGCGCCGAGCGCCGGTGGTGGTCGGCCACCTTGTGGCGCGCGATCCCGAGGAGCCAGCGCCGGAGCTCCGTCGGGTCGGCCGGGCGCCCCGGCGACGCGAGCGCGTCGCAGAGGACGGTCTGCACCACGTCGTCGACCTCGCGGCCCGGGACGCGCCGCCGCACGAAATCCTCGAGGGCACGGCGGAGCCCCGGCTCTGCCAGGGGGTTCGTCGCGGGGGTGCGGTCCTCGGTGGTCATCGACGTGCTCATCGACCGTGCATCGCGCCGCGGCCGCGGAGTGTGACGCGCCCGATCGAGAATACTGCAGGCCCCGTCCGGGCGTCACACTCTCCAGCCCGGCGCCGACGGTCGGGCATGCTCCTCAGGCCCCCTCTTCTCGTCGCCGCGGCGTTGCTCGCCGCTTCCCTCACCCACACGCTCCCCTCCCTGACCGCCGCCCGGGGCGTCGCCCCGCCGGTCACCGAGATCCGGATCGACAAGAGCGAGCACACGCTCGATCTCGTCGCGGGCGGCAAGATCGTCCGGTCCTACCGGGTCGCCCTCGGGCCGGGCGGGCCGGGGCCGAAGCGCTACGAGGGCGACAGGCGCACCCCCGTCGGCACGTACCGCGTCGCGGGCCGCATCAACGGCCTGTTCCATCGGTTCCTGATGGTCAGCTACCCGAACGAGGAAGATCGCGCGCGCTTCGCCGAGCTCAAGCGGCGCGGCGAGGTCCCGCCGGGCCGCGGCGTCGGGCACAGCATCGGCATCCACGGCGTCGGAAGCGCGCAGCTCGCTGGCGTGCACAAGGAGAGCGACTGGACGCTCGGCTGCATCGCCCTCGACGACGACGAGATTGACGAGATCGCGCGGCGGACGCCGGACGGCGCCAAGATCGTGATCACCGACTGAACGGGCGGTGCTAGGGTAGCCGGTCAGATCGACGGGCTGTCCGTCGAGGATGAGAGCGCGACGGCGAGGCCGGCGCCGCCCTCGCGCCTGCCCTGGAGATCGTGCATGTCTCGCCGTTACTGGCTGATGAAGAGCGAGCCACAGAAATATTCGTTCGCGCAGCTCGTGCGCGACGGCCAGACGATGTGGGACGGCGTCCGGAACTTCGAGGCCCGCAACAACATGCGGGCCATGAAGCAGGGGGATCTCGTGCTCTTCTATCACTCGAGCGAGGGCAAGGCGGTCGCGGGCGTTGCGCGCGTCAAGCGCGAGGCGTACCCGGATCCGACGGCCGACGCCGACGAGGACTGGAGCGTGGTGGACATCGAGCCGGTCGCGCCGCTCAAGGCGCAGGTGAGCCTCGACACGATCCGCGGCGACGAGTCGCTGGCCGAGATCTCGCTCTTGAAGCGGTCGCGGCTCAGCGTGGTGCCCGTCTCGAAGGAGCACTTCGATCGGGTGCTGAAGCTGGGCAAGACCAAGATCGCTTGACGCGGGGACCCGGGGAAACGACTAATCCCGTCGTGAACCTCCGCCCTGGAGCCCGACCCCTCGCCGTCTTCTTCCTCGGCAGCTTCCTCGCCAGCGCCGCGTGCGGCGGCCCGCCCACGCCGTCCCCGGTCGAGGGGGAGCCGATCTGCCCCGATTTCGAGATCGGCGCGACGCGCGCGCAGATGCGCGGGAGCCTTCGCTTCCCTGTCACGCTGACGGTGCGCGAGGGCAAGGAGCCGATCACCCGGACGACGCTCACCGGGCGCCGGTCCAAGGACGATCCGCCGAGCCGCATCCTGCTCTCCGACGAGGACGCCGAGTACGAGATCGAGTGGGCCCAGTGCGAGAACCAGCGCGCGCCGCGGACGCGCGTGGTGGCGCGCGAGTCGAAGGACGCCGCGGAGTACGAGTGCGGCAACGCGACCGTGTACAAGACCGACAAGCTCGTCACCCGGAAGGGCGACGCCGCGTCGCGCACGGTCCACTTCGCGGCGCCCCCGAAGTCGGAGTGCTGGGAGAGCGAGCTCCCGCCAGCGCCCCCGCCGCCCGCGCCCCCCGCGGCGCCCGACCAGCCGCCGCCGGACGCGGGCGCCGAGGCCGACGCGGGCGCCGCGCCGGTGGACGCGGGCGCCACGCCGGTGGACGCGGGCGCCACGCCGGTGGACGCCGGCGCGCCCCGCGATGGGGGCGCCAGCGGCGTTGCGAAGCCTCGCGGCACGGGGGCCGCGGACGCCGGCACGACCCCGCCAGGCCCCTAGCACCCCGATCAGCTTGGAAACCAGAGAGATGAGACGCCAAAAGACGCCAAAAGACGCAGAGAGGCGCCAAAAGACGCCAAGAAAACAATAAATTTGGCGTCTTTTGGCGCTTCTTGGCGTCTTTTGGCGTCTCAACTTCTCGCTGTTTGCGTGCGGCTTCAACCCGTTCGTCGCTCTAGGGCCTGTTCGTCTGCCTCATGAGGCGATCGGTCGGCGGGCCTGGCCGCCGGCGACACCCTAGCTGCCTTGGCCCGTGCGCGACGCGGCCAAGGCTTCTCAGGCCCCCTCCCGTCGCGCGAGGCCCCCGGGAGAGGCGTCGCAGGGGAGCGGGCTCGACACGGGAGGCACGCCGGGCGGCCATCCTTGAGGCAATGACGTCGAGAGCCGGCCACGCGCTCCCGGTAGTGCCGCCTTTTCGCGCCCGCGATGCGGGCGATCTCGTGACCGATCTGGCGGCGCACGAGATCGTCGTTGCGCATCCCGAACACCGCATCATGGTCAGCGGGGTCGTGGGAGCGCCCGCCGGCCCGGCGCGCCTCCGCGGCCGCCTGGACCTCGGCGGCGCGCCGTCGCCGCGCCGCACACGACCGCTTTTCTCCGGGGATCCGGTTCCCTAGAACGTGGTCCACCGGCGCTTCCACCGTCCTTCCAACGTCCCTCTCCGCCCCGGAGCCACACACCGTCTCATGTCCGCTCCCCCCATGCCATCGCCTCCGGCGCCCCGCCCGGTTCCTTCCCCTGATTCCCCTGGTTCACACGAAAGCTCCGGTGAAGCTCCCCGCGAGCCCTCTCCCCGCCTCGCGCCGCCCTCGTCGCGCGGCGGCGGGCTCGCGTCGCGCCTCGCCGAGCTGCAGGTGAAGCGGCCGGCGCTGCCGCTGCTCGCGACCGGGATCTTCACCGTCATCGCCCTCTTCCTGGCGACGCGGCTCCATGTGCTGACCGGGTTCGAGTCGCTGCTGCCGGCGTCGCGGCCCAGCGTGCAGGAGCTCGACCGGGTCGCCGCGAAGACGGCCGGCGTCTCCACGCTCTTCGTCGTGCTCCAGGGCGGCGAGGGCACGCCCACGGCCGCGCTCCAGCGGGCCGCGGACGCGCTCGTCCCGGAGATCGAGAAGATCGGCCCCCCGTGGGTCGGCAGCGTCGAGGACGGGGTGCACGAGGCCTACCGCTTCCTCTCGCCGCGCGCCGGGCTCTACGTCGACCGCGACAGGCTCACCAAGCTCAGGGACGACATCGAGGCGCGCTACGCCTACGAGGTCAACAAGGCGACGGGCGCGCTGCTCGACGACGACGAGCCGCCCCCCGAGGTGAGCGCCAGCTCGATCGAGCAGAGCCTCGGCCTCCAGGGGGTCGACACGGGGCGCTACCCCGACGGCTACTACCAGTCGAAGGACGGCAAGACCGTCGTCGTCGCCATCCGCTCGAAGGTGATGGCCAGCGATTTCGCCGCCGGCTCCGAGGCGATCCGGCGCGTGAGCGAGGTCGTCGAGCGCGTGCGCCCCGCCTCGTTCGAGCCGGGGATCACCTACGGCCTCGCCGGCGATCTCCAGACCGGCATCGCCGAGTACGCGGCGATCAACGAGGATCTGACCGACGTCGGCGTCTCGGGCGCGGCGCTCATCGCCGCCGTCGTGTTCCTCTACTACCTGCGCCTGCGCACGCTCGTCGCCATGCTGATCACGATCGGCATCGGCGTCGCCTGGACGTTCGGCGCCACCCAGCTCGCGCTCGGCCACCTCAACATGGCGACCGGGTTCCTCTTCTCGATCGTCGCCGGCAACGGGATCAACTTCGGGATCATCTACATGGCGCGCTACCTCGAGGCGCGCCGCGGCGGCGCGAGCCTGCTCGAGGGCGTGCGCGTCGCCCACCGCGAGACCTGGCTGCCCACGCTCACGGCCGGCTGCGCGGCCGCGGCCGCCTACGGCTCGCTGCTCGTCACCGAGTTCCGCGGCTTCCACGACTTCGGCCTCATCGGCAGCGCCGGCATGGTGCTCTGCTGGGTCGCCACGTTCGTCGCGCTGCCGAGCATCCTCGCGGTGATGGACCGGATCGTCCCCCTCGAGCAGGAGTCGCCGGGCCTCCTCGGCAGGCTGCGGCGGCGCGCCCAGGGCGGCATCGCGTTCGGCGCGCCGTTCGCGCGGCTCGCGTCGCGGAGCCCGGCCACGCTCACGCTCGCGGGCCTCGCCCTGGCCGCGGCCGGCCTCGTCGCCACGGTGAGCTACGTGCGCGCCGATCCGATGGAGTACAACCTCCAGAACCTCCGCAACGACGAGGGGTCCCGCGCGGCGCAGATCCGCCTGAGCTCGCTCGCGGAGGAGATCACCGGCTACGTCGGCACCGACGGCATGGCGATCCTCGTGGACCGGCCCGAGCAGGTCGAGCCGCTCCGCGCCGCGCTCTACGCGAGGCGCGACGCGGCGCCCGAGGGGGCGAAGCCGTTCAAGGAGATCTACGCGCTCCAGGATCTGGTCCCGCGGGATCAGGAGGCGAAGCTCCCGCTGCTCCAGGAGATCAAGGATCGCGTCCTCAGGGCGCGGAAGCGCGGCCTCGTGGGCGACGAGGACTGGCGCCGCATCCAGGCGGTCATCCCGCCGGACGATCTCGCGCCGTTCGGGATCGACGATCTGCCGGCGGGCGTGGCGCGCGCCTTCACCGAGACCGACGGCACGCGCGGGCGCATCGTGTACATCAGCCCGACCACGCCCGAGAGCGTGCACGACGCGCACTACCTCTTCCGGTGGGCGGACGCGTACCGCGAGACGCGGCTCCCTGACGGCAGCGTCGTGCGCGGCTCGGGGCGCGCGGTCATCTACGCGGACATGTGGGCGGCGGTCATCGACGACGTGCCGCCGGCGGTGCTCTTCTCGCTGGCCGCGACGGTCCTCGTCGTGCTCGTCGCCTTCCGCGGCGGCCGCCCGGCGTTCGCGGTGCTCGGCGCGCTGCTCGTCGGCGCCTCGTGGATGGCGGGGCTGCTCGTGCTGATGGACGTGAAGCTCAACTTCCTGAACTTCATCGCCTTGCCGCTGACGTTCGGCATCGGCGTCGACTACGCCGTGAACATCGTGCAGCGGTACGCGCGGGAGGGCGCCGGCGGCGCGCTGACCGCGGTGCGCGAGACGGGCGGCGCCGTGATCCTCTGCAGCCTCACGACGACGCTGGGCTACCTCGCCCTGGTCCGCTCGCAGAACTACGCGGTGCGGAGCCTGGGCGTCGCCGCGGTCATCGGCGAGCTCGCGTGCCTCTTCGCGGCCGTGCTGGTCTTGCCCGCGGCGCTCGTCTGGCGCGACCGGCGGCGCCCGAAGGGCGAGCAGGCCTTCCTCGCGGTCGGCCGCCCGACGACCTGAGGGCGGCGGGCGCGCTGCGCGCTCCTGCGGCCGCCGCGCTCACCGCGAGGCTCGGCGCGCGGCGGCCGGATCAGGCGGCGCCGCGGCGCTTCGCGAAGTACGCCTTGATCGCCGCGACCTCCCTCGCGGTGAGCGCGGCGATGGCCGGGACGACCTGCGCGGGATCGTGACCTGCCGCGACCCCGAACTCCCGTGGAAACTCGAGGAAGGTCTTGCCCGGCTCGGTCGTGACGCGCCGGAGCCGGTAGGTCCCGGTGTATCGTTCGATGCCGAAGATCTGCCCGTGGATCCGGTAGGTGACGGTGTGCTCGGTCTCGGAGCGCGCGACCACCTCTTCCAGCGATCTCTCCCCCGAGACGAGCGTGAACGCGAACCGCGAGGGCACCTTCTCCGCGGAGCCGCCCTCCACGTAGCCGTACTCCTTGACGTTGTCCCCGAAGACGACGGGGATGAGCTTCGTGATATCGCGGACCTCTTGCCAGACCTCCTCGATGGGGGCGTCCAGCACCGCCGAGTCGTAGACGTGATACCGCGCGTCGATCATGGCTCCCTCCTCCGATGCCGCAGGCGCGACACCGCCATGCGCTGCGGAGCGATGTTATCAGGGGATGTCGCCGCCGCCCGAGCGCGCCCTCGTCACGGCGGCGTGCGCTCGGGAAGGCGAGATCGCCGTCGTGAATGGACGGCCAGGGTGGTCGCGCGCCGGCACGCCCGAGCCCTGGCCGCCCGCAGCGAAGTCGATCCGTCCCGGCCCCGTCGCTCGCGCTCGCTCCAGCGCACGCGATCCGTTGCTTCCGCCCAGGCGCAGGCCCCTCGTCCGCGCTCGAACCGTTGAAGACCCCCGGCGGCGGGTCCCTCGCGCTCACTCGAACCGTTGAAGACCCCCGGCGGCGGGTCCCTCGCGCTCACTCGAACCGTTGAAGACCCCCGGCGGCGGGTCCCTCGCGCTCACTCGAACCGTTGAAGACCCCCGGCGGCGGGTCCCTCGCGCTCACTCGAACCGTTGAAGACCCCCGGCGGCGGGTCCCTCGCGCTCACTCGAACCGTTGAAGACCCCGGCGGCGGGCCTCTCCCAACGGTTGCGGTCCGTTGAAGACCCCCGGCGCAGGCCTCTCCAGCGGTTGCTATGGGACGCCGGCCCCCTGCTGCCATCCCTCGCGGAGCCGTGGGTGCTCCACCTCGGCCCTGTGCGCTCGGCCGAGGCCGCTGTGCATCACACGGGGCGGCGGCGCTGCGCGAAGTGCTCCTTGATGGCGACGACCTCCCTCGCGGTGAGGGCCGCGACCGACGGGACGACCTTCTCAGGCTCCTGGCCCGGCGCGACGCCGAACTCCCGGGGCCACTCGAGGAACGTCTTGCCCGGCTCGGTCGTGATGCGGCGAAGCCGGTACGTCGCGATGTACCCCTCGATGCCCAGGACCTGCCCGAGCAGCCGGTACGTGACGGAGTGCTCGGTCTCGGATCGCGCGACGACCTCCTCCACGGCCTTGTCTCCCGACGGGTGGAGCGTGAACTCGAAGCGCGACGGGATCTTCTCCGCCGAGCCGCCGTCCACGTAACGGTAGTCCCTGACACCGTCACCGAAGACGATCGGCAGGAGCGCGACGATATCGCGGAGCTCTCTCCATGCCTCCTCGATGGGCGCGTCGAGCACCGCTGAATCGTAGACGTGATATCGGGCTGCGAGCATCGATGGTCCTCCCGGCGGTGTCGCACGAGCGCGACGTCCTCCCGCGCAGCGGCCGATGCTACCAGATCGTCCCGCGCCGCCGCGACCGCGCGCCCGTCACGGCGGCGCGCGCACATCCGCGCAGCAGCGGTGCGCTGGGCCTCACGACGACGCTGGGCCGCCTTCCCCTCGTCCGCGCAGGGCTGTGCCGTGGAGCGTCGCTGGCTCCAGTGCCCCGGCGGCGCAGTTGAACGGCTCGTTCCCCCGCGGCACCGCACGGTCGGACGGAGCCCTGCGGGAGCGGCTTTTCTTGCCTTTTCCCGCGCGACCCAGCAGATCACGCGTTGCCATGGTCATGACGCAGCCGATGGAGCTCCTCTGCAAGAAGGTCTGGCACACCTTCCGCGCTCATCCGCTCGCGACCCCCATCGGCCACGGCCCGAACGAACCACGGGCGACCGAGAGGGGACGCGATGCTTGAGAGGCTGGAACTGCACGACACCGGACCGGCGCCCGCGATGGCGTTCGAGCTCGCGCCGCGGCTCAACCTCTTCGCGGGCGACAACGGGCTCGGCAAGACCTTCGTGCTGGATGTCAGCTGGTTCGCGCTGACCGGCACGTGGCCCGGCTATCCCGCGGCGCCGCGACGCGGCCCAGCGGTCAAGCCAGAGATCGTCCGGGAGACGCGTGACGGGGAGGTCGTGCATCGGGTCTCCTCGTCGTTCGACTTCGAGAAGCAAAACTGGCACACCGTCTATCCACCCGGGGCCTCCAGGCGCTCCGGCCTCGTCTTCTACGCCCGGGTCGACGGCAGCTTCTCCGTGTGGGACCCGCTTCGACCCGCGGGGCACCTGCAGTCCCCGCTCGGCGTGAAATCGACGGGACCCGTGCCGGGGTTTCACTTCACGCCCGGCCAGATCTGGAACGGGCTCACCGCGGACGACCACGACGGCTCGGTGCTCTGCAATGGCCTGATCCGCGACTGGGCCACATGGCAGCTCCAGCGTGGCAGCACGCTGGAGCTGCTGACACGTGTGCTGGAGGTCCTGTCGCCGAATCCTGGGGAGACCCTCCGGCCCGGAGCAAGCACGACCCGCGTCTCGCTGCATGACGTCCGCGACATCCCGACCCTTGACATGCCCTATGGCAGTGTCCCGGTGTTGCTCGCTTCCGCCGGGATGAAGCGGATCCTCTCGTTCGCCTACCTCCTGGTCTGGATGTGGCGCGAGCACGTCGAGGCGGCGAGGCTCCGGAACACCGCGCCGGAGCGGAGCTTGGTCGTGCTCGTCGACGAGGTGGAGGCTCACCTGCACCCGCAGTGGCAGCGCGTGATCCTGCCCGCGCTGCTCCGGGTGTCCCGCGAGCTCGAGGCGTCCATCGAGACGCAGCTCTTCATCACGACGCACGCGCCGCTGGTCCTCGCCTCCGCCGAGCCGCACTTCGACGAGGCGCGCGACGCGCTCTTCCTGTTCGATCTTGACGGGGCTGAGGTCACCGTGTCGAAGCCCGCATGGAAGGCGCGCGGGGACGCCTCCGCATGGCTCACGTCCGACGTGTTCGATCTGGCGCAGGCGCGGTCCGTCGAGGCAGAGAAGGCGATCCTCGACGCGATGGCCGCGATGCGGCGGCCGAATCTGCCGATTGAGGACGTGAAGCGGATCCACCAAGAGCTGCACGACGTGCTCAAGGACACCGATCCCTTCTGGGCGCGCTGGCTCGTCAGGGCGCGTCAGGCCGGGCTCACGCCGTGATCCACGTACCTCTCCAGCCGGAGCCGGCGCGCTTCGACGCGCTCGTCCGGCAGCCCGGCCTGCGCGCCCTCGCCGCGAACGCGGAGCACCTGCCCCCAACCTGGCGGGAGTGCCTGGACGATCTCCGCGACAGCTACCGCAGCATCTGCGCCTACCTGTGCGTGCTCGTTCCGCGAGGCACCCGCGCGCGCTCCGTCGATCACGTCGCGCCGAAGTCGAAGCGCCGCGAGCTCGCGTACGAGTGGAGCAACTACCGCTTCGTGTGCTCGCTCATGAACGCGCGCAAACGCGATTTCGACGACGTCCTCGATCCGATGGAGATCCCTGATGCGTGGTTCGTCCTGGAGCTGTCGTTCCTCCAGGTGCTCCCAGCGGAAGGCCTCGACGGCGAGGTGCGCGAGCGCGTCCAGGCAACCATCGAGCGACTGAAGCTCAACGACAGGGAGTGCATCGCCGCACGGGAGCTGTATTACGTGCCGTACCTGGAGGGGAGGCTGCCGCTGGAGCTGCTCCAGGAATGGAGCCCGTTCGTTGCCAGAGAGGTCGTCCGGCAGGGACTGGCCAGGCGGGAGTAAAGCGCGAGGCGCCACACGGGCTCGGCGCCTCTTCTCTCACCGGCGCCGGCTCCCCCTCCCTGGCTTGCCGGAGAGCGGCATCTTCGTCGCGCGTCCGGCAGCCCCCGGCTGCGCGCGCCCGTCACGGCGGCGCGCGCAGATCCGCGCAGCAGCGGACGCCTGTCGAGTAGTCGAAATACGTGAAGTCGTGCGACGCGACGCGCGCCATGCACCCCTCCCGGGTCGCGCGTGCGTAGAACCCGCCGACGAACGTCCCCTCCGGATCGTCGATCCACTCGTCCAGGTTGCCGACCATGTCGGCGATCGCGTCGTCCTCCCACGCGCTCGCGCACGTGGCGGTCTCGCCCGTCCGCCGCAAGAGCGGCGCCCCGGCGACGCGCACCAGGTTGAGCCGCGGGTCGCTGTGCCCGAGCGTCACGTCGCGGTGGAGCACGCCGGCCGGGTGGTGCTCGCGGAACACGTTGCACCGCCCGTCCGCGTAGGTCGGCCCGTACGGGAACTGCTCGTCCCGCTCGCCGCGGCACGCCGTCCGCCACTCGTCGAGCGAGCAGAGCCGCTTGCCCGCGTTCCGGCACGCGAGATCCGCCTGCGCGCCGGTCGTGTAGCCCTGCGGGAGCACGCCCCTGCGCGACACCGCGCGCGGCTCGAACTCGCGCTGCTTCTGCCAGCCAGGCAGGAGCGGCAGCTCCATGCGGCGCGCCTCGTCGTCCCCGAGCTGCAGCCGCATCTTCGACCACACACGCTCGACGGACGCGGCCGCCTGGCGCGACGGAGGATAGAACGCCGAGATCTCGAGCCCCGTCTCCTTGTCGAGCAGCACCGCCTCGTAGCGATCGACGCAGAACCGGCGCGCGACCCGCACCATCTCCGGCGGACAGCGCGGCTCCGCCGGCGGCGCGAGCGCCCTCGGCCCCGGAGGCGCCCCCACGAGCGGCGGCGCCACGTCCGGCGCCCCGGCCCCGGCGTCCTCCGCGCCGGTCCCCGCGTCCTCCGCGCTCGGCCCCGCGTCCGCCCCGCCGCGCTCCGGCTCCGAGCGGCAGCCCGCGAGCCCCGTCCACGCGAGCGCCGCGGCGCTGACGCAGGCGAGCGCCGCGGCCGCGAGGCGGCGGCCGGCGCAGGGCCGCGTGGAGCGCTCGGCGGATCGCGCCGGCATCGGGTCAGCGGATCGCGCCGGCATACGGGTCGATGGACGCCGGCTCGCGGCAGAAGAAGCGGCGGAGCACGAGGTAGTGATGGATCGGCAGCAGCCGCGTCTCCTCCTTCATTGACAGCCCCATCCGGCTGATCTCGGCGCCCTGGAACGGCGTCTTCGGATAGCAGCGGACGATCCCGGAGAGCGCCTCGTACTCGTCGAGCAGCCCGAGCACGTGCCCCACCTCGTGGGCGAGCACGGGCAGCGACCAGCCGGCCCGCATCGCGCTGAAGTACGGCGTCCTGCCGCACGTCGGCGAGAGCGGCACCGCGAGGTCGACCCGGAGCGCCCGCGCACGCGCCTCGTCCGCCAGCACGAAGTCGAAATCGTAACGCACCGGCAGCCCGAAGGCGCGCGCGTCGCGGTTCCAGTACCCCTCGGCCTCGTCCGACCAGCGCGCGAGCAGCGCGCGGATCGCGGCCGGCGTCGCCCTCGCCGTGAACACGCCGGACCCCGGGCAGGCGTCCGTCGATCCCGAGCGCGCGTACGGTGTCCCGCGGCACGCGATCGCACCCCCGAGCCGGGCGGAGAGCCCGCAGTCGGGCAGCTCGAGCCAGCCCGCGCCCTCCGGCGGGTCGACCGCGATCCGCACGTCGACCTCCCAGGCGCCGCCGCGCCGCCGCACGAGGTAGCTCATCGGGCCGAAGAAGAGGCCGTAGTGCGGCATCACCCCGGCGATCCGCCGCTCCCCCTCCGGCACGTCGCCGCGCGCCCCGGAGAAGACGCGGCGCGGAGCCGGCTGGCACAGGTACGCGTCCTTCGCGATCGCGTCGGCCAGGATGTCCCGGAACGTCGCCTCCCGCCCTTCGAGGACCACACCGCTCATCACCTCGAGCTCGGCGGCGATCGCATCGACAGGGAGCTCGCGCCCGGAGCCCGCATCACCCGCCGCGCCGCCCGGCGCGCCGGCCCCCGCGCGCGGAGCCCCGCCGCAGCCGGCCACCCCCAGCGAGAGCGCTGCGAGCACCGGGAGCGCCCCGCGACGCGGGTGGACGAGGACACGCCACGGCGCCGCCGCGCCGCGCCGGACGCTTTGTCTTGCGCCTGCCGTCCGAAGCGAGTTACGTCGTGCATGGAACGCTGCACGCTGGCCGCGCGCCCCAGCCGCAGAGGCTACGTCGCCGGACGCCGTGCACGCAGGGGGGGCTCGCGTGGGCGTGGAGGTCAACCCCGCTCACTTACGGGGAGTTGAATGAAGAATCAACGCGTCCGAAGTGAAACCGTGGAACCGGCCGGGCGTAGTGACGCGTAGCCGATGGGCTCGGCGCGGCCGAGAGGCCGGCGAGACCCGACGGGCTCCAGCGCGCGGGCGCGCCATGCTGGCGAGGCGCGCGGTGGGCTCGATGATCGCGACGAAGACGAGCGTGGAGGATCAGATGACGATCGACATGGGCAAGACGTTGGCGTTGACGGCGGTGTCGGGCATGGTGGCGGGCCTCGCGGGCTGCGCCTCGTCGCCTCCGCCCGCGCCCGAGACGGGCGCCGCCCCCGCGGCCGACGCGCCTCCGGCCGCGGCGCCGGAGAACGCCGCGAAGGCGTGCTGTGCCGGCAAGAACGAGTGCAAGGGCAAGGGCGGCTGCAAGAGCGACAGCCACGCGTGCGCCGGCCAGAACGAGTGCAAGGGCAAGGGCGGCTGCAAGCCGGCCGACTGCTCGTCGTAGCTCGGCGCGCCCGGCCCGGCGGAGTCCGGCGGATCCACGCGGATCCGCCAGCTTCGCTGGGCCGTCGGGCCATGCCACGCGGATCCGCCGGATCCGATGGATCGTGAGGCGCCGCGGCGCACCCCTCCACCCCTGAGCAAGGCTCGCGGTGAACCATGGTGAACCCCGAACGGATGCGGCTGGGACTCCCCGACCTCGGCGTCGGCGTCGGGCTGCGCATCCCGCACTACCGGCACATCTTCGAGCACCGGCCCCGGGTCGACTGGTTCGAGATCATCAGCGAGAACTTCATGGTCGACGGCGGCATGCCGATCGCCCACCTCGAGCGCGTCCTCTCGAGCTACCGCCTCGTCCAGCACGGCGTCTCGCTGTCGATCGGCAGCACGGATCCGCTCGATTTCGACTACCTGCGCCGGCTGAAGGCGCTGCTCGCCAGGGTGGGCTCGCCCTGGGTGAGCGATCACCTCTGCTGGACGGGCGCGCACGGGATCAACCTGCACGACCTGCTCCCCTTGCCGTACACCGAAGAGGCCGTGCGGCACGTCGCGGCGCGGGCGCGGGTGGTGCAAGACTTCCTCGAGGTCCGGCTCGCGCTCGAGAACGTGTCGAGCTACCTGACCTTCACGGCCAGCCGGATGAGCGAGTGGGAGTTCCTCTCCGCGATCGCGGAGGAGGCCGACTGCGGCATCCTGCTCGACGTCAACAACGTCTACGTCTCCTCGTACAACCACGGCTTCGATCCGGAGGCCTACATCGACGGCGTGCCGCACCACCGGATCGTGCAGTTCCACCTCGCCGGCCACACGCACCAGGGCGCGTACATCCTCGACACCCACAGCGATCACGTGGTCGACGCCGTGTGGGCGCTCTACCGGCGCGCCGTCGCCCGCGCCGGCGACGTCTCGACGCTCATCGAGTGGGACGACGACATCCCCTCGTTCGAGGTCCTCGCCGCCGAGGCGGAGAAGGCGCGGGCGATCCGGGAGGAGGTGGCGCGTGCGCGCGCCGCCTGACCCCGCGCCCCCGGCCGGCCTCGCCGCCCTGATGCGCCAGCTCACCCGCATGTTCACGGCGGGCGCGCCGCTCCCGGACGACGCCGAGCTCGCCGGCCTGTGCCGCGAGCACGTCGCCGGGAGCGAGCGGCTCGCGCCCGCCGAGCAGGCCGACATCTACCGGCGGCAGTTCTGGCTGCGGCACAGGGACGCGCTCCGCGAGGACTACCCCGCGCTGGCGCACGTCCTCGGCGACGACGGCTTCGACGCGTTCGCGAGGGCCTACCTCGCGGCGCACCCGCCCGCGAGCTTCACGCTGCGCGACCTCGGGCGAGACGTCGCCGATTTCGCGGGCGCGCACGACGGGTTCCCCCCCGCCCTGCGGGATCTCGCGCGCGACGTGGCGCGGTACGAGCACGCCCTCGTCGATCTGTTCGACGGCGCCTCGCCCCCTCCGCTCGATCCGGCGAAGGTGACGGGCATGCCGGCGGACGGCTGGTCCACCGCCAGGATCGTCCTTCACCCGCTGCTCGCGCTGGTGCGGCTCGACCACCCGGCGCACGTCCTCCGGAGCGAGCTCAAGCAGGGCCGGTCGCCCGCGCTGCCCGCGCCCCGCCCCGTCCGCCTCGCCGTGTTCCGCGGCGCGGATCTCACGATCCGCTTCGAAGAGCTCGAGCCGCCGGCGTTCGCGCTCCTCGAGGCGCTCGGGCGGGGCGTGCCGCTCGTCCCGGCGTGTGAGGAGGTGGCGGCCGGAGCCCACGGAGCGGAGGCGTGCGGCCGCCAGTCGCCGGGCGGCGGCGAGTTGGCGGGCGCGGCGCTGGCCGAGCGCGTCGGCGTGTGGTTCCAGCGCTGGACGAGCTGGGGGCTCATCGTCGACGTCGTGCCGGGCGCCCGCGCCGAAGGCGGCTAAGATGGCGCGGTGACCACCATCGTCCAGCGCACGCTCGAGATCCGCACGAACGGCCGGGGTTTCGTCGACATCACGCGCGAGGTCGCGCGCGTCGTCACCGGCGCGGGCGTCGACGTCGGGCTCTGCGCCGTGTTCCTGCAGCACACGTCCGCGAGCCTCATCCTCCAGGAAAACGCCGATCCGGCCGTCCTCCGCGACCTGGAGCGCTGGATGTCGCGCCTCGCCCCGGAGGGCCGCGAGTACGAGCACGACGACGAGGGCCCCGACGACATGCCGGGCCACCTCAGGAGCGCCATCACCCGCTCGAGTGAGGTGATCCCGATCTCCGGCGGCCGCCTCGCGCTCGGGACCTGGCAAGCCCTGTATGTCTGGGAGCACCGTAGTTCTCCCCACGCGCGCCGCGTGGTAGTGACCGTGACCGGCACCACAGCCGGGGGTTGAGTGGTATACTTTGCGGCGTTCGCGCAGCGGACGAGCGCTGGATGAGCGCTGCATCAGCACTGGATGAGCTCGGCGCCCTCGGGGGCCGCTTGCCCGCCGCGTACGGCAGGGCCTGCTCGGTCGCCAGCGCGCCACGCGATCCCCTCACCCTTCAGCGGAGCCAGCGGGAAGAGAGCGATGAGCCTTCAGACGACGTTCATGGGAATCTTCGACACTGCCCGGATCTGCTTTCCGACCGTGGTGGACGCGATGATCGGGCGTGTGACCCTCGAGCGCTGCGATGAGCGCCTGGACTGGTGGGCGCGCAAGGTGCTCGAGGACGCGGACGTGGATCTGGTGGTGCGCGGGCGCGAGCACGCCTCGGGCGCACGGCCGTTCGTCGTGATGTCGAACCACCAGAGCCTCTTCGACATCCCGGTGGTGTTCCGCGCGATCCCCGGGCGGCTGCGGATGATCGCCAAGAAGGAGCTGTTCAACGTGCCGATCTTCGGCCATGCGATGAAGGCGGCGGGGTTCATCCGGATCAACCGGAGCGACCACGTCCAGGCCAGCGCGAGCCTGCAGGTGGGCGCGTCCATGCTGCAGGACGGGACCCGGGTCTGGATCGCGCCGGAGGGGACGCGGAGCAAGACCGGCGCGCTCCTCCCGTTCAAGAGCGGCGGCTTCCGGATGGCGATCGAGACCAACACGCCCATCCTCCCGGTGGCGATCGACGGCACGCGGCACGTGCTCCGGGCCAAGGATTTCGTCGTGCAGGAGCACCACCGCGTGGTGGTCACGATCATGCCGCCGATCGATCCCGCGCCCTACGGCGCCGGGGGCCGCAACCGGCTCATGCGGGACGTGAGGGCGGCGATCGCAGGGGCGCTCGGCCACGATCCCGGGCTGGTCCACCGCGGCGCAGGCGTCGCGACGTCGGCGGCGTAGGGCGCCGGCCGGTCAGCTCGCGATCACTCCGCCCGCCGCTCCAACACCTGAGCGCCCGGCTGGGCCGCGCTCTCCGGGGCCTCCGCCCGGGAGCGGTGCTCCTCCGGCGGAGACGGCCGGAGCGCCCAGGGGCTGCGCGCCGGCGCCGCCTCGCCGGCCGGGAGGTGCTCCGCCGTGAGCCAGCTCCAGAAGGCCTCGGCCCAGCGCGCGCCCCCGACCTCGTTCGGGTGGATCTTGTCCTTCTGGCGCGGGAGGGGGCCCGGCACCAGCGCGTCGGAGTCGAAGAAGCGGCACGGCGCCGAGTTCGTCCGGATCACGTCGATGATGCCGGTGTCCTTGCGCCACAGCGGCGGCGACACCCACACGCACGGGCGACCGCCGATCGCCTTGACGATGCGGCGGATCGCGCCGGCGTGGGCCGGCGGGTTGACGTTCTCCACCTCGTTGGCGCCCAGGCTGATGATCACGAGGTCCGGCTGGTAGTTCGCGACAAGGAGCTCCATCCTGGAGGCCCACGTCACCGTGTACGAGCTGGTCTCCGCCTTCACCGCGTAGCGCACGCGGTGCGCCTGCATCCTCGGGCGGAGCGCCTGCGCGAAGCCCGCCACCGCGAACGAGTCGCCGACGTGGAGGACCGCCGTGTTGGGCGGAACCGCAAACTCGGGGGGCGCGGCGGCCGGCGGCGCGGCGGCGGCCTCGACCGGAGCGGAGGCCTCGGGCGGGCGGGCGGCGGCCGGCGCGGACGCCTCCGACGGCGGCGCGGGCGCCGGCACGGCCCCGGGGGATGGCGTGGGCGCCGGCGCGGCGCCGCACGCCATGCCCGCCGCGGCGACCCCGGCGAGCGCCCATGTCCTGACCCGGATCTCCCTGCCCATGCTCGCTCCCGGCGCCGCGCCCGCGCGGGCCGGCTCGCCCGCGCGGCGCGCACTCTACGGCCGGCCGCGTCCGCACGGCAATCATTGAGCGAACGGCCCGCACGGCTTATTACATGCGCATGAGCTTCCGTCTGTTTGGAGTCTCGGTCGACGTCCAGATCGGGTTCTGGCTCTCCGCCGCCCTGCTCGGGTACGCGTTCCTCGCCGGGCAGCAGTACCAGCTGTTCCTCGTCTGGATCCTCGTGGTCTTCCTGTCGGTCCTGATGCACGAGTTCGGCCACGCGCTCGCCATCAAGCGGTACCGGATCGAGCCGGAGATCACGCTCCACTTCATGGGCGGGACCACGACCTGGCGCTCGCTCCTGCCCCTCGGGCGGCTCCAGCACGTGCTGATCAGCCTGGCAGGCCCCTTCGCCGGCTTCGCCGTCGCCGGGCTCCTTCACCTCGTGCTCAGCTACGGCCCGGCGCTCTATGCCCTCCCGGACATGGTGCTGAGCGGGATGGAGCTGCTCATCAAGGTCAACCTGGTGTGGGGCCTCCTCAACCTGATCCCCGTGCTCCCGTTCGACGGCGGCCACGTGCTCGAGCACGCGCTCGGCCCGAAGCGGGCCCGGCTGACGGCGGCCATCTCGGGCGTCGCCGCCGTGCTCCTCGCCATCTTCTTCCTGAGGGCGGGGTTCTTCTTCTTCTCGTTCATCCTCGGCATGTCGGCGTTCCAGAGCCTGCAGCGGTTCCGCAGCGAGCCGGCGGCGCCGTCGCCCTCCATGAACCGCCGGCGAGCGGAGTTCCAGGAGGAGCCGATGCCGCCCGAGACGGCCGTCCTGCTCCAGCGGGCGCGTCGGGCCGTGGAGGACGAGCGGACGGGCGAGGCGATGGCGCTCTCGGCGGAGGTGCTCGCGCAGTCGCCGGCGCCGCCGAAGCGCGCGCTCCGGGAGGCGCACGAGCTCATCGGCTGGTCGCACCTGCTCCTCGGCGACGCGAAGCGCGCGGGGGAAGCGCTGGCTCAGGCGCGCAAGCAGGGCGAGCCCGACCCGGCGCTCGTCGGCGCGATTCACCTCGCGCTCGGGGAGCTGAAGCAGGCGCGGAAGGTGCTGGAGGCGGCCCGCGAGGCCGGCGACGACCGGAAGGAGGTCGCGGGCCCGCTGATCCGGGTGCTCGTGGAGCAGGGCGAGGCGGCGCGGGCCGCGGCCGTGGCGCTGGACATCGTGGAGCAGCTCTCGGAGGACGACGCGCGGAGGATGGCGGAGATCGCGTTCGAGCGCGGCGCGTTCGACTGGTCGGCGCGGCTCTACGAGGCGATCTTCCGCCGCGTGGGCCTCGGCGAGGACGCGTACGGCGCGGCGCGCGCGAGCGCCAAGGACGGGAACCTCGAGGGGGCGCTCGATCTGCTCCGGCGCGCGGTGGAGGCCGGGTTCTCGGATCGGGCGCGGGCGTGGTCGGACTCGGCGCTCGAGGCGCTCCGGGGCTCGGCGCTCGAGGCGGTGCTGCCGCGCCCGTGACCGGCTAGGCTCCGCCGCGTGCGCATCCAGGTGCCTTTCCTCCGCGTGGGGCCGATCGAGGTCCCTCCCCCCGCCTACCAGTCCGAGGGAGCCGTCGGGCTCGATCTCTGCGCGGCCATCGAGGCGCCGGTGACGCTCGCGCCCGGGGAGCGGAGGCTCGTGCCCACGGGCTACGCGGTCGCCCTCCCCGACGGCCACGAGGGGCAGGTGCGGCCGCGCTCGGGGCTCGCGCTGCACCACGGCGTCACCGTGCTGAACAGCCCCGGGACGATCGATCCGGACTACCGCGGGGAGATCAAGGTCGTCCTGATCAACCTCGGCGCAGCGCCGTTCACGGTGCACCGCGGCGATCGGATCGCCCAGCTCGTGATCTGCCCGGTCGCCCTCGCGGACGTGGTCCTGGTCCCCGCGCTCGCGCCGACGGCGCGCGGCGCGGGCGGCTACGGATCGACAGGCGTGCGGCGCGAGGAGCCCTGAAGCGACAAACGGGTTGAAACCCCAAGAAAGAGCAGAAATTTCACAGGGAGGCGGGGAGGCGGGGAGCGAGAGACGGCAAGAGGGAGCAATTCATTTTCTTCTTCCTCCCCGCCTCCCCGCCTCCCTGTGAAATTTCTCCGGGTTTCAACGTGATCGGTGTTCTAGCGGTCCGACGAGAACAGCCGGAACACCGCGATCCCGATGCCCAGGACCACGAGGCCCACCGCGACGTGGAAGAGCCCGATGGGGCCCACGCCGCCGACGGGGCCCACGCCGATGCGCTGGCCGCCAAAGAGCAGCGAGGCGGCCGCGAGATCGAGGAGGGTGATGACGACGCCCGCGCCGGCGAGCCGCACCGGCAACGCGAACATCGCCATGAGCTCCCCGGTGCTCAGGCTGGGGCGCGCGGGCGCGCGCTCCATCATCGGGGGCGGCATCCTCGACGGCGCATAGGACGGCCGCGCGAAGGGCGCGGGCGCGGGAGGAGACCAGTCGAGCGCGAGCGGCACGACCGGCTCGGTGGGGAGGCTGTGCGGCGGCAAGCGGCCGCCGCCGCGCTCCGGCAGGTGGAGCTCCCGGGCCGTCGCCTCCGCGAACGCCGCCGGCGCCGCGAGGGCGGTGCCCTGGAGGAGATCCTGCGACCGCGTCGAGCCCGGCGACGAGGGCGATGCGGGCAACACCGAGGAGCGGACGCGGGCGGCGGCCGGCGCCTGGCTCCGGCTGGGCACCGCGATCGGCGGAGCGCTCCGCGGCAGCCCGAGCGCCTGCTCGACCTCGTCCCAGAACGCCCCGATGTCCCGGAAGCGCTCGCGCGGATCCACGGCCAGCGCCCGACGGAAGGCGGCCTCCAGCGCGTCGGGCACGAAGATGCCCTCGCTCCTCGGCGTGGGGCGGCGCTTCTCGTCGAGCACCGTGCCCATCATCGCCACGTGATCCCCGCCGATGATCTCGCGGCCGGCGAGCGCCTCGACGACGGTCACGGCGAGCCCCCAGACGTCGGTCCAGGGGCCCGTCTTGCCGAAGCGCTTCGGCGCCCACTGCTCGGGCGCGCCGTAGGCGGGCGTGAACGCCGTCGAGAGGCCGCCCGACGTGGTGGCGGTCTGGCCGGCCATGACCGTCGCGGCGTCGCGGGCGCGGGCGATGCCGAAGTCGAGGATCTTGACGACCTCCGCGCCGTGGATCTGGGCGAGGAAGAGGTTCGCCGGCTTGAGATCGCGGTGCACCACGCACGTGGGGCCGCTCGGCCCGGGGAACAGGTGCGCCGCCTCGAGCGCGCGCGCGACCGGCGCGAGCAGCCGGATCACCTCCCCCGGCGCGAGCTGCGGCGCTCCGATCGCCGCGCGGGAGGCGATGTGGCTCGCGAGCGTGCGGCCCTCGAGCCACTCCAGCGCGATGAACGGCACGAAGGCGCCGGTCGCGGTCGAGATCACGTCGTGGTGCAGCGGCCTGACGACGGCAGGGATCGCGGCCGACAGGCGGAACAGCAGTTCCGCTTCTTCACGAAATTTTTCAAGAAACTGCACGCGCAGCTGCTCGGGCAGCGTCGCCGGGACCTTGAGGCACTTCAGCGCGACAGGCGCTCGAAAAGCCTCGTGGTACGCCCGATAGACGACGCCGAACCCACCCTCGGCGACGACCCGCTCTACCTTGAACGCCCCCTGGGTCGTGCCGACGATCCCGAACACATCATCGGCCATCCGCCAGAGGGTACACGAGCTCGACGAGGCTTCGAAAGGGCGCGGATGAACGGGCGATGCACGGACCGTGCTCGCACCACCGCCCACCCGCCAAGGCCCCCGAGGCGCGCCACCTGCCCCGACCCGAGGGGCGCCACCCGCCCCGGCGCCGCCACACCCCCGGCGCCACCGACCGTCCGCCCAGGCCACACTCGGTGGTCCGTTTTACGCCGCATCGCGCTAGGCTGGCGCCCATGCCGCCGCGCCGCCGCGAGGTCGATCGACCTCTTCGCAAAGAAGTTCGCCTGCTTGGACGCCTGCTCGGGGAAGTGTTGATCGAGCAGGAGGGAGAAGAGCTCTTCGCCATCGAGGAGCGCATCCGTACGCTCGCCATCCGCCGGCGGCGCGGCCCCAGCGACGGCCGCGCGCACGCGGCCGCGGAGCTCAGCAAGCTGCTCGCGGAGCTGCCCCACGACCGCCTCGAGCCCGTCATCCGCGCGTTCACCGTCTACTTCCGGCTCGTCAACCTCGCGGAGCAGCACCACCGCATCCGCCGCGCGCGCGCGTACGCGACGGATCCCGGCGCGCGGCCGCAGCGCGGGTCGATCGAGGCCGCGATGCACACGCTCAAGAAGGCCGGCGTGCCGGCGGAGCGCGTGCGCGCCGCGCTCAGGACGCTCGACGTGACGCTCACCCTCACCGCGCACCCGACGGAGGCCGCGCGGCGCACGGTGCTCGAGAAGCTCTACCGCATCGCGAAGAACCTCGAGGAGCGCGATCGCTGCCAGCTGACGCCCGACGAGGCGGCGCTCAAGCTCGCCGAGATCCGCGAGGAGATCACCGCGCTCTGGCAGACCGACGAGGTGCGCCGCGATCGCCCCACCGTCGGCGACGAGGTGAAGAACGTCGCCTGGTACATCGAGGAGATCCTCTGGGATCTGCTCCCCGATCTGCCCACCGTGATCGGGCGCGCGTTCGAGGCCGCCTACGGCGAGCCGCTCGACGCGGAGATCGCGCCGCTCCGGATCCACTCGTGGGTCGGCGCCGACATGGACGGCAACCCGCTCGTCGTGCCCGCCGTGCTCGAGGACGCGCTGTTCGCCTACCGCATCCGCGGGCTGCGCCGGCTCGTCCGGGCGGTGCGCGACCTCGGCGGCGCGCTGTCGCAGTCGGTCCGGCACGTCACGCCGCCGCCGTGGCTGCTCGCCTCGATCGAGGAGGACGCCGCCGCGATGCCCGAGGTGGCCGCGCACTTCGGCCCGCGCACCGAGGGCGAGCCGTGGCGCCGCAAGCTGCACTTCATCGAGGCGCGCCTCACCGCGACGCTCGAGCACGCGGAGCACGGCCGGGCGGAGGCGCGCGCGCGCTCCGGGCAGGGCCCCGCGCGCGAGGGGCGCGCCTTCGTGCGCCCGGAGGAGCCGACGCTCGCCGTCCCCTACCGCGAGCCCGCGGAGCTCGAGCGCGACCTCGCGGTCGTCGCCGACAGCCTGCGCGCCGCGCGCTGCGCGAGCTCGGGCGAGCGCCGGGCGCGGGCGCTGCTCTCGCAGGTGCGCGCGCTCGGGTTCGCGCTCGCGGAGCTCGAGATGCGCGCGCCGGCCGAGGACGCGCGCGCCGCGGCGGCCAGCGTCGCGGAGGGCCGCGTCGAGCCGGCGCAGATGACGCCCGAGGCGCGCCGCGTGTTCGAGGCGCTCCAGCGCATCGCCGCGGCGCAGCGCGACGGCGGCGAGGCGTCCTGCCGCACGCTCGTGCTGTCGATGACCCACAGCGAGGACGACGTCCTCGCCGCGCTCGCGAGCGCGAAGGCCGCCGGGCTGTGGGACGAGGCGCGGTCGTGCGCGCGGATCGACGTCGTGCCGCTGTTCGAGTCGCTCGCCGCGCTGAACGACAGCGCGAGGATCCTGCGCGCGCTGCTGGCGCACCCCGAGTACCGGCCGCACGTCCTCGCCCGCGGCGTGCAGGAGGTGATGATCGGCTACAGCGACTCCGGCAAGGAGGTCGGCCTGCTCGCGGCGAGCGCGGCGCTCCGGCGCGTGCAGGAGACGCTGCCGAAGATCGCCGCGGAGGCGGAGCTGCCGCTCCGCGTCTTCCACGGCCGCGGCGAGTCGGTGGCGCGCGGCGGCGGGCCGGCGCACCAGGCGCTGCTCGCCCTGCCGGCCGGCAGCGTCGGCGGCCGCTACAAGGCGACCGAGCAGGGAGAGGCGCTCGACCACAAGTACGCGCGCCCCGAGCTCGCGATGCGCACGCTGGAGATCATGCTGAGCGGCGTGCTCCTGCACACGCTGGGCGCGCAGCCGCGGCCGCCCGCCGCGTCCGAGCTGCGCTACGCCGCGGCGTTCGACGAGCTCGCCGAGACGGGCCGGCGCGCCTACCGCGCGCTCGTCTGGGACGAGCCCAGGTTCGTGGAGTTCTTCACGGCCGTGACCCCGATCGACGAGATCGCGCGCCTGCCGCTCGGCTCGCGCCCGAGCAAGCGCCGCGCGGGCGGCCTGGAGTCGCTGCGCGCGATCCCGTGGGTCTTCGCGTGGACGCAGAACCGGGCCATCCTCCCGGGGTGGTACGGCGTCGGCAGCGGCCTGGAGGCGATGGGCCAGCGCCCCGAGGGCGCGGAGCTGCTGAAGGAGATGATGGCGTCGTGGCCGTTCTTCCGGGCGGTCATCGACAACGTCGAGATGGTGCTCGCGAAGGCCGACATGACGATCTTCGCGGGCTACGCGGAGCTCGCGCCGGCCGCCGCGCGCAAGGCGGTCGCGCCGCGGATCATCGCGGAGTACAAGCGGACGCGGTCGTGGCTCAAGCGGCTCACGGGCAACCGGCGGCTGCTCGAGGGCAACCCGACGCTCCAGCGGTCCATCTCGCTGCGCAATCCTTACGTCGACCCCCTTTCATTCCTGCAAGTCGAGCTCCTGCGGGCGAGCCGCGGCGGGGACTCGGGGCGCGATCGCTCGCTCCTGCTCACGCTGAACGGCATCGCCGCCGGCATGCGCAACACGGGGTGAACGGCGCGCCCTCGGCGCCGCGCGGAGCGCCACGCGGCGCGGCGCGCTCGCTCGACGCCGCGCGGCGCTGTCGTCCAACGCCCGGCGTCGTCGAACAACGGTCGCGAACGTGTGACAATCGCTCAGCCAACCTCGTCGTCGCGTGGTAGAAGGCCGGCGCCATGACCAGCATCGTCGAGTTCGGACGTCCCGACACCCTCCCGGCATCGGACAAGCGCCTGCTGCTCGTCTTCGACGGCGGCAACGCCCCTGGCTACTCCTCGGTCGCCGTCGCGCTGACCGAGGAGGCGGCGCGGCGAGGCTACGAGGTGTGGGCCGCGACCGAGGGCTTCCGCTCCCTGACCGCGGACGCGCGCGCCCAGCCCCAGTTCGAGCGCCTCATCATGAGCCGCCGCCAGCGCTACGATCTGCTCGCGCAGGGCATCCCGGCGCGCTCGATGGGGCGGCGCGTGCTCGACGCGGGCAGCGATTTCCGCAGCGAGCGCTACTCCGGCTTCCTCGATCGCGAGAAGCGCAAGCAGGCCGCCGCGACCTTCAAGGCGCAGGGGTTCACGCACCTCATCTGCGTCGGCGGCAACGGCACGTTCGAGGGCATCAAGGCGTGGCTCGACGAGTTCGAGGTGCGCCCGCAGGCCGGCTTCGTGAACGTCTCCATCGACAACGATCTGGAGGGCGATCGCGCGATCGGCTTCCTGTCCGGCGTGGAGACGGGCGCGACCATCGCGCGCGGGCTCTACGAGGACGCTTATACGCACAAGCGCATCTACATCCTCGAGATGATGGGCAACCGCAGCGGGCGGCACGCGCTGCACTGCGCGGTGGCCGCCCGGGCGCACCTCATCGTGCTCCCCTTCTTCCGCTTCCCGCAGGACGTGCTGGGCGAGCTCGCCGACGGCCTCAAGCGCGCCGACTACGCGCTCGTTGTCGTGGCCGAGGGCTACGAGGCCGAGCGCCGCCGCAAGGAGCACCCCGGCATGTCGGCGAGCGAGTTCCTGAAGAAGCAGCTCGAGGGCGCGGGGCTCCGCGACTCGCCGGACAAGCGCGTGATCGCGGAGCCGTTCAGCCGGTACATCCGCGGCATCCGCCCCGCCTTCCTCGACGTCTCGGCCGCCTTCCTCAAGGGGTCGCTGCTGCTCGCGGCCTTCGACGAGGGGCGCACCGAGGTGATGCCGTACGTGCTCGCCGCGAACGACGTCGGCGTGCTCGACTTCGCCTCGATACGCCGCGAGGACGGCGTGGAGCGGGCGTTCCTGCCGCTGCTCGACCGGCTCGACCTGAACCGCTTCAAGACCTGGATCCTCGACCATTTCATCAGCCTCGGGGCGGCCCGACCGAGCCGCGCGCCGTCGCACGTCGGATGAGCGCCGCGCCCGCGCGGGCCGGGTGAGCCCGGCGCGCGGGGCAGGTGGACCGGTGGACCGCGCGCCGGATCGACGCGGCGCCCTCGCAGGCTCACGCGACCGCTCGGGTCAGCGCGCCCGCGAGGTGCTCGCGCGCCCAGTCCTCGAAGCGCCGCCACCCGACCTCCGGGTAGGCGGCGTGGAGCGCCCCGAGGTCCACGCCGTGGCCCCCGCGCGTGAGCCAGCGGAACATGGCCGCGAGGTCCTCGCTGCGCGCGCGCACCTCGGCGAGCGGCACCTCGGCGTAGCGGATCTCGCGGCCGGCCACGCGGGAAAGCGCCGAGACGGCCTCGGCGCCGGTGAGCTCGTCGGACGCGAGCTCGATCCGGCGCCCGAGGAAGTCGCGCCGGCGCTCGAGCACGAGCGCCGCGAACCGCCCCACGTCGTCGGCCGCGATCTGCTGCAGCGGGCAGGCTGCCGGGAGCGGGGCGGCGTACACGCCGCGCCGGAGGCCGAGGAGCGCAGCGGGCGTGATCAGGCTCTCCATCAGGCACACCGGGGCGAGGATCGTGCAGGGCACGCCGAGCGCGGTGATGTGCCGCTCGACGGTCGCCTTGCTCTCGAAATGGGGGACGCCCGTGCCCCGGTCGGCGCTCGCGACCGAGGTGTAGACGAGGTGCGCGCCGCCCGCGGCCCTCGCGCCCTCGGCGGCGGCGAGGCCGAGCCGCAGCTCCGCCTCGACGGCCGCGAGCCCGCCCTCGATCGGCGAGCCCATGGCGAAGACCGCGTCGACGCCGGCCGCCGCGCGCGCGATCGAGCGGGGCTCGTCGGCGCTGCCCTGGACGACCTCGACGCCGAGCTCGATGAGCCGCGCCGCGGTCGGATCGCCAGGCCTGGCGGAGAACGCCCGCACGCGGTGCCCGCGGGCGAGCAAGGCCCGCGCGACCGCCCCTCCCGGCGCCCCCGTCGCCCCCGTCACGAGCGCCCGCATGGTCGCGCTATGGAGATCGGCGGCGCGCTTCGGAAGTCCCAGGGCGGGCCGCGCGAGCGCCGCCGCCCGGCGCGCGAGCGAGGCGCCTGCTCGCCTGCGTGGCGTCACGCGGCGCTCGCCTGCGCGGTCAGGGCTGGCCGCTGATGACGCTCGCGATGGTGTAGGCGATCGCGGCGAGGGCGGCCGAGGCGGGGATCGTGAAGATCCAGGCCCAGACGATGCGCCCGGCGACGCCCCAGCGGACCGCCGAGAGGCGCCCGCTCGTGGCGCCGACGCCGACGATCGCGCCCGTGATCGTGTGGGTCGTGCTCACGGGGATGCCGAGCGCCGTGGCGCTGAACAGCGTCGCCGCGCCGGCCGTCTCGGCCGCGAAGCCGCCCACCGGCTTCAGCTTCGTGATCTTCATCCCCATGGTCTTCACGATGCGCCAGCCGCCGGAGAGCGTGCCGAGGCCCATCGCCGCGTGGCAGACGAGCACGACCCAGAGCATCGGCTCCGGGTCCTCGCCGCCCTCCTGGAGGCCCGCGGAGATGAGGAGGGCCGTGATGATGCCCATCGTCTTCTGGGCGTCGTTGCCGCCGTGCCCGAGCGAGTAGGCGGCGGCGGAGAGCAGCTGCAGCCGCCGGAACCGGGTGCTCACCTTCTTGGGCGTCCAGCCCCGCGCGAGCCACCGGATGGCGTGCATGAGCGAGAACCCGATGACCGCGCCGAGCAAGGGCGACACGAGGATGAACGCCGCCGTCTTGCCGAAGACCGTCGCGTCGAGCACCGACAGCCGCCCCGCGCTCTTCACCGCGGCCCCGGCGAACGCGCCCATGAGCGCGTGCGACGACGACGACGGCAGCCCCCACCACCACGTGAGCAGGTTCCAGATGATCGCGCCGAGCAGGCCGCCCAGGATGACGTTCGGCGTGATGAACCCCGGCTCGACGCCCTTCGCGATGTTCCGCGCCACCGTGGGCTCGAACAGCGCGAACGCGATGAAGTTGAAGGCGGCTGCCCAGAGCACCGCGGTGCGCGGCGACAGGACGCGCGTCGAGACGACCGTGGCGATCGAGTTCGCGGCGTCGTGAAAGCCGTTGATGTAATCAAACGCCAGCGCGATGATGAGGATGGCGAGGATGTAGGTCGTCATGCGTGCTCGAGCACGATGCCCTCGATGATGTTCGCGACGTCCTCGCAGCGGTCGGTCGCGTGCTCCAGGAGGTCATAGATGTCGCGCCACTTCATCACGAGGAGCGGGTCGTTCCCCTTCTTGAAGAGCGCCGCCAGCCCGTTGCGGTAGTGCGCGTCCGCCGCGTTCTCGATCTTGTTGATCTCGACGCAGAGCTCGAGGAGGTGCGGCTGTTTCTTCAGGTCCCTGAGCGACTGGATGGCGGAGCTCATGACGGTGCACGCGTCGACGACATCCTGGGCGAGCAGCCGCGCGTCCGGCAGGGCGCTTTTGATCTCGAAGAGCACGAGCCTCACGCTCGCCGCCTCGATGCAGTCGAGCACGTCGTCGAGGCGGGTGATGAGCGCGTGGATCTCCTCGCGATCGAGCGGCGTGATCCACGTCTGGTGGAGGGCGGCCAGACACTCGTGGGTGATCTTGTCGGCCTCGTCCTCGAGGTCGGAGATCCGCTGCACCAGGGTCGGGGCTTCGTCGAGCCGGTCGAGCATCTCCAGGAGGAGCTCGCTCGCTGCGACGCTCTTTCGCGCATGGTTCGCCAGCGCGTCAAAGAAGACTGCGTCACGGGTCAATCCCATGGGGCCGGGCGTTTACCCGTCTCCCCGCATCACGTCAACGAGTCGTCATGGAACGGACAAAACCAGGTAACCTAAGGATCTTCGCCCACGTCGCGCGCGGCGTGAGCCGGGCGCGCTGGTGACATGGGTATACGAAGCAAGCTCATCGCGTTCGCGGTGGGGATCGCGATCCTCGCGGCGCTCGTGTTCGACGGCTATGTCCTGAAGACGCTCGGGGCAGAGCTCTCGGCGCACACGGAGGACGACCTGGCGACGCGGACGGCGCTCGTCACCGAGGTCGCCGCGAGATCAGGAGACCTCGCGGCCGAGGCGCCCGCCCTCGCGACGGCGCTGTCGAAGATCGCAGGAGCGCGCGTCACGTTCATCGATCCGCGGGGCGCGGTGCGGGGCGACTCGTCGGTCGCGCCGGAGGGGCTCGGCCAGCTCGACACGCACGCGACGCGCGACGAGGTCGCCGACGCGCGGCACCAGGGCACGGGGCGCAGCGAGCGCGTGAGCAGGACGACGCGGATGCGGATGCTCTACGCCGCGCAGCGGCTCGATCGCCCGGACGGGCCGTGGGTGGTGCGGGTCGCCTTCGAGCCGGTCGCGATCGACCGCAGCCTGTCCGCCGCCCGCACGCGCGTGGTGGAGGGCACCGTCCTGGCCCTCGCGCTCGCCGTCGCCGCGGCGCTCGCCGGGGCGCGCGCCCTCTCCGGGCGGCTCGTCTACCTGACGGGCGTCGCGCGGGAGATGCGGGCCGACCTCGGCCGGCGCGCGCGCATGCAGGGGCACGACGAGATCGCCACGCTGGGCGGCGCGCTGGACGACCTCGCCGAGAGCCTGGAGGTGTCGCGGCGCGAGCTCGGGGGCGAGGGAGAGCGCTTCGGCGCGGTGCTCGAGTCGATGCGCGAGGGCGTGCTCGTCACGGACGAGAAGGGCGACATCACGCTGGTCAACCCGGCGCTCTCGCAGCTGCTCGGCATCCGCAGGGACCCGGTCGGCCGCCCGCCGCTCGAGGTGCTGCGCTCGTCGAGCCTGCACGAGCTGCTCGAGGAGGTCGCGCTCGCGCGCGCGGCGGCGACGCGCGAGATCGAGATCGCGCCCGCGGCGCCTGGCGCGGCCGGGCCTCCGGGGCGCAGGATCCTGCTCGTGAACGCCGCGCCGCTCGCGCTGCCGGCGCAGGGCCGCGGGGCGGCGGGGGTCGTCGCCGTCTTCTTCGACGTGACGGAGCTGCGGCGCATCGAGGGCCTGCAGCGCAACTTCATCGCCAACGCGTCGCACGAGCTGCGCACGCCGGTCGCGTCGATCCGGGCGAGCAGCGAGACGCTGCTCGGCGGGGCGCTCGACGACCCGGAGGCGGCGCGCGATTTCGTCGAGGTGATCGAGCGGAACGCGACCCGGCTGCACCGGCTCGTGGACGATCTGCTCGATCTGTCGCGCATCGAGGGCGGCGAGCGGCCGCTCTCGCCGGGCACGCTCGATCTCTCGGTGCAGGCCGAGGCGGCTGTGGCGCTCCTGCGCGGGCGCGCCATGGAGAGGGACACCGAGTTGAAGATCGACGTGGCGCCGGGCACGCTCGTCGCGGCGGATCCGCGCGCGCTGGACCAGATCTTGACCAACCTCGTCGACAACGCGATCCATCACACGCCGAACGGCTCGCACGTGGTGGTGCGCGCGCGGGCCGCGAACGGGCGCGTCGTCCTGGAGGTCGAGGACGACGGTCCGGGCATCCCTGCGGTGCACCAGGCCCGCGTCTTCGATCGGTTCTACCGGGTGGATCCGGGCCGCTCCCGCGCGTCGGGCGGCACCGGGCTCGGCCTGTCCATCGCGAAGCACCTCGTCGAGGCGATGAGCGGCGACATCACGGTGACGACCGGCGCGGCCGGCGGCGCGCTCTTCCGGATCACGCTGCCGACCGGCGCCCAGAAGAAGTAGGCTCGGCGGCGCTGGAGCCGGCCTCGCCGAGCGGGGCGGGAGCTACGGCGCGCAGGCGGTGCGGCAGGAGTCGAACGAGCTCTGGCACGCCGCCGGATCGGCGAGCGCGGGCAAGCCGCCGTCCGCGGGGAACTTCGGCGTCAGGCAGGTCTGGAGGATCGACTGGCACTTCGCGGCGCACTCCGCGAGCTTGGTCGAGAGCGCCCCCGCGTCGGCCGTGGTGGCGGCGCCCCCGTCCTTCGGCGCGCCCGCGTCCACCGGCGCGCCCGCGTCCGGCTTCGGGGTCGCCGGGGCGGCCGGGATCGGGGCGGCCGTCGTTGTCGCTGGAGGCGCGGCCGGGGTCGGCGTCGCGGCCGGCACCGTCCCGGTCGCCGCGGGCGGCGGCGCCGTCGCGGTCGCTGCTGTGACGGCGCCTGGCGCCGGGATGACCTCCTCCGGCTCGTCGCTGGATTTGCACGCCGCGAACAGCAGCGCCGGCGAGGCGATCATCACGGCGAAGGCGGCGAGGAGCTTGTGAGCGCGCATGGGGGCTTCATGCTGCGCCTCCGCCGGGAACGCAACCCTTGCGCGCGCGGCCCGCGAGGCGTGGTTGGCGATGCGTGGCCTGGCGAGGAGAGGCCGCGCGCGGGCAGGCAGAGAGGTCTCCGGCGGGAGGCTCGCTCTCGGCAGGAGGGCTATTCCGTCCTGAAGATCACGTGGAAGCCATAGCGGGTCTCCACGACGTCGCTGAGCTGCTGGACATCGAGCTCGAACGCCGCATCGGCGAAGGGCGGCAGGACGTCGGCGCGCTCCACGGTGCCGAGCGAACCGCCGCGCGACGCCGCGCCGGCCTCCTCGCTGTACTGCGCCACCGCCTCGCCGAAGTCGGCGCCGCCGCGGATCTTGTCGCGCGCCTCCATCGCGCGCAGGCACGCCTCCTCGCGTGTGCGCGTCGTGCCCTCGGCGCGATCGGCGCCGGCATGGCGGACGAGGATGTGCTTCACGCCGATCCGCGGCGGCTCGTCGGGGCGGGCCTGCCGCGGCGCGCTGGCCGCCGCGAGGCACGCCGCGGCGCTCGAGGCGCTCTGCTCGGCAGGGGCGGCGCTGTGCGGAGGGGCGTGCGGCGCCGCCTGAGGCGCGCTGCACGCGGCGGCGAGCGCCGCGCCGAGGAAGGTGAGGAAGCCGAGAGGAGCGGATCGCTCGATCGGGCGCATCGGCCGCGGAGCATATCCAGGCGTCCACGAGATCGGAACACTGGATGGGGCGGTGGATGGGACGGTGGCGATGTGACGACCCGGTGATGCGCACGGCGTCAGGAGCCGATCCACCCGCGAGCAACCTGCGAGAGGCGGCGTGGCGCCGGGCCGGCTGGCGTCCCTGGTGCGCGTCGGCTGCGTCCATGATGCACGGGGTTTGCATCGCGCGTCGCATCGCTGGTAAGAAGGCAGTATGCAGCGCCTCCTCCTCTCGGCGGCCCTGGGTGCCGCGCTGATCGCCGGTTGCAGCACTCCTTTCCGGGACAAACGCACGCCTTCGGGCGAGTTCTGCAGCGACATGCACGTCGTGCCGGCGGGCCAGCTGCCCGATCGCGAGTACCATCGCCTTCAGCCGATCGCGAGCGATCCGACGGCCCGCACGGAGGCGGAGCGCCTCGAGTCGCTCCGCAAGGCCGCGTGCGCCGTCGGCGGCGACGCGGTCATCGAGGCGGTCAACGAGGAGATCCGCACCGAGGACGGCCGCTATGCCAGCGTGGCGAGCGGGACGGCGGTGATCTGGGTCCGCCGCACCGACGGAGAGGCGAAGCCGTTGACGTTGCACCCGGCGACGCCGCCCGCCGACTCGGCGGCGCCTGCCGAGCCGGAGGCGCCGCCGGCGGACCAGCCAGCTGCTCCTCCGGCTGCGTCCGACGAGCCGTACGAGGACTCGCCCGCTCCCGCGGCCTCGGCCAAGCCAGGCAAGCCGGGGGCGAAGCCCGCGTCGCCCACCCCGCTGTCGTCGGCCAAGCCGGCCTCCTCTGCCCCGCCGTCGTCGCTCCCCCCGCCGTCGTCGGCCAAGCCCGCCACGTCATCGGCGCCCGCGAAGCCCGCGCCGAAGAAGTAAGCGCAGCAGACTACGTAGAAGACGTCAGCGTCGCGCGGCTCCTACCGCTGTGACGCTGACGTCCGTTTGTGTAACGCGCGCTCGACCGCCATCGAGCCCCCTTCCATCCACCCCCTCGGGCCGGGCCCCCCGGATCGACGCCTTCCTGGAACAACGATCAGGTTGAAACCCGGAGAATTTTCACAGGGAGGCGGGGAGGCGGGGAGGAAGAAAAAAAAATGATTTTTTCCCTCTTGCCGTCTCTCGCTCCCCGCCTCCCCGTCTCCCTGTGAAATTCCTGCTTTTTCTCGTGGTTTCAACCCGTTTGTCGCTCTAGCGAGTCCCCCCGCCTCCGGGAGCCGGCGGCTGGCTCGACGAGGACGGCGCCGGCGCCGGCGCCGGTGGCGGCGGCGCGGGCGCGGGCGCGGGGGTACCGGATCGCGGCAGCACGCCCGTGTTGCTCGGGAGGCCGCCCGCGTTGCCGCGGTTCGGCAGGGGTGCCGCGCCGCCGGGCGCCCCGCCCGCAGGCGGAAGCGAGGATCCGCCGCTCGGCAGCACGTTCGACTTGAGGACCCCCTGCCCCGGCAGCGTGCCCTGGCTGGGCAGCGTGCCCTGGGTCTTCTGCGGCAGCACCCCGCCGGACGGCAGGAGCTGCTCGCTCCCCTCGGGCGCGCCGGTGAGCGGCTTCGCCCCCGCGGCGCCGTAGCGCAGGATGCGGAAGACGACGCGCCGGTTCTTCGACGTCATGAACTGGCAGTCGGGCGACAGCTGATCGTCGGGCCCCTGGCAGCCTGTGTCGTCGTAGATCGGCTGCGTGTGCCCGTAGCCGACCGCCTGGAGCCGCGAGGCTTCGACGCCCTTCGCGATCAGGTACGCCATGACGCTCGCCACGCGGCGCTGGGACAGGGCCATGTTGTACAGATCGGTCGCGCGCACGTCGGTGTGGCCCTCGATCCGCACCTCGCGGATGTCGGGGTTGTCGATCAGCACCTGCGCGACCGCTTCGAGGGTCGAGTTCGAGTCCTCGAGGATGATGTCCTTGTCGGTCGCGAAGTGGACCTGCTCGGTGATCACGATCTCGTCGCCCCGGATGAAGGCGAGCGGACAGCCGTCCTTCCCGTGCGGACCGGCGGGCTTGTCGGGGCACTTGTCGTCGCGATCGAAGACGCCGTCGCCGTCGGTGTCCAGGTCCGGACAGCCGAAGTTCTCGGGGCTCCCGGGCACGTCGGGGCAGCGGTCCGCGGCGCCGATGAGGCCGTCGCGATCCGGATCGTCTTTGTCGCGCTGCTGCAGGCGGTTGATCTCCTCCTGCTCCTGCGAGGTCTTCGGCTGCCACGTGATGACGTTGAAGAAGCGGATCGAGGGCGCGCCGAAGCCGCACGCCGCGCCGAAGCTCCCGCCGAAGGTGATCGTGATGCCGTGCTTGGTCTGCCAGCGCAGCCCGAGGAGCGCCTCCGCGGGGATCTGCCCCGGGTCGTCGGGGTAGCTCGTGAGCGAGGGGTACCCGTACACCTCGCCGATGACCGACAGGCCCCAGCTCTGGACGACGTACTGCTCGGCCGCCACGCCGAACTGCGCCATGTCGCCGACGCGCACGCCCGCGAACTGGTTGTCGGGCCGCAGCCAGATGCCAGCGTTCGCGGCGAGGAGCAGCCCGAAGTTGAACCGATAGTCGCCGATGAGCGTCGCGCCGCCGCTCAGCGCGCCGTCGCTGGTGAACGCGTTCTGGTCGCCCGTGGGGAAGTTGAGGTTGCCCGCGATGGCCATCCCGAACCCCTCCTTGACCTGCTCCTTGCGGTTCAGGTACGGGAGCGAGATCTTCGTGGACAGGCGGAGATCGCCGACGGAGGAGCTCTTGACCGACCCCTCGGTGCCGAAGCGGCGGAGGTTGCCGCCCTCCTGGAAGAGGACGAGCGGCATGGCCATCGTCACGTCGAACACGTCGAAGAAGCCGATGCCCGCGAGCAAGGCGAGCTCGAGCCGCCCGGAGATGGCGTCGACGGCCTGCCTCGTGTCGTCGCCCGCGACGAGCAGCACGAGCGGGTCGGCCGCGATGTCGCTGTAGAGGCCGACGGTCGGCGAGAGGTTCCCGATGACCTCGGACTTCTGGACCATCACGAGATCGCGCGGGGCCGCTGCCGGGCGGAAGACCTGGGCATCGAAGCGCCCCTCCTCGGCGAGCGCGGGGCGCCCGGCGAGGAGCGCGGACAGCGCGAGGAGCGGGGCGAGGAGCGGACGAGTTCTCACGAGGCACCTCCGCTGCGCCGGCGGCGCTTTCGCTCGATCAGGGCCAGCGCCGCGAGGGCGACGAGCCCGGCGGCCCTCGGATCGGCGCCCTTCTGGCCGACGACCGAGACGCTGCAGATCTCGGCGAGCGTGCCGCCGCACGCGACGTTATCTGGCATCGGGCCGAGCGCGCACTCCTTGGCGTCCGCCTCGTCGGTCCAGCGGCAGTGCTCGTTCCCGAGGCAGTCGAGGTTCGTCTTGCAGGAGACGTCGCAGGTGTTCGTCGCGAGGTCGCACGTGTTGCCGCACGGGCACTGCGTGTCGGCGTAGCATTCGACGCACCTCTCGCCGTCGCAGAACGGGGTGTCCTCGCCGCAGGTCGCCATGCACCCCGGCGGGTCGCACTGATGCGTCTCGCGGTTGCAGGTCGTGCCGGCGCACTGCTCGTCCGACGTGCAGCGCACGCACGCCGCGAGCTGGGAGAACTGGCCGAAGCAGAACGGCGTATCGCCGCCGCAGCTGTCGCAGCGCGGCCCGCAGCGCCGGTCCTTGACGCATTCCTTGCACTCGCCGCTCAGGCAGTACTGGCCCTCGGCGCAATCCATGTCGTTGCGGCACGCGGCGCACGCCGTCCCGATGGGCCCGGGGAGGCAGAACGGCACGGGGGGCGACTGCGGATCGTTCGGGTCCTCGGGGTGCATGCAGTCGACGCAGCCCTCGCCGCAGCAGTTGGGCAGCGCGTTCGTCGGGAGCGGCCTGTCCATGCAGTGGCCCGTGGGCACGTGGCACACCTTGCCGTCGGGGCACTGCTCGTCGGTGAGGCACTCGACGCACATCGGGGTGCCGCCCGGCTCGACGGCGGCGCAGTCCATCTGCGTGCCGTTGATGCCGTTCGGACAGCAGTTGCACGAGTTGCCGGCGCACCGGTCGGAGGTGTCACACAGGACGCACGTGTGATCGACGCAGATCTTGTCGCGCGGGCAGTCCGGGTCCTCCTCGCACTCGTACTCTTCCTTGCACTCGTGCGTCTCGGGGTCGCAGACGAAGCCGTCGCGGCAGTCCTCGCTGGTGCGGCACTCGGCGCACTGCGTCCTGCCCTCCAGGTTGATGCAGAACAGCGTGTCGCCCGTGCAGGCCGAGCAGGATTCGCCGCAGAATCGTGCGGTGTCACACGGGGCGCAGAGGGCCGCCTCGTTGCAGTAGTAGCTTCCAGGACAGCCGTTGGTCCCGGCCTGGCCGGCGAACTGGCGATTGCACTGCTGGCACTGGTCGAGATCGGGGAACGACGGCGACCCGCTGAGCGTCTGGAAGAACTGCGCGGGTTGGAAGAGGGAAAAGTTAGCCGCCTTGAGGCTCTCGCTGCCTTCTACTCGCGCGCCGAGCTCGAAGTCCTCGAACTCGCCTACGAAGTAGGACATCTCGAGCGCCGCGTGCTCGGCGATCTCGACGTAGAGGATCTCGAGCGGGTACAGGCCTGGCTTCTCGAAGATGACGGTGTTCGTGAGGCGCCATGTCGGAAGGCCGAGCCGCGCCGGACGGACCATGACGGGCTTCACGCCGTTGAGCTTGTCCCAGAAGGTGAGGCTTATCGCATCGTCGGCGTAGAAGCCGATATGAACGGGTCGACCCACGAGCTCCTCGGGGACGAGCAAGAACCCGCGGAGCCTGGAGCCGAACGGCTGGCTGGTGCCGTGGCTGTTCCAGGGGAAGTCACACCCGCCCTCCTGGCACGTCGTCGACATCAGTCCGGTGAAGTCGCCGTAGCTCAGCGGGCCTTCTTCGATCGGGTCCTGGTCATCATCAAGGTCGCTGTTGTTGTTGCTGAGATCCAGGACGGTCCGAACGACGTATTCGTGATACTCTGCCGCGACATCGCCGATCTTGCTGGTGATGAACGCATTGACCTTGTCATTGTAGGCCAGGCGCTCGCCAGGGTCGTTAGGGTCGATGAGCGGAACGTAGAAATCCCTATCCACGTTGTCGGACAGGGCCGATGCGGCGCAGAGGCCGGTCCCCTCGACCTCCGGCAACGTGTCGATGGTGGGCTCATAGAGGGTGACCGGGCCGAATGGCTGCGATTGTGCGCGCGCCGGCGCCGGCAGCAGCCCGAGCAGGGCCGTGGCGACTAGAGCAGCTCGTCGAATGCGCATGGCTCGCTCGCGGGTCCTTTGCATCGCTCGCGGGTCCTCAGCACCCGAGCTCCGGAAGTACGAGCTCCAGGCTAGCCGCTCCGCGCCGTGATCTGCAAGAGGAAGGCTGCGAAAGCCCGCTCCGCATGTAGGCGACGGTCCTCTACCACCCCTACCGCCCGATGGTCCGATGCTGTCATGCGCGCGGGACGGCTGGCAAACCGCAGGGGCGATCGGCCGCACACGCCTGGAGCGGATGGCCTGGTGACGGGAGCGGCACGAGGTCGACACCGACGCGCGACCTTCGGCTCCCCAGAGCCGATGACGCGCCCGAGGCCCTCACGCGATTCTGCCGCGTTGCGGCAAGTTCGCACGGAAAGATTGCTGACCGGGGCCCCCGCAGATCAAGGGGCACGCCCCGCTCGCGATCCTGGACGAAGCGGCATAAAAGGCTCGCTCCATGACCACGACCTCGGGCCTCGGTATCGTCACAGGCGCCTCGTCCGGCATCGGCGCGGAGATCGCGCGGCAGCTCGCGGCGCGCGGGCAGCCGGTGCTCGCCATCGGCAGGCGGGCGTACCGTCTGGAGGAGCTCTCCGCAAGGGCGAGCGCCGCCGGGCACGCGCCCATCCACCCTCTGGAGCTCGATATCACCAGCGAGGGCGCTGCCCTCCGCGTGCGGGATCGGGCGCGCGAGCTGGGCGGCGCGGCCTGGCTCGTCAACAACGCGGGAACGACGCGGTTCGGGCCCCTTCTGGACGGCGATCCCGCGGCGCAGGCGATGCTGGTGCGGCTCAACTGCGAGAGCGTCGTCGCGCTCTGCGCGGCGGTCGTCCCCGACCTGGTGGCCCGCGGCGGAGGGCGCGTGCTCAACGTCGCGTCGCTCGCCGCGTTCCAGCCGACCCCGGGACATGCGGTGTACGGAGCCACCAAGGCGTTCGTGCTCTCGCTGTCCGAAAGCCTGGCCGTCGAGCTCGACGGGACCGGCGTCACGGTGACCGCCCTGTGCCCGGGGCCGGTGACCACCGAGATCTTCGACGCGGGCGCGCCCGGCGTGCCGCGCAGGAAGATGCCGTTCGAGCTCACCGCCGAGGACTGCGCGGCCTACGGCATCGCGGCAGCGGATCGAGGCGACGTGGTCGCCGTCCCGAGCGCGCTGAGCAAGGCGACGGCCCAGCTCTCCCGCTTCCTCCCTCGCGCGGCCATTCGCCGGCTCTCATCGCGGATCGGGCTCTCGGTCCTCGGCTACGGCGCCCCGACGCGAGGCGTTCGAGGCTAACGAGAGAGCGCGCGCCGCGCTGCGTGGCGCTCGATCCGGGGATGCGGCGCCGGCGGCTCTGTCGGTGTGATAGCCTCTGTTCCGGCGCCCGCGCGGCCGCGTCCGCAGGAGCGCTCGAGCGAGAAGAACGTCTCATGCAAGCACAAGCGGTTGTCCTTGGTTCCGTCGTCGGCCTGACCGTGTGCGCCAGCGGGTGCGCGGCGCTGCTCGGCCTCGATGCGTTCGTCGATCAGTCGACGGACAGCGCGGGCGCTGGAGGTGCGGGAGGCGCCGGCAGTGCTGGGGGCGCTGGGGACGACGGTGAGCCCACGGCCTGCACACCGGACACGTCGGAGGCGTGCTACGGGGGGCCACCGATCACCCGGAACAAAGGGGTGTGCCGGGGAGGGATGCGCACCTGTGACGCCGATGGGACCTGGGGCGCATGCGAGGGAGAGGTCGTGCCCGGGGTGGAGCGCTGCGACGCGGCGGACGACGAGAACTGCGACGGCCTGGAGTGCGTCGTCTGGACGACCGCCTACAAGCAGACGGGCGACATCTACCTGATGGACATCGCAGGTGATGCCGAAGGGAACGTGTTCGCCAGCGGCGCGTTCATAAACACCATCACGATCGGCGACGATACACTCTCTTCCTCCAGCACCACGGATGTGCTGCTCCTCAAGCTGAACCCGGCGGGAGAGCCCCTGTGGGCCAAGAACTTCGGCGACTACTTGACGGACGAGCCGGGCGCGCTCGTCGTCGACTCCAAGGGCAACCCGATCCTGGTTGGCACCAGCAGCCGCGGCATCGATTTCGGCGATGGCCAGCTTCCGGCGGGAACCTTTATCGCGAAGCTCGATGCATCGGGTAAACCAGTCTGGAGCAAGGGCCTTCCAGGTGGTGGAATCCACGCCGTCGCGATCGACGCAAACGATCGCATCATCGTCGCGGGGACGTTCGGTCAGCCGATCGAGCTGGGCGGCGGGCCGATCCAGCCCGGCGACGACTCGGACGTCTTCGTGGCCAAGCTCGACGGTGCCACAGGGCTCGTGACCGCGCCGGGCTGCTGGGCGCGCACGTTCGTTGGCGATAACGCGACCATGCGCATCATCGACATCGCGGTCGACCGCTCGAACAATATCTTCATCGCCGGGTCGACGCTCGAAACCGCTGATCTCGATCGGTTCACGATTGATAAAGGCAGCTTCGTCATGAAGACGACGCCGTCCGGAGCGCCGGACTGGCTCAGGAGGATATACGCGCTCGAGCCGCTCCAGGCAAGCGTAGATGTCATGGGCATCACCGTGGATCCCATGGGAAGGCCCGTGGTGGCTGGGTATCACAACGGCGATGTGAAGATAGGTTCATCGACGATAACGTCGATCGGCCAAGACGTCTTCGTGGTGCAGTTCGAGGCCAACGGTGCGGCGGGATGGGTACGTACCTTCGGTGGTGCAGAGGACCAGTGGGCCCGCGGCATCGCGATGGATCCCTTCGGCAACGCCGTCATCGTCGGGAGCGCCACGGGCCAGATCGACTTCGGCACCGGCCCGCTCGCGCTGGAGGATCGCTCCGGCTTCGTCGCCAAGATCGGCCCCGACGCGGAGCTCGTATGGAAACGCCTCTTGGGCAAGGACACCGTCGGTTACGCCGTCGCCGTCACGCCGGACGGCGAGACGCTCGTTGCGGGCTGGACGAGAGAAAGCGCCGCGGACTGGGGCGCGGGTCCCATCCCGGGCCTTGGAGACAACGACCGCCAACACCTCATCGTCGGCAAGCTCGGCCGATAGGGCCGCCGTCGCCCCGGCTGCCTGGCCTCAGCGTAGCGCCGGCGGCCCCGAGCCTCCGGCGTAGCGAAACGCCCCACTGTGACGCGGGCGCTGTCGTCCCCCCGACGCCTAGCGAGCGAGGTCCTCGCCCTCCAGCCCGAGAATCCGCCCCCCTCGAGGTGGCACCTCCGTTGCTTTGCTCACCGAGCACCCCGACACGGGGCCGGAGGTCATTCGATGAGCAAGATTCTGCGTGGGATCGCGGCGGGTTACGGCGCGAAGAAGCTCGGCGGCGGGTGCTTCAGCACCCTCCTCATCTTCGTCCTGCTCTGGTGGGCGCTCGGCCACTTCGGCATCTTCCGCTGAGCGCCGCCCGCGCGCCGCTCAGCGCGCTCGGCCCTTCTTCCGCTGCGCCTTGCGGGCGAAGAACGCCCTTCGCGCGTCCGAGGACTTCTCGCTCTGCCGCTTCTTCACCTTCGGCGGGAGCTTCGCGAGCGGCACATCGCCCACGACGTCGCTCGCGCCGCGCGGCCCGCCGACGAGGCCGCGCGACGTGAGCGACGCGCGCTGGTACGTGATGAGCTCGCCCGCCTTCTCGAACGAGTCCTCGCGCACGCAGACGAGGCCCGCCCGCACGAGCCCGCCGAGGAGGTGCTCGAAGTCGCGCCGCTCGAGCGACCCGTCGGCGAACGCCTCGCGGTAGAGCCGGCCCGTCGGCTGCTCGCTCTCGCGGAGCGCCGCCAGGATCTTCGCGATCGCCTGCGCCTCGCCGCGGCTCGGCGCCCGGAACTCCCGCGCGGCGCAGGCGGCCGGCGCGCAGACGTCGCAGAGGCCGCAGGGCTCGCCCGTGTCCTCCTGGTCGCCGAAATGGCGGACCAGGTGGAGCATGCGGCAGCCGTGGCCCTCGGTGAACCGCGCCATCTGCACGAGCTCGGCGAGCTTGTGGCGCCGCTGCGCCTCGTAGGGCCCGCGCCACCCCGGCTCGCCCAGGGCGATGCCCCCGTCCGGATCCACGCGCGCGCCGCCGTGGATCCAGAGCTTCTCGAGGGCCTTGTCCGCCACCTCGGGCTCGACGCCGAGATCGCCCAGGATCGCCTCCTTCGGGCGCGGCTCTTCCGACAGGACCTCTTCGATGCGCTGGAGCATCGCCGGATCAGGGTAGTCGCGCTCGTGGAAGAACTCGTGCATTCGCCGGTCGACATACGAGTGCATCAGCACGGCCCGCGAGGGGAGCCCGTCGCGGCCGGCCCGGCCGATCTCCTGGTAATACCCCTCGACGCTCCCGGGCAGCCCGGCGTGGACGACCGTGCGGACATCGGGCTTGTCGATGCCCATGCCGAAGGCGATCGTGGCGACGATGATCTCGGTGCTGCCGTCCAGAAAGGCCGCTTGGATCCGGTCGCGCACCGGGGCGGCGAGGCCCGCGTGGTACGCCTCGGCCGGGAGATCCTCCGAGAGGCCGGCGGCGAGCGCCTCGGCGTCCTTCCGCGTCCCGGCGTAGACGATGGCCGGCGTCCGGCCCTCCTTCCCGAGCAGCGCGCGCACCCGGGCGAGGCGCTCCCCCGGGCTGACCTCGAGGATCTCGATACCCAGGTTGCTCCGCCTGAAGCCGTGAATGAACCGCGCCGCGGACGCGAGGCCGAGCTGCTCGACGATATCGTCCTGCACGACCGGCGTGGCGGTGGCGGTCAGCGCGATGACCGGCGCCGGCCGGAGCGCCGGGAGGCGCTGACCGAGCATCCGGTAATCAGGGCGGAAGTCGTGGCCCCATTTCGAGATGCAATGGGCCTCGTCGACGGCGACGAGCACGGGCTTCCGGCGGGCGAGCAGCTCGGGGAACCCGGGCACGCGGAGCCGCTCGGGGGCGATGAAGAGGAAGTCGAGCGCGCCTTCGAGGTAATCGATGCAGGCCTTCCGCGACTCGGCCCGGCTCCGGCCGGAGTGGATCCGCTCGGCGGCGAAGCCACACGCCCGGAGCTTCGAGGCCTGATCCTCCATGAGCGCGATGAGCGGGCTCACGACGAGCGTCGTGCCGCCTCGGGCGATGCCGGGGAGCTGGTAACAGAGCGATTTGCCGGCGCCGGTGGGCATGACGAGCAGCACGTCGCTCCCCGCGGCCGCCGTCCGGCAGACGGCCTCCTGGTAGGGGCGGAACGCGCTGAAGCCGAAGCACTGGTGGAGCAGCTCGACGAGATCCTCCGGCCGGCGCGCTGGAGACGAGGCGACCGCCGACGAGGACGCCGTGCCCGCCCCACGCGCCGGAGAGGACCCGACGGCCGCCGCACGCGCGGGCGACGGCGCTACCGCCGCGGGTCGCGCGGGCGACGGCGCTACGGCCGCGGATCGCGCCGGTGGTGACGTCGCTGCCACAGGCCGCGCAGTCGACGGCGCTACCGCCACGCGTCGCGCCGTCGCCGCAGGTCGCGCTGGCGACGGCGCCGCCGCACGTGACCGCGCCCGAGCCGGCGGCGATGCTGCAGCCGCCGCCGCGACCGCCTGCAGCGTGCCAGGTGATGCGTCGTCAGGCCCGGCGCCCGCGCTGCTGCCCGGAGCGCGGCGACGCGTCGCCTCGCGGCCTCGACCGGTCCCCGGCGCGGCGGCCGCGGCCGCGGCGCGATCCCCCTTCGCGCGCGACCGCGCCTCGCCGCGCTCCTGAAACGGCGACGCCCCGGCCTCCGGGGAGAGCGCACCGTCCCCGGCCGCGCGCCGCCCCGCGCTCACCTCCGCCACCACCTGGCGCACGTACGACTCGATGCCCGCCATGAACGACGGCAGATCGCCCCCGCCCCGGGCCATGCGGGCGAGCTTCGCCTCCCAGGCGCCCGTCATCGCGGGGCTCTTCACGTCGGCGTGGACGACCTCGATCAGCCCGACGCCCTTGTCGGTCGCGTGCAGCAGCTTGCCCTTGCGCACGATGTACTCGCGCCGGAGGAGCGTCTCGATGATCGCGGCCCGCGTTGCCGGCGTGCCGAGGCCCGAGTCCTTCATCGCCGCGGAGAGCTCCTTCTCTTCGAGGCTGCTGCCCGCGGTCTCCATGGCGGTGAGCAGCGTGGCCTCGGTGAAGCGCGGCGGCGGACGCGTCTTCTTGGCCTGCGCCTCCGCGTCGAGCACGAGCTGCACCTGCCCCCTCGCGAGGCCCGGCGGGAGCCGCTGATCCGCGGTCTCGCGCTCGCCCTCCCCGTCGCGCGCATCGCGCGCATCGGGCCCATCGCCGTCCGATTCGCCCTTCCTGCGCGGCCTCGCAGGCGGCTTGCCGAAGCCGATGTCGAGCACCTTCCACCCGACCTTCTCCACGACGCTGCCCGCGCTGTGGTAGCGGTCCACGATCGGCTCGCCGCCGCGCGCGCCCGCGCCGCCGCGCGTGGTGATCGCGGTGATGACGGTGGTGATCGAGGTGACGTGATCCTCGTGCCACGCCGAGAGGAGGCGCCGGCAGATGAGATCGAAGATCTTCTGCTCGTCGGCCGAGAGCTCCGCGCGCGAGGACCGAGCCCCCGTGGGGATGATGGCGTGGTGATCCCCGACCTTGCCGTCGTCGACGAAGCGCTTGCCGAGCGGCCGGGCCCCCGTCCCCGGCGCGAGCATCCCACGGTACGAGCCCTCGATCGCCTGCACCGCGGCGGCGAGCGTGGCCGCGACCTCCGTCGAGAGGTGCCGGCTGTCGGTGCGCGGATAGCTGATGAGCTTCCTGCGCTCGTACAGCGCCTGGGCCACCTCCAGCGTCTTCTGCGCAGAGAAGCCGTAAAGGCGGTTGGCGTGCCGCTGGAGCTCGGTCAGGTCGTAGAGCAGCGGCGGTGGGAGGCGGCGAGACTCCGACCGGACCGCCTCGATGCGCGCCTCGCCGCGCCGGGCCCGCTCGATGATGCGCCGCGCCTCCTCGCCGTCCGGCGGCAGGCGCCTCCGCGACGGCGCGGTCTCGGGCCGCTCGCCGGCGTTCGGCCGCTCGCCGGCGAGGGGCCGCTCGCCGGCATGCGGCCCCTCGCCGGCGCCCGGCGGCTGGCCCGGGAGCGGTTTGTCGTTGAAATACGTGCCCTTGTAGGACTCGTCGGCCGCGCCCGAGCCGTCCTCCCGGAGCGGGCAGAAGGTCGCGACGACCTCGAGGTACGGCTCGGGGACGAACCGCCGGATCGCGAGCTCGCGCTCGACGACCATGGAGAGCGTCGGCGTCTGCACGCGGCCGACCGAGAGATCCTGGTCGAAGACCAGGCTGTAGGCGCGCGAGAGGTTCATGCCGACGAGCCAGTCCGCCCGGCTGCGCCCGCGCGCCGCGTCGGCGAGGCCGTCGTAGCCGCGCGCGTCCCGCAGCCGGCGGAGCCCGTCACGGATGGCGTCGGGCGTGAGGGATGAGATCCAGAGCCGCTCGACCGGCTTCTTGCACCCGGCCGCCTCGTAGATGTACCGGAAGATGAGCTCGCCCTCGCGGCCGGCGTCCGTGGCGCAGACGACGCGCTCGACGTCGCGCCGGCCCAGGACCTTCCGGACGATCTCGAACTGGGCCCGCGTCCCGGGGAGGACGACGAGCGGAAACTGCCCGGGCAGCATCGGGAGGAGGTCGAGGCGCCAGCGCTTCCAGGCGGGGTCGATCTGGTGCGGCTCGGCGATGGCGACGAGGTGCCCGATCGCCCACGTGACGACGTAGCCGCCGCCCTCGAGAAAGCCCTCGGCGCGCTTCGAGGCCCCGAGCACCGCGGCGATGTCACGGGCGACGGCGGGCTTCTCTGCGACCACGGCGATCATGCGGCGACCATGCGAAAACGGCGGGAGGTGGGCGTCGCCCGCGCCTCACGCCGGTGCGTTGATAGCGCGAGCCGCGGGCGGGCGGTATGGGGAAGCGAGCGGGCAGCGAAGCCCGCGCCCGGCCGGCGTCTTGACACGCCGGCGCCGAGCGGGTTCACGTAGTGTCTGGACGCTCGCCGCCGCGCGAGGGCGCGCGACGGCTCAGGGAGAGGGGCATCGAGATGCGAGACCTGAAGGGGATCGTCGAGGTGGAGCTGCTCGTCGAGGAGGGCGGCGCGCTCACGCCGACGCGGGAGTACGTCCACCGAGAGTCGACCTATGTCGAGGGGCGGTCTGGCCAGCGTTATGCGCTGCGCGTGCGGAACCTGACGGGCGCGCGCGTCGAGGTGGTGCCCACGGTCGACGGCCTCGACGTGCAGAGCGGCGAGGACGCGTCGTTCGACGCCCGCGGCATGGTGATCAGGGCGCACGAGTCGTTCGATTTCACCGGGTTCCGCATCAGCCACACCGAGGTCGCGACGTTCCGGTTCGGGAGCATCGAGCAGTCGTACGCCGCGCAGATCGGCAAGCCCCGCAACGTGGGTGTCATCGGCCTGGCGGTGTTCGAGGAGCTCGCGCCGCCGCCGCCGCCGCCCCCGCCTCCCTTCGCGCCGCCCCCGCCGGCGTTCGGCGGGCCGCAGGGCGGCGGATTGCCCCCGCCGGCTCCGGGGTATGGACCGCCCGCGCCCGCGCCCGCTGTGCCGCCGCCAGCCCCCGCGCCGGGCGCCGCGCCGGCCCCCGCGGCGCCGAAGGGGCTGGGCACGACCTTCGGCGAGCGGCGCGAGTCCCGCATCACGTCGACGCAGTTCACCCGGGCGACCCCCAAGCCCGCCGCCGTGCTGGTGATCCGCTACGAGCAGCGCGACGGGCTGAGGGCGCTCGGCATCGACGTGGACGGGCTGCACCAGCGCGAGACCGCCAGCCCCTTCCCCGCCGAGACCGGCTTCGCCAAGCCGCCGCCCGGCTGGAAGGGCTGAGCGCCGGAGCCCCCGCGCCTCCCTGTGAATCTTCTCGAAAAATCGAGGGGAGATACTGCAGACGGGAGTCATCCTTGCCGTCAAGCATGTCAACCCGTGGTTGACATCGCGGCGCTACGGCGCGCCGCCATGAGGATGCCCACGCCACGAGCGCTGCGCGGGCTCCCGGGCACACCGTGAACCACCGGTAGGCGATTCCAGGCAAGTGGCATTGTCGTTGCCTAGCTCGCGGCGGAGGCGCAGCGCCGGCCCGGTTCGGCGGCCGCCCACCGCCGGGCCGCCCATCATGATTCCAGAACGAGAGGTAGCGACATGAGATTTGGAATGCAGTCAGCTTTCACTTTGCTGCTCGTGATCGGCGCCGCCGGAGCCATCCAGCTCGGCTGTTCAGACGACGCGGCGACCCCGGACGACGGCCAGGGAGGCAGCAGCTCGAGCAGCAGCACCGCCGCGACCGGCGGGAGCACCAGCACCACAGGCGGCGCCGGCGGCGGCAGCACCGCCGCGAGCACCACGAGCGGCGCGACCACGAGCAGCTCCAGCACCACGAGCAGCTCCAGCACCACGGCCGCGAGCACCACGAGCAGCTCCAGCACCACGGCCGCGAGCACCACGAGCAGCGGCACGGGCGGAGAGGAGCCGCTCGGCGACGAGATCCCGATGGCGATCCCGACGCCCACGAACGGCAACGGCGAGATCAGGACCCAGACGACGGTGCTCAAGAACGCCGCCCACGGCGGGCAGGACGTCTACGACTTCAACAACCAGAAGATCGGCGTGAACAACACGGCGGACTGCGACGACGGCGAGGGCCAGAAGACCGTGTTCGAGGTCGAGGACGGCGTCACCGTGAAGAACCTCATCATCGCCGGCGGCCTCCCCGGCGGCAACGGCATCGTGTGCAAGGGCGACTGCACGCTCGATCACGTCTACTGGGAGGACGTCTGCGAGGACGCGGCGACCAACAGCGCCGACGGGGCGACGATGCACATCAACAGCTCCATCGCCCTCCGCTCGGCCGACAAGATCTTCCAGCACAACGCCAAGGGCGGCTCCACGACGATCGTCACGAACTCGTACATCGCCGACTTCGGGAAGCTCTGGCGCTCGTGCGGCGACTGCACCGCGAACGGCGGCCCGCGGCACCTGATCATCGACAACGTCAGGGTGGACCGGGTGAAGACGACGGTCGCCGGCGCGAACCAGAACTACGGGGACACGGTCACGATCACGAACCTGTACGTCAAAGGGGGCTACGACGCGGGCGACGACAAGCCGAAGATCTGCCAGGAGTACAGGGCCGTCACCGATCACATGGGCGAGTCCGAGAAGCTTCACGGCGGCGCGAGCCAGTGGGACACCGCCACGTGCCGCGTGAGCAAGAGCGACGTGAAGAGCTGGTGATCGCGCGAGGGGCAGCGCGCGCCGGCGTCGCTACGCGCCCGCGTCGAGCTTCCGGCGCAGGTTGTCGCGCGCGCGCGCCTCGAGGCGCGCGTGGAAGTACGGCGAGAGGAAGATCCGCTCCGCCGCGAGCAGCTTCTCGAAGAAGCGCCGCCGGCCTGCGGCGTAGAGCTCGGGCGGCACGGCGCTGTACTCCGCGGCGATCGCCCGGTCGTACGCGTCGAACGCCGCCGCGTCGCTGCCCAGGATGGCCATGTCGCAATCGAGGAAGAGGGCCTCCTCCTCGCCGACGTCCGCCGGCTCGAGGGCCCCGTGGCGCGCCGTGAGCAGGATGAGCCGCTCGATGAGGCCCTCGTCGAGCCCCTCGCCGGGCAGCCAGCGCGCCACCGCCTCGCGCGCGAGCTCCGCGCTGCGCGCCTCGTTGTCGTGGCGGCCGGGCACGTACACGGCGTCGTGGAAGAGCGCGGCCAGGAACACCTCCCGCGGCCTCCGCCAGCCGACGTCGCGGGCGACCTCGCCCACCCGGCGGAGCACCTCGCCCACGTGCGCCAGGTCGTGGTACGCGCGCCCGGGCTCACCGTAGGCCGCGCGCAGCGCGCCCCACAGCGGCTCGGGCAGGACCAGGCCGTCCGGGGCCTCCGGCGGCGCGTCGCCGCCGGCGCGCGCCTCGCCCGCCGCGATCCCGCCGTCCGGCCTCACGCGAGCACCAGATCCTCGGGGCGGAACAGCTCCCCGTCGTACGTGGCGACGCGGCCCTTCTCCGTCGCCTTCGCGTGGTTCTTCGCGAGGTTGGCGCGCCCCTGGATCTCGCGATCGGTCAGGAAGCAATCGACGTCGGCGACGCACAGCCCGGCCGAGATCGTCGGCGACCGCTCGACGCGGCGGTAGCGGCGGCGGGCGAGCCGCTCCTGGAGCGCGCGCAGGAAGTCCACCGCCCACGCGCGCGTCGCGTTGGGCAGCGTGATCATGTACTCGTCGCCGCCGAACCGGTACGCGTGCCCGTGCGCGAAGACGTGCGCCTCGATGCTCTCCATGAGCGGCGGGAGCACGTGGAGATCGACCGCTGTCTCGGTGTGCTGGACGTTGAACGCCTTGAAGTCGTCGATGTCGATGAACGCCACGGCGATCGAGGCGCCGCGCAGCGCGCAGCGCGCCCGGTAGTGCGCCAGATCGGGCAGGAAGAGCCCGGGCGCCTCGAGGATGTGGAACTTCTCGTCGTACTCGCGCGGGCGCAGCGGCGGCGCCTCCGGCATCACGGCCTCGGCGTGCCGGATCGACATGTAGTCGGTGAGCTGCGGCACCTTGAGCGCGCGCGTGGCCGCGAACCAGGGCGCGGCCATCAGCTGCTCCAGCCCGTGGACCTCGCGCCGGAGGTGCCGGATCGTCTCGGCGTTCACGGCCTTCTGCAGCGGCTCCTCGATCGCCGTGGCGCTGTCGCGCCGGAGATCGATCAGGATGCGCTTGAGCAGCGGGCCCTGCGTGTCGTGGATCTGCGCGTGCGGCGGGCGCAGCTCGAGCTGCCGCCCGAGGAGGCTCAGCTGTCCGATCAGCTCCGTCACCTCCGGCGGCTCGTAGCCGCGGAACTCCTGCCGGATCACGTCCGCCACGTCGCGGCGGAACGCATCGGTGAATCGGGTGACGCACTGGGACAGGATCTTGGCCTCGGACTGCGTGAACTCGAGCACCTCGTGAGGATATCCTGGCGGCGTGCGCCCAGCGCCCCGGACGCACCGCGGGCTGGAAATCCACCGGAAATTCGGAGATGCTGCCCCGTCCCCCTCCCGCGCGATCGATGCACGACCCCACCCGGACGATCACGACCCTCCGAAGCGACGCGGTCGAGCTCCCGGACCTGCGCATCCTCGTCACCCCGCAGAAGAGCCCGCCGATCGAGGCCGCCCTCGGCGTCGCGCCGCTCGTGCTCGGGACGAGCGGCGAGTGCGACGTCATCATCCCCGACTCCCGCGTCTCACGCCGCCACTGCCAGCTCCGGTTCTCGCCGCGCGGGGTCGTCCTCACCGACCTCGGCAGCAAGAACGGCACGTTCATCAACGACGTCCTGATCGTCGAGGGCTTCCTCACCCCGGGCGCCATCGCGTCCCTGGGCGGCGTTCCCCTCACCGTGCGCGTCGGCGGCGCCCCTGTCGTGGTCCCGCTCTCCACCACGGCCAGCTTCGGCGAGGCCCTCGGCGGCAGCGTCCCCATGCGCGCGCTCTTCGCGCGCCTCGAGCGCGCAGCGGCCACCTCGGAGACGATCCTCCTGCTCGGCGAGTCCGGCACCGGCAAGGAGGTCCTCGCCCGGGCCATCCACGCGGCGAGCCCGCGCAGCGGCGGCCCCTTCGTCGTGTTCGACTGCAGCGCCGTCGCCCCGAACCTCATCGAGGCCGAGCTCTTCGGCTACACGAAGGGCGCGTTCACGGGCGCCCAGAGCGCGCGCGCCGGCCTGCTCGAGGAGGCGAGCGGCGGCACGCTCTTCCTCGACGAGATCGGCGAGCTCCCGCTCGATCTCCAGCCGAAGCTCCTGCGCGCGCTCGAGGCCCGCCAGGTGCGCCGCATCGGCGCCGCCGCGTACACGTCGTTCGACGCCCGCGTCGTCGCCGCCACGCACCGCGATCTCCAGGGCCGCGTCGCGTCGGGCGCGTTCCGCGAGGATCTCTACTACCGGCTCGCCGTCGTCGAGACCGTCGTGCCCCCGCTGCGCGAGCGCAAGGAGGACATCCCGCTGCTCGTCGAGCGCTTCCTCGCGGCGCAGGCGCCGCCGCGCTCGCTCGCCGATCTGCCGCCGAACGCGCTGGAGCTGCTCCGCGGGCACCACTGGCCGGGCAACGTGCGCGAGCTCCGCAACACCGTCGCGCGGCTCATGCTGTTCCCGCACCTCGCCGAGGAGGCGATCGTCAAGGTGGCGCCGCGGCCCGCCGACATGGGCGTCGGCCAGTTCGTCGCGCTGCCGCTCCGCGAGGCGCGCGACATGGTCGTCGAGCAGTTCGAGCGCACGTACATCGCGATGAAGCTCCGGGAGAGCGGCGGCAACGTGGCGCGGGCCGCCGCGTCGATGGGCGTCTCCCGGCAGCTCGTCCACCGGCTGATGGAGCGCTACGGCATCCGCAGCAAGGGCTGACGGGGCGCGCGGCGCTCAAGGCGCGTGGCGCGGCGTTCGCGGCATCGGGAACCGAGAGCGGAAGCCTACGACTTGGTTGATGCTCTGGGATTCACCACCAGAGCGAGCCCCTTCCGGTCGAGCAGCAAGCCGTCTCTCGTCGGAAAAGGCTTGCGCTTCCGCTCCCGCCACGTGCGGAGCGCCGCAGTGCGTTGGTGCTGCGCCCAGGTCACGGGAACGGACTCCATGCAGCGCAGAAAGCGGGCGCGCCCGTCGGGGCCCATGGCGTCACGCAACATGTAACGCCGGATGGGCTGGGAGATGAGCAGGTAAGGCCCGAGGTGATACAGCGCCAGGAGGAGCAGGCAGGCCTCGCCGAGTCGCCGGAGGGAGACATCGAGGTCCCGGGCACGCTCCGCATCGAGGTCGATCGAACGGATGTCCCGGTAGAGGCTCCGATAACGCGCGGTGGAGCCGTGTACGAAGCGGCTCGACCGCTGGTAGGCGTGCACGATCTCGGAGAACAGAAAGCACTTTTCGCCGGTGTCGCCGAGCGCAGGCTGGAAGTGTGGAAGGCGCTGGATCTCCTTGAGCAGGTCGGTCCAGACGTCTCTCACGTCCTCCTCGGGGAGGACGGTACGCGCGACGAACAGGGAGGGGCGCGAGTCGAAGTAGCAGTGCCGGACGAGGTTCTCCAGGAGGCTCCGGGCGTGGACATGGGCGGTGCGCTCCACCCCGAGCGCCCCTGCATGCAAGATGGCGACGATGTCCGCGCGCGCCGCGTTCAAGAACGCCGGGACCGTCGCAAAGGCGCTGCAGTGCCACGCGAGCCAGTTCATGTAGGCGAGCGTCTGCTGGGAGGCCGCGAGCTCCGATCCGGAGCCTCCGAGCCGGCGCTCGACCTGCCGGCCGACCTCCGCGAGCAGCCTCTCGCGGGGCGAGTCGCGGCGCTGTCGCCTACTCGCCATGGGCCTTCTTTGTGTTGATACGGCGTGTCTCCGCGATCGCACGGTCGGCAGGACTGCGCAGCCCTTCGGCCAGCAAGCGGGTCGTGATGTCCTCGATCGTGTCCGGCGTCAGGCGCTCTGCATCCTTGAAGAGTCTCTCTGCGAGGTGCCGGCGCGATTCTTGAGCCTTGTAGGGCAGCGGATTTGGCGACCACACGGTCCGGAGCTGCGCGATGGAGTGCAGCGTCGGCAGTACGATCACATTCTCGTCGATTGCCGAGATCGCGAGGTTGCGGAGAAGCGACTCGATCCTTGCTCGATGTGCCTGTCCCGCATGTTCGGACGCGAACCTGAGCATCTTCAGAAACCTCGATACTTTTTCGGCAGGAGCAACAAGTTGTTTATCTATCCGACGAGTGGCGCGCGCCATGGCATCTTCAAGCGTCGAGCTCGGCGACGCCGTTGTATATTGGTCGAACCGTTCACGGAGCGCCCGCTCGACATCGACATTGTCGCGGGCCAGCGCGACAAGCTCGTCCTTGACGATCTCACGCAGCCGCTCCATCGAAATGGGCTCCTGGTCCTCGGGGCTCTGCTGCCGCTTGAAATTCCGGAGTAGCTGGAGGACTTGCGCCAGCTCCTGCTGTCCACCGAGGATCGCTTCGGCGGCCTGAAAATCGTCCGCGGAGTGCTCTTCGACCAGGCTGAGCAGCGCTCGCGCTGCCCGTACTCCATCACTGCCCGAACGCTCGGGGCTCGTCACGGCGCACCTCCAAGAAGACCCACCTCGCGCGCGACGGCGTCGAGCTCGGCGACGAGCGGCTCGTGCTCGGGATTGTTGGAGAATGGCAACGGTTCGTTCGCCTCGAAGGAGTTTCGGTAAGCTTCATCCTCGGAGATGCTCGCGGAGAGGCAGCGAACCGCGGGCTTCTGCGCCGCGCGATCTCCGCCGCGATCTCCTGCACTCGAACATCCTGGCGTGAGAGCCGCCACTTGACGCACAGGATGGGGGAAAGTGTTGCAAAGCACACCAACATGGGCGCGCAGGAGGGCGCCTAGGCTGCTCAGGAGGGCCGCTGGCGCTGCACGGGAGGGCGCCGAGGCGGCTCAGGAGGACCGCTGGCGCTGCGCAGGACGGTCGCCGGCGCTGCGCAGGAGCCGCGCGATTGTAATTCAGGACACTCCACGGAGCGCTCAGGAGGGGGCCGAGGCTGCGCAGGAGGGTCGCCGGCGCTGCGCAGGAGGAGGCCGAGGTTGCGCAGGAGGGTCGCCGGCGCTGCGCAGGAGGAGACCGCAAGCAGCAGGGTGACAGGCTTCGTGCGTGCGCTCAGAACACGCCGCGGAGCGAGAGCCCGGGGCCGCCCGGCGAGAACGAGAAGCTCGCGACCGGCGCGGCGGGCGCGACGGGATCGAGCTGGAAATAGAGCACCGCGCCCAGGCCGGCCGCGAGGAACCCCACGCCCGCGGAGATCGCGCCTGCCTTCCACGTGAGATCGATCGCCTCGACGTCCTCCGCCGGGCAGCCGGGCGCGCACCGCCTGCGGAGCTCGCTCCGGTCGAGGTGCCCCTTGATGCCGAGGAACGCGCCCACACCGAGCCCCACCACGCCGGCGCCGGCGAGCACGAGCGGCCAGCGCTGCCGCACGGGCGGCGCGTCGGCGCCGCCCGCGGGGCGCGACGGCGCCGGCGCAGGGAAGCGCACCGCGATCGGCAGCGCCTTGTCGCCCGGCGGCACCGTGACCACCGTGACGACCCGCGTCCCCGCCGCGTCCTCGAACGTCAGCGTGTGGCGCCCGGGATCGAGCTCGATCGGATCCTTCGGGAGCGCGTCGACCAGCGGCGCGCCGTCGAGGAGCACCCTGACCCGGCCCGGCGCGCCGCCGTCCGCGGACGTGGCCGACAGCGCGACGCTGGGCACGTCGCGCTCGACCTGCTCACTCCAGCGTTGGCAATCGCGGGCGAGCGTCGCCGGGCATGAGCTCACGCAGACGTGGAGCTCGGCCCGCGCGCGCAGCAACGCCCGGTCACGGACGAGCTGCTGCGCTTGCTCGTACGAGGCCGCGCACGTCTCGCCCACGCCCTGAGCACGGGCGTGAGAGCTGGCGACGAGCGTGACGGCCGCGCCCAGGGCGGCGAGGAGGCCTCGTTTCATCGCGGCGTAGGCTACACGCTTCCACCGTTCACAGGCACTCGCGCTTGATCCGCCGGATGCCGCTGGCATCGACGTAGTACGGGGGCACGCAGCGGGATCGCGGCCGCGCGGTGCGCGCGGGGGGCACGGCGCGCTGCGCGGTGGCGGGCGCGACCGGCTCCGGCGCAGCCGCGGTGCTCACAGGCGCCACAGCGGCGCTCGCAGAGGCCGCAGGCGCGCTCGTGGCGGGCGCCACAGGCGCGGCCCCGGACGCCGCCGGAGCGGCCGCGCTCGAGGCGAGCGCCGCAACCCCCGGCGCCGGGGCGACGGCCAGCGGAGGCGGCTCGCCGGCTCCGGCGCGCTCGGCCTGCGGCGCGTCCGGCTCTGGACGCACGCTACAGCTCCTGCCGAGGGCCACGGCGAGCACCAGCGCGCTGGCCCCGAGCGCGAGCGTGGACGCGCGGACGAGCTGCGCGCTCGCCAGCCGCGGCGGCGCCGCCGCGGCGACCGGCGTCGCGAGCGCCGACGCCACGGGCCGCGCCATGTCCTCGACCGTCCTCGTCATCGTCGGGACCGTCACCGAGGTCCGCAGCGCGCGCCCGCGGCCGCCGGACGGCTGCGCGAGGCGCGCCTCGTCGTCCCGCGGCGGCGCGTCGTCCACGCCGGCGGGTCTCGGCGGCGGCGGCGCTGGGGCCGCGCTCCGCTGCGACGTCTCGATCGCGGCGAGGCTCTTCGCCCGCGCCTCGAGGAGCGTCCCCGCCGTCGCCTCGACCCACGCGCCGACCGCGCGCGGGCTCGCCGGCGGCAGCGCCTCCTCCAGCGCGGCCGCCATCTCCAGCGCGGTCGCGTAACGCCGGGAGGGATCCCTGTCGAGGCCGCGCAGCACCACGTCGTCGAGCGCCTTCGGCACGTCGCCGTACACGCTCGGCGGCTGGACGACGCCCTCGAGGATCCGCCCGAAGATCTCCGCGTCGCACTCCCCCGTGAACAGCCGCCGCCCGGCGAGCACCTCCCAGAGGACCACGGAAGCGGCGTAGATGTCGGCGCGGCGGGTCAGGGGGGCTCCGCGCAGCTGCTCCGGTGCCATGTAGCTGAGCTTGCCCTTGAGCTGCCCGACGCGGCTCACCTGGCTCCGCACCGCCGCCCGCGCGATGCCGAAATCGAGCACGCGCGCGATGCCGTCCTCGCCGACGAGGATGTTCTGCGGCGACACGTCGCGGTGGACGATCTGGAGCGCGGCGCCCTCCTCGTCGGTCGCCTCGTGCGCCGCGTGCAGGCCCGCGAGGGCGCCGGCGATGATGGCCGAGCCGACCGGCTGCGGCACCCGTGCCCCTCGCCGGCCGGCCTCGCGCAGCAGGCTCGAGAGCGATTCCCCCGCGATGTACTCCATGACCACGAAGAGCTCGTCGTCGGCCTGCACGCTGTCGAGCGTCGTGACGACGTTCGGGTGACGGATGCGCACCGCGAGCCGCGCCTCGTCGAGGAGCATCGACGAGAACTCGGGGTCCCTGGCGAACTGCGGGTGCAGGCGCTTGATCGCGACCGTGCGCGCAAAGCCATGGGCGCCCACGAGCCGCCCGAAATGGACGGAGGCCATCCCCCCGGAGGCGATCACGCCATGGAGCGTGTACCGATCGAGGGTCCGCCGCTCGCGCTCCTGAGCAGGTGCCATGGTGGCCCTGTTCTACAACATCTCGGCAGCGTTGCCGGACGGTACCTGCGCGCCGCGCTCGCGTCAGTCGGCCCATGGCGCCGGGCAGCGGCAAGGGCGCTCGACCCGGCGGATGGGTGACTGACCGCCCCTGCCGAGGTGGACCGGTGGAGAAGCAACTGGGTGTGTCCACAGCGTCAACTCACCGTTGACATGGGTCGGGCTGGCGGCGCGCGCCGTCGGATCGAGCGCCCCGCAGGCGCGGCGGCCTGCGGCTACAGGGGAACCTCGATCACGCTCTCGCAGGTGAAATCGACGCTCAGCTTCGCCACCATGTCCGCCTGGACCGTGGTGCACGCGTCGGCACACAGCACGATCTGCGTCGGACTCGCGGGCTCGTCGTAGCGCCAGGCGCCCTCGGTCGCGCAGCTCTGGTCGTACACGAGCTCCGTGGTCGCGCTCGATCCGCTCGTGTAGAGCACGCGGACCTTCTCCTTGTCGAACGCGCTCCCGTTCGGCGGGAGCGGGATCGCCATCGTGCACGAGACCGAGGCGCCGCGGATCCGGTCGACCGCCGCCTTGAAAGCGGCCGTGGTCTGCGACGGATCGCCGGTGTCGATGAGCACGGCGCCCTCGGTGCCGCCGGCTGCCGCGATCTCGTGCAGGTCGTCGAGGGTGTCCGGCGCGCCCTCGATCGGCGGGTTCTCGACCCCGATGACGTAGGTCGGGACGCCCTCCGCCAGCGCCGCCTGGGCGTCGGCCACGACGGCATCGATGGTGTCGGACGCCTCGTCGCAGCCCTGCGGGTAGCCGTCCGTCACGAGCACGATCGCGTATTTCCCGGGGTTCTGCCGCCGCTGCGCCTCGATGAACTTGCTCGTGCCCCGCATCACCCACGCGGTCGGCGTGCCGCCGCGCCAGTCGTCCGAGCGCGCCGGCTCGATCGCGTCGATCGCCTCGGTGAAGGCCGCCGAGGGGAGCGGCGTCAGCGGCACGTCCGGCGTCGCGTAGATCTCGACAGAACACTTGTCGTCGTCGGCGGGAAAGAACGAGAGCGAGGCCGTCAGCCCTTCGGACCCGGGATCCGAGAAGAACTGCTTGGTCGCGGCGACGACGGGATCCCACTTGAGCGACTTGTCGTGCCAGTCCTCGTCGCCCTTGCCCATGCTCCCCGACACGTCGAACGCGAACGCCAGGTACACGGGCTGGATGGACGCCGCCGCCGTCTGGGTGGCGCACGCTCCGCCTCCGCCCGTGGGGCTGGCGCCGCCCACGCCGCTCGATCCAGGCCCGATCCCGCCGCCGATGTCCAGCGAGCCCCCCTCGCCACCGAAGGTCCCACCGGAGCTCGCTCCTTCACCCTCTGCGCCGTCGCTCGCGCCGCTCGCGCTGCTCGCGCCGCTACCGCACCCGAGCCCGACCACCGCCGCGCTCAGAACCGAAAAGAAACTAGTAAGCAATTTCACAAATCGACTCCTTGCACGACCGCGTGCCGACGCCGTCCGCCCGGCATCGCGACCTCGGGATCGCGCGTGGTCCTGGGCTTCCAAGCACGCGGGGTGCCACAGCGCGCGCCCAGGACCCGCGCGTCCTCGCGGCGCGACGCGACGGCATCCTCGGTCGTGTCATAGGAACACAGGCCGCATCGCGGCGACGCTGCCGGCGCGCGGCGACGTCGAGCGCGTGCGATTTCAATCGTTGTCGCGGTTCGACGGGCTGTCAGCGGCCCGCGCCGGTTACTTCAGATAGGAGCCGCAGCGCCCGTCGCCGGCCTCGACGTCCTTCGCTGTCGCCTTTCCTGGAGGGAACGCCCCGCGATCGCAGAGGGCCGCCAGGATATCGAGGAGCTCCTGCGCCATCTCCTTGCCCGTGCTCCCGCGGACCTGACGGCCCATGGGCGAGCCCGGCTGCCCGTTCAGGATCTTGTGCCAGTCCTCGTACGCCTTCTGCCGCGCGTGGGAGCCGAGAGAGTAGGCGCCATCGTCGAAGAGCACCTTCGTCCCATCGTCCCCATGGCACGACGAACAGCGCTCCTTGATGTGCGCCTTCCCGCGGGCGGCGTCGCCGCCTGGGAGGAGCGCGTAATGTCCCTGAGCCGGCGGCTTGATCGTGAAGATCTGGTCAGGATGCGGGAGCGCGCCGTCACGGACGCCGATCACGAACGCGGCCACGGCCTCGATCTGAGGGGGCGTGAGCACGTCGCCGTACGCTGGGATCTCGCGATCCCCCTTCGTGAGCAGAAGGACGAGATCCTCTTGCGTCTCGCGTCCCCCGAGGAGGCTCCGCGAGACGGCGTACGCCTTCGCCATGGCGCCTGGTCCATAGATGCCCTCGCGCCCCTTGAGATCCCAGCCGAAGAAATTCTTGAGCCGATAATCATGGCCGGCGTCGTTGCTCATCGCCTCCCCGGATCCGAGCCTGAGCGTCCCATTGCCCGAGGGACCGCCTTGACCATCCAGGGCCCCTTTGGTCTTCGAGCTGTCGGGGACAAAGGCCGAGAACGGGGGCTCTTTCCCATAAAATTTGTCGAAGAGCCGGCCGCCGAGCGCTGTGTCGATAACGGGCGTTTCCGGCGCGGGCAGCGCAGGGGCAGAGGCGGGTGCGGGATTCGCGGGATTTGCGGATGGCGTGGGCGGCACCTCTGCCGGCGTGGCAGGGCCGCAGGCCGCCGCGACGGCGAGGAGCGCAGGGAACGCGGCCGAGAGGGGAGCGCGACCTACAGCGAGCGAGCGGGATCGGGCACGGTGGAGCAAGAAAGCCTCCTGGCGAAGGGGGTCACGCGGCCACTGTATTCAACTCTGACCCGGCTCCGCAACCATGACCGGCTCCGTCGATTTCGGGGCGAGCGGGCGGCTGGTACCGATCCTTCCCTGTGTCGGTCGCGATTCATGATCTAGGGAGTCCTGCGAGCTCCGGCTGGACGTCGACCGCGCCGAACACCCGATCTTCGCGCTCGCGGTGCGCGGCCATGAGCCAGACAAGGTTGAGCTGTCGCGCGCGCCGCGCGCAGGGCGGGGCCGCGCAGCGGGAGCGGCGAGGCACACCCGCCGCGGTCGCGGTCGCGGTCGCCGAGCCTCCGGATCACGCGTGCGGGCCGCGCGCTGGCTGGCGCGAACACCTGGGGGGCGGCGCGGGAGGCCAACGTCTTGCGTTGCCATGGCCTTCGCGGTAAGGGGGCGGCAATGAGTGGTCCCGAACTCGGCCGCCTCATCGACGAGGTCGATCGCACGGTGGACGTCCAGTTCGCCGCAGCCGGCGATCTCGATGAGCTGAACCGCCTGTATGCCAGCCTGCTCGGGCGCCGCGGGTCGCTCAATGCGCTGATGAAGCAGCTGCCCGGCGCGGCGCCCGAGGAGCGCAAGGCGCTCGGCCAGCGCCTCAACGCCGTCAAGGGCCGCGTGGAGCGCGCCCGCGAGGAGGCGACGGCGAGGATCAAGCGCGCTGCGCGCGATCGCGAGCTCTCCGCCCCGCCCCTCGATATCACCCTGCCCGGCCGCTGGCGCGCGCCCGGGCGGCCGCACCCGATCATGCGGACCCTCGACGAGATCGTCGATATCTTCGTCGGGCTCGGGTTCGACGTGGCCGAAGGGCCGCAGATCGAGCTCGCGCGCTACAACTTCGATCTCCTCGGGTTCCCGGCGGATCACCCGGCCATGGACATGCACGACACGTTCTACATGGCCGGCGATCCTGGCCAGAACGTGCTCCTCCGGACGCACACGAGCCCGGTCCAGGTGCGCGAGATGCTCTCCCACCCTCCGCCGGTGATGATCGTCGCGCCCGGGGTCGTATATCGGCGCGACGACGACGCGAGCCACAGCCCCATGTTCGTGCAGATCGAGGGGCTCGTCGTCGACCGCGACGTGTCGCTCGCCGATCTGAAGGGCCTGCTCGAGGTCTACAGCCGCCGGATGTTCGGCGAGGCCACGAGGACGCGCTTCCGGCCGAGCTACTTCCCCTTCACCGAGCCCAGCGCGGAGCTCGACGTGTCCTGCCTCGTCTGTTTCGGCGAGAACCGCGCCTGCCCGCAGTGCAAGGGGACGGGCTGGCTGGAGGTGCTCGGGTGCGGCATGGTCCACCCGACGGTGCTCCGGAACGTCGGGATCGACCCGGAGGAATACACGGGGCTGGCGTTCGGCATCGGCGTGGATCGCACGGCCAACATGAAGTTCGCCGTCGACGATATCCGCGCCTTCTACGAGAACGACGTCCGCTTCCTCGGAAGCCTCTAGGCCGCTGCCCCTCGCCCGCAGCCCCGATTCCCCATGTTGATATCCTACAAGTGGCTTCAAGAGATCCTCGGCGCCGATCCCGGCGTCGACGCGGTGACCTCGGCGCTCGGCCGCGGCGGGCTCGAGGTCGACCGCGTGACGCACGTCGGCGCCGCGCTGCGCTCCGTGGTCCTCGCGAGCGTGGTCGCGACGCGGCCGCACCCGGCGGGCAAGAAGGGCCTGACGGTGGTCCGCGTGGACGCGGGCGAGGCGGGCGGAGAAGGCGTCGAGGTCGCGTGCGGCGCGCCGGTCATCCCGGCGGCTCCGGCGCTCGTCTGTTATGCGCCCGTGGGGGCGCAGGTGCTCGACCGCACCGGCGCGCTCGTGACGTTGACCGAGAAGGCGGTCGCCGGCTTCACGTCGCCCGGCATGCTCTGCGCCGAGGACGAGCTCGGGCTCGGGTCGAGCCACGAGGGTCTCCTGACCGTGGAGGGCGGGCGCCCGGGGCAATCGCTGCTCGACTGGGAGCCCCGCCTCGAGGACTGGATCATCGAGCTGAGCGTCACCCCGAACCGGCCCGACGCGCTGGGGCACCTGGGCGTGGCGCGGGACGTGGCCGCTGTGCTCGGCCTGCCGTTCCGTCCGCCCGCCGTCGCCGCGCCGCGGGAGAACGGCGCCGGAGCGCCCGCGGCCGTGCAGCCACGCGCCGTCGTGGAGGTCCGCGACGGGGACCGCTGCCCCCGGTATGACGGGCAGGTGATCGAGGGCGTCGGCGTGGGCCCCTCGCCGCTCTGGGCGCGGGTGCGGCTCGGCCGCCTCGGCGTCCGGCCGATCAGCAACATCGTCGACGCGACCAACCTGGTGATGCTCGAGCGGGGGCAGCCGCTCCACGCCTTCGATCTCGACACGCTGCGGCTCCCGATCGAGATCCGGAGGGCGAAGCCGGGCGAGGCGTTCGTCGCGCTCGACGGGCAGAAGCTGTCCCTGGACGAGGACGACCTGGTCATCGCCGACGCGGACCGCGTCGTGGCCCTGGCGGGCGTCATCGGCGGCGCGGACAGCGGCGTCACCGCGACGACCCGGCGGGTGTTCCTCGAGTCGGCGTACTTCGAGCCGCGCGGGATCCGCAGGTCGGCGCGCCGGTACGGCTTCCACACGGAGGCGTCGCACCGCTTCGAGCGGGAGGTGGACCTCTCGGGGGTCCCCCTGTCGCGCGACCGCGGGAGCGCGCTCATCTGCGAGCTCGCGGGCGGCGAGGCGGCGGGCGAGCCGATCGACGCGTACGTGGCGCCGCGCGCGCCGCGCCGCCTGACGCTGCGGCTCCCGCGGTACCAGCGCATCATCGGAGCCGAGGCGCCGGCGCGGACGCGCGAGATCCTGGAGACGCTGGGGCTCTCGGTGCTGGAGCAGAAGGCGGACCGGCTCCTCGTCGAGGTGCCGGAGCACCGGCCCGACATCGTGGAGGAGATCGACCTCATCGAGGAGGTCGCGCGCATCGCCGGCTACGACCAGATCCCGAGCCGGCTGCCGCGCGTGGGAGCCGCGCCGGCGGGCGCCCGCGGCGATTACCGGCTGCGGCGCAGGGTGCGGCAGATCTGCACGGGGATCGGGCTGCACGAGGCGGTGACGTACTCGTTCCTCTCGCCCCAGGAGCTGAAGGCGGCGCGCTACGACGACGGGTCGCTCCTGCGGCTGCTCAACCCGCTCTCCGAGGAGAAGTCGGTGATGCGGCCGTCGCTGGTCCCCGGGCTGCTCACGGTGGTGCAGCGCTCGCAGCGGTACAACGTGCCGCGCGTGCGGCTGTTCGAGGTGAGCCAGGTGTTCCTGCCGTGGCAGGGCGAGGCGAGCGGCGCGGGCCAGCTGGCGCGGGTCGAGCGGCCGCCGGTGAACGAGCCGACGCGGCTCACGATCTTCCTCGCGGGGCCGCGGGACAGCTACCTGACGCGGCCCGAGGACGTCGATTTCTACGACGGCAAGGGCGCGGTCGAGGCGGTGATTGCGGAGCTCGCGGGCAGCGTGACGCCGGCGTTCGACCTCGCGGGCGAGGCGCCGCCGTGGGCGCACCCGAAGAAGGGCGCCCGCGTCCTGCTCGACGGCCGCGAGGTCGGGTACGTGGCGGAGCTGCACCCGGACGTGCGCGAGGCGCTGGAGATCACGAGCGGGGCCGTCGTGGCGGAGCTGGATCTCGCGGCGGTGGCTGCGGCGTACAAGGCGCCGGTGGCCGCGAAGCCGAGCCGGTTCCCGGCGATGCGGCACGACGTGGCGCTGCTCTTGCCGCTCGACGTGCCGGCGGGAGAGGTGCTCGAGGTGCTGCGGACCACCGCGGGGGAGCGCTGCGAGAAGGTCGAGATGTTCGATCGGTACCGCGGCGAAGAGCTCCCGGCGGGGACGCACTCGCTGGGATTCGCGCTGTGGTTCCGGTCGGCCGAGCGGACGTTGACGGACGACGAGGTCGACAAGTGGACGAAGGCCGCGGTGGACGCGGCGAAGGCGCGGTTCGGGGCGCAGCAGCGCTGAGGGCCGGCGGCGAGCCGCGGCGGATCGCGGCTCCGGGCTGACCGGCCCCCGGCGAGGGGAACGCTGACGGTTCAGGGAGCTCATCCTATGGGGAAGCAGGCCGGATAGCATCTTGCACGCTGAGCCGAGCCGTCGCCCTCGGGGACGTGGAGGCAGCGCGTGTCGTGCACGAGGCGATCGGTCAGCTGCTCGGGCCTGGCGGCGGTACCGGAGGGGCGAGTGCGCTCACGCCCGTAAGGCTCGGCTGGCTAGACCTGGGCCTTCACCTTCTCCATCGTGGCGATCTACCTCATCGCCGCGCGCGCTTGGGGCGAAACCTCTGGAGGCGCTGGGGGTGCCATGGCCAACTTCGGCACAAGTCGACACGAGCCTCGCGCGCCAGATGGAGAAACAACGGAGATCGCGGCATAACGTATCTGGCGCGGGCTTTGCTCGGGGCGAACGTATGCCACACCAATCATCGACGCGAAGATCATGGGCTGCTGTCACCGTCGCGCTGCTGACGGCCGGACTGCATGCGGCGTGCGACGCTGTCACCGTTGCGGATACCCCGAGCTCCACGTCGACCGCCGGCGCCAGCGGGAGCTCCGGTGCGGATACCTCGAGCTCCACGTCGACCGCCGGCGCCAGCGGGAGCTCCGGCTCGGAGGCAGCTGGCGAGGCGTGCGGGATGAATGGGCCTTGCGAGCCAGGGTCGCATTGCCTGTTCGGCGACCATGCGTGCGGGACGAGCCCGCCCGACGAACACTGCCCGACGGAATACTGTGCTGTGCCCGGTTCATGCAGCGGCCTGGGCGGTCCACCTGTCTGCGGGTGCGACGGCAAGATCTACGACAACGCGTGTCTCGCGGACTCCGCCGGCGTGGGCACTTCGAGCCTCGGAAACTGTGGGCCCGCGCCTCAAGGGCGCTTCGCGTGCGGCGAGCTGTTCTGCGAGAAGGCGACTCAAATATGTATTGTGAACCATCCCGACGGCTGCGGGTCCACCCAGCACGAGTGTCGCGACCTGCCCCAGGGCTGCGGTAGTGCCAGCTGCAATGGGTGCGTCGACGCGTCGAATGAGTGCCTCGATGTCCTCCATTGCAGCGCGGACGCCAACGGCGACATCACCGTCACGTGCACCACCTTCTGACCTCGACGACGAAAGATCCGGCAGCAGCTCCGTCGAACCAGGAAATCGTCCTGCGCGCATGGGCCACACGGCCAGGACGCGGAAGAAGATCGGGCGCTGCGGCGCGACGGCTACGGGCGCCCTGCAGCCGCGAGCGCGACGCGCCGCTCGATCCCGAGGAACATGAGCGGCAGCGCCACGGTGAACACGATCGACAGCCCCGCGACGACCGGCATGCCATCGAGACGGTGGTCCGGCAGCTCGTGGAGCATCCTGGCCGCGGCGAACGCCGCGATCGCGGACGACATGTGCTGCACGGCCGACTGCATCGAGGTGAAGCGCGCCCGCTCGGCGGGGCGCGGCACCTTCGACGTCAGCGTGTTGTGCGAGACGTTGCGGAACGTCATGCCCAGCATGAAGGCGATGAAGATCGCGAGCACCGGAAGCCCCGGTGTATACGAGACGAACCCGGCGTAAAGGACGCTCACGAGCACCACCGCCCCCACCGAGCCCGTCTGGAACGCGCCGAAGCGGTCCACCAACGGTCCCACGGCCCGCATCGCGGCGAAGCTCACCAGGCCTCCCACGAAGTAGAGCAGCCCGAGCCGCTCGCGCGGATACCCGAGGTTGTACTGCACGTAAGCCGAGATGTTGGGGATCACCAGGAACGACGCCACCGTCAGGATCGCCGTCGTCGCGTACGAGAGCAGGACGATGGGCCGGCCGAGGAGCGCGCCGAGCTCGCCGAGCGCGCTGCCCGACGGCCGCGCGCCGGTCAGGTGATCTCGCATCGACGGCAGGAGGAAGATCGCGAGCCCGGCGACGAGCAGCCCGAGCGCCGCGACCGCGAAGAACGGCAGCGGAAAGCCGCCGCGGCGGGCGAGCTCCAGCCCGGCGGGGACGCCGAGCACCGAGGCGACCGAGAACGAGCCCATCACGACGCCCATCGCCTTGCCGCGCCGCTCGGGCGGGATCACGTCGGCGACGATCGAGAACGCGACCGAGGTCGCGGGCCCGCCGAACGCCCCGGCGAGCACGCGCGCCGCCATGAGGCTCGGGAGCCCCGTGGCGAAGCCCCCGGCCGCCGTGCCGGCGACGAGGCCGAGCATCGCCACGGCGAGCGCGCTGCGGCGGTCGAAGCGGTCGAGGAAGAACGCGCCCGCGAGGCCCGAGACCGCGGCCGCCGCCGTGTAGCTGCCGCCGATGAGGCCGATGCTGGACATCGGGATCCCGAGCGCGACCGCGAAATCGGGCCCGAGCGGCATCACCATCACGAAGTCGAGGACGTTGATGAACTGGACCGCAGCGACAAGGAAGATGATGCTCGATTCGGAGCGCCGTCTGGACACGAGGGTCGACTCTAGTCCACTCCAGGCGCGCCCGCCCCGCCTCCGCACGAAAAAGCGCCGCGACGCGCCGCGCTCACGCCCGGACGCGCACCCGCACCTCTCCCCTGCTCTGCTCGGCCCGCGCGGCGGCGCGCACGTTGCGCGCGTTGCTGTCGGCGCAACGCCGCGTTGCGCGCTCGCACCGTTGTCCCCCCATGAGGTCCACCTTACGATGACAGGATGAGCCCCATGGATCGCCGCACAGCCCTCGGCGCCCTCGCCGCAACGCCCGTCGTCGCCGCGTGCGACCCCTCCGCGCCCCCGCCCGGTCGCGCCGACGAGGCCGCGCTCGCCGCGGAGGACGTCGTCCGCGACGTCGCGCCGCTCGGGTTCCCCTGGGAGACGCTCGATCCCTTCCTGTTCTGCGTCCACCACGACGACGCGTACCCGGCCGGCAACGAGCGGATGGGGCCGGCCGCCTCGCTCTCGGGCCGCGCCATCGGGCGCGACTTCGCCGGCAAGGACGGCTGGCGCATGTACCACGGCGACGTGGTCCCCGGCTTTCCGCAGCACCCGCACCGCGGCTTCGAGACCGTGACGGTCGTGCGGCGCGGGCTCGTCGATCACGCGGACTCGCTCGGCGCGGCCGCGCGCTACGGCCGCGGCGACGTCCAGTGGCTCACGGCGGGGGGCGGCATCGTCCACGCGGAGATGTTCCCGCTCGTCGAGAAGGACGGGCCCAACCCGCTCGAGCTCTTCCAGATCTGGCTCAACCTGCCGCGCGCCGACAAGCTCGCCGAGCCGCGCTTCGTGATGATGTGGGGCGACACGATCCCCAGGCAGATCGCGCGCGACGCCGCGGGCAGGGCGACCGAGATCACGATCGTCGCCGGCCGCCTCGGCGAGCTCCGCCCGCCGGCCCCGCCGCCGAGGTCGTGGGCGGCGCGCGCCGCGTCCGACGTGGCGATCTGGACGCTCAAGATGGCCCCGGGCGCGCGGTTCACGCTGCCGGCCGCCTCCCCCGGCACGAACCGCGCGCTCTACTTCTTCCGCGGCGCCGAGCTCCGAATCGGCCCCCGGCGCGTCCCCGCGGCCCACAGGATCACGCTCCGCGACGGCGCGGCCGCGCTGCTGGAGAACGGCCCCGACGAGGCCGAGATCCTGCTCCTCCAGGGCAAGCCCATCGGCGAGCCCGTCGCGCAGCAAGGCCCCTTCGTGATGACCTCGATGGCGGAGGTCCAGCAGGCCTTCCTCGACTACCGGCGGACGGGCTTCGGCGGATGGCCGTGGCCGAGCGACGGCCCGGTCCACGGGCGCGCGGAAGGCCGCTTCGCGCGCTACCCCGACGGCCGCATCGACAAGGCGGGCTGAGCCCCCCGCCACCGCGCCCCGGCGCGCCGATCCCTCACCTCGCGTCGAGCTCGGGCTCCTCGCTCCAGCAGTCGTTCGCGCTCGCCCGGTGCCGCGCGCGGTACTCCGAGGGGCTGACGCCCTCGGAGCGCCGGAACTGCTCGGCGAAGCGCGACGCCGAGTCGTAGCCGCAGGCCGTCGCGACCTCCAGCACGCCGTGGCGCCCCGAGCGCAGGAGCCCCTTGGCGAGATCGAGGCGCTCCTTCCACAGGAGGGCCCTGAACGAGACCCCCTTCGCGCCGAGCCGGCGGCGCAGCGTCGCGTCGCTCACCCCGAGCGCGCGCGCGACCTCCGGGGCCGCCCACGGGCGCGCCGGATCGCGGCGCACGAGCGCCCGCACCGCGAGCGTCGGATCGAGCGCCAGCGTCGAGGAGGCGGCGCGCGCCTCGTCGAGCTGCTCCCGGTGCTGCAGGAGCAGGGTCAGGATGAGATCCTCCAGCCGGTGCTCGATGAGCAGCGCGTGCGCGCCGGGCAGGAGGAGCGTGTTCACGAGGTGGATCAGCGCCTGGATCGACGGCATCGCGGAGCGCAGGAGGTGCGGCCGGTCCGCCTCGAAGCCGCCGAGCCCCCGCTGGACACAGAGCGTGGGATACCGGCGCTGGAGCCGCTCGTCGACCTCGCTCAAGAGCTCGATCGTGAAGGAGCGGTAGGCGCCGCGCTCGGGATCGGGCTCGTTCACGAGCTCGAGGGGGATGCCCTGCGGCACGAGCAGGATCTGCCCCTCCCGGGCGACGAGGCGCGTGTTGCCGTCCGGGCCGTCGAGGAAGATCCGCTTCGCGCCGTCGAGGATGAGCACGACGAGCGGCCGGGAGAGCCGCTGTATCGTGATCCGATCGCGCGTGCGGGTGAAGACGCCGACCCACCGGGCCAGGCCGGCGCCGCTCGCCGAGGACGTGCGCTCCAGGCGGGAGATGGCCTCTCTGAGCGCGCCCCAGGCCTGGGCTTGATCGGTGGGCTCGAGCAGTCGGGTGAGCTGGGTCTTCATCGTCGCTCCTGATGGAAAAGGGCGCTTCTCTCGCCGCGCGGACGCAGCGCGGGGCCGGCCGGGGCGGCGCAGCGTAACCGCGCCGCCCCTGGGCCCAAAGCGCTGTTCCGCGGGCTCACTCCACGTCGAGCAGGACGATCTCGCCGTCGTTGAAGAGCGGGACGAGCAGGCGATTTCTCGCGCGGTCCCAGCCGAGATCGGCGGGGCTCGGGAGATCCGCCGCGAGCGTGGAGACGCGCGGCGCCGCGTCCCCGGCGGGGTCGATCTCGAAGACGGCGCCCGCGTCCCAGCTCGACACGAGGAGCCGGCCGTCGTCGAGGCGCACGAGGCCGTCCAGCGTGCCAGCGGGCAGGGAGATCTCGCGCCGGAGCTGCGCCGAGGCATCGAGCGCGTCGACCCGCGCCGCGCCGAGGTAAGCCACCCAGATCTCGCCCTCCGCGCACGCCACGCCGTTCGGGTGCGGCAGCGCGGGATCCGCGATCAGCCGGGAGACCTCCCCGCCCGGATCGACCGCGACGAGCGCGTCGGTGCCGATCGAGGTGAGCCCGCCCTCCCCGATGGCCACGCCGGTGTCCGAGACAACGATCGACCCGTCGGGCATGGCCGCGACGTCGTTGAGCAGACCGGCGCCGGCGACCTCGATGTCCTCGATGAGCGCGCCGTCGCTCGCGTCGAAGACGCGGATCGCGTCGATATCGGCCACATAGAGCCTGCCGCCCGCGATGGCCATGCCCTTCGGGGCGCTCAGCGTCACGCCCTCCGACGCGCCGTCGATCCATGTCAGGTCGAGGATCTCGCCGTCCGGCGAGACGCGCGAGATGAACGCGCGGCCGTCCTTCTCGACGGGTGAGCCGACGATGTTCGAGACGAGGTAAACGTCGCGCTCCTCGTCGTGGAGCACCGACTCGGGCGTGCTGAAGCCGCCGACGCGGCGGAGCTCCGGCGCGGCCGGGGCCTCGCTCTCGGCGCACGCCGGGAGGACGGCGGCGAGGCAGGCGAGGACCGAGGCGAGGCGTTTCGGTTGCGTTGTCATGGTGCGCTCTCTCGTGTGAACGGGCCGGCGACGCGCCGGCTGGTGCGCCTACCCTGCGCCCGCTCGCCGCGCGGCGCGCGCCCGCGGCGCTCATTGGTACGCCCGAAACGCTCACGCACCGCGCCTTGCGACGATGCCGGCCAAGACACAAGGCCTCGCGCGGGCGCCGGGGCCACACCCGGCCATGGCGCGCCTCGACCAGGGAAGAGCCGAACGTTCAAGGCGCCTCCGTCGTTCCACCCGACAGAGAATCGACGGGAATCGACGGGGATCGACAGGGAATCGACAACCGCGAGACAACGAATCTCACGTCCACGCCGCTTCATCGGCCACGCGCAACGCACAACCATCGTCCGCGTTGTACGAGGTAGATTCCCGCCCTCCGCAGATCCTGTCCTGACAAATGAGCACAGGTCCAGCTTGAACGGCGCGTACCGCCGTGTGAACGGCGGGTAAACGCCGCGTAACGCCACGCGCTCGCCCTCCGCACGGGCGAGGAACGTCTTGGTCGACATCCACCGGACCTGCCGGCCCACACCGAGGGCACGCGGTGAGTCGACAACGGACATCGAGCGCTTGACAAGTGTTGCGCCCCCGACAATCATGCGGTCACCGTGGCCCGGCTGGCACGTGGTACCCTGTAATGCAGTGTCTTTCAGACCCAGATAGCGAGACGTCGCTGCACGAGCAGATCGCGGCGCTCCGCAGGCGCGTCGCGGACCTGGAGCAGGCCCTGGCCGAGGCGCAGCGGCCGAGCTCGACCGTACGCGACGCGCGGCCCGCCGCGCGGGAGCACGAGCTCCTGGCCAGCTTCTTCGCGGCGGAGGCCTCGGGGTACGCCGCGCTGCTCGACGCGATCCCGGCGATGGTGTTCTTCAAGGCTCGGGACCACCGGTACCTCGCCGTCAACAAGGCCTATGCGGAGCACTATCGCCTCTCGAGCGACAGGATCGTCGGGAAGCGCGACGAGGAGATCTTCGTCGACGAGGTCGCGCGCAGCTACCGCGAGAACGACGAGATCATCATGTCCGAGGGGATCCCGCGGATCAACGTGGAGCTCCGGTGGAAGCTCGAGGACGGGAGCGACGGCTGGACGCTGGAGAACAACGTCCCGTTCCGCGACGCGAGCGGGCGCGTGATCGGGATGGTCGGGGTCGTCGTCGACATGACCGCACGAAAGAGGACGGAAGAGGCGCTGCGGAGCACCGAGGCCGATCTCCTCGGCATCCAGTCGCGCCTCCTCGAGACGATAGCCGCGCTCTCGACGCCGGTCCTGCCCATCGACCACGGGGTCATCGTCGTGCCGCTCATCGGCCATCTCGACACGATGCGGGGCGCCCAGCTCATGGCGGCGCTCCTGCAAGGCGTGGAGCGCCACGACGCCGAGCTCGTGATCGTCGATCTCACCGGCGTCCCGATGATCGACAGCGCCGTCGCGCTCCACCTCCTGCGCGCGGTGCAGGCCGTGGGCCTGCTCGGCGCCGAGAGCGTCCTCGTGGGGATGTCGGCCAGCACCGCCGCGGCGCTCGCGAGCCTCGGCGAGACGCTGGAGGGGATCGTCCTCCTGAGAGATCTCCGGGCCGGCGTGCGTTACGCGATGGCGCGGCGAAGGAGATGACCGGCGTGCGGCAGATGGCGCCACTGTAGACGTCAGGAGACGTCAGCGACGCCGAGCGGCGCCGAGAGACCTCTCCCTCCCTCGCACCTTGTTCCACGCAGCAGGCGACCTCACGCCCTCTCGAAGTGCTCCCGCACCGAGGTCTCGCTTGACCCTCCGGCGAAGCGCCGGCTAAATTCCGTTCAGCCTTTTAGCGCTGCATTCCCGGCTGATGTAGAGACGGTCGGTTCACCACTTCACCACACCTCAGCGAGCTCGACGCGCCCGGTGTCCCCTGCGCGTCGAACGTCCAGGCCAGCGATGACGCCGCGTATCCGCCCGTTGCCCCTCGACCAGATCCGCCCCGCCACCACCGCCCTCCTCGTCATCGACATGCAGCGGGACTTCGTCGAGGAGGGCGCGCCCTGCGAGGCGCGCGGGGCGCTCGATATCGTACAGCGCGTCAACGCGCTCGCCGCGTGGGCGAGAGGGCACGGCCTGCCGGTCGTCTTCACCCAGGAGATGCACAGGGCCGATCGGTGCGACTTCGGCATCGAGCTGGAGTTCGAGCCGCCGCACTGCCTCGAGGGATCCCGCGGCGCCGAGATGGTCGATGGGCTGCGGATCGAGCCGCAGGATCATCGGATCTTCACCAAGCGGCGCTACGACTGTTTTCTGGGCACCGACCTCGACCTGCTGCTCCGGTGCAAGCGGGTGGAGAACCTCATCTGCTGCGGCGTGTGCACCAACATCTGCGTGCTCAGCACCGTGCTCACCGCGAGGAACCTGGATTACCGCGTGCTGCTCCCGGTCGACGCCGTGGCCGGGACCTCACGGGAGCTCCACGACGCCGCGATCCTCTGCATGAGCAACGCGTTCGCCTACGTCACCGAGAGCGCCGCGGTGATGCAGCTCTTCGGCTGACGGATGCCCGGCGACCGAGCGCCGCGGGCCCCGTCGCGACAGTGCGAGCGACCACCGCCGCGCTGGCTCGCGCTCGGCCGCCCCGTTTCCGCCCGGGTCCGTCTCGCGCTCGGCGCGGCGAGCTTCCTCGCCACCCTAGCGGCGTACGCCTGGCTCACGGGCCGCGACGGGGTGAACAACGCCCTCGCCCCCACGCTCGCGAGCATCGGGCGGGCGACGGCCGAGGCGCTCGGCTCGGCGGAGCTCTGGCTCGACGTCCGCTATAGCTTCCTCCGGGTCACGGCCGGGTTCGTGGCCGCCGCGCTCCTCGCGGTGCCGCTCGGCGTGCTCGCCGGCGCGTTCCGATCGATCGCCGCGCTGATCGAGCCGCCGACCGAGTTCCTCCGCTATGTCCCCGTGCCGGCGCTGATCCCGCTCGTCATGATCGCGGCGGGCATCGGCGAGGGCGCGAAGGTCCTCCTCGTCTTCCTGGGGACCTTCTTCCAGCTGTTGCTCATGACCGCGGACGAGGTGCGGCGGGTCCCGGCGCCGCTGCTCCAGGTCAGCCAGAGCCTCGGGGCCACCCGGCGGGAGATCGTCTGGCGCGTGCTGGCCCCGGCCGCCCTCCCCGGCATCTGGAGCGCGCTGCGCATGTGCAACGGGTGGGCGTGGAGCTACGTCGTCGTCGCGGAGCTCGTGGCCGCCACCGAGGGCCTCGGCTTCCGCGTCCTCAGGTTCTATCGCTTCATCCAGACGCCCAGCATCTACGCGTACCTGGCGGTGCTGGGCGCGATCGGCCTGGGGCTCGACTGGGCGTTCGGCGCAGCGCACCGCCGGCTCTTCCGCTGGGCCAGGGGGCGCGGCGCGTGACGCTCTCCGTGCGCGGCGTCAGCAAGGCGTTCGCCGGCCGCCGCGGCGAGACGAGCGCCCTCTGCCCGCTCGACCTCGACGTCGGCGAGGGCGAGTTCGTGAGCCTCGTGGGCCCCTCCGGGTGCGGGAAATCGACGCTGCTGCACATCGTCGCGGGGCTCGAGCCGGCGACCACCGGGACCGTCACGCTCGGCGGCGAACGCGTCCTCGGCCCCGGCGCCGAGCTCGGCGTCGTGTTCCAGCAACAGACGCTCTTCCCGTGGCTCAGCGTGCGGGAGAACGTCCGCTTCCCGCTGACGCTGGCCCGCCACCGCGGCCGGGCGCGGCAGGCCGGCGCCGAGCGAGAGGCGGACCGCGTCGAGCGCCTGCTGCGCCTCGTCGATCTGTGGGACTTCCGCGACAGCGCGCCCGCGGAGCTGAGCGGCGGCATGCAGCAGCGCGCCGCGCTGGCGCGGGCGCTCGCCGCGCGGCCGGAGGTGCTGCTGATGGATGAGCCGTTCGGCGCCCTCGACGCCCAGACACGTGAGGAGATGCAGGGGCTCCTGCTCCATGTGATCCGACATCACCGGATCACGACGCTCTTCGTCACCCACGACGTGGACGAGGCCCTGATCCTGTCCGATCGCGTGGTGGTCTTCTCCGAGCGCCCCGGCCGCGTCGTGGCCACGTTCGACGTGCCGGTACCCCGGGCGGATCGCTCGCCCGACCTCGATCTCGATGAGGCGTTGCTGCGCCTCAAACGGGATATTCTCTCGCTCCTGCGGGGGAAGGCCCGCCCCGAGGAGCAGCGCCGCCGCTTGCTCCTCGGGCTCACGCATACGCCGAGGGGAGAGGATCCATGAACCGAAGGACCGTCGTGCTAGAGCTCGGGGCAGCGCTCGCCTGCCTCCTCCTGTCGCCAGGCTGCTCGAAGAAGGACGAGCCAGCGCGCGAGGCGCTCGCCGCCGCCGCGCCGGGCGAGAAGCCCGGGGCCGCGGCGAACGCGCCGGTGAAGCTGACCGTGGGACACGACCTGTGGATCGGCTATGCGGGCGTGTTCATCGCGAACGAGCTCGGGCTGTTCAAGCAGGCTGGCCTCGACGTCGAGCTCAAGCCGTTCTCGAACCCCGGGGACACGCTGCCGGCGCTGGCCGCGGGGAAGCTCGATATCGGCCTGACGACCCTGCAGAACCTGGCCGTGCTGAGCGGCAACGGCGACACGGACGTCGTGGCCATCGCGCTCATCGACAGCTCGAACGGCGCGGACGCGGTGGTGGCGAAGGAGGGGGTCGCGTCCATGGCCGATCTCAAGGGCAAGACGGTCGCGCTCACCCTCGGCGAGGTCAATCACATGCTGTTCCTCGCCGGCCTGAAGAAGTCCGGGCTCTCCGCGGACGACGTGAAGGTCACGAGCATGAGCGCAGACGACGCCGGGGCCGCGTTCGTGGCGGGGAAGGTCGACGCCGCGGTCACCTGGGAGCCGTGGATCACCAAGGCGACCAAGGGCGGCGGTCGCGTGATCTTCTCGAGCGCCAGCGTCCCCGACACCATCATGGACGCGGTGGCCGTGCGGAGGTCGCGGCTCGCCGAGTCCGGTGACGCCTGCTCGAGGTTCATCGGCGCCATCGATCAGGGGGTGCGCGTCCTGCGCGGCGAGCCCGACAAGGCGATTCCCATCGTCGGCAAGTACTTGAACGCTCCGCCCGAGGACGTGAAGGGCATGCTGGCCGGCGACAAGATCTACGACCTGGCCGACAACAAGCAGCTCTTCGGCACGGCGGAGAAGGCCGGCCCCGTGTACGCCTCGATGAAGGCGGTTGTCGACTTCGCTGTCGAGTCCAAGCTCGTCAAGAAGGCGCCGGCGCCGGAGTCGCTGCTCGACCCGAGGCTCGTCCGATGAGCCGCGACGAGGCGCTCATGGCGCGCGCGCTGGAGCTCGCGCGCGGCGCGCAGCGCGCGGGTGAGCCGCCGTTCGGCGCCCTGGTGGCCGCCCCCGACGGCACGGTCGTGGCGGAGGCGACCGACGAGGTGAACGGCCAGCGCGACTTCACGTACCACGCCGAGGTCGGCGCCGTGCGCCGCGCCTGCGCGGCCGCCGGGCCGGACTTGCAGGGATACACGCTGTACACGACCGTGGAGCCCTGCCCGATGTGCTTCACCGCGGCCTGGCTCGCCCGGGTGAGCCGCGTCGTCTTCGGCTGCACGATGCAGGAGGTCACGGCGGCGACCGGGGGCGCACAGCGCGAGCTGGCCGTCCCGGCGAAGTGGATGAACGAGAGCTCTGGCGCGCCGCTCGATCTCGTCGGCGGCGTCCTCGACGCGCAGTGCCTCGCGCTGTTCGGCCCGGCGTGACGCGCTCGCCGGCGCTCCGCTGGGAGCGCTGGTTCGGTGTGTCATCATCGCGCCAGGATTTCTGCGACACCGAGGATGGGCCGGGTGAAAGCTCAGCAGCCTCAGTTGTTTCCGTCTGACTTCCCGTCGAGCGGGGCTTGGCCGTGGCCCAACGCGGGCCCAGCGAATGGGCGTTTGCGAGACTGCGCCTGCGATGGACCGCGGCGCGGTGGGGGTCCGCGGGGGACGACGACCGCCCGGGACGTCACCGGGTTCCCGCATGGGCTGCCCGATCCCGAGCGCCAGGGGACGTCTGGAGGAGCTCACCCGCGAACGTGTCTACAATGGACGATTTCAATGTGAATGCATTGCTCCGTGAGGTACGCCGCGAGCTCGGCGCGGGCCGCGCCCCTTGACAGCTCTCGGGTTTAACCGTCCAATGGGCTCGCTTCTGCGCTTTTATTGAGGCACGGCGTGCGGACGTCGCTGAGGTGCAGATGGAAATACGTCACGATATAGAGAACCTCGAGCCGGGCACAGTGCTCGAGGGGCGGTACGAGCTGCTCGAAGAGCTCGGAAAGGGCGGCTTCGGCATCGTCTACCGCGCCCGCCAGCTCGCGACCACGCAGACGGTCGCCATCAAGGTGCTGGACGTCCAGACCTGGGACGCGCATCCCGCTGAAAAGCGCCTTGCCCGCTTCCGTCGCGAGATGCAGCTCTGCGGCCAGCTCCATCACCCGAACATCGTGCGCCTCATCGATTTCGGGCAGACCGTGTCCGGGTTCCCCTACGCGGTCTTCGACTTCGCTCCTGGCAAGAATCTCAGCGAGGTGCTGGCCGAAGAGGGGGCGCTCGCCCCGCGGGAGACGCGGCACCTGATGCTCCAGGTCCTCGACGCGCTCGCGTGCGCCCACGCTCAAGGCGTCGTCCACCGTGACCTCAAGCCGAGCAACATCATGGTGATCCCGACAGGCGCGCGGCGAAACGCGCTGGTGCTGGACTTCGGGATCGGCGCGTTCATCGACGGTACCTACGCCAGGATCACCGCGACCAACGAGGTGCTCGGGACGCCGAGCTACGCCGCGCCCGAGCAGCTCCGAGCCTTTCCGCCGACGCCTCGGTCGGATCTCTTCGCGTGGGGGCTGGTGTTCATCGAGTGTCTCACAGGCCGTCAGGTGCTGTCGGGTGATTCGTTGCTGGCGGCGATCGCCCAGCAGCTGGGCCCCGAGCCGATCCCGATCCCCGCGCCGATCCGAGCAGAACCGATAGGCGCGATCCTCAGGCGCGTACTTGAAAAAGACGTGCACGCGCGCGACGTCGCGGCGTCGGCGCTGTTCCGGGAGATAGAGGAGTGCGTCCTCGAGCCCAGCGCGCCGTGGCGGAGCCGGGTCGAGCCCATCCGCATAGGGGCGGACCAGCCCACGGTTTCCATGGCGGGGTTGTCCCAGGACTGCCTGCCTTCCACCACGGCCCTGTGCTACGCGCTCTCGGCGAAGAGCGCAACGCGCGATCTCGGCGAGCTCGATGCGCTCCTGCGCCGGGGGCTGCAGCGCTGCGCAGAGCTCTCGAGCGTCCACGGCGGACACCTCTCCGCCGTGATCGGCGACATGGCGCTGTTCCTCTTCGGCCATCCGGCGAGCGCGGCGCGCGCCGCGCTCGCCGTCGCCACTGCGGCGTCGAGACAGGGAGACGAGCCGCTCGCCGCGCTCACGGCCCGTATGGGCATCGAATCAGGGCCGGTCACGATGGACCCGCTGGCCGCCGAGCGGAGCGGCACGAGGCCGGTCACCGGGACGACGCCCTGGCTCGCAGCGCGCCTGGCCACTGCAGCGCTCTCCGGTCACATCGCCGTCGGGCCGAGCGCGCAGAAGCTCCTCCGGGATACCTTCACGCTGAAGGCGGCGGGGCTCCTTCAGCTCCAGGGCCTCACCGATACCGTGGAGGCTTTCGAGCTCGACGCCCCTGACAGCACGGCAGGACCACAGGAGCAATCCTCGGCGGCGAGAATGGCAGACAGCGCGCTTCTGTGAAAGGACCGGATATGGAGAACGCTGGTGCTGCTCGGCCATCGGAGGACGCTGGCGATCGACTCGGCCCCTACCGCCTGCTGCGGCGGCTGGGCGCAGGCGGCATGGGTGTGGTCTACGAGGCGGTCGACGCGGCGAGAGGCCGCCGTTTCGCCCTCAAGACGCTCCGGCGGCTGGACCCAAAGACCCTCTACCGCTTCAAGAACGAGTTCCGCAGGGCCGCCGATCTGTCCCATCCAAACCTCATTCAGCTGTACGAGCTCACCGCCGAGAAGGACAGATGGTTCTTCACGATGGAGCTCATCGACGGATCCGACTTCCGGACCTACTTCGAGCAGATCAGAGCCAGCCGCTCGGCGGACGGCGCTCCGCTCTGGAACAGCGACGGGATTTACGCGATCTTGCGGCAGCTCGCCGGGGGCATCGCAGCCCTGCACGCGTCCGGCTTGCTCCACCTCGATCTCAAGCCCGAGAACGTGCTCATCGAGCGCGGCGGGCGCGTCGTGATCCTCGACTTCGGGCTCTCCCTTCCTTCGTCGCCGTCGCCTGACGCCGCCCCGGGGGAGGGACGCGAGCTCGCCGCTACGCCGCTCTACCTCTCGCCCGAGCAAGTCGGCGGCCGGGAGCCGAGCCGGGCCAGCGATTGGTACGCGGTGGGGCTGATGCTGTTCGAGGCCCTGACCGGGGAGCTCCCCTTCCCCGGCTCCATGTGGGAGAGCCTCCTCGCGCGGACGCAGCTCGCCGCGCCGCTCCCCTCGTCGCGCCGCGCCGACGTTCCGGCCGATCTCGACGAGCTCTGCGTTCGGCTCCTCGCCACCGCCCCGGGCGATCGTCCCTCCGGCGCCGAGGTGCTCGAGCGGCTCGGCGTCGCGCCGCCGCGCGAGGCGCCGAGGCAGCCGCTGATCGGCCGGAAGCAAGAGCTCGAGGTCGTACAGGAGATTTACCGGCGCAGCGGGGCGAACGCGCCCGCCTACGTCCATCTGAAAGGCCCCTCGGGGATCGGGAAATCGGCTCTCGCGCGGCGCTTTCTCGAGTTGCTGCGCGATCTCGATCAGCCGCTGGTCTTCTCGGGGCGGTGTTATGAGTGGGAGTCGGTCCCGTACAAGGGCTTCGATCCCATCGTCGACGCGCTCGCGAAGTACATCGCCGGCCTGCCCGAGATCGTGGAGCGGGCGCTGCTCGCCGGCGACGTGCACCTCGCCGCACGGATCTTCCCGGTGCTGCGCACCTGCCCGTCGCTCCGACAGCTGCCCGCGGCGCCGGCCGACGCGCGTGATCCGCTGGAGCTGCGGCGCCGGGCGTTCATCGGTCTCAAGCAGATCTTCGTCCGGCTGTGTGCGAGGCAGCGCGTCGTCTTGTTCCTCGACGATCTCCAGTGGGCGGACCCGGACGGCGCGGCGCTCCTCGTGGAGCTGCTCTCGCCGAGCGACCCGGCGCCGCTCTTCGTGCTCGCCGCCTACCGCAGCGATGACGCCGCCCAGAGCCCCTTCTTCAGGGAGATCCAGGCGCTCCGCGACGCCCAGATCCCGGTGATCGAGCCCACCGTCGTCGAGCTCGCCCCGCTCCCGCCGGACGAGGCGGTCGAGCTCGCAGGGCAGATACGCGGCGGCGAGCTCTCCGCGGAGGAGGGGCAGCGGATCGCACGGGAGTCGGGCGGCAACCCGTTGTTCGTCGAGGAGCTGGCCCGGGAGGCCGCGACCGCACCTGCGCCCGGCGACGATCGCCGCCTCTCGCTGGAGCGCGTCGTGCAGGCGCGCGTCGCGCAGCTCCCCGACGACGCGCGCAAGGTGCTCCGCGCGGTCGCCGTCGCCGCGCGGCCGCTCACGCAGGAGGCGGTCGCCGCCGCCGCGCGGATTCCGGGCGAAGATCCGCTGAGCGCCCTCGCCCATCTCCGGGCGGCGCGCCTCGTCCGGACGCGCGGGCCGAAGGGCACGGATCTCGTCGAGCCCTACCACGATCGGATCCGAGAGAGCGTCGTGGCCGAGCTGCCGAGCGACGAGCTCCGCGCCCTTCATGGCGCGCTGGCGCAGGCTATCCTCGCGACGCCCGACGCGGAGCCCGAGCTCCTGGCCCACCACTTCCACGGGGCCGGGGACATGGCGCGCGCCGCGGAGTACACGGTGCTGGCCGCGGAGCAGGCCGACGCCGCCCTGGCCTTCGATCGCGCCGCCGAGCTCTACGGCCAGGCGATCGCCTGGGGTCCTCTGGAGCCACAGCAGCTCCGTGTCCTCGGGGTCCGGAGGGGCCGCGCGCTCATCAACGCGGGGCGCTGCGTCGAGGCCGCGCCGGTCCTGCTCGACGCCGCACGGGGCGCGCCGCGGGACGAGCGGCGGGATCTCGTGCGGCAGGCCGTCGAGGCATACCTCGTCGCCGGGCACGTGGACCAGAGCCTCTCGGTGGCCAGGCCGCTCCTCGAGGAGCTCGGCGTCGCCTACCCGGCGTCGGCGGGGCGAGCGACGCTGGTCATCCTGGACAAGCTGATCCGGCTACAGCTCCGAGGAATCGCCTTCGCTTCCAGGGCCGAAGCCTCGATTGCCGCCGAAGCCCTGGCCCGCATCGACCTGTGCTGGGCGCTCGGCAAGGGGCTCACTCCCATCCTGCCCACCCACGGGCTCGCGTTCAGCTTCCACACGCTCTTGCTCGCCCTCGACGCCGGGGAGCCGACGCGGGTCGGCCGCAGCCTGGCGCAGGTCGGCGGCACGATGCGCTTCATGGGGGCCTGGCTCTCGCGGCGTGGAGAGGCCTACCTCACCCGCGCCAGCGAGCTCGCGCGGCAGAGCGGCTCGCCCTACCTCGAAGGCGTCATCTTGATCTGGGGAGCCTTCGAGCACATGTACGTCGGCCGCTGGCGAGCGCTCGAGCAGGCCGATCGCGGCGCCCGGCTCCTGCGCGACCGGTGCAGCGGCGTGCACTGGGAGTGCGCGGTGGGCGACGGCCTCGTGCACGTCGGGCTGGATGCGCGCGGAGAGATCGAGGAGCTCGAGCGGCGCGCGACCGAGGCCCAGCTCGAGGCGAGCGAGCGGGGCGATCTCTACGGGCAGGTGCGCTTCGCGCAGGACGCAGCGTACTGCCGCATCGCGCGGGGCGACACCGACGGAGCGCGAAGGCTCGCGCGGTGGGTGCTCGAGCGCTGGACGCAGGAGGGGTACACAGTCCAGCACTTTTACTCGACGCGGGTGGAGACCTACTGCGACCTCTACGAGGGCCGGCCCGACGCCGCGCGGGCGCGCCTCGAGCGGGACTGGCCGCGCATCCAGCGCGCCCAGATGCTCCGCCTGCCGATGTCGCGCATCGACGCGTGGCTCATGAAGGCGCGCGTCCAGCTCTCGCTCGCGAGGACGAGCGGCGAGGCCCTCCGTTCGTGCGAGGCGATCGCGAGGACCCTCGACGAGGAGCCGATTCGCAAGGACGGCAAGGCGCACGCCGCGCTGATCCGCGCGGCCTCGACCTCTTTCAAGGGGGATCGCCGCCGCGCGCGCGAGCTCCTGGGGTCGGCGATCGAACAGTACACCGCGCTCGACATGGGCCTCTCCGCCGCCTGCGCGAAGCGCCTCCTCGGCCAGCTCACCTCCCGGGCCGACCAGGTGCGTGAGGCCGAAGACTGGATGCGCGCGCGCGGCATCGCCGACCCGGAGCGCTGGACGCGGGTCTTCGCGCCGTTCGACGCCCGCCTGCTCGAGGTGTGACGCGCCCGCGCGGCCCGCTCAGAGCAGGGTGAAGGAGGGGTGAAACCCGAGGTATGCCTTGGCCTCGGGCGGGGCGTCGGGGCGCGGGATCAGCTTGAGGTAAAACTGCCGGTCGACGCGGACGAGCCATCCAGCGCCGGGCAGGTCGACCTTCGTGGCGCCCGACCAGCGCGCGATCGCCTCGCCCTTCTCGGGAGCGCACGCGCCGCTCCGGACGAGCCGCTCGAGCAGGCGAAGGCCTTCGGCCGTGGCCGCGGGGGTAGGTCCCGCATACCGCTCTACGGCGAAGTACGGTCCCACGGTCTCCGCGACGTCGATGTGGACGCCGAACAGCTCTTCGCCCGGGCCAAGGAGCTCGAGGCCGCTGTCGATGAGCCGTTCGGAGCCTGACCAGCCGATGGCCCGGAGCCAGGCCGGGATCTCTGCGAGGCGCAAGGCGACATAAACCCGCACGTCACGAAGGCCGCGCCGCGGCATCGCCGCGATGCTCAGGACACGCCTGTTCGCGGGTAGAAGCGCGGCGCAGCGCTCGAGCATGTCGAGGACCTCTTCATGCGCCGGGCGGCCGAGCGCGAGGCCGAGGACGCTCGCGCAGACCGCCCGCAGCTCAGGGATCGCGAGCGGCAGCACGGGGTCCGGGGACAAATAGCTCGGGTCCACGCAGGGAAACACGATCGGCGCCGCGCTGCGATCGGGCAGGATATCGTATTCGAGCCAGATGAGCGGGACGCTGCGGTGAATCGGCGAGCCCTCCCGGCTCCATTCTTCCGCGAATCGCCCCGCCGCGCCCAGCGTCCCTTCTGCCGCGTGGCCCGGCGGCAGCGACGCGAGCCGCTCGCGGCCACCGTCGCGGGCCGACGCACACACGATGAAATCGACGCGCGGGTCGCCCTGTCCGAGGCGACACTCGAGGAGCCCCCAGTCAAAGGCGGGGGGAAGCTGCTCGGCGAGGTCCCGGATCCGGGCGCGCCATGGCTCGGCGAGCAGCGACGTTGGGAGCCATGGGGCCACGACGTCGAGGAGCCCGCCCATCGGGTGGAGCATCGCGGCCTCGTTCCGCAGGAGGATCAGCTGCTGGTCACGGTGAAGCCCATCGACAAGGTGCCGCTGAGGCCGCCCGTATTGGTCACGACGACATTGTAACTCCCCTGCGTTCCCAGGGCGAACGTGACATCGGCGATGAGGCTCGATGAGGGGCCCGGGGTCACGCTGACCGTCGTGGCATTCACGGTGCGAGACGGGTGCTGGAAGCTGAGATTCGCCCGAGCTTCGAAGCCAGTGCCGGTGACCTTGACCCTGACGGACTTCGGCAGCGCGCCGGGGGGGGTGCTCGCCGGAGTGATCTCCGTCACCGTGATCGATGACGGCGGCCAGGGGATGCAGATGTGTGCCTCCCCGAGCGTCTTCAGGAGATCGAGCAGGCGTTCGAACACCTCGGCGGGGAGATGCTTCGCCAGCGCGCCGAGATCTCTCTGCCGCAGGAGCGCGATGTCCGGGTCGGAGAGCCCGTACTCCTTGAAGACGGACTCCGGATCGCTGCGGATGCGCGTTCTGACCTCGTGGTCTCGGGCAGCTTCGGTGATCAGACGAGAGAGCTTTGTTGTGTCGTGCATGTTCGGCGTGTGCCGCAGGTCCGGGCGGCGTCAAGGGGGGCAGGTTGGGGGCTCGAGGAAGCTAAAAAAGACGTAATTGCCTATGCTAGGGCTGTAGTTCTGGAAGTTGGCGACGGCCATGTCCTGGACAGGGGAGTACTCGTACTCCACCTCGATCCGGTCGCCGGCGTCGAGCGGCTTGCGGAGCGAGATCCAGTTGCCCGCCGGCGTCCAGGTGTACTGCGACCGCCGGAGCTCGGCGCCGTTCCGGAGGACCTTGCGGTACGCCGCGATCCGGCGATCGGGCAGCGTGATCACGGCGCGCTTCGATGTGGACGAGAGCTCGTATCGCCTGGTGCGCAGACACCGCCGCTTGACGTCGGCCGAGGCGAGCCCCTCGAGCACCGAGCTGGTCTCGGTCACGAAATCCGGCGATGCGGCGAACGGCGGGCTCTTCGCCGATCCATCGAATCCCCACAGCGCGCCGCCCTGCTTGTTGGGCCCCCACTGGCCGGCCATGAGATCGAGGTTGCCGTCCCCGGTGAGATCGGCGAGGTAGACCTTCGAGGCATACTGCACCGGAGCCGAGCGCCAGACGGACTCGTTCCCCGACGCGGGCGTGAACATGACGAACCGGCTGTCGCAATCGCTGAACAGGCAGCTGTCGGACACGACCAGCGACAGGGCGGGGTCCTGGCCGAAGCGCCCGACATCCACCGAGTAGGAAAACGGGAACGTGTCCTTCGACTCCCAGCTCGGGCGGACGGCGAGGGGCACCTTTTCGCCGGGCTTCGGCGCGTGCCCATAGAAGACCTGCGCGTGCTCGCCGGAGACCACCAGGTCCATCCAGCCGTCCTGGTTCACGTCGGCGAAGGTGACGTCGCCGGCGATCATCTCCACCTCGGATCGCCACGCCGGCTTGCTCGCGATCGAGCCGCCTTCGTTGAGGTAAATCCGCGCGCGGCCCGGCGTCGGAGGCGGCGTGCCGGGGGTCGGTGGGATGGTCCCGGTGCCCTCGAGCATCACCGCCACCGCGAGGTCGAGATCCCCGTCGGCGTCGATATCGCCGAGCGCGCAGCCAGCGGTCAGGTAGTGATCGGAGGTCCTGTACGACGGCGCCTGCTCGAGCTTGCCTCCGAGGTTCCGGTAGATGCGGACGCCTCCGCCCGAGATGTCGCGATCGCGGCCGAAAGCCACGGCGACAGCGACATCGAGCCAGCCGTCGTTGTCGACATCGCCGACCGCGAGGCCGCCGTGATATTCGTTGACGTCGGCGAGCCAGGTAGGCCAGGAAGCGAATCGGTTGCCGTTGCGGGGATCGTTGGTGAAGACCACCAGCGGCTGCGGGCTCATGTCGTTCCCGTTCGACACGATCATGTCTGGCAGATGGTCGCCGTTGATGTCCGCGAGGGCGAGGCCCGTGGCGAAGTGGCCCATCGTGGCCGTCGTATAAGGGGCCGTGCGGACGTAGACGTCACGGAGGCTGACGCCGCTCGGCGTCGTGTCGGCGGCCGCGGCGCTCGCGCTTGGCTCCGCGGACGGCGCGCCAGCATCGGGAGCGCCGCCGCCCGCGGGCGGGCCGTGGCAAGCCGAAAGACCGATGCTCGCGAGCGCCGCCGCGAATCGCCGCCGCGACGCCGGTACGACCTGCTTGTGGAGGAACTCGAGGCTATGCATGCGGAGCAGATGGGTCGAGCAATGCGACCGGGCGTAGCTGGTCCGAAGAGGGCGAGATGTGCGATGCTTTCATGAAAACTTGTCATCGTCTAGGCGATTGTGATCCCCGTCCGGCCCACGATACGTCCGCCCGGGCCGGTAGCGAGCCTTCGACGGTCGCGTGATCATTGAGGTATCAGCCGCCAATCCGGCGCGGAATGATCGTCATGCGCGCTGAACGGCCGTGCAGATTGGCGCGCACGTGCCGTTACAGCGCCTTGTCCTCCTGCCGCACGGAGACACGTTCAGGCGGCCACCGCGGATCGAGGTCGTCCGGGGGCCTTTCGGCTCCGCGTCCTGGAAACGGCTGATTCGAGCGTTTCAGAACACGGTGGGTCGACGTTCGGCCCAAGCTTGCTCACCCCTCCGGTGCCACCGGCAGCCCGATCGGCCCCGCCAGAAAGAATCGTCGATGGCCGGAGCGGCCCGACCTTCCGGTGGCGGTCGGGGCGCCAGCAAGGTTTGCTTACCTGAGCAAGCCCTGCGTTCTCCACTCGCCCCTTCCACGCAGCCGTTGCGTACCCGAGGTCGAGGCGCCGCTCGCGCGGCCCGAGGGGCGCTGCGGATGTCTGGCATGCGGGGTGCTCATGGCACGTGACGGGACGCGGACCGCGCAGCGGGGCTTGAAGGAAGACGGCCCTTCCCCGCTCCGGGGCGAAGCTGCCCCCGGCGAGACGCTCGGCGCCTTCCCTGGCCGCACGTGGCGGCTCGTCGGGTGAGCTCTGCGCACCGAGCGCGGTCCTCTCTGCGCTGCATTCCGAGAAGGAGACGCTTGCAATGAAACGATTCTTTTATCCGTTGGTCCTCGTGGCGATCCCGGCAGCTCTCTCCGCCTGTGGCGCCGGCCATTCGTCGGAGTCGGACGAGCGCGCCGAGCCAGACGAGCTCACCGGGACGGCCGAGGGCGCCCTCGCGTGCGGCGGGCTCGCCCCGGGGGAGTCTCTCGATCGAAGCCAGTCGATCCGGTCGTGCAACGGCCGGGTGAGGCTCGTGCATCAGACGGACGGCAACGTCGTCGCCTACGACGAGACCGATGCGTCCTGGGCCACGCACACGGCGCCCCGGTCAGACACGACGAGGTTCATCATGCAGACCGACGGGAACCTGGTCCTCTACGCCGGCACCCGCGCGCTCTGGAGCTCCAGGACCGCGGGAAACCCCGGCGCACGTTTCGCCCTCCAGGACGACTGCAACCTCGTCATCTACAACACCGCCGGCAGGCCCATCTGGACGACCTCGACGTCGTGCCGGACCTCCAGCGTCGTCGACCTCTTCGACTACATGACGCCGGGATGCAGCGCGAGCGGCCCCCAGTACACAACGCAGGTGACCGGAGCTCGATGGTACGTCCCGCAGGGCAAGGACGACTCGGGGCGCAGGCAGTTCGTCTACGTGAAGGGCAGGAACGGCGCCGACTACGAGTCCTACACGGCTGACGAGCAGTGGATCCGGCTGTGGAAGGACACCTCGTGGGCGTACTTCGACACCGGCATCCAGACGTACTGCGATGAGCAGTGCGGCGCGCTGAACTGCCCGACCGACTGCAGGCACCAGTGGCGCGGAGACCCTGTTTCGGGCGGCTACGCCTACCAGGCCCCGAAGGACACCACCGACTGGGGAGGTGCGAAGGTGCTGCCGCGCTATTTCGACAAGTCACGCGGCGTCCAGACCTACACGTTCGACATCTACGTCGACGCGCAGAGCGAGACCACCTGCGGCGCCTGCGACTCGTGGCACGAGGGCTGGACGTGGCAGCGGTACACGGTCGAGCACCTGTCCTCCGTCACCGCTCCGAACGGTCAAGTCTACACGGACGTGATCAAGAAGGTCATCATCGACGGCGCCGGGAAAGACGAGGTGTACTACTTCGCCAAGGGGAGCGGCTGGATCGGCTACGAGGTGCAGCACTCGACCTACAAGGACTGGATCAACGGGACCACCACCGGCGTCAGCCTCCCGACCATCTGCCCCGGCGGCGGCCCGGCGAGCAGCTGCTAGCTGCGCTTCACGGCCGCCGAGAGGACCGCTGCGCGACCGGGGCCGCGCGCGACGAGGCGTCCGGGTGTTGCTGAGGAAGCAGCCGCGCTGAACCGCTGCTCGGATCCGAGCAGCGCGCGCGGCGAGCGCGCCGGAGGGGCGCCGAGATCCGCGGTCGAGAGCGCGAGACCCCCCGGCACCGGCGCCGGGGCACGCGTGTTGCAGCGAGCGGCGCGCCAGCACGGCCATCGACCATCCACCGGCGGCCTCGGTGCGCCCCTACCCTTCTCCGGAGTCTTCATGACCGACCGTATCGCTCGTCTCAAGGCCTCGCCCTCCGTGGCGGTCAAGGAAAAGCTCGATTACCCCGTCATCGACACGGACATCCACACCAACGATTACTCGCCGGCGCTCGAGGATTTCGTCGCCACGTACGGCGGCGCCAAGCTCGTCGACGATCTGCGCAAGGCGCTGAGCTCCCGCCGCCGCAACGCCGAGAACAGCAGCGGCAAGGACTGGTACAGCCAGACGCCCGAGGAGCGGCAGCACTACCGCACCGTCAGGTCGCCGTGGTGGGCGCGGGTGACGCGCAACACGCTGGACGTGGCCACGTACCACCTGCCGGAGCTGCTCGCCGAGCGCCTGGAGGAGCAAGGGTCCGACTACTCGGTCCTGTTCCCGAACAACACCCTCGCGCCGCTCGCCGTGAAGGACCCGGGCGCGCGGCAGGCGCTCCAGCGCGCGATCAACCACTACCACGCGGAGCTGTTTCGCAAGTACAGCGACCGCCTCACCCCGGTCGCCGGCATCCCGCTGAACACGCCCGAGGAGGGCATCGAAGAGCTGGAGTTCGCCGTCAAGAAGCTCGGGCTCAAGGCGATCAACATCGCGGGCGGCGTGCGCCGCCCCATCAAGGCCATCGCGGAGAAGTACCCTCCGGCGCACCACCCGGAGATCGCGAAGTACGCGACGTACATCGACTTCTACGGCATCGACAGCGAGTACGACTACGATCCTTTCTGGGCGAAGGTGGTCGAGCTTGGCGTGCCTGTCCTCACCCATTATGGGAGCCAGGGCTGGACGGGGCGCTCGTCGATCAGCAACTACATGAACAACCACGTCGGCCACTTCGCCGACGGCTCGGAGGCGTTCGCCAAGGCGCTGTTCTTCGGCGGCGTCACCCGCCGCTTCCCCGGGCTCCGCATCGGCATGCTCGAGGGCGGGGCGGACTGGGGCGCGCGGGTCTACATCCACCTGGTCGACCGGTTCCAGAAGCGCGGCCCGGAGGGCCTCAAGCACTACGACCCCGCGGCGACCGATCGCGCGCTCTTCACCGAGCTCTTCCGGCGGTACGGCGCGGATCTCGCAAAGCTTTCAAACGGGCGCTCCATCGAGGGTGAGCAGCTGATCGCCGACACGCTGGGCGCCGGGTACACGAGCGACGCCCGCCAGCCGGCGCCGGAGTACCGCAACGACTTCGAGGCCGCGGGCATCGAGAAGATCGAGGACATCCGCGATCGCTGGGTGAACAACTTCTTCTTCGGATCCGAGTCGGACGACCGCACCATCGCGGCCGCGTTCAACAACAAGGCGAACCCGCTCGGCGTGAAGATCAACGCCATCTACTCCTCCGACGTCGGCCACTGGGACGTCCCCGACCTGACCGAGGCGCTCGCGGAGAGCTGGAGTCTCGTGGAGGAGGGCGTCATCAGCGCCGAGGACTTCAAGGCGTACGTGTTCGAGAACCCGTACAAGCTCTACACCGAGGCCAACGCGAGCTTCTTCAAGGGCACGCGGGTCGAGGAGAAGCTGAAGCGCAAGGCATCGAGCAGCGCCGGCGACGAGCGGCGCGGCCCGGGCGCAAGGGGCGAGGGTCTACCCGGCAAGCCGGTCGAAATACGCGCGTAGCGCCGCCCCGTCGAGCCCCGCCCCGAGCGCGAACATCAGCGCGAGCCTCGCCTTGGGCCCCGAGAGCGCGCCCGCGGCGATCACCCCGAGGTCCCGGAGCCGCCGCCCGCCGCCGGGCGCGCCGTACGTCGGCGTGACCCGCCCGCCGGGGCAGCGCGAGCTCAGCACCACCGGCGTGCCGGCCTGCACCAGCGCGCCGATCGCCCCCTCCCAGCTCCCGCAGACGTTCCCCGCGCCCGAGCCCTCGATCACCACCCCGCGCGCCCCGGCATCCAGGATCGCGCGCAGCAGGAGATCGTCCATCCCGGACGCCATCTTGACGAGGTAGACCCGCGGCTCGGGCGGCGCGAGCGGCAGGGTCGGCGTCCTCGCGGGGCGCGCGTGGACGCGGACGCCCTCGCCGTCGACCCAGCCGAGCGGCCCCACGCCCGGCGAGGCGAACGTGCCGAGCGCGGTCGTGTGGGTCTTCATCACGCACCGGGCCGCGTGGAGCTCGTCGTTCAGCGCGACGAGCACGCCGAGCCCCCGCGCTGACGGCTCGACGGCGATCCGCGCGGCCGAGACGAGGTTGCGCGGGCCGTCGGTCCCCGCGGTGCTCGCGTCCCGCATCGCGCCGGTGAGCACCACCGGGGTGTCCCCGTCGAGCAGCAGATCCAGCGCGAACGCCGTCTCCTCGAGCGTGTCCGTGCCGTGGGTGACGACGGCGCCGGTCACCTCGGGATCGACCTGGAGATCGCGCACGGCGCGCGCGAGCGCCGCGATCCTGTCCGGGCCGAAGTTCCAGCTGCTCTCGAGGCAGAGCTCGGTGACCGCGATCTCGGCGATACGGCCGAGCGCGGGCACGTCGGCGACGAGCTCCTCCGCGCGGACGGCGGGCACGGCGGCGCCCGTCTTCGGATCGACGCGGCTCGCGATGGTGCCGCCGGTGGTGACGAGGTGAACGCGAGGCATGGATGGTTGTCTGCGTGAAGCCGATCACCGCATGTGCGAGAGCGGGAGCCCCGCGACGGGCGCGCGGAACGTGAGGAGGTGGGGCATCGCCAGCGACCCCATGTAACACGTGCGGAGATCGGGGCCGCCGAACGCGATGCTCGTGGGCAGCTGCAGCGTGTTTCCCGCGCAGGCGCCGAGGTCGGCCGGCTCGATGGTGCCGTTCCTCTGCTTCACGGTCATCGCCTCGAGGACGGCAGGGCGCGGATCCTCGAAGACGGTCTGGTAGCTGCCGTCGGGGAAGATGACCGCGAGGCCGTTGCGACAGACGGCCACCACCCAGATGTTGCCCTCGGCGTCGAAGGCGAAGCCATCCATGTACCCGCCGATGCCGAGGCTGTCGGGCCCGAACGGCTCGGGATCGCCGAGGCTGCCGTCGTCGCGCACCGGGAACCGGAGGAGGCGGCCGGGGACGGTCTCGACGGCGTACAGGAACCGCTCGTCGGCGTCGAGGCGCACCTCGTTCGTCAAGCTGAGGCCGTCGGCCACGATGCGGGCGCCCTTCTCGTCGACGAGCGCGATGTACCCGTCGCGGACGCCGCCCACGACCGCGGGCCACCACGGGAGATGCCGTGTCGTGACCGAGATCCAGAGGCGATCCCGCGAGTCGATGAAGCAGAAGTTCACCGCGCCGAGCGGCTTGCCGTCGATGGAGTCGAGGAGGACCTCGGACCGGCCGTCGCGGTGGAGCTTGTGGATCTTGCCGCCGGACATGCTGGCGACGATGAGGTTGCCCTGCCGATCCATCGCCATCCCGTTCGGCTCGGGCACCTCCGGGCCGAGGGTCGCCTGCCTGCCATCGGGCTCGATGCGCGTCGCGATGCCGCGAGCGTCCGAGGTCCAGAGCGTGCCGCCGGGCTCGACGATCACGCACTCCGGCCGGACAAGGCCTTGCCCGACGTACTCGATCCGAGACAGCTCGAGGGTGAAACCCCTGACAGATGACATCCAACGACCTCCCGGCACGGCGCCGCGCCGCGCCCGCTCGACGCGCGCGAGCATAACACCCCCTCGCCGACGGGGGCATCTCGTTCAGGCGCGCCGCCCCGGGCCGACAGGCTCGGGAACGCGACAGCTCAGGAGTTCGCCTTGAGCGCGGTGAACTCGCCTGGATCGTGGATGGTGGGGGGATTGACCCCGCCGCCGATGAAGTCCTCCGTCCGGTCGTACATGCCGTAGTGGGTCACCGGCGCCGAACCGCCCCGCGCCGGGAAGCCATCCGGGCCTGCCTTGACCCCGAGGGCGTTCATCAAGCTGCAGAAGTACTTGTTGATCGGCGCGTTGGCGAGCGACGGATCGGTCCCCGTCTCCTGGGACATCGCGTCGACCTTGTTCGACGTGCCCTCGGTACACGTGCCCTCGCTGTTGCCGGTCGTGAGATCGGGCGAGCCGTCATCGACGTTCACGGCCCAGCCGGTCTTGAAATAGCCGCCGGCGCTGCCGGCCTGGACGATCGGCAGGTTGTTGAGGTTGCGGGCGCAGCCGTCCGACACGTCCTGGAACCAGACGGCCGCGCAGCTGTCGAGCAGCGTCCCGTCGCCCTCCTCGATCCGGTCCAGCTGCTCGACGAGGTGGGCGAATTTCCTCGCATAGTAGTCGTCGATCGCGAGGAGCATGTCGATCGCACCGGGGACACAGGTGCCCGTCATGCCCGCATTGTCCAGGCGACGCGAGAGGCTGGCGCTCTCGTACGTCACGCCGAGCCCCTTGAAGACGTAGTTCCCGGGGTATTTCAGGAAGATGACGGGGTTCGCGTTGCACGCCGCCGCCAGCACGGCGAGGTTCGAACAGAGGTCCGCTCCGTCCAGCGTGTCCGAGATTCGCCGCGTCAGCTTGTCGTCGGCGCTCGGGGCCGTGCCCCACAGGCTGATGTTCTCTTGCGTCGCGCCGAGCGCCGTGGCGAGGGCCGTGTCGCACTGCGCAGAACCCACCACGTTTCCTGTCGCGTGGATGAGCTCCTTCCAGGCCGAGAGCTTCTGCTTGTCGGCACGGCTCATGTCGAACCGCTCGAGCCTCTGCAGATCATCCTTCACGATGTCGAGCACGCTCTTGCCGCGCATCGCCGCGTAGGTGTCCGGAGACGGCGGCTTCCCCGGCTCGAAGAGGCCCGTGAGGCTGCTGAAGAGCTGCGACGGGTTGAGGCCCCTGAAGAGGGTCTCGGCGGCGGAGTAGGAGATCGCCATCTGAGGGCTTTCATTCTGACCAGCCGTGGTCAAGAGCAACGGAGTGCCTTGCGGGCTGAGCTGTCGTGCGATGACGTGGTCCAGCGAGGGACCGGTCGGCATCGCGTTGAACTTCGTCGCGGCGTCGAAGCTGAACGGGTCGTCGCTGTTGGGAGTGACCGGGTGGCAAGTGAAGTACGACCCGACCACCTGCGTGTGCGGATCGTTCCCCTGCCCCCGCTCCATCGTCGCCGTCCACTCGTTCATCGCGCGGATGCCTCGAGGCATGAGGAGCTTGTCGACGTGAGGCGCCAGGTGCTTGAGCGTCGTCGACTGGAGGTCCGCGGCGGTGAGCGGGCCGTGCGACTTCTTCGGGAACCACCGCGTCGTGATGCAGCCATAGGGCGTGAACATCACGATCAGCCGCTTCGGCGGCGTGGCCGGCTGCGCCATCACGGAGCGGTCGAGGATCGAGCCGAGGAACGGCGCCGCGACGCAAGCTCCGCCCAGCCCCCGGAGGAAAATTCTTCGGTTCATGCGCTTTGACATGGTCGTATTTTTCCCGCCTCAATGAAGGCAAAACGCCCGGCTGCCACTCGGAACGCCCTCGGATGCCCGAGTTTGGCACGGATCCATCCCCCATAATCCCCGCGGGCCCGTGAACGTATTTGGAATTCGCTCGGCGGGGCGCGTTGGGCGAGCGGAAAGATGCCCCGCCGCTCGCCGCGCGACGCGGCAGCCCGACACGTCGCGGCAGTCCTCAGAGAGCGATCTTGGATCAGGGCGTCGGGGTGCCCTCGCAGTACTGCGCGGGTAAACAATTGCGCTTACCGCAGATGTCGGCATCTCGGTCACGCTCAGGGCACGAAGCCCGCCCCCTCCACCCCACCGGGCACGGCGAGCGGGCCGCCGAAGCGGACAACGTGACGGCCCGCCTCTCGCGCGGCGCGCGGGCGGCCCAGGCGCCCCTGCGCGCGCTCGGCGTCAACCGGCCGCTCGAGCTCGCCATGCTCCCGGCGCAGCACGCCGCAAGGGCCATTCCCTCGAGTCCCGATCTTTTTCCATGAGATGTTCTCCAACCCTCCCGATCAGAGGTTTCAAACAAATTCTGGCAATTCTCAGCCATGACACGCAATGGGCTAAACCCGTGATTCAGCGGGAGCGCTCCCGTCCGGCCCATCGCTTTTTTGGCTCACGACGCGTGAAGCCCCCTTTTCGCCGTCGCCGGCTGTGCAATGGATCTGCGCGTCGATGCCGCTCGTCTTTCTGCCAGGCGATCTCCGCTTCTTCCTCTGGGACGACACGGCCGTGGATCAGCTCGCGGCCCGGTCGCTCGGCGCGACGGCCCCGGCGGAGGCGGTCGTGGTCTCCGAGGCGGGCCGCGCCGGGAGGAGGGCTGGGCAGGCCGCGCCGCTCCTCGACGGCTTGGCCGCGCTCGCCAGCATGGCCCAGGACGACCTCGAGCGAGCGCCGCCGTCCGTCGCCACATGGAGCCTTGCGAGCAAGCTCGCGCTCGATCTCGTGGTGCGGGAGCGGGTCGTGCCCCGCGTGGTGCCGGCCGGCGCCACGCAGGGGCGCACGGAGGCCCGCTGGGCGGTGTCGCTCGCCGCCCCGGAGGACGCCGCGCGCGTCGCGGCGCTCGCCCGCGCCATGCCGCCGGCCGCGCACGCGGTGCCGGCGGGCGCGCACACCGCGCACGAGGGCCGCGGGCGCTCCCGGGCGCCCGCCGCCGCGGAGGTCTGGTCCGCCGAGGCCCTGCTGCGCGCCTTCCTGGACGCCGCGGCCGACGCGCTCGCGCGCGGCGCCGCCGCGGATCGTCCGGCGCGCGCGCCGCGTCCCGCGCGCGCCCCGTGGGAGCGCCGGCTGGTGCTCGCCCTGACGGGCCCGCGGCCCGCCTTCGCCGCGGAAGGGCTCGCCGAGCGCGCGCTCGTGGCCGATCTCGACGCGTGGGTCCGGCCCGCGCTCGGCGCGTGCGACGCGCTGCGCGCCTGCTTCCGGCTGGAGCTGCCCCAGGGCGACCGCGGCTTCGTGCTCCGCTTCCTGCTGCAGGCGACCGACGATCCCAGCCTGCTCGTGCCCGCCGCCGACGTGTGGAAGACCCAGGGGCGCACGCTGAAGGCGCTCGGGCGCGCGTTCTCCGGCGCCGAGGAGGTCCTCCTCGGCGCGCTCGGCGCCGCCGCGCGGCGCTTCGCGCCGATCGCCCGGGCCCTCGGCGAGGCGCGGCCGGAGCACGTGGACCTCGATCCCGCGGAGGCGTGGGACTTCCTCGCGCAGGCCGCGCCGGCGCTGGGCGAGGCCGGGTTCGGCGTGGTCGTGCCGGGCGAGCTCCTCGCCTCGGGGCAGCGCCGCCTGCGCCTCCGCATGCGCGTCGGCGCGGCGCGCCGCACCGCGGGCGTCGTCGCGGGCAGCGCCGGGCTCGGCCTCGACGAGGCGCTCGATTTCGCGTGGGAAGCGGCGCTCGGCGACGAGGCGCTCTCCGCGCGCGAGCTCGCCGCCCTCGCGCGGCAGAAATCGCCGCTCGTCCGGCACCGCGGGGCCTGGGTGGTCGTGGTCCCCGAGGAGCTCGCCGAGATAGCGCGGCGCCTCGAGGCCGGCGGCGGCCGCATTCCGGCGCGCGAGGCGCTGGAGGGCGCGCTCGCGGGCGAGACCCGCGTCGACGGCCTTGTCGTCCCCGTGGTCGCCGAGGGCGCGCTCGCGCGCGCGATGGAGCGGCTCCGCTCGGGCGCCGAGCGCGCCGCCGCGCCGCCCGCGGGGTTCGCGGGGACGCTGCGCCCGTACCAGGCGCGCGGCGTCGCCTGGCTGCAGACGATGGCGAGCCTCGGCCTGGGCGCCTGCCTGGCCGACGACATGGGCCTCGGCAAGACCGTCCAGCTGCTGGCGTTCCTCGTCGGCCGGCGCGCGGCGGCGCCCGAGGACGCGCGCCCGACGCTGCTCGTCGCCCCGACGTCGGTCTTCGGCAACTGGGAGCGGGAAGCGGCGCGCTTCGCCCCTGCCCTGCCCCTCGTGCGGCACTACGGCGAGGGGCGCGCCCGCTCGGCCGAGGAGCTCGCGTCGCGGGCGTCCGGCGCGAGCGAGCGGCCCGCCGAGGGCGGCGACGGCGGCGCGCGCCGCGCGGGAGGCGGGCTCGTCCTGACCACGTACGGCCTGCTCCGCCGCGACGCCGCGGCGCTCGCCGGCGTGGACTGGGCCGCTGTCGTGCTGGACGAGGCGCAGAACATCAAGAACACCTCGTCGCGCACCGCCCGCGCCGCGCGCGCGCTCCGCGCCCCGCACCGCGTCGCGCTGACCGGAACGCCCGTCGAGAACCGCCTCGCCGAGCTCTGGTCGATCCTCGAGTTCGCGAACCCCGGTCTGCTCGGCCCGCTCGAGGCGTTCCGGCGCGCCTACGCGGTGCCCATCGAGCGCTACGGCGACCGCAAGGCCGCAGAGCGGCTCCGGCGCGTCGCCGGGTCGTTCTTGCTGCGACGCGTCAAGAGCGATCCCGCCGTGCTCCAGGACCTTCCGCCGAAGGACGAGGCCAGGGTCTTCTGCACGCTCACGCGCGAGCAGGTGACGCTCTACCAGGCGGCGCTCGACGAGGCGATGCGCCGCATCGAGGAGGCCGAGGGCATCGAGCGGCGCGGGCTCGTGCTCTCGCTGCTGACGGTGCTCAAGCAGATCTGCAACCATCCGGCGCAGTGCCTCGGGGAGGCGGGGCCGCTCGCGGGCCGGTCCGGCAAGCTCGCGCGGCTCACCGAGATGCTCGAGGAGGCGCTCGCGGCGGGCGATCGCGCGCTCGTGTTCACGCAGTTCCGCGAGATGGGCGACCGGCTGGTCCGGCACCTCGCGCCGTCGCTCGACGCGGAGGTCCTCTTCCTGCACGGCGGCACGCCGAGGCTCGCGCGCGACGAGATGGTGGGGCGGTTCCAGGACGATCCGCGGGGGCCGCGCGTGTTCGTGCTCTCGCTGAAGGCCGGCGGCGCGGGGCTCAACCTGACGGCGGCGAGCCACGTGTTCCACTTCGATCGCTGGTGGAACCCCGCGGTCGAGGACCAGGCGACGGACCGCGCGCACCGGATCGGGCAGCGGCGCGCGGTGCAGGTCCACAAGCTCGTCTGCGCGGGCACCGTGGAGGAGAAGATCGACCGGATGCTGGAGCAGAAGCGCGATCTGGCGGCGCAGGTGGTGGGCCAGGGCGAGGCGTGGATCACCGAGCTCGACGACGCGGCGCTGCGCGAGCTGTTCGCGCTGTCGAGGGACGCCGTGACCGGCGCGGGCGAGCTGGACGACCGCGAGGAGCCGGAATGAGCCCGCCGGCGCGATGGGCGCCGTTCCCCCGGGAGGCCGGGCCGAAGCCGCCGCCGCCGGCGCGAGGCATCCGGATGAAGCGGGCCGGCGCGACCTGGTGGGGCAAGCGCTGGGTGGAGGCGCTGGAGCGGATGGCGCCCGACGACGCGGGCCGCCTCGCGCGCGGGCGCACGTACGCGCGCACGGGGAGGACGCACGATCTCACGGTGAAGCCCGGCCTCGTGACCGCGCGCGTGACCGGCTCGCAGCCGAGGCCGTACAAGGTGATCCTCACGATCGCGCGGCTCGACGACGCCACCTGGGCGAAGGTGATCGCCGCCATGGCGCAGCGGGCGAGCTTCGCGGCGGAGCTCCTCGCGGGCCAGATGCCGGAGGACATCGAGTCCGCGTTCCAGAGCGCCGGGACGAGCCTGTTCCCGGAGCGGCCGGAGGACCTCACCACGGCCTGCTCGTGCCCCGACATGGCGAACCCCTGCAAGCACGTCGCGGCGACGCACTACGTGCTCGGGGAGGCGTTCGACAAGGACCCCTTCCTGCTGTTCGAGCTGCGCGGGCGCACGCGCGAGCAGGTGATCGAGGCGATCCGCGCCGCGCGGGGCGCCCCCCCGCGCGCGCGGGCCAAGCGGGCGGGCGCCGGCAAAGGCGCCCCCTGCGCCGGAGGCGCGCCGGCGATCGCGACGGTGACGCCCGGCAAGATGGCGGCGAAGGACTACGACGCCTGGCGCGAGGCGCCGCCGGCGCTCGACGTGACGCTGGAGCCGCCCGCGGCGCACGCGGCGCTCCTGTCCCAGCTCGGCGCGCCGCCGGGCTGGACCGAGGAGCGCTCTCCGGCGGATCTCTTCGGACCGCTCCTCCGGGCGGCGTCGGAGCGGGCGCGGGAGATCGCGATGGCGGAGGGCGCGCCGCGGGGGCGAGGGCGCGGCTGAGCCGCGCGTCAGCAGTTCCGCGCGGCGGCGGCCCCCGCCCGGGACGCGGCGGCGCGCACGGCCGCCCGCTCCGACTCGGAGAGCACGACGTTCAGCTCGAGCACGTCGCAATCGCCGCTCCGCTCCACGTTCACGCTCACCTGGTCCAGGTCGATCCGCTCGTACTTCGAGATGACCTGGAGCAGCTCCTGCTTGAGCCGCGGAAGATAGTCCGGCTCGCCCGTCTGGCGCACGCGCTCGCGCGCCACGATGATCTGCAGGCGCTCCTTCGCCACGGTCGCCGACTTCGGCTGCGACCTACGGAAATAGTCCATGATCGACATGGCAGAACTCCCTCAGACGGTCGCCGCCTGGCCGCCAAAAATCCGGCTGAAGAACCCCTTCTTGGCCGGCTCCAGGAAGCGGTGGGGGCGGTCCGCGCCAAGGAAGCGCTGGACCACGTCGAGGTAGGCCTGCGCCGCGTCGCTCGTCGGATCGAGCACCACGGGCGTCCCGGCGTTCGACGCCTGGAGCACCGCCTGCGACTCCGGGATCACGCCGAGCAGCGGGATGCCGAGGAGCTCGAGCACGTCCTGGTGCGCCAGCATCTCGCCCTTGGCGACGCGCGCGGGCGCGTACCGCGTGAGCAAGAGGTGCGTCTTCACCGGCGCCTCGCCGAGCTCCGCCCTGCGGGTCTTCGCGTCCAGGAGGCCGAGCACGCGATCCGAGTCCCGCACCGAGGAGACCTCGGGGTTCGTCACCACGATCGCCTCGTCGGCGAAATACATCGCCATCTGCGCGCCCCACTCGATGCCCGCCGGCGAGTCGCAGAAGATGTACTCGAAGCCCGCGCCCCGCAGCTCGTCGAGGATGCGCCCGACGCCGTCGAGCGTGAGGGCGTCCTTGTCCCGCGTCTGCGACGCGGGGAGCACGTAGAGCGAATCGAGCCTCTTGTCGCGGATCACCGCCTGACGGAGCGTCGCCTCTCCGCGAATCACGTTGACGAGATCGTAGACCACGCGCCGCTCGCACCCCATCACGAGATCGAGGTTGCGGAGCCCCACGTCGAAGTCGATGGCGATCGTCTTGCAACCGACGGCCGCGATGCCGGACGCGAGGTTTGCGGTCGTGGTGGTCTTGCCGACTCCGCCTTTGCCCGAGGTGACGACGACTACCTTTGACACCAGAAACCTCCTTACGATGGTTCGAGAGACGTGGCCTGTCCTACGGCCGAGCCCACGCGGATGCCCGCCTCCCGGCGTTGAGGGGGCGGCGTCGACGTGATGGGAGCTCGGCGCCCACCCGATTCCATTGAGGCCGGGGACGCGCTCGACTGGGTACGTCATCGCGAACCGAACGAACAACTTTTTCGCGACGAAACTTGCAGCGTAACCCGGCCGTCGGTCTGGATCCAAGTTACCTACATGTAGGTGCTCCCTGCCGGCGGGCCGTCGTGCGTCGTGCCGCCGCTGCCCGACGCGTCGAAGCTCCCGTCGGTGAAGCAGTCGGCAACAACGGTCGCCCCGGCGCTGGCAAGCATTCTCCACCTCCTTCCGCGACGGACGGCGACCTGGCAGACACGCGCCGTCGGCGCGAGGCGAGGTGTGTAATCATGCTTCCAAGGCGCCCCTGCGCGTGGCGCCTTCAGCCGAGAGCTCCCACCTAGCCCTCACGCCACTCCTCATCGCCGCTTCTCCGCGCCTATTGACAGTCACTTCGTCGACGTCGTATCTCAAAATTGCAAACATGGGTTTCAGGACGCCCACGACGTTGCAATGCGCCCGTCGAACCGACATGGTGTTCGTTCATCGCAGATGTCGGCTCCACTGTATGGAGACCAGGATGCTGGTGGGACTCGCGTCCCAGATCTCGGCATCGTGCTCGCCGGCCGCCGAGGAGGGAATGTCATGAAGATGACAGGACGATGCTGGATGACGGCCCTCGGGCTCACGCTGATGACGGCGGCGTGCGCGGCAGAGGACGCCGCCCAGTCGGACAAGCCGACCGCGGAGATCACACAGATCAGGCGAGACCGGACTCCGGTCACCGAGTTCACGCCAACGGAGCTCGAGGCGAGGATCGACGACCTCGTGAAGGCGATCAACCAGAGTGGGCTCAAGCCGATCGAGATGGTGGTCCTGCTGAAGCACCTCTCCACCTTCTTCGAGCCGATCGCCACCGGCGCGAACCGAGCCATGGGGGAGCTCGAGGCCGTGGGGAACGTGCTCGGCCCCAGCACGCAGATGACCACGGACGACGGTACGGCGTCGCAGAACCTCCAGAATCAACAGATCGCGAACGCGATAGAGGATGGCGTCCAGGGCCTCGGCATATCGCCCTACGACGTCCTCAACGAGCCCTCCGTCAAGGAAGCCGTGAAGCAGAAGCTGCACGTGGTGACGTTCGACACCGATCTGAAGGACTCGGGGCGCACGCTCTACGTCGGGGCCATCCAGAAGGAAGCCGGCGCCAAGGCGGCGCAGGCCCTCCTCGATTCCAAGATCAAAGATGACGAAATCCCAGCCTTGCCCCCCCCGCCAGGGACAATCTTGGTCCACGGCGACGCGTCAACGCAGTGGTACGACGGGTCCCAGCGAACGTTCGGCGTCCTGGATGTGCTCGGGCAGACCGGTTACACGGCGCAGGTGGTCCAGGCCGTCTTCATCAACGGTCAGGAAGGCTATGACGTCGATCAGCTGAAGACCCAGATCCTGAACGCGAACCCGCCCGTCGTGGGCATGATCGGCGTGTTCAACATCTCGTATCGGTGCGTGATGGCCGCAGAAGACACCGGCAGGCTGGACATCCCCATCGTCACGTTCGACTTCGATCCGAAGACCGTCGAGTACATGCAGAAGAAGCGCATCAAGGCGACGGTCGTCCAGCGGCAGTACTACGAGGGGTACCTCGTGCCCTACATTCTCTATGGCATCCAGCACATCGGCCTCGAAGCGACGAAGCAGATCCTCGGTCCGCTCATGGTCGACGAGAAAGGGATGCCCGACGAGCACCGGGTGAACATCGGCGTCGACGTGGTTCCCGCGAACAAGTTCCAGGCCTACAACGACTTCCTCGACCAGATCGGCTCGATCCAGTAGCGGCGCCGTGGATGGCGGCGGGCTCGCGTCGAGGTTCCACCCCGGCGCCGCGGGGGCCGTGAGGTAGACTGAGCTCATGACCGTCATCCGCTTCTATCGCTCCGGCGACGCTCACGGGTTCTTCTCCAACTTCTCGCGCCACCCGGTCACGCTCAAAGGCAAGGTGTGGCCCACGAGCGAGCACTACTTCCAGGCCCAGAAGTTCCCCGGCACCGAGCACGAGGAGGTGATCCGCAACGCCTCCGGCCCCGGCGAGGCGGCCCGCATGGGCCGGCAGCGGAGCCGCCCGCTGCGCCCCGACTGGGAGCAGGTCAAAGACGATGTCATGCGCGAGGTGGTGCTGGCGAAGTTCACCCAGCACGAGGATCTCCGGCGCGCCCTGCTCGACACGGGGGACGCGGAGCTGGTCGAGCACACAGCGAACGACGCCTACTGGGCCGACGGCGGCGACGGGAGCGGGCGGAACATGCTGGGCATCATCCTGATGGAGGTCCGCGCGCAGCTGCGCCGCTGACGCGTGAGGGCGGCCCTCTCTCCCCGGACGGCCCTGGATCGCTGGCGATGAGCAGGGCGCGCGGGACGACCGGGGCACGCGCTTGCCGGCCGCTCAGGCGCTTTGGCGGAGACGCCTGCGCCGGTCGGGTGTACCACAGCGCACGTCCACGAGGAGAACCCCCCTGTCCATGCGCCTGGCGTTTCCCCGACTTGTCACCGTGGCCGGGCTGGTCGCGCTCGCGTCGTGCGGAGGGCCCCCCGCGGCGACGCCGCCGCGCTCGGCCGCGGCCCCGGCGCTCGCGGGGACCGCGCCGCCAGCGGGCCCCGAGATGCCGCGAAGCGTGGAGTCGCTCGTCGACGTCATCCCCGGCGACGCGGTGCTGGTCGCGAGCGTCCCGCAGGCCGGCGCGCTCCTCGCCGGCGCTGCGCCGGTCCTCCGGGAGGATCTCCTCGCGGAGGTCACGGCGGTCCTGGCGCGCCAGCCCGGCCTGAGCCCTGACCTCGCCCGAGATCTGATGGCATCGTTCGACGGCGCCACGGTGTTCGTCGGGGGCGAGGCGGCTCCGCGCGACTCCCTGGGGGCGCTCGTCGAGCGTGGCTGCGTGGCGGCGCGGTTCCGCGACGGCGCCCCGGTCGAGCGGCTGCTGAAGGAGCTGCCGCGCGAGGCCGGCGAGGGCCGGTTCGCGCTCCGAGGCGACGAGGACGACGTGATCGCCCACGGCGCGTGGCTCGCCGAGGCGCGGGTCGCCCTCGTCTGCGCCCGGCCGGAGCCGCTGTCGAGGGCCCTGCGCGTCGCGGGCCAGCGCGAGCCGTCGTTCAAGACGTCCGCGCTCTTCCAGGCCGAGCGCGCGAAGGATCCCTGGCTCGCGATCGACCTCCACCGGGTACAAGGCGGCGGCGCGGCCGGCCCCGAGCCCGGCTCGCGGCTCTTCATCGCCCTTCCCATCAGCCAGGACGCGCCCGGGCTCCGCGTGGAGCTCGAGCTTTACGGGCCGGAAGTTCCCGCGCTCGGCACGGTGCTCGCGGCGACGGACCATGCCGCCGTGGCGAAGCTGCCCCAGGGAGCGCTCGTGACGTTCGGGCTGTCCCTTCAGCGGTCGCCGGGAAAGACGGTGAGCGACGTCCTCGGCGCCTTCGACCGGTTCGCCGGCGAGCCTGCCGCGGCGTCGGCTGCGGCCGCGCTCGCCGAGGTGGGGCTCGAGCTCGGCGATGTGGACAGGGCGCTCGGCGGCGAGGCCGCTGTCGGGATCTACCGCGATCCGAAGCACAAGCTCGGCCTCGCAGGCGCCGGGCGCGCCGAGGTGCTCAGGCACGGCGCCGTGCTGATCGCGCTGGCGACAGCGGATGAGGCAGCGCAAAAGAAGGTGTTCGGCGCGGTCGCCGCGCACATGAAGCGGACATCGAAGAAGCTCAAGGCCAAGCCCGGGTCGCTCGCGCAAGATCTCGATGACGGCAACGAGCTGAGGGCCGAGACCCGGCCTGGGTTCGTCCTGATCGGCGCGGGCGACCGCAGGTACCTCGCCCAGGTCGCCGCGCGCTTCGGGAAGGACAAGGAATCGCTGGCCGCGACCCCGTCGTTCGCCGAGGCCCGGGCGCTCGCGAAGGGCGCCTCGCATCTGCAGGTGTACATCGACCGTCAGGCGTTCGCGGGCCTGCTCGAGGGCCCTGTGGCGGCGAGCTTCGGCGCGCTCGGCGCATCACCGACGCTGGTCTCGCTCGCGCTCGCGCCGAGCGACCGCGGGCTGGATCTCACGCTGAGCGGCCATGGCGGGGTCGAGATCCTCGGCGCGAGCGCCGCGCTCGCCGTCGCCGGCGTCAGGCGTTACATCAACGCCGCGAAGGCAGCGGCGGCGGACCAGCCGGAGTAACGCGCCGGCGCCGCGCCTGATGCTCATCCTCAGGGACAGCCATGCTCCACCGCAGATGGCTGTCGTGCGACCGAGGCTTCGCGCTCAGAACTCCGCCACGTGGAACGATTGCACGCCGACCGCCCCGAGCGGTCCGCTCCCTCTGACGAACTCGCCGAGCCCCTCGATCTGGCCTTCGGCGGCGCTGCTGCTCAGCGTGCCGCTCAGGTAGAGGAAGACCTCCCTGAACTCCGCGGTATCGACCTCGGTGACCTCGTAGGAGCCTTGCAGCGCGGAAGAGGAGAGCTCGATCGCGTGCTCGAACCAGGCGGCGTCGGCCTGCGTGGCCCGGAGCGTGACCTCGAACGACTCGTCGAACGCGCCGTCTTCCGTCGAGAAGGCCATCGGGACATCGATCTGCAGGTGCTCGACGCAGCCGATGTCCGGCCCCACTCCGCTCCCGTCCATTGATCCCACGAAGCGCGCGGCGACGATCTCGCCCACGGAGAGCGTCGCTGTTGTGCTGCCGCCCTTCGCCCAGGTGAGCGGGGCGGAGCGCTCTCCGGAGGCGACGGAGAGCACCTCTCGCGCAGAGAAGCCCAGCGGGGAGACGTCGTCGGCGCCGATGTCCTCCCCACCCTTCCCCTCACACCCTTCGTCGTAGACTCCGCCGATCTGGCCGCTCTTCGGGCTGCCGCCGACGCCATCGACGCACCCGAAGAGCCCAACGCTCATCACTGCCCCACCAAACCAAGAAAGCCAGCGCCGCTCGCTCATGTTCAAGACCTCCTGCGGCCTACCTTGCGTTCGTCGCCGGCGCGACGCCAGGTCAGTTTCGCACATTCCATAGGGCAAAAAGGCCTCCCCATGTGCGAATATGCGATACGTGGACCATGAATCCCTTGCAAAAGAGCTGATCCGCGCCCTCCGCGGCCGGCGCTCGCAGCTGGCCTTCAGCCGCCGGCTCGGCTTCCGCACCAACGTCGTCTACACGTGGGAGTCCGGAAGGCGCTGGCCGACCGCGGCCACGTTCCTCGTCGCCGCGCGGCGCGCGGGGGTCGACGTCGTGGCGGCGGTGAGGCGCTTTTTTCCGTCGCTGCCCGCGTGGCTCGCGCGCGCCGATCCAGCGTCGGCCGAGGGCGTAGCGGCGCTCCTCTCGGAGATGCGCTCCATGTCGCCCATCGTCGACGTGGCGCGGCGCGCGGGCAGGAGCCGCTACGCTGTCGCGCGCTGGCTCTCGGGCGAGGCCGAGCCACGGCTGCCCGACTTCCTGCGGATGGTCGAGGCCTGCTCGCTGCGCCTGCTCGATTTCGTGGCGCTCTTCGCCGACCCGGCCGTGCTCCCGGCGGCGAGCGCGGCGTGGCGCACGCTCGAGGCCCAGCGCCGCGCCGTCTACGAGGAGCCGCTGCTACCCGCCGTCCTGCTCGCGCTGGAGCTGCCCGCTTACCGGGCGCTAGCGCGCCACGAGCCGGGGTGGATCGCGCGGCGGCTCGGGTTCCCCGTCGAGGACGAGGCGCGCTGCCTGGATCGGCTCGCGGAGGCCGGCCAGATCCGGAGGAGCCGCGGGCGGTGGAGCGTCGCGCCGATCCGGACGGTGGACACGCGCCCGGATCCGGACGCGGAGCACCGGCTCAAGTGCTTCTGGGCCGGCGTCGGGCTGGCGCGGCTCACGCGCAAGGCCGAGGGGCGCTTCTCGTTCAACGTCTTCACGGTCTCCGCGGCCGATCTCGAGAAGCTCTCCGAGCTCCACGTGAGCTATTTCCAGAACATGCGCGCGGTGATCGCAGAATCGCGGCCGCCCGAGCGCGTCGTCGCCGTGAACCTGCAGCTCTTCCCGCTCGACGGAGGCTGAGCCGGCTGCGGACACCGCGGCGCCGCGACGCCGCGCGCTCACCGAGCTTCCACCGAGCCGCCCGCGCGGCTCATACGATGGCGAACGCCCGGACCGGGAACGTGCCGAAGGCGCGGACCTTCACCGGGACGGCGAAGAGGCGGGCTCCGGCGGCGGGGAGCTTGTCGAGCCCGGTCATGTGCTCGCAGATCGGGATGTCCGCTCCGAGCAGGAGGGAGTGGACTGGCCGCGCGGGATCGTCCGTGTCGTCGATATTGTAGGTGTCGACGCCCACGAACACGGCGCCTGCGCCGGCCAGGAGCCGCGCCGCGTCCCGCGTGAGGTACGGGTGTCCTTCGAAATAGCGGTCTGTGCGCCAGTGTTCGCTCCAGCCCGTGCGCACGAGGACGGCCTTCCCGGCGAGATCGAGCCCGTCGAAGGCGTCGGCGTCAATCGCTCTGCCGGACCGGCCCCGCGCCTCGACCACCACGCTCTCCAGATCGGCCAGCGATTCGAGCGGCAAGCCGGCGAGATCCTTGCCGTTCGCATAGCGATGAAACGGGCTGTCCACGTAGGTGCCCGTGTTGGCGACCATGTCGATTCGGCCGATGTGGAATTCGACGCCTTCCGCGTAAACGCCGCGGGACTGCTCGCGCGAGAGGAAATCGCAGACGACGGGCGCCGGCACGCCCTTGTACGTCGTCATGCCGTGCTCGACGGTGTGGCTCAGGTCGACGAAGGTGCGTGAGACGGGGGTGGTCACGGTCGGCTCCTCGGAAGGGGCTCCGCGCGGCGGAGCGTCCTGTGCGCCCGGTCGGGGCCCCGAGCCGCCGCCAGTTTCGCGAGAGGGCGCGAGGAGATCCAGAAATCGGGCGCGAGCCGGTCGAGTTGACATGTGCTCACATGCGCCGATAGAGTGCGAGCGCGGCGATACCTGGCCCGATGCTTCACGGGGACGAGCGTCGAGCATGCGTGCCTCGGCGGGGGGCCGGGCGTCGTCGCTGGAGTGGTCACGGGAACGGAGCGTCGCGGGGGGGTCGAGATCGCCCGCGTGGAGAGGTGGATGTCTGCGATGAGTCGAACCATGCCGCGCCGCGCGTTCGTCCTGTCGGCGCTGCTGCTGTCCACCTGCGCCGCGGCGGGCTGTCGTTCGAAGAATGGCAGCGAGAACCCGTCCGCCGCTCCGGAGCGGGCGGCGGCGCCGGGGGGGTCGGCGCAGCAGGCGGCGGCCGCCTCCGCGCAGCAGCCTCCGCCGAAGCGGGCCGCGGTGGTCACGATCGCGAGGGAGCAGCAGGCCACCTGGGTGCGCAACTTCAACCCCCTGCTCCCCGAGGGGAGCGCGCGCTTCCCGACGGTCGCCGGCATCTACGAGCCGATGCTCGTCTACAACACGATGCGGAGCGATTACACGCCGTGGCTCGCGACGAGCTACGCGTGGAGCGACGCGAACAAGAAGCTCACCTTCACGACCCGCTCCGGCGTCACGTGGTCGGACGGACAGGCGTTCACGGCGAGGGACGTCGCGTTCACGTTCGCGCTCATCAAGAAGCACACGGCGCTCGATCTCGCCGGGGTGTGGCGGTTCCTCGGCGCCGTGACGGCGATCGACGACGCCACCGTCGAGTTCACGCTGCGGCGGCCCTATGTCCCCGGGCTCAGCTACATCGGCCACCAGCCGATCGTGCCGGAGCACGTGTGGAAGGGCATCGTCGATCCGGTCACGTTCGCGAACGAGAACCCCGTGGCGACAGGGCCCTTCACCGAGGTGAGGGTCTTCCAGAACCAGGTGTACGAGCTCGGCAAGAACCCGCGCTACTGGCAGGAGGGCAAGCCGGCGGTCGACGGGCTGCGCTTCCCGGCGTATCCGAGCAACGACCAGGTCACCCTGGCGCTCGTCAACGGCGAGATCGACTGGGCGGGCGCGTTCGTGCCGGACATCGAGCGGGTCTTCGTCGCCAAGGATCCGGCCCATCATCATTACTGGTTCCCGCTCGTCGGGGGCACCGCCACGCTGTACCCGAACGCCACGAAGAAGCCGTTCGACGACGTGCGCGTGCGCAAGGCCATCAGCATGGCGATCGACCGCGAGCAGATCGTCAAGCTCGCCGCGGACAACTACACCCATGGCGCGGACGCGACGGGGCTGGACGACTCCTACGAGCGGTTTCGCAACGAGAAGGCGGTGGAGGCGGGGGACTGGGTGAAGTTCGATCCGCAGCGGGCGAACCAGATCCTCGACGAGGCGGGCTATCCGAGGGGCGCGGACGGGATCCGGACGAGGCTCGGCAAGCCGATGCACTTCGAGATCAACGTCGTCAGCGGCTGGTCCGACTGGGTCCGCGCGGTCCAGATCATCACGCAGAACCTGGAGAGCGTGGGTATCGCCGCGTCGATGAAGACCTACGACTTCAGCGCGTTCTACGCGGCGCTGCAGAAGGGCCTGTTCGATCTGTCGATGGGCTGGACGAGCGTCGAGCCCACGCCGTACAATTTCTACCGCGATCTGATGAGCGCGGATCTCGTGAAGCCGCTCGGCGAGATGGCGCCGCGCAACTGGCACCGTTTCGGCGCCAGGGAGGCCGACGTGCTGTTCCATGCGTTCGAGTCCGCGACGGCCCCTGCCGATCAGAAGCGCATCCTGGACGGGCTGCAGATGATCTTCGTGCAGGCCGCGCCGGTGATCCCGCTCTTCAACAACCCGTCGTGGGGCGAATACAGCACGAAGCGGTTCACCGGCTTCCCGACGATGGAGAACCCGTACGCGAAGCTGACGCCGAACAACCCGCCGGAGTACCTGCTCGTCCTGACCGAGCTCCGCCCCAGGTGAGAGCGGATTGCCCGGGGGGCGCCACGGGGGTTCCTTCCGGGTAAGCGTCAGGGCGGGGGATCGAGCACCAGGCGGAAGCCGCTCGCAAATGGCGACTCTTCGGCGCTCGCGCCTGTCCGGAATGCACATTGAAGGGCCATGCTCGCCGGGACGTGCCCAATGCCACCTCGCAAGACCGCCCTCCAGCTCGGCGGAATCACGCCTCCATGGTTCTTCGCCTTGTCGGTCAGACGCTCACCGTATGGATCCGAGAAGAGCGAGTCGCACCACTGTGCCGCGCTTCCCACCAGATCGACCACCCCTGCGATGGGTGGGAAAAGTCCGATGCAGTCGTGGAGTATCGGCTTTTCGATACCGGACCAACCACGACCCGTCCTGTCATGACTCGCTGCCGGCATCAATGCGCCCCAGGGATAGAGGTTGCCGCCATCTGCCCGGACCACGTACTCCCACTCGGACTCCGTCGGCAGGCGAACGACGCGACCGTCCGTCCGATGTGCAGTGCGCCAGGCGCAATAAGCAAGCGCTTCATAGATCGAGACCCCGAAGATCGGCCCCTTCCAGGTGTTCCCAGCGCTCCGCAAGAGCTTTGTAAGATTCTGAGAAGACTGACCACGGATCTTGCGCGGGGCGTGGGGCCAGAAGCGCTTATCGACAAATTCTTTGGAGTCCAGGAACTCGAGGTACTCGCGGCTGCTCACCGGCGCCCAGGCCATGGCGAACGGCGCGACCGTCGTCTTTCGCAGCGGGCTCCCGATCTTCTTCGCGATGAGATCCCCCAACCCGTCGCCGAGAATCACCTCTCCACCCGGGAAGCTGATCCACCGCTCCGCCCGCAACCTGGGGTCACCGTGACGCAGATCGAGCCGAGCGAGGCCCGACAGGACCAACCGTCGGTCTCGCAACGACCACGTCGTGCTGTCTCGCTCGTAGGTCTGAGCAGTCTGCGCGACCAGGTGCTCAAAGTCGATGCCAGGGAACATCTCCCGGCTCTCGATCATTCCTGCGGCGACCAGGCCGAGCAGGCGTCCGCGCGCCTCGGCGTGCTCCTGCGCAAGCTCAGCCATTCGACCCGCGAGTAACTGAGCCTTCTCCGGCGTGCCCAGCGCCCTGGGCAGGAGGCGGATCACATCTTCCCAAAAGGGATCGCTCAGCCGTTGCCTCGCCCAGAGTTCGTCGACCATGTCGCGCACCGTGCGATCCCGCTGGGCCAGCTCGCTCGCGGACAGGTACTCGCGGAAGAGACGATGCCAGAAGCGGATCTGCTCTTCATCTCCGCTGGGCTCGAACCGGAGGAGACCCGTGTGCTCAGCGATCCACTGGAGGTGGCGGCTCGCTCGCAGATCCGGCTGGGCCTCCCCCACGGGCAACGTCTGACGCAGCTCGACGAGCGCTCGAGCCTCCGGCCAGCTCTGCGCGCCTTCCTCCTGCATCGCGAGCGCGATCCGTTGGAGCAGCCGCTTCTTCGCAGCTTCGTCCAGTTGCCAGCCGTGGTCCGGATCCTCCGAGCGACGCGAACGGCAGAGATCGTCTACCAGGAGCTGGCAGAGCCGGCCGCGATCGTCGGGCAGGGTTCGGTGCTTCTCGTAGATCAGACATACCGCCGTGAGCATGAGCGGGTTGGACGTGAGCGACGGCTCGTCGAGGCGCTCGCCGCTCAGGCTTTCCACGGCGGTCTGAAGCCCGGTCGTGAACAAGTCATTCTTGCGGCGGTGGCGGCTCCAGCGGACACAGAAGCTCCCCATCTGTTCGCGGCTGAGAGGGGCAACGTGGACGACCCCGAAGCCGCCGAAGCGGAGATCGCCCGTATATGCCGCGGACCGCGTCGTGAGGAGGAGCCTCGTGCCCGGGAAGCACTCTGGCTTGCCCACACATCGGAGCAGGTCGAGCACGCGCCGCCGCTGCTCGGCGTTGGCAATCTCGTCGAGCGCGTCGATCAGCAAATAATAGCGCCCCTGCTCCAGTCCCTCGCGAATGGCGGCTGCGCTCGGGTGCTCGTGCCCGCCCTTGGTGAGCTCCTCACCGATCGCGGTGAGGAGCGCGTCGAGCCCGCGGTTGAGATCTTGCTTTGCCAGCCTCGTTGCCTCCACGATGATGGGAACGGGCAGTCGTCCGGACGGGATCCGCAGGGCATCGAGATCGATATTCTTCTCCAGATCGCCTGCGCGGCCCAGGCAGGCGGCGCCGAGCGACGCGGCGATCCGTGTGATGAAGACGGTCTTGCCCGCGCCAGGGGCGCCAACGACGGCGAGCCGAGGAAAGTCGGCGCACGAAGCCCAGCGGGCGAGCGGAACTCGCGCCTCTGTCGCATCCTCGAGCAACGGCTTGTTACGCTCGCCCTCCTCGCCCCGCCGGGGCTTCCCGTCGGCACCGCACACCCAGCCCTCGGCCACGCCGTCGAGCGCCGTGTAGAGCTCCGGAGCGTACGGCTCGTCGCGCGGAACGGAATCGAGCAGGTAGGAGCGGCTCGCGGCGGTACGGCCGCCGCGCCACACCTCGACCGAGTACCCAAGGTAGGCCCGCTCCCACGATTTCAGGCCGCGATCGGGCCCCGTCCCGCGCCTGGCGATGGCCGAGTTCACAAAAGCGCCCACCTTCTCGGGCAGCTCGGAGGGGTCGGCGAACTTCTGTGCTGCGCCGAGCGATGCGCGGAAAGCCTCGACCTTGTCGAGCGCCAGCCGCTCCGTCAGCCGGTAGGGCGGCCAGTCGCCCTCGGGATCGGACAGGAATGCCACGCGCCGATCCGCCGGGGCGCGCGCCCAGACGGACGCGATCTTCCCGTCCTCCCAGCATTGAGCTTGAAAGAGGATGATCTGATCGAAGCACGAGGGATCGACCGCTGGGTCGGCCGGCCCTTCGGAGACCTCCACGCCAAGCGCGCGCTCCAGGTAGGCCATGACATTCGCACACGCGGGCGTGAGGTCGGCATCGGTGGCCAGCAGGAGCACGCGAAAGCGTCGCGAGTCACGCGATGAGGCTACCTTGGACTCCGGGGTGGCGAGCGGCTCATCGGACGCGGGCAGCGAGGCGGGCGCTGTCACGGCGGGCACGACGACCTTCGTGACGAGCTCTCGGTGGAGCTTGATCGTCTCCGGGCAGGTTGCGTTGTGGCTGTTTTCGTCGAGCTGACAGTGGTCGTGATCGGGTACAAATTGCCATCGCCCGCCCTCCGGCCGCGGAGCCCTGCGCGGCCACAGCCGGAGCTCGCCCTCATTGCCCTTCAACGCGACCTTTCCTATGGCATAGCCGAAACGGCGGTCGGCCTCGCCACCTTCCCACGTTTCCTCGCCGAAGAGCGACAGCCCCTGCCAGTACCGCGCGGGTGCCCCGCCACCGATCGAGAGCATCCTGTAGCCCGTCTCGTGCATGTGGCCGTAAAGGTGCATTGCAAACTGGCCATGAAGGATACGATCGAGCTCCCCCTGCGCCTCTGCGCACAGCCAGTCTGCGGGGTGGTGCGTAAGCAGCAGGCATAGGTGGTGCTCTCGCACCCACTCCGGCCCAGATTTCCCGCATGCCTCGTCGAACTGACGATGATCCAGGGCGAGGCGCCCCTTGTAGTCGCCGCCGGCGAGCTGAAGGAACGCGCTGTTCAAGCCGACAATCCCGACCTTTGCGCCGTCCTTCTCGACCGTCGCAGCGAAGTCGCCCGGCAGGGGCCCCGCGTGAATCGTGAGCGAGGCTGGCATGGTTGCTCGACGAGTGTTCCACCATATCTGATAGTCGCCGAAGGCGCGATTGACGATCGTCCGCAGGCGACCTGCCGGCTCGTTCCAGAATCGATGGCGATACTTGGCGCGCTCCGGCTTTGCCCACTCTGCGAGCAGATCCAGCTCTAATTCGAGTTCCTTGTCGGCCGGGTTCTTCTCGGGATTCGGTCGCTGAAGATCATGATTCCCCGGGACGGCGAGCAGGGCGATTGGGTGCCTTGGTTGTAGCTGTTCAAACAGGCGCCAGAGCTTGGCCAAAAAGCCATCGAGCTGGTCAAACTGCTCCTTCGTCCCCCGATCGGTGAGATCGCCAGTAAAGAGCACGGCGTCCCAAGGGCCTGCGTACGGATGCCGGCTGCGAAGATCCTCGAAAATTTTGTGCTCCCAGTCGCTCCACCAGCGCTTCTGAGACTCCATCCCTCGGTGCAGATCCGTAAAGTGCAGCCAGCCAAACGTCGTCATCGATACCTCTACCGAGCAACGGGATGGTACGAGGCACGAGGCTACTGTGGCGAGCTTTTTGGCTACTCGCTAGCGTTGCCTGCTAGTTATATAAGTCGTTCAGCGCGACCTACGGCGACCCCGGCGGGTTACAGCCGCGTGACCACGAGCCCGTCGTTCTGCACCGAGATGCGGGCGGGCTTGCCGCGGTGCTCGTCGGGGATCTCGTCGGCCATGAGGTAGCGGCCGGCGATGGAGACGAACTCCGCCTCGAGGCTCATGCAGAAGATGCTCGCGTCCGCGTTGTTGTGGGCGCCGGCCATGGCGCGGCCGCGGAGCGGCGCATAGACATGGATGTTGTCGTTCGCGATGAGCTCCGCGCCGGAGCTGACCGGCGAGAGGACCACGAGGTCGCCGTGCGGCACGTAGATGACCTGCCCGCTGCGCACCGGCTGCCGCACGGTGAGCCCCGCCGGCGGCGGCTCCCCGGCCGCGTCCGGCGGCGGCGCGGCGTCCCTCGAGCGCCGGGCGGGCCCCGCCGCGGCGGCCCCTGGCGCGCCGCGGTCCGGCGCGGGCCCTACCGCCACGGGCCCCGGCGTGGGGGTGCTCCCCTCGGCCGGCCCAGCCTGGCGTGACGAGCGCGTGAGCGGCGTCCGCAGCACGCCGAGGCCGGCGGCGACGGCCCGCTCGCGCTGGGCGTCCGTCGGGTTGCGCACGGCGATGGGCACGAGGTTGTGCTTCCTCAGCAGCCCGGCGAGGGCGGCGAGATCGACGGGCTCGTCGCCGAGCTCCGCGAGGTCGAGCAGGATCGGCAGGTGCAGGAAGAAGTGTGGCATCTGCGAGATGTGGTCGGCGAGCTGACGCTCGACGGCCGAGACATTCGCCGTCTTGAGACAGAGCATCGTGATGGCAGGCATCGTGCCCTTGAGCGCAAACGCCTGCTGCTCCTGCCGCTTCTCCCCTCGCCTGCCCGACACCATCGCTGTCCTCGCTCGCAAAAAGGTGCTCCCGCGGCGGCACTGTAACCCGGATCCAGGGGCTCGCGCGGGAAAAACCGCTGGGGTTCCGGGCCTCGCCGCGCGGCCGGCGCGTCGCTGCCTGCGGGCGGCGCGCCGCTGCTTGGCTGGCCGCCTCGCGCGGTGCTAACGGTGGTTTGGCCATGCCGACCGCGCGCCGCGCCTCCGTACTGCGGCTCGATCCCCCTCCCGGCTCGCCCTCCGCCTCCCCCTCTCCCGCGTCCCCGCGCGCGACGCCCCGGCCGGTCGACGCGCTCGAGCGCCACTTCGCGCTGGAGGTCCCGCGCGTGTTCTCCGAGGCGGAGCGCGCTGCGCTCGTCGCGGGTGTCCGCGCGGCCCGCGCCGAGTGGACTGCCGACTTCGGAGGCGAGCAGTTCTCGCTCGGGCGCGCCTTCTACACGCACCTGGAGCAGGGGCGCTCCCGGGTCTATTTCGCCGACGCGGCGGCCTCCGACGCCCGCGTCGAGCGCCACCTCCCCGGGCTCCAGCGCCGGATGCGCGAGCTCGTCGCGGCGCTCACCGGCGGGCTCGCGCAGCCCCGGCGCGGCTTCTGCGGGCCAGGCGTCCACATCTTCCCCGCGGGGGAGAAGGTCGCGCGCGAGGGAGGCGTCGTCCACTTCGACACGGAGGGGCTCTCCGACTACCACCTTGCCCGCCGGCTCCGCGCGATCACCGTCGTCGTGATGCTGGAGCTCCCCGACGCGGACGGGGGACTCAAGCTGTGGGACGTCCTCTACGACGGGCGAGACGACCCGGGCGACACGGCGCTGTCCGCGCGGAGCCTCGTCGCCGGCTACAGCCCTGGCGGAGCGCTGGTGATCGACAGCTACCGCCTGCACCAGATACAGCCGTTCCCGGGCGACCGCGACCGCATCTCCGCGACGGTGCACGCGGCCGAGATCGACAGCGGGCGCTGGGAGACGTGGTTTTAGAGCAACAAGCGGGTTGAAACCGGCTGAAACGAGCAGAATTTCGAGCCGCCAAGCGCGCTGAGGGCGCCAAGAAGAGGACAGACTCTTGGCGTCCTTGGCGCGCGTGGCGGTGTATTTCTCGGTGGAGAGGCTGGAGGGCGCCGAAGCGCCGGTGGCGCGGCGCTCAGTCGATCGCTCGCCCCGACGCCCCGAACGCGTGCCTCAAGTGCGGCCCGATGCGCCGGGCGATGACGAGATCGACCAGGGGCGGGGCGAACGCCTGCAGCAGCAGCAAGATCCGCGTGGACGCGCCCATCACCGCCCTCGTCCTCCTCGCGAGCAGGGCGGCCAGCACGAAGTCAGCGACCTTCTCCGGCGGCGCGAGCGTGCTCCCCGCGCGGCGCCTGAGATCTGCAAAGGGGCGCTCGGCGGCTGTGTCCGCCGGCGCCGGGCCGACATAACAGAGGCGCTCGGCCCGCCCCTCGACGGCAAGCTCGCGGTTCACCGCGCTGCAGAAGCCCGCCAGCCCGGCCCGCGCGGCCACGTCGACCGAGTAGTACGGCAGCGCGAGGGTCCCGTCGCCGAAGCCGCCGAAGAGGGCGATCACGCCCCCTGGGCGCAAGCGCGGCAGGAAGGCGCGCGCCACATGGATCGGCCCCGCGAGATCGACGGCCAGCTCCGCTTCGATCTCCTGGTCGGTGTGCGTGCCGAGCCCCTTGCGCACGTCGACGCCGGTCGCGCACACCACATGGTCGACCGGCCCCACGCGCGCCGCCACGTCGCGCAGCTGAGGCGCCGCGAGCTCGGCCGTGTGGTGGGCCGCGCCGTACGTCTCCGCGAGCCGAGCGAGGCGCACGCCGTCGCGCGCGACGAGGACGACCTCCGCGCCCTCCCTCACCAGGGCGCGCACGACGGCCTCGCCCAGCCCGCCCGTGGCCCCGACCACCGCGACCCGCTTGTCGCGGAAGCTCCGGCCGGTAGTGACCTTCGGAGGCCGAAAGCGCGCGAGCGCCTCGGCGCCGAGGACCAGCCCCGCCCCCCAGAACATGACCTCGCCGGCCCCGATGAGCCCGGCGGCGAGGGCGGCGCGCCCCCCGACCGAGAGCGGGAGGAAGGGCACGACCAGGAACGCCGAGAACCAGACCGGAAACGAGCCGATCACCGAGCCCCAGGCGAGCGCGCGCAGGACAGCCTTGCAGCGAGACGACGGCGTCACGGAGCGCTCCCCTCGGTCAGCTGCTGCAGGCGGCGGATGACCTCGATCCGTCGCTCGGGTGGCAGCGGGTCCAGCCCGAGCAGCTCCGCCATCCAGAGGCCGTCGACGGCGAGCCGGACGACCAGCGCGTCGATGGGACAGATGCCGTCGCGCGCGAGCCGCTCCGCCCACGCACGGTAGCGCTCGCGCAGCGGCTCCAGCAGGTGGGGCGCGAGCGCGACGGCCGCGAGCAGCGCGGCGCTCGTCCGGTCGGACACGTCGCCCTCGACGGTGGCGTGCAGGTAGGCGCGCGCGAAAGAGCCCGGCTTGCCGTCGTCGAGCTGCGCGAGCCGGCGGTCGAAGCCGGCGACGAGCGCCTCCACGAGGCCCCCGACGAGCGCCTCCTTCGAAGCGAAGTGATAGAGCAGCCCGCCCTTGCTCACCCCGGCCTCGGCCGCGACGGCATCGAGGGTCATGGCGTCGCTGCCGTCACGGCGAACGACGACGGCGGCGGCGGCAAGGATGCGGTCGCGCTGGCTGATCCGCGGCATGTCGTTACTGTACCGTCCAGACGGTTCAGTTTCAAGGGGCAGCGCGGCACGCGACCGCGCGAGCGCGGGATCGATGGGTTTCCAGCGAGCCACGCCGTTGGCTCCCCTGCCCGCGCGGGCATCGCGCGGCCGTGCCTGGGCGGCGCGCCGCGACACACGGCGCCTCGTCGGAACCGGTCAGCCTGACGAGCCCCTGCGCGCGAAAGGCCTCAGACGATCTTCCGCAGGTAATGGAACACTGGTGCGAGCCGCGTGCTCGCGCCAGCGCACCGGCCGCAGATGGCGACAGCCTGGTCGTTCGGATAGATGAAAGTGACCGTACAGGTCACATCGATCCCATCGCCCCCTCGAATCCCATCGGCCCAGATCTGTTCCAAGCATCGCCCTGTGAGCAGCCCAGACGCATGGGCGAGCAGGATGGCACGACGCATGCGCGGCGCCGGCGCTCGTTCAGCCTCCATCCGAGCCGCGAATGCGGAGCGCTCCGACATGACGAACCTGGTGAGTTCGACAAGTCTCTCGCCCTGCCAGTCGGACTCATCCCGTGCGCGCGCGAGACGAGCTCACGAGGCATCGAGAAACATCATCGGAACAAGGGAGGGACACATGGCCCACACGGGGTTCACTCTGAGCACGGCTTTCGTGAGCACGGCCAGCCACGCCCAGAGCTGCGAGTCGATCTGCGTCCGGTCAATCCAGCACTGCCTCCATATGGGAGGCTCGCACGTCGAGCCTTCCCACATGCAGCTCCTGCAGGATTGCGCCAAGATCTGCGAGACGACCGCGACGTTCCTGATGCGCGGCTCGCCGCAACACAACCAGGTCACGGCCGCGTGCGCGAGCATCTGCGAGCTCTGCGCCCGGAGCTGTGACAAGTTCACGGGTGACGCGCAGATGAAGGCCTGCGCCGACGAATGCCGCCGCTGCGCCGCCGCGTGTCAGCAGGTCGCGCAGCTGCGGCCGGGCGGGGCGGCCGGCGCGGGGCACCAGAGCGTGCCCTGAGACCGGCCAGGGCGCCGCGCGGGGCGGCGCTGGTCGGCGAGCTCGGCCCGCTGCACATCGAGTCATTCGGCGTGCTGGTCGCATTCGGGATCTTCGTAGGAGTACAGGTCCTCAAGAGACGCTCGGTCCGCGAGGGGCTCGATGTGGACACCTCCGGCCGGCTGCTCGCTTGGGTGCTCGTCGGTGGCTTCCTCGGCGCCCACCTGGCCGACCTCCTCGTCTACTTCCCTTCCCGGCCGACACGCTGTCCGAACCCTGGAGCCTGCTCCGCATGTGGGAGGGGCTGTCGTCGTTCGGCGGCTTCCTCGGCGCGGTCGTGAGCGCGGCGCTCTTCCTCCGTGGTCACCGCGCCCGGTTCGGGGGCCGTGCGTGGCGCTATGTGGACGCCATCGCCTTGGCCCTCCCGTTCGGCCAGACCGCGGGTCGCCTCGGCGGTTTCCTGGCCTTCGATCATCCCGGCGAGGTCACGACCTTCTTCCTCGGCCAGCAGTACACGGACGGGCTCATCCGGCGCGACCTCGGCCTCGAGGAGGCGCTGTACAAGATCCCCTTCACGGCGGTGATCGTCGCGCTGGGGCAGAGGTGACCCCCCAGGTCGCCGCGCCGTGACCACGCCGGCCACAACTCAGGAGCACCGAGCCGCGCTTCGATGGACGAGAACTGATGCCGCACGAGGATCGTCTGTGGCCCTGGAACGCACAACGAGGCGGCCGCTTCGCTCCTTCACCGGGGCGATCGAACCTGGCACGGGAACTTCCCTCCTCCTGGGAGCCTTGAAGCCTTGGCATGGCGCTTGCGCAGTCATGGGGTGTTGGCCCGGATCGGCCCGAGCAAGGAGCCCACCATGTTCATCCCTCCATCCATTCACGGTTCTCTCCTCCTTTTGTTCGCCTCCTCCGTCCTCGCGGCGGGCTGCGTCGTCGACCCGTCGTCCGATGCGGGCGAGCCCGTCGGTGATACTTACCAGAGCTTCGATGAATGGAAGGCCAGCCTCCCGCGCGATCCGAACGACGGCGCTTATCTCGTCGACGGTGACATCGGCGTTCACGACGACGCGACCCTGAAGGAGCTCTCCGCCGAGCGCCAGCAACCGGGGGCGCTCATCGTCAACAAGCGCGGCGACGGGAGCGATGACCGCTGGAGCGACGAGCAGAAGATGAACCTGACGTATTGCGTCTCTCCGCGCTTCGGCGACGATCATGACGCGGTGGTCGCCGCGACGCGGTCGGCCGGGTCCGCCTGGGCGAGCGCCGCCGCCGTCCGCTTCGTCCACGAGCCCGACCACGACGAGGCCTGCGAGTACTACGAGGAGCATCCCGTGCTGTTCGAGGTGGTCCCCGCCAGCGGCACCACGTACAACGGGCGAGCTTTCCTTCCGAGCATGGTCGCGCGGGGGTATCACCAGGTTTTCATCGATCTAGAGAACATCGCTCGGGCCGCCTCGAAGACCCTGACCGGGGTCCTCCGGCACGAGCTCGGGCACGTCCTCGGCTTCCGGCACGAGCACGCCCGGCCGGAGGGCAACGGCGCCTGCACCGAGCGTCCCGGTTGGCGGGCGCTCACGCCGTACGATCCGGGATCGGTGATGCACTACAACGCGGAGAGCCGGTGCGAGGGCACCAACGGGGGAGACTACGTGCTGACCTGGCTCGACAAGGCAGGGGCGGCGGCGCTGTATGGCGAGCCTTGATGAGCTCCTCCGCGAGGGGTGACCGCTGGCGGCCGGTCTCCAGCCAGCGAATGGACAAGACGAGCATGCATTCGCGCTGGCCTCGGGGCGGGTGGTGGGGATGCGGCCCGGCTTCTGATCAGTCGCTCGCGGAGCGCGTCGCACCGGGTCAAGGTGGCCTCAGGTGTGGCGGAGATGTTCGTCAAGGCAACGTTGTGGCCGCCCGGGTCACATGCATCTTGCCCGGAAGACACCGCCCGCCAAAGCTTCGACGCTCACGCGAGCTGGGTTGCTCGCGTCGGGCTGCGCCAGGCGTCCCACGAACGTGGTGATCCGAGCAGCGTGGAGGCGAAGTCCAGGAAGACCCGCACCCGTCGGATGACGTGCCGCGGGCTCTCGTAGAGCGCGTGGATCGGACGCTCGTCCAAGGCGAACTCATCGAGCACGGTGACTGCGTGGATGCTGTGCCAGAAAGCCTGGCAGCGCGGGCACGAGCACGAGCCTCCCGAGGACCGCGGGCGCCTCGACGCAGAGGCGCCCCTCGGGGATCCCGCGGGCGTGCGCGATCGACTGCTTCGCGGCCTCCAGCTCCTCGAGGCTGCGCTGGCACCGCTCGAGGAAGGCGCGGCCCTCGTCGCTCAGCCGGAGCGCGCGCGTGGTCCGGTGGAACAGAAGGACGCAGAGCTCGCCCTCGAGCTGCGCGGTGCGCCGGCTCGCCGCCGACGCCGTGATGTGCAGCGACCGCGCCGCACGGGTGATGCTCCCGAGCTCCGCGACCCGCACGAAGGCCTCGATGTTCGCCAGGGAATCCACGGCGGCCACGCTACCACGCCGTCGAGGGGCGCCCTGGATTCGTGCGCGCCGCGCACGAGTCATGTTCGCGGGACGAGATCGACCCGTCGCCGCGCGCCGGGTATCCCTGCTCATGCGGCGGGCGCCTTCTGGCCAGGTGAGGCGAGGCGCCAGCACGACCCCCACTCCTCAATCGCAGAGCTTCATTCATGCAGACATCCCAGGACAGCACAGCGGCACTCACGCGGAAGGCAGCGCTCGGCGGCATCGCCGTGATGGTGCTCACCACCGTGCATCACGCGATCGGCGCCGTGGTCTACAGGACGCCCTGGCGCCTGCACATCGCTTTGCTCAGCGTCCCGACGATCGCGGTGATCCTCGGCGCCCTCGCCATCCACCGCCGCCGCGCGGGCGCGCCAGCCGGGCGAGCTTCGTTCTTCGTGCTCGTCGCCGTGCTGGCGCTCGTTCCGATCGCCTGGATCGGGGTGTACGAGGGCCTCTACAACCACGTGCTGAAGGACGCGCTGTACTTCCTCGCACCTCGGTCGCCGGCGCTCCTGCGCCTCTTTCCGCCGCCCACCTACGTGATGCCGGACAATGCGATCTTCGAGATCACGGGGGTCCTTCAGGTCATCCCGGCATGGGTCGCCGCCGCGGCGCTCGCGCGACGCCTGCTCGGCCTCCGGAGGTGAGCGGGTTTTCAGGGCTCGACGTGGATCTCGGCCATCATGCCGCGCTCGGTGTGCTCGAGGATGTGACAGTGAACCATCCACATGCCCGGCTCATCGAAGCGCGTCACGATGCGCACGGTGGACCGCTGCGGCAGGATCACGGTGTCCTTGTTGGAGCGAAGACGGTACGTGTACTCCATGTCCTCCGTCGCATCGGAGTCCATGTAGGCCTTCTTCGATCCTGCGACGGTGAAGGCGACGGCGTCGTCGTGCATCGGGTCCTTGCGCTCGGCCTCGATGTGATCGCACGCCGGCTGCCGCACCCACTCGACGTGTAGCACGTCCAGCATCGGCATCACGAACGACAGCACCGGCGCGTCGGGCGCCGTCGCCAGAGGCCCGCCGCCGCTCCGCCTCCCTCTCGCCAGAGGCGGATGCCCGCTACGTTCCTCGATCCGTCCGCTGACCGGCAAGGCGACGTGCTGGCGCGGTCGCGCCTCACTCCCTCCGCGTCCGTCCGCTCGCCGCGGCCCGCTCGTCCGCGAGGACCCGCTGCAGCAGCGCCGTGCTCTCCTCCGCCATCCGCTCCGGTGAGCACGGCATGGCCTTGCGGACCCAGCTCGTCATCAGCCGCACCAGCGCCGCCGCCGCCGCCTCGCAGCGGAGCATGAACAGGGCCCCCTCCTCCGGCGCCAGCCGCGGAGCGTACAGGCGGCAGATGCTGCCATGCAGGATATCCTCCAGGGAGCGCGTCAACACCCGCTCGCTCTTCTCCGCGGACAGGAGCTTGCGCACCAGCTCGTGCATCTCGGCGAGGTGGCGGTAAAACGAGAGGAAGTCGAACGGACGTCCCGCATCCCGCAGGGACAGCGCCCGCAGGTGCTCGTGTCCGAACAGCAGCAGCTGCTCCTTGTTCTCGTAGTGCGAGTAAAACGTGGACCGCCCGACGTTGGCGCGATCGATGATGTCCTGGATGGACACCTCGTCATAACCCTTCTCCAGGATCAGCGAGACCAGGGCGTCCGAGAGCAGCTTCCGGGTCTTCTGCACGCGCCGATCCTGCACGCGCCGATCCTGCACGCGCCGATCCTGCACGCGCCGATCCGCGATCTTGCCGGCGGCCCGCGTCCTGTCGCCGCCCCTGTCCCCGTTTCCGGACTTTTTCGCGCTCTTGTTCATTAACGTTCAATCCGCGGTCCGTGTCGCTGGGTGGAAGAGGCGCTCGAGCTCAGCATCCATGCCATGCGAGGAACGCTGATCTGGATGACGAGCCGCCTGCTGTACCCGCTGCTGCTGGCGATTACCTTGTACATCATCTACGCCGCCGTGACGCAGGGCTGGGACCTGAGCCGCGCCCTGTGGGGCTACCTCCTGGGCCTCATCGTCTTTCTCATCACCGTCGAGCGCCTGCTGCCGCTGTCGCCGGACTGGGGCATGACCCGCCAGAGCTTCTGGCGCGACCTCAAGTACCTGCTGGCCTCGGGCGTCACCATCGCGGCGGTGCGGACCGGCTTCGGCACCCTGGCCCTGTGGCTCAGCGAGCGGCATCAGGGCCCGCTCGCCAGCGCCTCCGTGCCCCTCAGTGTGGGGGTCTTCCTTGTGGTCTTCGAGCTGCTGCAGTACGGGTTCCATCGCCTCAGCCACGAAGGCAACGGAGCCCTGGGGCGCTTCTTGTGGAAGGTCCACCTGGCGCATCACCTTCCGGATCGCGTCTACGTGGTGATGCACGGCGTGTTTCACCCCCTCAACGCGCTCATCTCGGCGGTGCTGATCCAGTCGACCCTGCTGATCTTGGGGCTGTCGCCGCAGGCCGTCTTCGCGGCGATCTTGCTCATCGATCTGCAGACGATGATTTCGCACTTCAACGTGGACATCCGCGCCGGATTCCTGAATTACGTGTTCATCGGCACCGAGCTGCACCGCTATCATCACAGCGCCGACATCGACGAGGGCCGGAACTTCGGGACCGTGCTTCCGCTGTGGGATCTGGTCTTCGGGACGTTCGTGTACCGGCCTGACGCGGCCCCGCGCCGCCTGGGCGTCGACCGCTCCGCGGGCTACCCGCCGTCGCAGCAGTTCTGGAAGGTGCTGGCCCTGCCGTTCCGACGCTGACCTCTTCGCGCCTTCGATCAGAGCTCGACCCGGCGCAGCCGGAGGGCGTTGCCGATCACAGATACCGAGCTCAGGCTCATCGCTGCGCTGGCGAGCATCGGGCTGAGCAGCACCCCGAGGACCGGGTAAAGAACGCCCGCCGCGACCGGCACGCCGAGCGCGTTGTAGACGAACGCAAAGAACAGGTTCTGTCGGATGTTGCGCATCGTCGCCCGGCTGAGCTTCCGCGCGCGCAGCAGCCCGCGGAGGTCGCCGCGCACGAGCGTGATCCCGGCGCTCTCGATGGCGACGTCGGTCCCGGTGCCCATGGCGACGCCGACGTGCGCCTGCGCGAGCGCGGGCGCGTCGTTGATACCGTCGCCCGTCATCGCCACGATGCGGCCTTCGGCCTGGAGGCGCTTCACGACAGCCGCCTTCTGATCGGGCAACACCTCGGCCTCGACGTGCTCGATGCCGAGCTTCCGGGCGACCGCCTCCGCCGTCGTGCGGCTGTCGCCGGTGAGCATGATCAGGTGGATGCCCTCCTCGCGGAGGAGACGGACGGCCTCGCCGGTCGAGGCGCGCACCGGGTCGGCCACGCCGACGATGCCGGCCGCCTTGCCGTCCACCGCCACGAGCATCGCCGTCTGGCCTTCTTGCCGGCGCTCCTCGGCTCGGCGCGGGAGATCGTCCGGCGGGATACCGAGCTCCTCGAAGAGCTTGAGGTTGCCGAGCGCGACCGAGCGCCCGGCAACCGCGCCCACCACGCCCTTGCCCGTGAGCGACCGGAACCCTTCTGCCGGCAGGAGCTCGAGCTCCTGCTCGAGGGCCCCGGCGACGATCGCGCTCGCGAGCGGGTGCTCGCTCCCGCGCTCCAGGCTCGCCGCGAGCCGGAGGATCTCATTCGTCGGGAGGTCGCCCAGCGTCGCCACGGAGGCGAGCTTCGGCTTGCCCTCGGTGAGGGTGCCGGTCTTGTCGACGACGAGGGTGTCGACCTTCTCGAAGGTCTCGAGCGCCTCGGCGTTCTTGATCAGGATACCGGCCGTCGCGCCGCGCCCCGTCCCGACCATGATCGAGATGGGCGTGGCGAGGCCGAGCGCGCACGGGCACGCGATGATCAGCACAGCCACCGCGTTGACGAGCGCGTGGGAGAGCCTGGGCTCCGGCCCGACGAGCAGCCAGACCACGAAGGTCAGCGCCGCGATCGCGATCACGGCGGGCACGAAGTACGCGGCGACGCCGTCCGCGAGGCGCTGGATGGGGGCGCGGCTGCGCTGGGCCTCGCCCACCATCTGGACGATCCGGGCGAGCAGGGTGTCGCGCCCGACGCGATCGGCCCGCATCACGAAGCCGCCCGTGCCGTTGACGGTGCCGCCGACCACGCGGGCGCCGGGCGTCTTCTCGACCGGGATGGGCTCGCCCGTGACCATCGACTCGTCGACCGCGCTGCTCCCCTCGAGGACCTCGCCGTCGACCGGCACCTTCTCCCCCGGCCGCACGCGCAGCCGGTCGCCTGGCTGCACGAGCTCGAGAGAGACGTCCTGTTCGCGGCCGTCCGCGCCGATGCGCCTGGCGGTCTTGGGGGCGAGGCCGAGGAGCGCCTTGAGCGCGCTGCTCGTCCGGCTGCGTGCGCGGAGCTCGAGGACCTGGCCGAGCAGCACGAGCGAGACGATGACGCTGGCCGCCTCGAAGTAGACCGGGACCGCGCCGCCGTGGCGGACCGAGTGGGGGAAGACGCCGGGCGCCAGCGTGGCCACGACGCTGTACGCGTAGGCGGCCCCTGTGCCGATGGCGATCAGGGTGAACATGTTGAGGTGCCGAGTCCTGATCGAGGCCCAGCCGCGCTCGAAGAACGGAGCGCCGCACCAGAGCACCACGGGCGTGGTGAGGGCGAGCTCGATCCAGACGAGCCATCGGCCGAGGAGCTGCTGCACCGGCTGGCCCGGGAGCATCTCGGACATCCCCAGCACGAGGACAACGAGGCTCGGCGGGACGCTGATCCAGAAGCGCCGGGACATGTCCTCGAGCTCCGGGCTCGGCGCGTCCTCGAGCGTCACCGCGCGCGGCTCGAGGGCCATCCCGCAGATCGGGCAGGAGCCCGGCTCCGTGCGGACGACCTCGGGGTGCATCGGGCAGACGTACTCGACGCGCGTCGCCTGGGCCGGATCGAGCGGCTGCAAGGCCATCCCGCGGACCGGATCCTTCGTCTGCTCTCGGTGCAGGTGGGCAGGAGCAGGGCGGCCGTGCTCGTGAGGGTGGCCATGGTCGTGGTGATGCCCGTGGTTCATGTCGTCTCCCTCCCCCGCCGACGATCGCGGTTCGGACTTCTTACATCCCAGGCACACCGCGGGCGCCGCTTGGAGCTTCGAGGGGCCACCCGGCGCTTCCACAGGGGGCGGTGCTCAATGACGCCCGCGATGGCGGGCGAGCAGGTCAATGGTTGCCGGCGTTCGAGGCGCCAGCTCGACCATGTTTCGCCGTGAATGCCCGCTCAGTTCTTCGAACCGTCCGTACCCCGGCGCTCCTCGCGGAAGTCGTCTGCGGAGAGGCCGCAGCGGCGGAGGAGCCGGTAGAAGCTCTCCCGCTCGACGCCCGCGTGGGCGGCGGCCTTCAGCACGTCGCCGCGAAAGCGGCGCATCACGGCCTCCAGGTAGCGCCGGTTCATCTCCTCGCGCGACGCGTCGACCGCCTCGCGATACGAGAGCTGAGCGAGGTCCACGTCGCTCGAGCTCGTGAGCCGGAGCGGGCTCGCCCCCTGCACCTCGGACGGCAGCGACTCGAGGCGGATCTCGCTCGTCGTCTCGATGACCAGCGCCCGCTCGACGGCGCTCTTGAGCTCACGCACGTTGCCAGGCCACTGGTACGTCTGGAGCGCGCTCATCGCCGCCGCCGAGAACCCGGTCGCAGACGAGCGCGACTGCGGCGCTCGCTCGGCGAGAAACCGCTGCGCCAGGGACGGGATGTCCTCGGCGCGCTCGCGCAGCGGGGGCAGCTCGACGACGCAGACGTTGAGCCGGAACCACAGGTCCTCGCGGAGGGCGCCCGCCTTGACCATGGCCCGGAGGTCGCGGTGCGTTGCGCTGATGAGCCGCACGTCCACCTTGCGCTCGCGCGACTCGCCGATGCGCCGCACCGCCCGCTCCTCGAGCACGCGCGTGAGCTTCGCCTGGACAGTCGGCCTGAGCTCGCCGATCTCGTCGAGGAACAGCGTGCTCCCGTGCGCCTCCTCGAAGAGCCCCGCCCGGTCCGTGGCCGCGCCCGTGAACGAGCCGCGCGCGTGGCCGAAGAGCTCGCTCTCGATGAGCGAACGGGGGATGGCCGCGCAGTTGACGGCGATGGGGCGGTGCGACGCGCGGGACGAGTGCTCGTGGATGGCGCGGGCCACGAGCTCCTTCCCGGTGCCTGTCTCGCCCAGGATGAGCACGGTCGCGTCCGTCGGCGCCACGCGCTCGATGAGCTGGTAGAGCGCCCGCATCGCGGGCGAACGCCCCGTCATGCCCGCAAAGCCCTGTGCGTCCGGCGCGTCCTGCTCGCCCTTCAGCACCGCGGCCTGCGCCATGGCCCGCTCGACCAGCGCGCGCAGCTCGTCCGGGTCGAACGGCTTCGTCACGTAATCATAGGCGCCCTCGCGCATGGCCTGGACCGCGGTCGGGACCGACGCATACGCGGTCATCAGGATGAAGGGCACTCCAGGCCAGCGCGCGCGCACTGCCCGGAGCACCTCCAGCCCGTCCCCGTCGTTCATGCGCAGATCGCAGACGACGGTTGTGACCGGCTCGGTTTCAAGGATCTGGAGCGCCGTTCGCACGCCCCGCGCCGTCAGGACCTTGGCGCTCTTGCCGAGCACCTTGGAGAGCAGCGCCAGCATGTTCGCCTTGTCGTCGACGACGAGCACTGTCGGCTTCATGCGCGCTCCTGGCTCTCCCTTGCTTCCTCGATGAGGACGCCCGGCAAGTCGATCACGAACTGGGACCCGCCTCCCGGCCTGGGCTCCGCCCGGATGGTCCCGCCGTGCGCGGTCACCAGACCATAGCAGACCGCGAGGCCGAGGCCGGTGCCGTCGCGGCGGGTCGTGAAGAACGGCTCGAAGAGCCGCTCGCGCGCCTCCTCGGGAATACCGGCTCCCCGGTCCAGGACCTCGATCCGGTAGCCATCGTCCTGCCGCCTTCCGCGCACGAGGATCTCATCACGTTCCGAGGGTCCAGAGGTCGCCTCGCGCGCGTTGGTGACGAGGTTGACGATGACCTGCCGGATGCGGAGCGGATCCACGTTGATGAAGGCTGGCTCGGCGTCCACGAGCGGGCCCTGGTCGCGCCGCCCCGGCCCGCCGTCGCAGTGCGAGGCAGCGTCCCTGAGGAGCTCCTCGGCCTGCACGGGGCGCGGCGAGAGGATCGGAGAGCGCGCGTACATGAGCAGCTCCTCCGCGATCCGCTGGCAGGCCGCCGCTTCCTCGTCGAGGATCGAGAGCTCCTCGCGGAGCTCGGGCTTCTCCGCCTCCTTCGCCATCGTCTTCACATAGCCGCGGATCACGGCGATGGGGTTGTTGATCTCGTGCGCGACGCCCGCGGCGACGCGGCCGACCGCCGCCAGCCGCTCTGAGGCGACCAGCTCGGCTTCGGTGCGCGACAGCGCGTCCAGCATGCGGTTGAACGCGTCGGCGACCGCCACGAGCTCCACGGCCGCCACCGGCTCGACGCGGGCGCTGCGATCTCCAGCGGTGACGCGCCCGGCGACGCGCTCGAGCGAGGAGAGCGGGGTGGAGAAAGAGCGCCAGAGCCTGCGCCCGGCGATCAAGGCGAGCGCCGCGGCGAGCGCGCAGACGGCCGTCGCGAGGATCAAAGCGAACCGGATGAACTGCTCAGCCCGGCGCTCCGCGGCCATGGCGCGCTCGTCGAAGTGACGCGCCAGGCTGTCCGCATGTTGCGTCATCCGGTCGACGAGCGCGTTCGCACGGTCGTGCGCGTGGTGGACCTCGTGCGAGTCCTGCCGATCGATGGCGGGGAGGATGACCGTGGAGAAGAGCTGGCTGAGCTCGCGGCTCGTCTTCTCGATGTCGTCGAGCTTCGTGGCCGCCTCGGCGTCGAGGCCGGGCCGCAGCTCGGCGAGCTTCGCGCCGAGCTCGCTCACCCAGGCGTCGTGGTGTGCGACGTGGGAGCGGTCGCGGAGGATGATCGTGTGGGCCTCGTGGATGTACTGCTCGCGCGCGGTGACGCTGAGGAGCGCAGCCCGGCGGGAGGCCACCTCGAGGTCGTGGGCCTCCAGGATCGCGCGGCGGGACGCGACGCCCGTGAGCACGGTGGCGACGCCGCTCACGACGACCAGGGCGACGAGGAGGCTGATGACCAGGAGCAGCCGGCGGCGGAGTCGATACGGGCGCTGCGAAGCGGGAGGCGGAGCCATGGAGGGGCGCATCCTCGCAAACGGCGTACCGGGGCCACAATCGAGCACTGGCGGGGCGCTGACCGGCGCGCTGAGCCGCCGATCAGGCCCGGCCAACGCGGTCCCCGCCCCGGCGGGGGAACGCTTTGTGACCGATGCGGTCACAGGATCGTGACCGTCGAGGTCACCGCGAGGACCGGACGCCGCGCAGAAGCGCGGGATCCCGGCGCGCGACCGATTGGCGCGCTCGTTGCTCAGGCCTGTGCTCGCCAGGGCAACAACCTCGGCTCCAGGAAAGCACGATGCGCCAAATCCTTCTCTCTCTGCTCGTCTCGATCCCGCTTGTGGCCTGCTCCACGAAGGAGACACCTGGCCACCACCACGAAAGCGCCGCCTCGACACAGGCTCCCGCCGCGGCGCCGCCCCCCACGGATGCGCCCCAGGACCGCGCCGCGAGCACGCGCCCCCACGCGGATCACAACGCTCGTCACGGAGGCCTGGTCACCATGGAGGGCGACAACCACGTCGAGGTCGTGGTCGGGGCCGACGGCGCCATCGACCTCTACGTCAGCGACGCGATCCGGACGCCGATCCCGCCGAAGGACGTCTCGGGCACCATCACGATCGAGCCCAAGGGAAAGGGCGAGAAGCAGACCCTGACGCTCGCGCCGAACGAGGCGAAGGGCTCGCTCTCGGCCAAGGGCCCGGCGCCGGACAACGCGGATTACACCTGGGATCTGAAGGTCCGCGGCGCGCCGATGAAGATGACGCTCACGGTGCCAGCCAACGGGACGGCGGCCTTCGCCGACGCGGCCGCCGACCACCACCCGGCGGGCGACCACGCCCACGGCTCGCCCCACGGCGGCGTCGTCCAGTCGCTCGCAGGCGGCCATGTCGAGGTGAAGCTCGAGAAGACCGGCGACATCACGGTCTGGATGCTGGATTCGGCCGAGAAGCCCCGCTCCGCGAAGGGCGTCACGGCGAGCCTCCGCCCCGTCGTCGCGGGGGCGAAGGAGACCCAGCTCGCCTACGACGAGAAGGCCGATGTGCTGCGGGGCAAGATCGATCCGGTCAAGCAGGACCACGTGGACGGGGTGCTCAGCATCACGCCGGCCGGAGGGACCGCGACCTCGCTCCGGTTCGCCTTCCATCTCGAAGGCCGCGCGGGGCACGACCACGCGGGGCACGACCACCACGCGGGGCACTGAGATGGCGACCCGGCGGCCGCACCGGAGCCGATACGCGATGTTCGCGGCCCTCGCTGCAACGCTGACGCTCGTGCCTGCGTCGGGCGCCCGCGGCGAGACGCTGACGTGGGCCCAGGTGAAGGCGCGCGCCGCCGCGCGGTCCCCCGCGACCGTGGAGGCGAACCAGGGCGCGCGCGCTGCACGCGCGGAAGTGGCCGGCGCGGGGCGCTGGCCCCGCACGAACCCCGTGCTCACGGGGGGCGTCGATCTCGGCGCCCCGTTCGGACACCCGGAAGACCGGACCTTCTCGGTCGGCATCGAGCAAGGGCTCGACGTCGTCGGGGCCGCGGCCACAGCCGCGCGCGCCGGCCAGCAGAAGGTCGCCGTCGCGGAGCTGGAGGGGGCGGTGCTGAAGCTCGACGGGCTCGCCGAGGCGGCCGAGGCGTTCATCGAGCTCGATCGAGCGCAGCGCGTGCTCGCCGTCTGGACCGAGCTCGACCGGGTCTTCGAGCGCATCGCCGCTGGCACCGCGGCGGCCTCCCGCGCCGGTGAGCGGTCGGATCTCGACGCGATCCTGGCCAGCGCCGAGAGCGCCGGCGCGACGACCGAGCTCGCCCGCGCGAAGGCCGAGCTCGCGCGTGCGCAGGCCGAGCTCGGGGTGCTCATCGCCGCTGCGGAGCCCTCGTCCCTCCGCGTCGCGGAGGCGCCGGTCCGACCGCCAGACGCCCGTGGCCGCGACGTGCTCGTGGCCGCCGCGCTCCGCCGCCGGCCCGAGGTTGGGCTCTGGCGGGCCCGGATGGGAGAGGCCGAGGCACGGCGCGCGTTCGCCGCACGCGCCGCGCTCCCGGAGCCCACGCTGGGCCTCGGGGTCGAGGTGGGGCGGGAAGAGCGCGATGCCGCCCTGGCCAGCCCGGACGGGGCGACCGGCGTCCGGCAACAGCGCACGCAGCTTCAGATCACGCTGTCCGTGCCGCTGCCGTTCTTCGACCGGAACCAGGCCGAGCGAGCCCGCGCGCTCGCCGACGCGAGCTCCGCCAGCGAGCAGGGCGCGATCGCCGCCCGGCAGATCAGCGCAGCGGTCACACGCGCGAGGTCCGCGGTCGACGCGAGCTGGGCGGCCCTCGCGCGGTGGCAGGCCATCGCTCCCCGGCTCGACGAGGCGCAGGCGATGGTCGAGAAGGGCTACGCAGCAGGGCAGATCGATCTGTTCGACACCCTCACCCGCGCCGAGCGCGTCGCCCGCGCGCGCGTCCAGATCCTCGAGGCGCGCGCCGCCTACCTGAAAGCCCGCGCGGAGCTGTCCAGCGCGCTCGGAGAAGAACCATGATGCACAAGAAGCACCTCGCGTGTGCCGTGGCGCTCGCCATCCACGCGTCGGCCCCGCGCGCCTCCGCGCACGGCGGCGAGGATCACGCGGCGCCCGCCGCGCCGACCGCCGCGAGCACCGGGACAGAGCACGTCGTGTCCGGGGAAACGGCGGTGTTCTCGGTCGTCATCAAGTACCCGGCCAAGAAGGCAGGAGGACCGTTGCCCGCACGCCTCTACGTCGCTCGGGCCGACTCCAGCGCGCCGGTCGAAGGCGCGCGTGTCCGCCTCGAGCTGAAGGGAGGGCTGACGTTCGCCGCGGACGCGGGGAAAACGGCAGCCGCCGGCGTTTATGAGGTCGCGCTCCCCGCTGCCCCGGAAGGAGCAACGGCCAACGGGGTCGTGTCGGTCGAGGCCGGGGACGCCTTCGACCTCGTGCTCGTCGGGGACCTGCGCTTCGGCGCCATCGCGCCCGCCGCCGCGCCGACCGGGATGACGCCGGGCCGGGAGGTGCCCCTCGGCGGTCTGGCGGCGGCCGCGGGAGCGCTGGCCGTGCTCAGCGGCGGGATCGGGTATGCGCTCGGGCGTCGCTCGAGGCGGAAGCCGCCTGCCGCTACCCGTCGCCCCGAGGATCCCTCCGCGCTCCCGCAGGGGGCCTCGTGAGCCGCGCCCGATCCCTGTCCATCACCGCCGCGCTCGCGATCGCCTCGACCATCGTGGTCACGGGCCTTGGGGAGCGCGCCGACGCACACGGCGGCGAGGACCACAGCGTGCCGGCAAAGCCCAGAGCCAGCGCCGCGGAAGACCCGAACGTGGCCCGGGTGCCGATCGAGACCCAGTTCCTGCTCGGGCTGCGCACCGAGCGCGCGAAGCGCGGCGCGCTGGCCACGAGCCTCGGGCAGATCGGCACCGTGGTCGCGCGCCCCGCGGGCGAGCTCGCCGTCGTGGCCCCGACGTCCGGCCGCCTCTTCCCACCCGAGGGCGGGTTCCTGCGGCTCGGCGACGACGTGAAGAAGGGGCAGCTCCTTGCGACGCTCCGGCCGAGCCTGGGCGGCGCGGAGAGCGCGCAGCTCGGGCTGTCGCGCAGCGACGCCGCGTCTCGGGTCGCCGCAGCCGAGGCGCGACTCGGCCTGGCCGAACGCGAGCTCGCGCGACGCCGCGAGCTCAAGGGGATCGTCGCCGAGAAGGACATCCAGGCCGCCGAGGCCGAGGTGGAAGTCGCCCGGGCCGAGGTCGCGCGCGCCCGGGCGGACGTCGGGGTGCTCTCGAGCGGGGCGGGCGCGCAGCGGCTCAGCGCGACGATCGACGGCACGGTGGTCTCCGGCCGCGTGAGCCAGGGCGCCCAGGTCGCGGAGGGGACCGAGCTCTGGCGCGTCGTCGATCTCGCGACGCTCTGGGTCGACGTGCGCATCCCGGAGGCGGACGCGGCGCGCCTCGCGGGCGATCGCGCGGAGGTGACGCTCGTCACGGATCCCGCCGCGCGCTTCGAGGCCAGACGCCTCGCCGTCGCGTCGCTGGTCGACCCGGCGACCCGCACCGTCCAGGCGCTCTTCGAGTTCGACAACAAGGACCGGCGCGCGCGCGTCGGCGCGCTCGTCAACATCGGCTTGGCGGGGAGCGCGCCCGTCGAGAGCGTCGTGGTCCCGGGTTCGGCGCTGCTCGATCGCAGCGGCACGCCCACGGTCGTCGTGAAGACCGGCCCCGAGACGTTCGAGCTGCGCGCGGTCGCGATCGGGCCGAAGTCCGCCGGCGCGATCGGGATCACGGCGGGCGTGACGGCGGGAGAGCGCGTGGTCATCGACGGCGCCATGGCCGTCCTCCTCGCCGCCGGGGGCTAGCAGGCGCCATGTTCGACTACCTGATCCGCTTCTCCCTCAGGAACCGCCTCTTCGTCATCGCCGCGGCGGCGCTGGTGCTCGTCTACGGGACGTACTCGCTCCTGAAGCTCCCGATCGACGTCTTTCCCGATCTGAATCGGCCGACGGTCACCCTCATGACCGAGGCCCCTGGGCTGGCGCCCGAGGAGGTGGAGACGCTGGTCACGGTGCCCCTCGAGCGGGTGATGAACGGCGCGCCCGGGGTCGAGCGCGTGCGCTCTACCTCGGGCGTCGGCCTGAGCGTCGTGTACGTCGAGTTCGACTGGTCCACGGACATCTACCGCGACCGACAGCTCGTCGCCGAGCGCCTCGCCACGGTGACGGAGCAGCTCCCGGAGGGCGTCACGCCGCAGATGGGGCCCGTCGCCTCGATCATGGGGGAGATCCTGCTGATCGGGGTGCAGGGCGATGGGGTCTCGCCCATGACCCTCCGGACCCAGGCCGACTGGGTGATCCGGCCTCGGCTGCTCACGATCCCGGGGGTCGCGCAGGTGATCCCCATCGGCGGCGAGGTCCGCCAGATCCAGGTCACCGTCGACCCGGCCAAGCTCGCGGCCGCGGCGGTGTCGCTCGACGAGATCTCGCGCGCCCTGACCGGCGCGAACGCCAACACCACCGGCGGTTACGTCGACCGGCGGGGGCTGGAGTTCCTCGTGCGGACGCTCGGCCGCGCCCGGACCGAAGCGGACATCGCCGCGACCGTCATCGCCCTGCGGAACGGGACGCCGGTGACCCTGGCGCAGGTCGCGACGGTGCAAGAGGCCGCGCGCATCAAGCGCGGCGACGGATCGATCGACGGCAAGCCCGCCGTGATCCTCTCGGTGCAGAAGCAGCCGGGCGCCGACACCGTCGCGCTCACCGGCAGCATCGACAAGGCCGTGGCCGAGCTGCAGAGGTCGATGCCCGCGGGCGTCACCATCAACCCGCGCCTCTTCCGGCAGGCGACCTTCATCCAGAGCGCGGTCCACAACGTGGTCGAGGCGCTGCGCGACGGCGCGATCCTGGTCACGATCGTCCTCTTCCTGTTCCTGCTCAACTTCCGGACGACCGCGATCACGCTGACCGCCATCCCGCTCTCGTTCATCGTGAGCGCGCTCGTGTTCCGGGCGTTCGACCTGTCGGTCAACACGATGACGCTGGGCGGCCTCGCGGTGGCGATCGGCGAGCTCGTCGACGACGCCATCGTGGACGTGGAGAACGTGTTCCGGCGCCTGCGCGAGAACAGGGCGCTCGCCTCGCCGCGGCCGGCGATGGACGTCATCCGCGACGCGTCGAGCGAGGTCCGGAGCTCCATCGTCTTCGCGACCATCCTGGTCGTCCTGGTCTTCGTCCCCCTGTTTGCCATGAGCGGCATCGAGGGGCGGCTCTTCGCTCCGCTCGGGGTCGCCTACATCGTGTCGATCCTTGCATCGCTGGTTGTATCCCTGACGGTCACTCCCGCGCTCTGCTCGTATCTCTTGCCGTCCATGAAGCGCATGAGCCACGAGGACGGCTGGCTGGTGCGCAAGCTCAAGGCCGCGGACCGGCGCGTGCTCGCGGTGTCGCTGCGGCACCCCGGGGCCGTGATGGCGGCCGCTAGCGCGCTGGTCCTCGCCGCCGCGGCGACGGTGCCGTTCCTGGGCGGCGAGTTCCTCCCGCCGTTCAACGAGGGGACGCTCACCGTGAACGTCATCGCCAGGCCGGGCACGTCGCTCGCCGAGTCGAGTCGCCTCGGCACGCTGGCCGAGCAGCTGATCCACGAGGTCCCCGAGGTCGTGTCGTCCGGGCGGCGGACGGGTCGGGCGGAGCTCGACGAACATGCGGAGGGCGTCCATTACTCGGAAATCGACGTCGATCTCCGGGCCTCCGAGCGCGAGCGCGAGGTGATCCTCGGCGACATCCGCGGCCAGCTCGACAAGATCCCCGGCGTGGCGGTCAACGTGGGGCAGCCGATCTCGCACCGGCTCGACCACCTGCTCTCGGGCGTCCGCGCGCAGGTCGCGGTGAAGATCTTCGGCGAGGATCTCGGCGAGCTGCGGCGCCTCGGCAAGGCGGCGCGCGACGCGATGCAGGGCGTCGCCGGGGTGAAGGACCTGCAGATCGAGCAGCAGGTGCTCATCCCGCAGATCGCCATCAAGGTGAACCGGGAGCGCGCGGCGCAGCTCGGGGTCAACGCGGGTCAGCTCTCGGAGATGCTCGAGCTCGCCCTCGCGGGCGGCACCGTCACACAGCTCCTGGAGGGGCAGCGGACCATCGATGTGGTGCTGCGGTACCCGCCGGAGCTCCGCGAGGACACGGGCGCCTTGCGGCGCACGCTCGTCGATACGCCCGGCGGCGCGAAGGTGCCGCTGTCCGACCTCGCCGACGTGACGGAGAGCATGGGGCCGAACCAGATCAGCCGCGACGACACGCAGCGGCGCATCGTGGTCTCGGCCAACGTGGCGGGGCGCGACCTGGAGCAAGTCGTGAGCAATATCCAGCGCGCCGTGGACGCGATCCCGAAGCCGCCGGGCTACTACGCGACGTACGGCGGGCAGTTCGAGAGCCAGCGATCGGCGTCGCGGCTGATCGGATGGCTCTCGATCGCGAGCCTCGCCGGGATGCTGGTGGTCCTCTACTCCCAGTTCCGCTCGTGGAGCGTGGCCCTCCAGATCCTCTTGAACATCCCGCTCGCTCTGGTCGGCTCGGTGCTCGCCGTCGTGCTCACCGGCGGGGTCCTTTCGGTCGCGACCCTCGTCGGGTTCATCACGCTCTGCGGCATCGCCTCGCGCAACGGCATCATGATGATCTCGCACTACATCCACCTCATGAAGGAAGAGGGCGAGTCGTTCGGTGAGGCGATGATCGTCCGCGGCTCGCTGGAACGCCTCGTTCCGGTGCTGATGACCGCGCTCACCGCCGCCCTGGCGCTCGTGCCCATCGCGCTGTCCAAGGGTCAGCCGGGCAAGGAGATCCTGCAGCCCGTCGCGGTCGTGATCCTCGGCGGCCTGCTCTCGTCGACGCTGCTCGACATCGTCGTCACGCCGGCGGTGTTCCTGAAGTTCGGCCGCAGCTCCGCTGAGCGCCTCGCGCGCGCCCGGGACAGCGCGGGCGGCGACCAGGCCGACCTCGCCGGTGCGGCCTCGCATGAATGCGGGAGCGTCGCCGTGGAGCGTGGTGCCTGCGCCGGAGCGCCTTGAAATGCTCGCGTGGTGCGGGACCTGCGCCGACCACGGGAGTCTCGACGGCTCGTGCAATGCGCCGCAGGCGAAAGGCGAGCCTGTTGGAATCACCCTCCACGCCTACGCCGGTGGCCAACCATCCCCAGCAACCGTCGGGGCAATGGCGGCGGCCCCGAGCCACTCCCGCGCGAGCTCCAAGGTCTGCGCATTCTCGGAGACGTTCTGGAGGAAACCGTCGCGACGGCGGAGATCGTCGATCCGCGCCGCGGTCGCGAGGAGGCGGTCGCGCGCGTCCGCGATGGCGGCGCGCGCCGCCGGGTGATCGCCTGTCGCCTCGAGCGCCCGAGCGTACACGAGGCGGGCGAGCTCTGCGCCCTCCTCGACCTTTCCGAGCGAGGCGAGCAGCGCCATCGCTTCACGCGCCTCGGCGAGCGCCTCGGACGGCCTCCCGCGCGCGAGCATCACCTCGGCCCGCGTCGCCAGGGCCACGACCTGGAACGGCTTCGTCGTCTCGAGCAGCGCCACCGCACGCTGTGCCTCCTTTTCGGCCGCTTCGAGCTCGCCCGCGCTCCGCAAGAGCCACGCGAGGTAGGCGCGCGAGACCCCCTCGATGCTCCGCCAGTCGCCTTTCACGGCGGCGGTGACAGCCTCCGACTCGACAGCGAACCCCTCATCGATCGCGCCGAGGCGGCCGAGGGCGAAGCCGAGGTTGTGCCGGCCCGTGATGACCGCGCGCTCGAGCCCCATGCGCTCGGCGTCGGCGACCGCGCCGCGGAGGAGCGCCACCGCTTCGGCGTAGGCGCCGAGCCTGATCTCGGCCTCCGCGAGGTTGCCGCGGGCGACGCAGGCGTTGCGGACGTCGCCCGTCTGCTCGAAGCAGCGCAGCGAGGCCTCCGTCAGCGCTCGGCAGCGATCGAGGTGGCCGGCGAACTGCGCGCGCACGCTGAGCGCCCGGAAGATCGGCCCGCTCACGGCCGGGTCGCCCGAGAACCGCCCGGCGACGGCCTCGATCCGCGCGTGGAGCAGCTCGGCCCGATCGTAGACGCCCGCGAAGAACAGCCGCACCACCACCCGCGTGGCGGCCATCACCGCCGGGCCGGTCGTCCCGTCGTCGGACCAGGCGCCCGCGAGCTCATCGGCGAGCGCCACCAGCCGCTCATGATGTCCAAGCCTCCCCGCGGTCTGGCCCACGTCGCCCACGGCCACGTACCAGCGAGCGCTGCCCCTCGGCAGCGACTCCATCGCCACCTGCGCCCAGCGGAGCGCCTCGGCGATGTCCCCGCGCCAGTGATGCGCCTCGGTCCGAACGAGCGCCAGCTCCCCGCGGTTCGCCGACGCCGACCGTCTCCAGCTCGACCCGGCGGGCCGCGGCGCCGTCCAGCGGCGGCGTGGGCGCGCCGAGGAGAGTTCGGGCGGCTCGGCTGCCCAGCGGAGCCACTGACGCCTGAGAATGCCGCATTCTCGAATATCACACGCATTGTGTGTGCTCCGGGGGAGGACCAGGCGACCGGGCCGGCTTGCGAGCTCAGGCCGTCCGGCCCGTGCAGGGCCGACGCCGGCGCGCTCGGCCCTCGTCCGCGCGGCGTACATCGGGTTCTGGCCCCCGCCGTGCAAAAACCCTGCGGCTGCGCCGCGGAAGCGACCCGCACGTCGCTGCGCCTCCGCGCCCCAGTGTGCGGGCGCTTGTGGCAAAATGTCCCAGTGCTAAGCGCGGCGCTGCACGCCGCGCTCGGGTAACGGAAGACCTCGTCCCGAAGGCGAGCGGGCGGAAAGACCGGCACAAGCTATGCCTGGGGCTGCCTCACGATGATGGCCCTGGAAGAAATCGAAGACGGGAGCATGTCAGGTGATGTTGAGCTCGCTCAACCGCTGTTTCGCGTCGTTGTGCTCCATGCACGGCGCCTGTCTCTCGCGAGGTATGGCGGGGGAATCGTTCCCATTTTGGCGCTCCGCCACGCGCTCCTACCGAGCTACGCGGCGTCCGCCGTCGATGCGGCCCTGATCGATGCCGAGTCTCGCGGGCTCTTCCGGTTGAGGTACTTATCCAACCGGTGTGCTGACCATGACGACGATGGCCTCTGGATCGAGGACCGCGGGTTGGCCTACTGGATCGATCTGACCACCACGGAGGACGACGCCCCGAACGCGTCCTTGGCGCCGAGGCTGTAGCACCCGCGAGCTCGAGGAGCTCTGACGAGCTCCGCCGCGGGCCCCCGATCGCTCCCCGTACATTTCTGCACGGCGGGGCCCGGGATCCCAGACAGACCGCAAGCTCGCGAGCCCGGCCGCTGCGTCGATGCGCGCGTCGGCCAGCGCGGCGCCGGTTATTCTCCACCGAGCCGAGCACCGGGGCGTCGCCCACGCCCAGCCGCTCGAGGGCGAGCGCGGCGCAGGCGCGGAGGTCGAGGCGCGCGTCGTGTCAAGCGACAGTTATTTTTACTGACGCTCTACACGCCCCTCAGCCACGCAGCAGCGCGACAGCCGCGGCGGGCTCGAGCACGCGGGAGGTGAAGCTCTCCGTGAGGAAGAGCTCGATGATCTCCTTAGGGTGCCGATCGTATCCGATGGACAAGGCCTCCCCGACGGTCAACTCGAAATCGCTACCAGCGGCACGGACCAGCAAGCACCCCATGCGCTCGTAGAGCGGCTCCGCAGTCGCGAGGTGTCCGCGCTGCGCCGCCGAGACGAGCAGGCGGGCGCGAGGTGGCTATGTCGTCGATGGCGCCTGCTTCTCGATTTTGGCCGCGCTCGGCCGCGCGGTCGGCGAGTTCGGCGATTTCGACCTCGTGGTCATGGAGGAGGCGGCCAGGCCGCGCTGGATCCGCCGAGACGGTCCCAGTCTCCTCCTGGAGCGAGGATCTCTCGTTGCATCCGCGGGAACGCCGTTCGCTTCAGCCGCCTTGCCCAACGACCGGAGCATGCAGATGAGTTACAAAAACGCCTCCGTCTCCGCCGCCCCTACTTCATTCGACCGGTTCTGGGAGCATTACCTTCGGGAACACCGCAGCGGCCTCAACCGCGCTCTGCACCTGACGGGCACGGCGGCCGCCCTCCTGATTGCCGGGACGGCCCTGGTCCGCCGCAAGCCCCGCCTGCTGGCGCTGGTGCCGCTCGCCGGGTACGCCCCTGCCTGGCTCGGGCATTTCCTGGTCGACCGCAACCTACCCGCCACCTTCCACAACCCGCTCTGGTCCCTCCGTGCCGACCTGCGGATGGTCCGCCTCGCCGCGTCCGGCCGCCTGGGCGACGAGGTGCAGCGGTGCGACGCGCTGCCCCCGCCGGCCGTCCACGCCACCCATCAGATCCCACGTGACCCCCTCCCCGACAGCACGCTGGCCATGCTGATGGACCCCTACCGCTTCATCATGCGGCGGTGCCGCCTCTTCGGCTCCGATCTCTTCGAGACCAGGTTCCTGCTCCAAAGGACGATCTGCATGACCGGGCCCGAAGCCGCGCGCCTCCTGTACGACCCGTCCCGCTTCATGCGACAGGGGGCCTCCCCCCGCCGCATCCAGGCAACCCTCTTCGGCCGGGGCGGCGTGCAGGGGCTCGACGGTGAAGCGCACCACCACCGCAAGCGGATGTTCATGTCGATGATGACGCCCGCGGCCATCCAGCGGCTCGTCGACATCGCCGCGGACCTCTGGCGGGCCCGTCTCCGCCGCGCGGCGACCTCGGAAGAGGTCGTTCTTTACGAACAGGCGCAGGAGATCCTCACCCGCGCCGTCTGCGCCTGGGCCGGCGTGCCGCTGGAGGAGGACGAGGTCCACCGGCGGACGCGCCAGCTCACCGCGCTCTTCGACGGCGCAGGCGCCGTGGGCCCGCGGCACTGGCGGTCGCGCCTCGCCCGCAAGGCGACCGACGCGTGGATCGCCCGGATCGTCGAACGGATCCGCGCCGGCCGCCTGCGCGTGCCCGAAGGCAGCCCGGTCCATCTCGTGGCCACCTACCGCGACCTCGACGGCAACCTGCTGAGCCCGAAGGTCGCCGCCGTCGAGATCCTCAATGTCCTGCGCCCGACGGTGGCCGTGTCGGTCTACATCACCTGCGTTGCGCACGCCCTGCACCACCACCCCGAGTCGCGCCAGCACATCGCCGCCGGCGACGAAGCCTATGTCGACCGCTTCGTCCAGGAGGTCCGCCGCCTCTACCCGTTCTTTCCCCCCGTCGCGGCGCGCACGCGCCACGCCTTCGAATGGCAGGGCTACCACTTCCCCGCCGGCGCGCGGGTGTTCCTCGACCTTTACGGCACCAATCACGACCCCAGGACCTGGGACTCCCCCGACCGCTTCCTCCCTGACCGCTTCATCAGCGAGCAACCCGATCCGTGGAACTTCATCCCCCAGGGAGGCGGCGACCATCACGTCAACCACCGCTGCCCCGGCGAGTGGATCGCCCTTGAGCTCATGAAGTCCACCGCCCGCCTCCTCACGCGCGAGCTCAGGTACGACGTCCCTCCGCAGGACCTCGAGATCGACTACGCCCGGCTCCCCGCTCTCCCCAAGAGCCATTTCGTGATGCGGAATATCCGCCGGCTGACCGAAGCCCCGGGCCGGGTCGCTTCACCCGAAACGGGCAACGGCGCTTCGAAGCGCGGGTGAGACGGACCGCTGGTCGCGGCTCGGCAGGAGACGGCCTCGGTTGCAGCCGCGCGCCGGCCGCGTCGGCCGGGTGGCTCCGATGCGGCAACGTCTTCGGCCGACCGGGGACGTCCCGGCGCCGTGGCCTCTCCGAAGGCCGCCCCGACCTCGGCGGCGTCCCGGTAAACGCGGCCAGGCAGGGTCGCGAGAGCCCCCACGCGCGACCGGTAGAAGAAGATGTCGCCCTGCTCCAGGATGTGTGCGCCTGCGCTGGAAGCGCATGGCTGCCGAATCGATCATGAGGCGGCGCGCTCGATGCGCTCCTGCGCCAAGCGTTGCCCGAACCAATCGCGCGCGAGCATGGCCACCCGATCGAGCGCGCCCGGCTCCTCGAAGAGGTGGGTGGCACCAGGGACTGGAGGGACGCTCCAGCTCCCGGCGAGTGTCGCCCCGTCGGCCAGGATGACGACCTCCCTCTCGAACGCATCGCCGCCTGAGCCCGTGTGCATGGTTCCCTCCGTCCCCCGCGCTACCTGGAACCGTACCCCCGGAACGCAAGCCCGCTCGCAAAGGTTCGCTGCGGCCGCCGCCGCCCGATTCTCGAAATCGGCGCGGCCCGGGATGACGCCTCCTCGGGAGAGCTTCATGTGATCCGTATCGAGAGGAGGTTTGTCGTGTCCAGCCGAGAACCCACTGCCGCTCCCCCCATCGACGCGAAGGGCAACGCACCCCTGGACAGCGCGGAGCAACGCCTGTTGCGAGAGATCGTCGACGTGACCGAGCTCGCGCCGGAGATCGACGTGTCGGACGCGCTCCAGGCCGTCTTCGAGCCGCTGCTCGCCCGGCTGAGCCGTGGCCAAGCTCGGGCCCTGCTCGCCACGTTCCCCGAGTCCGTCCGCCGTCGGTTCGAGCCGGCAATGTCGAGCCGGGGCGAGGAGGGTGAGGCGTTCGGCGCGGACGAGCTCTTCCGGCGCATCGGCGACCGCCTCCGCGTAACCCCTGACGAGGCCCGGCAGGTCGCCGGCGGCGTGATCGCCGCCGTGCACCGCACGTTGTCCAACGAGGAGGTCGCGCAGGTCGAGTCGCAGCTGCCGCACGACCTGAAGAACATCTGGAGAGCGGGGCCGGCGCGACGCAAGCGCAACCCGGCCGGGAACCGCGCGGCCTGAAGTCCGATGCCGGTGCCCTGCGACGCGAAGGCGTGGAAGACAGCAGAGGTCGGGCACGGCGGTATGGGGGGCCTCCCACGGGATCCATGGAGTCTCGGATGGTCTACGGCACGAGGGCGGAGGGCGGGACGACTTGAATCTGGTTTTCGACGTCCTCCACGCCCAGCATGCACCAGGCGTCGCGCTCCGCCGCAGACATCTGCCCCTCACTCGCCGCCGTGCCGTACAGCGTCACGAGCGAGCTCTGCGTCTTGACGCCGATCGCGACGGCATCAACGAGAGGATCCCGCTCGTGCGCGAGCCGGATCGCCTCGGTGATCTGATCGTCGTTGTCCTCCTCCGGCGGAACGACCTCGAGGGCATTGACCACGCCACGGCGGGCCGGACGCGGAGCTGGGCCCATCCGTGCGATCGACCGCTTCGATCGCTGGAGGAGCCCAACCATGTATATCGACGTCACGACGATCGCCAGCAAAGTGGCAACGAGCGAGAATCGTGGCGCCTCATTGAGAACGGGCCCGCCGGGATAGATCGCGTCGGCGACAAAATGAGCGTCGTCGAGAAGAGGTTCGTTCCGAACGCGTCGGAGAACGCCATCTCTTACTGTCCCAGGCGGGCGGCGGAAATGGTTGAGCTGATTTCAGGCAGCGATGTTGCGAGACCACCGAGAAGCAGGCCGGCGAAGCTGGCGCCAACGCCCGTTTGTGAGCCGAGGGCATCGGCGGTCCGCGTCAGCATGAATCCAGCGACCAGGATCGCCGCCCTGGAGCCGATCGTGGAGAGAGCGATCGCGCGGGTCGACTTGTGCTCTGCGCGACGGCCATCGCGGGGGTCCGGGGGGATTTCGCGACGCACGGAGTCTGAAGCTCGAACACGCGGGAGCTCGGGATGCCGCGGCGCCTTGTATTGAGAGCGCTTGATGAGCACGACTGAATACGAGTAGAGCGCGAGGCGCGCCGTCGTCCAGGCGCCGACGCCGCACACGGCGATATCGCCGACGGGCAACCCCAGAGCGGTGACTGTGAGCACGAGGGCGACCAGCGCGCCCTGTACGAGGACGACCGGTTTTCGGACGTCCATCGACAGCGGCTCGGAGCCGACAGCGGCATCGGTCACGGCGAGCGAAGCCATCGTGAAGGTGATCCCACCGAGCAGGGTGGAGATCGCCAGCGGCGCGCTCTTCATCGAAGTCGCCGTGACCGTCGTCGTGAGCTCGGGCAGGGAGACGGTGCCGCCGAGGAGGACGACCCCAACCAGCGCCAGTCCCGCGCCGGTTCGTTCGGCGATGATCTTGCCGCAGCGCGCCAGGCGCGTGCCGGCGAGCCACACGACCGCCGCGCTCGGAGCGAACAGCGCGAAGTTGAACCCCACGGGGTTGTGCTGGAGGTTTCGCAGATCCATCGCGCCTCTGCGTCGCGAGACGACCCGTCCGATGGTGCTTCAGCCGGGCCCTCCCGCCTCGCTCGCCCGTGAGCCGTGCGGCCACCGCCACGCGCATCAACCTCGGACGCCCAGGGCCGAGGCGCGAGCTCGTCACGCCATCGCGCTCACCGCGCCGAGCCTCGAACAGCGCCGTGCTCGCCTCTCCGCAATGGGGGGTACCCGGCGCGGCGCGTCCGTTGCTTCACTCAACCGCGGTGCTCCATGGGAAACGAAGCGCAAGAAACGGTCGTCCTCATCACGGGTAGCAGCGGGCTCATCGGATCCAAGCTCGTCGAGGCATTGGCCTCCGACTACGTCGTCATCGGGGGAGCATCTCCCGCTTGCAGCATCGCTCCGTCGCTCGTCACGCACGGCTTGCATGGCGGCAACGGAGGCACATACCTCATCGCAGTTCGAGGCTGTGGCGGCGTCCGCGGTCCGGCGCCCCCTGCCGGTCGATCTCTGCCCCGGAGATCGCACCGCGGTGTCCGGCGCGATGACAGCCGAGCACGGCGCCGGCAGAGGCACGTTAATGGCAAGGGTGTTGGGGCAACTTGCGAGAAAACAGCACGCGGACGTTCCGATCCGCGTGCCGGGCCGGTCGGTGTTCGACGCAGCCGACGGCGAGACGGTCGAGGGCGACGCCCATCGCGCGACCCAGGCGCGTTGGATGGCGCCCGATCTGCACGATCGGGCTGATCGGGAGGAAGAGATGATGCGAACGAACCATGGGAGATCGATGATGGGCCTCCTCCTCGCGGCGGGGGTGCCCCTGCTCGTGGCGGCGTGCACGCGAGAAGAGAGGGCGCTCGGGACCACGCCCCCGCCGGGCGCCCCTCAGGTCGAGCCGCGGGCGACGACCGTCAGCGCGGTTGACAGCATCGTGGCGGCGCGGTGCGACCGCGAGGCACGGTGCAACAATATCGGCGCCGACCGGGAATATGCGAGCCAGGAGGCCTGCGCCACCAGGATTCGAGCCGAATGGCGTGACGACCTCAACTTCGCCGAGTGCCCCGGCGGCATCGATTCCAAGGAGCTGACCGAGTGCCTGCAGGAAATCCGAAATGACGACTGCAACAATCCGTTCGACACCCTCGGCCGGATCGTCGCTTGCCGCTCGAGCGACCTCTGCCAACCCACTCAATAGCTGCGCTTTCGCGCGCGGAGGCGAGCGGGGCACGCAGAGCGGTCATGGGATGTGAGCCTGCCAGTGCGACGGGGCGGACGCGTTGAGGTCCACGTCGCAGACGCCGAGCAGCCGTTCCCATTCCGGCCGGCGGGCGGGCGCCAGCTCATCGAGGATCGCGGTCGACAGGTGCTGCCGGCGGCGCGCGTTCCAGCCACGGTCGGGGAGCGGCAGGGGCGACACCACGACCACCTCCGACCGAAATGCGCCCCCCAGCAGCGGTATCAGCCTGGCGATCGCCCCCGGCTCGACCGAACCCAACGGTGCGACCGCGATGACCGCCGAGGGCGGCGGATCCGTCGCCCCGTCCTCGGTTGCGCGCAGAACGCCGAAGATCAAGATGACCCGTCCGGTGATGCTTCAGCCGGGCCCTCCCACCGCTCTCGCCCTCAGGAGAACATCCTTGTTGAACTGCCACATGATCTCGGCGTGCCCATCGAACGCGATCCGCCCCACACGGTTCAGGTCCTCGATCAGCTCGAGCAGTCGCCCCTTTGCCTCGCTCACGAAGAGCGCGTCTTCAGGCAGATCGCCCAATTGTGCCTGCTCGCGGGCGCTGGCGGCGTCGAGCTCGCGCTGCACGGCATCGAGCTCTTCTGCGGCGCTTCGGCTCTTGAAGTACTTTCGGAGCGCCCCGTCCAGAGCGATAACGCCTGGGCGGAGCTGGCTCAAGTGGGCCGACAGCCCCGCGGCAGATCGACCGAGCGGTCCCGTGTGCAGCGGCACAGAGGACGGCCAGGCGGCCGCTGTCTCGCGCAGCGCCATTGGCACCGCGTTTCGCAATCGCCGCAGGAAGGCCTTCGCCCGGCCGATGGCGCTCCACTCCGCGGCGTCGGCGTCGCGCGCCTCTCCTTGCGAAATGGCTGGCCCGGGCGACGCGGATAGCTCCGCGACCATCTGCTCGAGCGCGAGCGTCTTGTCTCGCGTCCAACCATTGTCCGCCAGCTCTGCCGAGAACCGCCGCGCGAGCTCCATGTGTACGCGCCCCTGTTCGACAAGGCCGTGCCGTGGCTCTTTGCGACCCTTCTCTACCAGCCGAACGCCTACCGCCATGCGCATAAACCTGGGACGCCGAGGACCGAGGCGCAAGTTCGTCGCGCCGTCGCACGCGGACGTACTGTGGCGTACGCGCTGCACCGAGCATTGAAAGAACAGCGCTGTGCTCGTTCCTCCGCAATGGAGGGTACCCGGCGCGGCGCGCTCTTTGCTTCACTCAACCGCGGTGATCCATGGGAAACGAAGCGCAAAAACCGGTCGTCCTCAGCGAGAAGGGAGCGAGCTCGCCAGCGTCCTCCATCTCGCGGCGTACTACGACTTCGCTGGCGAGCCGAGCCCGCTGTACCACGACCTCACGCTCGGGGGAACCGAGCACCTTCTCGATGCACTCCGAGGCTTTCGCGTCGAGCAGATCGTCTTCTCGAGCAGCCTCCTCGTGATGAAGCCGGCGGAAGAGGGAGAGCGAATCGAAGAATCATCGGCTACAGAAGCGTCGTGGGACTATCCCCGCTCGAAGCTCGAGGCGGAAGAGCTCATTCGTGAACAGCATCGAGACATTCCCGCGGTGCTGCTGCGCATCGCCGGCGTCTACACGGAAGACTGCGAGTCGGTTCCGATCGCCCAGCAGATCCGACGCATCTACGAGAAGAGCTTCGAGAGCTACTTCTTCCCGGGGGATCCGGACCACGGCCAGGCCTTCGTCCACATGGATGATCTCGTGGCGTGCTTCCGCAGAGTGGTCGAGCTTCGCGACCAGCTCGCTCGCGACGAGGTGTACCTGATCGCCGAGCCGGACGTCATGAGCTACGCCGAGCTGCAGGACGTGTTGGGAGCGCTGATCCACGGCGAGGAGTGGCCCACCATCGTCGTCCCGAAGCCGATCGCCAAGGCCGGCGCATGGGTTCAGGTCAAGCTCAAGGGCGGCAAGGGAGCGTTCATCAAGCCGTGGATGATCGATCTCGCGGACGCTCAGTACGCCGTTGATATCAAGCATGCTCAGGGCCGGCTCGGCTGGAATCCCGTGCGGAGATTGCGCGACACGCTGGGCGAGATGGTTCGCAGGCTGAAGGACGACCCGAGGGGCTGGTACGCGAAAAACAAGCTCCCGTTACCCGAGGGAAAGGCGAGCGCCGCATGACGGCTCGCACCTACCCCGATCCCGATCCGACGAGCCTGAACGTCCACGCGCCGCCGTGGCATTACAACCCGTCCTCCTGGCGGCAGCGCGTGCCGATTTGTCTCCTCGCGGCCGTGGGCTTCGTCCTCTCGTCGTACATGGCGCTCTACCAATGGCGCCTCATCTCGTCCGTGTGGGATCCGTTCTTCGGTGAGCAGACCCTGCGCGTGCTCGATTCAGGCGTGTCGCACCAGATGCGTCGCTGGTTCGGTGTTCCCGACGCCGCGCTCGGCGCGATCGCCTATCTGGGCGACGCGATATTCGGTCTGGCGGGCTGCACGCGCCGGTGGCAATACCGGCCGTGGCTGGTCGTGCTCTTCGGGCTCGACGTCATCCCGCTCGGCGCGGTCAGCGTCGTCCTCGTCGTGCTCCAAGGCACGGTCGTTGGAGCGTGGTGCTCGCTCTGTATCGCCACCGCCGTCGTCTCGCTGGTGCTCATCCTCCTCGCGTACGACGAGGTCTGGTCCAGTCTCTCCTATCTCGTGAGGGTTTGGCGTCACACGCACCAGCGTCGCGCCGTCTCCCGCACGTTCTGGGGGCGTCCGTCGCCTGGGGGGGACGACGCGGCGCTGCTCGGCGGGAGGGCATGATGTGGGCGCGCGTCGTCGAGGTGATGCTCGCGTGCTGGCTGGCGGTGAGCCCCTTCATCTTCCGTCACGGAAGCCGAACGGAGCTGTGGGTCAGCGATCTCGGATGCGCCGCGATCGTGATGACCCTCGCGCTCGCCTCGTTCTGGCATCCGACGCGCTACGCGCATGGTGGAATCGCCGTGGTCGCCATCTGGCTCGTGGCGTTCGGCTACTTCCGGTGCGGCTCTCCGCCGCCCGCCGCCGCTCAGAATGACATCCTGACGGGGCTGCTGCTCCTCATGTTCGCGATCGTCCCGAACGACGCGTCTCAACCGCCGACCCCGTGGAGGCGTGCGAGGGAAAGGGCCATCGCTGGAGATCTCGGCGCGGCGTCGATTCAGCGGCCTCCTTCCGATTCGTGAGTCCCTCGATCCGGTCCCCCAACCGTCAAGCCGCGTGGTGCTTGCGCCGGGGCTGGCTCGGCCACGTCCAGCTACGGCGGCTCGGCAGGCGAACCCGCGCCGGCCGGCGTGCTCGACGGCGCAGCGGACGACTCGCTCGAGAAGCGCTCCTCGAGCTCCAGCACGGCGAGCACCGAGTTGTGCCTACGCGCCGCTCCGCTTCTCTGGGATGTGGTCCTCGCCGCCCGGCGTCCGCTCTATTCGTGCCTGCGGCTCCTCCTGCTCAGGCCGCTGGTGCTCGGGGCCTTCGCGGGGCACGGCCTCGCCACCGTGCGTGCCGCCCGAGTGGGCGCCGCCGGCATAGCGCGCCGCGCTCTCGGCCGAGCTCGTTCCGCCGGCGTCCCGCTCGGCCGTCCTGCGCATCGTGCGCTCGTCGGCGTGCTCTGGGGGCCTGCGGTGCGGGGGTGCGATCTCGGGTCGAACACGATCGCGCAGGCTCCGGACACCGCGGAGCAGGCGGGAAGGTCGGATCCACCGCGACCCGACGAGGCGCCGGACAATGCGATCGACCCGCTGCTTGGCCCACGTCAGGGTCTTCTTTGTCGTCTCCATGAGCTCAGCTTGCGTCAGGCGACCCGGCACCGGGAGCGTGTGGCGCTGCGTGCCCACACGGGGCCCCACCGGCGCGGGTCCGATGTCGGCCCTGGTTGCCTGAGAGAAGTGATCCGGAGCGCCATCGCACCGGCATGTCAAGCGGCCTCATGCGCGTTACGCGACGTCAGTCTCGTCGCGCGCTCCAAAAAGATCCGGACCTCCTCATCCGTGGTCTGCGAGAAGTCCTGGTACCAGCGCCCGACGGCCACGAAGGGCTCCGGGGTGACGGCGCAGACGACCTCGTCCGCCTCGCCCTGAAGGGCCTCGCATGTCGAGGGGGCCGCGACGGGGACGGCCACGACGATTCGAGCGGGCGACAGGCGCCGCAGAGCGGCCACCGCCGCCCGCATGGTCGCGCCCGTCGCCAGGCCGTCGTCCACGAGGATGACCACGCGACCGCGGATGTCGAGCGGAGGCCGGCCGCCGCGATATTCGCGCTCGCGGCGTTCCAGCTCCTCCCGCTCCAGCAGCTCGGCGTCGGCGATCTCCCTTTCCGCGAGCCCGAGCGCGCCGACGACATCCTCGTTGAGCACGCGCACGCCGCCCGAAGCGATCGCCCCCATCGCAAGCTCTTCCTGCCCGGGAACGCCGAGCTTGCGCACGACGAAGACGTCGCACGGCGCCCCCAACCGGCGGGCAACCTCGAACGCCACCGGGACGCCTCCCCGCGGTAGCCCCAGCACCGCAACGTCCGCTCGACGCGCGTAGTGGTCGAGTTGCACTCCAAGGCGCTCGCCTGCATCCGAACGGTCATGGAACAACATGAGCCCTCCTGCCAGGCTACGGGGATGGACCTCTTGTCCGCTCGAAATGTACGGGAGCGTTCTCGAAAGCGTCAGTCCCCTATCAGTAGATAGTAGAATTTTAGTGGATAATAGCAGCGTTCGCGTCCCGTGCGGCTCGGGGACCAGCCGATCCACGATGCAGGGCGCCACACGCGGCCGCACGTTCCCTCTGCGCCGAGTCCGGTCCATCGCGCTCGAGTTGCGAACAGCCCGCACCATCGTCAAGAAGGTCGGGGGGTGAGGCGTGATGTCACGATCTGGCTGGAGCGAGTTGCCCATGACGAGCGCGGAATGGCTGGGCCTCGGGGCGGTGGTGGTCCTGATCTCCCTGGCGGCTCTGATGGCGGCGGCCGAGGTCGTGATCACGCGCACGAGCCGTATCCACGCCTATCGGCTGCGGGAGGACGGGCGCCCAGGGGCGGCGTCGCTCGCGAGGGTGGCCGAGAGCCCGGCGCCCTACCTCAACGTCGTCCTGCTGCTGACCCTGCTCTTTCACCTGACGGGCACGACGATCGCCGTCGCAGTCGCGGTACGGGTCCTCGGCGGGCTCGGCGAGGTGATCGCCACGCTGGTCATGACGGTGCTTTTGTTCGTGCTCGCCGAGGCGAGCCCCAAGACGTTCGCCGTGCAGCACACGGACCGGACCGCGCTGCTTCTCGCGCCTCTGGTTCTCGCTCTGGGCAGGATCCTCGGGCCGATCGCGCGTCTGCTCATCGGCGTCACCAATGTCATCCTGCCCGGCAGGGGGCTCAAGGAAGGGCCCTTCGTCACGGAGGCGGAGATCCGGGCGATGGCCGACGTGGCATCGAAGGAGGCGGCCATCGGAGAAGAGGAGAAGAGGCTCATCCACTCCATCTTCGAGTTCGGCGATACCGTCGTCCGCGAAGTGATGACGCCCCGGCCCGACATCGTGGCCGTCCCGGTGATGACGCCCCTCCCCGAGGCGATGAGCGTCTTCATCAAGCACGGCCACTCGCGCATCCCGGTATACGACGCCACGCTCGACGACGTCGCCGGCGTGCTGTACGCGAAGGACGTCATGCGCGAGCTCCACGCCGGCCACACCAAGCGACCCCTCTCCGAGATCGGCCAGAAACCTCACCTCGTGCCCGAATCGAAGAGGGTCGCCGAGCTGCTCAAGGACATGCAGAAGGGTAAGTTCCATATGGCGATCGTCGTGGACGAGCACGGGACGGTGAGCGGTCTCGTGACGCTGGAGGACGTGATCGAGGAGATCGTCGGCGAGATCGCCGACGAGTACGACCGCGAGGAGCCGGACGTGAAGCCCGCCGGCGCGAAGGCCTACCGAGTGAAGGGACGCACGCCCGTCGACCGGCTGAGCGAGGTGCTCGACGTGAAGCTGCCGAGCGCCGAGTGGGACACCGTGGGCGGCCTCGTGCTCGGGGTCCTCGGCCACCTGCCGGCGCAGGGCGAGCAGGTGGAGATCGAGAGCCTGAGGTTCACCGCCGAGCGCGTCCACGGCCGGCGGATCTCCGAGGTCCTGGTCGAGCGGCTCGAGCCAGCCGAGCCGGTGCGCGCCGGGGCGTGATCGCGCGTGGTTCGCCGGTCCCGCGCCGCGGACCGCGGGCCCCGTATCGAGAGCCCAAGAACGACGGCATGCGGATGAGCAGCCGAACGGAGGCCGGTGGACTCTCGATGCGCCGCCCATTGCCATGGGGAAATTCGACCCAACGTAAAGAAACGGAGGCGTGACATGCTCTGTAGCGAGCTGATGAAGAGTAAGCCCGTTTGCGTGCTGCCCGATGCCGCCGTGCAGACGGCGGCGCAGCGCATGAGCGACGAGAACATCGGATTTCTCCCCGTCTGCGACGTCTCGGGCAAGGCGCTCGGTGCGCTGACGGACCGGGACATTGCCATCCGCGTCGTGGCGAAGGCTCTCCCCGCCACGACCCGGGTCGCCGACGTGATGACGTGCGAGGTGGTCGCTTGCCGGGCGGACGAGGACATCCAGCAGGCGGAGGAACGGATGCGGCAGGCCCAGAAGTCGCGCATCATGTGCACCGACGCGCAGGGACGCCTGGTCGGCGTGATCAGCCTCTCCGACATCGCCCGGAGCGAGCCCGACGACAGGGTCGCGGGGACGCTGCGCGCGACGGCCATGCGCGAAGCCCCGGCGGCGCCCGGGGCCGAACCGGCGCCCGAAGCGAGGCCGATCGACGCGAAGTCCGAGCGCGTCTTCCGGCGGATCGAGGAGAGCGGGGCGCTGCCGAAGGATCTGCGCGCCCCGGAGGCGGTCGGCGCCGTGCTGTGCGTGCTGTCGCTGCGGGTGAGCGGTGGCGAGGCGCGGGACATGGCGGGCGCCCTGCCGCCGACGCTCAGGGAGATCGTCGAGCCGTGCGCGCTGCACCGGGCCGAGCAGCCGGACACCTTCAGCCGCGGCGAGTTCGTGCAGGTATTGGCGCAGCACCTCCAGACGTCGAGCGAGCAGGCCGAAGCGCTGGCGCGCGCCGTCTTCTCCGCCGTCGAGACGGAGATGCCGATGGACGAGGTGACGGCAGTCGAAGTGCAGCTCCCGGGCGATCTGAAGGATCTCTGGGGTCGCAACCGCCGGGCAGCCTGACGCTCGCTCGAACCGGCGCTTCGAGCAGCGGGGCAGCGGATCCACGCTCATTGCACCTGAAACTCAGGCCGCTCCTCGCCGGGCGCATGCGCGCGGCGCGGCAGCTCGACGGTGAACGTCGAGCCCCGGTCCGGCGCGCTCTCGACCCGGATGGTGCCGCCGAACGCGTCGAGGATCTGCTTCACGATCCACAGCCCGAGCCCGAACCCCCCGTAATGGCGCTCGGACACGGCGCGCTCGAAGCGCCCGAAGATGCGGGCCTGCTGTTCGGGCGCGATGCCGATCCCCTGGTCGCGCACCAGGATCCGCGCCGCGTCGGCGCCTTCCTCCACGACCAGATCGATGGGCTTGCCGGCTCCATACTTGATGGCGTTCGAGAGCAGGTTGCTGAGGATCTGATCGACGCGGGTCCGGTCCCACCATCCGGCGACCGGCTGGCCGGCCTTGACGCGCAGCTCGCAGCCGGCGCGGGTGAGCTGCTCGCGGAACCGGAGCGCCGTGTCCCGCGCCGCGGCCGCGACATCCACCTGCTCGTGGCGAAGCTGGACCTTGCCCGCGGTGATGCGCGAGACATCGAGCAGATCGTCCACGAGCCGCTTCAGCCGCTCCACCTGCCGTGCGACCACGTCCATCTTGTCCAGCAGCCGCTCGGGCGGTAGGGGCGCCGCGTCGCCGCGCAGCGCCCGCTGCACGCTGCCAACCTGCAGCTCGAGCGGGGTGAGCGGCGTGCTGAGCTCGTGGGAGGCGATGGAGAGGAACTCGTCGCGCAGCCGCACCGCGTCGAGCGCCTCGTGGTACAGCCGCGTCCTGTCAGCCTCGGCCTCGCGGGTCTCGGTCACGTCGATGCCCGTGCCGATGATGAACTCCACCTCCCCGTCCTCGTCGTACAGGAACGCATGCGACCAGACGACGCGGCGCTTGCGGCCGTCCTTCGCGATCCAGTCGTTCTCGTGGTACGGCAGCGGCTCGCCCCTCTTGCTCTTCGCGAACGTCGCCAGCAGGCTCGCCTTCTGCTCCGTCGTGAGATACAGGTCCCAGAACACGTGGCCGCGCACCTCGTCGAAGCAGAGGCCGGTGAGCTTTTCGCAGGCCCGGTTGAAGCGCACCACCCGGCCCTCCCAGTCGAGGACGACGATCAACGCGGCCACCGTATTGAGCACCGCGGCGCTGAAGTCCCGCTCGTGCCGGAGCGCCTCCTCCACCTGGCGCAGCCGGAGCAGCGCCCGATCGGCCTCGGCGCGCGCCGCCTGCGCGCGGGCGTACCACGCGCGGAACTCCAAGGCTGCGAGCACGGCGACGGTGATCCGCAGCGCTTGTAGAACCATGCTCCCCCCGGGCTGGCCGCGCGGCCGCGCCGCCCCTGAGGATCTCGGGCCCTCCCGCAGGGTAGGCTAGCATAGGTCGATCCGACGGACGCGCGGTGCGCCGGACCCATCGAGCGCCCAGCACGTCCCCCCGTCGCGGCAGTTCGAGATCTCCCAGCTATTCCGAACGGCGGATTCGGGCGGCCGGGCACGAGAAGCCCGATATCGTCTGCGAAGCCGCTCCCTTAACGCGGCGGTCGGCGTAGGATCGCCTCGCGCTCCGCCCCAGCGCCGCGGGCGACGCGCCGCTGTCCCGTGACACTCCCCGGATGTCCGGCGACGTCACGGGACCAGACCGGTCCCATGGCTCCTGCGTGGCCTGCTCCGCAGCCGGCCTGAGGCGCGGATCCTCGAGGGCACGCCCCTTGCGAACCGCACGCTTGGAGGCTGTGTATGCGTGCCCTTGTCCTTGGCTCCGCGCACTTGCGTGTGATCCTGCTCGCCGGCGCCCGGCCTGCGCTCGCCCAGCCGCATCTCTGGGACAGCCTCACGGGCGGTGAGATCGTCGATCAGGAACAGCCGATCTTCAACAACGACGCGGACATGGTGAATGGCCATGTCGTCGGACAGGTCTTCATCCCGCAGACCGATTAGTATTCTGCCTCTCCCGGAACCTGACGGCCTGCCCGCCGTGCTACGCACGGGGGAAGGAGCCCGTCGATGCCGAAGCGAACCCGTCGGAACCACAGCAGCGAGCAGAAGGCGGCGTTGCTCAAACGCCACCACGCCGAGGAGATCCCCGTCTCGAACGCGGATCGCGCCGAGGACGAGAGCGCGCTTGCGACGGCCGAGGCGGCTGGGACGCGCGCTGGCGGGAGGCCCCGCCATGGGACAGCGACCCGGCCCAGGTGCACTGGCGCGCGGAGGTCCGCGGCGGGCTCGCGGCCGAACACGCCTGCCACGGCCTCGAGCTCATCGCCGACAAGCTCGCCAGCGAGCAGAAGGGGCTGCACGCCGCGGCAAGGAGGGCCCCGGAGAGCCCACAGAACGCCCGCGCGTCTCGCATCCTCTTCCTCGCGAGCGACGGCAGTACCCCGACTGCAATGCGCTCCCGGCGCCCCCTGGCCTGCCGGCTCGAGATCCCGGGCGAGGCGCTGGGCGAGAAGCTCACGGGGAGCGCGAAGATGATCCGGAGCGTGCTTGTCCTCGACAAGAAGGTTGCCGCCAGAGCGCTGCTCGCCCTGCTCCCGCCCGGCTGACGCCCGGCGGCGGGAAGTGGTCAGATCGCTCCCCTCTGTGCCAACGTCGGGTGAGACAGAGGGCGAGGAACTCGAGGCACCGGTCCGTGATCTCGTCGTCGATGGTCTCCATCCGCTTGCGCGTGAGCGGTGTCCTCGATGCGGCCGTCGGCGAAGCAGTGGAGCACTCCCCGCGGCCCGAACCGCTTGCGGAACGCTGGATCCTTGGGGTAGTCGGGGAGCTCCGGCTCCTCTTCGGCGTTCAGGTGGTAGAGGTTGCCGTAGAACTCGTCGAAGCCGTGATTCGTGGGCAGGTGCTCGTCCCGGTCGCCGAGGTGGTTCTTGCCGAACTGCCCGGTCACGTAGCCGAGCGGCTTCAAGAACTCGGCGATCGTGGGGTCCTCGGGCTGGAGGCCGACCTCGGCGCCGGGCATCCCCACCTTGGTGAGCCCGGTGCGGATCGGGTTCTGGCCGGTGATGAACGCGGCTCGGCCAGCGGTGCAGCTCTGCTGACCGTAGTAATCGGTGAAGGCGAGCCCCTCCTCAGCGATCCGATCGATGTTCGGGGTGCGATACCCCATCATCCCGCGGCTATGGAAGCTGACGTTCCAGACGCCGATGTCGTCTCCCCAGAGGATGAGCACGTTGGGCTTGCCGTTGGGCTTCTTCGTCTTCTTCGGAGTCGCCGTACCAGGTGTCGACATGGCGATGGAATGGCACACGAACGGTGCCCGACAAGTCGGGAGAACCCGCAACGGGCGCACCGAACACGGGCTCCGCTCTCGGCAGTTCCTTGATCCCGTGGTGGACGGTGGCCTTCGCGCCGTCCTCACTGCAGCCGAGCGCGCGATGATCTCCTCGAAGGACTGCTCGTAAAAAAACCTGATCTCCACGTCGCGCTGCCGCTGCCGTCGAAAGCCATCGTGACGATTACGTCCGACCGGCCGCCGATGGGCTCGAAGAGCGCATGGCGACGCGCTCGGACTCTTCGAATCGTTTCGTCTTACCTTCCCCTCGGCGGCCGCATCGCTCAATCGGTGCAGCACGGCGCCCCGACGGGGGCGTCGCAGATCGCCGGATCGTCGCTGCATGGCAGCCCCCACGCCACGGTGGCGCCGAGGACGACCTCCACCTGCGCTGCGTGCTTCCTCGAGCCGTCGTCGTTGCGCGCCTCCGCCGCGAGGATCACGTGGGTCCCCTCCTTGAGCACGGCGGCCGGCTCCCACTGCCTTCCGGGGCGGAACGCAATGAGCCCGAACGCGTGCGGGAACTCCCCGGGGAGGAGCTCGATCATCCCCTCCTGCGGCACGCCCGGCGGGAACAGGTCCCCGGTCGCAGGGTCCTTGACGCTGTACCGCACGCGGCCCCTCGCCCCGCAATCGCTGCAGCCGACGGCGAACCAGAGGTGATATCCCCCCTGGGGCCCGGCCATCACCGGGCGCGTGGCGCCATCCTCGATGCGCTCGAAGCAGGTCTCGCCGGTGCCGATCTCGAACACCGCGGACGCTGACGGATGGCAGGCAAGGGGTTTCTCGCTACCATCGCCTAGGCCCGTTCAGATTACCGCACAAGGCATCAAGCACACCGACAAGGGATTTCGCGTTCTTCTCATGAATTCCGCCCAGCTTGAGAACTTCAAGGCAAAAAAAGGAGTTTCGACACATTCCGAGCTTTGAAGGACTGAAGATTCGTTCGTACTCTCACACTGGCGAGCTCCCAGCGGGAAGCTGGGTTGCCGTTGTGGCGAATTCAGAGAACATCATAAACAGCATGGTCGCAAAGCTCAAGATCGTTGTTGACTCCAAGTAGCCCGGCGCAGGATCCGTTCATATGCTCCTACGCTATCGATGGTCGGCGGTCGGCACGTCGTCGCTGCTGGCGATGCTTAGCCTTGCGATGAGCGGGGCACTTCTCGACAATCCGGGCGTGGATCTCGTCATAGGGATTCTGGGAGTCACTATGGTGCTCGTCAGCCTGGTCCAGCTTGGCGCGTCGTTTATGATGCCAGACGACGTGCGATGCCCGAAGTGCGGCGAAGGATGCCGCCTAAAAGTGCGGATGTCCGGCGTGCCAGAACTCCGGTCAATTGTCGACGGTGAGCGTTGAAACGCTGCCGGATCCGGCACGCCTTCACCTCCGAGCAGGAGATCATCAAGTAAGCACAGGCACGCCGCCGATGGCGGCGCGCTGACGGCCGCGCGCGAGGAGCTGCGCGAGCGCGCCGTGCGCCACGCGCCCGAGCGCGGCCCGTCGCCTCGCCGTGCGGCAGGCCGCCGCCGATGACGGCGCCGTGACGGCGCCCGAGCTCCACGACGTGGTATCCGAGCTCCGCCGCCGCGCGCGTTGCTTCGTCGCGCTACCGACGCGCCCGTCCCGGCGGGCTGGCCGACGGTGGCGCCGATCTCGCCGGCGTGTGCCCCCTCATTCTTGACGCCGCGTTCCTGCTGGGGGCGCCGCGCGGCGCGTCTGGGGCCGCTCGGGGGAAGAGTTGCCCAACACGATGACATTGAAGCGCTGCATCATCTGACGCTGGTTCCTCCCGTGGAGACGGGCGGCGGGAGACATCACCCCGTCTCCCCTCCGGCGCGGCTGTGAGGCGCGTCCGACGGGGCCTGTCGGTTCGTCCGCGCGTTCGGGCCCGGCCGGCTGCCATCCCGCATGGGCTCGCGCGGCAGCTCCACGATGAACGTGGCGCCCGCGCCGGGCTCGCTCTCGATCCGGATGCTCCCGCCCAGCGCGTCGACGACGCGCCGCACGATCCACAGCCCGAGGCCGAGCCCGCCGAAGTGGCGCTCCGACACGCCGCGCTCGAACCGCCCGAAGAGCCGCGCCTGCGTCGCGCGGGGGATGCCGGCGCCGCGGTCGCGCACGACGAGCCGGGCCCAATCGCCGTCGCCCTCGGCCCGGACAACGATGGGCTTCCCCTCCCCGAACTTGACGGCGTTCGACAGCAGCTTGTCCACCACCTGCCGGAGACGCGCGCGGTCCCAGACGCCCACGACCCCCGGCTCCGCCGCGAGGGACAGCGTCGAGCCTGCGTGCTCGAGCGCCACCGCGTGGCTCGCGGCGACGTCGCGGACGACCTGTGACAGATCCACCGGCTCCATCTGCATCTCCGGCTGGCCCGCGGAGAGGCGCGCGACGTCGAGGAGATCGTTCGCGAGCCGCTCGAGGCGCGCGATCTGGCGCACGGCGCGCTCCAGCTTCGTGGCCGCGCGCTCCGGCCCCCCGGCCTTCGTCCCGCCGGCGCGCGCGTCCCGGAGCAGGACCTGGACTTCCATCAGGAGCGGCGTGAGCGGCGTCCTCAGCTCGTGCGCGGCGAGCGTGAGGAACGTGTCGCGCGCCCGGACCCCCTCCTCGGCCAGCGCGAGCAGGCGCGTCCGCTCCTCCAGCAGGCGCGCGAGGTCGTCGTAGAGGAACGCGTTCTCCAGCGCGACGGCGGCCTGGGCCGACAGGATCCCGACCACCTCCACGCGCTCGGCCGTGAACGCGCCCGTCGCGAGGTCGTTCTCGATGTACAGCACGCCGCGCAGCGCGCCCCCCGAGAGGACCGGGGCGCACAGCATGGATCGGGTCTGTCGCGACACCACGTAGGGATCGTCGCGCGTCGCCGGAGACGTGCGCGCGTCCTCGAGGACCATCGGGGCCCGGGTCCGCGCCACCGTGCGCACGACGGACAGGCACGCGCGATCGCCGGCGCGCTCGACGGGTACGCCCCCCGCGCGGACGGCCCCGCGGGACGGGTCGCCGGCCGCCTCGAGGACGAGCGCGCCCTCCCGCTCGACGAAGAGCGCCCCCCGCTGCGCGCCGGCGTTCTCCATGACCGTGGAGAGGAGGCGCGTCGGGAGCTCGTGGAGCGTCAGGCTGCTCGTGATGGCGTGCAACGCCTTGAAGAGCGACGCCGCGTCGAGCAGGACGGCCGGCGCCTGCGAGGTCGTGATCAGCGCGCCCATGGGGGCGTGCATCGGCAGGAGGCTCGCGTACTGCTGCTCGAGCTGCGCGACCTTGGCCACGGCGCCCCACCGGGCGTAGAGCCGCCGCGCGCGCTCCAGGTAGGCGCGCGCCAGGAAGGCCTTGCCCGTCGCCAGCCAGAAGCGGCCGGCGAGCTCGCACGCGAACGCGGCGTCCTGCACGTAGCCCTGCGCCTCCGCCCCGGTGACGGCTTCATCGTAGAGCCTGGCCGTGGTCCAGGGGTGCTCGCCCCGGATCCCGGACCGCATCGCCTCGATGAGCGCGACGTGGTGTCCGAAGTTCATCGGGGCGTGCCGTGCCGCCTGCCGCAGCTCGGCGAGGATGCCGTCGGCGCGCTCGACGAGCGCAGCGCGCCGCTCCCCCGCCTCTTCCGCGGCGAGCATCAGGCAAGCGAGCGCCTCCGGGATCTGAACCCGGGTGTACATGGGGAGCGTGCGCACGGCCGAGAGATGAGGTCCGACCCGATCGAGCTCGTCGAGGACGCCCTGGAAATCGCCGAAGAGGGCGAGCAGCAAGGTGCGATGGAAGGCGACATTGAACAGGGTGGACGAGTCGCCGGCGGCCTCCAGAGCGGGGCGCACCGCCTCCGCGTCGAACGCCTCGCCCTTCAGGACCGTCGGCTGCCCGCCCGCCCCGAGGAGGTTCAACATGGCCTGCTGGGACGCCTTGATGAGGCGCATCATGGGCTCCTGGTGGAGCAGCGTGAAGGAGCGGCGCAGCTCCCCGATCTCCTGCGAGAGCCCGCGGAGCGGCGCGCCGCTGATGTAGGCGTACATGCCGTACAGCACGCCACAGTAGGTCGCCGACTCGAAATCGCCGTGCGCCAGTCCCTCCTGGTACCCGAGGCGCAGCGGCGCGAGCGCGTCACGGAAGTGCGCCGTGCGCGGGTGGAGCAGACCCTCGACGAGCGGGATGACGATGGCGACGAGCTCGCGGGCTCGCAGCCGCGTCATCACCTCCATCGCGAGCCGGCCGAAGGCCGCACCGCCCTCGGCGTCGCCCGCCATGACATAGAGAAGATGGCCGAAATTCCCGTACGCCTGCGCGGACGATGGGGCGTTGCCGCGCTCGATGGAGAGCCGCACGCCCTCGGTGACGAGCAGCGGGTAGTGCGCCGGCGCCACCAGGAAGGCCACGGCCATGAGCTGGCGGATGATCCCCATGGCGGCGAGGGCGCCTGGATCGCGCATCGGCGGCAGCGCCGCGAGCTCCTCCACCGCCTTTCCCGAGAGCCGCTCGAGGATGGCCGCGATGGCACGCTGCACCTCCTCGGCCGCGGGCTCCTCGGGGAACGTGACCCCGAGCCGCCCGAGCGCGCGGAAGCCCACGCGCACGGCCTCGGCGCGGCGGTCCTGCGCCTGCGCGCTCCGGATGCGGAGCCCGTCGGCCTGGACCTCGTCGAGGACCGAGTCCGCATGGGCGGAGAGCGCGGAGACGAGCTGCTCGACGCCGTCGAAATCGCCGACGAGGCAGGCCGCGAGCGCCGCTGCCCGGTACAGCGAGGCAGCGAGCTCGCGCGCCCGCGCGAAGCCCTGCTCGCCCAGCACTCGGGTGCCCGCGCCGAGCAGGGTCTCGGCCACCTCGAACGACGCCGCGCCGAGCGCCCGCTGGCCGCCGCGCAGGAACAGCCGGGCCACCTCGATCCGCTCCCCCTCCTCCGCGAGCAGCGCCTCCCCCGCCTTGAGCTGGTCCAGGATCACGAACAGGCGCTCGTCCAGGCGCTCGGCCGGCGTCATCGCGAGGAGCCGCCGTCCGAGATCGAGGTGCACAGCGGGCCGATCCCGCTCCTCGATGAGCGCATAGGCCGCCTCCCGGATCCGATCGTGCGCGAACGCGAACGTCGCGCCCGAGGAGTGGCCAGCGGGCGCCCGGAGGCGGAGCGGGATCAGCATCCCGGCCTCCACCGGCTCCCGCAGATCCGAGAGCGTCTCCTCCGCGGCGGCGCGGCGGAGGGCCGCGAGCGTGCCGAGGTCGAACGTATCGCCGAGGCACGCGCCCACACGCAGCGCCTCCCTCGCGGCCGGCGAGAGCTCGCCGAGCCGCGCGCGGAGCAGCTCGGCGGCGTTCTCCGCCATCGGCGCGGCCTCGGCGCGGGCCTCGTCCCACGTGAAGCAGGCGCCGGCCGGGTCGAACGTGATGACGCCGTCGCGGTGCAGCCGCTGCAGGAGCTGGCCGATGACGAACGGGTTGCCCCCTGTCTTCCGCTCCACGATGCGCGCGAGGCTCGCCGCGCGCGAGGCCGGCGCCCGCAGCGCGCCGGCGACGATCTCCACGACGTCGCGCTCGCGCAGCGGCGAGAGCGCGAGCGAGGTGACCCTCGCAGCGCCGTCGCGCATGCGATCCATCGCCGCGCGCAGGGGGTGCCCCTCGGAGAGGTCGTTGTCGCGGTACGCGAGGATCATGCAGCAGAAGCGCAGGTCCGGATCGGCGGCGAGTTCGCAGAGCAGGCCGAGCATCGCGGCGTCTGCCCACTGGAGATCGTCGAGGAACAGGACCAGCGGCTGGTCGTCTCGGCACAGCGCGCGCACGAACCTGCGGAGCACCAGCGTCGAGCGGTTGTGCGCCTCCACGGGCTCGAGCTCCCGCAGCGGAGGCTGCGGCCCGACCAGCAGCGAGAGCTCCGGCACGAGCGCGGTGACCAGGGCGCCGTTCTCGCCCAGCGTGGAGAGGAGCGCCTGCCGCCATGACGCGACGGCGTCGGGCTCGGCCCCGAGCAGGTGCCGTACGACGTCCTGCAGCGCCCTGGCGAGGACGGCGTACGGCGTCGCGCGCTGGAACCTGTCGCATTTGCCCGCGGCGAACAGCCCGCGCTTGCCCGTGATGGGGCGCAGCAGCTCGTGGGCAAGCGCCGATTTGCCGATCCCTGGCGGTCCGCCGACGAGCACGAGCTCCGCGCGCCCCTCGGCGGAGGAGCGCTCCAGGGCGAGCGCGACGGCCTGGATCTCCTCATCGCGACCGTACAGCCGGCGGGGGATCGCCAGCCGATCCGGGACATCGCGCCGACCGAGCGGGAAGGGCTCGATCCGGCGCGCGCGGCGCCATGATTCGACGCACGAGCAGAGGTCCGCCTCGACGCCCCAGGCCGTCTGGTAGCGATCTGGCGGCTCCTTGGCCATCAGGCGGAGCACGATGTCGGACACGACATCGGGAACACGGGGGTCGACCTCGCGCGGCGGGGCGGCGACGCGCGCGAGGTGGCAATACACAAGATCAAGCGGGTCGCTCGTCTCGAAGGGCCGGCGGCCCGTGAGCATCTCGTACAGCGTCACGCCCAGCGCATAGAGATCGGCCCGGGCGTCGAGCGGCCTGTTCATGCGGCCCGTCTGCTCGGGCGCCATGTAGGCGAGCGTCCCCTCGATCTGGGACGGCTGCGCGAGCTCGGCCTGCTCCAGCGGCAGCTCGCTCGCGACACCGAAATCGATCAGCTGAACAGCGCCCGTGCGCTCGTTCCACACGACGTTCGAAGGATTGACATCCTTGTGGATGACGTGGGAGCGGTGCACCTTGGACAGCTCGCCTGCGAGCCTGGCGCCGATCACGAGCGCCTCGTCGATCGCGAGTCGCCGCCGGGCGCAGACACTGGCGACGGAGACGCCGCCGATATCTGGCGTCTCCAGGTACCGCGTGCCGCCGAGGGTGAGGAGCTGAAAGGTGCGCCCAAGGCGACGGAGCACCGCGGCCTCTCGGTCGGGCCCCTCGCTCTCGTCGGTGTGGATCTTGAGAATCACGGAGTGGACGGCGCGCCCGTCCGGCGGCGCGACCGCCCGGAACACCGCACCCGACCTGGTGCGGGCGACCGCCTCGATCTGCCCATAGCCGGCAGACTTCAAGGCTTTGACGATCTGAGCCGCGACGTCCATGGGCCTCGTGCTGGCCGCCCGCTTGGCGCGCGAGCGGCGGGATGCGCGGTTTGTGCTCGGTGCGAGGGAGAGAGCATAGCGACATCTCGGCGCCTGGGCACCCGCCGCGCGCGAGGAGCTGCGCGAGCGCGCCGTGCGCCACCGCCCCGCGAGGAACTGCGCGAGCGCGCCGTGTGCCACCGCCCCGCGAGGAACTGCGCGAGCGGGCCCGTGCGCAACTTCCGCCCGAGCGCGGCCCGTCGCGGCGCCGCAGGGCAGGTCGCCGATGACGGCGCGCCGACGGCCGCGCGCGAGGAACTGCGCGAGCGGGCCCGTGCGCCACCATCGCGCCCGAGCGCGACCCGTCGCCTCCGCCGTGAGGCAGGCCGCCGCTGATGATGGCGCGTTATCGGCCACGCTGGAGGAGCTGCGCTTGCGGGCCCGTGCCACCGTCGCGCCCGAGCGCGGCCCGTCGCGGCGCCGTGAGGCAGGCCGCCGCCGATGATGGCGCGCTGACGGTCGCATGCCAGGACACGCACGACCGCGGCCATGCTCCAGCGTACCCAGAGAGGGGTGCATGGGTCTACGGCGAGCCTGACGCGACTGCGCCAAGGGGGCGACGGCGGCTTTGGCGGCCCCTTGCGTGGCGGTGACTCGATCGGAATCGCGTATCTCGACGAGGACCAGCTCACGCGGGAAGGCGTCATGAACGAGCTGGGACCGCAGCGCAAGGGCGGCACTCGCAGGGATTGGTCGGGCGAGATGGTAACGGGGCAGGACGGGATCCAGGTCGAGACGCTCCGTTTCCCTGAATGGGATCGGCGAGGGGGCGCGATAGGCACGCACGGGAGATGTACGCAGCGAAGGTCCAACGCGACGCCGCTTCATGTGCTCGACTGGCGCGCTTCCCGCCGGGCAGCGCTGCACCGCAGACCAGCATGCCGATCGCCCGGACGTGGGCTTGGGACCGCGGCCGTCCCGCGCTCCGCCGCCTCCCACGCGGCTCGCAGGCTGCTTGCGAGCTTTCCTTCCCCTTCCATCGGCGGTCCCATTCGCTTCAGCGCCTCCAGGCGCGCAGCCTCCAGCCTCGACCGGCGCGGCGCCGTCGCCCGGCGCTTCTCCACGTGCTCACCGAGCACCTGCGCCGCGCGCTCCCACTGCGCCGCCGCCCCCGGCGCGTGCGCGATCCTTCGCACGGCGTTCCAGGGCGCTTCAAGCTGATCACACAGGTTGCCGATCTCGGGGTGCAGCCGTGCGATCGCGCGCAGGTGGCACCGGGTCTGCTTGTTCATCTGGAAACACTCTTCCAGGACGTGGCTCGGCGCGCGGACAACTCCGCACGCGAGCTCGTACCAGCGCCGCGAGCTCATGCGTCAACAAAAGCACCGAACCGCAAACCCGCCAGAGCGAAGCCTTCATTTTCCGTTCAATTTTAAAGAGCGTTAAAGCACAGTACCAGAGTCGGCGCCTGACGAGGGCGACGGCATTAAAGTCTGATGTAGCGTGCGACCAAGGGGACGCCGGTCCTCACGTGACACCGTGCCTTGACTGGCGTTCGCTGGGACCCGATCACGTGAGCTCGGTGTGCTGGGTGACCCCTCCGGCGATCCCACGGCCCGACCGTCGAGCGGGGCGAGCTCGCGCGGCCGCTCCGGAGCGAGGAACGCGGCCTTGCTATCTGCTCCGGGGTTATACACCCCTACGGGGCCGCTGCGCACAAGCGCGCGTAATTGCGTCGCAATCTCCCTGCGTGGCTCCACGCGCCGAGCGCCCTTGGCCGTGGCGTGGCCGTGATGGCGGCACACTCAGCGCGCGCGCCGGCGTCGCGGCCCGCCAGGACGAGCGCGGCGCGGCCTGGTCGATGTCCGCCAAGCCGAGCGCAGCGCGGCCGGCGTCGAGGTGGACGTGGGCGAGTTCGGGACCGTTGTCCACCTGGCCGAGGGCGGCGCGGCCGCAGCGTCGAGATGGACGCTAGCGACGAGCTCGGGATCGCGCCGGTGTCGTGCCACATGGCAGCGGAGCAGACACCGCGGCCGCGCGGTCGAGGTTCTGAGCTCGGCACCATCACCGGCCTCACGCTCCGTGGCGGCGGAGCAGACAGCGCGGCCGCGCCATCGAGGTCCACGAGCGTGGAGCGGCTGCGGCGTGGACGCCGGCCAGCTCGGGGCCGGTGATCTTCACCTGATCGAGCGCGGCGCGGCGGCCTCACACCGGCGAGTTCGGAACCGTCGAGGTCCTCACCTCGTCGAGAGACGCACGCGTCGGCGGAGGCGCGCCTAAGAAATGTCTGCCGCCTTGGTCGCAAACGTCTCAACGCGTGTGGGCGGCATCGCTGCAACGCGGTGCGGGGGGTGTCAAGATAGTTGTCCGGCAACTCGGTCAGGTCGTCATGAGTGCTTTGGCCTCGTGGGTGTGAGGGTTGAGCGTGACGGGGCCGCTGGGCGTCCAGTTGCGAGTCTGGCCGGTCCAGCGCCGGGGTGTCCTGCGGCGGGCCCGCTGGTAGAGGGCGTGGCGGGCGGCGAGCAGCGCGCCGTCGTGCCCTTGGTGGCGGTCGTTGGGGGTGACGAAGCGGATGCCGCTGTGCAGGTGCTCGCCGTTGTACCAGGCGACGAAGCGCTCGACCCAGTGGCGCGCCTGCTCGACCGTGGCGAACGGGCGGCGTGGGTACTCGGGCCGGTACTTGAGCGTGCGGAAAAGGGCCTCGGCGTAGGGGTTGTCGTCGCTGACGCGAGGGCGGCTGAAGGAGGGCACGACGCCCAGGCGCTGGAGGGTGGCGAGCATGGTCGAGCCTTTCATCGGGCCGCCGTTGTCCGCGTGCAGCACCAGGCAGCCAGAGCCCACGTTCTCGCGGCCGAAGGTCTGCTCGACGAGGCGAGCGGCAGCCAGCATCGACTCCTCGGTCTCGACCGACCAGCCGACAGTCTTGCGGCTATAGACGTCCACCACCAGGTACAGGAAGTAGAACTCTCCGCGCACCGCGCTCTTCAGGTAGGTGATGTCCCAGCACCAAACCTGATTGGGCTGTTTGGCGACGAATTCGCGAGGACGATGGGCACTCGCCGGTCGAGCCGGATGGCGGTGCGCGAGCAGCCCTTGCTCCCGCAGGACGCGGTAGAAGCTCGACTCCGAAGCGATGTAGACGCCACGATCGGCCAGGTGCGGCACAATCTGCTTGGGCGAGAGGTTACGGAACTCGGGGCTGTTGGCCGTCTCGACGATGCGCCGGCGCTCGGCGTCGGTCAGCTTGTGCGCCGGCGCGTGGCGCGGTCCGGCTCGGCTCGGCCGTCCTCGCCGCCGGCCTCCTCTCGCCAGCGGGCAACGGTCCGCGCGCTGAGCCCGAGCGCACGGCAGGCCGGCTCGAGCGTGGCGCCGCCCTGCACGGCCTCGTCGATGAGCGCGAGCGTCACCTGTCGGTCTCCGGGTCCGTGTCGTCGTCCCCGTCCCCCCAGAGGGCCTGGACTTTTTTTTGGAGCACCAGCAGCGCCGCCGCCTCGGCCAGCGCCTTGTCCTTGCGCCTCAGCTGCCTCTCCAGCTCCCGAACGCGCCGTGACGGGGCCGGGCTGGGTCCTGGCTTGGCCGGCCCTCCCAGCGCCTCCAACGCGGCCTTGCGCCACTCGGCGAGCTGCGCCTCGTGCAGCCCCTCGCGGCGAAGAAACTCGCCGAGCTCCCGCTCCGAGAGCGCAGCCGCCTCCGTCACCGCGCGCAGCTTCTGCTCCGGGCTCCAGTCCTCGGGGCGGCGAGCGGCAGAGGGGGGCACAGGCGCGGAGCGGCGAGCGTCGTCGGACATGGGCGCGAGGCTACGAGCATCGCGAAGCCAGCGCGAGAGCGTCGTCTGATGCACCCCCGTCTCGGCCGACAGCGCCACCGCCGTCGGTCCTCCTGGGGCGAGGAGCCGTTGGACGATTTTTCTTTTGAAGGATTCTGAGTACTCTCTCACCTCAAAGCCTGTCTCCGCTCCCCGAACGTGGTGACCTGACTCTTCGTAAGCGGATCAGATCGGGCGACAACTTCTCTGACACGGGGGGCTTGTCTGCACATTCGCCGGAACGCGCTGATCTTGCAAGGGAACCACGCAGGGCCACCGCGTGCGAGCAGACGCGACTGATCGCGGGTGCGCGGGAGATTACCGCCGTCGAGGCGCACGTCGGAGAGCGCAAGATCGCGCCGGCGTCGATGTCCGCTTGGCCGAGCTCGAGGCGGCTGCGGCGTCGAGGGGGATGCCGGCGATCTCGGGACCGTCGCCGGCGTCAACGTCCACGAAGTCGGCGCGGCCGGTGGTGTCGAGCGGAGTGCCGGACGAGCTCGTGCCAGGTCGCCCGCGTCGCGTTTACGGCGCCCAAGCAGGCAGGCCGCAGGTCTGCGGACGTGGCGGCCATGTCGAGGCGCACGTCGGCGAACTCGACCCGGTTCGTGTCACTCGCTGAGCTCGGGAGCGATGCCAAGTACGAGGAGATCGAGCGCGAGCTTGGCGCGGCCCCCTGCTGGTCAGAGAGCTTCGGGGCCCGGCGCCCGGTTGGGCAATGTGACGTCGCCGAAGCAGGTGCCCCGCACGGCCGCGTCGGCGCGTGAGGTCGAGCCGGTGGCGCTCGCCGGCGCCGAGCTCATCGGCAGCAAGCTCGTGCGCTCGCCGTCGAATGGTCGAGCGCTGCACGGCGGGCGAGATGAGGCGCACACCGGCGAATTCTGCGCTGTCGCTCACGACGAGATCCGCGTGCGACGGCATGGCAGAGCTCGGCATCAACGAGCTCTGCCATGCCGTAGTGACGAGCTCAGCGCGAGCGGTGATGTTGCGGGAATCGAGCTCGCGAGGGTGCCGGAGCGCTCCACGTATGCGAGCTGGCACGGCTATCATACCCAACATGAAAACGGATGACCCCGGCCGATCGCTGCAGCTCGCGTCGCTTCTCCATGACCGCAAGCAAGCGCTAATCCAACGGTGGGCTCGCCGCGTGCTCGACGACCCGGGGGTACCCGAAGCGAGCCGGCTGAGCGTGCCCGAATTGCTCGACCACGTCCCGATCCTGCTGGATCAGATCATTGACGCGCTCATGCAACCCGATGTCGTGCGAACAGGAGGAGAGGCGTGTGGCCGAGCCCTGGGCAGCGGCTCGGCCGCGAAGGAACACGCGCGCTCGCGTGCCGTGCGTCGGTACGGCCTAGATCACGCGCTTCGTGAGCTCTCGCTTTTCCGCTCCGCGCTCCTCGAGGAGTGCCGCTCCGCGTCAATCGCGCTCGAAGGTGGCTCGGCGCAGCTCATTCACTCCGCCATCGACATGGTCATGAGCACCGTCGCCGTGACGATGGAGCGGGAGACGAGCAGCGAGCTACGCAAGGAGGCCGAGTTTCGCGACCGCGTCATGGCCATCCTCGGACACGACTTGCGCGATCCGCTCTCGTCGATCCACATGGCCGCGTCGCTCTTGCAGAAGCGCGAGGACATGCCGGAGGGGGGCAGCAAGATGCTCGCGCGGGTCACCCGTTGCGCTGACCGCATGGCGCGGATGATCAACGACCTGCTCGACCTGACGCGCAGCCGCGCCCGAGGCATCCCCATCGAGCCGAAGCCGACCAACCTGCACGACATGTGCCGCCACCTGCTCAATGATCTCGAGTTGCTCCACCCCGAGCGTGCCATCCTCTACAGCCACCACGGCGATGGACGCGGCGTTTGGGACTCCGATCGGCTCGCCCAGATGGTGTGCAACCTGCTCAGAAACGCCATCCACTACAGCCCACCATCGACACCCGTTCACGTCACCATCGACGGACAGGGGGAGCGTATGGTGCTCTCGGTGAACAACCAGGGCACGCCGATCTCGCCGGAGCTGTTGCCCAGGCTCTTCGAGCCGTTCCGGCGCGGTGCGCGCGAAGCCGAAGCGCAGAGCGCCTCCGGCGGGCTCGGGCTCGGACTCTTCATCGCCCGGCAGATCGTCATAGCCCACGGCGGCACCATCGGCGCCATGAGCGATCAGGAGCACGGCACCACCTTCACCGTTTCGCTTCCGCGGCTCTCGCACACGTCCACGACCGCGCCGCCGGAACCTTGACCCGGGCATCTGCAACCAGGCCGCAGACCAGAGAGCGCAGCTGCGACATCGAGGCGGGCGTCGACGAGCTCGGGGCGTCGCGGCGTCGCGTCCTAGCGTCCGAGCAGACGGGCCGAGGCTTGCCCGAGAGCCGAGGAGCGCAGGCGGTTGCACCTTATCTTGACCCTACGTGTATTGCTCGCGGGTCGCCCGGGGTTGCGGCCACAGCGGCTCGCAGCGCCACGGTTCCGCCTGTCACGGCCGCAGCAGCTTCCCGCCTTCGGACAGGTCATCCTCAGCAACGCCGTGGCGGGTGTGGCCACGGCGTCGGCTCGGTCCCGCAGCAAACCCGGGCCTGAATTTCATGCTGTCGGCGAAGGCCGGAGCGAGGAGGAAACGTGTACGCACACCCGAGCGGGCATCCGGTTGACAGGCGGCGGGTCCTGGTGATTGACGATGAGCCAGACATTCGAGAGGCGCTGGAGATGTTCCTCTCCGGCGAGGGGTACGATGTCGCTACCGCCGAGAGCGGCGAAAGTGCGGTCGAGCAGGCACAGGGGCGGCCGTTCGATCTGGCGATCACCGACCTGCGGATGCCGGGCATGGGTGGCTATGAGACCCTGGTCGCCCTGAAACGGATCCATCCGAACCTGCCGGTCATCGTGGTGACGGGCTACGCTTCCGACGAAGCCACCATGCGCTGCTCGAAAGAGGGAGCGTTCCGGATCGTCCACAAGCCCATCCACCTCGAGGATCTGCTGCAGATCATCAAGGCCGCGCTCAACGAAGCGCGCGCGTAGGTCGCTCGTCCGCACGCGCAACCCGTCGCGCGTGGGCGCGCAGAGCGAGTCGCGCATCGCACCGACGGCCGAGTCAGCAGCAACCGGCGCCGTCAGCGCGCTCCGCGACGTCCACCCGATCGAGGTCGGCGCGGCCGCGTCGATGTCCACTCCGTCGAGGTCGGAGCGGCCGCGGGTCGAGGCGGATGCCGGCGAGCTCGGGGCCGGCGTCGGCATCGCGTGCATGGCGCCCCGAGCAGACAGCGCGCCGCGGCGTCGAGGTCCTCGAGCACGGAGCGGCCGCGGGGTCGCGATGGATGCCGGCGAGCTCGGACCGTCGATGTCCACCCGGGCAAGCGCGGAGCGGCTGACTGTTCGCTAGCCAGGAGCCGACGCACCCGAGGAACTCGCGCTCCAGGAGCTCGGCACCGGCGTGCCCGACGAGCTCGCGCGCGCTGAGGAGCAGCGCTCCCAAGCTCGCTACACACCCACCACGGCCACGCCACATTGACGGGCGATCGGGTCGGCCTGGCAGAGCTCGGCATCGTCGAGCCGGCGAGCCGCCACGGCAACGAGTCCAGCGCCAGCGGTGACGCCGAGGTCCACGCCCACCAACTCCGCGCCACAACGTCGGAGCTATTTCGAGCGTCTGTGCAAAGCTTCGATGTTGAGCTCGCGAGGGCGCCGGAGCGCCTCACGTTCGCGAGCTCGCCTGCCTGCCATGCCCAACATGAAAGCTGATGACTCCGTTCGATCGTTGCAGCTCGCGTCGTTTCTCCGCGACCATAAACAAGCGCTGATTCAACGATGGGCTCGCCGCGTGCTCGATGACCCAGAGGTGCCCGAAGCGAGCCGGCTGAGCGAGCCGGAGTTGCTCGACCACGTCCCGGCCCTGCTCGACCAGATCATTGACGCTCTCATGCGACCCGATGTCGATCAAGCCGGGGGAGAGGCGCACGGCCGATCCCTGGGCAGCGGCTCGGCCGCGAAGGAACACGCGCGCTCGCGTTCCGTCCGTCGTTACCGTTTGGAACACGCGCTGCGTGAGCTCTCGCTCTTTCGAGCCGGGCTCCTCGAGGAGTGCCGCTCCGCGCCGATCGCGCTCGAAGGTGGCCCGGCGCAGCTCATCCACACCGCGATCGACACGGCCATGAGTACCGTCGCCGTGACGATGGAGCAGGAGGCGAGCAGCGAGCTACGCAAGGACGCCGAGTTTCGCGACCGCGTCGTGGCCATCCTCGGACATGACCTGCGCGATCCGCTCTCGTCGATCCACATGGCCGCGTCGCTCTTGCAGAAGCGCGAGGACATGCCGGAGGGGAGCAGCAAGATGCTCGCGCGGGTCACCCGTTGCGCTGACCGCATGGCGCGGATGATCAACGACCTGCTCGACCTGACGCGCAGCCGCACCGGCCGGGGCATCCCCATCGACCCGAAGCCGACCGACCTGCACGACATCTGTCGTCAGGTGCTCAACGAGCTCGAGTTGCTCCACCCCGAGCGTGTCATCGTCTACAGACGGCACAGCGACGGGCGCGGCGTCTGGGACTCCGATCGGCTCACCCAGGTCTTGTCCAACCTGCTCAGCAACGCCATCCACTACAGCGCGCCATCTACGCCCGTTCACGTCTCCATCGAGGGACAGGAGGAGCACGTGGTGTTCGCGGTGAACAACCAGGGCACACCGATCTCGCCGGAGCTGTTGCCCAGTCTCTTCGAGCCGTTTCGGCGCGGCGCGCGCGAGGCCGAAGCGCAGGGGGTATCCGGTGGGCTCGGGCTCGGGCTCTTCATCGCCCGGCAGATCGTCGTAGCCCACGGCGGCACCATCGACGTCATGAGCGATCGGGAGCACGGCACCACCTTCACTGTTTCGCTTCCGCGGCTCTCGCACCCGTCCACGACCGTGCCGCCGGAACCTTGACCCAAGCGCCTGAGCAGACAGGCCTCGGGCCAGAGAGCGCGGCTGCGGCGTCGAGGCGGGCATGGGCGCGCTCGGGCCGCCGCAGCGTGGCATCCTGCCCGCATCCGCAGGTCGGTGATCGCCAGATCGAACGGCTGCCCCTGTGCCTGCTCGACCGCAGCTTCGCCGCTCCCGGCGGTCGCGGCCTCGTACCCTCGCGGTCGAGATAGAGCTCAGCCGCGCCCTTGACGACCCGCGACCGCCAGGACCACACAGGCGCGTCCCGACGGCTCGCGCGCAGCCTCCACGGCGTCCGCCCGCTGACCGCCACCCATGCAGGACACAGTCGCTAATTATTCGAAACTACTCAGCATTGTTTTTGCGTGTGGAAATTGTTTTCCCCTTGCAGATGGGCGGCGTCACGACGCAATGCCGTGGCGCCCGATCCGGGCTTCGGTGTTGCTTCTCCCCTCGACCCGGGCTCTCCATGGCCGGATGAGCTCGATTCGACTGGGAGGGTGGCCGGGGGTGGGAACGGTGGTGGGGAGTGGCCGCGGTGTGCGGCACCTCCTCGCCGCAGCGCTCGGCGTGCTTGTGATCCTGTTCACGGCATCATACGCGCTCGCGGCGCCGGCCGTGACGATCCAGGCCCCGGTGAACGACCACGCGGGCGTGCTCACGCCGAAGGAGCGAGACGACCTCGCGCGCAAGCTCCTCGCGCACCGCGAGAGGACCGGCGTGCAGATCGCCGTCCTGCTCGTGAGGACCACGGGCGGCGTGCCCATCGAGGATTACTCGCTGGAGATCGCCGAGGCCTGGGGCGGGGGCACGGAGAAGCAGGACAACGGGGTGCTGTACACGCTGGCCATCGACGACCGGCGGATGCGCATCGAGGTGGGTTACGGCCTGGAGGACATCCTGACCGACGGCGTGTGCCGCGCGATCCTCGACGCGTCCCGCGACGACCTCCGGCGCTCGCAGTACGGCAGCGCCGCGGGCTTCGTGATGGGCAGGCTGGTCGCCCTCACGGCGGACCAGAAGATGGGGCCGGGGGGGACGCTGGCGCTGCTCGGGTCACCGTCGACGCACATCGAGGCGCGCTACATCGCGCATTACGCGCTCGGTGCGCTGTTCGGCGTCCTGCTCGGCTTCGTGGTCCGGCGCGCGCCGCGCTCCCCTGCGGCGCTGGGCGATCTCGAAGGGCACATGGCGGGCCGGCGAGGGAAACTGCTTATCGCCGCCACGGCCGTCCTCGCCTTCCTGGTCGTCCCGGGGCTCGCGGCGTTCGTGTCGGTATCGGCTTACGGGGCGCTCTCCCAGGCCGCCGCATCGACCTACCTGACGAAGCAGGCAGGCCCGCTCCTCGGCGTGATGCTCATCGCGACGCTGATGGGCCTGGTCGCCGGACGGAGCCTGTTTCTGAAGAGAGCGCGGGAGGAACCCTTCCTGCGGCGCGTGAGGTTGTCTGCCATCGCCATCGCCGTCGTCGTCCCGTTCGGCGCCGGTCTGTTCGGGCTCGTCAGCTCCGTCGACGTGTCGCTCTACCTGGCGCTCTTCATGTGCTTCCTGTTCGGCCTGTTCCCGGCCATAACGCTCCTGCCCGCCAGCGGCCCGGCCGCGTCGTCGGGCTCGTCTTCCGCCTCGAGCTCGACCTCGTCGTACTCCTCGTCCTCGTCCTCCTCGTCCTCCTCCTCGTCGTCGTCGTCATCGAGCAGCGGTTACAGCGGCGGTGGCGGATCATTCGGGGGCGGCGGCGCGAGCTCGAGCTGGTAGGAGGAACGTCGATGAACGAGCGTGCGACAGAGCTCGACGCGGAGCAGGCGAGGAAGGTCGATTACGAGGACGTCGACGAGGTGATCGCGCTCGCCGCGCGCCTCGCCGAGGCGGACAAGGATCGGCTCCGCATCGAGGATCTCGAGCGCGTCGGCGCCGAGCTCGAGATACCACCCCGCCACGTACGCCGGGCGGTGGAGGAACTCGCGGCGCGGCGGCAGCGCGAGGCGGCGCGGAGGGCCGCGGCCCGGCGGCGGCTCCGCTGGGCGGGCGCCGCCCTCTCGGCGATCGCCCTGGTGCTCGGCGGCCTGCTCCTCTCGGCGCGCGCCTCGCTGGAGCAGGGGCGCGCCGAGGTGGAACGCAGGAGGGCGCAGGTCGAGAACGTCGTCGAGCGCCGGGAGCGCACCCGCGCGCGCCACGAGGGCGCGGCGCCCTCGCCCGAGCGCGACGCGGAGCTCGCCGGCGCGGACAACCGGGTGAGCATCGAGCGCCGGCGCTATGACGAGGACGCCAGCGCGTACAACGCGCTCGCCGCGGGGCTCTCCGCGCAGCTCGCCGCGCGCCTCTTCGGCCTGCCGGCGCGCGTGCCGCTCTCGAACGAGATCGACGCCTGGTAAGGCAGCGGCCGACTGCTGCTCTCACCTCTGCCGGCCAATCCCACGCGCCGGCGGCATCACGCAGCGTCAATGAAAATTTACAGAAACATACCCCGTAGAACGCCGATTTCCTTGAGCGAGCGAGAAATGAACCGCCAAGGCGCCAAGGACGCCAAGAAGAAGACGAGATCTTGGCGCCCTTGGTGCCTTGAGGGTTCGAAATTCTGCTCGGTTCAGGCCCAAGGCGGTCCTTGGAGCACCCCTTCTCGATGGCGTGCAGATTGGACAGCAGCGCCATCTGCGCCCGAGGGCGGCCCCTCAGCGCCCGGTCGCCCGGCGTGCCCGCAGCGCGTGGTCGATGCCGCTCTCGAGGGTGCTGCGGACGACGACGTCGTGGAGGCTCTCCTCGATGGCGGCGATGACCCGGGCCATCTGCGGCTGAACGCCGGTGAGCACCACCTCGGCGCCGAGCAGGCGCACGGCCTTGGCGATCTGGACCAGCCCCTGGGCGACCTCTTGCCCGGCGCCGGTGACGCCGGTGACGTCGAGGATCGCCGTGCGGGCCCCGCGCTGGACCACGCCGTCGAGGAGGGTCTCGAGCACCTGGCGGGCGCGATCCCTGTCAAAATCGCCGACGAGGGGCATGGCCAGCACGCCTTCGGCGATGGGGATGAGCGGCGTGGAGAGGGCGCGCAGCGCGGCCTCCCGCGTGCGCTGTATCTCCTCTTGCAGCCGCCGGTTCTCCTCCTCGGCCGCCTGGCGCTCGAGGAGCTCGAGCTGCTGCCGGGTCACGTCGCGGTGCGTCTCGATGACGTATTTCGCGCCGGCCTCGTCGGTGACGGGGAAGAAGAGCGTGTCAATCCATAGCTTGATGTCGTAGGCGCCCGGCAAGCCCACGCGGGACACGTCGACGAGCTTCGGCTCCAGCTCGACGATCTCGCCCTGCGCCGCGCGCAGGAACCCCGCCGCGAATCCCCCCTCGACGGCCTGCTCGTCGTGGAGGATGTTGTGCAGCTTGGTCTCCGGCGTCGGCGGCTCGACCCCCGTGGCCGCATAATGTAGCCGGTTGGCGCCGATGGACGCGCCATCCGCGCGACGGACGACGATGCCGATGGGGAAGTGCTCGAATATCTCGCGATACGGGAGGCGAAACCAGAGATCCGGGTCGTCGCTCCCGCGCTCCCTTTCGAGCTCGGCGACGCGCTGCCGGAGGCGGTCGTTCTCGCTCCGGAGCGCCGCGATCGTGTCCAGCTCGGTTTCCTCCATCACGCATTGACCTCGCTCAACCCACCAGACAACGACGGGCGACGCGCTGGCTTGGTGCGCGCCAGGGCAGAGATCCCCCTGCGATCACGTCACCACACCACGCACGTTTCGACAAGCCCCCGCGTGAGCCCCGCCGCCTCGACGTGCCGGCCCTGCACAAGGCGTTTGCTGGCGCACGATCCGTGATTCCAGCTCGCCATTTTAAGGCAGTGCTACACGGTGTTACACGATCTTACGCAGGTAGTGGAACTTGGGATCCGTCAGGTCCTCGGCCGTCAGCGCCCAGCCCTCGTCCCGCGGGATCAGGTAGATGACATCCGACTTCACGCTGGCGAAGCTCACGTGACCGAGGTTCTGGAGGATGTGGCCGAACACGTCGCGGCGCCACAGGCGGTCCTTGGGGATGTCGCAGACCGTGCGGAGCATTCGATCCGTGGGTGAGCCCTGGATCAGCAGGAACGCCATCGTGAAGGTCAGGTAGCGGGGCTGGCCGCGGTACGGGTCCGGCGTCCCCGACGGCCCCTTGCGCGCGCCCTCCTCCGTGATCATGCCGCGGGACCACATGCCGTAATCGTTGAGCGCCCGGGAGTCGTCGTCGAAGTAGTCCCAGCACCCCTTCTCGATGGCGTGCAGGTTGGACAGCAGCGCCATCTGCGCGCGGCGGTACTGGTACCACTTGTATTGCAGGCTCATCTTCTCGAACTGGACCTGGACGGCATCGTGCAGCGCGCGCTGCAGCGTGCTCCCGGGGTCCATGCGCGCGCACACCTCCATCGCGAAGATCGAGTGCTCCACGGTCAACCTCCGTATCCGCCCGAAGCCCGGTTCCACGATCCGCTCCGGCTGAGGGCCGCGCCGAGGATCACGCCGGTGCCGAGCGCCACGACGACTGGCACCGTCCCGAAGCCGTCCGGGCTCGGCGACCCCCCGCTCGACGCGGCGCCGCTCGAGAACGCCGTCGCGCGCTGCGCGGGCACGTACGATTTGGCCGGCCTCGGCGCGCCCGGCTCGACCGGCGCCGGGCGCGGGGGCGGCCCCCACGGATAGTCGATCCAGAACCAGCCGTGCGACGCGGCGCGGCCGCCATAGTAGTAAGGAGGCCAGTCCTCCGTCTCGTTCGCGGGCTTCGGCTCCGCCGGGTCGGCGGCAAAGACGTTCGCGGCCATCAACCCGACATCGAGCCGGCGCGACCGGAACGCAACGAGGTCGTCGTTGAGGTCGTCGGACTCGGTCGTGTCCCTCTCCGTGGGCACCACATAGAGCACATGGCGAACCCCTCGGTCCCAGAGCGCATCGGCGGACGGCAGCCTCGCGACATGCCGGTTGTCGAACTGCGTCGCGTCGTCCGAATAAGGCGAGAGCCGCTGTCGATCGAGGACGAACATCGTCGCGCGGGGGCCGGGGACGGAGCGGGCGAAGAGCGGCTGGTAGTACGCCGCCGCGGCGAGCGTCAGGTGCGCCTTGACGACGCCCCGCGGGTGCGGCCAGTTGTCGAACGTGAACACCGGGTCGAACGCCTCCGCCGCGCCCGCGGCAAAGGCCACCGACTCGGGGCCGTCGAGATCCACGATGACCGCGATGTCGCGGCGAAGGCCGCTGTCCGTCCGGGCGGCGAGGAGGAGCGATGCGAGCGCCTTGCCGCTCCGGTAAGCGCGGTCCATCGCCGGCGTGAAGATCGGCCGGAGCACGGTACTGAGCGGCGTGATGGGCGCCGGATCCCCCTCGGCGACGAGCGTGGGCACGGCCGACGGCGACTCGAACAGCGCGGGCACGTAGTAAGCGCGCGCGCCCTCGTCCGCCGGCCTGAGGTCGGTGGACATCCTCGCGAGCGCGGCCCGATCGAACGGCTTCTTCGACTCGCCGTCGAACGTCACGCTCTCCTGCGCGGCGCCGAAGCTCCAGCCGAACGTCCGCTGCATGTCGAGCGCCCGCTTCCGCTGCACCGCGGTCTCATCGTCCGAGCACCCGTCCGCGGCCACGGCGATCGCGGCCGCCACGCCGACGAGCCCGACCGCGCCGAGCGCGGCCAGGATCGCGTTCCGCCGCGACGCGTCCTTCGGCGCGTCGGCCAGGCCCTTGTGCCACCAGCGCGCCCCGACGATCCCGGGCTTGTCGAGCACCTCGGCGCGCTCGAACGGCTCGTCCATCCGGCTCACGCGGCGGCCTCCCCGGCGCCCTGCGGCGCGCGCTCGGCCGGCGCGGGCGGCGCGACGCCGGCCGCCCTGGCGTGGTCGCGCCGGAGCGCCTCGATGAACTCCGGCGTGAAGGTGCCGTCGACGCGCACCGAGTACCTGAAGTACGGGTCCGCCTCGACGCCGTGGTAATCGTGATCGTTGAACCAGTAGGCCCGACCGGCGACCGCCGTCTTCCGCCGCGCCCGCTCGTCCCACAGGAACAGGCGCTTGTTGCCCGCGGGGCAGAGCGTGATGAAGTGGTCGGGCTCTCTGTCCGGCGCTCTCCCCTCCCCGTCGCGGTGCACCGTGCCGTGATCGTTGGCCTCGAGACCCATGATGTTGCAGCGCCCTATCGACGCGAAAGGCAGGCGCTTCACGTAGGCGATCGTCCTCGGGAAGAACGACTTCGCCAGGCGGGTGAAGTCCTTGCCTTCACTCCGGCTCTTGTCGCTCCAGTAGCGGTTCGGGATGAGCTCGACATAAACCTTCCAGGGGAAATACACCCCATGGCGGAACTTGAGCCACAGCATCTGCCGCCGGGAGAGCGGGATCTCGCGCTCCTCGCCGAACTCGAGCGCGGCGCGCGCGGAGCTCTCGATCGACGAAGGGTCGTCCGAGAGGCGCTGGAACGTCGCGAACTCCTCGTCGTCGAGGCCGCGGATCACCTCGCCGTAGTCGGCGAACGCCTCGCCGCTGCGCGAAGGCGGCATGATGCCCATCGCGCGGTGGCTGCCGCCGGTGTAATCGATCGGCACCTGCGTGAGCCCGAGGCAGATCTCGTCGTGGATCTCGCCGAGCGGGGCGAGGTCGAGGTACGGCTCGAGATCGATAGAGGGTCGCCCGAAGATGCCCTGGATACCGGAGTCACAAGGAGGTTCGACCATGGGTCCGCCGCCGGAGCCGGGGCGTCACGGCCCGGCAGGCCTACCCATATCACAAAGCCCGGGGCGCCCCGCAAACCCCGAACCCCGCCTGCGCCTCGCGGCGGCGTGACGCGAGGCTTGGGCTTGTGAGGGCGCGGCGCGTTCTGTAGCGTGCGTCCCATGGATCTGTCCTACGTCATGGGGTTCGGGCTGGGCACCACGCTCGCTCTGCTCGCCCTGCTGCGCATCGGGCAGAGGGTCTTCTCACCGGCGCATACGGCCGCCCGCGATCTCACGGAGAGCAACGCCGCCCGCCGGCTGCTCACGGTCGGCCAGGTCCTCGCGGTGTTCCTCGTCGCCGCGAACGCCGTGAAGAACTGCCTCGAGGGCGAGGGCTTCGCGCGCGATCTGCTCTGGGTGAGCGCGTTCGCCGTCGTGGGCCTGCTCCTCGTGCTCGCGACCGGCCAGCTCGGGATCCGCCTTCTGCTCAGGGCGCGGCTCCCGGCCGAGATCGAGCGCGGCAACGCGGCCGCGGGGCTCGCGGCGGGCGCGCACTACGTGGCGACCGGGCTCATCACCTCGCGCGCGATCGCGGGCAAGGATCTCGGCGATCTCGCGATCTCCCTCGGCTTCTTCGTCCTCGCGCAGATCACGCTGCACGTGTTCATCTCGCTCTTCCGGGCGCTCACCACGTACGATGACGCCGAGCAGATCCAGGGAGAGAACCTCGCCGCCGCGCTGAGCTACGCCGGCGCCTCGATCGCCGTGGCGATCATCATCGCGCGGGCGCTGGAGGGCGACTTCGAGGGTCTCTTCATCTCGCTGAAGGGCTATGGCGGGGTGCTGCTCTATCTGTTCGCCCTCTACCCCGTGCGGCAGCTCCTCGTGCAGAGCGTGCTGCTCGGCGCGCCGCTCGCGCTGCGCGGCGGCCGCCTGGACGCGGGCATCGCGGCCGACCGCAACGAGGGGCTCGGCGCGCTCGAGGCGACGACCTACCTCGCGACCTCGATCGCCATCGCGCGCCTCCTATGACCTCCGCTGACCGCGCCTACGACGCCTTCGCCGCGAAGATCGTCGACACGGGCCTCATCACCGACCCCTGGTTCGACGGGGCCCCGCGCTTCCGCGAGGAGCCGGTGTTCGTCACGGCCGCCGAGCAGCGCGCCCTGTACCGCGCCGCCGAGGAGGTCGCGGCGGTCTACAACGAGCTTTGCCTGATCGTCGCGGACGAGCCGTCGCTGCTCGACGACTTCTTCTGTCTGACGCCGTGTCAGAAGGCGATGTGGCTCTCGTCACAGCCGCTGTGGCACGGCATCGCGCGCGCCGACGTCTTCCTGACGGACGAGGGCCCGGCGATCGCCGAGCTGAACTGCGACACGCCGACGGGCGAGGCGGAGGCGGTCGTGCTGAGCGCGCTCGCGGCGCCGGATCACCCGGGCGCGCGCGACCCCAACGGCGAGCTCGGCGCCCGGTTCTGCGCGATGGTGGACGAGGTCGCCCGCGCGCTCCTCGGCGAGGCCGCGACGCGGCGCCTCGGCTTCGTTTATCCGACGGAGTTCACCGAGGACCTCTCGGTCATCCGCCTCTACCAGCGCTGGCTCACGGAGCGCGGGTATTCCGTGCTCCTCGGCTCGCCGTACAACCTCGGCCACGACGATCGCGGCCTGTCGCTCTTCGACGTCCCGTTCTCGGTCCTCTTGCGCCACTACAAGACGGACTGGTGGGGAGAGCGCTCGAGCGTGTGGACCGACGAGCAGATCCCCGACGCCGAGCCGCTCGCCGGCCCGCTCGGCGCCGTGCTGTCCGCCGCGGCCGACGGGCGCGCCGCGATCCTGAACCCGCTCGGCGCCGTGCTGCCGCAGAACAAGCGCTCGATGGCGTTCATGTGGGAGCACCTCCACCGCTTCTCGCCGCACGCGCAGTCGGTGATCCAGCGTCACGTCCCGGTGACGTCGCGGCTGGAGACGGTGCACCCCGAGCTGCTCCTCGCGCAGCGCGAGGAGTGGGTCCTGAAGAGCGATTACGGCGCCGAGGGAGAAGAGGTGATCCTCGGGCGCCACACCCCCGACGAGGTCTGGCGCGCGTCCCTGGCCAAGGCCCGGGAGGGGCGGTGGATCGCGCAGCGGTACTTCTCCGCCCTGGAGAACGCGCGGCGCGAGTCGGTCAACTACGGCATCTACCTGATCGCCGGCGAGGCGTGCGGCATCTACGCGCGCGTCCAGGCCGGGATGACGGACGCGGCCGCGCTGAGCGCGCCGGCGCTCGTGCGGTAGGCGCGTTCGCAGGGCGGACGCGCCCGCGGGCGGCTACTGGGCGGGTCGGGCCGGGGCATCCATGGCGCGCACCGCGCGGAACGCGTCGGCCGTGGCCTGCGTGTTCTGCGTCGTCACGATCTGGAGCCGGTCCCCCTCCCGCCGCGCCACGTGCACAAGGATGCCCTGCATGTCGGGCACGGGCTGGCCATCCGGGGTGACGACGCCCGTCAGCTCCCATGCCCAGCGGACGACCGCGAGATCCGGCGCGACGAAGCGTGTCTCGACACGCACGCTGGCGAGGCGGCTCTTCGCAAAGACGGTCTTGTGAATGCCGACGTGATTCGTCCGGATCTCCTCCCGCCCATGCCACCACATCCCGAAGATGTTCACGAAATCGGCGTCCTCCGCTTGAAGCGCGGCGAACGCATCCATGTCGTGCCGGTTCCAGGCGTCGTTGAAGGCGGCGACGAGCTGCTCCCCCAGCGCACGCTGCTCGCTGGCGTCGGGCGCCGCCGCCGCGATGGCCGGCGCTGGCGCCGCCGGCGCAACGGGCGGGGGCGTCGCGGGGGCGCACGCGAGGACAAGGAGCGGCAGCGCAACCAGGGCGAGGGCTCTATGCATGGAACGCCCCTTACTGCGAACCGGCGCGGGACGTCAACCGGCGGCGCGCTCGATCCCGACTGCGGGTCAGGCTGCTGTCCTCGCAGGCGGTAGAGCTGCCTCGATCACGTGGAACAGGCGTTGACCCGCTCGCGCCGTCATCGAGGATCAGCGCTCGGCCGGATCGCCCCGGTTGCCAGCGGAGCCGCGGATAGGTACGTTTGGTTGCCCGCTGGGTCCGCTCCGCGCACTGCCGAGGATGCCTGAGGAACCCGCGCCAGGTCGGCATTCCCACGACCGGAGCGCGACGACCCGGCGACCCGACCAGTTGACGGAGGAGGAGAGAGATGCATCGATTTGTCTTCAAAACGTGCGGATACCTGGCCACGATGTGCCTGCTCACGCTCGTGGCTTGCGGTGACGACGAGGGCTCCGGCGAGACGTCGACGTCGACGTCGGGGAGCGGGGGCGCCGGCGCTTCAGGCTCGGCGGCCTCGACAGGCTCGGGCGGCACGGGAGGATCAGGTGAGGGAGGCGGAGGCGGCGGCGCGACGGGGTGTCCCGAGCTCGTTGGCCGCGTCCCCATGCCGGAGCTCGGTCCGTGGATGTATGGGCCGCACCCCGGACCGTGCGCCCAGACGGACACGGAGACGGACACGGGACAGGAGATATCGTTCGTTTACGAATACGATGGCCAGCGTCTCGTCGGAGCGGTCGAGACGCTGGGCAGCGAGACCCACACACACACCTTCGACTACGAGGGCGAGCGCATGGTCCGCATGACCCGGACCGGCGCGGCCGACACCCGTGTCCTCGAGATTGACTACAACGACGAGGCGCGGGCGATCACCTATGGGAACGACGACTACTTCGTCCGGTACGATCGCGATGACCAGGGGCGCCTCACGCAGCTGACGTTCGACCGCTTCACGGATGCTCTGCCGACCATCACGACGGAGATCGTCTACGAGGGTTGTCGTCTCCTCCGCCGGGAGCAGGGGGTGAACCCGCTCGACGGCATGCCGACCTCATCGATCCCGGCCTTCACCTACGTCTTCGACGGCGATCTGCTGGTCGAGCGCCTCGGGGAGACGTCGCGCACGGTTTACGACTACAGCTGCTGGTGATCAGCTCGGCGGGCTCGCCGGCGCGTGGCCGCCGAGCGCGCGCACGTCGTCGGCCGTATCGACGTCGATCGCCCCGCCCGCCCAGTCGATCGCCGCGACGTCCTCGACGCGCAGCAGGCGGCCGGCGCCCTGGTCGCCCTGGAGGCGCGAGAGCGCGTCCCAGCGGGATCGGTCGAACACCGCCGGCGCGCCCACGACGCCGCTGAACCGCGACGCGGCGATCGGCGCGCCCGCGAGCCAGGCGTCCCGCAGCGCGATGACGTGCTCGACCGTGAGCAGGGGCTGGTCCGCGAGCGCGATCAGGAGCGCGTCGGCCTTCGAGGCCTCCGCCCACCGGACCGCGGCGCGGACCGAGGAGGCGATGCCCTCTTCCCAGCCATCGTTCGCGATGTGCGCGACCTCCAGATCGCCGAGCGCGCGCGCGACCGCGCCGGCATTGGCGCCGAGCACGACGCCGACCGGCCCGGAACGCGCCTCGACGCACGTGGCCGCCACGCGCCGGACGAGCGGCGCTCCGTCGAGCTCGACGAGCTGCTTGGGGCGACCGAGGCGACGTGAGCCGCCGGCGGCGAGCACGACCAGCGCCACGCGCGCGTGCAGAGGCCGGGCGCGGGCGCGGAGCTTCCCCCCCTGCGCCCTGCGCGCGACGGCCTGGAGCTCGCCCACGATCGAGAGCGCGATCTGCTCGGGCGTCTCGGCGCCGAGATCGAGCCCGATCGGCGCGTGGATCCGCGGATCGTCGCCGGGGTGGCCGATCTCGGCGAGGAGATCGCGCGTGCGGCGCGCGGGCCCGAGCACGCCGATGTAGCGGGCGCGCGACGCGAGGGCGACGGCGAGCGCGTCGCGATCCGGCGTGACCTGATGGTGCATGATCACGACGTACGGCTCGGCCGCGGCGTCGATGAGCGCGCGGAGGCGATCCGCCGCGCCGCCGGTCGAAATGACGCGATCCGCTGCGCGGAACCGGGCCCCCTGGCGGATCGTGGGACAAGCGACCGTGACCCGGAACCCGACCGACGTCGCGAGCGTGACGATGGACACCGCGTCGTGCCCACCCCCGAGCACGAAGAGCTGCGGCGACGGCGCGATCTTCTCGACGAGCACGGAGATCCCCAGCCCGTCGAGCTCCACGACGCCGGCCGGCCCCCGCGCCGCGGCCTCGATCGCGGAGCGCGCGGCCGGATCGGTCACCGGGTGCGCGAGCGCGCACGGCGGACCGAACGCGAGGCGCGCGCCGACCCGGACCGCGCCGGCCGTCGAGCGGATCACCGTGACCAGCGTGCCGGTGGTCTCCTCGGCGAAGCAGGCGGCGGCGAACGCGAGCGCGTCGTGGGTCGCGCCGGCGGCGACGTGCTCGAGCAGGACATCGACGACGCCGTTGCAGCCGAGCCCCACCGCCCACGTCTCTCCGTCTTCGGTGGTCGAGTCGTAAGTGACCACCACGGCGCCATCGCGGCACCGGTGCTCTCCGCGGAGCATCACGTCGCCCTCGAGGCAGCCGCCGCTCACACACCCGGACACCCAGCGATCGCCGGCGACAAGCATCCGCGCGCCCGGACGCCGGTACGACGACCCCGACACCCGCACGACCGTCGCAAGGAGAAACGGTGACCGCTCTGCCACCAATGTCGCCGCTTCGCGCACGATCCGCTCAAGCTCGTTCATGCGCTCGGCATCATTCACCCTTCGTGACGCGCCCGCCAGGGCGTTCATCGTCGCTGGTGACGCTGGTGACGCTCGATCGCCCTCCTCGCCGCTCGGTCGGTCGCGGTCGGGGTGCGAGCGTGACAGAGCGCCGGCGAGCGCCGGGTCGATGACCGATGGTGAAGAAATGATAAGAACATGTGCAGTAGCTTGACGGCGAGCCAGCCCAAACGTATGGCCTCAGCGGCCATGAAGCTCGATGTGAACGGCGTTGTTCGTGATGTGGATGCCAGTCCAGAGATGCCTCTGCTCTGGGTGCTCCGTGATCTGCTGGGATTGACCGGCACAAAATACGGCTGTGGCATGGCCCAGTGCGGCGCCTGCACGGTCCACATCGACGGCAAACCCGCGCGTTCGTGCGTCCTGCCGGTGTCGAGCGTCGGGGCGCGCAAGGTGACGACGATCGAGGGCCTGTCGCCCGACGGGTCGCACGTGGTGCAGCAGGCGTGGGCGCAGGCCGACGTCGTCCAGTGCGGGTACTGCCAGTCCGGGCAGATCATGACCGCGGTCGCCTTGCTCGACCAGAAGCCCGATCCGAGCGACGCCGACATCGACGCTGCGCTGTCCGGCAACGTGTGTCGCTGCGGGACGTACGTTCGTGTACGCGAAGCGGTGATCCTCGCGTCGAGGCTCAAGCGAGGTGGCAAGTGACCGTCTCCCGGCGTGACTTCTTGCAAGCGGCCGCGGGCTCGGCGGCCGGGCTCCTGATCAGCTTCTACGTCCCGCAGGGGGTCCGCGCCGCGCCGAAGGCGGCGCAGCCGCCGCCGCTCTCGCCGAACGCGTTCGTCCGCGTCGGCACCGACGAGTCCGTGACCGTGGTGCTCGCGCACTCCGAGATGGGACAGGGCATCTGGACCGGGCTCGCGATGCTGATCGCCGAGGAGCTCGAGTGCGACTGGTCGAAGGTGCGGTCGGAGCACGCGCCGGCCGCGCCGGTCTACGGCCATCCGGTGTTGCAGTTCCAGATGACCGGGGGGTCGACGACGACGAACAGCGAGTTCGAGCGCTATCGCACCGTCGGCGCGATGGCGAAGGACATGCTGCTGCGCGCGGCGGCCGCCCGGTGGAAGGTCTCGCCCGCGGCGTGCACGGCCGCGAACGGCGTCGTCACCCACGGCAAGGACAAGCTGACCTTTGGCCAGCTCGCCGAGGAGGCGATGAAGCTCGCCCCGCCGGCGAAGGTGAAGCTGAAGGACCCCAAGGACTGGAAGCTGATCGGCACCCTCGTGCGCCGCATCGACACGCCGGAGAAGATCACGGGCAAGGCGCAGTTCGGGCTCGACGTGCACTTCCCCGGGCTCCGCACCGCCGTGGTGCTCCGCCCGCCGGCGTTCGGCGCCAAGCTCGTCAAGTTCGACGCCGCCGACGCCCTCAAGGTGCCCGGCGTCGAGAAGGTCGTCCCCACCGCGAACGGCGTCGCCGTCGTCGCCGCGCATTTCTGGGCCGCCAAGCTCGGGCGCGACGCGCTCCGCGCCGAGTGGGCGCAGCCCGAGGGCGGCGGGGCCGACAGCGCCAAGCTGCTCGCCGAGTTCCACGCGAAGGCGCGGGCGCCCGGCGCCGTCGCCGCCAGCGTCGGCAAGGTGGAAGACGCGCTCGCCGCGGCCAAATCCCGGCTCGAGGCGGAGTACGACGTGCCCTACCTCGCGCACGCGCCGATGGAGCCGCTCAACTGTACGGTCAAGATCGACGGCGATCGCTGCGAGATCTGGACCGGTACGCAGTTCCAGACCGGCGACCAGATGGCCGCGGCGAAGATCCTCGGCACGACGCCCGACAAGGTCCAGATCCACACGACCTTCCTCGGCGGCGGCTTCGGGCGGCGCGCCAGCCCCATGGCCGATTTCGTCGCGGAGGCCGTGATCGTCGCGAAGGCCGCCGGCGTGCCGGTGAAGGTCGTGTGGACGCGGGAGGACGACATGCGCGGCGGCTTTTACCGCCCCGCCTTCGTCCACCGGATCCAGGTCGGCGTCGACGCGCGCGGCATGCCGGCGGCGTGGGATCAGGTGGTCGTGGGCCAGTCGATCGTCGCCGGCACACCGCTCGAGTCGTTCGTCACGAGGAACGGCGTCGACTTGACCTCGGTGGAAGGGATCGCCGAGTCGCCCTATGTCGAGCGGACGCCCGCGCTCCGTGTGTCGCTGCACTCGCCGAGGACGCCGGTCACCGTGCTGTGGTGGCGCTCGGTCGGCAACACCCACACGGCCTTCGCGGTGGAGAGCATGGTGGACGAGCTGGCCCACGCCGCAGGGCAGGATCCGCTCGCGTACCGCCTCGAGCTGCTCAAGGACAAGCCGCGGCACGCGAACGCGCTGAAGGTCGCCGCCGAGAAGGCCGGCTGGGGCACCGCGCCCGCCCCGGGACGGGCGCGGGGGCTCGCGATGCACGAGTCGTTCGGCTCCATCATCGCCGAGGTGGCCGAGGTCTCGATCGAGAAGGGGCGCATCCGCGTCCACTCGGTCACCTGCAGCGTCGACTGCGGCACGGCGGTGAACCCGCTCGGCATCGAGGCGCAGATCCAGGGCAGCGTCGCGTTCGGCCTCACGGCCGCGCTCTACGGCAAGATCAACATCGCCGAGGGGAAGGTCCAGGAGAGCAACTTCCACGACTATCCCATGCTCCGGATGTTCGACATGCCGCGCATCGCCGTCCATCTCATCCCGAGCAAGGCCAAGATGGGCGGCATCGGGGAGCCCGCCACCGCGCCGATCGCGCCGGCCGTGGCGAACGCAGTGTTCGCGCTGACCAAGCAGCGGCTGCGCTCCCTTCCGTTTCGCCTCGCGTAGGAACTGACCATGATCCGATCCTCTCTTGTCCTCGCCTCTCTCCTCGCCGCGTGCGGGGGACAGACGCCCGGGGCCTCGCCCGCGCCCTCACCGTCGCCGGTCAGCCGCGAGACCGCCCTCGCCGCGTTCGAGACCGTGCGCGGCGTCCTCCAGCACCCTCGCTGCCAGAACTGTCACCCCGCCGGCGACGTGCCGCTCCAGGGCGACGAGGGCCGCCTGCACACGCAGCTCGTGCTCCGCGGACCCACGGGCCACGGCATGCCGGGCGCGGAGTGCACGACGTGCCACGGGCCGACCAACCCGCCGAACAGCTTTGGCATGCACGTGCCGCCGGGCGTCGCGAAGGGCTGGCACATGCCGCCGCCCGAGATGCCAATGGTGTTCGTCGGTGTCGCCGCGGGCGCCTTGTGCGAGCAGATCAAGGATCCGAAGCGCAATGGCGGCAAGGACATGGCGGCGTTGCGCGTCCACCTCGAGGATCCCCTCGTGACCTGGGGCTGGAACCCTGGCGCTGGCCGCACGCCCATCCCGACGCCGTACGCCGAGTTCGTCGCTGCATGGGAGACGTGGGCCCGCGCCGGCGCGCCCTGCCCTGGTGGATGATCGACGCTCACGCGCTTCGCCGTCGGGCAGCGCCTGCTCGATGATGCGGCGCATGGGGTCGTGTCCCGCCTCGACATCGGGTCCGTGTCGGAGCGCCGGCGGCACGCGATGCGCCTTGGCCCTGACGCCTCTGCCGACGAGGGCGGGCGTCAGTCGACGCTGACGCTGGTCACGGCGGTCCAGTCGTTGCGGCCGTCGGCCGAGACGAAGTGGAAGCGGAGCGTGTCCTCGTGGCGAGCGGTCGAGACGACGGCCGCGCAGGCGCCGATGAAGTCGTCCTCGCGGCAGGTGTCGCGGAGATCGCCGCCATCGTCGAGCACGCCGACGCGGACCGGGGCCGCGTTCTCCCGCAGGTACGGCGCGGCGATGAGCTCGGCCGGGGCCAGCGGTGTGGGGACGGGCGCGTCGAGGTCCCAGAGGCGAAGGTGCTTTGCGTCGGTGAGGTGGGCGTAGAGCCGCTCGACCTCCTTGCCAGCGTCCTCCTCGACCGCGAGGGCGAGAAGCAGGACGCGGTCGTCCTCGCGGGCCCGAGCGCGGGCCTTGAACGAGAGCGGCGCGCGCAGCGTGACGACGGCGGGGAAGCGGCCCTCCGGCGGGCGGAAGCGGACCAGGGTGCGGCCCAGCGGACGAGGAGGCGTGAGCCCCGCCGGGCCGCTCGGGTCATGGGGAACGAGGAGGTACGCGGCGAGGAGGAGGACAGGCTCTGGCGCGCCGCGGAGGAGGCCGTCGTGGCCGGAAGCGAGCTCGAGGGCGGTGATGTCGAGGCGAAGGCGGAAGGAGCGCACGCGCCTCGCGGGCGGCGCGGCGGCCGCAGGCGACGCGGGCGACGCCGGGCGAGGAGCGGAGGACGCGCCGCCCTTGCGGGACCTGCCTTTGCGCTTTCGGGCCATCGGGGAGCCGGGAGATACCACGACCGGCGGCGCTCGGGCGATCGGCCGCGCGCGGCGCCGACGCCGGGCGGCGCCGCTACCGGCCGGCCGGGTCCTGGCAGTAGAACGCCTTCAGCTGCTCGTAGAGCTCCGGGTGCTTCGCCCTGAGCTTCCGCGGCTTCTCGAAGAAGGCCTCGGTGACGACGGCGAAGAACTCGGCCGGGTTCGTCGCGCCGTACGGGTCGATCACCGTGCGCTTGAGGCTCGCCTCGTCGCGGAGGAGGCGCTCGTACTCGCGGCCGAGGATGCGCGCCCACGCCGCGTACATCGAGCGCTCGGGCAGCTCGGGCGCGCCGTCGGCGGGGCCTTCCTCCTGGTCGAGCTGGTGCGCGAACTCGTGGAGCACGAGGTTGTGACCGTCGCTCATGTCCGCCGCGCCCGCGAGCACGCCGTCCCACGCGAGCACGACCGACCCCCGCGACCACGACTCTCCGAGCCGCGCGTGATCGCCCTCGACGACGACGCCCCCCTCCCGCACCTCCCGGCCGCGGGCCACGTAGGTGCTCGGGTAAACGAGGACGACCTCGAGCTCGGGGTAGTAGTCGGTCTCGCGGTGCAAGAGGAGGAGGCACGCCTGCGCCGCCACCGTGACCCGGATCTCGTCGGTGATCTCCTGGCCGCCGCACCCCTCGAACGGCTTCTCGTCCAGAAAGACCTGGACATGCCCGAGGAGCTCCTGCTGGTCCTCGGCCGGAAGGCGGCCGAAGCAGGGCACGTTCCGGTCGAGGATCTCGCGCCACGCGGGCGGAAAGGGCTCGCGTCGGACGGCGTCGCGCCGCCGCTTCCTGAAAAAGGCCAGCATCGACGACCACCTTACCCGCTCGCGTGGCGCTGTCGGAAGAGCGGCGAGCGGCCCTCGCGGAGTGCCCGTGCCGCAGCAGCGGATCAGCAGCGGAGCACCACCGGCTGCTGCCATGGCAGCAACGAGCGACCACGGCGCCGCCGTGAGCAGGCGTGCCGCCTGCGGCGGTTCGTCAGCGCCGGCTCTACGCCTGCGCCGTCGCCTGCGCCGCGCCGCCCGCGCGTACGCTCGACGCGGGCACGGCCTCCGGCGTCGATCCCGCCTGGCTCAGGCGCCGCTTCGCCTCGGCGACGACCTCGCTCGGCAGGGGGCCCTTCCTCGCGAACTCCCGGTTGTCGCGCAGGTGCTTCGGGTTCCGGGTCCCGACGATCGTGGTGCTGAGCCCCGGGTGCGACAGCGTGAAGCGCAGGGTGAACTCGATCCGGCTCAGGCCATCGAGCAGCTCGTCGAGCCTGGCTCGCTCCCACCGGTCCTGCATCGTGGTGCCCGGCAGCATGGTATTCGTGCGCTGCCAATCGGTGGGCGCGCCGCGCGCCACGCCGCCGCGGATGATGGTCCCGGCGCCGGCCTGGGCCGCCTTGCTGATCACCTCTTCGTGCTCGCGCTGCAGCGCGGAAACCGTGAGCCAAGGATGGGCCAGGCGGAACGCCGCTTGACGCCGCCGCCCCTCGCAGAAACCCTGGGCGCCTCCTCCGTGACCCCGCGCCCCGCGACCCAGCCGGCCACGGTCTTCGCGCAGGCGCTCGGCATCGCGGTCGTGACCGCCTCGCAGCGCGACGGCATCGCGCCGCCCGAGGTGTGCGCGCGGTTCGGCGTCGACCCCGCGGTGCTCGGCCGCCCCGACGCGCGGGTGACGCACGACGAGCTCTGCCGCGCGTGGGCCGCGTTCTCGGCTGCGGACGAGTCGTTCGGCCTGCGCGCCGCGGTGCTCGTCGACGCCGCGCCGCAGTCGCTCGTCGAGTACACGTTCGCGAGCGCTGGCGACGTGCGCGGCGCGGTGCGGGCGTTCCTGCGCTTCCAGCGGCTCATCCACGACGCCGCCGCGCACACGTTCGAGGAGGGGCCGGCCTACGTGACGTTCCGCTTCGCGCTCGCGCCCGGCCACACGGCCCCGAGCGCGGTGTGGGACTACCTCGCGGCGACCACCGTCCTGCGCTTCCGGCGCGCCGCGACGCCCCCCCGCGAGCCCACGGTCGTCCGCCTCGTGCGCCCGCCGCCCGCGGACGGCGCGCTCGCGCGCGCTGTCTTCCGCGCGCCCATCCGCTACGGCGAGCCGCGCGCCGAGATCGAGTACCCGAGGGCGCTCCTCGACGCGCGGATGAGCACCACCGATCCGATGCTCTACGCGCTCCTCGCCCAGCAGCTCGAGCGCGCGCTCGGCCTGCCCGCGGGCGAGCACCGCGTGCTGCCGCGCGCCGAGGAGGACGTGCTCGCGCGCGTGCGGCGCGAGCTGCGCACGGCGATCCCGCAGGGCGAGGCCACGCTCGACCACGTCGCGCGCGCCGTCGGCCAGAGCGCGCGCAGCCTCCAGCGCCGCCTGTCCGAGCGCGGGACGAGCTTCCAGGCGATCGTCGACGACGCGCGGCGCGCGATGGCCGAGGAGCTCCTCGCGGCGCACCGCGCGACCGTGACCGAGGCGGCGTTCGCGGTCGGGTTCACCGACGTCGCCGCGTTCACCCGCGCGTTCAAGCGCTGGAACGGCGTGCCGCCCGGCGCGTGGTCCCGCCGCCGCTGAGCTGCCCCGGCGTGGGCGCGGCGTCGAGCGACCCCCGGCGGCGCAGGGCCCGAACCACCGCGACGGCCGACATTCCCCCTCGAGACGCCCGTGACCACGGACAGGAGGGTAAATTTTTCTTACCCCCCTACACAACGCTTCGATAAGACCTTACACAGCCGCGGCGGCAGCTGCCCGACGCGAAGCGCCCGCATCGAGCGTCACGCGCTCGTGCTAGGATGCGCCCGCCCGCCAAGAAAGGTACATGATGTGGCTCGATCGGGTCATCAAATCGCTCTTACCTCGTGAAGAGCACTTCTTCGACTTGCTCGAGCGGGGCGCCGACTGCGCGCTGCAGAGCGCCAACGTCCTCTCGGAGTGCTGCAGCGCCCGGAGCGCCAGCGAGAGGCAAGCCCTGGTCTCGCGGATCACCGACATCGAGCACGCCGCCGACGCGGTGATCCGCGACGTCTACGACGCTCTCAACAAGACGTTTGTCACGCCGCTCGATCGCTCCGACATCTACGCCCTGGCGACGGATCTGGAGAACGTCTCCGATCGTGTCCACTCCACGATGATGCGGGTCGTGGTCCACGCCATGGAGGATCTCCCGCCGGCGAGCCAGGAGCTCGCCGCCAAGATCCTGGAAGGATGCTCCGAGATTCACAGCGCCGTCAAGCTGCTCCGGGGGATGAAGCGGGTGGCGGACATCAACCGGCATTGCAAGGCCATCGCCAAGCTCGAGCACGACGGCGATCAGATATTCCGCTCGGCGATCGTCGACCTCTTCAACACCGAGAAGGACGCCATCCATCTCATCAAGCACAAGGAGTTCCTCGAGGGGCTCGAGAACACGCTCGACGCCTGCGATGACGTCGCCAACGCGCTGGAAGCGCTGGTGATCAAGAACGCCTGAGGGGCGCGCCATGAACACTCTCCTCGTCACGCTGACCCTCGTGGTCGTGGTCGCGCTCATCTTCGACTACATCAACGGCTTCCACGACACGGCCAACGCCATCGCCACGGTGGTGAGCACCGGAGTCCTCCCCATCCGCACCGCCGTGCTGCTCGCGGCGCTGTTCAATTTCGGGGGCGCGCTCACCGGCACGGCGGTGGCGAGCACCATCGGGAAAGGGCTCATCGTCCCTTCGGCGGTGACCCAGGTGGTGGTGCTCAGCGCCCTCGTCGGCGCGATCTTCTGGAATCTCTTCACCTGGTATTTCGGCATCCCGTCGTCGTCGTCTCACGCGCTCGTGGGCGGGCTCGTGGGCGCTGGCGCCGGGCGGGCGGGCGCCGCGGCCGTGCAGGGGGCGGGGCTCTTGAAGGTGGTCAAGAGCCTGATCATCAGCCCCGTCGTGGGCTTCGTGATCTCCTTCCTCGGGATGATCGCCATCTTCTGGATCGTCCGGCGCACCCGGCCGGCGCTGGTCAACCGGCGCTTCCGGATCCTGCAGATGGTCTCCGCGGGCTTCATGGCGCTCTCGCACGGGAGCAACGACGCCCAGAAGACCATGGGCATCATCACCATGGCGCTGCTCGCGTACGGCGCGATCCCTGCGGGCCCCGGCGAGTTCCCGGTGCCGCTCTGGGTGGTCTTCGCCTGCGCGACGGCCATGGCCCTCGGCACGGCGGCGGGCGGGGTGCGGATCATCAAGACCATGGGGACCAAGATCATCGACCTCAAGCCAATTCATGGCTTCGCCGCCGAGACCAGCGCGGCGGCGACGATCTTGACCTCGTCGTTCCTGGGGATGCCTGTGTCGACGACACACGTGATCACCGGCTGCATCATGGGCGCTGGCGCGAGCCAGCGGGTGAGCGCCGTGCGCTGGGGCGTGACCACGCGCATCCTCTGGGCGTGGGTGCTCACCATCCCGGTGAGCGCCGTCGTGGCCTGGGTCTGCTATCTCGGGCTCTCGTCGATCCTCGGCGGTTGAGCGTCGCCGCGCCGCGCCGCGCCGCGCCGCGCCGCCACTGCTGACCGCTGACCGCTGACCGCTGACCGCTGACCGCTGACCGCTGACCGCTGACCGCTGACCGCTGACCGCTGACCGCTGACAGCTTGCCAAGGAGGCCCTCCGTGCACCGTCGCCATGCGCTCTGGATCTTCATGCTCTGCCTGGCTCCGGTGCTCGCCGGGTGCGGGCACCCCTGGAAGACCATGCGTGAAGCCGTGCCGAACCCGTTTTACGGCCAGGGGCGCTTCGGGGTCGTCCCCATCGCTTTCTACGGCCTCCAGGTCGGCGACGGCTCCGAGGCCGACTGGATGGCGGACAAGGACGCCGAGCAGCAGCAGAGCTGGCAGGAGGACAAGGCGGCGATGAACGAGGAGTTCACGGAGGCGCTGATCGCGACGGCGGCGTCGGAGGGCGTCGCCATCGTCAGGGCGAGGAGCGCAGCCGACGCGCCGTTCTTCCTCCGCGCGAACGTGACGTTCTACGAGCCCGGCATCTTCGCGGTCGTGCTCAACAAGAACACGCGCCTCAAGGCGATGGTGCAGCTCACCGATCCGGCCGGGGGCGTGTTCGACGAGTTCTTGATCGACACCGCGGTGCCGGCCTCGTTGACCAACCCGTCGAGCGGAGGGCGCGCGCGGACCGCGGCGAGCCAGCTCGGGAAGCTCGCCGCGAGGTACATCATCCATCGCGTCCAGGGCGAGGACTGAGCGCCGCGGGGCGCGGTCAGCGCGCGATCTGCGCGAGCGTCGCCTCGGCCGACGGCGCGGCGAGCCCCAGCTCCGTCGCTCCGTAGCGCGCGAGCGCCCGGCGGTCTGCCGGCGAGATCGTCCGTGCGCGGAGCGCCTTCGCCGCCGCGGCGGCGCCCTCACCGCAGGACGCCGGCACGCTCGATCCGTAGCGCAGCGCCCGGTGCGTCCGGATCATCGCGAGCACGTCGAGCGACGCGCCCGCGTAGTGCGCCACCTGATCGAGCAGGAACGTCGCCAGGGGCCGCGGCACGGGCACGCTGTCGAGCGCGTCGGTCGGGCGGAGCTCGTAGACGACGCGCTGCTTCGACGGCAGGAACGTGGTCCGGTCGAACGTCGCGTCGCACGAGAGGAAGATCTGCGACGTCGGGACCAGCACGCGGACGGATGGGGCCACGTCCCACGCGGCGATCGTGTGGTTCCACGTCGGCCAGAAGAGGCCGACCCCGCGGACGTCGAGCCGGCGCGCCAGCCCGGCGAAGAGCGCCGAGAGCTCGTCGCACTCCGCCGTCGCCGAGGGGCCGGCCGACGACGCGAGCGGCGGGCTCTGCCTCCACGCGGCCCAGATGTGCCAGGCGGTCGGGTTGCGATCGGTGATGCTCCAGCGCAGCCGGAACGGACCGCCGTCGCGCGTCATCTCGAAGAGCGTCCGGACGCGCACGTAGTCGCGGACCCGCCCGGCGCCGCACTCGAGCCCGTGCTCCGCGCAGAAGCGCTCGGCGTCGGGGCGCCGCGCGTCGGCGGCGCACGCGTCGATGCGCTCGCCGAGGCGGGCGGCGAAGTCGCGCATCGGCAGCGCGTCCGGGAGCGCCTGGCCCTCGGTGGCGGCGCAGGTATCGGCGCGCGCGGTAGCGGCGGGCGCGGTCAGCGCCGCGGCCAGCGCGAGCGCGAGCAGGTGATGCGGTCCGGGGGGCGAGCGGCGGTTCGGCATCCCCCTCCATCGCGCGGCGGCGGCAGCGTGTGACCGGATGCGGTCACGGCCGGGCGCCCGCCCTCGGCGCGTGCTCCGCCGTCGCGACGCCGCGGCGCACGCTGCCTGGCGGCACGCCGAGCGCCCGTTTGAACGCCCTGCAGAACGCCGCCTCGGACCCGTAGCCGACGCGCCGCGCGATGTCCGAGAGGGGCTCCGACGTCTGCTGGAGGTGCGCGCGGGCGAGCTGCATCCGCGACTCGGCCAGGTAATGCATCGCGGGCTCGCCGACCAGCTCGGTGAACCGCGCCGCGAACGCCGAGCGGGACATGCGCGCCTCGCGGGCGAGCGACACGAGGCTCCACGGGCGCTCCGGCGAGCGGTGCATCGCGGACAGCGCGCGCCCCACGTGCTCGTCCCGCATGGCGGCGAGCCAGCCGCGGCCCGCTTCGGGCGACGAGCCGAGCCACGACCGGATCGCCTGGACGACGAGGACGTCGGCGAGCCGGGTCATGATCGTCTCCCCGCCCGGGCGGAGGGTGAGGGCCTCACGGGAGATGAGGCGCAGGGTGCTGTGGATCCAGCCGGTGTCCTCGTCGTCCCACGTGTCGATGTGCAAGACCCGGGGGAGCTGCGCGACGAGGCGCCGGGCGACGACGTGATCGAAGCGCATCGCGGCGTACGTGACGTGCGTGACCTCGCCGCCTCCGCCGTGGCGCATGATCTCGTATCGTTCGCTGATCTGCTCGACGGGGATCTCGAACAGCGGCGCCGTGCGCGCGCGGGCGCTGCTGCGAAAGCGGTGCGGCGTACCGTGCGGGATCAGCGTGAGGCTTCCCTGCTGGAGGCGCATCGGCGGCGCCCCGTCGACCTCGAGCCAGCAGTGCCCCGCGGTGATCACCTGGAGCGTCATCAACCCTTCCAGCGAGGGCACGTCGATGCCCCACGGCGCGGAGAGCTCGGCGCGACAGTAGAGGGTGCCCGTCAGCCGCAACAGGTGCAGCGACTCTCCGAGCGGGTCCGGGGCAGGAACGACGCTGCGAGGGCTCGACACGCGCCACAGCGTGCCCCAGCCTCGACCAGACGTCCATCGATCATGGACGAACTGCAAAGATTTGCGGACTTTCGATGATTGCTCGTCCCTCCAGGGCGCCGCACGTTGGATGCACTACCCAGCAAGGAACATCATGTCCAATCGTCCAGGCCCCCTCCTCGTCATCGGCTCGACAGGTACGACCGGTCGGCGGACCGCGCCCGGCGTCGCGACGATCCCCGTCGCGAGGCGAACAGCGAACCTGCAGGCCCCGCGGCTCGTGACGGCGACGCTGTTCGTCGCCGGCCTGGTGCTCCTCGGGATCGGCGGCGCGTCGCTCGTCGCGCCCGTCGCCTTCCACGCGAGCAGCGGGATCTCGCTCGGCGAGAGCCGTAGCCTGCTCAGCGAAGCACGGGCCGCAGGTGGCTCGCTCCTGGGCGCCGGCGCGGTGATCCTGCTCGGCGCCTTCGTCTCACGGCTGGCGTTCACCGCGAGCGTGCTCGGCGCGGTGATGTACGTCTCCTACGGCCTCTCCCGCCTCCTCGGCATGGCAGTGGACGGGATTCCGGCGCAGGAGCTCGTGCTGGCGACCGCCGTGGAGCTGATTCTCGGCCTCCTGTGTGTCGCGGCGCTCGTCACGCATCACCGACGCGCAGGCGCCGCCACCCGGGTCGAGGCGACCCGGGGTTGAGGCGACCCGCAAGGCCAACCCGGGTCAGGCCGCGGCAGCGACGGTAGCTTTCTTCATCGAGCTGCACAGAGGTGGCAACGGCCGACCGGATCGCCCCCGAGGCGCAGCTGCTCACGCGCAGGCGCGCGCGGGAGCTCATCAGAGCTCACCAGGCAAGGTCAGGTCTGCGTCCACGTCGAAGTCGAGCGGTTCGAGGCTGCTCCACCCGCTGCGCGCAGCATCGATATCCCCATGATGGCCGGCGCTGTCGGACGCCGCGATGAGGGCAAGGCGACGGCGGAGCCACCCGATCGAGTAGGGATCCGGGATACGCTGGTACAGGGCGAGCGACTGCTCGTAATGAGCGCGGGCAGCGTTGGCATCGTTGCGAGTCAAGGCGATGTCTCCAAGACGCGTGATGCAATTGGCCTCACCGAGCACATCGCCGATCTGCCGGTAGAGCGGCAGCGCCTGGTCGTAGCGCGCCCTCCCCTCCTCGTGCTGCGAGCGCGCCAGCGCGACGGCGCCTAGGCTCATGATGCAGTTGGCCTCGCCACGCACGTTTCCCACCTGCTGATAGAGCGGCAGCGCCTGGTCGTAGCGCGCCCTCGCCTCCTCGCGTTGCGAGCGCGCCCGCGCGATGTCCCCGAGGCTCTCGATGCATGTCGCCTCTCGCCGCCTGTCGCCGGCGCGCTGCGCCGCCTCGAGCGCCCGCCCGAGGGACAACGGCGCCGCGTTCCCGGAGAAACGCGCGAAGCGGGTCAATGCTACTGCCGCATCCATCTTCGGTCCATTCCCAGGTGCAGTGCTGGACGAGCACCGGCACGACATCGACCTCGCCCGCAGCGCGCCGGGCCAGCGCTCGCGCGGCCTCTTCGTGGACGTGGCGATCCGAGGCCAGGAACGCAGGGCTCACCAGCAGCACCACGACCTCCGCCGCCTCGAGCCTCGCCAGCGCCTCGGTCGCCGGCTCTCCGCCGGCGTGGACCCGGCCATCGTGCCAGACCTCGACGACCCTCTGCCGTTCCAGGGGCTTCAGGTGGGCCACGAGCTCCGCACAGAGTGCGGCGTCCGCGGCGGCAGAGGAGAGGAACAGACGAACCGGTGCCGACGTTGCGCGCAGGGCTGCGGCCTGCGCTGGCGAGCTTACGGAGCTCGCGGTGAGCTGAATAGGTGCGGCGGCGCCCGCCCGGGTCGCCCGGGCCGCTCGCTGGCCGAGGGCAGGCGCCACGTCCCGACCCAGGTTGGGGTGGTACCGCGAGAAATGCCCGGCCGCACGGCGGCTCCAGCGCTTCGAGACCGCCGACGGCAGCGGCCACCCGCCGAGGCCGCTCTCCCCGCGCGGGGGAGGCGGGAGATGAGCTCGGACTTGTCACCGCATCAGCGCCGACCGCGCAGGGGATCGTCGGGCGACCCCCTGTGAGCGGCGCCAGGGCCACGCGCGACCGGCCGCCCTCACTCGATGGTCGACGCCGTGACCATGATCGGCGTGTCGTCGTGGTTCGAGATCTGCGGATAGGTCGGGTACCACGACCCGCCGATGTTGTTGGTGATCACCGACCGGTCGATGACGATGTTTCCCGTGTGATCGTTGCTCACGAAGAAGATCGCGCTCCCGTGGGCGTTCACCTCGTTTCGCTCGATGCGGGTCCCGCAGAGCGTGAGCGTCATCGTGGTGCCGTCGTTGTAGATGGCCCCGCCGCTGCCGCCGCCCGGCGTCCCGGCCATCGGGGGGTTGCCGCCGTTGCCGAGCGCGCGGTTGTGGGAGAACAGGCTGTTGATGACCGTCCAGGAGACGCCGATGCTGCTGATCCCGCCGCCGTTCGCGCACTCGTTCCCGTAGCCTTCGGCGCCGCCGAAGGTGCTGTTCACCACGTGGAGCGGAAGGCCGTTGTACTGCATGAACGCCCGGATCCCGGCGCCGCCGATGTCGGGGCCCGTCGGATCACACGTGTTGTTGAAGAAGCGTGAGTTGACGACCTTCAGGCGCCCGCCTTGCGCGAAGATGGCTCCGCCGCCCTCGTCGTCATCGTTCGTCGAGTTGCCCCCGAGGAGGGTGAGGTTCTGGACCGTCAGGCGCGGGTGGTCCTGGTTGTCGCAGTTCGGCGTCGTCCAGACCTGCGCCTCGTCACAGGTGTTCATGTAGAGGATCCGCCGCTGCCCGCCGCCGCTCAGGGTCACGAGCCCGCCGCCGTCGATCACGATCTCGGGGCCAGTATCGTTGAAGATCTTCGCCGTCTCCTCGAGCGTGATGGTGATCGGCTCCGGGCCGCAGTCGAATGTGATGATGCCGCCGGCCGCGACGGCGCTGACGACGGCCTCCGATGTGCAGCTCTCCGGCGTCCCGTCGCCGATCACCGTCGTCGGTGACGACGTGTCGGCGGCCTGGGCCTCGGCGGGAACAGCGCAGCTCCCCTCCGGGTTGCCTGCCGCGGGGCCATCACCCTCATGCACCGGAGGCTCCGGCGTCGAGCCGCCCGAGCCCGCGCCCGCTCCCGAGAAGCTCACGCCGGCCCCCGAGGAGCTCGTCGCTCCGGCGCCGCCCGTGCCTGTCCCCCCGTCACCCCCATGCGGGTCGTCCCCGCAAGCCGCAACCCCGGTCGCCATCGACAAGCACAAGATCAGCCCCAGCGATCGCCGCATCACGCCCTCCTCGATCCGAAAGGTTTTGCTCAGCGGCGTGGACACATCTCGGGCCGCTCGCTCCTCGCGTGGCCAGTCGCCAGCATCATCGCAGCGTACCTCCGTCATGCGGCGGTCCGCTCATCGATCCCACGGCGACCGAAGAGCCCATGGCACACCCGCGACACGGATGTCCCCCGAGATCCGCCGCTGCGCCCTGTGAGGTTGGGTGCACACACCAGGCACACACGTTGCAATGAGAGCGCACCGGAGGGATGAGATGCACAACACAGCGTGGCTGATCGCGGCGCTCCTGGTGGTCGGCTGTGGCAGCGCGGACCTGCCCGAGGGCTGGGAGGATGCGGAGGCGATCGAGGGCCTCACCCAGAGCGAGTGCAAGGCGGGCGCGTACGACGACACGGTGCAGGAGGCGCTCGTGGCGACGCCCGAGCGCGGCGCTGTCCACCTCGAGTACCGCGCCGCGCAGTTCCGATGCGATCAGGAGGTGGAAGGGTTCGTCCGGATCGCCGGCAGCAGGGTGGATGTGCTCGTGCAACCCGTGGACATGGACCCCGGGTCCGTGGCCGGGTGCGACTGCCGCTATGACATCGACATGTCCATCAAGGGCATGAGCAAGGGGGCCTTTGCCGTCGAGCTGTACCGCCGCTGGGACAACATCAACGATCCGAACGATCCGAAGAAGATCGGCTCCACCGAGGTGCAGATCCCCTGAGGACGGCCGCAAACCGAGGCGGAAGCCGTTGCGCTCCGCCGCACGGCAAGCGATGTACAGCCCGAGCCCCCGCCCTTGATCCAGGCGCCGAGGCCGCCTGTGCGCGGCCCACGACGCCAGGCGAGCCCGACCTGGCCCGCTTGCTCCCTCGGATCTGCGAGCATCGGACACGCCTCGACACACCGGCCGCGCGCGTCGAATCACCGTCAGCCCGCGGCGGCGCGCGCCCCCCGCGCGCGCCGCACCCGGTCGACCGCGACGGCGATCACGATGATCGCGCCCGTCGCGATCTCCTGCACCCAGCTCGGCAACCCGAGGTGGACGCCGCCGGTCCGGATGACCGTGATGAGCAGCGCCCCGATCACGCTCCCCGCGACGCTCCCCTCGCCGCCCGAGAGCGGCGCGCCGCCGATGACCACCGCCGCGATGACCTCGAGCTCCAGGCCGATCGAGTCGGTCGGGTCGCCCACCGTCAGCGTCGAGAACTCCATCACCCCCGCGACGCCGGCGAGGAGGCTCGACAGCGTGTACACCGCGATCTTCACGCGCCCCGTGTCGATGCCGCACAGGCGCGCCGCGGCCTCGTTGCTGCCGACCGCGAACACGTGCCGCCCGAAGCGCGTGAACATGAGCACGGCGAAGACCAGGATCGCCAGCGCCGCCGCGATCCACAGCCCGGGCGCGGTGAGGTCGGACGACAGCAGCGCGTCGAGCCCGCGCGGATCCGCGTCGATCTTCTGCTCGGACGCGAGCCCCTTCGCCGCGCCGCGCAGCGCGCTCATCGTGCCCAGCGTCACGACGAAGGGCACCATCCGCGCCCGCCCCACGAGCGTCCCGACGAGGGCGCCCACGACGCCCGCCGCCGCCGCGGCGACGAGCGCCGCCGGGAGCGCCGGCACCCCCGCGCGCAGGAGCTTCGCGAGGACGACCGTCGTGAACGCGACGAGCGAGCCCGTGGAGAGGTCGATCCCGCCGGTCGCGATGACGAGCGTCATGCCGACGGCGCAGATGCCGACCACCACCGTCTGCCGCGCCATCGTGAGCAGGTTCTGGCTGCGCAGGAACGTGTCGGGCGTCAGCGCCGCGAAGAGCGCATAGACGAGCAGCAGCGCCACGAGCGGCCCTACCCACGGCGGACGCTTCTTCACGAGGATGCCTCCAGGAGGAGCGACGCCTCGGTCCACGACGACGCGGGCCGCGGCGGATCCAGGGTCCCCCGGCGGAGGACCGCGATGCGATCGCAGGTCGTGACGAGCTCGTCGAGCTGGCTCGACACGAGCACGATCGCCTTGCCGGCGCGCGCCAGATCGCGGAGCAGCGTCAGCACCTGCGCCTTGCTCGCCACGTCGATGCCGCGCGTCGGCTCGTCGACGAGGAGCACGTCGAAGTCCTCGCGGAGCAGCCGCGCGATCTGGACCTTCTGCTGGTTGCCGCCCGAGAGCTCGCCGACGCGCTGCTCCGGCCCCCCTGCGCGGATCGCGAGCTCCTCGATCCAGCGCGCCCCCTCCGAGAGGAGCGACCTCGGCATGGCGAAGCGCGGGGCGCGCGGCGAGAGCCAGACGTTCTCGGCGAGCGAGCGGCCGAGCATCAACCCTTCCCCGCCGCGATCCTCGCTCAGCAGGCCGATCCCGCGAGGGGCGCGCAGCGCGACCGTCCCGCCGCGCCTCGGATCGAGCCCCGCGAGGATGCGGAGGAGCTCCGTCCGCCCCGAGCCCACGAGGCCGGCGATGCCCAGGATCTCCCCCCGGCGCAGCGTCAGCGACGCGCGCTTCGGCCGCTTCACGCCGGAGACGCCCTCGGCCTCGAGCACCACCTCGCCCCCGTCCGGGCGCGCCGCCTCGGGTACGGCGCTTGCGCGCGTGTCGGCGCTTGCGCGCGTGTCGGCGCTTGCGCGCGTGTCGGCGCTTGCGCGCGTGTCGGCGCTTGCGCGCGTGTCGGCGCTCGCGCGCGTGTCGTCAAGCGCGCGGCCCAGCATCTCGCGAACGATCTGCGCCGGCTCGATCTCGCGCGGATCGCCCTCCCCCGCGACGCGGCCGTCGCGGAGCACCGTGTAGCGATCGGCGTGCGCGCGCACGTCCGAGAGGAAGTGGGTCACGAGCAGCACCGCGAGGCCGGCGTCTCGCAGGGCGCCGACGCGCTCGAACAGGCGCGCGGCGTCCGACTGGCCCAGGCTCGACGTCGGCTCGTCGAGGACGAGGAGCCGCGCCGCGAGCCGCCCGTCCTCGCGGAGGCCGCCCTGCGCGAGCGCCCGCGCGATCTCGACGAGCTGCTGATCGGCGACGCCGAGCTCCCCGGCCCGCGCGTCGAGCGGCACGCGGCCCGGATCGGCGGTCACGAGCGCGATCGCCGCACGCGCCACGGCGCGCGCGCGCGAGCGGTCCCGGATCTCTAGCCCTAGCCGCGCGCGCGCGAGCGGCTCGATCCCGAGCACCACGTTGTCGACGACCGTGAGGTGCGCGCAGAGCGTCCGCTCCTGCGGCACAAGGACGACGCCCGCGCGGCGCGCCTCCTCGGCCGACGCCGGCGCGTACCGCGCCCCTCCGAGCAGGACCGCGCCCGCGTCCGCGCGCTCCATGCCCAGCAGGACGCGCGCCAGCGTGCTCTTGCCCGCGCCGTTCTCGCCGAGGAGCGCGTGGATGCTCGCGGGCGCCACCCGCAGCGAGACGTCGCGCAGCACCGGATTCGGGCCGAACGCCTTCGCGAGGCCGGTCACCTCGAGGAGGGGCGCGCGCTCTCCGCCCACGGGCCGCTCACTCCCCGAGCCACCTGGCGAGGTCGGGTCTCACGATCTCCTGCACCGCCGGGTCGTCGAGGTCCTGCCTCGTGACGACGCGCGAGCCCGTGTCGATGCGCGCCTCGACCTTCTCTCCGTGGAGGTGCGCCACCATCGTCTTGACCGCGACGTACCCCATGTTGAACGGGTTCTGCACGACGAGCGCCTCGATGTCGCCGTCGCGCAGCGCGCCGAGGAGCTTCTCCGACGCGTCGAAGCCGACGAACTTCACCTTCCTCGCGACGTTCGTCTTGCGGAGCGCCTGAAGCATCCCGAACGTCGTCGACTCGTTCGGCGTGAAGACCCCGGCGATGGCCCCCTCCGCCGCCCTCTGCGCGAGCAGCAAGCTCTCGCTCTTGTGGAACGCCGACTCCGTGGTCGCGCCGCCATACTGGTTCTCGCTCGCGACCGTGACGCCGGGCATCGCGCGGACCGCGTCGAGGAACCCCTTCTCGCGGTGCTGCGTGCTCGCCGAGCCCTCCTGGTAACGGAGCACGACGACCTTGCCTTCCTCGCCGATCGCCTTGCCGAGGTGCTCACCGGCCAGCCTCCCGGCCGCCTCGTTGTCGGTCGCGACGAAGCTCACGTGATCGTCGCTGGCGAGATCGGAGTCGAACACGACCACCGGGATCTTCGCCTGCCTCGCCGCCCGCACCGGCGCCCTCAGCGCCGTGGCGTCGAGCGGCGCGAGCACGATGCCGGACACGCCCTGCGCGACGAAGCTCGAGACGACATCGACCTGCGCCTTGAGGTCGTCCTCCCGGAGCGGCCCTTTCCACACGACGTCGACGTCGAGCTCGCGCGAGGCCTTCACCGCGCCTGCGTGCACGCTCTTCCAGAACTCGTGTGTCGTCCCCTTCGGCACGACGGCGATGCGGAGGCGCGCGCCGCCGGTCGCGCCCGCGCCCGCATCCGTCGACGTCGTCGCCGATGACGACGTCTTGGAGCACGCGGCGAGGAGGGCAATCGCGAACGCGCACACGACGACATGGACGCTCATGGGCGCGAGAGGATAGTCGACGGATCGCGGCCACGCTCGCGCGGGCGAGCATGTCGCCTGCGGAGTTCCGTCCGACAAGCACCATGGGAGTCCTCGCCTGCACCCGGCGCAGGCAAGCTCATCCTGGCGCGACGCTCGCCTGCGGCTCGTCATTCATCCGGGATTCACCCGGGATTCACCCGGGTCGAACCGGCGAGCGCGCGCGCTGGTCGACCCGGGTCGGACGGCGCAGCTCGGTCAGCTCGGCGGCGCCGCCTTCGACTCGACGATCTGCTTCATCGCCCCGAGCCCCTTCTCGAAGTCGGCGCCGACCATCTTGTCCATATCCATGAACATCCCGAACGCCTTGCCCATGAAGCCGTTCTCCCCCTCCATCACCCACGTCACCTTCGTGCCGGAAGGCGCCGGAACGAGCGTGAACGTCGTCGTGTTCGTCGCCTCGATCGGCTTGATGAACTCGACCCGGACCGTGACGTTCGACGGCTGCTCTGCGCCCGTGATCGTCATCTTCCCCTCGCCCACGTCGTCGTTGCCCGACCACGCGTACGACGCGCCGGGGCCGGACGCGGGCCCGTCGTAGGTCCTCTTCAGGGCCGGATCGAGCCCCTCCCACGGCGACCACCGCGCCCAGGCGTGGAAGTCGACGATCTGGGCGTACACGGCCTCTGGAGGCGCCGCCACCGTCGCTGAACGCTCGATGCGGAACGTGGAAGGCCGCGTCATCACCACGATCACGAACAGGAGGACGACCGCCACGAGCCCGAGCCCAACGCGCTTGAGTACCTTCATGCGCGAATCCTACACCCGGCGCGCAGGGCTTGAAACCCCTCGCGGCGCGCCTCACAGGCCGAGGAGCTCCTGGAGGAACACGCCGCCCTTCCCGGCCCCTGCGTGCGTGAAGAACAGGCGCCCCGACGTGAAGTCGCCGCCCTCCGCGACCCACTCGGCCGCGTGAGCGCGCAGCCGGGCGACCGCGCGCGGCGGGAACGCGAACGGCGAGCGCGAGCGGTAGACGAACGTGGCGTCGTAGTCGACAGGATAGCTGGTGAGCGTCAGGTAAAACCACCCTTTCCGCTCGAACACGAACGGCGACTCGGTATGACCGCTGTTGCGCATCGCCGTCTCCGGCCCGAGCGTGAGCGCCATGGCCGGCGGGCTCCAGTGGAAGAGATCCAGCGACGTGCGGTAGGCGACGCCGCTCAGGGGCGACGCGATCGACGCGCAGCGCGTATAGTACACGACCCACAGATCGCCGAGCCGGGCGAGCATCGGATCGCGGGCGACGCAGATGTCCTCGAACAGCGTCCCTCCCTCGCGGCTCCAGGTAAAACCGTCGCGCGAACGCGCGATCCGGAAGCCGGATCGGTCGGGGTCGTGCGTGCCCACGTGAAAGATCATGACCAGGCTGCCGTCCCGGTCCCGGACCACGTGCGGGGCCCAGATCCAGCGCTCGTCGGAGAGGGCGTGAATCGAGGAGCGCTCCGGCGCCAGCGTGAGGCTCGGTGAGACGGACCCCATCCAGCTCACCGGCCCGGGGCCAGGCGCGGTGGCGAGGACGAACTCGCGCTCGTCGTCCGGTCGATAAGGCTCGCGGTGAAAGATCCCGGTGAGGATCCAGCGGCCATCGGCGAGCTGGATCATCGAGTGATCGTTCACATAGAACGGCCCCCCGGGGAGGTTCTCCGAGTCGAAGATCTCCACCGCGGGCCCCTGCGTGAGCTGAGGCGTGGGAGGTCCGGAGAAGAACCGCAGCGTGTAACCCCGCTCGCTCCACGGCGCCGGAGAGTGTGTCGCGTCGATCTCGAGGACCGGGCGCCTGCCTGCGCCGCACTGTTCGGGGAGGAGGTCGATCCACAGCGCGTCCTCGGCGAGCGACCGGACAGGGTTCGCCTGCATCTCGTGGAGCACGCCGACCTCCCGCCCGCCGAGCCTCACGCGCGCCGTCTGGGGGGCGTTCGCCGCGGAGTACGCGCGGAGCAGCAACAGGCCGCGCGCATCGGACGGGCACGCGACCTCGATCCGGGTGATCCCGCGGCCCTCGCTGGACCACGAGCGCCGCCGGAGCTCCAGCCGCTCGGCGTCGACGGCCGAATGCACGAGCCGCCGCCGCCCGGTCGCGCGGACCTTCTGCTCACCGATCACCTGATATTCCGAGAATGCGTAAGAGAGGCCCAGCGAGCGCACCCGCAGCGGCGTGTAGGCGCCGGTCGGCCCGGCCTCGATACCGAAGCGCAGACCGGAGCGGCTCACGATGGGATCGGCCACGTGCAGGCGGTACAGCGAATGGACGAACGTGGCGTTCTTCCATCCATCCTCGGGATCGACGACGAGGAAGCGGAGCTGCCCGCTGAACGGGTTATGGTGCGCGCCCAGGAAATAGAAGCCTCCATTGAAGTAGTCCTCGGTGCCGGTCCCTATCTGCAGCGGGTGCGACATCCCGTCGGTCCGGATCATCTCGTCGCCCTCGAGGTACGTCCGATCGTTCGGCCGGCCGCCGCTGATCTCCTCGAGAAGCGCGACGAGCTGGAGCGGCTCATCGCTCTCGAAGAGGGGCATCGTCGTCTCGCGTCCGGGGGCCATCTGATCGCGGTATTGCGCGATCAGCCGCACGCCTCGGCGGGCGGGCGCGAGGCCGACGGCCGCCTCGACACCCGCGATCTCCTGCCCGGGCGCGGCCTCGAGCGAGAGCACCTCGCCTTCGGCCAGCGGGATCGGCAGGCGCGTCGCGAGCCTGCCCGCCCCTGCGGCGTCGGGCGTCCAGGCGGCGTGCAGCGCGCTCCTGAAGGTGGTCCATCCGCCGTCGGCGTCGGTGCCCGAGCTGGCGAGGCCGAAGAAGAACGACGCTGGGATGGGCGGCTGTCCGCCGATCCTCACCGACAGGTCGTTCAAGCTCCTCGCCGGGATGTGAACGTCGACCCCGGATACGGTCGCGGGGCCGGTCGCCAGGACGAGCGGCGCGCTGGCGCTCAGGCTCTCCCGGCGCGGCGGGGCGGGCAGGGTGGCTGTCCAGTCCTCCGTCATGAACCGCGACAGCTCCTCGGGCGTCGGTCCCGACGCGGCCCCGGGGCCCTCGCGGTACGTGATCTGGTAATAGATGGGAACGCCCCGGAAGAGGACCTTGGCCTCGCTCGACCAGGCGAAGGGGACGTAGCTGGTATACGCGCCCGAGCTCGCGTCCACGTCGAGCACGAGAGGCGATCTCCAGGGGCCCCTACCCCCGAAGAAATCGCCGGGCGACCCGCGGAACGCTGTGTGTCCGTCGATCTCGATCCAGATCTCCTGGTCCGGCCTCTCGAGCTCCGCGCGGGGGGCGGTCATCCAGATCCGCGCGATTCTCCCCTCCCCGCGGGCGTGAAACAGGACCCGGTGCTCCCCCTCGATCGCGACCCCCGGGCGATATCCATCATCGTTGCCCCCTGCGGGGTCATGCGTGGTCACGCTCCGTGTCATCCACCCGGGATGAAAGGAGAGGAGATCCTCCAGCACCGGCGTGATGGACGCGGCGCCCGGCGCAATGGCGAGGGACGCGCCGAGGAGATGGCGGGCCGCGCTCGAGACAAGGTGGTCCAGGAGCGCGCGCGCGCCGCGCCCATCGAGACTTCCGGCGTTCATGATCGAAACCTAATGGCGCGAACGACGCCAGGGGAGCGGGCTCGGCGAGGCACCTCGCTTGCACCGCCGCGAAGCGAGGACATGCGCGACGCACCGATCGCGCACTCGAAGGGGTAATTCATGCGCACCCGCCGCGATCGACGCCCTGTCGAAGGCTCGCCCCGCGTCGGCCCTCGCGCGTGGGCGCGCGGCCTCCTGCTCGCGCTCCTCTCTCTCTCGCCGCTCGCGGGCGCCGGCGACGCGCCGCGCCGCGCGCTCGCCGCTCCCATGGAGCAACGGGACGCCCCGGGAATGTCCCCGAGGCCGCGGCTCCAGCTCGATCGCGCAGCCTACGCCGAGCGGCTCCGCGCGATGTGGATTGGCGCGTGCATCGCCAACTGGACAGGGCTTCGCACGGAGGGCGTCCGCATCGAGCGCCCCTTCTTCACCGACGCTGACTGGGGAAAGCCCCTGGGGCGCGGCGGGGCGCCGATCGACTTCGTCCTCCTCGACCCCTGCCCGGCCGACGATGACACCGACATCGAGTATGTCTACCTCCACCTCATGACCGAGGCGGGGACGCTCTTCCTCTCCCCCGAGCGGATCCGGGACGGGTGGCGCGCGCACATCAACGACTTCATCTGGGTCTCCAACCGGAGGGCGCGCGATCTCCTCGAGCGCGGCGTGCTGCCCCCCGCGACGAGCGATCCGGCCCTCAACCCGGACGCGCTCCAGATCGACGCCCAGCTCACCACGGAGATCTTCGGCGCCCTCGCGCCCGGCATGCCGGAGCTGGCGCGGCGGATCGCCGACCTCCCCATCCGGACCACCGCGCGCGATCACGCCGCGCACGCCGCAGAGTTCCATGTTCTCCTCTTCTCGCTCGCGGCGACCGTCGATCTGGAGAAGCCGCGGCGACAGGAGATCGTGCGCATCGTCCGTGAGGCCAGGAGCTACCTGCCGGCGGAGTCCAAGGCCGCCGACGTCATCGACTTCGTGCTGTCCGCCTATCTATCGACCGGGGATCGCGACGCCTGGGAGCGCGCCCGCGATGCCATTGCGGATCGCTACCAGGAGCGGGCCTCGGCGCATGGCTTCGTCTATCGGGGGTTCACGGAATCCGCGATCAACCTGGCGACAGCGACGCTGGCCCTCCTGTTCGGTGAGGGGAGCTTCCGGCGCACCGTACAGATCGGCACCCTGTCCGGCTGGGACTCCGACAACGGCACGGCGACCATGGGCTCGCTCGTCGCGCTCATCGGCGGGATGGAGGAGCTGCGCCGCGCCTTCCCCGGCGCGCGCCTGTCCGACCGTTATCGTATCCACCGCACGCGCCCCACCCTGCCGGACCGGCTTCCGCAGGATCGCGAGGCCGAGGACACCTTCACGGACGTGGCGAGGAGGATGGCCGCGCTTGTCGACCTCGCCGTGCGGGAGGGAGGCGGCCAGGTCGAGCCGACCCGATGGGTCGTCCCGCCTCGCCCCCGCGACGGCACAGGACCCAGCGCGCGCACCACCCCCGGGTCGGAGCCGCGGCCCCGCGCTCCTCGCCCGGCGAGATGAGCTGGTGCTCAAGGCGCCTCGGGCCACCCCGTCGTCGTGAAGCTGCTGTTCACGGTCATGCTGTGGACGTTGCGAATCGTGCCGTCAATCAGCCGGAAGACGACGCCCGGATGTGAGATTTCACTCCGACGACCATGCCGGTTGCGTGAACGGCGGCGCATTGCGCGATGACGACCGCGACTCGACGCCGCGTCTTTTCGGACCGTATCCCGCGCAAAGATCAGCGTCATCGACTATACTCGTCATCGATCCCGGGGCTCCGGCGAGGCATGCACTGGAAAATTCCGCCTCTGGAGACCTCTCGTTGCTATCTAACTTCGTGCCCGCGGACCGCGCTGGCACGCGTTCCAGTAGGAGTCGGCTCATGAGATTGCCCAGGATAGCCATTGCATTGCCAATGGTGGCTTTGATCGGCGCGGCGTGCGGCGGGGCCAACGATGGCAGCGAGGACAGCGCTGGCTCGCAGAGCAGCTCCGGCTCCGGCTCCGGCTCCGGCGCCGGCGCCGGCTCGGGCACCAGCAGCAGCACCAGCACCGGCTACGACGACACCTTCGGCAACGGAAGCGGCACGGGATCGAGCGGGAGCTCCGGTACGACCGGCAGCGGCAGCGGCAGCTCGACGGGCGCGGGGGACGCGTGCGCCACCCAGTCGTCCCAGGCCGGGTTTCAACAGGTGTACCTCGTGTTCGCGTTCGACGTATCGGCCAGCATGACAGCGAGCGACGTCGAGTGGCGCAGGAAGGATCTCAAGTGGGATCCCGTCGTGGCCGCGACGAAGCAGTTCTTCGCGGATCCCGCGTCCACCGGGTTCCAGGCGTCGCTCACGTTCTTCCCGGGCTCGGCTCAGACGACTCAGGCGTGCCAGGCCGCCGACTACTCGACCCCGGATGTCACGATGACGCCGCTGCCCTCCCCGGCGTTCGGCGAGGCGATCGACGTCATCGAGCCGGTGGTGAGCACCATGGACACGTGGCGCACCAGCACGCCGACGGCATTCGCGGTTGAAGGCCTCGCCGCTTACATCGAAGCGCAGCGCCAGCAGCACCCCGGGAAATATGCGATCGTGCTCGTGACCGACGGCTATCCGGAGGGGTGCCGGCAAGGCGGCAACGCGCTCCAGGACGTCGTGAGTAACGTCGAGGCCGCGCTCTCCAGCAACATCTCGACCTTCGTGATCGGGGTCGACAGTCCGCCGGGGCCGGGCGCGCCGCCCAGCCTCACCAACCTGCACGAGATCGCCGCTGCGGGCGGCACGGGAGAAGCGTCGATGCTGAACACCGGCGACCCCGCGCAGACGGCGGCCGCGTTCAAGACCGCGATCGAGAAGATCCGCGGCGCCGCTGTCTCATGCACGATCCCCATCCCGCCGCCGCCCGACGGGAGGAGCTTCGACAAGCAAAAGGTCAACGTGACCTACACGAGCGCCACGAGCAACATGCCGACGACGCTCTCGTATGATCAGGCCTGCTCGGTCGCAGGCACGTGGCGCTACGACGAGCCTGCGAACCCGACGGCGATCATCCTCTGCGACGATACGTGCGCCGTGGTCCAGGCCGACGTCGAGGTCTCCCTGGGCGTCGACTTCACCTGCGAGGACGTGATCCAAGTGCCCCTGTGATCGCAGACCTGGAGAGAGCGCGCCGGCCTCCGTACGAGATGCGGGCGCGCCCGAGCTCCTTCGATCGAGGGAGCTCGTCCAGATCAGCGCGCCGGCGCCGCGTCAACCACCGCGGTCCAGGAAGTCCATCAGCCACTGCATCGCCGGCCGCATGGTGCCGTTCTCCTGCTGGAGGCCGGTGCCGTTCCTCCAGGTCTTGCCGACGATGTAGCCCCACAGGGTGATCCCCGGGATCTTGGGGTGATTCCAGAACATGGTGAACTGCTCCTCCATGATCTGCTTCTGCCTGTTGTCGTTCGCTTCGCCGATGTCGTACTCGGTGATGTACACGGGCTTGCCCAGCTCGGCGAGCGAGTCGATGTACCCCTTGACCGTGTTGGTGTTGATCTTGAAGGCGTCGTGCGCCTGCGCGCCGAGGGCGTCGACAGGGGCGCCCGCCTCGATCACCTTCTTCGCGATGTCCTTGAAGTGCCTGTGCTCGTTCTCGTACTCGATGTTGTTGTAGTCGTTGAGGATCAGAATTGCGTTCGGGCAGAACTCGCGAGCCCACTTGAAGGAGTTGACGATCCAGTCCCAGCCGCTCGCGCCGTTGCCGCCGAGGCCGGCCGTGTACGAGGGCGTGGTGTGGGGCGGCGGCTCGTTGACGACGTCGATGTACTTCGTGTCCGGGTAGCGCTTGCAGAACTCCTCCATCCAGCTCCGAACGGCCTTCTTCTGCTCATCCGGCGAGAGGCTCCCGACCCAGGAGGGTTGCTGGCTGCCCCACACGAAGACGTGGTGCTTGAAGATGATCTTGTTGTCCTGCGCGTACTTGTAGGTCCTGTCGAGCGAGCTCCAGTTCTTGTTCCCGCGGGAGCTCTCGACGGAGCCCCACTTGCCCTCGTTCTCGGGCGTGATCTGGTTCCAGTACTTCGCGAAGCCGTCGCGCACCGCGCCGCTCGTCGTGATGTTGCCGACGAACTTCTCCTCGGGCTCGGTTCCGCCGGTTCCGGTCGACGCGCTCGTCGACGCGCTGGTCGACGCGTCCCCGCCGCCGACCCCCGTGGTCGCGCCGCCGGAGCTGGAGGTGGTCGTCCCGGGATCGCCCGAGCTGCTGCTGGTGGCAGGGCCGACGCCGGTCGTCGTGTTGGCGCTGGAGCTGCTGTTCGCGCTGTTGCTGGAGCTCGTGCTGGCGCTGGTGCTCCCCGCCCCGCCCGAGCCGCCCACGCCGTCGTCAACCCCGTCGCCCCCGTCCCCGCATCCAATGAGGGTCGCCATTCCGAGCGCGAGCCAGGCCGTGCTGCACAGCAATCGAGAAGAACGCTTCTTGTTCATGTTGGACTTCCGCAAGCCGGACGAATTGTCGTGGGTGAAGCTGGGAGCGAGAACGCCGAGGGGCGGCGGCACGAACGGACTCAGCGATACGCACCCCGTGCAACTCGCGACGGATGATTCCCGCCGCACCTGGAAGTGATCACGACACGCGCGCGAAGCTCCCTACATTTCAAGTTCCTGGCTGATAGGAAACGTGCATTGACAGCACGTGCTGCAATCATGAAGCAACTTTGCACTTCGAGCGGTAGCCCAGCTCGGTACCGCTGGCTTGCCCGCTCAAGGCCCGGTCCGTGGAGACATCACGGATGTCGGTTACGGTAGAGCGCGCACGGTCTCACCGGCGCCGGGGGACGGCCGTGCTCTTGCGCACGACGAGCTCGGTCTCGACAACGACCCGCGACCACGAGCGCTGGCCGCTCTCGATCTGCCCGAGCAGGACGTGGAGACAGCGGCGCCCGAGCTCGGAGAAGTCCTGGCGCACCGTGGTGAGCGGCGGCGTGAAGTAGGCCGCCTCCGGGATGTCGTCGAAGCCGACGACGCTGATGTCGCGCGGCGTCTCGCGCCCGTTCTCGTGGAGGAAGCGGAGGAGGCCGAGCGCCATCTGGTCGTTGGCCACGAACACGGCGGTGACGCCCGGCGTGCGCGTCAGCTGCGGGGCGAGCTCGTAGCCGGAGCGCGCGCTCCAGTCCCCCCGCAGGAGCGGCGGGATCTCCGCGCCGGCCGCCTGCAGCGCCGAGCGCCAGCCGTCGATGCGCTGGTCGGCCTCGAGCCAGTCGGTCGGGCCGGCGATGTGCCACACGGTCTTGTGGCCCAGATCGAGCAGGTGGCGGGTCGCGGAAACGGCGCCCCCGAGCTGGTCGACCGCGACCACCGGCACCGAGTCGTCCGGACCGCCCTCGACCGCGACCACCGGCACATCGGAGGTGACGTGGCGCAGCGCGTCCACCGCCGACCGCTGCGGGGCGATCACGACGATGCCGTCGGCCCCCTGGTCGCGTAGCCGCTGCACGGCCTCCAGCACCGGCGCGCGGCTGAACGACTTCAAGCTGGCGATGCTCACGCCGTACCCCGCGTCGTGCGCCGCCTCCTCGAGCCCCAGGAGCGTCGACGCCGGACCGTAGAGCGTCGTGTCGAAGCTGACCACGCCGAGCGTCCGCGACCGCCCGGTGACGAGCGCCTGCGCCACCGAGCTGGGCCGGTAGTCGAGCTGGCGGATCGCATCCAGCACCCGCTCCCTCGTGTCGCGGCGCACGTGGGGGCTGTCGTGCAGGACCCGCGAGACCGTCTGATACGAGACGCCAGCGAGCTTGGCCACGTCGACCATGACCGCGGCCCGCCGCCCGACGCCCTTCTTGACGCGGCGCACCGGAAGAGATTTCTCAGCCATCGGCGCGGGAGGATAGTCGCGGGCCGGTCGATTGGAACGGAGTTCTTCAATGTGAGCGTTCACAAACTGGTCGGGGTTCTTCATTTCACTCGGCTTTCGCGTCACTGGGCGGGTGCGCGCTGGGGATCGTCGCCATCGGGATCGAGCGCGGCACCGACGCTGATCGTTCGTCGTCGCAGATGCCATTCCCGGTGGAGCCGCGATCGATCCCGCAGATTTCACGCCGGCTGTCATATCTGGCCTATGCGAACGGCATGCCGACGGCCAACGGCGGGCATGGCCACGTCGACCAGGTCCGCAGCCCGACCTCTCCTCCCCTTGAGGGCGGCGCTTCGGAGGAGCGCGGCTGGCCCTCCTACTCAACCGGTTCAGAAATCGTTGGGCGCCGGTCGATTCCCGTTGACATGGCGAATGTGAACGCTCACAATCGGGGGGACATCCTTAGGGCATTGCGCCGGCAGGGTCATCGGCGTACGCATTTGGGCGTTCGTCATCGATGGCAGCGCGATGAGAGACGGCGGGCCTGGGCTGCTGCGCGGTGCGCTCGCCTCCCGCGCCACTGCCCGTTGGGGTCGGCCGCGCGGCAGCGGCGGTTCGTGGAGGTGTTACGCGGCGCGGCGCCGGCTCATCTACCGCGGCCTCAGACGTCAGGAAGGCACCTTTTCACACAGCAGGGCGGACTCACAGGAGGGATCGTGTGAAACTATCTTCGTTATTGGCCGCCGCCTTGAGGCGAGCGCGCCGCAAAGCGCCGAGGTGGCTCGACGGCCGAGATCGCGCAGCGGGAGCCATGAAATCTTCCACTCACAACACCGGTCCGAACGCAGCATGGGATCGATGGGAGGTGGAAACATTCACTCACAGCGGGGTGACCTCCCGGCTGCTGGGAGCGGCCGCATGCGCGTCGCTCCTCGTTGCAGGGTGCGTGGGTGATATCGGCGGCAACCCGGGCTCCTCCTCCTCCTCCTCCGGCGCCGGTGCGAACCCGACGGGCGGCGGCACGAGCTCCTCGGGCGGCGGAGACGCCGTGTGCAACCCGCGGCTCGAACGGCGGGTCGTGCTGCTCGCCGACCTGCAGTTCATGAACGCCATCCGGGATCTCCTGGGGGACGAGGCCATCGAGGCGGAGCAGGCGCCGGACGCGCGGACGAAGCCGTTTGCCAAGAAGGGCCTTGTCGTGGGGACCTCCCTTGTGCATACGCGGCTCGCGAGGGCTGCCTACGCGGCCGAGAGCATCTCTGGGCGCTTCGAGCAGGTGACGGGGTGCGCCCCCGACGGAGACGACGCCTGCGCCAAGACGTTCCTGACGAAGTTCGCGCAGCGGGCGTTCCGCCGGCCCGTGGACCAGACGGAGCTTGACAACCTGTGGTCCGTCTATGCGCTCGGGAAAGAGACGAGCTACGAGCGCGGCGTCTCGCTCGCGCTCGAGGCGCTCATCGCGTCCCCCTCGTTCTCCTACCGCACCGAGCTCGGTGGCGAGGCGGACGGTGACGTGGTGAAGCTCGCCGCGCACGAGGTCGCGAGCGAGATCTCGTTCTTCTTGACGGACAGCCTACCGGACGCGGAGCTCGCCGCCGCCGCCGACTCCGGCGCCCTGAACGATCCGGAGGAGCTGACGCGCCAGGCCGAGCGGCTGCTCCAGAAGCCCGAGACGCGCAGCACCCTGAACACCACGCTGATCGCGGCGTGGGGGCTCAGCAACCTGTTCGGCACGGTGAAGGATCCAGGGCTCTTCCCGGAGTACACCCCCGCGCTCCAGGCGAGCATGTTCCACGAGACCGAGCTGCTCCTGGACGACCTGCTGTGGAGCCGCGGAGCCGACGTGTCGGCCCTGCTCACCACGAGGGAGACGTTCGTGAACCGCGTGCTCGCGGAGGTCTACGGCGTGGAGCACACGGGCGCGAGCCCGGAGGAGTTCACGAAGGTCGAGCTGCCGGCCGAGGAGCGCGCCGGGATCCTCACGCAGCCCGGCCTGCTGTCGGCGCTGTCCCGGACCGACAACACGAGCGTCGTGGCGCGAGGGCTCTTCGTGCGCGGCGCGATGCTCTGCCTCGGGAAGATCCCGTCGCCCCCGGAGGCGCTCTCGGACGCGATCAAGGAGCTGCTCGAGGCCGACATGACCGAGCGCGAGCGCGCCGACGCGCGCGCTGCGAACGGCACCTGCGCCGGGTGCCACGCCCAGTTCGACGCGTTCGGCCTGCTGCTCGAGAACTACGATCCGGTCGGCCGGTACCGCGACACCCTCGATGGGGAGCCCATCGACGCGCGCGTCAATCTGGGCAACATCGCCGAGGTCGCGGGGAGCTACGCGAGCGCCGTCGAGTTCGCCGAGGCCGTCGCGCAGAACGACGGGTTCGCCGCGTGCATCACGCGGCACCTGCTGACCTACGGCACGGACGACGAGGAGCTCTCGACCCGCGATTGTCAGGTCGAGCGCGTGATCGAGGCGCTGCCAGAGGGCCAGCGGACGCTGTCCAACGTCGTGAAAGCCATCGTGACGTCGCCCGCGCTGACCGAGCGCGCCAGGGAGGAATGACCGTGGGCTACAACCTTTCTTACGGATGGTCTCGCCGCCGCTTCCTGCAAGGCATCGGCGCCGCCGCGGGTCTCATGACCGTGCTCAAGGGCCTCGAGTCGGCCGCCGAGGGCGCGGCGCCCCCGAGGCGCCTGCTGATCGTGCAGCGCCCCGTGGGCACCGTGTACGAGAACTACTGGCCGCAAGGGAACGGGACCAACTTCACGCTCTCCCGCATCCTGACCCCGTTCGAGGCCATGAAGTCTCGGATGGTCGTGATGCGCGACCTGAAGCTGCCGCACGAGGGGTCCGTCGGCGGCGGCCACGAGCGCGGGACGGTGCTGATGTGCACGGGGACGCGGACCAAGCAGCTGTATCCGGGCAACGGCGGCGACGATCCGATGGCCGAGGCGCCGAGCATCGACCAGCTGCTCGTGAAGCAGTCGGCCGAGCTCCAGGGCACGCCCATCGCGTCGCTCCAGGTCTCCTGCGACAACCGCGCCGACACGCCCGAGGTGTCGACCCGCCACATGTCCTATTCGGGCGCGCGCGCGCCGATGAAGCCCTACTACCAGCCGCTCGAGGTGTACAGGCGCGTGTTCGGCACGCTCATGCCGGGCGGCCCGACGGACGAGAACCTGGACGCCCTGAATCGGGCGCGCCTCCAAAAGAAGAGCGTGCTCGACTTTGCGCTGAAGGACCTCCAGCGCCTTCAGAGCCTCGCGCCGAGCTCGCAGCGAGAGGCGCTGGAGGGGCACGCCGCCGCCATCCGCGAGGTGGAGAAGGAGTTCGACGCCGACCCGAGGGATCCCGCGTCCTGCGGTGTGCCGCAGGAGCCCGAGACGATCGAGGTGAGCGGGCACATCGATCCCTACGGCAGCTCGCACGTCGTGAGCGAGCGCGACGACGTGAAGCACGCGCGCATCGGCGCCCTGCACTTCGCCGTGATCAAGGCCGCGTTCCGCTGCGACCTGACGCGCGTGGTCACGTTCCAGTGGGCCCCTGGCACGAACCACGTGAGCTTCGGCGAGCTGTGGCCGCCCAACTCCGCCATCTTCAAGGTGCACCACACCACGAGCCACGATCCCGATACGCCCGACACCCTCGAGTTCCTCACGCGGGTGGAAGAGTTCTACGCCGGTCACGTCGCCGGCTTCCTGAAGGAGCTCGCGGAGACGAAGGACGTGGCCGGCGGGACGCTGCTCGACACCACGCTGGTCCCGTACATCACGGAGGTCGGCACGCGGCATCACAACTGGGACAAGATGGCGTGGGTGCTGTTCGGCGGCGAGGGCACCACGCTGCGCGGCGGGCAGGTGTGGACCAACGGCAACCGCGGCGGCCGCTCCACCAACGACCTGTGGATGGCGATCGCGGGCTCCTTCGGGGTCCCGGATCTCGTGATGGGGGACCGCGACCTGCACACCACAGCGATCGAGGGGCTGTTCGGCTGACCGTGATCCGGCCGTAGCCGTCAACCAAGCCTCCCGCCGAGTCCTCCCGCATCCGAACGTCCACGTAAACGTTTACATAAACGTTTGCGTGGACGTTTACGTTGGTAAACGATGGTGGGTGAAGGGGGTAGGTTTCGTGCCCTGCGTGGCCGAACGAGCTTGGCTGACGCCTATGGATCCTCGGGGATGGGATACGGTGGAGCTCGGCGTGGACGCCGCCTGCGAAAGGTCGTGAGGTGAACATGATGAAGTCGAGGTTCCACCTGCACCTCTTGAGCCTCGTGGCGCTCTGCGCCTGCGGCGAGGCGCCGGACAGCCCCGCGGCGACGGCCGACGGCGGCGGCACGCCGGAGGGCAGCACCTCCGCGTCTGGCGGCGCTGCCAGCAGCGGAGCAACAGGCAGCGGAGCTCCGGGCTCCGGCGGCTCCGGCGGCGCGGGAGGCGCGGTCCAGAGCGGCTCGACCGGCACGGGCGCCGGGGGGAGCTTCGTGCCCGGCGGCACCGGAGGAGGCGACTCCGCCTACGTCCTCGATTGCGGCGCGAACGGCGTGGCCATCGAGAGCGCGGGCCCACCTGAAAACCGCATCAACTACGTCATCGTGGGCGACGGCTACGACGCCACGACCGTGAACACCACGTACCTCGATCACATCGAGGAGGCGATGGCCAAGCGCTTCAGCAGCCCGATCGGCGAGCCGTACGGCAGGTATCGCAAGTTCGTCAACATCTGCGCCGTCAAGCTGGTCAGCCGCTCGAACGGCATCCCTGGAGCGCTCGGCTGCACGGGCGACGACGAGAGCCGCCTCGCAGAGTGCGACACCCGCGCGGCGGATCAGGCGCTCAAGGCGAACCTCCCCGAGGACTTCGAGGTCGACTGGCACGCCATCGTGTTGAACAACGATCGCTGGTGGAACACGGGCTCGGCCTGGATGCTCTGGTCCGGCGGGCACGGGGACGCCGCCGGAGCGGCGCTGCACGAAGGCGGCCACGGCTTCCATCAGCTCGCCGACGAGTATTGCGCCAAGGCGACGGGCTCCGCCTGCGGCGCGAACACGTGCAGCGGCAGCGGCACGGAGTACGTCGAGGTGAACACAACGGGCAACTGCACGACGACCGCGGGCAAATGGGACAAGTGGCTGGCGTACGACGCCACCGACGCCACGGGCGTCCAGGGCACGTTCGTCGGCAGCCGCTACGTGGATAGCGGACAGTACCGCCCGTCCTCGAACTCGATGATGAACAGCCTGTTCGGAGACAACAAGAACACGAGCTTCAACCCGGTCTCGCGCGAGAAGATGATCATGGACATCTGGATGCGCATCAAGCCGATCGACTCGGCCGATCCACCCGCGGGCGCCGTCACGGATCCGGCGACGCTCGCGGTCAAGGTGATCGATCCCGACGTCATCAGCGTGGACTGGACGCTCGACGGCGAGGTGATCGCGACGGACGGCGGCCCCGTCTACAACGTCGCCGCGGCGGGCCTCGCCTCGGGCACCCACACCATCGTCGCCAAGGCCTACGACAACGCCGGCGAAGAGCTGGTGCGCTACCGCAGCGGCGAGTGCCTCGACCCTCCTCCCTCGACCAACCCCCGGTACATCGATCCCTGCTGGGGTCGCGACAACTGGCCCCGCTCGCAAGAGACGGTGACGTGGACGGTGACGATTCCATGAGGTCGGCGCGCAGGCGCTGGTCCGTCGCCGCGCTGCTGCTCCTCGGCGCGGCGCTTTACCTCGTGCATCGCTCTCGAGAGCCCGACGCGCGACCGCTGCCTTCCTCTCGGCAGGAGACGTCGCGAGAGGAGGCGCCGCGCGAGACAGCGTCGCGCCGCGGGTCGAGCGAGCCACCGGCCTCGGCCGGCAGCACTGTGCTCGCCGCGGCGATCGACGACCTGCCCGTCATCGGGCCGAGCCCCGACGACCGCCACGACGGCCCCGCCCACCCCCACCCCATCACGCAGCGCCACGTCGAGATCCAGCATGAGAACGGCCTGATCGGGCTGCTCAACGACGCGATGAGCGCGCGGAACGGCGCGCGCATGCGGGAGCTCGTGCACGAATATCGTCGCACGCATCCCGGCGACCCGAACCATCTCCAGGACGGCTACGAGATCATCGCAAACTGCCTCGACGCGCCGGGCGAGGCGTCGAGAGCGGCGGCCGAGGGCTACTATGCGGAGCATCGCGCATCGACCGTGAGGCGCTTCGTGCGCAGGATCTGCCTCGAAGGCGGCTGAGCCGCGTCCCCACAGGCGCTCGCCAAGCTCGTTCGGTCACGCTCAGGGCACGAAGCCCCCCTCCACCACCATCGGTCACAAACGTGAACGCTCACGTGGTCGCGTGAGCCGGCGGACCATCGCCCCCTCCCGGCCGGACCGCACGAGAGTAGAGTTGCAGCCTGGCTCATCCTTCGGGACGCGAGAACCGTCGCGATCCGGCAGATTGTGATTGACAGTCACAATGTGAACGTTCACATTGAACTCGGGTCACATCCTTACTGGCTTAGTCCGGCCAACGGGTCGTCATGCGCAAGGGAACATTCGTCATCGGGATCGATTTCGGCACCGACTCCGTTCGGGCGGTCGTCGCGGACGCGCGGAGCGGCGAGCTCGCGGGGGCCTCGGTCGCGCCCTACCCGCGCTGGGCGCAGGGCCTCTATTGCGACGCCCGCGCACACCGGTTCCGACAGCACCCGCTCGACTACCTGCATGCCATGGAGGCGTCCATCCGCGCGGCCCTGGACCAGGCGGGCAGCGACGTCGCCGCACACGTGCGCGGGATCGCGGTCGACACGACCGGATCCACGCCGGTCCTGGCGGACGCGAAGGGCAGGCCTCTCTCGCTCAGCCCACGCTTCGAGGAGGACCCGGACGCGATGTTCATCCTCTGGAAGGACCACACCGCGGTGGCCGAGGCGGCGCGGATCAACAGCGTCGCTCGGACCTGGGGGGGCGTGGACTACACGAAGTACGAGGGCGGGGTGTACTCGTCCGAGTGGTTCTGGGCCAAGGTGCTCCACGTCCTCGAGACCAATCCGGCGGTCGCGCGCGCGGCGGTCACCGTCCTGGAGCACTGCGACTGGATCCCCGCCGTCCTGACCGGCACCGAAGACCTCCGGCAGATCAAGCGGAGCCGCTGCGCCGCCGGGCACAAGGCGATGTGGCACCCGGAGTTCGACGGTTATCCCTCGAACGAGTTCCTTGCGAGGCTCCATCCGCGCCTGCCCGCGCTCAAGGCCACCCTCGGCTCGCAGACCTGGACCGCCGACGTGCCCTTCGGGACGATCTCGCCCGGGTGGGCCGCGGCGCTCGGCGTCCCGGACGACGTCGTCGTCGCGGTCGGCGCCTTCGACGCGCACATGGGCGCGGTCGGCGGCAACATCCAGCCGAACCGCCTGCTCAAGGTCATGGGCACGAGCACGTGCGACATGCTCGTCGTCCCGAAGACCGGCGCGCCGGAGGTCCTCGTCGCCGGGATCTGCGGCCAGGTCGACGGCTCGATCCTCCCGGGCGCGATCGGCTACGAGGCGGGGCAGTCCGCCTTCGGCGACGTCTTTGCCTGGTTCAAGCAGCTCCTGAGCTGGCCGCTGCTCGCCATCCTCCCTGCCCTGCCCGGCGACGGCCACTCGCTCCGGACGACGGTCGCCGACGTGACGCTCGCCGATGCGGCGATCGAGCGGATCATCCCCGAGCTGGAGCGGGCGGCCGCGGAGATCCCGCCGGCGCGGAGCTCCGTGCTGGCGCTCGACTGGCTGAACGGGCGCAGGACCCCGGACGCGGACCAGCGGCTCCGGGGCGCCATCGTCGGCCTCGATCTGGGCACGGACGCGCCGCGGATCTACCGCGCGCTCGTGGAGGGGATCGCCTTCGGATCGCGCGCCATCGTCGAGCGCTTCCGAACCGAGGGGCTCCGCATCGACGGCATCATCGGCGTCGGCGGCGTCGCGCGCAAGAGCCCCCTCACGATGCAGGTCCTCTCGGACGTGCTCGACATGACGGTCGAGGTCCGCGCCGGTGAGCAGCCGGTCGCGCTGGGCGCGGCGATGTTCGCCGCGACCGCCGCCGGCCTTCACGCCACGGTCGAGGACGCGCAGCGCGCGATGTCGCCTGGGACCGAGGCCCGGTATCTGCCGGATCCCACGCGCGCCAGGCTCTATGACGCGCTGTACCGGGATTATGTCGCGCTGGGATCGTTTGTGGAGAGGGAGTTGACGCAATGAGCGGGATCGCCATGCAGGATCTTCGAGAAGGCTTCGAGGTTTGGTTCTTGACCGGCAGTCAGGACCTCTACGGTGAGGAGGCGCTGAAGCAGGTCGCCGAACACGCGCGCGAGATCGCCGCGTCCCTCGACGCCTCGGGCAAGCTCCCCGTCAGGGTCGTCTGGAAGCCGACGCTCAAGAGCTCCGAGGCGATCCTCGCCGTCTGTCGCGAGGCCAACGCGTCGCCGCGGTGTGCCGGCGTGATCACGTGGATGCACACGTTCTCGCCCGCGAAGATGTGGATCGCGGGGCTCAAGCGCCTGGAGAAGCCGATCGCGCACCTGCACACGCAGTACGGCCGCGAGCTGCCCTGGGACAGCATCGATATGGACTTCATGAACCTGAACCAGTCGGCCCACGGGGACCGCGAGTTCGGGTACATCGGCGCTCGCCTGCGCATCGACCGGAGGGTCATCGTCGGCCACTGGACGGACGGCGACGTCCTCGCCAAGCTCGACGTCTGGGCGCGCGCCGCCTGCGCCATCCTCGACGGGCGGCGGCTCAAGATCGCGCGCTTCGGCGGCATGAACATGAGAGAGGTGGCCGTCACCGGCGGCGACCGCGTCGAGGCGCAGGTCAAGTTCGGCTGGTCGGTGAACGGCTACGGCGTGGGCGATCTCGTGGGGCGCATCGCCGACGTCGACGAGCGCGAGGTCGATCGCCTGGTGGCCGAGTACGACGAGGCGTACACCATCGCTCCCGCCCTGAGGAGGGGCGGCGATCGCCACGGCGATCTGCGGTACGCGGCGAGGCAGGAGGCGGCGATGCGCTCCTTCCTGAAGGAGGGCGGCTTCGGCGGCTTCACCACGACCTTCGAGGATCTGCATGGGCTCAAGCAGCTCCCCGGCCTCGCGGTGCAGCGGCTCATGGAGGACGGCTACGGCTTCGGGGCGGAGGGCGACTGGAAGTCCTGCGGCCTGGTGCGCGCCCTGAAGGTCATGGCGACGGGCCTGCGCGGGGGCGTGTCCTTCATGGAGGACTACACGTATCACCTGGTCCCGGGGCGAGAGCGCGTGCTCGGCGCCCACATGCTGGAGATCTGTCCGTCGATCGCCGCCGGGAGGCCGTCGCTCGAGATCCACCCGCTCTCGATCGGCGGCAAGGGGGACCCGTGCCGGCTCGTCTTCGACGCCGGGGTCGGGCCCGCTGTGAACGTTGCCATGATCGACATGGGCGGCCGCATGCGGATCGTCGCCAACGAGCTCGAGTCGGTGGCGCCCGACAGGGCGATGCCGAAGCTGCCCGTGGCGCGCGCGGTGTGGGTCCCGAAGCCCGATTTCAGGCTCGCCTGCGAGGCGTGGATCCTGGCCGGGGGCGCCCATCACTGCGCCCACAGCCGCGCCGTGACCATGGCGCACGTGGAGGACTTCGCCTCCATCGCCGGCGTGGAGCTGGTCCGCATCGGCGAAGGGACCGACATCCGCTCGCTCAAGAACGAGCTCCGCTGGAACGATCTCGCCTACCGGCTGGCGCACTGAGGGCCACGACGTGAGCGCGACCTATCGAGAGCTGCGCGAGCGCGCCTTCACGGCGAACATGGAGATCCCGCGCCGAGGGCTCGCGATCTACACGTTCGGCAACGTCTCGGCGTTCGATCGCGACCGAGGCGTCCTGGCGATCAAGCCGAGCGGCGTCCCTTACGATCGGCTGTCGGCCGACGACATGGTCGTGGTCGATCTGGAGGGGAAGGTGGTGGAGGGACGCCTCCGCCCCTCCTCGGACACCAAGACGCATATCGTTCTCTACGCGAGCTTCCGCGGGTTGGGTGGCGTGGTGCACACGCACTCGACCTACGCGACCGGCTGGGCGCAGACAGGCACGCCGATCCCGATCTACGGTACGACGCACGCGGATCACCTGGCCGAGGACGTGCCCTGCACCGAGGTGATGCGGCCGGACGCCGTGGAAGGCGACTACGAGACGGAGACGGGGAAGCAGATCATCGAGTGCTTCAGGGATCGTAACCCGCTTCACACACCCATGGTGCTGGTGGCGGGACACGGCCCGTTCGCGTGGGGAGAGGACGCCGAGAAGGCCGTGTACAATGCGGCGGTGCTCGAGGAGATCGCGAGGATGGCGTTCATCACCCGCACGATCCACCCGGGCGCCGCGCGCCTGCCGGACGCGCTCGTGCGCAAGCACTTCGACCGGAAGCACGGCAAGAGGGCGTATTACGGGCAGAAGTGACGCCGGACGTCGGGGGACGACGGCGAGGATGAGTCAGGTGCCTCATGGAACGAGGCGATGGACGAGAGGAGACGAGCTGCGCCATGAAGAGGAGAAACTTTGTCACCACAGGGATGGTGGCGCTGGCAGGGCTGGCGATGATCCTGGTCGGGCCGGGCTGTCAAAAGGAAAATAAACAGATCACGCTCGGGTTCTCCCAGATCGGCGCGGAGAGCGAGTGGCGGACCGCGAACACCAAGTCGATCGAGGAGTCCGCCAAGGCGGCCGGGATCGACCTCAAGCTCTCCGACGCGCAGCAGAAGCAGGAGAACCAGATCAAGGCCATCCGGTCGTTCATCGCACAGAAGGTCGACGTCATCGCGTTCTCGCCCGTGGTCGAGACCGGCTGGGAGCCCGTCCTGCGCGAGGCCAAGGAGGCCAAGATCCCCGTCATCCTGACCGATCGCGCGGTGGACACGAAGGACGACAGCCTCTGGGTCAGCTTCATGGGGTCGGACTTCGTCGAGGAGGGCCGCCGCGCCGCGAAGTGGCTGGTCGAGAAGACGAAGGACCAGAAGGACCCGGTCAACATCGTCGAGCTGCAGGGCACCGTCGGCTCGGCCCCCGCGATCGATCGCAAGAAGGGGTTCGAGGAGATCATCAAGGACAAGCCCCAGTTCAAGATCATCCGATCGCAGACGGGCGACTTCACGCGCGCCAAGGGCAAGGAGGTCATGGAGGCGTTCCTCAAGGCGGAGGGCAAGAACATCAACGTCCTCTACGCCCACAACGACGACATGGCGATCGGCGCGATCCAGGCCATCGAGGAGGCGGGGCTCAAACCCGGCAAGGACATCCTCATCATCTCGATCGACGCGGTGAAGGGCGCGTTCGAGGCGATGATGGCGGGCAAGCTCAACGTGACGGTCGAGTGCAGCCCCCTCCTCGGGCCGCAGCTGATGAGCGCCGTGAAGGACCTGATGGCGGGCAAGCAGCTGCCGAAGCGCATCGTCACCGAGGAGGGCGTCTTCCCGATGGAGACGGCCGCCCAGGAGTTCCCGAAGCGCAAGTACTGAGCGCGCGTGACGGCGGCGCCGCGGAGGCCGCCGGGGAGGACGTGAGCGATGCAGAGCGGAGCCGTGCCCGTGCTCGAGATGAAGCGGATCTCCAAGGGATTCCCTGGCGTACAGGCGCTCTCTTCCGTCGATTTTCGCATGCTGCCCGGGGAGGTGCACACGCTCATGGGGCAGAACGGCGCGGGCAAATCGACGCTGGTCAAGGTCCTGACCGGCGTCCACCCCCCGGATGACGGGCAGATCCTGCTCGAGGGCCGGGAGATCAGGCCCTCGAGCCCGCAGGGCGCGCAGGCGCTCGGCATCAGCGCCGTGTTCCAGGAGGTGAACCTCTGCCCCAACCTCTCCGTGGCCGAGAACATCTTCCTCGGGCGCGAGGACGCCGGCGTCTTCGCGATCCGGTGGGGGGAGATGCGCCGGAAGGCGAGCGCCCTGCTCTCGGACCTCAACATCCACGTCGACGTCACCGCGCCGCTCTCGACCTTCTCGATCGCCGTGCAGCAGCTCGTCGCGATCGCCCGCGCGCTCTGCGCCCAGGCGAAGATCCTCGTCCTCGACGAGCCGACCTCGAGCCTGGCCGAGGACGAGGTGAAGACGCTCTTCTCGGTCATCCAGCGGCTCAAGGCGCAGGGGATGGCGATCCTGTTCATCTCGCACTTCCTCGACCAGGTGTTCGAGATCTCCGACCGGATCACGGTGCTGAGGAACGGTCAGCTCGTCAGCGAGACGCCGGCCGCCGAGCTGTCGCGCATGGAGCTCGTCACGCGGATGGTCGGGCGCGAGGTCGCCGAGGACGGCCCGGCCCGGGCCGAGCGCGCGCGGGCCACCTTGCCGGCGGGCGGGCAAGCGCCCCTGTTGCGGGCGCGAGGGCTCGGCAAGAAGGGCTCGGTCAGCGACGTCGATCTCGACGTGCAGCGCGGCGAAGCGCTCGGCCTCGCCGGCCTCCTGGGCGCCGGGAAGACGGAGACGGTGCGGCTCTTGTTCGGGCTCGACGGGGCGGACCAGGGATCCATCGAGATCGACGGGGAGCCGGCGCGCATCGACTCGCCGCTCGACGCGATCGCGCGCGGGCTCGGCTTCTGCCCAGAGGACCGGAAGGTCGAGGGGATCCTCGGCGACCTGTCGCTGCGCGAGAACATCGTCGTCGCCCTCCAGGCCAAGCGCGGCATCTTCCGCAACCTGTCCCGGGACGAGCAGGACGACATCGCCCGCCGCTACATCCAGCGGCTCGGCATCGTGGCCGCCGACGCGGAGGTGCCCATCTCCAAGCTGAGCGGGGGCAACCAGCAGAAGGCGCTCCTGGCTCGCTGGCTGGTGACCGATCCGCGCATGCTCATCCTCGACGAGCCGACCCGCGGCATCGACGTGGCGGCCAAGGGCGAGATCATGGGCCAGGTCATGGATCTCTGCGATCGGGGCATGGCGGTGGTGCTCGTCTCCTCGGAGATGGCCGAGGCGCTGCGCTACTCGGACCAGGTCGTCGTCCTGCGCGACCGGCGCAAGGTGGCGGAGCTCGCCACGGCCAAGACCGACGAGCAGGCGGTCTACCAGATCATCGCGGGAGGTCAGCCGTGAGCGCGGCCGCCGCCTCCCTGCGCCGGCTCGCCAGCGGGAACGCGTTCTGGCCGCTGGCGATGCTCGGCTCCCTCCTGCTGTTCAACCTCGTCAGCAATCCGCAGTTCTTCGCGATCACGGTCAAGGACGGCCACCTCTACGGCAGCGTCATCGACATCCTGAACCGCGCATCGCCGCTCATGATCATCGCCATGGGGCTCACCCTGGTGATCGCCACCCGCGGCATCGACATCTCCGTCGGCGCGGTCGTGGCCATCTCGGGCGCGGTCGCGGCGGTGCTGATCGGCGGCGAGCTCTCGCCGAGCGGCGGGACCGGCATGGCGGACGCGACGCGTGTTCCGCTGCCGATCGTCGTCTGGAGCGCGCTGGGCGTGGCGCTGGCGCTCGGCATGTGGAACGGAGCGCTGGTGTCGCTCTTCGGCATGCAGCCGATCATCGCGACCCTGATCCTCCTCGTCACGGGGCGAGGCATCGCCCAGCTCATCACGGGCGGTCAGATCATCACCATCTACTACAGCCCGTATCACGTCATCGGGAACGGCTTCCTCCTCGGGATCCCGGTCTCGCTGTTCATCGTGGCGGGCGTGAGCGCCGTCGTCTGGCTGCTGACGCGCAAGACCGCGCTCGGCATGTTCATCGAGGCGATCGGCGTGAACCCGGTCGCCTCGCGGCTGGCCGGGATCCGCGCGCGCACGATCACCTTCGCCTGTTACGCCGTGTGCGGCCTGTGCGCCGGCATCGCCGGGCTCATCGTGAGCTCGAACGTCAAGAGCGCCGACGGGAACAACGCGGGCCTCCTGTTCGAGCTGGACGCCATCCTCGCCGTGGTTCTGGGCGGGACGTCGCTCTCCGGGGGCAAGTTCACGCTGGCGGGGAGCGTCATCGGCGCCCTGATCATCCAGACGCTCACCACCACCATCTACTCCGCCGGCGTGCCGCCGGAGGTCAACCTGGTGGTGAAGGCGCTCGTCGTCTTCCTGATCACCATCGTGCAATCGCAGAAGGTCAGGGATCTCATCGCAAAGCAACGGACGAGGAGGGTGGTCACACCATGATCGACACCGCCGCCGTGACCGGACGGAGCGGCACCATCGCCGCGCCCGGACGGAGCGGCACCACCGCCGCGACCGGGCGCTCCGTCCGGATCGACCCGAGGCACCTTCCGCTCGCGGTCACCAGCAGCCTGTTCGTGCTCATGTTCGCGGCCGGGTCGTACCTGTTCAACGGGTTCTTCTCGCTGCAGGTGTTCCTCAACTTCTTCATCGACAATGCGTTCCTCTTGATCACCGCCATCGGGATGACCTTCGTCATCCTCTCCGGCGGGATCGACCTCTCGGTCGGCTCGGTCATCGCGCTGACCACGATGGTCTCGGCGTCGCTCGTCGAGAAGCACGGTGTGAGCCCTGCCGTGGTCATCCCGCTCGTGCTGGCCATGGGCTCGGCCATCGGCCTCGTGATGGGGGTCGTCATCCAGTACTTCAAGGTGCAGCCCTTCATCGTCACGCTGGCGGGCATGTTCCTGGCGCGCGGGCTCTGTTACCTCATCAGCATCGACTCCATCACGATCCGCAACGGCTTCTACGTCGACGTCTCGTCGCACCGCATCCCGTTCCTGTTCGACACCTCGATCACCTGGAACGTGATCATCGCGCTCGCGCTGTTCGCCGCGGCCATCTACATCGCCCACTACACGAGCTTCGGCCGCACGGTCTATGCGATCGGCGGCAGCGAACAATCCGCCCTGCTCATGGGCCTGCCAGTGCCGCGGACCAAGGTGCTCATTTATACCTTGAGCGGGTTCTGCTCGGCGCTGGCGGGCGTCGCCTTCACGTTCTACATGGTGTCCGGCTACGCGCTGCATGCCGGCGGAATGGAGATGGACGCAATCGCCGCCGTCGTCATCGGCGGCACCCTGCTGACCGGCGGCCATGGTACGGTCGTCGGCACCCTGTTCGGTGTGCTCATCTACGGCACCATCCAGACCCTCATCATGTTCGAGGGCACGCTCAGCTCCTGGTGGACCAAGATCGTCATCGGCCTGCTCCTCCTGGTCGCCTGCCTGCTCCAACGGATCTTCGAGCGGCGCGCCCGTACGGCGTGACAAGAGGGGGATGAAGGGCGTTCCGCCAGGGTCCGTGTGGCTCCGATAGGCACTTTCGTGCCCGTTCATTGATCATTTCGGAAGCCCTCGGGAATTCAAGGGTCCACAACAAGGAACTGAGAGGTCATCGTGCGCTCTTATGCAGCAGGGATTGTCACTTTCGTTGGATTGATCGCGATGGGGTGCGGCTCGGACGAGCCCAATCCCAGCACGGCGGGATCGACTAGCACCTCAACCTCGGCAAGCTCCGCGGGTGGGGGCGGCGACGGCGGTGGAACGGGCGGCGACGGCGGTGGAACGGGCGGAGACGGCGGCGGCGGCGGCGACGGCGGCACGGGTGGCTCTCCGAACGCCGGCGGCGGTGGGGCGGGCGGCGACGGCGACGCGGCCTTCGAGGTGACGACCTACCAGAACCCCGTTCTGCCCGGTGATCACCCGGACATGAACATCTACCGGGAAGGCGACCACTTCTACCTGGTCGGGTCGAATTTCCACATGATGCCCGCCTTCGAGATCCTGCGCTCGACGGATCTCCTCCACTGGGAGCGCATGAACCGGGTGGTCCACTCGACCGCTCCCGCGCTGGAGGCGCAGCTCGGCCCGGGCCAGGGCACCTGGGGCGGCTTCATCGTCAAGGCCGGCGACGTGTACCGGGTCTATTACTCCATCGGGGCCACCCAGCATTTCTCCTCGGCGCCGAGCCTCGAGGGCCCGTGGTCAGAGCCCACCAAGGTCGACATCTTCCCCTACACGCCGCCCGGCAGCGAGACCTCGTACGAACGAGGGACCGGCTCCGACAACTCGGTGTTCGTCGATCCCGACAGCGGCAAGACGTACATGATCATCAAGAACGGTCTGTGCAAATGGGACGCGGATCACCCCAACGACTTCGGCATCAACCTGGTCACGGAGATCGATCCCAAGACCGGGATGCTGCTGCCCGAGTCGAGCATCGACATGAGCTTCATCAACTGGGATCAGGAGACCGGCGGCTGCGGCGACTTCACGAATCCTGACTGGAGCAAGTGGGCCGAGGGGCCGACGATGGCCAAGCGCGGCGAATGGTATTACTACTTCGTCTCGACGCACACGGCCTGCGGCGGCCAGCTGCACGCCTGGGCTTCGAAGAAGCTGGTCGGCAGCACCGCCGAGGACTGGACGTGGCTCGGCTATGTCCTTACCGGCGAGGAGCCGTACGCCGGCGTCCAGCACACCACGGCGCCGATCGCGCTCGAGGACGGCTCGTGGTGGGCCTTTGCCCACTCGTACGACTGCAGCAACGTGGGCACCGACGACACCAAGACCTCGAAGAACGGCGACTGGCAGGGGCTTGGCCGCGAGGGGCTGCTGCTGGAGGTGACCTGGGTCGACCAAGAGGTGAACGGGAAGACGATCCCGGTCCCGCGGTACCCGACCAAGAAGGGCGGTCTGTCCGCGCCCAAGCTGCCGCAGAGCGGCGTGCCCTTCCTGCTGCCCGTGAACGACGATTTCTCGTCGGCCACGATCGACTCCGCGTGGACCACCTACGGCCCGTCGGAGGACAAGTACTCGGTTGTGGATCGCCCGGGGTGGCTGCGGATCACGCCGGGTACCGGAGGGACCACGTGGGTCGTTCAGAAGGACACGCTGCACTCGAGCAGCATGGTCGCGAAGGTCGAGTTCACGCCCACGGCCGACGGGGACGCGGCCGGCATCCGCGTGGGCAACGGCTACTGGCAGGACGAGCAGGTGCTCTCCTGCCCGACGTGGATGACCGACAGCGAGCAGTTCAGGCTCCCCGCCATCATGGACGTCTCGGTGGCGCGGGTCATGGAGGGCGAGGAAGACAGGATTCGCTTCTCCTTCCGGTCGCGCTCGGTGCAGGCCCCGGCCGAGGCGGGGGCCGCGTACACCGAGCTTGCCGAGCCGGTCGTCGTGGGCGCGTCGGTCCCCGCACCCGCCGGGAAGGCGGTCTGGCTGAAGCTGGTCCGCTCCGAGCACAAGGCCACGGGCTGGTTCAGCACGGATGGAGTCGAATGGACCCAGGTGGGCACCGAGATCGACGTCTCCACGCTCGACGGGTTCTATGCCATGGCCCACACCTGGATTGGCAACCAGGCCGGCATGTTCGCGACCAACAGCCGTGCCTACTTCGACCTGTTCACCTACCGTGACGGATTCACCCCGATCCCGGCCGCGGAGGCGGACCAGCAGTCCGGCGCCGAGGTCGTGTCGAGCACGTCGGCGGGACCGGTGCTCGGTGATCTGGAGAACGGCGATTGGGCCATGTTCGGGAGCGTCGACCTCGGCAGCGGGGGTGTACAGTCGAAGGCGATCGCGCTGGAGGCCTCGAGCGCCGGGGGCGGCGGCACCGTGGAGGTCTGGATCGATCCGTTCGCAGGCGGCTCGATGATCGGCACCTGCGCGCTCCCCGGTACCGACGGCTGGGAGAAGTGGACGACGACGACGTGCAACGTGGCGCCCACGTCGGGCACGCACGAGGTCTACCTGAAGGTGAAGGGCGGCCAGGGCGAGCTCGTGCGCCTCGCATCGCTGCGTTTCGTGCCCGCCAACTGACCTGCCCGCCACGGGTGGCAAAGCCGCCGGCGGCGTCGCCGGCGGCGGCCCCCTTCTGTGGCCGGCCGTGTGGGGCAGGTCGCTCTTCGACGACGATCCCGAGGACCGGTGGTGCAGAGGCTCGTGGTGGACGCGGGCGGGCTCAGGCCGAGCTACCTGGGACCGCCGGAGAGCTACCGCGCGACGAAGTAGCGAGGCGCGCGCAGCGAGCAGCGCAAGCGTCGGGGGCGGCGGGGGTCGATTCCCAACCTGGGTCGGCTGAAGCGCTCAACCTGGGTCGGGTCGCCGCAACCTGGGTCGGGTCGCCGGCATTCTTGCCACACCGAGACACGTCGCGACGTCCGTCCACGGCGCGTCGAGTCCTACCCGTGTCGCGAGCGTCGAGCCGCAGGCTTGGCATACGGCTTGCGTTCCGTGCGACAGTGAGCCGAGACCGACACGATCGAGGCGGCTCAACCCACCATGACCAATCGCTTCGACAGTCTGATCGCGCGCCTGCGCAGCGCATGGAAGCGGACCAAGCAGCCCACCGCACCGCGCGCCTACCGCTGCCAGTGCGAGAGGCCGGTGTTCTTCCGCAACAGCGAATGCCTGGCCTGCAAAACGCCGCTCGGCTACGAGCCCGAGCGCGCCCAGGTCCTGCCGCTCAAGGCTGGCCCGACCGAGGGCGCATGGCAGATCTGGCACGACACGGCGGAAGCGCCGCAGCCCTACAGGCGCTGCGGCAACTTCGACCTGGCGTCGGGCTGCAACTGGCTGATCCCGGCGGCGGCTGAGGCGCCCGCGCTCTGCGCCGCGTGCCGGCTCAACCGCACCATTCCAGACCTCTCCGTCGCCGAGCACCAGGCGCTATGGCGGCTGCTCGAGACGGCCAAACGACGGCTCGTGTCGCAGCTCCTGGCGCTGAACCTGCCGGTGAAGTCCAAGATCGGCGAGGATCCGGAGCGCGGCCTCTGCTTCGACTTCCTCGCCTCTCCGCCCGACGGGCCCAGGGTGATGACGGGCCACGCCGACGGCGTGATCACGCTGAACATCGAGGAGGCGGACGACGCCACGCGCGAGCGCACCCGCGCCGCGATGCGCGAGCCCTACCGCACGCTGCTCGGGCACTTCCGGCACGAGGTCGGCCATTATTACTGGGACCGCCTTGTGCGCGACACCGGGTGGCTGGCGCCGTTCCGGGAGCTGTTCGGCGACGAGCAGCAGGACTACGCCGCCGCGCTGAAGGCCAACTACGAGCAGGGGCCGCCGGCCGACTGGCCCGAGCGCTTCGTCAGCGCCTACGCCAGCATGCACCCTTGGGAAGACTGGGCCGAGACCTGGGCCCACTATCTCCACATGGTCGACACCGTGGATACGGCGCTCAGCTTCGGCATCGACGCCGACGAGGTGGAGCTCGACGTCGAGCCATGGGGCGCGGACGCGCTGTGGCGGCCGGACGACCGAGGGGCCGAGACCTTCCTGGGCTTCTTGAACGCCTGGGTGGAGCTGACGGCCGTGCTCAACGAGATGTCGCGCAGCATGGGCCAGCATGACTTCTACCCGTTCGTGCTGCCGCGCCCCGCCGTGGCGAAGCTGCAGTTCATCCACCTCGTGGTGAACGGGGCCGCTCCCCCCGCATCTGCCGCTAGGCCGCTCGGAGCTCCCGCGGCGCCATAGAAGATCCAATCCCGGCACCGCCCCCGCAGCCGAGTGACCACTGTGAGGCGCGCGCGGTGCCACGATCGTGCTAGGCTCCAGGGCACCATGTCGCAGCATGAGAGCGATCTCCTGGCCAAGATCCTGCGGCTCCCGCCATCCGTCCGCGCACAGTTCGCGCACGAGATCCTCGCCAGCCTGGACGACCCGGCAGAGACGGAGGTCGAGGGGCGATGGACGGCTGAGATCGAGCGTCGGGCGGACGAGGTCCTTTCCGGACTGGCCGAGCTGGAAGACGCGGATCTCGTCCATGAACAACTCGCCGCGCGGCTCGGCGCCACTCGCCGGTGAAGGCGCGCTACCACCGCGAAGCGCGCGAGGAGCTCGCGGCCGCGGCGGAGTGGTACGAGGCCCGGCAGCCGGGATTGGGGCTGGACTTCGTCGCCGAGGTCGCCCGAGCGGTAGCATCGATCCGCGAGTCTCCCGAGGCGTGGCCCCGCTGGCAGGGGCTCACGACCTCCGTCCCGATTTGTAAGTTCGTCCTGCAACGATTCCCCTTTTCTCTTCCGTACCTGGTGCATGACAAGGCCATTGTCGTGCTCGCCGTCGCGCACGGACAGCGAAGGCCGGGATACTGGCGCGCGAGGCTGCACAGCCTGGACGCGCCCTGAGGCCGCCCTCCAGGAAGCGGTTGGCAGTGCGCCGCGCTTCGCGGCGGTATGTTCCGGTCGCCTCCGCCACAGGCCCGCGGTGGTACGCGGCCGCGCCCGCGCCTACCGCCCGTACAGGCGCTGGAGCCGCTTCACGAACTCCGGCTTGAACACGCCGTCCACGCGGATCGAGTACCGGAAGAACGGGTCCGGCTCGACGCCGTGGTAATCCATGTCGTTGAACCAGTAGATGGGCGCGCGGACGACCGTGCGCTCCTCCCCTGCCCTGTCGCAGACATAGAATCGCTTGTCGCCGCGCGGGTCGAACGAGATGGACTGCGCCGCGCCGATCGCGCTCCCCGGCTCGGTGTCCCGGTGCGCGGGCGCGTGATCATTCGCCTCGAGGCCGAAGATCACGCACCGCCCGATCTCGACGAACGGCAGGCCCCGGATGAACTCGACCGTCCGGGGGAACGTCGCCCTGGCCTCCGCCGAAAAGTCCTTGCCTGCGCCCGAGTGCTTGTCTTCCCAGCGATCGTTCTCGAGCAGATGATAGCAGACCTTCCAGGGGAAATAGACGCCGTAACGGTACTTCAGGTACAGCATCTGCGCCCGCGTGAGCGGGTGATCCGTCTCGTCTCCAAACGTGTACTCGCGCCGCCGGTCGGGATCGAAGGCGGACGGGTCGTCGCCGAGCGCGATGAAGTCGCAGAACTCGTCGCGCGAGAAGCCCCCGATGACCTCCCCGTAATCCACGTACGGGTCGTCGTGCACCCAGGGCGCGACCACGCCCATCCATTTCAGGCTGCCGCCGGTGTACGAGGGCTCGACGCGGCAGAGGCCGCGCACGATCTCGCGATCGAGCTCGGGGAAGCACGCCGCGTCGATCAGCGGCGACAGGTCGATGTACGGGCGGCCCCACAGGCCGCAGAGCTTGCTCATGCCGTCCTCGCTCCGAGCGGTACCCGCGCGCGACCAGGCCGTCAAACGTGTGGGCGCCGTCCTCCACCAGGGCGCAGGTCGAGGGGGCGTGGCCCGGCGCGCGGCTCCCGCGGTGCCGGCGCGCGCAGATGGCGCGATCCTCCCGGTTCACGGCGTCCCAGGAGGCGCCCACGTGGCCCGGATCGCAGCCTGGCGCGAGCCAGCACAGGCGGGAAGCCGCGCTCGGGCGTGGAGCGCTCGGGACCGAACGCCTCGGGGGCCTCCCAGGAGGAGGGGCCGTGGCGCAGACACCGAATTCGACTCTCGCCCGAAATGTTCAATCCACCAACATGAACGCGACGTCTCGCATCAAGGCATAGGCGAGTATGCCTATACATCGATTCATCTGGCTTGGGTACGACGTCGTGGCAGTCACCTGCATCGGGCGAACGCGGCCCTTCGATGCATGGATGAATCGTCGATACAAGGCAATGAATGGCTTTCGCCGCTTGAAACCTCGGCGCCAAGCGGACACTGGAGAAATAAAATGAGGTCGATACGTCCCTACGTTGCTACGAAACTGAGCGTTCTCGGTCTCCTGAGCATCGGCATCTGGGCCTGCGGTGAGGCCAATGACGATGGTACGTCCTCGACCGGCGGAGGCGGCCCCGACGGGACCACCACCACCAGCAGCGCGGAGACCACGGCCACGGTCGGCTCGGGCGGTGCGGCCACGAGCGGCGCCGGAGGCGCGACAGCCGGCAGCACCTCGAGCAGCAGCAGCAGCAGCAGCAGCAGTGCAAGCACCGCGGAGGCCAGCAGCTCGGCCAGCGGCGGAGAGACGGCCGGCACGGGCGGGGAACCGGGCGAGTGCGTCAAGGGCCAGACCAAGGGAAATCAAGTCGCGGTCATCGGAGAGTCGTTCATCGCCGCGACGCACGGCATCACGCAGCAGATCGAGAAGCAGGCCAAGGCCGCGGGCTCCCTCCCCCAGAACGACCGCTACATCGACAACTCGGTCAGCGGCACGACGCTGGCCAACGATCAGATCCCCAGCCAATACCGCAAAGCCGCGGAGAACGGCATGATCAAGTACGTGCTGATGGACGGGGGCGGGAACGACTGCTTGCTGAGAGGGGACGGCGACGGGGCCCTCGAGGCGGCGGAGGCGCTGTTCGAGACCATGGAGAAGGACAACGTCGAGAAGGTGGTCTATTTCTTCTATCCAGACCCCATCGGAAACCAGTTCGCGTCGCTCAAGACCTGCCTCGATACGCTCCGGCCGAAGATGAAGGCGCTGTGCGACGGGCTCACGTCGCCGAAGTGCTACTGGCTGGACCTTCGTCCGACCTGGAACGGACACAACGACTATACGCAAGACGGAATCCATCCCACCTCTGCCGGTAGCATCGCCACCGGAGATGCAGTCTGGGAAGTGATGAAGGAGAACTGCGTCGCGCAGTAACGAGAGAGCGGTCCACGGGCGACCCCACCGGCCGCGGCTCGCTCATGCCGTCCGCGCGCGGAGCGCCGAGAGGTACCTGCGCGCGACCATGCCGTCGAAGGCGTGGACGCCGTCTTCCACCATGGCGTAGGTCGACGGCGTGTAGCCGGGCGCGCGGATCCCGCGCTGCTGCCGCTCGCAGATGGCGCGGTCTTCCCGGTTCACCGCGTCCCAGAAGGTGAACACGTCGCCCGGATCGAAGCCTTTCGTGAACGCCGCGGGGTGGAAGTACGTGTCGGCGATCACGAGCGTCCGGTCGGGCGCGCGCGGGGCGAGCCGGTATGTGAGCAGGTAGTCGGGCTGGAGGCTCGTGAGCAGGCCCGGAAAGAGCAAGGCGTCGCGCACGCGCCGCCGCTCCGCCTCGGGGACGATGAGCGGCCGCGCGCCGGGCGCCGCGCTCGTCGAGACGGTGTCGGCGCCCGGCGCGAGGTCCATGACGCCGCCGAGCCACGGGCCCCCCCGGCCCCAGGACACGGCGTCGTCGCACGGGGTCAGCTGCTCCAGCGCGGGGTGCACGCGCGGGAAATGGTGAGACTCCTGGAAGTTCTCGACGCAGAGCTTCCAGTTCGCGGCGACCTCGTACTCCACCCGCCTGCCCCGACGGAGCGAGCGCAGCCCGGGGCGCGAGAGCCAGGGCGGCGCCTCGCCGATCGCGCTCTCGAGCGGCGGCGCGCCGGGATCGAGCGTCACGAAGAGGAAGCCGAAGAGGGCGCCGGCGCGCGCCGGGAGGAGCCCGTGCGCGCCGCGGTCGAAGCCGGGCGGCGCGTGGGGCGCGGCGCGCAGCGCGCCCGAGAGCTCGTAGGTCCAGCCGTGGTACGGGCACTCGAGGTGCGCGAGGCGGCCGCACGGGCCGTCGAGCAGCGTCGCCGCCCGGTGGCGGCAGACGTTGTGGAACGCGCGGATCTCCAGATCGGCGCCGCGGAGGACGACGACGCCCGCGGGCGTGAGGGGGGCGAGCAGCCACTCTCCTGGGCGGGCGATCTCGTCCTCGCGGCCGACGCAGAGCCAGGAGCGCCCGAAGATCTCGGCCTGCTCGAAGGCAAAGACGTCCTCGTCCCAGTACGCGCGCGCGGGCAGCGGCCGGGCGCTGGGGAGCGGCGCCAGCACCGCGTCGAGATCGGCGGGGGTGAGAGGGAGCTCCGGCACGGCGGGCGATCCTACCAGAACGAGGGCGCGGATCGCGCCGCCCGGGAGCGGCTCAGGGGGCCGGCCGGGCTCCTTCTCGGGCGCCTTCATCTCCTCCGCGGCGCCGGGACAAGCCACGGATCAGCACCCGAGGATGCTGGCGTTGCCGCACGAGTAATAACACTCATCGCAGTTCACGCATGTGTCGTAGTCGAGATAGAGCTGCGCTCCATCCGGATGTCCGTCCATGCACGCGGTGAAGCAGGCGTCGTCCCCGTCCTTGCAGGTCACGGCGCACTTGGCGAACAGGATGCAGTCGTCGTCGAGGATGCACGCATCGAGCTCATCGGCGCAGCTCCCCTGGACCGCGCATCCGACGCACCCGCTCGTGTCGCTGCCGCACTCGTCGAGGTCGTCGCAGGTCAGGGTGGCGTTGCAATCGGCGAGGTCCGTGCCCTCCTCGCAGAGACCGGTGCCTTCGGGCTCGTCGCACTCGCCGTTGTTCGTGGAGGCGCACGGCGCGCCTGCCGCGCAGTCCGCGACGTCCGTGCCCTCCTCGCAGAGCCCGGTACCCTCGGGCTCGTCGCAGACGCCGTCCCGCACGCGGTCGCACGGCGCGAGCTTGCAGTCGTCGACGTCCGTGCCCTCCTCGCAGAGCCCGGTGCCCTCGGGCTCGTCGCAGGTGCCGTTGCCGATCAAGGGACAGTGAGAGAGGCAGTCGGCGGCGTCGGTCCCGGCCGGGCACTCGCCGGTGCCCTGGGGCTCGTCGCAGATGCCATCACCCGCGCTGGGACAGCGGCCCGTGGGCTCGAGGCAGCCCTGGAGGGCCGCCTCCTGGATGTTGCAGACCTCCGTCAGGTGATGACCGTCCACACACTGGCCCTCCAGCCGGACACAGTCGACGTACGCCGCGTGCTCGTCCTGGCAGCGCTCCTCGGCTCGCTTGGCGATGGTCTCCTCCTCGGCCTCGCACAGGCCCTCTTTATCGCCAGAGCAGTCCTCGCAGGCGCAGCGGGCCTCACAGACCGTCCCGTAGACCGGCCGCTCGGTCTTGCCACCATCACCCTCCGAGCCGGCGCAGGCCGCGAACAGACCGGCGATCGCTGCTGTGATCATCACGTGTCGGACACGCATGGGGTCTCCTCATCCTCTGGCTGAAATGAGAGGTCGTCCGCCGAGGCGCAGGGCGCCGACGCGACGCAGCAAGGGCAAGACGACATGGCTGGCACTGGAAGCACCAGGGCACCCTTCACCTGCGCACACGGTGCTCGACCGCCTTTCGTTTCGGCTGCGACTGAAAAATTCAACTCAAAGAAAACGGCTACCTATACCAGCTCCGACGGCGGCCGGTCAATCATCGCGAGGCGACGCGCGGGCGAGAGCGGGCGGGGCAGCGGACGCAGCTCCGCTCATGGCGACAGGGGCGGAATGGCCAAAGCTTCACGGAACTCAGGAGGTGCGCTCGATGCGGTCCGGCTTGCCAACGAGCTGAGGAGCGGACGCCCGAAACCTCACGGACATCGGGAGGTGCGCTCCGGCTCGGGAAGGTGCTGAGGAGAAGAGAAACGCGCAGGTCGGCAAGGACGGCTCGCCGGACGGGTGGAACGGGTGAGAACGAGTGGAGAAGAGAGCGTCGCGACCTCCAAAACGCGCTCCACGAACGTGGAGCGGACGCGACAATCGCGCGCTCGGCCGTCGAAAAGCTGCTTCGTTCGTCGTTGGCCCGGGGCGAGGAGGAGCGTGGACGAGGTAGGAAGCAGACGGCGCGGGCGCCCTCCGCCCGAAAGCGCCGTGAAGGAGTAAAGAGGCGTTGGCATCCGCGCCGTTTCGACAGAAGATGCGTTCGCGCGTATCGCGCTGCGGCTCGTCGCCTCCGGCGGCCGGCGCCGCGTCACTGGACCCCTACCGGCTGGAGAGCAGCGGATGAAGATGCGATCTTTGGTGTGTCTCTTCGTTCTTGGACTGATGACGACGACGGCGTGCGGCGACGACGACGCGACGGTCATCGGGACTGGGGGCGGCGGGGGTGCGGGCGGCGGCACCGGCGGCGAAGGCGCCACCTCGGCCAGCAGCACGACAGGAAACGGCGGCAGCGATACCGGCGGCGGCGGCACCGGCGGCACCGGCGGCACCGGCGGCGGCACCGGCGGTAGCGACACGGGCGGCGGCGGTGCGGGCGGTACCGGCGGCGGCACCGGCGGTAGCGACACGGGCGGCGGCGGTGCGGGCGGCACCGGCGGCGGCGACACGGGCGGCGGCGGTGCGGGCGGCAGCACCACCTCGAGCTCGGCCTCCTCGAGCAGCGCCTCCTCGACCTCGGCCGCGGCCACCACCGGCGCTGGCGGCGACGGCGGCGGCAGCGCCTCCTCGACCTCGGCCGCGGCCACCACCGGCGCTGGCGGCGACGGCGGCGGCAGCGTCTCCTCGACCTCGGCCGTGGCCACCACAGGCGCTGGCGGCGACGGCGGCGGCAGCGTCTCCTCGACCTCGGCCGTGGCCACCACAGGCGCTGGCGGCGACGGCGGCGGCAGCGTCTCCTCCACGACCTCGGTCACCACAGGCGCTGGCGGCGACGGCGGCGGCAGCGTCTCCTCCACGACCTCGGTCACCACGACCGCGGCCACCACCTCGACGACCTCCGTCACCACCGGGGGCGGCGGCGAGCCACGCGCCGACGGCGCTGCCTGCGCCACCGACGCCGAGTGCGCCAGCGGGTTCTGCCTCGGTGAGACGGAGTTTGGGTTCCCTTCCGGGCACTGTACCGCCGAGTGCGTGACGGACAGCGACTGTGCCGGCGGCGGCGTCTGCATCCGCATCAACGCATCCCTCAACCTCTGCGTCGCCGAGTGTGAGACAGCGGCCAACTGCCGCGACGGCTACATGTGCGACGTTGACTCCACCTGCTGGCCGAACTGCACCAGCGACGCGCACTGCCCGGAGGTGGGCACGTGCGACACGGAGTCGGGCGGCTGCTACCCCCCGATCGAGACGAGCCCGGACGGCAGCGCTTGCGCGCTCGACAGCGAGTGCACTGGCGACTTCTGCATCACCGAGGCCGCGACCGGCTGGCCGGGCGGCGCCTGCTCGGGCGTCTGCAACACGGACAGCGACTGCAACGGCGGTGCCTGCATCGAGAACGCCAGCGGCTTCCGTTTCTGCATCGCCGAGTGCGCCACGTCCGGAGACTGCCGAAGCAGCTATTCGTGCCGGAATGGCCTCTGCTTTCCGGAATGCACCAGCGACGCTGATTGCACGGAGCCGGGCTCCACCTGCAGGGTGGACGTGGGCACCTGCGCGCCGCCGCCCGGCGAGGGCGCCGACGGCGCCCCCTGCACCACCGACGGCGACTGCGCCGGCGGCTACTGCTCTCCCGACGAGTCCGGCTGGCCTGGCGGCTACTGCTGGGGCGTCTGTGACGACACGACCCCCTGCGCCGGCGGCGGGATCTGCACCGTGGACGGCTACTGCAACAGCGATTGCGCGACGTCGGCCGACTGCCGCGACGGCTATGAGTGCACGACGGAGGGCTGCTACCCGGCGCTGTGACTCGGCGACGGGGGGCTCGCAGGCGGGTCCGTACGACCTGACGACGGCCCCCTGCGGCTCCCCTGAAGCGATGAACCTCCGCGTCGCCATGAGGCGACGACGAGGCCTCTCCCACGAAGCGCGGCGCGGCTGCTCACCACTCCTGGCGCAGCCGGCGCGCGCGCCTCCTTCCCCGCTCCACCAGCTCTCCACGAGGCGCCGCTCGGCGCTCAGCCCTGCCCGCGCGAGCGGCGGCGGCGCAGGCCCGCGAGCGCGACGAGCGCGAGCGCTGCCGTTGCCCCGGGGCCCTGGCCGGCGGCGGTCCGGCAGCCGCAGCCGCCAGCGCTGCCGGGCGCGACCCCACCCGAGCTGGCCGCGGCCTCGGCGCTGCCCGTCGCCGCAGCGCTCCCGCTCGATACGGTCGTGGCGCCCCTTCCCCCCTCGCCTGCGCTCCCGGCGCCGCCCGTCGCCGCCGCGCTCCCGCTCGATACGGCCGTGGCGCCCCTTCCCCCCTCGCCTGCGCTCCCGGCGCCGCCCGCCGCCGCCGCGCTCCCGCTCGATACGGCCGTGGCGCCACCCCCGGCGGCGCCGCCTCCCGCGGCGCCCCCTCCCCCTGCAGCCGCGCTCCCGGCGCTGCTCGCCGACGACGCGGTCGACGAGCCCTCCTCGCGGACCAGCGCGAGGTACGCCTCGGCGAAGCGCTCGCCGAGGAGCTGGTACGCGGCGGAGTCGAAGTGATACGTGTCGTCGGGCGATCGCACGGTGAAGTCGTCCGTGTCGACCCATGCGACCCGCGGGTCCTCCTCGGCCACGGTCACCTGCGCCGCGCGCACGGCGTCGATGTTCGCCGCCTTTCCGGGGGCGATGGGCCCGCCGTTCGCGGGGTAGAGGTTGTCGCTGACCCTGCCGAGCACGACCGGGAGCCCGGGGACGCCGAGGTCCGCGCGGATCGCCGCGATGAAGCCGCGCAGCGTGTTGCCGTAGGAGAACGCGGCCGACCACCCCGCCTCGTTCTCGCCCTGCATCCAGACGAGCGCGGCGATCTCGTACGGGTGCCCCTCCGACTCGAGCCTCGCCAGGGCGCCGTCGAGCCGCGTCACCTCGTCGGGATAACGGAGGGCGCGGTCGCCCTCGTACGTCGCGGAGTCCAGCTCGCCGAGGAGCGCGTGGTAGAGCTGCGATTTGTAGAGCACCTCGGGATCCGGCGCGAGGCCGCGCCCCCAGTGTTCGACGAGGTTGGTGCCCCCCTGCGCCATCTTCACGATCGCGATCCGGTGCCCCGGGTACGCCGCGACGATCGCGCGGCCGAACGTGATCTCGGGCCCGTAGCGGCGGGCTTCGCCCTTCGGCTCGAGCGGCCCCCAGTCGGCGCTCGTCGCCGCGGCGTACGGCCCTCCCTCGCGCGCGTCGGGGTTGTAGTGGTCGTACCAGACGTCCGGCTGGCTCTGGAGCTCGACCGGGAGCTGGCGGCCCACGCCGTAGCCGACCATGTTCGACTGACCCGCGAGGACGAACACCTTCACCGGCTGCGCGATCGCGGGAGCGGAGAGGGACAGCGCGAAAGCCGCCAGGGCGATGCACGACCGCTTCATGCCGCTGTGTATCCCCCGCGCGCGGTGGAACGTCAACGCGGCGGGATCGCGCTCTCCGCGAGCGGCTCGGCGCCTCGGCGCCGAGCCGCTCGCGGAGAGCGCGCGGACAGAACACGACGCACGAGGATGGGAGCCTCGTTCGTCACGCGCTCGCCTCGCGTCCTCAGGGCGCGTATCGAGCGCTCGTGTGCCTGACAGGCGCGCGGTCCCGTCGAGCTCGCCTCGCGATCACGTCGCTTCGGGCGTCGACTGGTAGGCCGCGCTCGACGCCGCGTAGACCCCGTTGGTCGCATACGAGTAGCGGTGCGGCCGGACGTGGTGCTCCGCGTGGCGCGCGCACCAGAGCGCTGCGCCGCCCGTCTCTTGCCGGTGCTTCACGCACTCCGGGCAGGGCGGCTCGATCTCGGGGACCCGGCCGGCGGTCGCGTGATCCTTCGGCCGGACGATCCACACCGGGCAGCGCGCGAGCCGGGAGACGCGCTCGGCGACCGAGCCGAGGAGCAGCCGTTCGAGCCCGCGGTAGCCGTGCGAGCCGACGACCACGAGGTCGGCGTCCAGGTCGGCGGCGAGCTGGGCGATGTTCTCGGCCGCATCGCCGCGGCGGAAGTGGACGACGACGCGCTTCAGCCGCCCCCCGTCGAGCTTGTCGCCCATGGCGCTCACGCGCTCGCTCGCGCGCTGCTGGAGCTGCTGGAGCGCCACGTCGGGCTTGGTGGCCACCATGGGCGCCCGCGAGAGCCCGATGCCGACCCAGCTCTCGGGCTCGACGTAGACGGCGTGCACCTCGGCGTTCTCGCGACAGCAAGCGGACTCGAGCGCCTGATCAAGCGCGCGATTGCTCGGCTCCGAGAAGTCGATCCCGACGACGACGATGAACCGATTCGTTGCGTTTGCGCTCGACATGACAGCCTCCTCAGCCTCCATGCGAGGCCCCGACCTGCGGTCGCCTCGCTCAACCCATCTGCCTATCTGCCCGTTTGCCCGTCTGCTCAACACTCAGCACGCCGCATGCCAGGCGTTCCGGGGGCCGGAGAGGAGGGGTTCGCGCGCGCTGGCTCCCTCGCGCGAGCAGGGCTCTTCCCGCGACCTGGACGCTCCGCGCGAGCCGAGAGCGAGCTCCTCTCGCCGCGAGCGCTGGGGGCGGGCGCCTCGCGAGGCAGCCCGCGGCCGTTTGCGCCGCGGCGCAAACGGCGCGCGGAGGCGCAGGCGTGACCGCGGCGTACCAGGGCCGCCGCCGCCCGCCGGGGATCTCGCGTGCGTGGCACGAACGGTGCTCATCCCACGGCGCACCTCGAGCGAAGGACGCAGAGGCGAACGGGAGACGACGATGACAACCCTTGGACCTACCGGCGGAGAGCACCAGCTCCGGCACCACACGATCCGCAGCGCGCACATCGTTGGAGACGACGGCGAGGAATCGGTCGTGGCGACCGTCTACTGTCCGTTGCGGGAGCGCTCGATGACGGCGCGAGAGTGCGAGTCGTGCCGTCGCTTCCATGCGCTGCACTTCGACAAGAGCTCGCGCACGACGTCGGTCGTCTGCCATGCCAGCCACGCGGCGCCGGGCACGGAGGACGCGGATCCGCTGCGCAGCGCGGGCGTCGACGTGGCCGTGAACCCGGAGGCGCCGCTCGCCGACATCATGACCAAGGACGTCATCTGCATCCGATCGGAGGTCTCCCTCGACGACATCACGGCCCTGCTCGTCCGCCACGAGATCAGCGGGATGCCGGTCGTGGACGCGGCGGGCAAGCCGGTCGGCATGGTGTCGCGGGCCGACGTGCTCCGTGCAGCAGAGGAGCGCGGCGACACCGAGGAGTCGCGGCGGGTGGCCTCGCGGTCGGGCGAGGTCGCGCCGCTCGACATGAGCCAGGGCTTTCATGTCTACGAGCCCGTCAGGGTCACCGCGCGCGACGTGATGACGCCCGTCGTGGTGCAGCTGCACGAGAGCGCCAGCATCCGGCAGGCCGCGTCGCTCATGGCCTACGAGGGCGTGCACCGGCTGCCGGTCGTCTCGGACGACGGCAAGGTCGTCGGCATCCTGTCGTCGCTCGACGTGCTGCGGTGGTTCGGGCGGTGCTGCGGGTACCTGATCCCGTCGGCGCGCAAGCGGGCCTGAGGAGATGGCTCGCCGATGAAGCGTACGCGCCGCACGCCCGCTGCGTGTCGTAGCGCGAACGCCGATCCAGGCGGTCCGCATCTTGCAAACCCGCCTCGTGGCCCATCGTGGCAAACCGAGCTCGATCGAAGGGCGCCGGTCCGATCAGCTCGAATCGATCATCGCGGACGTCCAGCGCCAGGGGAGGCCTTATGAGCTCTTCGACCATTCGCATCCAGGACTGCATGACCCGGAGCCCCCACTCGATCGGCGCGGATCAGAAGGTCGGCCTCGCCCGCGCGCTCATGCGCGGACATCGCATCCGGCATTTGCCGGTGCTGAGCGGCGGCCGGCTGGTCGGCATCCTCTCCGAGCGGGACATCTACTGGATAGAGACGCTCAAGGAGCAAGAGGGGGATGAGCTCGTCGTCAGCGAGGCCATGTCGCCGTGCCCCTACGCCGTCGCGCCGAGCGCGCCGCTCTCCGAGGTGGTCCGCGAGATGGCCGAGCACAAGTATGGATCGGCGGTGGTGCTGGACAGCGCGCAGGTCGTCGGCGTCTTCACGACGACCGACGCGCTCGCCGTGCTGGCCGCGCTGCTCACCGAGAAAGAGATCTCCTGACCCGAGGCTCGACCCGCATGACGGCGCGGCCGGCCATCGCCCGCCCCGACGGCGAACGCGCTCCGTTCATCCCCCGAGAACACCGGAAGAAGGCACACGATGCAGCAGACGATCACGGACTGGCGATCGCGCTTCGGCGACAAGATCAAGACGGCCGAGGAGGCCATCCGCGCGATCCCCCCGGGGCGGCGCATCCTCGTCGGCTCGGGCGCCGCGGAGCCGACCGATCTCGTGAACGCGATGGTTCAGTCCGGCGACCACCTCGCCGGCAACGAGATCGTCCACCTGATGACCGAGGGCCCCGCGCCGTATGTCCGCCCCGGCCTCGAGCGGCGGTTCCGCCACACGGCGTTCTTCATCGGCCAGAACGTCCGCGAGGCGATCCACGAGGGGCGCGCCGACTTCATGCCGGTCTTCCTCTCCGAGATCCCGAGCCTGATCCTCTCGGGCCGGGTGGGCATCGATGTGGCCCTCATCCAGGTGAGCCCCCCGGACGCCCACGGCTTCGTCAGCCTCGGCGTCTCCGTCGATATCGTCCGCGCCGCCGTCGACTCGGCGGATCTGGTCCTCGCCGAGGTCAACCCGCGGATGCCCCGCACCCACGGAGACTCGTTCTTGCACGTGGATCGGATAACCCACCTCGTCCCGGTGGACCGCGAGCTCCCCGAGCGCGCGATCGAGCCGCTCGACGATGTCGACCGCGCCATCGGCCGCAACGTGGCGACGCTCGTGCCCGACGGCGCGACGCTCCAGACCGGCATCGGCAAGATCCCGAACGCCGTGCTCGCCGCCCTGGGAGGCAGGAGCGACCTCGGCGTGCACACCGAGATGCTCTCCGATGGCGTGATGGATCTCGTCCAGCGCGGCGTCATCACGAACCGCAGGAAGACCCTCCTGCCGGGGAAGCTCGTGACCTCGTTCCTCCTCGGCAGCCGCGCCCTCTACGCCTGGGCCCACGAAAACCCCGTCATCGAGATGCGCGGGTCCGCCTTCACCAACGATCCGCTGACGATCGCGAGGAACGACAGGATGATCGCGATCAACGCGGCCCTCGCCGTCGATCTGACGGGCCAGGTCGCCGCCGACACGCTGATGGGCCGCTTCTTCTCCGGGATCGGGGGGCAGGTCGACTTCATCCGGGGCGCGGCGCGGAGCGCGGGCGGCAAGCCGATCATCGCGCTCCGGTCCACCGCGAAGGACGGCACGATCAGCCGGATCCAGCCGGCGTTCGAGCAGGGCGCCGGCATCGTGACGAGCCGCGGGGACGTGCACTACGTGGTGACGGAGCACGGCGTCGCGGATCTCTGGGGCCGGAACATCCGGCAGCGCGCGCTGGCGCTCATCGAGATCGCCCACCCCGATCACCGCGCCGACCTCCTCGCGGCGGCCAAGCAGCGCCGCTATGTGTTCGGCGATCCTGCCGTCTCGCGCGCGGATTCCCCCTGACGAGCGCCGGGCTCAGCCACGCATGACTCGCCGCGTCCAGGCGGGAGAGCGCCGCGCGAGCCGGTCGAGGTGGCCGCGGCGACCCGGCATCGCCGCGGGGAGCCCCGTGCCGCGCCCCACACGCCGGCGCCGGGGCGCGGCACGACGCTCGGCCCGGGCGCGCGAGGTGCGTCCCCGGATCCTGCCGTGATATAGAGCGCCTCGCCCGTCCATGAGCCCTCTTGATCACAACGATGTCGCCGTGAAGCCCTCCGCCCTCGTCCCCTCGCTCGACGATCCGCTCGACGAGGGATCCGGGGCGCCGGCCGCGCCTGCCTCGGCGTACGACGCGGCGCTCCGGGAGGCCGAGGAGCTGCGCAGGCGCCCCTATGTCGCCGCGGGCCCGGAGAACATCATCCGGCAGCACAGCAAAGGCCGGATGACGATCTGGGAGCGCATCCGGGTGCTCACGCCCGAGCCGCCGCGCGTCGTCTTCGAGAACTGGGGGCCCAACCTGGACGGCGCCTCGCTGGTCACCGCGATCCTGCGCGTCGGCAGCCGCGACGTGGCGCTGTACGGCCACGATTTCACGATCCGCGCCGGGTCGATGGACGCGACGAACGGCCGCAAGCTCGCGCGGCTGTTCCAGCTCGCGGGAGAGCGGGGCATCCCGCTCATCGGCCTCAACGACAGCGCCGGCGCCTACGTCCCCGCGGGCGTCGGCGGGCTCGACGGCTACGCCGAGGCGTTCGCGGCGCTGCGCAAGATCAGCGGCGTGGTCCCGAGCATCATGTGCATGTTCGGGTTCAACGCGGGCGGCGGCTCCTACCTGCCCCGGCAGGGCAGCTTCGTCATCCAGCCGGGCGGCACGTTCTTCGGCCTGACCGGGGCGGCGGTCGTCAAATCGGTCCTCGGCGAGGTGGTCTCGCCCGACGACCTCGGCGGCCCGCGCGTCCACGGCGCCTCGGGGGTGGCCGATCTCACGGTGCCAGACGAGGTGGGCGCGCTGCGCACCACCGTCCGGCTGCTCGGTTACCTGCCGAGCAACAACCGCGAGAGCGCGCCTTTCCAGCGGACGAGCGATCCGGTGGGCCGGGAGACGACCGAGATCGACACGCTCCTCCGCAGGACGATCTCGTCGCCGACGGGCTACAACACGCCGCTCGACATCAACATCATCATCCAGCGCATCTGCGATCACGGCGACTACTTCGAGGTGCAGCCGCAGCGCGCGCGCAACACGATCACCGCGTTCGGGCGGATCGGCGGGCGCGTCGTCGGCTTCGTGGCGAACAACAGCGCTGTCGCGTCGGGCCAGATCGACGTGGCGGCCGCTTACAAGAACGCTCGATTCATTCGCTTCTGCAACCTCTACAACATCCCGCTCCTCTTCATGGAGGACACCACAGGGTTCCTCCCGGGCAGGGAGCAAGAGGCGATGGGCATCGTGCAGGCCGGCCGGGCCATGCTCGACGCGATCATCGACGTGCGCACCCCGCGCATCCTGCTGCTCGTGCGCAACGCGTTCGGCGGCGCCTATGCCTCGTTCAACAACTACGCGACCGGCGCGGACGTCGTGCTCGCGCTCCCCACGACCCGCGTCGCGGTGATGGGCCCCGCCGGCAAGGAGTTCGTCTACAAGGACGAGCTCCGCAAGGTGCGCGCGCAGGCGAGCGCCAGGGAGAAGGCCGGCGTCAAGGAGCGGCTCGCCCGCGGCCTCGACGAGGCGAAGGCGAAGGCGGAGGCCCGCGACGAGGCGGCGGCGTGGCTGAAGGCGAGAGAGGCCGAGTTCGGCGCGCGGTACGAGCGGGAGCTCATGAACCCGCGCGAGGGGCTCAGCCTGGGCTCCATCTCGCGGCTCGTGATGCCGCGCGAGCTCCGCGCGGTGATCGCAGAGAACCTCGAGTTCCTGCTGCGGCACTACCAGCCAGGGCCGTTCACCGGTGTTCAGCGGGAGTTCCATTGATCATGGATGGATTCGAGACCAGGCGAGGTTACGACCGCAACCCGAGGGTGGTGCGCGACCGCAGGCTCGGCCGCTCGAGCTCGGCGTGGGCGCGCTCGTTCGCGGCCGACGACGTGCGGCCGCTGATCGTCTGCCGGGGCCCGATCCGGAAAGAGGCGATGGATGTCTTCGCCCAGATGGGGATCGAGCATTACGGCATCCTCCTGTCGGAGAAGGACTCGATCGTCTACACGCACGCCCTGGCGCCGGAGCTGCGCTGCATCCACCCGGCGCACGTGCACCGCGTGAAGGACTATACCGGCGCCACCAAGGACGAGCGCGTCAAGCTGATGCAGGAGATCGTCGCGATCGCCCGGGCCGGCGGCTACACGCACGTGTTCGCGGGCTACGGCTTCATGGCCGAAGACGAGGAGTTCGTGCGCACGCTCGAGGAGGCGGGGCTCGTCTTCATCGGCCCGCGCTCGTCGGTGCAGCGCGCCGCCGGGCTCAAGGACGAGGCGAAGCGGACGGCGCTCGCGGCCGCGGTCAGCGTGACGCCCGGCATCGACGACGCGACCCGGCGGATCGTGCTCCGCAAGTGGCCCGATCACGCGGCGCTGCGCGCGGCCGCGGCGGACCGCGGGCTGCTCGGCCCGGGCGCCGCGGGCGCGCGGCTCGCCGACGGGATCCCGCTCGCCGAGGCGGCGGACGCCCTGCTCGCGGCGGCGTACGCGCGGCGCGTGGATCTCTACACGACCGACGAGCTCTGCGAGGAGCTCGAGCGGGGCGCGGCCGAGCTGCTCGCTCGCCACCCGGGGCGGCGGATCCGGCTCAAGGCCATCGGCGGCGGCGGCGGCAAGGGGCAGCGGCTCCTCGCGGGCGTCGCGCCCGACGCGGCGCCCCTCGAGGCCGCGGCGCGGGCGCGCGCGGCCGAGGTCCCCGCGCTGGCGCGGGAGATCCTCGCGGAGGTGAAGGCCGCGGGCGTCGGCGACAACAAGAACATCCTGCTCGAGCTCAACGTCGAGGAGACGCGGCACAACGAGATCCAGCTCGTCGGCAACGGCGCGTGGTGCGTCGCGCTGGGCGGGCGCGACTGCTCGCTGCAGATGCACGAGCAGAAGCTGCTCGAGGTGGCGATGACGCAGGAGGGGCTGCTCGAGGCGATCGAGCGGGCGCGCGCGGCCGGCGAGGCGCCGCGCGCGGCGTCGCTCGAGCGCGAGCGCGCGTCGCTCGCCCGGATGGAGGCCGAGGCGGAGCGGTTCGGGCAGGCGGTCGGGCTGAACTCGGCCTCGACGTTCGAGTGCATCGTCGAGGGGGATCATCACTACTTCATGGAGGTCAACACCCGTATCCAGGTCGAGCACCGGGTGTCGGAGCTCTGTTATGCCCTCCGCTTCGAGAACCCGGCCGATCCGGCCGACGCGTTCGAGGTGACCTCGCTCGTCGAGTGCATGGTCCTCCTCGCGCGCCACGGGGAGCGGCTGCCCCGGCCGATCCGCGTCCGGCGGGAAGGGTCCGCGGTGGAGGCGCGCCTCAACGCCACGAACGGCGCGCTGGAGCCCCACGCGGCCGGCATCATCGTGTCCTGGAGCGATCCGCACCCGCACGAGATCCGCGACGATCAGGGCATCTGCGTGAAGAACCCCGACACGGGGGTGTTCATGCATTACCGGGTCGCCGGCGCCTACGACAGCAACATCGCGCTCCTCGTGACCTACGGCGCCTCGCGCGAGGAGGCCTACCAGCGGATCTGCGAGATCCTGCGCACGACCACGCTGCGCGGCAGCGATCTCCACACGAACCTCCTGTTTCATTACGGGCTCGTGCACTGGTTCCTCGCGCGGAGCGTGTGGGCGAAGCCGACGACGGGCTTCGTTGTCCCGTACCTCACGCAGGTCGGCCTGCTCGCGGTGGAGCTCGGGGGGCTCGATTTCGACGCGATGTGGGCCGAGCTCGGCGCCCGTCACGAGCGCCGCCTCGCGGCGCGGGCCGGGGCCGCGGAGGCGACCGGCGGAGGAGCGTTGAAGAAGGTCTTCGCGCTGAAGGACACGCTGGTGCGCCGTCCCGTGGAGAAGATCTGCGCGGAGCCGCACCTCCTGTCGGCGTGGCTCAGCCGGAACATGGGGTCGTTCGAGATCCGGTCGGGGCGGGTGCGCTGGCTCAAGAACCCGATCGAGGTGCTCGCGGACACGTACTGGCTGCTCAACATGACGCCTCAGCCGCAGGCGCCCGCGGCCCACGTGATCTGGGATCACGACCAGGAGGTGCTCTCGCGGGCGCTCGGCTTCTACCGGCGCGTCGGCGAGCGGATGGGCCAGGCGGGCGGCGCGCCTCCGTGGCCCGAGCTGCGAGCGCACCTGTCCCGGGACACCGCGCCTCACGGCGACGACGCCGAGCTCTGGCGGCGGGTCCGCGGCGCGCACCTCGGCTTCCAGGCGGGCCTGGAGCTGCTCGACGCGCTGGTCCTCGCGGGGGACGCCGCGCGCTTCTTCGAGCTCCGCGCGCGGGAGGACGGCACGGTCGCCATCCCCGAGCGCCTGCTCGATCGCGAGCTCTCGGCCCGCATGCGCAAGGTGCTCGCGCCGCCGCCCGCCATGCGGGCCAACGAGATCGTCGCGGTCACCGGCGGCATGTTCTACGCGCAGGAGGCGCCGGACCGGCCCCCGCTCGTGACGAAGGGCAGCCATTTCGCCGCCGGTGACCCGCTCTACGTGATCGAGGTCATGAAGATGTTCAACAAGGTGCTCGCGCCGTGCTCCGGCACCGTCGAGGAGGTGCTCATCGACGGCGGCGAGGGGACGATCGTGCAGAAGGGCCAGCCGCTCTTCCGCGTGAAGCCCGACGAGGTGCTCGTGGAGGAGGACTCGGCCGAGCGCGCGCGCCGCCGGCGCGAGACGACGCTGCGGTACGTCGACGCGATCTTCGACGCCGAGGGCCCCTGAGGCCGCCGCGGGCAGGACGACCTGCTCACGCCGTCAGAGGCAGGGCCACCGGCCCTGCGCTGGGGAGCTCGACGAACTCGCGCGGTTCGGGCGGCGCCATGTAGGAGGCGATTGCACGCTTCAATACCGGTGCGGAGGGCAACCATGTGGCCTACCCCCGCGGGTTGATGTACCCTCACTGCCGAGCGCGCTCGCGCGATGGGATGACCGACGAACCGAAGGTCAAGGGGGTGGCGTTTCGCTCCGTGGTGGCGAGCTTTGGCAAGCTGCGCGGCGAGCCTGCCCAGAAGCTCAGCCTGGATGAGATGTGTGAACCGCTGCGCGACGGCATCCGCTACGGCAGCCTCGTCTCCACCGGCTGGTACCCGATCGCCTGGTACAAGGACCTGTTCCAGGCCATCCGGCGCACCAGCGGAGAAGGCAAAGAGCTCATCCACCAGATTGGCCGCCAGTGCACGCACGACGACATGAGCGGCATCTACAAGGTCATCGCCGGGCTCATCTCCCCTTCCACCCTCTTCTCCCTCAGCCAGCGCGTCTTCTCCAACTACTATTCCGCCGGCCACGTCCGTGTCCTCGAATCCCGCCGCGGCTTCACCCGCGCGCTCTGGATCGGCTGCGAAGGCTTCGACGAGAACATGTGGACCGAGGTCATCGGCTCCTGCGAGCAGCTCCTCGTGATCGGCGGCGCCGACCACGTCCGCCAGCGCATCATCTCCGGCGGCGGCGACAACGACGATCACCTCGAGTTGACCGCGCACTGGAGCTGAGGCCCCGTGCAGCGCGTCCGTGAGGCGATCGCGGCCACGCGAGCGCGACGCCCCCCTCGAAACGGCGTGTTCACATGAGCTTGCCTGGAGGACCGGCGAGCTCGGAGGCATCCATGCGACAGGAGACGATCTCGATGAAGCCAGCCCAGCCCACGGCGGCCGCCCGCGCGGACACCCCGCGATGCCTGGCCGTCCTCCTCTCGACGGGCACGGCGCTCGCGGGGTGCACCACCGAGATCGCCGTCATCGGTCGCGACCTCGGCGCCACGACGTCATCGTCGCCCGCCTCGTCCTCGTCCTCGTCCGGCGCCGGCGGTGATGATCCCGGGATGCTCGATCCCGGCGCTGGCGGCGGCCCTCCCCGAGGCGCCACCGGCGCCGGCGGGGACGGGCGTTGCGAGCCGAAGCTCACGGGGGTGGTGCGCGACTTCAAGGCATGGAGCTCGGACGGCGGGCACCCCGACTTCGAGTGGTTCGCGGGCGACGGCCTGAAAGGCATCGTCGAGCCCGAGCTCGGCCCCGACGACAAGCCGGTCTATGCCCATGAGGGCGGCACGGCGCACACGACCGGGCCCGAGGCATTTTATCAGTGGTATCACGACGACCCCACGGTCAACGTATCGTTCCGGTACGACGTCCCGCTCCAGGTGAGCGAAAGCGGCCTCGGGGTCTTCGCGGGAGACCAGTTCTTCCCCATCGACGATCGGGGGTGGGGCAACGAGGGGAACATCCACAACTTCGGCTTCACGTACGAGCTCCACATGACGTTCGACTACCAGCGCGGCGGCGTCTTCTTCTTCAACGGCGACGACGACCTCTGGGTGTTCATCAACAGGCGCCTCGCGATCGACATGGGCGGGCTCCACGCCCCGACCTCGGCGCTCCTCGAGCTCGACGCGAAGGCCGAGGAGCTCGGCATCGAGGTCGGCAAGGAGTATCCGCTCGACTTCTTCTACGCGGAGCGCCGCAGCGGCAGCGCGGTGTTCACGATGATGACGTCGTTCAAGTTCACGAACTGCGACCCGATCCTGAAGTAGCGCCGAGATCGCGCCGCGCGCCGCCGTGCTCAGGCCGCCGGCGCGGCCATCCCTGCCGCCTCACCTTCGGGGGCGGGCTTCGCCGAGGCGGCGCCCGCCGGCCGGCGGGTGAAGAGCCCCGCGACGAACCCCACGAAGGCCAGGACACCGACGATGAACAGGGTGTCTCCGACGAGCCGCATCCAGCGCAGCGCCTCGAGGACGGGCTGCTGCAGGAACTCCGCGCTCCGCGCGTACCACAGCCCGCGCTCGACGCTGGCCCACGCCTGCGCCAGCCCGATCGGCAGGAGGCTCAGGAGGATCATGAGGCCGAGACCGCCGTTCATCCCCCAGAACGCCACCCGGAGCCGCGCCTCGTTCCACACCGCGTCGGGGCGCAGGCGGCGGAGCATCACCAGCACGAGGCCGAGGGACAACAGCCCGTAGACGCCGAACAGGGCGGCGTGCGCGTGCACCGGGGTCGTGTTGAGGCCCTGCATGTAATAGAGGGCGATCGGCGGGTTGATGAGGAAGCCGAACACCCCGGCGCCCACGAAGTTCCAGAACGCGACGGCGACGAAGAACTGGATGGGCCAGCGATAGGCCTGCATCCACGCGCTCCGGTGCTGCATCTGCCAGGTCTCGTGCGCCTCCATCCCCACGAGGACGAGCGGCACGACCTCCAGGGCGCTGAAGCTCGCGCCGACGGCCATCACCGAGACCGGCGTGCCGCTGAAGTAGAGGTGGTGGAACGTGCCGGGGATGCCCGAGACGAGGAAGATGCAGGTGGACAGGAGCGCGGCCCGCGCCGCGCTGTCGGGCCGCACGAGCCCGAACCGGGTGAACAGGAACGCGATCGCCGCGGTGGCGAACACCTCCATGAACCCCTCGACCCACAGGTGGACGACCCACCAGCGCCAGTACTCCATGACCGACAGGTGCGTCTTCGCGCCGTAGAACAGCCCCACGCCGTAGAACATCCCGATCGCCACCGTCGCGCCGGTGAAGAGCAGCACGATGTGCCGGCTCATGTCGCGCCGCGAGAGCGCGGGCCAGAGCGCGCGCAGCATCAGGAAGAGCCAGAGCGCGAGGCCGCCGAAGAGCGCTATCTGGAAGGCGCGGCCGAGGTCGACGTACTCGTACCCCTGGTGCCCGAACCAGAACGAGTGCTCGAGCGCGAAGCGCTGCTTCACCGACAGCCACTCTCCGGCGAGCGAGCCGAAGACAACGAGGACGAGCGCCCCGAAGAGGACGTTCACGCCGAGCCGCTGCCCCCTCGGCTCTCGCCCGCCCACCGCCGGCGCGAGGAACAGCCCCGCCGCGAGGAACGCGGTCGCGATCCAGAAGACACCGAGCTGGACGTGCCAGGTGCGCGTCACCGCGTACGGCAGGTAGTCCGCGACCGGCAGGCCGAAGACCTCGTGTCCTTCCACCGTGTAGTGCGCGGTCAGGGCGCCGAGCGCGACCTGGAGCACGAGCAGCGCGACGACGACGAGGCAGTACTTCCCGACGGCCCGCATCGACGGGGTGAGCACCCACCCCGAGAGCGGGTCGCGCGCCGGCGCGGCGACGGCCGGCTCCTCGCTGCGGCGGAACGCGTGGTACCAGACGAGCGCGCCGATCCCGGCGAGCAGGAGCACGACGCTCACGATCGACCAGATCACGTTGGCGGCCGTGGGGACGTTTCCGACGAGCGGCTCATGAGGCCAGTTGTTGGTGTAGCTGGCGCCGGTGCCAGGGCGCTCCGCGGCCGTGGCCCACGAGGTCCAGAAGAAGAACGCCGTCAGCTTGTCGCGCCGCCCGGCGTCGGGGACCGCGCCCGTGTGCAGCGCGTAGCTCTCGCGCAGGCCGGTGAGGCTCGGCTCGTCGCCGAAGAGCGCGCGGTAGTGCGCGGCGGTCTGCTCGATCGCCAGCGCGCGATCCTCGGAGACGGTGAGCGCGCCGGTCGCGGCGTCGTAGCCGTTGTGGCGCATCGTCCGCTGGAGCCGCGCCTTGAGCGCGGCCTGCGCCTCGTCCGGGAGCGCCGCGAACGCCGCGCCGTGCTCTCGCTCGCTCCAGAGCGCGAGCTGCGCCTCGGCCTCGCGATGGAGCCAGTCGGCCGACCAGTCCGGCGCCTGGTAAGCGCCGTGCCCCCAGACGCTGCCGACCTGCTGTCCGCCGATGCTCTGATAGACGAGCTGCCCGTCCAGGATGTCGTCCTTCGTGAGCAGCACCCGGCCGGACGGCGTCTCGACCCGCTCCGGGATCGGCGGGGCCTTGCGGTACACCTCCCGACCCATGAAGCCGAGTATCAAGAAGCCAGCGGTGATGACGGCGGCGAGCGCCAGCCAGAGTCGTCGTAGGTTATGCATAGCGACCTCGTTGTTCGCGTGAGCCCCGGCGCGCCCGCGCCTCCGCGGCGCGACCTCGAGGGCTCCGGTCGTGACGCCCGGCCATGAAGCAGCCGGCGTGCCTGACGCGTGCACCCCTCGTTTTCACGGCGCGCGGGCACGCGCCGGAGGCGGGGGGCGCACCGTTTGCACGAAGGCGCACCCGCGGCCTGGGCCTACCGTCGCGCCGGGGCCTCCGGGTGGGGTATCCTGGGCCGCGCGCGCCGCTCCCCTACCCCGGCGCCGTCGCGGAGGCCCTCCCCATGTTCAAACGCATCGCGCACGTCTGTCTCAACGTGAGAGATCTGCAGCGCTCGGTCGACTTCTACGGCAAGCTCGGGTTCGCCACAAAATTCAGCTTCACCCGCGAAGGCGCGCCGTTCGGCGCTTACCTCGAGATCGCCGACGGCAACTATGTGGAGATGTTCGAGGACCGGAACCTCGGCGAGGTGGTCAATACCGGGATCGCGCACTTCTGCCTGGAGACCGACGACATGGACGCCGTGATGGCGACGCTGAAGAGCCGCGGCGTCCCGTTCACCGAGAAGAAGCTCGGCTGCGACAACACGTACCAGATCTGGCTGGCGGACCCCGACGGCAACAAGTTCGAGGTGCACCAGTACACGCCGACCAGCACGCAGTACACCGGAGGGGTGATCGAGGCGGACTGGTAGGTAGCCGACCGCCGGGGCGGCCGCCGGGGTTGGATGCCGGGGCTGGATGCCGGGGCTGGATGGAGGGGCGCTCCCCGTCGGCTCGTGGCGAGCGGCGAGGAGATCGGCGGGCTCATCGGTCCAGCGGAGCGGTGGAGCGGTGGACAGAGGAGCAGCCGAATGGCAACCCGAGTCCATGCACAACCGAATCTCAGGTCGCCCGTGGGCCCGGCGCGGGGTGGCTCAGGTGCTCTTGGTCGGCGCCGGCGCGGGCGCGCTGGCCTCCTGCTCGCCCAAGCGCGCCGAGGTCACACCGCAGCCAGCGCCCACCGACAGGATCCTCACCGGCGCGGACGCGCTGGGCGACTGGACGACGGACGCGCCGGGCGTGAAGCGCAAGATCACCGTCGCCGACCTCCCCGCGCCCAACGAGGGCGAGTCGGTGAGCAACCGCCCGAGCAAGGCAGATCGTCCAGCCGGTGTGTTCCCCAAAGTCCCGTCGGGGTTCACCGTCACCGAGCTCGCCACGGGCCTGGAGAAGCCGCGCGTCGTGCAGGTGGCGCCGAACGGCGACGTGTTCGTGGCCGAGAGCGCGGCGGACCGGGTGCAGGTGCTCCGGGACACGGACGGCGACGGCAAGGCCGACCTCCGCAGCGTCTACGCCGGGGACCTGAACCGCCCCTTCGGCATCGCCTTCTATCCGAGCGGGACCGAGGCGCCGACGCACGTCTACATCGCGAACACCGACAGCGTGGTGCGGTTCCCTTACAAGGCGGGCGACACCAGGGCCAGCGGCCCGGCCGAGGCGCTGGTCACCAACATCCCCTCGGGCAGGGAGGCGGTGGGCGGCGGCGGCCACTGGACCCGCGATATCGTCTTCAGCAAGGACAACCAGCGAATGTTCGTGTCCGTGGGCTCCCGCTCCAACGTCGATGACGACGACGACGAGATCCGCCGCGCGTGCATCCTGGCCTTCACGCCCGACGGCAAGAACGAGGCGCTCCATGCGTCAGGCATCCGCAACCCGGTCGGCCTGGCCATCGAGCCGGCGACGGGCGCGCTCTGGACCAGCGTGAACGAGCGCGACGAGCTGGGCGACAACCTGGTCCCCGATTACGTGACGCGCGTGCACGAGGGCGGCTTCTACGGCTGGCCCTGGTACTACCTCGGTGGGCATCAGGATCCGCGGCACGAGGGCAAGCACCCCGAGCTCCGGGACAAGGTCGTCGTGCCCGACGTGCTGATCCAGTCGCACTCGGCCTCCCTCGACCTCTGCTTCTACACGGGCCAGCAGTTCCCGGCCGACTACCAGGGACACATCTTCGCGGCGGAGCACGGCTCGTGGAACCGCTCGCGGCGCACCGGATACAAGGTGATCCGCATCCCGGTCAAGGACGGCAAGGCGGCGGGTCATTACGAAGACTTCATGACCGGCTTCGTCACGAGCACCGGCGACGTGTGGGGTCGTCCGGTCGGCGTCGCCGTGGCCAGGGACGGCGCGCTGCTGGTGACCGACGACCAGAGCAACACCGTGTGGCGGGTGGCCTACGGCAAGTGAGACCACGATGCGATGCGGCCGGCGGGTCTTCCTGTGCGCTCAGCGCGGGCGGCGCTTCGGGCGACCGAGCAGCAACCCCAGCGCCGCGAGGAGCAAACCCGCCTGGGCGCCAGAGTCGCTCGCGTCGTTGCCCACCGCGCAGCTGCAGCCGGAGCTGGAGCTGTCTCCTGCTGTCGAGTCGCCGGTTCCCGAGCTGGCGTCCTGTCCGTTCGCCCCCCCGGACGCGGTGTCCATCGCGCCGCCGCTGCCTGCGCTGCCGCCTGAGCCACTTACCATGACCCCGCCCGCGCCTCCGGTTCCGGGCTCGCCCCCCGCGCCTCCGGCGCCGTCCGCGCCACCCGCGCCTCCGGCTCCGGGCTCGCCCCCCGCGCCTCCGGCTCCGGGCTCGCCCCCCGCGCCTCCGGTTCCGGCCGCGCCGCCCGCGCCTCCGGTGTCGCTGCCGCCGGGAACAGCGCCGGGACAAGCCGCCGTCTCTGGATCCTGACCACCGGCCGTGTCGAGGCCGAAATAGGCGGCGACGGCGGGTCCGTCGAACGGCACAGAGTGCCCGACGCCGTCCATCGAGAAGGCCTCATAGACCGTGTAGCCGCAGGAGCTCTTCCAGAACTGGCGCGTGGTTCCGCGCTTCGGCGTGTCGGTCCCGCTCGGGGTTTCGCTCAACCCCAGGACGTTCGTCCACTCTTTGACGTCTTCAGCCATGTTCTTGTAGCTGAGGATCGTGTCGGCGGTGCCATGCCAGTGCTGCAGGCGCGGGCGATGGCCGGTGTAGCCGGGATAGTACGAACGAACGAGGTCTCCCCACTGCTGCCCGGTCTTCGTGACGTTGCCGCCCCCGCAGGGCCCGCTCCACTGGGCCGAGCTCCCCGTCCCGGTGACATCGTTGTAGCCCTCGGCCCAGCAGCCGCACGGAACGCCCATGAGCGAGACGCCGGCCATGAACACGTCAGGATACACGCCGAGCAGCGCCTCGGTCATGATGCCGCCCGATGACCCGCCGACCGAGTACACGCGGCCCGCGTCGCCCCCGTACTTCGCGAGCGTGTATTTCACCATCTGGACGATGGCCCCCGTGTCGCCGCCGCCGCCGTGGTTGAGCGATCGCGTCGATCCCGCGTCCCAGCAGTTCTGCCCGGTGGCCTCCGGGAAGATCATGATGAAGCCGCTGGTGTTCGCGATGGAAACCAGGCTCGACATCTCGCTGAACGTCCCCTGGCCACTTCCCTGGCAATGATGGGGAGCGACGACGATGGGCGGTCTGGTCGCCAGCTTGTCAGGCACGTAGATGTACATGTTGACGTAGCTGGGCAGGCCGTCCGCGCCCCATTCGCTCTGGTTGACTTTTTGCAGCGATGCCCCGCGCGCAGGCAGCGCAACGAGCAGCGCCAGCGAGAGCGACGCGAGCCCGAGGACGTGACTTTTGAACTGGTCCATCGTACAGAGACTCCCTATCAACGACAGCCTGGCACGCGAGCGAGCACCGCTTTGTTTCGCGCACTCCAGAGCGACAAACGGGTTGAAACCCTGAGACCAAGCAGAGAATTCACAGGGAGGCGAGGAGGCGGGGAGCGAGAGACGGCGAGAAGGAGAGATTCTTTTTTCTTCCTCCCCGCCTCCTCGCCTCCCTGTGAATTCTCTCCGGGCTTCAACACGATCGATATTCTAGAACTGACTCAGGAACGCCCACACTTCCTCGGGCATCCACGACATCTGCTTCCCGGCGTCGTTCGGCGACGGGGTATGACCACCGTCGTAATCACACCAGCGGGTGGGGTGCCCCGCGGAGCAGCCCTTGTAGTCCGAGCAGGCGTGGCCACCTCTGGGCGCCTTGGCCAGGGCCTCCACCATGCATCCATTTTGCTTGGCAAAGAAATCGCTGTTGGAGGTTTGTCCGGCTCCGCCGCTCTCCTGCTGACCGAGCGAGGACATGAAGGCGACCGGCTGACAGCTCGCCGGCCTGGGGAGACCGCCGCCGGAGTGGACCACCGCGGCGCGGTAAACGTCCGGACGCGCGCAGGCCAGCGTCCACGCCATGGCACCCCCCTGGCTGAAGCCTTCGAGCTCGATGCGCGAGGTGTCGATGCAGAGATCGCCCTTGACCTGCTCGAGGATGTCGTCGACGAAGGTCACATCGTCAGCTGACCAGAACCCGTCGACAGCGTCGGGCGCGATGAAGATGGTGCTCCCTTCGGAGAGCGACCAGAGCCCGAAATACGAGGGCGCAACCTGGCCGCTGTTGCCCGTGGCGCCGTGGAAAGAGAGAATGAGCCGGTACGGGTGGCCGCTGTCGTAATCGTCGGGGACGCGCAGGGCGTACTTGCGGCTCTTCCCGCCGCTCTGCACGGTGCCAGCGCCGTTCTGGAGCGTGCGCGTCTTGCCGCAGCCTGCGGACTTCACCGCGTCGCCTCCACCTCCGCCCCCGCCGGCGCCGCCTGTCCCGGCGCCGCCCGCGCCGCCCGTTCCACCCGAGCCCGCTCCACCCGAGCCCGCTCCACCGGCGCCGGCGGTCGCTCCGCCGCTGCTGGATGCTTCGCCGCTGCTCGTGCCGCCGGAAGCGCTGCTTGACCCAGCGGTGGCGCCGGTCGACGCCCCGCTGGCGGCTGACACGCTCGAGCTGCCCGCGCCCGCAGCTTGTGCCGCGTCGCCGCTCTCGTCGCCGCACGCCAGCATCGCGACGCTCGAGAGCCAACAGAAGACATGGAAGCGACTGACGGCCTTCTTTTCGTGGTGCACGATGCCCCTCTGGTTGCGTTACGTCTGCGCGAAGCGCTCACTCGAGGCCCACGACGGAGAACGGCGAGATCGGCGGACAGGTGGTTGCCAGATGCTCCGCGCTTGGAGTGCGCCCTGATGTCATCCCAGCCGAGCCCAGCTGCTGCTCCTCCTTTCCCCCGGCATGCGCCTCGTCCGGAGCCACGGCGCGACCGTCAAGGTGAACGCGCAGAAGGACACAAGGCCCGGTGCGCGTGGCGGCCCATCCAGGGGAAGGCAAAAGAAGTTTCGGAGCGCCGAATGTGAACGCTCACATTGTCGGCGTCAATCACAAACTGCGTTGCGGCGCGGGCCTGCCGCGCCGACGCCGCCCGGGGGGCGAGCGGCGGCGGGTCCAGGGCGCCGCGGGGCGGTGGCCACGGCGGGAGAGCGCGCAGGCGACCGGCCTGCCCGCCGCGTCTCGCTCACTCCGTCGAGGCTGCGCACGCGTGGTGCGGCGCGCTGACGTAGGCCTGACCGAGCTCGTTGAGCTCGCCGTCGTCGCCGAGCAAGCTGGCGTGCCGGACGTTGTCGGCGCGGCCCGAGAACCACGCGTACCTCGCGATCCGGGGCTCGTTCTCGAGGTACGCCAGCGCGTCGACGAGGAACTCCTTCTGCTCGGCGAGGGATCCCGCGCTGTCGCAGGCGAACTCCGTGAGCCAGAGGGGCTTGTCGAACCGTGACTTGTACGTCTCGACGTGGTTGATGAGCCACCGGGCCTGGTTGTCGCCTTCTCCCTTGCAGCCGGTGTAGATGTGGATGCCGATGTAATCGACCCGGCACCCGCTGCACGCGGCGAAGAAGTCGTCCAGGTACTTGAAGGGATCGGTCTCCTGGCAATCGCCGCCGCAGAAGTTCACGGCCGGCGACACGAGCGCGAGGCCGCGCGCGTCGGCCACCGCCTCGACGTGCGGCCACAGCGCCGCGGCCTCGGCCGCGGAGAGGTCGGCCTGCGCCCCGAAGTTCGGCTCGTTGAACCCGAGCAGGAACCTCGCCCCCTCGGGGATCTCGGAGGCGATGCGACCGGCGGCGGCGCTGTCGAGGTTGCCCCCGCCCCACACCATCGGTACGTACTCGACGCCGAGCGTCTTGTAATAATCGGGCCGGACCCCCTCGTCCGGCACATGAGTCCAGTTGTACCACCAGGACACCGCCGGGGAGAGGACATCCATGTCCGCCTTCGAGTGATAGCCATACGCGAGGCCGCGCTTGCAGCCCGCCGGCGCAGGGCCGCCGCTGCCGCTCGAGCTTGCCGCGCCGCTGCCGCTCGAGCTTGCCGCGCCGCTGCCGCTCGAGCTTGCCGCGCCGCTGCCGCTCGAGCTTGCCGCGCCGCTGCCGCTCGAGCTTGCCGCGCCGCTGCTTGCTGCGCTGCCGCTGCTCGCGCTGCCCGCGCCGGCGCCGCCGGAGCTCGCTGCGCCGCTGCTGCTCGCGCTGCCCGCGCCGGCGCCGCTCGACCCCGACGACGCCTGTGCCTCGTCGTCGCTGCCAGAGCACGCCGGCACGCCGGCGAAGGACGCGATCGCGGCGATGGCGAACCACCGCACCGGAAGCTGACGGAGATTGTGCATCGTGTTCCTCGGTTTCATGGAGCTCATTCGGGCAGGCGCATCGAGAGCATGGCGTCGATCGAGCCGCGCGAGAGCCCGCCCGGCAGATCGGGGAGCATCTCGGCCGCGGCGGAGGGGATCCTCTCGGGGTGGATGACCGCGACCTGGATCGTGCGCTGCGCCTCATCGAGCAGGATCATGAAGTAGCGATCGCCGCTGGGCCGGCGCCACGTCGGGCAGCCGTCCGAGGGCCCGCCGGCCTCGATGACAGGCCCCTTGTCGTAGGCCTTTTGCGCGCACGCATCCACCACCTCGACATCCTCGGCGAACGCGTCGCGATCACAGCCGGTCCCGCAGACGCTGCCGCCGATGTGCCCCTCCTGGTACGAGCGGACACCGGTGCTCATGAACTCGCGGTTGCTGTACTCGTTGTTGTCCATCACGACCTCGAAGACGTTGATCTCGCCGCAGCCGTCGCCGACGGTGCCCGTCTTCGAGTAGCAGTTGCAGAGCCCGTTCCACTTGCGGCCGCCGTCGCGAAAGAGCTCGGACGCGACGAACGCGACCCACGGGCCGGGATGGCCCTGCCCACCACCGTCGCATTTCTCGACGCCCGCGTCGTCGAACGTCATCGACGCCAGGAAGACCACGAGCTTCGAGCCCGCCCAGCCGAGGTGCATGATGCCCGGATCGTCGGGACAGTAATAGTCCTTGCCGTCACCGCACGCAAAGGGCTTGTCCTGGGTGAAGTACGTGACGCAGTCCTTCTTCGTGAGGTCGCCCGTGAAGTCGGCGGACGTGTTCTGCCCTTCCGTGACGAGCAGGTTGGAGCCCACGCCGTTCTTCGCGTCCCACGACGAGACCATCTGCCATGCGGCCGGGTCGCTGCCGGGCTGGTAGACGGCGAGCTGCTTCACGCGGATCGCCTTCATGATGAGGGTCATCTCTTCATCGAACGGGGCGAGCGTGTCGCTCGTCGTGTGATGCTCCGTCATGCAGCAGTGCCCGCCCCAGGTGTCGTCGCCGTCCTTGTAGTCGCACGCCGGGTCGCCCGGCGCGCGGTCGATGCGGCGGGGCCACCAGCCGGGCGCGCCGATGTTCGTGAACGTCATCGTCCCGCCGCGCGTCGGCGTGCTCGGCTCAGGGACGTGGGGGCCGAGGCCGCCGCCAGCGCCCGTGGTGCTGGCGGACGGGCCTGCGCCGGAGCCCGGCGTGCTGGCGGACGAGCCTGCTCCGGCGCCTGTCGTGCCGGTGGACGGACCTCCGCTCGCCTGGCCCCCCTGCCCGCCCTGGCCGCCGACATCACCTCCGTCACCGCAGGCGCACGCGAGGAGGACGAGGGCAGCCTGCACGATCGACGAGGAGCGCTTCATGCCCGTGACTGTCTCCGGAGCGCGCGCGTTCCGTGATGGAAAACAGAGGGGTCGGAGCCGATTGGTCATCGAGAGTCCCACATGGGCGCCGCACGGGCCCGACCCGAGCAGATCGAGCGCGGTCGAGCCACGACCCACCCCGGAGCGAGGTCGCTCGAGCGGACATCCGCAGGGGCTTCGAGCTCGCGTCCGTGCTCCCCGAGAGCCCGCCTGACGCTGCGTAGCGCCCTGGCGCGCCTCGACGCCGACTCGCACGCTCGCACACAGGGTTCAAATCGCCTCTCGCAAATCGGACCGACGGGCGGCGGAGACAGCGGAGTCGACTCCGGACATCTCCCGCGAGAGGGGCCATCCGGCGGTGGGGTACTTTGGCCGAAGGCAAGGTCTTTTGAACCGCGAGGACGCCATAAGACGCCAAGAGACGCCATAAGACGCCATGAATAACACAAAAATTTTGGCGTCTCTTGGCGCCTCTTGGCGTCTTATGGCGTCCTCGCGGTTCCATCATTCGGGCCGGGTGGGGCAAGCACCCCGCCACCGGCTATCCGTTCCACCCTGCCCGGTCAATGCGGCCTGGGCGGCGAGGCCCGTCGCGCCGGGCTCATCGGTAGCGCTGATTCGAGGACGTGCGATCGTCGGACTGGGACCTTGGCGATAGCCCTCTGCTGGTCGGCGGCACGATACCGGGCACGCCCCGCTCGGGGAGCGTGCGCGCCTTCAACAAGGGGAGGATGCTCAGCCCCGGCGCCATCCTCGGCGGGCCTTACGAGGGCTCCGGTACGGTCGAGGTGGTCGGGTACGGATCGCGGTGGACCAACAATGGCTCTCTCGCGATCGGCGCAGGACACTTCGCCTGGGGCTCGCTCATCGTACGGACCGGCGCCAGGGTCATCACCGACGATCTGCTGGTCAGCGGGCCCTACTTCCACGCCTACGGCGACGTGCTCGTCGACGGGTACGACGCGACCCTGACGAGCCGAACCAACGCCTATATCGGCGACCTGTGGGGCGGCAAGATCGAGCTCCGAAAAGGAGCGAGCTTCTTCTCGCACAACGTCTATTTCGGCGCCAACACCTCGCCGGACCCTTTCCGCCCGATCGAGGCGATCATCACAGGCTCCGCGACGAGGTGGGTGAGCACGGGGGAGTTCGTCGTCGGCGCGGGCAGGGCCGCGCAGCTGTCCATCTACCGGGGCGAGCTCTCCACCGTGGGCGCGCAGGTCCTCGGCAACGAGCTCGAGAACAGCGTTGTCAGCGTGAGCGGCTGGGGCGGCACCTGGACGAACGCGGGGCTGCTGTCGGTGGGGGGAGACGATGGAATCGGCGGGATCGCCCTCGGAGCGCTGGGGACCCTGGCTACGGAGGAGGCCGAGATCCGCTCGCGACGCGGCGCGGCGTACATCCACGTGACCGACGTCCATGCGTCGTGGATCAACGGCGGTGACGTCACGATCCTCGCGTCCACCGACTCGCCGGTCTATCCGGCGCTGCACATCGACGGGGGTGGATCCGTCCGCATCGGCGGCCTCCTCCGGCTCGCGCCGCTGCCCGGCGCTCCAGGCGGCCCGAGGTGGGCGGTGCGGCTCGCGGACGGCGAGCTCATCGCGGGAGAGATCGAGGTCCAGGCCGGCGACAACATCGATTTCTACAGGGGGCGCCTCGAGACAAGCAGCTTCACGGGCGATCTCGCGAACCCCGCGCTCGGCACGCTGGTCGTGGGCGAGGTGTACCCCTCGACGAGCGTCGCCGGGAGCTACAGCCAGGGCCTGTTCGCGACGCTGAGCGTGACCGTCGCCGGGCCGAGCGCCGCGCCGCTCCTGTTCGTGGACGGGGACGTGACCGTCGACGGAGCGCTGGAGATCCACGTGGATGACGGGGCCATGCCTTTCCAGGCCGGCGCCACCGTCGCCGTGCTCGGCTGGAGCGGCGCCCTCCTGGGGACGTTCTCCGACGTGAGCATCGATGTGCCGCTCGCCCCCGGGCTCGCCTGGGACACCTCGGCGCTGTACACGACCGGCGAGATCGTCGTCGTGCCTGGTTGATCGCGGCCCGAGCCGTCAGACGATGCCGCCGTTCACGAAGATCGTCTGTCCGTTGATCCAGCCGCAATCATCGCCGCACAGGGCAGAGATGACGTTCGCGATGTCCGACGGCTCGCCGAGGCGCTTGTGCGGCGTTCGCTGCGCAAAGCTCGCGATCTGCTCGGCGGTCTTGCCGTCCGTGAACAGGGTTGTGTTCACCACGCCCGGCGCGATCGCGTTCACGGAGATCTGGCGTCCTTCGAGCTCTCTCGCGAGGACGTTCGCGAATATCTCTTGTGCGCTCTTGGTCGCAGCGTAGGCGCCGTACGTGCCCGTGCGCAGCTGCGTGATGCTCGACGACAGCGCGATGATCCTGCCGCCGCTCCGTACCCTCCTCGCTCCTTCGCGCAAGACGAAGAAGCTGCCCTTCTGGTTGACGTCGAGCATCCTCGCGAAGTCCGAGTCGCTCATCGCGTGAAACGGGGCGAGGCGCATGACGCCGGCGTTGCTGACGACGACGTCGATGCCGCCAAAGGCGCGCTCGGCCTCGTCGAACAGCCGCCCTACCGCGTCCGCCTCGCTGACGTCGGCCTGTACCCAGATGGCGCGTCCGCCGGCAGCCTCGATCTCGTCGACCACCGCGGCTGCCAGCTCGCGATTCTTTTCGCAGTTCACCGTCACGGCGAATCCATCGCGAGCGAGCCGCTTCGCCGTGGCCGCTCCGATCCCCCGGGACGAGCCGGTCACGAGCGCCACCTTTCCGTTTGCCCGCGGCGCCTGGGTCTGCGCACACGCCACCGCGGCGACGCCAGCGACCGCCATCACCGGTGCAAGCGCCGCAGCCCCAGCCAAGAACCTGCGCCGCGAATCGCTCTCAGAGTCCGACATGTTCCACGCCCTTTCTGCGTTGGTTGCGGGCTTCAGCATGCTCGCGCGCTCGGTCCCCGTCCTGCCTGGTCCCACCAAAACCTTGCCTAATCCTTCAAGACGGGCTACCGTCTCCGCCGGCGCTCGGGGTCCGACGGCGAGAGGGCGAGGCGATGGACAATCTTCGGCGCGCGGTGCGAGACTACGCGAGCAAGCACGCGAATGGAGACGGGCTGGCGCTCACCAAGGTTCCGGGCCTGCGCATGATGTGCGTGCACGCGCCGAGCGGCCCGCTCCACTCGATCTATCGGCCGCTCGTGTGTCTCGTCCTCCAGGGTGCGAAGCGCATGCTCGTCGGCTCCGAGGAGCGGATCGTCTCTCGCGGCGAGTCGGTGATAGTCACCGCAGACATGCCGGTCACGGGGCGAATCGTTCAGGCGAGTCAGTCAGAGCCCTATCTGGCCCTGGCGGTCGAGCTGGATGTCGCGCTCATCAGGGAAATCGCCTCCGCGTCGAGCTCGACGGCCGAGGACGCATCGAAGGCGCCGCCTCTCCTCGTCGCGAACATCGATGAGGTGGTGCTGGACTGCGCGTTGCGTCTGATGCGATTGCTCGGTCGACCCGAGGCGATTCCGCTGCTCCATCCGGGGATCGCGCGAGAGCTGCACTACTGGCTCCTGTCAGGGCCCCACGGAGCGGCGCTGCGGGCCCTTTCGCTGCCCACGAGCAGCGCCAGCCGGCTCGCGGCCGCGATCGCGATGCTGCGCGCCGAGTATCGGACGCGTATCCCGGTCCGTCGCCTGGCGAAGAGCGCGGGGATGAGCTCGACGGCGTTTCACGTGCAGTTCAAGCAGCTCACGTCGCTGGCGCCGGTCCAGTTTCAGAAGCGGTTGCGGCTCATGGAGGCGCGTCGGCTCATGGTGCATGAAGGCGTATCGGCGACAGCCGCCGCCTTCGAGGTGGGCTACGAGAGCGCGTCGCAGTTCTCTCGCGAGTACGCGCGGTTGTTTGGCGCGCCTCCGAAGCGGGACGCCCTTCGGGCACGCTCCGCGCCGCTGCCCAGGACGTCGGCCCGGCAGCAGGCGGCCATCAGCGCTTCGAAGTGATCGCATCGCCACGAGCGGCGCCGAGCGCCGAGCGCGACGACGCGGCCGTCGCCGCCGCCGGCCTGTGCCACGTCCCCTTCGCCCGCACCTCCGGGTGCGACCAGGCCCCCCGAGTTGTGCCACCTCGGTGTGACTATGTGCCAGATCAGGGGGGTCCGACACCGGCACAACCGCAATGCATTGCGACACACCGGGTCCTTGACCCCCTCGAGACGCTCCGCGGAGCGCCTCAGCAAGGTCAATCTGTGTCAAATACCGCTTTCCTCCGCGTTCTTTTGTGCCATCGACCCCCTGGAAGCGCCGTTGGTTGTGCCAGAAGGGGGGTCCGGGACCCTCCGGACCGCAATGCAGAGCGCCCACCAGGGTGTCGGACCCCCTCCGGACCGCAACGCAGAGCGCCCGCCGGGGGGCCGGACCCCTCCGGACCGCAACGCAGAGCGCCCGCGCCGGCCCGGCTCGCTCGCGCCGCCGGGCGACCACGGCGCCAGGGTGAGCCCGTCGCGCGGCGCTCGATCTGGCCGCGGCTCACGCTAGCTTCCGGGCCGAGCCCCCCTGCTCCGGTCCGACCCATGCGCCCCTCTCTCCTGGTCCTCGTGCGCCACGGCCACACCGCCGGTAACCGCGCCGGCCCCGCGACGCCGATGAGCGGGTGGACCGACACGCCGCTCGACGCGCGAGGGCGTGAAGAGGCCGAGGCGCTGCGCCGCCGCCTCGCCGGAGGCCCGGCCTTCGACGCCGTGTACTCCAGCCCGCTGAGCCGCGCGCTCGAGACGGCGCGGATCGCGGCCGGCGCGTGGGGCCCGGCCCGCCCCCACGACGGGCTGCGCGAGATCGGCTGCGGCGACGTGGACGGCCTCCCGATCGAGGAGGTCAAGGCGCGCCACGCCCCGCTCTGGGAGGCGCACCTGCGCCAGGCCGACGACGATTTCCGCTGGCCAGGCGGGGAGAGCTACCGGGAGCTCCGCGCGCGCTGCCTCGCGACGATCGCGGCGATCGCCGCGGCGCACCCGGGGCAGCGCGTGCTCGTGGTCACGCACGCGGGCGTCATCGGCCAGATCCTCGGGGCGCTGCACGGCGTCCCGCCGGCGCGCTGGGAGCCGTTCCGGCCGGGCAACGCCAGCCTCACGTCGCTCTCGTGGCAGGGCGAGCGCGGCGTCCTCCTGCGCTTCGACGACCGCGAGCACCTCAGCTCCAGCACGCGTCGGCCCGGCGGATGACGCGCAGCCAGTCCGCCGCGTTCCGTGCCGCGGCCGCGAGCACGCCGGGCGCGCTCGCGCCGCAGGCCATCGCGAGGTGGTGCCCGAGCGCGCCCGCGAGCGCGTTGGACGCGGCCGCGAACCAGTAGGCGTCGCGCAGCGGCCGGGTCAGCGCGGGGGCGAGCCCGCGCGCCGAGAGGTAGCCGGCGAGCAACGTATCGTGGCGGCGCCGCGCCTCCGGCTCCCAGTACCCGAGGGCCTGGAGCCACGAGCTCACGTCCTCCAGCGGCGAGCCCATCCGCGCGCGCGCCCAGTCGAGCAGCACCGGCTCCACGACGCCGTCGCGCCGGCGGACCATGACGTTGCCTGGGTGCACGTCGCCGTGGATCACGGCGCGGCCGAGCGGCTGGAACGCGAGGAGCTGGCGGCGCATCGCGGGCAGCGCCGAGACGACCCGCCGCAGGGCGGGCAGCGCCCGGGCGAGCGCCGGGACCTCGCCGCGGGGAAGGCGCTCGGCCAGCGAGAGCGTGTCCCGCGCCATGGCCAGGTTCTCGGCCTCGTAGTCCCAGGCCGGCAGCGCGGCGCCCTGCGCCGTCTCCTCGTGGAGGCGCGCCAGCCGCTCGAGCACCCGGGCCGTGTGCCCGCTGTCGGCCCAGGGCCAGGCGTGCGCCGGCTCGATCCGCTCGAGGTAGAGAAGCCAGCGCCCGCGCCCGAGCCGCTCCGCGCCGAGCAGCTCGGGCGAGAAGCGCCGGCCGACGGACCTCGAGAGCCGCCGGTAGACGGCCGCCTCGCGCGCGGCCGTGCCGTGCACGAGCTTGGCCACGAGCGTGACCCGGCGAGCCCCCGCGGCGCCGCGCAGCCGCGCGGTGACGAGCGCGACCTCCGAGCAGAGCCCGCCGGGGAGCGGGCGCATCTCGATGGCCGAGTCGCAGACGGCATCGCCGTGGCGGGCGACCAGAAAGGCCGTCACCGCGGCGCGATCCAGGGCATCTCGCGTCATCCGTCGCCTCCCGGCCCCACGATGCGCCGAGGCCAGCTCACGATCCACCCTGCGCCGCGAGGCCGATCCATGCGCCTGGCCGCGCCGGAGCGGCGGCGCCCGACCGCGCCGGAGCGACGCACCCGGCCGGGCGCGCCCGTTCGCGCTGGATCCGGTTGCCTGAACGAGTATTCTCCCGCGCGGGTGTCGCGGCCGTGGAGCGCCGCGACAGGTCTTCATGGGACGGTCGGGCCGCCTTCCCCCTCGCGCGACGTCGCTCGCGCCTCGGTGGTCCATTGAGCCGATCCCCCTCTCAGGAGCTTGCCCCCGGAACGTGGGCCCCCGCGCGCCGCATCGCCGAGCGCGTCCTCGGCCCGATCGAGCGCTTCCTGCACGTCGAGGCCGCCAGCGGGATCGTCCTGCTGATCGCGTCCGCCGTCGCCCTCGCGTGGGCGAACTCGCCGTGGGGCGACGCCTACGAGCACCTCTGGCACGTCCCGATCTCGCTCGGCGCGGGCTCGCTGGCGTTCACGCAGCCCCTCCACTTCTGGATCAACGAAGGGCTGATGACGATCTTCTTCTTCGTCGCCGGCCTGGAGATCCGGCGGGAGATCCACGAGGGGGAGCTCTCGGATCTCAAGCGCGCGGCGCTGCCGATCGCCGCCGCGGTGGGCGGCATGATCGCGCCCGCGCTCCTCTACCTGTCGCTCAACGCCTCGCCGGCCTCGCGGCACGGCTGGGGCGTCCCCATGGCGACCGACATCGCGTTCGCGGTGGGCGTCCTGGCGTTGCTCGGCAAGCGCGTGCCCCCTGCCCTGCGCGTGCTGCTGCTCGCGCTCGCCATCATCGACGACATCGGCGCCATCATCGTCATCGCGCTGTTCTACTCGTCGGGCGTCGCGTGGAGCGGCCTGCTCGTCGCGGCCGGCGGGGCGCTCGCGGTGGGGGTGCTCCAGCGCTTCGGCGTCCGCTCGCCCGCCGCCTACGTGGCCCCAGGCGCCGTCGTCTGGTGGGGCATGCTCCGCGCCGGCGTCCACCCCACGATCGCCGGCGTCGCCATCGGGCTCCTGACGCCGGTGCGCTCGTGGTTCGGCACCCAGGGGTTCGTCGCCGCGGCGCGCGACGCGGTGGACAGGGTCGCCGCGCTCACCAGCCGCGACGGCCACCGCGCGGACGAGCTGCTCAAGCCCCTCGGGCGGATCCGGCAGGCCCAGCGCGAGGCGCTGCCGCCCGTGGTCCGGCTCCAGGCGGCGCTCCACCCGTGGGTCGCGTACGGCATCATGCCGCTGTTCGCGTTCGCCAACGCCGGCGTCCGCATCGATGCTTCCTCGCTGGGCCACGCGGCCTCGGGGACGATCCTGCTCGGGGTCACGCTCGGCCTGGTCGCCGGCAAGCCGCTCGGCGTCTTCCTCGCGAGCTTCGCGATGGTCCGGCTCGGCGTCTGCGCCCTGCCGCGCGGCGTCGGCTGGCGCGGGATCGCGGTCGTCGGCTGCGTCGCGGGCATCGGCTTCACGATGGCGATCTTCATCGCGGGCCTCGCGTTCGGCGACGCCGCGCTGCTCGCCGCTGCCAAGCTCGGCGTCCTGCTCGCCTCGGCCGTGGCGGCCGTGGCGGGGCTCCTCGTAGGCAGGCTCGCGCTGTCCGAGGCCCCGGCGCCCGGCGCGGCGCTGACGCTCGAGGAGGCCGAGACGTCGACGGAGCAGTAGCCGCCGCGGGCGACCGCCCGCGCGGCGGGCCTCAGCGGATGCCGGAGCCCGCGCCGGCGTCCGCCGGAGCGCCGGCGTCCGCAGCGGCGTCGGCCGGCGCCGCTGCGAACGCCGGCGCGCACGGCGAGGTCGAGACCAGCGCCCGCCACCGCGCGCCCTGATGGACGTGCACCCGATCCGAGCGGAGGGCCGGCAGCGACCGGAGCGCCGCGAGGACCGCGTCGAGCTCCCCGCTCGGCTTCTCCCCGCTCGGCTTCTCCCCGCTCGGCTTCTCCCCGCTCGGCTTCTCCCCGGGGTTCGGGGGCACCTCGACGCACCCGTGGAGCGCTTCCACGTCGTCCACCCAGGCGAGCGCGGGCCCGGCTGCCTGGAGCCAGGACCACCCGCCCGGCGGCTCGGCGACGATCGGGTCGGGCGAGATGGCGCGGTCCTGCACCGCGACCTCCGCGCCGAGCTCGCGCGAGAGCGCGCGCCCGAGCAGGTCGCCCGCCGGAGCGCCGAGCTCCGGACCGACGTGCACCACCTCCACGACAGCCGGCTCGTTCTCCGGGAACCGGAGCCGCCACGCGACGAGCGGCCCCGCCGCGTGCGGCCACGCGCCGGCGAGCGACTTCGCGAGCTCCTGGCGGACGAGCACGAGATCGGGCTCCTTGGGCACCACGTCGATGGGCGTCGATCTCGCCTTGACCGACGCCGCCACCTCCTCCAGCGCGCTCGCGTCGAGGACGGCGATCACGTCGACCTTCGGGGTGATGCCCGCGACGGCGGCGATCTGATCGCGCAGGTCGTGCTCGATCCGCTCCGCCTCGTCGGCTCGGCCGAGCATGACGAGGCGCACGACGACGCTGCCGTGATCGACCGAGACGTTCGACCGCACCGCGCTCTGCGGCAGCGCGTCCAGCATGCGCACGATCGCCGTTCGGACGCGCACCTGCCACGACACGCGCGCGAGCGCCTCCCGGAGCGGGAAATACACGGCCCCGAGGAGCGCGAGCGGCATGAGCACGCGGAAGATCCACCCGTGGCGGAGCTCGAAGAAGACCTGCAGCGCGCGCGCCACGCGGCGGATCGCGCCCGGCTTCTGCTTCGCGAGCTCCGCGTGCTCGAGCTCCGCGGTGCTGACGGCGCTGTAGCCGAGGAGCAGGAAGGAGAGGATGGCGAACAGGAGGATCGCGCAGAGGTTCGCCGTGAAGAGCAGCGCGGCGCCGCTCGCGACGCTCTTCATCCGCGTGCCGATCCCGAAGCCGATCACGCAGAGCGGGGGCACGAGCGCGATGCCGATCGCCGTGCCCGCGGCCGTCGAGGTCGTGTCCGAGCCGGGCCGCGCGGTGGTGTAGGCGGCCGCGATCGCGCAGAAGATCGCGATGAGCAGATCGAGCGCCGTCGGCGACGTGCGCGCGGCGATCTCCGAGGTCACCTCGTAGAACGGCAGCATCAGCGTGAGGACCGTGGCGCTCGTCACGACCATGACGACGCTGAAGGCGACGCGCGTGAAGGAGCGCAGCGCCAGGAACGGCGAGCCGATCGCGAGGCCCATCCCGAGCTCGACGATGGGCCCCATGAGCGGCGAGATCAGCATCGCGCCGATGACGACCGCCCCGCTGCCGAGGACGAGCCCGAGCGAGGCGATGCCCATGGCGAGGAAGAGCTGGAGCCAATAGCCCGCCGCCCCTCGGGCGCTCCGCTCCAGCATGCTCCGGACGATGGCCTCGCGGGCCTCGGGCTCGATGCCGAGCGCGGCGGCGATGCGGTCCTGCAGGGCCGCCCCCGCGGGCCGCCCGGACGGCCTCTCTTCGGGCGGTTCACGGCCGGGATCTTGATGCATGGCGCGCCTTATAACGCGCCTCTCCGCCGCGCTCGCGCCGGGAAACGCGGGCCGGTCGTGGACACCGCCGCGCCGCGAGCGGCGGCGGCTTCGGGCCAGGAAGAAAGGCATGGATCGCGCGTGGACCCCGGCGCGGGTCAGGCGTGGAGCCCCGCGTGGCCGGCGTCGAGCCCCGCGTGGCCGGCGTGGATCGAGCGAAGGAGGCGCCGCACCGCGCCGGCGTCGGGCAGCCGGTAGGCGGCGCGGCTGCTCTCGTTGCCGACGTGGATGGTGTACGCGGACGGCGGCAGCGCCGCGAAGATGTCTTCGTCCGTGCGGTCGTCGCCGATCGCGATCACCGCCGCCCTCCCCGGGACGTCGTCCAGGATGAGCGGCACCACCCTGCCCTTGTGGACGCCGCGCGGCCGGACCTCGACCACCTTCGCGCCGGCGAGGAGCTCCAGGGTATCCATGGGGAGGCGCCCCTCGAGGTGCGCGCGCAGCTCGCGCACGTGCTGGCTCGCCAGCTCGGGCTCGGCCGTGCGGTAGTGCCAGGCCAGGGTCACCGTCTTCTCCTCGATGAAGCTGCCCGGGGTGCGCCGGGTGAAGCCCTCGAGGACCGCCCGCACCTCGCCCTTCCAGGCGGCGGCGTCCGGCTCGAGCGCGACCCAGTCGTCGCTCGCCTTGCGCCGCGACCAGAAGCCGTGCTCGGCGTGGAGGTGGAGCGGCAGCGCGCCGAGCCATCGCTGGATGTCGGCGCGGCGGCGGCCGCTCACGATGTGCACGCGGTCGCGCTCGGACAGCGCCCTGAGCAGCGCGAGCAGCTCCTCGTCCGGCGCGGCGAGGTCCGGCACCGGCGCGAACGGGACCAGCGTACCGTCGTAGTCGAGGATCCACACGCGCTGCGGCGCGACGCGCACGCGCTCGACGACGCCCTCGGGCATCCCTCGGCGCGACGGCGCTGCGGCCCCCTCGGGCTCCGGCGCCGCGGCGCGGTCGAGCTCGTCGAGGAACGCCTGCGCCCAGGCGTGGACGTCGTGCGTGGCCACGCGGCCGCGCAGCGCCGCCATCCGGCGCCGCTGCTCGGCCGGCGGCATGGCGATCGCCTGCTTCACGGCGGCGGCGACCGAGCCGATGTCGTACGGGTTGACGGAGATCGCCTCCGCGAGCTCGGAGGACGCGCCCGCGAACTCGCTCAGGATCAGGGCGCCGTCGTCGTCGACCCGCGCGGCGACGTACTCCTTCGCGACGAGGTTCATGCCGTCGCGCAGCGGGGTCACGAGCATCACGTCGGCGGCGAGGTAGAGGGCGACCACCTGCTCGAGCGGCAGCGAGCGGTGCATGTAGTGGATCGGCGTCGCATACGTCGTGCCGTACTGCCCGTTGATGCGGCCGACCATCTCGTGCACGACCCGCCGGAAGTCGGCGTACGCGCCGGCCATCTCGCGCGTGGGCACGGCCAGCTGGAGGAAGCGGACCTGATCGCGCAGCTCCGGCTCGCGCTCGAGGAACCGCTGGATCGCGAGCAGCCGGCGCGGGATCCCCTTCGTGTAATCGAGCCGGTCGATCCCGAGCACGATCTTGCGGCCGCGCGCCTCGGCGCGGATGCGCGCCGCCTCCTCCCGCACACCGGGGTGGCCCGCGAGCCGCTCGATCTCGGCGGCGTCGATGCTGATCGGGTGGACCCCCAGCGCGATCCTGCGCCCGTCGTGCTCGAGCTCCGCCTCGCCCGGCTCGACGCCGAGCACGTGCGCCGCCGACGCCGCGAAGTTCCTGCGGTAGGCCGCCGTGTGGAAGCCGATCAGGTCCGCGCCGAGCAGGCCCCGGACGATCTGCTCCCGCCACGGGAGGATGCGGAAGACCTCGGCGGCGGGAAACGGGACGTGGAGGAAGAAGCCGATCCGGGCCCCGGGGAGGCGCCGCCGGAGGAGCGCCGGGAGGAGCAGGAGCTGGTAGTCGTGCACCCAGATCGTGTCGCCCGGCGTGTACTGCGCGGCGACGACGTCGGCGAAGCGCTCGTTGACGCGCTGGTAGGCCTCCCAGTCGAGCTCCGCGTCGAGGTTCACCTTGTCGAGCAGGTAGTGGAGCAGGGGCCAGAGGACGCCGTTCGAGAAGCCGTCGTAGAAGCGGTGCTGCTCCGCGGCGCCGAGGTGCACGGGCACGGCGCGCATCCCGGCGAGCGCCACGTCGGCGTCCCTTCGCTGCTCCGGGGAGAGGCTCGTGACGCTGCCCGGCCAGCCTATCCAGACCGCGCAGCGCCGCTCGTGGGGGCCGCGCATGGCGGCGGCGAGGCCGCCCGAGGAGCGCGTGAGGTTGAGCGCGCCGCGGTCGACGCGCACGCTGATCGGGAGACGGTTGGAGACGATGAGCAGTCGGGCCATGGAACTCCCCTCCTTGGCGGCGACGAGGCGCCGCTCTCCGGGCGCGAGGCGCGGCACCTCCCTCATCCGCCGGGCGCGAGGCGCGAGCCGTCGGAAACGAACAGGGCGCGACGCCCTCCGGGATCGCCGCGGGCGAGCGGCGGAACGAATACTTTGAACTCAAAACATATCGCGCGGCGTAGCGCAAGCTGATCCGGCACGCCGGACGGCGTCGCGCGTCGATCGGCCTCCGACGTCGCGGCGCCCGTCGCGGCCTATCCAGTGCGCGCAGGCGTCATGATCGGCCAGGCGAGAGGTTGCTCACCAGATCGCCTCCACGCTCGACGGATGGGCGCGAACGCTGCGGGGCTGAAAAATCGGCGCACGGTGGAGCTGCCCGAAAGGCTGCGGATCTCGCCGCGCACGCCGGCGGCTTTGACCACGGCGATCACCGCTCTAGGTGTCCGCCCGGGGGTGACGCGTGTCGCTGACAGGAAGGCGCCCGCGCGCGCGGCTGCCGCGCTGGATTCCGTACGTGCTCGCGCTCGTCTCCGCGCTCGTCGCCTCGACGGCGCGTGCCGGGGCCGCACCGATCGTTCATGTCGCGCCGATCCAGGGCGAGATCGACGCCGGGCTGTCCGCCTTCGTCCAGCGGGCCATCGACACGGCCGAGACGGCAGGAGCGAGCGCGCTGATCCTGCCCACGAACACGCTCGGCGGCCGCGTCGACGCGGCCATCGCCATCCGCGACGCGCTGCTCGCGACCCCGCTCCGCACCGTCGTCTTCGTCGATCAACGGGCGATCTCGGCGGGCGCCCTCGTCGCCCTCGCGGCAGAGCAGATCGTGATGGCGGAGGGCGCGACCCTGGGCGCCGCGGCGCCGGTGCACGCGGGGCCGGAGGGGGCGGAGCCCGCCGGGGAGAAGGCGACCTCGTACGTCAGGAAGGAGTTCCGCTCGACCGCCGAGCGCCGCGGCCGGCCGCCGGAGCTCGCCGAGGCGATGGTGGACGAGGACGTCGCCGTCGAGGGGGTCGTGGGGCCGGGGAAGCTGCTCACGCTCACGACCGCCGAGGCGCTGGCGCTCGGCGTCGCAGACGCCCAGGCGGACGGCATGGATGCCGTGCTCGCCCGGCTCGGCCTCGCGGGGGCCGAAATCCGCCGCCTGTCGCCGAGCTGGGCAGAGCGCGTGCTCAGGTTCCTGACGACGCCTGTCGTGAGCTCGCTCCTCCTGAGCCTCGGGATGATGGGCCTGCTGATCGAGCTGCGCACGCCGGGGTTCGGCGTCCCGGGCCTGGTGGGCGGCGCCTGCCTGGTGCTGTTCTTCTGGGCGCACTGGCTGCTGGCCCTCGTCGGCTGGGAGGAGATCGCGCTCGCCGTGGCCGGCGTGCTGCTCCTCGCCCTGGAGGTGTTCGTGATCCCCGGCTTCGGCGTCGCCGGCGTCCTCGGCGCGGTCGCGCTGCTCGCCGGCCTGAGCATGAGCCTGGTCGGCGCGGGCGTGACGCCCGGGCGCGCCCTCGAGGCCGTCGCCCAGGTCGCGCTGTCCATCGCGCTGGCGCTGGCCGGCATGCTCATCGCGCTGCGCTTCCTGCCGCGGCTCCCCTTCGGGCGGCGCCTGGTCCTGGCGACGAGCCTCGGCGCGGACGTCGCCGGCGGCCCGCCAGCCCAGGCCAGCGGACCGCTGGTGGGCGAGCGCGGCGTCGCCTCGTCGCCGCTGCGGCCGGCCGGGATCGCCCGCATCGGGGGAGCGCGGATCGATGTGGTGTCGGAGGCCGAGTACATCGCGGCCGGAGAGTCGGTCGAGGTGATCCGCGTCGAGGGCAACCGCGTCGTCGTGCGCCGGACAGAGGCGCAGGAGATGGGGGGATGATGGGTATCGATCTGGGCCTGTTCGGGCTGGTCCTGCTGCTGCTCGCGGCGCTGTTCATCGGGCTCTACATGATCCCGATACCCCTCTGGATCGCGGCCTGGGCCTCGGGCGCGTATGTCGGGCTGTTCACGCTCGTCGGGATGCGGTTCCGGCGCGTCCCGCCGGGCACGGTGGTCACCGCGCGCATCAGCGCCGTCAAGGCAGGGCTCGACATCTCCGTCAACGACCTCGAGGCGCACTACCTCGCCGGCGGCAACGTGGTGCGCGTGGTCAATGCCCTCATCTCGGCGGACAAGGCGAACATCCCGATGCCGTTCAAACGCGCCGCGGCCATCGACCTGGCCGGCCGCGACGTGCTCGAGGCGGTGAAGATGTCCGTGATCCCGAAGGTCATCGAGACCGCCCGCATCGCGGCGGTCGCGAAGGACGGGATCCAGCTCATCGCGATCTCCCGCGTGACCGTCAGGACCAACATCGATCGGCTCGTGGGCGGGGCGGGCGAACAGACGATCATCGCCCGCGTCGGAGAGGGCATGGTGAGCACCATCGGCTCGGCGGCCACGCACAAGGAAGTGCTCGAGAACCCCGATCATATCTCGAAGAACATCCTCTCGCGGGGGCTCGACGCGGGGACGGCGTACGAGATCCTCTCCATCGACATCGCGGACGTCGACGTGGGCGCGAACATCGGCGCCAAGCTGCAGATCGACCAGGCCAACGCGGACAAGCAGATCGCCCAGGCCAAGGCGGAGGAGCGGCGCGCGATGGCGGTCGCGCTGGAGCAGGAGATGCGGGCGCGGGTCGTCGAGGCCGAGGCCGAGGTGCCGCGCGCCATGGCCGACGCGTTCCGCCGGGGGAACCTTGGCATCATGGATTATCATCGGCTGAAGAACGTCCAGGCGGACACCGACATGCGCGGCGCCATCGCCTCGGACATGACCGGCGCCGACGGGACCACGGAGGCGCTCCGCGAGCGGAGAGGGCACCCGTGACGCTGGCAGACCTGCTGCTGCTCGCGCTCTTCCTGCTCTTCGCGCTGATCTCCTGGCTCGGCGCGGCGCTCGGCGGGACGCGCGAGCGGCGTGAGGACGGCGGGGCGCCCCCGCGCGCGCCGTATGGCGGGAGGCTGCGCGCGCCGTATGACGAGATAGCGACCGGCCGGCCCGCGCGCGCGGCGCCGCCGCCAGCGGCGCAGAACGAGGCGCCGTCGCCGACGGGCGTCTCCGACGCGGGCGCCGGGGCGCGCGTGTCGCGGCGCGCGAAACTGCGAAGCGCGCTGCGCCATCGGGTCAGCTTGCGCCAGGCCTTTGCGCTGGCGGAGATCCTGGATCGACACCGCGCGGGGCCGTGATCATCATGCGCCGCGCTCGTCGGGCGCGAGGTGATCCTCGAGGCGCGCCGGCTCGTCCCCGACGCGCAGCGACAGCGCAGCGGGCCAGAGATGATGGACGGCCAGGCACAGGGCGACCACGCCGCCGGCGACCGCGAGCACGCTGGTGCGCGCCGACGGCGCGCTTCCGACCTGGGAGCTCCGCATCCTCCTACCGCCACCGCGGGCTTGCGAGCGGCGTTCCTACGACGTCGGGGCACGTGACGAGCGGCGCCTGCGCCGTGGCCTGGAAGGGCGCGCGGGCGCCGGGCCGGCCGGCGTTCGAAGCCGCCGACGCGATGCGGGGCCGCTGTCATAGTGCCTCCCATGTCCGCGAATCACCGGCGCCCACCCCACGATGGACAGGCGAGGTCGTGTGAGGAGGCGGGCGGGACGAGCCTCCGATCCATCGTCCGGGGAATGATCGCGCTCATGGCCGTGCTCCTGATGCTCTCAGCAGCGGGAATGGGCCTGCTCACCACGTTCCTGCACCGGACGGCGCTCCTCATCGACGACAGCGTCGATGGCGTGCGGCTGGCGATGGAGCTGCAGCAGCAGATGACGCAGTACAACCGCCTCAGCAACCTCGCGCTGGCGTCGGCGGAGGGCTCGCTGACGTCCGCCGAGGACACCGGCCCTGCGCTGGAGGCGATCGTCGCCCGCGCGGACCGGCGCCTCGTCGAGGTCCGCAAATACGTCGGCAGCCCGGAGGAGGAATCGCTGCTGCGCGAGGTGGAGCAGCGCATGCACGACTACTTCGCCTCCCGGAGAGCCCTCCTCGAGCACCGCGCGACGCCGGGCGAGGCCATCCGGACCTCCTCGCCGCTGCTCGACGCCGCGATGACGAGCCTCCAGGACTTCGTCGACAAGAACAGCCAGCAGGCCCGGGCCGCGACACGCCAGGCCGCCGCCTGGGACTCGGCGGCCAACGTGCTGAGCATCGGAGTCGCCCTGCTCGCCGTGATCGCGATCTCGGGGTCGCTCGTCGCCCTGGCGCGCTGCGTCCACTCCCCGCTTGCGGCGCTCGAGCGGGCCATCGAGCGCTTCGCGCGCGGGGACAAAACCGCGCGCGCCCCGGCCACGGGGCCCGCGGAGCTGCGCTCGATCGCGGGCGTGTTCAACGGCATGGCGGACAGGCTGGTCTGCCAGGAGGAGAATCAGCTCACCTTCATCGCCGGCGTCGCCCACGACCTCCGCAACCCGCTGACGGCGCTCCAGATGAAGGTCGGCAGGTTCGACCCGACCGGCCCGGCGCCGACCGCGGAGCATGCCCGGCGGGCGAACGATCTCGTCGCACGGCAGGTCGCTCGGATGGATCGGCTCGTCGGCGACCTCCTGGACGCCACCCGGATCCACGCCGGCCGGATCGAGCTCAAGCTGGAGGCCTGCGATCTGCGCGAGCTCACGCGCGAGGCGGCGGAGCTCTTCCAACCTTTGTCATCGGCTCATGAGATCATCGTCTCGATCGCGGCGGGACCGGTGGTCGCCCGCTGTGATCCGTCGCGCATCGCGCAGGTGCTCAACAACCTCATCAGCAATGCCATCAAGTATTCTCCTCAGCGAAGAGAGATCACCGTCTCCGTGGGAGAGGACCGCGATCGTGCCTTCGTCACGGTCGCCGATCAGGGCATCGGCATCGCGCCGGAGGATCTCGAGCGGATCTTCGAGCCGTTCCGCCGCGTCGGCGCGTCCCGCGAGCTGGTGCCCGGCGTGGGGCTCGGGCTGTGGCTCGCGCGGCGGATCGCCGAGGCGCACGGCGGGTCACTCGGCGTGAGCAGCGCGCCCGGCCAGGGATCGGTCTTCCGCCTCGATCTGCCCCTCGCGGAGGGCGAAACGGGCCCGATGTCGCCGAGCGCTCGGGCGGCGTCGGCGCCGCGGAGCTGAGCGCGTTGGTGAGAGAGCCGCCGCGACGACCACGACGACACGTTCGACGTCTCGGTCGACGTCTCGGTTACCCCTGGACGTCCCCGGCCTGACCATCATGACAATGGACATGGCTGACGTGACGCGATCACGCTCGGCCCCGTCAAGGATGGGTCCGGTCGCGCTCGGCTCGACGCTCGCGACCGTGACGCTCTCCAAGAGCGCGGCGCTCCTCGATGGTGTTCTCGCGTTCGCGCTGCTCATCTCGCTCCAGTTCCTGATCACCTGGCTCTCGGTCCGCTCGAAGGCGGTGAGCCATACGGTCAAGGCCGAGCCGATGCTGCTGGTGCGCCGCGGGGAGGTGCTCCCGCGCGCGCTCAAGCAGGAGCGCGTCGTCGATGACGAGCTCCTCGCGGCTGCGCGCCAGCAGGGGATCATGTCGCTGGCGGACGTGGAGGCGATGATCCTGGGGACGGACGGCAGCTTCTCGGTGATACGGCGCCCTCCGTCGAGCGAGCAGGCCTCCTCCACGTCGTGAGCGGGCGCTCACCTGCGGCGACCCGGCGCGGGTTCAGCGGAGCACCAGGCCGCTCGTCATCGAGCGAGCCACGCTCCGCCGCTCCTCACGGGGAGCGCTGGACCGGACGCCTACGCCGCGCGCGCGACAGGGGAGGCGTCGCGGCAGGCTTCTGCGCAGGCGCGGCATACCTCCGCGCACATGTTCGTCCGCTCGTCGTCGAAGCGATCGCACTCGGACGCGCAGCGGTCGCATACCTCGGCGCAGACCTCGCACGTGCGGCCGAGGAGCGGCGACCCTCTGAGCATGAAATGCGCGCTCATCTGGCAAATCTCCGCGCAGTCGAGCATGATCTCGACGTGGCCCGGCTCGGCGTGCGCGCCGCCCTGACGGAGACAGTGGATCACCATCTTCTTGCAGAGCTCATGGCAATCGAGGCACGCGCTGATGCAGGCCTTGGTGTCCTGGCTCATCTTCGAAACGTCGATCATGATCTTCCTCCTGCGGTCGGTGTTTCCGGAGCTGTGCTCTATCGGACGGTCGCGTGAATCCCGCTCTGGAGAGCCCGGACACTCCGCACTCATGGGCGATGTCCTCGATGTGGTGCTCGTCGTCGCCTGCCTGGGAGAGGGCGCAGCGCTCGCGTTGGCTCAGCCCCTCGTCCGTCAGGCGCTCGGTGCTCTCCGCGCGCACGCGTGCGCCCTGTGCGCCGTGCACGGCGCGTGCCGAAAGACGCTCCAGGATTCACGCGAGTGGCTCCTGGCGTGAATCGCACATTGGACCCTTCGCGCTTTGACACAGGTCGTTGTACGACGAGCAGAGACGCCGCTCTGCGCGACAGGAGACACTCACGGGCATGACCGAGATCGTCGCACCGGCAGCCGATGGCGTCGAGGATGCCGCTCGGGCGATGTGCAGCTCGTCGAGCAGAGTGCACCCGCGCGCGTGGACGCACTCCGCCTGAGGTGTTGTCGAGCGCTTCGGCGCGCTTGGCCCCGAGCGCCGGGCTCCGTCGCTCGCACGGGGCGATCGGGGCACGAATTTGCATGCAAACGTCGCGTGCCCCGACCAGCCAAGGCACTGCAGCCTCTCACGTGCGGGTGGCTGCGCTCGTTCACGCACCGGCTCGACCGTGCGTGAAGCAACTCTCAATCAGGGGAGCAGGACGCATGATGTTCTACAGGACCGCATCGTTGGTCTCGGCGATGGCCGCCGCGGCGCTCGTGGTCGCTTGTGACCGCAACCCGGGCGAGGACGTTGTTCAGGCCCGCAAAGAGGCGCAGGAGGAGATCGCGCGCATCCAGCGCGAGGCGGAGCAGAAGATCGCCGAAGCTCGGCGCGAGGCCCAGGAGGAGATCGCCGAGGCCAGGAGAGAGGCGAGGCAGGAGCGGGCCGGCGTGCGCGAGGACGTGGCCGAGGAGCGCCGGGAGCTCGAGGAGGCGCTCAAGGGCGCGCGGCACGACACGAAAGAGGAGTACATCGAGTACGCGCGCAAGCGGGCTCGGCTCCTGGAGCTGCGGGCGGCGGAGCTCAAGGCGCAGGCGCCCACCGTGCCGGCGGTCGACCGAGGCCCCGTCGACCAGGCGCTGCAAGAGATCGAGGCGAAGCACCGCGAGGTGATCGGGGCTCTGAACGAGCTCGGCAAGGACACGAGGCAGCCCTGGAGCTCGGCCAGGGCGGAGATCGACAGGAAGCTGAGCGAGCTCGAGCAGCGCGTCGACGCGGCCGGCGGCGCCGCGAAGGCGGCGGCGAAGCCCGCCCGGTGAGCGTTTCGCAGCAACAAGGACTGCGACAATCCGTTCGACACCCCGGCAGGCGGCGTCCACCAGAATGCGCATCTGCGAGGCGGCGATGAGCATCTGGTTGTCGACGGCGAAGTCCTCGAAGAGCGATAGCAGGTCGACCTCCTGCGGGTAATCGAGCCCTGGTGGCGGTGCGCCCTGCTGCAGATCAGCCGCTGAGAGCGCCGCGCCAGGGGCGTGCGCCTCGCGGGAGGCCGGCGCAGGCCATTGACCAGCCCGCGCGCTGGCTTCATGGATATTACCGTGGAAAGCCGCTGCCTCCGGCGTGATGCCGCGCTGCGGGGCGAGCTCGAACGAAGACCGACGAGGAACTGGGAGGGGTCGATATGCCAGGAGACAACCCGTCTGCCACGAGCACGCCGGACGACGTGCGGGAGCGGGCCGCCGAGGGCAGCGCAGCGACAGCGCAGCCCAGGCCGGATCGGGAAGATGGCGCAGCGGCCGAAGCGGAAGCGGAGGCGGAAGCCGAGGTGGCGGGGAATGCTGCCTCGGCCTCGAACTCGGCTGCATCCAGAAATTCGGCTGTGGCCACGTCTGCCGCGGCGGCCACCGACGCCGACGCGGACGCGGACGCCGACGCCGACGCCGCTGCGGGAGATGCAGCCAGCCGCTCTTCCGCTTTCCACAAGAGCTCATCGGGCCACAACCGCGGTGACGCCAGGAACGTGAACATCGTCATCTTCCCGGACTCCGGCGCGACCGTCGCCTGCCTCCTTCTGGCGTTATCGAAGACTGGTGGTCTGAGCCTCGGCGCTCCCGCGCCCGTGACGCAGCTCCTCGAGTCGCTGCTCGCGCAGCAGCGGGAGATGCATCAGCAGCTCGTCCACGCGCTTCAGGCGCTCGCGCTCAAGGGCGGCTGAGGCGTGCCGGACGAGGGCGCTCAAGGGGCGGACCATCCCGGCGCGCTGCCGGCTCGCCTGTCCGTGCATCGCTGACACGCACCCGCAGCTCTGGATCGGGCGCGGTCCTTGCGCCTTGAGGGCGCACGCTGTCGCGCCCCGCGTGGGGCCCTGCTCGAGGGAGGCATCGAATGTACGTTCTCGTTATCCTGGTGCTGCTCGGCGCCGGAGCAGCCCTGATCACGCGGGGGATGTGGATGCGCAAGCGCCTGCCCATCGCGGCGGGAGCGCTGCTTGTGGTAAGCACGCTCGCGTTCTTCGGGTTCCTGAGCTTCTGGGGCGAGTACCTCTGGTTCGCCGAGCTCGGTTACACCGCGCGCTTCTGGAAGGTGACGCTGGCCCGGTTGATCTCGGCGCTCGTCGCCGCAGCGCTCGGCGGGCTCGTCGTCTTCCTGCTGACCCTTCCTGCGCGGTCGCGCGGCGCGCGGCGCATCCCGACGCTTCTCGGCGCGGCGCTCGGCGCCATCTGGGGCTTCTTCGGCTGGGCGGTGATCCTGCGCTTCCTCGAGCGCGCGCCCACGGAGCTGCGCGACCCCGTCCTCGGCCGCAGCACCTCGTTCTACCTGTTCTCGTTGCCGTTTCACGATGCGGTTTACTTCCTGCTGTGGGCCCTCGCGCTCTTCGCGCTCGCCGGGGCGGCGGTCGACGCGGGCCTTGTGCCGGTGAGGCGGAGGGTCCGTTATCCCGCCCCGGAGCACGCCGCGGCGCCTCCTGCGGAGCACGCCGCGGCGCCTCCTGCGGAGCACGCCGCGGCGCCGGCCGTCGCGGGCTCCGCCGCGGACGCCGCGCCGGCCGGTGCCGCACGGTACCGCGCGCTCTTCTTCTCTCTCGGCGCGCTCGCCCTCGTCGTGGCCTGGGGGCGCTGGCTCGCGGCCTATCACCTCATGTACTCGGAGTGGGGCGTGGTCGTGGGCCCGGGCTGGACCGACGTCCACGTGCGCCTGCCCGCGACCCGGATCGTCGCCGTCATCGCGGCGCTCGTGGGGTTCGCGCTCTTCCTCCCGCCCGTGCAGCGCGCCCTCTATCGCCTCGCCGCCGGCGAGCGCGGGCCGGGCCGGCGCACCGTGGCGGGGCTCGCCGCGCTGCCGGCGCTCCTCGTCGCGGCGCCGTGGGCGCTCGGCATGTTCGTGCTCCCGCTGCTCTTCCAGTGGCTCAAGGTGGTGCCCAACGAGCTCGCGCTCGAGCGCCCCTACCTCGCCCACAACATCGCGTTCACCCGCGCGGGGTTCCGCCTCCACGACGTCGAGGTCACCGAGTTCCCCGTCTCCGACCGGCTCACCCGCGAGACCCTTGCGAACAACCAGGATCTCCTGTCCGAGGTGCGCCTCTGGGACCCGCGCGCGCTCGACGCCGTGCTCCATCAGTTCCAGGCGATCCGCCTCTATTACGACATACCTGGCATCGACATCGATCGCTACACTGTGGGCGACCGCTACCGGCAGGTCATGCTCGCCCCGCGCGAGCTCAGCGCGGAGAACCTGCCGAGCGAGCACCAGACCTTCGTCAACCGTCGCTTCAAGTACACGCACGGTCACGGCGTCGCGATGGCCTCGGCGCACGACTTCACGCACGACGGGCAGCCGAACCTGCTCGTGAAGGACATCCCGCCCGTCTCCGTCTCCCCCGAGCTCGCGGTCGAGCGCCCGGAGATCTATTACGGAGCGACCACCCACGGCTACGTGGTGGCCAACTCCAGAGAGCCGGAGTTCGACCATCCGAGCGGCTCGGAGAACGTCTACACGCGCTACGCGGGCACCGGCGGGATCGCGCTCGAAGGCTTCTTCCGAAAGCTCCTCTTCGGGTGGAAGCTCGGCGGCACGAGCTTCCTCGTGTCCGGCATCCCCACGGACGACAGCCGGGTGATGTTCCGCCGCGAGGTCCGCGAGCGCGTGGGGGCGATCGCCCCCTTCCTGGCGCTCGATCGCGATCCGTACATCGTCGTCGCCGGCGGGCGGCTCCACTGGATCGTCGATGCGTACACCACGTCGAGCTATTACCCTTACAGCGAGAGCTTCTTCTCCGCTGAAGACACCGGGATGAACGGGGGGCACGCGCTGGGCGACGCGGGCGGGCGGGCAGGGTTCACGCATCACCTCCGCCACGCGAACTACGCGCGCAACTCGGTCAAGGCGGTGGTCGACGCCTACGACGGCTCGGTGCGGCTTTACGTCTTCGAGCCGGAGGATCCGATCATCCAGGTCTACAGCCGCATCTTCCCCGGCCTGCTCCTGCCGCGCGAGGAGATGCCGGCGGAGCTCCGCGCGCACGTGCGTTATCCGGAGGATTTCCTCCTCGCGCAGGGGCTCGTCTACGCGAAGTACCACATGAGAGATCCCGAGGTGTTCTACAACCAGGAGGATCTCTGGACGCGCGCGACCGAGAAGTATTACGAGGAGGTCCAGCCGGTGGAGCCCTATTATGTGATGTGGAAGCCGCCGGGCGACGGGCGACCCGAGTTCACCCTGATCCTGCCGTTCACGCCGAAGAACCGGCAGGTGCTCATCGGCTGGATCGCCGGCATGTCCGACGGCGACAACTACGGGCGCATGCTCGCGTACAAGTTCCCCAAGGAGACGCGTGTCCTCGGCACCCAGCAGATGGATACCAAGATCGACCAGGATCCGGTGCTGTCGGCGCAGCTCTCGCTCTGGAGCCAGCGGGGTCAGAAGGTGATCCGCGGCAATGCGCTGGTCATCCCCGTCGAGGACACGCTCCTCTACGTCGAGCCCATCTTCCTCCAGGCGGACACGGCGGCGTATCCGGAGCTCCGGGTGGTGGTGGTGATGCACGGCGACCGGATGAGCTACGCGAGCTCGCTCGACGCGGCGCTGCGCGGCCTGGTGGAGGGCGAGCCGCCCCCGACGCCGGCCGTGGCGGGCCTGCCCGGCGTGCCCGAGGCGCCGGGTGGGCCCAGCGTGACCGACGGGCTGGCGCAGCGGGCCAACGGCGCCTTCGCGAGCTACCTGCGCCTGCTCGGCGAGCGTCGCTTCCACGAGGCCGCCACGGAGCTCGAGGCGCTGAGCCGGACGCTCGAGGAGCTCCAGCGACCGTCCGCCCTGCTCGACGAGCGGTAGCGGGACGCCGCGCGCGGCCGGTCGGGGCGGGCGAGGCGGCTGCGCGGTCGCTCGACCAGCAACCGAGCGCGCAGTCGTCGCACGCCGCACAGGCAGGCACACCTTTCGCTGCTCCACGGTGGTCCATGCCAATCGTCTGCGACACCGACTTCTCTCCAGCCGCACAGCAGGCTGGGCGGGCCGCTGCGTCCCTCGCCCAGCGGCTCGGCGAGGAGCTGCATCTCGTCCACGTCGTCGACGAGCTCGGCTCCGAGCTCCTTATCGGCCACGAACAGGACGCGTTGCTCGATCCAGAGCGCGAGATGCTCGAGCGGCAGACCGACGCGCTGCGACAGCTTGGAGCGCGGGTCGAGGCGCGGCTCGTCGCCGGGTTCCGGCACGCCTGGCTCGCCGAGATCGCGAGCGCCTGCCGAGCCCGCCTGATGGTGATCTCGCACCGCCCCGCGAACCGGCTCGAGCGGCTGTTCGGGGACGGCGTCGAAAGAATACTCCGGAGCTCGCCCGTCCCGGTGCTGGTCGCCAAGGGCTCCGAGCGCCTGCTCGATTGGCTGCAAGGCGAGCGCCGCTTGCGCGTCCTGGTCGGGCTCGACCCCGCCGACTCTCCTCGAGCCGCTCTGGGCTGGCTCACCGAGCTCGACGGGGCGGGGCCGCTCGAAGCGCTCGTCGCGACCTTCCACCGAGAGCTCGGCCTCGTGAGCTTCTGGACGCGGTTCGTGTCTGCCGCGGCGAGCCGAGGCGTCTTGCATCCCTACCGCGACAGGCCCCTGGCCGGGGCTCGCAGCGCGGTCGAACCGCGCGCGCTCGACGGGGCGACCTCACACCTCGAGGTCATCACCCGCCATCCGGCCGCCGAGCTGCTCCGCCTGGCCCGGCGAGAGCAGGTCGACCTCCTGATCCTCGCTCGCGATCCGTCGCAAGGTCGCCTGTGGCGAGCGCCGGTCTGGCGCACCATCCTTCAGCCGAGCCTGCCGTGCAGCGCCGTGTGCGTGCCCGCGACGTATGCGCCGGCAGAAGCCTCGATCTCGCGCAGCGAGCCCGCGGCTCGACGCATGCGGCGCCGGCGCCCGCGGGCGCGATGGTCTGCGCGGAGCGCGCGCGGAGGACAGAGAGCCCATGGCAACATGCAGGGCAGAGCGTAGCCACATGCCAGGGGGGACGCGCCCCGTTCGGCAACAAGGGTTCTTGCATGCTACCGACCCTCGCATCGACGATCGCCATTCCCTTCCTGGGTGCGGCGCTCGTGCTGGTTCTCTCGCCGCGGTGGGCTGGACGCGTCGCGCTCCTCCCCCCTGTGCTCGTGCTGTTCATCATGCTCCCGCGCTGGTCCGAGGTGTCCGGGGGTGCATCGACGACGATCCCGATCGCGTGGCTCCCCTCCGTCGGGATCACGGCGAATTTGCGCCTGGACCGCCTCGGCGCCTTCTTCGTGCTGCTCGTCGCCGGCGTGGGCCTCGGCGTCGTCCAGTACAGCCGCGCCTACCTCGGACCGAAGGGCAAACCCGCCTACTGGGCGACGCTCCTCGCGTTCATGGGGGCCATGATCGGGGTCGTCCTCTCGGACTCGCTCGTGCTCCTCTACGTCTTCTGGGAGCTGACCACCATCGCGTCCGCGCTGCTCATCGGGATGGACTTCACCGATCCGGAGGCGCGGAGCGGCGCGGTCCGCGCGTTCCTGGTCACGGGCGCAGGGGGCCTCGCGATGCTCGCCGGCGTGGTGTTGCTCGGGCAGCTGGCCGGAACGTACAACCTGTCCGAGCTCGCCCCGCGCGCGGGCGAGCTCGTGGCGAACCCGGCCCATGTCCCCGCGCTCATCCTCCTGCTCGTGGGGGCGTTCACCAAATCGGCGCAGTTCCCGTTCCATTTCTGGCTCCCGGGCGCCATGGCCGCGCCCGCGCCCGTCAGCGCCTATCTTCACTCCGCCACCATGGTGAAGGGAGGTGTCTTCTTGATGGGCCGCCTGTTCCCGGTGTTCCATGCGTCCCCCGTCTGGCAGCCTGTCCTCGTCACGGTGGGGCTCACCACGTTCGTCGTTGCCGGATGGGACGCCGTCCGGGCCTGGGACCTGAAGAAGCTCCTCGCGTACAGCACGGTGGCGTACCTCGGCGTGCTGACCGCGCTCTACGGCCTCTATGCGAGGACAGGGACGCGCGGTGAGCTGCTCACTATCGCGAACCACGCGCTGTACAAGTCCTCTCTGTTCTTGCTCGTCGGCTGGATGGAGAAGGTGACGGGGACACGCGATCTTTCGGTGCTGAAGAGGGAGCACTGGTTCCGGCGCGAGCCGGTCGCCGGGGTCTTGATCGGGTTCGGCGCCGCCGCCATGGCGGGCTTTCCCTTCGTGTTCGGCTTCATCAGCAAAGAGATCCTCTTCGAGGCGCTGCTCGCCGATCGCTCCCCGGCCGGCGTGGTCGCGGTCGTGGCGGCCGTCGTGGGCGGGGCCCTCGCGGTCGCCTATGCGCTCAAGCTCTTCGTCGGCTCGTTCTGGGGCCCCGACATTCCGCCCGAGGATCGCGGCCATCCGAGGCACCAGCTCTCGCCATGGCTGCTCGTCGTCCCCCTCCTCCTGCTCGCCCCGCAGGTGCTCGGCGGCGTGGCTCCGGGGCGGCTGGGTTCTCTGCTCGAGCCCGGAGCCGAGCGGCTGGGGTGGCTGGCCGTGTGGCACCACGTGGACGCCCTCTTCGCCCTCAGCTTGATCACGATCGCGCTGGGGGCGGGCGGTTATCTCCTCTGGAGGCTGCACGCGAAGCCCCCCAGCGAGCCGGAGACACAGATCCTCTCCGACCGCATCTCCGGGGTCGTCCTCCGCCTCTCGGGCTGGGCCGGTCGAGCCGTACAGGCCGGGGGACTGCCGCGTTACCTGGCGGTGATGCTCCTCTTCGCCGCCGCGGCGTCGTGCTCCGCCGTCGCCCTGGGGGATGGGCTCGGCGCCACGGGGACGTGGGGCCCCGATCTCGGGGTCGCCTGCCTCCCGGCGCTCATGATCGTCGCCGGGGCCGCGCTGACGCCCTTCGGGACGAGCCGTGTCGCCAGGGTCGTGACCATGGCGGTCGCGGGGTACGGCGTCGCGGTCTTCTACATCGTCTTCCGCGCGCCCGACCTCGTGCTCACGCAGGTCCTGGTCGAGACGGTCTCGCTCATCCTGCTCCTGCTCGTCTTTCGCAGGCTCCCCAGGCTCGCTCCCGACGCGCGGCCTCGAGGGGTGCGCATCGCGCACGCCGCCGTGGCCGGCACCGTGGCGGTCCTCGCGGCGACCCTCGCCTGGAGCACCGGTGTCCATCGTCCGAGCGCCCCTGCCGGAGCGGATCAGCTCGCGCTGTCGCTCCCCGAGGCGCACGGGAGAAACGTCGTCAACGTCATCCTCGTGGATTTCCGGGGCGCCGATACGCTCGGCGAGATCACCGTGCTCGCCGTCGCCGCCTTGGGCGTGGCGGCGCTGCGCCCGCGGCGCGAGCCGGCTCAGGCGTCCAGGCATGGGGGGGCCGGGTCATGCGATCGCCCTTCCTGAGCTACGTCGCCACAGGGGTGCTCCCGTTGATCGTCGTCTTCGCGCTCTTCCTGCTGCTCCGCGGGCACGACGCGCCGGGCGGCGGCTTCATCGCCGGGCTCGTCACGACCATCGCGTTCGTCCTGGCGGCCCTGGCCTTCGGCGCGGGCACCGTGCGGGCCGCGCTCAACCCGCTCGCTTGCCGGATGCCCTGGATAGGCCTGCTCATCGCCGCGGCGTCGGGGCTGCCTGCCGTCGCGCGCGGCCAGGGCTTCTTGACCCATTACCACGTGCCGATCGGCGCCGACGAGGCTCCCGCGCTCCGCCTCTCGACGACGCTGCTCTTCGACGTCGGGGTCTATCTCACGGTGGTCGGCGCGGCGATCAAGGTGCTCGACGCCTTCTCCGCGGAGGCGCCGCCGTGATCGGAGCCGCCGCGATCGCCGCCGGGGCGCTCCTCGCTGCGGGTCTGTATCTCATGCTGTCCCGCGACGTGCAGCTCGTGGCGATGGGCTTCTTCCTGCTGTCCAACGGCGTGAACCTCTTCGTGCTGACCGCCTCGGGGATGCCCGCGGGCGCGGCGCCGCCGCTGATCCCGGAGGAAGATCCGGCCGCCGCCCTCGCCCGCCCCACGGCCGATCCGCTCGCGCAGGCGTTCATCCTCACGGCGATCGTGATCGGCTTCGGGATGGCCGCCTTCCTGCTCGCGATGGCCGTCGACATGCACCGGAGGAAGGGGAGCGATGAGCCGTCCGGGGGGGACGACGCATGAACGCCGCGATCGTGGTGGTGCCGGTGCTGCTGCCCCTGTTCACCGCGGTGCTCCTGGCGCTGTTCTCCGGGAGGCCGCGGCTGGAACGGTGGCTGTCGCTCGCCAGCGGCGCCCTCCTCTTCACGACCGCTCTCTTGCTCACCGCCCGGACGGCCCGCGGCGCGATCTTCGTGCTCGCCATCGGGGGCTGGCGCCCGCACGTCGGCGTCGTGTGGGTGGCGGACGCGCTCTCCGCCCTGATGCTGCTGTTCGCGTCGATCATCGCCCTGGCCGCGCTCGCCTACGCGCCCGGATCGCTGCGCGGCGCGCGCGAGCGGCGGTGCTTCTATCCGCTCCAGCAGCTCATGATGGCAGGGGTCAACGGCTCCCTCGTGACCGGCGATCTCTTCAATCTGTTCGTCTTCTTCGAGCTCATGCTCCTCTCGTCCTTCGCGCTGCTCGCGCTCGGCACCCGGGCTGCAGCGCAACGGCATGCGCTCGCGTACGTGGTGATCAACCTCGTCGCCAGCGCGGTGCTCCTCGGCGGCGTCGGCGCGGTCTACGGCACGGCCGGCACCGTGAACATGGCCGAGCTCGCGGTGCGCACCCGCGAGGGGGGCCTGCCGTCCGCCTTCTGGGGCGCGGGGGCGCTGGTGATCGTCGTCTTCATGGTCAAGGCGGCCCTGGCGCCGGTGTTCTTCTGGCTGCCCGACGCGTACCCGGAGGCGTCGGCCGTGGTGAACGGCCTCTTCGCCGGGCTCCTCACCAAGGTGGGCGTCTACACGCTGTTCCGCTCCGTCCCGCTCCTGGGCGCCGCCGCGCCCGGCGGGCTCCGCTCGGCGCTCCTCGTGATCGCCGCTGTCACGATGGTCGTCGGGGTCGTGGGGGCGCTCGGACGAAGCACGATGCGCGGCATCCTGTCGTTCCATATCGTCAGCCAGGTCGGCTACATGATCTTCGGGCTAGCGCTGTTCACCCCGATCGCGGTGGCAGCGGGGCTGTTCCACACGCTCCACAACATGGTCGCGAAGACAGCGCTCGTCTTCGCAGGAGGCGTCGTGGAGGGCATCGCAGGGCCGGGGGCGCTCGGCCACGCCCGCGGGCTCGCGCGCGCGCACCCGTGGGTGGCCGCGGGCTTCTTCGTCCCTGCCATGTCGCTGGCCGGACTGCCCCCGCTCAGCGGGTTCTGGGGCAAGCTGCTGCTCGTCGTCGCTGGCTTCCGGGCCGGAGCCGTCGTCGCCACCACGGTATCGCTCGTCGTCGGCCTCCTCACGCTCGCGTCGATGCTCAAGATATGGACGGCCGTCTTCTGGGGGGAGCCCACCGGCCTGCGCACGCGCGGCGCCGGCGGCGACCGGGGCATGCTGGGCGCGACGCTCGTCCTCGGCGCGCTGACCGTGATCCTGGGCCTCGCGGCGGCGCCGCTCTTCGCGCACCTCGAGCGGACGGCGACCACGCTCCTGGAGGTGACGCCGTACGTGGACGCGGTCCTCGTCCAGCGACGATGAGCCGATGAACCGCCTCGCGTTGAACCTGCTCCTCGCGATCGTCTGGGTCCTGCTCCAGGTGGAGCTCTCCCTGGGGCGCCTGGTCGTGGGCTTCCTCGTCGGCTTCGGCGCGATTGCGCTCACCGAGCGAGCGCTCGGCAGGAGCTTCTACGCGCGCGCTGCGGCGGGCGTGCTCGCCCTGGCCTGGAGCTTCGTCAAGGAGCTCGTCCTCTCGAACCTCACGCTCGCGCGCGACATCCTCCGCCCGCGGTCCGTGTTCCATCCGGCGTTCGTCCGCCTCGATGTGCGCGCCCTGAGCCCCGTGCAGACGATCCTCCTCGCCAGCCTCATCTCCCTGACCCCGGGCACGCTGACGGTCGACGTGGGCCTGGAGGAGCAGGCGCTCTACGTCCACTCGCTCTACGCGCGCGATCCCGCGGAGCTGCGCGGCCGGCTGCGCCGGTTCGTCCGTCTGATCCAGCGCGCCGCAGGCCGCGGGCTGCCGCCATCGCTGGAGGAATGACATGGGAAGCGTCGATCCGCGGTCCGCCGTCCTCTTCGCCTCGCTCTTCGTGCTCGGCGCCGGCATCGGGCTCTGCACGATCCGCGTCGCGCGCGGGCCGACGAACTTCGATCGATTGCTCGCGTTCGATTGCCTGTTGATGAATGTCGTCGGCGTGGCGCTCGTGGCGTCGATGCTGCTCGCCACGGACGCGTTCATCGACATGGTGCTGGTGACCGCGCTGTTCGGGTTCATCGGCACCATCTCGCTGGCCGCCTACCTGGAGGGCTCCCTTGCTCGCTAGCGCGCTCGAGATCGCCGCCGCCGTGGCGGGGACGTTCTTCATGTTCGTGGCGTCGCTCGGCGTCCTGCGCCTGCCGGACTTTTATGCGCGCATCCACGCGCCGACCAAGGCTGCGACGCTGGGGCTCGCGTTCCTGCTCGCCGCGCTCGCGCTGCACTTCCAGGAGCTCGCGAGCGTGACCAAGGCGGCGCTGGTGCTGTTCTTCGTGGGCGTGACCGCGCCCGTGGGCGCGCACATCCTCGCGCGAGCGGCGTACCGGAGGGGCGTGCGGGCGCCCGGCACGCGGGTCGACGAGTACGGGCCTTCCGTGCAGCACCTGCGCAGCGAACCCGAGCGTGAGGAGGAGGTGAAAGGCAAGGAGGACGGGTGAGCCAATGCCGACCGGGAGACGCTGGTCAAGGCGCGCCCCCGTCGGTATCGCGGCGCTCTCCCCGGCCCGGCGGAGCCGCGTCTCGCGGCTCCTGCGCCCGGGCCACGCCGCGGGGCCGCGGCACCGGGCTCTTGCCGGCGGGCCACCCCTCGCGCTGGCGGGAGCGATCGCCGTCGGTCTCCTCGGTCTGGTCGTGGAAGAGCACCTGCGTGGTCGGGAAAGGCAGATCCACGCCGCCCTCGGTGAGCGCCCGCTTGATGGCGACGAGCACCCGATCGCGCGCGTCGAGCGCGTCGTGCTGGCGGGGAGGCCTGATCCACCAGCGGACGCGCAGGTTCACCGAGCTCGCGGCGAGCTCCATGGCCAGCACGTCGGGCGCTGGCTCAGGGAGCACGCCCTCCACGCCGCGGAGCGCCTCCAGGATGAGCGCCCTGGCGCGCTCGATGTCGTCGCCGTAGCCGATGCCCACGTCGTACTCGATCCTGCGCACCTCGAATGCCGTGTTGACCACGACCGAGTTCGTGAACAGCTCCGAGTTCGGGATCACGACGCGCCGGCCGTCGTACGTCTTGAGGAGCGTCGCGCGGGTCTGGATCTCCTCGACCGTGCCCTCGTAGCTGCCGAAGCGGATCTGGTCGCCGATGCGGAACGGCTCGGTCAAGAGGAGGAGGATGCCCGCGAGGTAGTTCTGGAGCACGTCGCGGAACGCGAAGCCGATCGCGACCGATCCGATGCCGAGGAACTGGAGGAGCGAGGCCGGCGTGAAGTTCGGGAAGACGATGACGCACCCGACGAGGGCGCCGAGGATGAACATCGCCCCCTGGGTCAGCCGTCCGAGGACCAGCCCGAGGTTCTGGTTCCGGCGCCGCGTCATCGCGATGCGCCGGATCGTGGTCCTGAGCAGCTTGCCGGCGACGTAGAAGGCCGCGAACACGGCGAGCGCGATCCCGATGCTGGGCAGCGAGGAGATCAGGTCGGCGGCCAGGTGATGCACCTTGTCGACGGCCTGCGCCCACGCAGAGGGGCTCTCGCCGGGAGGCGCGGCGCTGGCGCTCATGGCCTACCGCTGCTCAGGGAGCCCCGGAACCGGCGCATCCTCCCCCTGGCTCACCGTGGTGTCGCCCAGCACGCCCTCGACGTAGACCCGCTTCGCGAGCACGACGAGGACGACCAGGATCGGCGTGGCGAGGACGACGCCGAGGCCGCCGGTCAGCGTGCCCATCAGCACCTGCGTCACCAGGATGAGCCCCGGCGGCAGCGACACCGTGCTCCGCTGGATGAGCGGTGTGATCAGGTAGCTCTCGACGACCTGGATGCCCAGGTAGAGCGCGATCACGTAGCCTGCCAGGGCCGGGCCTTGCAGCAGGCCGAGCAGCGCGGCGGGGACGGCCGAGAGCACCGGTCCGACGTAAGGAACGAACGTCAGCACCGCCGCCAGGATCGCGAGCGTCAGCGCCAGGTGGATGCCGAGGAGCGCGAGGCCGATCCAGGTCATGACGCCCACGATGGCCATGGAGAGCAGCCTCCCGAGCAGCCATCGGCGGAGGAGGTGCCCCATGTCATCGAGCACCGTCGACGCCTGGGCCCGCCGCGCGACGGGGACGAGGCGGAGCAGGCCCTTGCGGTAGGCCGCGGGCTCGGCCGCGAGGAAGAGGCCCAGGAACAGGACGACCACCGCGCCCGCAAGGGCGCCGAGCGTTGTCGAGAGCAGGCGTGTTGCGCCGAGGACGGCCTGCCGCGCGTGCGGGAGGACCTGGACGTCCGAGAGGCGCTCAGCGAGCTCACGGCCCCAGGCGTACCGCCCGGTGTGCTCGGCGGCGCGGCGTGCCGCCTGGGGCAAGCGCTGCGCGAGCTCGTCCACCTGCGCCGCGAGCGACGGTGCGATGAGCCAGGCGCCCGCCGTGACGGCGGCGGCGAGCGCGGCGACGGTGACGGCCAGCGCCCAGCCGCTCGAGAGAGGGGAATGGCGGCTCAGCCAGTCTCCGATGCCGCGCAGAACGATGGCCAGGAGGAGCGCCGCGAAGACGAGGAAGACCACCTCGAACACGGCCCCGAGCACCCAGAGGAGCAGCCCGATCACGGCCACGGTCGCGACCGCGGCGATGCCGCTCGATCGCGCCTGCCCGAGCCCGTCGGCGTCCGAAGCCGGTCTCCGCTCCACCATATCGGCTCCGCGGGCGCGCCGCTGCGCCTCTGCACACGCCTATTCCGCCGGCGGGGTCGCACGTCAAGCCACCGAGGGCGCGCTCGTGCCAGCCTGACGTGCGGCGGGCGTGCGCCGGGGCTCTCGAGTCCAGCTCACGAGTGCGCATGACGGTGACGGCGCTCGGCCGTGCCCGGCGCCGCTCCGGGAGCACCGTCGCTTGCAGGCTTGCCCGTCGCTGGACGGGCGCGGCGTTCCCTTGCGGGCACCGAGGCGTCTGCGGCAGCGCATGTCGAGCCTGTGGCGGCGCTGCCGGCCCGGCGTCTCGCGCCGGCCGATCCCTGCCGGCGAAGCGCTCCGCGGTGTCCCTGGCGTGCGATGGCCGAGCTCGGCGTCGGCAGAGGCACGCCAATCGCAAGATGTCGGGGCATGTTGCGAAGAACCTGCACGCGGATGCTCTGGTCGGGGACGGTTCTGATGGTGGCCGTCGCCGGCTGTCGAACCGATGAGCCGCGCGGAGAGGCCCTCGGGGAGAACCTGCAGAAGGAACCTCCGGCGCAACAGCAGCAGCGCGGCGCGCAGGCGCCTCCGGAGAGCGCAGCGCGGCAGGCTCCTCCGGCCGACGTCGAGGTTGGCGGCGTGCTGTCTTGCCGCCCCGAGGCCGAGATCGAGGCCACCATGACCCGCCTCATCGCGCTGGCGGACTCGAACGAGGACCGGGCGCTCTCGAAGGACGAAGCGCTCGGCCTGACGAACGTCGTGGTCGGCGGCTTCTTCTTTCGCGCCGACGAGAACGGCGACGCGGTGGTGACGCCCGAGGAGGGCCGGAAGGTGCGAGCGGAGTTCATGGACCAGAACCCCGCGGCCGCCGCGCTCTTCCAGGAGGCGCGCAAGACGACCGGCAAGAGCCCCTTCGCGACGCTGGCCCGGCTGTTCGACGTCGACTACGGTAAGCCGCTCCCCATCGCCGAGGCGCGCGACGCGGCCCGCGGCGCGGTCGAGGACCTGTACCGCGCGGCCGATCAGAACCGCGACGGGGTCCTCTCGCGCGCCGAGGCCAGCGGCGTGGCGTGGGAGGGCGCGCGGGCGCTGGGCCGGTCGGCGTTCGAAGCAGCCGACGGCGACCGGAACGGGCGCCTGACGTCGCAGGAGTTCCAGGCAGCCCTCCAGGGGCCGGCCAAGGTGGCCTTCGCCATGGCCGATACCAACAACGACGGACAGCTCGCGGAGGACGAAGCGGCCAGGGCGATGGGGCAACTCGTGCAGCGGCTCGGCGTCCAGCCGCCCGCGGCGCAGTAGCAGGTGACGCGCTCGCCACGGCCGGCGTGCCCTGCTGGCGCCCGCCTGGATCGCGAGCGCGCGGCCTGATGACGCCGTCCAATCCGGGATGTCGCCATCGAGGTGGATGTGCTCCGGCCGAGAGGCACCACCATCGCGCGATCGCGGCGCGCTGGACAGCGCCCGATCTGCGCGATCGGGCTGGTTGGGGAGGAAGAGATGATGCGAACGAACCATGGGACATCGGTAGTAGGCCTGGTCCTCGCGGCGGCGGCGACCCTGCTCGCGACGGGATGTGATCGAGAAGAAAGGGCGCTCGGGACGACGCGCCCCCCGGAGGGCGTCCAGGCCCAGGCGCGGACGGCGGTCGCCAGCGCGGTCGATAGCATCGTCGCGGCGCGGTGCGACCGCGAGGCGCGGTGCAACAACGTCGGCCAAGGCCGCGAGTATGCGAGCAAGGACGCCTGCGCCACCAGGATCCGTGCCGAGTGGCGCGACGAGCTCAACTTCGCCGAGTGCCCGGGCGGCATCGATTCCAAGGAGCTGAACGAGTGCTTGCAGGAGATCCGCAACGACGACTGCAACAATCCGTTCGATACCCTCGGCCGGATCGTCGCCTGCCGCTCGAGTGATCTCTGCCGAGCCACTCCCTAGCTGCGCTCTCGCGGCACGGCGATCGCAAGGTACGTAACGCACGTCAAGCGTATGCAACGGAGCGCGATGCGAGCTCATGAGTCCACCCGTGCAACTGACCCGGAGAGCGAGCGCCGGCCGCGGCCAGGACCCGGAGCAGATGAGCGATCTCCCGCCGGGCGGCAGGAGCGCAAGGAGCGGTGGCTCACCCAGGGCGTCCCCTCGATGGCGCAGAGCATCGCGGACGCGGTCGTCCTGAAGGAAGGCGGCGTCTTCCTGGTCACCGACCAGCGCGGCGCGATCCCCCTGCGCGGCGAGCACGGCTTCGGTCTCTACTACCGCGATTGCCGGTTCCTGAACGGCTATTGCATCGAACTCGACGGCATCCGGCCGGAGGCGCTCGCCTCCACGGCGGAAGCGGGCCATGCAGGCACCTTCCAGCTCTCGAACCCCGAGCTCCGGATGCGCGATGGTCACCTCCTGTCTCCGCACGAGGTGGGTATCCGGTGGGAGCGGATCATCGACGGCGCCGCGGCCGCGCTCTACGAGGAGATCACGATCCACAACTATGCTCGCTCGGCGATCGAACTCGAGGTGAGGCTCACCTTCCGCGCCGAGTTCGAGGACATTTACGTGGTCCGCGGCCTCACGCCCGAGGCGCTCGGCGAGCTCCGCGCCCCGGCATGGGACGCCGAGGAGCTGCGCTTCTCGTACGATGGCGCCGACCGGCGCCGCCGCGCCGTGACGGTCCGCTGGGCCCGCCGGCCGGACGCGATCGATGGCACCTCCGCGAGCTTCCGCGTCCGGCTGCCGCCGGGCAGGAGCCAGCCGATCCCCCTCGTGATCACGCTCTCGGAATTCCCGGCCGCGGCGCGGAACCACGTGCGGTCGTGTCCGGACGTGGACGTCGGGGCCGCGAGGCGGCGCGCGGAGGAGCGCTCTGCCGCCTTGCTGGCCGAGCGAGCCCATATCGAGACCGACAGCCTGCTCGTCAACCGCGTCCTCGCGCGCTCGTTCGCGGATCTGCGCCTGCTGCGAACCCCGCTCGGTCAGGACATGTTCTTCGCGGCCGGCGTGCCGTGGTTCACGACCCTGTTCGGCCGCGACAGCCTGATCACGGCGCTCGAGGTGCTGCCCTTCCGGACGGACATCGCCGCCGACACGCTGCAGCTCCTCGCGCGGTTCCAGGCGCGCGAGCAGGCCCCGCGGCGCGATGGCGTGTTCGGCGGCATCGTGAGGGCTGCCATGCATTTTCGGATGTACCGGCTGCCCGAGCTCTTCTGCGGCTTCGCGCGCGATGAGTACGGCGGCCCGGTCCGCTACCCGGTCTCATGTCATCCGCAGGCGTGGGCCGCGGGGGCGGTCCCGTACATGCTCGCCTCGCTCCTCGGGCTCGAGCCCGAGGGCTTCGAGCGACGCCTGCGCGTCGTGCGCCCGGTCCTGCCCCGGCTCGTGCGCCGCGCGACGGTGCGCGGGCTCACCGTGGCAGACGGCCGCGTCGACCTGGACCTCCGCAGGGCTGGAGGCGACAGGGTCGAGGTCGACGTGCTCCGGGTCGAGGGCAACATCGATGTCGTGGTCGAGGAGCGCTGAGCCGCACCGGCCGCTGCGCTCCGTCTCTGATGTGACATGTGACGAGAAAGAGAGAGAGAGAGGGGTAACCATGCAGAGGATCGTTGGGAGACCGGTGGTGGGCCTGATCCTGGCTTCGGGGATGAGCCTGTTTGTGGCGTGTGGCGGAGAGGAGGGTTCTCAGGGGACGCGAACCCCGGACGGCGCCCGGCGCGAAGCGCCGGTGCCGGTCGGCAGCGCTGTGGATAGCATCGTGGCAGCGAGGTGCGAACGCGAGGCGCGGTGCAACAACATCGGACAAGACCGGGAGTACTCGAGCAAGGATGCGTGCTCGAACGAGATCCGATCCGAGTGGCGCGACGATCTCAACTTCACCGAGTGCCCGGGCGGCATTGACGCCGAGGAGCTGAACGAGTGTCTGGAGGGGATCCGCAATGAGGAGTGCGGCAATCCGTTCGACACCCTCGGGCGGGTCGTCGCCTGTCGCTCCAGCGATCTCTGCCGCGACACGCCCTAGGGGCTGGTCCGACCGGGCGCCGCTCCGGTCATTGTTGTGAAAAGGGGAAAGCGGACATTCCGCCGCTCCGCTGCGCCCGAGAGGGGCTCATTCTTCACGGGCGAGCGCAGTATACAGCGCGACGAGCGCCCGCTCGGCAGCGCGCAGCGCGATCAGGATCTGCTGGTCGGACGCGGGTACGCGGTCCGCGAGTGAAGGCCGCCCGCCGATGGGTCCGGCCGCGCCGGGTTCTCTCCCTCCGATAAACGTCGCGGTGGAGCTGCGCTGCAGGCTGCCGCCCCATGGATCACGGAGCATGTCGCGTGTTCTTCAGCAACTGGAACAGCCTGGGTCGGATCGTGCTGGTCGGCGGCCTCGCCTACGTGGCGCTGGTCGTGCTGCTCCGGGTCTCCGGGAAACGCGTGCTCTCGAAGATGAACGCCTTCGACCTGGTCATCACCATCGCGCTCGGCTCGACGCTCGCGACCGTGATGCTCTCGAAGAACGTGGCGCTCCTCGATGGCGTGCTCGCGTTCGCGCTGCTCGTCTCGCTCCAGCTCCTGATCACCTGGCTCTCGGTCCGGTCGAAGGCGGTGAGCCGGATGGTCAAGGCCGAGCCGACGCTGCTCGTACACCGCGGAGAGATGCTCCCGGGCGCGCTCAAGCAGGAGCGCGTCGTCGAGGCCGAGATCCTCGCGGCTGCGCGCGAGCACGGGCTCATGTCGCTGGCAGAGGTGGAGGCGATCATCCTGGAGACGGACGGCAGCTTCTCGGTGATACGCCGCTCGCCGTCGGGCGGGGAGGCGTCCTCCACCCCATGAGCATGGCGCTCGCCCGTTGACGCGCTGGACAGGCTGTAGAACCCGGATTCTCTCAGGGGTAGGGTGATGATGAAGATGGGAAACGCACTTTCTGTGCACGGTTTGCGGAATGAGCGGTGACGGCTACTCCTTCTCAAGCCGAACGGCGCTGTTCTGGTGAGCGGCTGCCTGCCGAAGGAAAGGTTCCCTGATGTTGCTGCATTTTGCTGCACCGAAGCTGATTGTTGTCCTGTCGAGCGTCGCCGCCGGCGCGCTCGTCTCCCCTCTCGTGGGGCGCGCGGTGCGTCCCCTGCGCGCCCCCTCGTCAAGCGCGATCGGGCTCGGCATGATGCTGCGGATCGTCCTCCATCGCCGTCACCCGCCGCCTCATGGCGAGATTCACGACGGCTGAGCCGGTCAGCGCTCCGCGGCCGGCCCGCGGCCGTGCTGCTCAGGCCGCGCCGAAGGGGCCTGCCGGCACCGCAGCGGCGGGCCGCCACTCTCCTTCCACGCCGCGAAGAGCTCGTCGTCCCTCAGCTCGACGGTTCGACCGAACACCTTGCGCAGGGCCGTGCGGGCGGCGAAGTAACCGCACATGCCGTGGACGCCTCCGCCCGGCGGGGTCGAGCTCGAGCAGACATACAGGCTCCAGTTCGGAGTCGAATACGGATCGAGCCGCGCGACCGGGCGGGTGAACAGCTGGCCTGCATCGGTGACGCCTCCGGCGATATCACCGCCAACGCAGTTCGCGTTGTATCGCTCGATGTCGGCCGGCGAGCGGGCGCTCCGGCCGAGGATGCGGTCCCGGAAGCCGGGGGCAAAGCGCTCGATCTGGGCCTCGATCACCGCGGTCATGTCCAGCGTCCCCCCGTGAGGAACATGGCAGTACGCCCATGCGACCTGCTTGCCGGAAGGCGCGCGCGTCGGATCGAAGAGGCTCTGCTGGGCGACCAGCACGAAGGGGCGCGCAGGGTACTCTCCGCGCCAGACGGCCGCCTCCCCCGCCTCGATCTCCTCGAGCGTGCCTCCGACGTGCACCGTCGCTGCCCGCAGGCACGCCGGCGCCTTCCACGGGATCGGGCCGTCGAGCGCCCAGTCGACCTTGAAGACCCCGGGACCGTAGCGATAACGCTCCAGGCGGCGGACATAACGCGCGGGGAGCCGGTCCCCGGCGATCCTCACGATCTGGCGAGGCGTCAGATCGAACAAGATCGCCTTCGCCGCCGGCAGCTCGTCGACGGACACGACGCGCCGCCCCACCTCGGTCTCTCCGCCGAACGAGCGAAAATAGGCGGAGAGCGCTGCCGTGATCGCCTGCGAGCCGCCGCGCGCGCAGGGCCAGCCGCGCGCGTGGCCGGCCACCGCCAGCGCCAGGCCGGTCGCCGACGCGAGCAGCCTGTCGAGCGGGATGGTCGCATGCGTCGCACAGCCCGCGAAGAGCGCTCTGGCGTGCTCTCCACGGAAGCAGCTTCGGGCGAGCCCCGCCGCCGAGCGGACCGCGCGCAGGGCGAAGCGGGCCATCACCAGCGGGTGGCGAGGCCAGCGGAGCGGGCCGAGGATCCCGGGGAGGAGCGCGCCTGCGTGCTCGACCAGCGGCCCCATCAGCGCCGCATAGGCGCGCGCATCCGCGCCGAGCGTCCGCCCTGTCTCCTCGATCGAACGCTCGAGCACCGCGGCCGTCCCGTCGTCGAACGGGTGCGCGAGCGGGGACGGCGGGTGGACCCACGAGAGCCCCAGATCCGCGAGGGGGAGCGCGCGGAAGAGAGGCGAGGCCACCGCCATCGGGTGGATCGCGGAGCAGACATCGTGCAGGAACCCGGGCAGGGTGAGCTCGGCGGTGCGGGCTCCTCCGCCGAGCGTCTCCCCGGCCTCGATCAGCAGGACCGAGCAGCCGGCGCGAGCCAGGACGCCCGCGGCGGCCAGGCCGTTGGGACCTGCCCCGATGACCAGTGCGTCGTAGGTTGCGTGGTTCGCCATGACTCGACTCGCGAGCTACCGCAGAGCGCGTAAGCGTGAAGGGAGCGTCACGAGCGGTGAGCGCCGCCCACGCTCATCCGGGCGACATGAGCACGAAGAGCGCACCTCATCGGCAGAGCAACGCCCATGCGCAAGGTTCGAAGGGCGAGCTGGGCGCTCTGCCCGCGCGCGGCAAGCCCCACGGCCGCCGACAGGTTGCGCGCCGCGTTCACCAGCGCGACGCGCGAGAGCGCCTGCGGGAAGTTCCCGAGGAGCCTCTTTTCACGCGGATGGTACTCCTCGGACAGTAGGCCGACGTCGTTCTTCAGGGTGAGAAGGCCACCCAGGACGCTTGTCTACCGCGCTCGCGTGGTGAAGAGGGACGTGATGGAGTCCAGGATATCCTGGATCGACAGGGCAGGAGGCGGCTTGTCCGGGTCGTCGAGGGCCCTGTCCACGTAGTGCCCGAGGTACTCGGTCGTAACGAACGCCGTGATCGCGTTCGTCACCGCGCCGGCCAGGGGGATCAGCCCCAGGGTCATGGTGAGCACGAGTCGAACGGCGCCGCCGCCCCAGATGATCTGGTGGACCTGGGACCACGCCGCCTTCGAGAGGGACGCGCCTCGCTCCTTCGCGAGCGACGCCGTGAGCAGGTACTCGGAGATCTCCTGTTCATCTTCATCGATGGCACGCCGCGCAGCGCGTGAGCCGCGCCTCACTGGATCCGGAGATCGATCGTCATGTCCTTTCCCCCCCGCTGGAGGGAAATCGCGAGGTTGTTCGCCGAGCGCAGCCGGGCGTAGGCTTGAAGCGCGCTCTGCGGATCGGTCATGTCGAAGCCGTTGATCGAGCGGATCGTGTCCCCCTTGCGCAGGCCGACCGCGGTCAGCAGCGAGTCGGGCGCGACGCGGGCGAGGCGGACGCCGACCACGCGCTCCCCCTCCCGCGCAGGCACGATCCGCGCGGAGCGCATGAGCTCCCCCTGCTTCTCCAGGACCAGATCGATCGCCGTCCGGTCGACCACGAACTCGCGGTCGCTCACCTTCCGGATCTTCGACGCGATCTCCCGCGGGAGCGCGCCGCGCTTCGGCCGCGGCGCCGCGGGCGGTGGCGCGGGCGTCGCGCGCGGCGCGCCCCGGTTGTCGCCGATGCGGACCTGACACCGCGCCCCCGGCTCGGCGAGCCAGACACGATCCCAGCCGATCGCGACGACCGAGCGGCCCTCGACCGCGTCGCCCTCCCGGCGCAGGAGCGGCTCCCCTCGCCCGGCCGCGATCGTGGCGAAGGACCAGGAGGGATCCTCCGAGGCGGCGATCAAGAGGACGCGCGCGCCCTCGCAGATCGGATCCAGCAGAGGATCGGCGCCCACGGCGGACGCCTCGTCCTCCTCCTGGCTGGCGGGCTTCGGCGTGAGGGGCCCTGTCACCGAGTCGAACGGGTTCCGCGCCACGATGGCTGCCGCGCTGGTCGTGTGATCGCCGTCGTCCAGGAGGGGCCGCGGCTGTGACCGCGGTTGCGGCCGCGCCGGCGGCAGCCCGGACAGCCACGCTTCTTCCACCAGGTACGAGATCCCGGACGCCTGCTGGTACGCGGCGACTAGGATCATCCCGCCGACGAACGCCGGGAAACATCGCTTGATGAGGGAATCCGGGATCACGTCGTTTTCCAGAGCGAGAGCCCCGCGCGCCGGTGCGCAGGCGGCGAGCGGCCGTGGATGGATCGCAGGAGCCGTTCCGGGCGCCCTGCGCGGAGAGGCCCTCGGGCGAGGGCAGCCTGGCCGCGGTAGAGCAGCATCCGTGCCCGCGTGGCTTGGGAGTTGCTGATTGCCGGCGCATGAAGAAAAAGACGGCTTTCGCGCCGCTCCGCCGCCTCCTCGCCGCCGTCGGCGGCCCTGCAGCCGCGGGCCGCGCGCCGGAGCCGCGCAGCACGCCGGGCTCCACCTGCGAGGCCCCATGAGGTGCGACATCGTGTCGCATCTGGGACAATGGATCGCATGGCCGTGCACAGCCTAGGGGAACGGAGCGCGATGGGGCTGACGCTCCAGCTTTGGCTCATGCTGCTCGTGCCGATCGTCCTCGCCGTTGCGCTCTACGGGGCGGCGATCCACACGACGCGGCACCAGTTCCTCCGCAACCAGGCGTCGGCCGAGCTGCGCCACCACGCGAGCCTGGTCGAGGCGGCGATCGGCGGGGCCGTCGAGCGCGGCCAGGTCGCGCTGCTCAAGCAGCGCATCGAGCGGCTCGCGCAGGCCGATCGCATCCTCGGGATCGCGGCGTTCGACGAGCGCGGGGGCCCGATCCTCGTGACGGATCCCATCGCCGGCGAGTCGGCCGAGCTCGCGGCGCTGGCGCGGCGGGCGCTCGCGACGGGCGCGGAGATCGAGGAGGAGCGGACGCTCGGCGGAGGGCCGGCGCTCGTCCGCACGGTCACGTTCTCGCAGCGGGGTCTTTCGGTCGTCGCCGTCGTCGTCCGGGAGCTCCGCTACCTGGACGCCTTCGCGCGGAGCTCGAACCGGGGCCTGGCGCTCGCCGGGGCCGCGCTGCTCGCCGCCGTCGCGTTGATCGCCGCGTTCGCGAGCCGGGCGACGGTCGGGCGCCCGGCCGGCGCGATCGTGGCGGGCGTCGAGCGGGTGGCGCGGGGGGAGCTCGAGGTGACGGTGCCCGAGGCGGGCGCCGAGGAGCTCCGGCGGCTCGCGCGGGCGTTCAACGCGATGACGGCCTCGCTCACCGAGGCGCGCGCCCGCCTGGAGCAGGAGCAGGCCGCCCGCGCCGCCGCCGAGCGGAAGCTGCAGCAGGCGCACGCGCTGTCGGCCGTCGGGCAGGTGGTCGCCTCGATCGGCCACGAGATCGGCTCCCCGCTCAGCGTCATCCTGGCGCGCGCCCGCCGCCTCGCCGACCAGCCCGGGTGGCCCGAGCCGGCCCGCGGCGAGCTGGAGACGATCGCGACGCAATCCGAGCGCATCTCCCGCGTGGTGGCGCGGCTGCTCTCGGTCGCCCGGCCGCCGAGGCTCCTCGGCCGCGGGAGCGACGTGGCCCAGGTCGCGCGCGAGGTGCTCGCGTTCCTCGGGCCGGAGTGCCGGCAGCGCGGGGTCGCGACCCGGATCGAGCACGACGGGGCGCCGCTGCACGCGGTGCTCGACGCGGACCACCTGTTCCAGGTGGCGTTCAACCTGTGCCTGAACGCGGCGCAGGCGCAACCTCGCGGGGGCGAGATCACGGTGCGGCTCCAGACCGTCGACGCCCGCAAGGCGGCCATCGAGGTCGAGGACCGCGGGCCCGGGATCCCTCCCGAGGTCGCCGAGCACATCTTCGAGGCGTTCTTCACGTCGAAGGGCGATCGCGGCGGCACCGGCCTCGGCCTGGCGATCGTCGAGGGGATCGTGCGCGAGGCGGGCGGCTCGGTCGAGCTCGTCCCGACGGACCACGGCGGCGCTTGCTTCCGCGTCACCCTGCCGCGCGGCGCGTCCGCGCCGCTGCCCGCGCGCGCGGAGGCTCGATCGTGAGCGCCCGCGCGAAGGTGCTCATCGTCGACGATGAGCTCGAGATGGTGAAGCTCGTGGCCGACATCGCCCGCGACATGGGCCACGAGCCGGCGACGCTGACCGCGCCGCTGCTCGCGCTCCCGCTGCTCGAAGAGCGGGAGTTCGACCTCGTCGTGACCGACGTGCGCATGCCCGAGATGGACGGGATCGAGCTCATCGAGCGGATCGCGCGCTTCGACCCCCGGACGGCGATCATCGCCATGACCGCGTTCGGCTCGATCGACACCGCGGTCCGCGCCATGCGCGCCGGCGCGTTCGACTACCTGCCGAAGCCGTTCCAGCCCGCGGACATGGCGCTCCGCATGGAGCGGGCGCTCGGGCAGCGGGCGATGACGGTCGAGCTGACCGAGCTCCGCTCGGAGGTCGCGCAGCGGTTCTCGATCGCGGGCATGATCGGGCGCAGCCGGGCGATCGAGGAGGTGATCGCGCTCGTGCGGCGCGTGGCCGACAGCCGCGCGACGGTCCTCGTGAGCGGCCCGAGCGGGAGCGGCAAGGAGCTCGTGGCGCGCGCGCTCCACGGCGAGAGCCGGCGTCGCGGGAGGAAGTTCGTGGCGGTCAACTGCGCGGCGATCCCGGAGTCGCTCATCGAGGCGGAGCTCTTCGGGGTGCGCAAGGGCGCCTACACGGACGCGCGCAGCGACCGGCCCGGGATGTTCCAGGAGGCCGACGGCGGGACGTTGTTCCTCGACGAGGTGGGCGAGCTCGCGCTCCCGCTCCAGGCGAAGCTCCTGCGGGTGCTCCAGGAGCGGGAGGTCCGCCCGGTCGGCTCGGCGTCGTCGGAGCCCGTCGACGTGCGCGTCATCGCGGCGACGAACCGCGATCTGCGCGCGGCGGTCGCCGAGCGCAGCTTCCGCGAGGACCTCTTCTACCGGCTCGCGGTGATCGAGATCGCGATCCCGTCGCTCAGGCACCGCACGGACGACATCCTGCCGCTCGCCGAGCACTTCCTGGCCCGCGCGGCCGCGAACGCGGGCAAGCCGATCGCCGGGTTCTCGGGCGCGGCGGTGAAGCGCCTGCTCGCGTACGACTGGCCCGGCAACGTCCGCGAGCTGGAGAACGCGATCGAGCGGGCGACGGCGCTCTGCGACGGCGCGCGGATCTCCCCGGACGACCTCCCCGAGGGCGTGCGCGCGCGGCGGGGCGCGCCGGATTTCCTCGATGCCGCCGCGGATCGGCTGATGACGCTCGACGACCTCCAGCGCGAGTACGCGCAGCTCGTCCTGCGGCGCGTGGGCGGCAAGAAGCAGCGGGCGGCGGCCCTGCTCGGCGTCGATCGGCGGACGCTCCAGCGCTGGTTCGGCGGGGGGAGCGACGGCGAGCAGGAGCCCTGAGGGTCGCCCTGGAGCGCCGCGTCCACTCCCCGCTGGCGGCGCTCGCTCGGGCCATCGAGCGCTTCGCGCGCGGCGACAAGACCGCGCGCGCCCCGGCCAGGGCCCGCGGAGCTGCGCTCGATCGCGGGCGTGTTCTCGGGCCCCCGGGGCCGAGCGCGCTGGCCAGACCGGCACGCCCGGCCCAAATTATTTTGATCTCAAACAATGAGCAGGCTAGAAATTCTGTCATGAGCCTGTCCTTCTCCGGGCCGAAGGGGTGGATCGAGCAGCGCTGGATCGTGTATGCGCTGATGCGCGACAGCATTCAGCACCACCTCGAGGACGGGCGGCCGAGCGCGGAGTTCGCGACCGTCCACGGCGCCGCCGCGGCGCTCGGCGGGCAGCGCGTGAAGCTCCCTGCGCGACGGCTCCACGACGAGCTCAGGCGCGCGCGCGCCGAGCTCGCGGGCCGATCGATCGACGACCTGGCGATCAGCGGCCGGACGCGCGCGGTCCTCAGCCTGCGCTGGCCGCCGCCGGAGGAGATCGAGACGATGCTCGTCACGGACTGGGGGGACTCGGTTCCGCTGCTCGGCGCGCCATGCGGCGACAGCCTCGACGACGTCTTCGGCCACCTGCTCGACGGCCTCTTGCGCATCACGGAGGGGGCATCCGAGTCGGATCACGTCGAGATCATGGACCTGTAAGCGCCAGCCTCACCGGAGATCATTCCTTGGATAGATAAGCGATCATGAAGCACATCTCCTGATTCGTCCCTTCCCCCCAGGGCACGTCCTGCGGCGGGAGGGAGAACTGCCCCTCGCTGTCCACCGTGTTGTCCCATGTGCACTCGGTGACGAAGCGATCGCCCGACCCCCAGCGCATCGGCTCGTCGAACATGTAGAGCGCCTGGTGGTGGAACTCGAACTCGCCGCGCGCTGCGCACTCGCTCTCTCCGCCGTCGCGCTCGATGAAGGCCCGGTAGGAGCGGCCGAGCACGTGCATGTGCGGCATGACGCCGTACACGAGCAGCGGCGGGCCCTCGTTCGGCGCGGAGCTCCGCTCGGTGTGCGTCTCGGCGCCCGCGGGGATCGTGAAGGGGACCGGGCCGAACACATCCATGTAGACCTCGGCGCGAGGCGCCTCGCGCGAGAGCTCCAGGCGGTAGCCGGACCGATCGCGCGCAGCCGAGTTTCTGCGCCCGAAATAGTGCATCTGCATCACGAGCTGCTCTCCGGGCTCGACGCGGACCCCGGCGCCCTCCGGCAGCCGCGTCACCCCGACGCCGGGCGCCCAGCTGTGGAGCAGCTGCCAGTCGAGCTCGATGACCGGATCGCGGCACGGGAACGCGCGCGTCCCCGGCGCGACGCCATAACCGATGCCCGCGTCGCCGCCGAGATCCCGGTACACGGCCATGTGGTGCACAACGGCCGGATTGCCGACCTCCGCCTCGAACGCCGTGATCCAGGCCGGCTCGGAGAAGGGGTTGTCGATGATCGTGCAGAAGTACTCGTTGCCGTCGTCGTCGAGGGAGACCTCGTGCTCCTCGGGCATCTCGAGCGTGGCGTCGGGCGACTCGATCGTGTCCGCCCGGCTCCGCGGCGGCGGCGAGTCGACCGGATCGCCGAGCGGAGCGCCGTCGCGCGCCCATGCGTCGAAGAGGAGGCGCTCCTCTCGACTGAGGCTCATCCGCTCCGCGCCTTCGTAGCTGCGGCAGCTCGGGTCCAGCACCGGCGGCGGCATGTCCCCCGCGCTCACCCGCAGCGACATGAGCGCGGCCAGCCGCTGCGCCGTCGCCGCGTCCGTCAGCGCCACGCCGCCCACGCCCGCGCCGTCGTGGCACGAGGCGCACGAGCGCTCCACGAGCGGCTGGATGTCCCGGAACCACGTCACCTCCGGCCCCGGCGACGCGGGCGCCTCCCCGTCGCCACCACACCCCATCGTCCCCACCGCCCCGAGCACGAACACAACCGCGCTCCGTGCCCTGCGCACAGCTTCGCCCCTGGTCATCCCACGCCTCCTGTCGTCCCGGCCGGCTCAGGCGCCGCATCTCCGCGAGCGCTCCTGTCAATCGACCGTTTCAAACGATTGTTTAATAGCCAGTCGGCGGTGTGTCAAGGGCCGAGCTCGACGAGGACGGCGGCGGTCCTCGAGCGGCCGCGACGTGAGAACGGAGAGGCGCGTGTCGGCGCGCGTGCGGATGCCAGCGCACATCCAGCACGGGGGCCGAGCCGCGCGCGCTCGGCTAGGATCGCCAGCATGCGCAACCCCCGCCTTTTCCTGCCGCTGGCGACGGCCCTGGTCCTGGGATCCTTGCAAGGTGCCGGCTGCTCCGGCGAGTCGCCCGCTGACGCGGGCGCGACCGCCGGCGCGACCGCTGGCGGGTCGTCCGGCCCCGAGGGGTCGCGCTGCGAGCCGTCAGGCGGTGGACCCCACTGGCTCCTCGAGGGCGAGACCGTGACGTTCCCCGTGACGTGCGCGACCGGCCTCGCGCTCCCCGACGGCGCGATCGAGGTCGGCCCGCTCCCCGACGGCGCCAGCTACGACCCTGTCGCGCGCGAGGTGACGTTCTCACCCGGGCTCGACCAGGCCGCGGTCTACGAGATCGAGATCCGCGTCGCGCAGACGTCCGAGGTCGGGCGCGTCAAGATCGGCGTCGCCGACGCCTTTGCCGATCCGTCGAACGTGCCTGTCGTCGATCCGGCCCGTTATCCCGAGGAGTACGGCTTGCCGGTGCTCTTCCTCTCGCCGACCCCCGAGGCGAAGGAGTACGCGCCGGCCACGGTGGTCTACCGCGGCCACACGTACACGGCCGAGGCGGAGCTCCGCGGCGAGAGCTCGCTCGGGTATCCGAAGAACAGCTTCACCCTCAAGTTCCCGAAGGAAGACAAGTTCGACGAGCCCGACGAGGCAGGCGGGTTCACCGATCGCCGCAAGGTCGTGCTCGTCAGCACGTTCGACGACAACTCCTATGTCCGGCAGCGCCTTGCGTACGACCTCTGGAACCGCCTCGATCCGGAGCACATCCAGATCAAGACGTACAGCGCCGTTGTGTACCTCGACGGGCAGTACGCGGGGCTCTACACCGTCGCCGATCACGTCGACGGCTACCTGATGGAGGACCACGGGTACTCGCAGGACGGCAACCTCTACAAGGCGGTCAGCCACGCCGCGAACTTCGCGCTGACCACGCGCAACGGCGAGCCGAAGGAGACGCTGCACGACGGCTTCGAGAAGAAAGAGGGGACGCCGGACGAGGGCGAGCCGGACGCGTTCGCGGACCTGGAGGACCTCGTGAGCTTCGTCGCCACGTCCGATGAGGCCGCGTTCGCCGCCGAGATCGGGTCACGGATCGATCTGCGCGATTACGAGGACTGGTGGATCTTCGTCACGTTCATCATGGCCGACGACTCGGCCGGAAAGAACAGCTACCACTACCGCGATCCGGTCGCAGGCGGCGTGTTCCGCTACGCGCCGTGGGACTTCAACGCGAGCTTCGGCCAGACGTGGGAGACGGAGCGCCAGCCGGCCTCCGATCGCGTCGAGTACCTCCAGGTGAACCTCCTCTTCCAGCGCCTCCTGGAGGAGCCCTCGATCGGCGATCCGCTCCGCGCCCGCTACGGAGAGGTCCTGCGCGGCGCGCTCGGCGACGCCGAGATCCAGGCCATCGTGGACGGCTACGTGGCGCGCATCGACGCGAGCGCGCGCCGGGACGAGGCGAAGTGGGGCGAGGCGTACCGGAGCTACGAGGGCTGGAGCTGGCGCGGCGACTTCACGACGTACGAGGAGGAGATCGCGTACCTGAAGGCGTGGATCTCGGAGCGGTGGCGGCACCAGGACGCGATCTACTGACCAGGCGGGACAAGCTACTGACCAGGCGGGACAAGCTGCTGGGCCGCGGCGGCGCCGGATGATAATGCGTCCCCGTGCTCCTCCACGCCACGCAGCTCCTCCTGGGCGGGCTCTTCCTCTATCTCGGCGCCGAGTGGCTGGTCAAAGGCTCGTCTGGCCTGGCGCTGGCGTTCGGGCTGCGGCCGCTCGTCGTCGGGCTCACCGTGGTCGCTTATGGCACCTCGGCCCCGGAGCTGACCGTGAGCCTCGCGGCCGTGCTCGAGGACCGGGGCGCCATCGCGCTCGGCAACGCGGTCGGCTCGAACGTCGCCAACCTCGGCCTCATCCTGGGGTTGACCGCGCTCGTCTGCCCGCCCCGCGTGGAGGGCGGCCTGATCTGGCGCGAGATCCCGGTGCTCGTGGGCACGGCGGCCTTGGTGCCGCTCCTGCTCGTCGACGGCATGCTAAGCCGCATCGAGGGAGCGCTCCTGTGCGCGGCGTCGGTCGGGTACACGGCGTGGGTCGTCCAGAGCGCCCGCAGGGGCGCGCCGGGAGGCGCCGCGGCCAGGGCGCGCACGTCGCCACCGTCCCCGGACGAGCGGAGCGCGTTCGCGGCCGCCCGCGAGATGGAGATCGACGCCGAGCGGGCCGGCGCCCCCGCGGGCCGCGGCAAGCGGCGCCTCGCGCTGATCACGGCGGTGGGCCTCGGCCTCCTGATCTTCGGCGGCAAGGTGTTCGTGAGCGGCGCCGTGGGCGTGGCGCTCGGCGTGGGCATGAGCGAGCGGCTGGTCGGGCTGACCATCGTCGCGGTGGGCACCTCGCTCCCGGAGCTGGCGACCAGCATGATCGCGGCCGCGCGCGGGCACTCGGACATCGCCGTCGGCAACGTGGTCGGCTCGAACATCTTCAACGTGCTGATCATCCTCGGCGCCGCCGCCCTGGCGCGGCCGCTCGCGGGCTCTCCCGCCGGCATGGCCGTCGATCTCGCCGCCCTCGGCGGGGTGACGGTGTTCGCGGCGATCGCGATGCGGACCGAGCGCGTCCTCCGCCGCGCGGAGGGCGCCGCGCTGCTGGCGATGTACGCGACCTTTCTCGCCGCGCTGATCCTCGCCGCCTGATCGGCGCGCCCGCCCGGCGCCGGACCGCTCGCCGCGCGGCCGGAGCGGACGTTGACATCCTCCAGCGCGGCGGCGTGAATGCTGCGCGTGGATCCATCACCTCCCCCCTCGTCCTGGCCGCGCGCACCGCGCGCCGACCTGCCCGGCAATCACGGCGACCGCGCGGAGCCCTCACTGACGGTCGCCTCGCTGGTCGCGCAGTCCGTTCCGCCGCCCTCCGCGGCCGACAGCGCGGCCGCGGTCGCGCCCCGGCCGCGCGCCGCGTGGATGCGGCCGGCGCCGCTCCTGGTCGGCAGCGCTGTCCTCCTGGGGATCGACCTGGCGTTCGCGATCACCCCGCGCGCCTCGATGGCGCTCACCGCGCTGGAGACGCTGCTCGTTCCCGCGTGGGTCGCGGCCGTGGTCTCGCTGGAGCGCCTGCGGAGGGCGCTCGCGGGCGCGAGGATCGAGGCCAGGCGGCCTCGGCTCGCGCTGTTCCTGCTCGCGTTCGGCCTGCTGCTCGTGTGCATCGGCGAGAAGTGGCTCCTCGTCTGGCAGCCGGCCGACGACCCGGAGAACCGCGGCGTCGCGCTCTACCGCGCGTACACCGTGCTCGCGTTCCTCCTGGCCATCGGCGGGCTGCTCGGGCGCCGGCCGCTCGAGCGGCTCCTCGCCACCGCCGCGGAGCACCCGGCGCGGCTCATGGCCGTGTCGTTCGGGGTCGCCACGCTGATCGGCAGCTTCCTGCTCACCCTGCCGCAGTCGCTCCGGGACATCGCCGACGCCTCGTTCATCGACGGCCTGTTCATGTCCGCGAGCGCTGTGTGCGTGACCGGGCTCGCCGTGCACAACGTCGCCGAGACGTACACGCCGTTCGGCCAGGCGGTCCTGCTCCTCCTGATCCAGATCGGCGGGCTCGGGATCATGGTGCTCTCGACGTTCTTCGCCATCCTCGCCGGCAGGAGGCTCAGGCTCCGCGACGCGGCCGTGATGGCCGAGATGATCGACGCCGAGTCCTTTGCCCGCCTCCGCCGCAACATCGCCGCGATCGTCCTGTTCACGCTCGGCATCGAGGCGGCGGGCGCGCTCGCCCTGCTGCTCAGCTTCCTGCCCCACCACGAAATCGCCTCCGGGCCCGTCGCCGGGGAGCCCCTCTCCGGCGCCGGCGATCACCTCTGGGCGGCCGTCTTCCATGCGGTCAGCGCGTTCTGTAACGCGGGCTTCTCGCTGTTCAGCGGGGGGCTCGTCCCGCTGGTCGGCTCGCCCGCGGTCTGCGGCGTGGTCATGGCGCTCGTGATCCTGGGGGGCCTCGGCTTCCCGGTGCACGACGAGCTCATGCGCCGGCTCAGGCTCCGGCTCCGCGGCGAGCGGCCGCCGCGGCTGTCGCTGCACAGCCGGGTCGTCCTGCTCACGACCGCGGTGCTGCTCGTCGCCGGGGCCGCGGGTTTCCTGCTGCTCGATCGGCGCCGATCGATGGGGGACCTGTCGTGGCCCGTGACGGTGCTGGCGAGCTTCTTCCAGTCGGCCATGACGCGGACGGCGGGCTTCAACACGATCGATCTGGGCCTCATGGGCCCGGCGACGTGGATGCTCACCTGCATGCTGATGTTTGTCGGCGGCGCGCCGGGCTCGACCGCGGGCGGGGTCAAGGTCACGACCGTCGCCGCGCTGTTCGCGACGCTGCGCGCCGAGCTGCGCGGCGAGGAGGCGCCGCGTCTCCTCGGTCGGACCCTCCCGGCGGCCACGGCGCGCCGCGCCCTGGGGGTCGCGTTCCTCAGCGTGGTGCTCGTCTCGGGGTTCTTGCTGATCATGCTCGCCCTGGAGCCGCACGACCCGATGGGCCTCGCGCTGGAGACGGTCAGCGCGTTCGCCACGGTCGGGCTGTCGGCGAACCTCACGCCGTCGCTGAGCGCGCCGGGGAAGGTCGTCATCACGCTGGCGATGTTCATCGGCCGCATCGGGCCGCTGACGCTGGCGCTGGCGCTCGCCAACCAGGCGAGGACGCGGAGCTACCGGCTGCCGGAGGAGCGCGTCGGCATCGGGTGAGCGCGGCGCTGGTCGCCTCCGCCTCGGCCGTGGACGCCTGCTCGACGCCGGGGGTGGTCGCCCGCTCCTCGGAGATCGGGGGCGCTCCGGGCCCCGGATCCCCCGGTCCTCCGATCTGTGGCGCTGGCCGCGGATCCGTGCGACGTTCGCGGCGCCGCGCCGCCAGGAGGCGGCGCGCGATACCGGACCATGAGATCGAAGAGCGTCCTCGTCATCGGGCTCGGCCGGTTCGGCACGTCGATCGTCGAGACCCTGTGGAAGGCCGGGGCGGAGGTGATCGCGGTCGACAATAACCCCGAGGCGGTCGACGCGGTGAAGGACAAGACATCAGCCGCCTTCGTCGGCGACGCCACGGTGCACAAGGTGCTCGAGGGGATCGGCGCTCAGTACGCCGAGACCGCCATCGTGACGTTCGGCGAGCACTTCGAGCCGTCGGTGCTCTGCGTGGCCTCCCTGGTCCGGATGCGCGTGCGCGAGGTGATCGCCCGCGCCGCCACCGATCGCCAGGCCGACATCCTGCGCGCCGTGGGCGCCACCCGCGTGATCCAGATCGAGACCGAGATGGGCCGCCGCGTCGGCGCCGACATCACGATGCCGCTCGCCCAGGATCTGCTCGATCTGGCCAGCCACTACCGCGTGGTCCCCTGGAACGCACACGGGCCGCTCGTCGGGCAGACGCTCGCCGGCTCGAAGATCCGCCAGCGGTACCGGATCAACGTGCTCGGCGTGCGGCCGCACACGAGCAAGCTGCCCGGCGACAAGCCGCGCCTCGAGGCGCCCACGCCGGACTACGTGATCCGGGATGGAGACACGCTGCTGCTCGTGGGCGACGCCGACGACGTGAGCCGGTTCGTGGCCGAGGTCGGGGGCTGATCGGCCTCCGCGTCCCGCGTCGAGGCGCCCCGAACAGGCCACCCGAGCACATCCCGGCCGCGCGTTCCGGCTTTTCCCCTCGTCCTCGATGTGCGAGAGCGCCAGGCACATGCGTCCTTTCAAAGCGCCCTCTGCGATGCGCCTCGCTGTCTCGGAAGCGCTGCTGCTCGCGGTCGCGATGACCGCCAGCTCCGCGCGCGCGCAGCCCGCCGACGAGCCTCCGCCCGAGGGAGACGTGGGTGGGGCCTCCGTTCCTCGCGGCGGGGCCGGCGCGGTCGTCGTCCCCCAGCCGGGCACGGCCCAGCCGGCGCAGCCCGCCGCCGTCAGCCCGCCGAAGCTGATCACGTACGCCCCGCCCGCGTATCCGGAAGAGGCCCAGCGCGCGGGCGTCGAGGGGAGCGTCATCCTCAAGCTCGACATCGACAGGACCGGGCGCGTCACCAAGGCCGAGGTCCAGACGCCGGGCGGACACGGCTTCGACGAGGCCGCGCTCGCGGCCGCGCCCGGCCTCGTGTTCGAGCCGGCGCGGCGGCCGGACGGCACGCCGGCGCCGGCGCGCATCCTCTACCGGTACGCGTTCACGCTCACGCCCAAGCCCGAAGGCGCGGCGGCGCCGGCCCCGCCCGCGGACGTCGAGACCGTCGTCGGGACCGTCCTGTCCGCGAGCACCGGCGAGGGGCTCCCGGACATCTCGGTCAGCCTCCTCCGGCCCGACGGCGGCCGCGAGGACGTGAAGACCGACCAGCGCGGCAAGTTCCGCTTCAAGAACCTCCCGCCCGGCAAGTACCGCGTCGAGGTCGCCGCCGCGGGGTTCGAGCCGTTCACGGCCGAGGAGGACATCGCGGAGGGCGAGGCGATCGAGGTGCGCTACCGCATCTCGCTCGCGAAGCCCAAGGACGGCCAGCCGCAGGGCATCGAGGTGACCGTGCAGGGCGAGCGCCCGCCGCGCGAGGTGACCCGGAGGACGCTCGAGCGCCGCGAGATCGACCGCATCCCGGGGACCGGCGGCGACGCGCTGCGCTCGCTGCAGAGCCTGCCCGGCGTCGCGCGCAGCGGGTTCGGGCTGCTCATCGTGCGCGGGTCCGCGCCGCAGGACACGCTCACGTTCATCGATCGCACCCCGGTGCCGATCATCTACCACTTCGGCGGCCTCTCCTCGGTCGTGCCGACCGAGATGCTCGAGAAGATCGACTTCTACCCTGGCAATTTCAGCGCCGTGTACGGCCGCGCCATGGGCGGCATCGTCGACGTCGGGCTCCGCTCGCCGAAGCAGGACGGCAAGTACCACGGCGTCGTCCAGCTCGATCTCATCGACGGGCGCGTGCTCCTCGAGGGGCCCGTCCCGTACCTCAAGGACTGGAAGTTCATCGCGGCGGGGCGGCGGAGCTGGGTCGACGCGTGGCTCGGGCCCGTGCTCAAGGAGGCGGGCTCCAGCGTGACGCAGGCGCCCGTCTACTACGACTACCAGTTCGTCCTCGAGGGCCGCCCCTCCGCCAGCGAGCGCGTGCGCGCGAGCTTCTACGGATCGGACGACGCCTTCAAGATCACCCTGGACAAGCCGCCGGAGGACGAGCCGGCGCTGACGGGCGATTTCGGGCTGCACACCGCCTTCCAGCGCTTCCAGCTCAGCTACGAGAACCGCCTGGGGAACCGGGACAGGATCCTCTGGTCGCTGGCCCTCGGCAGGGACGTCTTCGACTTCGGGGTCGCTCCCCTCTCCTTCAACGTCACGACGGCCTCGCTCGACCTGCGGCTGGAGTACTCGCACCGGTTCGCCAGGTTCCTCACGATGAACGTCGGGACCGATCTCACGAGCGGCATCGCGACGGTCAACCTCCACGCGCCGACGAGGCAGCCCGCGGGCCACCCGTCGAACCAGCCGTTCTCGACGCTCCCCGCGCAGGACCAGTCGTTCGACGGCCCGTACTCCCGGCCGGCCGCCTACGCCGAGTTCGAGGTGGTCCCCTCGCCGCGCGCGCGGATTGTCCCCGGGGTGCGCGTCGACTACGCGCTCGACACGCGCACGCTCGACGTGAGCCCGAGGATCAACGCGCGCTACGACATCCGGAGCGGCTTCCCGCGGACGACGGCCAAGGGCGGCGTGGGCCTCTACTACCAGGCGCCCCAGTTCCAGGAGAGCGTCGAGCCGTTCGGAAACGCGGATATCAAGTCGAACCGATCCATCCACTACGGCCTCGGGGTGGAGCAGGAGATCACGCCGCAGATCGACGTGACGGTGGACGGGTTCTACAAGCAGCTCGATCGGCAGGTCGTCTTCTCGGCCGAGAAGGACGGATATGCCAACGACGGCACCGGGTACGCGGTGGGCGGCGAGGTGCTCTTGAAGTACAAGCCGGACGACCGCTTCTTCGGCTGGGCGGCGTACACCCTCTCGCGGTCGGTGCGCACGGACGGCCCCGGCGAGGAGGAGCACCCCACGCCGTGGGACCAGACGCACGTGCTGACCGTGCTCGGGAACCTGCAGCTCGGCCGGGGCTGGGAGGTCGGCGCGCGCTTCCGCCTCGTGTCGGGCAACCTGGAGACACCCTATGTCTGCGATCCGGAGCAGAAGGGGTGTGATCCGAACCGGGTGAACGCGATCTACCATGCTTCCTCGGGCAAGTACTCGCCCTTCCCGCTCGGCGGCGACTACAGCGAGAGGATGCCGCTGTTCCACCAGCTCGACGTCCGCGTCGACAAGACGTGGCGATTCAAGAGATGGCAGCTCGGGCTCTACCTGGATGTGCAGAACGTCTACAACCACCAGGCTGCGGAGGGCATCAGCTACAACTTCAACTTCACGAAGCGGGAGTACGTGACGGGGCTCCCCTTCCTGCCCACGCTCGGGCTGCGAGGAGACTTCTGATGAAACGGACCCGACTGCCCGCTCGCCGCGCGCTGCTCGCCGCGCTCTCGACCCTGGCCCTCGGCATCCCCTGCTGCTCGGGGAGCGACCTGGCTCCGTCGTCCGAGGTGGAGGGGCTCCGCGTCCTCGCCGTGACGGCGGACGAGCCGTACCCGGCGCGGGGCACGCCCGTGACGTTCCAGATGACGTACGCCGACGCGCTGGGCGACGCCGACGGCAACCCGCGGAAGATCGAGGTCACGTGGATCGGGGGCTGCGTGAACCCGCCTGTCGGGCTGGACGCGCAGATCGGATGCCTCGGGCAGTGGATAGGCACGTACATGGCGGCAATGCTTTCGCCGCAGGGAGGCGGAGGTGGCGGCGGCTCCAGCGACGGCGGCGGCGGCTCCAGCGACGGCGGCGGCGGCTCCAGCGACGGCGGCGGCGGCTCCAGCGACGGCGGCGGCGGCTCCAGCGACGGCGGCGGCGGCAACGGCGGCAGCGCCGACGGCGGCGGCGGCAACGGCGGCCAGGAGGAGCAGACCGCTCTCTTCAAGCGACAGGAGCTCGAGCCGGAGCTGAGCGGCAAGCCCAACGCAGCGTCGTTTACGTGGACGCTGTCCGGCGACATCCTCAGGCGGGAGGACGCAGGACACACCGCGACCGGAACGAAGTACTCGTCGGCCTACGTGTTGTTCGCCGCGTGCGCCGGCAAGATGCGGCCGACTCCGGCGCTGTCCGCAGCGCTGACGGCGGTGCTGACAGGCGCTGACCCGTCCTCGGCGCTGGGAGACGTCACGGGGATTCCACTGGAGTGCGTCGATGAAGACGGGAGGGTGCTCGGTCCGGACAGCTTCGTCGTCGGCTACACGCAGGTGTTTGTCTTCCAGGACTCGGATCAGCGAGCCAACACGAACCCGCCCATCGACGCCTTCACGCTGAAGCTGGATGACAAGGAGGTCGCGCTCGGCGAGAGCGGCCTGCCCGTCGTGGAGCCGTGCATCCGGCCGGAAACGAAGGCCCAGGGATGCGCCCCGGCAGAGCCGGACGCCGGCGACTGCACGACCTACGACATCGACGTGATCGTGCCGTCCGATGCCGCCGACGTGGACGTGGAGGCCACGGGGCTCGGGGGGCCGCCCGCGCGCGAGGCGATCTGGGTCGACTACTACACGGACGGGGGCGGATTCGACGGGGCGAGGCGCCTCGTGAGCGACGCGGTCACAGGCCCCGGCGAGCGCCACGGGACCACCTGGACGCCTCCCTCGAAGCCGGGGCGCGTGTCGCTGTGGGCGGTCGTCCACGACACGCGGGGCGGATCGAGCGTGAGGCAGTTGGAGGTCGAGGTGCAGGAGAAGGAGTAGTCATGCCGCCGCTCGATCTGCACGTCGCCCTGTTCGGCGCCTCCGGCGCCGGCAAGACGGTCCTCCTGGCGGCCTTCTACCGGGCGCAGACGCAGCCCTCGTTTCAGATCGAGCACGCGTACAAGATCCAGGCGGTCAACAAGGCGCAGGGCAACCAGCTCCTCGGGCGCTTCTACCGCCTCGAAGAGGGCAGGTTCCCGGACGGCAGCACGCGCTTCGACGCGTACGAGTTCGACTTCTTCCCGAGGGACCTGCCGGAGGCGGCGGTCCGCATCCACTGGTACGACTACCCCGGGCGCTGGTGGGAGGACGAGCCGATCGACGCCGAAGAGCGGGAGGCGATGCGCCAGGGCCTGCTCAAGCTCGGCATGAGCCACGTGGGGATCCTCCTTGCGGACGGCGCGAAGTACCGGAGCGAGGGGACAAGCTACATCCGGTGGCTCTTCGAGCACTTCGCCGACGAGTGCGACCGGCTGCGCCGGACCAGCGCCGCCACGGGCGACGAGGTGAGCTTCCCGCGCGAGTGGATCCTCGCCCTCAGCAAGGCCGACCTGTTCCCGCCGGAGTACAGCGCGAGCGACTTCGAGCGCGAGGTGTGCCGCGACGCCGACGATCAGCTCGCGAAGCTCTGCGCCGTGCTCCGCGCCGAGCGCGCGTTCGGCCACCGGTTCATGCTGCTCTCGTCGGTCGCCGCGCCGGTCGACGCCGACGCGCAGGTCGACCCGGGCACCTCGCTCGGCGTGCGCACGCTCGCGCCCGCGGTCCTTGTGAGCACCGTCGAGGGCGCGGTCCGCGAGGCGCAGGCCACGCGGAAGGAGAGATCGGCTGGCGAGACGTTCTTCCAGGGGCTGCGCGATCTTGTCACGTTCGTCGACTCCCTCGACGACTTCCTCCCGAAGCGATACCAGATCGTGAGCAAGATCCTGCGGTTCGTCTCGATCAAGGACTTCGCGACAACGCGGCTCGACAGGCTCCAGAAGACCCGCGAGGGCGCGATCCGGAGGGGCGACGCGTTCACGGCGGTCCTGAGCGCGATGGCCGCGGCCCTGCGCAACGACGAGGGGGCGCGGGCCTACCACCAGAACCAGTAGGACAGCCATGCTCGCGCCCGCGCCAGCGTCCGTCGTCGAGACATCGCGCCTCCTCTGGAGGACGCGCGGCGAGCACTGGGACTACGAGTTCATCTGCGTGCCCGAGATCCCGGCCCTCCCCGCCTGGCTCACGGCGCTCGAGGCCATGATCGGCGACGCCGACGCGAGCGCCGGAGAGCTCCGTTATGGCCTGCTCGAGATCGACGAGCCCGGGTCGAGAGGCCCTCTCGTGTTTCCCTACGTGGCGACGCGGTTCCTCGATCCGGCGCGGAAGGACTGGACCGGAAGGCAGGTCCAGCACTTCGCCGTGTGGTTCCCGCCGATCCCGGAGGAGGCGATCGAGGCGCTGCCCGGGGCGATCCCCGCCGACTGGCACCTTCGCGTGCTCGAGGGCCTCGCGGGGACGTACGGCTCCGGCGAGGTGTTCGGGCTGCCCGAGGCGGCGATCCGCGCGTCGAGGCGGGGTGTTCCGGAGAGCCGGGCGGCGCGCGCGATGGCGATCGTGAAGCACACGCCCCCTGTGGCGCTGCTCGAAGGCGAAGCCGCGCCCGCGCAGTGGAAGCGGGTGCCCACCGTAAAAAAAAAGTGCCCGGATCCTCCCGGCGCGGTGAGCCTGCAGGTGGCAGGAGCAGGCGATGACGGCAAGCGCCCGGGACTCGGCTGCTTCGCGGTCAGTCTGCTGGTGATCCTCGCCGTCGGTCGACTGATGATCGGATGGGTGGCGGGCTGAGGCGGCCTCGCGGCGCGCGCGCGCCCTGGAGCTGGAGCTGGAGCACGCACGCGGGGAGCGGCCGCCGGGCGCGAGCTCCAGCCGGCGGGACGCGCCCCGTCAAGGGCCGAGAGGGCGGCCGGAGCGCGCGCGCGGGACGGCGTTCATTGACCGTCCATGGCCTGGCGCAGGCTCAGCGGCCGCATGTCGGTCCAGACCTTCTCGATGTGCTGGAGGCACGCCGCGCGCGTCCCCTCGGTGCCCTCGGCACGCCAGCCGAGCGGCAGATCACGGGTCGCCGGCCAGATCGAGTACTGCTCTTCGTGATTGACGACCACCCGGAAGATGGTCTCGCTGTCCTCGGAGTCGCTCATCGTGCACCTGCGCGGCTGTCGGCCAGCGCGCATGGTAGGAGCGGCTGCGGTGACATGCAAGCCATTCGTGGAGGTGGTCACTTCACGCCGGATGGCCGTGGCCGGCCCCGCCGGCGCCCCCTATGCTCGCCCCGATCGCCGCGCCAGAGGCGGCGCGCCATCAACACATGACGGAGATCTGCTGTGAATGACCATCCCGCATTGACACCTGGCCGCGCCGCCGTGGTGACCGGCGCCGCCAGCGGCATCGGCCTCGCGGCCGCCGAGCGCTTCGCGCGCATGGGCATGAAGGTCTGTCTCGCCGACCTGGACGGACCGGCGCTGCACGAGGCCGCCGGGCGCGTCGCGGCCGCCGCGCCCGGCGGCCAGGCCGACGTGCGCGCGGTGCCGACCGACGTCGCCAGGCTCGAGGACGTGCATCGGTTGAAGCAGGCCGCCTACGACGCGTTCGGCGAGGTGGCGGTCCTGATGAACAACGCCGGAGTCGGCGGCGGCGGCAAGCCGTGGAAGGACATCGAGCGCTGGCGGCGGCTCATCGAGGTCAACCTGTGGGGCGTCATCCACGGCGTGCAGGCGTTCACCGAGGTGATGATCGCGCAGGGCACCCCGTGCGCCATCGTCAACACGGGCTCGAAGCAGGGCATCACCACCCCGCCCGGCGACGCTGCCTACAACGTCTCGAAGGCCGGCGTGAAGGTGCTGACAGAGCAGCTCGCCCACGAGCTGCGCAACGTGGCGGGCTGCAAGATCACCGCGCACCTCCTGATCCCGGGCTACACGTTCACCGGGATGACCGCGCGAGGCCCGGAGAAGCCCGCGGAGGCATGGACCGCCGATCAGGTGGTGGATCGGATGATCGGCGGCATGGCCCGGGGCGACTTCTATCTGCTCTGTCCCGACAACGCGGTGACGCGCGAGATGGACGAGCGCCGCGTGCAGTGGGCGGTCGACGACCTGATCCAGAACCGACCTGCGCTGTCGCGCTGGCACCCAGAGTACGCCGAGGCGTTCGCCGCGTTCATGGCGGGCGCCGCGAAGCCCTGACGGGGCGGGCTGCCCGGAGCGCGCGCCGCGCGCAAGCGAGGCGGGCTCGGTCCCGGGCAGCATAAAGATCCGTCGCTGTAATCCGTCGCTGTAATCCGTCGCTGTAACAGGCGAACTGCACAGGTTGTTTTCAGCCGCCCGAATTGAATGTTTCACTTCGCGTGATGGTCGGGCTCCTCACAACACAACAGCGCAGAGATGCTGGCCCGTTGCGCTGCTCCTCCTCTGGATGCAGATCTTGCGACGAGGTCCTCGACGAACGGTCGCCCGCGGCCCAGTCTACCCGCCAGCTGTATGGTCCCGCTCCCTGCCCGTCCGCTTCAGACCCACTGGTGCAACGAGGGCACGGTAAAGATCTGGTGTCCCGCGCCGGCGCTGATGGTCACGTGTGTCACCGGGGTGCTGGTGGAGGCGGGAGCCGCGGCGATCGAGGAAGTGTTGTTGCGGCGGGTCGCCGCGGAGGGCCGAGTGCTGGTCTTCAATGACTGGGAGGCGATGACCGATTACGAGCACGTGACGCGCACGCGGCTGACCGCGGCGACGATTTCCGTCCTCCATGCGGTCGAGGGAGGTCACTTCCTGCTCCAATCCAGGGTGGTCATCTTCGGGGTTCAGATCGCGAATACCGCCATCCGGAAGCTGACCGTCCATCCGTCGCGCGCGGTGTTCGAGCGCGCGCTGGAGGACGCGCTCCGCCAGCGCGCGCCGGACGGCACGGTCTAGTCCCTGGGTTGGCCCGCGCGGCTGGCGGGGAGCTACGATCCGGATGGACGCCTGTCGATCAGCGTCCACGCGCTCCAGTGGGCGTATCGCGCGGAGGCGAGCGCCCAGACAGCGAGCGGCGCCCGCGCGTTGCCGAGCGAGTTGCCGAGCGGCGGCGACGGCTGGTCCACCTCGCGCAGCAGCGCCGACGTGGCGATCTCGACGCCTGGGACGAGCAGCTCGGCCGAGGCGCGGGCGCGCGGTAGATCGCTCGCGACCACCACGCCCGCCTGCGTCGCCAGGCGCCGGAGCGCCGGCGGCGGGAGCTCCCCGGGCGCCAGGCCCGCGGCGTCGTAGGCGTCGCGCCAGCGCTGGAGCCCGGCGGCGTCGATCCAGCCGGTGTGGACGTGCCCCGAGCGGCCGTGACGGACCAGGATGATGCGCGCGCTCAACGTCGGTCCTTGCGAGGTCCGTCCGGGGGAATCGCAGCGCCTCTCCTGGCTGTCAAGGCGCGGACCGCGGGCGCTGCTCCGTGCGGGCGCGATGTGCCCGTGGTGCACGTCGGCCGTCTGGGCCCGAACACCGAGGGGGGCCGGAGCACCGACGTCGCCGCGCCAGGGGCGGCCAGCCCCGTCGCGGCGGTCTCTCACAAGGAGGCATGCGGGCCTCCGTGAATCCGTGAAACCGAAAGATCCTCCGCGCGTAGAGCCGGCATCACCTGACCGAACCGGTCAGCGACGAACGTTCAATCCTTCCCTGCCCGCCGAGGACCGGCAATTCGGCCGCTCGACGGTGCGACGACGCTCGTCGGTGAATCGAGGAGAAGACCCATGACGACGAAGAAGATGATGCTCGTGCTCGGCGCCCTGTTGATGTCGTCCAGCGCCCTGGGCTGCGCGGTGGGCACGGACGATGAAGAAGCCGCAGAGCTCACCGGAGAGTCGGAGGAGGCCATCATCAATAGCGCCACCGACCCGAACGCCGCGTATCGCGCCGTGAGCCTGCTCATCAACATCGTACCGAACGAAAACACGTACTTCGTCCCTACGCGCTGCACCGGGACGCTGGTCGCGAGCGCCTGGGTCCTCACCGCGGCGCACTGCGTCTCGGATCTTCGTGGTGGCGTCCCGCTCCCTCCGGCCAACATCTCCGTGTCCGGCGCCGGCACCGTTTCCAGCGTGCACGTGGTGCCAGGCTGGAACGGCAGGCCGAGCTCGGCCTGGACGGGCGCCCCCGATGTGGCGCTCTTGCACCTCGCCGCGCCGGTGCTCGGCCAGACGAACGATATCAACCTGCCATGCCCCCGGGTCGACGCCACGCACGGCTGCGTGGTGTCGTCGATCCTGAGCTCCTTCCCGCGCGGGCTGTCGCCGGCCGACAGGAACATCCACTGCGTCAGCAACGGCCCGCGGACAGCGGGCGGCAGCTATTTCCTCTCCGGGAGCGCAGGCAGCGCCGACTTCCTCCAGGACGACGCCGACCTCCTCGCCGGCACACCGTGGTACGTGTACCGAACCAACGCCGCCGGGCAGAGGCTGGCCCAGACCGACGAGGGAGGTGGCTGCTTCTGGAGACCCTCGGGCAGCAGCGCGATCCGGGGTTGGCTCGTGAGCGTGAACAGCTTCGACAGCGCCGAGAACGTCATCCCGCATTCCTCCACGCACCTCGAGCACGCGACGGCATCGGAGTACTTCTTCAACTGGGTCCAAAGCGTCATCCCGCCGGAGCAACGCACGGTCGTATCTCGCATGGGCGGGCTGTAGCGATACCAGGCACCCGCGCACCGCGGCGCCTCACGCGCGCCGGCCGCTGCGCCGGGGAGAGCCCCGGCGCGGCGGCCCTGATGGCGCGAAGATCTCCGCGAGAAAATCGACGAACACGCGCACCTTCGGCAAGAGGTGCCGATTCTTCGGGTACAGCGCGTGAATCGGCCAGGTCGCCGTCGCGAATTCGTCGAGCACGGTCACGAGCGTCCCGTCAGCCAGCGCGTGCTTCGCGAGGAAGTCGAGCATCGCGATCATCCCGCTCACGACGATCGCGAGGTGGCTCAGGACGCCCACGTCGTTCGGCGTGTTTCTTGGCAGCCCGACGGATCGGTAATATGGTGTCCCGTCATTCCCAGCCCACAACAAAATTATTGGTTTATTGAAAACCACTTTGCGCGGACCGTGCTCTCGGGAGACCCACGTGAATACCGACATGACGAATGGCGTGGTCGAAGGCGGCGCCGATGCGGCCATCGTGGATGTCGGAACGTGAACCCGTGTACCCGATTCACCGCCGGAGGAGATTGATCATGAGCACCTGGAAGACGCCCAGCGCAACCCTTGTCGTCTCTCTCTCGCTGGCCGGGATCGCTGCGCCGGCCACGAGCAACGCGCAGCCGGTGGAGCCGGCTCCGCAGGCTGCGCCGGGCGCGGCCGCGCCGGCGCCCGTGGAGGAGCCCCGTCCCGAGCCTCCTCCGCCGCCTGTCGAGCAGAAGAAGGCCGATGACAAGCCTCTCGTTCGTGTCTACGGGATCGTCAAGCCCACCGTCGTCGTGGGGAACGGCCTCGAGTCCTTCGGCAACCCGAACTACACCGCCCCGACGGCCGCGGTGAACCCGCTGTTCCTCGCCGATCCGGACGCCGTGGGCCTCACCTTTCAGGCGCAGCAGACGCGCCTTGGCGTGGCCGTCGGGGAGGGCACGCCCGTGAAGGGGCAGGTCGAGGTCGATTTCATCGATTTCGGCAAGTCCTCTCCGGCCCAGGGGACGAGCCTTCGCGTGCGTCAGGCGTTCCTGGACTGGACTCCCGCCGACGGGCACAAGCTGACGCTCGGCCAGACATGGGATCTGTTCTCGCCGCTGAACACGCACACGTACAACCTCGTAGGTGGGATGTTTCAGTCCGGAAACTCGGGCTTCGTGCGCCACCAGTTCATCTACCTGGCGAACGCCGGCAGCCTCGAGGTGGGCGCCGCGCTCGGTCTGGTCAGCCAGAACGTCTCGGCCATCCTCAACAACGTCGAGTACTCGCGCACGCCGACCGTCTCGCTGCGCGCGAGCTATCGCGCCGAGAAGACAGCGTGGGTGGGCGCCTCGGTGATCGGCACGCGGCTCGCCTTCGACGCGAACCTGCCGACCGAAGAGGGGCGGCTGGCGCTCGGCGGCAACCTGTTCGGCGAGATCACGAGCGGCTCGCTGAACGTGCGGGCCGAAGCGTACGGCGGGAAGAACCTCGCCAACCTGGGCCTCCTGACGCTCGGGCAGGGCTATCGCACGGACGACGTCGCCGAGGTAGGCGGCTGGGTGTCGGGCAAGGTCACGTTCGACAAGCACTCTTTGCACCTCGTCGCCGGGACCGCGATGGTGCTCAGCACCGACGAGATGCAGCTCGGCTACACGCCCGGAACCCCCGCGGCGGGCGGCACGCCGGCCACCGCGCCCGCGCGCGTGGGCGCCAATGGTCCCGGCATCGAGCGCAACGTGACCCTGCGCGCGGGGTATGCCTTCGCGCCCATGAAGGGGCTCTCCATCGTGCTCGAGCCCTCCCTGTTGCTGACGCGCCACAAGCTCGATCCGACGGACGCGGCGCAGCATGACGCCGACCGCACGGGCTGGGGCGTCGAGGCCGGCGGGCTCTACCAGTTCTGACAGCGCCGGCGGCCCCGCGAGGGGGCGCTCAACGCCGCCCGCTCCGCCGGCGCTCTCCCCGGCGCTCGGGCGAGGGTGGAGCGAAGATCTCCGCGAGAAAATCGACGAACACGCGCACCTTCGGCAAGAGGTGCCGGTTCTTCGGGTAGAGCGCGTGAATCGGCCAGGTCGTCGTCGGAAACTCGTCGAGCACGGTCACCAGCGTCCCCTCGGCCAGCGCTTCCTTCGCGAGGAAGTCGAACATCGCGATGATCCCGCTCCCGGCGATCGCGAGGCGCCTCAGGACATCCACGTCGTTCGCGTGGAACGGCCCGGAGATGGGCACCTCGAGCACGGCGTCGCCGTCTCCGGTCAGGAAGCGGAACCCCGCGGGCCGCCCGTCGCGCAGGTACCCGACGCAGTCGTGGCGCGCGAGATCGGCCGGCGTCGCGGGCGCGCCGCGCCGCGCGATGTACGACGGCGCCGCGCAGTGGACGAGGCGGCTCGCGCCGAGCCGGCGCGCGACGAGGCTCGAGTCGCCGAGCGGGCCGATGCGCACGAGCAGGTCGAGCCCCTCGGCCACGGGGTCGACGTGCTGATCGCGCAGCGTCAGGTTGATCCGGACGTCGGGGTAGCGCGCCGCGAAGCGCGGCAGGCCCGGCGCGATCACGTCCCGTCCGAGCGCCACCGGCGCGTCGACGCGCAGGAGCCCCACCGGCTTCTTGCTCGCGCGCGCGATCGCCTCGGTCGCCTCCCCTAGCTCCTCGACGATGCGGACGCAGCGCGCGTAGAAGGCCTGCCCGTCGTCCGTCAGGCGGAGCGACCGCGTCGTGCGCGCCAGCAGCGCCACGCCGAGCTCCTGCTCGAGGCGCATCACGCGCCGGCTCACCGCGGACGGCGTGACGCCGAGCCGGCGCGCGGCGCCCGAAAAGCTGCCGGTCTCGACGGTGGCGACGAGCAGCTCGATCGCGGCGAGCGAGATCATGATCTGTGCCGAAATAGCACAGGTGACGTTCCCTCGCGCGGACTACCGCGCCCCGGATGGCTCGATCCAGCCATTGGCCTAGCTGGATTCATTCTCTCGATTCTTGATGCCATGCCTCACGTTCCGATACGTTCCGAGGAGCCGCGGAATGTTTGCGAACGCCACACCGGTTGCTGCTCTGGCCGTGCCCCTGCACGATGAGCGGGGTGTCGACGTCGTCATCCTTCTGGCCAAGGCCACCTTCGCCAGGCGCGGTCCCACGCTCGTGCTCCTGGAGGAGCAAGCTCCCCTTCGCCTCAACGACGTGCCGACGGACGAGGCGGCCGTCCGGGACGGCCGTGAGTCGAGCATTCGTTACCCCAGCGACGTCTGCTGCGAGAAGCCGGGGGCAGACGTCGTGATCGTCGGCAGCGCGGTCTCCTCGAAGGCCGTCAGCAGCCTCGACGTCGCCGTTCGCGCGCCGGGCCGCTCGATGTCGCTCACCGTGCACGGCGAGCGGGTCTTCTACAAGAGCGGCCTCGGCATCAAGATCTCCCCGGCAGCGCCGTTCGAGCGCGCCGCGATCACCTACGAGCGCGCGTACGGAGGGACATCGAAGGACGGCACCGTCGTGGAGTGGCACAACCCCGTGGGGCGCGGCGCCCACAGATCGACGTCGGAGCTCGATGGATCCCCGGCCCCGTGCATCGAGGATCCCGCGCACCCCGTCACGGGCACGGACGCGACGCCTCCGGCCGGATTCGGCGCCATCGCGATGTGGTGGCTGCCGCGGCGCGCGCTGTCGGGGACGATGGACGCGGCGTGGCAGCGCGAGCGCATGCCGCTGCCGCCGCTCGACTTCGATCGACGCTTCTATCACGTCGCTCATCCCGGTTTGCAGCTGGATCGGCCGCTCGCGGCGGGCGACGTCATCGCCACACACGGGCTGTGTCCAGAGGGGCTGTTCGACGTGACCATTCCCGAGCTCGCGATCGTCGCGCACCTCCGCCGGGCGACGGGGCGGGCGGTGTCCCTGCCCCTCGCGCTCGACACGGCCGTCCTCGAGCCCGACACGGCGCGCGTCGAGCTCACGTTCCGGCGCGTCGTCCCGCTCGGCAGGGGCGACACGATGCTCCGGGAGGCGCGGCTCGATGTCGACGCGTGACGCCCTCCTGCTCTCCGTGCCCGCCGACGGGCGGATCCCCGCAGCGCTCCGCGCTCCCATCGAGGGGGTCTCCATCGCGCACTACCTCGTCGTGGAAGCGGCGCAGCTCGACGGGCTCCCCGTCCCCGCCGTGCTGGAATGGCTCGGCGTGCCGCGACGCGCGTTCGCGCGGGCCGAGGAGCTCTGGAGCGAACGAGTGGCCGACGCGCTCGCGGGCGAGGACGGCGGCTTCGACGCGCTGTACGAAGACGCCATCGGCCGAGCGCTCTCGCTCTGGGCGCGGGCCGTCGACCCGCTCGACCGGGAGTTCGGCGCCTGGATGACGTTTCAACGCCACGCGCTCGAGGCCGACGATCCGGGCGAGCTCGCCCGCCGCGCGGGGCTCACCCGGGGTGACGAGCTGCGCCTCGCGCGCCTCTGGCGCGGGCGGCTGGTCGAGGCCGAGCCCGAGCTCGTCGCCCTGGCCGAAGCGGTGATGTCGGGGCCGCTCGCGCCCCTGCCCGCGCTCACCGTGTCTCCGTTCGTCTTCCCACCGGCGGAGGAGCGCCCGTGATCAACCAGGCAGAGCTCCGGCTCGACGGGCTCGAGGGCGCGGAGATCGTACGGGTCCGCGGGCGTGAAGCCATGAACGAGCTCGGCGCCTTCGTCGTCGATGTCCTGCACCCCGACCCGCACATCGACCCGGCGGCGCTCGTCGACAAGGACGCGACCCTCGGGCTGGCCGACGGGAGCGGACACACGACGACGTTCCACCTGATCGCGCTCGAGGCCTCCCACGGCGGCCATTTTCGCGGCAGCGACCGCTATCGCATCACGCTCGGGCCCGCGGCCGAGCGCCTCGCCCTGCGCGTGAGCCACGCGATCTTCCAGGACAAGACCACCCAGGAGATCGTGGCCGAGCTCCTGCTCCGCGCGGGCATCCCCGCCGCCCAGGTGAAGTGGCGCCTCGCCGGGCAGTACGCGAAGCGAGACTACACGGTGCAGTACGGAGAGAGCGAGTGGGCGTTCATCGCGCGCCTGCTCGCCGACGAAGGCATCAACCACTGGCTCGATCGAGACGACGACGCCCCGCTCCTCGTCTTCGGCGATCACCCGAGCTCCCATGAAGGGATCGAAGGGCCGAGCCCCGTCGTGCCGTTCGAGGACGCGAGCGGCAGGAGCTCGATGGCGTTTGCCTTCCATGCCCTGCGGCGAAGCTGGTCCATCGCCTCGACGAGGGCGAGCCTGCGCGACATCAACGTGCAGAACCCCGGCGTGCCCGTGGACGGCGAGGCAGGCGAAGGCGCGCTCGAGGTCTTCGAGTATCCCTCGAACCTCATGATATCGAAGGCGGCGACCGCGCGGGCCAAGGTCCGCCTCGAGCAGCTCCGCCGCCATCGCTCGACGCTGGTGGGCGAGAGCGGCAACGCGCGGCTCCGCGCCGGGCGGGTCGTGCAGATCACCGGCGCCGCGGACGCCTGCTTCTCGGGCAGGTTCCTGATCACCGCGGTGGAGCACGAGCTCGAGCAAGCCTCACGGGAGCAGCCCCGGGGCACGCCGTACCGCAATCGCGCCACCCTCGTCCCCTTCGCCCCGGACGCGCCGTACCGGCCCGGGGTACCGCGCTCACGGCCGATCGTGGCAGGGATCGAGAGCGCGATCGTCACCGGCCCTGCGGGGGACGAGATCCACGTCGACGATCTCGGTCGCATCAAGGTGCGCTTCTTCTGGGATCGCTCGGGCGTGGGCGACGACAAGAGCTCACGCTGGGTCCGAGCGCTCCAGATGAACCTCACGACGCCGCAGATGCTGCCCCGCGTCGGGTGGGAGGTCCCGGTCATCTACGAGAACGGCGATCCGGACCGGCCCTTCGTCCTCGGGCGAGTCTACAACGGCGGGGCCGCGCCGCCCTACGGGCTGCCCGACAGGCGCGCGACGAGCACGCTGCAATCGGCCACCTCGCCGAGCGACGGGACGACGCAGGAGATCCGGATGGGCGACGACGGGGGGAGCGAGGAGACCTTCGTCCACGCGACGAGGGATCAGACGGTATCTGTCGGCGGCGCTCACGCGATCAAGGTCGGGGCGAACCGGCTGGACACCGTGCAGAAGGGGCAACAGCTCCTCGTCGACGGCGCGCAGACGACGACGATCGGGGGCGACCAGTCCATCGTCGTGGGCGCCGACGGGAACATCGTCGTCAAGGGGGCGCGCTCGGAGAGCATCGGCGGCAGCGAGAACATCGGCGTGACGGGCACCTACAAGACGACCGTCGACGGCGCTTACGTCGAGCAGATAGGCGCCCTCTACAGCCTGCGCTGCAACGAGTACAACGCGAAGATCCAGGGGGCGTTCACGCAGGTCATCGGCGCGGCGCTCTCGACGACGGCGGGGCTCGGGAGCAACCAGTCGGTGGCGGGCGCGCGGACCGAGGTCGTGAGCGGCGCCCGCAGCTTCACGGCCGGCCTCGCGTACGCCGACGGGACCATGGGTCGAAAGAGCGTCACCGCCGGGGCGGCGAACGAGAGCGCGAACGCCAAGCTGGCCTTCAACGCGGGCGCCCGGGCGACCCTCCAGGCGGGCGGTGTCCTGTCGATCGAGGGCGGCGGCAAGGTCGTGTTCGAGGCGAGCACGATCTCCGTCAAGGCTGCGACGCTCACCGCGAACGGGGGGAGCACGATGAAGCTCGCCGGGGCGATGAAGTCGACGTCCACCGTCAAGCTCGACGCGCCGACGGTCAAGAAGAACGACAAGGTCGAGGTGGGGCCGTGAGGGCCGCGTTCGATCTGACCATCGAGGGGGCCCCGCCGCTCTCGGTCCAGTCGTTCGATGCCCACGAGCGGACGCATGTCGGCGGCAGCGTGTGTGTCCTCGCGCGCGTCGCTCCAGGGCGGGACGAGGCGCTCGTCCCCGACGAGCTGCTCGGCAAGAAGGCGACGCTGGAGATCACGCCGAAGGACGCGCTGCGCGACGTCCCGCGGAGGTTTCACGGGGTCGTCGACGTCATCGAGAGCGCGGGGCAAGGCGCGCTGCTGACGATCGTTCCGCGCCTCATGCCGCTCGAGGACGGATCGGATCACCGTATCTTCCTGGAGCAGGACTCTGTCGCCATCGCCGAGGGGCTGCTGCGCGAGGCAGGCCTCGCCCTCGACGTCCGCGTGGCGACCCGACCCGAGCCGCGGGTCCAGTGCGTCCAGGCCTTCGAGTCCGTTCTCGCGTTCGTGCGGCGGATCCTCGCCGAGGACGGGATATCGCTGTGGGTCGAGCACCAGGAGTCGGAAGACGTGGTGGTGTTCGGCCAGGACGACTCGGCCTGCCACGATCTCCCGGGCGGCGCGCGCGTCACGGTGGCGCACGACGGAGGGCTGACGACGGGCGAGGTGGTCACGGATCTGCGGCTGCTGCACCGCGTGACGCACGATGGCGTCGCGGTGTCCGACCACGATCCCGATCATCCCGCGGTCGATCAGGCGGCGTCGGTGGGTGGGCAGCGCTTTCAGCGCTTCGCGTACCCTGGACACCATCGCTCGCCCGAGGCAGGCGCCTCGCGGGCGCGGCTCCTCCTGGAGGAGGAGCAGACCGAAGGCGTGATCCTCCGGGCGCGCACGACCTGCCGGCATGTCGCGGTGGGGTACATCGTGGAGCTCGAGGGCGCCCCGCGGGACGATGAGAACGGGCGCTTTCGCGTCCTGGAGGTGCGACACCAGGGGCGCGACTTCGCCGCGAACGGCCCGGGCGATCTGCGTTATGAGGCCGAGTTCACAGCGGTCCCCGCGGCGCGGCCCGTGCGGCCGAGGCGACAGCCGGCGAAGGGGCTGGGCGGGCTCCAGACGATGACGATCATGGGGCCGCCGGGCGCGGAGATCCACACCGACCCGCAGGGGCGGGTCAAGGCGCGCTTCCGCTGGGATCGCCTCTCACCCGACGACGACACGGCGAGCGCGTGGGTCCGGCCGATGCAGCCGCCCTTGAGCGGTGGGTTCTTCCTGCCGCGGGTCGGCTGGGAGGTGCTCGTCGGGTTCATGAACGATCCTGCGCCGACGGGGGATACCCCGCTGTCGCTCGGGCGCCTCGACAACGGGCACGCGCCCCCCGCCGAGAGCCTGCCGAAGCAGAAGGTGCGGTCGAACTGGGGGACCCAGAGCACCGGGGGGAGCGGGAAGCAGAACCAGATCCGGTTCGACGACGCCGCGGGCAACGAGGGGATGCACTTCGCTGCGTCGAAGGACGCGAACGAGAGGACCGAGAACGACAAGGTCGTCAGCGTGACGGCCGACGAGGAGAACGTCGTCGGGGGCAACCACACGAGCACGGTGACCTTGCAGCAAGTGACAGCGGTGAAATCTGCCCAGACGTACTCGGTGGGTGGCAATCGCGACGTGACGACGACGGGCGCGCTCGGGATCTTCGCCGCGAGCGAGAGCGTCAGCGTGGGCGCGACGCGGAAGCTCACGGTGGGGGGCGATTACGAGATGAAGGCGGCCACCGTCAGCCGCATCGTCGGGGCCGCGGAGAACGTCGTCGCGATCCAGGGGACGAACCGCCACGTGACAGGCGCCTCGACCATCGCCGTGGGCGGCACGTGGACCGAGATCGGCGGCATCACGGCGTCCACCGGCGTGCTCGGCGCCAGCACCCTGACCGCCGGCGGGCCCCTCTCGGTGAGCGCGAGGAGCGTGTCGATCAACGCGTCGGTGCTCTCGGAGACCTACGCGGGGCTGTACAGAGCGCACGCCGGCGCGGATTTCACGGTGGGGGCTCCCATCGTGAAGCTCAAGGCGGGCGGGGCCATCCGGGCCAAGGGAGCCGACGTGTCCTTCAAGGCGAAGTCGAGGATCGTGCTCAAGGCGGGCGGCGTCACGGTCACGATCACGCCGGCGTCGATCACGGTGAAGGGAAAGCTCAAGGGCGATTCGACGAGCGTCGTGACGACGAGGGAGGAGGTCAAATGAGGGCGACGAGGACCATGAACCAGGGCGCGAGCGCGCGGCCTGCGCCGAGCAAGGGCGCCGCGCGCAAGGCCGGGCCGGGCAAGGTGGTGAAGCTCGGCCGCCGCGCGGAGGCGGCGCCGCCGCTCGGCGGCGGAGCCCATTTCGCGAAGCTGCTCAGGAAGCTCGCGGAGGGGCGGTACGAGGCCTCGCTCTTCGGCGGAGAGCCGCGCGAGGTCGGGGTGCTGCCGGAGGTGGATCTCGAGCTCGCCGACAGGTGCCTCGCCGAGCAGGGCGTCGTCCTCGTGGGGATGGTCGGCGACGACGCGGTGATCTTCGGCGCGCTCCAGACGAGGGAGCGCAGGGCGGAGGAGATCGTCGTGGAAGCGCCGCGGAGGCTCGTGCTCAAGGCGGGCAAGTCGCGGCTGGAGCTGTCGGCCGACGGCCGCGTGAAGCTGTCGGCCGACGCCGTGACCGTGGACGCCCCGCGCGAGGTGCGGCTGGCGAGCGCGCACGTCGAGATCCCGTAGGCGAGGCCGCCGGAGCGACGATGAGCAGCGTCGGCAAGAAGGAGATCGCCACCAAGAAGAGCGGCCACGGCGCTGTCGCGCCCGGCGCCATCAGCCCGGTCAGCCCGCCGGCGCCCCCCGTCCCGACGCCGTTCCTGTACACGGCGCGCAGCGCCAACAAGACCGGGACGGAGCACAACTCCAGCTACTGGATCTGGGACACGCAGGCGCTGGTCGAGGGCAGCCAGATGAACGTCGATCCGCCCGCGAACGCGCCGTCGAAGACCGCCGGCGGCGACCTCGTGACGCACGCCGACACGAAGATCGCCGTCATGAAGACCGGCTCGATGGTCGTGAAGGCGGCCGGCAAGAACGTGTGCGGGACCGGCGATCTCGTGAACATGAACGTGCTGACCGCCGAGCAGAGCATCGCTCAGATGGTCGTTCCCCTGCTCAACAAGGTCGATCTCGCCCGTGCGTCGAAGTCGACCGCTCACGCGCACAGGGTCAACGAGGAGTACTATCGCGCGTTCCACCCCGAGCGCGCCAACCAGACGAACGTCGGTGATCCGATCGACGTCGGCACCGGCTTCGTTGTCGACGAGGGCACGGACCTGAGGCTGCCCGGACCGATCGAGCTGGTGTGGCGGAGGACGTACTCGTCGGGCTACCACAGGAGGACGACGGCGCTCGGCAAGGGGGGGTGGGTGCACTCCTTCGAGCAGTGGATACAGCCGAGCGAGCGGGTGATCCGGCTCCACGACGAGGAGGGGCTGCCGGTCGACTTCGCCGTCCCGCCGCCGGACGGGGGCAGCTTCCACCGGGGCCGGCGCCTGGAGCTCCGCGCCGTGGGCAAGCGCTACCAGGTCCGGAGCCTGAAAGACCGGCTCGTGCGGGAGTTCAGCGCGCTGCCGAACGGCCGCTTCGCGCTCGCCGCGATCACCGATCCGTACCAGCACCGGATCGAGCTCGAGTACCGCGGGAGCTCGCTCGTGCGCATCGCCGACAGCTGCGGCCGCGACGTCCGTGTGATGAGCACCGAAAAAGGCCGCGTGGTCCGCGTCGAGGTCTGGGCGCGCGCCCCGGGGAGCGACGGGGCGCCTGCGCTAGAGACCTGGTTCGATTACGACTATCATGTCGAGGGGACGCTCGCCTCCCACACCAATGCGCTCTCGCACGTCAAGCGATGGGAATACGACGGTCTGCACCGCATGGTGAAGACGACGGCGCGGAACGGGATCTCTTTCCGCTACGAGTACGACGAGGAGACCGGCCGGTGCGCGCGGACCTGGGGCGACGGGGGCCTTCACGACGTCCGCCTGGTGACCGACGACGATAAGGGCGAGGCGCGGACCCACGGCACGAGCCGCGCGCGGCGATATCACGTGAAGGACGGCATCGTGGTGCGCGAGGAGACGTTCGACGGCGGCTGGGCGTCGGAGCGCGAGCTCGATGGTGATGGGCTCCTCATCCGCCGGGGCAACGCCGCGGGCGAGGCGATGACGTACGAGCACGACGCGCGCGGGAACCTCGTGAAGGAGACCGACCCGGCGGGCAACGTCACGGCGTGGGAGATCGAGGCCGACGCGCCCGTGCGGCGGATCGACGCCGCGGGCCGCGAGATGCGCTACCGGTACGACGCGCATGGCGCGCTGATGAGCGTCACGCTCCCGACGGGCGCGTCCTTCAGCCTGGCGCGCGACACGGACGGGCGCGTCGTCGGCGCCTTCGGTCCGAACGGCACGCTCGCGACGTTCACCTACGATGAGCACGGGAACCTCGCGTCGGAGACCTCGGGGCGCGGCGAGACGACCTGGTACCACCACGACGCGCTCGGCAGGCCCGTGGCGCGGGTCGAGGCGTCGGGCCATGTCACGCGCACCGAGCGCGATCGGCTCGGCCAGGTGCTCGCCCTGGTGCGGGCCGACGGCACGCGCCTGACGGCGAGCTACGACCCGGTGGGAAACGTCACCAGCGCGACCGACGCGGCGGGCAGGACGACCCGCTTCGAGTACAGCGGAACAGGGCACCTGGCGAGGATCGTCCCGCCGGACGGGCAGGTGGTCGCCCTCCTGCACGACGCGGACGAGCGGCCGATCGAGATCATCAACGCGCTGCTCGAGCGTTATCGCCTGGAGTACGACCGCGCCGATCGCGTGGTGTCGGAGCGGACCTTCGATGGACGGCTGATCACGTACCGCCACGATCGTGGGGGGCGGGTCGCGCGGATCGACTATCCCGACGGCGAATGGCGCGAGCTCGCCTACGACAAGCTCGGGAACGTCGTGGAGGACCGCGGGGCCGACGTCCAGATCACGTTCGAGCGCGACGCGCTCGGGCGGATCGTCCGCGCGGTCTGCGCCGACGCCACGGCGAAGGTGGTGACGGAGATCGAGCGTGACAGCCTGGGGCAGGTCGTCGCCGAGCGCCAGGACGGGCGCACCATCCGCTACGAAGTCGACGCATGCGGCCGGCGCACGGCGCGCATCGCGCCGGGAGGCGAGCGGACGGAGTACCGCTATGACGACGACGATCTGCTCGTCGGGATCACGCACGAAGGACGAGCTGTATCCATCCAGCGCGACGCGGAGGGCCGGGAGCGGCGCCGCGACTTCGGCGCCTTTCGACTGGAGCACGACCACGACGCCCTGGGGCGGCTCGTGCAGCAGCAGGTGATCTCCACGGAAGCGGCGGGCGCCACGAGCCTGGTCGTGAGGCGGCGGTATGGCTATGACACCGCAGGCCGCCTGACGTCGGTGAGCGACGGGCCCGACGGGCAGGGCGGCACCACAACGACGTACCGCTACGATCGCGCGGATCAGCTGCTGGAGGCGGCGAGCGGCAGGCTGCGGGAGGCGTTCGAGTACGACCCCACGGGCTCCCTCGTGGGCGCGGTGCGCGGTGGTGGATCACCGGATGTCGCGCGACGCTGGTCGCTCGGCCCGGGGAACGTGCTGAGAGCGGCGGGCGGCGCGCGTTATCTGGTCGACGGCCGCGGCAGGCGTATCCAGCGCATCGAGAGAGGCGCGGGCGGCGGCGAGGAGGTGACGATCTACGGCTGGGACACCAGGGATCGGCTCAGGGAGGTCGTCCTCCCCGACGGCAGGCGGGTGCGCTTCACCTACGACGCGTTCGGCCGGCGGGTCCGGAAGACGGTCCTTTCCCCCTGGGATCGCTCGTCCCTCGAGGGCGGGGCGAGCGGAGGCGCGGTGGTGGAGGCGTCGGTCGACTTCCTGTGGGACGGCGACGTCGTGTGCGAGGAGAGACATGCCACGGCCGAGGGGCCGCGATCCCGGATCCACGTGCACGATCCCGGCACCTTCACGCCGCTGCTCCAGGTCGAGCAGGGCATGGTCTTCGGCGTCGTCGTCGATCAGGTCGGCACGCCGAAGGAGCTCGTGGATGAGCGCGGGCGCGTGGCCTGGCGAGCCCATCACGGCGCGTGGGGCGACGTCGTATCGGTCGAGAGGGACCCGCGCGCGTCGCCCGTGGAGAGCCCGTTCCGGCTCCTCGGCCAGGTCGCGGACGACGAGACGGGCCTCTGCTCCACGAGGTTCAGGTACTTCGAGCCGGCGTGTGGAAGATGGCTCTCGCCGGATCCGATCAACATCCATGGCGGGTTGAACCTGATGGCGTTCGGCGGGGCGCCGACCGAGACGGTAGATCCCCTGGGTCTGGCGTATGACCCATGGCAGCCGCACTCCCCCGGTACCCAGGACTGGAACGACGGGAAAGGCACGCACTTCTACACCAACAACCCGGGCGTCGAGCTGGGAGTCCGGACCGACGGCAGGGGCAACGTCACCTTCGAGCGTGTCACGGGCACCGAGAGGAGACCTGGACCGGTGCAGACCGAGATCAACACCGCGAGGGAGAGGCTGAGGACCGACGCGGGCTGGCGATGGCAGCTGCTCCGGAACCTCTGTGAGGGCATCCAGCGCGCCTCGACAGGGACCCCGAGCGACAGGGCCCTGGCTGCGAGGATGGATCAGGTCAGAGCCGCTCTGGCGAGGCTCATCGCCCACAAGGGTCATTGATATGCTCCTGCCGCGACCCACCGTCGACTTCATGAACGAGCTCGCCGCGCGCCGCGCGCCGGAGATCGAGCTCTACCAGCAGCTCGGCTTCCCGGACTTCTTCTTCACCGACGGCGAGCTCTCCGGGCCTCCCTGCGAGGTTCAGTTCCTCACGTATGGACCTCGCGCGTGTGAGGTGATGCTGAAGGGGAGCCGGGTGCTCGGTCATCCACACACGGTCACGACGGACGAGGCCGGCGGGGTCCCATGGGATGGTGTGGCGCGGCCGAGGACGTTCCGGGAGTACCGAGCGCACGTGCAGTCGCTCGCGCCGTCGATCGCGCCGAGGTCTCCCCTCGGACGCGCGCTCAAGGAGCTCCGGTCGGTGGACCGACGCTTTCGCAGCGCAGAGTGGCTCCGGTTGATCGACTGGTGGGCGCTGAGCCGCGTGACGCGCGAGAGGCACCTGGAGCCGCTGCTGAAGAGCGCGCTCCAGCAGATCGGAGCGGCGTTCCACGGCGGCAGCTTGACCGCTCTCCGGCTCGCCGCGGAGCTCGTCGCGCCCGGCTTCGCGAGGCAGACGCTCATCGACGCGGGCGTCTGGCCTCCGTCGCGCCTCGGCGTCTCCGAGGCACGTCTGACCGAAGCCTTTCCCGCGAACCACCCGGACCGATACAGGGTCTATTGCCAGGCGACCGGGGAGCACCTCGGCCCCCTGTACCAGGTGCGGCCTCGGCTCGACCGCGATCTTCAGGAGGAAGAGCTCTTCGCCGAGGAGGATCGGCAGACGAGCTGGCGGCTGGGCGCCACCGGCTACGTCCTCACCGGCGACGGCAAGCTCTGGCGGCCGGAGAAGCACGGATGGCGTTGCTTCGGCCCCGCGATGGACGCGCTGCTCGTGCGGCCCCCGAAGGCCGAACGAAGGCGCTCGGGCTGACGCCCATGCACGTCACGCTCTCCCTCGATCCCCCGGCGACGACCCGCGCCATCGCGCTCCGGGTCGCGAGCGCGCTCGGCGGCGCGACGCGCGCCGAGATCGACGTATCCGCGCCGGAGCCGCTCGACTGCGAGGCCCTCACGGGGACGCCCGCGCGCATCGAGATCAGCGGCGACGACGGCGCGACCGCGGTGCACCACGGCATCGTCGCCGGGATCACCGCGAGCGCCACCGTGGACCCGGGCGCGCAGCGGCTCTACACGCTCGACGTCCGCTCGGCCATCGAGTGGCTGACGCTGCGCAAGGACGCCCGGGTGTTCCGCAAGACGACCGCCGCGGCGATCGTGGAGGAGCTCCTCGCCGGTGTCGGCATCCGGGACGACGCCTTCGTGAACGAGGCAGAGCCGCCGCCCGAGCGCGAGCACGTGACCCAGTGGGAGGAGACCGACGCCGTCTTCCTGCGCCGCATCTGCGAGGAAGAGGGCCTGTTCTTCCGGTTCGATCCGAAGGAAGGGTTCGACGCGTTCGTCCTGTGCGACCGGTCCGACGCGGCGCCCGACGGCCTGTCGGATCCCCTGATGTTCGTCGATGAATCGGGCCTGGTTCCGGGGCAGCGCGTGGCCTTCGCCCCCAGGCAGATCCGCAGGCGCCGGCCCGGCAAGGTGGCCCTCCGCGATCACGACCCGGCCAGGCCGGCCGTGAAGCTCGAGGCCAGGGCCGAGGGCGGGCTCGATCCCGAGAAGGCCGTGGAGGTCTACCAGGCGCCCGGCCGGTTCCGGACCGACGGCGAGGGGGAGCGCGAGGCGACGCTGCGGCTCGAGGCGCTGCGGGCCGACGCCGATGTGCTCGAGTTCGACACGACGGCCCTCGAGCTCCGCCCCGGCGTGCAGTTCGAGGCGGACGCGACGCTCTCCGCGGGGCTGGCGCCGAGCGGCAAGTACTTCGTCGTCGAGACCTCGCTGGCGTGGCGCGCGGGCGAGCCGGAAGGCCGGATGTCCGTGAAGGCGATCCCGCTGGGCGTGCCGTACAGGCTCCCGCGCGCCACCCCGCGCCCGCGCGTCCCGGGGATCCTGAGCGCCACGGTGACCGGCGCGAGCGGCGAGGAGATCCACACCGACGCGGCCGGCTGCGTGCGCGTCACGTTTCCCTGGGATCGCGGGGGCCCGAAGGACGAGACAGCGAGCCTGCCAATCCGCGTGATGCAGGCCCATCTCCCGGGGTCCATGCTCGTCCCGCGCGTGGGCTGGGAGGTCCTGGTGGGCTTCGAGGACGGCGATCCGGATCGGCCCTACGTGCTCGGGCGCTCCTTCAACGGCCGGCAGCTGCCAGCGTTCGGGTTGCCCGCCAACAAGACGATGACGGCGTTCGGCACGGTGAGCTCTCCCGGCGGCGGCAAGGCCAACATGATCACGCTGGAGGACGCCGCCGGGCGGCAGCACATGGTGTGGCACGCCGGCTTCGGCAAGACGACGACGGTCGGGGCCGACATGCAGAACCAGACCGTTGGGTTCGAGAACATCCACATCAAGGGCGCGCAATCGTGGCAGATCGGCGGCAAGGAGACGCTGTCGCTCGAGAACGCGTGGACGGTCGGCGTCGACAGCCAGACGGCCTCCGTGGGTGGCAATCAGGACATCACGATCAACGCCACCGGCATGACGAAGGTGGGGAGCGAGACGGTCTCGATCGGCGCGAACCTCATCGAGCTGGTGGGTGATCCGATCAGCGGGCTCAAGGGTTTCGCGGAATCGGCGGTTCTGGCCGGGGTCGGCCAGATCCCCGGGGTCGGCGCCGCCCTCTCGAGGGGCTACACCTGGGGAAAGGCGCTGGGCGAGGGATACCGTCGAGGCGGGTGGAGCGGCCTGGGAACGGCCGCTGTGCGGACGGGCCTTGGCGAGGTCGCCGGCCGGATCCCCGGCGGCGACGCCATCGTCGCGGCCGCGGACAGCGCCGGGCTCACGCCGTGGTCCGAGCAGGCCCGGCAGCGCGCGGCCGAACAGGAGGGCGGAGGCGGCGCTGCGGGCCCAGGCGGCGCGGGCGCCGGCGCGGCCGCCGCCGCGCCGGGGCACCGGAAGCTGGTCGTGAACGGCACGACCACCGAGGTGATCGGCGCCGTCCATGCCATCCAGACGCCGGGGTCGCTCAAGTGGACGACCCTCGGCGCGTCGAGCTTCGCCATCGGAGGGAGCCACGCCACCTCCGCCGTCCGCATCTCACGCCTCACGATGGCCGCGTCGGCGGACACCGCGGCGGCGACCTCCCTCCGGGCGAGGGCCGGGCTCGGGCGCAACGTCAAGACCGCCCATACCCTCAAGGCGGGCGGCGCCATCCAGCTCGATGCCGGCGCGGAGTTCGCCGTGAAGGCCGGCGGCGCGCTGTCGATCCAGGCGGGTGGGGCCATCACGCTCGACGGCGGCACCGTGGTGTTCGACGTCGGCGACGGCGCGTCCACGGTCTCGGTGCACGGCGGCGGGCTCACCCTCGAGTCCGCGACGATCACCATCAACGGCAAGACCCAGCACACGGGCAAGGAGAACGCCGGCTGATGGCGCTCTCCGTCGCCGAGATCGCCCTTGTCTCGCCGCTCGGGTCGAGCCCGAGCGAGCACGTCTTCTTCCATCGAGCGGAGGTCAATCCGCACGCGAGCGGCGCGTTCACGACCCGCGACGGGGAGGCCCTCCCCGTCCACCACTGCCCGTGGATCGCCGCTTCACGCCCGTGGTCGTCGCGGATCCGCCTGCTCGCGAAGCAGGCCCTCGCGCGCGCGGCGCCCGGGTCGAGGAAGACACCCATCCTCCTCGTCGCGCCCCGCGAGGCGCTGGAGGGCGAGGCGGACGTCGCGCGGTTCCTGACGCTCGCGGGTCACGCCGTCGTGAGCCAGCGATCGGGGGCAGCGGGGTATGTGCCGGCCCTGAAGGAAGCGCACGATCTTCTCCGGCAGGATCCAGAGGTGGTGGTGCTCGCCGTCGACTCCCGGATCCACCGGCCGGACATCGAGCGGTGGCTCGAGCTGCGTTATTCGGCCTTCACGCGCAATCCGCTGCCCCCCTCGGAGGGCGCCGCCGCGATGCGGCTCGTCGCGAGCGCGCAGGCGCCGCTCGCGGGCAAGGTGCACTCGTACGCCGTCGCGGAGAGCGAGGCGCGCGACGACAACGATCTGCCGACGGACGGCGCCGCGCTCACGCGCGTGTTCGCGGCGCTCCGGCTCCGTCCGGCGGTGCCGCTCGTCGTCGGCCCTCGCGACGTGGATCCGCTCCGGATCCGCGATTTCCACCTCGCCTCCGTGCGTCACCACGCGAGGCTCGGGCGCGCGGAGATGCCGAGCTTCGAGGGGCAGATCGGCGCCCTCGGCAGCGCCGCGGGCCTGATGTCGGCGGTCTTCGCGCTGGCCTGGCTGCGGCACGGGCTCCCTCTCCCCGGGCCGGCGCGCGAGCGTGTCGCGCTGGCCTGGGCCCGATCGCCCGACGGAACCGTGGGCGCCGCGCTCGTGGGAGACGAGCGGTCATGAGCGTCCGGCAGGCTTCTGCTGGGCTCCGGCGGGTGCTCCCCTCCCCGCCGCTCACCGAGCGAGAGCCGCCGCCCGCGGATCGGGATCTGCACGCGCTCGCGTGGCAAGGCGAGGTCCGCCTCGACGCCGAGCGGGCAGCGGGGGTCACCGCGGCGCTCTGGCAGCGGCACGTGCGGACCGGTCTCCTGGAGCGGGCGCTGGTGCTGGGGGCCGATCACCGCGCGGGGCCGCACCTCGATCGGCCCGAGGCCGCGCGCCGCCTCCTCGCGCACATCGACGCGCTCGCGGAGGCCGGGTTGACGCCCGTCGAGCTCGCCGCGTTCGCGGAGGAGGCGGACCTCGATCACCCGGGCACCTTGTGGGCGCTGGCGCTCCTCTTCGGCTGCCTGGAGGCGCGTGGCGTGGAGGACGCGTTCGAGGCGTGGCTCACGTCCCTGGACGGCTCGGCCTTCCCCACCTACCGAGGCATCGTCGAGCTCGCCGACGCGATAGCGACCCAGCCGAGCGCGGATCTGCGCGAGCGCGCGCGGCGCTGGGCGGCGCGCCTGGAGCAGCCGGTCCTCTCCGCGATCGCGCTCGAGGTGACGCCTCCCGGCGAGCTCCCGGGTGACGCGCTCGCCGCCCTGGCGCGGGCGCAGAGCCCCATCGTCCAGGCGGCCCTCGAGCGGCATCTCTCGCGGGCGCCGCGTGGCGCCGCGCTCGCCGCGCCGGGCCGCGCGTCGTGGCTCGACGTGGCGACCCCTGCGTTCGCCCACGAGGTGGCGCGCGCGCGCATCCTCCAGCGGGACCTCGAGCCGCTGCACCGGGTACGGAGCATGGATCCTCGCGCCGTCGCCGCGCTCGGCCCGTACGCGCTCGACGTGATCGCGCTCGCGGGGGATGCGGGCGATCAGGCCCTCGTGCGCGATCTCGCGGCCGGGTTTCCCACGACCCCGCGCTCGCTCGACGCCATGGGGCGGATCGGGCTGCCTTCCCTGTTTCCGCGCCTCCTCGCGGCGGTGGGGAGCGACGAGCTCCACGAGGACGCGCACGGCGCGCTCGTGACCGCGCTCGGATCGCGCGTCGCGCGGCCCTCGGTGAAGGCGTGGGAGGAGGTGATCGCGTCCCTCCCCGCGACCGCCGCGCCGACGCGCCTGCGGGGGGGCGAGCCTCATTCTCCGCGATCGGTGATCGAGGAGATGAGGCGCCCGGACCTGTCCGCCGAGGCCTTGCGCGTGCGCGCCGACGAGCTCCTCGCGCGGGCCGGCCGACCGGCGCAGGTGGCGTGGGACGCGTTCGGGGCGACACTGGAAGGAGCCTTGTCCGAACTGGCTCGCCTCGCGCGCTGAGGGCTTATGTCACAGGAGACGGTCATCTCGCTGGAATCGTACGCTGCCGTGATGGCCGGCCTCGGGGCGGGGCTCGACCTGCGGAGAGCCCTCGCGCACGCCGGCGTCGCTCCGGCGGCGTGGGAGCAGGCTTCCGAGCAGTGGCAGGCCAGGATCGACGAGAGCGCGGCGTCGGATCTCGCCGTGCTGGTGGCCTTCGACGCCGCCCTGCTGACCGCGAAGCGGCGGTTCGAGCCGACGTTCGAGCCCATCGAGTCGGATGTCCGCGCGTGGGCCCATTTCCGCCGGCACTTCGTGACCGCGGCGGAGCCGATCGCATTCCTCGCGCGCCACGACCTCGATCTCGCGACGTACGCGCGCATCGAGGCGGGCTGGGCGAACCGCGTCCTTCTGGATGAGATGCTCGCCGCGACGCTTCGAGGCCACATGGAGGGCGCTCTCGAGGACTGTCCTGCCCTGACGAGGACGCCTTCGCCGCTGCTCGCCGCGACGGACGCGGAGCCGGCGCCGGCGCCGGCCGTGGCGTCGCCGACGGTCGTGGGTTCGCCGGCGGTCGTGACGTCACCGGCGGTCGTGACGTCGCCGGCGGTCGTGACGCCGTCCGTCGTGGCGCAGCAGGTCGTGGCGCAGCAGGTCGTGCAGCACCCCGCGGTGGTTCAGGCGCAGGTCGCGGGCGAGATCGCGGAGCCGCCTCGGTCGCCGCCGCCTCCGCCGCCTCCGTCGATGCGCGACGCTCGTGCTGCCCCGCGGAGCATCCGGATGGGGACGACCGTGGCGGTTTCGGCCGTCCCGTTCCCCGAAGGCCTGCCGTTCCAGCGGCCCGCCCCGCCGGGTCAGGCGAAGGCGGAAGAGGGGCCGCCGCCCATCCCGCTGGAGCGGTATGCGGTGATGCTCGCCGACCACACGCTCTTCGGCATGACGGAGGCGCAGCTCTGCGAGAAACACCAGCTGACGCCTGCGCAGCGGGCGCAGGCGTTCCAGTACTGGAAGGGTCGAGTCGACGCGGACGCCGCGCTCAGGGGCCGCGTGAAGGTCGCGGTGGATCGTTATCAGGCAGCCCGCGCCAAGGCGGGACAACACGCTCCCGAGCGCTCGTCCCCACGACAGCCGGTCATCGCGCAGGCGCCCAACCCTCCGGCCTCCGAGCGGCGCGTCGACTTCAACAGGACCGTCGATCCGGGCGAGGTCGTGATGTCGCCCGTCTTGCCGTTCCTGGCCGGTTCCTCGCCCGCGCCGAGGCCGACCGCGAGCACGCGCGCCGAGCCGCAAGGCGGCGCCGGCGGGCCCGGTCAGCTCTCGCTGGAGCAATACGCGTCGCTCACCGTCGATCTCTCGCTCGATCCGGAGCGCACCCCGGAGACGCTCCGTCGCTACGGCCTCACGCCCGCGCAGAGGACGCTCGTGGACGCCACCTGGACGGCGAGGCTCGCCCAGAACGCCGCCGAGCGCAGCGCGTTCGAGGCGGCCCGTGCCTCGTACCGAGCGTGGCGCCTCCGCAACACGAGCAAGCCGTGATCGTGCAGGCGCGCTGGTGCGCGATGCGCGGCGCGCGGCGCGCGGCGCGCGGCGCGTGAGAAGCTCCCGGTCTCGACAGCGGGTGGCGACGAGCAGTTCGATCGCGGCAAGCGAGACCATGATCTGTGCTGAAATGACACAGGTGACGTTCCCTCGCGCGGACTACTGCACGCAGAGGAATGGATCTACGGATGGGGTGTCCAGGGAAGATTGGAGGACACGCCATGAAGACTGTCATCATTCGGAAGAACGCCTCGGAGTCGGACGCGTGGACGCTCGCCGAGCGCCCCGCTCCCAAGCCCGGTCCGGGGCAGGTGCTCGTGCGCGTCCGCGCCGCGTCGATCAACTACCGTGACCTCATGGTCGTGCGCGGCCGGTACGGCGGGGAGCGCAAGGACGAGCTTGTCCCGCTCAGCGACGCGGCGGGCGAGGTGGTCGCGGTTGGAGCGGGCGTGCGGCGCTGGAAGGAGGGAGATCGCGTGATCTCGACGTTCTTCCCGACGTGGGCCTCGGGGCCGTTCCGCGGGGAGTACCGCACCACGACGCTCGGCGCGGGCGGGAACGACGGAGTGCTCGCGGAGCTCGTGGTGTTCGGAGAGGACGCGATCGTCCGCGCGCCGGCGCACCTCGGGTTCAACGAGGCGGCGACGCTGACGTGCGCCGGGGTGACGGCGTGGACGGCGCTGTTCGAGTCGGGGCCGCGGCCGGCGCCGGGGGCGACGGTGCTTGTCCAGGGGACCGGCGGGGTGTCGCTGTTCGCCGCGCAGCTGGCGCGCGCGGCGGGGCTGCGCGTGATCGCCACGTCGTCCAGCGCGGCGAAGATCGAGCGGCTGCGCGCGCTCGGCGTGACCGAGGCGATCGACTACCGGAAGCAGCCGGAGTGGCACGAGGAGGTGCTGCGGCTGACGGGGGGCGAAGGGGTGGACCGGGTGATCGAGGTGGGCGGCGCGGGGACGCTGCCGCGATCGATGCAGGCGGTGAAGACGGGGGGCGTGGTGAGCCTGATCGGGCTGCTCAGCGGGGTTGGGAGCCAGATCGATCCGATGCCGATCCTGTTCCGGGCGATCCGCGTCGAGGGGACTGTGGTCGGGTCGCGGCAGGCGACCGTGGAGCTCGGGGCGGCGCTCGAGCTGCACGGGATCCGGCCGGTGGTTGATGAGGTCTTTCCGATCGAGCGGGCGAACGAGGCGCTCGCGAAGCTCGCGGCGGGCAAGCATTTCGGCAAGGTGGTGATCGGGATCGACTGAGCGAAGCGGCGGCGAGGGGGGAGTGGTTGCGATGGCCGAGCCACCTCACCCTGGAAACGCGCACCAGCAGATGCGCAGCGGTCCCGCGTACTCCATCACCGCGTCCGAGAGCGTCAGCGGATCCCCGGCTCGCAACGCAGGTGTTCACCGCGGCTCGTGGTGAAAGAGAGCTCCGCGAGCTCGCTTCGCAAAGGGGCCCGCAGCACGTTCACCGTGCGCCCCGTCTCATCGATGATCTCCAGCGATCCATCGAGCCGCTCGACACGCGCCTGGCCATTGTAGAACGGCTCCACCATGGCGAACCGCTGAGCATACGCAGGCTGCCCGCGGCCATCCACGTGCATCCACCCCCGCTCGTCGCGGGCGCGCGCAAAGCCCTTGTGGAACACGTCCAGGTCGAGATAACGGCGACCGTGGACGAGCTCGCCGCGCGCATCGATGTGCGTGGAGCGGCCATCCTCGCCCTGCGCGACAGCGGCGCCGTCGCGGTAATCGCCCGCGTAGCGCCACCGCGCCGCATACAGCGGACGCCCGGCCTGATCGATGTGGCCGTAGAGTCCCTCGCTGTCGCGGACCACGCACCGGCCGTCCTGGTAGTTGCCGCACCAGGAGTACCGCTCTGGATAGAGCTCAACGCCATCCGGCAGGATGTGATGCCAGCCCTCGGGAGCCGAGACGGCGGCGCGCCCTTCATAGAAACCGAAGGTCCTCTCGAACCTCCGCGCATAGGCGGGCTCCCCGCGCGCATCGATGTGCCAGGCCGTGCTGCCGCACCGCACGGGCGAGAGGCCCGGGGCGTGGAACGCGAGCACCTCCTCGAAGCGTGCGGAGTAGAGCGGCTCGCCGTCCACGAGGTGGTGCGTCCTCTCCGGGGCGACCCGGGCACGTCGCCAGTCGTTCATGGCTCACCGGCCGGCCGCCGCATGTTGCACCCAAGGCAGAGCGCACGGCTCCGGTAGGTCTTGAGCATCCGCAGGTAAGGCTCGCCGTTCCATATCTCCATCAGCCCCGCCTCGTGGAGATTGCCGAAATCGCCGAGCGTCCTGCGCTCCGCGTCGGGCGCGCAGCACGGGTCGAAGCGTCCCTCGGCGCTGATCCACACCTCCTGGCCAAGAAACGGGCAGCGACCTCCCGGGGCCAGGTCTTGGGGGGCCGACTCGTCGAGCAGGAAGATGTTCTCCAGCAGCACGTGCTTGCCGTTCGGCAATGCGCGCTCCGACGCCGCCTCTCGCGCGGCCAGCACGGCCTCGTTCCAGCGCCGGATCGCCGAGGCATCGCGGCGCATCGAGAGCGGCTTGATCTCCTCGAAATGCGCCCACAAGTGATGTCCCTTGACGCGGTCAACGCCGAGGCGGATCGCGAGCCGCACGATGTCGGCGAGCTCGGCGACGTTCGCCTCCAGGAACGTGAGCTGGAACGTGACCCTGCAGCGGTTCCCGCCGTCGGCGGCGTGCGCGTCGCGGACGGCGATGAACGCCTGCACGTTCTCGAGCACGGCTTCCCAGCGGGCTCCAAGCATGATCAGCTCGTGCGTCTGCCGCGTGGCCCCGTTCCAGGAGATCTTCACGTCGGAGGTGATCGGCACCAGCCGTTCGGCCCATTCCCGGGCCCCCCGTCGCGGGAAGGTCCCGTTCGTTGTCAGGTTGAGCTTGACCCCGTGCTCCCGGCAGATGTCGACGATCTCGTCGAAATGGTCATACAGGAGCGGCTCGCCCATGGTGGAAGGGATCACCTCGCGGAGGCCACGGCCCGCCGACTGGGCGATCACGCGACGCACGAGCTCGATCGGCATCAGCCGGCGCGGCTTTCCAGCAGCCTTCCGCGCCTCCTGCAGAGGGCTGTAGGGCGAGTGCTCCTCGCACATGATGCAGCGGAGGTTGCAGGTGTCCGGGTTCGTGTCGAACGTGATGCGCCACGGCCCCTGGCCGGGCTCGATCCGAGCGGCGTCGCGGCGGGCGATGACCTCGGCGTAGATGCGCTCCATCGCCTCGACGTGGCCTGCAAGGTCGGGCACGTGTCCGGACTCGGACTGCGCGTACCCACGCTGGCCGAGGCGGCGGGCGAGCGCCGGCTCGTCTGCGAGGCGCTGCATCTGGCGCGACATCGAGGAAGGGTCGCGGTGCTCGAAGAGGAGGCCGTTGACCTCGTGGTGCACGTACTCGGCCATGCCGCCGGCGTTCGCGGTGATCACCGGCACGCGCGCCTCCAGCGCCTCGTGGATGACGAGGGGTGAGTTCTCGACCCAGATCGATGGCACGACGATGCAATCGACCCTATCGAAGACGTCGCGCACGATATCCTCGTTGCGGTACTCGGGCAGCCACTCCACACGAGCGGCCGCGTCGCCCGGCAGCCTCTGCGCGATCGCGCGGAGCGCCTCGGTGTCCTGCCCGCGCGGTCGACCCCAGATGCGGAGCCGAGCGTCTCCCCTCACCTGGCCAAAGGCCTCGAGGAGCTGGTGGATGCCCTTCGCGGGGATGTGCGTCCCGATGTACCCGAACGTGAACGGCTCCCCCGGGGTTCGGGCGCGCCCGACGAGGCGGGAGAGATCGAAGCCATAGTCCAGGTAGACCAGCTTGCGCTCGGGCAGACCGAACGCCTCCCGGTACCGGCGCTCCAGGTAGCGCGCGGGCGCGATGAACACGTCGACGAGATCGGCCATCTCGCGCGCGTGGCGCATCCGGCGCGCGACCCAGCCTGTCCAGTAGGCGACGTCTTCCTCGCGCTCGTCCGGCGCGCCCGAGAAGAAGCGCGCGTAGCAGCGCTCGGCGCATTTCCGGTCCTCCTGGCCGTCGCACGCCGCCCACAGATCGTCCGGGTTCGTTGGGTGCGTCTGCATGAACTGCCCGCGCGGGCACATTACCCAGTAGTCGTGCAGCGTGTACACGATGGGGATCCCTCGCCCGGAGGCCTCCGCGACGAGCGAGGTCGAGAGGTGATTGAGGTGGCCGATATGGACCACGTCGGGACGGAGTCGGTCGCAGAGCTCGGCGAAGCGCTGGTCGACGCCAGCATGCCGGTAGCCGTCTCGAACGCGCGGCGTGTTGACGAGGTGGAGCGAGATGCGCGGATCGTCGGTGTCCTTCTCGTGGCGGAGCGCATAATCCGGCGCGAACGGGTCCTCCTCGCGCGTGAAGACGTGGACCTCGTGGCGGCCGGCGAGCCCGCGACAGAGCGTCTGCGTGTAGACCTCCGAGCCCGCGTTGTAGCGCATGGGATAGCCGTGGATGACCTTTAGGATCTTCATGAGCTCTCCTCGATACGGCCGTAGGATTCCAGCTCTCGCCAGAGATCGCGCCGCTTCAGCCCCATCTCGCGCGCTTCCTGACGGCCGAGATCCGCCTCCCTGCGGACGCCGGCGTGATCGCCCTGCGCCGCGCAGAGCCGCGCGCGGAGGGCATGAAGCCACGGGACACGGACGCGGTAGCGTGTCTCACGGAGGAGCGCCTCGGCGACATCAAGCTCCTTGGCCGCTTCCGTCAGCATGTTCTCGGCGAGGGCCACACGGGCGGTGATGAGCGCCGCGTCAGCTTCGATGAGGAGGAAACCACACCCTTCGAAGATCCGCCGCGCTTCAGCGAGATGCCTCCGGGCATGGTCGGCATTCCTGTCTGCCCAGAACAAGGCACAATCAAGGTAACAAGGCGGCAGGTGGTCCCACCGACCTGCATCGCGAACGATCTGCGCGGCCTCCTCGAACCGCTGCATTGCCTCGTCCGTACGCCCCAACGCAAGGGACGCCCGGGCTAACGTACGCATGGACAGGCCGCGATTGAGCAACGAGCTGGCGCCGGGATCGTCACTGTACGCCAGCTCGACGGCCAGGACCGCGCGGTCGTGGGCGAGCTCCACCTCATCGAGGTCGAGCAGCAGCACGGCGTGGTTCGCGAGCGCGTAGTGCTCCATCCCCACGTGGCCAGCGATCTCTCGATCTCGGATTTGCTCGATCTCCTCGAACGCGGCGTGGGCCTCGTGCAGTCGGCCGAAACGGTGCAGCAGGTGGGCACGGAAGTCACGCGCAATGACGCGAGGACGCAGCTTGCCAGAAGCATCGGCGTGGCGCACCGCGCTCTCCACGCACGCGATCGCCTCCGTGAGATTGCCTCTCAGCGAATGCACGGAGGCCAGGTTGCGCACGGACTCTGCTGCTTCCGCTATGAGACCAGCGCCGTTCGCTGTCCTGACGGCGTGCTCCAGGAGGCGCACGGCGTCGAATGTCTCGCCGTGCGCGCGGAGGAGCACACCGGCGCTGTTCTCAAGCCAATGGCGCTGCGCGGGGGCGAGGTCTCCCGTGACATCAAAAGTTCTCCGGTCGAAGAAGGCGAGAAAGGCGCGGCGGTCTTCCGCCACGGTGCCGTGCAACTTGAGGCTTCTGTGACGCTCCCCTTCACGGATACGGTCGTGCAAGACCTCGAACGACTCGGACCATCGATGGGCTTGAAGGCCGTGTGCGACCGCTGCATAGAGCGGATCGAGGTCCTCGCGGCGGACCGTGCCGTCGCTTGCGCGAGGAGACAGGTCGCGAAACCAGTCGAACAGGCGCTCGTGCGCGGAGCGGACCCCCGCGGGATCACTCGCTTCCAGCCGGTGTCGCCAGAAGCCACGCATGAGGGGATGCTGATCCCAGGCGTCCGTTTCGGTCTTCAAGAGGAGCGCGGTTTTCTCGAGGCGTGCGCAGATTCGCCGGAGCTGCTGGAGCGATGCTTCGCCGAGCGCCGAGGCGAAGCCGGAAGCGCCTGCCCGGGCGCCGAGAGCGGCGAGCGTGGCGAGATCGGTGGGCCGCTCGCAGAGCGCGACGATGCCGAGCACGGCGCGCTCCTCGGGCTTCAAGCGTTCTTCATAGAAGGAGAGGATGCGCTGGATCCGGCCGCCGTCGTCGATATCCTCCGCGCCGAGATCGAGACGGTCGGCCACGACGACGTCGCCTCCGTGCGCCTCGTTCAGGTAGTCGCCCACGAGGGCGAGCGAGAGGGCGTGGCGGCGCAGGCGATCGGCCAGGCGCCCGAGCTGCTCGTCGGACCCGCGCACGCCTCGGCTCCGCAGCACCTGGACGGCGGACGCGCGGTCGACGGGGCCGAGCTGGATGCGGCGGACGCCGGCACCTTCGAGATCGAAGGGGGGACGCGTGGTGATCACGCACAGCCCGCCGTACATCTGAGATGCCAGCTCGCGAACGAGGATCCCCATGTGCCTGTCGATCAGCTTTCCTCGGGCGTCCTGCAGCGGCTCCAGCCCATCGATGACCACGATCGTCCGGCGATCGCGCACGCGCCGGACCAGCCGGCTCACGTTCTCCATGGGATCTGCCGAGGGTGTCTCTCCGATCGAAGCGAGCAACACGGACACCGCCGCCGACGCAGACGGCGCTCCCCCGCCGTCCTGATCTTCGATGGAACAAGAGATCACGGCTTCGACCCCGCCATAGACCGGTTGCATGCGGTCGAGCCAGGTTCGGACGAGCTGCGTCTTGCCGGCTCCCCCCTCGCCGACCACCACGACGACTTGGACGGCGTCATTCACGAGCGCGTCATCCAGCGATCGCTTCTCCTGCTCGCGGCCCACGATCTCCCGTTCAGGCGGAGGGAGGCGGCCGAGCGCGACACACCTCGGACCGAGTCGAGCCGCCCGCAGCGCCTCGCCGACGCGACGCGCGATCGCGACGAGGGCTTCGCCGGGGTCGATGACGGTCGCCACCGCGGGATCCAGGATCGGCCCGAAGCGACGGAGCACCAGGTCTTGGTCGTCGACGCAGGCCCTCCAGCGCACGAGCGAGACTTCGGCGCGCCGCCGGTGAGCGAGGGCACGATGAGCGACGCTGCGCCATGCGGGCCAGTCGAGCAGTCGCGCAGAGACAAGGATGACGACATGGGTTGCCGCACGGAGGCGCTCGTCGATCCCGTGCTCCACGTGTTCGCCGCCCACGAGGCAAGAGTCCAGCACCTCGCCACCTTCTCCGCGGCACACCTGCTCGATGTGAGGCCGGAGAGCCCTCGCGCCGTCGTCGTCGTCCGGGCAGTGAAGCAGAAGCAGCTGCATGCGGACGAGAGATTCGCACGGAACACACGCGGCAGGACACCCTGCCGTGCGTTCCGTCCCCTGCGCAAAGACCTCGCCGGCTTCGTTCGAGAAGCGTGCCTGCTCGCTGCACACCCGCTCGCCTACCAGCGCGACGTGATCCCAGCCGAGTGCCAAGGTCCGCCGGCGGAGCGACGACAGGACGTGCTTCGACCAGACGACGGCCGGGCGGCTCGGTCAGGCGCGACAGACCGCGCCGCGTCGAACCGCTGGCGAGGGTCCGATCTCGGAGGCTTCGTGGTACAGGAACGTCCGCTGCCATGCCGACGAGTCCCCTCAGCCCGCTCAGCTGGCCCGTGCGCGAGATCGCCCGACTCGAGCGCGGCGGCCTTGTACCTGGAGACGTCGTGATCACGCGCATCTACATCGACAACTTCCGCACGCTCGTCAATTTCGAATGGAAGCCGGGGAAGCTCGCCCTGCTGCTCGGCGAGAACGGGTCCGGCAAGTCCTCGGTGATCGATGCCTTGTGGGGCATCCGCGCGCTGGTCGCGGAGCAGGGTGAGCTCCGGCGCTGGTTTCCCGGTGTATCTCGCGCGCGGGTGGGACGGTGAGTGATCGCGCGCAGTTCGTCGTCACGGCTATGTCGTCGCGAGCTACCCTCGCGAAGTGAAGGCGTTTCGCAGGCAGAACGCCAGCGCCTCGACAGGGCTGGTCGCGCACATCGACGCGGACCCCACCCATACGGTCGCCGCGCGCAGCTCGCGGCGGAGCTGCTCGGCCCCAGCTCAAGGCCCGAGCACGTCGAGGAGGCGACCGAGATCCGGGCAGCGGCTCAGCACCTCGGCGCGTCGAGCCGGGCCTGGCCTGATCCGAACGCGCAGGAGATCCTCGTCGTCGCGCCCCTTCTTATAGCGCCGCTCGGAGATGATCTGGAATACCCGGTCCAGACACTCCGCCGGCTTGCGGTACTGGACTGCGAACTCCTCGGCGCCGAGCGTCGCCGGAGGAGGGACACACCTGTCCAGCAGCGCTTGAACCTGTTCGCGGCGACCTTCGGCGTGCTCGAGGAGGGCGTCGGGGCACGCGACGAGCAGACTCTCCTTGTTCCAGCGGATACAGCGCACGTACAACCTCGACGACTTCTCCTCCGAGAGCGCAGACTCTCGCACGAGGTGGTCTTTCCATGACGCCTCGAAGGCGATCACCCATTGGTGCAGCGCTGCGCCGTCCCCTCCGGCGGACGCTGGCCGCGCGCCCGGAACGAGGTTTTGCGGCCTGTCGGCGTCCGCGAGGCAAACGACGCGATCGGGCGGGAGCTTCGTCTGCTTGAGCGGCGTCCGCAGGAGCCTGGGCGCCTCGTGCACGAAGTTGCCGGTGCCGCGGACGGGTCTCCCCTCCACGATCATCTCGGGAAGACCACGGTCTCTGCGCATGGCCTTGACGAGCAGGTGCAGCTCTTCGTGGTAGTCGTCCTCGTAGGCGATGACGATCGATCTCACGACACGGACGTCCCGTCTCGAGGAGGCGACTCCAGCATGCCTCGGGCGCGCAGCTCCGACAGCGAATATTCCTTGAGCCAGGCGTCGAGCAGCTCGCCGTCGAGCGTCTCCACGGTGACGCCGGCGTCGCTCGAAAAGCGCGTGATGCCGAGCGACGCGGCGGGGTCCTCCAGGTGATCGAGCAGGCGGTCGGCGTGCGTGGCCGCCAGGATCGGGGTCTTCTCCGCGCGCGACTCCATCACCTTCACGAGCCGCCGCATCGCCCTGGGGTGGAGGCTCCGCTCCGGCTCATCGAACGCGATCAGCGCGGGGCTGTCCGGCGCGTGCAGCGCGGCGAGCAGCGCCAGGTAGACGCGCATGCCTTCGCTCATGTCGTCGAGGTAGAGGGTCGCCCCCGAGCGCTTGTCACGCCACGTCAGGGTGATCACGCCTCGGCCGGGCCCGGGAGGGAATCGCATCTCCTCGCACCAGGGAAAGACGGCCTGCAGGTCGGCGAGCAGCGCGCTCCACGTGTCCGGGTATTCCTGCGAGAGGGTGTGGAGCGCGTTGAGGAGGTCGCGCCCAGACCGCTTGATGCGGCGCGTCCGCTCGACGGGCCGAGCGCCGATGGGCTCGTGCGCGCCCTCAACGCCGTCGGGGGCGGCGCCGAGGGCGAACGACGGATAGAAGGCGATGCTTTGCAGTGCCTCCTTGACGTGCATCGGCGTCGGGTAACGCACCTCGTCCGAGATGGCCGCGAGGCTGGAGTTCGTGAGCATCGCGCTGTCCGACTCCACCGGGGCCACGACATCGTTCTTCCTCGTCTGGACGTTGGCCGCCCAGGACGCGGCGCCGCCCTTCAGCGCGATGAACGGACGCTGCTCGAAGCCGTTTTTGTAAACCCGGACTTCTTCGTCGAGGACGGTAGGGCTCGCCCGGACGCTCCCGAAGCGGATCATGTATTCGACCGGCGCCCTCTCCCGCTGAAAGACGGGCGAGCGCTCCGAGAAGCGGGCAAGCAGCTCGATCTCGGTGCTCGTCCCGGCCCAGGCGACAGCGGCCCATCCGCCCCGATCGAGGATCGCCCGCCCGGCCCGCCCGCCCGCGGCCGCGCAGATCATCGCGACACCATCCAGGATGGAGCTCTTGCCGCTGGCGTTCTCGCCGATCAGCACCAGCGGTTTGCCTGGAGGCAGCGAGATCTCCACGTCCTTGAGCGCGCGGAAGCCTTGGATGCGGATCTTCTCGAGCATGGCGGCGCTCGCCGTCTATCGCGCGGATACGGTTCGTCGTCCAGATCTCATGCACGCCGAAGCCACCGGGACGGGCCCAGGACCCCCACACGCTGCGCAGCGGCCGATCGCTCGGAGCGCCGCCGACGATCCGTTCGCCGCGTTCGACGAGGCGTCGAGCGCCTCGCAGGACGGGGCGGCGAGCGACCGCGGGTCGCAGGCCTCCTCGGAGACCGCCGCGCAGGCGGCTGCCTCCGGCGCGAAGAAGCCGTGGTTCGCGCTCCTGTGGAACCTCACGGAGACCGGCGCCAGCGTCGACCTCGAAAAGCGACGACCGTGTGGATGCTGACTACACCGCCAGCCACCGCACCGTCCCCGCGATGTCGAGCAGAAAGCTCTCGACGACCTCCAACGCGAATCTCTCGGGGAGGCAGTCCTGGAACTTCGATAGCCGGTAGCCCGGCAACCTGGCGAGCACGGCCTGGCGCAACTCGGGTGCGTCCCAGAAGGCCGATGACGACATCCTGCCGATCGTCCCACGAACGCTCTCGTGACCGATCCCGTCACCCTCGATGCGAAGCTGAAAGTTGTCGGCAACGACCTTCCAACCTTCCGCGACCTCAAACCCGTACTTGAGCGTGTGATTCACACGGCCTCCCGCGAAGGTCCACCAGCGGGCGACGCTGCCGTCGGTCTGCACCGCGTGGCCCGCTCGCCGGAGCAGGTCGCCCAGATCTGCTCGCTTCTCCTCGATGTGCTTCATCCCGCGCTCGTCGACGTACGGGTAGCGAACGGCCTCCGTGAGCACCCGCTTCATCCTCTGGCACAGCTCGAACCCGAGGAGCTGCGGGATGAACCCGCCCCAGCTCGGCTTCACGCCGGCCGGCGCTTCGCGAACGACGACGACGCGGTCCCCGTGGCGCACGCGCTCGACGGTCCACGCACGGCCGCCGAGCAGGAACGAGCTCATCTGTTCCACGAGCCGATCCACGAAGTCCTGTTCGAGCGATCCGAGGTCACGCCCCGCACCCGTCACGACACGGTAGAGCACCGGCGACGAGAACACGGCGTACAGCTCCATGAAGTTCTTCTTGCCGTACGCCCGTTCGGCCTTCTGTCCCATGGACAGCAGGCCTCCCGCCTCGAAGAGGAAATCCTGCTCCTTCATGTGCCCGACGACCTCGTCGAACTCGGTCCGCGTGATCGACCGGAAATCGGGGGTCTTCTCGAGCTGCTCCCAGCAGCGCTCGGCGCTGATTGCGCCATATTGGAGCGTCATGGCGAGGAGCTGGTGAACCAGCACCGGCCAGCACCGCTCGTGCTTGGCTACCCGTTCGACCCAGCCTTCCCGGGCCAGCTCGATCAGCGCGACCGCCTGGAGCACGGCCTCGGGATCCTCGCAGAGGAACGTCGTGTTCGCGACGGTACCCGCCCGGCGGCCCGTTCGCCCCATGCGCTGCATGAACGATGAGACCGAGCTCGGGGCGTTCGCCTGGAACACGAGGTCGAGGTCGCCGACGTCGATGCCCAGCTCGAGGGTGGACGTGCAGACGATGCAGGCGTTCGTCCCATGCGCGAACCGCTCCTCCGCAGCCCTGCGCTCTTCCAGCGATACGGAGCTGTGGTGAACGAACACGTCGATGGACCGCCCGCGCATCCGCTCGGCGACGCTCTCTGTGAGCGACCTCGACGGGCAGAAGAAGAGGCTCTTCTTCCCGGAAGCGCGAGCCGCAGCCTCCACGGCCAGGCCCGCAACGCTGTCGTGCAAGCCGACGAAGAGGTCCCGCTTGGCCGGGATCTTCGGCGGATCGACGACGACGCCATCGCGCCTGGACGAGCCCGCAAGCCACGCGAGGATCTCCGTGGGGTTACCCACCGTCGCGGACAGCCCCACGCGCTGGACGTCGTTCTGGCTCGACGGAGCGAGCCTCTCGATGACAGACATCAGGTGGGCGCCGCGATCTGTCCCTGCGAGCGCGTGGATCTCATCGATGACCACGAGGCGGAGCTCTTTGAACAGTCGCTGCACCGGCGACTTCGGCGAGACGAGCATCACCTCCAAGGACTCCGGCGTCGTCATGAGGATCTCCGCCGGCTCCTTGATGAACCGCCGCTTCGCCTGATCGGTGACGTCGCCATGCCAGACGAAGCGCCGGAGCCCGACCATCTCGGCGTACGTGCCCAGGCGCTCCTCCTGGTTGTTGAGGAGCGCCTTGATCGGAGCGATGTAGATGACGCCCACGCCCTCGGGCTCGCGCTCGACGAGGCTCGCGAGCGCCGGGAACATCGCGGCCTCCGTCTTTCCGCCGGCTGTCGGCGCGAGCACCACGGCGTTCTTCCCGTCGAGGATCGCCTCGCCCGCCATTTCCTGGACGGGCCGCAGGCTGATCCAGCCCAGGCGGGACACGATGGCCTGCTGGAGGCGGGCGGGGAAGCGCGCGAACGCCGTCATGTGTGACCGCAGTCCTCCGCTCAAAACTCCACGGATGCCACCGGATAGCCCTTCTCGTCGTCGGGCTCCGGCTGGTATTCGTAAGGTCTCTTTCCCTCCGACGCGCGCTGCTCCTCGACCGTGGGCTGCGGCTCGGGGAGCGATGCGTCGGGGTTCTCCGCCACGGTGTCGAAGAGGTTCACGAGCCGGCGGAGGAACTGACGTGGAACGACGCCGACGTCTCCGCCGAAGCCCCGGCTCACCTCGTCGACAAGCGACTCGATCCGCTCCGGCGTCACCTTCTGAGCGACGATGTTCGGGTCGCCCATCGGGTAGAGCTGCTGGAGCCGGAGGCCGACGTCCTTCAGGCGGCCCTTGTCGAAGGGCTTCAGCTCCAGCTGCGGCTGGCGCATCGTGACGAGACCGCCCTCGTTCAGGAACTGGATGCGATCGTGGAGCGGTTGCAGCCCCGCGACGCCCCGGCGCGCGTCGAAGAACTCGGGCGTGCCCGTGAAGATCCAGAGCAGCCCCTTGTAGCGATCGGCCGCGTCGATGATCTGCCGGACGCCGTTCAGCGACTTGCCGCGCACGTCCTGGCGCATCCGCAGGATCGTCTCCGCCTCGTCGATGACGATGACCAGGCCGTTGTAGCCGGCGGCCTTGACGATCTCCAGGACGCCCTGGAGGTACGCCATCGCGTCCTTGCTCGCGATGTCGCCCTTGATGCCTGCCGCCTTCTTCTCGGACGCGCTGACGTTCTCGCTGCCGGAGAGCCACGACAGGAGCGCCCCCGCCTCGCGCACCTTGCCCGCCTGCTTCAGCTTGAAGACCTCGCGCAGCACGCGCCCGAGATCCTCGGGCGCCTTGCCGCCGGTCATCGAGGTGATCTCCTCCTCGATCCGCTTCTGGACCTTCTGATCGAAGTCGGGCGCGCGCTCGTCGGCGCCTCCGTCGATGAGCGCGTTTTCGACCTTGGCGATCCAGCGGTCGATGATGTCGCCCAGGGCGCCCCGCGGGCACGAGCTGGTCCCCAGCTCCTGGACGACCTTCCGGTACACGTCGTCGAACTTGTGAAAGTGCAGGTCGTTGTCCGAGACGACGACGAAGCTCGTGGCGAATCCCCTCGCCTGCGCGTCGAGCAACGCGAGCCGGGCCATGAAGGTCTTGCCGCAGCCGTAGCCGCCGCGGAGGAACTTGAAGACGCCCTCGCCCGACTTGGCCAGGTCGAGCAGCCGGCCGATCTCCGCCCGCTGCTTCTCGATGCCGACGGCGAACGCCTCCAGGCCGCGCTCCGGGACGACGCCGGAGCGGAGGCGCTCGAAGATGTGCTCGCGGTCTCGTTGGCTCGTCATCGGTCACCCTCTCGCACGTAGCGCTTGCCGCCTTCTCCAGGCTCGATCCGCACCTTGAAGGGGAGCTTAGGCAAGTGGGTCTCGAACTCCAGCGAGAACCTCCGGAAGGCGCGGGCCGATCCGAGGAGGTTCGTCACCTCCGGCTCCGTTACCACGCCGTGCTTCTCGATGTGCAGGAACACCTTGCGGATGCCCTCGTCGGCGATCGTGCTCGCCCACCCCTCCGGCGCGGGCGGCGGGATCGTGGGCGGCTTCGTCCCGCGGGAGGTGCCGCTCACCGCGTACCACCGGTCGGGCGTTGCGCCGTGGACCTTCTCGGTGCTGTCCGGGTGGTACACCTCGACGCGGACGCGCTCGTCGGCGGGGCCTTCGAGGCCGAAGAACACCTCCGTCCAGGCCTCGCCGACGGTCACTTGCAAGCGCCCGGGCCTGAGCGACGACGGCCCTGCCACGTCCTTGATGATCACGCGGATTTGAGGGCGGTCGGGGACCCGGAGCGCCAGATCGACGGCCCGCGCCGCGGCGAACCCGAGGCTCGTCGTCGTCTGCCGGGCGAAGCCGATCCGCAGGCGCAGCCGGTGGAGCCCCACCACGTCGTCCTGGGGCTCGACCTCCACGGCGTACTCCGCGTAGCCGGCCTGCTCGGCGCGCTTCCTCGTCACCGTGAGCACCGGGATCACCCGCTCCTGCGGGCTGTTCCCGCCGTGGACGAACGAGGCGCCGGCGTTGCCCGTCGCGAAGACGGCCGTGTCGTCCCGGAAGAGCAGGTAGCCCGAGATCCCCTCGTACCCGAGCGACGAGACGGACACGTTGACCATGCCGGCCTCGGCGCGGGGGTGCTCGTCGAGCACGTGCCTCCGCTGCGGATCGCTCTTCTTGCCGAACGGTCGGACCTCCGTCGTCTCGTCCTGGAGGAGGAAGCCGTGGTCCGCCGTGAAGACGCAGCTCTTCACGCCCGCGAGCTGAAGGTGGTGCCAGGCGGCCTTGATCTGCCGGAGCGTCGACTCGAACGTGGGGAGTCCGACGTTCGCTTCGCCCGCGTCGTCGATCTCCTGGGAGTGGACAACGATGAGCTGGTGCGCCTTCACGCTCTTCGTGAGGGCCGCCGTGCTGTCCTCGCAGACCTTGGCGAGCGTCAGGCGGAGGGCGGGCTTGCCCGCGCTGCGCATCCCCATCGCGCGGGCGCGATCCTCCGGATTGCGCACCGTGAACTCGCCCGTCTTGAAGCCCTGGAAGCTGCCGGCGACGGTGAGCCGGTCGCCCTGGGCCACCGGCGCGAGGACGTTCATCCCCACGGCGGTGATCGTCGGCAGCTCGGCGAGCCGGGGTTTCAGGTCGACGACGGTGCCGGCGCCCTTCAGCTCCTCGACGAGCTCGGTCGCCATCTCGTAGCGGAAAGCGTCGATGACGAAGACCGCGACCTTCTCGCTCGCGAGCGTCAGGGGGTGGACGACCTGCTCGAAGAGGCTCCGCTGCCGCAGGTCGGCGGACGGCAGGAAGCCGTGCTCCTTGCAGAGGGCGGCGAAGTCCTTCGCGAGCTGGTCGGCCCAGGCGCGGTGGGCGCGTCGCAGCTCGGTGGCCACCTCGCGGAGGGCGCCGTAGTGCGGCAGGCGCGAGTCCAATAGAGCGAGCCGACGCTGCTCGAACCGCCGGTGGGCTCGGTCGACCTCGAAGGCGGACGCGGCGTACCGCTCGACGGCCTCATCGAGGCTGCGGGCGCCCTCGAACGGCCTCGGGTGGCGCGCGAGCGTCTCCCCGAACTCGGCGGCCTCCGCCACGAGGCTCCACGCCCACCGCCGGAGCTGGTCGCGCTGGAGCCAGAACGACCGATCCCCCTGGCGCACCTCGCACCAGGCCTTCGCCTTCGACCACGCGCCGGCGCGGAGCGCGTCGACAGCGCCCGTGAGGACGCGGTTCTCCTCCTCCTGGAACGTGTCGATCTGCCCGAGGTCGTCCGGGGTCATCGCCGCGAGCTCGTCGGCGAGGAAGCCCTCGACCTCATCGGCCATCCGGGCGTAGGCCTCCGCGCTGTCCTTGCGGAGCTGCGCCGCGAGGTCGCCGCACGCCTTCACGAGCGGGGCCGACAGGCTCCGGAGGCGTCGCAGGTGCTCGTCGTGGGCGGGGCGCCGGAGGTCGTTGACGTACTCGACCGCGAGCACCCAGCCGACGAGCTGGTGGAGCAGCCGGTCGAGCTCCCTGGCCTCTCGCTCGCCCGCGTAGAAGGCCTCCCAGGCGTTGTCCATTCCGGTGAGCTTGTGGATGTAGCTCCGGAGGGTCGCCATCTCCTCGGGGCCCGACACGCGGGGCGCGAGCGCGCCGGGCTGCGCGAGGGCTTCGGCGAGCATCCGGGGGCCGAACTCGTCGAGGGCGGCGGCCAGACCGAAGGTGCTCTGCGAGACGGCCGAGGTGAGCCAGGCGTCGGCCTCCTCGAGCGTGGGCTGCTTCGCGACGAGCTTCTCGATCTCGGCGGGGGCGAGGCACGCGGCGGCGGCCTCGCGGATCAAGGTGTCGAGCGCCTTCCGGAACCGGACGCCCGGCTCGTACAGCTCCAGGACGGGCGTCTTGCGGATCGTGTCCTCGTTGAAGCCCGGCATGTGGATGAGGAGCGGCTGCTTGTCGAGCCCGCTCCCGAAGTGCTCCAGGTGGAAGAGCAGGTCGAGGAAGCTGCCGCGGAAGCCGACAACGGGGAACGGGAACTCGCCCCTGGCTTGCCTCGCCGCGAGGTCGTCGACGAGGCGCGTGTAGTGGGCGTCCTTGTCGAGCCAGACGACTATCCCCTGTCGGCGGAGCTCGCCGAGGACCTCTTGCTCGATGGCGGCGGAGACCGGGCCACGCCCGGTCGTGGAGGGGTCGCGTGGCTCAGTCATCGGGCTCCTCCGGGGCGTTCTCGTCCTGCTCGAACAGCGGACCCGCGCCGCCGTCGTCGTCTGCTGTGGCCGACGCCGCGGTCTTCTTTTCGCGGCGCTTCAGCTCCTTGGCCAGGATCTCGCGCGCCTCACGGTCGTGCTCGGCGAGGAACTTGGCGCGCGCCGCGTTGGAGGCGGGCTCGTCGATGATGAAATCGGGGCGAATCTCGTCCTGGAGGCGGAGCTCCCAGGCGTAGGCCTTCGCGGGGTGCAGCTCCCAGAAGCATTTGTGGGCGACGGCGAGCGAGGGGTCGTCGTGGCACTTCTTGCGCACGCGCGCCGGGAAGTAGCGGGCCGCGAGGTGGGACCAGTCGTAGTCCTTCTTCCCCTGGGCGGTCGCCAGCTCCTTCCACCACTTCTTCGGGTCCTTCCACTGCGGCTCCAGGAGCGGCCAGAGGGCGGCGCTGTTCACCATCACGCCGTCGTCGAGATCCATGACGTAGCGGGCGTCGACCTCGCGCTTCGGTGTCTTGTCGTCCGGGGGCGGCGGGCCTTTCTCGGCGATCTCGGTGACCTTGGTGATGAAGTCGTTCAGCTCTTCGACGAGCTTCTGCACGTCGGTGAAACGCCGCTCGGCCTTGCCCTTGTTGGCTCCGGAGGCACGCGCGGTGCGGAGGTCGTCCAGCTCGCCTTCGAGGCGACGCTTCGTTGGCACCAGATGATCGGCGAGCAGGACGTTGAGCGTGTCGTCGGCCCAGCGGTGGATCGAGATGCAGGCGACGAAGCTCTTCTTCGCTGAGGATAGCGGGAAGTAGATCGGGCGGTTCTCGTAGAGCTTACGGTGGTAGTCGAAGAACGATTTGCGGAGGTAGGTCCGGAGATCGTCACCCTCGCCGATAGGTGCTCCGTGCTCCTTCCATGCCGCAATGATTGGCGCACAGGGAGTTTGGTCAACGCTGTCACCTCCCTCGGACGAAACGAAGACTATGCCGCTCGGCAGCGAACCTGCGGGCGCTACGTCGAGGATGCCTTGGCCGTTCGCTTCGAAGCGACCGAGGGCAACGCCGACGGCAAAGGAGACGGGGGCCTCCGGGGCGGGCGGGTCGTGGACGGGCTCGTAGGGAGGGAGGGGGGAGCCCTCCGGGCGATCGACGGCGCGCTGGGCCCAGTCCTGGGCGTGGCGCCAGGGGGACGGGCCGGGGCGGCGGAACTCGACGGAGGGTTCGCGGTGGGATTCGTGGTCGGTGAACGCGCGGTTGATTATCCTGTAGATCTGGTCGGAGTGATGAATTCGAAAGACAGGAATTCGCTCGACGTCGCCCAGCTCAAAACCAATGCCTGGATTCAGTGACTGTGCAACTTTTTTTGCGGTGGCGCTATTGAGGAGACAGACCAAGTCCTCGGTGTTGTCGACTAGTACGGATGATCCCTTATTGCCAATGATGCTGGGGACACGGTGTGCGCGTGCCCTGAACGTGTTCCCCACTTGAGAGAACGCGATTCCGCCTCGTAGATGAATCGCTGGATTCCTTAGGCGAACACTGACGGACACTTCTGCGAAGCATTCTATTTCAATAGCGCAATATCGCCAGTTGATGACGGTTCGCGCTGACTCAAACCACGCGGCGTCCTTGCCGCCCATAACGAACGGTAGCCACTTTCGCTCGCTTCCTATTCCAGTCTCGAACGCAAGCCTCGTGAACCTGACGTCGTTCCCCGTAACAACGCCCTTTCTGATAGGGAACAATTGTCCCAATTTCGGCGCCTTACCATACTGATCGAGGAATTCCTTCCTCCACCAGTAGACGATCGGTTCGCCATCGATGACCTCGAACCCACGCGGGTCGAACTCATAGCGTCCGACGTGGACCAGAACAGCCGCCCGTTTTCGGTTCGTCCGCTGGCGATCATAGGATCTGTCATCCAGTGGAGTTGGCTGCATGGCGACGCTCGCGACCCGTGGATGGGGCGCCCGACGGAAGATGGGGATGCAGACAGCCAACACTTCGTTGGGCACCTCATCGAAGGCGCCGCGGTCGAAGTCACCGATGGATCTGAGGTCATTCGTTTTCAGGAGATGCTTGCGGAGCTCGGCGAACTGGCCAAGGAACATCCATCCACGCATGGTGAGGAGCGCCGACGCTCCCCCGGGTCGTGCGAGTTCCAGCCCTCGCTCCAGAAACGCAGCATAGAGATCCGCCTTGCCCTTTGGGTACGTCGCCACGACGTACCCGAGCGAGTTGGTCTTCGAGAGCCCCTGGTACGGCGGATTGCCCATCACGATGTTGTAGGTGCCCTCCTTCGCCATCCTCACGAACCGGACCCCGGCCGCGAGTTGCTCTCCGTCGAGGCGAAGCCCGAGATCCCCCGACTTCGAGTGCTTCGCGAGGAACTGCTCCAGCTTCTCGAGAACCGTCGCTTTTGCTACCCCAACGGACAGCTTCACCTGCTGCGCCGGGAACCCGCGGAATAAATCCCCCTGGCCGTGGCTCCGCTCGAACTCCAGCTCGACGTCCCTGATGGCCTCCTCGACGGCGGCGTCGACCTTCAGCAGCGAGCCGAGGTAATCAACACCGGCCAGCGATGTGAGAAGCCTTGTGGTCAGCTCCTCGGGGATCCCCACGTCGCGCTTCAAATCCCTCCGCAGCGCCACGATCGCGGGGTCGTCGGCCGGCAGGTTCCCCAGCTGAAGGACCGGCGCGACAAGGTTGACCCTCTTCGGCCGGGCCGCCTTCGCGAGCGACCTCGCCTTGAGGTACAGCCCCGCCGCCGCGATCTGGATAGCTCGGGAATCGATGTCGATCCCATAAAGATTGTTCTCCAGGATCGACTCCGCGATCTCGCGGTCCGTCACCGTCGTCCCGAGATGCCGTGCCTCCTCGCGGTAGAGCGCAGCGAGCAGGTCGAACGCGATCACGAGGAAATGCCCGCTTCCACAAGCGGGGTCGAGGATCTTGATCGCCCGGACCGACTCCGGCGCTTTCTCGACCGCATCGTCGGGGATCGGCTGCGGCACATAGTATTTCCAGTGCTCCTCCAGCTCCCCCTCGATGGGCATCAACGCATCCAGCGCCACCTCCCCGGCCTCTCTCCTCTTCCGCCACTCGGCCCTGCGCGCATCGAGCACCGGCAGGACACGCTCGGCCTCCGCCGTCCACCCTCGCTTCTTGCACATCGCCAGCCACGTCAGGCCGAGGCTGTTCTGCAGCAGCCACTCGACCATGTAGCGCTCGGTGAACATCTGCGTCTTCGACGCGATCTCGTGCGGCTCGATCTTCCCCCCGCCGTTGATCTTCGCGTCGAGCGCCTCCCGGTCCGGGTCGTTCCAGTACTGGTAGACCCACCCGAGCGTGGTGTCGTCGGTCCACGCCGACGCGAGCCCCGGCGCGTCGAGCCGCTCGATCACGTCCCGCAGCGTCGCCGCCGGGATCGGGAACAGCCGCGTCAACCCCACCTCGCCGAACACGCCGGGCAGGTCGATCGCCAGCTCATCAAACACGAGCTCCAGCAGCGTCCCATACCCCTCCGTCGCGTCCGTCGTCCCGTCGGTGCAGAGCGTGGGCGCGAACTCGCGGAACTCGCGGTATCCCTTGCTGTTCCACCCTCCGGTGACGACACCTGGCCTGGAGAGCCCGAGGGCCTCCAGATGGCGCAGCAGGACGAGCCGGTTGACGGCGGTCGCCGCCGCCTCCTTCTCGGCCTGGGCGAGCAGGCGCTCCTTCGTCGCCTTCAGCTCGGCCTTGTTCTTCGGCTTCGCAGCCCGCGCGCGCTCGTCGATCCACGCCTCGATGCGCTCCCGGCGCCTCCGGTGGGCCTCGTCGAGGCCGGCGTCCCCGATGGACACTGCGAGCCGGTAGCGCCGGTCGGCCTCGTCGTGGATGGCGCGGAGGAGCCGCGCGCGGATGCCCTTCTCGGGGTCCTGCGCCGTCCCTCGGATCGTCTCGGCGAGGAGCTTCTTGGCTTCGGGGGTGAGCGGCATGGTTCAAACGATCCGTACGCGAGCGCCCTTGTCGAGGAGCGGGCCGATGCGGTCTTCCAGCTCGCTGAAGACCGCGCGCAGCTGCTCGCGGCTGGCCACCTCGCGGCCTCGGAGGTGGGTCTCGACCTTGACCACCTGCCGATCGGTCTCCTTGCTCAGCTCCTCGTCGAGCCGGTCGTTCGCCAGCTCCTCGGCGGGCTGGAGGCGGCTCGCGAAGCGGTCCCGCACCTCGACGAGCGTGGGCGAGATGGCCTCCGCCGTCGTGTCCACGAGGACCTCGGCGACCGGCCGGAGCACGCGGTGGGCCTGGTCGGCGTTGAGCTGCGCGAAGCCCGGCCGCGTCTTCACACGGCCCCTCACCGCCTCGGCCTGCGCGTTCTGCTTGTTCAGGAGGCCCCGGCGAACCTCGACGTAGCGGGCGCGGATGCGGTCGAGGGCAGGCTTGAGCTGGCTCGCTTCACGCCACGGGAGCTCGGCCGACAGGTGATTCACCACGACCGCGGCGTCGTCCTCGATCCCCGAGAGCTCCTCCATCTGGCGGAGCTGCGAGAGCTCGTGATCCCGGATGCGCGCGGCCTGATTCACCGTCTCGATCGCGCCGGGCGTCAGCTCCGAGCTGCGCAGCCCGAGCTGCTCCAGGCCATCGCGGAGCACATCCAGGTTCCGCTTCACCTCGGCGACCGTCTGCTGGACGAACCGCGAGCGGCAGCAGTCCTCGAGGGCGCGCCCGAGCTTCTGGAGCGCCTGCGGGAGCGTCGGACGCCCCGGGAGCGCGTCGAAGCGCCGCTCCAGCTCCCTCAGCCGCTCGCGGTACGCCGGGAAGTGCAGGAACACGGTGTCGGCGATCGGCTCGTCCTCGGGATCCTGGTCGACCTGGAGGTACTTCTCGAACAGCTTCCGGATGGCGATGCGATCCTTCTGCGTGACGTCCCCCTCCGTGGCCGGGAAGAACTCGGCCCGCCGGAAGTCCCGGTCGCCTTTGAAGAGGTCGCGAACGCCCGGATCCTGGTGCGACTTGATGTCGGTGCCCTGCTCGGTGCGGATCCGGACCTTCTTGCCGCGCAGCAGGCCGGCGCAGCACGCCTTCACGAGATCGGGCGCGTACCCGTACGGCGGGCTCACGAACGTGGCCACGAGCGTCTGGCCGGAGAGCCCCCCGTGCTGCGCGATCTCCTGGGCGATCCGCGTCGGGAAGAGCCCGGCGCACGAGGCGACGTACTTGCCGGCGTCGAGGGAGAGGATGCCGAGCCCGCCGTCCATGAACTTCGTCGACGGCCCCGTCAGCTCCTTCTCCAGGAGCTGGCTTAGCTCCGTCGGGGAGATCGCGATCTCCGAGAAGTGCGGGTACAGGTCGGGGAGGAGCCGCGTGGCCATGCTGGAGAGGGCCGGGCCGAACGCGCTCCCGGCGTCCCGGGGACGCAGCGGCTGCCCGCGGAAGTAGGCGGAGCCTTCGAGGAAGGCCTCGGCCACCGCGGCCTTGACGCGCGCCTCCAGCTCGTCGAACCGCGCCTCCTCCTCGGCGAGGAGGCGCAGCTTCTCCGGCCTGAGGGACTCACGCCGGGGCCGGTTGCGTTCCAGCATCCGCTCCGAGCGGGCGAGCTGCCGCGCGTGATCTTCGATCGCCCCCGACTCGCCGACGACCCAGACAAGGCGGTTCCGGAGCTGGTCCTGGTCGCTCCTCGGCACCCAGACCGAGGAGGCCCGCTCCTCTTTCTTGCCGAGGAAGCGGAAGTCGACAGCCACGGTCGAGTCCTCGCGGGCGTCCTGGAGCTTCACGTCGTGGGCGTGGCGCCCATCGGAGAACCAGAGCGTCCACGGGAACGGCCGCCCCTTCCACCGCAGGCGCTCCTGCATCGAGCCCACGAGGTTCTTCAGCGCCTCCTGGGCGATCTTGCTGATCTGCTCCTGCGTGACGCCGATATCGTCGCGCTCCCGCTGCCACTCCTGGCCGGCGGAGCTCTGGATCTTGAACCCGTGCTTCTCGGAGTAGGAGAGCAGGCTCAGCGAGCGGAGCTTCTCCAGCGCCTCCGTGACCGGCTGAACGCGGTTGCCCTCGCCGAGCCGGCCGTAGAGGCAGGCGGCCACGAGCGGCGGCATCGTCGGCGTTTGCTCCTGGATCAGCTCCAGCAGGGCGACCGCCTTGGCGACGCGCTGGGCGAGCGCGTCGTCGCGGACCTGCGGGTCGTTGAAGAGGCGCGCGAGCGTCGTCTGCACGTCGGCGTCGAGCGCCGAGTGCTGGACCTCGAAGATGGCGTCGAGCGTGACGAGCGAGCCCACCTCGCCGTCCGCGAGCTTCTGCTCCCGGAACAGCTCGCCGAGGAGCTGCAGGAGGCCGCGGATGGCGTGGTCGTCCCCCTGCACGCGGGTCGAGCGCGTGCGGAGGTTCGAGGTGACCTGCATGAGCAGGTCGATGTGCCCGGGGAGCATCGGGTAGACCTCGACGAAATCCTCCTCGGTGATCTCCTCGCAGCCGTAGCCGTAGAGCTTCAGGTCCCCGCGGTGCTTCTGGAACAGGTCCCGGAGCGTGCCCTCCAGCTCGGGCTTCTTCTTGAGGAGCCGCTTGTGCACGACGTCGCGGATGTTCGTCGTGCCGAGGTGCACCCGCAGGTGCGTCGGGAAGCGATCCTTGAGCTTGCCGAGGTTGTTGCTCTCCGCCTGGTCCTCGAGCTTCTGCTGGCCGGTCGCGAACAGCCACACGCGCCCCTTGAGCCGCTGGCCCAGCTCCGACACGAACGACTGGAGCTTGAGCATCCGGCTCTCGTCCTGGTGGACGTACTGGCTCACCTCGTCCACGACGATGAACAGCGTGTTGTCAGCCGCGCGATTGTGGGCCATCGCGTCGATGGCCTCGACGACCTCGCGGACGCTCGTGCCCGCGCCCGTCCGCGCGCCCGCCCGGCTGTCGATCCAGCTCGTCGGATCGGGATAGCGGTCCGGCTTCATGACATGGAGCACGTGCGAGAAGTGGTCGTCGGCCTGCTCCTCCTCCTTCGCGGCCTTCCAGTCCTTGCCGAGGGTCTTCTTCGCGATCTGCACGAAGGTCTCCCACTCGCCGTCCCGCTCCAGGCGCAGCTCGAAGTCCGCGACGAGGTTGCTCTTCGAGCAGTACCCGAGCCGCGCCTGGACCAGGCGGAGCACGGCCGAGTGCACGTGCTCGCCGTCGCGGGCCACGCCGCCGATGTCGAAGACGACGGCCATCGGCGCCTTCACGTGCTTCGCGAGCGCGTGCCACGCCTCGACAAGCTCGTCCCTCCGGGGGGAGTCGTCCCGCTGGAGGAGGGCGGACCCAAGGGGCGTCCCGTCGGGGAGCACCACGCCGTCGAGGGAGAGCCCAAGGAGCTTCGCGAAGCTCGATTTACCGGAGCCGTAGAAGCCCGATATCCAGGACGCCGGCAGCTCGGGGCCGCTCTTCTTCGCCAGCTCGTGCGAGATCCCCCGGAGCAGGTGCACGAACTGCTCGTGGATGCCTGATTTCACCCGCCGCGCTCGCGGGTCGTCCTCGCGGTAGCCGCCCGTGATGATGTATTCGCTCACCTCCGCCTGCAGCTTCGCGGGCGACTGCTCATGAAAGTACACGACCGGCGGGATGTCCCGGGTCACGTTGGCGACGAAGAGGTCTCGGATCTTCATGGCAGCCTTCACGGGTAGATGCGGGGGCGGTAATCGCGGTCGGCGTCCAGCTCGCCCATGAAGGAGAGCGCTGTCGTGTCCTTGCGCTCGCCCGGGTAGAGCAGCACGACGGGGATGTTCCTCGTCTTGCCGTCGATATGCTTGAGGAGCGCCGAGGACCGAAAGAAGGGATAGAGCGCGCCGGCGCGGCCGAGGAGGACGAGGGTACGGCCTTCGCGATCCGGGTTCTGCTGCGCGAAGTCGGCGATGAGCTTCGCCACGTCGGCGGCGATCCCGCTCGGCCCCTCGATGTGGGGAGCGATCTTGTCGCGCAGGTACTCCAGCGCTCGCTCGGGGCTCTTCTCGTGGAGCCGCTTCTCCCGGCTCATGAGCGCCGCCACGTTCGCCTCCCCTGTCGCCCGGATCCGATCGAGCAGGAGCCTCTGGAGCGAGATGGGCAGGACCCCCCAGTCCTCGGCGCGCAGCTCGTCGGTCAGGCCGCGCATGAGCCGCCGGAGCTTGAACTCGTCCTTGGGGCGATACGGGAGGATCGCGAAGCGGTAATTCCGCATCGTGCTGATCTGGGGGCCGTCGGCGGCGAGCAGGTCGCGCCGGAGCGCGGCGACGGCCTCGTCGAGCGAGTCTTGCTGGAAGAGCGGTTGTGTCACAGCGTCGCCTCCGCCCAGGCGCCGAGGGTCGGCGCCTCCCATTCGAACTCGGTGAGATGCGCCATCCGGCGGAACTGGATGCCCGGAAGAGCGCGGAGCCTTTGATCGAGGAAGCCGTCCACGAGGCCCACGGACGCGAGATAGGGGTTCTCGGTCAGGGTCCCGGCGAAGCGGACGCCTCGCAGGAGGTGCAGCAGATAAGCGAGCGCGAGCTCGGGCACCTTGGGCAGGAGGAGCGCCCGAGGATCGCGCTTCGGCGAGAGGAGACCCGCCTCGGACGCGGCCGAGAGGAGCTTGCTCGCGAACTGCACGCAGGTCGCCGCGGACCACCGCTCGGGGAACTCGTTCTTCACCCACCGGAGCACGATGTCCCGGTCCACCTTCGGGTCCCGCAGGGCCCGGCGCTCGACGAGGAACATCCCCGTGAATCGCCGGTACAGCGGGTCGGAGAGCTGGAGGTGCCAGTGGCAGATCACCTGCCTCGTCGAGGCGTCCATCGCGTTCCACCGCCGGAGCACCCCGAGCGCCTCCGGGAAGGTGTCGTAGCGGTGCACGAAGCTCGAGAGGAGGAAGCGGACGCGCTCTAGGCTCTTGCTCCCGAACCACCGCTGCTCGAAGGCGAGGAGGGCGCGCTCGACGGCAGGCACGGCGGGGTCGATGTGCTCCCAGTACGCGCGCGAGTCCTCGATCCCCAGAGCGAGGCGCAGGATGCGCGTGTGGATATCCGTCGCCTCGGCAGGGCGCTCGGCCGGCGCGCCCGTGGGGTCTGTCGCGATCGTCACGGCCTCCACCCTGGCGGTCACCCCTCCAGCTTGTAAAAAGGCAGCGGGTATTGCTCGGCGAGCGGCACGAGCGCGGCGCCGAGGCGCCTCACGAGCACGTCGGTCGCGTCGGGCCGCTTGCCCTTGAGCTGCCGGCCGCCCGGGACCGTGGTGAACGCCGCGTCGCCTCCCTGGAGCGCCGAGACGAGCTTCTCCTTGGCGAAGTCGGCGGTGAGGGGTAGCGGGAGCAGCAGGACCTCGGCCGGCGGGCGCCCCGAGCGTTTGTGGGCTGCGAAGCGATCTCCGAGCTGCTCGTCGAGCTCGAAGCCGAGGAAGTAGAGCGTCCGCAGCTTGTCGGGATCGGCCATCTTGGCGCGCGCCTTCGCGTCGGTCCGCCGGGCCGCTTCGCGCACCGCTTCGAGGGACGCCCAGACATGCGTCTGCGGGAGGAGCCGCGCGAAGAGGTCACCGCCGCCCGCGTCATCGATCAGATCCGTGTCCCACCAGCCGAGGCGGCGCGGCGAGCAACGACCTTCACCCGCCCACGCGATTGTCACCTGCATCGCGAGGATCGCGTCGAGCGTCTCATCGGGGACCAGGGTTGCCATGCGGACGGTCGACGTTACGCGCAGGTTGCCGATCTGATCAAGGTTCGTTAGCATCGCCCCCGGTGCCACGTCGTCACCATCGACCAGAGCCGACCGAGCTGATCGCGACTGCCGAGGCGACGATGCTGCCCGGCGTCCACCTGCCGGCGTCGCGCCGGTGGGACGGGAGCGCGGAGTTTCCCACCCGCTGCCACCCGATCAACGCATATCGGATGGTCCTGCGCTTCGATGGGATGGAGTTGCGGAAGAAGAGCCTCAATGGGAGGAGGGCAGTGTAGTGCCGGGTCGCTCCGTAAGGCTGTTTCTGATCGACGGCAGTCCCCAGGGCATGCGCACGGCCGAAGTGGGCAACTGGACAGGGCTGGCCCTCGTCTGCCCTCGAACAGATCTCGCTCGCCTCGCGCTGCGTCCCGAGGTGAGGAAGACCGGCCTTCATGACCGTTCCAGGCGTCTCGCCAATGGCCCGCCCGGAACGACCTGCTTGTGGATCAGACTCCCGCGGCAGCTCAATCTCCGGGCAATGCCGAGACGAGAGCCGGCGGGTGGTTCACTTAGGTGCACCGCAGGCGCGCACTTTGTCCGCAGAAGCGGACAAGGTTCCCCTCACGCCACCGCCGCCGCAAACGACGCGAACAGGTCCCCCGGCAGCGCATGCTTCAGCCGCCACGTGATCGCCATCGGCAACTCCGACTCATGCCGCACATAGCTCGCCGGCCCCAGGAACCAGAACGCCCGCTCGTCGCTGCGCAGCCGCGCGAACAGCATCACCGCCGTGCCGAGCGCCTCGTGCTGCTGGTAGCGCTGCCCCGTCTCGCTCTCGGCGCGGGTGGTCGACTGGCTCTCCCAGTGGATCAGCTGCCGGTTGATGGCACGGTCGCGGTAGCGCGTCGTCGGCGAGAACTGCCCGTTCGTCTTGTCGAGCGTGAACGCGAGCAGGTCGGCGCGGGCGTCCTTCGCCCAGTACACTCCTGTCTGCCAGGGCGCGACCTTCGCGCTGCCCCCGACGCCGAACGCCGCCAGGATTTCGATGCGCGAATAGCGCGCGTGCACCTGGAGCGGCACGTCCGGATGGGTCGCGAGCCCCCGGTGAACGTGGCCCACGCGGGCGGCGAGCACGTCCATCACCTCGACGAGCTCCGCGCGCACCTGGGGGTGCGCCCAGACGAGGGCGCACGCCTGCGCAAGGGTGGTCGCCTTGTCGATGGCGCGATCGGCCACGGTGGCGACGAGCATGCGCAGGAGGCGGCGCTCCCGCACGCTCATCGCCCCGGGATCGGGGCACGCGTCGGACGCGAGCAGCCGGCGAACCACCTCGATCCGCACGAAGTCGTCGACGTGGAGCAGCCGCCCGCACGCGCGCCGCAGCACCTGCTCGTGCGGTCCTACGCCGAGCGACGGGAGCCCGGCGTCACCACGGAGGTCTGACCACGAGCGCTGCCCTGCATAGACGTCCTCGAGCTCGAGCCCGGTCTCTTCGAGGAACCGCGCAAGGCTCACGTCGCCGCCGCGGGCGAGCCGCCGCAGCTCGTCGACCTTGGCCGTCCACCCCGACGGCACCGCTTGCCGGATGTTCTCGAGCACGAGCTCCGATGCCTTCTGGTCGAGCTCCATGTGGCAGCCCGCGGGCAGAAACGGGAACCCGCCTTCGATCTGCTGAACGAGCTCTTTCCGGCTCCCGCCGAGCAGGGCTGCGAAGCGGCGATCGAAGCGGAACTCGCGCCGATGGTGCCCGACGAAGTCGAGCACCGTGCAAACGGTCTTGCCGGCGCTGCGCCGCAGGCCGCGCCCGAGCTGCTGCAAGAAGAGCGTGGGGCTGTCGGTCGGGCGCAGGAGGATCAGCGTGTCGACCGCAGGGACGTCGATGCCCTCGTTGAACAGATCCACGGAGAAGACAACGTTGACCCGCCGCGCGCCGAGATCGGCGAGGGCCGCGCGCCGCTCGTCATCGGCGCTGTCCCCCCACACCGCGCTCGCCGCGACGCCGGCCTCGCGAAAGACGCGCGCCATGAACCGCGCGTGCTCGATGCTGACGCAGAATCCGAGCGCCCGCATCGTTCGCGTGTCATCGACATGCGCGGCGAGCTGGGCCACCACCTGCCGGGCCCAGACGTCGTTGGCGGTGAGCAGCTTGGAGAGGCCATCGACGTCGTAGCCGCGCCCGCGACGCCAGGGCACATCGCGCAGGTCCAGCCCGTCGTGGATGCCGTAGTAGACGAACGGAACGAGCCGGTGCTGATCGATCGCGTCCCAGAGCCGCAGCTCTGCGGCGATCCGGTCATCGAACCAGCCGAGGAGCGGGAGCCCATCGCTTCTCTCGGGCGTGGCCGTGAGGCCGAGGAGCTCGACGGGACGCACGCGCTCCAGCAGCGCGCGGTACGACGGCGCGGCGGCGTGGTGAAACTCATCGATGATCACCACGTCGAAATGGGCCGGATCCAGGTCATCGAGCCCTGCTGCCGAGAGGCTCTGGATCGACGCAAAGACATGCTCGAAGCGCCGCGGGTGACGGCCGCCGACCCACAGCTCGCCAAAGGCATGATCGCGCAGGCCGTGACGAAACGTCGCGAGGCTCTGCTCCAGGATCTCCCCGCGGTGCGCGACGAAGAGCAGGCGTGCGCGGGGGAGCGCCTCCCGGAGCCGGGCGTAGTCGATGGCGGCCATGACGGTCTTGCCGGTGCCGGTCGCCGATACCAGCAGGTTGCGGTGATGCCCGCGCTCGCGGGAGAGCGCGATCTGCTCGAGCAGACGTTCCTGGAACGGCTCGGCGCGGAGCTCGATCGGGCCGAGCATCACCGGTAGCGCCGCGTTCGTCGCCTGATCGACGCGCTCCAGGAACTCCGCGCGGTCGTACGGCACGAAGTCGCCGCTGTTCCAGTAGCTCTCGAAGACGGCGGCGACCTTGGCGACGACATCCGGGTTGCGGGCGCCGGACACGCGAACGTTCCACTCGAGCCCGCTCGTTTGCGCGGTGTGTGTCAGGTTGGAAGAGCCGATATAGGCAGTCGAGAAGCCCGACGCGCGATGAAACAGCCAGGCCTTCGCGTGCAGGCGGGTCGTCCCCGTGTCGTACGACACGCACACCTCGGCGCCGATCTTGCGGAGCGCCTCGAGCGCCGCCGCTTCGGTCGATCCCGTGTACGTAGTCGTCAGCACACGCAGCGCGCGGCCCGCCTGACAGTGCACGCGGAGCGCCTCGAGCAGCGGGGCGATGCCGCTCCGGCGGACGAACGCCATGACGACGTCGATGCGGTCCGCCGAGCGAACCTCGGTCAGGAGCTGGTGGCCTACCCTCGGCTCGCCAGGCGCGTTGGTGAGCAGCGCCGTGTCGAGGAGCGGGATGAGCGGCTCGGGGATCGTCTCCGGCCTGCCGTCCGGCTGGCGCCCGACGATGGCGTGGAGCACCGTCGCCGGCTCGACGGGCGCCTCGGGCTGGAGCTCCGCGCCGGCGATCACCTGGTCGATCTGCTCGACGAGCCTCCGCGCCAGACCCACGCCGACGGCCACACGCTCCGCATCGGGCACGCCGGAGAGGGCGCGCTGCACGAGGCGACCCAGGTGCAGTGCGATACGGTCGGCGGCCTCAGCGGCCCGGAGCGCCGCGGTGCGGACCTCCAGGCTGGCGTCGAGCTCGCGCAGGCCGGACGCCAGCGCCTCCGTGATCAGATCCTGGTAGAGACCGCGCCGGTTCGCCGTCATGGCCAGCGAGTCTACGGCAGGCGAGCGCACATCCAGGCGGCATTCGACCGGTCGCTCGCCGCAGCGCCGCTCACGCTCGTCAATGACCGACGACGGAGAGAGCCATCACCACGCAAGCGAGAATGAGCGCCGAGCAGATGGGCACCACGATCCAGAAACCGAGGTACGGCGTGGAAGGGTGACGGACGCGAACGAGACTCACGACAAGGACGTAGAGCGCAGAGGTCAGCGTGAAGGTGAACGCCAACGGCCTGAGCATTTTCGTCCCTTCAATCGAAAAGACGTAGAGGGAAAACAGAGTTGGCAGCGCGAGCAAGAGGACGATGAGGATCTTGAGGAACATGCCGAACGCTCGTCTTGTCGGTCAGGGTTTCAGGTCCACGGCAACAGCAACTTTGCGCGGGATCAGGACAGCGGCCGCCTCACTCGAGCCGGCGGCTCACGACCGATTGTGTGGCGTGCGGCTCTGGCGGCCTCGCCATGCGCTCACGCGCACCACGAGGGCACGCGCTCAGCCCCTGGCGGCGCAGATCGTCGGGGTCTCACGGGGCGGCGGTGTACGTGCCGCTAGCGGTCTGACCGAAGGGATCGCGACAGGCTACCGTCACGCTCACCGGACCAGTGAGCGTGTCGGCGGCCTTGACCTCGATGTCCACCCGGCCATCGCCGTCCTCGTCCTCTGCCGCCGCCGCTCCGGCCATGAGATCATGGCCCGCCGACGTCACCGTGATGCCCTGCGCCGGCGTCGCCTGGCAGGACTCGACGCGACCTTCGGTGTCCGCGGTCACTCGGATGGCCTGGGACGGCCGCAGCGCGCTGGACGAGGGGAAGAGCGAGGGCCGGTCGGCGACGAGGATCTCCACCGGGGCGGCGCTCGCATCACCTGCTGTCGCCGTGACCCACGCCCTCCCAGGCCGGGTCGAGGTGAAGGTGGCCGTGGCCACGGCATTGGCCGTTCCGTCGCCCGCGAGCACGACCTGGTTGGCGACCGTGGCGCCCAGGGAGCCACCCTCGCTGGTCTGGAACGTGACACGCGCGCCCGCGGCCGCGGGAGCGGCGGTGATCACGAGCGTCGCGTGAAACTTCCCGTTCGCCGGGATATAGCCCTCGCCGTCCGGGTAGGTGCGGACGAGCGCGAGGTTCTCGACGGGAATACCGAGGTTCACCAGGAAGTCGGCCCTGGCTTCCTCCTCACACGCGTCGGTCGCCACAACGGGGACGCTCACCAGCCCGCCTTCCCCGGGCGGGAGGGACCGGAGGACCGCCAGGGGCACCGTCGCCGTCCAGCTCCGGAAGTTGAAGGCGTCGCGCGTCGCCGCGACTCCGGCCACCATGATGTTGCGAATGGTCAGATCCGCCGAGTGCTCGGCCGTGCCCCGGACCAGGAGGTCGGATCGCACGATTCGCTCCGGGTTCTGCTCGAGGACCTCGATCTCGATGTCGTCGCCCCGGCACTCGACCTCGACGTCCGGGGGTTCCTCGTCGAAGTCGCACGCGGCCACGACGAGCGAAAGCGCGATGGATCGGGCGGTAAGCTTTGCGACGTACATGGGCCGGTCCCTCACTTGAAGAAAGTCGCGCTGCTGCGGGTCGCGACCTGGAGAAATTCAGGGCTGAAGTTGAAGACGAGGCCCCCGCCGACGCCGTAGCGCTCGGTGGTAGGGACCGAGCCTGCGTCCACGGGTGACCCCACCTCGTACCCGGGCGCGAGGCGCGTCACGCGGCGCAGCACCACGGTGCCCGCGAGCGAGAAGCTGGGCGAAAACTCCCATTCGAGCCCGAGGTGCAGCGATTTGAGGAGCTCGAGGCTGGTGGCGCTCTGGTTCAACAGCCCGATCCCCACATAGGGAGCGACGCAGGTCCCGCATCCCCGGATCGCCGAGCGGCCGCCGTCGGCGAGGTAGTCGAACACGAAGGGGGCGAACCCCAGCACCAGCTCGACATCGACGTTGCCCGACGACCTGGCGACGATCTCGGGCTGCTGGCTGCCGGGCCGGGTGCTGGCTTCATACACGCGGTCGACCGCGCCGGTGAAAACCGGGCCCAGGCCGAGCCGGACGGCACCGACGTAGGTCTGCTCCACGAGGAGCTCGACGGTGTACGTCGGGTTCTCTGCGCCATCGAGGTGCTTGATCTTGATGTCCGCCTTGCCCGGTCGGCGCGGCCCGAACGTGGATTCGGAGACAACGTCGATGGACTTCTGGGATTTGCCACCTCCGCCCTTCAGATCGGCCTGGGCCCGTTCTTGGCCCGCCTTCTCCGAGAACTCGGTACGGATGCCCGGCTGGAAGAGGCCGCGCTCGCCATCCATGGTGATGTTCACCTTCTTTTCGCGAAGGTGCCGCACCCTCACCAGGACGGCCCGGTTCGGGCGGATGATCTGGCTGGTATCCGGCTCGAACTGGAAGACCGGCCGGTCTCCGTCGGTCACCAGATCGACGCAGATGAGAACCGTCTCTTGATTGCGATCCTTCTTGTTGCAGAAGGTATCCTCGAGCTCCAACGGCACGCCCCCCGCCGTGGGGGGCGATTGTTCGTCCTTGTTGTCGATCTGGAACTCGGCGTAGCCGGCGTAGCCGCTGCCGTCGAAGTCTGCAAACCCGGTGATCGCCTGGGCCCCCTTGAGCTCGATAGGCAGCGCCAGCTTGTCGCCCTGGGTCGGCACGATCCTCCATTCGCGCTTGCCGCCCACGTCGACCACGAACGCGACCTGGCCCTGGGCGGCGGGCGCTCCGCTCGCGACCTTCAGCGAATCCCCGTTCTCGTCGGCCAGCGACAGCTTCGTCCCGTTGCCGGAGCGCGGCCTGTGCTTGAGGACTATCGTCGCGTCGGGATTGAAGCTCGCCGGAGCGGTCTTGTCGAGGTTTGGCGAAGGGCCCACGAACGACAGGGTGAGCTGATCGTCGGGGCGCTGCGAGCGCCACAGGAGCGGGCAGTCGTCGAGGCCACCGGCGCTGGGCTTGATCGAGGCCTTATCGACATTGACCTTGCAGTGCTCTTCCTTCGTTACCACGCCGCCGTTCTCGGCCTTGATCCAGAAGTCCACGTCCGTCGCGACCGCGCCCGCCAGTCTCTTGAACACATCGGCGAAGGTCGGCCCGGCGATCGACTTCTGCGCAATCTGGAAGACATCGTAGGTCTCCTGGCTCGCCGCGCGCGCGTTCTGGGGGAGCAGCCATGCGGCGAGCATGGGCAGAATGAACAGGTGGGCTCTCATTGGTTGGATCCTCGGAAGAATTTCCAGTACATGGGCCCGATCTCGCGGGCAAGATAGCCGATGGGCAGCAGGAACGAGACGGGCCGGGTGGTGCTCCCGGCGAAGACGGTCCCGATGACCCGGCCATCCTCGCTGGTCACCAGGGACCCCGAGTCGCCGGCCTTGCTGAAGGCGCCATCCTCCAGAGAATCGATGACGAGCGCACCGGTGTAGTCGTGGGGGACCCCGTCGGGCAGGGTGACCCTCGTCGTCGACGAGGCGACCTGCCGCAGCCTCCCGCGGCGGATCGGATCCCTCCCGGCGATGACGCGAGAGAAGTGCCGCACTTTCATGCGATCGGCGCCGAGCGTCGCGAAGAGCGGGAACGGCGGGCCGCACTCGGTCGCAGGGTGATGACCGTTCACGCTCCACGCAGGGCCCGGATCGAGCCGGGCTATCGCGAAGTCGACGGGCTGGTTCGCCCCCAACCGACCTTGCAGCAGGGTAGCCCGGTGCGCTGTCCCGAGGACGTCGACGACCTGCACCTGCTCGTTCGGGCCGTCGCCAGGTCCGTAAAACGACCTGATTCGTCCGTCGCTGTAGGGCAAGGTCCCGTGCCCGGAGAGGAGCGCGTAGGTGACGCCGTCGTCTTGCATCACCGCCGAAAGGGTCGACCTGCGCATCCGGGGGCCGTGGCCGGAGCGCACCTCGCTGCGGACGTCCACCGTATGCGCCCGGATCTCCCCGACCTCGAGCACGTCGATGGAATACCCGTCGAGGCTCGCCGGCAGGCGCTCGCTTTCAGGTAGGTCTCTGCCGGCGCGCTTCCTCGCCACGTGGACACAGATGGCGGGCCGATCGAGCCACGCGCCGCCCTGGCGCTTCTCTCCCCAGAACACCCCCATCACGCCAGGTAGCCCCCGGAACCGGTCGGAGATGGCTGCCACCTCGGCGGAGACATCCCATCCCTCCAAGGTACCCTTGAGCATGATCATCTGGCATACATCAATTTCTTCGCAGACGCAAGAATTGCCGCGGCGCGCGCGTATCAAGTTGCCGCAGACATGCCTTCTCAAACGCCGCGATCGGCTCGGACAGCTAAATCCCCGCGGCGTGGAACAGCGCGGCGAGCTCTTCAGCCGCGGGTTGTTGCGGCCCTTGACCTGGGCGTTGTTGTAGCCGTCCCGTGTGAGGAAGCGCTCCTCGCGGCCACCGCCTTTACCGTACTCGACGAGGAAAGCGCACCTTGCCATTGAGGAAGGGCGCCCAGGGGGGCTCGCCGAGGCCGGAGGGTGGCCTCTCCACCGCGGAGACGGGTGCCACCCATCTTTTCTTAAAGGCACGTCCACCGGGAGATGGGTGCCACCCATCTTTTCTTGGAGGCACGTCCACCGCGGAGATGGGTGCCACCCATCTTTTCTTGGAGGCACGTCCACCGGGAGATGGGTGCCACCCATCTCCCCCGTGGACGACCCACCTCACCCGGACGGGTTCACGGCGCCCCGCCGGCCCCGAACGGGGGCGCCGAGACGACCTCGGGCTTCCTGGCCGGGGCCTTCCGACGGGCTCTCCCGAGATCGTCGACCATCTCGACGTAGGGCGCCAGCAGGAACGCGGCGAGCGCCTCGCTCCCCGGGATCTCCGGGTCGGCGTGGCTCTCGATCTTCTGGATCACGCTCCGCAGCGCATCCCGGGCGGCGCTCCACTGCGGCCGGCCGTCGGTCGGCCCGCCGTCCTTGGCGAGGACCACGGTCGTGAAGCCGTAGGCCTCGCCGAAGCGCGCGTGGGCGGCGACGAGCTGCCGGTAATGCCGGGTCCCGCCGAACTGCTCGATCACCGCCTGGGCGCGCTCCTCCTCCAGCGTCTTCATCCGCTGCACCATCGCGGCCCACTGGACGCGGGGCCGGCGCGTGATGAAGCGGAGCCCCTCGGGCGCCGGAAAGAGCTGCGCATACAGCCAGCGCGCCTCGGAGGGCGACGGCGTCTCCCCATCGTCGGAGAGCCCGGCGGCGCCCGCGTTCCACTGCTCGAACGCGCGCCATCGGTCGTCGCTCTCGGTGTTCGCCGCGCTCCGCTCGGCCTCGCTCGGCGCCGCATGACGCTGATCGGCCTGCGCGCTCGCCCGCAGGCCGCGGAACCCCTGGAGCTCTGTCGCGGCCGCGTCGAAGCGCCTCCACGGCCTGTCGATGTGCGGCGGCAGCGCCGCGACGGGCTCGACCCCCTTGGGCAGCGGCGCGTCGCCCTCCTTGCGTTTACCGCCCTTCGGCCGGAGCACCGCCGCGATCCGCGCGCTCATCTGATCTCGGAGACCGATCACGTCGTCCGCGACGAGATCCGGGGGGAGGACGATGGTCGAAAACATCGGTGTTTCACTCACGGGGGAAACCTCCTGTGATGTCTGATGGGTTCTGGCCTGCCGCCGTGGCGACACGCCGTGGTTTCGTTGCGGCGTGGCGGCCTGGCAACCCACGTGCCGGCGCGAGATGCGTGAATGTCTCGGCGAAACGTCTCAGACAGCGAGGGGCTGAGCGCAATGCCCCGTCATGATCCGCAACGGATTGCGCTGTTGCGCAACGCTCCCGTCAGCGCGTCACACACCGCCTGTGGCCTACCGGAGCGATCTCCAGCCTGGATCAAATTCGTTGCGCGGATTCCTGGAATCCGTACAATTTTCCACAGCCTCGCCCGGGTATCACACGGAGGCGTCGGGGGACGAGATCCTCGGGCATCATTTGCCGCGCCCGGGGTCACCGATCCAGAGGCTGGGGGCGCCGGGTCGGCCGTAGACACGGAGCTCACGTCGCGAGAGCCTTCGCGCGTCGTCGTGGAGCGGGGCGCGGAGAGCAGGCGGTTCACTCGGCAAGGGGCGGTCCTCGATGGGCCTGGGAGTCCGAACGGAGAACGTCGCGCCCGGCGCGGCGTCGAGGACGACATGGAGCACTTGCACGAGATCGGTGAGCTGCGCCGTGACGACGACCGTACGCGGCCGCCCTGCCGCATGGAAGAGGTCGCTCACCTGCTCGTAGATCTCGAGCTCCTCTCGCAGCCAGACGGAGGCATAACGGTCCGTACCGGGCCCGAGCACGGGCACATGGAACGCATCCGCCAAGGCACCGCCGACACGCTCGAACGTCTCGAGTGAGAACGGGCGTGATGGAGAGACCCGCCCAGCCGTGAAGACTCGTTCGAAGTACCTGGACCAGGATGCAGCGACGGGCGAGGGCGGCAGCCCGATTTCCCTTGCGTCCATATACAACGTGCCTTCTCGGTCCAGGTAATAGTTGCTGTCGGAGTCCGTCGCATGGCCGACGTGCACGAGCCGCGCAGCCATCGACCCCTCGATGGCTCGCAAGGCGAAACCGCGCTTGACGTGGGAATAGATCCCCCAGGAGAGCCCAGCGAAGGTCAATCCACCGCACGTTTTCTCGAACGCTGCGATCGGCTCGGACAGCTCCATCCTCGCGGCATGGAACAGCGCGGCGAGCTCTCCGGGCGAGCAGGCGTCGCCCGCGTTCCACCGGAGATCGATGGTCGCGTAATAGGCCAGCGTGCGGTCGGAGAGGTAGGGGCGCAGCGCCTCGAGCGGGTTCGCATAGTCGAGCACCATGCGGCCGTCGTTGTAGAGTTGCTCCGCCTTGAGGACGCGCCCTGCGTGCTCACGCAACACCTCGATCTCGACGTCACGGCCCGATCGCCTGGCGTAGACGTATCCGGCCTGCCCCGGCTCCTCCGATAACGTCCGAATGGCACCGCGCGCCCGCCGCTCCTCGGGAGAAAGCGGACGGGGGGCCTCCTCCGGCGGGCGAGCATCCTCCAGCATTTCGAGCCCCGCCACGTCGACGCCCGCCTCCTCGGAGGCGGCGCCGCGAGCCGTCTCGATGCAACAGGCCACGTCCGCGAGCGAGCTCGTCCAGACGAAGGTCTCGCCTGCAAGATCGTCACGGAAAGGGTGACCATCGGCGATCACGCCCCCCGGATAGACCCAGAAGGTGTGGGAGGCGTCGCTTGCTTCCACCGCCGGCAGCGCGGCCAGCGCCCCCGCGAGCTGTGCGCCGAGACGCGGGAGAAAGGCGGCACGGATGCGGTGTGCCTCGACAGGCTCACGATCGGCGAGCAACGCGAGCACCTCGATCAGGCCGCGCGCTGCCCCGGCCGCAGGCGCGCCGCTCGCGTGCACCAGGGCGCCTCGCTCATCGGCGAGCAACGGGAACGTCCGGCCGCCAAGGATCGCCAGGCCGACGGGAACGGCGAGGATCGCGCCGGATCGGGCACGAAGCGGTGGAGCGTGCATCGCCGGATCGTCGGACCCCGGGAAGAGCCACAGATCCGTCTGTCCGGGCGCGCGCCGGCAACCGATCCCAGCAAGCTGCGCGTGGAGCTCGAAGAGGACATCCCAGGCCGGCAGCCGCGCTCCAGCGAGATGGCGGCGGAGCTCGTCCAAGCTCATTGACGCGGGCACGTCGCGGGGACCGAGATCGAGCGTGGCGAGGGCGCGCGCTGACAGGCTCTTCAGGAACTCGTGCTGTTTGGGCTGGACCATCATGCGGTATCGTAGCCAGTCTTCGACGTATAGCCCTCGGGAGGCTTGTAGTTCGGGCTGGCCTGAGTGAAATTCGTCGGCTCGCTCCCTCGGTTCTGCTCCGGCCCGAAACCCTTGCGGATGACCTTGGGGTCCGGCGCACCCCACCGTTCGTGGAGGTTGGCGAGGAGCTGACTGCAGTTCGGGCACGGCGCGCGCTTGCCCCCGCCCTCTTCCTCCGAGCGAATGGCCGTGATCGAGCCGAGGCACTTCTTGATCTCGTCGTGGTCGCCGGGGTTATCAGGGTCGAGCCTGCGGCCGATCTTGCTCTCCCAGTTGCGAATGTGCTGGGAGAGAGCGCGCGGCTCTCCGCAGCTCGACGGATCCCCGCCGCCCAGGATCCAGACGCCAGGGTTCATGCCGGGGATGGCGGGGATGTTCGGAATGGGAGCCGTCCGTGCCACGAGCCGGATGCTAAAACCTGGTCTGCGGAGGTGCACGAGCGCTATCACGTCGGCCACGTGGGCTGCTCCGGAAGCGCGTTGACCGCTGGGTGGCGAGGCGGGAGACGACCAGCGGCCGTGGACCATCCGCGTGCTCCCGCGGCAGCACGGGACCGGCACCGTGCACGGTGCGTCGATGGTCGCGGCGACCAGCTCGAGGCGCAGCCGTCCAGAGTCGAAACCACGGAGCTCCGGCGCCAGCGCCGCGTCGGGCAGCGGCGTGGCCGGTCACCGCGCCTGATCGGTCAAGCAGCCGGACCACATGCTTCAGGATCCGCGCTTCATGCTCCTCCTTCGCGCGCATCAGCCCCGACGGGCGCCTGTCATGGCGGCGCAACACCCGCTGTCCGCGCGACGGTCACCTGTAACGCCGCCGTACCATCTCGCCGGGAAACGCGCCGTCCATCCGCCGCCGCCGCACGGCCAAATCCGCCGCCGCCGCGCCGCTCGCACGCGTGGCACGGCGCATGCTCCTTGTCCCCGGCACGCAGCGCGGCGATCATCGCCGCTTGTGTCCACGCTCGGCGAGGTCGCCGTTGCCGTGAACGAAGGCTCTAAACTCTCTGGACGAGGAGATCGCGATGAAGCGCTCGGTCGGTGCGCACGGGATGGTGATGGGCGTCGGGCTCCTCATGGCGGCTTGCGGGCCGGCGTCGGAGTCGGACATCGAGGTCGAGCTCGCCGGGCCGGGGCTCGAGGCGACAGGGCTGAAGCCCGGTATCCCGGACACCAACGGGACCGAGAAGCTCGCGTGGCACACCTGGAAGTACGCGGTGGTCACGGCGCTGCGGAACCCGCTGCTCCAGAACGACCAGATCCACCCGAACATCCTCGCCACCAAGATCCTCGACGCGGCGGCCCCCGGGGGCGTGGACGGCAGGGAGGTCTTCGATCACACCGTCCGCTGCGCCGCCCCCTACGGCACCGTCGTGCACCACGGCGGGGAGGTCTACCTGGGGCGAGGGATGGTGAGCAGCGCGTCGGCCTGGACGGAGCAGGGGCTCTCCGATGCCGTGATCGGCAACGTGCTGGAGTGCGTGATCGCCTACGTCAACGACGTGACCGACGGCCTCAGCGTCCTGCTCACGGGCACCCAGGTGGCCGACGACGGGGAGCCTCACACCGAGTACGTTCACCGCGAGGCGCTCTGGTGCGCGGTCCCCTCGACCGCGTTCGGCGCCATGGTGTTCGTCTATGCGACGGCCCCGTTCATCGCCCACTGCGACGTCAACCCTGAGTCGGCGCTGAAGCAGCGGTACTGCTACAAGGACGGGGCCTGCGGCCTCAACTACATGGGGTCCCTGGCGGACAGCGTCGATAACGGCACTTGCCAGCCCGTCGGACTCCCGGGGCACGGCCAGTTCATCTGCAACGAAAAGCCGTGCACGATGACGTGGCTGAAGGACATCGAGCCCGACTGGTGCCGTGAGCCCACGCGCGAGCGCACGATCGATCCCGCGCTGTTCCCCCGGTGAGCGCCGCGGGCCGCGGGGGCGGTCAGGGCGCGGCGGGGTCGGGCGCCTCGCCCGCGAGCCGCCGCGCCTCCGCGAGGCGCGCGCCCTCGGTCCGGGCGCGCAGCGGGTTCGCCTGGAGGGCCGCCTCCAGGGCCTCGGCCCCGCGCCGGGCGGCCTCCCGCCGGGCCGCCGCGCCGGGCGCGGCCGCGGCGCGCAGCAGCCAGAGCCCGCCCTGGGCCACGAGCGCCCTGTCGAACCGCGGGTGGAGCCCGAGCGCCGCGTCCGCATGCCGGAGCCCCTCCGCGATGTCGGCGGCGGCGTCCCCCCCGCGGTCCGCCCGGTGGGCGGCGCGGGCCTCGTAAATCTCGGCCAGCAGCGCGGGGAGCCGGGGATCGGCGCGCTGCCCGCCGCGCAGGGGGTCGAGCACGGCGAGCGCCGCGTCGAGCCGCGGCGCGTCCGGGCGGCCGCGCCGCGCGCTCCACCGGTAGGCGAGCAGCTCCACCTCGGCGCGCTGCAGCCGGTCCGAGACATCCCAGGGCGCCACCGCGATCTGGCGATCGAGCGCCTCGCGCGCGATCCGGATCGAGGGCGACGGGTCCTCACCCCGCGCGACCCCGGCGCGCGCCTCGAGCACCGCCAGCATCGCCCGCAGCGACTCCGGGAAGGCGGTCGCGTCCGGCGCCACCTCCAGCGCGCTCGCCCGGACACGCGCGAGCGCCGGGCCAGGATCCGCGCCCGCGTCGAGCGCGTGCAGCGCGAGCGCGTGCTCCAGCCAGACCCGCCAGTAGGGCGCCCAGCCCCAGGAAGGGTCCTTCTGATGCATCGCCTCGATCACCCGGAGCGTCCGCTGGACCGCCTCCTCGGGGGAGCGGCCGGCGCGGACGAGGTGCTCTGCCTCGTAGACGCCGGCGACGAGCCGCGAGGTGCGCGCGCCGTCGAGGCCCGGGTCGAGCGCGAGGACCTGGTCGCAGCGGGCCCCCGCGCGCTCGAACGAGCGGCTCGGGTCGCGGCCGTGCAGGGAGTCGTGGCGGCCGAGCTCGGCGTGGACGGAGCAGAGCTCGGCGAGGGCCCAGGCGAAGTCGGGCTCGCGCTGGAGCGCGGCCTCGTAGCCCTGGATGGCGCGCTCCAGGTCCTCGCGCTGGTCGCGGCCGAGCATGTCGGCGTGGTACGCCCGCGCGCGGGCGACCGCGGCGGCGACGTACCGGGCGAAGGCGTCGTCCGGGCTCCTGTCGAGCGCCGCCTCGGCGCGCGCTGTCGCGGCGCGCAGGGCGGCCTCGGCGTCCTCGCCCGGCTGCATGCCGCTCGCGGCCCACCAGGCGAAGCAGTTGTGGACCCAGGCGAGCTTGACCAGCGCCTCGGGGCTCCTCGGGCTCGCCTCGAGCGCCCGCTCGCAGGCCGCCCGCGCGCGCTCGAAGCTCGGGCGCATCGAGTCGCCGCGCTTGCCGGCGGCGTTCATGGTCTGGGTCCAGAGCTCGCACGCGGCGGCGTGGACCGAGGGGTCGGACCGGCCGTGATCGGCGGCGATCCGGTACGCCTCGGCGGCGCTGTCGAAGTGGCCCTTCATCCGGTCGAAGTCGAAGGCGGCGGCGTCGTGGCGGTGGCGGCTCCCGAGGGCGAAGAGCACGTCGCCCTCCAGCTTCTTCGCCTCGTGGAGCCACGGCGCCGCCGCGAACGCCTCCCGGGCCCGCTCCAGCGCCTCGTCGTGCCTGCCCTCGGCGAACGCGAGCAGCCCTTCCACGTAGGCGGGCGCCTCGATGGCGCCGTGCGCCGGCGCCTCGCCGGCGCCGCCCAGCGCCGCGCGGAGGTGCTCGATCGCCGGGGCCTTGTACTCGACCTCGATCGCCGCGATCCGGGCCTCGCGCTGCGCCGGGTCGCGGATGCGGCGGGTCTCCTCCAGGGCGCGGCGGTAGAGCTCGGAGAGCGCCACGCCGGCGGCGTGGTGGAGCCCCGGCGATCGGTACCCGGCCCGCTCGGCGGCGCGGAGGTGATCGAGCGCGGCGCGCGGCTCCTGGAGCGCGAGCAGGCCGCGGCCGAGCGCGTACTCGCCGGGGCCGCGGCCGACCTCGCCCGCTGTCGCCATTCGGGCCTCGACGGCCCCGAGCCGGGCGCGGACGACGTCGCGCTCGCGCTCGACGTCGTGGAGCGGCATCGCGTGGGCGGCGCGCAGGAAGAGCTCCATCTCCTTCACGGTCTCGCCGAGCTCGCGGGCGAGGTTGGCCTGCTCCGCGGCGGCGCGCCGGCCGCGGACGAGGAGGCCGGCGACGACGAGCGCCGCGAGCAGCAGCGCGGCCACGCTCGCGACCGCCGCCCGGTGCCGCCGCGCATGCCGGGCGAGGCGGCGGCCGAGGGAGGCGCGGCGCGCGAGCACGGGATCGCCGTCCAGGAAGCGCTGAAGATCCTCGCCGAGCGCGCGCGCCGACTCGTAACGGGCGCCGGGCTGCTTCTCGAGGCAGCGCATCACCACCGCCTCGAGATCCTGGGGGATGTCGCGGTCCAGGGTCCGGAGCGGCGGCGCGTCCTCCTCCAGCACCTGGCGGAGCACGTCCATCACGGTGCCCCCGGTGAACGGCGGGCGGCCGGCGAGCAGCGCGTAGAGCGTCGCCCCGAGGCCGTAGACGTCGGTCCGCCGATCGAGGGCGTGCACCCGCCCCGCGGCCTGCTCGGGCGCCATGTACGCGGGGGTTCCGAGCAGGGCGCCTGTCAGGGTGGGCCCGCTCTCCCCCGCCTCGCGCGCGATGCCGAAGTCCATGAGGTAAGGGCGGTAGGCGCCGTCGGTGCCCCGCTCCAGCATGACGTTGCTCGGCTTGACGTCGCGGTGCACGAGGCCGAGCCGGTGCGCCTCGTGCAGCGCGGCGGCGATGGCGCGGGCCACGCGCACCTTCTCCTCGAGGGTCAGGTCGCCGCGGGCGTCCTGGAGGGAGGGGCCGTCGATGCAGCGCATGACGAGGAAGGGCACGTGATCGGCGACGCCCGCCTCGTGGACCTCGCAGACGTTCTCGTGGCGGAGGCGCGCCTGGGAGCGCGCCTCGCGCAGGAAGCTCCCATCGATCTGCGCGCCCGCCGAGAGGAGCTTGATGGCCACGCGCCGGCCGAGCCGGAGATCCCGGGCCCGGTAGACGGCGCCCATGCCGCCGCGGCCGAGGAGGTGGAAGTCCTCGAAGCGGGCGTGGAGCGAGGGCGGTATCGGCGAATGTGGGATCGACGAGGGCGCGTCGGGCGTGGACCCGCGCGCGTCGGCGGCGCGCCGGCTCTCGTCGTCGAGGCCGAGATCGGACGTGGCCTCGGGCGCGGCGGGCGTGGCCCCGGGCGCGGCGGGCGAAGCCCCGGGCGCGGCGGGCGTGGCCCCGGGCGCGGCCGGGCCGGTGACGGTCGCGTCGTCGCGCCCGCGCCGCGGCCACGGCGGGGCGTCGACGCGGGGATCGTCGCCGTCCACGGGCAGCATCATCGGGCGCGGAGGCCGTGGCGCTGGAGCAGCCGGTGGACGAGCTGGCGGGAGACGCCCATCGCGTCGGCCGCCTGCGAGATGTTGCCCCCGTGCTGGCGGAGCTTCTCGGTGACGTAGGCGCGCTCCAGCTCCTCCAGCACGACCTCCCGCGCCTCGGGCAGCGGCAGCTCCAGGAGCCTGTGGAGGCGCGCATCCCCGGGCCCTGCCGGCGACGCGCCGGAGGGCGCAGCGCCCGACGGAGCCGCTCCGGCGGGCACAGCGCCCGAGGGATCGGGCCGCGCTGCTTCCGCGCTCAGGCTCCCCTGCGGCGCCGGCGGCGCGGCGCCGAGGATCTCGTGGAGCAGCTCGGGGAAGAGGACGAGCCGCGCGACGGTGTTCCGGAGCTCGCGCACGTTCCCCGGCCAGTCGTACGCCTCCAGCAGCGGGAGCGCGCCCGGCGGCAGGTCCGCGAGCGCGCGCGGCGGATCGCGCGCGGCCAGGAACCGCTCGACGAGGAGCGGGATGTCGTCCTTGCGCTCGCGGAGCGCGGGGACATGGACCTCCACCACCGAGAGCCGGAAGTAGAGATCGGCCCGGAACGAGCCGTCCTGGGCCTTCGCGCGCAGGTTCCGGTGCGTGGCCGCCACGATCCGCGCGTCGAAGGGGAGCCACTCGTTCGATCCGAGCCGCCGGATCTGCCGCCCCTCGATGGCGCGGAGGAGCTTCGGCTGGAGCTCGAGCGGGAGCTCGCCGATCTCGTCGATGAAGAGCGTGCCGCGGCTCGCCTGCTCGAGCAGGCCCGGCCGCGCCGCCGCGGCGCCCGTGAACGCGCCCCGGGCGTGGCCGAAGAGCTCGCTCTCGACGAGGTTCGGGGCGATGGCGCCGCAGTCCACGACCACGAAGGGGCCGTCCTTGCGGCGGCTCTGCGCGTGGATCGCCCGCGCCAGCACCTCCTTGCCGGTGCCGGACTCGCCCAGCAGGAGCAGCGTCTCGTCGGTCGGCGCAGCGCGCTCCAGCCGGGCGAACAGCGCGCGCATGGGGAGGCTCCGCCCCGCCGCCTCGCCGAACGCGTCCGCGGCGGAGAGCGGCAGGACGGCCGCGGGCCCCGCGGGGCCGACGACGATCTCGGAGCCGCCGACCGTGGCGGGGACGCCCGGCGGGAGGAAGGCCTCGCGGATCCGGACGTCGCGGATCAGCGTGCCGTTCTTGCTGCCCAGGTCGCGCAGGAGCACGCCCTGCTCGGTCAACCGGATCTCGCAATGCCTGCGCGAGGCGCGCGGATCGGCGAGGACCAGATCGCAGTCGGCGCCCGCGCCCACGAGGAGGGGGCGCAGATCGAGCGGCGCGGTGAGCGCGCGCCGGTCCGGGAGGGTGACGGTCACCGAGACGGCCGGGAGCCGGAGAGATCGCCCCTCATCGAAGCTCGTGAGCGTGCAGGCCGCCCCGGGATCGTCGCCCATGATCGCCATGGTGCCCCTGGAGGGGGCCGCGTCAACCCGGAACCGGCGCGCCCGCGGGCCGCGCCTGCACCGCACGCGCACGCGCACGTGCACGCGCACCGGTCGGTGGAGCGCCTGCAGGACCGCTGTCACGCCGCCGCGACAGCGCCCGTCGCGCGCGCGTGACAGCTGTCCCGGCCGCGTGTCGGCGCGCGGCGAAGCGCTCGCCGGAGACGCGCGGATCCGCCTGGAAACGCCGCGATTCGCGCTGCTGACCGATCCCGGCACACGCGTTGCGATGCGCCCCCCTCGAACGCGGCGAAACGCGGATTGAGGAGGATGCGGACATGACGTCTCGAAACAGCGGCGCGGGCAACATGGATCACCAGGGGATCGCCGGCGCGCGCCGATCGGCGCGGCTCGGGCTCGTCGCGCTCGCCGCGCTGGCGAGCGCCGTCTCGGCGAGCCGCCCCGCGGCCGCGGTGAGCGCCGAGCCCGGGCTGCGCGAGATCCAGCTCGACGCGACCGGCGCGACCTTCCGCGCCGAGGTGATCGGCGACGAGCACTTCGATTACCTCCGGATGGCGGACGGCACCGCCGTCGTGCTCAACGACCTCTCGGGCGACTACGAGGTCGCCGAGCTCGGCTCGGACGCGCGCGGCGCCCCGAGGCTCGTCCCCTCCGGCGTGCTGGTCCGCGATCTCCGCGGGCAGGGCGGCCTCGTGGATCCGGCGTGGCTCCAGCGCATCGACGACGAGGCGCTCGATACCCTCTGGGAGGCGGAGATCGCACATTCCCGGGGCGCGCTCTCGTTCGCGGCGAATCCGACCGTGAGCTCCGGGATCCGGCGCCCCCTGCTGACCATCCTGGTGGAGTTCACCCAGGGCGGCGGGCTCGCCGCGCCAGGCGCGTTCACCGGCAACTTCGCCACCGACCTCGCGTACTGGAACCAGACGATGTACGGGAGCCTCCCGGGCTCGGTGAACCATTATTACGCCGACATGTCGCGCGGGAAGTTCTCCTTCACCCGCGCGAAGGAGACCCAGGGCACCGCCAACGACGGCATCGTCCGGATCAAGCTCCCGTTCGCGCACCCCAACAGCAAGAAGGATTTCTCCCTCGTCCAGCTCTACCTGAAGGAGGCGCTGGTGATGGCGGATCCCTTCGTCAACTTCGCCTCCTACGACACCAACGCGGACGGCAAGGTCCGCGGCGACGAGCTCAACACGGTCTTCATCGTGGCCGGCTACGAGACCTCGAACACGAGCAAGACGCCCTCCATCTGGGCCCATGCGAAGGGCTTCGAGGACCCGATCACCCTCGACGGGAAGGTCCTCACCGGCTACGCCGCGCTCGGCGAAAGGCAGGTCCACGCCGTCCGCGGCGCGCCCACCACGATGCCGGCCACGGTGGGTGTCATCGTCCACGAGCTCGGGCACTCGGCGATAGGCCTCCCGGATCTCTACAAGGGCCCTACCCCGCTCGGTTCATGGTGCGTGATGGCGAGCGGGAGCTGGGGGAGCACGAGCGGCTCGCCCGGGGGCTCGACGCCCGTGGCGATGGGCGCCTGGAGCCGGATCAAGGCCGGATTCCTGGCGCCGACGGTGATCGAGCCCGGGTCCCCGCCGCAGGACATCGCCATCGTCCGGACGGCCGGCGCGGAGTTCCTCGGGCAGGGCGTCGCGCCGACGATCTACAAGATCGAGACCTCGGATCCGGACCAGTACTTCCTGATCGACAACCGCCATAACGAGGGATACGACCGCGGCCTGCAGCGCTGGCTCGACTTCGATGACGTCTCCGGCGGCGTGGCGATCTACCGCGTCGACGAGGCCAGGAAGGCTGGCGAGGGGAAGATCGCTGTCATGGCGAGCAACTCGAGCTCACCGAGCTCCATTGCCAACCTCTACAACGAGCAGGGGGGCCGGACCTTCACGCCGTTCACCGACCCGAGCAGCGACGACGCCGACGGGCAGTTCACCGGGCTCTCGGTCACGGACTTCAACGTCTCCGGGCCGATCATGCTCGCGCACGTGAGCTATGTCCCCTTCGCCTGCAACGCGATCACCGCGTCCGTGGCGGAGCACGAGATCCACGGCCGCGCCAACAAGCACATCGTCGATCTCGGGGACGACCAGATCTTCCTTGGATACCGCACGACGGGCGCGCAGCAGGCGCTCGGGTTCGACGAGGACGAGATCGTCACGCTCCACGTCGAGGCGCCCGGGATGTGGAGCGTCGGGGAGTGCGACTGAGCGGCCTGGCCTCCTGCCCGCGGAAGCGCGTGACCGTCTCGATCAGCGCGCGGAGCTTCGGCTGCTCCTGCGTGCGCGCGGGGAAATAGAGGCAGAAGCCAGGCCCCTTCGTGATGAACGCCTCGAGCACGCGCTCCAGCCGTCCCTCCGACAGGTCGCGCTCGATGGCCTGGTCCGGCACGTAGGCGAGGCCCGCCCCCGCGCACGCGAGCGCGACCATGAGCCCGATATCGTCGGTGACGACGCCGCCGGGGACGTCGACCGTGATCGTCTTGCCCCGGCGTTCCAGCTCCCAGCGATAGACGACGCCGCTCGCGAGGAGGCGCTGGCGGATCGCGCGGTGGCGGACGAGGTCCTCCGGCGCGCGCGGCCGCCCCGCCTGCGCGAGGTAGGCCGGCGAGCCGACGATCGACCACGACGAGTGGCTCGAGATAGGGACCCGCACCATGTCCTTCTCCACCGCGTCGCCGAGCCGGATGCCCGCGTCGAAGCCGGACGCCACGAGGTCGACGAAGGCGTCGTCGAGCGAGACCTCGATCGACAGCTCCGGGTACACCTCCCGCATCTGCGCCACGAGCGGGGCGACGAGCCACGCGCCGCTCACGCGCGGCGCGGTGATGCGGAGGTTCCCGGAGGGGCGCCCGCGGTAGTCGCCGAGCGCGGCGAGCGCGTCCTCGACGTCGGCGATCGCGGGCCGCAGGCGCTGAAAGAGGCTCTCGCCCGGCTCCGTGAGCGCGACGCGCCTCGTGGTCCGCTGAAACAGCACGACGCCCCACCGCCGCTCGAGGAGCTTGATCTTCTGGCTCACGGCGGTCGGGGTGACGCCGAGCGCGGCGGCCGCGGCGGTGAAGCTCTTGTGGCGGCCCACGGCGAGGAACGTCGTGAGCCCGTCGAGCGCGTCGGTCATGCTGGATTATGAACTAAATGTTCATAAAGCATCAACGTTTTGGCTCCTTTTCTTCATGCTCGGGATGTTGCATCTTCCGTCGTGTGAGGGGCGCGGCGCCCCGGGCAACGAAGAGGAGATCCCCATGGAAACGAGCAAGCACGAGCGGGTGTGGTTCATCACGGGCGCGTCGCGCGGCATCGGCGCGGAGATCGCGAAGGCGGCGCTGGCCGCCGGCGATCGGGTGGTCGCCACCGCGCGTGATCCGAAGAGCATCACGGACCGCTTCGGGCGGCCCGAGGCGCTCCTCCCCGTCGCGCTCGACGTGACGGACGAGGCGTCGGTCGCCGCCTCGGTCGAGGCGGCCGTCGCTCGGTTCGGCCGGATCGACGTCCTCGTGAACAACGCCGGTTACGGCGTCATGGGCGCGATCGAGGAGACCTCGGGCGACGAGGTCCGGCGCGTCTTCGAGACGAACGTGTTCGGCCTGCTCGCGGTGACGCGCGCCGCGCTCCCGCAGCTCCGGAAGCAGCGCGCCGGCCAGATCCTGAACATCTCGTCGCTCGGCGGTTACCGGGCGGGCGCCGGGTTCGGCGTTTACTGCTCGACGAAGTTCGCCGTCGAGGGGATCTCGGAGGCGCTCCACGCCGAACTCGCGCCGCTCGGCATCGCGGTGACGGTCATCGAGCCGGGCTACTTCCGGACGGAGTTCCTGGAGGCGAAGTCCGTCGTCGAGACGGGCAAGGTCATCGCCGATTATGACGAGACCGCGGGCAAGGTCCGGAGCCGCGCGAAGGCGGTCAGCCTCCAGCAGCCTGGCGACCCGGAGCGGCTCGCGCGCGTGGTCGTCGAGCTCGCCCGCGCGAAGAATCCCCCGCTCCGCCTCCCGCTCGGCAGCGACGCCGTGGCTGCAATCGAGGCGAAGAACGCGTTCGTGGCGCAGGAGCTCGCCGCGTGGCGCGCCGTCGCGGAGTCGACGGACTTTCCGAAGTGAAGCGAGGTTGATGCCCCCGGAGGCGCGATCGCGCAGGGAGCGACGGGGGCACGCGCCCGCCGCCTCCGGGTCGGTCGTTCGCCATGGGCGCCACCCCGGGCGCCGGGCGCTTCGCTGTACCGGTCGCGCGACTGACACAGTGCCTTCGCGCGGCGCGGCCCCTGTGCCTTCACCGGCGAACACCGCCTCCTTACGCTCCGGTCCATCCCCGACCGGAGCGATCTGCGATGACCGAGCTGCTGCCCCTGCTGACCTATTGCTTCGTGATGTCGAGCACCCCTGGGCCGAACAACGTGATGCTCACCGCCTCGGGCGCCAACTTCGGCTACCGCGGATCGCTGCCGCATCTCCTGGGCATCGGCGTGGGCGGCGCGGTCCAGACCTTCGTCGCCTGCCTGGGCCTGGGCGCGCTCTTCGCCGCCTACCCGGCGCTGCACGCCGTGCTGCGCGTGACCGGCGCGCTGTACCTGCTGGTGCTGGCGTGGAAGCTGACCGGCGGCGCCGCGGTCAAGGGCGCCGAGGTGCCGCGGCCGCTGTCGTTCGCGCAGGGGGCGCTGTTCCAGGCCGTCAACCCGAAGAGCTGGGTCAAGGCGATCACGGTGGCCTCGGTGTTCATGCCGGCGGGCATGGGCGTGGCGAGCGGCGCCCTGCTCGTGTCCGTCGTCGGCCTCGCCATCACCTTTCCGTGCACCTCGGCGTGGGCGCTGTTCGGCGTGGCGATCCGGCGATTTCTGACCGATCCGCGACGGCACCGGCTGTTCAATGGCATCATGGCCGGCGCGCTGGCGGTGCTGGCCCTCCTGCTCCTGCGTTGATCCATGTTCTCGCTCGACCGCGACTCCGCCGTTCCCCTGGCCGACCAGATCGAGGCGCGGCTGCGCGCGCTGATCGAGGGCGCGCGGCTGCCGCCCGGGGCGCGGCTGACGTCGATCCGCCAGCTCTCGGGCCAGCTGGGGGTGAGCCCCAACACCGTGGTTGTGGCCTACGATCGGCTGGCGGCGGCCGGGCTGGTCGAGTCGCGCGGCACGGCCGGGTTCTTCGTGTGCGAGGCGGCCTCGGCCATACCGAGCGAGGCGTGGCTCGAGGCCGGCGAGGAGCAGGAGCCTGTGTGGCTGGCGCAGCAGTCGAACGACCAGCGCGCCGGCGTGCTGCTGGCGAGCAGCGGCGCGCTGCCGGCGAGCTGGCTGAGCGACGCCATCCCGGCGACCGTGCTCCAGCGGGCGCTCGCCAGGAGCGACGCCGGCATGGCGGCGCGCTGCCCGCCGCAGGGGCTGCCCGAGCTGCGCGAGCGCATCGCGATGCTGATGCGCTCCCAGGGCATCGCGGCCGACGCGGGCCGCGTGCTCACGACCTGGGGCGGCACGCATGCGATCGACCTGATCTGCCGGAGCACCCTCCAGCCGGGCGACGCCGTGCTGGTGGAAAACCCGGGCTATTTCCTGCTGTTCGGCCGCCTGCGGCAGGCGGGCTACCGCCTCGTCCCGGTGGCGCGAAGGCCGGACGGCGTGGATCTGGGGGCGCTGGAGGCTGCGTGCCGCGAGCACCGGCCCAAGCTGATGTTCCTGCAGAGCGTGCTGCACAACCCGACCGGCTGGGGATCGAGCGCGGCCAACCTGCACCGCGTGCTGCTGATCGCGCACCAGCACGGCGTCCTCATCGCCGAGGACGACGTGCACGGTCACTTCCACCCCGGGCACCCGACGCGGCTGGCGCAGCTCTCGGGGCTGGACGGGGTCATCTATTATTCGAGCTTCTGCAAGGCGCTGAGCCCGGCGCTGCGCCTCGGCTACATCGCGGCCGAGCCGGGGCGGCTGAAGCCGCTCCTGCGCGAGAAGATCTACTCGGTGCTGACGAGCGGCGCGCTGAACGAGCTCGTGCTCCTGGAGGTGCTGTCGGCCGGCCGGTGGCGCAAGCACATCGACCGGCTGCAGCAGAAGCTCGGCGCGGCGCGGAACGCGGCGGCGCGCCGGCTGCGCGACGCCGGCGTCCAGCTCGACCATCCGGGCGAGGGCGGGCTGTTCCTCTGGGGCGCGGCGCCGCGCGGCGTGGACGTCGACGAGCTGGTGAAGGACGCGTACCTCAACAAGATCCTGCTGGCGCGCGGGGCGACGTTCATGGCCGATGGGGCGGGCGATCCGCATATCCGGTTCAATGTGGTGTTCAGCCAGCATGTGCGGGTGGCGGAGTACCTGGCGCAGCGGTTTGCGGCCGTGGCGAGCGCGCGGGGGGCGATGGAGAGGGCGGGCGCGGTGGCGTAGCGGGTCGGGAGGCGACGCCGTCGACGTCACGCCTGAGGGGTGTCACGCGCCGTCGGCGGTGTTGGCGCTGGCTTGTTCGCCACCGGGTCCTCGCCCGACGGACCCCGCAGCTCAGCGCACGAGCGCCGCCTCGCCTGCGTGCCTGAGCTCGCCGTCAGCAGCAAGCCGGCGCCCGAACCGCCGCGCGAGCAGCGCATCCAGCGAGAACCGTCCCGGTCCCGCGCCGAGGAGGAGGACCGCGAAGGCGATGAACAGCGACGCGAGCTCGGAGGACCCTGATCCCATGGCGCTCCGGCCGCCCGCGCGCACGAGCCACGTGGGCAGACCGCCGAAGGGGAGGCCGGGCCCCGCGTCGACCCCCTGCACGGTCAGACGGATGAACGGCTCGCCGGCGGGGACGTGAGCTATCGCGATCCCCACGATCATGGTCACCCCGATCCCGGCGGACGCGAGCGGCGTGGCCAGGCCCAGGATCCAGGCGATGCCGCCGCCGAGCTCGGCGAAGGCAGCGAGCGCCTGGAGCCATCCCGGCACGGGGCCCGGACCCATCCAGCTCGTCGCGGCCATCATTTTCGGCGCCCCGTGCAGGGCCATGGCGGTGCCGGCCACCAGGCGAGCGAAGAGCAGGCCCGTCGACGTGGAGCGATCGAGCGCGCGAGGGAGAAGAACTCTCAGCATCCGGTCCATGGTCATGATTCCTCCGCCGCCGGCGCTTGCCGGGATCGGCACGTCACCGCGGCTCAGGCGACATGGATGCACCCGATCCGGGCGCGTGATAACGCACCCGGGACTTGAAGGACCTTTGCGCGATCCTGAAAGATGGTGGAGCTGGATGGACCGCTTGACCAGCATGGCCGTGTTCACGAAGGTGGTCGCGACCGGGAGCTTTTCGAAGGCCGGGCGCGAGCTCGGGCTGTCCCCCGCCGGGGTGAGCAACCACATCCGCGCGCTCGAGGACTGGCTGGGCGCGCGCCTCATCCACCGGACGACGCGGCGGCTCAGCCTGACGGAGGCGGGCGAGGCCCTTCACGAGCGCTGCGCGCGCATCCTCGCGGAGGTGGAGGAAGCCCAGGCCGCCGCCGGCGCGCTCCACGAGGCGCCGCGGGGCCGGCTCAGGATCTCGGTGCCCATCACCTTCGGGGTGCGCCACCTCGCGCCGGTGATCACCGATTACCTCCTCGCGTATCCGGAGGTGGCCGTCGACGTCTCGCTGAACGACCGCAAGGTCGATCTGCTCGAGGAGGGCTTCGATCTCGCCATCCGCATTGGCGCGCTCCCGGACTCGAGCCTGGCCGCGCGCCGCATCGCGCCGAGCCGCTCCGTGCTCTGCGCCTCACCGGCCTACGTCGAGCGCCGTGGCGCGCCGGCGGAGCCGGCCGACCTCGAGCGCCACGAGTGCCTCGAATACATGTACCGTGCGACGCCGGGCCAGTGGCGGTTCCGCGGGCCCGGCGGCGAGGAGGTGTCCGTGCGCGTCCGGGGCCGGCTCACGGCGACCAACGGCGAGATGCTGCGCGTCGCCATGCTGAGCGGGCTGGGCATCGGCGTCGCGCCGACGTTCATCGCGGGCGAGGACCTCGCCGCAGGCCGCCTGGTCCCGCTGATGCCCCGCTACGCGCTCGAGGAGGTCGGCATCCACGCCGTCTACCCGCAGGGGCGGCACCTCTCGGCGAAGGTCCGGACCTTCATCGACTTCGTCGTGAGCCGCTTCGGGCAGGAGCCCGCGTGGGACGCCTGGGCCCAGCGCGGCGCGGCCGCCCCGGCGCAGCCGGAGCGCAGGAGGGAGCGGCGGCGATGACGTCGCTGGTCACCGAGCTCTCGCGAGGAGGGACGCAACCGCGCCGCGGCCAAAACGAGCGGGGTGACCAGGACTCCGCTCAGCTCGGCGTCGCGGAGATCGGGTATGATCCTCTGTTGCGCTCGTGGCGGGTCCCCGCAGGGGACGGCCGCCCCCTCCCCTAACTCCCGACGAGGTCCTACCATGTCCACCATCGGTCGTTGCCATCGCGGTCTGCGCGCGCTCCTGTCCTTCGCTGCGCTGACGGCCGCCGGCTGCGCTTCTGCGCCGGAGCCCGCGCCGCCCGCGGACGATCCGCTCGAAGAGGCGGCGCTCGAGGCGCACGCGGTGCCGTCGTCGGCCGACCATCACGCGAAGAAGAAGAAGAAGTGCCGCCGCCACGTCGGCGTCCACGCGGAGTGGTCGTCTGCGGCGCCTCTGCCAGAGGCGCGAGAGCGGCACATCGCCCTGCGCATGCCGGACGGCCAGGTGATGGTCGCCGGCGGCAGCGGCGATTACCCCTACCCCACGACGGTCGATTTCTACAATCCTGACACCGACACGTGGACGACCGGTGACGCGCTGCCCTACCCCATGTCCCCCGTGGGCGCGGCGCTCCTTCAGGACGGCAGGGTGCTCTTCAGCCCAGGCGGGCTTGTCTACGATCCGATCACGGGCACGACGGCGAGCGTCCCGCTCACGCCCGGCGAGGCGGCCCGTGGGTGGGAGTTCGCGTATACCGCGCTCACCCTCCTGCCGGACGGGCGGGTATTACGCACGGGCGGCAGCGACGACGACAGCACGCTCAAGGAGGCCGTGTTCTACGATCCTGCCACGAACACGTGGTCCAGCGCAGGATCGATGTCGGTGACCCGCTACCTGCATACGGCGACGCTGCTCCAGGACGGGCGCGTGCTCGTCGTCGGCGGCTACACGTTGAACGGCAACGAGATGCCCCAGGGCCGCACCAGCGTGGAGATCTACGATCCGGCCACGGGCGCCTGGACGCCGGCGGCGCCGACGAACCTGCCCCGCATGCAGCACACGGCCACGCTCCTGCCGAGCGGGCGCGTGCTGGTGCTCGGCGGCGGCGGCAGGATCTACGGCGGCACCGAGGAGGAGATCGAGGTCCTCGTCGATGCAGGCGAGACCGCCGAGATCTACGATCCCGCGAGCGACACGTGGACGTCGACCGCGCCGCCGAACTTCCTCCACACGTGGGCGTCCGCCGTCACGCCCATGTCCCACGGCCGCGTGATGGCCGTCGGCAGCGACGGCGCCGAGATCTACAAGGAGGCGAACGGCACCTGGACCCCGATCGACGAGCCGATCCAGAGGGGCTTCCCCACCGCGACGACCCTGCAAGACGGCTCGGTCCTCATCACGGGCGGGTATGACGCGACGTACTTCAGCAATCCGCCGACCCTCGCCAGCGTGGAACGCTACGGGGGCTGCAGGAAGAAGCATTGATGCGCACGCACCGCCGCGCGCTGCTGGCCCTCGCGCGAGGAACGAGGCGGCCTATCTCACGCCTCGCGCTCACGCCCGTCGCGGCCGTGCCAGCAGGAGACCTCCAGCCTGTCCCCTAGCGGGATCTCCACCGACCCGTAGCCGCTCTCCGCACCGCGCACGTACTCCAGGTACGGCCGCAGGTCATCCGGCGCGATGTCGAGATCGTCCGCGACGATGAGCGCGCCCCTCCGCAACCGGGGCTCGAGCATCCGGAGCACGGGCCAATAAAGGTTCTTCCATCCGTCCAGCAGAACGAGATCGATCGGCCCCTCCACGTCCCGCAGCGTCACCAGCGCGTCTCCCTCGCGGATCTCGACGAGATCGCCGAGCCCGCTCTCATCGAGGTTCTGCCGCGCCCGCCGCACCTTCTCCGGATGCAGCTCGCTGCCGATCACCCGCCCGCCGCCGCCATCGCGGAGGGCCGCGGCCAGGAATACCGTCGAGATCCCGAACGACGTGCCGAACTCCACCACGTTGCGCGCCCGCGCCGCGAAGGCGAGCAGATGGAGCAGCCGCCCGACCTCGCGGGAGACCGGCAGGTACGCGTCGGCGAGCAATTGGGCGAGCGTCGCGGGGTCGGGGCTCGGCCCGCGGCGCTCCCAGTCGCCGCGCACGCGGGCGATGATGCGCGGATCGCCGCTGTCGGCGTCCTGGAAGAGGCGGTCGAGGGTCCTTTGAACGCGCGGCGAATCGAGCGTCGTGCTCATGATGGCATGTCTCCTCCGGGCAGGCGCGGCGACGGCTCCCCTGCCCTCGCGGCTGCCCTTGTCGACACCGAACTTGCGCTCGAGGAGACATGACTTCCAGTGCATGTGCGGTACGTTATTGCTGCGTCCCATGCACTCCATGGATCTGAACCTGCTCGTCGCGCTCGACGCGCTCCTCGAGGAGGAGAGCGTCCTCTTGGCCGCGAAGCGGATGCACCTCAGCCCCTCGGCGATGAGCCGCACGCTCGCGCGCGTCCGCGAGGCCGTGGGCGACCCGATCCTCGTGCGCGCCGGCCGGCGGCTCGTGCCCACGCCGCGCGCCGCGGAGCTGCGCCCGCGCGTGCGCGCGGTGGTCGCCTCGGCCAGCGCGGTCCTCCGCGAGCGGGGCGCGCTCGACGTCGCCGCGCTCACCCGCAGCTTCGCCGTCCGGACCAGCGACGGCATGCTCGGGCTCGTCGGCGCCCCGCTCCTCGACGCGCTGAGGGCCGAGGCCCCGGGCGTCACCGTCCGCTTCCTGCCCGAGGGCGACGAGGACGTCGCCGCGCTCCGGGAGGGCCGGATCGATCTCGACCTCGGCATCATCGGCGACATGGGCCCGGAGATCCGCGTGCAGGCGCTCGTCAAGGACCGCTTCGTCGGCGTGGTGCGCCGCGGCAGCCCGCTCGCGTCCGGCAAGGTGACGCTGGAGCGGTACGTCGAGCACGCCCACCTCGGCGTCTCCAGGCTGGGCAAGACGTGGGGGCCCATCGACGAGGCCCTCAAGAAGAAAGGGCTCGCCAGGACCACAGCGGCCGTGGCGTCAGGCCATTACGCGGCGCTGTGCCTCCTCGCCAGCTCCGACCTCGTCGGCGCGTTCCCGTCGAAGTGGCTCGCGCACGCCGCCCCGCGCTTCGATCTGGTCACGTTCCCGCTGCCCGTGACGACGCCGGCCATCACCATCTCCCAGGCGTGGCACCCCCGCTTCGACGCCGACCCGGCGCACCGGTGGCTGCGCGATCGGCTCCGCCGCGTCTGCCGGTCGCTCGCGGAGCCCAGGGCGTAGCCGCGCCCGGTCGAGCGGCGCCGATTCAGGGCGTGTGAACGTCAACCACGTCGACCGCGTCGCCCGTGAGCGAGCAGCGCTGTGGCGTGAAGACGGTGCCCTTCGACGCATGAAAAGATGCTGAGATCACGCGACTTTTCCAGAAGGGCCGGATCGCGTTGTCACGGTGTCCTCTCCCCCCGAGGCAGGCCCGGCAGTTGGGACTTGACGCCTCCGAGCGGTTGGATTTCCTTCTCGCCCAGCAGCGTCATCACGTGGACGTCGCCAGCGATGTTCACGCCGAGCGCGTCCTCAGAGGATGCGAGCTCGAACACGAGGATAGCGATGAACTTGCGAATGCTAACGTCTCCCGTCGCATCGGCATGGTTTGCGGTCACGGTGATCGCCTGCGCGCCCACCAACCAAGGCACCCAGGTCGGCGCGCCCGATCCGGCGAGCTCCACGAACCCGGCCGGCAGCGCCGCTCCGGCCAGCACCGCGACCCCGAGCGGCGCGGCCCAGACGCCCGCCCCGGCGGAGCCCGCGCCCCTCGGTCCGCCGCTCAAGCCCGCTGCCAAGGGAGCGTTCGCCACGGGGGAGTACCGCAACCTGTTCGCCGAGCTCGGGCACAAGCCCGCCGAGATCGACGCGAAGATCGCGAAGGCCTACGAGCAGCTGTTCCACGGCGATCCCAAGGAGCAGGCCGTCCTGTTCCCCGCGGGAAAGAACGCGAACGGCCCCAAGGCGTACATCAAGGACATCGGCAACGACGACGTCCGCTCCGAGGGGATGTCGTACGGCATGATGATCGCCGTGCAGGTCGATCGCAAAGACGACTTCGACGCCCTGTGGAACTGGGCCAAGTCCCACATGTACCGCGCGGATCCGAAGCACCCCGGCTTCGGCTACTTCTCGTGGCAGATGCGCCCGGACGGCACGGCCATGGATGAGAATCCGGCCCCGGACGCGGAGGAGTATTTCGCCACGGCGCTGCTGTTCGCGTCCAACCGCTGGGGGAACGGCAAGGGGATCTACGATTACAAGAAGGAAGCCTTCGCCATCCTCGACGCGATGAAGAACCGGAAGCCGATCACCGGGCCGGTCAACAAGGACAAGCGCAAGACGACGCTGCACTCGCTCTTCAACGCCGAGCACAAGATGGTGCGGTTCACGCCCGACGCGGACAACTTCGCGAAGAACGGCGATCACACCGATCCGTCGTATCACCTGCCGGCGTTCTACGACCTCTGGGCGGCCTGGGGCCCCGAGGCGGATCGCGCGTTCTGGGCCGAGGCGGCCAAGGTGAGCCGCGATTACTTCGTCAAGGTGACCCATCCGAAGACCGGGCTCGCTCCGGATTACGCCAACTTCGACGGCACCCCCAAGGCTGCCTCCTGGGACGCGGGGACCGCCAACTTCCGCCAGGACGCGTTCCGCACGGCGATGAACTGGTCGATGGACGCGGCGTGGTGGGCGAAGGATCCGCGGCAGACCGAGCTGAGCGATCGCCTCCTCGCGTTCTTCGAGGCGCAGGGCCCCAAGTACAAGGGCAACTTCACCCTCGAGGGCAAGCCCATCGTCGACTACGACTCGCTCGGGCTCGTGGCGGCGAACGCCGTCGCGGCGCTGGCCGCCACCCATCCGCGGGCCTGGCGCTTCGTCGAAGAGCTGTACCAGCGCGAGGCGCCCACCGGCAAGTGGCGGTATTACGACGGCATGCTGTACACGATGTCGCTGCTGCACCTGAGCGGGAAGTTCCGCGTCATCACGCCGCAGGCGCAGGCCGCGGCGCCGGCTACTGCAGCGAAGGCGCCGGCCGCGGCGCCGGCTGCCGCTGCCGCGAAGAAGTAGCTCGGCAGGCGTGGGGGCGCTCGGGATCACGCCGGTGATCGCGGGCGCCCGACACCGACTCCGCTCACAAGGCCTGTCCCGCCGGGAGGTAGCGTTCCAGGACCTGCACCGCGTCGCTGCGGGGCTGGAATAGCGATCACGTTGAAACGCGGAGAATTTTCACAGGGAGGCGGGGAGGCGGGGAGGAAGAAAAGAAAAAATGATTTTCTCCCTCTTTCCGTCTCTCGCTCCCCGCCTCCCCGCCTCCCTGTGAAATTCCTGCTTTTTCCCGCGCTTTCAGCCCGTTTGTCGCTCTAGCCTGCGTCCCCCGGATCACCGGGCGATACCGCGGAGCTCCAGCTCGCCTCCCGGCGAGCGCGCCGCGAGCACGGTGATCGTCGCGGAAGCCGACGGCCCGAACAGCTCGAACGCCGAGAGCCCGGGGACCTCGGCCGCCGGCGCCGAGAGATCGGCCGGCCTCCGCCGCAGGGACGCATTGCCGTCCGCGGGCCGCTCCACCCACTCGATGAGCTCGCCACGGACCTCGGGGAGCACGTACGGCTGGACCGACTGCTCGATGCGCGCGGCCAGGGCGTCGCCGTCCGCAGGAGCGGTGATGTCCCCGATCCGCAGATCGAACTGCTCGTATTTGGGCTCCGGATGAGACGGCGCCCATTCGAGGTAAGCCACCACCCTCTCTCCGGCGCCGAGCATCGGGAAGGACTGCTTGCCTTCCCGGGAGCGCGGGACAGCGCGCCTCGTGCGCCGGTCATAGACCACGATGTCCGCGAGATCGCGCGCGTCCTCGTCGAAGCGGCCGTCGGGATCCTCGGAGAAATCAGCGAAGGCGACGTGCGTCGCCGAGATGTCCGGGAAACGCTGCTGGCCCGGGCCGGACGCGATCGGGACCGCCTCCGCCTGGCCGATCTCGTACAGGAAGACGTCCGTGTCGCCGCGCTCGTCCGCGGTCAGCCAGCCCGTCAGCACCACGGCGTCTCCCGCCACGCGCGGCTCGCCCGCATGATCGAACGGGCCGCGGATCGTCTGCGTCTGGCCACCCCGGCGCACGCGCACAACGCGTGCTCCGTTGTCCGTCGCCTCCCAGACCACGACGTCGCCGGCGAGCGCAGGCCGGCGCGGCGCCTCGGCGGCCGGCGCGAGGAGGAGCTCCTCGCCCGTACCGAGGTCACGCAGCCTCAGGGCGCCGCTCGCGTCGCCAGCCTCGCGCGGCGCGACGTAGGCCAGCAGGCAGCCGTCGATCGCGTAGGGGGGAGCTCCGGGCGCCTGCCGGGCGCCTGTGTCGACGCTCGACGCGAAGACGGCGACGCCGTCGGCCGCGGAGGCGTCGCACGCGGCGGGGGCGCCGCCTCCGCCGTCCGGCAGGTGCGCCGGCGATCCGTCGACGACCGCAGGCGGTTCTTCGACCACCGCCCGCGATTCGTCGACGGCCGCGGGCGAGCAGCCCGCGACGAGCAGCGCGAGCGCGAACCGCCCGCTCCATCCACGGCGAGAGCTCGGTCCTCGATGGTGGCAGGGGCGCGGGGAGATCGGAAAGACTGCTTCTCCCGCCGCGCGGCCTCGTCGGTGCTCGTCCTCGAGCCTCGATGCGCTCAGTGCTCCGGAACCGCTGCCCTTCATAAAGAGTCCTCCGATACTGCGTTTGCTTGCCTCAAGCACCGATCACGTTGAAACCCGGAGAATTTTCACAGGGAGGCGGGGAGGCGGGGAGGAAGAAGAAAATGAATTTCTCCCTCTTGCCTTCTCTCGCTCCCCTCCTCCCCGTCTCCCTGTGAAATTCCTGCTCTTTCTTGTGGTTACAACCCGTTTGTCGCTCTGACCGTCAGCGGCTCCCTCACGAGGGGATTCACTCCGCTTTCCTCTGCGATCCGGAGGGGGCGCGCATGCCGAGGCGCGCCATGCGCTTCTTCAGGCCGTGGCGCGTGATGCCGAGGCGCTCGGCCGCGCGGCTGATGTTCCCGCCGGTCTCTGCGAGCGCCCGCCGGATCGGCTCGCGCTCGTCGTCCTCGGCCAGCACGTGGCGCGCCTCGCCCGGGTTTGCCCGCCCCGCGGCCGGCGGCGGGGCGGGTCCGGCCATCGGCGGCCGGGCCGGCGACGCGGGGCGCTCGGCGGCGTCGGGCGTCCGGCGCCCCCTCGCCGGCAGCGCGCTCGCCCGCAGCGCGCTCGCCCGCGGCGCGCTCGCCCGCATCCCCCGCGGGAGGTGCTCCAGCTCGACGCGGCGCACGCCCAGCGCGGCCAGGCGCTGGGCCAGGTGCGCGAGCTCCCGCACGTTGCCGGGCCACGGGTAGGCATCGAGCGCCGCGAGCGCGCGCGGCGCGATCTCGATGGAGGCGCCCGTCCGACCCAGATACCCGGCGAGCAGCAGCGGCACGTCGCCCTCCCGGTCGCGGAGCGGCGGCAGGTGGATCTCGATGGCGTTCACCCGGAAGAGCAGGTCCTGCCGGAACACCCGCTCGGCGACCGCCTGCGCGAGATCCCGGTTCGTGGCCGCGACGATCCGCACGTCGAACGGCCGCTCGTCGTCGCTGCCCACCGGGCGGTAGCGCCGTGACTCCAGCGCCCGCAGCAGCGCCGCCTGCCGCGCGAGCGGCAGCTCCCCCAGCTCGTCGAGGAAGAGCGTGCCGCCCTCGGCCCGGGCGAGCAGGCCGGGGCGCGCGCGCTCGGCCCCCGTGAACGAGGCCCGCGCGTGGCCGAAGAGCTCCGCCTCGAAGAGCGCGTCGGGTACGGCGCCGCAGTTGACGGCGACGAGCTCGCGCGAGCGGCGCGGGCCGAGATCGTGGAGCGCGCGGGCGAAGAGCTCCTTGCCCGTGCCGGTCTCGCCCATGAGGAGCACGGGCAGATCGCTGTCGATGGCCGCGTCGAGGCGCGCGAGCGCCCGGCCCAGCGCGGCGCTCTGGCCGAGGATGTCGGGGAAGCTCCTCCGCGGCTGGGCCGTGGGCACGACGGTCGTGTCGGCGCGCCGGAGATCGGGCGCGGGCTCCGCGAGCGAGGCGAGGCAGGGAGGCGCCGGGCCTTCGCGGCGGGGCTCTTCCGGCGCGCCGGGGCGGGTGAAGAGCCGCAGGAAGAGCCCCGCGAGCGACGCCCAGCGAGCGGCCCGCGCCTCCGTGACGGCGTCGAAGCACGCCGGGCGGAACCGGTGCTCGACGACGATGAGCGCGCGCGGAGGCCCGGGGAGCGCCGGACCTGGCGAGGCCGCGCTCGGCGCCAGGGCGCGCGCGCCCATCGAGGCGTGGTCCGCGCCGGCGCGCAGCACGAGCCGCGAGCCGCGACCGCCCGGCGTCTCCACGTCGCGCTGGTAGTGGACGGGCGCCGCCTGGCTCAGCGCGAGCTGCGCCAGGTCCGGCGCGATGCGCCGCGCCGCCTCGGCGATCTCCAGCCCGTCGAGGTCGGCGCCCCAGGCCGCGACCACCCGCCCCTGCTCGTCGACCACGGCGAGCAACGCGCGCTCGGCCCCCGACTGCTGCACGAGGGCGCGCGCGAGCCCGACCGCGACCTCCGCGGCGCCGTCCGCTGTCGCCACCGACGCGAGCCACGCCCAGAGCGCGCCGTCCTCTCCGCTCGCCGCCGCCGTCATGCCTGGGCCAGCATACGCGCCGCCCGCCGCAGGTGCGCCCCGCGCCGAGCGCAGCACGTCGAGCGCCTGCGCCTCCACCTCCGCGAGCATCGCCGCGCGCGCCCGCCGCGCGGCCCGGATCGCCCCCCGCGCCGCCCGCCGGGGCTCCGCCGGCAGCCTGGTGAGGTACGCCTGCGCCTCCGCCACCTGGGCCCGCGCGTCCACCAGCGGGTCGTTCGCCCGCACGCCCGGGTCCAGCGCCGCGAGCGCCGCGAGCGCCCGCCGCCCGTCGCCGTCGAGCAACGCCACGTTCGCCCGCGCGATCACCAGATCGGCCTGGATCGCCGCAGGGAGCGACGCCGCGAGCGCCCACGCCTCCTCGATGCAGCGCTCCGCCGCGCGCGCGTCGCCGCGGCGCACCTCGATGTCCGCGCGCGCCGACAGGCACCAGCCGCGCCCCGCCACCTGCCCCAGCGAGCGCGCGAGGCGCATCGCCTCGTCGAGCGCGCCGAACGCCTCCTCGTAGCGCGACGCCTTCCCGAGCGCGATCCCGAGGTTCATCAGGCACGAGCGCATGCCGGCGCGGTCCCCGAGGGTCCGCTTGACCGCGAGCGACGCCTCGAACGTCCGCACCGCGCCGTCCACCTGGCCGCGGTACAGGGCGACGATGCCCGCGTTGTGGTGGAGCCGCGCCACCTCTTCCACGTCGTCCACGCGCTCGCCTTCCACGTCGTCCACGCGCTCGGCCGCCGAGGGCAGCTTCGCCTGCGCCCCCGCGAGCCACGCCTCCGCCTCGCCCCAGTCGGCGCGCATCAGCGCCACGAGCCCCAGCGTCGACAGCGCGAACGCCTCGGCCGCCCCGCCGCCGAGCCGCCGCGCCGCCGCGAGCGCCGCCAGCGCGTGCTCCTTCGCCGCCGTCGCGTCGCCATCCCGCGCGCGCTTCTCCGCGCGCCGCCGCAGCGCGAGCACGAGCACCCGCTCGTCGCGCTGCGCCGCCTCGTCGAGCCACGCCACGACCTGCGGGTGCGCCGCGCCCACGCCCGCGTCGCGCGTCAGCCGCTCGAGCCTGCAGAGGAGCGCCGGGGTCCTCCGGTCCGCGTCCTCGCCGAGCGCGAGCAGCGCCTCGATCTCCTCCGACCGCAGCCCGGCCTCGCGCGCCTGCGCCGCGGCCCGCTCGTGGAGCTGCGCGCGCCGGGCTCTCGTGCACGGCGCCGCCGCCGCCGAGAGGAGCGCCGACGCAGGCGCGCCGGGATCCGCGAGCAGCGCCGCGGCGACCTCCTCGGCGATCTCCGGCGTGGCGAGCGCCGCGGCGAGATCCCTCGCGAGGGCCGGAGCGGACAGCGTGGTGAGCGCGCCGGCCGCCGCCTCCCGCCGCGCGATCAGCGCGCCCGCGAGCAGCTCGCCGAGGGCTCGCTCGCCGGAGGCGCGCGGCGGCCCGCCGGCCCGCGCGTCCGCCCGGCCGCCGCGCCCGAACCCGAGAGCGCAGCGCGCCTCGGGCAGGGCGCCGCCCGCGATCGCGATCGCGGCGAGCGTCGCGCAGGCGCCGGCCGACAGCCCGCGCACGCGCTCGATCGCCGTGTCCTTCGTGAGCGGCACGCGGCCGAGCGACGCGAAGAGCCACCCCGGGTTCTTCCCCGACGCCACGGCGGCCTCGCGCACGCTCGCCTCGTCGTCCACGCCGTGCGCGCGGCACAGCGCGCCGAAGCTCGCGTCGCCGAGCGGCCCGAGCGCCACGCACGCCGCGCCCTCGGGCGCGCTCCGGGCCGTCGCGACCACCTCGATCGCCGCGCCGCCGGGCGCCGCCGGCCGGCACCGGTACGCGTCGAGCGCGGCGCGGAGCTCGGCCGGGGCCTGGTCCAGGTCGTCCAGCAAGAGCAGGAGCGGGGGCCCGTCGCCGGGCGGCGTCACGAACGGCGGCGATCGCTCGGCGCCCCGGAAGAACGCGATGAGCCGCAGCAGGAGCGGGTCGGCCTCGCGCGGGAACGCCACGTAACGGGCGCTCCGCCCGGCGAGCAGCGCCCGCGTCACGAGCTCGCGGCCGAGGTGGCTCTTGCCGGCGCCGCTCGGCCCCGTGACGTAGCGCACGCGGCCCGACAGTGACGGCGCCTGCTGCAGCGCCTCGAGCTCGCGCTCCCGCCCGATGGGCGCGGGCGGCGCCCCCACGGCGATGCCCGCCTCCGCGGCCGCGACGCCGAGCTGCCGGAGCACCTCGCGGGCCTCGGCAGGGCGGTCTCGCGGGTGCAGCGCGAGCAGCGCCTCGACCACCTCGGCCACGCTCGGCTGAACCCACGGTGCGGCGTCGCGCAGCGGGCGCCGCGCGCGAAAGGGCCCGGGCGGGCGGCCCGCGGCCGAGCACCACGCGAGCGCCCCCAGGCTGTAGAGGTCGGACGCGGCCGACGGCGCGCCCCCGGCGAGCAGCTCGGGCGCGGCGAACGCCGAGGTGAACGCGACGGCGCCGCCCGGCGCGCGCGCCCTCGACACCGCCGCTCCGAGGTCGAGGAGCACGGCCGCGGCGCCGCCCCCGCCGAGGGGCCGCATCCGGACGTGCGCCGGCTTGAGATCGCTGTGCACGAACCCCGCGTCGTGCAGGGCGGCGAGCGTCCTCGCGACGCCGGCGAGCACGCCCGCGAGCCGCGCCGGGCGTTCGCCGGCCGGGGCCCCCTGCACCCACGCCGCGGCGTCGTCGCCGGCCACGTACTCCTCGACGAGGAAGGGCGCTCCCGTCCGCTCATCCCGCCCGAGATCGTGCGCCCGCACCACGCCGGGGACGCGCAGGCGCGCGAGCAGCGCGAACTCGCCGAGCAGGGTGTCCTCGCGGAAGGCGCCCTGACGGAACACCTTCGCGACGAGCTCGCGCCCCCGCGCCTCGCGGTCGATCACGCGCCCCACGACGCCCTGCGCCCCCTGCCCGAGGATCTCGCCGGGCTCGTACCGAGCATGGGCCACGAAGGGCTCGCGCCGCGGGGCGTGCATGGCCGAGAGGTTACTCGCGCGCGGCGCTCGCCGTCGCTCCGGCGGCGATGCGGGCGAGCAGGGGCTCGCCGTACGCGGGCGCGCCGAGGAGCGCGAGCGCGCGGCGGAGGCGCGGCTCGGCGAAGCGCCCGAGATCGTCGAAGTGGCGCTCGGCGTCGCCGGCGAGGGACGGGTCCGCGAGCCGCCGCGCCGCCCCGACGTCCGCTGCCTCCATCTCGGGCGAGAGCACCTCGACGCGGAGCATCATGACGCGCACGACATCGGCGGGCGTGGGATCGATGGTGATCGGGATCGAGGCGTCGGTCCACGCCTCCGGAGCGAGGTAGAGCACCCGGACGCCGGGCGTCCGGAACCACTGGCGCTTCCAGGTGTTCACCATGGCGACGGCCTCGTCGTGGTACAGGCCTGTCGCGTCGAGGGCGTCGATCATGCTCGCGCCGAGCGTCTCGACGAACTCGTCGAGCGGCGGCGCTCCCTCGAGCGAGGGGGCGCGCTCGACGAGCGTGTCGCCCGTGGTGATGCCCTGGGGGTGCGCGACGAACGCCCCCGCCGAGGCGCCGACGTTGAGGACGAAGACGGCGCCGATCGCCTCGTCGAGGGTATTCTCGGCGGAGATCGCCCCGCCGGTGCCGGCCGTCACGCGGACGGGCAGGTCGAAGTTGCCGAGCCCTCGATAGAACAGGAAGCGCTCGTGCTGGGGCGTCTCTATCGAGCCGGGCACGCCGGTGACGCGGAGCGGGTTGGCGCCGACCTGGCGCGCGTGAGCCCACGTGAACCGATCGAGCGGCGCCTCGGGCAGAGGGACGGCGCTGTCGCGCCCGAGGATCTCGAACGTACTCCACTGGAGGAGGCCGTTCGCGTTCGGGCCGTACATCTCCGAGCACATCGACGAGCGGAAGGGGAACTCGGGGTCGAACGCCGGGTCCGCGTACGTCGTCACGCCAGCAACGGTGTTGGGCGCGATGATGGGCGGGTAGAACTCGCGGACGGCGGGGTACCACTGCGTGAAGATCCCTTTGCGGAACGCTATCTGGACGTGCGCGGTGAGCGGCTCCTCCGCGTAGAAGTAAGTGACCGGCGTCTCCATCTTCACGTTGGCGCTCGTCGAGATCGAGCCAGCGAGCGTGCCGGCTCCGAGCCGGTCATAAACGAAGGCGGGGAGGTCCTCCTCTTCGTGGTGCAGCCCCTGTTGAAGCGAGCCGTCGGAGCCGACGACCACGGTGTCGGTGCCCCATTCGTGGACGATGAAGCCCTTGCCGGGGTACGCGAGATCCGGCGCCGAAGGCACAGCGGGCGCGGCCTGCTGGCCGGGGGGAGCGCCCTCGTGAGGCGCTGGACCGGGCGGATCGGCCGGCGCGTCGCCGGTCGAGCTGCCGCCGTCCGACGTCGTCACGGAGCATGCGGCGATCAGGGTGGCGAGGAGGACGGGAAGCGCGAGGCGGTGGGATGTCGGTTCGGTTACCATGGTAAGGTCTCCTTCCAGCCCCTGAAGCAGCTCTCGGGCCATCGCGCCAAGCCGTTGAATTTCAATGGATTGCGCGCATCGCAGCGAGGCGGTTACCAGGGGATGTGGTAACCGGAACGGCGGGGTCACCAGGAGCTGGTAACCGTGGATGACCGGCCGAGCGAGGAGCGCTCCAGCGAGGTCCCGGAGTGATAAGTGAAACGCATGGCCACTTTGCCGATCGCCGACCGCTGGTTCGAGATCACGCGCGTCAGCGATGACATCACGCGGCTGATCGAGCCGCACGTGGTGCCGCTGATGCGCTGCAACATCTGGCATGTGCGCGGTCGCGATCGCGACCTGATGATCGACACGGGGTTGGGCATCGTCAGCCTGCGGGAGGCCATGAAGCACCTGATCGACAAGCCGGTGACGGCGGTCGCGACCCACACCCACACCGATCATGTGGGCAGCCACCATGAGTTCGAGCACACCTTGGTGCACGCTCTCGAGGCGGAGAACCTGCGCTCACCGACCGACCGCGGCACCTTGCTGGCCTCGGCGATGGGCGCCGCGACAATCCGCGCGCTGGGCGACGCTGGCTATCCGATCGAGAGCGATTTGATCACCGCCCTGCCCTACGCGGAGTACGACATGGCAAGCTACGCCCTGCGTGACGCGCCGGTCACGGAGGTCGTCGCCGAAGGCGACGTCGTGGATCTCGGCGACCGTCACTTCGAGGTGCTGCACCTGCCCGGTCACTCGCCGGGCAGCATCGGTCTGTGGGAGGCGGCGACCGGAACCTTGTTCCCGGGCGATGCGATCTATGACGGGCCGCTGCTGGATGAGCTCGAGGGCGCGGACATTCCCGCCTACGTCCGCACCATGAAGCGGTTGCGGGAGCTCCCAGTGCAGATCGTGCATGCAGGCCACGACCCCAGCTTCGGCCGGGCACGGCTGATCGAGCTGGTCGATGCCTACCTGGCGAAGCGCGCCTAGCGTGCGCCGGCAGCGCAGGCGATCGTCGAGGAGACCGGCTCGCCGTCCGCCGTCGCTTGACAAGCTTGACAAAATCGAACGGTCGTTCTATCCAGTCGAGGTGGCGAAAGGTGAAGATACCCGGCAGGCCATCCTGGCCGAGGCGCTGGCGCTGGCGAGCGAGGTCGGGCTCTCGGGCGTGACCGTCGGCGCCCTGGCCGAGCGCGTGAAGATGTCGAAGAGCGGCCTCTTCGCGCACTTCAGCTCCAAGGAGAACCTGGACGTCGCCATCCTCGAAGAGGCCAGGCGCCGCTTCGTCGACCTCGTGGTCGCGCCCGCGCTGCGCGAGCCGCGCGGTGAGCCGCGCGTGCGCGCGCTCATCGATCGGTGGTTCGATTGGACAGAGCAGGACTTCATGCCAGGCGGCTGCGTCTTCCATGCCGCCGCGGCCGAGCTGGACGACAAGCCCGGTCCGGCGCGCGACGCGCTCGTCGCGTCGCAGAAAGACTGGCTGGCCACGCTCGCCACCGCCGCGCGCATCGCCGTCGAAGAGGGCCACTTCCGCTCGGACCTCGACCTTTCGCAGTTCGCCTTCGAGGTCTATGCCATCGCGTCCGGCTCTCACGCGCTCAGCCGCTTGATGCCCGACAAGGCGTCGGCGCGCCGGGCCCGCGCCGCCTTCGAGAGGCTCGTGACCGACGCCCGGCGTTCGCCCCGCCGCGCTGCCTGATCCGTCTCGCAATCCCCCGAGGAGGTCCCCCATGCAGGAAGCCCATCAGGTCCATTCGTCGCCCAATAATAGAACGATCGTTCGTACTGATCCGCGGCAGGTCCTCCTGCGCGGTGGGATCCGGTTCGGGTTCAAGCTCCTCAACAAGGCCGCGCCGGATCTGGCCTCCCTGGCGGCCGAACGGCTGTTCCGCTCTCCGCGCCGGCACGCGCGCCCGGCCTGGGAGGAGGAGATCCTCGCCGGCGCGGCGCGCTTCTCGCTGCCGTGGGGCGCGGAGGCGCTTCCCGCGTGGTCGTGGGGGCACGGGCCGACCGTGCTGCTCGTGCACGGCTGGGAGGGGCGCGGGAGCCAGCTCGGCGCGTTCGTGAGGCCGCTCGTGGAGCTGGGCTTTCGCGTGGTGACGTTCGACGCGCCGGGGCACGGCGATGCGCCGAGCCGGTCGGCCACGCTCGTGGAGCTGGCCCGCGCGGTCACCGTCGCGATGGACGAGGTCGGGCCCGTCCACGCCATCGTCGCGCACTCGATCGGGTGCGCCGCGACGACGTATGCGCTGTCCCGCGCGGCGTCCGTCCGGCCCGCGGGCGCTCCGGCGCCGAGGCTCGTGTTCATCGCGCCGCCGATCAGCGCGGTCCGCTACACCCAGCATTTCGCGAAGCTCCTCGGCATCGACGAGGCCGTCCGGCGCCGCATGGTCGCCCGCCTCGAGGCGCGCTACGGCGTGCCGCTCGCGGACCTCGACGCGCTCTCTGCGGCCCCGCGGATGAACGCGCCGCTGTTCGTCGTGCACGACCGCGACGATCGCGAGGTGTCGTTCGAGGCGGGCGCGGCGCTCGCCGATCGCTGGCCGGGCGCGCGGCTCATGTCGACCCGCGGCCTCGGCCACAGGCGCGTCCTGCGCGCGCCGGAGGTGATCGCCGAGGTGGTCGAGGTCGTGACCGGCACCCCGTGGCCGGTCCGGACAGGGCTCGAGGCGTTCGAGCTGGAGCGCGAGCTGTTCGAGCGCGACCGCCGGCGCGTGGTGTGACGCGGTCGCTGACAACGAGCGACTGCCATCCGCATGAGCCGTCCGGAATCTTTCGACCGCTCGTCACGCCATCGCTCGCGCCTTGATCGCGTCTCGCCCAGCAAGATCCCGGCGATACGTCCTCTGTTCCGGCCTGGTGCGTCATCGCGTACACTCGATCCCACGATGAAATCTCCTGGCTTGTTCCGGTTGATCGGGTTGCTCTTGGGCGCCGCGGCCGCTTGCGGCACGTCCTCGAATCAGCAGCCAATGGCGTCCGGGACCGGCGGGGCGGGCGGCAGCCAGCCCGACGGGTCCGGTGGAGCGAGCAGCACGGGCGGCGCGGGCGGCCAGGCCGAGGCCACCTGGCCGACCGGCTGCGCAGAGCAGCCGGCGTCCATCAGGACCGAGGGCACACTCGTCGAGCTCGCGTTCGAGCTCGTCCTCGGCGGCGAGCCGTTCGTGTTCGGCGAGCCGAACGTCGCGCCGGACGGCAGCACGGTCACGCCGCTCAACGTTCGCTTCTACGTCTCGCACGCGGCGCTGATCGGAGAGGACGGCGACCTCGTGCCCGTCGATATCGTCGGCCCGGACGGCGCCGCCACCCCTTACGGGGTCCACTTCTTCAACGCCGAGGACCCGGGCTCGGCCACGTTCCGGCTGCGCGCTCCGGCCGGCAGCTATGAAGGCGTCAGCTTCGTCTGGGGCTTGCACAAGGCCTGCAGCACCTCTCGGCCCGAAGCGAACGTCGCGCCTCTGTCGGAAGCCTCGCAGATGACGTGGCCGCACAGCGGTTACCTCTTCCTGCGCTACGAGGGCAGCGTGGCTCCGCCGGCCGAGGGCGAGGGTGGTTCCGACGATCCGGACGGAGAGACGGCCACGGTTCCGCCGGCGGTCCACATGGGAGGCAACCTGGTCGAGGATCTCGCGCCCAGGGTCGAGGTACGAGGCGCGCTGTCCGTGCCCGCGAGCGGCTCGACGGGCAAGGTCGTCCGGGTCGTCATGGACGAGGTCTTCGCGGGCGCCACGGCGGACGTCGACTTGACCGGGTTCGTCGCGCCGCCCGGGCCCGTGGGAGACGAGCTCCTTGCGGGTGAGCGCCTGCGGCGCGGCCTCCCCGACCTGACGGTGTTCGCGTTCGGTCCGTGACGCCGGGCTTCAACCGTGGCGGGGCCATCGGCCTGGCGGCGTTGCTCCTTGCGGGCGGATGCAGCGATGACGGGCCGGCGGCCCCTGGGGCCCCTGGACCTTTGCCGCCGCTCGTCACGGACGCCATCCCCGCCGGTTTTCCGGCGCGCACCGCGGCGGCCAGAGCGCCGGCCGACAACGCGCTCACCGAGCCGAGGGCCCAGCTCGGCAAGCGGCTCTTCTTCGACAAGCGCCTCTCTCGTACCGGCGAGGTAGCGTGCGCGAGCTGCCATCGCCAGGAGCATGCCTTCGCCGATCCGGACCCCGTCACCCGGGGGGTCGACGGCCGCCTGGGACAGCGGAACGCGCCCGCGCTGGTGAACCTGGCCTGGGGCGAGAGCTTCTTCTGGGATGGCCGCGCGGCCACCCTGGAAGAGCAGGTGGGGAAGCCCATCGAGAACCCCGACGAGATGGATCTACCGCTCGCCGAGGCCGTCGCTCGTGTCGCCGGTGATGACGTCTACGTGAAGGCGTTCGCGGATGCCTATGGCGGGCCTCCCGGCGAGGAGTCCTTGCGCAAGGCCATCGCCAGCTTCCTCCGTTCGATCGTCAGCGCGGACAGCCCTTACGACCAGCACCGGCGCGGGGACGACACACGCTTCGGAGACGCCGAGCGCCGCGGCGAGGCGCTGTTCCTGACCGAGCGGGCTGACTGCTTCCATTGCCACCCGTCCGGAATGCTCACCAACGAAGGCTTCTTCAACAACGGCACGTACCTCGACGGCGGCGACGTCGGGCGGCAAGTGATCACCGGACGCACCGGAGACCTTGGCAAATTCAAGGTGCCCGCTTTGCGGAACATCGCGGCGAGCGCCCCCTATATGCACGACGGATCGCTGGCGACGCTGGAGGAGGTGGTCGACCATTACGATCGCGGCGGGCGAGGGCATTTCTCGACCGATCCGCAGATCGAGGAGCTGGGGCTCTCTCCGGACGAGAAGGCCGATCTGGTGGCGTTCCTGCGGTCGCTGACCGATGCCGCCTTCCTCGACGATCCGCGGTACCGCCCCTGAGCGGGCGTGATGTCGGCGCGCGTCGAGATGTCCCTGAGCTCCGCCATCTGCTTGGGCGTGAGGGGACGATCGAGCGCGACATGAAAAAAATCAGGGCAGCCACCGGCAAACGTCGACGATCTCCCGGGCCACCGCGACGACGCCCTGCGGTCCAGCGACGCGGGCGAACAACGGCGCCAGGTGCCCGAGGTCGTCCTTCGTCCAGTCGTCGAGGAGATCGGGCCGCGGCTTCCAGCCGAGCTCGTTCAGGAGCCTCTGGCAGACGCGGCGCGCGTGCGGCTCGGTCATCGAGGCGGCCAGCGGGATCAGCGCGAAGAGCGCCTCGTCCTCGTCGCTCGGCCGCGCCAGAGCGCGCTCGACCACATCGCGCGCGATCGCCGGCGCGTCGTCCGGCGAGGCCACGGCGATCGCGACCAGGTCTGACCAGTTGGCGCCGATCTCGCGGGACAGGTGGAGGACCGCATCGGCCCCGAGAGCCCGGGTCCACGCAGCGGCGTTCCGCGCGAAGAGCAGGCGCGCGCCGTCGCTCGCCCGCAGATCGCCCGACAGCTGGGCCCAGGCGGCCTCGCGGACCGCGGCGGGCAGGTGCGCGAGCAGCGCGGATCGCGCCTCGATCCGGTCCGACGGCTGGGGCAGCGTGTCCACCAGCGCGAGCGCATCCTCCACGCGCCCCAGATCGCAGAGGCGCGCGGCGACGGCCGTCACCACCGGGAGCTGGAAGCCGGCCGCAGCCGCGCACGCCTGGACCAGCGCGGACGCGGTGCCGGCAGGTGCGTGCGGCGCGAGCGCGCAGATGCTCAAGCTCGCGTCCGGCGGAAGCCAGTCGTCCGAGAGCAGCGACAGCGCGAGCCCCAGCGCTTCCGACGCGCCCGCTTCCCGCTCCTCCGCGGGCAGGCCCGAAGCGAGGCGGGCGAGGACCGTGTGCCGCTCCGAGGGGGGCAGCGCCTCGGACCATGCCCAGAGCCCGCGCACCGCTGCGGGAGGCCATCGCGCGGCGGCCTCCGAGAGCCGCGGCAGCTCGTTGCTCCTCTCGTCGGCCGGGACCTCGGCGAACGCCTCGCGACCGAGGTCGCGCGCCTCGTCCTCGGGCAGCAGCGCCGCCAGGGACACGCGCGCGAGCCGGCTCTCCCTGGTCCGCTCGCGACCGAGCCGCGCCGCTGCCTCACGCGCGGCCGTCACGCGCGCCTGCCCGTCGAGCGCGTGCGCCACGGCGGCGAGCGCGCCCCCCTCGGCGTGCTCCTCGCCGGCGGCCTCGAGCGCCCAGCCGAGCACGACGGCGCGCTCGGCGTCGGGCAGCTCGTGCGCCAGCCGGATCAGGGCACCGGCACGCTCGACGGCGTCGGCGATCGGCCGCCCGGCCTCGAGGACGTCCTCGCCGACGCGCGGCATCTCGATGTGGGGTCCTGCGGAGCCCTCGCCTCCCTCGGCCCCTTCCTCTTCCTCCTCGTCGTCGTCCTGCGCCGCCAGCGCGGCCCGCGCGCGCCGCGTCTCCTCGAAGCCAAGGATCGTTCGCACCGAGCTCGTCACGAGCAGGCAGCGGACCCGCGCTGCCAGCACCGCCACGACATCACCTCCGGCCGCGGCATCGACCAGGAGGCGCGCCGCGCACGCCGCCGTCGCGTCCACGTCGGCGATGAACCCGGACGAGCCATCCGGGCGTGTCCTCCACACGTCGAGCCACGCCCTCGAGACCAGGTCGAGCCGCTCTGCGAGGCGCGCGCCGACCCGCTCCAGGTGAGCGCGCCAGTTCCGGCATACGTAGTCAGAGACCGTGCCCGAGGCGAACGCGCGCTTCCCGTGCTCGGCGAACCGGCGATCGACCGCCGCGCGCTCGTGCGGCGCGAGCCGCCCTTCGATGACCTCCGCCCAGGCCGGGTGACGGAGCGCAAGGCCTGTTTCTCCGGCAGCCACCAGCGGTCCGCTCAGCTCGTTGCAGGCGCCGACGCTCACCGTCGAGATCGCGAGGAGCTCTTCCCTCTCGATCGGCGCGAGCGCGCCTGCAAGCCATGGCAGCGCGGCGCTCATCGAGCCACCGTCGCAGAGATCGAGGACCCCTGAAGCCCCGGCGGGAGCGCTCGGGAGCGCCGTTCCCACAGCCACGAGATCCCGCGTGAGCACCTCGATCAGCGCCTCCACGAGGAGCGGCTCTCCGCCGCTCACCCGTGCGACATCGTCCTTCACGCCGGCCGGCAGATCCCCGACCCTCCGCCCGATGGCCTCCGCGATCTCGTCGGCCTCCATCGGTGACAACGCGACCACCTCCGTCTCCTCTCCGCTCCCTCCGAGCGCATCAATCGAGCGCGCCGACAGCACGGCGCGCACGCCGGGGCCGAGGTCTTGCAGGAATCGCTGCGCTGCATCGAGGGTCCGGGAGGCGCCCTCGTCGAACCCGTCGAGAATCACGACGAACGGCCTGCTTCCGGGCGGGCGGCCCTCCGCGAGCATGATCGCAAGGTCGCGCCGCATCTGCTCGACCCCGTGCGGCCGCTCGCCGGTGCGCCGCGGCGTCCTGAGGAACAGAGCCACGCGAGCATAGAGGAGGTTCAGCGCCGTGGACTCCAGCGCCGTACCGAACCGGCGGCTCACGGGGACGAACGCTACCTCGTGCCGGCCCGCGCGGGCCAGCTCCAGCGCCCACGCGCCCAGCAGCATCGACTTGCCGCGCCCGCTCGGTCCGAGCAGCGCCACGCGCGCGCCGCCGTGCTCCAGCCACGCTTCGAGGCCCGCCACGGCGCCAGCGCGCGCTCTCCCGCCGAGGGGGGCGCTGCGGCAGCGCTCGACCTCGCGCCAGAAGGCGAGGACGCCGCGCTCCGCCGCCGCCGGGCCAGCGGCCGGCGCATCCGGTGCTCGCGAAGGAGTGCTCACGTCCCTTCGAAGGGCGGTGTGCTCGAGGGAGCAGTCCTGAACGGCACGGAGCGTCCCGCTAGCCATACATTGCCGTTCCACGCCTTGCCATCCGAGCCGATGACACCGTTCTTCTTGCCAGTACCGCCGTTGTTCGCCGGGTGAAGGCCGAGCTCACGCAGGACCTGCGCGCAGAATTTGCATGGATCCATGAGCTTACCGCGCCTGTCCGTCGTCGTCATCTTGCCCTCCTTCACCTGTTTCTGCAGCTCCTTCCTGATCTCGGTGTCTTCGGCCGCGGAGTCCTTCAGCGTCTTACCGTTTTTCTTGCGGTCCTGCCGGATGTCTTTCGCCAGGTTGTTCAATGCATCGATCTCGGCGCAGTGCCCGGCGCTCGATGGCGCCGGCCCCGCCACCTTGCCCTCGTCGAACTTCTTGTGGGCATTGGCGACAGCGGGCTGGAGCGCAGGGTCGAGCGCGCCCCCGAACGTGCTCGATCCGTGGTGCGTCTTGCCGCCGGCGGTCTCGATCTCGGTCCCGGCCTTGGCCATGAGCCCGTCCGGATCGACGAGCCGCGTCGGCTGGTTCTCCGCGTAGGCGAATCCATTGAGACCGCCGAGGATCCCGATCGGATCCGCGCTGATATAGCGACCCGCCTCGGGATCGTAATAGCGGTTGCGGTTGTAGCAGAGGCCGATCTCGTCGTCCCAGTACTGCCCGCGAAAGCGGATCGGCGTCGACACCGGCGCCGGCGCGTCGCGCGCGGGCTCGACCTTTCCCCAGGCGCTCCGCCGCAGCTCGCACGCGACGGCGCCGTCGGCGCCGACGAGCCGCTCCGGGGTGCCGATCTCGTCGTTCAGGTAATGATACCACTCGCCCTCCCCGGCGCGCTGCGCCCACGGCGCGCCGGCCTCGAAGACGTACGTGCGCGCATCCACGGTCGGCACGGCGGGGGCAGCCGTGTCGCCGGTGACCTGCCGGATCTCGTGCACGAGCTCGGCGCCATCCCAGACGAACCTCGTCGCGCTCTCCGGCCGCAGCTCGCCGGTCGAGAGCCGCCGGGAGACCCGCTTGGCGACGCGCCGGGCGTCCGGATCGTACGAGAACTCCACGACGGTGCCGTCGGCGCGCTCGACCGACTGCAAGAGCCCACGCGCGTCCCAGGCGTACCGGGTGACCTCGAGCGCTCCGGCGGGGGTCCTGGCCCGCGTCTCCTTGAGGCGCGCGTCGTCGTCCCAGAGGAGCTCGGTGTCTCCCTTCCTGAGCAGACGATTTCCAGGACCGTACGAGCGATCCTGCTTGCCAGCGCCGACGTCGAACACGTTCCCGCAGGCGTCGTAGCGAAAGAGCTCGGCGCGCTCGTGCTCCGGGACGTTCGCCAGGATCTGGCTCGCAGGGTCGTACTCGAAGCGGCGCGTGCCGTACGCCTGGTCCCACGCCTCGACGAGCTCCGACGCAGGCGAATACCGGTACGCCTGGTGCACCGTCATCGACGCCGGGGCGTGGCCCACCCATTCCGGTTCGTTCGGCCCGACGTGCACGCGGCTCGACGGCGAACAGACGCGCCGTTCGACGAGGCGATCCATCAGGTCCCACGCGCTCTCGATCCGGCCGCCTCGCGGGAGCGTGCGGCAGACCTCACGCCCCGCGGCGTCGTAAGCGATCCGGACCTCGTCTCTTCCGTCGAGGATCACCCTCTCCGCGAGCCCGCCGACGTTGCGAATCCACCTGGCGGAGGCCCGCCGGATCGATCGCCCGGCGGATGTGCCCGTCGGGATCGCGCTCGATCTTCGTCATTCGACCGAGCGGATCGGTGATCGAGAGCTCGCGGCCGAGGCGATCCCGCTGCCAGACGGTCATGGCGCCGGCCGGATCGACGAACGTCCGGAGGTGCCCGTGCTCGTCGTACGTCCGGCTGAACACGGCCCCGGCGCTCACGGCCTTGTCGAGCTTGCCGAAGCGGTTCCCGAAGTAGCGATGAACCGTGATGGAGTCCGCGACTTCGACGTATCCGTCCTCTCCGAACTCCAGCTTGCAATGGTAGATGCCTCTGGCGACGGTCTTCCCGTCGGCCAGGCGCGCCGGCACGTCCTCCGCCAGGCTGCGGTCGGGCCCATCGGCGTAAGCGCCCCACGTCTCGACGCAGCGGCGCCGATCGTCGTAGCGGAATGAGAACGTGAGCCCGGTGGGGCTCGTATGGGAGGTGAGGAGGTGTTCCTGGTACGTGTAGCGCGTCGTGTAGCCGTCCGCGTCGGTCGCGGACGTGAGATCCCCGGCCGCGTCGTAGCTGTACTGCGCGAGAGGCACCCAGACACCGCGCTCCCGTGCGTTCTTGATCTCGAAGGCGCCGATGCGCCCGTCGGGCGCCCGCCGGACCCGGACGATCCGGCCGACGCTGTCGGTGATCTCGGCGAGCACGCCCTCGCGGTACGAGAGCCTGATCTCGTTGTTGTATCGGTCCTTGATCGCGGTGAGCCGGTACCGCTTCCCCGCCGCTTCGGCGAACACGTACCAGCTGCCGTCGCCTGTATCGAGGACGAAGCCGCGCTCCTCCCGCGCGAGGACCCAGCCGTGGGGGCCCGCCGCGCCGGCGCCCACGGGGATCGCGTCGAGATCGACCGGCCCATCGTCGGTCCAGACGCGGAGGATGCGCTGCCGCACCTCGATCTCCCACGCCAGCGAGTGGCTCCATCCGAACCCCAGGCCGACGTCGCGATCGAACGCCGCGGTGGTGTAGGACCGCACGATCGAGAGCGGCAGCGGTCCCGGAAGCTCGACGTCAACGGCGGGAATCGTGAACACCCGGCCCGTCACCACGTCGACCGGATCACCCTTCGCGGCCATTCCCGATTTCTTGCCGCCATGGTGGTTCGGGCAGCCGGCGCCGTCGCCGCCTGCGCTGCCACACCCGGACTTCCCGCCGCCGCTGGCGTCCTTGCCGCCGTTGGAGCCATTGCCGCCCTGTTTACCGCCAGAGCCGTTTCCTCCAGCGCCGCCGCCACCGCGACCGGCCCCTCCCCCTCCCATGATGAAGACGCCCGGGTTCATTCCAGGGATGGCGGGGATGTTCGGTACAGGCGCAGTGCGGGCCATGGTCTTCTCCCGGGGTCTCGTGCGGTCTTGCCGCCGTGCGATCCAGACGAACGTACACCTGCTGGCCCCCGTATGCACCCACACGCTCGCAGCCCGGGGCAATGCGCATCGACGAGGAGGATGCCCATGAAGAGCGACCCAGGCATCCAGCCCGCTCCACGCTGCGTCGAGCCGTCTCGCGAGCGCGTCGAGCGGCTTCGTCCTGGCGTACCGTGGGGCACGCCGGGCTCAGAAGACCACAGGCAGCGCCCTCACCCCGCGCAGCAGATGGCTCTGGTTCCACTCGAGCTCACGGGAAGATGCGGTCAGGGCGAGGCGGGGAAAGCGACGAAAGAGCGCGCCCAGGGCGATCGCGCCCTCCATCCGCGCGAGCGGCGCGCCAAGGCAGGCATGAACGCCGTACCCGAACGCGACATGCCGGTTCGGCTGGCGGGTGATGTCGAAGGTGTCCGGATCGACGAACTGCTCGGGATCGCGGTTGGCCGCCAGGATCCCCGCGACGATGGGCTCTCCTGCGCGGATGCGCGCGCCGCGCAGCTCCACGTCGGTGAGCGCCCAGCGCATCGATGTCGTCTCGACCGGGCTCTCGTAACGCAGAACCTCCTCGACGACCAAGCCGATGATCTCCGGCCGCTCCCGGAGCTTCGCGAGCTCGCTCGGATGCTCGAGGAGCGTGAGAGTGCCGTTCCCGATGAGGTTGGCCGAGGTCTCGTGCCCTGCGACGAGAAGGAGAAACGTCATGCTCAGGAGCTCTTTCGTGGTGAGCCTGTCGTCGCCCTGATCCTCGGCGGCGACGAGCGCGCTCAGAAGATCGTCGCCCGGCGCCGCGCGCCGCTCCTCGAAGACCGAGTGAAAGTACGTGGCGAACTCGGACACCGCCGCCGCGCGCCGCTCGAGATCCTCGGGCGTGGCGGCCGGGGCGGCAAGGATCTTCGTCCACGCGCGGAACCGCTCCCGCTCCGCGTAGGGGACCCCGAGCAGCTCGGCGATCACCGCGATGGGCAGGAGAAACGCGAAGTCGGCGATCAGATCCATGCCGCCCTGGCCCTCGATCTCGTCGAGCAGCGCATCGCTGATCGCCTCGATATGCGATCGCATGCCCTCGACGATGCGCGGCGAGAAGGCCCGTTGCACGAAGGCCCGCAGCCGGGTGTGATCGGGCGGATCCGACGTCAGCATGTGGCGGCTGATCTGCAAGGCCGGATCGCCGAGCAGCGGCGACGTCTGCCGCCCGTGCGAGGCGAGCTTCTCGACGTCGTTGGTGAAGCGGGGGTCCCTCAACAGGGCGAGGCAGTCATCGTGGCGCGTCGCCATCCATAGAGGCACGCCGAAATGCGGCGCGATGATCTGGCACACCGGGGTCGCCTGGCGCAGCCGCGCGTAGATCCCGTGCGGGCTGGCGCGGCCCGCCGCTGAAAAGAGCTCACGACTCACTTCCTCGGGATTCATGACATGGCTCCTTGGATCACGGGAGAACAGGCGAGCGAGGCGGCGATGAGGGACGCGAGGGCAGCGCGAATGGCACCAGCGACGCGCTCGATCGTCGCGGCGCGGTACGTGTTCTCGCTGTAAACGAAGAGGATCTGCAGCCGCCCCTCGCTCACGTGGCAAAAGAGGATGAGCCGGAGCCCCACGTGGTTGTTGGGCGAGTATTCCAGGCCTGCAAACTCGCTCGCGAAGCGGAACCTCGGCGCGCCGAGCAGGATCTTCTCGCGGTGGCCCGAGTTGACGTAGGCGATCTCGGGCTCGATGGCGGCCAGCTCCTCGCGGATCGACGCGTCGTCGCTCAGGAACCGGAGCGGCCCGTAGGAGAAGCTCCTGGCCACGGCGGCGCGGAGCTGCCCCTGGATCGCCCGGAGAGCGTCCAACGGCGACGCGGACTCCGATGCATCCAGCCATACGACGTACGGCTGCACGAAGTAACCCACCGTGCGGGAGACATCCACGTCCGGGATGGGCGCGTCGCGCCCGTGGCGCACGGCGCTGACGAGCAGGGAACGCCGCCCCGTCAGCGACTCCATCCCGAGCGCGATGCCGGTGAGCAGGACGTCGTCGACCGTGGCTCGCTGCTGGCGCGGCAGATCGCGGAGCACCGCCCGGGTCTCGTCGACCGACAGGTCCATCGACGCGACCGCCAGCCCGGCGAACAGCGGCGGACCGGTGAGCTCATCTGTCGGCAACGGCGCGCGCGCCCTGCGGGCGATGCCCTGCCAGTAGGGGAAATCCGCCAGCACCGACGCGCTCTGCGCATGCTCGCTGAGCCGCTGCGCCCAGCGCTGGTACGACATCGTCTTGACGGGCAGCCGGATCGGCGCGCCGCGCGCGAGCTGCTCGTACGCCGCCTGGATGTCCTCCAGGAGAATGGATTGCGAGATCTCGTCCATCACCAGGTGATGGCACGCGAGCAGGAACCGGAACGGCCCTCGGGGCCCGAGCCGGAGCAGCGCCGCGCGCAGCAGCGGGCCATGCGCCAGGTCGATGCTCGCGTTGACGCGATTGGCCTCCATCGCGATCGCCATCGGCACCTCTTCCTCGGGGTGCGACGACAGATCGATGGTCTGCCAGAACGCCTCCTCGCTCACCGACGGCTTGTGCGCCTGCGTCCAGCCGCCGACCGGCCGCTGCGTAAAGCGCAGGCGCAGCGCGTCGTGGTGCTCTATCACCGCGCGGCACGCCGCCTCGAGCAACGCGGGCTCGGTGTCGTCGGCGATCTCGAGCAGGAGGGACATGGTGAAGTGGTGAGGCTCCTGTATGCGCTCGGAGAGGAACACGAGCTGGATCGGCGTCAGCGGCGCTTCCCCGGCTGGTCGCTCCTGCGAGTCGGCCTGTCCCGCCGCGATCTCGGCGGCCTCGGCCAGCCGCTCGACGGTCGGGCGCTGCACGAGCTGACCGGGCGAGATGCGAATTCCTTGCTGGCCCGCGCGGGACGCGACGCGCACGGCCAGCAGCGAGTCCCCGCCGAGCTCGAAGAAGTCGTCGTGGATGCCCACCCGCGGGAGCCCCAGGACCTCGGCCCAGATCCGCGCGAGGGCGCCCTCGACGGGCGTGCGCGGCGCGGCGACCTCTTCCGCGAGCGCTCGTCGCCCTGGATCCGGCGCCGGGAGGCCGCGGCGGTCGATCTTCCCGGCTGGCGTGAGCGGCAGAGCGTCCAGCACCACGTAGGCCGCGGGCACCATGAAGTCGGGGAGCCGCTCGAGCAGGTGCTCGCGCAGGGCGCCCTGGGTCGGCGGGGGGCCTGGGTGGCGGGGCACGACGTAGGCCACGAGCCGCTTGACGGCGTGCGCGTCGTCCCGCGCTACGACCACCGCCTGCAGCACCGCCGGGTGACCCGCCAGCGCCGCCTCCACCTCGCCCAGCTCGATCCTGAACCCCCGCACCTTCACCTGGAAGTCGCTGCGGCCGAGGAACTCAAGCGCGCCGTCAGGCGAGAACCTGGCCTCATCGCCCGTGCGGAACATCCTGGCCCCCGCCACGCCGCGGAAAGGATCGGGCACGAACTTGCTGGCCGTCAGATCCGGCCGGCGGAGGTAGCCCCGCGCGACCCCCTCACCGCCGAGGTAAAGCATGCCCCGGGTGCCCGGCGGCACCGGCTCCAGGTCCGCGTCGAGGACATAGGCCGTGGTGTTCGCGATGGGGCGGCCGATCGGGACGGCGCCGCGCTGCGGGGCGTCCACGTGATGCAGCGTCGACCAGATCGTCGTCTCGGTCGGCCCGTAGAGGTTCCACACGTCCGCGCCCGTTGCGCGCAGGCGCTCCGCCAGGTCGGCGGCGAGCGCCTCGCCCCCGCACAGGATCTTGAGGCCCGCGCCCTCGGTCCATCCGGCCTCCAGCAGCATCCGCCAGGTCGCGGGCGTCGCCTGCATCACGGTGGGGGCGACCTCTTCCACGAGCGCCCTGAGCGCGGCGCCGTCGGCCGCCACGCTCCGGGGCGCGAGCACGACGCGCGCGCCGACCGTGAGCGGAAGGTAGAGCTCGAGCCCCGCGATGTCGAACGACACGGTCGTGACGGCCAGCAGAACATCGCCTGCCGTGACGCCTGGGCGCTCGGCCATCGCGCGGAGGAAATTGACCACCGCCCGGCGCGTCACCTGCACGCCGACAGGCTTGCCCGTGGATCCCGAGGTGTAGATCACGTAGGCGAGGCCCGTGCCCGACGGCCGCTCGCCGCCCCACGCTCCCCCTGGAGAGGCGCCCGGATCGTCGATGTCGATGATGTGGGCGCCGCGCGGCGCGGGTAGATCCGCGGGCGCACGCCGAACGAGCAGCGCCGCGGGCCGCGCATCATCGAGCATGTACGCGAGCCGCTCGCGCGGGTAGGTCGGATCGAGCGGCACGTAGGCGCCGCCCGCCCGCAGGACGGCGAGCAGCGCGATCACCAGGTCGATCCCGCGCTCGATCAGGATCGCCACGAGCACCTCCGGCCCCACCCCCGCGGCCCGCAGGCGACTCGCCAGCGCGTCGACCCGGGCCTCTAGCGCCCGGTAGGTCAGCGTCTCCTCGCCGCAGGTCAGGGCGGCGGCGTCGGGCGACCGCGCCGCTTGCGCCGCGATGAGGTCGTGCACGCACGCGACCGGCGGCGGCTCCGCCGCTGTGCGGTTCCAGTCGAAGAGCACCGTTCGCCGTTGCTCCTGCGTCATGAGCGGCAGCGCCGCCGCACGCCGATCGGGGTCGACCGCCGCGCCCGCGAGCAGCGTCGTGAGGTGCTCGGCGATCCGCGCGATCGTCGCGGCCTCGAACAGGCTCGAGTCATAGGTGAGCGCGCCTTGGAGGACGCCCTCCCGTCGGCTCAGCGCGAGCCCGAGGTCGAACGGGGCCGCGTCGAGCGGCACGTGCTCTGCCGACACCTCCAGGCCGGGGAACGCGACGCCGGGATCGGCGTCGGCGATCTCGAATGTCACCTGGAAGAGCGGCGTCCGGCTGGTGTCGCGCGCTGGGTTCAGCGCATCCAGGAGCGCCCCGAACGGGACCGCTGCGCTCACCCGCGCGTCGCGCAGCGCGGCCTCGCTCTCCCGAATCAGCGCGCGGAAAGTGGCGTCGCGGCCAACGGACACGCGCACCGGGAGCCAGTCCGAGAGCGGCCCGACCACGCGCGCGAGCTCGGGGCTGGAGCGCCCATCGACCGGAACCCCCACCGAGAGGTCGCCTTGCCCCGACCAGCGGTGGAGCATCACCGCGAACCCGGCCAGCAGGACGGCGGACAGGCTGCACCCCTCGCGGCGGGCGATCTGCGAGAGAGAGTCCACGAGGGGCGCGGGCATCTCGACCGGGTACGCGGCGCCGCGCCGGGAGTTGCGCACGATGGGCCGAGGCCGGTCGGGCGGCAGGTCGAGCGGCGGCACGCCAGCCAGCCGGCGCCGCCAGAAATCGATCCGCGCCGCGGCCTCGTCCGTCTGCACCCAGGCGCGCTCCCCGTCGGCGAGCGCGACGAAGCCGCGGCGCCCCTCCCCTGCGGCGGGGGCGCGCGACGCGAGCTCATCGAACAACGTGGCGAGCGAGCCACGGTCGGCCACGATCTGGTGCGCGATGAGCGCGAGCACATGCGCCTCGTCGCCGAGCTCCACGAGGAGCCCGCGCAGGAGGGGTCCGCCCTGGAGATCGAACGGGCGCCGGGCCTCCTGCTGCAGGAGGCGCCGGAGCGCCGGCTCGCCCTCGCCGGGGGGAAGCGCCCGCATATCCACGCGGACGAGCGGCGACCGCACCTCGATCCCGATCCTGCCGACTGGCCCGCTTTCATCAAGCCCGAACGTCGCGCGCAGGATCTCGTGCCGCTTCAGGCTCTCCGTGAGGGCCGCCTCCAGCGCGCCCACCCGGAGAGGGCCCACGAGGCGCCACGCAAGGGCGACGTGGTGGCTCGGACTCCCGGGATCGAGCTCGTTCAGGATCCAGTGGCGGCGCTGCCTGAGAGAGAGACCAAACGTCTCGAGCGGGCTGTCCATTGTCACACCATCCTATCGGCTCTGCATTGCAATGCGCGTCGAGAAGAAGAAGGTGGCGCGGCCCGAGCGGGGGCGATCAAGACAGGGCATCGAGGCCCGCGCCGCCCAGGGCGTAGAGCGTGGCTTGGCGGCGATTCCGGCGCTGACGTGCCGCCCCGTGCGAGCCTGCGCCCGCGCAGCACAGGAGGCGCGACGGGCCCGAGCCGGCGCCGTCAAACCAGCGAAGACCCGCCGTCGACGACGAGCGTCTGGCCGTGGATCCAGCCAGCGTCCGGCGAGGCGAGGAAGCCGACGACCCGGGCCAGGTCCTCGGGCGTGCCCAGCCGCCCGGCGGGCGTCCGCCGGACCATCTCGTCCTTGATACGCCCGAGCGACGGGGACATCCTCAGGACATCCGACTCCACGAGCCCGCCGGAGACGCCGTTCACCCGGATGCCCTTCGGCGCCAGCTCCGCGGCCAGATAGCGCACCTGGGCCTCCAGCGCTGCCTTGGAAATGCCGATCGCGCCGTAGGCGGGCACGACACGCTGCGCGCCGAGGCTGGAGATCGCGACGATCGTCCCGCCGCCCCGGCGCTCCATCGCCGGGGCGAGCCCTTGCGCGAGCAGCATGAAGGCGCGGGCATTGACGTTGAGGCTGAGCTCCCAGTCGTCCAGCCGCAGGCGATGGAGGGGGATGAAGACACCCGCCGCGGCATTATGGACGAGCACGTCGATGCAGCCGAACGCCGCCAGACTGGCGTCGACGAGCCGCCGGACCGCGGCCGGGTCACCGACGTCGGCCTGCACGACCGTGCACGCGACCCCGAGCCGCGCGAGGTCATCCGCCGTGCGCTGGGCCGCGTCGACGTCGCGCAAGTAATTGACGACCACGCGCGCCCCCATCGCCGCGAGGCGCAGCGCGATCGCCCGACCGATGCCGCGCGACGCGCCTGTCACGAGCGCCGCCTTGCCGTCCAATGCACGTTCCATGGGCCTCTCTCGTCAAAAGACTTTCATCCGGAACCAGCGGTAAAGGAGCGTCAGACAGATCGCGTCGAGCGCCGCGGCCACCGCCCAGCTCGCGAGGACGCTCGCGCTGAAGACCGGCTCGGCCTCCGCCTGATACACCCAATACACCGGGATGACGCCGAGCAGGAGCCGCGCGGGCGAGCTCGTGAAGAAGCTGATGAGGGGGAGCATGAGCAGCAAGTTGAGCCCCTTGAGCACGGTGACTCCCTCGATCTTGTTCTTGGCGATCGTGACCACGAGCAGCGCGATGAGCGGGGAGCTCAGCCCGAAGAGGACCGCGGAGACGAGCGCGCGCCCCACGTCCGGCGCGATGATGCCCGAGAAGAGCATCGCCCCGCCGGCGCTCAGGCTGCCGAGGGCGACGACGAACGACATCCTGTACAGGATGAACGCCATCGGCGAGATGGGCATCACGCGCAGGACCGTGAACAGGCCGTCGTCCTTCTCGTCGAGCATGATGAAGGCGGCGATGAACGCCGGGAACGCCGAGAACATCCCGCAGACGAACGCGAGCAGGATCCGGTTGTAACCGGCGACGATCGGGAAGCGCGAAACGATGTGGGGGAAGCCGAAGCGCAGCGCCAGCACGAGGAAGACGGGCATGACGAACAGCGCTGTCAGCGCCTTGTCCCGGAAGATGTGCTTGAAGTCGTTGCGCATGAGCGCGAAGAAACGGCTCATGCTCCCTTGCCTCCGCGGATGATGTGGACCTCGAACGAGCGGGCCGCCGCGGCGTAGGCGATGCCGATCCACAGGGCGAGGTAGAGCGCCGCATACGCGAGCTTCGCCGGGGAGACCGCGCGAAACGCGGCCTCGAACAGGATGAGGGATGCCTGGGAAGGAATGATGTAGAACCAGAAGGCGTCCATGACCCCGAACAGGCCCAGGAGGGGCAGGCAGAGCGGCGCGAGGAAGAGGGGGACCACGATGATGTATTGATTGAACGTCGTGACTCGGGCGACCCCGGTGAAGCCCAGCATGACGAAGAGGAGCGACGAGAGGACGATCGCCAGGATGAGGAAGCCCCAGTTCGCGACGGCGCCACCAGCGGCGAGCGCCATGACGACGCTGGCGGGGACGGCGATCAGGGTCAGCGAGATGGCCTTGGACCAGAGATATTGCCACCTCCGGAGCGGCGTCACCGTGATCGCGCGAAGGATGTTCGCGTCCTTCTCGAAGAGCACCAGCGCCCCGATGAACATGAACCCGAGCATCGACGGGTCGGTGTACAAGAGGAGGACGAGGATCTCCTCCGTGCCCGCCGCGGGGAGCGCCCGGAAGAGCAGGATATAAAGCGCCGTGACGACGCAGGCGACAGCGACGATGTTGTACCGCGCCTGCAGCTTGAGGTCCCAGAGAATCGTGGATAGCAGCCTGTTCATTACGCGTGTCACCTTCCTGGCTCTCTCGCCCGCGAGCGCGTCACGCGAGGTGCGCCCCGGTCGCGTCGACGAACACCTTCTCCAGCGTCGCCTCCTGCGAATGGATGGCCTGGACCCGCTCATCCTGGAGGATGCGCAGGAACTCCGCGTTGGCGCCGAGCCCGTCCAGCGGGAACTCGCGCGTCGTCAGCCCGTCGCGCTCGAACTCGACCCGCACCGTCCGCTGCCCCGCCTGGAGCTTGAGGGTCTTCGGGGTCTCGATGAGCTTGATCTCCCCGCCCACGATGAAGGCGACGCGATCACAGAGCTCCTCCGCGTCGTGCATGTTGTGCGTCGTGATGACGATCGTCTTGCCGCGCCGCTTGAGGTCCATGATGATGTTCTTCATCGCCCGCGCGTTCACCGGGTCGAGGCCCGATGTGGGTTCGTCGAGGAAGACGATCTCCGGATCGTGCAGCAGCGCCCTCACGAAGTTGAGGCGCATCTTCATCCCCTTGGAGAAGTCCTCGACCTTCTTCCCGGCGTGCTCGCGCAGGCCGACCAGCTCGAGCAGGTGCACCGGATCCTGCGTCTTCTTCCTGTAGAACGACGCGAAAAACTGGAGGTTCTCGACGGCCGTGAGCTTCCGGTAGTGATTGGGGAGCTCGAAGCCGACGCCGACGTGCTCGTAGTAGTCGTCTTGCCAGTCTCGCAGCTTCCTGTCGAGCACGACGACCTCGCCCTCGAAGCCCTTGAGCAGGCGGATGAGCACGTTCAGCGTCGTGCTCTTCCCCGCGCCGCTCGGGCCGAGAAAGCCGAAGATTTCACCCGCCTGGACGCGGAAGCTGATGCCCTTCACCGTCGGGGACGTGCCCTTCGGGTAGGTGTAAACGAGATTCTCGACCTGGATCATGACTCCACCTCGATGACTACTCCTCCAAGAAGCGCCGGATCGCGCCCGCGGAGAGCGGAAGCGCGGGCTCCTCGATCAGGTTGAAATGGTCGCACGGGATCTCCACGACCTCGAGCTGCCCGGTGACGAGCTTCCGCCAATCGCCGACATAGTCGTAGTTACCGTAGACGTCATAGTGCCCCACGCCCGTCCAGCTGCTCTCCTCCAGGAAGATGTTCGCCTTGAGGTAGAGGACGTCAGAACCGCCATAGGGCGGCGGACGGTAGCTGTTGTACGTCACCTCGGTATAGTCGCCGAGCTTGATGCACCCGCGGATGTAGTTGTAGATGTCGTCGGCCGACATCGCGTTCTTGCCGCGCGCCTTGGCCAGCTTGGCGACGTGGGCCACGTGCAGCTTGACCGGCACGTCCTCGAGATCCTTACTCGTGACGAACGCCTTGCCGTCCTTCTTCGCTCCGGCGAACTCGTTCGCCATCATGATGGTGAGGAAGTTGTCGTCGTGTCCGAAGGTCTTGAAGAAGATGTCGACGGCGGCGTCCACGGGGGGAATGGTGTCGAACAGGGTGAGGTGCGCGACGCCGTGGCCCGTGGCGTGGAGGCGGTGGGCGATCTCCAGGGCCACGAGCCCCCCGTACGAGTAGCCGGCGATGTTGTAGGGGCCCTCCGGCTGCACGAGGCGCATGCAGCGGATGTAGTGCTCCACGATCTCGTCGAAGGAGTGCGGGATGAGCTTGTTGTCGACGCCGCGTGCCTGGAAGGCATAGAAGGGGTAATCCGGGCCGAGCGCCCGCTGGAGGCTGTTGTAGATCGCAGCGTACCCGGGGCCGCCGTGCACCCAGAAGGAGGGGCGCCGGCTGCCCTTCGTGTTGAGCGGCACGATCTCGGGCGGCAGCTTCGCCCGGGCCGGCGCGAGCGCGCGGGGGCGGGCCGGCGCCGGCGCCGCGGCGGCGGGCTCCTCGTAGCCGATCTCCTGCTTGACGAAGGCGGCGAACTCCCGGAGCGTCGGATGGTCGAAGATGCCCGTCATCGGGATGAGGTCGCCGAAGCGCTGCTGGACTCGCTGGATGATCACCGAGGCGAGGATGGAATCGATCCCGTAATCCACGAAGTTCGTGTCGGGGTCGAGCCCTTCCATATCGGCCCGGAGCTCTTCCGCGAAGAGCGCGCGCAGCTCCGTGAGCACGGGATCGGCGTCGCGGAGGGCCACAGGCGGCGTGGCCGGGGCGGCGGCCACCGGCCGCGATGAAGGCTTCGCCGCGATGACGCTCTGCCGCAGGGCCCAGTGCCGCTTGCGCTCGAAGGGGTAGGTCGGCGCCGGGACGCGGCGGACCGCCGCGCCCCGGCGCAGGTCGGTCCACCGCACCTTGGCTCCGGCGACCCAGCGCTGCGCAAGCGCGCCGAGGTCCCGCTTCTCGAGCAGCGACGCCGCCTCTCGGTCGCGCTCCTCCTCTCCCGGGTCGCCCGCCTTGCTGGCCGCGGCGCTCCCTCGATGAAGCTCCGGGACGGCCCCCGCGCCGTCGCGGTGACGCGCCAGCTTGTCCTGGACCTCTTGCAGGCTCCGGGCCGTGAAGGCGAGCCGCTCGGGCAACTCTTCGCGCCCGATCTGCAGGGTGTAGGCGAGATCGGGCAGAGAGGGCGCATCACCGGCGCTGAGCGCGCGGTCGATGTGGCTGGCCAGCGCCTCGGCGTAGGCGTCGAGCCGCCCGGGCGTCTTCGCCGAGAGCACGATGAGCTCGGGAGCGTCCGGCCGGTGCGCGGCGCCCGGCGGGGCCACGTACTCCTCGAGGACGACGTGCGCGTTGACGCCGCCGAAGCCGAACGAGCTGACCCCGGCCCGGCGCGGTATCTGCCGCCCTTCCTCGTCACGCAGCGGCTCCCAGGGCCTCGTCCGGTCGACGAGATGGAAGGGCGTCCCGTCCAGCTTCACGTACGGGTTGAGCTCCTTCAGATGGAGCATGCCCGGCAAGACCTTGTGCTGCATCGAAAGCACGACCTTGATGAGGCCGGCGATGCCAGCCGCGGGCTCGAGGTGCCCGATGTTGGTCTTCACCGAGCCCAGCCCGCAGTACCCCACGCGCTGGATGGGCCGCTGTCGCGCCGCGGCGAGCTGCCGGAACGCCAGCTTGATCCCGTCGATCTCGACCGGGTCGCCCAGCTTGGTCCCGGTGCCGTGCAGCTCCAAGTATGCGATGGTCTCCGGGTCGACGCCGGCGCCGCGGTACGCGTCGCAGAGCAGCGCCGCTTGCGCCTCGGAGTTCGGGGCCGTCAACGACGCAGCCTTGCCGCCGTGATTGGTCGCGGCCCCGCGGAGCACGGCGTAGATGTGGTCGCGGTCCTCGATCGCGCGGCGGAGCGGCTTGAGCACCACCGCCCCGCCGCCCTCGCCGCGCACGTAGCCGTTCGCGCTGGCGTCGAGCGTCTTGCAGCGGCCGTCCGGCGAGAGGATGCCCAGGGCCTCGGCGGCCATGGTCGTGTACGGGTTGATCATCAGGGAGATGCCCCCGGCGATGGCGAGCTCGCTCTCGCCGCTCTGCAGCGAGCACATCGCCCGGTGCACGGCCACCAGCGCGCTCGAGCAGGCGGTGTTGTACGGCTCGCTCGGGCCCCTGAGGTTGAGCTGATAGGAGATGCGGTTGACGAGGATCGAGTGCTCGTTGCCGAGGCCCATCTGGGCGTTGATCTCGCCCTGCTGGCCGAGGAGCTGCTTGTAATCGTTGAACTGCACGCCGGCGAAGACGCCGACCCGACGACCGGAGAACGCCGACGCGCGGTAGCCGGCATCCTCGATGGCCTTCCAGACGATCTCCAGGAAGATCCGCTGCTGCGGATCCATCATGTCGGCCTCGATCGGCGAGATATTGAAGAAGCGCGCGTCGAACTTGTCGATGTCGTCGATGAAGCTGCCCCAGCGGGCGCGCGGCGTGATCCTCTCCGGTGCGATGGCGTCGTACTGCTCCCGGGTCCATCGATCGGCGGGGACCTCCGTGACGAGATCGCGGCCTTCCTGCAGGTTGCGCCAGAACTCGCCAAGATCCCGCGAGCCTGCAAAGACGCCGGCCATCCCGATGATGGCGATTGGCTCGGCCCCCCTGGTCGCCGGGGCGTCGCCGACGGAGGTCACTCGAGGGGCGCCTTCCGGCGCCGGCGCCGCCGCGCTCGGCGCCGCCGCGGAGGAGGGAGTGGGACGCTCGTAGTAGGCGCGGATCGCGCTGCCGGAGGCGTCGAGCAAGTGCTGGCCCAGGCCCCGGACGCTGCTGCGCTCGAAGAACACCGTCGGCGAGACCTCGACGTCGTAAACGCTGCTCACCCGGTCCGCCAGCGCGACGAAGGTCGTGGACTCGAACCCGTAGTCGCCGAGCCCGGCATCGATCTCCAGCCGCTCGGGGCTGAGGCGGATGAGATCCGCCGCGATCCTCTGGAGATCCCGCTCCAGCCTGCGCGAAATCGGGGCATCTCGGCCCTGCGCGCCGGCTGCATCGGGCTCCGATGCAGCCGCCGCCCGGGCGTCCTGGCGGGCGGGTGTGTTCGCCCCCGTGTGCGCCGCGCCGACGCCGTTGTGCTGCGCGCCGACGCCGTTCAGCGGAACCACTGCGTCGTGCAGCGGCCGCCGCGCGCCCTCGCCGCGCGGACCGGCGCCGTCGAGCCGCGCGTCGGTGCCGTTCAGCGGCGCGCCCGCGCCGTTGGGGTTGAGCAGCGTGAACGCGCCGTTCAGCGGCGCGCCCGCGCCGTTGGGGTTGGGCAGCATGAATGCGCCGTCCTCGTGCGGGCTCGCGCGATGGCCGAGGCTGGGCAGGCAGCTGTCCTGCACCCAGCAGCGCTCCCTGGCGAAGGGATAGGTGGGCGCCGACACCCGCCGTGGCGCAGGCATTCCGGCGCCTTCGTAGAGATCGTCCCACGGGATCTCGACGCCCCACGCCCAGAGCTGAGCGAGCTTGTCGAGCTCGCGGTCGCCCGCGAGCCGCCGTAGGAACTCCTTGCCGGCAGGCCCATCCATGAGCCGCTCCGGGATGGCCTCGCCGGGGCGGGCGCTGCCGCGCGAGACACCGGGGATGTCACGCCGGCCCTGGATGTACTCGTCGAGCTTCGCGACGAGATCGCCGAGATCCGACACGACGAGGGCGAGGCGCTCGCGCATGGCCTCGCGGCCCACCTGGAGGGTATAGGCGAGCTCGGCGAGATCCACGTTCGCGGGGACGGTCGCGTCGCCGGACGCTGCGGGGGCGCTGCGAGCCGCGCCCTCGCTCAAGAACGCCGCAACCGCCGCGAGGCTGGGGTGCTCCTCGAAGAGATCCGGCTCGATGCTCACGCCGTACAGCGCGCCGATCCGGTCGGCGAGCTCGGCGAGGGCTATCCCGTCGTCGCAGCAGTCGTGAAGGCGATCGTTGGGATCGAGCGCGGCGGGGTCCACGCCGATGGCGTCGGCGGCGAGGCGCAGCAGCGCCTGCTGCATCGGCTCGCCCGCGCTGTCGGCCGCCGGAGCGCGCGGAGCGCGGATGGGCCGCACGAAGCGCAGGAGCCGAGCGGCGTAGGCGTTGAGCCGCTCCTCACACCTGGCCGAGAGCACGACCAGGTACGGGCCTCTGCACCCCGCGTCCAGGCGCGCCGGTTCGTCGATGTGCTCCGCGAGGACCAGGTGAGCGTTCGCGCCGCCCGCACCGAAGCTGCTGACGCCGACGTGCCGAGGTCGCCCGGAGCCGGCGCCGTCATCGCTCGTCGCGAGCCGTGGCCACGGGGCGAGCTCTCGCTGGACGTAGAAGGGAGTCTGCTCGAAGGGGATGTTGGGGTTCAGCCTCTCGGCGTGCAGGGACGGGGCGAGCTCGCCGTGCTTGAGCTGCAGCAAGACCTTGGTCACCGCGGCGATGCCCGCCGCCGACTCGAGGTGGCCGATGTTCGACTTGACCGAGCCGATGGGACAGCGCTGGAGCGCGCGCGCTCCTTCGCCCTGACGCTGGAAGGCCCTCGCCAGGGCCGAGATCTCGATGGGATCCCCGAGCGCGGTCCCCGTGCCGTGCGCCTCGACATAGGAGATGTCCGCGGGGCCGACCTGCGCACACCGCAACGCCTGGGCGACGAGCTCGGCCTGCGCCTTGGGGTTCGGCACGGTGTAGCCGTTCGTCTTGCCCCCGTGGTTGAGGGCGCTGCCCCGGATGATCGCGTAGATGTGATCGCGATCGCGGACGGCCCGGGACAGCGGCTTGAGCAGGACAGCCCCGACGCCCTCGCCCGGCACGTACCCGTCCCCGCCCTCACCGAAGCTGTGGCAGCGCCCGTCGCTCGCAGCGAAGCGCCCCTGGCTCAGCAGCCAGTATTTGTAGGGGTGCACGGTGACGTTGACCCCGCCGGCGATCGCGACGTCGCACTCCCCGAGCTGGATGCTCCGCCATGCGAGGTGGATCGCCGCGAGCGACGACGAGCACATGGTGTCGATCGCGAGGCTCGGGCCGGAGAGGTTGAAGAAATACGAGACGCGATTGGCGATCGAGGCGAAGGAAGAGCCGTAGATGAGCCCGCGCTGCGCGGCCGCGACGTCGGCGCCGAAGAGCTGGTAGTGGCCGTACATGACGCCGACGAAGACGCCCACCTTCGAGCGCGCGAGCCGCTCGCGTGTATATCCGGCGTCCTCGACGGCGTGCCAGGTCGTCTCGAGGAAGAGGCGCTCCTGGGGATCGATGAGCTCGGCCTCCTTGGGCGAGATGTTGAAGAAGAGCGGGTCGAACTTGTCCACATCGCGGAGGAACCCCCCCCATTTGCTGTAGCTGCGGCCGAGCTTGCCCCTCTCGGGGTCGTAGAAGCCGTCCAGGCTCCAGCGGTCGGGCGGGATCTCGGAGATGCAATCGCGCCCCTGACGGAGGTTGCTCCAGAACTCATCCAGGTCGTCGGCCATCGGGTAGCGGCCGGCGACGCCGACGATAGCGATCTCCTCGAGGCCCGGCACGGTGGTCGCAGCGGCGTGCCCGGAGGGCTGGATCGGCTGCGCCGTGATCGGCGCGGCAGCCTTCTCCGCCTGCGCGGCGGCGCGCGGCGCCGGCCCGGGCGAGATCGGCGCGGCCCGGCGCGGGAGCGCCGCGCCAGCGCCGGCCTGCTGCCGGATCGCGGCGGCATGGTGCTCCGCGAAGTACCCGGCAAGCTCCTCGAGCGTCTGGTGCTCGAAGAAGAGCGTCTTCGGGAGCTCACCGAAGTGGCGCTCGAGCTCGCGGATCAGGGTCACGATCATGAGCGAGTCGATCCCGAATCGCTCGAACGGATCACGGGACCGGATCGCGGAGGCGGGCAGCTTGATGTGCCTGGAGAGGAGCTCGCGGAGGTGCGCCTCCGCCATGCTCCGCAGGGCGGGAAGATCGTCGTCGACAGCGGCCTCCGCCGCGGCCGGCGCTGCCGCGCTCGCCGGGCTCGGGGCGGTGCTCTCGGCGGCGGACGCCCAGGCCATGAGCCGTCGCGCGGCCTCCGGCTCCCCGTGCAGCACGACGACATGCGGCTCGCCGGACGCGTGGGCCGCGCCGAGCGCCTGAAAGCCCCGCGGCGCGCCGAGCAGCTCGAGTCCCGCGCCACGGAGCCAGGCGCCGAAGGCGGGATCGACCCCCATGCCGCCGTCCGCGAAGAGCGGCCAGCCGATAGAGAGCGTACTCCCCGCGCGCTCGCCGCGCGCGCGCAGGGCTTCCCGCCACGCCGCGAAGCCATCGAGGAAGCTGTTCGCGTACGCGTAGTCGCACTGCCCCACGCTGCCGAGCGCGCCCGCGATGGATGAGAAGAGGACGAAGAAATCGAGCGGCTCCCCCGCGGTGAGCTCGTCGAGAAACAGGCTGCCGCGGACCTTCGGATCGAGCACGGCGCGCACGGCGTCCAGCGTCTTGTTCACGAGGAGCGAATCCCGCACGACGCCGGCGCTGTGAAGGATACCGCGAATGCCGCCGTGTCGGCGGCGCGCCTCGGCGACCAGGCGTTCGACGTCGGAGCGCTGAGTGAGGTCTGCCTGGAGATACACCGCGTCGGCGCCGAGGGCCGAGAGCCTCCGCACGAGCGCCACCCTCGCGGCGTCGGGCGCGGAGCGGCCCGAGAGGACCAGGCGGGTTGCCCCGTGCGTCGCCAGGAGCTCGGCGAACCTCGCGCCCAGGCCGCCGGCGCCGCCGGTGACGAGGTAGGCGCCGTCCGGACGAAGCGGCAGCGTCGCGGGACCGCTGCCCGCCGCAGCGAGAGGCTCGAAACGACGGACGAGCCTCGCGCCGCCCCTGAAGAGCACGTCGGACGCGCCGTCGGAAGCATCGAGCTCGCTCAGCACGGCCTGAACGCAGGCGGCGTCGGACGCGCCGCTCGCGCCCACCGCGGCGCAGCGCAACCGCGGGTCCTCCCGGCGGAGGCTCCGGGCAAAACCAGCGACGCCAGCGTGCTCGGGGCGCCGCGCCCCGTCCCCCGCCGGGTACAGGTAGAGCAGGTCGACCCGCGCGCCACCTCCGGCCGCGAGCAGCGCTTTCGCAAGGAGGAAGAGCGCGAGCGCTCCCCTGCCGAGCGGGGCATCGGGCGCGGGCGCCGCGCGCGACCACAGGTTCACGATCGCGTCAGGGGCACGGTCCGAGGCGCGCAAGGAACGGAGGAGCCGCTCGTAGTCCTCGAAGCGCTCGGGATCGATCTCGTAGGCGTCGCGGCCGGCCTCGCGGTAACGCTCGCCTGGCCGGACGAGCGAGACGCGCGCCCGCTCGCCCGCATGCGCCTGCAGCTGGCGCAGGATCTCCTCTCCGTCGTCGAGGACGACGATGCTCCTGCCCGCGACGCCGCGCCCGTCGCCCGCGGCGGCAGGCGCCCACACGCCCCGGTAGTAGTTGAGAAGCTGAGTCGAAGATGCCGCTGCCGGCTCGGAGCCGGCGGCCACGGTCTGCTTCAGGAGACGGAGCCCCTCCTCGGCGTCGATCAGCCCCGCCTCGATCCGCCTGAGCACCTCTCTCCGCGTAAGCCGCTCTTCCGTAGTCTTCATGATCACCTTGCTGGATTGCTCGTCGAGATCGCGCCCGCGCCGCCGCTCGACGCATCAAGGCCAAGTGGATGTGCCGTTCAGAGGGTGCGCGCCTGCGAGGATGCGCTCGGCCTCGTCCGCGGTGAGCCCCCCGCGCTCGAGCTGCCGGAGGATGTTCAGCTGCATCCGCTCGAAGGTCTCCCCGTCGACCGCCGCTCGATCTGCGCCGGAAGGCCGCGGCGGCCGCGCGCCAGGGCTGTCCACACGCGGGATCTCCTTCAGCGCGAAGTCCTTGATTTCGATACAGATTCGCCCCACATCGTCGGCGATGCGGACGTCAAAGCGCCGCAGCGCCGCCGGGGCGCGGCTTCGTCGGGGGGTCGCGTGGACATGCACCCAGCAGCGCGCGGGCAGGGTCCCCACGAGGACGAGCTCGCCGAGGGCGACGGGCAAGTAGGCTGCGCCCTCCTCGACGTCGGCCTCGATCGCCGCCACGACCTGGAGAGCGCCGTCCAGCAGCGAGGGGTGGAGCCCATAGGCGGCCGCATCGCCGGCCAGCGCCGCCGGCAACGCGAGGCGGGCGACCGCCTCGCCGTCGCCGCAGCGGAGCGCCGTGATGACGCGGTAGCTCGGCCCGTACGCCATGCCCAGCGAGGAAAGCGCGCGGTAACAGTCGTCAGGATCCAGCGTGCGGGGACAGCGCCGCTCGATCTCCTCGAGGCCCAGCGTGGCCGACGCGCGCGGGGTCGGCGCAGCGCCCCGGTACACGACGCGGCCTTGCGCGTGGGGCGGCCCGGCGTTGCCCGTCACGATCTCGAAGTCGGCGCCGTCCGCGGCCGGGCGCAGGTTGGTGACGACCTCGACCTGTCCGGACGCGGTGTCGAGATGGATGGGGCTCGACCAGACGACGTTCCTGAGCGCCGCGACCTCGCCCTCGCCCGCGATGGCCGCGCCGGCGCGCGCCATTTCCAGGCACGCCGCGCCCGGCAGCGTCGGCTTCCCGAGCGCCACGTGCTCGGCGATCACCGCGTCGCCTCGGGTCAGGTGCGTCGCAAACCGGACGGCTTTCAAGGTCGAGGCGTTCCGCTCGATCAGCGGGTGCACGCGCTCGGCGCGATCTGCCGCTGGCGCGCCGCGCGCCGGCGCGACCGGCGGGCGATACCGCTCGCGCGAGAACGCGTAGGTCGGGAGCGAGAGCCGCCGGTGGTCCTCCCTCGCGTAAAGCGGCGCCCAGTCGAGGTCGCAGCCCTCGAGATAGAGGCGCGCGAGCTCCTCCAGATGGCTACGGCGCTCGTCCGGCGCGAGCCGACCGTCCCGGAGCGCATCGAGCCACGCCTGTCCTTGCCGGCGCCGGGTCGGGGCGCCGCCGCCGGCACGCGCAGGCGCCTGGAGCTCCCGGAGCGCCATGCGCGGCGCTCCCAGCACCCGCCGGAGCTCGCGCGCGAGCGCGTCGACGCCGTCGACGACGAACGCGAGGCGCAGCGGGAAGTGGCTCCTGCCGAGGTGCAGGCTGAAGGCGATGTCCCGCAGCGGCGGCACGGGCGCAGCGCGCTCCAGCCAGGCGGCGAGATCCTCCACGCGCCGGCAGAGCGCGTCCTCGGTCTTTGCGGACAGCGCGACGAGATAGCAAGGCATGCGATCCGAGGCCCGCTCGTGCGGGGGCTCGGGGGCCTCGCGGACGACGACGTGCGCGTTGGTGCCGCTGAACCCGAAGGAGCTCACGGCGGCGAGGCGCGCGCCCTGCTCCGGCGCCGGCCAGTCGCGCAGCGCCGTGTTCACCAGGAACGGGCTCGCGCGGAAGTCGATGAGCTCGTTGAGGCGTTCGACGTGGAGCGAGGGCACGAGCTGGCGGTGCTCGAGGCAGAGCAGGACCTTGAGCAGCCCAGCGACGCCGGCCGCCGTGAGGGTATGGCCGATGTTCGTCTTGACCGATCCGATGGCGCAGGTCTGCGTCGCTTGGGTGTGACCGCGGAACGCGGCCGTCAGCGCCTCGATCTCGATCGGGTCGCCAAGGTGGGTCCCGGTGCCGTGGGCCTCGACATACGAGATCGACGCCGGGTTGATGCCGAAACGGGCGTACACGTCGCGCTCCAGCGCCGTCTGCGAGGGGGAGCTGGGTGACGTGATGCCGTTCGTCTTGCCGTCCTGATTGCTCCCGCTGCCACAGATGACACCATGGATGTGATCACCGTCTCGCAGGGCGTCGCTGAGGCGCTTGAGGACGAGCACGCCCACCCCCTCTCCGGGCACGAAGCCGTTGGCGCGGCTGTCGAAGGTCTTGCACCGTCCGTCGGGCGACAGCATGCCGCTCCGGCTCGCGCACACGTAGAACTCGGGGGTGCTCATGACAGCGACGCCGCCGGCGATCGCCATATCGCACGTACCCTCCCGGAGGGACTCGCAGGCAAGGTGGACCGCGACGAGCGATGAGGAGCAGGCCGTATCGACCGGCACGCTGGCGCCCTTCAGGTTCAGCAGGTACGAGATGCGCGCGGCGAGGATCGAGCTCGAGTTGCCCGTGAACGTGTACGCCTCGATGGGAACGCCGAGCCGCTTGAGCAGGGAGCCGTAATCGCCGGAGCCGACGCCGACGAAGACGCTGCAGCGCTTGTTGTCGAGGCTGGCGTCAGCATAGCAAGCGTCCTCTATCGCCTTCCAGGCCTCCTCGAGGAAGACCCGCTGCTGGGGATCCATGAGCTCCGCTTCGCGCCCTGAGATGTTGAAGAAGAGCGGGTCGAAGCGCTCGGTGTCGTCGAGGAGACCGCCCCACTTGCTGTAGCTCTTGCCCGGCGCGCCTGGATCAGGGTCGAAGAAGTCACGGTGATCCCAGCGCGTGATCTCTCGGACCGAATCCCTCCCGCTCGCCAGGTTCCGCCAGAACGCGTCCAGGCCGTCGGCCTCGGCGAAGCGCCCCGACATGCCGATGACGGCGATGTCGGCCGGCGGCGCTTCCAGGGCGCCCACGAGCGCAGGCGCTACCGCAGGAGCAGGCGCTACCGCAGGAGCAGGCGCTACCGCAGGAGCAGGCGCCGCGTGGACAGACGCCGCATCAACAGGCGAGCTCGCCTCGACCGGCGGCACAGGCGCAGCGGACTCGGGCGCTGCCGCCGCTGCGAAGGAGCCCAGCTGAGCGGCCCCTGACTCGGTGAGGACGTGGTCCGTCAGCTTGCGAATGCTCGCGTAATTGAACAGGTCCTGCGTCCGGAGATGGAAGCCGGGGACCCCGTTCAGCTTCGCGACGATGTCCGCCGCGAGCAGCGAGTCGACGCCGAAGTCGGTGAACGGCGCGTTGCGGTCGAGCGCCTGGGCGTCGAGCTGCAGCGTCGCGGCGACGCGCTCGGCGATGGTGGTCTCGACGTGCAGGCGCATAGCGTCCTCGTCCGCAGGAGACGCCGCGGCGGGCGTTGCGGTGACGAGCGCCGGCGCGGTGAGCCCGTTGACGAGGCGCTCCACCGGCGCCCGGGGGGCCGCGCGCTCGGGCGCGGACCGCGGGGCCGGTGCCGGCGTACTGGCCGGCTGCGCCGGCGCTCCGGCGGGCGTCCCCGGAGCGCGCGTCGACAGGACGATGCCGTCGCTCTCGGCCAGGAAGACGTGCTGGCCTACCCGCCGGCCGTCGGGCGCCTCCAGGCCCAGCGCGGAGATGGAGCGGAAGCCCGCCTCCTTGAGGCAGCTCTCCCAGCGAGGCACGTCGAGCAGGGGTGCTCCGCGCAGGCGCCGATCCTCGTCCGCGAACAGCCACCAGCCGTCGAGCAAGCCGAACGTCAACGTCGTGAACGACTGCACCGCGGTGACCTCGTTCAGGACGAGCCAGCCGCCCGACCTGAGGAGCTCTTTGACATTCCGGAGCGTGCGCTCGATCCGCCGCGTCGCGTGCAGGACATTCGCGGCGAGGATGAGGTCGTACTCGCCTGGCGAGAACCCCTGGGCAGCGACCTGCTGCTCGATGTCCATGGCCTGGAACTCGGCGAACGGGTAGGCCTCCCCGAACCGCCGCCGGCCGTGATGGATGAAGCCGGAGGAGACGTCCGTGTAGACATAGCGGACGTGATCGGCGTACGCCCGGAGCCCTTCGAGCACGACGCGGCTCGTCCCGCCGGTGCCGGCGCCGATCTCGAGGATGTGGATCTTCTCGCCCGGCCGGAGGGCGGGGAGGCGCGCCTTTAGGTAGGCATGCACCGCCCAGAGCACCACCTTGTTGTAGTGCGCAACGAGGACGCCGTCCGCGTAGACGGCCTCGACCAGCTCGTTCGAGGAGCGCGGAAAGAGCACGTCGGTCGCGAGCGCTTCGCCTCGCAGGACCTCGGGGTAGCGGGACGCGCACGCCCAGAGCAGGCGGGCGTGGGCCGCGAGCTCGGGCCACCGCGCGACGAACCGCTCAATCTCGTCCTCGGACGCCGCAATTCCATCCCGGAGCGCCGGATCATCGATCTTCTGCGCTGCCTCGACCTCGGCGCCACGCCGAACGATGAAGCCCGCGCGGGCAAGGATGCCGAGCAGCGCATCGTAGAGCTTGACGAAGGCAGGCGAGATCCCGAGCTGTCGGCGGAGAGCATCCATGTCGCTGCGCTCGCCGGCCCGGCGGAGGCCGCCCATGCGCTGGAACGCGCCGAGCAGCAGCATCGCCCCCAGACGCTCGAGCGCCTCGAACTCGTCGATGGCGCGGGCCACGCGGGGGCCGCCGAGGGCAGGCCCCGCGGCGGCGTCGACGGTCCGGTGGAGCCGCGGCGCGCCGGCGTCGGGGCGGATCTCGGCGCGCTGATCGAGGTCGACGCCGATGGCGGCGAGCAGCGCATCGCTCGCCTTGATGGGCATCACCACCTCGACCCGGCGCGCCAGAACCCGGGTGACGGCCTCCATGCCCTCTGCCGGCTGGATCGAGTAGAGGCCATGCGCCGCCAGGCGTTGCTGGTGCTCCTCCGTCGCCACGACGCCGACCTCGCCCCAGTAGCCCCACTGCAGAACGTGGACGGAGTACGGGACGCGAGCGGCCCACCAGCGCGCGAAGGCGTCCTTCGAGGTGCACGCAGCGGCGTAGTTGCTCTGCCCAGCGTTGCCGATGAACGACTGGGACGACGAGAAGAAGAGCACGAAATCCAGCGGTTCGCCCCGGAGGGCCTGGTAGAGAGCGACGCTGCCCGCGGCCTTCGGGGCGAGCGCAGCCCGGAAGGTGGCCTCGTCCATGGCGTCGATCGTCCGGTCGCGCAGGACGATGGCCGAGTGCACGACGCCGTGGAGCGCGCCGAAGCGCCGCTTCGCGGCCTCCACCGCGCTCCGGAGGGCGGCCGGATCGGTGACGTCGGCGGTCACATACATCGCCTCGCCGCCGCGCGCCTCGATCCGGGCGAGCTTGCTGCGCAGCGCCTCGCTCGACGCGCTCCGGCCGACGAGGACCACCTTCGCCCGCGCGTGTTCCGCGAGATAGAGCGCGAGCTCCGTCCCGAGGCCGCCCGCCCCGCCGACGATCAGGTAGACGCCGCCCTGCCGGAACGGAGGCCCATCGACGGGCGGCACGTCGAGCGGCATCAGCGTGCGCGCATACCAGCGACCTTGCCGCAGGGCCGACTCCTGCCCGCCGAGGCGGCCCGGCCCCGCGGCGATGGCCTCGGCGATCGCGCCGAGCTCCGCGTCGGGACCGAGCTGGAGGTCGACGCAGCCGACCGCCCACGCGCTCCGCTCTTTGGCGAGGGAGCGGCAGAACCCGAAGAAGGCTGCCGCGTGCGGGTTGCGGATCGTGCCGGCCCACACCTCGGCAGCGTCGTTGGTCACGACGTTGAGCGCGAGCGGCCGCGCGGCATACCCCGCGCGGCCGAGCGCCGTGACGAGCCGGAGCAGGGACAGCACGCCGAGCTCCTCGGCGCGGGCGAGAGCGCCGAGATCCGCGGGGTCGAACGGCTCCGGCTGGACGCCGAGGAAATACACCGCCCCGAGCGGCGGCAGGCCTCGAAGCACCTCGTCGAGCGCCCGCACGTCGCCCACAGGCACGCGGTACGAGCGCTCGCCGCGGCGCTCTGCGACCGCGGCCAGCTCGATCGCGATCACCTCCTCCCCTCGCCGCTCGTGGACACCCGCGATCGCCGCGTCGAGACCGGCGCAGCGTGGCGAATGGACGACGAGCACCGCCCCGCGGCCGTACGTCGAGGCGCCGGCCGGACCGGCGAGCAGCGGATCGCGAACGGGACGCCAGGCGGGCAGGTAAAAGACGCGCTCGAGCGGGTCGGTGCGCGCACGGAGCGCGAGCTCCCGGATCCGCACGCAGATCTGCCCCGCCTCGTCGGTGACGGCGATATTGACGCTGAGCGGGTCCCGGCCCGGCGTCACGTGGACGTAACCGCTCCGATCGAGCGGGCGAAGGAGCTCCAGCCGCTCGAGCGCGAACGGCAGGTGCGGGCGGCCGCTCCGCTGAAGCGTGGGGAAGGCGGCGAGCGCCTGCAGCGCGCCATCGAGGAGCGCGGGGTGGAGGAGATGGACGCCTGAGTCCGCCTCGTGCTCGGCCGTGAGGGCGACGCGCGCGAGGACCTCGCGCTCGCCCACCCGGAGCTCGCCGAGGGTTTGGAGGAAGCGGCCGTGGCGGATGCCCATCGCCCGCAGCCGGGCGTACGGTCCGCGCAGGGGATCCACGATGGTGGTGCATTGAGCCCGTATGGCCTCGAGCGGCAGGGTCGCACCGGGCTCGGCTCCGGCGGTGCTCCGCGGGCGGAGCACGCCTCGGGCATGGGTAACGCGCCGGCCTGCGGCCTCGGTATGGAGCTCGAAGGCCAGATGCGCGCCGTCTTCCCTCAGGGCGACGCGTGCGACGACGCCCTCGCCGGTCACGATGAGCGGCTGCAGCCACACGAAGTCCGCGATGTCGTACGCGGCGCCCGCGCGCGCGCGGGACGCAGCCACGAGCGCCGCGTCGAGCTGTGCCACGCCCGGCACGACGGGCTGGCCCTGCACCTCGTGGTCGCCGACGAGCGGCAGGTCGCGGCGCAGCACGCTGCGGAAGGCGAGCTCCTGCGGACCGGCGCTGCTGTCCGGGTCGCCGACGAGCGGATGTGCGGGTCGGGCCGCGACGTCGTGCGAGGGCCGGGCCGCGACGTCGTGCGAGGGCCGGGCCGCGACGTCGTGCGAGGGCCGGGCCGGCTCCTGGAACCAGCAACGCTTGCGCGCGAAGGGATAGGTGGGTAGAGCGACGCGCCGGCGCCCCGCGCTCGCATAGAGGCCGGTCCAGCCGAGATCGTACCCCTCGAGGTAGAGATCGCGCAGGGTGATGAGCGCCTCGCGGTAATGATCGCCGGCCAGCGTGCCCGCATCGAGCGCGACGATGAGCGCCTCGCCAGCCTCCCGGCGTCCAGGATCCTGCGCCTCCGGGGACGCGCTCAGATTGCGCCACCGCACCGGGCCGGTCGCCTCCTCGCGCTCGGCGTCGCGCAAGGCCTGGGCGAGCTCCTCGCGCGAGCCCGCAACGACGGCGAGCCGCACGGGGAAATGACTCCGGGCGACGAGCAACGTGAACGCGATATCGCCGAGCGCGTACTCGGCCCCCAGGGTGTCGAGCCAGCGCGCCAGGTCCGCAGCCCGTTGGCGGAGCGCGGGCTCGGTCTTGGCCGACAGCGGGAAGAGGTACGCCGGGCGCGGCGCAGAGGGAGCAGGCGGCGAGGGCGGCTCCTCCATGACGAGGTGCGCGTTGGTCCCGCTGAAGCCGAAGGAGCTGACGGCCGCGCGTCGGGGCGCGCCGTTCGCGTCCCACGCGCGCGCCGTGGTGGGCACATAAAAGGGGCTGCCCTCGAAATCGATGAACTCGTTGGGCCGCGTGAAGTTGAGCGACGGCGGGATCCGCGCGTTCTTGAGCGCCAGCGCCGCCTTGATCACGCTCGCGACGCCGGCCGCGGCCACGGCGTGGCCGATGTTCGTCTTGACCGAGCCGAGCGCGCAGTACTGCTTTCTGTCCGTGTAACGCCGGAAGGCGTTCGTCAGCGCCTCGACCTCGATGGGATCCCCGAGCCTCGTCCCCGTCCCGTGCGCCTCGACCAGCGTGATCGTCCCCGGATCGATGCCTGACGACTGGTAAACGGAGAGCTCGAGCTCGGTCTGCGAGCGCGCGCTCGGCGCCGTAATCCCGTTGGTCCGGCCGTCTTGATTGAACCCGGACCCCTTGATGACGGCGTGGATGTTGTCGCCGTCCCGGAGCGCGTCGTCGAGCGGCTTCAGCACCACCGCGCCGACCCCTTCGCCGGGCACATAGCCGTTGGCCCCGTTGTCGAAGGTCTTGCACAGGCCGTCGGGCGACAGCATGCCGGCATTGCTGTTGATGACGTGGAAGTGCGGCGTCGTGCGGATGAACACGCCGCCGGCCACGGCCAGCTCGCTCTCGCCCGCGAGCAGGCTCTGACAGGCGAGGTGGAGCGCGACGAGCGACGAGGAGCAAGCCGTGTTCACCGCCACGCTCGATCCTCTCAGATCCAGGAAGTACGACAGCCTGGCGGGCACGACGGAGGGCTCGTTGCCCCAGAACGACTGGGCTTCGAGCCCCACCCCCGCCCGAACCATCCTGTCGACGTAATCGCTCTGCCCGACGCCCACGAAGACGCTGCAACGGCTGTTCGCGAGCGCCGCCGTTGCGTATCCGGCGTCCTCCAGCGCGGCCCAACCGATCTCGAGGAACAGGCGCTGCTGCGGATCGGCGAGCTGCGCCTCCTTGCCCGAGATGTTGAAGAAGAGCGGATCGAACTCGTCGATGTCGCCGAGGAAGCCGCCGCGCCGACAGTACGTCTTGTCGAGCCGCTGCGGGTCCGGGTCGTAGTAGGCGTCCACGTCCCAGCGCTCCTTCGGCACCTCCGTGATGGCGCTGTGGCCCTCGATGAGGTTGCGCCAGAACGCGTCGAGGTCCCGGGCTCCAGGGAACCGGCCCGCCATCCCGATGATCGCGATGTCGCGCGAGGTGGGCGCGGAAGCGGGCCGAACCGGTCGCCCGCCGGCTCGCGGGGCCGCCGCGGGCGGGTGGATCTCGACGGCGACATCAGCCGTTGTGACAACGACCTTCCCGACGTTCCTGCGCTCCTCTAGGTAGCTGTAGGCCTCGCGCACCGCGGCGAAGGGGAACACCTTCCCCACCGTGGGCCGGATGAGGCGGTTCCCGAGCGCCTCGACCATTCGATCGAGGTAGCGCGCGGCGAGCTCGGGGCTCTGCCGGAGCAGCTTTCTCAGGTCCAGGCTGTAGAAGGTCTGGTTGTCGACCAGGTGAGCGAGGTTGATGTTGCGAGCGCCCTTGAGCCCCGTCACCGCGATCTCGACATAACGACCGCCCGGGGCGAGCACATCGAAGTTCTTCTGGATGGCGTCCCCCGGCAGGGTATTGAAGATGACATCGACCCCGCGGCCACCGGTGAGCTCCAGGACAGCGCGCGCGAAGTCGTCCTCGCGGTGATTGATCCGGTGAGGGACGCCGAGCCCGGCGAGATAGTCGAGCTTCTCGCGCGAGCCCGCGGTCGCGAAGATCTCGGCGCCGATCTGCTGCGCGAGCTGGACCGCGATGAGCCCCGTCCCCCCCGTGGCCGTGTGGATGAGCACCCGCTCGCCCGGCTCGAGCCGCGCCAGCTCGAAGCCCCGGTCCATGGTCATGTACACGATCGGGAACGCGCAGGCCTCTTCGTGGGTGATGCCCGCCGGCTTGCGGGCCACGGCGCTCTCCTCGAGGTTGACGAGCGTGCTGTGCCCCCCCATCGCAGCGCCGACCAAGCCGATCACCTCGTCACCGACGCGCACGCGGCGCACGCCGGGCCCCACCGCGAGCACCACACCCGAGACCTCGAACCCCGGCGTGAACGGGTATTCCGGCATCGTCGGATACAGGCCCTTGACGCAGAGCAGATCACCGAAGTTGAGGGCGAACGCCTTGACGTGAATCTGGACCTCCAGCTCGCCCGGCGCGCGCGGGCGCACGGCCTCGACGCGCATGTCATGGATCTTGCCCGGCCGGGTCAGCACCACGGCGCGGTGCCCCGCGACCCCCGCGCCCTCCGGCGCGGGCGCGTGCGGGGCTGACATGGCAGGCGGAAGGACACCGTCCAAGAGGCTCGTCTCCTCCGCGGGCGCGGCGTGATCGCTGGCGCGGACGCCCGGCAGGAGCGCAGCGTACGCTGGCGCCGCCGGCGCGTCCCAGGCGCTGATCGGCTCGAACGACGTTGCCCGGGCGGTGGTCTGCTCACGCGGGGGCTCGGGCGCCGCGGACGCCTCCGGCGCCGGGTCGACGGTGGCCGCACCCAGCGCCGCAGCGGCGCGCTCTCCGTGCTCTTTGGCGATGAAACGCGCGAGCTCTCTCACGCTGCTGTGATCGAACAGGGCCGTCGTCCGCAGCGTGACGCCGTACGCCGTGTTGATGACGTTGATGAGCTCGATGCCAATGACGGAGTCCACACCATACTCGCTGAACTGCCGCTCCCGATCGATGCCTTCGGGGACCATGGTCAGCGCGCGCGCGACGTGCACCGCGATGTCGCTCTCCAGACGCTGCAGCAGCGCACGTGCGTCGACCGGCGCCGGGCCGCCGGCGGAGGCACGCGCCCGCGACGGACCGGCGGCCGCGCGGGACGCCGTCGTGGCCGCCGGCAGCGCTGCCGGGCCGCGCGCCGGCGCCCCATCGGCGCCTGCTCGCGCGCCGGCGCCCATGGCGGCGAGCACCCGCTCCTCCGCCTTGATCGAGACCACCTGGGTCTCGGAGTGCGACAGCACGCGCTCGACGGCCTCCAGCCCCTCGTCGATGCGGATCGAGGCGACGCCCTGCGCGGCGAAGCGCTTCGCGTGCGCCTCGCCAGCGACAACGCCCACCTCGCCCCAGTACCCCCAGTTGATGACCCGGACGCGGTACGGCGCGGTCCGGGCGAGGTGATGGGCGAACGCGTCCTTGAACGTGCATCCGGCCGCGTAGCTGCTCTGACCGGCGCTGCCGGTGAAGGACTGAGCCGACGAGAAGAACAGGAAGAAGTCGAGCGGCTCGCCGGCGAGCGCGTCGAGGAGCGCGACGCTCCCGTTGACCTTCGGCGCCAGCGCGGCCTTGAAGCTGGCTTCATCCATGTTCTGGAGGGTCCCGTCTCGCACGACGATCGCCGAGTGGACCGCCCCATGGATGCTGCCGAAGCGCGCCTTCGCCTGGCGCACGGCCTCCCGCACGGCCGCAGGCTCGGCGGCGTCCGCGCGCACGTAGAGCACGCTGCCGCCGAGCGCGTCGATGCCCGCGATCTTCGCTCGCTGCGCCTCGCTGAGCTCGCTGCGGCCCACGAGGACGAGCCGCGCCTGAACCTTGGCAGCCAGGTGGCGCGCAAGCTCCAGCCCGATGCCGCCCGCGCCACCGAGGATGAGGTAGACGCCCCGCTGGCGGAGCGGCAACTGCTCCGCTCGAGGCAGCCGCACAGGCAAAAGGACGCGCTCATAACGCTGGCCCTCGCGGAAGGCCACCTCGCCGCCCCGCGGGCTCGCCGGCTCGGCCACGATCGCGCGACCGAGCGCCCGCAGCACGCCCGCCGCGTTCGCGTCGTCGGACGTCAGGCGGACGTCGAGGCAGCTGACGGCCCAGCGCGGACATTCCTTCGAGAGCGATCTGCAGAAGCCGAACAGGCTGGCCGCGTACGGCCGGCCCGATTCGCCGGGGAGGATCGGATGCACCTCGTTGGTGACCACCTTGAGCTGCAGCGCGCGCTGCTCGAAGCCGCAGCGGAGCAAGCTCTTCACCAGGCGGAGAAGCGACAGCACGCCCCTCTCCTGGCTCGACGCCAGCGCGGCCATGTCGCCCGCCGTGCAGGGCCCTGCCTCCAGCGCCGCCAGATACACCACCGCGCGCAGATCCTCGATGGCGCCGAGCCAGGCGTCGAGCGCGGCAGCATCGCCGAGCGCGAGCTCCCAGCGATCTGCCGCGCGCTGCCTCGTTGCCGCGCCGAGGGTGACGCGGATGACGCGCGCTCCCTGGTGCGCGTCTTCCAGCACGTCCTCCAGGCCGCAGGGCGCGGGCGGCTCGATGAGGAGGACCGTCCCCGCCAAGCCGCGCGGCGCCTCGGCCGGCGTCGGCAGGGGCGCCGGCCGCCAGAGCGGCGCGAACAGGTCGGGGCCCGATACCGCGTCCTTGAGCGGCCTGAGGACGAGGTCGACGAGCCGAACGCAAGGATGCCCCTGCTCGTCGAGGACCTCGATCCCATAACGCCCCTCGCCGGTGCGCCTGACGTGGGCGTAGACGCGGCGCGTGAGAGGCTTGACGAGCTCCACCCGCTCGGCCGCGAAGGGCAGCTGCGCGTGAGCGTTCTCTCCGCGGTGGATCGCGAGCGCGCCGATGACGTGGAGCGCGGCGTCCATCATCATGGGGTGGATGACGAGCTCGTCGAGCTCCCGCTCGCGCTCGGGCGGCAGCGTGAGCAGGCCGAGCGCCTCGTCGTCGCCCACCCAGGCCTGCTCGACCCGCTGGTACGACGGACCGTAGTCCATGCCGACAGCCCTGAACTGCGCGTAGAGCGCGCCCTGGGTCACGGGCGCCGAGCACCTCTCCTGAAGCGCCACGATATCGATGCGCGCAGGCCGCTCACCCGCCGACGCCCCCAGATCGACCGCGCCCTTCGCATGGGTCACCCACCTCTGTTGCGCGTCCTCGGTCTGGATCTCGAACCGCAGGGAGCCCGCCTCCTCGCGGAGGACGACATCGACGCTCCTCGGCTGCTCGTCGACGATGACCGGCTGCAGCCAGACCACATCGCGCAGCGCGTGCGGATGACCGGGCGCGGCTTCGGCGACGGCGGCGCGCGCCATCTCGAGGTAGCCCACCCCCGGCAGGATGGAGCGTCCCCGAACCTTGTGATCCCGCAGGAGCGGCTCGGCGGACACGAGCGCCTTGCGGAACACGAGCCCGCGCGTCTGCTGCAGGCTCCGCGCCGGGACGATCCGATCGAGCAGCGCGTGGAGCCGCGCGCCAGTGCCTGACGCCGAGGACGGTACCTCGGGCAGCCAGTGCCGCTCGCGAACGAAGGGGTAGGTCGGAAGCGACACCCTGCGCCCCCTCGCGCCGCCCGCGCTCCGGCGCACCGCGTCCCAGTCCACCTCGACGCCGCGGACCCAGAGCTGCGCCAGCTTGTCGAGCTTGCGCTGGCGCGCGATGGCTCGGACGAGCTCGGCGCCTTCCTCGCCCTCCAGCAGCAGCTCGGGTCGCCCGGCCTCGCGCCGCGCGCTGCCCACGTACACGGCCGCGACGCCCGTCGCGCCGCGGCCGTGCTGATCGAGCTTGTCGCGGAGCTCGCCCAGCGTCGCGGCGACCACCGCCATCCGCTCCTCCATGACCTCGCGGCCCACCTGGAGCGTGTAGGCGATGTCCGCGAGCGCGAGCCCCTCCCACGCGGGCGCCGTGGTGGACCCGCCCTCGAGCGGCGCCACGCCTTGCGCCACGAGCCCTCGCGCGAGCGCCTGGATCGTGGCCCGATCGGCGAGCAGCGCCGGATCGATCCCGTACGTCTGGGCCACGCGCTCGATGAACAGGGTCAGGGAGACCGGGCCGAACTCGTACTCGTTCAGCGGCTCCTCCGGGTCGAGCTCGGCAGGCGCCACGCCGAGCGCGTGGGCCGCCATTGCGCGCAGCTCCCGCGCGAGAGCATCCGCGTGATCCGCGGCGAGGGGCGCCGCCGAGGCGCCGCCCTGCTCGGCGATCCGCTTGCCCAGGAACGCGGCGAGCTTGCGGGCGTAGGCGTCCAGCTGCTCCGGGGTGCGGGCGGACAGGACGACGACGTGCGGGCCGGGCTGCGGCGCGACGGCCTCGGGAGATGGCGCGACGTACTCTTCGAGGATGACGTGCGCGTTCGACCCACCCGCGCCGAAGGAGCTCACGCTGGCCTGCCGCGCGACGGCGCGCGCTGCGCCGCCGTCATCGATTACGGGACGGGACCAGGGCTCCAGCGTTCGCTGCACGTACAGCCCTGCATCCTCCAGCGCGAGGTGCGGGTTCAGCCGGTCGGCATGGATCGAGGGCGCGAGCGCGCCGTGCTTCATCTGGAGGAGCACCTTGGTGATGCCCGCGATGCCGGCGGCGGACTCGAGGTGTCCGATGTTCGATTTCACCGAGCCGACAGGGCAACGCCGGCGCCGGGAGGCCGGCGCGCCGAGCTGCTCGAATGCCGCCTGGAGGCCGGCGATCTCGATGGGATCGCCGAGCGACGTGCCCGTCCCGTGCGCCTCGATGTACCCGATCTGCTCCGGCCGCAGCCCCGCGTTCCGCAGCGCACGCGCGATCACCTCGGCCTGCGCGGCGGGGTTGGGCACCGTGTAGCCGTTCGTCCGGCCGCCGTGGTTGATGGCGGTGCCGCGGATGACCGCGTAGATCCGGTCGCCGTCGGCCTCGGCGGCGCGGAGCCGCTTGAGCACGATCGCGCCGACCCCCTCGCCTGGCACATACCCGTCGCCCCCCTCGCCGAAGCTCCGACAGCGCCCGTCGCTGGAGGCGAACTTTCCCTGGCTGAGGGCCAGGTACTTGTTCGGATGGAGCGAGAGGTTCACCCCTCCGGCGAGCGCGAGCTCGCACTCGCCCCGCAGGATGCTCGCGCACGCGAGGTGGACGGCCGTCAAGGACGAGGAGCACATGGTGTCCACGGCGAGGCTGGGGCCGTGGAAGTCGAGGACGTAGGAGACGCGGTTGGCGATCGACGCGTGGATCGAGCTCGGCGTGAAGCCCGAGCCGCGGTGGGCAGGCTCCAGGCTGAGCAGCTGGTACTGGGCGTACATGACGCCCACGAACACGCCGACGAGGCTGCCGCGGAGCGCCTCACGCGAATGGCCGGCGTCCTCGATCGCTTGCCACGCGATCTCCAGGAAGAGCCGCTCCTGCGGATCCATGATCTTCGCCTCGCGTGGCGAGATGGCGAAGAAGAGGGGATCGAACTTGTCGACGTCGTCGAGGAAGCCGCCCCACCGGGAGTAGCTCTTGCCCGCCTTGCGCCGATCGGGGTCGTACCATGCGCGGTGATCCCAGCGATCCGCGGGGATCTCCGTGATGCAGTCCGCGCCCGAGCGGATGCGCTCCCAGAACTCGTCCAGGTCGCTTGCCATGGGGTAACGGCCGCTCAGCCCGATGATGGCGATCCCCTCCTGCGACGGGTCGTCCTCTCGGCGCCACGCCGGCAGCGCGGCCGCCGCACTCGGGGGTCGCGCTGCTCCCACGGCGGCGGCCGACGCGGCGGCCGCCGCGGTTGCGGACGGCGCGCCGGCCGCGGCCCCGGGGGATGCCGCCTGACCTAGCTTGGCCGCCACGCGCGGCAGGCAGCGCTTGAGCAGGTAGCTCGCGAGCTCCGCCACGCTCCGGTGCTCGAACAGCAGCGTCTTCGGCAGCTCGCCGAAGTCGCGCTCGAGCTTGCGGGTGATGTTCATCACCATCACCGACTCGATGCCGTAGGTCTCGAACGCGGCCCGCGCAGAGATCTTGTGCTGCGGCAGCTTCATCTCCGCCGACAGCAGGGCCTTGAGGTGCTCCTCCAGGCGCGCGCGAAGCCCCGGCTCGTCCCCCTGAGCGACCCGGGCATCGGGCGCGGCGCGCTCGGCGGGCATCGCCTCGGGCGCGGCCGGCTTCAGCCCCGACACGATCCGGCCGTGATCGCCGGAGAGCACAAGGATCTGCGGGTGCGCCGATCGCAGCGCCGAGGCGAACGCGGCGAGTCCGTCGCGCGTGGCCAGCGGTGTCCATCCGAGCGCCTCCCGCATCCAGTCCTGGACCGCCTCGGGGACCTTCATGCCGCCCTCCTCCCAGAGCGGCCAGTTGATGGAGAGCGTCCTGCCGGACCGTCGCTCCTCCGCGCGGAGGCGCTCTCGCTCGACCGCGAAGTGATCGAGGAAGCTGTTGGCGAAGGCATAGTCGCACTGCCCGGCATTGCCGAGCGCTGCAGCGGCCGACGAAAAGAGGACGAACGCCTCGAGGGGTTCGTGCCGGGTCGCCTCGTCCAGCCAGAGCGCGCCGTACACCTTGGCGGCCAGGCATGCCCTCACCTCCTCGACGGTCTTGTTCGCGAGCAGCGCGTCGCGGACGTGGCCGGCCGCATGGATGACCCCGCTGAGCGCGCCGAAGCGGGTCCTCGTCGCAGCGACGAGCCCAGCCACCTCCGCGCGACTCGATACATCGGCCTGCAAATAAACGACCTCGGCCCCGCCCTCGGTCAGCGCGCGGAGGCGCGCTGCCCGCGGCGCGCTCAAGGCCGAGCGGCCGGACAGGACGAGCCGCGCCTCCAGCGTGCGCGCAAGGTGCTCGGCGAACGCGAGCCCCAGCTCTCCGGCGCCCCCGGTGATGAGGTACACCCCGCGGCGCCGGAGCGGCGCGGGCTCAGGGAGGTCGCCGTGCGCCGATGCGACCTCGTCCCAGGCCCTCTCCCACCGCCGGCCGTCTCGGTCGTAACGCACCTCCGCGCTCCCGTCAGCGGTACGGAGCTCGATCAGCAGGCGATCGAGCTGGTCGGGCGACAGGCAGGCGCCGGTGGGCTCGAAGGCGGGGATGGCCACGGCTTTGATGGCCAGTCGCGGGTCTTCGTGCCGGACACTCTTCGCGAAGGCGGCGAGCGCGCCGTAGGCGGGCCGGACCCCGGTCCCCTCTTCGGCGTGGACAAAGGCGAGCTGCACGGGCTCGGACGGGCGCGTCGCGGCGAGCGCCTGCGCCAGCGGCAGGACGGACAGGATGCCGCGCTCCAGCTGCACGGTCGTGTCGCCTTCGGGATGCTCGCGCGACCACAGGTGCAGCACTTCGGCCGGGCGCAAGCCGCGGCGCTCCAGCGCCCGGAGCAGCTGCCGGTAGTCGTCGAGGGCCCCGGGGCGGACGGAGAAGCTCCCATCGTGCCGCTCGGCGAAGCCGCGCCCGGGGACGACGAGCAGCGCTGGGCGCGCGGCGCCCGCGGCGTCGCTCCGCTGGCGCGCGGCGTCCACGAGCTCCCCGCCGAGATCGAAGATGAGGAGCGCGCCGCCGGGCGCCGCGTCGCCGGCGCCCGACGGCGCGGGCGGGCGCTGCCGCCACACCGGGCGAAAGAGCGAGCAGCTGGCGCCCGTCGCGGGCCGCGGGAGCGCCGCGCCGTCGAGGCGCTTCACCGCCAGGTCCATCATCGCCGCGAGCGGCGAGCCATCCTCGCTGTAGATCCGGATCTCGAAGCGCTCGATCGTCGGATCGGCGGGCGCCGCGCTCACGGCCCGGCGGGCGTGCGCGTACGCCGCGCGCTCGACGGGCCCGAAGAGCTCGAGCGTGCCGAGGGCGAAGGGCACGTAGGTGTCGCCCGAGGCGGCGCTCCGCGCCGCAAACAGACCGAGCAGGGCCTGAAGCGCTCCGTCGAGCAGCACCGGGTGGAGGACGCAGCGCTGAAGCTCCGGCGAGAGCTCCGCCGGCAGCGCGAGGCGCGCGAGCGCCTCGTCCGGCCCGAAGGCGAGCTCCTGGATCGACTGGAAGGCCGGCCCGTAAATCAGCCTGCGCTCGCGGAACTGCGCATAGCAGGTCCCCGCGGACCAGCGCGCCGGGCAGCGCGCCCGGATGACGTCGACGTCGACCCGCGGCGACGCGGTCGCTGGCTCGTCGCGCATCAGCTTGCCCGACGCGTAGACGTGCCTCGCGCCTCCCTCCAGCGCGCCCCACACCTCGTATGCGACGGTGTCGTGATCCGCCGCGAGGCTGACGCTGACCTCGGCACCCAGCTCAGGATCGACCGCCAGCGCGCTGGACCAGACGGCCTGGCCGATCCGGCGCACCGGCGGGAGCCCGGCGAGCTCGCCGGCGGCACGCGCCATCTCGAGCACAGCCACGCCCGGCAGCACGCGCCGACCATCGACGACGTGATCGGCGAGGAACGGCTCGTCGCCGCGGAAACGCGTCGTGAAGCGCGGCTCTCCCAGCAGCGACGTATTCTGCCCGATCAGCGGATGCAGCCGCGCTGGGGGCGCGCCCCCGGCGAGCAGGGCGCCGCCGGGGCTGCCGATCCAGCAGCGCTCCTTCACGAAGGGCCGCGGGGGCAGCGAGATCCGCCGCGGCTTCGAGGGAGCCGCGAGCTGCGCCCAATCGATCTCGACCCCCGCGACCCACAGCGCGGCCAACCCTCCCAGGTCGCGCGCGGCGAGCGCCGCCGCGCGGGCGTCGTCCGGAGCAGCCGCCTCCAGCGCGGCCGGCCGAGGCACGTCGGCGGTATTGCCCTGATACAGCCTCTCTACGGGCTGGCGCGTGACGTACGCGTCGAGCTTCCCGATGAGCTCCTCCACCGAGGAGGCCACGAAGGCGAGCCGCTCCGGCATGGGCTCCCTGCCCACCTGCAGCGTGTAGGCGAAATCGCGGAGGTAGCCGCTGCCATGAGGCGCTTGCAGGCGCGCCAGGCCGTCGCGCAGCGCCGTCGCGTACGCCGCAAGGCGCTCGCGATCCCTCGAAGACAGCACGATGAGCACCGGGGCCTCCGGGCTCGCGGCGGCCGGCGCTGGCGGCGCGTCGTACTCTTGAAGGACGATGTGCGCGTTGGCGCCGCCCGCGCCGAACGAGCTGATCCCGGCGATGCGTGGAGCGGCGACCTCCTCGCCGCCCTCTCGCAGCACGGGCTGCCGCCACTCGCTCAGCGTCCTCTGCACGCGGAACGGCGAGCCTTCGAACGAAATGTTCGGGTTCAGCCGCTCGGCGTGCAGCGAGGGCGCGAGCGCCCGGTGCTTCATCTGGAGCAGCACCTTCGTGATGCCGGCGACGCCCGCCGCGGACTCCAGATGTCCGATGTTCGACTTCACCGAGCCGATAGCGCAGCGCTGGGCGTCGTCGCCGCGGCGCAGGTCGCCCCCGGCCTGGAACGCCTTCGTGAGCCCGGTGATCTCGATCGGATCGCCCAGGGCGGTGCCGGTGCCGTGCGCCTCCACGTAGCTCACGCATCGGGGGTCGACCTTGGCCCTGCGAAGCGCCTCGACGATCACATCACGCTGCGCGTTGGGGCTCGGCACGGTCAGACCGTTGGTCTTGCCGCCATGGTTGAGCGCGGTGCCCTTGATGAGCCCATAGATGAGATCGCCGTCCGCCGCCGCCTTCCGCAGCGGCCTGAGCAGCAGCGCGCCGACGCCCTCCCCCGGCACGTAGCCGTCCCCGCCCTCGCCGAAGCTGCGGCAGCGGCCGTCGCTCGCGGCGAATCGGCCGTGGCTCAGGATGAAGTACTTGCTCGGGTGAACCGTGAGGTTGACGCCGCCGGCGATGGCAGCGTCGATCTCGCCGCGGCGGATGCTCTCGCACGCGAGATGGATGGCCGTGAGCGAGGACGAACAGAGGGTGTCGAGCGCGATGCTCGGGCCGCGCAGGTTGAGGTGATACGAGACCCGATTCGCGATCGACGCGAAGAAGGAGCCTGGGGCAACCACCTCGGCGCGGAGCGACTCCTCGAGGGCGATGAGCTGATAATGGGAGTACATGACGCCCACGAACACGCCGACCCGCTCGCGCGCGAGCCGGCCCCTCGTATGCCCGCCGTCCTCCAGCGCGTGCCATGCAGCCTCCAGGAAGATCCGCTCCTGGGGGTCCATCAGCTCCGCCTCCCTTGGAGAGATGTTGAAGAAGAGCGGATCGAACTGATCGACGCCGGAGAGGAATCCGCCCCACTTGCTGTAACTCTTGTCCCGCCGATCCTTGTCGTGGCTGAAGAAGGAGCGGTGATCCCAGCGGTCCGAGGGGATCTCGGTGATGCAGTCGCGACCTGCCCGCAGGTTCTCCCAGAACACATCGAGGCTCTCGGCCATCGGGTAACGTCCGGCGAGGCCGACGACGGCGATGGTATCGTCCTCGGTGAGCTGCTCGGTCGTCGGGCGGCTCCGCTCCGGCGCGGCGGCGGGCTGGGCGCCGGGCGTCACGGCAGCGGGCCACCATCGCGAGCGCGAGGGATCCCTCTCCGGCGTCGGCGCGGCCGGCTCCGGCGTCGGCGCGGCCGGCGCCTCCCCGCGGGCGTCGTCGCTCAGCCTGTCCGCGTGGTGCTCCGCCAGATAGCCGGCGAGCTCGGAGACGCTGTTGTACTCGAAGAAGAGCGTCTTCGAGAGGACGCCGAACCGCTCCTCCAGCGCGCGCGTCAGCGTCACGATCAAGATCGAGTCGATGCCGTAGGCCTCGAACGGCTTGCTCGCGTCGATCTTGTCAGGAGGCAGCTTGATCTCGGCGGAGAGCACCGCCTTCACGCAGGCCTCCGCGCGCTCGCGCGTCGCGCCGCCCCCGGCACAAGGCGGCGCCACCGACGCGACGCTCGCGCCGCCGACCGGGGAGCTGAACCCGAGCGCGGCCTTCATCTTCGGCGCGTCGCCGGAGAGCACCGCGACCTGCGCGAACGGCCCTCGCAGCGCGGCCTCGAGCGCCTCGATCCCGGCCCTGCGCTCGAGCGGCTCGAAGCCCATGACCTTGCGCGCCCACGCGATCGATCCCTCGTCGGCCGTCATCCCTCCGTCGCGCCAGAGCGGCCAGTTGATCGCGACGGTCCGGCCGGCGCGCGCGCCCCGCAGCCGCAACGCATCGCGGTGCGCCGCGAAATGGTCCTGGAAGCTGCATGCGAAGGCATAGTCGGCCTGACCCACGTTGCCCATCACGGCGACGATGGAGGAGAAGAGGACGAAAAGATCGAGCGGCTCGGCCTGCAGAACCTCGTCGAGGTACACGGTCCCATGCACCTTCGGGGCGAGCACCTCGGCCATTGATGCCCTCGTCTTGCGCGCGAGGAGCCCGTCCTGAAGCGCACCGGCGCAGTGAAAGACGCCGTGGATCCCGCCGAACTGGGCCCGGATCTTGGCCGCGAGCGCCTCGACCGAATCCCTCCGCGCGACGTCGGACGTCACATAGACGGGCTGCGCGCCGAGCGCGGCGAGCTCAGCGAGGCGGCGCTCCTTGTCGGCGCTGAGCGGGGAACGCCCCGTCAGGATCAAGGTGACCCTGGGGCACCGCCGCGCCACGTGCTCGGCGACCAGACCGCCGAGCCCTCCGAGGCCCCCTGTGATGAGATACACGCCGTCGGGGCGGAAGGGGTTCTCCTCGCCTGAAGCGAACCCGGGCGCGAGCTCGCGCGGCCGCCGCACCAGCCGGCGGCCGCCCTCGTACAAGACCTCTGCATCGGTGGCGGGCGCCCCGAGCTCTTGCCGCACGGCCTCCGACCAGGCGAAAGGATCCGCTGCGACGACGCCCACGGCCTTTCCCGCGAGCTTCGGATTCTCCAGGCGCAACGTCCGGAGCAGGGCGCCCGCGCCCGCGTAAAGCGCCGACGGCCCCGGCGCGCTGGCATCGTACAGATACAGCAGCGCAGTCTCCTGCGTCGGCCTGCGATCGAGGAGCGTCTTGCTCAGGCCGAGCAGCGAGTACGCGCCCTCGTCCAGCCGCGCGTCGATCCCCCCGACGGCGCCCACCGCTCCACCGCGCGACCAGGCGTGGACGATCACCGACGGCGAGAATCGTTGCCTCTCCAGCGCTCGGAACAGCCGCGCATAATCCTCGTCGCGCCCAGGATGGATCTCGAACGCGTGCTCTCCACGCTCATGAAACCCGTCCCCTGGCGTCACGAGCACGGCAGGCGCCGCGCCGTCGAGGCGAGCCTGGAGCGCGCGGCGGATCCCCTCGCCGGTGTCAAAGACGAGCGTGGGGCCGGCGTGCGCAGCGGCGGGCTCCGCGGGCGATGGCTCCCAGACCCATCGGCAATACATCAACGCCTGCGCTTGGTGCGCGCGCTCGGCGGGGGCGGCGGCGCGCTGCCGCTCGGCGTATAGCCGGAGCCCCTCCTCCGGAGACACCTGGCCGGACTTCACCATCTCAAGAATTCGTTTCGTCGCAGGATCCATCTCAACCATCGCGCACACCCGAATAGACGATCGTCTCACGTCACTGCGGAGCGCCCCCGGCCTGCCGTCACCCCGCCTCCACGTCGGCGGACCGAAGCCGCGCCGCTCCTACTCGCTCGAGCCGCGGAGGCGCTGGTACGCCTCCGCCACCTCCACGGTATTTCGCTGAACCTGCCGGAACAGATCGAGAATCGTGCTGTCCTGCGTCGCCGTGCCCGGGGTGCCCGCGCTGGCATCGCGGTGCTGCGGCCGCGCCCTCACCCCGTATTGACGTATCCGGACGAGCACCTGCCCCGCCTCGTCGAACAGCAGCACGTCGAACTTGTGGAGCCCGCCCTGGCTGCCGGCGGGCGTAACCAGCGCGTAGCAGCTCGACGGCAGCGGTCCGGCGATCGTCAGCTCGCCGATGCCGAACGGCATCGGCCGAAGGGCGCCCGGCGAACCGCGCTCGAGCAACCAGAGCGCAGACTGCAGGGCGCCGTCCAGGAGCCCTGGAGTCAAGACGTAGGCGGCATAAGCGCCGATCTGCGCCGGCGGCAGCTCCAGATGGGCGAGCACCGCGTTCTCACCCTGGTACAACCGCCGGATGATCCGGAACGTGGGGCCATAGTCCAGCCCCGCGCGCTGCAGCGCGAGGTAGCACGCCTCGCGGTCCAGCGATGTAGGGAGGCGGTCTCGGAGCCGCGGCAGATCCACCGACTCCAACGCGAGCGGCGCGGCCGCCTCGCCGTAGAGGATCCGCCCGCTGGCCCGGACGTTCCGCGCGGCGCCGGCATCCTCCGTCCACACCTCGTAGCTCGCTTGATCTCCCTGCGGGTGGAGCGAGATGGACAGGCGCTGCCGGCCTCCCGCGGGCACGATGGCGCTCACCCACACGACATCGCGGAGGCCGAGCGGCTTGCGCCCGGCGGAGAGCTCGCCGGCGGCTCGAGCCATCTCCAGAACGATGACGCCCGGCAGCACGTTGAGGCCTCCGACGACGTGATCGCGGAGGAACGGCTCGCCGCCGGAGAGCTCCGTGGTGAACCGCTGCTCCTCGAACGTCGACGTGTTCGCCGCGAGCAAGGGGTGGAGCGATGCGACGGCGGACGGGCCGCGGGCCCCGGCCCCGTGCGCCGCGTGCTCGGGGAGCCAGTAGCGCTCGCCGCAGAAGGGGTACGATGGCAACGCTACCTGCCTGCAGTCCTCTCCCTCGAAGAGCTCGGCCCAGGGGAGGGCAGCGTCCGCGATGTAGAGCGAGGCCAGCGGCTCCAGGCGCGCGCGGAGCTCGCCTTCCGTGAACGTACCGGCGCGAAGCTCGGCGAGCAGCTGCCTCCCGAGCGGCTCGTCGGCCGCGGCTCGCCGGCTCCCGGACGCCGGTCCGCCGCTCGAGGCAGCGCGCAGCTGTTGCACGAGATCCGACGTGCTCCGGGCCACCAGCGCGATCCGCAGCGGGTGCTGGGTGCGGTGGAGCAGCAGCGTCGAGGCCACGTCGCGCAGCCGCGGCGCGGGGTCCGCGCGCTCGATCCAGTCAGCGAGCCGAAGCAGCCTTTGCCGCAGCGCCTCGTGCGTTTTCGCCGACAGCGCCACGAGATACCAGGGCCGCGCGTCCAGGGCCCGCTCCCGATCGGGCACGTCGCTCGCCTCGCGGACGATCACGTGCGCGTTCGTGCCGCTGAAGCCGAACGCGCTGACCGCGGCCTGCCGCGGCGCTCCCGGAGGCACGTCCCAGTCCTTCAGCGTCGCGTTGACGTAGAAGGGGCTGCCGCGGAAGTCGATGAGCTCGTTCTCCCGCTGGAGGTGCAGCGAGGGCACGAGCTTGCGGTGCTGCATTCCGAGCAGCACCTTGATGACGCCCACGACCCCCGCCGCCGTCAGCGTGTGGCCGATGTTCGTCTTCACCGAGCCGATCGCGCAGTACTGGCGCCGGTCGGTGTAGGCGCGGAACGCGTCCGTGAGCGCCTGGATCTCGATGGGGTCACCGAGCCGCGTCCCCGTGCCGTGCGCCTCGACGTAGGTGATCGACGCCGGGTCGATGCCGAAGCGCTCGTAGACGTCGCGCTCCAGCGCCGTCTGCGACGGCGCGCTTGGCGAGGTGATACCGTTCGTCTTGCCGTCCTGGTTGATGCTCGATCCGGCGATCACGCCGTAGACGCGATCACCGTCGCGGCGGGCCGCATCGAGGTCCTTGAGCACGATCGCGGCGACCGCCTCGCCGGGCACGAAGCCGTCCGCCCGCTGATCGAATGTCATGCATCGGCCTTCGGGCGACAGCATCCCCGTGCGGCTTGCCATCACGTGGAACTCCGGCGTCGTGAGCACCTCGGCGCCGCCCACCAGAGCCATTTCATACGCGCCGTTCCGGATGCCCTCGCATGCGAGGTGCAGCGCTACCAGCGACGACGAGCACGCCGTGTCGATCGGCACGCTCGGCCCTTTGAGGTTCAGGAGGTAGGAGATGCGGGCCGCCAGGATGGAGCTCGACGTGCCCATGAACATGTGAGGGCCCGGCGGGACCTCGCGCTCGATGATGAGTCGCTTGTAATCACCGCCCGAGCACCCGACGAAAACGGCGCACCCCTTCCCGTCGAGCTTGTGCTCGGCGCAGCCGGCGTCCTCCAGGGCTTTCCACGACTCCTCCAGGAAGAGCCGCTGCCGAGGATCCATGAGCTCCGCCTCCTTGGGGGAGATGTTGAAGAACAGCGGATCGAAGCTATCGATGTCCGGCAAGAGACCCGCCCACTTGCTGTAGCTCTTGCCGACCGCATGCGGGTCGGCATCATAGAAGCGCGCCTGATCCCAGCGCGCGATCTCCTGCACCGAGTCGACGCCGGCCGCCAGGTTCTGCCAGAGCTCGTGAACGTCGCGCGCGCCGGGAAACCTGCCCGCCATGCCGATGACCGCCACGAGCGGCGGAGCGCTGGGCGCGCGCTGGACCACGCTGAGGCCCTCATCGCGCCGCACGCTCGGGGTGACCTCGGCCGCCGGCCTCCCCTTCCCTGCCCCGTTGCCGCCCCAAGGCAGCTCCTCGGGCAGGTGTGCCTGGTGTACCGCACCGCCGCCGTTGCGCCCCGGGCTCGCGGACAGGTGCTCCAGCGTCCGGGGCTGCCCGCCGCCGCTCGACCCGTTCGTGTGGCTCCCATCCCCTGGGCTACGGGCGGAAGCCTCGCTGGCGCGCTCGACAGCCGGCGACCCGAGCCGGATCGACGCGCCGAAGCGCTCGATCATGTGCGCCGCGAGCTTTCGCACCGTCGGGTAGTTGAACAGGTCGGTGCTGCGCAGCGTGATGCCGAACGCCTTGTTCAGCCGATCGACGATCGCCACCGACTGGATCGAGTCCACCCCCAGGCTGGTGTACGGCGCGGTCGGGTGGATCTCCTCACGGCCCACCTCGAGCACCTGCGCAAGCGTCGTGGTGGTCGTCTCCTCGACGCGTGCCCGGAGCTCGCTCTCCGTCAGCTGCGGGGGGCGCGCGCCCAGCTCGGCGTGCGCCGCGCGCGGGGCGGCGGATGCGCCGGCGCCCTTTGCCGCGGGCGGGGCGGCTGCGCCGCCGTCCTTCGCCGCGGGCTCGCTCTTGGCGGTCGCTGGCGCCGGCGACGCGCCGCGGGCGACGGCGCCTCCGAAGGTGTCGAGCATGTAGCCGGACAGCCTGCGCACCGTCGGGTAGTTGAACAGGTCGGTGCTGCGCAGCGTGATGCCGAACGCCTTGTTCAGTCGGTCGACGATCGCCACCGACTGGATCGAGTCCACCCCCAGGCTGGTGTACGGCGCGGTCGGGTGGATCTCCTCACGGCTCACCTCGAGCACCTGCGCCAGGATGTCGACGACGGCGCGCTCGATCTGCGATCGTGGGCCGCCGCCCGGGGCCGCGCCGGCGAGCGCGGCCTCCGCGGGCGCCCCCGGCGCCTCGCCACCTGCAGCGGCCGCTGGCTGCACGGCGCCGAGGAGGCTGCGGGCCTGAAGCGCCGACGCAGCTCGCGGCGCCTCCCGCCGCGACCCCTCGGCCACAACGCGCCGGACCAAGCCGTCGCTCTCGGCGACCAGCACGCTCTGCCCGAGCCCTCGGCCGCGCGCATCCGTCTGCCCGAGCGTCACCACGTGCGCAAACCCCTCCTGTCCCAGTACCCTGCGCCATGCCTCCGCGCTGAGCAGGGGCGAGGCCGGCAGCCGGAGCGCGTCATCTTCGAACAGCCACCACCCTTCCAGCAAACCGAAGGTGAGCGTCGTGAAGTCCTGGACCTCGGTGACCTCATTGAGGACGAGCCACCCTCGCGCCCGGAGCAGCGACTTGGCGTGGCCGAGCGTGCGCGCGATCTGCCGCGTCGCGTGGAGAACGTTCGTCGCGATGACCACATCGAAGCTGCCGGCAACGAAGCCCTGCGCTTCGACCTCGCGCTCGATGTCGAGGACCCGGAACTCCATGAACGGGAGCGATGCCACAAACCGCTGCTGGCCCTGGTTGATGAAGCCGGGCGAGATGTCCGTGTAGACGTACCGGAGCCGGTCGCCGTGGGCCCGGATCGCGTCGAGCACAGTCACGCTCGTGCCGCCGGTGCCCGCGCCGAGCTCGACGATCTGGATCTTGCGGCCCGCCGGGAGGAGCGGGATCTGCGCTTCCAGATAGGTGAGCACGCTCTCGGCGACGATGCGGTTATAGTAGTTCGACGTCGTGTTGCCCCCATACACGGGCGCGACCAGCTCGGTCGAGCCGCCGGGGAACAGGATCTCGGTCGCCGGGATCTCGCCACGCAGGATCTCGGGATACCGCCTCAAGCACCTCCAGAGGAGCTCCAGGTACGCAACCCGCTCGGGGAATGCGGCAGCCAGGCGCTCCTTCTCCGCGCTCAAGGTGAGCTCGTCCCCCGCCGCGTCGATCGACATCGTGACCACGTCGGGGCCCTCTAGCCGCACGATGTCGGCCCTGGACAAGACGCCGAGGAGCGCGTTGAACAGGCGCGCGTGCGCCGGGGCGACGCCGAGCGCGCCCGCGAGCTCGTCCCAGCGTCGCCGCTCGCCCGCGACCCGAAGCGCGCCCATCTGCCGGAGCGCAGCCAGCAGCATGCGCCTCGCGAAGCGCTCGACCTCGTCGAAGGCCCGGACCGACTCGGCGAAGGAGTGGAGTGGCAGGCTCGTCGGACGCCGATCGAGGGCAGCCGCGCGCAGCATCGGAGGCACTTCGGCCGGATGAACGCTGAGCTCCGCCCCCAAATCGACGCCCATCTGTGCCAGCACCCGCTCCTCGGCAGAGATGGCCATCACCTGCTCGACCGGTCCGCTCAGCACCCGCTCTATCGCGGCCATCCCCTGCTCGGGACCGATCGAGAGCACCCCTTGCTCGGCCATGCTCCGCCGGTGCCCTTCGGTGGCGACGACGCCGACCGTTCCCCAGTAGCCCCAGTTGATGATCCTCACGGGATAGGGCAGGGTCTGACCAAGGTACCGCGCGAAGGCGTCCTTGAACGTGCATGCCGCCGCATAGTTGCTCTGCCCGACATTGCCCGTGAACGACTGCGCGGACGAGAAAAAGAGCAGGAAGTCGAGCGCCTCGCCTCGAATCGCCCGGTAAAGCGCGACGCTGCCGCGCGTCTTCGGCGCGAGCGCGGCGCGAAACGCGGGCTCGTCCATATTCTCGAGGAGCCTATCTCGCAGCACCAGCGCCGAGTGCACGACGCCGTTGATCGCGCCGAACCGCGCGCGCGTCTCCGTGATGGCGCGCCCGATGTCCTCGGGGTCCGTCAAGTCGGCGCGGAGGTAGATCGCCTGGCCGCCCAGCGCCTCGATCCGCGCGAGCGTGTCTCGCTGGGCGGGGCCGAGCACGGTGCGGCCGACGAGCGCCAGCCGCGCACGCGCGGTGGTCGCGAGGTGCAGCGCGAGTTCGAGCCCGATGCCGCTGGCGCCGCCGACGATGAGGTAGACCCCCTCGGACCGGAACGGCGGGAGATCGGCCTTGGGCATCCGTATCGGCGTGAACACCCGCGCGTACCTCCTGCCATCGCGGAGCGCGACCTCGGCGCCGTCCGGGTGACCGATCTCGGAGACGATCGCCTTGACGAGCTCTGGGTGGCCGATCTCGTCCCGCCGAACGTCGAGGCAGCGAACGGACCACGCGGGGTGCTCCCGCGCGAGCGAGCGCGTCAGGCCATACAGCCCCGCAGCGAACGGCGAGATCGATTCCCCCTGAAGGACGCTGTTCACGTCATTCGTCACGACGGTCAGCTGCACGGGAGACGCGGAAAGGCTGCGGCGGCGCAACGCCTTGATCAGCCGGAAGAGCGACAGCACGCCCCGCTGCTCGCAGGCGTCGAGCGCGCCGAGATCGCCGTGCTCGACCGGCGTCGCCTGGAGCCCGCCGAGGAAGTAAATCCTGCCGACGCTCGGGAGCCGATCGAGGCAGGTCGCGATGGCGTCAGGATCGCCGGCGGGGACCTCCCAAACGCGCGCCGCTCGTTGCCGCCGCTCGTAACCCAGCCGGATCTCGATGACCTCTTCATCCGGGTGCGCAGCGGCGAGCGCCGCGCCGAGGCCGAGATCCTGGGGCGGCGCGACGATGAGCGTCGCCTGCCGCGCCGCGCCCGCCGCGCTCGGCCCCGCCGCGTCACCGGCGATCGGCGCCTCCCGCCAGCCTGGCCGGAAAAAGAACCGCTCGCGGGCGGGCGCGTCCTTCGCCTCGCGCATGGCGACGTCGTGCAGCTTCACGCAGGCGCGCCCCTCCTCGTCCGAGATCACCGCGTGGAACTGGAGGTTGCCCGCAGCCTGGACATGGAGATGGCCGCGCTGGCCGAGCGGCCGGAGCAGCTCGATCCGGTCCACCGCGAACGGCAGCAGCGCCGCGTTCCCGCCGCCTCCCCCGACGATGGACAGCGCGCCCATGGTCTGCAACGCAGCGTCCAGCAGCGTGGGGTGCGCCGGGTACAGCGCCGCCTCGTCGGCGAACTCGGGCGGCAAGCGAACGGCGGCGAGGGCCTCGCCGTCGCCGATCCACGCTTGCTCGATCGTCCTGAAGTACGCGCCGAGCACGACGCCGGTCGCGCCGAAGGCCTCGTAGAGCGCCTGCTGCCCCATCGCCCGCCCGCAGCGGGCCTTGATCGCCTCCACGGGCAGGCGCGCCGCCTCGCCCTCGGCGGCCGCCGCGGCGCCGAGCGCCCCCTTCGAGTGGACCGTCGCGCCGCCGTCTCCCCCGGAGCGCACCTCGTACTCGAGCGCGCCGCCGTCATCGCGGACGACGACGCGCACCTCCCTGGTGTCCTCGTCGATGACGAGCGGACGCAACCAGGCCACCCGCGTCAGCTCCATCGCGGCCGACTCCTGCACCTGCGCTCCCGCGGCGATCGCCATCGCCAGCTGACCGACGCCCGGGAATACGAGCCGGCCACCAACCTCATGGTGCGCGACGAGGGGCTCGGAGCGCCGGAGCGTCCTGCGGAACGCCACGCCCTCGCGCAGGCTCAGCCCGAGGTCGATGCCGTCAAGCAGCGGGTGCGCCAGCCGGAGGTCCGCGGCCGCTCGTGTCGCGGACTCGCGCCGGCCCTTGGGGATCCAGAACCTGTCCCTGGCGAAGGGATAGGTCGGCAGCGAGATGCGCCGGGGCAGCTGGGCGGGATACAGCAGCTTCCAGTCGACGTCGACGCCGGAGATCCAGAGCTGCGCGAGTTTGTCGAGCCGGCGGTTCTCGATGAGCGTCCGGACGAAGTCCGCGCCCTCTCCTCCGTCGAGGAGGGCCTCCAAGCGCCCCTCGTCGCGCACCGCGTTGCCGCACCACAGCCCGTCGACGTTGTCCTTCCCCTCGTGGAAGGCGCGCAGCTTGGCCGCGAGCTCATCGAGGCTCGACGCGGCGACGACCAGCCGCTCCTCCATGGGCTCGCGGCCGATCTGGAGCGTATAGGCCAGGTCCATCAGGTCGAGGTCGCTCCGTGCGCCGCCCTGCGACTCCGGGCCGGGCGCGGGGCCGAGGCGGCGGGCCACGGCGTCGTGGTGCGCGTCCAGCAGGTGCCACGCCAGCGCGCCGAGGCTCGGCCAATCGATGAAAACCGACGGCGCGAGCGGGACGTCGAGCCGCTCTCCGACACGGCGCGCGAGCTCTGCCGCGTGCACGGCGTCGAGCCCGAGCTCCGCGATCGGTTCATCCAGCGAGACGTGCGCCTCGGCAAGGCCACCCACCTGCACCGTGAGGGCGACGAGCTCGGTCTCGAGAAGCTGCGCGAGCTGCTCGCCATACGACACCGGGGCCGGCGCCCCGGCGCCCGACGGCGCAGCCTTCTCGATGAAGCGCGTCGTCCTGGCGACGTACTCCAGCAGCCGCTCCTTCGTCTTCGCCGACAGCGGCACGATGCACGGGGCCCCGGCGGATCCAGCCGGCCTGGACGGCGGGACGAACTCCTCGAGCACCACGTGCCCGTTCACGCCCCCGAAGCCGAAAGAGCTCACGCCGGCGCGGCGCGGGACCGTACGCCCGTGCTCGTCCTTGATACGCTCCCATGGGCGCCCCTCGGTCACGAGAAAGAAGGGGCTATTCTCCAGCTGGATATACGGGTTGATCTCGGTGAAATGAATGGTCGACGGGATGCGCCCGTGCTTCATCGCGAGGATCACCTTGAAGATCCCCGAGATCGCGGCGGCAGGCTCCAGATGGCCGATGTTCGATTTCACGGAGCCGACGCCGCAGTAGCTGCTCGACGGCTGCGGCAGCCCGCGCCGCCGGAACATCTCTTTGAACGCCTTCTTGAGCCCGTTGATCTCGATGGGGTCGCCGAGGCTCGTGCCCGTGCCGTGGGCTTCCATGTAGGTGACGGTCGCCGGATCGATCTGCCCCTCCTCGAAAGCGCTGGTGATCAGCTCGGCCTGTGCGTTCGGGTTGGGCGCGGTCATGGTGTTGACCTTGCCGCCGTGGTTGACCGCGCTGCCGCGGATGACCGCGTGGATCTGATCGCCGTCCGCGAGGGCTCGACGGAGCGGCTTGAGCAGCAAGGCGCCCGCGCCCTCGGCGCGCACGTAGCCGTTGGCCCGCTTGTCGAACGCCTTGCAGCGCCCGTCGAGGCTGAGCATGCCGGCCTTGCTGAACGAGACGAACACCATCGGGTGCAGCAGCAGGTTGATCCCGCCGGCGATCGCCACGTCGCAGCTCCCGGCCCAGATCGCCTCGATGGCCTGTCGTATCGCGACGAGCGAGCTGGAGCACGCCGTGTCGACGGGCACGCTCGGACCGCGCAGGTTGAACAGGTAGGAGATCCGGTTCGCCAGGATGGAGTGGAACATCCCAGTCGTCGTGTACGCCTCGGTGTCCACGCGGTTCTCGCGGAGCAGCTCGGAGTAGTCGAGCAACGACACACCCGCGAACACGCCCGTTCGGCCTTTGGCCAGCTCCGACACGCGGTAGCCCGCGTCCTCGATCGTCCTCCAGACGACCTCGAGAAAGACACGCTGCTGCGGATCCATGAACTCGGCCTCACGCCGCGAGATACCGAAGAAGCGGGCGTCGAACTTGTCGACGTCCTCGATGAACCCGCCCCATTTGATGTTCGTCTTGTTCGGCTCGGTCGCCGGATCGCCGAACCAGGCTCGCCAGTCCCAGCGGTCCTTCGGGATCTCTGTGATGAGATCGCGCCCCTCCGCGAGGTGGCGCCAAAACGCTTCGAGATCCTCGGACTGCGGCATGATGCCGCTCATCCCGATGATCGCGACCGGCTCGCGCGCGAGCGCGCCTGCCTGGCCGAGCGCCGCCATTCCTTCCACGCTCGACCCATACGCGCCTCCCGGCGCCGCCGGCTCGTCGGCGCCGGCCCAGGTCGCCCCCGCCGCGCCGCCGCGCTCGGCCGACCCGCGCATCTCTGCCGCGGCCGCGGGCTCCGCGGCGCCGCCGCGGTCGTCTGCGCTCATGCCGTAGCGCCGGGCCAGGTCGCCGCCGTGCTCCTCGACGAGGTGATGAGCGAGCCCGCCCAGCGTCGGATGCTCGAAGAAGATCGCGGGCGTGATTTCGAGGCCGAGCTGCGCGTTGATCTGGTTCGACAGGGTCATCAGCGCAATGGATTCGATGCCGTACTCGGAGATGTTCTGATCGAGGCTGATTCGGCCCTCGGGGAGCTTCAGCATGGCGGAGAGCATCCGCCGGAGGTCGCGCTGGAGCGGGGCGATCAACGCGTCGGCCGGCACGGGGTGGGCGGGGCCCACCGGCGCCGGACCGCGCCCGCTCGCTGCTGCGGGCGCGGGCGCCGGCGCGTCGGGCGCGTCGGGCGCGGGCGCGTCGGGCGTGGTCGCCCGCGCGACCCGCGCGATCTGCTGCGGCTCTCCCTCGATGACTGCCACGTGGGCGGCGCCAGTCGCGAGCGCGAGCTCGAACGCGCGGAGCCCCGCCTCGGTCGACATCGGCCGCATCCCGAACGACGTGAGCAGATGCTGCTCCGTCTGCGCGTCCACCCTCATGCCGCCGTCGCGCCAGAGCGGCCAGTTGATCGAGATCGTCTTCCCGACGCGCTGGCCGGCCGCACGGAGCGCCTCACGTCGCTCGGCGAATGCGTCCAGGAAGCCGTTGGCATAAGCGTAAGCGGCCTGGCCCAGGTTGCCGAGGAGCGCCGTCGTCGAGGAGAAGAGCGCGAAGAAGTCGAGCGGCTGATCGCGCAGCGCCTCGTCCAGGTACATCGCACCGAGCAGCTTCGGGCGGATCACGGCCGCCGCGTCCTGCAACGTCTGGTTGCGGACGAGCGCGTCCCGGATCACCCCCGCGGCGTGCACGACGCCGTGGATCGAGCCGAAGCGCGACCGGGCGGCCGAGACGAGCCGCTCCACGTGATCGCGCTGGGAAACGTCAGCTCGGATGTAGTCGATCTCGGCGCCGAGGCGCCGGAGCTGCTCGAGGCGGGCGGCCTTGCCGGAGTCGAGCGACGAGCGCCCGACGAGCGCGACGCGCGCCCGGACGGTGCGCGCGAGGTGCTCGCAGAAGATCAGGCCCAGGCCGCCGAGCCCGCCCGTGACAACGTAGACACCATGGTCCCGCAGGGGTGCCGTGCTCGCATCGACGCGCATGGCCCCGAGGTCGAGCTGCTGCAGCCGGCGCATCCACCGCTGCGAGCGCTCGTACCGGATCTCCGTGGCCACGGCGCTCTCCGCGCGCAGCTCCCGCGCCACGATGTCGGCGAGGTCCCCCGCTGCCATCGTGGAGAGGTCGTCCCCACGGAGCTCCAGCGCCTTGAAGCGGAGCCTGGGATTCTCGAGCTGGAGCGTGCGGCCGAACCCGCCGATCGCCGCATGCCGCGGCAGGGCCCCCCCGGGGCCGCTCGCGTAAGCGTACAGCATCTGCACCCGGTCTTCCGTGCCCCGCCGGACGAGCGCCTGGCTCAAGAGCAGCAGCGCGTAGACCCCTCGGCCGAGCTGGTCCTCCAGCGCTCCCGGCGCGTCGTCCTGGCGATCGTCCGCCCAGCGATGGACGACGGCGCCGGGCATCCACCCGGCTGCGCGGAGCGCCTCCAGCAGGGCGGCGTAGTCGTCGGGCGCGCCAGGGCGGACCGTGTACCGGCGCTCCCCCGTGCGCTCGAAGCGCGACCCGGGCTCCACGAGCACGACCTGCGGCGCCCCCGCCCCCTCCCCGCCCAGCCTGGCCTCCAGCGCGCCCCGCAGGGCATCGCCGGTATCGAGCAGCAGGACGGGGCGCGACAGCGCCCGCGCCGCCGCCTCGAGCGGCAACGCAGCGGGCTCCCATGTCGTCCCCAGATACACGACCGATCCAGGGGCGCGCGTCGCCGCGAGCTCAGCCGCGGCGGTCGTTGGCCCGGCCGGCTGCATCGGCCGGCACACGAAGTTCTTGATCCGGACCAGCACCTTCCCGGCCTCGTCCGAGATCAGCACGTCGAATTTTTGCACTGCCGACCGGAGCGCTTGGTCGCCGCCGAGCAGGCGGACGTAGGCGAAGCAGACGTCGGGCAGCGGGCCCACGACCTCGTACTCTCCCACGCTGAAGGGGATGTGGATGACCTCCTCGTTGCCCCTGAGCCCCGCGAGCGCGGTCACCTGCTGAGCCCCGTCGACGAGCGCCGGGTGCAGCGCGAAGCGGCGCGCGCCGTCGCGCAGGTGCGGCGGCAGCTCCATGCGCCCGATCGCCTCGAAGTCTCCCGCGCGCACCTCGACGTTGACCTGGTAGCTGGCCCCGAGCCGCAGTCCGATGCGGGCAAGCCGGGCGTAGCCCTCCGCGACGGGAACGCTCCTCGGGCAGCGTCGCCGGACGGCCTGCAAGTCCACGTGCTCGGGACGCTCGTCGCCGCCCGCCGGGGCGTACACGACCTTGCCCTGCGCGTGCGAGATCCGCTCACCGCCGCGAAGGCTGTAGACCTCGACGTCCGCAGCGTCTCCCGCCGGGACCAGGCGCGCGTAGACGTCGACCGGCTCGGCGGCGGCCCGGATCGGGCTCGTGAAGGTCACGTTCTTGATCCTTCGCGCCGGCCTCTCGCCAGCGAGCTCGCCCGCCGATCGCGCCATCTCCGCGATGGCCACCCCAGGGAGCACCAAGCTCTCCCCCACGCCGTGATCGCGCAGGAAGAATTCGTCGCCCGTGAGCGCCTTCTTGAACCTGATCTCGGTCAGCGTGGACACGTTGGCGTCGATCAGCGGGTGCAGGCCATCGCCTGCCGGCAGCACGACGGCGGGCGGTTCCTCGCACAGGACCTCGCGATCCGAGATCCACACGCGTTCGTTCAAGAAGGGATAGGTCGGCAGCGACACCCGCCGCCGCTCCCCGCGCGCGGGGAGCCGGTGCCAGTCGATCTCGGCGCCCTGGACCCACGCCTCCATCAACGGCTCGAGCCGCCGCTCGCGAACCCAGAGCTGCACGCGCTCTGCCGCTTCTGCCTCTGTCCACGCGCGCCGCTGCGCTCGGGTGACGTCGCCGCGCGCGGCACGGCCCGGCGCAAGCTCGCCGCGCAGCGCGCGACGGAGCGCACCCGCGGCCTCCTCGACCCCCCCGGCGAGGATAGCCAGGCGGTGATCCATCGCCTCTCGGCCGATCTGCAGAGTAAAGGCGACATCCGCCAGGACGTGATGGGGAGCCGCGGCGCTGGGCCCCTCCAGAAACGCGGCCAGCCGCTCGGCATAAGCCATGAGCTGTTCGTCGCCCTTCGCCGAGAGCACGATGAGCTCCGGCTGCGGCCGGATGGCAGCTCGATCATCGGGGGGCATATCGTACTCCTCGATCACCACGTGCGCGTTCGAGCCGCCCGCGCCGAATGAGCTGAGGCACGCCCGGCGCGGCGGGGCCGCTCCGCCCGCGGGCACGGCCGCGATGGTCTCCCAGGGAGCAAGGCCGCGCTGCACAAAGAAGGGCGTCTGCTCGAAGTCGATGTTCGAGCTCAGGCGCTCCGTGTGGAGCGACGGGACGAGCGTCCGGTGGCGCATCTGGAGCAGGATCTTGGTGAGCCCAGCGATGCCCGCCGCGGCTTCGAGGTGCCCGATGTTCGATTTGATCGAACCGATCGCGCAGTACTGGCGTCCCTCGGTGTTCTCCCGGAACGCCTTCGTCAGGCCGGCGATCTCGATCGGATCCCCGAGCGCGGTCCCGGTGCCGTGCGCTTCCACGTACGTCACGGTGCCGGCGTCGACATTTGCGTTCCGCAGCGCCTGCAGGATGAGCGCCGCCTGCGCGTTCGGGTTCGGCACGGTGTAGCCGTTGGTCCTGCCCCCGTGGTTGCTCGAGCTCCCCTTGATGATGCCGTGGATCGGGTCGCCGTCCATGAGCGCGCGGCGCAGCGGCTTGAGCAGCACGGCGCCGACTCCCTCCCCTGGCACGAAGCCGTCGGCGCCGGCGCCGAAGGCGCGGCACCGGCCCGTGGGCGACAGCATTCGCTGCTGGCACATCCACGCGTACTTGGAGGGATGCAGCGTCAGGTTGACGCCTCCGGCGAGCGCCAGGCCCGACTCGCCGCGGCGGAGGCTCTCGCACGCGAGGTGAATCGCGGTGAGCGACGACGCGCACGCGGTGTCGAGCGGAACGCTCGGGCCGTGCAGGTCGAGCACATAGGAGACCCGGTTCGCGATCGACCATGGCATGGACATCGGGATCGCGTGATTGCCCGCGCGCCATTCGCTGGGCCCGAGGAGCAGGTACGTGTTCGTCGTCACGCCAACAAAGACCCCGACTTCTCCTCCGCCCTCCTGCGTGCGCTCACGGAGCGACTGCCTCGTGTATCCGGCGTCCTCGAACGCCGCCCATGCGACCTGCAGGAACAGCCGCTCCTGAGGGTCCAGCGTCTCGGCCTCTTTGGGGGAGATGTTGAAGAAGAGCGGGTCGAACTTGTCGACATTCTCCAGGAAGGCCCCCCACTTTGCGTAGATCTTCCCCTTGCTCGCGTGCTTCGGATCGGGGTCGTAGTACTTGCGGTAGTCCCACCGGTTCGGCGGCACCTCGGTCACGCAGTCCCTGCTGGACCTCAGCGTGTCCCACAGCTCGTCGATGTCCCTGGCGTTGGGATACCGGCCGGCCAGGCCGACGATCGCGATGTCTTCATCGCGCAGCACGTCCGCGCCATCGCCTCGGGTCGCGCGCGCGGCGGACGGCGCCGCGGCGCCGCTCTGCGACCGCGACTCGCCGTCTCCACTCTCCCTGCCGTCTTGCATGCGGAACATCCCTGCGAGCGCCGTGGCATGATTGTTCACGAAGAAATCCGTAAGCTCCGACAGGTTACGCGTCTCGAAGAGCAGCGTCTTCGACGTGGCGCCGAGCAGCCTCTCGATCCTCGTATTGAAATGGTGCACGAGCAAGGAGTCGATCCCATACGATTCGAAGTCCTCCCGCGGATCGATCTCGACGCTCGGAACACGCGTCTCCTCGGCAAGGATCTGCCTGAGCCACCGCTCGGTCTCGAAGCGCAGGGCCTTCCTATCGATGTCGAGCGCCACACCGCGGGTCTCCGGGGCGGCGCTGACAGCAGGCGGCGCGGCGTCGAGGCCGAGGAACACGCGTACCTTCGAGCGATCGCCGCAGACGGCCAGACACTGGTGCCCGGCGGCGCGCGCGGCGAGGACGTCCCAGAGCTGCATGCCTTGCTTCGCGGTCAGCAGGACCAGGCCGCTTTGCTCGGCGTAGCGACGGCGCTCCTCGTCCGAAGGCAGCATGCCCCCGTCCTCCCAAAGAGGCCAGTTGATCGACAGCGTCCTGCCGGCGCGCCTTCCGGCCGCTCGCAACACTTCCCGGCGCTCCGCGAAATGATCGAGAAAGCTGTTGCTGTACGCGTAATCGGTGAGACCGGCGTAGCCCTTCAGGGCGGCGAGCGAGGAGAAGAGCACGAAGAAGTCGAGCTCGGTGGACGCCAGAGCCGCGTCGAGGTTCAGCGTCCCGTACACCTTGGGGGCGAGGATCGCCTCGATCTCTGTCGGCCCTTTGCGGATGAGGGGCGCCGGGCGGTAGACGCCCGCCGCGTGGAAGACTCCGCGGATCGGGCCGAATCGCGGAGTCACATCCCGAACGAGCGCTTGCGCCTCGGCTGGCCGCGTGATGTCCGCACGGATGTAGGTGACGGCCGCCCGCCCGATGGCGTTCAGCCGCTCGATCCGGGCGCGCCGCGCATCGGTGAGCTCGGACCTGCCGACCAGCACGAGCTGCGCCCGCTGCTGGCGCGCGAGGTGCTCGGCGAAGAGGAGGCCGAGCCCGCCCGCGCCGCCGGTGATGACGTACACGCCGCCGTCGCGAAGGGTTAGCGACGCCGCGCCGGCGTCCGTCGGCGCTTCGAGATCTGCTTCACGGAGGCCACGCACGAAGCGGCGGCGCCCGATGTAACGGACCTCGATCCCGGCCCCCTGCGTTTCGCCCAGCTCCTGCGCGAGCGCCCACCACGCGTCGCTCCGCGCGTGGAGCGCTCGCGGCTCGATCGCGCCCCGCAGCTCGACCGTCGTGCAGCGCAGCGTGCTGGTCTCCTCGGCGAGCGCCCGCACGAGCCCGCCGACCGCCGCATGCTGCGGCAGCACCTCGGAGCCGGCGGCAAAGACGTAGAGCGACCGCACCGGCGCACCAGCCCGCTCGGCGAGCAGCGCCTGAGAGAGCGTGATGAACGACAGGGCGCCCTCGTTGAGCTGCTCTCGCAACGCCTCGGCGCTCTCAGGAAAGATGGGCAGTGACCAGGCATGGACGATACGGCTGGGCCAGAGCCCCCGCCCTGCGATCTCGTGTATGAGGCGCTGGTACTCCCCCGCGGCCCCGCCTACCTCGTAGGTCAGCCCGCCGAGATCGCGGAATCTTGCCCCCGGCAGCACGAGGACCACGAGCGCGCCGGGCACCGCGAGCTGCTCCCGTGCGGCGGTCCGCGTCTCCTCGTCGCGGGCGAACAGCAACAAAGGGCGGTCCGGCTCCCCGCCGCGCGCGACCTGCGCCAGCGGTCGCTCCTCCCAGGAGGCCCCGGCATAGATCCGATCGGCATGGACCTCCGGCGCCGGCGCAGCGCCTTCCGCGACACCCACCGCCGCTTCCGCCGGCAACCAGTACGAGCGGCCCTCGAACACGGTGACCGGAAGCGAGACCTTCTTGAACGTCCCTTGCGGAAATAGCCGATCCCAGGCCAGCTCTGCACCGCTCAACCACAGCCTGAGCGCCGCCTGCTCGGTCGACTCGGAGAGATCCCCGGCCACGGCGATCTCCGCGATCGCATCGGGCGAGGACAATCCATCCACCTTTCCTAGGCGCAGCGCGACGCGACCGGACGGCGGCGCGCCGCCGCGATCCAAGGCATCGCGCAGCCATGCCCCCGGGTCGGGGATCTCGACGATCGTCTGGCTGTGCTCGCGCAGCAGCGGATAGCTCCCGTCAGGCCGCAGATGCTGCATGCGGCGCTGCAGCGCGGCCGAGGCGCTCGCAACATCTGGGCGCTCGTCCAGGATCAGCCCGGCCGCAACCTCAATGGGCAGAACGCCGTCGATCACCAGCGCGAGGAGCTCCAGGAACGACGCCCCCAGGCGAGGCTTCGGCGGCGTGAGGTCCCATTTGCGGCTCAGCTTGCCCATGGCGCTCAGGACGATCAGCATCAGGAGCACACGGCGCTTCGACGCGCGGCCCTGGGGCGCGTCCACGAGCAATGCGTCCTCGGACAGCAGTCGCTCGAGGGACTCCCCGCGCGCCCGCAGGGCCGGCGCCCACTCCTCCAGGAGCTTCCTGTACGTGAATTGCGAGCGATGGAGCGCGCGCGCCTTGCGCACCTGCGTCGCGAGGTCGTCCCCCGGGTCCGAGAGCCCCTCGACGAGCAAACGAGCGTAGCCCTCGTCGAGCGCATACGGCAGCAGAGGCAGCCCGGCGACCGGATCGTATACGGTGATCTGCGGGCGCCGGAGCGCTGGCAAAGGCGCGCGCCCGCTGAGGGCGGCGAGCGCCGCCTCCAGGCCGAGCGCGCCGCTCGCGGTCAAAATACCCCACATCCCCTCGCCTTCACCGACGAGCAGCGCCGGCGTGAAGGCGCGGAGCAGCTGCGACAGGTAAGCATGCCCGACGAGAAGTCGAAAGCACGCGTCTTCCCCCGGAGCCCACGTGTCGCGCCACAGCGCCTGGCCGTCCGGCGCGCCCGGTCCCAGCTGCGCCAGCGCCTGAAGGCCTTCCTCCACGAGGGGGCCGAACCCGGGATCGCGCTCGGCCAGCGAGCGCACCGCCGCGCCGCCACGGAGCGTCACCGCCGCGACGCGCAAGGCCTGTGGTGCTTCGGCGCGATGTGAAGGCGCAGCCCGCTCGGCGGTGATGAGCCCGCGCAGCTCGTCCCGACTGCGGATCCAGCCGCCGAGGCGGAAGGGATGCGAACGCCGGCCGGTCGCCAGCGTCGCGCAGATGTCGCGCAGGCGACACCGGGAGAAATCCTCTGTCTCGACGAAGCCTCGCCAGGCATCGCGCAGCCGTTCCAGCGCGCTCGGCGACCTGGCGGAGAGCATGAATGGGAAGCCGTACGGCTCGTCGGCAGGAGCGGCCGCCCCGGCGGTCTCGGCGACCACGTCGCCGTGAGACTCCATCAGCACGTGAGAGCTCACCCCGCCGAAGCCGAACGAGCTTACGCCAGCGCGCAGCGGCAAGCCCGCTGCTCGGCTCCGCCACGGTTGCCGCGCGACGACCACGGCGAAGGGCGAGCCCGCGAAGTCGATGATCGGGTTCGGCTCGCGGTGGTGCAAGCTCGGCGGGATCTCACCGTGACGCATCATCATGAGCACCTTGATCACGCCGGCGATGCCCGCCGCCGCGTCGAGGTGCCCGATGTTCGTCTTCACCGATCCGAGCCCGCAGAACTGGCGCTCCGCGGTGAAGCGACGGAACGCGCGCGTGAGCGCCTCGACCTCGATCGGGTCACCGAGCGAGGTACCAGTGCCGTGAGCTTCGACGTACGTCACCGTCTCCGGGCTGAAGCCGGCCTCTTCGTAGGCCGCGACGATCACGTCGTGCTGCGCCTCCACCGTGGGCGCGGTGAGCGAAGGGGACGCGCCGACATGGTTGACCGCGGCGCCCTTCACCACGCCATAGACGTGATTGCGCATCGACTCGGCGTCCCGCAGCCGCTGCAGCAGCAACACGCCGACGCCCTCGCCCGGCACGTACCCGTCCGCGCTCTGGTCGAACGCCTTGCACTGCCCTTCCGGGCTGAAGAAGCGTGCTTTCGAGAACGAGATGTACTTGAACGGGTGCATGTGGAGGTTGACCGCCCCCACCAGCGCGTAGTCGATCTCTCCTCGCTCGAGCGCGCGCTTGGCATGATGGATGGCGACCACCGACGAGGCGCACGCCGCGTCGATCAGCAGGCTCTCGCCGTGCAACCCGAGCACATACGATATGCGGTTGGCCAGGATGCAGCCATAGTTCCCCTGCGCCGCGTAGCTGTCGATCGAGCCGCCGGGAGCCGCGATCTTGAGCTGGTAGTCCTGGTTCATCGTCACGGCGTACACCGCCGTTCGCTTCGCCTGGAGCTCGGACAGGGGCATCCCCGAGTCCTCGACGCAGCGCCACGCCTCCTCCAGCAAGAGGCGCTGCTGCGGATCCATGCTCATCGCCTCGCGAGGAGAGATCTGAAAGAAAGCGTCGTCGAACCTGTCGATGCCGTCGAGCGCGCCGAGCCACTTGCCCGTGCTCCGGTTCGGCGCGGTCACATCGGGCGAGTAGTGCTCCGACAGGCTCCAGCGCTGCGCCGGGATCTCCTTGATCGAGTTCACTCCACGCAGCAAATTATCGAAAAATTCCCGACTGTTCGCAGCTTCGGGAAACCTCCCCGAGACACCGATGATGGCGATGTCCGCGGCGCCCGACGGGGCAGCGCCATTCTTCCCATTGCGGCTCAAGATCCCGTCTCCTCGAAGCGAGCCTCCAGCGGGCTCCGCTCGCGCTCCTCGGCGAGCCCCAGCCTGGTCCCCGCGGCCTGCGCGACGCTCGCCGTCAGGACCCGAAGCCGCTCGCCGAGCAGCTCGGCGGCGCCGTCCATGAGCGTCTCCGCGATCACATCGACATGGCGATCCTCCCAGCGCTCGAGCGCCGAGCCTTTCACCCAATGGTTGAACCCGCCCATCGACGGATCGCAGTACACCTGATAGTCGACCCGGCGCTCCTCGTCGCCGCGCGCCGCCAGCATGGAAGCCTCCTCGAAGTAGCGTTGGAAGATGAGCCCCATCTTGTGCTTCGGGCTCCGCTCCGCCTTCTCGATCGCCTGGGGGCCGCGGCGGCCGAGCGCCGCCATGACGTCGCCGTAGACCTCCTGAAGGCTGCGACGGAAGATCTTTTCCTCGACCTGATGCCTGTCGCGGGCGCTGAGCTGGTCGAACGCGTCGTGCTGGCGGTAGAGCTGATACAACTTGTTCGCCCGCGCGGGGAAGAAGAGCCCCTTGCGCAGCGCCTGCGTCCTGGCGCCCGTCTCGAAAGCATGGCCGGCGGGGACGCACTCGCTGTCCTGCACGCCTGCGCGATCGAGCAGCTGCTTGGCGGCGTCGCTCAGCCGGGCTTCGTGCGTGCACTGGTTGATCGCGCCCGTCATGACGAAATCCGCGCCGTGGAGCATCGCGGTCGCCACCGCGCCGGGCGTCCCGATCGCGCCGACCCCCACGCGCACCCGCCGCGAGTAGCCGAACCTGCCCCCAGCCGCGTCCCGGAGCGACTGGACGACCGGCAGCAGGACGAGCGTATCGATATTCAGGATGGAGTCCGGCACGAGGCACACGTCGTCCACCATAGCCACCTTGCTGGCCAGCTCCGCCTCCAGCGCCGTCACCGCCCCGGCGGCGAGCAGGCCCTTGACCACACGCTCCGGCGCTGGGCTCATGAAAGCCTCCGCGAGCTCGGGCCGGGATACCCTGACCAGCACGCGGTGCTGTACGGAGACGCCTGCGCCGCGCCCCGCGCGCAGCCCCTTCAGCCGGTAGCGCACGAGCGCGGGCGTCACATGCAGATAGTCCACGAGCTCTGTGTTCGTGACTCCATGCCGCAGCAGCAGATCGATGCTCGCCTCCTCGGCCTCGTGCGCGCTCGGATCCCAGGCCAGGCTGGCGCCGTACGGCTGCCCTTCGACGAGATGGCCGCGAATTTCGGCCAGCGCGGCATCGAGCTCCGACGACGTGAGGCCGCCCGTTCCCAGGAAGCCGAGGAGGCCGCGCTGCGCCAGCCTCACCACGAGCGCGGGTGAAGTGATACCCCGCGGCAGCCCGCCCGCAGCATACGCATGCCGCACCCCATACTCTCGCTTGAACGCCGCATCGCCGAGCGCGGAGGCGCGGCCCAGCCACCGGAGCGTCGCCGCTCGGGCGGGCCGCCCCGGAGCCGCCTTGCCGTCGACCGGCATGGGCGCGACGCGCTCCGGCGTGCCCCGCTCCGCCGGCGCCGCTTCTGCCGCCAGCGCCGCGCCGTTGGTCGCCTTCGGCGCCTCGTGGCGGGCCATGGCGAGCGCCTGCGCCGCCGGACGGGCCGGCTCGCGCTCCGGCGCCACCAGCGGGAGCGGCTCGCGCTCCGATGCCGCCGGAGGAAGCGGCTCTTTTCGGATCTTCTCGATGAGCTTCGTGAGGACGTTGCCCGGCCCCGCCTCGACGAACTCGGCCATCCCCTCCCGAAGCAGAAACTGCACCGTCGCGGTCCACCGCACGGGCTGCGTGAGCTGCTTTGCGAGCAGTTCGACGATCCGATCGCGCGTATACAGCGCCGCCTCGGCGTTGGACACGACGGGGATCCTGAGGTCCGCATACTGGAACTGCCGCAGGAAGGCCGTGAGCTCGCCCTCCGCGGGCTCCATGTAACGCGAATGGAAGGCCCCGCTCACCGGCAGCTGGATATACGACTGAGCTCCGGCTGACTCGAAGACGGGCCTCGCACGCTCGACGGCGTCGCGCCGCCCGGAGATCACGATCTGACGCGGCGAGTTGATGTTGGCGAGGTCGATCGCCTGGAGCTGGTTCTCCTCGATGACCCGCTGGACCATCGCCTCGGACAGGCCAATCACCGCGGCCATTCCCCCGCCCTCGACCCTGGCCATGAGCTCGCCGCGGCGCTGGACGAGCCGCAGCCCGGTCTCGAAGTCGAAGGCCCCCGCGGCGAATAAGGCGTTGTACTCACCGAGGCTGTGGCCGGCCACGAAGGCCGGCGCGTCGCCGGCCTCCTGAGCCAGCCGCAGGTACGTCAGCGCGTTGACGACGTAGAGCGCCGGCTGCGTGTACTGGGTCTGGCCGAGGCGATTGTCCGGGTTCTCCAGGCAGAGCTGCCGCACCGAGTATCCGAGGATCTCATCCGCCTTGGCCACGAGCTCCGGGAACTGCTGAAAAACGCCCTCGCCCATCCCTTTACGCTGAGAGCCCTGCCCAGGAAATACGACCGCCCTCATCGCCCTCGTCTCCTTTGCATCTAGCGCTGGCCTGTGCTCGGCGGGTCCGCGCGCGAGCTGACCCGTCACGTTCTCGAAATTCTTGTGATCTTGCGCGAAGGAGGTGATCACGGGAAAGACCTTCGCCGACGATCCCTTGCCGAGATTGTATTTGACAAAATTCGCGAGCGTCCCCGAAGGCCCGAGGTCCACGTAGACGAGGTCCTCCCGTCGCTCCTCCAGGGCCACGATGGCCTCGCGCAACAAGATGGGCTTCCGCACCACGTCCCAGAGGTAGCCGTCACCCATCTCGGTGATGATCCGCCCGTGAAAGCAGGACGCGAGCGGCAGCGCGGGCTTTCGAAGCAACTTCGTGCGGAGGAACGTCCTGTATCTCTCCTCCGCCGGGTCCATGAACGATGAGTGAAACGCGTAGGGCGCCGGCAGCTCCTGAAACAGAATGTTCTTCTTCCGGAGATATTCACAGATGCGCTCGAGCCCCTCGCGGCTGCCCGCGACGACGAAGTGCTTGGCGTAATTGATGCCCGCGATCTCGCTGTTTTCACGCAGGATCGCTGCCTCCTCGTACAGCGCCGGATCATGCATGATCGCGAGCATCCCGCCGCCGGTGCAGCACGCCTCCAAGATGTCAATTTGTCGAAAGATCGCCTCAAGGGCGTCCTCGGCGCTCATCGAGCCCGCGACAGCGCAGGAGGCGTACTCGCCCATGCTCGCCCCGAGCAGATACGCGGGCGTCACGCCGCTGTCGATGAGCACCTGCGCAAGCGCATACTCAATCACGAAAATCGCCGGGTGGCTGAACTCGAGATGCCCGCAGAACTCCCCACGCGGCTTATGCTCGGCGTAGAGGTGCTCGAGCAGCGATCGCCCCCTCATCCCGCGAACCATGTCATCGAGCTCACTGACTCGCGCACGGAACCCGGCATGGCAGTCGAAGAGATCCCTGCCCATCTGATAGTACTGGGATCCCTGGCCCGAGAACATGAAAACAATGCTTGACATAGTCGCCTAGCCGCGCATGAGGACCTGACACTCAACCCTAATCGATGGCATCAAGGATGGCCGCGTCTGTCAATCCCCCAGCACACCTCCGCCCCTCGTAAACAACAAGAACTGGGGAATATGGTCGAAACAAAGCGAATTCCGACACATACGAAACACCATCCGGCAACAATCATGGACGTCCGACGCCCGATGGACCGGGGCTCGGATGCACTGCGATACTTTGGCCCTGCCAACGGCGTAAGGCGCCGGTGCCGTCAAGGGCTCAGCGCGCGGCTCCGACGGTGCGACCGCGCCGGTGCCTGGCGGTCAGCGCATCGTCGCGATCCACCTGCCCCTCGAACGTCATGAAGAAGGCTCACCTGACGGACGAGACGCCATCCCCGAGCTTCCTGATGACGCAGGCATGACCTCCGCGTAGCCGCACGGCGCCTCCCGCGGGAGCGTGCAGCCGGCTGGCCAGCTCGACGCGCGCCGCGCTTGGCCCGATCTCGATCCACTCCTCATCGCGACGCACGGAACGCTGCAGGTCGACCTCGCGCTCGGAGCTCCCCGCGGCGGCGGCACGATGCCAATCCCTGGTCCGGGGCGAGCACGCCATCACGCCGGTACCTGCGAGGCCTGGCGCCCGGTCACCGGCCCGCTGGACATCGAATCGGCCGACGTCTGCTGCGACTCCTGCACGGGCTGTCGCCCGGGCCGCCGCAAGCCCAGACGCATCGCGGCCTTGCGCAAGGCGGTGTCCACAGCGTCGAAGCCGTACATCACCCCGAAGAGGGCGATGGTCATCACGCCGGCGACCCGGAGCATCACGGGAGATTCTTCGGTACCCTTGATGCGCATCCACCCCGGCTCGTTCTTGATGCTCCGCGGGCTGATATCCACGAATTTTTGCTCGCCCGGGAACATGAACTGCAGCACCTTCGGCGCGGTCGCCGCGGGGCGCAAGATCGAGCGCATCGTCGGCACCGCGACGCCATGATCGCGGCGCCAGAGCGCACGATCCCGCAGCTGGCGCTGGAGGTGAGCCTGGAGCCGCGTCACCTTCTCCGGCGGCAAAAGCCTCCAGGGGAGGGCTCTCGTGAAGAACAGGTTACGCCTGAGCTCCCCCCGCAGCCGCTCGTGGACCGGCTGCTCGCGCTCGACGTAGCCTCCGGTGTCAACCAGCCATCGGTTCAGCTGATGCCGCGGGATGCTCAGCCCGATGACCATGCACATATCGAGCCAGTGAGACAGCATGAAGAACCGGCCGTCGGAGATCGCAGAGGTGTATTTTTCCTTGATCGTGTTCCTCATGAGGTGCCAGTCTTGGCGACCGTGCCGATTGATGTGCTCGATGTACTCCCTGTCGAGATGCTTGCGCTTGATGTCGTCCTCGATGACGTTGGTGATGTGCCAGCTCTTGGCCATCGCCAGGGACATGCCTTGGCTGTAGTATGCATCGATGATCGACGCGGCATCCCCCACCATCGCATAGCGATGCTCGTGCACAAACGTGTCCGTCATGTACTGGACGTTCTTGTACATCTTGAACTCGAGCAGGGTTTCCTCGAAGAGGACCTTGTCGAAGATGGGGTACTTTCCGATGATCCCCCAGAACTGCTCCTTCGGCGTTCTGCCGGGCAAGGGCTTCCGCTGATCGTAGGTCACGCCGACGCTGATGCGGCCGCTGTCGAGCCGTATCACCCAGATCCAGTATCCGTCGCCCCAGAGGTGCAATGTCGTGAGATCCGCGTGCTCGTCGTACTTGACGCCCTCGTCTGCTGGAATTTCCCACTCTTGGTCGAACATGTCGTCACGGATGCCCGAGAACTGGCCCCATATCGCAGTGGTCTGGAATCCGTCGTTCATCTCCCGATGCTCGGAGGCGTGACCGCGCAGCTTGGCAAGCTTGCGCGCCCGCCCCGTGCAGTCGACCACCCAGCGTGTCCGCACGACCCCAGACCCGTCGCTCCCGGACGCCTGCCACTGAATGACGTGCGGCGTGCCATCCTCATGGATGTCGACCTCCCTCACGCGCGCCGTGTCCATGAAGGTGATGCTCGGATGCTTGCGGGCGGTGTCGGCCATGAGGGCCTCCACCTCGTGCCTGACGAGCTGCACGTCCTTCAGCTGACTGCGGTAAAATAGCGGATTCTCGAACGCGTCGATCCATCGCTGCGGGATCGTGTGCAGGAGCGCCCACTGGTTTTTGTCCTTCATCGACGTCGTCCCCTCCATCCCCTCGATGAAGGCGACCCCGATCTTCGGCTGGCACGTGCTCGTGCAGTACGCATCGAGCTCGCCGATCGTCCTGATGAACCCGTTCGTGAAGACCAACGTCGACTCGCCAACCTTAAAGGTCTGCTTTCGCGTGCCGATGTCGTCGATGATGGTGACCTTCAGGCCGCGCTTCACGAGCTGAAGCGCCGTGATTAGCCCGACGATGCCCGCGCCGGCCACGACGACGTCAGTATCGGCCACATCCGAAGGCTCAAGATTCACAATGAACTCCTCCACGCCCTGGCGAGCACAGACATTCTTGTCATCATAAAATGGTTTCCTATCAGGGAGAGCCTGTCAAGGCAAATACTGCATGGCAATCCTCTTCATCCCGTCGACCCGGAGCCGCGTGCGCTTGCGCTTCTCAAAGGGAAACCGGAGCGAAAACCTCACAAATGGACGGAGGCGAGAATCTTACAGGATGGTGGCACGGCCGGATCATGGCATGGCGGGCTCGCGGCACGCCTAGGGGGCGTGTGCGCAAACGCGCGCGACCAGAGGCGGATGGCCGCCAGCTTGCCCATGGTCAGGTACTGTTCGCCTCGTTGCTCGTACCGGGTCGCGACGCGGCGGAGCTGCTTCAACCTGTTCATCAAGCGCTCCCCCGGTTGCGCGTTCGGCAAATGGCGCGAGCGAACCACCGCGAGCACGGCTGATCGCGTCGGGTCGGAGTGACCGCACGGATCTGGCGAAGGCGCAGCGAGGCGCGCGCGCAATGTTTCATTCACGTTTCGCAAAAGGGGTCCCCTCGCGCACTCCCAGCTCCCGCCGACGCCTGGCGCCACGCCTTCACAGCGGGATGGGAGAGATGCCCAGATAGAGTCGGATCGGGGGACCGCGCTTGTCGCCACACAGCCCGACCCCGACGCAGGCCGCGGCTTCGTTGCCGTGTGGACATAATCACACGACGCCCGGCCCCGTCGTGACGAAGCCCCCCGGAGCCTCGTCTCACTGCAGGCGGAGTGAGCTGAGATCCGGGTCGACGATGGCCAGCGCCCAGCCGGATCTTCCGGCCATCAGGCCGCCCGCTCGGTCACAGTCGGGCTCGTACCGATCCGGCCAGGAGGCGACCAATCACCTCATCGGCGAGCGACGCGGCGTCGGCGGGCTGAAGGTGCGGTGTCGTGTAGTGGAAATTGAGAAAGATGCGCCCGTCGAACGTGTGGGCAACGAGGTTATAGGGGTTCGAGTGGATCGCTGTGGCGGAAAAGGAGAACTGCAGCTCATCAAGGTGCAACGGACCGTAGTCCGAGGGGACGTCGAGCTGGCCAAGGTTGCTCACGACGACTGCATAGCTGTCCGCTTCGGCGAGCTTGAGCACCAGGGCACCTGGCGTCATGGTCGCCGGCACGACCTTGCCGCTGAGGCGCACCGCGACGAGCGGCTCCTCGCGGGCGAGCGCTTGTGTTATCTTGCTGCGCACGTCGCGCGCCAGGTCCCAGAACCGCGTGCCGGCATCCAGGCGGTGCACGGTATTCGCGGCGGCGACATAGAAGCCGATCTCGTCGCCGAGTGCCGGCGAAAACTGCCGGCGCATGCTGATGGGCGAGCGCTGGCTGATGGTCATGGGCTTGCGGAGCGATCCGCCTGCGATGCGGTGGGCGACGGCGTCAAGCATCGCGGCGCAGAGGGCACCGTGGACGGTGGTGTTCTCCTGGCGGCAGGCGTCGATCAGGGCCGAGGTCTCCGGCCGATCGAGCTTGCGAAACACGACACGCGCGGCGCGCTCGCTCACGGGCGCCACCCGGAGGCACCCGAGCGTCTTCGGGCGATGCACATGGCGAGCGGCGGTTATGCGTGCCACGAGCGAAATGGCGCGTGCAATGCCGCGGAGACCGCGGACGCCTTCCGGCAGCAACGACTCGATGGGCGGCCTCTCAGGACAGCGCGCCGCTGGTAGCGAAGCACCGGTGAGGATGCGACCCAGGGCATCGAGCAGATCGCGCATCGCGTAGGCAGCGGACGTGCCGTCACCGATCGCGTGATGAAACGAAAACAGCAGATCGCTGCTGTCAGCGCCTTGCAGGAGTAGAGCGCGCGCCAATGGACCCGTGCTGCACGGGATGGCCTGCGCCACGTCACGTTCCATCTCGTCTCGCCAGGCGTCGTAGTCCGCCCGTGCCCTGACACGAAGCGGGATCGGGGGCACGTCCCGCGACGTGAAACGCGGCTTGCCGTCAGCCATCTCTATCCGCACGGAAAGCAGCGGGTGCCGCGCCTGGACGTGCGCCAACGCCTGCGTGAGCGCCTCCTCCTCGATGGATCCGCGCACGCGCGCGACCACAATGAAGTTGAACGGGGCGACCTGATCGATGAGCCACATGAGCCGCTCGCTGTCGCCGAGAAGACGTTCCATCACCGGGTCACTAACAGCTAATCCGACGCGTCACAAGCGCAAAGCCATCTCGTGCCCGCGGCCATGACCGAGGCCGTTCGTCCGACCCCACCGGGGGGCATTGAAGGGGAACAAGGGATGTGCACGTCCAGCGGGAGACGCGATCCGCTCGGCCCACCCGGTGGCGATTCATGAGGCCAAGGCGTCACAAGTTTGTTTCGAGAAGATTGCGCAGGACGAGGAGGCCCTCGGTCGACAGGAGGACCTGATCGGCGGGCGGAGCTCTCCGTCTTCAAGCGGCGTGGCGCCCGCGCACTAGGTGCCGATGACAAAAGTAACTTGATAGTTACCAGAGATGCGCCTACAGTGCGCAACGGTACTCATGTCTGCATCTGTACGAAACGCGGAGCGCACGTGCGACAGGATCCTTTCGACCGCACTGGAAGAGTTCTCGTTGCACGGCTTCTCAGGCGCGCGCGTTGACGTCATCGCGCGCCGGGCCTGCATCAATAAGCGGATGCTGTATCATTACTTCGGGAGCAAAAAGGGCCTCTACCGCGAGATCGTGCGACGCAAGTTGGCCGAAAAGGACGAGTTGCGGTGGAACGACCCGGACGACCCGAGGCAGGGGCTCCCATTCTGGTACGATATCGCGCGCAACGATGTAACCTGGGTACGCTTGATGCAATGGGAAGCGCTCGACAGCGGCGACGGCGAGGTCGTCGGCGAGCCCGAGCGCAGGCTTCGAATCAAGGCGATTTGCAAGGCGCTGCGCGCGCGTCAGGAGAAGGGGTTGCTGCCGCGCGAGCTCGAAACCGAACCGCTGCTGCTCATGATGATCGGGCTCAGCATCATGCCGACCGCCTTCCCGCAGGTGACGCGAATCGTAACCGGCACATCTCCGGATGACGAGATGTTCCAGCGGAGATGGATGACGTTCCTGAACCATTTTGCCGAATATCTGACGCCTCGCGAGAAGAAGGGAGGTAGCCCGTGACCGTGGACGCCACCGCTTATGGCCACCCCGTAGCTCACCGTCGAATCAACTGGCGTCGTCTGCTCGCCGTCTTCCTGCTGCTGCTAGGGTGCGGCGGTTACGTGGCCTACGCGCACAAACAGGCGCGCAAGCCGTACGAGTGGAGCGGCACGGTGGAGGCCCGCTCGATCGCGATCGGCTCGCGCACCGGCGGGCGTGTCAAGCAGGTGCTCGCTCGCGAGGGCGATCGGGTCGAGGCCGGCCAGCCGATCCTCGTGCTCGAGCCGGGCGATCTCGAGGCGCAGCTGACGGTCGCTGAAGGACAGCTCGCGCAGGCCGAGTCGGAGCGCGACAAGCTCGTGAAGGGGGCGAGACCCGAGGAAATCATGCAGGCCAAGGCGCGCGCCGCGGCTGCGGCCGCGACACTGGAGGAAAACAAGCGCGGCGCGCGGAGCGAAGAGATCGCGGCAGCCGAGGCGCGGCTCTCAGCCGCCGAGGCGGCGCTCGAGAAGATCCAGCGCGACGCCGAACGCTACAAGGGGCTCGTGGCGAGCGGCGCGATCTCGCGGATGGAGGCGGAGGCCGCCGAGAGCGATCTCAAGCAGCTCCAGGCCCAGCGCGACGCACAGAAGCACGCCCTCGACGAGCTCGTCAACGGCACGAGGCGCGAGCGGATTCGGCACGCCGAGGCACTCGCGATGGAGGCGCAGGCGAGCGCCAAGCTGGTCTCTGCGGGCACGCGCGTCGAGGACCTGCGGGCGGCCGAGGCCGCGGTGAAGATCGCGCAAGGCCGGCTCGACGCGATCCGCGCGCAGATGGATGAGCTCACCGTACGAGCCCCCGTCGCTGCGAGGCTCGACGCGCTCGACCTCCGACCCGGCGACATTCTCCACCCGAACGCGACAGCAGCCACATTGGTCGAAGATGACGCCCTCTACGTGCGCATCTATGTACCCGAGACCCAGCTCGGGCTTGTTCGCGTCGGTGATGCCGTTCCGATCACGGTGGATACGTTCGGCGATCGCTCCTTCCAAGGTGTCGTACGGCACATCAGCAGCGTCGGCGAATTTTCGCCGCGCAACCTCCAGACGGCAGACGAGCGCGCCAACCAGGTGTTCGCCACGCGAATCGACATCACCGAGAATCGGGAGCTCCTGCGCGCCGGCATGAGCGCCCTGACCAAGGTGCCCAGGCCATGAGAACCGGTGCACCCGTCCTCAGTGCGCGGCAGGTGACGCGAAAATTCGGCAGCTTCACCGCGCTCGATCGCGTGGACCTGGAGGTCTACCAGGGCACGATCTACGGTCTGCTCGGGCCGAACGGCTCCGGGAAGTCGACGTTGATCCGCATTCTGTGCGGGCTCCTCATCCCGACGGCCGGGACGGCGAGCGTCCTCGGGCTCGACGTGGCGCGCCATGGGCAGGAAATCCGGACGCGCATCGGCTACATGAGTCAGAAATTCTCCCTGTACGAGGATCTGACGGTCCGCGAGAATCTCGATTTCTACGCGCGTATCTACGGCCTCAGCGGTGCGCGGCTGCGGCAACGCTGCGACGCGGCGATCGCGCTCACCCACATCGAGCCCTACGTCGATCGCCGGGCTGGCCTGCTGTCTGGCGGCTGGAAGCAGCGCCTCGCGCTGGGTAGCGCGCTGCTCCACGAACCGCAGGTCATGTTCCTCGATGAGCCCACGGCAGGCATCGATCCCGTCGCGCGTCGCGAGCTGTGGGATCTGCTGTTCAAGCTCGCGGCGCAGGGCATGACGCTGCTCGTGACGACGCACTACATGGACGAGGCGGAGCGCTGCGGCGAGGTCGGGTACCTGTACCTCTCCAGGATGATGGTGAGCGGTACGCCCAACGACCTGAAGGCGCTGCCCGTGGTGAACAAGCCAGGACAGCGTCGGGTCGAGATTGAGACCGGGCAGCCGGCGCGGATGCTGGACTGGCTCCAGCGGCAGCCCTTCTGTCGAGCGGCCACGATCTTCGGACAATCGGTGCATGCGATCATCGAGGAGCGCCTGGCCGATGACGTGCTGCGCGACGTGCTGGGACAGGGGGGCTTCGGCGCCCCGGCTGTGCGAGAGATCGCGCCTTCGCTGGAGGACGTCTTCGTGACACTCACAGAGCACGCCGCCGGGCAGGCTAGCTCAGCCGCGCCTTCGCCGGTGCCCGCCCGAGCCGGGGGACAGTCGTGACCGGCGCGAACGAGGCCCGGAGGATCTGGACCTCCTTCGTCGCGATCTGCGTGAAGGAGTTCCTGCACATCCGCCGCGATCCCATGGCGCTGCGCATCGCGCTCGCCATCCCCATCCTTCAGCTCGTGCTCCTTGGCTTCATCGATCAGACAGTGCGGAACTTGCCCACCGTCGTGGTCGATCAGGACTTCTCTCGGTCCAGTCGCGACCTCATGGACCGGCTCCGCGCGACGGACACGCTCGAGATCACCCGCGTCACGACAAGCCCGAAGGAGGCGCGGGAGGAGATCATCTCGGGCCGGGCGAGGGTCGGGATCGTCATCCCTCCCGACTTCCAGGACAGTCGAGTTCGGGGGAAGCAGGCGAAGATCCTCGTCCTTATCGACGGATCGGACTCGAGCGCCAGCTCGCAGGCGCTCGCCAGCGTCACCGGCCTCGCCGCGCATGTTACCCTGGAAGAGATCCGTAGCCAGGCGCCTAAGGGAGAGCAGGGTTTCGGGCTCTCTGTGCAACCTATCATGCTGTTCAACCCTGACGGCAGGACTGCGAACTACATCATCCCTGGCCTCATCGCGTTCGTGATCCAGACGATCGGCATGGTGATGACGGCGCTGGCCATCGTCCGTGAACGCGAGCGGGGCACGCTCGAGCAGCTCCTGGTCACACCGGTGCATCCGCTGGGCCTCATGCTGGGCAAGCTCGCCCCCTACCTGATCGTCGGGGTGGCCGAGAATCTGCTCCTTCTCTTCATCATGCGGTTTGGGTTCGGCGTGCCCATCCACGGGAATTTGCTGTTCCTCTTCGTCATCAGCACCATCTTCCTGTTCGCATGTCTCTCGATCGGCCTCTTTATATCGACGCGCGCCCAGACGCAGCCTGAAGCTCAGCAGATGGCGCAGCTGTTCACATTGCCATCGTTCTTCTTGACCGGGTATCTCTTCCCCGTGGCAGGGCTGCCGCTCGCATTGTATGTCCTGGGTCGCTTGCTGCCGGCTACGCATATGATCGAGGTGATGAGGGGCGTCGTGCTCCGCGACGCCGGGCCCCTCGATCTCCTTTCGAACGTCCTCGCGCTCGTCGCCATGTGCGTCGTGCTCGTCTGGGGTAGCGTGCGGCGTTTCCGGAACCTCATCCTCTAATCCTACCAGCCGCCTCCCGCGAGGCGCGGCGCTACCCCACCATGGCGGCCAACTCCACGAGGCGCCCGGGGCGTCTCGTGTCCCCGCACACCTCGCGGCGGGCTCGATTTTACATCGAAGCTTCGGCCCTTCACTCGTCGGAGCGTCAACTCTAACCAGAGAGAATGAACAGTATGGAAGAGCGCTCATCGCAAGCCGACGTCGTGATCATCGGCGCGGGCATCGTCGGCCTACACAGCGCGATTCAGCTCGCAAAGCGCGGCTTCAAGGTCACGCTGGTCGACAGCGTTCGAGATCAGAAGCGGAGTTTCAAGGTAGGCGAATCACTCCTGATCTTCAGCAACATGTTCCTCCGAAACATCTCGGAGCTGGACGACTTCATCGACACCTCCTTCCCGAAGCACGGCGTGTGGTTTACCTATGGAATGGAGGGGACCACGAGCTTCGAGGACAAGCCCGAGTGGTCGGTTCAGAGCAGCATTCCCGCGGCGATGCGGGACGCCTACATCGACGGCAGAATGCTGAAGGGAATGATCGACGACGCGCAGATCGTTCGCCCGGAGGCCGAGGATCGGATGCAGGAGCTCGCTCGCGCGCATCCGAACGTGACATTCCTCGACACTGCGCGCGTCAAGGATGTCCATCTGGGGCGCGACGGAGGTATCCACGAGCTCGTCTGGCAGTGCCGCGCAACCCAGCGCTCCGGCACCGTCCGAGCGAAATGGATCATCGATTGCTCCGGCCGCGCGCGTTTCCTCGCCAAGCGGCTGGGCCACGCCGCGGAGGACGTGGAGTTCAACGACGGGTTCCGGAACAGCGCGGTCTGGGCCCAGTTCTCGGGCATCAAGGACGAGATGTTCGGCGAGAACTGGCGGTACGTGTTTGGCGACGGCGCGGTGACCTCCCGCGATCTCAGCACGCTCCACCTCTGGGGAGACGGCTACTGGATCTGGGTCATTCGACTCAATGAGGAGCGCATCAGCATCGGGGTTAGCTACGATCAGAAGCGCGCGCCGCCGGGAAACAACTACAAGGAGAAGTTCTGGAACGTCATCCGGCGTTATCGGTTATTCGATGACATGCTGCGAGAAGACAACGTGCTGGAGTTCAACGTCTTCAAGAACTGCCAGCACTGCACCGACACCTACGTGAGCAACGAGCGATACGGCATCGCGGGCGACGCGGCCTCGGTCATCGATGCATATTACAGCCAGGGCGTCTCGCTGGCGCTCGTCACCTCGTGGCACATCGCGAACATCGTGGAGAAGGACCTGCGTGACGGCCACCTGGATCGTGATTACATCGAACGAGTGAACCGGTACACGAAGCAGGATTGGCACATGATGCGGAATATCGTGAAATTCAAATACACGGCCGCGATCATGGATCCTCGCTTCTTCCTGCTGTCTCATCTCCTCGACACGGTGATGTTCAGCGGCGCGGGCAGCGCGCGTTACAAGCTGTGCAAGTGGCTCGTCGAGACGGGAGGCGCGACCGCCGGCGAGACGCCGCGCCACAAGGCGCTCCGGGAGAGCTTGAGCAAGAGCCTGTTCTTCTCGAAGAACCCCTTTGTCTCGCCGGAGACGATCCGCAAGCTGCAGCACCGGTGGCAGGAGAAGCTCGCGGAGAGAGCGCAGTGGCGGCTGGCGCACGGGCTGAAGGTGTCCGGGCTGCGCTCGATCGTGCGCACGCCCGGCGGCCTGCTCCAGTTCTGGAAGCTCCCGTTCCTGAAGCCAGACGGCTTCGCCGACATCTCGCCGAGCGCGCTCAACGGGCTGCCGAAGGCGCTGTCGATCACGGGCGAGGAAGCGGACCCGGCGGTGCTTCACGCCGCGCCCCTGCTCATGGCCTGGGTGTTCATGAACATGTACGTCTATGATGGACTCTCGACGAGCGCGCTCAAGGCGCTCGTAGCGCTCGGGCTCGTCAAGGGCGAGGCATCGGCGCAAGCTTCCGGAACAACACAGAATGCGCCGCAGGGCATGGACGCGAGATCGAGCGAGTGCCCCGCCTCTCCCGGAACCTGACGGCCAGCCCGCTGCGCTGCGCGCGGCGGAAGGAGCCCGTCCGATGACCGCTACGCGCCGAGTCGACTGGAACACGCCCGGCAATGCGGAGCAGTATGACCGTTATGTCGCCGCCCACCCGATGTACCAGGTGACGAGCCGCGCGCTCGTCGCCCTGTCCGATCTCGGAGCCGCGCGAACCATCGTGGATCTCTGCTGCGGCACCGGCGTTACGACCGAGGTCGTGCTCGAGGCGGCACCGCACGCGCGGGTGATTGCGCTCGACGCCTCGGCGAGCCAGCTCGCGCTCGCGCGCAGCCGGATCACCGACCCGCGCGCCAGCTTCGTCGAGGCCCTGGCCGAGGAGGTCGCGACGATCGTCGCGCCGCGCGTCGATGGCGTGGTGTGCAACGCCGCGGTCTGGCAGCTCAAACCGGCCGCGATCCCGGCTGTCTCTTCGTTGCTCGGCGCGGGAGGGCGCTTCGCCTTCAACTTCCCGGCGCCGTTCGCCCCCGAAGCCGTACGCGCGGCAGCCGCCGCCGAGGGCGTCGCGCCGCCGAAGGTCAGGTTCGAGTCGTCGCTCGAGCGCGCGATGCTCGACGAGGCCCGGCTCCGCTTCGGCTACTCCCCGCCGCCGAGGGGCAGCGCGCGCATCGCGGGATCGAACCCGGCATTCGAGCACGGATTCTTTGCCGCGCTCGACCACGCCGGACTCGAAATCGTGGCGCGCACGCTCGCCGCGATCCAGATCTCCCCCGAGGCCGCGCTCGACTGGTATCTCGTTCCCGTGTTCCGCACCAATGTCCTACCCACGATGTCCGCGGTCGATAGCGAGGCGGTCCTCCGCGCGGCTTACGCTCGATGGCGCCCGGGCGCCGAGGAGACCACCGCGACCTGGCTCAATTGCCTCGCCGTGAAGAAACACGCCACGGGAGGAAATGAATACCCAGGTCGCAATCCTTGACACGCAGCCGTGCCTTGACGGGCATGGGAACAAGATGCTTCGATGCCATCCTGGCGTAACCAGGAGGTGGTCCATGCAGGTGAACGTCGAGAAGTCCGAGATCGTCGAGGGCCCTCGAGACGAGATGCAGCAGGACGAGAGCTTCGAGCTCAAGCTCGTCGACTGCGGCACCAACTACCAGAACGAGATCCTCCCTGACCGGAGCCTCCCGAGCTGTCTGAGCTGCTTCTGCGGCTCGGGGTGCTTCTGCGGCTCGTAAACCCGACCGACGGCCTCTGCGGGTACCCTCCAAAGCTCACCCCTCCTGGTCCGTGACCCTCCGCGAGATCCCAACGCTCGGAATCGGCATCGGCTACCGCAACGAGCTCCGCTCGTTCTTCGACGCTCACGCCCGCGAGATCGACTGGTACGAGCTGGTCGCGGATCGGTATTTCAGCTCGTTCCCTGAGAGCGCGGACTGGATCCATTCGTTCCGTGACGAGCACCGGCTCGTCCCGCACGGCCTCGATCTGTCGCTCGGCACCGACGAGCCGCTCGACCCGCGCTACAGCCGCGAAGCGGCGGAGTTGATCCGCCTGGTGCGCGCGCCCTACTACAGCGACCACCTGTGCATGACCCAGGCTGGAGGGATCCAGCTCGGGCACCTCACGCCGCTGCCCTTCACCCGCGCGGTGGCGCGCCGGGTGGCCGACAAAGCCAAGGCCATCCAGCAGATCCTCGGCGTCCCGCTCCTGCTCGAGAACATCGCCTATTCCTTCGTGCTGCCCGGCGAGATGTCGGAGGTCGCCTTCGTCTCCGAGGTGGTCGAGCGCGCCGACTGCGGGGTGCTCCTCGATCTCACGAACCTCTACATCAACGCGACCAACCACGGATACGACCCGTACGACTACCTCCGCCGGCTCCCGCTCGAGCGCGTGGTGCAGGTGCACCTCGCCGGCGGGGAGCGGCACGGGGGCCGCTGGGTCGACACCCACAGCCAGCCCGTCGATGTGCACCCCGAGGTCTGGGCGCTGCTCGAGCGGGTGGTGAGCTGCGGCGCGCTCAAGGGTGTGCTGCTCGAACGCGACCAGAATTTCCCGTCAGATCCGGAGGAGATCGTGAAGGACCTCCGCCACGCGCGGGAGATCTTCTCGCGCGCCAGCGACACGGGCGCGGCCGCGGGCCGGGGGGCCGCCCCGGCGCGGCATACGCCCGAGATCGGGCGTTCGCTCGATCAGGGCGATCTCCTCGTGGGCTCGCCCGGCGCCGCGGATCGGATCGCATTCCAGGTAGCGTTCGCCCGGCTGCTCGTCGAGCCGCAGCTCCGCGCGCGGTTCCTCGCGCACCCCCACGACGTCGCGCGAGAGCTGGGGCTCCCCGAGGACGCCGTCGAGGCGCTGTGCCACCCGGGCCCGGACGGGCTGGGGGCGTTCGCCCACCAGCTCGAGTCGAAGCGTTTCCGGCTGATCAGCCGCCTGTCTCCCGCGCTGTGCAGGCTGCTCGAGCGCCTCGGCGCGATCGCGCACGTGCAGCGCGAGTTCTCGCGCCGCCGCCCGCCCGTCGAGTCGCCCGAGCACGCGAGCCGCACGATCCGCGACGCCTACTGGGTCCAGGAGGTCGCGCTTGAGCTCGTGCAGGAGGGCGGGATCGAAAGCGAGCTCGTAGAGGACGTTACGCGGTTCGAGCAGGCATTGCTCGAACTCACCACGAACCCGGATGCCGTCGCGTCGGCCCGCAGCTGCGATTCGCTCCGCGCCTCCGCCCAGGAGCTCTCGACGGCCGGGCTCCTCGACGGGTACCCTGCGGCCGGCCGGCACGCGTTCGTGCGTCGCTTCGCATCGCAGATCATCTGGGTCATCCGGGCAATCATGGAGGATCAGCCGCTCGACGCGCCGCCGCGGCACCCGACGTCGGTGCTGTTCGTCAAGCAGGTGGGGCTGCGGAACGTGCTTTACTTCGAGATCAACGCGCTCACCGAGCAGCTGATCGCGCTGTGCGACGGCGAGCGCACGACGCGCGAGATCATCGCGCGCCTCGGAGAGCGCTTCCGCTCGCTCGCCGGCCCTCCCGGCGCCGACAAGACGGTCGACATGCTGCGGCAGCTCGTCGCGAGGAATGCGCTCGTGGTGCGGCCGTCGCTCGAGATGTGAGGCGCCCGCGGTGAAGCTCTGTTTGCTCATCAAATACCCGCCCATCCAGGGGGGAGTCAGCGCGCAAGGCTACTGGATGGCCCGCGCGCTCGCCGAGCTCGGGCACGACGTGCACGTCGTGTCGAACGCGGACGAGGTCGAGCCCGAGTACCGCATTCAGCTGGACCCGGAGGACCGCGCGCGCCTCGAACCGGAGGGCGGGCCCGGGCACGTCCAGCTCCACCCGCCCGAGGCGATGTCGCGCAAGCTCGCCCATATCCCGCAGGCGAACCCGTTCGTGTCGAAGCTCGCCGGACGCGCCGTCGACGTGATCCGGCGCCACGGCTGCGAGCTCGTCTTCGCCTACTACTTCGAGCCGAACGGCGTCGCCGGTCACCTGGCCGCGACCTGGGCCGGCGTGCCGCTCGTTCTCCGGCACGCCGGCAGCGATCTCGGCCGGCTGATGCTCCAGCCCGATCTCGCGCCGACCTACACGGAGATCGTCCGGCGCGCCGATGGGATCATCAGCGGCAACCGGTTCCCTTTGCTCGCCATGGGCGCGCCCGCCGAGGCGATCTACAGCGTGCCCCCGTACTACCTGCCAGCCGAGCACTTCGGCCCGCACGTGCCGCCGCTCGACGTCGATGCGACCGTCGCGTCGCTGAAGCGGCTCTCGCCTGCGGTGATCAGCCCCGGCCCGTACGATCCGGCGGTGCCGACCGTCGGGATCTACGGCAAGGTCGGCGAGCTCAAGGGCTCCTTCGACCTCGTCGCGGCGCTCTCGTCCCTCAAGCGGCGCGGCCGCGCCTTCAACTTGCTGGCGCTCACGCAGGGGCGGGAGCTCGAGCCCTTTCGCCGCGCGGTCGTGGACGCGGGGCTCGCCGATTGCACCTGGATCCTCCCCTTCATCCCGCACTGGCGCGTCGGGCAGTTCATCCGGGCCTGCACGGCGGTCTGCTTCCTGGAACGTGACTTTACCATCTCCTTTCATGCGCCGTCCGTGCCGCGCGAGGTGCTCGCGTGCGGCACCTGCCTCGTGCTCTCGGGCGAGATCCTCGAGAAGCAACCCTGGAAAGACCAGCTGGTGGACGGGGAGAGCTTTCTCCTGGTCCCCGACCCCAAGGACATGCACCGCCTGGCCTCGGCGCTGGATCGCGTCGTCACCGATGCCGAGGGCGCCCGGGCGATCGGCCGGCGGGGCGGAGCCGTCTCGGTCCGCCGTGCGTCGGCGGAGGAGCTGGGGAGGGCCTACGAGCAGGTCTTCCTCGACGTCCTGAGGCGGCGCGCCGCCGCGCCGGTGGCGCCGCCGCCGCCCGTGGAGCTCGTCGAGCAGGTCGCGGATCTACGGACGATGCTGCCGATGCTGCCCAAGGTCCTCGGCGACGAGCCGTTCGCCGCGCTCGCCGCCGAGGTCCTCGCGGGCCGGCCGGCGACCCGGCCGGCCCGCGCCGAAGCGGACGCGTTGCTCTCGGCCGCGGCCCGCGCCCTCGCCGGTTCGCCGCTCGGCGAGGACGCGATCGCCTTCTCGCGGCACCTCCTGTGGATGGGCTGGCCCGTCGACGGAGAGCCGGTCGCCCGCCCCTTCGGCGAGCACGCCGACGCCCTGGTCCTGCGTGGTGAGCGCTCGGACATCCTGGTGCTCCGTCCTCTCCGGAGCGCGTGCGCCAAGGTCGTGCGGTTCGAGCATCTGCCCGAGTCGCACGTCTCGCCCAGGGCGACCCGGCAAAGCGGCCCGTCCGTCGTCCTGTTCAACAAGCAGGCGAACTTCCTCGGCCACTATTTCCTCGTGAACGACCGCGTGGGCGCGCTCCTCGATCGCTGCGACGGCAGCGCCACGGTCGCGGAGCTCTGTGCCGCCGAGGCCGCCGCGCGGGGACCAAGGGAGGCGACCGCGGAGGCCCAGAAGGCCGTCCTCGGCGCGCTCCGGCGCCTGTACCGCAGCCGCGTCCTCCTCTTCCTCGATGCTCCCGCGCTCCCTCCAGCGGCGGAGGCCTAGGGCGTCGCCGTGTGCGGGGTGGTCGCCATGTTCGGCTCCGCGGATCGCGCCGCGCTGGTCGCGATCACCGACCGCCTGCGCCACCGGGGCCCGGATGATTTCGCCGTGCACGTCGAGGGCTCCGGAGGGCTCGGCCATACCCGGTTGAGCCTGCTGGATTTTGCGGGCGGAGCGCAGCCGCTCCGCAGCCCCCGCTCCGGACGCCTCATCGCCTACAACGGGGAGCTCTACAACCACGAGGAGCTCCGCGATGAGCTCCGGCGCGCAGGCGCCGAGTTCGCCTCGCGCTGCGACACCGAGGTGGTGCTCGCCGCCTACGATCACTGGGGTCCGGCGTGCGTCGAGCGGTTCGACGGCATGTTCGCCTTCGCGGTGCTCGAGCCCGATCGCCTCGTCGTGGCCCGCGACCGGTTCGGCATCAAGCCCCTGTTCGCGTACACGGCCCCGGACGGGCGGTTCGTGGTGTTCGCTTCCGAGGCGCGCGCGCTCTTCGCGCTCGATGCGGTCTCGACCACGCTCGACCGCGCCGCGCTGCTCGAGACGGTCGTCCTCGGCCATCCGCTCGAGGATCGGACGCTGTTCCGCGATATGAAGCGGTGCCCGCCGGGCCACGTGATCGAGGTCCGGCGCGATCCGGAGTCGGGGCGCATCTCCACCGTGCTGCTCCATGCGCTGCCCGATCCGGCGGCGGACGGACCGTGCGCGGGCGAGGACATCGATGTCTCGCCGGTGGTAGACCGCTGCGTCGAGCTCCTGGACGTGTCTGTCCGGCAGCAATGCGTCGCCGATCACCCTGTCGGGGTGCTGCTATCAGGCGGGCTCGACAGCTCGATCCTCGCGGCGCTCGCGGCCCGCCATAGCCGGCGGCTGGTCACGGCGACGATCGGGACCGAGGAGGACGAGGAAACCGCCGCGGCGGCCGCGGTGGCGCGCGCGCTCGGGAGCGCGCACCGGACCATGCTGCTCGGCTTGGGAGACTGCCTGACCGGGCTCCCGACGCTGGTTGCGTCGCTGGCTGCCCCGACGGGGTACTCGCTGCTCGAGTCGGTCTGCCCCGCGATACGGCGGGAGGTGAAGGCCGTGCTCTGCGGGGACGGGGCGGACGAGCTGTTTGCCGGGTACCTGGTGCATGTCGCGCCCGACCGCTGGCGTGGGTTCGCCCAGGGCCGGCTTGACCACGTGGCGGCCAGCGGCGCGCTGCCCGCCGCGGAGCGCGGGCCGCTCGACCGCTTCCTGGCGGGTCTCGAGGCCGCCACCGTGGAGGAGCGGCGCTCTCGCGTATACGAGGCCTACTTGCGCAACCAGCTCAGCGTGGGTCACCTCGAGCGGTGGGATCACCTCAGCATGGCGGCGGGCCTGGAGATCCGCGTGCCGTACCTGTGCAACGGCCTCTCGCGGCTGCGCCGCGAGCTCGGATGGCCGGCGCTGCTCGACGGGGCCGAGCAGAAGCGGCTGCTGAGGGAGGTCGCGCGCCGGGTGCTGCCGCCGGAGGTCGCGCGGCTCGTCTTGGGCCGCCGGAAGCGGCCCTTCTGGGAGGCGTCCCGCGGCGTGATGCCGGCGTACCACGCCTTCGCCGAGCGCCTGGTCCCGGCGGAGCTGCGCCGCGCGCACCCGTTCGCGCGCTACTTCCACGGCGTGGAGGCGCAGCTTCATTTCGATCTGTTCGTCCTGCTCTTCGTGGGCCACCGCGGGCAGGTGCCGGCAGGGTTCGAGCTGCAGTCGCTCTACGAGGAGCGCTCCGGGCTGCGCGAGATGCTCGCGGCGGCCTCGGCCTGATCCTGCAGCGTGGCAGCCGGCGGAACCTCATTTTTGGGGCCTGGCCTCCGGCGGGGTTGGCGCCCCATCGCCTTGAGGCGACGGTCCTTCCTGGGCGGGTTCGAGAGCCCCCGAAACGGGGGAGCGACGACGGCGTGTCCATGGCGTGCGCCTCGGACAGAAAGGGATCGTGGGGGCGCTCGGAGCGCGCCCTCGTTCGCCTACTCGCGCAAAAGAGCCCGCGGGCCCGACACCTCATCGGTCGATTTTTCCTGTGCCGTCTCGTGTTGACGGACTTGCTGTCGCGGGAGCAAGGGCGCCTGTTGCTGGGCCGCCAAAACGTCGATGGTAAGGCCGTCACCAAGCTGAAGCCGAGCAAAGTTCTGGGCTACGAGGAGCTCCCAACGACGCGGCGGCTTCCGAGGTTCGCGGCTCGACATTCGACGGAGTCACGTTCGAGGAGGCGACGAAGCTCGACGCCGAGATGATCAAGGAAAGGTTCTCAGCATCGAGGCGGCGGACGTGCAAGCGACCATCTGGTCGGCTCTGCGGGCGGCACCTGGCGACCCCCCAGATCTACGCCACGTCATCCGGGAGGACCTCGTAGCCACGATCGGCCTGCTCGGAGGCGACGGTAACAGGACGATAACGCCTCTCCGAGCACTCGCTGATGTGCTCTTCTCGGCGAGCGAAATCTTCAACGATTTCGCTGTGGTGGGTCGACAGGGACTCGAACCCTGGACCTACGGATTAAAAGTCCGCAGCTCTACCGACTGAGCTATCGACCCGATCCAGCGGCCGCGGAAGCTAGCAGAAGCCCCTCGCAGGTTCCACCTTTCCGTTCCCGCCGCCTCCCTGCTCTCCGCTCCCTCCGCCCCCGCCCCTGCTCTCCGCCTCCCTCCCCGTCCTCCCGCCTCTCCCCTCGCTTCCCGCTCACCGCCGCCTTCCTCGCGCCCTCGCCTCGCGCTATGAGGTCGCGCCATGTCGTCGTCACGCCCTTCCGCCGCCTCCAAGGAATCGTTCGCTTCGCTCTTCGAGCAGTCCGAAGGAGCTGGCAAGCAGCGCCGCCGCCAGTACCACACGGGGGAGACCGTCGAGGTGACCGTGGTCGCGATCGCTCGCGAGGCGGTCTTCGCGGATCTTGGCGGCAAGCAGGAGGGCATGTTCGAGCGCGTCGCGCTCGCCGACGGCGACGGCAAGCTCCGTGTTGCGGTCGGCTCGCGCGTCTCGGCCGTGGTCGCCGGCGTCGACTCGGGCACCGGCCAGGTGCGCCTCACGCCGGTCGTCGTGCGCGCGAGCGACGACGGCGACGGCGGGACGTCCCTCGCGGTCTCCGCGCCTGCCGCGGGCGGCGCGCCGCTGCTCGTCGAGGGAGCGCGGGTCAAGGGCAAGGTGACGGGCATCGAGCGTTACGGCGTCTTCGTCCAGATCGCGGGCACCTCGGGCCGCTCGGGCCGCGGCCTCGTCCCGACGGCCGAGACGGCGACGCCTCGCTCCGCCGACCTGAAGAAACACTTCACGGTGGGGCAGGACGTCGAGGCGAAGATCCTCAACGTGGACGAGTCCGGCAAGATCCGCCTCTCGATCTCCGCGCTCCGCGTCGACGAGGAGCGCGGCCAGTTCGAGTCGTACGCCAAGGGCGAGCGCTCCGGCGGCGGCAACGACAAGGGCGCCAAGCCTGCGCCTCGCAACTTCGGCACGCTGGGTGACCTGCTCGCGAAGAAGGTCAAGCGCTAGCGCCTCGTCCCCCCTCGTCCGGTCTCCCTCTCCCCCGCCCGTCTCCCTCTCCCGCCTCTCCTCTCCCCCTCCTCACGCCGCCGGCAGGAGATTGCATCTCCCCCTCGGTTCAGCCTACACCTCGCCCGCTCAGCCCTCGCGGCTCCAGCTTCGGCTTCCCGTCGCCCGCTGGCTCGCTGGCCCGCGCGCCTTCGCACCTCGGGCCTGGGTGTCCCTGCCTCCGCCTTCGCGTCGATGCCTTCCCTCGCTCGAGCCTCCGCCCCCGCGTCGCTGCCCGCACCGCAGCGCGCTCCGCGCACGCGCGCGCGCCCCCGCGTCGGCTCTCGCGCCACGGCGCCCTCCCGCTCGCTCTCCGGCGCCCTGCTCCGCGCTGGCGCTCTCGCTGTCGCCTTCGCCGGCGCCTCCCCGCTCGTCCTTTCGGTCACGGCCTGCTCTCCGTCCCAGGATCCGCCCGGCAGGGCCACCGACGATCACCGCTCCGGCGCCGCTCAGGCAACCGCCCCGCTCGCCACCGGTGCCGCCCTCGCCGTCCCGGGTCTCCCGTCGGCCGAGCCGCTGGCCCCCTCTCCTGGATCCGCCGCGCCGGACGCCGTGTCCCCCGCGTCGCTCGCGTCGCCGGCCGCCGCATCACCGTCCTCGAAGGAGGCCACGCTCCCGGGCCGGGGCGCGAAGATCGCCAGCATCGCGATGCGCACCTGGATCTACGTCGCTCCCGACGAGCGCTCGACGAAGCTCGGTTACCTGCGCGCCGGTGCGGTCGTCGATCGGGCCGAGCTCCCGGCGGGCACCGACGGATGTGCCGGCGGCTGGTACCGGATCGCGCCGCGCGGTTACGTCTGCGTGGGCAAGGGCGCGTCGCTCGCGCTCGAGCACCAGGTGGTCGCCGCCGCCGTGCGCGGCCCGCGCCGGGGTGCGCCGGTACCTTATCACTACGTCATGTCGGGCTCGCCCCCGCCGCACCTGTACTTCCGGCTCCCGACCGTCGAGGATCAGCGCCGCGTCGAGGGGTCCAAGCTCGGCGTCCACCTCGCCCGCGCCGCTGTCGCGCCCTCGTCGTTGCCGCTCGATCCCGTGCCGGAGTTCCTCCTCGCCGGCCGGGATCTCCCCAAGCCGTACGGCGCGGAGGAGAAGCTCCACTACTCGGTGCACACGGGCCGCACCAAGGAGAGCTCCGCCTTCGGCCTGATCACGACCTTCGAGTGGACCAACCGCCGCTTCGGCCTCACGACCGAGCTCGACCTCATCCCGCTCGATCGCACCCGCCCCGCGCGCCTCAGCGCGATGCGCGGCGTGATCATCAAGGATCTCGACGCCGAGGGCGCCGAGGTCCCCGCGAGCGCCTCCGACACGGCATCCCCGGCCGGCGCGGCGTCGTCAGCATCCCCCACGCCCTCGGCCGCCCCGACGCCCGCCGCCGCTCCACCGGCCGACTCCGCGAGCTTCTCCATCGCCGAGCTGCCCGCCGACGAGCTGCCTCCCGCGCCGCCCGGCACCGATCCCCGCCCCGATCCCGCCTTGAAGGGCGCCCCTGCCTTCGTCCGCGTCCACGGCACCACGCGGCAGCGCCCCTCCGCGTCGGGCCGCGCGCTCGTCAACGCGGGCCTCGCGCCGCACCGCTCGGGGTGGGTGCTCACCGGCCGCACGCGCGGCGGCGCCAAGGGGCTGGTCGAGACGACCGAGGGCTCATGGCTCGCCGCCGACCACCTCGTCATCGCCGAGCTGCGCAAGGACCCTCAGGGGTTCGCGCGCGGCGGCAAGAAGTGGATCGACATCTCGATCCGCCGCCAGATGCTCGTCGCTTACGAGGGCACGCGCCCCGTGTTCGCGGCGCTCATCTCCAGCGGTCGCAGCGGCATGGCCGATCCCGAGGAGACCGACGCCACCGTCCGTGGCTCGTTCTACATCCACGCGAAGCACGTCTCGACCACGATGGACGGCGATGACGAGGCGTCCGAGGCGGCGTTCGATCTGCGTGACGTGCCGTACACCCAGTACTTCCACGGCGGTTACGCGCTGCATGGCGCGTACTGGCACGACGAGTTCGGCAAGGCGCGCAGCCACGGCTGCATCAACCTGGCCCCTGCCGACGCGGCCTGGCTCTTCGAGTGGACCGAGCCCGCCGTCCCGCCCGAGTGGCACGGAGCGATGAACACCGAGGGCGGCGGCACGCTCGTCTATGTGCATGGCTGACCCGGCCCAGCTCGCCAGGTGCATCTGGCAAGCTGGGCGGGGGGCCTGCTCACCCGCCCGCTGCTGACCCTCCCGTCCGTCCCGTTACTGGCAGGACGCCGGCATCTGCGCGCCGACCAGGAGGCCGCGCAGGGTCGAGAGCGCTTGCCGCCCCTGCGGCGAGTTCGCCAGGCCGTCGCACGCCGAGGCGGCCGCGAGGTAGCCGCCCTGCTGCTCGGGCGGGGCCGACTTCGCGTTCTGGCGCAGCGCCGCGCAGCACTTGCGGATCCCGCTGGGATCGCCCGTGCCGACCACCTTCTTTCCAGCGTCCGCGTCCGCCGCGTCGGCGTCCGCCGCAGCCGCCCCGGCGTCCTCTTCGGGCATGATCTGCGTCGTGGGGGTCGGCGTCGGGGCCGGCGTCGGCACGACGGGCGCCGAGGGCACCGGCGGCACGTCGTCCTCTTCCTTCTTGGGGCACCCGCTGGTGACCAGAGCCACTGCAAGGGGGAACATCAGCGCCCCCAGAACCGTGAAGAGCCGTGTAGGTTTCATCTCACCTCAAGTATACGATTCGCGTTTGCGTGGGAACTTCTGTTCGACGAGGAACGCCCCGATCGCAACCAACTTCCCTGAGCGCACGCGGTCATGAGGCCCGCCGGCTGCACGCCCTCGGCGATCCGAGCGGCCAGAGTATGGGCGTCACGTGCCCGCTCGCAAGATCGCGAAGGCCGCCGACGGGCGCGCTTCAGGTGCTCCCCGACCTCGGTAGCAGGCGCGTGCGTCGCGGCGAACACGGCGAGCGCGACGGACGCGAGGCACACGGCGAACGCGGCGAACGCCGGCGCGCGCGCGGGGCGGAATCACTCGCGACGCTCGGCGACGGCCGCCGATCAGCGTGCGCCGGGCCCAAGCACGCGCGCGTGTGCATGTCCAAATCTCGAAAGGACACGCCGACCGGCCGGCGCAGGCGCGCGACTCCAGCGCTCGACCGATACGGCTGAAGCGGGAGCAACCATGAAGTACACGCAGCACGAGGAGTGGACGAACGAACCGCGAGCCGCCTCCACCAGCCCCGGAGAAGACACATCGGTCTCGTTCTCGGTGGACGCGCCCTCGCTGGACGCGCCCTCGCTGGACACGCCGGCTATCACGGAGGACGCCGCCGTCACGACCCCGCCCGCGGCGCGCGCCGCGCGCGAGGAGCGCGACGTGTCCTCGGGGCAGATCGACCTCACCGCGCTGAAGGCCGGCGAGGAGGGCGCCCGCCCCCAGGTCCTCGACCTCTTGCCGATCTTCCCGTTCGGCGAGCCGCCCGCGTCCGCACCCGTGCCCGAGGCGCCGGCGCTCGACGTGCCGGCGCACGCGTGGCGCGCCCGCTCGATCGCCGTCCTGCTCGCAGGCGCAGCCGCGATCGCGGCCCTCACGGCGGGCATCTCTGCCCCGGATGCCGCCGCCACCGGCCCTCGCGCGGCCGCCGGCCTCGCCGCCGCCGCCCGCGCGGTCGAGGCGCGGTTCCCGCGCGTCGAGGCGCCGCGCGTCGAGGCGCCGCGCGTCGAGGCGCCCGCCGAGCGCGCGCGGATCGCGCCTCCTGCCGAGCGCGACAGCTCTGGCTTGACGCCCGACGGCGTCGCCGCCTCGCAGCGCGCGCCGGAGAAGCGTGTACGGGCCACGGGCGCAGCCGCGCCGACGCGCGCCAAGCCAGGCCCTACGGCGCCGAACACGACCGACCGCCGCGCACCCACCGACCCGTGCCGCGGCGACCTCCTCTGCGCGATGCGCCGCGCCACGGGCGGCTGATCCGCCGCCGAGCCCCTCGGCGGCTCCACGGCGGCCTGGGTCGGGCCCATGCCGGCGATGCCCCCGCTCAGACAGCGCGCCGGGCTCACGCCCGGCGAGACCCCGCTCAGATAACTCGTTCAGGCAACGCGCCGGGCGCGCGCCCGGCACGACCCCGCTCAGGCGGCGCGCCGGGCCCGCGCCGGGCCCGGACCCGCTCAGGCGGAGGCCGGGCTCGGGCCGGGCGGGCACCCCGCGTGCGCCGCGATCGAATCGAGCAGGCGGTTCAGATCGAACGGCTTTGCGACCGACGCGCACGCGCCCACCTCGCGGGCCCAGGTGCCGGCGTCCACAGCGGCCGTCATCACGAGGATGGGCGCGCGCGGACCAGGACACGACGCGTACGCGCGGGCGAACCCCCAACCGTCCATCACCGGCATGCGCATGTCGAGCAGGATGAGATTCGGCCGGTTGCGCTCCAGCAGCGCGAGCGCGGCCTCGCCGTCGCTCGCCGAGAGGACGTCATAGCCCTCCTCCTCCAGCGTGATCTCGAGCATTTCCCGGATCTCCTGGTCGTCGTCCACGATCAGGATCTGCTTGCGCCGTGTCACGCGGCTCCTTTCGGTTTGCAGCTTGGCCCGAGGCTCGGCGCTCGCCGTCCCCTCCACTCCGGTTCCACAGTACCCGTCTGCCACGATATCCCCCCACACGGGCGCTTCCCATGCGCGAACACCACTCAGGCAAACGATGTCACGCCCGCGTCCCATGTCGCACGCGACGAGCGCAATATCGACTGCGGAGCCCGTTCGGGTCAGACGCTCACGCCCGCGAACGCGCCCCGGACGGCGAGGGCGGCGCGACATCACCCGCGATCTCCATCCTGGGCAGAAGCGAGGCGTCGATCTCGGTTCTCTCTCCGCTCGCGAGCTGCTCGATCACGCCTGCTGCGCGGGTGATGTCGTCGACGAGCAGCGGGATCGCCAGCCCGCCCATGCCATCCGGCGTGCTTGCGAGCCGAGCGCGCGCCTTGTCGAGCAGGCGCAACGCCCCCGGTGGGCTCCGCATCCTCGTGAGCTTGTGCATGGCCGCGGCGACGAGGATGAGCCCCTGGAGAAACGTCTTCCTCACCGGGTCCGGCTCGCCTCGCCACCCGGACTCCCACAGCTCGTGCGCCTCGAAGAACCGCCCCGCGCGGTAAGCCTCCAGCCCGCGTTGGACGATCGCTTCGAGCGCGGCGTCGGTGGAGGAGCTCATGGCGCAAAGCGACAGCGGGGAGCGGAGCGTACCACCGTACCACGCGCCCCGGACGCCCGCGCTCCGGCGCTCCGGTGCTACGCTCGGCGCGTGCAGCGGTGGATCCTCGTCGCGGTGATTGCTGGGCTCCACCTCCTGGCCTTCGCGATCGGCCTCCTCCTGCGCCGCCGCAGGCGGCGGCGGCGGCTGGAGGTGGAGGCCGACGAGGCGCGCGCCATCGCCGCGCACGCCGACGCCGCGCGCGCCCGCGCCGCCCGCCCGCGCTGATCCCGCTCGCCCGCGCCGAGGCCACGCGCGCCCGCGCCGGCCGCCGCCCCGTCAGCGCGCGAGCAGGCTGCGCAGCCGATCGAGCGCCGCCGCGTGCGCCCGCACCGAGAGCCGGCCGCCGACGTCGTCGTACTCCTCCGAGAGCACGCGCGCGTTCTCGTAGATCTCCCCGATGAGGCTCTGCTTCGCGTACGGCAAGAGCAGCTCGGCCTCCACCATCGACTGCTCGAAGAACGCGATGATCGCCTCCCGCAGCGCCGCCACGTCGTCCGGGATCTTCGCCGACAGCTGCGTCGCCTCGGGGAACTCGAGGCGCAGCGCGTCCCGCTCCTCCTCGGAGAGCCGGTCCACCTTGTTCAGCAGGAGCCGGCTCGGCACCTCGCTGGCGCCGATCTCGGAGAGCACGCCGCGCGTCACCGCGAGCTGATCGCGGAACGTCGGATCCGACGCGTCGGCCACGTAGAGCAGGAGCGACGCCTCGAGCGCCTCGTCCAGCGTCGAGCGGAAGCTCGCCACGAGATCGTGCGGCAGCTTCTTGATGAAGCCGACCGTGTCCGAGACGAGGATCCGCGGGCGCACCTCCGGGTGGAGCGCGCGCACCGTCGTGTCGAGCGTCGCGAACAGCTTGTCGGCGACGAGCACCTCGCTGCCCGTCAGCGCCCGCATCAGCGACGACTTGCCCGCGTTCGTGTAGCCGACCAGCGCTACGCGGCGCTGCCCTTGCCGGAGCGCGCGGCGCGTCGACTGCTCGCGCTGAACCGCGGCGAGCTCCTCCTTCAGCTCCGCGATGCGATCGCGGATCTTGCGCCGATCGAGCTCGAGCGCGCTCTCGCCGGCGCCCTTGCCGCCGATCCCGCCGCGCTGCCGGTCCCCGCCGCCGCCCGTCTCCCGGAGCCGCGGCGCGACGTAGTTGAGCCGCGCGATCTCGACCTCGAGCTTCGCCTCCCGGCTCCGCGCGTGGCGGTGGAAGATCTCGATGATCACGCCCGCCCGGTCGAGCACCTGCGCGCCCGTCGCCCGCTCCAGGTTGCGCGCCTGGCTCGGCGAGATGTCGTGGTCGACCGCAACGACCGTCGCCAGGCGCGCCGCTTGCCCGGCGCCGCCCGCGCGCGGCTCCGCGCCGCCGTCGTCGCCCGCGTCGTCGCCGTCGTCTCCGCCGAGCTCGACGTCGTCCTCGTCGCCCTCACCGCTCTCTGCGGCCCGGCGCGCGCGCGCTTTGTTCTTCCGCTCCGGCGCGCCCGAGGGCACGACGCCGCTGCCGCCCGTGAGCTCCGCGAGCTCCCTGAGCTTGCCCTCCCCGAGCACCGCGGCCGCCGCGAGCGCGCTGCGCCGCTGCGATACGGTCGCGATCACGTCGAAGCCGAGCGTGTGCACGAGGCGGCCGAGCTCGGCCAGATCGGCGGCGTGCTCTACATCGTCGACGCCGGGGAGCTGCACCCCGACGAGCACAGCGAGGGGACGTTCTTGGTTGGTGGTGGTCATACGGTCGTGTGCGAAGGCGGGAGCTTCGCCTCATCCACCCCCGCGACGCAAGCCGCCGCGCGCTCGCCCACACCTCGCCGCGTCGCCTCGGACGAAACCGCCGGGCGCGCTCCGGCGAACCGCCGAGCTCTCCCCGACGCGGGCCACGAGGGCGGGCAGGGACAGCCCGACGCCGGCGGCGGGCGTCGCCTTCCGGGCACGCCCGAGGCGCGCGCGTCACATCCCGAGGCGCACGAGCGGCGTCACTTCGCTCGCGCCGCTTCGCCGTGCAGCCGCGCGCTCTCGATGGCCAGCGACGCGAAGCGCCCGAGCTCCGCGGCCACGCCCCTGTCGTCTTGCCGGAGCTCGCGCTCCACGGTCCAGAGGCTCAGCAGGCCGAGCTTGCGGCCGCGCGCCGCGAGCGGCACGAGGATCGCCGAGCGGGCGCCGAGCTCCCGCAGCGCCGAGAGGTGCTCCGGCCCGCGGGCGATCCGCTGCAGCCACGGATCGGTGACCAGCGGGATCAGCGTCGCCTCCCTGCGGGCCGTCGCCTCGGCCAGCGAGGCGGTGTCGCCGAGCAGCAGCGGCGGGTGCTTGAGCAGCCTCGGCAGGAGCGCCCGCGCCTCGGGAAGGCGCGCGGACGCGACGAGCCGCGGGGAGCCGCCGTCGTCGAGATCGAGCGCGCAGAGGTCCGCGAAGCGCTCGCCGCCGAGGCGCACCACCTGCTCGATCGTCCCGTCGTGGTCGAGCGACTCCGCCATCAGCGCGCTCGCGTCGAGCAGGATCTGCCGCGCGCGCTCGGCCTTCCTGAGCTCGGTCACGTCCTCGACCGTCATCACGGCCGCGGTGATGCGCCCGTCGGCGTCGCGCACGGGGGCCACGCTGAAGCTCCCGAGGCGGCGCTCTCCGTCCGCGCGGACGAACTCCATCTCGTCGCGGGAGACCGTCTCGCCGCCGTGCAGCGCCCGGTGGAGCAGCCAGCGCGCGCGCTGGTCGTCGTCGGTCTCGCTGAGCAGCGTCCGCAGCGGCGCGTTGCTCGGGGTCTCCTCGGGGCCGCGGACGATCTCCGCGAACCGCCGGTTGTTGAGCGCGACGGCGCCCGACGTCCCCTCCGCGACGACCACGCCGACCGGGAGCCGCTGGATCGTCGCCTCGAACCGGCCGCGCTCCGCGGCGAGCTGCTCGCGCAGCTGGGCCTGGGTCGCGAGCGCGGCCGCGCGCTCGGCCGCCTTCTTGAAGAGCAGCCGGTCCCCCTCGGAGAACTCCGCCACGCGGCGGGAGCTCACGACCGTGACGCCGACGAGGCGGCCCTCCGAGAGCATCGGCACGCCGTAGAGCGCGTGGAGCGCGTCGCTCGGGCGCTCGCTCTGCGCCCCCGACTCCGGCCCCGCCGCGCCGCCCCCGGCGTCGGTGGCCAGCGGATCCGGCGCGGCCGAGCGCAGCGCCACCGGGCGCCGCTCGCGGACCACGCGCCCGACGAAGCCCTCCGCGAGCCTGTAGGCGCGCAGGCCCCACAGCGCCTCGTCGACGCCGATGCCGGCGCGGATCCGCAGCACCTCGCCCTCGAGCAGCAGCATCACCGCCCAATCGACCGACCGCGCCGACTCGACGAGCACCTCGACCAGCCGCCGCAGCAGCCGATCGATGTGGACGTTGCCCATGCCCTCGGCCGAGACGCGATCGAGCGCGCCGAGCGCGCGCTCGCGCAGCGCGGCGCTCCGCGTCGCCGGATCGATGATCACCTGATCGAGCACCTCGTGCAGGATCGTCATCTCGACCCACGACGGCTGCGTGCCGGTCCGCTCGAGCATCCGGAGCACGCAGCGGCGCAGCACCGAGTACTGCGCGGCCACGTCCTCCAGCTCGAACCCGTCGCGGAGCTTGTCGAGCACGCGGAAGCCGAGCAGCGGCTCGGGGAACTCGACCGACACCGACTCGACGCCGCTCCACGCGTCCTGCTCCTGGTCGCCCGGCGGCGCAGCGGCGGCGGACACGGCCGCCTCGAGGCGCTCGGCGAGGCGCGCGAAGATGGAGGGCAGCTCCTCGCGCAGCGCGATGTAGCCGGGGGACTGCTCACCCGGCGCGCGGCGACGCTCGGCGCGCTCCCATGCCTCCAGGATCTCCGCGCTGTGAGCGCGCAGGAAGACGGCGAGCGGCGATCTGGGAAGGTCTCTAGGGGCCATTCACGCGCTGGCCGGAGCCGCGACCCCCTCAGTCTACGCCAGCCCACGAGGACGTAGATCCAGAAACGAACCGCCGGCGGCTTGCCCGTCCGGCGCCCCCGCGGACGGCGCCGCGTCGGTCCGCCCCCGCCGTCCGTACCCTCCTGCCCGCGCCATGCGAGCGCCCTTCCATAAGCAGTTATGTCGCGCTCGCCTGCACGCCTGCGCCGTCGCGCTCGCCTGCGTCGCCGCGCTAGCGTGCGCGCCGGCGCCGCCGCGCGCTCGCGAGGCCCGCCGCGAGCGCGAACCCGATCGCGCCGCTGGCGGGCGGCGCTGCGTCCTCGCCCCGCCCCGCGCCTGCCGCGCCGATCTTGCACCCGCACCCGTCCGACGCCTCCGCTGGCGGCGGCTCGGATCCCCCGCCGCCGCTGCCGGTCGCCGCGGCGCCGTCGCACCGCTGCGAGCCGATGGTGAGCGCCGTCGCACCCCACAGCGGAGCGCAGGTCGCGGTCGCGCCGCTCTCCGGCGCGCACTCGATCGGCCCGCAGAGCCCGTCGAGGTGCAGCAGCGCGGAGAAGCTCTCGCCGTCGTCGATCGATCGGCCCACCGTGAAGCCGTCGGCGAACTCGTCGCCGCAGGCGAAGAGCGCCTCGGCGGTCCAGGTCAAGCACCGCGCGCCGACGTCCGAGATCTTCTCGAACTCGAGCGACGCGGCCGGCGCGCGCCAGATTCCGTCCTGGGGCCCGCCCACGATCACGGTCGCGCCGTCCGGCGAGAGCGCGAAGCCGAGGAGGTCGCCGGCGCTCTCGAACGCGGTGGTGAAGCTGCGCCCTCCGTCCTTCGAGACGAGCAGCGTATCGGTCGGATCGCCGTCGAGCCGCACGTAGACGATGTCGGGGTCGACGGGATCGATCGCGCCCAGGAACGGCAGGCGCATGTCGTCGCTCCCCGAGATGTCGAGCCGCTCCCAGGTCGCGCCGCGATCGTCGGTGCGCTGGAGGGCCCCGGCGTAGTCGGGCGCGCCGTAGCGGCCGCTCACGTAGACGCGCGCGCGGTCCGAGGGGGCGGCGTCGACCGTGTGGGCGAGGAAGTCGTCGGGCAGATCGACGCCGGCCTTCGTCCAGCTGTCCGCGTTGTCGCTCGTCTCCCAGAGCTGGGTCAGGAACTGGCCCGCCCCGAGCCCCGCGCTGACGACGAGCACGGCACGGGAGGGGTCCTCGCGATCGGCCGAGAGGTCGATGACGTAGCGGTTCATCAGATCGCCCTGGGCGAACGACCAGTCGCAGCCGCCGTTCTTCGACGCGCTGAGGCCGTCGAAGACGCCGGCGATGATCGTCCCGTCGGCCAGGAAGGCGAGCATCGGGTCCTCGTTCCCGCCGAAGCCGACGACCGGCTCGCAGATCCAGCGCCAGCGCTCGCCGCCGTCGTGCGTGGCGAGCAGGCCGTAGGTCGCGCGGACCATGAGGCGCGACGGGTCGCTCGGGTGTGACGCGATCAAGCCTGCGGCCGGAAAGCGGCCGTTGGCCGAGGCCGGCGCGGAGAGCGCAGCGACCGAGAGCAGCGCCGCGACCGAGAGCAGCGGCGCCGCGCAGGACGAGAGGGGGCCGCGCCGTCGCGCGCCTGGCCCGCTGTGGGGGTGACGCGTCGGCGCAGGGAGGGCTCGCACGGAGCGTTCTGTAGGGGCTCGCACGAGGGGTGAGCCTAGTGGACGTCGAACTCGAATGCCGCCTCGTCGATGAGGGACGAGGTCAGGGCCCGGCATTGCACGTCCCAGAGGCCCCCCATCCCGAAGGGCACGTCGGCGATCTCGTACACGCCGGGCTCGATCTCCGTGCCCTCGTGCACGGACCCGTGCCCCATGCCCGTCATGCTGGCGTAGCAGCGGAGCTTGATCCGCTGCGCCGGGTCCCGCGAGTCGGTCCAGGTGAGCCGCACGTGGAAGGTGTTGAAGCCTCGCTTGATCGGCTCGGTCGACTCCACAGCGAACTCGATGCGCCCGTTCGCACCGACGTCCAGCCGGTGGCCGTCGTCCGGCTCCACGTCCCGGGATCCGCAGCCCGCCGGCGAGAGGACGGCGAGCGCCACGAGGAGTGCGGCGCAGGCGCGCGCCCAGCGGCGCCTGGGAGGTGACTTCGGCGAAGGCTGTTCACGAGGTTCAATCACGTCTTCCCCACACGTAGCGAAGGCCTGCGGACAGGGCGGCGAACGCGCCCTCGTTGCGGCCGATCCCGGAGATCGGCACGTCCACCTGGAGGTTGCCGACGGCGGTCCAGCGCGCGCCGACGTCGTGGGCCAGCACGGCGAGCAGCGCCGTCCGCGCGCGCTCCTTTCCCATGGGATTGCGGGGGCCCGGGCCAGGCTCATCCTCGCTCGGCGCGCCCTCGCGCTCGTGGAGCGCGCCCACGGTGAGCGAGGCGCCGGAGGGCCACGAGGGCCCCGCCGCGGCGAGGATCTGCACGCGGGGCGCGGACCGCGCCGCGTCGCCGTCAGGGAGACGGTGGCTGGTGCGGACGCTCGTCGAGGCGGCGAGCAGCGCGTGGAACGAGCCCCACGACTTCTCGAAGACCATCCCCGGCCGGATCTCGGCCACCCCGAGGCCGGTCGTGTCGGCGCCGGTGATGTCGACGCTGTCGACGCCCATCGCGCGGGCGCCGGTCGCGCCGCTCACGCCGGCGTCGAGCGGCGCCGCCCCGGTGCTCGGGCCGCGCCCGGTCGGGAGCGTCACGCCGAGCGTGAACGCGGCGGACGGGATCCACGGCGACGCCGCGCCGTCGATAAGGTCGATCCTGACTGCCGCGCCCAGGTCACCCGGCCCGCCGCCGGACGACGTGGCGCCGAGCCCCACCCCGCTCCAGGTGACCATCATCGGCACGGACACGGCGAGCTGGAGGTGATCCCCGGCGCGCACCAGCCACCCGGCCTCGGCCTTCAGCTCGCGGTGATAGACGCCCTCGCCGGACGCGTCGAAGCCTCCGTCCACCGCCCACGCCCCGAGCTGCTCGCTGAGCCGGACGGAGAAGCTCGCCGCGGCGCGCTCCGAGGGAGCGAGCCACTGGGCCATGCCGTGCCCCGCACCGCAGCAGGCCGACGCGCGCGCGGCCCTCGGATGCACCGCGAGCGACAGCAGGAGCACCACACCGGCGACGACTCTGGCCAGCACGGCCGCTCCTATAGGCGAGGCTCCTGCCCTGCGCCAATGCGACACGTTGTCGCGCGGAGGGCGCCTGATCTCGGTCGGGCCGCGCCTTCACGCGGTGTCGCGAGCCGTTTCCGTTCCGCGCGCAGCGCCTCGCGACCGCGCGCGGTGCTCGGCGACCGCGCGCGGCGCTCAGCTGGCGAGGGCCTGGCGGTAGACCTGGACGTAGCGGCGCGCGGGGCGGTCCCAGCCGAGGTCGAGGCGCATGATGCGGCGCTGGACCGCGGGCCAGCGGGGCGACGTGAGGGCCGCGAGGGCGCGCTGGACGCCGCCGAGCAGCGACGTGGCCGTCGGCTTGTCGAACAGGAACCCCGTGCCGGTCTCCAGGGCGGCGTCGATGTCGACGATCGTGTCGACGAGGCCTCCGGTCCTGCACGCCACCGGGGCAGCGCCGTAGCGCTGCGCGTACAGCTGCACGAGGCCGCACGGCTCGAAGCGCGACGGCACGACCACGAGGTCGGCCGCGGCCATGAGCCGGTGCACGACGGCCTCGCTCACCCCGCCGAGGAACTTCGCCCGCTCGGGCGCCTTGGCCGCGGCGGCGGAGAGCTTCTCCATGAGCTCGGCGTCGCCCTCACCGGCCACGACGACGCTGACGTCGCCCTTCAGGATCTTCGGCATGGCGTTCGCGAGCAGGTCGCTGCCCTTCTGCGCGACCACCCTGCCGATGGACACGAGGAGCGGGCGATCCGGCCGGATCTCGAGCCCGAGCTCCTGGAGGAGCGCGCTCTTGCAGCGGCCCTTGTTGCTCACGTCCTCCGCGTCGTAACGGGCGATGATGGCCGGATCGGTCATCGGGTTCCAGACGGCGTAGTCGATGCCGTTGACGATGCCGGACAGCTGGTTCGCCCGGGTGCGGAGCACGCCGTCGAGGCGCTCGCCTTGCTTCGGCGTGAGGATCTCGCTCGCGTACGTGGTCGAGACGGTGGTGAGCGCGTCCGCGGCCAGGATGCCGCCCTTGAGGAAATTGAGCTGGCCGTAGAACTCGAGCCGCTCGGGCCGGAAGTGGTCGTCGTCCAGGCCGAGGTACGGGAGCGCGTCCTTCGGGAAGAGGCCCTGGTGCGCGGCGTTGTGGAGGGTCAGCACGGTCCGGCCAGGCGCGGACTGCTGGTGGCGGAGCAGGTACGGCACCATGGCCGTGGGCCAGTCGTGGGCGTGGACGATGTCGAACGGCGAGCCCGACCGGGCGCGCTGGCGGACGAGCTCCACGACGGCGCGGGAGAACAGGGAGAACCGGCGCGCGTTGTCCTCGTAGTCGCGCCCCTCCTCGCCGTAGATGCCGGGTCGATCGTGGAAGCCTGGTACGTCGAGGACGACGAGCTCCACGCCCGTGCTGAGCCGCCCGTCGAAGAGCGTCACCTGGATCGGCCCGCCCGGCGACACCTTCGCGTCGACCTCGAGCGGCATCGGGGTGAGGCGGCGCGCCATCATCAGCCCGCTCGAGTCGAGCGCCTGGTAGCGCGGCAGCGCGATCGTCACCTTGTGCCCGAGCAGCCGGAGCGCCTTCGAGAGCGACGAAACGACGTCGGCCAGGCCGCCGACCTTGACGATGGGCGCGATCTCGGACGCAGCGAAGAGGATGTCCATGCGGGCGCCGTGTGTAGCACGAACCGGGGCGCGTACAGCGCGGCTCCGAACCCACAGCGGCGCTGAACGCTGGCCAGCGCCCGGGTGTCGCCGCGGAGGCAGCGCCATGCGCGCCGTTTTGGAGCAACTTTCCATCCGCGCCACATCCACTTCCAGGGCCCTACATGCATCCACTTCCAGGGCCCTACATGGCGGAGACAGGCCGTCCTGCCCTGTGTATCGTTTATCCATGCGCAGTACCCTTAATTTTCCCAGGCTTTCCTTGCTCGTCGCCCTCCTCGCCACCGGCGTCGCCGTGAACTGCGGAGGCAAGAACGACGGCGACGGTTCGTCCCAGGGCTCCGGCGGCATCGGTGGCCATGGCGGCAGCGGCGGCGCGGGCGGCGCGGGCGGCGTCGCCGGCTCGGGCTCGGGCTTCGGCGAAGGCGGCGCGGGGCTCGACTTCGCCGGCTCGCACAGCTCGAGCGGCACGGACGGCGGCGGCGGCGGCGCGTGCCAGCAGCTCGACATCACGTTCGAGCCGCAGACGCCGACCGTGATGATCGTCGTCGATCGCTCGGGCAGCATGTACGGCAGCGGCTTCTGGGATCCGCTCAAGACCGCGGTGCTCAGCGTCGTCGACAGGCTGCAGGACCGGGTGCGCTTCGGCTTCGTGACGTTCACCGGGATCGAGAACAGGCAGTGCCCGCTGCTCGCGAGGGCCGACGGCATCGCCCTCAACCACCACGCCGCCATCTCGGCCGCCTACGAAGAGGCCTCCACGGTGCCGCCCGGCAAGCTCGAGACGCCCACCGCCATGACGTTCAACGAGACGGTCGTCCCGGAGCTCCTCGCGTTCCCGGAGCCCGGCCCCAAGTACATCCTGTTCGTCACCGACGGCGAGCCCGATCGCTGCGACGACGTGCGGGCCGAGTGCGCGCGCGACGACGTCGTCGGCGCGGCGCAGGACGCCTACGAGCAGGGCATCGGCACGTTCGTCTTCGGCCTCGGCTCGGGCGCGCTCGCGCAGCACCTGCAGGACGTGGCGAACGCCGGCGCGGGCCAGCCCGTCCAGCGGCCCAGGAGCGGCACGGACGCGGACTGCTTCACCGGCGCAGGCACTTACGCCGACGCCGGCGGCACCGCCACGTACTACACGCCGGACCCCACCGACGCGTCCTCCCTGGAGGACGAGCTCGACGCGGCCATCGCCGGCGTCAAGAGCTGCACCTTCGACCTCCAGGGCTCGATCGAGGTCGACGTCCGCAACGCGTCGCTCGGCCAGGTGCTCCTCGACGGCACGCCCGTGCCCTACGACGCTCAGAACGGCTGGACGATGGAGAGCGCCACGCAGCTCACCCTCGTCGGCGACGCCTGCGAGCAGCTCAAGGACGCGCAGGAGATCTCGTTCGACTTCCCCTGCGAGATCCTCGTCCCCCAGTGACCCCAGCGAACGACGCGCCGACGCGCGCCGCCCCTTTTCCGCGCCACGGGCCGGCGCTTTTGCTAAAGGCCAAGGCCGGCTCGGCCCATGACCAGGATCAGCGCGCGAGAGCTCGCCGGCACGAGCGGCCCCTTCGGCCGCGGCACGCCGGTGGTGCGCCCCGCGGAGGTGCCGGAGGGGTCGGTCGTCACCGTGCTGCGCGTGCCGCCTGAGTCGGCCGGCATGCGGCTCGACCGGTTCGTGCAGACCCAGCTCAAGCGGACGAGCCGCACGCGCGCCGCCGAGATCGTCGCCCGCGGCGCCTACTCGCCCGAGGCGCGGCGCCTGCGCGGCAGCGATCGCGTCCGGCCGGAGCAGTGCATCCTGCTCTGGCGCGAGCCGTGGGACGAGCAGGCGCCCGACACCCCGATCCCGGTCCTCTACGAGGACGACGCGCTGCTCGCCATCGACAAGCCGGCGGGCCTGCCGGTGCACCCCACGGCGCGGTACCACAAGAGCACCGTGATCAAGATGATGGAGGCCGCGCGCCCCGGCGAGCGGCTGTTCCTGGCCCACCGGCTCGACCGGGAGACGAGCGGCGTGCTGCTGCTCTGCCGCACGCCCGAGGCCGATCGGACCGTGAAGGCGCAGTTCGAGGAGCGCACCGGCGTCGTCAAGCGCTACGCCGCGATCGCGTGGGGCTGGCCCGAGCGCGAGACGTTCCGGGTCGAGCTGCCGCTCGAGCTCGACGACGCGAGCCGCTACAAGGTCAAGATGCGGGTCGCGCCGCCGGGCCGCGGCCTCGCGTCGGCCACCACATGCGAGGTGCTGGGCCGTCGCGCCGATCCCCTCACCGGCCGGCGCTACGCGCTCGTCCGCTGCACGCTCGAGACCGGCCGGCAGCACCAGATCCGGGTCCACCTCGCGGCGAGCGGCCTCCCGCTCGTCGGCGACAAGCTCTACGGCCCGGACGAGGGCATGTTCGCGCGCGGCGCCGACGGCGTGCTCACCGACGACGACCGCCGCGCGCTCGAGCTCGACCGTCACGCCCTCCACGCCGCGCTCCTGGAGCTCACGCATCCGATGACAGGCGAACGCGTGCGCATCGAGGCGCCGCTCTCGGACGATCTGCGCACCTTCTGGGACGCGCTCGACGCGTGATCCACGCGGAAGGCGGAGGATCCATCGCGGGCCACCCCTCCGCTCGTGTGTGTGTGCGGGGCGACGCTTGCGGGACGCGATGACACCGGTGGGCGAGGCGGCGCCTGCGGCGCGCCATGGACGCTGCTGACCGGAGCCCCGCGCGAGCGCGCTCGTGCGCCTGCGGATCTTGTGCCGAAGTGCCGACTTACGTACGATGGCCGAGATGACGCGTGCGCGAGACGACCTCGAGGCGCTGCGGGATCCAGCGCTCCGGTCCACACCGCTCGAGGCCGAGAGCACCGCCCAGAGCACGACATCCGGGCCGGCGCCTGGTCCGGGAGAGACGATGCAGGACGCGGCGGCGCCCTCTCCAGGAGAGCCTGCCGGCGCCGGAGAGCCGCGGCAGGCGGGCCCGGAGCGGGCCGCAGCGGCCTCGTCGGCCGGCGCCGCGCCGCTGCAGGCCGACCCGCGGGCCCGGGGCGACGAGAGCCTGGATCGGGAGCGCTACGAGCGGTACGCGATGCCGGCGAGCGATCTGCCCGCGGCCAACGTGCAGGCCTTTCGCGGCGACGCGAGCGGGGTGCTCGCGATCGTCCGGCGCGCCGTGCAGTCCGTCACGCGCGATCCGGCGCGCCACCGGCGCCGGCTGCCGAAGTCCCGCTTCGACGCGATCCGCAGCCTGCCGGAGCTCGCGATGGCGCTCGACTACGCGGTGACGCGCATGCAGCCCGAGAGCGCGCCGCCGCCCGAGATCGTCGAGAAGCTCGATCTGCTCTACGGGGCGCTGCGCCCGACGCTCGCCACGGCCGAGGTGTACTTCCCGCGCAGCATCGTCCCGGAGACCTTCGGCATCGTCCGGCGCGCGCTCGTCGCCGGCGATCCCGCGAGCGCGACGGCCACCATCACCAACCTCATCCTGGACCGGTGGAGCCACGTGCAGAGCCGGATCCCGATCACGAGGGAGGAGCTGACCCAGCTGAACAGCACGGCGAAGTGGCTGCTCAGCAACACGCGCCCGCCGGAGCGGCTCGACTCGAGGGACATCCGCGATCGGCTGTGGTCGCTCCTGCGCGAGCGCTACGAGCAGCTGCGGGCGATCGCCCAGGAGGTCTCGGGCGACGACTCGCGGGAGTACGCGCCCGAGCGGCTCGCGGCCGATTGATCCGGCGCGCGGAGCCGCCCCGGCGCGGCGTGGAAGCCCGGCCAGGTCCGGACGGACGTCCGGGGGGCGGGGCGGGTGTACCGCCCCGCAGGCTCGATCTACGCTGCCGCCATGCAGGAGCTCCGCAAGACGACCTGTAACCGCGACTGCCCCGACGCCTGCAGCATCGTGGCCACCGTGGAGGACGGCCGCGTCGTGCGCCTCGGCGGCGACCCGGACCACCCGATCACGCGGGGCTTCCTCTGCTACCGCACGTCGCGCTTCCTGGAGACCCAGTACTCACCCGAGCGGCTGACGACGCCGCTGCTCCGCAAGGGCGGCGAGCTCACGCCCGTCTCCTGGGAGGAAGCGCTCGACACCGCGGCCGAGCAGCTCCTCACGATCCGGCGCGAGTCGGGCCCGGCCGCGATCTTCCATTACCGGAGCGGCGGCTCGCTCGGGATGCTCACGGGGATCGCCGACGCGTTCTTCGCGCGGTTCGGGCCGGTCACGGTCAAGCGCGGTGACATCTGCTCCGGCGCGGGCGACGCCGCGCAGCTCGCCGATTTCGGGGAGGAGGACAGCCATGACCTCGCCGATCTGCTCAACGCCCGGCACATCCTCCTCTGGGGCAAGAACGTCTTCACCTCGAGCCCTCACACGCTGCCGGTGCTGCGCGAGGCCAAGGCGCGCGGCGCGGAGCTCGTGCTCATCGATCCGATGCACCACAGGACGGCGTCGCTCTGCGGGGCGTTCTACCAGCCGCGCCCCGGCGGCGACTTCGCGCTCGCGATGGCCGTCGCGCGCGTGCTCTTCGACGAGGGGTGGGCCGATCCGCGCGCCGCGGACTACTGCGATCACCTCGACGCCTTCCGCGCGCTCGCGCGCCGGAGCTCGGTCGCCGCGTGGTGCCGCGAGGCCGACGTGCCCGAGCGCGCGGCCCTGGACCTCGCGCGCCGCCTCGCCGAGAGGCCCACGGCGATCCTCGTGGGCTGGGGCATGGGCCGGCGCACCACGGGCGGCGCGATCGTGCGCGCCCTCGACGCGCTGGGGGCGGTGAGCGGGAACCTCGGCATCCCGGGCGGCGGCGTCTCGTTCTATTTCAAGCGGCGCGGCGCGTTCGACCTCTCGCCGTTCGAGGGCGAGCGCCCGGCGCCCCGCACCGTCTGCGAGCCCCTGCTCGGGCGCGATGTGCTCGGGATGAGCGACCCGCCGATCCGCGCCGTCTGGGTGACCGCGGGCAACCCGGTCGCCATGCTGCCCGAGTCCGACACCGTCGCGGAGGCGCTCCGGACGCGCGACCTCGTCGTCGTTGTCGACTCCTTCCTCACGGACACGGCGCGGGTCGCCCACCTCGTGCTGCCCACGACGACGCTCCTCGAGGCGGACGACGTGGTCGGCGCCTACGGCCACCATTACCTCGGCGTCGCCACGCCCGTGGTCCCGCCCCCGGCCGGGGTGAAGAGCGATCTCGAGATCATGCAGGCGCTCGCGCGGCGCGTGGGCCTCGGCGGCGCGCTCGACGGCAGCGCCCGCGACTGGAAGCGGCGGGTCACCGAGCCCAGGCTCGCGCCGCTCGGTGTCACGCTCGAGACGCTGGAGCGCGGGCCGGTGCGCAACCCGCTGGCGCCGAAGGTGCTGTTCGAGGACCGCAAGTTCCCGACCCCGAGCGGCCGGGTCAACCTCATCACCGAGGCGCCCGAGGAGCGCGAGGATCCCGACGCGAGCGAATACCCGCTGCTGCTCATGGCGCTCTCCACCGAGAAGTCCCAGTCGTCGCAGTGGGCGCGACCCCAGCACGGTCCGGCCGTCGTCACGGTCCACCCGGACGCGGCCGGCGGCGTGCCCGACGGCGGCGCCTGCCGGATCACGTCGCGCGTCGGCGCCATGACGGCGCTGCTCCGCCACGATCCTGCCCAGCGCCGCGACGTCGCGCTCCTCCCGAAGGGAGGCCACCTCCGGGACGGCCGCTGCGCCAACGCGCTGATCACCGCGCGCACCACGGACATCGGCGAGGGCGGCGCGCTCTACGAGGAGCGGGTGCGCGTCGAGCCGATCGACCCGCCGGCGCCCCTGCCCTAGCTCCGCCCGCCAGGGATCCGGAGAGAGATTTCAACGCAAAGTCGCAAAGCCGCAAAGTCGCAAACAAGAACAATGGAGCTCCCGCTCCGGTCGGCCAGGCCGCGCCTGCCGACCCCCCTAGCCCGCGCGGCCGGCGGTCTCTTACGCTCGCGGGATGGCGAGAGAGCTGCCTGCAAGGTTCGGGATCACACCGCACGCGGCGCGCCGCCTGGCGAACCGGCAGATCGCGATCGGCGCGTCGATGGCGCTGGTGGGCGCGGGAGTGAGCGCGACGGGGATCGGCAGCGTCGCGGCCGGGGTGCCCTTCGGGATGGCCGGCGCGCTCATGATCGCGATCGGGCTTCGCGCCCGTTCGATCGGCGTCGCCGTGCAGGTCGTCAACAAGGCGTACAACCTCGCGGCGTCCGGCCAGCGCGAGGACGCCGCCGAGCTGCTCGACTACGCGGAAGCGACATACCGCTCGCGCTACGTCCTGCGCGTCATCGACGTCCAGCGCGCGCTCGCCGCCATGCAGCGCGGCGATCTCGCGGGCGCGCTCGCCCGCGCCGACGCCGCGGTGACCCGCCGCACCGACCCGCTCTCCTTTCACCTGGAGCACGCGACGATCGCCGCGGCGCGCTCGCTGAGGGCCCTGCTCCGCGCCTCGACGAGCGATCGCGACGGCGCCGCGGCGGACATCGAGCTCGTGCGGACGAGCGCCCTGGCGTCGCCCGAAGCGCTCGCCCGCGCGGAGCTCGCGGCCGCGGTGCTCCTGGAGCGCTCGGGCGACAGGGAGGCGCTGCGGGCGCACCTGCTCCGCGAGCGGGGCCTCCTCGTCGAGCACACGCGCCCGCGCGAGCGCGCCCTCGTCCGCGCCTACCAGCGCATGCTGAAGGCGAAGGCGAGCTCGGTCTACCGCACCGGCGCGAAGCGGGAGCCGGAGGCTTCAGGCGAGCTCTCGGCGGCGGACTGGGCGGCGCGCATCTCACCCGACGCGGCGCCGTTCATGCGCGCCCCCGCGCTGGCGGCGGGCGGCGTCGAGGAGCTGTCGCGCGCGGAGGTGGACCGCGCCGACGCCTCCGCGCGCGCCGCGGCGGACGGGCGCGTGGGGAGCAACCGCCAGCCGGTGACGAGGGCGGCGCGCCGCGTGCTGCTCCTGTGGGCGGCCCTGGTGATGCTGTTCCTGGGGGTGTGGCAGCTCTTGAGCTCCGATCGGGCGCCGACGGTGGCGCCCGAGGTCGAGCGCCTGCCAGCGGAGCCGATCGTCGGACCGCTTTCCATCGTCCTGGCGTTGCCGATCCTCTTCATCGTGATGCTCGTCGGGGCCGTGCTCGTGAACATGGCGCGCGCGCGCAAGCTCTCGCAGCGCTTCATGGCCGCCCAGATCGCCGTGGCGAAGGGCGAGGAGCAGCGGGGGAAGGGTGAGATCGAGGCGCTCACGCGAAGCATGGTGCCCGCGGCCGCGGCGCAGGCGCACCTCGCGCTCGCCGAGCTCTCGGAGCGGCGAGGGGAGCTGCCGGCGGCGCTCGCGGCGTGCGAGGCGGGGCTCGCGCGGCTGGGCACCGAGGCGGCGCGCGCGACGGCGGCGGACATCCTGCTGCCTGCGCTCCTGGCCGAGCGCGCGTTCCTGTTCGCGGCGATGGACCGGCGCGCCGACGCGCGCGCCGAGATGGCGCTGCTCGCGGAGCGGTACGCGTCGTACCCGTTCCTGGAGAGGGCCAGGCTGCGGGTGGCGCTCGCGCTGCGCGCGCGGGAGGGCGACATCGCCGGGGCCGCGCGCCTCACCGAGCGGGACGCGGATCTGCCGCTGAACGCGCGCGACGAGCTGCTCGCCGACGTGTGCCGCGCGGCGGCGAGCCCGGGCGCCGCGGGGGCTGGCGAGGTGGAGCGGCTCCGCGAGGAGCTCCGGCTCGACGCCGCGAGCCGGCGCTGGCTCTCGGCGGTCGCGCCGGCGGCGCTCGCGGCGTTCGAGCGCCTGAGGGAGCAAGGCGACGCGGAGGCGCTCGCCGGGGCCGAGGCCCTCGCGGAGACGGAGGCGCTCGCGGAGGCCGAGGCCCTCGCGGAGGCCGAGGCCCTCGCGGAGCGCGCCGGGGTGCGCCCGCGGGACGCCGGGGCGGCGTGAGCGCCGCGCGCCGCTCAGTCTTCTCGAACAGGCGCCCGCATCGGCTCCCTCGGCCTGGTCCGCTCGGGGGGCGCGGCGGCCGAGCCCTCCACGGCGTCGCCGATCTCGCGCGCCACGTCCTCCACGGTGCGCAGGCTGATCCTCCCGGCGACCACCAGGGTCGCGCCGATCTCGCTGCAGTCGATGGGCTCCAGCCGCACCGGCGACGCGAACGCGTTGACGGCCGCCATCTGCCCGGCCGCGTAATCGAGGCGCGCGCCGAACACGAGGTCGCCGTACCGGGTATAGGAGACCAACCCGAGCGACGCGTGGGCGCCGCTCATCCGCTCGAAGAAGAGCTTCGACTCGGCGGACATGGGGCCTCGCAGGCTCGACAGCGCGTTGAAATCGGAGGCGACGCCGCCCACGAGGCTGAGGTCGCGCGTGAGGAACACCTCGGCGCCGAGCCCGACGTTGACGATGGGCGCCGCCGCCTCGACGATGTCGAGGCGGCCCCGCGCCCGGCTCGTCACCGCGCCCCCCGCGATCGCGATCTCCTCGCGATCGGCGGCGATCCGCGCGAACTCGCGCTGGCCCATGTAGAAGAAGCCGTCGAGCTCCAGCCGCAGCCTGCTCCACTCCGCGCTCGCGCCGACCGCGACGCGGGCTGGAGAGGGGGCCACGAACTCCCCTTCACCGGCCCAGTAGCGCGCCGCCGCCGTCCCGTCGGCGCGCGTGTCGGCGTAGCTCGCGTCCAGGGAGTCGACGGCGTGAACGCTGGGCGTCCGCAGGCTGATCCCGGCCGAGAACACCCGGTTCAGCCGGTACGTCACGCCGAGGTGCGCCAGGAGGTCCCATGAATCGCCCGAGAGCGCGGCCTGGTAGGTAGCGCTGCTCGCCGAGCCCGCGCTGGTGTCCTCCACGAGGCTGGCGACGCCGAGCGAGCTCGCGTAGCGGGTGCGCACGAGCGAGAGCGAGGCGCCCACGGCGAGGCGCGGGGTGGCGCTGTAGCTCCACGAAGGGCCGGCGCTGAAGCGACCCCACGCGTAGCGGAGCGTCTGTGCCTGGCTCACGCGCCGCGAGGCGGACTCCCCCGAGAATCGCAGCGCGTCGAACCCGAACTCGTTCTCCTCCGTCTTTCCGAGGCAGGCGGCGACGACCTGGCGGCCGACCGGCACCCGCGTCGAATCCGCGCCTCGTGCGCCGCTCTTCCAGTTGAAGAAATAGCATGTCGCGTCGGGGAGGCTGTCCAGCCCATGATCGCTCACCGACGTGCGATCGAGCCGGAGATCGCCGTAGAGGCCGGGGTCGACCGGCCCTGGCTGGTGCCACCGTTGCAGTGTGCGGTGCGCATAGCGGAAGAACGCCGACGAGAACGCGATGTTCCGGTCCTCGATGCGGACGATCGTGGCTGGGTTCAGGAAGGGCGCGGCGCCGTCGACGCCCAGCACGACGCCCGTGCCCCCCAGGAGCGCCGATCGCCCGCCGAGGAGCGCGGATTCGTACCTTCCCTGCGCGCGCGCCTCGCCTCCGCCGAGCGTCCCGAGCAGCGCGCTGGCGAGGCCGAGCAGCGCTCGGCGCGCTCCGGAGCTGCGAACCAGGGCGCGCGGGCTCGGCATGGCAGGCGCCAGCATGGATCACGGCGCCGTCGCCGCAATGGCGGCAGCGCCCGCCCGCGACCCCCTCTCGAGGCGACGTGCTCCTGCCCGATCCTCGCCCCCGCGCCGCGCGTCCCTGCGACGCCGCCCCGCGGTCTCTCTCGAGTCGCCGTTCGAGGGGGCGAGAAGTAAACTGCAACGGATGTCTGATCCGCTTCGCAGAGATGGGTCCGCCATGCCCGTGCCGCCGCTCGCCCCGCTGAAGGCCGTTGATCTCGAGGACGAGCGGCTAAAACGCTTGAACGCCCTCGGGCATTTTCTGGACAACTCGATCCGTATCCCTGGAGTCGGCTACCGGGTCGGCTACGACGCCGTGATCGGGTTGATCCCTGGGGTCGGCGATCTCATCGGTTTCGCGCTCTCGATTTACATCGTGCTCGCGGCGACGCGTTACCGTCTCCCCGCCTCCGCGGTGCTGCGCATGGTGCTCAACGTGGGCCTCGAGACGCTGCTCGGCACGGTCCCACTCGTAGGCGATCTCTTCGATGCGACCTACAAGGCGAACGCGCGCAACCTCGACTTGCTGCGCGCCCACCTCGCAGCGCGAACGCAGGGCGGCGCGCCGCCCTCGAATCTTCGTTTCTACGCCGGCCTGTTCCTGGCGCTGGCAGGCATCCTCGCCCTGGCAGCTCTCATGCTCTTCTCGCTGACGAGAGCGCTACAAGCCCTCTTCGGCTCCTGACGCCCCCTCTCCTCACTCCTCCGCAACGGACGCCCCCTCTCCTCACTCCTCCGCAACGCCCCCCGCCCGAGTCCCTCTCCGCAACGCCCCCCGCCCGAGTCCCTCTCCGCAACGCCCCCCGCCCGAGTCCCTCTCCGCAACGCCCCCCGCCCGAACCCTTCTCCGCGACGGCCCCCGCCCGAGCGGGGTGCACCCGCACAGGAGACGGGCCCAGATCGGCGTTTTCGGCGCACAGGCGTACTCTCGTACGCCGAGCACCGAAAACGTCGAGGTGGGCCCGTATCCGAAGCGGGTGCGCCCCGCTCAGTCGCGGGAGCTTATGAAGAGACGGAGCACATGCCAGAACAGCATGGCGACCGACGCGAAGAGCTCGAGCGCGGCGCCGACGTACCGGTCCTCGGGGAAGTGGTGCAGGATGTTCGACGTGTCGTAGAGGATGGCGGCCCCAGCGAACGCGACCATGGCGACGCTGAAGAAGGTGCCGAGCTGGAAGCCGAACAGCGCGCCTGCCGCGATGAGGACGAGCGCGCAGATGGCGCCCCAGCGCAGGAGAGCCCCAAGGAACGAGAAATCCTTGCGGGTCACGAACGCGATCGCGGTGAGCCCGGCGAAGCCGGCCATCGTGGCGAGCCCAGCGCTCTGGATCGCGCCGGGAGCGACCATGTCCGCGATGTAAAGGAGCGGCACGAAGACGATCGCCTGGGCGAGCACGAAGCCGCCGAGCGCGGCGTACTGCGCCGGCTTCGAGACCGACGTGTGCGCCGCGCGGCTGGCCAGCCAGCTCACGAGCATGAACGCCCCGAGAACCAGCAGCCAGCTCGTGCCCATCATCGCCCTGGCGATGACCGAGGCGACGCCGGTCTTGAACAGCGCGACCTGGATCGCAGCGAAGAGGACGATCGCACCGAACAGGTGGTTGTACGTTCGCACGATGAAGCGCTCGCGCGACTCGGCACCGGCGCGGAGCACCGACGAGCGTGTCCCGTATCCTACGTAGTTCTGGTCCATGTTCCCTCTCTGGTAGGCCTCGACTCTAGCACGTGAAGCACGCCGCATGCCCGCGGCGAGGCGGCCGGGGGACGAGGCGCAGCGCCACGACGCCGCGAGCGCCGGCGCCTGTGCAGGGGCCCTCCGCCGCTCGCCGGCTCCCGGGAAAGCCGGCCGGTCGCAGGTCCCCCACGGCACCGCGCAGGGCCCCCCGGAGCCCGCCGCGCCCGCCGCGCCCGCCGCACGATGATGGAAATGCGGACGTCGCGCGCCGTGTCCTGTCGAAGTCTCCCTGGAAGAAGGGATTAAATCCCCTTCGGGATCTTGTCGAGGTCCACCTGGGAGAGCGCGTGCCGGATCAGCGCGCTCCTGTTGGCCTTGGTCATCCCGCGCGCCTTGAGCGAGCTGACCATCTCGTCCAGCCGCTCGAGATCCTCGGTGTACATCGAGATACAGATGACCTTGTAGTGCTGCGGTCTCTCCGGCGCCGGCGCAGCACCCGGCTCGGATGCGGCGCCGCTCGTCCGGGCCTTCGCGCGCACGCGAGGCGCTTCCGTGGACGTATAGAACGCCCCGGACAAAACACCTTCCACTTCGTCGCGATCGAGCAGCGCCCGCGCGGCGCCCCCGAGATCGCCTTCGCTTTTCATTGCTTCCTCCAGCTCCCCTGCCCGGTCGAGGCTCCGCGACTGCGGGCCCTTCATTCAGCGAACCCCCGCGTCCGCGGGTCCTTCATCCAGCGGGACCCCGCGTCCGCGGGTCCCTTCATCCAGCGGGACTCCGCGTCCGCGGGTCCCTTCACGCCCCCGCCGCCGCAGCGCCCGGCCGCTCGGTGGCCGCGTCCCCCCGGTCGACGCTCCATGCTGTCCCGTCGCGCGCCGCCCCTGCCTCGGGGCCCGCCGTGCTGCGCTCGCGGCTCTCGATGATGCGATCGACCACCGCGAGGTAGTCGTCCGCGGCAGGGGTTCCCGACGCGTACTCGAAGATCGTCTGCCCTTGCGCGGGCGCCTCCTTGACCTTGATCGCCTGCCGGATCGGCGCGAGGCAGCGCTCCCCGAAGTGCTGCTTCATCGTGCTCACCGCCTCGCGCGCGATCTTCGCGCGGCCGTCGTAGAAGGTCGGCAGCACGCCCCAGATCTGCACCGGGTGATGCAGCAGCGCGTTCACGTTCTTCACCGTCTTGATCACCTGCCGGACGCCGACGAGCGACAGATAGTCGCACGCGACCGGGACGAGCACGCTGTCGGCGAACACCAGCGCGTTCTGGTTCATCAACGACAGGCTCGGCGAGCAGTCGAGCACCACGTAATCGTACTCGGCCGCCGCGGCGGAGAGGCGATCCGAGAGCACGCGGTCGCGGTTCTGGCGCCCTGCCAGGTAGAGCTCTGCCGCGGCGAGCGTCTCGTTGGACGGCAGGAGATCCAGGTTCGGTCGCACCGTCTTGGTCGCGTCCGCGACCCGGAGCCCCATCACGAGCACGTGATAGAGCGACCGCTCCGCGCCCGCGCCGAGCGAGACAGAGACGTTCCCCTGCGCGTCGGTGTCGACGAGGAGCACCCGCTTGTCGCGCGCCGCGAGCCCGGCCGCCACGCTCACGGCCGTCGTCGTCTTGCCCGTACCGCCCTTGTGGTTGAACACGGCCAGGCAGCGGGGCACCCCGGCCGGACGCTGCGGCGGCTGCGCCGGCCGCTTCGCGCCCCCCGCCGGCGACAGGGGCACCGCGACCGCGCCCTGCCCTTTGACCTCCGCCGGGCGAGCGGCAGACGCGGCCGGCGCGGCCCGCCCCGTCGCCTCACCCTGGGCGCTCGCCCGAGCCGCCGGCGGCGCCGGCTCACCTGCCGCCACGGCGGCGCGCGACCCGCCTCCTGCCGGCGGCGCCTCGTCACCGCTCGGCGTCGCTCCCTCGGCCGGCGCCGCGGCCGCCGCCGCGATGTCGCCGAGCCGCACCCCCTTCGCCTCACGGACCAGCTGCGTCCGGCACCCCAGCGAGCACGCGTAGTGCCGGCGCCCGGCGACGTAGAGCACCTGGGACACGAGATCCGGCGGAAACCGCTTCGCGCACGCGTCGCACGTGGCGAGCACGGCGCCGTCCTGCCCGCCGAGCTGGCTCTTTTCCAGGCATTTCTGCGAGCAGAAGAAGGAGAAGCCGCCGTCTTTCTCCTCCATCTGGTACCGGAACTGGACCTCGAATCCGGTCCCGCACACGCTGCACGTCTCGCTGATTCCGCCCACAGCTCGCTCCTTCGCGCCGCGCACAGCGCTTTGCCCAGGCGCAGCGTTGACCATCATCACAGTCAAGGCGCAAAGGTCAACTTTTCTGCGAGCGTGACCCACCCTTCCGACGCAAGGGCGTGGGAGCGCGCGCATCCCGGGACAGAGGCGCGAGGCGGTTCAGCGGCGGGACCTCGGTGCCAGACCGGCTCAGTGACGGAAGTGCCGGGCCCCGGTGAACACCATCGCGATCCCCGCCGCGTCGGCCGCGGCGATGACCTCCGCGTCCTTCACGCTGCCGCCCGGCTGCGCGACCGCCGTGATCCCGTGCTCCGCGGCGAGCACCACGTTGTCCGGGAACGGGAAGAACGCGTCCGACGCGAGGACGCTCCCGCGAGCCCGCTCGCCCGCCTTGCTGCAGGCGATGCGCACGCTCTCGACCCGCGACATCTGTCCGGCGCCGATTCCGACCGTCCTCCCTGGAATCGCGAGCACAATCGCGTTGGATTTCACGTGCTTGCAGACGCGCCAACCGAGATCGAGCGCCTCGAGCTCCTTCTCGGTCGGCGCGCGCTTCGTCACGACCCGGCCGCCGCGCACCTCGCCGGCCGCCGAGGCGTCCCGCTCCTGGACCACCAGGCCGCCGCCGACGCGCTTGAACGTCAGCTCCCGGTGATCCGCGGGCAGGAGCGCGCCGGTCGCGAGCAGCCGGAGGTTCTTCTTGGTCCGGAGCACCTCCAGCGCATCGGGCGTATAGGCGGGCGCGACAACGCACTCCAGGAACGTCTCGACGAGCACCTCGGCGGCAGCGCGGTCGACCTCGCGGTTCAGGGCGACGATCCCACCGAAGGCGCTCACGGCGTCCGCGTCGCGCGCCGTCCTGTAGGCGGCCGCGAGGCTGTCGCCGGTCGCGACGCCGCACGGGTTCGTGTGCTTCACGACGACCGCGGCGGGCTGCGTGAGCTCGCGCACCGCCTCGAACGCGGCGTCCACGTCGACGAGGTTGTTGAACGAGAGCTCCTTGCCGCCCGCGCCCAGCGACTCCGCCAGCGCGAGCGACCCCGCGGCCGCGCCCCGCTCACGATAGAAGGCGCCGGACTGGTGCGGGTTCTCGCCGTACCGGAGCGGATAGGCCCGCTCGAGGGCGAGCGTGAGGAAGCGCGGATAAGCCTCGCGCTCCGCCGCGCTCGGCTCACCCTCCTCGGGGAGCGAGGAAAGGTAACCGGACACCATCCCGTCGTAGGCCGCCGTGTGCGCAAACGCCTTGGTGGCGAGCCGGCGGCGGGTGGCGCTCGACACCTCACCTTGCCTGTCGATCTCGGCGAGCACAGCATCGTAGTCGGCCGGATCGACCACCACCGCGACGCGCGCGTGGTTCTTGGCCGCGCTCCGCACCATCGACGGCCCGCCGATATCGATGTTCTCGATGATCTCGGGGTGCGTGACCCCCGGCTTCCTGACGGTCGCCTCGAAGGGATAGAGATTGCACACCACGAGATCGATCGGCGCTCCGCCGAGCCGCGCGAGGTCCTCGTCGTCGATCGCGCCGCGCATCAGGATGCCGCCGTGCACCCGCGGATGGAGCGTCTTCACCCGGCCATCCATGACCTCGGGAGAGCCGGTATAGGCCTCCACCCCGACGACCGGCACGCCGGCGTCCGCGAGCGCCCGCTGCGTCCCCCCGGTCGAGAGGATCTCCACGCCCTTCTCCGCGAGCCGCCTGGCCAGCGGGAGCAATCCCGTCTTGTCGGATACCGAAATCAGTGCGCGTCGAATCATGGCGACGCAGAGCTAGTGCGTCTCTGCGGCGACCGCCAGCCTATCCGACGGCGCCGCGCTCACGCGCCGGGCGGCGCGGCCGGCGTCGGCTCGCCCGCCGCGGCCGGCGGCGCCTTGACCGGCGCCGCCTCGGTGACGAGCTCGCCGTCCCGGTACTCCAGGACGCCCTTGGGCGGCCCGAAGATCGCATAGGCGTCCGGCAGGATGAGCGCCTCACGGAGCACGTCGTCGACGTGCTCGACGAGCACGAGCCGCAGCGCCTTCAGCACCCGCCGCGGCACGTCCCGGAGATCCTTCCGGTTCTCCTTCGGCAGGATGACGGTCGCGATGCCGCCGCGGTGGGCCGCGAGCAGCTTCTCCTTGAGCCCGCCGATCGGCATCACGCGCCCGCGCAGGGTGATCTCGCCCGTCATCGCGAGATCCCTCCGGACAGGCACCTTCATGAGCGAGCTGACGAGCGCGGTCACCATCGTGACGCCGGCGCTGGGCCCGTCCTTGCGGACGAAATCGGGGAAGTGAATGTGGACGTCGACCTTCTGATAGACGTCCGCCTCGAGCCCGAGGCGGTCGAGGCGCGAGCGCACATAGCTCATCGCCGCGTGCCCGCTCTCCTCCATCCCCTTCTCGAGCAGCCCGGTGATCACGAGCTTGCCCTTGCCCGGCACCACCGTCGCCTCGGCAGGGAGCAGATCACCCCCGACGTTGGTCACGGCGAGGCCGTTCACGAGGCCCACCTCATCGCGCTCCTCGCGCCGGCCGAGCCGGTACTTCGGGACGCCGAGGTACTTCGGGATGCTCTTCGCGACGACCTCGATCGGCTTCTCCTTGCCGTCGGACACCACCCGCCTGGCCACCTTGCGGCAGACGCTCGCGATCTCGCGCTCCAGCGAGCGCACGCCGCTCTCCTTCGTGTAGTGGTGGATGATCGTCCGGAGCGCGCCCTCCGTGAAGTCGAGCGACACGTCCTCGAGGCCGCACTCCTTGCGCTGCCGCGGCACGAGGTACTTCACCGCGATGTTCAGCTTCTCGAACTCCGTGTAGCCCGAGAGCTGGATGACCTCCATGCGGTCCTGGAGCGGCACCGGGATGCCGGAGAGCGTGTTCGCCGTCGTGATGAACATCACGTCGGAGAGGTCGTAATCGAGATCCAGGTAATGGTCGTTGAACGTGTGGTTCTGCTCAGGATCGAGCACCTCGAGCAGCGCTGCCGCCGGATCCCCGCGGAAGTCGGTCGACATCTTGTCGACCTCGTCGAGCAGGAACACGGGGTTGTTCGTCCCGACCTTCTTGAGCGACTGGATCAGCTTGCCGGGCAGCGCGCCGATGTACGTCCGGCGGTGGCCGCGGATCTCCGCCTCGTCGCGCACGCCGCCGAGCGACAGCCTCACGAACTTGCGCCCCGTCGCGCGCGCGATCGACTTCGCCAGGCTCGTCTTGCCGACGCCGGGCGGCCCGACGAAGCAGAGCACCGGGCCCTTGAGCTTCTTCGTGAGCGCCTGGACCGCCAGGTACTCGAGGATCCGCTCCTTGATCTTCTTGAGGCCGTAGTGGTCCTCATCGAGGATCCGCTCGGCCTCGACGAGGTCATAACGCTCCTCGCTCTTGTCGTACCAGGGGAGCTCCAGGATCCAATCGATGTAGTTGCGCACCACGGTCGCCTCGGCGCTCGTGGGGTGCATCATCTTCAGCTTCTTGAGCTCCTTCTTGACCTTCGCGGCGGCCTCCTTGCTCATCCGCTTGGTCTTGAGGGCCTCTTCGATCTCCTGGATCTCGTTCTTGAACTCGTCGCGCTCGCCGCCGCCCAGCTCCTTCTGGATGGCCTGCATCTGCTCGTTGAGATAGTACTCCTTCTGCGTCTTCTCCATCTGCTTCTTGACGCGACTCCGGATCTTCTTCTCCACCTGGAGAATCTCGATCTCGGCCTGCATCAACTCGATGAGACGCTCGAGCCGCTTCTGTGGCTCCTCCATCTCGAGCAGCGCCTGCCGGTCGGTCAGCTTGATGGTCGGCAGGTTGGCGATGATGGTGTCGGCCAGCCGCGAGGCCTCGTCGATGGCCTGCACCGCCATCAGGACCTCGGGCTGGATCTTCTTGTTGAGCTTGACGTACATCTCGAACGTCGACTGGACCGAGCGCATCAGCGCCTCGACCTCGACGCTCGCGACCGAGCTCTCGACGATCTCGTCGTACTCGATCAGGAAGTACGCATCGCTCTGGACGTAGCGGCGGATGCGCGCCCGGCGCTTGCCCTCGATGAGGACCTTGACGGTGCCGTCCGGGAGGCGGAGCAGCTGCATGATCGCGCCGACCGATCCGACGCCGAAGATGTCGTCCGGCGTCGGATCGTTCGTCTTCGCGTTGCGCTGCGCGGCGAGGAAGATCTCCTTGCCGCGGTTCATCGCCTCGTCGAGCGCGGCGATGCTGCGCTCGCGCCCGACGAACAGCTGCGAGACCATGTGTGGAAAGACGATGATGTCGCGAAGCGGGAGCAACGGGACGATCCCGCGCTCGGGTGCGTTCTTGCCGCGATCACTGTCGTTCTTGAAGAACATCCGCCGTCTTTCCGGGAGTATCGGGAGGTCGGGGCACCCCCGCCTCGGTTGTCACAAATGCCTGGATCTGATGCTGAACTTCCGCCGGCTCGTCCCGCTGCCCTCCAGGGACACGCGGCGCCGGCACGCTCGGAGGCGCATCCGGGGGGTGAGGGCGCACGGCTCGGGCCGCGCCTGCGCTCCGGCCCGCCGCCCCCCGGGGGTCAGCGCTACGCGAGCTCCGCCTCCTTCGTGTACACGATGAGCGGAGGCTCGTGCTTCACGATCACGTCCTCGCTGACGACGACCTCCTTGATCCCCGTGCGGGACGGGACGTCGTACATGATGTCGAGCATCGCCGACTCGAGGATGGCGCGAAGACCGCGGGCGCCGCTGTTCCTCTCGAGGGCCTGGCGAGCCACCGCCACGAGCGCGCCGCGGGTGAACTTGACCTTCACCCCGTCCATCTCGAAGAGCTTCTGGTACTGCTTGACCAGGCTGTTCTTCGGCTTCGTGAGGATGTCGATGAGCGCCTCCTCGTTCAGTTCGTGGAGCGTCGCCACGACCGGCAGGCGCCCGATGAACTCCGGGATGAGCCCGAACTTGAGGAGGTCCTCCGGCTGGACGACGCTGAGCAGGTCGCCCAGCTTGAAGTCCTTCTTCGCCTTGATGTCCGCGCCGAAGCCGAGGGTGTTCTGGCCGATGCGCCGCTGGATGATCTGATCGAGCCCGACGAACGCGCCGCCGCAGATGAACAGGATGTTCGTCGTGTCGACCTGCAGGAAATCCTGCTGCGGGTGCTTGCGCCCGCCCTTCGGGGGGACATTGGCGATCGTCCCCTCGATGATCTTGAGCAGCGCCTGCTGCACGCCCTCTCCGGAGACGTCGCGGGTGATGCTCGGGTTGTCGCTCTTCCGGCTGATCTTGTCGATCTCGTCGATGTAGACGATGCCGCGCTGCGCGCGCTCGACGTCGTGATCCGCGTTCTGCAGGAGCTGGACGATGATGTTCTCGACGTCCTCGCCGACGTACCCCGCCTCGGTCAGCGTCGTCGCGTCCGCGATGGCGAAGGGGACGTTGATGATCTTGGCGAGCGTCTGCGCGAGCAGGGTCTTGCCGGACCCCGTCGGCCCCAGCAGGAGGATGTTCGACTTGGACAGCTCCACGTCGTCCGAGGAGACCCGGCTGTCGATGCGCTTGTAGTGGTTGTGCACCGCCACAGCGAGGATCTTCTTGGCGCGGTTCTGGCCGACGACGTACTCGTCCAAGGTCGCTTTGATGTCGGCGGGCTTGGGCACCGGGGTCGACCCCGCGTACGGCTCGTCCTTCTCGACCTCCTCCGCGATGATGTCATTGCACAGCCCGATGCACTCATCGCAGATGTACACCGTGGGGCCCGCGATGAGCTTCTTCACCTCTTTCTGCGACTTGCCGCAGAAGGAGCAGCTTAGATTGCCATTCGAGTGATCGTCCCGCCTTCGCTCCACTTCGACCCTCAGTGCGGTCTGCCGACGCTACCGCTTCAATGAGAGGTGGGGTCCCGCCGCGGCGGCGGCCCCTCCAACTTGCGGCGGGAACGGCTTCCACCGTCCCCTGGATTTTCAGCGATGCGCAGCCAAACGCCGCGCTCGGATTCTAGTGCGGTGCCCGTACCGTCGCAAGCTAACGGGGGTGGTCTCCAGCCTGTGGCCGAAGTCAGGGAATCACCCGATGGCGCCCCGCGATCGGCCGCCGGCGCGGCCGCGCATCGCGCGAAAAGCGCGAAAAACAGCGGATCGAGCGAGCTCCGCGCGGCGCATGCGGCGCCGAGCCCGCGTGCTCCGCTGCTGCGCGCCCGCGTGCAATGCTCCGCCCGCCACAGCGGTGGCGCGCGGCGTGGCATCGCGACGCCGCGCCGCGGCGCGGCCCGGGGCGGCGCCGCGCCGGCCTTCATCCCGAGCACGCCCGCCGGACGCGGCGGCGCGGCCACCTACTTGTTCCGCTTCGGGAAGACCTCGTCGATCAGGCCATACTCCTTGGCCTGCGTCGCGCTCAGGTAGAAGTCGCGCTCGATGTCCCTCGCCAGCTCGTCCCGGTTCTTGCCGGTCGCGTCGACGAGGATGTCGATCAGCGTCTCCTTGATCTTCTTGATCTCGCGCGCCTGGATCTCGATGTCCGTCGCCTGGCCGCGCGCGCCGCCGAGCGGCTGGTGGATCATCATCCGCGCGTGCGGCAGCGCGAAGCGCCGGCCCTTGCGACCGGCGCCGAGCAGCACGGCGCCCATCGACGCGGCCTGGCCGATGCACATCGTCGACACCGGGCAACGCACGTACTGCATCGTGTCGTACATCGCGAGCCCCGACGTCACGACGCCGCCCGGACTGTTGATGTAGACCTGGATCTCCTTCTCGGGATCCTCGCTCTCCAGGAAGAGGAACTGCGCGATCACGGCGTTCGCGACGAAGTCGTCGATCTCCGTGCCGATGAAGACGATGCGATCCTTGAGGAGACGGCTGAAGATGTTCCACTCCCGCTCGCCGCGGTGGGTCACCTCGGTGACCGTCGGGAGGATGTAGGCCTTCTCGCGTTCGAGAAACTCGATGGCTTGGGTGCGGGTTTCGACTCGTCGGGTCATCCGGTGCTCCGGGGGGTTCGCTGCCGCGCGGCAGGGGCTCTACTCCTGGGCCAGACTGCGTCCGATCGCAAGACCGAACGCGCCCGAGGTTACCGGAAATATCGGCCGCTCGCCGCGCGGCGCACGGAACACGCGGGGCGCCGCGGCCCGCGCGATCCGGCCGCGCGCGCCCGACGTCGATCGAGAGCGCGAGAGGCGCGACCTGGACAAACGGCGCACGCCGGCGCAGCAGAGCTGAGGCGCCGGCGTGCGGTGCAGGAGTCCGGCCATTCCGCGCCGGACCGCTGCTGGGCGGGGCTAGCTCGCGTCGGCGACCTTCGCCGCAGCCTCGATGATGTCGAGGATCTTGTCCTCGAGGATCATCCCGGCGAAGAGCTCGCGCTTCTGGGGCTCGCGGTACTCCGCCTTGATCTTCGCCACGTTCTTGCCGGTCTGCTCGGCGAGCTCCTCGTAGCCCTTCTCGAGGTCGGCCTCGGTGATCCTGACCGCCTTCGCCTTCGCGATCTCGGCCATGACCAGGCCCGCGCGCACCTTCATCTCGGCGTCGAGCCGCACGCGGGCGCGGAACTCCGGCGTCGGATCGACGCGCTGCCCCTGCCTCCGCGCCGTCGCGAGCAGCTCGCGCTCGGCGAGCTGCGCCTGCTGATCGACGAGCGACGGCGGGACCGGGATCGGGTTCGCCTTGCAGAGCTCCACCACGAGCTGCTCGGCGACGGCGTCGCTCGCCCGCTGCGTCAGCTCCTTCTCGAGCTTCTTGCGGAGCGACTCGCGGAGCGCGGACAGGCTCTCGTCGCCGCAGTCCTTCGCGAACTCATCGTCGACCTCGGGGAAGATGCGCTCCCGCAGATCCTTCAGCGTGATGTGGAAGGTCGCCTGCTTGCCCCGCAGATCCGCGTTGGAGTGCTGCTCGGAGAACGTGACCTGGACGTCCTTCGACTGGCCGGGCGTCATCCCGGCGAGCGCGTCCTCGATCTCCTTGAAGACCTGGCCGCTGCCGAGCTCGGTCTCGATCTCCTGCTCCTTCGTGTCGCGCAGCGCGCCGTCGACCTCGAGGGTGAACGCGATCGTCGCGACATCCCCCTTCGCCGCGGGGCGCTCCGGCTCGGGCGCCTGCAGCGTCGAGTGCTCGCGCCGGAGGGCGGTGATCTCGGCGTCGATCATCTCGTCGCTCGGCGTGGTCGAGGGGCGCTTCACCTCGAAGCCCTCCCACTTCACCTCGGCGATGTCGGGGCGGACCTCGAAGCGGGCCTTGTAGGAGAACGCGTCGTCAGGGCGGAGCTCGGTGGGCGCGATCGCCGGCTGGGACAGGGGCTGCACCTGCTTGTCGGCGAGCGCCTGGTTCAGCGTGGCGTCGACGAGCCGCTGGGCGACATCGGCGTGGATGCGGCCGCCGTAGAGGTGCGCGAGCACCTGGCGCGGCGCCTTGCCAGGCCGGTAGCCCCGGACCCGGGCCGTCCGCTGGAGCGCCGTATAGGCCTTGTCGACCTCGCTCCGGACCCGGTCCGCGGGGACCTCCACCTGAAACTCCATCAGCACGGGAGAAAGCTTTTCGACGTTGACTTGCATGGCCGTTTTTTTCGAAGGGCGGCACTCGTGCCACGCGTCGCTGGGGGGGTCAAGACGAGCGACAGGACGCTGCTTTAAAAAAAAAGGAGCCCCGGCGGAGAGGCGGCCGCCGGGGCTCGGATCCCGGGAGGGATCGTGCAAGCTGATGTGGAGCGCCGCGCAGCGCCGGCGCTGGTGACGCGACGGAGCAGCAGCGCCGAGCGCGACCGCGAGGACGTGCGAGGACGCTGAAGGCGCGCCTCGCCGCCTCGCCGCCGCGCGGCCGCGCTCAGTCGTCGTCCGAGACGTCGAAGGGGTCCTTGTCGAAGTCGAGCTCGGCGTCGAAGGACCCCTCCTCCTCGACGATGTCCTCGAGCGAGAAGCCCACACGGCTCGGGCGGAGAATCTCCCGCTCGAACTCTGAAAAGCTCTGATACGACCTGGGAAGCGGCATCTGTCCTCCTCACATGTGCCGAGGCGACGTCGGTGCGTCGGTCTGCTCGGCGAAGCTGGGCACCACGTCCGTGATCAAGGGGCGGTCGACGTCGTCCCGCGACTCGAGGTCGAGGGCGGACGACGGCGCGAGCCGAGCGCCGACCTGCGTTGAAGCGAAGGCGAAAGCACGAGGACCTGCGCAGGAGCGAGCGGCGCAGGGCCGCGCCCGTCGCACCAGAAAGCGCGCGCAAGGACCCGATCGACGGGCCCCGGGTCGCAGCAGGCGAGCAGCGCCCCGCCGAGGCCGAAGCAGCGGCCTCGCCTCGAGGCGCGACCGCGTGCCCACGCCTTCGCCGTTCGGCCACCTTTGCCTACATCAAGCGACATGTGGGCACTGTAGATTCCCCTGCCGTTCAGGCCAACAATCTGGCGAGCGAACGGTGGGATGGCGGCGAGCGGGTGACGACGCCCCCCGCGCGCTGGGCCGACCGCAGGACGGACCCGCACGCTCGGTCGAACGTTTGTGTCGAGGCGCCCGCATCTCTCGACGTGCCGATGGGGGTCGTGTAAGCAGCCTGGTCGGACGCGACACAGCACGATGCCATCGCCCAACGAGGGGGGCGCGCCCGGCAAGCCCGGCTCCGCCCCCAAGCCTTCGCCTGTCATCTTCGCCGTCGCCAACCAGAAGGGGGGCGTCGGCAAGACCACGACCTCGGTCAACCTGGCCGCGAGCTTCGCCGCGGCAGAGTGCCGTACGCTGCTCGTCGACTGCGATCCGCAGGGGAACGCCTCGAGCGGCGTCGGCGTGCGGCGCGGGAGCTTCGAGCTGTCCCTCTACGACGTCCTGATCGGGCGGGCGGCGCTGAAGGACGCGATCGTCGCGACCGAGGTGCCGCTGCTCGGCGTGGTGCCCGCGACCCAGGACCTCGTCGCGGCGGAGCTCGAGCTGGTCGACGCGGACGACCGCGCGGTGCGGCTGCGCAACGCCCTGCGCCCGCAGCTCGCGGGCTACGACTACGTCGTGCTCGATTGCCCGCCGTCGCTCGGGCTCCTCACGCTGAACGCGCTCACCGCGGCGCACCGGGTGCTCGTGCCGCTCCAGTGCGAGTACTACGCGCTCGAGGGGCTGACGCACCTGATGGCGACCATCGACCGGGTGCGGAGCGCCTTCAACCCGGAGCTCACGGTCGAGGGCGTCGTCCTCACGATGTACGACGGGCGCAACTCGCTCACCCACCAGGTGGCCGACGAGGTGAAGGCGCACTTCCGCGTCTTCGACGCGATCATCCCGCGCAACGTGAAGCTCAGCGAGGCGCCGTCGCACGGCAAGCCGGCGCTGCTCTACGATGCGCAGTCGAAGGGGGCGCAGGGCTACCTGAGCCTCGCGCGCGAGATCCTGGACGGCCCGCCCGCCGCCGCGGCAGACACGAAGAAGCGGCCGCGCGGGGACGCCGCCGAGGCGGAGCCGCCGGCCGAGCCTTCGCCCCCGCAGAACCCCGGAGAGCGCGCGAGGGACGCACGACCCAGATCATGAATGCCGATCAGAAAGGGGCGCGGCGCGCGCTCGGACGGGGGCTCGACGCCCTGCTCCCCGCGGCGCCGCCGGCGACAGCGACTGCGGCCGAGGGGCGCAGCGTGTTCGTGTGCGCGATCGAGAAGATCGTCCCGCAGAAGGGGCAGCCGCGGCAGCACTTCGACGAGACCGAGCTCGAGGAGCTCACCGGCAGCATCCGCGAGCACGGGCTCATCGAGCCGCTCATCGTGCGCAGGACGCAGGCGGGGAACGACGCCTTCGAGCTCATCGCGGGCGAGCGGCGGTGGCGCGCCGCGCAGCGCGCGGGGCTCAGGGAGGTGCTCGTCGTCGTCAAGGACGTCTCCCCGAAGGAGGCGTTCGAGCTCGCGCTCGTCGAGAACGTGCAGCGGGCCGACCTCAACCCGATCGAGATCGCCGAGGCGTTCGATCGGCTGCTGCGCGAGCACAGCTACACGCACCAGACCCTGGCCGAGCGCGTCGGCAAGGACCGCACGACGATCGTCAACTCGCTCCGGCTGCTCCGGCTGCCGCCGCGGATCCGCACGATGGTCATCTCGCGCGAGCTCAGCGAGGGCCACGCGCGCGCGCTGCTCGGCGCGCCCAGCGACAAGGTGATGGCCGACGTCGCGGAGCGGACCGTCCACGGCAAGCTCCCCGTCCGCAAGGTCGAGGCGCTGATCAAGGCGGCGAAGGAGAAGGAGCTCCGGGCCGCCGAGGGCGAGGAGCCGGGCGAGAAGAAGCGCGGCGGGAAGTCGCCCGCGATCAAGGACCTGGAGGCGCGGCTCGCGCGGCGGCTCGGCACCCGCGTCGAGGTGCGCGACGCGGGCGGCCACGGCGAGCTCGGCATCACCTACGGCTCGCTCGACGAGCTCGACAGGATCATCGCGCTGCTCGGCGCGTGACCCTGCGCGGCCGCGCGATCACTTCAGCCTGGCGCTGAGCTCCTTCACCTTGGCGCGGGCGCGCTTGCCGATCTCGGTGTCGCCGCCGTGCTTCCCGGCCTCGGTGAGCGCGGCGATCGCGCTCTGCGGCTTGCGCTCGGCCAGGAACGACAGGCCGAGGTAGTAGTGCGCGGCCGCGAACCGCGGGTCCACCTTGATCGCCGCCTGGTAGTCGGCGCGCGCCCCCGGCTCGTCGCCGAGCTCGTGGCGGCACGTCCCGCGGCGCACGTGGAACTCGGCCTCCGGCTTCAGCTTGATGGCGCGGTCGAACGCCGCCACGCAATCGGCGTAGGCCTTCGCCGGCCCGAGCATCCGCCCGATCGTCGCGATCGTCGCCACGTCGTCGCCGGTCGCCGCGAGCGCCTTCCTGAGCTCGGCCGCGGCCCGGTCGAGCACCTTCGCCTCGAACAGCATCGCGCCGTAGGCGAAGCGCGTGGCGGCCGTGTCCTCGGCCTTGAGCGCCGCCTCGTAGTGCTTGCTCGCGTTCGCGACGTCGCCCTTCAGCCCGTACGCGTAGCCCAGGTTCTGGTGGAGCGCCGCCCGGTCCGGCGCCTGCTCGATCGCCTTCGAGAGGACCGCGATCGCCTCGTCCGGCCGAGGCGGCTCGTCCAGGTAGAGCGCGGCCAGGTTCAGCGCGGCGGCCTCGAGCCTGGGGTCGCTCGCGAGCGCCTTCTTGTACGACGCCTCGGCGCCGGCGCGATCGTTCGTCTGCTCGTTCGCGAGGCCGAGGTAGTAGTGCGCCTCGGCGCTGCCCGGCTCGTGCTCGATCGCCTGGAGGAGGTGCGGCTTCGCCTCCTCGTACTTCTCGTTCTTGATGTACGCGACGCCCCGGTCCAGCGCCGTGGACGACGCGCCCTTCGAGGCCGCCGCGTCGCTGCCCTCGGGCGGATCGGCCAGGAGCGGGTCGCGCTGGGGCTCCTGCGCTCCACCACACGAAAGGGCGCACGCCGCGACGCACGCGGCGAGCGCCATCGCCCCGAGGACCCGCTGCGCCGCGGGCCTCGCCGTCCACACAGCGCGCGTAAACCACCTCTCGTTCATCCGACACTCCCTTCGCCGTCCAGGCCCTGGAGGACGGCGTGCAGCCGCTCCTCCACCTCTTGCGTCCGCTTGCCGCTCGCGATCTTCGTCCCGTCCGCCTCGCTCACGTAGAACACGTCGGCCACGCGCGTGCCCTCCGTGTTGATCTTGGCGACCGAGATCGAGAGGCCGAGCTGGTAGAGCGCGTCCGAGATCGCGAACAGGAGGCCGGGGCGATCGCGCGTGAGGACCTCGATCACCGTGTGGTGCGAGGCGCGATCGTCGATGGATACCTGCGTCCGGACCTTCGGCGTCGGGCGCTCGCGCAGCGCGCCGCCCCGGCGCTTCTTGGCGAGCTCGGCGCCGGAGAGCTGCCCCGAGAGCACCGCCTGGATGTCGGTCACGAGCTTCGGGATGGCGCGCGCCACCCCCCCTACCCCTTCGCCGCGGTCGCGCACCCAGAAGAGGTCGACGGCCTGCAGGCGCACGCCGGCCGGCGGGGACGAGCCCGCCCTCGCGCGGATCACGCCGCCGTCGTCCATCCCGTCGTCGTCGCACGCGCGCGAGTGGATCTGCGCCGCGTGGACCTCGAGGCGCGAGGCCGCGAGCGCGGCCGTGATCGCCGCGAGCAAGCCGGGGCGATCCGGCGCCACGACGCAGACCTCCGCGGCCTCCGGGTGGCGCGACGGGACGAGCGCGACCGAGACGCTGTTGGCGCCGGACTGCTGCTGCCGGGCGAGCTCCGAGTGCGCGGCGATCGCGGCCGGGCTGTTCGCGAGCAGGTAGCGCTCGGGCATCGACGCGAGGTAGCGGGCCAGGAAGTCCCGCTGCGCGCGCCGCTCGGCCTCGCTCGCGGCCGGGAGGTCCTCGAGGGCGCCGACCGTGCCGCTGATCGCGCGGGCCATGCGCTGGTCGTCGATGTCGAACGGCCCCGCGTCCTCGCGCGCGCCGCGCAGGGCCCTGTCCGCGGAGAGGTAGAGCTCGTCGAGCATGCGCGCCTTCCACGACGTCATCGACGTGGGGCTCGTGGTCGAGATGTCGGCGACCGTGAGCAGGTAGAGATCGCGCAGCCCCTCGCGGCCGTGCACCTCCTGGCAGAACTCCGAGATCGTCGCGGGGTCGTCGAGATCGCGCCGGGTCGCGATGAGGTACATCACGAGGTGCTTCAGCACGAGGTGGCACGCCTCGTCGATGTCCTCCTGAGGGAAGCCGAGCCGCGCCAGGATCTTCCGTGCCATCTCGGCGCCGCGCCCGCTGTGATCGGTGCCCCCGATCGCCTTGCCCACGTCGTGCAGGAGCGTGGCGAAGAACAGCATCGTCGGCCGCGTCGCCTCGGCGGCGAGCCGGCACGCGAGCCCGAACTCGCCCGCGAGCTCGCCCCGCGCGAGCGCCGCCAGCCGATCGACGGCGGCGACCGAGTGAACGTCGACCGTGTACACGTGGTAGACGTCGTGGTGGACGCGCCCGACGACCGGCGAAAACTCCGGGATCATCGCGAGCAGGAGGCCGAGGTCGTGCAGCTCGCGGACGACCGAGCCGCTCTGCAGCTGCGTCTCCTTGCACGTGGCGACGAGGGTCCGGAACCGCTCGGCGGCCTCGGGGCTCTCGCGGAGCGCCGCGCAGAACGCCGGATCGCCGGCGGCGCGGACGATCGCGCCGCGCGCGTAGGGCAAGAGCGGCACGCCGCGCTCGACGGCCTCGGAGACGAGCCGCAGCGCGATCGCCGGATCGGTCCTCAGCAGATCCGGATCGCTCATCGTGATGCAGCCGTCGAAGAGGCGGACCCCGGCGCCGAGGTCCTCGTCGCGGCGGCGGCGCCGCGTCAGCGTCGGCGTGGCGCGCGAGACGATCATGTCGAGGGAGCGCGAGATGGTCCGGGCGCTCCGGTAGTAGTCGCTCATCATCCGCTCGATCGCCTCGGGCGACACGGCGGCCTCGTCGGGGGGCGGCGCGCTCTTCCGGCCGGCGTCGGCCGGACCGGCGCCCTTGCTATAGCCGAGCGCGCCCGCGCACAGCTCCTGCTCGTCGAACGTCAGCCGGTCGGTCCTCCGCCCGGAGTGGGCGTGGAGCAGGTTGCGGATGCGCCAGAGCATCTCCGCGGCGCTCCGGATCTCCTCCGCCTCGCGGGCGACGAGCGCGCCGAAGCGGACGAGCGCGTCGAACTCGCCGACGCCGTAGCGCGCCTTCGCGGCCCAGCGGGCGACGTCGAGATCGCGCAGCCCGCCCGCGCCGTTCTTCACGTCCGGCTCCAGGAGGTAGACCGAGCCGCCGAAGCGCTCGTGCCGCTGCGAGATCTCCTTCCCGAGCCGCTCGATGAAGCGGGGCAGCTCCGAGTGCGCGAAGATGCCCGACGAGGCGCGCTGCCAGAGCGACTCCGACAGCGACGCGTCGCCGACGACGTGCCGCCAGTCGAGCAGGCTCGTCGCGGTGGGCAGGTCCTCCCGCGCGCCGTCGATGAGGTCGTCGATGGTGACGACCTGGTGCCCCACGGCGACCCCCATGTCCCAGAGCGGGTAGAGCAGCGCGTCCGCGATGGCGCTGGCGCGCTGGGCGTTGCGGGCGAGGATGCGCAGATCGAGGTCGCTCCGCAGCGCGACCGCGCCGCGGCCGTAGCCGCCGACCCCGGCGATCGCGACCGAGTCCCACTCCTTGCGGCTGGGCCCGCCGGACTCGCGCAGCAGGTGGAAGAGGCGCGCCAGGAGATCGTCGAGCAGGCGCGCGTGGCGCCGCCCGAGGGCGACCCCGACGGCGGCCGGGTCCGCGGCCGGCGTGGGGCCGCTCGGCGCCGTGCGATCGAGCTCGGCGCGCTCGCGCGCGTAGGCGGCGCGGAGCTCGACGAGCCCGCTGGGCCTGGACGTGGGGGAGAGGTCGACGCTCATGCGGTGTCGTTCTGCTTTCTCAGGCGCCCGGGGCGCGGAAGGCGGTGACGTGCGCGTTCACCTTGACCGACGTGAGGCCGGCGCCGCAGAGGCGCGGCGCCTCGCTCGCGGCGGAGAACAGGAGCCCGCCCGGGCCGAGCTCGGCCGCGAGGCGCCGCGCCACCGCGTCGCCGGCGGGCTCTGCGAGGTACAGGAGCACGTTCTTGAAGAAGATGATCTGGAACCCGCCGCTCGGCACGGCGTGCACCAGGTCGCAGACCTCGAAGGACACGACCTCGCGGAGCTGCTGGCCGACGTGCAGCGCGCCGCCCTTCTCTTCACAGTAGCGCTGAACGAAGGACGGGGGGAGCTGGTCGACGGCCTCGGCGGAGTAGACGCCCTCGCGCGCCGCCTCGATCGCCGGAGCGGCGCGGTCGACCCCGAGCACGCTGAAGCGGCGGCCCGCGCTCGCGAGCACCATCGCCAGGGTATAGGCCTCCTCGCCGGTGCTGCAGCCGGCCGAGAGGCCGGCGATGGGCAGATCGGGCGGGAGCCTGGGCAGCACCGAGGCGGCGATGGCCTCCCAGATGATCGGGTCGCGGTAGAAGCGCGTCTCGCCGACGCGGAGCGCGCTGACGATCTCCTCGATGGCCTCCCTGTCGTCCCGCAGCCGCTCGGCGGCCGCGAGCGGCGACACGCCGTGGCGCGCGGCCACGGCGCTGAGCACGGCGAGCACCCGCTCGCGCACCCAGCCCGGGGCGGCGAGGCTGCGGCCCAGGCCGAACCTGTGCTGCAGCTCGGCGAGCGCGAGGTCGACGGCCCGCTGGGCGGACCGCGCCGCAGGACCTGCTCCCGCTCTCGACGATCGGGCCATCGAAGGTCGCCGCGATCAGCCGAGGAAGCCGGCTTTCCTGGCCTGGGCTCCCTTGCCGCCGCCGTCGAGGGCGATGGCGAACACGTCCTTCAGCGCGAGCACGAACGTCTCGCCCTTGGTGCTGCGCGCCTTGAGGAGCCCGCCCGCGCTCGACACGGCCTCGATCTTGGTCACCGGGAGCGACACGCCGTCGTGCGCGGCGTAGATCGTGAGCACGCGCCCTTCGGGGAGCTCGGCCCAGCCGTCTTTGTCGGTCTTCGCCTCTGCGGTCTCGAGGGCTGCCTTGAGTAGGTCGTCGGTCATGAGCAACGTTTCCGTCCCGCGCCCTGCCGCGTCAAGCACGTGCTCGCCCTTACCGTGATGCAAGGCGATCGGCGTCCTGCGGGGCCCCCTCCGTGGTACCGTACTGTGCGGATGTCGAGAAGGCCGCCCAGCCAGCCCCCCCCGCGAGGGGCCCCCCCGGAGGCGCAGCAGGTGGGCAAGATGCCGCCGGGGTGGCAGCCGGGGGATCACCTCTTCGTCGACGACATCAAGAAATCGTTCGGGGCGACGAAGGTGCTGCACGGCATCACGATGCACCTCCGGCGGACCGAGACGGCGGTGATCATCGGCGGGTCGGGCGCGGGCAAGACCACGCTGCTCCGGCTGCTCATCGGGCTCGAGCGGCCGACCACCGGCCACATCTGGGTCGACGGCGTGGACATGGGCGCGCTCGACGATTTCGAGATGAACCGGATGCGCCAGCGGTTCGGCATGGTGTTCCAGTACGCGGCGCTGCTCGACTCGCTGACGATCTTCGACAACGTGGCGTTCCCGCTGCGCGAGCACAGGAAGCACATGTCGAAGCGGGACATCCGCGACAAGGTCGTGGGCATGCTGAACTCGCTCGGCCTCGAGAACAAGGAGGACCGGATGCCGTCGGAGCTGTCCGGCGGGCAGCGCAAGCGCGTGGGCCTTGCGCGCGCGCTGATGCTGGAGCCCGAGATCCTCATCTACGACGAGCCGACGAGCGGGCTCGATCCGCTGACGAGCCGGATGGTCGACGACCTGATCGAGGAGACGCGGGCGCGCTTCAAGGTGACGAGCGTCGTGATCTCGCACGACATGGCGAGCACGTTCCGCATCGCGCACCAGGCGTTCCTCGTGATCCAGGGGCGGGTCGTCGCGTCGGGGACGCCGGACGAGCTGGCGCACGGCGACAACGAGCAGGCGCGCCAGTTCATCGCGGCGTCGGGGGTGGCGACGGACGAGGTGTCGCGGGTGAACCGGCCCGCGCTCGCGGACGGCACGGGCGGGCGGGTGATCGAGTTCAGGAAGGCGGCGGAGTAGCCAAGGGGGCCGCGGGACGAGAGGTCCTGCCGAGCTGCCCGGCCCGAGCAGAGGGTGTTCGTCGCGCGGCGCGGGGACCCCGCCGGACTCGCCTGGGACAGAGCCCCTCCGGCTACGCCGGAGGGGCTCTGTCCCAGGCTCAAACATCGGCCCTCCCCACGCCGCGCGACGAACACCCTCTGCTCGGGCCTACGCTCTTCGTTCCTGGAACCGGAGCTCGAACGGCGCTCTACAAGCGGAGCAGCGCGACGCGGCGGCCGCGGGGCGTCGTCGCCTCGGAGAACCGGGGGGTGGTTCTAGCGAGGCGCCCGCGCGCGTCGAAAATCACGAGCGTCCCGCGCTTCTGGCGCAGGCGCGCGAGGTAGTCGTCGAGCTGCGCGAGGCCCTCGCGGAGCGGATCCTTCTGACCCTTGCGCCACACCTTGAGCTCGACCGCGCGCCGCTGGACGGCCCGGGAGCCGTCGGGCTTCTGGTAGGGGAAGCGGACGAGCAGATCGATGCGCCCGCGGCCGACGCCGTACTCGCGATCGATGAAGCCGCCACCGTTGACCGCGCGCCGGAGGAAAGCCATCAGGACGAGCTGCGGGGCGACCTCGGGGTACGGCATCCCGGAGGCGAGCACCTCGCCGTGCTCGTGCCAGAAGGCGGCGAATGCGCGGAGCAGGCGCCGAAAAGCGAGGCGGCCGTCGGGCAGGCGGAAGCGCTCGGGCGGAGCATCGATCCGCTCCTCGGCCGACGAGGACAGGACACGGGCGATCACCTCGCGGTAGATGGGGTTCGCGACGCGCAGCGGCTTGCCCTGGGCCACGAGGCCGAGATCGCGGACATAGGAGGCGTCATCGTCGTACGTGTCGCCGCCGCCCTCGTACGTCCCCGCGAGCAAGGGCTCGAGCACGCGGCGCACGCGGGGCTCGGCGAGCTTGCTGACGAGCGAGTCGAGGTGGGTAGCGCGGGCCAGGATGAGGCGCTCCTTGGCCTGCTCGACGTGCGCGCGGGTGATGGGCTCGCTGGGCGGGACGGCCATCTTCTCGACGATCTCGCGGCCGAGGGCGTTGACGAGCCATGGTTGGCCGGCGGTGAGCTCGAAGGCCCGGGAGAGCGCCGCGTCGACGAAGACCTGGCCGGTGTCCTCGGTGTGCTGGGCATAGAGCGCACGGATCTCTTCCTCCGAGAAGTCTCCGAGCCGCAGGGACTCGAGCTTGATGTTGAACGGGCTCGCGGTGCCGAGGCGCCCGGGATCGCCGCCGCTCGCAGCCTTGTAGTCGCGCACATCGCGCAGCCCGCAGAGGATCACCGAAGCGGGGAAGTGGTCGGGACGGCTGGGAAAGCCGGCGCGGAGCTGGCGCAGGACGCTGAGAAGGCCCTGGCCGCGCAGCGAGTCGATCTCGTCGAAGATGAGGGCGAGCGGGAGCGGGCAGGCGCGCGCCCAGGAGGTGAGGGCCGCCGAGAGGAGGCCCTCGTCGCCCTCGAGGGAGAACGGGGGCGGCTGGAGCTCGGGGGGCAGCGCGATCTGGGCCGCGCGCGTGAGCTCGCGCAGGACAGCGCGCTGGGCGGAGCCGTAGTCGTCGCCGGCGGCGCTACCCTCCTCGCAGGAGAAGAGGACGGCGGCGTGCCGCCCCGAAGCCGTGAGCCGCTCGGCGACGGCGCGCAGGGCGGTCGTCTTGCCCGTCTGCCGGGGGGCGTGGACGACGAAGTAGCCCATCTGCTCGACGAGCCCAGGGGCCTCGGGCAGGCGGCTCTCGGCCGGGATCATGTAGTGCAGATCGGGGCGGCACGGCCCTGTCGTGTTGAAGCGGCGCTTCACCCGCGCCAGCGTTGGGCCAGCGGCGGCGAGGACGCAAGGGCGCGGCCGCCGTTCACGGTGATCGCGACTCGAGCGAGAAGGTGAAACGAATGGATCGGTGGTTCTGGATCGGCCTCGGTGGCGCAGCGGGGACCCTCGCCCGCTACGGGCTGTCGACGTGGTGCCAGCAGCGCCTCGGCGCCGAGTTTCCGTATGGGACGCTCGCCGTCAACGTGATCGGGTCGTTCTTGCTCGGCGCCATCGGAGAGGTCGCCGCGACGACGGAGATCCTGTCGCCGACGCTCCGCCTCAGCCTGAGCACCGGCGTCATGGGCGGCTTCACCACGTACTCGAGCTTCAACAACGAGACGATCCGCCTCATCGAGCACAAGTCGTTGGCGGCGGGGCTCACCAACATCGCGATCACGCTGGTCGCTTGCTTGCTCGCCGGCGCCCTCGGGATGGTCGTCACGAGGCGGCTCATCGCGGGCTGACGCGGTGGGGGCGGGCGCTGAGGAGCGCTGGCTCGGGGGCTGGGGATCAGCCGCCGACGCCGGGACTCGGTGTGGCCTCCGGCGTCAGCGCGCTGCCGCCCGGCGCGCTGTCGCTCGGCGCGGTGCCGCTCGGCGCGGTGCCGCTCGGCGCCTCGCCGCCGCCGGACGGGGCTTTCTTGGCCGAGTTGCCGGAGCGGGTCTCGAACATCCACGCGGCCTTGTTCAGCTCGGGGACCAGGATGGTCCCGTCGACCCGGCGCGCGGCCCTGAAGGCGCGGAGGATCTTCTCGATCACGACCGCGACCCTGCCGTCCTGGAGATCGAGCGCCCGCTGGGTCACCCGGCGCCCCGCGGCGACCTGGATGCTGGCAGTCCCGCGCACCCGCTGCGCCATGGTCCGGAGCGCGGCCGCGCACTCGGCACCGACGTCATAGTCCTCGAGGAGCTGCGCGTCCTGCGGATCGGCCCGCCGGGTCTCGTCGATGAAGGCCGCGAGCGCCTCGAGGCCCCTGGCGAGGTTCTCGGGGGAATCCGCGCGCCCGACGATGGCGTCGACCCGCGCCATGCGGCGCGGGCCGAGCGCGTTGCGCAGGCCGTCGTAGCAGAGGTCGCGCTCGGCGATGCCGTCGCGCATCGCGCTCCGCCCCTGCACCTCGAGCGCGGCCCGGGCGCCGGCGACCTCGGTCGCCGCCGCGTCGTGCGACCGCTTCATCGCCTGGAGCCTGCCCGCCTCGGCGACGAGCAACGGCAGGAGCGCCTCGGGCATGCGCACCTTGCCGCGCTGCGCCCCAGACAGCGAGCCCAGGATGCGCCGCGCCGAGGCGACGAACTGAGGGACGTCATCGATGAGGCTCTGCGAATCGATGCGCGTCCCCTCCGCGACGAGGTCCTCCTCGGGAATGCCCGCGTACGTCCGCGCGGCGAAAGCGCCGTCCGCGGGGCCGAGCTCCCGCGCGAGCGCGTCGAGGGTGGTGGTGGAAACGACAGGTGCCTCGGCCGGCGAGGTCGCCGGCGCGGGCTTCTTGGTCTTGGAAGTGGCCATGAGAGGGGAAGCTACGGGAAAGCGTCAAGGAACGGAAAGCGAACACATCGCTGCGCAAGATCACGTCGCGACGATCCAGTCCGAACGAATGCACGGGGGCCGGGAAAGCGGCGCAGGGTCGGTGGCTGGGGCGCGCTCGGCGGGCGCGACGCGCGGACCAGGCAAGATCGACGGCGTCACGACGGCGGGCGGCGCGCGCGAGACCGGCGAGGGAACGCGCGCAACCCCGGTCGCGCCGGCGCACCACAGGCGCGGGGCGCGCGCACAACGCGGGGCGACGCGCGCACAGGCGGCCCGGACACGCGCACGACGCGGAGGCGGCGTGCGGCAAGCCCGTCACCCTCGCGCGCCAGAGATCCCGGGCGCGCGCACGACGCGCCAGGGACGCGCGCACGACGCGCCGGGAACGCGCGCACGACGCGCCAGGGACGCGCGCACGACGCGCCGGGAACGCGCGCACGACGCGCCAGGGACGCGCGCACGACGCATTGCGTCATACATCTCCCCTGCCCTTCATCGCCGGCAACCGCCGCGCCGCAGGCTCAGGACGGGCGCGCAGCAGCGCGGAGTAGCTCGTCCCACGCGGGCACGCCGAGGCCGCCGAGAGGTTGGGCGAGCGCCGCGGCGCGCAGCGCGGCGGAGCGGGCGTCACCGGCGCCAGCGCTCGCGAGGCGCCGCGCGAGCTCGCGGTGCGCCGCCACGGCAAGCACGCGGCTCACGTGATCCTCGGCCGTGTCGCCCAGCAGCGCCTCGGCCTGGCCGGCGAGAGCGCGCGCTCTCGCCTCGGTCTGATCGCCGTCAGGACAGAGCGCGGTCCGGAGCAGCTCCACCACGAGCCGCGCGCGCAGGCGCGATCGCCGGTCCAGGCCGAGGCGACCCCAGGCGTCGATGAAGCCGCGTGCGCTCTCGAACCACACGCAGGCGCGTGCAATATCCCCCGTGACCATCGCGAGGACCCCGGATGTCATCGCGTGAAAGGCGTCTGCCCGGAAACCGCCTTCCGGTTCGGGCTCCCTCCAGCGCGAGAGAGCCTGTGGGTCCCTCGGACGCCCGAGCAGCTTCGTGGCTCGCTCTTCGTTTCCGCGAGCGATCTCGACGAGCGCCGTGGCGACCTCGCAGCGGCGAGGGAGGCTCGCGTGCTCTTCCGGCCAGGCCGTGCCCTCGACGCGAGCTCGATCGAGCTCGCGAATCGACGCGTCGAGGTCGCCGGCGAGAAACTCGAGATCCGCGACGATGATGCGCGCGATCGCCTCCCCTGCCACAGGCTCGTTCCGGGGCGAGCCCGTGCGCTGCCCGGAATCGAGCAGCGCGCGGACCTGCTCTCGCGCCGTGCCGAGCTGGCCGCGCTCGGCGAGCCGGAGGAGCCGCGATCGAGCGACGAGGGGCCGATAAAACCGCCGGGCGGCCTCGGCAGGCGCCTCGATCCCGACGGCCAGCGCGTGGTCGAGCTGCTCCGCGACCTCGAGATGACCGAGGCACCAGCGCACGAGCGCGTTGGCCCGCAGCACCCACGCGGTCACGTACGGCGATACAGCCGCCCAGGCACCCCCTCCGCCGGGGACGACGCCGACGAGCGCGAGCGCCCGGCTCGCATGGACCGCGGCGGCGTCCGCGCGATCCTGCGCGGCGACCGCGATGGCAAGCTCCGAGAGCGCGACGGCTGTCAGCTCCGTCTGGTCATCCGCGGCGCGCTCCAGCAGATGGGCGAGGAGCTCCTCTGCATCATCGAAGCACCGCGCAGCGAGCATATCGTCGGCCCGGCGCAAATCTCGCTGCGCCAGGGCGGACGGTGCAGCGCCCCATGTCCCGGGCTGCTGGCTCGCATCGCTGTCCATTGGATCGGCGGCCCAGCGCGCGGCGAGGACGTCGTCGATCCAGGGCCTGACCACGATATCGCCGCCGAAGAGCGAAAGCGGCGAGGCGGCACGCAGGAGCAGCAGCGCGTCGTCCACACGCCCTCTCACGCTTCCCGGCACCGTCGCGGGCAGTGACGGTGAGGTCCCGCGCGCGGCACCCACGAAGGAGATGGATCCCTGCGCGCGGGCTTCCAGGCCGCCTCTGGTCGCGCTCGCGCCCTCCTCGATGACGTACTCCCCGCTGCGGATCGACCACACGTCCGGCGCCGCGGCCGCGAACACTGACACGAGCGCGACCGGCAGCACCACCACGACCTCGCCATGGGATGGGCCGAGGACGTTGCGCTTCTCGTTCCAGAGCGAGAAGAGCCGCGCCCACGCCTCCATGTCCGCATACCTGACGCGCGACGCGTCGACGAGGTGGATCGCGCTGCGGAGCTCGTCGGGCGGATCGAGGAGCGGGAGCAGGACACGCGCCGCGAGCTCACCGTCGGTGAGCGGTGTGTCCTCCGTCCGCCCGCTGTACGGCTCCAGCCGCACGAGGCGGACCTCGGCGCGCCCGAGCCGCGGGAGCTCGTCGGAGAGCGCCTCCACCAGCTGATCCGCCGCCCGAGGGCTCGCGCACCGCGCGAGGTACAGGTGGAACCTACGCGAGAGCGCGAGCGCCCGGAGTAACCGCGAGCGCTCGCCGCCCGCGGCGCCGGTCATGCGCCCTTCTCCAGCGTGGCGTCCGTCGCGTCCGGGAAGGGACCCGCGAGCTCCTGCATCCCGGCCACCGACGGATGAAGATCGACCCACTCGTCGTCATTCAAGTAGCGGAGGATGACGTTGTTCTGGAGCAGGTGGTCGGCGGCCTCGCGCTCCTGCTCATTGTTGGTGATGAGCTGCTTCGTGCGGTTCACCTTCGCGAGCCACGGGATCGCTCCGCTGTCATACACGATGCTCCGGTAGCCATTCCCCGCACGGCGCAGCTCCCGCTCGAGCGTCTCCCTGTCGACGGGGAACCGATCGAGCTCGAGCACCGTCTGGAGCAGTCGCACGATCTCGCGGGGATAGCCCCCCGACCACAGCGCGATCGCGCGGATCCGGTCCCGGAGCGCGGCTCTGCCGAAGATCTCGTCGAGCGCGACCTCATCGATGCGCTTCTTCACGAGCTCGGTGATGACCTCGACCCCTTCGGGGTGAAGCCTTCCCTCTGCGTCCCGGACCTTGATCATCGGCAGGAACGACACGTCGACCATGCGCCGCGCGAGCGCCGGCGGGATCGTGTAGAGCACGTGCACCGGAAGCTGGAGGTAAGGCGCGCCGGTGGAGAAGATGCGCTCGGCGCTCTCGAGCACTGGCTTCCAGGTGAGGCTCGTGCCCCGGAGCTTCTCCAGCGAGTCGAACAGGATGACGATCCCGGTGCGCCCGAGCTTGCGCGCGCGCCAATCGAGCTCCTGGAGCTCGTCGTGCACGAACCGGACAAAGGTGGACAGGTGCGTGCCCACGATGTCGCGGACGCGGCGGCGCAAGGTCGGGTTGGTCTTGAGGTTGAGCTCGATGCCCGCCCTCGCGCCCGCGATACCCGCCTTCGCCCCCGCGTCGATACCTGCAGTGATCTTGCCGATCTCCACGTCGGTGCGCGAGAGCCACGCCCAGAGCCGCCCGAGAGGCCCATCGGTCAGGGCATCGGCCGCGTCGCCTCCCTCCGCGACGAGGACGGCACGCTCGGTTTGCTGCAGAACGAGCGCGAGCACGTCCGAGATGTCGATCTCCACGGTGAGGTCGAGGACGTCATCTGCGTCGATGAGGACCGTGAGCAGGTTGCGCCGCTTCGGATCGGAGAGGCGAGCGGCCAGGCGTTGTATCTCGGTGCTCTTCCCCGTGCCACGCAGGCCGGTGAACAGCTGGCAGACCGGTGTTCTGGAGAGCTCGATCTGGCGCGCGAGCTTGTTCGTCCAGTGCGCTCCACGGACGCCCCGGTGGTCGATGTCCACGTTGCGGTCGTCGCCCGGCGACAGCGCTTCGTCCGGGTTGCAGCGGTTGTAGAGGTCCTGGAGGCGCTCGAACTCCATCCCCGGGAAGGTACCCGACGGTACGATGCTCGGCAGGAAATTCAGGGACGTGACCGGGGCCCCATCAACACGTGGTCAGGTGACGCCGAATCAGGTGATGAGCCCGCGCTCCCGGCTCGCCTCGTCCAGCCGCACGAAGCTCGCTCCCCTCCGCGCAAGCTCCTCCACGAACACTCCCAGCGCCTCGAGCCGCCGACCCAGCGGCACCCGGAGCTCCGGCTGGAACGGCGCGAGCGCCTCGAGGCCGTCGCTCCGGTCGAGGAAGTCCATCCCGTGCAGCTCCAGGTTCACGAGCGCCTCCCCTGCGCACGCGCGCGCCAGGAGCCGCGCGCCCGCCGCGCCCGCCAGCGCCACGCTCGTCCCGATGACCGGCAGCCGGAGCCCCGGCGTCACCTGGATCGGCAGCTCGACGAAGCGCCGGCCGCCACGCCGGTACCACGGCCGCCCCGGCCGGTACGGCCGGCGCGGCGCCGAGAGCACACGCGGGGTGTCCAGGATCGCCGACGACCCCCTGCCCTTCACCCGCTGCACGCCCATCGCGAGCGCCTTCGCGGCGTAGTAGGGCGGGCAGGGGAACACCGAGGAGTCGAACGCGACCCCGACCGCGTCGAGCGCGTCGAACAGCGCGTCGCTCACCGTGTACCCCGGCGCGCGGAAGCCCGTCGGACGCCGGCCGACCGCCTCCACGATGGCCTCGGCGCCGAGCAGGACCTCCAGCGCGATCGCGGCGCGCGGGAGCCGCGAGAGGTCGTAGCGGTGCCCGTACGAGTGGTTCTCGACCGCGTGGCCGGCGTCGCTCAGCGCGCGCAAGGCCGCCGCGCTCTCGGGGCGCGCGAGGTCGCGGCCTATCGCGAACAGCGTGACCGGGATGCCGTGGGAAGAGGCGAAATCAGCGATGCGCGGCAGCGCCGTGTCGTAGACGGCGCTCAGCGCGGCCGCCGCCCCGGAGCGATCCGGGACGGCGAGCCCGTGGATGGCGAAGTAGTTCGGGACCTCGTCGAGGTCGATCGAGACGGCGGCGAGGCGCCCCCGCATCGGACCGCGTCAGCTCGCGGCCATCTTCGCCACCTCGGCGGCGAAGTCGTCCTCTTTCTTGGCGATGCCCTCGCCGCGCTCGTACCGCACGAAGCGCGTGAGCGTGAGCTCGCCGCCGGCCGCCTTCGACGCCGCCTGGAGGAGCTTCTCGATGGTCTGGCCGCTCTCGCCGCGCGAGGCCGCCTCCACCGACTCCTGCTCGAGCAGCGCGACCTCCGAGTACCACTTGTTGAACTTGCCCTCGATGATCTTCGGCCACGCCGCCTCCGGCTTCGGCTTCGGATCCTCGCGCAGCTGCGCCTCGAAGATCTCCTGCTGCTTGGCCTTCAGCTCCGCCGTGACCTCGTCGCGACGGAGGACGAGCGGGCTCATCGCGGCGGCCTGCATCGCCGTCTCTTCGACGAACTTCTGCACCGCAGGGTGCTCCGCCACGGCCTGGCTCGACGCCTCGACCGCCACGAGCACGCCGATCTTGCCGCCGAGGTGCACGTACTCGTGCGCGACGCCGTGCTTGCCCGCCGGGATCGACACGCGATCCCAGCGGCGCACCGCGACCTTCTCGCCGATGCGCGCGGTCAGCTCGGTGGCCGTGTCGGCGATCGACTTGCCGCCGATCGAGAGCTGAGCCGCGTCCGCGCCGTCGGGCGCCTTCTCGACCGCCGCGAGCACGTCGCCGACGAACTGCCGGAACGCGTCGTTGCGGGCGGCAAAGTCGGTCTGGATGTTGACCTCGACCATCGTCGCGCTGCGCCGGTCGGCCGCGACCACCGCGCGGACCTCGCCCTCGGTGGCGGACGCGCCGGCCCGCTTGGCGCTCTTCGCGAGACCCTTCTTCAGGATGATCTCGACCGCCTTCTCCATGTCGCCCTCGGCCTCCGTGAGGGCGCTCTTGCAGTCGCTCATCCCCGCCTGGGTACGCTCACGAAGCTCCTTGATCGCCTGCGCATTGATGCCGGCCATGGCTCTTTCTCCTTCAACCTGAAACCTAGATAGGAAGAGGCCGCGCCGAGCGGCCCCCGTTCACCACACGTCCGACTGCTGTTGCACGAACGGCCCGAGCGAGGGCGGGTCGAACCGCAGAGGCACAGAAGGCGCAGAGGCGTGAAATTTTCATTTCTGTCCCTGCGCCCTCTCTGCTCTCTCACGGCTGCCATACCGCCCAGGCGAGCGGCGACGTCGTCGTCACCGCGCCGCCCGAGCGCTGGGGCCGCTCCGTCGCGGCTCGCGCCGCGCTACGACGCCTGCTGCTGGCGCGGACCGCCGCCGCGGCCGCCGCGGCCGCCCTGGTAGACGTTGATCTCGTCGCGCTGGCCGCGACCGCCGCCCGCCCCCTGCTGCCCGCCCTCGCCGTGATCCTTGCGGCGCTGCGCGCCCTCGACGCACGCGTCCGCGACGCGGGCCGTGATCAGCCGGATCGAGCGGATGGCGTCGTCGTTGCCGGGGATCACGAAGTCGACGAGATCCGGGTCGCAGTTCGTGTCCGTGATGGCCACGACCGGGACGTTCAGCTTGCGCGCCTCGCTGATCGCGATGGACTCCTGGTGCGGGTCGATCACGAAGATCGCCGCCGGGAGACCGCCCATGCCCTTGAGGCCGCCCAGGTACTTCTCGAGCCGCTCGCGCTCCTTCTCGAGGCGGACGACCTCCTTCTTGAGCAGCTGCTCGTAGGTGCCATCCTCCTTCATGCGCTCGAGCGTGCGCAGGCGATCGAGGCCCTGCTTGATCGTCCGGAAGTTCGTCAGGGTGCCGCCGAGCCAGCGGTTCGTGACGAAGTACATGCCCGCCCGGCGGGCCTCCTCCTGCACGATGTCCTGCGCCTGGCGCTTCGTGCCGACGAACAGCACGTGGCCGCCGCGACCGACGGCGTCCGTCAGGAAGTCGTACGCGCGCTTGAAGAGCCGCGTCGTCTGGTCGAGATCGATGATGTGGATGCCGTTGCGCGCGCCGTAGATGAACGGCCGCATCTTCGGGTTCCAGCGCTTCGTCTGGTGGCCGAAGTGCACGCCCGCGTCGAGCAGCGAGCGGAGCGGAAGCGGGAAATCCCCCGGCTGGGGGGCAACGGCCTGCATGGTGTCGGCCGCGGGGACGGATGCGGAGAAGCTGGTATCGGTCACGGCAGTGCCCTTTCGGTTGGTCCGCCGCTCCCCCTCCCGCGACCAACCCCAGGCGCGGACAGGAGCGTCCGTGCTGCTGGGGCACCGGGCCGCGGAATGCCGTGGGTGCCAGGAGAGCGTGTGGATTCGGTTCTGCGGCAGCGAAGGCGAGGATTCAGCCTCCGCTGTCCCCCTCGTCACGAGACCGCAAGAAGGGGGGCGGTTTGCTACCCCGAGGGGCCTCGCTTGTCAAGCGATGAAGCCGCCGCCTCGGCGTGCACAATTTCCGTGTGTTTGCGTGTGTCTCCGCGCGGTCGTCCGCGCAGCCGCAGCCATCCACGCAGGTGCCCGCGCGGTCACCCGTGCAGTTACCCGTGCAGTTACCCGTGCAGTTACCCGTGCAGTTGCCTTCGTTGCGTCAGCTGCGCCGAGGGGACCACGCGGCGCGGAGCACGGGAACGCCGGGCCGCGCCCCCTGGCGCGCCGTGGCCCGGCATCCGCGATGGCGTACACTCGCCTCGTGCGAACCGCATCACGAGGCTTTCTTACCGCACGCTTCGCTTCGGTCGGCGCAGGGCTCGCGATCGTCTCCGCCTGCATCGCCTCGGCGCCGGAGGGCATCCGCCGGCAGACCGACGGCGACGGCGGCGATTTCGGCGTGGACCCGCAGACCACGTCGACGTCGTCGTCCGCCGGCGCAGGGCTGCCCGGCGGCGATCCGCACGCGCTGCTCGGCGCGGACCCGACGCACGGGCCGTTCAACGGAGGCCAGCGCGTCCTGCTCCACGGCAACGGCTTCAGCTCCAAGGTCCGCGTCTGGTTCGGCGACGTCGAGGTCGATCCGTCCGCGATCGTTCCCATCGATCCCAGCCGGGTCCAGGTGGCGGCGCCGCCGGGCGCGGCGGGCCCGGTGGAGCTCGCCGTGCAGAACGGCGACGACACGTCGACCCGGCGAACGCTGCCGGGCGGCTACGTGTACGACGCGCTCTATGCGTCTCCGTCGAGCGGGCCGATCTCCGGCGGGACGACCATCGAGCTCGTCGGCCAGGGCACGCGCTGGAACGAGAGGACGGTCGCGAAGATCGATCAGAAGCCGTGCACGTCGCTCACCGTCCAGGAGCCGACGCGGCTCCTGTGCACGGTGCCCCAGGGCACGCCGGGCGCGAAGACGATCTCGGTGACGACCGGCGGCGAGACGATCCTCGTGCTGGACGGCTACACCTACGAGGACAGCCAGAACGGCTACAAGGGCGGGCTCAGCGGCGCGCCGCTCGCCGGACGGCTGAAGGTGCTCGTCTACAACAACTTCACGGGTGATCCGATCCCGGGGGCGAGCGTCGTCGTCGGCACCGACACGACCTCCGCAATCACGGTCGACGCGTCCGGCGTCGCTGTGATCGAGGACGCGTCGCTCGATTCGCCGCGCACCGTCACCGTGGCCGCGACGTGCCATAGCCCGATCTCGTTCGTCGACGTGCCGGTCGACACCGTGACCGTCTACCTGGATCCCGTGCTCACCCCCGCGTGCGGCGCGTCCGGCGATCCGCCCCCGCCGGTCGGCGGCAAGGTCGGCAGCGCGGGGGCGATCGAGGGCGAGCTCGTCTGGGACACGTCGCTGGACCCCGGGGGCGCCGCGTGGGGCAACATCCCGAGCCCGCGCCGCGAAACCGAGCGAAAGGCGGCGTACCTGTTCACGACGGGCGCCGATCCTCTCGCGACCTTCAGGCTGCCGTCCGAGTTCCAGGCCATCACGCCGGAGACGTCGGGCGAGCTCGGGCACGGGTTCACGATGTACATCGCGCCCGGCAACCGCACGATCTACGCGCTGGCGGGCCTCGAGGATCGCTCGACGACCCCACCGCGGTTCACCGCCTACGCGATGGGCGTGGTCCGCGGGATCCCCGTGCTCCCGAACAAGTGGACGAGGGAGGTGTTCGTGCGGATCAATCAGCCGCTCGACCACGCCCTCTCGATGGACGTCAGGGCGCCGGCGAAGGGGCCGAAGGGGCCGGATCGGATCCAGGCGAACGTGTCGCTGATGATCGGCAACGACGGGTTCGCGACGCTCCCGATCGGCGCGCAGAGCCCGCTGATCCCGTTCGACGGGGGGCTGACGTTCGTGGGCGTGCCGCCGCTCGCCCGCGACCTGCTCGGCGCGAGCTACCACTCGTCCGCGCGCGCGGTGACCGGCCAGGCCGGGCTCGCGCCGCTGTCCGTCGTGGGGCGGGTCCTCTCGACCAGCACGAGCGAGCCCGTGCGCATCGGCGACTTCGTGGGGGTGCCGACGCTCGAGGCGCCCGCGCAGAACAGCGCCTGGGATGGGTCCCACCTCGCGGCCTCGTTCAGCGCGGGCGCGCCCGTCGATCTCAGCGTCTACGACATCGCGAGCGGAAACGGCCTCATCCGGTGGACCGTGGCCGTGCCGGCAGGGTCGCACGCCGTCGAGGTGCCGGACCTCCGGCAGCTCGGGCTCGATCACGGCGCGCTGCCGCCAGGGCCGCTCACGATCGGGGTGTACGGGGCGCGGATCGACGGCTTCGATTACGGCAAGCTCGTCTACCGGCAGCTCAGGCCGGCAGGGATGGCGGCCTACTCCCTCGACAGCTTCAACGCACACCTGTGATGAGCGCCCCGCCCCCCCCGACGCGAGCGCGCAGGCCGGCGCGCGCACGGAAGCCAGGACGCCGCGCCCGATCGCGGCACGCTGCAGCCGCCGCCCTCGTCGCCGTCGCCGCGGGGCTCGGGCTCGCGCCGAGCTGCTTCGACAGCGGCACCCGGTGGGGTGCGCGGCCGGAGGAGCCGCCGCCCTGCACGGCCGGCGCGGTGCGCTGCGGGGCGGAGCTCGCGCGCTGCGAGGAGACCGGCGCAGGGCTGGCCTGGGTGACGCTCGACGACTGCGCCGCTCGAGGGCTCGTCTGCGCGTCGATCGAGCTCGGCTGCAGGCCCTGCGTGCCCGCCGCGCACTCGTGCCGCGGGCAGGACGTCGTCGCCTGCGACGCGGACGGCCGCTTCGGCCGGGTGCTCGACACGTGCGACACGGAGGCCGGCGAGGCGTGCCGGAGCGGGAGCTGCCAGCAGCTCTGCGCCGTCGCGGAGCTCGAGCGGAGCAACGTGGGGTGCGAGTACTGGGCGGTCGATCTGGACAACGCGCGGATCGACGCGACCGGAAACGCGGCGGCGCAGCAGTTCGCGGTGGTGATCTCGAACCCGCAGCCGGACGTGCCGAACGAGATCCACATCTTCCAGGACGACGGCGCGCCGGGCGACGAGCCCGCCCCGGTGGAGATCGCGAGCGGGCTCATCGCGCCGCTCTATCTCCAGGTGTTCAAGCTCGGGCCGCGCGAGGTCGATGGCAGCCCGGAGGGCGAGTACAACACGGGCACGCACACGGCGCTCACGCGGCACGCGTACAAGATCACGTCGAAGTTCCCCATCGTCGCCTACCAGTTCAACCCGCTGGAGAACGCCAACGTGTTCTCCAACGACGCCTCGCTGCTGAAGCCGCGCGAGGCGCTGACGTACAGCCCGGGCGCGATGGCGACGGCGTACGTCGTCACGGGGTGGCCGCAGACCATCGCGGTCACGGACGATCCGGACACGAACTTCGATCCGCAGAACCCGGTCGACCTCCGGGCGTTCCTGACCATCGTCGGGACGCGCGAGAACACGACCGTGCAGGTGAAGACGACGGCGAAGGTCGTCGGGGGCGGGCCCGTCCCGGAGACGCCGGAGGGCGGGTCGATCGAGGTCAAGCTCGGCGCGTTCGACGTGCTCAACCTGGAGAGCGGCGGGTTCAACGCGGACTTCACCGGATCGATCGTGAAGGCCGATCAGCCGATCGCGGTCTTCACCGGAAGCGAGGCCTCGGACGCGCCGCACTTCGAGGTGCTCGCCGATCGCCGCTGCTGCGCCGACCACCTGGAAGATCAGCTCGATCCGACCCGGACCGCCGGCAAGCGGTTCGCGGTGCCGCACACGCCGAGCCGGTCGCAGACGGTGAAGGAGGCCGGCGCGCGGATCGAGGCCGTGCCCGAGCCGGACTACGTCAGGATCGTGGCGGCCAGCGGCAAGGGCGCCGTGATCGCGACGACCCTGCCGCCGCCGGACGATCGGATCACGCTGTCGGCGCTGGGCGAGTTCCGCGAGGTGACGGCGTGGGGCGACTTCATGATCGAGAGCTCCGAGCCGGTCATCGTGTCGCAGGTCATGGCCAGCCAGAACGCGACGGGGGTCAAGCAGGGGCTGCCAGGCGGAGACCCGAGCCTCATCATCCTGCCGCCCATCGAGCAGTTCCGGCCGGACTACGTGTTCCTGACGCCGGACAAGTACGCGTTCGACTTCATCTCGGTGGTCGCGCCGCGGTCGGCCGTCGTGCAGCTCGACGACGCGACGCTCGGGCCGGACGAGTGCGAGATCGCGCCCGCGGACGGGCTCACGGAGGAGCAGCGCGGGGGCGGCGCGCCGTCGTTCGTCGTCTACCGCTGCCAGCTGAGCTTCGCGGCGATCGATCCGGCGCGGCAGGCGCCGGACAACGTGCTGCCCGGGACGCAGCGCGACGGCGTGCACTGGCTCACGGCCTCCGCGCCCGTGGGGCTGCTCGTGACGGGGTTCGACTCGTTCGTGAGCTACGGGTACGCGGGCGGCACCGAGCTCCGCGAGATCGCGCCGCCGGACTGAGCCGCCGCGGTCAGCCGCCGCCGCCGAGGAGGCCCTTCAGCTTGGCCACGAGCCGCAGCGCGTCGAGCGGCGCGAGCCGATCGACGTCCACGGCGCGCAGGGTCTCGATGACGGCCGACTGCTCCGGCGGCGCCGCGGCCTGCGCGGGGGCGAACAGGTCGAGCTGCGCGGCGCCGCCGCGCGTGCGGCCGCGGAGGGAGGCGTGCTTGCCGCCCGGCAGCGCGGCGCCCGACTCCAGCGTCGCGAGGATCGCGCGGGCGCGCGCGAGCACCCCCTCGGGGACGCCCGCGAGCCGCGCGACCGCCACGCCGTAGCTGCGGCTCGCGGGGCCCGCCTCGAGCTTGTGGAGGAAGATCACGTCGTCGCCGTGCTCGCGCGCGGCGACGGAGTAGTTCGCGATGCCCGGCGCGCGCGCCGAGAGCTCCGTCAGCTCGTGGTAGTGCGTGGCGAACAGGGCGCGGCAGCCGATCGCGTCGAACAGGTGCTCCGCCACGGCCCACGCGATCGCGAGGCCGTCGTACGTGCTCGTGCCGCGGCCGATCTCGTCGAGGATCACGAGCGATCGCCGCGTCGCGTCGCGGAGGATCTCGGCGGTCTCCCGCATCTCCACCATGAACGTGCTCTCGCCGCGCGCGACGTTGTCGCTCGCGCCCACCCGCGAGAGGATCCGGTCGACGAGGCCGATCTCCGCCTCGCGCGCCGGGACGTAGCTGCCCATCTGCGCGAGGACCACGATCAGCGCCACCTGGCGCATGAGCGTCGATTTGCCCGCCATGTTGGGGCCCGTGATCAGCCAGAGCCGCTCGCCCGAGAGATCGAGGCGGGTGTCGTTCGGCACGAAGTGCCCCGCGGCCGCGTAGCGCTCGACCACCGGGTGGCGGCCGTCGCGGATCGCGAGCGCCTCGCCCGCCGTGACGTGCGGCCTCACGTAGTCGTTGCGGTGGGCGACGTCGGCGAGGGCGGCGGCGACGTCCCACGCCGCGAGCTTGCGCGCGAGCGCGCGGAGGCGGCCCTCGCTCTTCGCGACGAGGGCCCGCAGCCGGTCGAAGAGCGCGGTCTCCCGCTCCAGCGCGCGCGCCCCGGCGTGCTCGATCTTGTCGGCGAGCTCGTCGAGCTCGTCGCTCGTGTAACGCTCGCCGGTCGCGACGGTCTGCTTGCGGCGGAAGGTCTCCGGGACCTTGGCGATGTGCGCGCGCGTCACCTCGATGTACCAGCCGAAGACGCGCGTGTACTTGACCCGGAGCGAGGGCGCGCCCGTCTGCGTGCGCAGCTTCGCCTCGAGCGCGAGGATGAGCTCCGTCGCGTTCTTCTCCACGCCGCGCGCGTCGTCGAGCTCCTTGTCGTACCCCTCGCGGAAGATGCCGCCCTCGCGCGTGTTCGGGGGCGGCCGCTCGATCAGCGCGGCGGTGAGCTCGGCGCACACGTCGGCGACGACATCCAGCGCCGCCGCCTCGGCGAGGATCGGCTCGGAGCCCGACCCGGCCGCGGCGCCGTCCTTGCCCCGCGCAGCGGCGCCGTCGTCGCTCCGCGCCGCCGCCTTGCCGAGGTCCGGGATCGACCGGACCGCGGCGATCGCCGCCGGGGCCGCCGTGAGGCCGTCGCGCAGGAGGCCGAGGTCGCGCGGCGTGGCCTCGCCGAGGAGCGCGCGGACGCTGAGGCGCTCGAGGTCGCCTACGCCGCCGAGCGCTTGCCGCAGCTCGCCGCGGGCGCGCGGGTGCGAGACGAAGAGCTCCACCTCGTCGAGGCGCCGGCGGATGCCGGCCAGGTCGGCGAGCGGCGAGAGCAGGCGGCGGCGCAGGAGCCGGGCGCCGCCCGGGGTGACCGTGCAGTCGATGACGTCGAGCAGGGTGCCGCGGCGGCCGCCGTCCGCGGCGCGCACGAGCTCCAGGTGCGCCTGGGCCGTCTCGTCGATGCGCAGCGTGCCCGAGGTGTCGTGCGGGGCGATGCGGCGCACCGGGATGCGCGCGCCGGGGCTGCAGCGGCGCGCGAAGCGCAGCGCCCGGGCCGCGGCGCGCACCGCCGGGAGCGGGTGCTCGGCCAGCGCCGCCGCCGAGATCGGCTCGATCGCGGCGTCGTCGAGGATCGACGCGACCTGCGCGCTGTCGAGCTCCTCGTCGTCGCGCAGCGCCGCGCGGCAGGCGAGCGAGGCCGCCGCCGCGCGGACGTCCGGGAGGTCCCGGGCGATGAGCGCCTCGCGCGGATCCGCCCGGGCGAGCTCCGCGAGCAGCGTCGCGGCGTCCGGGACCGAGGTGGCCGAGAGCTCGCCGGTCGAGAGATCCAGCAGCGAGAGGCCGTAGGGGCCCCCCGCTCCGAGGGCGTCGCCGCGGGGCGCGCCGCCGCCGTCGACCGCCGCCAGGTAGTGGTTGGCGCGCGCGTCGAGCTGCTCGGTCTCGGTGACGAGCCCCGGCGTGACGACGCGCACGACCTGCCGCGGCACGAGCCCCTTGATCTTCGACGGATCCCCGCACTGCTCGCAGATCGCCACCTTGTGGCCGAGCGCGAGCAGCCGCGCGATGTACCCGTGCGCCGCGTGGTGCGGGACGCCGGCCATCGGGGATTCGTCGGGCTCGCCCTTGTTGCGGCTCGTGAGCGTCAGGTTCAGCGCGCGCGACACGAGGACCGCGTCGTCGTTGAACATCTCGTAGAAGTCGCCCATCCGGAAGAAGAGGATGGCGTCGGGGTGGAGCGCCTTCGCATCCTCGTACTGGCGCATCACCGGGGTCAGCTTCTTCCTGGCCGCAGGCTGCTCGGACGGCTGCATCGCCGGCGTCTTAGTCTCGACCGCCGGTGAGGTCTACGCGTGATTCGCGCGTTTGTTCCGCTGTTTTCGTGGAAATATCGGCGCCGAAACCGCAATGCAGCGGGGCCGGCGGGCGGCTCAGCGGTACCGGCGCGTCACGGAGACGTCGCGTGAGCTCAGCAGGAACAGGCCCTGGACCGAGCCGTCGGTGACGGCGAGCTGGCCCGTGGCCGGAACGAGCTGGATGGACTGCGGCTGGAGCTCCGGTGTGTCGCTGATCCCCGCGAGGTCCAGGGCGAGCGGCGTGAACGCCCCCTGGGTGGTGAAGCGGAACTGCATGTCCTGCTCGGGCACGCCGCCCGTGACAGCGAACCGGAACATCGGGTTGATGAACGCACCCACGTCACCGTCGGTGACGTGCCCGTCGCGCGGCGTATGGACGACGCGCCCGTTGAGCCGCGAGAGGCGCGTGTCGCACGAGTTGCGGCAATAGCCGCCCGCGGGATCGGCGATCACGTGGTGCAGGAACCCGGCGCCGTTGCTCCGGACGACCCACTGGCCTCCGGCGCGGATGCCGAGCTGCACCGAGCCGGCGAAGCAGCACGCAGCGAACCCGACCTCGTCCGTCCGCTCGAGCTCGAGGTGGTCCTCGTAGGCCTCGACGATGCGGAGCGCCGGGCGCGACGTGATGACGCTGCCGTACTTCGCGTTGCAGGTGTCGAACGAGCAGACGGCCGGGTCGACGCTGTTCCAGTAGGTGGCATCTTCGTCCGGGAGCTCGGACGTGATCTGCGCGAAGTCGGCGAGCTGCTCGGCGCGGGTCTCGGCCTCGCCCTCCGGGACGCCCGCGGCCTTCAGCTGCGCGGCCACGCTGGTCAGGCTCTGCACGCCGCGGCGGCAGAAGCGGGCGTCGGCGCCCCTCAGGTGGAGGTTCTCGTCGAAGGCGACGGAGGCCCGGGTGATCGACGTGAGCACCCCCTCGTACGTCACGTTCCACGTCTCGTTGGCGATGTGCACCCGCGGGTCCTCGAGGTTCATCGTCAGCGCGTGCTGCGGCCCGCCGGACCTCAGCACGAGCCCCCGCTCGTCGAGCTCGCTTTCGGCGCTGTCGCTCGACGCGATCGCCTCGCGCTGCACCCCCACCGCGAGCGCGAGGTCAGGCGCGGCCCCCTCGGACGGGAGCGTGGCGCGCATCTTCGGGCTCTCGCCGGAGAGCGGCACGACCGCGCCGCTGCGATCGTAGAGGATCGGCAGGCCCTGCACGCCGGGCTCGATCTGGCCGGAGCCGTCGCTCGCCACGATGTAGCTCTCCGAGCGGACAGCGTGCGGGAGGACGACGTTGCAGGACGCCTCGCCGCTCGTCTCGAGCGGCGGGCTGCTCGGCGAGGCGTCCGCCTCGCAGCCCGCGCGGACGCTCTGGCGCTCGGGTCCGCGGCAGGCCGCGTCGAGGTCGTCGATGTCGACGATCGCGACCTGCCCGTTCGTGAGCGCCATGTACGCGAACGTGCCCCGGAGCTTCAGCGGGCCGGCGCCGGAGTCGCGATCGGTCGACGTGCGGAACAGCGTCTCGAGGTCGCACGACGTGACGCTGCTGTCGCACGTCCTGAGCTCAGGGAGGGGGCTGCACCGGATCCCCCTCGGCACCACGCCCGTCGCCGGGAGGCTCCTCGGGACCTCGCGCTGCACGATCGCGAGATCGCGCACGGGCGCCGGCAGGCGGATGCGGTCGGGCGGCTGGAACGGGTTCCAGTCCGGGTTCTCGCGAGAGATCGGCGACCGGCTGGACGCGTCGTCGCTCACGTCGTCGCTGACGTCGAAGACCATCACGCTGCCGTCGCCGGCGTCGACCGCGTAGAGGTAGCGGTTGAACTCGGGGGGCGACGCCTGGCTCACCGCGAGGCGCCTCGTCGTGACGACGCGCCCTGGGTCGAGCGTCGACGCGGGCAGCAGCGGGGGCTGCTCGCGCGGCTCGCAGGGCGTCGGGAGGTCGACGACGTGGATCACAGGCGCGTCGAGATCGGCGATGAACAGCCGGTCGCCGGAGAGCGCGAGCCCCGCGGGCCGGGCCTTGTCGAAGGCCTGCTCCGGGCCGGCCGCGGCCGCCGGCTGAGCGCACGACACGTCGCCGGGCGGCGGCTCGTCGGGCGGCGCGGCCGGCGGGAGCGAGACATGGAGAGGGACCCACCGCTCCACGTCGCACGCCGCGAAGCCGCCGTCCTTGTAGTCCTCGTGCTCGAGGAGCTTCTGCGCGTCGATCACGACGAAGCCGCCGAGATCGGGCAGGGTCACGAGGAGCTTCTGCCGGCCGCCGCCCTCCATGGCGAGGCTCCCGTTCGAGGTGGCGCAGACGTCGTCCACGAACGCGCCCGGGGGGTCGCCAGGCGTGGTCGGCTCGACGTCGTACGGAGGGGGGCCGGCGTCACACGAGCTCCGCACGTTGCCGTCGGTGTCCGGCGGGTCGGTGAGGAGCAGCATCTCGCCCGGCGCCGAGGGGAGCGAGCAAGCCGGCCAGGAGCTGAGCGACGGGACCGGGCAGCCCTCGCGCGGCAGCACCTTCGCCGACGGGAGCGCGTAGATCCCCGCGCGCCCCGGCTCGGCGACGGCGACGAACGACGCGGTCCCCCCCGGCGTCGCGACGATGTCGACCGGCTGCGCGCCGACCGGGAGGAAGCTCGGGGCGGGCGTGCCCGTGTCCCGATCGACGATCAGCGAGGACTCGGTCGTCAGGTCGACGACCGCGACCTCGCCGCGCGTGGTCTGCGTGACGAGGCCGTAGAGGTGCGGGAGCGTGGCCCTGCCCCCGTCCTTGGCGTCGACCTCGTAGTCGGTGGACGACTCGACGGTGCCGTACGAGCAGTCCGTGATCGGCAACGAGCGCATCACGCCCGGCTTGCCGGGATCCGGCCGGTCGATGGCGAGGCAGACGAAGGCGCTGCGGCCGGACTGCGCCAGGGCCTCGACGGCGACCGGCGTGGTCTCCGCGGCGCACCCGGCGAGCGCCAGGGCGGAGGTGGAGGCGACGAGCGCGAGGCGCGGCTTCATTGGGACTCCCGGGGCGGGACGGGCGTGCCCACCGTGAGGATCATCGTTCCGAACGTGTTCGTCTTGCGCATGTCAAGGTTGACAACGCCGAGGTACGAGTCGGTGAAATGCGCGATGTACATGAGGGAATAGGGTTCGCAGCCGGCGCTGCCCTGCTCGCAGTCGCAGCGCTCCTTCTCGTCGCCGCACGTGGAACCCGTGTCGAACGCGAGCGCCTGCGGCCCACGCCCGGTCTTGATGGGGGGGTCGAGGCGGCGCGCTTCCGGGTCGTAGGAGAACGCGAGCCCCGAGTCGAACGCGAGCGCGAAGATCCTGCGGCGGCGCGCGCCTTCCAGATCGATCACCTCGCCCACCTCGATCCGGGACGGGTAGGCCCCGAGCACGGCGGCGTCGTGGAACGCGATCGAGTAGAACACCGAGGCCCGCTTCGCCGCGGGGTCGCCCGAGTCCCTCTTGACCAGCGTCGTCGTCAGCTCGCCGATGAGCAGCGAGTTCGGGCCGCGATGCGCCACGTACACCGGGATCGGGATCTCCACGCACCGCTCGAGGCACGCGACCACGTCTGCGTCATCCGCGCAGCCGTCCTCGCACGCCTTCCGCTCGCTCGCGTCGAACGCGATCCCGCGGGAGTCGGTGCCGCTCGCGAGCGCGGTGATCGGCGTCGGGGTCGACTCGTTCAGGCGCGGCGCCCCGCCTGAGGCGGCGTCCTGATAGCGGAGCAGGCCGAGCTCCGGCGCCGCGAGGTACGTGAGCGCGAACGCGGGCTGGTCGTCGATCGCCCACCCGCCCTGCTGCAGCGCCCCGAGCACGCTCGGGCGCGGCACGGCCGCGAGCTCCGTCGGCCCGTAGGCGAGATCCGTGAGGACGTGCGCGAGCTGCGGCCTCTCGGTCGCTTCCCAGCGGTTCACGATGACACTCGCGGCGTTCTCGGTCTGGTGCGAGACGACGATGCTCGTCCCGCCCGGGCCGGCGGCGATCCCGAACGGCTCCAGCGGCAGCTTGCGCCGGATGAGCTCCCGGCCCGGGTCCTCCCCGATGCGGTGATCTCTGCTGCAGCGCCCGCCCGCCGCGCTCGCGCCGCAGTCCAGCTGGAAGCAGGCGTCGCCCTCGCAGCGCTGCGCGCCGGCGTCGGACCGATCGTCGGCGACGTCGAAGAAGGTCACCGAGGGGTCGCCGCGCACGGGCACGAACAGGCGCGCCTGCCGCTCCGCACCCGGGTCGGCGCCCTCGCCGCTGAGCGGCCTGTGCACGAGGAGGAGGTTGGACGCGAACGCGCCGATCACGGCCGAGCTCCGGACGACCTCGTCGTCGCCCTCGAGGGCGGAGATGTCGAGCGGCCCGCACGGCCCCGGGTAGAGCGACGGCGCGGCGTTTGTCGCCAGCCCCACGCTACCGCACGCGCCGCGCACGCCGGCGCTGGCGTTCGGCCCGCCGGGAGCGAGCGCCGACTGGAGCGTGAGCGCCCGCCTGCGCAGGCGCTGGAGATCCAGCGCCTGGACCGTGCCGCCGTTGAACTGGAGATCGAAGTCCGAGTTCGCGACGTAGAGGACCCGTCCCCCGGGAGACACCGCCAGGCCCGTCGGGTAATAGAGCCCCTCGACCGGCGGCGGGAGGCCCTCGCCCTCGACGAAGCAGCCCGCGACCCCGAGCCCGCCCACGCCCACGATCGAGGCCGCGAGGCCCACGCCAACGATGCGAGGTGTCTGGAGAAGTGTGCGGGCGAGCTTCATGCGGGCGCGGAGACTAGTCAGCACCAGGAGCACTGGCAACCCGCTCCGCTCGGTGGGTTCGTTTGCGGCGGACACGCGCCGGGCGCGCGGCGCTCGCAGCGGGCCTCGTGGCGAACGAGCGGCAGACGCCGCTGCGAAGGCCCTCGTCTCTCGCGCGCACCTGCCGCAGCGCAGCACGCCCGCACGGCCTGCCCCGGGTGAGCGCGCACCGCCCGCCAGGCGCAGCCTCTCCCTGGCGAGGCGCGCTTCTCTGGGCGAAGCGCTCTGCAGCGGTCGCCCGTCACGGGGTGGCGAGCCCTGCGGCAGGGTGAGGTGGCGCTCCCTGCGCCGGGTGGTGCCCAAGGTGCGCCCCTGCAGCAGTGTGAGCTCCGCAGGTCAAGGTCGACCAGGATCGATCGCCGTCGTCCGTCCCCCTGCACGTTGATCTCGGAGACGCGGCGCGCCTTTGCTACGTTGGTCGCCGGGACATGGCCGATCTCGCAGCCGCCCTTGTCATGGGAATCGCCCTTCTTGGGCTGATCTATTGGTATTTTCGCTCGAACAACGGCGACCGGACCCGCCCTCGCGCGGCGACGGCGCTGACGCAGGGGGGCCCAGGAGCCCAAGCCCTCGACGAGGGGGAGGGAGATCTCGAAGATTCAACGACGAGGCCAGGCGCAGCAGGGCTGCGGGGCGGCGCGCCCGCGAGCGAGAGCGCCCACGCGAAGACCGCGGGAGGTCACGGCCGCACCGAGCGGGTCTCGAGCGCCGACTGGAAGCGCTCGAACGGCCCGTCGCGCTGCGACGACGACGACGCGTTCGACGACGATGACGACGACCTCACGCTGATCACGCTGGCGCCGCCGGAGGTGCTGCAGAGCACGATCAAGCGCGCGAGCGTCCCGTCGTACGGCGGCGACGACGACGATGATGATGACGACGACGGGCACGAGCGCGAGGAGCCGTCCGCCGTCCCCATCATCTACGACGACGAGGCCGCCGTCGACGAGCCGACCAGCTCGTCGCCGCTCCTGCTCATCAGCGCCGTCGGCCAGACAGACCCCGGTCAGAAGCGCAAGAAGAACGAGGACTGCTACCTCTGCCTGGACGAGCACTACCTGTTCGCCGTGGCGGACGGCATGGGCGGCCACGCCGGCGGCGACGTCGCCAGCCGCCTCGCGGTCGACACGATCGCGCGCGCGTTCAAGGATCAGTCGTTCGTGGACAGCGACGCGGAGAGCCCCTACCCCGACGTCCCGCGTCGCGGCAGCGAGCTCGCGGTCGCGATCCAGCAAGCGAACCAGGCGATCTACGAGCGGGCCCACGCCGAGCGGAGCCTCACGGGCATGGGAACGACCCTCGTGAGCGCGCGGTTCTCGCCCAACAAGCAGCGCCTCTACATCGGCCACGTGGGCGACAGCCGCTGTTATCGCCTGCGCGACAACGAGCTGACGCAGCTCACCACCGATCACACGATGGGCGCCGCGGGGATCACCGGGCCGATGGCGAACCACCTGAGCCGGGCGATCGGGATCTCCCCCGCAGTCAAGGTCGATCTGATCATCGCCCGGCCCCACCCCGGCGACGTCTACCTCCTCTGCTCCGACGGCCTGTCGAAGATGACGACCCACGAGGCGATCCGCGACATCCTGCTCGCCGAGCCCGATCCCGAGAAGGCGTCGCAGGCGCTCATCGAGAAGGCGAACGCCGGCGGCGGGCGGGACAACATCACCGTCATCCTCGTCCGCGTCAGCGATCCCAAGGACCTCGCGCGGCTCGCCTCGCGCGCTGGCGCCAGCGCCGGCGCCAGCGCTGGTTGACCGCTCGCCGTCCCCTTCCCCCCTCGCCCTCTCGCCCCCTCCCCCCCTCCAGCGAGATCGACCGCGCACGGCGCTGACCGAGAGGTCCGCGCGGCCGGCGGAGCATGCCCGCCGCGCGCAGGCCATTGCAGACAGCGTGTCTGCATTGCCTCGAACCCCAACGGATTCTCATGGTCCGCGCCGGTCAGCTGCCTGCGTGCATACGGGCGAGTGGTCACGCTCGTCACGGATCCGGATCCCGCTCACGCACAATCGTGATTTGGAGGCCATTACCATTCACGAGCTTCGATTCTCACGTCAATTGAAGCCAGCCGAGATCGCGAAGAGAACCGACGTGAGCTCTTGACGTGCTTTGCCTCGAGAGCGCTTCATGGCGGCCACGGATGGCTCGTCCAGCGGAGCCGCTGACCGGGGATATGGCACGCTCCTTTCTCTGCATGATCGTCTTCGCCTCTCTGCTGCTCAGCGCGCCATCGCGCGCGGCGGAGCCGGCACGCCGCGCGCTGCGGCTGCGCTACAGCGAGGATGCGCAAGCGGCCTCGTGCCCTGGAGAGCGCGCGCTGCGCGAGCGGATCCGGCTGCGCGTCGGGTACGACCCTTTCCGCGAGGACGCGACCGAGGAGGTCGAGGTCGCGATCAGGCCTCACGGCGCCCACGTCGTCGCGACGACGACCTACCGGAACGCCGACGGGCAGGTCTCCGGCCGAGGCTTCGACGTCTCCCACGGAGACGGCGCCTGCGAGCAGCTCACCGATACCGTCGCGGTCGCGATCGCCTTCGCGCTGACGCCGTTCGCGAGCGACGAGCGAGCGCCCGCCGCGCCGCCTCGCCCGGAGATCGCGCCGGCGCGCCCGGAGCCCGCGAGCAGGCCCGGCGAGCCATGGAGCTCGGCGCGGATGGGCGTGGGCGCGATAGCGGGGCTCGGGGTGCCCGAGGGGCTGTTCGGCGGCGCCTCCTTGCTCGTCAGGCTTCGCTGGTCACAGAGCCTCTCCTTCTCGCTGGAGAGCCGGGGCACGTTCGCCGTCTCGAGGCCGAGCACGGTCGGACACGGCGAGGTGTCGAGTCCGGACGCCCCGAGCCCCGGCGGGAGCACGACAGCGCGATCGCCGTACCCGCGCACGTACAGGAGCGGCGCCTTCGCTCCGTGCCTTCACACGGTCGACCTGCTCGTCACATGCGCTCTCTTCGAGATGGGCGTTGCGCAGGTCAGCGATCAGGACGCCCCCGCCACCGACGAGTCCCTGCTGTTCATGGGCCTCGGGCTCCGCGGCGGGATCGAGCTCGCGCTCAGCGACACGCTCTCGTTCTATACCCACGCCGAGGTCCTCGCCGCGCTCGGGCTCGTCGACCACCCGCTCGCCGACGCGCTCAGACCTCTGCGTCCGAGCGCTTCCCTCGGCGCCGGGCTGCTCGCGGGGTTCTGAGCGCACGGAGGGCTCCGCGCGGGCAGGAGGGTGGTGCGGACGGCGCGACGGCGCGGATGCTGGCTGGAATTTTCGAGCGCCGTGTCCCGATCGCGCCGGTCATGGCGGCGCTACGCCGCGGAGCAGCACGACGATGGCGCGCGATTCGGGCTTCGGCCCAGGTCGCCCGCCGGCGCTCCGCGCCGCGCGGGGCGCCTTCTCGCTGGCATGAAGACGCGAGGTTCGCGTAGCCTATCCGGACGGTGCTCCCGGAGTTCACCGACCCGACCGACCGCTTCATGATCGAAGCCCGCAGCCGAAGCGGCGGCATGGGTGATATTTTCAAGGGCACGGATCAGACCACCGGCACCCCGGTCGCGCTCAAGATCCTGCGCGCCGCCGCGTCGCCCCAGGAGCGCGCCCGCTTCGCGCGCGAGATCTCGATCCTCGCCGATCTGCGGCACCCCAACATCGTCCAGTACGTCGCGCACGGCACCTGGCTCGACGGGCGCCTCTTCTTCGCGATGGAGTGGCTGGACGGCGAGGATCTAGGGCAGCGCCAGCGGCGCGCGCCGCTCGGCCTGCGCGACTCGGTGGAGGTCGTCCGGCGCAGCGCCGCCGCGATGGCCGCCATCCACGCCCGCGGCGTCGTCCACCGCGACCTCAAGCTCTCCAACATCTTCCTCGTCCGCGGCAAGGGCACCGCGATCAAGCTGATCGACTTCGGCGTCGTGAAGCTCGCGGTCCCGGACGACTGCCCCACCGAGCGCGGCACGATCATCGGCACCCCGCATTTCATGGCGCCCGAGCAGGCGCGCGGCGAGGCGGTCGACGCGCGGGCCGACGTGTACTCGCTGGGCGCCGTCCTGTTCCGCCTGGTCACGGGCAGGAACGTGTTCGAGACCGAGAACGCGATCGCCCTGCTCAGCCGCCTCGTTGTCGAGGATCCCCCGCGCTCGCAGCAGATCCGCTTCGACGTGCCCGAGGCCCTCGACGAGGTGCTCGCGCGCGCCATCGCCCGCGATCGCGAGCAGCGGTACGAGAACGGCGGCGAGCTGGCGCGCGCGCTCGCGCGGGTCGGGGAGCTGAGCAACGATCCCCCCGCGACCGACAGGTCCGCCTCGATCGTCCGGCGCGCGGCCGCCCAGGAGATGATGCCGAGGCCCGCCGGGCCGGGCGACGAGCGGCCGCAGGTGCGGCTCGCCAACGGCGAGCGGCGCGTGATCGCCTGCGCGCTCTTCGAGCTGGGCGCCGGCCCGCTCCGCCCCGCGGTGGACGCCGCGCTCCGCGAGGTCCTCGGCGACGACCCGCGGTTCGAGCCGCTCCCCGACGGGAGGCTCGCCGCGGCGCTCGGGGTGGAGCGCTCGCGGGGCGACGAGGCGGCGCGCGCCGCGCGGGCGGCGCTGACCGTGGCCCGATCGACGCCGGGCGCGCGGGCCTCGGTCGCGGTCGGGCACGCCGTCCGCGGCAGGGCGAGCCTCGCCGGCGAGGCGCTCGATCGCGCGGCGCAGCAGCTGGAGTACGCGGCGCCCGGCGCGGTCCGGATCGACGCCCACGCGATCGCCGCGCTGGAGGGGCGGTTCGTGGTCCAGGAGGACGCGCGCGGCGGCGTGATCGTCCACGAGGACGCGGCCGGCTTCGACGCGCGCAAGCCCGCCGGGCTCCCCACGGCGCCCCTCGGGCGCGAGCACGAGCTCGCGAGGCTCCAGGGCATCTTCAGCGCGATCGCCGGGGACGGCGCGCCGCGCGCGGCGCTCGTGACGGGCCCCGCCGGCATCGGCAAGAGCCGCGTCCGCGCCGAGCTGATCCAGCACCTCGAGACGGCGCCGCACGCGCCGATCATCCTGCTCTGCCGCGGCGACGCGATGAGCCAGGGCGCTGGCCTCACGACGCTGGGCCGCGCCCTGCGCGCGCTCATGGGCATCCGCGACGGCGAGCGCCTCGAGGACCAGGTGCAGAAGGTGAGCGCCCACGTGGCGATGCGCCTGGCCCGCCCGCTCCGCTTCCTCGCCGGCTTCATCGGGGAGCTCGCCGGCGTGCCCTTCCCCGACGAGGGCAACGAGCCGCTGCGCGCGGCCCGCGAGAGCCCGCAGCTCATGGAATCGCGCACGCGGATGGCCGTGGAGGCGTTCTTCCGCTCGAAGTCCGAGACCACGCCGCAGATCCTCGTCATCGAGGACATGCACTGGGCCGACAGCGCGACGGTCGAGCTCGTCGACTGGCTGCTCGGCTGCGCCGATCTCCGCTTCGGGGTCTTCGCGTTCGCGCGGCCCGAGCTCTCCGCCCGGTTCCCGTCGCTGTGGGAGCACCGCGACGTGACCCGCGTGACGCTCCCGCCGCTGTCCCCGGAGGCCGCGGATCGGCTCGCGGCGAGCGCCCTCCCGCAGGCCGACCCGGCCGCGCGCGGCGCCATCGTCCAGCGCGCCGGCGGCTACGGGCTCTTCCTGGAGGAGCTCATCCGGTCCGCCGCGGAGGGGCGCGACGGCGTGCCGCTCGGCGTGCAGGCCCTGGTGCAGGCCCGCGTCGATCGCATGTCGAGCGGGGTGCGCGGGGCGCTGCGCGCCGCGTCCGTCTTCGGCCAGGTCTTCTGGACGGCGGGCGTCGCGGCGCTGCTCGAGCGCGCCGTGGGCGCGGAGCTCGCCGAGCTGGAGGCGGGCGAGATGATCGCGCGCCAGCTGGAGCCGCGGGTCCCGGGGCAGGTGCAGTGGACGTTCCGGCAGGCGGTCGTGCGCGACGCGGCGTACGCGTCGATCCTCGAGGAAGACCGCGCCGCGCTCCACCTCGCCGCGGCCGCCTGGCTCGAGTCCGCGGGCGTCGATCCGGGGCTCATCGCGCGCCACGCCGAGGCGGGCGGCGACAAGGCGCGGGCGGCGCTGCTCTACGCGCGCGCGACGCGGGACCCGGCGGCGAGCGGCGCGGAGCTCGACGAGGCGCTCGAGCTCGCGACGCGCGGGCTCGCCTGCGGGGCCGAGGGGACCACGCGCGCCGCGCTCCTGGTCCGCCGGGCGGAGATCCTCGAGCTCCTCGGCCGCCTCGACGAGGCGCTCGACGCCGCGGAGCAGGCGTCGCGCCTCGCGCTGCCCGGCTCGGATCTGTGGGGCGAGGCGCAGGTCGTCGCGGCGACCTGCATGATCGAGGCGGGCCAGGGCGCCGAGGGCGACGCGCGCGCCGCGTCCGCGCTCTCTCCGCAGTTCGCGGCGGCGCTCTCGCCGTCGATCCGCGCGGAGCTCCTCGCGTCGCGCGTCCGCGCCCTCGCGGCGCTGGGCCGGCCCGCCGAGGCGCTCCGCGCCGCGCACGCGGCGATGGAGGCCGCGCGCGGGAGCGGCTCGGCCGGCGCGCTCCTCCACGCCCGGGAGGCCCACCTGGCCGCGCTGATGCACGCCGGCGACCTGGCCGCCGCGGCCTCTCTGGGCGCGTCGCTCGTCGCGGACGCCGACGCGGCCGGCGACGCCGTCATCGCGGCGAGGGCCCGCCTGAACACCGGCTCGGCGCTGAACCAGCTCGGCCTGTTCGAGGAGGCGCAGGCGCTGCTCGAGCGCGCGCTGCTCGACGCGCGGAGCCGGAAGCTCCGGGCGATCGAGGGGTTCGCGCTCCATAACCTCGGGATGTCGTACGCGCGGCTCGGCAACATCGAGGAGGGCGTCGCGCTCGAGCGCCAGGCGAGCGCGATCGCCGACGCGTGCCAGATCTCCCGCCTCAGGTTCGCCGGCCGGCTGTACGAGGCGCTCTTCCTCGTCTGGCGCGGCGCCCCCGGCGACCACGCGACCGCCCACGCCGTCGCGCGCTGGCTCTGCGAGGAGGCGGCGCACCACGCGGCCGCGCTGCAGGCGATGGCGAGCTTCGCGATGGCGCGCGTCCAGTTGGCGCGCCGCGAGCTCAGGGCCGCGGTCGACGCGGCGCGCGAGGCCTCGCGCCACCTCGCGGGTGGGCCCATCGAGGAGTGGAGCGACGCGATCCGCGTCACGCTCGTCGAGGCCCTCCTCGCGATCGGGGACGAGCGCGAGGCGAACGCCGCGCTCGACGCCGCGTTCTCCGCCCTGGCCGCGCGCGTCGAGGCCCTGCGGGATCCCCGCCAGCGCGACGCGTTCCTCCGGGGGAACGACGACGTCGGGCGACTGATCGCCCTCGCTCGAGAGCGCCTCGGCCGGTCGCTGCCCTCGACGCCGCGGCCGCCGCACGCGGCGGACCCGTCCGCCCAGCGGGCCGCCGGGGCGCCGTCGCGGAGCAAGGTCGCGAAGACCGCCGGCGCCGTGGGACGGAAGGAGCGCGCCGAGGCGCCGAGCAACAACGATCCGGCGGCGCACCGGAGCGCGAGCGCTGCGCAGAGCAAGGAAGCGCACCCGGAGGGCGCGGCGGCGGCGGCGCACGAGAAGGGCGCGCCACGTTCTTGACGTTGGGTGGCCGGGTAGCTAAGGCCATCCGCGATGCGAAACAACGCTCCTGAGCGGCTCGTCGCGCGCTGTTCCACGTTCTCCACCCCTGCGCGCCCGGCCGGCGCGAGCCAGGGTGCTGCGCTGGCAGCCCGCCCGACCTCGGGCCGGTGGCTCAGGGCGCGCGTCCTGCCGCTGCTCGCGGCCGCGGCGCTCGGCGGCGCGGCGCTGCTGTCGCCCGCGCCCGCGGCCGCGCAGTCGAAGATCGCGGTCGTCGACGTGCGCCGCGCCATGCTGGAGACCGAGGAAGGGCTCCGCGTCCAGGCGACGCTCAAGAAGCTGTTCGACAGCCGCCAGGTGGAGCTCGACACGAAGCGCCGCGCGCTCGACGACGAGCGGGACAAGCTCGACAAGGAGGCCCAGACGGGCAAGACGCCGAAGGACGTCCTCCAGCGCAGGTTCGAGACCTGGCAGCGCCAGGCCGCCGAGTTCCAGGCGACGACGCTCGACGCCCAGCGCGAGATGCAGCGCAAGGAGAGCGAGCTCACGACGCCGATGCTGCAGAAGGTGCTCGGCCTCCTCCGGCGCCTTGCGGCGCAGGAGGGTTACGACCTCATCCTCGACAAGTCGGCCGTTCCCTACTACCGCGCCGATCTCGAGCTCACCGATCGCGCGATCCAGATGTACAACAGCGGGCAGGCCGGAGAGGCGCCGCCCGCGAAGGGCGCGCCGCCCGCGAAGGGCGCGCCGCCCGCCGCCCCGGCGAAGCCGGCCGCGCCCGCCAGGAAGTAGCCGCGCAGCGTACGTCGCTCGAGGGGCGCTCGTGGCTCGCGCGCGCCGACGTCCGCGCGCCGTTTACCCTGCGCGCCGGCGGGGCCGCGTCCAGCGGCCCGGGGCGCCGGAGGCGCGCGCCGCGATCGGCCGCCAGGCCTGGATCGCCTCCTCCTGCGCCACCACGAAGTCGTGCGGATCGAAGCGCACGAAGTGCCCGGTGCGGACGATCAGCTCGCGCTGGAGCAGCCGGCGCTCGCCCGGGGTGACCCGCCCCGTATCCAGCTCGTCGAGCACCACGTCGGGCGTGTAGGGGCGCCCGCGGCGGTAGCGCGCGGTCATGTCCCAGCCCTGGCAGCGCTCGCGCCAGAAGGCCCGCCAGCGCGCGGCGTCCACCGTGGGCTGCTCCTCCATCTCTGGCGCCGGCGCCTCGGGCAGGTCGTTGGGATCGCTGACCAGCTGCGCGAGCTTGAGCTCGCGAGGCTCGCCCACGTCGGGCTCGGGCGGATCGGCGACGAAGATCTCCTCGTCCTCCACCGCGACCTCCTCCCACATCCCCGCGCCGGTGATCCGCTCCAGCGCGTAGGCCGCGGCGAGCTTCACGTCCCCATCGACGTCGCGCTCGAGCAGGTCGATGAGCAGCGGCACCGCGGCGGCCGCGCCGGTCCAGCCCACGGCGAAGATCAGGCCGCGGCGCGGCGCCTCGGCGGCGCGCGAGGCGAGCAGCCGCGCGTCGGCGTCGTCGCCTGCGAGCGCGAGCAGGAGCGCCGCGGCGTCCGCGCCGTCGGCCTCCTCCAGCGCGCCGCGCAGCGCGAGCGGGGCGTGCGGGTGATCCGAGAGCGCCATGGCCGTCCAGGCGGCCTCGCGCAGCGCCGGGTCCGGCGCCGCGGTGGACGCGAGCGCCCGCTGGATCAGCTCGGGCAAGCGGGGGCACGGCGTGCAGCCGAGGTGGTGGAGCGCGCACGCCGCCACGGCGGCCTCGTCGTCCGACGCCGCCGCGACGAGCTCGTCCTCGGTCGCGAAGCCGCGGTAGGCGAGGACGTCGATCGCCATCGCGCGGACCAGCGGCTCGGGCTCGCGGAGCAGGCCGCGGAGCGCGAGCGGCAGGAGCTCGTGCGGGACCAGCTTCAAGGCGGCGCCGAGCGCGTCGATGAACGCCCTGTCCTTGCCGCTCCGGAGCAGCGCGAGCTCGGCCGCGGCGAGCGCGTCGCGGCCGGCGAAGCAGCCGAGCACCATCGCGCTCGCGAACGCGACGCTCGCGTCCTTCACTGGCGCGTCGGCCACGAGCCGCGGCACGTGCTCGAGCGCCGGCGCCCCGATCGCCGCGATCACGTCGATGGCCGCGAGCATGCGCCGCTCGAGGATCAGCGCGCCACGGAACGGATCGCCGAGCAGCGGCGCCCGCTGCATGCCGACCATCGCGACCTCCTCGAAGCACTCGCGGGCGCGGGCGCGGAGGAAGGCGAGATCGTCGAGCGCGTCGCCGATCTCGGGCGCGAAGCCCGGCGGCACGGGGCGCGCGGCTCCCTCGTCCGGCCGCGCCGCGGGCGGCCGCACCTCCGCCGCCGCGGGGAGCGCGCCGGGCGCGGGCGCCTGCTGCTTCAGCGCCTCGACGGCGGCCTTGAGCTCCTCGAACGTCCGCGGCCGCGGGATCGGCGGCGGGGGCTTCGCGACGAGCTCGGCCGGGGGCGGCTCCGGGACCTTGAGGAGCGGCGCGAGCGACGCCCGCTGGATCGCGTGCAGCCGCGGCCGGTCGCGGCTCGCCAGGATCGGCGGCAGGTCGAGCGGCGGCGCCGGCGGCACGAGCGCGAGCCGCGCCGCGGCTTGCTCGAGCCAGCCGCGCGCGCTCCGGAGCAGCTCGTCCACCGCCGCGAAGCCCGCGTCGAGCCCGATCGCCTGCTCGATCCGAGCGGCGATGTCGTCGGTCTCCGCCAGCGCGGCACGCACAGCGCCGAGGGGTTCGGCGCGGCCGTCGAAGGCGTCGTAGATCGCGCCGAGGGCCCGCTCCAGGGCGCGCGCGGGCCCGGTCAGATCGGTCACCGGCTCGACGTCGTGCTCGAGCGACAGCGCTGCGCGGCGGAGCGCGGCGTGCGCGTTCTCGAGCTTGTCGTGGGCGAGCACGTCCGCGCCGGCGGGCGCGGAGGGCTGCCCCTGCTGACCGCCGGGCGCGACGAAGGGCAGGTAGGAGAAGGACACGCGCCATGAATACACCTGCGCGAAGGAGGCCCCAAGACGCGCGCTGAGGTAGCCTGCCCGGACGATGAAGGATCCTCCGCAGGGCGCGCAGAACGTCGACGACGTCGAGGTGTACGCGACGCTGGCCGCCCAGCTTGCGGACCCGAGCGCCGACCGCGCGGCGCTCCTCGCGGCGCACGGGCTCGACGAGGCTGGCTGGGAGGCGCTCGACGACGCCTGGCAGGCGCGGCTCTCCGAGGCGGACGACGACGGCGAGGAGGTGGGCGTGCCGCCGCTCGTCGTCGCCTTCGCCGAGACGTTCGCGAGGGTGCAGCGCGCCCGGGCGAAGAGCGAGCTGTCGTTCGAGCGCTTCCTCGAGGCCGCGCGCGGGTTGAAGCGGGGCACCGACATGGCGACGGTGCTGAGCCGCCTGGACCTGACGCTCGAGGACTACCTGAGCGCGCAGCAGCGATGGACCGCGGCGATGCTCGAGGACGAGGCGCTCATGGCGCGGTTTCAGCGGGCGATGAGGTAACCGGGACGGCCGCGGGGCGACATCGGCCGGGCCGCCGCAGCGCGCCGCCCGACGGCGACGAGGGGGTATGTTCGTGGACATGGTGGAGCGCGACGAGGAGGTCCGATCGATCCGGCTCGAGGAGCTCGCCGCCGTGGCCGGGGCCCTCGAGGCGGGCCTGCCGCGCGACGAGGTGCTCGCGGACGCGGGGCTCTCTGCCGCGGCGTGGGAGGCGGAGCGGGAGCGGTGGATGTCCAGGCTCGCCGCGCAGGCCGCGCGCGGGCAGCTGCGATCGAGCCGCCGGTACCTGGAGCTCGTCGCCGCGCAGAAGCGCCGCGCCGAGGAGAAGGCGCGTGGCGCGCGCAGGAAGCTGGAAGGGCCGATGCCGGTCGCGCCCGCTGCGCGCATCGCCCCGCTGCAGGGGGCGCCTCGGGATGGGGCGACGCCGCCGCCTGCCGCGGGCGTGAGCGACGAGGGGGCTGCGCGATCTCCCTGGGCCAGGCTGAACGCAGCGGCGCCGCCGGCCGGGGTCGTGCAGCCTTCGCCGTTGCCACCGCCCGGGGTCGTGCAGCCTTCGCCGTTGCCGCCGCCCGGGGTCGTGCAGCCTTCGCCGTTGCCGCCGCCCGGGGTCGTGCAGCCTCCGCCGTTACCGCCAGCCGTGCCGTCGCCGTCGCTGCTGCCGGCCGTGCCGTCGTCACTGCCCATGCCGAGCCTGGAGCGGCCGTCCACGGCACCGCGAGCCCGCATGACGCTCCTCGGCACGACGTCTCTCCCGCGCCGGGATGCGCTGCCATTCCGCCAGGACGTGTCGAACGCGCCCGCGGTCGAGGGGACAGCGACGTCACCGGCAGACGGCCCGGAGATGGAGACGACGAGCATCGGCACGGTCGGCGCGCAGGCGGCCGACAGAGCCTTGCCCTTCTCCGGCACGGCCCCTCTACCCCCGCTCGACGCCGCTCTGCCCTTCTCCGGCACGGCCCCTCTACCCCCGCTCGACGCCGCTCTGCCCTTCTCTCGCCCGGCCTCCTCGCCGCCGGCCGCCAATCCCTTGCCCTTCTCTCAACCGGCCTCCTCGCCGCCGGCCGCCAATCCCTTGCCCTTCTCTCAACCGGCCTCCTCGCCGCCGGCCGCCAATCCGTTGCCCTTCTCGCGGCCGTCCTCCTCGCCGCCCGCCGGCAACCCCCTGCCCTTCTCGCGACCGTCCTCCTCGCCGCCGGCCGATAACGCCTTGCCGTTCTCGCGACCGACCCCCTCGCCGCCCGCCGACAAAGCGCTGCCCTTCGCTCGTCCGGGCCAATCGCCCGCGCCGGCGCGGCCCGCCAGGGGAGAGATCGCTCCGCAGCCGCCCCAGATCCCGACGGGGAGCTGGGCCCTGCCCTTCCTTCAGCCAGGCGCCGTCGAGCCGCCCGCGAGCCCCATGCCCACGGAGCCCGCCGCGCAACCGCACGCCGGCGCGGACGACGACGAGATGATGCGCCGCGTGGAGCGGATCTCCCTCGCGCGGTACGCGCGCCTGTGCGCCGACATGCGCGACCATCCGAATCACATCCCGCAGATCCAGAGCCACTATGGGTTGACCCCACAGAGCTGGATCGCGCTCCACAGGAGTTGGCACGAACGCTTCGAGTCCGATCCGGCGCTCAAGGCGCAGTGGCAGGCGCTCCTCGGCCAGAGCGCGCGGAGCTGACGACACCAGCGCTCGAGTCGGGCGCCGTTCAGCGCTGGCGTCGAGAGGTGTCGAGGCTCGCCGCGCGGGTCTATTTTGATTGACATCCGCCATGTGAACGTTCACAGTGCGGTCCCGGGGCATCCTTTTGCTTCGCCCTGAACAGCCTGCGCTCGTGACCTCGCCTGCAGGAATTCGCGGGCGAAGCGGTGCCATGGGCAGAGCCGCCTCCGATCCCTCGACGGGAGCGAAATTCGCGGACGGCGGAACTGCGGCAGACGGCGCCGTCGCCACCGGCGGAGACGGCGGCGACGTCGACCACGCGATCGACACAGCGAACCGCGACGACAGAGGGACGGTCTTCAGCGTGCCCTGCTCGACCATGAAGAAATCGGCCTCGGCCGCCCGAGCGGCCGTGATCAACGGCTCTGGACCAACAGGTAAGGTGAACATGCGTCGCTCACGTACATTGGCGAGAATGGCTTGTTGCGGGGTCGCGCTCGCCTCGGTCGGGCTCGCCGCGAGCCCCTCCGCGCTGGCCGATTACCCCATCGCCTCGCACCGCTACCTCGCCGACCCCGCCTCGCTGGTGCATGACGGACGTGTCTACCTCTACGCCTCGAACGACGACGACAACGCCAAGGCAGACGGCTCGGACGGCAGCTACGAGATGGCCTCGATCGTGGCGGTCTCGAGCAGCGACCTGAAGAACTGGACCGATCACGGGGAAGTGCTGCGCGTGCCCCGCGCCGCCTCCTGGGCGACCTACTCGTGGGCCCCGGCGGTCGTGGAGCGCGGCGGCACCATCTACATGTACTTCGGCAACAGTGGGAACGGTATCGGCGTTGCCTCGAGCGACAGCCCGACCGGACCGTTCAAGGACGCGAAGGGCAGCGCCCTGGTGACCTCGAACACGCCCGGCGCCTCGGGCCCGAACATGTGGCTCTTCGATCCGGGCGCCTTCATCGACGACGACGGCCAAGCGTACCTCTACTTCGGCGGCAACGGCGAGCAGAACGCGCGCGTCATCAAGCTCAATGACGACATGGTGAGCGTCTCGGGCTCGGCCACCGCGATCACGGTCCCGTACTTCTTCGAGGCCGCCTGGATGCACAAGCGCAACGGCCTCTACTACCTGTCGTACTCGACGAACCCTGACAACGCCCTGCGGATCGACTACCTCACGAGCACGAGCCCCATGTCCGGCTTCACCCACCGTGGCACGGCGGGGCCCCAGCCGCCGAAGAACAACAACAACAATCATGCGGCGATCTTCGAGTATGGCGGCTCCTGGTACCACGCCTACCACAATCGCGCTGTCGCCACCGATGCCGGAGAGCCCACCGGCTATCGCCGGAACATCGCGCTCGAGCCGCTCACCTACAAGGACGACGGCTCCATCGTGCCGGTGACCTACACGACGGACGGGCTCAAGCAGACCGGGAACCTCGACCCCTACGCGCGCGTCGAGGCCGAGACCTTCAACGCGCAGCGCGGCATCGAGACCGAGCCCTGCGAGGAGGGCGGGATGAACCTCTCGTTCATCAGCGGCGGCGACTGGGTGCGCCTCCGCGGGGTCGACTTCGGCGAAGGGGCGGAGAGCTTCCGCGCGCGCGTCGCGAGCGGCGCGGAGGGGGGCAGCATCGAGCTCCGCCTGGACGCGCGCGACGGCAAGCTCGTGGGCACCTGCGCGGTCGGGGCGACGGGGGGCTGGCAGACGTGGACCGATACGTCGTGCGCGGTCGACGGCGCCACAGGCGTTCACGATCTCTATCTGGTCTTCACCGGCGATGGGTCGACCCTCTTCAACGTGAACTTCTGGCAATTCTCGCCCATCGGGGGCGGAGGCGCCGGCGGGGGTGGCACGGGGGGAAGCACGAGCGGCGGGGGCGACGGCAGCGTCAGCGGCGCCGGCGGCGGCGTCAGCTCCAGCTCCGGCCCCGGCTCCGGCTCCGGCTCCGGCTCCGGAGGAGCGCCCTCGACGGGTGCGGCCACGGGTGGAGGGTCCCCCAGCTCAACGTCAGCCGCCCAGGCGTCGTCGGGGGGCACCTCCGGCGAGCAGTCGGGCGATCCAGCCGGTTGTAGCTGTCGCGCGGCGAGCCGCGCTCCATCCGGAGGTGCCCTCGCGCTGACAGCGCTGCTCGCGGCGTCCCTGGGGCTCCGGCAGCGCGGCCGGAGGGGGCGTGGCCCAGGCGTGACGAGCTGAATCGGTAACCCGGGCGGCGATGGCCACATCGCCGCGGACGCGAGCGATCAGCCCTCTTCGGGCCCGGGTCCGATCTCCGAGAACCAGTCGTCGAGCTCGGCGAGCGTCCTGGCCCAGGCCACGAGGGCGGCTTCACCTCCCAGGCGCAGGAGGAGCGTGTCCAGGCACGCGCCGTTGTCATAACGTCGATCGTACGTGAAAAGCGGCGTGATCTCGGCGATCGTGGGGCGCCACGCCTCGGGTGCTGCGCGCTCTCGCCACACGTCGCACAGGCTCTCCTCCGACATCCACGGAAACATGCTGCAGAGCGAGCGGTCCGACTCCTCGGGGGGCTCGCGGAGCGCCTTCTTCACCGCGTCGGCGACAACGGCGGACAACCTCTCCCTTGCTTCCAGGGAGAGCGACGGGAACACCGCCGCCCACGCAGACAGCCTGTTCGACGCTCGGACAGCGCCACGCACGAGCTCCGCGAAACGCTCCGCGTGCTCCTCGCCCTTCAGCGCCTTCCCTACCATCTCGAGCATTCCAGAAGCTTCCTCGTCTTCCAGGTCCGGCCGCACGAGGCGCTCCACCTCGGAAAACGGGCCCAGCGCGAGCGCGATCTGCAGCTCGGCGTGATGTCGGTCGTCGTCCCCTTCCATCGCGGCGCAAAAGCTGGTCGCAAGGTCCCTGTCGCCCAGCGCCACTGCACGACGGGAGAGCGCCGCGAGCGCGTCGTCAATCTGAGAGCCCATGCAGGGCAACACCTTCTGGTGAATGGTGCGGAGCTCCTCCAGCGTCGCCGATTCCGCCCAGTTCTCGATGGCGCGGCCCTCGCCGCGAAAGGCCTCTGGCGGCTCCGAGAAGAACATGCGCGCCAGCTCCGCTCGGACGTCCCCCGTGACCAAGGAGACGAGCTCGGAGGCGACGTAGTTGCGGTCAGAGACGTCCGTCCGTTCTCTCACCTCCGCGAGGGGAGCATCCTGCACCTCGGCCGCGAGCCACGGAGGCAGCTGCCCGCAGCGGAGCGGCCCGAGCGAATCCGCGGATCCTCGCGATTCGCCTTGCCAGCGACGGACGAGCGCTCGGGCCTCCTCGGGAACGAGCCGGTTCCATTCACTCTCGGGAACATGAAAGAGAAAGCGCTGCGCTGTGAGCGGAAACCGTTCGGAGGACAGCAGCCATCCCATGGCTCGTTGAACGGTCGCGCTCGCTCCAGCCGAGGTCTCCAGGAGCCGCTCCGTCAAGACGTCAAGGCGATCTCCGAGCTCCGGCAAGGCGGATATCTGCGCGTCCACGTCTTCGAGTCGCTCGGCACGGCGCTCCTCGGGGTAGAGCGGCGCCAGCAGGGCAGCCCAGGACGCACGGCGCTCTGGATGGAGCCCGGCAAGGCGCCTGGCCGCCAGCAGCAGAACCTCGTCCCGCGCGGGGGAGCGCAGCCGCTCGGCGATACGCCGGAGCGCACCGATCACGAGCGCTTTCACGACACGGCGCCATTTCAGCTCGCCCAATACGAAGCCTCTGCGGTCTCGCGCGTATGCCGAGGGGGTCTCGGTCGCGCCGGCGGCCTCGTTCCCTGCGACGGCGCGATCTGCTTCGTGCAGCAATGGCGTTGGCCATACCACATCCGCCTCGGATACGGCGGGCCGGACCGCACGCCACAGCCTTAGCCTATCTTTCTCGCTCAGCGGCTTGGCGAGTTCGATGCCTGCGCCCGGTTGAAAGATCCCCTCGTGGATGGCACCGCCAACCACGTCCGGGAGCGCGTGCACGAACGAAGTGATGAGCTGCTCGAAGAGTGTTCGCAACCGCAGCGCCTGCACCATGCAAGGGCCGCGCGAGGCTTCCGACGTCGCTTCGCAGAACGCCGCGTGGCTTCGCCGCCACGCGGCGACGACGAGCGCACGAAAGCCGAACGCACCGCCATCCAGGGGTTCCCAGGCGGCGCGCATCGGCTCGGCGATCACGCGATCGAGCTCTTCCGCCGTGGCATCATGTCGCAAGAAGTGCATCGCCCCGTATCGAATTATGTACCGCGATGGAGCGACCGGGGCGATGCTCCCTTCGGAACAGCTATCGAGAGTCGCCCGAACATGTCCGGTCAAGAGCGCCCGCCCACGGGCGTCGCCCAGGCTGCTCAAGCGCAGAGCAAGCTCTTTCCCGAGAGCTCGATGACGGAACGCAGCGCCATGCGTTATGTGACAGAGCCATGGTTCTAGCTTCCGCAACGTGGCAGACACTCGGGCCTCGGCCTGATCGCCTCCCACGATCTGGACCAGCTCTGCCTCTGAGATCGGCCCACTAGCGGCGCTCAAGACGCACACGGTATCTGCGTCCACGTCACCAGGCAACGCCGCGACGGAGCACTCCGGCGGCGTCTCCAAGACGACATTAGACCAATCCTTCAACCGATGAAGGACCTCACCCCATTGGGCGGCCGTGACACCGGCCTCGTTCTCCGCAGACACCCACACGCGGACGTTCCCGGGCAGCCCCGCTGACCATCCGATGCGCGACCATACCGCCGGATCATCGTTCTCGTGGACACCGTCGAGAACGAGCAGCAGCGGCATCTCGGGAATCTCATCACCGTCGAGGATCGGTCGGATGTCATCGGCCACGCGCGGGGCGAGCGCGCGCTCGGATGCCTTCCTGGAAGTCAACGCTTTGAGCCGCGCATGCAGCGCGGTAACCCATATCGATGGATCCGACATGCCGCTGTGGACCGAGATCGGGATGAACGCCACGCGGGCCAGCCCTCGCCGCGTGAGATGAAGACAGAATGCGCCGAGCAGCGAGCTCGTGCCAGAGCACGCAGGAGCCCTGAGCAAGGCCCGCTCGCCTGGGCGGGAGCTCGTCCAGAGCGCCTCCAGCGCTGACCACGGGCGCCGCTCGAACGAGCCGGGAACACGGGGGTCACCGTGAAGCCAGGCTGCCACCGCCGGAGACGCGAGAAGGGCCCGCGTGGCCTGCCAGCCCCCGTCCGGCGCGCGCTCCAGCCCGCCGAGCAAAGCTGAAATCGCAGCTTCTTCGTCGACTTCTGTCATCGCTAGTCCTGGCTCCGGGTCGGGTTCTCCATGGGCCCCCCGCCGACGAGCGCCGTCTCGCCGCGAACGCGCGCGATCAGTCCGGCCAAGGTCCGATCTCCGAGAACCACTCGTCGAGCTCCGCGAGCGTCCTGGCCCAGGCCACGAGGGCGGCCTCACCTCCCACACGCAGGAGCAGTGTATCCAGGAGCGCGCCGTTCCTGTAACCCCGATCGTACGTGAAGAGAGGCGTGGCCTCGAAGATCGTGGAGCGCCACTTCTCGGGCGAGGCGCGCTCTCCCCACACATCGCCCAGGCTCTCCACCGACATCCAGGGGAACATGCTGCAAAGCGCGTCATCCGACTCCTCGGGGCGCTCGCGGAGCGTCTCCTTCACCGTCTCGGCGACGGCCCCGGACAACCGCTCCCGCGCCTCCTGGGAGAGCGACGGGAACACGGCCGCCCACGCGCGCAACCTGTTCGACGCCCGAGCCGCGCCCCGCACGAGCTCCGCAAAGCGGACCGCATCCTCCTGGCTCTTCAGCGCCTCCCCCACCAGCTCGAGCATTCCAGATGCCTCCTCGTCGTCCAGGTCCGGACGCAGGAGACCCTCCACGTCGGAAAGCGAACCCAGCGCGAGAGCGACCTCCATTTCGGCTTGATGCCGGTCGTCGTCTCCTTCCATCATGGCGCAGAAGCTGGTCGCAAGCTCCCTATCGCCCAGCTCCACCGCACGACGGGAGAGGGCGGCGAAGACCTTGTCATCACAAGGTCCGACGCGTGGCAAGATGTCCTGGTGGATGCGACGGAGCTCTTCCAGCGTCGCCAGCGCGGCCCAATTCTCGACGGCGCTGGTCCTGCCGCGATAGGCCTCCGGCGGCTCCGAGAAGAACATGCGTGACAGTTCGGCGCGACGTTCCCTACTGACATGCGGAGCGTACTCGGAAGCGCCATGGACCCGTCTGGCGCCCTCAACCCGTCTCACCGAGTCAACAAGTCCGCATTGGACTTCATCAGCGAGCCAAGCCGGGAGATTCCCATCGAGAAGCGGCGCGACGCTACCCTGATACCCGCGCGAGTCACCCTGCCAGCGTCGGACGAGAGCCCGCGCCTCATCAGGATCGATCCGTCTCCATTCGCTTTCGGGCACATACTGGAGAAATCGACTTGCCAGCACGGGGAACCGATGGGCAGACGCGAGCCACCCCATCGCTGTATGGACGATGCTGGCAGCCTCCTCCGAGCTCACCCGAAGCCGCTCCGCCAATACGTCCAACCGGTCGTCCAACCTCGGCAAGGCCACCACCTCAGCATCCACCTCATTGAGCAATATGACACGACGCTCGTCCGGACAGAGACGCGCAATCCTGACACTCCACACCAGCTGATCTTCCTGACGCAAGCCCGCGAGGCGTCGCTCGGCGAGAAGCAGCACCTCGTCTCGCGCTGGAGAGCACAGGCGCTCCGCGATTCGTAGAAGCGAACCAATGACGGGCGCCGCGACCATACGACGACACTTCAACTCGTAGAGCACGCGGTTCTTGGGCTCTGTTCCACGATCGACCGACGAACGAATCGAGCTGGCCTCCGCCGGTTCAGCGACGGCGCGCTCGGCCTCGCCCAGCAACGGTTCTGGCCACGCCACGGCAGTTGGCGACACCGCAGGTCGGACGGACTTCCACAGACGTATCCGCTGCTCTGCGCTGAGCGGCTTGGCCAGTTCAATGCCTGCGCCCGCTTGAAAGATCCCCTCACGGATGGCGCCAGCGACCGTCTCCGGGAGTGCATGTACGAGCGAAGTGACCAGCTGTTCGAAGATCGTTCGCAACCGCAGCGCCTGCACCATGCACCGGACGCGCTCGGCTTCCGACACCGCCTCGAGGAACGCAGAATGGCTTCGCCGCCACGCAGCGATGACGAGCGAACGAAAGCCAAACGCACCACCGTCCAAGGACTCCCAGGCTGCGCGCATCGGTTCGGCGATGACACGATCGATCTCTTCACCGGTCGCCCCATGACGCACAAGATGAATCGACCCATACCGAACGACGTACTCTGCTCGAGAAAGAGCGACAGAAACCTCTCCACAGGCACCATCGAGAGTCGCCCGAGCGTAGGCATTCATGCACGCGCGTCCACGGGAAAGCCCCTGGACGCTCGAGCGGCGGACGAGATCTTCACCCCATGCTCTATCCAGGAACGCTATGCCATCCTCGGTGCGGGAAAGCCATGGACCGAGCCGCTCCAGCGTATCCTTCACTCGACTCTCCGACCGGCTGAAACCAGCAACTCTGGCAAGCTCTGCCTCCGCTATTGGCCCGCGTGCGGCACCTAGAATGGACACCGTATCGGAATCGACGTCATCGGGAAGCTCTGCGATTGGGCGCTCATGCAGGTCCTCAATCAAAATCTCTGACCACTCGTTCCCCAGATCCAATAGCCGACGCCGCTCCGCAGCCGTACATCTCGCATCATCGCTCTCGGTACCGCAGACCGAAATCCACACGCGAACATCGGTGGAGAACGCCGCAGACAATTCAAGCCGCGACCACACAGCCGGGTCGTCATTGTCACCAGCGCCGTCGAGGATGATGAGCAGCGGCATCTCCGGGGTTTCGTCACAGTAGATGAGCGGCCGGATATCATCGGCCACACGCGGTTCAAGCGCGCGCTCGAACGCTCCCGTCCGGGTCAACTGTGCGAGGCGCGCGTGCAACGCAGCAACCCATACCGAAGGCTCGGCCGTACCGTAGCGGACCGAGATCGGAATGAACGCAACCCTGGCGAGCGCTCGCCGCGTGAGATGGATAGCGATAGCACCGAGCGGCGAGCCTGCTGCAGCGCCCGAGGGAACTCGAATGAGAGTTCGCTCACCAGGTCGCGAGTTCTCCCAGAGAGACTTGAGCCTGGACCGAGAGCCTGGAACGCCCGCCTCGAGATGAGATTCGCCCGCATGGGGAGAATCCAGTGCGCCACGGACGCTTGCGGATGGATCCGCAGTTGCAAGGACGGATCGAGTGGCGCGCCAGACCGATCCTGGGGCGCGCTCGAGACCTTCCAGCAGCGAGCGGACCGCGATATTATCGGAGGAATCGCTCATTTCTTGGTCGGGTCGGAGGTGTCGTCTTCGGGTGGTACGAACTTTGGTTGCGGTGGAGGCACCGGCTTGTCGGGCCGTCTAAAATTGCCTTGTTCATCGCGGAACGCGTTCGGATCACGCCTCGTCATTTGCTGCGACCCGTCCGGGTTCAACTTCGGCACGACGTTGGTGCCAGATAGATTCTGAAGCGCCACCTCCTTCCCTGGATCGTTTCTATCCGGTTCGTAGACGCCGTCTGTCCGGTGATCCCATTTTTTCCCCTCGTGCATGACCCCGCCGCCCGCCTTGCCTACAGTGAGGCCGGCCGCCTGCTTGACGGCATCAGGCACGTCTTTGTTCGGATCAGCGTCGATGTTCACCGGGTGGATGCCTAGCTCGCGGAAGACTTGTGCGCAGAACGGACAAGGCTTCTCTGGAGATATCTTTCCCTTGTTCTGCCTGTTGTACGCTTCGATTCGCGCGCCGCGGCGATACTCTTCGCGCAACTCGTTGCGAACACGGGCATTTTGTTCGGCCTCGGACATCTTCGCCCACCCCTCCTTCTTGCTGAGGCGGCCACGAACGTCCTTGGCTTGTTGGTTCAACGCATCAATCTCAGCGCATCGACCCGCTTTGCTGGACGCCTTCGGTTTGGCTCTACCATCTGCATCGACATTGCGAGGATCACCGGGTGGTTTATTAGGGTCCGCGAACTTATCCCGCGCATTGACAACGGCATCCTTGAGCGCCGGGTCCAGGTCACTATCACCCTGAACCGTCGAACTCTTCCCTTCGATGCTCTTCAGCTGATTGCCATCCGCGTCCTCGCGCCTGACAATCGACGCGAACATCAACCCCGTCGGGTCCACCATCTTCGTGGGCCGATTCCCCGCATAGGAGAACCCGTTCTGCCCGCCGAGCAGCCCGACCGGGTCGACGCTGATGTACCGTCCTACCGCGGGGTCGTAGTAGCGATAACGGTTGTACGCCAGCCCCGTCTCGTCATCGTAGTACTGCCCGAGGAACCGCATCGGCGTGTCCGTGCGGGCGCCTTCCCGCGGACGCGCGGCGCCCCACACCGTGCGGTCGAGCTCGCAAGCGACATTCCCGGCGGCATCGAGCAGGCGCTCCGGTCTGCCGACAGGGTCGTTCAGGTAATAATACCACTCGATCGACACAGCATCGCCTTCGCCGCTCCTGGCGTCCTTCTGCGCCCACGGCGCCGACGTCTCCTCGTCGGTGCAGTACGTCCTCTCCTGGGTGACCCGCTCGCCGTCCGGGCCCCACTCGCGCTTGATCTCATGAACGAGCGTGTCCCCGTCCCAGATGAACCGCGTCGTGGACAGCGTGTCCATGCGCCCGCCTTCGTCTCGCCTGAGCACGCGCTTCTCGAGGCGCCGGGCAAAGGGGTCGTAGGCATGCTCGATCCGGACGCCGTCGGGGCGCACCACGGCGCTCAGGAGACCCGCGCCGTTCCATTCGTAGCTCGTCGTGGCTTCCTGACCGCTCGGCATGACCACGCGGCGCTTGATCAGCCTCCCGTCGCCGTCCCACACGTACGACACGGGGCCGCGCCGGAGCAGCACGTTGCCGCGCCCGTACTCGCGCTCCGGCGCGCCGGCGCCGAGCTCGCGCACGTTCCCCTCTGCGTCGTACCGGAAGTGCTCGCCCCGGCCGTGGGCGTCGGTGCGCGCCAGCACCTGCCCGCGCGGATCGTGCTCCCATCGCTCGGCGCCCGAGCGATCGTCGTCGACCGCGGCCACATCGCCCTGCGGCGTGTAGTGAACCGATTGCCGGAGGGTGAGGTCATGGGGGTGCGCCCCGATCCAGTCGGGCTGCCCTGCGGCCACCACGGGGCCCGCGACCCCGCGCGACACCGTGCGCTGGACCATGCGGTCGAGCCCGTCATAGACGACGTCCACACGCCCGCCGCCGGGCAAATAGCGAGCGGTCTCTCGCCCGAGCGCGTCGCGGACGACGCCGAGCTCCTCGTTGCCGTCGAGCGTCACCCGCAGCGCGCGGCCGGCGACGTCGCGCACCCAGGTCTGGTGGTGTCCGCGGGAGGTCCTTCGCTCGACGACATTGCCCATCAAGTCATGCTTCGTCTCCACCGAGAACGTCTCGCCGCCGCTCACCTGCCGCTCGCACGTCACCCAGCCCAGGAGATTGCGCTCGAAGAAGATGTCGCCCGACGGGCCGTGCGCGGCGATGATGTAATCCAGCTCGTCGTACTCGAACGTCTCGACGCCGCCGTCGGGGTACTGGTGCTCCACGACGCGGCCCACGAGATCGTAGACGTACCCGGTCTTCTCTCCGAGGCCGTTCTCGAACTGCACGACACGCCCCATGGCGTCGTAGCGATAGCGAAGGGTGCGGCCGTCGAAGGTGACCTCCTCCGAGACGAGCCTGGCCGCGTTCAGCTGGATGCGGTGCACCTCTCCGTGGCTGTTGTGCACCTCGACGAGGCGCCCTTCACGGTTGTATCGATATTTGCTGATCCGCCCGTCGGGCTCGCGCGTCTCGACGATCCGGTTGTACCCCGCATAACGGTGCGTGGTGGTGTGGCCGTTCGGGTGCCAGATCGACGTGCAGTTTCCCGACGCATCGTATTCGTAGCGCGTCACGCCGCCGTCCGGCGTTCGCTCGGATCGGAGGCGGCCAGCGTCGTCGTGGGCGTACGTGACCATCGCCCCCGACGCGTCGAGCATGCTCTGGCGGCGGCCCCAGTAGTCGTACGTGTACTGCGTCACCGCGCCCGTGGGGTCGGTCCGCTCGATGAGGTTTCCGTGATCGTCGTACCTGTACAGCGTCTGCCCGCCGTTCGGCGCGACGGTCCGCGTGGTGAGCCCGCGGCGATCGAAGTGCACCTCGAAGGTGGCGCCGATGGCGTCGCGCCACACGAGCCCGCCCGTGAGGCGCCCCGTCTCGATGACACCCCCTGCAGGATCGACCGCCCTCCGGATGTGTCCGTCGGCGTCCCGCTCGAACGTGGTCACCCGGCCGAGAGCATCCGTGATCCGGAGCTCCCGCCCGCGGGCGTCCCGCTCCCAGCGGGTCGTCGCCCCCGTCGCGTCGGTGAACGACAGCAGGTTTCCCCACGCGTCGTACGTGCGGCAGAAGACGCCGGCGGCCGTGACCGCCTTGTCGACGCTCCCGAAGTCGTTGCCGAAGAAGCGCTCGACCGAGATCGAGTCGGCCGCCTCCACGTAGTTGTCAGGCCCGTACTCGAGCTTCGTGTGAAAGATGCCCTTGGCCGCCGTGGTCCCGTCGGCGAGCACCGCCGGGACGTCGGCCGCGAGGCTCTCATCCTCGCGCCCCGGGTACGCGCCCCAGGTCTCGACGCACCGCCCTGCCCCGTCATAGACGAAATAGAAGCAAAGGCCCGTCGGGTGCTCCTGGCACGTCAGGAGATGATCCGTATACGTGTACCTGGTCGCCGCGCCCATCGCGTCCTCGGCGAGCACGAGGTCCCCCGCGTCGTCGTAACGATACCGCGCGAACGGGACCAGCTGGCCCCGGTGCGCCGCGTTCTTCACCTCGAACGACGCGATGCGCCCTTCCCTCGTGGAGCGGACCTCGACCCTGCGACCGACCGAGTCGACGATCTGCGCCAGGACACCTTCCTTGTAGAAGAACGAGATGCGGTTGTCGTGAGAGTCGGTCTCCGCCGACAGGAGATACCGGTCTTGCCAGGCGTGCTCGAAGACGAGCCAACGGCCGTCGCCCCGATCGAGCACGAAGCCGGTCTGGCCGCGGACCAGCAGCCACCCGGAGGGGCCCACCGCCGACTCGCCGACGCGCATGGGCGTGAAGTCGACGTACATGCCGTTCCCGGTCCAGAGCCTCGTCCGGCCGCGGTGCACCTCCACCTCCCACGCGTACGAGTGGTACCAGCCGCGCCCGAGCCCGACGTCGCGGTCGCGCGCGGCGCTCGTGTAGCTGCGGGTCAGCGTCAGCGGCAGAGGACCCGGCAAGTGCACGTCGGTGACCGGGATCGTGAAGACACGGCCTGTCACGATGTCGACAGGGTCTCCCTTGGAGCCCTTGCCGCTCCCCTTCTTGCCGTGATGGTTTGGGCACGCCCCGCCGTTCTGGCCGGAGCCGCAGGCACCTTTGCCGCCCCCCGAGGCGCTGTCGCCCCCGTTCTTGCCGTTCGCGCCTTGTTTGTCCTTGCCCGCGCCGCCTCCGCGGCCGCCGGCCCCGCCGCCATCACCGCCGCCGCCGAGAACGAAGACTCCGGGGTTCATCCCCGGGATGGCCGGGATGTTGGGGACAGGTGCCGTTCGCATTGCTGTTTCGACGCTCCCTGAGTGAAAGCTATGACTGCCGAGCCTTCCAGCGGACACGCGGTGCGCGCCGTCAATTCAACCGCAAGAGCCTCCCGACGATCCGGAACAGCCCCCGCGACGCGGCGCTGATGCGGCTGCCCACGACCTCGATGTCGCCGTCCTGGCGAATGCGGACCGCGCCGCGGCCGGAGCGGAGCAGCAGCTCCTGCTCCGCCTCGATGGCGACGGTGGTCGCCTTGAGGTGGAGCGCATGCGGCCGCTGCGTCGTCAGGGCCGCGACGATCAGCGGGGGCTCGCCGTCGCAGAGCTCGACGAGCACGGCGTCGCCGCGGGCGCGGGCGTCGGCGATCACCTCGGGATCGACGTCGGGCGCGATCTGCGCGTCGACGGGCCCCTCCGCGCCACGGACGTGGATCGACGCCCTCCGCCCCGCGATCGAGGCGACGCGCGCGGTCCGCATGGCGGCGCCGAGCGGCTGCGCCTTCGGCGCCGGGAGCGGCGCCGCGGCCGGCTCGGCGAGCACGTCGTCGAGCGTCACGCGCGGCGACCCGGACGCGTCCTCCGCCGGGGCCCCGGCGTCCGGCTCCTCCAGCGAGAGCGACGCGCCTGCCGCCCGAGAGCCACCGTCGAACGGAGTCGCCATCAGACCTCCGAGACCTTCTTCGGCAGCTGGATCTTCGGCGCCAGGATGGTCACGAGCGGGGACGTGATGGTGACGCCGGCGCCGTCGATCACCACCTCGCTGGCGCCGCACTTGAAGACGATGGCGCCCTTCGCCTCCACCTTGTGGAAGGCCCCGATGAACGTCGCAGGCCCGACGGCCTGCACGACGTGCGACCCCTTGAGCTTGTCGACGACCGCGCCGCCCACCATCGCGGTGCGCGAGCCTGTGACCGTCTCGCTCTCGCCCCCGTTGCTCAGGACGACCAGGCCCGTCGCCTTCTCGCTCTTCGAGCCCGTGACGCTCTCCGCGTAGCTGCCGAACGCCACCTGCACCGTCGCGGCGCCGACGTCGATCGTCTTCTTGCCGGTCACGTTGTTGTCGATGTCCTGGATCGCGCCCAGGACCTTCATCGAGCCCACGTCCTCCTTGTGGGTGCCCGTGACCTTGGCTGTCGTGTGCCCGGGCCCCTTCTCGCGGTCCGTCGCGTCGACGCCATCGACGGCGCCGTCCGGCCCGCCGACGTTGGCCGTCGACGCGCCGCCGCCCCCGCCCCCGTCCATGCCGAGGGCCGAGGCGAGCGCCTCCGGCTTCACGAAGACCTTCCCGGCGAGGCTGCTCTGCGCCACGTTCGACGCGATCGAGGCGAGCATGTTGGGCGCTGCGGCGCCCGGCGCGCCGCCGGCAGCGCCGCCGCCGCCTCCGCCACCCCCGCCTCCGCCCATCGAGGCCGCGAGCTGGCTCGCGCCGGGGATGCCCGACGCGCCCGCGATCATGCCGGGCATGCGGCTCATGTCGCCGCCGGCGACGGCCTGCATCGCGCCCGACACCCCCGCCGCCTTCTGGGTCAGCCCGTTGATCGGCGCCATCACCTGGTTGATGGCGCCGTCGACCTGCCCCTGGACCGCCGCGATCGCGTTGTTGGCCATCACGCTCGCGAACTGCACCGCCGCCTGCGCCGCGAGCGCGAGCATCGCCTCGAGGGGGTTGCCGTCCATCTCGAACTGATTGCCGCCCACGGTGGTCGTCGCGTTGCCCTTCGCCGTCAGCGCCGACACGGCGTTCACCTCGACGTTGCGGTTGCCTCCGACGCTGATCGTCTGGTTCGCGCCGACCGTGTTCTGCGAGCCCTTCGTGATCTTCGTCGTCTGGTTGCCGCCGACCTCGAGCGACGCGTTGTTCCCGACGACCGACGTCTCGTTGTTGCCGATGTTCCGCTTGGCGTTGTTCGCCGCGACCGTCTTCATGTCGCGCTGGGCGTGCACCATGATCTCCTCGGAGCCCGCCTTGTCCTCGAAGCGGATCTCGTTGGCTCCGCCGCCGCCCGGCGTGCTCGAGGTCTGGATCGCCGTGCGGGTCTTGCCCTCCGGCAGCGCGTACGGCGGCATATAGACGCCGTTGTAGAGGCGCCCGGTCACGATCGGCCGATCGGGGTTCCCCTCCAGGAACTCGACGATCACCTCCCAGCCGATGCGCGGGAGCATCATCGAGCCGGAGGTCTGGAGCTGCGCGACCCGCATCCAGCACGACGCCTTGTCGTCGATCACGTCGCTGCGATCCCAGTGGAACTTCACCTTGCAGCGGCCGAACTCGTCGGTGTGGATCGCCTCGGTCTGGGAGCCGGCGGGCGCCACCACCGTCGCGGTCTGCGGCCCCTCGATGAGCGGGATCGGCGTGATGCGCCGCGGCCTGTACTTCACGGAAGCCGGCACGAGGCGCGCCCGCGCCCTGGAGCGCGGCGTCGCGCGCTCGCCGCCGCGCGCGTCGTCCTCCTCGTGGACGTAGGTGTGCTTCACCGCGAAGAGGAAGTACTCGCCGTCGAGCTCGCCGGCGTCCGTGATCGTGAGCTTCTGGCCGACCGCGAGGCGCGCGCAGACGGTGTCGATCTCGATCGTGCGCCGCTCGACCTGCTCTTCCTCCAGCCGGATCTGCGCGAGCCGCTTCCCCTCGCTCGGCTCGAAGTAGCCGCCCGGGTAGTCGTAGCGCTCCAGCGCGTCGTTCTCCCCCTGCGCCGCGGTCGCCGTGAGATCGAGCTTCGGCCGCTCGAAGTCGAAATCGCGGAGGACGAACTTGCCGGAGCGCACCCGCTCGAGCTCGCGGATCGCGTAGATCGCGTCGCGCTCGTCGGCCGCGCTCAGCCCGGTGCGCCGGCGGAACGGCAGCGCGGGGTCGCCCGCGATCGGCCCGGCGACGGTGCTGTCGTCGTCGAAGACGAGGAGCTCGCCGTCGGCGTCCACCTCGACGAAGCTGTAGATGCCCTCGTGCTCCATGAGCCGCGAGATGAACGCGAGCGCGCTCTCCTGGTACTGCACGCAGTACTCGCGCTTCGGACAGTCGCCGCTGAGCCGCCACGCCACCCTGGTGATCCCGTGATCCTCGAGGACCTTCGCCACGATCTCCTTGGCGCTCATGTCCTGGAAGATCCGCGAGTCGACGCTGCGCGCGAGGAGCGCGAGCGAGGAGACGACGCGGACGGCGTACCGGACGCCCAGGAGCCCCTCGACGCCGAGCTCGGTGGTGCCGATCGAGGTCGCGGCCTCCACCGTGCCCGCGATGACGCGCGGCGCCTCCCCGGGCACGCCGAAGGAGAGCGCCGCGGGCTTGCCGATCATCGCGTCGAGCTCCTGGTACGTGTGGAGGTACACCTCGACGTCGAGGACGAGCGGCCTGCCGGCCTCGTGGGTCGACTCGAAGCGGAGCACCCGGGCCGCGGGGACCTCGTCGATCGTGAAGTGCGCAATCATCTCGCGTGCCACGTTCGCCTCCTCCTCAGTTGTCGAGCACCAGGGCGGCGGTGTCGGAGACGTCGCCGTCGAGCTTCGCGGAGACGCCGATGATCGCGACGCTCGCGGGCGTCAGCGAGAGGATCGACGCGCCCATGACCAGCGTGAGCGCGCCGGTCGCCTCGAAGACGGCGTTGTTCGCCTTGACGAGCTGCGCGCCCCCCGCGAGCTCGGTGTACGTGCCGAGCGAGCTCTCCACGCGGTTCCCGTTCGCCACGTTGACGATCGCGCCGCCGACCTTCACGTTCATCGATCCGCCGACCTGGACGCCGCGGCCCGACTTGACCGCGATCACCTTCGCGCCGGTGGCCGTCTCGCTCCGGTCGCCCTGGACCGTCACCGAGCGGTGCCCCAGCGCGAGCTCGACGAGCGCCGCGCCGACCTCGTGGTTGAAGCCGGCCAGGGTCTGATCCGTGACCGAGCCGACCACGAGATCGATCTGGTTGCCGGACACCGTGAGCGCGCTGTTGCCGGTGACGTCGCGCTTGTGATCCCCGCCGATCTTCATGTCGCGGTTGCCGCCGATCGAGAGCGAGTGATCGCCGCCGATGTCGTCGACGTGGAAGGTCTCGATCTTCATCGACTGGTTGCCCGAGACCGAGAGCGTCTGGTTCGACCCGATGCTGGTCGTCATGCTGTCCGTGACGTTCGTCGTCTGATCCGCGCCGATCTTCTTCTTGTGGTTGTTGCCGATCGACTCGGTCGCGTTGTTCTTCACCTCGGTGGACATGTCCTTCGAGGCGTTGATGAACATCTCCTCGCCGCCCTTCGCGTCCGACATCCGGAGCTCGTTGGTGCTGCCCCCGCCCGGCGTCGTCGCTGTCTGGAGGGAGCTCTTGCCCGCCTCCTTCGGGAGCGCGTAGGGCGGCGGCGTGAGCGCGTTGTACATGCGGCCCATCACGAACGGCCGGTCGGCGTCGCCCTCGACGTGGCGCACGGTGACCTCCCACCCGACGCGCGGCAGCAGCATGGATCCGCCCGTGGGCACCTGGCTCGTGCGGATCCAGCGGCTCGAGGTGTCGTCCTTCTTGCCGGAGCGATCCCAGTGGAAGGAGACCTTCACCTGCCCGCTCGCGTCCGTGTGGATCTCCTGCCCCGAGGGCCCGGTGGTCATCGCTGTCTGCGTGCCCGGGATCACCTGCTCGCGGGCGCGCCGCGGGGGCCTGTAGCGCGTGGTCCCGGTCGGCACGCCCCAGAACTCGCAGCTCGACCGGAGGTCGCGCGCGCCGTCCTCCGCGCCCGCGCGGCCGGAGAGCTCGAAGTTCCGCGGCCGGCTGCCGGCGATGCGCGCGCGGACCACGAGGTACTCCTGGTTGAGCGGGTCGTAGGGGTGACCGTCGACCGAGAAGCGCCGGCCCGGGAGCAGCGCGAGCGAGCCTGTCTCGCCGTGCACGACGTCGCGCTCCGCCTGCACCGAGTCGAGCAGCACCTTGGCGAGCCGCTCCGCGACGCCCGCGTCGGCGGTGCGCGCCGGGTGCTCGTAGATCTCGAGCACGTGCTCCCCGGGATCGCTCCCCTCGGCCGACGCCTCCGGCTTCGTCGAGGGCTTCTCCGGGTCGTAGTCGCGGACGAACACCTTGTCGCTCCGCACGGAGACCTCCCGGGAGAGGCGGACGATACGATCCGCGAAGCCCTCGACGCCGAAGTCCTGGAAGAACGGCAGCGACGTCGCGCCCTCGATGTCCTCGAGGCCGGTCGGCGAGTCGCCGAAGACGAGGACGTCCTCCTCGTCCTTCATGTGGATCGCGAAGTAGATCCCCTCCTCGGCGAGGAGGCGGCGCACGAAATCGAGGTCCCGCTCGCGGTACTGGACCGTGTAGACCCGCGCCGGGTGCGGCTCGGTCACGCGCCAGTCCTGCTGGCCCGCGGGCACGCCCGCGCCCTCGAGGACCTCCTTCACGATGTCGACAGCGCTCTTGTCCTGGAAGATGCGGCAGTCGGAGCGCTGCCCGAGGTTCCAGAGCGCCGGCGCGACCTCGATCCGCAGCGTGGGCACGTCGTCGGGATCGGGCACGAGCTCGGCGAGGACGATGGTCCCGGCGAAGGAGCGCGTCTGCGTGTCGTCGCTGCGCGACAGCGTGAACACGGCGCGCTTGCCGAGGACCTCCTTCGGCCTCGGCAGCGCCGCCTCGTCGTCGAGCAGCTCGCACTCGAGGCGGGTGAGCTCCGAGAGCTGCTCCGTGAGGTCGAAGCGCAGCACCCGGTAGATCTTGCCCTCCACGCTGAGGGAGGGGATCGCGAGGACATGATGATCAGCCACTCTTCACCTCTCTCTTCACGTCACCAGCGCTCATGGGCCCTCACGATCCGAGCTTCATCGACGCGCCCATCTTGACGACGAGCGCGCCCTTGACCGCGATCTTCGACCCCTTGATCACGACGGGTCCGCCGCCGAGCTTGAGCTCGCTGCCGCCGCCCTTGAAGGCGCCGACGGCGCCGAGGAGGGTGATGAGCGGCGCCTGCACCACGAGGTCGCCGTCCAGCTTCTGGTAGTGGAGGCCGCCGACCATGTTGGTGACGCCGAGCGCCACCTGGGAGAGCGAGCCCTTCGTGAGGTGGAGCTCCGCCGCCAGCGAGGTCTGGTCCTTGTTGGCCGTGATCTGCTCTCCATGGCTGCCGTTGATGATCTGCGCCTTCACGGCGCCCACCGTCTCCGTCATCCCGCCGAGGACGTTGTCGTTGATCGAGCCCAGGCTGCCGGAGAGCTGCAGCGCGCCGACCTTGCGGCTCATGTCCCCGGTGATGGAGTGCCTGACGCCGTTCGAGATCGTGATCTGGTTGCCGCTCACCGTGTAGGAGCGATTGCCGGTGACCTTCTCGACGTAGTTGCTGATCGCGTTGGACGTGTCGTTGCCGCCGATCGAGATGCTCTGGTCGCCGGTGATCTTGTGCGAGAGCACCGCGCCGACGTCGAGCGATTGATTGCCGGCCACGGAGGTCGAGTCGTCGACCTTCACCGAGCGGGAGCCGTTCACGCTGATGTGCTGCTCCTCGTTGACCGTCACCTCCTCGACCTTGTCGTTCTTGATGGTGACGTTGAGGTCCTTCTGGGCGTGGATGCCGAACCCCTGGCTCCCCGCGGTGTCGGACATGCCGATCTGGTTGTGGCCGCCCGCGCCGGGCGACGACATGCTCTTCAGCGTGCCGGACGCCTTGGCGGCGGGGAGCGCGTCGGGCGGCGTCTTCTCCGCGTTGTAGGTGCGCCCGAGCACGAGCGGCCGGTCCGGGTCGCCGTCGAGGAACGCGACCGAGACCTCCCAGCCGACGCGGGGCAGGATCATCGAGCCGCCCATCGCGATCTGCGAGACGCGCAGCCAGCAGCTCGACGTGTGGTCCTGCTGGCCCTGCCGGTCCCAGAAGAAGCGGACCTTGATGCGGCCGTACTTGTCGACGTGGATCGCCTGCTCCTGGGTGCTCGACCCCGTGACGACCGCCGTCTGGATGCCGCGGATGCGCGGCCGCCGCGCGCGGCGCTCGGCCGCGAAGGGCGCGCCCTTGGGGACGCCGCGGAAGTGGTTCTCGACGTCGTAGTTCGTGACGCCGCCGGTGAGCGTCTGGTTGCCGCGCGAGACGAGGCGGGTGACCACGAACTCGCCGTTCAGGCACGGCTCCGCGGCGCCCTCGACGGCGAACGGCTCGCCCACCTTGAGCCCGGCCGCGCGGCTCTCGCCCTCGCACACGTCGGCGTCGGCGGAGAGCTCGCGCATGCGGGCCTCGGCGCGGCGACTGCCCACGCTCCCCTTCGTGAAGCCGGCGGGGTACTCGAAGTAGGGCAGCGCGATGGCCTCCTTGCGGGGCAGCGCGGACTCCGGCTTCACGTCGGGCTTCTCGAAATCGTGGTCCCGGAGGTGGACGAGGCTCGTGCGCAGGGCGCGCGTCCTCGTGAACCTGGAGAGCGGCAGGCTCCCGGGCAGGCCGCCCTGCGCCATGCGGAAGCTCACCGGCAGCCCCTCCTCGACCTCGAAGGCGGCGGGGTCGTCGGTGATGATCATCGTGTGCCCGGCGGCCTCGTGCCGGAAGTAGTAGAAGAGGCCGTTGTCCTCGAGGAGCCGCGAGACGAAGTTGAGGTGCGACTCGCGGTACTGGACGATGAACTCGCCCGGCTCGTACTCCTTCGCGATCCGCCACTCGACCTTGTCGCCGAAGCCGGCGTCCTCGAAGACCGACTGCGCGACCTGGACGATCGTCTTCTCCTGGAAGATGCGGCACCCCTCGCGGTGCTCGAGCGCGGCCAGCGCGGGCCGCAGGCGGACGTCGAACTGGCGGCTCTCGCCCACGATGTGCGCGAAGCCGGCGCGGTCCACGATGCCGTCGTACAGCCGCTCCTTGCCCGACGTGTCGACGACGCGCAGGCAGAGGCGGCTGCGCAGGCAGTCCTCGACCCGGAACGACGCGTCCAGCGTCGCGAAGCGCACCTCGACCGTGTAGGGGGTGGAGATCGCCTCGACGGCCTCGAAGCGGGTCACGGCGACGTCCGCGGGGAGCTTGTCGCCCTCCAGGGAGAAGGTGGCGAAGGTAGCGGCCATTGGGGGCATGGTAGGCGATCGGCGGACGGCGCCAAGCCCCGGCGCTGGAACCCGACGCGGGGGGAGCAGCGTGGGGGGCCGGATCGCGCGGAGCTCCGGGCGGTGAGTGGTGGGGTACTTGCTCCGCCCTGGCGGAATGATGGAGCCGCCAAGACACCATAAGACGCCAAGATTGTTGTGTTTTTTGGCGCTCTTGGCGCGCTTGGCGGTTCAAGAGACCCGCCCTTCGGCCAACGTACCTCACCACCGGGCGGTGCGCGGGCGCGGCAGCGCGGCGGTATCTTTCAACTACCCTCCGCGGCCGCGCTCGCCGCAGCAGCGTCGGGTTCTTGATGCCTAGAAGACCGATCACGTTGATCGAGCGAGAAGTGAACCGCCAAGGCGCCATAAGACGCCAAGATTTTTGTGATTCTCTTGGCGTCGTTGGCGCCTTGGCGGTTCGAATTCTGCTCTCTTCTGGCGGTTTCAACCCGTTTGTCGCTCTAGGAGGTTCGACCTTCGTCCCCTGAATCTCCTTGAGCGCTGCCGTCACCGACTTCTCATCGTAGAACGAGAACAGCACGAACCCGGTGATGCAGATCAACACCCCCGCCACGCCGCTCATGCGAACGCCGAGAGGATTGAACAGGGAGTCGGGGAAGATGCCGCGAGCTCATCCCGAGCTGGCGCCCGATCTTCGCCATGGAGGGCTCCCCCGCCGTCAACCTCTCCGAGATGGCGCTCCGGACTTGCCCTGTCAGTCTCACGCGACGGCGGACACGCGACCGCGCTGTCCAGTGATGCAGGTCGTCACCGCATGAACGCACCGTCGCGGAGCTTCACGCCCAGCTGACCAAGAAGTCATGTTGACGGAGGACGTCAAACCGCAGCTTGTCAGATCTCTGAGTGCCTCATCGTGCCTGCAGCTGCGGATGCCCGCAAGTCGTTCTGCCATGCTCGGCTCATGCGTCCACAGATCCTGAGGAGGAGCCGATTGATGTACGGCGATGGTGATTCCCTAGCATATATAATTGAAGACGCGCGCCCGGAAGGGAGCTGTCCATCGAGAGGATGAACTGTCAGAAGCGTGGACAGCAGCAGTGGATTACTGGTCAGATCTGCAGGCGTCGGAAACCAGCGGATTGCGTCGTCCGCATTGTGGACGGGCCGCTTCTTCCGAAGCGACCTTCACCCTTGCGCAAGCTATGCGCTGACCGTCAATCGCGGATGCGGTAACGGGCGAGCTCTTCGGCCGTAGCCTCGCCGGTGTAGAAGCCGTTCGTGACCCACACCGCGCGCAGCCCCAACTCCTTGACGAGCCCGCGGGAGATCTGTACGTCGCCGGTGCTGGGCGCAGGCACGCCGAGGGCGGGCTTGCCGTCAAGAGTACGCACGGTGTGGTTGTGGAGGACGACCCAATACTCCCAGCCGGCGGCCACGTCGCGGCGGACCTCGTCGAAGCCATAGAACGCCTTGGGCGGGAACATCGCGTCGCTCCCCCCGAAGTAAATCTTGAGCTGGGGCCGGCCGCCGACCTCGCGGCGCAGGATCGACGCGATGAACTCGGTGGGCTGGGTGAGCTCCGAATAGCGCGCGTCCTGGGCCGCGAACAGGGCTGCCTCGAGGCAGCGGATAGGCCGGACGCGACCGGCGCCGCCGTACATCAGCGCAACGTTCTCGTCCTCGCGGCGCCATAGCTCGCGCTCGGCGTCGTCGCGCGGCTGGGGTGGATCGGCGACCGGACGCTCGAGGTCACCGCCGGCCGCCGCGATCGCCTTACGATACGCCAGGTACCCGGGCGCGCTCGGCAGCACCTCCTCGAACAGCACCGGCGCGGCCGGCACCTCCCACACCTGCAACACCGCGTTGCCCTCGCGACGCACCACCGTCGGCGCGCCGGGCAGCGCGCACCTCGGCGGCGGTGCCTCGACGGTGCCCGCTACGGCGGCGGCCGAGGGCAGCTGGGGGCCTCCGCAGGCGGCGAGGACGAGCAGCTGGAAGAGCGTACATTGCGGGCTCACGGCCGGGATCGTGGCACAGAAGAGGGCCGCCTCCACTCCACAGCCTGTGGGCGCGCCGAGGCCGTGCCCTCCATCGATGCGGATGAATGAAGCCCTCTGGCCGGGCATCGAACACGACTTCAGCCGTTTGCTCCCGCGCCGGCGCGGGCGGAGAGTGAACCGGTATCCAGGAGCGCCGATCACTCGATCACGATCGGCCGCGCCGGGACCACCGCGCGCGGCAGCTCCTCCTGCGCCACCCGGGCCTGCGCCTCGGGCGCCGTCACCTTCCCGGCGAGCGCGAAGCGCACCGGGATCTCCACGAGCGTCGCGAGCCGGCTCGCCTCCACGGAAGCCCGCAGCGCGAGGACGCCGTTCACCTGCCGCACGCGCCCGAGCGGCGCGGCCAGCGACACCCCTGGCGGAAGCGGGATGCGCACGTCGACCTCGACCGGGCGGCCCAGCGCGTGGCGCAGCGAGACAGCGAGCTTCCCCGTCGTCCCAGCGCGCGGGCGCTTCGGCCAGGAGATCTCCACCTGCACGGGGCTCGCCGCCGCGGCCGGCGGCCGGCTCCAGCGCCGGAGCGCCGGGCGCTCCAGGCGCGCCACGACCGCGGGCCCCGCCGCCTCGACCGCCACCTCCGTCGCGCCCGCGTCGAGCGGCAGCACGAGCCGCCCCGATGGCCCGACCTCCACGTCGCGGCGCGCGCCGCCCGAGGTCACCGTGACCCGCGCCGCCCCGCGGCCCTCGCCCCCGTGGGCCAGGAGCGCGCGCACCACCGCGCGCGTGCTGGCCGGCGCGCCGTAGCCGCCGCGCACGTCCCGCTGCACACCCACCCAGCCGAGGAGCCTCGCGGGCGGCGCGGCGCTCCTGCCGAGCCCGGCGGCGCGGAGGAGCGCCGCGTAGACCACCGCGCGCGTGCTCCGATCCTCGGCCTGGCCGGGCGGCAAGGTGATGCCGTCCGTCGGGAGCAGCGCCACCCAGGCGCGCAGCCGGTCCGCCACGTTCGCGGCCAGCGCCGCCCGGTGCGGCCGCTCCGCGAGCGCGAGCAGGACCCGGGCGAGCGCCACGCGATCGCCGCTCCGAATCACGTCGTCCAGCGTCCTCGTGACGAACGCGTCCCAGCACGCGTTCACCGCGCCCCCCGCCGGCGAGGGCTCGACGTCGAGCGCGTCGAGCGCCGCCGTGGGGTGCAGGGGCTCGGGCGGGCAGCGCGCGTCGATCTTCGGCAGCTCCTCCGCCACGGACGCGGGCGCGAAGGTGCGCGCCCGGAGCGCCGGGGGCCAGGAGGCCAGGTCCTTCTTGGTGCCCTTGTACGCGAGCAGCCGGCCCACGGCGCGGCGGCCGATGTCCTCCGCGCGCGCGGCGAGCGGCGCGCCCTCGCCCCCGCGCGCCGCGGCCCAGCGGCGCACGAGCGCCGCGACCTCCACCGCGTCCGCCATCGCCCCGGCAGACGAGAGCCGGTCGGGATCCATCGCCTCGAGCGCCGCGGTGAGCGCGCCCGCGAGGCCGCGCTCGACGACGAGCCGCGGGCGGCCGGTGGGCTGGTAGCGCTGCGCGTCCGCCGCAATGCGCAGCGTGGCCGTGGCGCCGCCCTCGACGACCTGGGCGATGTTCAGATCGGTGGGCTCGCCCGCGGGGCGCACGTCCCATGCGTGCACGAGCGTGTCGCCCGGGGTCCCCTGCGCCTTCAGGGCGACCGCGAGCTCCGCCCGCCCCGCGCGCAGCGCCCGCACCCGAGCGCGCACCGGGGCCGCGCCCCCCGCGGGCACGTCGACCGCCACCGCCCGGCGCCGCGGGTCCGCGAGGGCGGCCACGCCGCGCGCCGTGAGCTCCACGATCGCGCGGAGCGGCTTCGATGAGCGGTTCCGGACCGAGATCTCCACGTCGACCTCGTCGCCCTCGACCCACGCGGCGCCCGCCTCGACGCGCGCCGAGAGCGGCTGCGCGGTGGGCACGTCGAGCGTGGCGGTGGCCGGCGTGGCGCCGTCCGGCACGCCCACGAAGACGAGCCGGAAGGTCGTCTCGACGTCGCCGAGCGGGACGCGCATCCGCAGCCGGCCATCCTTGTCGGTGCGCTGGGGCGGCGACCAGAAGAACACGCCCCGCGGCGCGCCGTACGACGTGCGTTGGGATCCACCGAGCCTGCCGTGGCCTGCACCGAACCCGACGCCGGAGCCCGTGCCCCCGCCGAGGGTGCCGATGCCGCTCAGGCCCAGCCCCTCGCCCAGCGACGTGCCCGTGAACTCCTCCAGGAGGCTCTCCCACGCCGACACCGTGGCGTCGCCGACCTCCATGTCGAACTTCGCGTCGACGAGGCGATCCTCGCCGACCGCCCTGGCGTACGGCGTGCCCGAGCGCAGCACGCGCTCGAACGGATCGCGCACGTCGTCGCCCGTGCCGATCCGGCCGTCGGGCCCGGGCGCGTGCAGGGCGAAGCCGCGCCGCACCGTGAGGAACGGCGCGGGCGGCGCCGTCGTCGGGGTGAACTGGATCGTGCCGCCCCAGGGATCGAGCAGGAGCGACTCCTCGAGCTGCGCGTCGCGCACCAGGCGGCGGAGCAGCGCGTTCGGATCGCGGAGCGCCGGCTCGTCCGGGTCGAGCAGCCGCTCGCGCCGGAACGCGCGCGCCGCGGCGAGGACGCGGAAGAGCTTGAGGCGGGTGACGCGGCGAGCGACGTGATCGAACGTGACCTGCGGGTCCACCGCCAGGAGATCCGCGAGCGAGAGCGGCTCGCCGCCGGGCGTCTCGGGGGGCGCATCCATGGCGGCCGTGACCAGGGTCATCAGCTCGGGGTTCCATGCATGGGCGCCGCCCGGCCCGCGGCGGCGCACGTCGCGCAGCCGCTCCGGGTCGCTGGTGGCCTCGAAGACCGCCCCCTCGAGCGAGCGGAGCACCTGGCCGAACGCCTCGTCGAGCGCCGCCCGCGCGGAGCCGGCCGGATCGTTCGCCGGCGCGATCGCCTCGCGCGCCCGCGCGCCGAGCTCCGCGCGCCGGAGCGGATCGAGCGCGGGATCGCCCTGCAGGAAGGCGCCGCAGCGCTCGGGCTCGACCATGCCCTGGCAGAGCCGCGCGCGCGTGTCGAGCGCCGCGAGGCCGCCAGCGCTGCCCCCGCCGTGCAGATCCACGACGACGGCCGCGACGGTCCCGGGCAGGCCGCGGTTGCCCCCGTCGGTGAGCGCGAGGTCCACGTCGACGGCGCCGCGCGGGGCCGCACGGCCGCCCGTGATGCGGGCCTCGAGCCGAGGGAGGACGCGCGGCGTGACGAGCACCGCGCCGCCCGCCTGCCGCGCGGCGGCGCCCGGCCGGGGAGCGGCGGCGCTGAGCGTCCAGACGCCGGCCGCGCCCTCGGGCAGGCCGAGCGCGCCGCCCTCCAGGCCGCCGGCGATCCAGGCGCTCGCCGCGCGGGCCGAGTTGCCCGCCTGGACGATCACGCTCCAGCCGGCGCCGTCCGCTGCGCTGCCGCCGGCGCTGTCCCCTGCGCTGCCGCCCTCCAGCCGCCGGCCAGCGCGCGGGCCCGCGCCACCGGCGTCGATCACGTGGAGCGCGAGCGCGTCGCCTGCGCGAGCGAGGAGCCGCTCGGGCCGGAGCAGCGCCGTCGCGTCGCGATCGACGGAGACGCACAGCGCGAACGGCTCGCGCCGCGACGCGAGCGCCGGGATTTCGCCCGCTGGCCGCACGCGCACCGCCGCCGCGACGCCGCCGGCGCACGGCCCGACGCTGCGGAAGGCCCCGAGCTCGGCGGGCGCGTCCCAGGTCACCTCGGCCTCGCCGTACGCGTCGGTGGTCACGGCGGCCTGGAGCCCGTCGCCCTCGACGGTGAAGGTGCCCTGCACCGGCTTCCGCCGCGCATCGCGGACGCGCAGGAGCATGCGCTGAGCCACGCCCGGAACGATCGCTCCCGCCTCCGGGAGCAGCGCCGCCTCCGAGGTGGGGCTCTCTACCGATACGGTGGCCTCGCGCTCGAGCTCGTGCCCCTCGAACGTCGCGCGCGCGACGACGCGCAACGTGGTCCCTGCGCCCTGCACCACGGTGGTGGGCGCCACGGCCGCGCCGCGGACCTCTCCGGCCGCGTCGGTGCGCGCGGGCGTTGTGAGCTTCTCCCACGCGGCCCTGTCCTCGGGCGGGCTCGTGCCCTTCGGCCCGGTCCAGGTCCGCACCGGCAGCCCGGCCACGGGCTGGCCGGCGCCATCGCGGATCCGGATCACGTAGCTTGCGCGATCCCCGGCGCGCAGATCCTGCTCGGACCACTCGGCCAGCATCTGCGGGGCGCCTGGCGTCTCTTCGCGCGGCGAGAGGGAGATCTCCGCGGCGTTCGACGAGGCCCCCGCCGCGCTCCGCGCGCGGGCGCGGAGGATCCAGCGCCAGCCGGGCTCGTCGATCCAGGGGACGGGAACGCGCGTCATGGCGACGCCGGCCGCGTCGGTCGTGACCACGGCCGTGTGCCGGGCGACGCCGCCCTCGAGCAGGCTGATCTCCACGGGGACCCGCGGGGCCGGCTGCCCCGAGGCCTGGCTCTGCACCGTGATCCACGCCGACATCGCGCTGCCCGGCACCACGCGCGTGTCAGGGACGTGCAGGTCGACCTGGAGCGGCGCCAGTCGGTGCACGGTGAGCGTCCGCGTCCGCTGCCGGTCTCCGGCGCGCACGCCGAGCAGCAGCCGGAGCTCGCGCTCGGGCCCCTCCGGGATCGGGACGTCGAGGTGAGCGCGCCCCTTCGCGTCGGTGGTGACCCGCACGGGCGGCGGGACGGCGCTGACCTTGCCGAGGTGCTCGGGATCCCAGGTCGCCTCCACGGTGGCCGCCTCCAGCGGCCGGAGCGTGATCGCCGTGGGGAAGCCGAGCGCGAGGACCTGGACCGGAAGGGTGGCGCCGGGCGCGCCGCGGTCGGGCGCGTGAAGGAAGAGGTCGAGGCCGCGGGCGACCGCGTCGCGGCCGTCCGTGGCCGCGTCGGAGGTCGCGGCGGCGCCGAGGACGGCGATGAGGAGGAGGCCGGCGAGCGGAAGGGAAGCCCTGGGCATGGTGCCTTTCGACACGGCAGAGGGGAGCAGGTTCCTGCGCTGCACGGCGCCGCGCGCGGTGGCCGGCGCGCCGGCCGGCGACGGGCTCCAACGCAAGGGTGTCGACGACCTCCGGGCTGAGTTTCATCTCTCCGGGGAGGCTGTCGACGACCTCCGGGCTGAGTTTCATCTCTCCGGGGAGGCTGTCGACGACCTCCGGGCTGAGTTTCATCTCTCCGGGGAGCCTGTCGACAACCTCCGGGCTGAGTTTCATCTCTCCGGGGAGGCTGTCGACAGGTGGAGAGGGAATTCCCCGACCCTGCCGGAATGATAGAGCCGCCAAGCCGCCGTAAGACGCCAAGCAACCAAAAAATCTTGGCGCCTTATGGCGCCTTGGCGGCTCAAAAGACGCCGCCTTCGGCCGAGGTATCCCACCACCCCGCGAGCGCCAGTTCGGCGGTCGTCCCGTTTGGCGGCTACACTTGGACCTGGTCCGCCAGGTTGCGCCGTCACCCCGGCGCCACGACCACCATCGCCGCGCGCTCCCCGCCGTCGCTCCCGGCGAGGGAGACCGCACACGGGTGCGGCGCGAAGCCGCGCGCGAACGCCTCGGACGCGATGGCGAGGTGCAGCGGCATGGCCGCGGCGCCGAGCGCCCCGATCCGCTGGGCGGGGCACTCCAGCTGCTGCGGATCGCAGAAGAGCTGCTGCGTGCGCACCGACGCGGCCTGGAGCTCGAAATGGCGGAAGGTCTCAAAGGTGATGTCGGTGAGCATCCAGCCCGCGCGCATCCCGCGCTCGGCCAGCGGCGCGAGCGCGGCGCGCAGCGCGGCGGTGAGGCCCGTGGCCTGGAACGCGGGCTCGTCGTTGTCCGGGCGGGCCCGCTCGTGCGCGGTGGAGAGGCCGACGATCTGCCCGAGCTCGCGGAGGAGCGCGCGCCGCGCGACGTCGGGGCGCATGAGGACCACGAAGGCCGCGCACTCGCCGGGGACGAGGGCGTCGAGGTTGTCCGGCCGGAAGAGCCGGCCCGCGGCGTCGAGCGCGGCGATGCGCGCGGGGTCGTAGTCGGTGTGCACGCCGCCGAGCAGCGCCGCGTCGATCGTGCCTCGCGCGAGCGCGTCGCACAGCTCCGGCAGCAAGTACCCCGGCGCGGCGGGGCCGCGCGTCGAGACCTTGACCGCGATCTCCGGCGCGCCCCCGTACGACTGCGCCCGCGCGGCGAGCTCGGCGGCGATCCGCTGCGCCGGGGCCTCGCCGCCCGGCGGCCGCTGCCCGAGGTGCTCGTCGAGGCACAGGCCCATCTGCAGGCGCAGCCCCCGCGCCGCGGGGCCGAGCTTCTCGAGCGCCTCGCCGAGCGCGCGCTCCGCGAGCAGGACGGCGCGCGCCGCGCCCGTGACCCGCGGATCGAGCGTGGGCAGGAAGCACATCGTGACGGGCTCGCCCTGCCCGTCCACGAGCGGCGACTCGCGCATCGCCGCGGCCGAGGCGCGGTGCGAGAACGCGGTGTCGATCGAGCGCAGCCCGACGGGCGTGACCGCGCCCGCGGCCACCATGACGGCGAGGGGCCTCACGCTCGCCCCCGCTCGCGCACGATCACGCGCGCGTCCTTCATCCGCCGGGGCGCCTTGACGTGCGCGCGCCAGACCATCTCGACGGCCACCGGCTTCTGCGGGCCGGTGGCGTAGAGGTCGACGAGCACGGTGTCGAGGTGAGGCGCGAAGGCGACCGGCTCCCGATCCTTCACGTGGAACTCGATCTCGACCTGCACCTTCGGGAGCTCGAAGCTGAGCGCCCCCTCGGGCGTGAGGTTGAGCGCCCGCACCGGCTCGCCGCCCGCGAGCGGCGGATCCGCGATGAGGCCCGGCGAGGCGCAGAGGTTGAAGCGGTGGTCGAAGTCCTCGGGCAGGAGCGGCGCGCGGTTCTCCCGCCACGCGGCGTCGTACGTCCCCGCATACGCGCGGCGCGGCTCCCAGTGCCGGCCGACGGCCCCGATCCCCGCGGGCGGCGGCGCGGTCTTCGCGGTCCGGATCGGGTACGAGGGATCCTCGATGGCCGGCGCCGGCTGGTGGGTGAGCGAGGCCGGCGCGCGCGTGACGCCCGTGCCGATCGGGTTGCGCGGCTCCTCGAGGGGCGCCGCGGGATCGTCGTCGTCCCGCCCGCCCCAGGCGTGGTCGTAGCGCATGTCGATCTGCTCGATGGGCGCCGGCGCGGTGAGGGCGGCGCCCTTGTCCACCCAGAGCCGCTTGCCGAACACCACGAGCGATTTCTTGAGCGGGCCCACCTCGACGCGCACGTCGAAGGACGGCACGGCCTTGCCGTTCGGCGCGTACGCCGTGGCCACGAAGATCACGTCGGTCGCCGGCTTGAACAGGCAGACGTCGGCGGGGTACGCGACGCTCTCGGGCTTCTTCTCCTCCCAGGGCAGGTCGGCGAGGCGGACCCCGCGCGTGCGCTCGGGGGGCGCGAGCTCGAGGCTGCCGTCCTCCTGGAGCTCGAAGCTCGCCTTGACGATCGTGACCAGCTGCTCGCCGTCCCGGTCGACGAGCAGCTGTGGGTGCGCGGCGAAGTCCGTCTTGTTGTCGAGCGGGGGCTGGCTCATCGCGGGCGCATTATCGACAGGATCGGAGGCGATGTCTCTCCGAGTTCGACGGAGGCGCGCGCGCTCACCCGGCCATGGCCGCCTCGGCGGCGTACGCGTCGAGGCCGTGGCCGCGGAGCATCGCCTCCACGAGCGCGATCGGCTCGGCGCAGGCCGGGTCGCCCGCGCCCTCCCCTTCAATGACCGCCGGCAGCGCCCGGGCCACGACGAGCCGCACGGCGCGATCGCGGAGCGCGAGCGAGAGCGGCAGCGCCCCGAGCAGGCGGTGGCCGTGCAGCGCCGCGCGGAGGTAAAACCGCTCGCGGTCGCCGACGCGCGCGCGCACGGGCGAGAGCAGCAGCGCGCCGAGCAGGTCGGGCTCCGCAAGCGCCAGGGTCGCGTCCGCGATCCACCGCATGGCCCTCCGGGCGAGGTCCCGCTCGCTCCGCCAGGCGGCGTCCTCGCGCGCCCGCCGCGCCGCGCGGCCGTGGAGCGCTGCGAGCCAGGGCGCGAGCGCCGCCGGATCCAGCGGATCGGGCCGCTCGAAGCGCGCGATCGCCCCGTCGGCGAGGCCCTCGGCCTCGATCGCGGCGGCGAGCGAGAAGAGGCCCGCGGCGACGTCGGGCGGGGGCGCTGCCGCGGCGAGGCGCCGCGACCAGGCGACGACCTCGGCGCGGGAGGCGGTCGCGCCGGGCGCCACCTGCGCGCGATCGGGCAGCCGGGCGACGTCGATGCGCTCGTCCAGATCCCCCCGCGTGACGAGCCGCGGATCGAGCAACGGCGCGCCGCCGGGGCGGCCCACGCTGGCGAGCACGCAGGCGCACTCCACGGCGACCGAGACGCGCACCGACTCGCCGTCGTCGATGAAGCTGGTCGGGAAGGTGCGGCACCCGAGCGGCTTGGCCTCGGGCCCGCCCCTCGCGTGGAGCGAGCAGCGCCCCTCGCCCTCGAGGTAGGCGCACCGGCCGTCGCGCATTGCCACGACGGAGGCCGCGCACGGCCACGTCCCGCGCTCCGGCGTGAAGGCCCGCTCGTGGCGCGCGCCCCCGCTCAGCACGTCGGGCCGCAATGCCCGCGCCCGCGCGGCCTCCTCGGGATCGAAGAGGATCGAGGCGTAGATCCGGCAGCAGCTCCCGCCGCCGTCGCAGTGCAGGCTGAAGTCGGGCAGCACCTCCAGCGGGCGCGCGCGGGGATCGCGCTCCCCCGGGTCGAGCGCGGGCGCCGCGGGCGCCGCGGCATTCCAGGGCCCCGCGTCCTCGCCGGCGTCATCGGCTCCCAGCAGCCCCGCGGCGTGGAGCTCCGCGAAGAACGCTTGCGCCGCGGGCACACGCGCGTGTGCGCCCTCGCGGGCCGCCGCGATGACGATGCCCTCGACGTCGCGCGTCCCGTCGGCCGCGGAGAGCAGGACCCACTCCCGTGGGCCGAGCTGCAGCAGCTGCCCGGTGCGGACATCGTGGAGGATGACGCGCTCCTCCTCGCCGACCACGTGGCGCCGCGCGAGCACGTGGGCGGCGAGGCGAGGGCGCGCCGGCGGCATGCTCGGGCTCACCCGAGCCACGCTATCCGACGCCGGCGGCAGCGCGCCATCGAAACGAGGCGCGGCGGCGCCGGCCGTCGCCGCCGCGCGCTCCCCGGGCGGAGCGCGGCGGCCGCAGCCACGCCGTCAACGCACGCACTTCACCCACGCGGCCGTGAAGTGGTTCCACTTGCCGCTCTCTCCCGCGTTGAACCCGGTGAAGCCGTCGTCGAAGTTGAGCGCCCAGGCCGCCGAGGCGTTCCCCACGGCCGCGTGGGAGCTCCAGTACCAGTCGTTGCTGCGGGCGCCGTACTGCGTGTCGGGGAACATCGCGCGGTTGATCGACGGCGCCACCTGCGCCTCGTCGACGAGGGTCGCGAGCTCCCGGATGCTGGGCAAGCGCCACGTGTGGCCGTTGAGATCGAGCGTCGCGCAGTAGCTCTCCGCCTCGGCCCAGGCGAGCGTGGCCGGCGAATACCCCTGCTGCCAGACGAGGCCTGTGTACCTGTCCATCACCTCGCCGGGCGACACGACGGCGTACTGATCGGGCGGGGCCACGGCCGGGCTGCTCGGCGCCTCCCCCTCGCCGTTGCCTCGCACGCAGCGCAGGCTCGCCGCGGTCGCCTTGGAGTAGGCGTTGCTGACGATCCCGTCGCTCAGGTTGAAGGCCCAGGCATAGTCGCGCCCCGCGCCGGCGCCGGCCTGCCGGATGGTGAGGATCCAGTCGGACGACGTCTTGTGGAAGCCCCCGCGCGCCCCCGGGAAAGCGCCTCTGTCGATGGCCGGGCTCCGGGTGAAGTCGACGATCGACGTCATCTCGATGCGCGTGGGAAGGCGCCAGTCGGAGAACCCGCCGAGCGTCAGGTCGTCGCAATAGCCGATCGCCTGCTCCCACGTGTACGCCTCGGAAGGAGGGTTCTGCTGCCATTCGAGGCATGTGACGTCGTCGCGCACCACGCCGCCCCCCACGTCGGTGTAACTCGCGGGGTTGGGCAGGCCGCTGCCCGCCGGGTTGGGCATGGGCCAGCAAGCCCACTTGTGCGTCCCGCAGGCCGCGGCCCTGGTGCAGGTGTCGGTCGCTCCGCCCGCGCCGCCGCTGCCCGGGCCGCCGCCCTCCCCGGCCGCTCCGCCCTCCCCTGGCGCGCCGCCGCTCGCGGTGCTCTCCGCGCCGCCGCTCGCGGTGCTCTCCGCGCCGCCCTCCCCCGGCGCGCCGCCGCTCCCGGTGCTGTCCGCGCCGCCGACCCCGGCGCCCGTCTCCGAGGCTCCGCCTGTCGCGAGCGCGCCGCCCGTCCCCCACCCGCCGCTGCCCGCGATCACATCGCGGTCGCCGCCCTCCTGGCCGCACGCCGCGGCCGCGAGCACCACGCCGAGCGCCACCCCCGTCCGGGCACGCGCCACCGGGACGGCCATCACCCAGGTCGCGTCGACGACCCACCGCTTGCTTCGATTCACAGGCACCTCCGCGCGCTCAAGCCAATGCCACAAGACAAATATGCTCGAACCGCACCAACCTATCACACGCCGCGCACAGCACCCGCCGATCGTGGTTGACACCGAAAATGTGAACGTTCACAGTGCATTCCTGCGGGCGTCCTTTGTCCTCCACATCCATTCCGATGGTGGAGACCAAGGAGTGGTTCGGCCTCCAGGACGCGGAGGGTAGACCCCAGCCACCGGGGCGCACTGTGGGATGAGCGCGCCGCCAGCTTTGCGGCAGATCACGGGGAAAACGGCCGGGTAAGGGCGACGCCGCGCGTGATGTCAACACGTTCTTAAATGTGAATCAGCAAGGAGACCAGCCGTGAAAGAGACGAAGTCCTGGGGCAAGGGGTGGGCGGTCGTGGCGCCCTTCGTGTTGGCGCTGCTCGCGATGACGGGGTGCAACGAGAAGAGCGAGGGGACGGGCGCCGCGCCAGCCGAGGGCGGCGGCGCGAAGCCGAAGATCGTCAAGCTCGCCTTCGTCACCAACAACGCGTCCGAGTTCTGGAAGATCGCCCAGGCGGGCGTCCGGAAATATGAGCAAGAGAGCAAGGTCCAGGTCGACGTGAAGATGCCGTCGAACGGCACCACGGAGGAGCAGAACCAGATCCTCGAGAACCTCTCGAGTCAGGGCTACGACGCCATCGCCGTGAGCGCCATCGCGCCGGCCGATCAGGTCCCGGTGCTCAACAAGGTGGCCGGGAAGAGCAAGCTCATCACCTTCGACTCGGACGCCCCGGCGTCGAGCCGCCTTCTCTACATCGGCACCAACAACCACGAGGCCGGCAAGGCGCTCGGCGCCCACATCGTGAAGCTCCTCCCGGAGGGCGGCAAGATGGCCGTGTTCGTCGGCACGCTCTCCGCGGACAACGCGAAGCAGCGGCTGCAAGGCATCCAGGACGCGATCGCCGGCAAGAACATCGAGATCGTCGACAAGCGCGAGGACAACACCGACCGTGCGAAGGCGCGCTCCAACGTGGAGGACATCATCAACGCGCACCCGGACCTGAAGCTCGTCGCGGGCCTGTGGTCTTACAACGGCCCCGCCATCGCGGCCGCCATCGAGGCGCTCGGGAAGAAGGGCAAGGTCCTCGCGGCGGTGTTCGACGAGGAAGAGGAGACGCTCACGGCCATCGAGAACGGCACGATCTCGGCCACGGTCGTCCAGAAGCCGTTCCAGTTCGGTTACCTGGCGAGCAAGTGGGCGCATGAGCTCTCGGTCAAGCCCGACACGGCGAAGGCGCAGATCCCGGCCAACAAGAGCATCGACACCGGCATCGACCTGATCGAAAAGACCAACGTGGCGACCTTCAAACAGCAGCTCGCCGAAATGAAGAAGTGAGCGTGGCCGCGTCCCCTCCGGATCTGCTCGCGATGCGCGCGATCACCAAGCGGTTCGCCGGCGTGGTCGCGCTCCAGGGCGTCTCTCTCTCGCTGAAGCCGGGCGAGGTGCTCGCCCTCATGGGCGAGAACGGCGCCGGCAAGAGCACGCTCATGAAGATCCTCGGGGGCGCCCTGCAGCCCGACGAAGGCGAGATCTGCATCGAGGGGAAGAGCGTCGCCATCGAGAGCGTGCGCGCCGCCAAGCGCCTCGGCATCGCGCTCATCCATCAGGAGCTGATGCTGGCGCCGAACCTGGACATCGCGGCCAACATCTTCCTCGGCAACGAAGGCGGCGCGACAGGGCTGCTCCTCCGTCCCCTGCCGAAGGGCGACATGGCCGCCCGCGCCAGGGAGCTGCTCCTGCGCGTGGGCTTGCGGCTCTCGCCCTCGACCCCGGTGTCCGCGTTGACCGCCGGTCAGATGCAGATGGTCGAGATCGCCAAGGCGCTCGCCCTGAGCGCGCGCATCCTCATCATGGACGAGCCGACCTCGTCGCTCACGAGCGGTGAGTCCGAGCATCTCTTCGGGATCATCCGCAAGCTCCGGGCGGACGGCATCGGCATCGTCTACATCTCGCACCGCATGGAAGAGGTCATGGCGCTGGCCGACCGGGTGACGGTCCTGCGCGACGGCCGTCACGTCGGGGACCTCACGCGCGCGGGAGCGACGCGCGAACGGATCGTCTCCATGATGGTGGGCCGCGAGCTCAGCGCGCACTACTTCCCGGAGAAGCGGCCCCGTGCATCGACCGAGCCCGTGCTGGTGGTCGAGGGGCTCGTCGTGCCCGGCGCGCCCGCGCAGATCTCTTTTTCGGCCGGACGCGGGGAGATCCTCGGCTTCGCCGGCCTTGTCGGCTCGGGCCGCACGGAGCTCATGCAGACGATCTTCGGGGTCACGCCGGCGCTCGGGGGACGCATGACGCTCGAAGGCAAGGAGTTCGCTCCTCGAAGACCCAGGGACGCCATCGACCGCGGCGTCTACCTGGCGCCGGAGGATCGCAAGCGCCACGGCCTCGTGCTGCCGCTCAGCGTCGCGGAGAACACCTCCCTGCCCGACATCGGCAACTACAGCCGCTGGGGCTTCCTGAACAGGGAGACGGAGCGCCGGGTCGCCGAATCGGAGGTGGAGCGCTTGAGGACGAAGACGCCCGGCATCCGTCAGCCCGTCGTGAACCTCTCCGGCGGAAACCAGCAGAAGGTGGTGCTCGGGAAATGGCTGGCCATGAACCCGCGCGTGCTCATCCTGGACGAGCCGACGCGGGGCATCGACGTCGGCGCCAAGGCCGAGATCTACCGCCACATGACCGCCCTCGCGGATGAAGGCATCACGATCTTGATGGTCAGCTCGGACATGGAAGAGATCATCGGAATGAGCGATCGCGTCGCCGTCATGCACGAGCGGCGCATCAAGGGCGTGTTGCCGCGGGAACGGCTCGGCCAGGAGCGGATCGCGACCTTGATGACGGGCCACGCCGACAAGGAGGATCTGTCGTGAGGCGCGAGCTTGGAATGACCATCGCGCTCGTCGTGATGTGTCTGGGTCTCTACATCTCGAACCCGGATTTTCTCGGGCAGTCGAACTCGATCAACACCCTGCGGCAGATCTCGATGCTCGGGATCTTCGCGATCGGGATCGGGTTCGTCATCATCGCCGGCGGCATCGATCTGTCGATCGGGTCCGTGATCGGCCTGACGGGCGTCCTCATCGCCAAGCTCTCGTCGAGCCAGCTCGGCGGCCTGGGTTACCCGCTCTGGATCGGCATTCCGGTGGCGCTCGGCGTGGCGCTGCTGATCGGCCTCGGCCAGGGCCTGTTGATCACGCGGCTCAAGCTGCAGCCGTTCATCGTCACGCTCGGCGGCATGCTGTTCTTGCGCGGCGTCTCGCAGACCATCGCCGGGGGGGGCACGCTGAGCCTCGGCGGCTCGCCGCTGCTCACCCTCGCGAACGGCGGGCTGCTCAAGAGCGGGAGCGACGCGCTCGTCCCGTATCCGCTGCTGATGTTCCTCGCCGTGGGCGGCGTGGCGGCCTACGCGCTGCACTTCACGGTGTTCGGCCGTTACGTCTACGCGATCGGCGGCAACCGCGACGCGGCCGAGTACTCCGGCATCAACGTGAAGCGGGTGGAGACGTCCACCTATGTGATCTCGGCGGGGCTCGGCGGCGTGGCTGGCGTCTGTTACGCGTCGTACATCGGGCAGATGTCGCAGCAGGTCGGCATCGCGTACGAGATGTACGCGATCGCCGCGGCCGTGCTCGGCGGCTGCTCGCTTCGCGGGGGTGAAGGCACGGTGCTCGGCATCATCATCGGCTCCGCGGTGATGCGCGTCATCGACAACGGCATCAACATGTTCCAGCTGCCGTACGAGGACGCCGACCGCATTCAACGCATCTGGCGCCTGGACCCGAACTGGACCTTCATCATCATCGGCGGCGTGATCCTCGTCGCCGTGATCCTCGACCAGATCGTGCACATGGTGCAGGCGAAGCGGCGCATCCGGCATGCCTCCGCGGGCGCCGCCGAGGCGGCGCCGAGCCTGCAGGCGGCCGCGGCGGTCAGCGCAGCGGGGCCACCTGCCGCGGGAGCGCCCGATCGCGAGAGCGTCTGAGCTTTCCGGCGATGGGGGACGAACCGGCAAGTCGCCAGGAGCGCCCCGCCCTGCCCCTCAGGACGTCGTTGCCTCCTCAGCCCGGCGGTCCGGCCTGAGCGGCGCCGGAGCTCGTGACCCCTGTCGCCTGCCCCGTCTCGGCGCCATGTCGGGTCCATGTCAGTCCACTCGAAGAAGACGTCTATCGGTTGCTCCGGCAACAGCAGGCCGAAGAACAAGAACAAGCGACATCACTGGAAGCGCTACCGCGGCCAGGGCAAGTCACACCACGGGTGATCGCCGTCACGGCGAGGTGAGCCGGCGAGCCCAGCCCGCCGCCCGACCCACGAGCGCTGCGGCCGCGATCACGCCGCGCGCCCGCGGCGTCTCCCGGGGCGAGCGCGCCTCCGGCGGCGCGACGAACGCCTCGAGCCAGGCCTCGGCCGGCGGCCGCGCCAGCACCCCGCCGAGGTCGAACAGCGAGAGATCCGAGACCCCGGCCGCCGCCGCGGCGGCCACGTCCTCGCGGAGCTCGGCGACCGAGCGGTAGACAGGCTCGTCGCCGAGCGCGCCTTTGCCCACGGCGCCCAGCGAGGCGCCCGCCCTCGGACCGAACCGCCGGGCGGCGGCGCGGCACCCCCAGGCGAGCAGCGCGAGCGCGTCCTCCCGGCCGAGCGCGCCGCGCGAATACCCCTCGAACAGCGACGTGTACAGCATCGCGCCGACGCGCCCCCACGGCGGCGCGGACACGGGCGTCCCGAGCAGCCGCTCCCAGCCGCATGCCGGCCCGTCGCGCCCGTCGGTCAAGACGAGCGGCACGATCGCCGCCGAGGTCGCCACCCCGCGCGCGTGCACCGCGCCCGCCAGATCGGCGTACGCGCGCTGCGCATCGCTCCACCGCGGGCTCCCCCGCGCTCCACGCGGCCCACCGCCGAGCAGATCGAGCGCGCCGCGCCCCCCCGCGAGCGCCCGCCGCACCGCCTCGATCGGCGGCTCGAGATCGAACACGACCTCCGCCGCGGCCAGGCGCCGCGCGTCGAGCGCGTCCAGCAGCCGCGCGACGAACGCGCCGAACGCCGCCGCGTTGCCGGCGCTCGCCCAGCGCCCGTCGTCGTCCGCGATCATCGGCCACACAGCGACCGCCACCCCCGCGTCCGCGCACGCCGCCGCGAGATCCGGCAGCCCCGCCGCTGTCTCCGGCCGCACGGCGATCGAGAGCTCCAGCGCATACCGCCGCAGAAGCGCGAGCGTCCCGGGCGCCCGCACCACCTCGAGCGGCAGCAGCTCGCTCCAGATGCGGCGGCGGAGCGTCACGCCCGCCGCCCGCGCCGCGGCGCCGCCTGCGCTTGGTCGCCGTCCGCGCCGCCCGCGCCGCGGCGCCGCCGTTTCCTTCCGAACGCCACGAAGCCCCCGCTACACTCGCGCGTCATGAAGATCCTCTATGGCGTCGTCGGGGAAGGGATGGGGCACGCCATGCGCTCGCGCGTCGTGATCGAACACCTGCTCGCGCAGGGACACGAGCTCGAGATCATGGCGTCGGGCAGGGCGACCGACTTCCTGTCCAAGCGCTTCGCGGGGGTGAACCGCATCCACGGGCTCCACATGATCTACGAGGAGAACCGGGTGCGGCGCGGCAAGACGCTCTGGTCCAACGTGCTCTCCGGCGCGACGGGCACGCCGAAGAACATCGCCGCGTACTTCGAGCTCATCAAGGACTTTCGCCCCGAGCTCACCGTCAGCGACTTCGAGTCGTGGACGTACCTCTACGCGAAGATCCACCGGCTGCCGATCGTCTCGGTCGACAACATGCAGATCATCAACCGGTGCACCCACGACGCGCAGATCCTCGCCGGCCACGAGGCGGGTTTCCAGCTCACGCGGGCGTTCGTGAAGAGCAAGCTGCCGTTCTGTAACCACTACGTCATCGCCACGTTCTTCCGCCCGCCGGTCCGCAAGCAGGAGACGACGCTGGTCCCGCCGATCCTCCGCCCCGAGATCATCGCCGCGAACCGCCGCCCCGGGGAGCACCTGCTCGTCTACCAGACCGCCGAGGGGAACGACGCGCTGTCGGCGACGCTCGCGAAGACCGGGCTCGAGTGCCGCATCTACGGGATGCGCCGGAACATCACGGAGGAGCAGGTCGAGGGCAACCTCCGCTACCGCCCCTTCAGCGAGGAGGGCTTCATCGACGACCTCGCCTCGTGCCGCGCCGTCATCGCGGGCGGCGGGTTCACGCTGATGGGGGAGGCGGTCTACCTGCGCAAGCCGATGCTCGCCGTCCCCCTCGGCCGCCAGTTCGAGCAGGTGCTCAACGCCCGCTACCTCGAGCGCGAGGGGTTCGGCCGCGGCGCCGATTCGCTGGACGACCCGGCCGTCGTCGCGGATTTCGTGAAGGCCATCCCGGCCTGTGAAGAGAAGCTCGCGGGCTACTCCCAGGACGGCAACCGGCAGCTGTTCGAGGTGATGGACGGCCTGCTCGATCGCGCCCACGCCGGCGTGCTCTGAGCGCGGCGGCCGGCGCGCCGCGCTCCGCCGGGCTCCCTCCCCTACTTCGGCCTGCAGCCCTTGAGGTCCGAGCCGGAGACGCCGTTGCACTCCTGGTCCGCGGGGCAGTCCGTCTGCTCGACGCACGTCTTCAGGCACTCGAGCGCCGCGCTGTCGTCGGGCTTGCCGCAGACCGCCCCGCTCTCACACTCGCCGTCCGCGCCCGCTTCGTCGCATGCCTCGCCGAGCGCCGCCTCGCCGCCGCAGCCCCACGCGAGCAGCGCGCCGACGAAGAGCCCCATCCCGATCCACCTGGTTCGCATGCATGACCTCCCTTGTCTTCAGCCCATTTGCGGCGGCAGGGGCGCGGCGGCGCCGCTCACGTGATGGCGCGGCGTGCTCCCGGCCCCCTGCGCACGCAGCCCGATGCTACCGCGCGCTGCGGCTCTTGACGCCCTGGCGCTGGCTCCACGACGCCGATGCCGTCTCCTCGATCCGGATGAGCACGGCGGTGATGTTGTCGCGGCCACCGTTCTCGTTGGCGCAGTCGATGAGCTTGCCGCACGCGTCGGCGAGCACGGCGTTGTCCTCGACGATGCGCGCGATCTCGCGATCGTCCACGAGCCCGTGGAGGCCGTCGGAGCAGAGGAGGAACACGTCGCCCGCCTCGACGCGCTCCGCGCGCAGGTCGATGTCGACGCTGGGGCCGATGCCGAGCGCCCGCGTGATCACGTTGCGGGGCAGGTAGGCGAGGTCGCGCTCGGTGAGGTCGGGCCGCTCGAGGAGCGCGTCCGCGATGAGCGAGTGGTCGCGGGTCAGCTGCGAGATATCGCCGTTGCGGAGGAGGTAGCAGCGGCTGTCGCCGGCGTGGGCGACGTAGAACTTCCGCTCCCGCGGCGAGAACGCCGCGGCGACGACCGTGGTCCCCATCCCGCGGTAGAACCGCGAGTCGTCGGCGTGCGCGAAGATGCGCGCGTTCGCGTACGTCACGGCGGCGCGCAGCCTGTCGCCCGTCGACGCCTTGCGCCGCTTGCCGTTCGCCTCGCGGAAGTAGCCGGCGATGGCGCTCGCGGCGATCCGGCTCGCGACCTCGCCGGCCTCGTGCCCGCCCATGCCATCCGCGACGACGTAGACGTTGAACTCGGGGAGGAGGATGTATCGGTCCTCGTTGTGGACCCGCTCCCTGCCGACGTCGGATAGACCTGCCGCGGTGGCGCGCATTCGCCCCGAGTCTAGACGACGCTTGGCCCCCCAGGGAACTGGGTTAATCTCCCGCCATGTCCGACCTCGTGATCGACAACCCGTATACCCTCGAGGAAGCCGTCCGCCGGCCTCTTGCAGACGAGGCCGCCGTCGACCGGCTCCTCGACGCCGCGACCGCCGCCGCGCGGCGCTTCTCGCGCACATCCATCGCCGAGCGCGCCGCCCTCTGCCAGCGCGCGGTCGAGCACATCGAGGCCAACACCCCGTCGATCGCCGCCGACATCACCCGCATGACGGGCAAGCCCCTGCGCCAATCCCGCAACGAAGTCGCGGGGATGGCCAAGCGAGCCCGGCACATGATCGCGATCGCCGAGGGCGCGCTCGCCGATGTGATCCTGCCGGAGCTCCCCGGGATCGAGCGGCGGATCGTGCGCGCTCCGCTCGGTGTGGTCTTCAATCTCCCCGCCTGGAATTATCCGCTCCTCACCGCCGTGAACGTGGTCATCCCCGCGGTGCTCTCGGGCAATGTGGTGCTGCTCAAGCACTCGCCGCGCTCGCCGCTCTGCGGAGAGCACTTCGCGACGGCGTTCGCGGAGGCCGGCGCGCCGCCCGGCCTCGTCCAGGCCTTCCACTGCGACCACGCCACGTCCGAGCGCGTCGCGTCGGACCCGCGGGTCAACTTCGTCGGTTTCACCGGTTCCGTCGAAGGCGGACGCCGGATCTATGCGGCCACATCGAAGAAGGTGGCCGTCGACGCCGGCCTGGAGCTCGGCGGGAAGGACGGCGCCTACGTGGCGGCCGACGCGGACCTGGAGAAGGCGGTGGACGGGATCGTCGACGGCGCCTGTTACAACGCCGGACAGAGCTGCTGCGCTGTCGAGCGCGCATATGTGCACCGCGACCTCTATCCGAAGTTCGTGGAGGCCGCGCTGGAGCTGATGAAGCGTTACGTCCTCGGCGATCCGACCGACGAGCGGACGAACCTGGGTCCGATGGCGCAGCCTCACGCGCCGGCGTTCCTGGAGGCGCAGGTGAAGCAGGCGCTCTCCCGGGGGGCGAAGGCGCTCTGCGGCGGTCGGGCGACCCAGGTCGACGGCCGCGGCCGCTTCTTCGAGCCGACGCTCCTCGTGGACACGGCGCCCGATCTCGACGTGATGCGCATCGAGTCGTTCGGGCCGGTGCTGCCCGTCGTGCCGGTCTCGTCCGACGAGGAGGCGCTCGCGCTGATGAACGACAGCGATCTCGGGCTCACCGCGTCGGTCTGGACGCGCGACCGCGAGCGCGCCGCGCGGCTCGCGCGCGAGCTCGACGTCGGCACGGTCTACATGAACCAGTGTGACACCCTGGATCCGGCGCTCCCGTGGACGGGCGCGAAGAACAGCGGCAAGGGCGCGACGCTCTCGACGCTCGGGTTCCTGCACCTGACGCGGCCGAAATCGATCAACTTCAAGATCGGCTGAAGGCCCGGACGCGCGCAGCCCGCGAGCAGATGAGCTCGAATGAGTCCGCTTGCGCCGGGGGCGAGGTGCGGTATCCCGAGGCGATGGAAATTCAAGAGATCTATCGCGGGCGCCTCATCGATCATGTTCAGCTCGTCGTGGCTGACCTGGCGGCGAGCAAGAAGTTCTATCGAGCCGTCTTCGAGACGATCGGGATCCCGATCGGAGGCGAGGCCGACGATTACTTCTGGGCCGACGAGCTCTTCATATCGAGCGTGGACTCGCCGGCCGCGGCCGGCGTGACCACCGGCCGGACGCACCTCGCCTTCCAGGCGAGCGACCGCGCGACGGTCGATCGTTTCCACGCCGCCGCGGTCGCCGCGGGCGGCCAGGACAACGGCGCTCCGGGCAAGCGCCCGTACCACCCCGGCTACTACGCGGCGTTCGTGCTCGACCCGGATGGCAACAACATCGAGGTCGTCCACCACGGCCCGGCGAACAGGTCGTCGGACGCGGTGAAGATCACGTTCTGATCGCGAAGGTGTCGCGAAAGGGTTGAGGAACCGACAGAGAATCGATTGAAGTCGGCACGGACGCCAGCGCACCACCGCTGCTGCTCCCGCGCTGCTTTCCCTGCGTCCCTCTCTGCGCCTCCTCGCTTCTCCTCAGACCGACTGCCCTGCTGGCTCGCCGTCGATACAGACCCGCTTCCTGGCGACGGGCCTCGGCGCGACGTCGTTCAGGACCACCCCGAGGATGCGGCGATCGCCGAGCTGCTCGGCGGCCCTCGTCAGCGACGACGCCCGGGTCAGCGAGGCGCGCGCGACGAGGACGATGCCGTCGGAGGCGTCCTCGATGACGTTGGCGTCGCCCGAGCCAAGGATCGGAGGGCCGTCGATGACGACGTAATCGTGATAGCGCCGCAGCGTGCGCATCGCGGCCTCGAAGTGGACCGAGTGGAGCGCCGCGGGGTAGCTCGCCTCGAGCGATGGCTCCGCGAGCACCGAGAGCGACTGGCTGACGGCGATGACGCCGAGCGGTCGGGTCTCGCCCGCCATCCGCCGCCGGAGCTGCTCCGAGAAGCTCGCGTGCGCGGGCAGCCGCAGGCCGAGCGTCGCCGCGACGCGGGGGCACGCGAGGTGGCCGTCGACGAGCAGCACCCGGGCGCGCTCGGCCTCGGCGAGCGTCATCGCGAGGCGGACCGCGAGCGCGGTCTTGCCCTCGGCCCGGCCGGGGCTCACCACCGCGACAGCGAGCGGCTCGCCCGCCCGCCGCTGATCGAGCCGGTGCCGGAGGACCCGGAGCGCCGCGAGCGCGGGCGCGGGCGCCCCCCGGAGCAGCTCGAACACGCCGTGCCCCTCGGGATCGAGGTCCGCGCCGATGATCTCCACCTCGGGCCCGTCGAACGCGGGGCCGCCGGCGCGCGCGAACGAGCGCACGCCCACGCGGGCGAGCGGCGCCTCGGGCGCGCTCCAGGTCGACCGGTCGACCACCTCGCAGTCGCCGAGATCGAGGCCGTCCCGGAGCGTGTCCTCGGGGGCGGAGCCGTCCTCGGGGGCGGAGCCGGCCGGAGCGGCCTCTTCCGAGGCGGCGGGCGGCTCTGCGCCATGCCCGAGCCCGCCGGGCGGCTCCGTGCCGGGCCGAGCCGCGACGGGCGGCTCTGCGCCGTGCTCGATCCCGCCGGGCGGCTCCGTGCCGGGCCCAGCCGCGATGGGCGGCTCTGCGTAGTACGCGGGCACGATCGCGCGCTCGCGGAGCGGCGGGCGCGCCGGGAGCTCCGGCATCGCGGCCAGCAGGGCGGGGCCGCCGAGCGCGTGGATGTCGCCGCCGTCGTAGAGCGTGTCGTTGAGCAGCACCCGGGCCCCGGCGACGCCGATCGCGAAGAAGAACGTCACCGCGGCGCCCGCGAAGAAGACGCGGCCCCGCCCCCGGTCAGGGCGGCTCGGCAGGTAGGCCTGGTCGAGGACGTCGAGCTCGGTCTCGCTCTTGTTCTCGGCGGCGTCCGCGGACAGGTCCGCGGCCCGCTCGTTGGCCTGGACGGTCTTCAGGTACTCGCGCGCCCGCTCCAGATCGAGGCGGAGCCGGTGCCACTCGGTCTCGAGCTCGATCACGCGCTCCTCGGCGCCCCCGTCGGCCGCCCACGGCGGCGCGCGCGGCGCCTCGCCCCTGGCCGGGCTCTCCGCCGGCGCGCGCGGCGCCTCGCCCCCCGCCGGCGCCCTGCCGCCTCCGGCGCGCGCGCGCAGGCCCGCGATCTGCCGGAGGAGCGCGGTCCGCTCCGCCGCGAGCGCCGCGCGCCGCGACGGCGTGAGCGCGCGCGCCTCGCCGGCCGGCGCCTCGGTGACGCCCGCGCGCACGAGCCCGAGCGCGCCCTCGGCCGCGGTGAGCTGGCTCTTCGCCGCCTCGACGCGGCGCTTCGCGGCGACGGCGTCCGGGTGGATCGGGGTCACGGTCGTGAGCTTCTCGGCGAGCGCCGCCTCGGCCGCCGCGACCGCGGCGACGGCGGCTGTGCGGGCCCGCTGCGCCTCGACGACGCTCTGGGGCAGCGGCTGCCCCGGCGCCGCCGCCGGCGATCGCCCGGCCCCGAGCAGCGCCTCGACCCGCGCGAGCTGCCGCTCGAGCGCCGCGAGCTGCGGGTCGACCGGGCGGGCAGGCTGCGCTGACGACAGGGCGCGCGCTCCAGGCGCTGGCGCGGGAGCGCCGGGCAAGCCGAGCTGCTGGGGCGCCGGTGCATACGGAGAGTCGTTGAGCCCCCACTGGAACTGCGGGTTCCTGGCGAGGAACGTCGCCAGCGCGCGGCTCGCCGCGTCGACCTTGGAGCTGGCCTCCGCGAGCTCCTTCCGCAGGAAATCGCGGGTCATCGTCGCCGTGCCGAGGCTGTCGCGGCGGTAGTCGTCGAGCAGGATCTGCGTGAGGCGGGCGGCGACCTGCTGCGCCACGTGTGGATCGTCGTGGGTGAACGAGACGACGTACGTATCGCTGCTCTGCGCGCGGAAGCCGACGTGGGTCTTCATCTCCTCGACGGCCTCGACCATCGAGCGGGCGGTCTTCTCCGGGTAGAGCCCGAACGCCTCGACGACGCCGGCGAGCGTCCCGCGCGCGCTGAGCGCGTCCTTGAGCTTCGACCCGAGGCGCGCCGCGCGCGCGGTGCTGCTCTGGGGATCGCGGCCGGTCTGGATGGTGTCGCGGTAGAGGATCGTGGCCTCGCTCCGCCACACCCGCTTCGTGGCGAGCGCCAGGGCGAAGGAGATCGCGAGTCCGACGGCCATCATCGCGGCCGCTCCGCGCCAGTACATCCGCACCCGGCCGAGGACGCTGATCGCGCGGTCCAGGCGCTCGCGGGGTGTGCTCTCCGTGCTCAGGCTGGCCATGGTGTTCCTCGCCCCGTGGGCAGCGCGTCCGGCGCCGCGCGGCGCGAGGGCGCGCGCGGTGGGCGCTCCGCCCCCGCACGGCAAGGCGCGTGCTCGCGGGCGCGTCACCCCGGGACGCACCCGGCTCGGCGCCCCCCCGCGCGCCGACCGCGTGAGCGAGAGCCGATGCCGACGAACGCCATGGACATTCCGCATCCGGCGAGCGCGGCTCGCTTCGCGGACGCTCCCGGGAAGGCGGGCGCTTGTCGCGGCCGCCCCGCGTCGAGGGAGGCGGGCTCGCCAGCGCGGCGAGCCCTGATCCTCGTCACAGCCGCTGCGAGTAGTACTCGATGATGAGCTGAACCGCGATGGGGAACGGGATGCTCGTCTCGTCCGGGAGCGCGGCCACGCGCACCTGCCGGGCGTCCTTGTCGACAGCGAGCCACGTGGGGGCTTCCATGTCCGTCCTCGCGAGGCCCTCCACGACGGTCCGGTGGTCACGGCGCTTCTCGCTCACGCTCACCGTCTCTCCGGCGCTGACGCGGTAGGACGGGATATCGACGCGCTTTCCGTTGATGAGCACGTGTCCGTGCGCCACCAGCTGCCGCGCGGCCGGGATGGTGCGCGCGAAGCCCGCGCGGAAGATGACGTTGTCGAGCCGCCGCTCGAGCAGCTCGATGAGCTTCGTCCCGGCGGCGAGATCGCTCCTGCGCGCCTCGAGCATGAGCGTCTTCAGCTGCGTATCGGTGAGGCCGTAGTTGAGCCTCACCTTCTGCTTCTCGCGGAGCCGCAGGGCGAACTCGCTGAGCTTCTTGCGGGCCTGTCCGTGCTGCCCGGGGGGGTAAGGCCTCCGCTCCGTCTTCCTGGCCGACAGACCGGGGAGCTCGACCCCGAGCGCGCGCATGACCTTGACGCGAGGTCCGGTGTAACGGCTCATGCCCGGGCCCTCCCCAGGGACGCGCGCGCGTCGCGATGGTGGAGCGCGGCGCCGCAGGGCGCCGGTGCGTCAACGTAGTCCTGGATGTTCATCGAGCGTCTCTGTCCTTGTGCATGGGTCTTGCTGTTGCTTGTCATGGCGGTGTTACCGAGGGTGCGATCGAGGGCTCACACGCGCCGGAGGTGGCGGAGGATTGGGAACTGCGCTTTACGGAAGAAGCGCGCGAGTCCATTCGTGGTCCGGATGCGGGCGCCGAGCGGCTCGGGATAGTCGTTATCGCCCAGGACGCGCAGCCATGGAAACGTCTCGACGACGCCTCCCTCTCGGTGGAGCTCGACGTGACGCGCGCCCCTCGCCGTGGTGGGACGGAGCTGGAGGCACGGGCTCGCGTCGAGCAGGAGCTCCACGTCCTTGGCGAGGCGCAGGGAGACCTGGGTCAAGAAGGCGCCGATCCGCTCGGGGCCGAGATGAGAGAAGAGGCCGAGGCCGAGGATCAACGTGGGCCAGTCCTGCGCGTCGGCGAGCTGATCGATCCAGTGATCGCAGCCGGGGGACGCCGTGGCCAGCGCATACCGCGGCGTCCGCGGGGCGCGCCGGGACTTCCAGGCGACCACGCGGGGAACGTCGATGTCGATCCAGTGGAGGTGCCCGTTGTCGACGCGCGAGAACCGGGTGCACGGCCCGGAGAAGAGCCCGATGGCCAGCCCGTCCGGGTGACGGCGGAAGAAGTCGTCCACGACGTCGTCGACCAGCCGCGTGCGGGTCGCGAGGGGGCGGAGCTCCTGTTCCGTGAAGCCGGCGCGCTCGACCTCGAGCAAGCGGGCGAGCTGGCGCGCTTCCTCGTCGTGGAGCCCGAGGTCAGGAAACGCGTCGGAGGCGTACGCGCACGCGGCGACTCCCGCGAGCTCGCGTCGAGCAAACGAAGGGGCAGCGTCGATACTGAAAATCATTTTCACTTTCGTTACAGGGACGTGCGTCCTGTGTCAAGCAGCGAACAGCAGCGATCTCACCCAGGTTGAGCTGCCGACCCCACCCAGGTTGAGCCTGCGACCCACCCAGGTTGAGCGGCGACCCCACCCAGGTTGAGCGGCGACCCCACCCAGGTTGAGCGGCGACCCCACCCAGGTTGAGCGGCGACCCCACCCAGGTTGAGCGGCGACCCCACCCAGGTTGAGCGGCGACCCCACCCAGGTTGAGCGGCGGCGACCCCACCCAGGTTGAGCGGCGGCGCCTCTCCCCATCGCTGCGTGCTGCGACCGTGCCCGGCGCGCGAGCCTGCGGTCGTCCGCCCCGCCTCTTGACGGCCGACAGTCGAGAGCTATCTTTTAGATATATCTTTTAGAATATCGACCCGGCCGCCACAGTCCGCCGGGCCGTGGAGCCGGGGTGGCCTGCGCACGAGCGCGCGGCAGCTGAGTGCTCGCCGCCGTGGTGGTCCGCCGCCGAGCCAGAGAGGGATTTTGTCTATGTTCTGGGGACACGAGCATCATCACTGCGCAGGCCCGCGAGGGCCGAGGGGGGGTCCGTTCGGGAGGGGTCGGCCCGGCATGGGTGGCGGCCCGCCGGGCTGGTGGGGCGACTGGTTTGGAGGGCCGCCGCTCCGCGCCGATCGCGGCGGCGTGCGTTACCTCGTGCTCGACGTGCTCGCCGAGCGAGCTCGCCATGGCTACGAGGTCATCCAGGCGATCGAGCAGCGCAGCGGCGACACCTACCGGCCGAGCCCCGGCGTCATCTATCCGACGCTGCAGATGCTCGAGGAGCTCGGCCACGCGCGCGTCGTCGAGGCCGAGGGGCGCAAGGTCTACGAGATCACCGACGCCGGGCGCGAGGACCTCAAGGCGAACCGCGAGTACGTCGACGAGTTCTACGAGCGCTTCGTCGAGACCTCGTGGGAGCGCTTCGCCGAGGATTTCGGCGACGTCATGAAGCGCATCGGCTCGCTCATGAAGATGCTGCGCCACGCGATGCGCCGGGGGCGCATCACGCCCGCCGTGCTCGCGCGCACCGTGAAGGTGCTCGACAAGGCGGCGGCCGAGATCGAGGAGCTGCTCGCCGAAGATCCGGAGGGGCGCGCCGGCCGGCGCCCGTGATCCTCGCCGCCGTGGAATCAGGGCGCGACGCGCTCAGGCACGCTCTCGAAGCAGAACACCCGCCAGGCGTGGGGCTGACCAGGACGCACGAGCTCCGTCACGGCGCCGCCCGTGAACTCCGCGACGACGCCGCGCCAGAACGCCAGCGCCCCCCGGTTCCCCTCGGCGACGCGCACGGTCCACTTCCCGGGAAGACCGTTCCATAGGAGGCACGCCGCCTGGCGGCCCACGCCAGAGCGGCGATAGCGGCGAAGGACGAAGAACTCGGCCACATCGAGGGTCTCCGGGTCCTCCACCGCCGGCGAGCCGCGCGTCGCCAGGACAAACCCAGCGACGCGCCCGCCGCATCGAATGAGGAACGCGAGCCGCCGCTCCCGCTCCGACCAGTAGAGAGGGAGCTTGGGGTAGCCGAAGCGCCCGTCCTGCCCCAGCTCGACGGCGGGGAACACATCACTGAGATCGTGAATGTACAGCTCGAGAAGGTTGGACAGGATCACGGCGTCCGCCGGCGTCGCCGCGTCCAGAGAGACCGTCTTCACATCTGCCATATCCAGCTCTCCCGTCCGAAAGCGCGCGCTCGGGCGCTCCTCGGCGGCGCGCAGCGCCTCGTCCCACGCGTCGATCCACGACGACAGGCACCTTCGCCCGCCGGCCGCGCGCCGCGTGCCGCGGGCTGTGCCCCTCGCTTCAGCCGAGGAAGCCGCGCGCGCGGGCGATCGCCTCGATCGCCGGCCGCCGCCGCTCCAGCTCCTCGACGTCCTTGACGGGGAGGAACCGGGCCGCGAGGCCCTCGCGCGGGACGCGAACGAACCGGGCCGGCAGCCCGAACGTGACCTCGTTCAGGATGCGCTCGAACTGGATCGCCTTGCGGTCGTCCACCTTCTTCTCGACCTCCACATAGATCCAGTCCAGCGCGAGGGCCTCGAGCGCCTCGGCGCTCGCCAGGAAGGTGTTGGTGTTGAAGACGGGCACGACCTTCGGATCGAACCCGACCGGCAGCCGGAAGTCCTCTGCCATCACCGGTCGGCCGTTCCACCGCAGCGGCCCGCCGCCCTTGTCGCCGCCCTTGTCGACCACCTCGACGGAGAGGGGCCCGCCGTGGCCGAGGTGCCAGCCGAGGAGGACCGGATCGACCGTCGCGCCGAGGTTGTCGAGGTTGGCGATCCAGACGATCTTCCCGCCGCGGGCGATGAAGCGGCCGAGGAGGCCGCTCTCGCGGAGGGCATCCGGGAGATCGCCGTGGCCGGTGGCGTAGACGCTCGGCTCGCCCGCCTCGTCCAGGAACAGCCCGCCTTCAGGGGTCAGGCGCAGCGAGACGTGCTGCTCGAACGTGGCGCACAGATCGCCCGGCTCGTCGAGGCGCGGGCCGAGCGCCTCGCGGATCGGTCCGTTCGTCGCCTCGCTGGTCATCAGCCACAGCGGGACCGGGACCCCCGTCGTGCGCCGGAGGTGATCGCTCTCGGCGAGGCGCAGATCGAGGAAGGTCCGACCGGGCAGCACCTCGACGAGCGCCTTGACCACGCCGCCCATCCGGGTGGCCATCCCGCCGGCGAGGACGCAGAGGGCGACCTCGCCCCGGCGCAGCGCGGCCAGGCCCGCCTCGCGGCAGCGGGCGTGCTCGGGCGTGCCCTCGGCGGGCAGGTCGGCGACATCGCCGGGCGCGGGCGGCTCGACCGTGCCCTGGAGGCGGTTGCGGGCGTCCCGGTCCTTGCCGATGGACGCGGCCCACCGGGCGACGCGATCGGGGTCGAACCCGCGAGCCCGGAGGCGAGCGAGGAGCGGGCCAGGGAGCGCGGCGATCTGCTGGGTGAGGGAAGACACGGTATCCTCAAAAGACCACGAGGCGATGCGCGTGGCAACGGCATCGTGCAACGGGTCACGCCGTTCATAATGGGCGCGCCTCCTGCTCGAGAGGCATCTCGCGCCTGCGCACACACCCGAGATCCGGATGGCGCTGAATGCGTCGTACGTGGCTCCCTGATGCCGCGTCGCTCGCCTGAAGATCGCCAGTTCCATTCAAAGAATGGACCCTCTCCAGGAAGTCACGCTGACCCGGGAGCCCCCGGTCCGGCTTCGCTCAGCGGCCGGTCGACTCCAGGAACAGCTCCTCCACCGCCGCCGCGGTCGCCGCGCGCTGGAGCCAGCGTCCCAGGACGTCCACGTCCGTCTCGCCGAGGATCCGGCCCCTCGCCTCCTCGCTCGCCGGGACGCCGCGCGCGTTCAGCAGCATCAGGATCGCCGCCGACAGCTGCCCCACCGCCTGCTCGGCCCGCGCCTGCTCCTGCTCGATCCGGGCCTCGGCGGCCTCGATCATCCCCTCCAGCTTGCCCACCAGCTCGCTGGCGGTGACCAGCTCAGCGGTATCCGCGTAAAAGCGGAGACGCCCCGCCTCCACCGCCAGATCCAGATTGAGGACTTCCGATCGGTACCGCCCGGCGCGCGAGGGGATGCTCTCGTAGCGCCGCGCGCCGGTGGGCGGTAACCGGTGAGCTTTGAGGTGCCCGCGCGGGATGTCGTAGATGAAGTACTCGCGGATCCCGAGGGTCGCGTAGCGCACGACGTTGTCGACGAAGTCCTTGCGCCAGTTGCCGGCGTAGTGCACCTCGATCGCGAGGTCGATCCCCTTGCCCTCGGCGCTGACCATCCAGCAGAGGCGCGGGGTGGGATCGACGTCGGTCACCGCGATCACGTCGGGCGTGAAGCCCTTCTCGCCCGGATAGTGGGCCTTCATGTCGGCGCCGATGTAGATGCGCCGCCCGCGCCGGCCGAACCAGGCGCGGAGCGTGTCGCGGGCTTCCACCTTGGCGTCGAAGTGCGGATCCCCTTCGGCCATGGCCAGGCGCTCGTCGATCTCCTCCTGGGACACGGAGTCGACGAGCGCCGTGATCGCCTGCTGGCGCTGAGCGGGCGACATCGCGGCCCACTCGGCCTCGGTCGGGGCGCGCGGCGCCTCGGCCGGGATGGGTGCAGCGGCGGGCTCGACGGGCTTGCGGATGGGAGCCGACATCCCGCCCAGCATACCACCGTTCCAGGGCGCTCCCGCCGTCGGACGACCTGCTGCGAGGCCGCGCCGCCGCCGTCCCGCGGCGCCCGGCGCTCGCGCGCGCGCTCACCGGAGGAACCGGAGCAGGACGTTGAGCAGCACGAGCACCAGGGACATCGCGCCGCACACGAGCGCGACCTCCCTCCCGGACACGCGCACCACGACGCGGCTGTCCTCGGCCCGCGCGGCGCCGTAGAGCGCGGCGGAGGCGCCGAACACCATGTAGAGGATGTCCTTGTAGGCCCACGAGAGGAAGAAGATGCCGATCAGCGCGCCGCACAGGCTCACGAAGATCGCCGGCGCGAACCGCCTCGCCGTGGGGCCGACATCGACGTCGCCCAGCCAGATCGACAGCGGCACCTTGATCGACGCGTACAGGACGAGCGCGAACAGGCACATCCCGAGCAGGCCCGTCTCGGCCGCGGCGAGGAGATAGGAGTTGTGGGCGGTCAAGCCGAGCGACGACTCGTCGCCGAACTGCCCCGCGCCGACGCCGATCCCCCGCGTCCGGCGGATCATCTCGAACGCTTCCCGGAGCAGCTCGACGCGCTCGCCCGAGCTCTCGCTCGCCTCGTCGCCGCTCCGGCCTCCGAGCAGGAGCATGGGCGGCCCGACGAAGCAGGCGGCGATGACGCCGAGGGTCCCGCTCCGCCGGATGAAGCTGATGCCGAGGACCGCCAGGTACACGATGACGCCCGAGCGCGAGCGCGACAGGACGACCATCGCGCCGATCGCCGCGATGACGGCCGTCACGGGGAGCGCGCGGAGCGCCGCGGCCACGCGCGAGATCAGCCGATCCGTGAGCAGGACGGGCAGCGTCAGCGCGCGGGGCGCCCCGAAGGCCCGCGCGGGCCGTGGCGCAGCGCCGCCGGGCGGCGCGCCGGCCGACGGGCGCTGGCCCCCGCGGACGGACCTGCGCGGCCGGCGCGGGCCGGAGCGCCGCTCGGCGAGCGCGATCGCGAGCGGGATCGACATTCCGGCCATCAGCGAGAGCTCGTTGGGATCGGCGAGCGAGCCGCGGTAGCGGACGCGGCCATCGATGGTCGACGTGCCGAGCGGCCCGGGGCGCTCGCACCGGTAATTGCCATCGGGCACGGGCGCCTCGATGCGGCAGTCGACGTTGGTCTCGCAGGGGCGTCCATCCGGCTCGAGCTCGCCCTTGCCTTCCCAGTCGTCGGGAGCGGCGATCATGCAGCCGTGGGGCTGGAACGCCTGCACGATCGCGACGACGGTCGTGAGGACGGCGCAGCCGACGAGCGTGATCGCGAGCGCCCGCAGCCCCCGCGGCGAGGCGGCGGCGAAGGCGACGGCGACGAAGATGCCCGCGACGGTCGCGAGCTGCATGCCGCGCTCCTCGAGCGCGGCCGGGCGCTTCAGCGCGGTGGTCAGCGCCGCCCAGGCGAGGAACGCGAGCGCATAGACGACCTGAGGCGCGAGCGTCGGTTTGAGCCGCCGCCACACGACGTCGAGGGCGACGCAGAGCAGGGTGATCCCGAACGCCGCGTGCACGAGCGGAATCCCCGAGAGCGCGGGGATGAACTCCTGCGGCTTGACGATGACGAGCGCGCACAGCGCGCACACGACCCACGCTGCCATGGTGTGGCGCGCCGTTCGCGTGGCGCGCGCCGCGCACGGGCGGCCCGCGCCGCGCCCTCGTGACGGCCGCGCAGAGGCGCCCTGCGCGGGCGCGATGAGGCGCGGCGCGCATTCCCCCCTTCCGCGCGACGGATCTAGCACCGCGGGCCCGCGCGGCACGCGGGAAGAGCGCCAGTGCGCGCGCGAGGAGCAGGCGCGGAGCGCGGCGGCGGGATCGGCGCTTGCTGGAGCGCCATCGCATCAAGGAGGCTGGAAACCGCATGTGCTCCCGCTGTGTCCGGATTGCCCTGCTCTGCTCCGCGCTCACGGTCCTCATGGCGCTCCCGGGCTGCGGCGCGCGCGCCCCGCGGATCGATTTCGACGCGGAGCGCCGCGCGACGAGCGCCTATGCGGTCGGCCCCGGCGACGTGCTGGAGGTGCGCGCCTGGAAGAACGAGGCGCTGAGCCAGCGCGTCACGGTGCGACCCGACGGGTTCATCACGATCCCGCTCGTCGGCGACGTCCTGGCGTCGGGGCGCACCGTCATGGGCATCGCCGAGGACATCGCGACGCAGGCCGCCAAATTCTATCATGAGAAGCCGGTCGTCAGCGTCGAGGTGGCAGAGCTCCACAGCTACCGGGTCTACGTGATGGGCGAGGTGTCGCGTCCTGGCGAGTTCACGCCGAGGGCGCAGATCACCGTGCTCCAGGCGCTCGCCCTCGCGGGCGGATTCACGCGCTTCGCCGATCCCGACGAGGTGGTGATCGTCCGGCGCGACGCGATCGGCGAGCGCAGGATTCCGTTCGCCTTCGATGAGGTCGTCGAAAAAGGCGATCTCCGCGGGGACCTGCCGCTGCAGACGAACGATACCGTGGTGGTGCCGTAGAAGGCCCGCCACGAACGCGCATCGAACCCAGCAGAGCGTCAGCCGGACGCAGAAGCTATCTGTCGAGCCAGAGCTAGCCTGACCGCTCCAGCTCTGCGCGCGAGAGAATGAGGCGAATCAGAGCTGCGAGATCGGCCGGCGGCTCCCGGCACTGGTCGAGGTAGCGCTCGGCCAGATCCATACGGTCCGGCCGCTTCCGCGCGCAGGGAATCGTGCGATGGATCTCCTGGAACACGAGCTTCCCGGAGACGTGCTTCCGTAGCTCGTCGAGATCGTCCTCGCGGGCTCGCAGGAACGCGAGCCGCTCTCGGTACACCTCGTGCGCGGTGTCTTGCGCACCGAACGCGCTCGCCCAGGTTGCAAGCCCATCCTCGGCGTTCACGGTCGCGAGCGCCTGCACGGCGGTGAGATAGCTTCGGCCGACGAAGCTCGGCTGCGCTCCGTGGACATCGGCCACGTGCCGCACGGTCCAGTTATGCGCCCCGATCGGAAGCGCCTCGCGATAGAAGCCGCGGATGCGATCGGCCACCGCATCCACCGTGTCCCATCCCTCAGGCACACGGCCTTCGCGTCGCCACAACACCCTCCGCAGCACGCTGAGCCACCCTTCCGGATCGAGCAGGTAGCTCTCCAGGTCGTAACGAGAGAGCCGGTAGCAGGTGCCGTCGAACGACGGCTCCGACTGGCGCGCGAGCTCCTCGTCCGGCGTGAAATCCCTGTCCAGAATGCCGTATACGGGCACCGGCGTGCCGCGCCGCCTGAGCTCGTTGACGGCGTCCTGCACGCACTTCCAACCATCCTGGGCGTGGAATGTGACCATCCGTCCGAGATCGCCGAACCATTCCTTGTAAAAGAACTCGTCCTCTCGGTAGTCCTCGCCCTCGCAGATGATCGCGATGCCTGCGCCGCTCCGCAGGACGATTTCGAGCTCGTCGAGGCTCTTGTAAGCGCTCATGGTGCGCCCTCGTCAGGCACGTCGAAGAGACTTTCCGGGTAGTCGAGGCTCTTCACCTCCACCGGCGGGACGCTGCGCACGATTTCCGGTGAGTGCGTCGCGAGGAACACCTGCATCTCGAGGAGCCGCGCAACGCGCCGTAGCTGGGCGAGGAGCTGACGCTGCAGGGTCGGGTGCATGCTGATCTCGGGCTCGTCGATGAACAGCACGCCGCGTGGCCGCTTGCGTCGCGCGATCTCGCCGAGGAGCATCACGCACTGCCGCTCGCCCGAGGGGAGCTGGTCGAGCATCACCTCAGCGGGTTTGCCGGACGCGTCGTTCCAGGGCGCCGTCACGCGCACCCTTCCCTCGCGAACGAACACCTTGCGCCCGGGACCGAGCGCTTCCTGGAGAAGCTCGACCGACCCCGCGAGCTCGCCGGGATCCTCTCCGCGGCTCTTTCGTTCGAGATCCAGGTAGTTCTGCCAGACCCAGAGCTGCTCGAGGGAGCCAGTCCACTGGCTCGTGGGGGAATACCGGGAGATCCACTGCCTGTCGGCGGGCGGGGGCTCGATGGTGCCGCCACGGACAGGGCGGAGCTCGCGGTCATGGGAGAAGTAGATCAGGCCGCCGAGAGGTTGGGTCCCGCCCAGATCCACCTGCGTTGCGTGAAGACGCAGCTCTTCGGTGTAGTTGGTCTCGGACCACCGGCGCGCCACCCCGACGTCGTTCGTCTTGAGATAGACTGTGCCACCACGAACGTCGCTATCGGAAAGGTACGATGCCTTCCCATAGACGATCAGCTCCGGGTACTGCTGGCCCTCAACGAGATCGCTCAGCGGTTGCTCGATCGTCAGCGCCACCAACCCAGCCTCGTCGAGGATCGGCGCCGGTCTCTCAGGATCGACGACGAAGGCGAGCATGGCTTCGATGACGTCGAACACCGTCGTCTTCCCCGACCCGTTGCTCCCGACGAGGACGACGCGATCCCGGGCGTCGCCCGTGACCGGATCGGTGAAGTCGAGGACGTGCTTGCCCCGGAAGCAGCGCAGGTCGTGGATCTCGAGGCTCCTCACGCGCATGACGGTCCTCCCTCTACCTCAGGCAGTACCACGGCAGAAGGGCCATGGATCGAACGAGCGCATCATGAACGCCTATCGGAAGGGCCGATCCGAAAAATGGACGAAGCTCACGCGGCTGCTCGCCCGCGCGGCGCGCAGGCGTCGAGCTTCGCGACTGGCCCCCCCACCCGCCTCGACGTCGTACCGCCGCAGCGCCCGCCGCACACCGGCGGCGCGGCGTCTGCGGCCGGGCGTCTGCTGATGATGCGCGACCGCGATTTTGGCATCCTGGGCAGGATGCGCACCGAGGCCACGCCGCTCGCCGCCGTATTGACCCTCGCGTTGCCGTTGATCGTCGCGGCGTGTGCTCCCGCGAGCCCCGGCCCCCCGGGCCCCGCCGGCAAGGCCGCAACGCCGCCAGGCACGCCGGTCCTCGCGGCAGCCAGCGCGCCTCCTGGCCCGGGAACCCCTGGGCCTGCCGGCGCGGCGTCCTCGGGGACAGCGCCGACAGATGGCGCCCCGGGCGCCGCGCCCTCCCCCGCCCCGACCGAGCCGGCCCCCGCCATCTCGGCCGACGAAGCCGAGGCGATCCTGTTCCCGGGCGACACCGCCGCGCACCGGGACGCCATCGACGCCTGCCGGCGCGGGAACGCCGGGACAGCGGCCGCGAAAAGCCCAGCGCACGAGCGCATCCGCTGCCTGCTCGCGCTCCGCTACCAGGGCGACCCGCAGGCCGCAGCGAGCGCCACCGCGCTCTTCGACCAGAACGGCAGCGTCGCCGGGCTGGAGCGGGAGCACATGATGGACGGCGGTTACCGCGGCATGCTCCACCTCGTCCCGGAGCTGCCGGTGCGCGCCGAGCGCCGCCACCTCGAGTGGACGGTGGCGGCGATCGCCGACTTCGACGCCTTCGTCGCGGATCTCGCCGCCATGGCCAGCTCGCCCGTGCGCTACCGGCACCGCGCCCTCGCGCTCAAGTACTTCCGGTCCGTGCGGGCGCGGACGCCCTCCGCGTACGCCTCGGGCTGGACGGTCGCGTACAACCTCTCCGGCTCGCTCCACCGCTCCGCGGACGACGTGCGGGAGACGCTCTTCCACGAGCTCTTCCACCTGAACGACGGCGCGCACGGCGGGTGGTCCCAGGCGGCGCTCTCGCCGATCTACGACGGGATCGTCGCGCGCTGCGGGACGAGGATCACCTGCCTCACGCCGTACTCGCCGAACGAGACCATCGTGAAGGGCGGCACGTATTACTCGTTCCAGCCTGGAAACGGCGTGGTGGAGTACGCCGCCGAGCTGGCGATCCGCTACTACCGCGAGCAACGCGCGGCGCTCCGCGGCAAGCCGCTCGCGAAGGCGCCGTTCAAGTGCGGCCCGCCGGAGAACGCGCGGGCATGGTCGCTGCTCGCGGGAGAGTTCTTCGGCGGCGCCGATCGGGTGGCGCCCTGCCGGGAAGGTCCTCCGGCGGCGCCCTGAGCCCCACCGCAGCACGCGCTCTCATCGTCCCACGCGCGGCGCATGCCGTGACGATGGGGCGCAAGCACCTCGGAGGCTCGGTCGCGCGCGGGCGCATCACCCCACCTGCGACCGGTGGACGATCGAGGGGCGCGGCAGCTCGAGCGGCGGCATGGGATCGAAGAGCGAGCGCTCCGCGTCGGCCACCTCCTCGGCCGAGAAGGGCCGGAGGGTCTGGCAGAACTCGACCATGATGCCGTTGGGATCGATCGTGCAGATCGAGCGGCAGAACTCGCGATCTCGCTCGGTCACCTCGAGGCCGTGCGAGAGCCACCGCGCGAGCATCCGACCGTAGAACTCGCCCGTCGGGGCGCTGAAGGCCAGGTGGTTCATCCACACCGGCAGCCCGAGCCCTGTCGAGAGATCGGTCCTGAAGCGCCCCCGCACCGTCTCTTCGTGCAGATCCCAGAACGCCAGCAGCGGACCATCGGGCTCGCTGGTCCGATACAGGGCGTGCCTCGCCCAGCCCCCGTCGCGGCTGCCCTCGTAAGGCACCGCGATGACCTTCACGAGACGGAACCCCATGGCCCGGGTATAAAACCGGTGTGTGGCGACCAGATCGCTGGTCGCCAGCGCGAAGTGATGCACCGCCATCGTCCCCCCTTTGCGTGCACGTCGAGGATGCCACGAGCCGGAGCGCTCGTTCAAGCTGGATTTCGAGCGCGGCGGGATCGGCGCTGAGCCCCCGGGCGGCTGCGCTATCCTCGGCGCACGCCATGTCCGACCGCGACCTCGTGTTCGCGTCCATGCCCGCCGGGCTCATCGCCTTCGCCTCGTCGTGCGGAGTCCCGCAGGAGGATCTGCTCCGGGCTGCCGGCGTCGCGCCCGAGGTCCTCGCCGCGCCCGACGAGCTCGTGCCGTATGCATCGCTCTTCTCGCTGTGGGAGCTCCTTCTCCAGCGCCTCCCCGGCGAGCCGCTCGGGCTGCGTTATTCTCGCTGCGTCCCGGTGTCGGTCGTCGGCATCGTGGGGCACGTCCTTCGCCACAGCGAGACCGTGCGGCAGGGCGTCGCCGTCTATGGCCGCTTCTGCCGGCTGATGGACCCGCACCTCCGCATCAGCCTCGAGGAGCACGGCGCGGTCGCCCGCCTCGCGCTCGAGCACGAGCCGCGCGTCGTCGCCATGGCCGAGCCGATCGAGCTGATGATCGCGACGCTCGCGCGCTTCATCGCGCTCTACCTCGGCGGGTCGGCGCGGCCGATCGAGGCGCTGTTCCGCCATCCTCGCCGGCACCCGCCGTCGCTCTACGAGGAGGCGATCGGGGCCCCCGCCCGCTTCGAGGCGGGCGCGATGGGCCTCGTCTACGAGGCGCGTGTGCTCGACGCGCCCGTGGTCGGCGCGGACCCGTCGGTCCGCGATTACCTCGTTCGCCACGCCGAGCAGCTCCTCGCCGCGCGCGCCGCGCCCGCCAGCGCCGCGACGCTCGACGCGCGCGTGCGCGCCCGCATCGACGAGCGGCTCGACCGCGGCGACGTGGACCAGGAGGGGATCGCGCGCTCTCTCGGCATGAGCACGCGGTCGCTCCAGCGCGCGCTCAAGGACATCGGCACGTCGTTCACGGCGCAGCTCGACGAGGCCCGGCGGGAGAAGGCGCTCGATCTCGTCCGGCGGCCTGACCTCGCGCTCCAGGAGATCGCGTTCCTGCTCGGCTATGGCGAGCCGCGCCATTTCTACCGCAGCTTCCGTCGCTGGACGGGCACGACGCCGGGAGAGTACCGGCGCGCCCGCGCCCGGTAGCCGGGCCCTTCGATGCGCTGCCGCCTGTTCCGGGATCGTGCCTGTGTCCCCAGCACTCTTTTTCATGGATGCAAACCAGCTTGCCAGGAGCGCGCATTGACGATCGCTGGCGCCAACACGATAGTGGCGACATGAAGATCAGACGCGGGATGAACGCGCTGTACGCCGCATCGATAACGACAGGCACGCTCTTCGGTGGTCGGCGACGTGGCGAGCTGCAACGAGCGATTCGACGTGACGGCGCTACGTTGCGCGGGTGGTGAGGACACCGGCGACGCGTGCCTGTCTGACGCGCAGATCCACGCCCTGGAGGCCATCAACGCGCCCGTACGGCTGGCGTCGCCGCTCGCCAGCGGTGACACCGAGTTTGCTGGCTTCAACGTGTACTCGGCTGCGCAGGGCGTCGGGACCGATTCGCCGCTGGAGCCTCACGTGCAGTCCGTCGACCTTGGCTCGCGCGCGCCGACCTTTCCTGTCGACCCGCTCACCAGCTCGTTCGCGGCGGCCCTCGTCGACAGCTTCATGCGCCACGTCGTCGTCAGGGATCCGTCCTTCGACTATCGGACCTTCGACGCGCGGACGTTCGGCCCCCACGCTGCGCGCGTACAGGAGCTGTCTCTGCTCGACGTGGGCGACGCCGACATGGGCGGCTTCGCCGCGCGGGGCGGAAAGCTCCTGTTGCTCCATGGCACGGGCGACATGCTGACGAGCCCGCGGACGACGGAGCGCTACGTGGAAGGGCTAGAGGCGTCGCTCGGCGCGACGGCCGCCGGCGCGATGCTGCGCTACTACGAGGTCCCTGGGTTCCAGCACGCCGTGAGCACCGTCTTCCAGGTGTCCTGGGATGGCCTCGGCGCGCTCGAGAGGTGGGTCGAGGCCGGCGAGGACCCTGGTGACGCCGAGGTCGTCACGGACCTGGCGGGCGTGCCGGGGCGCACGCGACCGCTCTGCAGGTATCCAACCTTCGCGAGGTATCGCGGGACGGGGGATCCGGACGACGCCGCGTCGTTCGCGTGCGCGGCGCCCTGACGCGGCCGCTCGGCCGCGCGCGAGATGGTGGTGGCTCGACGCCGTCGCCTGCTCCCGGACCGCGGGCGCACAGGCGGCTCTGGAGGAACGGACAGGAAATCGGGACGAACCGCCATTGAATGATTGAGCGACCGACATCACATGAACGGGGCCACCGCAAACACTTCTCGTCCGCGTCATCCATCGCGATGCAAGGGCTGACGCGGGGAGGTGCCCTGTGTACATTTCGTCGACATCGCGTACCCTCGTTGTCCTTTGGCTGGCAGGCTGGAGCCCTCATCGGTTCCGGGGGACCGCGGCGGTGCTCTTGCGCAAGACCAGCTCGGCATCGACCACGACGCGCGAGCAGGAGCGGCGGCCGCTCTCGATCTGCCCGAGCAGCAAGTGGAGGCACCTGCGCCCCAGCTCGGAGAAGTCCTGGCGGACGGTGGTGAGCGGAGGCGTGAAGTAGGCCGCCTCCGGGATGTCGTCGAAGCCGACGATGCTGATGTCCCGCGGCACCGCGCGTCCGATCTCGTGGAGGTAGCGGAGCACGCCCAGCGTCATCTGGTCGTTGGCCACGAACACGGCGGTGACGCCTGGCGTGCGCGCCAGCTGCGGGGCGAGCTCGTAGCCCGAGCGTGCGCTCCAGTCGCCGCGCAGGAGAGGCGGCGGCTCGACGCCCGCGGCCTCCAGCGTCGAACGCCAGCCGTCGATGCGCTGCTCGGCCTCGAGCGAGTCGGTCGAACCGGCGATGTGCCACACCGTCCGGTGACCCAGGTCGAGGAGATGGCGGGTCGCGGCCGCGGCGCCGCCGTGCTGGTCGACGGCGACCACCGGGACCGAATCGTCCGGCCCCCCCTCGACGGCGACCACCGGCACGTCGGAGTTGACGTGGCGGAGCGCGTCCACCGCCGACCGCAGCGGAGCGATGACCATGATGCCGTCGGCGCCCTGATCGCACAGCCCCTTCACCGCATCCACCACCGGCGCGCGGCTGAGCGATTTCAGGCTGACGACGCTGACGCCGTACCCGGCGTCGTGCGCCGCCGTCTCGAGCCCGTGGAGCGTCGACGCCGGGCCGTAGTGCGTCGTGTCGAAGCTGACCACACCGAGCGTCCGCGAGCGCCCGGTGACGAGCGCCTGCGCCACGGAGCTCGGGCGGTAGTCGAGCTGGCGGATCGCGTCGAGCACGCGCTCCCGCGTGTCCCGATGCACGTGGGGGCTGTCGTGCAGGACCCGCGAGACCGTCTGGTACGAGACGCCGGCGAGCTTGGCCACGTCGACCATGACCGCGGCCCGGCGCCCGCCTCGCTTGATGCGCCCCTCGGGAGGAGAGTTGTCGTCCATCGGGGCCAAGCTTAGTCGCGCGCGGGGGGATATGGTATCGACATCCACCACGACCGCGCCCCGGCGCCCGCCTCTCTTGAACGGCCGCGCCCGGCGCGACCAGGGCGGCGACCGCGCCCGCCGGGGAGCTGGGCCCCGATTCGACCCGGCAGGCGCGCCCGCCCTCGTCCTCGCTGGCGTTGTCCGCAGGGGCGGCGCCAGCGTCGCCCGTGGCCATGGCGCCGGACGGAAACACTGTCGCACCACAGAGCGATGATGCCATGACGAGGACCTTACGTTGGATCGATAGTATGCTTTTGACCATTCTTCGACCTCGCCGCTCTCCCGGAGCTTCGTCAGCGATAGCCCAGGAAGGTTACCGGGAGCTGCGCGAGCGAGGTTTGCAACGCCGACCCGCGCACCGCGGGGCGCCGGCCTCTCTCCTGTTCGCACGTCCATCACCGGGCGATCGGACGCGTACGCGCGGCGCTCGCTCGGCGTTGCCGCCCCGATGCAGGCCGACGAGCCTCGACGAACGCGCTCCGCCGTGGCGTCGCGGCGAGCGCCACGCCAAGCAGCCGCACGACGCCGAGCACGCCCCGCAGCCTGGTGACGTGAACGGCGAGTTGCCAGGTCAGCAGGCTCGTGCCTTGGCGCAGCGCTCGTGTTACGAGGTCGGTGTCCATGGGGGATGCTGGAACGCCGGGCGCCACGGTCGCGAAAGAACGGTTCCGCAAATGGAACGACTTCGTCCGCGAGCTGGATCTCGCCGACCCGCTGCGCCGTCTCGTACTCGACTCATGGGAGCGCAGCCGGGCGGCGGCGGTCGACCCCGTCCGTCCGCCCTTCCGTCGGATCGACGACGAGGAGCTCGCGAGGAGGCTGGAGCTCAGCGCCGACCTGGTCCGGGCCGCCATCCCTCACCTGCACTGGGCCGCCGCGCTCCTGCGGGCGTCGGAGCCGGCCGTCTACGTCGTCGACGGGGACGGCATCGTCCTTTGCTCGGTCGGCGCGTCTCGTTCGATGATGGAGACATTCGGCCTCCTGCCCGGATTCGACTGGTCGGAGCGGGCGATGGGGACCAACGGCGCCGGCACCGCCATTGCCGCCGATCGCCCGGTCGCGATCGTCGGGCCGGAGCACTTCGCGAGCGCATTCGACGACTGCACGTGCACCGGCGCGCCGATCCACGCGCCCGACGGTACGATCATCGGCGCGATCGACGTCAGCACGTCCGTCGCGACCGGCAGCCCCGAGCGGCTCGCGCTCGTGGCGCACATCGCCTACACCATCGAGCGCGAGCTGCAGGCGTCATGGGAAAGTCGCCGCCGCGAGGCCGAGGAGGCGGGCCGGATCCAGGCCGAGGAGGCGCGCGAGCAGCTCGCCCACCTGCAGGCCGTCACGGCCGCGCTCGCCCGCACGAGCACCGCCGGAGAGTCCACCTGCGTCGCGATCGGCGCGATCGGCGCGCTCCTGCGGGCCCAGGGCGCGCGGGCCTACCTGCGAACGGACGACCCACGAGGGCTGCGCCTCGTGGCCTCGACCGGCGACGAGGGGACGTCGCCCTTCCCGGCGTTCCCGTCCGATCCGGAGCAGCCGATCGTCCTGGCCCTGTACCGCGGCGAGCTGGTCATCCTGCCGGACCCTGACGAGGTCGAGGGGGCCGCCGCGCGCTTCGCCCCGGGCCCCACCATGTCCGCGACGGCCTCGCCACGCCTCGTGGCGCTGCCGCTCCGGATCCACGATCGGGATCTCGGCGGCCTTGTATTCGTCATCGAGGGTCCGTGCCGCCTCGATGCGGCGATGCGCAAGCTGGTCGCCACGATGGCGGATCAGTGCGCTCAGGCGGTCGAGCGCAATTCCCTCTTCGAGTCGGAGAAGCGCGCCCGCGCCGAGGCACAGGATGCGGTCCGGCAGCGCGACCAGATGCTCGGCATCGTGGCCCACGATCTTCGCAACCCCCTCAGCGCGATCCTGCTCCGGGCGGCCCTGCTGAAGCGGGAGATGGCGTCCCGCGTCGACGCGGAGAGGTGGCGGGACGGCGTACGGACGATCGAGCGCGCAGCGCGCCACAGCAACCGCCTCATCGCCGACCTGCTCGACGTGGCGAGCATCGACGCGCACCGATTGTCGATCCTGCCCGCCCCCCACGAGGTCTCCGACATCGTAGCGGATGCGACGGAGACGGTGCGCCTCGGCGCGGCCGGCCGCTCGTTGTCGGTGCACGTGGAGGTTCCGACGGATCTGCCGCGGGTGCTCGCCGATCGCGACCGGGTCGTCCAGGTCCTCTCCAACCTGCTCGGGAATGCCCACAAGTTCACGCCCGACGGCGGGACGATCGGCGTGCGTGCCGAGGCGCTCGACGGCGAGGTGGGGATCCACGTCCGGGATTCCGGTGTCGGAATCGCGGCCGAACACCTCCCACGCATCTTCGACCCGTACTGGACGCACCCGAACAACAGGCAGCGCGGCACTGGCCTCGGTCTGGCGATTGCGCAGGGGCTCGTCCAGGCGCACGGTGGGCGAATCTGGGTGGAGAGCCGGGTCGGCGACGGGAGCATTTTCTCGTTCACCTTGCCGCTCGCCGATCGCTGAAGCGCCCCCTACGTCGCGCCGGAGACTGGACCGCGCGCTCGGCGAGAGGGCGCTGTTTATCTCGCTGCCGCGCGGCCGAACGCCGCGTCAGCCGATGACGGGAGCACACCACCGCGGCTCGCTGCAGGAGGTCCTTTTGGTCGTACAGCCGGTCTAGAATCCCTTCTTCCGGAGGACGAACTGTCCGCCGTCGGCCGGCGGAGCATAGCTCTTTCCTGAAACATCGAAGGCCGTCTCCCAGGCCCCGCTGACCCAAACGCCGCCCTTCGTATCGACGGCGACGTGCGTCAGGCCGTTCGGGTTGCCGGTCGCGAGCTCGACGCTCTCGCCCTTCGTCCCGTCTGCCGCAAAGCGCGTGAGGCGCCCTCCTTTTGCATCTTCTTCCGTGCCGAGCCAGCCGAAGCGACCGGCCACGTAGCTTTGACCATCGCCGCCGAGGGCCAGCGCGTTCCCGAGATGGTCTGGTCCGCCGAGCCGGCTCGCCCAATTCACCGTCCCACCGTCCTCGAAATCATAGAGGACCGACTCCGTTCTTTCCTCGTCGAAGGTGTCCGTATGATCGAGGAAGGTCGATGTCGACGTCTGTGAGGCGAGGAGGAGGAGGCGTCCAGAGGCGGTCGACTTCAGGTCTTTCACATAGTCGAAGCTCGCCCCGCCAAATCGGAGCGCGCGCAGAGGATCGCCGCTCTCCGGGTCGAGCCAGGCGAGCCAGCCGTTGTAGACAGCTGGATCGTCCTGCCCTCCAGCCTTTTCGATCTCTGTCTCTCCGATCGTGAGTATTCCAGTGAACGCGCCACCGGCGAGGATCTCACCGCCACGATTGAACGCGAGGGAAATCGTGTATCCCTGGCTGATGTCGTGCTCGAACGTCGTGCTCCAGATCTCGTCGAGGGTCGACCCGGAGAACTTCATGATCTGAGGTTTCTGTACGGATGCATCGTCGTTGTACACGCCGAGGCCAACGACGACGTCGCCCTCCGCGTCAACCGCGATCGCTGTCAGAGGAGAGCTGCCTTCGAGGGTGACTCCGGCCGCGAGGGCGATCGAAAAATCGGGGTTCACCTTGACCAGATAAAACCCTTCCTCGACGGTCGTGAGGGTGAGCTCGCCGAAGGTCATGTCCTTGTAGAGCTGACCGACGAGGAAGATCGAGCCCTCCGCGTCGATCGCCATCAACTCTGGCTCAGCGGCTCCGGGCAGCGCGAGCGCGTGGAGGACTTCGCCGGTCGCCGAGTACTCCGCAAGAAAGGGCTCGTCGATCGAACCGGGGAGGAGCTCCGCGGGAGCTCGAGCTCCGACCGTGATGACCGAGCCGTTCTCGGTCGCTGCGAGCGGTTGACCGAGGCCAAAGACGTTGCGTCGCGGGAAGCTCAGAAGAAACTCCTCGCCGGCCCCGTCAGGGTCGGGCTGCGCTCCGCCGCTCCCGTTCCCGCCGCCGCTTGCTGCGCCACCCGCACCAGCGCCGCCGCTTGCTCCACCTGACGCCGTTCCACCGGCGCCCGCGCCCCCGGTTGACGTATCTCCGCCGGACGCGCTCTCCGCATTCGCCGCCGGTACGACCGTCGTCCCGCACGCGAGGAGAACGAAGGGCAACGCGAGAGTGATGAAGCGGCGTACATGCGACATCGGGATCTGACCAAGGCCGACTTTGGCACACTCTGACACGCATCCAGGGTCGCGACTTGCTCGGCCGAGGCCAACGACCAGCGCGATCCCAGAGCGTTTCCGGCGACTTCGAAGAGGCGAGGAGCGGGGCATCGTCCCCGTCAGAGCAGACTTCGTACCGCTTTGATGCCTCGCCCTCGATTGGCGGATGGGAGCCTTCCTGGCAGGGGAAGGGCGCTTGACAATCCATGGGGGATTTGCTCCGCTCGTCGTGAGCGTCGCGCCCATCCTTGGATGTGACTACGGCGTTCGCCGAGCGGAACGACTTCGCATGACCCACGATGCTCCGCCTGGAGCGGTGAGCGACCGCTTCGACATGTTCACGCGCACAGAGCGCCCGGATCTAGGCGCCCTGATGGATGTCGTCGTCGAGCAGGCATGGGCCGCGACGCCGTTCATCTACCCCAACGACGTCGAGGACGCCTATCAGGAGCTCCTGCGGGAGACCCCGGCGTTCACGTTCGGCCTCGTCGAGAGGGCGACGGGGCGCCTGGCCGCGGTCGGCAACGCCGCGCCGATCGCCGTGCGGAGCGACGATCTGGCGGCGCCGCCCGACAGCGGCTGGAGGTGGCAGGTCCTCCGGGCGAAGGCGGTCCGCGACGGCGACCCGCCAACGCACCTGGGCGCCTTCACCGCCTCGGTGTCGCCGCTGTTCCGCGGCCAGGGCGTGAGCGCGCTCGTGGTCGCCGGCTTCAAGGCGCTGGCGAGGCGATCGGGCCTCGCCGGCGTGCTCGCCCCGGTGCGCCCCCCGTCCAAGGCATCCTGCCCACGCATCGACATCGAGGCGTTCCTCGATCGCGCCCGCGAGGACGGCTTGCCCGCCGACCCGTGGGTCCGAACGCATGTCCGCATCGGGGGCCGGATCGCCGGGACTCCCCGCCGCGCCCTCGTGGTCGACCTGGAGCTCGATTTCTGGGAGGTCTGGCTCGGCAGGCCTATCCTGCCTTCCGAGTTGTCTTTCGAGATCCCCGGCGGCCTTGCCCCCGTGTACGTCCAGGGTCGGCGCGGACGTTATGAAGAGCCAGCCGTCTGGATCGTTCACTCGCTCTGACATAGCGCTGCTGGACCCGACTGGCGATGTGGATTTCAGGCCCTATGGCCGCTCAGCACAGGCCTCGTCGCTGTCCCATCGGGGGCGCACCAGCCGCTCGGCGGTCGCAACCGTGCCTCGCGCGTCGGTCACCACCCCCCTGATCCGGAGCGGTTGACCGATGGCACAAGCTGGCTCGCGGAGCACGGCCGGCCATCCGATGAACTCGCACCGGCCGTCCTCGAGCTCCTCGAGCGCGATCCTCCCCCGGCTGGTCGTCGCCGAGGACGGATCGCCGATCACGGTCGTCGTGACCTCGAGCTGGGCGCCCTCGGGCTCCAGGCCGAGCGTCCTGACGCTTGTCCACACGTGCCAGCCGCCCTGCGCGCCGTGGGCGAGCTCGACCTCCTGGCCGTCGGCCAGCGGCTCGAACTGCCACTCGCCGGTGCCGAGCTCGGCGATGCCCTGCGCCGGCGGCTCGTCCCCGCCGGCGCAGCCAGGAGCGAACGCGAGGAGCACGGCGAAACCGGCGGCGGAGGGCGAGCAGATCACGGCGTGGACTCCTACGAGCGCCGGCGGCGGCGCGCGGCCACCAGAAGCCCGAGAAGCGCGCCGCTGAGGCCGATGGCGCTGCCAGCATGGCCGCCGGCGTTGCAGCCTCCAGAGGCGGCTGCGACGGCGGGCGGCGGCACATCGATCGGTCGGCCGCCCGGCAGCGAATCGGGCAGCTGCGGGACGCGCCGGTCGTAGAAGGACGCGGGGACGGGCTCGTCGGGGAGCACGCAGGTCGTCGTGCGGCTGCCGTCGGCGGCGATCGTGCCTACCGCCACATGACCGGTCGAACAGCGGCAGGTCGGCGTCATGTTCATGGGCACGCACTCGCCGTTCGCGCCGCAATCGAACGTCGCGCAAGGATCCGCGAGCGGCGGCGCGTCAGGGAGCGCCCGGTCACCCGGGTTGAGGAACGACATGCGGATGTCCTGGCAGGTCACCGTCGGCCGACCCGACGGATCGAGCGTGGTGCGCGCGGTCGTCCCGGGCACGCATGCGCAGGCGGCGACGGGCTGGGTGCCGTCCGCGCCCTCGACGACGCGGCACAGGCCGCCTGCGCCGCACGCCGCGAAGTCGCACGGCGACGCGGCGCCGGCGGCCTCGGCGCCCGGCGGGCCCACGCACAGGTCGCGGTCCTCGACGTAGCGCTGGAGCAGGCGCGTGTTCGACACCACGGGGCCGTCGGTGCGCCGGAAGATCGGATCGACGGTCATCTCCTCGGGCGACAGGCGCGTATAGAGCCGTGTGATGGTGGCGTTGCCCTCCAGCAGCGGCAGCAGCGCGTCGCGCGCGGCCAGCTGATCCTCGTCCGAGCTCATCGTGTTGCGGACCTGCTCGGCGATGCTCGTCGTAGGTCCGCTCATCTCCGTGACGAAGCCTCGACCGCCGGCCTCGTCGACGCCGCGCGCGACGAGCGCCGTCCAGTTCGTCTGCAGCGGCCACTGGTTCGCGCTCCAGACGATCTGGTTGTCGTCGATCTCGACGTCCGGCCAGTTGGCCGGCCCATAACGCCGGTCGCCGAGGATCATCACGGTGATACCCATCTCCGGCTCGGCCGCGATCGCCGTCAGCCGGATCGGGATCGACGGCGACCCCGAGGGTAGCGTGAAGCGGAACGGCTGGATGTCGGTGACGGCAGCGTCCGGCTGGAGCCGCAGCGCGAGGAACTTCATCCCCTCGCTCGTATAGATGCGGATGTACGGCACCATCGCGTCGTTGACGCGGAAGTTGTTGTCGCGAAGCCACTCGACGAGCGCCGTGGGATCGGTCGACTCGACAACGGCCACGTCGTACGGCCCGACCTCTTCCCGGATGTGCACCGTGACGTCGCCGTCGTCGGTGCCGCCCGCGGTGGGCGCGCCCCCCGCGGCCGCATCGGGAAAGATGGGGGAGCAGCTCGGGTCGTTGGGCCACTGGAACTGCGGGCCCGTCGCTGAATCGAGGGCGGTGAGCGCAAGCTGCGGGAACACAGCGAGGCTCTCCACCGCCGGCACCTCGGCGAGCGGAACCACCCACGCGAAGTCCGGCGCCGCGCCCGCGTACTGGATCTGCGTCACCATCGTGACCGAGCCGTCCTGGTTCGTCGCGAACAGGATCCGCTCCGCGGTCTGGTCCACCGGCTGTCGTCCGCAAAAGAATCCGCCGCACGCCTCGGCGGGTCGTGGCGCAGTCATCAGCGCCGCCGCCGCCATCACCGGAGCCACCCATAGCTTGCGCATGGTCTACATCCTCCTCGCCCGACCGATCGGGCGAACGCCCCCAGGCAAACACAGCGCCGTGCACAAGAAAAGGCGATTCCTGGGAAAGTAACGCTGTAGTCACCAGCTGATTCGAGAGGAACGGCCTTGCGTGGACGAGCCGTGCTTGCCTCGCGGAGCCCGCTCTCGAGAGCGCATCCGCTCGCCCTTCGGGGATGGGCTGCGGATCCAGCATCACCATTCCGGGCGGGAGCGGTTCGCTCGGGTTGAGCAACCGGGTTGGCGCCGCGCGCCCCCGCGTTGGCATGGAGCGCGCTTGGCCCCCTTCGGACACCGCAGGAATCGCGCTCTTCTCGGCCTGGAGAGCAGCGCCCTCACGGGTACGCGTGTTGCCAACACCGCCCGTGATGTGGCAAATGAGGTCTCTCCATCTCCCATGGCTGACGCTCGCCGCCGTGGCGTGCGGCACGGATCCGGTGGCGGTGGACCCCCGGACAACCTCGCAGCTGGTCCTCGACGGAGGGCTCGTCGATGAGAGCCCGCAGGTCATCGTGCTGGTCGTCGATGACGCGGACACGGCCGAAGCCGCGCAGCTCCGCGAGCGCGTCGCCCAGAGCGTGCGCGCAAGCCTCCTTGCCGTGATCGGATCGCGGTGGGGAACATGCGGCAGCGCGGATCCGGCCCGGTGGCACCCCGGCGACATCCGGGTGGTCGTCGCGCGGCCGAGCGCGCCCGACGCTGCGGCGCTCCTCACCTCGAGGGATATCCCCGCGCTCGCGTGGACCACGCAGACCTCGCGCGAGGAGGAGGTCGAGGCGGTGATGGCAGGCGTGACAGAGGCGCTGGGACAGCGGCTCGCCGAGCCCGGGGAGGAGTACCGCCCGCTACGGACGGCCAGGGGCGCGCTGGAGCTCGTCACGGGCGCGCGCGCACCCGTGGGGGAGGCCGAGGTAGCCCTCGTCAGGTCGCTGCCTCAGGACAGGATCGCGAGGCTGCTCGTCGCGAGCACGCGCGACGACGAGGGGCCCGGGCTCGTCGCCGACGAGGTACCCAGCCAGACAGCGCTGTCGATGACCCTGGACACGGAGGTGGTCGGGCCTTTCACCACGCCCGATTGGACCTGTCACGCCATCGACGAAGGCAGCGGGCGACTCGCGGCGTGGAGCGAGCTCGTGCGCGCGGAGCCGATCGCCTCGAGCTGCGACGATCAGCACACGTGGGACATGCTCCTTCACCCGGGTTTTGCCGATTGCGGCTTCATCTGCCAGGCCCACCCGCTCGCCGTGGACGCCGGAGGCGTGGTCGCTTGCAAGGTCATGATCGATCAGGCCGATCTCGAGCGCTGCGATGCCGCGCGCGGTCGGCGCGATCCAGGCGGGCAGCCCACGTTCGTCGAGCGCGGCGGCAAGGAGCTGCGCCGCTGCGAGGTCGTGCAGCTCGCCGGCGCCGACCTGGAGAGCTGCCGGCATTCGCTCGATTGTCCAGGATGCCCGAGCGGCTTCTGCGCGACCGAGGTGCCGGAGCTCGTGTCGCAGTGGCGCTGCATGCCCTCGGAGCACCCATGGCCGCTCCGGTTCATCGGCGGCGCGATCGAAGGCCGTGGAGGGAGGATCAACATCACCTGCAGCACCGAAGCAGAGGAATGAGAGACGGCATCGCGCGGTGCGCCCTGCCCGGTCGTCGATACCTCGTTCCGAACCCGACAGATCCTCTCACTTGTTGGCATCATAAAAGAAGATGAACAGGGAGGCGGGGAGATTCATGGGATTCTACTCCCCGTCTCCCCGCCTCCCTGTGAATTCTCCCGGAAAGGAACCAGCAGGGTCGGGTTCAGTCGATGACGGTCCAGGTGGCCTTGGCGGTGCAGCCGTAGGCGTCGAGCGCGCCGGGGTGCGAGAGGGGGACGAGCTTGGTCTGCCCCTTGGCGAGCGGCCCGGTGACCGAGCGGGTGTAGGGCCCAGGATCGCCGTAGTAGTGCGTGACCGTGAAGGTGATCTTGGCCGAGTCCGGAACGCCGAAGAGCGAGGTGTTCTTGATCGCCGCGTTCGGGTTGAAGATGCTGGGATAGGTGATCGAGCACGAGAGGTTCACGGTCCTCGTGACCGGGCCGCCGCCGTCATCGCCGCCAGGACCGATGATCGCCTCTGCGCCCTCGCCCACGACCTCGGCGGCGTCGCTCGCGCCCTCATCGGCGCTGTCGCCGTCGAGCGGCTCGGCGATGCAGCCGACGAGCGAGAAGGACGAGATGAGCGAGCAGAGGAGCAGGTTCTTGAGCTTCATGGTGGTGTCTCCTTGGGTCAGGGTTCACGCTCACGAGATCGCGTGTCGGCGGGCTCTGGCGAGTTCGAGTCGCCCAGGTCGCCCTCGTCGCTGTCTCGCGGCGTCGCATCCCGATAGAGCAACAGGCAGGCCAGGTTGTCGGGGCGCGTCGGGCCGCCCCCGGCGCGCCCAGGATCCGCGGGAAAGACGGCCTCTTTCGGGGTTTTCGAGCTCGTCTGCGCGGCGCCGGAGGAACCCCCGCGCGGCGCGGTGGAGGGCTGAGCCCCCACGCCGACGGCGCGAGCCTCCACCAGATGTCCTCTCAGGTGCTCTCTGGCCCGGGAGACCGCGGCCGGCTCAAGCTCTGTGCTCGTTCGACGGGTCGGCGCCGGCCGCGCCGCCCGCGTCCCGCAGGCCGCGAAGGGAACGCGGTGCCTTCGGTGCACGAGCCCGAGGAGTCGAGCGCCCGTCCATCGCGATCCGGCGGCCTCCTTGACGGCGAACGGCGCCCCATGGGATCGTCGGACATGCAGGCCGAGGCGCGTTTCTCCGAGGCGCGCAGCGTGCAGCGCGGTCCGCGACGTCCAGGTGGTCCTGCCGCGGGCGGGGCGCCTCGGTGAAGCTCAAGGAGCGTTGATGCTGGCACCGGGCGATCATCCCCGCTCTTTCTTCTCGGACCCTCCGAGGGGTCACGCCGCGTGCGTGGGGGTCATGGTTGGCCCCTGCGTCGCGCTCGCCATCCTCACGGGCAAGCACGTGTCCGTCCCCTGGTTCGTGGTGGAGGCGGGCTTGCTCGCCGCGCTCCTCTGCGTCGGCGCCGCGGCCCGCAGCCCTGCGCTGCGCGTCTCTCTTCCCCTCTTCGTTCTTCCGCTCGCGTATCTTTTCTTCCGCATGACCCGGGATGGGATGACGTGCCCCGACATCCCCCGTTCCTGGCACGCATGGCGAGAGTGGTTGCCGCCCATCGGGAGCGTGTTCGGGCTCATGTCCGCCCTCGTCGGCGCCCTCGGCGTGGTGTTCTTCGCTGCCATGGCGAGCACCATGGTCCGCGTGCCGCCGCGCGCTCTCCACGCGGCGAGCGTCGCCGTCCTCGCGCTGACCACGGGCCTCATTGCCGTATCGACCGTTCACGCCGTGCGAGAGCCCGATCCGGAGGATCACATCACGTCCCTTCCGACCATCGGGGTCGTCCCGCCCATCGAGGGGGAGCCCTCGATGATCGCCGAGGGCCCGTCGGACCCGTCCGGACCGCCCCTCGTGACGCGCATCCACGACGTGACCATCGGCCAGCTGGGCGTGCGCCGGTTGTGCCCGAGCCTGTCCGAGAGGTGTTTTCTCGATGTGGAGGAGGCCGGGAGGCCTTTCGACGCTCACGTCGTGACGTGGCTGTCTCAGCGCGGCACGTACACGATGGTCGACCCCGAGGCGTGCTGGCAGCAGCCGGGCTGGATCGATCCCCGCGCTCCTCTCGTCATCCGCCAGGCGTCGCCGCTCGTTCGCGAAGCGTCTCTGTTCGCCAACGACCGCGAGCTGAGCGAGCTGCTCGTGCTCGACGGAGCGATCTACGATGCCCATCGCAGCGGCGAAGCAGGTCGGGTCGTCCTCGCGGCGCCGCGGTTCTTGGCGATGCCCGCGTCCATGCGCCTCGTCGCAGACGTGCTCGGCGCCCACCGGCGCGCGATCGCCGTCGCCGCCTGCGGAGCGCTGCTCTCCGCGGCGCTGCTCCGTTATCGCTGGCGCGCCCGCCGCGCCCTCGCGCGGATCGCGGGGGCGAGGGCCGCGGTGCTCGCGGAAAACGGCTGGCTCGACTTCGCGGACGGCTCGCCTCCCGTCCGCGCCGCAGACCGCGGCTTGCCGCCCGGACCTGTGGTGGTCCTCGGACCGACGTCCGCGGGCACGTACCGCGGAGGGGCCCTCTCCGGCGCCGAGCTCATCGCAGGAGAGCAGGCCTGGCTGCTCGATCGAGGGTGCGAGCGGATCGCGCAGCTCGACGTCCTCGTCTTCTTCGTCGCGGTGCTCGCGCCGCTGCCGCTGCTGACCATCGCGGTCACGCTGAGCCTCTGGTAGCCCCCTGCCCGCCGTTGCGCGCCCCATGCGGGTGCTAGGGTGGCGCTCATGTCGAACGCGCTCCGAGCGACGCTCCTGAGCCTCTTCGGCAGCCTCGCCCCCAGCTGTGCCTCGCCGGGCCAGCTCGCCGCGACGGCGGCGCCCTCGGCGCCCGCAGATCTCGTGATCTCCGCCGGCGTCGTCCGGACCATGGACCCCGGGAACCCGCGCGCCGAGGCGGTCGCCGTGCGCGGCGAGCGGATCGTCTTCGTGGGCAGCGCGGCCGGCGCGGAGGCCTTCGTCGGGCCGGGGACGCGCGTCGAGGAGCTGCCGGGGCGCGCGATCGTGCCCGGGCTCGTCGACGGGCATGCCCATCTTTACGGGCTCGGGGTCGCGCTGGAGACGCTGAGCGTGCGCGGCGCGACGAGCGCCGAGGCGGCGGCGGCGCTCGTGGCGGAGGCGGTGAAGGCCCGCCCGAAGGCCGAGTGGATCACCGGGCGCGGCTGGGACCAGAACCTCTGGCCAGGCGCCGCGTTCCCCACGCACGCCCCGCTCGACGCGGCGGCGCCGGAGCACCCGGTGGCGTTGCGCCGCGTCGACGGGCACGCGCTCTGGGCGAACGCGGCGGCGATGCGCGCGGCCGGGGTCGGCCGAGGCACGCAGGATCCGCCGGGCGGGCGCGTCCTGCGCGACGCCGCGGGCGAGCCGACGGGCGTCTTCATCGACAACGCGATGGGCCTCATCGAGGCCAAGGTCCCGGCCGACCCGCCCGCCGTGCGCGAGCGGCGCATCCTGCGCGCGGCCGAGGAGGCGCTCTCGTCCGGGCTCACGGCCGTGCACGAGATGGGCATCGACGACGAGACCGCGGCCGTCTACCGCGCGCTCGCCGCCTCCGGGCGGCTGCCGATCCGCGTCACCGCGTACCTCGCGGGCGACGGGAACCTCGAGGGGCTGAAGGCGCGCGCCCCCGACGTGGACCCGACAGGCACGGCGATGTTCGTGCTGCGCGGGGTCAAGCTCTTCGCGGACGGCGCGCTCGGCTCGCGCGGCGCGGCGCTGCTCGCGCCGTACGCGGACGAGCCCTCGACGAGCGGGCTCCTGCTGATGGATCGCGAGGCGCTCGCGCGCGCGGCGCGGCTCGTCGCGGACGCGGGCTTCCAGCTCGCGGTGCACGCGATCGGCGACCGCGCCAACCGCGCCGTGCTCGACGCGTTCGAGGCGCTCGGCCCGGGGCGGGCGGCGGCGCTGCGGTTCCGGGTGGAGCACGCGCAGATCCTCTCGCCCGACGATCTGCCGCGCTTCGCGGCGCTCGGGGTGATCGCCTCGATGCAGCCGACCCACGCGACGAGCGACATGCCCTGGGCGCCCGCGCGGCTCGGCGCCCATCGCCTGAAGGGCGCGTATGCCTGGCGTTCGCTCCTGTCGTCGGGCGCGTGCGTCGTGTTCGGCTCGGATTTCCCGGTGGAGGACGCCTCACCGCTGCTCGGCATCCATGCAGCCGTGACCCGGCAGGATCTCTCGGGCCACCCCCCGGGCGGGTGGATGCCCGAGGAGCGGCTCGACCTCGACGAGGCGCTCCTGGCCTTCACCGAGGCGCCCGCGTACGCGGCCTTCGCCGAGGGCCAGCGGGGCCGGATCGCGCCTGGCTACGTGGCCGATCTGACCGTCCTCGGCCGCGATCTCTCGCCCGATCGCTCGCTCGTCGACACGAAGGTCGACATGGTGGTCGTGGGCGGCCGCGTGGCGCGCGCGCCGGCGCCGCGGTGAGCGGCGCGCGCAGCGCTTCGTCCGGACCGCCATGAGACCTCACGGCCGGCGCATGCAAACGACGAACGAAAGGAGGAATGAGCACCCATGCTTGCACGCTACCAGATCGTCCGCGGGCACCGTCGGGAGGACGATCCGCTGCCCGATGGCAAGCGGTACGACACGCGCAAACACACGCACCACGTCCTGAGGCCCACCCCGGAGATCGTCGAAGAGTTCCTGTCGGATCCCTCGCAAGCTGGCTTCAACAGGTTTCGCGCCGCCTACTTTGCGGTGCTCGACGAGCGGTTTGCGGAGCAACGACCGCACTTCGACGCGCTGGCGCAGGAGGCCCGGCAAGGTGACGTGTTCCTCGGCTGCAACTGCCCCACGGCGCGCCAGCCCGACGTCCGCCACTGCCACACGTCGCTGGCGCTCGAGTACCTCGCCCGCAAGTACCCGGACCTGGACGTGAGGTTCGATGCGGGGTGAGCGGCGTTCCCTCCTGCCCGCGGCGAGCGAGGCCGCTCGGGCGTCGCGCTTTCCCCGGGTGCGGCGAGGGACCCGCGGCTCAGCGCCGCATCCGTGAGCAGCAGTCGTCCGCCTCGGGAGCGGCGGCCGCGGGCCGCGCGCCGCTCGAGTCGGACAGGTCCTGCTGCTCGTCGGGGTAGCGGATGCGCTCGTCGCCGGCCTTGGCGCCCAGCCCGGTGCTGCGCCCCTTGGGCTCTTCCCATTCCTCCTGGCGCCCGAGCGCGGTCAGATCGAGGAAATAGTACGAGCCGCCCGTCGACTCCGTGCCGCGCCCGTAGGTCGAGTAGGTGTGGTACACGCGCTCGCCGTCGCGCAGGAAGCAGCTCAGCCCGTGCAGATCGAAGGGCTGCTTGCCCCCCAGATAATAAGCGGATCCCGCCTGCTCGTGCTCGGCGGGCGTCCGGTAGTTGTACTCCACGGGCGCGACCGACTCGTCCAGCGTGACGTGGTAGTCGTGGTTGAAGCGGCTGCCCGCGGACGAGTACCAGGGCACGGGCCAGCCCATACGCGCCTTGAACGGCGCGATCTTCTCCCAGGGGCCGCGCGAGATGAGCGCGAACGTGGTGCCGACGTTGTGCCAGTGCCGCAGGTGGCCCTTCGAGATCTGATCGGCGAAGCCCGAGCAGCTCGGGCAGCCGCGATCCTTGGGTGTGCCGTCGTCCTCGAACAGCCACATGAAATGATAGACGATGAGCTGCTGCCGGCCCTCGAACAGATCGAGCAGGCGCAGCTTGCCGTGGGCGCCCGAGAACTCGTACGGCTCGGTCACCTCGACCATCGGCAGGCGCCGGCGATCCGCGTTGAGCCGATCGCGCGCTCTGGTGAGCTCCTTCTCGCGGGCGAGCAGCGCCTTGCGCGCCTCCAGCCACTCGGCGCGCGACACGACGCGGGGCAATTCGATCCGGGTCATGGGGACATCTCCATGGTCATCTGGAATGGGCCTCGCCCGGTGAGGGCGCTGCCGCGGAACGGGTTCGGAAGGTCGACTGCCGAAGCGCGCGAAACTCATCGGTGCATCCGACAAAAAACGTCGCCGGTGGCCGCCATGCCTATGGCATGAGCATTGCTTAACCACGCCGACAACGGCCCAGGCGGGCTCTCCGGGGGGCGAGCGCGGTAGCGCCGGCTGGCCCCGACGGGGTGTCGCGAGGGCCTTGGTCGGACGGGCACCGCGCGGCGCCGCTCCGCCTGGCGCCGTCCGTCGTAACATTGGCGCCCGACGCCGCTGCCGCAGCGGCGCGCCGAGCCCATCCTTGCGTCGATCCCGGTGAGGCGCCGCGCGCCCCCGGGCTCGATCCCCCTCCGAGGTACGCCATGAGCCAGTTGCCCCGAGGCCCGCGCAGCCGACTTCTTACGACCTACAAGTTCCTCACCCGTCCGTTCGAGTTCCTCACGCATTGCGCCGCCACCTACGGCGATGTCTTCAACGTCCCCGTGCTCAGCGGCGATGTCGTGATCGCCGGAGGCCCCAGGACGGTACAGGACGTGATGGCGGCGCCGCCCGAGACCTTCCTTCCCTTCGCCACCAAGGCGATCGCGCCGCTCGTGGGGGAGCACTCGCTGCTCATGCTCTCGGACGAGCGCCACAGGCGCGAGCGGAAGCTGCTGACGCCGCCTTTCCACGGCGATCGCATGCGCGCCTACGCTGTGGCGATGGCGGACACCGCCGCGCGCCGGCTCACCGAGGCGGCGCGCGCGCCCCACGCCGTCGCCCAGGAGCTCACGCAGGCGATCTCGCTCGACGTCATCATCCGCGCCGTCTTCGGCGTGGAGGAGCCGTCTCGAACGAGCGCTTTCGCGCGGGCCGTCGTCGCCATGACCGACGCGCTGACCCCTGCGCTGACCTTCCTGCCGCCCTTGCAGCGGGAGCTCGGCGGCCTCGGCCCCTACGCGCGCTTCCGCCGGCGCGTCGGCGACCTGGAGGCCCTGTTCCGGGCGCAGATCGAGCGGGCGCGCGCGGCGCCGGGCGACGACATCCTGAGCCTCATGGTCTCGGCCCGCTACGACGACGGATCGCGCATGAGTGATCAGGCCATCTTCGACGAGCTCCGGACGCTGCTGTTCGCCGGGCACGAGACCACGGCGCTCGCCCTCGCGTGGGCCCTCGATCACGTGCACCGCCACCCCGGCGTCCTCGCGCGCCTCCGCGACGAGATCGACGCCCTCGGCCCGGAGCCCGACCCCGAGCGCCTCGCTGCCCTGCCCTACCTGGACGCCGTGTGCAAGGAGGCGCTGCGCGTCTATCCGATCGTCACCGAGTCCCCGCGCCTCCTGGCGCAGCCGTTCCGCCTCGGCGAGCACGAGCTCCCGCCGGGAACGGGGGTGGCGCCCTGCATCCTGCTCGTGCATCACCACCCCGAGCTCTACCCCGAGCCGTCCCGGTTCAGGCCGGAGCGCTTCCTGGAGCGAAAGTTCTCCCCGTTCGAGTACCTGCCGTTCGGCGGCGGACACCGCCGCTGCATCGGCGCGGCCTTCGCGATGTTCGAGATGAAGATCGTGCTCGGCGTGGCGCTGTCAGCATGGGAGTTCCGCCTGCTCGACGAGCGCCCGCCCCGCCCCGTGCGCCGCAACCTGACGCTGAGCCCCTCGGGCGGCGTCCCGCTCGTCATGCGCGCCCGGGGCCGCAGCCGCCTTTACGCCGCCGCCTGATCCTGGCGCGAGGAGGCGCAGGGGAAGCCCCGGCACGGGAATGCGCCGCCATGGATGCCACGACACGGCGGACATGGAGGAGAGAGAGAAGATCACGGCACAAAACCACCGTGCTGCCAGCGCTTCGGCGATCGTCAGAGGTGGATCTGGAATAGAGGGGCTCCCCCGCTTGCCGCATCGCCCCCATGCTGAGACGCCTCCTCCGCTCGACCGCAGCCTCTTCTCCCTGTGCATCTCTCTCTGGACCGGTCGCGCCGATCGGCGCGGCCACGGGCGCCCCGCGGCAGCGCGCCCCGGGCCCGTCGCGTCACGCGCGGCCGCTCACCCGGCTCGGATGGGCTGCGGCGCTGCTTTTGGCGGCGCCCTCGTGCGAATCGGTCATCCCCTCGGGTTCGCCGCGCCCCTCCGCGGCGGCGCAAGCCCGGCTGGAGCTTCACGCCGGCGATGCCGACGTCTGGGCCTTCAGCGCGCGCGTCCAGGGCGCCCTCGCCGGGGCGGGCACGCTGGAGGACTGCGCGATCCGGGTGGGCGGCGACGTGGTCCCCGCGGCGATCGAGCAGCAGCGGTTCTTCGCGGACGTCCCGCTGCTCGAGGGCGAGAACGAGATCGTCGCGCGCTGCCGGGAGGCGAGCGCGGGTGACCTGGAGTCTCCGCCCGTCACCTACCGCGTCCGGCTGGAGGACACGCCGCGCGCCCGCGCCCGCGCCGCGCTGGCCGGCGGCAAGCTCGTCCTCGACGCGACGAGCAGCGAGCCCAGCGAGCGCTCCCGCGCCGAGATCGTCGCCTTCGACTGGCTCCGCGTGCGCGCCGGCGCGGCGCCGGAGCCGCTCGGACAGGGCGCTCGCCTCGAGCTGCCGGCGCCCGACGCCGGCGATCAGGCGCTCTACGAGCTCAGGGTGCGCGACGAGCGCGGCCGGGGCGACGCCGCGCGTGTCGCGCCGCCGCTCGAGGCCGCCTCCGGCAGGGCCGCGCCGGCATGGATCGACGACGCCGTCCTCTACGGCGTCGTGCCGCCGTTCTTCGGCGATCCGCCGCTCCGGAGCGTCCGCGCCGCCCTCCCCGCGATCGAGCGGCTCGGCGTCACGGCGATCTGGCTATCTCCACTCTTCGCCGCGCCCGAGGGCGACTTCGGGTATGCCGTCACCGATTACTTCAGCGTGCGCCCCGACTACGGGACCGAGCAAGATCTCCGCGAGCTCGTGGACGACGCGCACCGGCGCGGCCTGCGCGTGCTGCTCGATCTCGTGCCCAACCACACCTCGGCCGAGCACCCGTATTTCCGGGAAGCCGAGCGGCGCATGAACCGCGCGCACAGCTTCGCCTTCTACGATCGCGACGAAGGAGGGGAGCCGACGCATTACTTCGACTGGGAGCACCTGCCGAACCTGAACTACGACAGCGCCGAGGTGGCGCGCTGGATGCTCGAGGCGTCGCTGCACTGGGTGCGCCGGTTCGACATCGACGGCTATCGCGTCGACGCCGCGTGGGGCATCAAGCAGCGGCGGGGCGAGCTCTGGTCCCCCTGGGCCGCCGAGCTCCGGCGCGTGAGCCCGCATGTCGCGCTGATCGCCGAGGCCTCGGCGCGCGATCCGTACTACCTGCGGAACGGGTTCGACGCGGCGTATGACTGGACCGAGGAGCTCGGACACTGGGCCTGGAAGGACGTGTTCGGCGCGCCGCGGGGCATCGCGGCCCGGCTCGGCGCGGCGCTCGCCGCCACCGCGGCGCGCGCCGAGCGCCCCGAGCGCACGCTCAGGTTCATCAACAACAACGACACGGGCGCGCGCTTCGTCACCCGCCACGGGCCGGGGCTGACGCGCGTCGCCGCGGCGGCGCTGCTGACGCTGCCGGGGATCCCGTGCGTCTACACGTTCGACGAGCTCGGCGCCGAGTACGAGCCTTACGGCGGCCTCGCCCCGGTCTCGCGGCCCCCGCGCGGCCAGCTGGCGCGGCATTACGAGCAGCTGATCCGGCTCAGGCGCGGTATCGCGGCGCTCCGGTCGCCGGGGCACCACACGGTGCACGCCGGGGGGCCGGACGACGAGGTCTTCGCGTATGTCAGGCACGGCGACGACGCGTCTCGCTTCGCGCTCGTGGTCCTGAACTTCAGCGAGCGACCGGTGAGGAAGCGGCTCACCGTGCCGGAGCCGTTCGCCGCCCACGCGCGAGGCGGCCTGCGCGACGCGCTGAGCGGCGCCGGCGCGCACCTCCGGGCCGGCGCCCTCGCGCTGGACCTCGCGCCCTGGGACGTCCGCGTCCTCGTGCCGCGGTAGGACGAAGGACGGGCCCCGCGCGGGCGCTGCCCGCCGCCCCACGCCGGCCCAGAAAAACAGAGCGCCCATTCGACGGCGGGGGGGGAAGCCGTCACGGGCGCTCTGCCCTGGCTACTTAGCAGGACACGGGCCAGGGTCCTTCCGCACCCTTTTCAAGGACTTACCCGTAAGGAAGCCCCCGAAGATTTCGTTCCTGAGATCGCCGCTTGCAGACCTGACGGATGCACTCGCGCCGCGGCCGCAGGGCCGTGCGGCGGTCCAGCGCGCTCACCACCCGGCGTCGTCGCCCGGATCGACGTCTTCCGTCACCTCGGATCCCCCTCTCGCCCTCGTCGGTGAACCGGCCGTGGTCCTGCCGGCCGAGGTAGGCGATGCCGCGCTCCAGCATGAACTCCGGTCCGGCAACAGGCCGTGCGCCACGGCGGCGAATCAGCGCTTGAGCCCGGTCCGCGCGAGCCCCTCCACGAAGTACCGCTGCGCGAACAGGAAGAGCACCACGAGCGGCAACATCGCGAGGGAGGCGCCCGCCATGAGCACGGCCGGCTCGCCGCCGTAGGCGTTCTGGGTGCCGGCGATCATCTGCTGGATGTTCATCTTCTGCGGAGAGGTGATGTACACGAGCGGCCCGAAGTAGTCGTTCCAGGCGGCCTTGAGCCCGAGGACCGCGAGCGTCGCGACGGCCGGCCCGGCGAGGGGGAAGACCACCCGCGTGAACGTCTGGAGAGGGTTCGCGCCGTCCAGCGTCGCGGCCTCGATGAGCTCGTCCGGAATGCTCGCGAAGTACTGCCGCATCAGGAAGATCGCGACCGCGCTGCCCGTCGCGCCCGGCACGATGAGCGGATAGTAGGTGTCGATCCAGCCGATCCGGGCGAAGCCCACGAACTGCGGGATCAACGTGACCACGGTCGGCAGCATCATCGTCGACAGGAGCGCGGCGAAGATCGCGTCGCGCCCCGGAAAACGGAGCTTCGCGAAGGCGTAGCCGGCGAACGAGGCCGTGAGGAGGCCGCCGAGGGTGGAGGGGACGGCGATGAGGAGCGTGTTCCAGGTGCCGCGGAGGATGTCGATCTCGGCGAAGGCTTGCCGGTAGTTGGCGAGCGTCGGGCGGGCCGGGATCCAGCGGATCGGGACCGCGTAGATCTCGTCCGCCGGCTTCACGCTGGTGCTGATCATGAACGCGAAGGGCGCGAGCACGAAGACGGCCACCAGCGCGAGGACGGCATAGGAGAGGAGCCGGAGCGCGCGGCGCCCCCGGGACCTCCGGCCGCTACTCATCGTGCACCCAGCGCCGGGCGAGGCGGAACTGGAGCACGGTCACGATCATCACGAGCGCGCCGAGCACCCAGGCCATCGCCGACGCATAACCCATCTGGAAGTACTGAAAGCCGGTGAGGTAGAGATAGAGCATGAACGTCGCCGAGCGGAACTCCGGGCCGCCGCGCGTCATCACGTAGACCTGATCGAAGCTCTGCAGCCCGCCGATGACGCTGGTGACGGCGATGAAGAACGTCATCGGGCTGATGGCCGGCAGGGTCACGTGCCGGAAGCGCTGCCAGGCGTTCGCCCCGTCGAGCTCCGCGGCCTCGAGGAGCGATCGCGGCACGCCCTGGAGCGCGGCCAGGAAGAGGACCATGTTGTAGCCGAGCCCGCCCCAGATCCCCATCACGACGAGCGCGGGCTTGACCAGGCGCGGGCTCGAGAGCCACGCGGGCGGGTCGGCGACGCCGAGGGCGCGGAGGTACGTGTTGATGAGCCCGTAATCGGCGTTGTAGATCCACTTCCAGAGCAGCGCCGCGGCCACGATCGAGCACACGGAGGGGATGAAATAGACGGTGCGGAAGAGCCCCTCGAGCCTGAGCTTCTGGTTCAACAGGAGCGCGAGCACGAGGGAGATGGCGATGCCGATCGGGATGCCGAGGAGGTAAAAGGCCGTGTTGGCGAGCGTCCGCCAGACGAAGAAATCCCGGGCGAAGAGGCGAGCGTAGTTATCGAGGCCGACCCAGCGCGGCGGCGTGAGCACCTCGAAGCGGGTGAAGCTCAGGTAGAGCGAAGCCAGCATCGGACCGAGCGCGAAGACGACGAAGCCGAGCACGGGGACCGCAACGAACGCACAACCCCAGCGCGCCTCGGCGCGGGCGCGCGGTATCTGCTTCTTCAACGCGCTGCCTCCGGTCCGGGGTTGTTCTCCCGCATGGTTTGCTCGACGACCGGCGCGAGGGCCGGGAGCAGCTCGCGCGCGCGCCGTTCGCCGCGCCAGACCTGGGGGAGGAAGCTCGAGAACACCTCGTGCCAGAAGGCGTTGGGCATCTCGGTCTCGGGGCTCGGACGGCTCGTCTCGGCGGCGCGCAGGAAGACCTCGGCGTGGGCCGGCCGCTGCCCGGGCTGGAGGAAGGCGGCGGTCGCGGCGACCGATCGCTGATTGGGCACCTGGAGCCCGGATCGGGCCAGCTCGCGCTGTCCCTCGGGGCCGGCCAGGTACTCGATCAACGTGAACGCCTCGGCGATGCGCCGGCTCGCGGCGCTGACGGCCAGCCCCACGGAGCCAGACCAGCTCACCGAGGTCATGCCCGGCTCCGGGACCGGCACGGGCGCGACATCCCAGTCGAAGCGCATCCGGCGATACCGCGGGACCATCCAGCGACCATCGATGTGCATGGCGGCGAGCCCGGCCTCGAAGAGCTCGCTCTGCCCGGCGCCGCCGCTGCGGGCGAGGTTGGGCGCCACGTGATGGCGGAGGGCCAGATCCGCGCACCACTGCACCGCGTCCATCGACACGCCGGAGTCCATGAGCCACCGGCGCCGCGGCGCGTCCACGATCTCGCCGCCCGCGGACCAGACCGCGGCTTCATAGGGATATCCGGTGATCCCCCAGCGCTGGACATAGCCTTCGCGGTACGTGAGCGCGCGAAAGGCGGCGATGGCCTGGTCCCAGGTCATCGGCACCTCGGGATCCGGCGCGGGGACGCCGCGGCGGCGCAGCGCGTCCTTGTTGTAGTAGAGCACCGTGGGGCCGATGTCCTTCGGCAGCGCGTAGAGGCTGCCCTCGTGGAGGACACGGCCATTCCAGCGATAGCGGTCCAGGGCGGTCGGCCAGACGTCGGCGAGGTCGAGCGTCCGACTCTCCTGCACGAGACCGTCGATGTCGCGCAAGACGCCCTGACTGACCATCTCGCCGAACGCGCCGTCGGGCACGTAGAAGACGTCGGGCGCGCGCTTCGCCACGATCATCAGCCGGAGCTTGTTGAGGTAGTCGTAGCCGACGCCGGGCACCTGCGTGTACTCGACGTGGATCTCCGGGTGGATCCGCTCGAAGGCGGCGAGCGCCGACCGCATGATGGCCCGCTCCTCCGGCATCCCCCAGCCGACGAAGGTGATGGTGGTGCGCGCGACGTGCGAGGGTGGATCGGCCTTCGAGGCGCATCCGGCGGGCGAGATGGACGCGCACCAGACCACGAGCCAGAGCGCGCGGCGGGCCATCTCAGACCCGCTCCTCGGTGCGCGGATCGAACAGGTGGACGTGCTCCGGCGCGGCGGCCAGCGTCACGCGCGCGCCGACGGCCGGCGTCGTGCCGCGATCCAGCCAGCGGGACACGATCGCGGCGTCGCCGACGCGCAGGTGGACGTACGACTCGAACCCCATCGCCTCGACCATCTCGACATCGCCCCGCACGCCGAGCGACGCGCCGGCGGGCGCGGGGCCGAGGTGCTCGGGCCGGACGCCGGCGATCACCCGGCCCTCGCGGTGCTCCGGTGTCCTCGGCAGCGCGAGCCGCACGCTCGGCGCCGAGAGCACCGAGGTCGGGCCGTCGAGGCGGAGCTCGGCGGGGATCAGGTTCATCGGGGGTGCGCCGATGAACGTCGCGACGAAGACGTTCGCCGGCCGGTCGTAGAGCTGCTGCGGGCTGTCGTGCTGGAGGAGCGCGCCTCCGCGGAGGACGGCGATCCGCTCCCCGAGGGTGAGCGCCTCCGTCTGATCGTGGGTCACGTACACGAGCGTCGTCCCGAGGCGACGATGCAGGCGGCGCAGCTCGGCGCGCATCGAGCTGCGCAGCGCGGCGTCGAGGTTCGAGAGCGGCTCGTCCATGAGCAGCACGCCGGGCTCGCGCACGATCGCGCGCCCGATGGCCACGCGCTGCTGCTGGCCGCCCGAGAGCGCCCGCGGCTTGCGATCGAGGAGGTGATCGATCGCCAGCGCGCGCGCCGTGGCCTCCACGCGGCGCTTCACCTCGCCGCGCGGCACGCGGCGGAGCGCGAGCGCGAAGGCCATGTTCTCGAAGCACGTCATGTGCGGGTAGAGCGCGTAGCTCTGGAAGACCATGGCGACGTCGCGCTGCTTCGGGGGCACGTCGTTGACCACGCGGCCGCCGATGGAGAGCGTCCCGCCGTCGACGTCCTCGAGGCCCGCGATCATCCGGAGCGTCGTCGACTTGCCGCACCCGGAAGGCCCGACGAGCACGAGGAGCTCGCCGTCCTCGATGCGCAGCGACAGGTCCTCCACGATGGGCGCGCTCCCCTGGTAGCGCTTGTACACATGCTCGAACGCGATCGCGGCCACGCTTCCGCCTCCTCGGCGCCGCTGCTCGTGAACCGCGGCGTGGGCGAGATCAAGCTGCCGGGCGAGCGCCGCCTTCGCGTCGCCGGGCGAGCCCCCAGCTGGACGCCGAGCCAAGGATCTCGGCCAGATCCGCGACGTCGTGACCGCGCGCGACGAGCTCTTCGGTGATCGCGCTGCCAGTGTAGCCGGGTCCGCCGGTGACCAGGACGCGCATGAAACCACCTAACTTCGTGGCCGGGGGTCACGCTCCGCGACGTAGCGCGCGAGCGCGTCGTCGAGCGACGGCAACAGGAGCCCGCGGCCGCTCCCGAGCGCGCTGTACCGCGGGCGCGGCGCGGCCAGGCCGAGCGCGCGGCTCGGGCAGCGCACGAGCCGCGTCGCGGGGACGCGCGCGAGCGCCGCGCTGCGCGAGGCGAGCTCCGCCCAGCTCGTGGCGTCCCGGTTGGCGAGGTGCCAGATGCCGCGCTCGCCGTCGATCAGCAGATCGAGGGTCGCGTGCACGAGATCCGGAACATAGGTCGGCGAGACGATCACGTCGTCGGCCGCGTGGAAGCTCCGGCCCTCGCCGAGGGCGCGCAGCGCGGCGCGGACGAAGTTCGCTTCGTCCCAGGGACCGAAGAACGCGGCGGTGCGCACCACCAGCGCCTCCGGGAGGATCGCCAGGACGTTCCGCTCCGCCGTCGCCTTGCTCCGGCCGTAGACGTTGAGCGGCCGCGCGGGATCGGTCTCCACGTACGGCGAGCGCCGCGCGCCGTCGAAGACCAGATCGGCCGAGAAGGTGACGAGCCGCGCGTCACGCCGGCGACACGCGATCGCGAGCACGGCGGGCCCCAGCGCGTTCTCGCGCTCGCAGCGGTGCGGCTCGCGCTCGGCCTCGTCGACACGCACGAACCCCGCCGTGTTGACGACCGCCCACGGGGCGAACCGATCGAGGGCGCGCTCGACCGACGCGGGATCGGCGATGTCCATCTCGTCGCGCCCGATCGTGCGATGGGGCAGGCCGCGCAGCGCGCACAGGCGCGCGAACGCGCGGCCGAGCGTCCCCTTCGCGCCGGTGATCAGGATCGGCGGGCCGGCGGTGGCGGCCTCGGGCGCGGGCGCGACGGCCGCGGCCGGACCGTACGTCAGCCGCTCCGGGCGCCGCCACCAGCCCGGCGAGGCGAGCACGGGATGCTCGAAGCGATCGCCGCGCGCGAGCGCGGAGACCAGCCGAGCGAGCGCCGTCGACCGCGGCGCGGGGCCGCGCACATCGAACACGCCCGGCTCGTAGTGCCCGCGCTCCTCGGTGACGAGGCAGCTCCAGTCGAAGCAGCCGAGCAGCGACCACGCGGTGACCGCGCGCACGTCCGCGCCCGCCGCGCGCGCCGCCTCTGCGGCGCGGAACGCCTCGACCAGCCAGCGGAGCTGCTCCTCGCGCGGCCCGCCGAGGTGCACCTCGCTGATCGCCACGGGCCGGCGGTAGCGATCCCAGACCTCCTGGAGCCGCGCGCGGTGCCCGTCGATGCCTCCGGCGACCGCGCGCACGGCCTCGACATCGGCATACGCGTGCTTGCCATTTCCGCCGTGCGACCAGGCGGGGTAAGAGGCCAGCCGCTCGTCGAGGAAGCGCTCGCTCGTGATGTAGTAGTTGATGCCGAGGATGTCCGGCGGACATGGATCCTCGACGAACCACGCGAGCTCTGCGGGCGAGGCGCCCCACCCGAGGAGCAGCGGAAACAGCGGGTGATCGCCGCCCACGCGCCCGGTGAGCAGATCGAAGCTGAGCCAGCGCCGGTGATTCTCGTGCTCGGCCTGGTAGGCGAGCAGCGGCGTGCTCATCGTCTTGCCGACATCCTCGGTCTGGATCAGGCGCGCCCGGGGGATCACCTCCCGGATGGCGCGCATGGCGAGCGCGATCGCGCGGCACTCGATGAGCAGCGCGCGCACGAACGTGCGCGGATCGCGGCCGTGCGGGTACCAGTGCCCGTAGAGGCCCGAGAAGCGGGCCGTCGTGAGCGGCTCGTTCACCGGCGTCCAGTCGGTGACCCACGGATAGCGCTCGGCCGCCGCGCGGGCGAAGCGGGCGAGCCCCTCGGAGAAGCCCGGATCGACGAGGCTCGTGTAACGCGGGCCGCTGCCGTGGTGGACGAGCCCGATGATGGGCCGCACGTCGAGCGCCCGGAGCCGCTCGATCCGCGCGTCGGCCCAGCCGAAGTCCAGGCGCTCCGGCCGCTCGGGCGCCGTCCGCTCCCAGAGCACGGGCATGCGCAGCGCCCGGATCCCGAGCGCGGCGAAGCGATCGAGATCCTCGAGGCGCCGCGCGTGCCCGCTCCGCTCGAGCTGGTGGTGAACCACGTCGCCGACGCGGTTGACCGTGCACTCCACGCCGCCCCAGATCTCGAGGGGCGCCCTCGCCTCTTCCGCCATGCTCAAGCCGCCTTGGCCGCGGCAAGCTGTCGGTTCGGCACGCCGGCGAGCTTGCCATAGAGGGTGAGCGCCTGCGCCACCACCTGGTCCATGTTGTAGTAGCGATAGGTCCCGAGCCGCCCGGCGAAGTGGACGCCGGGCGTCTCCTTGGCGAGCTCCTCGTACCTGCGGTAGAGGGCCGCGTTCTCCGGCCGCGGCACGGGGTAATACGGATCGCCCTCGCCCTTCGGGATCTCGTAGACGATGGTCGTCTTCGGGTGCACCTGGCCCGTGAGGTGCTTGAACTCGGTGACCCGGGTATAGGGGTTCTCGTTCGGGTAGTTGATGACCGGCGCGTCCTGGTACCTCTCTTGATCCTTGGTCTCGAAGTGGAACTCCAGGGATCGATACGGCAGCTTCCCGAAGCGATAGTCGAAGAAGGCGTCGACGGGGCCGGTGAAGATCACCTCGCGATGAGGGATCTCGCTCTGCATCTCGCGGAACGAGGCGTTGAGCAGGATCTTGATGTTCGGGTGATCGACCATCCGCTCGAACATGCGCGTGAAGCCGTGGAGCGGCATGGCCTGGTAGGTGTCGGTGAAGTACCGATCGTCGCGGTTGCTCCGCACCGGCACGCGCGCGGTCACGGCGGCGTCGAGCTCGGACGGGTCGAGTCCCCACTGCTTCCGGGTGTAGTGCTTGAAGAACTTCTCGTAGAGCTCGACGCCGACCTTGCTGACGATCACGTCCTCGCTGGTGCGGATCTGCTCGCGTCGCACGGCGCGGGAGGCGAGGAACGCCTCCACCTCGGGCGCGCTCAGGCGCAGGCCATAGAGCTGGTTGATTGTGTCGAGGTTGATGGGGATGGGGACGAGCTGCCCGTCCACCCAGGCGCGCACGCGGTGCTGGTACGGGCGCCACTCGGTGAACTGCGAGAGGTACTCGAAGACCTCCCGCGAGCTCGTGTGGAAGACGTGGGGGCCGTACCTGTGCACGAGCACGCCGGCGGCGTCGTGGTGATCATAGGCGTTGCCGCCGATGTGCGGGCGGACATCGCAGAGCACCACCTTCTTGCCCGAGCCGCGCGCGAGCCGCTCGGCGAGCACGCAGCCGGCGAAGCCGGCGCCGACGATGAGATAGTCAAACATCGGCGCCCTGCCGCGCCGCCGGGCGCCGGGCCGCCATCAGCAAGCCGTCGAGGAGCTTGTCGATCTTCGACCATGTCGCGTCCCACGATCCCTGCGCGAGCAGCGCGTCGGCCCGCGCGAGCCGCGCGGCGTGGTCCTCGGCGAGGTACGCCTCGACGGCGGCCACGAAATCGCCCGCTGTGTCCGCGATGCGCGCGAGGCCGAGCTCGCCGTAGGGCCGGACGACATCGCGGATCGACGTGGAGACGACGGGCTTGCCGCCCGCGAGGTACTCCGGCGTCTTGGTGGGGCTGATGAAGCGCGTGGCCTCGTTGCGCGCGAACGGGAGGAGCGCCACGTCCCAGCCCGCGAGGTAGGCGGGCAGCTCCTCGTAGGTCTTCTTGCCGAGATAGTGAATGTTGGGCGCGCGCGGCAGGCTCGCCGGATCGATCTTCACGACCGGACCGACGAAGACGAGGTGCCACCCAGGCCGGGCGGCGGCCACGCCGGCGATGAGATCGAGATCCATCCGCTCGTCGATGACGCCGAAGTAGCCGAGCCGCGGGCCCGGGATCGTGGCCTGATCGGCGGGCTGCGCGAGCAGCCGGCGCGCCGCAGCGAAATGGGCGATGTCGACGCTGCTCGGGAGCAGGTGCACGTTCGCGTGCAGCGCCCTCTTGGACTCGTAGAGGCTGCGCCCTCCCGTGAAGACAACGTCGGCGCGGCGGAGCAGCTCGGCCTCGTGATGCTTGAGCGCGGGCGGCGCGCCGGCGAACGCGGAGAGCTCGTCCATGCAGTCGTACACGACCGCGCTGGCCGCGAGGTGCCGCGAGAACAGGAGCGCCATCGGCGTGTAGTACCAGAGCACGTGATCGTCGATGCCGAAGCGAGCGAGCATGTCGTCGACGAGATCGCGCTGCAGCGCGTGGATCCGCGCGTCGTCGAGGCCAGACGGAAGGTGCGGCGTGACGACGCGCACGCCGTGGCGATCGACGGGCGCGGCCTCGATCCGCGGCGGCCCGTCGCTCCACACCGGCTCCTCGAAGAAGAACACGCGTCGCGTGCGCGCGCAGCGCGAGAGGAGGTGTTGCGGGCGCTGGAAGACGAAGCTCCAGCGCAGGTGCGAGAAGCAGACGACGTCCGGCCGCCGTTTCGGGCTCATGCTTGTCCTCCTCGGTGGCGGCCGCGGCGCGGCTGATGTGCACGAGCGTGCCGCCCGGGAGGGGCAATACAAGGAACGTACCTAACAGGAGTTACGTGTCACGAACAGCAGAGCTCGCGAGCGAGCGCTCACGCCATCGGGACGAGCACCCTCGGGGTGAACCCGGATCGGGCGTCGTACACCCGCGCAACGCGCCCGGCCACGGCGCAACCGGATCCGCGCTTCGCGAGGATCACCACCGCGCCGCCGAAGATTGCCCGCTCGATCGCCCGAGGGCCACCTCCGTCGCGGAGCTCGGCCGCCTCTCAGCCGCCCGGTTTGGCGAGGCTCCGTTTGAACATCACTCCTCCCCGGCGATCACCTCGTCCATGATGATGCCTTCCTGGCGCGGGCCGGCGCACTCCGCGAGCTCCATCGGGTCGGGGTGCGCCTGCCCGGCGGCCCGGCCGCGCGTGGCGGCGGCGATGGCGTCGATCAGGAATTTCGGCGTCCGATCGGCGTACAGCAGCCCGTTGGCCTCCTGGTAGGTATCGGTGAGCTGCGTGTAGCAGAAGCCTGCGAGCAGCGGTGTCGCGCGCACCACGGCGAGGAGGCGCTCGTACGCCCGCTCCAGCGCTGCTGGGTTGTCGGCGGAGGTGTATCCCCACGTGCCGGGGCGGCGGAGCGCGATACCGCCCATCTCCGAGAGCACGATCGGGTGCTCCTGCTTGCGCGAGTGGCCGTCGAGCACGAGCACGCGGCCGCCGGGGCGCTCGCGCCGGAAGAGCCGCGGGCGAGACTCGCCGCCGTCGTAGCGCTGGGCGATCCGGGCCGGATCCGGGTCGTAGTCATGAATACCGATGATGTCGGTGGCCACGGCCTCCCAGCCGTCGTTGCCGATCACCGGGCGCGTCGGGTCGAGCGTCTTGGTGAGGTGATAGAGCGCCTTGACCGCGTGCCGCTCGCGCGCGCTGTCCGGCAAGTTGGGCACGCCCCAGGACTCGTTGAAGGGCACCCAGGCGATGACGCACGGATGGCTGAAATCGCGGTTGATCGCCTCCGTCCACTCGCGCGTCAGGCGCTCTATCGAGAGGGGCGTGAAGCGGTAAGCGCTCGGCATCTCCTCCCACACGAGCAAGCCCAGCCGATCGGCCCAGTAGAGATAGCGCGGATCCTCGATCTTCTGGTGCTTGCGTGCGCCGTTGAACCCCATGGCGCGCGTGAGCTCGACGTCGCGCCGGAGCGCGTCGTCGTCGGGCGCGGTCATCCCGGTCTCGGGCCAGTAGCCCTGATCGAGCACCATCCGGAGCGCGATGGGCCGCCCGTTGAGCAGCACGCGATCGCCCTGCACCGCGACGGATCGGAGCGCTGTGTAGCTGTGCACGCGATCGATCGTCTCGCCGTCGCGGGTGACGAGCTCGATCTCGGCGTCGATGAGCGTGGGTGACTCCGGGCTCCAGAGCAGCTGATTGCGCGAGTCGTCGATGCCCGGATCGGAGAGCGCGATCCGGCGGTGGACCTCGCCGAGCACCACGGCATAGCTGTCCTCGGCGAGCAGCGCGCCGTTCGCGGTGAGGCGCAGGCGCAGCCGCAGCCCGTCCCGGCGCTCGCCGCCGAGCCGGGCGTAGAAATCGAGCTCCCATCGGTCGAGGCTCGACTGCCAGCGGAGCGCCGCGATCGAGCTCGCGGGCACGCGCTCCATCCACACCGTCTGCCAGATGCCGGTCGTGCGCGGGTACCAGATGGAGTGCGGTTCGAGCTGCCAGTCCTGCTTGCCGCGCGGCTTGGCGAGGTCGAGCGGATCGTCCTCCGCGCGCACGACGATCTCGACGGCGCGCGCCGAGCCGACGAGGTCGGTGATGTCGACGCTGAAGGGGGTGTAGCCGCCGGCATGATGCGCCGCGCGGCTCCCCGCGATCCAGACGGTCGCGTCGTAGTCGACGGCTCCGAAGTGCAGCATCAGCCGCTCTCCGCCGCGGAGCTCCGGCACCGCGATGGTGCGCCGGTACCAGGCGGCGCGGAAGAGGCCGCGCGCGCATACGCCGCTCCGCGGGGTCTCCGGCGCGAAGGGGACCTCGATGACGCCCTCCCAGGCGACGTCGGCTGGCCCCCGGAAGCGCGCCTCGGGATCGAGCGCGAAGCTCCACGCACCGTTGAGTGATTCCCACCCGGCGCGCCGGAGCTGAGGCCGCGGGTAGCCATGCGCGCGCCCGCCGGCGAAGGAGAGGTCTGCTCCGGGGGACGGCTCGGCGGCGACGGACGGGTGATTCATCCTTCGAGGTGCTTCCTTGGCTGTACGGCGGGGCAGACCTTACAGCGCCTCAGGCGTCACGCCATGCCGCCAGCGCGGGTTTTGATCGGCGCGGTGGCGCAGACTTCATCGACGCGCGAATACCGGACAATCGACGTCTCTCCATGAGTCCGCGAATTCCGGCGTTCCGAGCGGGCCCGGCGGCAAGCGGGCAAGTAGCCTCGAGCGGTGCGCTGGATCTGACAGGGAAGCTGCTTGCCGCGAGCTGGTCGAGCCTCACTCGGCGTAGACGGCCACCGTCGCAGTGCACGAGGCATTGCCGACGCAGCCGGCGCGGAAGGTGTAGTAGGCCGAGAGCGCCGCGACGTGGCCACCTGCACGGGCGACCCGGAGCTCAGGTCGAAGAGGCGGAGGAACGTGTCGCCCGAGGAGCTGGCGCCGACGATGCCGGTCGTGCGAGGCTCGCGCTGGCGCTCGGACCCGCCAGCAGTGGAGGCTCTTCCCTCCACCTCGGCGCCGGGCGGCGCGCTCAGCCGGGCGTGGCGATCTCGTCGTAACCGCGGCCGCTGAACTGAAGAAGGCAGACGCCGTGGCCGAAGGGATCGGCCAGGCGGAGCATGCGCCCCCACGCCGCCACCTCGATATCGGCTTCGGGGACCGCGCCTGCCTCCAGCGCGCGGCGCGCGGCGGCCTCGAGATCGTCGACGACGAAATCGAGGTGGACCGGCGTCCAGTGCCGCCGGTAGTCGCGCGGAGACGCACCGGCGGCTGGCTCGCTGCCGGTCGGCTTCGCCAGGAGGTAGATGGGCGCCGCCGCGCCGAGGAGCTCGACCGCGGAGGCACCCAAGCGCCGCCCGACGCGCAGGCCGAACGCACGCGTGTAGAACGCGATGGCAGGCTCGAGCGCCGGAACATCGATGTTGACGAGCAGGTCCGACATGCGATGCAGTCTAGCTGCAGGGCACGTCGCCCCCAAGCCAGGGCGCTTCGCGGCTGCGCAGGGGGACGCCCGGCGCGGGCCGAAAGCCATCGCGTCAGAGCGTCTCGAGGTACGCCACGAGATCGTCGATCTGGGCCGGCGTGAGCGCCGAGGTGACGCCGTGCCGGTCCCCTCCGCCGCACGGGCCGAAGCGGTCGTGGAGCGTCGCGGCGCAGCCGTCGTGCATGTACGGGGCGCGCGCCGCGAGCCCGTGCAGCGAGGGCACCTGGAAGGGCTGGCCCGTGCCCACGTCGACCGTCTCGTTGTTCGTGAGCTTCCTGCCGGAATGGCACGTCGTGCATCCCAGGGTCGGGTCGTTGAGGAGCCACTTGCCGCGCTCGACGGCGTCCTCGTCCGCCGGCTTCGACCGGGGCAGGGCCTTGATCGTGTCGAGCCACTCCGCGAACGCGTCGAGGCGCTCGCGGTCCGGAAGCGAGCCGCCCATCCGCTTCTCGAGCACCTCCTCCATGAAGCCCCTGAAGTCCACCAGGCCACCGTCCCAGTGCAGCGGCATCGTCGCGAGGACACCGCCTGCGACCGATTGCGTGCGGCGCGGTCCGGTGGGTTGGAAGTTCCATACCCGACCATCTTCATGCCCCTCCGGATGGCAGGACGCGCATGTGACGGAGAGGGCTCCGCCGCGGTCGCCATGGAAGAGGGCATGGGAGTCGTCGAGCCGGCTCTCACCGGGAAGCTCGAGCGTGCCGAGCTTCTCGCCGCTGAGGGCCCCGAAGCGCAGGATGCTCGGCGGCTCCCGTACCTGCACGAGCAGGTTTCTCTCTCCGTCGTAGCCGGCGGCGATGGGCTCGCCGCTGGAGCCGACGAAGAGGCGGCGCTGGTCGGGGGCGAGCGCGCAGGTTTCGATCCCGTCCTCCCGCTCGAGGGTCTCGAGCGGCGTCTCGACGACATCGCGGCTGCCCGCCTGCACGATCGCCGCGCTGAGCCCATCCGGCGACACCGCGATGTCGACCGGGAGCAGCCCCACCCCGATGCTGCCCACACCATGTCTGGACAGCACGGGCTCCCACGGATGCCCCTCGCTGGGCAACGGTCGCGTGACGGTCACCGCCGTGTGGATCAAGCGCCGCCTGCAATCCTTCGAGTAGTAGCGGCCGGCCCCCACGGCGTCGACGGGCGTGACGATGGCGCGCTGGTGCACCATGGCCACACCGCCCCCAGGCAGCGGGACCGTCCTCCACGCCACCGCCGGCTCGAACGCGCGCGTGTCGCTCTCGTCGCCGTACAGCTCACCCGGGATGTACGCGAGCGGCCTGATGCGCTCGGCCACGGTCCCGTCCTTCGCGATCACCAGGAGCTCGGCGGACCGGAAGCGGCTCACGAGGAGCGAGTCCCCCTCGACGATCACGTCGCGCAGATCGCGGTCGAGGCGGAGCTCGCGGACCGGCGGGGCCGTGACATCCGAGGAGAGCGTCACGAGCTCGCCTCCCGCGCACGCGACGTGGAGCAGGTCTGTCGCGGCGTCGTACGCGAGCCCGCGGGGCGCGGGGCAAACGGGCCTGCGGTGCATCTCCCTGGTCGCGAGATCGATCATGATCACCGCGCCCCCGCGGCGGAGCGCCACATGAACGGAGCCAGCCGCCCCCTCGGCCACGCGCCCGGGCTCGTCGTCCTTCTCCAGAGGGAGGATGGCGTCCACCTCGAACGTGCCGAGGTCGACGATGGCGATCCTGTCGCGGTCCGGATCCGCCGCGATGGCGAGCGCCTTGTCGGCGGTCACGAGGAGCGTCCCGCCGCTGATCGGGGGAGGCGGCACCGCGGAGACGTTGGGGGGCGGATCGTACGTCTCGGACTCCGTGAAGCCTGGGGTCTCGTAGTACGGGAGTTCGTTCCAGCCGTCGAGCACCTTGCACCCGGCGATAGCCGTGATCATGGCGACGAGCGAGGTGAGCCCCGCTCCGGATAAAGCTTTCATTGCGCCTCCTGCGACCGGCGCGGCTGTGCAAGAAGGCTGCCGGGTTCGTGGGTCGAACCTCTGACGACACCACCTCTCCTCGAAATGAGCGAGATCGCTGCGGGCGTGCCGAGCTCAGGGGGCGCATCCATGCAGCAGGATGCGCGGTCGCGCCCAGGGCACAGACTTCCGGCTGCCGGAATCGTGCTGGAAGACGCAAAATGTATACGCTGAAAAGGCCAGGTGTTGCCGCCGTTCCACACGCGGCGTTCAGGCTGGCGCCTCGCCCTTCATGGCAGTTAGGGAGCGTCTCGCGTGGACAAGGCGACTGGAGGGCCCCTCCCCTCAAGCCATCATCGCGCTCTGGGCCGCTCCATCCGGGCGCCCCGCCAGGAGCAACCTCGACGCCGGCCGCACGATCTCCTCGATCGCGCGCGCGGCCGCCTCGCCGCGCGCCGCGGCGCCGAACCGCCCGTGCGCCGCGAGCTGCGCGCCTCCCGCGCTGTCGCCTCCCCCGAGCTCGGCGCGCCCGAGCCCCGCGAACACCTCTTCCACCGCCGCGCGCACCCGCTCGCCGCCCGCGCGGATCGCCCACGCCACGGTGCCCCACGCGAGCTCCGCGTGCCGCGCCTCGTCCGCCGCGATGATCGCGAGCGCGCTCCGCACCGCCGGGTCCTCCGCGGCGCCGAGCTCCTCGGCCGCGACAACCGCCGCGATGGTCTCTCCGATGCAGCCCTCCTTCGCGGCGCGCGCCGCGATCGACGCGAGATCCGACTCGACCTCCACCCGCCCGTCGAAGGGAAACGCGCCGGGCGCGATCGCCTCGCCCGCATAGGCGCTCGCGAGGGCGAAGCAGAGGCGCGCGTGGCGGGCCTCGTCGAGCGCCGCGCGGTGCGCCTCCTCCACGAGATCGGCCGGCGCACCCGCGGCGAGCAGCTCGAGCGCGAAGCGGCCGAACGAGGCCACGGACGCATGCTCGAAGAGCGCGTCGCGCGTCCACGCCGTGGCCAGCGCCGCCCGCAGATCCGCGGTGAGATGATCGATCCGCGGCGCGACGGCCTCCGCCGCGCCCCACCCGGCGCTGCCGCGGGCGCGGACGAACGGCGCTGTCCGCGCCGCCTCCTCGACGAGGTACGGGCGCCCCTCGCACATCGGGATGAAGTACGCCTGATAGCAGCACTGGCCGTCCTGCAAGGCTCCATCGCTCTTGACGCTGTGCGATCCGAAGCCGGTCTGATTCAGGATTTCCTGCGCCTCCGGCCGCGAGGGGCACGCGACAGGCTCGCTCCCGCCGGCACCTCCGCCGCCCCCGGCTCCCCCCTCACCGCCAGCATCTCCGAGGCTGCTCGCATCGTCCTGCGGCCATGCGAAACAGGCCACCTTGGACACGGGCTCGGGATCGTCGGGACAGCTGCTATAGGTCGTGGTGCAGCCGGCCGCGCCCGCCGCAGCGGGGAGCGCGAGCAGGGCGAAGAGGCGATGGGCAAGCGTGCGGCGAAAGGCATGGGCGGCATTCATCAGACACCTCGTTGATGAAGAGCAGGTCCGGACGCACTTGCACGGCGCATGCCTCCCCCGAATTCAAGCCAACTTCGAGCCCCCGCGCCGGCAGAGTATGGTCGGGCAGTCATGGGGGTGGCGGGCCCGAAGGCGGGGCCCCTCCTCAGGCCGAGCTCTCCACTCCTGTTCATGCAGCGTCGCCAGACTGGCGGTGAGAGCCGCGGACTCCCGGGCGACCTGGCCAGCTCCCTTCGCCCACGCCACGCTCACGCAGCTTTACGCCCTCTCGCGGATAGGGCACGTCCCCTTCCATGGAGGAGCCTCGACATCCGACCGACGCGCAGCCCCCCGCCCCCGAGCCCGAACCGCCGGAGTCGCTCGCGGCGCTCGTGCCGAAGCGGAGGCTCTGGCCGGTCTTCGCGGTGCTCGGCCTCGTGATCGCGGCGGCGGGCCTCCTCGCCTTCCGCTCGATGACGGCGACCGATCCGCTGCGCATCCTCGTGGCGATCGATCTCGACGGGACCTGGTGGGAAGGATCGCAGCCCGCGGCGAGGCTGGCCGACGAGCTCGGCGAGCACCTCGCGGAGCTCGGGTTCGATCCCGTGAAGGGCGGCGATCCGAAGGTGATGAAGGCGCTCGAGAGCGCCAAGGACCCGAAGGAGGCCGCGAAGGCGCTCGGCGCCGGCTTCATCATCGAGGCGCGCCTCGCGCCCGAGATCGTGGAGCACCCGATCAAGGAGGGTTACTTCGAGCTCCGGGTCGACGCGCCGGTGACGCTCACGTTCCTCGACAAGGGCACGTCGACCGAGCGGCGGATCCGCGGCTACTCCGGGGCGACGAAGAAGGACCGCGCCATGGCGCTGCTCGCGAACTCCATGGCGTCCCAGGCGCTCGACGCGGTGATCGCGCAGCTCATGGACCACCCCTCGGTGCGCGAGATCACGGAGGGATCGGACATCAAGCTGCTGGAGCGGCTTTCGTCGGCGCGCAGGTTCGTGAAGGACCGCGCCGCGAACCTCGACCGGGCCGCCGGCGCGTACGTCGCCCGCGCGAAGGAGATCGAGGCCGAGGAGCAGGGGCGCGTGACCTTCCTGTCGCCCCAGGCGGCGGAGGACCTGCTCGTGGGCACCGCCGAGGGCGGTTATTTCGTCAAGACGGCCGACGTCTCGGTGTTCCACTCGGTGAGGTCCAGGGACCTCGCCCGCAGCGAAGCGCTGGAGACGGTCGAGTGGCGGCCGCTCGCTCAACCGGCCGTCCCCACGACGGATCCCGGCGCGGTCAAGCCGATGTGGAGGGGTTATCACGTGTACTCGTACCCGTCGTCGCAGCGCGACGGCGACCGGGTCGCGCTGGTGGAGGACTTCTTCGGCTGGGCGAAGACCATCACGGTCGTCGACCGATCCGGGCAGAGCAAGCGCGTGCGCGTCGATCCGGAGCACCGCTTCGTCGACCCGAAGCTCGCGCCCGGCGGCAGGTTCGTGGCGGTCTACGATCGCCCGGAGGCGGACGCGCAGGCCGATCTGATGGTGCTCGACACCGACGGCGGCAAGGAGGTGTTCGGCCTCCACACCGAGAATGAGTCGCTCGGCGGGTTCGCGTGGCTCGACGAGACGAGGCTCGCGTTCGTCTACGTGCCCGACGCGTCGGAGGGCGACGCGCCGCACCTCGCGGTGGTCGACGTGGGCAAGCAGCCGCTGTCGATCGAGCGCCCGTTCCGCGCGAAGCCCGGGGAGGATCTGCGCAACCCGGCGGCATCGAGCGACGGGACGAAGATCGTGTGCGTCGTCGACGGCGACGAGCCGGGGATCGCGGTCATCGACACGGCGACGTGGCGCCGGAAGGTGTACGCGGCCCCGGGCGGGGCTTCGTGGCCCGCGTTCTCGCCCGACGCCGCGCGCGTCGCGTTCGAGACGCGGGGCGCGGGCGGTACGGACATCGCGGTGCTGGCGCTCTCCACGGGCGAGATCAAGAAGTTGACGGTGGGCTCCGCGACGGAGCGGGTGCCGCGGTTCTCCGCCGATGGGAAGCGCGTGCTGTTCGAGGTGCGGTACCGCGACCCGGTGTTCCCGCAGAAGCGGTCGATCTCGCGCATCGCGAGCGCGGCGGTCGACCCGTGACCGCGCCCCTCCTCCCGCCGCAGCACGGCGCCGGCGCCCCGCAGAACGCCGGCGCCCCGCCGCAGAACGCCGGCGCCCCGCCGCCGGACGCCGCTCCTCCCGGCGAGGAGAGCGCCGCGACCGCGATGTTCTACCGCATGTCGGCCGAGCGCCTCCACGCGCGTTGCCTGTGGAGCGGCCTCGCGCTCGCGCTGTCGGCGCTGGTGCCGTACGAGGTCGCCTACGGCCACGGGATCTTCGTGTGGAGCGTGCTCCCCGAGCTCGCGCCCGCCGCCCAGGTCGCCGCGCTCGCGCCCGCGATCGCCGGCCTGTGGCTGCTCTTCCTCGGCGCGCGCACCGAGCGGCGCGCGGGCCTGCTCGTCGAGCGGCCGACGTCGCGCGCGATCGCCGTGCTCGCCGCGTTCGTGGCCGTGAACGTCGCCGTGTGGATCGGCCGCCGGAGCTCCGCGTGGGACATGCTGCCGCTGCCGGACAGCCTGCTGACGCGGCCGGCCCCGTTCCTCGCGGTCTTCGCGTTCACCGCGGCGGGCGTGGTGCTGCGCTTCCACGCCAGGGCGCGCAGGGGCGGCAGCGCGCTGCTCATCGCGTCGCTCGCCGCGGCGCTCGTCTTCTACCTCTGGCCGTCCCGCGGCGAGATCCCCGCGCAGACGATCGCGCGCGCGGCCGTGCTCGTCGCGACGCTGCCCGACGCCCGCTTCCAGCTCGGCTACGGCATGGTCCTGCTCTTCGTGCTCGGCCCGCTCGCGATCGCCCTGCTCGGCCTCGCGCACGCGCGCAGCGTGCCCCGGCGCGAGCACCCGGGCCTCGCGATCGCGGCCGTGTGGGCCATGCCGGGCCTCATGCTGCTCTTCGTGTACCGCGCGTTCCTCTCGGGCGGCTGGGGCGTCGAGGCGGGCACCGTCGCCTTCTTCGCGCTCCTGCTCGCCGCGGTCGTGGCGGCGCTCGCCTCCGCGATCGAGGTGCTCGCGCTCGGCGTGATGGTGCCCGAAGCCGAGCTGGAGCCAGGCATCGGGGCCAGCGCGGGCGGCGCCCGGCCGATCGTGGCGGCGGGCGCGGCCGCGGCCTCGGTCGCCGCGCTGCTGGGCGCCCTGCTCGTGCTCGGCCGCCCCGCGCCGAAGGGCGTCGACTGGAGGCTCGTCGCGCCCACGGCCGAATGGGACAGGGTGTACGGCGAGCTCTTGCCGAGCTGGGAGCGCGCGCGCATCGCCCGCGACGCACACGCGCGCAGCGGACGCGCGCAGGGCACGGGCGCGGAGGCGCAGGTGCTGACCAGGGCGCGCGGCCGCGAGATGCTCGCGGTCGCCAGGGCGCAGCCCGACGGCAAGGACGTCGCCGCGGCGCTCGCGACGCTGGCCGCTCAGGTGGACGATCTCGAGCTCTCCGGCCGCGCGTTCGGCCGGCTCGTCGCCGAGGCCAACGACGCGGCGCGACGCTCCGGGCTCGGGTACTACCTCGACGCGGCCGTCAATCTCAGCGTCTCGGCCGACGGCGCCACGCGGCGCTTCTACACGACGCCTTACCGGGTCAAGGAGGTCCACGCCTACCGCGTCGGCGACGACCGCTTCGCGACGCTGCTCGTGGAGCCGATGACGGACGAGCGCCGTGTCCACCTCGGCTTCTCGCGCGACCAGGATCCCTTCGCGCTCGTCGTCGGCTCCGAGGTCCGGTCCTATGCCGAGCGGTTCGATCAGGAGGGCGCGACGTGCCACGCGGCGGCGGACGGCGCGGACGGCGCTCGCGCCGGCGCCCTCGCGCGCTGCGACGCCGCGCTCGCGAAGCTGCGCGGGCGCCTGGGCTCCACGCTCGAGCGGGCCGTGCTCGCCGGCACCGAGCGGCACGAGCTCCAGCACCAGATCGACGGCCCTCACCTGCCCCTCTCGCCGGCGGTGACCGAGCTGCTCGCCGGCTTCTCCGACGAGGCGCAGGACCGCGTGAGCCGCGAGCTCTCCGCGTACATCGCCGAGATGACGGCCGGCGACGCGCCGCCGCAGCTCACGCTCGTGCACCTGTTCCCCTTCGGCGTCGTGGCCCGCGGCGGTGCCGAGCACCGGGTGGCCACGCTCGTCCTCGAGACGCTCGCCGGGAGGAAGCTGCGCTTCGGCGCGCGGCAGGTCGATCCCGAGACGTACGCGCGGGCGTTCGAGGAGCAGGTCAGCCGCGGCGACGACGAGCTGCGCGAGGCCGCGCGGCGGGGCTACCGCGAGCACTTCGGGGTGGATCTGCAGGAGCCCGTGCGGGAGTGACCGCCCCTCTCGCCTGGAAGCGCCGCCGCCGCAGCCAGCCCCGCCTGGAAGCGCCGCCGCCGCAGCCGGCCCCGCTCGCCTGCGCGCCTCAGGGCAGGACGCGCGTCTCCCGCGCCGCCGACAGCGCCGCGCCGCCGGCCCACGGCTCCATCCGGTCTCCCAGCGAGGCGCGCACCTTCGCGACCTCGTCCCGTGTGATGGCGGGCGCGCTGTTCCCCCAGCTCGACCGGACGTAGGTGAGCACCAGCGCGACGTCCTCGTCCGACAGCGTGACGCCGAGGTTGGGCATCACGTCGTTGTAGAGCGCGCCGTTCACCTCCATCGGGCCGGCGGCGCCGAGCAGCGTGATCCGGATCGGCGTCTCCTTGTCCTCGATCAGCCATGACGACCCGGTGAGGGGCGGATAACGTCCCGGCTTCCCCTCCCCCCTGGCCTGGTGACAGTTGGCGCACGAGCGATAATAGATCTTGCCGCCCTGGGCGAGGTCCTCGGCCGGGACGCCGGAGGCCGCCACGCCGCCCGTCGGCGTCCGGGCGTCCAGCTTCCGGAGGACCATCCACGGCAGCGCGAGCACGCCGAAGGCCACGATCAGCATGATCACCACGACGTGCGCCGTGCTCTGCGCTCCGTCTCGAGCGTCGTCGCGCTTGCTTGCTGGACCCACGGGGTGCTCCTCCGCCGCAGGTGAAGCGCACACGTCCGCGGCCGTCAAGGATCCCCTGACGCCCGCGGGCGCGCCTCGGCTCGGCGCGGCTACGCCGTCGCCGTGGCCACGGCGACCGCGGCGCTCTCGCTCCTCGCGGGGGAGGCGCGCGGCGCCTTCTTGCGGGTGACGCTGCGCCGGCCGTCGATGCTGACGGGCGCGTCCCCGTCCACCGTCACGCGGCGCACCACGCGGATCTGATCGCCGTAGTCGTTGATCGCGTAGTGCTGCGTGGCGCGGTTGTCCCAGATCGCCACGTCGCCCGCGGCCCAGCGCCAGCGGACGGTGTTCTCGAGGCGCGTGACGTGCTCCTGGAGCACCTGGAAGAGGTGCGCCGAGTCGTGGGACGAGACGCCGAGCAGCCGCTTGACGAAGTGGCCGAGCACGAGCGACCGCTCCCCGGTCTCCGGGTGGACGCGCACGACGGGGTGCTCGGTCTCGTACACGGTCGACGTGAACACCTCCTGATAGCGCCGCACGTCGTCCGCCGACGAGTTCGGCTTCCGCGCCTGGTAGTCGTACTCGTTGCTGTGGACCGCCCACAGCGTGTCCGCGAGCGCGCGCAGCGCGGGCGGCAGATCCTGGTACGCGGCGACCGTGTTGGCCCAGACGGTATCGCCGCCGTACGCCGGGATCACGAGCGCCCGGAGGATCGAGGCCCTCGGGTAGGCGTCCACGAACGTGACGTCGGTGTGCCAGGAGTTCGCGCGCCCGCCCTCCCGCGAGTCGAGCTCGTGGATGGTTTCGGTGCCATTGACCACGGGCACCGTCGGGTGCGCGACGGGCTTGGCGCCGAACAGCGTGGTGAGCGCCTCCTGCGAGGCGTCGTCGAGGTGGTGCTGGCCCCTGAAGAAGATGACCTTGTGTCGCAGCCAGGCCTTCCGGATCTCGCTCACGGTGGCGGCGTCGAGATCGGCGCTGAGGCGCACGCCGCGCACCTCCGCGCCGATCCGGCCAGCGACGGGGACGATCTCGAGGACGTTGTTGCTCTGGTTCTGTGTAGCGCTCATGCGGAGTTCTCCTCGTGGCAGAGAAAGCGAAAAGGGTGCTTGGATGGCGTCGCTGTGTGGTGGTCGGCTATCGACCTGTCAGCTCAGTGCGACGCCGGTTTGTGTGCGATGGCGAAGAGGCGCTTCCCCTCGAGCCGGATGCCCTCGGGCGTCCGGAAGGCCTCGAGCTCGCGCTGGATGTCCTCGATGGCCTGGCTGCGCAGCGACTCGGGCAGGTGGCCGAGGAAGTTGCCGAACGAGCTCGCCTGGGAGAAGGCGATGGCGGCGCGCCCGTCCGGCTGATGGTGCACGTTCTCCTGGGCCTCGATCTTCTGCACGGTGAAGCCGGCGCCCCCGAGCAGCCCGGCGAGCTCCACGGCGGTGACCCAGTGGGGCGTCCCATCCCGGGACTCCGGATAACGCGCGTAGGGCTCGCGCGAGAGCACCTCCCGCTTGATGGCCTGCAGGCGGTTCGGGTGATCCTTCGCGCCCGTGGTGAGCCCGATCCGGCCCCCCGGCTTGAGCAGGCGGTGGATCTGCCGCAGCGGCTCGGTCTTCTCGGGGAGCCAGTGGAAGACGGCGTTGAGGTACACGACATCGAAGCTGCCGGAGGGGAGCCCGTCGAGCGCGTAGGCGTTGCCGACCTGGAAGGAGAGGTTCGCCTTCGCCTTCTGCTGGGCGATCTCCACGCGCAGCGGCAGCGGATCGATCCCGAGCACCTTCCCTGTCGGCCCGACGAGGCCCGCCACGTGCTCCGCGAGCAGCCCGGTCCCGCTGCCGACGTCGAGCACGTGATCGCCGGGGCGGACGCCGATCTCGGCGATCAGCCGCTTTCCATGGCGGAACTGCCGATCGGCGCTGCGCACCTCGTAGTCCTGCGCGAGCTGGGGCGTATCGAAAACGAGACTGAGACCACTCATGCGACGGCTCCGTGAAAAGGTTGTTTTCGGGCGCGCTCGGCGGGGTGACGGCCCGGGCGGCGCGCCACCGCGGGCCCGGGCGGCGCGCCGCCGCGGGCTCGGGCGGCGCGCCGTCGTCGGCGTCGGCGTATCGCACGCGCCGTGCCAGGCATTTCCACGCGCTTCGGCCGGACATCGCGCGCCTGGTGCTGCGTCACGAGCACGCGGTCAGCAGCGCCTGCTGCCGAGGCCGCACCGCGCCCGCGCGAGCATCGCGGTCAGCAGCGCCTGCTGCCGAGGCCGCACCGCGCCCGCGCGAGCATGGCGCCGGAGCGGCTCAAGAGCGCGGCGGACAGGCCATGCGGGGTGTCCAGGCCGGGAACGATCCGGCGCTGGACGCGCGGTGTACAGCAAGGGTGGACCATTCGATAGGTTCACCTGTTTCAGAGGGCGCCCTGCCCTCATCGGGCTCTGTCGGCCCCACCGCTTCTGTCCGGCCGATCGTCGATTGATCGACGTTCACATCCCTGCGAACGCGGACGACCGGTGACCGGATGAAGCGCGCGGCGCGGGGGCGATGCGCGATGCGGCATGGCGAAGGCGCGACTCCACGCTCCCAAGCGCTCCTCTCCTGTGGCAGACTGCGCGCATGCTTTTTCATGTCGTGAGGAACGGTTCACTCGTCGGCGCGCTGCTGCTCGCGGCGGGATGTAGCTCGGGCGGCGGGCCGGCGCAGCCCGAGGGCGAAGGGGGGTCGGGCGCCACGGTGGGCAGCGGCGGATCGGCCGCGCAGACGAGCGGCGCAGGCGGCGCAGGCGGCGCTGGGGGCGCGAGCTGCGCAGAGTTCGCGATGCCCACCGACGTGGAGTGCGCTGCGCCGCTCGACGGCGTGCTGCCGGTGGACCTGCGCTGTACGGGGCTTTACGGAAACTTCGATCAGCGCGAGCTCGCGTGCGGTGTGCTCGAGTACAAGCCTGCCGTGGAGCTCTGGAGCGACGGCGCCGAGAAGCGGCGCTTCGTGTCGATTCCGAAAGGGCAGCAGGTGGACACGAGCAATCCGGACGCGTTCATCTACCCCGAGGGGACGCAGTTCTGGAAGGAGTTCAGCGTGACGGGCGCGGGCGGCGCGCAGCGCCTCGCGGAGACTCGCCTCCTGCGCAAGACGGCCGCCGGCTGGGTCTACACGAGCTATGTGTGGTCCGAGGACGAGAAGCAGGCGATCCAGATGCAGAACGATTTCGGCGTGACCGATCTCTACGGCACCGGCCACACGGTGCCGAACCGCGATCAGTGCAAGGAGTGCCACGTCGGACGCGCCGATTACGTCCTCGGCTGGGACGCGCTGATGCTCGGCGCTGGGGCCCAGGGGATCTCGGCCGACACGCTGGTCGAGCTCGGGGTGATCGCGGACGCGAGCCATCTCGCCCTCACGATTCCTGGCAACGAGGTGGAGCGCCAGGCGCTCGGCTACCTGCACGCCAACTGCGGCGTGAGCTGTCACAACGACCTGCCCGAGGCGGCGGCCCACGATACGGGCCTGTACCTGCGGCTCGAGGCGGGCGAGCTCGGCGAAGTGATGGCCACGGACGCCGCCCGGACGGCCATCAACAAGCGCCCCGCGGAAAACGCGAAGTACGAGGGCCTCACGAACCCCGACCCGGCCAACTGGTACGACATCCGGCCGGGGGACCCGTCGCGCAGCTTGCTTGTCGCCCGCCAGGTGCTCCGCGGCTTCGAAGGGCAGATGCCGCGCATCGGGACGCACAAGGTCGACGAGACGGGCGTGGAAGTGGTCTCGCGCTGGATCCAGGAGATGAAGGAGACCTACCCTCCGCCTGGACCCTAGTACGGCCTGGCCCAGGTCCGTCTCCGGTTGCGTGCAAGGTAGTGCCGAGCTGCCCGCCCCAGGTCGCCTCACAGGCGGCAACCAAGCTTGTTCGGTCACGCTCAGGGCACGAAGCCCGCTCCCCCCACCATCGGTCACCGACGTCAACGTGAACATGAACGTTTACGTGGACGTGGAGTTGGACGTGGTCGTGGTCGTGGACGTCAACGGTAAGCCGTAAACGACCACGACCACGTTCACGTAAACGTAAACGTTAGGATGTAGGAGAACGCGGCGCGAAGCGTGGTTAACGCCTATGCCACGGGGCGAGCAACGGAATCGATGTTCGGGATGCCAGGAGGGAGTCGGAGCGCCCCGGGCATCCTCTGACGCCTCGGGGTACGGAGCGGGGCGGGGCGGAGGGCACCGATCGCGCCCCCCGAGCCCCGAATGCCGCGAGGCCGGCAGCTCGGATTCCCGCCGACCTCAAGCGTTCGCCAGGATCAGGTCGGTCCCGGGGCGCCGTCCGCGATCCACTTGCGCAAGATCTCGAGCTGCGTCGCGCTGACGGTCGGCCCCCCCGTGCTGGGCGGCATCACGCCCGAGATGCACTGCGCCGTGGAGGACTGCTGGCACCCCGCGCCCTCCGCCTTGCCGGAAGCCTTGAGGTAGAGCCAGCTATTGTCGGGGTCGCCCGGGACGACGAGCTTGAACTGGCCGCCGCCGCGGGAGGCCACGTTGACCAGACCGTCGACGATCTCCTTGGAGCTGAGTCGGCCACCGAGCGACAGCCCCGCGTTGGGGCCCGACTCGGCGTGACAGCCGCTGCACAGGTTCGTCGCGCTCTCGAAGATGGGCCGCACCTTCTCGTGGAAGTATCCGGACTCGTCCGGCAAAGGCGCATTGGGATCCCTGACATCCTCGGGGTCCAGGTTCTCCTTGATGATCTTGATCTCGGTATCCATCTCGCGGCACTGCGCGACGAGATCGTCCGTCAACTTCTTGTCCGTCGGCAACATCCCCTTGGCGCGCCGGTACTTCTCCCACACGTTGTCGATCCAGCCGTGGAGCTTCCAGAACATGTAGTTGTCGATGTTCGCGTTGGTGTTGTTCACACCGTGCGTCGTGTTGCCCGGCCGCGCCCACTTGGCGTGCAGCACGAAGTGGAGCCCAACCCACGGCATGTTGGTCGCCCCCGCCAGCTTCTGCCCCACGTTGCACTGAAGCCAGAAGCCGAGCTCGCCTTCGTCCTTGAACCTCGCGAGGTTCTCGGGCTTGTCGATCTCATCGCCGATCTTCCCGGCTTCGAGGGCGGCCGAGTCCCAGTTCTTCCACGCGGAGCGCCACTGGGGCGGCACGTCTTCCGCCTTGGTCGGGAACTTGGTGAAGCCCTCGAACTGCTCGCTATGCTTGGGCCAGAGCTGCTTCAACGCCTGGATCATGTGGCGGTGAAACACAAGGAACTGATAACCGTCGCCGGCGGACTGACAGTTCTGATCCTTCGGGACCAGCTGCTTGAATTTGCAGATGCCGACCTTGCTCCCGGCGCCCCCGAAGTTGCAGGCGCGGATCGCGTGCCACTCGACGTGAGCGTCCTGCCACCTGTTTTCATACATCCAGTCCAGGACCTGGGGCTGCACCGTCGTATCGACGATGTCCGGACTGTTGTTGCCGGGCGGATAGAACTCCGCCGGGCCATCCTTCATGTTGGGATCCGAGTCGCTCGGGTGAGGCATGTACCCGCTCACGCAGTGGTCGTACGCAGGATGGTCCTCCGGACCGCCGCCGACACCGGCGCCTCCAGTGCCCGCGCCCGAGCCCGAGCCCGAGCCCGAATCCGCGCCCGTGCTCGCCTGCGAGCCCGCGCCGGTGCCCGCGCCAGAGCCTGAGTTCACGCTCGATTGCGAGCCCGCGCCGCCCGTCCCGCCCGTCGCGTCGGGTCCTCCCGCGCCGCCCTCCGACGCGCCGCTCAACGAGTTGCCATCGTCACCGGCGCACGCGCCGAGCAACAACGCGGCCAGCGCGGCGAGCGTGGCCAGGCCCCGCCGGGGCGTACGGAGATCGGTTGCAGACACCTGGTGCTGGTCGATAAATCGCATGTCGCTCTCTCAGGCTCTCAGGCCGTTAGGCTCAGTCCGTCAGGCGCAACCCGCCTCGCCTCGGGCAGGTAACACAACTCTACCAGCGCCACGCGAGCTTCGTCAACGGTGTTAACGAACGTACTGTGCTCGTGTATTTATAAACTTGTGAACGATCACATGCAGACTGTGCAGTGAGGGCGGCCCTTTCGACGCGAGTTGACTCGGTGGCCAGGCCGTCGGCTTCAGATGTCGAGTCGAGCGAGGCGACCCGCCAGCGCCGGTGTCTCAGCGGACGTGGATATCCGGCTTCGGCGCCGCGGCCATCCCCTCCCCGATATGGAAGCTCGGGTGAGGCGGCTGGTTGTAGGCGCCGTTCTGCCACGAGATGGCAACGCGGTACTGCGGATCGTGCATCAGGGTGTAGATCCGGTTCGTCGCGACCTGGTTCGTGGTGAAGATGCGGATGGAATCGCCGCAGCGGAAGATCACCTCTTCACGCCAGTCGCCCAGGATGTCGGCGCTGAGCGTCGGCGTGCTCTTCGTGCCGTTGTTCGAGGCACACCCGGCGGCCGTGAAGTTCCCCCCTTGGCCGTCGGCCTGGCGGATGCCGTTGCCGTCGAGGAGCTCCCGGCTCAGGTCCGCGTCCCACCAGATGAGGAAGTTGCTCGACGCAGGGCGGCTCCCGACGCCATCGCCGTCCGAGCCGCGCAGCAGCTCGCTGTTGTTGACCCACGCCTCGCTGCCAGGGCTGCGCGGGTCGACGTCCGCCGCCACGCCCCGGCCAGGACCCTCCTCGCCGCCGTTGCCTGGCCCCTTCCAGAGGACCTCGCACGTGCGGGCGTCGCGCATGGCGTAGGCGGGCGCGTCGCCGCTCTCGTACGGCTGGAACACCTCGAGGCCAGGGCGCGACGGGATGTGATCCGTGACGTGCAGCGCGTCGCCGTGAGCGTAGTAGTCCACCGCGCAGAGGCCCGTGCCGTCGTCGTCGAACGTGGCGCCGCCGTTGATGATCTCCTGCTGCGGGTCGTCGTCCACGTTCGCGACGCTGATGGAGTGGCAGCCCTTGCCGCCGAACGCCTCGTTGGCGCGGCTCGAGCTGGAGTCGAACGTCCAGAGGTTCGAGAGCGCGCCGTCGCGGTAGTTCCAGGCCGAGAGCGTGGTGCGCGCGTAGTAGCCGCGCCCGAACACGACGCTCGGGCGCCCCGTGTCGTCGAGGAACGCGATGGTGCCGACGAAGCGGTCGACGCGGTTGCCGTAACACTCGTTGTTGCCCCAGCTGCACGGGTCGCCGCGCCCGACCTTGAACTCGGTCGTGGCCAGCTCCGCGCCGGTGTCGCCGGCGAACACGGTGAGGTACTCCGGGCCGGTGAGGATATAGCCGTCGTTGTTGCGGTAATCCTTGGAATCGTCATCGCCGGCCGCGGGCCCCTTGCTCAGGTACTCGCCCCTCCCATCGCGCGTCCCCGGCGCCGTCTTGACGGCCACCTCCGCCTTCCCGTCGCCGTCGAGATCGTACACGAGGAACGGCGAGTAGTGCGCTCCGGCCCGGATGTTCACGCCGAGATCGATGCGCCAGAGCCGCTTGCCGTCGAGCGAGTAAGCGTCGAGGTAGGTCTTGCCGGTGCGGCCGGCCTTCGAGTTGTCCTGGAGGTTCGACGGATCCCACTTGAGGATGATCTCGTAACGCCCGTCGCCGTCCACGTCTCCCACGCTGCCATCGCCGCTCGAGTACGTGTAGCCGTCCCCCGCGGGCGGCGGCGTCGTCGGGATGGACAGATATCCATCCTTCCACACGGGCGCGGACTCCGACTCGCCTTGCTCGACGCCGCCGACGACGGGCCGCACGGTGTAGACCGAGCTCGGAGAGCCGCCGCGGTCGACGAGGTTCGTGGAGTCCGCGAGCGGCGCGGCGTTGACCTTGGCGCCGTCGCGGTAGACGTTGAACGCGATGTCGTCGGGGTCGTAGCCGAACAGGCGAAAGCCCACGTACGTGCCGCCGTCCGTGGGCACGGCCACGACGCCGCGGTCGAGGTCTTCCATCTGCGCGAACCCCGTCGGCCCGCCGGCGCCCGCGCCGCCGCTGCCGGTCGCGGCGCTGGTCCCGGCGCCGCCGCTGCCGGTCGCGGCGCTGGTCCCGGCGCCGCCGCTGCCGGACGCGGCGCTGGTGCCCGCGCCGCTGCCGCTGCCGCTGGACGCCGCGCCTGTCGCGCCGCCGCCCGTCCCGGCGCCCTCCCCGCCGGCCCCGTCCGAGCCGGTTCCGGGTTCACCGCTCGATCCGCATGCCAGGTGAGCGGCAGCGAGCGAAAAGCAAATCAAGAAAATAGGTCGTCTCATGCATACCTCGCGCGGCCCCTCATCGTCCGGTCGGCGCCTCGCCTCCCGGCCGTGAGCGGAATGGTGGCCTCGTTTCTCACCCAGGTTGTGAGAGCAGGGCGAAGTCAGTCATGAGAATTGCACGGGACGCACGATTTCTCGGGCGTTGAAAATTTACCGCCACGCACCTGAGGACAACGGGCCCGACTGGCCCGAGCCCCTTCAGGGCAGCAGGTGCTCGCGCTCGAACGGTTCGCCGCGAGACCTGTTGTGGCGGGGATGGGGGCTCCTGCCGTGAAAGCACGCGGAGGCGCTCGCGGCGCCTCTAGAGCGACAAACGGGTTGAAACCACGAGAAAAAGCAGGAATTTCACAGGGAGGCGGGGAGGCGGGGAGCGAGAGACGGCAAGAGGGAGAGAATCATTTTTTTCTTCCTCCCCGCCTCCCTGTGAAAATTCTCCGGGTTTCAACGTGATCGTTGTTCTAGGTCTGCCGAGCGACCGTGAGGACGCGGAATGTCTGGTCGGCGGCGGCGCCCGGCTTGCGCCGGGAACCCCACTCCACCGCGGCCCGGTAGCTCCCGAGCAGCCCGGACGCCTCGAGGCGTCCCTCGTCCACGGCGACCGGCCGCTCCGCTTCCGGGGCCACGTAGAGCGCGTCTACAGGGCAGTAGGCCTCGCACATGAAGCACGTCTGGCAGTCGCCCTGCCGGGCGATGACCGGCGCGCCGCCCGGGACGCGGTCGAACACGTCGGTGGGGCAGACCTCGACGCAGAGATCGCACCCGATGCACCGGGCATCGCTGACGAGCTCGATCATGGCGCCTGCGCCTCCGCCGCGGCCGCGCCGCGAGGCCTGCCGCACCTCCCGCCACAGCCCATCGAGCCTGTCGAGCGAGGCCGCGAGCCCCCGCGCGGTGCGGAAGAGGTTCTTGTCGTACGGGAACACCTCGTCTTGCACCGACCGGATCACCCCCTCCGCGTCGAGCGGCCTCGTCCCGCCCGCCGCCGGGAGCGCGGCGCGGCCGGCCCCCTCGACGACCCGCCGGCCGGCGCGCGGGCCGACGCTGCGCGCGAACAGGGCGGCTCCCTCGCCGGCCCACTGGCCCGAGGAGATGGCCCAGGCAGCGTTGTGGCTGCCGCCGCCCGTGAATCCGCCGCAGATGAGCTCTCGCGTCGCGGCGTCGCCAGCGGCGTAGAGCCCCGGCGCCGATGTGGCGCAGCCGTGGCTGGTGATGCGGATCCCGCCCGTGCCGCGCACGGTGCCCTCGAACCGCATCGTGACGGGGAACCGCTGCCGGAAGGGGTTGATGCCGGCGCGATCGAAGCGAAGGAAGAAGTTCGGCTGGGCCGTGCGCATCCACGCCTGGAGCGCCTCGTCGGCCTTGTCGAGCTGGACGTAGACCGGCTGCGTGAGGAGGGTCTCCGCGATCACGGACCGGCCGCGCTGCGAGCCGGCCCCCTCGATGACGCGCCCGTCCTCGTAATAGAACGTCGCCCAGTTGTAGAAGAGGGTCTTCGTCACCGACGCGAAGGCCGGGGCGATCGCGTAGGCGTTGGAGAACTCCATCCCTGACATGTCGGCGCCCGCCTCGGCGGCCATCAGCCCTCCGTCGCCGGTGAGGACGTTGGTGCCGAGCGCCTTGCTCAGGAACGCGCAGCCGCCGGTGGCGATGACCACGGCCCCGGCCCTCACCACCCACCTGTGCCCGAGCTGCCGGCAGATGCCGGACGCCCCGGCGACCACGCCGCTCGCGTCGACGAGGAGCTCGATCGCGGGGCTGTGATCGAGGATGCGGACGCCCGCGAGCTTCACCCGCTTGCGCATGAGGCGCATGTACTCCGGGCCTTGCAGGCTGCGGCGGACGGGCTGCCCGCTGTCGTCGACAGGAAACGGATAACCCCAGGTCGCGAGGTCGTTCACGCTGGCCCACGTCCTGTCGAGCACGCGGTCCATCCAGCCCCGGTCCGCGAGGAAGCCGCCCAGCCCCTCTCGGCTGGCCTTGGCCGCCTCGCGCATCTCGGGGACCGGGGGCACGTACCACACGCCGACCCCCGAGGGCGCCGTGGCGCCGCTGCTGCCGCAATACCCCTTGTCCGCGAGCACGACGCGCGCGCCCTTCGCCGCCGCGGCGAGCGCGGCCCAGGTCCCGGCGGGCCCGCCGCCCAGCACCAGGACGTCGGCCTCCAGCGCCAGCGTGTCGCTCCCGTCGAGGACGCGTCCGACCTCGCCCTCAGGCTCCAGTTCCTCGCTCATGATGGGAAGGCTCCCTTGTTCAGGCCAGCTGCCTTGTCCGCCCCACTTCACTTCACTTCGCTTCGCTGTGATTGCGATTGCAGCCGACATGCCATGGCCCGTTTCCCCGCGTCGATCCGGCGGGCGGCGCCCTCGTTGCTGAAGAGGCACCAGGGGCTGCTGCCCAGGTGCTGCTCCGGGCGCACCTCCGCGGCACCTCGAGCGCGCCAGGGCGGCCCGGGCCCGGCTACTGAAGCCGGAACCCCATCGCCAGCAGCGCCGCGCGCAGCCGGTCGCGCCCGCGCAGCGCCTGGGCCGACTCGACGCGCGCGGCCGAGTGGCGGCTCCAGCTCCCCTGCACGCCCATGCGCTCCTTCGCGTAGAAGCGGTCCATGAGCTGGTCGTAGGCCTCGATCGCGCCGACGGATCGCTCGAACGCGCCGTACTGCTCGTTGTGCAGGACGACCTCCCGCGGGAGCCGCGGCTTGATGTTCGCGGGGACGCTCGGATCGGGCCAGCCCACACACAGGCCGAACGTCGCGAACACCTGGGGCGGCAGGCCGAGCTCGGCCGCGACCGCTTCGGGGTGGTTCCGCAGCGCGCCGATATACACCGTGCCGAGGCCGAGCGACTCGGCCGCGACGAGCGCGTTCTGGGCCGCGAGCGCCGCGTCGACCACCGCCATGACGAACATCTCGAGGTAATCGAGCCCCTCGTGCCCCACGCCGCGGTGGCTCGCGACGTCGCCGAGCCGCCGCAGATCGGCGAGCCAGACCAGGAACAGCCCGCACTCGCGGACATGCGCCTGGCCGCCGGCGAGCTCCGAGAGGCGCCGCCGCCGCTCGACGTCCTGCACCGAGAGCACGCTCCAGAGCTGCAGGTTCGAGGAGCTCGGCGCCGACTGCGCCGCGGCCACGAGCAGCTCGAGCGTGCCCTCCGGGAGCGGCTTCTGCGCGTACCGGCGCACCGATCGATGGCCGAGCAGCGACTCGATCACCGGGTTCCACTGCTCGAAGCGGGGCGCCGCCCCATCGCTTCCGTATCGCTCGCCAAGGTGCTCGAGGGCGCGGTTGCTCATCGGATCTGCTCCTTCCAGACTCATCCAATAAAACGGATGAGTATTCCGCAAAAACGGACATGTCAACAGCGCGCGCACAGCTGCGCTCCGGGTGTGGCGAAAAAGCGGAAGGTGACGAGCTCCGCTGCCTCGTTTTCGGTGCATGCGGGCCTGATTTCCGCGGCCCGATCGCGCTCAGGGCGGTTGTTCGCCGGCGATGGCCCGGTCCTGGCACTGCGCCACGATCATGAAATATTCCGTTGTAGCCATAGCCGGGGTTGGCCTCGCCGTGCTCACGACGGGGTGTGGCAAGGAGGAGCGTGCGCTCGCGGAGGAGCGCTCGGCGCAGCCGGCGGTGGTCGACGTCGACAGGCGCGCTGTCGATCCGCCGCCCGTGGCGACCGAGCTGGCGGTGCCCGGCGATCTGCCGGCGTTCGTCGTCACCGGGCCGGGCGGCGCGTGTCCGCGGATGGTCTTCCTGCACGGCATGTGCGGGCACGGGCTCGGCTACGTGCAGGCCATGCCGAGGGCTGCGCGGGAGCACGGCGGGGTGCTCGGGCTCCAGGGCAACGTCCCGTGCGGAGCCGACGGCGTGTTCAGCAGGTACTCGCCCGACCCCGAGGAGCAGGACGGTCGCATCCGGGCCGCCCTCGCGGCGTGCGGCGGCGAGGCGGAGGACCTCGTGCTCATCGGCACGTCACAGGGGGCGTACATCGGGGAGCGGCTCGCGGAGCGCTGGCCGGAGCGGTACGCGCGGCTCGTGCTGATCGGCGCGCCCACGACGCCCTCGGCGGCGCGGCTCCGGGGCATCCGGGGCGCGGTGATGATCAGCGGCGAGCTCGACGCGAAGCACCGCATGAAGGAGGGCGCGAGCGGCCTCGTGGCGGCGAAGATCCCCGCGATTTACCGGGAGATGCCCGGCGCGCACCACGGCGAGATGCCGGACGCCGAGCGGGTGATGGACGAGGCGCTCGACTGGCTCGACGCGAACGCGCTGCCGCCGCGCCGCCCGGCGCTGCCATGAGCGCCGCGCTGCCCCCCGGGCGATCTGCTCGGCGAGCTCGACCAGCTCTTCCTCGACGCCTACGCCGCGCGCCGGGAGGCCGTGCTCGCCAGCATCGAGCCGCGCTCCTCGACGAGGCGAGCGCGGCCGGCGGCGTCGCGCCCGAGGCGCTGGCCGCGTTCACGCGCGCGCAGACCGAGGACGTCCTGCGCAACGCCGAGGACGCGGCGCGCGGGGCCCGGGCGGCGCGCCGCCGGCTCACGCCGACGTGATCCCCCCCGTCGCGCCCGCGGCGCCCCGCGGCTCGCCCTCTCCCCCGAGCGCCACGCGCGCCCGCGGGAGGTACCGCCCGCCCTCCAGCGACGTCAGCCACTTGACGAGCCCCTCGCGCACCACGCAGCGCAGGTCCCAGAGCTTGCCGGCCTCGGAGGCCGAGACCAGCGCCCGGAGCGCGATCGTCTGCGCCGTCGCGTCGACCACGACGAGGCCTGCGACCTTCCCGTCCCAGTTCGCGTCGGCGGCGCACAGCCGCGCGACCTCCGCGCGCATCTCGTCGACCGGAACCGTGTAGTCGGCGTGGACGAAGACCGTGCCGAGCAGATCCGGCGACACCTTCGTCCAGTTCTGGAACGGCTTCTCGAGGAAGTAGGTGATCGGCACGACGAGCCGGCGCAGATCCCAGACCTTCACGACAACGAACGTCAGCGTGATCTCCTCGATCCAGCCCCACTCCCCCTCGACGATCACGGTGTCGCCGATGCGGATCGGCTGCGAAAAAGAGAGCTGCAGGCCGGCGAGCAGCGTGGCGATCGACTTCTGCGCCGCGAAGCCGACGACCACGCCGGCGATGCCGGCGGAGGCGAGCAGCGAGACCCCGACCTTCCGGACCACGTCGAACTGGAGGAGCATCAGCGCGACGGCCACCACGCCCACGAGCACGTTGGCGATGCGCCGCAACATGGCGACGCGGGTCTTGCTGCCCCGGACGAGCGCCATGTCCGCGGCGCTCGCGGTCAGGCGCTCGGTCACCGTGTCGCCGGCGAAGCGCACGATGCACGTCGTGAGCCACGCCGCGGCGGCGATGAGGAGGGTCTGGAGGAGCGTGTCGACGACCTCCTGCGCCGGGGCGGCCAGGCGCAGCGGCCTGACGAGGCCGCTCGCGAGCGCCAGCGTCAAGAGCGCGCGCAGCGGCGTCCGGATCCCGTCGAGGAGACGGTCGTCCCATTGCACCTCCGTCCGCCGCACGAGCCTGCCGACGGCGACGGAGACGAGGCGGCCGAGCAGCAGGCCGCCGAGCGACGACGCGGCGATCGCCGTCACGAGGCCGAGCCACTGCCAGGCGGCGAGCCCCAGGAAGCGCACCCGGGAGAGCACCGCCGGCAGCCGCTCGGCGATCGGCCCCGGACCGAACGCCTCGTGGAGCTCGGGCACGGCCGCGACCGTCGATCGCGAGACGAGCCAGATCGGCGCGCCGCCCGGGCCGGCCGCGCGGCTCATGACGATCGGGATCGCGGTGTCCCCGAGCGGGATGCGCCCGACCTCGTCGCGGCCGGGCCCGTCGGCCGGGGCGCCCTCGGGCTCGTCCGAGAGCTCCTCCCACACGTTCCAGAGCCGCTGATCGAGCACGAACGTGAGCTGCGCGGCGAGCTCGGGCCCGCGCTCCGCCTGCGCGGCGCGCGGGATGGCGGACAGGTCGAGCGCGTACGCCGCGACGTCGTGGCGCCCCTCGCGCGCGGCGTCGACGAGCAGCCGCAGGGCGCGCCGGGGCGTCGAGCGGTCCGCATCCGCAGGCGCCGGCGGCAGGCCGTCCTGCGGCCCCGCGGCGGCGCGCGTCGAGATCATGAGCAAGGCGACCAGCAGCGCGAGCAGCGCCGCCATCGCGATCCCCGTTCGGGTTCGCTTCACTTCGTCAATCTCCGGGATCTGGTACCGAGCGCGCGGCGGCGGGACACGCGCGCGTCCCGCGCCGAACCGGCCGGGATGCTTCGCGCAGATTGCTTTGAAGTCAAACAAACTCGAGCGCGCCGCCGACCGCGGTCACCCCGGCGGCGCGCCGCCGCCGACCGCGGTCACCCTGGCGGCGCGCCGCCGCCGACCGCGCTCCGGCACCGCTCGACGTCTTCCCAGAACGTCGGATACGTCTTCGCCACGCAGGCGGGGTTCTCGATCGTCACCCCGGGCCGGCACAGCCCCAGGATCGCGAAGCTCATCGCCATGCGGTGGTCGCTGTAGCTGTGCACGAGCGCGGGCGTCAGCGGGCGCGGCTCGATGCGCAGCCAGTCGTCGCCGTGCGTCACCTCCTGCCCGAGGCGGCGGAGCTCGGCGACCGTCGCCGCGAGGCGGTCCGTCTCCTTGATCCGGATGTTCGCCACGTTCCGGATCGTCGTCGGCCCCTCGAGGAGCGGAGCGATCGCGGCCAGCGTCATCACGGTGTCCGAGATGTGGTGCATGTCGACGTCGATGCCGCGCAGGCGCCCGTCGCTGCGCACCGTGGTGGCATCGGCCTGCCGGCTCACGCGCGCGCCCGCCTGCTCCAGGAGCTCGACGAACCGGTAGTCCCCCTGCAACGCCCCCTCGGCAAGCCCTGGCACGGTGATGGAGCCGCCCGCGGCCGCGGCGAGCGCGAACGGATAGCTCGCGGACGACGCGTCGGGCTCGATCGGGTACGCCCGCGGGCGGTACCCCGCGGCGGGATGGACCGTGAACCCGCCCGCGGCCTCGTCGATGCGACCGCCGAAATCCGCGACCATGCGCCGCGTGATCTCGACATAGGGGCGACTGACCAGCTCGCCGGCCACGCGCAGGTCGATGGCGGACTCGGCGAAGGGGCCGGCCATCATCACGGCCGAGAAGTACTGGCTGGAGCGATCGCCGCGCATCGTCAGCGTGCCGCCCTTCAGCCGGCCGCCCCGGATCCGGAGCGGCGGGCACCCGGTCGCGCACTCCACGTCCGCCCCGAGCTGCCTCAGCCCGTCGACGAGATCGGCGATTGGGCGCTTCGCCATGTGCTCGTCGCCGACGAGCACCACCTCGCCGGGCACGAGGCACGCGAGCGCCGCCAGGAAGCGCACCGTGGTGCCGCTGTTCCCGATGAACAGCTCGCGCTCCGGCGCGCGCAGCCGGTGCCGCCCGCCCTTCACCACCAGCGTCGTCGGCCCGGCGTCCTCGATCCCGATCCCCAGCGCTTCCAGGGCGGACCGCATGTGCCGCGTGTCGTCGCTATGGAGCACCCCCTCCAGCGTGCTCTCACCGTCGGCGAGCGCAGCCAGCACGAGCGCGCGGTTCGTGATGCTCTTCGAGCCAGGGACCCGCCAGCTCAGATCCGGCGGTGAGGACAGCGGGGTGATGGGCAGAGGACCGGCAGGGATCATGAGGGCGGCGGACTATAGCGGCGCGCTTCTTCGTGCGCCACGGGCTCATCGCGTCGCGCGACGGAGCCCGGATCACACGAATCTTCGCGCCGCCGCGCCGCCGCGCCGCCGCGCCGCCGCGCCTCACTGCGGCGCGTACGCCTTGAACTCGCCGCTCGCGTGCAGCAGCGCCATGAAATACAGCATGCCGTCGTAGTAACGGTACTGCCCGCTCGGGGGAGCGAGGTCCCAGAGCGCCTGGACGAAATCGGCGGACCGCGGGTCTTTGGCCGCCAGGCTGGCGACGGCGTTCATCGCGACGAGCCCCGAGGAGTGGTCGGCGCTCAGCGCCTCGCCGTCGAGGGTGAACTGGTTCCCGTACTCCGCTCCTTGCGCCTCGAAGAACGCCTGGATCCGATCGCTGAGCTCCTGCTGGCGCTCATCCTTGGCCCACCACGCCCAGTCGACGGACCAGTTCATCGCGGTGCGCCACGCGTCGAAGCGGAAGTCCACGGACTCGGGCTTCCAGGACGCCGCCTTGGGCGTGCCGTCGAAATTCGCGTAATCGGGCGTGAGCCCCGTCTCCGGGTGGGCCGCGAGGTGGAAATAGCCGCGGCTCACCTCGGCCGCCTCGCTCCAGAAGGCGCGGTCCGCCTCCGGACCGTACTTGGCCCAGATCTCGTAGAAGGCCGGCAGGTGATAGGACGGATCGGTGTGGTCCCCGTTGGTCTCGAAGTTCCCCGTGTCCGGCGTGAAGCGGATCTGGTGGTTCTCGGTGTTGAAGAGCGTCGACCCGGTCGTCGTGCGCGTCTCGCCGTTCCCGAAGGACTCCCCGGTGATCTCCGGTCGGTTCTTCATCAGGTCGAGCAAGCGATCCGCCTCCGCCCGGTAATTGTAGATGCCCTCGCCATTGCCCCAGCGCCCCGACGCGAAATAGAGCGCCGTCGCGAAGTACTCCTCGCCGTCCGGCGCCGGCATCTCGTCGAGCGGGGTGCCGTCGAAGCTCATCTGCCACGAGAAATACCCGTACGCCGGGTGCGTCTCGTCGGCGTGGAACATGTAGGTCTTCGCCCAGTTCCAGAGCGCGTTGAACTCCGCCTGATGGTCTGTCTGGACGGCGATCATCATGCCGTAGCTCATGCCCTCCGAGCGCACGTCCTCGCTCGCGATGTCGCGGATCTGCGCGAGCGGGCCGTTGTCGTTCTCCTCTTGCTCGAAATAGACGGCCTCTTCGGCCGGATCCCCCTTGAAGAGATGGTCCCAGGCGGCCGCGATCTTGGCATTCACCTCGTCCTGCGTGCGCCCGTTCTCGACGAAGAGGTTGCGGTACTCGCCCGTATCGACAGCCCCGCTCCCGCCAGGCGTCGACGCGCCGCCCCCACCGTCGCCGCCCCCGCTCCCGCCTCCGCCATCGGCAGAGCCGCCGGTCCCCCCTGCCCCGCCCGTGCCCGAAGACACGCTCCCTGCACCGCCGGAGCCACCGTCGTCATCGCCGCACGCGACGGCCGCCAAGAGCAGACCCACCGAGAGAAACCGCAGCGAATTCCGATTCATAAGATAGACCTCCTGGTGACGAAGCCCAGCGTGATCCCCGTGGATCGGGCACCGTTCAGGCCGCCTCGCCGTGCAGGACACGCCATGATCCGACGCGCGCAACAGCGCCGCGGCTTGGTTGCGAACACCCCAGCTCAGGACGAACGCGGTTTGACAGTGAGGCTCACGACCGCGTACGCGAGAGCGCCCGGGGCGTCACGCGATGAACAGTGACCATGGAATAATTGTGGTTCTCTGTAAAGCGAATTCACACACCGCTTTCCTCGCCCCAATCGCCGACCGCCGCCCACGACATTGTCGCGGTCGATCGCGCCAGCCCGAACCGCCCAGCCCGATCGAGCGCGATGACGCCCCCGGTGATGTCGAGGCGCTCCGCCAGGTGCGCGATGATCCCGCTCGCCGCGTCGACCGCGCTGGTGCCCGCGCGCATCCGCTCCACGGCCGAGTGCGCCACGACGAGCCGGATCATCCCCTCGCCGTGGCCGGTCGTCGACACGGCCCCGGCCTCGTCGTCAGCGTACGTCCCTGCCCCGATGAGGGGCGAGTCCCCCACCCGCCCGACCCGCTTGTTGACCGTGCCGCCCGTGCTCGTCGCCGCGGCGGTGAGCCCGCCCTCGTCGAGCGCCACCGCGCCGACCGTGTTGCCCGCCCAGGACGTCGCGCGGATGCCTTGCTGGGCCGCCGCGAGCGCCTCCCGGGCCGCCTCCGTGACGAGCGCCGCCTCGCCCACGGGCGTGAACCCCTTCATCCGCGCGAACCGCGCGGCGCCGTGCGCGGCGTACAGCACGTGCCGGCCGTCCTCCAGCGCCGCGCGCGCGATCGCGATCGGCTCGGCGAACTCCGAGAGCGCGCAGACCGCGCCGGCCCTGAGCCCGCGGCCCTCCATGATCGACGCGTCGAGCTCGACGTGGCCCTCCTCGTTGAGGCACGCGCCCGTGCCCGCGTTGAAGAGCGGATCGTCCTCGAGGACGCGCACCGCGCGCTCGACCGCGTCGAGCGCGCTCCCTCCCGCGGAGAGCACGCGCGCTCCCTCGCGCGCCGCGCGGAGGCACCCCGCCGCATGCAGCGGCCGCCGCTCCGGAGCGACGTTGCCCGCGCCGCCGTGGACCAGGACGGTGCGCCGCCCGCCGCGCCCGCCCAGAGAATGGATGACGTGCTTCACGACCGTGGAACCCTACCGCGGCGCGCGCCCGGAGGTCCACGCCCAGCCGACGCTCACTCGGGCGGGAGCGCGCTCCGCTTGGCCTTGAGATCGTAGGTCATGCCGCACGGCAGCGCCGCGACCACCGGCGCGACGCTGAGCTCTCCGGCGACGAGGTCCTCGCACCGCGACCCCGCCGTGGGCACGAACTCGAAGGACATCGTCGCCTTGAACCCCGCGACGTCATCCCCTCTGCCGCCGAGCTGCCCGAGCGCCCGGTCGCGGCGCTCGACGGAGCACGGCGGCCCCGGCGGCGCGTCGCCCGCGCGCATGTCCACCACCACGCGCCCGTCGATCGAGAAGCTCACCTCGTCGTCGTCGATGACGCCTGCGATCACGCTGGCGCCGTTGTTCCAGTACAGGGCGCCGTCGCCGCGCGCGAGCGCGACGTCGAACTCCCACAGGCGCTTCGCGCCGAGCGCCCCCTCCCCGCACGTGTTCGCCGTCTGTGTCCCCACCACGTGGAACGCGCCGAGCGCGGTCCCCCGCTCCGGCGCCTCCTGATCCCCGAAGGCGTCGGCGCACGCTGGAAGCAGGGGCAACGCCGGCAGCAGCGCGAGCAGCAGCATCCGCATCGAGCCCGCGTACCAGACGGGCACGGCGCAGGACAAAAAAGCGCTCGCGGGCAATGGAAATAAAAACGGGTCGGGTGCTTCGTTCGCACCCGACCCGTCCCGTGGGCCTCTACCGGAGGCCTTCTGGACCCCGCTTGATCCCGCCTGTGCGGCGCCCCCCCTGTCCCATCGCGACGAGCGTTCAGCCCCGGAGCGCCGGTGAGAATCGTTGCCGGAAGACCTGAGTCTTCCTCGATTCCCTCTCTGCCGGCCTCGCGGAGGTCGCGATGGCAGTCAACAGGTTATCGAGCGCCGGACCTGGCCGAGCGCGGTAGCGTTTTGCAAGGCCCCGATGACCCTGCGTCCACGCTCCACGAGGGTCAGCCGTTCCCAGCCTCCGGTATAGAAGAGCCACTGGTACTGTGCATGGTGTCCATCCCTCCTCCGGCTTGCCGGCACCCCGCGCCGGATCGAAAGAGATCGTCCGGCATGGCAAGGGTGTTCGATTGCGGATCAGCGGAGAGCCCGCCGATCTGGTGTCGACCCCAGCACCGTGGTGCTCCACGGCAGGACCATCCTGGAGCTGATGCTCCGTCCGAGGCCGAGGACCAGCGTATCACCGCTGTTCAGGCGAGCAAGGGGCTCACGCACCGAAACATCGAAAGCGATTCTCTTCCATTCCATCCATGTCCACCCACGGTCCATGTCGACCCACGGTCCGCATCGTCCCACCGCTCCCACCGCGTCTCGCAGCGCAGCCGGGCAGGCGTCGAACGTCGAGCGTCGCCGCACGCCGCACGTCGCACGTCGCACGCGGCCAGGCAGGCGTCACCGGAGGGAGCAGCCAGGCAGGGCGAGGCGCAAAGCGCGTCTCCAGGGCGAGGCACAGAGCGCTCCAGCGAGACGACGTGCCGGACGCAAACGCGCAGCTGCGGAACAGGTCCGGTGGAACGAGGGCGAGGACATCGCGCGGCGGGCCGGCGCGCCGTGACCGGCCCCGCGCGCGTCAGACGTGTGCGAACCAGCTCGCCTCCTCGCCCTCCGGCAGCGCCGTGGCGAGGACCGCGAGCATCGCGTCGATCTCTTCCTTCGTGTGGACCCCGCTGCGCAGGATGGCCGCCGGGCCGTCGCCCCCGGGCACCACGACCGACTCCACGGCGAGCGCGGTGTTGACCCCGTAGCCGTAGGACGCCAGCGTCACGACCGCGGTGGCTTCGCGGTCGTCGAGCAGCCGGCGGATCGTCAGCGTGCGGCGCACGCGCTCGCTGTCCTCGGCCCACGACGCGAGCCACGCGCGCGCCGCCTCGTCGATGCCGACGAGCACGAGCTGCGCGGGAGGCAGCGCGTCAGGATCGGCCGCGGCGACGGCGGCGCGGTGGAAGCCCCGCACCTCCCGGCACCAGAGCGGCGGCGCACCGTCGACCCGCACGAGAAAGCCGTAGGGGCCTCGGGCCCCCTCTCGCTCCGAGCCCCCCGAAGAAGAGGAAGAGAAACTGTCGTTCGACACGAAGGGAGACGATACACGAGCTCTGCTCGGCGGAGGAAGCCCGCTCAATTGCGCAGCATGTCGAGCCGACACGGCTCCGCCCCGGTCACACCTGTCACACGCACGCCACCTGGGTACGCCCGCCGATGCCCATGGCGGCCACAACGAGAGCGCCACACTCCTGGGATTTCGGCTAAGGTGGCGCCGCCTCCCCCGTGGAGCCCGTCCGGGACGGGGTGCGTCCTGCACCTACGGCGTCGCCCCGGCCGACGGGCTCCAGCCCGCAGCGACGGGTCGGGGCGGCAGCAGCGCCCGACGCCGGGCGCGCTGCCGCGGAAGGCCGGCGAAGAGGCCCGCCGGCGCGTCCCGCGTCACCTCGATCCCGATCCGAACCGCAGGCAATGAAGCTCACGTCACAACAAGTCATCGAGATCGTCATCGCGCTCTGCGCCTACTTCGGCGTCGCGTTCGCGCTCAACTGGTTCGTCCCGTCGCGGCTCCGCGTGCTCGCGCGGTACAGCACGGTCGCCGCGGGCATCGCGCTCTTCTTCCATGGTCTGGACCGGTACATCGACGAGCACGCTCGCGCCGTGGACATGGCGAAGGTGGCGATCGCGATGGGCGCCGCGCTCTGCGTCTTCTACGAGACGCACCGCGAGGGGATGCGCCGGCCGATCGCGGAGCGCTGGAAGCGGTTCGCCGGCGTGGCGCTCGGTGTCGCCGCCATCATCGCGTACTTCAACGGCTTCCGCTTCGGCTATCCCAAGTATTACCACCGCTGGGATCAGTTCCATTATTACATGGGGGCCAAGTACTTCCCGGAGATGGGGTACGACGGCCTCTACAAATGCGCGCTGATCGCGCAGGACGAGCTGGGGCTCGTCACGTACACGAACGAGGACACGGGGCGGCAGGTCAAGCTGGACATGGCGAAGGAGGTTCGCCACCCGGACAAGAAGATCCGGAACCTCGGTGGCGACAACCTCCTCATGCCGGCGAGCGAGGTGCTCAGCACGCCCGAGATCTGCAAGGCGCACTTCTCACCGGAGCGCTGGGACGCGTTCAAGGCCGACGTGCAGTTCTTCCGGACGGCCTCGGACAAGGGCTACTGGGAGGACATGCAGAAGGACCACGGCTACAACCCGCCGCCGGTCTGGACGATCATGGGTAAGTTCTGGGCGGACCTCCAGCCGGCCAGCACCCGCTACCTCCAGTTCCTCGCCAGCTTCGATATTTTCTATCTGCTCGGGATGTTCGCCGCCCTCTACTGGGCCTTCGGGTGGCGGGTCTTCGCCGTCGCGGCGATCTTCTGGGGCTGCCAGTCGTCGGCGCCGTTCTACTGGACGGGCGGCGCGTTCCTCCGGCAGGACTGGCTCTTCTACCTGGTCCTCTCGGCCTGCCTCATCCGGAAGCGCTACTTCAAGCTCGCGGGCGCGAGCATGGTCTACGCTGGCCTCCTGCGCATCTTCCCGGGCCTGCCCGTGATCGGCTGGCTCACCGTCGCCGGGATTCACCTCGTCCGCCACAAGCGCATGGCGAGGTCGCACGTGCAGGTGCTGATCGGCGGCGTCCTCGCGGCCGCCGTGCTCATTCCTGTGAGCATGAAGGTCTCGGGCACGGACTCGTACCGGCAGTTCTACGAGCACACGCTCAAGGTGCACGACCAGACGCCGCTGACGAACCACATGGGCCTCCGCGTGCTCGTCGGCCACGAGCCCGGCACGGGCGTCGAGTCCGGCCGCATGAAGTACACGAAGGACACGAAGCTCGTCGATCCGTTCGAGGTCTGGAAGCGGATGCGCAACGAGCGCTACGCGAAATACCGCTGGATCGCCTACGGGATCATCGCCGCGACCCTGGCGGGCTTCGTCTACGTGTGCCGGCGGGTCCGCTCGCTGTGGGTGGCCCAGTGCCTCGCCCAGATCTTCGTCATCCTGCTCTCGCAGCTGACCTGTTATTACTATTCATTCATGATCTTGAGCGCGCCGCTCACCCGGGTGAAGCGCCAGATCGAGGTACCCCTGTTCGGCCTGGCGGCGCTCAGCCAGTTCATCTGGATCACGTTCAACTACAACGACGACAAGTACACGGTGCTCACCGCTGTCTCACTCGCCTTCTGCTATTACCTGCTCTGGATCTTCTCGGGTAAGACGATGCCGTGGGCGCGGCAGCCCGAGCCGGCGAGCGAGGACGGCGGAAAGCCGACGGCCCAGCAGGCCTGAGGCGCTCGCCTCCCGCCGGGTCGCCACGGCAGCGCCTCCCATGCCTGGAAGTGCCTGGAAACAAACGATGACAGAAGTAGAGCGAGAGCATCCCGACGAGCGAAGCGACGTCCAGGGAGACGAGGCCCGGCCCAGCGATCCCGGGGCGGCGGGCGACCGGGGGAACACGCCGGCTCCGCCGCGCGGCGACGACCGGGCGGTCCACGCTTTCCGGAAGGTCCCGCGGACGGGCGTCATCTACGTGACGACCGAGGCCGCGCGCCTGGGCTTTAACCCGGGTCGGGACTCCGCGTCCGCGGGTCCCTCCGAGCCGGGCGCCGACGAGGGGACGGACGGCTGGTGCAACCTCGGGCAGGGCCAGCCGGAGACGGGCCCGCTCCCGGGCTCGCCCGCGCGCTGCGCGGCGGTGCCGATCTCCGGAGACGACCAGGAATACGCGCCCGTGGCCGGCCTCTGGGAGCTGCGCGAGGCGATCGCGTCGCTCTACAACCGCGCGTACCGGCGGGGCATGCCGTCGCGCTACACGGCCGAGAACGTGGCGGTGTCGGGCGGGGGTCGCATCGCCCTCACCCGCGCCGCGGCGGCGCTCGGGCAGATCAACCTCGGCCACTTCCTCCCCGATTACACCGCCTACGAGGAGCTGCTCGACGTCTTCCGGCTGTTCTCGCCGATCCCGATCCTGCTGGAGGGCGAACGGGGCTACTCGTTCTCCGTCGGCGACCTGCGCCGCGAGATCCTGGGCCGCGGCCTGAGCGCGATCCTCGCCTCGAACCCCTGCAACCCGACCGGGAAGCACGTGCGCGGCGAGGAGCTCGCCGCCTGGGTCCGCACCGCGAAGGAGCTCGATTGCGCGCTCCTGCTCGACGAGTTCTACTCGCACTACGTCTACGGGATGGGCGACGTCGCCCCGATGGAGAGCGCCGCGCGCTACGTCGAGGAGGTCGACCGCGATCCGGTCGTGATCTTCGACGGCCTGACCAAGAACTGGCGCTACCCCGGCTGGCGCGTCACCTGGACGCTGGGGCCGCGCGAGGTCATCGAGGCGGTGGCGAGCGCCGGCAGCTTCCTCGACGGCGGCGGCTCCAAGCCGATGCAGCGCGCCGCGGCAGAGCTGCTTACCATCGAGCACACCCGCGCCGAGACGACGGCCATCCACCGGACGTTCTCGCGCAAGCGTGAGATCATGCTCGACGGGCTGCGCAAGATCGGCGTCACGGTCGACGCGGAGCCCGAGGGCACGTTCTACGTCTGGGGTTCGGTCGCGGATTTGCCCCCTGGGCTCTCCGACGGCTACGGCTTCTTCCGGGCGGCCCTCGGGGAGCGGATCATCGTCGTGCCGGGCGAGTTCTTCGACGTCAACCCCGGCAAGCGCCGGGCGGGGCGGCCGTCGCGGTTCCGCCACCACGTCCGCTTTTCTTTCGGCCCGAGCGAGGACGTCCTCGTCCGGGCGCTCGGGCGGCTCGAGCGCATGGTAGGCGAGCGTCGCCGGGCCTGACACCGGCGGCGCCGCGCAGGGGAGCGGGAAGACGGGGCCGAGCGCCAGGTCTTGTCGCGCTGCACGTCTTCCGACATGGTGGGGGAGCGCGTGGCCAAAGATCCGTGGAGTGATTGGAACGACGACGACCCCGGTAACTTCCAGCCGGGCGATACGATCGGCCCCTACGAGCTGCTGTTCCCGGCAGCCGTGGGCGGCATGGCCGCCGTGTGGGCTGCGCGGCTCAGGCGGCCCAACGGCTCCGTCCAGATCGTCGCCGTCAAGCTGCTGTCGGACGCGATGCGCGGGGATGACGACGCGCGGGCGATGTTCCTCGACGAGGCGTGCACCGCGTCGCGGATCCTCCACCCGAACGTCGTGCACATCCTCGCGTACGGCGAGGTCCGCGATCGGCCGTACCTCGCGATGGAGTGGATCGACGGCGCCCCGATCGCGAAGATCTTCTCGAACCAGAAGGCGAAGCGCGCGCTCCTGCCGCTCGGCTGGGTGCTCCACGTGATGATCGACGCGTGCGCCGGGCTGCACGCGGCGCACGAGGTCCGCGACGACACGGGCGAGCTCCTCAACCTGATCCACCGCGACGTCACGCCGGAGAACGTGATGGTGACGTTCGACGGCATGGTCAAGGTCGTCGACTTCGGCGTCGCGAAGACGCGGGCGCGCGCGCAGACCAGCCGCGTCGGCGCGATCAAGGGCAAGACCGGGTATTTCTCGCCCGAGCAGGTCATGGGCGGGGCGCTCGACCGCCGCAGCGATCTCTTCTCGATGGGCGTGCTGCTCTACCTGCTGGTGACGGGCCACACGCCGTTCCGCGGCAAGGGCCCGCTGGAGGCGATGCAGCAGATCGCCAACCGCAACCCGCAGCCGCCGCGCGAGATCATGCCCGAGGTCCACCCGGAGCTCGACCGCATCATCATGCGGGCGCTCGCCAAGAACCCGAACGAGCGGTACCAGACGGCCGCGGAGCTGCGCCGCGATCTCGAGCAGGTGAGCGCCGCGGTCCGCGAGAGCTACACCGACAAACAGGTGGGCCAGCTCGTGCGCGATCTGCTCCCCGGGGTCGCCGAGGCGCGCAAGGAGCGGATCGATCAGGCGCTCGACGAGCTCGACCGGATCCTCGCCGAGCGCGCCCACCCTCAGAAGCCGCAGGCCTCGCGCCCCGAGGACGCGACCGAGGTGATGCTGCGGCGCATCTCCATGCTGCCGATCCTGCAGGACGGCCCGGAGGCGACGGAGGGCGGGGGCGCGGCCGACGCGGCGCCCCCCTCGTCCCCGGCGGGCCCCGCGAGCTCGCGCATGTCGGGGCCGGCCAGCTCGCGCATGTCGGGACCCGCAAGCTCGCGCATGTCAGGACCGGCCAGCTCGCGCATGTCGGGGCCGGCCAGCTCGCGCATGCCGGCGCCGACGAGCCCGCGCCGCGCGAACGCCGACCCGATGCGCAAGTCGAATCCGGACGCGACGCGCAAATCGACGCCGGATGCGACGCGCAAGTCGAACCCCGACGGAGCAGGCTCGCCGCTCGATTTCCCGGCGGGGCTTTCGCCGCTGCCGCTGCTCCCGCCGCCGCTGCACGTCGGGCCGCCGGTGTCCCCGGGGCCGGCGGCTTACGTCGGTCCGGCGGCGCACGCGAGCGGCCCCACGAGCGCCGTCGCGTCCGCGCCCGAGCGCCGCGCGTCCCCTCCCGCGAAGGGGTCCTTCGTGCGCGTGGCGTTGCTCGCGCTGATCGTCCTGGGCGTGGTCGCGGCCGTTGCGTTCCTGCTGCTCGCGCGTTCCGGCCGCATATCGCTCGGCGGTGTGGTGGTGCCTTCCGCCAGCCCCAGCGCGTCCGCACCGGCGGTGCAGGCGCCCGATGCCGGCGCCGATGCCGCGGCGACGCCGAGCGCGGCAGCGACGGCGTCGACGGTCGCGAGCGACGCCGTCGCGGACGCCGCGGCCCCGAGCGATGCAGCCGCGGCCGAGCTGATCGCCGACGCGGCCGCCCCCGCCGACGCCGCCGCCCCGGCCGACGCGGCCGCGGATGCCGCGGTGCCCGCCGATGCAGCCGCCCCTGTCCCGGGCGGGCAGCCGGCGTACGTCCCGGGCGCCGTACCCGCGCCCGGGACGCCGTCCCCGGGCTCCTCGGTCACCCCTGCGCCGCGCGTCCCAGGGCCCCTGCCCGCGCCGTCCGTCACCGGGTGGCCTCCGCCACGGCCCGCGAGCCAGCCCGGACTGCCGGCGACTCCGCCCGCCTCCACGCTGCCGCGCGGGCCCGTCCCCGGCCAGGCGCCGCCGCGGCCGCGCCCCGCTGCGCCCCCCCTCGACCTCGCGCCGCGGTAGCGCCTTCGGACCGGGCGCGGCTGCCTCCCCCGCAGCCCGCGCGGCCGGCGCATCGCTCAGTCCTCGTCCGGCTTCTCGGGCTGCGCCTCGTCGGGCGGCGGGGGCGGGGTGGCGCGGGCCGCGGCTTTCTTCAGCGACGACTCGGCGAGCGACACCAGCATGGCGAGGTTCACCGGCTTCGAGAGCAGGAAGATCGCGTGCCGTCGCAGCGCGCGGATGCGCGCCTGCTGCGACTCATCGGCCGTCACGACGAAGACGGGCGTGTCGCGGTTCAGCGCTCCCTTGGCCGAGAGCGACTCGAGCACGCTGAAGCCGTCGATCAGCGGCATGTGCAGATCGAGCACCACGAGATCGAACTTGCGCGCGGAGAGCCGGCGCAGCGCCGGCGCTCCGCCGTTCGCCTCCTCGACGTCGCCCAGCGTACGGAGCGAACGCGCAAACATGGCTCGGATCGCGGCGTCGTCGTCGATGACGAGGATGCACGTCACAGCGTCATGATCGCACGGACGCAGGAGCGCAGGAAGCCCGCCGCCAGCCCCCGCATCGCCCGGAGCGCGCGTACGCGACCGTGCGCAACGCCGGTGGCGCGCGCAGCGCAGACGGACGCGTCGCCAGCGCAGATCCCGCGCTCAGCGGCGCGGGTCGAGACATGGACGCCACGTACGGGCTGCGGTAAACGCGGAGCTATACGTCATCGACCCCGCGCACCGCAAAGGAACGATCCCATGGGCAAGTTCACCCTCACACACGAGATCAACTGCAACCTCGAGACGTTCTGGAAGCTGTTCCTGGACAAGACGTTCAACGAGGAGCTCTACAGGAAGGAGCTCGGGTTCCCCGAGTTCACGATCACGGAGCAGGTCGAGACGGCGACGGAGATCATCCGGAGGTCGGCCGGGAAGCCGAAGATGAATTTGCCCGGCCCCGTCGAGAAGCTGCTCGGCTCCGGTTTCCGCTACACCGAAGAGGGCAGGCTGAACAAGGCGACGAACGTGTGGACCTTCAAGCTGACGCCCAGCACCCTGGCCGACAAGATGCGCAACGAAGGCGTGGTGCGCGCCGAGGCCATCGGCGACAACAAGGTGCGTCGGATCGCCGAGATCACGATCGAAGCGAAGGTGTTCGGCGTCGGCGGCATGCTCGAGAGCAGCGCCGAGAAGGAGCTGCGGCAAGGGTGGGAGGTCAGCGCGGTCTTCATGAACAAGTGGATCGCCCAGGGCAAAGCGGCTTAGCCGGGGCTGGAGGCGATCGGCCGGTCCCTGCCGCGCGCCGCCTGGGGCGCCTGACGCCGGCGCTGCCCGACGAACGGACGGCGACGCCGACGAGAGGGGGATGAGAGGGGATCGCGAGCGGCCGTCTCGCGGCCTCCATCCCGCGAACGAGCGAGGGCGCACCCCTGCACGTCCAGGGTCAAAGCGGGAGATCTGCGGCTCCGGCTCTTGCTGCGGTGGCGTACGGGAACCAGGGCCACGGCATGGAGCACGTCGTCATCATCGGTGCCGGCTTCGGCGGCCTCTACGCGGCGCGGGCGCTCCGGCGCGAGCCGGTGCGGGTGACCGTGATCGACCGGCACAACCATCACACGTTCCAGCCCCTCCTGTATCAGGTCGCGACGGCGGGCCTGAGCGCGAGCGACATCGCCACGCCCATCCGCCACGTGCTGCGCAAGCAGAAGAACACGAGCGTGATCCTCGCCGAGGTGAAGGCGATCGATCCCGTCCAGAAGCGGGTGATCTTCGAGGACGGCGAGCTCGGCTACGACAAGCTGATCGTCGCGGCCGGGGCGTCGCATTCGTACTTCGGGAACGACGCGTGGGCGGCCGTCGCGCCCGGGCTCAAGACCGTCGAGGACGCGCTCGAGATTCGCCGGCGCGTCCTCCTCGCCTTCGAGGCGGCCGAGCGCGAGCCGGATCCGGCGCGGCGGAGCGCCTGGATGACGTTCGTGGTGGTGGGCGCGGGCCCGACGGGCGTCGAGCTCGCCGGCGCCCTCTCGGAGCTCGCGAGGCACACGCTCGTGCGCGAGTTCCGGCGCATCGATCCGAGCAAGGCCCGCATCGTCCTGCTGGAAGGGGCCGGGCAGGTGCTGCCGTCGTACGTGCCGGAGCTCGGCGAGAAGGCGCGACAGCAGCTGGCCGCGCTCAACGTGGAGGTGCGGACGAACTGCCGCGTCACCGACATCGACGAGGAGGGCGTCTCGATCGGCGACAAGCGGATCGAAGCCAGGACCGTGCTCTGGGGGGCCGGCGTGGCGGCGTCCGCGCTCGCCCGCAGCCTCGGAGCGCCGCTCGACCAGGCAGGGCGCGTGCTGGTGGCGCCGGACCTGACGGTGCCGGGTCACGAGGACATCTACGTGATCGGCGACCTCGCGTCGGTGAAGCAGGAGGACGGGACGCCCGTGCCCGGCGTGGCGCCCGCGGCGATCCAGGGAGGGCGCCACGCCGCGCGCTGCATCGCGCGCACCCTGCGGGGGCTGCCGCGGCTGCCGTTCCGGTACAACGACCGGGGATCCCTGTCGACGATCGGGCGCGCCGCGGCGGTCGCCGACTTCGGCAGGCTGAAGCTCTCCGGGTTCCTGGCGTGGCTCGCGTGGCTGTTCGTCCATATCCTCTTCCTGATCGGCTTCCGTAACCGCTTCCTGGTGCTGTTCTCGTGGGCCCTGTCCTACGTGACCTACGAGCGCGCCTCGCGGTTGATCACGGGCGAGATCCCGCCGCTCCTGGAGGACCACCACGCGCCGGAGCTCGAGGCGCGCATGGACGGTGGCGCCGTGAGGCGGCACCCGCCGATGGAGCCCGCGCGCACGCGCGCATAGCCGCCGCCCGGGAGCACACACGCAGCCCGCCGGCGTACTGCGCTCGTCTGGACCTCGGCGACGGAGCTGCGTTAGCGTCGTTGACCATGACGACCCATCCCGGACAGGGCGCCTCGACGCACCCATGGCGAGCGCTCCTCGCCAGCGCAGCACCCCTCGCCGCACTCCTGCTCAGCGCCCCCTCCGCCTTCGCGCAGGCGCCTCCTGCGTCCTCGCCGCGCGCAGGCGCCGAGCCGCAGCCCGCGCCTCACGGGGCCCCTGCGCCGTACGGCGCGCCTGCCCCGTATGGGCAGCAGCCCGGCTACTACCCGCCTCCGGGATACGCGCCGCCCCCGGGATACGCGCCGCCCCCGGGATACGCCCCGCCTCCGGGATACGCCGCGCCTCCGGGGTACGCCCCGCCTCCGGGATACGCCTCGCCTTCCGGCTCGTATCCTGTTGGCCCGAGGATCATGAACTACGAGGAGGGGCAGGCCGTCCCGGAGGGTTACCGCGTCGAGGAGAGGGCGCGCCGCGGCCTGGTCATCGGCGGCGCCGTGACGTTCGGCGTCACCTACATCCTCTCGGCGATGGTCGGGCTCGTGGCGGAGAGCGCTGACAGGGCGAGCGGCGGAAGCGGCGAGAGCTACCTCCCGCTCTACATCCCGCTCGCCGGCCCCTTCATCACCGTGGGCACCGCGGATGCGAAGGGCGGCGGCGTCTTCGTCCTCATGGTCGACGGGCTGGCGCAGGTCGCCGGGGCCGCGATGTTCATCGGCGGCCTCGCCGCGCCGGAGAAGAAGCTCGTCCGCAACGACGTCGCCCTGTCGGTGAAGCCGATCGTCACGGGCGACACCGTCGGGCTCGGCGTCTCCGGCTCGCTCTGAGCGCGCGCCGCCCGCGGCCAGGCGTCACGGCGCGACGGGCGGCGTCTCATCCATCGTCTTGACGGCGCGCTTGGCCCTGCGGCGCACGTCGACGTGCAGCGACTCGTCGAAGTTGATGGCCGAGAACGCCGCCCGCGCCTCGATGTTCTTGCCGAGCGCGGCGTACGCCTCGGCCTCGTTCCACCGGAGCTTCCAGTCGCGCTTCGCGAGGTCCGAGAGCTTCGCTGCGTCGGCGATGATGTCCGGGTACCGCTGCTGCTTCCCGAGCTCGGTCCAGTACTCGGCCCGGAGGTCGTCGTCCCCGGGCGCGAGCGCGACGGCCGCCGCGAAGCCCGCGAGCGCGTCGTCGATCCGACCTGCGACCAGCTCGGCGCGGGCGAGCGAGCGGCGCGCGCCGGCGCTCTCGGGGTGAGCCGCGACGAAGGCGGCGAGCGCGGGGATCGCCTCGTTGACCTTCTGGATGTCCGCGGGATCGCTCGGCCAGAACCGGAGCGAGAGCGCCGCGAGGTCGCCTGGGTCGCTCTCCAGCGCGCGCTCGACCGCGGCGGGCACCTCCGCGCCGCGGCCCGCCTGGGACAGGCACTTGGCGAGCTCGACCCAGGCGCCCGACGAGGACGGCGCCGCCGCGGCGAAGGCCTCGGCCGCGGCGAGCGCCTCGTCGGTGCGCCCGAGCGAGCGGAGCGCGGCGATCCGCGCGAGGTGCGCGCGCTCGCGGCTCGCCCCTTCGCTCGAGGCGGCGACGGCGCGCTCAGCTGCAGCCAGCGCGACGTCGTGGCGGAGCTCGCGCTCGTGGTAGGCGAGCTGCTCGAGGTAGAAGGCGCCGTCGCGCGGCGCCGCGTCCCACTGGCCCGCAAGGTACTCGAGCACCGCGTCGGAGCGCACGTAGACGAGCGAGGCCGCGTCGCGCGGGTTCTCGTAGATCGGCAGGAGGACCCCGAGCTGGACCATCGCGTCCAGCGCCGGCTGGCAGTCGGGCTTCGCCTCGAGCGCGAGCACCATCTCGTCGAGGGCGGCGTCCTTCTTGTGCATCGCCAGGTGCACTTGCCCGACCGCCACGTGGTAGTCGGCGTCCCCCTGGAACGTCTTTCGGATCGCCTGGAAGCTCTTCAGCGCCGCGGGGTGATCGCCCATGTTCGCCTGCGCCGATGCGAGGTTCAGCCGCGCGGCGTGATCGTCGGGATCCATCGTGATGATGCGCTTGAGCGCCGAGATCGCCTTCTCGTAGTCGCGCTCGCCGAACGCCTTCTGCGCGCGCTCCCAGACCGGAGCCTTGTCGAGGAACGCCTCGAACTGCGAGACGAGCGTGCTGTTCTGCTTGCGCCAGACGCCGCTCTTGCCGGGCTCGGAGTTCGTGAGGAAGTCTTTGATCCACTTGCGGGCGGCGTCGATGCTGAGCCCCTTGTCAGCCAGCCCCTCGAACTCCCCCCGAGGCACCGGCATGCGCGCGGGGATCCCCTGCCGGCGCGCCGTGGTCTCATCCAGGCCGATCAGCACCCAGTCGCTTTGCTCGCTCATGATCCAAGGACGGTAGCCGCCGTGCCCCGCCGGGATCAAGCGACGTCTCGGCGCGTCGGGCGCGCTCGCGCGCTGCCCCGCCAGCGCGCGCAGCGGCGCTTCAGGAATAGAACCAGGCCAGCAAGACGAACGCCATGAAGGCCGCCGCCGCGACGGCGAGCGCGAGCGCGCGCGGCACGCCGAGGAGCATCGGCCGGAGGCTGGCCTGAAACGCGACGGCGTCCGCGGCGGTGGGCGGGCCCATCGCGTCGCCGGCAGCGTCGACCCGGACGGCGAGCGCGGCGGATGGCGCGCATGCCGCGTCGCTCCTCGCGGGGTCGGCGCCCATGAACGGCTGGGCCGCGCCCGCATCCCAGGGCGTCGGCGTGAGCCGATGCGGGGCCGCGCTCGCGTCCCCGGGCGCCGGAGTGAGCCGATGCGGGGCCGCGCTCGCGTCCCCGGGCGCCGGAGTGAGCCGATGCGGGGGCGCGCCGAAATCCGAGGGCCGCGACGCGGTCGGTGACGCCAGGTGCTCGAGGCCGAGCTGGGCGAGGATGGCCCGCTGCTCGTTGCCCCACGCGAGGGGCAGCGCCGTCGCCTCGGGCGCGAGCGTGAGCGGCGCGGACATCACCTTGTGCATCGCCCGCTCGAGCGCGAGCGCCTCGTCGAGGCGGTGCGACGCGCGCTCCGGGGCGGCGCTCGCGGAGAGGCGCAGCGCCTCGGTGGCCATCTCGGAGAGGTGAGCGGCCACCTTGGCCAGCGCCAGCTTGCGCTCGGCGTGGGCGACCGCGAAGCGCGCCTCCTCGCGGAGCCGGAGCGCCTCGGTGGTGAGGCGGTCGACCTCCGCGTGCAGCGGCCTCGCCACGCCCGGCGCGCCCTGCGCCGTGAGCGGTGTGTCGGCGTCGTGATCCACGGAGAACGCGGCCACGGGAGAGATCGAGGGCGTCGCCTCGTTCCCGGACGTCGCGCGCAGCTCGTTCCCCGACACCGGCAGCGGCTCGCTGTCCCGATCGGTGAGGGATCCGTACGAGGGCAGGCTGCTGCGGCGCCGTCCTCCGCTCGAGCTGGAGGACCCGGGGTCTGCGCGCACCCTGCCGCTGCTGCCGACGACGACCGTCGCCTCGTCGGCCGTCTCGGAGGCCATCGGTCCACGCCGGCCGAGGTCGTCGTCCGCGGCGTCCGCCTCGCGCGGCGTGAGGCCGGTCGGCGACGGGGACAGCGTCGCGCGGCGCGCCTCGATGTCGGTCGCGTCGTCGTTCTGAGCGCGCGCGCCCCCGCCGCCGCGGAGCCGACCGGGGGCGTTCGCCCCCCTGCCCCGCGGATCGGCCGAAGGCCGGCGCGGGATCGCCTCGGCTGTCGAGAGCGAGGGGCGCGGCGCCTTGGCGACCCCGGCGAAGCCGCCGGTGACGGCGCGCTCGAACCAGCGCATCTGCCTCATCGCGTTGCGCCGCACGAAGCGCCCGAGCGCCTCCTCGTTCCCCTCGTGGTACCCGTGGCTGTGCAGCCAGCCCTCCAGCCGAGCGAGGATCTCGTCCGCGCTCTGGAAGCGCGACGGCGGGTCCCTCTCGAGACAGCGCATCACGATCGACACGAGCTCCTTGTCGATCTTCGGCCGGAGCTCCCGCAGGTCGGCCGCGGGCTGCGTCGACATGCTCCGCAGGAGCTCGTAGTCGCTCGTCGACGGCCACGGGTGCTTGCCGGTGAAGAGCTCGAACAGCACGACGCCGAGCGAGAACAGGTCGGAGCGCCTGTCGGCGGGGCCCCCGCGGGCCTGCTCCGGCGCCATGTACGTCGTCACGCGCCGGCGCGCCCCGACGGCCGTCGTCATCACGCGGAGCGACGATTTGGCGAGCCCGAAATCGGCGATCTTCACCTCGCCCTGGAACCCGACGAGCACGTTGCCCGGCGTCAGATCGCGGTGCACGAGGTTGAGCAGCGCGCCGGCAGGCGAGCGGAGCTCGTGCGCCGCGCTGAGCCCGCGGCAGAGCGTCGCGCCGACGTGGACGACGAGCCGCTCGGAGAACATCTCGCCGGTGTCGAAGACGGTCTTCATGAGCCGCGCGAGGCTCACGCCCTGCACGAGCTCGACGGCGAAGTACCACCCCTGCTCGTCCGTCCCCCAGCCGGCGACCTCGACCACGTTCGGGTGCTTGAGCGCCGCGGTCGTGCGCACCTCGTCGAGGAACCGCGTGGAGACGTTCTGATCCTCGGCGAAGTGCGGGTGCAGCCGCTTGACGGCGAGCAGCTCCCCAGGCCGGTGCGGACCTGCCGACCTGCAGAGATCAACGCGGGTGGTGGCCCCGGATGCGATCTCGGCAAGGAACTGGAGCGAGAGCGCAGCCGGCGCGGGCTCGGGGAGCCGAGACATGCACGGAGAAGTCTAGCGGGCGACGACCCCCACCGGAAAGAGCCTCAGAGGCCCGCGCGCACCGCGGCGATCGCGGCGGCGACCCCGGAGGGGGTGGCCTTGAGGTGCACGTCCAGGTGGTCATCCTTGGTCTTGAGCGCACGGACACCGAGCACCGGCGCGCAGATGCGCAGCGCCCGCACGACCGTCGGATTCCCGCTGAGGGCCGGGATTTTGAGGAGATCCAGGGTAATCCTGTCACCCTTGGCGTCGATCAGCGCGGCGGGCCGCTTGGGCATGAAGGAGACGAGATCGCCCGGCTTGTTCAGGTCGATCGCCCCCGAGCCGATCAGCCCGGCGATCGGCGAGGCCTCGTCGCCCATCACCTGCAGCTTGAGGTCGGCGATCCGCAGGCCGACCTGGATCGCGTCCGCGCGCACGTCGAGCTCCTCGGCGAAGGCCGTGAACGAGGCCCGGATCGGGGCGCCCATGATCTTCACGGTCAGGGCGAGGCGCAGGCCCGGGGGCGCGGCCTCGATCACGATGTCCTTCGGCGCGCGCTTGCCGCCGCTGAGCTCTCGCGCCAGATAGCGCAGCGCATCGATCGGGACGCCGAACCGCAGGCGGAGCGCGCCGCGGAGCGCCCTCGCGAGCTCCTCGGGGTGCGCCTTGAGATAGCCACCGGCGTGGCGAAGCAAGACCTTCGGATCGGGCTTGGGCATCGTTGGGGGCGCTACGATTGCCCGGAGTCGAGCCAGCGCGCAAGGGGCGAGCGCGGTCCGCCGGGAGGCCCTCGACGACCGGAGGTCGCTGTTCGAACGGGGGCGACTCGGTCACACTCGGGCCCGATGCAGACCAGGATCCTACTTGTCATGGCGACAACAGCGCTCGCGATCGGCTGCGGATCGGCCGACGCGGCGCTCGATTGGACGTCGAGCGGAGGCGGGGGCGGTGGCCAGGGAGGTGATGACGATGGCCGGGGCAGCGATGGCGACGGCCAGGACAGCGGCGGGGGCCAGGACGATGGCGGCGGGGGCAAGGGCGATGGCGGCGGCGGCGCGCTGAGCGGCGAGGACGGCGGTTCGAGCGGCGGCGAGGCGCCGGGAGCCTCCTGCGACCCACCTCCGGCGTGCGATGCGGCGCCGCCCGATCCGGGCGAGGAGCTCGCATGGAATCACCCGTCTTCGTACCTCATCGCCGGCGCTGGGAGCCCCAACCACCGCGGACGCGACCTCTACCTGACGCCGGACGACCCGCAGTGGATCATCGGAAAGTTCGCCTACGGGATCACGGACAAGGACCTGAAGGACGAGCGGGTCGACATCTATCTGCTCCGCGGCTGCGGCGGCGCGTGGGAGCGCCTCGGCTCGGCGACCACGACGGAAGCGGACTCGGCGCACCGCGCGGTCGAGGGGGTCAGCGATGACGGCGGCCGCGTCTACTTCGAGATCCCCGCGGCGCAGCGGCTCGGTCCGGGCCGGCACCGGGTCCACCTGGTCGTCCGCGGCGACCTCTCGAGCACCGACCTCTTCATCGAGGTCGTCCCGCGGGGCACGCCGATGTTCGTCAGCGACGTCGATGGGACGCTCACCGGCACGGAGACCGAGGAGTTCACCTCGCTGCTCCTCGGCGAGCTGCCCGACGCGCACGCGCACGCCGCGGCGGCGCTCCACCGGCTCGCGTCGAAGGGCTATCGCCCGATGTACCTGACCGCGCGGCCGGAGTGGCTCGTCCAGCGCACGCGCGATTTCCTCGAGGCGTACGGCTTCCCGCCTGGCATCGTGCACACCACGCTGAGCCTGACAGGCGCGACGGGCGACAGCGCCGTGGAGTACAAGACAGCGGAGCTGGAGCGGCTGTTCGACGGAAGGGAGATGCTGCCCGCGTGGGCCTTCGGCAACACGGCGACCGACGCCGAGGCCTACGACAACGGGGGCGTGACGCCGGTCGCGCGGCGCGTGTTCTACCGGTTCGACGATGAGGCGCACGGCGGCCGTCGCATCGACGGCTACGACGAGCTGTTCGCCGAGATCGACGCGCTCCCCAGCCTCTGCGATTGATCCGCCCCGCCGGCGCGTCGCCCCGTCAGCCGGACGCCTGCTCGGTCCGGGCGCCGCTCGCCGGCGCCTCCGACGCGGCCGCGGCGCCGGCCGGAGGTTCGACGCGACCGCCGATCGAGCGGAGGAGCTCGCTCACCGCGGCGTGGGCGCGCTCGCGCAGCTCGTTGACCCGCGCGCCCTCGCGGCCGTCGGGGCGCACGGCGATCGGCGCGCCGACCCGGACGCGGACGATCCGCAGGGTGCCGTCGCCGGTGTCGAGGGCGCCCTTCTTCATGAGGAGGTGCGTGCCGTCGATGGCGACCGGCACCACGGGCACGCCGGCGCGGACGGCTGCATAGAAGCCGCCGTTCTTGAACTGCCGGAGGATGCCGTCCTCGCTCCGCGTCCCCTCGGGGAAGACGAGCAGCGGCTTGCCGCTCTTGAGCACCGCCTCGAACCGCGAGATCGCCTCGACCGCGGCGCGGGAGCCGACCGTGCGATCGACCGGCACGTGACCCGCGAGCCGGAGGTGCCAGCCGAGGAATGGGATCTTCATGAGGGAGCGCTTGGCGGCCCACTTGAAATCGCCCGGCAGCACGGCGCCGAGGGCCAGGATGTCAAGAAGGCTCTGGTGGTTGGAGCAGTAGACGAACACCCCGGGAGGGACGTTCTCGAGTCCGCTCGCCTGGATCTCGATATCCAGCCCTCGCGCGCTCGCCTGACACCAGCGTCGCATCGCCCAGAGGCTCGCCGAGCGCTGCGGCGTGAGGGGGCCCAGCGTCAGAGACACTGTGCCGTAGGCCATTGTCCTGAGGGTGAAAGGGACCCACTGGCGCGTCGCCAGCCATGCGCTCCTGAGATCCATACTACAGCGCTTACCACTCTCCATGTCGGGCGAAAACGCGTAGCGTCGTGCGCACCGGCGCGGCGTGCAAGCGGCGTTGCTCGGCTCCGGATCGCCGGCGCGTGCTCACGGATCGAGCGGCGGTGTGAGCAGCCCCCAGCCGACCGTGGCCGGCCGCCCGGCGCGCTCGAACTTGACCGTGAACAGGCCTGTCTCCTCGGCGCTCTGCACGACGGCGGGGCGCAGCGCGCCGACCCATTCGGCCCAGACGCTCGCCCCGATCTTGAGCTTCGGCTTGACGGGGAGCGGACGGAGCGCCGACTCGTCGGCGAGCAGCGCGGCGCCGCCATAACCGAGGGCAAACCACCGCGCGGAGCTGCTGGACAGCGACGTCAGGACGGCGCCCGGCTCGGCCGGAGGACCGCCGAGCCGCGACACGAGCAGCACGTGGCGCCACGTCTCGCCGTCCTTCCATGCGGCGAAGTTGCCGGGGGCGAGCCCCGCGGTCTGCACGACGAAGCGAACGCCCTTGAGCTGCGCGAGCGGGGTCCGCGGGTCCATGTCGGTGTAGCGGACCTCGATCTTGTCCTTCACGAAGCGGGTGAGGACGGCGTGCTTCATGACGCCGTTCCACTCCGTGAGCAGCGGGTCGTGGGGCCGGAGGCGGGGCGCGTCGGGCACGGGGATGACGTAGCCCGGGTGAACCTTGTACGACGGTCCCCCCCTCCCCTCGACGATGAGATCGTCGCCGTCGAAGCCGACCACGGTCGCCGCGTACAGCACGAGCGTGGACCCGAGCTTGGCCCCGGCGAGCATCCGGTCCGAGAAGGTGAACACGCGGCGGCCTGGCTCGAGCTTGATCGGGTACGGGGGGAGGCCGAGCGGGTTCGACGCGTGCGCCGCGCCGGTCGGCGCCGAGGTCTCCGCGAACGCAGGCCGCGGCAGCGCGGCGACCGGCGGGCTCTGAGAGGGCATCGGCGTCGGGGTCGATACCGGCGTCGACTCGCACGCGGCCGCGAAGCTCGCTGCGAGGAGGCAAGCGAGCGCCGCGAGCACGCCGCGGGAACGCGGCGCTCGTTCCCCGAGGCATCGCATCGCGCGGCGCTCGCGATCCTTCGAGGTGGCGCGACGCAGCCTGCGGGACCCGGCCCCGAGACCGCCGGGACGTCGGTCAGCCATCGCGGGCGAGCATGGACCGCGAAACGGACGACGGCGAGCAGAAAGGGACAGCAGAACGACTCGATGAAGCGCCGGCGTCAGACCTGACCGCCCGCGTCAGAGCCGGAGAAGGAGGGCGCCGCGGTGCGGCGGAGCACCCCGCTCCTCGCGACGCGCTCGGCGCCTCTGCGCTACCCTGCGGCGCGATGAAGCGCGCGTTCAGCGTCGATGAGCTCAAGCAGACCGCGCCGCGCCTCGCCGTGGAGCGCCGCGCCGTGCGCTTCCAGGACGTCGACGCGGCCGGGATCGTCTTCTATCCGCGGGTCCTCGAGTATTTCAGCGACGCGTACATGATCGCGCTGAAGGAGCGAGGCATCGACCTTCCTGCGATGATCGCGGGCGGCACGATCAAGCTGCCGCTCGTCCACGCCGAGGCGGATTACCTCCTGCCGCTCCGGTTCGGTGACACCATCGAGGTCGAGGTGCTCGCGCCGAAGCTCGGCGACACGTCGTTCACGGTGGGCTACCGCGTGACGACGGCGGGCCGGGTCGCCGCCATCGGGCAGACCGTGCACGTGTGCATCGACGGCGCGCGCTTCACGCCGTGCCCGCTCCCGGACGATCTGCGCAGCGCGCTCGCCTAGCCGCGCCGAGCGGCGGCCGCCGGACGGCGCGCCGGGCGCTAGCGCGGCGGGAACGGGGCGAGCGCGGCCGCGAGCTGCGCCGCCGCGCCCGCGCGATCGAGCTTGCCGGCCGCGGTGAGCGGCAGCGCCGCGACGGCGCAGAGGCGCCGCGGGCGCTTGTGCGGGGCGAGCCGCGCCGCGACGACGGCCGCGAGATCGCCGAGCAATGCGGGGGAGGGCGCGGCGCCGCCCGCCTCGCAGGGCGAGGCCTGATCGGGGACGATCGCCGCGGCGACGACCTGGCCCCAGCGCTCGTCAGGAACGCCGAACACCACCGCGCCGGCGACGCCCTCGCAGGACGCGAGGACCTGCTCCACCTCGGCGGGGTAGACGTTCTCTCCGCCGGTCACGATGAGATCGCTGCGGCGCGCCGCGACGTGCAGCCGCCCGGCGGCGTCGAGCGCGCCGAGATCGCCGGTGCCGAACCACCCGGCGCCGTCGACCGAGAGCTCCGGCGCCCGGTCGGGGCCGCGGTAGTAGCCGCGGAACAGCGCCGGGCCGCGGATCTCGATGCGGCCCACGCCGTCGCTGCCGGCGCCCTCGATGCGGAGCTCGACGCCGGCGATCGGGGAGCCGGAGCCCGGCTCTGTCGCGCGCGGATCGCGCGGGCGCTGCGCGGTGACCTGCGAGCACGCCTCGGTGAGGCCGTACGTGGTGAGCGCGGGGACCCCGCGGCGCGCGCACTCGTCGAGCGCCCGCGCCGGAGCGCCCGCGCCGCCGACGAGCACCGCGCGGAGCCGGGCGAGGACGTTGTCGCGATCGGCCTCCAGCAGCGCGAGCAGCATCGTCGGCACCACGGAGAGCAGCGTCGCGCGGTCGCGGGCGATCGAGGCGAGCACCGAGGCGGGCTCGAAGCGAGGCGCGAGGATGACAGCGCGGCGCGCGAGCAAGCAGCGGGTCACGATCGAGAGGCCGCCGACGTGGCAGAGCGGAAGACAGAGCAGCCAGCGATCGTCGTCGCGCACGCCGAGGTTGGCCGCGCTCCCCTCGGCGGCGGCGAGGAACGCGCGGCGCGAGAGCACCGCGCCCTTGGGACGCCCGGTGGTGCCCGAGGTGTAGACGATCGCGAGATCGCCGGAAGCGTCCGGCGGAGGGACGCGCGCGGCCTCGGCGGCGCGCGCCCCGCGCTCGCGGAGCGCGCCGATCTCCGGCGCGGCGTCGTCGAGCAGGGCGGCGAGCGCAGGCTCGCGCAGCACGAGGTCGGGGCGCGCGTCGTCGATCAGGAGGCCCGCCTCGCCGGCCGTGAGACGTGGATGGATCGGGACGAGCACGGCGCCGAGCGCGAGCAGCGCGTGGAGGACGACCACGGTCCCGAGCGCGTTCGGGGCGACGAGCGCCACGCGGGCTCCCTGCCCTATCCCCGCCCGGGCGAGCCGGCCGGATACGGCCGCGACCGCGGGCGCCAGCTCGCCGAAGCGGAGGGCGCCGCCGGGGCCGACGCCGAGGGCGGGGACGTCGATCGCGCGCTGCGCGTCGTCCTCGGCGCCGCCGAGGACGATCGCGGTCCGAGAGGCGATCTCGGGATCGCGCACAGCATCGAGGAGGCTCAGCCCGTCCATGGCCGGATGCCGAGGCCGGGCTGATCGCTGGCCGCGACCAGGCCGCCCTCGCGGAGCTGCGGGATCCGGATCGCGGGCCACGCCTCCAGGCCGGCGTGCGCGTCGAGGCCGCACGCGAGCGGCGCGCGCGGCAAGGCGAGCGCGAGCTCACACGAGGCGGCGAGCGCGATGGGCCCGTCGAAGAGGTGCGTCACCACGGCGTCGAGGCCGCGCGCCTGCGCCCGGCAGCCGAGCGAATGCGCGCGCAGCAGGCCGAGCATCGCGGGCTTCAGGATGAACGCAGCGCAGCCTTCCGCTTCGAGCAGGCGCTCCGGCATGCCCTCGACCGCGAGCGACTCGTCGGCCGCCCACGGGACCTCGCGCGCGCCGAGGTGGTGGAGGAGCTCCGGCGCGACAGGCTGCTCGACGAAGCGCGGGCCGAGCGGCGCGAGGAGCGCGAGCCGACGGGGCGCCTCGTCGAGCGACCACGCCGCGTTCGCGTCGAGCCGGAGCTCGACGCCCGGGTGCTCCCGCCGCAGCGCGCGCAGCGCCTCGAGGTCGCGCGCGAAGCCGTCCTCCCCGCGCGAGCGGAGCTTCACCTTGATCGCGCGGACGCCGCGCACGACGAGCGCGCGGGCGCGCTCGAGCATCTCCGGCAGCGGCACCGAGGTCGCGAGCAGCCCGTTGACCTGGACCTCGGCGTAGCGCCCTTGTCCGCCGAGGCACGCCGACATCGAGAGGCCGAGGCGCTGGCCCAGCAGATCGAGCAGCGCCGTCTCCAGGGCGAAGCGCGCCGCCGGGAGATCGCGCAGCCGCGATGACAGCGGCGCGAGCGCGCGCAGAAGCGCGGACACCGTCGCCGTCGGCGGAGCGCCCTCGGCCGGCAGCTCGATCGCACCGAGCGCCCCCGGCAGCTCGGCGAGCGCGCGCTGGTCCTCGTCGGCCGTGTCGGGTGAGAAGCCGGGGAGCGGCGTGGCCTCACCCAGGCCGACGCGCCCCTCGTCGTCGGTGAGCGACAGCACGAGGCCGCGGCGCGCGCCATCGAGGATCCGGGACACGAGGCGGGCATCGACGACGCGCATGATCCCTACAGCTGGGCCGCGAGGCCGAGCGAGAAGAGCAGCGCGTAGGCGAGCAGCAGCTTCGCCGTCCCGGCGAGGCAGTCGTTGAGCGGCCGGCCGTCGGTCGTCGCCAGCACCCGGAGCAGGCGCACCGCGCGAGGGAACGTCGCGAGCACGAGGAGCGTCCACCGCCGGCCTTCGCCGACGGCGAGCGCGACCGGCACCGCGTAGGCGGCGGCGAAGAGCATCGCGTATTCGATGACGCCCGCGCGGCGCCCGAGCCGGACGGCGAGCGTGCGCTTGCCGGCGACGACGTCCGTCTCGCGATCGCGGATGTTGTTGACGACGAGCACGGCGGTGGCGATGGCGCCGATCGGCACGGCCGCGGCCCACGCGAGCGGCGGGACCGAGCCGAGCTGGACGAACGCCGTACCGCAGACGGCGACGAGGCCGAAGAACACGAACACGAAGAGGTCGCCGAGGCCGTGATAGCCGAGCGGGTACGGCCCCCCGGTGTACGCGACACCAGCGAGGATCGAGACGACGCCGATCACCACGATGGGCCACCCGCCCACGAACGCCAGGTACACCCCGAACGGCAGCGTGAGCGCGATCGTGACGAGCAGCCCGGCGCGCACCTGGCGCGGGGTGAGCAGCCCCGCCTGCACGGCGCGCGTGGGGCCGAGCCGCTCGTGCGTGTCGGCGCCCTTCTCGTGATCGAAGACGTCGTTCGCGAAGTTCGTCGCGATCTGGATGAGCATCGCGCCCGCGAGCGCCGAGAGCGCGGGGCCGAGCCGCATCCCGCCGAGCGCGTAGGCGACGGCGGTCCCGACCATCACCGGCGCGAGCGCAGCGGTGAGCGTCGCCGGCCGGCACGCGAGGAGCCACGCCCGGAGCGAGCCGGGGCGCACCCCGCCCGCGGCCGCCGCGCCCGCCACGCCCGTCGCCCGATGCGCCGCCGCGGCGCTCACGCTCCCCTCCCCGGCTCGCGGAGCCCGCGCGCCCTCGCGGCGGCGCGAGCGCCCCCGCGCTGCGCGGCGCCCTCGCCGGACGCGCCGCGCGCGACGTCGTCGGGTGCCGGACTCGTGTTCGCGTTGACCTGGCTCATGATCGTGGATCCCTCTCGGCAAGCTCGGGGTTCTCGGCGCGCGCGCCGCTCATGGAGTCTGCAGATCGGCCGCCGCGCCGTCCGCGGCCGGCGCGCTGCCCAGGGCCGCGACGTCGCGACGAACGTCGGACCAGAGCCGCGCCACGCGGGCGGCGCCGTCGTGGGGCGGCACCACCGCCTCGATCAGCGTCGCGCCCGCCCGCTGGTACCCCGCGGCGAGCGCGCGGGCGAGATCCCCGGCGGTGCCGGCGCGCTCGTAGGCGAGCCCGAACATCGCCGCCGCGGGCGCGAAATCGAGGTGCTGCGGCATCGTGAAGCACCGCTCGAGCAGCTCGGCGCCGCGCCTTGCGATGGGGAGGTGCTCGAAGATGCGGCCGCCGTCGTTCTGGACCACCACGATGACGAGCGGCGCTCGGCCGTCGCCCGCCGCCTTCGCGGCGAGGAGCAGCCCGGTCAGATCGTGCAGCAGGCTGAGATCGCCGAGCAGCAACGTGACCGGCGCGGCGGCCGCCACGCGCGCGCCCGCCGCCGCCGACACGAGGCCGTCGATCCCGCTCGCCCCGCGCTGGTGCAGCACGCGCAGCGCGCGCGCCGACGGCGGGCAGTACGTGTCGAGGTCGCGCACCGGCATGCTGTTGCCGATCGCGAGCAGCGAGCCCGCAGGGCACGCGCTGGCCACCATCCGGGCGACGGCGCCCTCCGTCAGCTCCTCCCCGGCGCAGGCCCGCGCGGCGTGCGCCGCCGCGATCTCGCCGGCGCGCGCGAACGTCGCGGCCCAGTCCCGCCGCCCGCGCCCCAGGCTCAGCGCCGCCCCGGCGAGGCGCGCCGCGAGCGCCTCACACACCTCCACGGGCTCACCCATGACGAGGGCAGCCGCGGCGCTCGTCGGGTCGTTCCAGCCGTGCGCAGAGACGACGACGCGGCGGGCGCTCGTGTGCTCGGCGATGTAGGTCGCGTAGCCGGCCGACGTCGGCGGGGCGCCGAGCTCGAGGATGAGGTCGGGCGCGTTCGCCGCGCGGAACTCGGGCGCGCGGAGGAACGAATCGAACGACGCCGGCATCACGACGCCGTCGGTGAGGCCGCCGAAGCAGATCTGGCTCGTGCCCTCGGCGAGCACCGGGAAGCCTGTCGCGCGCGAGAGCGCGAGCACAGCGCGGCGCGCGCGCGCGTCGTCCTCTCGGCTCTCGGCGGGGCCGCAAACGATGAGCCCCCGCTCCGCGCGCGCGCAGCGCGCGGCGAGCTCCTCGATCGCGCGCCCATCGACCCCGGCGCGGGCCGACACGACCCGCGTGCCGGCGCGGCGCATCAGCGCCTCCCACTCTGCCTGCCATGGCTCGGGCCCGGCCGCGTCGACAGGCTCGAGCGGCTTGCGGAAGCGCGCGTTGATGTGGACCGGGCCCGGCGTCGGCGACAGCGCGCGCGTGACCGCCTGGGCCGCGATGCGCGTCACCGCGCGCAACGCGAGGGGCGACGGATCCGGCAGCCCGAGCTCGGCGAAGTGACGGACGTGGTCGCCGAAGAGCTTGGTCTGATCGATGGTCTGCGCGGCCGCGGCGTCGGCGAGCTCCCACGGGCGGTCGGCCGTGATCGCGATGAACGGGGTGAAGCTCTGGTGCGCCTCGATGATCGCCGGGAGCGCGTGCGCGCCGGCGGTGCCCGAGGTGCAGACGAAGACGCTGGGCCGGCCGGTGACGCGCGCCTGCCCGAGCGCGAAGAACGCGGCGGTGCGCTCGTCGACGACGCTGTGGCAGCGCACCTCCTCGCTCTCCATCGCCGCGATCGCGAGCGGCGTGGAGCGCGAGCCGGGGCAGAGGACCAGGTCGCGCACCCCGGCCTGCGCGAGCGCGCGGACGAACAGCTGCGCCCAGGCAGAGTGGAGGTTCGACCCGCCCATCACCGCCCCCCTAGGCCCTCTCTGGCGCGCACCTCAGGCCCCCTCGGGCGTCGCGACGAAGAGGCACACGACGCCCATCGTGAGCGGCTCCACGCGGAGCACGCGCAGCCCCGCGCCGCGCATCAGCTCCGCGAACTCGTCCGGCGGCGGGAACCTCGCGATCGAGTCCTGCAGGTACCGGTACTCGTCCTTGCCGGAGATCGCGCCGCCCACGTACGGGACGACCGTGTGGATGTGGAAGCGCGCGAGCTTGCCCATGAGCCCGCTGCGCGGCTCGCTGAGCTCGAGGATCGCGATGCGCCCCCCGGGCCGCGTGACGCGCGCCATCTCGCGGAGCGCCCGCGCGCGATCCGGGACGTTGCGGATCCCGAACGCCATCGAGATCGCGTCGACGCTCGCGTCGCCGAGCTGGAGCTGCTGCGCGTCGCCGACCTCGAGCTCGACCCGCCCGGCGAGCCCCGCGGCCTCCACCTTCCGGCGGCCGACGCCGAGCATCCCCTGCGACGGATCGACCCCGATGACCTTCACCTCGTGCGCCCGCGCGATCGCGATCGCGAGATCGGCGGTGCCGGTCGCGAGATCGAGCACCGTCGCGCCGGGCGAGAGCTCGAGCGAGCGCACCGCGCGCCGCCGCCAGCCCTGATCGAGCCCCAGCGAGATGACGCGGTTCAAAAGGTCGTACCGCTCCGCGATGCCGTCGAACATCTCGCCCGTGCCGAAGCGGCGCCCGCCGCGCGGCGCCTGATCCTGGCTCGCCTCGCTCATGTCCCGCCCCCCGCCTGGTGCACCGCGCGCGGCGCCTCGGCGCGCTCTGCGGCGAACCGCTTGCCTTCGCCGGACGGCGGCGCGGCGGACTCCCCGCCCGCCGTCGACGTGCCGCCGATCGCGCGCTTCCGCTCGTGGAGCCGCATGTGGCCTCGCTGGATGCCCTCGCTCGCGAGCGCGCGCAGCGCCGCCAGGTTGGACGCCAGCCCGACGGACGCCAGCACCACCGCGAGCTCGCGCGCGCTCTTCGCGCCGACGAGCTGCAGCGCCGCGCGCACGCCGGCGTGCACCTCGGTCGCGCCGCCCACCGTGCCGACGGCGAGCGGCAGCTCCGCCCGCCCCACGAGCCCGCCCGGGATGCGCTCCCACGTGCTGAGCGGCCGGTACCGGCCGCCGATCGCCGCGTAGGCGTGCGCGCCCGCCTCGATGGCGCGGAAGTCCTGCCCGAGCGCCACGGCCGCCGCGTCGAGCCCGTTCATGAAGCCCTTGTTGTGGGTCGTCGCCCGGTACGGATCGAGCTCCGCGAAGCGGCTCGCCCGCGCGATGCCGCTCGCCACGTCCGCGCCCCCGATCGCGTCGTCCGTCACGGTGGCCGTCACCCGGACGAGTCGGCGGACGGTCAGGTTCGAGAGGATCCGCAGGCCCAGCGTCCCGCCGGCGATGCGCTGCACGAGCGGCGCCACCGCCTCTGCGACGGTGTCGACCAGGTTCGCGCCCATGGCGTCGCCGACCTCGACATAGAGGTGCACGACGAGCACGCCGAGCTCCGCCGAGAGGACGCGCACCTCCAGATCGCGGCAGCCGCCGCCGCGCGCCACCATCCTGGGGATGGCCGCGTCCCCGGACGCGAGCAGGCTCGCGCGGGCCGCCTCCAGCCGGGCCGCGGCCGCCTCCGCGTCCGGCACGTCGTCGAGCTGGACCTGGGCGGTCATGATCGGCGGGTCCGCCTCGCCGGAGAAGCCGCCCGACCGCCGGACCATGCGCGCCGCGTTCGACGCGGCGGCGATGACGCTCGGCTCCTCCACCGCCATCGGCACCAGCACGTCGCGCTCGTTCACGCGGAAGTTCAGCGCCAGGCCGAGCGGGAGCGCGTGCGTCGCGATGACGTTCTCGCACATCCGATCGGCCACCGCCGTCGGCAGCCCGCCCCCGCTGGCGAGGTGCGCGAGCGCCTCCTCGTCGAGCAGACCGAGCGCCTGGATCGCGCGGAGCCGCTCCTCGAGGCACCGCTTGTAGAAGCCGCTGATCCGGCTGGACACGTGTTGGCTCATCGGGTGTCTCCGCGCGCCGCGCGCGCTCGCGAGCGGCGCGCGCGCTCCGCGCACCGCATCAAGGGGTTCGTCATCGCCGCTCACCGCTTCCGCCGGGGCGTCGACATCGCGACCCCCTCCAGCGCCGCCTTCGCCGGGCTCTCCGGGAGCGGCTCGATGCTCCGCACCGCGTCCCCGCAGAGCCGGGACGCGAGCTCCAGGCAGTCGTCCACGACGCGCTCCTCGACCATGATCCGCGCGATGCGCCGGCCGAGCTCCGGCTCGACGGCCGTGTCCTCCGACGCGCAGTGCGCCTCGAGGGCGGGCGTGAGCTCGCGGTCGCGCTCCATGGCGAGGAGCAGCGGGTACGTCATCTTGCCCTCGCGCAGGTCCGTGAGCAGCGCCTTGCCGGTCGCCTCCGGGTCGCCGGCGAAGTCGAGGACATCGTCGACGAGCTGGAACGCGACCCCGAGGCTCGTCCCGAAGCTCTCGAGCGCCTTGCAGAGCGGCTCGCTCACGCCGCCCGCGCGCGCGCCTGCGAACATCGCCCAGCGGAACAGCGACGCCGTCTTGCCGTCGACGATCTGGAAGTACTCGCTCGTGCTCGTGCGCACGCGGCCCCGCGACGCGAGCTGGAGCGCCTCGGCCACGACCATCTCCTTGATCACGAGGAGCACCCGCTCGAGCACGTCGGTCATGCCGACCGCCTGGATCTTGGAGAGCGCGTCGAGCAGGAGGTAGTCGCCGCCGAAGATCGAGGCGGCGTTGCCGTAGATGACCCGCGCCGCGTCCGCGCCGCGCCGGCGGTCGCCGAGGTCGACGACATCGTCGTGCAGCAGCGTCGCGTTGTGGACGAGCTCGACCGCGACCGCGAACGTCCGCGCGGCGTCGTTGAAGCCGCTCCCGATGTGGGAGGCCAGCGCGACGCAGATGGGCCGCAGCCGCTTGCCGTTCAGGCCGAGCAAGTGCCGAGCGCTCCGGTGCGCCGGCGTCTCGCCGTCCAGCCCGACCTTCTCGATCTCGCGCTCGATGTCGCCGAGGTCCCCGTCGAGCAGGCGCCTCAGCTCCGCGAGGCGCGCGGCGAGCGCGTCGAGCCCTCGCCCAGCGCACATGCCTCCGAGGCTCGAGACGACATCGCTCCGCTGGACCGTCCCAGTAAACGTTGTAGTCGCAGTCATCCCATCTCCACCTGGAAGCACGAGCGCACGCTGCGCCCCGCACCGCGCGGGGCCCCCCGTGACGGCCGAGCTCTCCGAAATCACGGTCCCGCTAGGCGCCTCGCCGGGAACGCACGGCGCGGATGGGGAACCGGACCAGATCCCCGAACCGCGAGAAATCCACGGTCCTGCTCTTGATGAACCCGTCGAGCGCCGCCTGCGCGACGATCACGAACGAGAGGAGCCGCTCCACCCGATCGAGGCTGAACCGGGCGGCGTCGGTGGGAGGCAGGCCCTCGAGCAGCGCCGAAGCCCGCTCGAGGCGCTCCCTCACGGAGTCGGCGATCAGCCGCTCGCGCTCGGCGAACACTTTGGAAATCATCTTCCAGAAGTCCGTCTCGGCCTCGAAGAACTCCTTCCGCTCTCCCGGTTTCCATACCCTTCGTACTACACCCCACCTTTGCAATTCTGTCAGCGACATACTCATTGCGCCGGAGGAAACCTGCAGCCGCTCGCCGATCTCGGCGGCGGAGAGGGCTCCGCCCTCGATGAACAGGACGGTCCAGATCCGCCCGAGCACCCGGCGGAAGCCCCAGTGCTCGATGACGTCGCCGATCGCGTCCGCCGCGAGCAGCTCCGCCTGGCGATGCATGTCGCTTGCGTGGCTCATGAAAGTTTCAAAATTCTTTGAAAGAACTGTGTGGGCCTACTTGCGCCGGCGTCAAGACATTCCCGACCGTTCTCGCCACGCAGCGCGGACGAGGGGGTCGGTTCCTGGCTGGCGCGGGGGCGCGCGGGTCACTTCCTAGGCCGCGCGCCGCGCGGCCTGGGGCGTCGAGCGCCGGGGTGCTCCTGTGCAGGGTTCGCGCGCCGCGACCGCGAGCCTTCGGCCCGGGGCCATTCGGGCCTCGCGGCGGTGCGTGGCGTGAACCGCTCTCGACGGCGCTAGCTCACGCCCGGATCCGGTCCATGAGATCCCGGTTTTGCCGGAGCAGCGCCTCGGGCATGCGCGAGCCGAACGACTCCAGGAACGCCTCGCGATCGCGCGCCTCCTCCAGCCACGCGTCGCGATCGATGGCGAAGAGCTCACGCATCGCCTCGTCGTTCACGCCGAGGCCGCTCGTGTCGAGCTCGCCGTCCGTGGGCATGATCCCGACCGCGGTGTCGTGTCCCTTCGCCTCCCCGCGCACACGCGCGACGATCCAGCGCAGGACGCGGAGGTTCTCGCCGAAGCCTGGCCAGAGGAGCGCGCCCGCCTCGCTCTGCCGGAACCAGTTCACGTGGAAGATCTTCGGGAACGCCGCGCGGTTCTCGCCGAGCTCGATCCAGTGCCGGAAGTAATCGCCCATGTTGTATCCGCAGAACGGGCGCATCGCCATCGGGTCGCGGCGGACGACCCCGACCTTCCCGGTGGCCGCCGCGGTCGTCTCCGAGGCCATCGTCGCGCCCAGATAGACGCCGTGGGCCCAGCCGCGCGCCTCGCAGACGAGCGGCGCGAGCCGCGCGCGCCGTCCGCCGAAGACGATGGCCGAGATGGGCACGCCCGCTGCGGCGTCGAACTCCGTCGAGATGGACGGGCACTGGCGGGCCGGCGCGGTGAACCGGCTGTTGGGATGCGCCGCGGGCTCCTTGCTGTCGGGGGTCCACCGGCGTCCCCTCCAGTCGGTGAGCACCGGCGGCACCGGACCGTCGAAACCTTCCCACCACGGCGTCCCCTCCGGCGTGAGCGCCACGTTCGTGAAGATCGAGTTCTGGGCCAGCGTCGCCAGCGCGTTCGGGTTCGTCCTCGAGCTCGTCCCCGGCGCCACGCCGAAGAAGCCCGCCTCGGGGTTGATCGCCCAGAGCCGGCCATCCCGGCCGATCCGCAGCCAGGCGATGTCGTCGCCGACGGTCCACACCTTCCACCCCTTCTGGGACGCGGGCGGCACGAGCATGGCGAGGTTCGTCTTCCCGCAGGCGCTCGGGAACGCCGCGCAGACGTACGTCACCCGCCCTTCCGGGTCCTCCAGCCCGAGGATGAGCATGTGCTCCGCCAACCACCCTTCGTCGCGCGCCATCGTGCTCGCGATGCGCAGCGCGAAACACTTCTTCCCGAGCAGCGCGTTGCCCCCATACCCGGAGCCGACGCTCCAGATCAGCCGCTCCGCCGGGAAATGGCAGACGAAGCGGCGCTCGGGGCTCAGGTCCCCGAGCGAGTGCAGCCCCCTGCAGAAGTCGTCGGAGCTGCCCAGCGCATCGAGCGCGACCCGGCCCATACGGGTCATGATCCGCATGCTCGCCACGACATAAGGGCTGTCGGTGATCTCGATTCCAACCTTCGCCGAGGGCGATCCCACTGGGCCCATCAGGTACGGCACGACGAACATCGTCCGCCCCTTCATCGCCCCGTCAAACAGCCGTCCGACCCGCTGCGAGGCCTCGTCCGGCGACATCCAGTTGTTCGTCGGGCCCGCGTCTTCCTTGTCGCGAGTGCAGATGAACGTGAGGTGCTCAGTCCGGGCGACGTCGGTCGGGTCGCTCCGGTGAAGATAGCAGTTGGGGTATCTCTCCCCGTCGAGCGCGAGGAGCGTCCCGTCGCTCAGCATCCCCTGGATCAGCGTTCGGTTCTCCGCCTCGGAGCCGTCACAGAAAACGACCCGATCAGGCCGCGTCTGATGGGCGACCTCGTCCACCCACGCTGAAAGTTTCCGGTTTTGCATACGACTGCGAGCCTAGCCTGAGCGAGAACCTCCGCCAAGTCACAGTACTATTGTAATACTTCGCCAAATCTGGATGTTCTGGCAGAGAGCGTGGCGTTGCAGCCAGCCGGCGTTCACGCGTCGGATGGGCTCAGTTCACGCGAGGCGAACGCAGGGACGTTCGGCTATGCTGGAGACGTGCAGCGTGTCGTCGACCTCCCTGATCGGGGCAGACTCATCGTCGCCACCGATTTACAGGGCAATGTCGCGGATTTCGAGCGAATCGCCGAGATCTTCGAGCAGGCGGCGACCGGCCGTGACGGCGCGGTCCTCGTGATCACGGGCGACCTGGTCCACGGGCCCGAGCTCGACGAAGGTGAATGGCCCGACTACCTGGGCTCGTTCTACCGGGGCGATTCCGTGACCTTGCTGAAAAAGGCGAGGAGTCTCGCGGAACGCCACCCCGGGAGGGTTCACTACCTGCTCGGAAACCACGAGCACGCGCACGTGGGAGGTCCGGTGGTGGCCAAATTCTTCCCGGACGAGGCGCTGCGGCTCGAAGACCTCCTCGGCCCGGAGGACACGCTGGCGATGCGAAGCTGGTTCCGCGGGTGGCCGTTCGTGGCGGCCGCGCGCGCGGCCCGGCTGGTCATGCTGCACGCGGCGCCGCACGCCCGCATTCAGAGCCGGCAAGATCTCGATCGGCTCCCGCTCGACGGGTTCCTCGACGTGCCGCTCTCGGAGATGAGCCTGCACGGGACGCTCGGCGCGCTGCTCTGGGCGCGGAGCACCTCGAGCGAGCGCGCCTATGCCTTCCTCCGCGCGATCGACCCGGACGCTCGCGTGGCGATCTACGGGCACGACGTCGCGCGCGAGGGGTACGCCACCGAGCGCGAGCCGCTGCTCTGCCTGTCGACGAGCTTCGGTTGCTACGACGGCGACAAGCTCTACCTGGAGTGGGATCTCGCCGAGCCCGCGGAGAGCGCGGCCGACGTCGCCTGGCGCGGGCTCCGGTCGCTGTACCCCGACGCGCCGCGCGTCCACAGCGACCCCTGAGCGTCCCGACGAGAACGTCACCAGCGCGCTAGCGACCGAGCTCCTCGACGAGGGCCGCGACGCCCTGGTCGATCTCGGCGTCGGTGAGGTACGGCGCGGGGCCGATGCGGAGCACGTCACGCCGGGCGTCGACGAGCACGCGCCGGGCGCGGAGGCGCTCCACGACGTCGCCCGCTCGCGCTGAGCGCACGGCGACGAAGCCGCCCCGGCGCTCGGGCTCGCGGGGCGAGACGACGTCGCCGCCGCGGCCCGCGGCGTCGAGGAGACGGAGGATGCGCCCGGTCTGCCGGAGCGATATCGCGCGCAGCCGCGGGACGGTGAGGCCGAAGCGATCCCAGTGCGCGATCACCGCGGCGGCGCGGTAGAGCGCGGAGGGGTCGAACGTGGAGCCCGCGAACCGCGCGCCCCCGGGCGCGTACGCGACGCCGCCGCTGCTGCCCGCGAGCGAGCCGAAGTCGGCGAACCAACCGGTGAAGACCGGGCGCAGCCCGCAGCCGTGCGGGACGCGCATCCAGCAGATCCCCTCGCCCATCGCCGCGTACTTGTAGCCCCCCGCGACCGCGAAGACGTGAGGCGCCGCGCTGCCCCACGCGAGCGGGACGACGTTGAACGCGTGGTAGGCGTCCACGAGCGGGACGGCGCCGATCTCGGCCGCGCGCGCGACGACCTCGTCGAGCCGCGGCACCACCGTCGCGCTCTCGAAGAGCACGGCCGAGATCGCGAGCATCGAGGTGCCCGGCCGGAGCGCGGCGAGCAGCCGGTCGGCGAGCGCGTGGCGCGGCTCGACGCTCACCCAGTCGATCTCGACGCCCTCCTCGGCGAGGCGGGCGAGCTGGCGCCTGAGCGAGTGGAACTCGCCCTGCGTGGTGACGATCCGGAGCCGCTCGCGCCGAGGGAGCGACGTGATCAGCCGGTAGACGAGCTCGTGGGTGTTCTGGCCGAAGGCGATGGCGTCGCCGCGCTCGAAGCCCATCCGCTCCAGGATCGCCGCGCCGACGGTCGAGAGCCTCGGCAACACCGCGGCGTCCCACTTGCCGTCGACGAGCCGCGCGGCGTCGTCGAAGCACGCGGCGAGCGCGTCGCGCGCCACATCCGGCCAGGCCTGGTGCGAGTGCCCTGTGAGCAGGATGCGCGGCGCCGCGTCCCCCGCCGGCGCGAGGAAGCGCGAGTACGCCGCGCGAAACGCGTCGAGGTCGAGAGAGAAGCCCTGTTCCACGTCTCCTCGCATTCCAGCTCTTCAGCCGCGGCATCGCGCGGCGAACACGCGGGGCGACGAGGCCCCGCACGCGCTGCCGCTTAACCCACTTCGATGCCCACTTCCACCCAGTCGGTCCGTGGGGTGCGGTGCGTTGCGCAGGATGCGCGGATTGCGTCCTCGACGCGCGCGGCGCGGCCTGGAGCGCTCTGCCATCTGCCCAACGCGCGCGCCGACGGCCCAGGCGGCCGGACGCGAGAGGACCGGCTGCTGCACGAGATCGAGCATCAACGGGGCTGGTTCATCGCCCCGCCATGTCGTGCTCGCCGGGGCGAGGCGGCGGAGCGCGCGGCGGGGGCGCGCCTCCGGCCGGTCCGATCATCGTAGGGGGAGGTAGCTCTCTCGGAGCCATGCGGAGCGGCACGCGCTTCCAGATCGAGGTGGGAGGTTCCATGACGGGCGAGGATTGCTGCGGCGTGGGAGGGGGGCCGGCGCGTCGGCGCGCTAGACTGCGCAACTTGCCGATGCGACCGCGCGCGGAATACCTCGAAGGGCTCGTCGACCTCACGTCCCACGACGACCCGAACGTCCGGCGCGCGCTCTTCCGGCAGACGATCGCCTCGCTGGCGCTGATCGATGCGCTCGATGGATCGACCCCGCTCGACTCCCTCAGCCCGGATGGCCTGCTCCGGAGCGTCCAGACCGCCATGGCCGACGGGCTGCTCGACGATCTGAGCTGGCTCGCGCCGGCCGCGGCGAGCGTGGCGCTCTACGAGATCGCCGGGGCGCTCCCGCTCGGGCCGGAGCGGCGCGAGCTGGGCAGGCGCGTCCTGGGACAGCTCTACGCCGGCAACGCAGCGACGTTCGTCGCCCTCGCGACGCGCATGGCGGCCGGCTCGGCCCGCGGCCTGTCCGGGGCAGGGATCCGCGCCCGCGTGATGCTCTCGCTCTGGCTCCCCGCCGGCACGGACATCCCGGTCGAACCGCTCGCGCTCCTGCTCGCCTCGCGGCGCGAGCTGTCGCGCGACTGGATCGCCGCGCCGTCGACCGGCTCGCTCCCGGAGCGACGGCTCGCCGCGCGCCTGCTCGAGCGCGCCGCCCGCGAGGCGACCCGCCGGGCCACGCAGGGCGACGACCTCCCGCTCCGGCTGTTCCGCAACGTCGGCGACGGGCGGCGGCGCGACCTCGACCGCAGCGCCGACGGGATCGCGCTCGCCTGGCAGACGCTCCTCGCCGATCGCGAGCCGCTCGTGTGGCGCCACGTCGCCGCGGCGCGAGGGCTGCTCGCCGGGGTGCTGCCCGACTTCGCCGAGGAGGTGCGCGCGCTGCTCGCCCAGGATCTCTCCCCCACCGAGTGGCGGCGCGGCGCGGCGTCGCTGGCCGCGAGCATCGCCGTGGATCCGGACGGCGCGCTCGGACGCGCGATCGATCTCCTCCGGAGCCCGCTGCTCGCCGCGGACCCGGGCATCGCCACCGCGATGGCCTGGGGGCTCCCCGTCGCGGCCGACGCGGAGCCCGAGGCCGCCGACGCGCTGCTCGACGAGATCGCGCGCACGTCCCCGATGGCGACCGCCGAGGCGATCGTCGAGCTCCGGCGCGAGCTGCGCGGCGTGATGAGCCGCGGCGAGCCGCTCGGCGCCCGCGCCGCGGCGCGCTGCGCCCGCGCGCTCGAGGACGCGCTCGAGGCCCCGCCCAGCGCGCACGTCCGCGACGACGGGCTCGCGGCGCTGGCGCGCGTCATCCACCGCGACCTCTCGATGGACAGCGCCGGGGTGGCGCTGCTGCGCGGCGCGCTCGACAGCGCCGTCGCGGCGTTCGTCGAGACCGGCCCGCGCGACGCGCACGGCCGCGCGCTCGAGGCGTACGCCCTCGCGACCGAGGTGGTGGGCGCGCTCGAGGAGATCGAGCTCTGCGAGCACGACGACGCGCAGAGCACCGCGGCGCGCAGGGCCGCGGTGGGGCTCGTGCGCGAGCTGGACGCCGAGCTGCTCGGCTCCGGCCTGCTGAAGAGCCTCCTGCTCCTGAACCGGCGGCCGAGCGAGGACGCGACCGGGGTCGCGTCCCTCGACGATCTCGACGAGCGGCTGGCCCGCTGGCTGCTCCGCGCCGAGGGGCCCGCCGCCCGGGCGAGCGCCTCGCCGCCCCTGCACGTCACCGTGCACCAGCGCAACCTGCGCGCGCTCATCCACCTGATCGACGGCGAGAGCACCGACTTCGGCAGCGAGCCCGAGCTCAAGGCGCGGGTGCTCGCCCGCTGGACGGGCGCCATCGGCGTGCTGCTCGACCGGCTGCGCGCCGAGCGCGGCTCGTCGCTCCGCCGCGCCATCGCCGCCTCGGTCGCCCGCGGCCTCGACGCGCTCGTGCGCGAAGGCGCCGCCGACGCGGCCGACATCTTCTTGCACGCGGCGATGCGCGGCGGCGACCCCGACGACCTCGACGTGCTCGGCCAGGCGAGCATGCACCCGGACGTCGCCCAGCTGCTGCGCGCCTACGCGCGGTTCGCGCGCGGCGGGCGCGACGGCGGCGCGCGCGCGCGCGCGCCGGAGAGCGACGCCGCGGCGTCGCGCCGGTCGACCCGGCAAGCCGGCCTCGACGCGGAGCTCGCCGAGGCCGAGCGCGCGCGCGTGGCGCTCGAGCGCATCGCCGCCATCGAGGCGCTCGTCACGGCGCTCCCTGCGGGCGCGTCGCAGCGCACGGAGATCGTGCGGGGCGCGCTCGCCCGCCTCGCGCGCGCGCTCGGCGCGATGAACGCGGCCCGCGCGCTCAGCGCGCTGACCGGCGCGGGTGACGGCGACGCGGACGCCTCGCCGCTCGCCGCCCTGGAGGAGGCCCTGACGCGCCTCGCCCAGCTGACCGCGGGCGCGCGCCGGCGCTGCGGGGAGCACCCGGCCTCCGCGCCCTCCGGCGCGACCGAGCCGCTGCGCCTCGCGATCGAGGTCGCGCTGCAGCAGGAGGAAGGCGACGCGGAGCCGAGCGTCGCCGCGCCGATCGAAGCGCTCGTCTCGGCCGCGCGCGCGAGCATCCCGAGCGCGCTCGCCGATGTGGTGGCCCTCGTCGTGCCGCGCGTCCTGCTGCTCCCGGTCCGGCGGCAGAGCGCGCCGAGCGGGGTCGCCCTGCCCGAGCAGCCGCTGCCCGCGTGGCTGCCGAGCCGGCGCACGCTCGGCGGCTTCTACGTGCATCGCCAGCTCGGCGGCGGCTCGCTGGGGACGGTGTTCGTCGTCACCCGCACCGAGGAGCGACACGATCCGTCGGCGGAGCGCTTCGCCCTCAAGGTGCCGGAGTACGATCACACGGCGGCCAGGAGCGTCTCGGAGGCCGACTTCCTCCGCCTGTTTCGGGAGGAGGCGGGCGCGCTGCTCTCGCTGCCCGATCACCCGAACATCGCCCGCTTCGTCACGTTCGACGCGGGCGCGCGCCCCAAGCCGATCCTCGTGATGGAGCTCATCGAGGGCATCCGCTGCGACAAGCTGCTCGACGCTCGAGGCCTCACCTCGCGGAGCGCGGTGGCGCTGCTCGACGGCATCCTCGCCGGGCTGGAAGCCATGCACGCCGTCGGCGTCGGGCACCTCGACATCAAGCCGACGAACGTGATCCTGCGCGGGGGACGCGAGCCCGTGCTCGTCGATTTCGGCCTCGCCGGCCGCCACATCCGCCCTGGCTGCGCCACTGGTTGCTACGGCGCCCCGGAGATCTGGGGCGTCGTCCCCGCCGGGGTCACGCCCACCCCGCTCACGGCCGACGTCTACAGCTTCGGATGCGTCGCCTACGAGATCCTCACCGGCAAGACGCTGTTCGACGCGCCCACCGAGGTCGCGCTCATCACCGCGCACGTCACCCACGACGGGCTCCCCGCGCCGATCAAGCGCATGGCCGACGATCCGAGGACCGCGGACATCGCGGCGTTCATGTATGCATGTTTACGACACAACCCGAACGATCGCGCGACCGCCTCCTCCCTGAGGGAAATGCTGCTGCGGATCACCGGCCAGCTCGCTGACCTGAGATGGCCGCTCGACGACGAGCGGGCTGCCAGGCCCAGCATCGGTGGACCTCGGAAAGTCCATACAGGAAATTCCTGATGCGTTTTTCCTCTGAATCCTGTCGGCTCAAAGAAGGATTTAAGCAGTAGGTTGTTTCTCGGCGGCGCGTTCGGGGGGGCCGCGTATCAGGCCGCCATGGCCCCCGGGTCAGCGCTGCTCGATCCCCATCGACGTCCCGGCGCACCCCGGCGGCCAACCTTTCTCGATCGCGGCTGAGCGCTGGAGTCGCGCCCCGCGATGCTCTAAGGGCGGCGTCGTTGATCTCTGCGCTGCAACCGCCTCACGACGAGGCCGAGCTCCGGTGCCGGGCGGCCGCGCTCGCCGGCCTGACGCTCGCCGATCTCGCACGCGCGCTCGGTTGCGCCGTGCCCCGAGGCGGCGTGCGCACGAAGGGCGCCGCCGGCGCGCTCGTCGAGCGCGCGCTCGGCGCGACGGCCGGCTCGACGTCGAGGCCCGATTTTCCCCACCTCGGGATCGAGCTCAAGACGATCCCCGTCGAGGTCACCGGGGCGCCGCAGGAGTCGACGTTCGTCTGCTCGATCTCGCTGGCGGACGCCGATCGTGCGGAGTGGGAGACGTCGCGCGCTCGCGCGAAGCTCGCCTGTGTGCTCTGGGTCCCGATCATCGCCGCTCCGGGCCGGCCGAGCGAGGAGCGACGGCTGGGCGCCCCGCGGCTCTGGCGGCCGACGGACGCGCAGGAGCGCGTCCTGCGCGCCGATTTCGAGGACCTGATGGGGCTCATCGGCATCGGCGCCGTCGAGGCGCTCACCGCGCACGCGGGGCGCTGGCTCCAGGTGCGGCCGAAGGCCGCGAGCGGGCGCTCGCGGACGCTCGCGTTCGGGCGCGACGGGGAGATGATCGCCGCGCTGCCGCGCGGCTTCTACCTGCGCCCCAGCTTCACCGGCGCGATCCTCGGCGATCCTGCCGCGATCCCGTCGTGACCGGAGAGCCCCCGCCGCACACGGGCAGCCCGGCGCGCGTCACTTGCAGGGGACGACCTTCTTGGAGCCGTCCGGCATCGTGGCGGTGCATGTCTCCAGCGAGAGATCGTCGTTCACGGTCGGCGTGACGGTGCGCGGCTGCGCCGGCGCATCCACGGCAGCTCCCCCAGCTTCCGTGGGGCGCGTGCGCCCTCGCCCGCCCGCGCCGGCGCGCGGCGGCTTGCCAGCGCTGGCGCTCGGCGACGTCGTCCCCGCTGCGGACGGCCCGCTCCCCGCGTCCGCCGCTGTCTCGGTCGAGCTGGCGCCCGCGTCCGATGCGCCTGCGTCCACCTCGCTCGCGCTCGCCGCGCTCGCGCCAGCGTCAGCGTCAGCGGCCGCCGCGGTGGCCGCAGGGGCAGCGACCGTCGGGATCGCGGAGGCCGTGTCTGGCGCCTGAGGCGCCGTCGCTGCCGGCGCGCCGGGAGCCGCTGTGTCGCCTGACGAAGGCGCGCCCGCCGGAGCGGTCGCCTCGCTCCCTCCCACGGCGAACCGGCTGCGCTGAAACTGGAGCGCGCCCCACGCGCCCACGAGGACGGCGACGGCCCCGACCCCCACGTAGAGCAGCGTGCGCCCGCGGCGCGGGGCCTCTTCCTCCACCGGAGGCGCCGAGTTGCCCGTGCGCGCGCCCCTGTCGCTCACCGACGGCCCGCCGCTGCTCGCGCGCGAGGCGCGCGACGTCCGCGTCATGGCCGTCCGCGAGGCCGGCGGAGGCAAGTCGAGCTCCACGGCGTGCTGGCGAAGGATCGCGCCGATGGTCGTGCGCGTGCTCGGCGCGGCGTACGGCGCGAGCGCCTGAACGAACTCCGCGATCGACTGGAAGCGATCCTCCGGCTCGCGCGCGATCGACTTCTCGATCACCTCGACGAGGCCCTCCGGCACCTCGGGGCGGAGGTCCTGGAGCGCCTCGGGCGGCGATGTGTAGATCTTCGCGCACAGCTCGGGGAAGCTGTCGGCGACGTACGGCGGCCTGCCGCCGATGATCTCGAAGAGGCACACGCCGAGCGCGTAGATGTCGGTGCGAGGATCGACGCTCTTCGAGGAGCGCATCTGCTCAGGGGACATGTACAGCGCGGATCCGAGGATCGTGGTCGTCTGCGTGAGCGAGACGTTGCCCGTGTCGCCGGTGAGGATCTTCGAGACGCCGAAGTCGAGCACCTTGATGTGCGGCGCGCCGTCCGGGCGCTTCGTCAGGAACAGGTTCGCCGGCTTCAGATCGCGGTGGACGATCCCGAGCGCGTGCGCCTCCGCGAGCGCCTCGCACGCCTGGACGATGTGATCGATGCACTCGCCGATCGCGAGCGTGCCCGCCTCGGCGGCGTGGCCCGCGAGGTCCACGCCGTCGAGCAGCTCCATCACCATGTACGGCTCGCCGCTGTCGAGGGCGGCCACGTCGAGCACGCGCACGACGTGGGGCGTCTGCAGCTTGGCGACCGTACGCGCCTCGCGCATGAACCGCTCCGACGCCTCGGTGTACGACATGAACTCCGGGAGCAGGAACTTGATGGCGACACGCGTATCGAGATCGAGGTGCAGCGCCTCGACCACGAGGCCCATGCCCCCACGGCCGATCGTGCGCTCGACGCGGTACTTGCGCGCAATGACGGTGCCAGGCGCAATCGTGTAGACGTTGTCAGCCTTCGGTTCCCCCGGGCCGAGCGGAAACGCAGCCGTCTCCGGGCCGACCGAGACTTCTCCTTCGGTCGAGTCCGGCTCACCAGAGGAGGGCGCCATCGAGCTAAGGTATACACGTCGCGCTTCTCCGAAGCGATTCCCCTCACGCCGCAGGAATGCAAAGAGCTGCGAAAAACCACCTCCCAGGTGGGACCCGGGCGCGGAACAGGCGGAACCAAGCGCAGCCCAGGGCCAGCCTGCGCGCCTCACGCACCGCGCACGACGCGCCCCTGCGGTCCGTTTGTGAGCGCCGATGACCGAAAGGCCGTTCCTTCAGGTTCGGCTCAGCGGTCCGCCCGCGCTCGTGGCCTCTCGATGCCGGTTGACAGCGGGCTCAACGGGTGCGCGCCGGCGGAGTCCGTGATCGGCGCATGTTCGCCGTCGAGGAGGTCCGGTGCGGTCCCTCGGTGCCGTGCGCCGGGGTTTGCCGCGTCGCCTTGAGGTTGCCGAGATCGGCCTCGATCTCGACGCCGAGCGCGCGGCAGCGACGGATGAGCCGCTCCAGATCGACCCCCGCCTCGATCAGCAAGCCCGAGGGGGGTGACGGATCGACGAACATCTCGGCCGCCGGCCTCCGCGTGCGGAGCAGCTCGCGGATCTCGGGATCCTCGATCCAGAGGAAGCCGGAGGCGCCGACGAAGCTCGCCTTGCCGATGACGACGCTCGCCTGGATGAGCATGCGCGAGATGGTGTCCGGCAGCGGCGCGACCGCCTCGATGCGAGAGCGCAGGGCGTCGCTGTCGAGGCCCACCGACAGCGCGCGCGCGATCGACGGCGGCGTGAGCAGGAGATCGACCTGATCGCCGACGCGGCCGATCTCGGCGAACGACGAGAGCCCGAGCACGGCAGCGACCTTGGCGCTCAGGCCGACGCGCAGCGCGTGCGCCTCGACGAACTTGCTCTTGCTGTTGTCCGAGCTCGGCGCGGAGCCCGCGAGGAGCGCCCGCCCGCGCGGCGTCAGCCGGAGCGCCAGCTCCGCGCTGGCCACGTCCTCGGCCCCGCCGAGATCGATGATCCCGAGCGCCGGCAGCGACTCCAGCGCGATCCGCCGCGTGATGTCGGGGACCTCCGGCGCCTCGACCGAGGCGCGCTCGGCCCAGCGACGGACCAGCCGCTCGACCCCGGCGATGCGCTCGTCCGCCGCCAGGTAGCCCTGCAGCGACTGCCAGGGGACCCAGCGGCCCTCGCCGAGGTCGTGCAGCGCGTCGAGCACCATCTCGCGGAGCGCGCCGATGGGGCTCGCGTCGCGGTTGTCCGACGCGACCCGGAGCACCTCCCGCTCGGCGCGCGCTTCATCCCACGCGCCGCCGCGGCGCCACGTCGTGAACAGGAGCGGCGTCAGCTCCTGCACCTGGAGCGAGCCGGGCGGCGTCGCCGGCGACGCCGCCGATGCGTCCCAGAGCCCGACGGCGCGCGACAGCGCCGCGACGAGCGCGACGCCCTCGACGTCCCGCCCGAAGCGCTGCGCGAGCCGGACGAGCAGCGAGCGCGGCGTCCCGACGCCGGGGCGCACGTCGCTGCCGGGCTCGCGCACGCAGTACGCGAGCGCCAGCGCGAGCATCCCGGGATCCGAGGCGAAGCGAGCGCGCCGCGGGGCGTGATCTTCCTCCAGGACGAACGACCGGATCTGCTCGCGCCGCTTCTCGCGCATCCGGCGGCGATCCGCGCCGACGATGGCGGCCACCTCGGTCGGCACGACGTGCCGGTTCGGATGGATCGGGATGAGGAAGGCGCGGCGCTCGAGCGCGAAGCCCGCGCCGCGGCGGCTCGCCGTCACCCCGCTCGCGCTGCGCAGGCGCATCGGCTCCCGCTCCAGATCGAGGAGCTCCTGCGTGTCCACCTCGCCGCCGACGGCCTCGATGGACTCGAGCAGGCGGCGCTCGACGGGCGCGAGGCGATCGATCTCCTCGCGGAGCCGCTCCGGATCGCTCAGCGTCTCCCACGCGTTCTCGAGGGACAGCGCGATGGGCGGCGTGGCCGGGCGGCCGAGGTAGTGCGTCGCGATCGCGCTCATCGTCTCGAAGGGCGCCTGCGCGAGCAGCGCCCTGATCGCCCGGGGGTCCTCGCTCTCCCAGCTCTTCAGCTGGACGAGGAACGCCGCCGGGAGCACGAGCTCGATGCCCTCGTCGGTCTTGCGCGCGTAGACGACGCCACGGGCGATGAGCGGCTCGAGGCCGGCCGGGAGCGAGGGGACGACGAGCACGCCGCCCGCCTCGGCGATGCGATGGAGCAGCTCGCGGCTGGCGGTCGGGAGCCGCGACGGGTCGCGCACGTCGGGGAGGCCGACCAGCGCCCGCGCCGCCTGAGAAGGCGCGTCGATGCGCTTCGCGGCGTCGATGCGGATCCCCATGCGTGTGATGAGGCCCTTGAGCTCCGACTCTGGGAGGGCGCGGAGGATGGCGTCGAGCCGCCTCGGCGACTCGTCGAGCTCAGCATCATCACTGCTCGCCATGCCTCCCGATTCGCGTGTCACCCGACCTTGCTCCTCATCTGCAGGATGCTCCCGCCCTGACTGCCGTCCGTTGGTCGTGGTCATGCGCTCGACTTGATCTCCCGGATATCCGATGACCCGCGTTAACCAACGGAATAGTCAGCCTCCTACCGTACACCAGGATGCTCGTCCAGCTTCAAGAAATCGAGCACTTTCCTCCTCCGAACACAATTTTCTCCGATCGCAATTTCGCTCGCTGGGCATCGCGGCGCCTCCTTTTCGTCTGTTCTTCGTCTGTTCGCGTCTGTTCACGTCCGTTCGCGTCTGTTCGCGTCTGTTCACCCCGCTTCACCCCGCTGTGGTTCACGTCGTCGTCGCGCGTTCCTCGCACGTTCCTCGCGCGTTCCTCGCACGTTCCTCGCAGGGTCACGCGCTGTTCGCCCGATTCGCCTCAGGCATCTCAGCCGCGCATCTCGCGCGCTCGTCTCGTGTACCGCGACCGCACGCAACCGCACGCAACCGCACGCAATCACACGCGCTCGTACGCAATCGCAGGCGGCCGCGGGACAGCGTTCGCGGTGCCGTGGTGCGCCACGCGCGCCTTCGCCTCACGCGACGCTCGACACGATTTGCCCCTCGCTCGACCTTGGCGACGTCCGCGACGTCGGCCGCGCGACGTCCGCCCCGCGATTCCGCCTCGGCGTGGCTGGCCCCGCCGCGTGGATTCCGTCGCACGCCACGCTCATGCCGCCCCGATGCCGCGCGCCTGCCGTCCTCGTCCGGCGGAGCCGACCGGTTCGCTGGATCGCTCACGAGGAAGGCTCGGCGACGAGCCGCGCTTGCCTTCCCGCGGGCCCACGTGGGAACGTCGCATACCTCCTTGATTTCCCGCCCCTGTTCGAGGCGCACCATGCTGTGCTCCACGCCGCACGCCCGAAGCAATGAGCCCTCCCCCCCGCGCGCACGCCCGCAGATCGACGCCATCAGGCGACTCCTGAGTGACTCGGCGCCGTTTGCGCCCATGGCGTCGAGTGGAGACCCATCTTGATTCTGCGCGACCCAGTCCACGGCTTGATCGAGTTCGAGAGCGGCGAAGCGGCCATCGTTCCGCGCTTGCTCGGCGCTAGCGAGGTGCAGCGGCTGCGGCGCATCCGTCAGCTCGGGCTGACGTCGCTCGCCTTCCCGGGCGCCGAGCACACCCGCTTCTCGCACGCGCTCGGGGCCGCCCACGTGATGCGCCTCCTGATCGCGAGGCTCCGCCAAATCGATCGCGACCTTCCGTTCTGGCAGAGAGTGACCAGCGACCGCGCGCGCGACGCGATCGCCGCAGCGTTCCTGCACGATCTCGGCCACGGCCCGCTGTCGCACCTCTTCGAGGAGGCCATGCCGGGGGCGCTCCACCACGAGCGCTGGACCGAGCGCATCCTGCTCGACCCGTCCTCGGACGTGCACCAGGTGCTCGTGCGCCAGGATCCCTACCTCCCGCGGCGGGTCGCCGACCTCATCGGCGGGCGGCACGAGCTGCCGTACCTCGCCAAGGCGGTGAGCGGCACCTTCGACGTCGATCGCTGCGACTACCTGCTCCGCGACGCGCACGCGACGGGCGTCAGGTACGGCGAGTACGACCTGCCATGGCTGCTCCGCAGCCTCAGGTTCAGCGACGTCCAGGTGGAGATGCCCGGCGGCGGCGCCGCGTCTGCCCCGCCAGCGCCCGCGCTCGCCATCGACGGGACGAAGGGGATGAGCGCGATAGAGTCGTTCCTGCTCGCCCGCTTCTTCATGTTTCAGCAGGTCTATTTCCACAAGACGACGCGCAGCGCGGAGTGGATGATCGGCGCCATCCTCCGGCGCGTCGTCACCCGCCTCGCCGCCGGGGACCGGATCCCCGAGGTCCCCACGGCCGTCGCCGCGATGGCCGTCGGCGAGATGCCCACCCTGGCGCAGTACCTCGAGCTCGACGATCAGGTCCTGCTCGGGGCCATCCACGCCTGGGAAGCGGCGCCCGATCCCGTGCTGTCCGATCTCGCCCGCCGCCTGCGCGTACGCTCGCTCTTCAAGTCGGTCGAGCTGTTCCCGGAGCCCGGCGAGTCGCCGGCCGAGCGCGACGCCCGGCGCGCGTCGGCGCTCGAGACCGTGCGCGAGATCGCGCAGAGCGCCGGGCTCGACCCGGAGGTGTACGTCGGCGTCGACGTCGCCGAGGACACGCCCTACGCCGAGGACGCGTCGCTCATGGTCGTCTACTCCAAAGGGCGCCCGCGACGCCCCGCCGAGGTGTCCTTCTTGCTGGATCGGCTGCGCAACGAGACGATGACACGCACCCGGATCCTCTTCGCGCCCGAGCTGCGGGATACGGTGCGGGAGGCGCTGATACGCTGATGACCACCAGGGACAAGGCAGCCCGTGGATCGTCCGAGCCCACGCGCCGCGCCATCGCCAGAGCGCTCGCCAGCGTCGCAGCGCTCGCGGTGCTCGCGGCGGCGTCCACGGCGCACGCGGAAGGCGACGGCGCGTACGGCCGGCTGGACGGAGACCTCGATCTGCGCGCGGGCGCGGGCGCCTCGTTCGCGGACGGCGGTCCGGCGCTCTGCGCGCGCGGCGCCGCTGTGTACCTCTCGACCGCCGGCGTGTACGCGCACTACACCGACGCGCTCGGCGCAGAGGGAGCGCCCGTCGCGCGCTCGATCGCGGGCGGCGTCTTCATCCAGCCGCTCTTCCTCGCCCGCTATGCGAGCGATCTCGAGCGCAGCGCCCCCTGGCTCGACCTCTTCATCGACTCCGTTGCGCTCGGCGTCGGCTCGTTCTGGGAAGCGCCGCCCGGAGCCGGGCTCGCCGCGGAGCCCGGGCTGGAGCTCTCGCTGTCGCTCGACGTGCCGCTCCTGGGAGACGCCACGGGCCCGTTCCTCGGCCTGCGGGGCGCGCTCCGCTTTCGCGGGCCGGAGCTCTCGGGCGACGACGGCCCGCGCGACGCGCAGCGGGCGCTCCTCTCGGTCACGCTCGGCTGGCATCACGTCCTCCGCGCGCACCTCGTCGACGCAGGCGACCGCGCCCCCGCCCAGGGGGCGGCGCAGCGCGGCGTGGTCGGCGCGAGGACCCGCTGAGCGCCGCGCTCGACGAGCTGCGCGCGGCGCTGGTGGCCGCGTTCCGCGCCGGGCTGTCAGAGCTCGACCCAGCTCGGCTCGTCGAGCGCGCGCTCGACGCCGAGGCCGGAGCGCACCGCGGCCGCGTGTTCGTGATCGCGGCGGGGAAGGCGGCGCCCGGCATGGCCCAGGGGGCGCTCCGCCGCTGGGGTGACAGGATCGCCGGAGGGCTCGTCATCACCGTCGCGGCCCCGGCGCTCGCCGCGCGCGGTGAGACGGCATCGCTGGCCGACCCCGAGGAGGCCGCGCTGTGCCCGCTGCGCGTGATGCGCGCGGCGCACCCCATCCCCGACGCGCGCAGCGTGGACGCGGCCGAGGCGGCCCTCGCCATCGCGGCCGCGCTCGGGCCCGAGGATCTGTTGATCGCCCTCCTCTCCGGCGGCGCCTCGGCGCTGCTCGCCGCGCCGCCTCCGGGCGTGTCCCTCGCGGACAAGCAGGCCGTCGTCGCCGAGCTCCTGGAAGCAGGCGCGCCGATCCAGGACGTCAACCTCGTTCGCCGCCACCTGTCGCGGATCAAGGGCGGGCGGCTCGCGGCGGCGGCCCCGGCGCGCGTGCTGACGCTGCTCATGAGCGACGTCGTGGGTGGACTCCCGCACGACGTCGGCTCGGGCCCCACCGTCCCGGACCCGACGCGCGTGGACGAGGCGCTCGCCGCGCTCGATCGCTGGGCCCCTCGGTTCGCGCGGCTCGCGCCCGCGTTCAGCGAGTCGCTGAAGCCAGCGGACGCGCGGCGCCTGGAAGCGCGCGTGCTCGCCGATCCGGACGAGCTCGCGGAGCGCGTGGCGGCGGCCCTCGCCGACAGGGCAGGCCTCCGCGCCACCGCCGCCCCCGCCGAGGACGGCGACGCGCGCGCGATCGTGGAGCGTCGCCTCGCGCTCGCGCGCACCCTCGCTCCCGGCGAAGCGGCCGTGATCCCGTGCGAACCGACGCTCGCGCTGTCGGCCCACCGCGGCGCCGGCGGCCGCGCAGGATGGATCGCGCTCGCCGCCCTGCGCGGCTTGCCGCCGGACGTCGCGCTCCTCTGCGCGGCCTCCGACGGCGTCGACGGCAGCTCCGGCGCGGCGGGAGCGGCCGTCGCCCGCGCGGCAGCCGCCGCGATGGACGAGCGCACGATCGACTCCGCGCTCGCGCGCTTCGACGACGCCGTCGTTCACCGCGCGCTCGGCACGCGCGTCGAGACGGGCCCGACAGGTCACAACCTCACGGACTTGCACATCGTCGCGCGAGACTTCCTCGGAGGCGCGCGTGTGCGCTGACGCGGCGGCGCGCGCCGCGGCGCGGCAGCGCGCGTGAGCTCACGCGGCGGCGCGGGCCACGAGGCGAGCTCACGCGCGCAGGCGCGATGAGCGGCACCGCCCGCCGCAGAGGCGGCGCGCCCTCACTGCGGCTCGGTGACCGCGGCCGTGGTGTCGCCCATCGCCTCGCGCACCGCGAGCGCGAGCGCGCAGCTGTTCGCCTGCCGCTGCCGTGCGTCGAGCACGCTCCCCTCGACCGAGGGCGTCCCGCCGATGAGATTGCCGCTCGCTTCGCGGCGCACCCGCAGGATGGGCTTGCCGTCCGACAGCCGCCACACCCCGACCCGCGCCATGTGCGGCACCCCGAGCAACGCCTCGGTGCTCGCCGCTCCCTCGGCCGGCTCGTCGAGGACGAGGAGGTAATACTGCGCCCGCGTGAGGAGCTCCGCCGCGAGCGGAACATCGTCGCGCATCGTGTCCTCGAAGCTGGACTCCAGCAGCCGCAAGCGGAGCTCGCTCGAGGCATCCTGTGCGTCACGCACCCACTCGTCCGAGAGGACGTGCATCGTCCGGTAGGCGACGCGCAGGTTGAAGGGCTGCGCGGGCCTGGAGCAGCGCTCGGCCTCGTTGCAGTACTCGCCCGCGGGGCAGTCCCGCGTGCGCTTGCACTCCGCGCCGGCCAGCGGGTTCGGGTTCGGCACACGCAAGAGACACGCGGTGAACGCGTCGCGGAGCGACTGCTGCGCGTTCTTCCGGACGGCGTCGACGCCCGTGGCCTCGTCTACCCGGAGGCGCAGGTAAATGCCCGCAAGCTCGCGGAAATTCCACGTTCTGAGCGCCTCCCGATCCACGAGATCGGCGCCGGCGCTCCGCGCAAGATCGAGGGTCCAGCCCTCCACGCGCTCGCGCATGGGGAACCAGCGCGGGCCGAGCTCGACGGCGACCGCGCGCTGGCGCGCCATCAGCTTCTGGCGCGCGCTCTCCATCTGCCCCTGCGACCACTTCCAGTGGAGGATCGCCGAGACCGCCAGGACGAGGGCCGTGTAACCCCAGAACTTCGCCGGGGGCCAGCGCATCTTGGAGCGCGCCTCGCGCGCCTTGTAGACCGACGGCAGGCCGCGCTCGCGGGGCGGCTGTTCAGAGGACATAGCGGAGGCTCCACGCAGGAGGCCCCAGCCCGATCACCCGAGCAAGGCAGCCTCCTCCACGCGAGCCGCGTGGAGGCGAAGGCCGCGCCGAGCGCGCCGCTGGAGCCACCACGTTCCATGGTGACCGAGGCCGCCGGGGGTCGCCCGGCGTGCCCCATCCTTCTGTGCTCGATAGGTCAAGAAGCGGGGATCACTGCGACTTCGGGAGCTTGCTGACCATGAAGCTGACGTTCGGGTAACCGGCGAACGCCGCGGTCTGGAACACGCTCTTCACGACCAGCGCGGGCACGTTCTGATCGACCTGGAGGATGCACACGCCGGGGAACGGCTTGTTCGGCTGCACCTGCTTCCACAGCTCGCGCTTGTTCTTGAGCAGGTTGAAGAGCTCGTCGATCTTCTGAAGCCGCCCGAGCTCCTCGATCGCGCGGGTCGATCCGGCCAGGGCGCCGTCGACGAGGATCTGGTTGCCGTTCACGGCGACCATCGGCGCGTCGATGACGTCCTCGACGTTCTCCGCCTTCGGGAGCTTGACGTTCTTGTCGACGGCGATCTCGCCTGACGCCGAGAAGGACATCAGGAGGAAGATCACGGTCACGACGAGGAAGTCGATGAAGCTCACGAGGTTGAGCCCCGCGTTCGGGCTGCGAGCCCCGTGTCCGGACACCTTGTTCCACACGAACCGGAGCGGCACGCCCTTCATCAGCCGGCGGCCCGGCTGGTGGATCACGTGGGCGTGCGGGTTCTTGTGGTGCTTCGGATTGAACCTATCCATGTGCGCGCTCCTGCCTCAGCGGACCGAGAACGTCATGTTGAACACGGGGACCTGCTTGTTCCCATCGGGCAGCCGCATCTCGCGCTTGGGCGCGTAGAGCGCGTCGAGCACCGCGACGATCTCCTTGAAGGGCGTCCGGTTGTCGGTGTGGAGGATGGCCTGGTCGAGCTTCTTGTCGCTCGGATCCCGGTGGCCGCCGTGGGTCTTCCACTCCTCCTCGATCCGCTTCGCCAGCTCGGGGTAGCGGACGATCTTCGAGCTCGCGTCGCCGATCTCGACGGGCGACTTGTTCACCTTGACCTCGTTGACCACCGTCGCGCCCTGCTTCCACACGAGCCCGAACTCGCTCTCGCCGATGTGCAGGTTCAGCACCTTCTCCGGCGTCTGCGGGGTGAGCTCCTTGTTCGGGTCCGGAGGGCCAGGGACCTGGGCGTCCGCGTTCATGCGCGAGTTGGTGACCCAGACCGCCGTGATCAACAGGAATGCAATCGTGACCATCAGCAGGTCGATGAACGGGATCATGTTGATATCGCTGTTCGTCGACCGCTTCTTGCCGCCACCGTCGCCGACGTCTACGCCGCCCATATTGCCTTCCCAACGTGAGCCTGAGCTCACCTATCCAAGTTGTTCCGGGGAACGCCCTGCCCGCAGCTCGCGGTGGGCCACCATGCTGGGTCTGACTTCGTCGCTCTTCCGAAGTTCCCGGGGCCCCGGCGGCGGAAGCCGCCGTCCGGGGCTTCGAGGCGCGAAAGCGGGCCCAGGCAGCATCGCGCGCGGAGGGCGCTCGACGACCCGGGCCCGCCGAGGACCATCAGGCAGCCGCCTGACCTACTGCTGCGACATTCACCTTCTGACGGTTCGCGACGACGAGGTTGAGGATCTGCACCGACGCCTCGTTGATGTCGTCCTCGATGTGCTGCGTCTTGCCGTTCAGCACGGCGAAGCCGATGAGGCCGATGATGGCCACGCCGAGGCCGAAGGCGGTGCAGTTCATGGCCTCGGAGATCCCGAGCGCGAGCACGCGGGCCTTCTGGCTGGGGTCGACCGACTCGCCGGCGACGGAGCCGAACGACTTGATGAGGCCCGTCACCGTCCCGAGGAGGCCGGAGAGCATCGCGAGGTTCGCGAGCAGCGCGAGGTACGAGGTGCGCGCCGAGATCTTCGGCAGCTCGCGGAGAGCCGCCTCGTCCATCGCCGCCTGGACCTCCTCGTCGGGACGGTTCACCTTGACAAGGCCGGCCTGGACGATGCGGGCGAGCGGGGCGTTCGCCGCCGAACACATCTTCACGGCCTTGGCAACGTCACCCGCCAGGATGCACTTCTGCATGGTGGCGAGAAAGACGTCCTTGTTGATGGACGAGCCGAACAGGTAGAGGGCGCGTTCGACGATGATGCCGATCGTGAGGATCGACCAGAACAGGATGGGCCACATACCCCACCCACCCTCTTTGAAAGCTTCATACGCTCCGTGCATTGCTTCTGTCCTCCAGTTCGCCTCGCGTCCCCGGGATGAGGTTTCGCGCAACTCGATCGGTTCCCTTTGTCAGACTCGTGTTGCCGAGAGGCGGCAGTCTTTCACTCACACGTAAAGACGGATGAGAGGCCTGTTTTGCTTGGCGGCGCTGGCCGTGGACGGCGTGCTGCTGTCGCTCTCTGGCGAGATGCCCACGGGACGCTAACCGAGCGGCGCTGACCTCTGCAAGAGTCCTGATCGTCTCTTCTGGTGCCGGCGCGCGGCGCCGTCCCAGCTCTCCCACCTGTCGTCCAAGACTGACTTCGCGTCGTCGCGCCAGGGGCCCTTTCATGGCTCTGGGCGCGGCTCCCCGTTCACCGCAGAGCGTGCCGCCTTGTGGCCGAGCTACGCCGACGCGCCCGGGGGACTCGCGCATCTTCGCGATTGAGACCCGGCGCCGTCAAGAGAGATTTGGCCACACGTGAGCGCTCTGATACGGGCAAAACTTTACAACAATCGCGGGGTTATGTCATGATCGGCCGGGAGCGATGCGGGCCGACCAGCGGCAGATGCCGCGAATTTCAGGGGGCGCAGCGCCCGCATGACCGCCGCCGGCCCGACAGCGCGCCGCGGCAGTGCGAGCCGCGTCACCCGAGAGCGAGCGCAGCGGCTCATCCGCCCGGACGACGCGGCGATGGCAGAGCACGGCAGCCCGCTCAGACGCCCGCAGCCGGAGCGAATCAGGGGTCTCCGGACCACCCTGTCCGGCCTCGACGCGGACGGCGCCCGTCCGCGTGGCCGGAGCGAGCTCGCCGTGAGATACGCTGGTTCTTGCGGCGATTTTCGGCGATCTCGGCCTCGCGGCTCGGGGCGCGGCAGCATCGCCGAGCTTGCGCGCGGGATCGGGCGGCAGTTATAGTCGCCGCGCCTGGAGATTGTCGGGCTTCTGACGACGCTGAGAAAGGGACTTCGAGGATGCGTCATCTGCTGATGTTGGCGGCCGAGGGTGGTGGCGAAGGTGGGATGTGGGAGGCCATCAAGCACAATCCGACCTTCCTGATCGCGAACCTGGTCGTCTCCGCGGTCGTGGTGACCATCATCATCGAACGAACCGCGTTCCAGCTGGGGCGCTACCGCGTGAACTCCAAGGAGTTCTTCGCGCAGGTCAAGAAGCTGGTGGCGGCCGGCAACATCGACCGCGCCATCAAGCTCTGCGACGCGAGCGACTACCCGATCCTGCAGCTCGTCAAGGCCGGCCTGACCCACGCGAACAAGGGGGCCGACGAGATCGACGCCGCCCTCAGCGAGAAGCTGTCCGAGCTCAAGCCCGCCGTGGAGAAGCGCATCGGCGCCCTGTGGTCGCTCGCGAACATCGCGACGCTGATCGGCCTCATCGGGACGGTCTCCGGCCTGATCAACACGTTCGCCTCCATCGCCGCCCAGGGCCTCTCGCAGGCCGACAAGCAGCGGATGCTCTCGAACGGCATCGCGGAGGCCATGTACAACACGGCGTTCGGCCTCGCCATCGCGGTCGTGTGCATGATCGCGCACGTGCTGCTCCACACCCGCTCCAAGAACATCCAGCACGATCTCGAGTCGACGACCGAGCGCGTCTTCAACCTGCTCACGATCAGCAGCAAGCCTGGCTACTAGCCCATGGCGGACCCGCAAGACGTCCCGCTCAGCTCGGCGCAGCGATCGAAGATCCGGCGCCTATCGCAGCCCAAGGAGCCCGAAGCCGGGGAGGAGGCCGGCGAGCTCAACGTCGTCCCGTACCTCGACATCATCACGAACATCCTCATCTTCGTGCTCGCCAGCGTGTCGGTGACATTCGTGTCGTCGATCGACACGACCCCGCCGTCCATCGGCGGCGGCAAGGTGCGCAGCGAGCTCTCGAGCAAGGCGTTGAACCTCTCCGCGTTCATCACCAGCCAGGGGATCTCGCTGAAGACGTCGAGCGGCAACATCGCGACCGGCTGCCAGGACGTGGGCGGCGGGGTCACGGTGCCGAAGGCGAACGACAGCTATGACTACCCCGCGCTCACGGCGTGCGCGAAGCGCCTCAAGAACGCCCGCCCCGAGTTCAAAGAGGAGACGCAGGTGACGATCACGGCGAACCCGGGCATCGACTACAAGACGATCATCGACGTGATGGATGCGCTGAGGAGCGACGACGGGGAGGTGCTGTTCCCGGAGGTCCACTTCGGGGTGGCCCGATGAGCGCCGATCAGCGACCTGCTCCGCGGCCGAGGGCGACAGTCGTCCGCTACAAGGCGGCCCTCCGGAAGGCGATCCGAAGGAACCGGCGGGAGCCCGAGATCGACTTCCTGAACATCACGGCGATGCTCGACCTGATGACGATCATCCTCGTCTTCTTGCTGAAGAGCGTGGGATCGTCGGCGGCATCCATCCCGCAGTCGAAGGACCTCACCCTGCCGAAGTCGGTGATGCAGGCCGAACCTTCCCAGGAGGGTGTCGTCGTCATCGTCTCGAAGTCGCAGATCCTGGTCGGCGAGGATCCGACCCCGATCGTCATGCTGCCCAACCGCGAGCAGCTCGCGCAGTCGGGCGTCGACGCAAAGTACAAGCGCAGCGGCCCGAACGATCTCTACATCGTGCCGCTGGCGAACGCCCTGTCCCACGCGCGCGAGACGGACAAGGCCATTCGCGCGGCGAAAGGGCTCGATCCGTCGTCGTCGGAGGCGATCATCGTCGCCGACGCAACCACGCCGTACCGCCTGCTGATCGAGGTCCTGTTCACCCTGGGGCAGAGCGAGTTCGGCAAGTACCACCTGATGGTCCTGAGCGGCGGCCGCAAGCCGTAGCCCCCTCCCCCGCCCTGCGGTGCCGGAAGGCCCCGCGAGGGCCACTCCGAGCGCCGCCATGGATCCACCCGTGCCCCCATGAGGGCGCGCTCCACTGCGCCCCCTCATGGATCGGCCCGGTGCTCCCCGACCGGCGCGCTCCCCCTGCGCGCCGTCGTTCTCTCATTCCACCGCGAACAGCTCTTCCAGGTCGGCCTTGGTGAGCTTCTTCGCGCCGCCCGCGTCCTCGCTGAGGACGGAGGCGACGAGCTGACGCTTCTTGTCCTTGAGCAGCAGGATCTTCTCCTCGATCGTCCCCTCGGCGATGAGCCGGTAGGCCGTCACCACCTTCGTCTGCCCGATGCGGTGGGCGCGGTCGGTGGCCTGCTGCTCGACCGCCGGGTTCCACCACGGATCGAAGTGGATGACCGTGTCGGCCGCGGTGAGGTTCAGGCCCGTGCCGCCCGCCTTGAGGCTGATGAGGAAGACCGGCACGCTCGGATCGTTCTGGAAGCGGTCGACGCGCTCCGCCCGGTCCTTCGTGGAGCCGTCGAGGTACTCGTAGGCGACACCATCCTCCTTCATCGCCTTCTCGATGAGCCTCAGCATCATCACGAACTGGCTGAAGACGAGGACCTTGTGCCCGCCCTCGACGGCGTTCGCGATGAGCTCTCGGACCGCGACGAGCTTGCCCGAGTCGTCGTCGCCGAACTCCCGCGGCAAGCCGAGCAGCCGCGGGTCGCAGGCCGCCTGCCGGAGGCGGGTGAGGCCGGCGAGGATCTGCAGCTGGCTCTTCGCGAGGCCGACGCGCTCGACCTCGCCGAGGACCTGCGCCCGCACCTCGCGCGCGACCTGCAGGTAGAGCGCCCGCTGCTCGCCGGTGAGATCGCAGATCTGATCCATCTCGATCTTCTCGGGGAGATCCTTGGCGACCTCCTGCTTCGTGCGGCGCAGGATGAACGGGTGGATGGCGGCGCGGAGCCGCTGCGCGGTCTTGTAGTCGCCCGCCTCGATCGGGCGCGAGAAGCGGGCCTCGAACTTGTCGAGCGAGCCGAGCAGGCCCGGCGAGACGAAGTCGAAGATGGACCAGATCTCCGAGAGCCGGTTCTCGATGGGCGTGCCCGTCAGCGCGAGCCGGCGCTTCGCGCGGAGCCGCTTGGCCGCCGCGGCGGTGGCGCTCATCGGGTTCTTGATGTGCTGCGCCTCGTCGAGGATGGCGTAGCTCAGGTCGAGCTGCGCGAGGAAATCCTCGTCGCGACGGAGGAGCGCATAGCTCGTGATCACCACCTCCGCGGCCTTCACCTCGTCGATCTGATCCTTGCGATCGGCGCCGTGCCAGAGGGCGACCGACAGCGACGGCGCGAACCGGGCGAGCTCGCGCTCCCAGTTCGTGACGACGCTCGTCGGGGCGACGATCAGCGCGCGCATGTGCTTCTCCTCCTGCTTGACGGCGAGCAGGAGGGCGAGCGTCTGGACCGTCTTGCCGAGGCCCATGTCGTCGGCGAGCACGCCGCCCGAGCCGATGTCATGGATGAACTTGAGCCACGAGAGGCCCGCCTCCTGGTAGGGGCGGAGCGTGGCCTTCAGGTTCCTCGGCCGCTTGGTGCTGCCGATCTCGTCGATGTTGCTGAGCTTCTGGAACAGCTCGCGCGCGGAGGCGGTCACGCTCGATCCGCTCGCGTGCTGGAGCAGCTCGTGCACCCGCCCGGCCTGCGCGAGCGGCAGCCGGCCGTTCTTGCCGGCCGCCATCATCAGCTCGACCTCGCGATCGAGCATCGCGCGCACGGCGTCGGGATCGAACGCGGCGAACGACCCGTCCTCGAGGCGGACGTAGCGCTTGCCCTCGGCGAGGCAGCGGCGCAGCTCGTCGCGATCGACGCCGATGCCCTCGCTCTCGAAGCTGAGCTTGACGTTCAGCCAGTCCATCCCCGAGGTGACCTTGGCGAACACGCCGATCGGCCTGCCGCGCACCTGCGTGTCGACGAGATCCTCCGGGACGAAGAGGTCCCAGTCGTCGGGGAGCTCGGCGAGCCCCTCGGTCCAGAAGGTGAGCGCCTGGTCGCCGTTCGCGATGAAGCCCTGGCCCGTCTCGTCCGGCTTGAGCCCGAGGGCGAGCAGCCTGCTCGCCGCCTCCTGCTGCGCGGCGATGTCCACGCGGATGCAGCGGGCGCGCTTCATCCCCTCCTCGGGCGGCTGCACGAGCACCGGGGGCGACATGCCGTCGGCGCGCACCGCGACCTCGGCGTCGCCGTAGGCGGCGGTCAGCGTGACGCGCGCCTCGATGAGCGAGCCGCCTGCGCGCATGCGGAACGTGGGCACGAGGTCGACGACCTCGGCGATCTGGTTGAGGTCGGGCAGCTCCGCGCCGACCTCGAGCGCGATCTTGGGCAGCCCCTGCATGATGATGCGGGCCAGCTCGCTCATCGGCTCGCCGATGGTCGGCGAGCGGAGCAGGCGGCGCATCGCCGCGGGGGAGACGCGCTTGTCGATGCGGCGCGCGAGCCCCTCCTGCGTGTCGATGTGCCAGCCCGGCCAGCCCTCGAACCACCCGCCCTGCAGCAGCGAGAAGCGGCGCTTGTCGTTCCCCCGCTCGAAGCTCGTCTTCACGATGATGGTGTCGCCGCCGACGGTCTCGAGATCGAAGCGCGGCCGCAGGCTGTCGTCGCCGAAGCGGAGCTGCATCAGCGCCGGCTCGAGCAGCACGCGCTGGCCCTCGAGCAGCGGGAGCAGCTCGGCCACGTCCTCGCCGCGGATGTCGACGGCCGGGTGGCGCGGGTTGCCGCTCTCGAACCGGGCGAGCAGCCGGAGCGCGTCGCGATCCGGCGTCGGGTAGAGCGCCTGCCAGGCGAGCGCCGCAGAGGGCAGCACCGGGACGCGCGCCTCGGCGTCGAGGACGGTGACGGTCAGCGCCCCTTGCCGCACGTGGAGGCGGAACTCCACGCGCCGTGCTCCAGTGACGCCCTCGGGCGGAAGCCAGGCGCCGATCCCGGTCTGCTTGGCCGTCGCGTCCAGGATCGGCGCCGCGAGGGCGACGGGTGAGCCCGGCGGCCCGTGGGAGCCGACGACGGTCGGGACGGGCGCCGCCGGCGTGATCGCCAGGCGCCCGCGGCGGTCGCGACGGCGCACGCGCTTCAGGGCGTCACCGCCGGCGTGGGCGGTCTGCGGGACGAGCGCCGGGATCGGCGGCTCGCGCCGCGGCTGCGCGCCGCGCGCCTGGTCGCGGATGCTGATGAGCAGCGCCGCGACGTGCTTGCAGTGCTGCCCAGCCTTCTGGAACGCCGGACAGGAACACTGCGACTGGATGCCATCGGGGGATAGCTCGACCTTGACCGGATACGGCTCGGAGTCGGCGGCGCGGACGGTGCCGCTCGCCATCGTCTCGTTGATGGAGATGTCCTCGACGACGCGGCGGCGGAAGTACTCCAGCCCGCGGAGGAAGGTGCGGGCGCCAAGCAGCCTTCGCAGGCCACGATCGCTGAGGGTGGAGAGTGCGTCGGAGATCGGAGGCGGCACGTCGTGGGCTCGGGATACGGGTGCGGCGGTGATTCGCCGGGATGGGTCGGGTGAACGGGATCTCTTGGCAAATCCCGCTGGGTGAAGAACCGTCATCAGATGAAGAACGGCAAGAACACGATGATCACGGCGGGGAGCATCTTGATGAGCACGTGGATCGCGGGACCGGCCACGTCCTTGAGCGGATCGCCGATCGTGTCGCCGACGACGGCGGCACCGTAGGTGGGGTTGTCCGCCCGCGCCCCCGTCTCGTCGACAAGGTAGCGCCCACCGTGCGCGCCGGTCGCGATGTACTGCCTCGCATTGTCCCAGATCGCCCCGGTATTCCCCAAGAAGAGCGACCCGAGGACGCCTGCGACCGTCCCGGCCATGATCAAGGCCGCGACTGAATCGGCCGCGACCAGAGGATTATCTTCCGTCCTTGCAAAGCGCAAGGCAAGTCCCACGACGACGGGCACCACCGCGGAGACGAGGGCTGGCGCGATCATATGGCGCAGCGCGGCCCGAGAGACCATCTCGACGCAGGGCTCGTGGTCGCCGACGAACCCCGGCGGGCGGGCGCGGGCCTGGCGCCTCACCTCGTCGAGGACGCGCCGGCCAGCCTGGAGGACGTTGCGAATGCAGCGGCCGGCCAGCCAGAAGACAAGGAGGATCCCCACCAGGGCGCCGAGATAGACCTCGGGCCGGTCGAGGCGCAGGACCATCGCGGTCGTCTCGCCGCGGATCGGCGCGCTCGACGTCAACGCGCGGCGCCGGGACTCATCGAGGTAGCCGGCGACGAGCAGCAGCGAGGCGAGCGCGGCCACGCCGGCCGTGTACGCCTTCGTGAGCGCCTTGGTCGTGTTGCCGACGGCGTCGAGCACGAGGGTGCGGCCACGCACGTCCGGCCGCTCGCGGGCGACGGTCACGGCGACGATGCCGCCCGCGTTGTCCACGATGGGGCCGAACGCATCCATGGCGAGGACGTACCCCGCGGTGCCCAGCATCCCCATCGTCGCGACCGCGGTGCCGAACAGGCCCCCCCCGGCGAGCCCGGAGCGGGCGCCGAGCAGGTAGGAGCCGAAGGTGGCGCCGACGACGACCAGGAGCGGGAGCACCGAGCTCTCGAGGCCGATGGCGAGCCCGCGCAGCACCGCCATCGCGGAGCCGCTGCGGGCCGCCTCGGCGAGCTCGCGCACCGGGCGGTGCCGCTGCTCGGTGTAGTACTGCGTGACGTGCAGCACGGCGATGCCGGTGACGATGCCGATCACGCCGCAGGCGAAGAAGACGACCCAGTGGGCGCCGAGCAGCCACTTGGCGGCCCCGGCGATGCCGACGGCGTGGAGGGTGGCCGTGACGTAGAGCCCTCGCACGAGGGCGTTGAAGGCGTCCTCGCGGTCGTCGGTCTTGACGACCATCACGCCGAAGAGCGTCGCGATGAGGCCGAACGCGCGGCTGACGAGCGGGAAGAGCACGACGGCGAGGGCGCTCGGGAGCCCGGCGTTGTTGCGGAAGAGCATCGCGCCGACCACCATGGCGCCCGCGTTCTCGGCGACGGTGGAGGCGAAGACGCCGGCCGCGCGCCCGGCGCAGTCGCCGACCGTATCACCTGCCAGATCGACGATCGTGGCCGGGTTCTGGAGGTCGTCCTCGTCGAGCCCGACCTCCGCGCCGGCGAGGTCCGCGCCGAGGTCGGCCGCCTTGGAGAAGGTGCCGCCGCCGAGCTGCGCCATCAGGGCGGCGAAGGAGGCGCCGAGCGGATAACCGGCGATGACCCAGGGGATGGTCGGGGCGAGCGCGAGCGCCTCGGCCGGCTCGGCGCCGAAGCCGCCACGGAACGCGAGGACCGCGGCGAACAGGCCGCCGAGGCCGAGCAGGCTCATGCTCGCGACGAAGAGCCCCGACACGGCGCCGCCGCGGAGGGCGATCTGCAGCGCGAGATCGAGCGAGCGGCGGGCGCCGCTCGCGGCGCGCACGCTGGTGCGGGGCGCGATCCAGGCGGCGACGCGGCCTGTCGCGACCGCGCTGGCGGCCCCGACCGCGAACGAGAGCGTCAGCCAGACACCGAGCTCCAAGGCTGGCACCGGGTTGTTCTCCCCGGTGCGCCGGAGGAGGCCGTAAGCGAGGAAGATGGCGCCTCCGAGCATCGCGGAGACCGCGCCGATCACGCTGCTCTGGCGGCGAAAGTACGCCTCCGCGACGCCCTGGATGATCGCGGCGACGCGCTGCATCTCGGGCTCGACCGCGGGGCGCGCGACGACCCAGCGAGCGAGGTAAGCCGCAAAGGCGAGCCCGAGCAGGCCGCCGCTGAGGATGAGCGCAAGCTCCGTCATGACGGGCGGACCGGGCGCGCACCGTGGACGCGCTGCCTCGGCCGGTGAGGGATGATGCGGGTGATTGCCGCGGTGTCGACGAGGGCGCCGCAGGAACCCGCGCTGCAGCGGCGCACGCCTTCCCTACTCCGGCCAGGATGGCCGCGCAAGCGAAGAAGACGCGCGCGGCCAGGTCATTTCAGGTCCTTCGCGTCGCGTCCGACCACGTGGTCCAGCCGGGTCTTGGCGACGAGCGCGCCGACACGCGCGTTGAGCTGCTGGAGCCGCGCGCGCGTCACCTCGCCCTCGGCGTCGACAACGTCGACGCTCGTGGCCCGCCCTGCCCGGAACAGCTCGGATCGGACGCGCATCGACTCCGCGGCCGCCGCGAGCTGGCGCTCTGCAGACTCGATGCTGCTCGCGGCCTTGCTCAGCTCGGAATACGCCGAGACCACCTCGAGGCGGAGGGCGTCGCGCAGCGCGGCCTTCTGCTCCGCGATCTGCGTGGTGCGGGCGTTCGCCTCGGCGGAGGCGCCCGCGGTGGTGAAGATGTCGTTGACGACCCACGTGGCGCGGACGCCCGCGGACCACGTCGCATCGAACCTGTCCTGAGCTCCGAAGACGCGCTGGTTGGGGTTCGCGTAGGTGAGATCGGCGAACCCGTCGAGCCGCGGGAAGTAGCCGGCCCGCGTGACCGCCTCGGCCTTCTCGAGCGAGTACTGCGTCTCGTCGAGCGCGCGGATCTCGAGGCGCCTCTGGAGCGCCTCCTGGACCAGCGCCGGGAGCGCCTCCGCGGGCGGCTTCGCAGGCGCGCTCCCCATCACGTCGATCCCCAGCGTGAGCGGCCTGTCCGGCGCGGCGCCGAGCGCGATACGGATCTGGTCGTCCGCGACCATGAGCGCGGCCTGCGCCTCATTGAGCACCTGCTCCGCGCCGGCCACCTGGGCCTCGAGCCGGAGCACGTCCGCGCGCGAGAGCAGCCCGACTTCGAAGGTGCGGCGCGCGTCCTCGACGTGCGCCCTGGCCTGAGACACCGCCTCACCTGCGACGACGACCTGCCCCTTCACGCGGACCCAGTTGAAGAACGCGATCTTCGCGTCGGCGGCGGCTTGCAGCGTCTCCGCCTGCAGCTCGAGCTTCTTCGCGCTCTCTGCGTGGGACGCAGCGGCGTATCCCTGCGAGATGCGGAACACGTAATCCGAAATGGGTACGGCGAGGCTCGCCGTCAGGGAGTAGGAGTTGACGGACGAAGGGAGGCTGAGCCCAGGAGAACGGCTGAGGGTCACGAAGCGGCCGCCGCCGTCGACGACACACTGCCCCGCAGCGTCTGCGCAAGGCGCGGTGGAGAGGGGTCCCTCGCTGAATCCAGACTGCCCCGGGCCGTTGGTCACGCCGACGACCGGCGCCCCCGCGCCGAGGGCCGGGGTCTCGACCTCCGACAAACGCGTGTAGGTGGCCGTGAGCGTCAGCCGCGGAAAGTAATTGACCATGGCCTGGTCGACCTTCGCAGCCGCCGCGCGGAGATCGGCCTGCTTGGCCCGGAGCGACGCGCGCGTCCGCAGCGCAGCCTTCGCGATGTCGTCCGGCGTCAGCCCCCCCGGCTGCGGCGCGAGCGCCGTGGCGAGCGGATCGGCCTTCGGCGCCGCCGGCGGGGCCGCAGCGACAGGAGCGCCCGGGGGTTGCGGCTGGCCTGCGGCAGGAGGCGCCGGGGCGGGCGGCGGGGTGACCGGCTGCGGAGCCGCCGGTCGGGGAGCGGCCGGCTGCCCCGCGGCCGGTGAGGCGATGAGCCCGAGGGCGAGCAGCCCGGCGAGCGTCGAAGCCAGCGAGATGCTGCGTCGAGACGAGGGTGCGGTGCTTTTCATGACCGGTCGGTCACTTATGGGCGGCGAGAGCACCCGTCAAGTCACAGGCGATCCCACGCATCGCGTCTCGGCGATGGCTCGCCTCGCGGTCTGGCGAAGGTGACCGGCAGCCCGCGCTCTCGGCCCACGGGGTGCTTGCGCCCAAAGGACCACGTCATGGGCCGGCCGCGCAGGACACCGTCCGGGACCACGCCGGACCCGATGGTCTGGTGCGCTCGTCATGCCGTGCCGCAATGGGCCACGACAGCAGGGACGGCGTCACCGATGCGCATCACGGGACCCGCGCCAGACGCGCCACCCAACCCCGGCTCACGCGCGTTGTGGACGGCAAGACTACGTCGCTCTCTCCGCGGCAACACATATTGCCGCGCGCGATCGGATGGAAGAACATCGAATGAAGTGGCCGCCATCTTGCTTGGCGGCGGACCGGAGGCCCTCATGCATAGACTGCTTGCGTCGCGCCGCAGCTTCTCCCCGTTCCTCGCCGTCCTTGTGATTGCATCACCCTTTGCCGCCTGCGCTCCGTGGGAGCTCGGTGAGGACGACACCCCCGACATCGGCGATCCTGGGAGCGTCGCGGTCGCGGCGGAGCCGCCGCCCGCCATCAGCGGCGGAACGCTGGCCGTGAGCAAGAGCGCCCTCCGCGCGGTGGCCGCGGATCCGGATCGCGACCGGGTGTGGATCGTCGATCTCCAGGCGCAGAAGCTGACCGCGGAGATCGCCCTGCAGAAGGGCGACGAGCCGGGCAGGGTCGTCGAGGACGACGCGGGTCGCTTCCACGTCGCGCTCCGCCGCGGCGGCGCGATCGTGACCGTCGACGCGGACAGCGGGACGATCGTCGACCGGCGCGACGTGTGCCCGGCCCCGCGGGGGGTCGCCTACGATGCGCAGGCCGACGCGATCCATGTCGCCTGCCTCGGCGGCGAGCTCGTCACGCTCCCGGCCGGTCCCGGCGCGGCGACGCGCCGCCTGAAGCTCGATCGCGACCTGCGCGACGTGGTCGTGGACGGGGACCGGCTCCTGGTCAGCAAATTCCGGTCTGCCGAGTTGCTCACCATCGGGGCGGACGGCATGGTCATGGAGCAAAAGAAGCTCCCGAAATTCAACCTGTTCGGGCAGGAGTTCGCGCCGACCGTCGCCTGGCGGACGATCAAGCTGCCGACAGGCGGTATCGCGATGGTCCACCAGCGCTCCTTGATCGCGCCCGTCGAGATCGTGGAGGGGGGCTACAGCTCCGGCGGGTGCGATGGGAGCGTCGTCCACGGCACGGTCTCGGAGGTCGGCACGCCCGACTCCGACGGCCAGCCGAACCTGGCCGCTGCCCTCCCCTCCGCGACCCTGCCGGTCGATGTCGCGGTGTCCGATGACGGTCTCTCGTATGCGGTCGTCGCGGCCGGCAAGAGCGAGATCCTTATGACCAGCCGCGCGAACCTGAACATGACCATGGATTCCTTCGAAGGAACCTGCGTCGAGGCGGAGCAGCGCGTGGTCGTGGAAGGCGAGCCCACGGCCGTCGCGTTCGCCGGCGGCTCGGTGGTGGTGCAGACCCGCGAGCCGGCGGGCATCCAGGTCCTCGGGGCTCCCAACAGCGTCGGCAACCGCGTCGCCAAGGTCATCACGCTCCCCGGGGAGAGCCGCAGGGACACCGGCCACGAGATGTTCCACCGGAACGCTGCCGGCCCGATGGCGTGTGCGTCGTGCCATCCGGAGGGAGGCGAGGACAGCCATACCTGGCACTTCAACCCCATCGGACCGCGGCGCACCCAGTTCGTCAGCGGCGGCATCCTCAACACGGCCCCGTTCCACTGGGACGGCGATATGTCGGGTATCGAGGCCATCATGGACGAGGTCTTCGAGCGGCGCATGGGCGGCATGCACCAGGGGCCGCGCCGGGTGAAGGTCTTCGCCCGGTGGATCGACAGCCTCCCCGCTCCGCCGGTGTCGTCGGCGCCCGACGCAGAGGCCGTCGCGCGCGGCGAGGCCCTCTTCCACGACAAGGCCGTCGACTGCGCGAGCTGCCACGCGGGCGCTCAGCTCACGACCAACGATTCGTTCGACGTCGGTACGGGCAAGGCCTTCCAGGTGCCGTCGCTGGTCCGCATCGGCGCGCGCGCGCCGTTCATGCACGACGGATGCGCGCCGACGCTGAAGGACCGGTTCATCAACCCCGCCTGCGGCGGCGGCGACCGGCACGGCAAGACGTCCCAGCTCTCGGACGCCCAGATCGACGATCTGGTCGCCTACCTCGAGACCCTCTGACCCCTTCCGGCGGGATTTTCCGCCGATGAGCCCGCCCGATCGCGCCCCTTCACCGCGAATGATGTAACGAGCGCCGAGCCGCGATATGCTGGCGCGGCGTGAACGTCGCCGAAAAAGTCGCCACCCTCGAAGCGCTCCTCCACCGGGTGCAGCGGAACGCCGCTGCGCCTCGCACCCGGGCGCAGCTCGCGGCCTCCGCCGAGCTCGTCCCGCATCGCGGCGAGGCGCCCGGCGCCATCGCCAACGACACGGCGGGCGCGGCCTCGCCCGACCCCAGGTTCAGCTCGCCGGCGAACGAAGCACGGCCGGCAGCGGCGGCCAGCGCGGTCGCCGCGAGCGGACCGTCTGCGCCGCGCGCCATCGAGCCCGTCCTGGACGACGTCGGTGGCATCGACGCCTTCAGCCCGGCGGCCGCGCAGGCGTCGCAGACCGCGGCGGCCAGCGCCGCGAAGCAGCCGGCAGCGGCCGCGAAGGCGCCACAGCAATCTCCGGCGAAGACGCCGCAACAGCCGCCGGTGAAGACGGCTGCAGCCGCCACGCCCGCGGCGAGCGGGGTCAAGGCCGCGGCCGCCAAGCCGGCAGCGGCGACGCCGGCGCGCAACCCTGCGCCGCCTCCCAGCTCACCCGGGAAGCCGGTCGCGAGGCCCGCCGCCTCGATCGATCTCCCGCGGGCTGACGCCGGCCCCCCGGCCGGTGCTCAGGAGACCTTCCGGCCGCCCGCGGAGGCGGCCGAGCTGAAGCCGAGAGAGGCAGCCAGGACCGCGGCCAAGGTCACGGCGCCTGCGGCCAGGTCAGCTGCCCTGGGCAAGGACGCGCCCACTGCAGGCCCGGCGGTGCCCCCGGCCCGGGGCTCCAGCCCGCGCGCAGAGACGAAGCCGTTCTTCCCTCACGAGGACGTCGCTGCGCGGCCGAAGGTTGCGGAGAGCGACAGCGAGCTCTCGTTCGCAGGGCTCCTCCCCGACGAGCCGGAACCCGGCCAGAAGCCCGCTGCAGCGCTGAAGCTCCCGGCCGAGCGCAGGGCGGCGCCGGATGCCGAGGCGCGCGCGGAGCGCCGATCTCGGCCCGACCGCGCGGAGGTACACGCCACGACCGCGTCGGCCGCCGCGGACGACGCCGCCACGCTCGAGGCGGTCACCGCCCGTGGGCCGTCCTCTTCTGGTGAGCCGGTCACCCCCAAGGCGCCGGATCCGATCGCCGCCGCCACGCGGCGCGCGATGGGGGAGCCTGCCACCGAGCGAGAGTTCAGCCGCGAGATGGTCGACGACGAGCCGACCGTGATCCGCGGCATGCTCGAGGACGAGCCCACCGTCATTCGTTCTCGCCCCGAGGGCCTCGAGGACGAGGAGACGGCCGTCCGTTCCGCGCGGTCCGAAGCCCAGGCCATCGCGCGCTCGGTCGCGGAAGAGGCCGGCGATGCGTCGCCCGGAACGCTGTCGAGAGACGCGGGCGACGAAGCGGATCGCAGGTCCAGGCCGAAGGCGGCCGATCGCGATCTTCTCCCGAAGGTCATCACCAAGGACCCGCCCCTCCCGGCCGACAAGGACGTGAAGCCTTCCGACCACGTCACGGCGCGGCCCGCCGCGGACGCCGGCATCACCGTGCGACCGCCGCCGCGCCCGCGCTCCCGCGTGGGCATCGTGATCGCCGCGGTGGCGCTCCTCGTGGGCGGCGCGGCGGTCGCGTACCGGCTCAGCGTGTCTGACCCCGAGCCCGCGCCCCTCCCCAACGTCGACACGCCTCCGGGAGCGACCCAGGGCGCGACCGCGCAGCCGCCGGCCACCGCGCCGACGCCGACCGCCGCGCCCACCGAGACGGCGCCCGCTGCGCCGTCCGCGGCCGAGACCGCGACGCCGGCAGCGAGCGCCGCGCCCGAGGCGAGCGCCGCGCCCGAGGCGAGCGCCGCGCCCGAGGCGAGCGCTGCGCCGGCCGCAGGCAAGGCCGAGGATCTGCCGCCGAGCCGGGGCCACCTGACGGTCAATTCGCCAGAGCGCGCGTCGGTGTATGTGAACGGCTCGCTCGCCGGAAGCACCGGAGAGACGCTCGACGTGCCTTGCGGGACGCGTTACGTGCGGCTCGGCAAGCTGACGACGGAGAAGACGTCGGATCCCTCGTGGCTCTCCGCCGGCCAGGCGGTCATCGTCGGTTGCCGCAAGCAGACGGTCGTGTCGATCACGCCCTCCGCGGCGAGCCCGGCGCCCGACCGCGCCACGAAGCGGAAAGGCAGCCCCGCCGGCACCGCCACCCCGGACGGTGAGGGCGCTGCGCCCGCGCCCGCTGAAGAGACCGCGCCTGCGCCGGATCCCGCTCCGTAGAAACCCGCGCCCCCGGCCGGTCCGGTCGGGGCCTGCTCCCTAGGGGTCGCGCTCCTGCCCCATGCAGAGGGGCAGGAGCGCGGTGCTAGGCTCCGCGCCCGATGGATTCCGAGACGACTCCCCTTCCCCACGAGGCCGGCGCCGCAGCTGGCGACGCGGCCTCGTCGGCGTCCGTCAGGGTAGCGAGCTCCGGTCCCTTCCCTCTGCGCAGCCCGGCAGGGGGAGCGCCCCTCGACGGCGTGGCAGCGACAGAGCTCAGCGCCCTCGCGACGATCGTCGCCAGCGCGCGGGCGGCGCAGATCGCCTGGGCGGAGGTCCCGATCAGGGAGCGCGCCGAGCTCATCGCGCGCGTCAAGAAGCGCCTGCTCGCGCGGGCCGAGGAGATCGCGACGCTCGTGCACCGCGAGTGCGGCAAGCCGCTCGAGGAGGCCGCGCTCGCTGAAGTGCTCCCGAACGCGGATCTCATCGACTACTGGACCCGGTCCATCGAGGAGCTGCTCGACGACCCCCCCGTCGCGCTCGACCCGCTCGCCTACCCCGGCAAGGTCGGGCGCATCCAGAGGGATCCGCGCGGCGTCGTCGCGCTCATCACGCCCTGGAACTACCCTGTCGCGATCCCGCTGCGCACGATCGTGCCGGCGCTGCTCGCGGGCAACGCCGTCGTCTTCAAGCCGAGCGAGGTCACGCCGCGCTCCGGCGCGCTCGTCACGTCGCTGTTCGACGGGCTGCTCCCGGACGGCGTCCTTGCCGTCGCGCAGGGCGGCAGCGACGTCGGCGCCGCGCTCGTCGGGGCCGGCGTCGATCTCGTCGTCTTCACCGGCAGCGTCGCCACCGGCAAGAAGATCGCCGTCGCGTGCGCCGAGCGCCTCATCCCGACGTCCCTGGAGCTCGGCGGGAAGGACAGCGCCATCGTCCTCGGCGACTGCGATCTGGAGCGCGCCGCGCGCGGCGTCCTCTGGGGCGCCTTCACGAACGCCGGACAGAACTGCGCCTCCATCGAGCGCGTCTACGTCGAGCAGGCGATCGCGGACCGCTTCATCGCGCGCGTCATCGCGCTCACGGGGCAGCTCCGGGCCGGCATCGACGTCGGCGTGATGACGACGGCGCGGCAGGCGGCGATCGTGCGGCATCAGCTCGAGGCGGCCGTCGAGGGCGGGGCGGAGATCCTCGCCGGCGGCGCGCCGGAAGAGGGCTCGCTCGCCTTCCCACCGACGGTCCTCAAGGTGGAGCGCGAGGACACGCCGCTGCTCCGGGAGGAGACATTCGGCCCCGTTCTTCCCATCCTCGTGGTGAAGGACGCCGAGGAGGCGATCGCGCGCACCAACGCGTCCCGCTTCGCGCTCACGACCAGCCTCTGGACCCGCGGCTACGAGCGGGCCCACGCGCTCGCGCGACGGCTGCGCTCCGGCGTTGTGACGATCAACAACCACGGCTTCACAGGCGCGCTCCCGGCCGCGCCGTGGACGGGGGCGGGAGACAGCGGCTACGGCGTCACGAGCAGCCCACACGCGCTCGCGGAGCTCACGCGGCCGCGCTTCTTGCTCGAGGACCGCAGCAGGGCGAAGAGCGAGCTGTGGTGGTACCCTTATACGCCCGCGCTCCGGACGGTCGCCTTCGCGATGGCGCGGGCGCGCGGTGGAGCCGGATGGTTCGGCCGCGTCAGCGCCCTCGTCGAGCTCGTCGCCGCGCTCGCGAGGCGCCTGCTCGGTCGCTGATCCAGAGACCCATCGAACGAACGCATGCGCCCTCTGATCCTCCTCTCCAACGATGACGGCTACTCGGCGCCGGGTCTGACCGCGGTGCGGGACGAGCTCGCCCGGCACGCCGACGTGGTGGTGTGCGCCCCCGCGGTCAACCAGAGCGCGACGAGCCACTCCCTGAGCCTGCACCGCGTCCTCCGGCTGCTGGAGGCTGCGCCCGGCGTGTTCGCGGTCGACGGGACGCCCGCCGACTGCATCTACGTCGCCCTCCACGCCGGCACGCGCGTGCTGCCGCGGCGCCCCGATCTGGTCGTGTCGGGCATGAACCACGGGCTCAACCTGGGCGCCGACATCTTCTACTCGGGCACCGTGGCCGCCGCGCGCGAAGGAGCGCTCCGCGGCGTCCCCTCGATCGCGCTCTCCGCCGATGCAGGCGCGTCGCTCCCGGCCGCAGCGGCGCTCGGCGTCGAGCTCGCCCTCGCCCTCCACCGCGCCGCCGGGCAGGAGGGACGCCGGCCAGCGCCGCTGCTCAATGTCAACATCCCTGCGGGCAGCAGCTGGCCCGTGCGGGCCACGCGCATGGGCGCGCGCCTGTACACCGAAGAGGTGATCTTCCGCCGGGATCCGCGCGGGCACGAGTACCTCTGGATCGGCGGCGCGGGCGTACGCCACGACCTCGTCCCCGGCTCGGACACCGAGGCCTACGACGCAGGGGCCGTCAGCGTCACGCCGCTGACCCTCGACCTCTTCGCCGCGCAGCACGAGGGCATCGCAGCCCTCCTCGCCGCGGAGCTCAACGACGGCCACGTCACCTGACGTAGCTCGCGTCGCGGCGCGTGGAGCGCTTTCCGGCTCGAATGCGCTCGCCTACGCTCGGCGTCATGTTCAATCACGACGCCCTGCCCTCCGAGCACGCGCTCCGTTATCTCAAGGCGCACCTCCGGAACGTCCCGGATTTTCCGAAGCCCGGGATCCTCTTCAAGGACATCACGCCGCTCCTCGCGGATCCGCGCGCGCTCCACATCACGCTGGATCTCCTGGCCCAGCGCTTCGTCGGCGAGCACGTCGACGTCGTGGTCGGCGTCGAGTCCCGGGGCTTCATCTTCGGCGGCGCGCTGTCGGCCCGGCTCAACGCCAGCTTCGTGCCCGTGCGCAAGCCAGGCAAGCTCCCGGCCGCGACCGATCGCGTGGCGTACGCGCTCGAATACGGCACGGCAGAGCTCGAGATGCACAAGGGCTCGATCAGGCCGGGGGCCAGGGTCCTGATCGTGGACGACCTGCTCGCGACCGGCGGCACGGCCGCGGCCGCGGCCGAGCTCGCGCGCAAGCAGGGCGGCGAGGTCGCCGGCTTCGCCTTCGTCGTCGAGCTCGATTTCCTCGGCGGTCGTGCGCTCCTCGCGGAGCGCGCCGGCGACGCGGCGCCGGTCTTCTCGATCGTGCACTTCGCCGCGGGCGAGTGAGCGTTCACTCCTGGCCCACGCCGACCTGCAGCTTGCGCGCGACGGTGCGGCTCGCGGTCGTCGCCCGGGTCGGCCCGCCGACGGGGAACGTGATGACGACCGCGCCTGCCCCGCCCTTGGTGATGCCCCCGCCGTGCGCCCCCACCAGCTTCCCCAGGCTCGCCGCGTCGAGCGAGGCGCCTGCGCCGCGCAAGGCGTCGATCGGCCCCACCCCTGGCAGCGCGGCGAGCGCCCCGCGATCGACCGCCGACATCTCGGCGAAGAGTCCGGACGCATAGACGAGCGCCGTCGCCGCCGTGGCCGGATCCGAGCCGCGGAACCAGGCGCCGGCGTCGTGGTAGGGCAGGTGCGCGCAGCGCGCGTACAGGGCGCCCAGCGCCGCGGCGGCCGCGTCGGCCATGCGATCGCCGAGCGCGACGAAGCGCGCCCGGTGCGCGGGATCGAAGTATGCCCGCGCGTATCCGCCGGAGAAGCGCGCGGTGATGGCGCGCCACGACGGAGAGCGCCTCGCCTCCTCCGCATCGAACCCGGGGACGATCTCCACGACCCCGTCGGTGATCGCGGCGAGCTCGGCGTCGGCGCCCGCCGTCAGCTTGCCCTGCGCGATGAGCGCGCCGAGCCCCACGGACTCGGCGGTCAGGGCTGCTGGTTCCCCGGCGCCGGCGGCGACCTCCGCTGCAGCGGCGCCGCGCGGCGTCGCCAGCCAGAGCTCGGCGACCCAGCCCGCGAGCTCGAAGGGCCCCATGGAAGCCCCGGCGTAGATCCGCTTGCGCGCGGCCTCGCAGGTGCGCGCGTTCCGCGCCGCGTCCTCGCCGGCGGTCGTCTCCGGCTCCGTGGGCGAGGCGGCCGGGGCCTCTCGCGATCGGAGCATGCGCGACGCGAAGAGCGCGCCGACGACCACCAGCGCGAGCACGCCGACGGGGATCACGAGGTGCCGCGCCGGCCGGACCCGGGCGGCCGGCGCTGGCGGCGCGAGCGAGCTCACCGATCGGTGCGCCTGAGCGAGCCGCCGCGCGATGTCGGACGCCTTACGCGTGCGCAGCTCTTGTGGCAGGAGCGGCCACTGCTCGACCAGCTGCTCCAGATCGATGGCCACGGGCGCGCCGCGCCCACGCAGCGCGATCTGGCGTCCCTGCACGCTCACCGAGCCCGATGTTCCAAACAGGCCCAGGGCCTCCTGTACGGCCGCCTCGATCTCCCGCGCGCTGGGGTCGTCCACGATCGCAGGGTAGCCGGATTTGCCGCCGGCATGCCGCCGCTTCTTCACGCCGCCCGGCTGTCACGGTCGCAGGCGCGGGCGGCGATGGAAATGCCGCAGAGGGCCGGCGGACATGGCACATTCCCGCGCGTGCAGAAGACGCGCGTCTACCTGTCGCCGGGCATGTTCGGCTTCGCGACCCTCGCCTCCCTCGAGTATTTCGAGCACTTCATCCGCGCGATCGAGGAGCGGTTCCGCGATCGCGGCCGCATCGTCGAGATCCACGTCTGCGAGGTCCACCCGACGGCCTCCATCCTCCGCCGGGCGGCGAAGCTCGCCCGCCTCGTGGACGAGAGCGCCGGGGACGACGGCGGCCCAATCCACATCGTGGGCCACTCGACCGGAGGCCTGGACGCTCGCCTCGTCGCTTCGCCGACGGCGCGGCTCCCCGGGAACGCTCACCGCCGGCTCGGCTGGACGAGCCGGCTGCGGTCCGTCACCACCATCAACACGCCGCATTTCGGCACCCCGCTCGCCGCCTTCTTCGCCACGGTGAGCGGCCAGCGCCTGCTCTACGCCGTCACCGCGCTGACGGTGGCCGGCCTCAAGCTCGGCGCGCCGCCGCTCGCGGCCGCGTCGGCGCTGGTCGCCGCGTTCGGCCGGGCGCAGCTCGGCTTCTTCGAGATCGAGCTCATCGATCGCGCGGTCGAGAGCTTCATCCGCGTGCTCGACGACGCCTCGAGCCGCGAGCTGCGCGCCTGGCTGAAGCTCTTGCGCGACGACCAGGGCGCCATCGTCCAGCTCATGCCCGAGGCGATGGATCTGCTCCACGCCGGCCTCGAGGACCGCGCGGGCTTGCGGTACCAGAGCGTCGCGACGTACGCGCCGCGCAACGCCGTCCGGGACTGGGTATCGGCGCTCCGGTCGCCGTGGGGAGCGATGTCGGCTGCCATCTTCACCGCGCTGTCGAACATCACCGCCCGCCTGAACGAGCACTACCCTTGTCGCTCCCATGACGGCTCGATCGAGCAGAAGCTCGCGCGCGTGCTCGGGGAGCTGCCGCCGCCGGACGCCAACGACGGCGTGGTCCCGCTGGCCTCGCAGGTCTGGGGGGAGCTCATCTGGGCCGGCAAGGCCGACCACCTGGACATCGTCGGCCATTTTCCGGGCAAGGGCGGGCACATCGACTGGCTGGCGAGCGGAGCCCGCTTCAATCGCCTGCGCTTCGACGCGGTGCTCGACCGCATCGTGACCGGGATGGTGGCCGGCGAGCAGGGCGGCCTGACAGCGCACGCGGCGGCCCCGCCGCGCCCGCTCGCGGAGGCGCGCGCATCGGAGCGCGGCGCGGACGCGGGGCAGAGCGGCGCCTCGACGAGCTCGGGCGGCGAGCCCGCCGCGTGAGCCGCGGCGGCGCGGCGCGCGCGCTCGATCTGATCACGGCGGAGCTCATCGAGTGCCGGCGCTGCCCGCGGCTCGTGGCGTGGCGCGAGGAGATCGCGCGAGAGAAGCGGCGCGCTTACCGGGACCAGACCTACTGGGGCCGCCCTGTGCCGGGCTTCGGCGATCCGGACGCGCCGCTCGTGATCGTCGGGCTCGCCCCGGCGGCGCACGGCGGGAACCGCACCGGCCGCATGTTCACGGGCGATCGATCGGGTGACTTCCTCTACGCGGCGCTCCATCGAGCGGGGCTCGCCTCGCAGCCGACGAGCAGCTCGCGCGACGATGGGCTCTCGCTCCGGGGCGTGTTCATCACCGCTCCCTGCCGCTGCGCTCCCCCGGACAACAAGCCCACGATCGCCGAGCTCGCGGCGTGCCGCGGGTGGATCGACCGAGAGCTCGCGGCGCTGCATCGGGCGCGCGTCTACCTCGCGCTCGGCAAGATCGGCTATGACGCCGTCGCCGCGCTCGCCCGCTCGCGCGGCGCGTCCGCGGGGGATCGCGCGGAGGCTCCCCCGCGCCTCCCGCCGTTCGCGCACGGCGTGGAGGCGGCGATCCCCGATCCGCGCGGCGGCGCCGGGGCGGCGCTGCTCTTCGGCAGCTACCACGTCAGCCAGCAGAACACCCAGACGGGGCGGCTCACCGGCGACATGTTCGACGAGGTCCTGCGCCGCGCCGTCAGCGCGGCGAGGCTTCGCGCCCCCGAGCGATCCGGACGTTAGTCCTGCTTCGACAGGAGCTTCTGCAGATCGCCCGACTGGAACATCTCCATCAGGATGTCAGAGCCGCCGATGAACTTCCCGTCCACGTAGACCTGCGGGATCGTCGGCCACTGCGAGTAGTCCTTGATGCCTTGGCGCAGCGAGGGATCGGACAGCACGTTGACGTCCTTGAAGTCCACGCCGCACTTTTTCAGGATGTCGACGGCCCGCGCCGAAAATCCGCATTGCGGGAAGGTCTTGGTGCCCTTCATGAAGAGGACGACGCGGTTGCTCTCGACGGTATCCTTGATCGCCTGGTGGATGTCGCTCATGGCTCGTTCCTGATCTCCCGCCGCGAGCGGGATCGCCCATTGTTCAATCTACACAGAAGCGGCGCGTGACTGCCGGGCCGCGCGCCGTGGCGTGCCGGCGGGGCTCGCGATGGGACCGCGCTGGGCTCGCCAAGCGGACCACGTGACCGCCCCGCCCCGCGCGCGGTCGTGAACGGGGTTTCTGGTGTCGCCCTCCGCCCGCGTCAACTGGGCTGGAGCGCCGCAGGGGTCCCATGGAGGGCTGCATGGACCGGTGGTTCCTCGGGCGGGTGCGCCGACGGCTTGGTGCGTCTTCGCGAGGGACGGGGGGCGGCGGGCGGCGCCGGCCAGGCTCAGCGCATCCATCGGCGGCTCGACGGCCGCGGCCGTGCGGGGAGGCGGCGGGCAATCGACACCGCCGACACCGCCGACACCGCCGACACCGCGCGCGTCCGCCCGCGAACACGGAAACGTCGAACGCTGGTCGACAACGTGCTCCAGGACCTGTGTACACCCAGGCCGCGGCGGCGCCGCTTTCCGCTCGCTGGACGCGCCTCGCGCCATCTGCACCGCAGCGTCTGGCCTCGCGCCGCCAAGTCGTTGTAGAACACGCCCCCACCTCGGCCGTCTTACCGACCGTGACCAGCGGCCGTGAGCCGCCGCGGGTGCGGCAAGCGTCCCATTGTCGCGGCCTCACCCGCACAACCCTGAAGGAGCCTCGTATGCGCTTGCACGTCCTCATCCCAGCGGCCCTGCTCGGCCTCGCGCCCCTCGCCTGCGGCGGCAGCGACCCGGAGCCGAACAACCCGTCGCAGATGCAGAACCAGTACGGGGCGTCAACCCAGTACCCCCCCGGACAATACCCGCCCGGACAATACGGTCAGCCCACCCAGCCGGGCCAGTACGGCCAGCCCACCCAGCCGGGCCAGTACCCGCCGCCGGCCACCACGACCCCCGCCCCGACGCAGACGGCGCCGACCGCAACGGGCACGAGCACCGGCCAGGCGACCCCGATCGCGCCTGCCGCGGTCAGCGCAGCGACCCCGATCCTCACCGCCATGGCGGCCTCCGAGGTCCAGGGCATGCAGCCGGAGGGCGGCGCGTTCGCCGGGCAGTTCCAGGACGGCCAGACGCTCGAGCAGCCGTTCAATATCCAGCCGGGCAAGTGTTACTCGGTGATCGGCGTGGGCCTCGGCGTCCAGGAGCTCAACCTGCAGATCGTCGCGCAGCCCGCGCCGATGCTGCCGCCCGTGGTGCTCTCCCAGGACAACACCACGGGACCGAACGCCACGCTCGGTGGCAAAGGCACTTGCTTCAAGAATCCGCTCCCCGTGGGCGGCCCCGCAAAGGCCATCATGACCGTCCGGGGCAGCGGCCTCGCCGTCGCCCAGATCTACGTGAAGTAGTCGCGTCCCTGCGGGCCGGCGCCATCTGCCTCATCGAGGCGCGGCGCCACCGCTCGCGCCTCGGGACCTCCGTCGTACGTTTGCCCCTCCACTGTTCGCCGGGGGAGATGCAAGGTACACTCCAAGGGTGAGCTTGCCTTGGAAGTACTCGGCTCCCTGGATCGCCATCGTCGGACTGGCGGCCTGCTCTTTTCGTATGGCCGATGAGTCGGCGGACAGCCCCGAGTTCCCCGGGGACGCCGCTCGACCCACCGTCCTGGCGTTCGAGGAGGACGGCACGCTCCAGCTCGTGCCAGGGGAGCTGCGCACGGTCTGGGTCACGGGACAACCGCCGGCGCCCTACGAGGTGAGCTTCACCCTCCTCGGCGAAGCTGCAGGTGCATGGGTCGACCGCACGACGGCCGTCGCGGACGAAAATGGCAGGGCCTCGGTTCAGCTCCACGCGTCGACCCTGGGAAGCACGTTTCGGCTCCGCGCCGCGACGAAGGGCGGGCCGTCCGCGGAGCTCGGCGTTTCGGTGAGCGCGGATGGCTTCGGCACGCTCCGCGTCATCCCGGTCTACGAGGGGACGCGCGTCGCGAAGGACTGGACGGCGAGCGTCGTCGCGGAGGCCACCTGCGAGGAGCTCGCAGCCGCTGCGCCCGAAGCACCCGTGGGCGCGCTCGTGGCGCACGGCGGTCCAGACGAACCGGTGGTCGTCGAGGGCGCGCCTGTAGGGCCAAGCCTTACCGTCGCGCTGCACAGCGGTCGGATCATGTGGGGTTGCGTGGGCGAGCGAGAGCTGCAGGCTGGCTCAGCGCGCGACGTCTGGGTCCCGATCAAGGACCTGCCGATCGACATGGCGGCGACGCGCCTCGACACGAAGCTGACCCTCGTGACGGCGGAGGGGCTGACCGCGATGCTCGAAGCAGCGACCGAGCAGCTGCTCGACGCGTTCTTGCCTGCCGGCGCGGAAGCCGCGTCCCTGCTCGACGCCATGCAGCGCGCGGCGCCGCCGGACCAGGCGCGCGCGTTTGCCGCGCAGCGGATCGAGCGTGACTGGGACGCCGCAGCACAGGCGCACCTCGCCGCGCTCCCGCTCCCCCTGCGCGACAGGTGTCGTGGATGGGCGCGTACCGGGCTCGCGGGTACGCCGCTCACGCTCGACGGCCAGCTGAGCGGCGTGGCAGACATGCAGGGACGCGCGCTCTTCGAGGCGAGCTGGCTCGGCAGCGTGACCTCTGACAACGCGGGCGGACCACCGGCACATTTCATGTCGTGGAAGGCGGATCCCGGCGACGTGCTCCGGCTCGCGGGAACGCTGACATGGTCGCCAACCCGAACCATCGGCGGAGTGACCGGGCTCGGGGTCGCAGCGGAGGCGGACGCGGAGTCCGTCCCCGCGGCGCTCGCCATCGCCGCAGAGTGCGAGGCGCTCGGCGAGCTGCTCGGCGGCTACTCCGACTGCACGAGCGACTGCATGGCGATGCTGTGCGCTGGCGGGCTCACGCTCCTGTGGCGCGCTGGGACCGAGGCGTCGGAGACGGCCGGGATGATCGGCGAGATCGTCGTGAACGCTTCAGGCCCCGCGGAGCTCAACAGCTCCGCCGCGCCGATCGCATGGACGGCCGACTGGCTCGGGACCATCCGCTACGGAGAAGGCGAGGAGGTCGCCGTCGAGGGACGGGTGAACGCGGTTTCGCCGGAGGCCATCACCCGCTAGCGGATCATCTTGCGGCGTCCTTCGGCTCGCAGCGCAACCGCCACCTCCGGCCCGTTGCGCGCTCGGTCGCAGCGAGCGGGATCGCGCTGGCGCCGACGGCGTTCTGCTTCTCGGGTGCCTTCGAGAAGGCGCCCTGCAGCCTCACCGCCATCGCCTCGACGCACGCGCTGCCTGGATCCAGGCGAAGCCGGAACTCGGCGCCGTCGACGGAGGGAGCGCTTCCGCCGAGATCGAAGCTCGGCGAGCCCTCCAGGCTCGTGTCGAGGAGCCAGCCGTCCTGACCCGGAGCGCAGCGCTCGATCCGCGTATCCGCGAGGTCCTTGCGGCCGAGCGGCACGGCCTCGCCGAGCGCGCCGGTCTCGCGGTCGATCGGGAGCACGTGCCAGGAGCCGGCGCGCACGCCAGGGTCGGGAGCCGCCGAGATGAGCAGGCCGACGCCGCCGCCCAGCGCACGCCGGACCAGGCGCGGAGGATCCACGCCGTAGCCCGTGCGGCCAGGGCGATAGTAGGTCGCCAGCTGCCGCGCGATCCCGAGGTCGGCGCGCCACAGCGCCACGACGTCGTACGAGCCGCCGGGCGTCACGAAGAACCACGTCTCGCCGAGCCGCACGGCGCCGTTCGGAAACGGCCGGAGGAAATGGCCGGCGCGGCCTGCGCTGTCGCGCAACGGAAGGATCGGCAGCCCTTCAGAGGCTGCGAACAGGCTGCATCCGGCGCCCCGACACACGTGGGTCAGCGCGGCCCGTCCGCCAGGATCGAGGTACGCGCCCCAGGACGCCGCCCCCTGAGCCACCACCCCGAGCGCCTCGGCGGCCGACGCCTCATCCGACCAAGGCGAGGCGCTCACGCCGCTGGAACGCACCCCGCCATCCGGGTCGAAGCGATCGTCGAAGCGGAGGAGCCAGCGCCCGGCGCGCGCCCAGTCCGCGCCTCGCTTGCCCCATGCGTAGGCGCGCATCGTCACGATGTCGTACGGAGCCCCGTTATCGAGGCCGATCTCGTCGGCCCCGCGCTTGGGCGGCGGCGTGTTGCGGAAAGGAGCCCACGGCGACGTCGGTGTCTCCGTCGACGCCGAGCGCGTGACCGACGAGGCCGGGCGCGCTCTCTCGGCGCGCGCGGAGGGCGCGGCGGGAGGCTTGTCCGAAAGCGGCGGCGTCGAGGCGCCGAGGGCCTCGCAGCGCATCGCGATCGGGCTCCCCGCGCGGAGCGGCGTCTGGAGCACCGGCGGCGGCTTCGCCTCGGCGAGATCGTCCGGCAGCGCCGTCTTGCCCCAGCCGACCCGGATCCAGCCCCTGAAGACGCAGCCGACGGGGCCGCACGCGCGCGTCCTCGACGCCGCGGTGTCGTCGTCCCGCTCCGGCAGATCGAGCGAGCGCCAGGTCATGCCGCCGTCCGTCGACTCGGCGGCGCGCTCGCCTTCTCCGAGGGAGAACGCGAACCGCCCGGACAACAGCGCGCCCGTGCCGTCCTGGCGCGGCGCCCCCGCGGTCACCTTCCCGCTCTTCGCGTCGATCCGGACGCCCACGATCGGACCGCCCGCCTCCACCCAGCCGCCGATGACGCCGGGCTCACGCTCCTCGAACCCTTCGATCCACATACCGCGCTGCAGATCGCGCGCGGTGCTGCGCGGCTTGGGCGGGAGGATCAGCGGGACGGTCGTGACGTCGCTCCCCTTGAGCAGCGTGAGCTGCCCCGACGCGTCCAGGCGAGGCGGCGAGAGGACGGCGATGCGGCCGTCGGACAGCGCGACGACGCGCTCGATGCCGACGTCTCGCGCGGGCGCGCGGACGTGGATCTCGCGGGCGCGCCCGTCGGCGGCGACGACGCAGTACGCACGCCCGGTACGCACCGCGCTGTCTTCGCTGCAGGAGCCGCGGATCACCAGCGCGCCGTTGCCGCTCGCGACCACGAAGCGGGGCTCGTCGAAGCGCATCAGCCGGCGCATGCCGAGCGGCGGCTGGAACGCGTACAGGGTCGTCGGCCCCTCGCGCTCGCCGCACACGAACCCGAACGACGCCCCCGCGCGGATCGCATGGCAGGCCGCCTCTCGCTCCGGATAGGCGTCGGGCGCGACGTCGATGACCGCCCCGTCGCGCAGCGAGACGCGCGCCAGGGCGCCGCCGCGAGCCACCACCGCGGTCGCGCTCGAGTCGGGCCACCCGTCCTCGACCGCGGCGCGGAGCGGGCGCCTCCCGAGAGGCCCCTGGGCGCGCGCCGGCGGCTCGTGCACGTCGTCGGAAGCCTCCAGCGTGCGGTACGTCACGCCGCCGCGCGCATCGACCGCATAGAGCCCGCTCGCGGTCATGACGGCAGGATCGCCGCCGACGACGGCGACAGAGGTCGGCCGCGCGTCGATCTCGACCTCACGCCAGGTGGCCCCGGCGTCGAACGTGACGAGCAGGCCGCGCAGATCGGCCTCGACCAGGGCGCGCCATCCGTCGGCGAACGCGATCTGGCCGTACGTGCTCGCCGGTGGGAGCGGGCCGAGCGGCATCGCCGCGCCCGTCTGCGCGTCGATCGCGAGGAGCCGGTGGCTGTGCGAGAGCCGCGCGTAGAGGCGATCGAACCCCGCGAGGATCTCGTTCGCCTCCGACGGAAGCTGGACGAGCGGCTCGAGCGGGGCGAGCCACGCCTGGGCCCGCCAGAGCTGCGCGCCGCCGCGGTTCGAGGCGTGGAACAGGTACCCGCCGCCCAGGCGCGTCGGCAGCTTGAGCGAGGTGACCTGACCTGACGGCAACAGGTCGGCGGCGCGCTCGAGCGATCCATCGTCGTGCGCGACGACGCGCATGCGATCGATGAGCACCCGCTTGGCCCCCGCCTCGCTGGCCACCACGCCGCGCTCTCCGACGAGATCCGGGAGCAGCCGCGATGGAGTGACCATGGTCACGAGCGCCCCCTGCGAGGATCGCCCGCCCGGAGCAGGGCGCGACGCTTGCCCGGAAGCGCTGCGATCGCTCGACGCCGGTCCTCCGGAGGGCGCCATCGCCGCCTGTCCACCGCACCCTGCCGCGCTCGCGCAAAGGAGCAGCGCCATCGCGGAGCGCCGCGCCGCGCCCGGCATCCGCCGAGGAACCGGCGCGCGCAGCCGCCCGTCGGGCTCACTCATGACGGACGATGCTAGCGCGGCGGTCCAGGCGCCGCACCGTCCTTGCGAGCGCCCACGCCAAGGTTCAGCCGCGGCTCGCGTCGCGCATGTCTGCAGCGGCTGGCTCACGCCGGTCGCGCATCGCACGCCCAGCGCCGGAGCAGCCGCTGCACGCGCGGCTCCGGCGACGAGGATCTCCGCTCACCGATCGGACGACGGCCGACGGCCGACGCGCGTTCACTTGCCCTTTGCGGAGCACTGCATCGCGCACATCAGATCGCCGACCGCGCACCCGCAGCCGCCGCGCTTCGCGGGGGCCGGAGCGGCCGGCGCCGGGGCGGCCGCAGCAGGCGACTGCTTGCCTGCGGTGCCGCCGCCGGTGTTCGGTCGCGGCGACGGCCTCGTGTTCGGACGCGCCCCCGCTGCCGTCGGCGCGGCGCTCGGCGCGGCGCTCGCGACCGGCTCCGCCGTCGCGGTCGCCGACGCCGTCGCCGACGCGGTGGGCGCGGGCGCCGGCGCCGTGTCGAGGGGCGCCGGCGTCGCCGGCGCGGCGGCCGTGGTCGGCGCGGCCTCGACCGCGGTGGGAACCGGCGTGCTGCCCCCGCCCTTCATCAGGAAGAAGACACCTGCGATCGCGATGCCCGCGATCGCGATGCCCGCGGCGATGATCAACGGGGCGCGGTTCTTGGAAGGGGCCTCGCCGACGTTCGGCGGCGCGACCGACGGCGCTCGCGCCGTGGTCACGATCGGCGCGCTGAGCTGGAACAGGCCGCCATCGTTGGCGACGATGCTCGCGACGGGCGACGGCGCTCGGACGCCGGCCCCCGACGCGAGGGCCTTCAGATCGATGAGGCCGGAGTCGTCCGACGCGCTGACGGCCGCCCGCGCCGGAGCCGGAGCGGCGGCCTTCGCCGTGAGGGCGCTCAGCGAGAACAGCATCGAGTTCTCGTCGCGCTGGCCAGGCGCGGCGCCGCTCTTGAAGAGCGGAGCGCTCGTGGCCACGTCGTCGGAGCTGGGCCGGTGCGCCTCGACGCCCGGGCTCGCGCCGAAGAGATCCTGCGTCGGACGCGCCGGATCGCGACGCACCGCCGCTGCTCGAGGAGCGGCCGCCGCGACCGACTCCACGCCCGGCGAGGTCTGCCCGAGGGCCGCTCCCCCGCTGGGCACGGACGTCGACTGCACCGGCGCCGCCTCCTGCGCGGCCACCGAGGCAGGAGCGCTGCCTGCATGCAGGGCCGCGACGATCGTGTCGATCTGGCCGAGCGGCTGCCAGTCGGCCATGCCGTCCGCCCAGACGTACGTCTCGGCGTTGATCACCCCCGACTGGTAGCTCGTGACGATCTCGGCCAGCGCCATCGAGCGCTGATCGCCGTCCGCCACGTTGACCAGGTACGTCGTCCCGTCATTCGGAACGCTCGTGCCGGAGACCGGATCGGCGACCCCGCCGTTGGTCGTCACGCCCGAGCTGTTCACGAGGATCGTCGCGCCGCATTTGCGGCACTTGATCTTGACGGTTCGGCCTTGGACCTTCTCGTCCGAGACGGTGTATTTCGACTGACAGGACTGGCAGGTGATCTTCATTGGGGGCTGGCCCGCTGGGGTGTAGTGCCGGCGAGGCGTCGCGTAGAGTTTACCTTGATGCCGCGCCGGTGGCTCGCTCTCTGACGTGCCAGTCGCGCGTCTGATCTCGCAGCTCCGCTTTACGATAGCCGAGGTCGTCGTCCCTTCGTAAAGCACAAAGGGACGGACCTCCGACGGGACCGTTGTCGGGGTGCGGCGCAGCAGCGCGCAGGTCGGGCTCCGGAGTGCGACCAGCCGCCTCGCGGCGCGGCTCGGGCGCCCATCCGCGCGGGGAGGCGCCTCACACTCGACGCGCCCGCGAGGCCCGTGATTGCTGCGGTACTGCGAACCTGCGGTGTGGCGGTGTGAGCTCGCGGCGCGGCGCGCTGTGGCCTCGCGGCGCAGAGCGGCAAGGAGGCCCCGTCAGGCGTCGCCGCGCACGGAACCGAGCTCTTCCAGGACGGGCTCGTCGGTGACGACCGGCACATCGTCGACCGGGTCTTGCGGCTCGGCGCTCTCGCTGTGCCCCTGGGCCTCGTGGCTCCCCACGTGCTCCCCGTACGCCTGCAGCTTCGAGTACAGGCCGCGGCGGCTGATCCCGAGCACGCGGGCGGCGCGCTGTTTGTTGCCGCGCACCGCCTCGAGGGTCAGCAGGATGAGCTTGCGCTCCGCGTCCGCCAGGCGCGTTCCGACCGGAAGGCGCAGCACGAGCGGGTGCTCGGCCGCTTCGCCGGCGTCCCGCGACGGCTCGGCCTCGTGCGTGCCCGTCTCCCCCGGCCTCCGCGGCATCGAGGCCGGGCCGATGGAGGACGGCACAGGCTGCGCGCCGACGTGCGACGGCACGGGCTCGGAGGGAACCACCAGGTCGGCGGCGTGAACGATCGGCACCGAGAGCGGCTCGGCCGGCTCGGCAGGGACGACGGGCGCCGCCACCCTCGCCGACGGGATGCTGTCATAGGAACGCCGGCCCGAGCGCCGCTCGATCCGGCCCTGGCCGAGCTGGACGTCGTTGGCCGAGACCAGCTCGTTCGAGGCGAAGAGCGCCGTCTGCTCGATGACGTTGCGCAGCTCGCGGACGTTGCCCGGCCAGTCGTGCTCGGCCAGCCGCTCGACGGCGGCGTCCGAGAGGCGGCGGGCCGGGGTGCCGTAGCGCTTGGCGAACTTCAGCAGGAAGCGCTCGGCGATGGGCAGGATGTCCTCCCTGCGCTCGCGCAGCGGGGGCAGCGTCACCGTGAACACGTTGAGCCGGTAGTAGAGGTCCTCGCGGAAGACGCAGTCGTCGACGAGGTCGAGCAGGTCCTTGTTCGTGGCGGCGACGACGCGGACGTCGGCCTCGATCTCCTTGCGGCCGCCGACGCGCGTGAACCGGTACGTCTCGAGCACGCGGAGGAGGCTGACCTGCACGGCCGCGTCCATCGTGCCCACCTCGTCGAGGAAGACGGTGCCGCCCGCCGCCGCCTCGAACTTGCCCTCCGCGGCCGCGAACGCGCCGGTGAACGAGCCCTTCTCGTGGCCGAAGAGCTCGCTGCCGATGAGCTCGCGCGGGATCGCGCCCGTGTGGACCGGCACGAACGGGCCCGCGCGGCGGCGGCTCCGGTTGTGGATGGCGCGCGCGACGAGCTCCTTGCCCGTGCCGCTCTCGCCGACGATGAGCACGGGGGCCATCGTCGCGGCGACGCGATCGATGCGGGTGAAGACCTCCCGCATCCGCGGCGAGCCGCCGATCATCCCCTCGAACACGAGCTGACCATGGAGGGGGTCGTCGTCGTCGAACTCGGTCGGCGGCGACGAGAGGAGCTCGCGCACGAGCAGCACGAGGCGCGCCGGATCGAGCGGCTTCTGGAGGTAGTCGGCCGCTCCCAGCTTGAGCGCGTCGACGGCGCTTGTGATCGACGCCGCGCCCGTGACCATGACCACGTGGGGCGGCGGCGCCTTCGGCTCGGGCCCCTCGAGCTCGCCGGGCGAGAGCCGGCGCATCAGATCGACCCCCGTCATGCCCGGCAGGTTGAGATCCGTGACGAGCACGTCAGCCGGCGTCCGCTGGTGGATCTCGAGCGCTTGCTCGCCGCTCGACGCAACGACGACGTCGAGCCCTTCATGGCGCAGCACCGCCTCGAGGATGGCCGCCTGGTCGGGCTCGTCCTCGACGAGGAGCACACGGCCGTGATGGCTGTGGCTCCGATGCGGCGAGCGCGCTTGTCCGCGCGGAATTGCAGCTGAAACTGCGTTCGGTCCCAAAGCTTCCCTCCCAGCTCGGCGGACGGACGGCTCGGCCCCGTGCGAGTTGAAACGTGCCGTTAAACTTGTACCTCGCGGGGCCTCGTATCAACTCGGGAGTTGCCTCCTTCTCGGGTGCAAAGCCCCCCTCACATGCCGTCCGCGACATGCCGTGCCTGCCCGACGGATGCGGCGCCCCTGGCTCACTGACTCCTGTGGTGACACGCCGCCGCGCGCCTCACCAGCGCTCGATGATGCCGCATGCGATGCGATCGGCCAGCGCCATGCACGTAAGCATCGGATTCACCGCGGGACTTCCAGGAAAGATGCTCGTGTCAGCGACGTACACATTGTCCAGATCGTGGCAGCGCCCCTCCTCATCGACCACCCCGTCCCGCGGGCGCCTCGACATCCGCGCCGTACCGAAGGCGTGATTCGCCGCGGTGATCGTGTCGCGCCCGTCGAGCCGTTTGCTCTTCAGGATCTCGGCTTCTTTCGGCGACGTCAGCTCGTCAGGCACGCCGTGCAGCCCGGGCAGTATCGACGAGGCCCCCGCCGCCCAGCAGATGTCGGACAGGATGCCGAGACCGCGCTGGATCTTCTCGACGTCGCGCGGTGCGTAGTCGAATCGCACATCAGGGTCCCAGCTGCCGCGCTTCGGGCGCACCGTCCCGCGCGACTGCTCTGCTGCAATGATGACGTCGAACGGCGCCATCCGGTTGTATGTCCGGAGATGACGCTGGTAGTCGTGCCCGAGGCCGGGAAATCGCGCGGCGAGCACGGCCGGAGGCGACCAGAGGACCTCCAGCTTGATCCCTTGCTCGATGAAGTGGAGCGAGTGATAGCCCTGGGTCGCGCCCTCCCATGGATCGATGGGCTCAGGGAACACCGCCATGATGGCGAGCCCAGGGTGGAGCTGCAGCTCGTTGCCCACATGGCCGCTCGACCCGGCGGCGCCGCTGCGGAGCAGGATGAGCGGGGTCGCCATGCAGCCGGCCGCGAGCACGACGAGCTCCGCCCGTACCTCGACGGGCGCCCCCTCGCGCCAGGTGAACGGCTCGATCGTGCGCCCGCGCATCCCGGCGGCGCGCCTGCCCGAGAGCAGCAGGTGCTCGGCGCGCACGCTGGTGAAGACGCGCGCGCCCGCCCGGATCGCGGCGGGGACGTACGAGACGTCGGTCGACATCTTTGCGCGGTTGCGACACCCCGTGAAGCATTCGCCCGAGCCGCGGCAGCCGCGCACGTTGCGGTGGGTCGGCTCGCTCGACAGCCCCAGCGCGTCGCAGCCGCGCTTGAAGCGCAGGTTGCGCTCGCCCTGCACCTCCATCGGCGTGGGTGAGACGCCGAGCAGGCGCTCGACGTGATCGTAGTGGGGCAGCAGCGCGTCCAGGGTGAGCGAGGACGTGCCGGTCCGCTCTGCCCACTTGTCGAACACCCAGGCGGGCGAGCGCGCGCAGATGGCCGAGTTGACGACCGAGCCGCCCCCGAGCGCGATCGCCTGCATGGTCGGGATGAGCATGCGCCCGCGGGCGGCGCGCATCCCCCCCTCGCGCAGCGTGCGCGAGAGCGACTCGCCCGGCTCCTGGCGGAAATCGTCCACCCCGAACGGCGGCCCCTCCTCGACGAGGATCACGTCGCGCCCCGCCTCGGCGAGCTCCTTGGCGACGACCGCGCCGCCCGGACCCGAGCCGACGACGAGCACCTCGCACGACGCCCGCACCTCGCCCTCGTAGTCGGCGAACACCTTCACCTGCGAGCGCGGCTCGTCGGGCGAGAGCGGCTCCACCGCGCCCCTCGATCGGAGCGTCACCTCGGAGAGCGAGCGCCGCTCGCCGCGCTCGCGGCCCACGGCGCGAGGCGGCTCCGGGAAGACGGGGAGCTTCACGCCGTCACCCCCGGCGCGAGCGACGGGGGCGCCGCGGCGGCGGGCTCACCCGCCGCTCTCCCGGCGGCGCGGCGCTCGAAGGGCGTGGCGCAGCAGGCGACGCCGATCGCGCCGGCGACCTTCTCGTTCGCGAGATACCCCATCGAGAGCATCGTCCGCAGCGAGAGGAACGTCACCCGCCGGAGGTAGATGCAGCTCTGCGCCATCGACGCGAGCGCCGCGATGCGATCGGCCTGCGGGAGGCGCGTGAAGCGTGCGCGGCGCGGCCCGAAGACCCAGGGCGAGAGCTCGACGAAGTGGAACAGCAGCCGCATGTAGGGCCGGAGAGGCCGCGGTGTGCGCGCGACGTAGCGGTCCACGTACTCGACCAGCCCGGCCTCCGTGCCGGAGACCGGGATCGGGCCCCCGGCCGGGAACAGGGCGTCAGCGCAGGCCGCCACGATGGCCCGCTCCTTCACGGACAGCGCGGAAGAGGGCGCACCAGGGGCCGACGCCCTGCGCACGAGGAAGACGGCGGCGAGGGCGAGCGCCGCCAGGACAACGACGGGACCGATCACGGGCAGGTGCGCAACGAGCTCGCTCATCACTCGACTCCTTCCTTGTCAGCACGGGAAGCCGTCGCCGCGGCTGCCTCGACAGCGTAGCCCTACAGCCAGAGTGCGCAATTTCGTTCGCACTGCGTCCGGGTGTTCGCACACCATCCTGTCCCGATTTACGCAGCTCGACGTTGTGGCTGTGACAATCGCGGTATCGTCGGCGCCCGATGAGCGACGAGCCCGTGACCGCAGGGGGGAGGAGCGAGGAGGTGGGACACGACGAGTCCATCGACGGCGAGGAGCCGTCCGGAGCCGAGCGCCACAGCTCGCCGGCGCGCGATCTTCGAACCTGGCTCGCCGGCGCTCCCCTCCCCGCCTCGCTGGAGCTCACGCTCGGGCTGCTCGCGCCGATGGTGATCACGATCGCGGCCGCGCTCCGCGTCGCGAGCTTCACGATCGACGACGCGTACATCTCGTTCCGGTACGCGGAGAACCTCGCGAACGGAAACGGGCTCGTTTACAACGTGGGCGAGCGCGTCGAGGGCTACACGAACTTCCTCTGGACGGTGCTCCTCGCCGCGGCGGTGAAGCTCGGCGCGGCGCCGGCGGCTGCGGCGAAGGTGCTCGGCGCCGCCTGCGCCGCGGGTGCGCTCGTCCCGACCTACCTCCTCTCCCGGCGGCTGCGTCCGTTCTCGAACGTGCCCTGCCTCGCCACGTGGCTGCTCGCGATGAGCGTCCTCTTCTCCGGCTACGCGGTGTTCGGGCTGGAGACGCCGCTGTTCCTCCTGCTCACGCTCGCGGGGACCGAGCTCTTCTTCCGCGAAGAGGACGCCGCCGGCGACGACAGCGGCGCTCGGCCCGCGCTCGTCTCCTCATGGTTCCCCTGGTTCCCCTGGTCCGGCGCGGTGTTCGCGCTCGCCGCGCTCACCCGCCCGGAGGCGCCGCTGTTCCTCGGGCTGCTCGTCGTCTGGCACTCGGAGCAGGCGCTCTCGCGCCGGAGCGTGCTGCGCCTTGTCGCGTTCGCGCTCCCGGTCGCCGCGCACCTCGTGTGGCGGCACAGCTACTACGGCGCGTGGCTCCCGAACACGCTCGCCGCGAAGACGGGCGACTTCGCGCAGCAGATCCAGGGCGGGGGCGACTACGTCCGCAAGTACGCGCAGCACGCCGGCGCCTTCCTGTGGCTCGGGATCCTCTCGGTCGCCTCATCCATCGTCCACCGGCGCCGGAGCGGCCTCGCGATCGCGTCGATCGCGCTGCTGTTCGGCGTGTACGTCGTCGCGGTGGGCGGCGACTGGATGCCTTACTTCCGGTTCCTCGCGCCCGCGGAGCCGTTCGCGTTCCTGCTCGCCGACGACGCGGTCCGCGCGATCGCCGCGCGCCGCGAGCGCGTGGCGTCGCTCGCGATCGCGGCGTTCGGCGCGATCACGATCGCGACCCGCGCCGGCGAGCTCGCGCGGGCCCAGCGGAACCTCCTCGTCAACGACAAGGGCTTCTGGGACGACGCCGCGGGGCGCTCCGCGGAGTGGCTCGTCCAGAACGCGGAGCCTGGCCCCATCGCGCTCGCCGACATCGGCTACGTCGGTTACCGCACGGGCTTCCCGGTCGTGGACATGCTCGGGCTGCTCAGCCCCGAGGTCTCCCGCCTGCCTGGCGCGTACACGCACAAGGTCGGGGCCGGCTACACCGACGCGATCTTCGCGAAGAACCCGCGTTACTTCTTGCTCATCTCCTCCGGGATCGACTGCAAGACCCCGACGGTGCCCTCCTCCCGCGCCTCGTACGACGACCCCAGGTTCAAGGCGGACTACAGGCTCCGCCAGGTCATCGCCCTCCGGAAGGGCGGCGCCTGGTGCATCTACGGGAAGACGTCGTATCCCTGACGGGCGCTCCGGCGCGCGCGTCGCCGGAGCGCGCGTCTCACCTCGCGCTTCGCCTCGCGGCCCCTTCGCGCCGCGCCTCACGTCCGCGCCGGCGCTCCACCTCGCTCCGCTTCCGCGTCGGCCGCGCGGGCCGCCCAGAAGGCGCGCACGTCCTCGATGCGGTCGGTCCGGCGCGCGTCGGGCAAGCTGTCGAGCAGCACGCGGCCGTAGCCGCGCGTGCGGATCCTCCGGTCCAGGATCGCGACGATGCCGCGATCGGTGCGCGCGCGGATCAGCCGGCCGAAGCCCTGCTTCAAGGTGATCGCGGCCTGCGGCACGCTGTAGGCGATGAACGGGTTGCCGCCGCCCTGCTCGATCGCCGTGCACCGGGCCGCGACGACGGGATCGGTCGGCACCGCGAACGGGAGCTTCTCGATGATCACGAGGCGCAGGGCCTCGCCGGGGACGTCCACCCCTTCCCAGAAGCTCATCGTCGCGACGAGCACCGCGTGCCGCTCTGCGCGGAAGCGGCGGAGCAGCGCGCCCTTCGGCGCGTCCCCCTGCACGAGCAGCGGGGCCTGCCGCCCCGGAGCGCCGCCGTTCGCCCCGGCCACCGCCGCGGCGCGCCCGAGCCGGGCGCGGAGGGCCGCGGCGAGCGCGTTCATGGCGCGGATCGACGTGCAGAGGAGGAACGCGCCGCCGCCCGTGATGCCGATGAGCTCGGCCGCGCGATCGGCGGCCCGCTCGACGAACGCCGCGTCGGTCGCCTCGGGGAGGTCGCGCGGCGTGTAGAGCAGCGCGGCGGTCGGGTAGTCGAAGGGCGAAGGGACCTCGAGCTCGTCGACAGGGACCGACACGTCCTCGTCGAGGCCCATCCGCGAGCGGAGGAAGCGGAACCCCGCCCCGGCGGAGCCGCCCGTCGTCAGCGTGGCGCTCGTCAGCACCACGGCGCCGATCCGCTCGAAGACGTGCTCGCGCAGCATGTCCCCGACATCGACCGGCGACGCGCCGAACGAGACGGCGCGGCCGCGCACCTCGACCCACGTGACCTGGTTCGTCGCGGGGTCGACGATCCGCGCCGCGTCGTCCCGCAGCTGCGCGGCGCGGTTGCCGACGAGCTGCACCGCCTCGCTGATCGCGTTCGCGCTCGCGTACGCCGCGAGCGCCTCGAGGTGGTCGTCGAGGCGGTGGTACGCGTCGAGCAGCTCGCCGGACCAGGCGTCCCTCGCGAGCGGGCTCCGGGCTTCGCCGCGATCCCCGCCGCCGGCGGCGCCGCCCAGCGACGCGAGCCGATCGAAGAGCGCGTCCGCGGACTCGCGCACCACGGCCGTGATCGCCGTCCCCTCGCCCCGCCCGAGGATGCGATCGGCGAGGCCCGACGCGATGAAGGCCCGGTCCGCGTCGCGCAGCATCGAGTCGACCCGCGCGCGAGAGACGCGGACGCCGAAGAAGCCCGTCGCGATGTCCTCGAGCTGGTGCGCCTCGTCGAAGATGACCGCATCGTACGGCGGGAGCGCGCCGGCGCCGGCGAAGCCGCGGCGCGCTCCGGCGATCTTCAGCGCGAGATCCGCGAAGAAGAGGTGGTGGTTGACGACGAGGAGGCGCGCCGCCTCGCTGTCGCGCTTCATCCGCGTGACGAAGCACCTCTCGAAGTGCTCGCACGAGGCGCCGAGGCGCGTCTCGCTGGACGACGCGACCTCTCGCCAGAGCGGATCCCCCTCGGCGAGGTGGGCGAGCTCCGCGACGTCGCCCATCTCGGTCTCCTGCGCCCAGGCCTCGATCAGCGGCAGCGAGCGCCCGGCGATCCCGGCGCCCGCGCCGGGGCTGGTCCGGAGCTCGCTGAAGCGCCGCAGGCACAGGTAGTTGCCGAGCCCCTTCACCAGCGCCGCGCGCGGATCCAGCCGGAGGTGCTCGGCCACGAGCGGCAGGTCCTTCGTGTAGATCTGGTCCTCGAGCGCCTTCGTCGCGGTCGAGACGACGACCTTGCGACCGCTCAGGATCGCGGGCACGAGGTAGGCGAGCGTCTTGCCCGTCCCGGTGCCCGCCTCGCAGAGGAGGATGCGGTCCTCCGCGAGCGCCCGCTCGACGGCGCTCGCCATCGCCACCTGGCCCTGTCGGTCCTCGTACCCGTCGAGGCCGCGCGCGAACGGGCCCGAGGGCCCGAGCAGGCTCGCGGCGCGGTCCAAGGGCATCGCGTACCGCTCAGCGCGGCAGGGCGGTCTTCTCCAGCGAGAGGGCGAACCCCACCTCGCTGACGGCGAGCTCGAGCGACGCCACGCGCTTCTCGAAGTGGACCTCGCACCACGTATCGAGCGTCCGCTCGGCGTCGCCGGGGTCGCGGACGTGGCGGAGGGCGGCCTCGGCCTCGGCGTAGCCATGCGCCACGGCGGACTCGGCCATCCTGCGCGCCCGCTCGAAGAGCTGCTCGTCCGCCGCCCCCGGGAAGTCGTTGCGCTGGGCGCGCACGACGAACCCGACCCGCAGCGGCTCGGCGCCCACGACGATCCCCGAGTCCATGAGGAGGTTCTCCCGCACCCGCTCCGCGACCTGCACGGCGTCGCCCCGGGTGCGGTAGACCTCGAATCCGGCCTGGAGCAGGGCCTTCTTTATCTCCGCGGGTGTCGGCATCTTCCGCTGGTTTCCGGCTACCCCCAGCTGTCAGCAGGAACATCCATCGCAAAATTGCGGGTGCCTCGTCAAGCCGACAGCGCCGACCAGGTGTGGCGCTCTGGCGCGCCGGCGCGCCCCCGTGGGCTCAGGAGCTCGATCGCGGCGACCTCGAGGGGCCTCCTTCCAGGCCCCCCAGACCGTTGATGCCCTCCCGATCCTCCAGACCATCAAGGAAACACACCCCGACGATCGATCCATCGGGCTCGTCCTGGACCCACATTATCCTACCTGGACGCGGGCTTCTGCCGTCGAGCCAGACCGTCAGCTCGGTACCGGGATCGAGTGAATTTTCTATCACCACCCTGAGCCCGCCGACGCTCACGTTCAGCGTCCAGCCGGCGACGGCGCGCTGGCCGGTCTCCAGGCGTACCCGTTCGCTCAGCTCGCGGCGTGGGCTCCTGCGACGGTTGGCCAGGACCTCAGGTGGAATCTGGAGTGACGGGGGAGTGAGGGTTCTGCGTCGAATCACGAAAGAAAATTACAAGCACACGCCGTACCCGGGGACAGAAATGTGGGCTCCGGTCGATATTCAGTATGGACGGGAGCGGCGTTCTGCGCGGTGCACGAGGGTGCGCCCTCGACGGCGGCCCTCAGTGCGCGTCGGCGTGATCGGGCTGGTGGCCGGAGCCGTCGCTCGGCTCCTCGAAGACGGAGACGGGCTCGAGCAGGGAGAGCTGCTCGCGCTTGATGCCTACGCCCTTGTCGGAGAAGAAGAGGTCGTTCTCCTGAAGCCGCGAACGCACACGGGCGATGAACAGGATGGGCATGCCTGCCTGCGTGTACCCGAGCTGCACGAGCGTGCCCTTCGGCCAGTTGCCGCCGTCGAACGCGAGCTCCTTGCGAAGCGTGTAGAACCCTTCGGCGGGGAGGCGCTGCAGGGAGTCCGCCCACGTCGTGCCCCGGAACGCGACGGCAGGGCCGTGGAAGTGCCAGCGGTTGTGAACGTTGTGGTCGGGCGTCGTGACCGTCGGCAGACCGTTGTCCGAGTGGTTGTGGAAGGAGACGATGGTGCCAGCAGGCACCTTGTCCTCGTTTCCGGGGAGCGGCTTTGTCGTCAGGTAGAGGCCGCAATCAGGGAGGTGTGACTTCGAGCTTGCCATGGCATCTGCCCCTAGCCCCGCTCCCGACCGCCGTAAAGACACGCCGTCGACGCTGTGCTATGCCGCGCCAGGCCAAGGCGGGAGGCCGCTCGAAGAGCGAGCGGCGCACGCCCCGGGAGCGAGCCCTTCGTGAACAGACTGAGCCAAATCTTCGGCGCCGCCATCATCATCGCGATCGCCGTCGTCTTCATCGTCGAGTTCCGCCCGAGCGCGGGCCCCGTGCAGTCGGCCGCGAGCACCTGCGCCGTCGAGGTCCGAGGCAGCTGCATCTCCTCGCTCGACTTCAACGCGTCCAGAAACCTGCTCGCGATGCGGAGCCCCGACGAAAACCGCCTCCGGGCGATGGGTTACCGGCGGCTCACGGCGGAGGGGCTCTATGAGCGGTGGCTCCTCAACGAGGACGCGAAGCGCCTCGGGATCACCGTCTCGGACGACGAGCTCACGGGCGAGCTCGTGGCTGGCAGGGTGCATGTCTCGCTCCCGGCGGACAAGATCCGCCAGGTCGGTTACGCCCTCAGCCTCCGGGAAGACCTCATTCGCTACCTGGACGTCCGCAACCGGCAAACGAAGAAATTCGACAGCAAGCAGTACGAGAAGCAGATCCGGAACATCGCGAAGATGAGCCCCACGGACTTCCGCGATTACCAGCGGAAGGAGCTCATCGCCGCCCGGATGCGCGACCTCATCCGGGCGCGGGTCCGGGTCGGCGAGAACGAGGCGTTCGAGCAGTTCTCGCGCGAGAAATCCACGAGGACGCTCGCCTATGTGCGCTTCGACCGGCGCTTCTACAGCGATCTCATCGTGGACACGTCGGAGAAGGCGATCCAGGCCTGGGCCGACAACAACAAAGAAGAGCTCGACAAGGCCTGGGAGGGGCGGAAGGCGCAGTATCAGCCCGAGTGCCGCGTCGCCCGAGTCCTCGCGGTCGAGGTGAGGCCCGAGGAGGCCGAGCAGGGGCCGGAGGCGGGCAAGGCCGCCGCGAAGGCGCGGATCGAGGGCGCGGTCCAGCGCCTCAAGAAGGGCGAGAGCTTCGCCGACGTGGCCCGCAGCGCGAGCGACGATCCGAGCGCGGCGCGCGGCGGCGAGCTCGGATGCGTGGCCAAGGGGCGCCTGAGCAAGCCTGTCGAGGACAAGCTCTTCGAGATGAAGGCGGGCGATGTGTCGGACCCCATCGAGACCGAGGACGGCTTCCACGTGATCAAGCTCGAGCAGATCGCGAAGGACGCCGAGGCCGAGAAGATCGGCCGGCAGGAGACGGCGCGCGACCTCTACATCGCCCACGAGTCGGAGCGGCTCGCGGCCGAGGCCGCGAAGCAGGTGCTCGCCGCCGCCGCGGGCGGCAAGTCGCTGGAGGACGCGCTCGCCGCGTACATGGCCCAGCTCACGCCGGCGAACTCGAAGGAGGGTGGCGCCGCGCCGGGCGCGAAGGCTGGCGGCGGGGCCGCCGCGGCGAAGCAGGACGGCAACAAGGACGCGGGCGCGAAGGAGGGTGGCCAGGCCGAGGCCGGGGAGGCGCGAGCTCCCTACACGATCGCGACGCACCCGAACCGGCCCACCGTCGAGACGAGCCTGCCGTTCAACGTCTCCGGCTCACCCATCGCCGACGCGAGGGACAGCACCGAGGCCGCGCGCATCGCCTTCCAGCTCGACAAGCCGGGCGACCTGCCCAAGGACGTCGTGGCGCTGGCGAACGGTTATGCGGTGATCCAGCTCAAGGAGAAGACTTCTGCGAGCCAGGAGCAGTGGGACAAGGATCGCGAGTTCTATACGTCGGCCATGCGCGCCGCGAAGCAGAACGACGCGCTCATCGGGTACGTGCGCCGGCTGAAGTCGACGATCGGCAGCGAGGTGAAGTACGACCAGAACCTCCTCAAGGAGTCCAAGCCAGCCGAGGACGGCTCCGGCGAGCCGCCGCTGCCGCTCGAAGAGGGGGAATGACGTCGCTCCCCCTGCGTGACGCGCGCGACGTCGTCCTCTCGAACGGCCTCAAGGTCGTCCTCGTCCCGCAACCGCACGTCCACCGGGCGGTCGCCTCGCTCTACCTGCGCGTCGGCTCGCGGTTCGAGAGCCAGCAGAACAACGGGATCTCTCACTTCCTGGAGCACATGGTGTTCCGGGGGACGCCGACGCTGCCGACCGCGCACGCGCAGGCGCTCGCCTTCGAGCGCCTCGGAGGGACGCTCTACGCGGCGACCCACGTCGACCACGGGGTGATGAGCATCTCCGTGCCGCCGACGAACCTCGATCCGGTGCTCGCCCTGCTGGGCGAGGTGACCACGTCGCCCAGCTTCACCGCGATCGAGGTCGAGCGCGGCATCGTGCGCGAGGAGATCCTCGAGGACCTCGACGACGAGGGGCGCGACATCGACGCGGACAACAACGCGCGCGCGCTCATGTACGAGCGACACCCGCTCGGGTTCACCATCACGGGCGACATCGAGGCGCTCGATCGCTTCGACGAGCCGATGCTGCGCGCCCACCACGCCCGGCACTACACGACGGCGAACGCGGTGCTCTGCCTCGCGGGGCGGCTCGATCCCGAGGCGTGCGCGCGGGCCGCCGAGCGGCACTTCGGCGCCATGCCGCGCGGCGAGCAGGTGCCCGCCGCGCCCCCGCCCAACGGGCAGAAGAAGCCGAGGTTCCGCTTCATCGAGAACCAGTCGAGCCAGACCGATCTGCGGATCGCGTTCCGGGGCGTGAGCGAGCGCGATCCGCGCGAGCCCGCCGTGGAGATGCTGCTCCGCGTCCTCGACGACGGCATGTCGACGCGGCTGTACGAGCGGATCTGCGATCGGCTGGGCCTCTGCTACGACGTCTCGGGGATGTTCGAGGCCTACGAGGACGACGGGGTCGTCGACATCGCCGCGGGCGTCCAGCACGACCGCGCGACCGTGGTGGTCCGGGAGATCTTCGCGTTGCTCCGCGAGCTCGCCGAGGTCGGCCCGCGCGAGGACGAGCTCGCCAAGGCGCGCGACCGCCACCTCTGGTCGGTGGAGGCGATGCTCGACGACGCCGAGGCGACCGCCGGCTTCCATGGGCTCGCCGCGCTCGCCGACATCACGCGCACCCCGGAGGCGCGGCACGAGGAGCTCGCCCGCGTCAGCGTCGCCGACGTGCGCGACGCCGCGCGCGCGCTGTTCCGACCGGAGCGCCTCACCGTGGTGGCCGTGGGCCTGCTCCGCTCCTCGGAAGAGGCGAAGCTGGAGAAGGCCGTCCGCTCGTTCGGTTGACCCAGCGCGAGCCAGGCGCCGCGGCGCACCACGACAGCGGCGATCGCAGAAGAAGCGGAAGGAGCCCGGAAGGAGGCGGCCGCTGAAGGGCGCCCCCCGTGCGCACCGCTGGCCACGGCTGCCCGCCGCACGGGAGCCTGCCTCGGCGCGCGAGCCGAGGTGCCCGGGCACACATGTCAGCCGGGCTCTCGAGGCGAACCGGACGCGTTCAGGGCCTTGCTCAAACTATTTGCATCTATGCGCATCAACACATATACATGAGCCATGGTCTCGGTCACAGAGACGCCGGCTCAGCCGGAGGAGGCGGTGGCGCGGTGCGAGCTGTACCGGCTGCTGGCGGATCCGGTGCGGGTGCGGCTCCTCGGCCTGGCCGCGGCGGAGGAGCTCGCCGTCGGAGAGCTGGCCGAGCTGCTCCGCGAGGGCCAGCCGAAGATCTCGCGCCACGCGGCCGCGCTCCGTGAAGCGGGGATCCTGCTCGCCAGGCGCCAGGGGACGTGGACGCTGCTCCGCCTGGATCCGCGCGCGACGACCGATCCCGTCGTCGACGACGCGGTGCGCGCGGGCCAGCGCGCCTGCGCGGCGGACGGGACGCTCGCGCGCGTCGAGGAGGTGCTGGCCGCGCGCGACGCCGAGACGCGCGAGTTCTTCGCGCGCGGCGGGCGGCCGTTGCGCCCGGGGCCGCCGGCCGAGCTCGCCGCCTACCTCGCGGCGCTCGCGCCGCTCCTGCCCCATCGGCGGCTGGCGGTCGACGCGGGCACCGGCGACGGGGCGCTGCTCGAGGTGCTGTCGCCCGTCTTCGATCGCGTCGTCGCGCTCGATCGCGCGAGCGCGCAGCTGCAGCTCGCCGGGGAGCGCCTGCGGCGGCGCAGCCTCGAGAACGTCGAGCTGGTGTGCGGCGAGATCGACGGGCCCGAGGTGATCCGGGCCGTGGCGCGCGCGCTCGGCGGCGATCCTCCGGAGGCCGGCGAGGCGCTCTCCGGGGGCGCCGACGTTGTCTTCGCGGCGCGCGTGCTGCACCACGCGCCTCAGCCGGCGAAGGCGATGCGCGCGCTCGTCGAGCTCGCGCGGCCGGCCGCGCCCGGCCGCGGCGACGGCGCTCACGCCCGCGGGGGCGCGGTGTGCGTGCTCGACTACGAGGCGCACAACGATCAGGCCCTCCGGGAGCAGGAGGCGGACATCTGGCTCGGCTTCTCGCCGGGCGACCTCCGAGGGCTCGCCGAGGAGGCCGGGCTCTCCGGCGTCGAGCTCCGGCGGCTGCCGTCCGCATGGCAGGGCGAAGGCCCGGATCGACACCTGGTTTGGCAGCTGCTCGTCGGCTGGCGCGGCGCGCGCTCAAGCGCATTCACCGAAAAGGCAAAGGGACACCATGACTGCTGAGAAGAAGCTCTCCTACAAGGTCGCCGACATCACGCTCGCGGACTGGGGTCGCAAGGAGATCCGCATCGCCGAGAAGGAGATGCCCGGGCTGATGGCGCTCAGGGCGGAGTACGGCCCGACGCAGCCGCTCAAGGGCGCGCGCGTCGCCGGATGCCTCCACATGACGATCCAGACAGCGGTGCTGATCGAGACGCTGGTGGCCCTCGGCGCGGAGGTCACCTGGACGAGCTGCAACATCTACTCGACGCAGGATCACGCGGCGGCGGCGATCGCGGCGGCCGGCATCCCGGTCTTCGCGTGGAAGGGCGAGACCCTCGAGGAGTACGACTGGTGCATCGAGCAGCAGCTCTACGCCTTCAAGGGCGGCAAGGGGCCCAACATGATCCTCGACGACGGCGGCGATCTCACGATCGTCGCCCACGAGAAGCACCCGGAGCTCTTCACCGGCGCCGACCCGATCCGCGGGCTCTCCGAGGAGACGACGACCGGCGTGCACCGGCTCTACGAGATGCACCGCGCGGGCAAGCTGAAGGTGCCCGCGATCAACGTCAACGACTCGGTGACCAAGAGCAAGTTCGACAACCTCTACGGTTGCCGCGAGTCGCTGGGCGACGGGATCAAGCGGGCCACCGACGTGATGTTCGCCGGCAAGGTCGCCGTCGTGTGCGGCTACGGCGACGTCGGCAAGGGGTGCGCGCAGTCGCTGCGCGGCCTGGGGGCGCGCGTGATCATCACCGAGATCGACCCGATCTGCGCGCTGCAGGCGGCGATGGAGGGCTACGAGGTGAAGCGCCTCGAGACCGTCGCCCCGGTCGGCGACATCTTCGTCACGGCGACCGGCTGCGCCGACGTCGTCCGGGCGGAGCACATGATCGCGATGAAGGACGAGGCGATCCTCTGCAACATCGGGCACTTCGACTCGGAGATCCAGATCGCGTGGCTCGAGAAGAACCCCGAGATCAAGGAGGAGAACATCAAGCCGCAGGTCGATCACTTCGTCTTCCCGGACGGCAAGCGGCTGATCGTCCTCGCGCGCGGCCGGCTCGTGAACCTCGGGTGCGCCACCGGCCACCCGTCGTTCGTGATGTCGACCTCGTTCTCCAACCAGGTGCTCGCGCAGATCGCCCTGTGGACCGAGAAGCACACGATCGGCGTCCACCTGCTGCCGAAGAAGCTCGACGAGAAGGTCGCGGCGCTGCACCTGCCGAAGCTCGGGGTCGAGCTGACCCAGCTCACGACGGAGCAGGCGAAGTACCTGGGCGTCCCCGCCGAGGGCCCCTTCAAGGCCGAGAACTACCGCTACTGAGCGGCGGGCTTTCGGCGCCTCCGCCGCTGGGGTAGGCGGCCGATCGATGGATCCTCGCCACAGCAAGGACGAAGCCCAGCGCCACCTCGACACCTACGCCTCGACCTGGGGCGAAGATCTCGCCCTCCGCGTCTACACCTCCCGCCTGCTCGGCGCCGATCCGTCGCTCGTCCTCCACGGGGGCGGGAACACGAGCGTCAAGAGCACGGCCGTCGACCTGCTCGGCGATCGCGTGGACGTGCTCTTCATCAAGGGCAGCGGGTGGGACCTCGCGACCATCGAGCCGCGCGGCTTTCCGGCGTGCCGCCTCGCGCCGCTCCAGCGCGCTTGCGCGCTCGAGGCGATGACCGACGAGCAGATGGTCGCGCTGCTGCGCGGCCAGATGCTGGATCCGGCGAGCCCGACGCCGTCGGTCGAGGCGCTGCTGCACGCGATCATCCCCGCGAAGTTCGTCGATCACACGCACGCGGACGCGGTGCTCGCGGTCATCGATCAACCCGGCTCGGCCGAGGTCGTCCAGGCGATCTACGGGGACGGCGCGCTCTTCGTGCCGTACGTCATGCCGGGCTTCGCGCTCGCCCGCCGCGTCGCCGAGCTCGTCCGGGAGCGCCTCGCGGGAGGGGCGCTCCCGTCGCTGATGATCCTCGACAAGCACGGCGTCTTCACGTGGGGAGACACCGCCGAGGAGAGCTACACGCGCATGATCGACGCCGTGACGCGCGCCGAGCGCTACATCGCCGAGCGCAGCGTGATCGCCTCGCACCCCACGGTCGTGGCGGATCCGGACCTCCGGGCCGCCATCGGGCCGGTCGTCCGCGGGGCGCTCGCCCGCGCGTCGGGGCGCCCCTGGGTCTGCACGCTCCGCACCGGCCTGGAGCTGCTCGCGTTCTGCGCGCGCGACGATCTGGCCAGGGTCTCGCAGATCGGCTGCGCCACGCCGGATCACGTCATCCGCACCAAGGCGCGGCCGCTCGTCATCCACGGCCACGACATCGCCGACACGGCGCGCTTCCGCGCGACCGTCGAGCAGGCCATCGCCAGGTACGTGGACGAGTACCACGAGTACTTCCGCCGCTCCTGCGCGGCGCGGGGCGTCGTCCGCGACGAGCTCGATCCGTTCCCGCGGGTGCTGCTGTTCCCCGGGGCGGGCGCGCTGTGCGTGGGCGGCACCCGCGCCGAGGCGGAGATCGTCGCGGACGTCTACGCCCATACCGTCTCCGTGATCGAGGCCGCCGAGGCGCTCGGCGGGTACCAGCCGGTCCCGGAGCTCGATCTCTTCGACATGGAGTACTGGAGCCTCGAGCAGGCGAAGCTGAAGCTCGGCGCGGGGCAGCGGGGCCCGCTCGATCGGCGGATCGCGCTGGTCACGGGCGCCGCCTCGGGGATCGGCCACGCGACGGCGGCGGCGTTCCTCGCAGCGGGAGCGCACGTGGTGCTGGCCGATCGCGACGAGGAGTCGCTCGAGAAGGCCGCCGCCGAGCTCGGGGGCCGCTACCGCGGCCGCTGCATGAAGGTCGCCTGCGACGTGCGCAGCGAGGCGAGCGTGCACCGCGCGTTCGCGCAGAGCGCGGCGCACTTCGGCGGCGTCGACATCGTCGTGTCGAACGCCGGCCGCGCGTTCTCTGGATCCCTCCACACGTCCGAGGGGCACGAGGCCCTGTGCGCGTCGCTCGAGCTGAACCTGCTCGGCCACCAGAACGTCGCCCGCGCGGCGGCGCGGGTGCTGCTCGCGCAGGGCTCAGGCGGCGCGATCCTGTTCAACGCGTCGAAGAGCGCGTTCAACCAGGGGCCCGATTTCGGCCCCTACGGCGTCGCCAAGGCGGCGCTCGTCTCGCTGATGCGCCAGTACGCCGTGGACCTCGGGCCTCAGGGCATCCGCGCCAACGCCGTGAACGCCGACCGGATCCGCACCGCGCTCTTCGGCGCCGGCTTGCTGGAGGCGCGCGCACGCGCCCGCAACGTCTCGGTCGACGACTACTTCCGCGACAACCTGCTCCGGCGCGAGACCACCGCGGCGGACGTGGCGCAGGCCTTCCTCTACCTCGCGACCGCCGAGGCCACGACGGGCTGCGTCGTGACCGTCGACGGCGGGAACGCCGCCGCTTTCCCCCGCTGAGCCGGTCGGCTCAGCGCCCCTACGCGCTCGCCCCGCCGCCGCCCTCGCCGAGCGCGGCCTCGTCGAGGGGCTTCTGGGCGTCGAGCCGGATCTTCTTCCAGTCCCCCGAGCGGAACTTCCACACCATGATCGCGGCGAGGAGGACCACGTAGACGACGCCGGCGCCCCAGATGCCCATCAGGCCGAAGCCGAGCGTGATGCCGAACAGCCACGCCAGCGGGACGAGGCAGGTGAAGTGCAGGATGAGCTCCACGACCATCACGAACATCGTGTTTCCCGCGCCGAAGAGCGCCTGCGTGAGGATCATGCCGACCGCGACGAGCGGCGTGCAGATGCCCATGATCTGGAGCGGCCGGAGCGCCGCGGCCTGGACGAGCTCGCTGCTGCTGGCGAACGCGAGGATCTGCGGCGCGAAGATCGCCTCGAGCAGGCCGACGACGCCGAAGATCGCGAGCCCCAGCCGGACGCTGGTCCAGCCGAAGCGCGCGGCCTTGTCGCCGTCCTTCTCGCCGAGCGACTGCGCGACCAGCGTCGCCGTCGACGTGCCGAAGGCGAGGCAGGCGGTGAACGTGAGCTTCAGGATCCCGACGATCACCGTGGTCGCGGCGCCGTACACCGGCTCGGCGCGGCCGCCGGGACAGAGCGGCGAGACGACGCCCGCCGGCGCGACCTGGTCGAGCTTGCTGGCGATCGCGTAGAAGAGGGCGAAGCCCGTCATGATCGCGACGGTCGCGACGGCGCTCGGGATCGACAGCCGGAGGATGGACCAGACGAGCGGGGCCGACAGCTTGCTCGTAGCAAACGGGCGGTAGCGGCGCCGGTACTCCGGCAGGAGCGCGTACCCGAGCATGATCGCGAGACCGACGTAGGTCGAGATGAAGCCGGCCATGCCCGCGCCGGCGATGCCGTACTTCGGGATGCCGAGCGAGGCGTTGCCGAAGATGAGCAGGAGGCAGAGCACGATGTTCAGCCCGTTCATCGCGAGGGCCGAGACCAGGTGGATGTGCGTCTTGCCGATCCCGTCGAAGAACGCCTTCAGCGCGAACGTCGCCGCCATCGACGTCACGCCGAGCAGGCGCCAGCCGAGGTAATCGAGCGCCGCCTGCCGCGCGTCCGGCACCTTGATGATGACGGACAGGATGTACGGCATCGTCAGGTACCCGATCGCGGAGAACACGACGCCGGCGACGATCGCGAAGAACAGGGCGTTCGCGAGGACCGCGCCGGCGTCCCCGGGGCGATTCTCGGCGAAGCGGCGCGCCGTGAACGCCTGCGTGCCGACCGAGATCGCGCTGAGCGAGCCGCCGAACAGCCACAGGACGATCAGCGACGGCAGGAGCGCCGCGTGCGCGTTCGAGGACTCGGGGCACGGCAGGTGCGCGAAGAAGACGATGTCGACCTCGTTGACGATGCTCTGGGTGAGCATCGCCGCCACGGTCGGCAGCGCGAGCCGCAGGATGGCGCGATGGGGTGGGCCCGAAGTAACGGCGTTCGAACCCGGCGCGGACAAGGCGATCTGAGCCATCGCAGGCTGCGCGGTATACAACGCCGCAGCCCACGCGCGAGCGAAATGCGCCGCGCGACGCGCGGCTATTCCGCTTTCGCGACCCGGGACCGCCGCTTGTGACGGCGCCGCTTCGCTTCGCTGCGATCCTCGTGCGCGTCTTTCGCCGCCGTGTCAGCCTCGCCACGCGCGGGCGCCGGCGCGGCCGACTCGCGCGCCGCGGACGAGGACGATCGCTCGCGCGCCTTCGGCTCGCGCTTCGCGACCTCGCGGGAGGCGCGATCCGCCGCGCCGCGCGCCGCGGGTTTGCCGGCCTTCGCCGGCGCGCGCGCGGTCATCGCCGAGGCGCGCCGGGCGGGCTCGTCCCTCGCGGGCGACTTCGCCGCGTCGCTCTTCGCGACGGCGGCCTGCGCAGGCGGCGCGGCTCCCTCTCGGGGCGCGGCGGCATCGGAGCCGGCGGCGGGCACGGCCGCGAGGGCCGGAGGCGTGGCGCTCCCCTGCCCTGCCGCGCTGGCCGCCGCGAGCGCTGCCGCGACGGACGCCGGCGCGTAGGAAGCTGCCGCGAGCGCGCCGCCCGCCGGCGCCTCCGCGGCTGCCGCCGGCGCCTCCGCGGCTGCCGCCGGCGCCTCCGCGGCGACCGCCGCCGCCTCCGCGGCGACCGCCGGCGCGGCGGGCTGCGCCGCATCACCCGACGTCGCGGCCGCCTCGCCCGCAGCGCCGACGAGCGCAGCGACCGCGGGGACACGCGCCACCAGCTCGCGCCCCTTGCCGACGACCAGCACGCCCGCGAGCGTCATCGCGGCGGCGACCGCGGCGAACCCCATCGCGCGGCGGCGGGTGCGCGCGCGAGCAGGTCGCCCCAGCGCCTCCAGGATGGCCTTCCGCATCTCGGCGGCGCTCTGGAAGCGGACGCTCGGGTGACGGGCCAGCGCGCGCATCACCAGATCGTCGACGAAGGTCGGGATCTGCCGGGTCGGCGCGCGCTCGCGGAGGCGCTCGGGGCTGCCCTTGATCTTCGCGTCGATCAGCGCGACGAGGCTCTGCTCGACGAACGGCAGGCGCCCCGTGAGCATCTCGTAGAGGACGCAGCCGAGCGCGTAGAGATCGGCGCGCCCGTCGATGCGCCCCGACGCGGCCTGCTCGGGGGCCATGTACTCGGGCGTCCCGACGATCGCGACCGCGGCCCGGGCCGGCCCTTCGCCGGCGCCCGTCTCGTCCGCGACGCCACAGGCCTCGCCGCGATCGTCGGAGAGGCGCTTCGCGAGCCCGAAATCGAGCAGCTTCAGGCCGGCGTCCGCGAGGGAGAGCGCCCCCTCGGCGCCGCGCGGGCGCGTCATGAAGAGGTTCTCGGGCTTGATGTCCCGGTGAACGAGCCCCTCGGCGTGCGCGAGCTCGAGCGCGCTCAGCACCTTGGCGGCCATCGCGAGCGCGTCCCTCCAGTCGATCGCGCCGCCGCGGACGAGCAGGGCGTCGAGCGTCTCGCCCTCCAGGAGGTCCATGGCGCAGAACAGCCGGCCGTCCGCGGCCATGCCGAAATCGTGGACCTTCACGAGGTGCTCGTGGGAGAGGCGCGAGAGGACGCGGGCCTCGCGGCGGAAGCGGCTCGCGATCACGTCCGTCGCCGAGTGCTCCGCCGAGACGACCTTGAGCGCCACGCGGCGCCCCAGATCGACGTGCTCCGCCTCGTGGACGGTGCTGCTCGCGCCCGTCCCGATCTCGCGCAGCAGCCGGTAGCGCGTCCCGGGCAGCGTGCCGTCGTCCACGCGCTCGGCGGAGGCCATGGCCTCGGCGCGCGGGCTCACCGGCGTCACGGCCGTGGCGCGGTGGGCCTTGGCGGCGGCGACGAGGGCCGCGAACTCGCCGCGCGAGCGCCCCGGCTCGCCAGGGAACAGGCGCTGCATCAGGTGCGCGGCCCGCGCGCGCACGCCGCGTTCGCCGCCGGGCAGGGCGACCGCCGCCCCGAGGAGCGCGGCGAGGTCGCGCGCGGCGGCGCGGCTCGACGGGTACCGGGCCTCGCGGTCGAAGGCCGTGAGCCGCCCGATGGCGGCGTCGAGCGCCGACGGGGCCCCGAGCGACAGCGCGATCGGCGGCGGGTCGTTCTGGTTGCGCGCGACCGCGGCCATGTGCGTCTGCGCGTCGCCCTGGAGGAACCGGCGCCCCGCGCACAGCTCCCAGAGCATGATCCCGAGCGCATAGAGATCGACCCGCGCGTCGCCCGGGTCGCCGTTGGCGACCTCCGGCGCGACGTAACCCGGCTTCGCGAAGACGACGCCCGCGACCGTGTGGCAGCGCCGGTTCTGGCCGCGGGCGGTGCCGAAATCGATGATCTTCACGTCGCCGGCGAAGCCGAGCATCACGTTCTGCGGCGACAGATCGCGGTGGACGATGGCGAGCGCGGCGCCCGACGGGTCCCTGCGCTCGTGCACGTGGGCGAGCGCCTCGGCGATCATCGTCGCGATCGCGACCGCCTCCGCCCAGTCGAAGCGATGCCCGAGCTGCACCGCGCGGGCCCGGACCTCGCCGAGGCTCCGGCCCTCGACGTGCTCGACCACCGCGTACGGCTCCCCCGTCGCCGGGTCGACGTCCGCCTCGATGACCTGCGCGACGCCGGAGTGCTGGAGCTGCGCCTGCACCCGCGCTTCGTCCAGGAAGCGGGCGATGTAGCTCGGATCGGACGCGTGCTCGCGGCGGATGATCTTCACGACGACCGGGCGCTCGGCCCCCTCCAGCCCGGTCGTGGAGGCGAGGAACACCTCCCCCATGCCTCCCCGAGCGATGCGTCGCAGGAGCACGTAACGGCCGAGCGGCCGGGGAACATCGTCCGCAGCGAAGCCGCTCTTGGTGGGCTCGTGCGAGGGCGGAGGAACCGGGCGAGGCACGGTCGCGGAGGAGTTCGCCATGAAGCGAACCTACCGGATGTAGGACAAGGTGGGCCAAGTTCACGCGAACCGCTGCGCGACGCGGAAACCGGCCGCGCTGCTGCTGGCGCCGGTCGCTCGAACCACCGTTTCGACACAGGGGATCTCCAACTTATCCACAGGGTTATCCACACCCTGTCGACAAGTGGCATCCTCCGGGCGGTACCCTGGAGAAGCGTCGGGATCCGTCCAGGAAGACCTCGAAGTGTCGCATTCCTGCGGGGATCCGGGCCATTGCTCTCCCTGCACGCCTCGGCTAATCCTTGCGAGGGATGTCGCGACACGCTGTCCAGCGCCTGATGACCGTGCTGACGTTCGCGTTGGCGCTGGTCCTGCCGCTTACAGCGAGCGCTGCGATCGTCCCCGTGTGCGAGGACGACCGGATGACGATCGTCGCCCCGCCGGACGAGCCGTCGTGCACCGTCTTCACCAGCGTCGACGACGCGACGGGCGAGACGAGGTACGCGCCGATCTGCGATCCCCGCGGAGCTTCCTCGGTCGCTCCGCCCCGCACCCTCCCGATCACCGACGCGCGGATCGACGCGGCGCCAGGCTGCGCCACGGGCGATGGCGGGCCGATGGTCGGGCCGAACTCGCGGCACCCCGGCCCTGTGAGCGAGCTCTCCAGCGCCCCGCAGCAGGCGTTGCTCCTTCCCGACCTCGTCCTCCCTGCCCCGTACGCGTCGGTCTCGCTCTTCTCGTTCGCGGCGGTCCCCGGAGGACCGCGTCCCGGCGTCGCGCAGGGCGTCTACCACCCGCCTCGATGAGGCGAGCTCGCCGGCAGCCCGCACGCGATCGCGCCGCGTGGTCTCTCGTGGACCGCAGCTCTCGGCGCGAGGGCGGCGCTGCCGCGAGGTCCGGAGCGCTTGCCGGTCTGACCCGAGCCTCCTAGGCGCTGGTCCGGTCCCACGTCGCGCAGGCTCGCCCTCTCGAGGGCGAGGTGCCAGCCGCGCTCGTGGCCGGGCGCAGGCGCCGGCGTGAGGGTCGAGAGCGGCCCTGGCGCTCCGCCGGGGGCTGCGCCGCGCGCACGCGGCGGCGGCTCCCTCGGCCCGGGGTGGCTCGCCGCCCCGGGAGGTCACGATGGGCGATCTTGTCGCGGGCGCTGCACCCGGTGCCGCGCCCGCGTTGAAGGAGGGGCCCGCCTGGCGGAGCCCCACCACGTTGAGAGAGGAAACATCATGAACAAGGGAACAGCCATCGTCGGCTTTCTTCTCTGCTTCATCGCAGGGATGGGGCTGATGTGGAGCATCGATCGGAGCGCCGGCTCGCGCGGGCATGAGATCTCGGCGGTCCACGAGGACGGTCAGCCGTGGACCGACGAGGACGCGGCGGTCCCGGTGTCGTCGAAGGACCCCATGTGGGGCACGCGGGCGGCGCCGGTGACGATGGTCGTCTTCAGCGACTTCGAGTGTCCGTTCTGCACCAAGGTCGAGACCACGATCAACCAGCTCAAGGACAAGTACGGTCCCGAGAAGCTGCGCATCATCTGGAAGAACAACCCGCTCCCCTTCCACAAGAACGCGCGCCCGGCGGCGCTCGCGGCCGAGACCGTGTTCCGCCTCGGCGGCTCGAAGGCGTTCTGGAAGTTCCACGAGCTGGCCTTCCAGAACCAGAAGAGCCTCACGCCCGATAACTTCGAGAAGTGGGCCGTCGACGCCGGCGTCGACAGGGCGAAGTTCAAGGCGGCGTTCGATCGGCAGGAGTACATGGCCAAGATCGACGCCGACATGGCGGTCGGCAAGACGTCGGGCGTCACCGGCACGCCCGCCTCGATCATCAACGGCGTGTTCCTGAGCGGCGCTCAGCCGATCGACAAGTTCACCGCCGTCATCGACGAGCAGCTCAAGGCCGCGCAGGCGGCGGTCGCCGCCGGGACCAAGCCCGACAAGGTGTACGCGAAGCTCGCCGCGGAGAACAAGGCGAAGGCGCCGCCCCAGAAGGACCGCGAGCGCCCGCAGGAGGACGACAAGACCGTCTGGAAGGTGCCCGTCGGCGACGCGCCGGCGAAGGGCCCGGCCACCGCGCTGGTCACCATCGTCGAGTGGTCCGACTTCCAGTGCCCGTTCTGCAGCAAGGTCGTCCCGACCATCGACGAGCTCCTCACGACCTACGGCGACAAGGTCCGGTTCGTCTGGAAGAACAACCCGCTCCCGTTCCACCAGCGCGCCGAGCCGGCGGCTGAGCTCGCCATGGAGGCCCGCGCGCAGAAGGGCGAGAAGGGCTTCTGGGACGCGTACTACCTGCTCTGGAAGAACCAGCAGAAGCTCAACGACGACGACCTGCTCGGCTACGCCAAGGAGCTGGGGCTCGACGTCGAGAAGGTGAAGGCCGCGATCGCCACCAAGAAGTTCGGCGCGTCCATCGCCGCCGATCAGGAGCTCGCGGACGACCTGCAGGCGTCCGGGACCCCGCACTTCTTCATCAACGGCCGCCGGCTCGTCGGCGCGCAGCCGATCGACAAGTTCAAGACGATCATCGACGAGGAGATCAAGAAGTCGGAGGCGCTGCTCGCCAAGGGCGTCGCCGCCAAGGACCTCTACGCCGAGATCATCAAGAACGGCAAGGAGCCGCCGCCGCCCGAGCGCAAGGAGGTCTCCGCGCCGGCGCCGAACAGCCCGTGGAAGGGCGGCGAGCGGGCCAAGGTCGTGATGCAGGTCTTCTCGGACTTCGAGTGCCCGTTCTGCAAGCGCGTCGAGGACACGGTCTCCCAGATCTCGAAGACCTACGGCGACAAGCTGAAGATCGTGTGGCGCCACCGGCCGCTGCCGATGCACAAGAACGCGCCGCTCGCGTCCGAGGCCTCGCAGGAGGCCTACACGCAGAAGGGCAACGCCGGGTTCTGGGCGTACCACGAGGTGCTCTTCAAGAATCAGGGGCAGCCGGACGCCTTCTCGCGCGCCTCGCTCGAGAAGTACGCCGAGGAGCAGGGCCTCGACATGACGAAGTTCAAGAAGGCGCTCGACGCGAACACCCACAAGGCGTTCGTGGACTCCGAGAACTCCGTCGCGGACAAGGCGGGCATCAGCGGGACGCCGGCGTTCGTCGTGAACGGCTACTTCATCAGCGGCGCGCAGCCGTTCTCGAAGTTCAAGAAGCTCATCGACAAGGCCATGAAGGAGGCCGGCGAGACCGCGCCCGCCGGGCTGCCCGCCAAGAGGCCGGCGCCCGCCACGCAGCCGGCCGCCGCCCCCGCCGCGCCGAAGTGAACCGCCGCTGCGCGGTTCGCTCTCTCCCCTTCCCCTGACCCTCCCTCAAGCCCACCCGACGGGCGGCTCCCGCTGAGCGGCCGAGCCGCCCGCCTCCCCGCGCGACGCGGGCTCAAGCTCCTTCTGCGCGCGTCGCCCGTGAGGCGTCGGCGCGCCGCTCCCACGGGAGGCGGCGCCACGAGCCGCCCCCCGCTCCATGGTTGCGGCGTCAGCCGGTGGTGCGGAACCGCGAGCGCCCCTCGGAGATCCACCACGCGCGGTAGCGCTCCTGGGCTGCCTCCCGCTCCTGCCGCGGCAGGTCCTCGTAGTACCCGAAGTACTCCTTGGTGACGCCCTTCAGCTCGTCGATCGCCGCGCGGCGGATGGCAGGCTTCTCGTGCGTGAGCGCGTCGATGATCCACTCGATGCGATGGCGCTCGCCGTTCCTCGACCACCACGACAGCCACCTGCGCGCGTCCCGGCCGAGATCGTCCCGCGTGACGACGACAAGCGCCCGCGCCGCCGCCTCGGCGATCGCCTCGTGAGGATCGGTGAGCGCGCTGATGAGCGCCGGCACGCTGGCTCCCGAGCGGATCTCGGTCATCGTCTCGATGGCCGCGAGCCGCCGCGCGGACGCCTCCTCGCGGTCGCGCGCGATGTGGTCGAGCCCCTGCAGGATCGGGGCGCCCGCAGGCGGCGCCGCGATCAGCGAGGCGGCCGACTGGATCGCGATCCGCCGCACGGCGATGCTGTCGTCGAAGAGCCGTGGGAGCAGCGCGTTGGCGGCCTCCGGGTACGTCAGCTCGCCGAGCACGTGCGTGGCCCACAGGCGCACCTCGGGATCGGGCGAGGCGCTCCGCACGGTCATGAAGGGCAGCGCCGGGCGCCGGATCGCGACGATCAGCTCGAGCAGCGGCCCGCACTGGGAGGCGGGGGGCGCGGTGGCGACGATCGCGGCGCCCTCCGGGCCGGCGAGCTGCTCGCGGAAGCGCTGACGATCGACCCGGAGCGGACCGGGAAACCGCGCGGCGACGACCGAGATCGCCGTGTCGCCGTTGCGCACGAGCTCGGCGAACGCCCTCGCGCCGGCCTCGCCGCCCGCGAGGACGTGCTGAAGCAGCGAGGTGTATTCCGCGCGCAAGTCGCCGGCCGGCGACGGCGAGACCGCGGCGCGCCGCTCGGACGGGGGCCTCGCGTAGGCCGTGGCGGTCTCGACGGCAACAGGCGTACGGCGGCGCCACGAGGGCCGCCCCGCGGCCGGCGCCGGTCCGAGCTCCCGGTGCTCTTCTGCGCCCGGCGTGATCGAGCTGTCGAGCATCCACGGAGGCCGTGAGTACCGCTTCGTCCGCGCCTCTTCCGGCTCGCCGAGATCGAGGTCCTCCGACGCCGAGGGGACCGGCGCCGCGGGGATCTCGAGGTCGGGGATCTCGTCGATGATCGCCGGCGCCGACGACGCCGCGGCGCGCGGCGCAGGCAGCGGCGTGATCGCCGGCATCATCGGCGCTGTGACCGCCGGCATCATCGGCGGCGTGACCGCCGGCATCATCGGCGCCGTGACGGCCGTGCCGGACACGACGTCCGCGTCCACCTCGAGGCCCGATCGGAGCTGCGGCTCGGAGCCCATGCGCTGCGCGTGCAGCGTCGGGGCCGGCGGGATCGTCGAGCTGAAGGCCATCGCGTGCGCGACACCTTCGTCCGGCCGCACGGCCTCGGTCTCCACGCCGGTGCCGCGAAGGCCGAAGGCCCGCGCGACGGCGTCGATCCCGGAAGCGCCGTCCTCCGTGGTCCAGCTGCCCTGCCGCCGCACGGCCTGCGGCGCGACGTCGGAGGCGTCGGCGGGCAGGGGCTCTCCCGCGTCGCGGTCTGCATCCGCCGCAGGCAGCTGCGCGCCCGCGGCGGCGACGTGCGCGCCGTGCGCGTCCGCGCGGACCATGCTGCTCAGCTCCATGAGCGCGGCGCGGGTGCGCAGGGAGAGCGGTCCCTCGGTTGCCTGCTCGTCCATCGGCGCAGCGGCGTCCTCCGAACGCGCGGCGGCGTCCTCCGGAGGCACGGGCGCCTTCTGCTGAGGCGCGGGCGCCTTCTGCTGAGGCGCGGGCGCCTTCTGCTGAGGCGTGGCGGCCTCGTGGGGCGCCGGGCCGTCGCTTGGCTGGGCTCCGCCGCTGCGGTTCTGCTTCTTCCGCAGGATGAGCCGCTCCAGCACCGTCGCCGCGATGCCGGCGAGCGCGATGAGGTCTCCGATGCTCGAGAGCTCGACCGAGGTGGCGCCGTCGTCGCCGTAGACGAGCGCGACGACGCGGCCGCGCACGACGATCGGGACGACCGCCACGGCGGCCGCATGGACCTTCCTGCCGAGCTCGCGCTGGAGCTCGGCGTCAGGCGCGCTGCCGGCGACGGCGGTGACGACCGGCGCGCGGAGCGCGCGCGCCCTGGCGAGGGCGCTCGGACGTTCGAAGGGCACGGCGATCTTCGTGACGCGCTCGCGCTCGGCGCCTGGACCCGAAGCGTTGCGGCCCTCGGCGCGCTCGCCGTGCACCGTGAACAGGACCGTGTACTCGAAGTACTGTTGAGCGAAGTCGAAGAGGACCCCGAGCACCTCTTCGCTCGATCCGACGGCGGCGAGCGCCTGCTCGGCCATGGCCAGCGTGAAGGGGCCCTTCCGCCTCTGTGCAGCGGACGCAGACCGTCCCGCCTCGCGCATGGAGACCTTCGCCGCCGGTGCGCTCGAGGAGAGCTCGCGCCGCTCCGCCGGAGTCGCCGCAGGTGCCGGCACCGCAGGCGCTGACGGCACGGGGACCGGCGCCTCAGGTGTCGAACCTGCGGGTACCGATGCCGCCGTTGTCGACGCCGTGGATGCGGATCCGTGGGGCTGCTGCTGGAGCGCCGCAGCGGCTGGCGGCAGCGGCTCCTGCTGAGGCCGGTGTGCAGCAGAGGCCCGCTTCAGCCAGCCCGTCAGGAGCTGAGTGCCTGGCGCTGGCGAGCGCACGCCGGACAGCGCCGACGCCGGCGAGGCCGCTGCTTTCGGCGCCGGCTCCGTGATCTCGACGGGCGGCCCCGGGGCTTCCGCGGGCGGCGACGTGCGCACGGCCTCCGATGGCGCCAGCGGCGAAAGGTGCGGCGCGAGCTGCTCGGAGCGCGGCGTCGGCACGGCCGGCTCGATCGCCGGCTCTGCCTGCAGCGCGGCCGCCTGGCCGGTATGCGCGGCCGCCTCACCAGGAGCTGGCGTGACGCGCGGTGAAGCGACCGCCTCGACCCGAGGAATGTGCGCCTCGGGATAGCGGAGCAAGGAGAGATCGAGCGGATACGCAGCGACGACCGTCGGCTCGTCATCCATCTCGTGGAGCGGCGGCTTCCTCGGCGTGGGCACCGCCTCGTTGAGCGCCACGTCCGCGACGACCGTGTCCTCGTCGTAGATCGAGGTCAGCGATTCGACCGTCGGAGCATCCTCGATGCTGGGTCGCCTTTGCTGGGTCTCGGCGGCGTCCTCGGGCTCATCGACGCTGGCCAGCGAAGCCGCCTCGACTCCTGGAGGCGACGTGGGGCGGACGCCTGCCGGTGAATCCGCATCGGCGCCACGGGGCGAGGCGGCAGCGAGCTCAGCTGATGGATCCGCGACGACCTCGGCAGGCGAACCCGTGTCGATCTGCGCGGACGAGCTGGCGTCGACGGCCGCGTGGGGAGCCGCGTCGATGCCCGCAGGTGAGGCGGGCGCCGGCGCCGGCGGGACCGCAGCGGCGACCGGAGGGCCAGGCTCGTGCGCCAGGTTCGGCTCGTTCGGGCTCGGCTCGGCGCGCGCGTCGAGCTGCTTCACCAGCCGCGACAACCGCCGCTCCAGGGCCACGCCGTAGTGCTCGGCGAGCGCCTGGCGGATGCGCACCAGCGGCGCGGCGAGCTGCCGCAGGCTGACCCCCAGCGCGAAGCTCAGCTCTTCCGCCACGGGCAACGCGAGGGGCTCTGCCGTGGCGATGACGAGCGTCGCCTCGCGCTGCAGGGCTCCTGTCGCCGCCACGTCGAGGCCCGCGCGTACGTCGAGGGGGAACACGCGGTGCTGGACCGCAAGATCGACGGGGATCGTCCGCAGCACCTCGGGCGACGCGGGTCGCAGCCGGCCCACGGCGGGCGGGAGCCCGAGGCTCTCCGCGAGCAGCGCCGTGAGCTCTCGCTCACGCACCGCACCCAGCTCCAGCACATTCGTGGCGAGATCGCCGCCGTGGAGCACTTGGCGGGCGATCGCCTCCTCGACCACCCGCATCGAGGTAACCCCATGCTGCACGAGGAGAGAGCTCAGCGTCGGCATCGAGGCGCATTCATCGGTGGGCGGTGGAAGTTGGAGCACGCTCGCGACGTGCGACCCCGTCCATCCTAGACGAAGTCTTCATCGGACACGATCCGCGCGTTGCGAGCCCAGGGCGGGATCTCATCCGTCATCGCCGCTCGCGCTCGCCGCACGGCCGCGATCCGTCGTTTCGGGCGAGCCGGAGGGAGAGCCCCGCCGAACGCCGCCGAGAGAGCACGTGAATCGCAGCCCCGTCGTGGAGAGCCCCGAGGCCGGCTCCGTCGAGCCGCCTTCCGCGCGACCGGACGACGGCTCCACGGTCAGCCCGCCCCCGTGCGCACCGAGGATGCCACGCGCGATCGCGAGCCCGAGGCCCAGCCGCTCTCGACGGCGCGGCGCGACAGGGTCGGCGGGGATCGCCGCCCGCTCGCCGAACGGATCGAGCAGCCGGGCGAGCGGCTCGGGCGCGACGGGGCCGGCCTCGTCGATGACGGTCACCACCGCCTCTCCGCCGGAGATCGAGACACACATCTGCACGGGGCGATCGCGCGAGCGCAGGATGGCGAAGCCGAGCACGTACTCGATCGCCACCCGGAGCAGCTCCGGATCCCCCTCCACGGGGGCGCCCCCGTCGGGCTCGGCAACGAACGAGATGCGCACGCCACGCGCGGTGGCCGCTTCTTCGAGATGCCCCGCCGCGCGGCGGGCGAGCTCGCCTGCATCGTACGAGGCGATCGCCATGGGACGGCTCGGGTCCGCGCGGAGCCAGATGGAGTTGTCGAACTCGTCGAGCAGCCGCTTCAGCCGCTCGCCCGCGCCGCGCACGCGCTCCAGCATGTCCCGCGGCGCCGCCCCGAGGTCCTTCTGGTAACGCAGGAGATAGTGGACCCCCGCCAGCATGGTCGCCAGCTCGCCCCGAAGATCGTGGCCCACACGCGCGAAGAACTCGTCATCCATCCACATAAACGCCTGCTCCGAATATGCAGCAGCGCGGACCGCGAGCATCAGACGAGCAAGCCAACTGTCGTCGGGGCTGCCCCGAAACAGCGGTCGCCGGAGGCTGGGGGTGAACCGCGCAGAGACCCCCCATCTGCGCTGGACAGTTGATGGTTGCGGATAAGCGACCTGGGCACAAGGTGTACCTGGGGTTCAGGTTCCGCCTCCACCAGCGCGGGGGGGCCTTTCCAGAAACGCCGGCGGGAGGCCGTTGCTCTTCGTTGCTCTCCTTCCATGTTCCATGGGCCATGTTCCATGGGTCGATGGTCATGCTTCCGCGCATCAGCGCATCGAAGCCCGAGCACCTGGGGAGCGCTGTCAGCCGAGCCGCGAGCGGGGGAGCATGTCCGAGGCAGAGCGCAGAGAGTTCACCGAGCATCACGACGAGCAGGGAGACGAGGATACCCTGGTGATCGAGCGGCGGCGCCGGGTCCTCATCGTCGATGATGATCCCGATTTCCTCGTCATGGCGGAGGCGGCGCTCGCTGCGCACGGCTTCCTGGTAGAGCGGGCAGCCGGCGGGCTGCGTGGCGTGTTCCTCGCGACGCAGGACGTCCCGGATGTGATCCTGTGTGACCTGAGGATGCCCGGCATCGACGGCTTCGTCGTCGCCGAGGCGCTGCGCGCCGATCCGGCGACCCAGCACGTCGCCATCTTCGCGTGCACTGGCCGGCGCGATCTCGAGGCCCGCGCCGCGCTCAACGCCTCGGCGTTCGACGGTGTCCTCGTGAAGCCGGTCGACTGGGACAGCGCCGCTCGTTTGCTCCACGAGATCGTCGGCGTCCGCCGCCCCTACGGACCTACCTAGGCCACGTCAGGAGCAACCTGAAACCCCTTCAGGGCAAATGCAGGATAACCCCTGCGCGGGAGGGGAAATGCCCGGCATCGTGCCCGCAATCAGGTATACAAACATGACGTGACCCGAGCGGATCGCCCCCCTACATGACCCTGCGTGAGAGGCCGGCCGAGCGATGCCGGAGCCCCTTGCGATCGGGCGGCGCGGTGCGCCGAGGAATGGAAAGGTTCACTGGGATGGAAGTGAAGTCTGATGACAACGCGGTCTCGCCGCTCGTCCTGGTCGTGGACGACTTCCAGGACAACCGGGAGATGTTCGCGGAGTACCTGTCTTTCTCCGGGTTCCGCGTGGCCGAGGCGGCGACGGGGCGCGAGGCGCTCGACCGCGCGTTCGAGCTGATCCCGGACCTCATCCTGATGGACCTCTCGCTCCCCGAGATCGACGGCTGGGAGGCGACGCGCCACCTCAAGAGCGATCCTCGCACCATGAGGATCCCCATCGTCGCCCTCACGGGTCACACGCTCGCGGGGCACTCGCGCGAGGCGAAGGACGCGGGGTGCGACGCCTTCCTGACGAAGCCGTGCCTGCCGGACACGCTCGTGCTCGAGATTCGCCGCCTCCTGTCGCGCGGCAGCGCGTCATCGCAGCCGGAAAGCGCGCCCTGACGCGCCGCGAATCCCCCGCCACAAGACCAGCGAAACCTACACAGCACGCTCGAGCTCGCGAGATCCGCGAGGCGCGTGCCCTCCGTGGGACCGCAGCGAGGCCGCAGCGACACCGCAGCGGGACCGCAGCGGGACCGCAGCGGGACCGCAGCGGGACCGCAAATAGCGCACCTGCGCTCCCGCGCTGCCAGGACTTGACTGCGGCACCACCTGACTATTCTCGGTGCGGTCTTTCTGGCTAACTGAGGGCTTGAGAGGCACGAGGGGACAAGAATGGCGGGGGTGACGAGAAAAAAAGCCGGGAAGAACGCGGCGGACGGCGCGGACGCAGCGCACGGCCGCACGCTCCGCGGGCGCACGACGGCGGCGCCCCTGCGCGCTCCGAAGCGGGGCTCGACGTCGGCCGCGGCGAGCGGGCCTCGATCCGCGGGACCGGCGACCCTGCGCGCCAGGGCGCCCCGGCGATCGAAGGCGGACGCGGAGCGGCTCGCCCCGCGGGGCGACGCGGCCAAGCGCGAGCGGATCATCGAGGAGCAGCGCCAGCTCCTCGAGCGCCGCGCGGAGGCGGCAGAGCGCATCCTGCGCGAGACCGTCTCCACCATCTCTCACGACCTCAGGAACTCGCTGAGCGTGATCGTCGTGAGCGCCCGCATGCTGATGCGATCCGTCCCTCAGGAGGGCCCGGGTAGGCGGCAGCTCGAGGCGATCACCCGCGCAGCGGACGAGATCAACCAGCTCGCGCAGGATCTTGTCGACGCCATGAGCATCGAGAACGGCTCGCTGAAGGTCGGCAAAGGCGCGCACGAGGTCGAGCCGATCCTCGACAAGGCGATCGAGCTCGTGGCGCCCACGGTCGCGCTGAAGCCGCTCGAGATCGCGAAGGAGCTGCCGCACGAGCTGCCGCCCATCGCGTGCGATCGGGAGCGCATCGTCCAGGTCATCGCCACCCTGCTCGGCAACGCCATGCGCTTCACGCCGAAGGGCGGACGCATCACGGTGCGCGCCGAGCCGTCGGGCACCGACGCGCGATTCTCGATCTCCGATACAGGACCTGGCATCTCCCCGGAGCAACAACTGCTGCTCTTCGCTCGCCACGCGCCCCCTCGAAGGCCCATGGGACAGGGGATGGGGCTCGCGGCGTTCGTCACCAAGGGCATCGTGGAGGCCCACGGCGGCACGATCTGGGTCGAGAGCTCGCCCGGCCAGGGCAGCACGTTCTTCTTCACCATCCCCGCCGCCGGGCTCTCGGTGCGCACGGCCACCTGAAGCGCACGAGGGTCACCGGGGCGCGCCCGAACGCTGCGCGCGATCAGGCGGGCTTCCCCCTGACACGGAGCGCGCGCAGCGGGTGCGCGCGCGGCCTCAGGCCGGTCCGAGCGCCGAGAGCCAGCGGCGGAGGATCGTGCGACCCTCGGACAGCTTTCGAAGCGACGACCACTCGTTGCGCTGGTGCGCCTGGGCGTTCTCGCCGGGGCCGAAGTTGACCGCGGGCACCCCGAGCTCCGCGAAGCGGGCCACGTCGGTCCACGCCTGCTTCGGCTCGACCGCGGCGACGCCCGCCTCGCGCAGCGCGACGACGAGCGGGTGCGACGCGTGCGGCGGCGCCGAAGGGCTGAGGTCGCGCCAGGCGATCTCGGCGCGCCCGTCCACGAGCGCCTCGATGGTCCGCTGCGCCTCCTGGATCGACGTCCCGGGCGGGAAGCGGTGGTTCAGGTTCATCGTGAACTCGTCCGGAACGACGTTCCTCCCGCGCCCGCCCTGCGCCATCGTCGCCGTCGTCACGGCGCGGTAGACGAAGCCGTCGATCTCGACCTCGCGCGGCGCGAGCGCGGCGAGCTCGCACAGGAGCGGGCCCGCCTTGTAGATGGCGTTCTCCCCTTGCCACGGCCGCGCGCTGTGCGCCGTCCGCCCGCGGAACGTCAGCCCCGCGTGGAGCGACCCGCTCGCGCCGAGGCTCAGCCGGTTGTCGCTCGGCTCGAGGCACACCGCGAGATCGAGCGCGCGGAGGTCGGGCTCGCGCTCGATGACCAGCGCGAGCTCGTTCTCCAGGTACGGGCCCTCCTCCCGCGCGTAGAACACGAGCGTCAGATCGACGCCCGCGATCGCCTCCCGCTCGCCCTCGACGAGGTCGAGCATCAGCGCGAGCCCCGACTTCATGTCGCTCGCGCCGGGGCCGTAGAGGCGATCCCCCTCGATCCGCGGCGGCCCGTCGTGCGAGGTGCGCACCACGTCGAGGTGCCCGGCCAGCGCGATCTTCGGGCCGCCCGTGCCCTGCGTCACCTGCACGACGAGCGAGTCGCCGTGGCGGCGCACCGGCGCGGCGAGCCGAGCCCGACCGAGCCGCTCCGCCACCGCGCAGCACAGCTCCTGCTCCTCGCCCGTGGGCGACGGGACGGAGCAGAGCCAGAGCAGCTTGCCCGCGAGATCGGCCGCGGCCGCCGCGTCCGCGTCGGAGCGCGCGCTCACACCGGCACCGCGAAATCCCGCAGCGCCGCGTTCAGCGACACCTTGCGATCCGTCGCCTCGCTCCGCTTGCCGATGATGAGCGCGCAGGGGATCGAGAACTCCCCTGCGGGGAAGCGCTTCGGCCGCGTCCCCGGGATCACCACGCTGCGCGCGGGCACCCGGCCGCGGTGCTCGACGACCTCCGGCCCCGTGACGTCCAGGATCGCCGTCGACGCGGTGAGCACCACGCCGGCGCCGAGCACCGCCTCCTCCTCGACCACGACGCCCTCCACCACGATCACGCGGGAGCCCACGAAGACGCCGTCCTCGATGATCACCGGCCGCGCCCCCGGCGGCTCGAGCACCCCGCCGATGCCGACGCCCCCGGCGAGGTGCACCCCTCGCCCGATCTGCGCGCAGCTGCCGACCGTCGCCCAGGTGTCGACCATCGACCCCGAGCCGACCCACGCGCCGATGTTCACGTAGCCGGGCATCACGATCGCGCCCTGCTCGAGGAACGCGCCGTAGCGCACCGTCCCCGGCGGGACGACGCGCACGCCCGCCTTGTCGAGGCCGCGCTTGAGCGGGATCTTGTCGTGGAACTCGAAGGGGCCGACCTCCATCACGCTCATGCCGCGGAGCGAGAAGTAGAGAAGGATCGCCTCCTTGATCCACGCGTGCGTCACCCACCTGTGCGGAGCGCCCTCGCCGGTGGACGCCGCGCCTTCGCCGCCCGCCTGCGCGGTCTTGTCGGGCTCGGCGACGCGGAGCAGGCCTTGATCGAGGCATTCGATCGTGCGGAGGACCGCGGCCTCGTGCGCGGGCGAGCGGAGGAGCTCGCGGTCGCGGAACGCCGCCTCAACGAGGGACTTCATGGATTCTTCGGTGGCCATGGCGCCGCCTTTAGCACGGCCGAGCCAGCACCGGCACCGGGGTCAGAACGTCATGGTGACGACGCGCCCGTCCGTCCCCTCGACGAGCTCGATGCGCGCGCGGCGCGCGACGACGCGGGCCACGGCGGCCGCCCGCTCGCCGCCGTCGCGCAGCACCACGTCGAGGGCGACCGCCGGCGCACCCTCGCGCGGGCCGCGCTCGGCGATGCGCACCATCGAGCGCCCGTCCGAGAGGCGGGACACCGTGAGGTGCGGGCTCGCCACGCCCGCCGCGCTGACCATGCCGACCGCGAGCTCCATGAGCCCGCTCACGGCGCGCACGTCGCCCTCCACCTCGTTGGCGCGGCCATCGGAGGAGGCGACCGAGATGCCGACCACGGGCCGCCCCTCGGCCGGGGCGGCGCTCCAGTTGCGGAGCACGTCGATGAGATCGAGCGGCGTCGGGCGCAGCTCGAGGGTCGCGATCACGAGCTCGGACAGGCGAAGCGCGCCGCTCAGCTCCCGGGCCGTCCTGCGCACCGACGCCTCGAGCCCGAGGCGCTGCCGCGCGTCGATGCCGCGCTCGGAGCCGCCGCGATCCGCGCGGCCGCGGCCAGCGCCGCGCGCCGGCGAGGCGCCCGCCGCCGCGCGGGACAGCTCGTCCGTGAGGCGCGCGACCTCGACGCCCGCGTGGCCGAGGACCGCGCAGGCGGCGTCGGCCGCCGCGGCGTCGGCCGCCGCGGCGTCGGCCGCCGCGGCGGAGCCTGTCTCGACGAAGCCGTCGCGGACCGCCGCGGACAGGCTGTCGAGGGCGACGACGAGCGCCGCGCACCCCTCGCACACCTCCGGCAGCGCGAGCGCGACCCCGCGCGGCCCGACGCGGCGCGAGCCGAGCAGGTGCGCGAAGCTCTCGATGCCAGCCGCGCCGTCCCGCGCCGCGCCGAGCGCAGCCGCGAGCCGCTCGCCGAGCATCAGGCCGTCGCGCTCGGGGCGACCTCGTAACCCGCGAAGAAGTAGCTGATCTCCCGCGCGGCGGTCGCCGGCTTGTCGGACCCGTGGACCGCGTTCTCGCCCACGTTCGCCCCGTAGAGCTTGCGGATCGTCCCGTCCGCCGCCTTGGCCGGGTCCGTCGCGCCGATGACCTCGCGGTACTTGGCCACCGCGTCCTCGCGCTCGAGCGCCATCACCAGGATGGGGCTGCGCGACATGAACGTCACGAGCTCGTCGAAGAAGCCGCGCCCCCGGTGCTCCGCGTAGAAGCCCTCGGCCTCCGCGCGGGTAAGGTGGATGCGCTTCATCGCTTTGACCGTGAAGCCCTCCTTCTCGAGGCGGGCGACGATCGCGCCGGCCGTGTTCTTTTCCATCGCATCAGGCTTGATGATTGAGAGAGTTCGCTCGAGGGCCATGGGCGGCCCAGTTAGGCGAAAACGCCGAGCGTTGCAAGCGCCACGCATTCCGTCCTGGGAGTCCGCCGCCCGCCTCGCTGCACGATCCGCCGCCCGGCCGCGCTTCCGTCATCGCTGTCCATCCCGCCGCACCGCTCCAGGCTGCTCTCCCGGCCGCGCCCCCGGTCGCGGCCGCGTCCGATCACCCGGCGTCTGTCTCGCCTCTCCGCGCTCTCCTCGCGCTCGCGCTCCACCTCGTCCTTGTCGCAATTCCGTCTCGCGAGGGCGACGCGCGACACGCGGGATCGCCATCAAGCTGTCACAATGCGCTGCTACATACATCCGCCATGCCGAGCCATGTGCTCATCGTGGAGGACGAGCGCGACCTGCAGCGCGTTCTCACCTACAACTTCCGTCAGGCCGGGTTCGATGTGGTGTCCGCCGGGAGCGGAGAGACAGCGCTCCGGGCGGTCAAGGAGGAGCGGTTCGATCTCGTCCTGCTCGACCTGATGCTCCCGGACATGTCGGGCACGGAGATCTGCCGCCGCCTCAAGCAGAACCCGCAGACCTCGGCGGTGCCCGTCATCATGGTCACGGCCAAGGGCGAGGAGATCGACCGGATCGTCGGCTTCGAGCTCGGGGCCGACGACTACGTCGTCAAGCCGTTCAGCGTGCGCGAGCTCATCCTGCGCGCCCGGGCGATCCTCAAGCGCTCGGAGAGCCCGGCGTCGGCGCCGGAGAAGTTCGACTTCGGCATCCTGCGGGTCGACCGCGCCGCGCACCGGGCCTGGGTGCAGGAGGCCGAGATCGCGCTGACCGCGCTCGAGTTCCGCCTGCTCATGATGCTCCACGATCGCCGCGGGCGCGTGCTGTCGCGCGATCTCCTGCTCGACGAGGTGTGGGGCTCGCACGTCGACGTCACCGCGCGCAACGTCGACACCCACGTGAAGCGCGTCCGCGAGAAGCTCGGGGCGGCGGGCGATTACATCGAGACCGTGCGCGGCGTCGGCTACCGGTTCCGCGCCGAGCCCGAGGTCGCCTAGAGGGCCCATGCGCTTGCCGAGGGGGCTGGGCATCGGTGCGAAGCTCGCGGCGGGGACGGTGCTCGCCCTCCTCGTCGCTGGCGTCCCGATCGAGCGCCTCGCCGCGCGCGACATGGAAGCGGCGCTGGTCGCGGAGCACAGCCCGCGCGCCGCCGCCGACGCCGCCCTCTTTCGCTCGCGGCGCACCCTGCTGCTCGGCATGGGCACCGTGATCGTCGCCGCCGTCTCGGTCGGCGCCGCCACGGCCTTCTTCGTCGCGCGCCCCGTCCGGAGGCTGACCCGCTTCGCGCAGGCGATGTCCGAGGGCGACCTGTCGACGCGCGCCCCGCTGCGCGGCTCGGGCGAGCTCCGCCAGCTCGCGCGCGCGCTGAACCACCTCACGAGCGAGCTCTCCCGCTCGACCGCCGAGGTCCGGACGGAGCGCGCCCTGCTCGCGGGCATCCTCGACGGGATGAGCGAGGGCGTCCTCGTGCTCGATCGCGACGGGAGGATCCTCCGCGCCAACCGGGCGCTCCGCGCGATGGCCTCCCTCGGCGAGGACGCGCTCGGTCGATCGGTCATCGACTCGATTCGCAACGCGCGGCTCACCGAGGCGATCCAGCTCGCCGGCATGCGGGACGAGCCGGTCGACGTCGAGGTCGAGCTCGGGCGGACGCTGCCGAGGCGGCTGCTCGTGCGCGTGTCGCGCCGGAAGGGCCCGGAGCGGGTCGGGCACGATGAGCGCGAGGCCCTCGCCGCGTGGGGCGCGGATCACGACGGCGCGTCCGCCGAGCCGGGGCTCATCGCGGTGTTCCACGACGTCACCGACCTCCGCCGGCTGGAGACGATCCGGACCGACTTCGTCGCCAACGTGTCCCACGAGCTGCGCACCCCGGTCACCGCGATCAGCACCGCCGCCGAGACGCTGCAGCTCGGCGCGCTGAAGGACCCTCACGAGGCCGCCGAGTTCGTCGACGTGATCGATCGGCACGCGAAGCGCCTCCGCCACCTCGTCGACGACCTGCTCGACCTCTCGAAGATCGAGGCGAAGAGCTTCCGCCTCGCGCTGTCGGAGCTCGACATCGCCCCCGCCATCGAGCACGTCACGCAGCTGCTCGCCGAGGCGGCGCGCCGGCGCAGGGTCACGCTGACGGTCGACGCCTCCGCGCTCCCGCCCGTCCGGTGCGATCGCCGCGCGCTCGAGCAGGTGCTCATGAACCTGCTCGACAACGCCATCAAGTACGCGGGCGAGGGAGCTCACGTCACGGTGAAGGCGCGCTCGGCCGATCAGCAGGTGACGCTCGCCGTCGCCGACGACGGCCCCGGTATCCCGCCTCACCACCTGGGCCGCATCTTCGAGCGGTTCTACCGGGTCGACGCCGGCCGCTCACGCGATCTGGGCGGCACCGGTCTCGGCCTCGCCATCGTGAAGCACCTGGTCGAGCTGATGAACGGCTCGATCGAGGTCGAGAGCGCCATCGGCCGCGGCACCCAGTTCACCGTCCGCCTGGCGCGCGCCGGGTGATCCACGCGAACCACGCAAAGCCAGGAAAGCGAGGTACTCGCTGTTCCACCTTGCCGTCACGGAGCTGTCACAAACCTCGATTACGCCTTGCTGCGCATGGCTCGAACTCTGCTCACCCTGGCGATGTTCCTCCTGACCGCGGCGTGCGGTCGCTCCGATGCCCCCCAGGAAACCGGCTCGCTCCCCGGCGCGAAGAAGGACGCCGCGCCGCAGCCGACCGCGGGCGGGGACCTCGCCTTGACGGGCGCGGGAGCGACGTTCCCTTACCCTCTCTACACGAAGTGGATCGCTGAGTTTCAGAAGGCCAACTCCAAGGTCAAGATCAACTACCAGTCCATCGGCTCCGGGGGTGGGATCCGGCAGATCACCGAGCGGACCGTCGACTTCGGCGCCTCCGATGCGCCGATGAACGAGGAGCAGCTCGCGAAGGCCGCGGGCATCCTTCACCTGCCGACGTGCCTGGGCGCGGTCGTGCTGACGTACAACCTCGAGGGCGTCCCGTCTGGCCTGAAGCTCACGCCGGAGGCGGCCGCGCACATCTTCCTGGGCAAGATCAAGAAGTGGAACGACCCGGCCCTCCAGCAGGAGAACCCGGACGTGAAGCTCCCCGACAAGGAGATCGCGACGGTCCACCGCTCGGACGGCAGCGGGACGACCAAGATCTTCGTCGACTACCTGAGCGCGGTCAGCCCGGAGTGGAAGAGCGGACCGGGGACCGGGACGAGCGTCAACTGGCCTGGCGGCCTCGGCGCCAAGGGCAACGACGGCGTCTCCGCCCTCATCACGAGCACGCCCGCCTCGATCGGCTACATCGAGCTCGCGTACGCGATGCAGAACAAGCTCACGTTCGCCTCGCTCAAGAACAGGAGCGGGAAGTTCATCACCCCGTCGCTCGAGAGCACGACCGCCGCGGGCGCGGGCGCCGCCGCCAGGATGCCGGACGACCTCCGGATCTCGCTCGTGGATGCCGAGGGCGAGGACGCATACCCCATCGCCGGCTTCACGTATCTCCTCGTGTACCAGGAGCAGAAGGACCTCGCGAAGGGCAAGGCGCTCTCCAGCTTCATCAAGTGGGCGATGCAAGACGGCCAGAGGTTCACGAACGACCTCCATTACGCCCCGCTGCCCGCGGCTGTCGTCGAGAAGGTCAACAAGAAGCTCGCCGCGCTGATCGGCCCTGACGGCAAGCCCCTTCTCGCCCCATGACCCCAGGAATGCGCGTCAGCCGCGCGACCGGCGCCCCGCCGCGCGCGGCTGGCGTGCGCGCTGGAGCGCAGGATAGGTCCATGAGCACCGTAGAAGTCCCGATGCAACGAGCCGCCTCGCCCGCGCCGCACAGCGACGCGCCACAGGGCACGCGCGGAGCCGATCGAGCGTTCCGCGCCATCCTGACGATGTTCGGCCTCACGGTGCTCGCGGTGCCAGCGCTGATGGTGCTGGAGCTCCTCCGATCGTCGCGCCTCGCGATCGACAAGTTCGGGCTGGGGTTCCTCGGCGGGAGCGTGTGGGACCCTGCGCGCGAGGAGTTCGGCGCGCTCCCGTTCGTCTACGGCACGGTCGTCACGTCGCTGATCGCCATCGCGATCGCCGTCCCCGTCTCGCTCGGTCTCGCGATCTTCCTGTCGGATCTGGCCCCCCACCGGATCCGCAAGCCGCTCGGGTTCATGGTCGAGCTCCTCGCGGCGATCCCGAGCGTCGTCTACGGCTTCTGGGGCATCGCCGTGCTCCGCCCCTGGCTCCGGGACACCGTCGAGCCGGTCATCATCAAGTACTTCGGCTACATCCCCCTCTTCGAGGGCCCGCCGCTCGGCTTCGGCATGTTCGCCGCGGGCGTCATCCTCGCCATCATGATCGTCCCGACGATCACGTCGGTGTCGCGGGAGGTGATGCAGGCGGTGCCCCAGCTGCACCGCGAGGCAGCGGTCGGCCTCGGCGCGTGCGCGTGGGACACGATCCGCTACGCGGTCCTCCCGTCGGCGCGCTCGGGCATCATCGGGGCCGTCATCCTCGGGCTGAACCGGGCGCTCGGCGAGACGATGGCCGTCACGATGATGATCGGCAACGTCCCGAAGGTGAGCGCGTCGATCTTCCACCCCGGCTATTCGATGGCGAGCGTCATCGCCAACGAGTTCGTCGAGGCGACGAGCGACATGTACGTGTCGGCGCTGTCCAAGATCGCGCTGCTCCTCTTCGGGGTCGCCCTCCTCCTCAACCTCTTCGCCCGGTGGCTCGTGAGCTCGACCAAGAGCAAGCTGGAGAAGCGCGCATGAACAGCGACACCCCTGTCCCCGTGGCGAGCCCCGCGAGCGCCCCCCGGCGCACGCTGCTCGAGCCCGCGCCCGGCGAGACGCTGCGCCGCGTACGCAGCTACTTCTTCGAAGGGCTCTGCGTCTCGAGCGCCGTCGTCGTCCTGGTCCCGCTGCTTCTGATCCTCATCTACGTCGTCAGCAAAGGCCTCAGCGGGCTGTCCCTCGACTTCTTCACCCAGCTGCCGAAGCCCGTCGGCGACGAGCGGAGCGGCATGGGCAACGCGGTCGTCGGCACGCTCATCCTCGTCGCCATCGGCTGCGGCATCGGGTTGCCGACGGGCATCCTCGCCGGCATCTACCTGGCCGAGATCGGGCGCGGCAAGCTCGCCGCCGCCATCCGGTTCATCGCCGACGTGCTCGGCGGCGTCCCCTCGATCACCATCGGCGTGTTCGTCTACGCCCTCGTCGTGGTCACGATGAAGCGCTTCTCCGCGCTCGCGGGCGGCATCGCGCTCGCGATCGTGATGCTCCCGACGGTGACCCGCACGACGGAGGAGCTGCTCAAGCTGGTGCCCGCCCACCTCCGCGAGGCGTCGCTCGCCCTCGGCGTGCCGGAGTGGCGCACCAGCCTCCTCGTCGTGCTCCGGACGGCCTCGCCCGGGATCGGCACCGGCGTGATGCTCGCCGTGGCCCGCATCGCCGGCGAGACAGCGCCGGTGCTCCTCACCGCGCTCGGCTCATCGTACTGGAGCTTCGCCATCGACCGCCCCATCGCCTCGCTGCCGGTGCAAATCTGGCGGAACGCGACTTCGCCCTACCCGAAGTGGCAGCAGGAGGCGTGGACAGGCGCCCTCGTGCTGATCGTCATCGTCTTCCTCCTCAACCTGCTCGCGCGCATCGCCACGTCGCGGAGCGTCAAGGCGCGCTAAGGGCACTCGATGAGCTCGTTCGACTCACTGCACCACAAAGTACGGTCCGGGGAACGCCGCAGCGGGCTCGACGCCGATGGCATCGACAGCCGCTCCATGGAGCCAGAGGACGAGGCGCCGCCAGCCAAGATCAGCGTCACCCGGCTCAACGCCTATTTTCACAAGTTCCACGCCATCCACGACATCACGCTGAACATCCCCGACGGCCAGGTCACAGCGGTCATCGGCCCGTCCGGGTGCGGGAAGTCGACGTTCCTGCGCTGTCTCAACCGGATGCACGAGCAGGTGCCCGGGGCCTCGGCGAAGGGCTCCGTCATGATCGACGGCGTGAACATCTATGACAGAGCCGTCGACCCGGTGCGGCTGCGGCGCCGCGTCGGCATGGTGTTCCAGAAACCCAACCCGTTTCCAACGATGTCCATCCGCGAGAACGTCCTCGCCGGGCACAAGCTGAACGGCATCTCCGTCAAGGATCCCACAGGCCTCGTCGAGAAGTGCCTGCGCCAGGTGGCGCTCTGGGACGAGGTGAAGGACAAGCTCGATCAGTCCGGGCTCTCCCTCTCGGGCGGGCAGCAGCAGCGGCTCTGCATCGCCCGCGTCCTCGCGGTGGAGCCCGAGGTGATCCTGCTCGACGAGCCGTGCTCTGCGCTCGATCCCATCGCGACCGCGCGCGTCGAGGAGCTCATCGACGAGCTGAAAGAGCGATATACTTGCGTGCTCGTAACACACAACATGCAGCAGGCCGCCCGGTGCTCTGACTATACCGCTTTCTTCTACATGGGAGACTTGGTGGAGTTCGACAGGACCCAGACGATCTTCACCAACCCCAAGGAGAGCAAGACGGAAGACTACGTCACCGGGAAGTTCGGCTGATGGAAGCGGGGGAGAGAGTCATGCCGACGTCGCACACGAGCAAGGTCTACGAGCACGAGCTGCGCACGCTTCGCGAGAAGCTGCTGCTCATGGGCAGCCTCGTCGAGGAGATGATCCAGAAAGGCTCGACCGCGCTCATGACGCGCGACACGGGCCTCGCCAAGGCGACGATCCGGCTCGATCGCCGGATCAACCGCCTCGAGTGCGAGGTCGATGAGCTCTGCATGAGGATCCTCGCGACGCGCCAGCCCGTCGCGTCCGACCTGCGCTTCGTCACCACGGCGCTCAAGATCGTCACCGATCTGGAGCGGGTCGGCGACCTCGTGGTGAACGTCTGCGAGCGCGTGCAGGAGCTCAACGAGGAGCCGCCGCTCGCGCCGGTCGCGGAGCTGCAAGGCCTCGCGGACGAGGCCATCGAGGTGGTGCACGAGGCGCTGGACGCGCTGGTCGCCCGCGACTGCGAGCGAGCGAACCAGCTGCTCACGCGCGATGACGTCATCGACGAGCACTACGCCCGCATCTTCCAGGAGGTGCTCCTCGTCATGAGCCGCGACCCGAGCACGGTGTACAGGGCCACGCGCATCCAGTCGATCGCCAAGTACCTGGAGCGCATCGCCGATCACGCGATGAACATCGCCGAGTCGGTCGTCTTCCTCGTCAAGGGGACGGACATCCGGCACCACAACCGCCTGAAGGAGAACGACCCGCTCTCCTCGCCTCCGCCGGCCGGGCTTCGCCTGCGCTAGGCGCCGGCGCCGCCCGGAGGCGCCGTCCCACCGTGGCCGTGGGGCTCCTCGTCGCCGTGCGTGTGCGCGTGCCCGTGACGCGCCTCGTGCCCGTGCTCGCCGGCGCAGCGGGCGTCCTCCCATCCGACCCAGTAGGGGCCGTCGGGCCCATGCTCGCGCTTCCAGATCGGCAGGCGCTCCTTGATGCGATCGATGAGCAGGCGGCACCCGCGGAACGCCTCTCCCCGGTGCGGCGCGCTCGCGGCGCAGGCGACGGCCACATCGCCGACGTGGAGCGCGCCCACCCGGTGCGTCGCGGCGACGCGCACGCCAGGGATCTCCGCGGCGAGCTCCGAGAGGATCCGCTCTAGCTCGGCCTCGGCCATCGTCCCGTAGGCCTCGTACTCCAGCAGCGTGACCGAACGGCCCTCGTTGACGTCGCGCACCACGCCCAGGAACGTGGCGATGCCGCCCGCGCCAGGGTGAGACACAGCGGCGATGAGCTCGTCGAGGCCGAGCGGCTCGGCGCGGATCCGGCTCACGGCGCGCTCCGCTGGAAATGGCCGGAGCGGCCGCCGCTCTTCTCGAGGAGCTTGATGTCCGAGATCACCATCTCGCGATCGATCCCCTTCAGCATGTCGTAGATCGTCAAGCACGCGGCGCTCACCGCGACCATGGCCTCCATCTCGACCCCCGTGCGATCCACCGCCTCCGCGGCGGCGGTCACCCGGATCGTCGCGGAGGGCTCGTCCACGTCGAGCGAGACCGAGACGTGCGTGAGCGCGATGCCGTGGCAGAGCGGGATGAGCTCCGGCGTGCGCTTCGCCGCCATGATCCCGGCGATCCGCGCCGCGGCCAGCACGTCGCCCTTCGGGGCGTCGTCGCGCGCGACCCGGGCGATCGTCTCGGGGCGCATCATGACGGCGCCGGACGCGACAGCGCGGCGGTGCGTGACGGGCTTGCCTTCGACAGGCACCATGCGGGCCTCGCCGCTCGGAGAGAGGTGAGTCGAGAGCGCTTCGCCCTCGCCAGGTCGATCAGGGGTTCGCGGCATCGCCCCGGAATCTGACACGGCAGCCGTGAGGACCGGAAGCCGAACGTGATCCGGCCCCGCGCGGATCCGCCCGCTCCGTCAGCCGCCGATCGCGCGGATCGACACAGCGGAGGCCGTCTCTTCGGTGCAGCCCTTCCATACCTTGCCGTCCGGCTTGAGACGCCACGCCTCGTCCAGGCGCAGGCGGATCGCCGCCCGATCGCCGATCTTCGCCTCGCGCGAGGCGTCGACGCCGTCGTCGGTGGCGAGGCACGGCCGGAGCACGCCCGTCGAGGAGACGCGCAGGCGATCACAGCTCTCGCAGAACGTGTCGCTGGTGCCCGTGATGAAGCCCACGCGGAGCGACGGGTCGCGGCGAGCGCGGACGTACCTGGCCGGGCCGAGGCCGGGCTCGGCGGCCGCCTCCTCCGGGAGGAGGTGCTCGGCGAGGCGCGCCCTCATCTCGGCCGCGGTGACGAGGTGCTTGCCGACGAGCCGAGCGCCCTCGGCGATCGGCATCACCTCGAGGAAGCGCGGCACCATCCGGCGCTCCCACGCCCACAGCGCGAGCCGCTCGATCTCGTCGTCGTTCACGCCGCGGAGGACCACCGTGTTCAGCTTGATCGGCGAGAAGCCCGCCGCGATCGCGGCGTCGATGCCGTCGAGCACCCGGGCGAGCTCGCCGCCCCGGGTCATCTCGCCGAAGCGCGCGGGATCGAGGGTGTCGATCGAGACGTTCAGCCGGTGCAGCCCGGCGGCGCGCAGCGCCCCGGCGAGCCGCGCGAGCTGCGACGCGTTCGTCGTGAGGGCCAGATCCTCGAAGCCGAGCGCGGCGAGGCACCCGACGATCGACACGATCTCGGGGTGGAGCAGCGGCTCGCCGCCGGTCAGGCGCACCCGCCGGACGCCGGCGTCGCGCAGCGCCTCGAACATGGTGCGCCAGGCGGCCGTCATGAGCTTGCCGTCGGCATAACCGTCATGCCGCGACGGGCGGCAGTAGGTGCACGCGAAGTCGCACCGATCCGTGACCGAGATGCGCGCGCTCCGCGGCGCGGGCCCCGCGTGCTCGCCGGCTGCCTCGCGGGCGCCGTCGCGGTACGGGATCACGGCGGCGCGCCGGCCAGCGTCTCCGCCGCCGACGAGCGGCAGCGACCGCCGCCGCTGCGCCGACGCGTCGCCCGCATCGCGCGCAGGATCGAGGCCGCCGATAGAAAAAGGCATGGGCGCGTCCCTCTCGGGTCCTCTCGCTAGCCGCCCGCCACCGGCGGGATCAGCGCGACCTCGTCACCGAAACCTACAGGATCGCTCGGCGTCGCATAGACGCCGTTCACCGCCACCCGGATGGATCCCTTGTAGGGGCCGAGCCCCGGATAACGAGCACAGACGTGCTCCAGGAGCTCCGCTGCGGTGCAGGGGCCAGCCAGCGGCAGCGCCACTTCTCCGGCACCCAGCACATCCCTCGCGCCAGCGAATGCAAGCACGCGTACCGCTGCATCCATCACCGCAACCTAGCATCGCTCCGCGGACCCGACACGACGAACTGCCGGCAAGCGACCTCGGGCCGCCCTGGCGACCTGGCGAGATTCGAGTCTACCGGGCCCGGCCGGCACGGCTATCATCGGGCGGCTCACCGTCATGTCGGAAGAAGGCTTTTTACCGGGCACGATCCTGGCCGGTCGCTATCAGGTCCGCCGAGAGCTGGGCCGCGGCGGCATGGGGGTCGTCTATCTCTGCCGCGATCTGGTGATCGACGAGCGCGTGGCCGTGAAGCTGCTCGACCGGCCAGGCGCGGCGGCCCGCCCCGAGGACGCCTGGTGGTTCCAGGAGGAAGCCCGGGCGCTCGCCGGTCTCTCCCATCCGGCGCTCGTCAAGGCCCGCGACTTCGGGGCGCTCAGCAACGGGACGCCGTACCTCGTGATGGACGCCGTCCCGGGTCGATCGCTCCACGAGTGGCTCTACCTCGCGCGGCTCGAAGACCCGCTGCCCTGGCCGATCATCTGGAGCGTCATCGACCAGGTGCTCGGCGCGCTGGCGCACGCGCACGCGCGCGGCGTCATCCACGGGGACCTGAAGCCGTCCAACGTCCTCGTCGATCTGCAGCACGGGGGCGAGCCGCCGCTCGTGCACGTGCTCGACCTCGGGCTGGCCTGGCTCATCCAGGACCGGGTCGATCACCGGCTCGACGGCTCCAGGGAGAGCGAACCCACGGTGCGCTGGGGCGCGGGCACCCCGGGCTGGATGGCGCCCGAGCAGATCCGCTTCGCGGCGCCCCACGTCGGACCGCCGACGGACCTCTACGCGCTCGGCTGCATCCTCTACGCCCTGCTCGCCGGCGGCGAGGTCTACGACGGCAACAACGACGAGCTCCTCCAGCAGCACCGGAGCGCGCCGATCCCCGACCTGCCGCTCCCCCCGCCGGTGCCGGGCGACGTCGCGAAGTTCGCGAAGCGCCTGCTCGCGAAGCGGCCCTGGCACCGCTTCGACTTCGCGGGCGACGCGCGGCGGGTGTGGAAGCGGTTCGAGCCGCGCAACAACGCGAACGTGACAGCGACGCCGCTGCCGATCGCCCTCTTGACGAGCGGCCGCCTGCCCCCGAGCCGCAAGGAGCTGCTCACGCCCGAGCTCATCGAGCCTCCAGACGACGACCCGCCGCCGTCCGTGACGACCACCGGGCTGCTCGCGCTCCGGCCGAGCCCGTTCGTCGCGCGGACCGGGGAGCGGGCGCGGCTCATGGAGGTCGTGGCCGAGATGGTCGACGCGCCGAAGGCGATGCACCGGTTCGTCCTGCTCGCGGGCGAGGCCGGCGTCGGCAAGAGCCGGCTGGCCGAGTGGCTCTGCGAGGAGGTCCACGAGCGGGCGCTCATGGTGCCGCTCCGCGCGCGCTACCGGCGCATCGCGGCGCCGCTCGACGGCGTGCTCGGCGCGGTGACCCAGCACTACCGGCTGGAGCGGGCCGAGCGCGAGATCGTCGAGAAGGTGCTGATGAACCTCTGGGAGGTCCCGCCCGAGGACGAGGTCGGCAAGACGTGGGTCGCGGCGACCGCCGAGTGGATCAAGCCGTCGCCCCCGGGCAGCGAGGCGGTCGGCCCTACGGGGAAGCGCTTCCGCCTGGATCGCCCCGAGCTCCGCTGGCTGATCATCCGCAAGACGCTGGAGAGGATCGGCCGGGACAGGCCGGTGCTGCTCTGGCTCGACGACCTGCACTACGCCTCGTCGACGACGTTCGAGGGGCTCCTCACGCTCCACCGCGACGCGCCGAACCTGGGCCTGCTCGTCGTGGCGACCGTCAGGAGCGAGGCGGTCGAGTGCGATCCGGTGGCGGCGCGGCGGATCGAGGGGGCGCTCGCGGCCTACGTCGGGGAGCGGCTCGACGTCGCCCCGCTGAACCCCACGCAGACGCACGCGCTGCTCCGGGAGACGCTTCCGCTCGACGACGCGGCGGCCGAGGCGGCGACGGCCCGCAGCAAGGGGAACCCGCTCTTCGCGCTGCAGCTGCTGCACGCGTGGGCGGGCGGCGGGCACCTCCAGCTCCGCGCGGGCAAGTACTTCGTGCCGAGGGCGTCGATGGCGGTGCAGGCGGCGACGACCGCCGACCTCTGGGAAGAGCGCCTCGCGGCGCTGCCCGAGGAGCTCCGCACCGGCGCGCGCGCCGCCGCCGCGCTCGGCGGCGACATCCGGCGCGAGATCCTGCGCGCGCTGCTCACCTCGCTCGATATCTCGGCGGACCGGGCGCTCGCGTCCATGCAGCGCGCCCAGATCCTCCTCGCCGTGGGCGATCGCCTGCGCTGGCCGCACGCGCTGCTCCAGGAGCACCTCCTCTCGCAGCTCTTCCTCGAGCCGGACGCGGCCCGCGTGTTCCGCGCCGCCGCCGACGCGCTCGGGGCGCACCCGGCCGCGTCGAGCCGCCGCATCCTCCGGCACCGGGTCGTCAGCCTCCTGCGCGCCGGCGACACCGACGAGGCCGCGGCGCTCATGCACGCGCACGTGGCGGCGCACTGGCAGAGCTCGCGCGACATCGCCGCGACGCTCCGCGATCTCGCCGTGCTCGACGGCAAGCTGCCCGGGGGGAGCGACTCGCGCCCGGGCCTCCGGGGCGGGGTGGACGCGCGGCCCGTGCTGACGGGGACGCGCCTCGGGACGCAGCTGCGCTTCCGCGCCGAGGCGCTGCGGCTGGCGGGGAGGCTCGACGAGGCGCGGCGCGACGCGGACGACGCGCGGCGCATCTTCGAGCAGGCCGGCGACCGCGAGAACCAGGCGCATTGCCTGCGCCTGCTCGGGCACATCGCGTCGGACCTCGGCGCGGAGGCGCAGGGCCGGCGGCTCGTGGCGCGGGCGCACGCGATCTTCGACGAGATCGGCCACGGCCACGGGCAGGCGCAGTGCGAGGTGCTGCTCGGCGAGATCGACTACCTGCTCGGCGAGCACGCGCGGGCGCGGGCGGTGCTCGCGTCGGGGGCGTCGCGGTTCATGGAGGTCGGCGATCGGCTCGGCCGGGCGCAGTGCCTGCTGCTGCAGAGCATGGTCGAGCAGGCCGGGGCGACCTCGGACGCGGCGCGCGCGCTGCTCACGACCGCGCACACCGATTTCGACGCCATCGGCTACCGGCTCGGGCTCGCGCAGTGCGATCTCGCGCTGTCGCACTCGGACCACCGCGCCGGCAACTTCGAGGCGGCGCGCTCGGGCGCGCTCGCGGCGCGGCAGAGCTTCCGCGACGTCGCGAACCCGCGCGGCGAGGCCGGGTGCGAGCGCCTGCTCTCGATGGTGGCCCTCGACGCGGGCGCGCCGGAGCTCGCCGAGGAGCACGCGCTCGCCGCCGGCAGGCTCTTCGAGCGGCTCGGGGATCCGTGGGGCCTTGTGGAGGCGCGGCTGCTCTTCGCGCAGATCGCGCTCCACCGCGGGGAGGCGGAGCTCGCGCGCGAGCACCTGATGGCGTGCGAGGCGGTGGCGCTCGCGGAGGCGGAGCCCCGGCAGCACCGGCACCTGACGCTGGCCTGGCTCGCGTACCACGAGGGGCGCTTCCACGAGGCGGCGCGCGAGCTCGACGCGGCGCGCGCGGCCTTCAAGGACAGCCGCACCGGGGACCACACGCCGCAGCTCCTCGAGCGCTTCGCGCGGATGGGCTGGCCCAAGCCGGCGGGGACGCGGATCAGCGGCTGGATGCGCACCCTGGAGAACACCTGAGCCGGAGTCCGGACACGGGGGCGCCCGCGCCCGGCAACTCCCCTCCACGAGCGCTCTCCAGGGGATCAGCGGCCGTCGATAGCTGACGTTCTCACGAGCTGCGTCGCCGAGCGGGGCTCACCCGCACAGGAGACGGGTCCAGATCGGCGTTTTCGGCGCGCAGGCGCACTCCCGTGCGCTGAGCACCGAAAACGCCGAGATGGGCCCGTATCCGAAGCGGGTGAGCCCCGCTCCGGGTGAGCCCCGCTCAAAGAGGGAGCCAGAAGTCCGGCCCGAAGAGGCGGCGCGCGTCCTCGATGGTGCGGAGGGCACGCGGCAGATCGAGCCTCGCCTGGTGCTCGGCCAGCTGCACGACGTAGGGGATCCAGAGCGGCCTGCAGACGACGAGCGCGGCGAGGTGGAACTCCGCCTCCTCGGTCTGGCCGAGATCCATCGCCACACGCGCCAGGAGGCTGTGCACCGGGACGGGCGACCCGAGCGGCGCGATGGCCGTGGCGCAGCACCGCACGCTCTCCGCGGCCTCCTCGCTGGGGTGCCGCCGGAACTCCTGGAACGTCTCCTCGAGCTCGTGCTCGTCGCTCACCTGCTCCGGCAAGTGCTGCGCGACGAGCGCCTTCCAGTGTTCGACGAACGGCAGACCGGCGAGGGCGCTCGAGCTGTCGGCGTGGGCAAGGAGCATATCGGCCTCCTTCCAGTCGCCAGCCTCCCGGGCGAACTCGAGCCCCGAGACGACCCGAGCCTCCTCGTGGAGCCCAGGCTCCTTCGTCAGGAGCCAGCGCTGCCAGTAGAGCGCGCCCCGGAAGGCCACGCGCGCGAGCGGCTCTCTGTCGTCCGCACGCATCTGCAGCGCCATGTCCAGGAGCGCCCCCTTGTGCCGCTGCACGTCGTCGACGACGAGGCTCGCTGGCCAAGCACAGAGCCCGCACGCCTCCGAGATCATCACACCCCCCTCGCACCGCGCGAGAGCTGCCTGCCGACAGGCAGCGCAGAAGAACCCCCCCGCGATACAGACCAACGCTACCACGGCACCCGCAGCACGCGAGAGGTCGTCGCCAGCGGATGGGTGGAAGACAACATCGACGAAGGCAACAGCGCTCGAATGCCACCGCGCGAGCGGCCTGCACCGGGACGGATCCCGGACCAGGGCGCGCGGGCTCATGGACCTCGATCTCCACCAAGGCTTCCTGCACAATGCGCCGCTGGCGGCGGCGGCAGAGAGGGGGTGTCCGCGGCCGCTCGAGGTGCTGATTGGCGATCGAGATCGAGAGGACAACGCGGCGGCACGGCGCTCCTGACCCCCTGCGGCGCCCACGATGAGCCAGCCTGATCTCCACCGCGCCGCATTCGAGGCGGCCGAAGACGCGATCCTCCTCCTGGAGAACGGCCGCGTGATCGACGCCAACCCGAGCGCGATCCGGCTGCTCGCCGGATCCGCGGGCGGCCTCGTCGGACGGGAGCTCGCGGACCTCGCGCCGCTCCTGCAGCCCGACGGACAGGCCTCCGCCGAACGCCTCGCGCGGCGGCTCGACGCGGCGGGCCGGGGCGAGCCGCAGCGGTTTCGGTGGCTCTACCGGCGCCCGGGCGGGGACTTCGTCCAGGCCGACACGCAGATCGCGCGCCTCGCCCTCCCCGACCGCGCAGGGCCGATCCTGCGCGCGGTCGTGCGCGAAGAGGACAAGGAGCAGCGGCGGCTCTACGCGCTCGCCGTCGACATGCTCGGCGCCGCGACGCTCGACGGGCGGTTCAAGGAGCTCAGCCCCTCGTGGGAGCGCACGCTCGGCTTCAGCCGCCAGGAGCTGATGGCGCGGCCCTACCTCGAGTTCATCCACCCCGAGGACAAGGCGCGCACCCTCTCGGAGACAGACACGTTCTCGACGGGCGCGCAGACGATCACCTACGAGAACCGCTTCCTCTGCAAGGACGGCTCGTACCGGTGGCTCGAGTGGAACGCGATGCTCGCGCTCGACGAGGGGCTCGTCTACTTCGTCGCGCGCGACGTCACGCGGCGCAAGACCGCCGAGATCTCGCTCCGTGAGTCCGAGGAGAAGCTGCGGGCGCTGTACGACGGCATCCCGCACTACCTGGTCGTCGTCGACAAAGACGCGCGCATCGTCTCGGTGAACCGGCCGTATCCCGGGATCCGGGAGGAGAGCGTCGTCGGCCGGAGCCTCTACGATTTCACGTCGCCGGAGTACCACGACACGGTGAGGGAGGCGCTCCAGAGGGTGCTCCGGGAGGGAGGCCGCGCGAGCTACGAGGTGGTCGGCCTCGGGGTGAACGGCGGGCGGGCGTGGTACGCGAACCACGTCAGCGCGATCCGGGGGGCGGACGAGGTCACGAACGCGCTCATCGTGGGGGAGAACATCACCGAGCGCCGGCGCGCCGAGGAGCAGCGCCGGGAGAGCGAGGCGCGCTTCCACGCGGCCGTCGAGGCCAGCATGGACGCGTTCCTCACGCTTGCCTCCCGCCGCGACGACAGCGAGGAGATCGCCGACTTCGTGATCACGGGGCTCAACGCCCGCGCCGCGACCATGCTGTCGTCGATGCCGCGCGAGCAGCTCCTCGGTCAGCGCCTCTCGGAGCTCGTCCACTCGGTCGAGGCCGGCGTCCTCCTCGAGAGGTGCCTGCGCGGCCTCCGGAAGGGGGCGCCGATCGAGGAGGAGATCCGCCTGCCCGCGCCGGACGCCCGCGCGTCGCGCCCGAGCGTCTGGGTGCACCACCAGATCGTGCCGATCCAGGGCGGCGTCGCCGTGACGATGCGGGACACCACCGACCGCAAGCGGCTCGAAGATCAGCTGCGCCAGTCGATCGAGCGCCTCGAGGTGTACGCCGAGGAGCTGGAAGGCAAGAACCGGATGCTCGCCGCGGAGAACGCCGAACGCGAGCGGACCGCGAGCGTCCTGCGCCAGCAGCAGGAGGCGATCCGCGCGCTGTCGACGCCGATCATCCAGGCGTGGGAGGGCGTCCTCGTGCTGCCGATCATCGGCGCGCTCGACCGCGCCCGGGCCACGGACGTCATGGAGAAGCTGCTCGGGGAGATCGTCCGCACGCAGGCCCACTTCGCCGTGCTCGATCTGACCGGCGTGGAGGGCGTGGACACGCCGACGGTCGACCACCTGTTCCAGGTGGCCCGGGCCGCGAGCCTGCTCGGCAGCCGCTGCCTCGTCTCCGGCATCTCCCCCGGGGTCGCGCAGGCCATCGTGACGCTCGGCAGCGACGCGCGGACGCTCGAGACCTTCGGCGCGCTGGAGGACGCCCTGCGCCACGCGCTCGTCGTGTCGGGCGCCCGGCTGCCGAGCGCGCGCGGCAAGGCGCGGTAGCGGCGGCCCCCTACGCGTCGTCGGCCGCGAGCTCGTCGTGGAGCTCCCGGGCGCGCGCCGCGTGGCGCAGCGCCGCGGCGCCCTCGCCCATCGCGGCGGCGTGCGCCGCGGCGCGGTCGTACGCCGCCGCGGCCGCCCGCAGATCGCCGCCCCGCTCGTAGTGGTGGGCGAGGAGGGCGGCCCCCTCGTCGCGCGCCTCCACGTTCGGCGCGCGGTGCTCGATCCAGTCGGCGACGAGCAGGTGGATCCGCCGGCGGATCTTGAGGCTCAGCATCTCGTAGGCGACCTCGCACGTCGCCTGCTCCACAAACACGTACTCGCGCTCGCCGGGGAACGACGCGGGGGAGCGGAGCCGGATCAGCTGGCGCTCGCAGAGGCGCGCGAGCAGCTCGGCGGTGGACGCGCCCCCCCCGTGGCGCACCGAGAACGGCGGATCGAGATCCTGGAGCTCCGCGAGGATGCGCTCGCTCGACATCGGCGAGCGCGCCTGCGGGGCGTCGTTCCGGAGCCGCTCGACCGCGCCCTCCCAGAAGGTCCGGCCGACGACCGCCGCCTGCGCGAGGAGGCCGCGCGCGCCCTCGTCCAGGCGGTCGAGGCGCGCCTGGACCACGCCGTGCACCGCCGGCGGCAGGCTCAGCGCGCCGAGCGCGTCGTCGCGGACGTGCCACGCGCCGTCCTGGGCCTCGATGGCGCCGGCGTCCACGAGGAGGTGGAGGGTCTCCTCCACGGTTCGCGGGTTGCCCTCGGAGCGCTCGGCGATCGCGCGCACGAGCTCGTGGTCGAGCGCGGAGGCGCCGCGGAGCCGATCCCGGATCATCTCCTCCGCGTGCCGCCGCGCGAGCGGCGACGCGTCGACGCGGACGTACGCTTCCTTCCCGACGCCCCAGTCCGGGCGGCGCTCGTAGAGCTCGGGGCGCGCGGTGCACACCATGCAGAGCGGCAGCCCCTCCGCGTTCGCCACGAGCTCCTCGACGAGGTCGAGCGTCGCGTCGTCGGCCCACTGCAGGTCGTCGCACACGATCACCATCGGCGTCCGCTCGAGCGCGAAGGCGACGAGCAACGCGAGCGCGGAGGCGATCCGGCGCCTCGCCAGCACGCTGCCGCGCGCCGCGGCCTCGAGGAGCCCGGCGGGCGCAGGCCGCGCGCCCAGGATCGCCGCCAGCCGGGCGAGGATCTCCTCGAGGTCGCTCCCCCCGCTCGGCCTCGACAGCGATGGGGACGGATCGAGCTCGTCGTCGTCCTCGTACCGCGCCGCCCCGGCTCCCCTGCGCCCGCTGACGGTCGAGCTGATCGGCCCTCGGAGCGGGACGGACGACGCGCGGGTCACGATGGGCGACGCGCCCCCGAGCGCGGCGGCCCTGGCCCCCGCGCCGGCGGCCTCCCGCTCGGCGCGGACGCGGGCGCGCGCGGCGCGCAGCCGGATCCAGCGCAGACCGCGGCGCAGCTTGCGCAGGATGACCTGGGCCGGATCGGCCTCGTGGATCCCGAACCAGCGGCGGAGCAGCGCGCCGGCGAGGCCATAGCTCGAATCCTGCGCGAGCGCCGAGCACTGCGCCGACAGGACGAGCAGCCCCCCGGGCGGCGCGAGCGCGTACCCGCGCTCCGAGGAGGGCGCGCCGCCCCCGGCGCCGCCGTCGCGGAGGCCCGCGAAGAGCTCCGAGAGCATCCGCGTCCGTCCCACGCCGGGCGCGCCGACCAGCGTGACGAGGCGCGGCCGCCGCTCGTGGAAGGCGGTCTCGACGAGATCACACAGGCGCTGCATCTCCGCGCCGCGCCCGACGAGGCGCGTCGAGAGCCCGTGGAAATCGGGCGGCACGAGCGCGTGGTGCGGCGGCGCCTCGCCGAGCACGCGGTAGATCGGCGGCGCCGCGCCGTGCGCGGTGGACGCCGGCGGCGCCGCCGGCGCCCGGACCGCGCCGGCGCTCGCGCCCGCGTCGAGCGCCTCGACGTGGAAGCGCCCGAGGACGAGGCGGCGGGTGTCGCGGCCGATCACGATCGCGCCGCGCGGCGCGAGCTGCTGCAGGTGCCCCGCGCCGTCGACCGCGTCGCCGATGACGGCGAGATCTTGCCGCGCCGAGCCCCCGGCGCCGACGAAGGCCCGCCCCGTCGCGATCCCGAACCGCACCGAGAGGCGGACCGATCGCGCGGCGCGCGGCAGCGTGAGGCGCGGGATCGCGGCCTGCGCCCCGAGCGCCGCGACGATCGCTCGCTCGGCGTCGCTGTCGGTCGAGCGAGGGACGCCGAAGACCGCCATGACGCGCCCGCCGATCGGCCGCTCGACGATCCCGTGCATCTGCTCGACGTGCTCCGCGAGCACCTGATAACAGCGGTCGACGACGTCCTTGACGTCCTCGGGATCGAGCCGCGACGAGAGCGCGGTCGCCTCGGACAGATCGGCGAACAGGACGGTGCAGATCCGGTGCTCACCGCCCTCGAACGGCAGCGCGGCCCGGGTCCGCGGCGAGCCGCGATCGGAGCTCACGCTCCCCCTCATCCCGCTGCTGTCCGGCGCCCGCCACGGCGTCGACGACGGCGGCAGCGACGGCGGCGGGACGGACATCGCCGGCGGCGGCGGCAGCGGCGGCAGGTGGACGGCGGCGAGGTCGAGCAGCCCGTCATCCGCGTCGTCGTTCGCGTCGCCCGGGCCGAAGGCGGGCGCGCGCAGGGTGTCGCGCGCCACGACGACGACGCTGGAGCGGTGGGCGGCCTCCAGGGCGGCCCACATCTCGCCGAGGTTGTGGAACCGCTGCGAGGGGTTGATCGCGAGCGCGCGGCCGAGGACCGCCTCGACGTCGGCGTTCGCGTTCACCCCGCGGGCGCGGAAGCTCGGACGGATCGCCTCGTCGCTCGAGGCGACGAAGAGCTGGATGACGTCGCTGCCCGAGAGGGCGGGCTGACCGCTCGCGACCTCGACGAGGATGAGGGCCATCGCATAGACGTCGGTCCAGGGCCCCGTCGCGCCGAACCGCGGGCTGAACTGCTCCGGCGCGCCGTACTGCGGCGTGAAGGCGCGGAACGTTCGTCCCGTCTGGACGAGCGCCTCTGCGAACGTCGGCGTCTCGGAGAAGACCTTGGCGAGCCCGAAGTCGAGCACCTTCATGCGATCGCCGAGCAGGAACAGGTTGGCCGGCTTGACGTCGCGGTGAGACACGTTCTCGTCGTGGGCGACGGCGAGGGCGGAGGCGACGGGCGCGAGGAGCCGGATCGCCTCGCCGAGGCTCCTCGGCGGGAGCTTCTCGGCGCTGCGGCGCTTGAGATCCTGCTCGAGCGTCTCGCCCTCCAGCCACTCCATGACGATGTACGGCGTCCACGGCCCCTTCGGAGCGGCGGCGGCGCCGATGTCGAGCGCCTGGACGATGCCCATCGTCCGGCGTGAGAGCTGGTGGAGCAGGCGCGCCTCCTCGCGGAACTTGGCGAGGAAGCCGTCCTGCTGGTCAGGGCTTAGACCCGCGGGGATCTTGAGACATTTGACGGCGACCGGCGAATCGAAGCCGAGGTGCCGGGCCCGGTAGACGACGCCGAACGCTCCCTCGCCCGCCAGCGCCTCGACGGCGAACTGGCCGTCGATGATCGACCCCACCCAGCCGAACGGGTCGCTGGCCTGCATCGTTGCCTAGGCTACCTGTTGCGCCGAACGCCGAGCAAGAGATGCAACGGCCACGGGCGAGGGGATGTGCGAGGCGGGGCGCGCGTGGGGCCCCGCCGAACTCGCGGCTCCAAGGAGGAAAAGGGGCCATGACGGCCGCAGCGGGCGACTGGCATGGAGCCATCTCCGCTGGCCGGGTATCGGAGGCAGGAGATGCGAGCTCGACAGCGCCGCTCCCCCTACATGCTTCGCCGTCGACCGCCGCGGACGGCGGCGCCATCCTGAACACATGAACTTCCTGCTTCATCGCCACCTCGCCGCGCGCGACCTCGGCTCGGCCGCCGCGGGCGCGGCGGCGATGCTCCCGGACCTCTGGCGCATGGCCGACCGGCGCGTCAGGCCCTCCCGCGCGCCCGATCGCCCCGCCGCCCCGCCGCCCCGCCTCGCCGAGGTGCTGGCCGGCATCGACCACCACGTCGCCGCCGACCGCTGGTTCCACGCCGCCCCCGTCTTTGTGGAGGGCGAACGCCGCCTCGCCGCCGCCTTGCGCGCCGCCTCGCTCGGCGCGCCGCGGCTCGCGCTCTTCGCCCACGTGCTCTGGGAGATGTGCCTCGACGGCGCGCTCGTCCGCAGGACCGGCCTCGCGCCCCTCCTCGACGACCTCCGCGCCGGCCTTGAGGCCATCGACGGCGCCCCGACCGAAACCGCCGCCTCGATCCACCACTTCCAGCAGCGCGCCCCCTCCCCCGCCGGCGCTCTCGCCGATCGCGCGGCCTTCGAGTCGCGGCTCCGCCGCATCTGCGACGAGCTCACCCGCGGCCCCTGGATCGCCGGCTACCAGGACGGCGCCGGCCTCGTTCTTCGCCTCTCAGGCGTGCGCGCGCGCTTCGGCATGCCCCCCTTCACCCCGGACCAGCACGTCCGCCTGGCCGCGCTCCTCGACGCCCTCGCCGCCTCCGCAGACGACGCGCTGACCGACCTCATCCGCACCGCGCCGAAGCACTGACGCGCCCGCCGCTCGCCTTCATCCAGACGGCGATCGCCTCCCCTATTTATTCATGCACGATGATCGTCGTGCCCTCGCCCAGCTCCTCGCCTGTGTTGATCGCGTGCCATCCGGGCGGCACCGGGGGATCGGTCCACAGGAATACCCGGTGGGCGTCGATGGGCGCCAGGTTGATGCAGCCGTGGCTGCGCGGCGTGCCGAAGACGTCGTGCCAGTACGCTGCGTGGAGCGCGTAGCCGCTCGCGAAGTACTGGATGTACGGCACGTCCTTGAGGGCGTAGGTCCCCTCGCCTCGGCGCCGCGTCACGCCGTACTCCCCGTCGCCCTTCCGGGGGACCGCCTTCTCGCCTGCCGCGGGCTTCGCCGCCGCGCTCGCGCCGGGCTTCTTCGAGGCGCGCTCCTTCGACGAGCCGCCCTTGTCCGGCTTCGCGCCGCGCGAGGCCGACGGCGCGTCGGCGGTCGTCTCTGCGCGGCCGCCGACGCTCGACGACTCGTTCGAGTCCATCGTCGCCGTGATGTGCTTGTTGCGGATGCGGAAGACGCCGCGCACCGTCGCGGTCGTGGTCTTGGGATCGGCCACCCCTGCCTGGCCGGTCGAGACGAGCGTGGCGTAGACCGGGCGCTTGCCCTCCCAGAGGACCAGCGTCTGGTGCGTGATCGACACCTCGATCCACTTCTCGCCCTTCTCGGCGACCTCCGGCCACGCGGACGGCGCGACAGCGAGCCCGACGTCCAGCTGGCTCACGTACCGCTGGTCCCGGGTGCGGTAGTACTTCACGCCCTCGAGCCGGCGCATCCTGCCGGTCAGCGGGACGATGTCCCGGAACGGCAGCTCCTTGCCCGGCGTCGCCTTGTCGCCCTGGATCTGGACGTCGCGAGCGCTCCGCGCGCGGACGAAGGCGAGCGGCAGCGTGAGCGCGTCGGTCAGCTCGACGCCGTGCCAGGGAGAGCCGGTGTCGGGCTTGATCTTCGTCGCAGGCGCGAGCCGCAGATCGGTCGTGATCGCGAACCGCCGGCTCAGCGACTCCGGTCCGGTCGGGAACGATCCGATCAGCGACAGCCCGGTGAAGCGCCGCGCGCGATCGGCGAAGACCGCGTAGTCCGGGACCTTGAAGTCGCTGATGTTGCGGATGAGGCGCTTGCCGCCCTCGAGCCAGAACGGGATCGGGTCGCCGTCCCCTTCCCCGCCGAGCAGCGCGCCCTCGCCGAGCTCGAGCGAGTTCTTCCCCAGGCCGAGCTCGCCGATCTGCTTGCCCGGGAGCGGCACGCCGCGCGCGTCGATCGCCACGTCGTTCGCGCCGAGGATGACCCGCTGCACGGTCGCCTTGTTCTCCTCGAACCACGACAGGTGCTCGTCGAGCTTGAACTCCGATTTGCGCTGCTCCTCGGCGGTGGGCACGCGCAGGTAGAGCGGCAGCACCGCGCGGACGAAGGCGTACCGGTACGGGAGCGCTGTCCTCAGGTTCGGCCCGGGGCCGGCGGCCTTGAGGATGGGGTCGTCCAGGTCGAGCGTCGCGTCCTCGCCCACGCAGAGGTAGCCGCGGGGCTCGATCGCGTACCAGCCGCCCGGGCAGCCCGCGGTGCCGGCGGGCTCGGCGGAGCGGGGCACCCTGGAGCCGACGCGCAGGTACCCGAGCTTCTTCGACGTGTCGCGCGGCTCGTTGTAGACGGTCGCCACGAAGGCCGTCACGCCGAGCAGCGGCTTGTCGCTCGGCGGCCACGCGGGCGCCGCGAGCTCCGCGGGCGCGGCCTGCCCCTCGGTCGCCGTGAGCGCCGCGGAGGCCGCGTCGGCGCCGACAGCGCCCGCGGCCCCCGCGTCCGCCGGGACGTCCGCGGGCTTGCGACAGCCGCACGCCGCCGCCGTGAGCGCCGCGAGGTGCGCGAGACAGAGAGCGAGGCGCGCCGCGCGCCGCGCGCCGTGAGGCTTCCCGGAGGACAGCAGGGCGCCCATGCGGGCGTACTTGCCAAAATCGGCGCGCGACGAAAAGCCCAAAACACGCGGCGCGCGCACCTAGGCCAAGAGGCCGGGCAACACCCCCGTGCAGTACGCGGGGTTGCCGAACGTCGACACGTCCACGCCCATCGCGTTGCACAGCGCGACGAGCAGGTTGTTGTGGGGATCGCCGGCATAGCGCAAAAATCTTCCAGTCCTGAGCGCCCCGCCGGCGCCCCCCGCGATCACGTACGGCATGTCGCGCCGCGAGTGGCTCTGCCCCTCCGAGATGTCCGTGCACCAGAGGACGAGCGTGTTGTCGAGGAGCGTGCCCGTGCCCTCCTGGACGGCGTCGAGCCTCTCGAGCAGGTACGCGAGCTGCTCTGCCTGCCAGCGCCCGATGTCGACGAGCTGCTGCTGCTTCTCCGCGTCGCCGATGTTCGAGTGCGAGAGCGCGTGGTGCGTCTCCGACTGGCCGAGCCACGTGAACACCTTGCCCGCCTGGGTCGCGCTCCACTGGATGGACGCGACCCGCGTGAGATCGCAGGCGAGCGCCATCGCGAGCAGGTCGGTCTGCAGCCTCCCGATCGCGGGGAAGTTGTCGTTCGCGTACACGTCGAGCGGCTCGCCCAGCGCCGGCAGGGCGCACGCGCCGCCGAGGAGCGCCGGCACGTCGAGCCGCTGCTCGATGTCGTTCAGCGCGTCGAGGTGCTGCTCCAGCTTTCGCCGGTCCTCGCCCCCCAGCTCGCGCGCGAGGGCGCCGTAGTCCTCCATGACGCCGCCGAGCACCCGGCGGCGCAGCACGCGCCGCCGCGCGAGCTCCGCCGGATCGGCGCTGAGGTCCAGGAACAGCCGGTCGAACGCCGCGCGCGGATCGTCCTCGGGCGGGACCGGCTGGCCCGGGCCGAGGTAGGAGAGGCGCGACGAGACGTTCGCGTACTGGACCTGGACGCCGAGCTCGAGCGACGAGAGCTTCGTGCGATCCCCGAGCCTCGCGGCGAGGAACTGGTCGACCGAGATGCCCCCGCCCCAGCCGACCCGCGCGGCCGGGTTGCAGGCGTACGGGAAGAGGGTCCCCTCCTGCAGCTCCGTGCCCGTGAGCGCCTGGCCGATGCCCTGCTGGTGAGAGTCGCCCGGCCCGTGGTGGGCGGACTCCATGTCGATGCCCTCGACGACGAGCAGCTTGTCCCGGTAGGGAGCGAGCGGCGCGAGGATCTCTCCGAGCTCGAACGACGTCTCGGTCCCGGTCGGCTGCCAGGCCTCCTTCACCGTGCCGAGGCCGGTGAAGAAGACGACGAAGCGCTTCGGGAAATCGACGGCGCTCGCCGATCCCGCCATGGCGTCGAGGAAGGGCAGCGCGAGGGCGAGCCCGCCGGCCCCGCGCAGGAAGGCGCGGCGCTCGAGGCGCCCCCTCGACGCCCGGCGCTGTGCGGCGCGGCTCACGGCGCGCCCCCTGCGTCCGGCGCCGCGCGGCGGTAGCGGAACGCGTCCGTCTGGGTCAGCGCCACGAGCAGCGCCTTGATGTTGTACCCGCTCTCGGCGAAAGCCGCCTGGATCTGGCGCATGCTGCACTCGTCCTCCGCCTGCTCGGCGCGGCCGTAGCCGAAGCGGAACCACTGCGTCGCGACGCACTGGCGCACCTCGTCGCTCTCCGCGAGGCGGTGCGCGAGCTCCACCGCCCCGTCGAAGGGCCCATCGACATCCCGGCTCGCCACGATCTCGCCGCTCGCGTCGACCGGGACGCCCTGATCGACCTCGCGGTAGAGGCCGATCCCGTCGTAGCGCTCGAACCCGAAGCCGATCGGATCCATGAGCCGGTGGCAGCCGGCGCAGCCCGGGTCCTCCGCGTGCCGCTCGAACTGCCGGCGGGTCGGGATCCCTTCCCGCACCGGCGGCGGCTGGATGTCCACGTCGGGCGGCGGCGGCGGCAGGATCTGGCAGAGCAGCCGCTCCCGGACGAACTTGCCGCGGTGGACGGGCGAGGGCTGATCCGGCTTCGCGAGCACCGCGAGCACGCTGGCGTGGGTGAGGAAGCCGGCGCGCTGCGCTGGGTCGAGCGGCACGACCGAGAGCTCGCCGGGCGCCCCCGCGCCGCCCGCCGCTCCCAGCCCGTAGAACGCGCGGAGCTCGTCGTTCATCAGCGAGTAGGGCGCCGTCAGCAGCGTCGCCACGTCGCCGGCGCCGTCCTCGAACACGACGTGATCGAGGAACGCCTCGGTCTCCGCCCGGAGGAGCGCCGGGAGCCCGGCGTGGAAGCCGGGGTAGACCGCCGGATCCTTGGTGAGGGTGTCGATGTTCGACAGCTGCAGCCATTGCGCGTGGAAGTTCGCGACGGCGGCGCGGGCGCGCGGATCCTCGAGCATACGGCGGGCCTGCGCGGCGATCTGCTCCGCGGAGCGGAGCTCCCCCGCGTCGGCCGCCGCGAACAGCGCGTCGTCGGGCATCGAGCTCCAGAGCAGGTACGAGAGCCGCGAGGCGATCTCGTGGTCCGAGAGCGCCACCACGCCCTCGCCGGCCGGATCCGGCATGCCGTGCTCGACGCGGTAAAGGAAGTGCGGCGACTGGAGCATCGCCTGGATCACGAGCTCGACGCCGGTCGAGAAGCCGTGCTCGTCGTTCCCGAAGGCGAAGAGCCGCGCGAGCCGCTCGCTCTCCGCGGGCGCGAGGGGCCGGCGGAACGCGCGCTTGCCGAGGCGCTCGATGAGCTCGGCGGCGCACGCGTCGGGCCCCTGCACCGCCGGGTCGCACCCCGGAAGGAGCTTCCCGAGATCCTTCGCGGCCCGCGCCGCGATCGCCTCGGAGGCCTTCATCAGCTGCTCGGCGAGGAGCTGCGTGACCCCGAGCGCCGCCGCCTGGTTGTTGAACCCGAGCGCCTCTTCCTCGACCACGAAGGCGTCGGCCGGCGCGCTGTCGTCGCCGAGGAGATCGCGGATCGTGTTGTTGTACTCGAAGCGCGTCATCCGCCGGAGCGGCGACGCGCCCGGCCGGATCTCCGCGCAGCGCGGCGCCTCGCCTTCCGCTCCCCCCGCGGCCCCGCCGCCGTGCCCGCTGTGCCCGCCGGAGCAGGCGGCGGCCGCCGCCACGACGATCGCCAGCCCGAGAGAGCCCCCGGGGCCGCGCGCCGCGCGGCGGTGCCGTCCTCTTGACCGATCCATCTGCCCTCTCCCCTCGGGGACGCGCTGGCCTGCGATGCGGTGCGTTGCGGCGCTGCGCATCGAGCTAACGACATGTCTCACGTCGCGGGGGCCCGTCAAGACGCCAGGGAAGACGAGGGTCGGTGAGCCCCGCGAGTCCGGTTGTAGCGGAGTCTCCTAGCTACACTGCGCGTCATCGGAAATGTCGCGGAGCCCCCTCGAAAGACGCTGGATCCAGCCGCGACATCACCTGTAGGCTCGCGCGCGTGCAAGCTTCGTTTGACGCCGCTGCCGGCAAAAGGCCCGCGCGGAAGCCGACCAGGTTCACAACGCTGTCCCTCTCTTTGAGCCTCTGCGGGAGGATCCTCCTCGGGCTCTCCGCCGCGACGGTCACGACGTTCGCGCTCTCGCCCATCGCGCTCGCCGCCCCCAACGAGTCGAAGTCGATCGCGATCCACATCGAGGGGCCGAACGCGGACGCCATCCGCGAAGACATCGTGTCCCTCGTCCCGGAGACGCTGAAGGTCGTGGACGAGGACGCCTTCTCGAAGTCGCTGCGCAGCGCCGGCCAGACCAAGCCGGTGGGCGACGCGCTGGTGATGAAGGCCCAGCGGAAGAAGGCCCTCGACCGCATCCGCAAGGCGGGCAAGGCCGCGAAGGCCGAGGGGGTGATCTACGGCGTCTCGCGGACGAACAAGAAGAAGAAGAAAGAGGTCTACCTCGTCTTCGTCGACGAGAACGCCGGCGACCTCGCGGTGGACAGCGCGGTGCCGCTGAGCGGCTCGCGGGACGCCCGCAAGAAGGCGCTGGAAGACCTGCTCGGCCCGACGCTCTCGCAGATCGCGCCGGCGGCCGCGGCCGACGAGGACCAGCCGAAGGACGGCGGCGACGAGGGCGACGGCGACGAGAAGAGCAGCGACGGCGACGAGAAGAGCAGCGACGGCGACGGCGACGGCGACGAGAAGAGCAGCGACGGCGGCGACAAGGGCGGGAAGCGCAAGCCCCACGACCCCCGCTCGGCGCTCTTCTCGATCGAGGCCGGCGTCGAGTTCACTGGCCGCTGGTTCGAGTACTCCGATCCGGTCACGCAGAACCTCCGGCCCTACGACGTCTTCGGTCAGCCCGCGCTGTCGGTCTCGGGCGAGGTGTACCCGCTCGCGTCGACGGACATCCCCGTGCTCAAGGGCCTCGGCATCACCGCGGGGTACATGATGGCGATCGGCCTCAACTCGGCGGTTGGCGACGGCGACCCGATCAGCACGACCTACCAGCGCATCAACCTGGGCCTGCGAGAGCGGCTGTCGATCGGCGAGTCGTCCGTGCTCGGCATCTCCGCCGGGCTCCGGCTCCTGACCTTCGAGGTCGACGCGGCGGAGGCCCTGGCCAGCACGGTGCCGAACGTCTCCTACACGCTGATCCGGGCCGGGCTCGACGCGCGCGTGCCGGTCGGCCCGGTCGCGCTGGCGCTCGGCGCCGACTACCTCTTCCCGCTCTCGTCAGGCCCGGTTTACGATCGGTTCGCCGGGGCGAGCGTGCAGGGCATCGGCGCGATGGCCGGGGTGCTCGTGCCCGTCACGACCGGCGTCGAGGCGAGGCTCCTCGTCGAGTACGCGCGGTTCTTCTCGTCGTTCGACCCCGCGATCGGCGACCGGTACGTCGCCGGCGGGGCGATCGACCAATACCTTGGGGTGCGGCTCGCCGGAGCCTACGTTTACTGAGCGAGAGAGAGAGGTAGCACGTGACGTACATCGCTTTCCTTGGCGGGCGCACCGCGCTCGCCGCCGCCGTGATGAGCGGCGCCGCGTTCATCATCAGCTGCGCGGGGACCCTCGAGGACAAGGAGCAGTACCTCGCCGGCGGCGACGGGCCTGGCGGCGGAAACGGCCAGGGCAACGGCGCGGCGACCGGCGGCGGCGGCGACCCCACGACCACAAGCAGCGGCGACCCCACGACCACAAGCAGCGGCGATCCTACGACCACAAGCAGCGGCGACCCCACGACCACCAGCGCGGGCAGCGGCGCCGGGGCCGGATGCGCTGAAGCGCAGGCGCTGGTGATGGCGAGGTGCGCCACCTCGGGCTGCCACGACGCGGAGTCGAAGCAGGCGGGCCTCTCGCTCGCAGCGGGGTGGGAAACCACGGTAGCGGCCCAGAATGCCTCGGCGCCGTGCGGCTCGGGCCCGCTGCTCGTGCCGGGTGACCCGGACGCCAGCCTGATGTACGTGAAGGTCACGGACGACCCGACGTGCAACAACCGGATGCCGCTCGGCCCGTTGCTCAGCGACGACGAGATGAAGTGTCTCTACGACTACATCGCGGCGCTCCCGCAGTGAGGTAGCAAGGGAGCCTCTGGCCGCGGCAGCGGCGCGGGCGGCGCGGTCGTCCCCTCGATGAGACCGCCTCGTTGGCGCCCCCGTGGCCAGACGCTACGCTCGCCGCGATGCTGCGCCGGCGCTCGTTCTGGATCGCCGCGGCCGCCGTCGCCTACACCGCCTTCGCCGCGCTCCGGGCGTCCGGCGGCCACGGGCCCGCGTGGCTCGCCCTGCTCGGGCTGCCGGTGCTGCTCGCGCTTGGCCTCCGCTGGGTAGAGCGGCCGCCGCGGGGAGAGGACCGGATCGAGCCGGCGGCCCGCCGCGCGGCCGCCGTCTGCCTCACCGGCGCCGCGATGCTCGCCGCCTCGCGGAGCGGCCCCGCCGGGCTCGCGCTGATCGCGCTCGGCAACCTCGGCGCGGCGGCCGCGGCGATGGCCGCCCTGGTCGGGCTCGCGCGCATCGCGGGCCTCGGCGGTCTCCTCGAGCCTCCGCCGAGCACGCGGCGCCTCGACGCGGCGGCGTTCGCCTCGCTCTTCTGGACCGTGGCGGTCGCCCTGCCCGCCGTCTCCGCGGTGGCGCCCGAGCGCGCGGCGGATCTCGATCCGCTGCTCGTCCACTACGCCACGTCCGCCGCGTCGCTCGGCTCGCTCACGGTGACGCTCGTGGCGATCGCGCGCGTCCGCATCGCGCGGCGGCTCGAGCTCGGCGTGGCCGACCGGGTCGAGGCCGCGCTGCTGCTCACGGCGACCGCGCTTTCGGTCGGCCTCGCGGCGGCCTTCGTCGGCGTCGCGCCCCCCGAGTCGATCCTGCCGGTCACGAGCGCCGTCGCGGCGGTCTGCGTCGCGCTCTGCACCGTGGCCGCGGACGCGGCGCAGGTCTCGCGCGCGCTCCGCGGCACGCTCGCCGTCGCGACGCTCGCGACCCCGCCGGCGCTGCTCGCGGTCTACGCCGTGCACCAGGCGCCGCGCGGCGATCTCGGGCTCCGCGGCGCGCCGCAGTCCTCCGTCGGCGTCGCCGTGTTCGGCGCGTGCGCGCTCTGCGCGCTCGCGGGGCTCGCGGCGCCGGTGCTCGCGCGCCGGTTCGCGCCGGAGGGGGCGCGCTGGCTCGGGGCCTTCGACGCCGCGACGCGCGCGGCGATGAACCCGGAGCCGGAGGCGGCGCTCGAGGCGGCGCTCTCCGCGCTGCGCGAGGCGTCGGACGCCGGCCTCGCCGGGCAGGCCCCGCCGGCGCTCTACCTGCTCTCGCCGCCGGAGCAGGTGACCGTCGATCGCGCCGGTTACAAGCACACCGAGCCGGCGGAGGTGCCGGCGCGCCTCATCGAGCTCGCCCAGCTCGAGCCGGAGCGCGTCCTGCGCGTCGAGGCCGCCGAGGCCGTCGAGGTCCGGCGGCCGGAGGTGCGCCCGCTGCTCGCCTGGCTCGCGGAGCGCGACGTCGGCGTGGTCGCCCTCGTGAACGACGCGGAGGGCCCGATCGGGGCCCTCGCCATCCCCCGGGCCCGGCGCGCGTCGCCGATGACGCTGGAGGAGGTGAGCGGCCTGCGCGCGGTCGCCGACCGGCTCGGGGCGGTGATCGCGGTGTCGGCGATGCTGTCGGGGTCGCGCGGCCGCGAGGTCGCCGCCCGCCGCGAGGCCGAGGAGCGCGCGCGCGAGGTGAGCCGGCTCGAGCGCGCGGTGGCGCAGGGCGCGGGGCGGTTCCGCGCGATCGCGGCGCTGCTCGCGCGGCCGGCGCGGGCCGCCGCCTACAGCCCCGCCGCCCGCGCGGCGCTCGAGCAGCTGGAGCGGCTCGGCGTGGCCGGCGGCCCGGTCACGCTGCTGACGGCGCCCGGGATCGACGCGGTGGCGTGGGGCGCGGTCGTCCACCTGACCTCACCGCGCGCGGGCGGCCCGCTGGCGATCGTCGACGGCGCGGCGCCCGTCCCCGAGGGGTTCGCGCAGGCGTTCGCGCAGGCGCGGGCCGCCGCGCCGGCGCGCGACGAGGCGGCCGCGATCGAGGGCTCCGCGGGGGCGCCGAGCGCGCTCGCGCTGTGGCGTGATCCGGACAGCTCGCCCATCGAGGCGGCGCGGGGGGGCACGCTGCTCGTGCTCGACGCCCAGGCCTTGCCGTCCGAGGTGCAGAGCTACCTCGGCGCGGCGCTGCCGGACGACGTCGGGCTCGTCGTGGCGGTGCCTCAGACCGTGGACGCGCTCGCGGCGACCGGCCAGCTGAGCGAGCGGCTCGCGGACCGGCTCGGCGATCGGGCCGTCGCGCTGCCCTCGCTGTCGTCGCGCGCCGAGGATCTCCGCGCGCTCGCGCTGGATCACCTCGCGCGCATCGGCGTCCGCCTGCGGGGCCGGCCGTTCGGCCTGGATCTGCGCGCGCTGCAGGCGGTGCTCGACCACCCGTGGCCCGGCAACGACGCCGAGATGGGCGCGGTCCTGCTCCGCGCGGCGCTCGTGGCCAAGGGCGACGTCATCGGCGAGAAGGATCTCGCGGCGATCGGCTTCGCCCCGCCGCCCGAGCCCGCCAGCGGGGCGGACAGCGCCCGCGGCGAGCCGCGCCGCGCCCGGCGGCGGCGCGCGGACCCGAGGGGGTAGGCTACGCCTCGCGCGGGGCCCGCCGCGCTGCCCTGGGGGGCACGCCGGGGCGGAGCTGCGCGGGCTGCAGCATGCCCTTCCGGAGGAAGTGATCGACCATGTGCTGGCAGCTGGGACAGGGGTCGACGGGATCGCCGGCGTCGAAGTACCTGGACGCCGCTGCCTGGATCGCGATGCCGGCGTCCGGGATCTCGCGCAGCGCCCGTCGCGTTCCTGCTTCGTCCAGGGTGCCGGGGCGGAGCGCGTGCTGCCGCTCCCATGAAGCGAGGTAATCGCTGAGCGCCGCGGGCGCCGAGCAGCGACCTGGCTCCACGGGGATCCGCGCCGGCTCTCCCCTGGAGAGCGCGTCGATCCATCCGCGGTACCACGCGGTGAAGCTGTCGTGGGTCGGGACGACGCCGAGGCCTGCCGCGCGCAGATCCGCCCAGACGCTGCCGGCGCGCGGGCCGCGGATCACGAGCACGGAGAAGTAGCCGCAGCCCATGTGCGCGAGCGCGACGGTCCCGCGGACGACTTCGTCGGACTGGAGCGCGGCGCGCTGGGTGGCGGTCAGCGTCCGTGGGTCGGGCCGGTACGCCCTCGTGTGGGGGAACTCGCCGGTGAGGCTCTCGATCTGTCCAGGGCCGTCGAGCGGCAGGAGCCCGTGGTACGGGCCGGCGCCGGAGCTGCCGACGCGGGTCAGGAAGGCGGCGTAGTCGGCGGGGATGCGTGCGCCGCACGACGCCTCGATGCGCTCGATGTCTCGCCGGGTGAGCGGCGGATGGAGCCGGTATCCATGCTCGCGGGCGCCGAAGCGGTTCAGCCACGGATCGTGATCGCGGTGGAGGTGGTCGAGCGCCTCGGCGGCGCCCGCGACGAAGCCCTCGACGACCGCGACGGGCGCGGGATGGTGGAGCCCCTCGGCGCGCAGGCGCTCGAGCGACCACGCGGCGGCGGCGCTCTCCGGGTGCGCCCTGGCGTAGGCCGCGAGCCTGTCGTACGCGGAGGCGTCGCCGTCGCGCGCGGCGCGGTGGTAGGCGTGGATCGGGAAGGCGGTCGGGTGCGCCGGCTGCGTCTCGAGGACGGCCTCGAGGTGGCGCAGGCCCTCGTCGGTGCGGCCGGCCTCGCAGAGCATGGCGCCGAGGTCGCAGCGGGCCGATACGTCTGCGGCATCGAGGCGAGCGGCGGCCTCGAACGCGTCGCGGGCGGCGTCGATCTCGCCGCGCTCGCGGAGGGCGTAGGCCAGGCTCACGGCGGTCGCGAACGTCGGATCGAGCTCGAACGCCCGGCGGGCGAGCTGCACGGCGTCGTCGAGGCGGCCGAGCTTGCGGAGGATCATCCCGGAGGCCCAGGCGACCTGCGGGTGGTCCGGGTGGCTCGCGCGGAGCGCGTCGAGGACGGGCAGCGTCTTTTCCAGAGCGCCGCGGGCCTTCGTGTCGAGGCGTTCGTCCGGGTAGCGGGCGAGGAGCTTCACGAGGCGGTAGACCGCGGCGTCGACCTCCATGCGCGACACGTTCTTCGGCGTGAGCTCCGGGGCGCCCTGTCGCGGCGTGGGTTTCTGCTTGCGCCGCCCGGTCCTGGACATGGCGGGACGGTAGCCTGCCCCCGCGGGGGCACCAAGGAGCGGCGGAGGCCTGGCCGACGCCGCGTGGGGGGACGCCCGCCGGCGTGCTCCGCCGCGTGGGGGGACGCCCGCCGGCGTGCTCCGCCGCGTGGGGGGACGCCCGCCGGCGTGCTCCGCCGCGTGGGGGGACGCCCGCCGGCATGCTCCGCCGCGTGGGGGGACGCCCGCCGGCGTGCTCCGCCGCGTGGGGGGACGCCCGCCGGCGTGGACGTACGACTGGAGCGGCGGCGGGCGGCTCATGGCACGCGAACCCCGGAAGGAAGTACGAGCTCGTTGCTGCGCCGAACCGCAAGCCCTCTCCGACCACATCAGGGACTGGGAACGCCGGACCGGCCGCTCATGCGCCCCTGGAGATCGCAACTGGCAAAGGAATCTCAAGAGCGCGCTCGGCGAGGTCGACACCATCCGCTCGGAAACGGGATCGAACGACGCTGTGCCGGCGTGCCCGAACTGCTCTCAGCTCATTCCGCGACTCTGGACGATGGCTGGACGACCACCGCCGAGCGGACGCGTGATCGGTGGAGGCACAAACGCGAGCCAGGGCTATGCATCCCATCCGACCAGCCACCTCAGCCGGCCAAACGCGCACGGTGCCATGAATCTGGGAACCTGGAACGTAGACAACGGCCAGTTTTCGAGGCGACGATGACCTCCCGCAAGGCGTTCCTCCGTGGCTTCGACACCATCAAGCTGCCGGCGAGCCTCGCGCTGCGGCTCGACCGCCGCGACGAACACACCGAGCTGCGCATCGACGGCGTCCGCGTCACAGAGCGCCCGGTCGGGCGGGGTAGCCGGGTGTCGTTCGATCGGAGCTTCACCAGGGCGCACATCGCAGAAATCGTATTCGAGCACCGCCTCGCCAAGCTCCGCGCCGAGGGGTTCGCCGCTGGCGGTCAAGCCGCCACGAGCGCGCCCCCCGACGAAGATATGCTCGCCGCAGCTCACCAGATCGGCGCACAGCTCGAGCGACGCGGCGATCCGATAGGAACGCTGATCGCATTCCAGGTCGAGCAGTTGCGTCACGATGGAGACGACGCACGCGCCTTGGTGCACGAGCTCCTCGACTCGACAAAGGAGATGACCTTCGGCCCGATCCCTGAGTTCGGCGAGCCATGTGCGTGCGTCGACGACGGCCAAGGTGGCCTCATCGGCTGGGTCCATGACGAGGACGCCGCCACCATCGATGAGGAGCTCCGACCGGAGCTCGAGCTCATCAGCCGCGACGCACTCGGCTTCTCACCGGATGCCCCCGACGTCTCGCTCGGCGTTGTCGGCCTGCACCGCTTGCGTCAACTTCTGGCAAGCCCTGCCGGGCGCTCACTCCGGTCTCTTCGCCTCATGACCTTCGGCGCGCTCGGCCCCTTCCTCGATCTGCTCAACGCGCACGGTCGCGCGTCGCTGGTCGCGTCGCTCGTCGCTCGCGGGTCCGGTCCAGCCATCGGCGCCGCGCTGCCCGGCCTCCTGGGGCTGGGCGCGCCGGAGCGGACCCTCGCGACGTTGCTCTCTCAGCCCGCGCCGACGCTGCGCTACCTGACGGTATTTCGCGGAGACGACGACGTGCGAGGAGCCCTCGCGCCGCTCGGCCCCGGGAAGCTCCCGGCGCTCCAACACCTCGGGCTCTGGTATCGCCCCACGCGCCCCGAAGGGCTCCGTGTGCTCGCAGCACACCCCCTCGTCCAACGACTTCAGTCGCTCGAGATCTGGTCGACGGATGACGCCAGGAAGCTTCCGCTCGAGGAACTCCTCGCACTGCGCCCGGCCCTCTCTCACCTCGCACGGCTCCTCCTCGGAGGACACCTCGTCCCTTCTCAAATCCGGGAACGGTTCGCCAGTTGGCCCGCCGTCGAATTTGTGAGTCACGACCGCCGTGAGGTGATCGCGCTCGACATCGCCACCCTGGGCTGGGCGCGGGCGCTCCGGTGATTCCATGCCGGGCTCTTCAGAGGTGAAAGCGCACGCGCCTCACGCCGGCCCCGCACGGTGCCCTCACCCGGGCGCCCGGCGAGATCAGGATGGGTCGCGGATCCGCTCAGTAGAAGCGGTAACCGAGGCTCGCCGGCGCCGCGAACACCCAGCCGTCGAGGCCCTTCATGACCGTCGGCGAGACGCTCAGCAGGAGCGCGCCCGACGTCCAGCCCGCGCTCGGAAGGTCCGCGAGCACCAGGGACACGTCGACGCTCCCGCCGAACGCGAGCGTCTCCACGAGCGCGCTCTCGGGCAGGCTGCCCTCGCGCGCATTCACGGCGACCTCGCTCCGACCGTAGTTGAGGTGGACCACCTCGGAGGGGATCTCCCCCTTGATCCCGGTGACCTTCGCCTGCTGCCCCACCGGGCCCACGAGCCCCGAAAGGCCGAGCCAGAGACGCCCGAGGCGCATCGAGACGGAGGGGCCGCCGACAGCGAGATAGCCGCCGCCGAACCGGTAGCCGCCCAGCACACGCGCGCCAAGGTGCAGATCCTCGGAGAGCGCAACCCCGATGAACGCCTCCCCGCCGGCAAACGGCCCGATCGCCGGATCGAAGCTCGCATGGCAGACCTCATCGTCGCAGGGCGCGATGAGCTCCCCCTCCGGGATGTTGTAGCTGTACGAGTACGCGCTCAGATCGCCGAAGCTGCCGGCGTCCATCAGGCCGATCAACGCGCCGCCGGCCACCCCGGCCTGGATCACGAAGCTGCCTGTGTGCCTCGGCGAGGATCCAGCGCTCGGCTCCGGCTCCTCGGCTGCAGGAGGTGCCGCAGGCGGCGCATCGGTCTCCGGCCCCGCAGCAGCCTTCCCCGGCCCCGCAGCGCCCTTCCCTGGCCCAGCAGCGCCCTTCTCAGGCGCCGCGGCACCCCTCCCGGCCCCCGCGGCGCCCTTCCCCGGCCCCGCGGCGCCCTTCCCCGGCCCCGCGGCGCCCTTCCCCGGCTCCGCGGCGCCGTCCCCGGCGGACCCCGCGCTCCCCTTCTCCGGCGCCGCCGCCGCCGGCGCGGGCGCTTCCGCCGCGGGCGCAGGCTGCGCAGCGGCCGAGGCGTCCTTGGCGAGCGCCGGCACCGCCACCGTCTTCCGCTCGCCCCGCTTGATCGTGACCGACTTCTCCCAGGGCTTTCTGCCAGGGGCGCTCGCGCTCACCTTGTGCTGGCCAGGATCGATCGGCCTCGCCTGGCCCCAGAGCGCGCCGTCGACCGGCGCCCCATCCAGCGTCACCTCGAGCCCCTCGACCGCGGCCGCCCGCGGCACGCTCAGCGTCAGCCGCGGGAGCGACAGCTCCAGCTTCGCTCCCCTCGCCTTCGCGTCGGCCTCCAGGCGCTTGTTGCCCTCCTTGCGGGCCGCCGCGCCGAGATCGATGTACTCGGACCACGCCGTCGCGATCTTGCCCTGCTTCTCGTGGCACATCGCCAGCGCGAGGAGCGTCGCCGACCTCGGGCTCAGCCGGTAACTCTCCTCGATCTTCGGGCAGGCCTCCGCGACCTTGCCCTTCTTCATCAGGCTCTTGCCCTCGTCGAGCAGCGCCTCCGCCTGCGCGAACGCGACGCCCGGGCTCACCGCGAGCGCGAGCGCAAACGCGACGCCGGCGAGGCGCGCGCGGGAGCGCCGGGCGCGCGGCAACGCCTCGAGGCAGGAGCCGCGGCGCCGCGCGCGGAAGGGGGAAGCAAGCAACTTGTCGGAAGTCTCAGCGTCTTGCCGGTTCAAACGGTTCGTCGCTCCCAGGGCCATGCCCGTGAGGTGATGTCGAAGGCGCGGGCGCGAGGACGGCGCGCCTCTCCAAGGAGGACGGAGCGTACCACGCCCCGTTTGAACCGAGCAAAGCCGCGCGCGGCGCGGCGCGCCGCGACGACAGGACGGGCGCGTGGCGAGGCGCGGGTCAGCCGGCCGCAGAGCGCTCGTCGAGCAGCTTGATGCCGGCGGCGACCTCGCTGGCGAACGACTCGGCGAGCGCCCGGGCCTGGCCGAACCGCGGCGGGACCTCCCGGGCGGCGCGGGCGAGCGCCGCGACGGCGAGGTCGTGGGGCTGGCGCACGAGGACGCGGTACGCGAGGCTCCGGCCAGGAGGCGTGGCGACGACAGCGAGCGTCGAGGCCGACCACGCGAACGGCGGATCCTTCCGCGCGGCGGTCGCGAGATCCGTGAGCGGCGTGCGCGTCATCCAGAGGGAGAGCGCCTCGGCGAAGTCCGGCGGGGCGAGCCCCGGGACGCCGTGGCCCATGTCCGCGAGGCCGACGCGCCGGGTCTCGACCTGGACGCCGCGCAGCTGCCGCCACCGGAGCAGCCGCGGGGGCGGGCGCTGGCCGCGGAAGCTCGCGCGGCCCGTCCACCAGGCGACGAGCGCGTCCGTGCGGAAGCAGTCGAGCACCCGCGCGAACGTCGCGTGCCGCGAGAGCGCGGACCCGACGTCCGCCGGCGCGGGCACGAGCTCGCAGAGGTCGCGCACGCTCGCGAGCAGGCGGGGATAGCGGCTGCGCGTGAGCACGCCGGCGAGCTCGTGGTTCGTGAGCTGGAGCAGGTCGTTCAGCGCGGCCAGGAGCGCCCACTCGGCCGCGCCGAGCTCCGGGAGCACGTCGATCGGGGCGATGAGGCGGGCGACGCGGACGCGGACCAGATCGATGCGCGAGCCGAGGTCGCGATCGATCGCCGGCGCGCCGTCGCCGAGGAGGAGCGCGAGCCGGACGCCGAAGGGGCGCACCAGGCGCAGCGGACCGCCGAGGACGAGCGGGGCGAGCACGTTCGCCTGGAGCTCGGAGAGCCGCTCGGCGATCGCTTCAGGCTGGGTCATTGGGGCGTCCGGCCAGGGCCCGGCGGCAGCGCCCTCGGCTCGGCCAGCGCCTCGGACGGCGCGAGGTCGCGCAGCGGCCGGATGCCGACGCCGCCGAGCACGACCTCGGGCAGCTCGGTGGCCAGCGCCGCCGTGAGGCCCGCGGACGACACGGCCACCGCCGACCATTGCTGGGCCTCGAGCAGCGCCGTCTCGAGGGGGACGAACGCCTCCTCCGGCACGCCGATCGCCCCCCCGTCGCGCCCGATGAACAGCGCCTGCCCGGCGGGGGCGCCCAGCGCGCGGAACAGCACGCCGGGCGCGACCGCAGGGACCGCGTCGTACCCGGCAGGGATGTAGAGGCCCGGATGGACCTCCCGGAAGAACTCGCCGACCGGGATCCCCTCGATACCCGTGGGGTGCCGGAGGAACGCGCCTGCCGCGGTGAAGGCGATGCGGGCGCGGCGCAGGGTCTCGGGGCCGAGCGCGTAGGCGACGTGCCGCAGGAGCGGCATCTCCTGCGGCCGGATCCACGACGCCGTGACCGACCGCCACGGCTCGGAGCTCGGGACAAGGCGGAGCGAGAGCACGACCGACGCGGGGCGCTGCGCGTCGCCCTCCGCCGCCACCTTCGCCGCGACGGGCTCGCGGCCGAGCTCCACCCGGGCGAACGCCGCGACGTCGCCCATCGCCGGGAGCTTCGCGATCTCCAGCGCCTCGCGGCCCCCGCCCCGGAAGAGCACGAGGCCCGCCTCGCCGAACACCGGGCAGGCGCGGAGGTTGACCGGGTGCCGGAACCCCACCTCCACCGCCGCGCCCGGCGCGACCGGGACGAAATACCCGAGCCCCGGCGTGCTCGTGAGCAGCGGGACCATCCGGGCAGGGATGGCCGGCACGCGGAAGAGGTACCGGAGCACCGGGGCGTCATCGAAGCTCGACTCCGGCGGCCACTCGCACAGGCCGACCTCGGCCTCGACGCTGCTCCGGGAGAAGTAGCGGATCAGCGCCGGGCCGAGCCCCGACTCCGCGAGCAGCCAGCGCGGGCCCGGGTCCTGCCCGGCGGACGGATCGAGGTGCGGCTCGAGCCGGAGCAGCAGCGTGCGCACGTCGACGCGCCGCTCGACCTCGTACGTCTGCGAGAAGGCGTTGTGATAGAGCGAGAGCGCCGCGTCGCTGGGCAGGATCTGCGGGACGTCGTACCCGAACGGCGCGGCCGCGTCGCGGTACTGGACGAAGTGCCGGCTCGTGCCGGTGAAGCTGTAGCCGCCCGCGAGCCGCGCGATCTCGGCGACACGGTCGAGCCGATCGCTGCTCTCGGCCGCGAACAGGAGGGTGACCTCCCGCGCCCCCAGCTTCGAGCGCACGATCTCGACGACGAGCGAGCGGAGGATGTCCGCGAGCGAGCCCTGCCGCGTGTAGAGCGCCAGGAAGGCGACGAGCCGATCGATCGACGGCAGGAGGACGAGCCCCTTGGCGCCGAGCGCGACCCCCTTGGCGTCGAGCCCGAGGCCGGGCGTGCGCAGCCGGGTCTGGTGAACGGCGACGCGATCGAGCATCGAAATGGCTCCCGCCGCTCGAACGTCACGTAACGGTGAACGTAACGTAATGTTACGCTGAATGTTACGCTGAAGGAGCAGCGGAGCCGACGACCGTAGGAGGAGCCGCCGGATCCGTCAAGAGAGGCCCGCCGCGCGCGCTGCGCGCCGCGCACTCCACGGCGCCTCCGGCCCGATCGCCGCGTCCGCGGCGCTGCCGGGTTCCCGTGACCGCGACACTGGAACTGCCATGAGCGACGGCGTAGTCTCTTTCGCGAATGCGCCCTGTCGGAACACCGCAGGCCCACGCGGCCCGGCGCCATGAGATCGCCTCTCCGCTGCGCCGGAGCCGCCCGGCGCCCATCCCACGGACCACGTCGGCCAGCGCATGAGCTCCGCGCGCATCGAGTCCGCACGGCCGCTCGTCGCGGGCCGCTTCCACATCGAGCACGAGGTCGGCCGCGGCGGGATCGGCACCGTGCACCGCGCCTTCGACGTGCAGACGGAGCGGTACGTCGCGCTGAAGATCATCACGGCGGTCGGCGTCGACGCCGAGGGCCAGGCCCGGCTCTCCCGCGAGGGGCAGGTCCTCTCCGAGCTCGATCACCCGGGGATCGTGAGGGTCGTTGCGTTCGGGACGCTCGAAACGAGCGCTGTCGACGCGGAGGGGCGGCGGATCGAGGAGGGCGCGACCTTCATCGCGATGGAGTGGCTCGACGGCGAGGACCTGGCGGCGCGCCAGAAGCGCTCCCCGCTCTCGCTGCGCGAGGGGATCGAGGTCGGGCGGCAGGTCGCGAGCGCGCTCGCGGCCGCGCACGCCGCGGGCGTCGTCCACCGCGACATCAAGCCGTCCAACATCCTCCTCCTGCGCGGCTCGCCGGACGCCCCGCTCCGCACCAAGCTCGTGGACTTCGGCGTCGCGGCGTCGAAGGAGCTCGTGCTCACGACGGACGCGGGCGGCCTCGTCGGCACGCCGGCGTACATCTCGCCGGAGCAGGCGCGCGGCGACGCGACGGTGGACGCGCGCAGCGACCTCTACTCGCTCGGCGCGACGCTGTTCGAGCTGGTCGCCGGCCGGCCCCCGCACATGGGGCCGACCTCGATCGCGACCCTCGTCCGCCTGGCGACGACGCCCGCGCCGCGCCTCTCGGAGTTCCTGCTCGACGTGCCGCCGGCGCTCGACGACCTGATCCACGCGCTCCTGCTCGCCGACAGGGAGCTCCGGCCGAGCTCGGCGCGCGAGGTGGCGGACAGGCTCGCGGCGCTCGCCGACGAGCCGTACCTGCCCACCCCGTCGCCGCTGCGCGTGAGCGACAACCCGCCGGGCGCGATGGGGACGCGCCTCGTGACCACGATCGTGGCGCTGCACGTGGCCACCGGCGAGGAGCGCCAGCGGGAGCTCGAGGCGCTGCGCCGCCGCGGGGCCGACGCGCTGCCGCTCGGCACGGACTCGATCGCCGCCCACCTCGGCGTGCGGCAGGCCCACGGCGACGAGGCGTCCCGCGCCCTGGAGCTCGGGCTCGCGCTCGGCGGCCGCGGCGGCCGCGTCGGCGTCGCCTCCGGCCGCATGCGCGTCGACAGGACGCGCGCGGCCGGCGAGGTCGTCGACCGCGCTGTCGCGCTCGCGCGCGAGGCGGGCCTCGGCAGGGTCCTCGCCGACGCCACCACGGTGGAGCTGTCCCGCGGGCGCTTCATGGGCGAGCCCCTGGAGAGCGGCGCCGTGCGGGTGCTCGCGCGCGCGCCGAAGCGGCCCGACGCGCAGACGCCGTTCGTGGGGCGGGACGCCGAGCTCATCACGACCGTCGCGGCGTTCGAGCGCTGCGTGGAGGACGGGACGCCGGTCGTGATGAGCATCTCGGGGCCGCCGGGGATCGGCAAGAGCCGGCTCGCGCGCGAGTTCGTCGCCCGCATCGTGGATCGACCGGATCCGCCGCGGCTCATCCAGCTGCGCTGCGAGTCGTTCGGCCGCGCGCAGGCGCTCGGCGTCGCCACGGACGCGCTGCGGGTCCTCATGGGCCTTCCGAAGGGCGCGTCGCTGGAGCAGGCCGAGGACGCGGTGCGCGCGCGGCGGCCGCTCCACGGCGACGGCGGGCTCCTCGCGCGCCTGCTGGCGAACCAGCCGTTCCCCGACGGCGTCGACCTGCGCGGCGCGCGCGACGCGCTCTACCTCTCGATGACCGACATCGCCGTCGACGCGGCGTCGAGCGAGCCGTGCGCGCTGCTCGTCGAGGACGCGCAGTGGGCCGACCCGGAGAGCGTCGCGTGGCTCGACCACCTCCTCGGGCGGTCGACAGGGAGGGCGCTGTTCATCCTGCTCATGGTGCGCCCGGCGTTCTGGCGCGACCAGGGCCAGCGCTTCGCCGGCCGCGACCACGTGCGCGTGGAGCTGCGCCCCATCGCGCGCCGGGCCACGCGCGAGATCGCGCGGGCGGTCTTCAGCGCGGCCGCTTCCACGCGGCCGTTCGAGGAGGCCACGCTCGACCGCGTCGCGCAGCAGGCGGCCGGCTCGCCGCTCTTCGCCGAGGAGCTCGCGCGGGTCATCGCCTCGGGCAAGGACGCCGCCACGGCGCCCACCATCGAGGCGGCCATCCAGGTGAGCCTCGACGCGCTCGACGAGCCCACCCGGGAGGCGGTGGTGCGCATGAGCGTCTTCGGCCTGTCGGTCTGGGACGTGGGCCTCGCCGAGGTCGGGGTGGCCGAGCCCGCGACGGCGCTGAAGAAGCTCATCGCCGCGGAGCTCCTCGTCGCGCAGCCCGCGTCGCGCTTCCCGGCCGCGCGCGAGTTCCTGTTCAAGCACGCGCTCGTCCGCGACGTCGCGTACGCCTCCGTCGGCGACGAGCTCCGCCAGAGGCTGCACGCCGCGGCGGCGCGCTGGCTCGATCGGCTCGGCGAGGACAGCGCGACGGTGGCGCAGCACTTCGACCTCGGCGGCGAGCACGAGGAGGCCGCGATCCGCTGGGAGGCCGCCGCGCGGCGCGCCCTGGCGACGAACTCGCTCCGCGACGCGGTCACCATGGCCGATCGCGCGCTCGTGTTCTCCCCCGACAAGCCGACGGCGTTCGCGCGCGCGGTCCTCCTCGAGGAGGCGTACTCGCGGCTCGACGCGCGCTCGCCCGAGCGCGACTCGGCGATCCGGGCGATGTGGGAGAACGTCTTCGACGAGGCGAGCGAGCTGCGCACGCTGACGGCCCGCGCGCGCTACGACCACGCGTGCGGCTCGGGGATCGACCTGGAGGGTCGGCTGACGGCGCTGCGCGACCGCGCCCGGTCGATCGATCTCGTCGAGGAGGAGGCGCAGTGCTCGGCGACGCTGGCGCAGGTCCACGCGTTCGCCGGGCAGCTGGCGATGGCCGAGCAGGAGGCCGCGCACCTGCTCGACCTCGCGGCGCGGCGGAACCTCGTCTGGGCGGCGGTCGACGCCTGGCAGACGCGCGCGGTCGCCCACCAGACCCGCGGCGAGCCGGCCGCCGCGCTGGGGGCGCGCCGGAACGCGGCGCGGGCCGCGCGCCGCGCCGGGCTGCAGGAGCGCGAGGCGATGCTGACGATGAACGTCGGCTTCGCGCTGACGACCATCGGCGCCCGGGAAGAGGCGCTCCAGGAGATCGAGGGGGGCATCGCCCGGGCGCAGGCGATCGGCAGCTCCGGGGCGGCGCGGCACGGGCAGATGATCCTGCTCTGCTGGGCGGCGACGTTCGGCCCCGAGCCCCGGCTCGACGCCGTGCTCGCGGAGCCGCGCGCGAGCGCGGACGAGGCCGCGGGGAGCATGTGGGTCGTGCGCGACCGCGTGACGCTCGGCATCCTGTTCTACCGGGGCTGCGAGCTCCTGCGCCTCGAGTCGTCGGGCCTTTCGCGGGCGCGCTCGCTGCTGAAGAAGGCCACCGACGCGTACCGCGTCACGGACAACCGCGACGTCCTGCCCGTGGCGCTCGGGTTCTGCGCCGAGGCGGAGCGCCGCTTCGGCAACGCCGAGCAGGCCCGCGAGATCGCGCGGGAGGCGGCGGCCCTGGTCGAGGCGGGCGCGCCGAGCCTGCTCAACGAGGCGCCGATCTACCTCGCGCTCCACGACGCCTGCGTGGACATGGGCGATCTGGAGGGCGCGCGGGCCGCGATGGAGCGCGCGATGCCCCCGCTCCTGCGCCGGCTGAAGGGCCTCGAGGGGACGCCCTACGCCAGCTCGTTCCTGCTCAACCTGCCGCAGAACTCGGCGCTGCTCGCGGCCGCCGAGGCCTACGGCTGCGTGCCGCCGGAGCTCGAGGTGATGCTGAGCGGCCGGCCGTAACGCCCCGCGCGGCGCTCCGGCGCCCCCGCGCGCGGCCTCTTGGCGGTCAAGCCGAGCCCGCGGCCCTGCCGGTCACTTCCGAGGCGCGGTGCCGCCGCCCGCCTTGGGCGACGTCGTCGGCACCTGGCGGAGGTTGATGGTCAGCACCTCGTCGCGCGTGAACACCACGAAGCGCGCCTCCGGGGTGTACCCGTCGGCCGTGACCCGGATGCGGTGCCCGGTGCCATCCCGGCTGAACCTCGCGAAGAACGGGTTGCTGGGGAGCTCCACGTCGTCGAGGTAGATCTTCGCGTCCAGCGGCGTGGCGATGATCCGGAGCTCGACGAGGTTGGCGACCGGGGGCGCGTAGGTCGGAGGAGAAGGGGTCGCGGCCTCGCCCCCCCTGGTCTCCGCAGGGACATCGCCCTCCGCCGTGGTCGTCGTGGGTCGGAGCGCGAGGACCGCCCACGCGCCGCCGATCAGCAGCACCGAGAGCACGGCGATCCCGGCGCTCCAGAGCGCCTTCCGCCGGGTCGACTTGGTGTTGGCGACCATGATCGTGGGGATCGTCTGGCGGTTCGAGATGCTGTCCTCGCGCGACGGGTCGTCGCCCAGCATCTGGTCCCCCCCCGGCGCGGCGAACTGCTGCGACATCTGCGAGAGCGGCATGCGCTGAGACCACGGCACGGCGCCGCGCTCCTCGAGCACCGGCAGGATCTCGAACTCCTCCCCGCCCTCGGCCGCGCTGGCGTGGAGCCGCCCCAGCTGGTCGCTGATCGCGGACCTCACCTCGGCGCGGCGGTGCGCGAAGGTCTCACCGATGAGGCGGCCGATCTCGGCCGAGGAGGGGCGGCGGCCCATCGTCGCCAGGTACGCCTCGACGTCGTCACGCATCTGGGCCGCCGTCGCGTACCGCTCCTCGGGCGCCATCGCGAGCGCGCGCGAGCAGATCCGCTCGAGGGCGTCAGGCGCCGCGGGCCACCGCTCGCGCAGCTTCGGGATCTCGCCGAACGTGAGCCGCTGGAGGATCTGCACGTCGGAGAGATCCCCCCAGAAGCGCTCGCCCACGACGAGCTCCCAGAAGATGAGGCCCATCGAGAAGATGTCCGCGCGGCGGTCGACCATCGTCGCGAGGGCCTGCTCCGGCGCCATGTACCGGATCTTCCCCTTCACGACGCCGGTGCTGGTGTCCGCGTCGCGCGTCGCCCACTTCGCGATCCCGAAGTCGACGACCTTCGCCTGCCCGTCGTAGGTGACGAAGATGTTGTGCGGGCTGATGTCGCGGTGGACCACCTGGAGCGGCTGGCCGTTGAAGTCCATGAGGTCGTGCGCGTAGTGGAGCCCGGCGAGCGCATCGGCGAGGATCGCCAGGTAGACCGCGCGGTGACGCGACGGGTCGATCTTCCTGCAGATCCGATCGAGGGAGTGCCCTTCCAGGTACTCCATCACGATGTAGTACTGGTCGTCGATCTGGCCGCACTCGTACGTCTGCACGACGTTCGGGTGGTTCAGCCGCGCGGCGAGCCTCGCCTCGTCGAGGAACATCGCGTTGACCTCGGGCTCGGTCGCGATCCCCGGCTTGAGCCGCTTGATCACGACCAGCTTCTCGAACCCGAGCGGGCCGCGATGCGCAGCGAGGAAGACCTCGGCCATCCCTCCCTGCCCAAGCTTTGCGATCAGCCTGTATCTCCCGAAGCCTCTCGCGGACTGCACGGGGAGCCGGACGATCATCGATGACGAGGTCACAGCACCTGATCGTTCGTAAGGATTGCTGACTCGTCAAGCAGACTCATGGAGATGTGCATCCCTCCGGCAAAGCGGAGCCCCGGGGCGAGGAGCGCACGCGCGCTCCCCCGAGTGCCCCGGGTGCTCCGGTTAATGAGGTGAATTCCGCTACTTAGGCCCTGCTGCCGCGCGGGATCACCCCTCGCCGATGGCGATCCCGAGCGCCTGACGCAGCGCGAAATACTGATCGCTTGTCGAGAAGACGATCAGCTCCTTGAGCCTGTCCTGGGGCGGGAGATCCCCGGGCTGCTGCGGCTCGGCGGCGATGATCTTCTTCGCGATCTCGAGATCGCCCGAGAGGAGCAGGCCGGTGCGCGCCGCGGTGATGTCGACGCACTGGACCCACCGCTTGATGTTGGCCTTCGCGCCCTCCGCAAGGAACTTCTTGACCACCATGCGGAGCCCCTCGAGCTGCATCGGCTGCATGAACCCGCGGAGCGTCTGCGCGGTCGCCGTGATCTGCTTCTCGATGTCCGGCGGGACCGACGTGTCGGGCGCGACCAGCTTGATCCCGGCGAAGAGGAGCACCGTCAGCTCGGTGACCGTCGGGAACAGCGTCTTGATGTAGTGCTCGCCGCGGTACATCGCGAGGTGCTTGCCGACGATGAACGTGAGCTCCTGCGGCGAGAACCCGGTCAGCACGGTCTGACCCGCGACGGACGCCGGCTGCTCGTTCGCCACCGCGACGAGCGCGCCGGGCACGTCGCTCCGCACGTAGAGCCGCGGCGCCGGCAGGCCGAGGACGTTGGCCGCCCACCCGAAGGTCCGGGCGAACGTCACCGTCGAGGTCGCCGGATCCTGCAGGAAGCGCTGATCGAGGACCGGCAGCTCACGGCGCTGCTTGAGCGTCTCGATCTTCGCTCTGAGCGCGGCCCCCGCGATCATCTCGAAGATCTTTCCGACGTAGAGGTTCTCCTCCTCGTGGAACAGGTTCCTGATCCACTGCTCGTTGTCGAGCCGGCTCTTCGCCTGGATGAGCCCCTGCGGGCGGTAGTCCTCGAAGTACTGCTGCTCGTCGGGATCGGCCTTGCGGAGGAACGACAGCGCCGCCGCGACGCACCAGGCCTGGTCGTAGCGCTTGCTGTCCACGTACAGGCGGTAGAGCCGCTTGTACGGGTCGATCTTCATCGGATCGATCTTGACCATCGCCTGGAACTCGCCGGTCGCCAGATCGAACTGCTCCGACTGCTCGTAGAGCTCCGCGAGGATCAGGTGCTCCGTCGCGTCCTCGGGCTTGAGCCGCGAGGCCATGCGGAACGTCTCGAGGGCGGCCGTCCTGTCGCCGAGCCGATCGCGGTAGATGAGCCCGAGCGCGTGCCAGAGGCTGTACTCGAGGTCCGTGTTCCCCTTGCCGGCGACCCGGTGCAGCATCTTGCGGTACGCCCGCTCGAGCTGCTTCCACTCCTTCTGCGCCGTGAGGATCTTGTTGATGCGCTCGAAGGCCTCGAGGGAGTGCGGGTTCAGGTCCAGCGTGTCGTTGAACAGCTCCACCGCGCGCGCCGGGTCGTCCAGCTTGTCGCGGTAGATCTGCGCCATCGTGTAGAGATAACGGCTCTTCCGATCCGGCTGCGGCTCCAGCTCCGCGATGCGCTGGAGGCAGTCCACCATCCGCTCCCACTGCCCCGTGCGCTGGTAGAGCTGGAGCAGCTTGTGGAGCAGCACGTGGTTCTGCGGCTCCAGGTCGAGCGCCTCCTCCAGGGCCTCCACGCCCTTCGGGATGTTGTTCTCCTTGTCGACCCAGATGTCGCCGATGTCGTTCAACATCTTGAACCGCTCGGCGCCGTCCATGATGTTGTCGAGGATCAGCCGCTTGTAGTGGCAGACCTGCTTCCAGTCCTTGAGCGCGTCGTAGACGGCGACCATCGCCTCGAGCGTCGGCCGGTGCGCGGGCTCGGCCCCGAGCGCCTTCTCGAAGTTGTTGACCGCCTGCTTCGACTGCCCCTGCGCCTGCTTGATGCAGCCGAGCTTGTAGTAGACGGTCGCGCGCTCCTCGGTCTCGGCCTCGTCGAGGCTGGTGAGCACCTTCTGGTAGTTCGTCAGCGCGCTCGCCCAGTCGCCGAGCTTGAAGCTGACGTCCGCCAGGCCCCGGATCGTCTCCTGGTCGGTCAGATCGAGGTTGTGCGCGGCCGTGTACGCCTTGAGCGAGGCGTCGTCCTTGCCGAGCCGATCGAGGACCCGCCCGAAGGTCCGCTGCAGCCGGTGCTGCTCTGACCTGTCGCGCTTGCCGCTCTTCCTGACGAGCATCTCCGCGAGCGGCTCGGCCTGGGCCCACCGCTCCGTGGAGACGTACTCGCCGAGGAGCGGCATCGCGGCGTCCTCGTTGTCGGGATCGCTCTGGAGCGCCATCTCGTACGCCTGCACCGCGAGCGCGTGCTCGCCGAGCATGTCGTCCCGGAGCTTGCCGAGCTCGACGAGCAGCCGCGCCTTGGCGCGGGGCGCGTCGGTGTTCATCTGCTCCTGATCGAGGTAACGCGCCGCCCGGTCCCAGTCGGCCGCGTCGATCGCGATCACCCGCAGCGCCCCCAGCGTCGGCACGTGCGACGGATCGAGATCGAGCGCCATCTCGAAGCGCTCCTGGGCCTGGACCCGCTCGCCGAGCTTCTCGTCGAGCTGCCGGCCGATGCGGAAGTACATCTCGACGCGCTGCTTGCCGTCGGCCGTCAGGTCGGCGACGCGCGTCATGTACTCGATGGCCTTCGCCGAGTTGTCCTGCTTCTCGTAGAGCTTCGCCAGCGCCTCCAGGGCCGGGATGTGCGTGTCCTGGATGTCGACGATGTTCAGGTACGCGTCGATCGCGCGGTCGAGGTCCTCGATCTCCTCCGCGTAGACCTTGGCCGTGTGGGACCAGAGCTCGATCTTCTTCTGCCGGTCCTCCGCCGCGTTGATGTGGCGATCGTAGGTGTTGATGAGATCGTGCCACTGGCGGAGCCGGCGATAGCAGCGCTCCAGGGCCTCGAGCGCGGGCTCGTGGCTCGGGTCGATCTCGACCACCTGCTCGAGGCGCGCGGCCGACAGATCGGGCTTCAGGAACTGCTCCTCCTGGAGGGTCGCGATCTTCATCAGCACGTCGATGCGCTCGCGCTCCGTGGTGACCACGTCGAGCTGCATCTCGAGGACGCGCACGAGATCGGGCCACTGGTGCGTCGCCGTGTAGACGCGCTCGAGCCCCCGCATCGCGAGGAGGTTCGAGGCGTCGATGTCCAGCACCTCGCGGTAGACCGCGCCGGCCTTCTCGATCAGGCCGAGCTTGGACTCGTAGAGGCCGGCGGTGCGCAGCTTCACGGCCGCGACGACGTCGGGCTCGTTCACGGCCCGCGCCTTGCGGAGCAGGACGTCGACGAGATCGTTCGACTGATCGCGATCCGTGTAGATCCGCTCCAGCGCCTCGAGGGCCGGCAGGTGCAGCGGATCCACGTCGAGGGCGCGCCGGTAGAAGCTGAGCCCCTGCTCGACCTCGCCCATGTGCCGCTCGAGGACCTCGCCGAGCTCGGTCAGGACCTCCTTCCGATCGACGTCGGTCACCGCGACGTTGAGGGCGCTCGTCAGCATCTGCCCCTGCTGCTGCCACTGGCCGGTCTTCTTGAAGAAGTTCGCCATCTGGCGCAGCACGGCGACGTTGTTCGGGTCGTGCGCGAGGATCTGCTGGTAGTACGGCTGGGCGTACTCGGGGTGGCCGAGGTCCTCCGCGTACCACTTGGCGAGGCGCAGGCAGAGCGTGATCTTCTGGAGCGGGGCCGTCTGCTGCTGCAGCCACCCGTTCACCGTCTGCACGAGCTCCGGCCAGCGGTTCGTCGCCTGCGCCATGCGCTCGAGGTAGCGGACCGTGTCCATGTCGGAGAAGTCCATCTCGAACGCCGTGAGCAGCGCGTCGAAGGCCTGCGGCTTGTCCTCGAGCTGCTCCTCGAAGACCCGGGCCACCTTGCGGAGGATGTCGGTCTTGTCGGAGACCTCCTCGCGCGACTCGAGCCGCGCGAGGTAGAGCTCGATGAGCGGCTCGCTCCGCCGGGCCGCGTCGTGGAGCTGCTCGAGCGCCGCGAAAGCCTGGTCGTGCGTCGGCTCGAGCTCCAGGACCTTCTCGTACGCGAGCGTGCCCCGGTCCTTCTCCTCGACCTGGTGCTCCCAGATCTGCGCCACCTCGAGGTACTCGCGCACCTTGTCCGCCGGCGACTCGTAGGCCGCCGCCCGGCCCATCTTCACGTCGATGACCTCGACCCAGCGCCCCTCGGCCCGGAGCAGGTTCTCCAGGGCGGCCATCGCCTCGAAGTCCTTCGGGTCGACCTCGAGCAGCTTCCTCCAGGCGTCGATGGCGTCGTACGCCTGCCCGAGGACGTGCTGGTAGGTCGTCCCGAGCTCACGGTACAGCGCGATCACGTTCTCGGCCGGCAGCACGTCCCGCGCCCGATCCACCGTCTGGTGGAGCGAGCCCACGATCTGCTCAGGCTCGTTGCGCAGCCGCCAGATCGCCGCGATGGCGTAGAGCGCCTCGAGGTTCGCGTAGTCGATGTCGAGGACGCGCTGGTAGTCGTCGAGCGACGAGTCGTCGCGGCCGAGCTGCTCGTGGAACAGCTTGGCGCGGCGGAGCAGCACCGCGACGCGCGACTCGTCGTCGATCGCGATGTCGTAGTGCCGCTCGAGGACGTCGCAGAGCTCGGACCACTGCCCCACGCGCTCATAGAGGTTGGACAGCGCCCCGAGCGCCTCCGGGTCCTCGCCCCGGAGGTCGAGGACGCGCTTCCAGGTCTCGACCGCGCCCTGGACGTCGTTCAGCCGATCGGCGAGCAGGTGCGCCATCTTGGCGCGGATGTCGGCCTCCTGGCTGTCGCCCATCGCGTTCTCGAGCTCCCGCTCCAGCACGACCTTGAGCTGCGTCCACGCCCCCTTGGCCGTGTAGATGCGCTCGAGGGCGCTGATCGCCTGATCGTTCGTCGTCTCGAGCTCGTCGAAGATGCGCCGGAACGCGCGGATGGCGTCGTCGAGCTGACCGAGCCGCTCCTCGTACGTCTGACCGAGCCGCAGATACAGGTCGACGAGCTCCGGGCGATCCTCGGTCGCGCGCACCCGCTGCTCGAGCACGCTCGCGAGCTCCGGGTACTGCTCGAGCTGCGTGTAGATCCGATCGAGGTTCGAGAGCGCCTCGGCCTCGAGCGGCTCGATGCCGAGCACGTACCGGTACGTCTCCTCGGCCTTGGCGACGTCGCTGAGGTCGGTCTCGAAGACCCGCGCGAGCCGCTTGCCGATGCCGGTCTGGACGTCCTTGTCGCTGTGGATGCCCAGCACGTCGGCGTACGCGTTCGCGAGCATCTCCCAGCCGCCGTCGACCGAGCCGGCGAGCCGCTCGACCTCCTCGAGCGTCTTCTCGTCGCCCGGGTACTCCTTCAACGCCCGCATGAAGACGGCGAGGGCCCCGTCCGGCGAGATGAGGCGCTCCTCCTGGAGCTCCCCCAGCCGGTAGTACATCGCCTGCCGCTCCTGCGCCTCGGTGAGGTGGGTGAGCTCCGCCTCGAGCACCCCGCCGAGCTTCTCCCACTCCGCCGCCGCCTGGTAGAGCGGCTCCAGGATGGCGCCGATCTCGATCTGCTTGATCCCGGCCGCGAAGAGCCCCTCGAGGGCCTCGAGCGTTGGCGAGTGCTCGGGGGCCGCCGTGAGCACCTCGCGGTACGCCCCGATGGCCGCGGGCAGGTCGTTGAGCCGCGTCTGATAGACCACGCCGAGCCGGTACTTGAACTCGAGGATCTCGTCCGGCGACTGCGCGATCTCCGACTCGCGCGACAGGATGGTGACGAGATCGCCCCACCGCTCGGTCGCGGTGAACAGGCGATCGAGCGACGCGATCGCGGTCTGGTTCTCCGGCTCGACCTCGAGCACGCGCCGGTAGCGCGCGACGGCGCTGTCGATGTCGTCGAGCTGCGTCTCGAAGATCTGCGCGAGCCGGAGCCCGAGCTCCACGAAGCGCCCCGGCTCCTCGCCGAGCCGGCCGAGCTCCGTGTCGTACAGCGCGGCGACCTGCGGCCAGCGGTTCACCATCATCGCGAGCCGCTCCAGGTTCGAGAGCGACTCCTCGTTGCCGATGTCGCACGTCACCGCCCGCGCGTACGTCTCGAACGCGGTGACGTGGTCGCTCAGCATCTCCTCCGAGAGGCGCGCGACGCGGTGGAGCAGATCCACCTTCTCGTACGGGTCCTCGGCCACCTTGACCCGGACCTCGAGCACGCTGATCAGCTTCTGCCACTCGCCGGACGCGTCGTAGATCGGCTCGAGCACCAGCGCGGCGCCGAGCGGCTCGCGGCTGCCATCCTTGATCTGCTCGAGCGCCCGCAGCGTCGGCTCGTGATCGGGCATCTGCTGCAGGAGATCGCGGTAGAGCTCGATCGCGCGGGACACGTCGTCGAGGTGCTTCTCGTAGAGCTCCGCGATCCGGTACTGGTAGCTGATGCCCTCCGCCGGGTCCGCGGTGATCTCCGCCTCGTGCTGGAGCACGCTGAGCAGCTCGAGCCAGTTCTGCGACGTCTGGTAGAGCACGTCGAGCCGCCCGAGCGCCTGGAGATCGTCCGGATCGATCTCGAGCACGCGCTGGTACGTGTCGATCGCGCTCGCGACGTTGCCGAGCTCGCGCTCGTACACCGCGCCGATCTGGTAGTAGATGCGCTTCTTCTCGTTCGAATCGAGGACGAGATCGGCCTTCTTTGCGTAGACCGAGAGGAGCTCCTGCCAGCGTGAGAGGCTGAGGTAGAGCTTCGTCAGCGCGTCGATCGCCCGCAGATCCTCGGCGTCGAGCTCGAGCACCTTGCCGTAGACGGCGATGGCCTGATCGTGCCGCTCGAGCACCTCCTCCTCGAGGCTCGCGGCCTGGAAGAGGGCGAGCTTCTTCTCGCTCAGGTCGTCGAGGATGTCCGCCTTCTGCTGGAGGATCTGCGACAGCTCGTTGTAGCGCTCCGAGGTCCTGAACAGCCGCTCGAGCGACTCGGCCGCGTGCAGGTTGCGCGGATCGATCTCGAGCACGCGCCGGTAGTGCCCGACAGCGCTGTCCATGTCGCCGAGGTCTCCCTCGTAGATCCGCGCGCTCATCGTGTAGAGCGAGCTCGCGAGCTCCGCGTCGGTCTGCTCCGCCGCCAGCGTCTCGAACACGCGCGCCAGGTCGGCGAAGCGACCGGTCGCGCGCGCGAGCCGGTCGAGCCCCTCCTGGGTCGACTCCGAGGCCGGATCCTGGCTCAGCGCCCGCGCGTAGGTGTCGAAGGCCGAGCTGAGGTCGCCGCCCGCGTCCTCGTAGAGCACGGCGATCTGGTGGAGCAGCTCGACGCGACGGGTCACGTCGTCGCTGCGCCGCACCTGCACCTCGTGCACCCCGATGAGCTTCTGGAAGTCGCCCGACTGGCGGTACAGCGGCTCGAGGATCTCCGCGATCGCGAGCTCGTGCTCGGCGACCTTCCCGAGGCGCTCGAGCGCCCCGAGCGCCTCGACGTTGGTCGGCTCGCGCTCGAGCACCTGCCGGTAGATGTCGATCGCCGAGTCGACGAGCCGCATCCGCGACTCCCGCAGCGCGGCGAGCCGGAGCATCAGCCGGATCTGCGCCTCCTCCTCGACCGCGATGCCGAGCTGCGCCTCGAGGTTGTCCGCCAGCTCTTCCCACATGCCCTGGCGGCTGAAGAGCCCGTCGAGCGCCGTCAGCGCCACCAGGCTCGTGTTGTCGATGGAGAGGACCTCGCGGTACGCGGCGATCGCCTCCTCCGGCTGCCCGAGCCGCTGCTCGTAGACCTCGGCCATCTGCGCGTAGAGGCCCTCGCGCTCGGTCGGCTCGTGCACGAGCTCGATGCGGCGCCGGTAGACGCCGATGAGGTCGCCCCAGCGCTCGGTGCGCCGGTAGAGCTCGTCCATCGCCTCCAGCGCCTCCGAGTCGGCGGGATCGATCGAGAGCACGCGGAGGTAGCCGTTCGCCGCCTCCTCGACCTTGCCGAGCCGCTCGTGGATGCTCCCGAGGCGCATCCAGTATTCGCGGCTCAGCCGCGCGTCGCTCAGCGAGTCGGCGATCTCGCTGAAGATGACGTCGAGCCTGTCCCAGGCGCCCGCCTGCGCGGCGAGCGACTCGAGCTCCGCCCGCGTCTCGGCGTGCGACGGGTCGTCCTTGAGCGCCCGCGACTGCGCGTCGAACGCGCGGCCCAGGTCGCTCAGGCTCTCGGCCGCCGTCCGCGCCACCTTCCGGAGCAGCGCGACGCGGGTCGCCGTGTCGCCCTCGGCCGCGGCGAGGATCTCGAGCGCCTGGATCAGCTTCTCCCAGTCGCCGCGCCCCTCGTAGATCTCCTGCAGGATGGCCGCCGCCTCGGCCCGCAGGGACTCGTTCGAGAGCAGCGCCTCGAGCGCGAGGCGCGCCGCGTCGTTGCCCGGATCGAGGATCAGGATTTCCTTGTAGTTCTCGAGCGCTCCGGCCGCATCGTTCAGGTGCTTCTCGAGGGTGCTCCCGAGCCGGAACTTGAGGTCGATGAGCGCCTGCTCGTCGAGCGGAGAGTCGATCCGCTTGCGGAGCACGTCGACGTAGGACTCCCAGTCCTGCTGCTCGCGGTAGAGCTTGTCGAGCGCCGCGAGCGCCTGCGGGTCCGTCGGCTCGTCGTCGAGCACCTGGCGGTACGTCCCGATCGCCTGCGCCGCGTCGCGCAGCTCCCCTTCGTAGAGCTCCGCGATCGCGTAGAGGATCTGCTTGCGCTCCTCCGGCTCGGTGACGATGCCGAGCTTCTTCTCGTAGATGCCGAGCAGCTCGCCGAACCGGCCCGTCTCGCGGTAGAGCCGCTCCAGCGCGCCGATCGCGGCCTGGTTCTCGCCGTCCGCCTCGTACACGGCGCGGAACTGCGAGAGCGCCTCGTCGATGCGCTTCACCTCGTCGAGCAACACCCGCCCGAGCCGGAGCCGGAGATCGACCCCGAGCGCGATGTCCCCCTCGCCCTCCGCGCGCGAGATCGCCGACGAGTAGGCCTGGATCAGGGCGTCCCACCCCTCCGTCGAGCGCGCGGCGCGCTCGACGTCATCGATGCACTGCTCGTCCTGCGGGGCGATCTGGAAGGCCGAGAGGTAACGCTCGAACGCCCGCTGCGGCTCCTTGAGGCGCGTCTCGTAGAGCGCCGCGACCTGCCGGTAGAGGTCGAGCCGAGAGACGTCGTCCTGGTCGTGCGAGAGCTTCACCTCGATGGCGCCGGCGAGCCCCTTCGGGTTGTTCGCCTGCGTGTAGATCGGGATGAGCGCCTCGGCCGCGGCGAGGTGCGAGCCGTCGATCGAGAGCACCTTCTCGTAGGCGCGCGCGGCGCGATCCGCCTTCTGCTTCTGGACCATCCAGAGCTCGGCGATCTTGACCAGCAGGCTGATCTTGGCCGCGTCGTCGGTCTCCTTGGCCTCCTGCGACTCGAGGACCCGGATGAACTCGTCCCACTTGCCGCTCTCGGCGTAGAACACCTCGAGGTCGTCCCAGCGCTGCAGCTGGAGGTACGCCTTCTTGAGCGCCTCCTGGGCCTTGCGGTCCTGGGGGTTCAGCGCGATCACCTCTTGCCAGGCCTTGACGGCCGCCTCGTCGTCCTTGAGGCGCTCGCCGTAGAGCTGCGCGAGCTTGCTGAGGAGCGCGAGCTTCTGGGTGCTGTCGAAGGTCGTGTCGACCTGCTTCTGCAGCACCCTCGCGAACGCCTGGTAGTCCTTGTTCTTCTCGTAGAGCCCGGCCAGCGCGTTCAGCGCCTCGGGGTTCTCCGGGTCGTTCGCGAGGACCTCGTCCCAGAGCTCGATGCAGAAGTCGACCTTCTTCACCCGCTCCGACGCGAGCTTCGCGATCTCGAGGTACTTCGCGGCGCGATCGCCGCCCTCCGGGAGCGCCGCGGCCTCGCGGCGGAGCAGCCCGATGAGCTTCTCCCAGTCGCGCCGCTTCTCGTAGCTCTGGCGGAGGAAGTCGATCGCCTGCGCGTGCTCGCCGTCGATCGCGAGGATCGACTCGTAGCACTTCACCGCCTCGGCAGCGTTCGAGAACTTGCCCGAGTAGAGCTCCGCCGCCTTCGCGTAGTTGTCGATCTTCTCGGCAGGATCCGAGACCGCCTCGGCGATCTCGATCAGCGTCTTGACGTACTCGTTGTACCGCTTGGCCTGCTCCTGCTTCTGGGCCTTGGCCTTGAGCTCCTCGACGCGGCCCGCGGCCTCCGCGGCCGGAGGCGGCGGCGCTGTCGGCCGCCGACCGACCTCCGAATCCGCAGGCCTGCTCTCGGCAGGAGCCCGCGCGGGAGGCGGCGGCTCGATGTCGGCCACCGAGGACCTCGCGTCGCGCTCGTCCACCGACGAGGCGCCCACAGGAGCGCTCGCGGGCGCGCTCGCCCTGCCGCTCACCGGGGCCGACGCGCTCACCGGGGCCGGCGTGCTGAGCGGGGCCGGCGCGCTGACGGGCGCAGGCGCGCTCGTGGGAAGCGGCGTGGCGTCCGCAGGCGCGACGGCCACGGGCGCAGGCGCGGCCGGCGCGACGACGACGGGCGCGGGCGCGACGACGACGGGCGCGGGCGCGACGACGACGGGCGCGGGCGCGGCAGCGGCCGGCGGAGGCGCGGACGGCGCGACTGGCGCGGCCGCGAGGCGCTCGCCGATCTGCGCTTCGAACGCGCTCACGCTCGGGTGCGTCGGGGCGACCGCCGAGAGCCTCTCGAACCAGCTCCTGGCCCGGATCAGGTTGCCGAGCTGGCGCCAGGCGATGCCGCCCGCTTGCGCGATCATGTACGGGGAGCTGCCGTTCTGGTTGGCAGCGCTCTCCGCCAGCGACGCGACGCGCTCCCAGTTGCCCTCTTTCGTCCCCCAGAGCTCGCGCAGGTAGGCGAACGCAGCCTCGTTCGAGGGATCGAACCGGAGCGATTCCTCGAGGAGCTTCGATCCGATCTCGACGTTCTGGTGCCGCGTGGCCCAGCGGACGCCGAACTTGAACGCCGCCTCTCCGCGCGCCGCGCCGGCGCGCGCGTCGAGGATGCGCCGCTGCGTCTCCACGATCGCCTGCGGCCGCTCCGCCTCGACGAGGAGCCCCTCGAACATCGCCGCGGCCTGCTTGTCGGAAGGCGCCGTCTCGTACGCCCTCCGGAGCAGGTCCTCGAGCTGACCGCGATCGAAGCGCTTCGCGAGGCGCGCCGCGCGGAGCAGCAGCCGCTTGCGCTCGTCGGCGCTCGCGGCCGCGTCGGCCGCGTCCACCAGCTCCGCCATGCGCGACGACCAGGACGACTGATCGACCTGCATGTCGAAGAGGCAGGCCCGCGCCTCCTCGCTCGTCCCGCCGGACGCGGCGAGGCCCTTCGCGTACATCTCCGTCGCGCGCTCGAAATCGCCCGCGTCGCAGAGCACGTCGCCGAGCTCCACGCGGAGCTCGGCGGCCGCGGTGCCCTCGGGGGCGTTCCTCAGCTCGAGCTCCAGGAGCTTCTGGACCATGTTGGTCTTGCCGAGGTCCCAGTAGATGGAACGAGCCGACTCCAGCGCCTCGAGCAGCGCTGGATTCAGCTTGTAGGCGTCCTGGAAGTGCTTCAGCGCCTTGACGGCCTGAAGGAACTTCTCCTCGAGCAGCCGCCCGAGCTTCAGGTGATATGCCGCCTTCCGGGTCGCGTCCCCTTCGGCCGCAATCCCCTTCTCGAGCTCCTCGACGAGCCCTTGCCAGTCATGAACCGACTCGAGATGATTGAGACGCTGCGCAAGATCCATTGATTATCGACCCTCGGCCCCGACCTTCGAACGAATTGAAACGCTTAGGTGCCCCGTGCCGCGCGCGGCATCACGGCTATTGACCGCCGAGCCGCGCGACGAGCGTGTTCGCCGTCTCGCACTCGGTCTTGAAGCTCGCCGCCTTCGATCCCTTGCAGGCGCGCGTGGTGAACCCCTTGAGCATCTGGATTGCCTCCTGCTTGCGCGGCGGATCCAGGGTCGCGTAGGTGCTCCCGAGACTCCAGAGAATCTGCACCGACTCGGGACCATCCGAGGGCGCCACCGCCTTGGCGGCCTCGAGCTCGGACACCATCTCCGCCGTGGACCCCCGGTCCTGGTAGACCGACGCGAGCAGGCTGTGGACGCCGAAGAGGTACTTGTCCCCCGGCTTCGCGAACGACTTCGCCTCCTTGAGCACCTGCTCGGCCTCCTTCGTGTACCCGAGACGGGTGTACAGGTCGGCGAGCGCCGCGTAGTAGCGGATCTCGCTCGGATTGTGCTCGATCGCCTTGGTGAGGTTCTCGAGCGCCTTCTGCTCGTCGTCCGTCCAGAGGTAGACGTTCCCGAGCTGGGAGTAGCAATCCGCGAAGTTGGGGTCGTTCTCGATACACTTCTGGTACGGCTCTTTGGCCTCTTCGTACGAGATCGTCTTCTTCTTCGCCTGCTGCTCGAGCGCCCACCCCCGTTCGAACCAGTAGTTGGCGAACTTCGGGGCGATCTGCGTGGCGCGAGCCAGCGTCGATGCGACCTTGTCCCACGACTCCGACTTCTTGTGTGCCATCGCCAGCTTGAAGAAGATGCGGTGGTTGTTCGGGTCGAGCTTGGTCGCCTGCTCGTACTTGTTGGCCGCACCGTCGGGGTTGACGGCGACCTCCTTGTCGGCCTGATTCGCCAGGATGACGGCCTCCTGGCGATGGCGGCTGCAGCCCAGGCCTGCCGCGCTCGCCGCGACCAGGCCAACCATCAAGAATGCCCCAAGCTTCATCTCGCTCACCTTTCGAATGGCCCCGGCATCGCCGGCCTCTGAGTGACCTGGGCGTCGCGTCGCCCCTCTTCAACGTCCCGGAGTCGGCTGCGCCGCTCCTTCACAGCGTCCCGGAGTCGGCTGCGCCGCTCCGTCCCCAATCCCGGAGTCGGCTGCGCCGCTCCTTCACAGCGTCCCGGAGTCGGCTGCGCCGCTCCGTCCCCAATCCCGGAGACGGCTGCGCCGCTCCGTCAGCAATCTAGGAGACAGGCTGCCCCGCTCCGTGTGGCACCGTCACAAGCGTCCCGAGGTGGCGCGCGTCGAACCTCGCGCGGCGACGCGAGAATAGGCGGAGGCAACCGCGGAAGTCCAGGGCTTCAGACCCCGCGCATGCGCCTCGCTGCAGCGCCTCCACGCGGAGCCCCCGCCCTCCCCCGCGCGGCGGACGCCGAGCTGCCCACCCCACGGCGCTCGCCGCAGACCCCTGGCCGCGCCTGGCGCCGGCCGCATCCAGCGCTGAAACGGAAAACGCCCCGCACTTCGCGTGCGGGGCGTTCGCTCGAACCGAGCGGCGAGGCGGGCTCAGCCGCCGGGGCTGAGCATGATCGGGTAGACGACGGTGACGATACCGCCCTCGGGCTGCGGGAACGACAGGCCGTAGAACGCCCGAACGACGCAGGAAACCACGCCGTTATCGGGCAGATCCGAACCGCCGTTACCCACGTTGGAGACCGCGCCGTCGCGCCCGATGACGAAGCGCACCGCGACACGGCCCTGCAGATTCGGGTTGTTCCTGAGCCCGTTCTCGTAGCAGAGCCGGAATCGACCGAAGTTCTGGCGGACGATACGCTGGATGACCTCGGGGGGCAGACGGCCGCTCACGCTGGTCGCACCCATACGCACCTGAGGCGGCTTGGTGCGATGCGACCCGCCGAGGCGGCCATGGCCGGAGCCGAAGCCCTGGCCGGTGCCGGTGCCGGCGCCGTGCCCGATGGTGCCGATCGAGCCGAGGCCGATGCCCTCGCCGCGCCCGCCACCGCCCTCGCCGATGCCGGAGAGGCCGAGGCCGCCAGCGCCGAACGAGTCGCCGATCTGATCGCCCCACATGTTGCCGCGAGCGCTCAGCGGATCGTTCCCGAGCGAATCGTCGCGTCCCCACGGCGCGGTCGGCGCGTTCGGATCGCCGCCGGCGCCGGCGTTCAGCAGCCCGATCATGCCGAACTCCGCGGCGTCGCGGAGCGCAGCCTGGCGGGCGATGTGCGGATCCGGGTTGTCGGCGGGCCCCTGGACGCCGTAGCGGTTGCCGGTGGCCTTGGTGTTCGGGTTACCCATCGAACCCTCTTCACCCTTGGCGCGGGTACCGGTGCCACCCTCCTTGTTGTCCGCCGCGTTCTCGGCGACCTGCTCGGTCTCCTTCTCCTCCATTTCCTTCTCGGCGGCCGCCGCGAGGTACTGCTGGATGAGGAACTGCTGGTCAGCGGAGATCCCGTCCTCGCCGGTATCACCGAGGGGCGGCATGAAGAAGGCCATCGCCGCGAGCAGCCCGAGGTGAACCGCCATCGAGAGGCCCGTGTACAGCAGGCTCTGCGTGTCCAGCTGGAGGTGGCCGGCCACGACCTTGCCCGCGTTCACGGCGGAGACCTGGAAGACGATGCCGTCGAGCTCGACCTTCGCCTTCCCGCCCGACGGAAGCGCCATCTGATAGGCGCCAGAGAGCTCGGAGCACGGCTGCGTGAGGCCCTGATCGATCGCCTGCTGCACCGTCATCTTCGGCCTACCCGGGATCTCGATGGTGCCGGTCGCGCGGGGCAGGAGCACCACGGAGACCGAGCCGGAGCGATCCGCGAGGATGATGGGCGCCCGCGTCGTGCCGAGCTTCTCCGAGGGGATGAAGTAGTCGCACTTGAAGTTCTTCCCCGCCTCCTCCCCCACGTAGAAGGAGCGCGGCGGCGTGAGGTGCGCGACGTGGAGCACGGCGGCATCCCACAGAATCATGATCTCGACGGAGGCCGCCGGGACCTCGGTCTCGTCGCTCGGCACGTCCGGCCCGTTCTTCACGAGCGTGTACGTGTAGGAGCCCTCGGGCGCGTCCGGGGGCACCTCGTCGACGGCCGGCGCCGACTGCGCGAACGGGTTGTTGTAGGAGAACGGGTCCGCCCCGCCCGCGGCGGCCGCGGCGAACGGGTTCCCTGGCGGAGCGGCCGCGAACGGATTCCCGGGCGCCGCAGCGCCGAACGGGTTCCCACCAGGCGCCGCCGCAAACGGGTTGGCGGGAACCGGCTTCGCAGGGCCCGCGGCCGCGGCGACCGCCACCGGCTCCGCGCGCTCCAGCATGATCTTCGTGCCGCCGATCTGGAGCTGATCGCCTGGGCTGATCTTGCACTTGTTGACACGCGCCCCGTTCACCATCGTGCCCGGCTCGTTGCCGAGATCGATGAGCGTGATGTCCTGCGGGGAGGCGACCTCGATGACCGCGTGCATGCGCGAGGCAAGCTCGTCATCGACACGCAGATGGCTCTTCGCGTCCTTGCCTACCTTGACGATATCCTGGGTGATCGTCTCCCTGCGGACGAGCGCCTCGTTCTGGTAGAGCGCAAATGTGAGAGCGACCCTTTGCTTGCCTTCCATCTCCGCCAGCCTTCCCTATGCGCCGCGCGGCGCACGCCCCCAGCACCGGGGGGTAAATCGATAGGGCAGGTGCCAAACCTGCCCGTCACATCAGAGGTTCTCGACCGACTTGAGCATCTCCGGAACGAACGAGGTGCGGGGCCTGATCAGCGTCGTCCGGACAGGGCCGGGCCGCACACGGATGGTGGCGTCGTTGGGGCCGAACCCGCCGGCGTTCAGCGGATCGTCCGAGAACTCGTACCCGTACCCCTCGTCCTTCTTCCCACCGCCAGGAGCCGCTCCCTGCGCGAACGCCGATGAGGCGACCACGCTCGTAAGAACGGCAGCCACGACTCCCGCACCCAATCGGGTCAACCCTCTCATTCCAGCCTCCTCACAATGTTTCGACTCGGTTACAGTGCCATTGTACCGCCTTCCGCGGCGGCCGGTCAACCAGCTTCGCATGCTATCGAGGCAACGGAGAGCACGACCCACACACGCCTCGACAACCGATTCCACCCAAGGTTCCCAGAGAGCTGCGACGAAGACGAAAAAGAGCGAACCCCCTTCTCCTTGATGCAGCTTCGTGCAGCGAGAGAAGGGGGCTCCAGGTGCCGTTGTCTGTCGCACCGCCACGCGGTCCGCCCCGCCCGTCGAGCTCGCCCGGAATACTACCGTATCCCTCGCTCACCCTCCTTGCGACCCGGACCGATCGAGACGTCCGCAGTGGCGGGGCGCATCTTCGTGCGCGACGGGCTCATCCGCAGAGTGAAGCTCGCTGCGGCGTACCTTTGTACGCCTCACTCGCCTGCCCAGCGGCTGAGCCCGCGCCACACGAACCTGCACCCCGCCATCGACAGCGCGCAGGACGAGGCTCCGCTACTGGGCAGGAGCCGGGGCCGGGGTCGTCGCTTCGCCCCCTTCGCCCTCGCTCCCGGCAGCTGCCTCCTGCTCGGCTTCCTTCGTCTTCATGTCGGCCTCGGCCGCCTTCCGCTCGGCCTCGGTCTGCTTGTTGAAGGCGATGATCTGGTCGATCTCGCTCATCCGCTCCTTCGACCGCTTCACCGCGTCGGCGAACTCGGCGCTGGCGCCCGCCTTCTGGATGAATTGACCGAACAGCCCCTTCGCCGACATGAGGGCGCCCTCGGCCCCCTTGCCGCCCGACTTCGCCTTGTACTCCTGGGTCAGGATCGCCTCGTTGTAGTAGGTCTCGGCGCGCTCGGGGGCGACCTTCTTGGCGGCTTCGAGCTCAGCGCTGGCGGCGGCCACCATGCTGTCGAAGTTCGCGTCGTCGATCTGACCGCGCAGGGCGAGCGCGAGGCCCAGATGAGCGTCGTAGTCGTTCGGACGCATCTTCAGGGCCGCGCGGTACGCCTCGTCCGCCTGCTGGAACCCGCGGAACTGGAGGTTCACCGCCGCGTAGTTCATCTGCGCCTCGTAGAAGCTCGGATCGAGCCTCCTCGCGAGGTTGAACTCCTGCACGGCGCCGTTCAGGTTCGCGAGCTCGACCTGGATCATCCCCGCGGTGTTGTGGATCGGCGCGTAGTTGGGGTTCTTGCGGATGGCCTGGGAGCAGACGAGCGCCGCGAGCTCCAGCGCCTGGGTGTCGACCTTCTTCTGCTTGCTGACGTTGGTCGCGACCGCCTTGCCCGTCTTCCTGCCCGCCTTCTGCTTCGCCGTCTCCAGGTAGTAGATCGCGAGCTGGTTGAACGCGGGCATGAAGGCGTCATCGACGGCCAGCGCGCTCTGGATGTACCGCTTCGCGCGCTGGAAGTCGTTGGGCCCATCGTTGTCCGCGACCTGGTTGCCGCGCTTCATGTACAGGAGCGCGAGGTGCACGAGCGCCTCGACGTTCTTGTACTGAGCATCGACGACGGCGGCCTGGCGCATCTCGCTGATCGCCGCGTCGAGGTTCCTCTCGCCCGACTCCGCGAGGTTGTAGAGCGCCACCTGGACCCGCGCGGGGTGGAACTTCGGGTTCTTCTGAAGCGCTTGCGTGAAGTGCTTCTTCGCCTCCGAGTCCTTCTTGCAACGCTGGTACGCGAGCCCCGCGTTGTAGATGGCCTCGGCGAACGTCGTGTCCCCTTGCTCGTCCGCCGCGTCCAGGAACAGCTGGGCCGTCGAGCTGCAAGTCGCCTCGGACCAGTCCCCAGCCTTGTCGTGCTGGACCATCGTGTCCATGGCGGTCTTGAACTTGTTGGCCGCCGCGACCGACACGGCCTGCCCCTTGCTGTCCGTGATCGTCTTGCCCGTCGTCGGGTCCTTCGCCCCCTGGGCCGAACCGCCGGTGCTGCCGCCGCCACAACCCGTCGCGGCCAGAAGGAGCACCGCAACCGCTGCCAATGAGGTGATGCTTCTCATGTTTCGCTCCATCACTTCCTGGGTCGGGTCGTGGCCCGATCGAGCGCCGAGCCTTCCTTGGACGCGCCACCCGCCGGCGCCGCCTTCTTGTCCTCGCCCGCCTTCTTGTCCTCGCCCTCTTCCTTGTCCTTGCTCGCAGCCGGCTTGTCGATTGCGGTCAGTGCTTCACGGAAGGGGGTCCCGTCGAGGTTCAGCGGCGCAGGGCGTTCGCTCATGCCGGAGTTGACCCGCGACGGCGAGCCACGGAATTCGTCGATGAGGTGGTACTCGGCGCCGTAGTTCTTCGACAGCCACACCTCGCAGGTACGCGAGTAGTCGTCGAAGTACTGGTACTTCACGGACAGGTCGAGGCAGGTCTTGAACGCGCCCTTCGCCATCTGCTTCTGCGGCTCGCTCGCCTCGTCGAGGCGCGAGTAGTACTCACCCCGGATCTCGTCGTACGAGACGTCGGTGCCCGGGACCATGCCGTGCCCCTTCCATTCCTTCGGGATGGGCGCGGCCCGGAACTCGGCGACGAACTTGCCCCACATCTGACCGACGCGCGCACCGGCCGCGATGACCCACTTCGGCGGAGGCGTCGGCTCCAGCTTGAGGATCTTCTGGTACTCGACGTCGGCCGCCTCGATCGCCGGGCGCTTCTTCTTCACCCAGTCGGCGACCTTGGTGTTGATGTGCTTGAGGACGTCCTCGCGGTTCCCGGAGCCCTTGTACTCGGGGAACTTGATCTTATCGACGTCCTTCCGCTTCTGCTCGGCGAAGTGGAAGTAGGCCTCGCCGACCGCGGTCAGCACCTTGCCGAGCCGGCGCAGCTTCTCCGGCTCCTCGCCGCCGATCGCGTCGAGCTTCTTGAGCGCGGCCGCGGGGTCCTTCCAGTAGCCGCGGACCTTGTTGTACTCGCCGTTCGCCGGGGTCACGCTCTTCGTCTGCAGCAGGACGCGCGCGTACATCGCGTGCGCCTGCACCTGGACGTCGAACGTCGCGTTGCGATCGATCTGCGGCATCGCCGTCGACAGCCGCCGGCGCGCCTGATCCCAGTCCTCGCGATCGATGTAGTGCGCGCCGATCGCGAACGCGATCTGCGCGGTCTGCGCCGGCTTCGCCTTGCCGTAGTTCTTGTTGAAGAGGTCGGCGTCCTTGATCGCCTGGTCCTCCTGACCGAGGCCGAGCCGCAGCACGACCGCGTCCTGGAGCGCCTCGGCGGCCTTCTCCCCCTTCGGGTTCTCGCGGGCGTAGCGCTCGTACCAGTTCGCCGCCTCGTCGTAGACCGCGATCGCCTGGTAGTTGCCGCCGATCTCGTAGATCGACGTCTTCGCCAGCTCGGTGTTGTGGAGGTTGTAGCGCGGGTCGAGCAGGATCTTGCGGGCCGAGATCGACTTGGCGATGAGGCGGGCGGCCTGGAACGCCTTGGCCGCGTTGTAGAGGATCTCCTCGCTCTTCTCGCACGCGGACTGCTTCGCCTCGCAGGCGGCCTCGCCGTACTTCTTCCACATGTCCATGTAGGCGACGGCGGCCTTCTCGTAATTCTTGAGGGCCTCGACGCCGCCGGCCGCGTCAGCAGCCTCGACGAGCTTCTGCGCGCGCAGGCGCTCGATGTCGCGCTGGATGCGGATCAGGATGCCGCACTGCTCGGCGTTCTCCTTCTCCTTGCCGCCCTTGCAGTAGAGATCGATGAACTTGGGCACATCCGCGGCCATGTCGTCGTAACAAGACGGACGCGGCGGGTCCATGTTCGCGCCGAGGACGTTGAGCGACTCGAGGTAAAGCTGAGACGCGTAGATGCCGACTTCCTTGTCGGCGTGGTTCAGCGCCACGTCGCGGAACGCGAGCGCGGCCTCCTCCCAGTGCTGCGCCTCGAAGTACGTGCGGCCGCGCGCGTACTTCACCTCGACGTACTGCTCCTGGGCCTCCTTGTCGTTGGCCGCGGGCTTGATGTAGCAGACGTACCGGTTGAAGGCGGTGATCATGCCCTTCTGGCTGTCACTGAAGTCCTTCGGCTGGAACTTCGCCTTCTCCGCCTTCTTGTCGCCCTTCTTGCCCGTCCCCCCGTCGGGGAGGTTGCCGGACCCCTTCAAGTGGGAGCCGTCCTTGTGGGTCTCGGTGTAGATGTTCTGGTAGCAGAGCACCGAGGCGTACGCGGCCTCAGCCGCCTGCGGCCCGTTCGGGTCCTCGGCCACGACCGAGTCGAACGCGGGACCGCACTTGGCCCAGTCCTTCTGGAAGTACAGAAGGTCGGCCATCGCGTACTTGATCTTGAAGATGTTCGGCCAGTCCTCCTTCAGGATGCGGGGGAACTCGAACTTGGCGAACTGCTCCTGCTTGAAGTTGTTGACGACCTTGTCGTAGAGCTGCGCGGCGAGCTGCATCGTCTTCTTGTCGCCGGTGCCGCGCACGCCGCCCGAGCCCACCGCCTCGAGGTGCCAGGCCATCGCCGTCTCGGTCAGCAGACCGGCGGTGATGTTCGAGCACTTCAGCTTGGCGTCCGCCGGGTGCCCCTCGCCCTGGAACTTGTTGTGGACGTCGAGCTGGCGCCCGAGCTCGCCGATGATCTGGTCCTTGTTGCCAGACTTCATGGCGAGCGTCGCCTCCGCGATGTGCCCCTGGTAGACGCAGTACCTCGGGCCCCGATCGCGGGTCATCAGGTCGGTGTAGAGCTCGATGCCCTCCTTGTAGTGACCGGTGTCGAGGTAGTTCTGCCCGAGGTCGTCCATCATCTTGAACGTCTTCTCGGAGCTGCCGCTCGCATCGCCGCTGAGCGGACGCAGGAAGTCGTGGGACTTCCGCGGGTCGCCCGCGAGCGCGTAGACGGGGATGATGTCGCGCCGCGCCGAGACCGCGAGCTGCGCCGCGTTCGGCATCTGCTGGAACTGCTGCCCGTACTCGATCGTCTTCTTGAACTCGCTGATGGCGCGGGCGAAGTCGCCCTTGTTCCAGTAGACGTACCCGAGCTTGTAGTGGGCGTAGCCCCAGACCTTGTTCTCGGGCGGCGGGTACTGGGTGACCTTGACGTACGACTGCTCGGCCAGGTCCCACTTGGACGGGTCGCCCTGCGCCTCGTTGAAGAAGAGCTCACCGAAGGCGAGGTACGCGTTCGGGATGTACTTCGAGTTCGGCCAGTTCTTGATGAGCTCGAAGTAGACCTTGCGAGCGTTCTCGAGCTGCTGGGCCTGCTCGTACTCGTAGGCGAGGTAGTAGAGGACCTCGTCCGTGCAGCCCGTGCTCTTCGCGGGGTCGGCCGCGTTGGTGCTCTGGCAGTACTTCGGATACTGCGTCTTCAGGTCCGTGTAGTACTTGATCGCCTGCTTCCGCGCGAGGACGAGGATCTTGTCGGCCTTGGCGATCTCGGCCCGGAGCCCGGCGACCGCCTTCGGCTTCTTCCGCTTGGCCTCGTCCGCCTTGATCTGCCCCTCGGTCTTGTCGCGGAACGCCGCCGACTCGAGCTCGACGTAGCCCTCGGCGAGGCGCCGCATCAGCTTCGGCCGGTCCGGCGCGTTCTTCGGCGTCGAGGAGTACAGCCCCTCGAGCCCCTGGATCTCCGTAACGAGCAGGCTCCTCACCTTCGGGGCGAGGCGATTTCGCCGCTCGTCGCGCTGCGCCGAGGCCTGTGAAGCCGTCGGATTGGTCGGCTTCGTCAAGTCCTCGCGCTTCTTCAGCTGGATCCCCTGCGGGGCAGACTTGAAGCTGACCTGCGGCTTCTTGCCCGCCGACACCTGGAGCTTGCCGCCCGGACAGGCGGCGATCGCATCCTTCGCCGGCTGCGTGATGCACGCGTCGGCCGCCGACGCGGGGCTCGTTGTGACCGCGCACGCCGCCACGGCCAACGTACCCGCCGCCGCGCGGAGCGCATGCAGTACACCGAACTTCGACTGCTTCATCTCCATCTCCGTCCCTCCGCCACGGACCCCCGTGAGGAAGCGCTGCCTGCCCCGCGACCTCGGGCCGCGGGGCCAACCATGATGAAATCGCTCACTTGCTGCACTTCGACGTCACGACCTGCCGGTAGAAGCCGAGCTCGTCGCGCCAGTACTCGCCGTCGAACGGCCAGAGCACGTGCTCGTCGTCGGGCTTGACGACGCCGTACGTGAGCGCGTCCTCCTTCGACAGCTGGCCGCTGACGACCTGCTGATCGAGCTTGTTCCTCTCGGCCGCGGTGATGTCGATGAGGATCTTCGACGAGTCGCGGAGGTGCTCGTTGAGCTCGTCGAGGTTGCGCTGGTAGCGCTCCCGGCCGAGCGTGCCGGCGTTCCGGATCGCGAGGCTCCTCGCGAACTCGAGCGCGTCGGTCACGTCGCTGCCGACCGGAGAGTTGCGGAAGTTGGCGGGCGCCTTCTTGAACCGATCCGCCTCCTCATCGAGGATGCGCACGTACTCCATGTTGCGGCGGAGCTGGCGGTCGGAGAGCGCGTTCTCGACGATCGGCCGGACCCTCGGCGGGATGTCGCCCTTGCCGGCGCCCACGTCCTTCAGGAACTGGAAGAAGCGCTCCTCGTTCCCCTCCCCCTGGTACCGCACCAGGATCGACTCGAGGTCCTTCTTGATCGGCTCGTACTTCTTCTTCATCTTCGCGACGATCGTGGTCGCGTCGCCGTACTGGCAGATCGTGAACGAGACGACGGCCTTCAGGATGTCGGCCTCGGGATAGAACGAGTTCGGGAAGTAGGGCGACTCGATCGTGTGGATGTTGCCGAGCGCCTGCGGGTACAGCCCGGCCATGAAGTACGCCCAGGACTGCTCGAAGAGGCTGTCCAGCCAGTACTCGCTCGCGACGTCGACGCGGTTCCAGTACTTGACGGCGGCCGAGAGCTTCGCGGCGTCGATCGTCGGAACGTTGTTGTCGTCGAGGCGGACGGAGGCCGAGTAGTAGGTGCGCGCCATCGAGAGGAACGCGAGGTCGCGCATGCGCGCCTCGTCCTCGAGGCCCTCGACGCCCTCGTCGATCGCCTGGACGATGCGCTGGAACGACTTGACAGCCGGCACCGACTTGCGCAGCTGCACGTACGAGATGCCGCTGAAGAACTGGGCCTGGACGTAGTACTTGCTGTTCGGGTCGACCTTGGCGAAGAGGCTGATGGCCTCCTCGTAGTTCCGGTTCCGGTACTTGTAGCGGCCGAGCAGGTAGTTGAGCTGCCAGTAGAGGTCGCGCTGCTGGGGGTTGTTGAACCGCGCGATCTGCTCGGTCTTGTACTTGCCGACGCGCTCGATGATGTCCGCCGGCTCCGGGAGCTGCGTCGCGAGCTTGGACAGCCAGAGCAGCGTCTCGTTGAACTTGAGGTGGTTCGGCTTGTCGGCGATCTGCGAGAAGATCGCGTAGCTCGCCTGGTAGAACTGGAGGCGGTAGAGCGCGATCGCGAGGTGGTACTGGGCGATCTGCTTGTTGCCATCGTCATCGCCGGTGTCGCCGTCGACGACGCGCTTCAGCTGCCGCGCGGCGTCGCTCCACCGCTCGCTGTCGAAGAGCCGCTTGCCCTGCGCCGCCTCCTCCGTCATCTGGCCCGCGGTCACGGGGCCCGCATCCTCGTCGGCGCTGACCTCTTTGCTGGGCTTCTTGTCGCCCTTGGCGTCCGCCTTTTCAGCCGCGACGGGCTTACCTTTGCCGGGCTGCGCATGCCCCACGGCGGGGGATAGCAACAGGGCAGAAGCTACAAGGCAGATACTCGCCACCCGGTTCCGCATCGTCGTTCCTCGCTTTCGGCGACGTAAAGATCGTGGCCCCTTCGCCCCGTTCGCGGCTCCACACACGGAGAACGCGCGCCGTAGACCCCCGAGGCAGCTCGGTCAGGAACCAAAAAGTTCAATGAGAATCAACGGATACTTGCGTGTGGCGGGGGATGGTAGGATTGTGGCGCGCAGCTTGTCAAGCGATGCCGGGCGAGGGGGCCCCCTCTTGCATTCCCGTCCTGAGACACCGGGCGCCGGGTCGACCTTGGGGTTGCGCACTGCGTAGGAGTCGACGGTGGAATTATCGAACGGAGGCGCGCTCGCTTCCTTAAACGAGATCGTCGCGCCGTGGCCGCACTGTTGCCGCCCAGGCGGCAGCCTGCCCGTCCGCTGCCAAGGGACCAGCGCGCGGAGGGTCGAACGCCTCGCACCGGCGGCGCCCGCCCACCTCGGCGACGTGGACGGGCGCGGCCCATCCGCCTGTTGACGCTCGAGGCGCGCTTCGTCTAGGGTCCAACCGCTGACGTTGTGCCTTTGAGCACCTCGACTTGAGCGTTTTCTTGCCTCCCGTCCGCGCGCCTCTGCAGAAGCGGTGGCGCGCACCGCCGCCGAAGGAGCACGTTCTGATGACCCGTTCCATTCTGTCCGGCCTGCTCGGCCTGCTCAGCGTCGTCGCAATGGCGAGCCTGCCCTCCGCGTGCGAGAGCGGCGGCGTCGGCGACCCGTGTCTGCCCGAAGACGAGTACGATCCGCAGTTCGCTGGCTTCAAGGTGACGGAAGAGAACATCGAATCGCGATCCTTCCAGTGCCAGACGCGGATCTGCCTGGTGAACCACTTCCAGGGGCGCGTGAGCTGCCCGCTCGGCCAGGAGGCGCCCGCGACGTGTACGCCCGGGCAGGGCGGGTGCACCAACTGCGTGCTGTCGGAGTCGTACTACGCGCCCGACTGCGATCCGACGAAGCCGGATGGCGGCAACAGCCAGTGCCTCAGCGGCATGTGCGACAGCGCGGGCGCGTTCTGCCGCTGCGATGGCAACGAGGACTGCCCCAGCGGTGGGTGGACCTGCAACACGGACAAGGGGGTCTGCGAGCTGTACATCTGCCGCGACAACCTCGGCACTGACTGCCAGGACCCGACCAAGTCGGCTGCGGAGAACGAAGGCAAGCCTTGCTGCGTGCCGGGGACCAAGGATCCGGTCGCGGCGCCTGTCTGCGGCCAGTGCGCCGGCACCTCGAACCGGAACGCGCAGCAGGCGGTGTACTGCTCGTGCCGGTGCGGCGTGGCCGATGGCGAGCCGGACGACCCGAACTTCAACTTCTGCGAGTGCCCGCAGGGCTTCACCTGCTCGGAGATCCGGCCGAACGTCGGCCTCGGGGACCCGAACATCACCGGCAAGTACTGCATCAAGCAGAACACCCAGTTCGAGAACGAGGGGGCCTGCGGCGACGTGCAGGGCCGCGCCAACTCGGACCAGTGCGAAGGCTTCTAGGCGTCGGGTGACCGGCCGTCGCGGCTCGCGAAGCCCTCGCCCGACGACGGCCGATCTGGCCGGCACCTTCCTCTCCCTCCCTCCCAGCGACGATCCAGGCTCACGCGACGGGCGCGCCGCCACGCGCAGCGCGCCGGCGGCTTCGGCGACGAGCCGGACCGCTATCGGGCCCGCCGGCGCTCCGGCGGCCGACGCGCGGCGAGCGCTCGGCGCGCGCGCGGAGGACGCGGTGGTCGCTCACCTCGCCGCGCAGGGCGTGGAGATCGTCGCGCGCAACGCGCGGGTCGGGCGGCTGGAGATCGACGTGGTCGCGCGCGACGGCCCCGTCATCGTGATCATCGAGGTGCGGACGCGCGGCGCCGGCTCGTACGTCCGCGCCCTCGACAGCATCGACGCGCGCAAGCGCGCCCGCGTGCGGCGAGCGGGTGAGCGGCTCTGGCGCGCCACGTTCTCGCGCGTGCGCGGCGTGGAGCGGATGCGCTTCGACGCCGCGTCCGTGACGTTCCTCCCGAGCGGCGAAGCGACGGTCGAGATCGTCAAGGCCGCCTTCTAGCGCGGTGCTCGCGCGCTGCGGATACGGGCCCATCTCGACGTTTTCGGTACTCGGCGTACTGAAGTACGCCTCCGTGCCGAAAACGCCGATCTGGACCCGTCTCCTGTGCGCGCGAGCACCGCGCGGCGACGGTACGGCCGGAGGGATCCGGGCGAGGCCGTGCGGGAGCGCGCGGCCTGAATTCTCTTATTTTTGGCTTGATTTTAGGCTGGATTCGGGCAGCGCGATCGTCGACCGACCGCGCGCGGGCTCGATCACGCGTCGAGCTGCTCCTGCATCTCGCTGCGGAGGCGCTTCAGCTGGGAGAGGCCCTCGGGGTCGATCTCCATCGTCCCCTTCTGGGCGCGCGCCCCCGCCTCGAGCTTCTCGAGGATCGCATCCATCTTGGCGATCTTGCCCTGCTGGCGCGCCCTCAGGTCCTCGACCATCTTCTCGAACGCCTCGAAGAAGTGCTGGAGCTCGTCGCCCTTCCGGAGCTTCTCGCGCACGATCAGCTTGCCCTCGCCGACCTGACGGAGCAGCCGCTTCATCTTGAAGATCGGCCCGGCGATCTTGTGCGTGAAGACGATGCCCGCGACGCCGACGCCGAGGACGAGCAACGACAGGAGCGCGACGATGAGGCGGAGCAGCATCTGCTGGTTGTTCGCCACGTCGGCGGCCTGCCGCTCGAGCGCCTCCGCCCGCTGCTGCAGCGTGGCCGCGTCGCGCTCGAGCCGCGCCTGCTCGTCCTTGAGCTTGCTCTCGTCGCGCTGCGCCGCCTCGCCGAACGTCTTCGCGAGCTCGGGGTCGTCCTTGTACTCCTTCGCGATGTTCATCGCGACGACCTCGCTGACCCGACGGCTCTGGACGAGCACCTCCTGGCCGCGCTTGACGGTCTCCTGCCCCTGACGGACGGTCTCCTGTCCCTGCTGCACGGCGCTGCGGCTCTGCTCGATGATCTTCGAGCTCGCGTTCCAGAGGAGGATCCCGAGCGCCACGGAGAGCGCAAGGCTGATCCCCACGAGGAACCCCGTGTATTTCAGCTGGAAGTTCTGGTCGAGCAGGTAGTTCCGCGCGCTCCGCTGGTAGCGCGCTCTGACCTCCGGCGCGGAGGTCTGCGGGGCCGTGCTGGAAGCGTCGCTCATGGGATCCTCGAAGCTGGCTGGAGATGACAAGGGTCGTGAGGCACTGGAAAAGCCAATATCGAGCAGCGAAGGTGCGTCACAGCGAGGCGACGACCTTGTGGAAGGTGTCGACCGCGTTCTCGACGCACATCTTCATCAGGGTGTTCTCGCTCTGGACGTCTTTCTTCGGGGTGCCGCTCTGCGTGAGCTTCGGCGCGAACTCACCCTGGAGCGACTTGGCCGGATAGGTCCACATGCTGACGCGGACCACCTGGGTGAGGTTGCCGCCCTGGTACACGGCGGGCTCGACCGTGGCGAGGAGATAGAAGCCCTTCAGCTTCTTGCCGTTCAGAATCTTCTTGCCTTGCGCCACCGTCTCGCCCTTGGGGGCGACCGCGTAGCCGGCCTTCGCGAGGAGCTTCGACTGTATCGCGGCGCGCACGAGCGGCTCGATCTCGGACTCGGGGCGGCCGCTCTTGTTCGTGATCTCGATGGCGACGTAGTACTTCGTGTCCGCGCCCGGAGGCGGCGGCGCCGCGGAGCCGCCCCCGCCGCCGGCGGACAGCGCCGCGATCGACTTCTGCATCTGCGACTTGACGGCCGGCGTCTGCTCGCGGCCCTCGGCGCGCTCCAGGCACGCGAGCCCCGCGGGCTTGCCGAGCTTGCCGAGCGCCGCGGCCGCCGCGACCTTGACGGACGCGTTGCTGTCCGTGAGCGCGTCGCAGAGCGGCCTCGTGGCGGCGTCGTCTCCCGACGCGCCGAGCGCGAGCGCCGCCTGCGTGCGGACGCGATAGTCCTCGTTGGTCCTGAGCTGGTCGGCGAGGTAGCTCGTGCGCTGATCCGCGTAGAGCCTCGTGGGTATCAGCGAGAGTACAAGCGTCACAACCAGCAACACGAGCACTGAAAAGGGCCGACGCATTCCACGTCCGACGATACACGAGCGCATCGCCGCCGTGGCGATCGGATCAGCGGGTCTACACCCGAAAATTGGCGCGCACACGCTCGCACTTTTGCCTTGCATTCGCTCGCTCCTCGCTGCGACCAGACTGGACGGTTTGACGCGGCCTGCCCGCGGCGCTTCAACGCGTGAACCATGCTGGGCTCACGGCGAACACGGCTTCACCATCCGCTTATCTACCCACCGCTGCCGCCATCGACCCGACGCGCTGCCGCGAGCTCGCGTGCACGTCCGCTCACGTCCGCTTACGTCCACACGCCGCTTGCTCGCTCGCTCGCTCGCGCCGCGGGCGCCGGTCGCCGGGCGAGCGCGAGCTCGGCGCGGCTTCGGATCGGCTTCCCCTTGCCCGTGCCGCGTCGGCGTGACGGATAATGCGCGACCATGACGAGGAGCTCGCCGGAGGCCTTCGGGAGATGCGCGGACTGAGACGATGCCTGCCATGGGCGCTCCTCGCGGCCACGGCGCTCGCGGCGGCGCCCGCGGCGCACGCGCAGACGCAAGGTGCGCCGCTCCGCATCCATGTGCGCGGAAGCGCGCAGATCGAGGCGGTCGCATGGACCGAGCCCGACGGGTTCGTCGTGCGCGGAAGCGTGGTCGACGACGCGCGGAGCGCGATCGCGGAGGCGCCGCTCTCCATCAACGCCCTCACGAGCGCCGGCGCCCCCGCGGTCCTGCCGGCGGCCTTCGGGTGCGCGGCCGACGGCGCGGCGCGCGCCCGCGAGCCCCGCCCCTCGCAAGGCGGCTACGTGATCGCGACAGACGAGCGCGGCGGGTTCTGCCTCCGCGGGCGCGCGCCGCTCGCGGACGCGACGCTGCGCATCCGGTTCGCAGGGGGAAAGCTCTACGACGCGGTCGAGGCGAAGATCCCGATCGAGGCGCACGCGGCCCCGCTCGCGCCGGTGATCCTCCGGTTCGACCCGCCGGTCGACGCGGTCGATCTCGATCGCCCGACGGTGAACGTCACCGTGGCGCTCCGGCTCGATCGCAGCGGCGCGCGCGGCGTCGGGAGCGGCGCGCCGTTCGAGCGCGAGCGCCTCCCGATCGCGCTCGAGGACGAGCGCGGCGCGCGGCTCGCCGAGGCCCCGACCGGCGGCGACGGCCGCGCGCGCTTCGAGCTCCCGACCGAGCGCCTCGACGGCGCCGGCCAGGGCGTGCTGCGCGCGCGCTTCGATGGAACCACCACGCTCGCGAAGGCGAGCGTCAGCCAGAGCGTCGTGCGGTACGCGCAGGTCACGCTCGATCTGTCGCATCCCGTCGAGCCGGCACGCGCGGAGGACGGCGTGCCGATCGACGTCGAGGTGCGCTCGTCCCGCGGCCCTGTCGAGGGCGGCGTGGTCGAGGCGCTGCGCGCGGGCGAGCCCGTCGGGGCGGCCACCGTGACCGGCGGCAAGGCGCGGGTGATCGCCGCGTTCACCGCCGAGCGAGCGGGGACGGTCCCGATCTCGCTCCGCTATGTGCCCGCCGCTCCGTGGTGGATCCCCGGCGCGGAGCTCGCGATCGACGTGCCCGTCGCGGGCCCAGGGGCGTGGCGGCAGATCGCGCTCGGCGCCGCCGTCCTCGCCATCGCGGGCTGGGTGCTCGGCGGCTGGCGGCGGGCGCCGAAGCGCGCCGCGACGACGCGCGCGGGCGACGAGCGGCCCGTCGCGCCGCCCGGCCGCGCCGGCGTGCGCGTCATGGGACCGCTCGAGGGCGCGACCGGCTGGCGCGGCGCCGTCGCCGACGCGCATGACGGAACGCCCATCGCGCGCGCCGAGCTCGTGATCGTCGTCCCCGCCTTCGACGGCAGCGGCGTCATCGCCCGCGCGCTGACCGACGACGTCGGCGAGTTCTCGATCGAGGCGCCGTACCGGAGCGACGCGAGGCTCGTGGTCCGCGCGCCGATGCACAGCAGCCATGAGCAGGCGCTCCCGTCGCCGAGCAAGCTGGGCATCGCGCTGGTCACGCGGCGCCGCGCCGTCCTCGATCGCCTCGTGCGCTGGGCGCGGCGCCAGGGAGCGCCCTTCGAGGGGCCGCCGGAGCCGACGCCCGGGCACGTGCGCCGGGCGGCGAGCAGGGTTCAGCAGCGCGAGGTCGAGCTCTGGGCGAGCCGGATCGAGCACGCCGCCTTCGGTCCCGATCCCGTGGACGAGCGGATCGAGCAGGACCTCGGGGCCTCGGAGCCCAAGCCGGGCGCCTCGCCGCTAGCCCCGTGAGCCAGGCGACGGGGCCCGCGGAGCGCCGGCCCCGTCGCCGCGCCGATCTGCCGTTTCGCTGGTCGGATCGCGCCCCCGCGCGACCGCACGTTGACGTATGGGGTGCGTCCCATATAGTCGGCTCCCTCGCCGGAGAACGCCAACGTGGAAATCGCCCTAATTATCGTCGGCCTCGTCGTGGTGGCGGCGATCGTCTACTTCGTCACGAAGAAGGCGCCGCCACCGGAGATCGCAGCGCCCCCCGAACCGAAGAAGCTCCAGGAGAAGGCGAAGCAGCCCTCCGAGAAGCCGGCGGACAAGCCGACCGAGAAGCCGCGCGCCCAGAAGAAGCCTCCGGCGGAGGAAGCTCCTCCGGCGAAGGCGAAGGAGCCCGCGCCGCAGGAGGAGCCGCCCGCGGCGGCGCCCGCCCCCGTCGCGCCCCCGACCGCCGTCGCGCCGGCGGCGCCCGAGGCCGCGGTCGCGGAGGCGCCCATCGCGCCCGCGATCGAGGCGCCGGCCGTCAAGCCGGCCGCCAGGCCAGCGCGGGAGACCGCGCCTCCGGCCGCGCGCAAGCGAGACATCGAGGGGCTCCGCAAAGGCCTCACGAAGGTGCGGGAGAGCGAGGGGTTCTTCGGCCGGCTGAAGGCGCTGTTCGCCGGCAAGAAGGAGATCGATCCCAACGTCGTCGAGCAGATCGAAGAGGTGCTGCTCACCTCGGACGTCGGCGTGAAGACGACAGAGCTCCTCCTCGACGAGATCCGATCGGCGCTCAGCAGGAACGAGCTCGCCGACACCGACAAGGTCTGGGACGCGCTGCGCGAGCACGCGAAGCGGATCCTGCGCGTCGGCGCCGGCGGCGGGCTGCCGCTGAAGGCGCAGCCCACCGTCGTGATGGTGGTCGGCGTGAACGGCGTGGGAAAGACGACCACGATCGGCAAGCTCGCGACGCAGCTCAAGGCCGAGGGCCGGACGGTGGTGCTCGCGGCGGGCGACACGTTCCGCGCGGCGGCGGTGCAGCAGCTCAACGTCTGGGGCAAGCGCGTCGGCTGCGAGGTCGTGCGCGGCAAGGACGGCGCGAACCCCGGCGCGGTGATCTTCGACGCGATCCAGAAGGCCAAGGACACCGGCGCCGACGTGGTGCTCGCCGACACCGCCGGCAGGCTGCACACGAAGACGAACCTCATGGAGGAGCTGTCCCGGGTCGCGCGCACCATGAACAAGGCGCTCGAGGGCGCGCCTCACGAGACGCTGCTCGTGCTCGACGCGACGAACGGCCAGAACGCCATGCAGCAGGCCGCGCTCTTCAAGGAGGCGCTGCCGATCACCGGCATCGTGCTGACGAAGCTCGACGGCACCGCCAAGGGCGGCGTCATCCTCGGCATCTGCGCCGAGCATGGGCTGCCCGTCCGGTACGTCGGCATCGGCGAGCGCGCGGAAGACCTCCGCGAGTTCGAGCCCGACGAGTTCGTCGAGGCGATGCTCGGCCGCGCCAGCGGCTCCGAAGACGCGGCCGCCTGAAGCGCGGTCGCGGCGTGAGCGCCGGCGGCGCTCGATCTCTCCTCACCACCCAATCGCGCGGCTCGACAGCGGTCCAACCAACGGGCGATGGCTCCGATGTCTCAGCACGCCGCGCCTCTGCCGCTGAACCCGTCAGGCGCCACCATCGTCGCGCCCTCGGCGCAAGCACACCGGCGATCCGAGCCCGCGGTGATTGTGCAGCGAGTCTGCCGCTCGCCGCGTGTCCACCCGGCGGGTCCCCTCTGCGACGCCGCCGGTCGTCCGTGGCAAAAGGATTTGGTTGTTGATCCTTTTATTTTCGACGTGATATAGTCCGTCGGGCTTGGCGGTTGACCGAATTATTTAATGAATTCGAGTAGTTAGGAAGCTGTACTACCTGGGCGATCGATCGCTCGCATCGCACGGACTTCGGAAGGGATGGCGATGAACCAGGCTCGCGTGGGGCTTCTCGTTGCGGCTGCGCTGGTCGCGATGCCGCTTACGGCATCAGCTCAGCCAAAAGGGCAACCCAAGGAAATCAACCTCGACGAGCCAGAGACTCCTGCCGAAGGCACGGAGCCGGTGGAGGCGCCCGCGGCCCCTGCCGAGGGCGGCGAGACGACGGGGCTTGGGGACATCTGTGCGATCGACCCGACGGCGTGTCCCACGATCAATTTGGAGAAGGAGGCCGCGAAGGATCTCAAGAACGAGACCTACGCGGTGCAGCAGATCTACGCGCTGCGCTACCACCGCTTCGAGGTGAACCCGTACTTCGGGCTGACGATGAACGATCAGTTCGTCGGCCACAACGGGCCGGGGCTCGCGGTCAACTGGTACCTCACCAACGTCCTCGCGATCGGGGTCAACGGCAACTGGTACGGTGGCCTCAACACGCCGTCGGACTTCAACTTCCAGACGAGCAGGGCGGCGCGTGTCGGCGAGCCGATCACCGAGTATCAGTGGAACGCGAATGCGAACTTCACGTACGTCCCCGCGTACGGCAAGTTCGCCGGGTTCAGCGACTTCATCTTCCACTACGACTTCTTCGTGCTGGGCGGTGTCGGCGCGATCTCGACGAGGCCCATGGCCGTCGTCGATCCCGACAACCGCACCTTCGACTGGAAGCCGAAGCTCTCGTTCCACGTCGGCGGTGGCCTCCGCATCTTCTTCAACCGCTGGTTCGCGGCGATGTTCGAGGTCAGCGACTACATCTTCTTCGACGAGCTCGAGAACCCCAGCGTCGACCCGAACAACCCTCAGGACAAGAGCACCTGGCTCGCCGAGGGGAAGAGCTTCACCAACAACGTACAGGCGCAGGTCGGGCTGTCGGTCTTCCTGCCGTTCTCCTGGGAATACCGGCTGCCGAAGTGAGGACTTTGGACGCGGGGACGCGCAGACGCTGAGCGCGAGACATAGGATGATTCAGCCAAAGACGGGGACAGGCATGATGCGTCGATTCGTCCAGAGCCTCTGCACCGTGGTGGCAGGGCTTACCGGCTGTGCACTTCTGATGACGGCTGCGCCCGCGGAGGCGCAGGAGATCCAGCTCACGGGCCCTCTGGCCGGCGCGCCGGCCGTGCGGAAGCTCCGGCTCCACCGTGACGGGCGGTTCGAGGTGGCTCCAGGCGCATCGTTCACGCTGCTGGACGAGTACCGGCGGACGATCATGCCGGGCCTGCGGCTCACCTACCACTTCACGGACTGGCTCGGCTTCGGCGCCTGGGGCGGGTACGGGTTTCAGTACAACACCGGGTTGACGGACGAGCTCCAGCGCGTCGCGATCGACGGGCGTAACTGCGACACCCAGCCCTTCACGAAGGCGTGCCAGCTGACCAGGGTCAACCTGACCAAGGGCGACCTGACGAAGGATCAGCTCGGACAGATCCAGTGGGTCGCAGCGCCCCAGGTCACGGTCGTTCCCTTCCGCGGAAAGCTGGCGCTGTTCGCCGAGCTCTTCGTCGACACCGACGTGAGCTTCTTCGCGGGAGCCGCGGCGATCGGCGTGAAGGAGCGCAAGGAGTGCGGCACGAACAACCAGAACTCCTGCTCGGACACCTTCGGGCTCGAGAGCCGCATGGCCTTCGCGCCGACGTTCGGCCTCGGCTGGAACTTCTACCCGTCGGAGTTCATCGGCTTCGGCGCGGAGTGGCGTGCCCTGCCGTTCGCATGGAATACGTCGGGCTTCGACAACCACGGGCTCGGAACGGACGAGGCGTTCCCTGACCGCAAGGTGGACGACAAGGACCGCGAATTCCACTTCACGAGCATGGTCACGGTGAGCCTGAGCATTCAGTTCCCCACCGGCATCAAGACGACGGAGTAGACGGCTGCGCCGGCTCGCGGTAACGGAGCCGGTTCGCCCGGGGTAGCTCGGGCGGGAAGCCCCCTCTGCAGGGAGTCACTCTAGCGGGGTGCAGGTTCGTGTGATACGGGCTCAGCCGCTAGGCAGGCGCGTGAGGCGTACGAGAGTACGCCGCAGCGAGCCGAACGACGCGGATGAGCCCGTAGCGCATGAAGATGCGCCCCGCTATAGATCTGACGACGGTCGCCGGGTAGCTCGGACCGGGCGTCGGAGACAGCCACCAGAGGTCAGCGTTGGGTATTTTCGATTTTCTCCGCAAAAGCAATCCCCCTGCCGGGGGCGCCCCCTCCGACAAGAAGGTGGCTGGGCCTGCGAAGGTCGTCGCGGACAAGCGCGCTCAGACGTACGACCGCCTCGACGCCATCCAGTCGCTCGCCGCGATGAAGAGCGCGGATGCGGCGGCGGCGCTCCTCAGGCGCTTCACGTTCTCGATCGACCCCTCCATCACCGATCAAGAGGAGAAGGATCTGGCGTTCCGGGGGATCGTCGATGCGGGCAAGGACGCGGTGCCGGCCGTTGTCGAGTTCTGCATCAAGGCCGAGGCGCTCACCTGGCCGCTCAAGATCCTGCGGGCGCTGCTCGATGACACCGGGTACCGGACCGAGCTCGTCCAGCTGCTCGACCGCTTCGACACCGAGTATGCGCGCAACGTCGAGCCGAAGCAGCAGCTCATCATGGCGCTGGGCGACATCAGGGGCGACGACGTGCGGGTGGCGGTCGAGCGGTTCCTCGACGACGTCAACGAGACGGTCCGTTTCCACGCCGTGCAGACCATCTTTTCCCAGGGTGATGAGGCGAGCGTGCCAGCGCTGGTGAAGATGCTCGCGGCCGAGGAGTCGGTCCGGGTGAAGAACAAGGTCGCCGAGGGGCTGATGACCCGGGGCTGGACGGTGCCGGCCGAGCTGCGGAGCAGCGCGAGCCAGGCGCTCCAGGACTCGAACGGCTTCAGCGTGGGCTCGGACGGCAAGCTCCGGAAGGGCGCTGGATACAGCTGACCCGGCGCGCATCGTGACAAGTCCGTTCGCCCTGCGATCGGGTTGACAGCATCACCGCGCGTGGACGAAACTCCACGCCATGCTTGTTCAGCCCTCGGCGGTAGCTGAGAGCGAAGCCGCGCAGAACGGCCCGCACAAGACGAAAGCGAGCGCAGTCCGTGATTGAGCACCGCTCATCGATGGCGGAGCTTCCGTCACGACCTCGTCCCCGGCGCTCCAGCGACGCGCGCCCAGGCACGCTCGTGGGGAGCGCCCGTCGCGTCCCCCTCCGTCGCCTCCCCCTGTCACGCGCGCTGGCCGCGGCGTGCCTGCTGCCTTGCGCGCTCGCCGCGCGCAGCGCGGCCGCAGCCGACTTCGAGGTCGAGTCGACGACCGGCGTCCAGGCCTACGAGGTCGCGGGCCCCTGGGGCGACACGAACATCGAGCGGCGTCGGCTCCTTCAGACGCTGGGGCTCGCCGTCTACAACCTCCAGGGTGACTCCGCCCCAGGCGAGGCCGACTACTCGGCGACCGTGCGGCTCCGGCTCGACGCGGACTTCGGGATGAATGGCCACCTCGACGGCGCGCAGCGGGGCGGCGAGACCGACTACAGCATCGATGGCGGCTCGCGCTACATCCCGGGGCTGCGCGAGGCGCCCCTCGATCTGATGTACGCGTACGTCGAAGGGCGGAACGTCGCCAGCGGGTGGCTCGGCTTCCGGGTCGGCCGCCAGTACGTGAGCGACGTGCTCGGGTGGTGGTCGTTCGACGGCGCGCTCGTCCGGCTGACGACGCCCTACTACGTTCAACTCGAGGCGTACGGCGGGCTCGAGCAGCGCGGCGGCCTGCCGCTCTCCACATCGCGCTTCGAGCGGCAGGGGATCTGGCGCGGCAGCCACCGGGGATTCGGCGACGACCGGACGCAGCCCGGGAGCGCAGCCGATTTCCCGTCGTATCAGGAGGCCGATCTGGCGCCGGCGTTCGGCGTCGCGCTCGAGAGCGCCGGCCCGAACTACATCCACGGTCGCCTGACCTACCGCCGCGTTTACAACCTGGGGACCTCTGTCACCCAGCAGTTCCCGGATCCGGACGGAGGCGTCCGGACGTCCGATGGGTCGCGCATCTCGCAGGATCGCCTCGGGTACGCCGCCAACCTCAACAAGCCGGATCTCGGCGGCATCAAGGGCGGAGTGACCTACGACTTCTACAACCAGCTCGTCGGCTCGTTCTACGGCGGCCTGGAGGTGTACGCCGGGAGCCGCGTCACGCTGGGAGCGGACGTCGACTACTTCGTTCCCACGTTCGACGCTGACTCGATCTGGAACTGGTTCACCCACGATCCCATCACCACGATCACCGGACGGGCGGCGGTGGACATCACCCGCGAGCTCGACGTCGCGGCCTGGGGCGGCACGCGGATGTGGATCGCCGAAGGCAACCCGGAGGAGTTCGGCGCTGGCCAGTGCGAGGCGGTGGGGCGACCGGGCTGCGTCGGCGCGACGTCGCTCGATCCGAATGACGGCGATCTCCGCGACTACGCGCGCGACGAGAAGAACCGCGCCGCGACGATCTCGACCGACGTGCTCGCGAACCTCGCGGGCCGCTACCGCACCCGCACGACGTCGGTCGAGCTCCGCGGGATGCTGCAGACAGGGGAGCGCGGGCGGCGGACGGGGGCCGATCTCTCGGGAGAGAAGCGGCTGAGCGGGCAGCGCTACGCGCTCGGAGCGCGGATGTCGCTGTACGACTGGGAGGATCCGCTCAGGCCGGACCGGGGCGCGACGTCGTTCGGATACGTCCTCGGGGCCGGGTACCGCCCGGGCGAGGCCGCGGATTTCAAGATCGAGTGGGAGCACGACATGAACCGGCTTGTGGGCCAGCGCTTCCGCGTCGTCGGCCTCGTGAACCTGCGGGTGGCGCCGTGAGCGAGGATCGCATGGACGCAAGACAGGACGAACGCCGCCGCGCTCGGCGAGACGAGGCGAGGTTCGTCCCTGGGTGGGTCGCGATCGTCGCGTGCCTGGGCGCGCTGGCGCTCGCGATCGTGGGCCCCGAGGCGGCTGCCCAGCCGAAGCCGCCGGCGGCAGCGGGAGACGACGGCGCCGAGGCGGCGGAGGATGACGCGGAGGAAGGCGACGCCGAGGGAGAGGCGCCCGCCAAGGCGCCGCGCGGCGGGTACACGTCGGGCCTCCACCCGATGCCCGCCGACGCGGAGGTGCCGCTGGCGTGGATGCCGCCCGGGACGAGCGCGACCCCGGTCCCGAGCGACGAGATCTACCCCCCGCAGACGCTGACGATCCGCTTCAACCACAAGAAGCACGTCAAGGGGCTCAAGCAGACGTGCAAATCGTGCCACGGCGCGGCCTACACGAGCGGCGCGGTGACGGACCGGCTGCTGCCGAAGCCGAGCGAGACGTGCGACAACTGTCATGATGTCGATCACTCCGACCTCACCCAGGTGAAGGCGGGGACGAACGAGAACGGACAGTGTGTGTACTGCCATATCGGGGAGAACGCTGGCAGCGACGGAAAGGTGGCGCCGCTCGTGCTGCCGCACGCGAACCTCCGCTTCCCTCACGCGAAGCACGTGAGCCGGAACATCAAGTGCAGCCAGTGCCACGGCCGCGTCGACCAGATCGAGCTCGCTACCCGAGATCAGCTGCCGCGCATGGCCGGCTGCTTCACGTGCCACAACATGAGCGGCGCGGCCCAGGGTGAGGCGAAGAGCGACTGCGACGTCTGCCACCTGACGCGCCCCGACGGGCGGCTCGTGACCGCGTTCGCCACGGGCGATCTGCTGCCGCCCGCGTGGCTGCACGGCGCGGGGCACACGCCCGACTGGATCGAGCGGCACAAGCAGATCGCGGCGAACGACAGCGCCTTCTGCGGGTCATGCCACAGCGCGAACTACTGCACCGACTGCCACGACGGGAAGATCCGTCCGCGCAACGTCCACCCGAACGACTTCCTCTCGATGCACCCGCAAGCGGCCCGGCAGGACAATCCTCGCTGCGTGAGCTGCCATCAGGAGCAGACGTTCTGTGCGGACTGTCACCGGCGGACGGGCGTGGCGCGCGAGGCGCCGAGCGCAGCGCGGCCCGCGGGGCGCCGCTTCCATCCCCCGCCGGCGGAGTGGACCACGGCGCCGCGGAGCGCGAAGCACCACGCCTGGGAAGCAGAGCGAAACCTGAATGCGTGCGTTTCCTGCCACACCGAGCGGGACTGCGCGACCTGCCACGCGACGCGCGGGGCGTCAGGCGGGCAAGGGCTGAACCCGCACCCGCTCGGGTTCGAGAGCAAGTGCAAGACGGCGTTCTCCAGGAACCCGCGTCCGTGCCTGGTGTGCCATCAGTCGAGCGACAGGTTCGTGCAGCGGTGCCAATGAAAAGTCAAAATCCGTCAGTATATTCCTTGCCCTGGCCTTCCGGCGACGGGTATAGCGAAGTGCGCGCGGCTTCCCTAACGATCGCCGCGAACGCCAAGGAGAACGGGCGTGAAGGAGCTGATCAAGTACCTGATCGACAACCTCTATCTCGATTTCCAGGGGGAAATCACGCTGGAGACAGTGCGGGGCTTCCTCCGCGAGGACGACGGACGGGAGGCACGCCAACTTTTGTCGAAGCTCATCGAGGAGAAAGGGGTAGACGACATGCTGATCACGCTGGCCGACTGTCTCAAGGAGCACATCCAGTCCGGGGTGAACGAGAAGGTCGTCCGCGAGCAGCTCTCGCTCTACTCCGAGAGCTGAGCACGCTGGCTCGCGCGACGCGCCTTGCCCCCCTCCCCCTCTGCCTGCAGGCGGCCCTCGCGACGGCCGGCTGCGACGTGGGGGAGGCCACGCTCCAGCCGATCGACGCCCCTCCTGTCCAGCTGATCGAGGCGCGCGCCACGACCAGCCTCGACCAGAACTACCAGCCCGTCCGCACCGCGCTCGATCCCGCCGGCACGACCGAGGTCCTGTCGACCGCGAGCTTCGTGCTGAAGTTCGATCGCTACCTGCTGCCGAGCTCGGTGAGCGCCACGGTCGGCGCCGAATCCGTGTGCGTCTCGGGCGATCTGGCCACGGTCCAGTCCTACGCGGACTGCGTCAATCCGATCGCCCTGGCGCCCACGTACAACCCCGTCCAGCGGGAGGTCATCTTCCGCCAGATCGAGGGCATGCCGGGCCTGGTTCCCGGGACCCGGTATGCGCTGACGGTCTTCAAGCCGGCGGACGAGGCTGCGCCGTCCGGCATCCGCGCGTTCGACGGCGCGCCCCTCGGCGGCAACACGCGCATCGAGTTCTCCGTCGCGGCGACGAACCCGCCTCAGGCGATGCCGGAGCGCCCGCCGAGCGGCGACTTCTTCTGCCAGCGAGACCTCGAGTGCGTCGCGGACACGGCAGCTTGCCAGGGCGACGCGCCCACGGATCCGACGTGCGTCGCCTGCGTGAGGGGCGCCGCGTACTACCTCTTCTACGGCTGCTTCGGGTGCCACAACGGCGCGAGCGCCGCCGCAGGGCTGGACCTGAACCTGGGCACGGCGTTCAACCAGCTCGATCCGCTGTTCGAGACCGCGATCGGGCGCACCGCGCACCAGACCCAGATGGGCGAGAAGGCGCACGTGGGGGAGGCTTCCCCGGAGCGCTTCGGCAGGGCCATGCCGCTCATCGACCCGGGAAACCCGGGGAACAGCTACCTGCTCTACAAGCTCCTCATCGGGCAGAGCGCGGTCGACCCCTCCTTGCCCGCCGATGCGGCGGAGAAGCTCCGCCAGGAGAACGAGCGGCTGCAGGCGTCGTTCGTGGTGGGGATGCCGATGCCGCCCCCGCCAGCAAACCCCATCTTCTGGTTCCACCCCCAGGAGCCGGAGGATCAGTACACAACGCCCTACGTGGACGGCATGGACATCCTGTCCGCGTGGATCCTCGACGGCGCCGCGCCGCGAGACTGCTCCGCCCCGGCTGCCTCGCCCTGACGGCGCTCGCGCAGCGTCACATCACGCGATTCCGCCCGGCCTTCTTCGCATGATAGAGCCGCTCGTCGGCGCGGCGGTAGAGCTCCATCGGCGAGACCGGCGCGTCCGGCGTGACGCCGGAGACCCCGAAGCTCGCGGTGACGGCGACCTCGCCGTCCTCGAAGCGGAACGGCGTGCGCTCCACGAGCGCGCGCAGCTTCTCGGCCACCAGGCGAGCGCCGTCGACGGCGATCTCCGGCACGAGCAGAGCGAACTCCTCCCCGCCGACGCGCGCGAGGATGTCGTCGCGGCGGACGTTCGCGGCGGCGAGCGCGGCCATCTGGCGGAGCACGGCGTCGCCCGTGAGGTGCCCGCGGGTGTCGTTGATGTTCTTGAAGTGATCGATGTCGAACATGATGAGCGCGAGGTGGCGATGGTAGCGACAGGCCCGCGACACCTCGCGCTCCAGCGCGACCTCGAAGGAGCGCTTGTTGTGGACCTGCGTCAGACCGTCGAAGGTCATCAGCCGGTAGATCTCCTCGTGATACGACAGCTCGACGTTCCCACCCTGGATGAACTTGAAGATCGTCCGGCCGATCTTCACCTGGTCACCGTCCTTGAGGGCGCGCTCATCGACGGAGACGTCGTTCACGTAGGTGCCATTGGTCGAGCCGAGATCGCGGACAACGTAGCTCATCCCCGTCCAGGAGATGCGCGCATGACGCCGGCTCACCGCGTCGTCGTCGAGCGGGATATCGGTCTGTATCGCGCGCCCACACTCGATCGCCCCGGTCCCTAGCGCGATGCGGCGCCCGAGCTCGGTGCCGTAGATCACCACCAGGCACGCGGTGCCCGGCGCCACCGGCGGCACCGGCGGGGCGATCGCGGTGCAGGTGACGAGCGTCTGCCGATGATCGTTCTCTTGCTTCGCCACGCTAGGGGACCCAAGTACACCAGAGCCGACGTGCCAGGGCAACGCGCGTCGCGCGTCGGACATGGTAGGCTTCGGCCATGAAACACTGCGGTTTCGCGCAGATGTGTGTCGCTGCCACGATGGTCGCCGGGCTCGCCGTTTCTCTGAGCGGGTGTGGCACGAGCTCGCCCCCGATCGACGAGGGCGACGCCGCGCCCGCGCCGCACCAACCCGAGACCGTCACGACCTTTCCGGACGCGCCGCCGCTCCCGGGCGAGACCGAATGCAAGGTCGTCGTCAAGACGGGGATCCCCGTTACGTCGGCGCAACACGTGGACACGTGCGCGCCTGTCCAGTACGCGACCAACCCGCCGAGCGGCGGAGATCACTGGGGCCTGTGGGCCGCGTACAAGCGCTTCGAGTCCGAGGTCCCGCGCGAGATGTACGTCCACAACCTCGAGCACGGCGCGATCGTCCTCGCGTACCGGTGCGCCGCGTCCGGCTGCGCAGAGGTGAAGGCGGTGCTCGACGAGGTGCGGGCCGAGGCCGCCTCCGATCCGAAGTGCCTCATGGTGCCGGGAGGACCGGAGGCGCGGCTCGTGATGACGCCCGACAGCGCGCTGGACACCCCGGTCGCGGCCGCGGCCTGGGGCGCGACGTACACCGCGACGTGCCTCGACAAGGCGTCGCTCGCGCGCTTCGTGGCGGACCACTACGGCAAGGGCCCGGAAGACACGTGCAGCGACGCGGGGGCCGTCGATATCGATCTGCCAGACGGCGGCGCGCCGATCTGCGGCGAGGGAGCTGGCGGCGGAGGAGGAGGAGGCGGCGGCGGCGGAAGCGGCGGCGGCGGCGCGGGCGCGGCGGGGGGCGCTTCACCGGACCCGTAACCGGGTTGACAGGTGGCTCCTCGCCCGGGAGCATTCCGGGGATGAGCGAGCCGTCGACCGTGACACCTCGGTTGGCAGAGCGCTTCCGGCTGCTGGACGTCGCGGGGTCCGGCGGGTCGGCCGAGGTCTGGAGGGCCGTCGATCAGGAGCGCGGCGGCCTGGTGGCGCTCAAGATCGAGCCGCGCGAGCGCGGAGCGTCCGCGGCGCAGCGCGCCTCCGTGCGGCGGGTGCTCGGCCGCGAGGCGCTGCACGCGGCGCTGGCGCTCTCGCCGCGGCTGCCGGAGCTCGTCGACGTCGGCTGGCTCGCGGCGTCGTCTGACATCACGCGCGTCGCGCGCGTCGCGCACGTCGCGCGCGCCCCCGGCGAGGACGGGCGCGCGTTCGTCGCGATGCGCTGGATCGAAGGGAGGGCCGTCGCCGACGCCCTGCGCGGGCTGCCCCCTGGCGAGCGCGCGGCGCTCGCGCTCGCCGCCGCGCGCGACGCGGGCGAGGCGCTCGCCGACCTGCACGGCATCGGCCTGGCGCACGGAGATCTCAAGCCGGAGAACCTGATCCTGACGCCGGAGGGGCGGATCGCGGTGATCGACCTGGGGCTCGCCTGCTCGATCCACGAGACGTCCGTGGACGGGGCGACGCTGCGGTACATCGCGCGCGGGGACGCCGAGCTCGGAGACGCGCGGGCGAGGGATCTGCTCGCGCTGGGGACGCTGCTCGCCGAGATCGCCTTCCCCGGCGTGGCGGACGCGGACGATCCCATCGGAGCGGCGCGGGCCGCGGCGGCCGCGGAGAGCGCGGCCGGGCCGCCGCTCGACGCGATCTGCCGGGCGCTCCTCTCACCCTCCCCCGCGGCGCGCCCGTCGTCCGCGTGGGTCACCGAGTCGGCCCGCGCCGCGATCGCCGGCGCGCGGCGCGCGCGGCCCCCGTTCGCCGCGCCCCCCGCGGGGCGCGCCGGCCGCGATGCGGGGGCGCCCGGCGCAGAGCGCGATCGACAGGACCGCGACGCGCGCCGCGTGCGCGCCGCCTACCTGCGCCTGCGGCGACACGAGCTCGAGGCGGCGCTCGGGGTGCGCGACGATGTCGCCCCCTGGCTCGTGGACGCGTTCGCGGTGGTCGAGCGGGTGCGCGCGCTCTCCGGCGCGTCGCTCCGCGCGGGCGACGGCGCGGCGCGCGTGGGTCCGCCGCAGAGCGACGCGGCGTGGCTGGGGCGGCTCGGGCCGGACCGCGTCGCGCGGTGGCTCACCGCGCTCGCGGGGACGAGCGCGACGGCGTGGCCGATGGGGCCGATCGCGTCTGCGCCGGAGAGGGCGCTCGCGGACGCGCTCGTCGCGCTCGCGCGGCAGATCCCGCCGCGCGCCTGGACGTTCGCGGACGTCGAGGCGGCCGTGCTGGGAACCCCGGGGAGCGGCGCGCGGCAGCGGGCGAGCGCGGCGCCGAGGGACCGCGGATCGGCCGAGGGCGCCGCCGAAGCGCAGGCCATCGGCGCGGCGGAGGCGGCGGCGCTGGCGCTCGCGATCGCGCGTGTGCCGCCGGATCCGCTCGCGCTCGAGGCGATCGAGCAGCGCGACGACGCGCCGGCCAGCCTGGTCGTCGCCGCGGCCAACGCGCTCCGGCTGCACGGCGACGCCGGGCGCGCGCGGAGCCTGGTGCTGCGCTCGTGCGTTCGAGGCGCGACGGAGGCCGCGGCGCTCGCGGCCGAGGTGCTGCGGCGCGCCGGCGATCGCGCCCTCGCGGAGGAGCGCGCGCGCGCCGCGATCGACGCCGGCGCGGACCCGGAGGGGCGCGCGCGCGCGGTGCTCGCGCGCGTCGCGATCGACGCGGGGGCGCTGGAGGCGGCCGACGCGCTCGCCGGGGATGCGGTCACGGCGCCGCTCTGCGAGGTGCGCGCGCTGCTCGCCGTGCTGCGCGGCGACACCGCGCGGGCGCTGTCGGAGGTGGCGCGCGGCGAGGCGCTCGCGAGCTCCGTGGAGGAGCTGGCGCGGATGGCCGCCGTGCGCGGCTACGCGTGGCACGCGAGCGATCCGGAGCGCGCGCACGCGTCGTTCAGCGCCGCGGTCGACTACGCCGTCCGCGCCGGCGCGGTGGTCGAGGAGGCGACCTACCGGACCGGTGAGGCGGCGGCGGCGGTGGATCTCGGCGATCTCGACGGCGCGATCGCGACCTCGACCCGCGCGGCGCTGCTCTGGGAGCACCTCGGCCGGCCGGCGCAGGGCGCCCGGGCGCTGCTCGCCTGCGCCGCCGCCTACGCCACCGCGGGCCTTTTGCACGAGACCTGCCGGACCGCCGAGGACGCCATCGCGCGGGCCCGCGACGCGGGCGACGCGAAGGCGGAGGCCTACGCGCTCTGGGCCATCGCCGACGTGGTCGCCGCGCGGGGCGACGGCGTCGTCAGCGCGGACGTCGGATCACACGTCGACCCGCGCGCGGCGGCGGCGCGCGCGGCGGCGCTCCTCGCCGGAGGCTCCGCGGACGACACGCTCCGGGCGGCAGCGCGGCTCCTCCGCCACGGCGCGGGCGAGCTCGATGGAGCCCGCGTCGAGGAGCTCGACGAGCTCGCGAACGGCCCGGAGCCCGCGGCGGCCTCGCGGCTCGACTGGTGGGGAGCGCGCGCCGCGATCGCGCTCGCCGCGGACGACGTCGGCGCCGCGGACGACGTCGGCGCCGCGATCGCCGCGGACGACGCGCCGCGCGGCCCGGCCGGCGCGTCGGCGTGGCGCGGCCGCAGCGACCGCGTCCTCGCCGCGATCGCCGCGCTCGCGGGCGCCCGCGCCCCGATCGCGGCGCGCGGCCCGGCGCTGGCCGCGGCGCACGCGCTGGCCGTCAGGGCCGGGCAGACGGACGTCGCGCACCGGGTGCTCGCGGCGCTCGCCGACGCCGCGCGCGAGCTCTGCGGGCGCACCGCGGGCGCAGGCTCGGCGGGCGCCTCCGCTGCCTCGCCAGGGGCGTCGGCGCTCTCCGGCGCGGTCCGGTCGCTCCCGTGGGTCGTCCGCGCGCGGGCGATGCCGGAGAGCGGGCTTCGACCCGAGCAGGCGCGCGATCTGGAGGTCCTCGTGGGCGCGCTCGGCGAGCGCGAGCGGCTCGCGCCGCTGCTCGACCGGGTCGTCGACGCGCTCGTGCTCTGGACGGGGGTCGAGCGGGGGCTCCTGCTCCTGCGCGCCCCGAACGGGCGCCTCGTCCCGCGGGCCGCGCGCAACCTGGCGCGCTCGCGCCTCGGCGCGGAGCAGCTCGCGCTGTCGGAGACGCTCGCGCGCCGCGCCCTGGAGGCGCGCGAGCCGGTGGTCGCGGTCGACGCGGCGGGGGAGCTGCCGAGCGTGCACCACAGCGTGCACGCGCTGAAGCTGCGGAGCGTGCTGGCCGTCCCGCTCGTGGCGCGCGGCGAGGCGCTCGGCGTCGTCTACCTCGACGACCGCGTGCGCCGCGGCGCGTTCGGCGCGCAGGAGCTGCGGTGGGCGCGCGCCATCGCGTCGGTCGCGGCGCTGGCGATCTCCGACGCGCGCGCGCAGGTCGAGCTGCGCCGCGCCGCGCGCCGCGCGGAGCGCGCCTCGTCGCGCCTCGCCGAGGAGCTCGCGCGGCGCGAGGCGGAGCTCGACGCCGCGGCGCTCGAGCTCGCCAGGGCGCGCGGCGGCCGCGACACGCGCTACCGGTACGACGCCATCATCGGCGAGAGCGAGCCGCTGCGCGCGATGCTGCGCCTCGTCGATCGGGTGACCGCCTCCGAGGTGCCGGTGCTCGTGTGCGGCGAGTCCGGCAGCGGCAAGGAGCTCGTGGCGCGGGCCATCCACCACAACGGCCCGCGCGCCGCGCACGCGTTCGTGAGCGAGAACTGCGGCGCGATCCCCGAAGGGCTCCTCGAGTCGGCGCTCTTCGGGCACGTGCGCGGCGCGTTCACGGGCGCGGATCGCCCGCGCGCCGGGCTCTTCGAGGTGGCCGATCGGGGCACGCTGTTCCTCGACGAGATCGGCGAGATGAGCCTCGCGATGCAGACGAAGCTGCTGCGGGTCATCGAGGACGGCCTCGTGAGGCCGATCGGCTCGGAGCGGGCGCGCAAGGTCGACGTGCGGGTCATCGCCGCGACCCACCGGGATCTGGAGGCGCTCGTCCGGGCCCGCGCATTCCGGGAGGATCTGCTCTACAGGCTGAACATCATCACGATCCGGGTGCCGCCGCTGCGCGAGCGCGCGACGGACGTGCCGCTCATCGTCCAGCACCTCGTCGAGAAGCACAGCCGCGGCCCGGTCCGGGTCACGCGCGGGGCGATGGAGCGGCTCTCGGCCTTCGCGTGGCCGGGCAACGTGCGTCAGCTGGAGAACGAGATCCGGCGGGCGATCGTGCTCTGCGACGGGACCATCGATCGGGAGCACCTCTCACCGGAGATCGCGCACGGCGGCAACGCGGCGCCCCGCGAGCTCGGCCTCAACGTCCGAGCGAGGATCGACGCGCTGGAGACGGAGCTCGTGCGCGACGCGCTCGAGCGCACGCGCGGGAACCAGACGCAGGCCGCCAAGCTGCTGGGCCTGTCCAGGTTCGGCCTTCAGAAGATGATCAAGCGGCTCTCCATCGAGGCGTGAGGAGGGCCCGAGCGGGTCACCTCGACTTCACGAGGGCGCCCGCGTCGCGCAGGATCGCGTCGAGCCCGTCGTCGTTCGCCTCGTAGTAGCCGCGGATCACGCCCTGCTGGTCGACCAGCACGAGGCGCTCGCCATGGAAGATGCTGAAGAGGCCAGGGCTCGACTCCTTCTTGCCCATGGCGATCTTGAAGCCGTCGAGGACCGTCGACTCTATCTGATCGAGGGGGCCTGTCAGGAACGTCCAGCGCTCGAGCGGGAGCCGCTGCGACGCGGCGTAGGCCGCGAGCACCGCCGGGGTGTCGTTCTCGGGATCGACGGTGAATGTCACGAGGTGGAGCGCGTCACCGAGATCGCGGCCTCGGCGCTCGATCTCGCTCATGCGCTGCGTGAGCTTGGGACAGACGGTCGGGCAGGTCGTGAAGATGAAGTTTGCGATCCACACCCGGCCCCGGAGCTGCTCCAGCCCGAACCGCGCGCCCCGCTGATCCGTGAGCTCGAAGGCGGGCAGAGGGATGCGGATCGCGGGCGTCTCCGCGGCCCGGCCGTGGAGCGCGCGCCCGGCGACCCCGATGGTGACGAGCGCCACGAGCCCGATCAGCGCGAGGAGCGCGGCCCAGAACACCGGCGTGCCCACGAGCCCGCCGCGCCGGGGCCTCCCCGTGTCACCGCGGTCGGACGGAAAGGATTGGCCGGTCGGCTCCGCAGGCGGCAGAGCGCCGCTCGCGTGGCGCGTGGGCTCCGTTGAGACCATCCGGTGACGCTTAAGGGCCTGTCGCCGGTGAGTCAAGGCGACGAGGCGCCGCTCAGGCGCCGATCATCAGCGCAGCGAAGAGGAGCACCAGGTAAACCATGGAGGCGAAGAAGACCTGACGCGCCCAGCGAGCGCCGGTGCCCGCGCGGAGACCGTAGACGCCGAGCCCGAAGAACGCGCCGCCGAGGAGGACCGCGGCGCCGAGGTAGACAGGGCCCGCCACGCCGAACGGGACGAACAGCACCGAGGACAGCACGAGCAGCGCGAGGTAGCCGACGATGTGGCGCCGTGTCGTGAGATCGCCCTTCTCGAGCGGCAGCACCTTGAGCCCCGCGCGCTGGTACTCGTCCTGACGGAAGAGCGATATCGCGAGGAAATGCGGGATCTGCCAGAGGAACATGACAGCGAAGAGCAGGAAGCCGGGCGCATCGATCTGCCCTGTGACGCTCGTCCACCCGAGCAGCGGCGGGATGGCGCCGGGGATCGCGCCGATCGGCAGCGACAGCGTCGTCCTGCGCTTGAGCGGGGTATAGACGAGGACGTAGCTGAGCAGCGCCGCCGCGGCGAGCACGCCCGTGGTCGCGTTCACCCCGACGAACAGCACCGGAATCGAGGCGGCCGAGAGCGCGATCCCGAACCAGAGCGCCAGCTCCGGCGAGAGCCGCCGCGCCGGCAAGGGGCGGCTCCGCGTCCGCTCCATCAGCAGATCGGTGTCGCGCTCGATGTACATGTTGAGCGCGTTGGCGCCGGACACGACGAGCACCGTCCCCAGCAGCGCCAGCGCGAGCTGCGCCGGCGGCACCGCCGCGCGCTCGATCGCGGCCTCTCCCGCGAGGCCGGCGCGGAGATAGCGGCTCGCGACCCACATGCCGCCGAGCATCGTCGCGACCACCATCCTCGTGATGCGCGGCTTGGTGAGGCTCACGAGATCGGCCGCTCCCTTGAGCAGCGGGCGCGTGCTCGTGGGGACCGCACAGCCGCCGCCCTCGGACGGCTCGGCCTGGCGAACGTAAGGGACCGGGGCGCGCTCGGCGGCCTGCTCGACGCTCATGGTCACGCGCGCACCTCGCTGCTGTGCCCGGCGCCCGCGCCGCGCGCTCGCACGACATCTCCGAAGATCCCTGGTCTCGGGACAGCTACACTGAAAAACGACGTCATCACCGGAGCGCGGGAGGCGGGAGAAAACAGCATCGGGGCCGGGAGACTAGCGCGCACAACACGTCTCGGGGAGTCGAGTTCGTCAGTTGTCGCCCGCCTTCCTTTAGGGCACGAGTCGCCTTGGGGCAACCGTCGTGGCGTGCTCATCCGTTCTTTGCGCGTCGAGCGAGCCTGGAGAGGTCGCTCCACCACGCCGCTCGCCGCCAGCCGGGCGGCCCGGGGTGGGGCGACGCCTGCTGCAAGCGCTGCCATGGAGCTCACCAAAGGCCCTTGAGCTCGTCCTTGTTTTCCGCCGGCTCAGGCTCGGTGCCGGCGTACGTGAACGTGACCTGGGCGGGCTTGTCGTCCGCGACCGTGACGTCGGCCGTCTTCAGGCCGTAGTGGGGGTGCCACGCCTCGAGCTTGTACTTGCCGGCAGGGACCTTCTCGATCGTGAACGAGCCGTCATCACCGCTCACGGCGAAGAACGGGTGATCCGTCACCACGACAAAGCCGCGCATCCACGGGTGGACGTCGCAGGTGAGCTTGATGATGCCGTCCTTCCATGCCTTCGTGAGCGGCGCGGCGCCCCCCGGCTGCGCCTGGTTGAACAGCGTCTCAGAGCCCTTGTAGGTGTGCACGTTGTGCAGCGTCCGGTCGCTGTTCTTGATGTCGACCTGCTGCTCGGAGACCACGCCCTGGATGCGCGGCACATACATGCAGTCCTGCTGGTCGACCACCGCGTGCGCGTCGGGCGCCTTCCAGCTGCCCGGCACGCCTCTGACCGCGATGCGGACGAAGGTGTCCTTGAGCTTGCCATCGTTGACGACAACAGCGTTGTACAGGACGTCTTTGTCCTGGCAGACCGGGGCGTCCTTGCGCGCGGCGGGGACCTTCATCTCGACCGGCTTGCCGGTGAGCTTGACGACCCCCTTGATGATCCCCTTGCCCGCGGGGGCAGCCGGGGCGGCCTCCTGCGCCGCGGCCTTCGGCGCTTCGGCCCCCTGCGGGGCCGCGGCGGGCTTCTCGACCGAGGCCGCCGGGGGCGCCGCCGTTGTGGCGATCGCGGCCGTGCCGCCGCTGGGCCTCGAGGGCTCCTCGGGGCACCCTGCGAGCGCCAGCGCGGTGAGCGCCAGCGCGGTGAGCGCCAGCGCGGTGAGCGCGAGAGCAGAGAGCGAGGCGAGATCGCGACGATGCATGAGGACTCTCCCGCGCCCGCGGCGCGCCACGCGAGCCTGATTCGCGCCCCTCCGAGCCTGACCTGGCCTTTTCTAAGGAGGGACCGTCTGGACCGGGCGGCGGCTCCCCCCGCGTCCTTCTGGCGAGCAGCGGGTGGAATGCCGCGCGCTGTCCTTCCGCACAGCGAGGGCGTGCTTAACGAGTGTCGTCGCTCGCGTCAACCTGACGCGCCGCCGGTGGTGTCCGGTTTCCCGGCGCCCGGGAGCGAGCTCGAGGTGCGCTCGCGCTCGTTCGCGAGCATGGCCGCCCAGAAGCCGCGCTCGTCGCGGGCAGCGAGTGCGATGCAGAGCGCGGCGATCACCAGCGACAGCGCGCCGAGCGGCACCTCCGGGGCGCTGCCCGCGACGAGCAGCAACGCGAGCGCGCCGCCCAGCGCCGGCAGCCGCGGCGGGGCGACGAGCGCGAGCGCGACGACCACCACCGAGAGGGCGGCGACGAAGAGCTGAATCGAGAGCGGCACGACCGGAGCGGGGCGGGTGAGCAGCCGGTCGAGCGCGCGGCGGAAGAGCGCCTCGACCATGGATGCGTCGTCGGCGGCGCCCGCGAGCGCCGCCCGCGTGGCGAACAGCGCCGACGCGAGCGCCACCAGCGAGAGCGGGCTCACGAGGCGCGGACGCGGCGGCTCGGCGTCGCGCGGCCGCGCCTCGCGGCCCGCGCCGAGCGCGACCGTCGCCGCGAGGACGGCCAGCGCATCGAGCGCGAACGCCGCGGTCGCGACGGAGCTCGTCGCGCCGGCGAGCGCCTTCGAGCCGCGGTCGTTCGCCCAGACGGCCAGGAGCACGCCGGCGAGCCGCACGAGCGCGGAGGCGCCGATGAGCCCGAGCGCGGCCGCGACAGGCCGCACGAACGGCACGCGGAGCGCCTCCCACGCGCTGCCGAGCGCGAGGATCGCGGCGCTCACGCCGATGAGCGCGGCGGACAGATCGGGCACGCGCTGCACGGTCGCGTGCAGCACGACCAGGATGACGAAGCTGCCCGCGACGATCGCGCCGATCCGCAGCGCGTACGGGACGCGGCTCCGCACGACAGCGCTGATCAGCGCCATCGCGACGACGATGGCGCCGATCGCGAAGAGCTGCGAGGCGCCGGCGCCGGCGAGCTCGATCGTGTGGACGGCGCGCTCGATGCCCACCGCCAGGCCGACCATCGCCGGCGCGACCATGCGGCCGAGGATCATCGCGAGCAGGGCGAGGACGGCGAGCGGCCGGATGAGCGCGAGCACGGGCAGGCCGGCGAGCGGAGGCCGCCCGGCGGCGGAGGACCGGCGCTCGGCGGGCGGAGGCTCGCCGCCCTCCTCGCGACGGGGCGAGGCAGCCGTGTCCGGCGCGGCGGAGGGAGGAGGGCCTTCGGGTGGGAGATCGATGGTGAGGAGCATTGAAGAACAGCGCCCGTCGCTCAGCCCTTGTCCCAGGCGCGGGGGGCTTCGAGATCCGTGAAGACCGCGGCGGTCGCCGAGGCGTCGATCAGGTCCTGCATCCGCTGGCCGCCGGCCTCCTCGACGATGCGATCGTCGTACTCGTCCGCGAGCACCGACAGATCCCGGAGGGCGACGAGGATCTCGTCGGCGTCGAGCGTCTCGCCGCCGAGGAGCGTGTGGACGATGACCACACACGAGCCCTGCGCGACGTAACCGAAGGCGCCGAAGCGGATGCGCGCGTTCAGGCGGAGCAGCTTCATCGCGAGGTCCGGCGTCATCTCGACGCCGCGGGCGAGCTGCGCGACGAGCCGCACGAGCGCGCGATCGGGCGCCCAGGGAAGGACATGAAGGTAGACGTACGCTGTCCCCTGGCGAACGACGTAAAACTGCGGCTCGACTCGGGTGAACGCCGGGGAATCCGCGAGCGCCGCCTCGATGCGCGCGTTGGTCACTCGAACGGCCTCGTCGGAATCCTTCGGCATGACGCGGAGGATACATCGCCGCGGTCCCGGTGCAGAGCCGGGACCTAACGCCTGAGCGGAAGCAGCGGACCTGGCGGCGCCGGCGCCCCCTCGTCGCCCGGGACGGGCCGCGGCCCCTTGCGCACAGGCGCCGGCTCGATCGGGGCGGCGCCGGAGGGCGCCTTCAGCAGGAACGGGCGGGCGTTGCGGGTCGAGCACGCATCGTACGGATCCCGGTGGAACTCCCAGTGAAGGTACACATTGCCGTCCGGCGAGACGATCGCGTCCGGCGCCTTGCCGAACGGCGACGCGCGGTGCACCGAGTTCAGCGCGACGATGTCGAAGGCCGTCATCCCGCTCGGCCTCGTGACCCCGAGGCGCACGACGCTGCCGCTGTCCTTGTTCAGGACGATCTCCACGTGCGTGACCCGGTTCTGGTTGAACGCGTGTCCGGAGGGCAAGCTCTCGAGCGACGCCAGGAACTCCTCCGCGAAGATCGGGTGGAGCCGGTTGTGGATCATGTTGATGTACGTCGCGAACGGCACCCGCGCGGCGTTGAGCGAGGTCTGGTTGCCGGGCTTGACCGAGGGGTCGTAGTTCTCGATCGCGGCACGCCATTTCTTCCACTTGTCCGTCGTCTCCCACGAACCCCGGTGCGCGCTCCTGCGGGAGGCGCCGTCCGAGGCCCGCTCCGCCCTGAGCTTCTCGTTGCCGACGGCCGCCTGCACGCCGGTCATGTCCAGGTTGAGGTTGGGTCCGCCGGGGAGCCCCGGCGCGCCGAGGCCGATCGAGCCGACACGGACCGGGCTCTGGTAGGGCTGCGGCGTCGCCTTCTTGCCGGCCACGCGGCTCTTGCCGTCGCCGCCGGGGTTCGCCGGATTGAGGGTATAGCCACCGCGCGCGCCGTCGATCACCTCGGGAGACGCCGGGCCGGAGCCGCCCGCGGCGCCCTTCTCCGGCGGCGGAAGCGCCGGAGAGACCTGCGCGACGCGAGCGCCGCCGCTCGCGCCCGGCACGCTCGGGGGGGACGCCGCCCGGGAGGCCTGCGCTGCCTGCGCCGGCGACGCCGGGCTGTGGTGCTCCGCGCTCTCGCTCTCGGGGTTCCCCTCGCCGGGCGCGTGCTTCTCGTTGCCGGCGCGCTCCTCGCTGTGGCCGCTGTGATCGTGGTCGCTGTCGCCGACCGTGTCCGTGGGCGCCTTCGGCCCCGACGGCGTCCCGGGCGTCGGCTCGGGATCGTCCTGATCCTTCGAGCGGATCTGCGCCATGGTCTCCTCGTCGACCTTGTTGGCGTCGTCCGCGATCCGGTTCGCCTCGGGGTTGTCCTGCTGGTCCTTCTGGACGTGCTGGCGGACGGCGATCCGTCGATCCGCCGGCGGCAGCGGCGGCGGCGGCGCCGGCTGGACCGGTACGATCTTGGTTTCCTTGGGCGGCTCGGGCTTTGCCGGCGCGGGCGGAGGCGCTTTCGCCTGGCGCGGCGGCTCTGCCTTCGGCGGCTTCGGCGGCGGGATCGTCGCCGCCTTGGTCGGCTCGGGCTCCGGCTGCTGCGGATCGGGCGTCGCGTCCTCGTCCGGCTCGCTGTCCGACGGTCGCTCGGGCGGCGCGAGCGGGGCGAGGGGCGGCGTGAGCGCCGCGCCGTCGGTCAGGATCTCGAACGTCGTGTCGCCCGGCCGGAGGCCATCCCTCACCGCGTGGACCATCTGGCGGAGCTGGGCGCGATCCTCGATGACCTGCGCCACCTCGACGGCGCCGCCGCCGCCCGCCATGTGCGCCACGATCGCCGCGCAGATCCACAGGGCGAGCGGGATGTGGGCGTCACGCGACACGGCGCTCAACGCCTCCGCGCTGCAGAGGCCGCACCGCGCGACATGGCGCAGGCGTAACAGCAGCGAAAGACGGTCACCGGTGGCACCTCCAGACTCCGCGTGAACGACCTGCTCGAACAGTGCGCCGATGCGCCAAACGTACCCCGGAAGCGGTTCGAACCTAGCATCCAGGGATCAGCGCAGCAACGGTCGGCTCGCGCTCCCGCGCTCCCCGCGCCCCGGCGCCCCCGCGCCCGCCCTCGGCGAGGCGCCCTGCGCCGTCGCCAGGATCAGAGCTTGATGATCGCGTCCCAGTGATCCGCGATCTCCTGCGCCGTCCAGACGCCGCCCTCGTCCTTGAACTTCCCGGGGCTCTGGACGACCTTGTAAATGTACATCTGTGCACCGGCGACGGCGAGGACGTTGCCGGTCTTGTCGGCGCACAGGTCGGACGCGAGGAACAGCGCCGCAGGCGCCACGTGCGCCGGCGTGAGCGTGTCGCCCGCCGATTGGAACATGGGCAGATCCTCCGTCATGCGGGTCTTGGCGATGGGCGCGATCGCGTTGACGGTGATCCGTTGCTTCTGCAGCTCGATCGCGGCGGTGCGGGTCAGGCCGTAGATGCCGGCCTTGGCCGCCGCGTAGTTGGCCTGCCCGAAGTTGCCGAGCATCCCGGAGACGCTCGTGGTGTTGACGATCCGCCCTCCCCCGCCCTGCGCGACCATCTGCTTCGCGGCGGCCTGCGTGCAAAGGAACGTCCCCTTCAGGTGAACGGCGATGACGGCGTCCCACATGCCCTCATCCATCTTGAGGAGCGTCTTGTCGCGGACGATTCCCGCGTTGTTCACCAGGATGTCGACCCGGCCGAACGCATCGACGGCGGTCTTCACGATCTTCGCCGCGCCCTCGGGGGTCGCCACGCTGTCGAAGCTCGGCGCGGCCTGCCCGCCCGCGGCCTTGATCTCCTCCGCGACCTGCGCCGCCATCGCGTCGCTCGAGCCCGACCCGTCGCGCGTCCCGCCGAGGTCGTTGACGACGACCTTCGCGCCCTCCCGGGCGAACAGCAGCGCTTCCTCGCGGCCGATCCCGCCGCCGGCTCCCGTGATGATCGCGACCTTTCCGTCGAGCAAGCCCATCGCAGATTCCTCCTGATCCGCGCGCCGGCGCGGTGCGCCGTGCCGTTTTCGCGCGGAGCTTCGCACGGCGGGCCCCGGCCCGGGCACACATTCGTGCGCGCAGGCGCGCGCAACGCAATCGAGCGAGGACCGAGCGAGGACCGAGCGAGGGACGAGCGAGCGCCGAGCGACGGTGCGCGCGAGCGGGCCCGTCCGGCCAGAGCGACAGCCGCGCGCCCGGGCGCCCACGCCGCTTCTTTGGCCGATCGAGCGCGGCAGTGATAACGCCGCCTTCGATGCAACTGCCCAGCCGCCTTTCCACGTCGACCCTGGGAGACCTGCTCGGCGCGCTGCACCGCGAGAAGACCACCGGGCTCCTGGAGCTCTGCGAGCTCCGGACGCCGAGCGGCTCGACGGTGCCGGGCCGCCAGCACCGGATCCAGCTCTTCTCCGGCCTCGTCACGGCCGTCGAGACGCCGCTCCGGGTGCCCCGCCTCGGCGAGATCCTCGCGAAGGAGGGCTCCGCGCCCGAGCCGTCGATCCAGCGGCTCGCCGCGCTCGTCGCCGCGCACCGGGGGCGCCGGACGGGCGAGGTGCTCGTGGCGGCGGGGCTCATCCCGGCGAGCGCGGTCGACCGCGCGCTCCGGATCCAGCTCCGCGCGCGCCTCGAGGCGCTCTTCAGCATCGAGGAGGCGACCATCTGCTTCCACACGGCGAGGCCCCTCGCCGGGTCGCTGCGGCAGACCGGCCCGCTCCCGCCGAGCGATTTCCTCCACGGCCGCCCGCGCGCGCGGGATCGGCAGCGGCGCGCCGGCTCGTCGGCGCGCGCCGCGCACGGCGGGCCGGCGGGCGCGCCGCCGCGCGCCGCTCGGGCGGACGAGCCGCGCCGCCGGGCGCTCGACGTGCTGGGTCTGCGCGAGGGCGCGACCGAGGCCGAGATCCGCCGCGCATTCCGCCGCCTGGCCGCGTCCCTGCACCCCGACCGCGCCGCCGCGCACGCCGGCGACGGCGCCCAGCGCACCGCGCGGTTCGCCGAGCTCTCGGCCGCCTACCACCTGCTCGTCGCCTGACCGCCTACGCCCGGCCTACGAGGCGCTCGATCAGGAACGACGCCACGGTGATCGGCTTGGTGCCCGGGCCGAAGCCAGCGTCGAAGCCGAGCTCGACGGCCAGGTTGTGATCGATGCGCGGGCCGCCGAGCAGCAGGATCACCTTGTCCCGGAAGCCCTGGCGCGTCGCCAGGTCGACGAGCGCCGCCGCGTTCTCCTTGTGGCAGTTCCGCTGCGTGATCACCTGCGAGACCAGGATCGCGTCCGCGCCGAGCGCCTTGGCCTTCTCGCAGAGCTCGGCGTTCTCGACCTGCGCGCCGAGGTTGTGGGCGTCGAAGCACTTGAAGCTCTCGAGCCCCTTCTCGCCGGCGAACCCCTTGTAGTTCAGGATCGCGTCGATGCCGACCGTGTGCGCGTCGCTGCCGGTGCACGCCCCCACGACCACGATCTTCCGGCCGAGCTTCTTCGCCTGCGCCTCGATGTCGTCCCGGGTGAGCGGCTGGGCGGCGAGCTCCTGGACCTCGATGTCCGAGAGGTCGACCCCGTGCTGGGAGTGCCCGTAAACGACGAAATACGTGTGCTCCCGGCTGGCCTGCTCCATCGCCGTGACCAGCGGCTCGCGCAGGCCGTGCGACTCGGCAAAGCGCTTCGCCGCCTCGCGCGCGCGGTCACCCGGCAGGACGCGGAGCGTGAACGACATCTGGACCATCCCGTCCCCCTCTCGGTCGCCATACGCACGCAGGATGTTTCGCTGTGTCATGCTCACCTCCGTCTACAGGCTACAGGGGGCGGACTGCGCCGATCCCTCGTTGACAGTAGCGCCAGGCGGCCTCGCGCGGCTAGGGCGTTCGCGCCGCAGAGAGCGAGCGAAAACGACACGAAAGCTCAGAGAGCATGCGTTTTGAAGACTCCAGTGACGTCGCTTCCCGGAGCGGTTCGAGCCCGACTCTGGCGCTGTGCTGGGACGAGAAGGGAGTGAGACGCCAGGATGTAAGGAATAGAGATCCAGGGGTTCCTGGCGTCCATGGCGCCTCGGCGGTCCCTTTTCCGATCGTCTCGTCCCGTTCCCCTCGATCGGCGCGTCAGCGCTGGAAGGAGAGGGGCTCGTTGCAGCGCGGGCATCGACCCGACCAGTACCGCTCGTGGCGGGCCGGCTCGCTGGGGTCCGGGCGTCGGATCCGCCGCGCGCAGCGGGCGCAGCGGACCCGATCGACGAGCTCCTCGATGAAGCCGTGCGACGGGTGGGCGTCGACCAGCTTGCGCAGCTCGGAGAACACCTCGGACGAGGGAATGCGACCCGCGCGGCGCAGGAGATCCTCGGCCGCGCGGCGGACGCCGTCCCCCTTCGGCGGCTTCGCCTTCGCAGGGGGCGCGGGCGCCGGGAGGTGAGCGAGCTGAGCGCGCATCCGCTCGAGCTCCTCCCTGAGCTCGTCGATCGCGCGCTGCTGTCGGTCGAGCGCCTGCCGCTGCTCCGCGACCCGATCCTCGAGGATCTCGAGCCGCACCGCGTCGGTCGCGTCGCTCCGGTAAGGCGAACCGCCGCGCCGTGTCCCCTCGGGCATCCTTCCGCTCATGCGCCCATGCTCGCAGATTCCGGTCGTCTTATGGCCGCTCGAGCACGTCGAGGATCGGGTTCAGGTACTCCGGGTGGCGCGCGACGACCCCCGAGTACCCCTTCCCCCCGGTGCGCGTGCGCCTGACGTCGCCGAACGCGCCGCGCCCGATGGCGTCCCAGACGGTCTCCCGCTCGACCTCCTGCAGCAGCTCGTGCGCCTTGTCGAGGACCTCGCGGGCGCGCCGCTCGACGATGCCGCCCGGCTTCCACTGGATTTCGTCGCCGAGGTGCCGCGCCGCCGTGAAGATGTAGCGAGCGCTCTTCAGCGAGAGATACCGGTCCATGAGGAGCGGTGTGTGGACCGCCTCGCTGAACATCCCGAGCAGCTCGATCGACTGGCCGGTCGTGATCCCGACCAGGTTGAACATCGCGTCGTGGACGTGGCTGTGGAAGATGTCGCCTGTCTTGAACTTGGTGGGCGGCATCCACTTGATCGGGTGCCTGTCGAAGATCTGCCGGACGAGCTGCGCCTGGGCGAGCTCGAAGAGGAGGCTGTCATCGAGCCAGGGGTCGATCTCGAAGGCGTGGCCGAGGCCCATCTGCTCCTCGCGGAGGCCCGCGCGCCGCGCGAACGCCTCGTTGATGAACTGCGACGCGAGCACCGTATGGGCCTTCTCGACCGCGTCGGCGGTCGTGAGGTAGTTGTCCTCTCCCGTGTTGATGACGATGCCGCTCCTCGCGATGATCCTGCGGGAGAAATACTGATCGATGAACGTCCGCTGCATGTTGATGTCGCGGAACAGGATCCCGTACATCGCGTCGTTGAGCAGCATGTCGAGGCGCTCCACCGCCGCCATCCAGGCGATCTCGCTCATGCAGAGGCCGGACGAGTAGTTCGTCTGCGCGAGGTAGGTGCCTGTGTCGCGGGTCGCCTCGTCGGTGGCGCGGCGGATGATCCTGAAGTTCTCCTGGGTCGCGTACGTGCCGCCGTATCCCTCGGTGGTCGGCCCCTCCGGGACGTAGTCGAGGAGCGACTGGGCGGTCGCGCGGATCACGGCGACGATGTCGGCGCCGGCGAACCCGGCGGCCTTGGCCTGCACGGCGTCGTCGTAGATGTTGCCCGTCGCGACGATGACGTACTTGAGCGGCGCGACGCCGACCCGGTGCGCCGCCTTGGTGGCCTCGCGCTCATCGCGGGCCCTGTCGATCCGGGCGATCGCCTCCCGCGTCGCGGCCTCGAGCGCGCCGCGCGCCTCGGCCGCGGAGGGCCCCGCGCCGAGGTCGGCCGCCTCGCTGAACGCCAGCATCTCCGCGGCCTCCTGCACCGAGCCGGCGCCCTCGCAGAGCGCCCGGCCGAGGTGGTACGCGACACCGCGGCCGGCTTGCCCCGCCCTGTGGATGCGATCGACGAGCGCGTTCACGAGCGGCGTCCCCTCGGCGTCGGCGCCGACCACGCCGTAGGCGCGGGCGACCGTGCGCTCGACGCCGACCGTCGTGTGGCGGTCGATGAAGCGCTGCACCTCGTCGGCGATGTCGGCGGCAAACGCGCGGCACGCCTCCACCTTTTCCTGCTCCACGGGGACAGTCGTCATGGATTTCTCCGGGGCAAGCGCTCTTAGCGCACTCTCCCCGCGGCCGGTACTCCGGCGCAGGATCCATGGCGGAGCATGGAACAGCCGGCCTCGCGGGACTCAGCGGCGGCCGATGACGGCGCGCGGCGCGTGATGACGGCGCACGGCGCCCGGCAGCGACGCCGGCGGCGGGCGGCCTCACGCGTGCGCGGCGCGGCGAGCGGCGCTAGACGACGGGGGTCATGGGCAAGCTCATCCTGCTCTTCACGGCGCTCCCGTTCCTGGAGCTCTGGCTCCTCCTGTCGATCGGCGACGTCATCGGCTTCTGGCCTACCGTGGCGATCGCGCTCGGGACGGCGGTCCTCGGCGCGGCGCTCGCGAAGCGCGAGGGGCTCAAGGTGCTCGCCTCGTGGCGCGGCGCGATGGCCGCGGGGCGCGTCCCGGACGAGGGGCTCACGGGAGGGCTCCTTGTGCTCCTCGGGGCGGCCCTGCTCGTCACGCCGGGGGTGCTGACCGACGTGGCAGGGCTCCTGCTCCTGCTCCCGCCGGTGCGCCGTCGCATCGCGGCGGTGGTGCGGGAGCGGTTCGAGCGGCGGGTGGCCGCGGCGAGCGCCGCCGGCATCGGCGTCGGCGGCCCGGGCAACGGCGCGTTCTTCAGCATGAAGGTCATCGACCTGAGCGGCGGGCCGTTCGGCGAGCGCGCCGGCGCGTCCCGCGGGCAACCGGCGTCATGGCAGGTCATCGACGTCGATGCGGAGGTGACCGAGAGCGCCGAGGAGGATGAAGCCGGCGGGCCAGCGCGGACGACGCGACGACTGCCCGGCTGACACCCAGGTGTCATCGATGCCCCGGCGAACGCAGGCGCGCTCGCGCTGCCCGGAGCACCAGCGACTCTCACGCACGACCCCCGAACACCGGCGTCAGGAGCTCGGCGGTACACGCGAGCAACGACGCAGGACAACGATTCACGTCCGAGCTGCACGACTGAAACGACAAAGAAACAGAGCGCATTGTACGCTCCTCAACGTCGTCGGCGCAGCCCGACATCCCAGGAGAAACGACATGAAGATCTGAACCTGCGCAACATCATGCAACAACGCACAACGACACCAACGCAGCAACCTCTATGAAAGATCCAACTCGAACCTCTATCCCATCGACCCGGCCGCGCCGCCCCGGCAGCAGCGCGAAGAACGACCCTGGCACGACGTCCAGGCCTGAGCAGCGCCGGCGCGCTCGCCTGAACGCCCGGCGGGCGGTGCTCCAGCGGCCCCGCCGCGCGCCCTCGCGGAGGATGCCGAGATGAGGCTCATCAAGTCGATGGCCGGCTGGCTCCTCGGGTACGTCGATCCACGGGAGCCGCTCGGCAGCTCGCTCATCAACGCTCTTTCCCGGCTCCCCATCCACCTCGCCGCGGACGCCGTATGCCTCCGGAGGAACGCGGACTCCGGCGCCATCGAGGTGCTCCTGACACAGCGCGGAGCGTCGGCGGCAGGCCCTGGAGAGTGGTGCTGCCCCGGCAGCGTCCTCTCGCCGGGCGAGCAGCCCGAGCACGTCCTCCACCGGGTCGGGATGACGATCTCCGACTTCACGTTCGTCGGCGACTACTTCTCGGCCGCCGCGCGCGGCTGGATGCTCTCCCGGGTCCATCAGGCGAAGCTCGCCGAGGTCCCGGCGACGGGCGCCTGGTGGCCAGTCGAGCAGCTGCCGAACAACCTGGTACCCAAGCACCGGGAGCTGGTCATCCCGATGGCGGTCAAGGCCTTCCACGCCCAGCGCGCGAAGCGCTCGCAGAAGGTCGCCAGCGCGCCGCTCACCTGAGGACAGCGGTCGTCCGTCTATGCTGCTCCGGGCGAGCGCGGCGCGTGGCTGGCGCGTGACTGACCAAGACTGAGCATGTAGCGCCCGGACACACCAGGAAAGGAAGCGTGGGGAGGCCGCGCCGTCGGTCCGCTCGCGCCGCGCGCGGCCGGCCGCTATGGTTCGCGCGCCGCTTGCGTTACGCTGCGTGGTACGGCTGTGGATCCCCGCGGCGGCGCTCTCCGCGGGTGATTCCGCACGGACATGGAAGACATGACGGTCGACAAGACAGCTCTCATCGTGGGAGGAACGGGCCTCGTCGGCGGCCACTGCCTGCGCCTCCTCGTGCAACAGCCAGCGTACACGAAGGTCGTCGCCCTGCTCCGCCGCCCGGCCCCGATCGAGGACGCGCGGCTCTCGCAGCGCATCGTCGACTTCGACCGGCTCGAAGGCGCGGACTTCGCCGGCGTGAGCGACGTGTTCTGTGCGCTCGGGACGACGATCGCCAAGGCCGGCTCCGAAGAGGCCTTCTACGAGATCGATTATCGCTACCCCATCACCGTCGCCAGGCTCGCCGAGAAGGCCGGGGTGAAGCAGTTCGTCCTGGTCTCCTCCGTGGGCGCCGATCCGCGCTCGACCAGCTTCTACCTGCGCGTGAAGGGCGAGCTCGAGCAGGAGCTCTCGGCGGCGAGCTTCGCGGCGGTCCACGTCCTCAGGCCGAGCCTGCTCCTCGGCGAGCGGGGCGAGGTCAGGAAGGGCGAGGCCATCGGCGTCGCGGCGGCGCAGACGCTCCGGTTCACGATGAAGGGCGGCCTGCGCAGGTACCGGCCCATCGACGCGAGGACCGTCGCCGGCGCGATGGTCGCCGCCGCGCTCGACGGGCGCAGCGGTCGCCACGTCTATCACTTCGACGACATGGAAGCGCTCGCCAAGGGCATCGGCGTCGTCCAGGCCTGATCACCGCCATGGCGCCGCCACCCACCTGGCGACGCAAGCGCGCGAAAATGCTAGGGCTCTCGGCAGGCACGGCGCTCGCTCGATGACGCCGCCATGGTCCTCGCTGAACGCCCCTCGCCGATCGTGACCGAGCGCCTCGCCCCCTCCCCGCTGCGCCCGCCGGAGAGCCCGCCGCCGTCGCTCGACGCCGTGCTCGCGGAGCGGTTCGGCATCGCCGCGTTCCGGCCGTGGCAGCGCGAGGCGATCGAGGCCCTGCTCGGGGGCGCGGGGCGCGTCCTCGTGGTCGCCCCGACCGGCGGCGGCAAATCGCTCTGCTACCAGCTCCCGGCCGTCGCCCTGCCCGGCACGGCGCTCGTCCTGAGCCCGCTCATCTCCCTGATGGAAGATCAGGTCCGCGCCCTCGAGGCGCGCGGCATCCCGGCGACGTTCATCGCGTCCAGCCTCGCGCGCGAGGAGAACGGCCGCCGCCTCGCCGCCCTCCGCCGCGGCGAGTACAAGCTCGTCTACGCCGCGCCCGAGCGCCTCGCCCTCGACGGGTTCCTCGAGGCGCTCGCCGCGTGCCGCCTCTCGCTCGTCGCCGTCGACGAGGCGCACTGCATCGTCCAGTGGGGGCACGACTTCCGGCCCGACTACCTGCGCATCGGCGCCGCGCTCGCGCGGCTCCGGCCGCCCCGGGTCCTCGCCTGCACCGCGACGGCGACCCCCGACGCGCGCGACGAGATCATCCGCCGGCTCGGCTGGCCGCTGCCCGCGCTCGACGGCGCGGGCGACGGCGGCGGCGATGCGGTGAGCGGGCGCGGCCCCGAGGAGCCGCCGCCCAAGGTGATCCTGCGCGGCTTCGCCCGGCCCAACCTCCACCTGCAGGTCTCCGCCGTCGACGGCCCGCGCGAGGCCGGGCGCCGCACGGCGCGCGCGCTGCTGGAGGCCCTCGGCGATCCCGGGCGGCCCCGCGGGGCGGGCATCGTCTACGCGGCCACCCGCAAGGGAGCCGAGCGCCTCGCCGAGGCGCTCCGCGACGCCGGCTGGAACGCGGAAGCGTACCACGCCGGGCTCGCCCCCGAGTCCCGCGCGCGCATCTCGGCGGGCTTCGCCGATCGCAGCCTCTCCGTGGTCGTGGCCACGAACGCCTTCGGCATGGGGATCGATCGCCCCGACGTCCGCCTCGTCGTGCACGCCCAGCCGCCGTCGTCGATCGAGGCGTATTACCAGGAGGTCGGCCGCGCCGGGCGGGACGGCGCCCCGGCCCGCGGCCTCCTCTTGTTCGCGCCCGCGGACATCGCGCTGCGCCGCCGGCTCTGCCAGCTCGGCGAGGGGGGCGTCGAGGCGAGCGCCGACGACGCCGCGCGCGCCTGGGGGCTGTTCCGCGAGCTGCTCCGCTACGTCGACGCCGCGACGTGCCGGCACGACTTCATCCTCCGCTACTTCGGCGACGAGGCCGAGTCGCTCGGCGGCTGCGGCCACTGCGACGTCTGCCTCGAGGTCGACGCCCTCGAGGCGAGCGACCCGGCCGCGCTCGCCCGCGACAACGACCTCGTGCGCCGCGCGCTCGCCGGCGTCGCGCGGGTGAAGGGCGGCGCCGGGATGCAGGCGGTCGCGTCGATGCTGATCGGCGAGTCGAACGAGCGCGTCCGCCGCATGGGGCTCGACCGGCTCTCGACGTTCGGCGTCCTCGAGAAAAAGAGCCACGACGAGGCGATGTCGATCCTCCGCGCGCTGCTCGCCAACGCCTGGATCGATCTCACGACCGGCGAGTTCCCCGTCCCCCTCATCACGCCGGCGGGCTGGCGCGTGATGCGCGGAGACGTGCCCGCGCGGGTGCGGCTCCCGGTCCCCGCCGCGCGGCGCCGGGCCCATCGCCCGCTCCGCGCGGCGCCGGGCCCATCGCCCGCTCCGCGCTCGCCGGCGGCCGCGCCCCCCCCGCGGGCGCGCGCGCAGCCGGCCCCGCAGGCGTTCACGTCCGCAGCGACCACCGACGACGCGGCGCGCCCCGCGCCGGGCGCCCCCCTCCCCGCCTCGCGCGCGCAAGCGGAGCCCGGCGTCGAGCTCGAGGAGCGCGACGTGCCGCTGTTCGAGGCGCTCCGGGCCCACAGGGCCGCGCTCGCGAAGGAGAAGTCGCTGCCCGCCTACGTCATCGCGCACGACCGGACGCTCCGGGAGATCGCGCGGATCCGGCCCGCGTCGCTCGACGACCTCGCGCTCGCGCGCGGCATGGGGCAGGCGAAGATCTCGAGCTACGGGGAGGGCATCCTCCGCGTCGTCCGGGAGTTCTCGGGCCCCTGATCGGCCCGGGACCTCAGGCGAGACCCGCGACGCGGAGCTCCGCGATGAGCTGGCCATCCAGGCTGACGAACGTCGTCAGGCGCCCCTCGACGTTGATGAACACGTCGAGCATCAGGCCCGCGCCGAGCTCCAGGACATGGAGGTCCCCCTTGAGGACCACCGTCGGGGCCTCGCCTCCCCTCGGCGGCCGCCTGGGTTCCCTCTCCATGGCCTTCTTCGAGTTCATGCCCACCTCCGCCCACCGGCCCATCCGCGCCCAGGACCGCCGCCGCACGCCGCGCGGTCGACCCGGATGCGACCGCACGCGCGAGGCAGCCCGCCCGCCGGCCACCACCTCAAGCGCGTTCCATGCCGTGCTCGCACGGCTGGAGTGATCCTTCCCTTCACGCAGCCCCCTTTCTCGCCCGCTCGTCACCCGCTCCTTCCCCGACCGGCGCTGCCTTCATTTCATGGGATCGGCTTCACAGGAAGGCACGAAGTTCAGCCAGGATCGGACTTTTCTTCCCGGCTTCCCATCCTCCCGATGGATCCGGGCAACGCCGGTCGAGCGGGGCAACCACGGTCCATCACCTCTCCCTGGCCCAGGACGAGAGCGACGCTGCTGCGCCCACCGAGACCCGGCCCGAGGCGAGCACCGGCCCCAGCGCTGGCTGCTCCACGAGCAGCGCCTCGACCCGCAGCAGCGCCGGCAGATAGACGACCTCCCGCGCGAGGCCGCCGCCCCGGTGGACGCGCGCCGCGATGCGCAGGGCGTCCCCCGTGGAGCGCGCGCCGCGCGCCTCGAGAAGCCGCGCGGTCTCGACGAAGCCCGCGCCGCGCTCGACGCTCCGCGCGGCGAGGTGGCGCAGCCCGAGCTCGATCCGGCGGGCGCCGACCAGGTACCCCGCGGCGCGCTCGCGCGCGAGCGCCCAGCCCTCCTGATCGTCGCCCCCGTTCGCGGTCCCGATCGCGAAGATCCCGAGCGGGAGCGCCGCGGCGCGCACGCTGGGCGCCGCGTGCCCCTCGATCTCGTGGAGCACCGTGCGCTCGACGTCGTCGCGCGTGAGCATGCGCCCCCGCGCGACCTGGATCACCCCGTCGCCCGTCGCGGCGAGCGGCGCGATGTCGGCGATCACGACCCGGAGGGGGAGGCGCCGCGCCCCGATCTCGCGGCGCATCCGCGACACGAGCGACCGGGGCGAGCGCGCGTCATCGCTCCGCACCCGCACCTCGTCGCCGGGCGCGGCGCCCGCCTCCTGCTCGACCCAGGCCGCGGCGAGCGCGTCCGCCTGCTCGTCGAACGCGTCGCGCGCGGCGTAGCGGCGGCGCGCGGCGGCCCAGCACCCGGCCCCGCCCGCGGCCTCGCAGATGGCGGCCTCCGCGGCGAGCTCGCTCGCGCGGCCGGCGTAGACCGCGCCGAGCTCCCCTTGCCCCGCGAGCCGCTCGGCCGCCGCCTCCATCGCCTTCCGGAGATCGCCGTGGTCCTGCGCGGGCGCGTAGGTGAACCGCGGCAGCTCCCCGCCGCTCCGAGCCCAGGAGGCGGCGAGCCGCGCGAGCTCCTCGACGAGGTTCACCGGCGTGCTCGACCCGACGACGCGGATCCGCCGCGCCGCGGCGCCGAGGAGCCGATCCGCGTCCGGCACCCACGCCGGAGGCGCCGGCCGCTCGGCCGACCTAGCTCGATGACGCCGCGCCACGGCCCGCCGCTCCTTCCAAGTACGCCCCCGCCCCGTGTGCCCCTGCCCCGTGAGAGCGCCGCGCGCCCGGTGCCGCCCGCCTCAGAGCAGGTTCGCCGCGAGCTCCGCGAGCTCGCTGCGCTCGCCCTTGGCGAGCACCACGTGACCCGCGATGCGCTCGTGCCTGAACCGCTCCGCCACCACGAGCAGGCCGTTCGACGCGTGGTCCACGTACGGGTTGTCGATCTGCTGAGGGTCGCCGGTCAGCACGATCTTGGTCCCCTCGCCGCACCGCGTGATGATCGTCTTCACCTCGTGCGGGGTGAGGTTCTGGGCCTCGTCCACGATGAGGTACTGGTGCGGCAGGCTGCGCCCCCGGATGTAGGTCAGCGGCTCGACCTGGATCTGCCCGCTCTCCAGGAGCTCCACGAAGCCGCGCGCGTCGCGCCCCGGCCTCGTGCCGCCGTTCGAGAAAAGGAACTCGAGGTTGTCGAAGATCGGCTGCATCCACGGGTTCAGCTTCTCGTCCACGTCGCCCGGAAGGAAGCCCAGATCGCGCCCGAGCGGCATGATCGGCCGGCTCACGAGCAGCCGGCTGTAGGCGTTGTCCTCGGTCGTCCGCTTGAGCGCCGCCGCGAGCGCGAGGAGCGTCTTGCCCGTCCCGGCCTTGCCGATCAGCGTGATCAGCCGGACCGAATCGTCGAGCAGGAGGTCCAGCGCGAACGCCTGCTCCTTGTTGCGCGGCCGGACCCCCATCACCCCCTCCCGCCCGACGCGGAGCGCGACGATCTGCCCGCGCGCGGCGTCGAACCGGCCGAGCGCCGTGTGGCTCGGCGCCCCCGCGTCGCGCAGCAAGACCGCAGAATTCGGCAACAGATCCGCGAGGTTGGCGCCGGAGAGAGAGCCGTTCTGGAAGAACGCGTCGACCTCGGCGCCGGGCACCTCGAGCTCCACCACCGACTGCTCGATGGCCGGGTCGTGCACCCGCTGGTTCTCGTACGTCTCCGCCGGGATCCCGAGCGCGTCGGCGCGGATCCGGAGGTTCGTGTCCATCGTCACGAAGATGGTCGGCCGATCCTTGTGCCGATCGCGGATGTCGATCGCCGTCTGCAGGATGGCGTTGTCCTGCGATCCGGACTCCAGCCCCACGAGCAGCTCCGGCCGCCGCTCCGGGATCGCGATCCGCAGCGTCCCGCCGCTCTCGAGCAGCACCCCGGTCGCGAGCGTCCCGGCGCCGCGGACCTCGTCGAGCAGCCGGGCGATCGTCCTCGCGTTGCGCCCGCGCTCGGAGCCCTCCCGCTTGAACTGATCGATCTCCTCGATCGCGTAGATCGGGATGATGACGTCGTTGTCCTCGAACCTGAAGATCGCGTGCGGATCGTGGAGGAGGACGTTCGCGTCGAGAACGTAATTCTTCTTCATGGGGGAGCGGGACGACGTAGCCGCCTGAAGCGACGGGCGCAAGAGAGCTCTTGTGCCGCCCGCGCTCGGTTGTGGTCCCAGCCGGCCCGTCGTCGTCAGAGATCGATCCGGTAGTCCTTGATCTTGTAGAGCAGCGCCCGGTGGCTGATCTCCAGCACCTCGGCCGCCTTGGTCCGGTTGCCCTTCGTCTTCTGGAGCGCGCGCCGGATGAGGATCTCCTCGATGACGCGGGACGTCTTCTTGATCGACAGCTCGCCGCTCGTCAGCTGCATCTGGATCGGATCGCGCGCCTCGCGGATCCGCTCGGGCAGGTCGGCCTCGCCGATGCGCTCGCCCTCGCAGAGCACCATGGCGCGCTCGACGGTGTTCTCCAGCTCCCGCACGTTGCCCGGCCAGCGGTACTCCAGGAGCAGCCGCCTCGCCTCGGGCTCGAAGCCGCGGATGTTGATGCCGAACCGCGCGTTGTTCCTCGCGAGGAAGTGATCCATGAGGATCGGGATGTCCTCCCGCCGCTCGCGGAGCGGAGGGATCGCGATCGGGAGCACGTTGATCCGGTAGAAGAGGTCCTCGCGGAACCGGCCGGCCTGGGTCTCGGCCAAGAGGTCGCGGTGGGTCGCCGCGAGGATGCGGACGTCGACCTTGATGTCCTTGCTGTCCCCCAGCCGGCGGAGCGTCTCCTCCTGGAGCACCCGGAGCAGCTTCACCTGCAGCGGGAGCGGCAGCTCGCCGATCTCGTCGAGCAGCAGCGTGCCGTGGTTCGCCTGCTCGAACAGCCCCGCCCTGTCGTTCACCGCGTCGGTGAACGCGCCCCGCTTGTACCCGAAGAGCTCGCTCTCCAGCAGGTTCTCCGGGATGGCGCCGCAGTTGACCGCGACGAACGGCCCGCCGCGGCGGCTCGACCGCCGGTGGATCGCCCGGGCCACGAGCTCCTTGCCGACGCCGCTCTCGCCCGTGATGAGCGCCGTGGTCTTGTAGTCGGCGACCTTCGCGATCGTCTTGAAGATCACCTGCATCGGCGGGCTCTTCGCGAGGATCTCCTCGAAGAGGTTCTCCCGCCGGATCTCCTGGCGCAGGACGCGGTTCTCGCGGCGGAGCGCCTCCCGCTCCTCGGCCTTGCGGAGCGTGAGCAGCACCTCCTCGGCCTTGAACGGCTTCTGGAGGTAATCGTAAGCGCCCGCCTTCATCGCCTCGATCGCCAGGTCGACGTTGCCGTAGGCGCTCATCACGATGACCGTGGCCTCGTTGCCCTTGGCCTTCAGCGTCGCCAGCAGATCGAGCCCGCCCATCCTGGGCATCCGGACGTCGGTCAGGATGACGTCGGGCCCGAACGTCTCGACCATCGCGAGCGCCTCCTCGCCGCTCGAGACCGCCTCGACCTCGTAGCCGTCCCGCTTGAGGAACGTGCGCACCACGAGGCGCAGGTTTTCTTCGTCGTCAACGACTAGGACACGGCGCATACACCCTGAAAACTTTTCCTACACCGGCGCGCACCACTCCGCAACGAGTTGCGTCTTTGCCCCTGCCGCAGCCTGTCCTCCGCGGTGTTTGGGAGTCGGGCGCGGCGCGCGCGGGCCCACAGCGGGCGAGCTCTGCGAACGTCGCCGCGCACCACGCGAACGCCCCTGCGCGACGCGGAATGCGCGTGCGCGGCGACGGCGCTTCGCGGCGCTCGCGGCGCGCCGGGACGACGCGGTGGTGGCAGTTGACGCGGCCCGCGCAGGCTGCTTTAGCGGCGACACGCGCAGGGAACCAGCAGGGGCTCGAGAGGCCTCGATCCTGCACGCCGGAGCGGCTTTCGCGGACAGGACCGCGCCCCTTAATTCGATCGCGTGAGGAGCCAGGGCATGAGGATGAAGGATCGTCTGGTCGACCAAGCAAAGAAGCTCACCTCGTCGGGCGTGGTCGTCCGTGTCGTCAGCAACGATCGCGTGATGCGGCTCGCCACGGGGGTCATGGACGCGAAGAACCGCCTGCGCGCCGCCCGGGAGCGGGCCGCGGAGGCCTGGGACATCCTGCTCAACGGGCACGCGCTCCCGAACATCGATCCCGCGCTCGACGACGAGGCCGGCGTCCACGTGGCGACGCCGTCCCGCTCGGCGGCCCGCCAGCCCGCCGCGGGCGGCGCGGGCGGCGCGGGGCTGTCGGTCGTGGAGGAGACGGCGAGCGGCGACGCGCCGCGCGAGCGCGCCGCCCGCACGCACGTGAACGGCGTCGGCGCGAACGGCGCGGGCGCGAACGGCGCCGGCACCTACGTGGCCGCGGCGGCCGAGCAGCAGCTCGCGACCCAGATGGCGGCGCGGACGTCGCTGTCGCGGATCGGCGGGCGCGACGTGTTCGAGAAGGCGTACAAGTTCATGACCGCGGACAACGCCCGCGCCATGGGCGTCTACCCCTTCTTCCGCCCGCTCGACTTCAACAACGGCCCCGAGGCGCAGCTCGAGGGCCGGACCGTGATCATGCTCGGCTCGAACAACTACCTCGGGCTGACGACCCACCCGAAGGTGCGGGAAGCCGCGCGGAACGCCATCGACAAATACGGCACCAGCATGACCGGCTCCCGGCTCGTGAACGGGTCGATGCGCCTCCACAACGAGCTCGAGCAGAAGCTCGCCGCCTACCACGGCAAGGAGGCGGGGCTCGTGTTCACGACGGGCTATCAGGTGAACATCGCGACCATCTCGGCGCTGCTCAGCAACAAGCGGAGCGTCGCGATGATCGACAAGGACGATCACGCATCCATCTACGACGGCGTGCGGCTCGCGCAGGCGGCCGGCGCCCGGATGGTGCGCTACAAGCACAGCGATCCCGCCGCGCTCGACAGCGCGCTCTCCGAGATCGCCGACACCGAGGGCGCCCTCGTGATCACCGACGGCGTCTTCAGCGCCCAGGGCGAGATCGCGAGTCTGCCCGGGATCGTCGAGGTGGTGAAGAAGCACAAGGCGCGGCTCCTCGTCGACGACGCGCACGCGCTCGGCGTCATCGGCCCCGGGGGCCGCGGCACCGCCGCGCACTTCGGCCTCGAGAAGGAGGTCGACCTCATCGGCGGCACCTTCTCGAAGTCGCTCGCCTCGATCGGCGGCTGGCTCGTCGGTGAGCGAAAGGTGCTCGATTATATTCAGCATTTTGCCTACAGCTTCCTCTTCGCGGCGAGCGCCGCGCCGCCCTGCGTGGCCGCCGCCATGGCCTCGCTCGAGGTCATGCAGGAGGAGCCCTGGCGCCAGGAGAAGCTCCGCGAGAACTTCACGTACATGCGCACGGAGCTGCAGCGGCTCGGCTTCGAGCTCGGCAAGACCGAGACGGCCGTCATCCCCATCTACATCCGCGACGATCTCAAGACCGTGATGATGTGGAAGTCGCTCCTCGACGACTACTCGCTCTACGTGAATCCGTTCATCACACCCGGCGTCCCGCCCAAGCAGCAGGTCCTGCGCACGAGCTACATGGCGACGCACGAGCGCAAGCACCTCGATCACGCGCTCGAGGCGTTCGAGAAGGTCGGCAAGAAGTTCGGCGTCATCTGAGCCGGTGAGCCGGTGAGCCGGTGAACCAGGAGGAGCGCCGAGGGGCGCCCTCCGGGCCCGCTCCCCGCGCTCGACGTGATCGACGTGATCGACGCGCGCCCGTCAGGTTCGGCATTTTCGCCGCGCGGCGGGCGTGGTCAGCTGAGCGGTCATGGATCTTCGACCGTTCGTGCAAGGCGTCGCCGGGGCGCTGGGACCTGCGCTCCGCTCTTTCTTCCTGACCGCCGCGGCCATGTCGTTCCTGGCCCTCGTCCTCGCGGCCTCGTCGTATGCCATCGCGGCCGACGGCTCGGCGCTGCGCGGGGGGCTGGCGGCCGTCGCGGCGCTCGCGCTCTCCGCCGTGATCGGCTTCACGCTGTCGTGGAAGCGGGCGCTCGGCACGGGCATCCTTCAGATCGTGCGGGCGAAGCGCCTCGGCGGGATGCTCGTGACCGCCGTGTTCGAGCGGCTGCTCGGCGTCTCCGAGCAGGCCGAGGCGGGCGCCCGCGGCGGGCGGATGGCGCAGGCGGTGGAGCGGGTCCCGCTCAACGAGGCGGTGAAGCGCCTGCGCCTCGCCGTGATCCACAGGGTGCAGGCCGCGCCGACAGGGGGCGGCGTGCGGGGGTTCCTGCGGCGCAGGATCGAGGCGCAGCTGCTCGGGACCATCGAGAAGCTGACGCTGGCGCGCTTCCGCAACGAGGCCAACCAGGGAGGCGGCATCGACCTGCTGAAGGTGCGGGACGAGCTCGCCCAGGGCGTCGACGGCCTCGTCACCGACCAGATCGAGGGGACGCTGCTGAAGATGACGCTGCTCCTCGTCGGGGCCGCCGCGCTGGCGTCGCTCGGGGCGGCCGCGGGCATCCAGCACATCCCCGTGTGATCCTCCTCTCAGACCACGCGCAGGCCCTCTCCCCCCCTGCGCGCCCCCGGCCCTCGGCGAACGGCGCCGCGCCCGCGATCGAGCGCCGCCAACGGCTCAAGCCGCTCCCCTGCCCGATCGACGCCTGTCGCTAGCGAGCTGCGCCAGCGCAGGCAGGCCACGCCGCCGCGCGCCGCTCGGAGGCTCTCCGTGCACATGGGCTTTGCCTAATTGCTCTCCATTACGTTAGTGTCAGCCGACTGCCGTTACGTTTCATGTTGCTCTCATGTTTCATGTTGCTCTCATGTTTCATGTTGCTTTCACCTCATGCTGCGCAGAGGAGGCAATTCGATGATGGAGAACGATATGGGGAGATGTTGCTCGGCGCTCGCTTGCGTCGTGGGATTGCTCGCGTCGCCGGCCGCCTGGGCTCAGGATCCCGCGCCGCCCCCGGCTGATCCGGGCGCAGCGGCCGCGGCGGCGCCGACGCCCGCGGCGGAGCCCGCCGCGCCGGCGCCGATCCCGAGCTGGTTCCGCTTCGACGCAGACAGCCTCGGTCTCCAGCTCTGGGCCGGCGCCTCGCACCAGGTCGGCCCCATCAGCCTCTCGAGCGACATCTACCTCACCACGCTGGGAACCGCGGAGTTCGACATCGGCCCCGCCTTCACGATGGGCCCTGTCACCATCAACCCGATGGTGGGCTTCTCGTTCAACTTCATGACGATGGAGCCGGCGGCGCTGGTCGCCCCGCAGCTGTTCACCTTCGTCGACGCGAAGCCCGTTTACTTCGAGTCGTGGATCCTGGGGTCGTTCTCCAGCATGTTCAACGAGAGCGTCCAGAACTACGTCTACACGCGGGACTTCCTGCTCTATTACCCCATCGACGACTTCGGCATCGGCCCGCACCTCGAGGCCACGATCGACCTCAACGAGGTCGCGCTCGAGGACGACCCGTTGACCGCCGGTGCGGACGTCGACGAGAGCGGCCTCGCCAGCCTGCAGGTCGGCGGCGTGATCGGGCTGAACTACGGCACGGGAAACAAGCTGCTCCTTTACCTCGGCTACGAGACGCAGGAGGAGAGCCAGATCGGCGGGAACAAGCTCGCTGGCCGGTTCACGTTCGTCCACAACTTCTGACGGCGCGCGCCGCGCGGCGACGCCCGCCGGCGCGGTAGGAGCTCGCGCCCTCGCCGCGTTCCGTCTTCCGGTCGAGCTTCCCGCCGGCCGGGCGCGCTGGTACCGCAGCGCCATGGCCAGACCGATCTCGTTCTTCACGACCGCGCTGTGCACGTTGCTGGGGCTCGGGTGTCAGGCCCGGGATAACGTCCCGCCGGCCGCGCCGGCCCCGAGCGCGTCCGCGTGCCAGCCCGCCGACTGCGGCCCCCTCGCGATGATCGCCCGCGTCTGCGACGACGGCTCCACCGGCACCCCGCAGTGCGCGCGCGCCGAGGGCGGGGCGTGCCGGTGGGAGCACGTCTGTCCCGGCGCGAAGCCGGCCTCCGAGGCGGCGGCCCCTGGGCCGAGCGAGCCCGCCTCGCCGGACGCAACGCCGCCGGCCACGGCGCTCGCCGACGCGAACGCGGCGTTCGCGCAGCGCCTCTACGGCAAGCTCGCCGCCACGAAAGACAAGCTCTTCTTCTCGCCGGCGAGCATCTCGACCGCGCTGGCCATGACCTACGCCGGCGCCCGCGGCGAGACCGCGGCCCAGATGGCGAAGACGCTCGAGTTCACCCTCCCGCCCGAGGCGCTCCACCCCGCGTTCGCCGGGCTCCTCAAGGAGCTGGCGCTGGCGACCGGGCCCAAGGGGCCCGAGCTCCGGATCGCCAACCGGCTGTGGGGCCAGGCCGGGCTGCCGATCGAGCCCGCGTTCCAGAGCACCACCCAGCAGCACTACGGGGCCGGGATCGAGCTCGTCGACTTCAAGGGCGGGAGCGAGCCGGCGCGGGGGCGCATCAATCAATGGGTCGAGCAACAGACGAACGGGAAGATCAAGGACCTGATGCCCGCCGGCAGCATCACCGGTCTCACCCGGCTCGTGCTCACGAACGCCGTGTACTTCAAGGGGAAGTGGGCGACGCCGTTCGACAAGCGGGCCACCAAGAACGAGCCGTTCACGGTCAAGCCCGGGACGGCGCCGGCCGTGCCGATGATGCGCAAGACGCTGCTGGCGGGCTTCGGAAAGGCCGCTGACGCGTCGGTGCTGGAGCTCGCGTACGAGGCGCAGAGCCCCGAGCGCCGGCTGGCCATGGTCGTCGTCCTGCCCGAGCAGGTGGACGGGCTGGCGAAGGTGGAGCAGCGCCTTTCGGCGGGGGAGCTCAAGGCGTACGTGGAGGCGCTCCATCCGGCGCGGGTCGACGTGGCGCTCCCGCGCTTCAAGATGACCGCCGAGCTCGAGCTGTCGGCGACCCTGAGCGCGCTGGGCATGCCGCTCGCGTTCGACGACAAGAAGGCCGACTTCACCGGGATCACGAGGGCGGAGCCGCTCTTCATCTCCCAGGTCCGCCACAAGGCGTTCGTCGAGGTCAACGAGGAAGGGACCGAGGCCGCCGCGGCCACGGGCGTGGTCATGACGACACGGTCGGCCCCGGCGCAGCCCCAGGTGTTCCGCGCGGATCACCCGTTCGTTTTCCTGATCCGCGACGTCGCGACAGGCGCCGTGCTGTTCATGGGCCGCGTGACCGACCCGCGATGACGTTCCTCCCGGCGGAGGGGTACCGAAAGTCCGCGCGGAGCGCCAGAACCGCCGTACGATGAGCCGTTTTGCCGGGCCTTCACGGGCTCTGCCACCCCCCCGATTTCAAGGAGCGAGCGATGAAGAACGAAGACGCCGCGAAGGTGCTGCATGCCGTCCGTGACCTGACCCCCGCGATCGCGTCACGGAGCGCCGAGATCGAGGAGGCGCGGCGCCTCCCCGCGGATCTCCTCGGCCAGCTCAAGGCGGCGGGTTGCTTCCGGATGTTCGTGCCGAGGAGCCACGGCGGCCACGAGGTCGATCTGCGCACGGGGATGGACGTCCTCGAGGCGCTCGCCCGGGCGGACGGGGCCACCGGCTGGACCGTGATGATCGGCTCGGAGAGCCCGAACCTCTTCGCGCTCCTGCCGCGCGAGCGCTTCGACGCCATCTACGCCGGCGGGCCGGACGTGATCATCGGCGGCGGCTTCAACGCGCAGGGGGAAGCCCACGCGACGGACGGCGGCTACCGGGTCACCGGGCGCTGGAGCTTCGCGAGCGGCTGCGAGCACGCCAGCTGGCTGTTCGGAAACTGCGTGATCATGGACGGCGGCCGCCCGCGGATGGGCCCGGCGGGCGAGGCGGGCGAGGTGCGCGAGACGCCAGAGATGCGGGGCATGCTGTTCCCGGCGGGCGAGGCGCGCATCATCGACACCTGGTCCGTGCTCGGCCTGCGCGGCACGGGGAGCCACGATATCGCGCTGGAAGGGGCCTTCTGCCCCGAGGTGAACACCTTCGATATCTTCGGGGGCCAGCCGTCGGTGGCCGGGCCGGGCTTCGTCGCGCCGGTCCTGCACTTCGTGCTCCACATGGGGGCCGTGGCCGTGGGGATCGCCCAGGGGGCGCTCGACGACGTCGTGACGCTCGCGAGCTCGGGCAAGAAGCGGCTGTATGCGCGCGCCCAGCTGGCGGACTCCCCGCTGTTCCAGGTGAACCTCGGCCGCGCCGAGACGAGCGTCCGCGCGGCGCGCGCCCTGCTGCGCGACATGGGGGACGAGCTCTGGGACGCGTGCGTGAACAACCCTGGCGCCGCCCTCGCGATGGCGCCGAGGATCTCGGGCGCCCTGGCCTGGGTGACGGAGGTGACCGCCCGGGCCGTGGACGCCTGCTATCAGGCGGGCGGAGGCGGAGTCGCCCGGAATGCCTCGCCGGTGCAACGGCGGTTCCGGGACATTCACACCTTCTCGCAGCACGCCGCCGCCGCAGAGGGCTGGTTCGGCCAGGCCGGCGCCGCGCTCCTGGGGCAGCCGACCGGCTTCTGGACCTGAACGCTGGCGACCACGACCACGTTCACGACCACGACCAACGCGGTATACGTGAACATGGTGCGCCCCGCCCCGCTCGCCCCGCTGGTCCTCGCCGCCGTCTCGTTCGTCGCCTGCGCCGGTGCCCCGCGTCAGGCTGACGCTCCCGCGCCGCCGCGGCCCCGGGCGGGCGCCTGCCCGGCCCGTCCGGCGTGCGACGCGCCGCCCCCGGCCGCCCTGCCGCGCGGGTTCAGGCACACGCGCTCGCGCCTGGTCGCGGCCGGGTGGCCGCGCCACCGCGGGCGCGACCTCTTCGCCCGCGCCGACGGGCCGCAGTGGGCCATCGCGAAGCTCGCTTACGGGCCGCAGGACGACGATCTCGAGGACGAGGACGTCGAGGCCTACCTGCTCCGCGGCTGCAGCGGCGCCTGGGAGCGGCTCGGCACCTTCCGGACGAGCGACGACGACCACCCGCACCCGACCACGGAGGGGATCCCGGACACCGGCGGGCGTGTCTACATCGACCTCGCCGCGGGCCGGCGCCTCGAGGTCGGCCGCCACCGCGTCCACCTCGCCGTCGCCGGCGACGCCACGAGCGCGGATCTGTTCATCGAGGTCCTCCCGCCCGGCGCGCAGGTGGCCGTGACCGACGTCGACGGGACGCTCACGTCGAGCGAGGTGGCGGTCGTCAGTGAGCTCGTCGGCGGCGGCCCGCCGGCCGCCCACCCCGGCGCGGCGGAGGCGATGCGCGCCCTCGCCGAGAGCGGGATCTACCTTTTCTATGTGACAGCGCGCCCCGAGTGGCTCGTGGGCAGCACGCGGGTCTGGCTGCGAGAGCAGGGCTTCCCGCCGGGCATCCTCCACACCACCATCGGCGTCACCGGCGCGTTCGGCGGCGCGGCGGCCAGGTACAAGACCATCGAGCTCGGATGGCTCAAGGCGCGCACGGGCATCGTGCCCTCCTTCGGCTTCGGCAACATGCCGAGCGACGTGGCGACGTACACGGCCGCCGGGATCCCCGCCTCGCGGTGCTTTTATTACAAGCTCGGCGGCGATCTCCGCGGCGGCGTGCCCCACGAGGACTACCGGGGCCTCGCCCCGGCGCTCTTCAGCCCACAGGCCGCCTGCGCGCCCTGAGGGAAGCGCTCGCGACGCGCGCCCACGCGCCATGCGAGCGGCGGGCGCGCCCGGATCAGGGAGCGCGCCCGCCGCCGATCACTGCGGAATGTCGATCACGTCCTCGCAGGTGAAGTCGACGCCCAGGGACGCCTGGGGATCGGACTGTATCGCGCCGCACACGCTCTCGCAGAGCTCGATCTGCGTCGGGTTCGATGGATTGTCGTAGCGCCAGGCGTCGGCGCTCGCGCACTCCTGATCGTACGCGACGGCCTTCGGCTGGCCCCCTCCGCTCGTGTACGTCACGCGCACCCGCTGCTTGTCGAACGTCCGCCCGTCGGGAGCGGCCGGGATCGCGACCGTGCACGACACCGCGGCGCCGCGGATCTCGTCGATCGCCGCCCTGAACGCGGTCGCGGTCGCGTCGGGGTTGCCGGTCTCGATGATGAACGCCTTCCCCGTGCCGCCCGCCACCGCGATGTCGCGCAGGTTGTCGACGTTCCCCGGCTCGTCCTCCGGCGGGTTGGCCACCCCGATCACGTAGGTCGGGACGTTGTCCTGGCGCGCCCCCTCGACGCGCTCGACGACGGCCTCGATGCTGTCCGCGTCTCGGCTGCAGCGCTGCGGGTAGCCGTCGGTCACGAGCACGAGCGCGTACTTCCCGGGGTTCTCCTGGCGCTGCGCCTTGATGAAGGTGACCGTCCCGTCGACAACGAACGCCGTCGGCGTGCTCATGCCCCAGTCGTCGTCGTTCGCGGGCGTGACATCGTCGATCGCCTCGCCGAACGCCTCGGAGGGCAGCGGCGTCATCTCGACGTCCGGCGTGCGGTAGGTGCTGGCGTCGCACATCCGCCGCTCGCCGGGGAAGAACGTGAGCGAGGCGGTGAGCCCCGCGGACGCCGGATCCTTGAAGAACTGCTTGGTCGCGGCGACGACGGGATCCCACTTGAGCTCCTTGCTGTGCGAGGGCCTGTCGTTCATCCCCATGCTGCCCGACACGTCGAACGCGACAGCCAGGTACACGGGCTGGAGCCCGGCCTGGGCCGATTGCGTGGCGCACGCCTCGCCGGCCCCGGTCGAAGGGCCTGCGCCGCTGCTGGGGTTGCCCGAGCCGGCGCCGCTGCCCGAGGTCACCCCCCCTGAACCGAAGCCGCCGTCGTCTCCTCCGGTCCCATTGCCCGAGCTGTTCCCGGCGCCCGAGCCGCTCGGATTGACATTCTGGTCGTCACCACCGCCGCCGCACGCCGCGCTGGCCACGACGACCGTGAACAAGGCAATGCTCATCGCAGGCAATCTCATGGCCTGACTCCTTTTTAAGCAAGTACCGGCGCCGCGCGCCGGTAGATAAAGCAGACCACCACACGAGGCCTCAGGAGCCGGCGCATCGCCGGACCACGCTCCTGAGAACTCGCCACCCATACCCAGTATAAGCCATCGCGCAGCGCATTGCGAGATGCGCTTTCTCAAAGTTCGTAGTTCGTATCCGTTTCGTGTTCGTGACATCGGGCTGGTTCGCGCTGGCTCGCGCTGGCTCGCGCGCCCTCAGCGCAACTCACCCGTGTGGCCGCACGCCTGTGCGCCTGTGTGACCTGTGTGCGCACACAGGCGCGCGCCGGTGCTACGGTTCGCGCCTGATGGTCCGCGCAGTGTGCTTCGATCTGATGGACACGGTCCTCTACGACCCGTACCGGGAGGCGCTCGCCGCGGCGATCCGGTCCGCCGCGCCCGGCGCGCCCGCCGCGCGCGCCGCGCCTTCCGAGATGGCAAAGCACCGCGACCCCACGTGCTGGCCTGCGTTCGAGATCGGCGAGATCGATGAGGCCGAGTTCGCTCGCCGGTTCTTTCGTGAAGGCGCCGCGGGGTTCTCGTTCGACCTCGACGCGTTCAACCGGGTGCGCCGCGCGGGATACCGCTTCTTGCCCGGCGTGCGCGAGATCGTCGCGTCGCTCGAGGGCCGCGCGCTCAGGTTCGTGGCGAGCAATTACCCCGTGTGGGTCGAGGAGGTGCGCGAGGCGTTCGCGCTCGACGTCCTGTTCGAGGGGGTCTATTCGAGCCATCACCTGGGCGTGCGCAAGCCGGCGCGCGAGTTCTTCGATCGGCTCATGACGCGCATCGGGGTCGGCGCCGGCGAGTGCCTGTTCGTCGACGATCGCGCCGAGAACTGCGAGGCGGCGGCCGCGATCGGGATGCGCGCGCACCTGTTCGACGGGGCCGCGGGGCTGCGCGCGCGGCTGGTCGGCGAGGGGTTGCTCGGCGCGTGACGGGCTCGCCCCGCGCCGCCCCGCGCGTCAGAGCGCCGCGCAGAGCGGGCACGACGCGCCCGCGTGCGGCGCGTCGCCGCGATGGAGATCGAGGATGGCGCGGGAGATCTGCGCGAGCTCGCGCCGCACCTCGCGGCGCATCCCCTTCACGCGCGGGATGGCCATCGCGTCGTAGGCCGTGGTCTGGTGCCGCATCCAGGCGATCACGGCCGACTCGGCGCGCTGCGCGACCGGGATCCGCTCGGTGCGGGCGACGGTGCCGCTGCCGACCGGCGTGGCGTGCAGCGTCACCTTGGTCGCGACCGCCCGCGCGAGCGCCGCGTAGCGCGGCGAGAACCGGAGGAACGCGGCCACCGCCGCCTCGAACTCGCGCACGTACTCCTCCTGGTCGCGCTCCCTCCGCCGGGCGTCCGCCTCCCGCTTCTTTGCGTACGCGGGCGTGCTGCGCTCGGCCTCGAGCGCCGCGCGGGCGGCCTCGATGGTGGCGGCCGGCGCCCAGAGGCCCCGGGAGAACGTCTTCCTCCCGCGCTTCTCGACGACCATCCAGGAAGGGCCCGCGAGCTTCACCCGGCGGGTGAGCCCGGCGTCGCCCGGGGGCAGGCACACCCAGCCTTCGGGCGGCGAGAGCAGCGCGCCGTCGGGCGCGCGGAAGCGGCGGGGATCCGGGGTCGGGGCCAGGGTCAGGCACTCGGGCATGGCGAACCGCCGGCGTGCTAGGCCAGGTCATGCCGCGCGTCCAGAAGACGCCGGCCGGCGCCGTCGCTCCGCGCCGGAGCGGCCCGCTGGAGGACCGTCGCTCTGCGCCGGAGCGGCCCGCTGGAGGGCCGTCGCTCTGCGCCGGAGCGGCCCGCTGGGATGGTACGCTCCGCGCCGGCGAGGGGCGCTCGCCGGTGTTCGCCCCGGTGCGGCCAGCAGGACAGGAGGACAGCGTGTCGGACGACGATCGCACGAGGTGGGATGCCCGCTACCGCGAGGGCGGCGGCGCTCCGGGGGAGCCGTCCGCCGTGCTCACGGCGCTCGATCCGCTCCTGCCCCGGCGCGGGCGCGCGCTCGACCTGGCGGGCGGCGCGGGTCGTCACGCCCTGTGGCTCGCGCGGCGCGGGCTCGACGTGACGCTCGCCGACATCTCCGAGGTCGGGCTCGGCGTCGCGCGGACCGCCGCGGCGAGAGAGGGGCTCGCGCTGCGCACGGTGGCGCTCGACGTGGAGCGCGACCCGCTCCCCGCCGGGCCGTGGGACCTCCTCCTGATCTTCTACTTCCTCGAGCGCAGGCTCGCGGCCTGCGCGGCGGAGCTCGCCCCGGGCGGGCACCTCGTCGTCGTGCACCCGACGCGGTCGAACCTGCTGCGGCACGCGCACCCGAGCGCGCGCTGGCTGCTCGATGACGGCGAGCTGCCGGGGCTCCTCGGCGAGGCGCTCGAGGTGGTCCGTTACGAGGAAGGGTGGCTCGAGGAAGGGCATCACGAGGCTCGCCTCGTCGCGCGACGTCCGGGCGTCGCGGCGCCTCCTCGGTGACGGCGGCCCGCCGCCGACGTCGCGCGACGACCACGACGCACGAGCTCCGCGCTGGCGGGCGCCCGGCGCTCGCACGTCGCGGCGCGCGGGTCTCCGAGGCTTGCCGCGACGCGAAGATCGCGCTTTGCTCGCGCCATGCGCTTCGCTCGCCTCGCGCCTCCCGATCAGGATCGCCCAGCCTTCTTCGCCCGCCTCGACGGCGCAGCCGCGCTCGTCCTGGACGCTCCGCCCTGGCTCGGCGGCAAGACAACGGGGGAGGCCGTGGCGTGGACCGACATCGATCTCGCCTGCCCCGTGGCCCCCACGAAGATCGTGTGTGTGGGGCGCAATTACGCCGCGCACGCGCAGGAGCTGGGCAACGACGTCCCGGTCGAGCCGCTCCTCTTCCTCAAGCCGCCCTCGGCGCTCATCGGTCCTGGCCAGTCCATCGTGCTCCCGCCGGAGAGCCAGCGGGTCGAGCACGAGGCGGAGCTCGGCGTGATCATCGGCCGCCGCGCCCGGGCCGTGCGGCCGGAGGAGGCGCTGGATCACGTGCTCGGGTACACCTGCCTGGGCGACATCACCGCGCGGGATCTGCAGCGGAAGGACGTGCAATTCACGCGGGGCAAGGGGTTCGACACGTTCTGCCCCGTGGGGCCGTGGATCGAGACGGCGCTCGACCCCGCGGCGCTCCGCGTGCGGGCGGTCGTGAACTCCCAGGTGCGGCAGGACGGGATGACGTCGCAGATGATCTGGGGAGTGGCCGAGCTGGTCGCGTACATCAGCCGGGTGATGACCCTGGAGCCTGGCGACGTCATCGCGACCGGGACGCCCCAGGGCGTGGGGCCGCTCGTGTCCGGCGACGAGCTCGTCATCGACATCGCCGGCGCCACGGCCGAGGCGCGCGGGATCGGCGCGCTGCGGCTGTCCGTGGCCGCGCGGGGAGACGGCGCGAGCGGGCGCTAGCTCGGCGAGCGGCCCGGGGGCGGGCCGGGCTCGACGCTCCGACCCCGGCGCTCATCTCATGGAGAAGCTCACCTCAGCCCTTCCGCTGCTCTGATATCCTTCCACGAACATCGAGACCTCGCTCAAGGTCCCCATGTTCATCCCCAGACTCTGCCATGCGTCGAAGTGGTTGGCGACGGTGATGGTTCCGCTCGTGCGCTTCTGCGTGCGAACGCTCCAGAACTGGGGAGGGGCATTGACGCCATCGATCCCAATCACATCGGATCGATCGACTCTGTAGATGTCATAGACGCCTCCGTCGCTCGTGACGGTGCCCATGGTTCTTGTTCCGCCAGGGGGGCGCCAGGTGCCCCAGCCATCGACGATATAGTATTCGACGTCCGGCTTCTTCGTCCATCCATAGACACCCAGGTAGGAATTGCCCCCTGGCTGAAAGTCGGCCTCGTAGGTCACGATCTGGTTCGCCGACCCGGGCCTCAGGCCTTTGCAGCCCAGCAAACTGTTGATATCGCTCCATTCCACGCTGAAGCCATCCGCGGTGCTGGTCAGGCAGCCGGTCCCCCGGTCCTTCCAGAGTTGATAGGTGAAGCCGCAGTGGTCGCCGGTTTGATTGCTGCAGACCGACGGTTCGGAGGTCGTGCACGCGTCGGGCGCGCCGCCGGCCCCGCCGGCCCCGCCGCCGCCAGTCCCCAAGCTGCTCGTCGACGACGAGGCCCCACCGGCGCCGGCCCCGCCGCCGCCCGGCCCCGAGCTGCTGCTCGACGAGGAGGCCCCGCCGGCCCCATCGCCGCCCGTCCCCGAGCTGCTGCTCGACGAGGAGCCCCCGCCAGTCCCGCCGGCCCCGCCGCCGCCCGTCCCCGAGCTGCTGCTCGTCGACGAGATCGAGCCGCTGCTCGACGAGGGGTCCAGGACTTCGAGGTCCTCGCCCACGATGCGCTCGGCGTTGCACGCCAGCAGGCCGCATGCCATCGAAGCGGATAAGTAGCCGAGCAAGGGAGCGATGCGCATTGAAGGGTTCTCCATGATGGACCGGCGAAGCCGCAGGCTTCTGCTCGAGATGAATTACTGAACCATCGAGACGCCTGCGTACCCTCGAACCATTGGTTTAAATTCAAGATTTCCGGCCAGCGCGCTCAGGATCCCGGCGATCATGAATGCACCTGCGAGCCTGCGCCGACCACATGCCTCGCGTTCACGACGTTCATCAAACAGACGCTCACGCACGAATACGCCGTACGATTGTGCCGGGCATCCGACGGAGAAAGCAAGAACAAGGGGGTTTGAAATACTCTTACAACCATGAGGCGAAAGTCAAGGGTCCTTTCTTCGATGGGGTCTGCTCCGCCTCGAAGTGTTCGTGGATCCGATGGGTTAGCCCGAGGCGAGTCGCCTTCCGGCGCCTCCAGTGTGGAGTCACGGGGTGAGCGCTGGTTGACACGACGTCTGACTCGCCTGTTAGCCTGCGCAGCATGGAAGCTCGTAGTTTGCTTTTCACGGCGAGCGTGCTCGCGCTCGGAGTCGCGCTGGTCGGGTGCGGCGGCGACGACGGGCCGACGCTCGGCATCGGCGGGGCCGCGTACCATCGGGCTCGAGCCGCACGTCACTCATTCGAAGCGTGATGGTCCGCCGCGGACTACCGTCCGTTGGGGCCAATGGAGTGGTCAACTCAAACAATGGACCTCACCTGCATTCAGCCTCGCCGTCGCGAAGACACTTGAATACTCGGCATTTCACCTCTCGCGACACGTTCCGTGGGGTCGCGTCTTGTGCAGTCCTCATGGCAGCCGTCCTGAATCTTGTCACACTTGACAGTCATTTTCGCATGCCTCCGCCACATCGACGCAATGCTGCCGACAAGAGCTGCTAAACGAGCCGTGAGCCGCCGCTGCATGGGTCCTCGTCGTAGCCGGTGTGGTTTTGCGGCTGTAGCGGGACATACCCGAAGCCTCCGACGCCGCCGATAGACCCCGACGCCTGCCCCTGGAGCGACGGATTGTTCTTGGTGGGATCTGGGCGTCAAATAGAAAATCGGCGAGTGTTCCGAAGAGACAGGAGTCGACCCGTCCTGGGCGTACGCTGGTGTGCTGATGGTGATGTGATTGGCAGTCTTCGTCAGCCGAGTGGTCGGCGAACAGCACGCGTCCGGAGATCCACGGCGCCGCGGCGATCTCGTTGGACGCTGGCGGCAGCACCGTGCTCGCCGCGCGGTCGAAGCGGGCGAGAGGGGTCGCGCCCACGCTGGCGCACGTGCCCCTCGTCGCGGGCGCCGCGCTCGATCACGGAAGAGGTCAGCAAGCTCGATGCAGACGGGACGCGAATCCTGGGAGTGGATCGCGTCGATGAGATCTCTCCGCGAGCGGCGCTCGTCGGTTGGGTCGGCTCGGGGCCATTCCCGGTAGGGATTCGTGACGGGCGAGATCAGGGCGACTCTTGGTCGTCCCCGTCCTCACCCGGTTCGTCGTCTTCCGGCTCGCCCTCCTCGGACGCGCGGTCCTCCGGCTCGGCCTCCTCCGAGGCGCCGTCTTCCTCGCCCTCCTCGTCTCCTCCGGCGGAGGCGCCGCGGACGACGGGGAAGGGCGCATCGTCCTTCAGCTTCTCAGTGCCCACGTACCAGTACTCCGCCGCGGGGCGCCTTTTGAAGGGCCTCCGCGTGCTCGCAGCAGAGATCGATCGACCGAAACGCTGACGAGAAGAGACTGCGCACGAGACGGCCAGAGTCGCGCAGGAGAGCCGCCGGCGCTGCGCAGGAGGCCGCCGTGGCTGCGAAGGAGAGCCGCCGGCGCTGCGCAGGAGGCCGCCGTGGCCGCGAAGGAGAGCCGCCGGCGCTGCGCAGGAGGCCGCCGTGGCTGCGCAGGAGAGCCGCCGGCGCTGCGCAGGAGGCCGCCGTGGCCGCGAAGGAGAGCCGCCGGCGCTGCGCAGGAGGCCGCCGTGGCTGCGAAGGAGAGCCGCCGGCGCTGCGCAGGAGGCCGCCGTGGCTGCGCAGGAGAGCCGCCGGCGCTGCGCAGGAGGCCGCCGTGGCTGCGCAAGAGAGCCGCCGGCGCTGCGCAGGAGGCCGCCGTGGCTGCGCAAGAGAGCCGCCGGCGCTGCGCAGGAGGCCGGCTGAGCTGCGCAGGAGGCGGCATTCAGTGATAAAGGACACAAAATCGACGTGCAGGAGGCCGGCTGAGCTGCGCAGGAGCCGTGCCCGAGCGCGTTCAGGGCATCAAGCCCGCCCCCCGGCAGTCCCCAACGTGGTCGTGGACGTGGACGTGGACGTGAACGTGGTCGTGGTCGTGGTCGTCAACGATAGGCCGTGAACGACCACGACCACGACCACGTTCACGTCCACGTTGGGGACTGCCGGGGGCGATGACGCGGCGCGACCTGCCGAGAGGGCGCTCCCTCAGACCCCGGCGCCCTCCCGGAGCACGATCGTCACGTGCGACAGCCCTGTCCCGCCGAGGAGCATCGCCTTCACGAGGAACTCGACCATCGTGTCGAGGCACTCGGCGGGCGAGAAGCCCGCCCTCCCCGCCCCGAGCAGCGGCAGCGCCATGCTCCGGAGCTTCATCGTGTCCGCTTGATAAAAGCACCCCTCCAGGAGCCGCAGGATGAGGTCGCGCGTCGGCCTGTAGGTCGCCACGTGATCCCAGTCGAGCGTGATCGCGTGGAACACGAACCGCGCGTTCAACCTGCCAGCGGAGCTGACCACCACCCCGCCGTGCCGCACGGGAATGTACTTGCGCGTCTCCATGTGGCACACGCCGCCGCTCGCGTGGTTCAGGGCGAGCGCCACGCCGCCCGCCATGGTGAGCTGCCCGTCGTCCGCGCTCACGAGCGCGTCGGCCGACACGCCCGCGATGTTCGCGCGCACGATCGAGAGCGTCCTGTCCCCGTGGAACTGGAAGGCCGTCACCGGCCCCGCAGGGCCGCCCGCCAGGAGCGCGGGCCGGAAGCGCTTGTACTGCTCCATGTACACACGGAGCGTCAGATCGTGCGGATCCCCCCAGCGGGTGCTCTGGGCGCCCACGAGGGCGGTGTCGATCTCGTCGAAGGACTGGAAGCGGTCCTTCGGGTCCTTGGCCAGGCAGCGCTCCAGGACGGTCTGCACGTCCTCGTCGAGCTCGGGACGGAGCGCCCGCGGCCGGGCCGGGATGTCCTGCCGGTGCGCGAGCAGGAGCGGCAGGAGCTCCTGCTCCTCGAACGGCCGCTGGCCCGTGGCCGCGTGGTAGAACGACGCGCCATAGCTGTAGATGTCCGCGCGCGTGTCGCTCTCCTGCGGGCTCCACGCCTGCTCGGGCGCCATGTAGAACGGCGTCCCCAGCACGGTGCCCATCGCGGTGAGGGGCTGCTCCCGGAGCGCCGAGGGCCCCGTCGTGGCGGTCAGGCGCGCGAGGCCGAAGTCGGCGACCTTCAGCTCCCCCGACGGCGCGATCAGCATGTTCGACGGCTTCAGGTCGCGGTGCATCACGCCGAGCTCGGTCGCGGCGGCCATCCCCCGCGCCGCATGGAGCATGTAGCGCCGCAGATCGTCGAGCGGCAGCGGCCCGTCCTGGAGCCGCGCGGCCAGCGACGGGCCGCCCACGTACTCCATCACCATGAACGGCGAGCGGCTCGAGAGGAAGCCGAAGTCGTAGCAGCCCACCACGTGCGGCGACTTGATGAGCGCCGAGATGCGCGCCTCGCGCAGCATCCGCTCCCCGGCGTTCGGATCCGTGTGCCCGGTGAGCACCTTGATCGCCACGACCCGCGCGAGCGCGAGGTGGCGCGCGCGGAAGACGGCGCCCATCGAGCCCACGCCGAGCAGCCCCTCCACGCTGTACCGGCCCGCGAGCTCCTTGCCCAGCGTCGACGCGTCGATCATGAACGGACCATCGCTTGCACCAGCGATGATGTTCGGAACCCCGGGCGCCGCGGTCAAGGGGCACGGCGCGCGACGCGCATCAGACGGCGTACGCCGCGGGAGCGCCGGCCTGCGCGCGCTGGCGCGGCGCCTCGCGCAGCCTCGCGATCTCGGCCTCGACGCGGGCCCTGAGGCGCGGATCGTCGGCGAGGCGCCTGACCCAGAGGCGCTTCATGCGCACCCACACGGTGCGCCGGATCGCACGGTCGCCGAGCGCCGCGGCGCCCCCGCTGCGCTCGGTCGCGACGATCAGCCGGGCATAGTCGGCCGCATGCAGCGGGCCACAGACGGCTTCCCACGCGCCGACGTAGGCCGCGTCGAACCTGTCGCGGAGCGCCCGCTCGCGGCGCCTGGCCTCCTCCGCCATCGCGTCCCGCCACCGCCGCTCGGCCTCTGCCCAGCGCGCCTCCGACAGGCCGTGCGCCCTGAGCACGTCGGCGCGGGGGACCGGCTTCTCGGCGAGCTCCGCCGTGACGATCGCGCACCGCTCGAGGCTCACCTCGTCGCCGTCGCCGAGCGGCGGGAGCGACGCGGAGGGCGGCTCGTCCTCGCGCCGGAGGACGTGAAAGAAGCGGGACGCCGCCGGTCGCTCGGGCTCGCGCGCGAGGACGCCCGAGGTCGGCGCGGCGTGGGGCGAAGACTCGACGGGCGGCGGCAACACCTCGGCGGGCGGCGGCGGAGCCTCCTCCAGCGCGAGGGTCGCGAGCCCCATGGACGGGCCCGGCGCCGCTGAAGCGAGCGCGCCAGACCAGGGCGCGCCGGGGATCGGCGCCCTGGGCTCGACGCGCGGCGCCGGCCTCGGGTCGAAGAAGAACGGGATCGCGGGCCGCTCGCCGACGCGCACCCCCTCCTCGCTCGACAGCACGAGCGTCGCGCTCGCGACGGCATCGCTCTGCGGTCGCGCTGGCTCGGGCCGACCCCGCCGCGCCGATCCCGGAGGGGGCGCGAACGGAAGCGCCGGCGCGCGCTCCGCCGCCTCGCCCTGCTCGTCGGAGAGCGCGACCGTCTGCAGCGGCGACGGGCGCTGGATCAGGTCGATGAGCTCGATCTCGTCGCCCGAGAGGTGGATCGTGCGCCCCGGATCCCCGTCCCGCTGGCGCGCCTGGCCGGGCGCGTCCTCGATGTGCACGGTCCCTCGCGGGCCGATCGCGAGCGCATCCGGCGCCGCTCCCGCGGCGCCCGAGGCCCGCCCGGGGCGCAGGTCGGGCCACGCGAGCTCCTCGCCGTCGACCGCGACGCCGGCCGCGATCCGCACGGCCGCGAGGGCGAGGTCGTCGGGGACGGGGACGATCTGACGCCACACGACCGTGCAGCGCTGCTCGGCGCCGTCGATCCGGAGCGTGTCCGCGTTGAGCTCGACGACGTCGCCCCCCGTCGCGGGAGGCGCGGCGAGCCCCTGGATCCGCGCAACGCCGCGCGCTCGGGGCAGGCGCATCTCCAGCCGGCGCGCGGCCGGGTGCAGGTTCTCGAGCACGATCCACTCGTCGCCGCGCAGGTACTCGGTCCGCTGGTCCGGAGGCGCCGCCTGGAAGTACGACCAGTCGAAGCCAGCGGGGATCTCCGCGTTCGGACCCTCGAGCGTCTCGCGCCGGGTCTTGCCGAGCAGCCGCTTGCGCACGGGCCAGGCGCGCGCGATCGGGCCGAGCCCCGCGGGCCGCCCGGGGTCCAGGGGATCGAGGACTTTGGCCTCGCCGTCGCCCGCGTCGATGCCGAAGGGGTTCTCCCACCCGTTCGGGCCGCGCGCTGCCTTCTCGTACACGAGGGGCATCCGCTGGAACGGCTTTTGGTCGCGGACGAGGAGGCGTTTGTCGAGCGCGCAGCCGCCCGCGCCGAAGACGGCGAGCCGCACCGGCAAACGCTCGACATGCGCCCCGTCAGGCGCGTGCGCGTCGCCCGTGAAGAGCACGTCCGCGCGGCCCAGGTAGGGCGCGAGATCGCCGGTGAACCGCACGCTCCGCGCGGGGTTCTTGCCGTGATGGACCTCGGCGCGGAGGATCTCCTGCGGCTCCGTCCGCCACATGGCCGCGCCGGGCGTGAACGCGAAGCTCGCCTTGACGATGATCGTGATGTAGCGCTGGCCCTGCGTGCGCCACGAGACGGCGGCGGCCTCGGCGCCCGGGAGCGACGCCACGGCGTCGGGCGGCAGCGCGCTCACGCCCGCGTCCTCCTGCAGAAGCACCTCGCCACGGCTCGCATCGCGTCACGCATCGCTCAGCGGCCATTGAACCCGCTCGACGTGAACATCGCGTTGCAATCGCGTGATCTGCGTGTGGCGCCGGCGCGGCGGCGAGGGCGTGAGCGGGCGTGGACCGGAGCCGCCGCTCACGCGCCGCACGGGTTCGCCCGGCATGCCCGGACGAAGGCGATCTCGCTCTGCCCCGCCTCGATCCGCTCGATCCACCAGGCGAGCCCCGGGTAGGTGGCCCGGATGAACGCCGCCGCCTCCGCGAAGCGCGCCGTGTCTCCCCGCGCGGCGTAGATCTCGGCGCGGAGCGCGTGGGCCTCCGGCTCGTAGACGCCGCGGAGCACGTCGAGCAGGGCCGGATCCACGTCGCCGAGCGGCTGCGGCCCGTACATCAGGTAACGCAGGATGCGGTCGAAGCGGAGCGGGTCGCCCGGCTCCACGCGGCTCGTGACCGCCGCGCCGCTGTCCGGAGGGAGGCTCGTCCAGCGGCCCCAGGAGCCCGCGCGGGCGGCCTCGGGCGCGAGGCGCCCGAGCTCGCGCTGCTCCTCGGGGCTCGGCGCCGCGAGCTCGATCGGCGCCGGCGCGCTCTCCGCGCGGTCCGGCGGCCCGACGTAGACGATCGCCAGCGTGTACTGCCCGGGATCGAGCCCCGCCGGCAGGTACGACGAGACGTCGATGAGCATGCGCCTGCACTCGCCCGGGCACAGGCGGAACACCGGCGTGCCGTGCTCGGGGAGCACGACCGGCTCGGGCTCGGTCCTCACGACCTCCTCGCCGGTGCCCGCCCGCGCGAGGCGGACGCCGATCGCGCCGGCGTTGCCCGCCCAGCTCGGGCGCGGGAGCCGCAGGATGCAGGCCCGAGGGCGGTCGGCGCACAGCGTGATGGCCACGTGCAGGGGAAAGCCGAGCACATAGCGGCGATCGTGATCGAGCGAACGGAGCACCAGCCCAGGCGGGCCGACCGGGTCCCCGGCGCTCCGCGCGTGTTCATCGGACATGACAGCCCCTCATCTCCATCGAAGTCCCCTGTTGTCCTCGAGGCGCACGCGCCGGGTCTCCTTCACGTGGCGCCCGCACAGGTCGTTGCCGACCCGCCCCTCGGTTCCAGGGATGAGCTCCTGGTCGGCGTCCACCATCCAGTGGGACCGATAGTTCATGCAACACGTCGTCTGGCGCGGCGTCCGGTAATCGAAGTAGCCGCACTTGTGCGGCATTCCGAACGCGTGCGTGAGCTCGTGGACGATGGTGTGGAGCGTGGCTTGCTCATAGCCGCGCCGGGGCCGCGCCCCCTCGGGGTCCCACCACGCCCTGTGATGGGTGAACAGGATGGTCCTGCCGGCGAAGTACCTCGCCGACCCGATGTCGATCGTGGGGCTCATGCCGGCGGTGTAGGAGGCCCCTGGACCCCTCACGTCGGCCTCGACGCGCGCGGGGATGCCGTAGCCCGGGGGCTCCCACGCCCCGTCCCTGCGGCGGGCCCGAGGGAAGAAGAAGAGGCGCCGCTCGTACGCGTGCGCCAGGGACCCGTCGCCCGCGGTGAACTGGCTCTGGATGTCGTGCGGCGCGAGCCAGAGGCGGGTCCGCGGCGGGTCGTCGAGGACTGCCGCGCTCGCGACCGAGAAGCTCATCCGCCAGCCATCCCAGCGGAACGTGACGTGGCTCGCGTCCGGGTGGGCGCCAGGGATCTCCACGTACTCGCCGCGCCGCTCGCCCTCGCCGCCGTCCAGGATCGTGACGCTGCCGGAGAACAGCGGCTCGCCCCGGACCTCGGGCACGGGGTGCGGCTCGAGCGCGGCGATCAGGCAGAACCAGCCAGGTTCCCCGGCGTGCTCGAACTGCTCGCTCACGAAGCGCGAGGCCATCTCGCCGAGCGTGCCCGCGTCGAGCGCCATGTGCTGCAGGTCCTGGATCACGCGCGCCTCGGTGAAGTCGAGCTGGGTGAAGACCGGCTCGAAGTGCTCCGGCGCCTGCTCCACGGGCACCCGGGGCGCGCTCTCCATCCGGATGTACTCGACGTCGATCCGGCGCCAGAGCGTCATGATCCCGGTCTCGTCGCCGGCCGCCTCGGCGACGCCATCGGCGTCGAGCTCGGCGCTCACGATCAGGTTGTCTCCGGCGATATCGGTCATGTGGCGCCGGATCGTGCTCCGCCCCCCCACGATCGCCGTGCTCGCGCTGGTCTCCGTCGCGTCGGACAGCGCATAGCCCTCCACCTCTTCCCAGCCAGGCGCCCTGTCCTGCGATCCCTCGTTGTCGTCTTCGGCCGGGGCCGCATAGCCCCCCGCGGCGTCGTAATCGTTCTCGTCGAGGGTGGCAGCCCAGTCCGGGTGCACCTCCGGCCGCTCATTCGATGGATCGTCTGGATCGCGCGCGCTCCAGCGAATCCGGGCTCCTTCTGGCAGCTCGCCCTCGGAGCCCGTCACCTCGACGGTGATCTCGACGAGCTGCGTATTCTTTGCCCACTGCCCGTCGAGATCTCGGTTGATGTAGACGCGTCCCCGGTTATCGAGGCTCTTGTAACCGGGCTTATATCCAGCCGCCCGCGTCGTCCCCGGCGGCGCCGTGCTGTCGGGAAAGCCCGGCAGATACAGGCCCTTGATGTCGACAATCCGGACCGCGATCATCGCGGCAGAGCATTGCAAATGCCGCGCTCAGCCCGGCCGCCTCCGGGCGTCTCATCTCCCCGCGCGTCCCCGCGCGCGCGCCTTCCGGTTGTCGCTTTCTCCCGGCGCGCGTTCGTGCGTAGACTCCGCGCCCTCATGAGCTTCGAGCCAGTTGCAGGGTTTCGCTTCGGCGCCGTCAGCGCCGGGATCCGGAAAGACGGGCGCATCGACGTCGCGCTCGCGGTGGCCGATCAGCCGGCGATCGTGGCCGGCATGTTCACGCGGAACGTGGTGCGCGCGGCGCCCGTGGACATCGCGATGCAGCGCGTCCGGTCGGGGCGCGCTCGCGCCGTCGTCGCCAACAGCGGGTGCGCGAACGCGTGCACGGGCGAGGCAGGCTGGAAGGCGACGCTCGACACGACGCGCGCCGTCGCCGAGTCCATCGGCGCCGCGGAGGACGAGGTGCTCCCCGCCTCGACCGGCGTGATCGGCGCCGTCCTGCCCGCGCACCGGATCATCGAGCGTGTCCCGGAGCTGTCGGCGCGCCTGTCGCCGAAGGGCTACCTCGATTTCGCCCAGGCGATCTGCACGACCGACCGCTGGCCGAAGCTCGCGCAGCGCAAGCTCGGCGCCGGCGCGACGCTGCTCGGCATCGGCAAGGGCGCCGGGATGATCCACCCCGACGTGGGCCCGCCCCACGCGACGATGCTCGTCTTCCTGTTCACCGACGCCGTGATCGACGCCGGCGAGGCGAGCGACGCGCTGGCGGCCTCGTGCGACGTGACGTTCAACGCGTGCAGCGTCGATGGGGACACCAGCACCAACGACACGGTGCTCCTCCTGTCCTCCGGCGCGTCGCAGCGCCGCGTCTCGCGCGACGAGCTCTCGGCGGGCCTCACCGAGGTGTGCGGCGAGCTCGCGCGCTCGATGGTGGCCGACGGCGAGGGCAGCACGCACGTCGCCGAGATCCGCGTCCGCGGGCTCGCGACCCGCGACGGTGCGCGCGCCGTCGCGCGCACGGTGGCCACGTCGATGCTCGTGAAGACCGCGCTGTTCGGCAAGGACGCGAACTGGGGGCGGCTGCTCGCCGCCGCGGGCCGCGCAGGGGTCCCCTTCGACCCGCGCGAGGCCCAGGTCCTCGTCGGCGGGATCCCGATCGTGCGGAACGGCGCGCCGGTCGGGGCGGAAGCCGAGCTCAAGGCGAACGAGGTGCTCGCGCGCGACACCTATGTCATCGAGATCGTGCTCGGCGGCGGCCCCGGCGACTTCGCGTACCTCACGAGCGATCTCGGGCACGGCTACGTCGACGTGAACGCGGGGTACCGCTCCTGATCCTCACGGGGTGACCGGCCGGGCTGCTCGCAGGGAGCGCCCCCGCGCCTTCGCCCTGACCGGAAGCGCCGGCGCTCCGAGCGCCGGCCGTCCCCCGCCTCACGCCGCGCGACCCCCACGGATCAGTGAACCTCGCGCGACGAGCGCAGGTGAACGCAGGTTCACAAGCGGGTTCACAAAATGAGCGCCTCGTCGGGCTTCCCGGCGCTCCTCTCCTGCCGCCCCGTGGCACGCTGCGTGTTAGCGCGCGTCATGGTAGTCGTGCGGGAAGGCCGCGCTGGTGCCGGCCGCCGCTGGAGGACTTCGATGCTTCTTCATTCCCCCCTTGCGAAGATCCTGGGTCGAGGCGCGCTGTTCCTGATGATCGCCGCGACCGCGACGGGCTGCGGCGGCTGCGGCGATGCGTCGCTCCAGTGCGACCCCGATGGCGAGAACTGTTTCCTCTGCGACGGCTACGGGTGTCGCCCCGTGGAGCCGGACATCGACACCACCAGCAGCGGGGGCTGGGGCGGCGCGGGTCCGGTAGACCCGGGTCAGGGCGGCGCGGGTCAGGGCGGCGCGGGCCAGGGCGGCGCGGGGGGCGCGGAGGTCGAGTGCGACGCGGAGCTCACCACGTGTCCCTGCGACGGTGACGGCGCGTGCGAGGACGGCACGCGGTGCGTCGACGGGCTCTGCATCGCGGCGTGCGAGTTCAGCTACGAGTGCGGCGACGGCAGGGTGTGCGTGAACGGCGAGTGCGCTGATGGCTGCTCCAGCGCCGCGCCCTGCGCGGAGCCCGGCACGCGCTGCGACCGCGGGGTCTGCGTCCCCGACCCCGCGAACCCCGAGTGCGGCGACGCGGCCCCGTGCGAGGGCGGCGCGATCTGCGTCGACGGCGCCTGCTCCACCGGCTGCGCGTCGCACGCGGACTGCGCGCCCGGCGAGGTGTGCAACGCGGCCACCGGCGCGTGCATGGACGACCCCTCGCCTCAGCCCGGCTGCGGTGCCAAGGCCTGCGCGGCGCAGGGCCAGGAGTGCATGGAGGACGGCTACTGCCACTACCCGTGCGAGAACACCCGGGCCTGCCAGCTCATCGACAGCCGCTTCGTCGGCTGCGAGGACGGGTTCTGCAAGACGCGGGAGGAGGTCGCCCCGGAGTGCTCGCTCGACGAGCCTTGCCCCGACGGCGAGAGCTGCATCTCGGGCAAGTGCCTCTGATCCCCCGCACACCTTGACCGTCCGTCACGCGGCGGGTAATCGCCTCCAATGGTCTCCCGCTCTCCCGTCCATCGGCCCGCGCCGCTCTTCGCTCGGATCGCCCGCGCCGCCGCCGTCTCGCTCGCCCTCGCCGTGCCGAGCGTCGCCGCCGCCGAGACCCGGATCGCCGTCGTCGACGTGCAGCACGCCGTCATGCAGACGGAGGACGGCATCCGAGCGCAGGCCACGCTGAAGAAGCTCTTCGACCGGCGGCAGCAGGAGCTCGACGCGAAGCAGACCGAGCTCCAGCGGGCGCGCGAGGACATCGAGAAGCAGTCGCGCGTGCTCTCGCGCGAGTCGCTCCAGAAGCGGATGGAGGACTGGCAGCGCCAGATGGTCGAGCTCCAGACCGTGTTCGTCGACTACAACAAGGAGCTCCAGAAGAAGCAGGGCGAGCTCACCGGGCCCATCCTCAAGAAGATGATGCTCATCGTCGGCAGGATCGCGAAGAAGTCGGGCTACGAGATCATCTTCGACAAGCAAGCGGCCCCGTACGTCCGCGCCGATCTCGATCTGACGGAGCAGATCATCCAGCTCTACAACACCGGCGGCGGCGAGGACGACGCGGGCGGCGACAAGGCAGAGAAGAAGGACGACGCGAAGTAGCGCGCCGCCCGCGCGCTCCACGCTCCACACCGCGGAAAGGAGCCGGCCTTGCCCGAGCGAACCCAAGCGCCCGTCACGCTCGACATCCACCAGATCCTGTCGATCCTGCCGCACCGTTACCCCCTCGTGATGGTCGACCGGGTGACGGAGATCACCGCCAACAAGTGCATCCGCGGCTACAAGTGCGTCGCTTACAACGAGCCCTGGTTCCAGGGGCACTTCCCCCAGCGGCCGATCATGCCCGGGGTGCTGATCCTGGAGTCGCTCACGCAGCTCGGCGGCATCCTCGCCTATGCGTCGGATCCGTTCGACGCCACGTCGAACCTCATGTTCTTCCTCGGCATCGACAAGGCGAAGTTCCGCCACACCGTGACGCCCGGCGACCGGCTCGATCTCTACGCCGAGGTGCTGCACCACCGCTCGAACGTCTGGAAGCTGCGCGGCGAGGCGAGCGTCGACGGGACGCTCTGCGCCGAGGGAGAGATGCTCGCTTCCATCGTCGATCGCGAGCCCTGATCGGGGAGGGAGATCTCGTCATGAGGCCCAGTCCATCGCCGTCGTTCGCCCGAGTCCTCGCGGCCCTCTGCGCCTCGCTCGCGCTCTCGCTCGCAGGCGGCTGCGGCGGCGCCGCGCCCGTCGCTCCGCCGGCGCCCGAGGCGGGCGGCGGCCTGATCGGCTCCGCGGCGCCCGAGCTCGCGGCGGAGGTCGTGAGCGGCGAGGGGCCCTCCACGCTCAAGGACGCGCGCGGCAAGGTGGTGATCGTCGATTTCTGGGCGACCTACTGCCGCCCCTGCAGAAGATCGTTCCCCAGGTACCAGGAGCTCGTCGACCGCTTCGGCGGCGATCTCGCCGTGCTCGCCGTCTCCCTCGACGCCCCCGAGGACGTCTCGACGGAGCAGATCGCGGGGTTCGCGGACGAGGCGGGGGTCAGGTTCAAGATCCTCTGGGACAAGGACCAGAGCGCGGAGAAGGCGTACAAGCCGCGGCGGATGCCGACCGCGTTCGTCGTCGATCGGGACGGCGTCGTGCGCCATGTCCACGCGGGCTACGAGGACGGCGAGACGGACAAGATCTCCCGGGAGATCGAGGCGCTGCTCGGCCCGGCGGCGGCTCCGCCGCCTGCCGGCGGCGGCCGCCGATCCCCTTGAGGCTCCCGAGGAGGCGACGCTCGTCTTGACGACCCCCACCCTGATCCGACGCGTCTCGGTCGAGGCGCTCGACATCCCCCTGCACGAGCCGTTCGGCATCGCCGGCGGCGCGCAGGAGCGCGCGGCGAACCTCCTCGTCACCGTGGAGCTCGCCGACGGGACGCTCGGCTTCGGCGAGGCGGCGCCGCTGCCCGCGTTCAACGGCGAGACGCAGGACGGGTCGCGCGCCGCCGCCGTCTCCCTGCGCGAGGCGGTGGTGGGCTCGGACGCGCGCGCGTGGCGCGCCGTCGCGCGCGCGCTCCGCGAGGCGTCCGGGGGCGGCGCGGGCGCGGCGCGCTGCGCGATCGAGACAGCGATCCTCGACGCGCTCACGAAGCGCGCGGGCATGCCGCTCTGGGCCTTCTTCGGCGGCTCCGGGACGGCGCTCACGACCGACATCACCATCACCACCGGCTCGCCGGAGCGCGCGGAGGAGGCCGCGCGGCGCGCATCGGCCATGGGCTTCCGCGCGCTCAAGGTGAAGGTCGGCGGCCGCCTCGCCGCGTCGGACCCGGCGCGCATCGAGGCGATTTACGCGGCCGCGCCCGGGGCGTCGCTGATCCTCGACGGCAACGGCGGGCTCACGGCGGGCGAGGCGCTCGCGCTCGTCGCGCACGCGCGCCGGCTCGGCGCGGACGTCGCGCTGCTGGAGCAGCCGGTGCCGCGGGACGACTGGGACGGCATGAAGGAGGTCACGCGGCGCGCCGGCGTCGACGTGGCCGCCGACGAGAGCGCCGCCTCCGCGGAGGACGTCCTGCGCGTCGCGGCGGAGCGCGCGGCGACCGTGGTGAACATCAAGCTGATGAAGGGCGGCATCGCCGAGGCGCTCGACATCGCGGCGGTCGCCCGCGCCGCGGGGCTCGGGCTCATGATCGGCGGGATGGTCGAGTCGGTGCTCGCGATGACGGCGTCGGCGTGCCTGGCCGCCGGCCTCGGCGGGTTCTCGTTCGTCGATCTCGACACGCCCCTGTTCCTCGCCGAGAACCCGTTCGACGGCGGCTTCGTCCAGCGAGGCCCGGCGCTCTCCCTCGAGGAGATCCGCGCCGGCCACGGCGTCACCCCGGAGCGCCGCTCTCCAGGGGCGGGCTAGCGGCCGCGTCGTCGACGGCGCCGATCCACGCCGGCACGCCCAGCTGATCGAACGGGCCCCGCAGGTCGTCGGGCAGCGGGGCGGCGAGGCAGAGCGGCGCGCCCGTCTCCGGGTGGGCGACGGCGAGCTCGGCCGCGTGGAGCGCGAGGCGGTGCAGCGCGTACCGCTCGCGGAACAGGCGGTTGTGCTCGCCCTTGCCGTAGTTCACGTCGCCGATGATCGGGTGGCTGATGTGCTTGAGGTGCCTCCGCACCTGGTGCAGGCGGCCCGTGCGCGGGCGCGCCTCGACGACGGCGTAGCGCTCGAGCGCGTGGAGGCGCTCGAAGTCGGTGACGGCCGGCACGCGCGGGCCCCCCTCGCGCCGCGGGATCGGGTGATCGACGCACCCGCGCTCGGGGGGCACGCCGCGCACGAGCGCCAGGTAGCGCTTCCGCGCGAGGCCCTGCTCGAACTGCGCGCAGAGCAGCGCCGCGGCGGCGGAGTCGAGCGCGACGAGCAGGACGCCGCTCGTCGCCCGGTCCAGGCGGTGGACCGGGTAGACCTTCCGGCCCAGCGCGCGCTCGGCGAGGTCGACGAACACGACCGGCGCGTCACCCCAGCCGCGGTGCACGAGCAGCCCGGACGGCTTCGCGAAGGCCGCGACGCGATCGTCCAGGTGGAGCAGGGAGAGCTGCGTCGCGGCCGCGCTCATCCGGTCCCGAGCGCGAGGTACCGCGCGAGCCGCTGGTACAGGGCGGCCGCGAGCTCCGCGTCGTGCTCGCAGACCTCGGCGAAATCGTCCTTGCGGATCCGGATGAGCCGCGTGCGCGCCGCGGCGACGGGCAGATCGCCCTTGCGCCGCGCGCCCACGAGCGACTCCGGGAAGAGCAGCCCGGAGGACCCGACGCGCCGCCCGTCCGGCAGGTTCACGGCGCCGTCGAGCACCAGGTAAGCGACCAGATCGCTGGCGACGTCGCGCGGGATCCGATCCCCCGCGCCGAGCTCCACCTCGACGCCGGCCGCGAGCGCCCCGAGCACCGCCGCGGGGCTCATGCCGGCGAGGAGCGGGCACGCGGAGAGCACCGACAGATCGCGCGAGGACGGGCCGGCGTCGTCCGCGCGCTTGACGAAGCGCTCCTTGATGTCGATGACGATCGCGCTCGCGTTGTCGTGGCCCCCGCGCTCGCGCGCGTGGCCGAGGAGGCCGGCGGCGACCTCCTCGGGCCCGCCCTTCGAGCAGAAGCGGGAGAGCGACGCCTCGCTGTCGATCGCGTTGTGCACCCCGTCGGTGCAGAGGACGATGCGGTCGCCGCGCGAGAGATCGACGAACACGGTGTCGACCGCGACGGTGCCCGCGAGCCCGATCGCGTTCACGAGCGGGTTCCGTTGCGGCTTCCTGGCCGGGGTCGGGTTGCCGGCCGCGCGGAGCGTATCGTAGAGAGCATGGTCCTGGGTGAGCTGGACGGTGGTCGTCGGGCGAACCAGGTACGCGCGGCTGTCGCCCGCGTGGGCGAAGAACGCCCGGCTGTGCGCGAGCACGACGAAATCGAGCGTCGTGCCCATCCCCTGGTAGCTCGGCTCCGCGCGGCGCGCCTCCAGGATGGCCGCGTGCGCGGCCTCGCCCACGCGCCGGAGCAGCGCGAACACCTCGCGCCGCGCCTCGATGTTCGGGTCGGCCACGTACGCGTCGAGGATGGCGGCGGCGGGCGGGCGGAGCACCTCGACGCGCACCGTGTCGACGGCGATCTGAGCCGCGACCTCGCCCGCGGCGTGGCCGCCCATGCCGTCGGCGATGCCGAAGAGGGCGAGCTCGGGGCAACAGAGGATCCGGTCCTCATTGCTCGGGCGGACGAGGCCTACATCGGTCGATGCGGCGAACTCGATGCGATAGTCGAAGCGTGGGAGGATCCGGGACACCGCGACCAGGATAGACACCGTGCGGGCGGCGTCAAAATGGCGCGTCCGTCGACGACCGCGCGGCGGCTCCACGCCCGCTCGCCTGCGTCGGCCGGCGGTCGGCAACGTGACGCGCGCTCGCCCCTGTCCCCGCCGCGAGCGCGCGCCACGGTGCCGCCCCGCTGCCCCCCTCGCGGCGGCGCGCGGCGGGCCTCGCCCTGGCCCCCGCTGACGCGGGCCGGCGCGCCCTGCGCACCGGCCGAGGCGAGGCCGTGCCTCCGGCGGACACACCAGCGTGCAACGCGCACGGATCCACGGTTGGCCCGACTCTCGCGTCTTCGGGGAGCATGCAACTCATCGAGGTGGACGTCGGGCGCTTTCGGCTCGAATTCGGCGGAGGGCTCGGGCTGGAGGTCATCGTCCTGTTCAGCCGCTCGGTGGCCTTCTGGCGCTGGGGCGGCGAGCTCGTTGCGGAGGTCAGCGTCGGCGTGAGCTGAACCGGACAGCCGTCGTCTCGACCCGAGCCCCGCCGGCCACAGCAGATTCGGGGCGCGCAGCGAAAGAGCCCCAGACAAAAAATTCCGGTAGGATTCGGCTCGACCGCATGAGGCCTCGCCGCTGTCTGACATCCACCACGCTCGCTCCTGCCGCGGCTCTGCCGGAGGCCTGCGCAGCGACTCCGCCGTTCACGCTCGAGCTCGGCGGTCCGACGCGGACTGCGGGGCGCGCGATCTCGCGCCGCTCGTGGAGCGCGCGATGACGGTAGAACCGCGGATCGACGTCGCCACGATGCGGCGCGCGCTGTCCACCGCCGAGGCGGTGATGGCGCTGAACCCACCCGAGTCGCCGATGACCGAGGGGTACCGGCTGTTCCGGGTGTCGGGCGGTGACGTCGCGTGGCTGGACCTGCCCGCGAACAGCGGCGCCTATGCCGTCTTCGGCTCGCACCCGCGCTGCGACATGAAGTTCGCGTCGGGCGACGATGTCTGCGTGCGCCACCTGGTCGCGACCTGCTGCAACCTCCCCGACGGCGGCTTCGGGCTGCGGCTCATGGATCTGCAGACCTCGATCCCGTTCTTCGTGGACGACGACGTGCCGCGGCGGTCGATCGTCGTCAGCGGCCCGCTGCTCGTGCGCATCGGCAAGCACGTGGTCGGCGGGCTCCCGGTCGGGCCGCGCGCCTCGTCGAGGGTGCTCGAGGTGAGCTCGTGCGGGATGAGCGAGCCGCCGCGCGGCCTCGAGAGCGTCGCGAGCAAGGCCGTCAGCGAGGGCGCCGCGCCGCCCGCGGCGACCGAGGGCATCACGACCAGCCACCGCTTCGCCCGCGGAGAGATCTCGCACATCACGTCGGTGCGCCCCGTCGCGCACATCGAGGAGATGGTGGCGCCGCGCGCGAAGAGCGGGTACGTGCGGCTCACGCTGCAATCGAGCGAGCGCAGCGCCGCGGTCGAGCTGCCCCAGCAAGCGCTCGACGACGGCGTGCTGCTCGGGCGCGCCGACAACTGCCTGGACCGCGGCCTGCGCGCCGTCCTGAGCACGCACATCTCGCGGACCCACCTGCTGCTCCTGCGGGACGGCGCGGAGATCATGGCCCTCGATCTCTGCTCGACGAACGGGACGAGGTTCGCAGGCCAGAAGGTCCGCCGCGTGATGGTGCCCGCCGAGGGCCTCGCGCTCACGCTCGGCCCCGAGCTCACGCTGATCTGGCACCCGCAGACCTGACGCGGGTCGCCCTCGCGGCGCGGCGGCGCGGCGGCGCGGCGGCGCGCTACGCGAGGAGCTGGCGCGCGATGACGAGGCGCTGGATCTGGCTCGTGCCTTCGTAGATCTGGAGGACCTTCGCGTCGCGCATCATCTTCTCGACGGGGTACTCCTTCACGTAGCCGTTGCCGCCGAACACCTGCACGGCGTCCACGGCGGTCTGCATGGCGCTGTCGGCGCCGTAGGCCTTCGCGAAGCTCGAGACGATCGGGTCGCGCACCCCGTGATCGAGGTTCCACGCGGCCTTCTGGTAGAGCAGGCGCGTCCCCTCGACGCGGATCGCCATCTCCGCGAGCATCCACTGGATGAGCTGGTGGTTGCCGATCGGCTGGCCGAAGGTCTTGCGCTCCTTGGCGTAGGCCACGCACTCGTCGACGCAGCGCCGCATGAGGCCCGTCGCGGCCGCGCCGATGTCGGGGCGGGTCTGGTTGAAGGTCTCCATGGCGAGCTTGAAGCCCTGCCCCTCGGGCGCGAGCAGGTTCTCCTTCGGCACCTTCACGTCGTCGAGGAACACCTGGGCGGTGTCGCTCGCCCGCTGGCCGAGCTTGTCCTCCTTCTTGCCGACGCGGAGGCCGGGCGTGTCGCGGTCGACGATGAACGCCGCGATCCCCTTGTGCCGCAGCTCCGGGTTCGACGTCGCGAAGATCACGTAGTAGCGCGCGTAGCTCGCGTTCGTGATCCAGCACTTCTGCCCGTTCAGCACGTAGTCGTCCCCGTGCTTCGTGAAGCGCGTCTTGAGGCCCGCGACGTCGCTGCCCGCGTCCGGCTCGCTCGTGCAGTAGCTCGCCATGATCGGCTCGGCGGTGAGCATGCCGAGGTACTTCTTCTTCTGATCCTCGCTGCCGGCGAGCTTGATGGGGGTGAGCGCGAGGCCGTTCGCGAGGAAGCTCGTCTGGATCCCGGTGCACCCGTACGAGAGCTCCTCGGCGAGGAGGGCGTTCTCGAGCTCGCCCATCCCCGGGCCGCCGTACTCGGCCGGGCAGGTCGGGTTGACGAGGCCGATGTTCCAGCCCTCCACGAAGACATCCATCGGGAAGTACGATTTCTGATCGCACTCGGCCGCGATCGGGAGGATGCGCTCCTTCGTGAAGCGACGCGCCGTATCGATGAGAGCCTTGTGCTCTTCGCTCACAGAGAAATCGACCACCTTGTGACCTCCGGCTAGTGGGGCGGGGACGGCGCTCACCGGGCCCGCCAGCTCCGCGGGACGAGGGCTTGCGCCCCCGTCACTCCTTCATTCTGCGCCTGCGTCGCTCGAGCTCGGCGCGCACGGCGCGGCTGCCCAGAATGTAGCCGACGATCAGCCCAAGCATCAGCACCACGGGGATGTAGAGCGCGTGCTGCGGGGTCATCTCCCCCAGGTTCGGCATCAGCTCGCCCCCTGGCCCGCTCCAGCCCGCGCCTTCTGCACGGCGGCCTCGAGCGCGTCGATGCGCCGGTCGATCTGCTTCTGCCGGCGCCAGGAGACGAAGACCAGCGCGAAGAGGATGAGCCAGATCGCGGCGTACGCCTCGACCAGCAGCTTCTCTCCGCTCTGCATGTCGTTGCCCCCCTGGACGGGGCGGAACGCCTGCGCTCGGTCGTCCGTCGTGGTGCTCGTCGGCTGCTGCAACGCCGCATGGGAGAACAGGGAATGATTGGTTTTCATGTTGTCAGTCCTCTCCGATGCCGGCTTCGAGGGCCTCTTGCTCGAGCTCCGCGAGCCGCGCGGACGCGAGATCGACGCGGTAACGCGCCCAGACGAGCGCGAGGGTGAGCAGGGTGAACGAGAGGAAGCCGAAGCCGAGCGCCATCTTCATGTCGGGGTGCCCGAGGCCGCCGCCTTTGCCCGTGATGACCGTGGGGTGGTTACCGCCCCACATCTTCACCGAATAATGGATGATCGGCAGGTTGGCCGCGCCGAGGACGCCGAGGGCCGCCGCGAACTTGCGCTCGGCGTCGCTGTCGCCGGTGAAGGCGCGGAGCACGACGTAAGCGATGTAGATAAGCACGCTGAGCAGCGACGTCGTGAGGCGCGGATCCCACGTCCAGTACACGCCCCACGCCTTGGCGGCCCAGAGCGGACCGGTGACGAGGACGATCAGCCCCATCGCCACGGCGACCTCGGCGCCGGCCTTCGCCAGCGAGTCCCAGCGCTGGGTGCCGCGCGCGAGGTAGCCGGCGGAGCCGATGAAGCAGACGGTCGCGCCGATGTACATCGCGTACCCGGCGGGGGCGTGGAAGTAGAAGATCTTCTGCACGATCCCCATCGAGGCCTCGGTCGGCACGACGTACGCCACGAAGTGGAGAGTGCCGATGACGGCGAGGGCCGACGCCGCGAGCAGGACGTAAAACGCGATGCTGGCGCCCGCGGATGCGCCGCTCGTCGCGCGCCGCGCCGCATCACCGTTCGCTGCCAAAGCCACCTTGTGCGGCGCCCGCTCGACGTTGACGTTGGCTCCCATGCTGTCGCGCACCGTACTGCCAAGGACGGTCGCGTTCAAGCCGGGGTGACGCGGAGTCGAGCGGCGCCCGAGCGGCGCCCGAGCGGCGCCCGAGCGGCGCAGCGCGTGCCTCAGCGCGGCCGCCCCCTCGCTCAGGTGCCGTCCGGCGCGATGGCGTCCCAGCCGGTCGCCTTCGCGAGCCGTGACATCGCCATGTCGAGATCCATCGTCGCGTTCAGCTGGTTAAATCGGTTCGTGGCATATGCCTTGGCTGGATCGATGAGATCCTTGTCCGCCATCGTCCCGACGTCGATTCCTTGCTGCACCATCACGAGCCAGCGCTTCCCGTACTTGGCCGCCTTGGTGTACGCGTCGAGCCGCTTCTGGGCCTCCACGACCTCGGCATAGGCGGTCTCGACCTCGGTCGCGACCCCGCCCATGGCGAAGCGCTGCGTCGAGGCCATCTCCTCGAGCTGCGCCTCGGCGGCGCGGATGCGCGCCGATTGCGGCAAGACGTCGAGCTTCCACTGCAGCGCGAGCGCCGCGCTGTAGTGGAAGAAGTTGCCGGGGTCGCTGGTGAACGGGTTCAGCTGATCCGCCACCTCCGGGGCGGCGCTCACCCCGACCTGCAGGGCGATGCCGATGTCGGGGAACAGCTGCGCGCGCGCGAGGCGCACCTGCGCGGACCGCGCGTCGAAGCCGGCGCGCGCCTGCGCGAGCTCCGGCCGGTAGAGGCGCGCGGCGGTCAGGTAACGGGTGACGTGGCCGAGCCGGTGGTTCGGCGGGCGGATCGGGACGTCGGGGATGTCGAGATCCGCGACGCCCGTGTAGAAGCGCAGCCCCGCCAGCGCGACCGAGATGTACTTGTCGACCTCGGCCCCGCGCGCCTCGAGCTCGGCCCCGAAGGTCTGCAGCTTGAGCAGCTCGATGGGATCCCCCTCCTCGCGCTCGACCTGCTCCTCGAGGCGCCGGAGGGCCCTGTCCATCTCGGCCCTCACGTCGACGAGCAGGCTCCGCGAGTCGCGCGCGAGCTGGAGGCCGAAATAGGCCTTGCGGACGTCGAGCCGGACCGCGTCGCGCTCCTTCTCGACGCTCGCCTGGTTCACCCGGACGTTCGCCTCGGCGGCGTCCCAGAGGTTCGTGATCTTCCCGAACGTCCAGAGCGGGACGACGCCGTCGATGGTCACGCGCCAGCCGACCCCGAGGCTCGAGGTGAGCGAGACGTCGGTGTTCGGGCTGAAGACGTTGTTCCCGCGGACGGTCGGCGCGAGCGCGACGCCGCCCGTCAGCTTGAACTGCGAGAACGGGGCGTACCGGGCCTCGTCGAGCTGCGCGCGGACCTGGTCGAGCTTCGCGCGCGCGGCGGCGACGTTCGGGTGATTGCGGTCGGCGAGCGCGAGCACGCCGGGGAGATCGTGGACCGCCGCCGCTCGCCGCGCGGGCGCCCCGCCGGTGTCGGCGGCGGCAGCGGGGAGCGGCGCGAGCCGGACCGCGAGGGAAACGGCGGCGGCAGCAAGGGCAGCTCGTGCAGCGCGTCGGGCCATTTTCGGCGCAACGTAGCACGAGCCGGCCGCGCGCCTCTGCGACGTGCGCGCGCGACGTGCCCGCGCGTCAGCCCGCGCCGCCCTTGCTCGGCCCCGCCCCGTCGCTCTCTCCCTGCGCCGGCTCGTCTCCGCGCGACGCGACCTTTTTCTTCAGCCTCCGGAAGTTCGAGCGATCCATCCCCGCCTGCCGCGCCGCCTCGCTGAGGTTGTTGCCCGTGCGCTCCAGCAGGCGCCCGACGTAGATCTGATCGAACGCGTCGACGGCGCGCTCCTTGGCCTCCGCGTAGGGGAGCTCGCAGAGCTCGGCCGGCAAGACCAGCGCGTCCCTCGGAGGGCGAAGGGGCGGCCCGGGGCGCCCCGACACCGAGGGCGGCAGATCCGCGGGCAAGATCGCCTCGCCGCGCGCGGAGATCACGGCGTGCTCGATGGCGCTCTCGAGCTCGCGCGCGTTGCCCGGCCACGCGTGCTCGCGGAGCAGGCGCGCCGCCTCGGGGCCGATCCGCTTGACGTCGCGCCCGTGCCTGCGCGCGCACCGGTTCAGGAAATGGCTCGCGAGCAGCGCGACGTCCTCCTTGCGCCGCCGGAGCGGCGGCAGCTCGACGACGATGACGCCGAGCCGGTACGCGAGATCCTCCCGGAGCTGGCCGGCGGAGGCGAGCTCGCGGAGGCCTTCGCACGTCGACGCGATCACGCGCACGTCGACGCGGCGCGGCTCACCCCCCGCCCTCGCGATCTCGCCGTGCGTGAGGACCCGGAGCAGCCTGGCCTGGGCCGCGGGCGGCAGCGCCGAGACCTCGTCGAGGAAGAGCGTTCCCTTGTCCGCCGCCTCGATCAGGCCCCCGCGGGCGCGCGCGTCCGGCGAGGCGTCGCCGCCTTCGCCGAAGAGCTCGTCCTCGGCCCGCGACCCCGGCAGCGCGCTGCAGTCGACGGCGACGAACGGCCGCGCGGCGCGCGGGCCGCGCCGGTGGACGGCGCGCGCGACGAGCTCCTTGCCCGTCCCGCGCTCGCCGATCAACAGGAGGGGCGCGGCGACGGCCGCCACGCCGAGCGCCTTCCTGTACGCGTCCTGCATCGCGGCCGAGCTCGTGATCACCTCGCCGAGCTGCTCGTGCTCGTCGACCCGCTCCTCGAGGGCCCGCGCGCGGCCCTCGAGCCGCCGGCGCTCGATCGCGCGCTCGATCGCGATCGAGACCGCGGCCTCCGCGTCGACGGGCTTCGTCACGAACCCGTACGCGCCGGCGCGCACGGCCGCGATCGCGGCGTCGAGGTCGGCGTGGCCGGCCATCACCACGACCTCGACGTCGGGGTACGTGGCCCTGATCCGATCGAGCACCTCGGCGCCGCTCATGCGCGGCATGGCGAGGTCGAGCAGCACCGCCTCGACGCGGGTCGTCGCGAGCAGCCCGAGCGCCGCGGGGCCGTCCTCCGCGGTGAGGACGTCGAAGTCGCGCACGAGCGCGCGCGCCAGGCCGCGGCGCAGGGCCGGCTCGTCGTCGACGAGGAGGATACGGGCGCGATCTGCAGCGTTCACGAGGCGGAGCGGCGGGGCGGGGCTACAGCGGCTTGCGTGAGGCGAAGGGCGGGAGGTCGGTGCCCCGGCGCGTCTGCGGCTCCCTCGGCTCGTCCGTAGCCGTGTGCGCCGTGTGCGCCGCGTGCGTCGCGGCGAAGGCGGGATCGCTGGAGCGGCGGAGCTTGCCCGGCGGCGGCGAGGACTGCGGCTCGCCGCTCGCCGCCGGCGTGTAGATGTGGCCGTGCTGCTGGAAGACGCAGATCCGGTTGCCGCCCTCGCGCTTCGCCTGGTTGAGCGCGCTCTCGGCGGCGCGGATCAGCCCGTCCTTGGAGCGGACGTCGCGCGAGGGGTAGAGCGCGACGCCGATCGATACGCTGCACGGCCTCGCCTCTCCGCCGAACTCGACCGGGTTGCCGGCGGCCTCGCGCCAGATCCGCTCGGCCACCGTCAGCGACCCGGCGAAGTGGGTGCTCGGCAGGACGATGAGGAACTCCTCGCCGCCGTAGCGCGCGACCACGTCCACCTCCCGGACGGAGCGGCGTATCCCGTCGGCCACGCGCCGGATCACGGCGTCGCCGAGCGTGCGCCCCCCGGTCTCGTTCATCACCTTCAGCCGATCGATGTCGACGAGCACGCAGGCGAACGGCTCGTGGTAGCGCTCCGCGCGCTTGAACTCCTCGTTGAGCCGCGTGAAGAGGTAACGGTAGTTGTAGAGCCCCGTCATCTCGTCGTGGATGGAGAGCTGCTCCAGGTAGGCGCGCTGCGCCGCGACCTGGTCGTGCAGCCGCTTGATCCGGAGCATCGCGCCGACCCGCGCGAGGAGCTCCTCCTCCTCGAACGGCTTGCAGACGTAGTCGTCGGCGCCGATCTTGAGCCCCTCGACCCGGTTCGCCGTGTCGCTCTTCACGGTGACCAGCACGACGGGGAGGAACGACTCGGAGGTCATGCTCTTGAGCAGCCTGCACGCCTCGAGGCCGGTGAGCCGGGGCATCACGATGTCGAGGAGCACGAGATCGACCCCTCCCCGCCCGATCAGCTCGATCGCCTCCTGACCGTCGTCGACCGCCTCGACCTGGAAGCCCGCCTTCTGGAGGATGCTCACCAGCATCTGGCGCGCGAGGCGGTCGTCGTCCGCGACGACGATCCTGGCCGGTCGACCGCTCGGGAGCTCGATCGGCGCGGAGAGCGGAGCGCTTCGGAGTTCGTCGCTGTTCGGCACCGGCACATCCTCCCTTCAGCCGGGGCCGGGCGCAACGAGATCGCGCTGCGGCGGACGCCGCCTCGCCGGAGGTCGCGCGCGGTCGCGCGCAATCACGAAGGCAATCGCGGGAGTTGCCCGGGCAAGTCGCCCCCGCCTCGCCGATCTCGCGCGGGCTGCCGTCGCGCTGGTTTCGCGGTAAGGACCCGGCATGACTCAGGCGCGGTTCTGGAAGCTCGCGGCGCTCGCGCTGGCCTTCACGCTCGGCGTGATCCTGTGGGGCGCGTTCGTGCGCGCGACCGGCTCGGGGGCCGGCTGCGGCAGCCACTGGCCGACGTGCAACGGCGACGTCATCCCACGCTCTCCGAGCGCGGCGACCTTCATCGAGTTCACGCACCGCGCCACCTCGGGCGTCGCGTTCCTGCTCGTCGCGCTGCAGCTCGTCTGGGCCTTCGTCGCGTACCCGTCGGGCCACCCCGTGCGCGGCGGCGCGGCCGCGTCGATGCTGTTCATGATCACCGAGGCGGCGGTCGGCGCCGGGATCGTCCTGCTCGAGTACGTCGCGCACGACGCGTCGGCGGCCCGCGCGCTCTGGATGGCCGTGCACCTCATCAACACGTTCCTGCTGGTGGGCGCCATGACCTGCACCCTCTACTGGGCGCGCGGGGGCCGGCGCGTGCGCTTGCGCGGCCAGGGGGTGACGGGCGCGCTGCTCGGCGCCGGGCTCGCTGGGGTCCTGGCGGTGGGCGTGACCGGGGCCATCGCCGCGCTCGGCGACACGCTCTTCGCCGCGGCGTCGCTCCGCGAGGGCCTGGCGCAGGATTTCTCGCCCGCGGCGCACTTCCTGCTGCAGCTGCGCGTGCTGCACCCGACCGTGGCGGCGGCCGTGAGCGTCTACCTCCTCTTCGCCCGCGGCGCCGTCGCTGCCCGGCGCCCCTCGCCCGAGGTCGCGCGGCTCTCGACGGCGATCGGAGCGCTCGTGCTGCTGCAGATCGGCGCGGGGCTCCTCAACCTCTTCCTGCTCGCGCCGGTGTGGATGCAGCTCGTCCACCTCCTGCTCGCCGATCTCCTGTGGATGGTCCTCGTCACGTTCGCCGCGGCGGCGATGTGCGAGTCGACCTCGGCGGTGGACGCGGGCCCGCCCGGGGAGAAGGCCCGGCGGGAGGCGGTCGCCATCTAGTCGCCCTCCTCGTCGCTCCCGGGGTCCTGCGAGATCGTGCGGCGCTCCGAGCGCTTGCGCGCTCCCTCGGCCGGCGCCGCGGAGCGCTGCTCGGGGACGGACGGGGGGAAGTCGACCTGGAGCACCATCCCTTGATCGGTCTCGATCACGCGGTAGGTCGCGTCGGCCTGGGTGCGCAGGTCGATCACCATGTCGAGATCGTTGCCCTGGCCGACGAGCTGCACCTGGGTCACGGGGGTCGCGAAGAACGACGTCACGAGCGGGAAGCGGTTCGTCTGGATCGCCCCCGCGCCCTTCAGCCGGTAGACGAGGCGCCCGGCGGCCTTCGACTCGGCGACGTCGACCTTGCCGCCGTGGATCTGCACGAACACGCGCGAGCCGCCGGTCGGGAGCATGCGGAAGCCGGGGAAGGTGGCGACCGGCCGCCCGGCGAGGCTCGCCTGCGCGTCCTTCTTGGGCTTGCGCGCGCGCCCGGGGCGCTGCGGCGCGCCGGCGCTGCCGCCGCGCGGCTTGTTGACCGCCGGCTGCTGCGGGGCCGCGGCCTTCTCCGGCGCCGCGGGGGCCTTCGGGGCCGGCTGGGCGGTGGCGCCCTGCGCGAGGGCCAGCGACGAGGCGAGGCCGAGGGCCAGCAAGAGGCTCAGCGAGAGGTGCCTGGAAGGTCGCATCCTAGCAGTACAGCACGACCGCCTGGCCCGGCAAAGGCGGCAGCACGGTAAGCTCTGCGTGTGCCGGCCCGCGCTCCACGCTTCTCGCACGTCATCGGCGTCGACGACGCGCCGTTCGCCCGCGACCACCGCGGCGACGTGCAGGTCGTCGGGACCGTTTTTTCGGGGTTGCGCCTCGAGGGCGTCCTCTCCACCCGCGCGAGGCGCGACGGGCGGAACGCCACGCCCGCGATCGCCGCGATGATCCGCGGCTCGCGCTTCTACGCCCAGGCGCAGGTGGTCATGCTCCAGGGCATCGCGGTGGCGGGCTTCAACGTCGTCGATCTCGCGGCGCTGCACGACACCCTCGCCCTGCCGGTCGTGGTGGTGGCGCGGCGCCGCCCGGACCTCGACGCGATCCGCGACGCGCTGCTCTCGCGCGTCCGGGGAGGGCGCCGCAAGTGGGCGCTCATCCAGCGCGCCGGCCCGATGGAGCCGGTCGCGGGCGTGTACGTGCAGCGCGCCGGCATCTCGCTGGACGACGCGAGCGCGCTCATCGCGCGGCTCTCGGTGAACGGCCACCTCCCCGAGCCCCTGCGCGCCGCGCACCTCATCGCCGGCGGGCTGACCACCGGCGAGAGCCGCGGGCGCGCGTAATTTGACGCTGACGAGACGCTGACGAGACGCTGACGAGCCGCTGACGAGCCGCTGACGAGCCGCCGGTGGGCCGCGACGGCTCGCGCGCGTCAGAGCGCCTGTCGGCGCGGAGCGCTGGCCGCGCCCGCCTTCTCGGGCTTCTCCCCGCGGCCGGTCACCTTCGAGTAGATGACGTCGAGGTTGGCGGTGATGTCGAGATAGAACTGAGCGTCAGGACTGTGGAAGAAATTCCTGCGCTGGCCGTCGAGGCCGAGCTGCATGTTGCTGTTGTTGTACCCGAGCGTGAGGCCAACGACCTCGTAGACCGGGTAGCTCACGCTGACATCGAAGGCCGTCTGGACGGCGTAGGTGGGGCCCTGGGAGCCCTCGTACGGGGCGCAGCCGGTCCCGATGTTGGCGCATCCCCCTTCGAACTCGTGCTTGAACTGGCTGATGAGCCTGAAGCTCGTCGCCAGGGAGAGGTCCTTGTAGAGCGGCAGGTCGACCTCGAGGCTCGTGGTCAGGCTATCCGTGGTCTGAGACACCCCGCTCAGCTGGTCGTCGAACGTCGGGTCACCGCTTACGGCCGTCCGGGGCCGCCGGAGGCCAGCTTTCACCGGCGTGTACGAGTCCGCGAACAGATGGGCGTAGGTCACGCCGAGCGTCGCCGTCACGTCGTTCAGCCCGTCTGCCTTCGAACCGAGCAGCTTGATCTTCTGGGTGATCTGCGGGCCAACCGACAGGAGGAAGTACTTGCCGGAGTTCCAGCTGTTCGGCGAGGTCGGCAGGAGCACCCGCAGCCGCATGGCCCCGTCCGTCTTGTACTCGCCTTCGTTCGCGCCACCGCTCTCCCAGAGCTCGCGGCTGTACCGGGCGCTGAGCCCGGTGTCCTTGAACTGCGGCTCACGGTAATCCGTCGTGGTGTCGCTGTTCGTGAGCTCGGTGACCCAGCCGATCTCGGCGGCCACCGACACCTTGTCCTTGGGCAGGTCGAGCAGATAGAAGTTGGGCCGGAACGTGAAGTCCCAGCCGTAGACCTGGATGGCGGGGATATACTCCCCGCCAACACCGAACAGGGTCGTGCTACCGCCCTGGTTCCAGGTGAACGTCGTCCCTCGCCAGGGCAGGGTCGTCTCTTCGTCCTCCTCCTGGACGGTGTCGGCCGCAGTGGCCTGAGTCCACTGCACCGTCGGGGAGGCCGCTGCGTCGGGCCGCGGTGACACAGGGGCGGGCGGCGGCGCTGCTGGGGGCTCCGGCTGCGCGGGCGGCGCTGGCACCGCGGGCGGAGCAGCAGCGGGCGCAGCAGCCATGCCCGGCGCAGCGGCAGGAGCGCCGGGAGCCGCGGCAGGAGCGCCGGGAGCAGCGGGAGCGGCACCACCCGGCGCCGCCGGCGCCGGGGCGGTCGGTTGCTCGGTCGGCTGGAGCGGCGTGGGGTCGACCGGCGGAGCTGTCGGCGGCGCGGGCGGCGTCTGCGCGGACGCTACCGAGATGCTGCCCAGGACACCGGCAGCCACAAGCAACGATCGGAACGTCATCTCCACTCCCTCTCCTGGTCGCCTCGGACCCTCACGCTCCACGCGCGCTCGGACCAGACGTCGGCCACGCGCCGCGCGCCCCCGGCGATCAGCACGCCGGGACACCTGCTCGGTCCGCCCCCTCTGCAGAAAACGTACCCTGCCGCAAATCGAGCCCAAGCATCTGAAATCATTCAACATACACGGCCACCGCAGCGCGCCCGTTACGCGACTGACGCGCACCCCCGTTGCGAATGTGACGATGCCTGAAGTAAGCCAGCGGGCGATGGAGCCGATGTCCTTTCCGGGCGACAGGGATTCGCCCCTCTCGCCGCGATCCCCAGGAAGCCCCCGCGGCGACGACGGCGGGGGCCACCGGCCCACCGAGATCAACGCCCTCCTGGGCCGCGGTACGCACTTCGAAGGCAAGCTCTTCTTCGAGGGCCGCGTGCGCATCGACGGCAGCTTCCGCGGCGAGATCCGCGGCGAGGACGTGCTCGTGATCGGCGAAGGGGCGCTCGTGATCGGGGAGATCCACGTCGTGACGTGCATCGTCACGGGCGGCGAGGTCCAGGCGAGCATCCGCGCCCGCGACGCCATCGAGCTCTACGCTCCATCCAAGGTGACCGGCGCCCTGCACGCGCCCGCCATCATGATCGACCGCGGCGTGCAGTTCGACGGCTCCTGCAAGATGGCCCCGCTCGACGAGGAGCCAGGCGAGCGGCCCCTGCGGCCGCCTGCGGCGTCGTCCGAGCCCGACGCCGACGCTGCCGGACAGGCCGCGAGCGCCGCGCCGACGCCCACGACGCCTACGACGCCTACGACCGACGACAGCGGCGGCAGCGCGCAACGCGCGCGGTGAGCGTTGAGCGCGCCGACGCCGACCGCTGAATTCCGACCTCGTCCGAAGAAAGCATGTTTTCTGTAGTGCGCAGGCGTGCAGCCGCGTGCTGACGGGGCTACATCTAGCGAGGGGCTGCGGTCTCGCCGCCCGAGGCGCATGTCCGCGATGTGGGGGGGAACCCGCGCTGACGGACGTCGCTCGAACAGGAGAGTCCATGAAGAAACTGTGGTCCCTGTCCTTGATCGCCTTCTCGCTCGCCGTCCTCGCCCTCTCCCTCTCGCCGCGCGCGGCCCGCGCCGCCGACGCCGAGTCGGAGAAGCTCGCGTCGCTCGGGAAGGCGCTCCGGTACACGCTGAAGACCACCGGGCCCGTCGCCGCGATCGACACCGGGGGCGCGGCGATCCTCGTGAAAGCGCCCCTGCCGACGGTCCGGAAGATCGTCACCTCCTACGGCAACTACAAGACGTTCATCGGCCCCTTCGACCAGAGCCGCGTGCTCACGAAGCGCAAGGGCACGAGCGAGGTCTACCTTCAGGTGCCGATCTTGAACGGCGCCGCGCACATCTGGACGGTCGCCGACATGTCGCCGCCCACGAAGGACGGCGCCGATGAGGTGATCTCCGGCCGCCACAAGCGCGGCAACGTCGCGGACTTCCGCGCTCGCTGGCGGCTCCGCGCCGTCGACGAGCACCACACGATCCTGAAGCTCGAGCTCTTCGTCGCCCCGAAGCTCCCTTTCCCGCCCTCGGTCGTGACGACACAGCTCGTCAAGGCGGCCGACAAGGCGGTGACCGCCGTGCGGAATCGCGCACAGTCCGAGGCGCCCCCCGGCGCCGGGGCGACAACCGCCGCCGCCACCGACGTTCCGCCGGGCGCCGCAGCGAGCACGCCCGCCGCCGCGTCCGCTGGCGCCGCTCCCGCCGCGCGAGGCGACGATCAGCGCAGCGTGACGGCGGCGCCCGCCGTGCTGCCAGCGAGCGTGGCCGATCTGCCGCCGGCCGACGACACGAGCGTCCGCCACGACAAGGACGTGGCGCGCCGCTAGCTCTCCCCGCGACCGACGCAACCGACCCGACCGACAGGGCGCCTCGCGACAGAGCGCCCAGACCCCCTCCTCCCCTTCTCTCCTTCCGTCCGCCCTTCCCCGCTCGGTCGACCGAGGCGGCTCACGCCCCCGTCGTGACGCCCGGTCGCCTCCGGCCGCCGCCGCCCACCGCTGAGCCTGTTGAAAACTCCGGAGCGCCCCGGGCGTGCTCCGGCGCGCGCTCGCCGGGTGCAATTCCGCAGATCTACGGAGGCTACGGCCCGGACCGTCCAGGGTTCCCAACAGGTTTTTCAACACGCATTCCGATTTCCCCACAAGAATTCCCACATTCCGCGGGACTTTTTCAACAAGGCGCGCCCCCGGCGGAGGTTGCGAGGGGACGGATGCATGAAGTAAAGCGTCTGCCGTGAGGTACCCCTTGCTGGACGTGCATTCAGATGCGCCGGCGCCCTCTCAGCCTCCCGCCGCGGCGGGCGCCTGCGCTTCCCGGGAGCGGTGCTCGGCCGTCTCGCGGTGGTGAGCAGAACATCGCTCCTCCTTGTCCCGACCGAGCGGCACGTTGAACGCGAGCTCGCCTCTCTCGATCTGCGCGACCCGCGCACCGCGGACCAGGAAATCCGCTCACGGTGGAGCTTCGTCTCCGAGGCGCTCGCCCTGCTGGCGCCGGACGACGCCATAGCGAGCCCCCACACAACCCGCCTCGCCACCCGGCTCGCCCTCGACGCCCTGCCGCCGGATCGGCTGCGGCAGCCGGGCGAGCCCGCCGCGCGCGTCGCGCTCGCGCACGCCCTCGACCGCGCCCTCGGGGCCTTCCGGCGCGCCGGGACCTCCCCGGCGGAGCTGCGGGCGCTCGGGACCCCGTACGCGATCGCCATCGCCGAGGTCCTCGATCGGGCGGACGCCGCCCTGCGGGCAGCGCGCCTCGTCGACCCGCGCTGCGCGGGGTTCCTGCTCGCGCGGGCGCTCCGCTCGGCCGGCGCGTCCGCCGCGCTCCCGCTCCCGCGCAAGGTCACGATCCGCGGCGCCGTGGCCTGGGAGCCCGACGATCTCGCCTGGGTCGAGGCGCTCCACGCCGCGGTCCGCGCCCGCGGCGGCGCGGGCGTCACCGTCGAGCTGCCCGCGCTGCCGGACGACGGCGCTGCGCCGGTCGCCGACGCCCTGGAGCGGCGCTGGGCCTCGCTCGAGGACGCGCCGGAGATCGCGTGGGTGCCCGACGGCGGAGCGGAGCCGCTCGCCGCCATCGCGGCGAGGACCCCGGAAGGCGAGGCGCGCGCCGCGGCCGCCGAGGTGGCCGCCGCGCTCGGCCGCGGGATCCCGCCCGAGCGGATCGCCGTCATCGTGCCGGCGCTCGACGACGCCGCGCTCGAGCCCCTCCGCGCCGCCCTCGCCGACGCGGGCGTCCGCTCGTCGGAGCCGCGCGGACGCGCCGCCGCGAGCTGCCCCGACGGGCGCGTCGCGCTCGCCCTCCTGCGCCTCGCCGTCGGGCCGGTGCGCCGCGAGCAGGCGATCGAGATCCTCCGCGCCCCCGGGGTCCACGCCGGCGCCTGGATGGACCGCACGTCCGCCGCCGAGGCGGAGCGGCGCTCGACCGACCTCGCCCACCGGCTGCGCGACGTGCCGGTCGAGGTGGATCGCACGGGCCGGCTGCTGATCGACGGCCTCATCTCGGTCGTGGCGGCCCGCCGCGCGGACCGCCGCGCAGGGACGGCGCGGACGCCGCCGGCGACCGCGGAGGAGGCGCTGAGCGACGCGGAGCTCGCCCTGGGCTTCTCGGTGCTGGGCGGCGCGCACGGCGACGAGGACGGCGACGACGAGGCGTGGATGCCGCACGCGCTGGAGCGGCTGCTCGCCAGCGCCCGCTGGATCGGCGAGGCGACGACGCGGCCCGAGATCGTGCGGCGCTTCCTTTCGCTGCTCGACAAGCTGGGCTTCGGCGAGCCCGGGATCGAGGAGCTCCGCGCCGCGCTGCGCGGCGAGCGGCGGAGCGGCGGCGCGCTCGCGCCCGAGGCGATGGGTGCGATGGGTGCGATGGGCCAAGGAGCGCGGGCCGCGCGCGCGATCCGCGAGCAGGCCGAGGCGCTCGCGCGGGCCGCGTACGACCTCGGCTGCGAGGAGCGCCCCGCCACCGCGGCCGAGATCTACGCGGAGCTCGAGCGGGCCGCGGCCGAGCAGGGCGCCGGGCCGCGCGGCGACGCCGGCCGCGCCGGCGCGGTGCGCATCGACGTCGCCGCGGGGTTCACGGCGCTCGAGCACGACGTGGTGGTGGTGACCGGGCTCGACGCGCGCGCCTACGGCGGCAGCCCGGGCGCGGACGAGACGCTGCTCGGCGAGGCGCTCCGCGGGAGGCTGCCGGCGCCGAGCCGCCCCGCGACGGGGCGCGAGCGCCAGGCGGCCCAGCGCGCGGAGCTCGGCTGGGCGCTCGCCGGCGCCCGGCGCGTCGCCCTCTGCTTCACGCGCGGGGACGACAGCGAGCCGAACGAGCCGCACCCGCTCTTCACCGCGGCCGCGGCGGCCGGCGCGCACCAGCGGACGGAGCCCGCCTCGCGCGTCGCCCCGGACGCGGCGCCCCTCGGCCCGCACGACGCGGAGCTCATCGCCCTCGCGGGCGGCGGGCGGCCGGCGGCGGACCTCGCGGAGCGGATCCGGATCGAGCGCGCCCGCGCGGACTTCTTCCTCGATCCACGCGCGCCGATCGACCTCCACACGGGCCGCGTCCTCGTCGACCGCGACCCCGCGCTCGCCGCGCAGCTCAGGGCCGCGATCGGCGGGGCGCACCCCGGCAGGCCGATCGCCGTCACCCACATCGAGCGCGCCGTGGGCTGCGCCTTCGCGGCGTTCGCCCGGCGCGTCCTGCACGTGCGCCGCGCCGAGGATCTCGCCGAGTCGGCCGACGCGCGCGAGCGCGGCACGCTGATCCACCGCGCGCTGCAGGCCTCGTTCGAGGCGCTGCGCGAGCTCGGCCCGGAGCGCGATCCGGCCGAGCAGCTCGCCGCGGCGCGCGCCGCGGCCGAGGCGGCGCTCGGCGTCTCGACGCCCATGGCCCCGCTCCGCCGCGAGGCGGTCGAGAAGGCGATCGCGGACGTGATGGAGGTCGTGGCCCGCACGCTCGACGGAGACGGGGAGGACGCGTCGCCGGAGCTCCGCTTCTTCCTGGCCGAGCGGCGCTTCGGCGCCGGAGAGCCGCCCCCCTGGCAGCCGCTCGAGCTCCCCCCGCTGTCCGACGAGGAGGGCGGCCCGAGCCTGTGGGTCGACGGCCAGATCGACAGGCTCGATCGATCGACCGACCAGCGCGTCGTGCGGGTCGTCGACTACAAGACAGGCAAGCTCCCCGACGCCAAGGAGCGGCGGAGGGCGCTCCAGCTGCCGCTGTACAGCGCCATCGCGGCGCGCGCGCTGGGCGCGGAGGAGGTGCGGGCCGTCTACATCGGCGTGCGCCAGCGCGGGCTCATCGAGCTGTGGCCGCGCACGGCCGAGGACCAGCGCGCGCTCGCCGAGGGCTGGGCCGAGGCCGCGCGCACGGCGCGGGCCGCGGTCGTCGCGCTCTGGGAGGGCAAGGCCGCGCCGCGGCCGGCGCTCTCGACGATGTGCGCGCGGTGCGACGCGCGCGACGTGTGCCGCCGCCCCGCCGTCGTGCCGAGCGACGAGGCCGCGGAGGAGGTCGCGTGAGCTCCGCGCCGCGCGGCGCGGAGCTCGCCGAGGGCGACGCGCTCATCTACGCCTTCCGCCGCAACGTCGTGGTCGCCGCGAGCGCCGGCACCGGCAAGACCCACCGCCTCACGGCGCTCTACGTGCTGCTCACGCTCGGCCTCACCTCCCTCGGCCTGCCCGACGCCGCGTCCGCCGCGCCGCCCGTGCCGCCGGACCGCATCGTCGCGACGACGTTCTCGCGCGCCGCGGCGCGGGAGATCGCCCACCGCGTCGAGCGATCGCTCCGCGAGATCGCCCGCTGGAACGGCGAGGCGGACATCCCCTTCGCCGACATCCTCCGGGCGCGGCGGGCGGCCGTCGCCGGCCTCGCCGGCGGCGCGTCGCTGCCCGTCGCCGAGCTGCGCAAGCGCGCGGAGGAGGCGCTCGCCCGCCTCCCCGCCGCGCGCATCGACACGCTCCACGGCGTCGCCAAGCAGATCGTGGACCGGCACGCGATCGCGATGGGGCTCTCGCCCTCGGCCCGGATCCTCGACGAGGAGGAGGCGCAGGCGCTCAGCGACCTCGCGGTCGACGAGGCGCTGAGCCGCGCGCTCGCCGAGGGGGGCGAGCGCGCCGAGGCCGCGCGCGCGCTCATCGCCGCGACGGGCGGCGTCGAGGCCGCGCGGAGCGAGGTCACGCGGCTGCTCGACCGGCTCGACGAGGACGGCCTCGCGCCGCGCCGGCTCGCCGTGTCCGACCACGCCGCCGAGGCCGGCGCGCTCGCGCGGGAGCTCCGCCGCCTCGCCGCCGAGAGCGCCGCGCTCGGCAGCGCCGCCTTCCGCGCGCCGGCGGCGGCGCTCGCGGCGGCGCTCGGCCGCGAGGACGGCGGCGCGCCCTTCCCCGCGAGCGCGGCGAGCGCCCCGCTCATCGAGCTCCTCACGCAGCGCAAGCCGCACAAGAGCAAGTTCACGCCGGCCGACGAGGCGCTCATCGCCTTCCGCGAGGCGCTGCCGGGCGAGACCCACCGCGACAAGGCGCAGCAGCTGCTCGGCTTCCTCCGCGAGGCCCCGGCGCTGTCGCGCCGCGAGGCGCGGATCGTCGAGCTGCTGGAGGAGATCCGCGAGCGGCTCTCGGCGATCCGCCGCACCGAGGGCGGCCTCGGGTTCGGGGATCTCCTGCGCGCCGCCCGCGACGGCCTGCGGGACGATCCGGCGATCGGCGCGGCGGTCCGCGGCTCGGTCGACGTGCTGCTCGTCGACGAGTTCCAGGACACGAGCGCGGTGCAGCGCGATCTCGTGTACCTCCTGCGCGAGCGGGGCGACGCCGCCCTCTCGCGCCCGGCCGGCGCGGCCCCGACGGCGGCCGGCCTGTCCGGTCATGGCCTGTTCCTCGTCGGCGATCGCAAGCAATCCATCTACGGGTTCCGCGGAGCCGACGTCTCCATCTTCTGCCGCGTCTGCGCGGAGCTCGCCGGCGCCGCCGCGGGCCGCGCGCTCGAGCTCGCGCCCGCGCTCTGGTCGCCGGACCCGAGCGCCGATTTCGTGGCGCTCCGCGAGAGCCGCCGGTCGACGCCCGAGCTGCTCGCGTTCATCAACGCCTTCTCCGCGCGCGATTTCGCCCAGGATCGCGGCGCGGGCGACGGCGACGCGGGCGCGCCGCGCGAGTTCGAGATCGCCTACAGCGCGGCCGAGCACCTCGTCGCGGCGCCGGGCAGGGCCGCGGAGGGCCCGACGGACGTCGTGCTCGTCAGCGACGGCGGTGGCGCTCCGGACGGGGTCGACGCCCTCGTCCGGGACGCGCGCGGACAGCTGCGCGAGGCGCTGATCGCGGCCGCGTACATCGCGCGGCGCGTCCGCGGCGCGGGCGGCGACGGCGCCGCGACCGGCGATCTGCGCTTCCGCGACGTCGCCGTGCTCACCCGCCGGAGGAGCACGATCCCGCTCGTCGAGCTGGCGCTCGCGCGCCTCGAGATCCCGTACGTGGTGGCCGGCCGCGCGCTCTTCGACGCGGCCGAGGTCCGCGATCTGGCCGCGATCCTCCGCCTCCTGCTCGATCCGCGCGATCGCCTGGCCCTGGCGACCGTCCTCCGCGGCCCGGTGGTGGCGCTCTCCGACACGTCGCTCGCGCTCCTCGCGCCTCCTGGCCGCGGCCTCGCGGTCCCGTTGCTCGGCCGCTGGCCCGCCGCCGCGCTGGCGCAGGGGGCCTGGTCGCCCTCCCCGGACGACGCCGAGCTCGACGACGGGCGCCCGCTCCCCGTCCTCGCGCGCCTGCCCGCGGGCGATCGCGAGCGCCTCGAGGCGTTCCGCGCCCGCTACGCCGGCCTGCGCCGCGCGGCGCTCCGCTCGACGCCGGGCGAGGCGATCCGCGCCGCGGTCACCGCCTTCGATCTCGACCGCGTCATCGCGGCGCTCCCTCGCGCCCAGGCCCGCCTCGGCAACGTCGACCGCCTCGTCTCCATCGCCCGCCGCCGGGGCGGCTCGCTCGCGAGCTTCGTCCGCTGGCTCGACCGCCGCATCCGCGACGAGGCGGACGAGCCCGAGGCCGCTGTCTTCTCGCCCGAGGACGACGCCGTGCGGCTCACGACGATCCACGCCAGCAAGGGGCTCGATTTCCCGGCCGTCGTGCTGCTGGATCTCAACACGGAGCCCCGCGCGGCCCAGCCTGGCCTGAGCTACGTCCCCGCCGCGGGGGACCGGCCTGCCGCCCTGCTCGTGCGCCACTACGCGCGGGTCGTCGACGGGCGGTCGCGGACCGGCTCGCTCCATGACGCCGAGGCGGCGGCGCGCGGGCCGTCGTTGCCCGTCAGCACGCCCGCGCTCCAGGCGGCGCGCGCCGAGGTGCGGGCGCGGGAGCGCGCCGAGCGGCAGCGGCTCACGTACGTCGCGATCACGCGCGCCCGCCGCGAGCTCGTGCTCGTCGGCGCCGAGGCGAAGCCGCGGAGCGGCTCGGCGTGGCTCACGCTGAAGGCGGCGGTCGACGCCGAGCCCCGGGCCGCGGCCGCGGCCGACGCCGAGCCCCGCAGCGCCGCGGCGGATCTCGGCGTCGAGGCCCCCACGCTCGCCGGCACCCTCCGCGCGACGCTCGACGCCAGCGCGCTGCTCGCCGGGGCGAAGGCGCCCGCGCCCGGCACCGACGCGTACGCGCGCGCCGCGCCCGCTCCCCGGGCGCCGCCGGCGACGGGGCCTGCCCGCGCGCAGACCGTGCTGGTCGCGGCGGCGTCCCTCGCGGCGTTCCAGGCGTGCCCGCGCCGCTTCCGGCTGCGCCACCTCCTCGGGATCGGCGAGCCTGCCGGCGAGGGCCAGCTCGGCCTGTTCGACGTCGAGGGCCCGCCCGAGCTCCCGGGCGAGGAGCGCGTCGAGCTCGAGGACGGCGCGGACCCTCGCCCTCCCGGCCGCGCCGTGCACCGGGTGCTCCAGCGCTGGCCGCGCGCGCGCTGGGGTGAGCCGACCGAGCCCCAGGACGTCGCCGCCCGCCTCACCTTCGAGGGGTTCCCGCCGCACGGCCCGGACGTGCTGCGCACCGCGGAGCGCGTCGCGCGCTTCCTGGACGGCCCCTACGCGCGGCAGGTGCGCGGCGAGGAGGCGTCGCTCCTCCGGGAGGAGGCGCTCGTGCTCGACGTCGAGCCCCAGCGCGCCGGACGGCGGCGCGGCGCGAGGCTCGCGCTCTCGCTCGCCATCGATCTCGCCGTCCTGCACCCGGGCGGCCTCATCGACGTCGTCGAGTACAAGCGCGCGCGCCCCCGGGCGGATCTCTCGCCGTACGAGCTCCGCCTGCGCGCGTGTGCGCTCGCGCTCAGGAGGCGCCACCCCGACCGCCCCGTCCGCGCAGGCGTGCTCTTCGTCGGCGCCGAGGTCGAGCCCGTGTGGCTCGCGGCCTCGGGCCCCATGGGGACCTTCACCGACGACGAGCACGCGCGGTTCGAGCGCGAGCTCGCCCGGCTCGCCGAGCGCTTCGCCGAGGCGAGGGCCGAGGATCGCTTCGACGGCGTCCCCGCCGAGGCGTGCCGCAAGCTGCGCTGCGGCTTCGTGCGCGCCTGCCACGGCTAGCGTCGCCGCGGCCCCCCGGAACGCGCTCGAGATCGAGCGAAGGCGGTACGGCGCTCGTGGAGCGCCCCCCCGCTACACCCCCGCCTGCTCCTCGAGCTCCTCCGGCGACGCGCTCTGCGCCGGAGCGCGCCGCGGCGGCTCCAGCACGAGCGGCAGGATCTCCTCCATCGACGACACCATCGTGATCTTGATCTGATCCTTGACGTCCTGCGGCACGTCCTCGAGGTCGCGCCGGTTCTTCGCCGGGATGAGCACGTGCCGGATCCCGGCGCGGTGGGCCGCGAGCAGCTTCTCCTTGACGCCGCCGACCGGCATCACCCGCCCGCGCAGCGAGATCTCCCCCGTCATCGCGACGTCGCTGCGCACCGGCGCCCCGAGCAGCAGCGACGCCACCGCGGCGAACATCGTCACGCCCGCGCTCGGCCCGTCCTTCGGCGTCCCGTGCTGCGGGATGTGCACGTGCAGATCGATCTCCTTGAGCCACTCCGGATCGAGGTGCAGCCGATCGGCCTTGCTGCGCACGAAGCTCACCGCCGTGCTCGCCGACTCCTGCATCACGTTCCGCATGTTGCCGGTGAGCACCACGTTGCCCTTGCCCGGCATCTTCGTCGCCTCGATGAAGAGGATCTCGCCGCCCGCCGGCGTCCACGCGAGGCCGGTCGCGACCCCGGGCTGGAGCGTCCGCTCGGCGATCTCGGGGCGGTGCTTGTGCGGGCCGAGCACCTGCTCCACGTGCTCGGGCGTCGCCACCTCGCGCACGTCGTGGCCCTCGGCGACCTTCACCGCCGTCGCGCGGCACACCGCCGCGATCTGCCGCTCCAGGCCGCGCACGCCCGCCTCGCGCGTGTAGTGGTCGACGACCGCCTCGATGCCCGGCTCCGTGAACTCCAGGCGCTCGTCCGTGAGCCCGTGCGCCGACAGCTGCTTCGGCACAAGGAACTCCCGCGCGATCCCCAGCTTGTCCGTCCGCGTGTAGCCGGGCACCTCGATGACCTCCATGCGGTCGACGAGCGGCCCCGGGATCCCGTCCCAGTTGTTCGCGGTCGCGAGGAACATCACCTGCGACAGATCGAACGGCAGGTCGAGGTAGTGGTCCTGGAACGTCGAGTTCTGCTCCGGATCGAGCACCTCGAGGAGCGCCGCCGCCGGATCGCCCCGCAGGTCGACGCCCATCTTGTCGACCTCGTCGAGCACGAGCACCGGGTTCTTGGTCCCCGCCTTCTTCAGCGCCTGCAGGATGCGCCCGGGCAGCGCGCCCACGTAGGTGCGCCGGTGCCCGCGGATCTCCGCCTCGTCGCGCACGCCGCCGAGCGCGATCCGCTCGTAGCGGCGCCCCATGCTGCGCGCGATCGACTTGCCGAGCGACGTCTTGCCGACGCCGGGCGGCCCGATGAAGAGCAGGATCGGCCCCTTCTTGTCCGTGCGGAGCTGCCGGATCGCCGAGTACTCGACGATCCGCTTCTTCACCTTCTCCAGCCCGAGGTGATCCTCGTCGAGGCAGCGCCGAACGCTCTCGACGCTCAGCTTGTCCACCGTCGTCTTGGACCACGGCAGATCCGCGATCCACTCGAGGTACGTCTTGGTCACGTTGAACTCGGCCGACTGCTGCGCCATCGAGCGCAGCCGGCTGAGCTGCTTGCGGACCACCTTGTCGACCTCCGCCGGCACCTTGGCGCGCCGGATGCGCTCGCGGAGCTCCTCGATCTCGTCGTCGTCGCCGCCCTCGCCGAGCTCCTCCTTGATCGACTTCATCTGCTGCCGGAGGATGTACTCGCGCTGCGACTTGCCCATCTCCTCCTGCACCATGGAGGAGATCTCCTTCTTGACCCGCAGCACCTCGAGCTGGCGGCCGACCATCGCGAGCACGAGGCGGACGCGCGCCTTCACGTCGAACGCCTCGAGGATCTCCTGCTTGTCGCCGACCGAGGCCTGCGCCTGCGGGAAGTTCGAGGCGATCAGATCGGCGAGCGCGCCCGGCTCGCGCACGTTGTCGAGGATGCCCGCCGTGTCGCGCGGCAGGTTCGGCATCAGGCCGAGCACCTCGCGCGTCGCCTCGCGCAGGCCCGCGCCGAGCGCCTCGAGCTCCACGTCGCGCACGAGCGACTCCGGGATGCGCTCGATCCGCGCGCGCATGTACGGCTCCAGCGAGAACGCCGACTTCACCCGGAAGCGGCCGAGCCCGTTCAGCACGACCGAGTAGTTGTTCGGGCCGAGCCGGATGACCTTCACCACGCGCGCGACCGTCCCGACGGAGTAGAGCTCCTTGAACGTCGGCTCGTCCACGTCGGGCGACCTCTGGCTGATCACGCCGACCAGCGCGCGCTCGCGGCCGAGGAGATCCTCGACGAGGCGCACGCTCCGCGGCCGGCCGACGTTGATCGGCACGACCGACATCGGGAACAGCACCGAGTTGCGCAGCGGGAGGATCGGGACGCTATCCGCGTCGGGCGAGGGAGGCGTTCGCGAAGAAGGATCGCCGGTCGGCATGCAGACAACCCTAGTACAGCGCTCTTCTCGAAGCCATGACGCGGGCGCGCCGCTAGAAGTCCTTGATCTTCCAGACCCCGTGCTCGCGCGTGAAAGCGACCGTGCCGCCGGCGCCATAGGCCATCGACGCGCTGTCCCCGGTCTCCTCGATGGTCGCGGTCGGCAGCGCCGCCTTGATCGCCTGGACGACCCGGTTGATCTGCTCCTTCTGCGGCCCCTCCCAGGCGCTCTTCAGCTTCTCGGGCGTGAGCTGCCCCGCGTCGGCCGCGGCCTTGACCGTCCCGGGCCGACCGCCCGGCTTCTGCGCCGCGTCAGCTCCCGCGCCGGGCGGCGCGGCTCCAGGTCCGGCTCCCGCGCCGGGCGGCGCGGCGCCAGGTCCGGCGGGCTGCGCCGGGCCCTCGCCGGCGCGCGCGGAGCCCGCCTCGCCGGGGGGGCCTGCCTCCTCGGGCGCGGCGCCCGCGGGCTCGACGAGGCCTTCCCTCTCGGCGTCGGGAACGTAGCGCATGATCACGTCATAGCGCCGCCGCTCGAAGGCCCGCAGGAACCCCACCAGCGCCTGCCGGGGCGTCGCCTGACCGTAGAGATCGACCGCCGCCGCGTCGAGCCGCCAGCGGCCGCCCTCGAAGACGAGCAGGAGCTCCTCGCCGTTCGGCATGGTGACCGTCGCGGTCACCACCGGATCGGCCGCGGGCCGCGCGATGGCGCGGGCGATCTCGAGCGCGTCGTCCGGGTTGTCCCGCACCGCGCGCCGGAAGGCCTCGAGCGACATCGACCGCTTGGCCTCGTCCGAGAGCAGCCGGTAGGCCGCGTCGACGCGCCCCTCCTGGAGCGCCTGCGCGTAGGCCCGGAGCGTGTCGCTCGGGCCCTGCTGAGCGTAGCTCGAGCCGCACGCCGGGAGCGCGAGGACGAGCAGGAGAAGCGCCGTGCGTTTCACGGATCGGCCCATAGCACACGCGGCGGCGAGCGCGCAGACGGCGCGGCGCCTGGGTGCGACTTGCCGGCGATCGCCAGGAGGCGCTACCCCTTGAGTAGATGGATAGCCGCCGCCTTGAACGCCGCCCAGAAGCCAGAGCGCTCAGCGTCGAGCGTCTGCTGTTGGACATCCGGGACGGCAAGCTTCGGATCCCCGAGTTTCAGCGCCCGCTCCGCTGGCGCTCCGCGCATGTCCTCGACTTCTTCGACAGCGTGTACCGCGGGTTCCCCGTCGGTGTGCTCATCCTGTCCAAGCTGTCAGCTGAGCCGCGGCTCTTGCACTTCGGCCCGCTCCGCGTGGACGCCCCCGCCATGCCCGACGCGATCTTCGTCGTCGATGGCCAGCAACGCATCAACGCGCTCGCCGGCGCCCTGCTGCACCCCGACAAGCGGCCCCGCGGCGACATCCACGCGGTGTGGTTCGATCTCGAGGAGGAGCGCTTCGTCCGCCTGCGCTCGGCAGAGCCTCCGCCGCACTGGATCCCGCTGAACGTCGTCTCGGATTCAGTTCTGCTGCTCGACTGGCTGCACGAGTGGCCGTTCGGAAAGCAGCGGCGCGATCTGGTCGAGCGCGCCATCGCGCTCAGCAAGGCAATCCGAGAGTACCAGATCCCGGCGTACGTCGTGGAAGAGGCCTCGAACGAGTTTCTCCGGCTGATCTTCAAGCGGGCGAACACGTCCGGCGTTCCGATGAAAGAGAGCGAGGTGTTCGATGCGCTCTTCAACGGCACAGCGCTGCGCCCGCTCGAGAGCGCCTGCGCACGTCTCCAGGAACAGACCGGGTTCGGGGTCATGGCCCCAGATGTGTTCCTGCGCTGCCTCAAGGCCGTCGAAGGGCGGGATCCGCGGCACACCTTCACGGAACGCGAGGGCGATGCGGCGGACGTGAGGGCGGCCGCCGTCGAGGACACGGAGACCGCATTACGGCGCGCGATCGCGTTCCTCGCCGACGACGCCGGGATCATTCACCTACAGCTCCTGCCCTACCAGCTCCCGCTCATCCTCCTCGCCCGGTTCTTCCACCTGCACCCGAGCCCACACTCGCGCACGCGGACGCTCCTGGTCCGCTGGATCTGGCGCGGTGCGCTCGCTGGCATCCACGCGGACAGCGGCCACCCGACCGTCAACCAACTTCAGTCCAAGATCGACCGCGACGAGTTCGCCTCCGTGGAACGCCTGCTCCTCACGGCCCCGAAGCAGGCGGCATCACCGACCGCCTCCACGGTCTGGTCGGGACACAGCGCGGCCACGCGGCTCTGCGCGGTCGCCATGCTCCACATGGATCCCCGGAACGTCGATACGGGCGAGGTCTACACGCTGCAGGAGATTCAGAGGCTGCTCGACAGGCGGGATCTGGCCAAGATCTTTCGCGACGTGGACAGTCACGCGCCGTCGACGGTCGCACGGCGCATCCTGCTCCCAGGCAGCCGGCAGCTCGCCCGGCTCCCACCCGCGCCGGATGAGGTGTTGCGAAGCCATGGGCTGGACCGAGACGCAGCAAATGCGCTTCAGCGCGGGGACATCGCCGGGTTCGTTGAGCGCCGACAGCGAGAGCTGGATCGATGGTTTCAGCGCTTCTTCTCGGAGCGAAGCGCTCCGGGCGAAACCGACCGGCTCCCCATCGCTGAGCTGGTCCGGCGCGTCGAGGCGCAGGCTGCCACGACATGAGCGCCCTCGAGGTCCGTCTCGGCTCGGTGCGGGTCGGCATCCTGGAGCGCTTCAACGACTGGGACTACCGCTTCTCGTTCGACGATTCCTGGCTCCGCACGACCGATGCCCCGGTGCTCGGTCAGCTCTTCGAGGACCGCAAGCCGGGTGACATCGAGAGCACCGGCAACCTGATTTGCTGGTTCGATCACCTCCTCCCTCAGGGACCGCTTCGCCGCGCCGTCGCCAAGCAAGCCCGCTGCGATGAGGACGACGAGTTCGACTTGCTGCAAATCCTCGGCGAGGATCTTCCGGGCGCTGTGGTCCTGGTTCCCTGCCTGCCACGGCTCTCGCGCGATTCCAGTGTGAGCCGCGTCCAGGCTCCGCCCACGGCGGAGGGGCTGCTCCATTCGTCGCTGGCGGGAGCGCAGTACAAGCTGTCGGTTCGCGAGGGCGAGCGTGGCCTGACCCTCCCGGTGCAAGGGCAGACGGGATCCTACATCGCGAAGTTTCATGATCCGCTCCACAAGGAGCTACCTCGGGTCGAGCTCGCCACGATGCTCTGGGCACGAGCGTCGGGCATCTCGGTGCCGCCGTGCCGACAGGCGCGCATCGAAGAGTTCATCGAGCTTCCGGACGGCACGCCGATCGGCGACGGAACGGTCTTCCTCATCGAGCGCTTCGATCGCCTGCCCGGCGGCGAGCGCGTCCACATCGAGGATCTGGGCCAGGTGCTCGACCGCTCGCCTGGCGACCCACAGTACACAGGGCGCTACGAGCACATCGCGGCCGTCCTCGCGCAGCTCGCCCCGGATGATCTGCGACCCTACTGCGAGCGCCTCGTGTTCTGCGTGCTCTGCGGGAACACGGACGCCCACCTCAAGAACTGGTCCTTGATCTATCCGGACAAGCGTCACCCCCGCCTACGATCTGGTAGCGTCCATCCTCTACGTACCGCCGCTCGCCGACAGGCTCGCGCTCGACCTCGGCGGTTCGCGGCGGTTCGAGGACGTGCGGGTCGAATCGTTCCGCCTGCTGGCAGAGGTCGCCGATCGCCCGTTCGACGAGGTAGCGGGCTGGGTCCGGCAGGCGGCGGAGCGCGTGCGCGAAGCATGGCAGGAGCATGCGGCGGAGCTGCCTTACCTTGCAAAGGAGCGCACGCGCATCGACGAGCACATGTCGCGCGTCCCGCTGGCGACCGCCACGCCGTCCAGCTGACGGATTACCGCCCGTCACTTCGCGCGCTTCAGCACCGCCCCGTCCTTCGCCGGCGCGCCATCGCTGCCGTCCGGCGATCCCTCGTTGATCCAGTAGACGGTCGCCTCGTCCACCGCGATGTCGCCCGGCCGCGCCTGCCCCGAGGCCAGCACCTCCTGCTCCCCGCCGCCCTTCGGCATGCGCACGACCGTCCCCGCGTCGCGCCGCGTCCAGTACACGTGCCCCTCGTCCACCGCGAGGCCGTTCAGCTGGCCCTGATCCGACGCGATCTCCTCGGGCGCGCCGACCTCCGCCCCGCTCAGATCCGCCCGGAAGACGCTGCCGCCCTCGAAGCTCGCCCAGTAGACCGCCGCCGCGTTCCCCTCCCCGTCCACGTCGAGCGCGATCTCCCGCGGGGTGAGCTGCTCCGCGGCGACCGTCACCGAGGCCTCTCCCACGCGGCACGCCACCGCCCCGTCGGTCCTGCCCAGCGTGCCCTGGTACGTCCAGCACACGGTGTCCCCCGCGCTGGCTACGCGGTAGGGCGACGAGAACGCCGTGCCGGTCGGCGTCAGCTCCTCCGGCGCGCCGAGCTCGACCTCCGCGCCGCTGCCGTTCAGCTGCGCCCGGAACACGCCGCCCCCCCAGAGCTCGGTCCACGCGAGCGCGCCGCCCGAGAGCGCGAGCCCCTCGGGCTGCTCCAGCTCCGCGAGCAGCACGCGCGGCTCGCCGCCCGCGAGCAGCACGCGCGGCTCGCCGCCCGCGAGCGGGACCACCCTCAGCGTGCCGTCCTCCGCGTTCGTCCAGAAGGCCACCTGCCGCGCCTCGTCGATCGCGAGATCCCGCGGCGAGGCCTGCGTCGCGCCGAGGATCAGCGGATCGCCGCCGCCGACGGGCGCCGTCTTCAGCTCCCCGTCCTGCTGGGCCATCCCCTCCCCGTCGAACGTGGCGCCCGCGATCCACGTCACGCCGCCCGCCGCCACCCGCAGCGACACCGGGTGGACCTGCGCCACCGCCACGGGGACGGGCGCCGACGCGTCGGGCACCGTGGACTCGCCGCCCATCAGCGCCGACCAAGGGCCGCACGTCGGCAGATCCGTGCCCTTCCTGCGGCACTGCCCCTCGCCCGCCGCCGCGATCGCGAGCCCCGCGAGCTTGCCGCTCTGCGCCCGCCGGCACACCTCGACAGGCAGCCGGAGCACGTTGCCCTCCTCCACCCGGAAGCCCGCGTCGCTCTCCGCGTCGAGCGGCACGAAACACGCGCTCTCGCCGCAGATGCCGCCGCCCTGCGTGAGCAGCGCGACGTTCACGTCGCCGCTCGGCGCGGCGGCCCGGCAGACGGTGCCGTCCGCCGCGAACGCCTCGAGATCGACCGGCGCCGACGCGGCGCCGGCGAAGCACTTCAGCGTGTCGAAGCAGATCCCGTCGCCGTCGCCTGCCCCGCCGCCGAACACGGCCACGGCCTCGTAATCGGGCAGCGCGCGCGAGTCGACCTCGCGCGGCACGCACGAGCCCGCGACGCAGCTCTGGCCCTCCGGGCAGCTGTTCTTGACGAGCACGTTGCCCTCCGCGTCGCGCAGCGCGTTGCCCTGCTCGTCGCGCTCGACCTCGGCCGAGCCGTCGCACAGGAACTGGATGGGCATGTGCAGCGTCGCCGTGCGCCCCTCGGGCACGGTCGTCAGCACCTCGCGGAGCAGGCGCACCCCGTCCTTCCCGCCGCGGCTCGCGATGACGCGCACCCGGAGCGACTGCGAGGGGTCGTCGGGCGTGAGGAAGCCAAGCGTCGCCGGCAGGCGGATCGACCCGTCGGTCCCGAGCCGCTCGAACGTCTCGTCGTAGACGACGGACCCGTCGAGCGTCGCCTCGATCCGGACCGTATCGATGTCCTTCGGCAGCGACATGTCCGTCTGGAAGACGACCATGAGCTGCCCCTTCTCCCCGCCGCAGGCCGACCCCGCCGCCGCCGCCGCGAGCGCGAGCAACGCCGCCGCCGGCACCGACCTGGTCCGCTTCGCCCGCTTCGTCCGATTCATCCGCATCAACGTCTCCCTCCGAAGCCGAGCGGGACCGTGCCCAGGCTGCCCTGCTCCGCCGGCGTCCCCGGCTCGAAGAGCAGCGAGCCCGCGACGAGCGCGCCCGCGAAGATCGCCGCGCCGCCGCCGATCCAGAGCCACTTGCTCGCGCCGCCCCGCGGCGCGGCGCGCTCCAGCGACACGTCGATCCGGCGGCGCTCGTCGTCGCGGACCAGGATCTGCGCCTCGTGCGGCGTCATCCCCGGCGCCGTCACCCGCAGCGCGTGGGTCCCGCTCTGCACCGAGCCCTCCCAGCGGCCCTTGCCCACCACCTTGCCGTCGATCGCGATGAGATCGTCCTGCCCCGCCGCGATGGCGAGCCGCCCCCGGTGCACCGCCCGGTCGAGCCGCGCCGCGAGCGCGACGCTGTCGCCGCCCACGACCTTCACCTGCCGGACGAGATCGACGAAGCCCGGCTTCGACACGCGGATGCGGCGCTCGCCGATGTCGATCGGCACCGGCGCGGCGAGCGGCGTCGTCCCGACCGGCTCGTCGTCCACGAACACCGCGGCCCCCGGCTCGCTCGCCGTGACATCGAGGAGGGACACGAAGCTCCCGGCGGCCTTGATGAGATCGGCGACGTCCTGCCTGTCGCGCGCCGACAGCGCGGCGCCCGCCTCGGCCTCCATCCGGCGCAGCGTCGCGATCATCGCCGCGTAGCGCCGCAGGTTCTTCTGGCAGAGCGCGACCTTCCAGAGCAGCCGGTGATCGCGCGACAGCTCGTAGGCGCGCTCGTACCGCGCGAGCGCGCCCGCGTAGTCGCCGTCGTCGAACAGCGCCGCGCCCGCCCCGTGCTCTGCCCTGGCCATCCCGGTCAGCGACTCCGCGAGCGGCGTCTCCGCGAGCGGCGTCTCCGCGGGCGGCGTCGCGGCGGGCGGCGTCGCGGCGGGCGGCGTCCCTGCGGGCGCGGAGCGCGCCGGCTGGGCCGCGGCGACGCCCGCCGCGAGCCCCACGCCGAGCGCGGCCGCGGTGGCGCGCCCCCAATGGCCCAGGTGTTTCCCTCGCATCGATGCTCCTTGCTGGCGGAGGCGCGCCGCGATGGCCGCGCTCCGGCTCTCCGACGCTCCACCTCGGATTACCGCGATGGTACCCGATGCACGCGCCGCACGAGCAACTGTTGGAAACGTCTCGGACAAATCGTCTTTGCTCCGCTTGCGCTCGCGGGGATACCATCCGGCGCCCATGAGAGGCTTCATCACGGTGGGCGCGGCGCTCGCGGGCGCGCTGATCGGCATCGCCCTCGGCCCGTCCTCCGCGCGCGCGGAGGGGCCTGGCGCCGTTGCGCTCAGCCGGTTCGAGCCGACACCCGCGGGTGATCCGCTCTTCGGTGTGCCGTCGCCGTTCATCGGAGGGCACCTGGTCCCGCGCGGGCTCGCCCTGTTCGACCACGCGGAGGATCCGCTCACGCTCGGAGGCGGCGCCTCGCCCGAGCGGGCGATCGTCGGCAGCCAGTCGCTCCTCCACGTCGGCGGCTCCCTCTCGCTGTGGGATCGGCTGCTCGTCTCGGCGTCGCTGCCGCTCGCGCTCGCCCAGAGCGGCGACGGCGCCGCGGCGGCGGCCGGCGCGGGCGCGCCCGAGGCGCCCTCTTCCCCGGCGCTCGGCGATCTGCGCCTCGGCGTGCGCGTGCGGCTGCTCGGCGACGACGGCGACCCCTTCCAGCTCGGCACGAGCGCGTCCCTGCACCTGCCCACGGGCAGCTCGGACGCGTACGTCGGCGATGGGGCGGTCCGCGTCACGCCGCAGCTCCTGCTCGGCGGGCGCATCGCGCGCGTCGTGTGGAGCGTCGCGGCCGGCGCGGTGATGCGGAGCTCCGAGAGCCCCTCGACGCTCGCTTATGGCGGCGGCGCGGGCGTGCTCCTCTGGGACGACCGGCTGCAGCTCGGCCCGGAGGTGCTGGCCGAGACGATGCTCCAGGGCGGCTCCCTGTCGCTCACCGCGCGCGAGCGGGTCGAGGTGGAGAGGACGACGAGCGCCGAGCTCCTGCTCGGCGCTCGGTTCCGCCCGTTCCGCCCTTCCCGCCCCCTCGCTGGCCTCGTCGTCGGGGCGGCCGCCGGTCCGGGCATCGGCGACGCGATCGGCACGCCGTCGTTCCGCGCGATGGGGACGGTGGCGTGGGCTCCCCCGGCGCCGCCCGCCGGCGCGGCGGCGGACGCCGGCGCGAACGCAGATCCGGACATGGACGGCATCCCCGGCGCGCGGGACGCGTGCCCGTACGCGCACGGCCCGGCCAGCGCCGACGCGAAGAGGAACGGCTGCCCCGTCGAGGACGAGGACGAGGACGGCGTCGCCGATCAGGACGACCTCTGCCCCCATGCGGCCGCGGGCTCCGGGGGCGGCGACCCGTCGCGGCGCGGCTGCCCGGAGCCGGCGCAAGGCGAGCAGGGGCCGGCCGCGGGCGGCGCGGGGCGATGACGGTGACGAGCGCGATCGGGCCATGGGACGCGGCCCCGCGTGGCGAGAGAGGGTGAAGAGGATGAAGCGAACCGCCATGATCACCGCGCTCGGCGCCACGCTGGCGCTCGCCGCGGCGCCGCGGAGCGCGGCCGCGCAGTGCTCCGCCGCGGCCCCGTTGCAGGACCTCATCGATGGCCTCGCCTTCCGGTGGGACATCGGGATGGACGGGGTGATCGGCGACGGGACGAACGACGCCTTCGACACCGGCATGGCGCTGCGGGTGGACGGGATCAGCTTCCCCTCCTCGCCCCGGGCCGAGGAGATGGACGGGCGGCAGCTCGTCCATGGGCCGGCGCTGATGGGCGAGCTCGAGGTCACCCGGAAGATCTACGTGCCGACGGACGAGGGCTGGGCGCGCTTCCTGGAGATCCTCCGCAACCCCACCGCCGGCGAGCGGACGGCGGTCGTGCGGATCGAGACCAACGTCGGATCCGACAACAGCACCACCATCACGCAGTCGTACACGGGCGATCTGGAGTTCACGCCGGCGGATCGATGGCTCGCCACGGACGACGCCGACGACATGGCGGGGGATCCGAGCCTCCATTTCAATTTCTTCGGGCCCTCTGCGGCGATCGTGCCGGGGAGCGTCGGGATGACCACCTTCGACTGCGCGGCGACGCAGGGGCCCGTCGTCGAGTTCCCCCTGAAGCTGCCGCCCGGGGCGACGCGGATCGTCATGCACTTCGGCGGACAGCGCGCGAGCCGGGCCGATTCCCACGCGGGCGCGGCCCACCTCGACGCGCTCCCGGCGCCGGCGCTCGCCGGGATGTCGGTGCGCGAGCGGTCCTACGTCGTCAACTGGGACGCGGACGGCGACGGGGACGACGACGACGACGGCGTGAAGGACCTCGACGACAACTGCCCGTCCGCGCCGAACCCGGCTCAGGCCGACGCCGACAGCGACGGCGCGGGCGACGCCTGCGATCCCGACGACGACGGCGACGGCGTCCTCGACGGCGACGACAACTGCCCGCTCACGCCGAACGCCGATCAGTCGGACCTCGAGGGCGACGGCGCGGGCGACGCCTGCGATCCCGACGACGACGGCGACGGCGTGCCCGACGGCGTCGACAGCTGCCCGTCGGCGCCCAACCCGGGGCAGGAGAACAACAAGGACGAGTCGCCGCCGGACGAGCGCGGCGACGCGTGCGACGACGACGACGACAACGACGGCCTGGGCGACGAGGTCGACAACTGTCCGGTCGTCCCCAACCCCTATCAGGCCGACGCCGACACGGACGGCCGGGGCGACGCGTGCGACCTGAACGCGCTGGACAGGGACGACGACGGCGTGGAGGACGGCGTGGACAACTGCCTCTCCATCCCGAACCCCGACCAGTCCGATCTCGACCGCGACGGCGAGGGCGACGCGTGCGACGGCGACGGCGACGGCGACGGCGCGCCCGACGACGGCGACAACTGCCCGCTCACGGCGAACCCGAGCCAGCGCGACGTCGACGACGACGGCTACGGCGACCGGTGCGACGACGACGACGACGGCGACGGCGTACCCGACGCCGGCGACAACTGCCCGTTCCTCGCGAACGAAGGGCAGGAGGACGCGAACGGCGACAACGCCGGCGACGCGTGCGACTGCAGCGCGCCGGCGAAGCCTGACGGCACGCCCTGCGACGACGGCGACCCCTGCACCCGGACCGACGCCTGCGACGGCGGCGTCTGCAAGGGCGCCGATCCGGTCGTGTGCGCGCCCTCCGGGGACGTCTGCACCTCCGCGCGGTGCCACCCGAGGCACGGCGAGTGCGCGCTCTTCCCCAACGAGGGCGCCCGCTGCCCCGGCGGCACCTGCGTGGCCGGCGGCTGCGTGCCCGATCACGCCGGCAGCGGCGGCGGCGGCGCGGGCGGCGAGGACGGCGCGGGCGGCGGCGACGCCGGGGCGGGCGGCGGCGACGCGGGCCCGGGCGGCGGCGACCCCGGGGCGGGCGGCGGCGGAGGCGACGGCGGCGAAGACGGCTCGGGCGGCGAGGGCGCCACCCCCAGGCCGCTGCGCGGCGATCCCCGGGCGCACGGCAACGGCTGCGGGCTCGCGGCGGGCGCCGACGGGACGGCTGGCTCGGCAGCGGCGTGGCTCGCCGCCGCGTCGCTCCTCGCGCGGTGGCGGCGGCGGCGCGGGTGACGCGCGCCGCCGGCCGCGTCACTCCACGGGCGGGCTGACCCCGGGCGCGCCTCCGGCGGCGGCGCCCCCCTCCCCCGCTGCCGCCGGCTGGCGAGGCCCTTCGGCGCCGGCGCTCCCGGCCTTGCCGCCGGCGTAGCGCCTGCCGGCTCGCTCGGACGCCTTCAGGACGGGGCCGCGGATCGTCTCGATGGCTTCCGCCGGAGCGCTGGAGATCTCCAGGTTGGAGAGCACCGCGGAGACGACGCGGAGCCATTGATTGCGCGCCGCCAGGATCGTCGCGTTCACGACCGGCGCGGTCTTCTCCTTGGCGGCGAGCGCGTCCCGCCGGTGCTCGATCGTCGAGAGCTCCTTGCCCGACGCGATCCACCGCTGCACGGTGTGGAGCAGCGTCGTCTTGCCCGGCGCCGGGATCACCTTGAGGAACGCGGCGGTCGAGGGCTCCTCGTCGAGGAGCCGGGCGATCCGCGCCGTGTTGCCCGACTCCGCGGTGGGCGACGCCTTGATGATGGCGAGCCCGGTCGGGAACAGGCTGGCCTGGGCCCGATCACATGCCTCCGCCCCCCCGACGTCCGGCGGCTCCTCCGCCAGACAGTGCTCGCGGTGCGCGTCGATGCCGTACGAGACCGCCTTGGCCAGGTGATCGTGGCGCTCGTCGACCTTCGAGAGCTCGTCGTTCAAGGCCGTCATCCCGGCCGACGCGCCCGTCCTGCTCGGGCGAACCGCCAGCACGGCGCCGTGGACCTCGGCCACCTTGTCGTGCAGCCCGGCGATCTCCGGGATCGACAGGAACAGCCGCTTCCGCTGGGCATCCTCGATCCACGGAGCGACGAGGGCGACCATCTCTTCAATCATCAGGTGTTTCAACATGGGACAGACCTCCACGTGGGGGACAGCGCGTCGAGCCCAGGGAAGCGCCTGTCTCGTGTCCTGTCGATGACACCCGATTACAGGAGCAACCGCGGAGCGCGCAGGGCGGCCCCGAGGCGCGCCTCGGGGTGACCGACGCGACGTGACGGCCCTCACCGGCGCCCGTCATGGGCCGAGGCTCACAAGAGCCGGAGGGAGGCGGCCCCGATCTGGCGCGGAGCGTAATTTTGAAGGGAAGCCCAGGTGTGGACCTGGGCTCCGCGGTCCCGGCAAGGTCCTGGGGAGATCGCGATCTTGGCGACGCGTCGAAATCCGGCGCTCGGCCTGATCGCAATCTGGGCGAGCGCCTGACGACAGGCGTCAGCTCAGGTCACGTTCTCGACGGGACACCCGAGTTCGAGCGTCCTCCCGGATCGCGACCTGCCGGAACACCGGACAACGAGCGTCAGCCCAGGTCACGTCCTTGACGGCAGGTCGCTATCGACCGCTTTCCCGGATCGCGACCTTCCGGAACGCCGGACGACGAGCGTCACGTCAGGTCACGCTCTCGACGGCACGTCGATATCGAGCCCTAGCCCAGATCGCGACCTTCCGGAACGCCGGACGGCGCGCGCGCGAGTGGGTGGAGGGGGACTTTGGCCAAGGGTAGGGCTTTTGAACCGTCGAGTCGCCCAAAGACGCCAAAAGACGCCAAGAACCGCCAGAAGACGCCAGAATTTTTATGTTTTTCTTGGCGTCTCTTGGCGTCTCTTGGCGTTTCCTGGCGTCTTTTGGCGTCCTCTGGCGGTTCCGTCATCACGGCTTCGCGGAGCCCGACGCCGACCACGGCCCGCACGTCGGCAGGCCCATGGTCTTCTGGACGCACGTGGCCGTCACCGGCGACGTCACGACGGCCGCGATCTTGCCGGCGGCCACCTGATCACAGACGGCGGTCGGCAGCTGGATCCGCCCGTCGTCCGCCACCCGGAAGCCATCGGCGCTGCCCGCGTCGAGCGCCACCAGGCAACGCTCGTCATCATCGCAGATCCCATCGCCCGCGGCGGTCTCCAGCGCCACGTTCAGCGGGACGCCGGCCTCGCCCGCGATCGAGCACGCCGCGTCGACCTTCGCAGGCGTCGTGCCCTGGAAGCAGGCCGTCACGTCGAAGCAATCGCCGTCGCCGTCACCGTCGCCGCCGCCATAGACGTCCGCCGGCGCGTAGTCGGGGAGCGCGCCCGCGTCGACCTCGCTCGACGCACACGTCCCCGCGACGCAGGTCTGCCCTTCCGAGCAGTGCTTGTTCACAACGCCGCCGCTCCCGTCGCTCTCGCCCGAGTCGTCGCAGAGGAAGTTGAGCGGCAGCGTCAGCAGCGCGACGCGGTCCTTCGGGATCCTCGTGACCGCCTCGCGCAGGACGCGCGGCGCGCCGAGCTCGTCCCCGAGGAGGGCGCTGACCTTGATCCGGATCGAGTCGCCGCCGCCGCTCGAGGAGTAGAAGCCGATCGTCGCCGGCATGCGCGCGGCGGCGTCGGACTTGCCGAGCCGCTCATAGGTCGCCGAGAACTTGGGGGTGCCGCCCTCGAACACCTGCACCTGGAGGGCGCCGAAGTCCTTGGGCATCTCGAGATCCGTCGAGACGGCGAGCATGATCTCGTCCGGCGGAGAGCACCCTCCGGCCGCGACAGCGACGAGCGCGGCGAGCGCCGCCCGGGCGACGGCGCTCATCGGCCACCCCCGAAGGGGATCGTGAACGTGGCGCCGCGCTTCCGGGACAGGGAGACCGAGCCGGGCGACGTGCGGCCGTCGACCGGCGGCTCCGGGCCGAAGACCCCCGTGGCGACCAGGACCGCGCCCGCGAGCACCAGCGCTCCGCCGCCGATCCAGAGCCAGGTCTCGACGTTCCCCTGCTTGGGCTGCGCCACCAGCGTGACCTGCACGCGGCGCGTCTGGTTGTCCTGGATCATCACCTCGGACTGGTGCGTCACCATGCCGGACGCCGTGACGCGGAGCGCGTGACCGCCGCTCGGCACAGGACCGTCGTAGCCGCCGCGGCCGACCACGCGACCGTCGATGGAGATGACGGCGTCCGGCGCCGCCGTGACGATGAGCCGCCCTTGATGAACCTCTTTCTCCAGCGTGGCCGTGACCGTGACCTCGCCGCCGCCCGTCACCTGCTGGGAGACCTCGACGTCCTTGAAGCCCTTCTTGGTCACCCGGATCTTCCGGGTGCCGACGTCGAGCAGCACGGGCTCGCTCAGCGGCGTCCGGCCGACCTCCTCGCCGTCGACGAAGACCGTGGCCCCCGCCTCGCTGGCCTTCAGATCGAGCCGGCTCACGTAGGCCTTCGTCGCCTCGATGAGCGCAGCAGCGTCCTTGCGATCCTGCTCCCCGAGCTGCGGGCCGGCGTCCCTGAGGAGCTTCTCGACCGTCCCGAGCAGGCGCGCATAGCGCTTCAGGTTCTTCTGGCAGAGGGCGATGTTCCAGAGCAGCCGCGGGTCGCCGGAGAGCTCGAAGGAACGCTCGAACTTGATGATGGCGTTGCGGTAGTCGCCGTCGTTGAAGAGGATCCGCGCGGCCTCGTACTCGGCCTTGGCCTCGCCGGTGAGCGTCGCGGACAGCGGCCCCTGTGCGGCAGGCGCGCCCGCGGCGGGCGCTGGCTGCGCCCCCGCGGGCGCTGGCTGCGCCCCCGCGGGCGCCGGCTGCGCCCCCGCAGGCGCCGGCTGCGCTGCCGCGGGCGCGAGGGCCGCCAGCACGGCGCCGCCGAGCGCGACCGCGGCGCTGGCGCGCAGGCTCCTGCTGCTCCACAGCGGGAGCCGTTCGCTTCCTGGCCAACTCATCTGGGCTTACCTTTGTCGTTCAGCACATCGAAGATGCTCCCCGGCTGCGCGGCGGTCGCGGTCGCGGTCGGCGCGGCGGTCGCGGCCGGTGGGGCCGAGGGCGCGGCGGCGGGCTTCGGCCGAGGCGCCGTGGCGACCGGCGTCGCGCTCGCCGGCGCCTTCGGCCCGGCGGTCGACAGCGGCGCCGCGGTGACCACCGGCGCGGCGGTCGCCACCGGGGACACGGTCGCCGACGGCGCCGCGGTCGCCGGCGGCTGCGGCTCCGCGGTCACCTCCGCAGGTGCGACCGGCGGGGGTGGGGCCGGCGTCGCGGGCGCCGAGGGCTCGGCGGAGGCGGTCGCCGAAACGGCCGACGGGTCGGCGGAAGGAGCGTCCGCGCCGCCATGGAACGTGACGAAGCGCAGGATCCCGCCGATCACCACGGCGGCGCCCACCACGGCCAGCGCGAGCACGACGCCGCTCCGCGAGCGCGCCCCGGGCGCGGCGCCCGCCGGGCCGGCGGTGTGGCCGACCGCGCCGACCGCGCCGACCGCCGTCGCGGCGGCAGGCGGCGCCGCGCTGTGCCGCGCTGTCGCCGCGGGGACGCCGCTCACGCGCTCCTGCGACGTCTGCCAGGCGGGCGGCGTGCTCATGCGCTCGCGCACGGAGCTCGCCCGGTCCCGGAAGGAGACCGCGGGGACGAGCCCCAGCGTCCGCTCGATCCGCTCCAGCGAGGCCAGCGCGAGCGGAGGCCCGAAATCGACGATGGCGCCCGCGAGCTCGGCGACCGACTTGAAGCGCTTCGCGACGTCCCTCTCGAGGCAGCGCAGGATCGCCGCCTCGAGCCCCGGCGGCAGGTCGCGCCGGAACGTGGTCGGGGGCGGCGGCGGCTCGGTGTTGATCATCAGGATGAGCTCGGACAGCGAGCTCGCGTCGAAGGGGACACGCGCGGTGAGCAGCTGGTAGAGGATGGCGCCGAGCGACCAGATGTCCGCGCGCGCGTCGACCGAGCGCGCCGAGCGCATCTGCTCGGGCGCCATGTAGAGCGGCGAGCCGAGCACCATCGCCGTCTTCGTCAGCCCGAGCTCCGGCTCGGCCCCGGCCGTCGACGGGTCCGCGAGCGCCTTCGAGATGCCGAAGTCGAGCACCTTCACCATGCCGCTGCCGTCCGCCGCGCGCGTGAGGAAGAGGTTCGCCGGCTTGAGATCGCGGTGGATGATGCCTGCCGCGTGCGCCTCCGCGATGGCCTCGCAGGCCTCGAGCACGTAGCCCACGGCCTCCTCCAGCTCGAGCGGGCCGCGCCGCCGCAGCGTCTCCTGGAGGTCGCTTCCCTCCAGGTACTCCATCACCATGAACGGCGCGCCCGTCTCGAGCGTCCCGACGTCGAGCACGCGCGCGACGTGCTCGCTCTTCAGGCGCACCGCCGCGCGCGCCTCGCGCACGAAGCGCTCCACCATCTCGTCGTTGGCGCCGGGATGGAGCAGCTTGATCGCGACCCGCTGGTGGAGCTGCTCGTGCAACGCGGCGACGACGACGCCCATGCCGCCTTGCCCGAGGATGCGCTCGACCCGGTATTTCCCCGATAGAATTTGACCTTCGGTGACCGGTGCGCTCACGGACGCTCCCGCGCTGGGGCTGCCTCGAGGGCGCCACCACCGCCACGTTATCCAGGAGGCCACCTTATGCGATCCGGCGCTCGCGTCCAAGGCCATTGCCGGGTCACCCCGTCACGTCATCGGGATCACGCCGCTTCCCTTGCGGCGAAGGGCGACTACCCTACGCGCCATGCCCCGCATCGCCAGAGTCGAGCGCAAGACGCGCGAGACCGACATCCGCATCGAGATCGATCTCGACGGCCAGGGCCGCTCGGAGATCAAGACGCCGCTCCCCTTCCTCACGCACATGCTCGATCAGATCGCCCGCCACGGCCTGTTCGATCTCGCCATCCACGCCGAGGGCGACGTCGAGATCGACGGCCACCACACGACCGAGGACTGCGGCATCACCCTGGGCACGGCCGTGCAGAAGGCGCTCGGCGACAAGGCGGGCATCGCCCGCTACGGCGAGGCGACGCTCCCCATGGATGAGGCGCTCGCGCAGTGCGCGCTGGACCTCTCCGGCAGGCCGTACTTCGTCTGGCGCGTGCCGCTGCCCAAGGCGAAGCTCGGCACCTGGGACGTCGAGCTCGCCCCCGTGTTCTTCGAGGGCTTCGCGCGCGGCGTCGGCGCGAACCTCCACGTCCGCCTCATCGAGGGGGACAACCTGCACCACATCGTCGAGATCTGCTTCAAGTCGTTCGCCAAGGCGCTGATGAAGGCGACCCGGATCGAGCCGCGCGTCGCCGGCATCCCGTCCACCAAGGGGAGCCTCTGAGCCATGCAAGCCATCGCGCTCGTCGATTTCGGGATGGGCAACCTGCGCTCCGTGGAGCGGGCGCTCCAGAAGGCCGCCGAGGACGCCGGCGCGCCGTGCGCGGTGACGCGCACGGGCGACCCGGAGATCATCGGCCGGGCCGACAAGGTGGTGGTGCCCGGCCAGGGCGCCTTCCGCGACTGCGCCGCCGCGCTGCAGAGCGGCATCGGCGAGGCGCTGCGCGCGCAGATCCGGAAGGGGACGCCCTACCTCGGCATCTGCCTCGGCATGCAGGCGCTCTTCGACGGGAGCGAGGAGGCCGAGGGCGCGCGCGGGCTCGGCGTGTTCCCCGGCACCGTCAAGCGCCTCACCCCACAGCCGAGCGCGGCCGAGGCGGACGCGGCTCCCGGCGAGCCCTGGGTCGGGATCAAGATCCCCCACATGGGCTGGAACCGCATCGCGTTCGCGCGCGAGGTGGAGGGCCCGCTCGCTGTGTTCGCCGGCGAGCGCCCCTTCGTCTACTTCGTCCACAGCTACCACGCCGTCCCGCTCGACCCCGCGCTCGTCGCGGCGACGACGAAGCACGGCCCGCACCGCGTCACCGCCGCGATCGAGCGGGACAACGTCACCGCGACGCAGTTCCACCCCGAGAAGAGCCAGGCCGCCGGCCTGCGCCTGCTCGCCCGCTTCCTGACCGGCTGACCCGCCCGCGCGCGCGTCAGTGCGCGCGCAGCAGGCGCTGGTGCACCTGCTTGACCTGCGCGAGCTTGAGGTGCGCGCCCAGGGGAAGCTCGGGCGGGCGCGCCCCGCCCGCGCCGCGCCCGCGCCGGGCGTGAGGGGGGACCAGCGAGGAGCGCCGCGCCGCCCTCACCCGCTGCGGCCGCCGCGGGGCGAGCGGGAGATCGACGATGAACGCCGCGCCGCAGCCGAGCTCGCTCTCGACGCGGATCGCGCCGCCGTGCGCGCGCGCCGCGACGTGCGCGATGTACAGGCCGAGCCCCAGGCCGCCGAAGCGCTCCACCGGGACGGCCCGCTCGAAGCGCGCGAAGATGCGCTCCTGGTCCTCCCGCGCGATCCCCATGCCGCGGTCGCGCACGATGAGCCGCGCCCGCGCGCGCGTCGCGCGCACCTCGATCGAGATCGGCTTGCCCTCGCCGAAGGTGAGCGCGTTCTTGATCAGGTGGAACGCCATGCGCTCGAGGTGAGACCGGTCCCACCAGCCGATCACCGGGCCCTCGGCCGCGACCGAGATGGCGCCGCACGCGGCCGGCCGGTGCGCGACCGCCGTCGCGACCACCTCGCGGATGAGCGCGACGAGCTCGACAGGCTCACGGGTCGGGGCGCCGTGGGCCTGGCCGCCGTGCCTCGCCTGGAACATGTCGTCGCAGAGCCGGGCGAGGCGGCCGAGCTGACGGTCGAAGACGGCCAGCATCGCCGCCGCCCACGCCGGGGTCTTCTCCGGCTCCTGCTGGCTCATCCGCTTGGTCAGCTGGAGCTGCAGGAGGAGCGAGGTCACGGGCGTCCTGATCTCGTGCGCGGCGAGCACGAGGAAATCTTCCCGGATCCGGGCGGTGTCGTCCCGGATCGGGACAGCGGGGATACGAGGGTCGACGTCGTCCGAAAACGCGGTCATGGCAGAGCCTGCTGGGCGGAGTTGTGGTGTGCCCCCGCGGCCGCGAACGCATGGAGTGTGCCACCCAGGAGGGTTCGCAGATTGGCACTTCTGGCGGCAGGAGAGCGCCCCATCTGCCGAGCGGACGCGCGTCGAGGCGTCGCATCGCGCCGTCCACTGCGCAAAAAACCAGCGAAGGTGAGCCGAGCTGCCTGGGCCGTTCTGCGGCGCGCGGCGCCTCGGGTCACGCCGGAGCGCCGCCAGGCTGCCGCGGTACACGGGTCAGGGCGCACCCCTGCTTGCGGGCCAGGGTCCGCGGAGCAGCTTTGTCCGCATGCAACACCAGAGTGGAGAGCAACACCGGAGTATGGAGCCGGGGGCCAGGGCTCAGGTCCGCGGATCCATGAGCGAGCTGCACGCGCTCCTCAGGGAGTTCGACACCGCGATGCTCGTCACGATGACCCCCGAGGGGCTGATGCGGGGGCGGCCGATGGAGATCCAGGAGCCGGCCGAGCTGATGGACTGCGATCTCTGGTTCGTGACGGAGGACGAGGCGGCGAAGACAGGCGAGATCGCCCGCGAGCACCAGGTGGCGGTCTGCTGCTACAGGCCGCGGGATCGGGCGTACATCTCGATCTCGGCGCGCGCGACGATCGAGCGGAACGAGGAGAAGATCCGGAGCCTCTGGAAGCCCTCGTGGAAGGCGTGGCTGCCGGCCGGCCCCAGCCACCCTCACGCCGCCCTCCTGAAGCTCTATGTCGAGCGCGCCGAGTACTGGGAGCCCGAGGGCGGGCGGCTGCGGGTCCTCTACGAGAAGGCCAAGGCGCTCGTCCAGCGGAGGTCGGCGGAGGACAAGCTGAACCCGCCGAAGCACATCTGAGCCGCGCCTGCGGCGGCGATCGAGCAGGCGTGACCCGAAGCGAGGCGGTCCTCGGGCTGGATGAACCCCGGATGGATCAGCCAGGTGTCGGCGTGGCGTGGGCCGCGCGCCGCGCGCGCTCCCCGTCAGGGGTGGCGCTGCCCTCGAGCGCCGCGCAGATCTCGGCGAAGCCGTCGAAGGGTGTGCACGGTATCCCGTCGCGGGAGCAGAGCACGTCGAGGGCGCTGTCCCGCACGGCGAACACGCGATCGCAGCACCGCGCCGCGGGGTAGTCCAGCCGGCCGTCGCCGATGTAGACCGTGGAGGTCTCGCCGGTGGCCGCCTTCAGCTGGTCGAGCACGCGGATCTTGAAGTCCTCGCCGGGACCGAGCGGCACCGTCTCCGGCACGGTCACGCGCCAGCGCCCATCGAAGACGGCATCGAAGCAAGAGAACGCGGTGCCCGGCGGCAGGAACTCGCGGATGTAGAACGGCAGGCCGTGGCTGATCACGTGGAACACCCACGACCGGCGGGCGCACAGGGCCAGGAGATCCTCGAAGCCCGACCGCAGCCCGGCGTGCGGGCGCAGCTCGGCCAGCAGCTCGGCGGCCGGGCGATCCACGTCGGCGTAGCCGCGGCGGAGGAGCTCGAACGGCGTGAGCTCGCCGGAGGCGGCAGGCGCGAGCAGCGCCTGCCGCCAGTCATAGCGAAGGTGAGCGTCCCAGATCCGGTTCGTCAGGTCGTCGCAGGTGATGGTCCCGTCGAAGTCGCAAAGAATGAGCACGACCGCTGATTTGCACGCCGCCACGCCGGACGCCACCGCCGCGCCGCGCTGACCGGCCCTCGCCGCGGGATCGCCATCCACAGCGAGGGCGCGGCGCGCGCCCCCGAGCCGGGCCTCCGCGCAGGATCAGCCGACGGTCGCGGCCAGGCCGCGACCGTCAGAGCGCGACAGGGAACGGATTGCGCTCGCTGAACCCGGTCTGGTGAAAGTAGGGATAGGGCAGCTTCGCCTTGCTCGCGGCGTCCAGCTTCGCGACGTGCTCTGGCGCGAGGTTCCAGCCGACGGCCCCGAGGTTCTGTCGAAGCTGCTCCTCGTTGCGAGCGCCGATGATCACGTTCGCGACGCTCGGCCGCTGAAGCAGCCAGTTGAGCGCGATCTGCGGGACGGTCTTGCCCGTCTCCTTCGCCACCGCGTCGAGCGCGTCGACCACACCATAGAGGTACTCGTCGTCGATCTGCGGCCCCCCCTCGACAGACAGCTTGTTCCGGAGCCGGCTGACCTCCGGCAACGGCTGCCCGCGCCGGATCTTCCCCGTGAGCCGCCCCCAGCCCAGCGGGCTCCAGACCACCGCGCCGACCTTCTGATCGAGCGCCAGCGGCATCAGCTCCCACTCGTAGTCGCGCGCCACCAGCGAATAATACGCCTGGTGCGCCACGTACCGAGAGAGACCATACTTCTCCGACACCGCGAGCGACTTCATCAGGTGCCAGCCGGAGAAATTCGAGCATCCGAGGTAGCGGATCTTCCCCGCTCGCACGAGATCGTCCAGCGTGCCGAGCGTCTCCTCGAGCGGCGTGACCGCGTCGAAGCCGTGCAGCTGAAAGAGATCGATATAATCCGTCTGCAGCCGGCGCAGGCTCCCCTCGATCGACCGGATCAGGTGGTACCGCGACGAGCCGACGTCGTTGGGGCCCTTGCCGCTCCGGAAGGTCGCCTTGGTGGAAATGATGACCTTGTCGCGCCTGCCCTTGATCGCGTGGCCGAGGATCTCCTCGGCGAGCCCGTCGGAGTAGATGTCGGCCGAATCGAACATGTTCATCCCGGCCTCGAGCGAGACGTCGACCAGCCGGGTCGCCTCGGCCACGTCGCTCGATCCCCACCCCCGGAAGAACTCGTTGGAGCCACCGAACGTCCCCGTCCCGAGGCTCAGCACCGGTACCTTGAACCCTGACCCGCCGAGCTGTCTGAACTCCATGAATCGCCTCCGCGCCAAATGGGGACAACCTCTGAGCGCAGGGGGAGCGCCGGACATCAGGCTCTCGCCCCCTTGCCGCGGTCGTGGACGGTTAGGAACTCCAAAGCGATCCGGAAGTCAAGCGCCACCGTGGCCAGCCGAGCGCAGCGCGAGCGCCGCGCTGCGCGATCACAGGCCGAGATCGAACCGGAACGCCCGCAGCGCCTCCGCGCTCGCGGAGCACCGGAGGCGCTCGTCACGCGGCATCTGCCCGAGCGTGCGCGTGTGCCCGGCCGGGATGAACATCGGCTCCCAGTGGATGCCCTCGTCTCCCCGCTGCTCGACGGCGATCTCGCCGGGGACGCTGCCCGTGTAGACACGCAGCGTCCGGCCGTCGCAATAACACACCTTCTGAACCACGTGCGCCGCGCGCGACTGCCCCGGAGGGATGAGGGAGCATATCCGGTCCTGCAGCCGCTCCCAGAACGGCATCACGAGCGGGCCCGGGAAGCCGTTCAGGTGCTCGATGAAGAGGCCGCCGTGCTCGACGAAGAGCGGCACGAGGGAGAGCCGGTAGGCGGCGAGGGCCTCCTCGCGTACGACGGTGTCGAGATCCGACGAGAGGATCTGGGGCACGTCGAGCCGGAGGACGCGGAGCGGCGTCGGGGCGTCCTTCCATACATGGGTCATGTCCGCGAGCTTGCGGTGGTTCGAGGAGACGAAATAGACCATGACCATCCCCCTCCCCCGTCCCCTCACGCGTCCAGCGCGTCGAGCAGATCCACGACGCTCTTCGTCTTGTCGTTCGGGTCGAGCTCGATCACGTCGATGTGCCAGTCCTCGAGCAGCGCCGGCTGGACGAGCCCGGCGCCGAAGGTCGCCCAGTAGCCGCGGCGGTTCGAGGCGCGCCTCGCGAGCTCGGGGCTGCCCTCGATGCGCATCTGCTCCATGCGGTACCAGATGTACCGGATGTCGACGTCGCCGAAGCTGTAGCCGAGGAAGAGGAAGCTGTTGCTGAGCAGATCGGCCCGCAGGCGCTGATCGGGCGCCGCCTCGAGCCGGAGGCGGCCGAAGTACTGCGACTCGGTGAGCACCACCGTCTCGGGCCAGTCGAGATCTCCATGAAACTTGATGACGTGGCACGCCCCCTGCGCCGGGCACCGCGCGAAGTCGTCGAACCTGGCGAGCGCCACGGCCTCTTTTCCTGCGTCCCGCAGCGCCTCCTCGATGTGGTGCTCGAAGTTGGTCGTGTAGATGGTCGAGAAGTCGCGGCGCGCCAGGGCCTTGTGCTGGCACGAGCTCCTGCGCCGCTCGTCGACCTCGCGCGCGTGGAAGCGCGCGCGCATCTCGGCGATGAAGCTGTCGAGGCCGCCCGCGCACTCGCGGGCGAAGAAGCCCGCGAGCTGCGGGGGCAGGCCGTGCAGCTCGAAGAGCGCCGGCTCGAAGCCGAGCGCGGCGCCCATCCACCCCATCAGCTCCTTCCACATCGGCAGCCGGAGCGGGGCGGAGAAGCCCGCGCCCAGAAAGGGAATGAGGCGACCTTCCCGGTACGCCTGCCGGAGCGGGATCGCCGCTTGCTCGAGCGTGAGTACAGCCATCTTCAGCGAGCGATGGTATCTGCCCGACGACCTCGCGCAACCAGCGCCCGCCGGGCCGGAACGCCTCGCCCCGAGCGGATGTCGGCGCCGATGTCGGCCGGCGCGCAAGGACAGAAGCCGCGACGCCTCAGGACACACGCGGCAGAGCCCGGCGCCGCGGAGGAGGGCGCCGGTCGCGCCTCCCTCTCCACGGCGGCAGAGCGGCGTCGAGCGCGCCCGCTCGCGAGCCGAAGGAGGCGCCCCTGTGTGACGATGGGCGCTGCACCGTCCCTCGGAGCTGCGCCAAGATGGACAAGATCTGCGGGCCGCGCGGAGACGAGCGCTGCTGCGGGAGCCTGGTGGTGCCCGGAGGCACGTTCGATCGGGGCAGCGCCGAGCCGCGCCTGGCGACGGTGAGCGACTTCCGGCTGGATCGATTCGAGGTGACGGTGGGGCGGTTCCGGGCGTTCCTGTCGGAGTACCCGGCGAGCTGGCCAGCGGTGGGGGCAGGAGCGCACCCGAAGATCCCGGACAGCGGGTGGCGCGCCGCGTGGGACGCCAACTTGCCCGTGGACCGGGCGGCGCTGTCGGAGTCGCTGCACTGCGAGAAGCCCTATTTTTCGTGGACCGACGAGGTGGCGGACCTCCAGCCGGGTGGGTCGAGGTCGCCGCGGGGAGACGGGCGGTGGGGAGACACGCGGATCTGGGGGGAAACGTGTGGGAGTGGGTGCTGGATTCGTTCGCGGCGGACGACCCGATCGCGTGTGATGACTGCGCCGTCCTCACCCCCGACACGAACCACATGATCTGGGGCGGGGGCTGGCGCAGCGGGAAGGAGACATTGCTCACCTCCGCCTTCCAGGAGCGCTCGCCGACGGGCCACTTCGCCGGCGCGGGGCTGCGGTGCGCACGGGCGCGGTGATGCGCGCAGCTGGGCACCGCGGCGTCGCGGCGTCGCGGCGTCGCGGCGTCTCGGGGTCTCGGCGTCGCTGCCGCCGCTCCGCAGAGCGCGCGCCGCCCTTCGGGGTCCCTGGAACCTTGACGCGACAGCCGCCGCGCGCGACCCTCCCGCCGTGTCGGGCACGCTCGCGGACGGAACGGTCTTCGCGCACCGCTATCGCGTGGCGCGCCTCCTCGCCGTGGGCGCGATGGGGTCCGTCTACGAGGTGGTGCACATCGAGACGAACCGCCGCCGGGCGCTGAAGGTGATGCACGCGTACCTCTTCCAGAGCGAGGAGATGCGCAGCCGCTTCAAGCGCGAAGCGCAGATCACGGCGGACATCGAGAGCGAGTACATCGTCGACGTCTTCGACGCGGGCATCGACGAGGCGACGGGCATGCCGTTCCTCGTGATGGAGCTGCTCCGCGGCGAGGAGCTCGGCCTGCGCCTCAAGCGCCTCGGCAGGCTGCCTCCCGGCGAGGTCGCGACGTACCTCCAGCAGACAGCGTCGGCCCTCGACCGGACCCACGCGGCGTCCATCATCCACCGGGATCTCAAGCCGGAAAACCTGTTCGTCACCCAGCGGGACGACGGGACGCCCCGCATGAAGATCCTCGACTTCGGCGTGGCGAAGCTGCTCGCCGAGGGCGGGACGGCGGCCGGCATCACGCGGAGCCTCGGGACGCCCATCTACATGGCGCCCGAGCAGTTCCGCACCGACACGAAGCTCACCAGCGCCGTGGACATCTACGCGCTCGGGATGATCGCGTACACGCTGCTCGTGGGGACGCCGTACTGGAGCCCGGAGGCGCTCAGCGCGAACGACGTGATCGCGTTCGCGCTCGTGGCCGTCCACGGGCCGCAGGAGCCGCCGGTCCACCGGGCGATGTCGCAGCGGGTGGTGCTGCCGCAGAGCTTCGACGGCTGGTTCGCTCGGGCCACGGCCGTCGATCCAGCGGCGCGCTTCCGCCTCGCGAGCGAGGCGGCGCAGGCGCTCTCCGAGCTGCTCGGCCTCGCCCCGGCCAGCAGCGGGCGTTCGCCCCGCCCGACCACGCCGCCCTGGGCCCAGGCGAGCCCCTCGGCGCACGCGCTCGCCACGCCACCGCCCGCGAGCACCGCAGCCGCGCTCACGGCGCCCGCGAGCACCGCGATCACGGCGCCCTCGATGATGCCGCCGGTGGCGACGAGCGTCGGCCCGATGGGGCCGGAGCACCCGTCTCGCTCCCCGGTCGCGCCCCTCGCGGCGACCATGGAGACGTCGGTGACGTCCGTCCCTTCAGGGAACATCCCGCCGATCGCGCCAAACCGAGCCCCGCTCGTCGCCGCCGCGGTCGTCCTCGGGCTCGGGGTGCTCGGCGCAGGGACCTGGCTCCTGATCCGCGCCGGGACCGAGGCCGATCCGGCGGTGGCCGCGCCGCCTCCGGCCGCTGCGCCGGACGCCGGCTCGGCGAGCGCCGCCGCCACCGCTGCGCCGAGCGCCGCCGCCACCGCTGCGCCGAGCGCGACGCCGTCGGCGCCGGCGCCCAGCGCCTCCGCGACGGCGCTCGCCGCGGAGCCCGCCCAGCCCGCGACCAGCGCGAGCGCCAGCGCGAGGCCGGCCGCGCGCGGGGCGGCGGGCGCTCCCCCGAAGGCGACGCCGAGGCCCGCTTCGACCGGGCGAACAGGCGCCGCCGCTCGCCCCAAAGTCCCTTTGCTCGGACGAGATTGAGACCTATCTCCGCCGCGCTGCCGGTCCGATCCTCGCCGACACCCGTTGACACCTTCGCCCGTGGATGCCCCAGAACATGACACGTCGCCTGCGCCGGTTGGCCCCTCTCGCTCTCGTCCTCTGGCCGCTCGCCGCCGCGACGCCCGCCGCGGCGCAGGACAGCGCGGCCGCGGAAGCCCTCTTCAACCGGGGCCTCGCCGACATGGAGGCGGGCCGGTACGAGGCGGGCTGCGGCGCGATCGCCGAGAGCCATCGGATCGAGCCCAAGCCGGGGGCGCTCTTCACGCTGGCCATCTGCGAGTCGAGGTGGGGCCGCGTCGCGAGCGCGTTCGCGCACTTCGGCGAGTACCTCGCGCTCCACGAGCAGCTGACGCCGGAGCAGAAGCGCCGGCAAGGAGAGCGGCCCAAGGTCGCCCGGGAGGAGCGCGAGAAGCTCGCCCCGCTCGTGCCGGAGCTCGCGCTCTCCCTCCCGCCAGGGGCCCCCGCGGGGACGGTGGTGAAGCGCGACGGCCGCGCGGTGGACAGCGCCGCGCTGGGCGCGAGCGTGCCGGTGGATCCGGGAGAGCACGTCGTGTCGACGCAGGCGCCGGGGGGGCCTGTCCAGGAGACGCGGATCCACCTCGCTCACGGCGAGAAGAAGCGCGTCGAGCTTGTGGTGAGCGGCGCCCCGCCGCCGCCCGCCGAGGGCCTCTCAGGCCGGCGGGCGGCCGTGTACGCGGCCGGCGGCGTCGGCGTCGCGGGGCTCGTGATCGGCGGGGTGACGGGCGCGCTCACGCTCGGCAAGAAGAGCGTCGTCCGCGAGCACTGCGGCAGCAGGATCGGCCTGAGCGACCCGACGGCCTGCGACAAGACGGGCCTGGACGCGGCGGAGAGCGCGAGCACCACCGGGCTCGTGAGCACGATCGGCTTCGGCGTGGGGCTCGCCGGGCTCGGGGCGGCGGCGATCCTCTACCTGACCGAGCCGAAGCAGAGCGACATGACCGCCGTCGCGCCGTCAAGGCGGATCCGCGCAGGCGTGCTCGCGGCAAGCCCGGAGGGGGTCGTGCTCGGGGCGAGCGGGTCGTGGTGACGCGGCGGGGCCGTTCACCTTCGCGACCTTCGCCGCCTCCGCCGCCTCTACCCGCCGGCGCGGAGGCGCGCTAGACCCGCCGCGTGCAGCTCATCCCCGCCATCGATCTCCTCGGAGGCCAGGCCGTGCGCCTCCATCAAGGGCGTTACGATCAGGTCACCGTCTACGACAAGGACCCGGCGGCGCTCGCCGCTCGCCTCCGCCGCGCCTGCGCTCGGCTGCACGTGGTCGACCTGGAAGGGGCCCGCGCCGGCCTGCCCGTCCAGGCCGACGCCGTCCGCGCCGTCATCGCGGCCTTCGGCGTGGAGGGCGGCAGCGTGCAGGTGGGCGGCGGCATCCGCTCCGCCGCCGCGGCCGAGAGCTACCTCGCGCTGGGCGCCGATCGCATCGTGCTGGGGACCGCCGCGGTGAACGATCCCGCGCTCGTGCGCGACCTCGCCGGCCGCTTCCCGGGGCGCGTCGTGGTCGCCGTGGACGCCAAGGACGGGCGCGTGGCCGTGCAGGGCTGGGAGCAGGTCTCCTCCGTCACCGCCCTCGACGTCGCCCGCGCGCTCGCCGGCGCCCCCGTCGCGGCGCTCCTCTACACCGACGTCTCCCGCGACGGCACGCAGGTCGGCCCCAACCTGGAAGCCACCCGCGAGCTCGCCGCCTCGTGCGGCTTCCCCGTCCTGGCCTCCGGCGGAGTCGGATCGCTCGCTCACCTGCGCGCGCTCGCGCAGATCCCCGGCGTCAGCGGCGTCATCGTGGGCCGCGCGCTCTACGAGGGGGCCTTCACGCTCGCCGAGGCGATCGAGGCGGCGAGCGCCTGACGGCGTGTGTGCGTTTTCGTGTACGATCCCCCCGACAATGCACGAGCGCGACGACCCACGGCCCTCCACACGCGAAGTCGCGGCGGAGGAGTTCCTGTTCCACCTGCACCGGGGCAGCGAGCTCCTGCAGGACAACCGGGTCCACGCCGCGAAGGCGGAGCTCGAGCGCGCGCTGTCGCTCCAGCCGAGCGATCCCAAGGGGCAAGACCTGCTCGGGATCGTCTACTTCCGGCTGGGGCTCTACCCGCGGGCGATCGCGATCTATGAGCGGCTGATCCAGGCCCACCCGGAGGCGGTCGAGCCGCGCATCAACCTCGCGCTCTCGTACCTCAAGACCGGGCAGCCGGCGCAGGCGCGGTCCGAGCTCGAGAAGGCGCTCGAGCAGAACCCGAAGCACCAGCGCGCGTGGGGCTACCTGGGGCTCGCGTTCCAGCGCATGGGCGACTACGAGCGCGCGAGCCACGCGTTCGCGGCGGGCGGCCACGACGCGATGGCGCGCCGCCTGCTCGACATGACGGGCGGCGGCGCCACGGGCCGCTACCCGATGGAGCCGCCCGACACCGAGGATCAGCCGCCGGTCGAGGCCAAGGCCGAGGTGCAGCGCGCCGCGGGCGAGGCGGTGCAGGCGCTCGATCGCGCCGGCGCGGGCTTCCGGCACGACTCGGATCTGCCGCGCATCCCGTCAGGGACATGGTCGGCCATCGAGCCTGGCCGCGAGATGATGCCGACCATCCCGGCGCCGCCGTCGTTCAAGAGCCTCGGGGCGGACGGCCGCGCGGGGGGCGCGTCGAACCCGCCCGGCCCGGGCAAGGCTCCCGGCCCGAGGGTCGGCGCGGCGCCGACGGTGCCGTCGATGCCGGCCGTGCAGGCGCCGCCGGGAGGGAGCGTGGCCCCGACCGTGCGCCGCAGCACGGTGGCGCCCGAGGAGCCCTCCGCGACGGGCCGCTTCGCGATCGCCGTCGCGGCCGGCGGCGGCGCGCCGGACGCGGCGACGGCGAGCAAGAAGGCGGCGGGGCGGCCGTCGTCGTCCTCGCTGCCGCCTCCCACGGCGGCGCCCGCCGCGCCGCCGGCCGCGGCGCCGCCGCTGGAGACGCTCTCGGCGCTCGCGCGCGAGCGGCTGCTCGTCTTCCCGCGCGAGGCCGCGGTCACGCGGCACCCGACCGGCGTCGTGCTCGTGCAGTCGACGAAGGGCTTCGTCGCCCGGCTCGACGCGCTGCGCACCATGAGCGTGCACTCCGGGACGGCCACGCACGTGCTGAAGCGGCAGGCGCGCGGGCGCATCTTCGACGAGCCGCTCGGCGGGCCGAGCACGCCCTTCATCGAGATCGGCGGGCGCTGCGAGCTCGTGCTCGGCGCGCCCGAGGGGCGGCGGCTCCACCCGGTGACGCTCGGGGAAGAGTCCATCTACCTGCGCGAGGACGTCCTCGTCGGCTTCGATCTGCCGATCGGCTACGAGAACGGCCGCCTGCCGGCCGGCGAGGGCGAGGCGGTCGCGATGGTGCAGCTCCGCGGCCGCGGCCACATGGTCCTGTCGGTGCCCGAGCGCGCCGCCGCGCTGGAGATCACCCCGTCGCGGCCGACGTCGACGCGCGCGACCGCGGTGCTCGGGTGGATGGGCCGGCTCCTGCCGCGCACGCTGCCCGCCTCCGAGGCGCCTGGAGGGATGCAGGGCTTCGTGACGTTCGGGGGAGAGGGGATGGTCCTCGTCGATGGTCGCTAGCGCGGGCACGTCCCTGCGGGGCATCAAGGCGCAGCGGCGGCGCACGCTCTGGGAAGACGCGCGGAACCTTCCGAACCTGCTCACGTTCGCCCGGATCCTCATGATCCCGGCCGTCCTCTTGCTCCTGTCGAGGGGCGCGCCACGGGACTGCTTCTGGGCCGCGGGCGTCTACTCGCTCGCGGCGATCACCGACATGCTCGACGGCTACCTGGCGCGGCGGCAGGGCCTCGTGAGCGTGCTCGGCAAGTTCCTCGATCCGCTCGCCGACAAGCTCATCGTCGCCGCCACGCTCGTGTGGCTCGTGCCGATGGGCCGGATCCCGGCGTGGGCGGTGGTGCTGCTCATCTCGCGCGAGATCACGATCACGGCGCTCCGCTCCATCGCCTCGACCGAGGGGCTCGTCATCGCGGCCGGCGACGGCGGGAAGATCAAGACAGCGCTGCAGATGATCGGGATCGTCTGCCTGATCCTCGGCTACCCGTACCACATCCACCTCGGCGTCGACTTCGGAGAGGTCGACGTGGTGCACGTCGGACGGCTGCTCATCTATCTATCGCTCGTCTTCTCGATCACGAGCGCCGCGCAGTACATGGGCCTGTTCATCGACGCCATCGACGCCAAGAACCGGCCTACCCCTCCGCAGTAGATGGGCAATAGGCAAGCCCGGCTGGTTCTGCTAGACCAGCGCGCGTGAAAGCCCCGAAGACATCGCGCAACGCGTTGCGCCCCGCGCTCCTCCTGGCCGCGCTCGCCGCGGCGATCGTCGCCTCCGCCGCGAGCTGCAGCCAGCAGCGAGAGGGCGAGCCCTGCGAGATCACGAACGGCAACGATGACTGCGCCGATGGCCTCGTGTGCATGGGCATCGGTCAGCAGCAGCAACAACATCGTTGCTGCAGACCGAATGTGATCACGCAGGTCTGCGATCCCAACCAGAATCCGACGACGAGCAGCGCGAGCGGCACGGGCGGCGGCGGTGGGACTGGCGGCAACGGGACTGCCGGGGGCGGCGGTACAGGCGAGGGCGGAAGCGGCGGTGGTACGGGCGGCGCCGGTGGTACGGGCGGCGCCGGTGGTACGGGCGGCGCCGGTGGTACGGGCGGCGCCGGCGGCGCCGGTGGTACGGGCGGCGCCGGTGGCGGCACCGGCGGCGCGGGCGGCACCGGCGGCGCAGGCGGGCGCTAGAACAGCGAAGGCAGCCCTCGCGCATCACCCCCAGAGAAGCGACAGGCGCGAGCGCTCCAGGCCTCGCGCTTGCGTGGAGGGCAGGCGCCACGGCGGCGCGCGCCGATGCGCCGCCCGCCGCGTGACGCCAGCGGCCTCAGGCCGTCACTTCAGCCCAGCGCGCGACGCGCCCGCGCACGCCGCCTGAGCACGGCAGCTCCGGCGAGCGCGACCCCGGCGAGCGCCGTCCACGGCGCGACGGGCGCGACGGGCGCGCTCGGCTCGCCGGCGCGGCAAGCGCACCCCACGACCGTCTCCGGTTCGGGATCCTCGACAGGATCCGTCGGATCCGGCGTCGCGCCGCCCGTGGAGCCGGCGGGCTCCGGCTCGACGGGCTCCGTCGGATCGACCGGCGGCTCCACCCCGAGATCTTCGCTCTCCACCGTCACGGACGAGGACGGGCAGTTCTTGTGACCGATCACCAGGTAGTACGTCTGCGCGGGATCGAACGGCGGATCGGAGGTCTCGTCGATGACGATCTCACCGCTCGTCTCCGTGATCCCATCGACGCTGTAATCGTATTTCGTGGCCTCCGGCAGGAGCTCGCCCAGCGTGAAGCCGACGTGCCGGCCGGCCCTCACGTAGATGCTCCACTCGACGTCGTTGCCGCGGTCGGGATCGAGATCCACGGTGAAGCGGACGCCCTTCGCGGCCCCATCCGGCTTGCTCTTGAAGTGGAAGAGGCTCTGCAGGCTGAGCTGCGAGCGGTAATCCGCGCACGACGCCCCCGAGCCGAAGACCAGCGAGTCGATCCCGAACATGTTCGTCGTCTGCGACTTGCCCCCGCTCAGATCGAGCACCTCCTCGCAGTCGTCGAGGCCCCGGCTCTCGATCAGCGCGTCGACGGCGCCGGCGTCCGCCTCCGTGAGCTCGCCGGCGGTCACCAGCTTGCCGGTCGCCCGCTTCAGCGCCTTGGCGAAATCGCCGAACGAGGCGTTGGGGGTCAGCAGCGTCACCGTGCCCCAGACGAGCTTGTCGCCCACCTTGGCCCCGAATTTCTCGCGCAAGGACCACGCGAGGCTGCCGATCAGCTCGCCGTCCTCGTGCACCTCGCCCACCAGATCGCCGGGGCACGTCTTGGTGTCCTTCGCGAGGTCGCGCGCCATGCCGAAGGGCGCCAGCGTCGCCTCGCCGAGCGTGGAGTCGCCGTTCACGGTGCAGGCGAAATAGTCCGCGATGCCCTCATCGATGCTGCCGGCCCAGGGGGAGAGCCCATATTCGTTGATCGCGAACTGCCCCCCATTGTAGCCGACCGCGTTGGCGGAGACATAATGGGTGAACTCGTGGAGGAACACGTCGGAGTCGTCCGAGAAGTCGAAGAACGACCCCTGGCCGATGGCGATGAGGTTCGGCGCGCGGAACGGCTCGCCCACGCCCTCTCCCGAGAAGAAGGCGTTGTCCATCGGCCGGCCCGCCTCCAGCATGTTGGCGACCGCGACGAGCTTCCAGCCAGGCGCCCCCATGTCGATCTGGTGGGTCGACACGAAGTAATCGCGCATCCGGGTGAGGTGGTAATAGATGCCGACCTGCGCGAACTGGTCGTGCGCATCGTCCGCGCTCGTGGGCGGATCGTAGAGGAAGTCCTCCCCTGCGTTCGGCTCGACGCTCTGCTCCACGGTGAGCGGGACGCCGGCGGCGAGGTCGCCATCCACGTAATTCACCACCTTGAAGTTGCCGTTCCAGCCGCTCAAGGTCTGGGGATCCGCCGCGTCGAGGCCGCTGAGCTCGAGATCCTGGACCTCGGGCGTGACCGCCGAGCTGATGGGGTAAACGCGCCCTCGCGCGTGCACGGCCAGCGAGCGCCTGTGGACGAGCTTGCCTGTGTGCGCGTCGACGAGGTAGCGCTCCCCGCCGCGATCCGACCGGACATCGACGACCCAGACGAGCTTGCCGCCCGTCTCCGCCTCGGGAAACACCGCGAGCGCCGCGTTCGGCCGCTCCGCGAGCGTCATCCCGTAGGCCGCCTCGACCGCGCGCCGCGCGGCCTCCTCCCCGTGAGTCGGCGTCGTCGCGACCGACAGGTCCCGCGCCACGTCGAGCACCACGACCTCCGCGCGGTTCTCCCGGGTGAGATCGATCGCCACCGCGGCGCCGAGCACCGGCAGTCCGGCGTGGACCTGCCCGAACCGGACGGTGCGGTGATCGCCATCCACGAGCTCGCTCTGGTAACGCAGCGAGACACCCTCGAGGCGGAGGTCTGAAGCGGCGTGCTTCAGCGCCGCCTCCGCCGCGCCCCGCGCGCCATCCGTGCCGCGGAAGGACAGCGCCGCTCCTGGCGAGCCCTGCCGAAGCGTGTGCCACTCCGACGCGGCGGCGGGCCCCGCAGCGGCCAAGGCTGCGAGTGCGGTCAACGGAAGAAAGAGCGGCAGTCGTCTCATGGGTTCATCTCTCCGGCTGGATTTCTGCTGGCTTTCTGCAAGCAGCGCTCGCGTGAGGCGCGGCAGGGCCGGACCGACGAGCGCGACCAACGTAACGAGTTGCGTTGGCTCATCAAGGAGAAGCGACGCGACGTCCTCGCGGAAAATCAGGGAGTTGTGGCCGTGATTGCCTCGTTACGTGACCTCCCTGGTCAACCTGCGTGGTATGTCTCCGGCACCTTCAACGCAGGCTCCCGTGGCTCTCTCTGAAACAAACACCTCCATTGGATTCCCGGCGACGTTCGCCCCGAGCGACATCGTCTCCGCCTGTCCCCCGTGCCCCGCCGGTCCCTCCGGTGCGCCGCTGCCCGGCAGGGTTCGCGTCGGCGGCCGCGTGCTCGAGGTCGCGGAGGGCGCGGTCGTCCTCGGCGACGCGTTCGGCGCGCTGCGCGTCGCGCTCGAGGGCGCGCTCGCGCCGCCGCTCGAGGTCGGTGATCTCGCGATCGTCGAGGGCGCGCCGGCGCCGGCGCCGGCGCCGGCCGACCGCGCGCTCGCGTCCGCGCGGCTCGTCGAGCGGATCGCGCCCCGGAGGCCGCCGCGGGCGCGCGCGGGCGCCGCGGCGCCGCCGTCGAGCGAGACGGAGCGCGCGATCCATCGCGGGCGCGGCGCGGCGCTCGCCCGGCGCGCGGCGGCGCTCGGCGCGGTGCGGGCGCTGTTCGCCGAGCGCGGCTTCCTCGAGGTGGAGACGCCGAGCATGGTCCCCTCCCCCGGGCTCGACCTGCACCTCGACGCGTTCGCGGTGCAGGCGGCGCGCCCGACGTTCCTGATCACGAGCCCGGAGTACCAGATGAAGCGGCTGCTCTCGGGGGGCGTCCCGCGCTGCTTCCAGCTCGCGCGCTGCTTCCGGCGCGGGGAGCTCGGGGACAGGCACAACCCGGAGTTCACGATGCTCGAATGGTACCGCGCCTTCGCCGGCGTGGACGAGGTGATGGCCGACACCGAGGCGATCGTGCAGCGCGTCGCGGGCGCGCTCGGCGCGGAGGGCACGATCTCGACGTCCGGCAAGCAGGTACGTTTGGAGCGGCCGTTCCCGCGGATCTCGATCGGCGAGGCGTTCGCGCGCTGGGCGGGCGTGCCCGCGGACGACGCGATCGCGCTCGCGTCGAGCGACGAGGAGCGGTTCTTCCGCCTGCTCGTGGACGCGGTGGAGCCGGCGATCGCCGCGCTGCCCCACCCGGTGTTCCTCGTCGATTTCCCCGCGCCGTTCGCGTCGCTCGCGCGGCTCAAGCCGGGCGATCCGCGGGTCTGCGAGCGGTTCGAGCTGTATGTCGCGGGCGTCGAGCTCTGCAACGGCTTCGGCGAGCTCACCGACCCGGTCGAGCAGCGCGCGCGGCTCCTCGCCGATCAGGCGGCGCGGGCCGCCCAGGGCAAGCCGGTCTATCCGATCGACGAGCGCTTCCTCGACGCGCTCGAGGAGGGGATGCCGCCCGCGGCGGGCAACGCGCTCGGGGTCGATCGCCTCGTCGCGCTGTGCCTCGGCGCCCCGTCGATCGGCGACGTCCTCGCGTTCCCTCACGGCTGGCTGTGACCGGCGCGGGGGTCCCCGACGGCGACGCGCGCCTCTCCCCGGAGGTCCTGTCGCAGCTCGCCCGCAAGTACCTCACCCTCGCGGAGCTCCGGCGCGCGCGGGCGGCCGGGGAGCCGATCCCGGGCAAGGAGGTGTTCCGCGCGCTCGCGGGGGAGTTCCCCGGCGCGCTGAACGAGCTCGACAACCTGCCCCTCGACGAGATCGAGCGGCGCCGCGACGCGCTCTCACGGGCCCTCGCCGGGGGCCCGGAGGAGCGCTGGATGGCGTGGATGCACGGCTATCACACGCTGATGCGGGCGGCGCTCTACGTGAAGATCCGCGTCGCGCGTCGTGAGGAGCTGTCCGACGTCGCCGCGGCGGCGCTCGCGGAGCGGGCGGCGAGGCACGCCGGCACCGCCGTCGACGTCGCGTTCGTGATCGCCGTCAGGGCGCCGCCGGACGGCCGGCTGAACCGCCTCGTCCTCGGCCGGCTCGCGACGACGTTCGGCGCGTCGATGGCGGAGATCCGGGGGACGATCTTCCCGCGGCGGCGGGCGGCGGGTGGCTGAAGCGCCGCGCGCTCGGGTGGGCGCGCGGCGCTGGCCGGCCGAGTGCGCGGTGGGTGGCCCGCTGGACGGTCAAGAGGCCGTGGCTGTGAGCCACATCGAAAGATCGGCTGCGGAGAGGTCGAGCACCACGTCGCCCACCTTCTCCGGGCCTTCTGCGTGCAGGCGCTCGTGGAGCCGGCTTCGCTCCGCTGCGGAGAGCGGGCGCCCCAGTCGCCGCTCGACCTGGTGCGCGAGCAGCGCGAGGCCCTTCTCCAGCCCCTTTTCTAGGCCCTTCTCCAGCCCTTCCTTGAGCCCGGCCGCCTTGCCTTCCCTGTAAATCGAGTTCTGCATCACGACCTCCCGCGGCAGCAGCGACTTTACCACGTCGGCGAGACCCCGCTCACGCGTGTCTGCTTCGGCCAGGGCCACCATCGCTGCTCCGAGCTCCCCGAACTGACGCTCGCCGGAGCAGGCCCGGAGCTCCTCGATTACCTGGTTCAGCTTGCTGCGATCCGCATCCGCTGCCAGCGGTGTAAAGATCAGCCAGAACGGGCTTCCCCGCGCCGCCAGCTCGGCCACCGTCCGCTGATAGACTGCCTCGATACGGAACTGCACGCCGGAGAACGGCTCGTCCGGTGACGATGTCCGATACGCGCCGTGCGTCGGCCACGGCGCTTCCCGGCCAGAAAGGACCACCACCACGCTGTCGATCGGCGTGGGTTGCCGAGCCGGGGCGCCCTCGCTCGCCCGCGCCTCGTCCGCCACCGCCAGCGCCGTCAGGCAATGGTACTCGAACACGCGGAACGGAATTTCCTCGCTCATCGCCAGCGTCCACTCGGCGTGGAGCAGCCGCCGCTCGCCGCCCACCTTCACGGCGAGCGCCCGATCGAGCCGCCGCCGGCGGCCGGTGACCTGCGTGTCGACCCAGCCCAGCGGCTCGATGGGCCCGGCCGCGCCGAGCAGAGCGCGCGCGACGTCGTGCGGGAATTGCCGCGATACGTGGCGGAGGATCAGATCGACGTCGTCCTGCTCGTCGTCCTGTCTCGTGTTCTCCTTTCGACGCCTGCGGCCTCGCTTGCCCATGTCGACGGACCGTCCTCCTGCACCTCGAACATCGGCGCGAGCCCGCCGCAGTTGCGCGGGCGCCTAGCGCCCCCGTGACGGGCTCCGGCCATCGGCTAAGCTCCGCGCCCGATGGAACGTCTCTTCTTCCTGCTCTCGGGCGTTTACGGGTTCCTCGCGGTGGCGCTCGGCGCCTTCGGCGCCCACGGGCTCAAGGCGACGCTCGACGCGGAGCCGGACGGCGCGCTGCGCCTCTCCTGGTGGCAAACGGGCGCCCAGTACCACCTCGCCCACGCGCTCGCGCTGGCGCTCGCCGCCCACCTCGCCGCGCGCACCGGCGGCGTCGCGGCGACCGTCGCCGGCTTCTGCTTCGCGGGCGGCGTGCTCCTCTTCTCCGGCAGCCTCTACGTGATGACCGTGACCGGCGTCCGCGTCCTCGGCATGGTCACGCCGCTCGGCGGGCTGCTCCTGCTCGCGGGCTGGGGCGCGGTGGCCGTGGCCGCGCTCGGGATGGCGAAGGGCTGAGGCGCCCGGCGGCGGGCGCCGCCGCGCCTACGTCGTCCTGCGCGCGAAGAGCCGGCCGAACCGCGCCGACGCGCGCTCGCGGAGGGAGGCCACGCGGGACCGGACCCGCCCCCAGCGCTCGCTGCGCGCGAGATCGTCGAGCAGCGAGTACGAGACCGGCGTGACGATCAGGGTGAGCAGCAGGCTCAGGGACTGGCCGCCGATGACCACGACGGCGATCGTCTGGCGCTCCTCGGCCCCGGGCCCCGTGCCCAGCCAGAGCGGGAGCATGCCCGCGACCAGGGCCAGCGTGGTCATCAGGATGGGCCGCAGCCGATCGCGGTTCGCCTGGAGGATCGCCTCCTCGCGCGGCACGCCCTCGCTCCGCAGCTTGTTCATGTGGTCGACCTGGAGGATCGAGTTCTTCTTCACCACGCCGAACAGCACGAGGAAGCCGAGCGCAGAGTACAGGTTCAGCGTGTTCCCGGTCGCCCACAGGCTGAGCAGCGCGAACGGCACCGACAGCGGCAGCGAGAGCAGGATCGTCACCGGGTGCACGAGGCTCTCGAACTGCGACGCCAGGATCATGTACATGAGCACGATCGAGAGGAGGAACGCCCAGATGAACTCGCCGAACGTGCGCTCGAGCTCCGCGCCGCGGCCGCGCACGCTCGTCGTGTACGCCGCGGGCATGTCCATCTCCCGGGCGGCGCCGCGCAGCGCCTCCAGCCGGTCGGCCAGCGCGTAGCCGGGGGCGACGCCGGCGCGCAGGCTCGACACCCGCTGGCGATCGAGCCGGTCGATGCGCGACGGGCTCCTCGCCTCCTCGATGCGCACCAGGTTGTCGAGGCGCACAAGGTCGCCCCGGAGCAACGGCGTCCCGGCCGAGGGCGCCGCCGCACCGCCGGCGCCGCCGGCGCCGCCCGGCTGCGGCGCGGCCTGCGCGCGCGCCGTCCGGGGCACGTACAGGCGGCGGACGGCCGCCACCCGATCGCGATCCTCCTCCATGAGGCGCAGCTGCACGTCGTAGTTCTCGTTCTCGGCCTCGTCCCGGAAGCGCGAGACCGCCTGATCTCCGCCCACCATCAGGCGCAGCGCGGTCGCGATGTCCTGCGTCCGGACCCCGAGCTGCGCCGCGCGATCGCGCTCGATGAGCACCCGGAGCTCCGGCCGGTCGATCTTCAGCGTCACGTCGGCGTCCACGATGCCGCCGAGCTGCGCGGAGCGCTCGCGGAGCTCGTTCGCATAACGCTCGAGCTGCTCGATGTCGGGGCCCTGGATCGCGAAGTCGATCTCGAAGTTCCCGCCGCCGATGTTGAACGACGGCACGTTGCGCACCGAGATCCGGAGATCGGAGTACTTGCGCAGCTTGCGCCGCACCTCCTGCATCACGTCCTTCTGCGAGTAGTTGTCCTTGAAGGCGCGCCACGGATGGCCGGAGAACGTCTCCCGGAGCAGCCGTGTCAGGGAGAACGTGCGCTCGTCGTGCGGGGCGATCCGCACGAAGGCCTCGCCCGCGCTGACGCCGCCCACGAAGCCGCCGCCCGCGGTGGCGAGCACGCTCCGCACCCCGCGCACCCCGCGGACGTCGTCGCTGATCTGCCGCATCACGTCGTCCATCGCGCCGATGCTCGCGCTGAGCGGGGCCGTGACGCGGATCTCGAACTGCGCGTCGTCCGCGCCCGAGGGGATGTACTCCTGCTTCACGAGGCCGTAGAGCGGCACGGCCGACGCCATCACCAGCGCGCCCGAGACGGCGACGAGCGCCCGGTGCCGCATCGCGAACGCGAGGGCGCGCGTGTACCTGGCCTCGAGCCTCCCGTAGAAGCCCTCCCGCGTCACCGCCCCGCCCCCGCCGCCGTGCGCTCCCGCCTCCCCCGCCCCGTGCGCGCGGGCGCCCTCCTCGCGGAGCAGGCGCGCGCTCATCATCGGGGTCAGCGTGAAGCTGACGAGCAGGCTCACGAGGATCGCGACCGTGGCCGTGATCCCGAACTGGAACAGGAACCGCCCCGAGATCGACGACATGAACGAGACGGGGACGAAGATGACGACGAGCGACAGCGTCGTCGCGAGCACGGCGAGCCCGATCTCCTGCGTCGCGGCCCTGGCCGCCTCGAAGGAGTCCATCTTCTTCTCCTCGACGAAGCGGAAGATGTTCTCGAGGACGACGATGGCGTCGTCGATGACGATGCCCACCATCAGCACGAGCGCCAGCATCGTCACGCTGTTCAGCGTGAAGTCGAGCAGCCACATCATGCCGAACGTCGCGACGACCGACGTCGGGATCGCGACGCCCGCGATGATCGTGGACCGCCACGACCGCATGAAGAGCAGGACCACCGCGCACGCGAGGATGCTGCCGAGGACGAGGTGCACGTTGATCTCGTGCAGCGCCGTGTAGATGTAGCCCGACTGATCGCGGATCACCTCTAATCGCACGTCCTCGGGCATCTGCTCGGACAGCTTCGCCAGGTTCGCCTTCACGGCCTCGATCACCGCGACGGTGTTGGCGCCCGACTGCCGCACGACGTCGAGGACGACGGTGGGCTTGCCGTCGAGGCGGGCCAGCGACCGCTGCTCGTAGGTGCCGTCCTCGGCGCGGCCGATGTCGCGCACCCGGACGGGCCGCCCGTCGACGGTGGCGACGACCAGGTCGTTGAACGCGCCCGCGTCCTCGATGCGGCCCATCGTGCGCAGCGTCCGCTCCTCCTCCTTCCCCGTGACGTTGCCCGCGGGGATGTTCGCGTTCTGCTGCACGATCGCGTCGCGGACGGCGGTGATCGGCAGGCCGTACGCGGCGAGGCGGTCGGCGTTCAGCCAGATCTTGATGGCGCGCTGCTGCCCGCCCACGACGCGCACCTCGCCGACGCCCGACGACCGCTCGAGCTGCACCCGCACGAGCTTGTCGGCCACCTCGGTGAGCTCCCGGATCGAGCGATCGGCCGAGAGGGCGATCGACATGACAGGGGTCGAGTCGTTGTCCTGCTTCGCGATGACGGGCGGATCGGTGCCCACCGGGAGGCGGCGCAGCGCCGCCTGCACGCGATCGCGGACGTCCTGCGCCGCCGAGTCGATGTCCCGGTCGAGGTTGAAGGTGGCGACGACGACGGAGGTGCCGCCCGTCGAGATCGAGCGGAGCTCGGCGATCCCCTCGACGGTGTTGACCGCCGCCTCGATCTCCTCGGAGATCTCCGACTCGACGTCCTCGGGCGCGCCGCCGGGGAGCGTGGTGCGGACCGAGACCGTCGGCAGGTCCACGGCGGGGAAGCGATCCACGCCCAGCTTGAAGTAGGCCACGGCGCCGACCACCACGAGGGCGAGCGTCAGCATGGCGGCGAAGACGGGCCGCTGGATGCAGATCCTGGCGAGCGCTTGCACCCTAGCCCCCCTCCACCACGCGCACCGGCTGCCCCTGCTGGAGCGACCCGGGCTTTGCGACGACGGACTCCCCCACCGCGACGCCGGACACGATCTCGACCCGATCCCCCGACGTCTTTCCGGTGGTGACCTGCTTCTCCTTCGCCTTGCCTTCCTCGACCGTGATGACCTTCGCGAGGCCGGCGAACCGGACGACGGCGGTCGCCGGCACGGTCGGCACCGGCCTCGAGCTCACGACGATCTGCGCGCTGACGAGGCTCCCCGGCCGCAGGTGGCCGGGGTTCTTGATGTCGCTCTCCACGAGCAGGGTGCGGCTCTGCGGGTCGAGCGCGGGCGCGAGGCGCGCGACCGTCCCCGGATAGGCGGCGCTGTCTCCCGGGAGGGTCACGCGCACGGGCTGGCCCGCGCGCACGCCGGCCGCCTCGAGCTCGGGGATGGCCACGCGCAGCCGCAGCGGGTCGATCCGGACGACGTCCACGATCGGCGCCCCCGCGGCGAGGTACTGGCCGACGTTCGCTCTCCGCACCTGGACGACGCCATCGAGCGGCGACCGCACCAGGGTGTCGGCGAGCTGCTGCCGCGCCATGCGCAGCTCGGAGCGCCGCTGGCGGACGGCGGCCTCGCGGATGCGCACCTCCTCCCGCGCCGACTGCACGGCGGTCTCCGCGCGGACCGCCGCCGCCTCGGCCGCGTCGAGGTCCATGCCCGACATCAGCCCTTCCCTGGCGAGCCCCCGCGCCCGGACCTGGTTGGCCTGCGCTTCCTTGAGCGTCGCGAGGGCCTGCCTCACGACCGCCGTGCCCTCGATGTCGAGCTCGCTGTCGGGCCCGTCCGGGGGCAAGCCGAGCTGGGCGCGGCTCTGCGCCAGCGCGGCCGTGGCCTGCTCGATGCGCAGCTCGTAGTCCCGCGCCTCCAGCTGAGCGATGACCTGATCCCGCTGGACCGGGCTCGCCAGGTCGACCGAGATCGAGGCGAGGCGCCCGGCCACCTTGGCCCCGAGCGTCACCTGCTCGTCGGCGTCGAGGGTCCCCGAGATGTCGACGGCCTGCTCCATGACGAGCTCCGTCACGGGGGCGAGCGTCACCTCCTTGACGCTGGCCGCAGGCTTCTCCGCCTTCGCGCCGCCGGGCTGGGACGCTCCCTGATTGCACGCGAGGCACTGCAGAGCGGCCGCGAACGCGACCGCCGATGTCCAGAGCACCCTTGGCGGGCCGGAGGCGCGGTGACGGGAGTTTTCGGGCTGGCGAAGCTCGGAAAGGACAGTCCACATGGCGGCGGCCTCAGATGACCAGGAACGCCCCCCCGAGCGCGTGTTCGCCGCAGGATATTGACGGCATCAGGGTTGGAGCGCAACGTGCGCGTGGGCACGCTGCAGCGGTGTCCGCTTCGCATGAGCGACTACGGGGTGGTCGATCGGCGCCGCAGGAGTCCGGCCAGAGATCCGGAGAGAGAATTCAACGCCAAGACGCCAAGGCGCAAAGGCGCAAACGAAAGAACGATCGTCGTGCATTCTTGCGCCTTGGCGTCTTGGCGCCTTGGCGTTGAATTCTCTCCGCTGGCGAGGCGAGAAGGCTGGGTCGTCGCCCTCACATCGCTGCTCCCGCGGCAGCGGACATCGCCTGTCCCGGCGCGGCCGCGGCCACGGGCAGGAGCGGCACGCCGTCGCGGTAGATGACCACGTTCCCGAGCGTGGCCGGCACCCGCGGCCCCGGCGTGACGATGCCGACCAGGTTCAGCGGGTCGCACGCCGAGAGCTGCACGATCTCGCCGGACAGGGGCTCTCGCCGGACGGCGCGGAGCGCGTCGAGCGCCTCGGGCAGCGCGAAATGCTCGCCCGCGAAGCCGGCGACGAGGTGCCCTCCCCGGAGCTGACCCGCCATCTCGAGCCGCCGGTAGACCCGGAGGAGGTCGCGCCACGCGGGCGGCCGCGGCTCGCGCGCGAGCAGCTCGCGACAGACCACGCCGTAGCGGCGGAGGTACTGGTGCGCGAGCGCCTCGACAGCATCAGGGCCCTCGCCGGCGTCGTCGGCAGCGGGCGCGAACGCGTCCGGGCGCGATCGCAGGAGCGACCACCTGCCCGACGCGACGGGGCCGCCCCGCCGCGCCCCGCCGCGCAGGCGGCCCGCGCCCAGCGCGACGGCCGCGCCGCCGCCGAGCAGCGAGCGCAGCGCCGCGAAGCCGTCGCCGGTCACGAGCCCCGCGGCGACGAGCTCCCAGAGCGCCTCCTCGACCTCGTCCCGGGAGCGGCCCGCGCCTGCAGCGAGGTCGTCGAAGAACGACGCGCCGGCGCGCGTCAGGAACGACAGCACGCCCTGCGCCGCCTCGGAGAGCGACGCCGGCGGCGGCGCGCCCTCGGCCTCCCGAGGCGCGAGGAGCCACGGGAGATCGCGGCGCAGCGCCAGCGTGATCGGCGCCGCGCGCGTGGGCGCCGCCGCGTCGCGCGGGACCACGCGGCCCCACGCCACCTCGCCGGACAGGCAGAGCGCGTCGAGCAGCCCCTCGCTGTAGCCAGCCACGCGCGCGGGCAGCACCGCCTGCTCCCACGCGCCGGCGGCGAGCTCGAAGCCCTGCAGCTGCTCGATCACCCGCCCGAGGCCCCCCGGCCCGCGCGCCTGGGTGCCCGGCCGCACGCCCTGCCACGCCAGGAGGAACCGGAGGAGCTCCGCCGCGGTCGCGGGCTCGATCGCCTTGCGCAGGCCGGAGACGGTGCGGCGGTGGATGCGGGCGAGGAGATGGCGATCGCACCACTCGATCGACAGATGGCCGCCACCCGCGGCGGCCTGCGACAGATCGCCGCCGCCTGCGGCGGCCTGCGACGGCCGCGGCGGCGCGCCCGGCAGGAAGCGCCCGCGCAGCGCGCCGCCGGCGAGCTCGATCCGCGCGAGCGCGGACTGCGCCTCGTAGGCGGGCACGTCGAGCCGCGACGCGAGATCCTCGGTCGAGATCGGCCCCGCGGCGCTCAGGAAGCCGCGGACGAGCGCCGTGATCGCGGCGCCCCGATCGACCGCCCCGGCGGCCCCGCGCACGGCGGGCGGCACCGCGACGTCGGGCGCGAACACCGCCTCCGGCCAGATCACCTCGACAAGCGGCCGCCGCTCGGTCGCCACCCAGCGCGGCGCGCGCGGCACGGCCGCGCCGGGAGCAGCGCCCACCTCGGCCGCGCGCCCCGCGGCGCAGAGCGCCTCGAAGTGCCTCGCGAGGCCGCTCCGGACCCCCTCCTCCGCGGGGAGCGCGACCCGGTCGAGCAGGAGCTCGTGCAGCTCGTCCGCGTCGCGCACGTCCGGCCGCGCCTCGGCGACCACCTCGGCGACGACCGCCGGATCGAGCCCGCCCAGCCGCTCGGCGACCTCCGCCGGGAGCCCGCGCCGCACCCGGACCGCCCTCGCGCGGCGCTCCTCCAGCGGGGCGTCGTCGAGGAACGCATACGGGTTCGCGTTCAGGATCTCGTGCGAGAAGACGCTCGGCTCCGGCGTGTCGAGCGCGACGACGCGGATCGCGCCGCTGCGCAGGCCGACGAGCAGCGCGCGCAGCCCCTCGACATCCATCAGCTCGGTCAGGCAGTCGCGCAGCGCCTCGCGGACGAGCGGGTGATCCGGCGGATCGACGTGCGCGAAGAGCCCGTGGTTGTCCTGGCAGCCCTGCTGCTCGGGGAAGATCGAGAGCAGGAGGTCGTCGGCGCGCATGCGCTGGAGCGCCGGCGGCACCCGCCGGCCCCCGCGGAACCGGAGCAGCGCGAGCGCGCGGGACGCGGCCCAGCGGAAGCGCGTGCGGAACATCGGGCCCTGGAGAGCTGCCTGGACGAGCACCTCCTCGAGGCCCTCGGGGCGGACCAGATCGAGCACCTCGTCGATCGGGATCCCGTGCTCCGCCGAAAGCGAGAGCAGCACGCCGTCGTCGGTCGCCGCCGCCTGGAGCTCGAAGTCGAACGAGCGGCAGAAGCGCTTGCGCAGCGCGAGCCCGAGCGCGCGGTTCACGCGGCCGCCGAGCGGCGTATGGACGACGATCTGCTGCCCCCCGGCCTCGTCGAAGAAGCGCTCGACCACGACGGTCGCGCCGCCCGGGACCGCGCCGAGCGCCGCGCGCCCCGCCTCGATGTAGTCGCGCACGAGCAGCGCCCCGCGCGCGTCGAGCGCGCACGCCTCCATGAGCCAGCGCGCCGCCCGGGACCACGCCGCCCGCGCCTCCTCGCCGCCCTGACCCCGCTCGGCCGCCGGCCGCGCCCCATCGGCCCGCTCCTCGTCGAGGCGCGCGGCGACCTCGGCGCGGAGCGCGGCGACCTCGGCCGAGAGCTCCGGCGTGCGCGCCGGCGCCTCCCCGAGCCAGAACGGCACCGTCGGCGCGGCGCCGTGGGCGTCCTCGACCCACATCTGGCCGCCCTCCAGCCGGAGCACCCGCCAGGAGGTGTTGCCCAGCAGGAAGACGTCGCCCCCGGACGACTCGATCGCGAAATCCTCGTCGAGCGTGCCGACCTTGGTGCCATCGGGCTGCACCACCACGTCGACGGCCGCGATGTCGGGGATCGCCCCGCCCGAGGTGAGCGCCGCGAGCCGCGCGCCGCGCCGCCCGCGCAGCCGGCCGCCGATCGCGTCGCGGTAGACGAGCGACCCGGCCCGCTGCCGCGCGCCGCGGGCCGCGGACGCGCCGTCGTCCGCCGCGGCGGCGCCGCCGGAGACCATGGCGACCACCGCGTCGAAGTCGCGGCGCGAGAGGCCTTCATAAGGCGCGGCCCTTCGGACGAGCGCGTAGAGCCCCTCTTGGTCCCGTTCCTCGCACGCGCACGCGGCGATGATCTGCTGCGCGAGCACGTCGAGCGGGCCCTCGCGCGACGTCATCCGATCGAGCTCGCCGCGGCGCGCCGCGCGCACGATCGCCGCGCACTCGACGAGCTGGTCGCGCGTCAGCGGGAAGAGCCGCCCGCGCGGCGTCGCGGCGAGGGCGTGGCCCGAGCGGCCGATGCGCTGGAGGGCGACGTTGATCGACCGCGGCGAGCCGACGAGGCAGGCGAGGTCGACCGCGCCGACGTCGATGCCGAGCTCGAGCGACGCCGTCGCGACGACGACCCGGAGCTCCCCGGCCTTGAGGCGCCGCTCCGCCGAGAGCCGCCGGGCCCGCGAGAGGCTCCCGTGGTGGGCCGCCACGACGTCCTCGCCGAGCCGCGCGCCGAGCGCGTGCGCGACCCGCTCGACGAGGCGGCGCGTGTTCACGAACACCAGGGTCGACCGCGCTCCCTCGGCGAGCGCCGCGATGCGGTCGTAGATCTCGGTCCACTGCTCGTGCGTACAGACCGCGCCGAGCTCGTCGCGGGGCACCTCGATGGCGAGATCGAGATCCCGCCGCTGCCCTACATCGACGATCTGGGGCAGCGCGCGCGCACCAGAGACGAGCCGGGCGGCGATCTCGATGGGGCGGACCGTGGCGCTGAGCCCCACGCGCTGCGGCCGGGCGCCGCCCTGGCCGACCACGAGGTCCTCGAGCCGCTCGAGCGAGAGCGCGAGGTGGGCGCCGCGCTTGTCGCCGGCGATCGCGTGGACCTCGTCGAGGATCACGGTGCGCACCCCGGAGAGCGCCCGCCGCCCCGACGCGCTGGTCAGCAGGATGAACGCGGACTCCGGCGTCGTGACGAGCACGTGCGGCGGCCGGGCCGCCATGGCGCGCCGCTCCTGCGCGGGGCTGTCGCCGGTCCGCACGAGGGCCCGGATGCCCGGCGCGGGCAGGCCCGCCGCCTCCATGGCCGCCGAGATCTCGGCGATCGGCTGCTCGAGGTTGCGGTGGACGTCGTGGGAGAGCGCCTTCAGCGGCGAGATGTAAAGGACGTCGGTGCGGTCCTCGAGCGCGCCACGCGCCGCGTCGCGGACGAGCCGGTCGAGGCAGAAGAGGAAGGCCGCGAGCGTCTTGCCGGCGCCGGTCGGCGCGCTGATCAGCGCGTCGCGGCCGGCCGCGATGACCGGCCAGGCGCGCTCCTGGGCGGGGGCGGGGGCGCCGAAGCGGTCACGAAACCACCGGTCGACGACGGGGTGAAACATCCCGTCGAGGGTAGCCGGCCGGGGGGTGAGGCGGAAGCGAGAGGGGCGGCGGTCGGCGTGGGGGAGCGGCGCTGGGCGAAGGCCCGCCGCGACCTGGGCGAGCGCTCGACGAAAGAAATCGACAGATGCCTGTCGGGTTCTCCGGGTGGCGCGCTTCGCCTCCAGCATCCCTGCGCAGCTCCGCGCCCCTCCAATGCAGCCCCGCCGCCTCTCCTATGCAGCCCCGCCGCCCCTCCTGCGCAGCTCCGCACCCCTCCAATGCAGCCCCGCCGCCTCCCCTATGCAACCCCGCCGCCCCTCCTGCGCAGCTCCGCGCCCCTCCAATGCAGCCCCGCCGCCCCTCCTGCACACGCATTTCAGTGTCCCGCATCAGGATTGTGCGGCTCCAGCGCAGCCCCGCCGCCCTCCTGCGCCCCCATGCTTGTGTCCTGCGCAACCATGAATCAGCGCCTGCGCCGTCCCGACACCCTCCTGCGCGCCTCTCAGCGCCCGCCGCGGCCTCTCCGGGCCGCGCGATCCGCCCCTTCCTCGCCGAGATCCTCCGACTCGGCCTCGTCCGCGTCGAGCGGCTCGATCCGCCGCCTCCGCGGCGCCTCTTCGACCGGCGCCGGCGCCGGCGGCGGAGCGCTCCCGCGGATCTCCTGCGCGATCCGCGAGAGCACCGTCGCGACGCCCTCCTCGACGGCGTGCCCGAAGTCCTCCGCGCTCTGCTCGAGGCGCTGCTTGCGCTCGAGGCGCTCGACCCTGCGCTGCTCCTTCAGCCGCCGGTGCTGCTCTTTCCGCGCCTGCGCGGCGCTGCGCTCGACCTCCCGGCGGATCTGCCGCGGGGACACGTCGCTGGAGAGCGCGCCGAGCGCGTGGAAGGCGAGCCCCAGGCCCCACCCGAGCAGCGGCCAGAAGAACCACCACGGCCCGTCCGTGAGCGCGTTCACCGCGAAGAGGAACGCGTTCACGAGGAGGTACGAGAACAGGTGCGCGCGGAACTCCTTGCGCCGGCGCGCGAGGAGGGCCGCGCGCGCCGCCTCCTCGCCCCGGACATGCTCGATGTCGCGCGACGCGGCCTCGATCGCGCCCCGGGAGATGCCGATCTCCTCGGCCGCCGCGACCAGCTCGTCGTGGCTCACGTCGCGCGCCTGCGCGCCCCGGAGGGCGCGCTCCAAAATGGCCCGCACCTCGGCCTCGGTGTACCGCCGCCCGCTCTGCTTGCCCGGTTTCACCATCGCTCTCCTCGCGACCGCGCGGAGCATACGCTTGACCGCGTGCGGCCGCGCCGCTTCCATGAAGGCAAGGACCCCATGAGCAGCGAAACCGCCTCACAACGCGTGGGGACCACGATCCGCAACAAGTGGACGCTGGAGCGGCTGCTCGGCGCGGGCGGCATGGCCGCCGTCTACGTCGGCGTCCACCGGATCGGCCGCCGGGACGCGCTCAAGATCCTGCACCCGCAGGCCGCGAAATCGAAGGAGATCTGCGACCGGTTCGAGCGCGAGGCCCAGGCCGCGAACCGCTTCCGCCACCCGGGCGCCGTCGAGATCCGCGACATCGACGTCGCCGAGGACGGGGCGCCGTTCCTGGTGATGGAGCTCCTCGAGGGCGAGTCGCTCGCCGAGCGCGAGCGCCGCCTCGGCGGCCTCCCGCTGGCCGAGGTGCTCCGCTTCACCGCGCAGGTGCTCGACACGCTCGCCGCGGCGCACGCGCAGGGGATCATCCACCGCGACATCAAGCCGCCCAACCTGTACGTCGTCGGCGACGGCCCAGCGGACTCGCCCGCGCACGGCGGCGGCCCGCGCATCAAGGTCCTCGATTTCGGGCTCGCGCGGATCCGCCAGGACTCCAGCCTCCAGGGCGAGCTCACGCGGATGGGCCTGGTGCTCGGCACGACGCCCTACATGCCGCCGGAGCAGGCGAAGGGCCGCGACATCGACACCCGCGCCGACCTCTTCGCGGTCGGCGCCACCATGTTCCGGCTGATCGCCGGCCGCCACGTCCACGAGGCGAGCACCGACTTCGACCTCCTGCTGAAGATGGGCAGGGAGCCGGCGCCGCCGCTCGCGCAGCGCGCGCCGCACGCGCCGCGCGACGTGTGCCTCGTCGTCGATCGCGCGCTCGCCTTCGACCGCGATCAGCGCTACCCCGACGCGCGCCAGATGCTCGAGGACGTGCGCGCCCTCCTGCGCAGCGAGACGCCGCCGCGCGCGTCGCGGTTCGCGCACGCGCTCGCTCCGGACGCGATCACGCTGCGGGAGCAGCCGTCGCCGCGGGGCGCCGCGGACGACGGGGGGCCCGCCACGATCGCGATGCACCCCGCGAGCGTCTCGACCTCCATCGCCGTCGACTGGAGCGACGAGCCTCCGGTGAGCGGCGGATCCATCACCAAGGAGTGGGTGCGCCCCGAGGCCGCGAAGGAGGACTCGATCGCCGTCGACTGGAGCGACGAGCCGCTCGACGCGGCCTCACCCGCCTCGCGCCCGGCGCGGCGCTGACCGCGCGGCGGGCCGGTCCATCGACCGGGTCGAAAGCGCCGCCGCCGCCCGAGCAAGACGGGAGCCGCTCGGCTAGGATGCGCCGGCCATGCTCGGCGAAGCGAAGCGGATCTACCTGGCCACGCGGAAGAAGCACGATCAGCTCTTCAACACCTACCTGATGCGCCCGCTCGCCGGCGGCGTGGTCGCGCTCCTCGCGCGGACCGCGATCACGCCGAACCAGGTGACGCTGCTCAACCTCGCCGTGTTCGTCGTCGCGGCGGCGCTGCTCGTCGCGCTGCCCACGGCGGCGGGGGGCCTCGTGGCCGTCGCCGTGCTCGAGCTGAGCTACCTGCTCGACTGCGCCGACGGGATGCTGGCGCGCCACAAGCAGCTCGCGTCGAAGGAGGGCCACCTCTTCGACTTCTTCACGGACGAGCTCAAGGCGGTGCTCCTCTCGGGCGCCCTCTCGATGCGCCTCTTCAGCGCCGGCGGCCTCGGGCTGGACGGCGGCCGCTGGCCCGGCGGAGACCCGCGCTTCCTGCTCGCCGGCGTCGTCGGGGTCGCGGTGATCGCCTCGGCGATCTCGCTCACCAACTTCGTCCGCCGCCCGGAGATCAGCGGCAAGGAGACCTCGGTCTCCGCCTATTACGAGACCGCCACGGAGGAGCGGCCCCGGTCGCCCGCCGCCCGGGCGGCGGCGCTCGTGATGACGTTCCTGCGCTTCCTGAACCACTACCCGAGCCACATCTGGGCGTTCGCGCTCGCGGACCGGCTCGACGTGTTCTTCTGGATGTATGTGCTGATCAACCTCCTCTACCTGGCGAAGGGCTGGCTCGGGCTCCTGCTCAGGTTCGGACGGTCGTAGCGCCACATCGCCCCCGCCATGGGGCCATGTCCCAGGACGAGCGCGTCGAGACGACCCACCCTGCGTTCATGTGTGCGATGAAAGAGCAGCGTGATCCGCCTCGACGGACTGGTGGAGATCCTGAGCCCGGATGAGGTATGAACGCGCGATGGAGATCCAAGATCTTTCCGACTTCATGCGCGCCGACCCTCGCTTCGCCACCCGCCGCAAATGGCTGATCCTGAGCGAGACCGTGTACACACCCACGGGTGAGAAGGTGGAAGAAGGGTTCCGCTACTTCACCTGCCCGATCGGAGCGCTCACTGCCGCCCTGGAGAGGCGGGACTTCGCCGCCATCGCGAAGCTCCCCTTCGCCCTGGATGGGGAGGGCGAGCCGGACACCTCCGCGGTGCGCCTGGATCTCGCCTATACCGCGTCCGGTGCGCTCGCCGCCTTCCAGCCCGTGGAGTATCGCGACCACGCGCCCACGTGCGTGTCGGCGCCCCTGGTCCTCGAGCGCGCCGAGGCCCAGGCGCTCCGCGACATCCTGCGAGAGCTCGACCAGTCCGCCTAGCACGACTGCCGCGGTGAGAGGGCAGCACCCTTGCCACACACGCAGCCGGGTGCTGCTCCGCTGCGCGCGCCGCGCGGCCATGCCGGCGGCCGCTCCTTGCGAGCTCCCCGGAGGCTCGGTTAAAGCGCCTCGATGCGGAGATCCCTTCCCTGGCTGGCTTGCTTCACCCTCGGCCTCGGGTCCGTCGGCTGCGGCACAGAGGGCGATGACATGACCCCGGCCACGCCGTCGGAGTACAAGCACCCTTTGCCGGAAGGCGAGAGCATCTGTGGGCGAGCCGACTTCGAGGAGATGTTCCCTTTCTCCCTTCGATCCTCGACCCTTCCCGTGCTCGTGCACCATTACAAGGCGGAAGAGCGCGACGTTGCGCGCCAGGTCCTCGCGTTCGTCGAGGATGGCTGGGACTATCATGTGCGCCAGATCGGCATGCGCCCGCCCCTCGGCGATGGTGGAGAGTGCGGGCCGGACGACGCGCTCGACGTGTTCGTGTGGAGAGGCCACCGCAGCTGCCTCGTCGACGTCCTCGGAGGCGAGCGGTCGACCTCATGGGAGGACCGGCACCCGTACATGATCGTCGATCCGTGGGGGCCTTACGGCGGCTCCGCGCTCGAGGAGACCGTGGTGCACGAGATGGCGCACGCCTCGCAGGCCGCGGACGACTGGAGCGAGAGCCCCGTCGTCTTCGAGATGTCGGCGACGTTCCTCGACCAGGTCCGCGCGGATCGCTACGCGGGCGAGGGCCTGGCCGATTTTCAGAGGCACCCGGAATGGGCGATCGACCACAACGACCATTACGAGACATGGTTCATGTACGGCGCCTCCATGGTGCTGCTCTACCTCAAAGATAGGTTCTTCGACGGCGATCCGCGGTTCGTCTCGCGCATGTGGCTCGGATCGCGCGACGCCCCCGCCGCAGGCGACGGCGCGCGGCCCAACGAGCCTGACTTCGTCGATGCGCTCGATGCGATGCTCCGAGAGGCGGCGGGCGTCAGCTATGTCGAGGCCGTCCCCGAGCTCGCGCGCTGGCGCTGGTACACCGGCGATCACATCGACGACCGCCATTTCCGGCACTTCGCGGGCGGCCTTCAGAACCTCGCGGCGGCCAGGATCTCGCTGGCGGCCCAGGTCGAGGCCAGGCCGGGCAGGATCGACGTCCGCGAGCGCGCGCCGATGTTGCTCGGCACCAGCTATATCGAGCTCTCGGCAGGAGCGGACACGCCACGAGCGCTCCGGGTGTCGCTCGAGGCGCCCGACGACGCGAGGCGCCGCTTCGTCGTCCAGGCCGTCCCCGGTCTGACGCCCGACTCGGACGGCGAGTTCCTGGACCTGTCGTCCGGCTCCGCGGCGCTGGAGCTCGCGGCGGACGGGAAACGAACGCTCGTGGTGACCGCGCTGCCCACCGGGGCCTACGATCCCGACGCGAGAGGGGAAGAGCGGTATCCGTTCACCCTGATCGTGCGCGACGACGCTGCGCCGCGCCCCGCGTGGAGGCGCGGCGCAGCACCTCGGCCAAGGGAGCCGGGGAAGGACGGTGGTCAGCGCTTCGCGACCGGGGCGAACAGAGGCACGAGGCGCTCTTCGATCTCCGTGAGGTAGTCCATGAGCCCGGTCGCGGCGCCTCGCTGCTTCAGGGTGGTCAAGGGAGGGTCTTTCATGCATGCTTCCTCCCGCTCTGGATCCCCTCCCGTGAGCGCATGGAGCACCCGCTTCGCATCGCGCTTCGCGCCTTCCTCGCTCGCCGTGAGCCGCTCGGCGCCCAAGCGGGGGTCGAAACCGAGATCCTTGCGCTCGCGCTCGAGGAGCGCTCTCTCGGCGTCGTCGCGAGGCTCGTAGCCAGCGAGGATCCAGCACTCGCGCTTGGTATTGGCGACGCCGATGACGACCGCGAAGGGCCACGGCTGTGAATCCCGCGCCTGCTCGAAGCCCTCGCGACGTCGGCTCAGCTTGTCCGCGTCACGCGTGAGGATCACAACGTCTGGAGGAGAGCCGAGCGTGGCGAGGAGCTTCAGGGCCTGCTCGGCCATCGCTGCGTCTGGTTCGCGCGGTCTTCCGCCGGAGAACCCGTGCGCGACGACATGTCGCGCTCTCGCCATCCCCTTCATGCTCGTCCACTTCAGGTGGGAATCCTGACGGAAGATACCATGATAACGGCGAAAGAACTCGATCGTCTCCGAGCCAATCCAGTCGACGTTTTCGCAGAGCGCTCGATCGGACAGCACGCAGGCCGTGCGCCGGTCGGCGTCCGCTTCACATACGATCGCTATCGAGCAGGCCACCTGCTCAGGCATGGGGCTGCGGGCCTCGATCGCGGACCCATTCCTCGCCGACCATGCTCCAGATCTCCCCTGGGCGCATGAACTCTTTCCAGCGCTCAAACTGCGGATGATCGTTCAACCGGGCCCACCTCACGGCGCCGGTCTCGTCGGCGCTCATCAGTCGAACCTCCTCAGGCTCGAGATGATCGATGAGGTAGGGGGAGTGGCTCGTCGCGACGATCTGCAGGTCAGGAAGCGCGTCGAGCAGCTTGCGGATCTGCGCGACCAGATCGGCGATGGCCCTCGGGTGGATCGCACGCTCAAGGTCGTCGATGAGGAGCAAGTGCGCGCTCCTACGACCGATGATCGCCGTTAAGATACCCAGCACGATGAGCGTCCCCTCGCTCGCGGCATGGGCTGGTAGATTGGCCGCACCGCGCATGTCCAGCACGACACGATGGCCAACGTACTCGCGCTCTACGGTGCTCGTCGTCGTCTGGCCGTTGATGGTCACCCGCTGGATCTCGGGCCGCCTCACCGCTGACCGCTCCAGGCGGATCCTCTCCACAGACGGAATGACTGCGCGCAGCGCCTCCTCCACGCGTCGGAAGTCGTCCGCGCGCGAGATGAGCATCTCGGCGAGCACGGCGGCCAGGCCATCGCCGTCCGGCTCGATTCGCGGCACGAGCGATGCGCTGTAGGACGGCTGGGCAAGCTTGGTCGCGTCGAGCCTGAGCAAGTCCGCCGGAGTGCGAACAGCAGCTACCGCATCTCGAGCTTCATCTGACCAATGAGAGGGATCCTCCCGATCCGTGATCACGTGATCACCATGGTGAACAGTCACGGACCTTCCCCAGTGCGTGACGTCGTATTCTTCTGCAAGAAGCTCGATCGAGCCCGCCTTGCCACTCCAGGTGCCCGTGCATCGAATCTCGATCGGCTCGCTGGTGCCATGAGAGCGGACCACGGACGGATGTCGCTCACCTTCCAGGGTTGACCACGGGTCTTCCGCGTGGAGAGCTGCCAGCCCTTGAAGCACGCTCGTCTTCCCGGAGGCGTTCGGCCCTACCAGCACCGTCAACCGCTCGAGCGGGAAACGGATGTCCCGCAGCGCTTTGAAATTCTTGAAGCTGACGGTCTCGATCATGGGCGTGCACCGAAGCCTTCCGCGGGCCCCGGGAGCCTAGACGACCCCGTCCATCCCGGCTACCTCGCCCGCCTGACCTGCTCGCCCTCCGGCTTCCTCCAGCAACGAGATCGCCCGGCTTCTCGCTGCGCGGAGGAGCGAGATCGAGCTCGCTCCCGCCGCGGCGTGTCGCCCTGAAACGCAGCTCTCTTCCGCTGCGCGGCGCTGGCTCGTCGCGCGGCGCCCTGCTCGGCGTCAGTCCGTCATCGTGCACACGTGCCGCGCGTCTCAGCGCCACGGTCCGCGGTGTGGCGCCGCCATTCCTCCAGAACCGGGAGAGAGGCGCGCGCCAACCGCCCACAGAACACGCGCCGCCAAAAACTGGTCCTCCTCCCCCTCCCGTGCATTACCGTCGCCGCGCCATGGACACGCCGCCCCGACCGCGCGCCGCAGCTTCACCCGCGGCGCGCCGCCCTGCGTTCGCGTTCCTCGCCCTCGGTGCGCTCCTCTCGGGCTGCGGCCAGCCCCGGTCCGGGAGCACCCCCGACTCGCCACTCGAGGCCCCCAGCAGCGCGAGCGCCAAGGAAGCCGCCGCGCAGGGCCCTGCCTCCGCCTCCTCTCCCGCCTCCCCCGCCCCGGCCGAGGATGAGCCGCCGCCCGGCCTGCCCGAGGGCCCGCCCATCGTCTCGCTCGGCGGCGTCGCCACCCTGCCGGCGCCGGTCCCCGAGGGCCGCCCGCGGCTCGCCAGCACCTCGATGCTCACCCGGGTCTACGCGCGGCCCAGCGCCGACGCGAAGCCCGTCGGCTTCCTGCGCGCCGGCGCGGTCGTGGAGATGGATCCCGAGCCCGCCGGCACGTCCGGCTGCCCCGGAGGCTTCCGCAAGATCAAGCCGTTCGGCTACGTGTGCGTCGGCCCCGACGCGACGCTCGACCTCGACGACGAGATCGTCCGCGCCACGGCCCGCCGCCCCGACGCCACGCACAAACTCCCGTACATGTACGGGACCGTCACGCGCGGCGGCCCGGCCTACGCGCGCATCCCGACCGCGGACGATGTCGCGCGCTTCGAGCCGAGCCTCAAGAAGCACCTCGATCGCTGGGCCAAGGACGAGGAGAGCGGCGCCACCTACGGCCTCGACGTCTGGCTCAAATGGAGCACCGAGCCCGCCCCGCCCGCGCTCGACGCGCTCGCGCAGCGCATCACCGATCGCGAGATCCCCTGGTACCTGCGCGACGGCCGGCGCGCCCCCAACCTCTCCGGCCTCATCAAGACGAGCGACGCCGTGAAGATCGACGAGGTCTCGCGGCGCAACGGGATGGCCTTCCTCGAGTCGTTCCTCCACGAGGGCCGGCGCTACAACGTCACCACCGATCTGCGCGTCGTCCCGGCCGACAGGTTCCGCCCCATCCGCGGCTCCGAGTTCCACGGCGTCGAGATCGGCAAGGACATCGACTTCCCGTTCGCGCTCGTGCGCCGCGCCGGGGGCAAGCGATGGCGCGTCGCGGGCAAGAAGCTCGTCGACGGCGGAGAGCTCGAGTGGCGCTCCGCCGTGCCCCTCACCGGCAAACAGCAGTTCTTCGGCGGCAAGCTGCACTACGAGACGAAGGACGGCGACTGGGTCGACGACCGCCACGCCGGCCGCATCGACCCCGCCAAGAAGATGCCTGCCTGGGGCAAGAACGGCGAGAAGTGGCTCGACGTCAACATCACGAAGCAGGTGCTCGTCGCCTACGAGGGCACGAAGCCCGTCTACGCGACGCTGATCTCGAGCGGCGAGGCGGGGCTCGATGACCACGAGTCCAGCACCGCGACCAAGCGCGGGATCTTCCGTATCCACACGAAGTTCGTCACGAGCACCATGGACTCGGACGCCGTCGGTGAGGAGTTCGAGCTGCGCGACGTGCCTTACGTGCAGTACTTCGAGGAGGGGTATGCGCTGCACGGCGCGTACTGGCACGACAAGTTCGGCCGGCCCAAGAGCCACGGCTGCATCAACCTGTCTCCAGAGGACGCCCGCCGCCTGTTCTTCTGGACCGAGCCGTCCGTCCCGCCGGGATGGCACGGCGCAGCGCGCTCGCTGACCGGCACCGTGGTGTTCGTCCACCCCTGAGCCGCGCGGCGCCACGGCGCCACGACCACCACGCGCCCGGCAGCCCCTCGGCGCAGCGAGGGCAAGGACAGCACGAACGCTCGGCGCGCGCCCGCGCGCGAGATGAGCGGGACAGATCGATCGGAGGTCACACTCCATGCGACTGCCGGCTCGAACCGCGCCGGGGTCGTGGTAGCGTCCCGCCCATGCAGCTTGCCGTCGTGGGAACAGGGTATGTCGGCCTCGTCGCCGGCGCGGGGTTCGCGGATTTCGGGAATGACGTGGCGTGCGTCGACGTGTCCGCTGCCAAGATCGAGATGCTGAAGCGCGGAGAGGTGCCGATCTACGAGCCCGGCCTCGACGTGCTGATCGCGAAGAACACCCGCGACGGCAGGCTCCGGTTCTCCACCGACGTCGCCGGCGCCATCCGCGACGCCGAGATCGTCTTCATCGCCGTCGGTACGCCCCAGGCGGACGACGGCTCCGCCGACCTCTCCGCCGTCGAGGCCGTCGGCGAGACGATCGGCAAGAATCTGAACAATTTCAAGGTGATCGCCACGAAGAGCACCGTCCCCGTCGGCACGGCGGACCGGCTCCGGCAGATCATCGGCGCGAACGCCACCCAGCCGTTCGCTGTCGCGTCGAACCCGGAGTTTCTCAAGGAGGGTGACGCGGTCAACGACTTCATGAAGCCCGACCGCGTGATCATCGGCTCGGACGACCCGAAGGCGCGCGAGATCCTGCGCCACCTCTACAACCCGTTCGTGCGGGCGAGCGACCGCATCCAGCTCATGGATGCGCGCTCGGCCGAGCTCACCAAGTACGCCGCCAACGCGCTGCTCGCGTCGCGCATCTCGTTCATGAACGACCTGGCCGTGCTCGCGGAGAAGCTGGGCGCGGACATCGAGCTCGTGCGCAAGGGGGTCGGGGCCGACCCGCGCATCGGCACGAAGTTCCTGTTCGCCGGCCCGGGGTTCGGCGGGTCGTGCTTCCCCAAGGACCTCTCGGCCATCCTCTACACCGCGGGCTCTGTCGGGCACGATCTGGAGATCGTCCGGGCGACCGAGCGGATCAACGCGCGGCAGAAGCAGCTGCTCGCCAGCAAGGTGAGCGCCCACTTCGACGGCGCGCTGAAGGGGAAGACGATCGCGGTCTGGGGGCTCGCGTTCAAGCCGCAGACGGACGACATCCGCGAGGCGCCGGCGCTCACGCTCATCGACGCGCTGCTCGAGGCGGGCGCGACGGTCCAGGCGCACGACCCGCAGGCGATGCCGAACGTGCGCGCCATCTACGGGAGCCGCATCCTCCTGAGCGACGGCATGTACGGCGCGGCCGAGGGCGCGGACGCGCTGGTCGTCGTCACCGAGTGGCACGAGTACCGGCGCCCGGACTTCCACCGGCTGAAGCGCATCCTGAGCTCCCCGACGCTCTTCGACGGGCGCAACATCTGGGAGCCGGACGAGCTCCGCGGCATGGGGTTCGCTTACACGGGCATCGGCAGGAAGTAGCGCGCCACCGGCGTGGCGTGGCGTGGCGCGGCACGCCGCCGACGTGGCGCGCCGCGCCCTCAGGCGTCGTCGTGGCCCGGCGGCGGCGCCTGGCGGCGGGTGCTGGGCGCTTCCTCGCCGACATACCGCGGCAAGCTCACGGGCGTGTGGTTGCGGTTGCCCGGCAGCTCCTCGCCGAGGTGCCGCGTCCCGTTCGCGGGCGTGTGCCGCCGGCTGCTCGGCGGCTCCTCGCCGAGGTGGCGCGCGGCCATCGGCGTCGGCATCGACATCCGCCGGCTGCTCGGCGGCTCCTCGCCTGTATGCCGGTCCCAGCGCCGCTCGAGCATCTTCCGATCGACGCCGATGAGCCGCGCCGCGGCCGCCTTGTTGCCGCCGCAGCTCTCGATCGCGTGGTGCAGGACGGCGCGCTCGATCACGCGGAGCTTCGATCCAAGCCGCTCGGGCAGCGCGAGCAGGGCGCGCGCCAGCCGGTCGATCTCCGCGGTGGCGTCCACGACCGGCCGCTCGCGCGCGAGCTCCTCGAGCGTGGGGACGTCGATGAGATCGTCGTCCGCGAGCAGCCCCAGCCGCTCGACGACGTTCCGGAGCTCGCGCACGTTGCCGGGCCAGGGCCGCCGGACCAGCCACGCGATCGCGTCGTCGGTGTAACGCAGCTTGCGCGGGAGCTCCGCGCTGAACGCGAGCAGGAGCTCGATGAGATCGGCGTCGCGCTCGGCCAGCGACGGGACGTGCACCGTGACGACGTTGAGCCTGTAGAAGAGGTCCTCCCGGAAGCGCCCCTCGCTGATGCGCTTCTCCAGGTCGACGTGGGTCGCGGCGAGGAGGCGGGCGCGCAGCGGGATCTCCGACTCGGCGCCGAGGGGGCGGAAGCGGCGATCCTCGACGACGCGGAGGAGCTTCGCCTGGAGCTCGCCGGGCATCTCGGCGATCTCGTCGAGCAGGATGGTGCCCGCGCCCGCGAGCTCGAGCTGGCCGCGCATGCGCTTCTCGGCGCCGGTGAAGGCGCCGCGCTCGTGCCCGAAGATGAGCGACTCGATGAGCGTCCCCGGAAGCGCCGAGCAGTTGACCGCGATGAACGGCTCGCCGCGGCGCGAGCTCATCTCGTGCAGCGCGCGGGCGACCATCTCCTTGCCGCTGCCGGTCTCGCCGCGGATGAGCACCGTCTTGCTCGACTCGGCGACCCGCTCGATGATGCGGCGGACGCGCTCCATCCCCGCGGACGAGCCGAGGAGCGCCTTCGTGCCGAACGTGCGGTCGACCCGCTCGCGGAGCCGCACCACCTCGCCCTTCAGGAGCAGCCGCTCGCGCTGCCCCTCGATGATCGGCAGGAGCATCTCCGGGCAGAGCTCGTCCTTCAGCACGTAGTCCTGCGCGCCGAGCCGCATGGCCTCCCGGATCTCGGAGAGCTCGCTGACCGACGTGACCATCAGCGCCGGCGTGCTCCGCCCCGAGGCCCGCACGCGCCGCAGGATCTCCAGGCCGCCGCGGTCGCGCGGATCGTCCGACAGGCGCACGTCGAGGAGCAGGAGGTCCGGCGCGCTCCGCTCCACGACCGCCATCGCGTCGTCCAGGCCGACCGCCTCCAGCACCTCGACCTCGTCGAGCGCGGCCAGGATCTGCCGCAGCGTGCGGCGGCCGCTCCGCTGATCATCGACGATCAGGATCTTCACGCGACCTCGTCCTCCGCGGTCATGGAGACGTCGGCGGCGGGGATCGAGATAACGAACCGCGTCGTGCCGTCGCGCCGCTCCGGCTCGATCAACCACCCGTGGGCCCGGACGATGCGGTGCGTGATGGCGAGCCCGAGCCCGGTCCCGCGGGGCTTCGTCGTGTACCAGGGCGCGAAGAGGCGCGACGCGTCCCCGGAGATGCCGGGCCCCGTGTCCCACACGACGAGCTCGGCGCCGCTCTCGGTGGTCTCCCAGACGACCCCGATCGTCCCCTTGTCGCCGGCCGCGTCGAGGCCGTTCGAGAGGAGGTTGACGAGCACCTGCGTGGCCTGATCGGGATCGCAGCGGAGCCTCGATCCAGCGCTCACGCGCGCCTCGATCCGCCGCTTGCCGAGCTGATCGCGCAGGAGCATCTCCGCCCGGCTGACGAGCTCCTCGACCGCGAGGCGGCGGCGCTCGAGCTTCCTGTGCGTCACCCGGCGCAGCCCCATCACGAGGCGCTCGAGGCGCTCGACCTCCTCGCAGCCGATGTCGACCTCCTCGGCGTCCAGGCTCTGGTTCTTCGATCCGCGCTTGAACACGGAGCGGAAGAAGTTGATCGGGTAGCGCACCTCGTGGGTGATCTCGGCCGCGAGCGTCTCGATGAGCGCCGCGCGCTCGTCGCGCCACGCGGCGGCCTGCTCCCGCCGCCGCCGCTCCAGCTCCGCGTAGCTGTGGGCGTGCGCCATGGCGAGCGCGGCCTGGTTGCCGATCGTGCGGAGCAGGTCGAGATCCTCGCTGGTGAACAGGGCGCCGCCGCGCTTCTTGCCCACCTCGAGGACGCCGAGCAGCCGGCCGCGGAACATGACGGTCAGCGAGAGCTCGCTTGCGCTCGCGCTCGCGCTCGCGCTCGCCTGGGAGGGCTCGACCTCGATGATCCGCTCGCCGCTCGACTCGTCCGCCCCCGGCGCCGGCTCGCCGGGCGCGGCGCCGGCGCTGCCCGCGCCCGCGCCGTCGGCCGCGTCGACCGCGATGCGGCGGAAGGTGACCCGCTCGCAGGAGAGCCAGCGCGCCACCGTGCGCTCGACCGCGAAGGCGACCTCGTCGGGATCGGCGACGAGCGTCAGCTCCTCGCTGAGCTGCTCGACGGTGGGCTTGTACTCCGCGCGCGCCGGGAAGAGCTTCCGATCGCCGGCGCCGAGCGCGAACACGACGAGCGCCGCGCTGACGACGGCGGCCGGCGCCGCGACCTTGATCGCGCCGAGCAGCGGGAGGCCCGCGTACCCCGCGCACGCGGAGCAGAGGATCACCGTGAGCGCGACCATCATGCAGGCGATGATGAGGCGCGTGAGCGGGCGCGACAGGAGCGCGCGGCTCCCCCAGAGGTCGTAGCGGATGAACGCGACGACGCTCGAGACGGGCGTGAGGGCGAGCGCGGGGATCGCGAACCACGCGAGCGTCGACGCCGGGGCGCCGAGCATGGCGAGCATGAAGCCGAGGGCGATCACCACGTGCGGCGGCGCCATCGCGACGAGCAGCGCGCGCAGCGTGCGGCGGCGATCGCCCTCCGCCGCGGCGAAGCGGAGGATCAGCGTGGTCGCGAAGAAGAAGAACGACGCCACGAACAGGATCGCGCAGACGCTCCGGAGCGCGACGGTGGTCCAGCCCATGGCGTGCGAGGCGAGCAGGGCGGCGGCGAGCAGGCCGCCGAGCCCGTGCGCGATCCGCGCGAAGACGGGGTAGCGCGCGATGAGCGGGGCGTCGTCCGGCAGCCGCAGCGCCAGCGTGAAGAAGCTCATCGGGACGAGCGCGTAGGCGACGTGGAAGAACGGGACGAGGTGGCGCGAGCTGTGGTAGTCGAACAGCGCGAACTGGAAGAGCGCGGCGAACAGCGCGGCGCCCGCGAAGGCGCGGGCGAGCTTGCCGTGGGGGCTCGCGCTGAGGGCGATGAGCGCGGCGCCCACGTAGAGCGAGGCGACGACCATCAGCCCGCCGGCGTAGAACCACCAGGCGAGCGCGTCGAAGGGGACGAGGGAGAGCTCGACGTCGCGCAGCCCCTCCGCCGTCTCGACGCGGGCGTGCACCGAGCGGCGCCCCTCGCGCGCCGCCCGCTCGACCGCGGCGTCCCAGGCGCCGGCGCGGTAGCGCCCCTCGGTGCTCTCGAGGCGCCAGCCGTCGACCTCGACGACGCGATCCGGGTACCGGAGGCCCTTCTGGAAGCCCTCCCAGGACGGCAGGCCCACGCTCGAGACAACGCCGTCCGGATCGACGAGCACGCCGGGGAACGGGCGCTCGTACCAGCCCAGAGCGCTCCTCATCCCCGAGCCGCCCAGCACGAGCGCCGCGAGGACGACCACCGCGAGGAGCCAACGGCGATTCTCGATAGCTGGCATCGGGAGAGCCGACGGCGCGCAAATTGCGCCGCCAGCCACCCACGATACGCTGGAACTCCGGGTGAACCAACGGGGCTCGCGCGCCGGACGGGGCGCAACAGGCCCGTCACCCGCGATCCCGGCGCCCCGGCGGCGCTACTACGCAATTATCATTACGTTTTCCCTTGGAGATGAGAGCGGGATCACCCCGCGGCCGGACGGCAGCGCGCTCAGGCGGCGCCCTCGTGCGCGTCGCCGTCCGAGGCGTCCGCGAACACGACGTCCGCCAGCGCTCCGAAGCGCGACTCGACGTCGGCGACGGCGGCGGCGTCGGTCGCCGATCGCTCGAGCCGGTCGAGCAGGGCGGTGAGCTCGTCCCGCACGCGCGGCGAGGGCGGCGGCGCCGCGCGGCTCGCGGCAAGGGCGCGGACGAGGAGCGAGAGCTGCCGCAGCACGGCGCCAGCGCCGTGGGCGCGCAGGCGCCGCGGGTCGCCCGCGGTGAGGCGGGCGTGGCGCACGAGCGCGCAGACGCCGTGGCAGAGGCTCGGGTCGGCGAGCAGCGCCCGGACCGCCCAGCGCGCGAGGCGGCGCGAGTACAGGCGGCGGGCGAGCGGGCCCTTGGCGCGGGCGTCGTGCCAGATGCGCGCGGCGCCGTCCTCGCCGACGGACACCAGCGCGAGCGCGATGGGATCTCCGGCGGCGAGGCAGGCTCGACCGGCGTCGATGCGGCCGTAGCCGTGCTTGGCGTTGTGGCCGTCGCGATCGCGCCCGTCGGGGAGCACGTCCCACGCGTCGGCGATCGGCTCGGCCGACGCGGGCGCCGCGGGGGGCACCGGGGCGAGCGTGCGCATCACGAGGGCGTCGAGCTCGGGCAGGCGGAGCGACGGGTTCTGCGACAGGACGAGGAGCAGCGAGCCCGCGGCGATGGCCGAGGCCCCGCTCGACTCGGCGTGGCAGAGCCGCTCGAGCGCGGGGGTCGCGCCGGACGCGGACGGCAGCGGGCAGGTGATGTCGTCGCCCGGCGCGAGCCACCGCACCGCCGGGCCGCGGTTGGCGAAGGGGCGGCTGCGCCCCCGCCGGTCCCGCCAGAGGAACCACCCGTCGCCGCGGGCGGCCGGGCCGACGCAGAACACGCGCGGGTCGCTCGCGGGCTCGCCGAACCCGAGCGAGAAGCTCGCGTGCAGCGACTCGGGAGGGCTCGAGGCCTCGCGGCCCGTGGGGAACACGACAGGGCAGCCCCGGCCGCGGCGCCCGAGGCGGGCGGCGAACTCGAGCGCGTCGTCCAGCATGGGCGTCGTCGAGCCCTCGACGTACGCGGCGCACACCACGACGTCGGCGCCGTCGCTGACCGCCCGGACGATCGCGACCGGCAGGGCGAGGACGCACGATCCAGGCTTCGGGATCAGGTAGAGCCGGGGCGACGCGTCCGGCGCGACGCCGCGGAACCCGCCGGGGCGACGGCCCCCCACGGCCCACGCGACCATGAACGCGCCGTGCGCCTGGCTGCGCGGCGGCTGCTCCATCATGACGAGCACCTCGCGCTCGAGGCCGAGCTCGTCGGCCGTCCACGCGTCGTCGTCGATGACCCCGAGGCGCGTCCCGGCGCCGCCCCCGCAGCGGCGGCGATCGACCCTGATCCCGCCGCCCTCGTCGCGCAGGAACCAGCGGCCGGGGGTGACGGGCTCATCCTCGACCGACGCGCGGCGCGCGGTCCACCCTTCCGGGCGCGCCGCGGCGCCGGCGGCGGCGTCGAAGCGCGGGGCGACGGCGGCGCTCGGGCGACGGGCCGACGCGACGTAGCGCACCGGCAGCGCCGCGGCCGAGAGCGCCGCGGCGACGTCGGCGCGCCGCCCGGGGTCGGGGGACCGGACGCGGAGCCAGAAGATGGGCGTCCGTTCGATGACGCGCTCGACCACGACGCCGGACCAGCGCGCCCCGAGCGCGGCGGCGACCGCGTCGGGCGCGACGGGGCACCGCGAGGCGACGACGACGTCGAGGGGACCATCGTCGTCGTCGCCGGCGGCGGTGGGGACCGGGGCGTAGCCGAAGTCCCACGGCGGGCGCCGCGGGCGCGCCCTGGGCGTCGCGGACGACGCGGGGGGCGGCGCGCTCTTGCGACCGGGCGCCGGACGCGCGCGCGCGGACCCCTCCTCCGGAGGGCCCGCCCCCCCTCGCGCGGCCGCGCCGCGGCCGCGGCTCATGCCAGCACGGCCTTGGCCCAGGCGTTGAGCGCGTGGGCGCGGTTGGCGAAGCCGGGGCTCTCGGCCTCGCACCGCGCGAGCTCCTGCGCTTGCCCCTCCCTCCCCTCCGCCCAGGCCGCGACGCGGCGACCGCCGAGCACCGCGGCGCGCCGCCGCGCGGCGCGGAAGCACCGGCGCTCGCCGTCGAGCATCGCCGCGAGGACGCCGGACTCGAGGACCATCCGGCGGACGGGGAGCAAGGACGAGGGCGCGTCCGGGATCGGCGGCTCGCCCTGCGCCTTCGGCGTCACCGCGATCCCCCAGGGCGGCGTGCCGAGCGGTCCGTACGCGACCGCGCCGCGGTGGCGCGGCTCCGAGGCGCGCTCCCGATCGCGCTCCTCGGCCCGGGGCTCTCCGTGCGCGCGCGATCGCAGCTCCGAGGCCAGGACGACGGCCCAGGCGCCGCCTCGCTGGTAGTCGTCCTGCCAGTCCATGACGTCGTCGTGGAGCTGCAGCCCGAGCCACACCGACGACAGCAGCCGCGCGAGCACCTCGCGCCGCTCGGCCGTCCAGCCGGCGGCGTGCGCGAGGGCGATCGACGCCGGGAAGCCGACGCTCTGCTTGCCGAGGGAGAGCGCGTAATAGCGGCTGAAGCCGGCGGGCCCGCCGCTCGCGAGGAGGCTGCGCTCGGTCTCGATGGCGAACAGCGTCGCGTCGTCCGCGCGCGCGAAGTCGATGGCCGGGTCGTCGACCCCTGGCGCGACGCGGCGGAGCGCCTCGTCGCGCGCCCGCCGAGCGTGCGCCAGGATGGCCTCGAGCTGCCAGGTCGGGCGGACCTGCTTGTCCTTGATGCGATCGGTGCCGAACGCCTCGATGACGGCGAGCAGGTGCGCGAGGAGCGCGTCCTGCACCGTGGCCCCGCGCACGCCCGGCATGGCCTCCGCGAGCAGCGCGGGCGCGGCCAGCGTGATCTCGTTGCTGAACACGGCGCTCCAGGGCACGTCGCGCGACGGCGACAGGCCGAGCGTGTAGGCCAGCCCCTGCGCGTCGGCGTGCAGCATCCCGGGGAGCGTCCGCCAGAACGCCTTGTAGAGCTCGTCCACCCACAGGGCGTCATCCATGCGCGGGCACCTCCCTCGCCCGGCGCGGCGCGCCGGGCTCGGCGCTCGCGGTGCGCGGCGCGCTCCGGGCGCCGGTAGATGGCAACGGGGCAGAGCCGCGCCGGTGAGACGTACGCCGATGGCGGGATAGCCCCGCCTGTCGCCTGCGCCGCAGCATCAATAGACGTTCGACTCCTTCCAGGGCGACAGGCACACGTTGAAGCGCTCCTCGACCACGATCGCGCGCCACTGGAGCACCTGGGAGGCGCTCAGCCCATCGAAGAAGCCGCCGATCCAGGAGCGGATGCGGCCGTTGAGCTGCGCGCGGATCCTGGCCGCGTCCACCGGCTCCTCATCTGCCTCGGGCGCGACGACGTAGAGGGCGAGCAGCTGCTTGAACTCGTCGAAGTGCTCCTGGTTTCGGAGCAGGGAGATGTAGAGCGCGCGCAGCTGTGCGTGCGGGTCGATCGAATTCACCGTTTGCATGGGCCTCCGCCGCCGGTCCACCGCCGGCGTCGGACGGCACATTGCACGTCACGGGCCGCTGTGAGCCAGCGTGTAAGCCATTGAAATTACTCGATCGCCAGCGGCGGCCGGAGCGGGTCGATACCCGAAACCGACCATCATCTGCCCGAATCCGACCGCTCCGCTCGACGCGATGTCGCCTTTCCACGGAGGTGGACATAGACGTGTCCAGCGCTGCACGTGCCCGACTCGACACAAGCCGGGATCGCAAAAGACGCACCGGCGCAGGCCGTTCATTTCATGCGTAGCCGAATCGAGCCGTGGAGCTGGATCATTTCCCGCCGCCGAAGCTCGGGCTGCCGCCCCCGCTCGGAATGAAAATGATGCCGCCGCCGCCGCCCCCACCGCAGTCGCTGAGCGCGATGAGGATGAGGAGGACGACGATCAGGACGACGACGATGACGACGACCCTGCCGGCTCCGGCGCCCGTCCCATCGCCGAACGAGGGGCTCGGCGGGGGTGGCAGGTGGAAGGCGGCGGCGAGCTCCTTCCCTGGCAGCGGTGAGCAGAACGACACGCTCACCTCGGTCGGGGCCTGCTCGATGCTGACCTTGCCGCCCTCGCCCTGGTACTCCGTGGCCTGCACGGCCTCGCCGATCTCGACCTTCCAGTAGAACTCGCCGATGACGTATTCCACCTCGGCGTGGACGCTCTGCTTGAGCGCATACGTCCGCCCTTGATAGCTCGCCGTCGAGCCCATCGGCTGGACCTCGCCGGGCGAGAGAGGCGTCACGAGCTGCCACGCGCCGTCCTCTTCCATGAGCCACAGGTAGCCAACGCTCGGTCCGCCGTAGAGCAGGTACTCGCGCCAGCGGTAACGCTCGCCCTCCACGGTGCAGCCCCGGATGACGAAGCCGATGCAGAGCACGCGCATGCCGCGGAGCTGGCCCTCGGCGCCGAGCGGGACGTACGGCTCCATGGGCGGCCTGGGGACCTGGCCGAGCGCGACGAGCGCGCCCTTCGTGAGGTCGCTCGCAGTACCGCAGTACCGGCAGACGATGCGCTCCGTGGTGCCGGGCGCGGCGAGCGGCAGGTTGCCGCCGCAGTTCGGGCACACGACGGCCGACACCTGCGCCGTGGGCTGGTCCACAGGGGCCCCGGTGTCGAGCTTCAGGATGGCCGGGTCGATCTGCCGGCCCAGGTAGAGCTTGGGCGGGATCGTCCGCCCGTCGCCGTAGTCGAGCGTCCCGAACTCGCCCCTCGGCCCCGCGATGTCGACGAAGCCCGTCACCACGCCGGGCGCGGCGACGTAGGGCATCTCTCCTTCGGCCGAGATCACGCGCCGGCGGCCGACCTCGACGACGGTGAACATGCCGTGCCCATCGAGGTGGACACGGCCGCCCGGCTGGAGGGAGCTCCACGGCGGCAGCCCGTTCAGCGGGAGCGGCGCCTCGGTGGTGGCGTACCAGCGCCCCTGGGCGAACGCGACCCACGTCCAGCGGCCGCTGGCCGGGAACGCGATGAAGATCTCCTGCCAGGGCGCGCCCGGCGCGCTGGCCCGATCGAGCTGGACGCGGCCGTCGACCACGAACGGCTCGTTGCCCCAGCGCCCGGTGACGCCGAGCTGGAGGGGCGTGGGAATCTCGACCAGGTCGGCGACGCGCCCGACGGCGCGGAGGTCCCGATCGGTGCGCGCGACGACGAATTTGCAGTGCTTGCACACCTGCGCCATCGCGCCCGCGAAGCGAAACGTGATCGGCGCGCCGCAGGAGGGGCACGCGGCTGCTCGGTCGAAGGGCGTGCTCACGCGAGCACCATACTAGAAGCCTCGACGACGAAAGAGGAAGCGTTTCAGGTGCGCCGGCGAGCCCGAACAGGCTGTGGTCCAGCGCGAGCGGTGCTAGGACCGCGCCGATGCCGGCCACCGAGGAGAGCCCTGCGGGAGCTCGGGGCGCCCCTCCCGGGGACGCCCTGGCGCCCTTCGCCGCGGCGCAGCCGCTGCCCCGGCTCGTGCACCCGGCGCTCCTCGCGAGCGTGTTCGTCATCGCCACGTCGGGGCTGGTCTACGAGCTCATCACCGGCACGCTCGCGAGCTACGTCCTCGGCGACTCGGTGACGCAGTTCAGCTTCGTCATCGGTCTTTACCTGTTCGCGATGGGGATCGGCTCGTACCTCTCCCAGTACATCGAGAGCCGGCTCCTCGAGCGCTTCGTCGAGATCGAGCTCGGCCTGGCGCTCGTCGGGGGGCTCTCCGCGCCGATGCTCTTCCGGGTCTACACCGCGCTCGGGTCGTTCCGCGCGCTGCTCTACTCGCTCGTGCTGCTCATCGGGATGCTCGTGGGGCTCGAGATCCCGCTGCTCATCCGGCTGCTCAACTTCTCGCTGGATCTCAAGCGGCTCGTCGCGCGCGTGCTCACGCTCGACTACATCGGCGCGCTGGCCGCGAGCCTGCTCTTCCCCTCGCTCCTGCTGCCGCGCCTCGGGATCCACCAGACGAGCCTGTTCTTCGGCGTGCTCAACGCGGCCGTCGCGCTCACGAGCACGTTCCTGTTCCCGCTCGATCGCGCCGTCGTCGTCCGGCTGCGGGCGCTCTGCCTGATCGTGATCGCCGCGCTCGGGGTCGCCTTCGCGCTCGTCTCGCGGTTCGTCGAGCGCTCGGAGGCGCTCTATTTCGGGGCGCCCATCGTCTACGCGGCGCAGTCGCCGTACCAGCGCCTCGTCATCACGAGGAGCCCGCGCACGACGCGCCTCTTCCTCAACGGCAACCTCCAGTTCTCGTCGGACGACGAGCACCGGTACCACGAGGTGCTCGTGCACCCGGCCGTCGCCGCGCTGGGGCGGGAGCCGCGGCGCGCGCTGATCCTCGGCGGCGGCGACGGGCTCGCCGCGCGCGAGCTGCTCCGTTACCCGTCGGTCGAGCAGATCCTGCTCGTCGACCTCGACGGCGCGGTCACCGGCGCCTTCCGCGATCTGCCGCTCGCCGCGGACCTGAACCAGGGCTCGCTGCGCGACCCGCGCGTGGCCGTCCGCAACGAGGACGCGTTCAAGTACCTCGAGGAGTCGACCGAGTCGTTCGATCTCGCGATCGTCGACTTCCCCGATCCCGGCAACTACGCCGTCGGCAAGCTGTACACGGACGCCTTCTATCACCTGCTCCGGCAGCGGCTCTCCGTGCGCGGGCTCGCCGTCGTCCAGGCGACGTCGCCCCACTACGCGCGCGAGTCGTTCTGGAGCGTCGTGACGACGCTCGAGGCGGCCGGCTTCAAGACCGCGCCGCTCCACGTCTACGTGCCGAGCTTCGGCGAGTGGGGCTTCATCCTGGCGGGCGGCGAGGGGCTCGCTGCGCCGGGCGCCCTCCGGATCGATCCGTCGAGGCTCCGCTACCTCGACTCGAGCGGCCTGCCGGAGCTCTTCCGGTTCCCCCGCGATCTCGGCCGCGTCGAGGCGCCGATCAACCGGCTGAACGACCAGAAGCTCGTCTCCGTGTACACGCGCGAGTGGGCCGAGTGGACCCGGTGATCCGGTGAACCGCCGCGGCTTCCTGAGCTCCGTGGCCGCGGGCTGGGTCGTGCACGCGGCCTCGCCGGGGCGCGCGCCGCTCGCCGGCGAGATCGTCGGCGCGGCCCACGGCGCGGGCCACCTGCTCCGCGGCGGCCCGCGGCGAGCGGCGAGCGGCCCCGCCGAGCGCGCGGACGTCGTGATCGTCGGCGGCGGGGTGAGCGGGCTCTCGGCCGCGTGGCGGCTCGCCGGCGCCGGGCTCGATCTGCGCGTCCTCGAGCTCGAGCCGCGGCCGGGCGGCACGAGCGCGTGGGGCGACGACGGCGTCGTGCCGTACCCGTGGGGCGCGCACTACCTCGCCGCGCCGAACGTCGAGGCCCGCGCGACGCTGCGGCTGCTCGAGCAGATGGGCGTCGTCACCGGGTGGGACGCGGCGGGGCGCCCCGCGTTCGATCCGCGGCGGCTGTGCCACGCGCCGGGCGAGCGGCTGTTCTACGAGGGCGCTTGGCACACCGGCCTCGCGCCGGTCGACGCGCTCTCGAGCGAGGCGCTGGACGAGCTCGAGAGGTTCCACGCGCTCGAGGAGGAGCTCACGGAGCTCACCGGCAGCGACGGGCGCCCGGCGTTCCAGATCCCGCTCGATCGCTCCTCGCGCGACCCCGGGCTCCTCCGGCTCGACCGGATGAGCATGGCGGCGTGGCTAGATCGCGAGGGGTACCGCACGCCGTTCGTGCGCTGGTACGTGCGCTACGCGATGCTCGACGACTTCGGCGGCGAGCCCGAGGAGATCTCGGCCTGGGCGGGGCTGCACTACTTCGCGGGGCGCAAGGCGCGCGCGCCCGAGCTCGCGGGCAGCCGCTACCTCGTCTGGCCCGAGGGCAACGGCCGGCTCGTGAAGGCGCTGATCGAGCGCGCGGCGCCGCGCGTGTCGCTCGGCGCGCTCGTCACGTCGGTGCGCCCGCAGCCGAGCGGCCGCGTCGAGATCGACTACGTCGACGTGCAGCGCGGCGAGGCGCGCCGCGTCGAGGCCCGCGCGGCGATCCTCGCGGCGCCGGCGTTCGTCGTGCGCCGGATCTTCGCGGGGAGCGCGGCGGGCGAGCTGCCGGAGCGGGTCGCGTCGGCGTGGCTCGTGGCGAACCTCCACGTCGAGCGGCCCATCGATCCCAACCACGCGTGGGATTCCGTCCTCTACGGCGCGGAGGGGCTCGGCTACGTCGACGCGCGCCACCAGCTCACCGATCTCGCGGCGGCGACGACGCAGCGGTCGCGCCTCGCGACGCCGCTGCAGCGCACCGTGCTGACGTACTACCGCGCCTTCGGCGGGCCGGACGTCGCCGCCGCGCGCGCGGCGCTGCTCCGCGCGCCGTGGGCGTCGCTCGCCGACGGCGTGCTGCGCGATCTCGCGCCGGCGCACCCGCACCTGCGCGACGACGTCGAGCGGATGGACGTCATGATCTGGGGGCACGCGATGCCGCGCCCGCGCCCCGGCTTCCTCGGCCCGCGGCCGTTCGAGCCGCGCTGCGCGCTGTCCGAGCGCGTCGCCTGGGCCCACGTCGATCAGCCGGGGATGGCGCTCTTCGAGGAGGCGCACGCGTGCGGCGTGCGCGCCGCCGAGGCGATCGCGGCCTCGGCGGGGATCGCGATCGGCGAGAGCTGGCTCTGAGCTCGAGCGCCCGTCGCCTCGCCGCGCGCCGCGCGGCGGGGAGCCCCACGTCCTCCCCCATCTTTCAAGAGCAAAGTGCTTCCGGCGAGCGAGCACCTCCGGAAGGGTCCTCTACCCCTGCCGCCGGCCGCTTCCAGCGGCCATGGAGCGGCCGCTGTGGGAGATCCAGCCCAGGATTTCAGCTTTGCCCTCGCCTTGAACTTGCGCTGCCCCCCTGCTCCGCGTCTACTCTCTGCCCATGTTGCGGACCCGGTTTGCCGGGATGACGGATACCGGGCTCCTCCGGGACCACAATGAGGACAACCTCCTCGTCAGCGAGGAGTACCGTGTCGTGGCCGTGGCGGATGGAATGGGCGGACACCGCTCGGGCGACGTTGCGAGCCAGCTTGCCGTGAGCACCCTCTCGGACTTCTTGTCCGTGACGGTCGGGAGGGACGCCACCTGGCCCTTCCCAGCCGATCCGAACCTGACCGAGGAGGAGAACTACGTCGTCACCGGCCTCAGGCTGGCGAACCGGCGCATCTTCGATCGCTCGCTGAAGACGCTCGCCGACTTCGGCATGGGCACGACGGTCGTGGCGGCGATGTTCTCCAAGGACGCCGAGCACGTGACGGTGGGTCACGTCGGGGACAGCCGCTGCTATCGCCTGCGCGACAGCCAGATCACGCAGCTCACCCGTGACCACTCGCTCGTCAGCGACGCGGCGCACATGGCGCCGTGGATGACCGAGGAGGAGGTCCGGCAGCTGCCGGCCAACGTCATCACGCGCGCGCTCGGCATCCGCGAGGACGTCCTCGTCGATCTCGTGACGGACGAGACGCGGCACGGTGACGTGTACCTCCTCTGCTCGGACGGCCTGTCCGGGCTGGTGAGCGACGATCAGATCCTCGAGCTCGTGATGTCCAGCGGCTCGCTGGACGCTGCGTGCAAGGCGCTCATCGATCGGGCGAACTACTTCGGCGGCACCGACAACATCACGGTCGTCCTCGCCCGCGTCGAAGAGGTGCCCGACGGCAAGCGCCCCTTCAACGACGAGCCCACCCAGGAAAGCCGCTAGCCCGCGCGCCGCGCCGCTCGGTCGCGTCGCGCCCGAGCTCCCGACGCCGCCGCCGCGCAGGCCTCCCCTCCTGGGCCGTTCGCTCTCGCCCGGGGCAGCGAGCGCTCCCCCTCGGGCCGGGCAGCTCGGCGCCACGATCCCGTCGAGCGCAGCGCCACCATCACCCGCGCACGCACGACGCCCCGGGCGCCCCGCGCCGATGCGTCGGCGATGCGGCGGCTACAGGACGAAGTGATCCATGAGCTGAAGGACCTCCAGGTTCAGCCCCTTCAGCGCGGCGCACTCCCGCTCCACCTCGGCCTGGAAGACCGGCTTGATGTGGTAGAGCATCGTCGGAAGATCCCTCGGCGCGCGGAACTTCTGGAGCTCGAGGGCGAGCGTCTGCGGCGTGTGGTGGCCGCTCACCGTCGCGAGGCGCTGCTCCCGGTTGGGGAAGCTGACCTCCATCAGCAGGGCGCGGAGGTCCTGCTGCTGGTTCAGCACCTCCCACAGCCGCTCCGTGGGCCCGGTGTCGCCGCTGTACGCGATCGCGCCGCCGTCGCCTTCGATCACGAACGCCGACGCGTCGATCGTGTGCGTGACGTGGACCGCGCGCACGAGCCGCCCGGCGACCGGCGTGGGGCGCTCCGGCTTGAGCTCGAGGTACTGGATGGTCGGCTGCCCGGCGCTCGGGATCACCGCGAAATCGGGCCAGAGCACGTTGTTGAAGAAGTGCTTCTTGAGCGTGCGCAGCGTCTCGCGCGTGCCCGCGATCACGAGCGGCGGGCACCCGAGCTGACAACGGTTGTCCGCGATCGTGGCCAGGTCGCGGATGTGATCGAGGTGCGCGTGGCTCACCAGGCACGCCTCGAGCCGCGCCTGGTCCTTCACCTCGAGCCCGCTGGTCAGCGAGCCGGCGTCGATCGCGAGGATGTCGTCCACGACGAACGCGCACGTGCGATGCCTGGGGGTCTCCCCGCCGTGGCAGCCGATGACACGCAGCTCCACTGGTTCAGCTCTCTCCGCCGAACTTCTGCGGCATGTCCAGGAACTCGATGAACTCCCGGAACCTGCGCATGTCGGTCACCATGATCGCCGCGGGTGCAGGCGGCCCGTACGAGAGGAGCTTCAGCCGGCGGAGCCGCTTCATCACCTCGTCCACCGTCTCTTGCTCGACGTCGACCTCACGCGCGATGTCCTCGGGGGACGAGCGGACGCGTATGCCTTCGGGCGTCTCCTCCCCGAAGGCCTCGGCGTGGCGCGCGAGCGCCAGCATCACGCGCGCCTTCGGGTCACGGTGCATGAGGATCTCGACGAGCGAGTTCGCCGCGTCGAGCCGCTTCGCCAGCTTCTTGAGGAGGCGGAGCGCTATCTCGACGTCGCGCTGCAGCATGACCCCGAGCTTCCGCGCGTCGATCACGAGGCAGCGGGACGGCTCGCTCACGGTGGCCGTCGCGTTCCGGGGCTTGCCGTTCAAGATCGCCATCTCGCCGACGAACTCGCCGGGCCCGAGCACCGCGAGCACCTTGTCCTCGCCGGCGACCGACTTCGTGATCCGCACGGCGCCCGACTGGATGACGAACATGACGTCGCCGGAGTCCCCCTCACGAAAGAGCACGTCGCCCGGCACGTACTCGCGGCCATAGCGGGCGAACGACGACTCCGACATTGCCCTGGAGTCTAGCGCCCCACGTGACCGCGGGTCAAAAACCCGGGCAAGAGCGCTGGCGCTCACAAAACGCGAAGGGCCCCCCAAGCCAGCATGCTTTGGAGGACCCCTCGGCCCGCTTCGTCGGGGCAGCGCGCTCGGCGGGCCGGCGCCGCGCGGAGGCGGCGGCAGCCCGAGAGCGGCGCGGACAGGCGATCAACCCATGTCGAAGTCGCCCATGCCGCCCATGCCGCCCATGCCGCCCATGCCGCCCATACCCCCCATGCCGCCCATGCCGCCGGGAGCCCCGCCGGCCGCCGCCTTCTCCTTCTTGGGCTTCTCGGCGACGAGGGCCTCGGTCGTGAGCATCAGCGCGGCGACGCTGGCCGCGTTGGAGATCGCGTGCCGCACGACCTTGGCCGGATCGATGACGCCGCCGGCGAGCAGGTCCTCGTACGAGTCGGTCGCGGCGTTGTAGCCGAAGGTCGGCGCGCCCGACCGGACCTTCTCCGCGACCACCGTCCCGTCGACCCCCGCGTTCTGGGCGATCTGGCGGAGCGGCGCCTCCACGGCGCGGCGCACGAGCCGCACGCCGACGTCGCGCTCGTCGTTGAACTTGAGCGACTCCAGCGAGGCGGCCGCCCGGAAGAGGGCCACGCCGCCGCCGACCACGATGCCTTCCTCGACGGCCGCGCGGGTCGCGTGCAGGGCGTCCTCGACGCGCGCCTTCTTCTCCTTCATCTCGACCTCGGTCGCCGCGCCGACCTTCACCACCGCGACGCCGCCGGCGAGCTTCGCGAGCCGCTCCTGGAGCTTCTCGCGATCGTAGTCGCTCGTCGTGTCCGCGATCTGCTTGCGGATCGCCTCGATGCGGCCCTTGATGGCGGTCTTGTCGCCCTGGCCGTCGACGATGACCGTGTTGTCCTTGTCGATCTCGACCCGCTTGGCCGTCCCGAGGTCGCGCAGCGTGGCGCTCTCGAGCTTCTGGCCGAGATCCTCCATGAACGGCGTCGCGCCCGTGAGGATGGCGATGTCCTTCAGCATGTCCTTGCGGCGATCGCCGAAGCCGGGCGCCTTCACGGCGGCGACCTTGATCGTGCCGCGCAGCTTGTTCACGACGAGCGTGGCGAGCGCCTCACCCTCGACGTCCTCGGAGAGGATGAGCAGCTCGCGCCCCTGCTTCACCACCTGCTCGAGCAGCGGCAGGAGGTCGGCCATGGCCGAGATCTTCTTCTCGTGCACGAGGATGAGCGGGTTCGTGAGCACCGCGGTCATCTTCTCGGGGTCGGTCACGAAGTAGGGCGAGAGGTAGCCGCGGTCGAACTGCATGCCGTCGACGGTCTCGAGCTCCGTCGTCATGCGCTTGTTCTCCTCGACCGTGATCACGCCCTCCTTGCCGACCTTCTCCATGGCGTCGGCGAGGATCTGGCCGATCTCCTTGTCGCCGTTGGCGCTGACCGTGGCGACCTGGGCGATCTGGTCCTTGTCCTTGGTCGGCTTGGCGGCCTTCTGCACGGCCTCGATGACCTTCGCGACCGCCGCGTCGATGCCGCGCTTCAGATCCATCGGGTTGTGGCCGGCCTCGACGAGCTTGAGGCCCTCGCCGAAGATCGCCTGCGCCAGCACCGTCGCCGTCGTCGTGCCGTCGCCGGCCTTGTCGCTGGTCTTCGAGGCGACCTCGCGCACCATCTGGGCGCCCATGTTCTCGAGCTTGCCGGCGAGCTCGACCTCCTTGGCGACCGTGACGCCGTCCTTCGTCACGACCGGGGAGCCCCAGCTCTTCTCGATGACGACGTTCCGCCCCTTCGGCCCGAGGGTCACCTTGACCGCATCGGCGAGCGTGTTCACGCCCTTCAGGATCGCGGCGCGGGCGCCGCGGCTAAAAACGATCTGCTTCGCAGCCATCTCTCAATCCCCTCGCGGCCGCGCGGCCGCGTGTACTAACGCTTGCGTTCGGTTGCCTCGGACCTGGTTCAGGAGGCGGACTCGGTCACGGCGAGCACGTCGTCCTCGCGGATGAGCACGTGCTCCTCGCCGTCGAGCTTCACCTCGGTGCCGCTGTACTTGCCGAACAGCACCTTGTCCCCGACCTTCACATCGAGCGGGCGAACCTTGCCGTCCTTCAGGACCTTGCCGTTGCCCACCGCGACGACGCGCCCCTCGATCGGCTTCTCCTTCGCGGCGTCGGGGATGATGATGCCCCCCTTGGTCTTCGTCTCGCTCTCGACGCGCTTGACGACAATCCGATCCTGCAGCGGCCTGATTTTCATGCTGGCTCCCTCGTCCTCGGCTTGTTGACTGACCATCGGCTCGCCGGAGGTCCCGTTCGCCCCCCGCTGGGGCGTTCCGCCCGCGCGACACGAGCTAAGTGCCCGAGATCGCAGTCTCTTGGCACTCTCCTAGGCCGGTGGCTAAACCGCGGCCGAAAGTAAATCAGTCACCCGGCGCGTCAAGGGCACGCAGCAGGGAGCGGCGACTTTTCCGGGGCTCCGGGGCCAAGCGTCCCGAACGGCGAAGCTGAAATGTCTGGAAAAACGACGGCGAGCGTCGCGACATCGTGGAGGCTCCTCAGGGATGAGCCCCCTCTGACAGCGCGGAGACAACCTGGACGGATCATGGAGAGAGCGCGAACGACAGCAGCGCGACGAGCGACGAGCGACGAGCGACGAGCGACGAGCGACGAGCGACGAGAACGGACGGCATGCAACGAGGGCGGAGCGGGTTGAGCGAGGAGTTGGGCAGGGCGAGGCGCCTCGCTCCCCCGCGGAGCGCTCGAAACACGCGAAAGTTGGGCGATTTTTGGCGGCGAGCATTTTTGTTCGGCGGGCCCGATTTTGATCGCTTGACAATCCAGGTAGCCCGAGTAGATTCCGCGGCCCGTGGCGCTGATGAACACGGCGCTGACCCCTTGGGGGATCGTCTAACGGCAGGACGCAAGATTCTGGCTCTTGCTATCAAGGTTCGAATCCTTGTCCCCCAGCCAGGCCGCTCAGCTCTGCTGTCGGTCTTTTCCACAGAACAAGGTCCCATCGTCTAGCGGTTAGGACATCGGCCTCTCACGCCGGTAACGCGGGTTCGATTCCCGCTGGGATCGCCACTTCACCCCAGTCGCCTCGTTTCCTGCTGCTTCCGTCCCATGTCGTGCGTCGAGCACGACGCGAAGCGCAGCGTCATCGACGAGCGCGAGCGCGCAGATTCCGCCGGCGCCTCGCGGGCGAGGCGCCGCCCTGTGTCCTGTGGCTCCTCGGCCAGGACGGCGGCGCTTTCTCCTCGCGCCCGTGCTGTCAGCCTGAGCCGCGGCGGCCGTCCGCCGGCCGCCGGGGCTTCTCGGGGGGCACCGCCGACGCGACGAGGAACCCTTCGGCGCGGTGCGGGGCGAGCCCGCAACGCGCGTTCATGCGCTTGGCGATCTCGTCGCCGGCCCTGACGAGCGCGTAGAACCACCGGATCCCGAAGCGATCGTGCCCTTCCCGGAGCGCCGCCGCCTGCAGGGGGGCCCCGAGCCCCCGCCCGCGGTGGTCCTCGCGCAGCGAGGTGCAGATCGGCATGGCCGTCCACGAGGGCGCCTCGCCCACGTCGGAGATCCAGAGCGGCGGGGCGCCCAGCAGCCCGAGCTGCGCGAGCGCCTCGCGCCCGCCGATCTCGGCAGGCTGCGGCCGCGTCATGACACACAGGGTGGCGCAGCCGATCAGCGCCCCCGCGCCGTCGCGCAGCGCGAGCGTCAAGGAGCGCCCCTCGCCGCCGCGCAGGGTCCACCCCGGGAGCGGCGCGTGGCCGCTCTCGGCCTGAAGCTCCTGGATCGCGCGGATCGACGCCTCGTCGTCGTCCGGCGACACCCTGGACAGGCGCAGACCCGGGGGGAATGTGCGAAACCGGCTGAGCCCCTGCACGGCGGCGCGCACCTCGCCGGCCGGGGCGCCCATCACCGAGAGGTCCTCGTCCACGGAGAGCCCCGCCTGGCGCAGCGACGCGGAGAGCGCAGCGAGCTCCGGCCGGGGGGCGTGCAGGATCACGCGCTCGAAGCAGCGCACGAGCGCCTCGCGCCGCTCCGGCGGCGTCCGCTGGGCGTGCAGCAGGATCAGCGAGCGACCGTCGGTGGTGATGCCGTCCTGCTCGCCGATCCAGTCGCGGGCGGCGTACAGGATCCGCTGAGCACGGTAGTCCGCGGCTTCACCGAAACAACCCGGTCCGTCCGCAGGACCGGGGCCGCGCTGCTGCGGGGCGTCGTCGCGATCGAGGTCGAAGGCAAGCATCATGGCGGCATCCCTCCTGTCGAGAAGCAACGGCGGCTTCCACGCATGGCGGCCCCTCGAGGAGCCACCACCCGGCGCGGGACGCCCGCGCCCAGCGCACGAGCGAGCCCCTGCCGCGCCGCGCAGGTCCACCGGCGAGATGGCCTGACGCGGCGGTGCGCGAATGCGGGAGGACTCCGCTCCACCAGCGGCTGTCCAGCCCGCGTGTCGAGACTTCAACTTATCCCTGCTCGGCGATCGCGCAAGCGGCGACATGCCATGATCCGGGCAGCGCCAGAGCCGGGACACGCACGCTCATGCATGCTTACAAGCAACCGGAATCACTGATGAATCAGGCCAACATCCACCGTCGACCTCAAGGCACATCGCCGCCCGACGGGGCCGCGACATGGACATAGAACGACCTAGCCTGGAGAGACCCATCGCCCCGGGCACCCGGGCGTCGGGGGCGGACCGGCGAGACGCGTCGGACGCGTCGGACGCGTCGGACGAGCGCGCTCGCTCGCAGTGCCTTCGGCGGTTGAGGACGATCGCGCGCCCTGGTAGGTTGGCGTCCAGTATTGCGCGATGACCACCGCCCTTGTCACCGACCCCGACGACGACGCGCCCGTGACGCCCCGCCCGTTCCTCAAATGGGCGGGCGGCAAGGGGCAGCTTCTCCGACAGTTCCAGCCGCTCCTCCCCGCGTCCTACGGGCGCTACTTCGAGCCCTTCATGGGAGGGGCCGCGCTCTTCTTCTGCCTGCAGCCGAAGCGCGCGACGCTGACGGACGTCAACGCCGAGCTCATCGACTGCTACCGGGCGGTGCGCGATCGGGTCGACGAGGTGATCGCCGCGCTGGGCAGCCACACCTACGAGGAGGCGCACTACTACAAGGTTCGTGACGTCGATCCCGCCTCGCTCACGCTGCCCGAGCGCGCCGCGCGGACCATCTTCCTGAACAAGACGGGGTTCAACGGGCTCTACCGGGTCAACAGCGCCGGCCGCTTCAACGTGCCTTTCGGCCGCTACGTCAAGCCGGCCATCTGCAACCCGCCCCAGCTGCGGGCCTGCTCGGCGGCGCTGCAGGGCGTCGAGATCGAGGTCCGCGACTTCGAGCGCGTGCTCGACCACGCCCAGGAAGGCGACTTCGTGTACCTGGACCCGCCGTACTCGCCGGTCTCGTCGACCGCGAACTTCACGTCCTACAGCGCGCGCGGCTTCGGCTTCCACGACCAGGAGCGCCTCGCCGCCCTCTTCGCGGAGCTCGACGGGCGAGGCGTCCAGGTGATGCTCTCGAACTCCGATGTTCCGGAGATCCCGCCGCTCTACAAGCGGTTCAAGATCGACCGCGTCGCGGCGCTCCGGAGCATCAACGCGAAGAGCGACGCCAGAGGCCGCGTGGGGGAGATCGTGATCCGGAACTACGGGGCCAGGCGGAGCCGCAAGGCGGCGCCCGCAGACAAGGCGGGCTGAGCCCGGCGCCGCCGCGCGGCGCGCGGCTCAATCGACGGTCTTCCCCTCGCGCTTCCCCGGATCGGGGGCCGCGCGCTCCTCGGCGTACGCCATCGCCACCTCGATCTCCTCGTGGATCTCGCGCGAGGTGACCTTGTTCCCCGAGGGATCGACGGCCTCCCACACGAAGCCGCGGACCTCACCCGGGCGCTCGGGTATCCAGCGGACCCGCAAGGTCCAGCCGTGCAACTCGGCCGTATAACCACCTTCCTCGTGATCCCGCTGCCATGCAGAGACGGTCGGGTGCTTCACCATCGCGATGTCTCCGCCGCAGAAGGCCGAGAGGACAGAAGAACTGTTCCCGAATGGCCGCGCTCCCCCCCCGAGCAACGCCGCCGTCCGGGAACACGGGGAAGATAGCAGGCGCCCGGCGCGCGGCGATCAGGCAGGCGTGTGTTCCTCATGCGGGTGCACCTTACCCGAATCCCAGCGCGCGCCGAAAGGTCCTCCCCTTCCGATGGGGCCGTCGGCGCGAGCAGCGTGAACAGCACAGGCATCGTCGCGCGGACGGGCGGCGCCTGCGACGCGCACCCCATGCTACGAAGCATGTATGGGGGCAGGCATCGTCGTTTTCTTCGGGCTCGCGCTCGTCGCCTATCTCCTGGTTGCCCCGCTCGTCGCCTTCGTGTTCGCCGTCCGGGCCAACCGGCGCAACGAGGACCTGCTGCTTCGGATCCACGCGCTGGAGCACCGGGTGGCCGAGCTCTCCGGGCAGCGCGGCCGCGCAGCGCTCACCGCAGCGGCGGAGAGCCCGCGAAGCACACACGGCCTGGAGCAAGAGCGGATTGCCCTGGGCGCGATCCCGCCCCCAGCGGCGGCGCAACCCGCGCTCGACGCCGAGGGCGCAGGTGCGCCGCCCGCGCTCGACATCGCGACCGCCGGCGCGCCGCCCGCGCTCGACATCACGACCGCCGGCGCGCCGCCCGAGATCGCGCATCCGACAGCCACCGCGCCCCCGGCGGTCGCGTCCATGGCGGCCGCCGACGCGGCGGCCGCGGCGCCCCCCGCGGTCGGGTTCCCGGATCCCGCTGCTTTTCCGGTGCCTCGCGCGCCTCGCCCCGCGGCGACGCTCGACGCGAGCGCCTTCGGCGCCGGCTCGCCCGCGCGCCGCGAGGCCCCGGAGCGACCCTCCATCGAGGAGCGGCTCGGCCTCACCTGGCTCACCCGCGCAGGCGCGACCACCTTCCTGCTCGGCGCGCTCTTCTTCTTCAAATATGCCTCGGACAACGCCTGGATCGGGCCGCTCGGGCGCGTCGCGATCGGCGCCGCGACCGGCGCCGCGCTCCTCGCCATCGCCGAGGTGCTCCGCGGGCGCGCGCAGCGTCGCTTCGTCCACACGCTCATCGGCCTCGGCCTCTCGGTCCTGATCGCGTCGGTGTGGGCGAGCGCCGCGCTGTACGAGCTCGTCCCGATCCCCGCGGCATTCGCGGCGGACACGGCGCTCCTCCTGCTCGGCGCCGGCCTCGCGCTCCGTCACCGCGGCGAGGCCATCCTGATCCTCAGCCTCGTCGCCGGCTTCCTCAACCCCGTCGTGCTGTCGACGGGGCAGGACCGGCCGCTCGTCCTGTTCGGCTACCTCCTGCTCATGACGAGCGTCGCCCACGCCGTCGCAGCGAGGCTCGGCTTCCGCGTCGCGCCGTGGCTCGCGATCGCAGGCCACACGGCGCTGTTCTGGGGCTGGTACGCCGCGCACTTCGACGCCAGCGCCGCCCCGGCCGGCGGAGACCCGGACGCGGCGCCCTGGCTCGACTCGCCCGCGCAGGCGCTCCCGGGGCCCTACTTCCCGCTCGCCGCGCGCGCGGCGCCCCTCGCGTTCGTCGCGCTCGCCGCGGCGCAGGGCGTCCTGCGCGCGCTGTGGCTGCGCCGCGCGCCCGCCTCGAGCCCCGATCGAAGCGCCGCACCGACCGGCGCCGCACCGACCGGCGCGGCAGCGACCGGCGCGGCAGCGACCGGCGCGGCAGCGACCGGCGTCCTCCGCGTCGCGGCGCGCGCGGACGCCACGGCGACCAGCATCGCCGCGCTCGTGCTCGCCCACGCGGGCGCGGCCGCGCTGCTCTTCGACGCGCCGCGCGCGCTCACGGCCACCGCCATCGCGCTCGCGCTCGCGGCGCTGGTCGCCCTGCGCGCGCCGGAGGAGGGCGCCTGGCTGCTGGCGCCGATGGGCGCCGCCTTCCTCGCCTTCGCCGCGACGTTCGCGGACGCGCCCGCCGCGCACCGGACGACGCTCGTCGCGCTCGTCGCGGCCTGGACGCTCGTCTACCTCGCGGGGTGGCTCCGCGGCGCCGGGCTCGCGCGCCAGCTCGATCGGAAGACCGCCGTCGCGTGCTCCGCCGGCGCGGCGCTCTTCGCCTGCACCGCGGGCATGCTGCTGATCGAGGCCGACGCGGCGCTCTTCGCGCTCGCGCTCGCGGGCGCGGCCGCCCTCGCGACGTGGACGGCCGCGCGCGCCGCGCTCCCCGCCCTGCTCCTCGCCGCGGCGATCGTCTCGGCAGGCGCGCTCGCGGCGGCCGCGCATTTCGCGAGCGCGCCCGCGGACGCGGGCGCCTCGGCGGCCGCCGATGCCGTCGACGCCGTGAGCGCCGTCAACGCCGTCAACGCCGTCAACGCAGGGTTCCTCGGCGCATCAGCGCTCGTCATGCTGGTGTTCCTCGGCGCCGCGGGCGCCTCGGCGCGGCGCGCGCGCGAGCCCGGCGCGCCGGCGCTCTCGTGGTCCGACGCGCTCGCCGCGTGCGTGGCCACGCTCGGGTTCGTCGCGGCCGCGCTCGGCGCCACGCCGGAGGACACGCCGACGCTCCGCGCGCTGCTCACCGCGGGCGCCGGCGCCCTGGACCTTTCGCTCGGCGCCGCGCTCCTCCGCGCCGGCGTGACCCGCCCCGGCGCCGCGCCCCCCGCCGATCGCGTCGCCCTGCTCCTCGGACAGGCGCTCGCCCTGTTCGCCGCGGCCGTCGCGTTCGGGCTCGGCGGCGCGACGGTCACCGTGGTCTGGAGCATCCTCGCGGCCGTGGCGGCCGCGATCGCGGCGCGCACCGGCGAGCGCGCCTGGCTCGCCGTCACCCTGCTGCTCTTCGCCGCCACCCTCGGGCGGGCGCTCGTCGTCGATCGGGCCGAGGCCGAGGCGCTCGTGACGACCTGGTTCGCCACGCACGGCCGCGACGGGACCATGGCGGTCCCCGTCCTGCTCAACGCGAGGACCTATGCGTTCGCGGGCGTGAGCGCCGCCCTGCTCGCCGCGGGGCGGCTGCTGTCGCGCGCGGCGTTCGCCCGCCCCCCGGACGCCGCGCGCGCCGAGCTGCGCGGCGCCGCGGCGGCGGCGCTGGCCGCAGGGTATGCGCTGCTCATCACGACCGTCGTCCTCGAGGTGCGGAGCGCGATCACCGCGCTCCCCGCCGCCCCCCCTGCCCCGCTCGACGCGGCCGAGTTCGCCGAGCTCACCGTGCAGCACCGCGCCGCCCTCGAGGGCCAGCAAGGCGGCCTCGCGATGGCGACGACGCTCGTGCTCGCCCTCGCGGCGATCGCGCTGCTCACCGCGGGGTTCGCGGCGCGCGACGCCTTCCATCGCTACGCCGGGCTCTCCCTGTTCGCCGTCACCATCGCGAAGCTCGTGACCTGGGACGTCTGGCACGTCGAGCGCATCTACCAGATCGCCCTCTTCACGGGCGTCGGGGCGCTGCTCGTCGGCGGAGGGTTCCTCTACGCGCGGTTCGGCCGGCGCCTCGTGACGCTCCTGCGCGCCGGATCGCGGGGCGCGGCCGGGCCGCTCGCGCTGCTCGCGGCGATGGGCCTCGCGCGGCCCGCCGAGGCGCAGACCGGCGCGGCGCTCCCGACCGAGAGGCACGCGCTCGTCCGTCCCATCGAGGGCGTGGACGCCGCCGGCGACCGCCGCGTCGACGTCGATCTCGACCTCTACCGCGAGAGCCGCGCGGAAGAGCTGCTCGCCGACGTCCGCATCGCAGGCCCCGACGGCGCCGAGGTGCCCTACGTGATCCGCGAGCCGGGCGCCGCGCACGCGTCCGGGCGGATCGCGGCCACGATGCTCGATCCTGGGGTCGACGCCGCCGGCGTGGCGCACGCGACCTGGGCGCTCGACGCGCCCGGCACGCGCCACTGCCGCGTCGAGCTCAGCGTCACCGGCGGCAGCTTCCTCCGCGAGGCGCGGGTCGAGACCGGCGCGGATCCGAGGGCGCTCAGCGAGGTCGCGCGCGGCGCCCACGTGTACCGCATCCCCCAGGGCTCGGAGACGGTCGAGCACCTGTCGGTCCGCTATCCCCTCTCGCGCGCCGCCCTGGTCCGGATCCGCCTTGTCCCCGAGGGCGCCCCGGCGCGCGACGCGGCCGCGGACGTCCGGATCACGGGCGGCGCCGTCTCGTGCGAGCCGCAGGCCCCCGCCGAGTCCCCCGCGCTGCTGCCGCTCGCGATCGTCGAGACGCAGCGGGACAGCGAGGCGAAGACGACGCTCGTCACGCTCGACGCCGGCGCCGACGGCGCGCCGCTGGAGGCCGTCCTCCTCGACGTCGCCACGCCGGAGTTCAGCCGCCGCGTCGACGTCGCCTCGACCACGTACCGCGCCGTCTGGCCGGCCGTGGGGAGCGGCATGATCCACCGCATCCGGCCGCACGGCGGGTCAGGGCCCTCGCTCGCGTCGACGCGGATCCCCCTGAGCCCCACCCGGAAGCGCTTCCTCCGGCTCACGATCCACGACGGTGACTCCGCGCCGCTCTCCCTCTCGGGCGCGCAAGGCGAGGTGCGGGCGCGCGAGATCGTGCTCCGCGCCGCGCGGCCGGGCCCGCACTGGCTCTACGTCGGCGACGCGCTCGGCAAGCGCCCGAGCTACGATCTGGCCGACCTGCTCGACCCCACCGTGCGCGAGCGTCCCCCCGCCGCGAGGCTCGGCGCCGCGGCGGCGAACCCGGAGCTCGGCGCCGCCCCGGTCGCGCGCGACCTTCCGTTCACCGAGCGGCACCGCGCGCTGATCGGGGGCGCGCTGGCCGTCGGGCTGCTCGCGCTCTCGCTGTGGGCCGCGCGGCTCCTCAGGCGAGGGGAACGGGAGCAGGAGCGGCAGGAGCGAGGCGCGCCGCCCGACGACCCCGCGCCGCCGCCGCAGCAGCGAACAGAAGACAGCGAGCCCAGGCCGTGATGTGCTCGCATGTTGCCGTGGGTCGCCGGGGACGCGGCGTTCCGGCGGTCCGGACCAACCATCGAGGTGGATGCACCATGAGCGGCGGGCGCTTCGTCTACTTGGGTCTCTGCGCGAGCGTCGGGGCGGCGCTCTGGGCCTCGGGCGCGTGCTCCGCGACGCCGCGCGACAAGCAGGCGCCTGGCGAGGGCGGCGGCGGGGGCGCGACAAGCGCCACGACGGCGGAGACGGGCGCCGGCGGACGGGTGGAGTCGACGGGCTCCTGGGCTGATTTCGGCGGCGGCACGCCGGCGGAGGAGGGCCCGTCGCCCGACGAGGACGGCGACGGGTTCACCATCGAGGACGGCGACTGCAATGACGGCGACACGAACGTCAACCCAGGCGCCGTCGAGGTCGTGATCACGGAGCCCGACCCGAGCGGCGCGGTGCCGGAGCCGGCCGACGAGGATTGCGATGGCGTGATCGACAACGCGCCGCCGGCCTGCGACAGGAACATCGCTCCTGCCGATTTCGACGCCATCCACGGCGCCCACGCGATCGACCTCTGCGCCAAGGCGTCGCCCGGCGACAGGAAGTGGGGCGTGCTGAGCGCGCAGTACGTACGCGGCGACGGCTCGCCCGCGGAGCCCTCGCCCGCGGTGGGCGTGCTCGATTCCTTCGGCCCCAACGTGCGCCCTCAGGGCGGGACCCGCCTGCTCGTCCTGTCCTCGGGTCGCGCCCGGATCGCCGGGTGGCCGGGCGCGTGCAACGCGGATAGCTGCACGAACTACGGGCTGGGCGTGGCGCCGCCCGGCTTCCCGCAAAGCGCCCCCGGGTGCCCTCCCTCGGTAAACATCCACGACGACATCGCCCTCGAGCTCGTCATCCGCGCGCCGACGAACGCGACAGGCTACGAGTTCGCGTTCAAGTTCTACACCTTCGAATACCCCGAGTTCACCGTCGAAAATTGCTTCAACGACCAGTTCGTCGCACTGGCGACGCCCGCCCCGCCAGGGTCGCTCAACGGCAATCTCTCGTTCGATAGCCTTGGCAACCCCGTCAGCGTCAAACTCAGCTTCTTCGAGGTCTGCGAGGAGTGCCCGCTCGGGACGGACGAGCTCGAGGGCACCGGCTTCGGGCTCTGGGACGACGCCGGCGCGACTGGCTGGCTGCGCACGCGGGCCCCGGTGACCGGCGGCGAGGAGCTCAAGCTGCGGTTCATGATCTTCGACACCGGCGACGAAATCCGCGACTCGACCGCGCTCGTCGACGGCTTCAAGTGGGTCGCGAACGGCGGCACCGTCCCGCTCGAGACCGCGCCCGTCGAGGATCCCCGGTAGCGCCCCGGGGCCCGGACGACCCGAGCCCTCCGGATCACGCGCGCCGGCCGCGGCGCGGCGCGGCGCGGCGCGAGGTGAACCGCGCGCCGTGGCCGGCGCGATCCCGTATTTTACGGCCGGGATTGTTGCGCAGAACGATACGATGCCGCGATGCTGCTCCCTTCCTTGGAGAACCTCGCCTGCTTCGAGGCCGCGGCGCGGACGCTGAACTTCCGGACCGCGGCGCGCGCCGTCGCGCTCAGCCCCGCCGCGTTCGGCCAGCGCATCCGGCAGATCGAGGAGCAGGTCGGCGCTCCGCTGTTCGAGCGCACCACGCGCCGGGTGCAGCTGACGCCGCGCGGGCTCGCCTTGCTGCCGCGCGCCCGCCAGTGCCTGGCGCTCGCCGAGGACTGCCTCCGCAGCGCGATGGGCCCCGCGCCCGCGCCGGTCGAGCTGACGCTCGGCACGCGGTTCGAGCTCGGGATGTCGTGGATCGTCCCCCAGCTCGGCGCGCTGACGCGGCGGCGCCCCGAGCTGACGCTCCACCTCTATTTCGGCGCCTCCGACGACCTGCTGAGGCGCCTCTACGACCGCAGCGTCGATTGCGTCGTCACCAGCGCGCGCTGGAGCGCCACGACCCTGGCGGCGGAGACGCTGCACGAGGAGCGCTACGCGTTCGTCGCCTCCCCCAAGCTGCTCCGGCGCGAGGCGTTCGCCCGCCCGGAGCACGCGTCTCGGCATTGCCTGCTCGACATCGACCCGACCATGCCGCTGTTCCGGTACCTCGCGGATCAGGCGGGCGGCGCCGGCTGCTTCGCGTTCGCGCGGCACCGCTGGGTGGGGCTCGGCGCCGCCATCAAGGCGCTTGTGCTCGCCGGCGAGGGCGTCGCCGTGCTGCCGCGCCACATGGTCGCCGCCGAGCTCCGCGGCGGCAAGCTGAAGCGGCTCCTGCCGTCCGCGCCCCTCGCGCGCGATCATTTCCGGCTCATCTACCGGCGCGACGACCCGCGGAGCTCGCTCTACGCGAAGCTCGCCGAGTCGCTGCGCGCGGTGCCGATCCAGTGAGGCGCGCGCTCGCCGGCGCGGCGCGGAGCGGGCTGAACGGCGTAGACTCGCGCCCGAGGACCATGAGCGAGCTCCCCGGCGCCAGCGCGCGCCTCCACGCGACGCCGATCACGGCGCAGGACATCAACGGCGGACCGGACCCGGAGCGCCGCGTCCCCTTCGTCATCACGGCGCCCGGCGTGTACACCCTCGTGGAAGACGTCGACTGGGTGGCGCAGGACGCGAACGCCCGGGCCATCACGATCGCGAGCGACGACGTCACGCTCGACCTGCGCGGCAGGACGCTGCGGCAGATCGACCCCCCGGCGCCCGTCGTCGCCCCCGACCCGGGCGCGAGGCCTTGCCGGGGCGAGGTCGTCTCCGGGAACGTGGGCGTGTTCGCCGAGGGGAGGACGCGGCTCGTCATCAGGAACGGCAGCGTGCTCGGGATCCAGGGGGTGGGGATCGCCGCCAGGGCGTGCAGCCAGCTGGATCTGCTCGATCTGTCCGTCCGGCGGTGCGGCGGCGACGGCGTGCTCGACACGGGCTTCCTGCGCCGCAACGGCGGGATCTTCGTGATGGGCGCCCGGGACGCGGCCGGCGGCGTCGCCTTCGCCGGAGGGATCCGGATGATCAACTGCGTGTGCTCGGAGAACACGAGCCGGCTCGACTTCGTTGTGACGCTGGGCGCGCTCGTCCTGTTCTGCGACGACGTGCAGGTCAAGCGGTGCGTGTTCCACCGCACGGCGAACACGAGCGCCCAGCCGAGCGGCGTGCAGTTCAACGTCGTCGGCGCCGACTTCGTCATCTGCCGCAACGTGCTCGTGGAGGACTGCGAGGCGCACGACAACACGTCGGGCGGAGAGCCGGCCGGCTTCTTCGCGTGGGGAGAGAACTACAAATTCCTGCGCTGCAGGGCGAACCGGAACTTCACGCTCACCGGGAACCGCGCGTGCGGGTTCAACATCTCGACGACGAGCAACCTGGAGATGGTCGAGTGCGAGGCCGACGGGAACTACAACGCGAACCCGGCCGCCTCCGCCGATGCGGTCAAGGACTTCTCCGCGCTCGGCTTTCGCATCGGCAGGGCGGTGTACCGCGGGCTTCTCGAGGGGTGCCGCGCGATCGGCAACCACGGCGCGAGCGCGAGCGCGCCCGCTGGCGGCTTCGCGCTGCACGCGACCCGCCACGTGGTGCTGAGGCGCTGCGTGGCGGTGGGGAACAGGAACGCGAGCGGGACCGCCGAGGACGACGGGCTCGCGGCCGGGTTCATCGCCTCGACGCCGCTCGCGGATCCGCAGGGCGGCCTCGTGGGCGGCGAGGGCAACGCGTTCATCGACTGCATCGCCGACGGCAACACGGTGCACCGCGCGCCCCTGTTCGTGCAGCCGCCGGCCCCCCCGGTCGACGCCGGTCCGTCGCGCGGCGACCCGCAGAAGGGCGCGGGGTTCCTGCTCGAGAGGCAGAGCGACGCGAGGATCATCGGCTGCCAGTCCGCGAACAACGACGGCAAAGGGATCTGGCTGAGGGCCTGCGCGCGCGCGCTGGTCGAGGGAAACACGCTGTCGAGGAACACGCTTTACGGCATCCAGAACGAGGATCCCGCGGGGCTCAGCGCCTTCACGGGCAACCGGGCGCACCTCAACGGGTCTCGCCACCGCCACAACTACGTAGGGCTGCCGCCGGGCACGCCGGTCCGCAAATGGACGCTCGGCTCCCCTCCCCTCGACGGCCCTTCGGACGGGATAGACAACCTCAGCATCCGGCTGCCCTGAGCGCCGCGAGCGCCTCGCGCCGCCGGGCGGCGATCACCGGGTACGGGCGAGCGCGCCCGGGGTGATCCCGAACCGCCGCTTGAAGAGCCGTGTCAGGTGGCTCTGGTCGGCGAAGCCGAGCGCGCGCGCGAGCTCCCCGATCGGGCGGTCGCCGGCGAGCAGCGCCTCGCGGGCGCGATCGAGCCGCCGCCGCGTCACGTAGGCGAGCGGCGGCTCCCCAAGCGCTCGCTTGAACTCCCGCGCCATGTGCGCGGGGCTCAGCCCCGCCACGCCGGAGAGCGCCTCCAGCCCGAAATCGTCGCCGAGGTGCGCCTCGATGAAGTCGAGCAAGCGCCGCAGCGTCGCAGGGGAGAGACCGCCCCGGGCCGGCCGCTCCGCCCGGACCGCATGGCGGGCGCCGAGGCGCGCCGCGAGCCCGGAGAGCATCGCGTCTGCGAAGAGCGCGCCCGTGGCGCCGCCGCGCGAGACCTCGACCAGCAGCGCGCGGAGCACATGCTCGATCTGGGCGTCCACGAGCCCCACGCAGGGCTCGATCAGCAGCTCCCGCACCCCCGCGAGCCGCGCGAGCCGCGCGGGATCGAGCACGAGCGCGCCATAGATCGTGGGCTCGCTCACGCGATGGGAGAAAGGCACCTCCGCGGGCTGGAGCCAGAGGCTGCCGGGCGGCATCTCCACGCGCTCGAAGCCGCGCTGGCCCTTTCGCTCGAAGCGCAGCGGCGCGTCCGCGAGGTTGATGGCGATGTAATGGCCGGCGACGGCGAGGTGGTCTGTCTCCCAGGACGGGTTCACGCCGAGCTCGGCCACCATGCCGGTCCAGCGCAGCGAGCGGCTCGACGCGCGGATCTCGGCCTGCCGGAGCGCCTCGATGGGCTCGCGGGTGCCGGCGCGGACGAACGGGATGGCGCTGCGGGAGACGCGGGAGATCATCGGAGAGCCGGCCTCAGCATGCGCCCGCGGCGCGGGGCCGGTCAACGCAGCAGCCCGGTTCCAGGGAGCGCAGCGGCGTTCTATAGCGCCCTTCCCGCCCGCCCTAGGCTGCCGGTCGCCGGGCGACGACTGCGCCCGAGGAGGACGACCATGGACATGCGTTACAAGCTGCTCGGCGGCAGCGGGCTCAAGGTCTCGGAGATCTGCCTTGGCACCATGACCTTCGGCGAGGACTGGGGCTTCGGCGCCTCGGCCGAGGCGTGCCGCGGCATCCTCGAGGCGTACCGCGCCCGCGGCGGCAACTTCATCGACACCGCCAACAAGTACACGAACGGCAGCGCCGAGCGGATCGTCGGTGAGCTCGTCCGCGGAGACCGCGGCGCGTGGGTCATCGCGACCAAGTACTCGCTCTCCATGAACGACGCCGATCCGAGCGCGAGCGGCAACGGCAGGAAGAACCTTGTCCAGTCCGTCGAGGCGAGCCTCAAGCGCCTGGGGACGGACTACATCGATCTGCTCTGGGTCCATGCGTGGGACTGGACGACGCCGGAGGCCGAGCTCATGCGCGCGCTCGACGACGTGGTGCGCGCGGGCAAGGTGCTCTATGTCGGCATGTCCGACGCGCCTGCGTGGGTCGTCTCCCGGGCGAACGCGATCGCCGAGCTCCGGGGCTGGTCGCAGTTCGTCGGCATCGAGATCGAGTACAGCCTGATCGAGCGCACGGTGGAGCGGGAGCTCGTCCCGATGGCGTCCCGGCTCGGCCTGGGCGTGCTCGCGTGGGCGCCCATGGCCGGCGGCGTGCTGACGGGCAAGTACACGCGGGGTGGCGGCAACGACGCCGCGCGCGCGGCGATGAACCAGGGGCGCCTGGACGAGCGGGGCCTGCGCGTCGCGCGCGCGGTCGACGCGGTGGCCGAGGAGCTCGGCTGCTCCTCGGCGCAGGTGGCCCTCGCGTGGCTCAGGTCGCGCCCGGCGCAGGTGATCCCCATCCTCGGCGCCCGGAAGCCCGAGCAGATGCAGGACTGCCTGGGCTGCCTCGACGTCGTCCTGCCCGCCCCGGCGCTCGAGAGGCTCGACGCGGCGAGCCGCGTGCCGCTCGGCTTTCCCTACGAGTTCCTGGGCGATCCCGGCACCGAGCGGGTCGTCTACGGCGCTACGGCGGCGCGGCTCGACGTGCCCAACCCCGTCCGGAGGCTCGCCTCGGGCAGGTGACGCCGGCCGCTCCGCCTCGCTCCGACGTGCGTCAGCGGTTCCCGTCCTGCGCCTGCTCGACGCGCGCCCGGATGGCCGCGACGGCGCGCGCCGAGCCGTCCAGGTTCTCCGCGTTGAGGAGGCTCTTCGGGAGCGGGAGCTTCGGCCGGAGGAACACCTCGAGGGACAGGCGCGTCGACTGGGCGTCGATCTTCTCGAGCCGCCAGGTGGCCTGGAGATCTTGCACATTGCCGGAGATGAAGCGGGACGAGTACGTCTCGACGCCATCCTCGACGACCGGCTTCTGGATCTCGATGCGCGCCCACATCGTGACCGCGCCCGAGAGGGCCGAGACCTCCATGTAGAGATCCCACCCGCCCGCGGGCGTGCGCCCGAGCAGGCGGCACTTCTTGTAGTGCGGCATGAACTCCGGATAACGCTCGAACGAGAGCACCGCGGCGCGCACGCGCTCCAGCGAGCCCTTCACGACCACCGTCGACCGTCCACGCGCAAATCCGGTGCTTCCGATCGGGACTGCCATGCTCGTGATCCCGGTCGTATCGGGCGCCGGCTGCGCGCGCTCGGCCTGCTCGCCGTCGCTCGCCGGCAGGACATCGCCTCTGTCGCGGTGTGCCGGCAGGCGCGGTACATCCAGGTTGATCCCCCGTTCCCCCGTGCTGCAGGCGGTGGCCGCGAGGGCGAGTCCCCCGGCGAGCGCGCGCGGGATCGGTGCGCGATGGCCGGTCGTTGTCGAGCGAGTTCTCCGCATGACGGCCCAGCTTGCCAGCGACGTGCCGGCCGCCCCCATCGCCCCGATGGTACCGCGCAACACATCCGCTCGGGCCGCCCCCACCCCGGCCACCAAGAACGGATCACCCGCCCATCGAGCGCTCCCGATTCTCCACGAGAGCGCGGATCCCCCATCTGGTCCTTCCCGTCCTCCTGCCTCTCGCCTCCTTCCCCCCGACCCAAACGCCGGCGGGGCTCACCCGCACAGGAGACGGGCCCAGATCGGCGTTTTCGGCGCGGAAGCGTACTCTTGTACGCTGAGCACCGAAAACGTCGAGGTGGGCCCGTATCCGAAGCGGGTGAGCCCCTAGGACTCGCCAGAGAGATAAGCTGTCAGACTCGGAATGGGGATGCCTGTCGGGCGGCCGAACTGCCAGTCCGCCGACTCGACCCCGACGCCGCCGATGTCGAGGTGGATGAACGGCAGCGCCCCCCCCTTGAGCCCCGAGGCGATGTCGAGGAACGCGAAGGGGAACTGGTGCCCGCGCGGCGTGTGCACCGAGGCGAGGCGGTTCGAGGAGACAACGTCCTCGGCGCTCGACCGGGGCGCGACGAACGCGTAGTCCTCGCGCCGCGGCCGGGCGCGCTCCATCGGCTCGCCCCAGCGCTCCGCGAGGACGTCGAGCCTGTCGAGCTCCGGCCGCGCGGCGGAGTTGCCGATCGCGCCGGTATAAGGCCCGTGGGCGCGGTAGACGTGCCCGGTCAGCGTCGCGACGGAGAACACGATAGGATCCGGCGCGCCGCTCATGGCGAGCTCCCGCCCGAGCGCGAGCAGATCCGCCAGGATGAGGCGCCCCTCGGCGTCGGTGTTGCCGATCCGGACGCGCACGCCGGCGCGGCTGCGGATGATCTCGTCGCTCACATAGGACTCCTCGCCGATGCTGTTGCGCACGAGCCCGAGGAGCCCGACGATGCGCACGCCCTCCAGGCCGAGCGCCGCGGCCGCGCGCACGAGGCCGGCGACCGCGCCGGCGCCGCCCTTGTCCCGGGACATCCCGGCCATGAGCCCGTCGGTCTTCAGATCGACGCCGCCCGTGTCGTAGGTGACGCCCTTGCCCGCGAGCAGCACCGTTCGGCGGATCTCCCCGCGAGGCCTGTAGTCGAGCCGAACGACGCACGGCCGGTGCCGCTCGACGACCCGCGACGCCCGCGAGACCGCGCTGATGAGCGGATAGTCATCGACGTTGCGCTCGATCTTGACGAGCACCCCCGTCCTGGCGAACGCCGCCTCGCACATCTCGGCGACGCGGCGGGGCGCCATCCGCTCCGGCTCGGTGCCCGTGATGTCGCGGCAGAGCGCCCGGCCGACCTCGATGGCCGCGATCTCGCGGGCGCGCGCCTCCGACAGCCCGAGCACCGCGACCGACTCGGCCGAGCGCGGGGCCATCTCCGCCTCCCGCGCCTCGAGCGGCGTCCACTGGCTCCCGAGCGCGGCGAGCGCGCCCACCTCGACGGCCCGCGCGAACCGCGGCGCGGCGCCCACCGGAGCGCGCACGACGAGCAGCGGCCGGCTCGCCCCCGCGTCCACCGCCCGCGCGAAGCCGGCCGCCGCGGCCTCCGCGACGGAGCGGACGTCATCGACGTCCTCCGAGAGCGGCCCCATCGGCGCGAGCACCAGTCGCCCGCCAGGCACCCCCGGCGCCGGCAGGACGAGCGGAGCACTCTTGCCCTCGAGCGCGGAGTCGACGCGCGCCGCAGCCTCGACCACCGCGCCCACGGCGGACCCGAGCCCCCCCGCGTACTTCGCGATGGGCGATGGCGCGACGAGGACGACAGCATCGCAAGCCGCGATCGCCGCGTTCGACTCCGCGAGGGCGTTGGCGGGCAGCCCCGCCAGGGAGGTGACATGGACCATGGCGGCGAATGATGTCACATGGGTCAGCATTTTTGCAGCACCCGTCGCCGCCGATAGGGCACCGACACGGCACCGACATGCGCCCCGAAGAGCAGGCTGTCGCGCGGGCATGGCGCGCAGGCATGCCGCACGCGCCGCACGCGCCGCGCTCGGCGTGCGCCATGCCCGCGCGCCGAGCGGCCTGGCGCGCTCGTCCGCCCCTGCGGTCACGCGCGAGGCGGCCGGCGTCGAGCGCCGCGCCGCTTCAGGAGAAGAGCACGACGCTGCGGATCGACTCGCCTTCGTGCATGAGGTCGAAGGAGTGATTGATGTCGTCGAGCGGCATCGTGTGGGTGATCAGCTCGTCGATCTTGATCTTGCCCTCCATGTACCAGTCGACGATCTTGGGAACGTCGGTGCGCCCCCTGGCGCCGCCGAACGCTGTGCCCTTCCAGACGCGCCCGGTGACGAGCTGGAAGGGGCGCGTGGCGATCTCCTCGCCGGCCCCCGCGACGCCGATGATGATGCTCGTCCCCCAGCCCTTGTGGCAGCACTCGAGCGCCTGGCGCATCACCTTGACGTTGCCGATGCACTCGAAGCTGAAATCGGCGCCGCCCCGGGTCAGATCGACGAGGTAGGGCACGAGATCCCCCGCCACCTCGCTCGGGTTGACGAAGTGGGTCATGCCGAACCTCTCGGCCAGCTCGCGGCGCTTCGGGTTGATGTCGACGCCGACGATGATGTCGGCGCCGGCCATCCGGGCGCCCTGGATCACGTTCAGCCCGATGCCGCCGAGGCCGAAGACCACGACGTTGTCGCCGGGCCTCACCTGCGCGGTGTTGATGACGGCGCCGATACCCGTCGTCACGCCGCAGCCGATATAACAGACCTTGTCGAACGGCGCGTCCTCGCGGATCCTGGCGACGGCGATCTCGGGCAGGACGGTGAAGCTCGAGAAGGTCGACGTGCCCATGTAATGGTGAATCCGCTCCTTGCCGATCGAGAATCGGCTCGTTCCGTCCGGCATGAGCCCGCGCCCCTGCGTGGCGCGGATGGCCTGGCAGAGGTTGGTTTTTCCGCTCGTGCAATAAGAGCACTGCCGGCACTCGGGCGTGTAGAGGGGAATCACGTGATCGCCTTTCTTGAGGCTCTTCACGGACGGCCCGACGTCGACGACGACGCCCGCGCCCTCATGGCCGAGGATCGCGGGGAAGAGCCCCTCCGGATCCTTGCCTGAGAGCGTGTAAGCGTCGGTGTGACAGACGCCCGTCGCCTTGATCTCGATGAGGACCTCGCCCTCGCGAGGGCCCTCCACCTGGACGTCCTCGACCGTCAGCTTCTCGCCGGCCTTGTGGGCCACGGCTGCGCGCGCTTTCATGATCGGTGGTTCTCCTCCCGCAAGCGGGGCGTTCGGGGCCCGAGCGGCGCCCGAGCCCCTCCCATAGCCGGGCGGGGAAGCAGGTTTCAAGGGGAACCCCGCCGGCGCCGCGCCGCCTCGCCCGCCGTCCAGCCTGCCCGCATTGCGCCGCCCTGCCTGGCCGCATCGCGCAGCCCGCTCGCTGCCCGCGCCGCCACCCGAGGATGGCGTTCGCGTGACAGCACGCGTACGATCACCCCGCTGTCCTCATGAACACACTCCGTTGCCCACCGGGTCTCCGCGCGCTCATCGCAACAGCCGCGCTGGTCCTCGTCGCCTGCACCGGCGAGAGCCCGCCAGCTGGCGGGGCGGCCGGCAAGGGCGCTGGCGGCGACGGCGGCGGCGGCGGCGAGAGCGCTTCCTCCGAGGGGGGCCACGGTGGACAGGGAGGCGCGCCGATCGACACCATGGAGTGTGTCGACGAGTGCCCCGCCGAGAGCGCCGGTATCACGATCGGCTGCAAGAAGCGCTTCATGTTCGGAATGAACTACGCGTGGCACAACTTCGCCGGCGACTTCGGCGGCATCGCCGCGTGGGACAAGCGCGGCGTCGCGGCCGAGGCGGAGACGCACGCGAAGAACCTCGCCGACATCCGTGCTCACGGGGCGAGCGTCGTGCGGTGGTGGATGCTGCCGGAGATCCGGGGCGAGAGCGTCGTCTTCGACACGAGCGAGAACCCGACCGGCCTCGGCGGGACGACGCGGCGCGACGTCCAGAAGGCGCTCGAGCTCGCCGAGCAGGCGGACGTCAACCTGGTGTTCTGCCTGTTCTCCTTCGACAACTTCCACCCGACGCGGCTCGACGCCGACGTGAAGACCGTCGGTATCACCCCCATCGTGAAGGACGCAAAGCGGCGCGCGAAGCTGATCGACAAGGTCGTCCGGCCGATCGCCAGGGCCGTGGCGCAGAGCCCCCACCGGCACCGGATGGTCGCGTGGGACGTGATCAACGAGCCCGAGCTGGCCATGACCGGATCGAGCCCGGACGACGGCCCTCGCTACGAGCCCGACGCCCAGGTGGATCCGATCGAGCACGCGCAGATGGCGGCGTTCCTCGACGAGGCCATCCGGGCGCTGCGCGCGGAGAGCACGGCGCTCGTCACGATCGGCTCGGCGTCGATGAAGTGGGCGCGGTCCTGGCGCAACACCGACGTCGATTTCTACACCTTTCATATCAACGACCGGGTCAACCTGTACTGGCCCTACAACCAGTCGCCCGAGGACTACGGCATCACCGACAAGCCCGTCATCATGGGGGATTTCCCGATCGCCGGCCTGGCGACGGCCGCTTTGCCGACGCTCCTGGAGAGCTGGTACAGCCGGGGATACGCGGGCGCGATCAGCTGGGCCTACAGCGACGCGACAACGGCCGAGCTCCAGACGATCAAGGCCTTCGCCGACGCGAAGGGCTGCGGCGTGACGTACTGAGAGCCCCTCTCACGACAGCCAGTAGTCGACGAGGGACGCGCCCGTCACGTCGTGGGCGACCCCGGCCGCGATCGCCCACTGGGCCAGCGCGCGGCCGAGCGCCGCCATGGTCGTGAAGCGCCCGTCAGGGTCCTTGGCCAGGCCGCGCTCGATGATCTCCCAGAGCCGCGGGTGCAGCTCGAGGGCCTCCGGGCGCGGCGGGGCGACGCGCAGCACGTCGTGCACGATGGAGATGCTGCTCGGGCCGCCGAACGGGCGGCGGCTGCTCACGAGCTCGTAGAGCACGACGCACGCGCTCCACACGTCGGCGCGCGCGTCCGACTCCTGCCCGCCGCGGACCTGCTCGGGCGCCATGTAGGCCGGGCTCCCGACCAGCGTTTCCCTCCGCTCGTCGCCCGCCGCGGTGAACGCGATCCCGAAGTCGATCAGCTTGGGGACCGTGCGGCGGCCCTCGCGCACGAGGACGATGTTCGCCGGCTTCACGTCCCGGTGCACGACCCCCGCGCCGTGCGCCGCGCCGAGCGCGCCGATCACGGGAAGGAGCAGCTGGACCGCGGAGATGGGCGACATCGCGCCCGACTCGGCGAGCGCCTGGGCGAGCGACCGGCCCTGGAGGAGCTCCATCACCGCGAACGGCTCTCCCTCCTCCGTGAAGCAGAGATCGAAGATCCGCACCGCGGCGCGATGCGACACCCGCGCCGTCGCCTGCGCCTCCCGGATCAGCCGCGAGGCGGCCTCGGGGACGGCGCAGTCGCGACGGATGAGCTTCAGCGCGACATCGAGGCTCAGGGAGAGATTCCGCGCCTTCCACACGGCGCCCATGCTGCCCTCTCCGAGGAGCTCTGTGAGGCGATAGCGCCCCCCGAGGACGTCGCCTGGGGCGTAGCGCCGCAGCGCGGCGGAGCACGGGTCGTTCGCGGGAACCGCCAGGGCGGCGGCGGGGGGCGCTCCGGCAAGCCCGGTCCGCAGCGTGGCGGGCGGTACGCTGGCCGGGGTGGCCGGAGCGTCGCTCGGCGTCTCCAGCGGCGCGACGTCCCCGCCGTGACGGAAGGTCGAGCCGGACGGCCGCGACAGGCGGCCCGACGTCCGGAGGTCGACGGGCTCGAACGGAGGGCGGTGAGACGAGGGCCAGCGCGGAGACCGCGGCGAGCGGTACGCACGCTGAGAGGCTCGGCCCCCGCTCGGGGGGCGGGATCGATTCGACGCGGGATCCATCGAGCCGCCATGTGGCGTCGTGGAGCTGTCAGTTCGGTGGCTGTCCATGTCCTTGCCCACGTGTGCTGCAAGGAGCAGGCCGATGAAAATCGCCGCAGATCCGCCTCTTTCCCGCCCGCCGCGGCGCCGGGATTGCGGTGTGGAGACATCAGATCCGGGGCCCGCGGCCATCGGCTCGCCCCGGGGCCGCGCGCCGTCCGCCGCGACCGGCGCGCGCGTCTTCCGCGGCCGCGGCGCGTCGTCCGCCGGCGCGGTCCCGGGACGAGCGCGCGACCGATCCGTCGGCGCAACGGTCGTCGCACGACGCATTCCCTGCGCGCCACACAGGCGCTCGACGGGTACATCGACAGCGGATGTCGGTCAGGATCACCCGATAGGCAGCGAGGCCCCCACAGGGCCGCGCGCCGGGATCGCCGCGGCCCGGTTCGCCCCTCGCGCCGCTCAGCGGGCGGAGCCGGGCACGACGCGCCCCTTGAACGCGATAGGCACCTCGAGGGCCCTGGCCGCCTCGACGAGCAGCGCGTGCTCGCTCTCGTGGATCACGCCGTCGGCGGCCACGAGGCGGACGGCCAGCTCGATCGCGGCCTCGCGCATCCGCACGTCGGGCAGGCGGACGCGCAGCGCCGCGAAGCGGCCGCTCCTGCCCTCGTCGCGCACCGAGCGCTCGATGATGGAGATGAGCGACTCGACGACGTCGGCCCCGACACGACCATCGCTCATGGCCGCCACGTGCCGCGCGAGCTCGGCGCGCTCGGCGTCGTTGATGGATCCGTCAGCGTATGCTGCGAGGAACATGATCTCGACCATCGCCTCGAGCCTGCTGATCTCGAGGTGACGAAACGAAAGCTGCGTTTCTTCCATCATGAGGTCCTCAGGATAGCGTACCACGGCCGCGCTTGACACAACGCCCCTGAGCCCGCTCAGTAAAGGCGCTCGCCGCGCGTAACGGCGCTCGCCGCGCGGGCGAGGACTTCCAGGAGCGCGCGGCGAAAGTTCTCGTCGAGCGCGACGCCGGTCGGTGCTCAACTCTCCGCACCATGAGCACCACCACCCCGACCGACCTCTTCCTGTCGCTGACGCCGCACAAGGTGATCGAGGCCGTCGAGGCCGCGGGCGTCCACTGCAACCGCGTCTGCTACCCGCTGAACTCGTTCGAGAACCGCGTCTACGAGGTCGAGCGCGAGGATCGCACCCGCGTCATCGCCAAGTTCTACCGGCCGGGGCGCTGGACGCGGGAGCAGATCCTCGAGGAGCACCGGTTCCTCGCGGAGCTCGCGGACGCGGAGATCCCCGTCTGCCCGACGCGCCCGTTCCCCGACGGCGAGACGCTCAAGCAGATCGACCACATCCCGTACTGCCTCTTCGAGCGCATGGGCGGCCGCGCCCCCGACGAGCTCGGCGACGAGCTGTTCGTGCGCCTCGGCAGGCTCGCCGCCCGCATCCACAACGTGGGCGCGGCCAGCGCCGCCGAGCACCGCGTCCGGCTCTCCGCCGACACCTACGCGCGCGAGGACCTCGGCTGGCTCGTCGAGCGCAAGCTCATCCCCGCGGCCGTCGAGCGGCGGTACCTCGCGGCCGCGCGCGCCGTCGCGGACGCGGCCGAGGAGCGCCTGCGCGGCGTCGACGTGCACCGCATCCACGGCGATCTGCACCCGGGCAACCTGCTCCTGCGCGACGGCGCGCTCCGCGTGCTCGACTTCGACGACATGGTCGTCGGCCCCGCCGTGCAGGACCTGTGGCTCCTCCTCCCCGGCCGCGACGAGGCCGCCCGGCAGCAGCGCGAGCTCTTCATCGAGGGCTACGAGGAGCTCCGCCGCTTCGACCGCTCGACCCTCGGGCTGATCGAGCCGCTCCGAGGGCTCCGCATGATCCACTACGCGGCGTGGATCGCGCGGCGATGGCACGACCCCATCTTCCCGAGGACCTTTCCGCACTTCGGCACGGAGGCGTACTGGCGCGAGGAGGCGAGCTCGCTCGAGGAGGTGCTCCAGCTGACGCGCGCCGGAGACACGGGCGGCCCCGGCGGCGGCGCGGACGAGCCGCCGCCGAGCGGGGGCAAGTACTTCTGGGACATGAATTGAACCCGCTGTAGGCGCCCGCCGCGGGCGCGCGCGCGGCGTCGATCGATCAGCGGCGCTTCAGCACCAGGATCAGCCGCCACGCCGCGGCGTGCTCGAACGGCACGTCGACGTTGAAGTCGCCGAGCGTCGCCACCAGCGAGAGCTCCGGCACCCGCTCCGCGACGCGCCGCCACCCGGCGAGGTCCGGGACGTACCACGTCGCCTCCTGCCGGATCGACGAGAGCTCCCTCGGCGCGCCGCCGTTGCGCCGGGCCGAGCGCACCACCTCGAGGGTCACGGGCACGACGCGATCGGGCGTCGACCGCTCGATGTGGATGCGGAACCGCGCGTCGATCGACTGCTCGCCGCGCAGCTCGGTCCACTCCGTCCTGTTCACGCCGGACGGCGTGAGATCGGCGGGGTGGGTCGCCTCGATGACGTGGACGCCGCCCGGCAGGAGCAGCGAGGCGGCGAGCCGGAGGTGGCGCTCGAGCGCCGCCGGCGTGGCCAGCTGGTGGATCGCCGAGAGCGGCACGAACGAGAGATCGACCGGCGCGACGTCCGGGCGCTCGTCGAGCTCCGCGCACGAGAAGCGGATGCACGCCCCGGCGCCGCGGGCGCCCGCGGCGCGCTCCGCAAAGGCGATCATCGCCGCCGAGCCGTCCGCGCCGGAGCAGCCGACGCCGAGCTCCGCGAAGGCCTCCAGGTGCCGCGCGGGCCCGCAGGCCCACGAGAGGACGCGCTGCACCGGGCGGCCGCCGAAGCGGCGCGCGCACGCGAGCAGGAAGTCGCGCTCGGCGGCGTAGTCGCGGTAGCCGAACGCCGCGTCGTAGAGCGCAAGCTCGGCCGGCGGCGTATGGCCGCGCGCGGGCGCGTCGCCGCGCGCGGGCCCCTCGCCGCGCGCCGGCGCCTCGCCGGCCGAGGGCGCCGCCGAGGCGCGCGCCGGGGCGACCCGCTTCGTGTAGATCATGAGATCGTCGCCCGGCGCGTAGAAGTCGGCGAGGACCGCCGCCCGCGTGAACTGCACCGCGTCGTAGAAGCGCACCGCCGCGCCGTGCCCCTCCCGGCTGCCCGTCTCCACGCGCACGAGGCCGCCGCCCTCGCGCGCGATCTCGCTCTCCATCGTGGCCACGAGCCCCCGCGCCACCCCCGACCGGGCGAAATCGGGCGAGGTCGCGATCCAGTACAGGTCGTACGTGGACTGCGTCATCGGCGTGCGGCCGTAGCAGAGGTACCCGAGGAGCCGCGGCGCCCCGTCCCCGCCCGGGGCGCCCTGGAAGCTCAGCACGAACCTGTAGCCATTACCGTCCGTCGAAGGCTGGCCGAGCGTCACGTCGACGAGCTCCAGCGCCACCGCGCGCTCGTCGTCGGTGAACGCCGGGACCGACTCGAGCAGCGCGGCGATGAGCGGCCGGTCTTCCGCGCGGAGGCCGCGCTGGGTGATCACGGCGCCTCGGGCGCGGCGGCGAGGGCGCCGCGGGCAGCGGAGCGCGCCGCGGCGCGGCCGCGCGCCGGCGCGCGGCCCCGCGCGCGGAGCAGATCGTCGTGGCGCGCGCCGCGGGCGAGCGCCGCGCGGAGGATCTCCCAGACGACGTCGGCGTACGTCAGGCCGGCGCGCGCCGCCGCCCGCGCGAAGCCGGCGTCCGGCGAGAGATCGCAGTTCGGGTTGACGTCGATGACGTGCGGCGTGCCGCGCTCGTCGAGCCGCACGTCCACGCGGCCGTAGTCGCGCAGGCCGAGCACCTCGAACGCGCGGCGGCCCACGGCGACGACCCGGCGCAGCTCGAGCGGCCGCAGCACCGCCGCCGAGGAGGGCGTCCCGGCCGACGCGGCGGTCTCCGGGCGCCACTTCGACTCGTACGTGACCACGTGCGGGTGCCCCTCTGGCAGGCCCTGAAACGTGACCTCGCCGGGCGGCAGCACGCGCGGCGTCGGCCACCCGAGCAGCGAGACCGAGATCTCCCGCCCGTGCACGTAACGCTGCACCACCACCGGCTGGCGGCACTGCGCGACGACCGCGGCGACCTGGTCGCGGAGCGCCCGGCGATCGTGGACGACCGAGCCACGATCGATGCCCATCGAGCCGTCCTCGCGCTCCGGCTTGACGATGACCGGGAACGCGACCTCCGGGATGCGATCCGGGCCTTCGACCCGCACCGTCGCCGGCACGCGCACGCCGGCGCGCGCGAGGATCCGGTTCGCCTCGGCCTTGTGCAGGCAGCTCCGGAGCGCGACGTGATCGCTGCCCGTGAAGCGGAGATCGAGCCCCGCGAGCAGCCACGCGCACATGACCTCGTGGCGGCTGTCGCCGTCGAGCGCCTCGCACAGGTTGAAGATCACGTCCGGGCGATGGTCACCGATGGCCGCGAGCACCTCGCTCGGCCGGAGCACGGGCCGGTGCGCCACGCGCACGCCCGGGGCCGCGGCGAGGGCCGCGAGCACGCTCTCCGCGACCACCGCGCTGCCGTCCTCGCGACCGAGCCGGAGCCGCCCGCTCCCCACCCGCTGCGCAAGTGGCGGCTCGTCGACGGCTTCCTCCGGATCTCTGTTGGACAGGATCAGTATCCGAGGCTCAGGCACCGCACGCCTCCGAGCCTGCGCGGAGCAGGGGAGCCCGCGACGGCCGCGCCGGGCTCAGGGAGCGGCCGGAGAGAGGCCTGGCCATCGGCGAACGCGGAGACGTTACCCTGTCGAGAGACACGCGAACGAAACGGAATCCATGCATGCAAGTGGCCACACTTCACCAGCTTGCCCGGCAATCGCAAGGGGAGATTTGCCTGTCTGGACGGAAAGGAAGGCGCGACGCAGCGCGGCTCAAAGCCCCGCGCCGGATCGGATCCGGCGCGCGCGGCCGGGAAGCGAGCTTTCCGAGCACAACGTATCTCGGACAACAGGCTCTTCACACGCCAGCCACACGCGCGGGAGCGTCGGAGACGAGAGGAGACGGCTGGGCTGCAGGGGGAAGGGTCGAGTCCGGCGGCGAGAGGGGAGAGCGCCGGACGCGCTCGCGGCGAGCGGGCGGCCTGCCGCCGAGGACGCCTGAAAAGGACTTCCCTTTCCGGCGCCCTCGAGCCTCTGTCGGTCAGGCGGCCTGGCCTTCGGGGCGCGGCCTGCGATCGGCCGGGAAACAGGCCTGGATCTCGTCCATGCCGAGCGTCTCCTTCTCGAGGAGCGCCCTGACGAGCGCCTCGATCTCGCCGCGCCGGGACCTCACGATCTCGATGGCGCGCGAGAGCTGCGCTTCCGTGAGCGCCCGCGCCGTCTCGTCGACCCGGTCGAGCAGGGCCGGGCTCCGCGAGGGGTGCCCGTCGCCGACGCAGATGGGGCCGAGGTGGCTCATGCCGAGCTCCGCGACCATCTTCCACGCGATCGTCGAGGCGCGCTGGATGTCGTCCGAGGCGCCCGCCGTCATCGTCCCGAGGACGACCATCTCGGCGGCGCGGCCGCCCATCAGCATGCAGATCTGATCCTCGAGGTACTCTTTCCGGTACATCAGCCGATCCTTCTCGGGCAGCGCCTGGGTCACGCCGAGCGCGCGGCCCCGCGGCAGGATCGACACCTTGTGCACCGGATCGCAGCTCGGCGCGAGGAGCCCGACAGCGACGTGCCCGGCCTCGTGGACGGCGGTCGCATAACGCTCGTCCTCGTCGACGAGCACCCCCTTGCGCTCGAGCCCCATGAGCACCCGGTCGCGCGCGCGGTCGATGTGCGTCGGGTCCACCGCGTCGGCGCCCTCGCGGGCCGCGAGGATGGCCGCCTCGTTCAGGAGGTTGGCCAGGTCGGCGCCCGAGAAGCCCGGCGTGCCGCGGGCGATGTAGCCGAGATCGACCTCCCCCTGGAGCGGGATCGGCCCGGCGTGGACGTTGAGGATCTCCTCGCGGCCGCGCACGTCGGGGAGCGGCACGGTGACCTTGCGGTCGAAGCGCCCCGGCCGGAGCAGCGCCGGATCGAGCATGTCGGCGCGGTTGGTCGACGCGATGACCACGATGCCGGTCTCGTGGTCGAACCCATCCATCTCGACGAGCAGCTGGTTCAGCGTCTGGTCGTGCTCCGCGGAGGCGGAGTCGCCGTGCCCCTTCGCGCGAGCCCGCCCCACGGCGTCGATCTCGTCGATGAAGACGATGCACGGCGCGGACTTGCGCGCCTCGGCGAAGAGCGCGCGGACGCGGGAGGCGCCCACGCCGACGAACATCTCCTGGAAGCTCGACCCCGACGCCGAGAGGAACCGCACGCCCGCCTCGCACGCGACGGCGCGCGCGAGCAGCGTCTTGCCGGTCCCGGGCTCGCCCGTCAGCAGCACGCCGCGCGGCGGGCGGCCACCCAGGCGCGCGAAGCGATCGGGGCTCTTCAGGAACTCGACCGTCTCGGCGAGCTCCTGCTTGACCTCGTGCATCCCCGCGACGTCGGCGAAGCGCACCGCCGCCCGCGCCGCCCCGGCCTTCACGTCGGAGAAGACCTTCGGGCTGCGCCGCCGGCTCACCGTGAAGAGCGCGAAGCCGACCGCGGCCAGCACGACCACCGGGAGCACCGCGGACGCGGCGTGCGACGGATCCTCCCGGGAGGCGAAGTCGACCGAGGCGCCGGCGCCCGCGAACCGGGAGACCAGCTCCTGCCGGAGCGTCGGCTCGTCGACGACGGCCGTCACCACGGCGCCGCCCGCCTGACGCACGAGGAAGCGATCCCCGCTCACCTCGACCGCGGTCGCCTGCCCCGCCTGCGCGATCTGGAGGAGCTCGGTGTAGGTCGCCGTACGCTGCGTGGACGACTCGCGCGCCGCGCGAAGCGCGAGCCCGAGCGTGACCGCAAGCACCACCCCCATGAACCCAAGCAACCAAAGCCGGCGCCCCGCGGGCCCCAGCCGCTTACTCACCTGCAAGAACCAGGAATTCACTGCTGCGCCACCTCACTGCTCCGGCGTCGGGCCGGAGCGGATCTCAGGTGTAGCAAGGATACGAACCTCAGGAAGTTCCTTCTGCCATCATTCTGACGATCTGAGCCGTAGAAACCTGCGAAAGGATGGCAGCAGCGCAAAACGGACTACGGAGAACGGACAGCGGCAGGATGAACGTCTATTCGATGTTGGGAGGATTGGGAGGATCGATTGACGAGCTCGCCGAGCGCGGATTGACGAGCTCGCCTGGTAGCCCCCTTCTCGGGGTGAGGTCGCCGGTGGAGCAGGAACCAGGAGAGAGGGGGCAGAGAGGGGCAACCTGCGCGCTACGCCCCGGCGGCTCGCGCGAACTCGGGCGCGAGCGGCAGCGAGAAGCGGAATGTCGTCGCGCCGCCAGGGCTGCTCTCGACGGAGATCGTGCCCCCGTGGGCCTCGACGAGGCCCTTCGTGATGTAGAGGCCGAGACCGACGCCGCGGACGCTGCGCGGATCGGCCTCGGGCGCGCGCGAGAAGCGCTTGAACAGGTACGGGAGCGACGCCTCCGGGATACCGCCGCCCCAGTTGGTCACCGCGATGTGCGCGCTGGCCCGCTCTGCGCCGACGGTGACCGCGATGTCGCCCTCGGGTCGACCGTACTTGGCCGCGTTGGAGAGCAGGTTGGTGACGATCTGCTCCAGCCGCCCGGGGTCCGCCAGGACGGCCGGCACATCGCCGTTCACCTCCAGGCGCAGGGCGTGGCCCGCGGTCACCTCGGCCGACTTCTCGAGGATCTCGCCGAGCTGCGCGCGCAGATTCACCGGCGAACGATCCAGCGTGAGCTGCCGCGCCTCGATCCGCGAGGCGTCGAGGAGGTCGTCGATCATGCGGCGCAGCCGCTCGATGGACGAGGTGATCCTGTCGAGCTGTTTTCGGCAGTCCGCGACGGGCTTCTCGCCGGCCGCGCGACCCAGGAGCTGGCTCGCGGTCGCGATGACCTGGATGGGCTGGCGGAGATCGTGAGCGATGACGCCGATCCACTCCTGACGCTGCCGCTCCATCTCCTTGAGCGCCGAGATGTCCTGAAAGACGGCGACGGCGCCCTGGAGCTCACCGTCGTCCGAGCGCACCGGCGCCGCGCTGACCAGCACCGGGACGAGGCCCCGGTCGGCGCGCCGCAAGAGCCCTTCGACGCCCGCCACGACCTCCCCGCGCTGAAGGGCCCGGATCAGCGGGCGCTCGTCCCAGACGAGGGGCTCTCCCGCCGGCGTCCTGTGCTCGAAACGCAGCCGGTTGCCCCAGGGATCGGGCTCGTCCACGGAGCTCGACGCGTACTGGAGCGCGAGCTTGTTGCAGCTGATGAGGCGCCCCTTGGCGTCGACCAGGATCGCCGCTTCAGGCAGCTGCTCGACGACCGCCTCGAGGCGCTTTCGCTCGTTCGCCTCGGCCCGGCGGATACGCCGCTCCGCCTCGTGAGCGCTCGCGATCTCGGCCTCCATCGCCTTGCGGCGCCCGATGTCGCGGCAGATCGTCGAGACGCCGGTGACGCGGCCCGACGCGTCCACGATCGACGACACCGCGACCTCGATATGGATGCTCTCCCCGCCCTTGGTCCGGCTCACGATCTCGTAGCGCTCGACGCGCTCGCCGCGGCGCAGGCGCGCGAGGATGGCCTCCGCCTCGCGGGCGCGCTCGGGCGGGCCCAGGACGGGGAGCTTCTTCCCGATCACCTCGCAGGCGTCGTAGCCGTAAAGGCGCTCCGCCGCCCGGTTCCAGCTCAGGATGGTCCCGTCGAGGGAGGTGCCGATCACGGCGTCGTCCGAGGCCTGCGCGACGGTCGCGAGGAAGGCCCGCGCCTCCTCGGCGCGCTGCCGCGCCTCGTCGAGGAGGTTCATGCGCGCCGCGCTGACCCAGAGCATGGCCCCGAGCAGGAGCGTCGTGATGGCGGAGGCGAACAAGAACGACGCCGCGATGGGGTAAGCCCCGATATCCGCGCCGAGCAGGAAGAGACGGCCGATCGCGAGCGGAATGAGGACGATGTAGGGCAGGAGGCGCCGCAGCAGGACGCCTCCGGGCCCCTTGGCCGTCAGCGTGGAGAGCACCATGCAATCGGGCCGCGCCATGAGGAGCCCGGCGCAGAGGGCGACCAAGGCGAGCGCGGTGTGGAGCGCCATGCCCGTGAACGGCAGGAGCGGCGGCAGCCCATAGAAGTAGCCGACGCCGAACACATAACCGGTCAGCGCGGTCGCGGCGAACGCCGCGGCCAGGAGCGCGCTCCACTCCAAGAGAAGGCACGCTCGCCGCGTCTTCACGGGCAGCGAGAGGAGCGAGAGGCCGATCAGGATGCAGCAGAGCGCGGTGTTCGGTGAGGACCGGCCGGGGAACGCGCCCGGGAAATCCACGCGCCCCGAGAGCAGCAGGCGATCGAAGCCGAGATCCCACGCGAAGACGTACTGCGCGAGGACCACGACGCCGAACGCGAGGACGACGGCGGCGCACACCCGTCCCAGCCGGCGGATCGCCGCCGGGCCGTCTCGCGCGCCCAGCGCCCAGAGCGACACCCCCGCCAGGACGAGGGCGGCGGCGGTGTTGGGCACCATGCTCGGCAGGCCGTCCGCGATGGAGATGAGGGCGGTCGACCCGATCCACCAACCGAGCAAGGCCACGCACCCCAGGGCGAACGAGCAGGTCGCCGCGACGGCGACACCGCGTCGTGCACCGCTCGAAGGCACCATCGCCCCGTCGTTCATCGGGTCCTCCCGGCCGGAGCATAGTACCGAGCCACCGGGAAAGCGGGGCTTCGCGCGCAATTCAAACGCGCAGACTGGCCGGCACACACGCCGTCCGATCCGGATGCATCCGGGCGGTCCAGCACGAGCCGACCTCATCCGCTGCGCCGGATGCAGGCAGGGAAGCGCGGCTCAGATCGGCCGCGCGAGCCCGAACGGCGGCGCCCTCGCGCGGACCGCGCGAGGGCGTGCGCGAGCGCTCAGCGCTTCGTCCCGAAGACCGCCGCGTCGACGGAGAGCCTCCCCGGCCCGACGAGGAGCAGCGCGAGGGAGATGCCGAGGTAGACCGCCGCCGCCTCCCAGGAGGGTCCGCCCATCGCAACGAACGGATCGCCGCTCGAGACGTGAAACGCGACAGCGACGGCCATGGTGACGGCGAGGCCCAGCGACGCGACCGGCGTCAGGAGGCCGAGGATCCAGGCAAGGCCGCCCCCGAACTCCGAGAGCGCCGCCAGCGCCTGCAGGAACCCCGGAATGGGCGCGCCGGCGGGCATCCAGCTGAAGGGGGCCTGGATCTTCCCCCAGCCATGAAACATGAACGCGGCGCCGATAACGACGCGCAGCGCGAGCAACCCGACCGAGGCCGAGAACGGCACGTCGGTCACCCGCAGGAATCTCTTGAGCATCGGGATCACTCCTCTCGGCTCGGTAGTAAGGAGGAACGCCCGGGACATCAAGCGCGTACGCGAGGGCCGGCGCCGCCGGCCCCGAGGCGCCGCGCCCCCGCGGCCCGGGCACGGCGCGCCGGCCCGCGCCTCACGCGCTGGTCCGGGCCTCCAGGTCGTGGCGGTGCGCGGCGGCGGCGCGCTCGTCGCGGAGCGCCTCGAGGCACCGCCGCTTGATCGCCGCGAACTCGCCCGAGCCCACGATCGCCGCGGTCCTCGGCCTCCCGAACGGCACCGCGATCTCCGCGCCGACGCGGCAGGGGCGGCGGGTCATCAGGGCGATGCGGTCGGACAGGAAGATGGCCTCGTCGATGTCGTGCGTGACGAACAGCACCGTCGTGCGGACCTGGCGGAAGACGTCGAGCAAGAGCTCCTGCATCGAGAGCCTGGTCTGGGCGTCCAGCGCGCTGAACGGCTCGTCCATCAGCACCACGCGCGGCTCGGTGATCAGCACCCGCGCGATCTCCACGCGCTGCTGCATGCCGCCGGAGAGCTGCGCCGGATAGGCGTCCTCGAACCCCGACAGCCCGACCAGCGACAGCAGGCGCCGGGACGCCTCCCGGCGCTCGCGCTCGGGGACGCCGCGCATCTTGAGGCCGAAGCCGACGTTGTTCAGCACCGTCTTCCAGGGGAGCAGGGAGCTCTGCTGGAAGACCATGCCGCGCGACGGCCCCGGCCCCTCGACCCGCTCGCCGCCGACGACGATGCTGCCGCGCTCCGGCGCCACGTACCCGGCGACGGCGTTCAGGATCGTCGACTTCCCGCACCCGGACGGGCCGAGCAGGCTCACGAGCTCGCCGCCCTCGACGCTGCCAGAGCTTCGGCGAGGCGAAGAGCTCCCGCGCCGCGGCGAGGACGTCGGTCGGCGCGGGCACGTTGAGGAACGTGACGACGCCGAGATCCGCGCGGGCCATCGACGCCCACTGCCAGAGGCCGACGCACGCCGCCACGGACAGGGCGCGCAGGAAGGCGCGGCGGAGGTCGCGCCGCGGGCGCCCCTCGCGGGGCGCGCGGCCCGGCGCGGGGGACGGCGCGCCCCGCCGGGCCGCGCTCGCCGGGGCGGGCGCGAAGGCCGCGCCCCCGGCGAGCTCCGCCCCGGCCGGCGCGCTGCGCTCGGAGATCATCGTCATGGCGCCGCCGCCGTGAGCTTCGCGCGCTCGGCCCGCAGGGTCGCGAAGTCGACGACCGCCGCGCCGTTCTCCGCGGCCCACCGCTCCGCGTCCTCCTTCGCCAGGAACGCCGACAGGCCGCCGTCCGGGCGCCTCGCGTACCACGCGCGATCGGCGAGGAGCTTCACCCCGCTCGCGCGATCGTGCACGAACACAGCGCGGATCTCCTTGCCCTCGATCGCCAGCTGCCCGAGCGCGGCGAGCGCCGTGCCCGGGCTCGCGTACGCGCGCACCTTCGGCTCGCCCGCGACCCAGATCTGCGCGACGAGCGTCGGCTCGGCGATCGGCTCGCCGGACAGCGCGTCCTTCCCGGACAGCGGGAGCTTCGCGTAGCTCGCGAGCCGCGCCTCGTAGTCGAGCCCGAGCTCCGCCGCCGCGCGCCGGATGTACCGGTCGTCCACGAACGCGCCGACATCGAGGGTCGTGTCCGTGCGCTTCAGCAGCGTGAGCGTGTCGACCGCCACCTGGAGGGCGCGTCGGACCTCGGGCTTGATCGTGAAGTCCCGCGTCTGGATGCCGAGCGGGCCGTGGAACATGTAGGCGACCTCGGCGTCCACGCCGGTCACCTTCTCGATGAGCTCGCTGTACTTCTCGGGCTCCTCCGCGAACAGGCGGTCGGCCTCGAGCGCGGCCTTGAGGAAGGCCACGACGATCTCCGGGTATTTCTCCGCGTACGCCTCGCGCACCAGCACGCCGTGCGCCGTCGGCACCTTCACGCTGGAGCCGTCGTAGATCTTCCTGGCGAAGCCGCGGAAGGGGAACAGCTCGGCGAACGGGACGAAATCGGCGCGCGCGTCGATCTTGTTCGCCTTGAGCGACGAGCCGCCCACCTCCGGCGACTGCGAGACGAGCGTCACGTCCTTGTCCGGGTCCCAGCCGAGATCGCGGATCGCCCGGAGCAGCATGCCGTGGGCCGACGACCCGAACGGCACCGAGATCTGCTTGCCCCTGAGGTCCTTCAGGCCCTGGGCCGGGGAGCCGCTCGGCACGACGATCCCGTTGCCGCTCCCCAGCGCGCTGCCGGAGAGCGTGGCGATGAAGCGGCTGCGGCTCCCCTGCTTCTGGAACGCCACGCCGTTCAGCACGCCGGGGAAGTCGGCCATCGCGCCGATATCGAGCTTCTCGGCCACCATCTCGGTCGTCAGCGGCGGCCCCGAGGTGAAGTCCTTCCACTCGATCTCGTAGGTGACGTCCTTGTACTTGCCGTCCCTCGGCAGGTGCTTCTCGAGCAGCTCGAGCTCCCGGATGAGCAGCCCGCCGGTGGCGCAATTGATGGTCGTGTCCTGCGTCCCGATCGCGATCCGGATCGTCTGCTTCGCCTCGGGCTTGCACGACAGCCCGGCGACGACCGCAGCGAGCAACGTGAGGACGACGAGCGCGCGAAGTGCCCTGGTCATCGGATCAATCCCTCGCAAAGGTCTCATGTCGTCCTGTCCCCGCCCGGATGGCATCGAGCGCGCGGCCGGCCGCCTTCCGCACCTCGACGTCGGCGTCGCCGAGCAGCCGGCGGAGCGGCGCCTCCGCGGCCGCCGCCTCGATCTCGCCGAGCGCCTGCGCGGCCGCCTTGCGCAGATCCGCGAGGTCGCTCCCGAGCAGCCCGACGAGGTCCTCCGTGGCCGAGGCGGCCCGGAGCCGCCCGAGCGCGAGCGCCGCCTCCTTCCGGACCTGCCAGGCGCCGTCGTCGAGCGCGCTCCGGAGGTACGGCGCCGCGAGGCCGTGCGCCGAGCGGCCGAGCACGATGGCGGCCTCGACCCGCACCCGCCAGTCCGGATCGGAGAGCAGCCCCACGAGGTCCTGGACGAGCGCGGGTTCGCCCGGCGCGCCCAGCGACTCGAGCGCGCCGATCGCCACCTGCCGCACCCGCGCGTCGGGATCGCGCAGGCTCGGGCGGAGCGCCGGCGCGGACTCGGGCCGCCGCAGGTAGGCCAGGGAGAGGACCGCCTCGCGCCGCACCTCGGGATCCGGGTCGCCGAGCGCGCCTTCGAGGGGCGCGAGCGCCCGCGGGTCGCGGATCTCGCGGAGCGCCACGATCACCGAGGTGCGGACGAACGGGCTCGCGTGCCCCAGCGCCTCGATGAGGTGCGTGGCGGCGTCTGCCCCGCGGATCTCGCGGAGCGTTGTGGCGGCCGCCTCCCGCACGTTGGCGTCCTCGTCGTCGAGCGCCCCGACGACGGCGGGCACCGCGCGGGCGTCGCCGAGATCCTCGAGGTGCCCGAGCGCGAGCGCCCGCACCGTCGGATCCTCGTCGCGGACGGCCGCGATCAGGGGGTGGATGATCTCCGGATCCGAGAGATCCTCTATCTGCGTCAGCGCCAGCTGGCGCGCGCCGGGGTCGGGATCCCCGAGGATGCCCTCGAGTTCCCGCGCGAGCGAAGGCTGTGTCATGTCGTCTCCGCCGTGGGGTCGCTATCGGATGAGAAAGGGGATCTTCACGGTGATGGCCTCTTTGGGGCAATCGATCTCGCACGCGAGGCAATACCAGCACTCGTCGTAGGCCATGCGGGCCTTCTTCGTCTCGGGATCGATGGCGAGGCAATCGACCGGGCACGAGTCGATGCAGATGCGGCAGCCCTTGATGCACGACGCCTCGTCGATGACGACGGGCAGATCGAGCCGCACGGCGGCCTCGGCGTGGCCCACGGACCTGGCGCTCTGCGCCTTGACGGATTCGCGGTTGAGCAGGTGACCCATCGCTTGATTGACCTCGTATTCTCGCGTTCTCGCGCGCTCGTCAGGCCGACGCGCGCTGCTCCTCGGCCGGGATGCGCAGCCGGTGGTAGGCATTGCGCTCGCCGTCGTCGATCGGGAAGAGATAAGGCTCCACCGGCCCGTTCGCGGAGTGGAGCTCCCGGTAGAACTCGAGCATCATCTGCCCGCTCCAGTAATCGCTCTCGATGAAGCGGTTCCCCCGCGCGTTGACCGTGTGCCCGCCGAGCGGGCCTGTCACGTACGCGCACGCCGGACCGTTGTAGTCCTTGATGAGCGGGTTCACCTGGAAGCACTCGATGCCCGAGAGCTCGGCGCCCGCGTGGTACGCCATCGAGTAGCCGTCTCCCGCGTTCGACGGGTTCTCGTACGTCCCGTGGAGGTAGCCCGACGCCGGCAGCCCGAGCCGCCCCGAGGCGCCGCAGCACAGGATGACCGCCCTCGCCTTGATGATCTCGAGTTGTCCTTCCCGGGTGTCGAAGCCGATCACCCCGGCGACGTGGCCGTCGGTGACGAGGATCCGCGTCGCCATCACGCGGTTGACGACCTTCACGCCGGCGCGCTTGACCATGCGCGTCAGGATCTTCTTGAGATCGTAGCCCTCGGGCATCGGGAGGACGTAGCTCCCGTTGTGGTGGACCTTCTTGACGTCGAAATCGCCCGATCGCGTCTTCTGGAACTTCACGCCCCAGGAGTCGAGCTCCCGGATCATCGCGAAGCTGTTGCGCGCATATTCATAGACGGCGCGCTGGTTCACGATGCCGTCGTTGGCCACCGTGATCTCCTTCACGTACTGCTCCGGCGTCGCGTGCCCTGGGATGATGGCGTTGTTCAGCCCATCCATGCCTATCGCGATGGCGCCGCTCCGCTTGATATGCGCCTTCTCGAGGAGGACGACCCTCCCCCGGGGCAACCGCTGTTGCGCCTCCACCGCTGCAGTGGAGCCTGCGCTGCCGCCGCCCACGACGACGACGTCCGCCTCTGTCACGCGAATGTCCATGACAAGCCCTCAAGGTTTCGGGCGCGCGCACACGACGACCCCACCGCCTCTCGGCCCAATGGCCAACGGCCAGCGGCCGGGGTCGGACGCCCGGCGTCTCTCATCACAGACGCGATATCCGTTTTAACAGACGGCCTGTGCTTCGGCAACGGCTTTGTTGTTGCTGGCGCAGCAACGGCCGGATGTCGGGCGCCGTGGGAGGGCGCCTTGCAAGCGAAGCGTCAGGGCCGGGGTCTGGCGGCGCCGCCATCGCGGATGTGCGGCGCGCGGGCAGGCTCACCCCCGGCGGGGATCCCCGAGCCACCCAGAAAGATTCGCCTTTCCACCCTGGTTGTCTCCCCGGAGACGCGGGCGGGACGCTACCATGCGGGTCAACCCGTAGTCCTCCCATGGATCGGGGGAACCGAGCGCGGACCTCGTTCATCACCGGTCACCCGATTCACCGCGCTCGGCGCCTCCCAGCCAGGGCGCCCGCGCGCCGCTTCGCTGCATGGCCAAGCACCCGTCCCAGCTCGCCGACCTAGAGATCCAGCGCCGCCTCGGCGCTGGCGGCATGGCGGAGGTCTTCCTCGCCAAGAAGCGGGGCGCCGAGGGGACGTACAAGCTCCTCGTCGTCAAGCGCATCCTCCCCGCGCACGGGGCCTCGCGGCGCTTCCGCGCGATGTTCGTGGAGGAGGCCCACCTCGCCACGCGCCTGAACCACCCGAACATCGTCCAGGTCTACGAGTTCTCCGACCACGGCGAGGACGGGCTGCTCCTCTCGATGGAGTACGTCGAGGGCTTCGACCTCGGCAAGCTGATGCGGGCCGCCCAGCAGAAGGAGTCGCGGATCCCGCCGCTCGTGTCGGCGTTCATCGTCTCCGAGGCGGCGAAGGGGCTGCACTACGCCCACGAGCGCAAGGACGAGGGCGGCATGCCGCTCGCCATCGTCCACCGCGACGTCTCGCCGCAGAACATCCTGCTCTCGCTCGAGGGCGTCGTGAAGATCGCCGACTTCGGCATCGCCAGCGCCAACCTGTTCCGCGAGGAGCCCGGCGTGCTGAAGGGCAAGTTCGGGTACATGTCGCCCGAGCAGGCGCGCGGCGAGCGCGTCGACCGGCGCAGCGACATCTACGCCCTCGGCGTCGTGCTCTACGAGCTGCTCGCCATGCGCTCGCCGTACGGCAAGCTCGACGACGAGGCGCTGCTCCAGGCCGTGAAGGAGGGCCGGTTCGACCCGCCGTCGTCGCACGCGCGCGACATCCCCGCGGAGCTCGAGGCGATCGTGATGCGCGCCATGGAGCGCGAGCCCGAGGCCCGCTTCCAGACCGCGCGCGACCTGGCCGGGGCGGTCGCGCGCGCGCTGCTCGCGCGGCAGGAGCTCGTCGACAACGCCTCGGTCGAGCAGACCGTGGCCCACCTGCTCGGCCGCGACCGCGCGGAGGAGGCGCGCGAGGGCGCCGCGCGGCGCATGGAGGGCGCGGACGGCGCGGAGGAGCAGCCCGCGGACGACGGCTCGGTGGCGCAGCCGCAGACGCTCGCGGCGGTGCCGGCCGCGCGCACGGGCGGCGACGCCGAGGGCACGGGCGCGCCGCGCGCCGTGCGCGAGGTGCGCCACGTCGCCGTGGTCACGCTGCGCATCGAGGGCGTCGACGCGCTGCTCGGGGCGCAGGGCCGGCTCGCCGGCAAGCGCAGCGGGCGCTCGATCCGCACGACCCTCGACGCGATCGCCTTCAAGCACGGGGCGATCTGGTCGTGGGAGTCGCACGCGAGCGCGCGCGCGGTGGTCGGGCTGCTCGCGAACCCCTCGCGCGCCGCGGCCGACGCGGCCTCGCTGGCGGTCGACGTGCACGAGGCGCTCGCGGGCGCGTCGGAGGACCTGCCCGTCGAGCTCCGCGCCGCGATCGGCATCGTCCGCGGCATCGCGTACGGCGAGCGCGACGAGCAGGGGCACCTCATCAACCACGCGCTCAAGGAGCCCGCGAACTTCCTCGCCGAGCGCATCGGCAGCCGCACCCCGTTCGGCAAGACGTGGGTCGCGGGCGGCGTCTACCGCCTCGTCCGCCGCGACTTCCGCTGGGGCGACGCGCCCTCGCTCGACCTCGACGACGCCCGCGGCTACCCGGTCCCGCACCAGATGCGGCTCTACGCGCTGCAGCGCCCGCTCACCCGCGAGGAGCGCATGGCGGAGATCGCGCTCTCCCCGAACGACCTCGTGGGGCGCGACGCGGAGCGGGCCGACCTGCACGCGGCCTACCACCGGGCGATCTCGCCGCCCGTGAAGGGCAACGTCGAGCCGCCCGCGCGCTTCGGCGAGAGCGAGCCGCCGGGGAGCCGGAAGAGCAGGCCCCCGAGCATCTCGAGCAGGCCATCGAGCCCGCCGGTCGGCGCGCTCCGCGGCCAGTCCGTGGCGCGCGTCATCGTCGGCGAGATGGGCATCGGCAAGAGCGCGCTCATCTCCACGTTCCTCTCGGAGCTCCCCGGCGACGCGCGCGTGCTCCACGTCGAGTGCTCGCCCGTGAAGAGCGAGCTGCCGCTCGCCACGGTCTGCGACGTGCTCCGCGACGTCACCGGGATGGGGCTCGACCACGCGATCGACGACGCCTCCCACGTGATCCGCGCCCTGCTCGGGCCCATCGCGCGCTCGCCGCTCGGCGCGCGCATCGTCACGCGGCTCGCCGAGCTCGTCACCGGCAAGCAGCTCGAGCACCCCGAGGAGGAGGCGGCCGCCTACGGCCGCGACGTGGTGGTGCGGGGCGTGAAGTACCTGCTCGGCTCGCTGGCGCGCCACCAGCCGCTCGTCGTCGTCATCGACGGCCTCCAGTGGGCCGACCGGCCGAGCCTGGAGCTGCTCTCGGAGCTCCTGAAGCAGCGCGCGGAGCGGCTCCCGGTGCTCGTGCTGCTCCTCACGCGCCCCGAGGAGCGCGTGACCCCGTTCATCGAGGGGCTCGTGCGGATCGAGCTCCGCGGGCTCGGCGCCGAGGAGCAGATGCGCCTCGTCGAGGCCCGCCTCGGCGTGCGCGACGGGGTGGCGGCCGTCTGCGGCGAGCTCGTGCCGCGCGTCGCCGGCAACCCGTTCTTCCTGCTCGAGATGATCGACGCGCTCCTCGAGCGGGGCACGCTGGAGATCGTCGAGCACCCGGGCGGGCGGCACGAGCTCGTGCGCCACGACCGGACGGGGGATCGCGGCGAGCCGCTGCCCTCGACGCTGGAGCAGCTCATCGGCGACCGCCTGCGCGAGCTGCCGCCGGCGGAGCACGACGTCGTGAACTGGCTGGCGGTCGCGGGGGGGCCGCTGCTCAAGGACGACATCCTGAACCTGACGCGGCTCGCCGACGACGAGGCGGTGACGCGCCTCTGCGCCCGCGGCCTGTGCGATCGCCGCGCCGGGGCGGTGGACTTCCGGCACCCGCTCGTGCGCGACGTGGCCTACCTCGCGCTCGACGGCGCGAGCCGCGTGCGCATGCACCGGCGGCTCGGCGAGCACCTCTCGACGACGCCGCTCTCGCAGGGGCTCTCGGCGGCGATCGTGGCGCAGCACCTCGCGCGGGGCGAGGCGCCCGGGCCGGCGGCGGAGCTCTACCTCGACGCCGCGCGGGCCGCGCGCGCGGGGCACCAGGCGCAGCTGTCGCGGCGGTACTACGAGCGCGCGCTGTCGCTCCTGCCGAACGGCGACACGCGGCGGATGATCGCGCACGAGGCGCTGGAGGCGATCTTCCGCCACCTCGGCCGCCGCCGCGACCGGCGGCGGCACCTCGCGGCGCTGCGCCAGCTCGCGAAGGAGAGCGGCCACGCCCGCTGGGCGGCGCTCGCCCTCGTGCGCACCGCGCGGTTCGACCTCGACGACGGCTACCTCGCCCGCGGCCTGCCGGTGGCGCAGCGCGCGGCCGAGATCGCGCGCATCGCGCGCCGTCCCGCGCTCGAGGTCGAGGCGCTCACGATCCTGTCGGAGGTGCTGCGCGAGCTCGGCGACGTCCAGGGCGCGATCAGCGCGTCGGATCGCGCGCTCCGGGTGACGCAGGCGGGCGGGCTGACGCCGCGGGCGCGCGCGGAGGTGCTGCGCACGAAGGGGGTGCTCCTGCGCCGGGTCGGCCGCGTGCAGGAGGCGGTGGAGGCCTACGCCGAGGCGATCGCGGTGTTCCGCGCGGTGGGGGCGCGCCGCAGCGAGGCGCGCGCGAAGAACTCGCTCGCGGTGGCGATGTTCGTGCTCGAGCGCTTCGAGGACGCGATCGCGGTCGGGCTCTCGTCGATCTCCATCGATCTCGCGATCGGCGGCCGGTTCCAGATCGCCAAAACGTTGAGCAACATCGGCCACGCCTACGCGAAGCTCGGGGACGTACCGCGGAGCCTGGCGTACATGAAGCGGGCGCGCGAGGCCCACGAGCGCTATGACGATCAGGATGCGCGGGCCGACACGCTCCTCTGCTCGGCAGGGATCCTCCTCGAGGCGGGCGATGTCGACGCCGCGCGCACGCTCTGCGCCGATGCGGGCGCGCTCATCGCGGTGACCGGCAGCGTCTACGACATGATCCACGAGCGCAACGTCCGCGGCCTTTTGGCCAGGGCGCGAGGCGATATCCAGGGCGCGATCGCGAACGCCTCCGAGGCGCGGCAGCTCGCCGAGTCGCAGGGGCTGATGAGCTACCACGCCCACGCGACGGCGATCGAGGCGGCGTCGCGGGTGGACGCGGGGGAGGTCCACTCCGGGGTGCTGCTCGCGCGGACGGCGCTCGGCGCTGTCGAGGCGGGCAGCTCGGAGTACGGCATCGAGGTGCGCGATCTCTGCTGCGAGGCGCTGCAGAAGGGCGCGCCGGCGAGCTCGACGGACGCGTACCACCGCGCGGCGGCGCACGTGCGGAGGGTGGCGGGCTACATCCGCGACGCGCGGCTCAGGGCGCTGTTCCTGGAGCGCACCGTGGTGCGGCGGGTCCTCGCCGCGGAGGCGGACGGACCGGCGGCGGCGCACGACCCGCTCCGCCGCGGGGAGATGGCATGACGGGAACGGGCGCGAGGACCGGGGCGAAGCCGCGGCGCAAGGTGGCGGTGATCCTCTCGGGCGGAGGCGCGCGGGGCGCGTACGAGGTCGGCGTGCTGTCGTACGTCCTCGACGCGTTCGCCCGCCTCCGCGGGGCGCCGCCGCGCATCGACATCCTGTGCGGGACGTCGGTGGGCGCGGTGAACGCGTGTTACCTCGCCGCGCACCTCGACGATCCGACGCTGGGGGTGCGGCGGCTCGTCAACCTGTGGACGCAGCTGAAGCTGGAGACGGTGCTCGGCTTCGGGGTCCGGCAGGCGATCTCGATGCCGAAGCTGCTGTTCGGGGGCGGGTCGGAGGGGGTGGGCCTGTTCGACGTGTCGCCGATGCAGCGGCTCGTCGAGCGGGAGATCCCGTGGCGCGCGATCGCGCGGACGCTGCGCCACGGCTACCTCTCGGCGGTGAGCGTGTCGGCGACGGAGATCGGGACGGGCCGCACGGTGATCTTCATGCAGACGGGCCCGGACGGGGCGCTGCCGACGACGGCGCCGCCGCGGACGATCATCCGGGGGGCGCTGATCGGCCCGCAGCACGCGCTCGCGTCCGCGGCGATCCCGATCCTGTTCCCGCCGGTGCGGATCGGCCGCGACCTGTTCATGGACGGGGGCGTGCGGCAGAACACGCCGATCGCGCCGGCGCTGCGGCTGGGGGCGACGCACGTCCTGGCGATCGGGCTGTCGCGCGAGGTGAGGAGCATCGACGCGGGGGACAGCGGCAAGCCGCCGGGGATGGCGCTCGTGCTCGGCAAGGTGCTGAACGCGTTCCTGCTCGACCACATCCAGACCGATTTCGAGGTGCTGACGCGGGTGAACCACATGATCGAGGACGGGGAGCAGGCGTTCGGCCCGGATTTCCTGCAATCGATCAACGGGGCCGCGGCGCTGCGCGGGGCGCTGCCGTACCGGCGGGTGGAGACGCTGGTGGTGCGGCCGAGCGTGGATCTCGGGCGCCTGGCGGCGGAGCACGTGAGGGCGGGCAAGCTGCAGGGCGGGCCGGCGATGATGCGGAGGCTGCTCTCGCTGGTGGACGTCGGCGCGGAGAACGACGCGGATCTCGCGAGCTATCTCCTGTTCGACGGCTCGTTCACGCGGAAGCTCATCGAGCTCGGGCGCGCGGACGCGGAGGCGAGGCGGCACGACGTCGTGGACTTCTTCGGGAGCGCGGCGGAGGAGGCGGAGCCCCGGTTGTCGGACAGCGCGGAGTGGTCGATCCCGCCGCCTGTGGGGCCGGGGAGATCGGTGTAGGGCCGCGGCAGCGGAGGTCGTTCGGTCGCGCTCAGGGCCCCAAGCGCGCCCCCCCCCAGCGTTCACCAACGTGAACGTGAACGTGAACGTGAACGTGAACGTGAACGTGGTCGTGGTCGTGGTCGTGGTCGTGGTCGTGGTCGTCGACGACATGATCGTAGACGTGAACATTCCGCCGGTACCTTGGTCGACGATTGACGGGACGAGACGTTCACGTTCACGCCTGAGCCGTTAACGACCACGACCACGACCACGACCACGACCACGACCACGTTCACGACCACGACCACGACCACGACCACGTTCACGACCACGACCACGACCACGTTCACGACCACGACCACGACCACGTTCACGACCACGACCACGACCACGTTCACGACGGCAGTGGTCGCTGCTGGGGGCTGGCTTGGGGCCCTGAACGCGCATGGTTAACACCTATGCCACGGGGGCCTACCGCGGCTGCCGTGGATGGGGAATCAAGCAGGACCTTCGGCGACGTGGGCCCAGGGCGCGGACAGTCAGCGCGCGTCGCGGCCCCGGCGGCCCCCTCAACGGCCCAGACCCATTGCGACCCCCTGGCGACGCCCCTCCCAACGGACTCGATCCGTTGCGCCCCCCCTGGCGACGCCCCTCCCCGCGGACTCGATCCGTTGCGACCTCCCTGGCGACGCCCCTCCCAACGGACTCGATCCGCTGCGCCCCCCCTGGCGACGCCCCCTTCCAACGGATCCGGTCCGCCACAACCCCCTGGCGACGCCCCCCTCCAACGGATCCGGTCCGCCGCAACCCCCTGGCGACGCCCCCTTCCAACGGATCCGGTCCGCCGCAACCCCCTGGCGACGCCCCCTTCCAACGGATCCGGTCCGCCACAACCCCCTGGCAACGCCCCCCTCCAACGGATCCGGTCCGCCGCAACCCCCTGGCGGCGCCCCCTCCCAACGGATCCAATCCGTTGCGCCCCCCCGGCGGCGCCCTCAGCGCCGAAGGCAAAGTATCTCGGAGACAACGATCTCAACGAGATCGTCGACGATATCGCCCTTATGATTGACATGCTTGTCGAGGAACATGGCCTCGACGTGCAAGCGCTGGCCGACAGCCCGCATCGTCACGGCGTCGAGGCCGGCCTCATCGGCGAAGCGAAGCACCACCCGCAACACCCGATCCCGCGACAGAGGCATGCGCGGGTCGGCCCCACCGCGACGCTCCTGCGCATCCATCGACCGAGCCTTGCGCGGCGTCCGTGGCGAGCGCTCCCGGGAGTTCGACCCAAGCCTGCTGGGTATGCCGCCATGACGCCATGACCCCTCCCTGCTTCGCCGTTGACAAGATTACGCAACAAACACATTGTCTATCGCCTCGTCACTCGAAGGCTCACACAACGCCAGCGTGCCTGTCCTTCACCAAGGCTGACGCCGCACCGATCGCCGGCATGACGGCGTTCAGAGGCCGCGCGACGTCGGGAAGAGCCGCGCTGGCAAACGCGTACTCGTCGGCGTGCGCGACAACATCGTCGTCACCGGCTGACGGCTCGGATTGGAGCGAGAACCATGACCATCAACTCGAAGATCCTGATCACGGCGCTGGGGGTGGGAATACTGGGTTGGGCATCCGTGGCGCGCGCCGAGGCTCCCTCCGCAGCACCCGAGGCGGAGAGCGCTCCGAACGAGTTCGCCCCGGCCCTGCGCCGCGGGGAATGGCTCTCGTCTCTGGGGCTGCACGCTTCGCTCGGCCTCGCCTTCGGCGGCGATGAGCTCGCCGAGCTCACGTACTCGGACGGCTCCACGACCGCCGTCCACGCCGGAGAAGGGGTCTCCCTCTCCGGTGGACTGACCTGGACGCCTCTCTGGCTCGGAGATCGCGTGGGACTCGGTCTCGGGCTGGACGCCGGGTGGAAGTACAAGAGCACCCTCGTCGACGCCGATGGCTCGATCAAGCTGGAGCGCATCCCATTGATGGCCTCCGTCCGAAGCCTGGTGGCAATCGACAGCTCGTGGCACGGCGTCGTGGCCGCGGGCGGGATCCTGGAGCTCAACCCGCACCTCTATGGCGACGGCGTCCTCGGCGGCGCCGATGCTCGGTTCGACGACGCCTTGGGCGGCATGCTGGAGCTGGGCGTTCTGTGGGGTCGTCCGGAGGGCTTCGGGTTCGAGATGACAGGGCGCTGGACGATCCTGAGCTACGAGTACATGGGCGAGAGCAGCAACGCCAGCAGCGGGTCCGTCAACCTGACGGTCCACTACTTCCTCTGAGGAGAGGAAGGAGCCGAGCCCTGATTCGACGCCAGGCGGGCGGCGCGCCGCGCGGATCGGCGATCGTCGAGCGATTCGGTACCAGCGGCGGACCCGGTTCGTTGCGAGCCGCCGGCCCTGCTCGGCCGACCGCCCCTCAGCGCTCCTTGTCCTTCTTGGCGCTCCCCTTCTCGCTCTTCTTCTTGGCGTCGCCGCCCTTCTTCTTCTCGGGCTTCTCGCTCTTCTCGGGCTTCGTTTTCGACGCCACCTTCTTCGACTCGCCGCGGCCGAGCGAGATCTCCAGGCGATCGCCGCGCGCCTTCGCCTTGTAGGCGGGCACGCCGTCCTTGAACTGCAGGGTGACCTCCGCGCCGTGCGCGGTGTTGACCACGCGCACCGACGCGATGCGCTTGTCTTTGCGGGCGAGGCCGCTGCCCGACGACAGCGCCCGCCGATCGGGCAGCGATACCGTGAAGCCCATCGCGCCAGCCGCGCCGTTCAGCTCCTCGATCGGGCCGTCCATCTTGAGCTTCAGGACGATGGGGTTCCTCACCGACCCCTGCCCCCACTCCCGCGGCCCCTCCCGGTCGCCGTCGTCCGCCGCTTCCACCTCGTCGTCCTCGCCCGGGCCGCCCGGGACCGCCGCGCCCGGCGCGAGCGCGCCGCCGGCCAGCGCGCTCGGATCCGCCGGCGGCGTCGGCGGCACAGGCTCCGTCGTCGACAGCGGCGTCGCACCGAACAGCGGGACGTTCGCCGTGAGCGCGCCGCCCGGCCCCGCGGCCGCCGCGAGGGCAGGCGCGCCGGAGGACGCCGACGCTGGCAGCGCCGGCGCGCCCGCGGCCGACTCGGCCCCGGCCGCGGGCGCGTCGCCGCCCCGCAGGCCCAAGAGGCGCGCCGCCCCGAACACGACGAGCACCGCCGCCAGCCCAAGGAAGCTGCCGACCGCGGCCGCCTTCTTGTTGAAGCGCGGCGGCTCCCCGTCCTCGCCCGCCGCCTCCTCGGGCTCCTCGCGCACCAGCCGGCGCCCGCCGGACTTCAGCGCGCCAGCCGGCGGCGGCGCCGTCTTGCGGCGCGGGCCGCCGTCCTTGCCCGACCCGTCGCCGTCGCCGTCGCCTGCCCGCGCGGCGCGCCGCGCCTTGATCCTCGCCACGAGGCCCGCCATCGCCGTGGCCGCGCGCGCCCCGGCGCCGGCGAGCGCCGGCGCGAGCTTGCCCGCCACCGCCTTGCCCGCCATCGCGGCCTTCTCGCCGACCTCGCGCAGCCGGCCCGGCTGCGCGTCGGCAGCCGCCTCGGCGCCCGCGTCCTCGGCCGCGCTCCCCGTGGAGGACGGCGCTCCGTCGTCCGCGGAGGACGGGGCCGCCTCGGCGCCCGCGCGCGCTTCCCGGGCCGAGAGCGCCGGCGACACGTCGCTGTCGTGGTCGTCGTCCGCGTGGGCCGCCGCGCCGCCGCTCGCGCCGCCGCTCGCACCGCCGCTCACGCCCGATGAGGCGCGCTCGCCCCGAGGCTCGGCCGCCGGCGCCGAGGAAGGCCGCGCCGTCGCGCGCTCGCCCTGAGGATCGCGCGCCGGAACCGTCGGCGCCGAGGAAGGCCGCGCAGCCGCGCGCTCGCTCTGATGATCGCGCGCCGGGACGGTCGGCGCCGACGACGGTCGCGAAGCGGCGCGCTCGCCCTGCGGCGGCGGCGACGACTGCGCCCGCGCCGGCGCGCCGGCGTCATGGGAAGATCGCGCCGGGGCCGGGGGGAGCGCCTCGGGCGACGAGGGCCGCGGCCGCGGCGCCCTGGCCGCGCGGGGCGCCTCGTAGGCCAGCGTGACCACGAGCTGCGGCACGCTCGTCGCCGGGTCGACCTCGACCTTCACGTGATCGATGTACGCCTCGCGGCGCGTGCCCTGATCGACCTCCTCCAGCTCGAGGGAGCGGCCCACCTTGAGGAACTCCAGGTTGGAGCCGACCTCGAGGTCGTCGAGCCCGCCGCCGCGCACGCGCGCCTTCATCGGCGAGCCCAGACCCTCGATGTGGAGCCGCACGCGGGAGCCCCGCTGCGCGGCCCCGGGCGACGCGGCCGCGGCCTGGACGGCGAGCGCCGGCGCAGGGCCCGCGGCGCCCGCGTCGATCGACGAGCACATCGCGCGCACCGCCTCCTCCGACCCGGCGTCGAGGCCGGTGAAGCGCAGGCCGAACTCGCCGCCGCGCGCCTGCTCGGCGCGCCAGCAGACCTCGCCCTCGACGACCAGCTCCTTGCCGAGCCCGTCGAACCGACAGATCAGGGCGTCGCCGACCCGCGGCAGGTACGCCGTGCGCAGGCGCATCCCCTCGGGTGACATGTCGATCGACTCGGCCTCGAAGCCGCCGCCCGACGTCTCGCCGACCGCGACGAGCGCCTCGACGCGGACCCGCTGCCCGGCGCCAGCGCGCCGCTCGCCGCCGCCCTCGCGCTCCCTGTCCAAGGATTCCGGCGCCTTGCGAACGCCCTCTCCCTCTGCGCCTCGACCGTTCATACGCCCATACCTCCGCCGCGAAGCCGCGTCCGCCGTCGCGGGCCCTCCGCGGTGCAGAGCGCCCATTGGCCGGCAGTACGGCGTAAGCCCCGCGCTGGCCAAGTTTTGGAGGCCCTGGCCATGCGCCACGTGCCACGTGAACACGCGCCGCCGTGATGCGCAGCGTTGTGGCGCGGGGAGCAACGGAGCCACCGAGCAACGGGGGCGGAGGCGGTGAGCGATGGGCGGCAGGCGGTGACTGGCGGTGACAGCTGGTGATCGCGCGCTCGCTTCACCTGGCGCTCGGGGGGGCAAACGTGGGAAACTCTCGCGATGGGCAAGGACGAGCCCCCGCAGAACCAGGACACGCCCGCGCCCGCCGCGAATCAGGATGTCGTCTTCATCCATGGCCCCGTCGAGCAGGGGGAAGGCTTCCGGGTGATCCGGAGCCGGGAGGACCGGCTCGAGATCGGCGAGCTGCGGCCCACCGAGCACGGGCGCCCGCTGAACGGGGAGCTCGTGAAGCTGACGCAGCGGTCCGAGCACGCGCGGCTCTTCGACGTGGAGGTGCTCCTCCCGGCGGCGCGCGAGTCGCCCCGGTCAGGCCCCGCTCAGGTCGCGACCGACGCCTACCGCTCGAACTGGGAGGCGATCTTCGGCCCGCGAGAGGCGAGCAAGCTCGCCAACTGAGCGCCCGCGACCGCGGGCCGTCAGCGAGGGGCCATGGCGGCGAGCTGCCGCGCCTGGCCGGTCTTCCGGAGCGCGTACGCGATCCCGCGCTGGAGCGTCCCCTGGACGACGGTCTCGCTGAGATCGATCCCGAGGCTGACCAGCGTCTGCGACACGTGGCCTCGGATCCCGGTGATCACCGCCTCGGCGCCGAGCAGCCGCAGCGCGGTCGCGGCCCGGACGAGCGTCGCGGCGACGCTGCTGTCCACGCCCTTCACGCCCGTGATGTCCAGGATGACGACCTGCGCCGACGTGTCCGCCACGCCGTGCAGCGCCGTCTCGAGCGCCTCGTCCGCCCGCTCCGCGTCCAGGGTCCCGATGAGCGGCATGACCATGATCTGGTCGGTGATCGGGATGAGCGGCGTCGACAGCTCGGCGAGCCGCTCGCGCTGCACGCGGATGAGGTCCTCCTGGAGGGCGGCGCGCGCCCGCTCGGCGCTCTCCCGCTCGACGAGCTCCGCCTCCAGCTGCGCCTTCGCCGCGGAGAGCTCCGCTGTGCGGGCGGCGACGGCCGCCTCGAGCGCGTCGTTGGCCCTGCGGAGCTCGTCGCTCGCCGCCTGGAGGCGCGCGTAGAGCAGCGCGTTCTTCACGGCGATGGCGGCCTGCGCGGCGACCAGCTCGAGCACGTCGAGGCGGGCGGGCGAGAACACCTCGGGCGCGGCGTTGTTCTCCAGATACAGGACGCCCGAGATCTCCCCCTGGCTCACCATGGGCAGCGCGAGCACCGATCGCGGCTTGCGCGCCGCGACGTAGGGGTCGCCGTCGAACCGCCCGTCCTGCGCGGCGTCGGCCACGACGACGGCGCTCCCGGTGCGCATCGCGAGCTCGATCACCCGCGCTGCGGCGGCGCCGCTCTCGCGCACGGGCGTCGACGGGCCGACGCGCACCTCGCCCTCGTCCTCGGCGACGGCCTCCACGCGCGGCCCGCCCTCGTGGTCCAGGATCAGCGCGCCCCGCTGGGCGCCGACGCTCTCGACGGCGAGCCGGAGCAGCCGCGTCATCACGCGGCCGAGGTCGATCTCGCGCGCCACCGCCTGCGCGGCGCGGATGAGCGCCGCCGCGTCGAGCAGCGCCACGCGCCGCGCCACCGTGTCGGTCGTCGACGAGCCGACCGAGGTCAGGCTCGACAGGACGCTCGCGGACGCGGGCTGGCCCGCCGCCGCGCGGGGGAGCAGCTCGACGTACGCCTCCTCCATCTGCCGCAGCTTGGCCGTGGCGCCCCAGCGCGCGTAGGCCTGGTACGCCTCGACGAGGCACGAACGCGCGAGCCACGGCACGCGCCTCGCCGCGAGGAACCTGCCGAAGAGCTCGCTGACGAGCGCGCGGTAGCGCACGTACCCCGCCTTCTCCGCCGCGTCGCTCGCCTGCTGGTAGAGCTCGAGGATCGGCTCCAGCGCCTCCCCGGCGACGCGCGCGCGCTCCGCCCGGACGAGCAGCTCCAGGTGCCGGAGCTCGGGGCAGTCCCGCGCGAGGACGGCGAGCTTGTCGTGGTTCGACGCGAGCATCTCGGCCAGCGCGCCGCCCTCTTCCCCGCTCGCCCGAGGGCCGAGCGCCAGGAGGGTGAGGCAGGTGTAGAGCGGCAGATCGACGATGCCGATGTACTGGCCCGTCACGGCGCGGGCCCGCTCGTGCGCGCGGCGCGCCATCCGCAGCGCGCCCTCGTAATCGCCGTAGAGGTACGCGAGCGCGAGCTTGTTCGTGTAGTAGAAGCCAGCGACGATCGCGAAGGCCATCACGTCGAGCTTCGGCACGAAGGCGTCCTCGTCGAAGCCGGCGTCGCTCAGCGTGCCGCGGTCCAGCGTGCGCCCCTCGAGGTTCTGGATCACCTGCAGCGCGACGGTCTGGACCGCCGTCGACAGCGGGTCCTTCGTGCGGGAGGTGAAGCGCAGGAACCCGCCGACGTCCTCGCGCACGCGCCGGAGCTCGCCTTCCAGGCTGAGCTTCATCTGGGCGACGAGGTTGGAGGCCGCCGACGCGAACATGAAGTCGCCGGTCTCCATCCCGGCGACCCGCGCCCGCTGGAGGACCTCGAGCGCCTCTCGCTGCGGCCTCGAGTGGCTCATGACGACCCCGAGGTTGAAGTCGACCTTCGCCCTGATGGCGTCGACCCGGTACCTCTCGTTCAGGGCGACGCCCATCCGCACGATCCTGTAGCCCTCATGCGGCTGGCCCCAGAACGCGGCCAGGTAGAAGCCGTGGAGCGCGTACGCCACGCTGGCCATCGGCGAGATCCCGTGCCGGAGCGACAGGTTCGTCATCCTGACGGCGAGGAGCTGGGCCAGCGGCAGGTTGACGATGTACGCCGAGGGCGAGCCGTAGCCGAGCATCTCCACCACGATCCTGACGCGCGGATCGGCGAGCTCCGGGCCCGCGACGATGTCCTCGCTCCGCCGGGCGGCGAAGCCGCGCTCGGCCTCGGCGAGCTCCGCGCGGAGCGCGGCGGCGAGCGCCTCGCCCTCGGTGGGCACCTCCACGCCGAAGAGGCGCAGGCCCTTGAGCGCCACACCGAGCGAGTCCCCCCAGCGGTGCTGCGCGTTGTAGAGGACCATCCGCAGGCAGTAAACGCGCGCGCGCTGGACATCCGACGTGGCGCGCTCGAGGAGGGCGTCGAAGAGCGCCTCCGCCTCGTCGCAGCGGCCGCTCAGGTACGCGCACTCGGCCTTCGCGGCATAAATGTCGAAGATGTCGAAGACGTCGAAGGCGAGGCCCGCCTCGCCGGCCCACGGATCCGGGCCGAGCGCGGACGCCGCGGCGCTCAGGTAGCCGAACGCGGCGTCGTACGCGGTCGCCGCCTGCGCGCGCCGCCCCGCGGCCAGGTTGAGCCGCACGAGCTCGCCGCGCTCCGCCGGATCGTCGATCGGGGCCGGGGCCAGGTTCAGGTGGCCGACGACGACGAACAGATCCTCGTCGCTCGGGTCCTCGCCGAGGCTCGCCGCGAGCAGCCGGCCGATGCGGCAATGCAGCCGCTTCCGCTCCGGCTCGTCGATGAGCGCGTGCGCCGCCTGCTGGACGCGATCGTGCAGGAACCGGTACGAGACGCGGAACGAAGGGTCCTCGAGCAGCCTGCCCGCGACCGCCGCGTCGCCGGCGTGGACGAGGCGGTACTCGGGATCGAGGGGCACGACGAGGCCCGCCCGCAGGGCCTCCCAGAGGGCCGCGGCCACCTCGCCCGGGGGCTGCTCGGCGGCGAGCGCGAGCGTCCGGAGGTCGAAGCGGTGGCCCACGCAGGCGGCGAGCCGGAGGGCGCGCTGCGCGCCGGGCGCGAGCCGCCGGATCTTCGCGGCCATCAGCTCGACGACGCCCTCGGCGCCCTCCGCGCTCCGGGCGCGCTCGAGGCTCCACGCCCACGCCCCCGCGGCCGGATCGAAGCGCACGATCCCCTCGCCGGCGAGGGCGTGCAGGAGCTGGTGGATGAAGAACGGGTTGCCCGCGGTCCGCTCCAGGATGAGCGCCGCGAAGGCGTCCGTGTCCTCGAGGCGGCAGCGCAGGGCGTCGGCGAGGAGCCGGCGGATGTCCTCGATCTCGAGCGGCCCGAGCCACACCTCGGAGGCGGACGCGCCCGCCGCCCGCAGGCCGCCGACGAACCTCGCCAGCGGGTGGGCGTCGTCGACTTCCTGGTCGCGGTAGGCGCCGATCACGAGCATCCCGCGGACGTCGGGATCGGTCATCAGGAGCTCGAGGAGCTTCAGCGAGGCCGGGTCGGCCCACTGGAGGTCGTCGATGAAGAGCACGAGGAGGTGCTCCTCCGTGACGGCGCGGACGAAGGTCTGAAACGCCAGGCTGAAGCGGTTCTTCGACTCGCTCGGCCCGAGCGGCTGCACGGCGGGCTGGGGTCCGACGACGCGCTCGAGCTCGGGGATCACGTCGACGACGACCTGCCCGATCGAGCCGAGCGCGGCGCTCAGCCGGGCCTTCCAGCGCGCCACGGACTCCTCGCCCTCCGACAGGATGCGCTCGCACAGCTCGCCGAACGCCCGCGCGATGGCCGCGTAGGGGGTGCGCTGCCTGAGCTGGCCGAACTTCCCCGAGACGAAGTACCCGGGCCGCCGCGCGAGCACCTTGTAGACCTCGCGGACGAGGGCGGACTTGCCGACGCCGGCGTGGCCGGAGATGAGGAACAGCTCGACGGCGCCGGCGCCGGCCGAAGCGCGCTCGCACGCGGCCACGATCGCCTGCGCCTCGGCCTCGCGCCCGTAGAGCTTCTCCGGCAGCCAGAGCCGGCCGCCCGCGTCGCGCTCGCCGAGCGGGAAAGGATCGACGCGGCCGTCGGCCTCGTACCTCCGGAGGCACTCCTCGAGATCGGCGCGCAGCGCCTCGGCGCACGGGTACCGATCGTCGGCGGCCTTGGAGAGGAGCTTCATGACGAGATCGGAGACGACGCGCGGGATCTCGGGCGACGCGGCGTGCGGCGGCGCCGGCGTCCTGGCCAGGTGGCAATGCACGAGCTCCATGGCGCTCGGCGCCGTGAACGGAGGCGCGCCCGTGAGCAGCTCGTAGAGGGTGACGCCCAGGGAGTAGAGGTCCGTCCGGCAGTCGAGGCTGCGGTTCATCCAGCCCGTCTGCTCGGGTGACATGTACGGAAGGGTCCCCTCCGCGGCGCCCGGGTTCTCGGCCCTCGGCGCCTCCTGCGACAGGCGCGTCGCGATCCCGAAGTCGGAGAGCTTGACCACCAGCGGATCGAGGCGGACGAGGATGTTGTGCGGCTTGACGTCCTTGTGGATGATGCCCGCGTGGTGGAGCGCCGCGAGGGCGTCCGCGACGTGAATGCCGATCCGAAGGGTCGTGCCCAGGCCGAGCCGCTCGCTCCGCGAGACGATATCGAGCGACGCGCCGCCGAAGTCCTCCAGGACGAGCACGGGCCCCCCGTCGCTCTCCTCGACGTCCAGGACGCGAAGGACGCCCGGGTGCGCGATCTCGCGCGTGATCACCAGCTCGTGGCGGAGCCTCGCGATCGCGCGCGGCGACGCCCGCCCGGCGCTCGGCCCCTTCAGCACGACCGGCTGCCCGTCCGACGCGCGGCGCGCGCGGCACACGGTGATCATCGTCCCCTCGTGGAGGGTGGCCTCCGCGGCGTAGCCCTGCGGTGAGCTCGCCGATCCGATGACATGAACCGCCCCGGGTGTCGTCATGCGTACAGGTTACAACCGATACGGAACGTGCCGTGAGAACGTTCACACAACGTCGGGAGCCGCCGCGGCCGCAATCAGTAGCCCAGCGCACATGGTATCGATATTCCTCAATCGTTACCTTGTCTCGATCTCCTCCGGTGCGCGGGCGTGCCGAATCTTGAGCCGCGGTGGACCTCTGGAGAACACTGCTGGGCGTGTTCCCGACGCGCCGGTCGACCGTCCCGCCCTTGACAGCGGTCGCGCCCTTCACGCAAAGGCGAGGCGTGCAGGCGCTACCGCTGACGGCGACCGACGACGAGGCGCTCGCGCGCGCCGCCGCGCAGGGGCACCCGGGCGCCGCGCCGATCCTCTGGCAGCGGTTCGCGCCGCTCGTGCGCCGGATCCTGACGCGCACCCTCGGGCCGGGCGACGAGGTCGACGATCATGTGCAGGACACGTTCCTGCGCTTCTTCCGCGTGGCGAAGGACCTCAGGGACCCTTCGCTGCTCTCGAGCTTCATCGTCGGCATCGCGGTGCGCGTCGCGCGCGCCGAGCTGCGGCGCAGGCGCGTGCGGCGCTGGCTCCAGCTGTCGCCCTCGGGCGAGCTCCCGGACATGGGGGGCGCGCAGCAGGATCCGCAGGGGCGCGCGGCGCTCACGCGGCTCTACCGCATCCTCGACCAGGTCGACGACAGGTCCCGGACGCTCTTCGTGCTGCGGTTCATCGAGGGGCTCGAGCTCACCGAGATCGCCGCCGCGCTCGGCTGCTCGCTGGCCACGACGAAGCGCCACCTCGCGCGCGCGTCCCACCGGATCCTCACCGCCGCGGAGCGCGATCCAGCGCTCTCGGCCTACCTCACCAAGGCCCCGCAGGACCTCGATCGGCCCGGGGCCCTCCCCGCCGACGGAGGAGATCGCGATGAATGAAGCGGAGAAGCTGAGCCGGCTCGCGGACCTCGTGCGGAGCGGCGTCCCCGCGGACGCCGGCGCGGCGCACGACGCCGCCGAGCGCGCCCGCTTCGTGGAGGCGGTGAGCCGCGGCGCGGGCCGCGCGGGAGCCCTGGGCCGCGTGGGCTCGTGGCTGCGCGCCTCGCCGCTGTGGAGCGCGCTCTCGGGGCGGCCGCGGTGGAGCTTCGCGCTCGCCGGCGCGGCGGCGTTCGCGCTCGCGCTCGTCGCGCTCTGGCCGGCGCGGCCGCTCGACTACGCCGTCGAGGGCGCGCCTTCCGCCGCGGGCCGGTACATCGCCGCGACGGCCGGCGGAGAGGCGCGGCTCCGCTTCACGGACGGCACCTCCGTCGCGCTCTCGCCGGGCAGCGCGATGCGCGTTGTCGACGTCGACGCGGCCGGGGCGCGCATGCTGCTCGAGGACGGCCGCGCGTCGCTGCGCGTCACGCGGCGGCCGGAGGCGCGCTGGTCCGTCGAGGCGGGGCCGTTCGCGGTGCTGGTCACCGGCACGGAGTTCGACGTGTCCTGGAGCCGCGGCGACGGCACGCTGCGCGTCGATCTGCGCGAGGGGAGCGTGACCGTACGCGGGCCGCTCGCGCCCGACGGGCTGCCGCTCCGCGCCGGGCAGCGGCTCGTGGCGCGGATGCGCGAGGGCGACGTGCAGATCTCGAGCGGCGACGCCGCGAGCGCGGCGGACCCGGCGCCGAAGGCGCTGCCGCCCGCGGGCACGGCGGCGCAGCCCCGGGAGGAGAAGACGACCATCGGACCTGGCGACGCTGGGGGCGGCGACGCCGGGGCCGTACGGCCGGAGGGCTCGCGGGCAGAGGGGGCGCCCGCGAGCTCTCCGACGGACGGTGCGGGGCCGGCGGCGCCGGCCGGCGCGGCGGCGGCGCCGAGCTGGGCCCAGCGCGTGGCGGCGGGGGATTTCCGGGCGGTCCTGGCCGAGGCGGAGCAGCGCGGCCTCGGGGGGGTGCTCGAGCGGGGCTCGCTGGACGACCTTGTCGCCCTCGGGGACGCGGCGCGGTACGCGCGGCGCGGCGACGTGGCGCAGCGCGCGCTCTCGGCGACGCGCAAGCGGTTCCCGGGGACGAGCCAGGGCAAGGCGGCGGCCTTCCTGCTCGGCCGCCTGATCCACGACGGCGGCTCGCCCGGGGCGGCCGTCGCCTGGTACGACACGTACCTTGCCGAGTCGCCTGGCGGCCCGTTCGCGGCCGAGGCGCTCGGCCGGAAGATGGTGGCGGTCGAGCGCACGGCCGGCCGGGCGGCGGCGCGCCCCGTCGCGGAGCTCTACCTGAAGCGCCACCCTCGCGGCGCGCACGAGCCCGTGGCGCGCGATCTCCTCACGCCGTGACGCCCGGCGGGTGATTCACCCGTTCTGGCATCCATCGTTTGAGCCGATCGGGAGCTGGGAAGGCGGAGGCCCGAGGGAGGCAATCCGGCACGCCCTCTCGCGCGCCGCGCTGCCCACCTCGGACCGGTGAGCTCGGAAGTGAAGGTGCTAGTTCGAGCGGGTCAGCGGGTACTTGTAGAAGTTCTGCGCCCACTCGATGGTCCAGATCGTCGGCTCCACGTACACGTTCTTGTCCGCGCCGAGGATCATGCCCCGCTTCATCTTCGCCATCGCCGTCAGGAAGACCTTGCGATCGTCCTCCATGCGCGGCCGCATCACGGTCGACGGGGGATACAGCTCCTTGACCTGAGCCACCGTCGCCGCGTCGTTGATCCACCCGTCGACCCCGTGCTCGCCCTTCGGGAGGCGCGAGCCGCCGGCGTCCAGCCAGTCGCGCAGGTCGTTGTTGCCTCGGTTCATGCCGTCGGCATGGCAACCGATGCAGGAGCTGCCGGTGTTCAGGCGGCGATCCTGGGTGGCGAAGCCCAGCGTGCTGTTGATCTGCGCGTCCGAGGCGTTCCGGAGGAGGCGTGGATCGCGCACGATGTTGCCGAAGGCGTCGACGCGGCGCTGGTTGATGCCGCCCCAGAGGGAGTACCCCTGAAGGCCGTTCGGCAGATCCCAGATCACCTCCTCCGCCGACTGCTGGAGCCCGTCGGTCCCGGTGTAATAGCGGCAGTTCAGGTAGCTGCCGCCCGCGTAGCTCGGCGCCCCGTCGCACCCCGGCGGCTCCGTGCCGTTCGGCTGAGCCAGCGTCGCGATGAAGCTGTAGTTGCTCGCCGAGCCGCCGGCCCCGCTGATGAACTTGGGGATCGGGTGCGCCCAGAAGGGGAACCGGATCTGGCCTGTGTCGTACGCCTGCTCGATGGTGGTCACGCCGTCGAGCTGCCCGGAGAAGACGTCCCACGTCTTCCAGTAGTACCCGCCGCTCTTCGTCCTGGCCCTGTAGTACATGCGGGAATCGACGGTGATGGCCTGCTTCGTGAGCATGTACTCGTACGACTTGATCCCCGCGTCCTTGATGACGCCGAGCTCGGCCTCGAGATCCTGCGCGTACCAGGGGATCGCCATGATGGCGTTGTAGACGTCCGGGCGTGTCAGCGTGTAGACGAGCTGGCTCGCCTCGATGTAATCGGTCTTGAAGCCGTTGACGTTCGGCGGCAGCACCTGGCTGTCCGTGGCGCCCTCCACGTTGCCGGCGAGGACGCGCCCCCAGACGAGCCTGGCGAAGCTCGGATCCACCTGGACCGTCGAGGTGTATCTGTACCGCTCCCTGAACGTGACGTCGGAGCCGACGGGCTCACCCAGGTAGTTGACCGAGGTCCTCCCGAAGAAGACGTCGTCGTCCGATCCGCCGAAGTGGAGCTTCGTGACCCCCTTGTTGTAGCCCCAGTAGTTGCGGGTATCGAAGCGGTAGACCATGCCCTTGCCGTTGATGTCCACCGGGTTGACGATCGTGGGGGCCCAGCGCGCGGTCGAGTTCAGGGCCTTCGACAGCCCCACGCGGGCCACGTTGAGCTCCTCTGCGCTGACGCCCGCGTTGTGGAGCTCGTGCAGCGAGGCGTACTTGATGAACTCCGCGTCCGCCGCGGCGACCGTGGCCTTGTCCGTCGCGATCCACGCCTTCACCTGGTCCTCGGTGACCTTCTCGCCGGCCGCGACGGGGCGCGGGGTGGCCGGCAGGGTCGGCGCGACGGCGTTCGCCCACGCCGTGACGGCGTTGAGCATCTGCGTGTTCGCGTCTCTGCAGCTCGTTCCGAAGCAGTTGTGCCGGTCGATGCCCATCCGGACCACGAGCTTGGAGTCCGCCGGCTTCTTGAAGTTGACGCGCGTGAGCGCGTACTCGTGGGCCAGCGCCGGATCGACGTCGGCGTGCATGGGCGCCTGGGCCTTGCCCGTCGAGCTGTGGCAGCCAGAGCAGTTGGCGGTCAAGAGCGGGTAGACCGTCGTCTTGAAGGCCTCCAGCGACGCGGCCATGTTGAAGTTCATCTCCTTCGGAAGGCAGACGGCCTCGACGTTCTTGCCGCCCTTCCCGTCCGGGAGCTGGCTGTAGCCGAGCGTGCAGCCCGACGCCGGGTTGACCCCCGTGTCGGCGTCGCTGCCGCCGGAGCCGCCCGAGCCGCCAGCACCGCCGGAGCCGCCAGCACCGCCGGAGCCGCCCGCACCGCCCGAACCACCGACGCCGGTGCTCGCGCTGCTGGAGCTGGTCGCGCTGCTGGAGCTGGTCGAGCCGCCAGCGCCGCCAGCCCCGCCCGAACCACCTCCGCCGGTGCTCGCGCTGCTCGAGCTGCTGCTCGCGCTTGAGCTGCTGCTTGAGCTGCTTGAGCTGCTGCTCGCGCTGCTTGAGCTGCCCCCCACGACCTTGAACGTGAACTTCTGGTTGTCGCCGTTCGCCCAGCTGTACTGCTGGAGGCCGGCGCCTTCCGCCGTCGATCGCCCGATGACGTCGAGCGCCTTGTTGCTGTTTCGGGCCATGATCCGCTGGGCGTTGTTGCCGACGTCCACGAACGAAAATTGCTGGCTCGTGGCGTTACCGCAGCTGGATTGGACCACGGAGGCACCGTTCGCCGTCGATCCCCCGTTGATCCCGAGGCAGAGGCCGCTGTTCACGTTCCGCAGCCGGAAGTATCCGCTCCCCGCGGACTCCGCCCGGAACTGCTGTCGCGTGGCGCCGTTGCACGTGGCGATCTGCGCGGCCGCCGAGCTCGCCGTGCTGCCCCCGCGTATCTCGACGCACTTGTTGCTCTGCACGCCGACGAGCGTGTAGGCCGCGTTCGGGTCGATCGTGAGGCTCTCCCCGAGCGCGTCGCCTTGCTCGCTGCCGGTGTCGTCCAGACCAGCGATGCATGAGACGGCGAGAAGGCTCGTCGCGGAGGCGAGCAAGGCGCCCCTTGATGCGAATCTCATGTTGTTCTCCTCTGTCAAGTAAGAAGTACGGTCTATCTACAGCTCGACGCTGCCCTTGCGCTGGTCAGGGGCTCTCGACACGCAATGCGCGATGGAGGCTCCGGAGGGACGGCCGCGGGCTTCATCGGTCATCACCCCCCCAGGGGATCTCGATCACGAGGTGCGGAGCTGGAGGACTCGTTCAACAGGCGGTCAGGCACCGCTAAGAGGATTACTCTTGTCCCGTATCGTGTTGCGAGTCAAGCCCATCATGCGTCCCACCGCGTCATTTGTGTGGTCGTTTGCATGGGCTTGCATGGGCTTTTGCATGGGCTTTTGCAAGATCGTTTACGTGAACGTTCACATGGCCGTTCACATGACTGAACGCAGGATCGTTTGCGCGATCGTTTATAAATCCGCGCAAACACGCACAATTTTGCGCATCTCCGCGCCGGTCCCCCGCCCCCGATCGTCGTCACTTTGCCGCGCACCTGTCCGTCTCGTTCACTTTACCGGCATTTATGAACGACTATTTACGAAGCCACGACCACGACAGTTGATGACCAATGACCTGTGCCGCAATGTCCCACATTGACCGAGACATTTGGCTTCTCGCGCCCTCTTCGCCCGTGTCACTGAACCGGTCGAGTCTCGCCTGAACGAGAGTTGCCGCGGCACCCCTGGATCGTCGGATGACCAGGGATTCGCCGTGCGTTGATTCCTGCACAAATCCAGGCAGGTCGCTCCCCGAGGCGGTACCCGAGGGGCACGGGGCGGATCGCCGAGGCGCCAGGGCACGGAGCGAGCGTCAGGCGATGGTCAACATTGACAAGTCGAGAACAATTTGTCAAGCTCAGGCCTTGACGGTCGGCGCGCCGATCCCAAAGCTCGTCCGGTGCGTGAGCGAGCCACCCTGGCCGAGCGCGCGCTCCACCCGGAGGAGCCCACGCCTCCTCCGGCGACCAGGCCGCGGAATGGTCGCCTTCAAGGTCGTGTTCTGTCTCGCCAGACACCGCGCCTGGCAGGAGGTCGTCCCCTCATGAACGATTCACGGCGTCGCAAAGGGCTGCGGCTCGAGCGGGCGCGCGCTTCAGCCCAGTTCAAGGACGGCAAGTTCGAGAACCCGTCGGGCGCCGGGCCCACCATGACCAAGGGCTCGACGCTGCCCGTGCTCGGCGAGTTCTTCTTCCGCCGCGGCCGGCGGGAGCCGCCCGCGCCGCTGCCCGTCGTGCGGCCCCACGAGACCTGGGCCCGGCAGAGCGACACCGGCCTGCGGGTCACCTGGCTCGGCCACAGCACCGTCCTCCTCGAGCTCGATGGCCGCCGGGTGCTCACCGATCCTGTGTTCGGCGAGCGCGCCTCGCCGGTCTCCTTCGCCGGCCCGCTGCGCTTCCACCCGGTCCCGGCCGCGCTCGACGAGCTGCCGCCGCTCGACGCGGTCCTGCTCTCCCACGACCACTTCGATCACCTCTGCGCGCCGACGATCGAGGCGCTGGCCCGCACGCGCGTCCCCATCGTCACGCCCCTCGGCGTGGGCGCGCTCCTCGAGGCGCTCGGCGTCGACCCGGCGCGGATCACCGAGCTCGACTGGCACGAACGCGCGGAGATCGGCGGCGTCCGCTTCACCGCGACGCCCTCACAGCACTTCTCGGGCCGCGGGCCGACGAGCCGCAACGCGACGCTCTGGGCTTCCTGGGTCATCGAGACAGAGCGGCGCAAGGTCTTCTTCTCCGGCGACACCGGGCTGTTCCCCGGGTTCGAGGACATCGGCAAGCAACACGGCCCCTTCGACCTGGTGATGCTCGAGGTCGGCGCGTATCACCCCGCATGGGGGACGATCCACCTCGGCCCCGAGAACGCCCTGACCGCGTTCGAGATGCTCGGCGGCGGCACGCTCCTGCCCGTCCACTGGGGCACCTTCAACCTGGCCCTCCACGACTGGGACGAGCCGGCCGAGACGCTGCTCTCCCTGGCGACCGAGCGCGGCGCGCGCGTCGTGACCCCCGGGATCGGCGCCGCGTTCGAGCCCGAGCGCGTCGGCGCGCCGACCCCGTGGTGGCGCGCGGTCGCGGGCCCGCGGTGACGGACGGCGGCCAGCCCCGTTCCGCCGGAAGGCCGCGCCACGCCTCGCGCTGTCACGCCGCCCGGGGCCTCGTCTCGGGCGAGGGCGGCGTGAGCTGCTCGACGGTGTAGGCGTATTCGTAGGTCTTGCGGAACTCGCGCCAGCTCCGGAGCTGCGGCATCCACTCGTCGTCCCGCAGCGCGCTGAGCAGGAGCAGGATGCGCGACTCGGAGGACAGCCGTATCACGGCGTCGCGCGTCTCCTGCGCCGCCATGCAGAGCTCGAGATCGGTCGCGGTGCGGATCCCATGCGCCTTCAGCCTCGAAAGGATGCTCGACGGCGCGCTCCGGGCCGGCTCGGCCTCGTCTCGCGCGTGGAGATACAGGATGGCCTGATCCACGAGGTCGACCAGGCGCGGGGCCGGGATGCGCGTGCGCAGGATCAGCTCGATCAGGTTGTGGTGCGCGAGGTTCTCGATGTTCTCGATGCCCTCCTCGAGCAGGCGCGCCTTGTCGTAGAGCGTGATGCCCTCGAGATGGGTCAGCGGGTCGCGGTCCTTCAGGGTCGGGACGAAGAAGGTGACCATGCGCGTCTTGAGCAGGTCATGGAGCACGGCGAGCCCGGTGTCCGGGACGATGCCGATGAAGAAGGCGAGCAGAAGCAGGTGCCAGGGCGCGCTGTCGATGGGCGCCGCGCCGCCCGAGGGCGAGGCGCCCTCGAACGTCTTGCTCATGACCCAGGCCAGGATCGTGGCGATGATGATGCGCACGGAGATGTGGCTGTACGCCTTGGGCCCGAGATCCGCCCGCACATAGCGGCGGAATACCATGTTGAGCGCGAAGAAATACGTGCCGAGGAACGCGAACGTGAAGGCGGTCCGGTTGGGGATGAACAGGGAGTGAAGCTCGACCGGCTCGTCCCCAAGCGTCTCCGCCACGGACGCCACCGTCGGCAGCGCCGAGATCACCCAGCCGACCGAGAGGAGGAACGTGCTGAGGATGATCGGGACGAAGAACAGCGGACCGCGCCGGGTGTCGAGCGCGTCCTTCATCAGCGGAGAATAGGCCCGCTCCGCCTCGTCGATCGTGCGGAGCGCGGGATCGAGCCGCAGCACGTCGCGGTGAAACTGCTCCTTCACCACGTTCCGGCGCTGCTCGGCGAACAGAAAGAACAGGAGCGCGGGCAACGTCGCCGCGGCGCCGATGAACAGCGCAAAGAGGAGCAGCAGCGCCATGCTGCGCATCGATAACGTGAAGATCTCGTGAAGGCGCTTCTCGGCCTGCAAGAGGACCGTGGCGGCGGGGATGCCGAACCCGACGAGGCACACCGCCAGCATGCCGATCGCGCGCCAGAACTGGTCGCGCAGCATCAACGCGGTGCTGCGATGGCGATGCCGGGCCCAGCGCTCCAGCGACGGGAACACGGTGAACGCGATCATCCCGACGCCGACCGTGCCGAAGGCCAGGCGGGCCCAGCCGTCCAGGGTGACCACGAACAGCGACGTGAGCCCGCCGAGGACCAGCACCCCCGCGATGGCGGCGGCGTCGAGGCTCGGCTCTTCGGCCTGGACCGGGGCGCGCTTCTCCACATAACCACGCTCGAGCCAGACGCTCAGATCCAGCCCCTGCGCCGCCGTCTCCGTCGTGCGCACCACGTCGAAAGGCGCCACGACGAGATCGCTGCCATCGCGCCTGATGCAGATCCGGCGAGCCGTCTTGTTGACGAGCTCGATCTCCTCGGCGGGCGGCGCCTGCCGCTGCAGATCCTCGAGCTCCCCATCTGCCATGGCGTTTCCCCTCGATCGGCGCGGTCGCCCCTGATCCCTGCGGCGGCGCCTCGACGGCAGGTTGGGACCCAGTCGAGCTTGGAGCTTATGCCCATCGACGCTCCGCCGCGAGAGCGCGCCGCATCGTGGAGGTCCTCCCGGTCCTGGCCCGTCCGGACGGACGCTGCGGGATCGCCGTGGCTCGGCTCCTCGGGTACGCCGCTGGGCCCCGTGCCCGCTCCCCTCCCCTCCTCCCCTCCTCCCCTCCTCCCCTCCCCTGGCCCCTCCCCCTGGCCCGCTGCGATGCGCCTCCACCCCCGCCTGCGATCTGATAGAGCCCTGGCGCGTGCGCTCCCTCACTCTCCTGCTCTGGCTCCTCCTCGCGTCGGCGCCGGCCGCGGCGCGGGCCGACGCGGCGCCGCCCGGCGCGCCCTCACGGAAGGCGGAGGCGGCCGCGTCACGGGTGGTGATCGTCGAGGCCGGCGTGGACGACCCGCTCGTGCTCGAGGCGGCGACGCGGCTGCGGGCCGAGCTCGGCGCGGCGGGGTTCGAGGTGGTGCGCGTCACGCGAGCGCCCGAGAGTGATCTGCGCGCAGGGCTGGAGCGCGCCGCGAAGGAGGCGGACGCGTTCGCGGCCGCGACGATCGTCCGCTCGCGGACGGGCGCGACCGCCGACCTCTGGATCGTCGATCGCGTGACACAGAAGACGGTGGTGCGCGCCGTGGAGGCGGCCGGCGCGGCGGCGCCGTCGGTGATGGCCGTGCGCGCGGTCGAGCTCCTGCAGGCGAGCTTGCTGGAGGCGAGCCTTCAGGAGCCGCACGGGCGCGCCGCGGAGGACGGCGGCGCCGCCGTTCCCGACGACGTGCGGCGGTGGATGGCGCCCGTCCGGCGGCGGGCCGGGATGCCCCCTGCGCCGGAGCGGGCCGGGATGCTCGCGGGCGTGGGCGTGGAGGCCGGCTTCGTGGCGCTCCTGAGCGCGGACGGCGTCGGGCCGGCGCTGGGGCCCGCGCTGCGGCTGTCGTACGGGGTCGGCGCGGACGGCCGCGGCGGCGCGCTGCCCGCGGGGCTCGCGGCGCGGCTGACATTCGCCGGGCCGACGCTCGGGGCCGCGCTCGAGGGCGAGCTCGGCACGGTGTCCGTCCGTCAGGAGATGGCCTTTCTGGAGGCGGTATGGGCGCTGGACACGGGCGGCGCGATCTCGCCTGTGCTCTCGGCCGGTGTGGGCGGAATTCACCTGTTCGTCAGCGGTGATCCCCTGCCGCCGCTGCGGAGCGCGACGGGCGATGTCTTGTCGGTCGCCGCGGCCCTGGGCGGGGGCGCCGGGCTGCGCCTGACCGACCGCGCGACCCTCCTGGTGGATGCACACGCGATCTTCGCAGAGCCCCGCGCCGTCGTGACGCTCGGCGGCGAGCGGCTCGGCACCGCGGGGAGACCGACGTTCGCCGGGTTTCTCGGGCTGCTCGTGCGGCTCTGAGCGGGGCCGCGCCCGGATGGCCCGGCGGGGGGCAGCGAACGCCGGCACAAGGTGGTTTGCCGATGTTGGAGAGGCACCGATTCCGGTACCGTCTGTGAATCAGTCGACGGCGCGCCCGATGGGGGCGCGGCCTCCTGGTTCGGGTGACAGCGATGAGAGTGCGAAGAATTGCGGCGGCTTTGCTCAGCACGGTCGCCTTTTCGACGGGATTTCTCGGCTGCTCTGACGATTCCGAAGACGTCGCGGGAGGCACATCGACGAGCGACGGCGCGGGCGCCGGCAGCAGCGGCGCTGGCGCGGCGGGCCAAGGCGGCTCCGGCGGCGGCGGCTCGGGCGACGGTGGCTCGGGCGACGGCGGCTCCGACGGCAACGACGGCGGCTCCAGCGCCCAGAGCGGCGCCGGAGGCGGAGACGGCGGCTCGGGCGCCGGAGGCGGAGACGGCGGCTCAGGCGAGGCGCGGGGGCTCGGCGCCCGGTGCGAGAAGGACGCGGACTGCGGCCGGCGTGGCCTCTGCTTCACGGAGTCGGGCGACGAGTTCATCGGCGGAGGCCCGGCGGGCGGGTACTGCACGACCACGTGCACGGGAGACAGCGATTGTGAGGGCGAAGGCAGCGCGTGCTTCGACGGCCTCTGCCTCCTCGGCTGTACCCCGGGCGAGCCCCCGCTCGAGACCATCCTCGACGAGCTCGATCCGACGAAGTGCCGCGGCCGCGAGGAGCTGCGCTGCGAGGAGATCGAGGATGTGGCCGTGTGCATGCCGAACTGCGGTTCGGACAGCCAGTGCGGCGGCCGGGTGTGCGATCCCCGCATGAACATCTGCGTCGACAAGCCCACGCAAGGGCTGCCGGCAGGCGCCGCGTGCGCGCTCGGAGCCAACGGCACGGATCCCTGCGCGGCGTGGTGCATCGACATCGGCGCTGACGTCGGCGTGTGCGCCGGTGTGTGTGGGCTCGGCGGGGACGTCGCCAACGAGGACTGCGGAGGGCTGGAGAACGGCGTCTGCATGTATCCGCTGGTAGCCGAGCCCGGGGTGGGTGACCTCGGAATGTGCGCGCCCGCGTGCAACAGCCACAGCGACTGCCTGCTGCCGCACGCCTCGTGTGTGTTCCTCGGCGTGGAGACCAACGGATTCTGCCTCCTCGACGTGACGAAGTGCCCGAGGGGCCAGAGGAACTGCGCGAACGGAGAGATCTGCACCGTGACGCCCGAAGGCCGTTTGTGCCTCGACGAGAATTACCCCCTGGAGGACCCGGGCACAGGCGGTGCGGGTGGTGGTGGCGGCGCCGGTGGAACGGGCGGCGCGGATGGCACCGGCGGCGCCGATGCAACGGGCGGCGCCGATGCCGCGGGTGGTGCAGGCGGCACGAATGGCGCAGGCGGCTCGGATGCCGCAGGTGGCGCGGGCAGCACGAGTGGCGCGGGTGGCGCTGGCGGCACGGATGCCGCAGGCGGCACCAATGGCGCTGGCGGCACGGATGCCGCAGGCGGCGCAGGCAGCACCAATGGCGCTGGCGGCACGGATGCCGCAGGCGGCGCAGGCGGCACCAATGGCGCTGGCGGCACGGATGCCGCAGGCGGCGCAGGCGGCACCAATGGCGCAGGCGGCACGGATGCCGCAGGCGGCGCAGGCGGCTCGAATGGCGCAGGCGGCACCAATGGCGCAGGCGGCACCAATGGCGCAGGCGGCTCCCTCGATGGGTCGTCGGTGTCTGCCGGGGGCGCCGAGTAGCGGGAAGCGCGATCAGGGCGCTGGCCGCTCCTGTCCAAGCAGCAGCGCTGTCGCTTCGGGCGCTCGCCAGTCCCTCGCGCCCGTGAAGCGGAGGGACATCCTGCCGTCCGCGTCCACCAGGAAGGTGTCGGGCAACGTCGAGACCCCGAACCGCTGCTGCACCGCAGGGGATCCAGCCCGCACGACGCCGGGAGGGATCTCGCCCCCGAAGAAGGCGCGCACGACTTCCCAGTTCTCGTCGACGCTCACGGCCACGACCTGGAGCCTCCCGGCCTTCTCCAGCTCCTGGCCGAGCTCCAGCAAGCGCGGGAGCTCGGCGCGGCAGGGGCCGCACCAGGTGGCCCAGAAGTGGAGCAGCACAGGCCGGCCGCGCAAGGCGGCGGCGCGGAGCGAGGTCCCGTCCGGCTGCTCGAAAGCAGCGTCGGGCATGCGCTGGCCCTCGTGGAGCCGCTCGACAGCGAAAGGGCGACCTGGCCGCTCGGCGCTGCGGCGGCGCTCCACGGCCCAGTAGAGCCCCACCGCGAGCGCCTGGACGAGGATCAGGACGCCCGCGGCAGCGGCGATCGCGCGGAGGCGGGAGCGCACACGCATCGCCTACTCCGCGGCGGGCGACAGGGCCGCGCCGGCGCGCCGCGGCGGCTCGGAGGCGCTCGCCTCGCCGGCGGCGTCCGCGCGGAGCCTCCCGCCGACCACGCTGTAGAGCGCCGGCAGGACGAGCAGCGTGAGCAGCGTGGAGGAGATCACGCCGCCGATCACGACGGTCGCGAGCGGGCGCTGGACCTCGGCGCCGACGCCCGTGTTCAGCGCCATCGGCACGAAGCCCAGCGAGGCGACGAGCGCCGTCATGAGGACCGGGCGGAGGCGCCGCTCGGCCGCGAGCTCGATGGCGTCGCGCACCGGCATCCCGGCCGCGGTGAGCTGCCGGATGGTCGAGACGAGCACCATGTCCCCGAGCACCGCGACGCCCGACAGCGCCACGAACCCGACGCCCGCGGAGATGCTGAACGGCAGATCGCGGAGCCAGAGCGCGACGACGCCGCCGATCGCGGCGAACGGGACGCCCGTGAAGACGCGGACCGCGTCCAGGAGCCGCCCGTACGTGAAGTAGAGCAAGAGCAGGATCAGCCCGAGCGCGATGGGCACGACGACGAGCAGGCGCGCCTGCGCCCGCTCGAGGTGCTCGAACTGCCCGCCGAAGCGGACGTAGTAACCGGGCGGGAGCTCGACCTCCCGATCGAGCCTCGCCCTCGCCTCCTCGACGAAGGTGCCCACGTCGCGGCCCCGGACGTTCGCCTGCACGACGATCCGGCGCTTGGCCCACTCGCGGTTGATCGCGGCCGGCCCCTCGGTCGTGCGGATCTTCGCGAGCCGCGCGAGCGGGATGCGCTCCCCGCCGGCCGCGGTGACCAGGATGCGGCCGATGGAGGCGGGGTCCTGCCTGTAGCGATCGTCGATGCGCAGCACCACGGGGAAGCGGCGCTCGCCCTCCTGGAGCTGCCCCACCTCCCGCGCGCCGAGCGCCTCGACGACATCCAGGACGTCGGCGGCCGCGATGCCGTGGCGGGCGATGGCGGCGCGGTCGACCTCGATCTCGAGCACGGGCTGGCCTGTCACCTGCTCGGTCACGACGTCCGCGGCGCCGGGGATCGTCTTGAGGGCGGCCTCGATCTCGCGCGCCTTCCGCTTGAGCGTGTCGAAGTCGTCGCCAAACAGCTTCACCCCGAGATCGGCCCGGATCCCCGCGACCATCTCGTTGACCCGCATCTCGATGGGCTGCGTGTAGATGACGCGCATGCCCGGCATCCCCGCGAGCTCGGACTCCATCGCCTCGACGAGCTCGTCCTGCGTGGCGGCGCGCTTCCACGCCTCCCGCGGCTTGAGCGTGATGAACATGTCGGACAGCTCGAGCCCCATCGGGTCCGTCGCCACCTCCGCGGTGCCCGTGCGCGTCCAGACGCGCTCGATCTCGTCCGGAAACCTGTCGAGGAGGACCCGCTCGAGCCGGGTGCCGTAGCGGATCGACTCGCCCGCCGAGACCCCCGAGAGCCGCACGGTGTTGGCGACGAGGGTGCCCTCACGGAGCCGCGGCACGAACTCGGCGCCGAGCCGCGTCGCGAGGAAGGCCGCGTTGCCGAGGAGCAGCGCGGCCCCGGCGAGCACCGCCCAGCGCCACCTCAGCGCCAGCTGCAGCGCGGGCCGGTAGGCCCGCTTGAGGAGGCGCACGAGCACGTTCTCGCGCTCCTTCACGCGGCGCGGCAGGAGCAGGCTCGCGAGCGCCGGCATGAGCGTGAGCGACAGGATCATCGAGCCGATGAGCGCGAAGATGACGGTGAGCGCCATCGGCCGGAACAGCTTCCCCTCCGCCCCCTCGAGCGCGAGGATCGGCAGGTAGACGATCATGATGATCAGCTCGCCGAACATCGTCGGCTTGCGGACCTCGATCGAGGCGTCGCGCACGACGTCCGTCGTGCTCCGGTCGCTCGCGTCCTCCGAGAGCCGCCGGACCGAGTTCTCGACCATGATCACCGAGCTGTCGACGACGAGGCCGAAGTCGATCGCGCCGAGGCTCATCAGGCTCCCCGCGACGCCCGCGCGCAGCATGAGGTCGAACGCGAAGAGCATCGACAGGGGGATGGCCGAGGCCACGATGAGCCCGGCGCGGAGGTTGCCGAGGAAGGCGAAGAGCACCGCGACGACGAGGAGCGCGCCCTCGAGCAGGTTCTTCTCCACGGTGCCGAGCACCCTGTCGATGAGCTCGGTGCGGTCGTACACGACGGCGACGTCGACCCCTGGCGGCAGGCTCTTCTCGACCTCCGAAAGGCGCGCCTTGAGCCGCGTCGTGACGTCGTGGCTGTTCTCGCCCATCAGCATGAAGCCGAGGCCGAGCACGACCTCGCCCTGGCCATCGGCGGTGACGGCGCCCCGCCGGATCTCGCGCCCCTCGACCACGCGCGCGACGTCGCGCACCCGGATGGGCGCCCCGCCCTTGGCGGCGACCACGATGTCCTCGATGTCGCTCACGCGCGTGGCGATGCCGATGCCCTGGATCAGGCTGGATTCGCCGGCCTGGTCCAGGTTGCCCCCGCCCACGTTGGCGTTGTTGCGCTCCAGGGCCTCGGAGAGGTCGTGGAGCGAGAGCCCCCGCGCGGTGAGCTCCGCCGGGTCGACGAGCACCTGGATCTGCCGCTCATCGCCGCCCCACGCGTTCACCTCGGCCACGCCGCGCACCGAGCGGAGCTGCGGCGCGATGACCCAGTCGTGGACCGTCCGCAGCTCGCTCAGCGACTTGCCCTTGCCCGTGACCACGTAGTGGAACACCTCGCCGAGCCCTGTGGCGACGGGGCCGAGCTCCGGGCGATGGATCCCCGGCGGCAGCGCCACGGTCTGGAGCCGCTCCATGACGACCTGGCGGGCCAGGTAGATGTCCGTGTCGTCCTCGAAGCGGGCGGTGACCTGCGAGAGGCCGAAGCGGGAGAGCGAGCGGACCTCCTCGAGCCTGGGCAGCCCAGAGATCGCCTGCTCGACGGGCGCCGTGATCTGGCGCTCGATCTCGACGGGCGAGAGGGCAGGCGCGACGGTGTTGATCTGCACCTGCACCGGCGTCGTGTCCGGGAAGGCGTCGATCGGCAGGCGGCGGAAGGCGAGGAGGCCCGCCAGGGAGAGGCCGATCGAGGCCAGGATCACGAGGAAACGGTGGCGGAGCGACCACGTGATGACGGCGTTCAGCATGGCCCGCGGCTCAGTCCTCGCCGCAGCAGCCGGCGCCGATGCTCTCCTTGAGGGTCTCGGTCTTGAGCAGGAAGCTCCCTTCGGTCGCGACCTCCTCGCCCGGGCGCACGCCCCTGGTCACCTCGACAAGGTCGCCCTCGGTCGCGCCGACCTCGACCCGCCGCGCCTCGAACTGGTCGTCCGCGAGCCGCACGAACACGAGCTTCACCGTCCTCGCGCGCTGCACCGCGGCGCGGGGCACCACGACCGCCGCGCGGGATGGGGCGAGGATGCGCGCCCTGCCGAACATGTTGGCCCGCAGCGCGCCGCCTGGGTTCGCGAGCGGGACGCGCGCCTTGGCCGTGCGCGAGGCCGGGTCGATGGCGGGCGCCACGTACGTGATCTCCCCTCGGAGCTCGCGCCCCGCGATGCCGTCGACCTCGATGACCACCGGCTGCTTCAGCGAGACGGCGGCAAGCTCGGTCTCGGGCACGTCGAGCTCGGCCCACATGCTCGAGACGTCGACCACCTCGAACAGGGTCTCCTCGACGCCGACGAGCCTGCCCACGGTCGCCTTCCGCTGCGTCACGACGCCTGCGAGCGGGGTCGCGAGCGTATAGCCCCCGCTCCCGCCCGCGCTCGCGCCCACGACGGCCAGGGAGGCCGCGAAGGAGGCGCGCTCGGCGCGGGCGGCGTCGAGCTCCTGCTGCGCGGCGAGGACGCTCCGGCGCGACGAGATCCCCTCCTTTTCGAGCTGCTCCTCGCGCTTCAGGTTCTCCTCGGCGATCTTGAGGCGCGACTGCGCGCCGGCGAGCCGCGAGCGATCCGCCCCCACGCCGGCGCTGTCGATGATCGCGAGCGGCGCGCCCTTCTTGACCTCCGCGCCCACGTCCACGTGCAGCTGCCGGACGACCCCCGCGGCGCGGGCGTTGATCTCCGCCACCTTGAGCGCGTCGTAGACGATCCTGGCGGTCACGGGGATGCCGCCGCCGCCCTGGCGCTCGACGGCCTTCGCGGTGAGGATGCCGGCGAGCCGGGCCGTGTCCCTGGTCTTGAGCTTGACCTTCGTCCCGTCGGCAGGCGCGCCGTCGCTCGCCACGTCGGCCGCCGGCTTGCCTCCGCGCTCGGGGTGGCAGATGGGGCAGATGGACTCCGGGAGCTCGTGCTCCTTGCACCAGTCTCCCTTGGCCTGGAAGACGGGGACGAGCCTCGGGTTGCACTTCGTGCAGAGGGCTTCCAGCACGCCGTGCTCCTTGCACATGGCGCCCTCGACGGCCGGCGCCGCGCTCCGCTTCGCCCCGGCCTTCTCCGCCGCGGAGCTGTCGGTCCCCTTGCCCCCGCAGGCCGGGAGCGCGGCGAGGAGCAGGAGCACCGCGATGCCAGCGCGGCCTGGCACGTCAGCTCCCCTTCGGCGGCCGGACGATCTTCAGATCAGGATTGCACTTGAGGCACTGCGACTCGGGCAGCCCGTGCTCGGCGCACCAGTCCCCCGTCGCCTTGAAGGCCGGGATCAGATCCGCGTTGCAGCGGGTGCACTGCGACTCGGGCACCTGGTGCTCTCCGCACCAGTCCTCGTGGGAGCCGGGTTTCACGTCGGCCGGCGCGTGCGCCGCCTTCGCCTGCTCCGGCTCGGGCGCGGTCTTGCCGGCGCTCGGCGCCTCCTTCGAGCACGACGCAGCGCCGAGGGCGAAGGCGCAGATCAGGACCGAGAGGGAACGAAGCTTCATGGGCCTTTTCTCTTGATTGTTCGCGGCGTCACGCGACGGGAGCGCCTCGGACGCGCGCCATCGCACCGCCACCACCGTTACCGCCGCTGACCCTGGCCGCAAGCGTAGAGCGCGAGCCGGGGACACGTCCGGCCATGGCCCTCCCTGGGCGGACCTCTGGCGGGCAGAGCCATCGCCGGCGGGCGGCGCCCCACCGCCCGCCGTCTTCACACCGCTGCGCGCTTGTCCGAGAGCGACTGGATGCACATGCGCAGCCCCTCCCGGAGGTTCCGCTGCGTGGTCACGGCGGACAGCTCCAGGCCGAGCGACGTGATCAGCGCGGCCACCGCGGGGCGCACGCCGGTGATGACCCCCTTGGCGCCGAGCAGCTCGACCGCGCGGATGATCCGGATCACGTGATCGGCCGTCTCGCCGTCGATGCTGTCCACGCCGGTCATGTCGAGGATCGCATAGCGGGAGCCCGTCCTGACGATGGCGTCGAGCAGCTCCTCGGTGATCACGCCTGCCCTCACGCCGTCGAGCGTGCCGATCAACGGGAGCGTCAGCACGCCGTCCCACACCTGGATGATCGGGGTGGCGAGCGCGCGGAGCTCGTGCTGCTGCCGCTCGATCAACGACAGCTTGTCGCGGAGCTCCTGCTCGGTCCGCTGGAGCTCCTCGGCGATGCGGGCGCGCTCATCGACCTCGCGCTTGAGCTTGTGCAGCGCGATGGCCAGATCCGTCTTCGTCGCCCGCTCCTCGTCGAGCAGGCGCTGCAGCCGGTCCTCCAGGCTGGTCGTGGCGGGGCGCACCGTGAACTCGTCGCAGGCGTCGCCCCGGGCGGCGAACGACGTCTGCTCGACGTCGCACTCCTCCCCGAAGAGCCGGGTGCAGTATCCGGCCAGCTTGCCCGCGATCATGCTGCTGCCCCAGCAGACGTCGAGCTCCTTCTGGTAGACGGACTCCCACCCGTTCACCACGCGGAAGCAAGCCTCCTTCCGCTCCCGGTCCAGGGAGAGCATGTGCCACACGCCCCAGCCCGCCGTGGCCGCGCCGGCGCCGAGCGCCTTGAAGCCCTCCTCGAACGTCGGATAACCGGAGATGTAGTCCCAGTCGTCGTCGATGCTGAGCCGCCCTCCGCTCTCCACGGCGAGGTTGAAGCGCTCGGTCCCCGCCATCCGCTGGAAGCCGGACATCAGCCCAACCACGCTGCTCGGCAGGAACATCGACACCGAGGGGACGCCGGCCCAGCTGCACTGCCCGTTCTCGAGATCCCACTCGACCGCCATTCCCCCGACGACGACGCGGATCTTCTTGTCCAGAAGCTCAGAGCTTGTGCTCATAAATTCCCCGAGTCCACGAGCGCACCCGCCCGCCCGCCGCAGTGTACCGGCTCGACCCGGCGCCCGTCGCCCTCGACGGGCGAGCCACGACTGGCCTCGATCCGGCCAAGACGGCGCTCTGGGGCTCGCGCGGGAGCGCACGTCCGAGACGGCCCCTCGGGGGGTGGGGCCAGAGCCGCGGCGACGGCGCAGGCGGCGGCGAACAGGCCAGAGAACGAGAGCAAAGCGCTGCTCGTCCCGCGGAATCCCCCGCTCGTGGCCGAGGACCTGGCGCTCGTCGGTTCGTCCCTGATCTTCGCGAGCTCGGCTGGCAGTCTGGCGCGGCATGAAACCGATATTGCAATGGCTGATGGCAGCCGGCCTGGTGACGCTGGCTGTCCCACAATTTGCGTGCAGCGGGGAGTCGCCCGCACTCCCCGAGCGGGACGAGCTCCGCGAGGAGCTCGAGCGTCGCCTCTCGGACGCGGCGGCGGCCGGGTTCTCCGGGTCGGTGCTGGTCACGGTCGACGGGGCCGAGGTGCTCGCGAGCGGCTACGGCTTGGCGGATCGAGACAACAACATCCCCAACGTGGCCGGCACGGCGTACGACTTCGGCTCCGTGATGAAGGACCTGACCGCGACGGCCATCTTCAAGCTCGAAGGCGACGGCGCGCTCGCGGTCACCGACTCGCTCGCGACCCTCTTCGATGACGTGCCGGCCGACAAGGCCGAGATCACGCTCGTTCAGATCCTCCAGCACCGCGCCGGGTTCGATGAGTACCATGACACGGAGGGTGACTTCGAGCCGATGACGCGGCTCGAAGCGCGCCAGCGGATCTTCGCGCAGGAGCTGCTGTTCGAGCCGGGGAGCGACGAGGAATACTCGAACTCCGGCTACACGCTGCTCGCCGACGTCGTGGAGACCGTCTCGGGGCGAGCGTTCACGGACTACGTGCGTGACGAGCTCTTCGCTCCCGCCCACATGCGACAGAGCGGGTTCTTCGGTGACCCGATCTGGGAGCAGGTCGACACCGCGATCGGATACGACGCCTCGACGTTCGGTGAGAACGACCCCGCCGGATGGCCGTACACCTGGTCGCTCGTCGGCAATGGCGGGCTTGTGACGACCGTCTCCGACCTCGAGCGCTGGCTGGTCGCCGTCTGGAAGGGGGAGGTGCTCGGTCCGGCCGCATTCGCGTCGTACGAGACGCATTACCTCTCGGGCGGCGCCCACGACCTCGAGGGCAAGACGGTCTACGCCGCGGCCGGCGCCGGGGACTATGGCCTCGGAGGGGTCGCGGTCGACTGCCCGGCGGCGAACACGCGCGTGATCCTCGGGACGAACACGTACGATGTGTTCGACATCGAGGGCTTCGGGATCGAGCTCGGGAAGCTCGTCCTCTCGGCCGAGAGAGGCGAGCTCAGTCGGGCAGAGTGATGCCGACGGTGTTCTCCAGGAGCCGCTGGCGGACCTCGCGCGCGCGATCGCGCGAGACGGGCACGCGGAGACTTGGACCGACCTCGAGGATCAGCTCCCCGTCGAGCCGGCCGAGCCCGCGCACGTACGCCGGGGCGACGAGCCAGTTGCGGTGCACGCGAAGGACACGGTCGCCCAGCGTGGCCCCGAGCGCGTTGAGCGAGAGGTCCACCGAGAACACGCCGTCCACGTGGTGGAGATAGGTGAGCCGCTCCGCCGCCTGAAATGCCAGCATGCCGTCGAGGTCCAGGAAGACCAGGCGGTCGTCTCTTCGCGCGACCAGTCGCGGCTTTCCCGCGCTCGGGGACGGCGCCCGGCGTCGCTCGAGGAGCCGCGCCACACACGTGGTGACGCGGTCGAGCGTGAACGGCTTGAGGAGATAGTCGACCGCGCCCATCTCGAACCCATCGAGCGCGTGGTGCGCCAGAGCGGTGGCGAGCACCACCGCCGGCGGGCTCGCGCGATCCGAGAGGGAGCGGGCGAAGTCGAGGCCCGACGTGTCTCCAGGGCGATCGACGAGCCGGATATCGACGAAGACGGCGTCGATGCCGAGGTCGATGCGATCGAGCGCCTCTCGAGCCGCCTCGACGTTCGTCACCGCGGCGATGTACCCGAAGCTCCCTGTATCGCGCAGCAGCTGGACGAGGAAGTTGCGCGCCGGCCACTCGTCCTCGACGACGAGAGCGGAGAGCTGCTTCATGCGGTCCTCCTGGGCAGCGTGACCTCCAGGCGCGTCCGGCCGGGCCTCGAGTCGATGCGCAGCGACGCGTCGGCCGACTCCAGCGCGACGCGGCGCCGCACCAGCGCGAGCCCCCGCCCCTCCGGCGGGACAGCGCCCAGGTCGAAGCCGGGGCCCTCGTCCTCGACGGCGCAGCGCAGGTGTCCTGCCTCCCCGGTGATCTGCAGGACGACGCGGCCGCGCTCCCGCCGGCGCAGCGCGCCGTGGTGCACCGCGTTCTCCAGCAGGGGCTGGAGCAGCAGCACCGGGAGCACGCAGTCGTCCACCGAGGCGTCGACGTCCCATTCGAAGGCGAGCCGCCCGAAGTGCCGGGACTCCAGGATGCGCGCGAAGCCCCGCAGCCAGCTCACCTCCTCGCGGACCGTGTGATGGGATCGCCGCGATCCCTGCATGATGTCCCGCAGCAGGTCGCCGAGCGTCGCGATCAGGGCGCGAGCCTCGGCCGGCTCTTCGGTCACCAGGCCGGCGATCGTGTTGAGCGTGTTCAGCACGAAGTGAGGCTCGAGCGCGGCGCGGATGTGCGCGAGCTCGACCTCCTGGCGCAGCGCGCGCCGCTCGCTCTCGAGCCTCCGCTCGGCGCCGATCTGTCGAGGCAGCTCGATCAGGAGCGCCCAGAAGCCGAACAAGGCGTCGCCGTCGAAGAAGCCCACGACGGCGGTGGCCACGAGCGGCCGCCGCGGTCCCTCTGGAAACACCTCGGGCAGCGCCGTGGCGACCAGGAAGAAGGAGGTGTTGGCGATGGAGCTGGCGATCCCGGCGGTGAACGCGAGCACGACGAGCTGACGCCAGATCGGCGCGCGCTGCGGTTCGATGCGGCGCGCCACCAGCGTGAGCGCGCCGAGGACCGCGGCGACCCACGCCGCGGTGCCCAGCCCGCGCCAGGGCTCGAAGCTTCCATGGTCGATCCAGTCGAGGAGCCAGAGCACGGCCGTGGTGATCACCACGGCCTCGCCGACGTGGGCCTTTCCCTGGCTTGCGGGCTCCTGCGTCACCCGTTCAAAATTAGCAGCGCCGGGCCCCCGTGTCGGTGAAGCCGCCTCCGCGCGGTCGCGCCGAGCGTGTCGCGCGTCGTCCCTCTCGCGTAGACTCGGGCCCCCGATGCTCCTGACGCTCACCACCACGCACCGGCCGGCGACCGACCTCGGTTACCTGCTCGTCAAGAACCCTGCGAACACGCAGTCGTTCCCGCTGTCGTTCGGCAAGGCGCACGTGTTCTATCCGGAGGCGACCGAGGAGCGGTGCACCGCCGCGCTCCTGCTCGACGTCGACCCCGTGGACCTCGTGCGCGGGCGCGGCGCGGGCGAGCCCGGGACGCTCGCGCAGTACGTGAACGACCGGCCCTACGTCGCCTCGTCGTTCCTCTCCGTGGCGATCGCGCAGGTCTTCGGCTCGGCGCTCGGCGGCAAGTGCCGCGACCGCCCGGAGCTCGCGGACGCGCCGATCCCCCTCTCCGCCACGATCGAGGCCCTGCCGTGCCGCGGCGGAGAGGCGCTGCTCCGGCGGCTCTTCGAGCCGCTCGGCTACGAGATCGCGGCCGAGCGCCTCCCGCTCGACGAGGCGTTCCCGGAGTGGGGCCAGAGCGCCTACCTGCGCGTCTCGCTCGCGAGGACGTGCCGGCTCAGGGAGCTGCTCGCGCACCTCTACGTGCTCGTGCCCGTGCTCGACGACAAGAAGCACTATTACGTGGGCGACGCCGAGGTCGACAACCTCCTCGCCAAGGGCAAGGGGTGGCTCTCGGAGCACCCGGAGCGCGAGGCGATCGCGCTCCGCTACCTGAAGCACAGCCGGCCGCTCTTCCGGGCCGCGCTCGCGCGGCTCGTGGCCGACGACGAGGCGAGCCCCGAGGAGGCCGAGGACGAGAAGGCCGCGCCCGAGGACCGGGGCGAGGCGCGGATCAGCCTCGACGAGGCGCGGCGCGAGGCCGTCGTCGCGGCGCTCCGCCGCGCCGAGGCGAGGAGCGTGCTCGACCTCGGCTGCGGCGAGGGCAAGCTGCTGAAGCGCCTCGTCGACGAGCGCGTCTTCGAGCGCGTCGCGGGCGCGGACGTCTCCGTGCGCAGCCTCGAGATCGCGAAGAACCGGCTGCGCCTCGACGACCTGCCCGACAAGCAGCGGCGGCGCATCCAGCTCTTCCAGGCGTCGGTCACCTACCGCGACGCGCGCTTCTCGGGCTACGACGCCGCGACCCTCGTCGAGGTCATCGAGCACGTGGACCTCTCGCGGCTCGGCGCGCTCACGCGCAGCGTCTTCGAGCACGCGCGGCCGCGCGTCGTCCTCGTGACCACCCCGAACGCCGAGTACAACGCGCTGTTCGAGGGGCTGCCGCGCGGCGCGCTCCGCCACGGCGACCACCGCTTCGAGTGGACGCGCGCCGAGTTCCACGCCTTCTGCGAGGGGGTCGCGGCCGCGCACGGCTACGCCGTCGAGCACCTGCCCATCGGCCCGATGGATCCCTCGCTCGGCGCGCCGACGCAGATGGCGATCTTCACGCGCGAAGGCGGCGCGGGCGGCACGAGCGGCGCGGGCGGCGGAGAGGCCCAGGACGGCGGCGCGGGCAGCGCGGGCAGCGCCCTCGCGCAGGCGACGGAGGTCGCGTCGTGAGCGAGCAGGCCCCCCTCATCGTCCCTTCCCTCTCGCTCGTCGTGCTCGTCGGCGCGTCCGGCTCCGGCAAGAGCACGTTCGCGCGGGCGCACTTCAAGCCGACCGAGATCCTCTCGTCCGATCACTACCGCGGCGTCGTGTCCGACGACGAGAACGATCAGGCCGCCAGCGGGGCCGCCTTCGAGGTCCTGCACTTCATCGCGGGCAAGCGGCTCGCGTCGGGGCGGCTCGCCGTGGTCGACGCGACCAACGTGCAGGCGGACGCGCGCAGGCCGCTCGTCGCGCTCGCGCGCGAGCACCACGTGCTGCCGGTGGCCATCGTGCTCGACATGCCGGAGAAGCTCTGCCACGCGCGCAACGCCGGCCGGCCGGACCGGCAGTTCGGCCCGCACGTCGTACGGGGCCAGAGCCGCGAGCTGCGCCGCTCGCTCAAGGAGCTCCGGCGCGAGGGCTTCCGCTACGTGCACGTGCTCTCCTCGCCCGAGGAGGTCGCGGCGGCCACGATCGAGCGGCAGCGCCTGTGGACCGATCGCCGCGACGAGCGCGGGCCGTTCGACATCATCGGCGACGTCCACGGCTGCTTCGACGAGCTGGTCGAGCTGCTCGAGGCGCTCGGCTACAAGCTGGAGGGGCTGCCGGACGCGCCGCGCGTGTCGCCCCCCGAGGGCCGGCGCGCCATCTTCCTCGGCGACCTCGTGGACCGCGGGCCGCGCTCGCCGGACGTGCTGCGCCTCGCGATGGCGATGGTCGCGTCGGGCGCTGCGCTCTGCGTGCCCGGCAACCACGACGTGAAGCTGCTGAAGAAGCTGCGCGGGCGCGACGTGAAGCCGACGCACGGGCTCGAGCGGACGCTCGAGCAGCTCGAGGCGGAGACGGACGCGTTCAAGGCGAAGGCGGCGGACTTCATCGACGGGCTCGTCAGCCACTACGTGCTCGACGACGGCAACCTCGCTGTCGCGCACGCGGGGGTGAAGGAGGCGTTCCAGGGCCGGGGCTCGGGCGCGGTGCGCGAGTTCTGCCTGTACGGCGAGACGACGGGCGAGACCGACGAGTACGGCCTGCCCGTGCGGTACAACTGGGCCTCGGAGTACCGCGGCAAGGCGATGGTGGTCTACGGCCACACGCCGACGACGGTGGCCGAGTGGGAGAACCGCACGATCTGCATCGACACGGGGTGCGTGTTCGGCGGCGCGCTCACCGCGCTGCGCTACCCGGAGCGCGAGCTCGTCGAGGTCAAGGCGCGCCGCGTGTACTACGAGCCCGCGAAGCCGCTCGCGCCGCTCGCGGGCGAGCCGAAGGCCGAGCCGCGCGGCCAGGCCTACGACGTGCTCGACATCGACGACGTGCGCGGCCGGCGCGCGATCCGGACGCGGGTGCACGGCATGGTGACGATCCGCGAGGAGAACGCGGCGGCGGCGCTCGAGGCGATGAGCCGCTTCGCCGTGGATCCCCGGTGGCTCATCTACCTGCCGCCGACGATGTCGCCGAGCGAGACGGCGAAGGACGGGGGCCTGCTCGAGCACCCGCGCGAGGCGTTCGCGTACTTCCGGCAGAACGGCGTGGGCCGCGTCGTCTGCGAGGAGAAGCACATGGGGTCGCGCGCGGTGCTCACCGTGTGCCGCGACGAGGCCGCGCGGCGGCGGAGGTTCCGCCTCGACGAGGGGCCGCTCGGCGTGTGCACGACGCGCACGGGCAGGCCGTTCTTCTCGGACGAGGCGCGGAGCCGGGAGCTCATCGACCGGGTGCGGGCGGCGATGGATCGGGCGGATCTGTGGGCCGAGCTGCGCACGGACTGGGTCTGCCTCGACGCGGAGCTCCTGCCCTGGTCGGCGAAGGCGCAGGATCTCCTGCGCGGCCAGTACGCCGCCGTGGGCTCGTCGGGCCGCGCGTCGCTCGACGCGGCGGTGCGGGCGCTCACGATGACCGCCGCGCGCGACCAGAGCGCGCGGGAGCTGCTCGAGCGGCACGCGGCCCGGAAGGCGGCGATGGACGGGTACGTGGCGGCCTACCGGCGTTACTGCTGGCCGGTGCGGTCGCTCTCGGACATCCGGCTGGCGCCGTTCCACCTGCTCGCGAGCGAGGGCGCGGTGCACGCGGCGCGGGACCACGGCTTCCACCTGCGGCAGCTCGCGCGGCTCGCCGAGGTCGATCCGGCGTTCTTCGTGGAGACCCCGCATCGCGTGGTCGACCTCTCGGACCCGCAGAGCGAGGCGCAGGCGGTGGCCTTCTGGACGGAGATGGTCGAGCGCGGCGGCGAGGGCATGGTGGTCAAGTCATGGGAGTGGGTGGTCCGCGGCCCGCGCGGGCTCGTCCAGCCGGCGATCAAGTGCCGCGGGCCGGAGTACCTGCGCATCATCTACGGGCCGGAGTACCTGGCGCCGCAGCACCTCGCGCGGCTGCGGAGCCGCAGCGTGTCGTCGAAGCGCGCGCTCGCGCTGCGGGAGTACGCGCTCGGCCTGGAGGCGCTCCACCGCTTCGTGGAGGGGGAGCCGCTCCACCGCGTGCACGAGTGTGTGTTCGGGGTGCTGGCGCTGGAGAGCGAGCCGGTCGATCCGCGGCTGTGACGGGCGGCTGAGCGTCGCCGTGGCCAGACGTCTGGCCGTCCATGGACAGACGTCTGGCCGTCGAGCTAGGCGGCGCCAACCCGCGAGACGCAGCGAGCAATCGAGACTGAGCCCCAGCTCAGCAAGCTAGCAAAGCGCTTACATTCTCTCCTGAAAACGGCGGGACGGGCCGCAAGCAACCCACGCAAGTGCACGTTGGAACCGCAGAGGAGACAGAGCTCTTTTGCGGAAGCTTGTGGGAAGTCCCTACCCTGCCGGCACAATGAAACCGCCAAGGCGCCACGAGACGCCAAGATGATTGTTGTTTTCTTGGCGTCTCGTGGTGTCTTGGCGGTTCAAAAACTCACCGCGCAGGTCGCGGCGGGAGGGGGCCCGCGGGGCGCGGGCCCGCTTCGTCACGGCGACAGCGTCACGGACTTCGCGTCGAGCGCGACCTCGTAGTAGCCGTGCGGATCCCAGCTCAGCGGAACGCCGTTCTGCTTGAGCGTGCCGCCGGTGACCGTCACGCGCAGGTACTTGCCCGGCGGGAAGTTGGCGGGGAGCTGCCACGTGTAGGTCGTCGCGCCGCCTGACGTCGAGGTGGTGGCGGAGGAGACCGCCTTCTGGCCGCGCCAGTAAGCGCCGACGTTGACAACGCTGTCGAGCCACATGTCGCCGAGCGCCTTCGAGTGCTTGACGTGATCGACGAAGGCCTGCAGCCCTATGGGCTGATAAGCGCCGTCGGAGCCGCCGGTGAAGCCGTGCACAAGGACGGTGCGCCACTTCCTGGCGTCCCGCGCGCTCGTGACCTGCTGGTCCAGCACCGTCGTGGAGGCGCCGGTCGGCGGGATGTAGCAGGGCAGCGTGAACGGATCGGTCGAGTCGTTCGGGCCGATGAGGTTGTTGGCCACCCCCCGGTTGATGAGGAAGCGCGTCCTGGCGATGTTCGAGTACACGGACGAGCCGTTCGGAGCCGCCATCGTCCACACCTTGGTGCCGAACCTGCTCTCGATGAACTGCGTCGCGGCGTCCGTATCGGCGCCGCTGTCGTTGCTCGAGTGGCTCTTCGTGTGGTTGCCGAGCTCGTGCCCGTCGCTCAGCGCCCTTTGCCACACCGCATTGGTCGATTCGCTCTTGCCGGTCTGGAGGTAGAAGGTGAACGGAACGTCGAGCGCGTTCAGCGTGTCGTAGTTCTGGATCTGGCTCGAGTTCGAGTCGTCGAACGTGTACGAGACGGCGCCCGTGAAGCCGGCCCAGTTGATGACCCTGAACCCGCCGGCCGCGCCGGACGGCTTCGCCACATTGCTGGGTCCGGGCGGCGTCGGAAGGCCGGAATTGACCACCGGGCCTCCACCGCTGCCGCCGGCGCCTCCGCCGCCCGAGCCCCCGCTGCCGCCCGCGCCGCCTCCGCCAGAGCTGGCCGAGGAGCTGCTGCTGGAGCTGCTCGTAGCGCTGCTAGAGCTGCTCGAAGCGCTGCTGCTGGAGCTCACCGACGTCGAACCTCCGTTCCCGTTGCCGTTGACCGATGTGATCGAGGGCTTCCCTGTGCCGTTCGCGCAGAACCCCCAGGTCGTCGACGCTCCGGCTCCCGTCGACGCTCCTGCGCCCGTCGACGCTCCTGCTGCCAGCGAGCCGTTGTAGCTCTCGTTGGTGGCGTTCAGCTGCCCGTTCGACTGCGTGATCCGCGCGTTCCACGAGTTGGCCAGCGTCGCTCCGTTGAGCCCGATCGAGAGGCCCCAGGACGTGCTCGGCCTGGAGCTCGTGTTCTTCACGGTCACGTTCGCGCAGTACCCCGTCGGCCACTGCGACTGGTACGACAGCTCCGCAGACATCGTCGAGTCCGGGCTGAGCAGCTCGCCCTCCAGAGACAGGATCTCTTCTTCGTCCGGAGACGCGGCGATGCAGGCAGCAAGGCAGCAAGCGACCGAAACCGAGCCGAAGCTCAGCAAGCTAGCAAAGCGCATGATTTTTCTCCCGAAAGCGGCCGAAAGGCCGCAAGCAAGTTCCGTAAGATGCCACGCCGACGCGCCGCGCGCAAAGCATATGACACGGCGCGCTCAACCTACCTTTGTCGTGGCCCGTTTCATGGTCCCCCAGATTCCAGCTTCCGGTTTCCCATTCACGACGCCCGACCAGCGACCCTTCGATCACACCACGCACCGAGTCAAGAACAACCGCTCTCTCAGGCCCGCGACGAATCAATACCATGTTGTGGTTCAATGTAACGAAGCAGCATGGGGCACACCGGCGAGCCCACGGCCATCAGTGGCAACAAAACTATTCATCGACGCGATTTGCCGACATCGCGTCTCCCATGGACGCCCGGGCTCCATGAAGAGAAGTTATTTGAACCACAGGTGCAGATGGCCGTGTTGAACGGCTCGGCGGTCTCGCCCCCGTTCGCCATCATCGTCGGGAGGTTCCACGGGTCCGAGTTGTCGTTCGGGCCGACCGTCCCGCCCTGGACGCCGCGGTTCAGGAAGAACCGCGACTTCGCCGGCTCGTTCCAGCCCGCGTCGCCGAGGGGAGAGGCCATCGTCCAGACGTCGCTCTGCCCCTCATTGTATTGGCATTTTCGAGCAGAAAAAAAGTTGAACAGGGAGGCGGGGAGACGGGGAGGTTGGTGGGATTTCACTCCCCTCCTCCCCGCCTCCCTGTTCAATTTTCCGGAAATTCGAGGGAGGTTTCAGTTCTACGGGCTCATTTGCCTGACGGCTGAGCCCGTATCCCGCGGATCTGCGAGGAGCGGGAGGCGGCGGACGGCGCGCGAGCAGCGCTCCGTCCGCCGGGAGATCGCCGTCAAGCCGCGCGATCGAGCTCGTCCCAGAGGCGCACGTCGCTGCGCTCTTTCAGGAAGATCCCGCCGACGACGACGGTGATGAGCGCCACCGCGATCGGGTAGAGGAGCCCCGCGTAGATGTTGCCCGTCGCGACCGTCACCGACGAGGCGATGAGCGGCAAGAGCCCGCCGAACACGCCGTTGCCGACGTGGTACGGGATCGAGAGCGACGTGTAACGCACCTTCGCAGGGAAGGCCTCGACGAGGTAGGCCGCGATCGGGCCGTAGACCATCGTGACGAACAGCACGAGCACGAACACGAGCGCGGTGAGCACGACCGGGTTGTCCGCGTTCTGCTTCATCGCCCAGAACACGGGGAAGAAGCCGATCGCGCCGCACAGGTTGCCCGCGAGCATGATCTTCTTCCGGCCGATGCGATCGGAGAGCGCGCCGAAGAACACGAAGAACGGCATGCCGAGGGCGAGCGCGGTGGCGATCACGATCGTGGCCGTGATGAACGGGACCTTGAGCGTGTTCTGCAGGAAGTAGAGGGCATAGAACTGCCCCGTGTACCAGACCACGCCCTGGCCGGCCGTGGCGCCGAAGAGGGCGATCAGGATGACCTTCCAGTTGCGCTTGTTGCCGAGGCTGTCCTTGATGGGAGCGGTCGACGTCTTCCCCTCGGCCTTGAGCTTGCTGAAGATCGGCGACTCCTTGAGGCGGGAACGCACGTAGAAGGACACGCCGACGAGGAGGACCGACAGGAGGAACGGGATGCGCCAGCCCCAGTCCTTGAAGGCCTCCTCGCCCACGAGGAGGCGGGTGCTGAGGATGACCGCCAGCGAGACGAACAGACCGAGCGTCGCCGTGATCTGGATGAACGAGGTGTAGAAGCCGCGCTTCTCGTCGGGTGAGTGCTCGGCGACGTACACCGCCGCGCCGCCGTACTCGCCGCCGAGCGCGAGGCCCTGGACGAGGCGGATCAGGACGAGCGCGATCGGGGCGAGGAGCCCGATCTTCTCGTACGTCGGCAAGAAGCCGATGAGCGCCGTCGCGCCGCCCATGAGCAGCAGGGTCACGAGGAACGCGTACTTCCGACCAACGATATCGCCGATGCGCCCGAACACGAGCGCGCCGAACGGGCGGACGACGAAGCCTGTGGCGAACGTGCCGAGCGTCAAGAGGAAGCTCGCCGTCGGGTTGTCCTTCGGGAAGAAGTGGGTCGAGATGATCGCGGCGAGACTCCCGAAGATATAGAAGTCGTACCACTCGATCATCGTACCGCCAGCGGACGCGAAGATGACCTTCCAGAGCGTGGAGCTGCTGACCACCTCACGCTCGGCCGCGGGGGCCGGGGTCGTGGGCGTCACGGCGAAGGTTTGGGGAGACGTCTGTGCCATGAGAACGGTTCCTCGGAGGAGTTCCAGCGCTCGTCGAGAGGGCCGGAGACGGGCTTGGAGGCGCGCCGAGCGGAAAGAGGCAGCCAGGGTGTTCTTCATGGCTCCTCCTCCCCCGCACGCGAGGGAGGAGGAGGGGCCGGGCAGCGCGTGGGTCGATGCCCTGTCACCCCCGGCTCGCAGAATGCTGCTCTCTTTGATCTCAATACCACGCAAGCAGACGTGAGAATACCTGTTCGTCCACGGGGCAAGCACGTTGGCGGGCTCGTTCGGCCACGTCTCGTTACGATCGGTAACACCCGACGTCCCGCGCCGACCGCTTCACCCCGCGCCCGCGAGCGGAAGCCGGACGACGACCGTCGTCCCCCGCCCCACCGCGCTCCGCAGCGAGAGGGTCCCGCCGTGGTCCTCGACGATCGAGCGCGAGAGCGGCAAGCCGAGCCCCGTGCCGCTCGGGTCGCGCTTCGTCGTCACGAACGGCTCCAGGACAGCGGCGAGCAGCTCCTCGGGGATGCCGCTGCCGTGGTCCTCGACCTCAACGACGATCTGGCCCGCCTCGATCCACCCTCGGACGGCGATGAGCGCGCCGGCCTCGGACGCGTCGCGGGCGTTCGCGAGCAGGTTGACGAAGACCTGGACGAGCTCGCGCCGGTCGCCGATGACGACGAGCGCCTCTGGGCAGGCCTGATCCACCCGGACGAGGGGCGCCGCTCGGTCGAGCCGGATGAGCCGCACGGCCTCGGCGACCACCTCGGCGAGCGCCACGCGCCCGACCCGCGCGCGCGCGCCCTCGCCGGGCTTCGGCACGGCGCCGGTGCGGCTGTGGTCGAGCAGGGAGCGCAGGATGGCCTCGATGCGCGCCGCCTCGCCGAGGATGAGGCCCGCCCGCGCGCGGATCTCGTCGCTGTCGGACTCGGCGCGGAGGTTCTGCGCGAGGCAGGCGATGCCGGTGAGCGGGTTGCCGACCTCGTGGGCCACGCCGGCGGCGAGGCGGCCGAGCTGGGCGAGGCGGTCGCGGTGGGCGAGCTGCGCCTCGAGCGCGCGCTGCTCGGTGCGGTCCTCCACGAGGAGGACCACGCCCCCCGAGGCGGCGCGCGCGTCGAGCGGGTCGAGCGCGGCGCGGTGGACGCGCAGCGAGCGCGCGCGGCCGGCCACGTGCGCCTCGATCTCGTCCGCGCCGGCCTCGCCCGCGGAGGCGGCGCGGGCGGCGCGCGCGAACAGCTCCGCGAACGGGGCCGGCAGCCGGTCGAGCGGCGCCCCGACGAGGTCGCGCTCCTCGGCGCCGACGAGCGCCTCGAGGCGCCGGTTCACGAGGCTGATCGCGCCGTCGGAGCCCACGGCGCAGACGCCGAGGGGGAGCTGCGCGAGCACCGAGCGGAGCCAGCGCCGCAGGAGGTCGAGCTCCTTCGCGGCGCCGACGAACGTCGTCGTGGCCTCCCCGCGCGCGAGGCGCCGCTCCAGCCAGCGGAGCTCCTCGGTGAGCGCGCCGCTCGCCGCTCTGCCGCCGAGCGCCCCGGGGGCGGCCTGCGCGTCCGCCTCCGCGACGGTCCTCGCGAGCACCGGGCCGACGAGCGGCGACAGGTTGCGGTGCAGGCGCTCCTGCAGCGCGTGGAGCTCCGTGGCCCGCGTCTCGTCGCGCGGGATGTCGAGCTCGATCCGGGCGCGCGTGACCTCGAGCGCGGCCGCCTCGCGGCCGAGCAGCCGCGCGAGCCGCTCCTCCAGCGCGCCCACGCTCGAGGCCACGGTCGCGCGCTCGACCGACGGGCCGATCTCGCGGCGGGTGCACAGGCGCGCCGCCTCGCGCTCCTCCTCGGCCGGGGGGCGCAGGAGCGAGACGAGGCCGAGCGTGGCGCCGTTGACGGCGAGCGACACGAACGTGGGCAGCGACCACGTGTCCATGGCCGCCGCGGTCGCCCCGGGGTCGGCCTGGCCCGCGCCCTCGCGCAGGAGATCGAGCCACCCCGGGTCGAGGCCGGAGAGCTCGGGCAGGAAGGGCGCGAGGCAGGTGGCGGTCCACGTGCCGATGCCGGCGAGGAGCCCTGCGAGGAACCCGGCGCGCGTCGCGCGCTCCCAGAAGAGCGCGGCGAGCAGCCCCGGCAGGAACTGCGCGAAGGCGACGAACGAGACGATGCCGCTCTCGACGAGCAGCCCGCGGTGCGGCTGCGCGCGGTGGAAGAGCCACCCGCCGGCGAGGAGGACGACCAGGAGCCCGCGGCGGAGCCACAGCACGCGCGCGTAGACGTTGCGGCGCAGCGTCCTCCGGGCGAGCGGCAGGAGCAGGTGCGAGGCGCTGGCGCTCGCGAGGGCGACGGCCGTGACCATGACCATGGCGCTCGCCGCGGAGATGCCGCCGATGAACGCGGCGAGCGCGAGCCAGCCCTGGCCGAGCAGCTGCGGCACGAGCAGCACGTAGCTGTCGGCGGGCTCGGCCGGCGCGAGGCGGGTCCCGGCCCAGAGCACAGGAAGGACGGGCAGGTTGAGCGCGAGCAGGAAGAGCGGGAAGGCCCAGGCCGCCTTGGCGAGCGCGCGGTCGCCGGTGCCGCCCGCGAACGCCATGTGCCATTGCCTCGGCAGCAGGAAGGCGGCGGCGAAGCTGATGACGAGCATCGACGTCCAGCCGCTGTCCTCGCGCACGGGGCGGCCGAGCGCCTCGACCTCGGCGGCGTGATCGCCGAGCCAGTCCGCGAGCCCGCCCGCCCCGCCGAAGACCCCGAGCACGGCGACGAGGCCCACGGCCGCGAGCACGGCGAGCTTCGCCGCCGACTCGAACGCGACAGCCGCCGCGAGGCCGTCCTCCCGCCCCTGCTCGGCGGCCGGGCGGGCGCCGAAGAACGCCGTGAAGAGCGTGAGCAGCGCCCAGAAGACGGCGCCCACGGCCTCCTCGTGCCCTGGCCCGGAGAGCACGCGGACCGACTGCTCGGTCGCGCGGAACTGCTGCGCGATGTAGGGCACGCTGGCGACGACGGAGAAGGCGGCGACGACCGCCCCCGCCGCGGGGCTCTGGAAGCGGAAGGCGAAGAGGTCGGCGAGCGAGGAGAGGCGCTGCTCGCGCGTGATGCGCAGGACGCGCGACCAGAGGAGCGGGGTGGCGATGCACGCGAGCGTCGGGCCGAGGTAGACCGCGAGGAAGACGAGGCCGTGGCGCTGCGCGAAGCCGACGCCGCCGTAGTAGGTCCACGACGAGGCGTAGACGCCGAGCGACAGGGCGAGGACGAGCGGGTGGCGCGCGAGCGCGCGGGGGATCCGCTCGCGCTGCGCGGCGAGCGCGATCGCGGCGAGCACGGCGAGCCAGGCCACCGTGGCGAAGAGGAGGACACCGACGTCGATCACGGCGGCCCTCGATCACCGGCGCCGGGCGCCGGGTCGCCGCGCTCGCGCTCGCGCTCGCCGCGGGCGAGATCGCCGCTCGGCAGGTCGCCGCGGTCGCCACGGTCGGAGCGCGTCGCGAGCACGGCGAGCGCGATCAGCGCGGCCCAGACCGCGAAGACCGCGGCCACCGCGAGCAGGCCTCGAGCCCAGAGCAGCCGCGCCGGCGACACGAGCAGCACCGTGCCCAGCAGCATGAGCACGAGCGCGCGATCCGCCGCGCCGGCATCCGCGCCGTGTCCTCCGGTCATGCGAAGAGGCTACTCAGGGCTGCCGCTGCTGAACATGCGCGGGCTCACAACGCAACGCATCATGACGATGGCTGATGGGTGTGACGAGCCGGCGCTCACCCGCTCTCGGCCACGATCCCTGCGAGCAGGTTGCGCGCGTGGGCGATCACGCCCTCGTCGCCGGACTCGACGCCCCACTTCGCCGCGATCGCGGGGAACGCCGCCCAGCGCTCGCAGGCGTGGGCCGCGAGGCCCGGCCACGTCGCGCCGCCGGCCGTCTCGAAGCGCGCGATGCACGCGTCGAGCGCGGCCTTGCCGAAGGCGCCGACGAAGAGCGCGAAGTCGACCGAGGGATCGCCGATGTGGGCCTCGGTCCAGTCCAGGATCCCCGTGAGCCGGCCGCCCTCGTCGAGGAGCATGTGGCCTGGGTGGAGATCGCCGTGCACGAGGGCGAGGTGGCGCGGCCAGATCGCGTCGTTCTCGAGCCAGCGCTGCCACCGGGCCCACAGCGCGTCCGGCGGCGCCAGCGCGGCGCGCGTCGCGTCCATGGCCCGCGCGTGGAGCTCTCGCGCGTCGTCGATGGACTTCACGGGCACGCCCGCCGAGCGGGCCGCCGCCGCGTCGATGCGCTGGAGCGCCGCGAGGGCCTCTGCCATCGACGCGATGAACACCTCGGACGGCGCCGCCGGATCGACGCGGCTCCAGCGCGGGCCCGCCTCGGGATCGAAGGAGACGGCGGGCACGTCGCCGAGGCGCGGATAGGCGATCACGTGGTCGGTGTGAACGCGCCAGTCCGGCACGGCCACCGGCAAGCGCGGGCCTACCAGGGCCAGCACGCGCGCCTCGACGCGGGCCGACGCGACCTCCGCGGGGCGGCGCGGCGTGCGCACGACCCACGGCACGCCCTCCTCGTCGTGGGCGTGCACGACGAGAAAGGCGAGCCCGCTCCGGTCGAAGTCGGCGTGGGATGTGACGAGACGGAGCCCCTCGCGGCGCGCCGCATCGAGGAGCGCGCCGACGGAGTCGATGGGCGCAAAGGAGGAAGAAGTGGTGGAGGTGTCTTGGCGTTCGGTCATGATCGCGAACCTCTGGGCGCGCCGCCGGCAGGGCGGCGGAGCGCGCAATGGGGGGAAGACTCGCGGCGCGAGCTCACGACCGATGCGCGTGGCGTGCTCCATCCAGGCTCCCGGGCGTGAGTCGACGCGCCCCGGTCTTCCACGTTTCGAGCGAGCTCGGAGGAAGACAGGGCACGGACAGGCACCCGCGCGCTCGCCGCGTGCCCCGGCAGCGCCGGGACAAGGGGGAGGACGAGGATGCCGGACTCAGCGGAACCGGATGGAATGCACGGACGGAGAATCTCATGCGGCGCCCCGCGCGGCAACGTCGTCTTCGCCCGCGAGGTCGAGGAGGCGCGCGAGGACGACCTCGAGCCACCCCACCGTGCGCCCGGCGCGCCCGCTGCCGCGCGCCGCGGGCTCCGCGGCCAGGAGCGCCCGCGCGCCGTTGGCGATGCCGCCGGGCCGCCGGCGCAGGTGCCGCGCGCAGAGGTCGCGCAGGTCGAGGGAGGGCGGGCGCCCGAGGCCCTCCTGCGCGAGCAGGTCCAGGGTGAAGGTGCCCCAGGCGCCCAGCACGCCGCCATCGCCGACGAACGCGCGGAACCGGGTCAGAGCGGTGCTCGCGTCCTCGCCGCCCCGCAGGCGGTCCTCGGGCACCTCGAGCTGGTGCGCGACGCTCGGGCCCAGCGGCCGCCGCGGGCGGAGGAACGCCTCGAAGCGCTCGCCCGACGCGCGGCAGGCCACGAGGTGCACGAGCTCGGACGTCGGCTCGGCCGCGCCGTCGCCCGCCGGCCACCCGGAGCTGGCCCCGCCGTCGACGAGCACCACCCTCGCCGGCTCGGCGAGGTAGGGGCGCAGCGGCGCGAGCGGCGAGGCCGGCGGCGCGCGCCGCCGTCGCGGGGCGTTGTTCCTCGCCTGGTGCTCGATCTGCCGGTCGACCATGAACGTGAAGGCCCGGAGCATCTCGTCGAAGCGCGCGGCCTCGCCCTCGAGCGCGCCGAGCGCGCTGGCCACCGCCTCGACCGTGGCGAGGCACTCGGGCCGGGGCTCCTTGCGGATGCGGTAGTTGCCCGGCGCGCGGGGCGTCACGCCGATGCGCCGCACCGAGGCCAGGCGCGGGTTCAGCGCGAGCATCTTCCTCGCCTGCCACCACGTGCCGTCGACCACGATGAGCGAGCGCACCGGCGCCCCGCCCTCCGCGGGCGCGTCGCCCCCGGGGAAGAGCAAGGCCGTGGTCGGATCGCTCGCGAGGGCGGCGATCCGGGCGTCGTCCTCGAAGACCACCCCCTCGTGCAGCTCGGAGTTGGGCAGCGCCAGGTGGGCCATGCGCGCCGTGCCGATGCCCACCCGCCGCTCGCGCGGGTGCTGGAGGAGCACGACCCGGGTCCTCGTCGGCAAGGAGGGCAGGAGCGCGCAATAGCAGACCGGACGGGGGCGCCGGCAGCGCCAGCAGACGTCACGCATGGGAGGCCCCCCTTGTACCGCGTCACCGCTGCTGCTGCGATCGTCGTCGCCAGCGCCACAGCCCAGGAGCGCCAGGCTCGGCGCGACCGTGCTCAGCCGATCAGGGTGTGCAGAGCACCGCCATGATGCGTTTTATCGTAAGGCCTAATCTGGCAGCCACTCGCCGTGGAGCCCCAGCGGGACGCGGCGCGGCAGGCGGACGCGGGCGACGGGCGGCGACGCGAACCTCGACACGTCGAGGACAACGAGCTCGGTCGCGGAGCCGTCGCGGCGGTGGACGAACAGGATCACCCAGGCATCGTCCTCCGCGTCGCTGCCCGGCCGCGGCGCGACGACGCACTCGCCTGGCATCGCGTCGTCCCCGAAATCGTGGACGACCGCGGCGCCGGTCTCGAGATCGTGCTGGCGCGCGATCGTCCGCGAGAAGCTGCCGTCGGCGCCGAAGTCGCAGAGCTCTATCGTGTACGCTCGGCGATGGCGGGCGCCGACGACCGCCGGGTGCACGCGCGGGAAGTCGAGGAACCGAGGATCCAGCGCCGTCTCCGCGGCGCGGCCGCTCGAGAGGTCGAACGTGAACCGGTGGAGCGCGTGCGGCGTCATGATGCGCGGGGCGCGCACCGCGTCGAGCACGATGGTATCGCCTTCCTCGAAGGCGTTGACCGTGTGGCTGATCGTGCACGGCGCGACATCGAACCACCGCATGTCCTCATCGCCGCCGTCGCGGGGCAGGACGCCGAAGCGCGCGGGGAAGTCGTCGTCCCACCGGATGGGCACCGGAGATCGCACGTCCCCGAGGAGCACGGGAAGGACATAGAAGATGACATACCGCTCGGTGATCGCGAAATCGTGCATGAACGTCATCGCAGGGACGTCGATCGCCGCGCGATGCACGACGCGGCCGGCCGCGTCTGCGCGGTAGTACGTGAGGTGCGGACGCGAGGGCCCATTGGAGAAAAACAGGAGTTCGCCGGTGCGCGGGCAGATCTTCGGGTGAGCCGTCATCGCACCGCCGAGCGCTCCGCCGAAGTCGTGGGGCCCCACGGTCTCGAGCTCGGCGGTCACCTCCACCGGCGACCGCGTCTCGACGAGCGCGAGGATCCGCCCGGCGTGGCGGACCACGCTCGTGTTCGGCGGATGGGCGCCTGCGATCCACCGGTTCCGGTACCAGCGCGCACGGCCGCCCTCCAGGCGTACGCCGTGGAGCATCCCTTCTCCGGCGAACCACGCCGGCGACCGACCGGCCCGAGGATTCGGCCCGTTGCGCACGTACGTGCCGCGGAGGTCCGCCGGGATCTCGCCGATGACTTCGAGCTCGACGTCGGTTCGCTCCTCGTGCACGGGAGCGAAGGCGCCGGCCAGGTGGAAAGGCACCGTGTCCGGATTCGACATGTATTCACTGTATACTCCAGGAGAAAAATGTCCAGCGTGAGGAGGAAGAAAGGCGGCACTTACCATCATGGCGACCTCCGGAAAGCGCTGGTCGACGCCGCCCTGCGCGCGCTCCAGCACCAGCGGGCGGAGGACCTCTCTTTACGCGCGCTGGGCCGCGAGCTCGGCGTCAGCCCCCGCGCTCCGTACCGCCACTTCGAGACGAAGGAGGAGCTCCTGGCGGCGGTCGCGCTCGAAGGCTTCCGCGCCTTCGGGGAGCTCCTGACGCCGCGCGTGGCGGCCGCCGGCGCGGACCCGATCGCGCGGCTCCGTGCGATCGCGGAGGCCTACGTCGCCTTCGCGGTCGAGCGCCCGGCGGCGTTCCGCGTGATGATGGCGCCTTATGCCACGGTGAAGGAGAGCGCCCCGGAGCTCTTGCGGGCGCGCGCCGAGAGCCATCGAGCGACGATGGATGCCATCGCCGAAGGGCAGGCCGCGGGGATCCTGCGCGGGGGCGATCCGATGCAGCTCGCCCTCGTGCTGTGGTCGAGCATGCACGGGCTTGCCGTGCTCCTGACGCAGGGGCAGCTCGGACGATACGACCGGCCCGTCGAGGCGGCGCAGCTCGCGAACCTCGTCAGCGGCCTGCTCATGGAGGGGCTGAGACCGCGTCCGGCAGAGCCTCTACCCGCGGACGAGTCTCCGGCGTGACGTGCCGCGGGTCGGGCCGCAGAGCCTGCGTACCGAAGGCCATGGGGAGCCGGCTATTCGTCCGCGATGGTGCCGGTGGCGGGCTCGGCCTATACGTACGCGACGCTCGGCGAACTGCCGGCGTGGATCATCGGGTGGGATCTCGTCCTGGAGTACGCCGTCGGCGCCGCCGCCGTGGCGCACGGGTGGTCCCACGATGCCCAGGACTTGATCGGGATCTTCGGGGTAGAGCTGCCAAGAGAGCTCAGGAGCGCGCCGTTCGACTACGATCCGGCGCTCGGCGAGCTGGTGTCCACAAGGGCGATCCTCGATCTCCCGGCCATCCTCTCGGGCTCGGGGGGCTCAGCCTCTTCGGTCGCACGATACTCGGCGAGATCGGCAAGGGGGGAGACCGGTCTTCAAGACGCCGTGGAAGTCCACCCTCCTCACCGGGTTTGTGGTCGCCACCCTCTCGGCGCTCCTCCCGCTGCGGATCCTGGCGGAGCTCGTCAACATCGGGACGCTCCTCGCGTTCCTGTTCGTATGCGCGGCGGTCCAGATCATGCGCCGGACGGCGCCGGACGCGCCACGCCCGTTCCGGGTGCCGCTCTATCCGCTCACTCCGATCCTCGGGATCGTGATCTGTCTCCTCCTCATGTTCTCGCTGCCCACCGAGAACTGGCTGCGCCTCGGCGCCTGGCTCCTCCTCGGGCTCGCGATCTGTTTCGGCTACAGCCGCAAGCACAGCGCGATCATGGAGAGCCAGTGACGCCGCGGCGCTCACTGCGTTCGGCCCCCGCCCGCCGGCGCGAGGCAGACGGCCCAGCGGGCGGACGCCGCACGCCCCGGGGCTGCAACCGGCCCGCCGTCACCCCTTCCCGGCCGGATCCCAGGCCTCCAGCAGCTGCCGCGCCGCGCGCAGCGGGCTGAGCGACCCCGCCTCGACGAGCGCCTCCACGCCGGACAGACGCTCGCGCACGGCAGCGCTGCGCAGAAACGCCTCCCGCAGGTGCCCCTCGATGAGCTCGAACAGCCAGCGGCGCGCCTGCCCCGCGCGGCGGCGATGCAGCCAGCCGCTCTCCTGCATGTGCGCGCGGTGGCGCAGCACGCTCTCCCACGCCTCGCGGACGCCGCGGCCCTCCTGGGCCGAGCAGACGGAGGCGACGGGCGCCCAGCCGTGAGGCGCCGGCGGGAACAGGTGCAATGCGCTCTCGTAATCGCGGCGCGCTCGCGCGGCCCTGTCGACGTTCCCGCCGTCGGCCTTGTTGATGATCACGAGATCGACGAGCTCCATGATGCCCCGCTTCACGCCTTGCAGCTCGTCGCCGGCCCCGGGCAGCATGAGGAGCAGGAAACAATCCGTCATGTCGGCGACGGCGACCTCGGATTGCCCGACACCGACCGTCTCGACAAGGATGTTGCGGTATCCGGCCGCCTCGCAGAGCAGGATGGCCTGGCGCGTGGCCCGCGCCACGCCGCCGAGCGAGCCGCCCGACGGCGAGGGGCGGATGAAGGCCCGCGGATCGCTCGCCAGCCGCGGCATCCGCGTCTTGTCGCCGAGGATGCTCCCGCCATGGACAGGGCTGCTCGGGTCGACCGCGAGCACGGCGACCGCCTCCTCGCGATCGCGCACGAGGTGGACGCCGAGGGCGTCGACGAACGTGCTCTTGCCGACCCCGGGCACGCCGGTGATGCCGAGGCGCGTCGCGCCGCCGGCGTGCGGCAGGCAGCGCTCCAGGACCTCCTCGGCGAGCTCCTGGTGGCGGGGGAGCGAGCTCTCGGCCAGCGTGATCGCGCGCGCGAGCGCCGCCCGGTCGCCCGCGAGGAGACCGTCGGCGAGCTGCCTCGGGCTCGCCTTCAACCTAGCGCGCCTCCTGCGACGAGAGGCTCCCGAGGAGCGTCCGGACGATCCGCGCCGCGGCCTCGGGGATGACCGTCCCGGGCCCGAAGATCCCCGCCACGCCGCGCTCCTCCAGATACCGGTAGTCCTGCGGCGGGATCACGCCGCCCGCCACCACGAGGATGTCCCCGCGGCCCGCCTGCCCGAGCGCGTCGATGAGCTGCGGCACCAGCGTCTTGTGGCCGCCAGCGAGCGAGGAGACCCCGACCACGTGCACGTCGTTCTCGACGGCGTGGCGCGCCACCTCGTCCGGGGTCTGGAAGAGCGGGCCGATATCGACGTCGAACCCGAGATCCGCAAAGGCGGTGGCGATGACCTTCATCCCCCTGTCGTGCCCGTCTTGACCCATCTTGGCGACCAGGATGCGCGGGCGCCGGCCCTCGAGGGCCGCGAACTCGCGGACGAGCGCCTCCACCTCGCGGCCAGCGCCCGCATCGCGGATCTCCGCGCCGTACACGCCGCTCACCGTGCGCACCGGGGCCTCGTAGCGGCCGAAGACGCGCTCGAGCGCGCCGGAGATCTCGCCGAGCGTCGCGCGGCGGCGCGCGGCGTCGACGGCGAGCGCAAGCAGGTTCCCCTCGCCCGTCTCGGCAGCGCGGGTGAGCGCTGCGAGCGACTCGCCGACAGCAGCCTCCGCGCGGGCGGCCTTCACCTCGCGCAGCCGCGCGAGCTGGCTCTCGCGAACCGCGGTGTTGTCCACCTCGCGGAGCGCGATCGGCGCCTCTCTCTCCAGCCTGAACGCGTTGACCCCGACGATGATGTCGCGGCCCGCGTCGATCCGGGCCTGCTTGCGGGCCGCGGCCTCCTCGATGCGCAGCTTGGGCAGGCCGTTCTCGATGGCCTTGACCATGCCGCCCAGCGACTCCACCTCCTGGATGAACTGCCACGCTCTCCGCGCAAGCCGGTCCGTCAGGCGCTCGACGTGGTAGGAGCCGCCCCACGGGTCGATGACCCGGCAGACATCGGTCTCCCGCTGCAAGAAGAGCTGGGTGTCGCGCGCGATCTTCGCCGAGAAGTCCGAGGGGAGCGCCAGCGCCTCGTCCAGGGCGTTCGTGTGCAGCGACTGCGTGCCGCCGAGCACGGCCGCGAGCGCCTCGATGGCCGTGCGCGTGACGTTGTTGAACGGGTCCTGCTCGGTGAGGCTCCAGCCCGACGTCTGGCAGTGGGTCCTGAGCGCCATCGTCTTCGGGTTCTTCGGGTGGAACCCCTTCACGATCTTCGCCCACAGGAGCCGCGCGGCCCGCAGCTTGGCGATCTCGGTGAAATGGTCCATGCCGATGCCGAAGAAGAACGAGAACCGCCCGGCGAAATCGTCGATATCCATGCCCGACGCGATCCCGGTGCGCAGGTACTCGAGGCCATCGGCGAGCGTGTACGCGAGCTCCAGCTCGGCGGTCGCGCCGGCCTCCTGCATGTGATAGCCGCTGATGCTGATCGAGTTGAACCTGGGTGTCTTCTCGGCGGTGTAACGGAAGATGTCGGCGACGATCCTCATCGACGGCGCCGGAGGGTAGATATAGGTGTTCCGGACCATGAACTCCTTGAGGATGTCGTTCTGGATGGTCCCGGAGAGCAGCTCGGGGCGCACGCCCTGCTCCTCGGCGGCGACGATGTAGAACGCCATGACGGGGAGCACGGCGCCGTTCATGGTCATCGACACGCTCATCGTATCGAGCGGTATCTGGTCGAAGAGGATCTTCATGTCCTCGACGGTGTCGATGGCCACGCCGGCCTTCCCCACGTCGCCGACCACGCGCGGGTGATCCGAGTCGTAGCCGCGGTGGGTCGCGAGGTCGAAGGCCACCGAGAGCCCGGTCTGCCCGGCGGCCAGGTTGCGGCGGTAGAACGCGTTCGACTCCTCGGCCGTGGAGTACCCGGCGTACTGGCGGACGGTCCACGGGCGGACCACGTACATGCTGGTATACGGCCCGCGCAGGAACGGCGGCGCGCCGGCGGAGAAGCCGAGGTGCTCGAGCGACGCGACGTCCGACGGGGCCGCGGCCGGCTCCGGGATCTCCGTCGTGTCGCCGAGCTGCCGCAGCGCCGCGCGCGCGAGGCTCCGCGCGAGCTGCTCGATGGTCCAGCAGCCGGCCGCAGGGCTGTCTCGCGCGTCGAAGCGGGCCTCCTCGCGGAGGATGACCCGGGCGTTGCCGAGCAGGCGCTCGGGCGGCGTGACGACGATGTCGTCCGCGCCGCCCGCGATGGCCGCCATCATCCCGACGATGCCGCGGAGGAGGTTCTTGTGCTCCTCGTCGCCAGGGACCGCGGCCGACGGGATGACGGCGGTGATCGTGGCGCCCGGCCGCAGGCGCTCGGCCAGGAGGCGCGCGGCAGAGAGGCGGGCGATCTCCAGGAAGTAGCTGCATCCCATCGTGAAGCGCAGCTCCGGCGCGCCGCTCCGGAGCTCGGCGACAAGCGACGCCACGAGCGGGCCGCCCGTGGCCGGCGGGAGCGGGGGGCTGTCCGGCGCGAAGATCGGCGGCACGAGGAGCCCCTCGGCGCTCGCCCAGGAGAGGTCGTCCGCGGTCTTGCCCTTGAGATCCCGGTGGAGCGCCTGCTTCCACGTCGCGAGCGCGACCGGCGCGAAGTCGGCGAAGAGCCTGTCATCCATGGGACTGCACGACCTCGATGAGGTGACCGAACGGCGCGTCATCGCGCGATCGGGGGTGCACGAAGAAGATCGTCGTGCCCCGGGAGCCCGGCCGCGGCGCCGCGTCGATGATGCGGAAGCCGCGCGCCTTGAGCTCGTCGAAGGCGGCCTGGACGTCGCTGACCCGGTAGGCGACGTGGGCGAAGCCCCCGCGACCGCCGTTCTTCTCGATGAGCTTCTGGACGGGAGACTCGGGAGAGAGCGGCTCGAGGAGCTGGACGTGGTTGTCGCTGTCGCCGATGCGGAGCATCACCTCGCGGACCAGATCCGTGCCCCGCACCTCCTCCCGGTGCACCTCGCGGAAGCCGAGCATCTCGTACGCCTTCACCTGCGCGTCGAGCTGCCCGGCGGGCACCGCCATGGCGATGTGGTCGATGAACAGAAACCCGGGAATCTGGTCCTTCATGGGCTCTCGCAGGATCGGAAGGCCGGTCGAGGCTGCAGGGGCCGGCGGTGTCGAGGGGGGCGCCATGCGCGCAGCTTGCGCCGCGAAGCGGGGCGGCGGCAAGAGCTGCGCCGCGCGACGCCGCAGACGCGCGACACAGGCTGCGGGCGTGGGCCGGTGTTGTTATACACTCGCGACGACGCGCGAGAGCGCCAGCGCGCCAGCGCGCCCGGGGCAACACAGGGGGGAGCGTGCGACATGCAGGGACGGGATCACGACGAGCTCGTCGCGGAACTCGAGCGGCTGCGCCTGCGCGTGAGCGAGCTCGAGAAGGACAGGATCCGTCGCGACGCGGGGGTGGAGCGGCTCGAAGACTACGTGCGACTCCTGACGAGCTACATGCCGGCGGCGGTCGCGCTGTTCGACCGCGACATGCGTTACCTGCTGACGAGCAGGCGCTGGCTCGATGACTATGGCCTCTCGCCGCGCGAGATCATCGGCCTCTCGCACTACGAGGTCTTCCCCGAGATCCCGCAGCGATGGAAGGACATCCATGCGCGCTGCCTCGCAGGGGCGAGCGAGCGCCACGAGGAAGACCCGTTCCAGCGGACCGACGGGCGCATCGAGTGGGTGCGCTGGCAGGTCTTCCCGTGGCACGACGAGCGCGGCCAGATCGGCGGGATCATGATGTTCACCGAGGTCATCACCAAGCAGAAGGAGCTCCAGGAGCGGCTGCGCGTGCAGTCTGCCGCCCTTCGCGAGCTCTCGACGCCGATCATCCCGATCTGCGACGAGGTGCTGGTCCTGCCGCTCATCGGCACGCTGGACGAGCGCCGCTCGCAGCAGCTGGCGGAGACGCTCCTCGGCAAGATCGCCGACAAGGGAGCGCAGATATGCATCGTCGACCTCACGGGCGTCTCCGCGTTCGATACGCGGGCAGCGAGCGCGCTCGCGCGGATCGCCCAGGCGGTGCGGCTGCTCGGCGCCGAGGTGGTGTTGACGGGCATCCGGCCCGAGGTCGCTCAGGCGCTGATCGGCCTGGAGGTGGAGCTCAGCAGCGTCGTCACGCGCCGCGACCTCTCGCACGGGATCGCGTTCGCGATGGCGGCCAGGAAGCCCTGACCGCCCTACCCCTCCGGGCTCACCGGACCCGCCACGCCGGGTGCTCGTCCCCGAGGGCGGGCGCCTCCACAAGGCCGTTCTCGACCGCCCCGTCGTCGCTCTCCGGCTCGCACAGGTACACGGCGATCGCGCCCAGCGGCTGCTCGGTGTCGACCCGGAACCAGCCTTCGGGGGCCCGCCGGGCCTCCTCGCGCCACCGCACCGACACCTCGCCGACCCGGGCCGCCTCCAGGATCGCCCGTCCCCCCTCGGCGCCGAGCGACGCCACCCGGGCGACCTCGACGTCGTGGACGCCCCCGGCCGGCTCGACGCGGAGCCCGTGCCGGCGCAGGGCCTCGGCGATCGCCGGCGGCACGAGGTAGGCCCGCGGCCGATCCACCACCGTGGTCCCGACGAACCGCGCGTGGTGCGGGATCCGCAGGGTGACCGGCTCGCCGTCGAACGCCCGCGGGCTGCGCGTCAGGATGTCGATCGGGGTCCCGGTCGGCTCGAGGCGGTACCGGACCGCGACGCGCTCCGGCGGCCGGGCGCTCGCGGCCACGACCTCGCGGACCGCGTCGGCGTGCGCGGCGACCCAGGAGAGGGCCTCGATCTGCCACGCCGAGGCGGTCTGGACGCGCTCCTCGAACGGGAGATAGCTGGTGCACTCGAGCAGCAGGTCGAGCCGCCCGGTGAGCCCGCGGTAGTTCGAGCCGAACCGCGGGTGATGCGGGTAGGTCATCCAGCCGAGGCCGACGGGCGACGCCGGGTCGACCTCGCCGTCCGCGTCGAGGACCCGCTCGTCCTCGACGAAGTTGCCGTACCAGCCGCTCTCGAAGCCGCGCCGCCGGACCGCTGCGATCACGTCGGGGACCAGGCGGTCGCGCACCATCGCGATCGGCTCCGCGCGGCCGGACTCGATGGTGTGCGGCACGTCGACCGTCATGTGGAACCGGTGCACCGACCCGTTGGTCGCGTGGTTGTCGATCGTGAGATCGGGCGCCCAGGGGATGCACACGCGCTGCTGGAGCAGGCGCATCTCGGGCGCGGCCTGGCGGAGGTAGTCGCGGTTCAGGTTGATGCCCTGGCTCTGGGTGCGGGTGCCCACGACGGGACCTGGCTGGCCGGTGAGCTTCCGGAGGTCGAGGCGGCGGTTGCGCGGGTCGAGCGCGTCGTTGCCATCCGCGTTGAACAGCGGAACGACGAGGAGCACGAGCGCGTCGAGCCAGTCGGGGTGGCGGCCGTCGAGCAGATCGCGGACGAGCGCGAGGCTCGCCTCCTTGCCCTCCACCTCGCCGGGGTGGATCCCGTCGAGCATCAGCACAACGGGGCGCCCGGCGCGGCGGGCCTCGTCCGGCGATCGCACGCCGTCCCTGGACAGTACGAGCAGCGGCAGCTCCCGCCCGCCCGGGCTGGTCCCGAAGGTGGTCACGTGCAAGCGCGGGTCGTTGCGGCCTTCGAGCGCGCGGACGAACCGCATGACGTCGGCGTGCAGGGAGGTCTCCCGGAATCCGGTGGCTTCGGCGCGGGTGAGCAGCATGGGCCCGATCTCTACCCCGCCGCCCGCGGGAGGGGGCAGCGATCGGCGACGACGGCGCGACGGCAGCGCGACGACGGCCCGCCCCGCCGGAAGAGCCCGCACGTGTGGTGGTGTGGCGGGTGTGGTGGACGAAGCGACGGAGTCCGCGTCCAGGCTGGTCAGATCGACAGGACAGGATGCGACCCGAAAGCGTGGAAGGCGCGGCAGGCACGTCAGACACGCATGTCTTCCCGTCGCCACGGTCGCCGGCGCGCGCGGTCGGCGCTCGGTGCGCAACGCGGCGCATGCGGCGACGCGGCGACGCGGCGACGCAGCGCCAGACGCTCAAAGAACGGATTGTCATTTTGGCAGGATGAGCCATTGTACAGGTGGCGGACGTGTCAGCTTTGGCAGAGCGGCGCCAGAAGCACCGCGATCCATGCGCTGTTTCCAGCGGATGGCTGCTGGCACGACGCTCGCATTCGCAGGAGTGTCACAGGGACGCTGGCAGCGAGCGGGCGCTCGCGAACGAGGCAGGTAGCACGATGTTGAAGATCCTCCGGAAGTTGAATGAAGGGAGCCTCCTCCAGCGCACCATGATGCATATCGCGGTGCTCGTCGCCGGTTCTGCGAGCGTCGTCGCGCTGACCAGCGTGCTGCTGGTGTCGACCGCGAGGACCGTGCTGCCGCGCCACGATGCGACCGAGGCCGACGCCGACAAGGCGGATGACGAGCAGGGCGCGGACTCGGACGCTGATCCGGGCTCGTCGGAGGCAGCGGCGAGCCCCGCCGGCCCGAGAGGCGTGCCGAAGGCGCTGGCGCAGGCGCGCATGGCGAACCGGCGCGAGAGCACGGTGGCGCGGTGATCACCGCATCACCGCATCACGGCATCTCCCTCGCGCGAACGCGCGGTTGTCGTCGCCTCGCCCCGAGGGCGTGAGCGCCGGCCAAGGGAACGCCGCGCCAGGACGCCTGCGCTGGATCCGCTCGGCGCACACGTGGTAGCACCGTCGCCGATGACCCAGCCCCCGAGCCCCCTCGCCACCCCTGTCGCGTGGAACATGGTCGCCGACGACTACGCGGCCGACATCGTCCCTCACTTCGAGAAGTATGCCGCCGACGCGCTCCGGCTCGCCGGCGTCGGCCCGGGCGCCCGCGTGCTCGACGTGGCCGCCGGGCCAGGCACCCTGTCCCTCCTCGCCGCCGGGGAGGCGCGCGTGACCGCGATCGATTTCGCGCCCGCGATGGTCGAGCAGCTGCGCGAGCGCGCCGCGCGCGCGGGGCTCGCGGTGGAAGCGCGCGTCGGCGACGGCATGGCGCTGCCCTTCGAGGACGGGTCCTTCGACGCCGCGTTCTCGATGTTCGGGCTGATGTTCTTCCCCGACCGCGACCGTGGCTTCCGCGAGCTCCTCCGGGTGCTGCGTCCCGGCGGCCGCGCCGTCGTCGGGAGCTGGGCGCCGATGGACAGGACGCCCATCCTGGCCGAGCTCTTCTCGGGGATCGGCGCCGAGCTGCCCGGGCTGCCCTTCGGCGAGGGCAAGGCGCCGCTCGGGGACCCAGACGAGTTCCGCGCCGAGATGGAGGCTGCCGGGTTCCGAGACGTCTCGGTGCGCGAGGTGGAGCACTCCCGCGAGTCGCCCTCGACCGAGGAGTTCTGGCGCTCGGTTTGCCGGACGAACGCGCCGCTCGTGCTGCTGCGGGACAAGCTGGGCGAGGAGCGCTGGGAAGCGTTCGGCAAGGCGATCCTCGGCAGGCTGCGGGCGCGGTTCGGCGACGGTCCTCAGCTGCTCTCGATGACCGCCCTCCTGGGCGTGGGCACGCGGTAGCGACGGTCGCAGCGCGGCCGCACCGGCTACGGGGCGACGCGGAGCGTCCGCGACGCCACGAGCGCCCGGCAGAGGGCGATCCGGTCGTCCAGGTCGAGCCCGGGCAGCTCGCGCACGTAGAAGATGCCGTGCCGGGCGATGAAGCGCAGCGCGGGCTCGCCCCAGGCGTCGACGCGGACGAGAAGCGCGTCGCCGTCGACGAGCTCCGCCTTGCCGTCGCTCAGCCGGACCGACACCTCGCGATCGCGGATCACGCGGCGCGGGCCGCAGACGGAAGCAGCGTCGCTCCATAGCTCGGGCGGCGGCTCACCGTAATGCGCGCTGTACGCGGCCGCGAACTCGTCCCACGTCGCCTCGCGGCAGGCGTGCGTGACGGGCGCGTTGCTCGGCGCGTGGTGCAGGAAGCGCCCGAAGAAGCGCTGGCAGAAGTCGGCATATTCGATTGTAAAGAGAGCAAACTGGTGCCAGGCCTCGTCGACGCGCAGCGAGAACATCGGGTAAGCCCGGGTGCGATCGGAGTCGACGAGCCAGAGATAACGCACGAGCTCCCGGAACAGCGCCTCTGCCTCGCGCTCGCTGGCCACGGTCTTGTTCATGAGCAGCTTGCTGATGACGAACGGCGCCCGGTAGGCAAAGAGATCTGGCCGCCTGGGCGCGCTCGGCGTCACGACGTCTGGTTGCACGGGCTGCGCGGGCTGGGTGAGCTGCGTGGATTGCATGGGTCAGTTCTCCTGGGCTTCGAAGGGCTGAAAGGTCCCCCAGTCGACGAGGGCGTGGGCCAGCGCGAGCTGCTCCGCCTCCGCGAGGCCGGGGATGTCGCTGGGGCGGAGCTCCCGGGCGGCCGACACCGCGCGGAGGGCGGGCCCGGCCCACGCGTCGACGCGGAGCAGGACCTGGGCGCGGCCGCCGCAGCGAGCGACGAGCTCGGCGCGGCCAGCGCGGGGCGCCACGTCGAGATCCACGCCCGGCCAGCGGCGCGCGAGGACGGTGTTCGCGCCGAGGGCCTCGATCCGGCCGAGCGCCCGGGCGGCGCGCCGCCGGGTCCCCGCGTCACCGCGGGCGTGAAGGCGCGCGAGGAGCGCGGCGGCCTGCGGGCCCCGGCGCTCGAGGGCGTCGATCTGCGCCCGGCGAACACACTCCCGCTCATGCGCGAGGAGCGCCGTCGAGAGCGCGTCGTCCGGCTCGGCCCGGGGCGCCATGGGGGTCAGGCCCTCGATGGGGCCCACCTGCGCCTCGATGACCGGACCGTCGTGAGGGCCGAACAGGTGCAGCGAGATGGACCAGCTCCCCGTCGGGTTCCGCGGATCGTGGATGCACGGCCCGTAGATGTGACCGACCCGCCCGGCCTCCGCGGAGAACAGCCGCTTCGGCACGAGCCGCCGCGCGCGGGCCGTCGCGTCCCAGTCGAAGGTCGCGACATCGAGCGTGTTGTGGACGACCGCCGTGACCGTCCAGTCCGAGTGCTCGTGGGCGCCGGCCGCGCGCCCGGGCCGCCAGTACGCGAACGCGAGGCGCACGCCGAGCTCGGGGAGGACGTGGAACGGCGCGAGATCCGGCGCGCCGTCGCGACGCTCGATCTCGAGCGCGAAGAGGTCGAGCAGGAGCTCGTCGTCCGAGAGCCCGGCGCGGACCGCGCCCTCGACCGCGCGGACGTGATCGCGCGGCGGACGGCCGCGGCCCTCGGGGCCCGGGAAATCGAGCCGCCCGAAGAGGGCGGTGAGCTCGGCGAGCCTCATGGCGCGACCCGGAGGTAGTCGCCCTTCACGAGCGGACGGCAGAGCGCCACGCGCTCGCTGTCCTCGAGGCCGGGGAGCTCGCGGACATAGAAGTGGTCGCAGTCGACGATGAACTGCAGCGCGTCCTTCGCCCACGCGTCGACGCGCAGGAGGACGCGCGGCGGCTCCAGCGACCACACGAGCTCCGCCCTCCCCTGCTCGACCCGCACGAAGATGGGGCGGCCGAACGTGACGCGGATGAGCCGGGTGTCGGGCGTCACGGCGAGCTCGTCGCTCCACGCCGCGGCGACGGGTCCGAAGAGCGCCTCGTACGCGGCGCGAAACTCGGCGCGGGTCATCTCGGGGCGCGATCCGGGGCCGCGAGGAGCCGTGTTGGCGGTGTGGTGGACGAACTCGCCGAAGAAGCGGTGTCCGAAGGCCGCGTACTCCTCGGTGAAGAGGACGAACTGGTGCCAGACCTCGTCGATCCTCCGGGAGAACATGGGGACTTGCCGGGTCCGGTTCGCCTCGCAGAGGAAGAGGTATTTCTTTACCTCGTCGAGGAGCCGCGCCGCCTCCTCGCAGGAAGGGACCACCCGGTCCTTGACGAGCTTCTCTTCGAGCCACGGCGCACGGAAGGAGAGCAGTTCGGGGATGATTGACGTGTCCATCACCGCGGACGCGTTGCGAGCTTCGTGCCGAGCGGCGCTCACCCGCTCAGGGGACGGGCTCAGATCGGCGTTTTCGGTGCTCGGCGAACCGGAAGCTGGCTGGCTGGGAAGGGCGATGCCAGACGGATTTCCCCAATTGGGAAAGGGGTTGCTCAAGCGCGGCCGATACAGCGCCAAAGCGGCCGATCCCGCGCCGAAAACGGCGTGGCACGGCCACTGCAATAGCCCTCCTCGCGGGACGTCGAGTCCCCGAATGAAATAACCAACCCATCCACGGAGCAATCGCCATGAACGAGCAGATCAAGGTCGAGGTCGAGGTCGAGTCGAAGCAGGAGACCGTCGAGGAGCGCCCTGCGCGCCTGACGGTGGAGGTCCCCACGGAGCTCCAGGCGGGCCTTGCCTCGCCGGTTTGCACCTGTCCGCCCGGCTGCTGCGGCTGCTGAGCCGCCGTCGAGGCGCGGGGGACCGCGGCCCGCGGCGACCGGCACCTCGAACCTGACGACACGACCGCGGAGGCCCGCGCTGCGATGAGCAGCGTCGGGCCTTTCGCGTTCAGGACGCTCGATGCGCCGGCGATGCCGGCCGTTCGCGCCGAAGGCTCACAGATCGAAGCGACCCGACGCCTCGGGCTGATAGACGATGCGCTCGATCCGGAGCCGCCGGGTGCGGCTCGGCGTGGGCCACTCGACCTCGTCGGCCTCTCGACAGCCGAGCAGCGCGAGCCCCATCGGCGCGAGCACCGAGATGCGGCCGCTCTTCACGTCGGCGATCCCGGGAAACACGACGGTCACGCAGAGCCGCTCCTCCGTGTCGAGATCGAGGAGCTCGACCCTGGAGTTCATGGTGACCACGTTCGGCGGGATGTCCGCCGGCTTCACGACGTCGGCGCGCTCGATCTCGATCTCGAGCGCCTCCAGGTTCGGGGAGTCTCCCCCGGGCCGCGCGCGCAGCGCCTCGAGCAGCCGCGCGAGGCGATCGCGGTCAAATTCGGTGAGGACGATGGGGTTCGTGTGAGGTGCCATGAGCTGGGATCTCCTTGTGTCGTCGGTACGATCCGGGCCTGGCCGAAGGTCCGCGCCGGCGAGCTGGACGGCGTGAGTGCTCGCCCAGGCCGCCCGCTCAGGCGCCCTCGACGCCAGGCCCGCTTCCTTCCGGGAGCGGCCAGCGAAAAACGCCGGAAGGCCGCTCCCCTACGAGCGTGCGGGCGACCTCCGGCAGAGGCGCCGGGATCGCAGGGGAATGAGCGCGCTACGCGCGCCGCGGCAAGGCCACGAACGCGACGCGACGGGGTGCAGGCAGGCGCTCATTCCATGGGCATCGTAACACGACGGTGACCCCCAGGGCCATGACAGGGGAGGCGTCCGCTCCCTCACCTTCACGGGTGCGCGATGACGATCAGCGCCGGCGCCCGCTCCAGCACAGCCCCCACGCACTCGCGGGCCGTCAGCGGATCCAGCGCCCCAAAGCTCTCGTCCAGGATCACGGCGTCCGAGCGCTGGAGCAGCGCGCGCGCCAGGAACAGCCGGCTCCGCTCGCCGTGCGAGAGCTGCCACCCCGTCTCGCCCACGACCTGATCGAGCCCCGAGGGCATCCTGTCCAGCAGCGGCCCGAGCCCCAGCTTGCGGCAGACGACCTCCGCCTCCCGCCGGTCCTCGGGCGACGCGGGCCACGCGCGGCCCATCAGCAGGTTGAACGCGAGCGTCCCGGAGAGAACGTGGTTGTCGTGGAACTGCGGCGCGCTCGCCACACGGCTGCGCCACGCCGCACCGCCCAGCGTCCGCCGGTCGAGGCCGCGCAGCAGCACGAGCCCCGACGACGGCGCGTGAAGGCCGCTGAGCACGGCCGCGAGCGTCGACTTGCCGCCGCCGGAGCGCCCTTCGAGCAGCAGCCGGTCGCCCTTCGAGAGGACCAGGTCGCAGCCGCGGAGGACCGGCTCGCCGCGCTCCCCGTCGTAGCGGAACGACACGCCCCGGGCCTCGATCACCACGTCCGACGCCGCGGGGCGCCCGAGCACGGCCTGCGGGATCCCGGCCGGCTCGCGGCCCTCGGCCGCCACAAAAAGCCGGGCGATCGAGCGCCACGACACCGCAGCCGAGAGCAGCGCGCCGAGGCTCGTCGCCAGCGTCGCGAACGCGGCCTGCGCCTGGAGGATGCCGCCTGTCGCGACGACGAGCGGGCCCGCGCCCACCCCGCCCAGGACCGCCGGGACCAGGCCGAGCAGCCCGAGCGCGAGCCACCCGCGCGCCGGGAGCGACGCAAGGAGATCCCCCACGCTATCCATCCCGCGCGCGGCGCGGTGGTAGCGCTCGAGCGCCGCGTCCTCCTCCAGGTGGTGAAGGTGCGAGGCCTGCTGGGCGACGCGCGTCCGGTGCCCCACGACGTGCTCCACGAAGCCGCTCGTGATCGCGAACCGCTCGCCCGTCCACGCCGCCCGCTCCCGGGCGAAGCGGCGCCCGAGCAGCGCCACGGCGAGCGTCCACCCGAGGAGCAGCGCGACGTGCAGGCCGCCTCCGGCGCCGGCGGCGAGGACCGCCGCGGCGCTCGCGAGCTGCACGAGCGCCACGATCGCCCCGAGCGCGCCGCCGAGCCCGGCCGTCTCGACCGCCTCGGACTCGGAGACCATCGCCAGCAGCTCGCCCGAGCCGCGCGCCCGGATCGTCGCCGGATCCAGGCGGAGCGCGCCGCACAGCAGGCGCTGCTTGAGGAGCGCGGCGACGTCGATCGTGAGCATGCCCCCCGTGAACGAGGCGAACAGCTGCACGAAGAGCGCCGAGAGCGACAGGAGCACCCACGCGAGCAGCCACCCCGGCTGCACGTCGCCGTCGAGGGCGCCCGCGCCGATCAGCCACCAGGCGAAGACGCCGAGCGCGATCTGCAAGGCGGCGGCCGCGAGGAAGATCGCGCCCCGGCGGAGCACCCCGCGCCTCGAGAGCAGGCGCCGGAAGCTCGACCCTGGATCGGGGCGCAGCAGCCACACGCCGTCGATGGGGCGATCCGCGACGAGCTGGGAGAGCAGCTCGTCGCGCGCCCGCGCGGCGCGCCGCGGCGGGACGCGCGCCGCGGCGAGCCACTTGTCGACGTGCGACGCGGGGCGATCCTCGAGGTGGGCGGTGAGCGCCCGGCGCACGGTCTCCAGCGGGATCCGCGCCGGCGTGAGCGCCGGCGTCAGCACCGAGAGCCCCCGCCGGCCCGCGGACATCACCGCGAGGTAGCCCTGCTCGACGCGGACGATCGAGGGGCCGAGGGACGGGAGCGCGCGCGCGAGCTCGGCGAAGCTGCACTGGACGGCCTCCGCCTCGACGCCCATGCACCCCGCGTACGCCTCGATCCACGCGGTGGGGTCGCCCTCCGGCGGCGCGCCGGGCGACGGCGCCGCGCCGCTCGCGAGCCCGCACGCGGCCGTCAGCGCGCTCATCGCGTGGCCGAGCGCCGACGGCTGCCACGCGAGCCCGCCCAACGTCGCGGCCTGTGCGGCCTCGCCCGCCCTCACGGCGCCCCCTGGAGGCCCTGGAGGAGCCGGCCGCCCTCCATCGTCGCGCTGCGGAAGCGCTCCTTCGACCAGACCTCGTCGCGCGCCCGCGCGTCCGCCTCGGCGAGCGCGCGGTAGCGGCTCCGCGGGTCGTCCATGAGCTCGCGCGGCGCGCCGTCCTCGACGACCCTGCCCCCCTCGACGACAAGCACGCGGTCGAAGCCGAGCGTGTCCATGACGTCGTGGCTGACGAGGACGAGCGTCGAGCGCCCCCAGTGCTCCCGCGCGCGCGCGAGCAGCTCCCGGCGCCGCTCGCGCTCGAGCCCGCGGAACGGCTCGTCGAGGAGCACGAGGCGCGCGTCGCCCTTCATGAGCGCCCGCGCGAGGCGGACGCGCTGCCCCTGCCCGCCCGACAGGCGCGCGCCCCCCTCGCCGATCGCCGCCTGCAAGCCGTCGGGCAGGCTCTCCAGGACGCCGGTGAGCTCGGCCTGGCTCATGGAGAGGGGCACGCGCGCGAGGGCGTCGCCGGCGTGGCCGAAGGTGATGTTCTCGAGGAGCGTGCGGTTCCAGAGCTGGATCGCCGGGTCCACCCACGCTGTCGCGCGGCGCAGGCGCAGGGCCGCCGCGTCGTCGAAGGGGCGCCCGTCCACGAGCACCTCCCCCCCGGACGCCCGCAGCCACCCGAGGAGCAGCGAGAGCAGCGACGATTTCCCCGCGCCCGACGCCCCCACGATCGCGAGGTGCGCCCCCGCCGGGACGCTCAGCGAGACATCGGACAGGAGCGTGTGCCCTCCGGCCTTCACGCTCACGCCCCGGAGGTCGATCGACGCGGCGCACGCGGCGGCCGACGCGGCGCCCTGCGCGGCGCGCGCCGCGTCGGCGGCGTCCTCGGCGGGCGCGCGGGGCAGGTCCATCTCCGGCGCCGCGAGCGGCGCGAAGAGGCGCACGGACGCGTTGCGCACGTTCTTCCAGCCGAGCAGCGCCGCGACGAGCTCCTGGGCCGCCGCGGGGAGGCGGAGCGACCAGAACACGAGCAGGAGCAGCGCCGCGGCCGGGCCGCCGGAGGCGACGTAGCCGCCGACGATCGCGACCGCCACGGCCGTGCTCGCGATCCCCTGGGCGGCCTGCATGGCGGTGGACTGCGCGTGCACGAGCCGGCCGGTCCGCGCCCACTCGACGAGCAGCGCCTCGTGCTCGCGCCGCACCGCCCGCTCCGCGCCGTGGACGCGGATGGGCACGACGCCGAGCAGGGCGTCGAGGTAGAACCGCTCGAGCGACGCCGCGTGCGTGCGCAGGCGCATGAGGCTCTCCACGAGCGGCCTCCGCGCGAGGTACGGCGCGGCGAGCGCGACCGCCGCCGCCACGAGCGACAGCCAAGCGCCGCCCGGGTAGAGCCAGACGACCCCGAGGAGCGTCGCGGCGAACGAAAGCGCCGCGCGCGCGATGCGGGCGAAGAGCGCCGGGGCGTCGCGCATCAGGTGCATCGCGTGGCCCCGCGCTGTCATGTCCGAGGTCGGCCGGCTGCGCAGGTAGCGATCCTCGAGCCGCGGCAGCTTCTCCAGGAACGCGGCGCGGAAGCGCACCTCGAGGGCGCGCCCGAGGCGCGAGACGGCGTGGGCCACGAAGATCTCGAGCGCCAGGCCCCCGGCGGCGAACGCGACGAGGGCGAGGAGCCCGAGCGCGCGCTGGTACGCGACGGTGACGCTCTTCACCGCGTCGAACAGCCCGCGGAGGACGACCACGTCGATCGCCGCGATGGCCGCGCTCGCCGCGAGCGCCACCCCGACGAGCGCGAGCGCCCCGCCCGCGTCGGCGCGCAGCATCCAGAAGAACAGGCGCGAGGGGGACGGCGTCGGCAGCTTCAGCTCCCGGCGAACGGACGCCGGCAGCGCCGCGGTCGCGCTCGCGCGCGGCGCGGGCCGGTCCGGCGCGGCCGCGCGCGCGGCCTCGGGCGCGGCGCTGCCGCGGTAGCTCGGCGGCGGCGCGACAGCCGAGCACGCAGGCGCGCCCGCGGGCGCGGCCGCGCTGGCCTCGCCCACGCCGCGCTGGCGCGGGCCGACGTGGACGATGACCGCGCCATGCACGAGGAGCTTCCCCGGCGCCTTGCCCTCCGTGGCCCAGAAGAACCCCTTCGGAATGGCGCCCGCCTCCCCGGCGAGCGCGCGCTCGAAGACGCCCTCGAGCACGCGCTGCGCCTCGCCCCCGCGCGCGATCGCGCCGCCGCGGACGAGGCGCGCCACCATCCGCACCGCGGCGTCGAGCGCCGCGAAGGGCCGCCACCCCGGGTCCGCATCGGCCCGGGCGATCAGCGCCTCCCCGTCCGCTCGCAGCGCGCGCAGCTTCGCGCGGAGCGGGCCGAGCGAGTCCGCGGACGACACCCACCGCCGCCACCGCTCGATCGAGATCGGGATCGGGAAGTGCGGCATGTCCTCCATGAAGCGCTCCGCGTGCACCCAGCGGCGCCCGCTGCCGGGGTCGAGGATCTGCACGAACGGCCCGAGCCGGCGCCAGACCACCACGAAGTGGAGCGCGCCGCCCGCGCCGCGCTTGACCACGATCGCGGGCAGGCAGTCGGCCTCTGGCAGGAGGAAGCTGTCGTGGGGGACCACCACCTCGGCCGTCGCGAGCCCGAGCTCCTGCCCGAGCGCGGCGAGCGCGTCGATCGACGTCCCGTCCACGTCCGTCTGGCAGCGGTCGCGGAGCCACTCGTAGTGCACGTCGACGCCGAACCCCTGCAGCACCGCCTTGAGCGCGGCGGGGCCGCAGTCCATGAGCGACGCCTGCAGCACCTCGGGGACGAGGAACGCGCGCTTCATCGCGCGCCTCCCGGCGCCACGGCGCGCAGGAGGAGCGCCCACGGAGAGACCCGCTCCACCTCGACCTCGGCGGTCCCAGGCATCCCGTGCTGCACCGGGATCGACGCCGCGCTCTCCGGCCGCACGAGCAGCTCGACGCGGATCGCGCCGTCGTACGGCTCGCTCGCGACGTGGGAGACCTCCCCCTCGATCATGCCGAACTGCGTCCACGCGAACCCGTCGAGGCGCATCCGCGCCCTCTGCCCGGGGACGACGCGCCCCACCGCGTCGGACGGCGCGAAGAGCGCGACGGCGTGGAGGTCGTCGCCCGGGACGACCGTCGCCACGAGGTCGCCCGGCTTGAGCACGTCCCCCACCTGGAGCGCCGCGATGTTCCCGAGCTTCCCCGCGATGGGCGCGCGGACCTTGCGCCGCTCGATCTGCGCGAGCGCCGTGTGCACCGCCGCGTCGGCCGCCTGCTGCTCGGCCACCAGATCCCCGAGCGCGCGGGCCAGCTCGGCGAGGCGGGCCGCCGTCTGCCGCTCGTCGTGGCGCCCCGCGACAGAGAGCCGCCGGACATCGGCGCGCGCCCCCTCCGCCTTGAGCTGCTCGTCGGCGGCGCGGCTCTTCGCCTCGATGTGGTCCGCCGTCGACGCGAGCCGCTCGTCGTGCAGCCGCTCGGAGATCGCGCGGAGCTCCTCGCCGTGCGCGGCGGAGAGATCCCGCTGGCGCAGATCGATCCTGGCGCGCGCGACCGAGGCGTCGGACAGCTTCACCTGCCACGCGCGCACCTCCTCCTCGACCGCGATCTGGTGCCGCAGCGCCTCGATCTTCGGCGCGAGCGCGGCCGCCCTCGTGCGCTCCTCCTCCAGGCGCCGCTCCTCGACGCCGGCGTCCAGCTCGACGAGCACCTCCCCTTGCTCCACGTGGCGGCCGAGCGAGACCTGCACCACCGACACGCGCCCGGGCTCGGCGGCGGCCACGCGGTGGGCCATCCGGCTGACCTCCAGGCGCGCCTTCCCGGTCGTCGCGTAGACGGAGACGCGCGCCGCGCGCATCCAGCCCGCCCAGGCGCCGAGCACGGCGAGGATCACGGCGAGGCGGATCCAGGTCCTCGGACCGCGCTCGATCTCGAGCGACCGCATCGTGCGGAAGAACGGCGAGGCCACGTCAGCACTCCTCCAGCGCGACCTTCTTGCGGGGCCGCGCGATGCCGTACGCGTTGAGCTTGTTGGTGAGCGTGCGCCGCGACACGCCGAGGAGCTCGGCGGCCCGCGTCTGGTTCTGGCGGGCCTGCGCGAGCGCGGCGACGATGCGGTCGCGCTCGAAGGAGCGCAGATCCCCCTTGATCCCGGCCTCGACCGGCGCGCGCGGCGCCTCCAGCATCAGGTGGTCCGCGCCGATCGGCCCGCCCTTCGACATCACGACCGCGCGCTCGACCACGTGGCGCAGCTCCCGGACGTTCCCCGGCCAGGCGTGCGAGAGGAGCGCGGCCGTCGCCTCCTTGGCGAGCGGCGGCGCCGGGCGCGCGAGCCGCCGCGAGAGGCGCGCCGCGAAGAGCTCCGCGAGCGGCAGGATCTCGGCGGTGCGGGCCCGGAGCGGCGGGATCCGCAGGGTGATCGCGTTGAGGCGGAAGTAGAGGTCCTGGCGGAAGCTCCCCTCCCGCACCATCTGCTCGAGATCGCGGTGCGTCGCCGCGATCACCCGGACGTCCACGCGCCGCGGGCGCGTGCTCCCGACGCGGACGATCTCGCCGTACTCCAGCGTGCGGAGCAGCTTCGCCTGCGTGCGCGGGGACAGCTCCCCCACCTCGTCGAGGAAGAGCGTGCCCTCGTGGGCGGCCTCGAACAGCCCTTCGCGCGGCGCCACCGCCCCGGTGAACGCGCCGCGCTCGTGGCCGAAGAGCTCGCTCTCGACGAGCGACTCCGACAGGCTCGCGCAGTTGACCTTCACGAAGCGCTCGCGCGGGTGCCGCGACATGCCGGCGATCCACTCCGCCACCACCTCTTTCCCCGTCCCTGTCTCGCCGAGGATCAGGACCGGCAGCGGCGTGGGCGCCACGGTCTCGAGGGCCTCGCGCAGGCGCCTCATCTCCGGATCGAGCGCGAGAAAACCGCTGGAACAGCCATCCATCATGTAAGCTCCCCCTCGCGCCGAAGGCGCGGGACGGCGTGTCGCAAGTGCGACCGAGTTCAGGCGCGAGCCGAAGCAAGTCGGTGGCCAACACGCCGATCCATCGATGAACGGACTGGCCTGATGCCCGCGTGCTCCGTGGCGGCGCGAGGCACCGCCGAGGAGAGCGAGCAGGACGCGCGGGATGTCCCGCGCGGAGGCTGCGCGTCGAGGCTCGCCGCGCCGCCTGGAGGCCGGAGCCTCCATCCGATGGCGGGAGCCGCCACCAGGGAGGAGCGAGACGCTCACGGCGCGGGCGCGCCGCTGTCATGGACTGTCATTGCGTCGAGCGTCGATCTGGCCGGCCGGCCAGCGCGGGCGCCGACGTCGAGGGCGGCCGCGCCATGTCGGCGCGACTTGGGCAACATCGGCACGTCGTGCGCCACGCCAACGCGGGCGCCGCGGCGCGTGGTCCTCGCCGGAGACCGAGCGCGTGTTCGTCCGCGCGGGGGCGCCCCGCTGGCCGCTGGCGTGCAGCCAGCAGGATCCGGGCGCGGCGGGTGTTATCGCAGGATGCCGAGGGCGGTCTCGATCTGGTTGCGGGCGACGACGCCGTGATCGTCGACCGAGTAATCGTCGGCCTCGAGCCGGAAGGTGCGCGTCGCGGTGACGTCCGCCCGGCCGCTGAAGCGGTACGGGATGACGGGCGACGTGAGCGTCTCCCGGAGCAGCTGGAGGCCGAGATCGACGGGGACGCTGACGGGGACGCGGACCTGGGTCGTGCGGTCGGAAGCGAGCCATACGCCGTCGCCGTCGGCCCGGAAGTCGACCGGCAGCGGGTAGCGGCCGGCGAGCACGACCTGACCGCGCACCGCGCGGACAGCGACGTCGTACGAGTTCGGGTTGTGGACGTTGACGACGATCGTCATGAGGATGCCGAGGCTCGGCGGGAAGGCGATGCGGATCCCTGTGATCTCGGCGTGGTCGAGCTGCATCGTCGGCTTGCTGACGCACGCGGCGCCGGCGATCGCCGTCAGCGCTGCGAGCGCGAGCGCGAGCGCGGGCAGGCGGCGCTGGGGGTTGGTCTTCCGGGGAAACGGCACGAGCGCGAGCTTAACCGCGCAGGGCCACGCCGTCACCTCGCGGCGTGGCGGGGCAGGCGCGGCGAACGGCGGCGCGCGGAGAGCTCGGATCACGACGGGAGGTCGCATGCAGTGTGGCTGTCGCGCGATGCGCGCTCAGCAGTCAAGGCCACGCCACGCATCCACGACCGGCCGGTGTCCATCGCGGCCAGAGACGATCTCTGGCTCCACCCCTCGGAGGCTCCCGCCGCCGAAGGCCTTTATCATCTCGTCGTGTCGCGTCGTGTCGCGTCGTTTCGCGCACCTCGGAGAGGCCCTCGGCGGCGTCGACGGGCCGGCGGATGGGGCCGCTCGCGCGCCCGGCGAGCTCGACATCATCGAAGGACCAACTGGTCCGGAAGTTGCTTTAACGGTGCATGTGATGCCTCTACCCAAGATCTGCGCCGCCGAGCTCATGACCGAGAATCCCCGGACCGTGCGGGTCGACGACCCCATCGGCGAGGCGGTGAACGTGCTCCAGACGATGGACTTCCGCCACGTTCCGGTCGTCGACGAGCAGGGTGAGCTGGTCGGGATGCTCAGCGATCGCGACCTGCGCGCGCTCCAGTCGCCCTACGCCGAGGACACCGCGGCGGTCGGGGCAGCGCCGCGGAAGGCCAGCGGGCCGGTGTCCACGATCATGAGCGGCAATGTCGTGAGCGCCAGTCCGGACGCGGACGTGACCGAGCTCATGGAGCTCATGCTCGACAACAAGATCGGCGCGCTCCCTGTCGTCGACGGAGAAGGTGCGCTGATCGGCATCGTCAGCTACGTGGACATCTTTCGCGGGCTCCTCGGGGAGGAGTGACCGCCGCTTCAGGGAGGTGGGCTGGGCTACCGTGGCTGACCTACCAGCAGGCCGATGACGGGGAGCGACAGCAGGACCGAGAAGGAAATTCCCATCGTCCAGCGCAACCATCTCTTCTCCGGATGATGGACCCAGGTTGACAGCAGCAGCGACAGAGACAGGGACTGCAGGAGAACCTCTGGAAGGCCCCTGAGGTGGACCCATGTCGGCAACGTTGTATAGAGCATCCCCTCGATGGATCCCGGAGCCGGTCCGAACGTGCCAAGGATGCCTATCACCGCCAGGGCGATCCACATCACCAGCCACCCGCTCCTCTTCCCGAAGAGCGGCTCGCGCAGCAGATGGAAGACCCCTCCGAACATCGCTCCCCGGAGGGGCTGAAAGAGCGGTCCCGCCATCACCCAGGGATCGCTCGTCGGCCGCATCAGGAGGTTCAGGCTGGACTCTGCGAAGAACCGTGTATAATCGAGCAGCGAAGACGCCAGAAGGCCCACGATGGTGTAGGTGACAGCGTGGGTCACGGCCGTCTTGACCACGACCTCGAGAAGCGTTGGTCGCGCTGAACTCACGATGTGCCCCTTGTGAGACGCGATGGCATCTTTATCTCTATCGTGTTGCAGGGCACGTGCCAGCGATCGCCCCGGCCACGTGAAGGGGCTTCATCGCGCGCTGGCAAGGTGGCGTTGCCGAGGACCCGCAGCGGGGATCGTGGGCAGCGACCTGCAGTTCTTGCGTCGACGCGAACGACACGCGCACGGAGCAACAGGGCCGCGCTCCGGATTCACGCCGGCGCGGCCGCGCGGAGGTCGACGACGGAGCGCGCGAGCTCGGGCCCGGCGCGCCGGAACACGACGAGCTCCCCGGCGTCTTCGCCCTCGACCGCGTAGCGGAGGACAGGACCGAACACCTCGCCGAGCTCGCCGGCGCTACACGTGGGCAGGTAGGTGCGCAATACCCGCGGGTCGTAGTAGCGAAAGAACACGGCCGCTCCGTCCGGACCCAGGACGCGGAGCAGCCGGCGCAGGTGCCGCCGCACCGTCTCGAGGGGAGACGGCGTGGCGAGGAAGATACCCCAGCTCTTCCCCCACCCGAGCCGGAGCAGGCGTCGCGTGAACTCGCCCGATCGCTGGAGCCTCACCAGGTAGGGCGCCACCTGGGCCAGCTCCGGGCCCAGGTCGCCCGCGAGGAGGCAGCAGTGCGGCAGGTCCGAGGAGCGCACCGAGGCGGAGATCGCCGTGTCGCGCGCGCCGTCGAGGACGGCGTAGACCAGATCCGCCTCCGCGCCCCAGAGGTGCTGAACGATTCGATCGAGCGCGGCGTCATCCATCCATCACCTCGCGGCGGGGCCGCCCGGCGCGGCCCCGGGCATGATAACCTGCCTCCGTGCTGCGGCTGCGGTTGAACGAGCGTTTTCTCGACCTTGTCTCGCCGGAGGGCGGCGGGCCCGCGAGGCCGGGCGAGGAGCGGTGGATCGATCTCTCCTGGTCGTGGGAAGAGGCGCCCCAGGGCGATCGCGTGCCGCTTCGCGGAGATCGGCTCGCGGCGCGGCGCTACGTCGCCTCGCTCGGCGCGCGCGCCGAGATCCTGCACGAACTGCGGCGGTTCCTCCGCGAGGATCGGCCCTGGCTCTCGATGTCGCCGGACGATCGCGAGGTGATCGACCACCTCGCGGCCGCGCTCGCGGCGGGACGGGCGCACGTCGCGGAGGCCCCGGACCAGGGTGGCTCCGGGAAGGACCTGGCCCAGCCCGCGCCCGCTCCCGCCGCGGCGCTCCCGGCCCAGCGCCCGCGCGCCGCGGCAGCACCGGTGGAGGAGCCCGACGACGCGCAGGCGGAGCCGTGCTGGCCGTGCATGCAGCGGGCCGCCGCCTCGGCCCAGGCGTTCCGGGACGCCGCCGCGGCGGGGCTCCCGTTCATCGCGGACAGCCCGCGCGCCCCCTGACGGCGCGGAGCGCCGCGCCTGACCGAATCCAATCGGCCGGAGTGGTGGTACCGTCGGCCCACCTATGGATGTCGTCTCCGACGGGCCGCTCCCCGTCGCCTCGCTCCTCTGGCAGGTGCGCTCCTTGACCTGGGTGCTCACCGTCGTCTGCAAGGCGACGTTCACGCTCGCGCCGGGCGAGTCGCCGCTCGCGCCCGCGCAGGAGCCGATCCGCGAGCGCGACGCGCACCTGGACGGCGACCCCGCGCGCAGCCTCATCGAGGCGAGCGATCTCGCGCCGCTGAAGCAGGGCGCCGATGTCGTCCTCATCGGCCACGCCCACGCGCCCGGCGGCAGCCCCGCGCGGTCGCTGATCGCGCGGATGGCGGTGGGCGAGATCGACAAACCCATTCAGGTGTTCTGCGATCGCCTGTTCACCCAGGAGGGCGAGCTCCAGGAAGGAGCGCACTTCACGGCGATGCCGCTCGCCTACGAGCGCGCCGCGGGCGGGCCGGACACGGACAACCCTGCGGGCATCCATCGCGAGGCGCGCGACGCCCGCGGCAGGGCCGCCGTCCCGAACCTCCTCCCCGTGGATCGGGTCGTGGCCAGCCCGGACGACCCCATCGCGGCGGTGGGCTTCGGGCCCATCGCCCCCACCTGGCCTCTGCGGCACCGCAGGCTCGGCAGACACGCGGCGGCCTGGTCGTCGGGAGCGCTCCTCTCGAGCCCGCTGCCGGAGGATCTCGATCGCACCTTCTTCAACATCGCTCCGCTCGATCAGCGCCTGCTGCAGCTCCGCGAGGACGAGCAGATCGTGCTCGAGAACCTCCATCCCCGCCACCCGCGCCTCGTCACGAGCCTTCCCGGCGTGCGCCCGCGGGCGACCGTGACCGGCCGCGCCGGCGGGCCGCGCGATCTCGCCATGCGCTGCGACACGCTCGTGATCGACACCGATCGCCTCCTCTGCACGCTGACCTGGCGAGGCCAGCTCCCGCTCGCGAGCCCCAAGGAGTCAGGGCAGATCCGCGTCTCGCTGGAGCGGCCCGCGCGGCAGGCGCCGGCCGAGGCGCCCACCCCCTCGGCGCCGGGGCCCCAGCCGCCGCCGCGGGTGGCCCCGGCTGCGCCCAGGGTGAAGCCTCCCTCCCTCGCCCCGTCGAAGCAGACTGTCGACATGCCGGCGAAGTCGCTCGACGTCGTGCAGGCGTCGATCATGCCCTTTCGCGCGGGACCGCCCGCGCCGCCTCCTCCCGAGGCGCCCGCTCCGCGGCCGGCCGAGCCGCCCGGTGTCCGGCCGAAGCCGAGCTCGACCGAGGGCCAGACGAGCGATCTCACCGAGGAGGCGACGAAGGTGCCTCTCCCCTTCGTCGCCCCGTCCTCGGCGCCGCCCCCCGCGGCCGCATCGAACACCCCTCCTCCGAACACCCCTTCTCCGATCCCTGCCCCGCCGATCGTGAAGGCGTCGCCCGGCGAGCCGGTGAGCCCCTGGGCGGCCGGCGCTCCGCAGCCGGGGTCGAGCGCCATGGGCATGATCCCGCACGCGCCGGCGGCGCCGCAGACCATCGGCGCGATGCTCGCGGGCACAGGCGGGGCAGCGGACGCCGGCGCCGCGCTCGCGCCGGCGCAGCGGGACGCGCTGACGCTCGTCTGGTTCGATCGGAAGAGCGTGCCGCGCATCGTCCGCAAGCCGGCCTGGCAGCGCCTGCTCGACGCGATGGAGGCCGAGCCCCTCGACCCGGAGGTCGACGATCCGGCCCTCTCCGACGAGCCCGCCGAGATCGAGGATCGGGCGCAGGTCTTCGAGATCCTCGATCGCGGCGCGGCCGCCGATGTCGCGGGCGTGCACGGGGCGCTCGAGCGCGCCGCCGGCAAGCGCGGCATGCCGGTGCCGCCCCTCGAGCTGATCGAGGGCGAGCTCTCGCTGTCCTTCGACGAAGTGGAGACGCTGAAGGCGCTTGTCTCCACGGCGACGCCGCTCGCGACAGGCGACGACGCGCTCGCGGCGGCGCTCGGGGCCGCCGAGAAATTCCTCGCCACGCCGGGCGTCTCGACGGCGCCCGCCGTCGCCGAGGCGCTGTGCGGGAAGATCCGCGAGGCGCTCGGCCACGGCAAGAAGGGCCGGGTGGAGCTCGCGAACGAGCAGGTGGAGCGCGCGCTGCTGGAGCAGCGGCACTACCAGAAGCGCAAGGTGCTGGGCGGGCCGCACCTTCGCGGGCTGCTGCGCGTCGCGGGAGAGACGCAGCCGCTCGTCATCTACCTGCCGGCCTCGATCGCCGAGGCGCTGCCGCTCTCGGCGCGCTTCCGGGCGCGGGTGATCGCGGCGGTGCACCCGGCGATGGACGAGCGGGAGGCGGAGCCGGTGGCGCTCCAGGCGGCGGCGCTCGGGCGGGTGGTGCAGGTCAGGCAGCGGCGCGCATCATGAGGATCCGGACAGGCGCCGTCACGCCCCCCCGAGGCGCAGCACCTCGCCCGTCTCGCCCTCGATGAAGAACCCGCCGATCTCCGTCCCCAGGATCTCGCTCCGCTGCCGCGCCGAGCACGACGGCAGGAACAACCGGAGCACCCGCGGATCGTAGAACCGGAAATAGAGCCCCTTCCCCGTCTCCTCGTCCCTCACGATCAGCGACCGCCGCAATCTCTGCCGCACCTCTCGAAGAGGCCTCCGCCCGGTCAGGTAGACTCCCCAGCTCTCGCCCCACCCCTCGTTCACGAGCACCGGCAGGAGCGCCGACCCCTTCTCGATCCGCACCAGGTGCGGCGCCGCCCGGGCCATCGCCTCGCCCGCGACGCCCTCGAAGAGCGAGCGATTCTCGTCCTCGCAGGCGCGCAGCAGCGTGAGGATGCGCCGTTCGCGGGCGGCGTCGAGGAGGGCGAAGAGCGGCTCCGGCTCGCTCTGCAGCGCCTCCAGCGCGGCCGCCCGCGCGGCGAGCAGCTCCCGTGACGGCGGCGGGCGCGGCAGCGCAGGCGGGAGCTCGGCGCCCAGATCGTCCGGCACGAGCCGCAGCAGGAAGCGGGTTTGCCCCGCGACGACGAGGGCGCCGTCGCCGATCGTGGCCTCGGCGACCGCCTTGCCGCCGACCTGCGTCCCCCGGCGGCTCCGATCGACGAGCCGGCACGCGGCGCCGTCCCACGCGATCTCGAAGTGCACCGGCGCCATCTGCTCGTCCTGCGAGATCACGATATCGGCCCGCCCGAGGCGCCCCACGCGCAGCGCCTCGCCGGCCTGGAGGCGCACGCGCCGCCCGGCGAGCAGCCCTGATGTCACGTGGAGCAGCGCCTTCACCCGGCGCCGTCCATCCGGCAGCTCTCGCAATCGAGGAACGGAGTCCCCGACTCGGACGCGGCGAGCAGCGCGTCGATGGCGGGGGTCGAGCCGATGTTCACCGTCGGACACCCCGTCACGACCGCGCCCTTCGGCGCCGTCTCATCGCCGAGACGCGCGGCCATGGCGCCCTCGATGAACACGGTCGCCGAGCCCTGGACGATCGCGGCGCTGGCCGGGCACGCGGCGCGATCGCCGACCCGCGCCGCGGGCAGGAAGCCGATGTTCACCGTCCTGGCCGACGAGACGATCGGCGTGGGCCCGGGGTGGGTCGGGCAGGTGTGCAGATCGGTGAGGCGCGCGGCTGCAGGCATGATCTCGCTCCTCCTCGTCTCAGGGAGACGGCGTGTCCTTGGGGTGCGCCTCTTCGGCCTCGAGCGGCGCCGCCGGGTTCGCGCCCTGGCCGGCGCCCGGCGCGCCGCCGCTGTTGATGTTGACGATGGATCCCACGATGTCGACGCCCCCCGGGTGGATGTCGATGAAGCCTCCAGGCCCCTTGATGGTGAGCCGCTGCCCGGCCTCGAGCACCAGGGTCGCGCCCGCCTTGATGTGGATCTGCTTGCCGGCCTCGAGCGCGTGGTTCCCGTCCACGCGCTCGTCCCGGTTCACCGCGACCGTGAGCGACACCGAGCCGTCGACGGCCGTTCGCTGATCCAGCTTCACGTGCACATGGTCGCCCCCGTCGACGAGCTGCTTTCGCGCGCCCTTCACGACCAGGTGCTCGTCGCCTCCCACGGTGCTCCGCTTGTGGCGCGCGGTGCGCTCGACCTCATCGCGCTTGACGAGCTGGTTCCTGTCGCGCTGCGCCTGCATGTAGACGAGCTCCTGGCCCGCCTGGTCCTCGAACTTGATCTCGTTGTAACCCGCGCCGCCGGGCGACGAGCTGCTCTTCCAGGTGCTCACCGTTTTGTGATCCGGCAGCTTGTACGGCACGAGCTCGCGGCCGTTGAAGGCGCGCCCGGCCACGATCGGGAGATCTGGATCGCCGTCGAGGAAGGCCACCAGCACCTCCTGGCCGACGCGGGGGAGCATGAACATCCCGAACCCGGCCCCCGCCCAGCCCTGGCTCACGCGCATCCAGCACGAGCTGTTGTCGTCGAGCTTGCCCTCGCGATCCCACGGGAACTGCACGCGCACCCGCCCGAGCTCGTCGGTGTGGATCTCGGCGCCCGGCGGCCCCACCACGGTCGCGCTCTGCAGCCCGGGCGCGACCGGCCTGGGCGTCTTGCGCGCCGGCCGGTACGGGGCCTTGGGATCGGCGAAGAGCGCGCGCCCGCGCACGCTCCACGGCTCGCCGAGCGAGGCAACGATCTCGAGCTCGGCCACCAGGAGCGGCCCTCCTCCGAGATCCGGGTGCGGGTGCTGATCGACGGCGAAGACCCGGCCGGGGTAGAGGTCGATCACGTTGGCCTCGAAGAGCACGCCGCGCTTGTCGGCGCGCATCGCCGCGAGGACCCGAGTCGAGAGATCGGCGCCGTGCTTCGGGTCGTGGCGGTAAACGCCCTTGGCGTCGCCGACGGGCGCGCCGCCCCCGGCGCTCGCGGCGAGGAACGCGCCGGGCTCGTAGCGGTACTGCTCGTACTTCGCCTCGGGCGCGGGCGCCGGGGGCGCCTCGCCCGTGAGCGCGAACGAGGGCTTGCGGAAGTCATGGCCGCGGATCGTGCTCGCCCCGGGCCGGACCTCGTGGCCGAGCCGCACCCTGGTGACGAACTCGCGCTCGGCGGTCTCGAGGGGGTTGTCGACGAACGGCAGCGGCGGCCCCGGCCTCAGCGGCTCCGCCTCGAGCTTGTCGCTCAGCGTGAGCTTGGCGTCCTTCCCGTGGTCCGGAAAGGTGTAGGCGATGCCCGCCTCCTCGAGGAGGCGGGAGAGAAAGGCATGATCACTCTCGCCGTGCTGGACCTTGTACTCGAGCCTGGGGTACGCGCCGCGATCGATCTTCCACGCCGGCTCGATCGCCCACTCGCCGAGGAGCGCGTCGACGATGTCGGGGATGGAGAGGTGCTGGTAGATGCGGTGGCCGCGGCGCTGGGTGAGCAGCCAGAGGCGCGGCACGATGCGGAGATAGTACGTCGAGAGCCCCGTCGGCTCGGCCTGCACCTGCTCCACGTGGCTGCACACGCCCTGCCAGAGCCTGCTGCTCAGCCAGTGGAGGTGCGCGGCGTCGGGCTGGATCTGGAGCGCCGCGCTCTGGCCGACGAGCGACTCCAGCTCGAGATCCGAGAGCCTGGACCGGGCCCATACCGAGACGGCGAAGGGCTCGGAGACAGCCTCCTGGACCACGACACGGCGCACGGAGAGCGAGGCCTCCCCGGACTGGAACGAGAGCTCGAAGATCGCCATTCGGATCGGTCCTGGGTGCGAGCGCCGCCGCGGGAGGCTGCGGAGAGCGGAGGATAGCCCACCTCGGAAAAGAACGGGGGCGTGGCAACCAGGAGCATCGCGTCGTCCTGGCCCCGGGACCAGACAAACGTCGACGCAATCCAGAAAAAATCATCGAGATTCAGGGGGTCGGCCTTCGCGTCCCCACGAGTGCGCCGGCGCGAGCCGCGCCTCGAACCAGCAGAACGTCTCGCGCACCCGGAACACGCCGCCGTCGCCGTGCTGCTCGGCGAACCGAGAGAGCGCCGCGGGCTCGACGGCCCGCGGGTCGAACCGCTCGTGGGTCGTCGCCTGCCACCACCGCAGCAATGCGTCCAGCGTCGGGTACACGTGAGTTCCGTGCTGCTCCTCCAGGCGGAGCAGCTGGAGCCCGGCGCCCTCGACGTGGTGCCCGAGCGCCGCGGCGTCCTCGAAGGCGAAATCCCGCAGGATCTTCTCCCCCGAAGGGTCGGCGAGCCGCGAGAGCTCCCCGACGAGCACGGGGAGCGACGAGACGCACTGGACGAGGATGCGCCCCGCGGGGCGGAGCAGGTCGCGCATCCGGCGGAGGACCGCGCGCTTGTCGCGGATCCAGTGAAACACGAAGTTCGAGAAGACGAGATCGAAGGTGCGGTCCCGGGCGACCTCGCCGAGGGTCTCGGCCGCCGCCACCTGGAACTCCAGGTTGGGCGCGCCTGCGGTGCGCCGGGCGAGCGCGATCCGCGCCTCGTCCGGATCGATCCCAAGGACGCGCCCGTCGGGGCCCACGAGCTCTGCGAGCTGCCGCGTGAGGCCGCCGGTGCCGCAGCCGAGGTCGAGCACGAGCTCGCCCCGCCTCACGCCGGCGAACGCGATGAGGCGCTCGCCGCGCCCCCGCTGCCAGAGGCTCCCTCTCCGGTAGGCCTGCGCGGCGCTCGACGCGGCCACGGCGGGCCTCCTGACGCCCGCGTCCTCGTCGAGGCTCCGACGAAGGTCACGGCTCACCTCGCACCCCCGTGGTCGAAGCGCGCGGTGATGAAGTAGCCAGAGCCCCGGACCACGTTCGCCGAGTGCGGGACGCCCGGCGGGATCCAGATGCTCGTGCTCTCGGTGACGTGGTGGACGCGGGAGCCGAGCTCGACGCGGTACTCGAGGCCCGCGGGATCCGGGAGGATCAGGTTGATCTCCGGGCCGTCGTGGGTGTGCAGCGCCGTGTAATCCCGGCGCGCCGCCTCGGCGCTGTCCACCCGATGAACCGCCAGGTGAACGGGGAACCCCGCGGCGAAGAACCTGCGGATGCACTCGACGTCCTCATGGAACGCGACCGAGGACAGCGGGCTCGGCACGTTGGCGCAGAGGACCGCCTCGTCGATCCGCTCTTCGACGGAGAGGGACCTCGTGAGGAGATTCATTGTCGTCATCGGTATCGGCGCAGACATCATGGCGCTCAGCTCCGTGTGATGGCGCGGCGGCGCCGCGCGCCCGTGGACGGGTGTCGCGAGCGAGCGATCACGCAACGCGCGTGCCGCCTGGCGCGCCCTCCCCGGCGTGACATCCATGGGCGCAGCGCGAGCGCACCGACGCAGCAAATTCGACCCCGAAGGGCGAGCCGCGGCGCGCGCCGGGCCGACGGCTCGACCTCTGCGCCGGGCGAGCCGCCGTGACATGTCACACCCGACAGCGTGACATGTCACGGCCGACAGCGTGACATGTCACGCCCGCCGTCACCCTCCGACCGTACCATCGCGCGCCGCCGGGGCGGCCTGTGACCCGTGGCGAGCACCGCGCCGCCGTCGTCAGTCGGTGATCGTCTCGTATTGCAGCATCGTCCCGCACGCCGCCGCGAAGTACCCGAGGAGCAACATCATGTCCACGCCTGGCCCGAACGCGGTCACCTTCGCCGAGGAGAAGAAAGCGAACAGGATGTCTCCCACGGCCATGAGCGCGCAGCCCGCGAGCAGCGATCCCCAGATCGCCCACACCTTGCCGCCGCGGAAGGCGCGCGCGATCCTCAGCATCACCAGCGCGGGGACGAGCGCGATCAGATCGAGGATGGGATAGGCGATGTTGATGAGCCGCTCGCCGAGCGGCACCGGCGCGCGCGCGATCGGGGCGAGCAGGGGATACCCGACGATCGCCATCGCCGCCGCCGCGCCCGCGGCGATGCCGAGGTGCTCGCGCGCGCTGCCGACGGGGAAGCCGGACGCGCGGTACACGAAGACGAAGCGCGCCGACGCGACGATCAGCAGCGCGTATCCCAGGAGGAACGCGGCGTCCGCGATCGACGGCAGCGGCGTCGGCGCGCGCGCGACGAGCGGATAGTACACGAGCCCGACCTGGCCCAGGGTGAAGAGCGCGAGCCACGCGCCGAGCAGGAACCACGGGCCGCGCGCCGGGTTGTCGCGCTCGAGGCGCGCGGCGCTGCGCAGCCCGAACACGGCGGCGACCGCGAGGCACGCGAGCCGCACGAGCGGACCCACGGCGTCGACGACCGGCGTCGGGAGCAGCCGCTCGGAGAGCTCGGCGGTCTGCGGCAGCAGGCGCGGGACGTACACCGCGCACACGATCGTCACCACCGCCGGCGCCACGCGGCGAACGGGGACGCGCGTCATCGAGCTCCTCCCTGCGCCCCGATCGCGGCGCGCGCCTCGTCGAGGATCCGCTGGGCCTTGTCGCGCCCGACGAACACGCCGAGCCCCGGCGCGACCGCGGCGAGCAAGCGCTCCACGTCGGCCGGGGAGAGGCGCCCGTGCTTGAACCCCAGCTTGTCCGCCTGGCTGCGCACGGCCGCGCGCGCCATGTTCTCGCCGAGGTACGGCGCGAGCACGTCCACCAGCTTCTGGATGACCTCGTCCGCCGGAAGCATCGCCCTCAGCAGCGACGCGCCATGGCGGCCGGGAGCTCGCCCTGGCGGACGACGTGGAGGGTCATGGGGGCGCTCGCAAGGTAGATCGCGCCCCGCGAGAGGGTCAACGAGGCAGAGGACGCGCCCGCGGGTCGCTTCACATGCGCCGTGACGATCTCCGAGAGCTCATCGAGAGCTGCCTGGCCGCGCGCGAGCCGGCGCTCGAGAGCCGCGGTGTTCGCCCCGCAGCGCATCGGCATTGCGCCGCCGGCGCACCTCCAGCTCCGCGCCCGCCGCAACACCACCCTTCACATGGCTCTCGTTCATGGTCCCGTGGTCCCCCGGAGCGCCGGTAACCAGCAGCTCCCCTCTCGGCCAGGCAATCAAGGGCGCAGCCGTCCCAGGTCGACTCCGGACGAGGTCGCTCGCCCCCTCCAGACTCGCTGGCCTGCGGAGCTCGCCTTCCCATGGCGCCCCCCTCGATACTCGCAGGCCAGCGGAACGGTTGAGCAGAAACGGGCATTTATGGCATCACTGAACGGGATCAACCATCGATGCAGCTTCACTTTTCCAAAAGGAAGGCGGATGGGGCACGGACCCCTCGGTCACCTGGGGTGAGCGGCGATCACCCTTGACTTATTAAAAGCTCTTTACTTTCCCCTTCCCCACGGCTCATCCAACGTCGGCGATGATCGTTTTGCAGCAAATTTACACCCGCTTCTCCGCTCGGAGACCTCGTGCTACGCAAATGGCACCGGCGGTTGGCCGATGCTCCATCTGGCGTCTGGCTCAGCGGCTGCGCGGAAGCATGCGCCCGGCACCCAGCGGTCCGGCATCCAGCGGTAACGAGGAGCACCATGCGAATCAACGATCAGGCAGGTCCGTCCACCGTGTCATTGGGCAAGATGTCTCAACGCACGTTGGGTTTCCTCTCGTGCGTTACGGCCTTGCTGCTGGGCGCTTGTAGCGGCGAAGATCCCGACACCGGGGGCTCGGGTGGAGCAGGCGGCGGCGGCGTGTCGTCCACCTCCACCACGACCTCGACGTTGACCGGCAGCAGCGCCGGCCCCAGCACGAGCGGCGCCGGCGCCGGCGACGCCTCCACCTCCGCCGCGACGACGGGCTCCTCCTCGTCGACCGGAGATCCCGCCGGCGGCACCGGCGGCTCGAGCGGGACGGGCGACACGCACCCGAAGGATCATTGCGTGGATGGCTACGATCCCCATCCCAGCGACGCGACGATGAAGGACGGCGCGGCGGAGTTCGTGAAGAACAACCAGATCGATCTCACGGTTCAGCCGGAGGTCATCTCCTGGATGCAGGAGAATGAATGGCAAGCCGCCCACTTCGAGTGGCACAGCATCCGGCGCTGCAATGGCGGCATGGGCATGAGCAGGGTCAATATCTGCAGGTCGGCGGTCCCGGTCCCGTCGGACCAGGAGTGCAGGACGACGGGCGACGGCTACCAGTTCCTCGCCATGCACCGGCACATGATCCAGTCGCTGAAGCAGCTCTGGCCGAAGCACTCGGAGCAGTTCGAGGGCTTCAAGAAGTTCCCCACGACGGCGGAGGAGCTGCCCCAGCAGTGGAGATCGGACTTCAGGCCCTGGAGCTCCACGACGCTCGCCAACGCGAAGATCGGCGACGAGATCGACAAGCCGGAGAACCTGAGCCGCTTCCCGGACGAGGGCGCGCTCGGTATGTGGCTCCAGTGTTTCGCCGGCCAGGCCATCCCCGGTACCAACCTGCAGGCCAGCGGCCTGCACGGGGATCTCCACTTCAAGTGGGTGCGCCCCCAGAACACCGATCACGGCCTCGGCAACCAGTTCACGAACATCGACAACTACATGTTCTGGAAGCTGCACGGCTGGATCGACAACGTCTGGGAGAAGTACCGCGTCGCCAAGGGCATGTCGCCCACCGACCAGAAGCTGAAGGACGCGGTGGCCGCCCAGTGCTACGAGATGGATGCGATCGCTCAGGTCATCAATCCCGACCTGAAGCCGGATCCGGATCCGGGAAATCCCCTGCCCGGCGAGTCCGGCGTGTTCCAGGACACCATCCGTCCGATCTTCGAGAGCGCGATCCACAAGTGCAGCGGTTGCCACGCTGCGCCGTCGACCGGTCCCGCAGCAGGTCTGTCGCTCGGCGGCGACATCAGCTCGACGGACATCGTCGCGGGCCTCGTCAACAAGACCGCCAAGGGCGGTGGGCAGTTCAAGCTCGTGGTCCCGGGGAATCCGGACCAGAGCTGGCTCTACCTCAAGGTCGCAGGGACGGCCGGGAGCGCCGGGTGCAGGCCTTCCGCCGGCGGCACCTGCCAGACGGGCGTCATGCCGCAGGCCGCGGACGGCAAGCCGACGGTGACGAGCGCTGAGCTCGCTGCCCTCCGCCAGTGGATCCAGAGCGGCGCGCCCGCGCCGACGAAGAACTAGAACACCAATCACGTTGAAACCCGGAGAATTTTCACAGGGAGGCGGGGAGGCGGGGAGGAAGAAAAAAATGAATTTTTCCCTCTTGCCGTCTCTCGCTCCCCGCCTCCCCGCCTCCCTGTGAAATTCCTGTTTTTTCTCGTGGTTTCAACCCGTTTGTCGCTCTAGACCCGCCCCGGATCTCGCTCTCGGCCACGCGGATGACCCTGCAGGCTGCCGGCTCGCATCTTACGGCTTGGTGACCTCGAAGGACGCGACCTTCACCGAGCCGCCCAGGGACTGTGTGGCGTAGTTGAAGATGCCGAACCGGTAACCGAGGAAGTACTGCCAGTTCTTGTTCATGCCGAGCGTGTTGCCCAGGCTGGTGAACCGGGCGCCGTCCGTGCTGTAGGAGAAGCGCGCTTGCGCCCCGCCGTTGTCCGTGCGGACGTTGGCCTCCACGCGCAGCCAGATCGTGTTGCCCGACACGTCGGCAGAAGCCACCTCGGTGCCCGTGCTCGTCGTGGCCCAGGAGGTGTTCATGTTGACCCCATTGGTCATCACGACGCGCGTCGCCCCGTTTGCCTTCTTGACCCCGATCCACGCCGACATGTCGCGCAGGGCAGCGAGGCCGGCGACATCGCCGTTCTGCATCTTGCTATGATCGAGCTCGATCGTCGCGATCGACACGGGCCCTTCGATGCGGCGCGTCAGCGTGTTTCGCGCGGCGTACAGATCGCTCGTCACCGTCGCGGTCTGTAGGGTCAGCCCGGCCCCGGACGACCACTTGGTGCCGTCTGGGTTGTGGTTCCACTCCCACTCGGGGCGCAGGGTCGCCTCCGCGAAGGTGTCCTTGGTCACGGGCGGCTTCACCCGGTTCGAGCCGCAAGGCAGGTTCGGGAAGGGGTACGTACCTCCCCACTTGCCGTCCACCAGGGTGAGCGAGGGCCAGCCGTCGGTCCAGGTCATCGGGGCCATCACCGGGATGCGGCCCGCCGGGTACGAGTCGTTGAACCCGAGGTAGTACCAGTCGCCGTTCTGCGTCTGGACGACGCCGCCCTGGTGCGGGGCGCCGCCGGAGCCCGGGGCGCCGGCGTAGGGCAGCTTGACCGCGAAGGGCCGCAGCTCGTAGGGACCAAAGGGCCCGCTCGTCGAGCGCAGCACGTACTCACCGTTCGCGTACTGCGTGGTGAAGATGTAGTAGTCCCCATCCTTCTTGATGATGCGAGAGCCCTCCAGCGGTCCGGAGATGTTGCCCGGCGTCTGGAACACGACCTGATTCTTGACCTGGCTGAAGCCGTCCGCGCTCAGCTGGGCCACGCTGATCGTGTTGTTTCCGTAGGCCACGTACATGGTGTCGTCGTCGTCGATCAACAGCCCCATGTCGTAGTAGCAGCCGCCCTTGTGCTTCTCCCACGGGCCTTCGGGGGACTTGGCCGTGAAGACCCAGCCGCCGCCCTTGTTGTGCATGCAGCCCATCCAGTAGAAGGTCTTGTTGCTCTTCCGGTACTGGAGCGTGGAAGCCCAGATGCCGTTCACATAGGACCTATCCCGGCCGAGGTCGTACGACGGGTCGACGTCGAGAAGGGGAACGGAGTGGGAGACGTATTCCCAGTGAACCAGATCGTAGGAGCGGAGCAGGGGCGCTCCAGGCGCATGGTGGAAGGTGGACGCCGTGTAGTAGTAGGCGTCGTCCACGCGAATGACCTCCAGATCGGGGAGGTCTTGCCAGATCAGAGGATTGGAGTAGGTCTCGGGGCAGACGGCGGGGGCGCCGCCGCCGTCACCGCCGCCGTCGCCGCCGCCGGCGCCGGGGTCACCGCCCCCGGACGCGGCCGAGCTTCCGCTGGCGCTCGTCGAGCCGCCGCTCGTCGTTTGCCCGTCGCTCCCGCCCGAGCCGCTGCTGCTCGAAACGCCCGTTCCGGGGCCGGTCGTCGCGCCCGTGGCACCGCCGCCGCCATCACCGTCGCCCACCTGCGACTCCCCACTACAACTTGCGACGAGAGCGAGGAGACAGACAGCAGACGTCGCACCGCCTGCGCGTCGGTTGAGAGAGCGGGTGTTGGTAGGTTGGGAAGGAAGGTGCATGGTGATGGCCCGATAAGAGGTGTCAGCGAGAGCGCGCGGCGCGCGGCTGTCAGAAAAAGAAAAAACGAACGCGTCGAGGCGACGCGGCTCCCTGGTCGGGACGACCCGGCGTGGTCGCGCGGTCGCCGCCCAGGAGCATTCGCCCGAATTTTTCTGGACAATTCACAGGGAGGCAGGGAGACGGGGAGTAAAATTCCACCGATCTCCCCGTCTCCCCGCCTCCCTGTTCAATTTTCCGCGAACAATGCCAGCCCAGGGGAGGCTTCGTCAGGTCAACGCCCTGCCCGAGCGCGCCTGAGCCAATTGTGAACGTTCACATTCTGCCAGTCAACCAAAATTGACGAGGGCGCGCCGCCGTCGACGGAGGCTCAGGAGCGCGGCCGGGGGATCCCGAGCCGCTGCCGCCGCTCCCACAGCGCCTTGCGGCTGATGCCGAGGCGGCGGGCGATCTCGGTCTCCGTCAGCTCGTGCTGGTGCTCGAGGACGAAGCGGCGGAAATACCCCTCGAGAGAGTCGGACGGGGGTTCTCCCTCGTGCGCGTCCGCGGCGGGCGCGGACGAAGGTGGTTGAAGGGGCGCGTCGAGCCCGAGCAGCTCCAGCCCGATCTCGCTCGCATCGGCGAGCACCATCGCGCGGTGAACGGCGTTCTCCAGCTCCCGGATGTTGCCCGGCCAGGGGGCCGCCGCGATGGCGGCGCGCGCCTCCGGCGTCAGCGTGAGCGGCGCGCGGCCCATCGCCCACGCGCGCCGCCGGAGCAGCGACTCCGCGAGGCGCACCGCATCGCCCGGCCGCTCGCGCAGCGGCGGGAGGCGGATCTCGAGGACCCGCAGCCGGAAGTAGAGGTCGCTCATGAACGATCCGTCGCGCACCATCGCCACGAGATCTCGGCGCGTCGCCGCGATGAGGCGCACGTCGACGCGCCGGGCGCGGGTCGCGCCCACGCGCCGCACCTCGCCCGTCTGGAGGAAGCGGAGGAGCCGCGCCTGGACCTTGGGCGGCAGCTCGGCGACCTCGTCGAGCAGCAGCGTCCCGCCCTCCGCGGCCTCGCAGAGCCCCGCGCGCGCCGAGATCGCGCCGGGGACGGCGCCGCGCTCGTATCCGAAGAGCTCCCCCTCGATCTGCCCCTCGGGGATGGCCGCGCAGTGGACCGGGACGAACGCCAGCTGCCGGCGCGGGCTCAACCGGTGCACGGCGCGGGCGAGCGTCTCCTTGCCCGTGCCGCTCTCGCCGAGGACGAGCAGCGTCGCCTCGCTCGGGGCGACCTTGCGCACCCGCGCGAACACCTCGCGCATGACCGCAGAGCCGCCGACCATGCCCTCGAGCTCGTCGTCTTCGGACGTAGGCGGCACGGGCGGCGCAGACGGCGCGGGCACCGAGGCGCCTTGCGCGACGTCGGGGAGCGCGCTCCGCGCGGGCCGCGCGCCGGGGAGATGATGCTCGAGGAGGGCGACGAGCTCGGCATGATCGAACGGCTTCGACAGGTAATCCGCGGCGCCGCGCTTCACGGCGTCCACGGCCGCCTTCACCGTGGCGTAGCTCGTCATGAGCACGACCGGCGCGCCGCCGCACTGCCCGACGAGCGCGGTGCCCGGCGCGCCCGGCAAGCGCACGTCGGCCAGCACCAGATCGAACGCGCGCAGATCGTGATCCGCCGAGGCATCCTCGACCGACCCCGCCTCGATGACGTCGTGCCCATGACGAACGAGCAGCCGCCGGAGCTCCGTCCGGATGACGACCTCGTCCTCGACCAGCAGGATCCGGCTCACGGCGCCACCTCGAGCCCGCGCATGAGACAAGGCTACTCAGGACCGTTGCGGCTGAATACGCGAGGACGCACAGCGCAACGCGTCAACGCTGGCGGCTCAGTTGTCCAGGTCACCGGTCATAGCGCCCCACGAGGGCCGGGGCGCTTCTCCGCCGGGGGAGCGGTGGTCTTCGCCGGGCGCGCGGCGGCGCGGAGCTCCGCGCGCCCGATCGGGCGCCCCCCACGAGCGGCCTCCGCTCTACTTGGGCTGGGGGACGAACAGCAAGAGGTCGACGGCGTTCGCCAGCGCCTCCAGGCCGGTCGGGTTGAAGTGCAGCCCGTCATCCTGGAAGTCAAGGTCAGCCTTCAGCTTGGTGGGATCGTTGGGGTCCACGACCGCCGGCTCGAAATCGATGACCTCGTCGAACTTGCCGCTCGTGCGGATCCAGGTGTTGACCGTCTGGCGGGTCGTCTCGCGGGCCGCGGAGAAGTACCCGGTGCCGAGCGGCGTGATGGGCGCTCCATAAACGAGCATCCCTTTCTCCTTCGCCTTGGTGATGAACTCTTCATAGGCCGCGATCAGGTTCTCGGCGACGGGCGGCTGGCTGTCGGTGCCGATGTCATTCACGCCGATGAACGTGATCAGCCATTTCGCGCCGCGCTGGTCCAGGACGTCACGCTGGAAGCGGGCCTTGGCGGTCGGCCCGAGCCCGCCGACGAGCACGTTGCCCCCGCCGATGCCGAGGTTGAGCACGGCGACCTGCTGGGTCCCCTGATTGGACCGCAGCCGGCGAGACAGGAAGTCCGGCCAGCGGGTGTTCCCGTCCGTGTCCGAGCCGCGGCCATCGGTGATCGAGTCACCGAGGATGACGACCGCCGCGGCCTCGGGGGCCGCATCGACGTCGAGGCCCGTGATGTAGTACCAGTGCGCAAGGGACACAGGGGAGGTCAGGTTCGCCGACGAGACCCCGTTGCCGACCTGGATATACGAGTTGGTCCGCGAGCCCGGGTGCCCGGTGATCCCGGCCGGCACGGCGCCGAACTTGATGGTCACCGCCATCTTGGTGTTGGGCTTGATGGTGTACTCGATCGGATCGGAGAAGACCGTCTTGCCCACCGGGATGGTCACCGCATCGGCCCCCGCGAACTTCAGGGCATGGTCGGTGGCCACGTTGATGCCGTCGGCGGTCGTCGACTCCGCGATGTGGACCGACTCCATGGTCACCGGCCCGTCGCCGAACTCGTTCGAGAGCAGCAGTCGCACGCCCTTGCCGCCGATCGACGTATAGATCACCTGGCGCAGCGTGTTGTTGGTCAGGCCAGGGCCGTCCGCGGGCGGGTTGTTGTGGGGCTCGGTCAGCTGCGGGCCGGTCGTCCACGTCCCGACCCAGTGCGCCTCCGCCGCGCCGCCGGCGCCGCCACCGCCGCCTTCGCCGCCTTCGCCGCCACCACCCGTGGCCCCGCCGCCCCCGGTGTCGCCAGCGCCGCCACCGCCGGTGTCGCCGCCGCCACCACCGCCGCCGCCAGAGGCATCACCCCCGCCGGAGCTCGCCGCGCTGCTCGAGCTGGACGTCGAGCTCGACGTGCTGCTGGATGTCGTGGTGTCCGTGTCATCGCCGCAGCCGGTGACAGCCAAAAACAGAAGAGCACAAAGTATTCTTCGCATGGTCCTCGACGCTCGAAAGATTGCTGTGTACGTGATCGTTCGAATTGCCCCTCGGCGCACCGCCCCCGCCGACCAGCAGCACCTTCAGCGCATTCGAACTTTCGATTTTTTTATTTTCAGCCGATAGCGCGCCGGTTCGCTCGTGCGCGCAGCGTCGCCCGGATCGAGCCCGGATCGATCGAACAGCTCATCTGGATGGCTGCGCTGCCCACCGTCGATGTCCGGAGGCGCGCGGGAGAGCGCGGGCCGATGCCATGCCCCTCACACGCGCCATCGAGTGTGTCACACGAGGACCCGATATACTACTCGGTTCATCGCCGGGAGAACGCCCGGGGCGCGCCGTCCGGCCACGTGGCGTTACGTTCGGTAACGCTTCGATGCGCTCGCGTTACGTTCGGTAACACCCGGCGCAACGCGTCGTCGAGGCGCTTCGACCCACGGCCCGAGGCCGCCGTGGGGCGCGCGGGCGGCGCTCCGGCCGGCGCCGGCGGCGCGCCGCCGGGCGGTTGGCGGCGGGGGTCAGGACGAGCGCTCGGAGGGACCGGCGGCGAGGGCCTCGTGCACGGCCTCGCGCGTCCCGGTGCCGGCGAGGAGGTGCCACGCTCGGAGCGTCGGCAGATCGCGCATGGCCTCCACGGCCAACCGCAGCGGCGGCGGCATGGGGCCGAACCGAGCTTCGTAGAGCTCGATCGTCGCCTGCGCCATCCCTTGCGCCATCCCTTGCGCGACCCCCTGCGTGCGTCCCTGCTCGATGAATTGCTCGACGAGTTCCTGCGTGGTCATCACGAACTCCTCTTCTTCCGGTGTCGCGGGCCCGCGCTGGGCGACCTCCGCTCGGAAGCGTAGCAGAGGACCGAGCGCGATGTCGCGCTCCGACGCGTCCTCCGGCAGCCGCCGGAAATCTTCGATCGCCTCTCGCAGTACGCGTCCTCCGCCCATCAGCCGCATCAGCAGGGTCGAGCGCACGCGCGGCAGCTCGCCGAGGACGATCAGCGCGGTTCGCAGCAGTCCGGGGCCTTCGTACACCCCCGCGGGCCACCCGGCCATCGGCTCCATGCGCAGACCGGCGATCACGGCGGTTGGGCGACCGGTCGACAACATCCACAGAAACGGGGGTTCGGAAGCGCGGTTGCGGGCCACGTAGCTTCGCCACACGGCGAGGTGCTTGTGCACGCATGCGCGCACCTCGTCCGCGCTCGGCGTGTCGCTGTAGGCCTCGATGGTGCACGCCGTCTCCGCGAGGCGGCCGAGGAGCCCGAGCCGCTCTCGCCCCGACGCGCGCGCGGGGTCGGGCTCATACCATAGGTCCGCATGCTGCGCCTCTCCGGCGACCTCGGCGTCGGTCACGACCTTGCCGATCGGTGTCATCCCCTCCTGAGCGATGTCCTTCGCCAGCCGATCGAATCGGTTCCGCATGGCGGGCGCAGGCTGGCACGCCGTGCGGACGAGACGAAGAAAAATGCAGGCTCGTCCGCGCGGCTGGCATCGCAAACCGCTTACGCGCGATCGGCCCGATGCATTTTCATTTCCTCATACCAACTGCCACCAACGGCCTGCTCACAAGGTGCGATCGCAGCCGGCGGACCTCGCCAATCGCCGCGTTTTCCTTTCGTGGCCCCCGGAGCCAGGGCGGGCTCTCCGAGCTCGCGGACGCCGACCCCGCCCTCGGTGACACGGCCCTCGACGTCCCCCGGTCTCGGAGAAATTCGGCCGTACCCGAGGAGCGCCGCTCCGATGGTAGGATGCGGCGCATGCCCCTGCCGCACCTCGATCCCGGAGCCCTCGAGGCCATCGTCGAAGCGACGGACGGGCCGCACCCGACCGGAGCGGTCCGCGCGTGCCGGCGCTCCTTGCGCCTCCACGGGGGATGAGCGCTCCCATGGACCGAGAGTGGCCGCTCGACGCGGACGACTTCTCCGCCTACTACGCCTTCGCGCCCGCGGCGCTCGCCATCCGCGAGTGCGTGCGGCTGCGCGCCGTGCGCGAGCTCGACCTGCCGGAGCCGCTGCTCGACGTCGGCTGCGGCGACGGCCTGTTCGCGCGCCTCGCCTACCCGGACAAGCAGGCGTGGGGCATCGACATCAACCCGACCGAGGTGCAGCGCGCGCAGCGGACCGCGTCGTACCGCACGCTCATCTGCGGCAGCATCGTCAACGTCCACCTGCCCGAGGGGTTCTTCGGCAGCGCCATCGCCAACTGCAGCCTCGAGCACGTGCCCGATCTCCACGGCGCCCTCGTGAACATCCGGCGCGCGCTCAGGCCCGGAGCGCGGTTCGTGCTCATCGTGCCCACGCCCGACTGGACGTACCAGCTCGCCCTGCCCGAGGCGCTCCGCTCCGTGGGCCTGGTCGGCCTCTCGCGGGCGTACGGCGACGCGCTCGATCGGGTCTTTTCGCACGTCCACCTCTACGACGAGGCGGGCTGGCGCGATCACCTCGCGCGCGCGGGCTTCGACCTCGTGGAGACGCGCCCCATCGCGGGCCGGCCGACCTCGTGGGCGTTCGACTTCATGCTGTACCCGAGCTTGCTCGGCTACGTGATGCGCAAGCTCACCGGCCGCTGGATCGCCATGCCAGCGCTCCGCCCGCTCACCGTCGACGTGGCGCGCGCCCTTGTCAACGCGCTCGGGCGCCTCGCCCCGGGCGGCGACGCGGCCGCCGAGTACCTGCTCGTGGCGCAGGCGGGGCCCGATGGCTGAAACGGCGGCGCCGCCCGGCGACTACTTCTCGAACCACCGCCGCCGCGAGCGGTTCCCGTGGTCGCTCTACCACGGCGCGCTCACCCGCCCCCTCGCCCGCGCCATCGCCGCGCGCGGCCCGCGCCCGCGCGTGCTCCTCGTCGGCTGCGGCCTCGAAGGGGAGATCCCCGGCGCGCCGCCCGCGACCGAGCTCTACGGCTGCGATCTCGACGCGCGCGCCATCGAGGCGTGCCGGCGCCTCTACCCGGCGCGCGCAGCGCGCTTCACCGTCTGTCCGGGGCCCTACGAGCTCCCGACGGGCGGCGGGTTCGACGGCCCGTTCGACGTCGTGCTCGCGAAGGAGGTCGTCGAGCACACCCTCGATCCGTCGCGCTGGGCGCGCGGGCTCTCGGCGCGCCTCGCGCCGGGCGGCGCGCTGCTGCTCACGACCCCGAACTACGGCCGCCTGTCGACGCTGCCGCTCCTCGAGGCCACGGTGCTCGAGTGGATCGCGCGCCGCGACGGCTTCTCGCGCAAGCACATCCACCCGAGCAAGTTCGACGAGCGCAGCCTCGCGGCGCTCGACGTCGGGGAGCGGATGCGGCTCGTGTCGGTGCGGCGCACGCTCACCGGCTGGTCGCTCCTCGGCACGTGGCAACGCGCCCCGGGCTGACCCGGGCGACGGCGAGCTCCGCTGATGCTCTACCTCCTGCTCGCGCTCGGCGTCCTCGTCCTCCGGCTGGCCGAGCTCCGCGCCGGCGCGGCCGCCGGCCCCACCGCGCCCGCGCCGGCCGCAGCCGCCGCGCCCGCGCCCGCGCCGGCCGCAGCCGCCGCGCCCGCGCCCGCGCCGGCCGCAGCCGCCGCGCCCGCGCCCGCGCCGCGCCTCGCCTGGCTCGCCGCCGCCGCGGCGGTGGCGGTGGCGCTCCTGCCCGCGCTGCGCGACGCGCCCGCGCTCGCCGGGCCCGGCGCCGCGCTGCCGAAGGACACGATCTCGCACCTCGCCATCGCCTACGACATCGCGACGAGCGGCCTGCCGCACGGGTGGATCGCCACGAACAACGGCGGCTTCCCGATCGCGCTGCACTACCCGCCGGTCGGCTGGCTGCTCGTGGCGGCGCTGATCCGCCTCGGCGTCGCGCCGGTGGTCGCGGTGAAGGGGCTCGGCTTCGCCGCCTTCATCGGGGCCCCGCTGGTCGTCCTCGCCGCGGCCCGCGCGGTCGGCGCGCGGCCCGCGTCGGCCGCCGCCGGCGCGGTGGCGCTCGCGTGGGTCGCGCCGTACGTGCAGTTCGCCGGCGGGTGGCCGTCGTTCTTCCTCCTCGGGCTGCTCTCGCAGATCCTGGTCATCCCCGTCGTCCTCGCGTGGGCCGCCGCGGTGATCCGCCCCGCCCGCTTCGAGCTCGGGCCGGCGCTCGCCGCCGCCTGCGCGGCGACGCACCCGCAGGTCTTCACGGTGAGCGCCGCCGTCCTGGGCGCGGCCGCGATCGCCGCGTGGGATCGGCGGCTGTGCGCGCGCGTGCTCCGCTCGCTCGCCGGCGGCGGCCTGGTCGCGGCCGCGCTCTACGGCCCCGGCATCGCGTCGATGGCCGCGCCCTTCGGCTGGCCCGCCGGCCTCGGCTGGCGGCACATCGGCTTCGGGCCCGAGCGCGTGCTGCCGTGGATGCTCGATGGCGACCTGCTCGACTTCGCGCACGCCCCGGTGATCGGCTCCGCCTGGATCGCCGCCTGCTTCCTGCACGCGACGCGCCTCCGCGCCCCGGCGTCGCGGGCCGTCCTCGCGGCGTCGGCGGTCGCGCTGCTCCTGTCGATGAGCGGCGGCTGGATCGCCGGCGCAGGCCCGCTCGGCCGCGCGCTGCTCTCGCTGTTCCAGCCGATGCGCGCCCTCGCCCTCCTGCCGCTCGTCGCGGCCGGGGCCATCATCACCGCGCTCGACCTCGCGGCGGCGGCGCTCGCGCGCATCGGCGCCGCGCTGGCAGCGCGGGGCGCGCGCCGCTCGCGCCCCGCGCTCGCCGGGCTCCTGCCGGCCGCGCTCGCCGCGGTCCTGCCGGCCGCGCTCGCCGCGGTCCTGCCGGCCGCGCTCGCGCTCGTCGCGGCCCTCGAGATCCCCGCCCGCGCGGCCGAGCTCCACGTCCTTGCAGAGAAGCAGGCCGCGCTCGTCGCGTCGCGCGGCTGCCCGCCGCCCGCCGAGGGCTTCGACCCCGATCTCATCGCCCGCTGGCTCGCCGAGGCGCCGCACGGCCGCGCGAGCTACGCCGACGAGGACGAGTTCGCGACCTGCTCGATGATGCACGCCGCCGATCTCCGCCGCGCGGTCCCGATGGCCTTCTCGACCGGCGCCGGCGCGCATGTGGGCGTTCACGCCGCGGCCTTCCTCGAGGTGGCGCCCGAGCGCCCCGGGAGCGCCGCGCGCGCGGAGGCGCTCGGCATCCGCACGCTCATCCACCTGACAACGCAGCGGCCGGGGCCGCCCGAGGCGTGGGCGCTCGTGGACAGGCGCGGCGGGGTCGAGCTGTCCCGGCGGGTGGGCGGCACGGACTACGTGGGGCTCGGATGCGTGCGCGAGGTGTGGCGCGGCCGGGAGGCCGATCTGCTCGCAGCGCTCTTCGAGCACCTGAAGCAGCCGCGCACCGTGCTCGACACGCCGGGTGAGCTCGTGGCGCTGGAGGCGACCCGCGGCCCGCTCGAGCGCGTGGCCGTGGCCGACGACGGCTGCGACGCGGCCCGCGCCAGCGTGCGCGAGGCGCCGCGCGAGCCGGGCGCGTACGAGGCGATCGTCGACGCCGAGGCGCCGGTCGACGTGGTCTTCCGCGCCACGGCGTACAGCGGCTGGCGCGTGCGGGACGGCGGCGCCGAGCTGGCCCCGCGGCGCGTCGCCCCGGGCTTCTTCGCGGTGCGCGTCGGGCCCGGCCGGCACCACCTGGAGGCGGTGGTGGCGCTGCCGCGGTTTTACCTGCCGGCGCTCGCGCTCGCGTGCGGGGCAGCGCTCGCGCTGGGGGCGCCGCGGCTCCGGCGGCCGATCTTCCGCCGTGGCCGGGTCACTGTCACCGGGCGCGGGTGACTGGATGGCTCCGCCGGCGCCGGAGCAATGGTAAAAGCGAACGCGCCGGGCAGCGGGGAGCAAGCGAGTGCAGAAGGCGGCGGAGGGGTCGACGTACACGCGGGTTGCTGTCGTGCAGCTCGCCTATCATCCGGCGATCGTCGTGGATCGGCGATCGCCGCTCGAGGATCCGCTCTTCGATCCCAGGGTGGCGTCGGACTCGCTCGTGCCGTCGCGGGGCGAGGTGCCGGAGGTGATCAAGCCGAAGCTGGACGCGCTCCGGCGGCGCATCCGGGAGGCGTACGATGCGCAGCTCCTCGCGCGGATAAAGGCGGTGCTCGCCGCGTGCCGGGAGTACGGCGCGAGGATCGCGGTGCTCCCCGAGTACAGCGTTCCGTGGGAGATCCTCGGGGGCGTCGCCGAGGCGGCGGGCGACATGGTCGTCGTGGCCGGGACGCACACGGTCGACAGAGCGGCGCGGCGATCCGGGGTGTATGAGCGGCTCGGCGCGGCCGCGCTCCCCGCCGTCGGACAGTCGGTGTGCCCGGTGCTCCACGGCGGCAGGCTGCTCGGCCTGCAGGCGAAGCTGAACCCGGCGATCCCGGAGCGGAGCTCGATGCGGCCTGGCGCGACCTGGGCGCCCGTCGAGATGCCGGACGGCCTCCCGGGGCCCATGGGCGTGCTGGTCTGTCTCGACTTCCTGTTTCGGGAGGGCGAACCGCACCGGAGGCTCGTGGCGGAGCGCCTCGGGGCGTGCCGATTCCTCGCCGTGCCGAGCCTGACGCCGCACCACACGCTGCCGGAGTTCGCCGGCAAGGCGTGGGAGGAGGCGCGCCGGTACGGGCGGCCGGTGCTCTATTGCGACGGCGCGGAGGGCGGCGGCACGTCGGTGTACGTCGATGAGGGGCAGGCGCATGATCTGAAGCGGTTTCCGGATCGCGCCGGGTACCTCGATCCGGGCGACGAAGGGGTGATCGTCGCCGACGTCGATCTCGGGTACGAGCGGGCCGGGAGGTCGACGCGCTACGAGGCGCCAAGGCCGGTGGTGCCGGTCGCCGAGGCGACGTTCGTGTACCGCGGGCACCCGGCCGGGGAGGCGTACGCGCGGTGGCTCGACGAGGCGCGGGAGCTGCTCGCGCGGGATGACGACGACGCGCTGGAGGCGGTCGTCGCGCGGATCGAGGAGGCGCGCGACGTGCTGCTGAACGCGGGTGCGCTCTCCGGAGCCGCGGCGCGGGGGAGGCGGCTCAGGCGGCTGTACGGCGAGCTCGACAAGGTGACGAGCGTCGAGCAGCTACGGCAGTTCACGCGGGAGGTGGTGCTCCCGGCGGAGGTGCTGCCGCTCGACGCGCTGCGGGCGGCGATGGCCGGCGCGGCCGCCGACGTGGTGTTCGGGTGGATGGCGCAGCGGGAGGCGCGGGAGGCCGGGTTCGCCGAGGTCGAGGCGCGGCTCCGGAAGGCGGTGGACGCGACGCGGGGCGCCGGCGAGTGGACGAGCGACGGCGCGGCGGCGCTCGGGGCCGTGGCGCAGGCGGTGCGCGGCCCACGCGAGGTCGACGAGAGCAGGCAGGAGGAAAAGCCGGCGCCGGAGGTGCGGGTGGTGCTGCCGGGAGGGCTCGACCCGGCGGCGCTCGGAACGAGGCGGGTCGGAGGGTGGATCCTCGCGTTTCAGAGGCGACCCGCTGACCTGATCGAGGTCGTCAAGGGTCGCCTCCGGCGCGTGGCGGCTGACGCTGAAACGCGGCGGCCCGTCGAGGAGGCGGACGAGCACGGGCACGTCACGCGGTTCTCCGAGCATCAGATCAACGCAGCGGAGAACCTTCGCCTGCTCGCGATGGCGGAGGGGAGACAGCGTATCGCGACCGTCGGTATCTCGTCCGAGAGCCAGAGTGTTCCGCCCACGATCCTGATCGCGTCGTCCCGAGACGAGGGGTGGGTCCTGTGGACCGACGCCGGCGAGGGATCCCTCGGTGATCGCTCGGTGGGACTGCTCGCCGCGCTCGCCGAGACCGGGCTTGCGGGCGCCGCGTGCGACGAGATCCCACCGGACGCGCGGCGGGACCGGATCGCGGGCCTCTTGCACCGCTTCGGTGGCGCGCGCGCCGTGATCGCGGCGCTCCGCGACCAGCGGCTGCGCGAGGTCGACGGCAGGTTCGTGGAGCCCGACGCCCGTGTCGACGGCGGGGAGCCCACACCGATGCTCGGCGCCCTCGACGCATGGCTGTCGTCGGGCGAGCCGACGGCCCTCGTCCTCGGCGAGTTCGGGCTGGGGAAATCGACCGCGCTCGCCGTGTGGGCCGACAGGCGCTGGGAATCCGGGGCGACGCCGCTGCCGCTCCTCGTGAACCTCGCCGGCGCGTCCCCGTCGGCAAGCGCAGAGCAGCTCCTGCTCCAGGCAGCCGGGCTCGAAGATGCCCCCGAGAACCGCGCCGCCGTGCGCCTCCTCACCCGGCATCACCTGCTCGTCCCCTGCTTCGACGGCTTCGACGAGATGGCGACGCGCCTCGAGGCCGCGGAGCTCGCAGGCAGGCTCTCCGGGCTGCTCGAGATCGCGGCGGGCGGAGGAAAGGTGATTGTCTCCTCGCGGGACAACTACTTCCCCAGCCAGGCGCACCTCACGACGACGACCGAGAGCGCGCTCTCGCAGGCGCTCGGCGCGCCGGCGGGGATCCGGCGCGTCGTGGTCCAGCCGTTCACCGACGATCACGTGCGCGAGCTCGTGCGACAGATCCGCGGCGAGGGCGGCGCCACGGCGGCGCTCTCGCGCATCGCCGGGATCTACGACCTCAAGGACCTGGTGCACCGGCCGCTGCTGCTCGGGATGGTGCTGGCCACGCTGGACGACCTCTCTCCCGGCGCGCAGGTCGGCCGGGCGGACCTCTACGAGGCGTACCTGAAGCGATGGCTCGACAACACGCGGAAGGACGACCCGGAGTGCTTTACCGACGAGCAGAAGAAGGAGTTTGCAGAGGCGCTGGCCGAGCAGCTCTGGCGGTCTGGAAAGGCGACCTGTACGTGGCAGGCGCTCCAGAGCTCCGTCCGTGCTCGCCTCTTCCCGCTTCTGCCCGAGGGCATGGGCATGCCGCCGGGCGCGGCATTCCTCGAGATCCAGGGCGGAGCCTTCTTCGTCCGCGACGACGAGGATCGGTATCGCTTCGCGCACAAGTCGTTCCTCGAGTACTTTCTCGCCCGCGCGCTGGTCGCGACGCTGCCTGAGCGGCCGGAGGAGGCGCTCCGGACAAGGCCGATCACGCAGGAGGTCGCGGCGTTCGTCGGAGAGATCCTGAGGGCGGACGGGGAGCCGAGGCGCGCGAGCGCGGTCCGCGCGGTCCAGTCGTTCCTGGCGGAGGATCGGCGGCCGCTCCAGCGACCCGGTGAGATCGTCGAGAACGCCCTGCGGCTGCTGCTCGGCCTCTCTCGATGGGCAGGTGATGGGGCGGACTGGATCCCGGGCGGAGCGGATCTCCGCGGGGCGCAGCTCGTCGGTGAGGATCTTCGCGGGGCGCGCCTTCTCGGCGCGAAGCTGGAGGGCGCGAACCTCGCCGGCTCCGACCTCTCCGGAGCGGATCTGACGGGCGCCATGCTGAGCGGAGCCACACTATCGGGTGCGAAGCTCGACCGGGCGCTCCTCCGAGGCGTGCTCGCGCATCGCGCAGACTTTACCCAGGCCGAGGCGAACGGTGCCGTGGTCGAGGCAGCGGACCTCACGGGCGCGGTCTTCCGGCAGTCGACCTGGACAGCAGGTCACTGGAAGGACGTGCGAGCCGAGGACGTGGATGTGAGCGCATGGCTGGCTGCGCCTGAGAACGAGCTCCTCGAGCGCGGGCTCAACCTTGCTCCAGTACCGCCGCAGGTGCAGGCAGAGCTCGTCTCGGGACACACCTCAGACATCCTTGCGATCGCCTGGGCGCCTGACGGCAAGCACCTGGCTAGCGCAGGAGGCGACAACACCGTGCTCCTCTGGGACACGGACACTGGCAACGAGCTCGCTCGCCTCGTGGGACATTCGAATTCTGTCACGGCCGTTGCCTGGCACCCCGACGGAAAGCGCCTGGCTAGCGCCGGAGGCGACAACACCGTGCTCCTCTGGGACACGGGCACTGGCAACGAGCTCGCTCGCCTCGTGGGACACTCAGCTGCGGTCAGGGCTGTTGCCTGGCACCCCGACGGAAAGCGCCTGGCTAGCGCCGGAAACGACAACACCGTGCTCCTCTGGGACACGGGCACTGGCAACGAGCTCGCTCGCCTCGTGGGACACTCAGCTGCGGTCAGGGCCGTTGCCTGGCACCCCGACGGAAAGCGCCTGGCTAGCGCCGGAAACGACAACACCGTGCTCCTCTGGGACACGGGCACTGGCAACGAGCTCGCTCGCCTCGTGGGACACTCAGCTGCGGTCACGGCCGTTGCCTGGCACCCCGACGGAAAGCGCCTAGCGAGCGCCGGAGGCGACAACACCGTGCTCCTGTGGGGCCCGGACACCGGAAACGAACTCGCTCGCCTCGAAGTACATTCGCCTTGGGTCATCGCCGTTGCCTGGCACCCCGACGGAAAGCGCCTGGCTAGCGTAGGATACGACAACACCGTCCTCCTATGGGACACGGACACTGGAAACGAACTCGCTCGCCTCGAAGGACAATTGCGTGGGGTCAGCGCCGTTGCCTGGCACCCCGACGGAAAGCGCCTGGCTAGCGCAGGATACGACAACACCGTGCTCCTCTGGGATCAGGGCACCGGAAACGAGCTCGCTCGCCTCGTGGGATATTCGAATCCGATCACGGCCGTTGCCTGGCACCCCGACGGAAAGCGCCTGGCTAGCGCAGGAATCGACGGGACGGTGCTCCTCTGGGACACGGGTACTGGCACCGAGCTCGCTCGCCTCGTAGGACATTTGAATTCGGTCACGGCCGTTGCCTGGCACCCCGACGGAAAGCGCCTGGCTAGCGCAGGAGATGACAACACCATACTCCTATGGGACCTGGACACCGGAAACGAATTCGCTCGCCTCGAAGGACATTTGCGTTGGATCAGCGCCGTTGCCTGGCACCCCGACGGAAAGCGCCTGGCTAGCGCAGGAGTCGACGGGACGGTGCTCCTCTGGGACCTGGACACCGAAAACAAATACGCTCGCCTCGAAGGACATTCGGATTGGGTCAGGGCCGTTGCCTGGCACCCCGACGGAAAGCGCCTGGCTAGCGCAGGGGTCGACAGCACCGTCCTCCTCTGGGACCTGGACACCGGAAACGAGCTCGCTCGTCTCGTGGGACACTCTGCTGGGGTCACGGCCGTTGCCTGGCACCCTGACGGAAAGCGCCTGGCTAGCGCCGGAGACGACAACACCGTGCTCCTCTGGGACCCGGACACCGGAAACGAGCTCGTTCGCCTCATGGGACACTCAGCTCCGGTCATAGCCGTTGCCTGGCACCCCGACGGAAAGCGCCTGGCTAGCGCCGGAGACGACAACACCGTGCTCCTCTGGGACCCGGACACCGGAAACGAGGTCGCTCGCCTCGAGGGTCATCCCTCCCGGATATGGGCGATTGCCTGGCACCCCGACGGAAAGCGCCTGGCTAGCGCCGGGAACGCCTCGGTACGGATCTGGAACGCCTTCGATAGCAAGCTCCTCGCCTCGTTCGAGTTCGCAGGCCTCGCCACCCTCATCCGCACCGCCGGTGGCTTCTGCTCGTTCGGTGACCTCCACCCCGACCGCGCCCGCCTCGCCCTCCGGCGCCCCGGCGCGACGACCACGCTTTACCTTCCCCTCGCCGGCTTCCGCGACATCCTCCACCGCCCCGACAAGGTGAAGGCTGCGCTCTCCGGAGATCTCAGCGGCGACAACCTCGGCGAGGAGCTCGCCAGGCACGGCTACGCGGGCGGCGTGGCCTGGGATGGTGAAGCGCACGTCATCAAGGCTGGCCCCGCGGCCCACGGCCCTACCGCCGCTGTCCCCACGATAGCCGCCCCTGCGCCAGCGCTCACCGCACCCGCGCTCGCCGCCGCGGCCCCCGCAGCCGCCGCACCGGCCCCCGCGCACGCGCCTGCAATCCGCGAGCTCGCTCTCGAATCGCTCTCCCTCCCCGCCGCCGCCCGCCCCAACCCCTTCCGCCCCGGCCCCGCCCTCACCGACGCTTCCGCCCTCCCCGGCCGCGCCCCCATCCTCGCGGAGCTCCTCGCCCTCATCGACAGCCGCAGCCCCGCGGTGCTCCGCGGCCCGCGCCGCTCGGGCAAGACCTCCATCCTCCACCACCTCGCCGCGCGCCTCTCCCCTGCCCGCGCCGTCCACCACCGCTCTCTCGAGGGCCGCGCCTCTCCCCTTCGCACCGCCGACGATCTCGCCCTCTTCCTCGACCCCTCTCTCCAGTCCGACGCCACCCCCGCGCTCACCTTGCGCAACCGCCTCTCCAGCGCCGGCAACGCCGTCCTGCTCCTCGACGAGGTCGCCAACCTCCACCAGGCCGACGCCACCGTCTTCGCGTGGCTGCGCGCCGTGGGCCAGGAGCAGACCAGCGTCGTCCTCGTCGGCTCGCACTGGGACTGGGTCACCGTCGTCGAGCACGCCTTCGCCGCGGCCCCGGGCTCCTCGTTCGGCAACGACGTCACCCCGGTCAACCTCGGCCCTCTCCCCGAGGAGGACGCGATCCGCTTCCTCGTCGACACCGCTCCTCCCGACGTCCCCATGGAGGCCGAGCGGACCGCCCGCTGGATCGTCGAGCTCTGCGGCCCATGGCCCTTCTATCTCCAGGTCATGGGTTATGCCCTCGTCCAGGCCGTCCGCGCTGGCCACCGCCGCGCCTTGGTGGAGCGCGCCGGCGTGCGGGAGCTCTACGAGCAACGCCTCCTCCTCGACCGCGACGCGGCCTTCTTCCGCCCGCGCTGGGCCGAGCTGCCCCAGCGCGCGCGCGCCGTGCTCGGCGCCCTCCGCGGCGCCCCCGACGCGGCGCTGCCCGAGGTGCGCAGGCTGCCTTCCGAGGACGTCGCCGTCCTCTGCGACGCGGGCCTCTGCGATGCGCTCGGCGCATGGCTGGCGGATCCGCCGTTCTTCGACTGGATTCGCCGGGTGGCCAGGGAACCAAGGAGAGAGCCGTGACGCGCGCGTTCGACGTGAGGAGAGCCTACGCACCGGAACGCGATGTCCGCGATCACGCGCAGCTCCTGGATCTCTTGCTGTCCTTGCCGGTGAACGGCGTGATATGGCCGCTCGTCGGCGCGCGCAGGGCCGGGAAGACGTGGACGCTCAGGGCGCTCGAGCACCACCTCGGCCTCGCCGACAAGACGAGCGTGCGTTACCTCGACCTCCGCAAGTTCGGCCGGACGCTCCCCAGCGTGCCGCCGGGGACAACGCTCCTCCTGGATGAGCCGCAGCTCGCCGGCCAGGGCGGCAGCCCGCGCGACGCGAGCGCCTTCCTGCGCTGGTGCGTCGACCTCTACACCAACAACACAAGGATCTTCCTGGCGATGAGCCCCGCCGAGTGGATCGCGCTCGAACGCGCGGCCTCCGGCGACGCCGGGCTCGTCTGCTCGCGGGACATGCGCTTCCTCGATCCCCTCACGCACAGCGAGGCGCTCAAGCTCGCCCGCACCGCGGTGTCGAGGGCGCTCCTCCCCGACCTGCCCGTCGCCTGGCGCCGGAATCCCTTCCTGCTCGAGCTCGTCTTCGAGCTCGCCGAGCAATCTCCCGCTCTGGCGAACACCCCATGGGCGCTCCTGCGAACGGCGCGCGTGAGCAGCGAGCGCATGGAGTTCGCCTATCACCGCGCCGTGTTCGAGGACGGGCTGACCGACGCGCAGCGGGGCGTGCTCCGCGAGATCGCGCGCGGCGCGTCTCCCCGCGACGAGAACGTCGATCTGCTCGAGCGCTGCGGCCTCGTCCAGCAGCGGGACGGGCGCCCCGTGCTCGCCGATCCGATCCTCGAAGCGAACCTGTGCCCGCTGCGGATCCACCATGTCTCCGACATCCATTTCGGCCCGAAATCCGCCGAGCGCATCGACGTGAAGGAGAGGAACCAGCACGGCAACACCATGACGGGCGGGCTCGGCCCCCCGCGCGTCTGCGATCATTACGTCGAGCACGTCGCCGAGCTCGCCGCGTCCGGCCGCGCGCCGCACCTGCTCGTCGTGTCGGGCGACGTCGCCGAGTGGGCCGACGACGCCCAGTACGCCGAGGCCCGCCTCTGGCTCGATCAGGTCTCCAGGCACCTCGCGGATCACCCTCGCCTGCCGCCCGACGAGCCCAACGTGCTGCTCGTGGGCGGCAATCACGACGTCGACTGGCGGCAGGCGGCGGGGCCCGCCCAGGCCGACACGCAGGCGCGCCACGCGCCTTTCGCGCGGGCGTTCGGCGATCACCCGCGCTGCGCGCGGCCGCCGCTCGAGGAGCCGCCGGCGACGCGGGCGCTCGCGGTGGCGCGGTATGCGGATCTCGGGGTGGAGTTCGCGCTGCTCGGATCGGCGGAGTTCGGCGGCCAGGAGGAGAAGGATCCGGTCCGGGACGAGCTCCTCTCGCTCATCGGCCGTCTGCGGCAAGGCGCCATGGACGAGCCGGACGCCGAGCGCGCCGCGGCGCTGCGCGACCACGTGGCGCGCATCGATCCCGGCCTGGTCCACAACGCGGATCTCCAGCGCCTGCGCAGGGCGCAGTGGCACGCGCCGATCCGGATCGCGGTCCTGCATCACCCGGTGTCGCCGCTGCCGTCCACCGAGCTCGCCCGCTTCGGCGGCCTGATCAACGCAGGTGAGGTGAAGGACGCGCTGGCCCACAAGGAGTTCTGCCTGGTGCTCCACGGCCACAGCCACACGGGGTGGTTCGGCAAGGAGCAGTGGCCGGAGCGGCACGAGGATTGGACGATCCGTATCGCCGCGGCGCCGTCGCTCTCCAGCCGGGAGGTGCAGGAGTACAACGGCTACAACGAGATCGAGATAGCGCGCGACGGCGTGGGCGGCGAGGTCGGCTATCAGATCCACGTGAGGCGCGTGGGGAGACAGGGCGCGACCTGGACGCGGCTGGCGTCGATGGGACCGTTCGCGCCGGGGAAGTAGCGCCGCTGCGGAGGCGCGCGCTCGTAGCGGGGGAGCGCGCGTCGTGGGTCGCCAGGGTTCAGGGGGGCTTCCAGCGCGTCGAAGCGCGGCGGTTGCCGCGCTTTCCCGTCCCTGGCGGCCACCTGCGCGGCCTCGGCGGTCTTGCTGCGCAGCCCCGGCTCCCGCCTGCGCGTCCCACTGCCCCTCCTGCGCGGCCCCGGCGGTCCTGCTGCGCGGCCTCGGCGCTCTTGCTGCGCAGCCCCGGCTCGCGCCTGCGCGTCCCACTGCCCCTCCTGCGCGGCCCCGGCAGTCCTGCTGCGCGGCCTCGGCGCTCTTGCTGCGCAGCCCCGGCTCCCGCCTGCGTACCTATCATGGTATGCTATCGTACAATCAATCGGCTGCTGAGCCGTCCCAGCCCTCTCCTGCATCCCCCACTTGGTGTCCTACCACACATTTCCGTGGCTCCTGCGCAGCTCCTACGTCGTCTTGCGCGGCGCTGCTCTCCTATCGCGACCTGGGCTTCGTGCTCTCCTCTGAGCAGAGCTTCGGTGTCACCGAGTTCCTTGATCGAGCGAACGCCCCTCGGCTGCTCGGGTTGCCGGCGGCACCCTGGCTGCATTCAGCGCGGAGATCACGCAGGTCCAGGACGACATCGCGCATGCTAGATCTTCTCCGCGGGGCAGAACATGCTCGACCTCCCTCTCCTCGGCGCCGTGGACATGGAACGGACGCTCAGAAATGCGCGCTCGATCGCGGTGCTGGGGATCAAGCCGGAGAGCCGCCGGGACCTCGATGCGCACCAGATCCCGCTTTACCTCCAGAAGGTCGGCTACCACATCCTCCCCGTCCCGACCCGCTATCCCGAGGCGACCCAGATCCTCGGCGTGCCCGTCCACCGCCGCCTGATCGAGCTTCCCGCGCCCATCGACGTGCTGAACGTCTTCTGCAAGCCCGAGGAATTCGTGCCCCACGTCGAGGATGCGCTGGTGTTGCGTCCGTCAGTGGTGTGGTTCCAATCGGGGTTGCTCGAGCTCTCGGCGGCGCGCAGGCTGCTCGACGCCGGGATTCCGGTCGCGGAGGATTGTATCGGCTGCCGGCGCGCGTCGATGTGGCCTTCCATCGAGCCATTCGAAGCACAGCGCGCGGCGGCGGGCTCGCGGACGCCATGAAAACGGGCCCGCGCTCGACGCCTCCCGGCCTCGTGTGGATCCCTGGCGGCACCTTCACGATGGGCCACGAGCCGATCTTCGAATCCGAGGCGCCCAACCCACCTCATCGCGTCGAGCTGTCGCCCTTCTGGATCGGCGCTCACCCGGTCACCCGCGCCGAATACAGCACCTTCGTCGAGGCGACGGGCGCCGCGGCGCCGCCCTCCGCGGGCCGGCCAGAGCTCGACGCGCCCGATCGGCCCGTGGTGAACGTGAGTTACATCGAAGCCCTGCGGTATTGCGCCTGGGCCGGGGGGACCTTGCCCACGGAGGCGCAATGGGAGCTCGCCGCGCGCGGGTTCGATGGGCGGCGATATCCCTGGGGAGACGACCCCCCGGACGAACGGCGCGCCTGCTTCGCCGAGGACTGGAATCGCGGCGGGCCGAGCCCGACAGGCGCGCACCCGGCCGGCGCGAGCCCCTTTGGTTGTCACGACATGGCCGGCAATGTCTGGAGCTGGTGCCTGGACGCGTTCCGCGCGGACGCGCACCTCGAACGAACGCGCCTCGGCCGCGATCCGTGCGTGGGCGGCGCGACGCGGGTGCGCCCGCTGCGAGGCGGGTGCTGGCGCAGCATCGAGAGCAGGCTCCAGTCGGCGTACCGCAACTGGAGCCACGAGGTCGCGCGACATACAACGATCGGCTTTCGCCTCTGTGTCTCGACGGTTTGACGCGAACGCCGTCAAGGCGAAGGCAGATCGCGTGAAGTCGGCGGGGGCGAGGATGCCGAGGGGCGCGGGACGCCGGGCAGGGCCGCGGCGTCGGGCGCGATCCTCCGCGGGTCCACGGCCGCTCGTGCCGTCCGCGCGGCAACGCCCTCATCCTGCCGTGGACCCCGGCTGGCGGCTGGCATGCCCTGGGTCAGGTCGTATCCTTCATCCCCGCCTCTCCCGGCCGCGGCCGTACCATGCACGGCGGGGAGGGGGAACGTTGATGACGATCCTGAGGACTGCATTGCTTCTCGGTGGGGCGCTCGGCCTCTCGTCCTGCGATCACGCGATGAAAGGACGCATGGACGGCCACGCGCCCGCCGCTCCGGACGACAGCGCGGCCGGGTCGCAGGCCACGCTGGTCGAGCCTGCGCTCCATTTCATCGAGAGCCGAGGGGCGGCGGAGTCCGCCTCGGGCTATCACGTCCAGGGGCGAGACAAGGCCGTTCACCTCGGACCCGACGGCATCACCTTCGTCCTGGCCGGCGCCCCGGAGGCCTCGCTCCCCCGCTGGGCGGTGAGGCTCGAGTTCGAGGGCCATCGCGCCGGCGTCGCGCCCGAGGGGAAGGATCCCACCGGCGCGGTGGTCAGCTATTTCACGGGCCCTCGCGCGCAGTGGAGGACCGGCCTCCCGACCTATGCCGCGGTGGTTTACGAGGACCTCTGGCCCGGCGTCGATCTCGAGATCTCCGGCACGGCCCGCGCGCTGAAGTACCAGTTCGTGGTCGCGCCGGGGGTCGATCCGGCGCAGATCCGGCTCACCTACCGGGGCGCGAGCGCGGTGCGCCTGACCGACGGCGGGCAGATCGAGATCTCCACGCCGGCGGGCAGCTTCACCGACGACGCGCCGCTGTCCTTCCAGGACACCCCCGAGGGCCGCGTGGCGGTGCCGAGCGCGTACGCCCTCGAGGCACCCGCGCCGGACGGGGCGCAGACCTATGGGCTCCGCCTGGGCGCCTACGACCCGACCCTGCCGCTGGTGATCGATCCGGCCGTGCTGATCACCTGCGGCTTCATCGGTGGATCCGGCTCGGACGACGGCGAGGACATCGCGGTGGACCTGGCCGGCAACGCCTATATCACGGGCTCGACGACCTCCACCCGGACGACCTTCCCGGACATCGTCGGTCCCGATCCCAAATACAACGGTGGCCAGGACGCCTTCGTCGCCAAGGTGGACCCGCGGGGCGCCCTCGTCTACGCGGGCTATATCGGCGGATCCGGGTTCGAGCTCGGCAGGGGCATCGCGGTGGATTGGGCCGGCCAGGCCCACGTGACAGGCCTCACGCACTCCGATGATTTCCCCGTCGAGATCGGCCCGGACCTGACCTACAACGGCCAGGGCGACGCGTTCATCGTGAAGATCGACACCTCCGGCAAGGACATCGCCTATGCCGGCTACATCGGCGGCGCCGGGACCGATCTCGGGTTCGACGTCGCCGTGGACAGCTGCGGCGACGCCTACGTGACCGGGAGGGCTGACTCCGACGCATCGACGTTCCCCGCTCAGGTGGGCCCCGATCTCACGCAGAACGGCGGCGCCGACGCCTTCGTCGCCAAGGTCGACGCCTCCGGCGCAGGCCTCGTCTATGCCGGTTACATCGGCGGCAGCGCGCAGGACGAGGCCTTCTCCATCGCCGTGGACTGGGCCGGCGCCGCCTATGTCACCGGCTGGACCTTCTCAGGCGCAGACACCTTCCCCGTCCAGGTCGGCCCGGATCTCTCCCAGAACGACGGAGGCGCCGCCGGCGACGCGTTCGTCGCCAAGGTGAGCCCCGCGGGCACCGGGCTAGAATACGCCGGCTACATCGGCGGCGCCGGCTCCGACGTCGGCCAGGGCATCGACGTGGACCTCGCTGGCAACGCCTATGTCTCCGGGAACACGGCCTCCGACGAGCTGACCTTTCCCGTCAAGATCGGCCCCGACCTGACCTACAACGGCGCCGAGGACGCGTTCGTGGCGAAGGTCAGCCGGTCGGGCGCCGAGCTCGTCTACGCCGGCTATGTCGGCGGCACGAGCCTGGACGGCAGCACGGGGCTCGCGGTCGACCTCGCCGGCCGTGCTTACCTGACGGGCGCGACATCGTCCGCTGATTTTCCCGCCGTCGGGGGGCCCGATCTCACGCACAACGGAGGCGTCGACGCCTTCGTGACCAAGGTCGGCGCCTCCGGCGCGAGCCTCGTCTATTCCGGGTTCATCGGCGGATCGAGCACGGACACCGGCAGAGATATCGCGGTGCACTGGCACGGCGACGCGTTCGTCGCCGGGATCGCCCATTCGACGGAGGCGACCTTCCCGACCGTGAGCGGCCCCGATCTCACCCACAACGGAGACGCCGACGCCTTCATCGCGAGGATCAGGCAGACGCGCTTGCTCGCCTCGCCCTGAAGCGCGCTTCCGATCGGCGCTCTACCAGCAGGCGCTCTGAGCGCGCCTCGCGTGCCGTGATGGCCGCGGCGCAGACATCGAACGGAAACATACGGTCGACAACCCACCTGGGGTCCGACATCGAACGGAAACATACGGTCGACAACCCATCTGGGGTCCGACATCGAACGGAAACATACGGTCGACAACCCATCTGGGGTCCGACATCGACCGGAAACATACGATCTACAACCTATTTTGGGCTCGACATCGACCGGAAACATACGATTTACGATTCATTCACGGTCCTTGTTTTATGGATCCGTCCTGAGGCCTCGAGCGCCGCACCGCGAGGTCCTTCAGAACTTGCAACTTACGAGGACCCATGACCCAGGCTACCAAGGCGACCAAGATCGAGCTATTTTCGCTGTCGACTCCAGCGATGCGCGCATTCCACCTGACCTGGCTGGCGTTCTTCGCCTGCTTCTTCGCGTGGTTCGCGGTGGCACCGCTGATGCCGGTCATCAAGGGCGAGTTCGGGCTGACCAAGGAGCAGATCGCCAACATCAACATCGCCGCGGTGGGGATCACGGTGGCGGGGCGTCTGGTGATCGGGCCGCTCTGCGACAAGTACGGCCCGCGGGCGACCTACACGTGCTTGCTCGCGCTCGGCGCCATCCCCGTGCTCGGGATCGCGCTCGCGCAGAGCTATGAGGTCTTCCTGTTCTTCAGGCTGCTGATCGGCATGATCGGCGCGAGCTTCGTCATCACGCAGTACCACACGTCCGTCATGTTCGCTCCCAACGTGGTCGGCACCGCGAACGCCGCGAGCGCGGGCTGGGGCAACGCCGGAGGGGGCGTCACGCAGTCGGTGATGCCCTGGGTGCTCGCGGCCGTGCTCAGCCTGGGTGTCAGCTCGTCGCTCGGCTGGCGCCTCGCGATGGTGGTGCCGGGCGCGCTCATGCTCGTCGTCGCGGTCCTCTACTGGAAGTACACCCAGGACTGCCCGCAAGGGAACTACAAGGACCTCCGCGCGGCGGGCGTCGAGATCGAGGGCGGGAAGAAGGGCGGATGGGCGGTCTTCAAGGCGGCGATGGGCAACTACCGGTCCTGGATGCTGTTCGTCACCTACGGGGCCTGCTTCGGGATCGAGCTCTTCGTGCACAACGTGGCCGCCAGCTACTTCGTGGACCGGTTCAAGCTGGATCTCCAGACCGCAGGCATGGCCGCGGGCAGCTTCGGGCTCCTGGCGCTGTTCGCGCGCGCCGTGGGCGGCATGCTCTCCGATCGGCTGGCCCACCGGAAGGGCCTGGACGCCCGCACGACCCTCCTGTTCGCGCTGATGGTCGGCGAGGGGCTCGGCCTTCTCTGGTTCTCCCGGATGCAGACGGCGGGGATGGCGGTGCTCGCGATGGTCGTCTTCGGGCTCTTCACACACATGGCTTGCGGCGCCACCTACGCGCTCGTGCCCTTCATCGATCGCAAGGCGCTCGGCGGCGTCGCGGGCATCGTGGGCGCGGGCGGCAACGTCGGCGCGGTCGCGGCGGGCTTCCTGCTCAAGGCCGTCGGCGACATCCAGGACTGCTTTGCGGTGCTGGGCTTCGCCGCGCTCGTCTCGTCGGTGTGCGCGATCCTCGTGCGCTTCACCGCCGCCCACAAGGCGAGCGAACAGGCCCTCTACGACAAGGCCCTCGCCGAGCGCCTCGCCCAGAGCGGCGCCTCGGCCCCGGACGGCCTCGCGCGCGCGAGCTGAGCACGCCAGAGGTTCGCCTCAGCGTCGCTGTGCCTACGATGCCACCTTCACGCGGTCGACGCCAAGCCCAGGCGCCCTCGCAACCGGGGGCGCGAGCGCGCGGCCGCAGGTCAGCGCGAGAGCGGGCTCGCCGTGCTGCGCAGCTCGCGGCGCCCCGCCGACAGGGCCTCCATCAGCGCGGTGTCCTCGGCTGGCTTGACGAGGTGCCTGTCGAAGCCCGCCTCTCGCGATCTCCTCCGGTCCTCGTCCTGACCGTAGCCGCTCAGGGCGACGAGGCGCGTCGACGCGAGCGACGGCTCGGCGCGGATGGCGCGGGCCACGTCGTAGCCGTCCATTCCGCCCGGCAACCCGAGGTCGCACAGGACCACATCCGGAGGGCGCGTCCGGGCCGCCGTCAGGCCGGTCGGGCCGTCGAACGCCGTCTCCACGTCGTAGCCGCTCAGGGTCAAGAGCATCTCCAGGCTCTCGGCCGCGTCGTGGTTGTCCTCGATCACGAGGACGCGAACCCCCTGGCGACTGGCCTCCTCCCCGTCGGAGGCGGACGACAGGTCCCGGGCGACCGGCGCCGCGAGCGGCAGCCGCAGCGTGAAGACCGAGCCGCGGCCGGGCCCCTCGCTGTGGGCCGCCACCGTCCCGCCGTGGAGCTCGACGAGCCCCTTCACCAGCGCAAGGCCGAGCCCGAGCCCCCCCTTGCTCCGGGCCAGCCCCTGATCCGCCTGGCTGAACGGATCGAAGATGCGCGATAGCAGCCCCGGATCCATCCCGACGCCGTTGTCCTCGACCGTGATGACGGCCTGTCCAGACATGCCCCCTTCGCGCCCGGACGCCCGAGGACGAGGGCCCGCCTCGACGCGCACGCCCACGCGCCCTCCCCCGCTCGCGCCCGCGTCGGTGAACTTGCCGGCGTTCTGCAGCAGATTGCCCAGCATCTGCGCCAGCCGGGTGTCGTCGCCCTCGACCCAGAGCGGCTCGTCCGGCACGCTCACGCGGAGCGCCACGCCGTCGGCCTCGAGGTTCGCCCGGTAATCCTCGGCGGTCTGGCGGACGATGCCGGCGATATCGCAGCGCGCCTTGCGGAGCTGGATCCGGCCGCGGGCGATGCGAGAGATGTCGAGCAGGTCGTCGATCAGCCGGACCATGTGCGTGACCTGGCGGTCGATCACGTCCCGGGCTCGCCGCTGCACGGGATCCGCCGCTCCGACCCTCCGGAGCATCGCGACGGCCGTGCGGACGGGCGCGAGGGGGTTGCGCAGCTCGTGGGCGAGCATGGCCAGGAACTCGTCCTTCCGCCGGTCCGCGTCCCGCAGCGCCTGCTCTGCCAGCTTGAGATCATGGATGTTGATCGCGATCCCGAACCAGCGGACGATCCGGCCCGAGGCGTCGCGGATGGGCCGCCCGCGCACCTTGAACCACTGGTATCCGCCGTCGCGCCACCGGACGCGGTACTCCAGGTCATACGGGGCGAGCCCCCCGACCGCCGCGCGCCAGGAGGCGAAGACCCGCTCCCGATCGTCCGGGTGCAGGACCTCGAGCCACCGGTCGCCGAACTGCCGCTCGGCGGGCACGCCGGTGAACTCGATCCATTGCTCGCTGAAGAACTCGCAGTAGCCGTCGGGCCGGGTCGCCCACACCATGCCCGGGATCGACTCGAGGGTCTGACGGTGAAAGAGCTCGCTCTCGCGCAGGGCGGCCTCGGCCCGGTGGCGCTCGGTCAGATCCAGCATCGAGCCGATCATGCGGGTGGGCGCGCCGCTCGCGCTCCGGCCGATGTAGCCGCGGTCGAGGAAGGGCGCGTACGAGCCGTCGCCCTTGCGAAAGCGGTACTCGTCGGTCCAGCTCTCCCCGTTGCCGTCGATCGCCGCGCGGATCCCCTCCGACACCCGCGCCCTGTCCTCCGGGTGGATGCGCTCGTACCAGCCCTCGGGGCCGTCGCCGAGCTCCTCCGGCGTGCAGCCGAAGTGCTGGACGACCGCTCCGTTCCAGAAGACCCGGTTCGTCTCCAGATCCCAGTCCCAGATCACGTCGTTCGTGGCGCGGTTGACGAGGCGATACTGCTCCTCGCTCCGCCGGACGGCCGCCTCGGCCTCCAGCCGGGCGGCTTCTGCGCTGGCCGCGCGTTCGCGGGCCTCGCTCTCCCGCGGCGCCACCTCGGCCTGCCCGGCCTCGGTGGCGCCCTCGGCGCGCTGGCGGCCAGCCCCGTCCACCCGTGTGCTCCGCATCGTCCTCGCCCGGAGGTCTGCGTAGTGGCGCGCTCGGCGTTTGGCCACTCGCCGCGCCGAGAAACGATGCTGGAGACCTCGGCGACGCGATCCCCCGCGCGGGCCCCGTCCGCCGGCTCGGCGACGTGGTCCCCCGCGCGGGCCCCGTCCGCCGGCGCGAGCTCGCCTGCGCGGTTGCGGCCGCGGCCTCTGGCAACAATGCATAGAGCGTGGCCGCGCTGGGGAAATCCGCGGAAGAAGGCGCCGCCGGCGCGCTCAAGCGACAGCTGGCCGAGCTCGGCGGCGCCGAGGCGTTGCTGCAGGCGATCCTGGACAGCGCGTCCGAGTGCATCCTGGTGATCTCCCCGGACGGCACGGTCCTGCTCTCCGGCCGCGCGCTGCCGAGGGCGAGCTCGACGAGCCTGCTGCGGACGAGCATCTACGAGCACATCGCCCCGGAGACGCGAGAGGCGGCCCGCTCCTGCGTCGAGCGCGTCGTGCGGTCGGGGGCGTCCGACAGCACGGCGGTGCCGATGACGGTGGCGCCAGAGGAGGTCGACCTCAGCGCGCTCCTCCGGGACCTCCTGCATGAACGCGCGGCGCTGCTCCGGCGCGCGGCGTGCCCGGTCGCGCGGCGGCACGCGAGCACCTGATCAGCTCGCGTCCGGGGGCATGATCCCGCGCAGGAGCTTCTGCGCGCTCGCCATGCTGGAGACCAGGCTGTGATGCTGGACGGCCTTCTCGACGGCCGCGATGAGCCCCGACACGTCGCCATTCTTGTCGAAATAGCCGAACGCCTTGTGGGTCGAGAGCAGGTCTTGCTTCTCCAGGATGTCCTGGAACGCGGTGTAGAAGATGATCGGCACCTTCGGGAACAGCGCCTTGATCCTCAGGTACGCAGTGAGGCCGTCGATGCCCGGCATGCGGATATCCAGGATGACCAGGCTGACCATCGCCGTCATGGCGGCGATACCCTCCTGCGCGCTCGCGTACAGGCGCACGTCGTAATCACGCCGCAGCGTGAACTCGAGCGCAGACCGCATCCGCGGGTCGTCGTCGATCACGACAACGATCGCCCGCTCCTTGTCGGGCTCCTCCGGCGCCTCGCCCGAAGCTTCGCGGAAGCGCCTGGTGAATTTCGCCGATGTCATCTTGGCGCCTCCTTTCAATTCCCGGAGAGGTTGAGATCGTTCCGGCCGACGGGCGCGCCGGCCGGCTGCAGCCGTTGCGGCGGCTGCGGCTGCTCATGAAGCGCCGCGCGCGGGAGCCGGACGACGAACGTCGTTCCGCGATCCGCGGCGCTCTCGACGTCGATCGTCCCGTGGTACATCGCGACGAGGCGGGAGACGAAGCTGAGCCCCAGGCCCACGCCCGTCGTCGGCTTCGTCGAGAAGAACGGCTGGAAGATCTTCGAGAGGTCGTCAGACGCGATCCCGTCGGCGTTATCGCTGATGGTGACGACCTGGAGCTCCCCCTCGTCGACCGTCTCGACCCGCATCCGCCGGCCGCGGCCGTCGCCGACCTGGAGCAGCGCGTCGCGCGCGTTCAGGACGATGTTGCTCACGATGGAGTCGAAGTGCGACTCGTACCCGATGACCGCCGAGCCGCCCTGGAGATCGAGCTCGACCGACACGCCCTGGCGCGCGAACTCGTCGCGGTGCCGCGCCGCGACGGACTCGATGACGCGGCGGAGGCTCACGACCTCGTTGCCGGCGAGCGCGACGCCGAGCTTCGAGTACTCCAGGATCCTGTTCGTGACGCTCAGCGCGCGCGACGTGCAGTCGCCCACCATCCGGAGCACGCTGTCGAGCGTCTCCTCCGCCTCCTCGATGTCGCCCAGACGGGCGATAACCGCCTTGATCTTGCCCTCCGGGATATCACCCTTGAGCAAGTCGAAGAGCTCGCCGAGCCGGGCCGCGTTCTTCACGCACAGCGTCTCGCCGCCCTGGGTCACGGACTCGAGCACCATGGCGGCCCCCGAGAGGGCGTTGCGCATCTCGTGCGCGAAGCCGCCCGCCATCTGGTTCTCGACCGCCTCCCGCTCCAGGCGGACGATCGTCGCGTGGGCCTGCTCGAGCTCCGCCGTGCGCTCGCGGACCTTCTGCTCCACGCCCGTGTAGAGCTTCGCGTTCTCGATGGAGATCGCCATCTGCGAGGACAGCATCGAGAGCAGCTCCAGCCGATCCTGGGTGAACGTCCCGGTCGCCGTGTTGTTCTCGAGGTAGATGGCCCCGTAAAGGCCGTTATGGTGGGTGATGGGCGTGCACAGGACGGACCTCGGACAGCGCTGCGCGACGTAGTCGTCGCGCTGGAACTGCCTGTCCGTCGAGGCGTCGGAGAGGACGACGCACTGGCCCGTCCGCGCGACGTACTGCACGATCGCGGCCCAGAGGAGCGGGCGCTCGTGCGCCGCGGCCTCGTCGAGGGGCAGCCCCGGGAAGCGCGGTTCGTCGCGGCCGTCGGTCCAGTCGACCTCGGCCTCGATCCGCAGGCCGTCGCTGTCCCGGAGGACGAGGCAGCCGCGCTGGGCGCCGGCGTTCTCCATGGCGACCGACATGAGCTTGGCGAGGAGCCTGTCGAGCACGATCTCCCCGGAGATCGCCTGCGCCGCCTTCAGGACCGTCCTGAGATCGAGGCGAGATGCGCCGAGCGAGGTCGTCGTGACGAACCTCCGTGAGGGCGCGATCTCCGAGGATTGCGGAGGGGGCGCCTCGCGCACGGCGAGCTGCGGATACCGCTCCTCCAGGTCCTGCGCCTTGCGGGCGGCGCCCCAGAGCTCGTAGTGGTACCTCGCGTCCGCGAGGTAGACGCGCGCGAGCTTCTCTCTCCCCTGCGCGAGCCAGAACCGCCCCGCCAGCTCGCAGGCCACCGCGGCCTCGTTCACGTAGTCGTGCTCCGAGGCGGACGCGATGGCGCGGTCGTACAGGTCCAGCGCCTCGGCCGCGCGGCCGTCGATCCGCGCGAGCTCGGCCTCCACGAGCAGGTACCTGTGCAGGAAGTTGCTGGCGCACGTCGCGGACAGCGCCTTGAGCTTCGCCTGGTTCTCCGACAGCTTCGCGCGGTAGCGCGCCCTGTCCTCCGGCGAGGCCGCCGGGTAGAGCGCTGTCATGGCGAGGGAGTAATAGAAGGTGTGCAGCGGCGTGAACACCTTGCCCGTGCTCGCGCCGAGGGTCGGCTCCGTCTCGGCGGCGTGTTTGTAGGCGAGCTCGTATTCGCCGAAGACGAAATAGAGCATGGCCTGCGCCGTATGGATATAATTGACGGTGTTGAAGTTCTTCGTCGCGTAGAGGCCGGGGAGCGCCTGCTCGGCGTCGAAGAACTCTCCCTTGATCTTCGCCGCGTGCTCGGACCTGCCGGTGAGGTTCCGGATGACCTGCCGCCACACGCGGAGCTGGTTGATGACCTGCTCCTGCTTGAACCTGAACACCTCCTCGATGTGCCTGTCGAACATCGCCTCGAGGTCGAGGAGGTTCTGCCCGGAGATGGCGCCGCAGACGAAGGCGTTGATCAGGCAGTACGCGGCGCTCTCGGCGTCGCCGTTCTCGGCGTAGCTCAGGTACCCTTCGATGAGCGGCGCCTGGCTCTCGCGGGCCGGACGGTAGAAGTGCCGGGAGAGCCCGTAATAGAAGTTGTAGGTGCTCGCCTTGTAGAACGGCTCGTCCCGGCGCCGGTGCACCGCGATCGCCAGCTCGCCGAACCGGGATCCCGTCGCGATGTCGCCCACGCCGGCGTTGACGAGCACGCTGAACGCCGCGAACGCATAGGGCGAGAGCGGCGACTCGCCGTGATCCATCGTCAGGTCGAGCGCGCGGCAGATGAAGAGCCCGAGCATCTCCGGCGCGGCGAAATACGACGCATGGATCGCGCGCCGGAGGATCACGAGCGCGGCTTGCTTCGGGGCCTCCGTCATCGGGGCGAGCCGGCCGAGGCGCTCGAAGCCGATCTCGGCGACCTGCTTCGTCGTCTTCGTGTAGGCGTCGAGGAAATCCTGCGTGCCGGGGCTCGCCGGGAACGTCTCGCCGAGCTGCGCGAGCGCCTCCACGGCGATGTCCACGGCCCTCCGGAACTCCGCCTGGGTGTGGTGATAGAGGATCAGGAGCTGGTAGAGCTTGCTCCTGTTCATGACGTCGTGGATCTCGCACAGGGCGGCGTCCACGAGCGCCTTCATCGCGCCCCAGTCGGCGTTCATGCACGCCGCCTCGGCCGCGCCGATGTGGAGCGCGCTCATCAGCGCAGGATCGCTCTGCCAGGCGCTCGCGGGCAGCAGCGAGAGGCCTCGGGCGAAGTAGCCGCGCGCCGCGTCGAAGGCGGCGGAGAGCAGCGCGCGCCGGCCCGCGAGCAGGTTCAGCTCCGCGAGGCGCCGCTGCTCCGCGGCGTCGCTCAGCAGGTCGGCGCCGCGGTTCAGGTGGTAGACGACGTCGAAGACCTTCTCCTCGGGGGCGCGCCCGCCCAGGCTCCGCAGGAGCAGCCGGCCGATGTCGGCGTGGAGGCCGCTGCGCTCGCCGTCCTCGATCATCGCGTACGCGGCCTGCTGGACGCGATCGTGGAGGAACCTGTAGTCCGGGAAGACGAGCGGCGCGGCGAGATCGTCGGGCGCCGCGGGCTCCATCGGGGAGAGCGGGACGAGGAGGCCCTCCTGCAGCGCGGGCGCGAGGTGCCGGTAGGCATCGGCGCGGGTCTCCTCGCGGATGACCGCGAGCCTGCCCAGGTCGAAGCGGTTGCCGAGGCAGGACGCCGACATGAGCGCTCGCTGCGTGTCCTCGGGCAGCTCCCGCAGCTTGCCGATCATCAGGTCGACGACGTTGTCCGTGATGTTCCTGGACTCGATGTGCTCGACGTCCCACGTCCACGCCGCGAGCCCGGCGTCGTACCGCAGACACCCGGTGTGGTGCAGCGTGCGGAGGAACTCGTTGACGAAGAACGGGTTGCCGCCCGTCTTCCGCGTGACCAGCGCGGCCAGCGGCGTGACCGCCGCGGCGTCCGCGCGCAGCGCGTCGGCGAGCATCCGGCAGACCGTCTCGGCGCCGAGCGGCCCCGGGGAGATCTCGCTCACCCGGCCGACCGCCCCTTCCCGTCGCAGCGCGGCGATCGCGGCCGAGAGCGGGTGCGCGGCCCCCACCTCGTTGTCGCGGTAGGCGCCGATGACGAGCAGGCCGCGCAGCTTCGCGTCGGTCATCAAGAGCTCGATGACCCTGAGGGACGCGGCGTCGGCCCACTGCAGGTCGTCGAGGAAGATGGCCAGCGGGCGCTCGGCGTCGCAGAACACGCGGACGAAGTTCTGGAGGACGCGCACGAAGCGGTTCTGGGACTCGGCGGGCCCCAGCGCCTGGACGGCCGGCTGGTCGCCCACGATGCGCTCGATCTCGGGGATCACGTCGACGAGGACCTGCCCGTTCGCCCCGAGCGCGGCCTTGATCTTCGAGCGCCAGAGCGCGAACTGCGCCTCGGGCTCGGCGACGATCTGCCGCACCAAGTCGCGGAACGCGCTGGTGATCGCGGTGTACGGGGTGCTTCGCTGGAGCTGGTCGTACTTGCCCGCGACGAAGTACCCGCGCGCCTCGGTGATGGGCTTGTACAGCTCGTGCGCCAGCGCGGACTTGCCGATCCCCGAGTACCCGGCGATGAGCATCAGCTCGGCGCCGCCCCGCGCCGCGCGATCGAACGCCTCGAGCAGCGCCTGCACCTCGCGCTCGCGCCCGTAGAGCTGCTGCGGGATGCGGAGCTCGCCGGAGGCGTCGGCGCGGCCCAGCGGGAACGGGGCGATCTCGCCCGTGGCCGCGAGGCGCCGCTCGCACTCCTCCAGGTCGTGGAGGAGGCCCGCCGCGCTCTGGTAACGGCCCTCGGCCGCCTTCGCCATGAGCTTCATCACGAGGTCCGACAGGACCTCCGGCACGCCCGGACAGCGCGCGCGCGGCGGGGCGGGATCGCGCGCGACGTGGCAGTGGACGAGCTCCATGGCGTCCGTCGCGCTGAAGGGCGGCGCGCCCGTGAGGAGCTCGTAGAAGGTGGCGCCGAGCGAGTAGAAATCGGTGCGATGGTCGAGCGACCGGTTCATGCGGCCGGTCTGCTCGGGAGAGATGTAGGCGAGCGTCCCCTCGAGCACCGCGGGGCTCTTCATCGAGAGCTCTTCCCGGGAGAGCCGCGTCGAGATGCCAAAGTCGATGATCTTGGCAACACCCGTCTCGCGGTTGACCACGATGTTGGACGGATTGATATCCTTGTGTATAATTCCGCTTCCGTGGACTTCGCGAAGGGCGCTCGTGATCTGGATCGCAAGCCGGATGAAGTCCGCGGCGTCGAGCGGGCGGCGCTGGAGGTGGTGGAGGTGGTGCGCCAGCGAGCGGCCGCCGAAATCCTCGAGGACGAGGAGGAGCCCGTTCTCGTGCCTGCACAGGTCGAGCGCCCGGACGACGCCCGGCGCATCCAGGTTGCGGAGCACCGCGTACTCATGCCGGTAGCGCGTGAGCTCCGTCTGGCTGGGATAGTCCGAGCGCAGCAGCTTGAGGATCACGGCGCGCCCGTCTCCCGCGCGCTGGCCCCGGTAGACGCGCGAGCTGCCGCTCTCGTAGATCGTGTCGGTCGCTTGATACCCCGAGATCGTCAGCATCACTCCCCTTGACGTCAGAGTGCTCTGGCGCGGTCAGGCCCGGTCGACAGCCCACGGCATGGCATGCCCCCGCCACGAATGTGTCCTGGATGGTAACACGAAGCCGCTTCGCGGCTGGACGAATCTCGCGGGACGGCGTGGGTGGATATCCGCCGTTGATACCTGTTCTGGTTCAAGGTGCCACCTAGGGAGCCTGGCCTGCGAGGTCTCCGGACAGGCAGCAGGGGACAGAGGGCGAGTCGGTGATCCGAATTTCCGGCCTCCCCGCGGCGGCGGCGGAACAGATCGCTGAAGTGCTGGGACGACGCGCTGCCCACCTCAGATGCCGCTCGCGGCGACGATCGCGAGGCGCAGGGCCTCGGCGGACTCCTCCGGGCGTGGGTGCTCGAGGTGGGAGAACGCCGAGATGGGATCGCTGTAGAACGAGACCGGGAACGGGGAGCCGACGATATCGAAGAAGCCACGCGCGTCGCTTTAAGAGCCGATTAAGGAGCGGTCCTGCGGCGGGGACCTAGCCTGTTCGGCGGAGGTCACGCCATGCGCATCATCGCTTCTGCTCTGCTGATCCTTGTCCCTGTCATCCCCCTCGCCGGATGCGGTGAGAACCGTGAGCCCGATCCGGCCGCCGCATCGAGCAGCGCTAGCAGCGCGGGATCCGGAGGATCCGGCGGCGACGGTGTGGCAGGCGGAGCATCGAACGGGAGCTCAGGCGGCTCGGGCGGCTCGGGCGGCTCGGGCGGCTCGGGCGGCTCGGGCGGCTCGGGCGGCTTGGGGGGCGGCGGTGAGCCGGGTTGGGGAGGAGACTCGAGTGGCGGCGGAGGATCGCTGCCAGCGGAAGCCTGGCACCGGCAGATCTCGATCTCCGATATGGATTCGGCCCGCGCCGTCGCGATCGATAGCGAGGCAAACATCGTCTTGGCCGGCGCCGCGGGGCGAACGACAGACCCGGGCACCATCGTCTCGCCGCTCTTCGGCTCCCTGGACATCTTCGTCGCCACGTACGCAGACGACGGCGCCCCACGCTGGGTCCGGCAATTCGGTGGCCACTGGGCGACGGTCACGGGGGTCGCGATCGACGGAAACGACGGCATCGCCGTCGTCGGCGAGTACTCGAGAGGTCCGCTCCAAGCCGGTGATTTCGTCCTGCCAGAGCCGGAAAGAGACGACCCGGAGGTCGCCTCGTCCGACACCTTCGTCCTCGCGCTCGATCGGGACGGCGCCCCGCGCTGGATGCACCGCCTGGGCGGCGGCGGCGTCGACTTCGGAGGCCGCGTGGCCATCGGTCCCGGAAACGACGTCATCGTCGCCGCCGAGTCCGCGGGCCGCCTTACCCTCACCAGGTTCGCCGCCGATGGGACGACCCGCTTCGCGAAGGACGTGGGAAGCCTGCGCGGAATCAACGCGTACTTCGACCCGATCGTGGGGGTGGCCGTGGACCTCCACGGCGACATCCTCGTCGCCGGAGACTTCTACGACGACGCCGACCTCGGCGGCGGCGCCACCTCCGGGCTGAAAGGCAATCAGGCCTGGGTGGCGAAGTACTCGGGGGAGGACGGCGCGCACCTCTGGTCGAGGCACTTCGGCCAACCGGCAGACCCCATTTTTAGCGGCGGCGACTCGGCGGCTGCGCTGCTCGTGGACGAGCGCGGCGACGTGCTGCTCGCCGGCCGGTTCGCGCAGGGCGCCGACCTGGGCGAGGGGCCAATCGACGACATCTCACGCGGCGCGTTCCTCATGAAGCTCGCCGGGGAGGACGGCGCGTTCCAGTGGACGAAGGCGTTCCCGGCCGTACAGGTCAGGTCGACCAGCCTCTCGTTCGCGCCCGACGGCCGGCTCGCGCTCATCTCCTGGCTCGGCGCCGCGCCCTCGTTGCCCATCGATCTCGGCGGCGGCTCGGTGGTCGAGGGGGGAACGTACGTTGCCACCTACGAGCCAGACACCGGGGCGTTCGTCGCGCAGCGGCGGCTCGTCGAGCTCGGCGGCACTGTCGAGCCCGCCGCCTCCACGCTCGACGCGAAAGGACACGTGTTGTTCGTGGTGAACTTCATCGAAGAGCTACGGACCGGCTTCGGCGCTCTGAAGAGCGAAGGCTGGAGCGACTTCCTCCTCGCGCACGTGCCGCTCTGAGACGGAAAGCCACGCAGCACTTCCTCCCCCCACTTGCGCCTGGCACGGACGTGCACACGTGCGTCGCCGTCGACCTCGCGCGTGAGCTGGCGGGGATCTGCTCTCCAGCCCCTCGCTACGGGCGCCGCCGCAGCTTCCGACCCCTCACCCCGTGAGCGCGTCGAGCGCCGCGAGCAGCGGCGCGGCCCTCTCGCGGTCGATCATCTGTACATAGGCGATCCTGCCGCGAAGGTGCGCCTCGAAGTCCGAGACGCCGCTCCGATTCTGGGCGGCGAGCCCGGTCTTCTTCGCCGCGTGGAGGATCGCGCGCAGGCGGCGCACCTCCTCGCGCGGGGCAGAGGGCTTGTCGTTGACCACGACGCCCGTCACCACCTGCCGCCCGCCGGCGCGCTGGATACGGCCCTTGTCCGGGTTGATGGCGAAGCCCTCCTCCTCGACGATGTGGCGGACGCGGGCCAGCAGCATCGCGATGTCGCCGCGCTTGCCCGGGGGTGCCGAGAAGGTGAGGTCGTCCGCGTACCGCGTATACGTGAAGCCCGCGCGGGCGCACATGCCGGCGAGGCGGCGATCGAGCTTCCGCGCGACCTGGTTCGAAATGGCCGGGCTCGTGCAGGCGCCCTGCGGCAGCGCGCGATCGCCGACAGCGACCCAGTAGCGCTGCCCGTCGTACTCGACCGGACGCCGCGGCGGCTCGGTGCAGAGCAGGGCGAGGAGCGTGGCCACCGCCGGGGAGTAGCCGAGCCGATGGAAGACGCCGCGCACCCGCGGGAACGTGATGGTCGGGAAGAAATCCGACAGGTCGAGGTTCACGACAACGTCGCGGCGCGTGTGCGGGCGCGCGTTGGTGACCGTGGAGCGGCCCTTCACGAAGCCGTGCGCGGGCGCCTCGACGGGCAGCTTCTCCAGGATCTCGCGCAGCACCCAGGCCTGCGCCGCGGCCAGCGAGGCGTGGGGCGCCGCGAGCTGCCTCGTGCCGCCCGAGCGCTTCGGGACGTCGAAGTACACGTAGTGCGGGCGCTCGACGGCCTCGCCGTGAAAGCAGAGCCAGCGCAGGCGCGGGACGGCGACGCCGAGGGCCGCGGCCAGGTCGGCCGGGGTGGACAGCACGGGCAGCCCGCGCTGGGCGAGCGACTCGACGTGCGAGCGCCGGTCCGCGAGGCCCGCCGAGACGTCGGTGCCCAGGAAGATGATGTCCTCGGCCCGGCGGCGCGCGACCGCCTCGGCGCGCTGCCGCTTGCGCTCGGCGCTCTGGCGCCGCTTCTCCTCCTTGCGGGCGAGCTTCTCGCGCTTGAGCCGCTCGATCGCCTCGTCGGCCGAGCGCGCCGCGACGGTGCCGGCGAGCGACGCGGCGTCCTTGTGCCTGAGCCAGAGATCACCGACGCGGTGGATCTCGGCGAGCTGCGCCTCGGTGAGCAGGCCGCGCAGGACGAGGCCCCGATCGATGAGGGCGGTGCGCTCGTCGCTCTGCGGCGGGATCGTGTCCACGCGGCCGATCCAGGCCGTCTGGTACGGGTTGATCTTGAGCGCGCGCCTGCGCAGCTCGTCTGCGGAGAGGCCGAGGATCCCGCCGGCGTCGTAGGGGTCCGCGGGGCGCGGCTTCGCGCCCGCCGCCGCGGCGCGGGGCTGCCCCGCTCGGGCGGCCGGCTGCGCGGCGGCCGCGGGCCCGGTCTGCGCCGACCGGGCCTGCGCCCCCTGGGCCTGCTCGGCCTCGGCCCCGCCCGGCGCTCGCTCGCCCAGCTCGGCCCCGCCCAGGCCGAGCATCGACTTCAGCTTGTCCCAGAAGCCCATTCGACCGTTCCTCTGGGCAGCACCCGGTCCAGGGTGGTGGGGTGCTTAGCCCACCCTGCCCGAATGATGGAATTGCCAGGACGCCATGAGACGCCAAAAGACGCCAAAATTTTTGTGTTTTTCTTGGCGTCTTTTGGCGCCTCATGGCGTCTTTTGGCGTCCTGACGGTTCAAAAGACCCCACCTTCGGCCAAAGTACCCCATCACCCGGTCCAGCCCTCCAAGGAGGCCCGCCCGCCCGACTACTTGCTCGTGACCACGCCCGATCACCCAGGCGCCGGGCAGCTGTGCGGGTCCAGGACCGTCAGGTCCCTCTGAGTGGACCCGCACAGCTGCTAAAGGCGCCCAAAGAACATCGGGGGTGGGGATGCATGGAAGAACAACCTCCACCACGGCGGAGCGCCGCAGCGTGTTGGGCTCGAGCGGACGGATCTCCTTGCAGGGCTGGACTCTCAGGTCTCTGGTGAACCTCACTTCGTCGATCGCCTGGCGACGAGCCACGCGAGGCCCACCACCGCGGCGGGGCTCGCCTTGAACTGGTCAGCGACGCGCCGGATCTCGACCAGCACGTCCGCGTGGACCGGGAGCGTCCTGACGACCGGCGCGCGGAGCTCGCGCGCGCCGAGCGCCCGCTCCGCCTCCGGACCGCCGAGCGCGAGGGCCTCGACCCAGGAGCGGCAGCCCTGGATGCGCTCGAACGCGAGATCCCACGACGCCTCGACGACCTCCGCGAGCCCCGCCCGCTGGGCGGCCGCGGCGCGCTCGATCTCGACGAGGAGCTCCGCGGGGAACGGCACGGCCTCGCCTCGCGGGGCGGCCGTCGCTGCGCGCGAGCCGGCCTCCGCCTGCTCCGGCGGCTGCAGCGACGGCGCCGCGTCACCGCGGCCGGACAGGTGGAGCTTGACCGCGAGCAGGTGCCGGCACGGGCCCGCGCGCAGCCGGTTCTTGTAGAAGTACGAGCAGCTGCACTTCGCCTTCTTGATCGCGCCGTCGGTGTCGAGGAGCAGCTCGCAGCTCGTCGCCTTGGCCCTGGCCATGACGACGCGGCGGCCGCCAGAAAGGCTCTCTTCCCGCGCGATCTCCACCCCGCCCTGGGCGATGCGCCGGCCCTCCGCGAGCTCCGGGGGCTCGGGGCCGAGCAGCGCGTCGGAGAGGGCGACCGGCATCACCGGGCGGCAGCGATAACACTCCGCGGCGTGGTCGTAAACCACCTGCCCCTGCTTCGCGGCGAGGTGCAGCGCGCTGCGGAGCGCGCCGTCCGGCGCCCCCATCGACACGGCGAGCTCGCCGTAGGACGCGCGCCGGACCATCTCGAGGTGGCGCGCGACGCGGTCCGCCAGCTGCGCGTCCGGGGTGAAGGCGTCCGCCATGACGTCGAGGTGGGAGCCCGAGGTCCAGTCGTTCGCCGTCCAGCCCGAGAGCGCGAGGGTGAAGCGCATCTCGCCCATGAAGACGATCCACAGGCTCGGCAGCCCGGAGCCGAGCAGCCGCACCTCGATGCGATCGGCGAGCGGCAAGAGCCGCGCGAGCACCGAGAGGCGGCGCCTCCCCCACACCTTGATCTCCTCGGTCGCCTCCGCCGCCGGCGCGCCCCTCGGCGCCCCGGAGCGGTACGGGCCGAGCCCGCCCGCGCCCGCCGCGGGCCCCACGGCCACGGGGATGTCGTCGCAGGTGACGCCGCGGCACGGGATGGAGACGCCCCAGGGGTCGAGCACCAGGATCGGCGCCTTGCCCGGCGTGAGCTGGAAGCGCAGGCTGCGCGGGCCCGCGCGCTCGCGGTGCCGATCGAGGTGCGCGAGCAGCGAGTAGAGCGCCTCCACGGGGACGTCGACCCTCCGGGACGGCAGGCACATCGCCGCCTGGAGCTGGCCGAAGCCGCGCAGCCACGAGGGCGGGAGATCGATCTTCTCCTCGCGGTAGTCGCCGCGGCCCTCCACCGCGACCTCGAAGCCGGTCGGATCGACGAGGAGCCGCGTCGGCCGGTAGCTGCGGAGCGTCTGGAAGTGCTCGTGGAGCGCGAGCGAGTAGTCGACGTTCGTCGTGCCGAGGCCGGCGTCCTGCGCGCCCCGGAAGGCGTCGCGATCGACCGAGAGGCAACCGTAGCTCGACTCGTCCTTGGAGAAACACTCGAAGAAGACGACATCGGGCGCGACGGTCACGACCGGATCACAGGGGACGAGGTGGCGGAAGAGCTGCGGGTCGCTCCGCGCGAGCTCGCTCGCCCAGCGGACGCGCGCCCCCCAGTAGAGCTTGTGCATCTTCCGGAAGTCGGCCTCGAGGTTCGGCGGCCGCGGCGCGCTCCCGAGGCGCGCGAGCTCGGCCTTCATGGCCTCGCCGTGGAGCTCCCGGCGGAGCCGGGCCTCGCGCTCGGCCTCCTGCTGCTTCCACGCCTCGTGGGCGGAGCGATCCTTCGGCAGGCGCCGCAGGTCCCCCACGACGACGTCGTGGAGCGCGCTGATCGCCTCGCGGAAGCGCACCGGCCGCGCGAGCTCGCCGTCGAAGAAGACCCGGGGGCGCGCGAGGTTGGGCGCGAAGCTGAGGGCGGCGCCGCCGCCGAGGTCCTTGACGCCGCTCGTGCCGAGGTAGCGGAGATCGAAGCTCACGCCGCGTCCTCCCCCTCGAACAGCCGGAGCTCGGGGAGCCTGCGCGCGATGGCGTCGCGCAGCGCAGGGGCGCGGAACGCGGCACGGGCGAGCGCGCCGAGGGCGGCGCGCCGCTCGGGCGCGCGCACGCTGCGGAGCGCGACGCCGAGCAGCGGCAGGAGCGCGTCGGCCTCGCCGGGCCGGGCGACAACGCGGTCCGCGATCTGCCGGACGACAGCGCGCTTGTCGCGCGCGCCGCCGTGGACGGCGAGCAGCGCCGCCGCCCAGACGTGCCGCAGCGCCTCGGGCGAGAAGGCCGCCTTGCGCGCGGCGAGGTGCCGGATCAGGAACGCGCGGGCGCCTTCGTGGGGCGTCTCGGCCAGCGCGGCCCACAGGCCTGTGTCGTCGCGGAAGCGGGCGTCGGCCTCGAAGAGCTCGAGCGCGCGGGCGCGGACGTCCTCGTGGCGGGAGTCCAGGAGATCGCGCACGTGCTCGGCCCGGCCGTGGGGCGAGCGCCCGAGCACCTCGACGAGCCACGCGACCGCCTCCTCCCGCACGCGCGGCGCGACCGCTGTCGCGAGGCGCGCGATCATGTCGAGATCGGCGGCGGTCTCGACGGGCTTCGTCCTCGCCCAGCGGAGGCCGAGCTCCGCGACAGGCGCGGCGCGCGCGCAGGCGAGGGCCACGCACTCGGCGAGCGAGAGCCGCGAAGGCGAGACGTGCTCGACCACCGCCTCGCAGACGAAGGCGAGCGCCGCGGCGTTCTCGGTCTGGAGCAGCGAGAGCCAGTCCGCGATCGGCAGGCTCCCGAGGCCCGGGATCTGCCGGAGCAGGCCGGCGGCGAGGGTCTGCACCTCGTCGTGCGGGCTCTCGAGGAGCGCGCGCACGCGGGCGAGCGGCAGGCCGCGGAGCTCGGCGGCGTAGCCGCGCTCGAGCAGCCCGACGGCGAACGCCCGGACGGTGCGGCTCCTCGCGGCCGTGACCAGGCCGAGCACGTCGTCGAAGGCGCCCTGCCACGCCTCGGGGTAGATCGGCGCTGGCTCGAGCTCGGCGAGGGCGGCGCCCTCCGCGAGGCGGACGCCGCGCGGGAGGCGCTCGAGGGCGGGCGAGCCCCAGTAGAGCGCGTGGAGCAGCCCCCAGGCGTCGAGCAGGCGCTCGGGCCTGTCGAGGTGCTCGTCGCGGTAGAGCGCGAGCGCGGCGCGGATCGCGCGGCCGTAGCGGGCGGCGTCGCGCCGGCCGAGCCGCCGGAAGTAGCGGAACGCGCGGCGCCGCAGGTAGTGGCGCGTCCGCATCGAGAAGCGCGGCGACGCGACGTCGCCCTGCGGGAGGCTGGCCGGCACGCCGGTGTCGCTGACGAGGCAGGGCTCGTCGCTGGAGGTCCTGGTCACCCAGTCGTAGCGGGTCACCTTGACGAGCTTGCGGCGGACGAGGCGATCGAAGGCGACCATGAAGCGGCCGACGATCTCGTCGTCTCCCGCCTGCTCGGCGAGCTTGTAAAGGACCTTGACGAGGCCGCGGTGGTGCGGCCGGTCGCAGCCGTCGTCGATGTAGCGGAGCAGCGCGCGCCGCGCGAACGGGCGCCGGTCCTCGTACCAGCGCGGGGCGAGCGCCTTCAGCTTCCGGCCCGCCTCCGAGGCGAGCACCTCGTCCACGAACCGGTCGTCGCCGGCCTCGAAGCGCTCGTCGAGGAGGAGCGTCGACGCTGTCTGGGATCGAGCGGCGCTCATGCGCGGCAGGATGCTACGGAACCGGCGAGGAGCCGGTCAAGGGCGGCGCCGCCGCGCCGCGCGTCGCGCGATGGGGGTGTCACGCGACGCGCGGCGCGGACGGCGCCTACGATACCGCCTTACCGCCTCACCGGCGTCTCAGCGCACTCGCCGCGCGACACGACCGACACGCCCGCCGCGTGCGCGAAGCACGCGTTGGGGTACGTGGTGTCGTCGCAGCCGCAGACCGGGTCGTACTGCTCCGTGCACGCCTCCGGGATGGTCTCGCAGGTGCCCGTCTGATCGGCCGCGCCGCACATGGCCTCGATGCTGTAGTTGCAGAACTCACCCTTCTCGCACGCGAAGCCCGCGATGCCGCCGCAGATCTTCCCGGGAGCAGGCGCGCACTCGCCCTTCGACGCGACCGACACGCCCGCCGAGGCGGCGGCGCAGGCGTTGCCGTACGTCTGGCCGTCGCAGCCGCAGACCGGGTTGTACTCGAACGTGCACGCCTCCGGGATGGGCGTGCAGACCCCCGGCCCGTCCCACGCGCCGCACTCGACCTCGGGCGGGAAGTTGCAGAACTCGCCCTTCTCGCACGTCCAGCCGCCGCGGGTGCCGCACGCCTTGCCTTCCGACGGCGGCGGCGCGCACTCGCCCTTCGACGCGACCGAGACGCCCGCCGCGTTCGCCGTGCACGCGTTGCCGTAGGTGTTCCCGTCACAGCCGCAGACCGGGTTGTACTCCTTGGTGCACCCGCCCGGCGTGGGCAGGCAGGTGCCCGTCATGTCGCCCGCGCCGCACTGGGCGTCCGGCGCGAAGTCGCAGAACTCACCCTCCTTGCAGGAGAGGCCGAGGAGGCCGCCGCAGACGTCGCCCGGAGGAGGCGAGCACTGGCCGATCGACGACACCGACGTGCCCGCCGCGTTCGCCATGCACTCGTTGCTGTACGTGTTGCCGTCACAGCCGCAGACCTCCCTGAGCTCCTTCGTGCACACCTCGGGGATGGGCTGGCAGGTGCCCGTCTGATCGGCCGCGCCGCACATGGCGTCGAGCTCGTAGTCGCAGAAGAGGCCCTTCTTGCAGGTGAGGCCGAGGAGGCCGCCGCAGGCCTTGCCTTGCCCGCCGCCGCCCCTCACCTCCTCCGCGTTGGATGCGGTGTCGTCGTCGGCGATCTGCACCTGACAGCCCACGGCGAGCGGGAGCATCGACAGCGCGAGCCAGAGGAAGGATCCGATACGGCTGCTCTTGATACGATTCTGGACGTTCATGGGTTCCTCCAAAAGAGCCCCGCCGTCACCGGCGAGGCGATAGACATCCACGAGCCCCTCCCCTCCAGAGGAAGGGCGCCTCGCGCCGCGCGCAGTACGGCGAGCGCGGCGCGCGAGTTCGATGTTCGTCTCCCCGACAGCTCAGTCGGGGAGCGTCAGCGTCAGGACGCGGCGCCCGGGCTCGGGCGCCGTGACCTCGAGGAAGAGCACGTCCTCGCGCTCCACCCCTTCACCGTCCGCGCGCACCGTGACGACGGCGGACTCGCCCGCCGGCACCACGAACGCCTCCGCCGGGCTGACCCCGAACGGCCCCGCGCCGCGGCGCAGGCGCGGCGCGCCGATGGACACGCCCTCGGCGCACGTGTTGCGGACGACCACATAGCTCTCGCCGGCCTCGAGCGAGACCCACGCGGCGGGCTCGATCGTGAGGCAAGGCAGGTGCGCCAGCATCGTCTGCGCCACGCTGATGGGCTCCCCCGTGAGCTGCAGATCCACCGGCTCCGACCGGCGCTCGCCCTGCTTCACCTGGATCCGCAGGACCTGATCCGTCGACGCGTCCACCGCGGCCACGAAGCTGCCGTCGCGGTTGATCTCCGCGATGACGGGCGCGTCCGCGCTGTCGAGGTTCGTCACCACGACCACGCCCTCCGCCGGCTCGACCGCGCCAGGCTCGCCCTTGAGGAAGACCTGTTGCCGCAAGACCTTGGGGTCGTCCGACACGCCGACGAGCCCTGTGTCCAGGATCGGCTCGTGGACCGGCGGGCTCGGCTGCGGGCTCACGACACAGCCGCCAACGAGCGCTCCGAGGAGCGTCGCGACGCGCGCGCCCCGCCGTCCTCGGTGTCCGTATGTCGTCCGCATCGCCATGCCGGGCATTAGAGCAAACCTGGTGCCGAATGAAAAAGGGCGGAAATCGTCGTGAAACGCGAGGCACAGGTGTCTCATCGAGTGTCTCACTGTCTCAGATGGCACATCCATGAGACACTGCGCGGGTGAGCCAAGCCGAAGGGACCCTGCTCGCCCGCCGCTACCGCCTGCTCCGCCCCCTGGGACGGGGGAGCCTGGCCACGGCGTGGCTCGCGCGGGACGAGGCGCTCGGGCGGGACCTGTGCCTCAAGCTGCTCGGCCACGCGCGCACGGCGGAGCGGGCGGCGTTCCGCGGCGAGTTCAGGATGCTGGCGGGGCTCTTCCATCCGCACCTCGTCCGGGTCCTCGACTTCGGCATGCTCCGGGAGACCGGCGAGCCGCGCTTCTACTTCACGTCGGAGGCGGTGCTGGGCGCGCCGCTCGACGAGTACGTGACAGGCCGGCGCTTCGAGGAGGCGCGGGCCGCGATCGTGGACGTGCTCGACGCGCTGCGGTTCCTCCACCGCGCGCGCATCCGCCACGGCGACGTGAAGCCGGCCAACATCCTCGTCGGGGCCTCGGGGCGCGCGGTCCTGATCGACCTGTCCTGCGCGGCGCGGCTCGGGGGGAGGCCCGACGACGGCGTCTCCGGCACCCGGGGCTACCTCGCGCCCGAGGTGATCCGCGGCGAGCCGGCCGACGGGCGCGCGGACCTGTTCTCGCTCGGCCGCACGCTCGAGGCGATCGCGCCGCTGCTCGCGGAGCCGCTGCCGGAGGCGATCGGCGCGCTCGTCGAGCGCCTCGTGCGGTCCGAGCCGCGCGACCGCCCGGCCGACGCGGGCGAGGTGCTCGACTGGGTGGGCGCCGCGCCGCGCGCCGTGGCCCCGCCGCCGCCGGAGCCGCCCCACCTCGTCGGGCGCGATGGGGAGATGCGCGCGGTCGCCGAGGCGCTCGCCGCGCTCGAGCGAGGCGAGCGCGGCCCGCGCGTCTGCGTGATCGCCGGGGAGCCGGGCTGCGGGAAGAGCCGCCTCCTGCGCGAGGCGACGTGGAGCGCCGAGCTCCGGATGGAGGCGGTGGAGGGCTTCGCCAGGGCCAGCGCGCCGGTGGCCTCGATGCTGCGCCGCGCGACCGGCGAGGAGGCGCTCCCCGCCGGCGCGCTGGGCGCCCTGCGCGCGCACGAGCGCCTGACGCGGGCGCGGGGAGGCCACGCGGGGGCGGGGGCCGGGCCGCTGGTGCTCGTGCTCGACGACGCCGACGAGGTGAGCGGGGCGGACCGGGAGATGCTCGAGGCGCTCGCCCGCCTGCTCGGCCCCGAGGATCCGGTCCTGCTCCTCGCCGCCGAGCGCGTCCCGCACGGCGGCGGCCGGGCGCCGCTCGCCGCGGTGGCCGCCGAGGCGGGGCGGAGCGCGCGCGAGGTCGCGCTGCCGCCGCTCGGGCGCGAGGCGGTGCAGCGCTGGATGGACGACATCGGCCTGGGCGACGCGACGGAGGTCGTGCTGCGCGCGAGCGCGGGGTGGCCCGCCGATCTCGTGGTGATCGCGGGGCGGCTCGCCGAGAGCGGGGACGTGGCCGGGCTCGACGCGACGACGCCCGGGGCGAGCGCGCGCTACGCGCTGCGGCTGCGAGGGCTCGGGCGGCCGCTGCGGGACGCCGTGGCGACGCTGGCCGTGCAGGGGGGCGCGGTCGCCGACGAGGAGCTGCCGCCGCTCGGGCTGCCTGTCGCGCACCTGGCCGAGCTCGCCGCCCGCGGCGTCGCCGCGCGCACCGCCGGGGGGTGGACGCTGACGCGCGCCGGGCCGATCGCCGCCCTCCTCTGCGCCCTCGGCGGCGAGGCGGTCCGCGCGGCGCACGCGCGGGCGGCGGCCGCCCTGCCGGCGCACGCCGAGCAGCGGGTGCTGCACCTCGCGCTGTCGGGCGACACGGCCGCCGCCGAGCGCCTGTTCCTCGAGCGCCGCGCGGAGCGCGAGGCGGATCCGAGGCCGTGGGGCGCAAGCGCGGAGGCGCTGCTCGAGGTGGCGACGTCGGCGGAGGCGCGGCTCGAGATCGCGTCCACCCTCCAGCGCGTCGGCCGCGCGGCGCGGGCGCGCGAGGTGCTGGAGCACCTGCTCGCGAGCGACGAGGCCGGAGGGCTCGGCGCGCGGCGCGCGCAGGCGCTCGTCCGGCTCGGCGCGTGCCTGCTGGAGCTGGGCGACCCCACGGCGGCGCTCGCGCGGCTCGACGAGGCCGAGCGGAGCGAGGTGGCCGGCGGGGAGGGCTCGGCGCTATCGGCCACGCCGCGCGAGCGCGCCGCCCTCGCCGATCTCGCGAGCCGGGCGCTCTTGCGGCTCGGATCCCACGCGGAGGCGCGGGCCCGCGCCGAGCCGGCGCTCGCGTGGTGCGACGAGCCGGAGGTGCTGGCGAGCCTCCACGAGGACGTCGGCGTCGCGGCGAGCTACCTCGGGGAGCGCCGGCTCGCGGGGCTGCACCTCGGGCTCGCCGCCGGGCTGCACCGCGATCGGCGGGCGCCGAGGGCGCTGGTGCGGGCGCTGTCGTACCAGGCGATCGACGCCTTCCGGGCCGGGGAGGTCGAGGCGGCGCTCGTCGGGTACCGGCAGGCGCTGGCGACCGCGGAGGAGCACGGGCTCGGCGACCTGGTGGCGCGCTGCAGCCTCAACGTGGGTACGGCGTGCCACCAGTCGGGCGAGCTCGGGGAAGCGCTCGCCGCCTACGAGCGCGGGGCGCGGCTCGCCTCCGCCCTGGGGCAGGCGGACCTGGTCCTCGTCCTCGACTTCGATCTGGCGAAGCTCTGGGCGGACGTGGGGGCGTTCGAGCGGGCCGCCCGCGTGGCCTCCCGGGTGGAGGCGGAGGCCGCGCGGCGGGGGGCGCCTTTCTTCGCGGCGGCGGCGGCCTCGGTCCTCGGGGACTGCGCGCTCGCGGGCGGCGACGCCGAGGAGGCGGCGCGCTGCTTCGAGCGGTCGCGGCGCGGCTTCGAGGCGCAAGGGGCGCAACGGGAGGTGGTGGAGGAGGAGCTGGAGCTCTGCCGGGCCCACCTCGCGCGGGGCGCGGTGGGGGACGCGCGGGCCGCGCTGGGCCGGGCGCGGGAGCACGGCGCCGCCCGGGAGGCGCCCGACCTCGGGGCGCGCGCGGCGCTGCTGGAGGGGCGGCTCGCGCTGCTCGACGGCGAGGGCGACGGCAACCTGGGTCAGGGAGATTCCGACCAGGGCGGTTTCGACCTCGGTCAGCCCAACCTCGCTCACAACCTCGCTCAGGGTGGCCTCAACCTCGGTCAGCCCAACCTCAACCTCGGTCAGGGTGGCCCCAACCTCAACCTCGGTCAGCCCAACCTCGGTCAGGGTGGCCCCAACCTCGGTCAGCCCAACCTCGGTCAGGGTGGCCCCAACCTCGGTCAGCCCAACCTCGGTCAGGGTAGCCCCAACCTCGGTCAGCCCAACCTCGGTCAGGACCTCACCGCCGCCCGGGAGCGCCTCGAGCGCGCCCTGGGCCTCGCCGAGCGCGCGGCGCAGCCCGACCTCGCCGCGGACGTCCGCCTGGCGCTGGCCGAAGCCCACGAGCTCGCGGGCGAGCCAGAGGCCGCCGCGGCGCAGCGGGCGCGCGCGACCGCCGCCTGGACCGCCATGGCGCGCTCGCTGCCGGAGGCGCTGCAGCACGCCTTCTGGACCCACCCCCGGCGCCGCGCGGCGCAGCCGGCGCGCACCCCCGCGGCGGCCGAGGCCGCGGCGCCGCCAGCGGCAGAGCGCACGGCCAAGCTCGAGCGGCTCCTCGCGGTGTTCCGCAGGCTCAACTCCTCCGTCGAGATCGCCGACATCCTCGCGATGGCCATGGACGCCGCGATCGACCTCACGGCCGCGGAGCGCGGGTTCCTGCTGATCGAGCAGCCGGGCGGCGAGCTGCGCGTGGCGGTCGCGCGCAACGTCGACCGGGAGAAGGTCGGCAGGAGCCACCTCAAGTTCAGCTACGGCATCGCCGAGCGCGCGATCGCGACGCAGGAGCCCGTGGTCACCGTGGACGCCCAGGAGGACCCGCGCTTCCACGAGCACGCGTCGGTGCACGCGATGCGGCTCAGGTCCGTGATCGCCGTGCCGATCCGCTCGCCGGACGGCGTGCTCGGCGCGCTCTACCTCGACAACCGCTTCCGGCGCGCGCGGTTCGCGCCGGAGGACGTCGACCTGCTCCTCGCCTTCGCCGACCAGGTCGCGCTCGCGCTGCGCAACGCGCGGCTCGTCGACGACCTGCGCCGCCGCACCGTGGAGCTCGAGGCCGAGCGCCGCCGCGTCGAGGAGCTCCTGCGCGGGCAGGCCGCGGAGATCGACCGGCTGCAGGAGCAGGTGCTCGTCCGTCAGCAGGCCCTGGAGCACCGCTACGATTACGGCGCCATCGTGGGGCGCGGCCCCGCGCTCCGCGCGGTGTTCGCGACGCTCGACCGCGTCGTCGACGCGCCGGTCAACGTGCTCGTGACGGGCGAGAGCGGCACCGGCAAGGAGCTCGTCGCGCGCGCCATCCACTTCGCCGGCCCGCGGAAGAGCGGCCCGTTCATGGGGATCAACTGCGCCGCGCTCCCCGCCGCGCTGCTCGAGTCGGAGCTCTTCGGGCACGTCCGCGGCGCGTTCACGGGGGCCGACCGGGACCGGACCGGCCTCGTTGTCGCGGCGCGCGGCGGCACGCTCTTCCTCGACGAGCTGGGCGAGATGCCGCTCGAGGTGCAGGCGAAGCTGCTGCGGGTGCTCCAGGAGCGGGAGGTGCGCCCGGTGGGCAGCGCCGAGGCCGTGCGCGTGGACTTCCGCCTCGTCTGCGCGACGAACCGCGATCTCCTGGCCGAGGCCGCGCGCGGGCGCTTCCGGGAGGACCTCTACTACCGCGTCGCGGTGGTGCAGATCCGGCTGCCCGCGCTGCGCGATCGCCTGGAGGACCTGCCGGAGCTCGCGCTCCACTTCGTGCGCCGCGCCGCCGAGCAGCTGGGACGCCCGGCGCCGCAGCTGTCCCACGAGGCGCTGCGGCGGCTCGGCCAGCACGGCTGGCCCGGCAACGTGCGCGAGCTGGAGAACGTGATCACGAAGGCGGTCGTGCTGTGCGACGGCCGCAGGATCGGCCCCGACGACGTGGACCTGCCCCGCGCGCAGGAAGGCGGCGGCCGCGGCGCGCCGCGACCGCCGCGCGACGAGCGCGCCGCGCTGCTCGCCGCGCTCGAGCGGACCGGCTGGAACGCGCTCCAGGCCGCGCGCGAGGCGGGCATGTCGAGGGCGACGTTCTACCGGAAGCTGCGGCGGCTCGGAATCGAACGGCCGATCGAACGGCCGATCGAACGGCCGATCGAACGGCCGATCGAACCGCCCGCCCCACGCACGACCGAACGGCCGAAAGGCGCCCGCGACGACTGAGCCCTTCCTCCAGCGCCTCGAGCGCGAGCGCGGGCCCGATCGGACGCTGGCGACTGGCGCTCTGGACGGCGTCCGTCACAGGCGTACACACCCACCGTCCTCCGCGCGATAGCGTTGGTTCTCCTCTTCTGACATCGCCGGCACGGGGCAGTTCGCCCCACTTGGGGCAGTCCGGCCTCTATCCAGCCATGAGCTTGCCAGCCGCGCGGCGCCGCGCACCGACGCGATGGAAGAGCCGCCCACGACACGGCGTGGAGAAAGGGATCTCATCCATCGGCGTGACGGGGATCATGCGCCACCCTGGCCACGACCGCGCACCGACAGGCGCTCTCCGCCAGGGGATGGCCCGGGCCTTGCGAGGGTGCCGGGCATGAACACAGCAAAATTCGTCCTGCTGCTGCCTCTCTCGATCGCCGCTGCGGCCGGCTGCGATCGCGCGGAAGGCACGACTCGCTCGGACGGCAATCCCGCGGTTCCGGGCGAGATCGCCCAGCGGGCGAACAACCCCACGCCGACGGCCGCCGACAACACAGGCAAGAACGATCGCGATCGCGATCCCGCCGCGCTGACCCCCGGGGACCAGGGCGAGAACGAGGCCGATCGCACGATCACCCAGAAGATCCGGCAGGCGGTGATCGCGAACGACACGCTCTCGATGAGCGCGAAGAACGTCAAGATCATCACGACGGGGCAGGTGGTGACGCTGCGCGGCCCGGTGAAGAGCGACAAGGAGAAGGCCGACATCGCCGCGATCGCCCTCGGGATCCCGGGTGTGCAGAGGGTCGATAACCAGCTCGAAGTCGACGTCGACTGAACCGACACGAACGGTCCGAAAGGAAGACACCATGGCAACGAAGAAAGCGGTCCTTGGCCTCGTGAGCACGCTCGCTCAGGCAGACATCATCGTCGGCGATCTCCAGCGCGCCGGCTTCATGACCGGCGACATCTCGGCGCTCTTCCCCGACAAGCACGGGACGCGGGACTTCGCGCACGAGAAGAACACGAAGGCGCCCGAGGGCGCGACGGCGGGCGCCAGCGCGGGCGGCGCGGTCGGCGGGACCATCGGGCTGCTCGCCGGCATCGGCGCCCTCGCCATCCCGGGGCTCGGGCCGTTCATCGCGGCCGGCCCCATCATGGCCGCGCTGAGCGGCGCCGCGGCCGGCGCCGCGCTCGGCGGCGTGACCGGCGCCCTGATCGGGCTCGGCATCCCCGAGGTCGAGGCCAAGCAGTACGAGGGCAAGATCAAGGGCGGCAACATCCTCATCTCCGTCCACGTCGAGGACAGCAACGAGCGCGCGCTCGCCAAGCAGATCCTCGAGCGCGGCGGCGCGACCGACGTCGCGGTCCTCACCGAAGAGGGGATCTCGTCGAAGCACAGGGCCGTCGCCTGAGCGTGACGCGCCGTCATCCCACGTGATCTCGGGCAGCTGCCCGCCTGACGCCGCGCATCGGCCGGTGTCAGGCGGGCAGCCGCTCGAGGTCGAGCTCGTCCGACGGCGTGATGTCGGCCTTGAGGAAGCGCTGCATCTGCCGGAGCGCGTGGCCGTTGTCCTCCTCTGTCTCGGAGGCCACGCAGTCTGACGGGACGAGCAGCCGGTAATCGCGCATGTAGGCGTCGTTCGCCGTGAACAGGACGCAGATGTTCCCCGCCATGCCGGTGAGGAGGAGCGTCTGCGCGCCGAGCGACTCGAGCAAGATCTCCAGCGTGGTGCCGTAGAAGCCGGAGTGCTTGGGCTTGAGCACGAAATAATCGTCCTCTGCAGGCCGCAGCAGCGCCGCGATCTCGCGGCCGCGCACGCCCTCTTCCAGGCAGTGCTCGATCTGACGGTGGAAGTTGGATTGCCAGCGGCCGAAATTGTCGTTCACGTAGACCGCCGGAATGCCGGCGTCGCGACACCGCCGCTTCAGCGCCCGGATGCGGTGCGCCATCGGGAGCGCGTGGGCGAGCAGCCGGTCGCCTCCCGGGAAGTCCAGATCGTTGATCACGTCGATGAGGAGCAGCGCTGTCCGGCTCTCGTCCGGCGCGGCGCCGTGAAGGTCGTGGGAACGCCGAGGCATGGGGTGCGTGGGTTATACTGCGGGCGAGGGCGCGTGGGGCAGCGATCACCGCCGATCACCGCCGCGCCCGGTCCGCCGTGGCGAAACGCGACCTCGGCCGTGGCGGCGCGCCGCAGGGGCGCAGGATCCGCGATGGCCCCCAGGCGGCCAGGACGGGCGCGCGGCGCAGGATGCGCGAGGACGCGTCGTCGGCCGCCGGCTTGCATTGCTCGCCATGACGGACCTGGCGCGGGCCCCTCGGGTCGCCCTCCGGGTCGAAGGAGCGCACATGCCTCGCAGCATCTGGAAAGGGAGTATCAGCTTCGGGCTCGTGCAGATCCCGGTGGCCCTCTACCCCGCCGAGCAGCCCGATGAGCTCCACTTCACGCAGCTCGACAGGCGCACCATGGCGCCGATCCGCTACGAGCGCGTGAACCGGGAGACGGGCGAGCCGGTGAGCTGGGACGATATCGTCCGCGGCTATCCCTACGAGAAGGGCGAGTATGTCGTCCTGTCCGACGAGGACCTGCGCCGCGCGAACGTGGAGGCGACGCAGACCGTGGACATCCTCGACTTCGTCGACGCCTCGGAGATCGACCCGATCTACTACGACAAGCCGTATTTCCTCGCTCCCGCGTCCCAGAACGGCAAGAAGCGATCGCCGGTGACGGCGTATGTCCTCCTGCGCGAGGCGCTGCGGAAGACGGGCAAGGTCGGTATCGCGAAGGTCGTGATCCGGACGCGCGAGCACATCGCCGCGGTGAGGCCGCACGGCAGAGGGCTCGTGCTGAACCTGCTCCGGTTCGCGCACGAGCTCCGCTCCGATGAGGAGCTCGACCTGCCCGAGATGGACGCCCAGGGAAAGGGGCTCGGCAAGCGGGAGCTGGAGATGGCGGAGCGGCTGGTGGCCGAGATGGCCACCGCGTGGCAGCCGGAAAAATACAAGGACGAGTACCGCGACGACGTGATGAAGCTCATCGAGAAGAAGGTGAAATCCGGCCGCACGACGGCGCCCACGGAGCCCGTGGAGGAAGAGCGCCACCGCCGCGCCACCGGCACGGTGGACCTCATCGCGCTGCTCAAGAAGAGCCTCGGACAGAAGGGCGAGAAGGCCGCGAACGACGAAGCGAAAGACGGCGCGAAGAACGGCGCGAAGAACGGCAGAAACGCGCCGGAAGAAGGCGGCAAATCCAGGGTGCGAAAGGCGGAGGCCCCGAAGCGGAAGGGCGGCAGCTCGCGTCGGGCCGCGTAGCCCGCACGGAGAAGCGGCCCGCGCGCCGGTCTGACCGGGGGCGCAGAGGAGGGTAGAGCGAGCTCATGCGCCCCAAGTATCCGGCGGACGTCACGGCGGCTTTCCTCGAGCTGCAGGGGCAGCCCCCGCTCGCCGCGCAGAAGCTGGCTCCGGGCGCCCGCGTCGCCGCCGACGAGGCGCCGCCCTCCTTCGCCGCGATCCTGACGCAGCTGATCGAGACGCTGTTCTTCGCGTCCATGGCGACGGAGGAGGGGCGGCTCAACCCGATCGGCGTCGTGTTCGCCGAGCGCCTCGCCGAGCTCGAGTCCGGAGAGCCCGCGTGGGATCTCGTGCGGTTCGGGTCCCCGGTGGCGTTCGACGCGGAGCACCTGGCCAACCTGGGCCCGGCGAGCGCGTGGCCGCGCGCCTTCCTGGCCGTGGTGCCGCTCGACGGGTCGCTCGCCGTCGCCGGCATCGCGGTGCCGCACGGCCGGCCGTCGTTCGCGCTCGATCAGCTCGTGCGCGTCGTCGCCCCGAAGCCCGGCGTCGTGGCCGTGTACCGCGGCGAATGGGAGGTCGTCCGTTACGAGCGCGGCGCCGTGCGGACGTGGATGCCCAAGAACCGGCCGCTGCTCGACTCCATCGAGCGGACCGTCGCGCGGGACCAGGCGAGCGCGCTCGCCCGCAACGTGCGCGGCTATCTGCTGCGCATCGTCGAGGGAATGGTCGAGCTCGGTCGCGGCGGGCTCCTCGTCGTCCTGGGGCCGGGCGAGGGCCTGCCGCACCTCTTCGGGGAAGAGGGCAATCTGCTCGACACCGAGGTCAAGCGGCTGGCCCCTGCCCTGTGCCTCGGCTCGGCCATCCTCGACCTCGCGGGCGCGCACGAGACCCACCTGCCGGACGGGCCATGCCCGCCGTCCGGGGCGAGGCCAGCGCCGCGCGACTCGGAGCACGCGCTGCAGAGGTCCGAGCGCGTCAGCCGGCTGCTCGAGCTCATCGTGCGGCTGACGACCGTCGACGGCGCGGTCGTGATGAGCCACGCCCTCGACGTGCTCGCGTTCGGCGCGAAGCTGCCGCCTCCGAGGGCGATCATCTCCGAGGTCTTCGCCGCCACCCCCGATCAGCGGATGGACGCGAGCCTGAGCCTCGACGCGCGCGGCACCCGCCACCGCGCGGCCGCGGCGTTCGTCGCGGGGTACCCGGAGCGGATCGCCTTCATCGTCTCCCAGGACGGCAACGCGGCGACGTTCCAGGAGATCGAGGGGAAGGTCGTTTACTGGCCGCTTTGACGAGGCGCGGCGCGCGAGGTGCGACGTGCGAACTCAAAGATGCCGCAGGATGGCCGCAGGCATCTGATCGAGAGGCACCGCCGCCGCGGCGAGCCCGGCCTCCAGCACGCGGCGGGGCATGCCGTAAACGACGCAGGACGACTCGGCCTCCGCGAGGACCCTCCCGCCCGCCGCGCGGATCGCCCGGGAGCCCTCCAGGCCGTCGTCCCCCATGCCCGTCAGCACGACCCCGAGCACGCCCGGCCCGAACTCGGCCGCGGCGCTCGCGAAGAGCAGATCCACCGACGGGCAATAGACGGACGCGCCGGCCGTCGCCGGGAAGCCGACGCTGGCGCGCGTCAGGTTGCGCCGGACCTCGATGTGCGTCCCCCCGCGCGCGATGACCACGAGCCCGGGCCGGAGCTGGAGATCGTCCGACGCCTCGACGATCGAGAGCGCGCTCCCGTCGTCGAGGCGGCGCGCCAGCGATTCCGTGTAGCCAGGAGGGATGTGCAGCGCGACGACGATGGGGACCGGGAACCCGGCGGGCATCGCCGCGAGGAGCCGCGTCAGCGCCAGCGGGCCGCCGGTCGAGGCGCCGATCACGACGAGCCGCGTGCGCGACAGCGCCGGGATCGCGAAAGGCGCGGGCGGCGGCGCGGACGGCGGCTCCGCGCGGTGGACCTTCGCCTCGGCGGCGGCGAGCACCTTGCGGACCAGCTCGTCCGCGAGGCCGAAGAGGCGATCGGTCGCGAGCGCCGTCGGCTTCTCGACGAGGTCGGTCGCGCCTTCCTGGAGCGCCCTGACGCCGAGCTCGCTGTCCGCGTCGGCGCTGCTGACGACGATCACCCGCGGCGCGCCCTCGCGCGGCAACGACGCGAGCACGCCGAGGCCGTCGAGGTTCGGCATCACGAGATCCAGCGTGACGACATCCGGCTTGTAGCGCGCGATCTTCTCCAGCGCGTCGAAGCCGTCCATGGCCGTGTCGACGACCTCGATCGAGGAGCTCGCGCCGAGGACCTGCCGCAGCACCTTGCGCACGAAGGCGGAGTCGTCGACAACGAGCACGCGGACCGCGGGGCGCCTCATGGCTCCGCGTTCCGATACAGGAACACGCCGCCCCGCTCCTCGCAGGCGAGCGCGGTGCCGAGCCTGAAGAGCGACTCGGAGACCCCGACCAGGAGGATCCCGCCCGCGGCGAGCGCCCCCGAGAGGTTCTTGAGCACCCACCGCGCCGTGTTGTCGTGGAAGTAGATGAGCACGTTGCGGCAGATCACGACGTCGAGCTGCCCGAGCGACGCGACCTGCGATGTGTCGAGCAGGTTGATCCGCCGCCAGTCGATCGCCCGCCTCAGCTCGGCGCTCACGACGACGCGATCGGGCGTCACCTGCAGCCACCGCTCGGCGAACGGAGGCGGCGGGGCGTTGCTCCGGAGCGAGCGCGGCCCGAGCACGCCGGCCTGGGCCCGCGAGAGCGCCCGCGCGCTGATGTCGCTCGCGATGATCTCGACCTTGTCGAGCAGGCCCCGCTCGGCCAGGAGCATCGCGAGCGTGAACGGCTCCTCGCCGCTCGAGCAGGCCGCCGACCAGATCCGCGGCCGGCCGCCCGCCGCCACGCGCGGCGCGACGAACTCCGAGACCGCGAGCTCGAGCTGCGCGAGCTCGCGGAAGAAGTACGTCTCGCCCACGACCAGCCCGTCGATCAGCGCGTCCATCTCGGCCTCGCCCCCCGGGTCGTAGCGGAGGAAGTAGTAGTAATCGAGCAGCGAGTCGAAGCCGGCGTCGAGGGCGCGCGCCGACAGCTTGTCGCCGAGCAGCTCGCGATCGGCCGCGTCGTAGTGGAAGCCGATCTTCTCGGCGACGAGCGCGCTGAAGATGGCGAAGACCTGCGGGGAGATGGGGAGGCGGCTCGTCATGCCCACGGGATCAGGCCCACTGCGCGAGGACGGACGCGGACACGCGCCGCACCTCGGGATCTGGATCGGTCCGCGCGGCGCGCTCGACCGCCGCGAAGCCCTCGCGGGTGGCCACCGCGGCGAGCGTCGTGGCGGCCGCCTTCCGCGCCGGCGCGCGCGGCAGCCGGAGCGCCTCGAGGAGCGCGGCGTCCGCCCCGGGGAGCCGCATCCGCGCGAGCGCCGCGGTCAGGAGCGGCGAGAGCTCGTCGTCCGCCGTCGCCAGCGCGTCGAGGATGCCCTCGATGCGGCCCGGCACGGGCGTCGAGAGCGCGGCGAGCAGAGGGCCCTGCGCCCGCGACGTGACGAGCAGCGCGACGAGGGCCCTCGTCGCCTCGGCGCCGGGCCGCCCCGCGATGAAGCTGGTCGCGGCCGCCCGCACGCTCTCGTCGGGGTCGCTCGCCGCCCGCACGAGGGCAGGCAGGACCTCGGGCGACGAGAAGCCGGAGACGGCCGAGACCGCGACCAGCCGGGTCGCCACGTCCGGGGACGAGAGCGCGTCGAGCAACGTCGGCAGCGACGCCTCCCGCCCCGCGATGCCGAGCCCGATCAGCGCCGACCGCCGCATGTCCGTGTCGCCGTCCCGGGCCGCCTGCTCCAGCGCCGCGAGCGCGAGATCGCCCTTGATCCCCGACAGCGCCTCGATCGCCGCCACGCGCACCTGGCCGCTCTCGTCCCGGAGCCGCTCGGCGATGACCCCTGCCGCCGCCTCCCACCCGAGCTTCCCCAGCGACTGGCAGGCGTAGTACCGGACCCACGCGTCGCCGTCGCCGAGCCCCGCGAGGAGCGCGTCGATCACGCGGGGATCCCGGCGCGACTGCCCGAGCGCCCGCATCGCCACGGCCCGGATCCGCGCCGCGGGATCGGCCGCGACCTCGACGAGCGCGTCGAGCGCCGCAGGCGCCGCGAGGGACGCGAGGCCATGGATCGCCTGCTCGCGCGCCCGCGCGTCGGGGTCACCGAGGCTGGCGAGGAAGACCGGCAGCGCCGAAGGAGGCGCGAGGTGCCCGAGGATCCGGAGGGCCGTCCTCCGCGCGGCCGGGGCCCCGTCGCGGGCCGCGGCGAGCGCGAGCGCCTCGACCTCCGGGCCGCCGAGGCCCTGGATCGCGGTCGTCGCGGCGTGGACCACGCGGGGGCCCGGGTCGTCGAGGACCTGGAACAGCGCGCGCGCCGAGCCGGGCTCCGCGATGCGCGCGAGCGCGTCGCACGCCGCGGCGCGGACCTCCGCGTCCGGATCGGCGAGGCAGCGCTCCACCTCGTCCGCGGCCGCGACGCCCCGGACGAGCGGCAGGAGCAGGAGCCTGCGCGCGCTGTCGCCGTCGCGCAGCGCCGCGAGCACCCGGGGATCCGCGCTCCGCGAGAGCTGGCCGAGCGCCTCCGCGGCGGCGCTCGCGACGGGAGGATCGGCGTCGAGCAGCCGCGTCAGCTCGAGCAGCGCATCGTCGCCCCCGATCGCGCCGAGCACGCTGCAGAGGGCGGCCTGCTCGGCCGGATCCGCGCCCGCGAGGCTCTGGGAGAGCCGCCGCGTCACGCCGGGCGCCGGCGCCTCGCTCCGGAGCGCCTCGTCGATCGGCGCGGCCGTCCCGTAGCGCTCGCGGTACCGCTCGCGCAGCTCGGCGAGCGCCGCCGCGGCGACACGCACGACGCCGTCGCTCGGCCGCCCGAGGAGGCGCACCAGCGGCGCCACGGCGCCGCGGCTGCCGGTGCGGCCGAGCGCCCGCGCCGCCTCGAGCAGGTAGCGCGGATCCTCGAGGAGGACCGCCAGCGGGCCGGTCGCGCGCGGGTCGCCGCTCCGGCCCAGCACGTCGATCGCCGGGAAGACACGGAAGAAATTTCCGCTCGAGACGGCATCCACGAGCGAGTCGACAGCGGACCTGCCGCCGACCCGGCCGAGCGCCTCGATCGCGGCGACCGCGACGTTGTCGTCGGGGTGCGACGTGAGCTCCGCGAGCCGGGGGACGGCCCTCGTGCTGCCGCGGCGGCCGAGGATCTGCGCCGCGTCGGCGACGAGCGCGGGGCGAGCATCCAGGGTCAGCGCGAGCACGGCGGCGTCGACGTCGCCCAGCGACGCGACGAGCGCGTCGACCGCGGCGGCGATGCGCGCCTCGCTGTCGCGCCGGGCGGCGAGGCACGCGCAGAGGGGGTCGACCGCCGCGTCGCCGAGCGCGGCGAGCGACGCGACGACGGCCCGCCGCACGGTCCAGCTCGGATCCGCGAGCATCTCGATGAGCTCAGGCACCCCCGGAGGCCCCGAGGCGGCGAGCCACTCGACCTGCTCGACGCGCCGCCGCTCCGCGTCCGAGACGGCGAGCGCGGGCGCGTGTGCGTGTGCGTGTGCGTGTCGACGAGCGATCATGCCGTCTCCGGCGGCGTGTGCTGCGTCCCGTTCACCTTGATGTGGGCGACGGCGTGGGCGACCGTCGCGACGACGCCCGCGACCGCGTCCGCGTGCTCCGCGCTCGCCTGCCGGATCCTGCCGAGCTGCTCGAGCACCTGGCCTGCGTCGCTCGCGATCGCGCCGGTGTCCCTCGCGTGCCTGGCCGTGGAGGCGAGCAGGTCCCGGACCGGGTCGCGCAGCCGCGCGAGCGAGGCGGCGTGCTGCTCGCTCCGGGTCGAGAGCTCACCGATCCCCTTCTCGGCGGCCTGGAGCGACGACGTGTGCCGGTTCGCGCCCGACGCGAGGGCCGCGACCGCCTCCGCCTGGTCGGCCACGGCCCGCGCCGTCTGCCTGGCGATCCGGCGCACGGAATCCCCCTCCTTCGCGAGGGACGCCGTCGCCTTGCCCTGGTCGGCCGTGGCGGCGGTCACCGCCGCCGCGAGCCGCGCGACCTGGCGGGCGGACGCCTCCAGCTGCTTCGCCGCCCGCGCCTGCTCGCCGGTGCCCCGCGCCGACTGGACCGACAGCCGCCGGATGTCGTCCATGGCGCGCGAGATCTCGGTCGCGCCGCCCGCCTGCTCCGCGAGGCCGGCGACCATGCGCTGCGACGCGCCGGAGACCTCCTGCGTGAGCGCGGTGATCCCGGCCAGGGCGCGTGTCTGCTCGACCATCGCGGCGCTTGTCTGCTGGGTCAGCGCGCGCATCTGCGCGGCGACCTTGGCGAGCTGCAACGCCCCCGTCGCCTGCTCGTCCATCGCCCGCGACACCCGCTCGGCGGTGGACGTGAGCTGCGCGTTGGCCCTCACGGCGTCCCGCAGCGCGCGCGCCTGCTCGGCGGTCGCGTCCTTCGTCTGCCGGGCCATGCGCCGCATCTCCGCGCTGCCCTGCGCGAGCGACTGGATCGCCTTGGTCTGCTCGGCCGCGGAGCGCGCGACCGCCCTGCCCTCGTCGCTCATGCGCGACGCCGTCTGGGTCAGGGAGGCCACCGCCTGCACCTGCTCCGCGTTCGCCCGGTCGATGTCGCGGATCGAGCGTCCGAGCTCCTCGACCCCTTGAAGGATGGACGCGAGCGCCCGATCGGCGTCGCCCGCGAGCCGGGTCCCCTCGTCCGCGACCTTCACGCCCTCGCTCGAGGCGGCCACCGCCTCCCGGGCGCTCGCCTGGAGCGCGCGGACGATCTTGGCGATCTCGGCGCTCGAGACGGCGGCCCGATCGGCGAGGTTGCGGATCTCCTCGGCGACGACGGCGAAGCCGCGGCCGTGCTCCCCCGCGCGCGCGGCCTCGATGCTGGCGTTGAGCGAGAGGAGGTTCGTGCGGTCGGCGATCAGGTTGATCGTCTGGACGATGTCGCCGATCTCCTCCGCCCGCTTGCCCATCTCCTTCATGACCGACGCGGAGTCGGCCATCGCCTGCCGGATGCTCCCGAGCCCGGCGATGGACCTGCCGACCGTCGCGGCGCCCTGGCGCGCGGTCGCGACCCCCTGCTCGGCGGTCGCGCGCGCGGTATCGACGATGGCGACGATCCGCCGCGTCGAGGCCTCGACCTGCGACGACGTGGCGGCGTTGCCGGCCGCGAGCCCGCTGATCTGCTCGGCGCTCTGCGCGACCTGCTGCGCGGTCCGCGCGAGCTGCTCGGCGGCGACCGCGTTCGCCTCGATGGTCGCGGCGTTCTTCTCGGCGGTGGCCGCGACCTCCTCGACCGAGCTCGCGATCTCCGTGATCGTGCTCGCGGTCGTCGACGCGCTCGAGTCGAGCGCCTTCGCGCTCTCGGCCACCCCGCGGATCGACCGCGCCATCTGCTCGGCGGTCGCCGCGGTCTCCTCGACCGCGCTCGCCATCTCGGTCGCGTCCTTCGCGACGCGATCGAGGGAGCCGCTCACGCCCACGACGGTCCCGGCCATCGTCGAGATCTGCGCCCCGACCCCCTTGGCGTCGGTCGAGAGGCGCGCGACGCCCTTCGACATCTCCTCGATGGTGGCCCCGATCTCCTCGATGGCCGCGGCGTTGCTCTCGCCGCGGGCCGCCGCCTCGTCGGCGGATCCGCTCGTCACGGAGACCGCCCCGAGGAGCTCCTCGCTCGAGGAAGCGAGCTCCTCGGCGCTGGCGCTCACGGCCTTCACCGAGCGGGCGATCTCCTCGAGCGCCGCCGCGGTCGTGTCCGCCGAGGCGGCGAGCGTCTCGGCGTCGCCCTTCACGCTGGTGAGCGCGGGGGCGAGCGCGCCGATGCCGCTCGCCATGCCCTCGGTCGCCCTCACGACCTCGATGACGGCGTCGCCCACCCGCTGCCCGGTGCGGGCGAGCGCCTGCGCGGCCGCACCGGCCTCCTCGAGCTCGCCCGCGAGCGCCCCCGCCATGGCCCCCTGCTCCCTGCCGGCCGCGGCCTGCTCGGCGCCGAGGGCGGCGAGCCGCGCGGCCGCCTGCTCGACGCCGGCGACGGTCGAGACCGCCTGACGGAGCGCGCGCTCGGTCTGCTCCGCCCGCGCGAGCGCGCCGTCGATGTCCGCGATTGCATCAGATGCCATGATCCTGCTCCTCACCGATGATCCTGCCGACGTCGACGAGCATGACGAGGCGCTCCCCGAGCTTCGCGACGGCCCTGACGAACCCGGCGCTCTCCTCTGCCATGACCTCGGGGGGCGGCCTCAGCTCGCCCTCGGCGATGTTGACGACCTCGCGCGCGCTGTCCACGAGGAGGCCCACGGTGCGGCCGCCGCGCTGAACGACGATGACGCGCGAGTCCAGCGTCGGCTCCGCGCTCGGGAGCCCGAAGCGGACGCGCAGATCCACGACCGGGACCACGCGGCCCCGGATCTGCACCAGGCCGCCGACGTACGATCGCGCCCCCGGCACCCGGGTCGCCCCGGCGAACGACTCCATGTGGAGCACGTCCGCCGCCGAGATGACGTACTCGGTGTCCGCCACCTTCAGGACCACGTGAAGATCGCTCACGAGGCCACCCGGGCGAGCGCGCCGCGGCCGCCTCGGCCAGCGGAGAGCCTGCCGCTGAGGGTCACGAGGTCGAGCACGAGCGTGGGGCGCCCGTCGCCGAGATCCGTCGAGCCAGACACGCCTGGCACCCGGACGAGCGGGTCCTCGAGCGGCCGCACGACCACCTCCTGCTGGCCGATCACGCGGGTCACGCCGAACGCGAAGGGCGCGCCGTGGCGGCGGACGACGAGCGCCCTGCGCGCCGGCGAGGCCCCGAGCTCGAAGAGGGCGCCGAGATCGACGAGGGGCACGACCTCGCCGCGGCGCTCGATCAACATGGTCCCGCCCCGCGCTTCGCCCGGCGCTGGCAACATGGTCCCGCCCCGCGCTTCGCCCGGCGCTGGGCCGCGGAGGACGCGCGCGGCGTCGATCTCCACGACCTCCTCGACGCCCGCGACGGGCGTCACGAACAGCTGGTCACCACACAGGAAGGAGAAGGCGTCCACGATGGTCAACGTGAGCGGGATCCGGAGGGTGAAGGTGGTGCCGGCGCGGGGCGACGTGCTCACCGAGAGCTCCCCGCTGAGCTGCTCCACGGCGATGCGGCGCACGATGTCCATCCCGAGCCCGCGGCCGCTGGTCTTCGTCGCCTGGTCGAGCGTCGACAGCCCGGGGAGCGTGATGAGGTCGAGCAGCGCCGCGTCGCTCTCGGGCGCGGGGCGGCCGGCCCGCCTCGCGACAAGCGCGCGATCGATGCCGCGGCCGTCGTCGGCGACGCTGAGCTCGAGCTGATGGCTGGAGCGCTCGAAGCAGGAGACCCGGACGACGCCCTCCTCGGTCTTGCCGAGGCGCCGCCGCTCGGCGGGCGGCTCGATCGCGTGATCGACGGCGTTGCGGAGCAGGTGCACGATCGCAGGGAAGACGCGCTCCGCGACCGCCTTGTCGAGCTCGGCCTTGCCGGCGTCGATCTCGAGCCGGACCTGCTTGCCGGTGGCGCGACCGAGGCCGCGGACGACGAGCGGCACGCGCTCGAGGAGCTCCGCCACGGAGATCATGCGCGCGCGCATGATGGCGCCGCGGAGGTCGCGCAGCGTCCGGTCGTGCTCGCGCAGGATCTCCGACAGATCGCGGGTGTCGACCCCGCGGGAGCGCAGATCGGCGGCCGCCCGAGCGAGCCGGAACCGCGTCACGACCAGCGCCGACAGCTTGTCGAGCGCGTCGTCGAGGCGCGCCACCTCGACGCGGACGACGCCTCGGAGCTGGGGTTCCCGGTCCGCCGGCTCGTCCGGCTCGCGCTCCGCCAGCGCCGCGACGACCGGCGGGACGGGGAGCTCCACGGTGAGCGCGCGGACGCCATCCGCCGCCGCCGCGCGCGCGACCTCCTCGTCGGGCGCGCTCGTGAGGACGAGGAGCGCGAAGGCGATGCCGCCCGGCGCTCCCTCGCTGGCCGGCACCGAGAGCGGGATGACCTTGACGATCTCGGCGAGCTTGCCGACGCGCTCGCGGACGGTCGTGATGTTCACCCCCTCGGCGGTGCGCGCCGGCGAGGGGACGAAGTCGACCCGCAGCGCGCGCCGCCCGCCGGCCACGCCCTGCGCGAGCTGCACCCGCTCGCCGGGCCCGAGCTTCGCGAGGATCTCGGGATCGGCGCCGATGGTCGGCACGGGCGGCGACGGCGCGGCGGCGAGATCGAGCGCGGTGAGCGCGGCGAGGAGCTCGGGCGCCGCCGGCAGCACCGGCTTGCGCTCGGCGAGGGCCCGCGCCCGCTCCTCGATGGACCGGAGCCCGCGGAGCAGCACCTCGATCGACGAGGCGGAGAGGCTCCCGGCCGACCGGTCCGCCGCCCGGAGCACGGTCTCCATCGCGTGGGCGAGATCCACAATCGGCTCCACGCCGACCATGGCGGAGAGGCCCTTGATGGTGTGAAGAGCGCGGAAGAGCTCCCGGATCGCCTTGGGGCTCGACTCGCCGCCGCGGAGGGCCGCCTCGGCGGCGAGGAGGTTGGCCGTCGACGCCGAGAGGTGCTCTTCCACCTCGACGAGGTAGCCGGCCACGAACTCGTTCACATCGAGCGCGCCGCCCATCCGGTCATCCGGCGCTGGCGACGCTGTCCTGCAGGAGCGCGCGCACGCTGGCCAGGATGGCGTCGGGGGTGAAGGGCTTCGTCATGAACTCCGACGCCCCCGCGGCGAGCGCGCGGGCGCGGGACTCCTCATCACCCCGGGTCGTCACCACCAGGATCGGCAGGCTCCGCAGCCTGTCTTGACCCCGGATGAACTCGATCACCTCGAGTCCCCCGATATCGGGCATATTCAGGTCGAGCACCACGAGATCGAACGGCCTGAGCGAGAGCGTCTCAATCGCCTCGAGCCCGCTCGCCGCGTGCGCGAACCCGTGCTGCTCTGCACGCAGGCAGGCCACCACCATCTCGCGCATCACCCGGCTGTCATCGACGACGAGGATCTCTGCCACAGCGGTGCTCGACCGAGGGAATAGCCTTTCCGAATGCGGGGTGTCAATCGCGCTTGTGCGTCCGTGCCAGAATCAGGGAACTCCCGTCAGACACGTCCCGAGCCGCGGATGCCGTGCTCGGGCGTCCAGGCGCTGCCCGCACGTCGAGGAACGCCAGCGCGCCAGCGAACGTCGGCGGACGCGAACGCCCTCGCCATGACAGACGTCGATGGAACCCGGCGAGCGCTGGATGATGCGTGGCGCGATGACCAGAAGCGACCTGACGCGCCAGACGCGAACGGAAGCGAACGGCTGCAACCGGAAGCAACCGGAAGCAACCAACGCAGACAGGCAGAAGAGGGCAACAGGGCGCCTTTCATCGTATTAGGCTTGCATCGTCGAGGGCTCTCCCTCAGATGAGACTGGGCGGTAAAGATGCTTGCGGAACCAACGCGTCTCCGCGCCCGTCCCGCCCCGAGAGGCGCCGCCCTGTGGCGATATGCCTCACGGCCCCTGCTGCTCCTGGAGAACCATGAATCGGTCAATGACGATGGACTTCGTGCTCGCCGACGCCGCGCGCGATGCGAACGGCCCGCCCCGGCGCCCGGCGCCGGCCGCGGGGCGAGGCGTCCGGGAGGGGGGTATGGAGCCTCCGCCGAGCGAGCACGCGCAGCGCGGGGCGGTGTGGATCCTCGACGATTCGTTGCTGGAGGCCGAGATGGCCGCGCGCGCCCTCGCGCCGGGGTACGAGGCCCAGGTCTTCACGGACGCCGCCGCGATGCTCGAGCGCGTGGCGGGGGGCGATGTGCCGGATGTCCTCGTGCTCGATCAGGTGATGCCGGGCATGTCCGGCACCGAGATCTGTGGCCTCTTGCGGTCGCGCGCCGCCACGGTCGGGCTCCCGATCCTCATCCTGACCGTGGCCGGGCAGGAGGAGGACCTCGTCGAGGGGCTCACCGCGGGCGCCGACGACTACGTGGTCAAGCCCTGCCCGGCGGCCGCGCTGTCGGCGCGCGTCGGTGCGCTCCTTCGCTCGAAGCGGCTCCGCGAGCGGGCCGAGCGGGCCGAGCGGATCGCGGCGGTGGAGCGCGATCTGCTGCGGGCGCTCATCGAGCAGAGCGGCGACGGCATCATGGCCGCGGACGCGGGCGGGGCGCTCCGCATCTGCAACGGCGAGGCCCAGCGGCAGCACGGGGTGTACGAGAGCGACGCGCGCGACGCGCTCGAGTCGCTCCGGACCCGCGGGCTGCTCGCGCTGGACGGCCGGCCGCTGCGCCCCGACGAGGACCCGCTCCACCGCGCGCTCCGGGGCGAGAAGGTCGAGAACGCGCGCTGGCTCGTCACGCGCCCGGACGGCTCGATCCGCGCCCTCGCCGGGACGGCATCGCCGCTCAGGCACGCCGACGGCTCGCCCGCGGGCGCGGTCCTGATCACCCGCGACGAGACCGACGCGATCGAGGCGGAGCGGGCGCTCCGGGACAGCGAGGAGCGCTATCGCGTGATCATCAGCGCGCTCGAGGAGGGCATCACCCTCCAGGACGAGCGCGGCGTCATCCGCACCGCGAACGCGAGCGCCGAGCGGATCCTGGGCCTGCCCATGGCCCAGCTCGTCGGGTCCACGATGATGGGCCCGTCTTACCGGCTCGTCCGCGAGGACGGCTCGCCGTTCCCTCTCGAGATGGTCCCCTCGCAGATCGCGCTCCGGACCGGCGCGCCCCAGTCGGGCGTCCTGCTCGGGCTGGAGCGGCCGGACGGCTCGGTCCTGTGGCTCTCGGTGAACGCGCAGCCGCTCCGCGGCACCGACGGCTCGGTCGCCGGCGTCGTCTCCTCGTTCTTCGACGTCACCGCGCGGAAGCGGGCGGAGGAGGAGCGGCAAGGCCTGCTCGCCGCGGCGGAGTCCGCGCGGCAGGAGGCCGAGGCCGCGAGCCACCTGAAGGACGAGTTCCTCGCGACGATGAGCCACGAGCTCCGCACGCCGCTCACGGCGGTCCTCGGCTGGGTCCGGATGCTGCGCACCGGCAAGCTCCCCGAGGAGCGCCGCGACAAGGCGCTGGAGACGGTGGAGCGCAACGCCCAGGCGCAGGCGCAGCTCATCGACGATCTGCTCGACATCTCGCGCATCATGGCCGGCAAGCTCCGGCTGGACGTCCATCCGATCGAGCTCGTGCCGGTGATCGACGCCGCCATCGAGGTCGTGCGGCCGGCCGCCGACGCCAAGGGGGTGCGGCTCCTGTCGCTCCTCGAGCCCGGCGTGGGCGCCGTCGCGGGCGACGCGGGCCGGCTGCAGCAGGTCGTCTGGAACCTGCTCAACAACGCGGTGAAGTTCACGCCGCGGGGCGGCGTGGTGCGCATCCGGCTCGATCGCGCCGGCGGGTCCGCCGAGATCACCGTATCCGACACCGGCCAGGGCATCGAGCCCGCGTTCCTGCCTTACGTGTTCGAGCAGTTCCGGCAGGCCGAGAGCGGCACGACCCGCAGGCACGGCGGCCTGGGCCTGGGGCTCACGATCGTGAAGAGCCTCGTGGAGATGCACGGCGGCACGGCCCACGCGCTGAGCGACGGGGAGGGTCGGGGCGCCACGTTCGTCGTCCAGCTGCCGCTCGCGGCGCCGCCGAGCCACGACCGGGGGCGCCGGCTCGCGGCGCTGCCGTCCGCCTCCGCCGGGAGCGACCGCCCGCCCGAGCTCGCGGCGCTGAACGTGCTCGTGGCCGAGGACGAGGACGACACGCGCGAGCTCCTCGTCACGATGCTCGAGCAGTGCGGCGCGCGCGTGACGGCCGTGTCGTCCGCGGCCGAGGCGCTGCTCGCGGTGAAGGCGCTTCAGCCCGACGTGCTCGTGTCCGACGTCGCGATGCCCGGCGAGGACGGCTACGTGCTGATCCGCAAGATCCGCGCGCTCCCGGCGGCGAGCGGGGGGCGGACCCCGGCGATCGCGCTCACCGCCTACGCGCGCACGGAGGATCGCATGCGCGCATTGCGGGCGGGGTTCAACACCCATGTCCCGAAGCCCATCGAGCCGGCGGAGCTGCTCGCGGTGCTCTCGACCATGTGCGGCACGAGGGCGGGCTCCTAGGTCGCCTGCGGCGTGCGATCGCGCCATCGCGCCATCGCGCCGCTCGCGCGATCGGCTCGGCGCGGCGCGCCGCCGGCTCACCCCCTCCGGCAGCTCCGCTCGATGGTGTCCATCAGCTTCAGCACGTCGAACGGCTTGCTGAGGATCGCGTCCGCATCGATGCCGGCGCGCTCCGTCGCGCCGCGCGCGGTCATCACCACGGTGGGCGTGGCGGCGAGCGTCGGGTCGCGCTTCTGCTCGGCGCGAAACTGGAACCCATCCATGACGGGCATCATCAGGTCGAGCAGGACGAGCGCGATGGACGAGGGGTCGTCCCGCAGGCATGCGAGGGCCTCGCGCCCGTTCGCGGCGCAGGCGACCGCATACCCCTCCTCTTCCAGGAGCTCGCTCAACGTCCGGCGGATCGCGGCGTCGTCATCGACGATCAGGATGCGCTTGCTGGGACGGCTCATCGTCATGCGCACTCGCTCCCTCCGCAGGGTGACGGCGACCAGGGCGCCACGACCTCGGGCCGGCCCGCGGGGCCCCCTCGCGCCGGGCGCCTCAGGCGCCCTCGAATCCCGGCAGACCCTGCCGGCCCGAGGCCCGAGGGCCGGCGAGCGGCAGGGTCACCTTGAAGGTCGAGCCCTCTCCCAGGACAGAGCTCACCTCGATCGAACCATCCAGCGCTTCGACCACCTGCGTCGTGATGTAGAGCCCCATGCCCAGACCACCATAGTGCCGCGCCGACACGGCGCGCTCGAACCGCCCGAAGATCCGGCCGATGTGCTCCTGCGCGATCCCGATGCCGTGGTCCGCGATCGTCAACGTGGCCATCGAGCCCATCGAGGCGACGGTGATCTCTATCGGGTTTCCCTGACCATACTTGAGCGCGTTCGAGACGAGGTTTTCGACGACCTGCTCGAGCCGCACACGATCCCAGCTCCCTGCGGCGTCGTCCGCCGCGCTCACGGTGACCCGCGAGCCCGCCTCCGCGATCTCGCCGCCCTCCTGGAAGCGAGACACCACCTGCCGGACGATGTCCGACAGCCGGACTTGCTCGAGCTCCAGGGCGAGGCGCCCCGCGGAAATGCGGGAGATGTCGAGGAGGTTCTCGACGAGCCGCCTCAGCCGCTCGCTCTGCCGGCGAACGAGCCCGAGCCGGTCCATGAGCCACGGGAGGCGCTCCCTGTCGGAGCACAGCTCGGGCGCGCGGCGTATCAGGGTCTGGATCTGCAGCGCGAGCGGGGTGAGCGGCGTCTTCAGCTCGTGGGAGGCGATCGAGAGGAACTCGTCCCGCAGCGCGATCGCGCTCTGCGCGTCCCTGTACAGGCGCGCGTTGTCGACCGCGAGCGCGCAGCGGCGCCCGAGCTCCTCCGCCGCCGCGAGGTCCGCCTGGCTGTACCGGCGCTCGGATCGCACGACCATGAAGGTCAGCGTCCCGAAGAGCCGCCCGCGCCGCGCCAGCGGGACGCACATGAACGAGTGCCCCCCGATGGCCCGTATTACCCGGAGGTGCTCGTCGTTCTGCGCGATGGCGCGCATCTGCTCGTCCGTGAAGTGCTCGACGAGCACCGACCTCTGCTCGAGGAGCACCTTGGTCGGCGGGTGCTCCGGGTTGCCGTCGAGCCTGGGCGCGAAGCGCTTCGCCTCCTCGGCCACGGCTGCGAGCGAAGGGTCCGAGTGCGCCACGCCCACCCGCCGGAAGGTGCCGTCCTCCTCGTCGAGCGCGTCGACGAGGCAGAAGTCGGCGAGGACGGGCACCGCGAGCTGCGCCACCCGCGCGAGCGTCGTGGAATAGTCGAGAGACTCGGCCAGCACCACGCTCGCCGCGTCGAGGAACCGGGGCAGCTCCTGCGCGCGCTCCCGCTCCGCGGCCTCGACGGCGCGCCGCCGCATCCGCGCCATCTCGATCTGCGTCCGGACGCGGGCGAGGAGCTCGCGCGGCGAGAACGGCTTCACCAGGTAATCGTCCGCCCCCGTGTCGAGGCCCTCGACGACGGCGTCCTCCCCCGCCCGGGCGGACACGAGCACCACAGGGACGCTGCTCGTCCTCGGGTCCGCGCGGAGCTCCCGGAGGAGCTCCACGCCGTCGAGCTCGGGCATCATCACGTCGCTCACCACGAGGTCGGGCGGGCGCGCGAGCGCGGCCGCGAGGGCCGCCCGCCCGTCCGAGACCGCCTCCACGCTCCACCTCGGCGTGAGCAGGTGGACGAGGTACTCGCGCATGTCCGCGTTGTCGTCGGCGACGAGGATCCGGCCCTCTCCGCCGCCCGGGGCGACCTGCACGTGCGCGGCGTCGGCGCGCGGCTCCGAGCCCGCTGGCGCCGCCGCTTCGCGCCCGGGTGACTGGGGTGAAGACCACTGGGACGCCTCGAGCACGTGGAGGCTCGCGCTCGCCGCCGAGGGCGCCGGCTCCCCGGCGGCGACCACGCGCTCCGGCGAGAGGTGCGCGCGGCCCCTCGGGATCGCCACGGTGAACGCGCTCCCCTGCCCCACCGCGCTCGAGGCGCGCAGCGAGCCCCCGTGCGCCTTGACGAGCTCCTGGACGAGGGAGAGCCCGATCCCGGTGCCCTCGATGCTCCGGCCGCGCGCGCCGTGCACGCGGTGGAACCGCTCGAAGATGCGCGGGAGCTCCTCCGAGGGGATCCCGGTGCCGGTGTCGCGCACGGTCAGCTCGACGTGGTCCGGATGAGCGCGCAGCGAGACCGCGATCTCCCCCTCGAACGTGAACTTGAAGGCGTTCGAGAGCAGGTTCATGACGACCTTCTCCCATTGCGCCGCGTCAACGTAGACGGGCTCGGGCAGCGGCGGGCAGTCCACGACGAGCGAAAGGCCCGCGCCCTCGATCAGCGAGCGGAAGGAGCTCGCGAGCTCCGCCGTGAGCCGCGCGAGATCGGTGGGCACGAACGACGTCTGGAGGCGCCCCGCCTCGATGCGGGAGAAATCGAGCAGCGTGTTCACGAGCCGGAGGAGCCGGAGCGTGCTCCGGTGGGCCGCGGCGAGGCCGTCGCCCGCGAGCGACCTCGCCGGGCTCGACAGCGCGTCCTCGACGCGCCCGAGGATGAGCGTGAGCGGGGTGCGGAACTCGTGGCTCACGTTGGCCACGAACTCCGTCTTGAGGCGGTCGAGCGTCGCGAGCTCGTCCCGGTGCTGCGCCACCTCGCGCTCGAGCCGCCGCTGCTCGGTGACGTCCCGCCCCTCGGCGATCATGAAGACGACCTTGCCCTGCCGATCCTTCACGGGGTTCAGGTTGAAATCGATCGTGATGCGCTTCTCACCTTCGTTCCCCCCGAGGACCTCCACGTCGTACCTGACGAACTCGCCGCGCGCCGCGCGCCGCACAGCGTCCTTCAGGCGCTCCTGGATCTCTGGCGAGCCCTGCCACCAGCGGCACTCCCAGAAGGGCACGCCGTGCACCTCCCTCCGCTCCACGCCGGCGCCGCGGGTCGAGGTATGGTTCGACTCCCAGCTCGTACCGTGGGCGTCGAGCAGGCCGAAGAACTGGAAAGAGCTGTTCATCGCGACCCGCGCCGCGAGGAGCCGCATCAGCCCCGACTCGCGGCCAGGGCTCGCGCGGGCGAGCTCCTGCTTCAGGAGCTCGGTGTCCCAGAGGAGATGTTCTTCGGAGTCGTCCACAGGTCGCACGATCGCAAGGTCTTCCAGGCATTCGATGAAGTCGCGCCCTTCTGCGCGCTCCTCGCTCGACCGCTGTTTCATCCCTTCTCGCATCACGCACGCGGCTGCTCGAGGCAGAGAACAGCTCATCCTGAAGCGCTTAGTGGAGATCGCCGACCACGCAAGGGCCGAGCGAGAACCGCCTTGAACTTCCACGGGGGGCCCGCGCGTGGATCCGGATCGTTCGAGCGCACGACCACCCCTGCGCGCGCCGCAGCAGCCGATCACCACCGGCTGCTGCTGAGGCAGCAGCCTCCTCCCACCGCTCCTCCAAGGTGATGGCACGGTGATGGTACGGTCACGGCCAAGGCAGAGCTGGCCCGGTTAGTGCATTTGGCCTGGGAGGGCGGAGCGCGCAATAACCGTCAGCTCATGAGGGCGCGCTGGGCGCCCCAGGACATCTCGGTGGAACCCAAGACCTCTCTGCAGCGCGCCCCCGGCGCTCCGGTGCTCCCGGACACGCCCTTTCGGTTCATCATTCACTTCGTCGGTCGTTACCGCGCCTGGTATCTGGCGATGTTCGTGTTCGAGTCCGCCCACGCCTCGTGCGGGATCATGATCCCGTATGCCATCGGGCAGGTCATCCAGGGGGTGACGCAGGCGTCGGGCGCTGGCCGCGCCGTGCTGAGCGGACGGCTGCGCGACGCGCTGGCGCTGTTCGTCGCGCTCATCGCCGGCGAGTTCCTGTTCAGCCGGATCGCCGGCCTCTGCCAGATCCTCGTCGGGCCGTGGCAGCGCCAGAACGTGACCCGCAATCTGTACGCGTACCTCCAGCACCACTCCCATCGTTACTTCAGCAACAACTTCGCCGGGGCGCTCGCCCACCGGATCAGCGAGACATCGATGGGGGTCTCGCAGACCCTGTGGGCCATCCTCTTCGACTTCTGGCCCATCGCCATCGTCTTCTCGGTCTCGATCGGGCTGCTCTACCGCGCTCACCCGGCGCTCGCCGCGGTCGTCTCGGCCTGGGCGGTGCTGTTCGTCGGCATCTCCTACTGGCTCGCGACCCGGTGTCAGCCCCACGCGGTGCGCGCCGCGTCCGCGCGGAGCGAGACCACAGGCAAGCTCGTCGACTCCGTCACGAACCTCACGAGCGCGCGGCTCTTCGCCCGGTTCGGCTTCGAGCGCGCGTACCTGGACGAGCAGCTCAAGCACGAGCTCCGCGCGGTGCGCAGATCGAACTGGTACTCCGAGCGCGTGCGCTGGTTCCAGTTCGCGTCCGCCGCGCTGCTCAAGGTGGGGACGCTCTACCAGTCGCTCAGGCTCTGGGAGCGCGGCGACATCGGCGTCGCCGAGTTCGTCATGGCGACGAGCCTGTCGCTCCTCATCATCAACGAGGCGCGCAACCTCAGCCGCCGCTTCCTCGAGTTCTTCGAGTTCGTCGGCAACGTCGCGAACGGGGTGAACACCATCGTCCGCTCCCACGAGCTCGTCGACCGCCCCGAGGCCGTCGCCCCGACGCTCGAGCGCGGCCGCATCGAGCTCCGGAACGTGACCTTCGGGTACACGCCCGATCAGCCGATCTTCGAGGGCCTCGACGTGATGATCCCGCGCGGCCAGCGCGTCGGGCTCGTCGGCTTCTCCGGCTCCGGCAAATCCACGTTCGTCAGCCTCATCCTGCGTCTCTACGACATCGACTCCGGTCACATCTTGATCGACGGCGTGGACATCCGAGACATGACGCAGGACGCGCTTCACGCGCAGCTCAGCCTGATCCCGCAGGACCCGAGCCTCTTCCACCGGACGCTCCTCGAGAACATCCGCTATGGCCGGCTGAACGCGACCGACGCAGAGGTGGTCGAGGCCGCGCAGAAGGCGCACGCGCACGAGTTCATCGTGCAGATGAAGGACCAGTACCACTCCATGGTCGGCGAGCGCGGCGTCAAGCTCTCGGGCGGCCAGCGGCAGCGCATCGCCATCGCGCGGGTCATCCTGAAGGACGCGCCGATCCTCCTCCTCGACGAGGCGACCTCGAGCCTCGACTCGATCACCGAGCAGGCCATCCAGGACACGATGGACGGCGTCATGAAGGGGAAGACGGTGCTCGTCGTCGCCCATCGCCTCTCGACCGTCGTGCACCTCGACCGCATCCTGGTGTTCGACGGCGGCCGGATCATCGAGGACGGCACGCACGCCGAGCTGCTCGCGCGAAACGGGGCCTACAAGCGGCTCTGGAGCAAACAGTCGGACGGATTTCTGCCGGAGAGCGCCGCCGAGGCGCCTGCGTCGATGGAGGCGCCGCCGGCCCGCGGCCACGAAGCACCGCGGCTCCAGCCGGCGGCTGACCGCGCCGACGAGCTCCCGCGGGGAGCTCCGCTGAAAGCGTGGGAGGCGCCGCTCGCCTGAGCGGCCGCCAGATCGAGCAGGCCGCGGGCACTCGCGCTCACCGGGCTCAGGCCGAGGCCGGCTCCTCGAGGCCAGCTTTCCCCGACACGAAGGCGCGCGGGACTGGAGCGCGCCGGCGCCGGAGAGGCGCGCTTACCGGAAGCTCCACGGCTGCGGCTGACCCATGCGGGCGCGGAGGCCCTCCTCCCAGCGGACGAGCCGCGGCGTGAGCCACGCCGTGCCCACGGCCAGGACGGCGCCGGCGACGACGTCGACCGCGTAGTGCCAGCGGAGGAGCATGGTGGAGACGATGATGTTCATGGAGAAGAACGCGGCCACCACGGCGAGCCAGAAGAGGCGCCGGTCGGTGCGGGCGCGGTGGAACGTGTACAGGGCGAACCAGAGCGGCGCGGCCGTGTGCAGGGAGGGAAACACGTCCTTCATCGCGCCGCCGGCCTGCACGACGCTGCTCACGCAGCCCCAGAAGAAGCCGCCGTCCAGCGGCCCCTGATAGAGGTGGCTCAGCGCCTGGATGGGGCCGTACGCAGGGACCGCCATGTAACCGAGCTGGCCAACACAGTAGACGATCGTGGAGCCGACCGCGTACTCCGTCGTCCCCCGGCCTGGGCGGGCGACCCATACCGCCAGCACCATCGAGAGGAAACAGATCAAGAAGTAGCTGAAATAGAAGAACGAGAACCACTCCACGATCGGGCGCGTGTTGAAGCGCTCCATCCAGAGCGCCGGCTCGACGCGGAAGAGGAGGAGATCGAGGTGGAGGAGCTGCGCGTCGACGCTATCGCTCCGGACCGCCGGCAAGAGGGTCCGGAGCGACAGATAGTTGAGTAGGAAGGCGCCGACGAGCGAGAGTCGGTAAAGGACGCTCCGCAGCAAGGGCGCCAGGAACGTCGCGCGGCGCACGAGCACGCAGACGGACACCAGGGCGGCGATGCCCGCCAGATTGCGGTTCATGCACTGCGCTCGCAGCTCCGTCGGCGGCGCGCCAAGCAGGAAGATCGTCGTCAAGGCGAGATAGCCGATGAGGATCGCGTCGTGGAGAGCGAACACGCCGACCAGGCCGCGCAGAGCGTCCTTCAACAGCGCGCCTTCGGGCTCGACGTCGACCAGCCCGCCGGAGCCGGCGACCTCATCGCAGTCCGTTGTGAGCCTCTCTTGCATTCGGGGATGTTCCAGGGATGGCATGGTGCGCTTGGGCTGATGACGCCGGGCCGCTCTCTATCACGTGTTCGCGCGTGGCGTCACCGTGACATCGGTGACGCTCCAGCGACCGGGAGGCGACAGGCGGAGCAACTCGGGGGCCACACGGATGTCGAGTTTTCGACGGGCTGCTTCGCGCCGCTTGACAGCGGTAGGGGCCTCCACGCCCCCGGCATGGCGCTCGTGCGACAGCCCAACCGCCGCCTCGGCGGACCGCGCGCGTGCGAACGCGGCGACGCAGCGGCGCAGGGTCTACGCGTCACCACGACGCTGTCGCGTCCCAGGTTGGGTTGCCGGGCGCCGGACGCGCAGAATCTGCGCGACGGCGGCGCCCTGGATTTGCGGGACGGCTGCGCCCACAACGCCGGTGGGGGATCGGTGATGGCGATCGAGAACGCGCGCCGTCAAGCACGCTGGGCTCCGGAGCTCATCCTCGCGGCGGCCCGGCGGCCGTGACGTCGGCGACGTCGCGAGCGCTGGAGTCGTCCACACGAGAGGGCGCCGTGGATTTCGACCGCGCGGCGCGGACGAGGCGCGATGGCCCGCGCGCTCACGACCGGTGGGGCAGTCTGCCGCGCGGCGGGGCGTCCGCTGGAACGCCGGTCTCGGCCGAGCTGAGCGGCGCTGGACGCAACGCGACGGGATCGGCGCTCCGCACGTCGGCGCAGAAACCGCGTCTTCCCCGGGCGCGCGCGGAGGATCGCGGTCACCTCACCCTGCTGGAGCGCACCCGGGACGCTCCCGACCGCTCACGAGAATCCACGGAAGCCCCCGTTGGATCCGCGCCGATGACGTCGCGTGGCGATGGATCCCTCTTCATGGCACTCACGTTGCAATCCCCCGGAGGAGCCGACATCGTTCAGCGACGATCCCACAGGGCACCACGCCTGGGTCACCCCGTGAGGGCGCTGAAGCGATGCGCCCCGACACCAAGGAGACGACTCATGGCACAGCAACACGGTCAGAGCAGCAGTCGTGGGTTCGCCGCGATGGACCAGAAGCAGCAACGCGCGATCGCGAGCATGGGCGGCAAGGCCGCGCACGAGAAGGGCACGGCCCACGAGTTCAGCTCCGAGGAGGCCCGCGCGGCCGGCCGCAAGGGCGGCGCGAGCGTGAGCCAGAATCGCGAGCACATGGCCGCGATCGGCCGCAAGGGCGGCGCGGCCGTGAGCCAGAACCGCGGACACATGGCGCAGATCGGCCGCAAGGGCGGCGAGTCGCGCGGCGACGGACAGAGCGGCGCGCCGGGGGAGAGCGAGCGCGAGGACGAGCAGGGCAGCAGCGCCGCACAGCACGCCGACGCCGTCGGGCCGCGCCACGAGACGAACTGAGCAGCGCGGCGGCGCATCGCCGCCGGTGATCGGGCGCGCGGGGGGTGCCTGCGCGCCCGATCGTCCGTCACGGCGACAGGGTGACGAGGAAGACGTCGCCGTTGCTGCGATCGCCCACAGGCGCGCTGTGCTCGACGGCGGGGAGGCCGCCGCCGAGCTCGATCCGCTCGCCGTGGAAGAGGCCAGCGGCAACGGTGTTCCCGCTGCCGGTGACGGCCTGGGCCGTCGAGAAGCAGAAGACCCCATCGCGGTAGACGTCGGACCAGAGCTCCTCGGAGAAGTCCGGACTGAGCTTCGCGACGAACGCGTCGCCCGACTCGGGCGGCTCGATTTCCACGGGCGCCCCGCCGAGATCGAGCGCCTCGGTGAAGTAACCGCTCAGCACATGGTTGCCCCAGGGGTCCTGCGAGAAGCCCCAGACGAACTCGTCGCCCGCGGACGGGAGCCCACGGGCGGCGAGCGGCTCACCGGTCTCTGCGTCGAGCCGGGCCAGGTAGAGGTCGTAATCCCCGACGGCGGCGCGCTCGATGTCCGTGGGCCCGACGCGGAACGGAGCGCTGTAGTTGCCGAGGACGACCGGATGGCCGTCGAGCCCGAGGCCGATGAACTTGGCGAACTGCTCGCCGGCGGCGCCCAGCGACCGGCCCCAGACGAGGCTGCCCGATGCGAGATCGAACCGCAGGACGAGCCCATCGATGCCGTGGATCGGCTCGTCGTCGCGCGAGCCGTCGACGGCGCTCTCCACGACGTTGCCGTCGATCTCGAGCTTTCCGCCGAAGGCGCCGGCCGCGTAGAGCGCCGACCCGCCGACCGCGATGCTGCGGAAGCGCTGCCAGCTCTCCGCGGACCCGAACCGCCGGCTCCAGAGGTGGCCGCCGCCGGCGTCGAGCTTCGCGACGACGACGTTGGGACCGCCGCTCCCCTCGAGCGCGGTCCCGGGCGCCTCGCTGAAATTGATGCTGCCGTCGACCATGCCGAGGACGATGATCTCGCCCGCCTCGGTGACGGCCACGGCCGTGGCGCCCTGGTCGAGCTCGCCGCCAAAGCGCTTGCTGAAGAGGTGGTTGCCGTCGCCGTCGAGCTTGGCGACGAAGAGGTCCTTCCCACCGGCGCTCACGAGCTCCGTGCTCGCGTCCGCGCCGAAGTTGAGGGTTCCCTCGAACTCCCCGGCGACGACGACGTTGCCGATCGAATCCGTGGCCACCGCGAACGCGACCTGATCGGACTTGCCCCCGAAACGCCTGCTCCAGACGTGGCCTCCCGCCGCGTCGAGCTTCACGACGAAGAGGTCGAGACCACCGTCGCTCGCGAGGGCGTCCGCCTCGCCACCGAAGTTGATCGCCGTCTCGAAGCCGCCGACCAGGACGACGTTGTCGTGCGGATCCGCCGCGATCGCCTCGATTCGCTCGTTCTTCGCCTCGCCGGCGCCGAGCCCCCACAAGGCATCTCCGAGGAACGCCGGAGGCTCGCCGCCGCCACTGCCGCCCGCGCCGCCGTCGCCGCCCGCGCCCCCCACTCCACCGGATGCACCGGCGCCCGGTTCGCCACCTTGCCCCCCCGCGCCTCCGACTCCACCGCTGCCACCGGCGCCTCCGACTCCACCGCTGCCACCGGCGCCTCCGACTCCACCGCTTCCACCGTCGCCTCCGACCCCGCCTTGCCCCCCGGCCCCCCCTTCACCGCCTTGCCCACCGCCGCCTCCGGCCCCGCCCTGCCCGGCGACGCCGCCTTCGCCGCCTTGCCCGCCGCCGCCTCCGACGCCGCTCGTCGACGAGGTGACGCCGTCCTCAGGCTCCGAGTCGCAGCCGTTGCAGCCCAGGGGAAGTCCCATGCTCGTCAGAAGAGCAATCCGAGCCACGTTCGTCACCAAGTGCGCTTTCATCCATCCTCCATGTCTCGACGAAGAGCCCGAGCCGCGGGCGCTCGGTGGAGCCAAGGCCGGTCCGGCACCCCCTCGCTGTGGGCTGTCGAACGTCCTCAATCTGCTGTGTCGTGGACGTCAAGTACGCGTGCGCGCGGATCGAATCAAGCAGCTGTCGCGGCGAATTCGTGGCAACGATCGGCTATCCCTGGATCCGCCGGTAACGACGCGTCCCGCCTGGACGGCGCGCCTCGCCTGGACGGGGCTCCCCGCTGACCAACCGTTCTCTTGCACACGGCCCGCGATGGCCTCGGACGCGCGCCGCGCGCGTCGCAGGTTTGCTTCATCGTGGCAGAATGCCCCACCGCGAGCCCCGCGGCACGTCCACCATACAAGCCGCGCCGGGCTTCGGTGGGCGCGGTACGCGATCTGCATCATCCCGCGAGTCGCGCGCGAACGAAGAGCGCCGCCGGCGCGCGTCCCCCCGCGCGCGCCGGCGGCGCGGCGGCCATGGAGACCGCATCCAGGGCCTCTGGCGCGGCGGATCATCACGCCTCCCGGACGGCGGACCCCACGACCGATCACCGAGACGAAGCGCCGGGCCAAAGCGCTCGGCGTCCAGACGCGGAGCGCCTATGACGGAGCGAGCCTACGACAAGAACACCGCCTGGACCCACGCCGTCATCCCTCCGATGACCCCCCTCGCGACCGACCACGAGGCGGACGTGTGCGTCGTCGGCGCGGGGATCGCCGGGCTGACGACGGCGTATCTCCTCGCGAAGGCCGGCAAACGCGTCGTCGTCCTCGACAACGGCGCCATCGGCGGGGGCGAGTCCGGGCTCACCACCGCGCACATCACGCACGCGCTCGACCGGCGCTGGGCCTCGCTCGCGAAGCTGCACGGCAAAGGCCGGCTGCGCCTCGCCGCAAGGAGCCACACGGCGGCCATCGAGACGATCGAGCGGATCGTCGCGGAAGAGCAGATCGACTGCGACTTCCGGCGCGTCCACGGCTATCTCTTCACAGCCCCGGGATCGCCCCCGGCCACCCTCCGGGACGAGATCGAGGCCGCGCACCGCGCCGGGCTCGGCTCGACCCATTACGTCGACCGCGCGCCGCTGCTCGATTTCGATACGGGGCCCGCGGTCCGCTTCCCCGATCAGGCGCAGTTCCATATCCGCAGGTACCTCGCGGGGCTCGCGCGGGCGATCGAGCGCGACGGCGGCAGGCTCTACACACTCGCGCACGTGGTCGACGTCGACGAGGACACCGTGCCTCACGGGGTGGTCGTCAAGACGGCGCGCGGGCACCGGGTGATCGCCAGCGAGGCCGTGCTCGCCACGAACTCCCCCTTCCTTCCGCGCATCGCCGTGCACCTGAAGCAAGCGGGTTACCGGACCTACGTCGTCGGCCTGCGCATTCCGCGGGGCGCCGTCCCACCGGGGCTCTACTGGGACACGGCCGAGCCGTTCCATTACGTCCGCCTCGCCAACATCAACGGCGCGGACGACCCGGACGAGGTGCTCCTCGTGGGAGGAGAGGACCACAAGACCGGACAGGCCAGCGACGCGGATCAGCGCCATGCGCGGCTCGAGGCGTGGGCGAGAGAGCGCTTCACGCAGGCCGGCGAGGTGCTGCACCGCTGGTCCGGCGAGGTGATGGAGACGGTCGACGGCCTCGCGTACATCGGTCGCATCAAGAAGGGATCGAGGATCCTCATCTCCACGGGCGACTGTGGCAACGGCATGACGCACGGGACGATCGCGGGCCTCGTGATCTCCGACCTCGTGCAGGGCCGCGAGAGCCGGATGGCGTCGCTCTTCGATCCCACCCGCGTCAACCTGAGCCTGGCCGCCGTTTCCGAGTACGCGAAGGAGAACCTCAATGTCGCGTGCCAGTACGCCTCGTGGCTCGGCAAGGGCGATGTCCCTGACGTGGCGCCGATCGCGCCCGGCGCCGGCGCCGTCGTGCGCAGGGGCCTGAAGAAGCTCGCCGTCTACCGCGATCCGCAAGGGCAGATCCACGAGATGTCGGCCATGTGTACCCACCTCGGCGGCGTGGTCTCGTGGAACTCCGCGGAGCGCAGCTGGGACTGTCGCTGTCACGGCGCACGCTTCGACGCCATGGGCCGCGTCCTCCGAGGCCCGGCGACGGCCGATCTCACGCCGATCGCGCCGAGCGAGGCGCCTCTCGGCGCCGGAGGATCGGTCTCGCCGCCGAGGGAGCGGGAGGGGGTCGCCGGCCAGCCGGCGGCCGTGCCCTTGCCCCAGAGTCGCCCGGCCACGTGAACGGAGCGAGTCGCGAGCGCCAACAACCGATGAGCGCAATGGGCGTGGATCGACGTGATCGACGCGATCGACGCCATACGCGATGCGCATGCCATGTCCCCATGAGCACGATGCGCGCGCGCTGGCGTAGTTGACCCCCGCGCGAGCGGCGTGCGATCATGATCGAGTAGTCCGGGGCTGTCCCGGACGGCTTGGTGATGAGATGAAATTGTTGCGCCCCCGTGCCTCCCGCGCCGCAGGCATAGCCCTGGCTGTCCTCTCGGTCGCCGGGTCGCTTCCGGCGCGGGCCGAGCCCTCGGCGGCCGATCGGCAGACCGCGCGGACGCTCCTCATCGAGGGGCGCAAGAAGCGCGACGCGGGGGACGTCGCCGGCGCCCGCGATGATTTCCAGGCGGCCCATGCGCTCGTGCGCGCCCCAACGACGGGGCTCGATCTCGCGCGCGCCGACGAGGCGCTCGGTCTCCTGATCGAGGCCCGGGAGACGGCCTACGAGGTCGTCCACCTGCCCCTCGGGAGCGACGAGCCGCCGGTGTTCACGCAGGCGCGGGCGGCCGCCGCGGCGATGGTCGAGCAGCTCGAGGCGCGCATCCCGTCGCTCCAGCTCCGGATCGAGGGCCCGGCGCTGGACCAGCTCGAGGCGCGCGTGGACGGCCAGCCGATCCCCCGCGCGGCGCTCCCCTACCCGCGCAAGCTCAACCCCGGTCGCCACGAGGTGGTGGTGACGGCGCCTGGCTTCCAGACGGCGCGGCGGGAGGTCACGCTGAAGCAGGCGGAGCGCGCGCCGGTGGAGGTCCGCATCCGCCTCGTACCAGGGCAGTCGACCGCGCCGAAAGCAGGCGCCGCCGCAGGTGGGAGCATGGGCGCAGACGTGGGCGGAGGTCAGCTACCGCCCGCGGACGCGCCGGCGGAGCCCCGCGCGCCCGTGCCGCTGTGGGCATGGACGGCGGGCGGCGTGGGGCTCGCGGCGCTCGCGGGGAGCGCGGTGTTCGCTGCCGACCACATGGCCGCGCGGGCTCGGGTCGAGGACGAGTGCCCCGGGTCCGTATGTGAGCGGGGCGTCCACGACTTCGAGAGCATGGAGGCGCTCCGGGCGCGATGGAACCGCAGCCTGGGGCTGTCGGTGACGCTCGGCGCGGTCGGCCTCGCGGGCGTGGGCGCGGCGCTGGGCGGCATCCTCCTGCGGCCCAAGGCGGGCGGCGAGCAGGCGTCGTCGCTCGTGCCGATCGCGACGCCCACAACACAGGGCGTGGTGTGGCAGGGGGTGTTCTGATGAGGGTACGGCGGTTCTACCCGGCGACAGCCGGCGCACCCGGCGTCGTGATGGTCGGCGCTGCGGCGCTCGGCGCTGCGGTGCTCGGCTGCGCGCCCGAGCTCAGCCTGTCGACCCCTGTGGGGGCCGGCGGCGAGGGCGGCGGCGCGCCGCAGTCGGGCGGCGAGGTGCAGTGGGCGCGCGCGCTCGGGGGCGACGGGGAGCGTGCAGGGGCGAGCGTGGCCGTCGCCGACGACCGCACCGCGGCGCTCCTTGGCAGGCTCACGAAGGCGGAGGACGTGGCCCTCGACGACGAGAGCGTGACCCCGATCGGCGAGGAGAACGTCTTCTGGGCGCGGCTCTCGGCGAGCGACGGGTCGGGGCTCGGGCTGAAGCGCTTCGGTGCGTTCGATCCGCAGACGGTGAACGCGCTGGTGCCGGACGGGAACGAGGGTCTCCTGGTCGCGGGCGAGTTCTCCGGCACGCTGGAGTTCGGCGGCGAGCCGCGGACGAGCGCCGGCGGGCGAGACGGCTACGTCGCGAGGCTCGACGCGGCGGGGCAGGAGCTGTGGCTGCAGCCGCTCGGGGGCATCGGCTTCCAGGCGGCGACGAGCGTCGCGGCGGCGCCGGATCGCCTCGTCGTGGCCGGCCGCTTCTCGGGCGCGCTGCACGTCGGCAAGAACCGGCTCGAGAGCGCCGGAGGCAGCGACGTGTTCCTGGCGAGCTTCAACGACGACGGCGTGCTGCTCTGGAGCCAGCGGTTCGGCGACGGCTTCGATCAGCAGGCCCGCGCCGTGGCGATGGACGCGCGCGGCAACGCGATCGTGATCGGAGATTTCGCCGGCACGCTCGATCTGGGCGGCGATCCGCTGGAGAGCGCCGGGGATTTCGACGTGTTCGTGGCGAGCTTCGGCCCGTTCGGCGGGCACCAGTGGAGCAAGCGCTTCGGCGACGCGGGGCCGCAGCGGGCCAGGGCGGTCGCGGTGGACGGGGCGGGCAACGTGATCGTGGGCGGGGAGTTCGGCGCGACGATCGATCTCGGCGGGGGCCCTCGGGCGGCCGGGGAGCACCAGGCGGTGTTCGTGGCCAAGCTCGATCCGGAGGGCGAGCACATCTATAGCCGGGTGATCGGCGAGGACGGCGCGTCGCTGGGGCAGCTCCTCGTCGACGGCGCGGGGGACGTGGTCGTCGCGGGGGGGTTCCGCGGAGACACGACGCTGGCGGACGGGTCGGTGACGAGCGCGGGGGACGACGACGTGTTCGTCGCCAAGCTCGATCCGGAGGGCGGCTACCGGTGGAGCCACCGCTTCGGCGGCGCTGGCGCGGACCGGGCGACGGGCGTGGCCATCGATCGCGACAGGCAGGTCTACGTGACCGGCGCGTTCACCGGGAGGGTGACGTTCGGGGAAAAGCGGATCGAGGGAGGCGAGGGCACGGACGTGTTCGTGACCAAGCTGTCGCCATGAAGGCCATGAAGGATGGAGGCGCGATGAAACGTGCGGGGACGAGGGGCGTGCGGTCGCGCGGGCGACGGTTCTCTGTGGGGCTCGTGGCGGGCCTGTTCGGGCTGATCCTGCCAGCGACCGGCTGGGCGGAGGACCCCGACACCGATCTGGATGGGGTCGTGGATCCCCTGGACAACTGCGTGCAGACCCAGAATCCGGACCAGGCGGATGCCGATAGCGATGCACTCGGCGATGCGTGCGACAACTGCCCGTCCGCTGCCAATCGGGATCAGCGGGATTCGGATTCCGACGGCGTCGGCGACGCGTGCGACAACTGTCCTGTCGCGATGAACGCGGACCAGTCGGATGCGGAGGAGGACGGCACCGGCGACGCCTGTGACGACGATGACGACGACGACGGTGTCCTGGATGCCGACGACAACTGTCCTTTCACGGCGAACGACGATCAGGTGGACTCCGATCGAGACGGCACCGGCGACGTCTGTCAGGCCGGGGACGACGACGGCGACGGCATCGACAACGACGTCGACAACTGCCCCGACGTCCCGAACTCGCTCCAGCAGGACAGAGACGACGACAAGATCGGCGATCTCTGCGACAACTGCCCTGCCACGCGCAACCCGAACCAGGAGGACAGCGACGGCAACGGCATCGGCGACTTCTGCGAGCCCGACATCGACGCCGACGGCGACGGGCTGCGCAACGCAGAGGACAACTGCCCTGTGGATCACAACCCTGGCCAGGAGAACGCGGACGGGGACAGCCTCGGGGACGCCTGCGATCCTGACAGCGACGACGACGGCGTGGTCGACGTGGAGGACAACTGCGCCGTCGTTTCCAATCTGTTCCAGGAAGATACGGACGGCGACGGCACCGGCGATGCCTGCGAGGACGACGACGACGACGACGGCGTCGTGGACGCGGAGGACAACTGCCCGCACGTGCCGAACCAGGATCAGACCGACGGCGACGGGGACGGCCGCGGCGACGCCTGCGACCTCGGGGCCGACGTCGACGGCGACCGCGACGGCATACCGGACGAGACGGACAACTGCCCGCACGTGCCGAACCCCGATCAGACGGACGCCGACGGCAACGACGTGGGCAACGCGTGCGAGGACGTGGACCGAGATGGCCTGAGCGACGCGGCGGACAACTGTGACGAGGAGCACAACCCCGATCAGGCCGACAGCGACGGCGACGGTCAGGGCGACGCGTGCGAGGAAGACGACGACAACGACGGCGTCCCGGACGAGCAGGACAACTGCACCTCCGTCCCCAACGCGGATCAGGCCGACAACGACGAGGACGATCAAGGCGACGCCTGCGACGTCGATGACGCGGACGACGACAACGATGGCGTCCCGGACGGTGACGACAACTGCCCGCTCGCGGCCAACGCGGATCAGGGGGATGGCGACGCCGACGGGGTCGGCGACGCCTGCGACGACAGCGGCGGCGCGGGCAGCAGCGGCGGCGGGTCCACGGAGCCGGAGGTCTCGTCCGGGCTGGTCTGCGCGATGCAGCGAGGCGAGCGCGGCGGCGCGCTCGTCGGCCTCGTGGCGCTCCTCGCCGGCGCGCTGGGCCTGGGCGCCCGAAGGCGGCGCGATCACGCGGCGTGACCGCCGCTGCGCGCGGCCCTGGCGCGCAGCGGCCACGCGATCCCATGAGAGCGACGAGCGTGCCCGCTCGGTTGCCAGCTGAAAGAGAAGAGACAACTGCGAGCACAACGTGGGTTATCACCCCACGACCCCACGCCGGTTTCGCGATGGCTCCGCGTTTTTTTCGCGATCGGTCATTTTTCTGAGCCGTGACCTGACCGCGGCGGAACTGCTCCGGATGAACGCGCCGGTAGTCCCGCTCCGCAGCGCGCGCTGCGGACGGGAGCGCCTGAGCCACCTCTGGAGACACCATGCGCCTAGCTCTCTCTCTCTCGTTGGTGACCGCCCTGTTTGGACTCACCCTCAGCGCCGGCTGTAGCGACAGCACCGTTGACGGCGCCGCCCCGTCCGGCGGCGCGGGAGGAGGCGACGCCGCGAGCGGCGGCGGCAGCGCGAGCGGCGGCGGCAGCGCGAGCGGCGGCGGCAGCGCGAGCGGCGGCGGCAGCGCGAGCGGCGGAGGGGCCGGCACCGGCGCTGCGGGCGGAGGCATGGCGACCCCGACGAGCATCGTCGAGTGCCAGGGCAAGACATACGCGTGCGGGGATCTCGTCGACAACGACGACGATGGGCTCCTCGACGCGCAGGATCCGGACTGCCTCGGCCCGTGCGACAACACCGAGGGCAGCTACTACGGCGGGATCCCTGGCCAGGCGGGGCCGGCGTGCACCGTCGACTGTTATTTCGACCAGGACTCCGGCTCCGGCAACGACGACTGCCACTGGAACCACAAGTGCGATGAGCACGAGGTCGCGCCCGGGTTTCACCCGGAGTCCAGCAACGGGACGATGTGCGCCTATGACAGCGGGGCCTCGACGCCAGGCGCCGACGGCAAGAGCTGCAGCGATCTCAACGACGAGCAGTCCGATACGTGCCATAGGACCTGCGGTCCGCTCACGCCGAACGGCTGCGACTGCTTCGGCTGCTGCGAGCTCCCGGCGGGCGGCGGCAAGTACGTCTGGCTCGGCTCCGACGCCGATGGCACCGGTGAAGGCTCCTGCTCGCGCGGCAACGAGTCCGACCCGACCCGCTGCGAGCCCTGCACGCCCGTGGATGCTTGCCTGAACGAGTGCGGCCGCTGCGAGCTGTGCCTTGGCAAGGACACGCTGCCAGACGACTGCTTCGAGTCCGGCACCGGCGCCGGGGGTGGCGGAGCTGGTGGCGGAGCCGCGACAGGCGGCGGCGGAGACGCGACCGGCAGCGGCGGCGGGCCCACCGGCGAGCCCCAAGGCCAGTGCGCGGCGGGGATCCAGCCGTGCGGGCTCTCCGGCCAGGAGCCTTGTGCCGCAGGCTACTACTGCATCACCGGCTGCTGTCAGGTCATCTTGAACTAGCCCTACGCTTTCCCGGGTTCTCCCTGGATTCGAGGACAGGGATTGAACCATGAAAGACACAGAAGAACCGGAGGGAGGTGTTCCCCCTGCTCGGTGCCCGCCGCGCCTGCGTGATTCACTGTCCCTGCTCGGAGCGACGACAGGATCGCGGGCCGCGGCGCTGGCCGCTCACGAGCTGAGAAGCTGAGCTTGCAGCGACGAGACGTGGTTTGAAAGGAGACGAGTCGATGGTGATGCGCTCGATGTCTGTTGGGATGCTGTGCGCCTTGATGGGGATGGGATGCGGCGGCGACGACGAGGGTCAGCCGCAGAGCTGCTCGGTGGCCGCGCAGACAGGGTGCGCCGCCTCGCAGGTGTGCGAGGAGGTGGAGGGCGCCGAGCCCGCTTGCTTCGAGCCGGTGATCCTGAGGGGGCGCGTCTACGACTCGCTCGACGACAAGGCCATCGCGGGCGCGCGCGTGCTCGCCCGGGATCCGAGCGACGCGGTGATCTCCCGGGTGGCGGTCACCGGGGCCGACGGGACGTATGAGCTCGTCGTGCCCGCGCGGCGCGACGCGAGCGGCGCTCCGATCGAGGTCGACATCACGCTGCGCGCCGACGCGCAGGCGTACGAGACGTTCCCGAAGGCGCCGCGGGTCGCGCTGCCCATCGACCTCTCCACCGCGGCGGGCAAACCGCCCGCGATCGAGTCGGCGGCGACGGAGATCTCGCTGTTGCCGCTCTCGGACAGCGAGGGGCTCGGTTCCATCTCCGGGGTCGTCCACGCCGACCAGCCCGGCGGGACGCTGCTGGTCGCGGGCGGCGTCACCGGCGCGGCCGATCTCGACGGCAGCTACACCATCTACAACGTGGCTGCGGGCGACGTCACGGTGAAGGGTTATGCCGCCGACCTCGCGCTCGACACGGCGAGCGCGACGGTCAGCGCCGGCAAGGAGACGACGGGCGTGGATCTTCACGCGACCGGAGACGCCACGGCGGTGGTGAGCGGCAAGGTCGAGATCGTGAATGCTCCAGGGGGGAGCGCGACCTCGGTCATCCTCGTCGTGGCCGACACCTTTGACGAGGCGGCCGCGCGCGGCGAGGCCCCGCGAGGGCTCCGGCAAGGCAACGTCACCGGAGAGTTCTCGATCGCCGGCGTGCCCGATGGCGATTACGTGGTCCTCGCCGCCTTCGAGGACGACGCGCTCGTGCGGGATCCTGACACGTCGATTGGCGGGACCGAGATCGTGCGCATCACGGTCTCCGGCCAGGATCTGCCCGTCGCGGAGTCGTTCAAGGTGACGGGCGCGCTCGCCGTGGTCTCGCCCGGCGCGAGCACGCTGGAGGAGGTCAGCGGGACACCGACGTTCGTCTTCGAGGACGACTCCAGCGAAGATCTGTACGAGGTACGGTTGTTCGACGCGCTCGGCGCCAAGATCTGGGAGGACCTGGAGGTGCCCAGGGTGTCGGGGAGCGAGAACGTCTCCGTCGAGTACGACGGTCCCGCGCTGATCCCGGGGATGATCTACCAGTTCAGGACCACCTCGAAGAAGGACGGCGCGCCCATCTCGCAGACCGAGGATCTGAAGGGGGTCTTCGTCTACAGGTGATCGAGGGGCGCGCGGGCGCCGCCGTCAGCAGCGACGGCGGCGGGCGCGGCGCGCGCTGCCGAGCGCCACGAGGACGCCGCACAGCGCGAGCGCGCGGGCCGCTCCTGACGCGCGCTCGGTCTCACCGCCGATGACGGCATACGCGCAGCTGACGCCCAAACAACAGCAGCAGTGGACCGGGGGCGCTCCTCCCTCGGATTGGCCCCCTCCCCCTTCCCCACCCCCACCCGCCGCATCTCGGCCACCGCCGACCCCTGTGCCGCCCGCCCCGCCGGCATCGGTGGAGCAATCGCCGCCCGCGCCGTCGCCCCTGCCTCCGGCGCCCTCGGCCGGTCCTCCGGCGTCGCCGCCACCGCCTGCGCCGCTGCCGCCTGCGCCGCCGCCGCCAGCTCCGTTGTCGCCTGCGCCGCTGCCGCCCACGCCGCTGCCGCCCACGCCTGCTGCGATCCCTCCGCCGTCGTCGCCTCCGCCCCCTCCCGCGGTGGCGCTGTTCGGCGTGTTCCGGCAGCCAAAGAAGGGATGGCATTCGTCCGTGGTCGTCGGATCCCCGTCGTCGCAGTCGAGCGGGATGTCGTTCAGACAGAGTCCCTGGAAGCAGACCTCGCTGCCATTGCAGACATCGAAATCATCGCAGCTGGCGCCGTCCGGCAGGCTCACGTCCGCGGGACAGCTCCCTGCGCCGTCGCAATACTCCCCGGGATCGCACAGCGAGGTCGCGATGCGGCAGATCGTCGTCGGCGGCTCGGCCGTGCACAGAGCCGAGCAACAATCCCCGTTGCGCAGGTTGCCGTCGTCGCACTGCTCGCCGAGCCCGAGCTCGCCATCGCCGCAGACGGCGGGCCTCACCGTGAGCACCGTCGGATCGGCCGCGCCGGCGAGCAGGGGCTCGTCGGTCATCGCGCTCGACTCGTTGACGCCGTCCGAGTCCGCGTCGAAGAAGAGCGTACCCTGGTTCGTGACGACGAGTCCATCGGTCAGGGGACGCAGGATCGCTTCCATCGTGAGCACCACCCACTCCCCCGGCTCGACCTCGCCGTCCCAGCCCACCGTGTTGGTGGCGGGATCGGCCGAGACCGCGCCCTTGTCCGCGGACGCGCCTTCCAGCAGGAGCTCGGGCGGGAGCACGTCCACGAACTCGAACCCTGCGTTGTCGGGCTGCACGCGCCCCCCCGTGTTGCTGATGAGCGCCGTATAGGCGAGATCCTCGCCGGCGATGCGCTCGCCGAGGACCGTGAGATAGCCGATCAGGCGCGCTGGCACGGAGACGTCGATGCGCACGCCGCTCTCGTTGTTTTCCGGCGCCGGATCGTGCTCGCTCGAGCTCACCTTCGCCGTGCTCTCGATCTCCTCGTCGACCGTGGGCGGCGGGAGCGTGGGCGCGACCATGGTGACCGCGATCGACGAGCTCTCCCGTGCGGCGAGCGAGGCGCGCCGGCACACGAGCTCTCCGCCGGCCAGCTCGCACGTCCAGCCGGTCCCCGAGGCGCTGGCGGGGCTCGCCCCGGCGGGCAGCACGGACGACACGACGACGTCGCTCGCATCGCCCGGCCCCTCGTTGGCGACGTCGATCGTCATCGTGAGCTGCGCGCCCGGCGATACAGGATCCGGCGCGGCCGTCTGGGTGATGGCCAGATCCGCCCCGCAGGCGCCGGACACGATCGGCGCCGCCGCGAACACGATGTTGTCGACCGCGACGCCGCACGGCCCGGGGCGCCCGATATCCGTGCAGACCCGGCTGTCGTCCTGCGTGTAGTCGAAGCGGAGCCTCACGGTCCGCCCGCGCAGCCCCGCGCCAGGGAAGCGGATCGACACGCGCTTTCTCCCGCTGGAGCTGCCGGACCATACCGCGTTATCCTCCAGGTAGTCCGGGTCGTCGTGGGCTGGAAGGTGCTTTGGGAAGTGGTGGCTCCCGCCGGTGACGATCCGCTCTGCGAACGCCTCCGCGAGCACCGCCCGGGGCGCGGCGCCGGCCGTGAGATCCTCCACGCGCAGCGTCAGACCGTCGAACGCCTGGATGAGCTTTTGCGGATCGTCCTCCAGCTCGTAGGTGAGATCGAAGTCGAGCGTGACGTGGGAGTTTCCGGAGCTCTCCGGGATGGTCACGGCGGGCGACACCAGCGCGACGAGCGACGTCGCCGCCTCCTCGTCGTGAAATGCCGCGTTGTTTCCGGGCGTCAGCGTCTGCGCGACGGTCCACGGCGAGGCGGAGGCCGTCCCGCCGGCGCGCACCGACTGCCAGCCGGAGGGCAGCGCTGGCGCGCTCGCTGCGTCGAAATCCTCGCGGAGGAGGATCTCCGCGGCGCCCGGCGAGCCCGTCTCGAGCTGGATCGGCAGCTCGATGGTGCCCTGAGCCGAGCTCACCGTGAGCGTCAGATCGATCGGCGTTCCCGGAACGAAGTCCCGGGCCGTCCTGAGGACGAACGGCGCGTCGCCGGCGACGGTGCGAAGGGGCTCGATATCCGGGTAGAGCGCGCTCGCCCTCACGAGGGTCACGGAGGGCGTCTCCGTCGACAGCGCGGCGGTGATCCGGGAGACGGTCGTCCTGCCGGAGATCGGGTTGGCGAGGTAGTTCTCGAGGTAGACGCCGACGTCGACGAGCTCCCCCGGATCGACGCGCTCGTTCGCGAGGGCGCCGCACGCGGTGTCCGCGATCCGGGCGCCGGCCGCGCGCAGCGGCGGGACGCGGGCGAGCTCGTCGAGGATGTCGAGGTGGACGTTGGGCGCGATCAGGGAGGTCGACGACGGCTGCCCCTCGTCGAACCGCGGCGGGGTGGCCGTCATGCTGAAGACGCTGTAGAGCTCACCGGCGAGCGCGACGCCGCCGATGCGGTCGCCGAGGTTCTGCCGGGAGGCGTCGTTGCCGTGGCCCGCGTGAAAGGGGTGGTCCGAGATCGGCGCAGGCGGGCTGAAGGAGGCGCCTTGATCGCTCGACGCGGTGTGGAGGATCTCGGTCAGGTCGCCCGAGCTGTCGACATCCTGGTCGTAGTAGACGACGTGCGCGGTGCCGGTCGTTCGGTCGACGGCCACGAAGGGGAAGAACTGGGCCCGATCGCGCCCTGGATTGCTGTTGAGGAGGACGGCGGGGCCTGCGGTGCACTGCTCCGTGAAGGAGCGCAGGGCGATGTCCCCTGTGCCGTGGGCGCCGCTCCGCTGGTAGACGACGTAGACCTGCCGCGTGGCCTGGTCGACGTCGATCGACGGGGCGCTCCTTCCGTGGTCGACGCCGAGGATCTGGTCTTCCGTGGGGTAGCTGGCCTCGTCGAGGAGGGTGAGCGGCTCCCAGGTGAGGCCTCCGTCGGTCGACCGGCGGCAACCGAGGTTGCGCAGCGAGGTCCCCGGGTCGATGGCGCGAAAGACGGCGTAGACGACCGAGTCCCTGTCGGTCGCGCCTGGGAGGATGCGCGCGCTCGGCCCGTCGAGATCGCCGCCGGCGGGCGCCTGCGCGATCGTGGCCGCGGGCGACCAGGTCTGGCCGAGATCGTCGGAGTGGCTGTAGAGGATCCTCGGAGGCGCTCCGCCGCGCTGAACCCAGGTAACGGAGAGGCGCCCTGTCGCCGGGTTGACGTCGATGGAGGCCTGCTCGGCGCTCTCCCCCGCGACGAACGCGGGGGTCACCTCGACCGGCGCGGACCACGAGGAGCCGGCCGTGCCGCTGCCGGGGTTCGAGGCATGGAGGCAGAGGCCCTGGAGGCCATCGGCGGGGCGAACGTAGGTGGAGGAGCTGACGAACACGTCGCGGGTCGGATCGTGGACGACGCGCGGGGCGCCGAGCACCTGGCCGCCGGCGACCGAGGGCAGCACCCCCGCGCCGCTCGGACCGGGGACCTCCGCGAAGGATCTCCCGCCGTCGGCGGAGCGCGCAACGCCGGACAGGCTGATCGGATCCGCGAGGGCGCCGCGCGGATCGGTGTAGGTCGCGACGAGGATGCTCGCGTCCGCGTTGGCGGCGATCGCGGCCTGGTGCTGAGCGCCCAGCGCATCGACCGCGTGCACGGTGCGGTCGGCGCTCGCGACGGCCGCGAGCCGAGCTGCGCCGAGCGCCTCCGGTTCGTCGCTGCCACAACCGGCGCCGGCGGTGAGGAGCCCCCCGCTGAGCAACCAAGCGACCGTGCGTCGCGCGCGCATAACACCTCCGAAAGGAGATAGATGCCGCGAGCTCGCAGGACGTGCCGATTTCCCCGACATTGCGGGGCCTGTCCGGCGAACGGGCGCGATGTGCTGGGGTCGGTCTCTCACGACGCCAGCGCAAGCCCCGCGCCACGCGAGGGATGCGCCCGGCGCGAAGGCGCGCGTCGACGCGCTTTCCCTTTCTTCCCGGCCGGCGAGCCGTGTGCCAGGAAGCCGGTGCGTCGGGCGCGGAGCGTCCTGCGAGCGCCCTCGGGCCGGCAGGCGCCTGGACGGACGGCTCAGGCGCGGCGCCCGGGGTCGCCGCGGTCGCGGCTCGCCTGGGAGGCGGGCGGCTCGGGTGGACGGGCGGGGAGCACGAGGTCCGCGAGACGGCGTGCCGCGGCGAAGGCCACCTCCGCATCTCCGACGGGGCCCTCACCCGGGTTGGCGAGGCCCTCACCCGCGGAACCCTCACCCAGGTTGGGATCGGGATCCTCACCCGGGTTGAGTGCGAGTGCGAGTGGGAGTGGGGGTGGGAGTGGTGGGGGGGTACCACCCGGGACTCCACTCATACTGGAATAAGCCAGAACCGAAGGAGTTTCCCCGGACGAAACCTCACCCAGGTTGGCGCGCCCGCTCAGCGCGAGCATCGCGATGCCATGGAGGCCCGCGAAGAGCACGTAGGTATCCTCCTCCGGCCGCCTGCTGCCGAGATGGCGCAAGAGCTCGACGAATGAGCTCCAAAGAGGGCGCGCGAGCCGCAGGCGCCCCTGTTCGCGCAGGCGGACGCGGTCGAAGCGGCGCTCAGCCATCAGCCAGTACAGGTCCGGATGGCACAGCGCAAACTCGACGTACCCGACGGCAAGCGACCGCGCATCGGCGCCAGCGCGCGCCCGCGCGTCGAGGCGCTCCGCGAGCCGCCGCCACCCGAGGCCATCGACGCGAATGAGGAATCCGTCGAGCGAGCCGAAGTGGTGATACAGCACCATCGTCGTCTGGCCCAGGAATGCGGCGATCTTGCGGGCCGTCAGATCGTCCCGCGTCAGCCGTCCCTCGCAGAGCGCCATGAACACGCGCTCCACCGGCTCATCGGCACCCATCACACCCATGCCCACCATCCTGCCACGTCCGCGCCTCGCCCGTTGACGCCACCAGGATAACATTGTTATCCTTGGTCATGGGATGGCTGCTTCGCAACGCAACGTCGGTCTCCGGGGCGCAGCGCGGGGGCCGCTGGCTGGTAGGGTTGGCGCTTGCGGGGGCGTGCACGTCGCGACCGCCGACGGCGGACGACGCGCCTGCAGGGCCGTACGCGGTCGTGGACGGGTGGCCGCGTGTCCCTGACGGGATGGTGTTCGGCCCAGCGCTTGATGTGGCGGTTGACGCGCGAGGGCGCGTGCTGGTGAGCCATGCGGCCGGGCGCACGTCAGGGAACGACACGCCGATCCGCGAACCCACGATCTTGGTCTTCGATCCAGAGACGGGCGAGCTGCTCGACGCGTGGGGCGAAGGGCTGTTCTTCTATCCGCACGGGATCGAGGTGGATCGCAACGACTTCGTCTGGGTGACGGACTCCGAGCAGAACCGGGTGTTCAAGCTGACGGCGGAGGGGGATGTGGTCATGACCCTCGGCGAGGCGCCATGAAGGGCATCGGTGTGTGGATCCTCGTCCTGCTGGCGGATATCGGGTGCGCGACGAGCCCCGAGCAGCTCGACCGGCCCACCAACGTGGCCTTCGGCCTGGACGGCGACATCTACGTGGCCGACGGCTACAACCATGCGCGGATCGCGCGCTTCTCCGAGGACGGCAGGTTCGTCATGGAGTGGGGTGAGAAGGGCTTCGGGCCGGGGCAACTCGACACGCCTCACGGCATCGTCACCGACGATGATGGGCGCGTCTACGTGGCGGACCGGGAGAACGCGCGTGTTCAGGTCTTCAGCGCGAACGGCCACTACCTGGCGCAGTGGAAGAGCGCAGCGCTGGGGCGACCGTGGGCGATCGCCTTCGGACCCGACGGGCACATCTACGTTGTAGACGGAGGCGATCAGGATCCAGAGCGGCCGCGGGGGCATGTGCTGCGGATGAGCCTCGACGGGAAGATCGTGGACCGGTGGAGCACATCGGGGGACGGTCCCGGGGAGATCGACTGGGGACACGGGATCGCCGTTGGGCACGACGGCAGCGTCTACGTCACCAGCCTGAGGGGTCGCGGCGTGCAGAAGTTCCGGAGGACGAAGTGAGAAGGAGAGCGCGCGGGCTCGCGCTCACAGTCACCGTGGTTGCCTCGGTCGGGGCGGCGCCGAGCTGGGCACAGACGACGGGGGACATTCCGTCGCGACCAGGCGGCCGCGGTCACATTGCGCTGTACGGCATTTTTACAGCATCGCCGCAGAGCCGGGCCGTGGCTACGATTCATGTCGCGCCGCAGGTGGCGGCTGGCGTTCGCCTGAACAGCTGGCTGCTCGCAACCACGGACGTCACGTCGGCCTGGACTACGTTTCGGATCGAGGGCGAGGCGCGGCGCTCGTCGTTTCGCTTCGGAAATCCGTTCGTGACCGTGCAGGGGGCGCTTATCGAGGAGCGAAACCGCTCGATCTATGCCGGGGTCGGGGTTGCACCGCCGGTGACGACGTTCCCTGGCACCATCCCGAAGAATACGGAGGCCGAGTACAACTACGCGGTAGCTACGGCGGCCCGCGGATTCGCGGATTACTGGATGTGGGCACCGAACGCGATCCCGATCGCGCTGTTGCTCCGCAGCCGGGCGGAGCTGTCCATGCCGGTGATCGTTGGCGCTGAGCTGGATCCAGCCGTGCTCGTTTCCGTGAACTCCAACCCGTCGCGGCTGGCGGTCCTGGCCGCCGCTCACGCGGGCTTGCGGATGGGTCCGCTGACACCCGGAGTGCGAGTGCAGATGCTCGCGCAGTCGGCGCCGCTCGCCGGGCGAGATTTCTCACAATGGGCAGCAATCTTGTATACGAACATCGAAATTGAGCCGGTGTTCGTGCGCTCCCAGGTTGCCGTCAACCTGGATGCGCCATCCGGGCTGGCCGGGCAGCGAGGGGCGACTACGTGGGGGGTATCGCTGGGAGGCGGCGTCCACCTTTAGAATTGTTGAGCTATTTCTTTGGTTCTGTTACCGGCCCACGATGCATCGCCAGCATCTCCTCCATGGCCTTCGCAGCAGCCGCCGCCTACCGAGCCACATTGCGACGTCGCGCTCGTCGCGGCGATGTCGCGCTCGACTGACGTTGCGCTCCGCACACGCTCTGCTCTGCCCTCCGACCTGATCACTGGGTGGCGCAGGTGGCGAAGAGGATGACGGCCGCCACCTCCTCGATCACCCAAATCCTCAAAGATCAGCCGATTTCGAGTCTGGCACGGCGCTTGATATACCCGTCAGGCATGAGCCAGCCTCGTGCGATCGTCCCCGGCGCTACGTATCTTCTCACCCGCCGTGTGCTGCGAAGGCATTTTCTCTTCCGCCCCGATTCCGCGATCACACGGCTCGTGATCTATACCCTGGCGGTCTCTGCCCATCGCTATGGCATCCTCGTACACGCCCTTTGCGTGATGTCCACGCACATTCATATCGTTGTCACAGACACACATGGTGAACTCCCACGATTTTTGCAGAGATTCCATCGGCTTGTCGCTCTCGGGACCAAGATCTTGCGCGCGTGGGAGGGGCCGGTGTGGGACGATCGAGCAACGAGCGTGGTACGGCTAGCAACACGGGACGCTCTGGTGGACAAGATCGCTTACACCCTCGCAAATCCGGTCGCTGCTGGTCTCGTACCGCATGCACATGAGTGGCCAGGAGCCAAGGTGCTCGTCGGCGACATCGGCTGCGGGGTGCTGCGCGCCCAACGCCCTGAAATATACTTCAATCCACAGAACCCCGAATGGCCAACCGACGTAGCACTTGCGATCACGCTTCCACCGTCGATCAGCGATTCCAATGCCGACAAATTTCGTCGCGAGATCACAGGACGGATCGAGCTGCACGAGAGACAGGCTCACGCTTCCCTACAGCGACAAAGGCTTGGCTTCCTCGGGGCTGCGCGCGCGAGAAACATTTCTCCGTACAAGCGAGCAACGAGCATCGAACCACTTCGCGATCTCAATCCAACATTCGCAGTCGGCCGCCGGCAGGCAGACGCAAAGAACGCCGCCATCGCGGCCGTCCAAGCCTTTCGCATCGCATACCGACATTCGATCAATCAATGGCGTGCAGGTGTGCGCAGCGTAACTTTCCCTGCGGGCACGTGGTGGATGCGCGTGTTCCACGGGGTCACCGTCAACGACGGCGAGCCTGCGGCCGCATAGACGCAGGACCAGCACATTGTCGACACGATTAAATTAAGATCGGAAACCGGGAGTATCAGTTCGCCCGTCGCACAACACGATCGACGCCTGGATACAGCGTTGTTGCAGGGGACGGGAGGGACCAAGCGCTCGATCTCCTTCAAGGCTCGATTCATGCGCAACAACGGACGATTCGGCTGGCCGGAAGGCGTACTGGCTCGCCAGTTCGGGTTTGCTCGAAGCTGCCAGGCTCGGCGTGCACAGAGTCCGAGCGGTCGAAATGTCTGCGTGGAGTGGAGTCGAGAGTCTACATCACCATCGTGACGAGAGGTGATTCGGGGCCGGGACCGAGCTGGCGTGCGCGTCGCGTAGCGCCCCCGCCACGACGTCCACGAGATACGCTCCCAGCACGGTGGGGTTGCGTCCCCTGCCGCAGCACGGTCGGGTTGTGCCCCCCGTGGCACGAACCACCGCGTGGCACGAACCACGGTCGGGTCGAGACCGCGGGTCGAATCGCGCCGCCTATGCTAGACCGCGCTGCGCCGATGCCCCCCGAGCGCTCCCTCACTTCCACCTCGAGCTCCCCGCTCAGCGCCACGATCGCCGAGCTCTCAGGCCACGTCGACGACAGCGCCTCGAACGATACCGCTACCAGCGGCCCGCCCGCCTCCACGCCGGCCGACTTCGAGCCGCTCTCGTCGCTCGACCTCCCGGCAGACCGCCGGGTCGTCACGCCCCGTGAGCTCGCCGCAGAGCTCGCCGCGACGCCGCCTGGCACCCGTCATGTCACAGGCTCGGCCGGCTCGGCCGGCGCCCTCGTCATCCGTCGCCTCGTCGCGGCCGCCGCCGGGCGCCGGATCATCGCCCTCACCCCCGACGTCGACAGCGCCCGCGCTCTGGCGGCCGATACCTCGTTCCTGCTCGTCGATCGGGACGCCGATGACGCCGAGGCCGCCGGCTCGACCACGTTCGGCCGCGTCCTTCTCTACCTGCCGAACGAGGCCAGCCCTTACGCGGATGTCAACCCGGACCGCCGGGGCGCCCAGACCCGCCTCGCCACGCTCTTCCACCTCGGCATGGACCTTCCCTGGTCGGTCCTCGTCTGCCCCATCACCGCGCTCGTCCGCAAGGTCGTACCCAGGGACGAGATCACCGAACACGCCGAGCTCGTCATCGCCGAGCAGGAGATGGATCGCGATGCGCTCTCGGCCCGCCTCGGTGCATCGGGCTACGTCCGCAGCCCCCTCGTGGAAGACCCCGGCACCTTCGCCGTCCGCGGCGCCCTCCTCGATGTCTGGGCGCCCTCCGCCGAGCTGCCGGTGCGCATCGACTTTTATGGAGACATGGTCGCATCGATCAAGACATTCAACCCCGACGACCAGCGCACGGTCGCCGATGTGAAGGAGGTCTGGATCCCGCCGGCGCGCGAGGCGATCCTCACGCCTGCCAATGTCGAGCGGGCCCGCCAGCGGGTACGCGCCGCGTGTGACGTCATCGACTTCCCCTCGACCAAGGCGCGCGCGCTGGTCGACGACGTCGCGAGCGGCCGCGCCTTCTTCGGGGCCGAAGGCTACTTGCCTGCCTTCATCGACCTCGCCTCCCTCACGTCGTACCTGCCCGACGACGCGCTCATCCTCCTTGAGGACCCGTCCTCCGTCACCGCCGCCGTGCGAAACGAGCTCGGTCGCGCCGCGGCCGATCGGAGCCACAAGGACCGTGAGCCGCACTTCCCGCTGGCCTCCTTCTACGAGGACGAGGCGCACGTTGCCTCGTGGCTCGACGCGCGTGCCGTGCTTGCCCTGCACCGCACCGGGGTTGAGGGTGCTGTTGCTGTGGAAAACCGGAACTCGCTGGAGCGCTTCGAGGTCGTCCCTGAGGACGTCCCGTCGCTCGCGACGCGCGACCAATCGGACCTCGAGCGCGCCATCAAGACGGCTCGCGCGTCACGCGGCAAGCACGGCGCTCTCGACCCGCTCGTTCGTCGCGTGATCGCCTGGCAAGAAGCAGGCCTACGAGTGCTTATCGCTGCACGCGCGCAGACCCAGGTTGAGCGCCTCGTCGCCCTGCTCCGCCATCGCGACGTGCGGGTGAAGGCCAACCTGGGTCCGTTCGACCCCGCGTTCTTCGATGGCAGCAGCTCCGCCTCTCCGCGCGACACAGCCCTCGTCGTCACGGGCTCTCTTGCGCGCGGCGTCATCGCTCCTGCCGAGGGGCTCGCGCTGGTCACGGAGGAGGAAATCTTCGGTGCCCGCGCTCACCGCCGCGCCGCGCGCGCCGCCGCCTCCTCCACGAAGCCGTCGCAGGCCTTCCTTGAGGACCTCCGCAACCTCGGCGTCGGCGACTACGTTGTCCACGTAGAGCACGGTATCGGGCGTTACCTTGGCCTCGTCCACAAGCAGGTCGGCTCAACCACGGTCGATCTCATCGCCGTCGAGTACGCCGGCGGCGACAAGCTCTACCTCCCAGTCTACCGCCTGAACCAAATCCAGAAATTCAGCGGCGGCGAAGGCGCCCCCAAGCTCGACCGGCTCGGTGGGCAGACGTTCGCCAAGACAAAGGCGCGGGTCGAGAAGAGCGTCCGCAAGATGGCCGACGAGCTCCTCCGCCTCTACGCCGAGCGCCGCGCCGCCACGGCGGAGCCCGTTCCACCGCCGGACGACGATTACCGCGCCTTCGAAGCGACTTTCCCCTTCGACGAGACGCCCGACCAGGCCCGGGCGATCACCGAGGTTACGGCCGACCTCGAGTCCGGCCGTCCGATGGACCGCCTCGTCTGCGGCGATGTCGGGTTCGGAAAGACCGAGGTTGCCATCCGCGCCGCCTTCCGCGCCGCAAACGCCGGCAGGCAGGTCGCCGTCCTCTGCCCAACCACGGTGCTCGCGCAGCAGCACTACCTCAGCTTCCGATCCCGGATGGCCTCCTACCCCATCGAGGTCCGCGCCATGTCCCGCTTCCAGACCAAGCAGGAGCAGGACGAGGTCTCCCGCGGCCTCCGCGACGGCAGCGTCGACGTCGTGATCGGCACCCACCGCCTCCTCTCCAAGGACGTCCACTTCAAGCGGCTCGGCCTCCTCGTCGTCGACGAGGAGCAGCGCTTTGGCGTCACCCACAAGGAGCGCATCAAGGCGCTCAAGACCAACGTCGACGTCCTCACGCTCTCGGCCACCCCCATCCCCCGCACCCTCCAGATGGCGGTCTCCGGCCTCCGCGACATGTCGATCATCACGACCCCCCCGGTCGATCGCCGCGCCATCCGCACCGTGGTGACCCGCCACGACGAGGCCGTCCTCCGCGAGGCCGTCCTCCGCGAGCTCGGCCGCGGCGGCCAGGTGTTCTACGTCTACAACCGCGTCGAGGGCCTCTACGAGCGCGCCGCCCGCCTCGCCGAGCTCGTCCCGAGCGCCCGCATCTGCGTCGCCCACGGCCAGATGAGCGAGCAGAACCTCGAGCAGGCGATGCTCGACTTCGTCGAGGGGCGCTACGACGTCCTCTGCGCCACCGCCATCATCGAGAGCGGCCTCGACATCCCCCGCGCCAACACGATCCTCATCGACCGCGCCGACATGTTCGGCCTCTCGCAGCTCTACCAGCTGCGCGGCCGCGTCGGCCGCTCCAAGGAGCGCGCTTACTGCTACCTCATCGTCCCGCCCCCGAACGCCATGACCGACGAGGCCCGCGCCCGCATCGAGGCCCTCGAGCGCCACACCGAGCTCGGCTCCGGCTTCCAGATCGCCTCGCTCGACCTGGAGCTGCGCGGCTCCGGCGACCTCCTCGGCGCCGAGCAGAGCGGCACCGTCGCCCAGGTTGGCTTCGAGCTCTTCTGCCAGATGCTCGACGAGGCCGTCCACGAGCTGCGCGGCGAACCCGTGGTCCACGACGTCGACACCGAGCTCTCCTTCGACGCCGACGCACTTCTGCCAGAAGAGTACATTTCCGACGTAGGCGTACGCCTCTCCCTCTACAAGCGGCTCGCCGGTGCCGCCTCGACCGAGGACGTGCAGGACCTCGCGGTCGAGATGGAGGATCGCTTCGGCGCGCCTCCGCTCGAGGCGCGCCGGTTCGTGCACCTCATGCGGCTCAAGACCGAGCTGCGCCGGCTGAAGGCGCTCGCATGCGAGGCGAGCGCCAAGGGCGTGACGCTGCACTTGCGCGAGGACACCCCGCTCGATCATGCCAAGGTGCTCAAGCTGGTCCAGCCGAAGGCCTCACCCTACCGGCTCTCGCCCGACATGCGCCTCACCCGCCGAGCCAAGGAGGGCGAAGCCTTCACGAGCGGTCTGGAGGCGACCGACAAGCTCCTCAGCGAGCTCGCCGGCTGTCTCAAGGAGGGCAGTGATCTCGCCTAGCGTGAGTGCCCACGACATCGTCGCGCCCGCTGGAGCGCGCGGCCGAGGCGACGCGCCGCTCCGGCGGTGATAGCCTCCCTTGAGCGGAGGGACGGATGATCGATCGCCCGGATCGCGAGCGGCTCGCGGCGCTCCAGCAGAGCGTCATGACATGCTGGTACAGCCCCTTCCAGCTGGCCCGCTCCGCGCTCGACATGACCGTCTCCCGCCTGATGGGCGCGCGCGGCGATTTCCGCCTCCTCGAGGCGATCGCGGGGCCGCAGCCGCCCTTCGACTATGCCGTCCGAAACGGCGTCATGCGCGACGAGCTCTGGATCGACTACGTGGCGGACACAGGCGATGGCTTCAACCCCACCTACGCGATCGCGAGCCTCCTCGCGCGGCCGGGCCTCTCGCTGGGCGGCCGGGAGACGAGGCGCGGAGAGGTGCTCATCATGGGCGGCGACCAGGTCTACCCCTCGGCCACGCGTCAGGCGTACTGGACGCGGCTCGTCGAGCCCTACGCGGCCGCGCTCCCGAAGGCCGATGTGACGGATCCGCCGCACCTGTTCGCCATCCCCGGCAACCACGACTGGTACGACGGGCTGATGAGCTTCATGCGCCTCTTCGGCCAGAAACGCACGCTCGGCGCCTGGAAGACGTTCCAGTCGCGGAGCTACTTCGCGCTGAAGCTGCCCCACGGCTTCTGGCTGCTCGGCGTCGACATCCAGCTCGAGTCCGACATCGACCAGCCGCAGATCGAGTATTTCTGCAAGCTGGCGACGCACGACATGCGCGACGGCGATCGCGTGATCCTCTGCACCGCCGAGCCCGACTGGGTGAAGGGCGCCATCTACAACCCAGAGCTCCAGAGCAACCTCGCCTTCTTCGAGAAGCAGCTCGCCGACGCGCGGCCCGGGGTCGAGATCGTCGCGCGCATCGCCGGGGATCTGCACCACTATCGCCGCCACGAGTCCGCGGACGGCCGGCAGAACGTCATCGCCGGCGGCGGCGGCGCGTTCCTCCACCCGACCCACGGCGAGCCGGTCACCGTGGTCCGCTCCGGCCCGGGCGCCGACCAGCGCCCTTATATGCTGCGCGCCTCGTTCCCGTCAGAGTCGGAGTCGCGCCGGCTCGCCTGGCGCAACCTCTCGTTCGCCCGGCACAACCTCGGCTTCTGGCCTGCCGCCGCCTTCGTCTACATGCTCTCCTCCCTGACGCTGCCCCGTCCCGGGCCGGGGGCCGTGGGGTGGGTCCTCGTCGTCGTGCTCGTGTTCATCGTCTTCACGGACACCTACAAGACCTGGTATCGCCGGTTCGCGGGCTCGCTCCACGCGCTCGCGCACCTCGGGGCGGCGCTCGGGCTCGCGCACCTCGGCGGCGCGCTGCTCGGCGTCGACGTCCGGGACCTCCCGTCCATGTCCATGTGGAGCCTCCTCGGCGTGACGCTCTTCGTCGGCGCCACCGGCGCCGCTGTCGGGTCGACGATCATGGGCGTCTATCTCCTGATCTCGCTCAACGTCGCGCGGCGGCACGGCAACGAAGCGTTCTCGGCGCTCCGGATCCAGGACTACAAGAACTTCTTGCGGATTCACGTCCACCGCGACGGCCTCACCCTCTATCCCGTCGGGCTGAGGAAGGTGCCGCGCGCGTGGAAGGTGGCCGGCGATCGCAAGCCCGGCGAGCCGCGCTTCATCCCCGCCCGCGGCGCCCTGGCGCCGGAGCTCATCGAGGAGCCCATCACCATCCCGACCGCGCGGCAGCCACGCCGGACCGGCCAACTCACGATCGACGCGGCGGGCGCCGGGCACCGCGAGTGCCCCGCGGGCGAGCGGCGGAGTCGCCCCCCCGCAGCGGGCGCCACGGCGGGAGCTGGCGCGCCCGAGCCGTAGAGGCAGACCGGAGCCCTGGCGATCGTTCCTTCTCCATGAGGCAGTTCGCCTCAGCCGGGACATTCTGCCTTCGCGCTGGCAGGCACAACCACATCCGGGCGGTCGACTCGTGGAAGCGGTCGACCGCAGAAGGATCCTTGCGCGCCGAGCTCGCCGCGCGCTCCTGCGCGCGCGAACGTGAGGTCAGCGGGCGCAGCGAGGTGTTCTGGCGCGAGCCGGCTGCGCTCAGGGCGACGCGGCGGCGCTGGGCAGCCTCGGCGGAGCGGCCCTGGGACAGATCTCGCGCAGCTCGCCGGGGGGCGAGAGCGGATCGGGGCCTTCCCTGGGGCAGGAGCTCGGGCCATTCGCGATGGCGTCCTGACCACGGTCCTCCGGGGTCCATTCGCGGTTGATGCTGGGCGCGTTCGCGAGCCCCTCTGCGCAGGCCGCGGAGGCGGCGAGGAGCAGCGCGAGCGCGGCGCGCATCGAGGAGCGGCCAAGAGAGCGTTTCATAGGCACATCTCATCTCCCCGCGGCGCCGGCGCTGGCGGCGCCGGTCCACGGAAGCTGTCGGGGGTTCCCGTCTCTCGTCTCTCGTCTCTCGTCTCGCGACGTGAATCACGGTCCGTGCCAGGTCGAGGTTGCCCGACCGTTCGGGATGCCGGACCGCCCGCCACGGCCGCCATCGGCAGCCTCGAGCGGCGGCCGAGCCGGGCGCGGCAACGGCGACCACAAGTTCCGGTGACGACGTGCGCATGGCTTGCGCCCCCACGCAAATGCCCCAGGTGGTGGGCGGTGGGGTCCGAGCGGAGCGGGATCCCGGAAGGAGTGTCGATCATGGCGAGAGACGTCATCGAGGTGCTCAACGACCTCATCCAGCTCGATCGCGACGCGATCGCCGCTTACGACCGCGCCATCGAGGCGTGCGAGCACGCTCATACCAAGGAGAGGCTCGCGAGCTTCAGGGACGATCACGCGCGCCACGTGGTGGATCTGACCGCGCATGTGACGTCGCTCGGCGGCATCGCGGCGCAGACCCGCGACCTCAAGGGCAAGCTCATCGAGGGGTTCACGGCGATCACGAGCATGGGAGACCAGAGCGCGCTCCTCGCCATGCGCGGCAACGAGGAGCTCACGAACCGGCAATACCAGGCGGCGCTGGACGAGTCGCTCACGGCCGAGGCGCGCGCGATCGTCGAGCGCAACTACACCGATGAGCAGCGGCACCTCGCGTGGATCAAGGACGCGCTGTCAAGGAAGGTCTGGGAACAAGCCGCCTAGTGGGCGGTCGGCCCGCGGCGGTGGTGAGTACGATCGGAAGCAGATTCTACGGTTGGGGGTAATATGAAATCGAATCGGTCCATCCAGCTCGCGCTCGCCATGGGAGCGCTCGCGGTCGTGCCGGCGCTCGCGGCGGCACAGACGGGCGGCACGGGCTCGCCGCAGCAACGCGAACCGGGCTCGCCGCAGCAACGCGAACCGGGCTCGCCGGGAGCGGCGCAGGGCGGCGCACAGCATCAGGGCGACAAGCCCAGCGCGAGCGGCGCACAGCGCACGCAGCAGCAACAGGGGCAGAGTCAGAAGAAACAGGCGATGAATCTCCAGGAGCAGATCTCGTTCCCGGTCGAGGAAGGCTGCACCTACACGGCCTCCGTCAAAGGTCGGATCGATCCCGTCGCGGCGGGCAAGTCGCAGCAGCCGTCGGGCGGCCAGACCGGCAGCGGCAACCTGGGACGGGGCAGCGGCGCGGGTGCGCAGGGCCAGACCGACGGCAGCCAGGCCCAGGCCCATGCCGGCGGCGCTCAAGGCGGCAGCCAGGCCCACGAAGGCGCCCAGGCCGGCAGGGCTCAAGCGGGCGGCCAGACCGGGCCAGGTGCTGACTATCGCGAAGGTCAGGAGAAGGTGAAGCCCAACCTCACCGTCGCCGCCAGCGTCAGCTGCCCGAACGCGGTCGATCTCAAGGTCTCGGACACGCTGAAGACGGACAAGGCCATCAGCCGCTCGGAGCTCGAGGAGATGATCTCGCGTCGAACGAGCATCGCGACCGAGAAGGGCGGCCGCTTCTGCATGTACGTGCCGCAGTTCGAGCTGACGCGCGACAAGCTGAGCGGAAAGGGCATCGCCCAGCTCTGCCGCGTGCCCGCGGCGGGCGAGAAGGGCGGCGCGCCGTAAACGCCGGAGGAGGGAGACGGCGATCCTGAGGGCGCGCGCCCTCAGGATCGCCCGGCGATCGCGCCGCTGCGCCGGAGGCGCGCCGGCTCAGGGGGTCGGCGTGGGCAGCGGGCAGGAGTTCAGCCTGCCGATGACGAAGGGCCGCACCGGGACGGTCGTGCTCGTGATCGGGTAATAATTGCCAGCTGAAACCGAGGTGACGCTCCAGGTGTGGCCCACGGGGACTCCCGAGGTATCGGTATAGATGCGCATGTAGCCCGTCCCCGGACCTGCGACGAAGTCGCTGCACGTGCTCGTCCACCGGCTGTCACGCCAGGTGGTGCTGCATCCGTGGACCGAGCTGGTGGAGTCGGCGATCGGCAGCGCCCACTGGATCGTGTTCTCGTACTTCGGGTTGAGGGCCGTCGTGAGCTGCACCGCCGGGCCCGTGATGATCACGGTGTGCCCGCCGTATGCGGTCTGCACGCCGCCTGCCACCATCTTGTTGATGACGAGCACGTCACCCGCAGCGACGTTCGAGATGTTCGAGATCAGCGAGACGATGGCCCCGGACTTGGTGAACTCGGTATAGTACTTCTCCGAGCTCGGGCTCGTCGAACCCCAGTAGTAGGACAGATTGGCCTCGTCGTTCACCGCGTCCACGATCGGGTCCGGGTCGGACCAGAACTCCTCTTTCTGAATGTTCGTGAGGAAGACAGCCCCGACCGCCGACGGCGTACCGGCGGTGATGAAGTCGAGCGCTCCGCTGGATAGCAGCGAGCACGCATCGGCCGGGGCAGCGCCGAGCGCGACGAAAGAAGCAGCAGCAGACACCATCAGAAAGCGAACCGCATTGCTGAGCATGAAGTACCTCGGTTGACGGTTACCACGTTGCCGTTCCGCAGGCCGAGCAGATTCGGTTGAGGAGGTCGATCGTGTACAGCAAGAGAATCGCACCTGGTCGCGTCGAGCCTAGCATCCAGTGTTTACTTCCAAAGCACGGCATTCGTCAACACACTTCGAGCACATTATCCATCGATTCAATCACTTTTCTGTGTTCATGTAGGACACGAGAGCTCTTCAGACGGCACTGCCGGATACTGTCCACCGCGTGATGGTGACCTGAAGTCATCGAATCAGTCATCGCACGCATCGCACGCATCGCACGCATCGCGCGCATCTCGCGGCTGACGCTGCGCGCCAGCGGCCGTGAAGGGTTACCTGGTGACATATCGCCCTGAAAACTGGTCTGAGTGGAATCCAGCAACACGCCAAGCGCTGAGCGCCGGGGGATCGATGGGGCCGCGTCGGCGACCGCTGGAGGGGAATGTCGCGGACCGGGTGAGACGGCGCATGCTGGGGACGCCGCGAGGCGGCTCGATACAAGCCGCCTCGCCCCGCTCGCCCGTCCGGACGGAGCCCCTCAGTACGGCATCTCATCCAGCGCAGGCACCTCCGGCGGCCGCCCCCGCGCGCCGTTCTTGCCGAGCCGCGCGGTGGTCGGCACCCCCGTCCCGGGCTGCGTCGCCTCGCCGTCGTCCTCCAGCCCCGGCGGCGGCTGCGCCAGGGCCCGGCGGCCGGTGAAGCGGAGGTCCCGCGCGATCACCTCGGTGCGGTAGCGGCGGATCCCGTCCTTCTCGTAGCTCGACGTGCGCAGCCCGCCCTCGATCAGCACGCCGTCGCCCTTGGTCAGCACCTTCGCGAGCGCCTCGGCGCGCGGCCCCCAGAACACGATGTTGTGCCACTCGGTGCGCTCCTTGGGCTCCTTGTTCTTGTCGACGAACGACTCGTTCGTCGCCATGCGGAGCTGGAGCACCGGCGTGCCGTTGCCCGTGTAGCGCAGCTCCGGATCCGCGCCGAGGTTGCCCATGAGAATCACCTTGTTCAGCCCTTCGTTCATGATGTGCTCCTGTGCTTGGTTGTCGTCATTTGCTGTCATTTGCTGTCGTTTGCTGTCGTTTGCTATCGCCAACTAGCGTTTACTATCGTTTGCCGTCGTCTCGGTCGTCTCCGCCGTCTTCTCTCGTTGACTTCCTTGTCACCTTGCCTGCCGTGCTGCGTCGCTCCTCGTGAGGCGCCGTGTCGTCGTGGAATACGAGGAGCGGGTCCGGCGGCGCCCGTTCGCCGGACTCGCCCTCTCACCGGTCTCGCTCAGGAATCCATCGCCGCGCCGCCCCCGGGCCGCGCCGGCGCCGCCGCGTCGACGGCGGCGCGGAGCGACGAGGCGAGCGTCGGCTTGCCGATCAGCGCCTCGCGGGCGCGCTCCCTCCCCTGCCCGATGTGCTCGCCCGCGAACGACAGGTGCGCGCCGCTCTTCTCCACGACCCCGAGCTGGCAGGCGAAGTCGATGAGATCCGCCGCGCCGTCGATGCCCGCTCCCCACCGGATGTCGAACTCGGCTTCTCTGAACGGAGGAGCCATCTTGTTCTTGACCACCTTGACGCGCGTCCTGCTTCCAATGGCCTCGTCGCTCACCTTCACCGGCCCCACCCGGCGCACGTCGAGCCGCACGCTCGCGTAGAACTTGAGCGCGTTGCCGCCGGTCGTCACCTCGGGATTGCCGAAGACGACGCCGATCTTCTGCCGGAGCTGGTTGATGAAGATGAGCGTGGTGTCGGTGCGGTGGCATATGCCCGTGAGCTTCCGCAGCGCCTGGCTCATCAGCCGCGCCTGGAGGCCCATGTGCGAATCGCCCATGTCCCCCTCGATCTCGGCCTTGGGCGTGAGCGCAGCCACCGAGTCGACGACGATCACGTCGACGGCGCTCGAGCGCGCGAGCATCTCGACGATCTCGAGCGCCTGCTCGCCGTTGTCCGGCTGCGAGACGAGCAGCCTGTCGATGTCGACGCCGACCGAGCGCGCGTACGTGACGTCGAACGCGTGCTCGGCGTCGATGAACGCGGCGACGCCGCCCGCGCGCTGCGCCTCCCGCATCGCGTGCAACGTGAGCGTGGTCTTGCCCGACGACTCCGGGCCATAGATCTCCACGATGCGCCCGCGCGGGTATCCCCCGATCCCCAGCGCCGCGTCGAGCGACAGGGATCCGGTCCGGATCAGGCCGATGTCCCGGGTCTCGTTCTCGTCGTTCAATGACATGATCGCCCCCTTCCCGAACTGCTTCTCGATGGTGCCGACGACGGTCTTCACGGTGCGGAGCTTCTCAGCGATCTCGGTCATCATCTCGGTCTCTCCTCTTCGACGTGCGTTCGTTGCTTGTTGCGGTTCAACTGCTGCGTGCTGAACGTGCGCGCCCCCGAGCGCGCAGACAGACGATCCAGCGCGGCCGTCGGGGCGGCCGCGATCGCGCCTGCATCGCTGCGGGCGCGGTGGTCCTTGGCCGCTCAGGCGCCCGCGGCGGTGGTGGCGGGCGCCGGCCCGCAGGCGGCCTCGCGGTCGAACAGCCGCGCGCCGATCGCCTCGGCCACGTGCGCTGCCCGCACGGCAGAGCTCCTGTCCATGTCGGCGAGCGTGCGGGCGACCCGCAGCACCTTGGTGTACGCCCGCGCCGAGAGGCCGAGCCGCTCCACGGCCGAGGCGAGCACGCGCGCGCCGGTCGCGTCCGGCATGGCGACGCGCGCGAGATCGCGCGGGCCGAGCTCGGCGTTGTGCGTCGCCGCGACCTCCCCCGCCTCGAAGCGCGCGCGCTGCGCGGCCCGGGCCTCGACAACGCGCGCCCGCACCGCCGCGGAGCTCTCGGGCGCGTCGAGCGGCGATCGGCCGTCGGCGAGCGGCGCGCACAGGTGAGCGACGTCGACGGGCGGCAAGGAGATGTGAAGATCGATGCGATCGAGCAGCGGCCCGCTCAGCCGCGCGCGGTAGGCGCGGACGCGATCGAGCGAGCAGGCGCAGCGATTGCCGCGGTCGCCATGAAAGCCGCACGGACAGGGGTTGATGGCGGCCACCAGGATCGGACGCGCCGGGAACACGACGCGGGCGCGGGCGCGGCAAAGGGCGACCGTGCCCTCTTCGAGCGGCTCGCGGAGCGCCTCGAGGACGCCGCGGCGGAACTCGAGCAGCTCGTCGAGGAACAGGCACCCGTGGTGGGCCAGGGAGACCTCGCCGGGGCGGATGGGATCCCCGCCGCCGACGAGGCCCGCTGCGCTCACGGTATGATGCGGGGCGCGGAACGGGCGAATCGCGACGAGGCCCCTGTCCGGGGAGAGCAGCCCGGCGACGGAGTGGATCGCGGTGATATCGAGCGCCTCGTCGTAGGACATCGGCGGCAAGACCGTTGGCAGGCGCCGAGCGATCATGGTCTTTCCGCTGCCTGGCGGGCCGACCATGATCAGGTTATGTCCCCCGGAAGCGGCGATCTCGAGGGCGCGGCGCGCCCCGTGCTGGCCGCGGACCTCCGCGAGATCTGCCGCTGCAGCGCTCGGCTCCGCGTCGATCGCGGCCATGGTCCCCGCGCCCGGGAGGGGCTTGTTGCCGCGGAGGTGCGCGACGACCTGGCCGAGGTGCTCCGCGATGAGGACGTCGATACCAGCCACGCTCGCCGCTTCGCGCGCGTTTCCCTGGGGCACGATCGCGCGCGTGACCCCCTGCGCCGCCGCGCCGCGCAGCGCGGGCAGGACGCCGCGTACGGGGCGCACCGCGCCGCTCAACGAGAGCTCGCCGAGCAGGCCAATCCGGTCGAGCCCCTCGGCGGGCACCTTGCCGAGGGCCGCGAGCGCGGCGATCGCGATGGCGAGGTCGTACGCGCCGCCGCTCTTCTTGAGGTCTGCCGGGGCGAGGTTCACGGTGATCACGTATTCGTCGAGCTCGATGCCCAGCTGCTGGAGCGCGGCGCGGACGCGCACGCGGCTCTCGCGGACGCTCGCCTCGGCGAGGCCCACCATCTGGAAGAACGACGGACCGCGGCCCGAGTCGACCTCCACCCGGATGGGGTGCGCGTCGAGCCCGAGCAGAGAGAACGTGAGCGCCGTGGCCTGCATGCCGGAGCCTTTTCGCGAAAGGCGTGCCAGGCGGAGAGGGCGGCGAACGCAGGGGAATTCGTGGCGGGAGGGGTGGCGGACGCGGCGGAGGAGGTGGCGGCCGCCAGAGGCTCGGCACGCGTGCCCGGAACTCCCGCCGTCGCGCCTGGCAGGCGCGCGCGAGATCCATCATTGACATGGGCGCGCCAGGAGCACAGGGATGGATCCGAGCCGGAACGGATGCGCTGCCATGGCGCCCCGGCGGAGGAGATCCGACGAGGCGCAGCGGCCCTGGCCTCCCGGCCCAGCGGCCTTGACCGCCCGGCCCAGCGGCACGGGTGGCTCGACCCGTCCAGGAAGACGTGCTCATGCGTGTTGCCAGCGACATCGGCGGGACGTTCACCGACCTCGTCGCCTTCGATGAGGACACAGGGGAGCTCTCGCTGGCCAAGGTCCCCACCACACCGGACGATCTCACGCGCGGCGTCCTGGAGACCCTCGATCCAGCACGGATCGAGGCCGCCCGGATACGGGCTTTCATCCACGGCACCACCTTGATCATCAACGCCCTCACCGAGCGCAAAGGCGCGCGCACTGGGCTGCTCACGACGCGGGGCTTTCGCGACGTGCTGGAGATCGGCCGGGCCAACCGGCCGGACATCTACAACTTCTCCTTCCGCAAGCCCGAGCCCTTCGTCCCCCGACATCTCCGCCTTGAGGTCACGGAGCGGATGGACCACAAGGGCGAGGCGCTCACGCCCCTGGACGAGGACGGCGTCCGGCGCGGCGTCCGCGCGCTCCTCGACCGGGGCGCCCGCGCGATCGCCATCTGCTTCCTGCACGCCTACCGGAACCCGGCCCACGAGCGCCGCGCCGCCGAGATCGCACGGACGGAGGCCCCCTCCACGCCGGTGAGCGCGTCGTCCGAGATCACGCGGGAGTGGCGCGAGTACGAACGCACGAGCACCGCAGTGCTGAACGCCTATGTCCAGCCGCTCGCCGCCGCGTACCTGAGCGGCCTGGAGAGCAGCCTGACCGGGCTCGGCGCGGCGGGCACATCGCTCCATGTCATGCAGTCGAGCGGCGGCATCACCACGTTTCCCGACGCGCGCGCCGCGCCCATCCGCCTCGTCGAGTCCGGGCCTGCGGGCAGCGTGCTCGGCGCCATCGCCCTCGGGCAGCTCCTCGGAGAGCACGACATCATCTCCCTCGACATCGGGGGCACGACCGCCAAATGCGCTGTCCTCCAGGGCGGAGAGGCGCGCGTCACCACCGAGTACAAGGTGGAGTGGACCCCGACGTCCCCCGGATACCCCCTCATGATCCCGGTGGTCGACATCGCGGAGATCGGCGCCGGCGGCGGCTCCATCGCCCGCATCGACGACGCCGGACGGCTAGAGGTCGGCCCGCGGTCGGCAGGCGCCGTGTCGGGGCCGGCCTGCTACGGTCGAGGAGGAGAGGAGCCGACCACCACCGACGCGAACCTCCTTTGCGGCCGCATCAACCCCGCGTACTTCCTCGGCGGTCGGATCCCGCTCGACGTGCAGGCCGCCCGCAGGGCGATCCGCCGCATCGCCGCGCAGTGCGGCGTCACTGAGCCCGAGGCCGCCCGGGGGATCCTCCGCCTCGCGAACGCGATCACGGAGGGCTTGCTCAGGCGCATGACCCTCCGCCGCGGGCACGATCCGCGGGAGTTCGCGCTTATCGCTTTCGGAGGCGGCGGCTCCATGCACGCCTCGGCCCTGGCGCGCGGCCTCCGGATCCGGCGGGTCGTCATCCCTGTCGCGCCGGCGCATTTCTCGGCCTGGGGCATGCTCATGGCCGATATGCGGGCCGACATCGTCCGAACCGCGATGGTGCGCGCCCAGCCGTCGCAGACGACCGCGCTCGCCGCGCTCCTCCAGGAGCTCGAGCACGAGAGCAGCGCCCGCGTCTGCCGGGGAGGGATCGACCCGGCCCGCGTCTCCACGCGCCGCTTCGCCGAGCTGCGTTATGCAGGCCAGGAGCATACGGTCAAGGTCCCCCTCCCCGCCGGCGCGCTGGATAGCACCGCCCTGGAAGAAACCATCGAGCGCTTCCACGCGCTCCACGAGCAGAACTACACGTTCCGCCTGGACGCGGCGGTGGAGATCGTGAGCCTCCACGTCGCAGCCCTCGGCGCCGTGGACAGGCCGCGCGCGGCGCGGCTCGAGCGCTCGCCGCCGGATCCCGCGCCCGCGCGCAAAGGCGCCCGCGCCGTCGACTTCGACGAGCTCGGTATCCTGCAGAGCCCCCTTTACGAGCGTGCTCGCCTGAGGCCCGGCATGCACGTCGATGGACCGGCCGTCGTCGAGGAGCCGGCCGCGTCGACGGTCCTGTTTCCAGGAGATCGCCTCACGGTCCACGAGCAGGGCAGCCTCCTCATCGACATCGACGCCCCCGCCGCCGGGTGAGGCGCGGCCGACCCCTGAACCGACGGAGCTGTCATGAGCACGACGACGAGGATCGATCCCTTCACGCTCGAGATCATCAAGAACGAGCTCATCGCCGCTGGTGACGAGATGTTCCACGCGCTGCAGCGGACCGCCATGAGCCCCATCATCTACGAGGTCCTCGACTACGCCGCCGGGCTCACGGACGCGCGCGGAGACCTCCTCACCCAGGGCAACGGGGTCGCCGACTTCATCGGCGCGCTGAGCTTCGCCGTGGCCCACGTCCTCAACAAGCTCGGCAGAGAGCGCCTGGCGAACGGCGATATCGTCATCCTGAACGATCCCTACGCGGGCGGCGGCACGCACCTGTCCGATGTCGCGCTGATCATGCCGATCTTCCATGAGGGCGAGCTCGTCGCCTTCGCCGTGGACAAGGCGCACTGGACCGAGGTGGGCGGCAAGGACCCGGGCTCATGGACCACGGACGCGACCGACGTGTTCCAGGAAGGGCTCCAGTTCCCGGGCATCAAGCTCTTCGAGGCCGGCAAGCCCGACGAGGGGCTCCTCGAGCTCATCCGGGCCAACGTGCGCACGCCCGACGCGACGCTCGGCGACCTGTACGCCTGCGTGGGCGCGCTGCGCGTGGGCGAGCGGGCGCTGCACCGCATCCTCCGCAAGTTCGGCAAGGGCACCGTCCTCCGCGCCATGCAGGAGCTCCTCGGCGAGGGAGAGCGCAGGGCTCGCCTGGAGCTGGCGAGGCTCCCCCGCGGGACGTACGACGCGACCGACTTCATCGACGACGACGGCATCGGGAACGGCCCGTTCGAGGTGCGGGTGAAGGTGACGATCGACGACAGCTTCCTCTGCGATTTCACAGGGACGAGCGCGCAGGTGCCGGGGCCGATCAACTGCGGCCGCACCGGCCTGCATTCGGCGGTACGCCAGGCCTGGAAGGCGATCACCGATCCTCTGCTCCCGACCAATGAAGGCGTGTTCCGACCGGTCCAGATCGTGTGCCCTCCGGGGACGATCTTCACGGCGGAAAGGCCGGCCCCCGTCTCCACCTACTGGGAGACGATGCAGTACGCGACCGAGCTCGTCTGGAAGGCCCTGGCGCACCTCGCCCCGCGTCGCCTGACCGCCGGACATTTCCTCTCCGTCTGCGGTACGATCATCCATGGCATCCACCCCGACGATGGAACTCCCTTTCTCCTCGTCGAGCCACAGGCGGGCGGCTGGGGGGCGGGCGCGGACAAGGACGGCGAGAACGGCCTCGTCTGCGCCGGCGACGGCGAGACCTACATGATCCCCGTCGAGATCTGCGAGACCCGCTATGGGCTCCGCGTCGAGCAGTACGCGCTGGATATCGTGGACGGCGGGGCGGGAGAGCGCCGCGGCGGGCGGGGCCTCGTGCGCGATTACCGCATCACGTCGGCGTGGGCTACGGTGACCGCGACCTTCGGTCGGCATCGATTCCCGCCGTGGGGGCTGAACGGCGGCCACCAGGGCTCGCCCAACTACCTGGAGTTCGTGCACGAGGACGGCAGCCGGAGAGCGATGGGCAAGTGCGCCCGTCACCTCCTCAAGCGGGGTGAGCTGTGCCGGCTCCACACGGGCACGGGCGGCGGGTACGGCGATCCCGCGCGGCGGAGCCGCGCGCGCGTGCTCGACGATCTGCGCTGCGGCTACATCACCGAGGAGCAGGCCAGGCGCGATTACGGCCTGCGCGACGCGGAGGAGCCGGCGCCTTCGCCCCTCCGCTCCGACAAGGCATGAACCCGCGGCTTCAGGCGGAGGTGACTGCTCATGCGCATGGGGATCGACGTCGGCGGGACCAACACCGACGCCGTGATGATGGACGGCGCGGAGGTCGTGGCGAAGGTCAAGGTGCCGACCACGACCGACGTGAGCGGCGGTGTCCTGGAGGCTGTGAGCCGCCTCTTGGAACGAGCGCGGGTGCCGGTCGGCCAGATCCGCGGCGTCATGCTCGGCACCACCCATTTCACGAATGCGCTCGTGGAGCGCCGCCGGCTGCAGGAGGTCGCGGCGGTGCGGCTCGGACTGCCGGCGACCGCGGCGCTGCCGCCGATGGTGGACTGGCCTTGCGATCTGCGCAGGGCGCTTGGCGACCACGGGTTTCTGGCCCATGGAGGTCACGAGTTCGACGGTCGCCGGCTGTCGCCCGTCGAGGCCGGCGAGCTGCGCCGCATCGCCCGGGAGATCGGCCGGAGAGGCCTCCGCTCCGTCGCGATCGCCAGCGTCTTTTCACCCGTCAACCCCGAGGCCGAGCTCGAGGCCGCGGCGATCCTGCGGGAGGTGCTGCCGGACGCCTCCCTCAGCCTGTCGCACGAGATCGGCCGGATGGGGCTCCTCGAGCGGGAGAACGCCGCCATTTTGAACGCCTGCCTCAAGGACGTTTCGACGACGACGATCCGAGCGTTCCACGATGCCTTGGCGCAGGCCGGCGTCTTGGCGCCGCTCTATCTCACCCAGAACGATGGCACCCTGATGAGCTCCGACCGGGCGGAGCGCTATCCGGCCTTCACCTTGTGCTCGGGCCCCACGAACTCGATGCGCGGCGCCGCTTTCCTCACGGGCCTCGCGGACGCGATGGTGGTCGATATCGGCGGCACCACCACCGACGTGGGCGCGCTGCGCCGCGGGCTGCCGCGCGAAGCGTCGATGACGCTGCGGGTGGCTGGCGTGCGCTGCAACTTCCGCATGCCCGACGTCCTGTCCATCGGGCTCGGCGGCGGAAGCCATGTGCTCGACGGACCTCTCCGGATCGGGCCGCGAAGCACCGGCCACGAGCTGACGCAGCGAGCGCTGGTGTTCGGGGGCGACACGCTGACCGCCACGGACATCGCCGTGGCCGCAGGGTGCGCTGTCATGGGCGACCGCGCGAAAGTCGCGCACCTGGCAGACGAGCTCGTCGCGCGCGCGGCGCTGCGGATCCACGAGATGGTCGAGGCCGCCATCGATCGGGGCAAGCCCGCGGCGGCGGACATTCCGGTCGTCCTGGTAGGCGGGGGCTCCTCGCTGATTTGCAGGCCGCTCCAGGGGACCTCCGAGATCGTCAGGCCTCGGCACGCCGAGGTCGCCAACGCGGTCGGCGCCGCCATCGCGCACGTGTCCGGCGAGGTGGACCGGGTCGTCAACCTGGAGAGCCGATCCCGGGACGACGCGCTGGCAGAGGCGCAGGCGGAGGCGATCGCGAAGGCCTCGGCCGCAGGCGCTGACCCGGCCAGCATCCACCTCCTCGACATCGAGGAGGTGCCGCTCGCCTACCTGCCGTCCAACGCGACCCGGATCCGGGTCAAGGCGATCGGCGATCTGCGGAACGGGTGAGGAGGCTGGGATGGGATTCGTGCTGGAGCGCAAGGACCTGCCCGACCTGTCGCTCGGCGCCGCCTTCCTGGGCACGGGCGGCGGCGGAGATACCTATATCGGCCGGCTGATGCTCGAGCGCGTGATGGAGGAAGGGCGCCGCGTGGAGATCGTCCACCTCGCGGAGGTGGGAGACGGAGATTACGTGATCCCTACGGCGATGATGGGCGCTCCGACCTGCCTCATCGAGAAGATACCGCGCGGCGACGAGAACGCGCTCTCGCTGCGCCGCCTGGAGGCATTCCTCGGCGTCCGGGCGACATGCACCATGCCCGCCGAGGCGGGCGGGATGAACTCGACCGTGCCGCTCATCGTGGGAGCGCAGCTCGGGCTGCCGGTCGTGGACGCCGACGGAATGGGCCGCGCCTTTCCCAACATGTACCAGGTGACATTTCATGTCCACGGCGTCCCCGGAACGCCGATGGCCATCACGGACGAGCACGGCGACACGGTGATCCTCACGGCCTGCGACAACTTCAAGATGGAGTGGATCTCCCGCGGCATCACGATCCGCATGGGAGGCTGCGCGCACACCGCCGAGTACCCCATGGATGGGCCGACGGTGCGGCGAGCGGCCATCGGCGGCACCCTGGGCGTCTGCCTGGCGCTCGGGAAGGCGATCCGGGAGGCGAACGAGCAGCACAGAGATCCGTTCGATCGCCTCGTCGGTGCCCTCCGAGAGACGCCCTACCGTCACGGCCGCGTCCTCTGGACTGGCAAGGTGATCGAGGTCTACCGCCGCACTACGGAGGGCTTCGCCAGGGGCTGGGTGCAACTCCAGGACACCGAGGGCTCCGGGGAGACGCTGGAGGTGCTGATCCAGAACGAGAATCTGGTCGCCCGCGTCGGGACGCGCGTCCTGTGCAGCGTGCCTGATCTCGTGTGCATCCTGGATCGCGAGACCGCGGAGCCGATCGCCACGGAGGCGCTGCGCTACGGGCAGCAGGTGAAGGTCATCGGCGTGGCGGCGCCGCCGCTCCTGCGCACACCCGAGGCGCTGGAGGTCTTCGGGCCCCGCGCCTTCGGCATCGATCTCGATTTCGTCCCCCTCGAGGAGAGCGAGCCGTGAGCGCGCGCGATGGACCCGAGACACGCGAGACGCCGCGCGCGGGCCAGCACCACGGCCGCGCGGCCACGGCCCGGGCGCGGCGCTGGGCCGCGATCGGGCGCGACGACTTCCCCCTTGCCCGGGTGCCCGAGGCCGCGCGCTACCCGTGGTGGAGCGTCGCCGTCCAGCGGTTCGGCGAGCTCTCCGCGCTGTCGCAGCTCCTCCTCGGCGCCACGCTCGGCTTCCACATGACCTTCTGGGGCGCCTTCTGGGCGATAACGCTGGGTGTCGTCCTCCTGGAGGTCGTCGCGGTGCTCACCGGAATCGCCGGCCAGCGAGAGGGCCTGTCCACGTATGTCCTCGCCCAGTGGACCGGCCTGGGACGCCACGGCTCGTCTCTGTTCGGCCTGTGCACGGCGGTGAGCCTGGTCGGGTGGTTCGGTGTCCAGAACGCCATCTTCGCCAAGGGCCTCGCGGCGCTCGCCGGCACGCAGGTGCCGCTGTGGGTCTATTGCGTCCTCACCGGGGCGGCCGTCACGTTGATCGTGATCTACGGGTTCAGCTCGATGGCCTGGACCTCGTACATCACGGTTCCGCTCTTCCTCGCCCTCAGCGCCTGGGCCATCCGGAGCGCCCTCGCCCGGCACGAGCTGGCCGACCTCCTATCGATGCCTCCACCAGGAGAGCCCATGAGCATCGCAGCCGGCGCGACGCTGGTGGCCGGCGGGTTCATCGTGGGCGCGGTCCTCACCCCGGACATGACCCGCTACAACCGTTCGGCGGCCGACGTGGTAAAGCAAACGCTCGTCGGCGTGACTCTCGGCGAGTACACGATCGGCCTCACCGGCGTGCTCCTGGCGCACGCCGTCCAGAGCGCGGATGTCGTCCACATCGTGACGACGGAGGTCGGGGTCGCTGGCGCGGCGATCCTCGTAACGGCCACGGTGAAGATCAACGACTGGAATCTGTACTCGGCCTCCCTCGCCCTGGTGAACACGGTCCATCAGACGACGAACCGACACGTCCCGCGGAGCGCGATGACGCTCGCGGTGGGTACGGCGGGGACGGCGCTCTCGATCGCCGGGATCCTGGAGCACCTCATCGGATTTCTCACGCTGCTCGGGATCGCTTTCCCGCCTATCGCCGGCATCATGATCGCCGAATACTACGTCGTGCGCCGACATCGCGCGGTGCTCGAGCGCACCCGGTCCGCCGGCTCGCTTCCCGCGCAGGTGGAACCCCCGAGTCTTCGACCGCTCCTCGCCTGGGCAGGCGGCGTGGCGGCGGGATATCTCATCGACGCCGGCATCCCGGCCATCAACGCGCTCCTGGGCGGCTTGCTCGCCCACGTCACGCTGAATCGGGGGAAAGCGGCTTCATGAAGAGCGCCGCCCGCCGCAGCTACTCGGGCGCGCGATACCTCGCCACGACGATCGTGATGTCGTCGTCCGGGCTCGGGCACCACCCCTCGACCGCATCGAGGATCCGGTCGCGGATCACGCCGACAGGCTCCGTCTGGACAGCCTCGATGACGGCGCAGAGCCGCTCCAGCCCGAACTGCTCGTGATGGGCGTTCCGCGCCTCGGTCACGCCATCGCTATAGAGCACGAGCACGTCCCCATCCCCAAGGTAAAGCTCGGCATCCCGCGTCAGCGCGCCGATCTCGGGCAGCGCGCCGATCCAGACGCCTGAGCTCGGAATGCACCCGCAGCGCCGCGTCCGCGCCGAGCACACGACCAGATCGTCGTGCGCGCCCGCGAACGTCACGCGCCCGTTGCGCTCGTACCGGAGCAAGAGGAGCGTCGCGTGCTCGTCGCGCTCCAGACGATCGCGGACGTTCTTGTAGATCGCCTTGTTGAGCGCCGTGATGACCTTCGCCGGGCTCGCGGCCGGGTCGTTGCACGTGAGCGCCGATACCATGCTCTGGATCATCAGCATGATGAGACCCGCCGCGAGCCCGTGCCCCGCGACGTCGCCGATCCCCAGCCACCCGCCCCCGTTCGCCGGGATCACATCGTAGTAATCACCGCCGACCTCGGCCGCCGGCTTCATGACCGCGCAGAGGTCGAGCCCCTCGATAGAGAGCTGCTTCGGCACCAGCGTGGTCTGGATGCGCGCCGCGACCTGGCTCTCCTGACGGACCCGCTCCTGCTCCAGCCGCTCGCGCAGCTCCACCTCCCGGACGACCTGCCGGTGCAGCGCCGCGGCCTTGACCGCGGAGCCGAGCTGGAGGCGCAGCACCTCGTACATCATCCCGCTGGCGCGGTGGTCGAGCACCGCGACGCCGAACCTCTCCTCGTCGCCGAACGCGACCGGAAGCACGATCCTGCTGATGCGCTCGTCGGCGTCCAGGAAGCCCGGGGGCGCGAGGCGGTGCGCCGGGAAGCTCACGGCCGGCACCTCCACCTCGTGGCCGTCCTCCATCACGAACAGCGGCTTCATCGTGGCGTGCTGAGCGTCGTCGTACAGCGACACGGCGACGTCCGAGAACCGCATCCTCGGCAGCTCCGACGCCAATAGCCCCTTGAGCACGGGCAGGCTCAAGCACGCGGAGAAGCCCCGCGCGCCGTAGGTGACATCGATCGCGGCGAGCTCGACGTTCAGCCGCTGCTCCCCCTCGACGTGCACGCACTCGCTCCCGATCAGGATGCGCGCAGCGTGCCAGAGCTGCTCCAGCGCTGCGTCGCCGCCCACGGGCGACCCCTGTACCCGCGATCGCAAGAGCGATATCACCGCCTGGAACTCCTCGAGGAGCACGCCCTCGCGCCTCGCCCCGTCGAGGAGCGCCTGGAGCGCGCGCAGGAAGCGCCCCTCGTCGCCCGCGAGCTCCGCCTCCATCGCGGCGAGCAGGTCGCCCGCCCAGCCGTCGAGGGCGCCCCTCGGGATCGCCACGCTGCTGGCGAGCGCGCGCTCCAACGACGCCCGCTGATCCGCGATGGGGCGCGGAAAGCCGCGCACCGAGGGGACCGGCTGAAGGAACGTGTCGCCCGCGCGGTACCCGCAGCCGCAGGACTCGCGCTGCGTGAGCTCCACACGCGCGAGCTGCAGCGCCTCGACAGCCTCACCGTCGATCATGCGGAGGACCGTGCTCACGGCCATCCCCCCGAGCCGCTCGATCGGCTGGCGCACCGTCGTCAACGACGGCTTCGTGAAGCGAGCGATGCCGACGTCATCGAACCCGCAAACGAGGACGTCTTCCGGGATGCGGCGTCCCTCGGCCTTGAGCACCTCGATCGCCCCGAGCGCCATCCTGTCGTTGGCCGCCACCACGGCGTCGAACGCCACCCCGCGAGCCAGGAGCTCGCGCATCGCCGCGCGCCCCGTCGGGATCGTGAACCCACCGAACACGAGGAGGCGCTCGTCGCAAGGGAGCGCCCGCGCCGCAAGCGCCCTCCGGTACCCGCCGGCGCGCAGCGCGGCCTCCTCGCTGCTGCTCGGGCCGCCGATGTACGCGATGCGCCGGCACCCGTGCTCGTCCGCCATGTGCCCGACCGATATCTCGCTCCCGAGGGCGTTGTCGACCATCAGGCTCGGCACACCGTCGATCGCGGTCCCGATGCTGCACACCGGCAGCGGCGCGAAGGACCGGCAGAACGATCGCATGACCTCCATGCCGCCGTAAGGGGAGAGCGTCGACGAGGCGACGATGACGCCGTCGGCGGTCTCAGGGCCGATGAGGTGATAGAAGGTTCCCCGGTCGGCCACCTCCGGCCGGCGAGCCATGGCCGGGTCGCTGAACGCCGTCAGCAGGTTGACGTCGTGCGCCGCGGCGCCGCGCTCGATCCCGGCGCGCAGCTCGGACTGGTAGTCGCCAACGACATTGTCGATCAGAAACGCGAGCGTCCGACGCTTCCTCGTCATGGCCTCGGGCTCTCGATCATGCATCCGCGATCGAGACCAGCTCCGGGCATATGCGATCCAGGGGCTTCAGGCTCCGACGCTGCCATGTGCGCCGCGCGTCCGTGACGAACCGTATCCTGCATTTGAGGCCATGGCCCATCAGGCCGCAGATGAAGCCGACGAACGCCTTGAGGCAGCTCGAGCTCATGAAGCGCAGGTCGCGCACGTCGAACTCGACGGTGCTCACCGAGAGGCGCATCACCTCGCCCTCCAGCGCCTTGACGTACCTGCTGAGCGGCGGAGATGCCGCCATGTCCCCCGTGCCGGTGAGCTTGACGCTGAGGGTGTCGTCCCTCAAGGCTGGCTCGATCCCGAAGCTGTCGGTGACGACAGGATCCACGCTCAAGCAGCTCATCCCTTCTCCATCTCTCGACCGAGCGCGCGACGACCGTCGGCTCGGTCCTCTGGATGCCGCAGCCGACGGCCGGTGTGATGGTCGATGCGAGCTCTCCACACTACGACGTAGTCGCGCCGGATCCAATCCCTTCCCGCGAGCCGCGCGGGGTGCTCTCGGCACGCGCCATGCGCCATGCGTGAGCGCGGGTAGCCAGGGGAAGACGCGCACGATGCGGCGTCGCACGGTGAGCACCGCAACATTTCGCGAAGAGGCTCTCGATGCAGAGCGCGCCCGCTCGATCGCGGCATCCCGGCTCGGAGCGCGGGATGCCTCCGGATTCGTGTGGATGTCGTCCGGGCGCGTGGCGCCTCGCCGGGCAGGCGCAGGGAAGCGCGTCGGCGGTCGCGCGTCGCGCCGGCGTGGTTTCAGAGCGCGCTGACGAGCGGCCCGGCGTCGCCTTCGAGCCATTGCTCGGAGATCATGATGCTCGTCGAGAGCCCGGTCTGGAAGCGGTATCCTTCCTCGATCGAGAGGATCTCGATGACCCTCCTGTCGCCGATCCGGACGGGGAAGATCACCGAGACGCTCGACGGAAAGGAACCGTCCTCGTCGGCCCTGTGCTCGCCGACCGAGACAAACTCGCCTCCGGCCCCAGCGCCGAGCGGCCTCACGGCGACCACCGACGGAACGCTGCAATCGATCCGCAGCCACTCGCGCTGCCGGCGCGCCTTGCACGCGCCGCCCCTCGCGACGCGCGCGAGCGACACCTGCTCCGCGGCGTCCCACTCGGCCGCTGCCGGCCGCGCCGTTCGCTCGGGGGGCGGCGGCGTCGCCTCGAGCGCGCGCTTCTGCGGCGCCTCCGCGCCTCCTCCCGCGTCCGCCGAGCCTCCCGCGTCGCCCGCCTGCGGCCCGGCCGCCGCGCCTCCCGCCGGGGCGAGCACCGACTCCGCGGCCTGCGCCGGCGCGAGCGCGCCGAGCAGGACCATCCCGAGCACCGCTCTCTTCTTCATAACGTCCTCAAGAAGGCGGCGAGCGCCGCCTTGTCATTCCTCGACATGTGGCTGGTGCGACCCATCCGGTCCTGGTTTTCGTCGATGACCTCTTCGAGCGTCTTCGCGGATCCATCGTGGTAATAGGGCGCTGTCCCGCCGACGAAGCGCAGCGAGGGCGTCTTGAACACCTGGCCCGCCTTCTCGTCCGCGAACCCGGGCCGCGCCGCGAACCCGGGCATCGGGTAGCCCATGCGGTCGGTGTGCTCCGTCTCGGGCACGTGGCAGCGAGCGCACTGCGCCGTGTCGCTCATGAAGAGGGCGCGGCCATGCTCCTCCTGCGGCGTGAGCTTCCGCGCCTCCCTGGGCGGCGGCACGAGGCCCGCGCGCAGGAACGCGGCCAGGTGGCGCGCCCTCAGGGCGAGCTCGCCCTCGCCTAGACCACCGGGCCCCCACCGGTGAAGGCCGAACCCCTCGCGGAGGCGCTCCGCCAGGCTCTCGCTCTGGGCGTTCCAGCCATAAGGCCCCTCGGCCGACACGCGACCCGCGAGCATGGGAGTCTGCCGGGGCACGCCGCCGCGCGGCTCCACGTCGACCGGCTGGTTCTCGGCGGATCCGAGGAAATTGACGCTCTCGCCGCCGATGTCCATCACGTGGGCCTCGTGCCACACGTGGCCGTCGTCGCGCCCGTCCGGATGGCAGCCAGCGCACCCGAGGCCGCCGCTCGTGCCCCAGTCGACCGCGTTGTAGAAGAGCTTCCGGCCAAGGGCGGCCCGCTGCGGGACCGGCGCGTCGGCCAGCGCGATGTACGGCACGGGGCTCGGCTCGAACGGAGCGCCGTCGCGGTGCTCGTCGAGGCGGACGATCGCGAGGGCGTCCGTGGAACGGCAAGACACCCACGCCATGGACTCGTCCGCGGACAGCGCGACGCCGCTGGGCGCGCCGCACAGGGTCGCCACGTAGATGTCGGGGCCCGCATGGCGGCCGAGATGGTAGGTGCGGAGCGGCCGGAGCGCCGGATCGACCGCGAGCGCGTCGAGCTCCACCAGGGTGTCGGTGCCCTCGCTGGCGACGAGCAGGGTGCGGGTGCTCTTCCGGTACACGAGCGCGCGCGGCTGGACGAACGGGGCGAGCGATGTGTTGGGGAGCTCCAGCTCCGCGTCGTCGAACGCGGCATCGTCGAGCGCGCTCGCCCGCCAGAGCGGCGCGCCCTGGCGGCGCCGGGGCGCGAGGGGCGCCTCGTCGCTCGTCACGAGGACGTCGACCGTGGAGGCGCCGAACCACGCCTGTTCACCGAGCGCGCCGAGCGCGTGGCGCGCGACGAAGAGGCGGCGGCCATCCGGCGAGAGCGCGGCCGCGTAGCCGAGCGACGCGGAGAGCGACTTGCCATGAGGAGCCCGGAAAGGCGACGGAGGGAGGGCGACCGGCCGGGCCTCGGGAGCGCCACCCAGCGCGATCCGGGTGAGCGAGGCGGACGTCAGGTGCGTGACGTACGCGGCCGCGCCGTCCTCGCGGATCACGACGCCGCGGGGCTCGCGCGGGACATCGATGGCCCATGTCGCGGTCGCGGTCGCGAGGTCCACCGCGGAGACCTTGCCGGCCCATGCGCTCGTGACGAGCGCCGTGCGCTCATCGGGCGTGATCGCGAGCCCCCAGGCGTCGGCCGGCAGGGGCACGCGGGCCGCTTCCACGAGCCCCGCCGCCGGATCGGGCCGCAAGATTAGGAGGAGCCCGGGATCGCGGATCGTGACGAGCACGCGGTCCGCGAGCGCGAGCACCTGCGCCGGCCGCCCCGGCATGGCGATCTCGACAGGGGGCGTGCTCACGTCGACGGGGAGCGGGATGCGCCGGAGGACGGCGTGGTCCTCGTCGGCCAGATAGAGCGCGTCGTCCTGCGGCGCGCGCGCGAGCGCGCTGCCGACCCGCGTGACGGCCTCGAGCTTCTGCGGCGGCGGAGAGGCCGGCGGAGCCGGCGCCGCCGTCCCGGCGACTTCGGCGCTGCGCTCGACGGCCGGCGTCTCTCTGGAAGGGCGCGAGCAGGCCGCGGCGAGGAGCGCGGCCAGGAGGAGGGTTGATGGTCGGTGCTTCATCGGTCGCCCGTGCCAACGACGGCGCCTGGCGTCCGTATTCCTCGGCACCGTCGGTCCCGATCCTCCGCGCACCGGCCACCGCTGCGCGGGAGGCGTCGCGGCGCCTGCGACAGCCCTCCCCTCTTTCCTTGGCGACCTCGGCGCCATGGCGGTTTCTCTGCTGATCCGTGGCAACTTCCCACAGCAAAGCAAGAGAACCTCTCAGCCTCGCTGCGGCGGTGTGCGTGACGTGCGCTGTGGTACGGTCATCGCGAGTCCCGTTGCCTGGATACGGCGGCTCGCCTGCAGCGTTGGGGAGCGTCGGTGGGACCGAGGGTGGGGCGACTCGGCACATGGGAAGGCGCCGGCGCTGGCCGGCCGCGCGCGCGGCTACGCCCGCCTCGGCCGGCGCCCGGCGCCCCTCACCGCGCGATAGTCGGTGAGGAGCGACCCCAGGATCGTGACCGCCCCCGCGGCGACGTGGATCACCGCGGCGAGCGGGTCGCGCTTCGCGTAGCCGAGCGCGAACGGCGCCGCGATCGCCGACACGCCGAAGGCATGGTCGATGACCTCGTGCGCCTCGATCGGTATCCGCTTTGCCAGGCTCAGCCGGCAGTCGGTGAGCAGGGAGACGAAAATGACCGACGCGCCGAGCGCGACGCCCGCAAGCCTCGCGGCCTTCGTCCGCGCGGAGAGCCCGGCCAGAGCGACGATGAGCCCGTTCGAGTAATCGAGGGCGGAGTGCACGTCCTCGGGAATGATCCGCGCGAAGGGCGCGGCGCCGAGGAGCGGCCTCGAGGGGATCGTCGTCGTGCGCTGCGCCTCCCGCACACTCGGGGCGAGCGAGGCGAGCTCCGCAGTCGGTACGTCGTCCGGCGGCAGGTAGGTCGTCGGCAGCTCGTATGCGCCCAGCGAAACGTCGGATCGTGCCATGAGGTCCTCCCGCTCTGCGCAGAGGCAATCCGCAGACCGGGGACAGGCCTCGTGCGCGGCGCGGGGCCCAGCTCTCTTGAGCTCGCCCCCCCCCGCGCTGCGCCTCGCGCAGGTCGCTCCGCGCGCCGCGCGTCCTACGGAGGCCTCTGTTCGTGCGATCCGCGATGCTAGGCTGCGCCCATGGGAGTCCGGATCATTCCTCTCGGCGGCCTCGGCGAGGTCGGGATGAACGCGATGCTGATCGAGGAGGAAGGCCGCCGCGTGCTCGTCGACTGCGGCGTCATGTTCCCCAACGACCAGGTGCTGGGCGTCGAGGTCGCGATCCCCGACCTCAGCTACGTCCGCGAGGCGGGCGGGGTCGACGCGGTGCTGCTCACGCACGGCCACGAGGATCACATCGGCGGGCTGCCGTCGCTGTTGCGCGAGTTCCCCGTCCCCGTGTACGGGACGCGCTTCACGCTCCGGCTGGTGCGCGAGCGCCTCGCCGAGCACGGCATCGACGTGCCGCTCCGCGAGGTCGAGCCGCAACAGCACTTCGTGGCCGGGCCGTTCCGCGCCGAGCCCCTCCGCGTGACCCACTCCATCCCCGACGCGGTCGGCTACGCCATCGAGACGGGCGAGGGGATCCTCATCCACACGGGCGACTACAAGATCGATCTCACCCCCGTGGCCGGCGAGCGGCTCGATCTCGGCCGCTTCGCCGAGTACGGCCGGGCCGGCGTGGCGGCGCTCCTCTCGGACTCGACCAACTCGGAGCGCGACGGCTGGTCGGTCAGCGAGACCGCGGTGGCCGAAGGGTTCACCCGGCGGTTTCGCGAGGCGAAGGGGCGCATCCTCGTCGCGCTGTTCGCCTCCAACGTCCACCGGGTCCAGAGCGTCCTCGACCTCGCCGCCCAGCTCGGCCGCAAGGTGGTGCTCGCCGGGCGCAGCCTCGCGACCAACACGCGGATCGCCCAGGAGATCGGCATCCTGCGCGTCCCGCCCGGCGTGCTCGTCGACGACGCCACGGCGGCCTCGCTCCCGCCCGAGCGCCTCGTCGTGCTCGCTTCGGGCGCGCAGGGCGAGCCGAACAGCGCCCTCGCGCGCATGGCCATGGGCGACCACCACCGGCTTCGGGTCGATCCGGGCGACACGGTGATCTTCTCGTCCCGCGCGATCCCCGGCAACGAGATCGCCGTCAGCCAGCTCGCCAACCGCCTGGCGAAGCGCGGCGCCGTTGTGCTCGATCGCGGCCTCGATCCCATCCACGCGAGCGGCCACGCGCAGGCCGAGGAGCAGAAGGTCCTCCTCGACGCCGTCCGGCCGGAGCACTTCGTCCCCATCCACGGCGAGTACCGGATGCTGCTCGCCCACGCGCGCACGGCGCTCCGGATGGGCGTGCCGGCGTCGGGGGTCTTCGTCGTCGAGGACGGCGACTCGCTGGTCCTCGAGAACGGCCGGATGCGCCTCGGCGAGACGGTGAAGAGCGGGCGGGTGTGGCTCGACGCGCGCGGCGGGCTCGACGTCTCCGAGCTGGTGCTCCGCGAGCGCGAGCAGATCTCGGATCAGGGGCTCGTGATGGTCCTGGTGGTGGCCGACCGCAAGACGGGCGAGATCTTGCGCGGCCCCGATCTCCTGGGGCGCGGCGTGGCGCACTTCGAGGAGGGCGGCCCGCTGTACGCCGCCGCGCTCGACAGCGCGCGCGACGCGCTCGCTGCGCTGTCCCCCGCGGCGCGCACGCTGGCGCCGGCGCTGGAGGACGCGCTCAGCCGCGGCGTGCGGCGGGTGTTCCGGCGCGAGGCCTCGCGGCGCCCCGCCGTGCTCCCGCTGGCCGTGTTGCTGTGAGGTCCGGCGCCGCGCCGTCAGGCGGGCCAGGCCGACCAGGCGGCCCGCGCGGCCCAGGCGCCTGGCCGCGCTGACAGGCGATCTGGAGTGAGCGCGGCTGTCGCCGGCGCTGGATCGCGCGGACCGGCGGAGCCCCTTTGTTCTGTCGCCGCATGACCGGCGTCGCTTCATGGTCCATCCTGGGGGGTTGCCCTCAGGCCGCGTGTCCCGGCGACCTCCCGAGCCGATCACCGCGCGACGCGGCATCATGGTGGAGCAGGCGAGATGAACGAGAGTCCCACGAACTCGCGCCTTCAGGGCGAGGCGGAGACGACGATCATGGAGGGAAAGGGCGCTGTCGCCGAGACGCGGGTCGAGGAGCCGCTCGGCGCCGATACCCGCCCTCCCCCGTCGTCGCGGCGGGGAGCGCCCGCCAGCCGGCGGGCTGCGCCGCCGGCGCGGCCGAGCGAGGACGTCGCCGCGGTCTATCTCCAGGAGATCTCGGCAAGCGCGCCGCTGAGCCGCGAGCTCGAGGTGGAGCTCGGCCGTCGTATCGAGTCGGCGGAGCGCGCGATGATCGAGGCCTGGGTCGCGTCGCCCGTCGCGCTGCGGGCGCTCGCGGCGCTGGCGGACGATGTGCGGGCGGGGCGGGTGGACATGAGCGATCTGCTGCTGAACGCGGACGGAGGCGACGCGCCGAGCGACGCGACGTCCGTGAGGATGGCGCGGCTGCTCGGGCTCGCGCGGTCCCTGGTGGAGGCCGGGCGGACGGAGGCGAGCGGGCAGCGAGCGCGCGCCGCGCTCTCGGCCGGGCTCTCCGACGTGCGCCTGGGCCCCCTGGTGGAGGAGCGGATCGAGCTCGCGCTAAGCGCGGCGATCCCCGCGGTCGACAGGCTCGGGCGCCAGGCGATCGAGGGGACGCTCTCGGCGATGCGCGCCGCCCGCCGAGAGGCGGCGGAGGCGAGGGCCGAGATGGTCCGCGCGAACCTGCGGCTCGTGGCGGCGGCGGCCCGGCAGCTCCGGCACCGCGGCGTGCCGCTGCTCGACCTCATCCAGGAGGGCAATCTCGGGCTGATCCGGGCGGCGGAGAAGTTCGATTACCGGCGCGGCTATCGGTTCAGCACGTATGCGATGTGGTGGATCAAGCAGGCGCTCTCTCGCGCGCTGCTCTATCAGGGCCAGGTCATCCGGGTGCCGGTCCACATCGCCGAGACCCGGCGCCGGGCGCTGCAGGCGCGGCGGGAGCTCGAGCAGGAGCACGCGCGCGAGGCGGCGCCCGAGGAGGTCGCCGAGCGGAGCGGGCTGTCGATGGAGAAGCTCCAGGCGCTGCGGGAGATGGCGCTGCCGCCGGTGTACCTCGACGCTCCGGTGGGGGACGACGACGGCGCGCGCCAGGGTGACTTCTTCGCGAGCGAGGGCGCCGCGCCGGACGAGCTCCTGGTCCACCGCCGCCTGCACGCGCAGGTCTCCGCGCTGCTCGAGTCGCTGACGCCGCGCGAGCGCGACGTGCTGCGGCTCCGGTTCGGCCTCGACGGCGGGCAGCCGCACACGCTCGCCGAGATCGGCGGCATGTTCTCGGTGAGCCGCGAGCGCGTCCGGCAGATCGAGGAGAGCGCGCTGAGCAAGCTGCGGACGCTGTCGCGCAGGCAGGCGCTGGAGACGCCGCTCGGGGGCTGACCGGCGCTGACGTCGCGAAGGCGCTTCGACCCCGGCTCAAGGCGTAGGGCACTGCAGCTGGAAGAGCCGCCGGCAGTTCGTCAACCACCCCCTCGGGCATATATTTGGTCGCGTGAGCTGCATCATGCTGACGAGCGAGCAGGGGTGTCGATGATCGTCGGGGCAGGCTATGCACTCCGCGAGAAGATCGAGGAAACCGCCGATTTTAGCCTGATCCGCGCGTGCCGAGAGGGTGAGGACGTCCCGGTCTTGCTGAAAGTCCTGCGCGCGGAGAGAGCCACTCGGGCCGAGGTCGCGCGCTTCAAGCACCAGTGCGAGCGCATCGCGCAGCTCGCCTCGCCCCGCCTCGTCGCGCTGCGTGGCGTCGAGGAGCTCGCCGGCGCCCTGATCGTCGTTCTCGAGGACTTCCCGGGCCGCGATCTCGCGCGGATCCTCGCCGCGCGCCCGTCGTGCAGAATGCCGATCTGCGAGGCGCTCGATCTCGCGGCGGCGCTCGCCGAAGGCCTCGCCGCGGTGCACGCGGCGGGGCTCATCCACCGCGATCTGCGCCCGCACAACGTGCTCGTCGGTGCGTGCGGCGCGGTCAAGATCACGAGCTTCGGCGTCGACGCCGAGATCACCCGCGCGCACGAACGGCTCTACGCGCCGGCGGTGATCGCCGACGTGCTGCCCTACGTCTCCCCCGAGCAGACAGGCCGCATGAACCGCGGCGTCGACTACCGGACGGACCTCTACGCGCTCGGCGTTATCCTTTACCAGACGCCCACGGGTCAGCGCCCCTTCGAGTCCCTGGACCCCATGGAGCTCATCCACGCGCACCTCGCCCTCGCGCCCACGCCGTCGTCACGCGTCGACCCGACGATCCCCGAGGCCGTCTCCGGCGTTGTGCTCAAGCTGCTCGCGAAGAACGCCGAGGACCGCTACCAGAGCGCCGAGGGCCTGCTCGCCGACCTCGACCGCTGCCGCGAGGCCTTGCGCGGCACGGGGACGATCGAGCCCTTCGTCGCGGGCCAGCACGACCGCCAGGACCTGTTCCGGATCCACCAGAAGCTCTACGGCCGCGAGCAGGACATCGAGGCGCTCACGGCCGCGTCCGAGCGCGCGCTCGAGGGCAGCCGCGAGAGCGTCCTCGTCTCCGGCTACTCGGGCATCGGCAAGACCTCGCTCGTGCTGGAGATCCTGCGGCCGCTCGCGCGGCACAAGGGCTATTTCACGAGCGGCAAATCGGACCAGTACAGCCGCGACGCGCCCTATAGCGCGGTGATCCAGGCGTTCGACGGCCTCGTGCGGCAGATCCTCAGCGAGAGCGAGGCGCGCATCTCCCGGTGGCGGAGCGCGATCCTCGAGGCGCTCGGGCCGAACGCGCAGGTCGTCTGCGACGTCATCCCGTCGCTCTCCCATGTGATCGGCGCGCAGCCGCCCGTCCCGACGCTCGGCCCGATCGAGGCTCAGAACCGCCTGAACCGGTGCTTCTTGCGGTTCGTCTCGGTGTTCGCGCGCCGCGCCCATCCGCTCGCCGTGTTCCTCGACGATCTGCAATGGATCGACCCCGCGAGCCTCGGGCTGCTCCGCGAGCTCCTCGCCGACACCTCGCTCGAGGCGCTCTTCTTCTGCGGCGCTTACCGCGACAACGAGGTATCGCCCGGGCACCCGTTCGTTCGGGCCATCGAGGAGGCCGGGCTCGTCGTATGCAACATCGTCCTCGGCCCGCTCGCGCGCCCGCACCTGGTCGAGATGCTCTCGGACAGCCTCAAGTGCGGCGACTGCGGGCCGCTCGCCGATGCGGTGCAGACGAAGACCGGCGGCAACCCGTTCTTCGTCAAGGAGTTCGTCCGGTCGCTGTACGACCATGGCGTCCTCACGTATTCGACCGGATCGGGCTGGCGCTGGGACCTCGCCGCGATCGACGCGCTCGGATACACGGACAACGTGGTCGACCTCATGGTGCGGACCATCGCGCGCCTGCCATCGGCGACGGTGAAGGCGCTCAAGCTCGCCGCGGCGATCGGCAACCGGTTCGACCTCGACGTGCTCGCGGCGGTGAGCGAATGCTCGCCGAAGGACGCGTACGCCCGCCTCGATCCCGCGGTGAGCGAGGGGCTCGTGATCGCCGGGCGCGAACGCTACCGGTTCGCCCATGACAAGGTCCAGGAGGGCGTCTACGGGATGATCCCGGAGGCGGACCGGCCCGCGTTCCATCTCCGGATCGGCCGGCTGCTCGCCGACAAGCTGGACCTCTCGGACAGCCAGAGCCTCTTCGACCTCGTCGGCCACCTGAACAGCGCAGGCGACCTCGTGTCGGCCCCCGCGGAGCGCCTGCAGCTAGCTCGCATAAGCCTCGAGGCCGCGGGCCGCGCCGCGGACTCGGCGGCCTTCGGCGCCGCGCTGCGCTACCTGCAATTCGGCCTCCTGCGCCTCCCGGAGGACGCCTGGACGTCACAGCACCCGCTCCGCCTCGAGTACGCGAAGAAGACAGCGCTCATGCTCTCGCTCAGCGGCCGGCACGACGAAGCGCTGGCGATCCTCTCCGACTGCCTGGAGCGGGTTGCGAGCCGGCTCGATCGCACCGAGGTCCTGCGGCTCAAGATGAACGTGCAGGTGCTCAAGAACGACCTGCCCGCCGCGCTCGAGGAGGGGCTCGCCGCCCTGCGCCCGTTCGGGCTCGACCTGCCCCTCTTCCCCGACCAGGCCATGGTCGACGCCCAGATCGACGCGACGACGGATCTGGTCCGCGAGCGGACGCTCGAGGCGCTACGGGGCCTGCCGCCGCTGCGGGACCCGGAGATCGGCGCCATGCAGGACGTGCTCCTGGAGCTGTTCGTTCCCTGCTACTTCCTCGCCTCGCACAACGTCGGCATCACCGTCGCCAAGATCCTCGATAACACGCTCCGCCACGGGCTGTCGGAGACCTCGATCTACGGCTGCGTGAACTTCGGGATGTTCCTCTGCGCGCGCGGTGACATCGAGCTCGGCTATCGACTCGGGCGAATCGCTGTAGAGCTCGCCGAGCGGTACCCGGACAAGAAGTCCGAGTCGATGCTCTGCAACATGTGGGGTGCCTTCATTCAGCACTGGAAGGAGGGTTACGCCGCCTACAGGGAGACGCTGCGCGTCGGCATGCACGCTGGACTCGCGACCGGCCAGTATATCTGGGCGTTCTATAACACGGTCAACCGGAGCACGAACAGCCTCCTGCGCGGCCTCCCGCTCTCCGATCTCCTCGCCGAGACGAAGGGCTACCAGCCGATACACCGGCTCGACAAGTCCAACGCCATCACCTGGGTGTCCGGCGCGGTCGGACAGCTCGCGCACCAGCTCTCGGTCGAGACGGCGCGCCCGGCCGCGCTCAAGGGCGAGTGGGTCGATATCGACGCGGTCGTGGAGGAGGCCCGCCGGATCGACAACCAGGCTTCACTCTTCTTCGCCCACTTCTTCGTCGTGCTGCTCGGCGTGTTCCAGGGCGCGTTCGAGGACGCAGCACGCCTCGCGCTGACGCTGAACATCGAGATCCCGGCCGTGGCGGCCTGGCACGGCAATCCCGCGTTCCATTGCTACGCCGGCATCGCGCTCACACAGGCGGCGGACATCGTCCCCTCGGACGAGCGCGCGCGCTTCCTCGCCCGCGCGGAGCTCTTCGCGGAGAGGCTCTCGCGCTGGGCAAGGCTGTGTCCGGAGAACCTGGCGCACCGCAGCGTCCTGCTCGGCGCCGAGCTCGAGCGCGCCCGCGGTGACGCGCGGGCCGCCGGCGATCGCTACGACGAGGCGATCGCCCTCGCGCAGCGCGGCGGCTACCTCCATGACGAGGCGCTCGCCAACGAGCTCGCCGGCCTCTCCTTTCGCGCTCTCGGCAAGACCACCATCGCCCGCGCCTACCTGACCGAGGCCCACCGGCTCTACGGCCGCTGGGGCGCGACCGAGGTGATGCGGCGCCTCGAGCGCGCGTACCCCGACCTCGTCCCCGGCGAAATCCTCCGCGGCGCGACGTGCCCGGAGGCCGCCGCGCCCGCCAGCACCGCGCTCGACCTCGGCTCGGTGCTCAAGGCCTCCCAGGCCATCTCGGGCGAGATCGTCCTCGACCGCCTGCTCGACGCGCTCATGCGCATCCTGGTCAAGAACGCCGGCGCGAGGCGGGGCTGCCTGCTCCTCGCCCGCGCCGAGACCCTGTTCCTGGCCGCCGAGGCGAAGGCGGAGGGGCCCCAGATCGAGGTGCGTATTCCCCACGAGCCCGAGGCCTCCCCTTCGGACCTGCCGGCGTCCCTCCTCAACTACGTCCGGCGCAGCCGGGAGACGGTGATCCTGGACGACGGGACGGCACGGAATCCGATCATCGCCGGCGATCACCTCTCTCGGCGCCCCAGATCCGCGCTCTGCCTGCCCATCCTGCGGCAGGCGGAGATCGTGGGGCTGCTCTACCTGGAAAACGACCTCGTCGCCGGCGCGTTCACCCCGGACCGGCTTTCCGTGCTGGAGCTGCTCTCGGCCCAGGCCGCCATATCGATCGCCAATGCCACGCTCTACGCCGACCTGCTCCAGGAGAACAGCGAACGCCGGCGAGCGGAGCAGGCCGTGCGGGACAGCAAAGAGCTGCTGCAGTCGATCGTCGACAACTCGACAGCGATCATCTACCTCAAGGATCTCGAGGGGCGCTACCTCATGATCAACCGGCGCTACGCCGAGCTGTTCCACGTCGGGGAGCAGGCGATCGTCGGCGGGACCGACTACGATGTCTTCCCCAGGGAGCGGGCCGATGCCTTCCGCGCCGTCGACCAGGAGGTGCTGGCCACCGGAGCGGCGCTGCAGGCCGAGGAGGAGGTCCCCCACGACGATGGATTGCACACCTTTATCTCCCTCAAGTATCCCCTGCGCAACGCGGCGGGGCAGCCCTATGCCGTCTGCGGCATTTCCACCGACATCACCGAGCGCAAGCAGGCCGAAGCGGAGCGCCAGGCCCGCAAGACGGCCGAAGCCGAGAGCCGTGCGAAGACCGAGTTCCTGAGGAACATGAGCCACGAGCTGCGCACGCCGCTGAACGCCATCCTCGGCTATGCCCAGATCCTCGAGCGCTCCCTGGGGCGCGAAGGCCGCGAGGCGACGGGGCTGAATACCATCCAGCAGAGCGGCCAGCACCTCTTGACCCTCATCAACGACCTCCTGGACCTGGCCAAGATCGAGGCGGGCAAGCTCGATCTCTGCCCCGAGCCGATCGATCTCTCGACCTTCGTCACGGTCGTCGCCGACATCATCCGCGTCAGGGCGGAGCAGAAGAGCCTTTGCTTCACCTATGAGGCCACGCCCCACCTGCCCCAGGCGGTGCTGGCCGACGAGAAGCGCCTGCGTCAGGTGCTGCTCAACCTCCTGGGCAACGCGGTGAAATTCACCGATCGGGGGCGGGTGCGCTTCGGGGTGCAGGGGCTGGTCCGGGACGGGACCGCGGCGCGCCTGCGCTTCGAGGTGGAGGATACCGGCGTCGGAATGACGCCGGAGCAGCTGGCAAAGCTCTTCCAGCCCTTCGAACGGGTGGGGGATGTGCGGCGCCGCGCCGGGACCGGCCTGGGGCTGATGATAAGCCGCCAGCTGGTGCACCTCATGGGCAGCGAGATCCACGTGCAAAGCCGGCCCGGCGAAGGCAGCCGCTTCTGGTTCGAGGTGACCCTGCCAGTGGCCGAGATCGCAGCGCCGCTCCGGCCCTCCGAGCGGGACGCCATCGGCTACGAGGGGCCGCGCCGGAAGGTGCTGGTCGCCGACGACGTGGCGGGCAATCGGGCGGTGCTCTCTGACCTGCTGAGCGGCCTGGGCTTCGAGGTCTGCGAGGCGACCAATGGCCAGGAGGCCCTCGATAAGGCGATGGCGGCGTCGCCGGATCTGGTGGTGATGGATCTGGTCATGCCGGTGATGGGCGGCCCGGAAGCCATCCATGGCATTCGTCGCGCTCGCCAGGCTCGGGGGCTCGCGCGGCTGCCGTTCATCGCCGTGTCCGCGAACGCCAACGAGGAAGAGCAGACGGAGAGCGTCGCGGCCGGTGCCGACGCCTTCCTCGCCAAGCCGATCGACCAGGAGAGCCTGCTGCGGATCATCGGCGCCCAGCTCGGGTTGACCTGGGTCTGTCGCAGACCGGCCGAGGAGCGAGCCGGGGGCGGAGAGGACGCGGAGCTCCTGGCGCCGCCCCGAGAGGAGATGGAAGTCCTGCATGCCCTGGCCCGGAACGGCAACATGCGCGACATCCGAGAGCGGGCGGCCTACCTGACCACCCTCGGCGAACGCTATCGCCCCTTCGCCGACCGCCTGCATCGCCTGGCGCAGGGCTGCCAGTCCAGGGCGATCCTCCGCCTGGTCGAGGAGCACCTGCAGGGGGTGGAGCCGAAGGCGAGGCTGGGGCCGGAGCCGCGGCACATCGGGGGCGACCAGCGACCATGAACAGCGCCACAGCGTCCGGTGCTCGCCCCCGCACACTCCTGATCGTGGATGACATGCCAGCCAATCTCACCGTGCTGGCGGACAATTTGGAATGCATGGGTCATCAGGTGCTCATCGCCGAGGGCGGTGAAGAGGCTTTGGAGCGTGCCCGCCTCATGCAACCCGACCTGATCTTGCTGGACGTGGTGATGCCGGACATCGACGGTTTCGAGACGTGCCGGCGCCTGAAAGCGGCTGAGAGCACCCGAGACATCCCGGTGATCTTCATGACCTGTCTCACCGATGCGGCGGACAAGCTCGTGGGGTTCAAGGCGGGGGGCGTCGATTACATCGACAAACCATTCGAGATTGGAGAGGTGATCGCGCGGGTCACGACGCACCTGAGCTTGCGCGAGGCGCAAAAGGAGCTCGAAGAAAAGAACGCGGAGCTGCAGCGTACCCATCAAGAGCTGGAACGACGGGTGCGAGATCGCACGGCCGAGCTGGCCAGATCGAACGCCGCTCTCCGCGAGAGCCAGCACCTGCTTCAGGCCATCGTCGACAACACGACCGCCGTCATCTTCGCCAAGGACATCGAGGGTCGCTACATGCTCGTCAACCGCGGGTTCGAAGAGCTCTTCCGGATGCGCCGCGAGCAGGTCATCGGCAAGACCGACCATGACGTCTTCCCACGCGAGCAGGCCGATGAGTATCGCGCCAACGATTTGCTCGTCCTGCAGCAGAACCGGGCCATCGAGCTCGACGAGCTGGCCCCCCAGAGCGACGGCGTACGCACGTACATCTTCCTCAGGTTCCCGCTCCGCGGCCCCGACGGAAGACCTGAGGGCATTTGCGGGATCGCGACCGACATCACCTCCCGCAAGCGCGCCGAGGACGTGCTGCGCCATTCCTACTCGCTCCTCGAGGCTACGCTCGAATCGACGGAGGACGGCATCCTGGTCGTCGACGGCGCGAGGCGCATCGTGCGCCATAACCACAGGCTCGCCCAGATGTGGCGCGTTCCCACCGATATCCTCGCCGGCGGATCGGCCGATGTGTTCCTCGCGTTCGGCGGCAGCCAGCTCCGAGAGCCAGAGCTGTTCCTGCAAAGCGTCCGCGACCTCGACGCCGATCCCGAGGCGAGCGTCTTCGATACGTTCCCGCTCCGGAACGGGCGGGTCTTCGAGTGTTATACGCAGCCCCAGCGCCTCGAAGGGCGCGTGGCCGGGCGGGTCTGGAGCTTCCGCGACATCACCGCGCGCGTGCAAGCCGAACAGCAGCGCGATCGGCTCCTCCTGGACGAGCGGCGCGCGCGCGCGGCGGCGGAGGAGGCCATTCACCTGCGGGACGAGTTCCTCATCATCGCCTCGCACGAGCTCCGGACGCCGGTCACCAGCTTGCAGCTCTCTATTCAATCGCTGGGGCAGAGGCTCTCGCGGGGCATGGACGTCGAGCGCGTGCGATCAGCGGTCGCGCTCTCCGGCCGCCAGATCAAGCGCCTCGCCAACCTCGTCGACATGCTCCTCGACGTCTCCCGGATCCAGGCGGAGAGGCTCGAGCTGAACCGGGCGCCCGTCGATCTGCGCGAGCTGGTCGCCGAGGTCGTCACCCAGCTCGGCGACCAGCTCGCGCAGTCGGGCAGCCCCCTCGCTCTGCGCGCGGAGCAGCCGGTCATCGGCTCGTGGGACCCGTACCGCCTGGATCAGGTCGTGACCAACCTCCTGACCAATGCCATCAAGTTCGGGGAACGCGCGCCGATCGAGATCACCGTCACCGCGGAAGGTGGCGTCGCACGGCTCTCGGTGACGGACCACGGGATCGGGATCCCGGCCGAGGTGCGGACGCAGCTCTTCGAGCGATTTCGCCGCGGCGTCTCGTCGCGACATTATGGGGGGCTCGGGCTCGGCCTCTATATCACGCGCACCATCGTCGAGGCGCACGGCGGACGAATTCGCGTGTCGAGCGAGGTCGGCCTGGGCTCGACCTTCTGCGTCGAGCTGCCGCTGCCGACCGAGGGCGCGGGGCGCCACGACGCATAGCCATGGCGGCCGGAGCCGTCATCCCAGGTCACGAGCCGGCGCGAGAGCGATGGCGGATCCATGTCGACCGCGACCGTCCCGTCGCGAAGGCGCGCCGACCCCGGCTCAGCGCGGCGAGTCGCCGTGGCGGAACTCCGCGGTCGCCTCGTCGAGGCGCGCCTTGAGCTGCGGATCGAGCGCGAGCTCGGCCGCGGCGAGCGTGGCGTCGAGCTGATCTGGCCGGCTGGCGCCGATGATGGCCGACGTGACGGCCGGGTTGGCGAGCACCCACGCCACGGCGACGGTCGTGAGCGGCTGGCCTGCTTCGGCGACGATGCCCGCGAGCTTCTCGACGGTCGCGAACGCGCGCTCGTTCCAGTAGCGCTGCTGGTAGATGGACGCCGCCGCGCCGAGCGTGAAGCGGGTGCCCGCCGTCGGCTCGCCGCGGCGGTGCTTGCCCGTGAGGAACCCGCCGGCGAGCGGGTTGTACGGGATGACGCCGAGGCCCTCCTCCTGCGCGAGCGGGAGCAGCTCGCGCTCGATCTCCCGGAACAGCAGCGCATAACGCGGCTGCACGGACACGAACCGCGCGAGCCCGCGCACGTCGGCGCGGCCGAGCGCGCGCGCCAGGCGATATGCCAGGTAGTTGGAGACGCCGATGTACCGCGCCTTGCCCGAGCGAACGACGATGTCGAGCGCCTCCAGCGTCTCGTCGATCGGGGTGTCACGATCGTCGGAGTGGAGCTGATAGAGATCCACGTAATCGGTGCCGAGCCGGCGCAGGGAGGCGTCGATCGCGTCCAGGATGTGCTTGCGGGAGGCGCCCTGATCCCACGGGTTCGGGCCGACCCGGCCGACGCACTTGGTGGCGAGGATGAAGCGGTCCCGCTTGCCCTTGAGCCAGCGGCCGACGATCTCCTCGGTGCGCCCGGCGGTCGGCAAGCCCCCGCCCAGCGGATACACGTCGGCCGTGTCGAGGAAGTTGACGCCGGCGGCAGCGGCCTTGTCGAGGATGGCGCGGGAGGTCTCCTCGTCCGTCTGGAAACCGAACGTCATCGTGCCCAGGCACAGGCGAGAAACGGTGAGGCCGGTACGGCCGAGTCGGGTCGTCGGGATGCTCATGATCTTCCGTTGGTGCTTTGGCTAGGTTGGCGTGAGGCGTCGAGCTGGCGCCCTCGTCTTCAGCGCCCGCGCGTGGCGCGGGCCCGTCGTTCATGGCTCAATAATAGATCGGCCCGACGCTGCCGCCGCCGGCGACGACAGCGTCGCCGTTGATCGCGACGCTCCTCGGCGAGGCGAGGAACGCGACGACCCACGCGACCTCGCGGGAGTCGACGATCCGGCCGATGCTCACCGAGGCGGCGAGGTCCTTCTCGGGCTCGGGCCGGGTGCGCTCGGTGCGCGTCGCGCCGGGGTGCACGACGGTGACGTTGATCCCCTTCGGGCCGAGCTCGTCCGCGAGGTTCTTCGTGATCGCCGCCACGCCGACGTTGCGCAGGGTGGCGACCGGGCGGCCGGCCTTGCGCACGGCCAGCCCGCCGATGTTGATGATGCGGCCCCAGCCGTTCGCGATGAGGTGCGGCGCGACGGCGCGCGCGGTCCGCAGGTAGCCCACGACCTTGATGTTGATGTCCTCGATCACCTGCGCGTCGACGATCTGGTCGAGGCGCGTCGCGGTCGAGATCCCGCCCGGCACGGCCGCGTTGTTGACGAGGATATCCACGCCGCCCAGCGCGGCGACCGCGCGCTCGACGAGCGCGTTGACCGAGGTCTCGTTGCCGGTGTCGACGACCAGCGGGACGACGCGGCGGCCCGTCTCCGCCGAGAGCTCCGCGGCGGTCGCCTCCAGCTTGTCCTTGCCGCGCGCGGCGATCACGACGTCGGCGCCTTCCCGCGCGAGCTCCCGCGCGATCGCCTTGCCGATACCGCGGCTGCCGCCGGTGACGATGGCCCGCTTGCCGGTGAGTTCGAGATCCACGATCAGCTCCTTCCATCGGCAGACACGAGGTCGTGTGTCTTCTCGCGCCGAGGGAGCCGCGCGTGAGCACGTTTCATTCCACCCGGTGCTTGCCCCGTGTTCGCAGAGAGAATGGGCGCGCGCCGGCACGCCGGGCGGCGTGTCTGCTTCGCAGGCAGCAGCCTGCTGGCGACGTGCTGCGGGCGGAGCAGCTCGCCCATCGCCGAGGCGCGCGGAGCGCGCGAGGGCGCCCTGCGCGAGCCCGCCGAGGCGGCGCAGGCAGCCGCTCGGCGCGGCGGCGAGCCGTCCGAGAGGGCGCGGGTCACCGCGACCGGAGCCGGTCGACCACCGCGAGCACGCCCGCCGCGATCGCCAGGATCGGCGCGAAGATCACGCCGCCGAACCACGCCAGCGCGTAGACGACGCCGAGCAACGGATCGCCCCCACCGTCGGGCGGGGGCGTGCCGCTCAGCACGGACACATGCTCGCGCAAGCCGAGCATGTGACACGCAGCGAAGGCCGCGATGAGCATCGCGGCGCCGAGGGCCAGCTGTCGGCTCACGGGGCACCTCCCGCGCCGGCGATCCGCTCCCAGAGCGGGCCGAAGCTCAGCGCGTAGAGCAACGCCGCGTCGCCGACCTGGTTGCTCGCGGCGTACCGCAGCCGGTCCCCCTCGCGGATCGGGAACGCCGCGAGGTCGAGCGAGGTGAGCAGTCCCCCGAGGTACGGCGCGTCGCCGAAGGCCGAGGCGCCGAGCAGCGCGAGGCCGCTCGAGCCGGCGCTCGCCCCGACGAGCGGCACGATCGGGCCCGAGTCCACGTCCTCCGGGCCGGCCCACGAGCGGGGCCACTCGCGCGCCCAGCCGAAGCCGAGGAGCTCCGCCCCGAGCTCGCGGCGCGCCCGCGCGTACTGATCGCGCGCGAAATCAGGGTCGATCAGGAGCAGCGCGTGCGCGACCAGCCAGAGGGACGACCCCTCCGGGCCGTCCAGGATCCTGCCGTCGTGGGTGTAGCTCGACACGAGCAGCCCCGTCTTCGGGTCCAGGAGCCGGGCGCGCGCCGCCGCGAGCCAGCGGCGGCCGAGATCGAGGCCGCGGCGCTCGCCGTGCAGCGCGTCGGCCATGCGCATCGCGGAGAGGGCGAGCGTGTTGCAGAAGGTCCAGCACTCGTCGGGGTAGCTCTCGGCCGACAGCACGGGGCTCCGTTCCATGCGGGACCGCATCTCGGCGACGCGCGCGTCGAGCTCGGCCTCGTGATCGGCGCGGCGCGCGACCAGGGCGCGCGCGCCCAGCATGAGCGCGATCTCGCCGTCCACGAAGAGGCTGCGCGCAGGCTGCTGCACGAACGGCCGCCGCGTGGCGTACGGCATCATGAAGTGCAGCATCCCCCGCTCGCGCTCGATCGCGAGGGTCTCGTCGACGATCCGGTCGATGACGGCGAGGTGGCGCGCCTGGGCGCCCGGATCCCGCAGCGCGGCGTTGGCCAGGCCGAGGACGAGGAAGGTCCGTCCCATGAAGTCCCACTCGGCGTTCGCGGCCCGCATCCGCGCGAGCGCCGCGTCCTGCGCGACGCTGTCCTCCTCCCAGAGCGAGAGCTGATGCGCGAGCAGCGCCTGGCCACGCGGCGAGAGCGCGCCCGAGGCGCGGTGCTCGCCCGGCTCGCTCCGGAAGAAGAGGTGGAGGCACGGAAGCCATACAGCCGTGGCGACCAGCAGCGACAGCGCGGCGGCGCCGAGCCGGCGCAGGCGGCCCGCCGCCGCGGGGCGAGCCACGACGCCGGCGGTGGAGGAGAGGTCGGTCATGGGACGGAGCGTGGCGCGGCGCCGTGGCCGGGCTGCGCGCGAGATGTGGCGGATCGGAGGAGGCTCCGGGGATCTTCTCACCGGATGGCCAATCTCGTACATGAGTGAGCGCGAAGATCGGGTCGACGAAGCGTCGGACCACTCCTGCGACGACGCCGACGTCCACCTCGCCTCCCGTTCGCGGTGCGACAAGGACGCCACATCATCCCATCCGACCTTCACCTACGCGAACATGCCGCGGGGTCGACGGTTGTCCTACCGCGTGACCGGATCACGCAAACGAGGAGCCGATCGCCAAAGCATCACACACAGGCGCTTGAGCGTCTGATATCCCAAGCGTGAGGGAGCATACATGACGAATCACGCTGGATTCACGATCAACTTCAGGGCCACCGCGGGGTCGCTGGTCCTTGGGTTCGCGCTGCTCGCGGGAGGCTGCGCGGAGGAGGCCGCGACCGACGAGGCGACGAGGGCGTCGAGCGACCGCCTCGCCGCGGGCACGAGCAGGGCGCACGCGCATGCGGAGAAGCACGGGTCCTGGAGCGCGCGCCGCCGGTGGCAATCACGGGGCGTGGGCGGCGGGGGCGCCCTCTATTCGCCGTCCATCAACCCGCACGACGGCCGCGAAATCTTCATGGCCAGCGACATGAAGGGCGTCTATCACACGAGGGATTTCGGCAGGAGCTGGACGACCCTGCATTTTCACAAGCTCCAGGGCGGCGTCCTCTCACAGTTCCGCTTCACCGCCGATCCTGACGTCCTCTATGGCGTGAGCTACAGGCTGTCCACGAACGGCATCCAGGACGTGGCCACGCTGGCCAAGAGCACCGACCGGGGGGCCACGTGGGACGCCGAGATCACGACGCCCGGGCGGCCTGGAGACGGCCACTACCTGTTCGTCGACCGGCGGGGCACGCGGCGGCTGCTCTTCTCGGATTCCACGGAGCTCTACTTCTCGCGCGACGGCGGCCGCACCTTCCGCTCGGTTCACGCGACGACCTGGCCGGGAGGGCTCCTGGTCGGCGGCGTTTACTGGGATGGGCGCGACATCTATGTCGGCACGAGCGACGGACTGCTCGTCTCGCACGACAACGGAGGCACCTTCGCCGTCGACACGTCGATCGGCGGCATACCGGCGGGCGAGAAGATCGTCTCGTTCGCCGGCTCCGGGCACGGCAAGAGGACGACCTTCCTCGCGGTCACGTTCTCCGCGATGGACAGCGAAGGCAACGCCCTCGTCACCGCGGACACGACCGGCGGGGAGGTGGACGCGTACGCCGGCCTCTACCGGCTGAAGCGCGGCGGGACGCGCTGGGAAGCCGCGACGTCCGGGCTCGGGCCGAGCGACAAGCTCGCCTTCGTGGCGATGCCCGACGACGACGCCCGCGTCGCGTACGTCGCCGGCGGCGATCGCGACAAGCTCTCACCCATCGTCCTCCGCACGGTGAACGGCGGAGAGACCTGGCAGCACGTGTTCCGCACCGAGCACAACGCCAACATCGACACCGGATGGAGCGGGTTCGAAGGAGACATGGACTGGGAGTTCGGCGAGTACGCGCTCGGCCTCTCGGTGTCGCCCACGAACCCCGACCGCGTGGCCCTCACGGATCTCGGCTTCGTCCACGTCAGCGAGGATGGGGGCAGGACCTTTCAGCAGGCCTACGTGAAACCAGCGGACGAGAACCCGAGGGGAGCAGACACGCCCCAATCCGGCGTCTACCGCACGAGCGGCGTCGAGCAGACGTCGGGCTGGTGGCTGACGTTCTACGACGAGTACACGATGTTCGCGTCGCTCACGGACATCCGCAGCGCCTTCAGCGAGGATGGCGGCGCGTCCTGGTCGCGCGACGGCGCGAACGGCCTGTCCCTGAACACCACCTATCACGTGGTCCGGCACCCGTACACGGGGGCGCTCTACGCCGCGACCGGGAGCGTGCATGACATCTACCAGAGCCCCTACCTGCGCGACGCGCGCCTCGACGGCACGCCGAGCCGGCCGGCCAGAGGGGGGATCATGGTGTCCACCGACAAGGGCGCCACATGGTCGCTCGTCGCCGATCTCGGCCGTCCCGTCGTCTGGCTGGCGCTCGATCCGAGCGATCCGGACCAGCTCTACGCGAGCGCGGTCAACAGCCTGACGGGGGGGATCCATCACCTCGATCTGAGCGCGCCGGGGGCGGCGCCCGCCGCGCTCCCCGCCCCGCCGCGCACGCAGGGTCACCCCTACAACGTCCATGTGCTGAAGGACGGGAGCATCGTGGCCACCTACTCTGGCCATCAGCCCGGCAACACCCGGACGTTCACCGACCGGTCCGGCGTGTTCCTCCTCCAGCCTGGGGCTTCGGCGTGGGAGGACCGCTCCTCGCCCGAGATGCGCTACTGGACCAAGGACATCGTCATCGATCCGAACGACACGACCGAGAGCACCTGGTACACCTCGGTCTTCAGCCACGACGAGCGCTTCTACGGGGGGCTGTACCGGACCAGGGATCGCGGCGCGACATGGCAGCGCATCAGCGACCGATACCGCGTCGAGTCGTGCGCCATCGACCCGAGAAACCCGGACCGTATGTACATGACGACGCAGCGGGACGGGCTCTGGCTCACCGAGAACCTCAACGACGAGACACCGACCTTCGTGCTGGACGAGGGCTATCCATTCCACCAGCCGATGCGGGTGTTCTGGAACCCGTACCGCTCCGAGGAGGCGTGGACGGTCAGCTTCGGCGGGGGCATGCGCTCCATGATCGACCGCTGATCGCGCTCGACCACCGAGGACGCCGCCCGGCGGACGTCATCCCGGCGCTCGACGAGGCGCCCACGAGCTCGTCCGCCGGAGGCCCCCCGTTGCTCAACGCTTGGCGTCCCGGCGGAAGAGCCTCCGCATGACGGCGCGGGTCATGGCGAGGAGGTTGTCGCTGGTGAAGCGGAACCAGAAGCCGGCGTAGCAGCCGTTCGTGCGGAAGCCGGGGTTGGCCGCGGCGTAGCGCCGCGCGGCCGGGCGCTCGAAGTAGCGCGGCGGATACCGGCTCACCGTCTCCTCGGTCATGAAGATGTTGACGCGGACGAGGCCGGTCTCGTCGTCGACGTGGTAGTCGCTCTCCCTGGCGAGCCTGAAGAACGCCTCCCGCACCGCCTCGTCCTCCGCGGCGCCCCGGCGCTTCGGATCGAAGAGCTCGTAGCGCGCGAGCGCCTCGGTGATGGAGACGAACCCGAAGAGGCTGGCGATCGAGAGCCGGTAGAGGCGGGTCCGCGGCGCGCGGCGCTTCGTCTCGAGCAAGAACAGGAGGCCCGAGACGAGGTGCAGCCCGCGGGTCCGGAAGTCCGGCGAGATCCTGAGCTTCCCGCCGACGATGGCCCGGCTGTGGGGCAAGGCGAGCGGCGCGGTCTTCCAGAACTGGAAGCCGACGATCGCTCCCGTGTCGGCGCGGCGGAAGACGTGGACGACCTCGTTGGTCCTCGCGTGGACGCAGAAGTGCCCGAAGTCCTCGGCCATGAGCGCGTTCGAGAGGGCGTGGAGCTCGCGCAGACGCGGCTCGGTGAAGTCGCGCCGCTCGACGGTCTCGAGGCGGACGGCTGGACGCAGCGGGGAAAGTCGTAGAAGGAGGTTCAACATGGAGGGCTCCGAAGGGTCCGGGACGATCCGTATCCGCGGCCGGTGAACGACGCTCTCAGGGAGCGCGCCCCTCGGCTCGGTAACCCATGTACTTCAGGAAGCCGCGCGCCGCCTGGGTCCAGTTCTTCGGCCGGCCGGCGTAGACGTGCTCGATGCCGTGGCGGGCCACGCGGTCGCCGAAGTCGAGCCACGAGGCGCCGCCCGAGACCAGGTAAGCCGCGCCGAAGACGTGGGAGATGAGCAGGTTGAGCGCCGCCCACGCGCTGCTCTGGTACGCCACGTCCTTGCAGCCCCAGAGGTACTGCAAGGCGACGCCGTCGCGGTTGATCGCGCGGTCGCGGCACCGCGCCGCGGCCCTGACCACGATCTCGGGGATACGTCTTTTCTTCCCAGACCTTGAACGCCCAGGCTGCCGATATCAAGCCGAATGCAGCCTCTTGTGTGCAGGGCGCAAGACGTCCATCGCCTGAAGCTCAATCCCTCATCTCCCGTTTTCATCGAATCCCCAGTTGGCACGAACGGGAAACAACACCCATAAACGCCACGAGACCTTTGCCCTCGACGCCTGTCGCCGGCTCGCGACCCGCACGCGGGCAGCTCTCCCGACGAAACGCTCATGAACTCTCTTACTTGCCCACGAAGGCACACATACCACTTTTGGATTCGCAGTATGACGCGAAGACACCGAAAGGTCTTACCATGACGACACATCTCACCACGCTCTTGGTGCTCGTTGGAGCGACGGTCCCGCTCGGCGTGGCCGCGTTCGCTTGCAGCTCGGCCGATCGGGACGAGAGGGCAGAGCACGTCGCCTCCGCCGAGGACGAACTGCCCCGCCGCGCGCGATTCAGCAACTTCGACGCCACCATAGAACGAAATACGCGCAATTTGCTCCATCAGGGACAGGAGATCTTCCGATTCGACACCTTCGGCGACGAGGAGTTCTGGGGCGGCAAGCTCCGGTTGCACCAGAGCATCGCCAACGTGACGCCGGCGCAGGCGCTGGGGCTCGGGCTGAAGGTGGACGCGGACGCGCTCCCGTCGCGGCTCCGAGAAAAGATCGCGCGCGGCCAGGTCAACCTCGACGATCCCGCCGTCACCTCGAGCCTCTTGCAGCTCGATGCGATCCTCGGGGTGACGGGCTTCTTCGACGCCAGCGGCAACCTGATCTCTATCGGGCTCCAGTGCGCGCTCTGTCACTCCACGGTCAACGACTCCGTGCGTCCAGGCATCGGCACGCGCCTCGACGGCTGGGCCAACCGCGACCTGGACGTCGGCGCCATCATCGCTACGGCCCCGACGCTCCAGCCGATCGTCGCTCTGCTGCCGAAGGCGCCCGAGGGCGTCGATGAGGAAGGCGTGAGGAAAGTTCTGCGCAGCTGGGGGCCGGGCAAGTACGACGCCCAGTTGCTCCTCGACGGGAAGGCGTTCCAGCCTGGCCCTGAGAAAAAGACCGCCGCGACCTTGCTCCCCAACGCGTTCGATATGGGCGGAGTCAACGAGCACACCTGGACGGGCAACTGGGGCTCGGTGCCCTATTGGAACGCGTACGTCGCCGTGACCCAGCTCCACGGGAAGGGCAATTTCTTCGATCCCAGGCTCAACGATAAAGACAAGTACCCGAACGCCGCCGCCACCGGGATCTGGAATGTGGTCGTGGATCCGAAGAAAGATCTCGTCACGTCGAAGCTCCCGGCGTTGCACTTCTATCAACTCGCGCTCCCGGCGCCGAAGCCGGAGCCCGGGGTCGATTTCGACGAGGAGGCCGCCGAGCGCGGCGCGAAGCTGTTCACCGGCGACGCGAAGTGCACCGGCTGCCACAACAAGCCGCTCTGGACCGATGCTGGCTGGAACCTCCACACGCCCGAGGAGATGAAAATCGACGCCTTCCAGGCGAACCGCGCGCCCGGCAACTCGTACAAGACGATGAACCTGGCCGCCCTCTTCGTCCGAGAGCTAGGGCTGTTCATGAAGCCGAAGAACAAGGGTCGCTTCTACCACGATGGCCGCTTCGAGACGCTGCTGGACGTCGTGCGCAGCTATAACGAGCGCTTCAATCTGAGGCTCGACTCCAGCCAGAAGCGTGACCTCGTGGAATACCTGAAGTCGCTCTAGTCAGACAGGCCGGGGTGGGTCGGCCTCGGCGGTGCGCGCCTCGAACGGCTGCACATCGTCTATTCCCCGTCCGCCCCGTACAGGGCGTGCAGCGCCCGCGTGGCCTCGTCCGCGGCGGCGTTCACCGGGTCAACAAGCGCCGCGTCCGCGCCGAACGTCGTGCGCAGCGGCCGCTGGCCGTGCGGCGTCTCCAGTAGCCTCAGCATCACGCCCGCGACCTCTTCCGGGGATGGCCCCTTCATGGTCCTGGCCATCTCGAGCGTGGCGCGCCCCACGCCGCCGAGCGCCCCGTACTCGGCGGCGCGCGCCGTGTCGTCGTCCAGCCACATGTTGTCGAAGATCTTCGTGTGGACCATTCCCGGCTCCAGGATCACGACGTCGATCCCGAACGACGCGAGCTCGCGCTTGTAGCCCTCGGCGATCATCTCCATCCCGGCCTTGGCAGCGCAGTAGAGCGTCGTGGTCGGTATGACGACGCGCCCGCCGACGCTGGATGTGAAGGCGAGCACCCCGGTCCTTCGCCGGCGCATGTGCGGCAGCACGGCGCGACAGACGCGCTGCGTCCCGACGACGTGGGTATCGAGGAGCCGTTGCAGCAGCTCGACGCTGCCGCACTCGGCCAGCCCCATCAGGCAGCCTCCCGCGTTGTTCAGGAGCACATCGATCTTCCCCGTCTTCTCCATGACCGTCGCGACCGCCGCGGCCACCGAGGCGTCGTCCGTCACGTCGAGCGCGACCGCCTCGATGGGGATCCCCGCGGTCGAAAGGCCCGCCACCTCGTCGCGCGCCGCTCGGTTCCTGCCGTCGGGATCGCGCATGCCCGCGAAGGCCACATACCCGTTCCTCGCGAGCGTCTCCGCCACGCTCCGGCCGATCCCCGTGCTCGCGCCCGTCACCAGCGCCACCCGCTTCGCCGTCATCGGTCGTCCCTCCTCGGGCGCCGAGGCCTCCCCGGCGCTCGTTGCCCCGTCCACGGTGATACACGACCCGGAGAAAATTGAAATTCTGGACGGAGGTGTACGTTACCTTCCAGTCAGAATTGAAATTCGAGCCGGAGCCGCCGGCGGTCGCCGCCGACACGCCCTACGCCACGGCAAACCCGGCGCAGGGCAGGTCCTGTGGCCGGGACGACGAGCCGAGCGGATCCGGCAGATCGAGAACAACGCCTTGAGCAAGCTCCGGATGCTGTCGCGGCGGCAGGCGCGCGAGGTGCCGCTGGAGGGCTTAGGGGCTGCCGAGAGCTGTGTCGCGCGGCGACGCGGCGGTGCTCCGCTGCACGAACAGCTTGAAAGAGAGCTCGTCGACGGGCGATGGTAGCGTCTCTTCACCCGAGGGACGCTCATGAAGGACATCCTCTCTGCTCGCCTGGACTCGCGTGCTTTCTCGGCCGACGCGGTCGAGCTCCACGACCTCACCGGGCGCGAGGTCATCTCGCAGCCGTTCGAGTTCCAGCTCCACGTCGTGTGCAAGAGCCCCGAGGGGCTCGACGAGGAGGCGCTCCTCGCCGAGCCCGCCGCGCTCGTGTTCCTGAGGGGCGACCGCGAGGAGCGGCGTCTCTTCGGCGTCATCTCCGTCGTGCGCGACGCGCTCCACACCGAGACGCTGCACATGGCGTACACGCTCACCTTCGTGCCCCGCGCCTTCCGGCTGACGCTCACCGAAACGTCGGAGATCTTCATGGATCTCTCGGTCCCGGAGATCATCAAGAAGAAGCTCGAGCGGGCCGGTCTCCACGAGGGCGACGACTTCGAGCTCCGCCTGGTCTCGACGTACCCGCCGCGCGAGTACGTCGTGCAGTACAAGGAGACCGACCTCCAGTTCGTCTCGCGCCTCGCCGAGCACCTCGGCATCTCGTTCTTCTTCGAGCACCGCGACGGCCGCGACGTCGTGGTCTTCTCCGACACGAACAGCGGCTTTCAGCCGGTCGCCGGCGACGGGCGCGCGCACTTCTACCCGCGCGGCGATTGCATCGGCGTCCACCGCCTGGAGGGCACGACGCGCACCGTCCCGAGCCGGTACGTGGTGAAGGACTATAACTACCGCACACCGCACGTGCCCTTGATGGCCGCGGCGACCGTCTCGCCCGCGTCGGGCGGCGACGTCGTCGAGTACGGCGCTCATTTCAAGACCCCCGACGAAGGCGAGCGCATCGCGGTCCTCCGCGCGGAGGAGCTGCGCGCCGGCCGCAGGGTGTTCGAGGGAGCCAGCGACGAGCAGGCCCTCGGCGCCGGGGCGAAGCTCACGCTCGAGGGACACCCGCGCGGCGACATCGAGTTGCTGCTCGTCGAGGTGCGCCACCGGCTCCAGCAGGCGACGCTCAACGCGGGCACGGGCGAGGAGCGCGCTTACGCCAACGAGTTCCGGGCGATCCCCTATGCGACCACGTACCGCCCGCCGCGCGTGACGCCGAAGCCGAAGGTGCACGGCGTCATCACCGGCGTCATCGACGCCGCGGAGAAAGGCCAGTACGCCGAGGTCGACGAGAGCGGCCGCTACCGCGTCCGCTTCCTGTTCGACACCAGCAGCGCCGAGGATGGCAAGGCATCGAGGCTCATCCGCATGGCCCAGCCCCATACCGGTGCGGGCTACGGGTTCCACTTCCCCCTGCGGAGCGGGGTGGAGGTGATCCTCACCTTCATCGACGGCGATCCAGACCGGCCCATCATCGCAGGCGCCGTGCCGAACCCCCGCACACCGAGCACCGTCGACGCGAAGAACGGGCGCAGGAACGTCATCCGGACCGGCGGCGGCAACGAGATCAACATCGACGACAACGAGGGCGAGGAGCGCATCAAGCTCTCGACGCCGTACGGCGGCGCGACCTTCCAGCTCGGATCCCCGAACACGCCGGAGTCCGGCGCGGCGCTCACCACGAAGGAGGCGATCACGGCGCTCGGCGCTGCCGGCGTCAGCACATTGACGTCGGTCGCCACGACCCTCACGGACATCGCGTCCGTCGTGGCCTCCTCGAGCATCACACAGTACGCAACTGCCGCGCAAGCGTTCTCAAAGGCGCTGACCGATGACAAGCATCATAAGATCGTGGACGACATCCTCGGCGTCGCGAAGACCGCGCTCGAACTACCGAAGAAATGGGACGCGATGCAGCAGGCGAAGGCGAACGAGGAGGTCGTCGTCGCGGAGGAGCACATGAAGAGGGTGCGCGCGGCGGCCCAGGCGAAGGCTCCTTACCCGGAGAATAACCCGCCGCCGAAGAAGGATCATTACGGGTTGCTCAGGGCCATGACGAAGGAAGAATGGGAGAAAGAGGCCCCCGAGTACGAGGCAGCGGTCGCAGCCACCAAACAACACGCTGACGCGAAGAAGAGAGCCGAGGATCTGGCGAAGAAGATCGCCGAAGAAGAACAGGGGCGAAGAAAAGCCGGGATCGTGCATGACATCGTATCGGGGACCAGCGGGGCCGCGAAGGCGCTCCGCGAGGGCAAGAAGGCCGGAGTCGAACTGCTGAGCGACGCCGCGAAGAAGGCCGGGAAGGCGATGGAAGTCGCGCAAGTCGGAATTGCGAACAGCATGATCGGCGCGGCCAACGGGATCGCCGCGGTCCCTCGCGTCTCGGCGGTCATACCTGGCATGGGCACCCCCTTCTTCCTCGGAGGCGGGGACAACTCAGCGGTGCTGATGGGCAAGGTCGACGCGTTCGTCGGCGGCGCCGCGTCCGCGACGCTCTCCTCCGCTGGCAACGCCATCGTCTCTGGCGGCGCGATCGCCATGCTGAAATCTTTGGGCAAAGTCTCCGTTGCAGGCGCCGCCGCGGCGCTCATCACTGGGAAGAAGGTCGACATCCTCGCGCTCGACAGTTATGTGTCCAAGACAGTGGGCACTTCCAAGACGCACAGCGGAGGTGCCATGCGAATCACGACAGCCTCCTCGCTCACCATAAGCGCAGTGGGCGGCGCTCAACTCAAGTCGAAGGCCACTCTTGACATACAAGCGACCGGAAACACGAGCATAAAAGCAGCGGGAGACCTCCAGGAAAAGGGGGCCAACATCCATCTCGCTGCCGCCGGCGACGCGAAGGTCCACGGGGGGAAATTCGCGGAAGTCATGGGCGGCGGATGGGGAATGAGCGCAAAGCCTGGCAACGTCATGGTCGGCTCAAAAACGGACGGCCTGTCAGTCAAGGGCGGGACTGTGTCGGTAAAGAACGGAGGTTCCCAGTGTGTCCTGGGGGCCAGCGCAGCCAAGCTGGTAAAAGGCGGGACCAGCGTCGCGTGCTCTTCTTCCAGGGTAACTATCCGTGGCGGCCGGATCGACCTCGGCTAGCAGACGCGTACAGGATCTGATTGAACAGGAGCCCGACGCTCCTGCGCCATAGATCGATCTACGACGCCGCAGCAGCGGCCATCAGCAGCGCCAAGAGCCCCAGCACAACGATAGCTGCAACAATCCCAACGATCCGCTCAACTCTCGCTGCCTCTGCTCTCCGCTCACGCATGAGCCGCTCCGATGCTTCGTGCTCTGCCTGGGTCTTGGCCTTGACCGCATCCATCTGTCGCTCGACGACTTGTTGGCACGTCAACTTCTTGGGTCTGGACTCCTTTTCGCTCGCGAAGAGAAGCTCGCCGTCGTGGTCAAACCTCCAGGCGCGCCCGTCCCTACCAAAGAGCCAGTACGATCCATCGGGGCACACAGCAATGCTCATCTCCGGTTGCGGCAGCCTGTCGCGCTTTGACTCCAAGACGACGGACAGCTCACCCGTCGCGCTGATCCGCGCGAGCTGTCCGCTCCTGAGGACGTAGGCATTGCCGTTGCGGTCGACGCCGAGCGTGCGATATCGAGGATCTGGAGGCTCCGAAGAGAACTCCGCGCGGTAGATCTCGCGCCCATTCGCATCAAAACGCACGATCGACGCGCTACACAGGAGAAAGATCGACCCGTCCGTCCCGCACTGAAGACGCTTGAGCCCGCCTGCGATCTCGGTGAGATCCACACTCCCTGGAGCGCCGCCAGTCCAGAGAGGCAACTCCGCCCCATCCGGCGAGAGCCGCCGGAGGACACCGCCGTCCAGGATCAGGAGGGAGCCATCGCGACCGCAAGCCAAGTCGTCGCAATCGGACAAACCGCCATCGCTCTCCTTCACCATATGTGCTGGTTCTCCGGTAGGCGTACCGGTTCTGCCCGAAAGCCAGGGCTGGACCGACGTCTGCCGATCCGTGACGAGGAGTGTGCCGTTCGGAGAGAGCACGAGGTGCACAGCCCGCGATCGACCGCGCTGTAGCCAGCGGACGTTCATCGATGGATCGATGCACCAGAGTACGCTCTCGTGCTTTTCCCGGGCGAGATGTGTACCAACGGAGACCCAGTGCAGCAGCCTCGCCGCACAGTAGAGGTTGCCCTGCGCATCGACCGCCGCCATAGGCGGCTCTTCCCAATCGAACAGCCCTGCGGCGACGGCCTGCGGGGCCGGTGCGCTGTCGGCGATCGACGGATGAAAGATGAGAAACCAGCTCGCCGCCACCTTCCTTCGCCCCCGGTACACGAACTCGTCCGGCACGTGCACGTTCGCGCTGCAGAAGCGGCACGTGTACGCTCGGTTCACGCCGTCGAACGCGACCGGTGAGCCGCACTGCGGGCATGGAAACGTCGCCGCCTCCGCCGCATTTGCCTGCGCCATGGCGGGCGAGTCAGGATCTTCGCCCACGAGGTGCGTGATGTTCGGGAGCGCTCCCGCGAGCTCCACCGGCACCCGTCGCACCCAGGCCTGCTTGGCGCAGCGGTCACACCGGAGCATCGCCTGCTCCCGCACCTCCACGATGCTCGCGACGGGGATCTCCTCCTCGCATCCCTGGCAGCACGGACCGCGCCGGGTGTAAACGGCAGAGAGCTTCCTCGCAGCGCACTGTCGCCCCTCGTTCGCCAGCATCCTCGGCCCGTCGTAGACCGGATCGCGCAGCAGCGCCTGCCAGACATCGTCGCTCACCTCCGTCGACCTCCCGCAGCTCGGGCAGCCCACCTCGCGAGCCAGCGTGTTGACCGGCATCGGCATCCTGCAGGTGCCGCACTCCGTCTCGATCCTCACCGCGACGCTGATCATGCCTCTCCGCTCCTCTCCCCTCCCCCGCTCCCAGCCAACGCCCCCCAGCAACGCCAGCGAAGGCCCTTCAGGCTGCACGCTACCTCAGTGACACCCCCCGCGCGATGGCCTAGCCTCGCCCTGACCATGCCCGCGCAGCGCAACCACGGCTCACCCCCGACGCCTGCCGAGCTCTTGCAGAAGAGCCAGCGCGGCGAGCTCGCCGGCAGCCGCATCTCGGGCGCCGTCGCCCCCGGCATCGATCTCCGCGGCGCCGATCTCTCGCAGGCCCTCTGGCAGGACGTCGATCTGCGCGGCGCGAACCTCGCCGGCGCCACGCTCTCCGGCGCCATCTTCCGCAACGTGAACCTCGAGGGCGCCGACCTCACCGACGCCGACCTCACAGGCGCCCTCCTCGGCGGCCCTCCCGGCGAGGCCTGCCGCCTCGCGGGCGCCGATCTGCGCGACGCTGTCCTCACCGGCGCCTCCCTCCACCAGGTCGACCTCACCGGCGCCAAGCTCTCCGGCGCGCTCCTGGAGCGAGCCGATCTCCGCGCCACGCGCCTCCACAAGGCCGAGCTCCACGACGCCGTCCTCTCCGGCGCGCGCCTCCAGCGCTGCGACGCCCAGGGCGCCCGCCTCGACCGCGCCGCCGTCGACGGCGCCGATCTCTCCTCCGCCGACCTCACGGGCGCCTCGCTCCGCGACGTCGATCTCCGCGCCGCAATCACGACAGGCCTCCTCCTCGGCGGCGCCGATCTCCTGCGCGCCGCCGCCGCCGGACTCGACTTCTCCGCCTCGGGCCCCCCGGCGTCCCTCGCGGGCGCCGAGCTCCACGCCTCCCGGCTCACCGCGATCGATCTCCGCCGCACCGCGATCGAGGGCGCGCGCCTCGTCCAGTGCGACCTCGCCCGGGCCGACCTCTCCGGCGCGAGCTGCGACGGGCTCGTCCTCGACGGCTCCTCGCTCCGGGGCGCCCAGCTCCAGCGCTGGCGGGCCCGCGGCGCCTCGCTCGCCGGGGCGGACCTCACCGGCGCCTCCCTCGACGGCGCCGATCTCCGCAACGCCAACCTCGCCGGCGCCACCCTCGACGAGGCGTCTCTCGCCGGCGCGAAGCTCGAGGGCTGCTCGCTCGAGGGCGTCCGCCTCGCGGGCGTCGACCTGCGCGGCCTCGACCTCGCCGGCGTGTCCCTCGGCAAGGCGGCGCTCCGGGGCCTCTCGTGGGCCGGCGTGAACCTCTCCGGCGCCGATCTCGCCGAGGCCGACCTGCGCGGCGAAGGCCTCGCGGGCGCCGACCTCTCGGACGCCGACCTCTCCGGCGCCTGCCTCGCCAGCGCGAAGCTCGGCGGCGCCGCCTTCCGCGGGGCGCAGCTCGCCGACGTCGACCTCACCGAGGCCGATCTCTCCGACGCCGATCTCTCGGAAGCCGCCCTGTCCACCGCCGCCATCGCCGGGGCCGACCTCCGCCGGACACGGCTCTTCGCGGCCGACCTCTCCGGCGCCGATCTCCGCACCATGCAGCTCGCCGGCGCGGTGCTCGAACAATCGCTCCTCTGCGACGCGAACGGCGAGGGCGCCGATCTCCGCGGCTGCGTCCTGACGAATGCCACGCTGTCGGGCGCGAACCTCCGCGGCGCCAACCTCACCTCGGTGGAGGCCTCTCAGCTCAACCTCGAAGGCGCCGATCTGAAGGGCGCGAAGCTCGCGGGCCTGCGCGCCCCCGCCGCGAACCTCAGGAGGGCGATCCTCGACGGCGCCGATCTCTCCCGCGCCGACCTCTCCGACGCCGCGCTCAACGACGCCGCGCTGCGCCGCGCCCACCTGCGCGAGGCCAGCCTCGGCGCGGCGAGGCTCCCGGGCGCGGACCTGCGCGACGCGGTGATGACGAACGCCGATCTCTCGCTGGCCGATCTCTCGCACGCGCGCCTCGAGCGCGCTCACCTCGCGAACGCCAACCTCGAGGGCGCCGACCTGCACCGGGCCAGGCTCGATGACGCCGAGCTGCTCGGGGTGCGCACCCGCAACATGAAGAACACCGACCCTGACCGCGCGCGCGCGGAAGACTTCCAGACGGAGACCCGATGAACGCGAACGACGCTGTCGCCCTGGAACACGAGCCCTCCCCGGGCGGCGTGCTCGAGGCCACCCTCGTCGACCTGGAAGACGCCGCGCGCGCCGTCGTGCGCCTGGTCCGGCCCGGCGCCCCCGGCGTCGAGGGCGTCACGGCGCGCGCGCGGCTCGCCGTGCCCGGCTACAAGGCCACCCCCGGCGACAGGGTGCTCGTCTCGAAACACGTAACCACATCGGATTTTTACATCGTCGGCATTCTTCTCGCCGCCCGAGGGCCCGTGATCCACACGGCGGAGGGGGCCACGGCGTCGGCCGAGGGGAGCACGATCGCGATCCGGGACGCGTCGGGCGCTGTCGCGGTCACGTACGACGCCGCGACGGGCGCGGCGCGCGTCGCCGCTCCCGCGGGGGACCTGACGCTCGCGGCGCCGCGAGGGAAGGTCGTCGTGGAGGCGGCCACGGACGTGGAGCTCCGCGCGCGGCGCGATGTCCGGCACCGGGCGGGGCGGCGCGTGGCGAGCGAGGTCGGCGAGGGCGGCGAGCCGGCGCTCGTGGTGGAGCGGGCGGCCGTGCGCGTGTCCGCGGCGGCGGTCGACGTCACCTCGGAGAGGGCGTCGCTCCACGCGACCGAGGCGACCGTGCTCGCCGAGCGGATCGCCACGACCGCCGCGCAGATCGCCGCCACCGCCGGCCGGATGGAGATCCAGGCCGAGCGGCTGATCGAGCGGGCAAAGGACGCTTACCGCGACGTCGACGGGCTGCTCCAGACCCGGGCGAGGCGCGCGCGCTCGCTCATCCGCGAGGCGTATCAGCTCGTCAGCGATCGGACATCGATGGTCTCGAAGAAGGAGACATCGATCGACGGCGAGCGCGTGCTGCTCGGATGAGCCAGCGTGGAAGTGGAGGGATCCCGGGATGAAGATGCCCGCAGCGACGAAGGCCGGCGGCATGTGCTTCGCCATGCCGGACGTGTGCAAGGTGCCAGCGCCGCCGGCGCCCCCCGTGCCGACGCCGTTCCCGAACATCGGGACGCTGAACGGCTGCGAGTCGACCGTCTCCAAGGTGCTCGTCCAGAAGAAGGAGACCGTGACGGAGGCGTCGAAGATGCCGAGCAGCAAGGGTGATGAGGCCGGCACGCTCGGCGGGATGGTCTCGAACGTGAACCGCGGGCAGGTGACCTTCAAGCGCGCGAGCTCGAAGGTCTACGCCAAGGGGAAGAAGATCGTCTATCACACCGCGATGTCGGCCCATAACGGCTCGAACGCGAACATGCCCGCCGGCGCCCACGTCGCGCCCTCGCAGGTGAAGGTGTTCGTGGCGGTGTGATCCGCGCCGCTCATCGCTCCTCCAGCTTGGTCCCTGCCGTGAAGGCCTCCGCGATGTGGAGTTCGGCCGTGCGCGCCTTCCAGGTCTCCGCCTGATACAGGTTGGCGCCGCGCAGGTCGGCCCCCTCGAGATCGGCGCTGTCGAAGGCGGCGCGCATCAGGTTCGCCTGGCGCAGGCGCGCGCCGCGGAGCCGCGCCTTGCGGAAGCGGGCGTCGACGAGGTCGGCGCCCTCGAAGGTGGCCCGGTCGAGCGCCGCCCGGGTGAAGCTCGCCTCCGGGAGCGCCGCGCCCGCGAAGACGCCCTCGGTGAGGTCGGCGCCCTCCCACACGGAGCCCGGGCCCCGCGCGCGACGGAACGACCCGTTCCGGAGGACCACGTCGTCGGCGCGGAGGTCGGCGACCGAAGCCCCGTCCAGGGTGACGCGCGCTCCTGTAGCACCGTAAATTTTTACATCATCGAGCGTCGCGTCGCGGAAGCTCGCCTCGTCGAGGGAGGCCTGCATCATCTCGGCGCCGGTGAGGTCCGCGCGATCGAAGCAGACCCTCGTGAGCGTGGCCCCCGCGAAGCTGGCGCCGGGCGCCCGGGCCCCCTCGAAGACGGCGCCGTCGCAGCGCGCCTCCGCCGCGGCCGCGAGCTCCAGGACGGCGCCCGCGAAGCGCGCGGCCTTGACGCTCGCGCCGGTGAGGTCGGCCCGGGTGAGGTCGGCTCCCTCGAAGCGCGCGCCCTCGGCGTCGGCCTCCGCGAGCACGGCCTCGACGAGCCGCGCGCCGTCCATGCGGGCGCCCCGGAGGTTCGCCCGCTTCAGGATGACGCCGCCCAGATCGGCCCCGGCGAGGTCCGCGCCGGACAGGTCGATGCCGGTCAGGTCCATGCCGGCGAGCGGCTCGCCGAGGCGAAGGAGCTCGAGGACGGCGTCGCGGCAGGCGGCCGGCGGCGCCGCCACGGGATCGCTGGGAGCCGCCTCTTCTCGCGGGGGGACGTCGCCTTCCGCCTGCGCCGGCGCTGCGGCAGCCTCCGCCGCGGCAGCCCCCGCCGCGACAGCCCCCGCCGCCGCGCCGCTCCCGGCCGCCGTGCGCCGCCGCGCGCGCGCCTGGGCGAGCGCCTCGGCGATGCGCGCCTCGAGGGCCGATTCGCCCTCCTCGGCCGCGGCGTCGTTCGCCGCCCCCTCCTCGCCTGCCGCCGGCGCCTCGGCCGCCTCGCGCGCCGCGAGCTCCGCGAAGAAGCGCGCCCGCGCGTCGCGCTTCGCCGTCGGCTCGCTCTTCGCCCCGCCCTGCGCCATCGGCTCGCTCAGGACGAACAGCGACGCGATCTCGGAAGCGTCCTCGTCGGCCACGTCGAGCAGGCCCCGCCAGACCAGCACGAGCCGGAGCGCGTCGGCGTCGAACCACACGGTGTCGAGCCGCATCGGGACCTCGGAGAACCCGCCGCCGGCCTCCCCCGTCGCCTGCTTGAACGCGCGGACCCGCAGCTCGGGCAGCCGCCCCCGGACGACCTCGCCCTCCGGGCGCACGGACCAGAGCTCGAACGGCTCGTCCCCCCGGGGATAGGCGATCTGCTGCTCCGCGGGCGCGGCGTTGAAGAAGGTCCAGTCGAAGTCGTCGGGAAAGAACGGCCAGCGCGTCTTCCTCCAGCGCTCGCCGTACGACCCGATCTTCTCGAGGCGTTCGCTCCACGTCGCCGCGATCGGCGCGAAGCACGCCGGAGAGGGCCTGTCGCCCGCCGAGCGGATCACCCGATCCGGCAGCTCGAGCGACGGGAGCGCGCCGCCTGCCCGCGCGCCGTACCCGTTCCCGACGGGGTTCGGGCCGAACCCGGCGCCGCCGAAGGCGCTCTCGAAGCGGAGCGGGATGCGGTCCCACGTCCCGGGCGCGGTGGGCGCGCCGAGCGCGTCCCAGCGGCGCGGGCCGACGGCCGCGACGGAGCGGTCGAGCGCGTCGCCGAGGCGCAGCCGGACGAGCGCCGTGGCGTCGCCGTCGCTGGCGCGGTGCGCGTGCCCGACCAGCAGGACGTCGGCTCTCGGCTTGAAGATCGCGAAATCGGACGGGTAACGGAGGCTCTTCGCGGGGTCGTCGTCGACGTGGACGTCGCCGCCGGGGAGCTCCTGATCGGCCGCGATCGCCGCCGGCGCCCCGGGCACGAGGTCGAAGGTGCCCTTGACCACGACGGTGAGCGAGTCCCTCGGCGGCCGGGCCTGCCAGGGGACGGTGAACGCGGCGAACGGGGTGATGTTCAGGATCGGGACGTGCTCGGTCGTCCTCGCGGGCGGCGGCAGGTCGGGCGAGCCGGCGAGATCCTCGCTGGTCGGCTTCGACGGCTCCGGCTCGGGCAGCGGCAGCGTGGCCGTGGGCAGCGGCGCGCCGGCGTGCGCCGCGATGTGCGCGGCCATGGCGGGGAACGCCTGCCGGAGGGCCTCCAGCGAGACCTCGGCGGGGGCCCGCGCGGGCTCGGCCTGCTCCGCGGGCCGGGGCGGCGCGATCGGGAACGGCGCGTCCTCCTGGCGCGCGCCGCGCAGCACGTCCTGGAGGTTGAACTCGCGCGTGTCCGCGAGCACCGGCGGCTGCCCGGACACCGGCGGCGCCGGCGCGCCCGCGCCTCCGGCCGCCTCCCCGGCGCCGGGACCCGCCTGCGAGGCCTCCGCGGCGACGGCGCCGGGCGGCGCCGGGTCGAACGCGCGGAGGGCCTCGGCGAAGGCAGCGGGGTCGAGGGGGCGCGTCTGCGTCAGGTCGAGCGACGGGCGCGCCGCCTCCGCGCCCGCGCCGCGCGCGGCCCACTCCTCGGCGCTCATGCCGCGGACAACCGACGGATCCGGCTCGGGGATCGGGAGCGATGGCCGCGCGCCCGCGGGCGGCCTCACGCCCTCCGGCAGCGGCGCCGTCGTCGCGCCGACCGGCGGCGCGGCCGCGGCGGCGGGCTCCGGCGCAGGCCACGCCGCGCGCTCGTCGAGGGGCGCCAGCGTCACCAGGATCCTGCCCCGCTCGACGGCCTCCAGGGCGCGCTCCGCGACGGCCAGGGACGCGCGCCACGTCAGGGTGCAACGGAGCGCGTCGGCGTCGATCCAGAGCGTGTCGCAGCGCACGGTGAGCTCGACGCCGGCGGGGTCGGCGAGCCGCGGCGCGCGGAGGAGCACGCGCGCCGTCACGCCGGGAAGGCGAGAGCGCACCTGGGCGGCCGTGGGGTGGAGCCCTTCGAGCAGGATCCACTCGTCCCCGCGCAGGTAGCGTACCTGCTGGTCGCGCGGGGCCGCGTTGAAGTAGCCCCAGTCCATGGCGATCGGGAGCTCCGGGACGGGCCGCAGGAGCTTCGCGGGATCCCACGCGCCGAGCGCGCGCCGCCGCTGCGGCCACGCTCTCGAGATGGGCCCGAAGCCGTCGGGGGCGTCGGGCGCGGCGGGGTTGACGATGCTCGGCAGCCGGAGGTCGGCGGGATCGGCCCCCCTTCCGACAGGGTTCTCGGGGCAGCGCGCGCCGCCGAAGGCGAGCTCGTAGCGCACGGGCAGCCTGGAGAACGCGGCCGGCGCCGTCACCTGGCCGGTCGCGGGATCGCGCTGCCGCTCGCCCACGACCTGGAGCCGCTTGTCGACCGCGGGCGCGTGCCCGTGCGCGTGCACTTCGAAGACGGCGAGGCGCACCCACCGGTGGCTCACGCGCTGGCCGGGCGGGGCGTACGCGCTGCCGGTGAGCAGGACGTCGGCGCGGGGCTTGTGGGGCACGGCATCCGAGGCGACATAGAGGCTCCGGCCCGCGTTCTGCTCGTGGAAGACGTCGTCGAAGAGCGGCAGCGGCGCGGCCAGCGCGGCGACGCCGTCGGGCGAGAGCTGGAAGGTCGCCTTCACGGCGACGGTCACACAGGGTCCGTTCGCCGTTCGCCAGAGCAACGCCGAGGCGGCCAGGGGGGACAGGGAGATGAGCTGCATGAACGGCCCGGCACCCTAGCCGAGAGCGCCGGCGGATGCGCCCCCCTCGGCGACGCGGGGCCGCTCCGCGCTTCGACCTGCGTGGGGTGAGGAGCAGTGATCCTCGGGAGATAGGGATGAGAGACGAACCTGGGCGACCCGGCGCGAGATCCCTGGAGCTCCTCGCGCCCTCGTGTCCTCTTCTCCCGTGTCCTCCCGTGTCTCTGCCGTGGCGTCACGCCACGGCGAAGCCGGCGCTGAGCAGGTCTTGCGGCCGGGACGACGAGCCGATGTGGACACGGAAATCCCCCGGCTCCACCGCGCGGCGCCCCTCCGCGTCGACCAGGGACAGCTCCGCCACGGGCACGTCGAAGCGCACCTTGCGCGCCTCCCCCGCGGCCAGGCCCACGCGGCGGAAGGCCTTCAGCTCCTTCTGCGCCCACGTGGACGACGTCACCAGATCTTCGATGTACAGCTGGGCGATCTCGACGCCATCGCGCCCGCCAGCGTTGGTGATCGTCACCTCGAACGACGCCGTGCCGCCTCGCTCCACGCTCGGCGTCAGGACCTTCAGATCACCGTAGGTGAAGCGCGTGTAGCTCAGGCCGAAGCCGAAGGCGAACGCAGGCTCCTGCGTGAGGTCGGCGTAGCGACTCCCGTGCTGGCCGCGGGCCTGGTTGTAGAAGATCGGCTGCTGGCCCACGTGGTAGGGGAACGAGATCGTCAGCTTGCCAGAGGGGTTGATCTTCCCGAACACCGCCTCGGCCACGGCCCGCCCGCCCATCATCCCCGGGTTGAACGCCTCGAGGATCGCCGCCGCGCCGAGCGCCGAGCGCGGCAGGACCAGCGGCTTGCTGTTGACGAGGACAACGACCGTGGGAACGCCGGTCCTGGCGATCGCGTCCGAGAGGGCCCTCTGTCCGCCCATGAGCTCGAGGGTCGCCGTGCTCTTCGTCTCGCCGATGAGCTCGATCCTGTCCCCCAGGACCAGCACCACCGCGTCTGCGCCCCGGGCCAGCTCGACCGCCTTGGGGATGCCCGACTCGTCCTCGCTGAGAACCGAGCAGCCCGCGGCATAGACCACCTCACACCCCGGGGGCGCGAGCTCCCGTATCCCATCCACGATCGTGACGATGCTCGAGCGGGGGTGCTGCGGCCCGTTGCCGCCGCTCATCTGGCCCGAGCCGAGCGACCAGTCGCCCAGCTGGGCGATCGTGTCGTCCGCGTTGGGGCCGATCACCGCGATCCGCCGCGAGGGCCTCGACGTCGCCGCCTCCGCGAGCGGCAGGAGGCCGTCGTTCTTGAGCAGCACGAGAGACGCCCGCGCGACCGTGAGGTTCAGGTCCCGGTGGGCCGCACACCCGATGATCTCCTGGATGCGCTGCTCGCTGCTGTACCCGGGGTCCTCGAAGAGCCCCAGGGAGAACTTGAGCGACAGGACGCGCCGCACGACCGCGTCGATCTCCGCCTCGGCGAGGAGCCCGCGGCGCACCGCCTCCTGGGCGCCCTCATAGAACTGCGGTGTCGCCATCATCAGGTCGTTTCCGCTCCGGACCGCCACCGTGGCCGCCTCGGCCATGTCCTTGCAGACCTTCTGATCGAGCACGAGATTGCCAACGTTGTTCCAGTCGGTCACGAGGATCCCCTCGAACCCCCACTCCTCCTTGAGGACCTCCGTCAGGAGCCAGCGGTTGGCGGTGGCCGGGATCCCGTCCATGGACTGGTATCCAGTCATGAAGGCCATGCAGCCGCTCCTCGCGGCCCGCTCGAAGGGCGGCAGGAAATACGAGCGCAGGTAGCGCCGCGAGATGTTCGCCTCCGACGCGTCGCGGCCGCCCAGCGTCTCCGAGTACCCCGCGTAGTGCTTGGCTGTCGCCAGCACCGCGTCCGGATCGTCCAGGCCCTTGCCCTGATAGCCCTTGATCATCGCGCAGGCGAGCTCGCCGATCAGATAGGGATCCTCGCCGAATGTCTCCCCCACCCTGCCCCAGCGGAGATCGCGTGTGAGGCACAGGACGGGAGAGAACGTCCACTTGAGTCCCGTGGCCCGCATCTCGGCGGCGGTCACCCGCGCGACCTGCTCCAGGAGCCCCGTATCCCAGCTGCAGGCCATGGCGAGCTGCGTGGGGAAGATCGTGGCGCCCGCCCAGAAGGAATGGCCGTGGATCCCGTCGTCGGCCATCAGCACCGGAATGCCAAGGCGGGTGTCCAGCGCGCGCCGGATCGCCGTGTCAGCGTCCTTCCCGTTGCAGTGCAGGAGGCTGCCGACCTTCATCCGTCCGATCGCGTCCTCCAGATCTCCCTGGGCGTCGAGCTGCATGAGCTGCCCCACCTTCTCGTCCAGGGTCATCCGACTCAGGAGGTCTTCCACCCGCTTTCCCACGGGCTGCTTGGCATCTTTGTAGAGAGGAGCGTCGTTCATGGGTTCTCCTGCACGATGGGGAGCGCACGGCGACAAGTCCACCGTCGCGCTCGTCGCCCTCGTCGCGAGCGTCGCGGTGGGGTGCTTCGGCTGAAGGTGGGGTCTTTCAAACGGCCAAGTCGCCGTGCGACGCCAAGAAAACCACAAAATCTTGGCGTCTCATGGCGACTTGGCGGTTCCATCCTTACACGACGGTGAGGGAATCCCCCCACCGCCGCCGCGACCCCGACCCTCGTCGCCTCAGACGCGGAGCACGGCGCTGCCCCACGTGAGGCCGCCGCCGAGCGCGCACAGCAGCACGTGATTTCCGGGCAGGATCCGGCCATCGCGGAGCGCCTCGTCGAGCGCCATGGCCACCGAGCCCGCGCAGGTCCCGGCCGCGCTGGCGCCGTCGACCGCGCCGAGGACGCGCTCGGGCGAGCACCCGAGGCGATCGGCGAGGAGGGCGACGAGGTGCGGGTCGGCGTGGTGCGGGATCACCCAGTCGACGTCCGCGGGCGCAAGCCCGGCGGCCGCGACCGCCGAGAGGGCGTGGGCCCCGAGGTGCTCCTCCGCGGCCTGCCGCAGCTCGGGCTGCTTCACGCGCAGGTAGTGCCGCCGGTCGGCGAGCCGCTCCACGGTGAGCGGCTCCGCGGATCCCCCGCCGGGCACCTGGAGCACATCGGCCCTCTTCCCGTCGGCGCGCAAGCCGACGCTCAGGATCCCCCGACCGTCGTCGGTCGCCGGCCCGATCACCACCGCGCCGGCGCCGTCGCCGAACAGCTGGGCCGCGGCCCTGTCCCGCGGATCCAGGCGGCGGGAGAGCAGGTCCGCGCCGATGACGAGCACGTGCTTCATGGTCCCCGCCGTCACGAACTGGTTCGCCACCGACAGCCCGTAGAGGAAGCCCGTCAGCGACGCGGAGAGGTCGAACGACGGGATGTGCTCGGCGCCGAGCTTCTGCTGCACGTACACCGCGGTCGCCGGCATCGGCGCGTCGCCGCTCGAGGTGGCGAGGATGATCATCTCGAGATCGCGCGGCCCGACGCCGGCCGCCTCGAGGGCCGCCTTCGCCGCCCGCGCCGCCAGGTCGCTCGTCCGCTCGCCGGGCGCGACGCGGCGCCGCTCGTCGCTCGCGCCAGGGTCGCCCGCCGCGCCGTCCGCCGGCGGCGCGCTCCCCTGCGCCTCGCTCGTCGGGACGGCGAGCGGCAGGGAGCGGCCCGTGCCGAGGATGCGCGCGCGTGGATTTCTGGCATCGAACGTCATCGCGGCCGCAGCCTACATCAAGGGCTGCTCGTTGGAACGGGCGATCGTGCCCTGCCGCTCGGTCCACGGAATGCTTGAGTCGCGGGCGCGCTCCGGTACATAAAGCGCCTCGATGGCTACGAGCTCCGAAGACAGAGACCGCCCCGACACGGACGAAGCGCCTCCCGGCGAAACCGACGCGCAGGACACCCGCAGCGAGGAGGACGGCGAGGGCCGCGCCGACGCCGCCGCGCCGGCCAGAGCCTCGCGTCCTGCAAAGCAGGCTGGCGCAGCGCGGCGCCCGGCCGGCAAGAAGCCCGGCGCGCGGCCTCGCGCCGCCGCCCAACCGCAGGGCGGCTCGCTCGGCAAGAGCATGATCCTGTTCCTCATCATCATCGGCGGCCTCGCCGCGGCCTTCGCCTATTTCGGGCGTGAGCCTGCGGCCGGCACGGCCGGCCCCAAGTGGAAACCCGGGGACAAGTCCCAGGTCGAGGTCACCCTCGTGTCCACCGACATCAAGGATCTCGCCTGCTGGTCGGCCGACGAGATCAGCGGCCGGCACTGCGCGTTCGAGTCGCCCACCAAGGGTTGGTCCAAGGGGGACGCGGACGACAAAAAGCTGCTCCGTCCTTACACGACCACGGACCGCGTCCAGTTCCTCGCCGCCGGCCTCTGGAGCGAGCCCGCGCTCACCTCGGGCAAGCTGCCGTCCGCACGGTTCGCGGTGAAGTGCACCTACACCGTCGAAGGCAGGATGAAGCGGCCCGGCATCCGTTGGTCCAGCGAGGGCGCATGGCTCGACAGGACCGATGATTGGTACACGGGGCTCCTGTCGGACTGCAAGCTCATCACCCCCTGATGTCGCAGGCGCCGCGGCGTTCATCGTCCTGACGCGCGGGAAGCGGCGTACGACGCAGCGCATTCAGCCGGCGCTGCGCCGCGTGCCATGCCCCCCCTCGTGTGGCCGCGCCCCTCCGTGGTAGTGTGATTTTCGGCTTGGAGGTGCTCATGCCCTGTCATCGGGTGATCGCGTTGCTGTCGTGGGCCGCATTGTTCGCTGTCGCTGGATGTGAAGCCGACCCGGGCACCGTGGACCTTTGGCCGACCTATGTCACCGCATCGAGCTCCTCCAGCGGGGGCGCGGGCGGGGAAGGCGGAGCGACCTCCACCGTCGCGACGACGAGCTCGGGGGGCGAGGGCGGCATGGGCGGCGAGGGCGGCACGATGTGCACGTGCGAGACCGGGCTCTCGTGCTGTGGATCGGAGTGCGTCGATCTGACCGGCGATCCGCGCAATTGCGGGTCGTGCGGCACGACGTGCACCGAGGCTCAGGTCTGCATCCAGGGCGAGTGCGCGGATGCGTGCGCCCCCGGCTTCGGCTGCGAAGAAGGCCTCTGCTGCGGCGTGCGATGCTGCAACGCCGGCGAGATCTGCTGCGACTACGGCGACAGCGCCGGCGCGCCCGACCTTCACTGTCAGGCGACGGTGAACGGCACCTGCCCCCTCGCCTGCAGCGGCTGCGAGAACTGACGGACGTCGCTAGCGGCGCGCGGCGCACCACGCGGCGCCGCGCGCCGGCGCAATGTTCGCGCCGCGCCTCGTGAGCACGTCGCGCGCAGCGCGCCTCGCCCGCGCGCCGCGCGCGCCACGTCGGCTCACGCCTTCTCGAAGATCTTGCCCGGGTACTTTCGCTCGAAGTGCCCAACCACGCCCCGGCCGATCGCCTCGATCGTGAGCCCTGCGATGCCCATCTTGATGGCCGGCCCGATCAGGGGGACGAAGCCGACCGCCCGGGTGGCCAGGAATTTCAGGCCTTGCCCGAGGATCGCGAAGCTCCCGCCGGCGGCGGTCGTCACCACGGATCCCATGTTCTCGCCGTAGATCTCGCCGACCATCGCCATCATGTGCGTCTCGATCGCGACGAGCCCGGTGGAGGTCGAGATCGGGAGCGGAAGCGCGGCGAACGCCGCCCCGCCGATCGCGTAGCGGTGAACCCAGCGGAGAGCTTCATCCCTGCACGTCGTCATGTCCCGAGGTTGCCGCAAGTCGCGCCGTCCGTCCATCGAGCACCGCGCTGACGGCGCGCGCGCGTCGGAGGCCCGGTCACGTCCGGGCCTTCTGTGCGCTGCCTTCCCGCGCCGCGGGAACCGCGCGTGCATGGCCCTCGCTCGGCTCGACCTCCGCGATCGCGCCGGAGGGAGGCGCCCGAGGCAAAGCGACCCCGCGAGGGGATGTTGGACCGTCGGAACCCGTGGCGATCCGGGCTCCAGGGAGGTTGCCCATGACAGCTCGACGCGCGCTCTTCAGCCTGCCCCTGCTCTGCGCCTGCGCCGCCTTCGCGGCGTGCGGCGCGGAGCCGCGCCCCGCCTCGCCCGGAGCGGAGCCGCCGACCGGCCCTGCGCCTGCGGAGGCGCCCGACGCCGATCGCGTCCCTCTGTTCGAGGACATCGGCGCTCTCCATCACCCCGTGACGACGTCATCGCAGCTCGCGCAACGTTATTTCGATCAGGGGTTGCGGCTCGTCTACGCGTTCAACCACGACGAGGCGAGGAAGGCATTCCGGGAGGCCGCCCGCCTCGATCCGGGCCTCGCCATGGCCCGCTGGGGCATCGCGCTCACGCTCGGCCCCAACATCAACCAGCCGGCCGACGCGGCGCGGGAGCGGGCCGCCCTCGAGGCCGTGGAGGAGGCGCGCGCGCTCGCCGCGTCCGCCAGCGAGCGCGAGCGCGCGTACATCGACGCGCTGGCCGAGCGCCACGCTTCCACGTCGGGCCGCGCGCCGGGCCGCGAGCGCGCGGACCTCGACCGCGCCTACGCGAGCGCGATGCGCGAGCTCGCCCGTCGCTTCCCCGACGACCTCGACGCGGGTGTCCTCTTCGCCGAGGCGCTCATGGATCTGCGCCCGTGGGATCTCTGGACGCAGGACGGCCGGCCGCAGCCCGAGACCGAGGAGATCGTCTCCACGCTGGAGGGCGTCCTCCGGCGAGACCCCGAGCACCTCGGCGCGAATCACTACTACATCCACGCGGTCGAGGCGTCGCGCGCGCCGGAGCGGGCGTTGCCGAGCGCCGAGCGGCTCGGCGGTCTGGCCCCAGGCGCTGGGCACCTCGTGCACATGCCGTCGCACATCTTCCTGCGCGTCGGTCGCTACGCCGACGCCTCTGACGCGAACGAGCAGGCGGTGCTGGCCGATCGCCGGTACATCCGCGAGCGGCGCCCGGAGGGCATCTATCCGATGATGTACTTCCCGCACAACCTCCATTTCCTCTCGGTCTCGGCGAGCATGGAGGGGCGCAGCGCCGTCGCCGTGCGCGCCGCGCGAGAGCTGGCCGCGGCGGTGCCCGACCACAACGTCCGACACATGCCGATGCTCGAGATGTTCCGCCCTGCGCTGCTGTTCGCGCTGGTCCGGTTCGGACGGTGGGACGACGTCCTCGCGGAGCCGGCGCCGCCGCCCGGGCTGCGGTACACGGCGGGGATATGGCGCTATGCGCGCGGCCGCGCGCTCGCCGCGACGGGGCGCCATGACGATGCCGCGCGCGAGGCGGCGGTGCTCCGGGCGATGGCGTCCGAGAGCCGGGAGGACGCGACGATCGGCAGGAACCGCGCGAAGGATCTGCTCGAGATCGCCTCGCTCGTGCTCGAGGGCCAGATCGCGTCCGAGCGCGGCGACACCGGCGCCGCTGCTCGCATGCTCGAGGACGCCGCGCGCATCGAGGACGAGCTGCGCTATTTCGAGCCGCCGGACTGGCCCGAGCCGGTCCGCCACACGCTCGGCGCGGTGCTCCTCACGGCGGGCCGCGCGCGCGACGCGGAGGCGACTTACCGGGAGGACCTGCTCCACCACCCGCAGAACGGCTGGTCGCTGTGCGGGCTCGAGCGCAGCCTCCGCGCACAGGGCAAGGAAGAGGAGGCGGACGCCGCACACGCGCGCTTCAAGCGCGCCTGGGCGCGAGCCGACGTGCGGCTGTCCGGGTCACGCCCGTGAATGTCCGGTCTCGAGCGGCTGGAGGCGGCGAGAGAGGCGCGCATTGCCGGCGTGCGCACCGGAGCATCTGCTAGGTTGGTGGGGTGTTGCGCGCGAAGCTTGGACACTCGGCGCCCTGGTGTCTTTTTTCTCTCGCTTCCAGCCTGTGCGCGGTCTCGCTCTTCGGCTGCGAGAGCACCAACCTGCCGCCGTATACCCAGCTCCCGGGGGAAGGCGCCGGCGGCTCGGGGTGTGCGCCGGGGCAGATCAGCGGCGCCAGCGGATGTGCACAGGTGGGCATTCGGGGCTGCGCCGACGCCTTCGTCGACGAGGACGGCTTCTGTCGTCCCGCGCTCGCGAAGTGCTCGCCCGGGACGATCCCGAAGCACGACGAGGGCTGCATGGACGTCGGGATCCCCGGCTGTGCGGCGGAGTTCGTGGAGGGCGGTGCCTGCCATCCCACCATGGCCAGGTGCCCGGAGGGGACATTCGCGGTCCCGCAGAAGGGCTGTGTTTCCATCGACGGCCCGGACGGCTGCGGCTCGGCGCCGTGGGGCGAGATCGTCGAGGCGCCCGGCGATCTCCACGTCGATCCTGGCTACGAGGGCGGAGACGGCGACGGGTCGCGGGAGAGGCCGTTCACGACGCTGGCGGAGGCGCTGGCGGGCGTTCAGGCGGACGGGCGCGTGGTGCTGGCCGAGGGCGAGTACGACGAGCCGATCGAGATAACGAAGCCCATCGAGATCGTCGGGCGGTGCGCCTCGCGGGTGGTGCTCCGGGGCGAGAAGAGCGATCCCGACGGCAACGTCAGCGCGATCTGGATCCACGACGTCGACCACGCCGGCGTGCGCGGCGTGAGCCTGCTCAGCCCGTCGATCGGGGTGTTGATCCAGTCAGCGGCGGTCTCGGTGCGCGACATCCGGGTGACGGGCGAGAGCGGCAAGGGGCTCGTGGTCGCGCTCCCTGGCGCGAGCCTCGATCTGTCGCGCAGCCTCGTCCAGTCGTCGTGGGCGGACGATGGAACGGGCGAGGGCTGGATCAGCGTGCTCGTCGTCTCCGGGGCCGAGGCGCGGCTCACCGAGAACGCGCTGGTCGGCGGCACCATCAACCTGCGGATCAGCTCCGAGGCGGCGGAGGTGGTCGCGGAGGGCAACCTGCTGGAGGCCGCGGCGCTGCCGTCGGCGACGAGCGACGGCGTCGGCGTGCACCTCGAGGACGGCGCGCTCCGGCTCGACGCGAACGCGCTCGTCCACCATCACCTGGGCGCGCTTGTGACGGGCGCCGGCGCGGAGCTCGTGGCGGCGCGCAACCTCATCGCCGCCCCGGCGGACCCGGCGCCCGAGGCCGGCGGCCTGGCCGTGGAGCAGGGCGCGCGCGCGTCGCTCGCCTCCAGCGTGCTGTCAGGGGCGTGCGACGCGCTGCTCGCCGTCGCGGGCGCCGGCACGGAGGTCGAGGCATCTGGCAACCTCTTCGATGGCGCGGCCGCCTCGGAGAGCGGTCACCTCGGATTCGCCGTCGAGCAGCGCGGCGGAGCGCTCTCGCTGTCGTCGAGCCTCGTGCGCCAGGCCGGCGACGCCGGGCTGTTCGTCTCGGGCGGGACGCTCTCGGCGAGCGGCGTGGTCATCGAGGGCACGCGCGCGAGCCCGCTGCACCGGGATCGCGCCGCCGGCGTGCTCGTGCAGGGTGGCCGCGCCGCGCTTGCGTCGACGTATGTCCTGGAGCCCCACGTCGCGGGCGTGTCCGCGTCCCGGGGCGCGATCCTCGAGATCGCGGACAGCCTCATCGAGCGCTCGCTGCCGGAGGAGCGCGACGGCACGGGCGGCGTCGGCGTGCTGAGCGCCGGGGCGGCGCAGGTCCTCGTCCAGAGGTCGGCCGTGCTGGAGAGCCGCGTGGCGGGCCTGCTGCTGGCCTCGCCGAGCACGGTGGAGGACACGGTCATCCTCGGGGTCGAGGGCGGCACGTTCTCGGCTCTGAGCGCCGGTGGGCAGACGGAATCGGTGCCGGACCTGGGCGACGGCCTCGTGGTCCTGGGCTCGACGGCGCAGGTGAGCTCGGTGCAGGTGCAGCGCTGCGCGCGCGCCGGTTTGCTGTTCAGCGACAGCGGCGGCGCGCTCGCGAGCTCGGAGTCCGCCGGCAACCGGTTTGGCCTCGTCGTGCAGGGCGCGCAGGCGCCGTCGGTGTCGGAGGACAACAGCTTCGAGGGCAACCGGGAGAGCGATCAGCTCGCCGAAGGCGCGCTCCCCGTCCCGAGCAGCGCCACGCCCGCCCCGTGACGATCGCTCGCCGAACGGTCTACCGTGTGTGTTGCGGACGCCTCCTGTCCGAGCGGGCGCGCGTTCGGAGCGGCGCGTCGGCGTTCGCGCTGGCGCAGAATCTCTCACACGCACTGCAGCGCGCGTTCCCCTCATCGCGCTCTTTTCGCCCAAGACGCGGCTCGTATAGAGTCCTCGTTCGATCATGAAATTCACGTGCTTACTCAGGGGTACCATCACCGTCGTTGCTCTCTCGACGTTCGCGGCCCAGCTGGGCTGCGGCGGCGCCGCGCCCACGTCCGTGGCGCCGGTGATGGTCGACGCCGAGCCTGTCGAGACGTCGAGCCCGAAGATGAGCTCGGGTTCCGAGATCGGCGGCATGAACGAGGAGAAGGTGCAAGCGGCGTTCGAGCGCGTGTCGCCTCGGCTCTCGCGCTGCTACCAGAAAGGCGTCCAGCGGATCCCCTATCTCGGGGGCGAGATCCGCTTCAAGGTCCGGGTGACCGAGGAGGGCACGGCGCGCTGGGCGTTCGTGAAGGACTCGAACCTGGGCGATCGCGAGACCGAGGCGTGCATGCTGAGCGTCCTGAAGGCGACGAGGTGGCCGAAGCCGGTCGGCGGAGAGGGCCTGGCGGAGAACAGCTTCACCTTTGAGCCGAGCAGCGACGAGCGCCTGCCCGTGCCCTGGACGCCCGACCAGCTCGGGACGCCGTACAAGAAGGCGAGGCCGGCGCTCGCGTCGTGCCGAAGCCAGGCGGGCGCCAGCCAGCTCAAGGCCACGCTCTACATCGACACCGACGGCAAGCCGCTCAGCGTGGGCGTGTCCAGCGACGACGAACGGGGCGAGGAGGCGGCCGAGTGTGTCGCCGGCGCGCTGCGCGAGATCACCTTCCCCTCTCCTGGCAGCTATGCATCGAAGGTGAGCGTCGACATCGATTGACGTGACGCCGCGCACCGCCCGCAGCGATCGCCCGCACGCCGGGCTGGCCGCTGTCGGAGGTGTCCGACGGGCGTGCCGCCGCGCGCTGCGTCCCGCCCTGTCCGACGCGGCGAGGGTCGCGGGGCTCGTCCATTGGCCGCGAAATCGACCGCCCTTGCTGGCAGCGCGCGCCGCGGGACTGCGCTACGCTCTCGTCGTGGGCAAGGTCCTCCGGCAGATCCTGGTGCTCTTGTGGAAGGTGGCTCGCCTCGTCCTGTGGAAGTGGCTCAAGCCGCGCCTCATGAGGTTCGCGATGATCACGGCGGCGCTCGTCGGGGTCATCCTGCTCGTTGTGGCCGTGCTCGGCAGGCTTTAGCGGCGAGCGCGGCTCCCCGGCTGGCAGCCGCGGGCGGCGCGGCTGTCGTTCGCTTGTCCCCGGTCGCATCCGGCAACTAGTCTCTCCCGCTTGCATGGCTAGCTCACCGCCTTCCTTCCTCCTCGCGGCCCTGACGTGCGCGATCGCGTCGGGGGGCGCCGCTGCTTGCTCCGAAGAGAGCCCCGCCGAGGGGGCGCCTGCGTCGCTCGAGGCGGACGCCCTGCGGATGCCCCCCGAGGCGGACGCGCCACGCGTGTCCTCGGGAGCGGCCGCGCCGCGCGCCGCGGTCGTCGAGGCCGCGCACGTCACGAAGGCGCCGGCCCCGGCCCAGGCGGAGGCCGACGCGCCGCCCGCGGCGAGCGCGGCGGCAACGACGCCGCCCGCCAGCGCGGCGGCAACGACGCCGCCCGCCAGCGCGGCGGCGGAGGGCGCGCGCATCTACTCCAAGGCGCGCTTTGCGTGGATCAACCCTGGCCCTTACCCGACGCGGGGCTGGAGCGGCTACCTGGGGCTCGGCGGCTCCGTCGCGCTGCGCGGCGGCAGCGTCGAGGCCGCGCGGACGCCGGGCGAAGGGTGCGACGCGTGGTACGCCATCGAGCCGCGGGGCTACGTCTGCGCTGGCGCCGGCGCCGCGGTCGACCCGAACGACCCGGTCGTGGCCGCGCTGCGGCCGCACGCGCCCAGGGTCGACTCCCCGTGGCCCTATGACTACGCGGAGTCGACCGGCGCGCCGCGCTACCCGCACCTCCCGAGCGCGAAGGAGCAGCGGCGCTCCGAGTGGGACCTCGAGGAGCACCTCGCGAACATCGCGAAGGTGCGCGCCGCCGAGGGCGCCGGCGAGGAAGCCATCCGCGCGATCGACGAGGCCCTCGTGGGCGTCGACCTGAAGCCCGCGGGGGTCGCCGCCCCGGCGCTGTTTCCCTTCGGCGGCCTCGTGCGCGAGGGGCGCGACCGGATCGTGAACGGCTCGACTGTGGCGTTCACCCGCGCGTTCGACGCGCAGGATCGGACCTGGGTGGTGACCTCGGACCAGGCGTACATGCCGAAGGATCGCCTGAAGCCCTACCCGCGCTCGAGCTTCCAGGGCGTCTGGCTGAAGGACGGGCGTTCGCTCCCGCTCGCGTTCTTCCGCAAGACCGATCGGCCGAAGTACCAGCGGGGCGCCGGCGGCCGCTTCGAGCCGACCGGCGCGTCGTTCGCGCGGCTCGCCTCGGTCGGGCTCACCGGTCGCGCCGAGGTCGAGGACGGCGAGCGGCTCCTCGAGACGCAGGAGCCGGGGGTCTACGTGCGCGCGGACGACGCCGTCGTGATCGAGGCGGCGAAGCGCTCGCCGCTCGAGGGCGACGGCGATCCGTCGTCGCCGCGCAAGTGGATCGAGGTGAGCGTGCTCGGCGGCTGGTTCGTCGCCTACGAAGAGCTCACCCCGGTCTTCGCGACGCTCATCTCACCGGGGCGCGGCGGCGTCCCGAGGCAGGGCATCCCCGCCATCGAGACCGCGGCGACGCCGACCGGGCGCTTCCGCATCGACGGGAAGTTCGTGACGGCGATGATGGTCTCGAGCACGAACGACAAGATCGTCCACTCCGAGGTGCAGTTCGTGCAGAACTTCAGCGGACCTCACGCGCTGCACGGCGCGTACTGGCACGACGCCTGGGGCGAGCCGAAGAGCGGCGGCTGCGTCAACCTCTCCCCCATCGACGCGAAGCAGATGTTCGCCTGGACCGACCCGCCGGTGCCGGAGGGGTGGCACGGCCTGCGGGCCTCCCGCGACGCCGGCCGCTCCACGGTGGTCCTCATTCACCGCTGATCGCGCGCGCGATCCGGCCCACGAGCCGCGGCGCGGCTTCCGCGAACACGTCCGGATCGAGCAGCAGGCCGACCACGAGGAAGCCGTCGCGCGGCATGTCGAAGAAGTAGCCGGGGTGGACGATGATCCCCTCGTCGCGCACGAGGAGCTCGACCCAGCCGTCCTCGTCGTGCACGCGCGGGACCTCCAGCGTCGCGTACCAACCGCCGTCGATCGGGAGCCGCCGGACCGCGCCCCCGGCGCGCGCGGCGATCGCCGCGTCGAGCACCGCCAGGTTGGCCTGCACGCGCGACAGGATCGCGCGCTGGACGGGCGCCCGCGAGGCGAGGATCTCCGGCAGCGCGAGCTGCACCGGGGTGCCGACCGAGAGGTAGGTGTCCGCGATGACCTCGAGCCGCTCCAGCGCCGCCGCGGCGAGCTCCGGCGGCCCCGAGACCGCGATCCAGCCGAGCTTGAGCTGCGGCAGCGCCATCACCTTGGAGAGCCCGCTCAGCACGAAGGTCAGCGCCTGCCGCGCGCCGGCGAAGCTCGGCAAGCGGTCCGGGGCGAGGTCTCCGTGGGCGTAATCCCCGAAGACCTCGTCGACGATCAGCGCGAGCCCGCGCTCCCTGGCGCACGCCTCGAGCGCGGCGGCGTCGTCGCGGCGCACGAAGGAGCCGGTCGGGTTGTTCGGATGGACGAGCACCACCGCGCGCGTCCGCTCGCCGGCCGCGCGCTCGAGCGCGCCGAGGTCGATGCGCCATCCTTCCTCCCTGAGGAGCGGGTAGGGCGTGAGCGCGACGTCCTCGAGGCAGGCCAGGTACTCGAGCAGCGGGTACGACGGCACGGGGACGAGCACGTCGTCGCCGCGCTCCGCGAGCAGCTTGAGCAGCCAGCCGTACGCTTCGCTGGTGCTGGCCGTCAGCACGACGCGCGACGGATCCACGTCGAGCCCGCGCTCCTGGTAGTAGCGCGACACCGCGGCGCGCGCCTCGGGATCGCCGAGCGGCAGCGGCGCGTACCGCTCGCCGCGCGGCTCGCCGAGCGGCGCGATGAGGTGAGCCGCGTCGACGATCCCGCAGCGCGTCGGGTTCGACTCGGTGAAGTCGACGAGCGCGCGCCCCGCCCCGCGCGCCTCGGCGAGCACGGACGCGAGGCTGTTGCCCGAGAGATCCCAGCCTGTGCGCGCCGCGAACCGCAGCGGCCGGGGCGCGCGCGCGTGTCCCGCGTCCGCCTCTGCCGCGGGAGGTCGATCCAGGATCACCCGTTTCTCCATGCGTCCGTGCTCCATCGCCGTCGTGCTCTCCCCCGCCCCGCCGGTCGGCCACCGTGACACGGACGGCGCCGGACGGCAGCCGCGCGTGCAATCCGGGCGACGCAAGGGCGCGCGGGCCGCGGGGGTGCTCAGCCGCGGCGCCGCCGGCGCGCCGCCGACGCCGCCACGAGGAGGCTCGCGAGGCCCCAGGCGGCGCGGCTCGACGGCGGCAACCCGTCCGGGCGAGCCGCGGTCCACGTGCACGCGCCGCTGGTCGCCTCGAGCTCTCCGTTCGCCATCCAGACGTCGCTCCCCACCGGGAGCTCGCGCGCGCCGAGCGAGGCGCCGTCGTAGAGCACGTCGACGGCCAGCGTCGCCCCTCCGGAGCCGCGCGGGGCGGCGACCGCGAACTGCCACAGCCCGCGGCGCACCTCCCTGAGCGGCGTGTGCATCACCCCGCCGCGGACGGCGACCGTGAGCTTCCCCTCGACGCCCCTCACCGGGGCGCCGTCAGGGCGCCGCAGCTCGATCGTCCCCCAGACCGGCCACGACGGGTCGGGCCTCGCGTAGGTGCTCGACAGGACGTACCAGCTCTTGTCGAGCGCCGGCTCGTTGCCGCCGGTCTCGGCGGCCTCGAGCGCGAGGCGCGCGCCTTCGAGATCGAGCACGCCGGGACCGAGCTGCGCGTCGAGCGGCACCGCGCCCCTCGGGTACCGCGCGCCTGCCTGGAGCGCCTCCGTCACCTCCGCCTGGGTCAGGTTCGGGTTGACCTGGAAGAGGAGCGCGATCGCCCCTGCGACCTGCGGCGCCGCCATGGACGACCCTGACGCGATCGCGTGGTGGTCGTCGACGACGAAGCAAGGCTCGTCGCCGGGGCACCCGGGCGTATCGAACAGCCCTCCGGGATCGTCGCGCGGGTCGACGCCGCTGGCCATGGCGGCCGCGACCAGGCCGCCGGGCGCGCTGATCTCCGGCTTGGCCACGCCGAACGGCGTGGGGCCAGCCGCGCTGAAGTAGCAGGCGCTGTCCTCTTCGATGTCCACGCCGTCGAGGCTCGTGAGGCGCACGCTCGTGGAGCTCCCCTGCGGCTGCCAGCGGACGCGGTTGATGGTGCACCCCACGGCGAGCAGCCCAGGGTGGCTCGCGGGCACGTTGATCGTCCCTTGCTTGATGGCGCGCGGGAACAGGAGCCCGAGATCGTGCGACGGCGAGACGTCGCCGAGCCCCGTCACCCAGAGCTGCGCGTCCCCTCGGCCTCGCAGGCGGATCGCGAACTCGCCCGCCTTCCACGCCCCGCTGAAGGCCACGACGGCGCTGTTCGTCGCCGCGGTGATGGGCGACTTGCCGTTCGCGAGCCGGTTGATGACCGCGCCGGTCGTCTCGCCGTCGTCGCCGGTGTAGCCGGCGTCGTCTCCGGGCTCGACCAGGCCGATCCACGCCTCGCCGCCCGGCCCGTCGAGGCCGACCGACACCTCGTCCCCGGGCCGGAAGGTGATCCAGACGTATCCTTCGCCGCGCTCGGCGCTCGGCGTGCGGATGGGCACGCGCGTCTCGGCGTGCGCCGACACGTGGGCCTCGGTGTGGATCCCGAGCGGCCCTTCGCCGTCGATCTCGTACGTCGCGCCGCTGTTGCCTGCGGCGACGACGATCGCCCGCCCCGGATGAGCGCTGCCGACCATCGCGGCGAGCCCCGCCTCGAGCGGGCTCGTCCCGTCGTGGGGCCCGAAATCGCTCCCGACGCTCAGGTTGACGACCGCCGGCATGTTCAGCTCCTCGGCGCGGTCGAAGATGAACTGCACCGCCTTGAGGATGTCCGGATCGTCGAAGCCCTCGCCGGGCCGCGCGGGCGCGGCGATGATCAGCGTCGCGGCGGGCGCCACGCCGACGTACCGCGGCCGCTCCGAGACCATCGGCCCGCCGTTGCCCGCGGCGATGGAGGCCACGTGCGTGCCGTGCCCCGCGATGTCGCGGAGGATGCCGGGCTTGCTCTGCGCGAGCATGGCGTCGATGTCGGCGCCGGAGAAGATCGCGCACGCCGACTGGTCCGGATCATCGCACCCGTAGGTGTGCTCGAGCGCCGCGTGCAGCCCCTTCGGGCTTCCGGCCTGCAGCATCCATCGGATCCGTGTCTTGCCGTCCTTGTCTCGAAAATCCGGGTGGGTCACGTCGAGGCCGGTGTCGACGACGCCGACGACCACCCCCTCGCCGTCCGCGCCGGTCGCCTTCCTGTACGGCTCGACGCGGATCCACCCCTTGGACCGATCCAGCAGGGGCCGCCGCGGCGGTCCTGTGAGCAGCCTGAGCTCCGGGTGCGCGGCGGAGAAGGCGCCGACGTCGCCGGGCGCGAGCCGGATGGCCCCGAAGCCCGGCGCGACCGGGAGCAGCCCGAGCGCTCGCGCGTCGGCGCCGGCGGGCAGCGGCACCATCACGGGGACGCGCCCGCGCGGATCGGCGAGCGGGTGCCGACCCAGGCGCGAGCCGAGCAGGCGCGCCACCGCCTGGGCCGGGACGTCGGCGCGCGCCTCACCCGCCGCGAGGGCGAGGCCGAGCAGCGCGATGGAAAGCGGAGATCTGCGGGCGAGCACGCCGCGAGTCTACACCACGTCCGCGCGCGGCCGAGGTCACGAAGGGCGCCGCCCTCGCCGCGCGCTCTCCGGAGCGCGCCGCGCGCCGCTCACACGGGCGGCACGAGGTGCTTCTTTCGCGGCCTCTCCTCGACCTTGCCGGCGTACCGCTCGAAGCGGCGCGCCACCTCGCGGCGGAGGTCCGCCGTCGGGACGATCGCGTCGATCACGAGCTCGCTCGCGAGCTTCTCCAGATCGACGTCGGCCCGGTACTCGTCGCGCAGCTTCTGGACGAGCGCCTCGCGCTCGGGCCCCGCCGGGATCGCCTGGATCTTGTTGAAGTAGACGGCGTTCACCGCGGCGCTCGGCCCCATCACGGCGATCGAGGCCGAGGGCAGGGCGATGCACTCGTCGGGCGCGAACGCCGGCCCGCACATCGCGTAGAGCCCTGCCCCGTACGCCTTGCGCACGACGACGGACAGCTTCGGCACGCTCGCCTCGCTCACCGCGGCGATCATCTTCGCCCCGGCCCGGATGATCCCCTGCCTCTCGACGACGGTCCCGATCATGAAGCCGGGCACGTCGGCGAGGTAGAGGAGCGGGATGTTGAACGCGTCGCACAGCCAGATGAACCGCGCCGCCTTGTCGGCCGAGTCCACGAACAGCACGCCGCCCTTGTATTTCGGCTGGTTCGCGACGATGCCGACCGCGCGCCCCTCCACGCGCGCGAGCCCGGTGACGATCTCTCGGGCGTAGAGCTTCTTGATCTCGACGAAGCTGCCCTCGTCGATGATCGCGTCGATCACGGCCATGATGTCGAACGGCTTGTTCTCGTCGGCGGGGATCACGTCCTCGAGCGGCCGCTGCCCTGGCTTCTCCGGCCTCGGCTCGACGCGGGGCGCGGCCTCGGCGGAGCTCTGCGGCATCAGCGCGAGGTAGCGCTTCGCGAAGGCGATCGCCTCCTCCTCGGTCTTCACCAGGACGTCGCCGCACCCGGAGACCGAGCAGTGCATGCGCGCTCCGCCGAGCTCTTCGAGCGTGACCTTCTCGCCGATCACCATCTCCGCCATGCGCGGGGAGCCCAGGTACATGCTCGCGTTGCTCTCGACCATGCACACCACGTCGCAGAACGCCGGGATGTAGGCGCCCCCCGCCGCCGACGGGCCGAACAGCAGGCAGATCTGCGGGACGAGGCCGCTCAGCTCGACCTGGTTGTAGAAGATCCGGCCCGCGCCGCGCCGCCCGGGGAACATCTCGATCTGGTCGGTGATGCGCGCCCCCGCGGAGTCGACGAGGTAGAGCAGCGGGCACCGGAGGCGCCGCGCGGTCTCCTGCACGCGCAGGATCTTCTCGACGGTGCGGCGCCCCCACGAGCCGGCCTTCACCGTCGAGTCGTTCGCCATCACGCACACGGGGCGCCCGCCCACCGTCCCGGTGCCCGTGATGACGCCGTCGGCCGGCAGCTCGGGATCCAGCGCGTTGGCGAGCGCCGCGTCCTCGATGAAGCTGCCTTCATCGACGAGCAGCGCGACGCGTTGCCGCGCGAACAGCTTGCCCTGTTCCGCGTTCTTGTCGTGGTACTTCTGCGCGCCTCCCTTCTCGATGCGCGCCGTGAGATCCCGCAGCTTCTGATCGAGCGACATGGCGCGACCCATAGCCCTAAGCGCGCCGGGCGACCACCTCCCGCGCCGCCGATTCGAGCTCCCGCGCGGTCCGGGCGACGAGCACCTTCGTCGCCGCGGCGGCGTAGCGCGGCATCGCGCTGTCCCCCGTCCCCCAGGCGCCCGGCCCCTCGGGGCACAGCCACAGGAGCGCCCGCGCCCGGTCACGGAGCCTCCTCACGATCTCCGCCTCGTCCGCGAAGTAGTTCGTGCGCCCGTCGCCCAGGATCACCAGGGTCACCCGCCGGTCCACGTCACGCCCGTGTCGCTCTTCGAAGGCCAGCAGGGCGCGCCCGTAATTCGAGTTGTGCGCCCGGTTCACCACCTCGCCGCGCTGGATCCGCTCGAGCGCCGAGCTCGCCGGCAACGCCTCGAAGAGCTCGGTCGTCTCGGCGAGCTCGCTCACGAAGACGAACGATCGCGTCCGGTCGAAGAGCTCCTGCGCCGCGCAGACGAACTCGAGCATGAACCGCGCGGCGACGCGGACCGAGTCCGACACGTCGCACAGGATCATCAGGCGCGGCTTGTCGCGCCGCCGCGCTCGACGCGCCGGCTGGAACGGCACGCCGCCCGTCTGGAGGCTGCGCCGCAGCGTCCGGTGGGGATCGATCCTCCCGCGCCGCGCGCGGCGCCTCCGGAGCCGCTCCGCGCCCCGGAGCCGCACGGACAGCTCCTTCACGGCGCGGCGCACCTCCTCCATCTCGCCCTCGCCGAGCGAGGCGAACGGCACATCCATGCGGCCCTGGGCAGCAGGCTCTTCGCCCTCGACGCGCCGGAGCGACAGCGTCACGTGCTCGCGCACGCGGCGCCGCATCCGCTCCAGCTCGGCGGCGAGCGCCTCCCCGAGGGCCCTCCCCCGCTCCTCGCCGAGCGCCTCCTCGAGCGCGCTCCGGATCCGCCGCAGCGCGCTGGCGACGGCCGGCACCCCGAGCTGATCCATCACCCGCTGCGCGAAGAACCCGACCTGGAGCGAGCTCGTCATCGGCGCGAGCACGCGCGCGATCCCGGCCGCCTGGAGCGCTCGGTCGAGCTCCCCCGCGGTCCCTGCGAGCGCCTGGAACGCGATCGCGTCGCCCGAGGCGCCGCTCCGCTCCGCCGCCGCGCTCAGCAGATCGCGCAGGGCGGAGAGCTCCCCATCCGAGAACCCTCGCTCCCGCAGGCGCCCCCACAGATCGCCGACGTGCGCGCCCGCGGGGGAGAAGAAGCGGTCGAAGCAGGCGCGGTACCGGCGGAGATCGGCGGCGCGCTCGACGACCACCGCGCCGATGGCGTCGCGCAGCGCCCCTCGGTCGCCGAACCCGACGAGGGCGCACGCGCGCGTGACGTCGATGGCCTGCGCCGTCGAGACGGCGAAGCCGTCGCGGCGCAGCGCCCAGAGGAATTCGTCGATGGAGAGCAGCATGGAGGGCGTACCGGTCAGCCGGCGCGGCCCCGCGGCGGCTACGGCGCCGGCGCGGGCTCCGCGAGCAGCGCCTTGAAGAGCTTCTCGACCTCGGCGTGCCGGGTCGGGTCGTACCCGACCACCACGTCCCGGATGACGCCCTTCTTGTCGATCACGAACATCGTGGGGAGCGCCTTGACGCCGTAGGCCGCGGAGGTCGACTCCGACGCGTCCGCCGCGACCGCGTAGCGCATCGAGAGGGCCTGCGCTGTCTTCGTCGCGACGCTCACGTCGTCGGTCGTCACGCCCACGACCCGCAGCCCCTGCGCGGCGTACGCCGCGTGCCACGCCGAGAGCTGCGGGGCCATCAAGCGGCACGGCGCGCACCAGGTCGCCCAGAAATCGAGCAGCACCACGTTTCCGCGCAGGGTCCCGATGTTCGCCGGGACGGTCCCTCCGACCGTGGTGAGCGACCTCCAGGCTGGGGCGAACGTGCCGATCTTGTCGAGGCGAAGGATCTGATCGTGCCCGGGGAACGGCACCAGCGTCGGCGCGACGTCTCGCTCTCGTCCGCCGCGCCGGATCCGGAGGTTCACCACGTTTCCAGGCCCCGCGAGCGCGACACGCGCGACGAGCTGCTTTGGCTCGTCGATCTGGACGCCATCCGCCGCGATGACCTGATCGCCGTCCACGATGCCCGCCTTGGCCGCCGGCGAGCTGGTGACGACGTGCTTCGCGACCACCCCCCCGGCCGGCCCTGGCTCCAGCTCCACGCCGAGCCAGGCGCGGCGGGACGCCGCCTCGGCGGCTGCGTGCGGGGCGCCCCCCAGCAGCGCGGCGCCCGACAGCGACACCAGCGTGGCGGCCGAGAGGGCGCGCCATGCGCGGCCTCGCCAGGAAGAGGCCAGGTACATCCGGGCAGTGTAGCATCTCGGCCGGTGCGGTCCCGAACCCGCCTCTCTGCGTGGTGCGCGCTCGCTGCGGCGTCGCTCGCCTCGATGACGCTCTCGACGGAGGCGCGGGTCCGCTCCGGGTGGGCCCCCCTGCCGCTCGGCTGTGCGCCGCCCCCGCCGTCCCCGTCCCCCGCTCACGTCGCGGAGAGCACGGCGTGGATCGGGCGCGGCTCCAGCTCCATCCCCGAGGCGCGCGCGCCGGCCGCGGCGCCCGCTGCACCGCCGGCCGCGGCGCCCTCGGCGTGGGAGCTCGCCGGGCAGCTCGCGAGCTTCCGGCCCGTCACGGGTCGAGCTCGCTCCCAGCACTTCACCGGCGAGATGGAGGCGGAGGTGAGGATCAACGCGGCGGCTGCGCCCTACCCGCAGCTCGGTCCGGATCGCGTCCTCCCCTCTGGCGCCGCCGTTGTCGAGTTCCACTACCGGGCGGGCGCATCGGAGCCGGACACGCTCCTGGCCATGGTGAAGCGACCGTCTGGCTACGACCCCGACGGCGGCAACTGGGAGTACCTCGTCCTCACGCCCCAGGGCACCTCCACCCACCGCGGCGCTCTGCCCCTCTGCAAGCGCTGTCACGCCGACGCCCCGCACGACCACCTCTTCGGCGGCCCCCGATAGGCACTCGCGTCGCCCTCGACAACGCAACGCGTCACGGCGTCCGTTGGCCGGGACGCTTGGTCCGCAAAGATTGCGAAGCACGGCATGGCACGCGACACCGCTGCCCGAGCACCTCGTCGGACACGGGATCCACGACAGCCGAAGAAGCCGAAGAAACCGCGGCGAAACGTGAGTATTCCGCTGGACGTACGCGCGCGAGGACGGCGCCGAGGAGGAGGCCGCGGGGTGGCACAGAGGCTGCTCCAGGCGGAATTGGCCGTGTTCTGCGCTGTGGGCTGCAGCGTGTCTCGGTCCTCCTCCCCTCGTAACGGGCCTCACTAGCTTGTGCTTGGTCGTTCAGCGGGCGCCATCCCGCCTCTCCATGGCGCCGCTGCTGCTTGGCTTACAGCTTCTTCCCGTTTCGTCAGCTTGGCCTGCTCATCTCGTGGTGCGCTTCTAGATCTTCGCTTGCCCTTCGAGAGCGTGTGAAAGCGCGCGGCCATTCCGTGACGGAGTCGCCGCGCGCCCTGTTTTTGTCCAGCGCTCGTTGCCCGCCGCCGGCCTCGTGTGCGTCGCCGGCATGGCCCTTGGCAACGACCTCGGCCGCAAACGCCGTGCATCCGAGCAGACGCCCTCAGGCCTCGATCACTTTTCCTTTGACAGCTCGCTCGGGGGCGTATAAACGCCGGCACTCACTTCGCGCAACCGAGCGCGACGCGGGAGTGCGGTGGCGTAGCCACGTCTTGCACTGGTCTTCACCAGAGCGCCCATAGCTCAGCTGGATAGAGCATCGGCCTACGAAGCCGGGGGTCGGAAGTTCGAATCTTCCTGGGCGCGCCTGATCGGTCGTGTAAAAGGTCCTGAGCCTCTCATGGTTGTCATGGATGACGGAGCGGATTTGCTCCTCTCCCCTGTGGCACAGCCGGAGGAACCAGCGAGCGCCGACGCGCGGTGGATGCGCGAGGCGCTCGCGGAGGCCGAAGCTGCGGCAGGCGCCGGTGACGTCCCCGTGGGGGCGCTCGTCGTCGACGCGGCGGGGACGGTGCTGGCGCGCGGTCGAAACCGTCGCGAGATCGACCAGGATCCGACCGGTCACGCCGAGGTGGACGCGCTGCGGGCGGCGGCCAGGCGGCTTGGTCATTGGCGGCTCGAAGGGGCCACGGTCTACGCGACGCTGGAGCCGTGTCCCATGTGCGCCGGCGCGCTCGTCAATGCCAGGATTGCGCGGCTCGTCTACGGCTGCCCGGACCCGAAGGCGGGAGCGGTCGACACGCTCTACGCGATCGGGCGCGACAACCGGCTCAACCATCGCTTCGCGGTCACGTCGGGCGTGCTCGCGGACGAGTGCGCCGGCGTGCTCCGCGCGTTCTTCGCGAAGCTCCGGACCGCCGCGTCGAAGCGCTGACGGCCCGGCCCGCAGGTGCGGGCGTCAAGGCGCCGCCCAGGCGCCCCCCTCGTCCTCTCCCGATCTGTCCTCGCCGGCCTCACCGCCGTCCTCGGAGGGCTGACGGGGCGCCAGATGAGGCGCAGGGGAGCCTCGCACCACGACCTCCTGGAGCCCCTTCTCCAGCTCCTCGTCGGAGATCCGGCGGCGCCTGTGCGCGATCTGCATGAGCTTGCGCAGGTACCCGCTCCACGCAGGCGTCACCTCGCCGTTCGCCCCGAAGTGCTGCACGCTCGGGTTTGGCAGGATCGACGCGATGTACAGCGCCTGTCCGAGCGAGAGCTGCGCCGCCGACGCATTGAAGTAGTGCCGCGCGGCGGCGCCGATGCCGTAGACCAGCGGCCCGAACTCCACCGCGTTCAGGTAGAGCTCCATGATCTGCTCCTTGGTGAGCTCCTGCTCGAGGTACATGGTGAGCAAGGTTTCCTGGAGCTTGCGCGCCACGCTCTTGGTCCGCTCGAGGTAGAGGTTCTTGGCGAGCTGCATGCTGACGGTGCTCGCCCCCCGCACGAACCTCCTCTTCCGGAGGTTCTCGCGGATCGAGTTCTTGATGGCTTCCTCGTCGAACCCGTGGTGCCGGTGGAAGGCGCCGTCCTCCGTGGTCAGCACGGCGACCTCCATGAAGCGGGAGATGTCCTCGTAGGGGACCCAGTCGGCGGTCCCTGGCCCGGACTCGATGTCGACGCGCTTGCCCCCGGGCCCGTAAACCAGGCGCCGGAACGCGCGCTTGAAGCGATCGACGCTGAGCTCCGGCGGCATCTCCGTCACGCGGCAGGTGTTCGATACGCCCCAGTCAAGCAAGAAATTCCGGTCGAGGTTCGCGGTATCGAACCGGAGCTTCCCTTCGATCCCGAACGAGCCGGCGAGCCTCATTCCGTGGAGCTTCGCCACGATCCCTTTGGGCACCGAATCCAGCATCGACTGGCAAGCCGTGAGGGGCACCTCGAAGGTGCCGCGGACCCGGTGTGAGTTCCCGGCCTGCTCGTACTCGCCGCGCGCGATCAGCCTCAGCGCACCGAGGTCGACCTCGGCGTCCTCGGCGACGAGCTTGGACCCGTCGAGCTTGCCGTTCGCCTTCGCTCGCCATGCCAGGTCGAGGCCTGCGATGGGCTCGTCTGCCAGGGCCGCGCTCCGCAGGGAGAGATTTCTCAGCCTTCCTTCGCCGTCGACGCCGAGCGTCTGGCCGTCGGCCGAGAGGACGACCCGCGCGCGGCTGACGATCGACGTCCGCGCCACATCGAACAGGCCCATGTCCCCTTCATGGATGCCGAGGGTGGAGAGCCAGATGGGTCCGCCCTGCACGTCGGCGACGATCTCCTGCGGGGTCTCCTTCGCGTCGCTGAGCGGCACGCGAAGGCGAAAGGTGAGCGCTTGCTGGGCGTCGGCGCCGGCGGCCGCGATCGCGGCCTCTCCAGGCGAGAGCTCCACCACGAGCGAGCCTGCCTCGCGCCGCACGGCGAGGTGCCCCGGTCCCAGGTTGAGGTGATCGGCGTCGCGCCGGAGGCGCGCGGTGACGCCTGCGACGTTGACCTTGGCGTCCTTACCGAGCGCCAGATCGATGCCCTGCGCCGCCCGCAGGAGGGCATCTCGAACCGCAGCCCCTCGATTCCGCCCCGCATCGGCCCCGTCGCTGCGCTCGGCCGCCCTCGTCAGCTGTGCCGGATGGGTGCGCCCGCTCTGCTCAGGCACGACCCGAGGTTCAGGGGTCCCCTCCGGGAGCGCCACGTTGGCGTCGATGGAGTCGGCCGAGAGCTCGCTCACCTGGTATCGCCCCTGCTCCAGGGCGAGCACCAGCCGGCCGTGCCGGACAGAGAAGGCGGCCCGTCCCAGGGACAGGATCGCTTCGCGCGCGGCGATGGCTGTCCGCCCTCCCGCGCGCGACAGGTGCACGTCGTCGGCCGACAGGCTCTCCGCGGGTGAGGCAGCTCGATCGGTCCAGACGAGCCGCAGGCCTTCCAGCTCGGTGCTACCGCCCCCCTCGTTCGTCGCGGTGCCGGGACGTCCTGCCGGCTGCCCCGCCCGCCAGGTCTCCAGCTCCTGGAGGATGGCCTCACGCGGCCCGACGGCGGAGACAGTCCCCCCGCGCATCGTCACGCGCCGTCCCGAAGCGCCCAGCGCGACGGCGACCTCCTCCAGGCGGATGGAGATGCTCGGCGCCCCGCGCAGCTGGACGTCCACCCCCTTCAGGGAGACGCCGCTCCAGGTGGGCCGAACCTGGTCGATCGACAGCGATGCCCCGTACCGATCAGCCGCCCGCTCGGCCTGGTAGCGCACAAAAGGAGCGAACCCGACGACGAGCCCGCCACAGAGGGCTCCCCCGGCGACCGCAGCGATTCTCCTGCGCTTGAATCCCAAGGTTCCCCTAGGGTAGCAACGCCTGGCGGCCGGAAGAAACTCGCAGCGTCATCTTGATCGCGCGCCG